>DASRXQ010000001.1:0-232933 GCA_035654115.1 Saprospiraceae bacterium
ACAGCTTGTTGTTATACAGCTTTAGCGGTGATAGTTATACACCAAGCTTCACATACACATGCGACAATGTACCAGCATTTGGTGTTGAGATTACTACAAATATTTGGGTAGCAGACGGAGGTACAGATGATAATTGTAACGAACAGATCAGCTGGAGTGAACGGAATAAAGATTTCTGCACAACTACCATCGTCATCAACGACAACAACCATGTATGTGATACCACATTTCCGATCATCGGAGGAGCTATTTTCACTGAGAATTTACAACCTGTCGAAAATGTAACAGTAGCCTTGACAAGCCCGGGTCATGTATTCCCGGCATACTTAACTATTCAGGATGGTAAATACATATTCAGCAATATCATTACTCCTGAGAACTATACATTAAATGCTGAACGTAATGATGCGCACAGAAATGGTGTATCCACACTTGATCTGGTACGTATACAGAAGCATTTGTTAGGTATAGAACCATTGTCCAGTCCTTATGACCTGATCGCAGCAGATGCTAACAACAGCGAAAGTGTGAGTGCAATTGACCTCGTCGAATTACGTAAGCTGATCCTGGGTATTTATACAGAACTTCCTGCCAACAAGAGCTGGAGATTTGTAGATAAAACATTTGTGTTTACCGATCCTACACATCCATGGCCATTTGATGAAGTGATTGATGTCATCAACATGAACTCAGATGAATTGGATAAAGATTTTGTAGGAGTTAAGATCGGTGATGTGAATAATACTGTGAAGGCTAATGCCACACAGGTCTTGCCAAGAAGTGAAAAGGGTTTAGTAAGCTTTGTAGCTCTTGATCGTACAGTGACTACCGGTGAAATGGTGGACCTGGCGATCACTTCAGCTGATTTTGCTGCTATCGAAGGCTACCAGTTTACACTGCAGACACAAGGACTTGAATTCCGTGGAGTAGAATCAGGAATCATTAACATGAGTGATAACAACATGGGTGTGTTTGGCAGCACGTTAACAGCGAGCTGGCATAAAGTAGGTGGCATAAGCGCTGCTGCATCTGATGTATTGTTCACACTTAAGTTCCAGGCTACGGCTCCGGGTAAAGTAAGCTCAATGATTGCCATGAATTCGAAAGAAACACAGGCAGAAGCTTACAATACACTGGATGATATCAAGGGCCTGAAGCTGACCTTCCGTGGTGCTCAGCATGGAGAAGAGTTCGGACTGTATCAAAACGAACCAAATCCATTCAAGGGTACCACAGTGATCGGCTACGACCTGCCATCTGCAGGAAATGTAACCCTGACACTATTTGATGTAACAGGAAAAGTACTTTTGGTGAAAGATCAGGAATCAGTGAAGGGATATAACACAATAACCGTGAGCAGCAAAGTGATACCTTCAGTAGGAGTGCTTTACTACAGGCTCGACGCTAACGAGTATACAGCTACAAAGAAGATGGTAATCATCGAGTAAGAATCTGGAATAGCGACGGGTTTATAGAAATATAAATCGGTTTTTGGGATGGCCTCTATCATTTGAAATGATAGAGGCCTTTCTCATTTTACTCCATGTCCCTGGTCTATCTAACTGATTAGTTTCAATACTCTTGATTGATACTGTCTCATTTTTACAATACGTGAACCAACGAAAGGAATAAAGATGAGGAGCTGGTCAATGTCGTTCATCTTATACCTGAACCACCATGAGAAAAAGAATCCAGTTCCCCAAGGAGCTGCACAGATGTGAAAAATATAGTCCCCTCTAGAAACTTCCATTTATAAACGATTATGCGAAAGTATGCTTCCTTCGCTGATAGTAATATTGAAAGAATAAAATTCGGAAACTTGAATTTCTTGAAGTATTTTTTCGACCAAATCATAAAATGAATTTGGGTCATACTGCATGTCAGGAAACAAGTGGCTCCAATTGCCTATTGTTTCGGTCTTTTGGAAGACTTTAACTACAATATAAATGGTGAGGGTAACTAAAACTATAAATGTTATCATGGCATAAAAATTTTGTAGAGGTTAAGGTTATTTGTTTGCAAGTAGAACCGATAAAAAGATTAATTAGAGACGTAAATTCAGCGGTTATACTAAAATTATCCCTTTCTTAAGTTTTATCAAACAAAGTAAAATTTTATTTTTAATTTAACTATTGATTTATTGATTGTTACATATATAGCTAAGTATCATATCTATTTCAAAGACTAATTTTAAAAAATTCAACAAATTCTATTATATTTAAGTATTGTAATACCTAAAGCAGAACTAAGGTTTAAGATAAAATTTTATTCCTAATCTTATAAACCTTACTGCGTTATGAAACACCATCACAATTTCTCAAATTGGATTAATTGCTTTATTTTCTTAGCAATTTTTTTCTGCTTATCCACAGATTCAAATTCGCAAAGTATTGATTTTTGCGGCGAATTATCTCCGAATGAAGCATACTCTACGAATCCGGATTCAATTGTTTATGACCGTTTTGGTAATAGTTACGATCGATATATTACGGAAGAAATATATGGATCTGAACTTACGACAAGTACAATGGCTGGATATTTTGATCTTCGCTTTGATATAGGTAATATTAGTCCAGACCTAACAGAAGTTATAATAGATGTTTTCGAAGATCTATCTTCTCTTATTGAGCAGCGAGTAAATACTACTGGATGCAGTCAAGAAATAGAGCCTTCACCTGTCGTGATCATTATACAATCTGCGAACTTAGATGATGGCGTCCTTGCTGCAGCTTCTCCAATGTATATTGGTGGGTCTGAAAATCCATCCTGTGATGAAGTAAATGTTAATTTAGTAGACTTGAAGATTAATGGCGGATTACCTGGTAAAGGTCTGGATGGAAAAATTGAAATAAATGCTGATATATCTCCATATACATGGAATATCAATACTGCAAGTGCATCTTCCGATGAAGCCGACGTTTACTCTGTAATCATTCATGAAGCTCTTCATTTATTTGGAATTGCTTCCTTGATTGGATCTGATGGAACATCATCAGATGATTATTTCACTGTGTGGGATCAATTCTTTATACAACTTCCTATTATGAAGGAGCACAGAGTTTAAATTTGGAGCGACTTCTGATTAGTGATTGTGATGAGAATTGTTGGATATTAAACACAGAGACGTTTGTGGATGCAGAAGAATTTACTGGTGCACTTAATAACCAATGTAATGACGCTGGATTGGACTTTGTTTTTGGCGAAGGTGCTATTGCACCACTTTCCAGAAGTAGCGATGTCCCAAGTGCATTGAGCCATCTTTATAGGACTTGCAATGGTCAGAATGTAAATTATGTCATGCAGCCTGGCCTTGATGTCCCGCATGGAGAAACAAGACGTAATATAACTGATGCAGAGAAAGAAATTTTATGCACACTTGGTTACAAAGTAGAATCGTGTGACATGTGTTATCTGACAGTATTACCAGAAGATGTTCGATTGCAGTGGTTTAATACATGTTGTGGATCAGTAATAACACTTTGTGAGGATCAATTAAATATTATATCCCATGAAGATCTATTGTGTAATGATTTTGGTGGCGATGTCGAAATCACCGACTTTTTTTTACCCGGATCTTCTACATTAACAGTGAACAATACGGGTACAACTTTTGAAATAACCCCAACAACTCAAGGAATTCAATTTTTCTACTATACTGTTAAAAGCTGTGACTGTAGGTTATTGAATGGTTATGCGTTCTTTTTCATTGGACCATGTACGGATTGTGAAGAAATTGATCCGTGCGAAAATTTGGTTTGTTTAAATGACTTTGAAGAATATTCTCCTGCATATGGTCAACTTGCCTTAAATGTAGAATCTGCAGGAACTCATTGGATCTCCAATGGCGACAATTCATTAGATATTTGTGAAGAGACTGGCGGAAATAATTATTTGCACATTGGCTCCCACCCATCAAATAGAGAAGGATTGATAATGAAGTTATCAGAGCCTCTTTTGCCTGGTTGTTCACTTCATATCACTTTTGATGCCTCTGTTTCAGAAAAAAATAATTTTAACTGGTATGTAAGTGAAAATCCACCTTGTAATTATCTGGAAAGTTTTGTGGGTGCTGATGGTGAAGCCACGGATTGTGGCACTTTTATATTCGATCCAGATTTTATAGGCGACGTTCTTATTGCAAATGAGACTGAAAGCACTGACTTGTGCCAAGATGATGCATTACTTGAAGCAGCTCAACCGATTAACTGGCCAAACCAATTTGATTATGAGGTCAATTATGTGATTCTTTTTCCTGGTCCGCAAAACTCTAATTACAATCATAACTATATAGACAATATTGTTATTACAAAAGACTGTATTGATGCGTCCTTTGATTATGAAATTATTGGTGAATGTCTTGAAATCAGTTTTGATGCAAAAGGCGAAAATCCTTCGAGCACCTTCGATTGGGATTTTGGAGACTCCAACACCTCAAATACTCAGGATCCAACACATACGTATAGCTCTCCTGGAACATACTCGGTTTCACTCTCAGTCACTGATGAATGTGACAACTCCGCCACCATAACACATGAAGTGGTCACTGGTAATTGTTGTCCTGATTTAATTATAGACGAGAATACTAATTGGACTACTTCAAACCAGCCTCCATCAAATGGAATTTTTCATACTTTAACAGTAGCTCAAGGATTTGCTTTAGAAATTGGGCCAGGTGTAGTATTAAAATTCTGTCCGGGAGGAGCACTTATTATTGAAGCTGGAGCTTATGTGAGAAATCAAGGAACTCTTACCTCCATAGGGGATGTATCCTGGTTAGGTGTATACGTTGAGGGATTAGGTCCAACCGTAAGCCAGCAAAACAATTGCGTAGTGTATTCGACTTCATATGGATGCAGCCCTCAAGGGTTTTACTGGGGTGATGAAGGATCGTTGATTGAAAATGCAGTTATTGGGGTTAGAAATTACGGAACTGGAACTGGTAGTACAGGTGGAAAGATTAGAGCTAATCAAGCTACATTTAATAATAATGCAACATCGCTTCATTTCGCCTCGTACCAAAACTTTAGTAATGTTTCTCAACAACATATACCAACATTATCCACCTTCACAGATTGTACTTTTTCAACAACTTCTACTTATCCAATTGATGAAACATTCGAGAGATTTGTACGACTAGAGGATGTGGATGGAATGAAGTTTGTTGGCTGTACTTTTAACAATGAGTTCATCCCTGAAGTGACATCAGACTTTGAAGATTTTGGAAAAGGAATCCATGCAACTGGTTCGGCATTTTCGGTTATTGCAAATACAGCCGCTAATCCTGGTCCATGTGAATTAGGTGATTGTGAAAATGTAATAAATTCAACATTTTCTGGCTTAGGTCATGGAATCCTTGTTGAAAATGCAACCGCTATTCGACCGTATACTATTACCCAATGTATTTTTGAGAATTGTAACAGGGGCATTACAAGTGATTATGCTACAGGTGGTACAATCTTATATAACGAATTTAGGCTTGGCAATGTGCCAATACATGCATTATACCCTGATCAAATCGGAATTTATTTAGATAGTGATCATTCAGGTTTTGAACTCCAAGAAAATAATTTTATTTATTCAGGGGTAACGAATTCAATCGGGATAATTTGCGCTGGGCTTGGAGGTGCACCAAATTTAATCAGACGTAACAAATTTGATGGACTTCGTATAGCTCATGAGGCGTTTTTTACTAATGCATTTAATTTTGAAGTTAATGGCGCTGGGCTAATTTATTTATGTGACTCTATTGAAAATACCGACCCAAAAGGATACGACTTCGTAATCCCAGATGCTAGTGTCGTTGATAACATCTTCCATTACCAAGCCGAACCAATTAATGGTCCTCCATACGAATTACCTGCAGGAAACAATTTTGCTTATACTGCCAGCGACATGCATAACCCTAATTTTGGCCCTCAAGAAGATTTCTTTTATCGATATTTTGAGGATGGAAATCAAGATCCCCTAACAACAGGGATAGGATATTCTAAGGGGGAACTTCCTGTGCCCAACGAATGTCATATAAGTTTTTGCGCACCTCCTTGTATTGACTTTGGTGATCTAGGGGACATTAAAGGTGAGTATTTTGACCTTACTGCTTATAAAGAAGCTATGATTGCGGATTATTTGACCGCTATTGGTGTCCCTGATGAAGAAGCAGCCCAGGAAGCAATATTAAGAGTAAATTACTATAAACGGGAAGCTTTCATAAGAGCCTATACTGTAGTATCACATCTCTGGCTGGATACAGTCAATTTTGATATAGATACTTTAATAAAATGGTATGGCAACTTAGATACTTATGGAAGTGATATTATGATAGCAGGAGAACTTGCAAGAGCTGGAAGAATGACGGAAGCCCTAGTTGTACTGGAAGATATACCTAGTAATCGAACACTTACTCCTATTCAAGAAGAAGATCTTTCTAACATCATTGAAATCTATAATATCTTAGATGGAACTGCTATATTAGATCTGTCAGTGGCTGAAAAAAGGATAATAAGAGATATTGCGCAAGCCAATATTGGTGCATCTTCTGGTATAGGAAAAGCGATTTTATCATACTTTGGAGAAAATCATCCACGGCCATATTATTTAGGTGAGGTGACCGACCCTCCAATTAGATATCGAAATATAGAAAAAGAGAAAAAGATAAATATTTCAGAGTCTAACCTAAATATATTCCCTGTACCAGCTTCGAATAATGTATTCATAAAATGGTCTGTTCCGAATGTCCATAATATGATGGCTGATTTACTTATAGTAGATTTATATGGAAGATCAATTTTATCCCAGACCATATTATCTGATAGCGGAATTAGTTTAAATGTCTCAAATTGGAATCAGGGAATATACATAGCAACTGTCCGTGATATTAGCGGTAAGATCCAAACTAAAATGTTTGTAGTTAATTAAAATATTTCAAATGCGATTTATTATAATGAGTGCTGTCATGACATTTAGTCTCTTTACTTTATGTCATGACAGCATAAATGCTCAGTCAGGCGGGATGAATCGTCAGTATTTCTTTGATGATCGTAGTACTATCTTTAATAGTGTAATTGAATTCGAGGGTGACCTTGTAGTCCTTGGACAAAGTGGTACAGACTCATCAGGTTTTACAAGTGTTTTTGTACTCCGGATGGATACTCTTGGAGACATCAAAAAACTTGATTTTTATAAAGATCCTACAATGACTGACGATGTTCTCTTAAACAGTTATTTTTTTGACGCAGTCGGTCGCAGTCATGATGGTGGACTTATTGTATTTGGCTCTATGTTTTCCAGAAATAATTTGTACGTGATAAAATTGGATAGTACGCTTGAATTGCAATATTTAAAGGAATATGAAAGTAATTTTTCGTCTAGGTTTGTAAACGATTTGGTGGAGTTAGATAGTTCATATTATGTAATTGGCATGGTTGGAAATGGAATTTCAAATATTGATATTTTTGTTCATAAGTTAGATTTGAAAGGTAACAAAGTTTGGGAGAAAACTTTCGGTTCTCCTACATATTGGGATATCGGTTTATCCAGTGTCATAGAAGATAACGGAATTACAATACTTGGCTCAGAATCGTATGATCCGGATCACTTGCAGTTCAACGATGAACATTCCTGGACTAAAATATTTCATATAGACACGAGTGGTGAGGTGATCTGGTCATGGAAATCAGAAGACAATGAAGAAGGTGGATCTCCTTCAGGACTTATCAAAATCAATGGAACCTACTTTTACACGACAATTCCGACATATCAGGTCAATATTCAGACCATTTGGCGTGCAGCGCAAATTGTTTGCAGAGATGAACTATTTGATATAAAATGGAGAAAGACATATAGCGATACTTTTCATATTAACAGCTTTACTGATATTATTATAGGGGCTGATGGGAATCTATTGACCACTGGACAAATTTTTGATGAGTTTACGTGGGCTTGTGTATATAACATTGATCAACAAAATGGGGATGTTAATTGGTCAGCACGCGATACCGGCATTTACATTCCATGGTATGGTTCCAGAAATGTTATGGGAAGCATTATTGAATTACAAAGTGGTAGTTCAATTGCTGTGGGATATACATTTGATGCGAATACGTTTAAGGAGCATGGATTACTTCTTAAAGTAACTAAAGATGGATGTATTGATACCCTATGCACAACCTCTCTTATTGAGAATACTCAATTAGGTAATCAAAAAAATATAGAAGTTTTTCCTAATCCAGCTTATGAATACATTAATGTTAGTTTAATTAATTCAACTTCTAGTTGTAACTTTACAATTTATGATCTGAATGGGAAGGTTTTATTAAGACAAGAACTCTTTCCTGGAAAGAACGTAATTTATTTTGATGAAAAAATAAACTATTCAGGTTTGTTTTTATGGACACTAGTAAATAATACAGGTTACCTGACTCACTTTGGAAAATTCTTAGTAATAAGATAATTTTTGAATTAAAAAGGAGTAACCAATGAATAGTTACCTCTTTATGTGAACAACTGGTGAGCTGGTAGGAAGTGCTTTTATTCTTCTCCTGATTCATTCTGGATCGATTCATTTTCAGGTGTAGGATTTGAACAAATATGAATGAATCTTGCAGCATTTTCAGCACCTCGAATAGCTTTGAAAATGTATGGTAAATCTGCCCTTAAGACTCTGATCCAATCCTTTATGTAAGCAGCACTATTTGAAATGCTCATAGAAAATCCGGGATCGGCACATAAGAATGCACAACATAACTCAGCGACCAATTCTTACTTTGACAATTCAACTTCCATTTCTTTCAGTGTGGATATTATGGATGATGTTGCTCCTGCATTTGGTACTGTTCCAAAGGATGCCAAGGTTATTTGTCAGCAATTACCTCCCGCACCTCCGGTGTTTGCGAATGATCCTGCACAACCTGTCAGCGTCGTGTATGCACAGATCATAGGTCCGATCAATGGACAAGGCGCATACGATGTCACACGTAAATGGACTGCAACTGATGCTTGTGGTAATTCATCCGAAGCCATTCAGCACATTACCTGGATACCTGATACAGGCCTGGAATGCGATATTTCTGTTCCGGCTTCCGTCAATTGCAATACCCATGGTGTAACTGTATCAGCTGCTGCATCCAGCGGTTTAGGTGGAGTCAGTTTTGCATGGGAGGTCATCGGAGAAGAATGTTTCATTCAGTCTGGCCAGGGTACTCCGGACATTACCCTGTACGTAGGTTTTTCAGAAGTTGAAATAGTACTGACATTGACGGATGGTTTTGGATGTTCTACAGTATGTTCGGCGAGCATTGATTGTATCATTTCTGCACCCAGTCCATTTGCAGGCTCACCTCAGTCAAACGATCCGAAAGCAAATTCGATACAGTTGGGTATTATCAGTAGCAATGATCAACACACTGCAGGATATCTGACCCAGGTAAACCTGTGGCCAAATCCTGCGAACGGAACGCTGAACCTTAGCTTTGAAAGTGGAATGAGCCAGGAGATTAATTTCAGACTGATCAATTTCCTCGGGCAGGTAAGCCTGATTGACAAGATCAATGCACGTGATGGATACAATGCAGAGAAGATTGATATTGCACACGTACCTGATGGAAGCTACCTGATGGAAGTGAAAACGGACAGGGATATCTATACAAAAATGGTGGTTATACTTCGGAATCAATAAGTAAGTCGTCGAAGTTGGCCGGTGAATAGGAACATATAAATCGGTTTCAAAATGGCCTCTGACAAGAGATTTGTCGGAGGCTATTTTTTTTATACTCATGCAAATAAATTGATGATCCCGCGTAAATGGACAGAATATAAGTCGAGTGTTTTTTGCTATAGTGGATATATGATAATTATTTTATATATTTATAATTATTAACCCTGATCGTTTTGCGCTTGTCCCCTCTAGTTAAGTGCTTCAACGCTCACAGGCCTTCATGCCTGTTGAGATATATGCATGTCTCCTATCCGGTTGTCTCTATTGAATCCTGCTTTGTCAAATCCTCTATAATCTATGGTCAACAAAACGACTATTGGTCTTTCATGTATATACTTTTTTTTGGAAATACTACCTCTCTACTTAAATCAACTATTTTATGAAAACAGCTTTTACTCCTCACAGATGTGTAATGAAAGAATTACACATTGCTACATCACCATTTAATTTCTGGCAAATTCGACCAGGCCATCCTTTCAAAATGCTTTCAGTGGTGATGATATTTATCATGTTCCTGATTACAGGGCAGGAAGCATTTAGTCAATGTACAAACGGGGCTGCATTCGGTACGTTTACTGCTCCCTCAGGAAACGGGGTACAATCTATGTCAACATGTATTTTTGGTGGTGAGTACAACACTATCAATGGCGCAGTTGCAGGATCAACGTATGTACTATCCGCTTCAGGTGGTATCGGAAATTACCTCACCATACATCAGGGTACACCCGGTGGTCTTGTCTTAGGATTTGGATTTTCACCGGTTTCAGTGACGGTTACTGTGTCGGGACCCATTTATCTGCATGTGAACACAACCGCAGCATGTGGTACAGATGGAACATGCCATTCTACATTTATACAATGTACAAGTTGTGCCGGAGTCGCTAATGATCTGTGTTCCGGAGCTCTGCCTATTAGTTGCGGACAGACCATCACTAGTTCGACTGCTGGTGCAGGAATTGATGCTGTGCCAACATGCATTACTACGTTCGGAACTGCCCCAGGACTCTGGTATACTTTCCAGGGTGATGGTCAGGTGATTACACTGAGCATGTGCGGATCTACTTATGATACCAAACTTGGTGTGTTTAGCGGCACCTGTGCTTCTCTGACATGCGTGACAGGCAACGATGATTTTTGTGGACTTCAATCACAGGTGTCATTCACGTCCGTATGTGGTACAACTTATTTTGTATTAGCTACAGGGTTTAGTACAAATTCGGGAGCGTTCACATTGATCAGAACATGTACGCCCCCTGATCCTTGTACAAGCATAGGCACATTGGTTTGCACTACTCCGGTTACAGCGAGTGTATGTGGTCCGGGAGCGTGGGGTCCTGGTACATGCGGCTTTAGTACTCCAGGCAAGGAACGTGTATATTCGTTTACTGCTGTTACAACGGGAATGCATACTCTGATGGTTACAGCGGCCAGTGGTGGCATTGGAGATTACTTTTTTAAACTGGCTTCCGGAGGATGTAGTGCTACAGGATGGACATGTATTGGTGATGCCAGCGCCCCTGAATCAGATGCATTTGGACCGTTAACTGCAGGTATTACTTATTACATTCTGTTTGATTCTGAAGTGACAGCAGTTGCCTCCCAAACCTTTCGTATTGATTGTCCACCTGCTGGTTCAGCACCGGCATGTATTGCTTCACCTACATCACCTGTAAATGGATCAAATGCAGGTTGCCCGAATACTACTCAGATTTTAACCTGGCCTGCAGCTCCTACCGCAACCAGCTATGATGTTTATTTTGGATCATCCCTCACACCACCCTTTGTAGCGAATGTAGCAACCACAAGTTATACTACAGGGAGTCTTGCCATAGGTACATATTATTGGCAAATCTTACCTAGAAATGCTTCCGGTGCAGCAGTAGGATGTGCGATTTGGTCATTTACAAAAGGAGATATACTTGCACCCGTTATTACCTGTCCAGCCAACGTAACTGTGAATAATACCACCGGCTTATGCACCGGAGTAATAACTTATGGGTCAACATCTGCTACAGACAATTGCAATGCTCCAGGCATTGTACTGGTATCAGGTCCTGCCAGCGGCTCAACAAATCCTGTAGGTGTATATACGATAATATTCAGAGCGACTGATGCTGCAGGTAATTCATCAACCTGCTCTTTCACTGCAACAGTAAAAGATAATCAGCCACCAACCATCACATGTCCTGCACCCGTAACCATTCAGTGTGCAAGCCTTGTACCTGCTTCGAATATCGCAAGCGTAACGACTGCAGATAATTGCGGTGTGCCAACAGTAACATTCGTCAGCGATGTCACTTCCAATCAGACCTGTGCAAACCGGTATACGATCACAAGAACCTACAGATCAACAGACGCAAGTGGTAATTCGTCAACCTGCGCACAGATCATCACCGTGTTTGACAATATCGCCCCTGTCATCACATTTACTGATCCGATGCTACAAGGAGTTTCAAACGGAGGCACGTTCGATGTGCAGTGTAATGGCCAGGATCCAAACTGGGATCTCCCGACATTCAGCAATGGCAGCATCAGTGCAGCAGACAATTGTTCCGGAGGCGCTATCAATATATCGTATACTGAAACCCTTCAAAGTGAAGGCAACTGCTCTGTCAATGGATACATCAATATCTACCGGCTCAGATGGATCGCAACTGACGTTTGCGGTAACACGACCAGTTCAACCGTTTTTATGAGGCTTGTGGATGATATCCCTCCGGTGATACATGGTGTGCCTGCAGATATCAGTGTCAGTTGCGATGCGATTCCTGCACCACCTGCAAATGTTTTTGCAACCGACGAATGTCTCTGTGCCTGTATCCTGACGTATGCGCAATCCAATCCTACACAAGGTTGCCAGAATGGTCAAACCATACAGCGCACATGGACTGCAAAAGATGATTGTGGAAATCAGGCAGTAGCCGTTCAGAACATCACACTAATCGATATCAAAGGTCCTGAGCTTCAGATCACTCAACCTGAAATAGCCGGCGCAACAAACGGTTCTGTATTCGAATACACCTGCAATGAAGGCGGCATCCCTGAATTTTATGATCATATGAATGCAGGCTCAGTATTTAGTCCGTCATCATGTGGTAATTCGCAAATCACTTTTGACCGGAATAATATTACTGCCAACAATTGTGACTTTTGGGGATACATAGAACAGAAAAAATTAAATTGGACAGGTATAGACCAATGCGGAAATAAAACTGAACTTACCATCTATGCCAACCTGATCGATAATGAAGCGCCAGTTCTGACAGGTGTACCTGATATCATCTGCATGGATGATTTTTCTTTGAACAGTGTAGAGGCAACAGATAATTGTGGACATCCATCAATAAGATATTGGGACATTACTGTTCCTAATCCATGTGGTGCGGGGTTTGCTGTTCATAGAACATATGAGGCATACGATGACTGTGGCAACATGACACGCGACACAGCCATCCTGGTCCAGAATGACCACACCCATCCAAATCTTACTTTTGTAAATCCGGTTTTAGCCAATCTTCATTTTGGAGAGATCCTGATCATTGAGTGCAACGGAAGGTCAATTGGATATTCCGGGTTCAGACCGCAGGATGCTGTTATACAGGATGGTTGTTCGGAAGGATCTACCATCAATTTCAATGAAAGAGTGATTTCATCCGGAACATGTGAAGAAGGTATCATTGCTGTGCTTCAGTTAGAATGGTCATCTACCGATATCTGTGGAAATTACACCATAGAGACTGTTACTGCACATGTCGTGGATCATACGCCACCTGTCCTGGTAAATTTCAAATCCGAAATGAGCATGGGTTGCAATGATGCCATGCCGGAAATTAGTGCAAGTGACAATTGCGGTGAAGCAGTCATGACAATACACGAGAGTATTGTCCCCGGGAATTGTGCAAATCAATATGATCTTCTGCGCACCATAATAGCAACTGATCCATGTGGCAATACAACCACACAGCTGCAAACCATTCATGTAGGTAATACTTCCGGCCCTATCATGAACAGTGTGGAGGAGGAAATATGTGATAATCTTTTGTTGTCGGAGGTTACCGCCTACGATCCCTGTTCTGAACAATTTGTACAGGTCACCATGACACAGGATACATTAGCAGCTTCCTGTCGTGATGGATATGTCATCGAACGCACATGGACTGCATCGGACGCTTGCGGGCATGTATCTCACGTACAACAACGTATCATTGTCGGGGATAATACGCCACCAGAAATTCAGATTCCAACACATTCGGTCATCCGCAATTTCCTTGACAACGGTTACAGCCTGGTATATTTATCTCAAAAGCAAATCGTCGAAAGATTAAATGATCTTGATGAGAGCAGCATCTTTGTACAGGATGATTGTGACAGGCAAGTCGTTCCGGAATTCAATGTGGAGGTCAACTATGCATTCAATTGCCAGGAGGATGGGTATTATGAACGGAGAGTCTATTCATGGGTTGCTTCCGATCTTTGCGGAAATGAATCCGTGCTCACCTTCAGTGTCGATATCATGGATGACCTTGCACCGGAATTTGTTTCTGTTCCTCAGAGTGCAACATTTATTTGCCAACAACTTCCGCTAGTACCGGGTGTGTTGACTGATGATCCTGCAGGACCTGTTGGAATTGAATATACACAGACTATAAATCCGGGATCTACACCAGGTTCTTTCGATGTAGTACGCACCTGGATCGCAACCGATGCGTGTGGGAATTCATCATCTGCTGAGCAACATATTTCATGGATACCTGATACAGGCCTGGCCTGCGATATTTTCCTTCCATCAGGTGTGAATTGTAATACACATGGAGTGCCAGTTTCAAGTGGACTTTCAGGTGGCTTAGGAGGTGTTACATATTCATGGGAAGTGCTGGGTGAGGAATGTTTTATCCAGTCCGGCCAGGGAACGGATGAGATCCTGATATATATAGGTTTTTCACCTGCGGACATTGTGCTCACGGTTGCAGATGCATATGGTTGTTCAACGGTTTGTTCCTCTACATTGGATTGTTCAGGTCCTGTACCCAGTCCTTTTGTTGCTCCATCGTCGACAAGTCCAAGGGATGTTTCCAATACAGCCGGAGTGAAAATTGAAACCGGAGAAGATCTTGTAAAGAAATCAAATCTGGCACAATGGAATTTATGGCCAAATCCTGCAAACGGGACTGTCAACGTAAGTTTTGAATCACACCTTGATCAGAACATTCAGTTCACGTTGACAAATCTTGTCGGTCAGCGAATATTGAGTGAAAAATTCAATGTTGTCAAAGGATTTAATACACACAAGCTTGACGTTGCAAAAATTCCGGAAGGAAGTTACCTGATGGAAATGAAAACTGCAGGAGAGATGAAAACGAAAGTGGTAGTGATACTTCATCACGATTAAATATGCAGTATGGCAATAGAAAAATTGCCATGTTCAAATACGTTTCAAAAGTGAAAAAGAGTTGTCCGTAGTTTCAAACTATGGACAACTCTTTTTCCTTTTTTTAATACCTTACTTACATAATGCAATCGCTATGATGTCAACCTACATTCTTGCTCTTGACCAGGGAACTACAAGCAGCCGGAGTATTCTTTTCGACAGGAAAGGTGATATCGTCGCTGTCTCTCAGCGGGAGTTCAGACAGATCTATCCTCAACCCGGGTGGGTGGAGCACGATGCAGAAGAAATTTGGACTACACAGGTGGGAACTATCGCTGAGGTTGTAGCCAAAGCAGGTATTTCAATGGAACAAATAGCAGGTATCGGGATTACCAATCAACGTGAAACAACTGTTGTCTGGGATCGCAATACAGGCAAACCTATTTACAATGCCATCGTCTGGCAGGACCGAAGGACCGCTCAATATTGTGATAAGCTAAAGGATTCTGTCTACGCAAAGGGAATTCAATCCATGACCGGATTAGTCATTGATGCTTATTTCTCGGCTACTAAAGTGCAATGGATACTTGAAAATGTATTAGGTGCCCGCGATAAGGCCACCAAAGGCGAGCTGGCTTTTGGAACGATAGATTCGTGGCTGGTGTGGAACCTGACAGAAGGAGCAGTGCATATCACCGATGTATCGAATGCATCGCGCACCATGCTTTTTGATATTCATTCCTGTCAATGGAATGACGAATTACTGGAGTTGTTTACGATTCCACACAGTATGCTTCCTGAAGTAAAATCAAGCAGTGAGGTGTATGGTGTGGCCGGAAAAATAATGCACGGATTTAATACTCCCATCTCAGGTATCGCAGGTGACCAGCAGGCTGCTTTGTTTGGCCAGATGTGCATTAAACCCGGCATGGTAAAAAATACATATGGGACCGGATGTTTCATGTTGATGAATACCGGTGAAAAAGCAATTCGTTCAAAAAATAATTTGCTCACCACGATTGCATGGCGGATTGGAGATAAGACGGAGTATGCATTGGAGGGCAGTGTATTTATTGGCGGAGCAGCTGTGCAATGGTTGAGAGATGGATTGAAAATCATCCGGTCATCTGATGAAGTGGAAGCGCTTATTGATAAGGTCGACGATAGTGGTGGCGTATATGTAGTACCGGCATTTGCAGGACTTGGTGCACCATATTGGAATCAGCACGCAAGAGGAAGCGTATTTGGTTTGACAAGAGGAAGCAATGATGCGCATCTTGCCAGGGCAGTAGTGGATAGCATTGCATATCAAACCTATGATGTATTGAAGTCTATGGAAGCTGATGCGCAAATCAGGATAGCTGAATTGAGAGTGGATGGCGGCGCTACTGTCAATAAGCGATTGATGCAATTTCAAAGTGATATCCTGAATACAAATGTGGTGAGACCTGTGATCACAGAAACAACTGCTTTGGGTGCGGCATATTTAGCAGGACTTGCAGTGGGCTATTGGGACAATATAGAGAGCATACAGGAACAGTGGCAGGTGGATAAAGCTTTTGTGCCCCGTATGGAAGATTCAGAAAGGGATTCATTATTGCATGGATGGAAAAGAGCGGTAAAAGCAGCCATCGCATGGGCGGAAATATAAAGTGTACCATCCCTACATAAAACAGAAAAATAATAATATGCAAAGAGAGCTCATGAAGGATCAGCTTCAAGCTATGCCGGAATGGGATATTTGCATTATTGGTGGCGGTGCTACAGGATTAGGCATTGCAGTTGATGCAGCTTCACGTGGATATGCCACTGTTTTATTTGAAAAACATGATTTTGCAAAAGGGACTTCATCGCGCAGTACAAAATTAGTGCATGGTGGTGTCCGGTATTTGCAACAGGGGAATATAAAACTTGTGCTTGATGCACTGCATGAGCGTGGCATTTTTATGCGCAATGCACCTCACCTTGTAAAGAATCAATCGTTTGTCATACCCAATTATGAATGGTGGGAATATCCCTTTTATGGTCTTGGGTTAAAAGCTTATGACTGGATGGCAGGTAGTCTTGGATTAGGGCCTTCTACTTTTTTGTCATTGGATGAAACGCTGAAAGCCGCGCCCACCCTGGATCCTGAAGGATTGAGAGGAGGAGTGTTGTATCATGATGGACAATTTGATGATTCACGCATGGCTATTCACCTGGCTATGACGGCAGCTGATCATGGGGCTGTGGTGTTGAATTATTTCAATGTGGAGGGGTTCATAAAAAATAATGGTAAGGTTGGTGGTGTTCGTGTGACCGATACAATTGCAAAAGAAACTTTTGAGATCAAAGCAAAGGTGGTCATTAATGCAACCGGCGTGTTTACGGATTCAGTATTGCAAGCGGATGATGCCGCAGCAGAATCTATAGTAACACTTAGCCAGGGAATACATCTTGTTTTCGATGCTTCATTTTTGCCTTCTGATACTGCCATCATGATACCACGGACAGAAGACGGACGAGTTTTGTTTGCTGTACCGTGGCATGAGAAATTGATTGTAGGTACGACAGACACTCCTGTTGACAATGCATCTATCGAACCCGTAGCTATGGATGAAGAAGTTGATTTTGTGATAGAGCACATGCGCGATTATCTTACCAAGGAGCCGGTGTATGAGGATATCAAAAGTGTTTTTTGCGGTCTTCGGCCTTTAATTAAAGGAAATCAAAAATCTACTGCATCCATATCGCGTGAACATCACATCTCCATTTCTGAATCCGGCCTGATTTCTATAGCCGGTGGCAAGTGGACTACGTACAGGAAGATGGCGGAGGACGTATTGGATGTAGCAATACAAAGTGCACATTTAACACCGGTCAAGTCCATCACAAATGATTTGCACATTCATGGCTATAAAACGGAAGTAGATTTTAAAAGTCCGCTTTATTATTACGGATCGGATATAGATTTCGTGGAGAAGCTGATGAAAGAGAATACTACATGGGCTGATAAAATTGATCATCGGTTATCTTATCTGAAAGCTGAGATAATATGGGCTGTGCGAAATGAAATGTGCATGACGATAGAAGACTTGCTTGCACGCCGGACGCGCATGTTATTCCTGGATGCACAGGCTTCCATCGATGCAGCGCCACTGGTGGCAAGGATAATGGCTGCGGAAATGGACAAAGATGCATCATGGATCCATCAGCAGGTTGAAGAATATAAATTAATAGCAAAGAATTACCTTCCCTCATCAATCTTAACGCTGAAACCTGACTAATCATGATGGAGCACTTTATCGGAGAATTTATTGGGACTATGCTACTCGTCATCATGGGATGTGGTGTTGTTGCAAATGTTTTGTTGCACCAATCCAAAGGACATAATGGCGGCTGGATCGTGATCACGTTTGGTTGGGCGATGGGTGTTTTCCTGGGCATCATCACTGCACAGCATTTCGGGGGAAGCGGTCATCTCAATCCTGCCGTGACGATTGCACTTGCATTTTTTAAAGACTTTGATCAGACATTAATATTTCCTTATGTCCTGGCCCAGATGAGTGGTGCGATAGTCGGGAGCAGCATTGTATGGCTTGCCTATAAACAACATTTTGATGTTACTGAAGACAAGGAATTAATACGGGCTGTTTTCTGCAATTCACCGGCTATCAGAAATCCGACATTCAACCTTATCACTGAGATCATAGGAACTTTTGTACTTGTGTTTTGTGCATTAGCTATGTCATCACCTACGGATGCACTTGGATCTTTGAATGCATTGCCTGTAGCGTTATTGGTGCTAGGGATTGGTTTGTCACTTGGAGGGCCTACCGGATATGCTATCAATCCTGCACGGGATTTAGGTCCCAGGATTTCGCATTTTTTATTACCTATCAAAACGAAAGGGAGCAGCGACTGGTCGTATTCATGGATACCAGTGATTGGTCCTATCATAGGGGCTGTGCTGGCAACTGTGATTTTCAATATGATATTAAAAATGTTTTAAAAAAGAGGACGCGGATCTTTTAAGAAAATGTAAGATAAATTAAGATTTGTTTCTCTATAACCAGAAGCTCTTCAAAAATTATTAATTGTTTGTTTATATAGTTGATTTGATCCTAAAAAATCTTAATTTTTCCTATAATATCCGCGTCCTCTTTTTTTAGAGACTTTGGATAAATGTTGATTTACAATAAATCTATCCAGAAATGAAAAACATTTTAATTATTTTATGTCTTGCGATACCCGTGCTTAGTTTTTCACAATCACCTGAAGAAAGATTAGAAACATTAAAAATTACGCTTCCCAAAACTCCAAAACCGGCTGCTAATTATGTCAATGCAGTTCGCACAGGGAATCTGATATTTCTTGCAGGTAAGGGACCTACTCATCCGGATGGAACGAATATTACCGGAAAGATTGGAAGTGAATTATCTATTGAACAAGGGTATGAAGCTGCGCGTCTGACAGGGATCAATCAATTAGCTGCATTGAAAAGTGAACTTGGCGATCTAAGCAAAGTAAAAAGGATCGTGAAAGTTTTGGGCATGATTAATTCTTCACCTGATTTTACAGATCATTCAAAGGTGATGAATGGATTTTCAGATCTGATGGTGGAAGTATTTGGAGAAAAAGGAAAACATGCAAGATCTTCAGTGGGTATGTGTTCGCTTCCTTTTAATATTGCCGTGGAAGTAGAGATGGTGGTGGAAGTTAGTGAGTAGTGAGTAGTGAATAGTGAGTGAATCTATTGTTCAAAAAGATTTGCATTCATAAAGTGTAAATTTTTTCAACGGCAGATCCATTTTCCTGTAGCATGTATCGGAAGGCAGCTGAGCACCTATCTCACTTACATAATATCGCTGTTTGCTTTTATCATCCAGATTTACCCTGCAATAACGCATGAAGTAAGCGTAGTAATTCCAGTCATTTAATTCAGGTGATATAGAAACAGTTGAAGTTTCCGGCAGGATTTTTTTAAATATATACAAATCCGCTACTATCTCTTTCTCACGTTTTATACGAGAAGAATTTAAAGCCACCAATGCAATTAATATTATGCTTACCATTATCAAAACCATATTCACAAGATTTCGAATCCTGCTAATGTCTGGTAAAAGGACTAAGGATTGCCTGACGAAAGGAAGCGCCAGCAGGCTTATGACCAGGGCATAGTAGGGTAAAGATGTAGTCAGGTAAAACTCTCTTTGCTCCAAAGTAATCATCAGGGGAACCGATGCACTCATCCCTACGAGAAAGAAAAAAAATATTGCCTTTCTGTCTGTTGTCTGATCAGGAACCCTACGTCGCATAAAAAACCACAAGATCAGTAACGGTATCCCGGGAATTAACAAATGAAAGACAAGCTTACCCAATATCGAAAAATGAGATGTTGTCGTATCCTCGAGATGATTGAATGTTCCTGAAATGCGATGTTCAAGATATTGCTGAAGGCTGGTATGCGATACCGGAATGGAATACAAAATCGCAATGGTGTCCACCGGAAAAATCAATACGGATATAAATTGTGCAACACCTTTTGTGAAATTAACATGCCTGTAAACTATCCAATATAGTACCGGAGCTATAAGCGGAAAAAGACCCTGGAAGCCTTTGCTGAAACCAGCACAGAATGTAAAAAAACCACCAAGTATTAAAAGTAAGTGCGAATTGTTCCTGCAACCCTTGATGATAAAATAAACAGCGAGCAAATCAAACGCGCTCATCGTTACCTCCATAAGATTGTTTTGAAATGCCCAGGGTGTAAGCGGAAAGATGATCCAGACAAGAACAGGCAACCAAAAAAGATCTCTATCCTTATCAGCTACCAGGACCCATATTTTTTTAATCATATAGATATTCAGCAAGGCGAACAAAAAACAATAGAATCGTTCGACGTAAATGGAATCCCCAAGCACTTTATAAAACTGGGCTTGCAGGAAGATGGCTAAAGGAGGCTGATCCGTAAAGTTTGGATGAAATGGGGTTGTATATTTCAAATCCCAGAAAGTGCCTATGTGATGAGCATAGTTATTAGACACAGCGGCATAAAAAAGACCATCACAAAACATCCCGTCTGAGAAAATTGCAAAACCGAAAACCGCTATGAAGATCACCAACGTGAAAAGCAGGAGAGAGTAATTTATATGTGATTTATCCACTTTGGAATGAATGGTCAAAATACTAAACATAAAGATACAAACATATTATACCGGGACATGCCCGGATCGCGATAGTCATGCATATTGAAAAAATAATCTGCATGATGAATATCCAAAACCTGTTTAAAACCCGGCGAATATTAAAGTATCTTTAGTTTTAAATGGAGCGTTAATGCGATCAGATTTACTTCATCATTATTTTTGGATTCTTATTGTGTTCATGTTGAAAGGAACACTAAGCGGTAGCCCATGCCCCGGTATGATTCTTACCAGGCAATCTGCTGTTGATTCTTTTCCATTGCTTGCCTGTGATTCAATAGGAGGTGACCTTATTATCAGAGGTCATAACATTACCAACCTTGATTCCCTGATTTATCTAAAATATGTTGCATTTAATCTCCAGATTGATACTACTGACATAACTGATCTTTCCGGGCTGGCAAATGTAAAACGTTGTGATGCTATTGAAATCAGGAAATGTAATTATCTGACAGATGTTAGCGCCTTGAGCGGGCTTGATACATTGGGCTTTTTATATTTTCACCATTGCGCAGGTATAAAAAATTTAACACTCACGCATTTAATTATATCAGGGTTTAATATTAATTACAATGATTCCTTGTTTGAAATCAATGTTTTTCCCGGAAACCTTATCGACCTTCCAGTTGTGGGGATCGATCATAATCCAAATTTAAGTTCGATCAAAGGATTTTCTGAAATCACTCAATGCAATATCCTTTCCATTGAGTATAATGCCAAACTTGAAATTGTAGATGCATTTAAAAGCTTAACGGTGGCTGGCGGGGTTGATATTAACTATAATAAACAGCTTAAGGAAATACATTTTCTGAACAATTTAAAAATCATTAACCTTCCAAATGGTTTTGGTATCCGGTTTAATGATTCTTTGCGGAGTATCCTATTGCCAAGTATGATTTCATGTAGCAATATGTATATAATCCATAATCCAAAATTGAATGAATGTTGTTTTATTGCAAATCTCCTTATCAAAGGGGTCCAGTTTAATCAGCTGACCACCTATGAAAATGGCCTCCATTGTAATTACCTGGCTGACATTCTTCAATTTTGCCACATCAATGACGCTGACAATGATCAATTTCTGAACCAGGAAGATAATTGTCCTTTTGCAACCAATATTACCCAGGCTGATGCGGACGAAGATGGGGTTGGTGATGCATGCGATAACTGCCCGCTTCTTCCAAATCCATTGCAGGAGGATTCCAACCAAAATTTAGTAGGAGATGTGTGCGAGATTGCTGTAGCAGGTAAAATCGGAATAAATACCATCACACCAAGTGCAGCCTTGCATCTCGCGTCAGGGGATATTTATATACAGGAACCAGGAAGAGGAATAATTATTAAAACTTTCAATGGGCTCTGCTATAAAATTACTGCTGACGAGAAAGGAGTTTTTCGATCCATATTGATCTCATGTCCAAATTAAGGTTCAAATCGCTGATTTTTGAGAACCGATATCTTTCATGGTCTCGTTTTTGATGCTCTGGCCCGAATGGACTATTGAAACTGTTTCGTAATTATTTACATATAATGATTATACTCAGCACAGAATATCCGTTGCAAAGGTTCTTAAAATATAATTGATTAATTTTAGGATCAGTATTTACTCAATCGGCGACTATGAAATTACCTTTACTATTACTCATTCCGATTTTATGTATGCTTGCCCTTAACGGACATGCACAACCAAGCCCTGATTGTACTATCAATGATATATGTGCAACTGCAATGCAATTGCCTGTCATATTGCCGGACCAACCTTATGTCTGTTACCCCGGCTGCAATCTCTATGCTGCTCCGGAATCGTTCGATAATCCATGCGGTACCGGTGACTTCCCTACTGTTTGGTATCAGTTATCTTTTGATCCTGAAGTTACAGTTCTGAATATTGCCCTGTCAAGCTCATTTGAAACACCTGCATTCACGCTTTACGAATCATCCACAAACTGTGATAATATAATTGTCAAACACCTGACAGCAAGTAACCTTGAATGTATTGAGGGCTCTAATGGAGAAGCAGAAGCACTTGGTACAGAAGTGGACACCGGAAAAACTTATTTCCTCGCGATCACGTCAGTCAATAGTATAGGAGGCGATTTTCAACTGTGCTTAAATGCTGTGTCCAATAAATCTTCGTGCGTATTAGACCGGAATATTGAGGTGGTAGCACGATCCAATCCAGGACCGCTCGAAGGACCTTTTGATCCAAAGGAAACAATCAGTATCTGTATGAATGTAAACTCGTACACTGCAGTAGGAAATGGATGCCAATGGTTTCAGGGCATAGTCCCTGTCTTTGGCAACGGATGGGATCCCTCATCCTTTGATAGCCTGGGACAGCCAATGATAGCCACCGTCAATGGAAATCCGATAGGTGAAGCGAGTAATGGACTATATGGTGCTTCTACATGGGATTGGTTTGACAGTGTAGGTTATCATCATTTAAATCCGGCTCTGACGATCATGGATCTCGATGGAAACGGAAGACTTGATATGTGTAATAGCGCATATGAAATGGATTGCCCCGTTGTAGGTGTGACTCCCGGATGTTGTGGTCCTTGCTGGGAGGATCCGGGAGATATCTTACCACCGGGATGGTTTGCTTATGGCATTAATGGTACCTGTGCTACACCCGGCCCTCCTGTGGGTGTCGACTGGGGAGATGGAAATACCTGTGGTGGTGGAATGGGTCCATGGAAATTCTGTTTTGACCTTATTACAAGAGACATACCGGACTGCGCTTTGGATTCTACCCGCAGGGATCTCAGCCTTGGTTTTTTCACATTTGCTGATGGCGAAACGGGTGCATGGGTGGGCAGTGGTTCAGTGTGTGCTCTTGATCATCCCGTTAGGTTAAGCCTGCAGGCAAAATGCGGTCGAATTTCATATGCAACCCCTGAAATACTTCCCTCGATATATTCAGGAGATACGCTGCGTTACGTGATTCATGATGATAGTGTCTTCAGCTGGGAATGGAATCTAAGCCCTTTTTCTGCGATTCCTTATTTGCAAAACCACGGATTGAATGGATTTCAGCTTGAAGCCCCGATCATGAACGAAACCGGCGAACCCATTGAAGCGAGAGGCATTTTTATTGGAAGTGTCCCCGGATCAAATGATCTCGTGATCAAAAAGATTTCCTTTACCATCAACAGTGGTCCGGATACAAATAAAGTATCCACTCACCCTAACCTGGTCAATCAAAGGCAAATCAAGATCTATCCGACACCTTCCCATGACAAAGCCATGATGGAATGGAAATTTGACCTGGTATCCTCTGCAACAATTGAGATCATCAATACACAGGGTGTGGTGGTTCGGGAATACAATGTGCCCTCAGGTATCACCAGATTTGAATTGGATTCGGAAGGACTATCCGCAGGGATCTATTTAGTCAGTTTTCACAACCGGGATTTCAACACGATTACCAGGCTTGTAAAATTATAGGGAGCCTTCACGGGTATCATTATGAAGGCATGAGCCCCTTATGGTATCATTTTTGATCCTTTAGCCTGAATGGACTGTTGAACCGGATATGAATGTATTGATCTACGGCCAATTCTATAAGCCGAACCATAAGGAATGCCTGCTTGATGTCGTGAAAGCGATCCAGCAAGAGGGGCTCACTGCATATGCTGACGCCGACTATTGGTTCCAGGTAGATCCGGTTGTCAAAAAGGAAGGGAATGTGATTCTTTTTGAAGGTTTTGACAAAGCAGATATCGATGTTGTCCTGGCACTCGGAGGTGATGGAACGGTATTGCATGCCATTGCTTTGGTCAATCAACTGCCTATACCTGTCATGGGTATTAACCTGGGCAGGCTCGGTTTCTTATCCAGTATAGAAGGCCGCCTGGGAGGATTTGCAATACATGAACTTGCAAAAGGAAGATATCATTACGATGAACGCACGATGATCTATCTTGATACCGACAGTGATATTTTTATGGAATCACGCATGGCGCTCAATGATTTCACGTTGCACAAAAGAGATACATCATCGATGATCACGATCCATACGTATATCAATGGTGAATTGTTAAACTCGTATTGGGCAGACGGACTCATTGTTGCCACACCCACCGGTTCAACCGGATATTCATTGAGCTGCGGAGGACCTATTATATTTCCAAATTCAGGTAACCTGATCATTACACCTGTTGCACCGCATAATCTTAGTGCTCGCCCTATTGTCATTTCAGATACGAGTGTGCTTTCATTCGAAGTAGAAGGAAGAGCAGAGAGTTTTTTATGTACGCTGGATTCGAGATTTGAAACAGTGACAGGCACAACAAAACTTGTGATACGTAAGGCTGATATTAAAGCCCGGTTTATACAACTGTACAATTATTCATTTCTCAAGACGCTGCATGAGAAGCTCAGCTTTGGAAAAGATTCTCGCAACTGATGAAGCCTGCATTGATTGCATTAGAATGGAATGGAACTACATTGCATGCTGATGTCAGTGAAGGATATTGTATTGCGATTCCCTTAGATCATACGACTGATCAGCCGAATGCATATTATGCACCTTTGTATGAAGCCACTCCTGTCAAAGTAGGTACATGGATCGGTGATACACGTGAAGGAGGAAGCGTAAATTTTTATAACCTCCGCATTAATCCTCATGGTAATGGAACGCATACGGAATGCATGGGCCATATTTCATTACAACGATTTTCGATTCATCATGCCCTGGGTCCGGGATATTTCGTGGCGCAACTTATTTCTGTCTATCCAAATCAAAAGGAAAACGGAGATCGCATCATTGAACAATTGACATGGGAACCGGGAGTAGAGGCTATAATCATCCGGACCATGCCAAACCATCCGGACAAGAAAACCCGTCAATACAGCGGAACGAACCCTCCATATCTCGATTCAAAACTGGTGGATAAGATGGCGGAGGATGGTGTACAGCATTTGCTGCTGGACCTGCCTTCTGTAGACCGTGAAGAAGACGGAGGAGCATTGGCGGCTCATAAAGCTTTCTGGAAATATCCGGAAAACCCCAGAATAAACGCAACCATTACGGAGTTGATTTATGTTGACAATGTAGTACCTGATGGACTATATTTACTACAGATACAAATAGCAGCCCTGGAGCTGGATGCCAGCCCGAGCAGGCCGTTTATCTATCCGTTAAAATGAAACAACCGTTGTACGCCGATCGCTCAGAAACTTACGAGGCCTTCCTGGCTATCGACGCCGGCGCATACAAGGAAAAGATCCAGTATATCGAGGAGAATTTTTTCATGCTGAGGGAGCTGGATGCGGATGAATATTTTGACATGATGGTGCTGTATGCAGAAGCCTTGTTTGAAACTGCAGAGTATAGCAGGCAGGCCAAGCTGGCGGACCATATCCTGGAGATGAGCATAGAGCGCAATATCGTCATGCATCGCGGGCAGGATATTTATTTTGAAACGCTGTTCAAAAAAGCCGCCTCATTGCACAACCTTGATCGCATTGATCAGGCTGTGCACATCCTGAAAGAGCTGCTCAAAATCAACCCGGATCATGAAAGTTCAAAATTGTTTCTGATCAATTGCATTATCCGGCAAAAGAAATATTCGATACGGCCGTATAGAAATGTCAGCCTTGTGCTTTTGCTGTTGAGTGCATTGGTGATTGCATTTGAATTATTATTTGTGCGGCGATTATGGTTTAGTTGGACAGCCATTGTTGAGATGGTCCGCAACGGATTATTTATCACCGGTGTGTTGTTGCTCATAGCAGGTGAGGTGATGGTGAGGTATAAGGCGGTGGAGGATGTGTATAGTTTTACGAAGAATTCGAAGAAGAAGAAAGGGCAGGAGGTGTAAAGTAAGGAATTTCTGATTTACAATTAAATTATTAAAACATGCTAACAAAGGAAGCGGTAAATAAACAAAGAAAGGAGTTGCCGATGAGTTTACACTGGATGAGCTTGTTGAAAGACTTCTCTTTGTTGAGAAAGTTAATCGTGGTCTGAAGGATGTGGAAGAAGGGCGAACGGTAACTGAAGAAGAATTGGATAAAAGAATGGCTAAATGGTTCATCTGATCTGGTCTGAGCTGGCGGTAAGGACGTTTTTAAAATATTCGAAGAGATATTTATGGATTAAAATAATTGTATTGAAGCCTTTTATTAATATTAAGAAAAATAGTTGAAATATGACAGCAGTAGTAGGAATTTTAAATAAGGAGGCTATTGCAATGGCTGCTGATAGCGCAGTCACCATAGATGGTAATAACGGACGTAAAATTTTTAATAAAGCAAATAAGATATTTACATTATCAAAGGAACATCCAGTAGGTGTTATGATCTATAACTCTGCAACTTTTATGGGTACTCCATGGGAGACAATAATCAAAGTTTATCGTAAGCAGTTAGGAGAAAAATCTTTTCAGACTGTCAGGGAATATCAGAACGATTTTATTGAATTTGTTAGAGAAAAACATTTTTTTACTTCTCCGGAAATTCAAATCGAATTTTTAGAGAATTTAGTTGCATTGGTGATTGAGGATGTAATAAAAGAAGTAGTGCGTCAAAATCAAAAATTGATTGAAAACCCTTCTGCTGAAAATCAATCCCTTATTTTGGAGGCACTTGAAAACGAATTTGATACAATCGCGCAGATTTGGAACAATAAAAATGATTATTGCCCTGAATTTGCTGATTACACTTTTGAATCATTTGAAGCGTATACAAATGAAATATTCAATCGGATTAATCAACAACAATTTCTTCAAAATAATATTATTATTTCCGAAGAACTGTTTTTAAAGATCAAACGAACTACATATGCGATCCTTCGTGCCAAGGAAAATATATCAAATTTCACTGGCCTAATATTTGGTGGTTTTGGTGAAGATGAAATTTATCCTCAATTGGTTTCATTGAATATATCAATGGCAGTTGACAATAGATTGCGTTTTTATATTGATGAAAAACAATCTGCGAGTATTACGGTTTCTCAAAATGGAGCCGTAAGACCATTTGCACAAACAGATGTAATTGATACAATATTGTCAGGAATAGACCCTTCTTTGGATAATATATATCTTAATAATTTTGAAGCTTTATTTAATAAATATAATAATGCAATAATTGAAAGCATTGGGGATACCAATCCGTTATTAACCGAACAAATTCAAAAACTAGACACATCTGCTATTGTTAAGGAGTTTAAGAAATTAAATCAACAAATTAAAAAAGAAAACTACATAAGTCCATTAATGAATGCAGTTAGCAATTTATCTAAGGAGGACTTGTCAGAAATGGCTGAAAGTCTCATATATTTGACATATTTGAAAAGAAGAATTACCTTTGCAGAAGAAAGTGTTGGAGGTCCAGTAGACGTTGCAGTTATATCAAAAGGGGATGGATTTGTGTGGATCAAGAGAAAGCATTATTTCAAACCAGAACTAAATCAACATTTTTTCAACAACTATTTTAAAAAATAGCTATATGAGTAACCTATCTTTTAATACAGAGTTACCAAATGATTCACATTTAGACAGGGATTCATTATCGATTTTCAAGCAATCGGCCGGAAGAGAATTGACAATTCAACCGGGGATGTCCGTAAAGGAAATATCAGATATTGTTTCTGAAAAAGTAATAGCGATTGTGAAAGAGCAATTTGAAGCTACAAAAAATCAATATGAAGCGAAAAGGGCAAAAAACTTATAATCATCATCCCATTTGTTGAATATATTTATTTAAAATAATTTTGTGTCAAATTAGTGAAGATTAGTTCTTTGATTCAAGTAACCGGCACATAAATTTCGTATTTCATTTGCCTCCTCATAATCAGAAACTAGATAAGAAAATGCAAGACCATTAGGTTGTTGGGTTTTTGAGAGCAATTGCACAATCCAAATTTTAAATCCGTCGAATTTGATGGGGTTAAAAAAGGATGCGGGATTAATATATTTATTTTGGAGTAAAGGGGGCACTACTACTTACGATAATGCACGGTTAATATGTTCGAGTTGCAATGCAAGCAAAGGAGCTAGATAACATTTAGAGAATTAAGACATAACTTCAATTATAAAAGTTATACATAGTTCAGCTATTTTCACTTTTGGAATGAATAAATACAACCTAAAATGAATTTTTTGAACATTTTTTTTATTTCGCTTTGTGCCATTTTGACACTTTCATCAGCCGCTTCTGCAGAAGAAATTACATTATTCAATGCAAATGGTGATGCCATTGCTTATATTGACACAGACGATGATGATCTAACGATTTACATGTGGAACGGTACACCTGTAGCTTATCTTGTGCCAGACGGAGATTCTTTCCAAATATATGGGTTTAATGGAACACATATGGGTTGGTTTGAAGCAGGTTTGGTGCGTGATCACAATGGTGATGTTGTTGGCTTTAAAGAAGGCGCCGCTAATATTTACACAAAGTATGAGCCCTATAAGTCTTACAAACAATATAAGCCCTATAAGTCTTACAAGTCATACGCCCCCTATAAACCATACTACAGTACTCAGTTTTCCAATGAGCCATTATCCCTCTTCTTAATGAGAGGAAAGTCTTAAAATATGCCCCAACCCGACATCAATTTCGATAAGGAACTCTGGGACGCCGCCAATGAACTGAGAGGTGCGGTTTCAGAAAACAACGATAAAGTTTAATGTACTAACATGAAAATAATTTACCTGTTACACATATGCATATTTTTAATCATTCCAGTTTCAATCTATTCACAAAATAGTATCTCAGATTATTACACCTCATTTGACAAAACAAAAATCCATTATGAAGTCTGGGGCGAGGGGAAACCCATTCTCCTGATTCATGGATTTACGGGCACCTGCAATGATTGGAAAAACAAACCACTGGCCGACAGCCTGCTTGCGAATGGATACAAATTGATTTTGGTAGACTTAAGAGGGAATGGCTTGTCGGATCAACCTGATAAACCTGAGGCGTATGCAAATAATGCAGAGGCAAAAGATTTAGTGGGGCTCATGCAATATTTAAAGATTAAGAAATACGATGCTGTAGGCTACTCACGAGGATCAATCATTTTAGCCAGCTTACTTGTATTGGATAAGCATTGTAAGAGGGCAGTATTGGGAGGCATGGGTGCTGATTTTACAAATCCAGATTGGCCAAGGAGGATTGGTTTTTATAATGCCCTGATGAATGACACTATTAGCGGTTATGAGGGTTTCCGGAAATACATCGCCGGTAAAGGACTCAATCCGTTAGTATTAGCCAGCCAGCAAAAAGAACAACCTTCAACTTCAAAAGAAGAACTTGCAAAGCTAAAACAACAGGTTATGATAATCTGCGGAAACGAAGATACGGACAATGGGAAAGGCTCGGAGTTACAGTTACTTATTCCGTATTCAAAGTTTGTCGAAATAAAAGGAAATCACAATTCGTCAGCGTATACTGTGGAATTTGCTGAAAAGATATTATTGTTTTTAAAACAATAACGTTTATCGATTAATGTCTTTAACTACTTAATTTTCACATTTTCACATTGCCATATATTCCGCCCCACCTTTCGAAGAAAATACAACACTTCCCCAACTTTATCCTGACTACATTTACAAATGCGCCAACTTGCTGCCATTATGTTCTCCGACATGTCCGGGTATACTGCCCTGATGCAGCAAAATGAGCAATCAGCCAAAGAAAAGCGTCGAAGGCTGAAGAAAGTCCTTGAAACTTCTGTGCCTGCACATCATGGAAAAATACTTGAATACGCCGGCGATGGTGCTTTGAGCATGTTTAACAGCGCCATCGATAGCGTGCATTGTGCAGTAGAAATACAACGGATATTGCAACAGGATCCCAAAATCGATCTGCGCATCGGCATACATCTGGGGGATATATCCATAGAAGACGGAGCTATTTTTGGGGATGGCGTCAACATTGCTTCCAGGATTGAATCACTGGCTGTTCCGGGTTCCGTTTTTATTTCAGAAAAGGTATACGATGAGATCAGGAACCAGGAGAACCTAACAGCCTGTGAAATGGGTTACTTCGAATTAAAGAATGTCATCAGGCCTGTCCGCATATTTGCATTAGACAGCGAAGGACTTATGGTTCCTTCCCGTGATGTGCTGAAAGGAAAAACCAAACAGCCCAGCAGACGTATTGCTGTACTTCCTTTCGTCAACATGAGCACCGATCCTGAAAATGAATATTTCAGCGATGGCATGACGGAAGAATTACTGAATGCCCTGACGAAAGTAGATGGCCTTCAGATCACAGCAAGAACATCATCATTTGCATTTAAAGGAAAGAACATTGATATCCGCGACATCGGAACACAGCTAAACGTGGACAGAGTATTAGAAGGAAGTGTGCGTAAATCCGGAAACCGTGTACGCATCACTGCACAGCTCATCAATGCAGATGATGGATACCATATCTGGAGTGAAACCTATGACAGGGACCTTACCGATATATTCCAGGTGCAGGATGAGATCAGCAGCATGATCGCCAATAAATGTCGTAAGAATTTAGAAGCGAAAAAACATGCAGAAACACTTGTAAAGGCACCCACCCAAAATCTTGAGGCGTATACGCTTTTTCTGAAGGGCCTGCATTTTCATAATAAGATCACTCCTGGTGATGCAAGGAAAGCAATAGAATGTTTTGAAAACGCAATCGCACTTGAACCTGAATATGCTAATGCGTATGCGATGGCTGCAACAGAGTATGCTTTCCTGGGAGGATCAGGACAAATGCCACCCGATGAAGCTTTTGAAATCGTACACCGGTATAGTGACCTGGCTTTACAACTGGACAGCACACTCGCCGCCGGATACGTGGCTAAAGGTTCGGCATATTTGTTTTACGATTGGAATTGGGAAAAGGCTTATGATGCATTGCAGAAAGCAATCAAACTAAATCCTGCTGCCACTGAAGCTCACCAGTTGCTTTCATTTTATTATATGATCACAGGGCAAGGGGAAGAAGCTGTTAAGATTATGGAGGAAGCGTTCCAGATGGATCCCCTATCGGTGATGGTCAACAAGTCCCTGACGGATGCATACCAGTATGCGGGAAGAAATGATGATGCATTGAGACAAGCTGATTATTTGCTTGACTTACATCCGCAGATGCTTGTGGTGCGGGAGTTAAAAGGTTGGGCGTATGGTAACAAGGGAAACTGGAAGAAGGCTGCGGAAATATTTGAAGAGAATCATAAAGTACTGATCAAACATCCTTTGAAAGGACAATTTCCATTAGGAGTTGCCTATGGTAATTCAGGAGAAACTGAAAAAGCATTGGAATGTATCCATAAGATAGAACAAAGGCAAAGGGAAGAACCGGGTCTTGTATTGGATGCAGACTTAGCCATGATCTGGCTGTCATTGGGAGAAGTAGACAAGGGATTTCATCATTTGTTTCAATGCGTTGAACGTAAGATGGGACCAGTGGCGATCATCATTGAATTTCCTACATTCAAAGTGCCGAAGGATGATTCCCGGTTTCGATTACTGAAAGAGATGTTGGGATTAGCGGAGTACGTGTAGTCAATAAGGAAACACAAAAATCCCCTATTACCCCTAAATCCCCTTTAGGGGATTTAGGGGTAAAACAAAATTCTATCACCGTATCAACGTCACATCCCCTTTCACCCTCGTCTTTGTTCCATCTCCTAAAGTCAAATCAGCTACATAAGCATAGACACCCGGATTGAGATCTTTACCGTAAGAAATACCATCCCACCCTTCAAAATCTTTCAACAGAAATTCATCTTTAGCAAATAACATTTTACCCCAACGATCAAAAAGGACCAGTGAATTCACCCACGTATTGTCAAGTCGACTGAAGATAGTCCAGCGGTCATTGAATCCGTCATCATTCGGAGAAAATACATTGGGTACAAAGATCCTGTCAAAATTATTGCTATCCAGTGTCACACTGATATAGGTTTCCAGATCATACACACAACTATCAGCATCTGTGATGTGAACTATCAGCAAAGTTGATGAATCCGGGAATGCCCACGTCGCTGAACAGGTATCACAACTTAAAAATGTATTTGGAATCCATTGGAAATGCAAACCATTTTCATTTACATCCCCTGTGACGATCACTTCTACACTATCGCCCGGATGAATATCGAAATGCGGTGGTAATGAAAAACTTAACGATGGAGTACTTTGGATATTAAATGTTTCGTTGGCAGAACAACCATTTGCATCTACTACATTAACGAAATATGATCCGTCATCCAGTGTGGTTACAATTGAATCCCCCTGCAAAATCGGATCCCAGAAATATTGAAACGGCCAGCTGCCCTGTACAGTTAATTCAATCGAACCAAGATTGATGCAATCCCAATCCGTCACACCTGAAATGATAAGTTCCGGCAACACAGTAACATAGACATCAAGCGTTGTATCACAACCTGACCCTGGTTGGCTTAAGAGGAAAGAGTAAACACCAGCCTGAGTAATGGATTGCCCCTGGATCAGCACTGAATCTCCCGCACATAGTTCTTCCTGCTGGATAAGGAACACATCAGAACATGAAGGAGCCAGTAAAAAATCAAAATGCACAGCGCCGCAAAATGTATCGGGGACAAAAGCCAATCCAAACAACAGTGATAAACCCTGAGGCAGAATCGTGCTATCCACTGAAACAAAATAATGACCGGGATGAAATTCCTCAACGACATTACCATTACTATCCGTCAATCCAATAAATGGTGCATGATTGATCCCTTCATCAATGACAATTGTGATTCCTTCGATGACTGTATCTGCAGGAGACAGCACTCCATTCTGATCCACATCCACCCAGACAGTAGTGCTGATTTCAATGGTATCTGATATTACAACGTTCACTGAAAAAGTAGAATCACAACCCAATTCACTTAATAAATGGATAGCATAAACACCTGTATCACTCCAGATGCTGTCTCCATACATGACGATCTCACCCGGACAACTTTCGATCGTCTGATCAGGCCCGGCTACTGTACAATTCTCCATAAGCAGCAATGAGACGACGATTGAATCATCACATGTCACTATCTGTGCATTCACGCTATCGATGATCACTTTCCATTGTGAAGAAAGCAAAGCAAGATTAAAGTATGCAGTGTATGAAGATGCAGGATAATTTTCAAAAACAAAACCTCCATCCGCTTCTGTAAATGTTTCGCCATGCTGGAGGCCATCAGAGGATTCGATGATAATGGGTATTCCTGATAACAACAAATCAGCAGCTGTGATCAGCCCATCTCCGTCGACATCCATGTATGTAAGTACAGTAATGCTGCCAACACCTGGATACAGGGAAATATCCAACGGATCAGATGTTGCTGTACAACCATTACTTGTAGTCACTTCAATCGTATAACTTCCATCAGTTGTGATCAGGTAATTTGAAGGCCAAAATGTGCCTGATTGATACAAAACGCCATCCTGATAAATATTCCATGAGGTCACGTCATCAATAGGAGGAAGACACACTGAAAGCGGATCACATGCAATATGACATCCGCCCGGAATCTGATCAACCGGTGCAGAAGGATTAATCAATACAACATTACTTTCTGCAGAGCATCCGTTTTGATTAACAGCGGTCACATGATAAGCACCGTCGACAGATGTAGTAATAGTTGTACCAATCTGTCCGTCTGACCAATGATATAGGATGCCGGCCTGTGGATTAGTGACCTGCAGCGTGTTCACATCAAAGCTGCATCCGCTGCCGCTTGATAAAGTGATGATCGGAGTATTTGGAAGTGAATAAATTTCAACAACATAAAATGCAGTATCAGATCTGCAACCTGTTGCCTGAGCAAAACCGGTTACAAAATACTCATGCCAACCAGCACCGGGAAGATTACCTCCTTCGTCTGTAAATTCAATCTCTGTATATATTGAACCAGTGCTCCAGTGAATGGCGAGACTCCCTTCGAAAAATGCCTGCAGTTGAAACTCAGTGCCTTCACATAAATGCAATGTATCATGCCATGGTCCAAATTCACCCAGACTTAGCATTTCATGTCCCTGGATAAAAACATTGGGCTTAGCAAGTACTGTTATAAATTGTGGTGGAGGTGAGTATGTGCAATGAAATCCGTCTTCTATCAGCACACTATAATTGTCAGTAGACACTACTTCAATCTGCGAATTCAATTCACCGGTGTTCCAATTCCAATTCACACCACCAGCCGGTGCAATCAACGTAACAGTATCGCCAAAGCAAATCGTATTGGAAGGAATGACACTGATATTGCCGCTCAACATATTGGCCCGAATGTCAACCGGGATGGTGCCCTGCGAACGACAGCCATAGATATCTGCAGCTGACACTGTGGTTGAATACAATCCAGGCAAGCTATAGGTGTGAAATACTTCTTCAGAAGATGCCATGTTCAAAATACCACTGCCCACATCACCAAAATCCCAAAGGACATCAAATACATTTCCAGGCAGGAATAATCTGTATGCTTCATCTTCGCAATACACGGGATCATAGACAGGAGATAAAACGGGACCGGCAGAAATATGGACAGAGCTGGTTTTTGTGGTTATACATCCGCTGGCCATCGTTACCGTAAGGGTGACTGAATAATCTCCTGCAGATGCAAATTCATGTAACGGATCCTGGTCGGCAGATTCATTCAAGGGACCGCTGGAAGGATCACCAAAATTCCAATGCCATGATGAAATCGTTTCGCCGGGAATAAAAGTGGTGAGATCTTCAAAGTCAATCTGTGCATTTACACAAGTTCCTGTTGATTTGAAATCAGCAACCGCGCGAATGGTGTCTGTGAAAGATTCAATATGTCCACAATCTGTCAAATCGTATGGATAGCCCGCAAGATGACCCAACAAGAGAAGGTGATAATACCCGGCTTGTAAATAGGTATGATCGAGTACATCCACATTCTCAACTCCGAGAATGCCTTCACTGATACTCCAGATGAACCATGTCGATTGGCCCGGGATTAGATTTGGCTCCTGAGGTGTGTAGTTCCGGATAGGACATTCAGGTCCTGTTGAATGAACATCGAAATTAAAAATTTGATAGGTACACCCTCCACCTGGTAAACCACCTCCGCCACCTGAACATCCACAACAATCACTAATGGTAATTTTCGGAGAGGATGCAGTACAACCATATTGATTGACAACAGTCACATAATAGGTACCAAATTGCGTCAGGGTATATGTTGCATCTGTTACACCTGTGCTGACATCATCTTTGAACCATTCAAAAACATATCCATCACCATCCGTGTTGGCTACCAGATCTACTCCTGCAGGTACCGTATTGCAATAATTATTATCGCCGGGGCTGGTGACATAGACTGACGGGGCCGGATAAGATGTGATCGTAAATGTTTCAGTGGAAGAACATCCCAAAGCATCTGTTACTTCTATCGAATATGTTCCTGGAAAAAGCAGGACATTATTCGCGGTACTTAACACAGATCCGGTCTCATTTTTCCAAATATGATCGAGTAGTGGCTGGTCTGTTGACATTGAAACGGTTTCATTTGCACAGGCAGCAAGTGGTCCTATCACATTAAATACCGGAAGAGGATGTATTGTGATCGCCATGTCGATAATTGTACCGCATGTACTTAATCGAAGTGTAGCAGATCCGGATTGTGCCCAGAATATTTCTACATGATTCAGATCACTCCGGCGTACTTCACCAAAGTCTGCCGGAATAATTTCCCATTGATAATCTGATCCGTTGATGTACGGAATCGTATATGCTTCAATTGAACTGAAGCAAACATCCTGTGATCCTGATATCACCAGATTAGTTGCAGGACTTAATGTAATGCTGACGCTTCCAGAAGCACATTCGGGGTATTGAAGGTCTGTGTGAACAGCCTCTACGATGTATGGCTGTGTGGTTCCAAAAACATGTTGAATGGATTGTCCATGGTCATGCGATATCGAAGCACCATCGGTGATGGTCCAGTACGTCGCGAAATTTCCGGCCTCCACGATTGTGTATCCAAACGGTTGACCCGGACATATCTCAACATCTCCTTCGATACCCAATGGCGTATCCGGAATGGCGGTAACTGAAATTTTTTGACGCACCAATTCTGTGCAGTAGGCAGAAGAAGAACTTTTAGCCACCCAAAAATATTCACCGGGCGGATATGAAAATGTGTGTGTGAACGAAGAAGATGGACCAAAAACAGTTGAAACTGTTTGTCCGTCTTCATCTTCAATATGCCATTGCACATTTGCTGGTAAAGGCGTTATAAATCCTGCAGTTGCATTAATCGTAGCATCGGCATCCTGGCAAACATGAGTATCTCCGTTCAATTTTATTTCCGGTGTAATGCTTACTGACAATACATCCTGACCTGAACATCCAAGGAAACAATTCCCATAATATACTTCTACATCCGAAGTCGTCACTACATTGACATCATCCCATTTCACAGCAATCGCATTTGTCCCTTGTCCTCCCATTATGTTTCCTGCAGAAGATATTTGCCAGAAATATTGGGTGCCTGGAAAATATGGTGCACTATAGGTTACGATTCCACCAGTGCATACCTGTGCATCACCACTGACAGGGCCATCCGGAGTAAGAATGGGGATATGAAAGGTATTGGTGTACGAACAATATGTTGTAGCGCAACCACTGACAGAAAGATTGATAAGTCCCTCCGGGCCATCATGCCATATGATCTCGATGAAATCATCCGTGGCCTCACCCCCATTGACGATAGTGCCATTGGAAGATATTGACCAGTTATATTGTGTACAACCATTTGTGGTAGCGGTGTATCGCTGATGGGTTTCGGGACAAACTGTATTGACACAATCCAGTGTCGGAGCAGGGGCAGGCAAAACTTCTACAATGATTTCTTTTGAATCTCCGCACATGCAAATGCTTTCTGCATCAAGAGTGACCGTATAAAAACCTTCTGATGAATAAGAATGTATGGCATCAAATCCTGTAGATGTAGTCCCATCACCGAAATGCCATGTATAGGAAAGGCCATTGAAAGAAAGATTTTCAAAAAGGATTTCCTGGAATTTGCAAACGGTGAGCGTTTCCTGGCTGAATGCAGGGGTGGTCTGAAAGTCAGCAATGGGTAGTGGAAGAATTTCGAAACAAATACTGGTAGGACAAGGTCCTGTAAAAGCTGTAACCGAACCTGATCCGGCACTTCCCCATGTCACCTCTATAATATTGCCATTCCCACCACTACCATCGACAAATGAGTAAGTTTCAGCCCCGGTTATATTGACTTCGTATTGGAAGTCATAATATAAAGTTGAAGTACTTCCGGCACAAACCTGGTAACATTTGGATAAGGAGTCAATCACATAGCAACCCTCAACTCCTATGGGCGTAGTTGTCCCATTTACCACCTGTATTATCAGAGAGTCTGAAAATAATTGTTGATTTAAATTGAATGATGTCGCAGTTAAAATATAAGTTCCGGGAGCATAAAACCCAACTAAAGCAGTAGTCACGGAATTGGTATAGATGGACGCACCGCCCAATGGGTCAATTGACCAAATGGTATTTGTCAATTGTTGATTGGAATCGATGGTATAGGTCGCAAATTGGGATTCACATAAATTGATGAACAGAGGACCTTCTATTGAATAATGTTGTCCAAATGTCCTACCAACAGATAGACAGGCCAGGCAGAGAATGATAGATATACGTAGCAAGTGAGAAAGGTTTTCGTTAAGATAGCTGTAAAAAAGAGACCAGTTTTATGAAAAACGCTGCTTTGGGACACCCGGGAATAGTTTGAGAATTTGGATAGAATATATTTATCAGGATGAAAAAGCTTTCAAAGGTGAAAACAAAATAACTTTACATCATATAAGATACATATGAAAAAATATCGATATCTCCTTTTCATTTGCCCACTTACTGCAATCCTTCTTTTTCAGACAGCTTGTAATAAAGAAAAATCTGATCCTGATGTAAAAGCTCCAAATGTGCTGATCTTTTCACGTACGAAGGCCTTTCGCCATGAATGCATCGAACCAGGAACTATTGCATTGGAATCTTATTTCAAATCGCATGGTGTCACCTCTGTGCATAGCGAAGATTCTTCTATGATAACTGATGATAATTTAAAGCCATTTGATGCAGTGATATTTTTTCAAACCACGGGTAATATTCTTGATTCAATGCAACAAATTGCATTTCAAAAATTCATCCATTCGGGAAAGGGATTTATGGGCATTCATTCTGCAGCTGATACGGAATACGACTGGCCCTGGTATGTCAACCTGTTAGGAGCACAGTTTGCAAGTCATCCGGATATTCAAAGCGCCACATTACAAAAAGCAGACACCACACACATTGCTTGCAAGCATCTGCCAGCCAGGTGGACCAGGACAGATGAGTGGTATAATTTTAAACAACCACCATCCAATGTGCAGGTCCTGCTGACAATAGACGAATCTACTTACCAGGGTGGGACTATGGGCGCTAATCATCCGATGTCATGGTGTCATGCATATGATGGAGGCAAATCATTCTATACAGCCCTGGTTCACACGGTGGAAAGCTACCAGGACACTTTATTTTTGGAACATTTGCTGAAAGGTGTATTATGGGCTGCAGGCAAGTAAAGAGAAGATAAATTTGGTAAATACCATGATTGTCGGTACTAAATGACGCCTGTCCCCTGATTTTAAAAATCAACCTCTTCAGATTTAGCATGACCGCACACCGCATATTGCACTCTGCCTTGTGCTCTCTGCTCTCTGCCCTATGCTCTCTGCCATTTTAAGCCTACCTTTACACCTGTAACAGAATTTCATAACAGACAGGCAACCCAAGCTCCCCGGCCACGCCTCCTCCGATCACAGACATCGTAAATTTTATGAGTACATTTCAAGAAATGGGCCTCAAAAAGGAAATCCTCGACGCTATCAGCGAGATGGGTTTTGAGACGCCTACATCAATCCAGGATAAAGCCATTCCTGTCATCTTATCCTCATCGAAAGATATCATAGGACGTGCGCAAACCGGTACCGGGAAAACCGGTGCATTTGGCCTGCCCATACTCCAAAAGCTGAATCCCAAATCCGAGCATGTCCAGGCTTTGATCCTTTGCCCTACAAGAGAGCTTTGTATCCAGATCACAAAAGAGATCCAGAATTTTGCAAAGCACCTTCTTAATGTCAGGGTCATACCTGTTTACGGAGGCTCCAGCATGGATACCCAGGTCTATGCATTAAAACAAAAAGCTCAGATCGTCGTCGGCACACCGGGACGAACACTTGACCTGATCAACCGCAAAAAATTAAAGCTCGAAGAACTACAATGGGTCGTGCTTGATGAAGCGGATGAAATGTTGTCGATGGGTTTCAAGGATGACATGGATGCTATCCTCGCAACCACTTCGAAAGAAAAACAAACTTTACTTTTTTCTGCTACCATGCCGCATGAGATCATGCGGATCGTAAAGACCTACATGAAGGATCCGATCGAGATCGCGGCAGAACAGATTCAGACAGGTGCTGATAATGTCACACATCATTATTATGAAGTTCAGGCAAGGGATCGTTATGTAGCACTCAAGCGTATCATCGATATGCAGCCTGAGATTTATGCCATCGTTTTTTGCAGGACGAGAGCAGAGACAAAAGAAATCGCTGATAAACTTTCATCCGAGGGATATAACTCTGATGCATTGCACGGTGACCTGAGCCAGCAACAACGTGAGTATACATTAGGAAGATTCAGATCAAAAACTTTACAGCTTTTGATTGCAACGGATGTTGCAGCACGGGGCCTTGATGTAAGTGATCTTACACATGTCATCAATTACAATTTACCAGATGATCCGGATACATACATACATCGAAGCGGAAGGACAGGTCGTGCGCATCGGAAAGGAATATCCATAACGATAATCAATTCGAGAGAAAACAATCGTATACGCGATCTTGAGCGCCGTGTGGGTAAACCATTCGAACGGAAGAAAGTCCCTACAGGAAAAGAAATATGTGAAAAGCAATTATTCCACCTTGTTGAAAAAGTAGAAAATGTAGAGGTTGAAGAAAAGCAGATCATGGAATTTCTGCCGGTGATATTTAATAAGCTGAGCTGGCTGGACCGTGAAGAATTGATAAAGAGATTTGTATCTGTTGAATTCAATCGTTTCCTTGCGTATTACAAGAATGCCCAGGATATCAATGTAGAACATCGTAAATCATCTGATAGTAATCGCGGTGAGAGGAGTGAGAGAAGTGAGAGGGGTGGCAGAAGAGATGATCGGTCCAGAGATGATCGCCCTAGAGAAAGAGGTCAGGGAGAGCGCAGAAGTGAAAAGCCATGGGAAGATCGCAGAGAAAAAAGAGAAGCAGCAGGCAGCAGGGATCAGGGAAGCCGATATGAGAGAAGTGAGAAGAAAGATGATCGCAAGCCTGCAGAATTTGAAACACGGGATCGAAGCAGTAAACCTGCTTTCAAAAGTGAAGATCGAAAGCCGAGTGAACGCCCTGACAGGGGGCCAAGAGATGATTGGAAGAAAGCTGAAAGGCAGGGTTCAGGAAGTAGAGAAGAGCGGGCACCTAAAAGAGATAAATATGCTGATAAGCCAACACCGGCTAAACGTGGTGAGGATAGGCCGAAGGTAAAATTTGCTCCGCTCGTGATCAATCTGGGTACAGTCAATAAATTTAATCCGAAAGAACTTTTATCACTCATCAATCAATACATGCCTGATCAGGAAGCCCAGGTGGGTAAGATTGAAGTGAGTTATACACATACCATTTTTGATGTTGATGCAGATTACCAGGACCAGGTGATCGGTGCTTTTCGGAAAGCTCAGTATAGGGGCACGAAAATTATTGTAGATCAGACGAGGAAGAAGAAGAATAAAGAAATTTAGTATTCAGTAATCAGTTCTGTGGCGCATCCTCTGCTTTCGTGAGTCGTCAGGCGTGAGTCGTGAGTTTTTGTAATTTGGATAGGAATCAATTATTGCCTGTCAGATGATAAGACTCATTTACTTTCTCGTTTTTATACTATTCATATCGACAAATCATTTATCTGGCCAGATAAATTGTATTGCACCTGATAGTATTGTAGAGCAGTATAAGGATGATGCTGATCGTTTGGCATTTCGATTTCGAAGTTTTCTTTAGAAAAATTAAAAGGTCCCCTTTAGGGGATTTAGGGGTAAAGGCGTAAATTTCATATTCAATTCCTGATTATGAAATCCACACTTATTCGCTTGTTTTATCTAACCACTCTTTTTTCCTGTCATCAATTGATTTCTCAATCTGTGTCCTTACCTGAACTAATCCGGGTCCCTTACAAAAGCCATGGAGAAAAAGTGCAGAAAGATTTTTATCTCTATCTGCCTTATGGGTTTCACAGCAGCAGCCCTGATCGCAAATGGCCTGTCCTCATGTTCCTGCACGGAAACGGAGAGCGCGGCAATGGCCGTGAAGACCTGGACTGGGTGACAGTGCATGGGCCCATCTATGAAGCGTGGGTACAGAAGCGCGATCTGCCTTTTATCATCATTGCACCTCAATTACCGATGTATGGAATGGATTCTATATCCTATATACGGGACAGGAAACCAGAGCAAATTCCGAAACGATTAGCTGCCGGTGTGCCGGACAGACCGGTAGAATTTGCAACACCGAAAAAAATGGAACCGCAGGATGCTAATGCATGGCCTCCGGTAGTATTACCACCATCAGGTTGGGAGAAAGAGGAAGAAGATCTGATGGATATGGTTGAAACCGTGATTAAAAATTATAATGGCGATTCAGATAGAGTATATCTCACAGGTCTTAGCTATGGTGGTTTTGGTACATGGTATATGGCCAGTAAGCATCCTGACACATGGGCAGCTATTTGCCCCATTGTGGGATGGGGCCATCCGGATTTAATGAAGCCAATCGCAGAACACCAGATACCTGTATGGGTGTTTGCGGGAGGACGTGATGAAGGCGTTTCTCTGAAATATTTTTATGCAGGACTAAATAAGCTTGAAGAGCTCGGTCATAAGGATGTTCGGTTTACGATCGAGGAAGATATGGGTCATGATACATGGAGAAGAGTGTATGGTGGTGAAGATGTGTATGCATGGTTGCTATCGCACAAGAAAATGTAATTTAATGTGAAGCTGCTTTTCTTCATCATTTGCTTTCATGCCTTTCTTTTGGTTCAGGGCCAGCTCCCCGACTATCATGTCCAGCTATTCGATGAATCTTTCGGCATACGCACCAGCGAAGTCAGAAAAGTATTGATGGATCACAAAGGATTTGTCTGGATCCTGAATAATGACAGGATTCAACGGTTTGATGGGAAGCATATTAAAGATTATATTCTTGAAGGATCAGTGCACCAGATGTTTTGCGACCGGCATAACCATATTTGGGCTTCTTCTCTTTCCACTTTATTCAAATATGAAAATGATCGCCAGGGATTTGTTCCTGTCAAAATCGATACGATTAAGAATTTAGGCGTGAGCAATATTTACCAGTTTCCAGGCATGGATGTCTGGGTATGGACTTCAAATGGATTTTATGGTTATAATGAAACCACAAAAATTTTCACTAAAAACGAAGACCCTGTTATTGGCAATTTGGGGCGGACCCAAAATAGGGGAACAGATGCAACGTCCACTTCTTTTTTCTTTTGCATGGATGACTCTATTGTCGCATACAATCTTTCGACACATTTGCGCAGGGCACTTCCTTTGCCTGAGCACAATATCCGGTTCGTCAATGCTTTGACAGATGACAAAGTCTTTATTTCTATCTGGAAAGGAATCCTCTACCTGTATGATTTTTCCAAAAAAGAAATCAGGGATATTGATGTGGCGAATCATCGGCTTCAAGTACAGGATGAATTTATTACTGTCTTCGAAGCGTTGCAGATCAGAAAAGATTTATACCTGCTGGCTACAACAAAAAGTATCATTGAATATGACATCGGGACAGATCATTTTCGTAAGTTGAAATTGTTTCATAAAGGCAAACCACTCGAAGGCAACCTGGTGTTTAACGATCTACATATTGATTCTACAGGGATTGCCTGGGCTGCTTATGCTAACTATGGCCTGGTCGTGTTCAGACCTGGAAATGAAGAGATTGGCCTGGTAAGAAATTATGAACCTGAGATTAATAAAGCCTGGGACAACCATGTACGCAATTTTGCCGAAGATGATGATGACCATTTATGGTTGGCAACATTCAATGGCTTTGTTTCGTGGGATATGCAGACCGGCATCATACAACCTTATTTTGCGAAAGAAGGTGGTACCGATATGTTGAATCATCCATCCATTCGCGGTATTGTATATGATGGAACCAACCTAATATTAGGCCAGACCAACCGGGGCATCTGGATCTATAATCCGAAGACCAGAATATACCGGCGTCCTTCTTATCTGCCTGGCGAAGAAGGTGAAATGACCAAACAAAAACTGGAAGATAGTTTTACTGAACAAATTTATACACTGCAAAACGGCGATCATATCATCACAGGAAATGCAGCTTACCGGATTGATAAGGATTCCTACCAGGTGACAGTGATTGATTTTGCAGACATCAAAGAAGGTCTGAATTTTACATTCCAGGACAGTAAAAAAAATATCTGGATCGGCGGAGACAGGAATTTATATTGCCTCGATGACAAATTTCAACATAAATTCAGATTATCCAATAAGCAAACTTCGGGCAATATCAATGCCATGTGTGAATGGACGGATAGTTCGCTGATTATAGGTGGACCCGGTCTGCATCTGATTACGGTACAGGATACAGTTCCGGCGATAACTCCCCTGAATGGTTTTTTTGATAATATTATTATCCGGACCATCTACCGGGACTTGCGTGATAAAATCTGGCTGACTACGAGTGAAGGGTTGTTTAGGTATGATATGCAGACGCAGAAGATTGAATCCTTCAGCAATTTTGAAAGTATCGAAGGGAATTCATTTTATGGTAATAGTTATCTCCGCTCAAAAAACGGATTGCTCTTCCTGGGCAGTACAAGGGGAATTATTTATTTAAACCCGGAGAAAATAGGTGAAAAGATAGATTCGCTGAATATTTTTATTACAGACATTACCGTCAATGAAGATGACAGCACTCAATATTCAGTGCATGCTTCAGCATCACTGAATTATGAGCAGAACAATCTTGCTTTTGATTTTATAGCTCCATTTTATGGCAAGGCCAGCAAGCTCCGGTACAGGTATAGATTGACAGGCTTGAATAGTGACTGGATTGATAATGAGAATAACAATACAGCAAGATTTCATTCCTTGGCACCTGGTGATTACATTTTCCAGGCAGCAGCAAGCACAAATGGCGTCGACTGGATAGAAGGAGCTGATCAATTTGCGTTCAGCATCAGTCCGCCATTCTGGACTACCTGGTGGTTTTATATGCTTGTTTTACTGTCCGTCGTCAGTGTTGTGTATTCTCTCTACCGTTATCAACTCAATAAAAAACTTGAAGTGGAAAGATTGCGCATGGGTATTGCCCGGGATCTGCATGATGACATTGGTTCTGCATTATCCCATATTCATATCATCAGCTCCATGGCCATGAAGAAGCAACCTGAAAACGGAAACGCTGAACTGGTCATAGGAAAGATCAAAGAATCATCAAAGGCAATCCTCGAAAACATGCAGGATATCGTTTGGGCGATCAATCCTCAAAATGATACACTCGAACAAGTGGTATCAAAAATGAAAGAATTTGCCGGTGAAATATGTGAGGCAGCGGGAATCGAATATGTGTTTGATACAGATCAAAGTATTGAAAGTATAAAGCTAACGGTGAGCAAACGCAAAGATCTTTTCCTGGTATTTAAAGAAGCGATGAATAACGCCGTGAAATACAGTGGTGGTTCCCTGATCCGCGTGAGTTTGCATAAAAAGCCAAATGGCTGGCTGGCGTTGAACATCACGGATAATGGCAAAGGTTTTGTCAACCATGAAATCCAACCCGGTAACGGCTTGAGGAATATGAATGAAAGGGCAAAAGAAGTGAACGGAGAAATCTATATCAAATCTGAAAAAGGAATGGGCACCCATGTAGAGCTATGGATACCTATCACATGAATAGGGGATTATGAATTGATCAACAACAATTTATTTTGTACCCGTATGACTACGATTCTAATCTATGAAGACAATATTGATCTGCGTAGCGGAATCCACCAGCTGCTGAGTGATGAAGACAGGTTTGTAGTCATTGGTGATTTTGAAAATTGCAGCAAGGTGCGTGAACAGGTTAAAGCCGCTAACCCGGATGTGATACTGATGGATATTGATATGCCTTTGATCACCGGGATTGAAGCGGTAAAAATCATCCGGCAGTTTAACAGGAAAGCGCAAATCATCATGATCACAGTTTTTGATGATAATACCCATGTGTTAGATGCCATACGTGCAGGTGCGTCCGGCTATCTTTTGAAAAAATCAATCCCGGACAAATTAGTAAGCGCTATAGATGAAGTCTTATCCGGTGGTGCGCCGATGACCCCTTCGATTGCCAAGATGGTGATTGCTTCTATGCATCAGGGAAAGGATGCAGAAAAATACCAGCTGACCGATCGCGAAAAAGAAGTACTGAAGTTACTTGCGAGGGGAAACAGTTTCAAGATGATGGCTTCCAGCCTGTTTATCAGCATTGATACCGTACGTTCGCACATCAAAAAAATCTACGAGAAGCTCCAGGTGCATTCACAGACGGAGGCGGTGTCGAAAGCGTACAATGAAAAACTTATCTGATTTTGGATTTTCGATTGAAATATGGTGGCTGATGTTCGCTTGCCTGTGAATACGAAGATGCATACACCTTGTTCGCGGTCAGAGACACGCGAACGTCGATGCCCTTTCTACTTTTCCGCTTTTCTAATATCACATCATTAGGGGTTTTTCAACTATTGATTCCTTCGCAAACTTTACTGCAGAAATAATGTGTTATGGAAAAGACAAGGTTTCTGATCTTATTTATCCTCTTCTATGCCTTTGGGTTGTGCCTCCATGCGCAGAACATAAGCATCACGAATGATGGATCTGCTCCTTCAGCTAATGCAATACTTGATGTCAAAAGCACAACAAAAGGCGTCAAAATTCCACGTATGACATCGGAACAGCGAAATGAAATTGCAACATCTGCTTCCGATGCAGGACTCCTGGTATTCGATCTGGACAAAGGCACTCTCTATATGTTTGACGGCATCAGTTGGCTTCCATTGGCTTTTCTTTCGAATGCATTTCCCGCGATTACCGGATATCCTAATGATCGTGAAGAGGATAGCAATTTCGGATGCAGTGTAGCCATCGATGGGGATTATGCGATCATTGGTGCGTATTTGAATGATATTGGAATCTATGAAGATGCCGGCGCAGCCTACATCTTTCATCGGGTTGGCTCGAGCTGGAAGCAACAGGCAAGGTTGACAGCTGATGATAGCTCCTGGGCGGATTATTTTGGTTTCAGTGTGGCGATCAGCGGTGATTATGTAATTGTGGGTGCATACAATGATGATTTTGGTACAGTGCAATACCCGATTGTAGCACAGGGCTCAGCTTATATTTTTCATCATACTACGGGTTCGACTTGGGAACAGCAAGCGAAGCTCACTGCTTTGAACGGAGATGAGAATGATTGGTTTGGATATAGTGTTTCCATCAGTGGCGAATTTGCTGCGATAGGAGCACCATATGCAAATACAGGTTTCAATGGTGCTTTGGGTGAGGTCTATATGTATAGGCGAAGTGGAAATAACTGGCCCTACCAAAATGATATTGAAGAGGATGACGTTCACGCAGGAGACTTGTTCGGTTGGAGTGTTTCCCTGTATGGCGAAAACCTCATTGTAGGAGCTCCGGGTGAAGATAATTCTCCCGGATCACCCTATGATTGGATTGGTGCAGTATATTTTTATTATCATTCCAGCGATCCTAATTCCTGGTCCCTGACAGTGAAACATAATGCGTCGGATGCAACGTCCGATGATCGCTTTGGAACCAGCGTTTGCATGTATGAAAATTATGCTGTAGTAGGTGCTCCATATGATGACGTGGCAGGCGAATCGGATCGTGGATCTGCTTATGTTTTCTTTCTGAATCCAACGTTTACCTGGCATGAAATAGATAAGATAACAGCTACCGGAGGAAACGCCAATGATCATTTTGGTGCCAGCGTTGCCATTCATGACCCCTATATTATTGTGGGTGCAGATCTGGACAATATCGGTTCAAATGCGGACCAGGGACCTGCTATGTATTTGAACGCAATGGTATTGAATGGGACTTTATCCGCAGGATCACCGAGAAACCTGCGGGAGAGAGCTACTTCTTTGGCAGGACTGTGAGTATTCAAAATGGAAATACAATCATCGGAAGCAATGCACATGATGACAATGGAGTAAAGACAGGTGGGGTGACATTCATCAACGTTGAATAATCCAGGAAGCTCTGATATGAAAAAAATTATCACTCTGTTATTCTGCAATTTTAGTTTTCAACTATTCTTGTTTTCGCAGAATATAGGCCTCAACAATACCAATCCTGTTTATCCCCTGGATATTCTCAAATCAAACGGTGGCAACCTGATCAGATTGGTTAATCCATCAGATATTACAGGCAGTATAGTTGGTCTTCTATTTACAAATTCATCTTCGTATGGGTCTACTCCACTTTACTCCGCTTCAATATCCGCTATACGTCAACCTTCAGGTGGGCAGGTGCTAAGTTTTAGTACAGGAGTCAATTTCAGCGTGCCAGTTGAAAGAATGCGCATCGACAATGCCGGCAATGTAGGTATAGGAGTTACAGCTGCATTGGCTCGTCTTCATGTGACAGACAGTAGTGTTGTGTTTTCGGCTGCCGGAGATATACCCGCCACAGCTGATAGAGTGCCCATCACAGGATCCGGAAGAAGGATGATGTGGTATCCTGATAAGGCAGCTTTCAGAGTAGGTTACGTGGAAGGAAATGCATGGAATAAAAATAATATTGGAGATTATTCGATGGCGTTTGGATTTACAGGCAAAGCGAGTGGTGAAATTTCAACCGCAATGGGAGATTCAACCGTGGCTTCAGGTCGCGTATCGACAGCTATGGGTGAATTAACAATTGCCAGTGGTGAGTATTCAACTTCAATGGGAGCAATTACAGTAGCATCCGGATATGCATCAACAGCCATGGGATTTCATACGATTTCAGATGGGATTTATTCTACCACGATGGGTGTGTCTACAGCAGCTACAGGTTTTGCATCTACAGCTTTAGGTGAGGATACAAACGCAACAGGAGATTTTTCCACGGCTATGGGAGCTTATAATGATGCAAGTGGACTCTATTCCACTGCGCTGGGAAGGGATAGCCAGGCATCCGGATATGCGTCAACAACATTGGGATACTTTAATATTGCTGCTGGCGATTATTCAACTTCTATGGGAGCTTATACTGAAGCAAGCGGTGATTATTCTACTGCTTTTGGTTCCTATGTTTCTACCAATGGTCATGAAGGGGCACTCATTATTGGGGATGCTTCTACCACAACTACGATGAATTCAGCCAGTGATAATACTTTTCGTGCAAGATTTGCAAATGGCTACAGATTTTATACTTCAAGTGATCTCACAACCAATGCGCTGCTCGCAGGCGGAGATAATATGTGGAGCTCCAGTAGCGATGTGCATAAGAAAGAAAATTTTGCAGAAGTGGATGGGGAAGATTGCTTACAAAAGATAGCATCTTTTCACCTGACTTCCTGGAATTATAAAAACCAGGATCCCCGGACATTCCGGCACTACGGTCCCATGGCACAGGATTTTTACGCAGCTTTCGGGAGAGATGAATTTGGAACCATTGGTACTGATACGACGATCAACCAATCTGATTTTCTGGGCATAAATTTTATGGCTACTCAGGCATTAGAAAAACGAACGAGGATTTTAACTTCAGAAAATGAGTTATTAAAAGACCAGAATCAAGCTATACGAAATGAAATAGAAGCACTGCTAAAACGAATTGAGCATTTTGAAAAGGAGAAAGAGGGGCTAAGACAACTGGAAGCGGAAATAAAAGAATTGAGAAAAATTATTGAAGAAAGAAGGAGTAATTAATGATGCAATTACATACGACTTTATCCCCTACCCCTGAAAGAAATTTGTTATCCGTAGTTTGAAACTACGGATAACAAATTTCTTTCCTCTCCCGTCTCCCAGGGTATTTGTATTTTTAAAGCCAAAGCCTTTTGAATTATGAAGACGTGCATGCTGACGTTAATCCTGGGAGTTCTTTCCATTGATTTTTTGTATTCCCAAACGAATATCCACTTTACCAACCCGAAGATCTATGAAATACTGAAAGGTAATTATGACCCTGCAGTTTATCTGCCACCTTTCCCGGTCGATGATCCACTCATCATCACGCACAACTTAATCGAAAGGGTTAAGCCGGATTCACTGAAAGCTACACTGTTGGCATTGCAACAATTCCACAATCGCAATACGGCATCGGATACCATTTCTGATTTTACCGGAATAGGAGCTGCACGAAAATGGGTCTTGTCCGAATTTGAAAGACATAGCAAGAAGCATTTCAACAGGCTTGTCACCGGATATCTTGAGTTTGATCAGGATGTATGTGGGATGAAGCGCCACAAAGACGTGGTGGCGGTATTGCCCGGGCAGGATACTTCCGATCCATCCTCGATCATCATCGAAGCCCATCTTGATAGCAGGTGCAAAGACGAATGTGATATAAATTGTCTTGCCCAGGGGATGGAAGACAATGGTAGTGGCGTTGCATTAGTGTTAGAGCTTGCACGTGTCATGAGTAATTATGTATATGATCATACAATTGTCTTCATGACCGTCACAGGAGAAGAACAGGGGCTTGTCGGATCGAATGCATATGCGGTTTATGCTCTTAGTAACAGCATCCGTATCAAAGCTGTACTCAACAATGATATTGTGGGTGGTACCATATGTGGAGAAACCTCTTCGCCTCCATCGTGTCCCGGATTGAATAATGTCGACAGCACGCATGTAAGACTTTTTTCATTTGGTGGATTCAATTCCCCACACAAAGCCCTGAGCAGGTTCATCAAGCTTGAATACCAGGAAATGATTCTTCCCATAGTGAATGTTCCGATGGTAGTTTCGATCATGTCACCGGAAGACCGGACTGGAAGAGGAAGTGATCACATTCCATTCCGCGAAAATGGTTTTACAGCCATGCGTTTTTGTTCCGCTAATGAGCATGGTAACGGAGATGTAGAAAATCCTGAGTATCATGACAGACAGCATACATCAGATGATATTCTCGGCATGGATACGGATGGGGATACCGTGATCGACAGTTTTTTTGTTGACTTTGATTACCTGGCCCGCAATGCAACGATCAATGGAAACGGAGCTGCTATGGCTGCTTTAGGCCCTGAATCACCGTCCATACTTAGTGTGGGACAAGATGGAAAATATCTCTACGTAGAAATAACAGATACACTGGACTATAATCATTATGTCATCGGACTTCGCGTTTTTACAAATGATTTTGACACGCTTTATTACGTACTTAATTCTAAAACCGGTGTATTTGAATTGCCCGACCGCTATTTGAATATTTTTGTTTCTGCAGCCGCTATCGATAGCAAGGGAATTGAAAGCCTGTTTTCAGAAGAAAAATTAGTCCGCCTGACAGGAACACACGATGAAGAAATCGCGGACCGGAAAATCGAATTGCTACAAAATAAACCAAATCCATTTGATGAATCCACCATCATTAGTTTCCTGGTCCACGACCCTACTACTCTCCATCAGGCTAAAATTGTAATCACTGACATCAGGGGGAAAAAGATCAGGGAAATACCCACCGATGTGAAAGATGGCATGAATGAAGTCCTCTTTCAGCATGGATACAATGCGACGGGGACTTATTTCTATTCGCTGTTTGTAGATGACCAGCTGATCGCCACGAAGAAGATGGTGCTTGCCAATTAGCACTGTCGGTACGCTTCGACTCCCAGCGACCGACAATATTTACCAGAAAGTAGTTTCGGCTACGCTCAACTAACAATATTGCTTTTCATTTTCCATTAAAATCGAAAATCGAAAATCGAAAATCGAAAATCGAAAATCGAAAATCGAAAATCGAAAATCGATTAGTGTCTTCTCACCGTTGTCTTCCTTGCTTTTACATGTCCTTTTGGCCCTTTCACCGCAGTATGTTTGACAGTAGCGGTATGGCCACGTGGTCCTTTGACATGTGTGGTTGTATGGGATATATGATATCGGCCTACTGCTGCTGAATGCCTGTTGCGTACCATCACTGAATGTGACCTGACAGGGGTATAAATTTTGTGCGCGTGAATCACCCTGTTGGTATGGACTATCGCATAGGAACGATGATACTTTGCATAAAACGGATGCCATGCATGCCAGCCTAATGGGCGCCATGGCCTCCACCATGTCGGATATGCGCGCCAATGCCATGGAGAGACCCAAGGTCTGTATGCAGGAGCATACACATACCTTACAGACGGCCAGCGCCATACATTGACCACAATGACAGCCGAAGCGGCATCATCTTTTTCAAAAGAAGCACCTCCTTTATTTCCACCCATTGCATCGCCTTCAGAAGCCGGCTCTACAATTACTTCTTCACCATAAATATCTTCATCGCCGATGATCTGAAGGATGGCAGTGGTGTCACCTGTTTTTTCAATCTCGATGACAGCTATATCCTGGTTCTCCGATGATGAGATGGGCACCTGCAGGATCAGGACATGCGAATTTTTATCTGATTTATCAATGACACGGATATAATCAATATCATTATCACCATTCAGATCGAGGTTATTGACATTATTTGATTCCGTGTTTAGTTGTTTTTCAAAGTCCTCAGGCGACGTGGACATCTGGAATAAATGCAATGCACCCTGGAGGCTGAAATTATCACCCGGCAACCCGGTAGAATCTTGTCCGGTCTGATTTTGTGCGTTGACCGATGTCAAAATACATGACATCATCAGGGAGAGGATAAATTGGATAGGTTTCATAAAAACAGCAATTTAATTCAAAAAATATCTGAAAATTAATGGATTCAGACATTACATCATTCATCCATTCGGGTGAGTTTTTATTTGACCCTCGGTATGACGAAAGGTTTAATCCGGGAGATGATGGCCCTTCAGGTTATGAATGCGGACTGCTATGAAATTTCAATCCAGCACTTCATATACGACCATAGGTGAAGTCTTGTTTTTTAAAACCGACTCACCGATTTTTCTGCAATTGAAAGACTCTTTGACTTTTTCATATGCCTGTTCGCTGATCACTATTTGATTTGGTGAGGCTATGGACTGTAATCGTTGTGCGATATTCACGGCATCACCAATTACGGTATAGTCTAAACGACGCAGACTTACGGAGCCAATATTTCCTGAGATCATTTCACCACTATTGATACCGATACTTACTTTAGGAGTGAAGGGAATATGCTCATGTATAGAAGGTAACTTCTCAATTTGTTTACGCACAGCAAGACTGGCATCAATGGCCCTATCGAGATGATAATCTCCACGAAATACAGCCATGATCGCATCACCGATAAATTTATCTACATATCCACCCTGGGCAATGATTTCCTTTGTCATGAGATCAAAATAGCTGTTCAATATTCTCACTACTGTATCCGGCTCTTCATTCTCACTGATGGTAGTGAAGCTGCATATATCAAAAAAAACAACTGTTGCATCCACGGTATCATTGGCCATCAGAGATGATTCAAATTCGCGGCTGCTCATAAACTTCAATACCGTCTCATCCACATACATCCGCAGGATATTATTTTCTTTGATGGCATTGAGGGTATCCCGCATCTGTTTTACATGACGGATCGTTTTTTCCATCGTCAGCTCCAGGTCTTCAAAGTTTATCGGTTTGGTGATAAAATCAAATGCTCCACGGTTCATGGCAGTACGGATATTTTCCATATCACCATATGCAGAAACAATTACGGATTTTAATAAGCTGTTTTGTTCATTGAGCTTTGTGAGGAGGGTAAGACCATCCATTTCAGGCATGTTGATATCGCAGAGCACTACGTCTACATCCGTATGATTCAGGAGTTGCTCAAGGGCATGTCTTCCATTGCTGGCAAAAACAAATTCATAAGCATGATCCCTGATCTTCTGACGGAACTTCTGTTTGATCAGCACTTCCAGATCTGCTTCATCATCGACCACCAGTATTTTTGTCATTTCAGGATCGCGTTTAATTTTTCTTTTAATAATGCAAACTCAAGTGGTTTGGTGAGAAAGTCATCTGCGCCAAGACGCATGGCTGTGTTATAATTTTCTGCATCTCCATAAGCGGTGATCATCATGACTACAGGAGGTGGTTCGTGGTGCTTTTCTTTGATATGGCGAAGTAAATCAAGACCGCTCATGCCCGGCATGTTGATATCAGAAAGGATCAACACTGCTTCATGCGGATGCGCTTCGAGATGACGCAGCGCCTCTTCGCCTGAAAATGCAAACACAAAGTTCATTTCCTGATTCCGTATTTCCTTTCTGAATCTTTGTTCGAAAAGCGCCTTTACGTCCTGCTCATCGTCAACCACTAATATTTTCATTTGTTCGTTTTGGTTTCTTGTTGAGGTAATATAATAATGAATTCGGAACCTTCTCCTTCTTTCGTTTCAACTTTTAATTCTCCGCCATGCGCTTTTACAATATCATAACTTAATGATAAGCCTAAGCCCGTGCCTTGCCCGGCTGCTTTAGTTGTGAAGAATGGTTGGAATATTTTATCGAGGACATTTTGTGGTATTCCTGTTCCGTTGTCTTTGACCGATATCTCCACTTTTGCCCCCAAACCCCCTGAAGAGGGCTTCCTTTTTGTAGTTACGGTAACAGTAGGCTGATACATCCCATGAGTATTCGTCAAGTCCCCTTCAGGAGATTTATGGGCAGAGACGGCATAAAATGCATTCGTAATCAAATTCAAAATCACTCTCCCCATATCCTGTGGGTTGACATTGACCAGCCCAATGCTTTCATCATAATCAGTTTTCATCGTCACGTTGAAAGATTTATCCTTTGCACGCAGGCCATGATAAGCGAGTCTTAAATATTCATCTGCTAATGCATTGATGTCAGTTGGTGCTTTTGCACCACTACTACTCCGGCTATGCATGAGCATACCTTTAACGATTGCATCAGCACGTTTGCCATGATGATTTATTTTTTCTTCATTGTCAATTACGTCCTTTGCAATTGATTTTACTTCAACTAAATTTCCTTTCTCAATTTCCTCATTCATTTCCACCAATAATTCTTTATTCAAATCTGAAAAATTGTTGACGAAGTTTAATGGATTTTGAATTTCGTGTGCTATGCCTGCAGTGAGCTCTCCGAGGGATGCCATTTTTTCACGCTGAACAAGCTGGGCCTGGGTATCCTTCAGTTCGGTGTAAGCTTGTTCAATTTCTTTTGCTTGTTCAATTTCTTTCTTCTGTGTTCTTTCTCTTTCAATACGCAATGTGCGGTTTTGTTGAAATCGATGAAGACGCCATGCGGCAGATAATATTATTACTCCATAGATTACATATGCCCACCACATCAGGTACCAGGGCGCTCTGATAGTGAATGGGTAACGGAATTCTTTGCTCCAATAGCCTTCACTGTTCATGGCTTTTACTTTGAACGTATAGCTTCCATGTGAAAGGTTTCCATAGTGGGCTTCCGTCTGAGTTGTTACTCCACTCCAGTGATCATCATTTCCTTCAAGTTGATATTGATATTTAATTTTTTTCGGTTGGTGCATTGAAATTCCGATAAAATTGAAGGAAAGGTAGTTGTTGGTATAGTCTAAACTTAAATTCTCTGGCAAATCATACCATTTAGAAGTGGCATCAAATCTAAAATCAGACACCTTCACTCCATTGACCAGCATCATGATACTATCTTTGTTTTTTAATAGACTTGCCCATGAAACTGATTCGTTAAATAGTTTTATTCCTGTGAGTTGAATATGAGGTGGGAAAGAATCGGGTACTTCGGTATTTGAAAAGGGAATACGTGCTGTTAATCTATCGTTCGTTCCGATCCAGATGATACCACTTTTATCTTCGAACAGCGAATTCCTGTAACATCCGATTCCGAGAAAGCCATCTTCGTAGGAATAGTTTTTAAAAAGCAGATTATAATCTTCTACAGCTTTTGTTTTTCCGGGATGTAATATTTCACTTGTGTTGTGTTTAGGTAGTTTATTTAAACCAAATTGTGTACCTAACCATAGATTTCCAAGACGGTCCTCTAATAAACTTCTGACATTCAGATCGGATAATCCTTGTTTTTGAGTGTAATGGGTAAGATAGCCACCACGACCTTCTGCAGGTGGTTCGTACTTGCATACACCCGCACCAAATGTCCCAAACCAGATATTCCCCGATTTATCTTCAAGTATGCTTTCAACACTATTATGTGGAAAGCCCTGTTTTTTGGTGTAATGTGTAAATGTAGCCTTGTCAACACCGTCAGATGGTTTGTATTTGGTGATACCTCCACCATCTGTACAAATCCAGATATTCCCCGATTGGTCTTCGAGCAAACTCATTATGTAATCGTTAGATAGCCCTGCTTTTGTTGTAAATTGAGTTAAGGATTTAACTGGTTTACGATTTTTGATTAAAATGTCATGTTGTCCGGTCAGCAGTATCTTATTTCCTCGTTCAAAAGTTTCTACACGATTACCATCATATTTATACACGCCACTGCCTATAGTCCCGAACCAGACGTTTCCTAAATGGTCTTCCAGTATTGAGCTCACTGCATTCTCCGGCATACCTTCCAGCATAGAGTGAGTGAAAGTTTTACCATCAAATTTTGTAACACCTCCTGTGTAGGTGCCAAACCATATATTTCCCATTTTGTCTTCAAGCATGCTGAAAACCACATAATCAGATAAACCATCCTGGATGGTGAAATGGGAGAAATTTTGACCATCATATTTAGATACACCTCCGTATAAGGTACCAAACCAGAGATTACCCGAGTGATCCTGAAGTATACTTCGCACTGAATTGTTGGATAAACCTTCTTTTGTGGTAAAGTGGATAAATGAGTTACCACCAAATCGAGTCAAACCACTTTCACTACCAATCCATAGATTTCCAGATTCATCTTCCAGGATATCCCAGACGAGATTGCGGGAAAACCCTTCTGGTTCCGTGAAATGGGTAAAGATTCCCGCCTGTCCGTTTTTTGGTGGTTGATACTTGCAGACATCTTCAAGCGTGCCGAACCATAGATTTCCTGTTTTGTCTTCAAAACTACAAATCACTTCATTATGCGACAGACCTTCGTTTGTGGTAAAAAGAAGTAAAGATTTTCCATCGTATTTACACAACCCACCGTCTGTTCCAAACCATAGATTTCCATCATGGTCTTTCAGTATGCTATTCACATTATTGTGCGGCAAGCCATTTGCTGTTGTAAAATGTGTAAAAGATTTTCCATCGAATTTATTTACGCCACCACCAATTGTACATATCCAAAGATTACCAGACGAATCTTCTACAATTTTCCGGACTAAATTATTTGAAAGACCTTGTTTCGTCGTATAATGCGTAAATGTTTTGGCATTTTTTTCCGTTGGGTTTTTGACATCATGTTGATTTTGGAAGGCGGTGTTATCTCTTTCTTTATTGGATTCGATAACATTGCCATTGTATATATTAATTCCTCCATTGGTACCGATCAGGAGATTGCCCTCGTGATCCTCCATAATAGTATTCACGGTGTTATCGGCCAAACCATTTCTTGTGCAAAAATGTGTAAAATATTTACCATCATATTTTAGTAAGCCACCTTCTGTACCGAACCATAGATTGCCCAATTTATCCTCCAGAGCGCAGAAGATTGAATTATTAGGCAAGCCTTCATTTGTAGTAAAATGCGAAAATGATTTTCCGTCATAGCGTGATATGCCGCCACCGGTTCCCAGCCATAGATTTCCGTAGTGATCTTGTATAATACAAAAAATGGTATTATGTTTTAATCCCTGGAGTTTGCCATAAGTGCTAAAGTTTTGTGGATTTTGGTCTTTTATAGATGGATCTTTGGCTATGACCACTTCAGGCTGGCCAGCAAGATACACGCTGTCAATAGCGGGAACAGTTTCGGGCAACAAGAAGGTGTCCTGACCAGGCGTACAAATTCGAAGTCGACCAATTGTGGCCATTTTTGGAATACCTGCAGGATGTATATTTATGTTGGCAGCAATCAGTGTTGGAGTTGATGCTGGTATTTTTATCAATTTATTTTCATCAACAATGGTAATTTTTGGTGCAGCTAATTGTTCTTCAGGTACTACATAACCCTTCAGCTCCATCACTTTAGGAGTGAAAGAAGAAGGACGGTCATCGCCTTGCGTTTTTCTGCAGGCAAGTATGGATAAAATAATACCGGAGACAATAGCAATGAAATGATATGTATGTCTTGATACCATTTCTATCTAGGTTACTGGTAAAGAAATAATGAACACGGTGCCTTCGCCATCTGTCGTTTCTACTTTCAATTCACCACCATGCGCTTTCACAATATCATAGCTTAAAGAAAGGCCTAATCCAGTGCCTTGGCCTGAGACTTTAGTAGTAAAGAATGGTTGAAATATTTTGTCAATAATATTTAGCGGAATTCCGGGGCCGTTGTCTTTGACGAAGATTTGCACCCCGAACCCCCCGCCCCCTGAAAGGGAGAATTGTTTTTTTGTAATTACTGTTACTGTGGGTTTGAAATCAACTCTCCCTTCCAGGGGGCGGGGGATAGAAACAGCATAAAACGCATTCGTAATCAAATTCAAAATCACCCTCCCCATATCCTGTGGATTGACATTGACAAGTCCAATGCTTTCATCAAAATCTGTCTTCATCGTCGCATTGAATGATTTGTCTTTCGCACGCAAACCATGATAGGCTAATCGCAAATATTCATCGGCTAAGGCATTGATATCAGTGGGTTCTTTCAAGCCACTACTACTGCGACTATGCTGAAGCATGCCCTTTACAATCGCATCAGCACGTTTACCGTGGAAAATTATTTTCTGTTCATTTTCATCAATGTTGTTTGCAATATTTTTTGCATCCTCAATTTTTCCATTGTCCAGTTCTTGTTTCATCTCCGCGATTAATTCACTATTGACATCAGCGAAATTATTGACGAAGTTTAGTGGATTCTGGATTTCATGTGCTATGCCGGCGGTGAGTTCGCCGAGAGAAGCCATTTTCTCAGATTGAATAAGCTGTGATTGCGTGGCTTTTAGATCGACAAGCGTTTCTTCAAGATTTTTTTTCTGCTTTTCTATTTCTCCTTTTTGTTTTGTGCTTTCCTCGTAAAGACTGGCAAGTTCAACATTGCGCAACCTGACCACTTCTGCCTGTACGCTTGCCTGTTGATTCAGCCGCAACTTATAAGCAAGGCCGGCAATATAAATCAATAGCTGACCTATTTGTCCCACTGGCCACGGATTAAACGGCAGTTCAATAAAGATTCTTTCCCAAATTAATCCCAGGATCGTAAAGCAAACCAGCCACAAAGCACCGGCAACATAAAAACGAACCAGGATGGATTTGAAAAATGCAATACGGATAAGAAAAACTAAAAACAATCCAATAAATACAAAGCCGGTTTCAGGGTGGAATGGTTTGTGCGTGACTATTAACAAAATGATCGTTATAAATATATTCAATATCCATACTGAAATAAACCATTTCAGGATCGTATCCAGCTTCTTTGATAATTGAGGAAGATTAATAAAATCTCTTCCGAAAAGAACAAAAAATATAAAACTGCCCTGGGTAAATAAAACGAATGCCGGCAAAATTAGCTGAGGATGTTCAGGAATGAAAATATCTACAAACGGGTGATCCGGATGCAGGACCAGGTAAGACAATGCAAGAACTAATGCATAAATTCCAAAAAACAGGTAGGCCCGGTCACGTACAAAAAAGAAAAAGAAAAATGATATGATAGAAAAAAGAAATACAGCACCAGCTAAAACACTCATGAATATTTCTCCCCTTTGAGCAGGAATGCCGACTATGGGATTTCGCAATTGTGGTGGAAGAATGTACTCCGGGGAATATTCATTATTAATCCTGGTATACACATGTATTGTCTCATTCGGATTAACCGAAATCAATACCCTGTTAACTCCGGAATTTTGCTTTACCCTTTTTTCAGAACGAGGCACAAACAGCCCGGTACGCTGATGTGACTTAACCTGATAAACCGTATCCAGGAAATAGACATCCACGTAAGCATGTTCACCAAAAACAGTATCAAATTCCGGCACCCCACTATGTATTAACCACCAATCCTGAATACTATCCGGTGAAGAAATAGAAAATTTCAACCAGTAGGAGATATAGGGTGCAGGAGGTTGATCAAGACTGTCAAAAGGCTGAAACTTTCCACGAAGTTTTTCAGCCGCCACTTCCTGAACTGTCATTTCATTGGAAGAATCTACGAATACAGAAGTGTATTTCAACAGGCTATGCACCTGGATCTTTTTATCAACCACATATACAGAATCAATCGGATCAGAATCAGGTACTCCCTGGGCATGTATATCCTGCAGGTTTGTAATTGCAGTGATGAACACAAGCAAGTTGATGAAGAATAATCGCATAACAAAGTGATTATGCAGGAAAGATAACAAAAGCGAAGGTCTTAGGGCGTAAGACATAGAGCAGGAAAAAGGAAGAAACGAGATCCTGGAGGATCAAAAATAAATTTCCAATTATCTTTATGTCTCACCGAGAGGCCGGAAAGGCAGGCAGCAGATAACCTGTCAGAAATAATCACAATAATTTTGGGCTTCCGGGACGTTTAGAACATAAAAATAAGTTCACCATTCATATTCACTTATACATGGCCAGATTCATATTTGTATTGATCCTCTTTTGTGGGATGAATACTGTTTTTTCACAGGGGAAAGCAACGGGTTTAACTCCGGTTGCCCCGGACGCTGTCCTCAAGGGCTTCATCAAAAATTATGGAGATGAAAAAGTTACCTGGAAAGTAAACGAAGGAAATTACGAAGCAACATTTAAATTAATTGGTATGCCGGCCACGGCCTGGTTTGATTCAACCGGCCACAGGATGAATGTAGTGGTAGAAATAAAAGCGGATCAATTACCTTCCATTGCATTGTCTTATATTGAAAGGAATTATCCTAAAGCTAAAATTACAAAAGCATTAAAGTGGACAGACGATAAAAAAGTCAATACGTTCCAGGCAGAAATAAAGGTATCTGCCGAATCAAAAAATCTGCTATTCAATGCAAGGGGTAATTTCATAAAAGAACCTGGAGAAGAATAGCGCTGATTACTCCTCACATCCTGTTCATCTTAAAATCGCATGCTCCATCCGCTTCCATGTAGATGTAACCGGGTTTTTGACTTATAACCAATCACCACCACCTTGTCCAACCTCCAACAACTTATTTTATATTTACTCCGGATACGTAAATAACCCTTCGCAAACCATGTCCCACCAGGATACCATCAACTGGAAGCGCATTTTTTCACCTTCCTCCATCATTTTCACTTTACTTGGTGTCTTGTCGGCTATTGTTGCCCTGGAGGGTTTCATGATTCCTAATCATTTTATTGACGGAGGAGTCACGGGGATTTCCATCCTGCTTTCAAAGGCACTGGATGTGGATATCAGGTTATTGCTGATCGCGCTTAATATCCCCTTCATACTTATTGGTTACCACCGGATTGGAAAATCTTTTGCCATACATACATGTATTGCCATTATTCTCCTTGTCATCGGGCTGAATACACTTTCCATACCGATGATCACAAGCGACAAGATCCTCATCGCCTTATTCGGCGGTTTTTTTATCGGGCTGGGTATTGGGTTTGTCATCAAGGGTGGCGGTGTTCTTGATGGCCTGGAAATTATAGGGGTTTATACGAATAAGAAATCAGCTCTTTCCACCAGTGAGATCGTCATGTACATCAACAGTGCGGTTATCCTGGCTGCTGCCTACCAATTCGGTGTGGAAGCCGGGATGTACTCGATCCTGACGTATTTCACCGCGATGAAAATATCAGATTATGTGGTCGATGGATTTGAAGAGTATACCGCTTTGACAGTTTTGTCTCAAAAAGATGAAGCTATCAAAAGTATTATTGTAAATGATTTTAATAAAGCCATATCCGTATTTAAAGGCGAACGTGGATATCTGCCCGGAAGCTTCGATGTCAAATATGATTGTGATATCATCATGACGATCGTCACCAGGCTTGAACTGCACCGGATAAAAAAAGCAATCTTAAATGAGGACCCCAATGCATTTGTTTACATCACCAGCATCAAAGAAGTGAAAGGCGGCGTCATCAAGCAAAAAGTAAAACACTAGCCGATGACGGACTATGATGAGATCCATGATAAAGTTTTTCACATGCTTTATCACCAGCTACCTTCTTTTCTAACCTATCATTCTCCAAAGCATACAAAGTATGTATTGGATAAAGCGGAGTTTATTTCAATCCAGGAAGAAGTAAGTGAGCATGATCTGTACCTGGTCAAAATCGCCTCGCTTTTCCATGATATTGGATTCATAAAACAATATAAAGATCATGAAGAAGCAGGTTGTGAGATTGCCGCACAGGTAGTTAAAAAATATTCATTTGATCCTGCAGATGAGGAAAAGATCTACGGCATGATCATGGCAACCAAAATCCCGCAGATGCCAAAAACATTAAATGAAAAAATCGTAGCCGACGCGGATCTCGAATACCTGGGAACAGATTTGTTTTATAAAGTCAGCCAATTCCTTTATAAGGAGATGCATTACCTCGATCCTGATCTTGACATCCGTGCATTCAATCAGATCCAGGTGAAATTTCTTACTGCGCATACGTATCACACAGATTATTGCAAAAATAATCGTGAAGAAAAAAAGATGCAGAATCTGAGGGAGTTGATGGAGACGATGCGATAAGGCAGAAAGGACGAAAAAGGCAGAAAGGGCAGAAAAGCCAGTCTCCGGATCTTAAGTGGCTTCCTATGTGACCTTAAGTTTCTAAGTGGTAAAATTTTGATTGCGAAAAGTCCTCTCTGTTCTGATTAACTTAGGTGCTTATGAAATTTAATGCTCCGACCTGCTCTCTATCCCATCCTTGTGCTCTTCATTCCGCCACTTAAAAGTGGCGGCAACTCAATCTTTGAATTTCCACTAGCTTTTGAATTTCCACTAGCTTTAGCTAGTGGGCCAGGCAACTCAATCAGTTTTTTTGAATTTCCACTTGCTTTTGAATTTCCACTAGCTTTAGCTAGTGGACCCAGAAACTCTCTAATACTCTATTCCAACCTTCCCATCCATCAATTTCACTCAACGAAGAATTGTGCCAGAGAAAAACTAATTCACCATTGTGTTTTTTTACTTCGGTTATTATTTTTTTTGAAACAGCAAGACTTTCATCGACCGTATATTTTTTATACATCCGAAAAGAAACATCCATGATCAGCAGGGGTCTTTCCATCAATGGCAATTCTTTTCTTTCCTGTATATCAAAAACCGGGAATGGTTTGCTTGTACCACATCTGAAACCTGGCTCAGCAGCATATCCAAGTGTACTGTCTGTTTTTATTCCTGCAGATGCCAGGCATCGCCATGTATCGGCAACTTCGAATCTTAAATAATGTTGGCGTGATGATGAAATTTCACTGCCGCTATGAAATGATATGGCCTTTATTTCTTTTTTCATCATGTCAGCATCTTTAAAAGAATCATAGCTGGGATGCGCACCGATCCGGTGACCTCTTCCCATCATTCTTTTCATAAGCGCTTTAATGTGCTCGTCCCCGATTTCATAATAGCCTTCAAAGCGCGTATCTCCACCACCGATCATATTAAATTCAAACCGGGTATCAGCTTTTTCTGCCAACGTCATTAAATAATCGAACTGATCATAGGGATCCTTTTTTTTGCCATTTTTAACCGCACGATGAGCTTTCAGGTCTTTGAAAAAATGAAAAGGATTTCGTCGAAATCCCCCGGCAAGCAGTTTCCATGCAGGCTTGCTCCGCCAGTAATAAGGAACGTCAACGTCACACGTAGGCACCACCTTATATTTCGCATCATCTGACGGAAGAGGATAACCAAGTGTCAATAACCAATAGCGAAGCAGCGCAACATATTCATCCACAACAGGTCGCAGGATCTGACCGGATTTCACCAGCAATGCCTCTGCAGCAGGAAAGCGGCCATGCAGATCTTTATCCTTTTTCACAGCCTCTTCCCATCTCGTCAACATAAAGAATGCTCCTGCAAACAAGTCCACATGACATACGATTTTGTCACGTGTTACTTCCAATTGTTCATCACCGTATAAAACCATGATCTGATCCAATCCAACCGATTGCGTTGGAATGACCTGGTCCGGAATATATTTTGTTTGCAGATAAGTTTCTCCATCAGGAATTAATCCAAAAAAATGATCTTCGATTACAATCAGCTTTCCTTCCCAGGCCAATATATAATCCACCTGGTAGCCCTGGGGTATGATTTCAATCTCACATTTACAATAATGATGTAATAAAGTCTTAACCGCATAACTGCGTTCAGCAATGAAATTGTCCGGTATAAAAACTTGAATCACAACTACACCTTAAAAAACGCCTTAATCCCATCACAAATAAATCCAATCTGTTCCTCGGTCAGGTCCGGATGCATCGGCAATGAAAGCACTTCCCTGCTTATCCGTTCCGTGTTGTGCAGCGGAACTCTCTTTCGAACGATTTTATTAAAAGCAGGCTGTTCATGCATGGGTACAGGATAATAAATCATTGACGGAATTTTCTGTTCTGCCAGATATGCCTGCAATTCATTCCTCACATCGCGATGAACGCGGATCGTGTATTGATGGAACACATGTTCGGACCATGGCACGCGTTGAGGAATGATGATGTCACCAATCGGTCCCAATATCTTGTCATACTGATCAGCTACACCACGACGGAGCTTGTTGTATTCATCAAGATGTGGAAGCTTGGCATTGAGAACTGCAGCCTGCAGAGAATCCAACCGGCTATTGACACCGATGATGTCATGGTAATATCTCTTTTGCATGCCATGATTAGCCACCATTTTCATTTTGTGTGCCAATGGTTCGTCTTTAGTCATCATCGCACCACCATCCCCATAGCAACCGAGATTCTTTGAGGGATAAAAGGATGTACAACCTATATCTCCGATGGTGCCTGACATACGCCAGTCATTCTCATCCATCAGGCATCGCGCACCTATCGATTGTGCATTGTCTTCAATTATAAAAAGGTCACGTGTTTTAGCCAGCGCTGTCAATGCTTTCATGTTGACACATTGACCAAAAAGATGAACAGGTATGATCGCCCGTGTTCTTGGAGAGAGAGAGTCAACTATATTCTCAAGCTTCATCAGGAATGTGCGGTCGTCCACATCTACGACAATCGGTTTTAAGCCAAGGAGTGCTATAACTTCAACGCTTGCTACGAATGTGAAAGAGGGTACAATAACTTCATCACCCGCCTGCAGTTCAAGAGCCATCAATGCAATTTGCAGGGCATCAGTTCCATTCGCACATGCGATGATGTGAGCGTCATCGAGATATTTGCTCAATCCGGCTTCAAAGGTTTTGACCTCAGGGCCATGTATGAATGCGGCACTTTCAATTGTAGAAAGAATACGGCTGTCAATTTCAGATTTTAACTGGCTGTATTGACTCTGAAGATCCACCATCTGGATATCCTTCATAAGGGCTTATTTATTTTGTATGATTTCTCTTCCGATGCTTGAATAATAAAATCCCTCCGCTGGAATATCATCAAGATCATAAATATTGCGGCCGTCAAAAATGGCCGGCGTTTTCATGAGGGATTTTATGCGTTGAAAATCAGGTGTCCTGAATTCATTCCACTCCGTCACGATGGCAAGGGCATCTGCACCTTCAAGCACATCATACATGTCGTCTGTGTAAGAAACATTTCCCTTTAAGAGCTGCCTGAAATTTGCAATAGCTTCAGGATCAGTTGCTGCTATTTCTGCACCTGCTGATAGCAGGTCGTTGATAATGTCAAGTGCCGGTGCTTCACGTACATCATCTGTATTGGGTTTGAAAGCAAGTCCCCAGATAGCGATACGTCGCCCGGAAACATCACCATCGAAGTGGTCAATTATTTTTTGCGCCAGGATGTGTTTTTGACGGTTATTGACATCCATGACTGCGCCGAGTATTTTGAAATCGTAGTCATGTTCTTTTGATGTCAGGTGTAAAGCCTGCACATCTTTTGGAAAACAACTGCCGCCGTAACCTACGCCGGGAAAAAGAAAACGTTTTCCGATACGTGTGTCACTTCCGATGCCACGTCTTACATGATCCACATTTGCTCCGGTGACCTCGCATAGATTTGCGATCTCATTCATGAAAGAAATCCTTGTGGCGAGATATGCATTCGCAGCATATTTTGTCATTTCTGCAGAACGTTCGTCCATGAAAAGGATTGGATTGCCCTGGCGGACGAAGGGTTTGAATAATCTTTCCATCACCTGGTGTGCGCGCTCTGATGACAGGCCGATCACGACACGATCGGGTTTCATGAAATCATCAACGGCTACACCTTCGCGGAGGAATTCCGGATTGGAAACCACATCAAACAGATCCGGGGATAAGTTTTTTGTCATCAGCGCTCTTACCTTTTCAGCGGTGCCTACGGGAACAGTGCTTTTATCAACTATGACTTTATAGGATGTGATGAGATGACTCAGTTCTTTCGCAACCCCAAGGATGTAAGAAAGATCAGCTGATCCATCAGATCCCGGAGGTGTCGGTAATGCAAGGAAAATGACCTGTGCCTCGCGGATGCCATCAGCCAGGGAAGAGGTAAAATGAAGGCGCCCCTGCTCAATATTTCGTTCAAAAAGGACTTCCAGCCCGGGTTCATACATGGTGATCTTGCCGGCCTGAAGGCTGGCGATCTTGTCGGTATTGATATCTATGCAGGTGACGTCGTTGCCTGTCTCTGCAAAGCAGGTGCCTGTGACCAATCCAACGTATCCTGTGCCGACGACTGCTATTTTCATAGGGGGGCAAAGATAGTGGAAAAAGGCAGGGAGCAGGGGGCAGGGAGCAGGGTATTAGGTAGCTCGGAATGCTTAACTTTAATAGTTCGAAACACCAACCACTACCTCAATGGAAAAATATAAGTCCCTCCATCTCTGGATGATCATCCCCATGCTATTCATGCAGCTAGGTATTTATGGTGATTACTGGGGTGATTTCTCGGAAAATGCCTGGTCAGTCCACATCCATTATTGGACGGGTACAATCTGGTATCTCTTCCTCATCTCGCAGCCTTACATGGCAACGCATGGGCAATTGGCGAGGCATCGGACCTATGGCACCATCGGTATATTCTTCGCCGGAGGAGTATGCCTGACAGCTTTGAGCATGCTGCATCGTGACATGGTGACGTCGGAAAGAGCGTTGGCAGCTCCGGACAAATTCGGCCCTTTTCAGCCCTGGTTTTTCTATGGGGTGGCGGCTGTGGAGATCGTGATGATGACAGCGTTCGGGTTTGCAGTGATTCAGGCGATACGATATCGAAAGGAGCTCGAGGATCATGCGTGGTGGATGATCAGTACGGCTTTTCTCATCATGATGCCGGCATTGGGACGTGGGGTGCAGAACCTGTACGTTGGACTTCATCACAGTGAATTCCCTAATGTTGATATCATGTTTCCGATCTATCTGACACTGTTCATCATTATCAGCTTGCTCCTCCTGGCAGCCTGGAAATATAAGAAGCTTGGTCACCCGGCGACCTGGTTAGCCCTGGGTGTGAACCTGTTTATTTTTTTGCTGGAGCCGCTAGGGAGATCAGAAAATGTCCAATCGTTTTTGAAGGCTCTTATCAAAGGCTAAAAGTTGAACGTGGTCCTGATGGAGGGATGTAAAGGATGAATTTTGATTAATGTTTCGCTGAATTTATGAAATCATGGTTTTAAAAATAAAAAACCAATTATCATTTCTCAGAGAAAGCTCCAATTTGAAGAAGCAGATCCGTTTCTGCAGGAGAGCCTGTTGAGTCTTCCGCTACGATAGATATATAGATTTATCTTGATTCGTTATCTTTAACTAATGAAACACATACTTCCCGCCATCTTCATCCTCATCTCGACATTCTCGTTTGCACAAACCAAAACTTTCTATGACTTCACTGCCACCAACATTGATGGTGAAAAAGTAAGCATGAGCCAGTACAAAGGAAAAAAAGTCCTCGTCGTCAATGTCGCTTCCGAATGCGGCAACACACCTCAGTACGCCAAGCTCGAGGAACTTTATGACAAATATGGCAGCGAAAAATTTGCGATCATCGCTTTTCCCGCCAATAATTTTGGTGAGCAGGAACCAGGGTCAAATGCACAGATCAAACAATTCTGCACAGAACATTTTCACGTCACGTTTCCGATGATGTCGAAGATCTCCGTTACCGGTGATGACATCGATCCACTCTATGCATGGCTCACTACCAAATCAGAGAATGGTGTCCTCGACGCCCCCGTCACCTGGAATTTTCAAAAATTTATGATCGATGAAAATGGACATGTTGTGGGATCAGTTAAGCCGAAAACAAATCCCGATACAAAAGAGATTTTGGATTGGATTGAAGAGAATAAGTAAATACAATTTTCTTCACATGATTCTTACTGTCTTACCTTCTTACTGTCTTACTTTCGGCTTTTATATCCTCCTCCCCACGATCCCATATCAATCACCACCGCAATCACCATGATGATGATATTGACGGTGGTCCATTGTCCTCCATATTGTTTAATGACCACGCTGTACCAAAGCATCGTGACAGGTAAAAAGATAAATCCCAGCAAAGGCCAAAGGATAGAGTCGAATACACCGATAAACCAGCTGGTGAAAAACCAAAGGACAGCAATCAGGATACGAGGAAAAAAAAGCGCTACGGCTACTACAATGCATGGCATGAGTGGAGGTTTTTGTATTATCTAAAATTATGGAGAATAAGTTAACAAGGCAATAGGTAAAGACTTTTCTTACCTTCTTACTGTCTTACCTTCTTACTGTCTTACCTTCTTGCTGTCTTACCTTCTTGCTGTCTTACAATCCAACATTCGTCCTGAACATCTGTATCGCAATCGCAAGTAATAAAATCCCGAATACCTTTCGCATCGCTTCCGTAACCGGCTTCGGTAATTTCCTTTCTAAAAAGGGTGTGGTTTTTAATACAAGGAATATAACAGCAAGATTAATAGTAATTCCGGCGATGATTTCTGTGGTATCAAACGATGATTTTAATGACAGGATAGTTGTCAATGTTCCCGCACCTGCAAGCAATGGAAAAGCTATTGGTACAATACTTCCCGAGGACGCACCTTCTTTGCTATCTCCCCTGAAAAAATGAATGCCTAACACCATCTCCAATCCGATGAAGAAAATGATCAGTGAACCTGCAAGCGCAAATGAACTGACCTCGATCCCAAATACTTTTAAGATCGTCACTCCAAAGAATAGGAAAGCCAGCATCAGGATGCCCGCTGTAAGTGTTGCAGTAGGTGCATGGATGACTACTCCGCGTTTCTTCATATCGAGAATAACCGGGAGAGATCCTATGATGTCAATGACAGAGAACAGGATCAGTGATACAGATAAAATAGCCGCGATCATGGCATTTTTGATTTAATTTTCATCAATATTAACTAAATGGGAGTATATTTGGTTTATAATGTATTGATAATCTGTCAAAATGCATTTAGACGAAATGTATTTTAGTCAAAATTGATTTCCTTTGCTATGATCCCTGTTTCAGAAAACCAAATTGACAGCACCGATATTCGCATCATTGAGTCATTGATGGAGGATGGCCGGATAGCCTATTCATCTCTCGCCGAACAAATCGGCTCCTCAAACACACTGGTACATCAACGAGTCAGAAAGTTGAGAGAACTGGGCATACTTACAAAACCGGTATACCTGATTTCTCCTGAGCATATCGGATATGACACATGCGCATTCGTCCTGATCATCGTCCGGGAAGCAAATCAAATCAATGATGTGATAGAAGCATTGAAAGGTATTCCTGAAGTCGTCAGTTGTGTGAGCATCATGGGTCGATACGATCTTATGGCTCGATTGTATGCAGTCAACAACAGACATCTCCAGGACATCGTACATGATAAGCTCCAGGCCATCCCGCAAATAGAGAGTACCAATACAATGGTTGCATTCGAAGTGAGTTTCGAAAGACAGGCAAATATTCCGGATAGTGAAGTGGTGGCGAGGTATAGGAGTTATGGGAAAGTATAAGACTAAAAGTATAAATACAACCGATCCAGGTCATTTTGTATCACTGGTTCAAGCTTGTATGCAGCTTTAATATTTTCTTTTGTCAGGACTTTGTGTTTATCACCCTCTGCCAAAACTTTCCCGTGATGAAGCAGCACTATTTTTTCCGCAAATCGTGCAGCAAGATTAAGATCATGCACTACACCAATCACAACCATGTCTTTCTTTTCCAGGAGCGACATAACCTTTTGCATAAAATCAAACTGATAATAAACATCCAGGAAAGTGAGTGGCTCATCCAATATCAAATACCTGTAACCCTTGTCAACAGGATACCATATTTGTGAAATCACTCTTGCGAAATGCACACGCTGCTTCTCACCACCACTCAACGTCATATAATTTCTATCCGCCATCTCTGCAACATCAAAAAAACGCATCGCCTCTTCACACGCGGTTTCCTCTTTTTGCGATGGCTTCCCACTGAAGTGAGGATATCTTCCCATCATGACCACCTCCCTTACACTCAAAGGAAAAGCCAATTCAATGTTTTGTGATAGTACGGACCTGATTTTTGCCAACTCACTAATATGAATTGCGTTGACATTTTCTGCTCCATAAAATACTGAGCCATTCACAGGCACAAGTTGTCTGCATATAATTTTTATCAATGTCGATTTTCCGGCCCCGTTTGGTCCAATGATCAAATTGAGCTTTCCAGGCTCAAAATCCATCGATACATCGTCAAGCAAAACTTTGTTGCCAACTTTATAAGTAATATTTTTTACAGTCAGCATATCAGAAAAAATAGTTTTTCCTGCGTAATAAAATTATGAATACAGGAACACCAATGAATGATGTAACAATTCCTATAGGCAATTCTGCAGGTCTTAATAGCATCCGAGCCACAAGATCAGCCAATGTAAGCAGGATGCCGCCTAATAATGCACCATCCCTGATCAGGTATCGATTGTCCGAACCATTGATGATTCGAAGCAAATGCGGCACGATCAGCCCTACAAAACTTATCACTCCTACAAATGCTGTTGCTATTGCGACCATTACAACATTCACCAGAAGAATGATGAGCTTTAACTGTTTGCTGTTTACTCCCAGGTATTGGGCTTCTTCTTCACCTATCATCAAAGCATTAAGGTGCTTTGCAAATTTCATTGCAACGCCAATACAAATGACAGTCGATATTCCAATGATGATGACCGAATGCCAGTTAGCGCCTGACAATGTTCCAAGATTCCAGAATGTAATAGACCGCGCCTGTGGATCCCTCGCGATATAGGAGAGGAATCCAACACCACTCATGAACAACGCATTTATGGCAATCCCCGTAAGCAGTAACGTAACAATAGAACTTTTCCCGGAAGCCTTTGTGTGTGAAAGCAGAAACACCATGGATGTTGAAAGCAGTCCGCCTGCACACGCTGCAAGAGGAAGGGTCCATTCACCAGCATTAAATTTGAAAATGACTCCCATCACGAAATATAATGCAGCACCAAAAGCAGCGCCACTGGATGTTCCTATAAGCCCGGGCTCCACAATTGGATTACGAAACAACGCCTGCATCAACACACCACCTACTGATAATGCCGCCCCGACAAGAATGCACAAAAACACACGAGGCAAACGGATTTCCATAAATATCCTTTCATTCAGCGTGACATCATCAGTACCGCTGAAATATTTTGAAAGAGAAGAAAATATTTCGTCCGCACGGATATTCACTGCACCCAAACACATGGATAATATCGCTACTCCGATGAGTGTGACGACAAGGATTGAAAATGTCCCACGGTAATGCCTACTGTATGTGTGCATCCTGATGAATCAGCTTTTGCATATTCAGTACAATTTCGCCGGTGCGGGGTCCGAGATAAACCACATCATGCTCTTCTATCCGGTATATCCTGTTGTTCTTAAATGCTTTTGTCGATGCCACACCCGGAAGCTCCTTTATTTTTTCAGGAGATCCCAATCGGTCATATCCGAAATCCGTCAGCAATATGACATCCGGATCAGATTGAGCCACGATCTCGGGTGAAATTTGTTTCATCCCTTTTTCATCATCCACAGCCATTGTTCCTCCGGCCCATTCCACCATTTTTGCAGCTGTGCTTTTCCGGGTCATCACCATATAAATGTTTGATGCCTGTCCGAAGTGAATGACCAGCACCTTCGTGGTGTCTTTATATTGTGCAGCACTTGCCAAAGCGATTTTCATATCGTTATCCAATTTCAGGCAAAGAGAATCTGCAGCACGCTCTTTGTGAAAATATGCTCCCATTTCACGCATCAAAGAATCCGTGCCGGGAATAGTGGTTTGATAATGGCCGAAATTCTTCATCGGGATTTTCAAATCATTGAGCTGTTTGACCACATGCTCCGGTCCTATATTATTATCCTGGAAGATAAGCGTGGGTTTCATAGCCAGGATAGCTTCCGCACTCAATGCCCTGTGATAACCAACGGTAGGCAGCTTTTTAATTTCAGGAGGATATGTGCTTGATACATCGACAGCTACTATATCCGATTGTGCCTGTAGTGCGTAGATGATCTCACTGTATTGCTTCGCTATGCATACAATGCGTTGGGCATGATCCTGCTTTTGATCTTCATTTCCAAAACGGCCGCAGCCGAATATTAAGATTAGCAATCCCGAAAGTAGTAGTATGCTTTTTTTCATCATGATGGATGGATAAAAACAAAGAGGCGGCATATGGTAAGCCGCCTCTTTGTTTGTGAATGATCAGAAATTATACCTGAGGTTTACACCTCCAAAATAGTTAACATCAAATGGAGCTGCCAGATAAGCATCCGGGAGCTGATTTAAGAAAACCATAAAATAATATTGCGTTCCGGTTATGTTATTTGCACCGGCGAATAAATCAACATCAAAATGTTGTCCGAACGAATGTTGAAAACCAAGCTTGGCATTGACCAGGCTAAAGGCTTCTGTTTTATTTACGTTGTCAGATGTATAAGGAATGATGCCTCTATAGGAATAGCCAACATTTCCATATATACCGATTTTTGTCATGATGTCAATACCTGCATTCGCCGTAATTGGAGGTACGCCAGCAACATCATTACCGCTGTAATCTACAGTCACAACACTCAGTTTATCAGCGCTGAGTGTTTGGAATGTATAATCCTTATATGTAAAATCAGAAAAACAGAAATTTGCAAAAGGACTTACAGAACGTAGAAACCCATCACTGGATTTAAAGGCATTATATTTTAATAATACCTCTAATCCTTTATCATCCTGGCTTCCCCTATTGACGATATAAGAATATGCTGTACCCACATCAGGTGGATTCAAAGGCACTGCTACAGTAGTCATCTTGTCTGTAAACTGCGCACTGAATAAAGCGATTTCGTAATGAAAAGCTGAATTGAATAAATCTCCTTTAGAACCGATCTCTATCTGAGTTCCGATTTCCGGTTTGAGACCGGTGTTCACTTCATTCGTAGTGGGAATGAAGAAATATGAACTTACCGGCGCCCTCTGTCCTGTACTATATGAAGCATACACTGATACCTTGCGATTGAATACTTTATTCAAAGCAAAATGAGGTGAGAACATCCCGTCATACTTCTGCTCATATGTAGTGGGTTTAGTATTACTAGCTACATAAAAACGGTCATCCAATCCAATGGTCATCACGCTCATGCCGATTCCTGCTGTCAATGACAAATCACCAGGCATCAGCAAAGACCACTCTGTGAATAGTGAATACGCCTGAGTCCGCGTCACCTGGTTGCTTCTTACCGTTCCGATTATATTATAGGGTTCTGCAGGGTTTGGATTAGCAATCATTGGATATCCAATGATCTGGGCGTATTGATGCTGAAGCTCTCCACCGGCAACGCCATTCAGACTTAATTTATCACTTAGTGAAAACCTCATGTCAAATGTCGTACGCGCACCATAGTTGATGGGGTCTTTGTCTGTCCAGCCACCAGCCGAACTTACATTGCTGCTGATACCAGTGCCAAAAACAGATGTCGTGTTCGATAAATGCCGGTTGAACGCATATGCATGTCCTAAACCCGCCCTGAAGCTGATCACATTAGAATGTGCATTATTTTTTATGTAAGCCGGATTCCCGGAATAATTAAGTGTATCATATTGTCCTATGGTCAATTCACCATTTCTTTCATCATAGCTATTGGAAAAGCCCGCGTATGTAGTAATGGATTCTTTTTCATTAGGTTGAAATTCACCTAACACACTTACAAAGTCTTTATGTGAAGCGGTATGCACCATAAATCCATCATACGATTGATGTCCGTAATTGACCAACACCGCCGAACGATCACCTCCCATCTGAAAGTGAGTTGTCAACCTTGTCAATCCATCTGATCCTAACAAGACATTCTGACCAAGAGATGTCTTTCCTCTTTCCGGCCGTATGGTTTTAAGATTGACCACACCTGCTATTGCTAATCCGTACAAAGTCCCGCTCGGTCCTTTTGTGACCTGGACATTGTCTACAGAATTGAAATCAATATCATCCATCAGAGTTATTCCTTCAGCATCAGTGATGGGTATTCCATTCAGATATACTTTATAACCCTGGCCGTCAAAATTGCTATTGACGCCATTGGTTCCTCTTATGCCATTTCCATATCCCCGGATATTAAATTGCTGTCCGGCAGCCACAGTACGTCTTTCCATAAAAACGCCCGGGATATTGGCATTGACGGCATCGTCCAGGTAGAGCCCTGTGCCTCTCTTTAATTCGACAGGAGTTAATTTTGCGATAGAAACCGGCTGGTCTAAAACGGATTTATTTTGTTCGGCAATAATTTCTACTTCATTTAAAGGGACAATGGCAGTAGTATCACTGAGGTTGTTTTGTGCATTCAATGACTGGCAATACAAAATGAGCAATGCAACCATTGCGTGTATTATTTTTTTCATTTGAAGAATGATTGATACGGTTAAAAATAAAATGAGCACAAAGTCATGCGAGCAGGCTTTGTACAAAAACAGAAATTACAATTGTTGTTAAACCGTCTTGGAGGAGGGGTAGGAATTTCCCGGTCATTGGTGACAAACCCGGGGACAGGCAGAGATAAAATAATTGTAGAACAAAAAGTAAATGAAATATTATGTTCAGGCTCGGGAGAAAGATATTTCAAAGTATGTATGGGTCGTAACTGATGGGGACGGTTACTCTTTGATTGCTTTCGTCCGGTCAGAACTTCTTTTAATTTCTTCAGGATATTTTCTTCATGGGGATCATTGATTACCAGCAGCGTGACCTTGTCACCTGAAATGCTCACTGATTTTATATCATACATTTTCCCTTCGATGGAAATTTCATGATTATTGATTTTGTCTTTCAGGTAATCAGGAAGAGAAAGAGTAATCTGTTCAAATGGCGTCTCTTCGTCATCCATCAACAACAACATTTTATACTGTTGATAATATTGCTGTAGTTTATAACCAAGCCATACACCATCCGTTTCCAGAAGTAAGATCGTCAGCAGGGTTATGGATAAAATGGTTTTCAGAAAAGTAATATTTTAATAAGGGTTGAATACCGGAAACAATAATACTATTTTTTCCAGTGTACAGATGATTTCCGTTATTTTTCTTTTGTAATCAGAGATTTATACATTATAATAAATATCATAAAATAAGAAAAACAACAAAAACCTCAGACCTGTGCAGGCTTATTAAAAGAACAGAGCTGTCAGTAGTACCGCCCTCTATTTTAGCTAATATGCTCTTAACTCAATTCGTATCTTTGAAAATCCGGTATGCGTAGGTTGCTCTCTTTGTCCCTGGTTGTAATATTTCTGGCTAATGCTGTTGGCAACATTGGTTTATTGATCATACACCGGTTTGAAATGCATGAGCATATCAAAAAACTCATCAGGTCCGGAAAAGAGGACAGAGACCAGGTGCAACTGAGATTCTGTCCTGAAGAATCAGATCGGTTGATTTGGTTCGACGAAGGTCATGAATTCAGGTTTCAGGGCCATATGTACGATTTGATCAAAAAAGTGGAACAGGATGACGGCAGTGTCATCTTTTTTTGCATCAGGGATGATGAAGAAAATAAAATTTTCAGGTACATATTCGAAGCATTGGAATGGCCATCAGAAAAGTCAAACGAGGATTGCACTTTGGTGCTTCAACTATTCAAATCACTTTCCGAGTTCGTCATAGATCCTTTCTATGAAAATTCTATTGAATTGTATGAAAGTCTGAGAGACAGGTTTGTCTACAATGAATTTTCCCTTGAGGTTTATTTGTCGATAAATTGCGAACCACCGGATATCGGAAATCTGTTTTTTAATCTCAAAACAGAAAACGGGTAATGCATCCTGCATTTACCTCAATATCCAATTATTTCAATTTTTAATCTCTCATTTATGAAACAGATTTATCTGCTCACAGCGGCAATGCTGCTGTGTAATTTAATTTTTTGTCAACCTGCTCTCCAGGAACCTCAAAGCACCTACGTGCCCAGTGAGACAGTCGTTGATACACTTGACGATGATTATTTGCTTGACGATGGCACCCATAGTCTCAATCAAATCGTCGTCTCCGCCAATCGTTTTGAACAGCAGCGAAAGGATATACCCCAGCAAACAGAAATTATCACATCCTCATCCATGGCATTTGATAATCAGCAAACATCCGGTGATGTCATCCAGAATACCGGAAATATACTTGTTCAAAAAAGCCAGCTGGGTGGTGGCAGCCCTGTGATACGCGGTTTCGAAACCAACAAAGTATTATTGGTTGTGGATGGTGTACGAATGAACAATGCCATTTATCGAGCCGGTCACCTGCAAAACATCATTTCACTGGATAATGCAACGATGGATCGGATTGAAATTCTTTACGGCCCTGGTTCTGTAATGTATGGAAGTGATGCGCTGGGTGGTGTCATGCATTTTATGACCAAGAACCCTACATTTTCAACCGATGGCACTACAGCCATTCATGGAAGTGCGTTTGCCCGGTATAGTACTGCTGATGCAGAGAAGACCGGACACGTGGATTTGAGTATTGGTGGAAGTAAGTTCGGATCATTGACAAGCTTCACCTATTCCGATTTCGATGATCTCATACAGGGATCACAGCGTTCTGATGACTACCCGGATTTTGGCAAACGAACATTCTATGTTGAACGGCAGGGCAATACCGATGTAGCGATTGCCAATGATGATGTGGACAAGCAAATCGGCTCAGGATATTCGCAGTATGATATCCTCCAGAAATTTGTTTATCGCGCAAGTGATGCAGTTAGTCATACTCTCAACTTTCAGTATTCTGCTTCATCTGATGTACCACGTTACGATCGTCTTACACAAGGCTCGTTACAAAGCCCAACCTATGCAGAATGGTATTATGGTCCTCAGAAAAGACTGATGGCTTCCTATCGCATGGGAATGAATAAAGGCACCGGCTTATTAGGTACTGGTGGTGTAACGGTTGCTTATCAAAGCATTGAAGAAAGCCGTCATGATCGCCGTTTCAATAATGTCAATCTGAACCACCGCATCGAAAAGCTCAACATCCTTACGCTGAATGCCGACTTCACACATCAGACCGGAGCATCGACATGGAGCTATGGTCTGGAAGGCACATATAATAAGGTGAATAGCACAGCACACCGCGACAAAATAGATACCGGCGCTGAAGTTCCATTGGATACGCGCTATCCAAATGGCGGATCTACAGTGAGTTCAGCAGCATTGTACCTGAATGATTCATATGCCGTAAGTGATCATTTCCGTTTACAAGCCGGAGTAAGAGGTGCTTATCATACATTGAATTCAAAATTTGATGACAAGACTTTCTTCCCGTTTCCATTTGATGAGGTTTCACAAAGCAGCGTGGTAGCAACGGGCAGTGTTGGATTTGTGTGGAATTCTGATGGTGGATCACGGTTGAATTTCATTGCATCAAGTGGATTCCGAGCACCTAGTGTGGATGATATGAGCAAAGTATTTGAGTCCGTTGCCGGAAGAGTGATTGTTCCAAATCCTGAACTTGGTCCGGAACATACCTACAATGTGGATCTTGGAATTTCTCAAAACATCAATGATCGTCTTGAGATAGGAGTGGAAGGGTTTTATACATGGTATCGCAATGCTATTACTACTGCACCAGGTACATTCAATGGTGCGGACTCGGTCGAATACAATGGCTCCCTGAGCGCAGTCGTCACAAACGTGAACGCGAAGAAAGCTTTTGTATATGGAGGGAATGCATATGCATCATTGGACATTACAAATTCACTTTCATTGTACAGCACGATCAATTATACGTATGGTCGTATAGAGCGCGAGAATGATGAAGTTCCGCTGGATCACGTTGCACCGTTATTTGGTAAGACCAGTCTCCGCTGGAACAAGGACAAGATCAGAGCTGAAGCATATGCGATGTACAATGGAGCAAAAAAGCTGGAAGATTACAATCCTGACGGAGAAGATAACCTTCCTTATGCTACTGTCGATGGTATGCCTGCATGGATGACGCTCAATGTGAAAGGCTCATACCAGTTCACAAAGAATTTCACGCTACAACTTGGAGTAGAAAATATCCTCGATGAGAATTACAGGATTTTTTCTTCAAATATTTCAGCTCCTGGAAGGAATATAGTGGTGACTGTGAGAGGTAGCTGGTAAATAAGTAATTAGTTATCAGTATTCAGTAATCAGTTTTTTTTGGATGCTGGATAAAGGGATGCCTGATGCCGGACGCATGACGCACGGATCATTTACTGTCATCATATTTGATGGGAGCAAATGATACTAAGAAATGAAAGACTTAATAAGTCAGCTTTGATTATCTGCGTCGCGAGTCCGGCATCAGGCATCCCTTTATCCAGCATCCATTTTTACGTCCCAATTGCATCATGAGTCCGGTATCCTGCATCCTTTTTATCCTGCATCCATTTAATAATTCTCCAGCTGATCTGAAAAATAATTAATCAAAGGAATAGATGACAACGCTCCTGTCAGATCAAGGATCTTTACATATTGATCCGAAATGGCTTTCTCCAGGTCAACCAGCTTAACCTGACGCTTGATTTGATATTCGCGTGCTTTTAACAAGGTCATTGGTCCATCTGCCTGCAAGAGAGATGGATGTTCGAGAGAAAATTTATTCTGACTTTCTTTCCACTGATCCTCTGCGGTACGATATCGCTCACCCAGTGCTTTCAACTGGTCTCGCGCAGATTGAATCTCCTGGTTCAATTGATTTATTTCTACCTGGAGGAATTGTTCTTCATTGTTTTTATCGATTTGTAATTCTGCGAGCTTTACACGGGATGATCCTTTGAACGGCAGATTGATGCCAAAGCCGGCAGAAAACTTTCGTGCCAGGGTTTCATCCGGTCGGTTGGCATATCTCAATTGAAAGAAATCCAGCATTTGTGATGCACTTGCCTTTTCAAAATAATACTCAGCCTGCAGCTCTTCTATTTTTGATTGTTTCTCAAGTATCACCGGATTGAGATTAGGTGCCATAGACAGCTGATCAATTACGAGCTGCATTCCTGATGGTGGAATAAACGCAGTAGCATCCATCTTCCACTGATCCACTTGTAAAGACATCCAGCCGGCAATCAATTTTTTTATTTGATCTGACTCTTCCATCGCCTGATCAATTTCCAGGTTTAATTCGTCGAGATCATATTCGGCTTTAAGCAATTCATCTACTTCAGTGCCGGCATTGAGTGATGCCAGCTTATTGAATACATTCACTTTGTCTTCGTACACAAGCTTTAGTTCCTGCTGGATGGCTATTCGTTTTTGTATAAATCTATAAGCACTCACAGCTTCATATCGGGCGACCAATGCCTCATGTTCTAGCCGGAGTTGAAAATTTTGTTCAGTCTGAAGTTCAGCCTTATTGAGAAAACGTTGACGGCGTATTTCAGACGGACCATTGACGGTCATCCGGGCAAGATATTCCTGCCGGTATACGAGGAAACGGTCGGTTTCTGTGCGCAGGCTGATTTGATCCACAAGTGGAATGTTCTGATTTGTTTGACCTATGAAATCAAGATGTTTTTGATTCAGTTCGACTGGCAGATCGTGTCGTGCACTCGCCAGGATTTGATTTGTTCGAATGGATACCTGTCCATGTAATGCAACATACAATAGCCAAACAGGAAAAACGCAGATCCATTTTTTATTTTGAAACATCAGGTATGCCGGACTAATTCAGTTTAGGAAGTTTTGGGAAATGCTCTTTCCAATAATGACAAAAAAGAAAATGCAGAAACAGGTAATCGCTGCAGTATGACTTTTTCTTTTTGAAGAAAATGATTTGTTGAAGGAATCTGGATCAGCACTTCACGACCATAAGTCTTGATCTCCGGAATCTTTCTCAATCTTTCGGGGATTTCTACGATCCTGTGACCGAGACCACTGACTTTACCCATACAGGTTTCATCGGGATGCAATGTAGAAGTCACACGTAGTGAGTCCCCTACTTTAATTTCCAGGCTCAGGCTTTCATGCAGATAGGCTATGACCGTGTTTGGACTTTGTTCGTAAAAAGATATCAGCGCATTGAATTCAGGAATATTTTCACCAATCCTGCAATGTAGTGATCCCACAAGCCCATCAGAGGGAGCATAGATCAACAGGTGGTCCTTTTCTTTTTCATATAGCTCGATTTCGTTTTTCAGCTTACCGATTTCGGTTTGCGCCGGGATATGGGACAGTTTCAATTCCTGTTGAAGATGTGCGATCTCGATATCGATAGGTTCAAGTGACAGGCGAAGTTCTTGCCGTAGACTTTGGAGCCTTGTTTCATAAACCGAAGATGATGGTTTGGATTCGTTTCCGGGAAGGCTTTTCAGGTTTTCGAAGAGCTGCTGATTGAGCAGGTTTTCAGATTCCATGAGACGAATGCGGGCCTGAATGTCCTCTGCTTTTTCTGCCCGTAATGCAATGTACTTGTTCAGGTTGTTCCTGATTTCAATTTGACTTAATCGATCGCGTGCTGTCAGTTCTGAAACATCATGACTTAACGAGCTCAATTTAAATGCAAGCGCAGACCAGTTTACTTCCATGAGTAACGCGCCTTTTGTCACAAATTGGCCTTCAGATACATTTATTTTTTGGACAGTAACTGCATGGTCCAGGTTGATTTGTGTTTCCTGGTTTTCGGCGACTCCGAAAAAATTTGCTGAATTGCGATTGAGGCCTCTGTAAATAATAAATAGCGTAAAAAATAAGACAGGAATAAAAATGAAGAGAAGATTAATTCTACGCATGGCAGGTTAAAGATTAATCAGTTTGATGGACGTAGGTATCATTAAAGCTCAACCGGATATTCTGCAAACTTTCTATTGTTCTAAGGTTTTCGGTCAGCTGCATTCCATGCATTTCATTCTGAAGACGCAGGTCGAAAGCATATTCAACCAGGTTCTCTTTCTGCGGGAGATAATTGATGCGGTATCGTTTCAGCACAAAATTCCGGCAGTGTTTCCTGATGATCTGTTGCGCTTTTTCGAATTCTACAACATCACCATTCATTTCAAAACGAAGCTGGCCCAATAGATTGTTTTTACGACCATAAGGTGTCATCCTGAGGAAAAAAGCAATGAGACAGAAAGCAACCGTTCCGATGATTGCATTTGCAAAACTATTGACACCACAGGCTATACCTACAGCCATGGCGGCGAAAATAAAAGCTACATTTCTTGGATTGAAAATATTGGTCCTGAAACGGAGTATGGCCAGAGCCCCGAAAATCCCAAAGCCGCGGGCCATGCTATCCCCGATAGATTCCATGATAGTGGCCGTGACGATGGCCATCAGGATGAGGGATTGTATAAAATGATCCGGCGGAACGATATCCCTGGAGGTCTTCTCATACGTAAATACCAGGAGTGATGACAGCAGGAATGCCAACAAAACAGAGAAGACAATCAGGATAAATGAAGGCCCATCCTGATTGGAGATAGAAGATAGTATATCCATTGGTTTACGTAAACTTACTGTAAACAACGCAAATTCTCTGAAAAAAGGATGCCAGATTAAGGGATGCCGGATACCAGACGCTTGACGCACAAGGGATGTTGGATATAGCAACCTCCTTTTTATTAGCGTCCCTATTGCGTTTAGAGTCCGGTATCCGGCATCCTTTTATCCCGCATCCAATTTTTTCCACCGCCGACACAATAACCGCCTGATCGGCTATGTTAATATAATCGAATAAAATACTGAGTATGAAGCATGAATTTACCCAACTACAATTGACAAGACTGGTGTATGGTGAAACAAGTAAAGCGGAGACGGATTTGCTGCTCGAGCTTGTATGTACCGTTCCTCAGATCGCTGAAGCTTTTGGCGCGTTAAAAGCAGGGAAAGAAGCCCTGGGAACGATTCCGATGAACCCATCCGAAAGGGTGATCAACCGGATTCTTGCTTATAGCGCATCCACAATTCCGGTTTCAGCCAGCTGATGTACCCGACTTAGTTCAAAGAATAAGGCCTTCCTGATGATATTCCGGAAGGCCTTTTTCTTTGGGAGAAGCACAAAAATATTTTTTCGAAAAAAGTGTTAAAATTTGGACATGACGAGAAAATAGTCAAAAATTGCCCATATATTTGACTTACATATTAACTTCATCACTTATATTTACTTTATTAAATTCTAATTACTATGTCATCTGATAAAGAACGCGATGCCAAGTCGAAAGCCCTTCAACTTACCGTAGATCGCCTTGAAAAACAATATGGAAAGGGCACCATTATGAAGCTTGGCGACAAACAGGTCGTTGAGGTGGAGGCCATACCCACCGGATCAGTTTCATTAGATATTGCCGTTGGAACCGGCGGTTTTCCAAGAGGCCGTATCGTTGAGATCTATGGCCCGGAATCTTCCGGGAAGACCACTCTCGCTATCCATGCTATAGCAGAATGCCAAAAACAGGGAGGGATGGCTGCCTTCATAGATGCAGAGCACGCCTTCGATCGCTTCTACGCAGAATCACTGGGTGTGGATACCGAAAACCTGCTGATCTCGCAGCCGGACAATGGCGAGCAAGCCCTGGAAATAACCGAAAACCTGATCAGGTCAGGTGCAATTGATATTATTGTTATTGACTCAGTAGCCGCACTTGTTCCTAAAGCGGAAATAGATGGTGAAATGGGTGATTCTAAAATGGGTCTCCAGGCGCGACTCATGTCACAAGCCATGCGGAAGCTTACAGGTACGATTGGCCGCACAGGTTGTTGCTGCATCTTTATCAACCAGCTTCGTGAAAAAATCGGGGTTATGTTTGGCAATCCTGAGACAACTACGGGGGGAAATGCGCTGAAATTCTATGCATCACTCCGTCTTGATATCCGCCGCAATGGCTCAGCCCTCAAAGACAGGGATGGCAATGTGGTAGGTAATCACGTAAAAGTGAAAGTCGTCAAGAATAAGCTTGCCCCACCATTCCGGGTAGCTGAATTCGACATCATGTTTGGAGAAGGTATTTCCAAAGTAGGAGAAATAGTAGACCTCGGTGCTGATGCAGACATCATCCAGAAGAGTGGTGCATGGTACAGCTTCGAAGGCACCAAGATTGCACAGGGAAGAGATGCAGCTAAGCAATTCTTCATGGACAATCCTGAACTGGCATGGGAAGTGGAACAAAAGATCAAAGCTAAATTTGTCAACGCTCCACGTGTTGCCCATTCAGAAGAAGAGATACTAGCGGATATTGATTAAGTTTTTTTATAAACTACCGGCATTGTAGGGCGATTACAATGCTGGTTTTCCAAAGCTTCGGCTACGTTTTGCCCCTAAATCCCCTAAAGGGGACTTCAAGAGCAAACTGAGCCGAAGTTTTTTTTATAATAGTAAATACCACGAATTCAACATCAAATGAATTCATAATTCCCAGTTGTTGAAATCAAAAGTCCCCTTCAGGGGATGGTTGCGGAGCTGTAGCACCAGGTTGTGATTAGCAGGTCGAGCATAGGGGCAAAACGCTTCTTGTCGACTGGATAACCTCTTTAGTCACAGGTGACAGACTATGTGGGGTTTAAAGTATTTACCTTTAATTTCCATTCCACTTAAACACCGGACATCATCATGATAAAATTGCAGCTTTTTGTTCTGGCCGTATGTACGGTCTTTTTATTTTCCTGTGCATCCAAAAAAAATCTTTCCACTGGTCCTGAACCAGAAGATACATCAGACATCTATGAAGATACCATGTCACTCGATGATATCACCACGGAAGAAACAGAATATCCCTTCCGGGCCGCAGAAGAACGGAAATGGGATTTGCTGAATACGATACTTGATCTCTCCTTCGACTGGGAAAAATCAGCAGTCAATGGAACCGCCACTCTTACATTATCTCCTGTATTTTATACGCAGCATGATGTGCAGCTGGATGCAGTGGATTTTGATATTAAAAAGATCATGGTCGGTGATAAAATCATCAAGGATTACAGCTATGATAAAAAGATCATCACCATTCCTTTGGCTCAACCGATGGGAAGACGCGACAGGCTGACACTCACCATTCAATATGCTGTAACTCCACAACCCAGCAATCTTGAGGCTGGCGCGGCCATAACAAGTGACCAGGGATTATACTTCATCGATCCGCTGGATACAGTGCCGGACCTGCCAAGACAGATCTGGTCACAAGGTGAGACATCATCAAACAGAAAATGGTTTCCTACCATCGACCATCCGAATGAAAGATGCACGATGGAAATCATCATGACAGTTGCAGATACTTTTATGACATTGTCAAACGGGAATCTCATTTCATCCACGACACTGCCGAATGGAATGCGAAGAGATGACTGGAAGCTTGAATTACCTATCGCTCCTTATCTCACCATGGTGGCTGTCGGCAAATGGGATAAAGTCACTGATTATTGGCGTGGACGTCCGGTCGATTATTATGTTGATCCCGGTTATGGAAAAGATGCGCGGGCGATTTTTGCACACACACCTGAGATGATTGAGTTCTTTTCTCAAAAACTTGGGTTTGATTATGTATGGCCTAAATATGCGCAGATCATCGTCAAGAATTTTGTATCCGGTGCGATGGAAAATACAACCGCAACCGTCTTTGGTGATTTCATACAATTTCATGATGAAGATGTGATCAAGCCGGGGTCAAATGACTATATCGTTTCGCACGAATTATTTCATCATTGGTTTGGTGACCTGGTCACCTGTGAGTCATGGGCCAACATTACGCTCAATGAAGGATTTGCCAATTACGCAGAATATTTATGGTACGAATATAAATATGGCAGGGAGAGGGCAGACATTTCAAGAATGGAAGAATTGAACGGATATTATGGTGAAGAAAATAAGCACACGCTCATTTATTATCATTATCCAAATGAGAATGCTGTGTTTGATGCGCATAGTTATAATAAAGGAGGATTGGTATTGCACATGTTGCGTGACCTTGTCGGTGATGAAGCATTTTTTGCCTCGTTACAATTATATCTGCAGCAGCATGCATACAACTCAGTTGAAGCCGCGGATTTGCGCCTTGCATTTGAAGATGTGACGGGCAAGGATTTAACCTGGTTTTTTGATCAGTGGTATTTTGCTAAGGGGCATCCCATACTCCAGATCTATCAGGGGTATGATGAAATAAACAAAGAATTAACGATTGATATAGAGCAGACACAGGATCAAAGGGGATTCAAGGATGTATTTAAATTACCTATTGATGTAGGTGTATACTATAAAGATGGCAGTAGTGAGATACATAAGATCTGGCTGGAGGAAAAATCAAAATCGTTCGTGTTGGCCGCAAAGGAGGAGCCTGCAGCTGTCATTTTAGATCCAAGAGATATCCTATTGGTCCAGGTAAATCAGGATGTGCCTGAATCCGAAAATGAGACAAGATTAATGTATTCCACATCTGTTAGTCACCGTATATCTGCATATACCGCCATGTCCGAAATTTCTCAGCCGGCATTAGAAAAGCTGATGAAAGACTCTTCGCTTACAGCCAGGTCAATGGCAATACAATATTTTACAGATCATTCAGACGTGGACCATCTTAATACCATGTCATTGACAGAATCAGATGCTGAACTACAGGATTTCATTCTTGAGTCATTAGCTAATCTTGATCCTGAGAAAGCAAAGGATTATGCAATTAAACTTTTGGATAGCACGGATAAAACTCAGGTGATATATCTCGCCCTCACGTCGATAGCCGCTGTTGATATTAATGAAGCATTGCGTCAGGCCACCCGGTATGAGCAGCGCACTTCATCTGCTATATATGCTGCACGTGCAGAGTTGTTCGCAAAAAAAGGAAGTGGCACCTCGCTTGCATTTTTCAAAGACGAAAGAGCAAAGAACCTGCCCGTGGATTACCTGGAAGATTTTGTGGCTTCCATCGTGAAGTATATTTCACCGCAACCAGCAGGTGTTCAGGAAGAGGGACTGCAGCTTCTTGGTTCTGAATTTTATATGAAGGGCTCAAATAAAGAATACAGGCGTTTCTATCTTATACTTGGCCTGGTGAAAACATACAGGGATTTGAGCGATGGGAATTTAAAGAACAGCATTCTCGCGTTGATAAAGAAGCATTATGCAATGGAGCAGAATGAGTATTTGAAAGATGCTTTGAAGCAGGGGTTGGGGGAGATGTTAGATTAGAGGAAGGTATACGCTTACTTCGATGACCGCTGATATCATTGATGAAATTGATAGCGCTGATAATGATCGTGCATGGAGGAAGATTACATATACCCCGGTGACCGCTGATATAATTGATGATTAAAATATCGCTGATCAATAGTACCACTGATGCAGAGTTGTGTTTATGTCACCAGTGAACTAATAAACATTAAAAAAAGCGAGACCAAAATTTTATTTGCATTTTTATAAAAGGGTCCTTAATTTAGTTTTATAAAATTAAAACCAGTTGGGAACAATAGTCAACACAGACTATAAATATTCTGAACTCACCGGCAGGATTATCGGGTGCGCCATCGAAGTGCACAATGAGCTCGGTCCGGGATTCCAGGAAAAATTTTATCACCGCGCCCTTGAAATTGAAATGAGATTACAAGGGATAAGCTATGTAAGTGAATACGAGAATACGGTTTTTTACAAAGGAGAAATCCTTGGACGAAGACGATCAGATTTTTTAGTTGAGGACAAAATATCTGTAGAAATCAAAGCAGTTTCAGAAATGGATGATGGTGATCTATGCCAGGCTATCAATTACCTTGAAGCTTATCGTCTTGAAGTAGGACTACTGATTAATTTCGGCGGTCCCAGATTAGTATTTAAGCGCCTCATCAATTCAAAGGCTAATAAAAAATCCTGACTCAAATTGAAAGACTAGATGGAGAAATATTTGTGCAAACTATAGCATTTATTGGACAGACATTCTTTATCAACATCATCTATCTGATCAGAAATCAATGTTACCACATTTATCAGCGGTATCAATTTTATCAGCGATATCAGCGGTTACCGAGGTAAGCTAACATCCTCAATATAGAATCCTCCTTCCCAAATGAATCACTTGTCAGTCGGAGGGATCAACCTCCTGAACACTTCCTCCAGGTTCTCAATGCTCAGGTCTTTTGCTAAGATCGTCTTATCCTTACTCAGGACGTATACTTTCGGTGTGGTTTTGATATTATACGTTGTCTGAATCGCAGAGGTACCTCCTGATTTGTCGCTGCCATTGATCCAGTTTGTGAATTGGTTTTTGTCGATATAATCCCAACATCCTTTTTCCTGCTCATTCAATTTTGTGCATACAGCAAATACTTCTACGCCTTTATCCTTGTATGTTTTGTAAAAGCTGCTCAGCACCGGCATGCTTTGCTGGCAGTGTGCACAATTTGGTGCCCAGAATACCAATACGGTATAAGGTGACTGAATGTCATAAAGTGATACATTCTTTTCTCCTTCTGTCTGCACAGTGAAGTTGGGTGCTTTCTTTCCTATCAATGTCGGGGAGATAAGCCTGACAGCTGATAAGACCTTATTTTTTTCTTCTTCTTCTATCCATGGAGCTTTTCCTTTCGCAATATAATCTTCAGCTATATGCACGAAGACAGCATCCATTCCTATGTTCTTGGCTTCCCTGTATTTATTGAACATATGAGTAAGAAAAAACCGGTATGCGACCTGGGTATTTTCAGTTTTTTTAAGGATATAATCCACGCTTTTATTGATCGAGTCAGGGCTTTGTACTGTCAGGTTGTCCAGGTAATATTCTACTCTGTCGACAAGCACGTTTTTCGGTGCGCGGATGAGTCGCTCATCAGACAGATTTACATTGTCAAAGAAATGTGATTTTTGAAACAGGTATTTCTTCATTTGAATTTCCTCCGGAGAGCCATCATATGTAGGCACTTCAACAGGCAGTTCACATCTGACCATTGCAGCAGTCAGGGTTTTTGGAATCCTGGCTACCAGGGCTGTCTGGTATTCTATAATCTCTTTTTTCTGCTGCTGCATTTTAGCAAGCAGTTCAGTTTTATCCTGATCACTTTTCTGTGCATCATACGTTGACTTGATCTTATCAAGCTCAGCTCTCTTGGTTTGAAAATATCTCAGGTAATCATAGTATTCTTTGTTATCGGGAGAACCTTCAAACCGGATAGTCCCATCAATATCCTTATTATCTGCAAAGAAGCTGAAATCTGTCTCGTTTTGATCGACTAATATCAAAAAGCTTTTCGTGGGCGGAAGAATAACCAGGTAGACACCTGACTGGAGATCATAGATGCTTTCGAATGAAAAAGCTCCATTCACAACTTTAGCTGTGTCCACCACATATTGGTTACCTCCATAAAGCATGGATAGATAAATTTCGCCACCAGTAAAATTGGTGAGAGTGCCTTTAATCTTGTGGCCACTGGCAATTCCCTGATTCATAAAAAAACAGAATGTAAGCAGGCTGACAAGAAGGACTTTATTAATATGAGCGTGTATGGACAGTTTGATTGCTTTGTAAAACATCAGTATAAGATTTAATTTGAAAGACCACTAACTCAGCCGGATGATAGTGCTGAGGAGGTACAAATTTAGTGTTTTTGTCTTGTTGTGAATGTTCAGGAGAAATCGGATTGACCGAATGGTTTGTTAAGCCTGCCGTATAAAAGCATAAAAGCCGCGTTAAATGTTATAGGATTCTTAATACTATAAAGTCAATTGCCATTTCCAAATAACTGTAGAAATTCAGCCCATTGTTTTTTCGCTACTTCATCATGTTGTGCATTCTGTGCTAACCGCGTCATGCCATCTTTGTCCAGCACAAGATATTCACCGGTATTAAAGGTCTCCAAAGGGACATCCTTTTGTTCTACCGTAATTTCTACATTGATTTCCTTTCCTGTATCTGGAATTTTCTCCCAATAACTTACGACAAACCCTTCTTTATCCACTGCTTTTCTCAGATCCGATAAATGCTGGTCTTCACTATTACCTGTAAACTCAGGATAATATCGGCTAAGTGAAAAACCAAGGTCTTTTGTAATCCATGCTTCTGCTAAGGCATGTGGGCTTTTGAACTTCATTTTCGTGCAGCTGTATTTTCCGATCATTTTTACCTCATCAGTGATTTCTGTGGTGACATTCGAATTGATATTAACTGTGGGAATATCGGGCTCAGGAACATAATTAACCCTGAAACCATATTTCAGATCATTCCTTTTGCGCAACATGGTAGAAGTTTCAGCACTCCTGTCTTTTATGATCTTAAATGATTGGGATGAATCCACTTCAATCTCAAGAAGTGTTTTATCTCCTTTTACAGTTAATCTTGAAGACTTTTCCTCATCCTTCTGATCCACCTTAATCGTAATGGATCCTTCAAAAGACTGGGCATAACATGGAAATATGATTACCTGAAGGAGGAGAAATGTGCTCAGACATATAATTCTAAATCCTGTGATCATGTTTTTATTTTGAATGTAAAACAAAAAAAAGAAGGCAAACAATTTTTAACTATTTGCCTTCTTCGTAAATGGTTACGAAATCTTAAACCTTATGGGTTGTATGTAGTCGGTGCTAATCCAAGTTCGCGTTTCATCTGTTCGATGTCTTTCATCATCACTTCAGAACCATCGCGTTGAAGTTGTACTTGTTCTTGTATCTTTTGTTCTACAGCCCCTTGCTTTTTGAGCACCTCTGCAATCTCAGATGGGCGGAAACCTATGGATGTATTGATCAGTGTTACACCTTCACCTGCATAATCAGACCATGCTCTGCCTAATATCATGGAGAACATTTCAGCAGTCATGGATCCGGCAGGTACAGCTTTCGCAATACCGTTATTGTCCCCTGAAGGTAAAATATAATCACCTACGTTTACCGGCCCCTTTACATATACAGGTATCTGTCCGAGGAAAGCTACTTTTTCAAAAGCTGATGAATTTGCATCGTCCGGTGTATTACCCAGCACTAAAGGTTGCGAAGTAATAGCCAGTATCTGGTCAGCATCACGTGTATTCTTTGAAATTTTGCCATTATAAAGTCCTACAATGTCACCTTTCATGAATTGTTCAGTCGGGTATAATTTAGGAAGGTATTCTGCGTAGTCAGCTCCTTTGGAACCATAGACAATACCATTGTCAAGCACTGCAGAAGTAAGTCCCCATGCAAGGCCATTTGCAACCAGCATAATAGGATCAATCGTCACTAAGTCCTGTACCCGGTTTTCCATCGCCCAGGTTACAAGACGTGAAAAATAGCCCGTATTCAGATTGAAAATATCTTCATTTGGACAAATGCCCTGTGACACCAGGATATCACTGAATGTTGGAATAGTAGGAGCCGTACCAAATAGGCTTTTCATATTTATGGCAGGTGTAGCAGGTATAACTAAGCCTGGAAAATTAGGAATGGCAATACCAGGGAAATCAGGCACATCAATACCCGGGAAATTGGGAATCGTGATGCCATTGAAATCAGGAATATCAAGGCCCGGGAAATCAGGGATAACAAGTTCATTGAAAACCGTGAAGTGAGGTACAAGGCAAACGGTTTCACAACAGCAGTTAAAATCAAAACAAAATGCACAGCAATCACAAAAACAAACCGATGCGCATAAATAAGGCCCTACTTCCAATGCAGGAATATCAGGTATGACAACTCCCGGAATATTTGGAATCACAAATCCCGGAACATCAGGAATGTCAAAAGCGGGTACATTGGGAATCGTCAATGCAGGGACATCAGGAATGGTAAAAGCAGGAATATCCGGTATGTCAAAAGATGGAATCGTCTGATTGTTCCATCCATCAGATACAAAATTGAAACCTGTTGCAAATTGTGTCCATAGTATCGTGAGCGGGTTATAATCAGCGATAGCTATGCACACTGCAGTCCAGATTTCATCACTTGTAGGTAATGGAATATTCGCGATGTCGTTAAACTCATAACTTTCTACGCGGCCTGCTACAGCACTTCCTGCACCCTTATAGAAGGTCATGTAATTATTTTCCTTATTAGGAGACGTGGTATTGATTTTTATTGCAATACCATCGCTGCTTCCTCCTTCTGTATTATCAAAATAAACAAGATGGTTGCCATCAGGTCCTACTGTAGCATCACCTGTCACCTGCAAACCGGATTTGAAAGTAGATAACTTGTCAACTTCCAGTGTGCCTGTAAGGTTAGTCGGATTCATATTGGCAACATCCAACGGTCCATCAATGCCGATAGCTCCGTCAATCAGTACAGCGCCATCAACATCCAGATCACCTGTAAGATGTGTAAGCGCGGCATTATTAACAGTAAGCGTGCTGTTCAGTGTTGTTGCTTTGTCTTGAGTCAGCGTGCCTGTAAGATGAGTAGCTTGGTTCCCTGTGACGTCAAGTGTTTTATTGAGCGTGGTTGCACCGTCGACGTTCAATGTCTGGTCAACATCCAGTGTGCCTGTCAATTGTGTCGGAGCCATATTCGTCACGGTCACTGCATCATTCAGTGTAGTTGCTTTATCCACCACCAGGGTACCGGTAAGGTGTGTCGCACTGGTTACACCATTGACGTCAAGTTTGTTATTCAATGTAGTAGCTCCATCAACATTCATGGTTTTATCTACATCAAGTAAACCTGTCAATTGTGTTGGCGCCATATTCGTCACCGTAACTACATCTTTGAGTGTAGTAGCTTTGTCAACAACTGCAGTTCCTGTAAGTCGTGTAATGCCGGCAACTTCAAGTGAATTGTTCAACGTAGTTGCTCCATCTACATTCATGGTTTTATCTACATCGAGAGCACCTGTCAATTGCGTAGGAGACATACCGGTCACTGTAAGTGAGTGATTCAGTGTAGTTGCTTTATCTGTTGTCAATGTACCTGTAAGATGAGTAGGACTTACATTGGTGACGTCAAGAGAGCTGCCCAGTGTTGTAGCACCTTTCACATTCATTGTCTTTTCAACCACGAGTGATCCTGTCATTTGTGCAGGAGCTGTATTCTGAACCGACAGAGCATCATTTAGTAAAGTTGCCTTGTCAACTGTTAGTGTTCCTGAAAAGTGTGTTGGGCTCATGTTGGTCACATCGAGTGAACCATTCAATGTAGTGTTGCCATCTACATTTAAGTCACCGACGATGCTGATGCTGACAAGGATGTTGATATTTCCATCCTTATCAATGATTAAGCGTGGGATGTTTTTGGTGATCATTGTCAGGTCTTTCCTGTCAGTCGTACCTAATACAGCCTGTCCGCCTCCTTTGTATTTGTGCGAATTGTAATTGCCGTCAAGAGCCCAATAGATAGCTGTCTGGTCCAGGTCTCCACCTGATCCTCTGCTTCCACCAGGTTTATTCACTAATGATCCTGCGGTATTCGCATAAAGAGCGTAAGGAACAGAGTATAGCTGACCAGAGCTGATGATCTGGAAATTTTCCTCTCCGGGAATTTTCACAGAGATCCTCACCCACATTTCTTCTTTTGACCATGGAATGTCTGAAAATTTACCGGATGGTGTTGAACCTTCTCCGATCACAAAATCAAGAACACCCATATTACTTGAAAGAACGTCGTGTGTTTCGGCATAGAAAACCTTTTCATCCTGTCCCGAGGTCAATAATTCCACCTGGACGATTAATGCTCTATCGAGAAGAAGGCTTCCGTCCAAATCCCGGGCGACAGCCTGGAAACGCATACCCTCAGGTACGGTTTGACCCAGTAAGTCAGCCGAGAAAAGTAAAAATGCAGTTAAAAGAAACAGTAGATTTTTCATTTTTTTTCAGATTACTTGTTAACTGTTCTTTTATTAATTCGTTCGCTTAGCAGAAGGATTGACACCAAGATCAAGATATGTCTTGAGCAGGTTTACGTCAGCTTTCAATTCGTTGTGTATTACATTCTGATCATTGATCTGTTGTTGGAGTGATTTCAGGCTTTCCTCACGTTGCTTCAGCACTTCTGCGATTTCAGTTGGACGTAAGCCGATAGATACATTGATCACTACAGTAGTTTCAAGCGGAGATGCAGACCAGGCCTTTCCAAATATTTCAGGAAGGATGTCAGCATGTAATTCACCTGGTTTGATGACCTTACCGATGCCGTCATTTTTACCGGAAGGAATGATATAATCACCCAGTTCTACAGGACCCTGAACAAATACAGGAACCTGACCGAGGAATCCGACTTTAGCAAAATTGTTTTTATCGGCTTCATCAGGTTGATTACCCAGTACTAATGGTTCAGTAGAGATTGCAAGAATCTGATCTGCACCTGTTGTTACTTTAGAAATCCGGCCACCATGTACACCTACGATTTCACCGCTCATAAACTGTTCAGTAGTATGCAGCTTAGGCAGGTATTCTGCATAGTCAGCACCTTTTGAACCATAAGTGACTCCACCTGATTTAACTACTTTAGTTACACCCCATGTCAGCACTTTAGCAGCAAGATCTATAGGACTGAATGAGATCATGTTTTGCATATCATTTGCAACACCCCATTCAATCAATCTGTATACATATCCATTAGGAACATCAAAGAGACCAGCATCAGGACACACTCCCTCGTCAACCAAAATGTCACTGAAAGTTGGAATAGTAGGCCAATGGAACAGGTCATCAGACAGATTAATTTCAGGTACATCAGGAATTGCAAAAGCAGGAATATCAGGAATATCAAAAGCAGGAATATCAGGAATATCAAAGCTTGGTATGTTCGGAATATCAAAGCTTGGGATATTAGGTATCGTCAGACCCGGAATAGTTGGGAAACTTAAACCCGGAAAGATTTCAATACCCTCAATAGATAAAGCAGGAATACCTGGCAATGTAAGAGAAGGCAGATCAGGGATATCAAGACCTGGAAAATTAGGAAGATCTAAACCTGGAAAATTAGGAAGCGTCAAACCCGGAAAATTAGGAAGCGTCAAACCTGGAAAATCAGGAATAGAAAATGCAGGAATCGTGGCGCCATTCCAGATCGTACCGACCAGGTTAAACTGGTTAGCAAACTGTGTCCAGAAAATAGTGATTGGATTATAATCAGCAATCGCGATACATACCGCAGTCCAGATTTCATCGCTGGTAGGTACCGGAGGTGAACCGATATCATTCAGTGTATATCCTTCAATTCGTCCAGCTATTGAATTGTCACCTTTATAAAAGGTTACAAAATTATTTTGTGCATTTGTATTGGCATTATTTATCCGGATAGCTACACCATCACTTGAACCACCTTCCGTATTGTCGAAAAATGCAACATGATCACCATTAGGTCCTAATGTTCCATCACCTCTTACGATCAAACCGGCCTTTAACGTAGCCAGCTTACCAACTTCAAGCGTACCTGTAAGCTTGGATGGATTCATACCTCCTACTGTCAGCGGACCATCTAAATTGATAGATCCCTGTGCACCAAAAGCACCGTCCACATCAAGATCACCTGTGAGGTGAGTCAGCGACATATTCATAACTGTCAGGGCTTCCTTGATGATAGTTGCTTTATCAACCGTCAAAGTACCTGTCAGGTGAGTGGCGTTCATGCCGGTTACATCAAGCGTACCATTCAGTGTGGAAGCGCCGTCAATATTCATGGTCTTATCTACATCAAGTAAACCTGTCAGATGAGTTGGGGCTGAATTGGTAACCGTAACTGCATCTTTCAATGTAGTTGCTTTGTCAACTGCCAGAGTTCCTGATAAGTGAGTAGGATTCACTCCGGTTACATCAAGAGAGCTGTTAAGGGTTGTAGCTCCATCTACATTCAATGTTTTATCTACATCCAGCAAACCTGTCAGATTAGTTGGAGATATGTTTGTAACTGTGAGCGAACTATTCAGTGTTGTTGCTTTGTCAACCGTCAAAGTACCTGAAAGGTGAGTTGGACTCATTCCTGTTACATCAAGAGAGCTGTTCAGCGTAGATGCACCATCCACATTCAATGTTTTATCAACATCGAGCAAACCTGTCAGACTGGTTGGAGCTAAGTTTGTTACCGTCAGTGAACTATTCAGCGTAGTTGGTCTGTCCACTACTAAGGTTCCTGTCAGGTGTGTGGGACTCATGTTTGTGACATCGAGCGTATGACCAAGTGTTGTCGCACCCTTTACCTCTAAAGTCTTTTCCACATTGAGCAACCCGGTTAACTGGGTAGGAGACATATTCGCAACTGTAAGTGAGCTATTCAGTGTAGTTGCTTTGTCAACAGTCAAAGTACCTGATAGATGAGTCGGGCTCATGTTAGTCACATCCAGCGAACCATTCAAAGTGGTATTTCCATCTACGTTAAGATCACCATCCAGATCGATGCTGGTCAAAAAGTTGATGTTACCATCCTTGTCGATGATCATACGAGGGATGTTCTTCGTGATGAAGACAAGATCTTTCCTGTCAGTAGTTCCAAGCACCGGAGGACCACCGCCTTTATATTTATGTGCATTGGTGTTTCCATCAAGCGCCCAGAATATAGCTGTCTGATCAAGGTCTCCTCCGAGTCCCCTGTCATTACTGCCATTTCCACTATCATCAGTCTCGCTGTCAGTCAGTGATCCGGCTGACGCTGCATAGAATGCATAAGGCACTGAATACAGCTTGCTCGTGGTGACTAACTGGTAGTCATCGTTATCAGCATTTTTTATCGAGATTCTGACCCACAGCTGTTTGCTCCAGGGTATTTTAGAAAAAGATCCTATGATGCTTTTTCCTTCACCAATGGTGATGTTGAGCAATCCGAATTCACCGGAAGTGGTATTCTGAATTTCAGCATAGACAACTTCGTCTTCTGTATCCAGTACAACAAGCTCAGCCTTAACCGTCAGAGATTCTTTTGAACGGATATTACCATCGTTATCTCTTGCGATAGCCTGGTAACGCATTCCTTCCGGTAAAGCGATTTGAGCCTTTAAGCCTGAAATGGCAATTACCAACAAAGTGGTAAGAAGTAAAATGTTTTTCATGTGGGTTGATTTTTCTGTTGATAAGCTAAACACACTCATTTCTGTTAATGTGATTTAATAATTTGGAAAACTTTTGATTGTGGTGAATCGACTAAGCTGATACGTAATTCATAATGTGCTGCAGGAAGACTCGATAAATTGATCACTTCCTGGTTGTTATGACTCTTATTTCTTGACAAAAGCCTGCCTGTCTGATCGAGGACATCAATAAAATATTCTCTTTCCGCATTTTCAACTTTTACATTGATATTGCTGCTTACAGGATTTGGATAAACAGAAGCAGTGAAATCATATGCTTTTGTCTCAGAACCGACATTTCCGATTGTGTTGGGATCTATTTTAATTTCTTTTACGAAAATGGTGGGTTGTTGGAAACCCTGGGTGACGACAGCATCCCGCAGGACAGATTGTTCTGTCACCAAATCACCAATTGTCCAGCTCATGGTTATCGCCTTTCCTTCAGAAAAGCCGCCCTGAGCAGCAATGATATATTGATCAGAGGTTTGTGCAAAGAGGAAGGCAGCAGACAGACAAACCAGTGCGGTTAGTATACATTTCATCTTAAAGGGGTTTAAGTATTTTAGTAATATACCTGTTTTAAGTAGTAATCAATTTTTAATAAGAGGTAATGATGTTTACAATTTTATAATCACAGGCTTTAATAAGAGGAAGCATGGGATTTACGACATAAATCTACGTGTGAGCCATGAGGGCCTATATAGGGGCTAGTCTTCAAATTCGTGGGGCTTTACCCCCAGAGGTAATATATGTTAACGCCTGTGGCAAAGGAGCACAGACTTATTTGTGCATATCATCACCCATTTTCGGTATTTCCCAACCTACCCCTTTCCACCAATTTTGTATCACAAGAAATACTTTTTCTGATGCCACAAGCGATAACCACATTTCATTTTAAAATGAAAACTAACCTGCTAAAACTTACACAATGCATGTTTACTGCTTTGTTAGTGACAATAAGCCTGTCTGCATTTTCCCAGAAAACGATTACCTGGAAAGGAGGGGCACCCGGGATGAAAAATGAATGGCACTGTGCACAAAACTGGAGTACATCATCAGTTCCCGATGAATTTTCAGATGTCATTATCCCTGACGTTTCTACTACATCATTTTCATTTCCGGTTCTCCGTTCAGGCACAGTAGAAGTTAATTCACTTGCCATTTATACCAACGGATCACTCACGATTTCAAAAGATGCAGTTGTAGTGGTTCATCGAAATGCTGAAGGAAACTGTGAGAATAATCTGTATGGTGAGGGCCAGATTCTATTCCATACAGAAACAGCAATCAATTCAAAAAAAATGATAGCTGCAGGAATTAAATGAACAATCAAGACGATATGGCAATGAAAAAAATATTTCTCGTTTTCATTTCAATGGTATTAACCTGTATCACTCATGCGCAAAAAGTGGGAGTGGGTACAGGAACACCTGCAGCTAAACTGGAGGTAAGAGGTGTGTTTGCAAACCCAACCATTCCGGGAATAGGATCCACAGGAATATTGAGAATCGGTGTAGCTGCGAATGAAGGCATAGATATCGGCAAAGCAATATCTACCCCTTTTGCAGGCTGGATCCAGGCCGGATACAATGGAACAGAAGGAGATCCGCTTAGCTTGCAACCATCAGGAGGAAGTGTAGGCATAGGTACTATCAATCCATCGATTTCAGCAGCGCTTGAAATAAAATCAACTTCTCAGGGATTTTTACCACCACGTATGACACATGCAGCACGAGGTAGTATCATTGGACCGGAAGCAGGGCTTTTGATCTGGTGCAGTGATTGTGGCGTCGCTGGAGAAATACAGGTGCACAATGGAACAACGTGGACAAATATGATAGGCGGTCCAACGGCTTTGGGCATCGGCGAAAACTATGGAGGAGGCAAGGTTGCCTATATATTAAAGCCCGGGGATCCAGGATACATTGCAGGTGAAATACATGGCTTAATTGCAGCTCCGACAGACCAGTCCACAGGTTCCTCATGGGGTTGTCCCGGAATAAATATCCAGGGTGCAAATGGAATTGCACTCGGCACGGGAAATCAAAATACCATTGACATAATAAATACTTGCCCGGAATCGGGAATAGCAGCAAGAAAATGCAGTGATCTTATACTGGGTGGATTCAGTGATTGGTATTTACCCAGTCGTGATGAGTTAAACAAGTTGTCACTGAATAGGGTGCCTATCGGTGGTTTTGCTGATGCTTTGTATTGGAGTTCAAGCGAATTCACTAATAATGACGCATTTGACCAATTCATCTTTAGTGGCTTTCAATGCGATGGATATAAAGGGGATACCGATCGTGTTCGTGCTGTGAGGTCGTTCTAAAGATCATGCCGGACACATTATGTTTTTATTCTTTCTACATTTAGTTTAAGAGTACCCACCACTTCATGTTTCAAAATGTTATATAAATCGCGCGACACATTTAATACCCTGCTCATAGCACTATTTCTATTAGCTATTTATATAAATCCATCATCAGCTCAAACCCAGGCATACCCTTTTAAACAATTTCCTTTACCACCGGACCTTCCTTCCATTTACTATATGCATCAGGACTACCAGGGATATATTTGGTTAGGGACTGTAGAGGGATTATACCGGTTTGATGGGATCAATTATACTTTTTATTCGGGAAAAGATGAACACAATGGCCTGGGCCGTGAAGCCATTACATATATTTTTGAAGACAACAGCAACCATCTATGGATTGGTGCCAGATCCGGTCTATACAGGTATAATCCGCAAAAAAAGGATTTTGACAAATATGCTTTAGGTGATGAGACATTTGCATACTATGTACACCAGGAAAATGATTCCTGCTTCCTGGTGCATAGCATCCATGGCATGTTTTTGTTTTACCCGTTTTCATCCCGGTGGGATAAGCTGGATGTAGGTATTGACGATGATAAGATCTTCTATGCTATAAAAGGCCGTAACGATGACCTGTGGATAGGGACAGATCATAAAGTGAGAAAATATGATCTCCATAAAAAAACAACCAAAGACTATAGCCTCTCTGCACTTCCATCAGGTCAAAAAGGAGAGAAAATAACGGTACATTATTTATTCCTTGATAGCCGTGATCAATTGTGGATCAATACCTGGTTTAAAGGGGTCGCAAAGCTTGATACTCATACGGGACAAATTGAAACCTTTGATACACTGCAATCCAATCCGGATAAATACCTGCTGGAAATATTCAATCCATCAATCACTGAAGATGTAGAAGGAAATATTTGGTTGTCATCGCCCAATAAAGGAATCAATATTTATCATCCTGCTACAGGGTCGATTTCTCATATTCTCAAAGATGCAGATTATGGGTTCGGGCTTGTGGGCTCCGGGTTTATCATCAGGTCTGACAGGGAAAAAAATATGTGGATCAAAAGTGATCGTGCACTACATTATCTCTCCCGGAAAAGCCCGGTTCCGCAGCTTGAATCAGATCCGCGGGTGATCATTGAAGAAGGAATGTTTATGCATTTCGTAAAACCTGAGTTTGCCCTGATAGGAACTTTCTTTGGATTGTACGGAATCAACCTGGAAACGAAGCATGTCATCCTGTTGAATGATGTTATTCATTTGCCTTCATCCCACAATGCTGAATTGCAATCTGTCACGGATGTATTAGATGATAAGCAGGGAATGCTTTGGATGACTTCTCCCCAGGGTCTGCGAAAAGTGCATTATTGGAATACTGGAAAAAAGGATCCCGAATTCTGGTTTGAAAAACTTTATCCTACAAGATCAGGTTTTTGGCCTTCCAGGATTTTGCAAGGCAATGACAGCACGATCATCGTTAAGGGAAGATCGAATACAAAAGTTTTGGCAACATTTAATACGAAATCGGGAATGTATGATTACCATTCATTCCCGGACAGCATGCAGATCAACCAGGTTGCTTTATATAATAAGGACACGATATTAATTTGTATTCGCAACAAGGGGCTTTATTATTATTCGTTGTCAGCTAAGACACTGGCATTCATCCCATGGAAATTTAAAGAACAGGACATCAATATTCAAAAACCTGTTTTTTACGACATTGCTAAGTTGGAAAATGGAGAATATGCATTGAGCACAGCTAATTATGGACTTATACTGTTTGATCCTGAAGAGAAAATATTTCAGCACATTGATATCGCATCTGTAGCCAAAACGAATTTGGTTTTTGCGGTTGATGAAGATGCCAATCATAATCTATGGATACAGGCCTCTAATCAATTATTGTTTTATGACCGTCAGGCAAAGGTCGTTTCTAAAGTAAATGTAGCTGGTTCTTTTAAAGGCTATAGCCCCAATTTTTTCATGCATGAAGGCAAAGAACTGTATAGCACTTTTGAAGGTGGCCTCTACCGGGTTGAACTGAATAAGTTATTTACGAAAACTGAAAAACCAAACCTTTATCTCCAGGATATTAAAGCAGGCGATCGTTCGCTGGATTGGTTTACTACGGACAGGATCAGGCTTGCGTATACAGATAATTTTATCAGCTATGAATTTACCGGTCTTGATTATGACAATCCGCAAGGGATAAGTTATTGGTATAAGATCCCGGAGATAAATGATCGCTGGGTCTCGCTACAAAATCACACATCCATCAGTCTTGGCAGGCTATCTCCTGGCACATATCATTTTAGCCTTAAAGCATCCAATGATGCAGGATTGTGGAGCGAAGAAATACATGCTCCTGAAATCAGGATTGCACCTCCGTTCTGGAACACATGGTGGTTTATCTTAAGCCTGGTGGCAATAGGAGGATCTGTGATAGCATACCTGCTTCAGCTCCGGAAAATGAAAAAAGATGCAGAGGTGAAATTGAGAAACCAAATCGCAAGAGATCTGCATGATGATATCGGTTCTACGCTCAGCGGTATTAAAATATTCAGCACGATTGCTTCTGATATGGCGGAAGAAAATAAAGACCTTTCATCGCTCCTGCTCCAGATCAGGGATAAATCCGATACGATGATGCATTCCATGAGCGATATCGTATGGAGCATTAACCCGGCATACGATAGCCTTCATGATATGATGGTCCGCCTTAAACAATACATGAGTGAAATGCTTGAAAGTCAGAATATCGATGTCATATACGCATCACACTGTGATCTTAAACATATCAAGCTTGACCTGCGTCACCGGAAAGATTTATACCTGGCACTCAAGGAAATCATCAATAATGCTGCAAAGCATGCAGGGTGCCAACAATTCATCTTTGATATTACAAAGCAAAAAGGAAATATTATTTTCTCCATAAAAGATGATGGTATAGGCATGAACGAAGAAACTAATATCAGCGGCAATGGATTGAATAATATAGCCTCCAGGATAAAGCAAATTGAAGGAACCGTCATACGGGAAAGCTCATCCGGAAACGGGACAAGCTATGAGATCAGTGTGGGGATTATGTAATGCAATTAAAATTCATTTTTAAAATCAGGTATGAAAATAAAAGTTATTATCTATGAAGACAACCAGGTTTTCCGCGAGAGCTTAGTTCGTTTATTAGGCTCAAGTCCTTCCTATGAAGTCGTCGGCGCGTTTCCACATTGTGTGAATATCGAAGATGAAATAAAAAATCTTCAGCCGCAGGTAGCATTGATGGATATCCAGATGCCCGGTGTCAACGGGCTTAAAGGGCTTGAAATCATACGGCAACATTCGAATGACATCAAAGTCATCATGCTCACTGTATTCGAAGACAATAAAAACATCTTTGACGCCATCCGCAAAGGTGCAAATGGATATTTGTTGAAACAATCGTCGCCGGTGCAGATCTTCAGCGCTATCGATGAAGTCTTAAAAGGTGGAGCTCCTCTGACCCCATCTATTGCAAGCAGTGTATTGACATTATTATCAGATAAAAAAGTAACCCCTGTCGGCAACAAGTATCAGCTCACACCCCGCGAAAAAGAGATCCTGGAATCACTCGTCGAAGGAAATAGTTATAAGATGATCGCCTCAGCATTATTTATCAGTCCTGAAACAGTCAAGACGCATATCAAAAAAGTGTATGAAAAGCTGCAGGTAAATTCGCAGACGGAAGCAGTGTCGAAAGCGATGAAGGAAAAAATTGTTTGAATCGACTAGTAGGGGCGTATTGCATCCGCCCCTACTAGTCGATTCAAACCATCGGGGTGTATTGCATCCGCCCCGACTTTCGATTCAAACCATCGGGGCGTATTGCATCCGCCCCTACTAGTCGATTCAAACCATCGGGGCGGTTGCAAAACGCCCCGACTTTCTATTCAAACCATCGGGGCGGTTGCAAAACGCCCCAACTTTCGATTCAAACCATCGGGGCGGTTGCAAAACGCCCCAACTTTCTATTCATATTATCGGGGCGGTTGCAAAACGCCCCGACTTTCGATTCAAACCATCGGGGCGGTTGCAAAACGCCCCGACTTTCTATTCATATTATCGGGGGTGTATGCTATGAAATACGCCCCGACTATTCTTTTTCTTTCTATAGATTTCCTTTCTTTTCATCTTTCCATTTTCTTGGATTATTTCGAATGTATCTTGAAACTCTGTGATAATCCCATTTATTCCGGATGATATGATCATGATAATTTCTTTGCCAAACTTTTTCATCCGGTGTATTTCGCAGCTTATTGATTTGACTCGTTACTGTTCCCATATATCCGCGAACTATAGCGCCTAAAGTTTGAGATGGAGAGTGAAAAGTGGAATAACGCCGGGGTGAGTCGAAAGAAGATGGCCTCGAAAAATCTGAGGAAAGAAGTCGGGGCGGATCGGAGGAGAAAATTTGGGGCGTAAGCAATACGACCTCATTCAGATTCTCGTTCTTTCCTGATAGATCTTTTTTAATGATGATGATACCGTGAATATGATCAGGCATAATGACGAACGGGCCTAATGCAATATTGGGGCGAACTTGCGGAGTCCGCATCCATTCCTTTTGAGCAATGATTCCAAAATCACTGAGAATCATTTTCTTATTGATGATCTCACCTAAAAATGGAATCCGATGCTTACAATTAATAGTAATATAATATGCTCCTGCTCGGGCATAATTATAACCTCGAAGACGCATGGACCTCCTGCGATGAATCAGGGAATTGTATTTCATAACCGGCGAAGAACTATGTTTTCAATCGGAAGTTAGGGCTTTTTTTATTCCAAGTTGGGGCGCATTGCATCCGCCCCCCAACTTGGAATAAAAAAATTTGTTGGGGCGTATTGCATCCGCCCCCAACGCATCCGCCCCCCAACTTGCAATAAAAAAAATCGGGGCGTATTCAATACGCCCCGACCAGATTATTAATTTTTATAAAACCTTTGGTTTTATTTATTTCACCACAGTCATCTTTTGCGACTGCACAAAATTCGTACCCAGCATCTGTACAAAATATCCTCCCGGAGCCCACGGCGTTAAATCAATGCTGCGCAGATGCGCACCTTCACTATTCCATTCATCGGAGGCGACATTTGCTACCACTCTTCCCTGCATGTCCAATACTCTAAGTGTGATATGATCAGGATGTTCAAGCACAAAATTGATGATCGCTTCATCACGTGCAGGATTCGGAATGATAGGCGCTAAGTAGTGATTGACAAAACGAACATTCGGATCTTCTATGCCTGTGGTTTCCTCATCCAGTTCAATGTTCTCATCGCCTTGTTTATAGAACACAAAATTGATCGGCATGAATAGCATTTCATCCGTAGTTCTTTCACCCCATGATACCCATGCAGGTGGACTATTGGGATTGCTTGGATTGTTGGTCGTATTGTCGTAAGTCACATTTGCATAAACAGTTGTTCCGGCTTCAAGAACGATAAATTTTTTGAAGCTATATACTCCCTGCCAATTGAAGTCCCAATCCGGAATCCGGATAAGATTCGTAGTGTCGCCATTCGGATGCACAGCAAATACTTCATAGCTCTTGTTGAGCAGATGTGCGTGTGGCCAGATAGCGAAGACACTTACTTTTAAAGGAGTCGTGTATTGGGTTTGAAATGTTTTAACTGTATTCGGTGGCATGAGGAAAATATCACCGGAGAGAAATGGAGCGATCGGTAAGAAGATCAGACTTTCTACCTGGCGTTCCACGGGTTCCTTTTTGAAAAATACATTGATCGTAGAACTATCCCTGCTTTCAATAGCGGATGGTCCGTAATGGGCCTGCATCAATATATCGGCACCAGCCGGAAGTGTCTGACCCAGCCCTTTCGGATATGGCACCGGTTTTTGTCCAGGCACATAACCAGGAAACATATTGCCAAGCGCATCATCAATGCCGAAACCACCAAATCCATCGTAACCATATGCAGGATCTGCATCATCCATAGCTTTTGCAGAACCGGTCTCATCATAAGCGAATAAGGCATGGTGTAATACTTTGCGATTACCCGGACGTAATTCTATGGTAGATATTTCTTTGTTCTGTGTAAGTCCTGTAGGGAATACAAATACGCGATACTCATCTTCATTTCCACCTTTATGAAGAAATGGTTCTGCAAAATGTAATACGAGATCAGGTGTCCCTACCTGTGAACCTGTTGGAAACACAGGAAGAGCCGGCTCTTCTGACGCATTTCCATAAGGGGTGCCATTGTCTACCCATTCTGCGATCAGTGCGATCTGCTCATCTGTCAGTGCGCGCTCACCTATAAATCTTGAAAAGTGAGGATCAGCTTTCCATGGCGGCATGTAACGGATCGACGTTACATATTTGATCATGTCCGCATAGGAAGCCACTTCATCATAGTTGGTCAGTGAGAAAGGGCCGATCTCATTTGGACGGTGACAAGTTGTGCACTTATTATAGATGATAGGTGCCACATCCTTAGTGAATGTCACCTGGCCTGAAACAAATGTCAGAACTGACATGTAGATGGTGATGGAAAGAAATGTTCTCATTGACGATTTACAATTTACGATTTTGGATTTGCCTCCACTCTCACTCCTTACTACTTACCGATTACCGATTACCGATTACCGATTACCTGAGCTAAGGGGGTCAGCAAAGTTAATAAAACAACCAATGGCCTGAGTCACAATTGTATCTGCAGGTGTTTGGCGTTGCAGCCACGACTCTATTACATTCTTCAGATCCTCGTTCTGAGGGTGTGTTTTACGTTTTCCGACGCGTACATAACTGTCGTCGATGCGGCCCCGGTAGATCAGGCGGTCTTCCCGGTGATCCCAGACCGCGACTTCCGGTGTAACGGTTATTCCGAATTTCCTGGTCCAGTCTTTATAGTAATCAGGCTTTAGGGGAAATGCAAGATGATAGGTTTTGCCAAAAGCTTCGATCTGCGCCGGTTTTGAAGCGAAATTTGGAAAATAACCTACGAAACCTACTTTCCTTCCATGGTATTTATCAAAATACTGATTCAGCTGCGGTGTATAGAACTGGCTGATCATGCATTCATCCAGCAGGAAAATATAAACCGTGAGGCTATCTGACGTAACACAAGAAGTAGGTATAGATACCTTTTGAGGAGAAACAGAAAGAAAGAAACCAAGAAGGAGCTGTATTAACATGTCTCCAAAAGTAAGTGTATTAGAGGCGGGGAATGGGGGATTAACACATATTTAAATCACACCTGGGACCCCGCCCTGAAAGAAGAATCCATTGACCCCCCGCCCCCTGAAAGGGGGAGTTGCTGATTTCAATTTTCTAAATTATTTCTGGCCCCTTCTGAAAGGAAGATTTCCAATTCTAGTCCCCCTTTCAGGGGGTAGGGGGTCCAGAAGCGTGTTAACATCTATATGGCAGGTACTTAGCCTGAAATCCGGTACTTTTACATTTCTTATGATCCGGCCCATACTCTCATATGCTCTCACCTTGCTGATCCTGCTCTCGCAGGTAGGCCTGCCATTGCATATGCATTATTGCAAAGGGATGCTGGAATCGGTGTCAATCCTTTTTGCGGCAAAATGCGATGATCATAATACTTTGGAAAACCTGCCATCATGCTGTAAGAAATCACAGGTTCAGCATTGTGTTAAAAAAGAAGGAAAGAAATGTTGTGACGATGAGGTCATTGTACTAAAGCAAAATATTACATCAACCACACCTTCATTTGTAAAATGGATTGATGCACCGCTATACATTTCTATTCCGTCATCAGATCTATCCGCACCGCAGTATATTTCAATTCCAACATGCATTGAAAATAATAGTTGCGATTCCGGACCACCTATCTACATCCTACACCAGTCGCTGATTTTCTACGCCTGACGATCTTCATGATTTTTTGATGACCATTTCAAATGATGGCATCACCTTGATATCAACTTCTCTGTGTGAGATCTTTGCACTTTTTATTGGTTGCTGAGCTGTAGCACGAGGTTTGAGTAGAGCAAGTCGAAGCATTCACTTTTCACTTTTCGTTTTTCATTTTACAATTAATAATCATGAAACCAATCACTCATATTTTATATAGTATAGTTCTCAGCATGTCATTTCTATTTGGAATGAATACTGAACTGTCAGCGCAAAAATCTACATCCACATCTGTAACAGCGAAATCAGATCAATCGGTGGTGATCACATTGTTGGTCCCCGGCATTTGCGATGATTGCAAAGCCCGTATTGAATCCGCTGCCATGGATGTCGCAGGTGTGAAGAAAGCAGAATGGGATATCAAAACGGATACACTCGTTGTCATCGGTTCCGCTAAAATGGACAAACAAAAGATAGCTGATGCATTGGCCAAAGCCGGGTATCGCTCAGAACTTGCAAAAGCAGATCCAAAAGGATATAAAAAGCTTCCTGCATGTTGTCAATACGATAGCGGAATTAAGGAACACTAACGGACATGCGAATTTCAATTCTATTGTGGCTGGCTTCCTTTGTGCTGATGAAGGAAGCCGGAGCACAGGATATCTCCGTGCGCGGTGTAGTGATGGAAGAATCCCAGGCCGGCAATCTTGTGCCGCTTGAATTTGTGCAGGTCTATTGGCTGAATAGCAAGCGAAATACTACATCGGATTCGACAGGATATTTTTTTATGTCGCGATCTCCCAAGGATGGCGATAAGCTTGTGTTCATGTATCTCGGTTATGAACCCGATACCATAACTGTCGAACCCGGGAAATATATGTCTGTAGTTTTCAAAGCCCAAAACAACGTATTGGGTGAAGTCGTCGTAAGTCATAAAAAACGAACGACAGAAATTTCTTTTTTAGATCCGCTGCAGGTTCAGAATATTTCAAAAGAGGAGCTCTTCAAAGCAGCATGCTGTAATCTTTCAGAAAGCTTTGAAACAAATGCAACGATTGATGTAAGCTTTACAGATGCAGTGACAGGTGCGAAGGAAATACAGATGCTCGGCCTTTCCGGCAAATACAGCCTGATCAGCCAGGAACAAATGCCCGGCATCAGGGGTCTTGCCATTCCTTTTGGTTTGCTCTATACACCGGGAGCATGGATAGAATCCATACAGATCAGCAAAGGTGCAGGTTCCGTGGTGCAGGGATATGAAAGTATGACAGGACAAATTAATGTCGAGCTCAGAAAGCCAAATGTTGGCGACAAATTCCTGGTCAATGGATATTTCAATGAAGCTTATCGTTCCGAGCTGAATATGTTTAAACGATTCCAGTTGTCACCCATGTTCAGTACTGCATTGTTTGGACACTACAGTATCGTTCCTGTAAAACATGATCGTAATGATGATGGGTTCGCTGACATGCCAAAAGGAAATCTGCTCACCTTTGACAACAGGTGGGATTATCGCAATTCCAATACCGGGGTTGAAGGACAATTTAATGTGCAGTGGTTGAGAGACCGGAAAGAAGGTGGTCATGCTGCGCACGGTGAAGATCAGCCTGGTCATTATACAGCGGACATCAATGCTGACAGGCTGCAAATCGGAGCAAAGCTTGGATATGTTTTTCCCGGCAAAAGATACACTTCACTGGGTTCGCAATGGGGATATGTGCAGCATAGCCAATCCGCTTTTATAGGCAGCAATGTCTATAAAGGTGAACAAACATCGCTGAATGGTAACTGGCTTTTTCAATCTGTTTTTTCAGATACAAGACATCAGTATTTCGCGGGCATAAGTTTCAAGTATGATACATATGCGGAACGACTAGGTCCCAATCAATATGCATTTAAAGAAATCGTACCCGGAGCGTTCTTCGAATATTCATTTATTCCGGATACAAAATTTACAGCTGTGCTGGGTGTTCGTGCTGATCAGCATAACCTGTATGGTTTGCTTATCAATCCAAGATTGCATTTGAGATATGCGCCTACAGATGAAATGGTGATTCGTCTTTCCGCAGGCAGAGGTATGAGAACGCCGCTACCCATAGCAGAGAATCTGGGTTCGCTTGCAAGCTCGCGTCAATGGAAAATTGATGGTGAAACGGATAGCGATAAACCTTATGGTTTAAACATGGAGAAGGCATGGAATATGGGTGCAAGTTTCACACAGGAATTTACATTTGATTACAGAAGCGGATTACTCGCAATCGATTTTTTCAGAACTGAATTTACAGACAGGACAATTGTAGACCTGGATATCAGTCCGCAGAAACTGTGGATATATAATCTTGATGGAAAATCATATGCTAATACATTCCAGGCTGAGCTTCAGTATGAAGTATTGAAACGCCTGGATGCAAAGGTTGCTTACAAGCTGCAGGATTCACGCATCACGTATCGTGACGGAGGATTAAGGAAACAAATATTTACACCTGCGTCAAGATTTTTTGCAAACCTGTCTTATGTATCAAGCGTGGCTACATTTAAAGGACATTGGCGGATAAGTGTAACAGGACATCATACAGGGACACAACGTATACCTGATACTGCATTAAATCCATTTACATTCAGATTACCGGAACGATCACCGGGCTTCTGGCTATTCAATGGTCAATTGACAAGAGTATTTAATAAGAAATTTGAATTGTATGCCGGTGTTGAAAACATCAACAACTTCAGGCAATCGGAAGTGATCATTGATGCTGAACATCCATACAGTCCTTATTTCGATAGTGGATTGATATGGGGGCCGATATTTGGGAGAGAGTGGTATGTGGGTTTTCGATATGTACTTTAACCCCGATGTACCCCCCGCCCCCTGAAAGGGGGAGTTGTTGATTCTAAATTTTCTAATCTGATAATTCTTCGAAAGCAACTCCCCCTTTCAGGGGGCGGGGGGTAAAGTAGAATATCCCTTTCAGGGTAGGGGCAAAAAAAATGGCACGCATCACTTTCGTGTGCGTGCCATCCAAATGAAAAGAATTTTTAATTACTGTTTGACGAAAGGCATTGAGCCTAAGTTCTTTCCGTCAAGTACGAAATTCAAGCTGTAAACGCCATACTGTAGATCAGCAACGTTCAACGATATTGAACCATTACCCATATCCTTTGGACTGACGTTTTTAGATCCAACTTCACGACCCAGCTGATCAAATACCCGCACCAGCAAATCATGATGAGATCCGAAACTATGTTCGATAGTCAGCTCATCCTTTGTAGGATTAGGATAAATGATATTGACATACTTCCCTACTTCATTCAGATCTTTCACTCGCGTATATCCTAAATTGTAAAGCTGCAATACTTCATCACCTGTCAGCGCTTTGTTGTAGATCTTGATTTCATCAAGAGCTCCTTGGAAGTATTGTGCACCAGGGTTCTCAAGGTTGTTACCAAAAGCCATATCCCTTGCAGTGCTGTTCAATGTTCCTGCAGCAGGTAAACGGTTGACCTCTGTACCATCGATGTAGATAATATCTTCCGTACCATCATGTACCATAGTGACATACCACCAGAAACCCAGCACTAATTCATTACCATCACCTGAATCCATATCATGGATGAAGTGATCGGCCAGGCCGTTTTTACTGTTCGTAGTCCATACAATCTTAGTGTGTAACGGAAGTGATATTTTGAATCGCTCATCGTAATTACCAAAGTCAATGACATACGCTTCAGGGTCATTTAAATTCTGACCATCAACCCTGATCCAGAAACCAACGGTAGTATAATCTGAAATTAATTGAACTGCATTTGGCACGCGGACAGAATCCTTGTCGCCATCAAAAAGAAGCGCCATGCCTGCTGCATTTGGACGATTTGTTACAGGTTGAAATACACCATCTCCACCAATGGTTCCATGGTTATTGTATGGAGTAGCATCATTTGCATCTCCTTCAAATTTGTAATGAGCCACAAGACCAGGTTCAGCAGTTTCAATTGGGGCTGTTGTAGACTCTGTGATATCTGCTATCTCAGAATCATTACCCGAAAGGTCATAGGCATACACTTCAAATGTGTAGAGTGTAAGCGGATCAAGGCCTCCGATAAATATGGAAGTTGTATTCGCATCAAGTGAGTCCACAAAAACTCCATCCACAGAAACCACATAACCTCCTACGCCACCTTCATCCGTAGAAGCTTCCCATGAAAATACAACTGATGTTGCACCTGCACTGATTGCAAGGTTAGTCGGTGTTGTTGGATCAATAATGTCCGGAGTTTCATCCAACCCTGTCACCAGGGTAAGGAAAGTAGCTGCAGATTCATTTCCTGCTACATCTACTGCAGATACACCAAACTCATATGATGTAGTAGGCTGTAAACCAGTGATAGTTGCATTTGTCTCCTCAACGGTCTGTACTACAGTGCCGTCCTGGTAAACATTATATCCTGCAATTCCGGATTCACTGTCAAGAGAAGGCTGCCATGTCAATGATACATTAGTGAAGCTAACCGTTCCTTCAAGACCCGTCGGAGAATCAGGAGCAGTGACGTCTGACTCACCCGGATCTGCTGCCTGTTCTGCATAAAGTGCAGCTATTTCAGACGCAGACAAAGCTGTTTCATAAATAAGAACATCATCCAATGCTCCGTCGAAGTAATTCGCTACATCAATCGGGTCATATCCAATACCCAAAGGATGAACAGTATTAGAGAGATCACCTGGTGAATCTTTTTCATTAGCCAGCACTCCATTTACATAGATGTAATCTTTTACGCCATCATGCACCATAGCAAGATGTGTCCATGTGCCTGGAACCAGTTCGTTGCCACCTCCTGCATCTAAGTCAGAGCAGCATGTTGTAGCATGCGTAGTCCACACAACTTTTCCATGACCCGGTAAAGAGATTTTCCAACGCTCCTGCCAGCCACCAAATGAAAGCAGATATGCTTCACCGCTAACAGGAAGGTTATTCACATTCACCCAGAAACTAACAGTAGCTAATGGTGTATTTAATTGTGGAGAATTGTCAGCTGTGATGCCATCATCGCCATTAAAGTTCATGGCATGATTTGATCTGCCAAAACGATCCAGCGTAGTAATTGCACCGGATACCTCACCATTATTGTGGTATGGTGAATCGTCAACTGCATTTGCATTTAGCTTATAATCTGCTACAATATCACCAGGGAAAGAAGGTGTTGCACTCTGTTCTGCATATAGGTCAGCTACCTGCTGATCAGTGAGAGCGGCATTGTAAATCTGAACTTCATCCATATCCCCATTCATGAAGCCCTGGTGATCGATTGGATCCCAACCTATGCCAAGTTCATGCGTAGTATGATGTAATGCCCCATTGTTATCCTTTGATGCAACTAATGCACCATTGATGTAAATTTTATCCTGCACTGTTCCGTGAGACACAACCACATGTGTCCATGTTCCCGGAACTAATTCATTTCCGGCACCTGCATCAAGATCAGAGCAGCATGAAGCCCCATAAGTGGTCCATACTAACTTGCCATGTGCGGGGAGAGATACTTTCCATCGTTCCTGCCATCCACCAAATGAAAGCAGATAAACTTCACCGGATACCGGAAGCTCATTCATTTTCACCCAAAAGCTAACAGTTGTCCAATCTGAATTGTATTGTGTGGAATTAGCAACCTCAACATAAGCTGACTCTGCAGGGTTAAGTGCTACTGCATTATTTGCAAAGCCAAAACGATCGTAGGTTAAAGGAGCATTGTATGATTCGCCATCATTATGAAACTGGCTTACATCATCAAAATTTCCTGTAAAAGGTATGTTGAGCACCAGAGGATCAGGATCAATCACAGCAACACTTTGCTCAACGTACAGATCATTGATTTCAGTACCTGATAAAGCATAGTTATAAATCTGAACTTCATCAAGTGATCCGTTGAAGTAATTGGCCACATCAATAGGATCATATCCAATACCTAATGGATGAGTTGTATTGGCCAGATCTCCTGGAGAATCTTTTTCATTAGCCAAAACACCATTTACATAGATGTAATCTTTCGTACCATCATGTACCATGGCGAGATGTGTCCATGTGCCTGGTACTAATTCATTGCCACCACCTGAATCCAGATCGGAGCAACAAGCAGTCGCATGAGTTGTCCATACAGGTTTTCCATGACTTGGAAGAGAAATCTTCCAACGTTCCTGCCATCCACCGAACGAAAGAAGGTATGCTTCACCGGTGACCGGCAATGCATTTACGTTCACCCAAAAAGATACAGTGGTTGTAGCCGAATTCAAAGCTGAAGAATTATTAGCTGTTACTCCTGCATCAACTCCATTGAAGTTGACAGCACTTTCACCAAAGCCAAAACGATCAGTTGTAAATTCAGCATTATGGCCTGATGCATGATTTGCATTATTGGATTCATCACGGAAGCTGCCACCAAATTCATAGTATGCAACTAATTCGTTTACTACTACTGGCGGAAGAGATTGCTCTGCAAATATCGCTGCAACCTCTGCATCGTTCAATGAGGCATCATAAATGGTAACTTCATCTAAAGCTCCATGGAAAAAGTAATCACTGCCTATCGGATCAAATCCAATACCCAATGGATAAGTTGTCGTAGCGAGGTCACCTGTTGATAGTTTTTCATTCACCAGGTTACCATTGACATAGATCTTGTCAGAAGTTCCATCATGCACCATGACAAGGTGTGTCCACGAACCTACTACCAACTCATTGCCATTACCTGAATCAAGATCTACGCAACATGATGTTGCATGAGTTGTCCAGATGGGCTTGCCATGAGATGGAAGTGATATTTTCCAACGTTCCTGCCAACCTCCGAAAGAAAGGACATACACTTCTCCCTGTGTCGGAATTTCATCCGCCCTGACCCAGAAACTAACAGCTGTAGTTGCTGACTGAGGGACACCATTGGCAATAAGGTAACTTTGTTCTCCGTCGAATAAATAAGCCTGGTTGGCCCGTCCGAAGCGGTCTTGTGTTAATGATGCACCATGTACGGCAGCATTATTATGATACGAGGAAACGTCATTAGCGTTCCCGCTGAAAGGATATTCTGCTACTTTATTCTGAGCACCTGCACGAGGCACCACAAAAGCCAGCAACAGAAAAATGGGTAACAGCAATTGGTAAATTCTTCTCATTATTTTTCTGTTTTTTATTGTTTATAAAGTATTGATGAATTAAATTATTCTGTGATAAATTTTTTGATCATTGACCTTCCATCATGCATGATCCGGAGGATATGTATCCCCGGAAGGAATGATGAAATGTCGATGGTTTTAGTTGGTCCGCTTGCTAATGCAGCATGATATTCAACGTTTCCATTGATATCAAATATGGTCATGATTGCATTCACGGGACTGACAATGATGAAAGAGGGAATCTCTATTGTCACTGATCTTAATGCAGGGTTTGGGAAAAGGTTCAAACTAAAATCCGTAGAAACATGGTCCTCATCGATAGCTGTGATGATATGACCGCTTTCAGCGGCAACAGAATCAGGTAGTTGCGCAAAATCATAGATCCTGATATCATCCAGTACACCTCTGAAGTTGTAAGATGGATCATCAGGCATGATCTGCCCAATCTCCATATCTAGAGGACTCGCATTGATAGCTCCGCTGAAAGCAGTAAAGCTTTCCAACAGGCCATTAATGTAGATCATCATGAATCTGCCATTATAAGTAGCAGCAATGTGATAAAATTTGTTTGCTTCAATTATAGTTTCTGAATCCAGGTCTCTTACGGCACCTGATGCATTCTTCACTGTCCATCTGACTTTCAGGTCTGGTGTGATAGAAAGCTTCCATCTGTTTTGCCAGCTTCCATGCGAAATGATGAATCGCTCTTTGTCACCTATCAATTGTGGTTGTACAAAAAGCGCCACTGTGATGCCATCCGTAAAATTCAGAATGCTGTTATTCGCAACACGGATATGATCATTTATGCCATCAAAGAAATAAGCTTCCGATGGATGTCCAAGGGAATCCGGAGTAAGCTTTGCACCGGAAACGGTTCCATTCAAATTGTGGCCGCTTATATCCAATGCATTTCCTGCGAAAGGATACCATGCGATCAGATCACCATCGACATCAAGTCCTGTGTCATAAACAAAAAGCTTGATGCTTGCAGATGCAGTTCCACCTCTTCCATCAGAAACTGAAAGTTGAAGTGTGAATATTCCTTCACTACCCGGAGCAGTCCAGGCTATTTCATTGCCTGTCCCGATGATATTACCACCATTGACAGACCATGAATAAATAATGGTATCATCATTGCCATCAGTGACTACCGAAGCTATGTGAATCGTACCACCCGGATGTGTATATTTTGAGGAAGCAGCTAATTTTTGTATTTCCGGGGCAAAATTAATTTCTGATACCACATCAATCGTGATGGATACGGAATCTCTTTGCTGATTTTCATCTTCTACGACCAGCTTTACTTCGTATGTGCCTACTACATCAGGTGCAATGAAGGTTACTTCTTTTTCAAGTCCTGATTTGGTTTCTCCTTCGAAAATAAAGGTATAGACCAGGTCTTTTGTCTCCTGGTCTATTCCCTTTCCATACAATGTAATGGTGTCTCCCTTTTCGACCGTGGTGCGGTCAGGAGCGAAGGATTGAATCCTTGGCGGATAATTATAAGCGACTGCTGTTTGCTGATAATCAACCACGACACCGTCAATCAGCATCTCATTGTTTCGATACGTAATCGAGCCGGCTGAGGGAGCTAACACAATAGAGACTGCTTTATCTGCGGGGATATTTATCGATGTGGGGGTAGTTACATTTTGTGCAAGAAAAGTTTCGGAGATGGCATCATAGATATCCGTGGGTTCTGGTCCTGCATCAATCACTACGGATTTTAATGTTGTATAGGGATTGAAAAGAAGATAAGAAGGATAAGCCGTGTCCCGGAAAAAATCTGTTTTGAGCAAATCAATTTTCAGGATCTTTTCCTGGTTTGTTTTTTCAAGAATGGCACCGAGGTAACCGATCGAAGATGTGCTGTAAAGTGAAAGGTTAGTTCCTGCCCATCCACCTTTGATGGCATCACCTGTCGAAACCAGATCCAATCCTGCATCTTTTTCGCGAAGGGCTTCATAACCCATCACACCTTCCGGATCATACATATCTGACCATGTGTGTGAGTCCTGGTGAGAATCAGGTAAAAATCCGGGATACATCAATCGTGTAGCATTAGCCACATTGAGCATCCATTTTCCTATTGCTCTTGCAAAACGTTTGTCATATCGTACTAATGGTGCCAGCTGTCCCGCCTGTTGCACTCCATTCAATTGAAATGCATAATCATTGCCTCCGTCATTTGCTTCACCTACAAGGCCTGACACATCATTGCTGCCCCATTCACCTACGATCGTGCCCCATCCTCTCAACGGACCACGGTTGAAGATCCAGAAGAGTAATTTTTCAATATTATATTTTGTACCAATCTCTGCATTCATCTTAGCAGCGGCATAAGCACCGTACGGGAGTTGTAATTCGTAAGAAGGATTTGTATTCAGGTTATTGAGATATTCCATGCTCCACTCAGCAGCCTGCAGATATTGCTTGTTGCCATTTTGCTTGTAGGCATTATAAAGTAACCATGCAAAAGCACCGGCTGCTTCAGGTTCGTGCACACCATCCGGATTAGGCACCATATTCAGAAAGTCCCAGGCCCTGTATTCCATCGAAGCGCGTGTCCAGGGTGTGGTTTTGCCACCCATCTTTTTCACTGCTTCTGTCATGCGGTCTGCGATGAGCTTAAATTGATTTTCTGCGTCACCTATTTTTCCATACAGATCATAAAGCTGGTAGAAATAAACATTAGGCATCATATCATACCACCAGTCTCCTCCGCTATGTCCGCCGATATTATTGAGGTAAAGAAATTCACCATTATTCTTATTGAAATAATCCTGGCTCATGAGGATCCAGTTCATCCCATATTGATCTGTCTTGTCAACACCCACTAATGAAGCTCCCACTAACGATGACATTACATTGATTGCTTCACCATTATTATTACTGTTTGTTCCTACATAACTATCGAGACCAAAAGATGGATTCTGCGGATAGTTTGTTCCCTGTGCTCTTGTGAAAATCAAAGGAAGGTATAACCCGGTCTTGTTGATGTCATATACAAATGAATCGTAGCCTATCGCTACTTCTTTCCAATCCCTCATGGTAAAAGGAGATGGCTCATTGGGCATCAGGTCTACCCGTGCAATATTGATCTGACTTACCTGTGCAGGAAGGATGGTTATGGAGCTGATGAGAAATATTGAAATAATGAAAATCCTCATTGCTGCAGGAGCGAACTCCATGCAGCGGCTAACTGCCTTTGTTGGAGTTTGCTCCAACAAACCCGGAGTTTGCTCCAACAAGCCTGAACAAGCTCGTAGTAAATTTACTATTTGAATTAAATTCATTTGCTCAATATCAATACCCCGGGTTTTGTACAAGATTTGGATTCAGGTCAAGTTCAGTTTGCGGGATCGGGAAGACTTCATTTTTACCTTCCTCAAAACCGGTCAGCACATCTTTTGCAATTCCCCAACGTACTAAATCGAAGAAGCGATGAAACTCGAAACCTAGTTCAACCCTTCTTTCATGGCGAATGATTCCAATAAGTTCATCTTTATTTGTCGTCGTAATGACAGGAAGTGCAGTAGCCGGATTTGTAGCCTGCGCTCTTGCACGTGCCCTTACTTCTTCAAGTGGAGCAAGGGCATCATTTGTTCTTCCCAGTTCAGCGAGTGCTTCTGCTTCCCATAAAAGAACATCGTCGTAGCGGATAGCAGTATAGTTGATATCACCATCAGATCGTTGTGAAACTTCAGAAGTATCCTGCAAAAATTTTCTCGGGCTCGCACCGGTAGATGAAAAGGATGCTTTATAAGTTGTACCAAAATAAGGTTCATTCTTCCGGGCTACAGTAAATAGCAATCTTGGATCATCTGCTTCGAACGTCTCTACAAAATCAGGCGTCACTTCTGCAAATCCATATCCGTCAATTACTTTTTTAGACAGCCATTGTTGATTAAGATTATTTCCAACGCCCAGTTCAAGATTTGCATGCTGCACTTCAAAGACAGACTCACTGTTGTTCTGTGTATTCTTTAGAAAATTATTCCTGTAGTCAGCTTGTAATGCATAGATGCCTAGAGCTTTTATATCTGCAACAGTGCTCACCACCTGGTCCCATTGCTTTAGATAAAGATGAGCTTTCGCTTTAAGCGCAAGTGCAGCACCTTTTGTTGCGCGTCCCAGATCGGAAGCCCCGTAAGAAACCGGAAGCAATGCAGCTGCATCTTTCGCATCTATCGCTACTTGTTCATACACCGCAGTTTGAGATGTTTTTGAAACAAGCACATCACCCGGAGCCTGGACATTGAGGATAAGCGGAACATCTCCATATACCTGGGCCAACGTAAAATGATAATATGCCCTTAGAAAAAGTGCTTCGCCGATGATCCTGTTTTTCAATGTTTCATCAGCATCAGTAAGTGGCGTTTTTGCAATCACAATATTTGCCTGAACGATCCCTGAATAATTGAGCTTCCAGTAATCATTCAATTCCTGTGTAGCAGGTGTATGGTTGAATATATCAATATCTGTAATGCCGGGCCTTGATCCATCACCACCTACGATGGCATCATCAGAAGCAATCGTTCCAAACACCCAATAGAAATTATTATTGGTATTGTTGATCAGGAGTGGACCATAGGTAGAATTCACGGCCTGGATTGCATCGTTAGCAGTCTTGAAATAAGAGTCTGCGTCAAGACGGCCTAATGGCTCTTTGTCTAATAGATCAGTGCAGGATGAGCACCAAAAGACAATAGCAAGAAGAATGGATAGTATATATGTAGTACGCTTCATGTTTTTAGAATTTGAGGTTCGTGCCGATTAAGAAAACTCTTGGCGCGGGTACGGTACCCCAGTCAATGCCTACAGCGAGATCAGATGAAACATCATATCCCCTGGTATCATTTGTATTGGCCTGTATCTCCGGATCAAGACCAGAATATTTTGTGATGGTCAGCAGATTTTGTGCAGAAACATAAATTCTCCATGAACTGATAGAAGAAGTTTTAATCAATCCTTTCAGATCATAACCCAATGTCACATTGCGAAGCCGCATATAAGATCCATCTTCGAGAAAACGTGTTGAAGAACGACGGTTTCTGTTACGATCATCAAGCGTTACACGGGGTAGATCAGTATCTGTATTGGTGGGTGTCCAGCGATCAAGGATCTTTTCATAACTATTGAATCCGCGTGACTGTGTTTCGTAGGCAAAATTCCCATAAAGAAAATACACATCATTTCCCTGCACACCCTGTACTAAAACAGACAGATCAAAATTTTTGTAATTCAGGCTTGCATTGAATCCATAAGTGAAATCAGGAAATGGATTTCCCAGGTGGGCGCGGTCTTCATCATCAATCACACCATCATTATTCAGATCCGCAAATTTTACATCACCCGGACGTGTATCACCATTAGTTTGCGTAGCACTGGAATCAATTTCAGCTTGTGTCTGGAAGATGCCTTCCATTTTATACAAGTAGAAAGAACCAAGTGGAAACCCGGGTTCAGTTCGCGTAAGCGGTCCATCTGACAAACCAAATCCTCCGAGCAAGGGCTCTGTGCCGGCAATAGAAAGGACTTTGTTATTGACTGTGGCTATGTTGAAACCAATTTCATAACTGAGTTCACCTCCTGATTTGCGATAATTGAGTGCGAATTCAAAACCTTTATTTTCTACTTTGCCCGCATTGACGTAGGGCGGACTAAAATCACCTGCCGTTTGAGGAAGAGGAACACGGACAAGAATATCATCCGTCTGTTTGTTATAGTAATCCGCAGCTAATGAAACCCTGTCACCGAAAAAACTAAGCTCAAGACCAACATCGGTTTGTGTAGTTGTTTCCCATTTTATTTTATCATTTCCTGTTTCAACTAATATAGTTCCTGTGTTGATCTGGTCTCCGAAAGGATACACCTGGACACCTGTCTGAACAAGAGAGCTGAACGGATAAATTCCGATTTCCTGGTTTCCTAACTGACCCCAGCTGGCTCTTAATTTAGCATGTGAAATAATATCTATGTTTTGAAAAAATGATTCATCCGAAATATTCCATGCTACAGAAAAGGCGGGAAAAACTCCATATTTATTTCCTTTACCAAATCTTGATGAACCATCTCTCCGCACTGATGCATTGAGCACATACCGGTTTTTATAATTGTAACCGAATTGTGCGAAATAAGAAAGCAAACCCCATTCTGTAGCAACACCTGACGCGCTGACATCACCTATTTCCTGGTTGACATTATTATCGATGAACCATAGGTTCTGATTGGTAGTCATAAAATTTCTTGCAGCAGCACCGAGGTAGTCAGTCCGGTTTGCAATAGCTTCCATGCCCAAGAGTAGACTAAAATTATGCTGATCAGAAGCACCTAGAGATGTGGCATAGTCAACTGTATTATTCCACACAAGATTTCTGTCTACTACATTGCCTCGGGTAAGAGATGTAGGATCATAGATGGCTGCTGAAAGTCTTTCCTTGAAAATGGTTTCACTTTGAGTCAGAAGGTCCATCCCTACATTCGTTCTGAAATGCAGATTTTTAAGAAAAGAATATTCAAGAAATACATTTCCAAAAACCCTGTAGCGCTGAATATTCCAATGTGTTGAATTAATGAATACAATCGGATTTGCATTTCCATCACCAAACAATATCGGATCTCCCAGCAATGCAGATGTTTTATTCCAGTTTCCATTTTTATCCTTAGGTGAAAAAACCGGAGCGGCAATCAATGCATATCGTATTCCGCTCAGTTCATTGCCCGGACCTGCACCATCGCCAGAGCTACCTATCACATCACGATCGGCGTATGAAAGTGAAATATTATTGCCCACTTTAATCCTGCCTTTACCAAGATCACCATTGAATCGAAGTAAATATTTGTCAAAACCCTGTCCCCTGAAAACACCTTCTTGGCTTGAATATTCGCCGAGGATATAGAAGCTTCCATTATCACTGCCACCAGATGCTGAAAGAGAATGCCTCTGCATGGGTGCAACCCGAAATACCTCACTCAGCCAATCAATATCAGGTAATGTGTCGAGAATGGCAGGATCATATAATTCAAGCTGATGTGGAATATCGCGTAACTCATTTGCATTTGTAATAGCTTCATTGCGGATCATGAGATAATCCGAGGCATTCAATAAGTCAGGAAGCCGGTTAGCCTCCTGGATTCCGTAATAGGAATCAAAGCTGAAAACCGGCGCTCCTTTCTTGCCTTTTTTGGTAGTGATGAGGATAACACCATTTGCTGCACGAGCACCATAGATTGAAGCTGAAGCACCGTCTTTCAGCACTTCGATAGATTCAATATCAGATATCGCAAACATGTTGATGTTACCCGTTGTGGGTATTCCGTCGATAATATAAAGGGGATTGTTATTGCCTAATGTGCCGGCTCCCCTGATCCGAACAGCGATGTCATCGCCCGGAGCACCGGTGGCTTGTGTGACCTGGACACCAGCAACCTGGCCTTGTAAGGCCTGGTCCATACCGGTGAGAGGAAGGTGTTCGATGTTTTTTGCCTTGACAGATGAGATGGACGTGGAGACATTGCTCTTTATCTCTTTTTTGTAACCGACTACGATGACGTCTTCAAGTAATTTGTTGTCAGTATGGAGCGTGACATTGATCTGGGTCCGGCCATCCACAGGAATGGCTTGGATGATAAATCCGATAAAGCTGAATTCAAGAATGGCATCTGAGGGAGCCTGTATTGTATATGCACCATTGAAATCAGTGGAAGTTCCGAGCGTGGTGCCTTTGACTACGACGTTGACCCCGATCATGGGTTGCTGATCCTCCGCAGAGGCTACAGTGCCTGATATGGTTAGGTCCTGACCATGTAAGCATACCGACAGGAATGTCAATAAAAGGGTCACGGATCTCTTTATCTTATTCAGAATAGTGGTCGTCATGCAAACAAAGTTTTTAAAGCTATTCCACCTATGTATAGAAGGAACGGATCACAAGATGATACTACATAGGAACGGTAGGTCTAATCTACGACGAAGGGCCAGAGTAAATCTGTACTTTAAGTGAAAAGAATAGTACTTTTATGAATATCTGGTTATCCGGAAATTAAACGTGCTTATTATTATGAAGGTATATCAGGAGATAACCCCGGTGACGGGAGCTGACATATTTGTGATCCTGGATTCGATTAACAAAGGTTTCGAGTACCCGATTCACAATCATGCGGAATTCGAATTGACAATGGTGACAGGCAGCGCAGGCACCCGCATCGTGGGGGATTCAGTCCTTCATTATGCAGATGAAGACCTAGTGCTGATCGGTCCATATCTGTTCCACAAATGGGATGATGAGGACAAAAAGGGAACTGAAGAGGAACCCTGCCGTGTGATCACCATCCAGTTCGATATGCAATTGTTTGACAAGTATTTTTTGTCCAAAAGGCCTTTTGCATCCATTCAGTCTCTTCTGAAGACTGCAGGTAGAGGAATAAGGTTTTTTGGAAAAACAAGGGAGGAAGCACAAATGAGGATGGAAAAGATGACAGGTTTATCCGGCCTCGAGAGTGTAACTGAATTTTTGCTGCTGCTTGATCTTTTGTCCAAATCATCAGAATCAGAATTCCTGGCTAATACGGGTTTCAATGTCAACCTGGTGCAGAGTAACAGCAAAAGACTGAATGCTGCATATCAATACATTATCGCTCATTTCCAGGAGAGTACATTGAAAATGTCAAACGTCGCTGCGGAAGTAAACCTTGGTGATTCAGCATTCAGCCATTTTTTTAAAAAAGCTACTAACCGTAGTTTTTCAGATTACCTGATCGCTATGCGGATTGAATATGCCTGCAAATTATTACTTGAATCAGATGAACAGATCAGCCGGATTGCTTTTTTATCAGGATTTAATAACCTCGCTAATTTCAACCGCATGTTTAAGAAAGCACATCATGCTACTCCAATACGCTTTCGGAAAATTTACCAGGAGAAAAGTAAATTCGACTGGAACAGGCAGATCACACCCGGGCAATTTATCCCTGCCGGGGCAAATGGAAAAAACGGAGACAGGCCGCTTGACTATAGTACCCGGTATGTGAGATCATAAATGTTCGTTCAGAAAACAGGCGAAGGAAATGAGCAATTAATAAATGGAGTGGTGCCAATCAACTACGACAATGTGTAAAAGATTATTTTTTTTTAGCAGTATACTCATTCTTGCCATTTCATGCCGTCATCGTCATGATGATCAGGAAGGCCTTGTATATTGGTCTTCAAGCAATCCCGAAGAAATAAAATTTGCACAGAAATATATTGAGCTTTGGAATAAAAACAACGCAGCTACACCGATTACATTTCAACCTGTTCCCGAAGGACAATCCAGTGAAGAAGTAATCCTGGCGGCAGTAGTAGGAAAAACCACTCCTGATATTTATTCGAATATGTGGCAGGGCGATGTAGAAGATTTTGCACGCGCCGGTGTTTTGATAGCATTGGATTCACTGGATGGCTTTATGGAATTTTTATATCAGCGTTGTGACACATCTGTGGTGCAGGAGATCACTTCCACTGACGGGCATATCTACCAGATACCTTGGAAAGTGAATCCGATCATCATGATGTACAATCCGAAGATGTTTCATGATGCGGGAATTAAAGAGGTGCCTGAAAAATATGCTGAATATGTAGATGCAGGAGCAAAAATTGTTACACACGCGCTACATTCTGAACTTGGAACTCAATGGTTAGGTATAAGCGAGGTTAGCCCGATATGGTGGCAACGTTTTTTTAATTTCTTGCCATTGTATTATGCCTCCTCACAAGGTGCGCCGCTGGTGAAAGATGAAAAAGCTGTGTTTAATAATGTGCATGGCGTAGCGGTTTTTACTTTTTTACAAACGTTGTATAGACAAGGTTACTTTCCGCGCGAACAACAAAAAGGACAGGCTGATCCATTTCTGGCAGGCAGGGTAGCATCCACATTTATTGGTCCCTGGACGATAGAGCAGAATGAAAGATTCCAGCCCGAAGGATTTCAGTATGATTTTATCCACATGCCTGTTCCGGATACCATGACAGGACCGATATATTCATACGGTGATCCAAAGAACATCGTCATCTTTAATACCTGCAGCGATCCTCAAAAAGCATGGGATTTCCTGCAGACGATGCTGAGCACTGAAGCGGACAGGGATTTTCTTCAATTGTCAGGACAGTTCCCTCATCGAAAAGACATCAACACGAATCCTCTCTTCCTTGAATACCTGGAACAACATCCGAAGCTCATAGCATTTGCCAAACAAACGAAATACTTACGTGGTATGGATAGCGCACCATTTATGAAGGAGGTATTGGATATCATCTCACAGGAATATGAGGCATGCGTGGTATATGGCAAGAAATCACCGGAGGATGCGATTGAAGATGCAGCAAAAGCTGTGGATCTGTTGTATGTACATTAATTCAATAGGCAACAGGCAATAAACAATGAGCAATAAGCAAAAGGCAAAAAAGCAATTAAGTTAAATTAAAAGTCCCCGGTTGCTGAGCTGTAGCACAAGGTTGAGTATAGCAGGTCGAAGCATTAGGGGATTTAGGGGCAAAAAAGCAATAGTCAAAAAATCGAAAATCGAAAATCGAAAACCGAAAATGAATAACGGATAATGAATAACAAGATGGATGGTAAAATTAAAAGCCCCCTTCAGGGGGTGGGGGGCAAACGAGGAAGCAAAGCTTCTTCTTACCTCCTCGTCTCACCATACATCCTGCACTTTACGGTTTTTGTTTTATTTCCTGTTGGCTTTTCACTCTTCCTTACGTTTCACGAATGGAATATTATCGGCCCGATGAAATATGTTGGCCTGGCGAATTATGAGAAATTATTCCAGGACCAGTATTTTTTAAAATCGATCCGCAATACACTTGTTTTTTTAGGCATTCATATTCCCTTGCAGATCGTCACTGCATTGGGACTTGCAGCGATATTGAACGAAAAGATCTGGTTCAGGGCATTTTTCAGAGGAGCTTTCTTTATGCCGGTTGTGGTATCAGGAGTTGTCGTCACAGTTTTATGGCAGCAGCTCTATGGCTATGAGCTTGGAACGATCAATATTTTCCTGGTATGGCTGGGAATGGATAAAATCGGATGGCTCATCGATCCTTCGTGGGCCATGCCTTCGATTGCGATCATGGCTACATGGAAAAATGTGGGTCTGTACATTATTCTATTTCTTGTGGGATTGCAAACTGTACCACGTTCCTTATATGAAGCAGCTGATCTTGAAGGCGCTAATAAATGGCAGAAATTTATTTACATCACCTTGCCCGGAATAAACCCTACGATATTTATGGTAGTAGTGTTATCTACGATTGGTGGATTTTCTTTATTCATCGAGCCGTACGTGATGACAGGTGGCGGACCACTCAACAGTACACTTTCTTCCGTGCTCTATATTTATAAGCAGGGATTTTTCTATTACCATATGGGATATGCAGCTACTATGGGATTTGTGTTTGCACTTATCATCCTGGTGGTGGTTTTTATTCAGCGGATCGCAATTGAAAAAAAATCTTAGATGAGAAAGACGATTTTATATATCCTGCTGTGTCTGTTTGCGTTTGCTTTTTTGTATCCATTCATCTGGATGCTCAGCGCATCTCTGTCTGATGAGCGCAGCATCAAGGATATTGTGCTGGGACCCATTGGATTCACGTTTGATCATTATACAAAATTAATTCAGAGCATACCTATACTTGGTTCATTAGTCAATAGTCTGTTTGTTGCGACTATAGTTACATTTGGCGTGCTGGTGTTTAGCTCTATGGTGGGATATGCTTTAGCCAGGCACAGATTTGTTGGACGGAACCTTGTCTTTTATCTGATCCTGTTCACCATGACGCTTCCATTTCAACTGACACTGATCCCGAATTATATTTTGATGGTTGAATTTGGATGGACCAATACATTTCTAGCCCTGATCATTCCGGCTATGCTCAATGCCTTTGCGATTATTTTATTCCGTCAACATTTCATGTCGATACCGCAGGATTTAATTGATGCTGCGAGGATTGATGGTTGTAGTGAATTGCGTATTCTGTTCCAGGTCTTATGGCCTGTGTCTGTTCCTACCCTGATCACTGTGGGGATCATTACATTCATGACCTCCTGGAATGAAGTGCTTTGGCCCATCATTGTCATCCGAAAAGAAAGTCTTATGACAATGCCGCAGCTTGTGACATTGTATGCAGTAGGAGGTCGCGCACTCGGACAGATAGGCATGAAGCTCGCCAGTGCTACTATGTTAGCAATGCCTATCATTATCGCATATCTCATTTTTCAAAAATATTTTATTCAAAGCATGGCCAATTCCGGTCTGAAAGAATAGTAAACCAACACACGATGCCAATACAAAGACTACCTGTACATTTTGATGCTGACCCCAAGAAAGTCATTCTCCTTTATCTTGATCCGGGAGAGTCCGAGCGGCTTGGAAGATTTTCGAAATATGTGAATGAAATGTCTGACGATGATGCTGCAAAGTTTTATAAAGAAACGACCACACTATTCAGTCATCGACATAGAAAATTAAATGAAACACTGATAGAACATGCCCAAAGAGGTTTGTCATCTTTAAATGAATCATTTGATTTTTCAGAGATCCAGCAGCTTGTCTTTGGATCTTTATTGACAAAGGAATATTCTACAGAGTCGGCTGCGCTTTTCAATCCATCCATCGTAGAACATCCGGATCAAACCGGTTTAGCTGCAGGAGAAACACGTTTTGTGCTTTCGCTTCGCTCAGTTGGTGAAGGACATATTTCAAGTGTCGGTTTCATGGAAGGGGTTATAGATGGATCAAACCACATACGCTTTACTTTCCAGGGACCATGGCGTACGCCGGGAGTAAAATCACTTCCCAAAGGAGGTGACGATGATCATTATGATATCCGTTTCGACGATGATATTCCTTTATCGGAACGTGTGATTTTCCCGCAGGCGAAAAGCGAATCGATGGGTATGGAAGATTTGCGTCTTGTTAAATTTTCAGATGAAGGTGAAACAAAATACCTGGGCACATACACGGCCTATAATGGTAGCACGATCCTTTCAAAAATGCTGGAGACTACTGACTTCTGTCATTTCAATATCCGGAAGTTAAAGGGAAGCCAGATTGATAATAAAGGTATTGCTTTCTTTCCGCGGAAGATTAATGGTCAGTATGTAGTGAGTGCAAGACAGGGTGGGGAAAAGCTGACCATCATGCGATCAGATGATTATATGACATGGAATCATAAAGAGCTATTGCAGGAGCCTACCCGGGGATTTGAGCTTGTACAGATTGGTAATTGCGGTTCTCCGATTGAAACTCCTGAAGGCTGGCTGCTGATCACACATCATGTCGGACCGATGCGGCGATATACACTTGGTGTCACTTTGCTTGATCTTGATCAACCTCATAAAGTCATTTCCATTCTTGACAAACCTTTGATGGAGCCACTGGAAAGTGAACGTGAAGGGTATGTGCCCAATGTACTTTACACTTGCGGATGGATGCAACATGGTGACAGTATATTAATTCCTTACGCCATGTCAGATGTAGCTTGTGGTTTTGCATCATTGAATACAGCAGAGATCCTGGCGAGATTATTAAAGAATAAAAAGTGATGCATTCGGATTTGTTTCAAAAATATATTTCATATGGTGGTAAAGTGATGTTGTGCATCATGATTACGCTATTAATTAATAGTTGCACACCGAAAATTCCTTCCAACAATTCAGTTTCGCATTTTGAAGTCAATTCAGCGCATCTCAATTCGCTGTATGAAGAAAAAAATGTGGCTGGCCAGAATGTGGGTATAATCCACATCTATGCTGAGTATCCGGATTATCATTGGGTGGGAGATCATGATGAGGGAATAGCGTGTGTAGATGATGCATCAAGGGCAGCAGTATTTTATTTGCGCGAGTATAAAAAACATCACACAAAAGAAGATCTGCATAAAGCCACCATGCTGCTCAACTTCCTGATGGTGATGCAGGCAGAAAATGGTTTTTTCTACAATTTTATATGGCCAGATGGAAGTATTAATAAGAATGGTGTAACCAGTGAGCCCGTCCCAACATGGTGGTCATGGCGTTCGCTCTGGACATTTGGTGAAGCAATGGATGTTCTCGGATCAGGCAGTACATTATCAAAACAAATCATATTGCATCGCGATAAGCTCCTGGATGCGATGATGAATGAGAAATCTTTTTTTTCAACCAAAACAGATACAGCTGGTGGCTTTGTAGTTCCATTGTGGTTACCAAAAGAAGGTGCTACAGATCAGTCTGCCATTATTCTTATGGGCCTCTCGATGGCGTACAAACAAAATATTTATAAAGATGATCCTGCCAAAAAATATGCATTAAGTATGCTGATGAATCATCTGGCTGACGGGATCATGATGATGCAGATAGAAGAGCCCGGCAATTTTTGCGATGGTGCATTTCTCAGCTGGAGAAATCTATGGCATGCCTATGCAAATCTTCAATCTTATGCTTTACTGACAGCAGGACAGGCATTGGATGATCCGCATATGGAATCACATGCATTGTATGAGATCAATACATTTTACCCTGAAGTCATCGAACGCGGATATTTAGAAAGTTTTTGGGTGCGTGTTTCAAAGGGACATACAGTCGTATTTGATTTGAAAAACGTGCCGCAGATCGCTTATGGGATTAGGCCCATGGTATTCGCATGCATGAAAGCGTATGAAATAACTGGTGAAGAAAAATACAAAATCAGGGCAGGTCAGCTCGCTTCATGGTTTGCAGGACAGAATCCGGCACACACATCTATGTATGATCCTAAAACAGGCATCGGATTTGATGGCCTGTCAGGCTCTGATAAAATAAACAGGAACTCAGGTGCAGAATCCACCATTGAGGCGTTGTTGACCATGCAGGTGATGGAAACATTAAAGAAATAAAAAATCGAAAATCGTACATCGAAAATCGAAAATAACTTGATATGGCAGAAGTTAAAGTGAAAAATTTCATCAAAAAATATGGCGACGTCTTTGCCGTATCCAACCTGTCATTAGATATTCAGGATAAAGAATTTGTTGTCCTTTGCGGTCCGTCAGGATGTGGTAAGTCCACTACACTGCGCATGATCGCAGGCCTTGAGGATATAAGCTCAGGAGAATTATACATCGGTGATAAATTAGTCAACTCGATAGCTCCCAAAGACAGGGATATTGCGATGGTTTTTCAGAACTATGCTTTGTATCCGCACATGACGGTATTTCAAAACATGGCCTTTGGATTGAAACTTAAAAAAGTTCCGAAGAAAGAAATCCAGGAACGAGTCGAACAAGCTGCGAAAGTAGTTGGCCTGGAACCTTATCTGAAACGCAAACCGGGAACATTATCGGGAGGCCAAAGACAACGGGTCGCATTAGGCCGTGCTATCGTTCGGAATCCGAGAGTGTTTTTATTTGATGAACCTTTAAGCAATCTCGATGCAAAGCTTCGCGTACAGATGCGTATGGAAATATCCAGGCTGCAACGCAAGCTGGGTGTAACTACTATCTATGTGACACACGATCAGACAGAGGCCATGACCATGGCTGACAGGATAGCTGTGATGAAGGATGGTGTCCTTCAACAATTCGATACACCCATGGGCATGTACAACCATCCTGCTAATCTTTTCGTGGCAGGATTTATCGGCAGCCCTGCGATGAATTTAATTCATGGCCAGGTTGATGACGATGGTGTATTTACAGATGCTTCGCATCAATTGAAGCTGCAGCTCCGGGGTTATCTGCCATCTTCATTTTCAAGTGGCCCTTTAGTCCTGGGCGTACGTCCTGAAAATATCCATGGAGATAATGGTTTGAACATTCCTTCTTATGTATCCTTCACCATTACACCGGATGTGATTGAGCCTTTGGGTAGCGATAGCTTTCTATATTTTAAAACCGGCGAGCATACGTTCATTGCACGTCTCCGTCCTGAATCAGATATCAGGGCAGGTATTGACACCACTTTATTCCTGGACAGAAGCAAGCTGCATTTCTTTAATCCGGAAACAGGGGAGAGGATAACAGGCGAACTTTGATTTTATTTCAACACGACCAACTTCTTACTCAATAGGCCCCCGGTCTTATCCACCAACTGGACAACGTATACTCCTTGTGGCCATTTCTTAAGATCAATCAAGTACTGAACATCCCCGCTTTGGACATTAGACATGTATAACTGCCTTCCTTCGTCGTTCACAATTCGCAATTCATAACCTGGGGAAGAATTGATTTGAGTGTGTATATGGATAGCACAGTGGTTAGATGCTGGATTAGGAAAAATATTGAGTTCAGCTCGAGGCGTATCTAACTCATTTGATATCGCAGTTGTACTGCATCCAGGCTCAAGACAACCATCCATATCCAGTTGAAGTACCCAAGGTAGAATTCTGGAAGTATATCTATCTGATCCAAACCCTCCTATTACAATATTACCCATTGGTGTTGTTTTAATATCCTGCCATTTAAACCATCTACCTTGATTAGTGTCCCATTCAATTGGCACAATGTGTTTTAACCAGAGACTATCGCCATCTAACGATACTTTTCCAAGAAGGCCACTTGTTTCAAGTCCAAACATTCCATCTGACGACCCTGCCAAAATGTATCCATCACTTACTTCTGCAATCGAGTTGGCATTATATTCGGGTAGACTTGAATTGATATTACCATCAAATAAACGGGTCTCCCATCGCACTTCCGTAAAGTCTGAAGAAACGCATACTATATACGGAATCCGAATCGAACATTGTGGGCAATCACTTGTTTTTCTGACTACTTGAGAGGCAATAATCCAATCACCAGATTTTGCTTTTATAATCGGATAATAATCTAAAAAAATGATTGATTGATCCAGGATAGTTGGAGCAAGTTTAAAGTCAATTGAATTATAGTTTTTATCGAGTACCTGACGAAATAGTTTGGATTCAAACCAAACAGAATTTGGCTGACCCAGGCTGACCCCGACCAATACAAGATTACCATCAGGATCTTCTTCCGTATATTTTGTAATATTATGTCTTCCGTAATCAGGGATAAGGTTTTGAGATTTAACTATTAAGTTAGAGTCAAGAACAGTTAACACTTGAGGATGAAGCCCAACCTCGTCTGTAATATTTACTAGGTAAATATCACCTTTCTTACCTATAGTTAAATCTGTTGCTTCAAAGACTTCATTATTTGAAATTTGGTCATAGATTATTTTTGATCGCAATATTTTACCATTCCTAATATTCATTTCAATTAGATAAGCATCTAAGAAAGTGGCTTCTACATCACGCCGATCATATATGTAGCAGATAGAATCATTTTTAAACGACAATCTTCTTGTGAAATAATAAAATCCATCCGAATACACACTATCAATTAATAGTGTTGATCCCAGATGATTACCATTGTAAGACATGGTCCCTAAAACAGGCCACGTACCTCCTTCAAATCCTGGTACTAAACTATCATGCACCAGTCCTATTAATTTGATTTCGTTTTCAAGTGGAATTACATTATAAAGTCTTCCCTCCATATCATCACCTCCAAAATCAGGAATAACACTAAAAAAAGATTGAGAAAAAGTAAGCGATTTGAGGAAAACTATTAATAAGATTATATTAAATGCCTTCATATTAAAATTGGTTAATACAAAATCGGAATGGTGTTTAATGCCTCATTCTGAAAAGGTCAACCTGGATTATCTCCATTCCACTTCCTGTCAGAGAGCAATTATAGCCTTTGATCACGAAGTACCCTAAAAATACTACTATTATTTTGGCAATCTCATCAGTTGTGGGTGCTAATGACTTACATCAGTTCACTCTGTCAGGAGTCACTTTCAGGTGTTTTGGATTCATTAACTATCATTCATCGAAAAACCTTTTGAGTACATCAGAATTGAATTACTTTGTTGCCTATAAATGTTAATCTGTACGTGATGAATAATTTCCTTTTCAAAAACCTTTTCACAGCTGTTGTGATTTTTATCACCGCTACGTTCCTGCATGCGCAGGAAAATAAATTTGAACAGCTAGGATCACTCCTTCCCACACCCAATGAGACACGATCAGCCAGCGGTGCACCGGGACATGCATATTGGCAAAACCGGGCCGATTATGTCATGAACATTCACCTGGATGATAAAAAACAATACATCTCCGGAAGCGAAACCATCACCTACAGAAATCAATCTCCCGATCCGCTCAACTATCTATGGCTTCAGTTGGATCAGAACAACAAAGCCCCGGACGCAGATAGCTATTCTACCTCAACAGGTAAAATGGATACACGAGTATCGGCAAATGCACTAGCGAGATATGAGCACAACATGAACAGGGGTTACAATATTGAAAAAGTTACTACCACTGCCGGACTGGCACTTCCATTCACCATCAACAAGACAATGATGCGAGTAGACCTTCCTCAGCCACTTGCAGCGGGAGGTATATATTCTTTTAAGGTGGAATGGAATTATTATATCAACGACCGCATGAAAGAAGGTGGCCGCTCAGGTTACGAATATTTCACCGCGGACAGCAATTATCTATATGCAATCGCACAGTTCTTTCCCCGTATGTGCGTATACGATGATATCTATGGCTGGCAAAACAAACAATTCCTCGGTGGAGGTGAATTCACAGTTCCATTTGGAGATTATGATGTCAACATTACTGTTCCTGCAGATCATGCCATAGCAGCTACAGGCACATTACAAAATCCGAAAGATGTGCTCACCAAAGATCAACAGGACCGTTTGTTAAAAGCACATTCAAATTATACACAGCCGGTATTGATCATCACTCCCGAGGAAGCACTTAAAAAAGAATCACAGCGCATGTCACAGGAAAAAACATGGCATTTCAAAGCTTCCAATGTTCGTGATTTTGCATGGGCCTCATCCCGAAAATTTATCTGGGATGCGATGGCTGTCAAACAATCCGCAGGCCCCGATGTCATGGCCATGTCGATGTATCCCAAAGAAGGCAATCCACTATGGGGAAATTATTCCACCAAGGTCATTGCCCACACATTGAAATGGTATTCTCATTATACCATTGATTATCCTTATCCGGTTGCATGGTCGATACATACCGACAGGATAGGAATGGAATACCCAATGATTTGTTTCAATGGCGGAAGGCCGCAGGCAGATGGAACGTATTCGGATAACACGAAGTATGGAATGATATCGGTGATCATTCATGAAGTGGGACACAATTATTTTCCGATGATCATCAATTCGGATGAACGCCAGTGGACATGGATGGACGAAGGACTGAATACATTTGTTCAATTCCTTGCCGAACAACAATGGGAAAGAGATTATCCATCAGGCCGTGGTGCACCCTATAAGATCGTCGATTACATGAAGTCTGATCAAAAATTGCTTGAACCCATCATGTCAAATTCTGAAAATGTACAATCTCTTGGAAGCAATGCATATGCAAAACCTGCTACGGCATTAAATATTTTGCGTGAGACCATAATGGGTCGTGATCTTTTTGACAAAGCGTTTAAAGAATACGCACAACGATGGAAGTTCAAACATCCTTCTCCGGCTGATTTTTTCAGAACCATGGAAGATGCATCTGCGGTCGATCTTGACTGGTTCTGGAGAGGATGGTTTTTTACGACGCAACCTGTTGACCTTGAATTGGCAGACATCAAATGGCAGCGTGCTGATATGCCACAGGACTCGACCCTGCTCACTAGTGACGAACAATTTCTCAATGACAATCCACACGGCCTGTCCTCAATCCGTAATCGTGAGTACATAGTAAAAACACAGGATGAAATCGATACCACCATACGTGATAGATACACGGATGTAGATGCAAAGAAAACAGCAAAAGAAAATTACGAGACATATGTAAAAGGCCTGACACCTGAAGAAAAAGCAGTCATTGATAAAGGCCAGAATTATTACACGCTCACATTTAAAAACAAAGGTGGTCTTGTGATGCCCGTCATCATAAAATTCGTATTTGAAGATGGTACTGAACAGGTTCAACGCATCCCTGCTGAAATCTGGCGCCGCGATAATAATGAAGTTTCAAAAGTCTTCATCACAGACAAGATCATCAAACAGTTCGTCCTGGACCCTTATCTCGAAACTGCAGATATAGACCGCAGCAATAATTATTTCCCCGCAGAGCAACAGATGACCAGGTTCGAATTATTCCAGCAACAAAACCAGGGAAGGGGAAGGACACCTCCGGGGAGATCGTAAACAAAAGGCAATAAGCAATAGGCAAAAAGTCAAATGATTTCTTTGCGTCTTTGCGTCTTTGCGAGAAATCAACTACTTAATTAATTCCCAGAAGCTAATCTTCCTCATAAAGAAAGAGTGATCATGATTTTTCATGACAAACCCGCGTCCTCCTTTCTTTTAATGCTTATCTAGTTAAATCTTATTCTTAGCTATTTTCTTGTGCACTTCGTTCACCGTCATCAGGCCTGCCGAACCATACCATGGATGTAGCTCCATAATCAGTCTGCCTTCCTGTATTGCCGGATCAGTTTCGGTAAGTGCTTTTGCTTCTTCTATTGTTTTTACATTAAAAATATAAATGCCGCGGATATCCCCTTCATCAAGAAATGGGCCGGCAACTGCCAGCTTTCCTTCTTCTGCCATACGCTTGATGTTGTCGAGATGTTTTCTCATGAGCTGAGCAGTCTCTGTGGAATCCTGGTCCCGGTTTGGTCCTGCTTTCAGAAAAGCTAACACATATTGCCTCATTCCATATTCATCAGCTCCAAGCTTTGTTGCCAGCATCGAGTCAAATACAATTGATGTAGAAGGACTTTCTGTAGTTGTGGGTTCAATCTTCAATTCAGGCCGGCAGGCAAGGAATATGATACAGGTAATCAGAAAAATGGGTAGGATGTATTTCATTGAGGAAGGATTTAAGTCCGAAGATAAAGTTGCACCGGGCTTGGGTCGAGTAAATACGACAGGTAAAGAAAAAAATACGATGTAGAGAAAAAAAGATGGATTTGATGGTCACGTTTCGGGTGTCTCGAGACATTAGCATTTAGACAAAAACTATTTATTAAAAAGCCCGTGCGTATTACCATTGAAAACATCTAAATTTTTATAATATGGCCTTTTCTAAATCACATCTGTATCCCAAGGACGATCAAATTACAAGTGCATTTGCTAAAGCACTAAGTCATTCTGCCAGGTTAGTTATCATTCGAAAACTGGTCAAGGATGGTCCATGTCGCGTGGGAAAGCTTTTGCTCAATCATCCGATTTCAAAAGCAACTTTATCCAAACATTTAAAAATACTACGCGATGCAAAGTTGGTTAAATGGAGAGAAAGATTTCCTTTTACGATTTATAAGGTTGATAGAAAGAATCTGGCACTGGCAGAAGGTTACCTTAAAAGTTTCTTTAGGGATTTATAAAAACCTCTTCACTATGAAAAGTAGTAGCATTTCGTCTAAAACTTTAGCCGAAAAGGCCTGATTTTATTGATAAAACACACATGTAAAAAATTTATAATATATTCTCCTCCAAACCTCATTTTTCCATTAAGTTTCCTTTATTTTTACACTTATGAACTTCCGTCTCGCAGTCCTTCTCACCCTTCTCCCGTCATATCTGCTTTCTCAAAAACAAATCTATATCCCCCAGGAATGGCAGCAGGGAGGATTCGATTACTCCCTAACCAGATCCGCAGAATCCGACAACTTCATTGTCTTCTGGGGCCCCCTTGCAGGCGATGATCCGACACAGGCACCAGGAGATATTTCTTTCGATCCCCAAAACATTCTAACCACCGCAGAAAGCCTCTACAAATTTTACATCGATACCATCCAGTTTATCAACGATGACGCCGGCCTTATCCATCAGTACAAAATCATCTTAGTGATGCTCAATACCTGGCCCGATTATGATGGATGGGCATTCGGTGGAAATTATGACGGCGTAGTCGGAGCGATGTGGATGCATCCACAGGCAGCATCATCAGGACCTACCCTTGCACATGAATTCACCCATACACTACAGAATTATACATGGATGATGAATCCAGGTCATGGCTTTATCGATAGCTCGTATGTCGGCTTTTTCTGGGAGACACACGCCGAGTTCATGGCACTGCAACGATACCCTTCTGTCGCACTCGAATTTGATATGGCCAGATGGCTCAATACATGCCAGTTCCATTGGAGCTCAACAAGACACCACTACCAGGCATTTGTTTTTCTTCAATTCATCAAAGAGAAAGATGGTATAGGTATGATCAACCGGATGTGGAATGAAGCCAATATAGGTGAGCATCCGCTGGAGACATTTAAACGACTTAAGAATATCACACAGGATCAGCTCAATGACCTGTTCGGTGAGTATGCGATGCGTAACGTCACATGGGATTATGAAATTGGCGATCTGTTACGTGATCGGGTTTCAACACTCAATCCTGTTTTTGTTTCTCATCCAACCATCATACCGGAGCTCATTGATTCCGCCAGCCAACGATACAGAATTCAAAATCATCTCGCTCCGCAGGATTATGGATACAATATCATCCAGCTCTACCCGCAGGAATTAGAGGGTTGTCAGAAACGGATTGTGTATCTCAACTTATTGGGTCAATATACATTTCCACATTTCGATGAGGCGGGTTTACGTTTTGGTTTTGTAGCTGTTGATAATCTCGGGCATCCACGCTACAGCGAGTTGTACATTGATCATAAGGAAACCTCTTTTGAAATGGAGGATGATGAAAGCGAACTTTATCTGGTTGTAACAGGCGCACCCGCTCATCATCATAATTATCCATGGGAAATTGGATTTCCAAAAATCTATCGCTTTCCATATGAATTCAAATTAGAAAATGCATTTCCGGAAGGGTTTCAGCCAGGTTTTCATGAAACACCCGCTGTTCCAGGAGCTCCACATATCAATGGTGGGGGATTTGTTGCCGCATCTGCATTGGTTTCCCCAACGGCTTACATAGGACCGCATGCACAAGTCCTCGATGATGCCCGGGTTTTAGACCATGCCAGCATTGAAGATTATGCAATCATTGAACATTCAGCCATTGTCAAAGATGATGCAGTTGTTTCAGGATTGGGAATAATTGGTGAATCAGCGCAGGTGTATGGAAATGCAGTTGTCACAGGTCAGGCACATGTGTTTGGGTCATCCGAAGTATTTGATTCTGCATTTGTAGATGAAAACACTTTAATTTTTAATACAAAGGTTTTTGAAAATGCAAGCCTGGCAGGCAATACATTTTGCTGGGGCGCAAATCTTCATGGCGATATTCATTTGGGTGGTGATGCTGAGTTTTTCAGGGAATGTGATGACGGCACCTATCTTCAGTTTGAATCCGCCTATGATCGCAATTGTGATGGCCTGGATGTCCATCCTGCCAATGTGGATATCACTTCACAATTTATTTCTCCGGAAATTCAGGATTATTATTCCCTGACTTGCGAAGGATTGGTTCAGAATATTTTTACTGAGCTATCCTGGGTGATGTGTCCCGGTGACACTTTTTACTTTAATGGCCAGGCGCTGACCATAGAAGGTTTGTATGAGATTATTTACCCACTGGCAAATGGAGCTGATTCTATCGTTACTTTATTTCTTCTCATAGACACTCCTCTGGAGGGCTTTGGCAGTGAAGATATATGTCCAGGAGATTCCCTGATCGTTTTTGGTAATATCATTACTCAGCCGGGATTATATGATCTCAAATCAGATACTACTAATTGTGCCTCCATTCTTCACCTGAGTGTAACTGAAATCATCATTGATACAAGTATTACCATCGTCGGAAATACGTTGGAATCAAATGAACCTGCCACTATTGTCCAATGGTATGATTGTACTACGAACTTACCTGTTCCGGGTGCGATCGGGCGGACCTTCTCTCCTTCTGTCAGCGGTACATACAAAGCTAAATTCACATCGCTAAGTGGGTGTGAAGCATTTACTGGTTGCAGAACCATAATTCTAACAGGAATTGATCATCAAACTGAATTTATTCAATGGCAAATCTTTCCTAATCCTGCAGATGATATTCTCAACATTAATATTGATCACCAATTAAAACAAGATGTACACGTAGAAATCCTGAATACGCTTGGTCAGCAGCAAATGGAACAAACGATATTGACAAAAATTAATAATCGCATCGATGTGCAATCTTTACCTGCAGGAACATTCATGATTAGGCTCAGTGATGCAAAAGGTAATGCTTCAATGAAGCTATTTTCAAAAATTTGACTCAGTAAGTTATGGTTATGAAATACTTCATCATTTCAGTTTGCTTTCTCTTTTGCCATGCATCCCTTTTGGCACAAAATGCTACGGAAGCTATCCAGGAAGTGTTTAAAAATTATAAAAATGCCATCATGACCGACAGGGAGTCAGAAGCCATTGGATACATGGATTCCAGAACCCTGGAGTATTATAAAAATATCCTGAACCTCGTCCGCTCAGCAGATTCATTGACCCTGGAGCGACAGCCTTTATTAGACAAATTCACCATTCTGAATATCCGGCATATCGCCACAAAAAAACAAATTCTCGCATTCGATGATAAAAGCATCATAGCATTCGTCATCAAGAACGGTATGATGGGAAAAAATACACTTGAAGGTTTCGAGCTTGGAAAAATTATAGTCAAAGACAAAACAGCAAAAGCGATGATCGTTGTCGATGGTAAAAAATCAACCAAATTTTATAACTTCTACTCCGATGGTACAAAGTGGAAAATTGATTTCACATCTCTCTTTCCTGCTGAAGAAAAAGAAACGCGTCAAATCATAAAAGACAGCGGAAAATCAGAAAACGAATTTATCTTAGGCATACTTGAAATCATGTCAGAGAAAAAAGTAAGTCCAAATATCTGGAAGAAAATTAAGTAGTGAAGAGTGAGTAGTCAGTGGTGAGTAGTAAAAAATTATCTTCACTGAGCGAAGCCGAAGTGACTTTTGGAAAATACTGTCGGTCACTGAGCGGAGTCGAAGTGAACGATTTAGCAAATTCAAAATCCACAATCATGAAATTGAACCATCTTCGTCCAATGCTCTGGACCCGTGATATGAAGGAATCCATTGATTTCTATACTAACACACTCGGCTTCACCTGCGGCGAATACAATGAAGACTGGGGATGGGCTGCATTACACCGGGATGATGTTGAGATCATGCTGGCTATTCCAAACGAGCACACTCCTTTCGATAAACCCATGTTCACAGGTTCCTTTTATATCAATGTAGCTGATGTGGACTACTGGTGGGAACAATTGAAAGACAAAGTAAATCTTTGCTACGGTATTGAAAACTTTGAGTACGACATGCGTGAGTTTGCATTCTATGATAATAATGGCTATCTCATTCAATATGGTCAGAATATTGATGGCATAGAAGAATGATCAGAGAAGTAGTAAAACACCGTGGTATTATAATTTTCAAATGCAGATTAATATCCCGTTTCAAAAAAGCCGAAGATGTTCCATTAGCATTGATCGGAGAGCTGGCTTCAAAAATAACTCCCTCGTAACTTATGAGAAGGCATTGAGAAAAAAACAATAAACTATAACCGTCAAATTTTTCACATCTCACTCTCAAATCAATATTCATTACTCACGCCTCACACGATTCACGCCTCACGACTCACGCCTCACGATTCACGCCTCACTCACTATTCACCAATTTCCTGCGTATCCAAGATCAACTCCACTCTTCGCCTTGAGGAATTCATAAAGCCTCCGGTTGATCTGCCGGATGTGATGATAGTCATGTGCAAGCCAATTTGTCAAAAATGAATACGCTGTAAATTTTCCTGCTGTCGGATGCACATAGACATTATCCCATCTTGCACCATTCAGAGATTTCAGCCATTCAATTGAGGCATCTCGCTCGATGAGAAATGCATTTAGTTTTTCTTCAAAATTCTGGCCTGCATAATCCCTTTGCTTTACCCATCCTACAGGATCAATAGAAGGTGGGGAAAGATTCGGGGATTCAAGTGTATTCTTTACTCTTGTCCGGAAATCTTCTCTCTCCTCATCATGCAGGTGACAAATGATCTCAAGTAAAGACCAGGATGAGTCATCAGGACGGAAATTGTATTCTTCAGGTTGCTTGCCATTTAATAATAACTTAAAGACAAATTGATTGTCTTCCAGATGCTGGATGATTTCGTCTGTTTTCATGATCTAAAATTAATGGGTATAAGAAGACCTTGGAACACATTTTGCTTATAAATGCTACATGCATGTATTGAATCATTTCCGGATGCTGACTTTTGGCTTGTCCCTCATCCTGTCTACAACAGTATCTGGCCAGATCGTCAATATTGAAAAGAAACGGATCGCCGATGATTCCACAGGCTGGTTTGGCAGTGCAAATATTAATTTTTCAGGGTCCAGGTCTACTAAATCATACCTGTCATTTTATGCAGGCACATTGCTTGAATACAAATCCAAATCCAATAAAGATCTCTGGCTATTCATCACCGACCTGAGCGTCATCAGTGCCGAACAAGAGAAATTTTCAAATTCAGGATTCGGCCATCTTCGGTATAACCATAAGTTCGGCAAGTCCGTCAGGTGGGAAATATTCACACAGTTGCAATACAATGCGCTCACCAAAATCAAGAAAAGGGCCATTATCGGTTCAGGTCCACGTTTTAAGCTCACTCAATTTGAAAAAGCCAGGTTTTATCTGGGTATAGCTTATATGTTTGAATATGAAGAGGATACCGATCCAAAATTTATTCACCGGGATCAGCGGGTGAGCAGTTATTTTACATTTTCACTTTTTCCTGAAGATCTGGTTTCTCTGACCAGCACCACCTATGGCCAACCCTTATTGGCAGACTTCAAAGATTTCAGGTTAAGCAATGAAACTACCCTTTCGCTCGAGATCACGAATAAGCTTATATTCAATTCCACCTTTAAATATGCTTTCGATTCCCGCCCACCCGACGGCGTCCCCCGGAATATCTATTCCTTCTCTAACGGCCTCGAATTAACCTTCGGTAAGTAATTCATCTAGTAAACATCTAATCAAAAGTCCCCTTTAGGGATGGTTGCTTATATGTTTGATTTTAAATGCTAAATCACTAATGTTGCTGAATGAGGAGGAAGGTTGCATGTTACTTGATAACGCAGCTCAGTCTTTCCCTCAGCTTCGGTAGAGCTTGTGGTATAACCTGGTACAAAGATACCGTATACGTTGTAAGGATAAGCGGTGCCTTAGCATTTTTCGAACATTTAATCATTTAACACATGAAATGGTATTTAGGTATTGATGTCAGCAAGGGATATGCTGATTTTGTTTTACTCTCAGACCTTCTTGAGCAGCAAGAAGAGACTTTTCAGCTGGATGATACAAAGGCTGGCCATGAACATTTGAAGACTTGGCTTGAAACTTATTTTAAGCGTTACCCTGATCTGGAAATTGATTGTGGCTTGGAAAGCACCGGTGGCTTTGAAAACAATTGGCATGCGTTACTCATTAAACTGAGTTCTTCTTTGCCTTTACGTGCATCCAGGTTGAATCCTTCCGTTGTTAAGAATTCATCCAGAGCATTGTTAAATGCGAATAAAACGGATGCTGAAAGTGCCCGGGAAATTGCTGGATATTTAAAGCGCTATGCGGATCAGGTCAATTATGCTATTCGTGACAATCACTATGCATCCTTTCGTTCTTTACAAAATCATATAGAACTTGTGACGAAGCAAAAGACACAGTTGATCAATGAGTTAAAACAACTTTTGTATAGCAGTTTTCCCGAGCTACAACGCTTTTGTAAGCAAGGGATTCCTTCTTGGGTTCTGGAGTTGTTAATGTTGTATCCATCGCCTCAAAACTTAGCCAGACAAAAGGCCAATAAAGTAGCCAGGATAAAGGGGATTACGATGGATAAAGCACAATCTCTGATCGAAAAAGCTCAGGATACAATAGCTAGTCGAACCCACCTGACAGATGGATTTTTAATCAGCGAATTAGCTTCAGAGGTGCGGCAAAAACAGGAAAAAATTAAACGGTTAAAAAAACACCTCGAAGATAATTGCAATGGCAAAGAGAAGGAAATGCTTGAATCCATAAAAGGCATAGGCTCATACAGTGCGGCGGCTATAATGATTCAAATTGAAGATGTCCATAGGTTCGCTTCACCTAAGCATCTGTCTTCATATTTTGGTTTGCATCCACTGATCAAAATGAGTGGGGACAAACGAATGGTTTCCCGTATGAGCAAGCAGGGAAGACCTGCAATACGTTCATTGCTGTACATGTGTGCCAATACTGCAGTTCGCAGTGATGAACATATGCGATCAATCTATGCCCGGCATAGAGCAAAGGGTAAAAATCATAAGCAAGCCATAGGAGCCATAATGCATAAAATGATTAGAGTGATTTGGGGTATATTAAAGCACGAGAAACCATATGACAGCAGTATTGATTTAGCCAATCAAACTAAAAACATACAAGATCCAGTTCAGGATGAACAAAAGGAAACAGAAAACAAAAGGAGGATGCAGAATTTTGACAATGAGGCTCCAATAAGCAGGGTGGCTTCTAAAAAAAGAAAGGTTCATGTCACGTCCCAAGCCGGCAATGCCGAACTAATACGGGATCTTGTGCATGAACCGGGGTAAAAATATATAAAAATATTTTTAGCGATTACTTGGAAATTAACGGTATAACTGAGCTGTAGCAATAGGATGTGTATTTGAAGTCGAAGCATAGGGGCCAAATGTTAATTTTTTATTAAAATACGAAACACTTCGTACTAAGAAGGTCAGATTCCCTATTATTGTATACGAAACACTTCGTACTATAATATGGTAAACGAAATAAGACCCACAGATGGCGAGCTGGAAATCCTCCAGATCCTTTGGAAGAACGGCCCTTCAACAGTCAGGGAGGTAAACGACCTCCTAAATAATGTCCAGGACAAATCAACAGGCTATACCACAACCCTCAAGATCATGCAGATCATGTTCGAAAAAGGATTGTTGCATCGCGATGATGCACAGCGTACACATATATACACACCTGCTGTACGCGAAGGAAAAATTCAGTCTGCTCTGCTTGACCGGTTTTTGAATGCAGCCTATAAAGGTTCTGCTTCAAAGCTGGCATTGCAACTATTAGGCAATCACAAAACCACACCCGACGAACTGGCTGCCATCAAAGCACTGATTGATCAACTCGAAAAAAATAAACCATCATGAACCTGATTACTCAATGGATGCAATCGGACTGGAGTAAAGCATTAGGCTGGACCTTCGTTCATTCACTCTGGCAAATTGCCGCGATCGGATTATTACTCTATATCATATTAAGATTGATCCCGGGACGCAGTGCACATGTGCGATACACGATCTCCACTATGGCGATCTGGATGATTGTGATCATGGCTTTATCCACCTTCATCATTATGCTGCCAGAGTCAAAATCTGTTGCAGAAATTTCAGGACAGGTCATCCTGGTGAACATAGCAGATCCATACACACTGACCGATCGCATATCTATCTGGCTTGAATCAAGGATGCCGATGATGTTATCCATTTGGTTTGGTGGCGTTATCATCCTGATGTTAAGACTTGCATTTAGTCTTGCGTGGGTACAACATATGCGCTCTGTCGCCACTCCTCTCAGTCAGGTACAGGATATTACAAATCATCTGGTATCCCGGCTTAAGCTGAAGATCAAACCTGTGACCTCTGAATCCGGTCACGTATTATCTCCTGTCACGATTGGTCATATCAAGCCCGTCATTCTATTCCCAATCGGCATCATCAATCAATTAACGCCTCAGGAAGTAGAAGTCATCCTTACACATGAAATAGCACATATCGTCAGGGGAGATTATCTATCTAACCTGGTACAATCTTTTATCGAAACACTTTTTTATTATCATCCGGTCACATGGTGGATCTCAAACAAAGTGAGAACAGAGCGCGAAAACCGTGCTGATGACCTGGCTGTATCATGGTGTGGCGATCATCTTGGATATGCAAAGGCATTGCTCACCGTTCAGGAAATGCAGCTTGGCAAAATACCTTCTCTTGCAGTTGGTTTTGCATCCGGCAAAGATGCCATGCTGGCACGTATTCAACGTATTCTTCACATTCCTTATAAAAACCACAATCAAATGGAAAAGACAGTATTGATCAGTCTTTGCTCACTATTTTTCTTTGGCTTCACCCTCAATAGCCATACCGTCCCGGATCAGAAAAAAGAAAACATTACCGAAGCGATTGCACGAGTAAATGTCATAGCGACAATACCCGATTCCATTCCATCCAAAGGCTCCTACACCATTCACAAGAAAACGGATGACCAGGAGATCAGCATCCAGGTGACAGATGGTGACATAAAAGAACTCAAGATCGATGGCAAGGAAATAGCACCTGCTCAATTTGATCAATACGATGAAGTCATCGATGAATTATTCGGTGCTATGGAAGCGCCTCCATCTGCAGAGGGATTTAATTTCACGATGCCTGAAATGCCTGGCATGCCCGATATGCCTGATATGCCACGAATGGCATATTCATATTCAATGTCTCCAATGTCTCCAATGTCTCCAATGCCGGGTATGCCAACTATGCCTTGCATGCCACCTATGCCTGCCATGGGAATGAATGAATTGGAGCTGGAACATTTGTTTGGTAATGGAACAAACCTGGAAATATTAAAAGCTGAAAACCTGGATCATTTAATCCGCGGTGAGATGGGTAATCTAATGTTCTTATCCGACACCAACGGCCCGGGGGCTGCGAAAATCATCATCATTCGTGATGGTGATTCAACGGTGATCGTAAGTCCGAATATCAATTGGGCCGAAAATTCACCTGCCATGAATCTTGAATATTATATGAAAGACAAAGACGAATGGAAACAACAACAGGAAGAATGGAAAGAGCATCAAAAAGAATGGAAGGAGCAGTCAAAAGAATGGAAACAAAACTGGGAAGAAAATGCTCAGCAATGGAAACAGGATTGGCACGCACAGCAGGAAGCTATACAGGCCCAGCAGGAACTTGAGCGGACTATTAATGATGACGTAAGAGAAGAAATAATGGAACGCCATTCGAATGCTTACGGTGAACATGAACGAGCCATTGATGAACTGTCCAGAGCTCAAGAACTTGAAAGACATCCTGGAGCTGAAGGTTTCGGCGATGCAAGGGTTTATAATTTCATGGCACCTCGTATGAACATGACACAGGAAATGATCGAGGAAGGACTTGTTGAGCCCGGTGAAGAGGCTGACGTCCTTTTAACTCCGGATAAGCTGAAAATCAATGGCAAAAAAATGCCGGATGATGTGCATGAAAGATACCTGAGAATATATGAGCAACAACAAGGTGTAGAACTGTCAGGTAAATCCCGGCTGGAATTCAAAACAAAAAGCCGGAGAAGTATGTAATTCGTCTCACAGTTGCATCCTTCCATCGAATAAGGAAGCTGCAATCCTGAAATCAGTACGTTAGTACCATATCTTTAATTAATATCGAAACCGTTTAAACCTAATCAACAAATTCATTATGAAACAGGTAAGTTTACTCATCACATTTTGCGCACTACTATGTATGTCGGCATCGGCACAGACCACGACCATCGAGAAGAAAGAAAAACGAATCACGATCACCACTACCAAAGTAGACGAGAACGGAAAAGCAATCACTGAGACCTGGATAGCAGAAGGCGAGCAACCCGAACAAATTCTTGAGCAAATGGCTGTTAACCCGGATGTCATGCAAAAGATGAGCAGTGACGATCAGGTAAAGCAGGAAAACGAAGAGCGTCTTTTCCTATTTAGAAGCGCCGGAGATAATAAAATAATTGAAGGCAGGTTGAGCGATGGTGATCCTTTAAACAATAATTTGAATCCTTTAAACAATAATTTAAATTTTGACAAAATCGAAAAAGTCATTGTCATATCTGACGGCGAAGGCAACAAGAAACAAAAGATATATTATCATGGTGGTCCTGCTCATGCTAAAGTATGGGTGAGAGGAGATAATGAAAGGAATAAGAGCAACTGTGCAGCTCTCGGGGTTTTTGTAAATTATGATGGAGATAATGGCACTGTGATCACTTCACTCATTGAAAAAGGTGGTGCAAAAGATGCCGGTCTGAAGCCAGGGGATCTGATCACCAAGATAGATCAATACGATATCTCTGATTATCCTTCTCTTCATGAAGCTTTAGCTCATTTTCAACCAGGCGATGTTGTAAAGGTTCAGTTTGTGCGTGACGACAAAAACCAAAAAGCAAAAGTTGAACTGAGAGATTGGGCACAACTACCCGGTCACGAATGGCGTGCAAGAACAGATTGCGGCAGCCCCATGAAAGAAGAAGTGATAGATGAAACTGCCCAGGATCCAGGTGTAGGTACTGCAGGACAACAAAATATTCAATCGCTTGAACTTCAGAATACAAGAATTTTCCCAAACCCGACAGAAGGTGTATTCCAGCTTTCTTTCCAGACGATACCTGGTCCGTTTAAAATATCCATCACAGATGTAAACGGTAAAGTAGTATATAATGAAAATAATGATGGCGCCACCGGATCATACAACCGTGAAATCGACCTGAAAGGAGCTCCACAGGGCAATTATATCATCTCTGTAAACCAGGGTGGTAAAATTTATAACCAACAAATATCAAAGCAATAACCAGGAACTTTCATACTTCATATTTCATATATCTGGAACCGGTAGTACATAGCTACCGGTTTTTTTTGTTTAGAAAGTTTAGTTTTTGATACATTCAGTGTCAATAGTTTAGAAAGTTTAGTTATCGACACGTACCGTGTCAATGGTTTAGAAAGGGGTATAAAACTAAACTTTCTAAACCTATGGCATCGAAGATGCCATTTCTAAACTCTCTAAACACTGTTTCCAAATCATTCTCCATTTTTTTTGTTTTTTTGCCTACGGTTGCTGAGCTGTAGCACTTGGATGAGTCTTGCAGGTCGAAGCAATGCCTTTTGCTATTCACTACTCACTACTCACTACTATGCCACGCGGACTCGCCACCATCGGATTACTGATCCTCTCCAATATTTTTATGACTCTCGCCTGGTACGGTCATCTGAAGTTCGGCGAGATGAAAGGATTTCAAAAGCTGGGTCTACTGGCTATTATTTTCATCAGCTGGGGTATCGCCCTGTTCGAATATTGTGCACAAGTACCTGCCAACAGGATTGGCTATCAACAATACGGAGGACCATATTCATTGGTGCAGTTAAAAGTTATCCAGGAAGTCATCACCCTGATCGTCTTCACCCTTTTCACCCTACTTGTTTTTAGAAATGAAACCTTCCGTATCAATCACCTCATCGGTTTCGTTTTCCTGGTCCTTGCCGTCTATTTCATCTTCAAAAAATAGCGTGTGTTATTATCTATAGAAAATGTGTTTAGAAAGTTTAGGTATTGACACGTTTCATGTCAATGGTTGAGAAAGTTTAGAAAACTAAACTTTTTCAACTAATAGCATCGAAGATGCCATTTCTAAACTTTCTAAACACGGTTTCCAGTATGAAATCAACCTACACAGCAGGCTCCTGTTGACTTAAACAATGAAAGCTTCCCAACCCCCAGATCACATCAGTTGAATCAATTCCAACAACTTTCCGCTGTGGAAAACAACTCTGAATAATTTCCATAGCCTCATCATCCTTGTTACTTCTGAACGTAGGTACAATCACATGAAGATTTGAAATATAAAAATTGGCATACGATGCAGGCAATCGCTGATCATTGTAGTAAACCGGATCAGGCATTGGCAATTCTACAATATTAAGCTGACGATCATTCAGTAATCTTATATTTTGCAATTGCTTTAGATTCCGTTTCAATAGGGCATAATTTTCATCTTCCTTATTATGCTCGATCACCGTGATCACAGAATCTTCGTTATAAAATCTCACTGTGTCATCAATATGCCCGTCCGTATCATCACCGATGATGCCTTCATCGACCCATAGTATCTGTTCGACACCATAATAATCCATCAGGTATTTTTCAATCTCAGATTTTGACAGGTGAGGATTACGGTTAGGATTCAGCAGGCATGATGTTGAAGTGATCAATGCTCCCTGTCCATTAAAATCCACACTGCCTCCTTCCATGATGATACCCGGATGATAGACAGGAATATCATAGGCTTTACCGATTAATGTGGGAATGACATCATCAAGATCAAACGGAGGATATTTTTCTCCCCATGCATTATGCCCCCAATCAACAATCACTTTCGGTTGCCTGCTATCCGGATTGATCAGGAAAGCAGGGCCATGATCACGGCACCATGCATCATTCGTAGGGTGGTGGAAAAACTTTATTCTTTCAAGCGGGACATCAAATTGACGTAATATTTTTTTCGCGTCATTTTCCATCGCTGTATCGGCTACATTGATATGCACATATTCACCTGCGACGAGAGTCTTGATAAATTGTGAATAAGGCTTGTAGATCGTTTCAATCTTTCCCGGCCAGGTGTCAGGATTGTGAGGCCAGCTCAGCCATGTAGCCGTATGAAGTGCAAATTCAGCCGGAAAATAATAACCGCTCTGCGCAGGTGTGAGTTCACTCATCTATATATCGCTTCGTGATAGGTTCGTATGAATCAATGCGACGGTCTCGCAGGAATGGCCAGTGGGTCCGGTATTGATCCGTCTTCTGCGTATCCACTTCGACTACTATGGTTTCTTCTTTGTCATGTGAAGCCTGTTGGAGGATGGTTCCGAATGGATTGGAAACAAATGACCCTCCCCAGAACTTCATCCTTCCATCCTGCTCGAATCCAACACGATTCACTCCTACAACATGCACACCGTTTGCGACAGCATGACTGCGCTGAATAGTTTGCCATGCGTTGTATTGTTCTGTATTTGTTTTTTCATCCTGCGAAGTTGCCCATCCGATAGCTGTCGGATAAAAAAGAATTTCAGCCCCCATCAATGATGTTATCCTTGCAGCTTCAGGATACCATTGATCCCAGCAGATCAATACCCCGATTGTTGCAAATTTTGTTTTAAAAACTTTGTAGCCAAGATCACCGGGGGTGAAATAAAATTTTTCATAATAATGCGGATCATCCGGGATGTGCATCTTCCTGTATTTTCCAAGATAGGATCCATCCGCATCTAACACAGCAGTAGTATTATGATAAATTCCCTGGGCTCTTTTTTCAAATAATGAAGCAATAATGACTATACCTAATTCGGCTGCAATGATAGATAATACATCAGATGATGGCCCGGGAATAGATTCTGCAAGCAGGAAATTATCATAATCTTCTTCGTCACAGAAATAGAGCGAAGTGAATAGCTCCTGAAGGCATACGATCTGTGCTCCAAGCGCATGTGCTTTTCTGATTCCTTCTATAGCTTTGTTCATGTTGGTCGCTTTGTCGGCGACACAACTCATTTGGACAAGACCGATTTTGACTTTTGCCATATTTCCAAATTAATTAAAATTATTGTCGATGGTACTTGCTTTACACAAACTCCATCATATTATTCTTTGTAATGATTTTGTATTCGTATCCCGGATATGCTTCAGCGAATTGTTTAGGGATTTTCCCTTTTGAATCACTCCATTTGAATTCAAATGTAGAAAGCTTTCCATCGATTTCTTCGATATAATCAATTTCCTGCTGAGCGTACGTACGCCAAAAATAACGTTTAACGTATCGTCTTTCATATTCGTTCTTCTTCATGCGTTCCAGGATGCAAAAATTTTCCCATAATTGACCCACATCATTTCTGATTGTCAACAGGTTGAAATTGTTGATGATCGAGTTTCGAATACCAAGGTCAATAAAATAATATTTCCTGGATTTCCCTATTTCATTTCTCAGGTTCCTGCTAAAGCTTCCAAGGCTGGTGATCACATAGGATTGCTCCAGGAGATAAAGGTATCGCTGTATAGTCTGGATACTTGCATTGGTCTTGTTTGATATTTCATTCAGGCTTACTTCCTGCCCGATTTGAAATGCAAGCAATTTTAATATTTCATTGATAAGCTCCGGTCTCTTTATGCCCCCCATCATTAATGCATCTTTGTATAAGTAGTTTGATGCGATGTTTGCCAGCTCTTCCTTTTTATCCTCATCGCTTTTTGAAAGTACTTCAGGATATAATCCGAATCGCAATAAGCTGTCCAGACGTGCATATGTCTCCAGGTACCCTTCTTCTTCCTTCAACTCCTGAAATGATATTGGATAAAGCGTATATACACGAGATCTTCCAGTCAGAGGCTCAGTTGTCGCATTGATTAATTCAAAAGATGAAGAGCCCGTTGCAATGAACTGGACTTCCGGAAATGTATCATGCAACACTTTTAAAATCATTCCAATGTTGGGTATGGATTGAACTTCATCCAGGGCAATGAGCTTTTGATTCCCTATCAATTCTTTTAGTTGGGCAGTATTGGTGCTGGATAATTGTTCTCTTACTTGTTGTGTTTCGCCATTCAGATATTTCCCTTTCTCTTCATCCACCAGTTTTTTGATCAAATACGTTTTCCCGGTTCTCCTGGCTCCGAACAAAAGGAGGGTCTTGCCTTTATATAGCTGCCTCTGAATTTGGTCAAATAAATGCCTCCTATATTGAATCATACCTCACAAATTTAACTAAATTCATAAAGTCAATTACACAAATTATGCATAATTGATAAAGTCAACTCCACAAATTCAGCCAAATTTGTCCGATTGGTCTGCAATTGATCAAAATTTACCATTCCTTATTCTCCTTCAAAAATCCTGGCTCCCTATTCTATATTCCAGATTCCCTTCAATATTCCTTATTGGATATTCCTTTTCCTGCAACCCCGCGATAATCAGTCCGATACATATATTATGACTGTTAAATAGTCTATAAATGACTAAAAATACGTCATTTCTCTTATCTTTACCTTCCCATGTATCTCAACTGCCACACCTACTACTCCTTCAAATACGGCACGCTCTCCCCCGAGGACCTGGCCGAAGGAGCCTCCCGTCGTGGCATCACCGCCCTCGCCCTCACCGATATTAACAACACCTCCTGCGCTGTCGAGTGGATCAAAGAATGCAAAAAACGCGACATCAAGCCCGTCCTCGGCATCGAATACAGGCTCGATGGACGCTATCTCTACACCGGCATCGCCCGCAACGCAGAAGGATGGCGCGAACTCTGCGAACTTCTCACCGCATGTTCTCTCGATGGCATCCCCCTTCCCCCTCGGCCACCGGAGATGGAACATGTCTACATGATTTACAGACCTGAGGCGGGTATTCCCGAAAACTTGCGTCCATACGAATACATCGGCATCATGCCCGCAGAAGCAAACGGTCTTTACAGTTCGTCGCTGCGGGAACACGCCGACCGCCTCGTGGTCTGGCAACCTGTCACCTACGATGGCGACACCGGCTACAAAGTCCACAAGCTCATGCGCTGCGTCGATCTCAACATCATGCTCGGCCAGCTCGAAGAAAAAAATTGCGCAGGCCCGGGAGAACATTGGGTCACGCGCGATGTGATCGATCATGCATTCCGCGCTTATCCACAGATCATACGCAATACAGAAGCTTTACTCTATCACTGCGAAGCAGAACTTCCATGCGGGAATACAAACAACCGCCAGGTCTTCACCGGTTCTGAACGCGATGACGCCCAGCTTCTGATCAAGCTTGCACGCGAAGGATGCAATCGTCGCTACGGAAAAACCAATGCGAAAGCAAACACACGAATGGAAAGCGAACTCAAAGTCATTCGTCAGTTAGGTTTCGCTCCGTATTTTCTCATCACCTGGGACATCACCCGCTATGCACAGACCGCAGGCTATCATCATGTAGGGCGGGGTAGTGGTGCCAATTCGCTCGTTGCATTTTGTCTCGGCATCACCGATGTGGATCCACTCGAGCTCGATCTCTACTTCGAGCGCTTCATCAATCCGCATCGTTCTTCACCACCTGATTTTGATATCGACTTCTCATGGGACGAACGCGATGATGTCACGGATTACATTTTCAAACGCTATGGTCATCGGCACACCGCATTACTGGCGACATACAATACATTCAAAGGCCGCTCCATCATACGCGAGCTCGGAAAAGTAGTCGGCCTCCCGAAAGCAGACATCGATGCCATCGTCGATGAACCAAAGGCCAGTGCGAAGCATCATCCTTATGCACAACACATCTTCCGCTACGGCGAGATGATCGAACGATATCCCAATTACCTATCGATCCATGCAGGGGGTGTTCTCGTTTCAGAACGTCCCCTCACGTATCACACCGCATTGCAGATGATGCCGAAGGGATTTCCGATATCACACTTCGACATGTATCATGCAGAGGATCTCTCGTTTCACAAATATGATGTGCTGAGCCAACGCGGTCTGGGACATATCAAAGATGCTGTCAGCCTCATCCGTCAAAATCAGGGAAAAGCCATTGACATACATGATGTCGTGAAGATCAAGGAAGATCCGCTCGTCAAACAGCAGCTTTATTCAGGCCAGTGCATCGGTTGCTTCTACATCGAATCACCCGCAATGCGTGGCCTGCTCACAAAATTGCATTGCGATAATTATGTGCATCTCGTTGCAGCGAGTTCTATCATACGTCCCGGTGTGGCGAAGAGCGGCATGATGCGCGAATACATCAAACGTTTTCACGAACCTGAAAAAGTAGAATACCTGCATCCTGTCTTTGAAGAAAATCTCGGTGAGACATTCGGTGTGATGGTCTATCAGGAAGATGTGATGAAGATCGTACACCATTTTGCAGGTCTTGATCTTGATGAATCAGATGTGCTGCGTCGCATCATGACCGGAAAGAAAAAATCATCAGACACCTTTCGTCTCCTCATGGAAAAATTCTGGCGCAATTGCCGCGCACGTGGTTATCCTGAAGAGCTGATCACGGAAGTTTGGCGACAGGTGGAAAGTTTTTCAGGCTATTCATTTTGCAAAGCACACTCTGCAAGCTTTGCAGTGGAGAGTTTTCAGAGTCTGTACCTGAAGTCATATTTTCCGCTCGAATTTATGGTCGGTGTCATCAATAATTTTGGTGGCTTTTATTCGACGGAATATTATGTGCACGAAGCGCGGATGTGCGGAGCAAATATCCAGGCGCCATGTATCAATTATAGCATCAATCTCACGACGATCTATGGTGATACGATCTATCTTGGGTTTATACATATACAATCACTTGAGCGTGCTGTATCACATCGCATTGTTGAAGAACGGTTGCGCAATGGTCCATACCTGAGTCTTGAAGATTTTGTGGGCCGTGTGGATCTTGGTCGTGAGCAATTAGATATACTTATTCGCATAGGCGCATTTCGCTGGACAGGTCGTACAAAGTGTGAATTGATGTGGCATAAATATGCCGTGCACAATCCGCATGTGCGGCAGGTCGTGAGCCAGCCGGCGCTTTTTGGAAATAGCCAGCATGTGGATTATACCCTGCCCTCACTGGAGGAGAGTCCTTTTGATCAGGCCTATGATGAGATTGAGTTGTTAGGCTTTCCGTTGTGCAGTCCTTTCGAGCTCTTGGAAGAAAGGCCGTCACAACCTATTGTCTTCACAAAGGATCTCAATTCACTGGTGGGGCGCAGGGTATCCATGCTTGGCTATTACGTCACCCGAAAGCCTGTCACCACATCCAACGGCAAGCTGATGAGCTTCGGCACCTGGCTTGATGAGAGTGGGAAATATTTTGACACCACGCATTTCCCTCCTTCACTCGAACGCTATCCCTTCCAGGGAAAAGGGCTTTATCTGATCCATGGTAAAGTCACCGATGATTTTGATTTTGCAAGTCTTGAAGCGGATGCAATGGAGAAGTTGCCTTACAGGAAAGATGCGAGATATTGATAATCAACAATATATTCTATAAACGGCATGTTAATTGTACAAAAAGAAGTTAATATTGCAACGACCGATAATTAAAAAGTGTTGTACTGAGGAATGGTTATTCAATCTAAAATATCAAATGATATAATAAATCTAGGCACGGGAATATATACCGTAACAGAAATCGCAAAGATTCTGAGAATTCCATATTTCAAAGTAAACCGATGGTTAAATAAATATTGGGATGGGATACTTTCTAAAGAATTCAAAACACAGTTTTCATACAAAGTTGATAATTCAAAAATCGTTTCGTTCCATACTTTAATAGAGTTTTATGTGACCTATCAGTTATATAATTCGGGGGTTAAAATAAATGAGATAATAAGGGCCAGGCAGGAGTTAGGAAAGATTACCAGGGCTCAATTCCCGTTTGCACAAAAACAAGTTTTAAACAACATTAGGACAGACGGATCCAAGGTGTTTTTTGAAATTGGTAAGAGGGATTTTGTGTCTCTTGACGGCACCCATCAACTAAATTTATTATTAATACAGGATTTTTTTAAGAATCTGGATTTTGATAATAATTCCTTAGCAATAAAATTTTGGCCATTAGGAAAATCTAAATCAATAATTGTTGATCCTGAAAGACAATTTGGCCATCCGGTAATAGGGCAATCTAATATTTACCCTGAAATTATTAATAGCATGATTAAGGCTGGGGATTCTAAGGAGTTTGTTGGATTATTGTATAATTTAGAACCAAATGAAATTAATGATGCAATTGAGTATTGCAATGCTGCATGATAATATATCTTGACGAAAATATAGCACCAACACTAGCACTAGGATTTCATCAATTACAATTCTTACAAAGTCAAAAAAAAGGGCTAACTATTTACGTAAGAGCTTTGGAAAATGATTTTGGAAAAGGATGTAAAGATGAAGCCTGGATCCCAATTGTAGGACAAAATGACAATTGTGTAATAACACAGGATATCAATATCCAAAGAACGAAAGCACAGTGGCAGCTCTGTCAACAAAATAATGTAGGAATTTTTTTTATAAAATCGTCAGCAAAAAAGGGATATAGCTATTGGGATATGGTCAAATTACTAGTTAATAAATGGGAAGAAATGGTGGAAATAATCAGGAAACAACCCAAACCCTTTGCCTATAAAATATCAATGAAAGGTAAATTTGAAAAATTATTATAGACTTGATTCAATGCCAGAGAACATTTAACTTATTATGAAGACGATCTCAATTAGCTACCTAAGGGCCAATCTAACAAATGCCTTAGAACAAGTTAAAAAAGGAAAGACACTAATTATACTTCTCATGGTAAGCCAGTAGCCCAAATTATTCCTCCATCAGATCGTCGGGCAGAAGCAATTGCAAAATTGAAGGCATTGCGAAAAACAGTAATTATAGGTGATATCATCGCCCATTGGAGAACCTTGGGAAGCAAGTTGAATAGGCCATCTGTTGTTATAAATAGTCATATTATTCTCAGGCCAATTGGCTTCAATTATTATTCTTGAGAGTGACAATGTAACTTGCGGGCCTTACACAAAATTTACAAATGCCAACAGCTACAACCTCCCTGCCCCCTGCTCCCTGCTCCCTGCCTCTGTTTCAAAAGTATATGCTGTTGTGTTTAGTGTTTTTGTGCACTACAGTTTTAACTATAAACGCACAGCGGCCAATGGGTTCATGGAGCATCGTAAATGCCAAGCTCAACCTCAATAGTCATTGGAGCATCTGGACCGAAGGCCAGCTGCGCAGCATCCAATTGTATGATGAGTTTTTTTATTATGAAGTCAAAGGAGGATTGACCTTTAATCTGAAAGATCATTTGGCCTTAACTGCAGGTGTCGGTCGTTATGCAACATACACTCTCGGCGGAAATTTTGAACAACCATTTACAACCGAAGAAACCAGGACGTGGCTGCAACTGGTCATGGAACAAAAATGGGATCGCATTAATTTCGAGCACCGATACAGAGTTGAACAACGACACCTGAGTACAGGATACAAAAACCGTTTCCGGTACAGGTTAAATGCAGTCATTCCCATCAACCACCCGGAGTTCGTTCCTAAAACATTCTATGCTTACATCGGAGATGAAGTTTTTTTTACAAGCATTGCCCCTTTTTATGAACGCAACAGGTTCTTCACAGGCCTTGGTTACAAAGTGACCAAGGCATTCACCATCCAGTCCGGTTACATGCGTCAATATGATTACAAGCTTACCTCAGAAACATCGCGCGACTTTTTACAGGTAGCTTTATTATTCAATTTCCGGCTCGAAGATTTTCATAAGCATTCAGTACCCTCGACGACAGATTAATGTAAAGTAATTGTCGGCTTTCTTTATCAAAAATATTAGTAACGGACTTAATCTTATTTGGAAAACTATTGACCCGGTCTTCCAATTAGGATTAATGTACAAAATTGAAAAATCCATACAACACTCGCCCAAAATCACTTTTACTGAACACTGATTACTGATTACTGCCTGCCCTGGCCCCTGCTCTCTGTTTATTCCACTCTATCACAGAATACCACTCCGTATTACGTCTTGCGTCTGGCATCCGGTATCCAAAAATCCGGCTTCCAATTTTTTTTCAATCTCCGTAATCCAAAATACTCCCGCCCTCGTAAATAGTCCCGTTCAATTGAATTAACCGGATTACTAAACAATTTAAAACCCAACAAAAAAAATCTAAGTATGAAATCGTTTAAATTATTCGCCCTTACGGGTATGATCTTTATGGTGGCACTCACCTGTGTAAAAGCCCAGGATGTAAAAGCCAGTATCAGAGCTGCGTATGATAACCTCAACAAAAGAGATTATGCAGCTTTTACAAAATTAGTTACACCTGACTTCGTTGAATATGCAGCAGGTCCGGAGCCTGTGAAGTCACCACAGGCAGCCACTGAAGCTTACAAAATGTTTTTCACAGCTTTCCCGGATCTGAAATTCCAGATCGAGGATATCACACCAGGAATGGATGGCCGATACTACATCAAAACAAAGATCACGGGCACAAACACAGGTTCATTTGGCATGCTTCCTCCAACAGGTAAGAAAATAAGTGTTTCAGATGTTGATATCATTGAAATAAACGCACAAGGTCTGGCTACTTCACATTGGAGCGCTAACCCTAATGGTATTCTTTCTGCAGTCGGATACGGCTCTATTACGAATCCTGCTACAAGTGTAGTCATGAAAGGGTATGAGCTCTTTGGCACAAATGACATCCAGGCATTCTTAAACTAATGTGCAGACAATGTCACATTTGACATACAGGATAATGTTTTGAACGCTGCTCCAAAAATGTATAAAGGCAAAACCGGTGTAGCTGAGTTTTTCAAAAACCTCGCTTCCCAAAATCAATATTCAGTATTTCAGCCGTGGCGCTTTATTGCTGATGGAGATGATGTCATGATCCTTGTTCATGCCGAATTCAAACACATGCCCGATGGCAAAATGTACAAGACTAATTATGTTCATCATTTCACAGTAGTCGATGGAAAAATCACAAGCTTTAAAGGCGTAACGGATATGCAACAGCCTGAAAAAATGGGTACCCGTTAAGCGAAGGATACCTAATCATTAAATTAGTATTCAAAAAGAAAAAAAGTTATCCGTAGTTTCAAACTACAGATAACTCTTTTTCTTTTTGTCCATTTATGGTTGCTGAGCTGTAGTATATAGATGAGAGATTTGGGTCGAAGCACACTATCCATCAAATCTGTTGTTCCTGTCATAAAAGAAAATGATACTTTCAGGCGGATGAAAACCCTTGTCTTCGAGCAATATCTTCCTATTACTCTTGATGAGGCCTGGGAATTCTTTTCATCTCCATCCAATCTCAATCTGATCACTCCTGATAGATTACATTTTAACACATTGAGCGAGGTGCCAAAACATATCTATGAGGGTTTGATGATCAGGTACAGGATAAAGCCAATGATGAACGTCCCTATCATCTGGGTTACAAAAATTACTTCCATAAAAGACAAAGAGTATTTTGTGGATGAGCAGATCAAAGGGCCATATAAAATATGGCGTCATGATCACCGGTTCAAAGAAGCAGATGGAGGCGTTCTGGTGACTGACACCTTAGGGTATGAAATTGGTTTTGGAATATTAGGTAAACTCGCAGGTATGCTTTGGGTCGACAGACAGGTAAGAGAAATATTTTCTTATCGTAGTGAAAAATTGAAGAGCATTTTTAATCGTAAGAATGACTAACTTAATCTATTAATGAAATCTCTATTCATTCGTAATCTCATCTTTACGATCCTTCAGCCAGGGCTCGTGGTATTGCTGTTCCCATACCTGATCGTTGAAGATAAATTCAAAGATGTTTTTCATCAATCCTTTGGAATTCTTCAGTTCGCAGGCATTATCATCTTTTTAGGGGGTATGTCTTTAATCCTGTATTGCATTTATTATTTCGCTGTTGAAGGCCGGGGTACGTTATCTCCGGCGGACCCCACAAAAAATCTGGTTGTTCATGGACCATATCAGTTATCACGTAATCCAATGTATATAGGTGTAACCGTGGCATTGCTTGGAGAGGTCATTTTTATAGAGTCCGGAAGATTGCTTTTATACACAGGTATTGTGTTTGTCATGTTCGCTCTTTTTGTCATGGCCATTGAAGAACCTAGGCTTCGAAAAGACTTCGGCGACCAATATTCCGAATATTGCAAAAAAGTAAGGCGTTGGATCTAAATATCTGGTTCGAGAAGTCGGGGCGTATTGCATCCGCCCCGACTTCCCGAACCGGTGTATTGCATCCGCCCCGACTTCCCGAACCGGTGTATTGCATCCACCCCAACCTCACGAACGGGTGTATTGCATCAGCCCCATCCTTTTCTCTAAAGCTTTAGATTTTTGTGCGAAATTTTTACTGAAAATCAGTCACTTATACAATCTTTTTTAGAAAATCTTTGTCCTATCCTTGGTTTTGTGGGGATTAAAAAGCTACCTTTGCGTCCCGCTTTAGAAAAGGCGGTCATTATTATATTCATTTTAAATTCTATTGCTGTGAATACATTGAGTTATAAGACCAGGTCGGTACGGAAAGAAGACGTCACCCGCCGTTGGTTCGTAGTAGATGCAGATGGTGAGGTTTTAGGCCGCCTGGGTACTCGTATTGCCACTGTTCTCAGGGGTAAGCACAGACCTGAATACACCCCGCATACCGATACAGGAGAATATGTGATCGTCATCAATGCCTCCAAAGTAAGGTTGACAGGCAAGAAAGAGCTGGTCAAAATATATCAGACATACTCTGGATATCCGGGAGGTCAGAAAGAGCTGACAGCTACTGAAGTCCGTGCCCGTCGCCCGGAACGTCTCATCGAAGCTGCCGTAAAAGGAATGCTTCCAAAAAATAAGCTCGGTAACGCCATGTTCATGAAACTATTCGTGTATCCAGGTGCCGAACATCCTCATGCTGCTCAGAAACCTGAACCGCTGATCTAATCAAATCATCCTCATCAAGTCTAAGTATATATTTTATGGATACAATTAACGCGATCGGTCGTCGTAAAGCTTCAGTGGCCAGGGTCTATGTGTCAAATGGCACAGGAAATATCAAGGTCAACGGACGCGAGTATAAAGAGTACTTTCCCCTGTTGCACATCAGTGCACACGTGATCGCCCCACTCCAGGAACTTAACGTGCTGTCACAATATGACGTAAAAGTCAATGTATCAGGCGGAGGATACCGTGGCCAGTCAGAAGCGATCAGGCTTGCAATTGCCAGGGCATTGACAAAAATCAATGCAGATTACAGGCCATTGCTCAAGATCAAAAAATTCCTTACAAGGGATGCAAGAGTTGTCGAGCGTAAGAAATTCGGTAAGCCAAAAGCAAGAAAGAGCTTCCAGTTTTCAAAACGTTAATCATTTTTATTTCTTAAAAAACACAACACATCCATCATGGATAAACCATTATATAATGACTTATTGGAAGCAGGTGTTCACTTCGGACACATGCGCAGCAAATGGAATCCCAAAATGCGCCAATACATTTTTATGGAGCGCAAAGGGATCCATATCATAGACCTTAACCGCACATCTGAAAACCTGGAAAAAGCAGCTCTCGCCATGAAGGCAATGGCACGCTCCGGTAAAAAGATCCTTTTCGTAGCTACTAAAAAGCAGGCACGCGAAATCGTAGCTGCTGCAGCGAAAACAATCAACATGCCATATGTAACCGATCGTTGGTTAGGAGGCATGATGACCAATTTCGCCACCATTCGCCGCTCCGTCAAAAAGATGAATAATCTTGAAATGATGCTGACTGATGGTACACTTTCAAGCACAACCAAAAAGGAACGTCTCACCTTAACCCGTGAGATGAATAAGCTGAATAAAGTATTAGGAGGTATATCCGATATCAACCGCCTTCCTCATGCCATCTTCATCGTCGATATCGGCCGCGAACATCTTGCCCTTGCAGAAGCAAAAAAACTAGGCATCAAAACATTTGCAATGGTAGATACCAATGCAGATCCGAACCTGGTCGACTTCCCGATACCGGCTAATGATGATTCATCAAAGTCCATTTCTTTTATCACGCATTATATCACCAATGCGATCAAAGAAGGATTGGCTGAGCGAGGAAAAGAAAAAGAAGAGATCGCAGAAGAAACTGCATCAGCTGAAGCGAAATAAAAAGCTTCACCGAATTTTCAGATATTAATTTTTTTAAAAAATGACAACTTTAATGAGCACTATATCAGCACAGGATGTAAAGAACCTCAGAGAAATGACCGGTGCAGGCATGATGGACTGCAAAGCCGCATTGACAGAAGCAAATGGTGATGTTGAAAAGGCCATCGAGATCCTTCGCCTCAAAGGCCAGAAGCTTTCCGTGAAAAGAGCAGACCGCGAAGCCAAAGAAGGAGTCGTCCTCGCATCTGTCACCGACGATGGCAAAAGAGGAATAGTGGTACGCCTGAGCAGTGAAACTGATTTTGTTTCCAAAAATGAAGACTTCATTAACCTTGCAAAAGAATTTGCACAGATCGCATTGGATAAATTCCCTGCAGATCTCGAGCACCTTCTCGCTCTGCCTTATCAAAATATCACCATAGGTGAAAAAGTAAATGAACAGGTAGGTGTGATAGGTGAGAAAATAGAGCTTGCAGATTATCAGAAAATAGAAGCACCACAGGTGGTATCCTATATCCATATGGGAAATAAAGCAGGCGTGATCGTGGGTCTGAATAAAGCGGATGCTGAATTCAAAGATGCAGGTCGGGACGTCGCTATGCAGGTGGCAGCTATGAAACCAGTTGCACTTGATAAAGATGGTGTCGATGCATCCATCATAGAAAAAGAAATTGAAATCGGAAAAGAGCTTGCAAGACAGGAAGGAAAACCTGAAGAGATGCTTGAGAAGATCGCTCTTGGAAAGCTGAACAGATTCTTCAAGGACAATACACTCCTCGCCCAGGCTTTTGTGAAAGACAATAGCTTGTCAGTGGAAGCATACCTGAAGAGCATCAATAAAGATTTGACGGTGACAGGATTCAAACACATCAAGCTGGGTTGAGTCAAAAAAAGTTAAAGGCGGATCGTAATGATTCGCCTTTTTTTTGCCCATCCATGAGAATTGAAGAAAGGGCAAAAGAAAAAAGCTGGTTAAATTCGTAATCCCAATTTGTGATATGGCCAAATATAAACGCGTTCTTCTAAAACTGAGTGGAGAGTCCCTGATGGGAGATCAATCATATGGCATACATCCTCAGCAGCTCAGGCATTATGCTGATGAGATAAAAGCAATTGTTGATCAGGGTGTTGAAGTTGCCATCGTGATAGGAGGAGGAAATATATTTCGCGGTCTCCAGGCACAAGCTACAGGAATCGAAAAAGTGCAGGGCGATTATATGGGAATGCTGGCCACCGTGATCAACGGCATGGCACTTCAAAGCGCATTGGAACATACCGGAATGTACACCCGGCTCATCTCTGCCATCGAAATGAAATCAATAGCAGAACCTTATATCCGCCGCCGTGCGATCCGCCATCTTGAAAAAGGACGCGTGGTCATCTTTAGCGCCGGTATCGGAAATCCTTATTTTACAACCGATAGCGCAGCTGCATTGAGAGCCAATGAAATCAATGCGGAGATCATCCTGAAAGGAACACGTGTGGACGGCGTATACACATCCGATCCACTTAAGAATAAAGATGCAGTCAAATTAGACCAGATCTCTTTTTCAAGAGTCATCCGTGATGGCCTTGCCGTGATGGATATGACAGCTTTCACACTTTGCCAGGAGAATAATCTCCCGATCATTGTATTCAATATCAATACACCTGGAAATCTGAAAAGAATAATAGAAGGTGAATTGATAGGAACGCTCGTTAAAGATTAATACGAGCTACTAATTCATTTACAAGCTTTCAAGATATTTTATCACAGCGTTTCTGTCAACAGCAGATAAGGCTTTAAAATCATCCTTGCTTTTCTGTGCTTCTCCACCATGCCATAGGATAGCTTCTTCCAGGCTACGCGCTCTGCCATCATGTAGAAAATTTTCATGGCCGCCTACTGTATACGTCAGGCCGATGCCCCATAGCGCAGGTGTTCTCCATTCTCTTCCATCAGCTTTAAAATCTGTCCTGTGATCTGCAAGTCCTTCACCCATATCATGTAGCAACATATCTGTGTGAGGATGTATGGTTTGATTACTTAAAAACTGGTTTTCAGATTGAGGTCCGGTGATAAATTTAGGATGATGACATGATCCACATGACAACGCAGAGAATAGCTCTTTTCCTTTGCGTACCTCAGGTGCATTCCAATTCCTCCTGGAAGGAACGGCCAGAGATGTTGGATAAAATGCAGCTGTAGCCAGTGTGATCATATCAATTTCAGGATCATCCTGTAATGAATCGCATTGAAGCTGACCGTCACAACTTTCAACATTAAAGATTGGATTGGTGATACCCATATCATTGCGATACGCAGCAGCCGATTGTTGTAGCAGGGAGGGGCTTGATGCCTTCCATCCAAATCTTCCGAGAGCAGATTGCTGGTTGATTTCATCCCATACAATATTGGCCTTACCTGAAATGCCATCACCATTTGCGTCATCAGGATCAGCCAAAGCCATAATGTCTGCCTCAGGAATTGCTTCCAACAATCCTAATCCAAATACAGGTGGAGCCAACCGTGGAGAAACCAATAGCTCCCCCGGCATATCCATATAAGGTGATGTAATATGAAAATCAAAATGCCTGAGTGATACCTGGCTTCCATCGATATAATTTTCTATTTCTACGATTTCATTCCAGGAAAGGCTGGCTTCTTTTGATTTTCCATATGTGGATTTCGTTTGAAGTTGTGCCCCGAATCCGGGTACAGCCAGAGGGCCACCATGTTCATTTTCACCCGGGATGCTGATTCTTAAAAGCAATCCTCTCAGGTTATCATCACTTTCAGGAAAGGGTGAACGACCATTCGATACATGACACGACTCACATGAATTCTGATTGAATAAAGGTCCAAGACCGGCATTGATCGTAGCCGGAGAGGTGACAAAAATATCTCCAAAAGCAAGATCCGAAAGACGGTGCTGTTCAATTTGCTGACTGGTAAGATTTGAAGCAGGTTGTTCAAAAATGCTGATATAATCACCTTCTATGGTTGTCTCACCACCTTGCATCACATCATCATCCACAATGGGAATGACAGGATCAGGATTGCAACCTATGTAAACGAACATAGGCAGGATCATGGTGAATAATGAAATTCGAAATTTCATTCGTAAATAAAAATTAAAGTGATGTAATAACGGGTAAAACTTCACCCTCCAGTGTTTGTTGCAGGTCTCTTACTTTGGTCTGTGCATCCTGTACACTTTGTGGTGCATTAAAGATCGCGGAAGTGAATGTGCCCTGTATAGCTAATATGGCTGCAATAGCATCATCAATTTGTTGTTTTACACTGGTATCCAGTGTTGGATTTTTTTCACGGATGATCTGGGATATTCCTGTTCCGTCGGTATTAAAATAATTACCCGTATATGCATTCTTTATGCTTCTGATATTGTCTGCAAAATCCTGTTTTGAATTGGCACTGAACCGGCTTTCTTCAAGCGTGACATTTTGCTGGGTGAATGGATCATTGATCTTTCCATTAGCCACTTCATCTGCGATCGTGATCATGCCATTCATGATTTCCTGTAAAGCTGATTTTTGGGAAGGATAAATGCTTAGTCCTGCTTTTCCGGCTTGCGTGATGTTTTGAATAAAATTACCACCTGTTGGCTTCCAGCTATCATACAATTGTTGTGTTGAACCCAGTAAGCTTTCACTGCAGGCACTCAGGTATTCAAATTGCCTGGCTGTAAAATCACCGACGAACTTATTGCCATCTACACCGAATAAAAGATATTCAATCGTATGAAATCCTTTCAGTGTTCCATCCAATCCGTCAATATATGTTTTTGTCAATGGTTGAGGACCGTTTAAAACAGCATCTAGATCAGTTTCGTTTACAGGCCAGCTATCAATGGCAGGATCAATGCCCTGCTGGTCAACAGGACCGAAAAGAAACCCTTCAGATTGCTCCCATGGAACACGTGAGTCCCTCCATGCCTGTCTTGATGCATCCAGGGCCTGGCTTGTTGGATTACTTTCCAACCCTGCAAGTGTGTTTGCAAGTGCTTGAGTTTTAATAAAGAGTTCTTCATATGTTTTCAGAATGACATCATTACCGATGTTTTCAAGCTGAGCAGTATAATTTTTTTCAGGATTGACAGGTTCATCTTTGCATGAAGTGAACACAGCTACAGTAAGGAGACTGATAAAAATGAAAAATGACTTACGCATAATGTGATTGTTTTTATGATAGTTAGAATTCAAAAGCAAAACCAAGTACAAAAGTCTTTTCAAGGGTTCCTCCATTGATGTTTGAAGGAGCCGGTGCTCCGACTTTCCGTATTGAATATTGTGTTTTCAGGTGTACATCATCGATGATTTTCAAAAGGGCACCAAACGTATAAGAAACTCGTTGCCAACGGGGATTATTGAATATCTCTCCCTGGGTTTGATTCATCGTATCATAGTAATCAACGCGGCCATAAACTGACAATTCGGGTTTAATGATTCCTGTTGAAGTCTGTTTTTTGTGGTTTATCAATGATGCGGATTCGATTTCAAAAAAACCACCAATAGCAGCTGAAGCAACCGGGGTTCTTTTTACATTCAGATTATTGGATAGGTTCCGGTTTTGATTGGACAAAGCCTCCGAATTGCTTAAAGCGCCGTACAGGAACATGCTGTTGATTTTTGCAAAACGATGTTGATACATTACATGCATTTCTCCCATAGTTACAAAGGCATCTACCTGCAAATCAGGCTTTGGCCTGTTATCTGTAGTATTCCCTGCATATGCGGATATTCCAAAAGTGCAGGAAGGACTAGGTTTAAAATCAAGTCTCGTACAAAAAGCAAAATTTTCTGCATTGACCATTTCGAATCTTTTTTGATTTCCGCGTTTAACCCAATTGGCAGAATTAAATGCAGTTCCATCGAGGCCATTCACTATTCCGGCATGATATTCCCACAGGTGGCTCCGGCCAATAAAACCATCCACCATAATTCCATTCTCAGTCCAGTTGTCCGGAAGTATCTGTGACTCCATTTCTGAATACGTAGCGGTTGGATAGTCCGTAGGCTCTTCTCTTTCATAAGCCAGGGCAAAAGGCACTTTTAATCGTCCGACTTTCAGAGAGAGATTTTTATTAAGAGTGAATTCTATATTCATTTGTTCGACCAGCACTTCACCCCCTTTCTCAATTTCAAATTCAAATTCTCCGAACTCTTCAAACCTATCAAATTCTACAGCTGATCCTGTACCCCCATGTTCAAATTCAATCTCCGTATTCAACCGGATCCTGTCAGTCCATCCATATCCGAGCTCCAGTATAAAACGCTCATTATCGATAGCATTGCGTTTGGTGGAGTCTGTTTGCCAGTTAAAATGATAATAATTGAATGCGCCGTAACCTTCCACGCTTAAATTCTTTTGACTTGTACTCATTGAAAGTGAATCAGGCTTTGAATCTGTCTGTGCGGCCAATTCATTAAGCCAGATAACTGAATTCAACAGTACGAAGACCTTCAAAATCTGATTTTTCATTGAGACAAAAGTATAATTTTTATTTAGATGAATTCTAAACAAGCTAATTTTTTTTCATCCATGTATAAGAAATTGATTAGTCCGTGACTAAATATGCTGATGTTCCGCCATTTGATCCTAATGATCAGATTTGCAAGATTTTACAAAGCCGGGGAGGCCATGAAAACCGAGGTTTTTTTGTACTTTTAGGCCACATAAAATCACCCAAAGCAGTAACCATATCAAAACGTACAGATTTCCCTCAGTAACTATTTGCTCCTTCGGCTTCATGTTGTTTTTGTTGATGACAATGACACGCTGCCATATGAAGGACAGGGCCGAAAACGAGCTGGTACTGGAAGGCTCACATTCTGATGCTATCCTCAATCCTGCCCAGCTTTTGGGCAAAAAACTTTTTTTTGACACTCTTCTCTCCAATCCTGCCGGTCAATCCTGTGCTTCTTGCCATATGCCTAAAATGAGCTTTACAGATCCGGAAGGTTTGCCGGTTTCCAGGGGCGCCATGAAAACCATGTTCGGTAACCGAAATTCGCCTACTGTGGCATATGCAGCTTTTACACCCTACTTCCATTACGACTCGATCGATCAGGGGTATATAGGAGGTTTGTTCTGGGACGGACGTGCTGCTACACTTGAAGAGCAGGCCAAAACACCGCTGCTCACACAGCATGAAATGAATAATGCTGACAAGAACATGGTAGTTGAACATCTGATGAAAGCGGAATACAAAGATTTGTTTTTGAGTGTATACGGACAAAATGCTTTTGATGACAAAGAAAAAGCATTCGAATATTTAGCTGAAGCCATAGAAGAATATGAAGAAACACCTGAAATAAGTCCCTTTAGCTCAAAATTTGATTTTTACATAAAAGGTCAGGCGCAATTAACGGATGAAGAATTGAGAGGAATGAAAATTTTTAATGACACACTCACCGCCAAATGTGCATCCTGTCATCCGACAACACCTGATCCGTACACAAATGCGATACTGTTTACAGATTATACCTACGATAACCTGGGCATACCTGCCAATCCTGAATTAATCAAGCTGGACAAAAATTACAAACGGGATCTGGGCCTTGGTGCTATAGTAAAACAGACGACGGAAAATGGAAAATTCAAAGTATCCACTCTACGGAACATTGCAAATACAGCCCCCTACTTTCACAATGGTGTTTTTAAAACACTCGAAGAAGTAATGCAATTTTATAATTCAAGAAATACCGGAAAATTCGGTCCACCCGAAGTCGCAGAAAATGTAAACCAGGATGAGCTAGGGGATCTCAAACTTACTGACCAGGAAATGAAAGATGTCATTGCTTTCCTGAAGACCCTTACCGATGGATACTCCCCGGAAGTAATAGTTGGTATCCGGTAATCAGTATTCAGTATTCAGTAATCAGTATTCAGTATTCAGTAATCAGTATTCGGTAGTCAGTATTCGGTAGTCAATCGTGAATCGCGTGAATCGTCAGACGTGAGTTTTATTTTTCTGAGATCATAATAATTCATCTTCCGGTAAAAGAAAATAAATCTTAATTAATCTTAATTTTTTATAATAAATCTGCGTCCTAAAACGTCGTCGAAAATCGTTTTGCTTATTGCTTATTGCTTGTTTCCAAAATTCCTTTCAGATTTCTAAGGCTCTTCTCTACGCCATCCATCGAATTCGTACGGTAATGTTCCAGTTCAACGATGAAATACTTTACACCCGCTTCTTTACTATGCGAAAAAATATTGGCGAAGTCAATCGTTCCGTCACCTACTTCGATCGTTTCATGTCCGGCCGTGTTTGCCATGTCCTTTACATGAAATGCGTTTATCCGGCCAGGATATTTCTTTATCCACTGGATAGGATCTTCATGGGCAAACTTCACCCAGTATAGGTCCATCTCCCATATCACCAGATCAGGATCTGTCTGAACCATGATCGTATCCATCATGTATTTGCCATTCGTTTTTGAGAATTCAAAGTCATGGTTATGATAGCCGAATTGCATCCCGGCTTTTTTACACAGTGCACCCACATGATTCAGTATGCCGGTTAGCTTATTGATATCTTCCTCATTCCTGTATTCCTTGTCGATATGAGGACATAATAGTTGTTTGACCCCCAGTTCGGCATGTGCGTCAATGCACCTTTTCATTCCATCACTCAAATCCTGTTTTTGAGCATCCCAGCTTTGTAAATTGACAGCAGTGTGCGCACTCGGCATCTTCAGCCCTGCATTTTTTAATTGCGTCCTGAACTCCTTAGGTGTCCAGGTATAAAATTTTCCATCTGCATATTTATGTCCCTCTATTTCTCTATACCCCATCGCAGCCAGCTTTGAAATCGTTCCTATTGGATCTTTATCAGCGAAGCCTCGTACACTCCACATTTGTATACCGACATGTCTGGCTTTAATTTTATACACTTCAGCAGGGGATAACAAGAATACTGTGCCCATGATACCTGTCTGTTGAATAAATTCCCTGCGTTGCATAGTTTTTGTATTTAATGGCTTTTAAGATTTTGAATTAGAAATGAGGGTTAAAGGGATCAGTCAAATATCGTTGTTAATTTTACGTCCTGCTCATTTCTTTCAGCTTACCTATGATAATTTCTGAAATCTTTTTTTTCGACTCCATTGTCCAGCCGGCAATATGAGGACTCAATACGACATTTTCAAACGCACATAATTCTTCAAAAAGAATTTTGAACTCATCAGGTCCCGAGGCAGGAGGTTCATAAGGCAAAACATCCAGGCAGGCTCCTTTGATGTAGCCGGATCTGAGCGCGTCAACCAATGCTTTGAGTTTTACAACCTTTCCTCTTGATACATTTATCATCACGACTCCATGCCTGCATCCCGATATAAAATCTTCATTGAGCATTTCTTTGGTTTCAGGGGAAAGCGGTACGTGAAATGAAATGATATCAGATTCACGCAGGAGAAGATCAAGGTCTGCTTCTGTCACCTTGGCGCTACCGAAATCAACTTTATACTTGTCATATGCGAGGATCCTGACATCCCATCCCTGCAGCAGTCTGCCAAATGCACTTCCATTATTTCCATATCCTATGATGCCTATTGTCTTTCCGGTTATTTCCCATCCCCGGCTTTTTTCACGCATCCATTTTCCTTGCCGTACTTCCCTGTCAGCCGGCAATAATTTATTTGCCAGACATAAAAGCATACCCAGCGCGTGTTCAGCCACTGCCTGTGCATTTCCTTCCGGAGCACTGATGACCCGGATCCCTTTTTTAAGGGCTGTATCCACGTCGATGATATCAAGACCGCTCCCCAGGCGGGCTATCCATTTTAGTACCGGGGCAGCTTCGATTGTTCTTTTATCAATACTACACCGGGTGTTGACGACGACGCCTTTATATGAAGAAAGGTGAAATTCCATTTCCTCCCTCGTCATCTCGGGAGCATAGGTAGTCTTGTAACCCAGCATACGAAGGCCTTCCAGGAGGACAGGGTGCACATAATCAGTCACTAAGACATCTTTTTCAGACATATTTCCCATAAAGGCGTCTCTTTTTTTGCAAATAGTATCTTTGACCGATTTTTGAAAAGCGACCTAAGCCAAAACTGTAGATGCCCAAAGATACTAGTATCCGCTCTGTACTGATTATCGGTAGCGGACCCATCATCATAGGACAAGCGTGTGAATTTGATTATTCCGGTACACAAGCCTCACGTTCATTGAGAGAAGAGGGTATTGAAGTCAGTCTGATCAATAGCAATCCGGCCACCATCATGACAGATCCGGTGACCGCAGATCATATTTACCTGCTTCCCCTCACCGTAGACAGCATCATAAGCATTCTAGAAGAAAGGCAGATTGATGCTGTCTTAGCTACAATGGGCGGCCAAACTGCCCTTAACCTGGCAATTGAAGCTGATAAACGTGGCATCTGGAAGAAATATAATGTCCGCATGATCGGCGTCGATATAGCCGCGATCGAACTGACCGAAAACCGGGAGGCCTTCCGGGATCATATGATCAAGATCGGCATGAAGGTGGCTCCGAGCCATATTGCCAATTCTTTCCTCGAAGGAATGGAGGCTGCACAGAAAATCGGTTTTCCATTAGTCATTCGCCCTAGCTATACCCTTGGAGGCACAGGTGGTGGTATTGTCATGAAGGAAGAAAATTTTGAAGAAGCATTGAGAAGAGGGCTGAATGCTTCCCCCACACATGAAGTACTGGTAGAGAAGGCAGTGCTGGGATGGAAAGAATTTGAACTTGAGCTGCTTCGTGATCAGAATAATAATGTAGTCATCATATGCACTGTAGAAAATGTGGATCCGATGGGTATTCACACCGGCGATAGCATCACCGTAGCACCTGCGATGACATTGAGTGATACGGCATATCAGAAAATGCGAAATGGAGCCATCCTGATGATGCGATCACTGGGTAATTTTTCAGGAGGTTGCAATGTTCAATTTGCACAGGATCCATTGACAGAAGATATTATCGCTGTTGAAATCAATCCGCGTGTAAGCCGTTCATCGGCATTGGCAAGTAAAGCTACCGGTTATCCTATCGCAAAAATTGCCGCCAAGCTTGCCATCGGGTATTCTCTTGATGAACTGAAAAATCAGATCACAAAAACAACAAGCGCATTTTTTGAGCCCACGCTGGATTATGTGATTGTAAAAATGCCAAGATGGAATTTTGAAAAATTCCATGGCTCTGAAAATTCTCTTGGACTGCAGATGAAATCTGTCGGCGAGGTAATGGCTATCGGCCGCACATTCGCAGAAGCACTTCAGAAAGCCTGCCAGTCACTCGAGAACAACCGAACCGGTCTTGGCGCCGATATGAAAGAATGGATCAGCACCTCTGACATCATGGAGCGTCTTGAAATCGCAGGTGATGATCGCATCTTCAGATTGAAAGATGCACTTCGTTTAGGAGTTTCGGAACGCAGCATCCATAAGCTGACTTTGATAGACCCATGGTTTATCAGGCAAATAAAAAATCTTGTCAAAGCTGAAGAGCGTCTTCAACTATTCAATGTCGCTGAGGACATACCTCATGAATTCTTCAGGGAATTAAAACAGATGGGATATTCTGATTCACAGATTGCATGGGTCATGCGGATACATGAACATGAGGTCACACGTCAGCGATATAAATTAGGCATCCGGAGAACTTACAAGATGGTCGATACATGTGCAGCGGAATTTGAAGCGAAGACTCCTTATTTCTACAGCACCTTTGACGAAGAGAATGAAAGCATACCTACGGATAAGAAAAAAATAGTCGTTCTCGGTTCAGGTCCAAACCGGATAGGCCAGGGAATTGAATTTGATTATTGTTGCGTTCATGGTGTTCTTGCGATCAAGGAAGTAGGTTACGAAGCGATCATGATCAATTGTAATCCAGAGACTGTATCCACCGATTTTGATATTGCAGATAAGCTTTATTTCGAGCCTGTATACTGGGAGCACATCCGGGAGATTATTGAATTGGAAAAACCTGAGGGGATCATCGTACAGCTTGGCGGTCAGACAGCATTGAAGCTGGCCGAAGAATTTTATAAAAGCGGGATTAAGATCATTGGAACTGATTTTCCCGATATGGATGTTGCAGAAGACCGTGGACAGTTTTCAGACCGGCTTAAAGAATTGGGGATTCCATACCCGCAATATGGAGTTGCGACAGATGTAGATGCTGCATTGAAAGCGGCAAAGGATGTTGGATACCCTGTGCTCGTCAGGCCATCCTATGTGTTAGGCGGGCAGCGTATGAAAATCGTGATCAATGACCATGACCTTGAGCGCCATGTGCTCAGCATATTCAAGCATATGCCTGATAACAAGGTCCTGATTGACCAGTTTCTGGAACGTGCCAAAGAGGCAGAGATAGATGCGATCTGTGATGGTGAGGATGTGCACATCATGGGAATCATGGAGCATATCGAACCTGCAGGGATCCATAGCGGTGACAGCTCTGCAGTGCTGCCACCTTATAGCCTCACCCCATCTGCTATTGATCAGATGGTGGAATATGCCCGGAAAATTGCATTCGCCCTCAACATCAGAGGATTGATCAATATTCAATTTGCCATCAAGCCATCCAGGGGCGGTTCGGAGGAAAAGGTATATGTCATCGAAGCCAATCCGCGCGCTTCACGTACCACGCCTTTTATAGCAAAAGCATATAAGATCCCCTATCTGAATATTGCTACAAAAATTATGTTGGGAACGCATAAGCTGAAGGACTTTCAATTTGATAAACAATTGAAAGGTTATGCGATCAAGGTACCGGTGTTTTCATTTGATAAATTCCCGGGTGTTGACAAACGTCTTGGACCAGAAATGAAAAGTACGGGTGAGGCTATTCAGTTCATCGATGATCTTACAGATCCGTTTTTCAGAGAACTGGAACGAAACCGTAATATGTATCTTTTTGAATAGTAAGATTTAAGGCAAAATGCAAGGTACAAACACGCTTTTTTTAAGCCTTTTTATACCGGTTTTGATAAACATCCAAACTGTCAACTATGCGGCAATTGGGTCATAATAATATAATAAAATAAGGGGGTCTGGAACCATTAGTGTCAATTCTTATACTTACCAGACGTTCTTGAATTGCTACTCGTATAAATTTAGTAACATTGTGGACTATTTTACTATATCCATCCATTGCTAAGTTGGTTTAAAATAAGACTTTATGATAAGACGCTTACTCCTCATCAGTATCCTCTCTTCGTTCGGGCTCATCGCCTGGAGTCAGTCATCACTTGAAGGTAAAGTAACGGACGCCACCACAGGAGAGCCCGTCATGTTTGCCAATGTGATCCTCTTTAAGAACGGAAACCAGATCACGGGTACAACAACAGACCTTAACGGGAACTATGTGTTTTCATCTATGGATGCCGGCACATATGATGTGCTTGTGATTTTTACCGGTTATCCTGATCAAAGACGTACCGGTGTTGTGGTGTATGAAGGAAAAGCTATTACCCTTGATTTCAAGATGGATGCAGGTCTCCTCCTGGGAGAAGCAATCGTAACTGCATATAAAGTTCCTTTGATTGAAAAAGATAATACTACCCAGGGTGGAATCAAGACAGCAGAACAAATCCGGAACCTGCCCACAAAAAATATCAATGCTATAGCAGCCACCACGGCTGGATTATCGAGCATAGATGGCGGTAAACCCAATATCAGGGGATCAAGAGACAATGCCACTAACTATTACATCGACGGTATCAGGGTAAGCAGTACTAACCTTATCCCACAATCTGAAATCGAACAGCTCCAGGTGATCACAGGAGGTATTGAGTCCCGTTATGGGGACGTGACAGGTGGCCTGATCTCATTAACTTCAAAAGGCCCGTCTTCAAAATTATCAGGTTCAATAGAGCTGGAATCATCCGAACTAACTGATCCATATGGATATAACCTGCTGGACGGCAACGTAAGCGGCCCGATTTTAAAGAACAAGACAACCAATCAGACAATACTTGGATTTCGCGTTTCGGGTCAATACAGGAAAAGAGCTGATTCAGACCCACAAGCATTTGGTGGATACAGGGCAACAGCAGATGCAATAGCGCGTATTTCTGCTCATCCTGTTACTTCCATCAATGGTAATCCTTTACTTCTGGCAGAACGATTGGAATCGAGTGATGTGGAACTGCTCAAAGCAAGGCCAAATACGGATATCACCCGTTATGATTTTACTGGCAAGCTTGATTTTAGAGTTAATGATGATATTGATCTCACCGTTGGGGGAAGTTATTTTAAATCCACTCAAAACTTTTCACCTAACCGGGCATGGGATTTACTTAACTGGCAAAATAATCCGTACGCTGACAGAAATGGTTACTTATTTAATTTCCGTTTCCGCCACAGGATAGGCTCCAATGTCACTGATCAGACTAACCAGGTTGCCCCTGCATTGATCCGGAATATCTCCTATTCACTTCAGTATGGCTATGAAAAAAACAAGTATGAAGAAGGTGATTCCAGGTACAGGGATGATTTATTTAAATACGGTTACATCGGTAAATTCGATGTTTCCTGGGTGCCCTCTGTCGGAATCGCATCGGATACAAGCAGTCCCTATGCCAAGCCATTATTTCCCGGATCAGAATTATACGGGGAGCATTTTGGAAGCACCGAAACTTTTAGCAGTGAAGGTTATACACCATCTTCTACCATTAATCCCCTGCTCAATAATTATAATGAAGGTCAGGATGTCACCAATTTCAGAAATTATTCTGCCTACAATGGCTTCTGGTCAAATACTGTAAGCAGCGTTTACTCAAGCTTGCATACAAGTACAGGGGCTATATATAATCGATTCGATAAAAGAGATGATGATATACACACAGGAACATTGAATGCATCTTTTGACCTTTTCCCCGGAGGATCAGATAAAGGAAGGCACAACATCCAGTTTGGTCTGATCTATGAACAAAGACAGACACGCAGGTGGGTCATGAATCCGAGAGACCTGTGGAATACAATGCGCCTTGCAGCTAATGATGTACATATTGTCGGACTTGACAGTACTCAGGAGATCGGTACTGCTCCGCTGACCATCTTTATGGATGGCAGACTCGATACCTTTGATATTACGCTTTTCCAGACCCTGGTGGTGGAGCAACCTAATTTGCTCTTCTATAAAAAAGTAAGAGAGCTCACCGGCCAATCGCTGCACGACTTTGTAAATATTGACGGTCTTGATCCTGATAATCTGAGCCTAGATATGTTTGCTGCTGAAGAATTGACTAACCGCAAACAAATTGACTACAACGGATACGATTACCTCGGAAATAAATTGCCTTTTTCAGTAAGCTTTGATGACTTCTTCACTACAGAAGATGCAGAAGGCAGGCGTACTCTTCCTGTTGCTGCTAACAAACCCAATTACAGTGCAGCTTACATTCAGGATAAATTCACATTCAAGGATATCATCTTCAGGTTGGGTCTGAGAGTGGATCGTTATGACGCCAATACCAAAGTATTAAAGGATCCTTATTCATTGTATGAAGTCATCTCTGCTAATGACTTTTATGGACTTCCTGATGTAAATGATCCGAGACCACCTGCCGTACAGGATGACTGGAAAGTATATGTGGTGTCTGATGGTTCTAAAGAGGTAAGAGCTTTCAGAGACGGTGATCAATGGTATACCGCAGAAGGAAGCCCTGTAAATGATGGATCTGAAATTCTCGGTAATGAAATTCCTAATCCTTACTACGTCGAACAAAATTCTGCAAACAGAAATATCAAGAGCCGTGAATTTGATCCCAACGGATCATTCGTAGATTATACTCCACAGGTGAGCTGGATGCCACGTCTTGCATTTTCATTTCCAATATCTGATGATGCTAATTTCTTTGTTCACTACGATATCCTTGTGCAACGTCCCCCATCCAATACGATCGCAACTGCACTTGACTATTATTACTGGGCAGATGGACCACCGGCAAACAATCCGGATCTGAAACCTGAGAAAACTATCGACTTCGAAGTTGGATTTAAACAAAAGATCACAAACTCAAGCGCGATCACGCTCAGTGCTTACTACAAAGAATTGAGAGATATGATCCAGTCCAGAAAATATCTTTTTGTACCGGGCATACCTGGAAATAATTATAATTCATACGGTAACCAGGATTTCGGAACTGTAAAAGGATTTTCCTTCGCCTATGACTTAAGAAGAACTGCTAATCTTGAAATGACAGCAGCTTATACATTGCAGTTTGCTGATGGGACAGGGTCTGATGCTGACTCCCAGGGAAGTTTAAATTCCAGGGGGAATGTCCGTTACCTTTCACCATTGAGCTTTGATGAAAGACACCGTATAGCAGCTAACATCGATTTCAGGTATGGAAAAGGTACTCAGTATAATGGTCCAAGATGGTTTGGAAAAGATGTCTTCTCCGATGCAGGTGTGAGCTTGCAGGCTAATGCAGCATCCGGACGCCCTTATACACATGAACAAAAGTCGCAGATATACGGAAGCGAGGGTGTAGGCGGTGCCATCAATGGGGCACGTCTTCCATGGAATTTCTCACTGGACCTTAGAGTAGATAAATCTTTCAGTCTTTTAGGTGAGCAGGCACAACACCCGATGTTTGCTAATGTATATCTCCGGGTTGAAAATCTCCTCGATGCAAGAAATATAATAGGAGTATACAAAGCATCCGGATCTCCATACGATGATGGATTTCTTGTTACCCAGGACGGCCGCTCTACTATTGAAACACTCATCAACTCAAACCGGGAAGAGGATGTAGATAACTTCCTGTTATCATACCAGTGGGGCTTATTGAACCCTGGTTTTTACACTCTGCCACGAAGGATTTATCTCGGTGCGCAGATTCAGTTTTAATTTGAAATCATCTATAGTTTATTTTCTTTTGCTAATTAGTTAAGAATACCATGGAAAAACGAATAAGAATCATCCTGGCAGGAATGCTCATGCTGACTTCAATGCTCTCCTTTGCTTATATAGCACCTGATCATAATGCACCAGGAGTTAAAGATAAACCCATCAGTTTCCGGAACGATTGTGCTCCGGCAACAATGTCATATGACCTTGCTATCAACAACGTTCGTGCACGGTTACTCAATGGAGGAGATATGTGGTGGGATCTGAAGATAGGCCAATACATTGTTCCCAAAGTAGATCCTGCCCTGGGGGTACCTGGCGTTTCTTCATTGTTTGCCGGAGCAGTCTGGCTTGGTGGTTTTGATGATGCCGGCAACTTAAAAATAGCAGCTCAAACCTATCGTACACCACCTACAAATCCGAATGACTTTTGGCCTGGTCCTCTCTCAACCATCGGTACTACAGGAGCAGATACATGTCTGAACTGGGACCGTTTTTTCATCGTAAAGGGTGTAACGATTGAAAGACATATTCAGGCTTTTAAGGCGGCCGAATTAGGTGGATTTCCTTTTGATTGTGAATCAGTTTCTGACGAATTAAAAAAATATCCTGCAAGAGGCAATCCTTACTGGAGCAATTTTTATGAATTTGATTTACCAAATGATACACAGGGCTTAGGTGCATTCTTTGATGCAGATGGTGATAACATATATGATCCTTGTGCCGGAGACTATCCTGCTATTGAAGTAAGAGGTTGTCCTACGGAAAGTAATTTTCCTGATGAGATCGTTTTTTGGGTGTACAATGATGCAGGTAACGTCCACACAAATACGAGCGGGAAGCCAATCCGTATGGAAGTTCAGGTGCAGGCATTTGCTTATGCGACCAATGATCAGATCAATGACATGACATTTTACAGGTATAAGCTGATCAACAGAGCTACTTCATCTATTGACAGTACGTATTTCGGCATGTGGGTTGACCCGGACTTAGGATGTTCTGCAGATGATTTTGTCGGATGTGATACATCCCGAAGTATGATGTATGTGTACAATCAGGATGAAACCGATGGAAATGTGGGATGCGATTGTTCTGCTGGCGCAGGAGCAACAACAACATATTGTAATGATGTTCCTATCCTGGGTGTAGATTATTTCCGTGGTCCGCGTAAACCGGTCCGTGGAATTGATACTTTTCGAATTGCAGATTTACCACTTGATAAACTGTTATATCCGAATGTTCCTTATGATACAATTGAAAGGATCGGGGATTCACTGATCGTTTTTGATATAGATATGCTGGTCGAATTAGGCATGTCCTCTTTTACATATCACGTTCGAGGGGATGCAGGTAACTGGCCTTCTGCCATGTGGGATCCACAGACTGACATTGAATTTTACCGCTACTTATCCGGCTCATGGAGAGATGGTTCGCCATATACTTTTGGTGGAACAGGATATAATATCGGAGCTACAGAAAGACTTAAATATTCATTCACAGGTGATCCGAACAATACAGTTGACTGGTCTATGTGCTCTGCAGGATTTCAGCAAGAAATGGACCCCAGGACTGTTCAGGCTACCGGCCCATTCCGTCTTGATCCGGGTGCAATCAATGAGCTGATTATTGGAGTAGTTTGGGTTCCTGATCAGATTTATCCTTGCCCTGATCTGGGTGAGCTTCGTGCTGCAGATGATCTTGCACAGGCACTATTCAATAATTGTTTCATTTTGCCTAAAGGTCCGGATGCACCGGATTTAGACTGGATAGAGCTTGATCGTGAACTGATCATGGTGCTCAGTAATGATTCTAACTCTCTCTTAACTAACAATGCTAATGAGCTTTACAGAGAAAGAGGACTTGAAATTCCGGAAAAGACAATAGACAGTAATTATGTTTTTGAAGGCTATAAAGTTTATCAGCTGATCAATGGTAATGTAACTCTGGGTGACCTTGAAGATGTCACAAAAGCAAGACTGATTTTCCAGGTAGATAAGAACAACGGCATTGATAGATTATTCAACTGGAGCACGGTGAAAGGCCCGAATGAAGTCGATGTATGGGTTCCCGTCGAACAGGTGAATGGAGAAGATAATGGCATCCGGCATACATTCAGGATTACAGAAGATCAATTTGCTTCCGGTGACCGCAGGCTGGTGAATCACAAGCATTATTATTATACTGCCATTGCCTATGCATTCAATGAATTTGAACCTTTTGATCCGTCAAATGTGACCGGTCAGCGAGCACCATATCTTGAAGGAAGAAGAAACATTAAGACATATGATCCTTTGCCACATCCACAAACCTTCCGTGAAATCAATGGCCTTTATGGAGAAGGTTCTGTAGTGACCAGGCTCGAAGGTGTTGGTGCGGGAGAAAACTTTTTAGAACTGGGCGAAGGAGAATTAGAAGAAATTTTATCCGGTAACAATCATGGAGAAGTAACATATGCTCCGGGCGCTGCACCCATCCGGGTTTCGGTATTTAATCCTCTTGTGGTGACGGATGGTGAATATATTTTAGAATTCACAGATCCTTCCCCAACCGATACCGTTCACCTTTCACCGGCTGCAGGTTGGAAATTCTATAATGTAGCCAATCCATCCAAGGTTTATACAAATGAGAAGCCATTATCACAGCTGAATGAGCAACTCATAGCTGACCTGGGTATATCGGTTTTCATCGGACAATCTGATGATGCAGGTGACAAAGCAGATAAAACAAACGGTACCATCGGTTATTCTTTGGAATATAAAGATGTCAGCAAGCCTTCATGGCTGACGTTTCTGGGTGATGATTTTGCCGGTGCTCCGATATTCAATTTTGTTCAGACAGAGTTGCCTTTGCCTACATATCCTAATTATATAAAGGATCCGAACAGGGCATTTTCCACTTTTGCACCATGGGTTCCTTTTGTATTAACTGATTTTATGGAGGCCGAACCTGCTGAAAATCCACTAGGGTGGAATATCACCCCTATGTGGCTTGATGGTGCAGGTGGATCTGTATCGAGTGAACAATTCGGAGGCACATTGCAGAATCTTAACAATGTAGATATTATCATCACCTCGGATACCAGCAAATGGAGCCGGTGCGCGGTCGTTGAAACATCAAATGCATATTATACAAGTACAGTTGAGCCGGGTATTGGTTTAGCCTCAGAAGGTAACAAGAAGAGCTTCCAGGCGCGTTCAAGACTATCCGTAGGGAAGAGAGATAATGACGGCGATGGATTTCCTGATCCTGACGGAGCAAAGGATGCAGCCGGTGCCCCACTGACAGGGATGGGCTGGTTCCCGGGATATGCAGTTGATGTAGAAACAGGAATCAGGGTAAATATCTTCTTCGGTGAGAATTCAACCTATAGTGATTTCGTGGCAGAAGCACTGCAAGTTGGTAATATAGGTTTCGATATGATCTGGAATCCGGGTCCTGATATTATTGTTAACTCAGGAGGTGGTAACATAAGTCCGCTGGAAACTTTTGTCGGTGGTCAGCAATATGTATATGTGATGCGTACAGCTTATGATGGATGTACAGCACTTCGCAAAGACCTGGATCGTACCGGTATCATCAAAGCAAGAACCCTGGCAAAGATCACATGGACAGCCATTCCATTATTGGTCAATGATCCTACTGTTTCACTATTGCCTCTTAATGAAGGGCTGATCCCGAATGATGTCACTATCAAGCTTAGAGTGGACAATCCATATCAATTAGCTGTAGGTAATGGACAACATAATAGGTATCCTACATACAGTGTCAAATTTAATGGTGTCACTTCCAGCCCAATAGTGGAAGCCAAAATCCCTGAAGCACTTGCGGAAATAACAGTTGTACCGAATCCGTACCTGGCTTTCAGTGATTATGAAACATCCTCATTTGACAATACAGTCAAAATCACAAATCTTCCCGGATTCTGTACGGTGACGATTTATTCTCTTGATGGCAGATTTATCAGGCAGTACGAAAGAAATGAAGTTGGAAAACCAAATTCGCCACCAAGAACATCACCGCCCGTAGCCGTCAATCAGATTGAACCTGACCTTGAATGGAACCTGAAGAATTTTGCAGGGATTCCGATTGCAAGCGGTGTTTATTTAATTCATATTAATGCACCGGGCTTAGGCGAAAGGGTGGTCAAATGGTTTGGAATTAGTCGTCAGTTTGATCCTAGTGGTTTATGATGATTATGAAAAAACTGAGCTAGCTAAGATTTTTGAAAAACCAGATATGTTGAAAGAAAGAAAGGTATGAAAAGACTTGTACTACCAATGCTAATGGGCATTTCCTGCCTGTGCGCTATAAATGTTTACGCCGGAAATCCGGATCGCCAGGGTGAAGCCGGAGGATATGAACTCCTCCTCAATCCCTGGGCAAGGAATGCCGGATTGCATGCGATCACCACCTCTATGGTATCCGGAGTAGAGGCGATGCAAATCAATATTGCCGGCTTGTCCAGGATTCATAAAACTGAGTTTGTGATCGGACATACCAGACTTTTCGAAGGAACCGGTATGCGCATCAATAGCCTCGGGCTCGCACAGAAAATGGGCGAAAATGGTGCTTTTGGGATATCGCTGATGGCAATGGACTTTGGTGATATTCTTGTCACTACAGCAAATACACCGGAGGGAAGCGGGGCAACATACAGTCCTAATTTTTTCAATATTGCTCTATCCTATAGTCACACTTTTGCTCAAAAAGTTTCCGTGGGGATCTTATTGAGAGGCATATCTGAGACCATTGCTGATGTTGGTGCATTTGGATTTGCACTTGATGCAGGTGTTCAATATGTATCCGGGGCTAAGGACAATTTCAAATTTGGTGTCTGCCTGCGCAATATGGGATCACCTATGAAATTCAGTGGTGAAGGCCTTACTTTCCTGACACCTAATCCCGATCCCACCGGACCCTATGTCATCCCGGTATATCAGAGAGCTGCAGGATTTGAGCTTCCTTCTATGCTTAACATCGGACTTTCATATGACTTCTGGGCCGGGCAAAGTCATCGTATTACAGCCGTAGGAAATTTTACAGCCAATAGCTTTTCAGTGGATCAGTTAGGGGTCGGTCTTGAATATTCCTTTAAAGAAATGTTTATGGCCAGGGCAGGTTACAGGTACGATCTGGGAATTTCGCCAAGCGATCCTGAACACCAGCTTTATTCAGGTTTATCTGCCGGTGTCACCATTGAAGTCCCCACTAAAAAAGGATCAACAGGCAGATTTGCCGTGGATTATGCTTACCTCGCCACACTCAGATTTGAAGGAACCCACAATTTCAGCATTCGGTATAAAATATAATTAGGCTTGACAGGGGTAGGATTATTCCTTACCTTTGCTCCAATAAAATATTGAACGTTCTCAGCTGGTGTAACAGTTGAGAACGTTTTTTCATCTTAGTCATAAACACAAATCACCTTTCCTAACACAATTCCTGTTTCACATCATAAACAAGATTGTACGGAGTTCAGGGTTTAATAACAGAAATCATAAACGTTTAAATTTTTATTCATCATGAGTGATATTCAATACATGACTCAGGAGGGTTACAATCGGTTAAGCCATGATCTGGAAGAATTGCGAACTACCGGACGACAGGAAGCTTCCCGCGCTATAGCTGAAGCTCGTGACAAGGGTGACCTCTCCGAAAATGCAGAATATGATGCTGCAAAAGATGCCCAGGGAATGCTGGAATTGAAAATTGCAGATCTTGAAAAAGCTTTATCTACTGCACGTGTGATCAGCGAATCACAACTCGATAATTCAAAAGTGACTGTATTGGCTAAGGTAAAAATCCGCAACACAAAAAATAAAGTTGAATTTACCTATCATCTCGTTTCAGAAAGCGAATCAAATCTTAAAGAAGGTAAAATATCCGTAAGCAGCCCAATAGGGAGCGGATTACTAGGTAAAAAAATTGGTGAATTTGCAACAGTCAAAACTCCTGGTGGAGAGATGCAATTCGAAGTGCTGGATATTTTCTTCTAAGACATCCTTTCATGCCCACGATATTTTCAAAAATTATTTCCGGAGAAATACCCTGTCACAAGGTGGCTGAAAACGAAAGATGTCTGGCATTTCTGGATATCAGGCCCATTGTGTTCGGTCACACGCTTGTCATTCCAAAGGTTGAAGTGGATTACTATTTTGATCTGGAAGACGATTACCTGATCGAGCTCAACCTGTTTGCGAAGAAAGTAGCAAAGGTTCTTGACCAGGAAATAGACTGCCTAAGGGTGGGTGTCATGATAGCGGGACTTGAAGTGCCTCATGCACATATTCACCTTGTTCCGATCAATTCCATTGCTGATCTTTCGTTCACTAAAGAACGACCCGTAATTTCTGCAACCGAAATGGCTGCATTGGCTGAGAGGCTATCTTCTGCTTTTGACACCTCTGGGGAATAAAAAAAGGACGGATCACATGATCCATCCTTTTTTGTGGTACCTCCAGGAATCGAACCAGGGACACACGGATTTTCAGTCCGTTGCTCTACCGTCTGAGCTAAGGTACCCTCACCTGTCACAGCGTGTCGCCGCGAGGGGAGGCAAAAGTAGTACTTTCCTTCTTAATTAGCTATTCCATCTTATAATTTTGAAACATGAATGCAAGGAGGATAATGGTTTTGGCAGCAGCAGCAGTCGTAGGGTTTGGGTATTTTATTTTTTTCAAAGACAGGGATGACCTCATCATTTACCTGGCTATCAGTCTGATCATCATGGTTGTGGCCTATGTATTCCAGTACCAGCTGGATCAGATCATGACGCGTGGAACCCCTTTAAAGCTCGATGCGGCTATGCGGAATATGTTACTGAGTACAGCTCCGCATTTCAAAGCGATGTCACCAATGCAACAGCTGCTTGTCGAAGATCGCATGATGCGATGGGTGATGAAGAAGGATTTTATCAATCAGAATGATCAGGATGCTCCTGAAGACGTCAAGTTTATACTCGCGTATTATGCTATTTTATTGACGATTCATCAGGAAGCATATAACTATGACGGCCTTGACAGGATCATATTTTATCATCATCCATTTCTTTCTCCTCATTTTTCGGAAGAAGTCCATCTGATAGAAATTGAAAAAGAAGACGGATCCTTGATTATTTCTGTCCCGCACCTGTTGAAAGGACATCTCGAACAGGGCTATTACAATATCGGTATTCATCTTATGGCTGAGGCGTATCAGCATTTGTACATGAAGCATCCAATCCACTGGAATGATGATATATGGAATACGTTAGAGGACATGAGCACCATTTCAAAACAGGCTATTGACCTTTACCTGGGCATTCCCGTTGAAGATCCATGGCCGGTAGCATTACATCATCAGGTCATCTATAAGGACGCTCAAATTTCTGAAGTTTTGCATGAGCTGCCTCAATTGGCACGTGAGCCAATTATGTTGAAATGAATTGCATCTATCTGGAATGACCTTCAGTCGAAAATAAAAGACATGATGAGCCTGACAGAGATAAGCAATGCATGCATTCGTTTATCTTTCCTTCAAAATAATACAGATGAAAAAAATTGCTGTCCTTATTTTCTTTCTTCCTTTTGTTATTAAAGGATGGTCCCAGGAAACACAGGTGAGAGCCGTAGTAGATAAAATGTTTAGTGCGATGCTGCAAAAGGACACGGCTAAATTGCGCCAGTGTTTTATTCCCGGGGTTCAATTGATGACCTATGCGCATGACTCAAAAGGAAACTATTCGGCTAAGTATGAACAACTACCTGATTTTTTAAGACAGATCATCCTCATCGGGGATACTGAAATTGAAGAGGTACTGACAGGATGGCAATGCTATATGGATGAAGGCATGGCCTCAGTGTGGGCTCCATATGAATTCTTTTATGATGGGAAATTTAGTCATTGCGGGGTCAATAGCATGCAGCTTATGAAGGTCAAAGGAGAATGGAAGATTACCCAGATTGCAGATACAAGAAGAAAAAAAGATTGTATACGTGACAAAGAAATCATTGAGGTCATTGATTCGCTTGTCAATGAATGGCATCATGCAGCAGCGGTAGCTGATGAAAAAACTTTTTTTGGAAGAATGGCTGAAGATGGAATTTACATTGGAACTGATGCAAGTGAACGATGGCTGAGAGATGAATTGGCTGTATGGTCCAAAAAATATTTTGACAGGGAAAAAGCATGGGACTTTACACCTCTGAGCAGAAATATCAGGATAGCACCTGGTGCACACATTGCATGGTTTGATGAGTTACTATCTACATGGATGGGTACATGCCGGAGTACATGTATCATGGAATTGCGTGACAACGAATGGAAAATTGTACACTATCAGTTGTCAGTGACCTTGCCAAACGATAAAGTTGACGGATTTCTTGAATTAACAGGAAAGCAGTGATTTTTAGAAAAGACGACGTATTAATTTTATAGTTCTGATGACTTCATTTTAATGTGTTTCACTGGTTTTTTAACAAGGTCCCCGAAGGGGTTTTAATCAATATTTGATGCATCTGTGATAATATTTATAAGAATTATTTATAAGAACCAGAAAATTTGTTTATTATATATTTAATAAAACACCATACCAAATACTATTTCCGGAGTTTATTTCTACTTTTGGGGAATTAGGTAGATCTGCAAAGGTTTGCCTGACGCATTACCCTAACCCAACTTGCATATGACCCACTCTTACCCCACCCCAAACTGTAAGATATCTGTTCCTTGTCGGAAGATTTCTGATTCAATTTATTCTGGAAATTCCCGATCCAGTCTCCGGCAAGCGTTCAAATATCTTTTCTTCATTTTATTAATTTCAGTCTTTGCCATTGACGTCATCTCGGCACAGGCCCAGGAGCTTTTAAGTGAAAAAGCAAAAATGGATGAACGTATCAAGAGTACGCTGAAAGAAAATGCACAGACGATTCGGTTCATGGAAAATAAAGGACAGCTTGAAAATAAAGATGTCCTTTATTATTTTGAAAGCAGCGGTGGAAATGTTTACATCGAACGAGGCCGTATTCGCTTTGTAGCTATTAAAGATACATTAGTAGCAGAGCATGAACATGAATCCTTAGAAGACCAGGATGGTGAACAGGCCCATGAGGAAGAAGAGGAAGAAGAGGGAGAAATGGAGAGTATGGTCCTGGGAACACATACTTTTTCTCTTTACATGGAAGGCTCAAACCCAACACCTAAATTAAAACTAGGTGATGCATTTGGCACAAAATTTAATTATTTCATTGGAATGGACCAAAAGAACTGGGCCAGTGGAGTAAGGGCAGCTAAAGATTTAACTCTTGAAGATGTATATCCGGGGATTGACCTGAGATTGTATAGTAATGCAGACGGATCGATGGAATTTGACTGGGTGATAGATGCAGGTGCTGATTTCAATAAAGTGAAACTTCATTTTGAAGGTCAGGATGTATTATCGGTTGATCAGAATGGTAGTTTGAGAGTAGGGTTAAGATTTAAGGATATTAAGTTTGAAATCCCGGAATCTTATCAGGTGACGGAGCAAGGTAAAGTGCCGGTTGATTTTACATTTTCGAAAACGACAGAAAATACAATTGGCTTTACCACGGGATCTGTTATTGATCCCCGATATCCTATTGTTATTGACCCTGTACTGAAATGGGGAACTTTTGTAGATGCTAATCTGGCTGCGTTTGATGCCTATTTATTTGCTACACAAGTGGATCCAAATGATGGAATGGTTTATTGCGCAGGAGGTGCCAATCAAAATTTTCCAACAGCAGCGGCACCCTATGATGCGAATGGTTATTTAAATGTCATCACTTTTACGAATCAAACTCAAGGTGCTACTGCTTATCCGACAGCTGCAGTAGTGTATAGAATAAATAGTGCGGGAACTGACCTGGTGGATTATACCCTGTATGGACCTGGCGCATTGAATGGAAACAATAGTCCATTTATAGTAGCCCAGGCGTTGAGCTTATCTCCCAATAGTGTGTTCGTGGGTGGGTGGACAAATTCGGATATTCCTATACCGGCTGCTCCACCGTCTCTTGCCACAGCATTTGATAATTCACGTTCAAGTGGTGATGGATTTGTTCTGGTTTTTTCAAGAGACTTAGGAACACTTAATTACTCAACATATTTAGGAGGTACGGGGAACGAAGTAATTGGTGTTACTTCTATACGAGCAACCAGTGATAATGCCTTTACTGTGGGCATGACGGTCAATGCGGCTTTGCCTGCAGGTTATATATCCGCAGGAGTTGCGCAGACAGCATTTGGAGGAGGTTCGGATATGTATATCGCGAAGTTCAGTTCTTTCAATACACTGACATGGGGAACATATGTAGGAGGAGCTGGAAATGAAGTTTTTAATGACCTTGAGTTATTTGGGGACGGTCGTGTTGCATTTGCTGGCTTTGGAACAGGTGCCATTACACAAGTGAACAGTGCTGCTGGCCAATCAGCAGGAACTGATAATGACGGTATCCTGGGAGTTTTAAAAAGTACCGGTCTGACCCCCTTCAATTATTTGGATGAAATTGGTGGTGCAGGTAATGACCGAATTTTTGATGTGGAACTGGTTGGGACTTCAATATATTGGACCGGTGCCGTATCAACGGCATTCCCTACTTCCGCTGGTGTATATGATACAGGATTTAATGGAAGCACAGATGCTGTCATTGGTAGAGTAGGTGATACAGGTGGTGCGGGCACATATGTTGCTACATTCTATGGAACTGCTTCAGCAGATTTAGGAAATGGTATTAAGCTGGTGACTACAACAAATTGTGCCGGTGTTCAAACCAATTTCTTATTGGTATTTGGTACCGTTGGAGGAACAGGTCTGCCTACGCTCAATCTGAATGCAGAAACTTTTTATAATCCTACTTTTACTGCCGGAGGAAATTCCAACTTTGATATGTTTTTTGCGGGATTCAACAGCAATCTTACCGCTCTCACGTATGGTACATATATGGGCGGTAATGCTGACGATTATCTTGGAAGTACAGGTGAGCCACGGGGCTCAAACCATCTATGGGTTAACAACACAGATGTTTATTTAGGTACTACAACCCATAGTACAGCTCACACACCTACTTTAGTGGCTAATGGTTTTGATACCGGCAAATCCAATGGTGCGAATGATGCCCACCTGGTCATCTCCGTGTCCTTTAATTCTATCGTTGAGTCAGATTATGGGGATGCACCTGCGACCTATGGGACACCTTCACATTCACTGGATTGCACACATCTCAAAATTGGAACCTTGCTTGATGCAGAAGGTGCATCGGCTCCTTCTGTCCTTGCAAATGGAGATGATACAGCCGGTTCTGACGATGAAGATGGCATAGCAACTATGCCTTCATTTGCAGATGGTGGTCCGCAAAGTGTTTCAGTAACTGTCGATAATTTAAATAACAGCATCGGAGCAACAGCAAATCTTTATGGATGGATAGATTTCAATGGTAATGGAACATTTGAAGCGACAGAATTTGCTTCCAATACAGTACCAACCGGTAGTGTAAATGTGTCCAGAACATTGACATGGCCAACAGCAACAGTAAGTGGAACTGCTGCCAGTCATTATCTGCGTATCCGATTAACTACCAATACGCTAAATGATATAGCAGGAGGTATTGATGATCGCTCTACCGCAACAGCATCTAATGGTGAGGTTGAAGATTATAGAGCGGTTAGCTTAACCTGTCCTGCAAATAAAACGGTATCCTGCATGACTCAGGCACAAATCGATGCAGATTTTGTAGCCTGGCTCGCGACCGTCAAAGCAGGCGGAGGTTGTAATGCTGGTGCCTCATCTCATAACGGTGGTACTACCGGTCCACCTGCTTGTGTTGGAGGATCAAAGACAGTAACATTTACTTATACCAGCTCTTGTGCTCCGCTCACAACAACCTGTATGGCTACGTACACCGTTTTAGCTGATGCTCCTCCGGTCATTGTGTCTTGTGCTGTTACCAGAACGATATCAGGATGTAATACATCATCTATTACCAGCCCGCCATTTTCTTCTACCACCGCAGCATCTACTGAAGCCGTTTTTGAAAGCGCACCAAACAATGGAAATGCCTCTGATGCCTGCGGGATCACATCCGTTACTTACATCGATGTAGCTACAGGCACATGCCCCATCATTGTCACTCGCAGATGGACTGTGAGTGATGTATGCGGTAATACAGCCACATGTAATCAAACGATCAATGTTCAGGATAATTCCAGTACTCCTCCTGTGATTACAACTTGTGCTGTAACCCGTAATATTACGGGATGTACTACTGGTGATATCACCAGTCCTCCATTTTCTACTACCACTACTGCTTCAAGTGAAGCTGTATTTGAAAGTGCACCTAATAATGGAAATGCATCAGATAATTGTGGTATCACCTCAGTGACTTATATAGATGTTGCAGCAGGTACATGCCCAACCGTGGTAACGCGTAGATGGACTATTTCTGATGGTTGTGGTAATTCTTCGTCATGCATTCAAACTATAAACGTCAATGACACAGGTAACCCCGTCATTATATCATGTGCCGTTACCCGTAATATCGAAGGCTGCAATACTGCTGCCATCACAAATCCGCCATTCTCCAGCACTACTGCAGCTTCATCAGAAGCAGTATTCGAAGGCGCGCCGAATAATGGCAATACTTCTGATGCATGTGGAATTTCTTCAGTAACTTATATTGATGTTGCGGTGGGAACATGTCCGACAGTAGTGACCCGCAGATGGACAGTAAGTGATGCATGCGGTCACACCGCTACATGCAACCAAACCATCAATGTAAATGACACGGGAAATCCGGTCATCATTGCTTGTGCAGTCACACGTAACATCGAAGGTTGTAATACTTCTGCTATCGCAACACCTCCTTTCTCGAGTACTACAGTAGCCTCATCAGAAGCTGTCTTCGAAAGTGCTCCCAATAATGGTAACGTTTCTGATGCATGTGGAATCACATCAGTGACCTATATTGATGTAGCTGCAGGTACATGTCCGACAGTGGTGACCCGAAGATGGACAGTAAGTGATGCATGTGGCCACACTGCCACTTGCAATCAGACTATTAACGTGGACGACAATATCAGTCCGACAATACTTACCTGTGCAGCAACCCGAAATATTGAAGGCTGTAACACAGCAGCAATTTCAAGCCCTCCATTTTCACCAACCACAACAGCATCGACTGAAGTTGTTTTTGAAAGCGCGCCAAATAATGGCAACACCACTGATGCCTGTGGCATCACGAGTGTGACTTATATCGACGTGGCTTCCGGAACTTGTCCGATTGTTGTAACCCGAAAATGGACCATTAGTGATGCTTGCGGAAATACAGCGACCTGTAATCAGACGATTACAGTTAGTGATACAGGACTCCCGGTAATTATCGCATGCGCTGTAACCCGAAACATCCAGGGTTGTAATACTTCAGCCATCACCACCCCTGCATTCTCCAGCACTACAGCTATATCTTCAGAAGCTGTCTTCGAAGGCGTTCCGAATAATGGCAATGCATCGGACGCTTGTGGAATTACTTCTGTTACATATATAGACGTAGCAACGGGCACATGTCCTACTGTAGTAACCAGGAGGTGGACCATTAGTGACGCATGTGGAAACACGGCCACCTGTAACCAAACTATCAATGTTCAGGATAATTCAAGTACTCCCCCGGTAATAATTGCATGTCCTGCAACTCTCAATATTGAAGGCTGTAACACTTCAGCTATCACCACCCCTGCATTCTCCAGTACCTTAGCTACTTCTTCAGAAGCTGTTTTCGAAAGTGCTCCGAATAATGGAAATACATCAGATAATTGTGGAATTACATCAGTTACATATATTGATGTTGCAACAGGAACATGTCCTACAGTAGTGATCCGAAAATGGACAGTTAGTGATGGTTGTGGCAACACGGCAACCTGTAATCAGACCATCAATGTCAATGATACAGGAAACCCAGTCATTGTCGCGTGTGCCGCGACACGTAATATCGAAGGCTGCAACACTTCCGCAATCACAAGTCCACCATTCTCCAGCACTACAGCAGTTTCATCAGAAGCTGTCTTCGAAAGCGCTCCGAACAATGGCAATGCATCAGATGCATGTGGAATTACCTCAGTGACCTATATTGATATAGCAGCAGGTACATGTCCAACCGTGGTAACTCGAAAATGGACAGTAAGTGACGCGTGTGGCCATACAGCCACATGTAATCAAACTATTAATGTCAATGACACCGGAAACCCAGTCATAATGGCTTGTGCAGTGACAAGAAATATCGAAGGTTGTAACACTTCCTCAGTCACAAGTCCCCCATTCTCCAGCACTACCGCAGTTTCATCAGAAGCTGTCTTCGAAAGCGCTCCAAATAATGGCAATACATCTGATGCTTGTGGCATCACGAGTGTGACCTATATCGACGTAGCTTCCGGAACATGTCCGATAGTTGTAACCCGAAAATGGACAGTAAGTGATGCCTGCGGACATACAGCAACCTGCAATCAGACGATTACAGTAAATGATACAGGACTGCCAACCATTACGACATGTGCAGTAACCCGAAACATTGAAGGTTGTAATACTTCAGCTATCACCACTCCTCCATTTTCAAGTACTACTTCTGCCTCATCAGAAGCTGTTTTTGAAAGTGCACCAAATAACGGAAATGCCTCCGATGCATGCGGAATTACCTCAGTTACATATAGAGATGTTGCTGTAGGTACATGCCCGACCGTGGTAACCAGAACTTGGACCATCAGTGATGCATGTGGAAACTCAGCCATGTGTAACCAGACCATCAATGTGAATGATACCGGGAATCCCGTCATTATAGCCTGTGCTGTTACGCGCAATGTCGAAGGTTGTAATACATCAGCTATCACAACCCCTTCATTTTCTACTTCGGTCACTGCTTCATCTGAAGCCATTTTTGAAGGTGCTCCGAATAATGGTAATGTTTCTGATGCTTGTGGAATTACTTCTGTGACATATATTGATGTAGCAACAGGAACATGTCCTACAATTGTAACCCGAAGGTGGACTGTCAGTGATGCATGCGGCCACACAGCCACATGTAATCAGACAATCAATGTAAATGATACTACGAATCCGGTCATTACAGCATGTGCTCAAACAAGGAATATCGAAGGATGCAATACTGGTGCAATAACCAGTCCTGTATTTTCAACTACACTAACTTCTTCAACCGAGGAAGTATTTGAATCCGCACCCAATAATGGCATCGCCTCTGATGCATGTGGCATTACCTCTGTGACCTATATCGATGTTGCAACAGGAACGTGTCCCACAGTGGTAACACGAAAATGGACTGTGAGTGATGCATGTGGCCACACCGCTACCTGCAACCAAACCATCAATGTTAATGACACAGGCAATCCAGTCATCATGGCATGTGCAGTAACCAGGACAATTGAAGGTTGTAACACATCCGCTATTACCAGTCCTCCATTTTCAACCACCACAACGGCATCTACCGAAGCTGTATTTGAAAGTGCACCTAACAATGGAAATACTTCAGATGCGTGTGGAATTACATCGGTCACCTATATCGATGTAGCAGTAGGTACCTGTCCAACTGTAGTCACACGTAAGTGGACAGTGAGTGATGCGTGCGGCCACACAGCAACCTGCAACCAGACCATCACAGTAGATGATACTGTTAATCCGGTAATAACCACGTGTGCACAAACCCGAAACATTGAAGGTTGCAGCACCACTATCACAGGCCCACCTTTCTCAACTACTACCGCAGTTTCATCTGAAGCTGTGTTCGAGAACGCAACAAACATGGGTGTGGCTTCTGATGCGTGCGGTATTACTTCAGTTACTTATATCGATGTGAATTCAAGCACATGTCCAATAGTAGTCACGCGAACATGGACAATAAGCGATGCTTGTGGTAACACTGCGACATGTAATCAGCTGATCAATGTAAATGATACTAATGATCCTGTAATTACGTCTTGTGCCGTTACCAGAAATATTGAAGGATGTAATACAACCGCCATCACTGGCCCTGCATTTGCTACCGTCACTACAACTTCAAGTGAGGCTGTTTTTGAAAACGCAACAAACCAGGGAGTTGCTTCTGATGCATGCGGCATTGCTACAGTAACGTATATCGATATAGCAACCGGAACATGTCCAACGGTAGTCACCCGTAAGTGGACAGTGATTGATGCCTGCGGACATTCAGCAACCTGCAATCAAACAATCAATGTAAATGATACTACGAATCCAGTAATTACTAATTGTGCAATTACAAGGAATATCGAAGGATGTAATACCAGTGCAATAACAGGGCCCACATTTTCAAGTACAACTGCCGCCTCAACAGAGGCTGTGTTTGAAGATGCAACAAATCAGGGGGTTGCATCAGATGCCTGCGGAATCACCTCAGTTACATATATAGACGTTGCAAACGGCACTTGCCCAACGGTGGTAACCCGTAGATGGACAATAGGTGATGCATGTGGAAACACATCAACCTGTAATCAAACCATCAACGTAAATGATAATACTAATCCGGTAATTACAACTTGCGCGGTGACCAGGAACATCGAGGGATGCAATACAAGTGCTATCACTTCCCCAGCATTCTCAGCCACAACAACAGCCTCAACAGAAGCTGTTTTTGAAAGCGCACCAAATAATGGTAATGCCTCAGATGCCTGTGGGATTACAACAGTGACATATATAGATGTTGCTGTAGGAACGTGCCCAACTGTAGTGACAAGAAAATGGACCGTAAGCGATGCTTGTGGCCATACTGCTACATGTAATCAGACGATCAATGTAAACGACACAACCAGTCCTGTTATCACATCATGTGCTGTGACAAGGAATATTCAGGGTTGTAATACATCCGCAATTACCACTCCACCATTTTCAGCTGTCACCGCTTCATCCAGTGAAGCTGTCTTTGAAAGCGCACCAAATAATGGTAATGCCTCAGATGCCTGTGGGATTACAACAGTGACATATATAGATGTTGCTGTAGGAACATGCCCAACGGTCGTGACGCGTAAATGGACTGTGAGTGATGCATGTGGAAATACGGCTACATGCAATCAGACAATCAATGTAAACGATACAACTAATCCCGTCATTACAACATGTGCAGCAACCAGGAATATCGAAGGTTGCAATACATCAGCAATCACCACGCCGCCATTTTCCGCTGTTACCGCTTCATCCAGTGAAGCAGTCTTTGAAAGCGCACCCAATAATGGCATTGCATCCGATGCATGTGGAATTACAACAGTGACATATATAGATGTTGCTATAGGAACATGCCCAACGGTCGTGACACGTAAATGGACTGTGAGCGACGCTTGTGGGAATACAGCTACTTGTAACCAGACGATCAACATACATGATGCAACCAGTCCTGTCATTACAGCATGTGCAGTGACGCGGAACATCGAAGGATGTAATACAAGTGCAATAACAGGACCGGCATTTTCAAGCACAACTGCTTCCTCAAGTGAGGCCGTTTTTGAAAATGCAACAAACCAGGGAGTTGCATCAGATGCCTGCGGAATCACTTCAGTTACATACATAGACGTTGCAAATGGAACTTGCCCGACCGTTGTGACACGTAGATGGACAATAGGTGATGCATGTGGAAACACATCAACCTGTAATCAAACTATCAACGTAAATGACACTACTACCCCAACGATAGTGGCCTGCGCTGCAACCCGGAATATCGAAGGATGCAACACTTCAGCCATCACAAGCCCCGCATTTTCAACTACGTCAACAGCATCCACGGAAGCTGTATTTGAAAGCGCACCTAATAATGGCAATGTATCCGATGCATGTGGAATTACCTCAGTTACTTATATCGACGTTGCTGTAGGTACCTGCCCAACAGTTGTAACCCGGAAATGGACGGTAAGCGACGCATGTGGAAATACCGCTACATGCAACCAGACAATCAATGTAAATGATACAACTAGTCCCGTTATTGTCACATGTGCAGTGACAAGGAATGTCGAAGGTTGTAATACTTCAGCAATCACGACTCCGCCATTTTCCATTATTACAGCTACATCGACTGAAGCTGTGTTTGAAAGTGCACCTAATAATGGCAATGCATCCGATGCTTGCGGAATAACCTCAGTGACCTATATAGACGTTGCTGTAGGTACCTGCCCAACAGTAGTAACCCGGAAATGGACGGTAAGCGACGCATGTGGAAATACCGCTACATGCAACCAGACAATCAATGTAAATGATACAACTAATCCTGTCATTACAACCTGTGCAGTGACAAGAAACATAGAAGGATGTAATACAGCAGCGATCACAAGTCCGCCATTTTCTACAATCACTGCTTCATCAACGGAAGCTGTATTTGAAAGCGCACCAAATAATGGCAACGCGTCCGATGCATGCGGTATTACATCAGTGACGTATATCGATAATGCTACCGGAACATGTCCAACAGTAGTGATCCGGAAATGGACAGTCAGTGACGCATGTGGGAATACGGCTACATGTAATCAGACAATCAATGTAAACGACACAACCAATCCTGTCATCTCTGCATGTGCAGTGACAAGGAATATTGAAGGTTGCAATACTGGTGCTATCACAGGCCCTTCATTCTCAGCTACTACTGCATCATCATCAGAGGTTGTATTTGAAAATGCAACAAATCAGGGGATTGCTTCTGATGCATGCGGTATTGCCTCTGTCAAATATCTTGACGTTGCAACAGGGACATGCCCAACAGTAGTAACCCGTACATGGACATTGACTGACGCATGTGGAAATTCAGCAACCTGCAACCAGACAATCAATGTGAATGATACCACTAATCCGGTGATTACAACCTGTGCAGTAACAAGGACCATTGAAGGATGTGATGTGGGAGCTATTACAGATCCACCATATTCTACCGTACCAGCTTTGTCAAGCGAACTTGTATTTGAGAATGGGACAAACGGAGGAAATGCATCTGATGCTTGTGGTATCACTGCAGTTTTCTATACAGATGTTGCCCTTGGTACATGTCCAACTATTGTGACCAGGACATGGGTAGTCCGTGATGCCTGTGGAAATTTATCTACATGCAATCAGACCATCAACGTGGACGATACAACAAATCCAACGATTACTACGTGTGCAGTAACGAGGAATATTGAAGGATGTAATACAAGTGCTATAACAGGACCTTCATTTTCAACTACCACTACTGCTTCAAGCGAGGCTGTGTTTGAAAATGCAACAAATCAGGGTGCTGCATCAGATGCCTGTGGCATTACCTCAGTAACCTACATAGATGTAGCAAATGGAACCTGTCCGACAATAGTCACACGGAATTGGACCGTAAGTGATGCATGCGGTAATACAGCAACATGTATTCAGACGATCAATGTAAATGATATAACGAATCCTGTGATCACAGCTTGTGCCGTGACAAGGAACATCGAAGGATGTAATACTGCAGCTGTCACAAGTCCGCCATTTTCCGCCATTACTGCTTTATCCTCAGAAGCTGTCTTTGAAAGCACTCCGAATAATGGCAACGCCTCTGATGCATGTGGTATTACGTCTGTGACGTATATCGATATTGCTACCGGAACATGTCCAACAGTAGTCATCCGAAGATGGACTGTAAGCGATGCATGCGGTAATACAGCTACATGTAATCAGACTATTAATATAAATGATACTACCAATCCTGTCATCTCCACTTGCGCAGTAACAAGGAACATCCAGGGATGTAATACAAGTGCGATCACCGGCCCTTCTTTTTCATCTACAATTGCCTCATCATCTGAAGCTGTGTTTGAAGATGCAACGAATCAGGGGATTGCATCTGATGCATGTGGCATTACCTCGGTTACTTATATCGATGTGGCGACTGGAACGTGTCCAACGATAGTAACGCGAAGATGGACTGTCAGCGATGCGTGTGGTCATTCAGCAACCTGCAACCAGACCATTAATGTTAATGATACCACTCCTCCAACAATAGTTACATGTGCGGTAACAAGAACAATAGAAGGTTGTGACCCGACTTATGTAACAGGTCCTACATATTCCCCGGTACCAACTGCTTCAAGTGAATTTGTATTTGAAAATGCTACAAACCAGGGAATTGTGACTGATGCATGTGGTGTAACTTCTGTAACCTATGTCGATTTAGCTGCAGGGACATGTCCAACCGTGATTACAAGAAAATGGACAATATCTGACCTGTGTGGTAATACCGCAACATGTAATCAGACGATCATAATAAATGATACCACCAATCCGGTCATCAATGCATGTGCAATAACACGCAATATTGAGGGTTGTAATACAGCCGCAATAAATGATCCTCCATTTTCAACATCCCTGGCAGCATCCAGTGAATTTGTATTTGAAAATTCGCCCAACTTCGGAAATGCATCAGACGCATGCACGATTACTTCCGTTACTTATATTGATGCAACCTCCGGTACCTGCCCGATAGTGGTAACACGAAGGTGGACAGTGACAGATGCTTGTGGACATTCAGCCACATGCAACCAAACTATTAATGTAAATGATACTACTAATCCGATTATCATCAGTTGCCCGGTTCCACGATCTATTGAAGGTTGTGATCCGGGAGCCATTACAAGTCCTACCTTCTCATCAACTTTAGCTGCATCGAGCGAGTTTGTATTTGAGAATGCAATCAATCAGGGAAATGCTAGTGATGCCTGCGGTATAACCTCAGTTACCTATATTGATATGGCTGTGGGCACTTGTCCAACAGTCGTTACTCGGAAGTGGACGGTTAGTGATGCATGTGGCCATACAGCTACATGTAATCAAACAATCACCATAAATGACACAACCAATCCTGTCATCACCAGTTGTGCTATCACTAGAAATCTCGAAGGATGTAATCCGGGAGCTATAACGAATCCACCTTTTTCTACAACTCCGGTAGCCTCAAGTGAATTTGTATTTGAGAATGCTGTGAACCAGGGAAATGTGTCTGATGCATGCGGCATTACTTCTGTTACCTATGCTGATGTGGCGGCCGGAAATTGTCCAATAGTGGTGACGCGTAAATGGACGGTAAGTGATCTATGTGGACACACAGCCACGTGTAACCAGACCATCAATATCTTTGATACAACACCTCCTGTTATATTTAGCTGCCCTGTAACCAGGGTCATTGAAGGATGTGATCCTACTTATATAACAGACCCTCCTTATTCAACAACTTTAGCAACATCCAGTGAATTTGCTTTTGAGAATCAGACGAACCAGGGAAATGCATCCGATGTATGCGGCATAACTTCTGTAACCTATGTCGATGTTGCTTTAGGTACATGCCCGACTGTAGTAACCCGCAAGTGGACAGTTTCTGATCTGTGTGGCAATACTGCTACCTGCAATCAGACAATTGTCATCAATGACACAACCAATCCGGTTATCACCGCTTGTGCAGTAACACGTAATATTGAAGGATGCAATACAGGAGCAATTAATAATCCTCCATTTTCAACTACCCTTGCAGCCTCCAGTGAATTTGTATTTGAAAATTCACCCAACTTCGGAAATACATCTGACGCGTGTACTATTACTTCTGTGACCTATAGAGATGTGGCTTCTGGCACTTGCCCGATTGTGGTGATCCGGACATGGACAGTAAGCGATGCATGCGGTCACACAGCTACTTGTAATCAGACCATCAATGTAAATGATACTACGCCCCCTGTGATTACCTCATGTGCAGTTACAAGAGTGCTTCAGGGATGTAATGCAGGAGATATCACAGATCCTCCTTTTTCAGCAATTCCTGCTATTTCAAGTGAAGCCGTATTTGAAAATGCAAACAACCAGGGGAATGCAAGTGATGTGTGTGGAATAACTTCCGTTTCTTATTCAGATGTAGCAGTTGGATCATGTCCATCAGTTGTGACCAGGAAGTGGACAGTTTCTGATATGTGTGGCAATACTGCAACATGTAATCAGACCATAATTATTAATGATACTACAAGCCCAGTCATCACCAGTTGTGCTGTGACTCGAAACCTGGAAGGATGTGATCCGGGAGCAATTACGAATCCACCATTTTCAGCAACAACTGCAGCTTCAAGTGAATTTGTGTTTGAAAATGCGGTTAACCAGGGAAATGCCTCAGATGCATGTGGCATAACAGGTGTAACTTATATCGATGTATTCACAGGAAATTGTCCTGTAGTAGTAACCCGGAGATGGACAATCTCTGATATGTGTGGAAATACATCAACATGTAATCAGACGATCAATATTTATGATACAACACCGCCTGTTATTTTTACCTGTCCTGTAACAAGAGTGATAGAAGGATGTGACGCTACATATGTCACAGATCCAACGTATTCAACAACTGTTGCAGCTTCAAGTGAATTTGTATTTGAAGACCAGATAAACCTGGGGAATGCATCTGATGCATGCGATATAACTTCAGTGACCTATGTTGATGTAGCAGTAGGTACATGCCCGACTGTGCTGACGCGGCATTGGACAGTTTCAGATCTATGTGGCAATACAGCTACCTGTAACCAGACGATCATCATAAATGATACTACCAATCCGGTGATCAATACATGTGCGGTAACACGCAATATTGAAGGATGTAACACAAGCGCTATAAGTGAGCCTCCATTTTCATCAGCACCTGCAGCAAGCAGTGAATTTGTATTTGAGAATTCTCCGAACTTCGGAAATGCATCTGATGCCTGCACTATCACTTCTGTTGTATATAATGATGTTGCTTCCGGCACTTGCCCGATTGTGGTGACTCGAACATGGACAGTGAGCGATGCATGCGGTCATACAGCGACATGTAACCAGACCATTAATATTTATGACACCACATCACCAACTATAGTTGCATGTGCAGTAACAAGAGTTCTTGAAGGATGTAACCCCGGAGATATCACAAATCCTCCATATTCTGCAACACTGGCTGTTTCGAGTGAAGCTGTATTTGAAAATGTCATCAACCAGGGCAATGCAACAGACGCTTGTGGAATAACTTCGGTTACCTACATTGATGAAGAGGTTGGATCATGTCCATCTATTGTGACCAGGAAATGGACAGTATCTGATATGTGTGGCAATACAGCGACATGTAATCAGACCATATTTATAAATGATACTACCAGCCCTGTCATTACCAGTTGTGCTGTGACACGTACCCTGGAAGGATGCGAGCCGGGAGCAATTACAGATCCACCATTTTCAGCAACAACTGCAGCTTCAAGTGAATTTGTATTTGAAAATGCGGTTAACCAGGGAAATGCTTCAGATGCATGCGGTATTACAGGTGTAACTTATATCGATGTATTCACAGGAAATTGCCCTGTAGTAGTAACCCGGAGATGGACTGTATCCGATATGTGCGGTAATACAGCAACATGTAATCAGACAATTAATATTTATGATACAACACCACCTGTTATTTTTACCTGTCCGGTAACAAGGGTGATAGAAGGATGTGACGCTACATATGTCACAGATCCAACGTATTCAACAACAGTTGCAGCTTCAAGTGAATTTGTATTTGAAGACCAGATAAACCTGGGAAATGCATCAGATGCCTGCGGTATAACTTCAGTAACTTATGTCGATGTAGCAGTGGGTACATGCCCAACCGTGCTGACCCGGCATTGGACGGTTTCAGATCTATGCGGCAATACAGCTACCTGTAACCAGACGATCATCATAAATGATACTACCAATCCTGTAATCACTACTTGTGCAATAACACGCAATATAGAAGGATGTAATACAGATGCAATCACAGGCCCATCATTCTCTTCAACGGTAGCTGCATCCAGTGAGTTTACATTTGAAGATGATACTAATCAGGGTGCAACCTCAGATGCATGCACTATTACATCTGTCACATATATTGATGTTGCTTCCGGCACTTGCCCGATTGTGGTGACTCGAACATGGACAGTGAGCGATGCATGCGGTCATACAGCTACCTGTAACCAGACCATTAATATTTATGACACCACATCACCAACTATAGTTGCATGTGCAGTTACAAGAGTTCTTGAAGGATGTAACCCCGTAGATATCACGAATCCACCATATTCTGCAACACTGGCTGTTTCGAGTGAAGCCGTATTTGAAAATGCAATCAACCAGGGCAATGCAACAGACGCTTGTGGAATAACTTCGGTTACCTATATTGATGAAGCTGTCGGGTCATGTCCATCTATTGTGACCAGGAAATGGACCGTTTCTGATATGTGCGGCAATACAGCTACATGTAATCAGACTATTATCATAAATGATACCACCAATCCTGTCATCTCCAGTTGTGCAGTGACACGTACTTTGGAAGGATGCGATCCGGGAGCGATTACGAATCCACCTTATTCAGGTACGACAGCAGCGTCAAGCGAGGCTGTATTTGAAAATGCAGTCAACCAGGGAATTGCTTCGGACGCATGTGGTATTACAAGTGTAACCTATATTGATGTATTCACAGGAAACTGCCCTGTGGTAGTAACCCGCAGATGGACAGTATCTGATATGTGTGGTAATACGGCCACGTGTAATCAAACTATCAACATTTTCGATACTACACCTCCTACAATAATTACTTGTGCGACAACGAGAATCATTGAAGGTTGTGATGCTACTTATGTTACAGATCCAACATATTCTACCAATCTGGCGGCTTCAAGTGAATTTGTATTCGAAGACGAGAATAATAATGGAAATGTATCAGATGCTTGTGGTATAACTTCTGTTACCTATATCGATGTAGCCATAGGTACATGTCCGACTGTGATCACCCGGAAATGGACCATCTCTGATATGTGCGGTAATACGGCCACATGTAATCAAACCATAATCATTAATGACACAACAAACCCGGTAATCACCAAATGTGCAGTCACAAGAAATATTGAAGGTTGTGACGCAGGATACATAGACCATCCTCCATATTCACCAACCCTTACTGCATCCAGTGAGTTTATCTTTGAGGATGCAATTAATCAGGGAATTGCTTCGGATGCATGCACTATCACATCTGTTACCTATATCGATGTGGCAGTCGGATCGTGTCCAACTGTAGTGACAAGAACATGGACAGTAAGCGATGCGTGCGGACATACAGCAACATGTAACCAGACTATCAATGTAAATGATACCACAACTCCAACGATTGTAAGTTGTGCTGTACCAAGAACCATCGAAGGATGCAACCCGGGAGCCATCAGTGATCCACCCTATTCTCCAATTTTAGCGGTGTCCAGTGAGCTTGTTTTTGAAAATACTACTAATCTTGGTGTTGCTACTGATGCCTGCGGAATAACTTTAGTGACTTATATCGATGAAGCAACTGGTACCTGCCCAACGACCGTAGTACGAACATGGACAGTGAGTGATGCCTGTGGTCATACGGCAACATGTAACCAGACTATCATAGTTGATGACACTACTAACCCTGTCATCACCGCTTGTGCAGTGACACGCACTATTGAAGGATGCAATGTAGGAGCAATAACAGGACCGGCATTCTCAGCAACAACTGCAGCATCAAGTGAGGCAGTCTTTGAAAATACGACCAACCTGGGTAGTGCATCAGATGCATGTGGAATCACAACGGTAACCTATATCGATGTAGCCGCCGGCACATGTCCTACAGTGGTGACACGTACATGGACGATAGGAGATGCATGTGGAAACACATCGACATGTAGCCAGACGATCAATGTAGATGATACCACAGCACCAACGATTGTAAGTTGTGCTGTAACACGGACGATCGAAGGATGCAATGTGGGAGCGATTACTGAACCACCATATTCTGACATCTCTGCTGCTTCCAGTGAAGCTGTGTTTGAGAATGCAACCAACCTTGGAAGTGCATCGGATGCATGTGGAATCACAACAGTGACTTATATCGATGTGGCAGCAGGCACATGCCCAACGGTAGTGACCCGTACATGGACGATAGGAGATGCATGTGGAAACACATCGACATGTAACCAGACCATCAATGTAAATGACACAACTGCACCAACGATTGTGAGCTGTGCTGTAACAAGAACAATCGAAGGCTGTAATGTAGAAGCTATAACAAATCCGCCATTTTCAGCTGTACCCGCTTTATCAAGTGAATTTGTATTTGAAAATGAACCGAATAGTGGCAATGCATCAGATGCATGCGGCATTACAGCAGTATTCTACTCTGATGTAGCGTTAGGCACATGTCCGACGGTTGTAACCCGTACATGGGTATTGCGTGATGCATGTGGAAATCTGTCAGCATGTATTCAGACAATAATTGTAGACGATACCACAAGTCCAACGATTACGGCTTGTGCAGTGACAAGGACGATTGAAGGATGTAATCCTGGAGCAATCACAAATCCACCATATTCAGAAATAACATCAGCATCAAGCGAAGCGGTATTTGAAAATACGACCAACCTGGGTAGTGCATCAGATGCATGCGGAATAACAACAGTAACCTATATCGATGTAGCAGCAGGCACATGTCCAACAGTAGTGACACGTACATGGACGATAGGAGATGCATGTGGAAACACATCGACATGTAACCAGACGATCAATGTAAATGACACAACTGCACCAACGATTGTGAGCTGTGCTGTAACAAGAACGATCGAAGGCTGTAATGTAGGAGCTATAACTGATCCTCCGTTTTCTGCAGTTCCTGCACTGACGAGTGAAGCAGTGTTTGAGAACCAGACAAATGGAGGTAATGCCTCAGATGCATGCGGTATTACTGCAGTATTCTACTCTGATGTAGCGTCAGGTACATGTCCAACCATTGTCACCAGGACATGGGTAGTACGTGATGCCTGTGGAAATATTTCGACTTGTAATCAGATGATAAGTGTAGATGATACTACGAGTCCTACGATTACGGCTTGTGCAGTGACACTTACGATCGAGGGCTGCAACACGGGAGCTATTGTTGATCCACCATATTCAACAACTAGTGCTCCATCAAGTGAGGCTGTATTTGAAAATGCAACGAATCTTGGAAGTGCGTCGGATGCCTGTGGAATCACAACGGTTACGTATATCGATGTAGCCGCAGGAACATGTCCGACTGTAGTGACCCGAACTTGGACGATAGGAGATGCATGTGGAAACACATCGACATGTAACCAGACGATCAATGTAGATGATACAACCGCACCAACGATTGTAAACTGTGGTGTAACAAGGACAATCGAAGGCTGCAATGTCGGAGCGATTACTAATCCACCATATTCTGACATTACTGCTGCTTCCAGTGAAGCAGTGTTTGAGAATGCAACCAACCTTGGAAGTGCATCGGATGCATGTGGAATCACAACAGTGACCTATATTGATGTAGCTGCAGGCACTTGTCCTACAGTGGTAACACGTACATGGACAATAGGAGATGCGTGTGGAAACACATCTACCTGTAACCAGACGATCAATGTCAATGACACCACAGCACCAACGATAGTAAGTTGTGCTGTAACAAGAACGATCGAAGGTTGTAATGTAGAAGCCATATCAAATCCACCATATTCAGCTGTACCAGCGTTATCAAGTGAATTTGTTTTTGAGAATGAACCGAATAGTGGTAATGCATCAGATGCGTGCGGCATTACTGCAGTATTCTATTCTGATGTTGCATCAGGTACTTGTCCGACAGTAGTAACCAGGACATGGGTAGTACGCGACGCCTGTGGCAATTTATCTACCTGTAACCAGATGATAATTGTCGACGATACCACAAGTCCAACGATTACAGCATGTGCTGTAACGCGAACAATTGAGGGCTGCAATACCGGAGCAATAACAGATCCTCCATTCTCTTCAGTATCAGCTGCATCTTCAGAAGCTGTTTTTGAAAATGTAACCAACCTTGGAAATGCATCAGATGCTTGTGGAATCACAACAGTACTGTATGTAGATGTAGCAGCAGGCACATGCCCGACAGTAGTAACCAGGACATGGACGATCGGAGATGCATGTGGAAACACTTCAACTTGTGCGCAAACAATCAATGTTGATGACACTATTGCACCTACAATTACGGCATGCGCTGTGACCAGAACGATAGAGGGATGTAACGTTGGTGCCATTACAGGTCCTGTTTATTCTGCGACAACGGCAATTTCGAGTGAAGCTGTGTTTGAAAATGCAACTAACCTTGGAAGTGCATCAGATGCATGTGGAATCACAACAGTGACCTATATCGATGTAGCAGCAGGCACATGTCCGACGGTAGTGATACGTACGTGGACGATAGGTGATGCATGCGGAAACACATCGACATGTAACCAGACGATCAATGTAGATGATACTACTGCACCAACTATATCAGTTTGTGCAGTGACAAGGACAATTGAAGGATGCAGTCTTGAAGCAATTACAGATCCTACATATTCTGCCATATCCGCTCTATCAAGCGAAGGTGTGTTTGAAAATGCAACAAATCTTGGAAGTGCTTCGGATGCCTGTGGAATCACAACAGTTACTTACCTCGATGTAGCAGCTGGCACATGTCCGACAGTAGTGACACGTACATGGACGATAGGAGATGCATGTGGAAACACATCGACATGTAACCAGACAATCATTGTAGATGATACAACGCCTCCGGTTATTGTTACTTGCGCAATTACAAGGACGATCGAGGGATGTAATGTAGAAGCCATAACAAATCCACCATATGCTGCAATTTCCTCGGTCTCCAGTGAGGCTGTGTTTGAAAATGCAACAAACCTTGGAAGTGCTTCTGATGCATGTGGAATCACAACAGTTACATATATCGACGTAGCAGCAGGTACCTGTCCGACCATAGTGACACGTACATGGACGATAGGAGATGGATGTGGAAACACTTCAACATGTAGCCAGACGATCAATGTGAATGACACAACCGCGCCAACCATCGTGAGCTGTGCTGTAACAAGAACGATCGAAGGATGTAGTGTCGAAGCCATAACAAATCCACCATATTCAGCTGTACCAGCATTATCAAGTGAATTTGTTTTTGAAAATGAACCGAATAGTGGCAATGCCTCAGATGCATGTGGTATTACCGCAGTATTCTATTCTGATGTTGCATCAGGCACATGTCCTACGGTAGTGACCAGGACATGGGTAGTACGGGATGCCTGTGGCAATTTATCTACATGTAATCAAATGATAATTGTAGACGATACCACAAGTCCAACGATTACAGCTTGTGCCGTGACACTCACGATCGAAGGATGCAACACCGGGGCAATTACTAATCCACCTTATTCAGCAACAACAGCTCTGTCTAGCGAAGCTGTGTTTGAAAACGCAACTAACCTGGGAAGTGCATCTGATGCATGTGGAATCACAACGGTTATGTATATCGATGTATCAGCCGGTACATGTCCGACTGTAGTTACCCGAACATGGACAATAGGAGATGCATGCGGAAATACTGCGACATGTAACCAGACGATCAGCGTAAACGATACGACTTTTCCGGTGATTGTTTCTTGTGCTGTAACAAGATCTATTGAAGGTTGCAATACAGGTGCGATCACAGGTCCTGCTTTTTCAGCAATAACAGCCAATTCCAGTGAAGCGGTATTTGAAAATGCCACTAACCTGGGTGTTGCTTCAGATGCCTGTGGCATTACCTCGGTTACTTACATAGATGTGGCTTTGGGAACTTGTCCAATTGTTGTTACACGTACATGGACTGTTAGTGATGCTTGTGGCCACACCGCAACATGTAATCAGACAATAAATGTGACGGATACTACAGCACCATTCTTTACATTCTGCCCGCCGAGTTCTACCATCAATTGTCCGGCTGTTCCTCAATTTGGAATAGCGACAGCATCAGATGCATGTGATCCTTCAGTGATGATCACGTTTGCAAATGTTACTGTTCAGGGTAATTGTCCTGCAGAATACAGCATCACCAGGACATGGACTGCTGTGGATGATTGTGGCAATTCGGCCTCCTGCAGTGCAACCATAACTGTTCAGGATACCATTGCACCTGCTATTCATTGTCCGGCTGATCTTGTGTTGACTTGTGCTGAAGGTCAAAATTACCCGGCACTCATAAATGCATGGCTCGCAACTGCTACTGCATCAGATATGTGTGATGCAAATGTTATGATCTCAAACAATTATGATGGAATGAGTATTCCGGATTTCTCCTGTCAGGGAGGTCTTGTGATCACATTTACAGCAACAGATGATTGTGGCAATACCGCGACATGTACAAGCACCATTACCAAACCTTGCTTTACCATTGAGTCCTGGGTATACCTGGAAGGTTCAGCAACAAATCCAAATGGATTGCCGTCCTATACAATACCGATGAGGACTACACTGAACAATCTCAGGGTATTGCCAGGGCAAACACTTGTTGATCCATTCCTGGGGAATAAGTATACACCAGCCGGTCAGCCTTACAGCATTGCTCCATGGAATTATCCTGGAACAGAAGGTAGCTTGTTTGATTCCGGAGGAAATCCAATGTTTGCAAACGCCGGTTATCCAGCAACAGTGACAGACTGGGTATTGGTAAGCATTCGTTTGGATTCAGCTGGTACAGGAGGCCCGGCCTGCCAGGCAGCAGCTTTACTGCATAAAGATGGACGTATACAATTTGTCGAACCTCTTGATTGCTGTGGCGTTTCTGAAGGCACTTCATACTATATTGTCATTGAACATCGAAACCACTTGATCGTAATGTCCGATAGTATCTTAACTTTTGTAGGCCATAAGCTGACCTATGACTTCCGTAATACCCAAAGTTGGGAAGATCCGATATTCGCAGGTCTTGACCTTTTTGCACGGCAGAAGGAAATCATTCCAGGCACCTTCGCAATGTATGCTGGGAATGGAAATCAAACTCCATCCTTAAATGCAGATACGGACATCAATTTTGATGACCGGTCATACTGGGAAAGCCAAAACGGACAGGTTGGTCAATACAGGAACGGAGATTATAACCTCAACGGGGATACAAATTTCAACGACCGGATTACATGGGAAAGAAACAATGGTAAGTTTACCAGTGTGCCGAGAAATTAAATGATCAATTGAATTGTACATTGTTCAAAAAGCAGAGACGCGACTTATCGCGTCTCTGCTTTTTGAGCAACTTGTTATCCATCTTTCCGGTTCCTCTCAGGTATGTAATTCCAACTATGAATTATTACAGAGGACATTATTTTCGTTTAAGGATATAATTTTTATATATAAATAATTGATAATATGATTAATATACATTTTGGTATGTTGTATCTGTAAAACACTTTGTTATTTATATTCTCTAATTTTGATGTGAAAGTTGTAATAGGAAAACTTATTACGCACAGGGAACTCAAAATTGAAAATGACTTCATTTAACCTTACCTCAGTCAGGTTTAAATATGCTCAGCGGGATGGCGATCTCTCAACCTGCATGATTGGAGCATCTTCATCCTCAGTCCATAAATATTTTTTGGATTTATCATGCAGAAACATTCCATTTTGGCTTAAGCATTTGGCTAAGAACCCTGGCATATTCTTTACGGTTTTTTTTTATCCTGCAGCTTCCAGGCCGTCAGTAAATTATTTAAAACTGACTTTCCCCATATTCGCGAAGAATCGCAATCCATTCATCTTTTAAAATAATCACATTAGAAAAAGATGCTTCCTCCAATCATCATCCGGTTAAAAAATTCCATTCATCAGCGTAGAATTCTAAGTTGCCGACTCAAGGCTACAATAACGAATTTGTTCAGCTTCGCAATTTTGGATCAAATAAAAATATACAACTGCCTGAAGATTTTGCTTTTGTTTGCGGCGCTGATCATTTGGTCACCAATAGTTGTATGCCAGCTTTGCCCGGTGACACCATGTGATATTCCGCACCAAACCCTGGTTGATATTTCTACTGTGCCGGCTTGTGGAACAGGAAGTATTAATCTTGATGGAGAGGTTGAATCCAACCAGAATACTTGTGAAAATGGAAGTCTAAATTGTCATGAATTCATCGTTTACCGGCCTCCCTTTTCACTAACCCAACAATTCAATTTACATGTAGGCCAGGGAAGTGGTTGTACAGGTGAGCTTGATGCATCTTTTGCGTATATTAATGATGTCTGCTATCAATTATCAAATGGGGGTTCCCAGACACTAATCACATTTACGTTTCCATTTAATGTAGATACGATTCACCTCTTTTTTTGTATTAATTCCGGAGCTCATATTTCAATCTGTGATTTGTGTTCTGTGCCGCCGCCCTGCAGCCAGCTCCCGGTTTGTAATCTTCCAAATATTAATTTTTCGGGATGTCAGGCAGATGTGCCGGCACCTTTCACGAATCCTTCCAGTGTATTTACGAATATTTCTACCTGTTCAGGCATCTCCATGTTATTATCACATACAGATGTGGGAGATGTTAATTTTTGCAACAATCCTGCAGGTGTGAATTTCATGCGCAAATATGTTTTATACTTTCTTGATGCAAATGGTGATACGATTGAGTTCAGACAATGCAACCAGAATATTAAAGTTACTCCTCCCTTGCCTTTAGCTATATGCAAGAATGCAAGTGTTCAATTAAATAGCATGGGCGTTGCAACTTTATCTCCGTCACTTGTAAACAATGGCTCGACAACCGGATGTAACGGATCATTATCGGTCAATCCAAATTCGTTCACATGTGCCAACCTGGGAAATAACAACGTGACTTTAAAAGTTACTGATGAATGTGGTAATACCTCCACATGCTCTTCGACAGTAAATGTGCAGGTAGCTACTCCCTCAGCTGATGCAGGTCCTGCAAATACAAATGTTTGTTCGGGCTCATCTTTTACTGCTTCAGCCATTGCGACAAATGGAACAATTTTATGGACTACTACCGGTACCGGAAGCTTCAATGGAACACAGACGAATGAGGATGCAGTTTATACACCAAGTGCTTTAGATTTTATTTTAGGAACGGTCACTTTGAAAATCACCGTAACAGGTATCTGTTCCTCTGCAATGGATATGATTACTCTCCATTTCATATCATGTGCCTGTGTGGTCGTCCTGACTTGTGATAATAATGCCCTGCGAAGTGGAACTGTCAATGGGTGCAGTGCTGCCAATGCTCCGATTCCACTAAGTCCGCCAAGCCTGGTTTTCGATACACTCCTCCTCACAGGTAACAATTGTAATATTAAGTATCAGGTAAGTACTTCCTCTGCCGGATCTCTTTGTAACAATCTTTCTGTAACGCATACCTATTATGGATGGCATGATACTGATAATGACGGAATACGTGATTTGCTTGAGCAACAATATTCCTGTGCTGAGACTTTTACAATTACTGACCAGACCTTGCCTGTAATATCCGCCTGTGCCGCAAATCGAATCATTGATGGCTGCAATACAGGTTCAATTACCAACCCTGCATTTTCATCCAACACAGTGGCAAGCACAGAGTTGGTTTTTGAAAGTGCGCCAAATAATGGAAATGCTTCTGACAATTGCGGTATCACCACAGTAACATATAAGGATGTGTCAACAGGCTCATGTCCGATCCTTGTGACACGTCGTTGGACCGTAATGGATGCCTGTGGTAATACAGCTACATGCAATCAGCTGATTACCGTGAGAGATATCACCCCTCCGACAATAACACCAGGTACTATAGCTTCATGTTATTCAACTGCATTAGCAGCACAGGCTGCAGCTTTATTAGCCGCAACTGCAACAGATAATTGTGGCGGCACAATCACTGAAACAGTATCCACTTTGGGTACATGCAATGCAGTAGTGACAATCACAGAGACTGATCCCTGTGGCAATTCATCATCAACTTCGTATAACACGAAAATAGATAACTTTTCACCAGCCATTACAAGTGGAACGATTGCAATATGTTATCCAACAGTTGCTGCCGCTGAAGCAGCTGCTATGGCAGCTACCAGCGCAACAGACAATTGCAGTGGACCGATAACAGAAACAGCAAACACTTCCGGCACTTGTAACGCTACGGTGACAGTAACAGAAACAGATGGATGTGGTAATGCTAATGTTACATCCTACCATTCAAGGATAGATGGTACACCACCTTTGATCACGTCTTGTGCAGCGACCCGCACAATAGAAGGTTGTAATACAAACGTGATCACAAACCCTTCATTTTCCGTTGTCTCACTGGCTTCAAGCGAACTGGCTTTTGAAAGCACTCCAAATAATGGGAATACCTCTGATAATTGCGGAATTTTCTCTGTGATGTATCATGATGTAGCTACGGGTTCTTGTCCTATCGTTGTCACTCGTTCCTGGGAGATAAGCGATTCCTGTGGAAATATCTCTACATGTCAGCAGGTGATAAATGTCACGGACACTACAGTGCCATTTTTTACTTTCTGTCCGGCTAACACGACTATTAATTGTCAGGCCACTCCTGTATTTGGCACTCCCATGGCCATGGATGTATGCGATTCATCGGTTGTAATCACACATGCAGACAGAACTATCCTAAGTTCCTGCGCAATAAGTTCTAATGTGGCCAGGACATGGACTGCAACGGATGATTGTGGAAATTCCGCCTCATGCACTCAAACGATTACCGTAATTGATAACACTTCTCCCCAGATAAATTGTCCCGGAAACCTGGTATTGAATTGCGATCCGGGTACGAATTATGTATCGATTATTAATGCATGGATAGCTACGGCAACTGCAACAGATGTATGTGATGCGAATGTATCGATCACTACGAGCTATGATGGGACAAGCATTCCTGCATTCACCTGCCAGGGAGGTCTCGTCATTACGTTTACTGCAACGGATGATTGTGGAAATACGGCGACATGTACTGCTATGATCACCAAGCCATGTTTTACGATTGAATCCTGGGTATATCTTGAAGGAGCCGCTGCAAATGCCAGCGGAGGAGTCACGTATACCTTGCCTATGAGGACCACATTGAATGACCTGAGAGTATTGCCGGGGCAGCTCCTTATAGATCTATTTGCAGGAAATAAATATTCTCCTCCCGGGCAACCTTATAATATAGCCCCATGGAATTATTTCGGGACAGAAGGGGCCTTATTTGATTCTGGTGGTAATCCTTTAAATTCCAATGCAGGATATCCGGCTACAGTGGTGGATTGGATCCTGGTAAGCCTGCGAACAGATTCTGCCGGTACCGGAGGACCGATATGCCAGGTGGCTGCCTTAGTTCATAAAGATGGAACGATACAATTTGTCAAACCTTTAAATTGTTGCAGCGTCAGCGAGAATTCAAACTATTACCTGGTGATCGAACATCGAAATCATCTCCTTGTCATGTCGAATGGCAGTGTCTCATTTATCAATCATAAGCTTTCGTATGATTTCCGTTTTCAGCAGAGTTGGGAAAATCCTATCTTTGCGGGTCTTAATCTTTTTGCCAGGGAGAAAGAAATCCTCTCCGGTAGATTTGCTATGTATGCAGGAAATGGCAATCAAGCTCTTTCATTGAATGCAGATACAGATATCAATTTCGATGACCGTTCTTTTTGGGAATCACAAAACGGAGCTGTTGGATTTTACAGGATAGGTGATTATAATCTCAATGCGGATACCAATTTTAATGATCGGGTAGTCTGGGAAAGAAACAATGGAAAATTTACAAGCGTGCCCAGGAATTAATTTCAAACTCAAACCCATCCTTCGGGATAGATTTTATCCTGAAAGTCTGGTCATCTAAAGGTCTTGTCAGGTAATCCATTTACGGGGGCCATTTCCTTGAATTACACGAGAACCTAATCAAATCAGTTTCTTTCGGATTTTCACCAAAAACATGGTTAATAAATAATAATATATATAAATATATGAATTATAGCTATTTAGACATAGCATTGTAAGGCATATATGTCACCATTTTTGATTCTTATTTCTAACTTTGTCGTAGGATTTTATTTATTTTTAATAAACCGTTTTTAAAACCCCTGAGTCAATTGAACCCCTTTTCCCTCACTATTCATTACCCTCATTATTTCATCACCAAGTCAAGTTCTATTGATTTAGGTACATCGCTACCGATTAAGGCTGTGTCCCTATATATTCCGTTTTGCAATGCACCATCAAATTCTTTGTGCATAGCAGGTAGGCTTATTAGTGGTTTTAAGAAAACCGGTTATTGATTGCATTTATTCACCAGACGACAGAATTGCACTGCAGGATGTGAATAAATAAAATCAATGAACTTATGTTTTGTGCCTTTTGGCCATCTTTTCATATTAAAAATAAAATCATGAAATTAGGATAAGAACACACCAAACAATTATCACCCTTTTAGACCCACAAATCAGAACTAATGAAAACTCAAACAGGATCAAACAAATCAACTGTTAGAATATTGCTTTTTTGTTGTCTCATGGTTACCCTCATGAACAATGCATTTACACAATCCCAGACCCAGGAAAAAGTAAATGAAAAAAAGGAAATGGACGAACGCGTCAGAAACACGCTTAAAGAAAATGCGAAGACGATTCGATTCATGGAAAACAAGGGACAACTTGGCAATAAAGATGTCCTTTATTATTTTGAAAGCAGCAATGGTTCGGTATATATCGAACGTGGCCGCATACGCTTTGTAGCCCTGAAGGACACTTTAGTGGAAGAACATGAACATGAAGCGTATGAAGACCATGATGCTGACCAGCCCCATGAAGAAGAGGAAGAAGAAGAGGAAGAAGAAATGGAGCCCATGATAACTGGAACCCATACCTTTTCTCTTTACATGGAAGGATCAAATCCTACACCCGGAATAAAGCTGGGTGATGCTTTTGCTACAAAATTTAATTACTTCTTAGGAACAGATCCAACGAATTGGGCAAGCGGAGTAAGAGCGGCGAAAGACCTGACACTTGAAGATGTATACCCGGGCATTGACCTGAGATTGTATAGTAATGCAGACGGATCGATGGAATTTGACTGGGTGATGGATCCGGGAGCAGATTACAATAAAGTGAAGCTTCATTTTGAAGGACAGGATTTATTATCCGTCGACCAGGATGGAAGCCTGAGAGTGGGGTTAAGGTTTGCGGATATCAAATTTGATATTCCTGAATCATACCAGGTTACTGAAAACGGAAAAGCAGGAGTTGATTTTGCTTTTTCAAAAACGTCAGAAAATACTATTGGTTTTATAACCAATTCAGTGATAGATCCACGATACCCTGTGGTAATCGATCCCGTGTTGAAATGGGGAACATTCGTAGATGCAAACCTGGCAGCATTTGATGCCTATTTATTTGCTACACAAGTTGATCCTAATGATGGAATGGTATACTGTGCAGGAGGTTCAAACCAAAGTTTTCCAACAGGAGCCGCACCTTATGATGCAAATGGATATTTGAATAGCATCACATTTACGAACCAGACTCAAGGTGCTACCGCTTATCCGACAGCTGCTGTAGTGTACAGAATAAATAATTCAGGTACGGACCTCGTCGATTATACTTTGTATGGCCCGGGTTCATTGAATGGTACTAACTCTCCATTTATAGTAGCCCAGGCGCTGAGCTTATCTGCAAATGCAGTTTTTGTAGGGGGTGTCACAAATACGGATATACCTATTCCTGCGGCACCACCATCTTTAGCAACAGCATTTGACAATTCACGTTCAAGCGGCGATGGATTTGTTTTGGTTTTTTCAAGAGACTTAGGCACGCTGAATTACGCAACTTACTTAGGTGGAACAGGAAACGAAGTAGTTGGCGTGACCTCATTACGTGCTACTGCTGATAATGCCTATACAGTGGGTATGACAGTCAATGCTGCTTTACCCGCAGGCTATATTTCTGCTGGTGTTGCACAGACCGGTTTCGGAGGAGGAACGGATATGTATATAGCTAAATTTAACTCATACAATACACTGGCATGGGGTACATATGTAGGAGGAGCAGGGAATGAAACCTTTAATGACCTGGAGTTATTTGGTGATGGCCGGGTAGCATTCGCAGGTTTTGGTACGGGCCAACTTACTGAAGTGAACAGTGCAGCAGGTCGATCTACCGGAACAGATAATGACGGAATTTTGGGAGTCTTAAAAACCAATGGTCTGACTCCATTTAATTATTTAGATGAATTAGGAAGTACAGGTGATGACCGCATATTCGATGCGGAATTAGTAGGTACGACAATCTATTGGACGGGAGCGGTGTCTACCGGTTTTCCTACATCTGCCGGAGCCTTTGATGTAAGTCATAATGGAAGTACAGATATCATCGTTGGCAAGGTAGGTGATACAGGTGGTGCTGGGGCCTATGCTGCTACGTTCTACGGAACCGCTTCGGAAGATCTTGGAAATGGTATTAAACTAGTCACGACGACAAACTGTGCCGGTGTGCAAACCAATTTCCTCCTGGTATTCGGAACCGTTGGAGGGACGGGACTTTCTACCCAGAACCTAAACGGAGAAACTTTTTTTAATGCTTCTTTTACAGCCGGTGGTAATTCAGGGTTTGATATGTTTTTTGCCGGATTCAATAATGATCTTACATCCCGCATTTATGGAACTTATCTGGGAGGGAATGCAGATGACTACCTGGGAAGCACTGGAGAGCCACGAGGTTCTAATCACCTTTGGGTAAACAACACTGATGTATATTTAGGTACGACAACTCATAGTGCAAGCCATACTCCAACACTTGTGGCTAATGGATTTGACACGGGAAAATCAAATGGAACCAATGACGCTCACCTTATCATTTCGGTATCCTTCAATTCGATTGTTGAATCTGATTATGGAGATGCACCTGCAACATACGGTGCACCATCACATTCGCTGGATTGTACACATTTGAAAATAGGGACCCTTATAGATACAGAAGGTGCTTCCGCTCCTTCAAGTCTGGCCAATGGGGATGATAATGCAACTTCTGATGATGAAGATGGTATCAGCATTGTTCCTTCTTTTGCTGATGGCGGCCCCCAAAGTGTATCCGTCACGGTTAATAATTTAAATAATACAATTGGCTCTACTGCTAATCTGTATGGTTGGATTGATTTCAATGGTAATGGAACATTTGAAGCGACTGAATTTGCTTCCAATACAGTACCGACCGGTAGTGTAAATGTTTCCAGAACATTGACCTGGCCTACTGCTACAGTAGGAGGAGGTGCAGCAAGTCATTATCTCAGGATCAGGATGACAACGAACACCCTGAATGATGTTGCAGGAGGTGTTGATGACCGGTCTGTAGCCACTGCATCTAATGGTGAAGTGGAAGATTACAGGGCTATTAGTTTAACATGTCCGTCAAACAAAACTGTATCATGCATGACCCAGGCACAGGTAGATGCAGACTATGCAGCCTGGCTGCTTACTGTGAAATCCGGAGGTGGTTGCAATGATGGTACAACAACGAATAACAGCACCGGTGCACCTAATTTCTGCGGAGGTACAAAAACAGTCACATTTACATATACAAGTCAATGTGCTCCTTTGACAACTACATGTATGGCTACCTACACGGTTTTGGCGAATACCTCCCCTGTAATAACCACTTGTGCTGCAGCAAGGATAATAGATGGTTGTAATACTGCAGCTATCACGAACCCGGCCTTTTCTGCCACAACCGTTGCTTCAACAGAAGCGATATTTGAAGGCGCACCAAACAATGGAAATACATCTGATGCATGTGCTATTACAGCTGTAACTTATAAAGATGTTGCAGCCGGAACATGTCCGATCATCGTGACGCGTACCTGGACAATCAGCGATGCCTGTGGTAGTTCAGCTACATGTAATCAAACAATAACTGTAAGAGATATAACTTCCCCTTTAATTTCCACATGCGCTGTAGCCCGGATAATTGATGGATGCAACACAGGGGCTATTACAAATCCGGCATTCTCAAGTACTATTGCTGCATCTACTGAAGCCGTATTTGAAAGTGCTCCGAACAATGGTGTTACATCAGATAATTGCAGTGCGGTAAGTGTAAATTATTTCGATGTGGCATCCGGAACATGCCCGATTGTAGTGACCCGGAGATGGATTGTAAGTGATGCTTGCGGCAATACATCTACCTGTAATCAAACCATCACTGTCAGGGATATAACTTCTCCTCTCATTTCAACATGTGCTGCAGCTCGCATAATTGATGGTTGCAATACCGGTGCAATTACAAATCCCGCATTTTCAACTGTAACAGTGGTTTCAACAGAAGCCGTATTTGAAAGTGCCCCGAATAACGGAAACACATCCGACAATTGCACTGCCCCGGTGAATGTGAGCTACATAGATGTAGCTGCAGGTACGTGTCCAATTGTAGTCACACGACGATGGACAGTTAGTGATGCCTGCGGAAATACTGCCACCTGTAATCAGACCATTACTGTAAGAGATATCACTCCACCTGTGAACACTCCTGGAACAATAGCTGCATGTTATCCATCAGTCGCAGCAGCACAGGCAGCTGCAACAGCTGCAACAACAGCAACAGATAATTGTAGTGCTGTAACTGAAACAGTTGGTACAACGGGCACTTGCAATGCAGTAGTAACCGTAACCGAAACAGACGCATGCGGTAATTCATCATCAACAGTATACAATACCAGTATAGATAATGCGGGACCCTCCATAGTTACCTGTGCGGTTGCCAGAACTATAGATGGATGTAGTACAGCTGCAATTACATCTCCCGGTTTTTCCACAACAACTACAGCTTCATCTGAAGCCGTTTTTGAAGCGTCTCCAAATAATGGAAATACGTCGGACAATTGTGCAATATCATCTGTCACATATAGTGATGTAGCTACAGGCACATGCCCGATCGTGGTTACACGTCGTTGGACGGTTAGTGATGTTTGCGGTAATACATCCACATGTAATCAAACAATAACAGTAAGGGATATCACCTCACCTGTAATTACAACTTGCGCTGTTGCACGCATTATAGATGGGTGTAATACCGGGGTTATAACGAATCCTGCATTTTCAACTGTAACAGCAGCTTCGACAGAAGCTGTATTTGAAAGTGCACCAAACAATGGAAATTCATCCGACAATTGCACAGCCCCGGTGAATGTGAGCTACATAGATGTTGCTGCCGGTACGTGTCCGATTGTAGTCACACGGCGATGGACAGTCAGTGATGCCTGTGGAAATACTGCCACCTGCAATCAAACCATTACCGTAAGAGATATCACCCCACCTGTGAATACCCCTGGAACCATAGCATCTTGTTATCCAACCGTCGCAGCAGCACAGGCCGCTGCTACAGCCGCAACAACAGCAACAGATAATTGCAGTGCTGTGACTGAAACAGTCGGTACAGTGGGCACTTGCAATGCGGTAGTAACCGTAACCGAAACAGACGCATGCGGTAACTCATCATCAACTGTTTACAATACCAGTATAGACAATGCAGGTCCCTCTATAGTTACCTGTGCGGTTGCCAGAACAATAGATGGATGTAGTACAGCTGCAATTACATCCCCCGGTTTTTCCACAACAACCACAGCTTCAACTGAGGCCGTTTTTGAAGCATCTCCAAATAATGGAAATACGTTAGACAATTGTGCAATATCATCTGTCACGTACAGTGATGTAGCTACAGGCACATGCCCGATCGTAGTAACACGTCGTTGGACGGTCAGTGATGTTTGCGGTAATACATCCACATGTAACCAGACAATAACGGTAAGGGATATTACTCCACCGGTGAACACACCGGGTACAATAGCCGCTTGCTTTCAAACTGTCGCAGCAGCTGAAGCTGCAGCTTTAGCTGCAACCAGTGCAACTGATAACTGTAGCGGAGTAACTGAATCGGTCAGTACAGTGGGCACATGTAGTGCTGTCGTGACAGTGACAGAAACAGATGCATGCGGCAATTCATCTTCGACTATTTATAATACACGTATTGATAACACGCCTCCGGGTATCATCAGTGGAACCATTGCCACATGTTATCCCAATGTAGCAGCAGCAGAGGCAGCCGCATTGGCAGCCACAAGTGCTACTGACAATTGTAGTGGTCCAATAACTGAGACGGTAAGCACTGTTGGTACGTGCAATGCTACAGTGACTGTTACAGAAACTGATGGATGTAACAATTCATCTACTAAAGTTTATACGACCAGTATAGATCCCACCGCACCTACGATCATCACCTGCGCTATTGCAAGAATTATTGATGGATGTACTACTGCGGCTATTACAACACCTGGATTTTCAAGTACAGTAACCACAACAACAGAAGCTGTCTTTGAGAGCTCACCTAATAATGGTAATACATCTGATAATTGTGGCATTACCTCGGTAACCTATAGTGATGTCGCTGTGGGATCTTGTCCTATTGTAGTGACACGTAGATGGACAATAAGTGATGCATGTGGAAATACATCGACATGTAATCAGACGATTACAGTCAGAGATATCACTCCACCCATCTGTCAGACTCAGAATATAACTGTATCTGTCAACCCTTTGACAGGTCTTGCCAACATTACAGCAGCACAGGTCAATAACGGGTCAATGGATGCATGCAGCAGTGTTACATTGGGAGTTAGCCCTTCTAATTTTTCATGTAGCAATACAGGACCAAATGTCGTTGTGCTCACAGTAACTGATGCGTGTCTCAATTCATCAACCTGTACGGCGACAGTAACCATCACCGGATGTGCGGATCTCTCATTGACCAAAACAGTCAGCTACAATTCAATGACGAATGTGGCTACGTTTACTGTAATTGTAACGAATAATGGTCCAAGCCCAGCAACCGGAATAGAAGCAACAGATCAATTGCCGAGTGGGTATACTTACGTTAGTAATTCACCCACCCAGGGATCATATAATAATGTGTCCGGGGTTTGGCTGGTAGGCAATCTCGGCGTAGGTGCAAGTGCGACTTTATTGCTCAATGCAACAGTAAATGCGGGCTTAGGATTAAATTATCTGAATAAAGCACAGATCACAGAAGATCAACAATATGATCCCGATAGTGATCCCGAAACAAATGACACAGTAGATGATCTCAATGATGGCATACAGGATGATGACGAGGCTAGTGCCAGTCTGAATACTGCTGACTTAAGCCTAACCAAGACAGCAGGTGTATACAATTCACTCACTAACTCAGTAGTCTTTACGATAACGGTTTTAAATAGTGGCCCGACAACGGCTACAAATGTTCAAGTGACCGATCAACTGCCTAATGCTTATAATTTTGTAAGCAGCGTTGCAAGCCAGGGTTCATATAATAATGTTTCAGGGATCTGGAATATAGGTACCATGCCAAATGGTTCCAGCTTCACCCTGACAATCACGGTAACTGTCAATACAGGCATAGGACTAATTTTCACTAATGCAGCACAGGTCACACATTCTGATCAGTTAGATCCAGATAGTAATCCTAACACCGGACCAACAACGGATGAAGACGGAGATGGCAATGGAGACGATGATGATGAAGACAATGCCACACCAGTCATAGCCGACCTGAGTCTTACAAAAACTGCAGGGACATTTAATTCAGCAAACAATCAGCTAACGTTCACGATAACCATATTGAATAGTGGTCCAAATGATGCTACAAACGTACAGGTGACAGACCAGTTGCCAAACGCATATACGTATGTAAGCAACACTGCAACACCGGGAACTTCGTACAACAATGTATCAGGTTTATGGACAATCGGCAGCATTGCGAATGGAGCGAGCAAGACATTGACGATCACAGTAACAGTGAACACAGGCAATGGATTAATTTATACCAATGCAGCACAGGTTACGAATTCAGACCAGATCGATCCGGACAGTTCACCGGATACGGGTCCGACTGTAGATGAGAATGGCGATGGCAATGGTGATGACGATGATGAAGACAATGCCACACCAGTCATAGCCGACCTGAGTCTTACAAAAACTGCAGGGATATTTAATTCAGCAAACAATCAGCTAACGTTCACGATAACCATATTGAATAGTGGTCCGAATGATGCTACAAACGTGCAGGTGACAGATCAGTTGCCAAACGCATATACCTATGTAAGCAACACTGCAACACCGGGAACATCGTACAACAATGTATCAGGTTTATGGACGATCGGCAGCATTGCGAATGGAGCGAGCAAGACATTGACAATCACAGTAACAGTGAACACAGGCAATGGATTAATTTATACCAATGCAGCACAGGTTACGAATTCAGACCAAATCGATCCGGACAGTTCACCGGATACGGGTCCGACCGTAGATGAGAATGGCGATGGAAACGGAGATGATGATGATGAAGACAATGCCAAACCATTAATTGCTGATCTAAGCCTAACAAAGACAGCAGGTATTTATAATGCCACTCTTAATCAACTGGTATTTACAATTACCGTATTGAATAGCGGACCTGATGGTGCCACCAACGTAAAAGTCACAGATCAATTACCAACCGGCTTCACATATCTGAGCAGGAGTCCAAGCCAGGGTACTTATAATAATGTATCAGGTCTTTGGACTATAGGCAGCATGGCAAACGGAGCCAGTGTGACATTAGCCATCACTGTAAAACTGAATACAGGTATTGGTCTTGTTTATACGAATGCAGCACAAGTGACAGATTCAGACCAGATCGATCCGGATAGTTCGCCAGACACAGGACCAACAGTGGATGAGGATGGTGATACAAATGGTGATGATGATGATGAGGACAATGTTACAGTACAACTAGCTGATCTCTCACTGACCAAAACTGTAAATGATAATACACCTGATCAGAACAGCAATATCACATATACCATTACAGTAACTAATAGTGGCCCCAATAATGCTACAGGAGTTGTTGTAAAAGATATTCTTCCTGCAGGGGTCCTTTATGTAAGTAATATTCCAAGTGTTGGATCATATAATAACATTACGGGTCTTTGGACTGTAGGTCCTTTGGCCGTTGGTGTAAGTCAGACACTTACTATTGTAGCTACAGTTACAGGATCAGGAGTGATAACCAATAATGCAGAGATCACAAATGCTGATCAGGCTGATCCTGACAGTGATCCGGCCAGTTCATTCAACCAGGATGATCATGGTGATGGCGTACCAGATGATGACGAAGCGAATGTTCCTATTACGGTCAATTGCGGAAATTGTAATGTGATAAATGGCCCGACAGGCCCTGTTTGTCCCGGCACTACAAGCACGTTCAATGCCCAGATCGTAGGATTGTGTAGTAACCCGGTTTACCATTGGTCGGTGACAGGAAACTTCATAAGCTTTGTACCGAATGGATCAACAGTCATGGTTACTGCAGGCAATGTATGTGGTCAGCCCTATACGGTAAGTGTATCCATTGACTGTCAGTCTTGCGGAACATCACCGATAGTTTGTATGACTAGTGTTTTAGTACAGGATGCTATACCTCCGGTCATTATCACATGTGCTGCACCTAGAAATATTCAGGGTTGTAACACAAGTTCCATTACAGATCCTCCATTTTCTACTACGGTAGCTACTTCAAGTGAGGCAGTATTTGAAAATGCAATCAATAATGGCAATGCTACAGATGGATGTGGAATTGCCTCAGTAACTTATTTTGATGTAGCAGCCGGTGTATGTCCCACAGTGATCACACGTCGATGGACAGTAAACGATGGTTGTGGTAATTCAGCAACATGTATTCAGACGATTAATGTGAATGATACTACACCACCTGTAATTTCTGCATGTGCTGTTACACGGACTTTTGAAGGATGCAATACAGGTGTAATCACAGCTCCACCATTCTCAACTGTAACTGTAATAGTTCCTGAATCGGTTTTTGAAAATGCACCAAATAATGGAAATACCTCAGACAATTGCGGAGTAGCATTTGTATCATATCGGGATGTTGCGACGGGCACTTGTCCGATCGTAGTGACCCGCCGATGGACCGTGAGTGATGCATGTGGAAATACATCCACCTGCAACCAGACGATCAATGTCAATGACACTACTCCACCTGCATTTACGTCTTGTCCGGGTAATTCAACCATTAATTGTCCTGCCACTCCGGTTTTTGGTACGCCTTCAGCGACAGATGCATGTGATCCATCATTGTTGATCACACCGGTAGATGTTACTATTGCAGGCACATGTCCGGGACGATATAGTGTAGTGAGAACCTGGACGGCTACTGATGATTGTGGAAATACAGCTACCTGTAGCTCCACCATTACAGTTCAGGACAACACAGTTCCACAAATCACATGTCCTCCAACCCTGGTTTTAAATTGTGATGCGGGCGTAAATTATGTTGCAATCATCAATGCGTGGATTGCTACCGCTACAGCAACAGATGTATGTGATATGAGTGTCGCGATAACCACTAACTATGATGGTATGAGTATTCCAAATTTCTCATGCCAGGGAGGAATGCCAATAACATTTACAGCTACAGATGATTGCGGGAATACAGCGACCTGTATTGCTACTGTCACCAAGCCATGCTTTAACATGGAATCCTGGGTATACCTGGAAGGTGCAGCTGCTAATCCGGCAGGAGGAGCTACATATACCCTGCCCATGCGTACAACGCTGAATGATCTCAGAGTACTACCCGGTCAGCTTCTTGTGGATCCGTTTTTTGGAAATAAATATTCGCCACCGGGGCAGCCTTATAATATTGCTCCGTGGAATTACTTCGGTAATGAAGGAAATTTATTTGATTCTGGTGGTAATCCAAACAATTCAACCGCCGGATATCCTTCAACAGTTGTGGATTGGATCCTGGTTAGTTTGCGATTAGATTCTGCCGGTACGGTAGGTCCGATATGTCAGACTGCTGCATTAGTTCATAAAGATGGAACCATCCAATTTGTCAAACCATTGAATTGTTGCGGTGTAAGTGAAGGCACCAGTTATTACGTTGTGATTGAACACCGTAATCACCTCATCGTAATGTCAAATGTGAAGGTCTCCTTTATCAACCACAAGCTTTTGTATGATTTCCGTCTTGAACAGAGTTGGGAGGATCCGGTATTTGCAGGACTTAATCTGTTTGCACGTGAGAAAGAAATCCTTCCGGGTAAATTTGCCATGTATGCCGGTAATGGAAGTCAGTCGATATCATTAAATGCAGATACAGATGTGAATTTCGATGACCGTTCATTTTGGGAGTCTCAAAACGGAGCTGTAGGTTTTTACAGGATTGGAGATTACAATCTCAATGCAGACACGAATTTTAATGATCGTATCGTATGGGAAAGGAACAATGGTAAATTCACCAGTGTACCGAGAAACTAAAAATAACGGTAAATTGTACGATATATGTTGCAAAACTCCATAGCTCGTATATGAATAAATGATAATGTTAACCCACAAAAAAACCAAAATGGAATCAATGATCACTAACCTGGGTAAAAGTGTAAAAGCACTGCTCACCCTATGTGCTTTCGTAGGCACGATATCTTTATTATCCGGGCAGTCTATGCCACAGATAAATGCAAGATTTACTAATCCTCATTTTGATGACAACACTAGAAGTTATTTCCTGGATGTTGAATTGAATTCCAAAACTTCAAGTGAATATCTATTCGGTATGAATGTTCGGTTTTTCTATGATGCCACCATGCTTGAATTTCAGCATTTTGATCAATTCAGCGCCGGATATGAAACGCTGGGAGGTTCTCCAAGATCTGTACAGGCAGCCGGGCAGGCCGGAATCCAGATGTTTAATCTCAAAGAAGCAACTGTTTTTGTCAATGGAGCCATTCAATTGACAGATGAAAATAATGTGCTTCAGCTAGTGCCTGAAAAATGGGTAAAAGCATTTCGCGTTTGCTTCAAAGTGCCATTGACCTATACCGGGAAGAGCGAATTTTGTCCCAGCGTCATTTGGGATACAAAAGGAGATGAAAGTCAGGGAGGTTTCCTTATGGGCGATGACGGACTGGTAGTAACCGTCCTTGAAAGCGATCCAAATACTCCTGAAACTTCTTCACCTGCACATGTAAGTGTCCATTATTTCAATTGGGAACCAAGCCGGGTTGAAGAAATGCCTTATGGCAAGCCAACTTCTGCGAATTGCGTGAAGATCAGTGAAACAGTGTCTACCCAGGATGATATGGATGGTAAAGGATTTGCATTATTTCAAAACGAACCAAATCCATTCAACAAAACCACAGCTATTGAATTCATTATTCCTAATGCACAGCATGTGTCATTAAAGTTTTATGATGTTTCTGGAAAGCAATTAGATGAGATTAGCGGAGTATATAAAACAGGAAAGAATGTGGTTAACCTCGATCGTAAGCCATGGTTGGAGGAAGCTAAGGTTGTCCTGTACAGAATGGAAACAGAAGGCTTCAGATCCAACACCCTGAAGATGATACTGATAAATGAATGACAGGTAGATAAAATATTTATATTCCTTAAAGCCAGCTGATTACCAGCTGGCTTTTTTTATATATGTTAACAAAACGCCCACCTTGCGGCCAACGGAATAAAATCTGGTATGATTTTAGCAAACTCCAATTGGAATTGGAAAGGATTTGCCCCTTTGTCCCATGTGATATCAGTACGTAGCATGGATATTATTGGGCAAAGACCTTCCCGGGGTTACAAGAATTAAATCACACAATCTCACTCCTGACAGTTTAGGAATACAGCCTTGTGAAAGCTGTATTGCAAATTTTTATTGCCTGTTTAGCAATGAAAATGAGACGGAATGAAAAAATGGATTTAAAGATCAGGCAGAATACTGAATACACTAAACAACTTCAAGTTCTGCATTGGAAAGAAATAAAATGAAAAGAGATATATCAGTTCAAATGTCATTGTGCATTACATCGATGCAGGAGAAGCCAGAAATAGCTTGTCCTATTTGTATTTACCCCAACGCTATGAACAAGAACCTACACACGAATAAAATGAATAACCGTTTACAGGTATTTAAAATAGCGCTTGTATGCACTATGTATGCACTGCTTATGGGATACAGTGGTACAACATTTTCACAATCAACACCGGTGGTATCCGTCCGTTTTGCAAATCCGGCCTACAACTGCACAGATTCGACATATTGTCTGGATGTAGAATTCAGATCTGATACTTTAGGGACGCAGTTGTTCGGGATGAATATCCGGTTCTTTTATTCGGATACGATCATGGAGCTTGATACGATTTGGGATTTCCAGGGTGGATATGAAGCCGTTGACCCTGATCCTCCTATGCTTTTAACGGGTATGGGAGCATTTTTGAATTTTCCGGATAGTGCTGAATGGGTTAACGGAGCCATGCAGCTTAAGAATACTAATCTTCCTCCTATTTTTCTTGATACACTCAATTGGACTTATCTATTCCAGGTTTGCTTTACGGTTGATGAACCATATCCTGATTTTCAGAATTTTTGTCCCCCGGTAGTCTGGGATCTCCAGGTAGACCCGGCTAATGGCGGTTATCTCGGAGGAGACGATGGAGTAGTTATAACTATTGTGGATCCTTCCATGAATATGGAATCCATTCCTTCTGATGAAAATGTTGTTCAGTTTAACTGGATGTATACCACCGGAACTCCATATTTCGGAACCCCAATAGCTACCGATTGTATTTCACTTGATTGCTCACCGATGCTCATCTGCGCAGTCGACACTACGATCGAATGCGATGAATCCACAGACCCGGCAATTACAGGATTTGCAACAGCTACGGACATATGTGATGGCGATCCAGTCATAACATTCAGTGATTCGCTTGTTGCGGGAAGTTGTCCCAATAATTTTATACTAATCCGTACATGGTTTGCTGAAAATGCATGCAATTTGTTTGATACCTGTGTGCAGATCATCACCGTCATTGATACTACAAGTCCAACTATACTCTGTCCTCCGGATGCTTTTCTACAATGTGCTTTTGAAGTGCCACCGCCTAATCCGGGAATTGTGTCTGCATCTGATAACTGCAGCGGACCTGCAACAATTACATTTGTAGGTGACGTGATTTCCAATGTATCATGTATCAATCGCTTTATCATCACCCGCACTTACAGGGCAACAGATGTATGCGGCAATTCTGCAACTTGTAATCAAACGCTCACCGTATTTGATAATACACCACCTGCCATAACGTGTCCTACTGATATCACAGTCCAATGCGCTGGTCAGGTACCTCCTGCAAATCCAGCCAGTGTAACCACATCCGATAATTGCGGAGGGGCAGCCAGTGTAACTTTCATAGGAGATGTGATCAGCAACTCGATATGTGTGAATCGATTTATAGTTTCGCGTACCTATCAGTCAGCCGATGAATGCGGCAATACTGCTACTTGTGTTCAAACTATTACGGTATTTGACGATACACCACCATTTATATTATGTCCCGGCAATATCACTGTTCAGTGTGCCAGCCAGGTGCCAGCCGCTAACATTGCCAGTGTAGTGACCTCTGATAATTGTGGTGGAGCAGCTACCGTAAATTTTGCCAGTGATGTCATAAGCAATCAAACGTGTGTAAACCGTTTTAACATAACAAGGACCTATACCTCTACTGACGATTGCGGTAATTCTGCATCATGCGCCCAAACCATAATTGTTTTTGATAATATCCCGCCGGCTATCACTTGTCCGGTAAATACAACCGTACAATGTGCAAATCAGATCCCTGCTCCTGATCCATTAAGCGTCTCTGCGACAGATAACTGTAATGGAGTAGCCAGTGTCTCATTTGTAAATGATGTGATCACAAATCAATCCTGCACAAACAGGTTTGATGTCATACGCACATATAGTGCTTCAGATGAATGCGGTAATTCAGCTACATGTTCTCAGACTATAACCGTATTTGATAACATTGCACCTGTCATTGTTTGCCCACCGGATGTTACGGTGCAATGCGCTAATCAGGTGCCGGCACCCAATACATCAGTTGTTCTGGCTTCAGACAATTGTAATGGAGTAGCCAGCGTATTTTTTGTGAACGATGTGATCTCCAGTCTTACCTGTGTCAACCGTTTCAACATCACCCGTACTTACAGAGCAGTGGATGAATGTGGTAATTCGGCCACATGTTCACAGCATATAGAAGTTTTTGACAATATACCACCGTCCATTACCTGTCCGGCCAATACGACTGTACAGTGTGCGAGCCTGGTACCTGCACCTAATCCGGCAGTTGTAATCGCCTCCGATAATTGTAATGGTATTGCCAACATTACTTTTGTAAATGATATGATCCTGAATCAAACCTGTACAAACAGATTTGATGTCATTCGGACATACAGGGCAACAGATGAGTGTGGTAATTCGGCCACATGTTCACAGGCAATTACGGTATTTGACAATACAGTTCCACAGATCCTGTGCCCGGCAAACGTAACAGTACAATGTGCAAGCCTGGTCCCTGCACCAAATACAGCTACTGTAATAGCTTCCGATAATTGCAATGGCATCACCAGTGTCACTTTTGTAGATGACGTAGTTACAGGCTTGATCTGCATCAACAGGTTTAATGTAACCCGAACTTACAGAGCTACAGATGAATGTGGAAATTCAGCAACATGCTCACAAACGATTACAGTTTTTGATAACACTCCACCGTCCATATCCTGTCCGGGCAACACGACCGTACAATGTGCAAGCCTGGTACCTGCTCCTAATCCGGCAACTGTTATAGCTTCCGATAATTGCAATGGAGTCGCAACCGTGACTTTCGTGAGCGATGTCATCAACAATCAAACATGTGTCAACAGGTTTAATATCATACGAACATATAGAGCTGTAGATGAATGTGGTAATTCAGCTTCTTGTTCACAGACCATCACTATTTTCGATAATACTTCACCATCAATCACATGTCCTGTCAATGTAACTGTACAATGTGCAAGCCTCGTACCCGCACCGAATCCGGCCAGTGTCATAGCGTCGGACAATTGCAATGGACTGGCCAGTGCCTCATTTGTAAATGATATCATTACTAATCAAACATGCACGAATAGATTTAATGTAATACGGACGTACAGGGCAACGGATGAATGTGGTAATTCTGCCACGTGTTCACAAACCATTACTGTATTTGATAATACTGCTCCCTCTATTAACTGTCCTGCTAACACCACTGTACAATGTGCAAGCCAGGTGCCGGCTCCTAATCCGGGCAGTATCATAGCATCAGATAATTGCAATGGCCTGGCCAGTGTAACTTTTGTCAATGATGTGATTGCTAATCAAACCTGCACTAATCGCTTTAACGTAGTACGAACTTACAGGGCTACCGATGAATGTGGTAATTCAGCTACATGTTCGCACACGATTACTGTTTTTGACAATACACCACCATCCATCATCTGCCCGGTCAATACCACCGTGCAATGTGCAAGCCAGGTACCTGTTCCAAATCCAGGTAGCGTCATCGCTTCAGACAACTGCAATGGATTGGCGACTGTCATTTTTGTGAATGATGTCATCACAAATCAAACCTGTAACAACAGGTTTGATGTAACCCGCACCTATCGCGCTACTGATGAATGTGGTAATTCAGCCACATGTTCGCAGACGATTACCGTATTTGATAATACTCCTCCATCGATCCTGTGTCCTGCAAATACAACCGTACAATGTGCGAACCAGGTCCCTGCTCCAAATCCTGGCAGTGTCACAGCTACAGATCTATGTAGTGCTGCCACAACAATAACCTTTGTCAATGATATCATTTCCAATCAGACATGTGTTAACCGGTTTACGATAACACGGACCTACAATGCTGTCGATGAGTGTGGTAATTCAGGTACTTGTTCTCAAACCATTACCGTATTTGATAATACACCACCGTCCATTACCTGTCCCGGGAATACAACAGTACAGTGTGCCAGCCAGGTACCTGTTCCTAATCCGGGTCTGGTCATTTCCTCCGATAATTGCAACGGGCTGGCTACTGTCACATTTGTAAATGATGTCATTACAAACCAGACGTGCCTAAACAGATTTAATGTAATAAGAACATACATCGCTGTGGATGAATGTGGCAATTCAGCCTCCTGCTCACAGACCATTTCTGTTTTTGATAATATACCACCATCGATCGCTTGTCCTGTCAATGTGACCGTACAATGTGCAAACATGGTGCCCGCGGTTAATACAGCAAGTGTATCGGCTACAGATAATTGCGGTGGTGCAGCGAGTGTCACATTTGTAAATGATGTCATTTCAAATCAAACCTGCATTAATCGTTTTACACTGACCAGGACATATCGTGCTACTGATGAATGTGGAAACTCTGCAACCTGTTCTCAAACGATTACCATATTTGATAATATTGCTCCAACTATATTGTGTCCAGGCAATGTCACCGTTCAGTGTGCAAGCCAGGTGCCTCCAGTAAGCACGGCCAGTGTCATCACATCCGACAATTGTGGTGGGGCAGCTTCTGTGACTTTCACAGGTGATGTCATAAGTAACCAGATCTGTACAAACCAATTCACAGTGACCCGCACATACGTGGCTACAGATGAATGTGGAAATTCTGCATCATGTAATCAAATCATCACGGTATTTGACAATTCAACACCTTCAATTACCTGCCCTACGAATATAACAGTACAATGTGCGAGCCAGGTACCGGCAGCAAATCCTGCCAGTATAATCACGACTGACAATTGTGGTGGAGTAGTTACCGTTACCACCATCGGACCGGATGTGATCAGTAATCAAACCTGTACTAACCGATTTATACTGACACGAACATATAGGGCAACTGACGCCTGTGGCAATTCAGCGACATGTGCACAAACCATTACGGTTTTTGACAATTCCACTCCATCCATCACCTGCCCTACGAATATTACAGTGCAGTGTGCAAGCCTGGTGCCCGCAGCAAATCCTGCAAGCGTCATAACCTCCGATAATTGTGGAGGCATCGCAACAGTAACTACTGCAGGTCCGGATGTGATCACAAATCAAACATGCGCAAACCGGTTTACCATAACACGCACTTATCGTTCAACGGATGAATGTGGTAATTCAGCAACGTGTTCACAGACGATTACAGTCAATGATAATACAGCTCCAGCGATCACTTGTCCCGCAAATATGACAGTGGCATTTGGTGCAAGCACATTGCCAGCTAACACCGGTAATCCAACTGGAGCCGATAATTGTACAGGAGCACCTGTATTCACTTCAAGTGATGTTGTCATCCAGGGAAATTGTCCGGAAGACTTTACAATAAACAGAACGTGGACGGCAACAGATGTTTGCGGTAATTCCGCAACCTGCCTGCAAGCTATTTTTGTAGACGGGAATTGTCTGGTTGACCTGTCTTTGGTGAAAATCTTAAATCCAAACCAGGGTACTGTTGAAGGTGGTGATAATATTAGCTTCACGATAACGGTTACAAACGATGGCCAGGGCGATGTCAGTTCAGTTACGATCACAGATTATATCCCCATTGGTTTTACACTGAATGATCCTGACTGGACTCCGGGTAATGTCGGAAGTACCGGACAAAGTGCATCCATCGTATTGTCCATTGCCAATGGAGGACTGGATGCCAACGGATTAAATCCCGGTGAAAATGTTTCTGTTCAAATCACACTTCAGGCAGATGCAAATATTCAACCTGGACAATATTTTAACAGTGCTGAAATCAGCGTTGTACTGAACCTCCAGGGAGTTGATGTAAGTGATGATGACGTAGATAGTGATGCAGATGCTGATGATACGAATGATCCTCCGGGAGAAGATGATTTTAGCCAGGCTCCCATATGTGTATTACCACAACCTGTTATCGTAGGTGATCCGTTCGTATGCCCCAGCCAATTGGTGACATACACAGTACAGAATTATAATCCTGCTTTTACATATAACTGGAGTCTAAACGGTGGCGGAACGATAGTAGGAAATACAGGAGAAACCATAGCCATACAATGGCTTAGCGTTCCGGGTACGTTCGAAATACAATTGACGGTTGTTATATTCCAGGGTTGTGAAGCAACGACATTCCTGAATGTAGTGATTGAAGATTTTGAAGTCCTGGCATGTGACGACCACATCCAGATATCACTTGATGGAACCTGCCAGGTCGTGATCACTCCTTCTATGATCCTGGAAGGCCAGTTATACGGGGAGAATTACATTGTCATCCTTCTTGATGAAAATGGTGACACGATTCCAAATGCAACATTGACTTTCGAAAGTGTCGGACACACCTTCACAGTGAAAATAATGAGTGAATGTGGAATCAATAGCTGCTGGGGAACAATATCTGTGGAAGATAAAATAGCACCGAATATCACCTGTGGATGTCAATCCGGAAAAGGTGGTGCTCCTCCAGGTTGTGAGATCACTTGTCTTGAAATAGATCAATTGGCTGATGGAATTATTCCTGTTGAACTGCAGCCTGATGTTACAGATAATTGTGGACAGGTGACTGTAGAAATCGTGGACATAGATGTCAATGCTGATAATTGTGCAGGTGGATTTGTGAGTGTCACTTGGCTTGCTACAGATCTGAGTGGAAACACTGCAACATGTGTCGAGGTATTTACAGTCATACCATTGACACTTGATGGCCTTGTTTTCCCGCCTAATTTTATAGGATCATGCGGAACAAGCATTAATCCTTCTATAACAGGCTGGCCAACTTTAAATGGAGTAAATCTTACTGACGCAGGAGGAGTGTGCAACATATTTGCAGGATACTGGGATGAAGAATTGAATGAATGCGGCGGAGGACGAAAAATAATACGTACATGGACCGTGCTTGACTGGTGTACAGTTGAAATCATAGAATATACGCAGGTCATCAAATTGATTGACGATGAAGGGCCGATTATTACCTGTCCTTCAAACCTGACCGTGGGTACAGATTTCTGGTATTGCTACGCCAATGTGAGTGTTCCAAAACCACAGGCATTTGATGTATGCAGTGATGTCGTAAACTTTAGCTTGTCTGTCAACGGAGGAACTGTGGTACACTTTGGAAATAACTTTGTCATCAATGGTCTTGTCATCGGCACCTATCCTGTGATATGGACGGTGACAGATGAGTGTGGTAACAGCAGTACCTGCAGTTTCACCATTACAGTTCATGATGATGTGGTACCTGTTGCTAATTGTGATCAGCATACGATAGTTGCTTTGACTAATGACGGACCATCCGGAGTTACTCTTGTACCCGCCAGCGTATTTGATGACGGTAGCTACGACAATTGTGGACCTGTCACATTCAGAGTGCGAAGAATGGATAGCTGTATTGATTTTGAC
>DASRXQ010000002.1:0-245974 GCA_035654115.1 Saprospiraceae bacterium
CTGACTTTTGAAGTCGTTAATTCAGGAAATTATTATGTCACTCAAACTAATGATTGTGGGTTTGACAGAGATTCCATTGAAGTTGAGATCAGTGGAGTGGCACCAAATCCGGATTTAGGACGGGATACTTTGTTATGTGAAGGTTCGTCTATAGTCCTGGTATCAAATGCAGATCCGACCACTGATATATTGTGGCAGGATGGATCGATTGCTCCTACATTTTTAGTAACAACAACTGGATTGTATAGTCTCATTGAATCGAATGAATGTGGAATTAGAAGGGATAGTATTGAAGTAAGCTTCCTCGAAGTACCTGCACCTTTTGAATTGGGTGCTGATACTGTTCTCTGTCCCGGAGAATCGATTTTACTTACAGCACCTTCGACCACAGATGTCATTCGTTGGCACGATGGCAGTACTCTATCAACACTTCTTGCAGATAAGGCAGATACCTATGCATTAGAGATTAGTAATGTCTGTGGTAAAGCACTGGACAGTCTTGCTTTAACATATGATCAACGTGTTCCTGTATATCCAGGTGATGATTCTTTTCCATGGTGCGAAGGAGACACCATTGCGCTGAATGTTTCACAATCATTTCCAGTCTTGTATCATTGGAGTACCGGTGAAACGACTCCTGTGATAAAAGTTACCACACCTGGCAGGTATGCTGTAGAAATTGAAGCACCATGTTCAACTTTGACAAATGAAATAGATATTCTTTCTGATGAAGATTGTTCTCCTAATGTTGAATTTTATGTTCCAAATATCTTTTCACCAAATGGTGATGATAAAAATGGTTTGTTCATATTCTTTCTCAATGCGGATGTAACTTTTGTCTCGATCGAAGGCAGCATATATGATCGTTGGGGTGACCAGGTTTTTTATTCTAATGCAATACCGTTTAGCTGGGATGGAAGATTTAATGGGAAGGAAGTAACACCCGGAGTATATGTTTATAATATTTTGATAAAATATTTGCTGGATGGTAACGAGTTTACCAAACGACTTACCGGAGATGTCACAGTTATTAGGTAGAAACTCCCCAAATCCTTAAAAAAAAGAAAGCTGAGCGTCGGTTGACCGACGTTCTGGTGTCCTCAAAGCTTCGCTTTGAGTTGAACTTTCAATTTGCGCCAGGGTCAAAAGTCCCCTGGTTGCTGAGCTGTAGCTAAAGGAAGTGTAAAGCAAGTCGAAGCATAGGGGATTTAGGGGTAAAAAAAATTTACCTCACCACAACAAACGCTCTTCGTGTTTCCAGGTTTCCGGTTTTAATTTTTATAAAATAAATTCCATTTGTAAGATTGCTAACATCCAGCTTCAATGACCCTTCTGCATCAGATGTTGCAGTCAGGTTATTTAGCAACTGTCCGGTAATATCCAAAGTGCTTACGTTCATTTTAGCATTCTTAACTCCCGAACCGATCGTCAAAAAGTCTTTACAAGGATTTGGAAAAACCGAAACCGGAAAATGATCAGGTTCTATAACTGCGGTAAACTGAATATCAATATCATTCTCATAAATAACACATCCATTCTGATCTATCACAACGACATGATAGGTGCCATCCGGCAAATCCGGAAAAAGAAAATCCGGACCAAATGCACTTCCGTTGATGGAAAAAAAATATATGCCAGGCTCATCAATGATGATATCCAGGTCATTGTCTGTGATCTGGTAATAAACCAATGGTGGTTCTGGTGCATCTGCAATTGTAATAGGCCCAATAGTTCCGGTAACACCCGGTGATTGAGAATCTTTCACCGTCACAGTGTATGTTCCTGCAGGTAGACCGTCAAATGTGGCGCCTGATTGAAAATTAATTCCATCTAGACTGTATGAATAGGGCGGTACTCCTCCATCTGTGACAACGACTACAAGAGATCCATCTGATCCGCTATGACATGTGATTTCGGGTCCGATGAATGCATCCATGACAAAGTCTGCAATGTAACGGGCCATTACAAAATCTAGCTTTGTAAAATCACCGTTATAACCTCCCATGACAATGCGGCTGTCATTTTGTATCTCTATGCCGGAAGCACTTTCAGACTCTCCGTCAAGATCAGTCACAGTAAGCCCAAGATCTCCAAACTTTGTATCTATCTCACCATCAGGATTGAGGCGAAACATCAGCCATTGATTGTGAGAAAACACAAAATTGGATTTGCCTGCTACTATATATTTTCCATCCGGTTGTCGGGCAATATCCTGGGCTTGCGTATTGCCACCAAGCTTTAGAATGAAGATTCCCTGATCTCCAAAACTCTTATCCGGATTTCCATCCTGATCATAGCGTACAACACCAATATCTGACTCAATAAACATGTTATCAAAATTAGCAGCACCTGCTAATACAATATTTCCATTAGGTTCCAATAGCATACTGGTCGAAAAATCACTTCTCCCTGCTCCTTCAAGATCAGTGAAAACTTTCCCGCCGGTTCCAAAAAACTTATCTACCGTTCCATCTTCGAAATATCGTACCATCGCAAAATCTCCTTTGGCTGCTATCGCAGCAAACCCACTTAAAATAATTTTACCATCAGGCTGGATTGCTGCTGCTGTTACTTCGTCTTCATCACGTAAAGAAGTAGTGACAATACCATTATTTCCAAAGACAGAATCCAGCTCACCATTTGCCAAGTAACGAACCATGACGAAATCAGAAAACGTATTTGAAGTAATTTTTCCTGCAGCTATGATCTTTCCATCCTCCTGGATAACCACTGAATTTGGAAATTCATAGGTAGTCCCGAGATCAGTGGTGACATTGCCGTCATGACTGAACGTGGTGTCCTGCGTGCCATCAGGATTCAATCGTGACAATGCGAAATCAATATTGTTATTATTGCTTGTGTAACCAGCTAATACAATTTGACCATCCGGTTGGAGTGCAATTGCATAGCCGGTACTCGGAAGTCCATCAAAATCCATACGTGCGATTCCATTGGCACCAAAGTCAGGATCAGGAGAACCATCCGGCAAGTACCGAACTACCACAATGTCAGCTGAACCACCACTGCCAGAACTGCCAACAGCTAATAATTTTTGATCAGGCTGGATAGTAATAGCACGCATGATGTCAAAACTTGATCCAATATCTGTCTTTTCGATTCCATCCACACCGAATGTCGGATCAAGTGTCCCTGATTGACTGAATAGGGGAGCAGTGGAAATGGATATAGCAATGGTGAGGAAACATATTAATTTTCTCATGGCCGGCTGGTTTGTTTTATGAAAGAAACGAAAATATTTTTTATTCCCGGCACCTTACCCTGACGTTCGAGTGTCTCTGACCTCGAACAAGATTAACTTAAAACTGACGTTCGAGTGTCTCTGACCTCGAACAAGATTAACTTAAAACTGACGTTCGAGTGTCTCTGACCTCGAACAAGATTAGCTTAAAACTGACATTCGAGTGTCTCTGACCTCGAACAAGATTAACTTAAAACTGACGTTCGAGTGTCTCTGACCTCAAACGTCTGCATTTTCAAATTCTTAATCACATCTCGTGTCTCACGTCTCACGACTCACGTCTCACGACTCACGACTCACGTCTCACGACTCACGTCTCACGTCTCACGACTCACGACTCACGACTCACGACTCAAGTCTCACGACTCACGACTCACGTCTCACGACTCACGATTGACTACTCACTTCTCGCTAAAAATTTCCGTACATGATCAAGCTCAGTGCGTTTAGATGTTTTAGGATCCGTTATGCTGATCAATTGTTCGTAATACTTTTTTGCTTTTACGATATCATGCATTTTTTCCGCAGCAGCACCTGCACCATATAGTCCATTAAACCTGTTAGGATGATCTTTCAAATCTGCCTCATATGACTCCAGTGCCTTTTCGTACTGACCCATTTCAGCCAGCATATCCCCTAACAATTCGCGGGCAGGTACAACTTCACCCGGAGTAACCGGATGTTTCTGGGTCTTTTCCTCCATGACAGCTGCCTGTTTCATCAGGTCTAAAGCTTCCTTCATTCGTCCTTCTTTGAAAAGTATCCATGCTTCACCGGCCTTGATCTGGATCTGTACCTGGTTAGCTTTATAATTGTCTTTTTGTTTAGTAAGCGTATCACTCAGGGCAATCAGGTTATTTAATTCATCAAGAGCTGAAGCATTATTGTCCAAATGAACAAAACCCAGGAGCCTTGTAAAATGTATAATTGCATTTTGCCAGGGAAATTTCTCCCAGGGAAAATTTTCAGGGTATGCTTTTAAAGTTGATGCTTCTTTCCACATTTTGTTTTCGAGAACATAACGGGCAGGTATTGCTGCAAAAGAATATGCTTCTTTAAAGTTGATTACATTAAGCTTATCAAGTCCTTTGAGCTCTTCAGCTCTTTCTTTTGCAAGTTCATTTTGACCTTTCTGCAGGTAAGCATAGACCAGGTAATCCATTGCATGAAATTCTTCATCATAATGGCCAGCCATGCCCGTATTTTCTGCATAGCATTTTGCCGCATCGATGGATTGCAGATTTGATGTAATGCTTTCATCCCAAAGTCCAAGTCTTGTAAAAATATGGGAAGGCATATGTTGGGCATGTGCTGACGATGGTGCAATGGAAGCATATTTCCTGGCTTCAGCAAGTGCCTGCTGGGCCAACTCAGGACTATCATAACTATGTATGATGTAGTGTATGATACCCGGATGTGAAGCTTCATTTGCATATGCAGTGTGTAATAATTCACCGGCTTTCTTTTGTTTGCTGTATGTCTTATCTGTCGGATCTGAAGCACCATCCAGCGCTAAAGCATAAAATATGGCTGCTTCTTTATCCTCCGGGTTATCCGCATGCAATTTTTCCATTGCCTTTTCAAACTTCAGGCTACGGCTGAGATGGGTTGTTGTATTCCAGTCTTTGTAGAATACGCCTATGGCATCTATATAATCCGATTCGCGCTTCGATTTATTATTGAGGGATTGGGCTATTGCAATTGCCTTGGCACCTTTTTCCAGTTCGGCCTGTGTAGGAGGGGTCCAAAGCGGATGGAAATTAGCCATGGCAACTCCCCAGTATGCCATCGCGCAATCATTTTGAGCATCAATCACTTTTGCAAAAACTTTTTCTGCTTCATCATATTCAAAAGAATGAAGTAGTGCCATTGCCAGGTTGAAATTTGTTTTAACCAGGTCTGAACAGGAGGTTTCAAAGACTACGTTGCCAAATTGATTCTCACCGCTTCCACATAATACAATATCACCACGTTTCAGATCGATTGCATTTATGCTGTCGCTGGTAGGGTTGTTGCTTTTGTCTTTGCAGGCTAAAATGTTCAACAGAAAAAGACAAATAAATACGGGTTGTTTTACTGACAGTGTCATAATTCAAATTTACATAATTCTTTATTATAAATATTAAACGCAAAGCACAGCTTTGCAGACACCAGAACGTCGGTCAACCGACGCTCAGCATCGTGTTTTTTTAATTAATTAAAAAATGAATGCTGAGCGTCGGTTGACCGACGTTCTGGTGTGTTCAAGGCTTGGCCTTGATTAGCAGATTTCCATAAAAAAAGCGGATTCCGAAACCAATTCGAAATCCGCCAATACTATTTAATCAATTGAAATTGATTAAATCAATTCCAATATTATTTCTTCACCTGCTTCGCTAATTCATCCAGGCTTGAAGCAATTACAACTCCAGGAAGCTTGACAGGTGCTCCAACCTGCGCAACAAAGCTCCCTTGTACTTCACCTGTTTTATATGTCGTGAAACCGATGCGATACAAACCAGCCACCAAAGCTTTGACAGGATTGCTTGTTTCACTTGTGATACGCATCAGTGAATTGTATTTGCTGCCGGAAGGTTGTGCAGGCAGTTCACTGGTATCATCATTGGTTCCATACGAAGACCATTTAGAAGTTTTGCCTTTAGCAATTGTCTCAGGAGAGGTTACACCATCTGCTCTTTCAAGTGCGATCCATGTATCAAAATAGCTTGTAGCATCCGCTGCATTTGCTTTGTAATCCGGTCCCATAAAATCCGTTTCAACAGGCTTCATAGTTGATGGAACAGGAGAAACCATCCGGATACCGATTTCCGGAGCTGCCAGTGGGATCCACATATACAGATAATAATATTTTTTACCATCCCTGGTTTCATCCGGTGTTGCACCAGGTTTTACATATCCATAATAATTTACAACGTCAGTATAGGGCACGCGTACATCTTTGCCCATTAAGCTCTTTTTGCCAAGGTCCGCACCAAATTTGTCTAACTTTTGTGCATTGACGATCATTCCGATTCCGAAACAAATCAAAAATGTGAGAATAAATTTTTGTGTCATAATTTGTTTTTTTACTAATTGGTCCTTCCTACTCGTATGGCTTTTCGGTGTCGCCCCGTTGATTTAAGTGGGATCTGGACTCCACTTTTTCATTTTGATTGAAATTTTTTCTCCCGTTGTTCGGGGAAATATACAAAGGTGTAATGATACAAAGTTTTTCAATTGCAAAAATGAGTAGACGGTGGGAGTAAATATGTGAACGGTAAAGAATATAGACATTTAGTGAGTTTCGCAAAGCACAGCTTTGCAGACACCAGAACGTCGGTCAACCGACGCACAGCAATCAATTTTATTTTTTAATTAATTAAAAAAAGTAAGTTGAGCATCGGTTGACCGACGTTCTGGTGTTCCCAAAGCTTTGCTTTGAATGTTAAGCATTTTTTTCTCTACACAATAATTATTATCTTTTTCCTTCAATCAACATAAAAACCTGCACCCTCTTGAATTTCCTGGAACGTAATTTCTTTCCTGTCCTCATTCTCCTGCTTGTGTCGGGTCCTTCCTTACGAGGCCAAAATCTCGCCCCAAACCCAAGTTTTGAAATCAATACCAACTGCCCTGCAGGCATCAATATCATTATGGACCTACCTTGTGATCCATGGACACCAGCTACCACGGGTACCAGCGATTATTTCCACACCTGCGCACCCATGAGCAGTGTAGGAATACCTGAAAATTACTTCGGACACCAGTTTGCATTTAGCGGGAACGCATATTGTGGATTCTTTACAAGAGAAAATACACCACCTGGAGATTATCGTGAATATATACAATCTCCTTTGATTTCACCTCTGGTCGCCGGCGTAACCTATTACGTGAGCTTTTATGTTAGTTTGGCGGACAATTATTGTGGAACTGAACATATAGGTGCTTATTTTTCAAATGGAACTCCTCCTTTCAACATGGCGCTCCCATTAACCAATATCCCACAGGTCGAATCGAATACAGGCTTCTTAACTGATACTGCTAATTGGATGCTGGTAGAAGGATGCTTCGATGCTGAAGGAGGTGAAAATTATGTGACCATTGGCAATTTCCATACTAATGCGGGTACCCCGGTCGACCAGAACTGTACCTATGCTAACTGGATAAGCTCCTATTATTATATCGATGAGATATATATCGCAGAAATTCATCCTGTCAATCTTGACCTGAACCTTGATGGTCCTGTGTACGCGTGTTATGAATACACGATTGACCCCGGGCTTACGGATGTTCATTATCATTGGGAAGATGGATCTACGGGTTCGACCTTGACTGTCTATACATCGGGGACATATAGTGTCACGGTTTCTGCCAATTGTGAAGTAGGTGTGGATTCCATAGAAGTCGTCATTACAAATGCTCCTCCTCTGGAGCTTAATCCGGATGACAGCACTCTCTGTGCAGGCGAATCCATCACGTTTTCATTTGATCCTACAATAGGTGAGTATTTATGGCAGGATGGTTCTGATGCATTTGAATATACGATTACGACATCAGGATTTTATGAAGTTACTTTTGATGATGGTTGTGATATTAGTATTGATGACATCAGTGTGACCTTCGTTGATCCTCCTTCACCTTTTTCACTTGGTCCGGATACAATACTTTGTTCGGGCACAGATATTGTATTATTTTTTGATGAGGACTTAGGAGCTTTTCATTGGCACAATGGAAGTGTCGATAATTCTTTTATCATTAATAGCCCGGGATTGTATGCACTTACCATTTCAAATATGTGTGGTGAATTTAATGATGAACTTGAAGTCGTAGAGGTAATCCCTCCCATTGTTGATCTTGGACTTAACAATTTACTCCTGTGTAATGGTGAATCTTTTGATATCCATCTTGATACAGCCATGGGAACTTATTTCTGGCAGGATGGAACCACTAGTCCTGATTATCATATTACCCAACCGGGTGAATACGCAGTCACATTAACTAGTGTTTGTGGTGAGAGCTCGGATTTTGTAATAGTGCAGATAATGAATTCGCCATCTTTTAATCTTGGAGATACTTTATCCGGATGTCCGGGTGATACATTCCTTCTTTCTGTTCCAGGTGCTTTAGGTAATTATACATGGCAGGATGGATCAACCAATGACTCACTTATTGTGACAGCTTCAGGTGCATATGCTTTAACTATAGAAAATGTTTGTGGTGTTGGAAGTGATTCCATTGAAGTTACGTACGAAAATGACTTGTTTCAACCAGTGCTGGGAGATACAATTATTTTATGTCCTGGAGAACAAGCGATCTTGTCTGCGGGAAATCCGGGTGGTAATATTGTTTGGCAGGATTTCAATACGTCAGATACTTTTTTGGTCAGTGCACCAGGGATTTATTCTGTGATTGTTTCCAATCAATGTTTATTATACACAGACTCAGTTGAAGTCTTATTTCAGAATAATGCACCTGTCATCACTTTACCTGATCAGCTTTCTTTGTGCCAGGGGAATACAGCAATATTAGATCCCGGCCTTTCAGGAGTAACTTTTTTGTGGAATGACGGAACGAATAATCCAACACTCACCATCACGGGTCCAGGTGATTATAGCCTGACGGTGAATAACGCATGTGGTTCTGATGTTGATACGGTCATAGTAATGGATGGGGGAGGAACACCTTTTGTTACACTTGGATCTGACGTGTCGATTTGTCCCGGGGATACATTCGATTTGATTCCTGTTTTTTCAGATGTGGATACTTGGACCTGGTCTGATGGATCAACGTCTGCTTTCTATACGGTGTCAGATTCCGGTTTGGTTGATGTGGTGGTCAGCAATTCTTGTGGTGTTGATTATGATACGATTCATATTCATCTCCTTGATGCTGCACCTGATCTTGATCTTGGAGCTGATACCTCGCTTTGTGCCGGACAATCAGTTACACTTTCCGTTTTGATTCCGAATGTAAATATTGTATGGTCAGATGGAAGTTCTACATCATCTTTGATAGTTGATACTCCAGGCTCATATCATGCCATGATATCAAATGCGTGTGGCAATGCTTCAGATACAGTAGACATAGGGTTCTTGCCAGGTATTCCGGATATTGATCTTGGTCCTGATCTTCCATTGTGTCCGGGTGAAGAAATCACACTCACGCCCTATGTAACTGATGTAGATTATCTCTGGCAGGATGGTTCGACGGATACTTTTTTTCTTGCTGATCAGGATCAAACGATTATGTTGACGATATCCAATGCATGTGGTACGTCATCGGATACAGTGATCATTTTTTCAAGCACTGTTGGTCCTGATGTTAATCTTGGAACAGACATTCTTGCCTGTGAAGGGGAAAGCGTAACGATCGTTTCAAATATTACTGGCGTTGATTTCCTTTGGCAGGATGGTTCTGGCGGCCCTTCGTTTACGACGACAACATCAGGGATGTTTTATCTCCAGGTTTCTAATTCCTGTGGTACAGATTCAGATACGATCCTGGTTGATATTCATGGAACTGTACCAACTCCCGACCTGGGGCCTGATAGCTCATTGTGCGAAGGAACTACATTGACACTCTTATCATCAGCGGATGTTGAAACGACAAACACGTGGCAGGATGGTTCTACAGCATCAAGCTTTTTGGTCATAAATCCAGGTGTGTATGTTCTAACGCTGACTAATCATTGTGGTGAGAATAGCGATTCAGTACTTATTTCGTACCAGGCATTACCTGTTGGAGTCGATCTAGGACCCGATACAGTGTTATGTAAGACTGAAACACTGATCTTGAATGCCCCTACGACTTCCGATCAGATAGAATGGCAGGATGGTAGTGTTCAGACTTCTTTTCTTGCAACACAAGAAGGAATCTATTCATTAACTATTACCAATGAATGTGGAATGACTACAGATGAAATTGAAATTTCATTTGAAGATCAGACATTGAAATTCCCGCTTGAAGATGTATTTGAAATTTGTCCAGCTGAATCGGTACTACTTGATGTTACTCAATCTTTCGATGTCACATACTTGTGGAGTACCGGAGCCACTTCATCCTCCATTTCTGTGATCACTCCGGGAGAATATGCTGTCACTATAAAAAGTATTTGCCAGGAGGCTACACAAGTTATAGAAGTTATTCCAAGCGAGGAATGTGATCCGGTAAATGAATTTTATATCCCGAATGTAATTTCACCAAACGGTGATGACATCAATGATATTTTTACAATCTTCCCGGGCGATGGATTGGAATTCATTTCTATGGAAGGATCCATATTTGATCGTTGGGGTGACCTGGTTTTTTCTTCAAAAGAAAATCCCTTCACGTGGGATGGTAATTTTGGAGATCAGAAAGTTATGCCGGGAGTATATGTTTATAAATTGGAATTAAAATATTTACTTAATGGTGGCGAGATCTCTGAATTGCTTGTCGGAGATGTAACCGTAATACGGTAGGTTCAAAGCTTATGTTGAATAGATTTTATTAAATCATCCACTACTATATCAGAACAATTTTTTTGATGGCGATTACCATTCCATCGCGCTTTATTATCAGCATGTATAAGCCCGGATCAAGTGGTGTTAAATCTAAGTGTAAAATACGGTCACTCTGATGGGAATTTACATTGAATAATTTTCCAAAATTGCCAGATATCTGAACTGAGTAATTTGCATCATCATTGAAGATAATGCTTACATTATGATCTGATGGATTTGGAAAAACTGTTTTTACAAAACCGGATTCAAATTCACTGAATTCTTGAAAATCATTTACGTCTGTCACAACCGGGGGCAAGTCAAAGAATGCACAACTATCATACCTGTGGAATATGACAGTATCATTCCTTGAAAAACAGATCAGCTTAACTGAGTTGTTGGTGAATGGATCACACAAAAATGGAAAACTATTCGATCCAATTTCTTCAATGATAGTGTCAAAATTCGTCTCAATAATATATTGCTTGTATATTTGATTGTTAAGCAAGACCTCCTCTATTGTATCAATTGTTGCCGGATAATAACAATTTGGAATTGTATCTCCGACCTGTAAATTAAAGTCGTAAGCAAGGAATTCAGCATCCTGATTAGTAGGCCAATAATAGTATCGTTTGTCCTCTTCTCTTAGCAATCCTGTAAGTCTTGGGCTAATAGTTGGAGTTGTGCTTCCCAAGGGGGGTTCAATACAATCTATGTAAACTCCACCGCCGCTGTAATGAAACACTTTGCGATAAAGATGACCATTAGTAAATGTATCCTGGCGACTTAACATGTATTGATTATCATAATACAGGCAGGGGTCAAAATGCACAAATCCTCTGAATCTCCACACAGCTGTATCAGCATCTATTAATCTGATCTGTGAAAAAGCACTGCAAAATGAAAATATAAAAAGTGTAATTATTGGAATTTTTAAAAATTTCATGTTATTATTATTCAAGGTAACAAGTAATCAGGAAAAGATGTATTGTTCTTAAAGTTAATCTATTTTGTAATGCAAATGTCCATAGCTATTGAATTTTAGTAATAAATTATTGTCTTCCATTTTCTCATCTTTGACATTTGTCAAACTTTTCCCGCTTAATTCTTCAAATCTTTACGCGCATAGAATGATGGTAGATGCCTGATAATCTATAAACATGCCTATGACACGTTTCCTTTTTTCTTTAACCGGATTGACATTTTTAAGTGCAATTCTCATTCTGACATCTTGCAATCAACAAAGTGATTGGGAAATAGAGTCTGCGCAGCTACTTAGAAAATCGAATGAATTAGACTTGAAGCATCTCCAGCTCAACAGGCGAATTGACAGTCTTTGGGATGCCACTTCAATATCGTTAAATGAAGCTTTACCCGATGACTTCCCTTCAATTGATCGTAATATTTTCCTCAAAGCCCGGAATGCAGATCATATCCGAATGTTTATGTCTTATAAGTTGCTTGATGAAAAAGCTAAAGCATTGGTCAATAAAGCAGGAGAGTACGATGAAATGCTCGCTGTTCAGGTTCGAAACCTTTTTGCGCAACAACATGATTTTGAAGAGCAAAAAATAAATTTCCTCAGCAAAGTTGAACATAAAGATCAGCGGGCAAGCCGACTCTATGCTGAGCGTTTTCAAACATCTACAGAAGATTAACTTAAATATTCACAAACTACAAACACGGAAATCAAACTCTCACGACATGAATAAACATTACGTTTTTGGAAAATGGATTTTATTATCTCTCACATTGTTGACATTCTTCACAGCTTGTCAAAAAGAGGAGCCTTTAACTCCTGTCAATCCTCCTGCTGCATCATACGACAACGAAGTGCTGGTTAAATGGAATAATGTGCTCCCCGAAGTAGAACGTTTTACACCCGGCTATCTGCCGCCTGTTGGTGCTCGTTCATTTGCATACATAGGGCTTGCTGCTTATGAAACAACCATTCCCGGCATGCCTGGATTCAAATCATTGCAGAATAGTTATGCAGGATTGCATCTTCCTGTTTCGGAAGGTCCTGATGCATATCATTATCCCGCAGCATTGAATAGTGCATACGCAACTATAATCACTAAGCTTTTTCCTACTGCACCTGCTGCTCAATTTTCTGAGATCATCACGTTACAGAATGTTTTCAATAAGAAATATGAAGCTGAAGTTTCTGCAGAGAAGCTTGCAAAATCAATAGAGTGGGGGAAATCAGTTGCTGAAGCAGTTTTCTATTGGTCACAAACAGATGCAGAAGGCAATGAAGGATTTCTTCACCCGACTGATCCCACTTATGTACCTCCCACAGGTGACGGAATATGGCAACCCACATACCCCAATTTTGGAAAAGCCTTGTTGCCACACTGGGGTGATGTACGCACATTTGCGGCTAATTCAGATGACCGATGTGAAAATCCGATTCCATTCAGCACAGATGAGCACAGCGAATTCTATGTGCAGGCAAAAGAAACTGAAAATAAAGTCAACCTAATCCGACAGGGCCTCAATTATGAAGACAAGTGGATTGCCGAATTCTGGAGCGATGATTGTCCGGCCCTGACATTTTCACCTGCCGGTCGTTGGGTTGCAATCACTGATCAGGCTCTTAAAATTACGTCAGCCGATCTCGCAAAATCTGTTTTCGTTCAGGCAAAATTGGGAATGGCGCTTTGTGACGCAGGCATCCGTTGCTGGGGTGAAAAATACAGGTTCAATGTATTGCGTCCTGTGGATTATATGCGCAACGTGATGGGACATACGGATTGGAATTCTATCATGTGTCCGGATGGTTCAGGCCAATATTTCACACCTGCATTTCCTACTTATCCTTCAGGTCATGGAACTTTCAGTGGAGCAGCAGGTGAAGTGTTGACAGAAGAATTTGGACCAAGTTTGCTGATGACGGATGAGTGTCATAAGAACAGGAGTGAATTTATCGGTACGCCTCGCACATTCACAAGTTTTTATGAGATGGCGCAGGAGAATGCATATTCGCGGATCCCGATTGGGGTTCACTTCAGGATGGATGCCGAAGCTGCTATTGATTTAGGTTATAAAATCGGTCGAAAGGTGAACAGGCTTCCCTGGAGATAAATAAGAGATATGGTGTTACTACCATAAAAGAGGGAGTTTGCGGGTCATCCTGGTTGCAGGGTGGCCTTTTTTTTTCTTTTCTTTACAGTGATGAGCGATCCGAAATTGAGAATTGCACGGACCACGCAGCCTTACCTGTTTCAGAATGGTTTTGTGCTCACGGATCTTCCTGCAGATGATTTGATTTTGCTTAAGTCTTGTGGTGATCCTGTAAAAGGAAAACGTGGCGATGTTTTGTTCAGGCAGGGAGGTTTTCCAAAAAGTGTGATCTGGCTGATATCAGGAAAAGTAAAAATATTCCAGGAAACAACAGGTGGTCAACGGCAGACGTTGTATGTGTATTCGGATGGCGACCTGATAGGTTATCGTCAGTTGATCGCTGAAGAAGCACATCCTGTTTCAGCGGTATTGTTGGAGGATTCCACGTTCATACTTATCTCTTCAGAAATTTTCCGGGGATTGATCAATTCATCTTCATTTTTTACAAGGAATGTGCTCAATGCACTTGCGCGTGAGTTTACCGTATGGATGAACCGCATGACAGCTTTTACCACACTTTCTGTCCGCCATCGGCTTGTTCTGGCTTTGTTGGTCCTTCATGAACAATATCGATTGTCAGGTTCTGCTAAGGGAAGTATCACCATGACACGTACTGAACTCGCTGAATATGTTGGAGCATCACTTGAAACGGTAGTCCGTGCTTTAAACACTTTGAAAGCAGAAAAATTAGTTCAGATACAAGGGCGAAGAATATTATTACCTGATCTCAATACCTTAATGGATATCCTGCAGGAAAACGAAAAATAATTTAATGAATAGTGAATAGTCAGAAGTGAAATTTATGATTAATCTAATTGGAAGATCCAATTTAACTTATAGGTCAGAACTTTCAACAATAATGTTTCGAATAGCGAAGATCCCGCCAAATGAGTTGACATTTGTAGCTGGAAACGAAGATGCGCAAAGAAATTCCTTTCATCATTTGACAAGCCTTCAATGAAATCAACTCACGTTTCACGATTCACGTCTCAACTCACTACTCACCATTCACTTCTTTGAGACACAATTCAATTTCACTGAACAATTCGCCTGGACCAAAAGGTTTTCTGATATATCCATTGGCTCCCATTCCTAATCCGGCTATCACATCACTTTTTTCGGCACTGGCAGTGAGAAATATAACAGGAATATCAGAAGTTTCAGAGTTGGTTTTTAATTCTTTAAGTACTACAAAACCATCTGCTTCAGGCATCATGATATCGCACAAAATAATATGTGGTTTTTTTTCTTTCGCCAGTGCAATACCATCCATCCCGTTCACTGCAGAGTATACCTCGTATCCACTCAGTTCAAGGATTTCACATGTATTCTCCCGGAGATTACTATTGTCTTCAATCACCAATATAATCTTCATGATAGGATATTTTGAGGGAATTCCACAGTAAAAACAGTACCCAGGTTAAATGTGCTTTGAAATGTGATGGTTCCTTTTAAAAGCTCAACATACTTTTTTACGATTGTCAAACCCAGTCCTGTTCCCTGGATGTGAATTGCGTTTTTACCCCGGTAAAATTTTTGAAACATATTTTTCTGTTCCTCTTCTGGTATTCCTATTCCCTCATCTTTAACCCGGATTGATACTATGCTATTGGCTAGTTCAATAGACAGGCATATCACCTGGTTTTCTCCGGAATATTTAGTGGCATTAGAAAGCAGGTTCAAAAACACATTCTTTAGTATCTTCTTATCCTGAAGTAATTCTTTCTCACCAGAGTATGTATACTGAATGTGCTGGCCTTTCTTCAACATGAAGTTGACTTCTTCAATGATATCATGCGAGAATTCGTTTAGATCAAATACTTCCGGGGTTATTTCGGTCTTTCCAAGTTCTAATTTATCAAGAGAGAGGAAGTCTTCCAATATACCCGTGAGGTCTTTGACCGATGATCTGATCCTTTCAATATGTTTGATCCTGCTTGCTTTCTGATTTTCGTGCGAGTAACTATCAATCAGGGAAACACTTGAAAGGATTGTACTCAAAGGGGTCCGAAATTCATGTGATGCAAGTGATACAAAACGCGATTTCATTTCATTCAGCACTTTTTCCTTAACAAGAGATTCGGTTAGCTCTAATGTTCGAGCCGTAACTTTGTCTTCAAGCTCTTCATTCATTTTTAATATCCGCTCCTCCGCCTGTTTCCGCATAGTGATATCTGAACGTAAAGCAAGATATTTATAAGGTTTTCCGTCTTCATTCAGAAAGGGAACAATAGTAGTACTAACCCAGTACATGGTTTCGTCTTTGGCCTTGTTTTTTATCTCTCCACGCCAGATTTTTCCATTGGATATCGTGGTCCATAGATTTCGAATAAATTCCTTTGAATGATAGCCTGAATTAATGATGCGATGATTCTGTCCAACAAGCTCCTCATATTTGTATTTTGATATTTCACAGAAGTTGGCATTCACATATTGTATAATTCCTTTTTGGTTTGTTATAGCTACCATGCAGCATTCCTCCAATGCATATTTATAATCTGATACCTCTCTAAGAGATTGTTCTAATTTCTGATCCGCTATTTTTCTCTTTGTGATATCTTTAGAGAAAATAGTTAACCCATCTGACGATGGATATATTTTCACCGAAAGCCAAATGTTCATAGGAGTATAATAGCTTTCAATTTCCACTACCTTTTTTGAAAGCATGGCTTCGTGATATTTTTCCCAGAATATGGTTTCATGCAAATCGGGATATACATCCCAGATAACCATTCCTAAAGTTGCTTCTTTGCTTACCGGATGAGTAGCAAGTGCCGCATTGTTTAGAAAAGTGTATCGCCATTCATTATCAAGAGATACGACACCATCACTTATGCGATTCAAAACACTTTCTTTATCCTGGTTGGCTTTAATGGTCTCTTTTACGCTTTCCTGGAGTGCCGAAGTTCTTTCAATCACGATTTCTTCCAGTACCTCATTTAATTTATTTAATGCAGCCTCTGACTTGATAAATTTTTCATTTACGAACGTTAGCTCATCAGTGCGTTTTTCATTTTCTGCATTTTGAATAGCAAGTTCTTTATTAGCGACCCTTAGTTCGTCTGCTCTTTTTTCCTTTTCTTTATTTTGATAAGCATGCTCCTGGTTTGCAATGATCAATTCTGCAGCTCGTTTTCCCTTTTCCTCATTTTGAAAGGATAGTTCGTTAATAGCTATAAGCAGTTCAGCAGCTCGTTTTTCTGTTTGCACATTGAGCAAAGTGAGCGCTTTATTGGCATTGAGCAGTTCTAGTACTCTTTTTCCTTTTTCCTTTTTTTGAAAGATCAACTCTCTGTTGACTATGACCAGTTCAGATGCTCTCTTTACCTTTTCACCTTTTTGAAAAACAAGCTCCCTGGCGGCAATGATAAATTCAGCTGCACGCCTTCCGTTTTCCTTTTTAAGCTGGGCTAATTCCTGGTGGGCAATAATTAAAGCTGACGCCATAATTTCGTTTTCTTCCTTTTGAGTAAACAATGGACTGCTTGTGAGAATAAATTCTCAAGCGTATTTTAAGGTTGTTTACCAATGAAAAGTACTCTTTTCGGAAGGGGGTATATTGTGATGCGGGAGCATTAACAATCGTAATATAGACTTAATTAACGGGTTGAAAGTTTTTTTTTATGAATAGGTTGCCCGGATATACAATAATAAAGCATCAAAAGCCTTATATCTCAATCTCAATGAATTTTGAACAAATGAAGTGAATAGGGTAAATGTCTATACTTCTATCTTTAGAAGGTGTTATACGACGGACTGTCAGGTAGTTCTGAGGTAGTCAACGAAGTATTGAAAATAGAAGAGGAGGAAATACCTGATTTTAACCTCCAAACGTCCTGACGATGAAATTATCATGAGTTGAGGCATAATTGAATCGTCCGCAGCAATTCATCTGTTCCGAAAGGTTTCCTTACATATCCTTCAGCGCCCATGCCAAGTCCCGCTTTCACTTCACTTTTTTCAGCACTTGCGGTAAGAAAAATGAAAGGAATGTGTGCAGTTTCAGGATTGCTCCTTAATTCGTTGAGCACTGTATATCCGTTTGCATGAGGCATCATGATATCGCACAAGATGATATCCGGCTTAATTTCTAACGCGGCGGAAATACCGGCTTTACCATCATCTGCACAGGATACCTGGTATCCTGCCAACTCAAGTATCTCACAGGTATTCTCCCGGATATGATCGTTATCTTCTATTACTAAAATCGTTTTCATTTAGTTTAGGTTTGTGGGAACTCTACGGTGAAAATGGTTCCCTCGTTAAAAACGCTCTTAAAGCGGATAGTGCCATCCAGGAGTTCTACATACTTTTTTACAATCGTTAAACCAAGACCTGTTCCCTGGATATGGTTGACATTTTTGGCCCTGTAAAATTTTTGAAACAGATATTGTTGCTCTTCTTCAGGTATGCCGATGCCTTCGTCCCTGACCTGGATGGAGATTTTTTGATCACTGGCATCAATGGTAAGATGTATCTCCTGGTTTTCTCCGGAATATTTCATCGCATTAGACAGGAGGTTCAGGAGCACATTCTTAATCACCTTCTTGTCTTGTTTCAACTCTTTTTCACCGGTATACACGTAATTGATTTCCTGGCCGGGTTTAAGCATGAAATTGACCTCATCCAAAATCTCATTTGTAAATTCGGAGAAATCAAATATTTCAGTGTCCAGCTCGATCATTCCATGTTCCAGTTTGTCGAGAGATAGAAAATCATTCAATATGCCGGTGAGGTCTTTTACGGAAGATGTGATACGGTTTATATGCTTGCTCCTTTTTGCCTGCTGGTTTTCGTCATTATAACATGCGATAAGGGATACACTGGATAGGATAGTGCTTAAAGGTGTGCGGAATTCATGCGATGCCAGGGAGACAAAACGTGATTTCATTTCATTCAGCACTTTTTCTTTATCCAGAGATATCGTTAATTCTAATGTTCTTGCAGATACCTTATCTTCAAGCTCTTCATTCATTCTTAATATGCGCTCTTCTGCTTCTTTCCGTTTCGTTATATCCGCCCGGATAGCAAGGTATTTAAAAGGTTTTCCCTCTTCATTGAGAAATGGAACAATGGTTGTATCTACCCAATAGATGGAACCATCTTTCGCCTTGTTTTTTAGTTCACCACGCCACGTCTTACCTCTGGCAATTGTATTCCAGAGATTTCGTATAAATGCTTTTGGGTGATAAGCGGAATTGATGATGCGATGGTCCTGCCCGATGAGTTCCTCTTTGCAATATTTTGAAATCTTACAGAAGTTATCATTCACATATTTTATAATACCCTTCTGATCAGTTATGGCTACTATACTCGCTTCATCTAAAGCAAATTTGTAATCAGAAATCTCTCTCAGTGAATCAAGTAACTGTTGTTCTGCTTTTTTGCTTTCTGTTACATCTTTGTAGAAAATAGTCAACCCATCAGATGATGGATATACTTTTACTGAAAACCAAATGTTCATGGGAGCATAATGACTTTCAATTTCCACCACCTTTTTTGTAAGCATGGCTTCGTGATATTTATCCCAGAATATAGTTCCATGCATTTCAGGATGTACATCCCATATCACTTGCCCTAATGTTGCTTCTTTGCTCATAGGATGAGTATTCAGGGCGGCATCGTTCAGAAAAGTGTATCGCCAATTATTGTCAAGCGATACAACTCCATCACTGATCCGGTTCAAAACACTCTCTTTATCCTGATTGGCTTTAATGGTCTCTTTTACACTTTCCTGAAGTGCTGCAGTTCGGGCAATTACAATTTCTTCTAATTGATCATTAAGCTTATTTAAGGCTGCCTCTGATTTAATAAATTTTTCGTTAACGATGGTTAACTCATCGGTACGTTTTCCTTTTTCTATATTTTGGAGAGCAAGTTCTTTGTTAGCAGCCGTTAACTGATCTGCCCTCTTTTCTTTTTGTTGATTTTGGATAGCATGGACTTCGTTCGAAATGATCAATTCCGCTGCTCGTTTTCCTTTCTCTTCATTTTGAAAGACAAGCTCCTTATCTGCAATGATCAATTCATCTGCCCGCTTTTCTTTTTCATGGTTTTGGAAGGATAATTCTTTATTTGCGATGAGAAGCTCTGCTGCTCTTTTTACATTCTCTGAGCTTTGAAAAGCAAGTTCTTTATTGGCTAGAATAAGTTCATCTGCCCGTTTCCCTTTTTCAGTATTTTGAAATGCCAGCTCTTCATTAGCAATGACGAGTTCATCTGCCCGTTTTCCCTTTTCATGGTTTTGGAAGGATAATTCCTTATTGGCTATGAGAAGCTCGGCGGCGCGTTTGCCCTTTTCCGAATTTTGGAAAGCAAGTTCTATATTGGCGACAATGAGCTCATCTGCTCGTTTGCCTTTCTCTAAATTTTGAAATGCAAGTTCCTCGTTGGCTATGATGAGTTCATCTGCCCGTTTTCCTTTTTCATTATTTTGGAAGGATAACTCTTGATTTGCGATGAGAAGTTCTGCAGCTCGTTTCTCCGTCTGGGCATTCAGAAAGGTGAGTTCCTTGTTAGCTATAATTAACTCGGTTAATTTTTTTTCTTTCTCCTGCCTTTGAAAAGACAGTTCTTTATTGACAATAATCAGCTCAGCAGCTCTATTTTCTTTTTCTTTCTTTTGAAAATCCAGCTCTTTTGCGGCTATAATGAATTCAGCCGCCCGTTCTCCATTCTCCTTTTTAAGAAGGGCTAATTCCTGGTTGGCAACTATTAATTCTGAGGGCATATGAAATAATTCTTTCAGGGGAATAATATATTCCCGGTTTGTGAAAATAATTCATCAGCCTTTTTAAATTTCTCTTGTAATAAAAATCGCCTTATCCCTTAAGTCGATTAGTTATGTGGATGCAGTAACGTAAGTAATATAGTCAAAAAAATCGATAAAAAGTTAGAAACCTTGAAAGGACTACAATAACTCCTTCGTATTAAAACAGGTCTTGTGATAAATCTGCCCAAAAAATATTTTTGGTTTCATAATGTAAAATTTATTTACAGTATAACATATCCTTCATTATAAGAGGGTAGATGGCTGTCAGTTAGGTGTTTCTGAAATGGGAAGCTAGGAATTGAGATTTCAATAGAACCTTATACCTCATGTAAGCTTGCAAGCGATAAGCAGAATTTGAGCCATCGTAAAATAAATTAATATGTAGCTGATCAGACGATTAGGAATATCTAACGAACGTATTGTGGGAACCTAACCATGAAAATAGTGCCTTTGTTAAATATGCTAACAAAACTTATCGTACCTCCTAATAGCTCAACATATTTTTTTACGATGGTTAAGCCAAGACCAGTTCCCTGGATATTGGTTGCGTTTTTTGCCCGGTAAAATTTCTGAAATAAATATTTCTGTTCTTCTTCTGGTATCCCAATGCCTTCATCTTTTATCTGCAATGAAACCTGATTGTTGATGACTTCTATCGAAAGATGTATGGCTTTGTTTTCTCCGGAATATTTTATAGCATTCGAAAGAAGATTTAAAAATATATTTTTAATTACTTTTTTATCCTGATGCAATTCTTTTCCACCTTTATAAATGCACTTGATATGTTGACCCTCCTTGAGCATAAAATTTACTTCATCTACTATCTCATTTGCAAATTCAGAAAGATCAAAAAATTCGGTATTCATATCAATCATGCCATGTTCCAGTTTGTCTAATGAAAGAAAATCATCCAAAATGCCGGTAAGATCTTTTACAGATGATGTGATCCTGTTTATATGTTTTGTTCTTTTTGACTTTTGATTTTCATCATTATAGCATGCAATAAGTGAAACACTTGAAAGGATTGTGCTTAAAGGGGTCCGGAATTCATGAGAAGCCAATGAAACAAATCGAGATTTCATTTCATTCAGCACTTTTTCCTTAGCAAGGGATTGGGTTAACTCTAATGTTCGGGCCGATACTTTGTCCTCAAGTTCTTCATTCATTTTTAGTATCCGCTCTTCCGCTTCTTTTCGTTGCGTGATATCTATCCGGATGGCAAGGTATTTATTTGGTTTTCCCTGTTCATTTAGAAATGGAACAATAGTGGTATCTACCCAGTACAGGGTACCGTCTTTTGCTTTATTTTTTAATTCTCCCCGCCAGGTTTTACCATTCGTTATTGTTGTCCATAAACTCCGCATAAACACTTTTGAATGATAGCCGGAGTTAATAATCCTATGGTCCTGTCCAACAAGTTCCTGTTCACTATACTTTGAAATTTTACAAAAATTATCATTGACATATTTTATAATTCCCTTTTGATCAGTGATAGCCACTATGCTTGCTTCGTCCAATGCAAATTTGTAATCAGAAATCTCCCTTTCCTTTATTTCATTTTGAAAAGCATGCTCTTGGTTTGCAATGATCAATTCTGCCGCACGTTTTCCTTTCTCAACATTTTGGAAAGCTAGTTCTTTGTTAGCCAGGATAAGTTCATCAGCCCGCTTTCCTTTTTCTGAATTTTGGAAAGCAAGCTCTTCATTCGCAATGATCAATTCTGTAGCCCGTTTCTCTTTTTCGGTATTTTGGAATTCGTGCTCTTTGTTGGCCAGGGTAAGTTCATCAGCCCGTTTTTCTTTTTCTAAATTCTGATAAGCAAGCTCATTGTTTGCAATAATTAATTCATTAGCTCTTTTTTCCTTTTCATTATTTTGAAAAGACAGTTCCATATTTGCAATTACAAGCTCTGCCGCTCTTTTTTCTTTCTCAGTATTTTGGAAGGCTAGTTCTTTGTTAGCCAGTATGAGTTCATCAGATCGTTTTCTTTTTTCATTATTTTGAAAAGCAAGTTCTTCATTTGCAATGTTTAATTCTGTCGCTCGTTTTTCTTTTTCGGCGTTTTGAAAGGCTAGTTCTTTGTTGGCAATTATAAGTTCCTCTGCTCTTTTTTCTTTTTCTGAGTTTTGGTAAACAAGCTCTTTATTGGCAATAATTAATTCATCAGCCCTTTTTTCTTTTTCATTATTTTGGAAGGACAATTCTATATTTGCAACTACCAGTTCTGCTGCTCTTTTTTCTTTCTCCGTATTTTGGAATGCAAGTTCACTGTTGGCCACACTGAGTTCATCAGCCCGTTTTTCTTTTTCTTTATTTTGATAAGCCAATTCTTTGTTGGCAATATATAATTCATTAGCCCGCTTTTCCTTTTCTTTATTTTGATAGGATAATTTCTTATTGGCAGTGAGGAGTTCCGCTGCCCGTTTTGCCTTCTCTGAATTTTGAAAAGCCAGTTCTGTGTTGGCTAGTATAAGTTCCTCTGCCCTTTTCTCTTTTTCTGAATTTTGAAAAGCCAGCTCTTTGTTAGCAATGATCAATTCATCTGCTCTTTTTTCTTTCTCATTATTTTGGAAGGATAGCTCCTTATTGGCAATTACTAATTCAGCAGCGCGTTTGCCTTTTTCGTTGTTTTGAAAAGCAAGCTCTTTGTTTGCAATGTCAAGCTCTTCTGCCCGTTTTCCCTTTTCTGAATTTTGGAATGCGAGTTCTTTATTTGCTATGGTTAATTCATCCTCGCGTTTTTCCTTTTCTCTGTTTTGAAAGGATAGCTCTTTATTGGCATGAAGTAGCTCCGCAGCTCGTTTGCCATTGTCTGAATTTTGAAAGGCGAGCTGTTGGTTAACTAAAATGAGCTTATCTGTACGTTTGTTATTTTCTTTATTTAGAAAAGCAAGTTGTTTGTTTGCAATGAGGAGGTCATTTGCACATTGTTCGTTTTCTTTATTACGTATCGATAATTCCTCATTAGCCAGGAGAAGTTCAGCTGCCCGTTTCTCGGTTTTTGCATTTAGATCATTGAATTCTTTATTGACCAGAAGTAAGGTTGTGAGTTTTTTTCCTTTTTCATCTTGCTGAACGAGCAATATTTTGTTGAGAATGACCAACTCTGAAGCTCGTTTTATTTTTTCTTTCTTTTGTAAAACAAGTGCTTTGGAAGAAATTTTGAATACTCCTTCACGCTTTCCATTTTCATTTTTAAAGGAAGGCAATTCCTTGTCAGGAATAATTAACGATGAGGCCATGTGTTCTTTTTTTACTTTATGCAAAATTGGTGTTCTGCATTTAATAATAATTCACCAGTCTTATTAAAGTATCTTTTTCAGAACAATCGCTCTTTTAAGTAGGAGCTGTTAAGTTATGCGGGAGCATATCAAGGGTAATATAGGGCTTAATTAGTGGAATGGTATTTAATATTTAGGAATACAATCATGAGCTTAGTGATATAGCATTGTAAACACCTTTTTTTTTGATAATCATTATCCATCATATACGAGTCCATTTGGAAGGCTTTCATATTTCTATTTCCTCTGGAAACCTGAATGTTAGGCGATTCTATTCTCAATGAAAGGCAGGGCTTTGTTGTCTTTGAGGCACATTCTAATGGTTTGAAGTAACTCCACAGTTTCGAATGGTTTCCTGATATATCCCTGAGCTCCCATCCCAAGGCCAGTCACTACTTCACTTTTTTCTGCGCTTGCCGTAAGAAAAATAAAGGGGATGTGTTCAGTTGCAGGATTGTTTCTTAATTCGCTGAGCACTGTATATCCGTTTGCTTGTGGCATCATGATATCACATAAGATGATATCCGGCATATTTTCTAGAGCGGACGAAATTCCTGATCTGCCATCATTTGCACAGTATACGTGGAATCCTGCCATCTCAAGAATCTCACAAGTATTCTCGCGGATATTATTGTTATCTTCTATTACTAAAATCGATATTAAATCTGAGACCATATGAAATTATACTTCCGTGGGAATAATATATTCCCGGTTTGTGATAATAATTCATCAGCCTTTTTAAATTTCTTTTTTAATAAAAATCGACCTATCCCTTAAGTCGAATAGTTATGCGGGTGCTATAACGCAAGTAATGTAGTCAATAAAGTCGAGAAAGTCCTTAAAGCCATGAATAAGCTTCATTAATAGTCCTGTATTAAATTAGGTAACGTGTCCATATTTCTCCCGAAACTCCTTTTGATTACATAATGTAAAATTGATTTTCAGTTAAACTCTTCCTGCAGGAATAGAGGGTAGACAGCTGACAGTTAACTGTTTCTGGCATGAGAGGCTAGAAAATGAGATTTCAATAGCTCCTTATACCTCATGCAAACTTGCAAGCGATCAGCATTTAATTAAGACATTTTAAAAAAGGATAATATAAAAGTGAAAAGAAAGGTGTGGATGAGTCAAAAGAATAATATTTCACATTTATGAAATGAAGAAGACATTCTCTGGTCCATGAATACCTGTAGTCAAGGCTGAGTTACTCTTGGCCAGGATATTTTCAGCGCACCCGTTAGTCGGGATATTGGACGTTTGAACAGGTTGGGAAGAGAGTTTCAGCCATAACATTCTTTAATTGCATGAATGTATTGATTAGCAATCAAAATTGACAAAAGCGCACTCTTGCGAATGCGCTTTTGGAATTAAAGCACTCACCCTTTACTGTTATTGCATTTTTATTAACCTCTTACCTGTATACTATGACTTCTCAAATGTCAGGTAATCAGTACCGCCATTCCCACCACTCACATGAATTAATTCGATTCGGTTTGCAGATTGTGACACAAAGTGCCAGTCTTCGTTGAGCTCTTCAAAATCATTATCCAGGTTAAACAGGATATTGAAATCAAGATCATCCAGGCTATCATCATTGCTGCTATTGTCATTTAAATTCCAGCTACCAGTATAGGTTACGCTGCCATTTGTCGAAGTTAATGTGCCGTTACTTCCGAAGAGAAAAGTAAACCCATTGAATTGACCTGTTTCATCTTTACCGGAATCAATAAAAGAAGTAATTCGCCATGTGCCTAATTGCACATTATCAGCGATGATGGTTTGAGATGGATCCGCATTATCATCATTGGTACAGGAAATTGTAACAAACATGAGAGATAAGCTGAAAAGCAAGCCTGATACTAAAAATATATGCTTCATAGCGTATTTGTTTTGATGTTAAAAGAATACGTCAAAGCTAGACTGCAATGTAACTGAACTCTAAATATTAAAGAGGAGCGGGTGAAAAAGGATGATGAGGAGTACTAGAAATGATATGAGTGATAGGGTAGTACGGTTATTTTATTCTAAAGGCTTTAATAGTAAAATATACTAAAGGCAATATGATCATGCCCAGGGTAATAGGCATGAGCAAGAAACTGATTTTCCCGGAATTATTTGTCGCTGCGTGGTTAATAATGGTTATCATCAAGGATATGACTAACACAACCATTAACTTAAAAAACCGTAACATCCTGGTGGCATTTATGTATTGCCGCAATGCAGTTTCCTTTGTGACTTTCACTGGATAATTAAAAATATGGGGATACATATTTAATATGGTGAGGCCTATCACCAATAATGTTCCGAGAACAGGTAAAAACATCAATGACATTTTGCTGCCATAAGCGTTGACTTGCCCGGAACTATCGAAATGTGTTGGAATTATTTCAGGAAGGTTTGTATAGTACAGAATGCTTAAGCCCCATAAAAGTAATAATGCTGCCCATCCGGCAGCTTCAATAAACTTGTCAGTGGGTGAAAGCTCTAATATTAGTTTTGGTCTTGATTCCATAGCATAAGCGAGATTCTTTTAAAATCCTCATGTAGTTAAGCCTTATTGCCCGATTACTTATTTCGAAATATGCCACCTATTCGTATCGTATGTTTTATTCCAAAAAAACGTAATGTTGAATTGATGGTTTTGACAATAGAAAGCTTTATAGTATATAGTTTTCCTTGCAAAGGATTTTCAGCCAGTTCTGTCTCGAAAGAAATATTTCCTGTTTTTTCGTCGTGAGGGGCTTCTGTTCTTTTCTTTTTTTCAATGACAATGATGCTGTCATAGTAGTGAATCGAATCCACAGAATTTGTAAAAGAATTCACGCGCAATGAACCTTGTTTAGAATGATATGCATTCAGATCATCAATGAAATTTTTGCTATACTCTATAAACGATCCTTTGCGCTTATGTCCCCCGCCATATCTTGCCCAATAGGAAGTATGCAGGTCTTCACATAGGTAAATTCCATCTTCTTTGATCGAATCGAACAATTCTTCAAAACTCACGGTCTGCTGTACCATCGTATGACCTCCGTCGTCAATCAATATATCTACCGGAGGAATCTGTGCCTTAACCTCTCTCAGGAACTTCCTGTCTGATTGAGAGCCAATAAATATTTTGATGTTTTTTTCTTCAAGACTCTTGCAATTTGGGTCTACATCAATGCCATATATCATAGCTTTCTCACCAAAGTACTCCTTCCACATTTGCAGGCTTCCTCCTTGCGAAACACCGATTTCGAGGATTACGATCTCCTTATTTCTATACTTGCTGAAATGTCTTTCATACACATCAAAATAGTGCATGTACTTATGGATGAGTCTTTTATTGTTTTGTCTGAAATACTTCTCTAAATCATTCATGTTTGTATATCTGTTATCTTATGCGGCTCAATATGTATGAGGATATTTCCGAGCTGTGGTATTCGCTCATGTAATGTATCCTTCAGCTTATGAGCAATATCATGTCCCTTTTCAACCGTAATGTTTCCGGCAACTATCGCATGTAGATCCACATGATATTGCATGCCTGCTTTGCGAATAAAACATTTTTCAGTATCCATGATCCCTTCCACAGTCAAGGCAACTTTCCTGATCTCATCCACAAGGTCATCATACACATGCTCATCCATGATCTCTCCGAGAGCAGGCCTGAATATAAAATAGCTGTTGTAAAGAATAAATGCGGCAGCAAAAAGTGCCGCCCAGTCATCCGCAGATTCATAGCCTTCTCCAAATACAACGGCAATGGTAATACCTATAAAAGCCAGTATGGATGTTATCGCATCGCTCCTGTGATGCCATGCTTCTGCACGCAATGAAGTGCTCTGTATTTCCTTACTTTTTTTAAGCACGATTCTGTACGAGATCTCCTTCCAGATGATGATTGCTCCAAGGATGATAAGTGTCCATGGTTTAGGAGCCGCATGTGGCGTCTTTAAATGTTGTATGCTTTCATACGCTATGATCGTAGCTGAAGTAATCAGGAAACCAACCACCAAAAATGTCATCAGGGGTTCCGCACGCCCATGCCCGTAAGGATGATTTTTATCGGCTGGCCGGTTAGCATATTTCAGGCCAAACAAAACTAAAAGAGATGAGAAAATGTCCGTAGTAGATTCAATAGTATCAGCTATCAGGGCATAAGATCCACCTATAAAGCCGGCCAAACCTTTTATGATAGCCAGGCATGTATTGGATGCAATGCTAAAATACGTTGTCCTTATGGCAGATTGCCCGTTAGTCAAATGGCCCATTGAAACACGAACAGATCAACTGATGATGTGAAAAATATTGTTTTCAAAATCTTTCTTTTAACCGGTTAACCGATTAATCCTTTTTATTGTTATTTTTTCTTTAGATACATCGTCTTAATGACCAGCACACTTCCTTCTACTTTTCCTTCTATCTCGCCGATATCTGAAGACAGGCGGATATTTTTTATGAGGGTACCTCTTTTAAGATCTTTATTAAATCCTTTGACCTTCAGGTCTTTTGTCAGGAGCACAGAATCTCCTTCAGCAAGGATATTGCCATTGCTGTCCTTAGTGGGTATTTTCTCATCCATAACACTTTGATTTATATTATAAGGACGTAAAGTACCACTACTTAAGAATATCGAATAACGAATAACGAATAAGGAGTAACAAGAAACGAATATCGAGTATCGATTAACATTATCGTATAAGTCACTCGTTACTCATTATTCGTTACTTGTTACTCCTTACTTGTTACTCGTTATTAGTTACTCGTTACTTGTTACTCGTTACTTGTTACTCGTCAATCGTTACTCGTAATCGTCAATCAACTACTATTCTGAATTCATAAACCGGTTTCGCCGTTGTCCCGGAATTTTTCGCTATCAGGTTCCCTTCTTCCAGGGATTGCTTCCGTCGTTCGTTTGTCATTCTTGGATCATCTTCGAATTGCAATTCGTCTGGGCCATGAAGTGTTTTATTTCCACCTCTCCAATACTGGAGATGAATATGACCCGCAAGGCTTGATTTAGGATAACCCTGTGGCCTGATCGTTTCAATGATAAATTTTCCTTCATCATCTGTTTTGAGGTAACCGAATAAACGTGCATGATTGATATCCCCGGAATTGATAAGAATATGAGCAGCTGTATCTGCATACCAGCCCTTGGCTGATGTCTGGTATGCATAGATGGTTGCATTTTTATATGGAGCTCCGGATTTATTCACTACTGTTCCCTTCACTGTGATTTTTGTCCCGGGTTCTGTTCCGCTCGTCATCGTGAGTTTACCCGGTTTAGCATTTGATTTGATCATCTCCCGGAAGGGAGTTAATGAATGCAGGTACATCAGGGAATCATTGGCCAGTAGTTTATTTACTGTCGTTTCACCATTCTTCAGTTGGCGATTGAGTTTATTGATGAGCTGATTATTGTCCTGGCTGATGACATTTCCCTGAAAGAGGAGGAATGATAAAAGGATGAAAAGTTGAAATTTCGGCAACATTTTATTGAGCTGTTTATGTGGTAAAAAACACTTAATATCAGGCTCTGGTCTTTACGAGTGCTAACTTACAGGATATCCGTCAGGAAAATCTCACTTTCTAACCATTTGGAAATCAATAACAAAAACGTAAACAAACGTATACAAACGTTTACAAGCGTATATAAACGTTTACGAAACGAATCTTTCATTCCGGTCACCCATAATTTTGCACCAATCATTTTTCACTTTTAACCATAATTTATCATGAGTACCAATTTAGACAACCGCGTACAATTGCTTGGATTCCTCGGACAGGATGTAGAATTACGCGAATTCGCACAGGGCAAGAAATTAGCCCGCCTCAGAGTAGCCACTACTGAATTCAAAAAGGCCCAAAACGGACAATCCGAAAAAGTCACCACCTGGCACGACCTGGTCGCCTGGGGACAGACCGCTGAAACGATGAGCGACCTTCTTCGTAAAGGCCACAAAGTCTTCGTTGAAGGCAAAATCGCCTACCGGCAATATGAGACTAAAGCGGGAGAGAAGCGCAGCTCAACGGAAATTGTCGTCAGCAGCTTCAGAAAACTAGATCGTGACCAAAAAGCCGCCTGAACTTTTCTAAAAAAGCCCTGGCCTATACTGCTGACACCTTGTACTGTGTCCCATTACAGGTTCAGGGCTTCTTATTTAAAAGAAAGAAAGTGCGTTTCAATGAGTAATTCTCCAAAGGGTTCCACGGAGCAATTACGCACATCTAAACTATTCAAAACCCATCTTCATCCATCATCAATAATGCACATTTGACCGCCATCAGTCAATTTTAAAATCAATGAGAATTACAAAAAAATATATTAACCATCTTGCTTATAAAATAATAGGCTGCGCTATAGAGGTACACAAACACCTGGGTCCAGGATTATTGGAGAGTGTATATGAAAAGTGCCTTTTAAAGGAGATGGAACTGCAAGGTTTAAGATATTAAAACCAAATTTGTAAACCTTTTGATTATAAAGGATTGAAGATTGATACAGATCTACGACTTGATGTTTTCGTTGAAGAACTAATTTCAGTTGAATTGAAAGCTCAGGAAGGATTTATCCCAGTTCATGATGCCATCTTACTTTCATATATGCGAATGCTAGAGTCTCCTAAGGGTATACTTATCAATTTTCATTGCACACATATTATGAGCATGGGCCAAAAGACTTTTGTAAATGGATACTTTGCAGATTTACCAAATGAGTAGCAGCCCACAAAAAGGGTTACCACATAGACACATAGTTCACATAGGAAAACACATAGACCTGCATGGAGCCTACAAATAGAATAAGGTTGCTTCAAATATTACTTTTTAATTCATCTTTTCTATGTGACTTTCTATGTGAACTATGTGTCTATGTGGTTTTCCTTTTTTACATTAAGATATACTGTCACTTTTCAGGTGATCGGCAAGGTTAGTACTTTATAGAGGAATTAGCCGTTTTATCCACATAAATCTTCATTTTCCCGGAAAATCTGTACTTTCACATTAGTTTTAATCGTTATCTATAATTAGCTAACTGCTAATAACTAAGAAAGTATGAGGAAGCAAACCGACACCATATTTATACCCAAATACTCTAAAGCCCTTCCACTCAAGGCATATTTCCTCCTTGCTGCCCTCTTTCTGATTACCTCCTTAACTGCCCAACAAACCGTCCTGTATCAAAGTGCCGAGCTCGATTTTTCCCGACTGGTCAAGGAATTCGACCAGGGCCTTTATGGCAGGGCCGCAAGATCAGCAGATAAATTTCTATCCACTTACCTGGACCCTTCATTCGAACAGTTTCAATTAGAAGCCGAATTATACCGACTTAAATCCTGGCTCAGGATGGACAAACCGGGCACCATCCAGGAAATCCTTCACTTCTCTGATTATCACCAACCCGAAGTCGTCGCCCAGCAAGCCATCATGATCATAGGTGAAAATGCATTCGACAATCACCAGTATGATGACGCGATCAAATACCTGACCATGGTCAATGCGGATATCCTCAATGCTGAAGAACGATCAGCCCGCTCTTTCAAATTAGGATACAGCCTCTTCATCAGGAAAGATTTTGACAATGCCTCAGCATACTTCGATGAAACCAAAGATGTCCGCAATAAATATTATTACCCTGCCAATTACTACTACGGTATGACGCAATATTTCAAAGGCAATTACAATGAAGCCATTCGGAGTTTTGAACTAGTGGCCCCTTCAGATTTTTATAAAGATTACATTCCTTACTACATCACTCAAATACATTTCAACAACAATGAATATCAAAAAGTAATAGGTTACGGTAACCAATCCATAAGCAGTCCCACTGTGCTAAACAAAGCAGAGATACGTCAGCTCATCGGTCAGGCTTACTTCGAGACAGGCGATTATGCTTCAGCAATCCCACATCTCGCATATGTCAATCAGCACAGCGATAAGCTTCGCGAAGATGATTTTTACCAGCTTGGAATTTCATATTACAAAACAGGAGATTATCAAAAGGCCATTTCTGTTTTTCTCGAGATCCGAAATCAAACCGGCGTCAAAGCTCATTATGCCAATTACTATTTAGGACAATCCTATCTGAAAACAGGTGATAAAACATCTGCACGGAACAGCCTGATGAATGCATCTAAGATGGAAGATGTTCCATCGATCAAAGCAGAGGCCACATATCATTACGGACGCCTGAGCGCTGAAGCCGGCGATGATGTCGAAGCCATTCGTGTCCTCCAGACCATTCCGTCATCAAGTCCTGTTTATACAGAATCACAAAACACACTGGCAGGTATATTGACAAATACAGGAGACTATTCACTTGCTGTCCGAGAGCTTGAAGCAATGAAAAACCTGTCACCGACATTGAAAACAGCTTATCAGAAAGTAACCTTATTTCGTGCAGAACAATTCATCCAGGAAGGCAATGATGAAGCCGCAACGGAATTACTGGACAAATCGTTGAAGCAACCTTATGATAAAGCGATACAGGCACGGGCTCTTTTCTGGAAAGGTGAAATCGCCCATCTTCACGGGGATTATGCCGAAAGTATAAAATGGTATGATCAGTATTTCGCTTTAGCAGACAATGCTAAAAATTTTCCTCCACAGCAAAGCAGGCCCATAGCTCAATACAACCAGGGTTATAATTATCTGCGCACAGGTGATTTCATAGATGCACAAAGTAGTTTTGAAAATGCAGTGAACGGAATTGAAGCCATGTCGTTGAACGGTGCACAGCAAACATTAATCAAAAACCAGATTTTTCCGGATGCAGTGCTGCGCGCCGGGGATGCTTCTTTCAAACGCAATCAATATGACAAGGCAAATCAATATTATGATCAATCGATCAGAAATCGATACCCAGGATATGATTATGCCAAATATCAAAAAGCAATCATCAAAGGCTTGCAGAAAAAACCGCAGGAGAAAATAGCATTGCTTGAAGAATTGGCAGATGGAATGCCTGAGTCACTATGGGCCGACGATGCTTTATACCAGGCAGGGAATACTTACCAGGAGGAAAACCAGTTACCAAAGGCGATCAAATCCTATGAAAAAGTTGTCAGCCAGTTCAAAGAACGAAGTCCTTTGCTCCATCCTGCACTGTTGCGCCTGGGCTTATTGTCATACAATACCGAACAATACGAGGCATCACTGAGATATTATAAATCCGTCTTCCAGTATAACCCGGATCCACAGACTGCCAAGGAAGCCATGTCTGCTATCCAGGAGATTTATGTAAACCAGCTGGATACCCCGCAGTCATTTTTTGATTTTGCCGGGACAATTCCTGGATTTTCTGTTTCAGGAACAGAGAAGGATTCGATACTTTATTCAGCAGCCGAAAATCATTATGCAAATGGCGATTATGATAAGGCTGCTACCTCATTCCAGCAATACATTGATCAAAATCCAACAGGTTCCTACACACTAAAAGCAAAATTTCTCAAAGCCGAATCCTTATCCCTGCAGAAGAGATACAGTGACGCATTATCTGCATACGAAGTAGTTATTAAGCTTGGGCAGAGCCCATATCTCGCTGCTTCGCTGTACAAAGCAGCATTGATTTCTTACAATCAGCAACAGGATATGGCCAGGGCATTTACCTATTATTCCCAATACATTCCATTAGCTGAGACGGATGAACAACAATATGATGCGACCCTTGGTGCATTGCGAAGTGCATTCAAATTAAAAAAAGCAGATGATGTATATTCCATGGCTGCTAAAATAATAGCACATCCTAAAGCTACCGATGACATCAGGGCATTAGCGCATTATTATTCAGCAACATTGGCAATAGCAAATGAATCGTATGCTAAAGCGATCGAATCGTTCAATGCCATCATCAGGATCAATAGCGCGGAATTAGCTGCAGAAGCGAGATATCAGATTGCTTTCATTTATAGTATTAGTGAGGTGGAGATCGCAGCTAAGCTTGCTGAAGAAGCTGCACGAGCCAACGTAGGATATCCTTTTTGGGTGGCTAAATCCTTGATCCTTCTTTCGGATATTAAGCTCAGGCAGGGAGATCTGCTGAATGCACGTGCAATACTTGAAGCCATCATTGAAAATTTCCAGGGGGATGAAACCATTATGAAAGAAGCTAATGAAAAATTAGAGAAGGTTAAAACCCAGGAAGAAATCAAAAGCCGTATCAAACCCACGGGAACAGATACACTTGAATTACAAAATCCTCATAAAGACTAACCCTGCGACATGAGACATATTCACATCATATTTTTATTCCTTCTCACGAATTCCATCTTCGCACAGGAAGACTTGCCAACGGGTCAGATCGAAGTCATAAAAGACTTTGAAGTTCGCCTGCTCGAAACAAAAAAGATCAGGATCATCCCGCAACCTATTGCTTTGGATTCTGCCATGAGAAGGTATGAATACACGCTTTCTGCTCCTTCGCCAGCCATTGAATATGTAGTAGCTGAACTGAAACCATTATCTATAAATCCTGAGAAGAAGCCGCCTTATTATCCTCTCTTTGTAAAAGCAGGTTATGGCAATCCAAATTCATTGTTAGGTGAGCTATCCTATGATCACCTGCAGAATGACATGTTGCAATGGGGTATTGATATAAGGCACTTAAGTGCTAACAATAAGAAAATACCATTGCAGAAATTTTCAGATTCACAGGGACGGATCAATGGAAGCTATAAGCTGAAGGATAATATTCAAATCAGTGGATATGTGGATGGAAAATTCGAAAAGGTTTATTTCTATGGTGCTGATGATATTCCTTCTAATCCGGATGCTTTGAAGAGAAGTTTTAAGCGGTATGATGCTCAGCTCACATTTGCTAACCTTGGAGGTGAGAATCAGCCACTGCGTTATAGTACTTTCTTTCAGCATCATTTTGACAAAGATGATTTAGGTTCACGGGAGAGTGCTGTCACTCTTGGAGGAGAAGTAGAGTATAGTCTGACCGCGAATTCATTCCCGATAGGTCTGAAGGCATTTATTGATTATTCGACGTTAAAGAATACACGTGAACAAACAATAAACAATGTTTTTCTTGAACCTTATTTTCAGTTCCATCTTGGAGGTTTAAAAGTGAATCTGGGTGGAATCGCATTGTTAAATAAGAATAAGAATATAGTCAGCTCGAAAGAAAATGAAATACTTCCGGCGATTGAAGTTTCATACAACCTGTTTAAAAACAGTGTTACAATCGAAGCTGGATGGCAGGGAGAAGTTTATAAGAATAACTTCCATAATTTATCCTCCTACAATCCTTACATCAATACCCGTCTCGACAGTATCGGCAATATGATATCCCGTAGAATTTATGGTGGTATTAAGGGCGCTACAGGTAAATTACAATATGCGGCATCAGGAGGCTACACAACATTTGAGCACATGGCTTTCTTTCTACAGGACTTTGATAAACGTGAGCAATTCAATCCCGTATTTGACAACGGTTCTTATTTTGGTTATGAAGGATCAGTGAGATTTGAAGTATTGAAAAATGTTCTTCTTCACGCACAAGCCTGGCAACGATTTTACAGCCTGGATAATGAAGAAAAACCATGGCACAGGCCAACTCTTGGAATAGATGGCATGCTCACCTATTCCGGAGGCGATGATATTTATCATGCTTCCTTCATTCTTCATTCGGAAAATGGTTTGCCATATCGAACTGTAGGAGGAACTGAAAAAAGATTAGATCCTCTGATCGATCTTAATCTTCATGGAGATTATTATTTCTCACCTTCCTTCGGAGCATTTTTGCAAATCAATAATATCCTTGGCAATAATCGTGAGCCCTGGTATACCTATCCATCCTATGGATTTAATGCAAAAGCAGGCATTCTTTTCAGAATGTAGTTACATTTACAACCCAACATTCCATTCATGAAATTCGGGCTCATAGGCTACCCGCTCACACATTCTTTTTCCGCAGCATATTTTGAAGAAAAATTTCAATCCCTTCGCCTGAAGGATTTCTCGTATCAGAATTTCCCTGTAAAGGAAATCGACGAAATCTTCCCCATCCTTCAAAGTGACGTTTTCGGTTTTAATGTCACTATACCTTACAAATCAGCCATCATTTCTTACCTGAATGATATTGATCTAACAGCTTTGCAAATCGGAGCTGTGAATACCCTGGTTCGGATCGGAAAGCATTCCTGGAAAGGATTTAATACCGACGTAGCTGGATTCAGTCTTTCGTTGCAAGGCTGGCTGAAAGATCAACCTTTTCCTGAACGAGCATTGATCCTTGGCACGGGCGGAGCAGCTAAAGCCATTAAGTATGCATTGACTTCATTGGGTATTCATTCATCTTTTGTATCAAGAGATGATCATCAGGATTATTCATACCCAGGCCTTACAAAAGAGGTAATGGAAAAACATTTATTGATCGTCAATGCAACTCCTTTGGGTACATTTCCTGAAACTGAAACATGCCCGAACATTCCCTATGAATTCCTGACCGAAAATCATATGTTATTTGATTTAGTATACAATCCAACCAATACACTATTTTTGACGCGGGGAGCGCAGATGGGAGCCCAAACAAAGAACGGCTTAGACATGCTGCACCTCCAGGCGGAACAAGCCTGGATTATCTGGAAATCATATGGCAGGTTCTGAAACTGATTACAAGCCGCATCACAAGACTGTGGACTTTACAAATACTGAAATCGCTTTTGCTCAAAAATCCAATAAAGAGCTAAGGCGTTTGTCTTACCTGTTTAGGTTAATGAACAAACCCTGGATTGTAAACACAGGTTCTTCCCTGGGGTTATGGATGCATGAAAAGGGCATAAATATTTTCAACCCGATGTTGAAGGCCACTATTTTTAAACAATTCTGTGGTGGCACCTCGCTGGAAGATAGCCAGGAATCTATTGATCATTTACATGCCAACCGTACTCTCACCGTACTGGATTATGGTGCTGAAGGCAAATCAACTGAAGCAGATTTTGATCGCACACTGCTAGAAAACATCAAAGCCATTTCATTCGCTTCCACTCATCCCAGCGTTCCCATTATCTCTTCAAAAATATCATCGTTGGCTTCTGCTACATTGCTTCAAAAATTCCAGGAAAAAGGAAATCTAAATGAACAGGAATCGATTGAATTTGAAAAAGTACGAAGCAGGGTAAACCAATTATGCCATGCGGCAAAACGTAATAGCATGTCCATCTTTTTCGATGCAGAAGAGACATGGATACAAGACGCTATTGATAAGCTGGTAAAGGACCTCATGGAAAAATTTAACCGCGAGAAAGTGGTAGTGTATCATACATATCAATTGTATCGCAAGGGAAAATTACAAAGCCTCATAGAAGACCACAAGGAAGCTGTGACCAAAGGCTATAAACTAGGTGCCAAATTAGTACGTGGTGCCTACATGGAAAAGGAAAGAGAACGTGCAAAAACAATGGGATATCCATCACCCATCCAGGATACAAAAGAGGATACCGACCGTGATTACAACCTCGCTGTCAAATATTGTGTCGAGCATTACGAACAGATCGCTTCATGCAATGGTTCGCACAACCTTCAAAGCGTGCAATACGAAGCCGGGTTAATAGCCGATAATGGTTTACAACGAAATCATTCACATCTGAATTTCTGCCAGCTTTATGGCATGAGTGATTATATCACATTCAATCTTGCAGCCGCAGGATATAATGTGGCAAAATATGTTCCATACGGCCCGGTCAAAGAAGTCATTCCTTACCTTATCCGTCGGGCAAAAGAAAATACCTCAGTGACAGGTGAAATGAGCCGCGAACTTAGCCTGATCCTGGCGGAAATGAAGCGAAGGGGAATGAAATAATAGTTATCTTTCCGCCCTAAAAACAATAGAGATATGAAGTATTTTCTTACCCTTTTAATGATGGTTTGTTTGGGCCTGTCAGCACATGCCCAGTTGTGGTTTGATGCCGGTATTAAAGGTGCATTCGGCCCTACGTTTATGAATGACAGGAATGTCTTTGACAGTGGAAACTATAAGCATAAGATCACTACAGGTACATCTCTTGGGGGACGGCTTGGTGTTAACTTTGGTTATCATGCCGGTATATCCCTGGAGTATGCCAGTGCCACTGGAAGACAGGATTTTAACTACCTGTCTAAAGTCTACAATAGCTTTAAATGGAAACACAATGACCTCTCTGTATTATTCCGTTATTCAGGCAATGGAGCCTACTTTGAAATCGGAGGTGAATACAGCAAGATCAAGGAGGTTGAATTAAAGTCTGAAAGCCTAACTGGGCCTACTGATGTGACACCGAATTTTGCTAAAAACTACAAATCAGGAGTGGTTGGTTTTGGATCCTATTTGCTAGGCGGCGGATTATTCACAGTCAATCTCGGTATTCGTCTTCATTATTCCATTGATGATATGATCAGCGATGAAGGTAAAGACAACAATTACCCGATTGTAGTATACACTCTTCCGGATCGCACAAAGAAAACGATGGCAACTGCTGCTCAACTTCAACTCGAAGTAAATTATGCATTTGGTCGTTTTGCCAAGAGTGCATGTCATGACCGTTGGAGGTTGTTATTATTCCAATAAAAAAAGTGGAGTGCAGGACTGTATCAAGAGAAATCATAACAGAAAGTGCATCACATTTGCGATTGTGATGCACTTTCTTATTTTTATTAAAATCCAATCTTTGCTTAAACCTAAAAATATTTGATCGTTGGGCGTCGGTTGACCGACGTCCTGGTGTTTTCAAGGCTGGGCCTTGAGTGAAGTAGCCCCGTAGGGAATCGAACCCCAATCTCAGGTTCCGAAGACCTGCGTACTATCCGTTGTACGACGGAGCCAATAAGGACATAAATATAGGCTGATCTTTTGGGTAAAGACTGCTCATGACCTTACTTCAGGATCAATCTTAAATTCAAAAGATACATAAGTATGTAATTTAAGAGTAATACGTTACTCCCTCAACAATTTATTATTACTCATTTCTCTCCAAACTCAAAACTTTAGATCCCCTTTAATCCGATACTCCAAAATTCATTTGGTCAATCCTGCATTAACAATTTATATTATATGTATCAAAGGCGAAATCAAACCTTATAGCCCCGAAAAGCATTATTATACGTACCTTTGCACCCTCTTTTGAGGAACCGAAGTAAAGCTTATGAAACAAATTAATGCCAATATCCGCAATATCGCCATCATCGCTCACGTCGATCATGGCAAAACTACCCTGGTAGATAAGATCCTTCAGGCCACCAAAGTATTCAAGGACCACCAGGAAACCGGTGAACTGATCATGGACTCAAACGATCTTGAAAGGGAACGTGGGATCACCATATTTTCAAAAAATGCTGCGGTCAATTATAAAGGAGTACGTATCAATGTCATTGACACCCCGGGTCACTCTGACTTCGGTGGAGAAGTAGAACGTGTGCTTCGGATGGCTGACGGAGTTTTGTTACTGGTAGATGCTTTCGAAGGCCCAATGCCGCAAACAAGATTTGTACTTCAAAAAGCACTTCAGCTTAATCTGAAACCAATCGTCGTCATCAACAAAGTCGATAAGCCAAATTGTCGGCCGATAGATATTCACAATGATGTCTTTGATCTTTTCCATAGCCTCGATGCTACGGATGAACAATTGGACTTCAGCACATATTATGGCTCAGGAAAACATGGTTGGTTCAATGATACGCTCGAACAATCAGCAGACATCACGCCATTACTTGATGGCATTTTGAAATTAGTTCCTCCTCCCGTGGCTTACGAAGGGACATTGCAAATGCAGATCACATCACTGGATTACTCTTCTTACCAGGGCAGGATTGCTGTAGGTAAAGTCAACAGAGGTTCTATAAAAGAAAATCAGCCGATCACTATCGTGCAGGCTGATGGGGTAATCAAACGCAGCCGTGTCAAAGAGCTTTACATCTTTGAAGGCATGGGCAAAAAGAAAGTTCAGGAAGTAAGTGCAGGTGATCTTTGTGCGGTAGTCGGCCTTGATGATTTCAGGATCGGAGAGACGATCTCTGATTATGATTCTCCGGAAGGACTTCCATTCATAGCCGTGGACGAGCCTACGATGAGCATGACCTTTGGGATCAACAATTCGCCTTTCTTTGGAAGGGATGGAAAATTTGTGACTTCAAGACATTTGCGCGACCGCCTCTGGAGAGAGACTGAAAAGAATCTTGCGATGAAGGTGGAAGAAACGGATAGTGCAGATAGTTTCCTTGTTTTTGGACGAGGTATTCTCCACCTGGGTATTTTGATAGAGACCATGCGTCGTGAAGGATATGAATTGACAGTAGGACAACCACAGGTTATTGTCAAAGTAATAGATGGTAAAAAGCATGAGCCATATGAAAATCTTGTCATCGATGTACCTGATGAGTTTTCGTCACGCGCCATTGACCTGGTTACACGCCGTAAAGGTGAGTTGCATGTCATGGAAGCAAAAGGTGATTACCAGCACCTTGAATTTGATATCCCTTCAAGAGGTCTTATCGGGTTGAGGTCTACCATGCTTACACAAACAGCAGGTGAAGCTGTGATGAGTCATCGCTTTACAGAATACAAACCATGGAAAGGAAATATTCCTGCGAGGACAAATGGTGTGTTGCTTGCTAAAGATCCTGGTTCTACTACAGGTTATTCAATTGACAAATTACAAGACCGCGGATTCTTCTTCGTAGATCCGGGGGAGGAAGTATATAAAGGCATGATCATTGGTGAAAACAATCGCCCCGGTGACATCGTCGTCAATATTACAGAAGGTAAGAAACTGACCAATATGCGGGCCAGCGGCAGCGATGCAGCTACTAACATTGCTCCAAAGCGCCAGATGACTCTGGAAGAATGCATGGAATACATCCAGCAGGATGAGTGCATTGAAGTCACACCGCTCATCATCCGAATGCGTAAAACTTACTTAGATGAAGATCAACGTAAGAAAATGCAACGGGCTATTCAGACAGAGCCTGTTTAAGGGAGTTAAGCATTTATAATAAAAATTTAAGGGCAGGTTTCGACCTGTCCTTTTTTATTTACCACAGAAGTCCACTATTCAGTGGAAAAGGAGATAAGCTTTCTTTTGAAACATATTCATTAAGGCTGGTAATGTTTTTCCAACCATCTCTCACTTCTCATATCCACATTTTTCAACCTGTTAATCAGCCTTATTTTGAAAAGCCCCTCACAGTCCACAATCACTTCACTATTTTTTATTCAGAATTCTAAATTTTCCTTCTGTATTCTAATTTCAAAATCCTCGATTCAAGATTGCACTTCCCATTTATAATTCTAAATTTCCCTTCTTAAAATAAAAAAAGCCCTGCATTTCGAACAGAGCTTTGTTGTTGGCAAAAAAAGGATTTTGAATAAAACGTTAATTCCGTCCTGTCATCAATCCTGGATGACCGGACTTACAATCCCATGATATACTGTCTAATCTCTTCATATGGGGTCTTCAGCGGAGTGATCGTCTCTGTCAGGTTCGCTGTGATCGTTGTTTTCTTTGTCGCAAAATAGTAGTTGCCTTCTCCTCTTTCAGATATCACCACAAATGTGGTTCTGAAACCAATAGGTGTTGATCCATAATGCTCACAGAATTGCCTTTTTGTAGAATCGCCCGTCATCAATGTGATGCTCCGGTAATCATCAAAAACCATGAACACATTTGTATTTGTATTCGTAAATCCTTCCGGCAGATCTACACAAACTGGTGTGCGGAGTTCTTCAGGGATTTGAAAATAGACATCTACATTCACCCAGTCAATACTGTCACTGAAAGTTTGATATCCAACACCTGTAATAGGATTTTGCGAGCTATCCGTTTGGATCCACCAGTCATCGTTTGTTACATTATCCCATTTTTCCGGATTGCCATCAGCTTGTCTCCACTGGTCACCTTCTCCATAGAATAATTCCATCCGCTCTCTTGGATCAGGATCATTCACCAGAATCCGGATCTTTTTTCCGTGAGCCAATCGTACATGGGAAGTTCCACTCAGGATTTCAATGTTCAGTTCGACTCTTGATTCCAGTAGTTTGTTTTCAGACATGGTTGGAATACCAGCTGCGAGAATCTCACCTTTTGAATCAAGGACTGTCACCTTTACATCAAAGAATCCGTTTGTACACGGATACTTGTCCAGGTCAACAAATCCTGCAGGGATTTCAATCACCACATCCTTATCAATCTCAAAAGCTTTGAGGCCGAAACAGGGTACAGACAACGTATAGGAGATGGGTCCTGAAATGTCCTCTTTCAGCCTCGATTTCAATCGGGAAATGTCACCTACCACATCCTGCTTGTCGTTTGGTATGAATTGATCGATGTCCTTGCCACACGACATCATCATGATCAATACACCCAACACATAAAAAAACTTGCTCATTTCTCTGTTTTTACTTTTATAGACACGTATCGTTGTCATAATGCTGCCTGTGTTTCCGGATTAATTGAAATGATAGCGAATACCGAGGTTAAGACCCGCAAATGAGCGGTGTTCTTTCAGGGGATAGGTATCCAATGTGACCGGGTTGATTCTGTATAGGAATCTCGGCTCAACCAGAGCTGAGATATTGTCTGTCAAAGGGAAAAGGGCCCCTGCACCCAAATAAAAGCTAAGGCCAAGGTTGTTTTTATAAGCTTTCAATTCATCCGGTTCACCAGGGGTGATATGCACCGGGTTCAATGTGGAATCAAGGATCTGACCTCGCTGACTACTCGTCAGGTTGAGTACAGGTCCCGCGTTGAGCATGAGGGTGGATCTGCCCATAGGAAGCTCGTAGCTTAATAAAAGAGGTATATCAATGTGATTATACCGGTTATGTATTTGCTTGATCAGCGTACCGAAGATCAGCACCCGGTTGGTGTCTGCCCGGAGGAAGGTCCCGTCAGCTGCCCAGAATGAATCAATCTGTGTAGTGCTTTTGGTTGCATTGGCATCAGTATAATCGAATTTATCGCCTATCTGCTCATAAAGGATACCCAGCCTGACAGCAAAACCTTGTTGTAAGTTGAGATTTATCCTTGCTCCTGCGCCCCAGGCATATTGACCTTTCTCTGTAGTCTCTCGGGCTTCGGCATAAGGTGATGTTCCTCCTTCTGTATCTTCAAATGTTCTTGGAGCAAATCCCGGACCTGCAAAAACATCAAAAGACAAAGCGCTGCCACCATTCTTTCCCCTGAACTTATAGCAGCTAGGATCTGGTTTGATCGAAGACATATCAGGGCTTTCAAAATCCTGAGGTAAAGAAGTAATCCCTAAGGTTGGAATTTCATTGATGTCAATCTGGTTTCTGAAGCCTGCACTCGCATCTGTGAAAGCAAGCGATTGTGTATTAACATCCTGGCTAAGATTTACTGTTGTGTTGCCGGATATTGATTTATGCTTCGCAGTATTCTTGTTGTGCTTAGGGGATACGATATTTTCAGATGCTTTAGCAGAATTGACTTCCTGTGTATTCGTTTCAGAAGCTATTACATTTCCGGCTTCAGTATCATTCTTTATATTCTGGATTTCTGGTAATGAATTTTTTTCCTGTGTTTTGGAATGCATTAATGAAAGACCTACAGTGCCGGCACCGAGGAGTAAAAATCCTGCGAGTGACAACCATAGAAAGGGTAGCCTTCTTTTCTTTGGGGGAAGAGTGGATTCAATGTGCTTCCACATTTCTTCCCTTACCGGTATGGTATGGTTGTAGAGCTTTTGTTTAAAAGGGTTTTGGTCTTTCATATTTCTACTTTTTGAGTAGGTACTAAGGAGCGTTGAATATATTTTCTTGCTTTGGTCAGTTGTGATCTTGAGCTGCTTTCTTCTATGCCCAGCAATTCTGCAATTTCTTTATGATGAAATCCTTCGATCACACTCAGGTTGAAAACCGTTCTGTATCCATCAGGTAATTTATCAATGATGTTCATCAGTTCGTCTGCACTCATCTTATGTATCGCATCCGGTTCAACTCCATGCTCCGGTAATCCTTCTGCGGTATAATCAATTTGTAACCGCTTTTCTTTTTCAAGATGCCGGATACAGGTGTTGACACAGACTCTTCTTACCCATCCTTCAAAGGATCCATCATTTCTGTACTGGGCCAGGTATTGGAAAACTCTTATCAGGCTGTCCTGCAAAACGTCTTCTGCATTAATGGGACCAACATACCTTCTGCAAATAGACATCAAAAGCGGTGCAAACCGTTCGTAGAGCATTCGTTGCGCTATCCGGTCATTGTCTTTACATCTTTTGATCAGTTCTTGCTCCTGCAAAAGCTCTGTTCTTAATTACGGTTAGTTAATTGATACATAGGCGACATTTTCGCTGCCTGCTATTGTAAAAATACTTTCATAATGGCGGATAAAGTTGCCCTGTCAATAATTAATCCGTCCCTCTCTGGACAATAGAGTGTTTTTTAGCCGCCAGGGTTAGTTTTATCGGGATTTCCCTTAGGCGATCAAGAAGGTGTGGCACACTTAGGTGTGCCACACCTAAGTGTGCCACACTGTTGTAAGTGATTGATTGTGAGGACTCCTGGGTACTTATGCACAGCGAGATGTGGAAAACATTATTAGTAATTCTCGAAATGACTAATAAATAGTCAGTAATTGTTTGTTATTTAGTCATATATTTAAAGTATGAAAGGCAGAGGAGCCCAGATCAACCCGGACAGCCCGTATGAGAAGCTGACAAAATCAAAGCACAGAGATTTAATTTTTACACCTCCACCGGAGGAGGTAAAAACACAATATCTCGAAACACATCCCAAAACCCTGATCAATAAAGTAGAGAGCCCGGATGTCCGCATGGAATATTCCATGAATCCCTACCAGGGCTGCGAACATGGTTGTGTGTATTGCTATGCCCGTAATACGCATCCTTACTGGGGGTATAGTGCAGGACTGGATTTTGAAACCAAGATCTTAATCAAAAGGGAAGCACCACAGATATTAGCCAAGAAGCTTGCTTCGCCTAAATGGATCCCGGCACCGATCATGCTTTCAGGTAATACGGATTGTTACCAGCCCGCAGAAGCGAAATTCAACATTACCAGGCAGATCCTTGAAGTAGTAGAACGATTTAATCATCCTGTTGGCATCATCACGAAAAGCGCGCTCATCCTTCGTGATATAGATATCCTGAAGAGGCTTGCTGAAAAAAAATTGGTGACCGTAGCGATCTCTATCAATACGGTAACAGAAGCGACAAGAAGGTTATTAGAACCAAGAACTGCTTCTATCCCACGGCGGCTACAGGTTATTAAAGAGTTGTCTGACGCAGGTATTTATGTGCATGCGATGTTAGGTCCGCTGATTCCCGGACTTACGGATCACGAGATTATGAACATAGTTGAGGCAACAACAAATGCGGGTGCGAAAAATGCAGGGTATATCATCGTCAGGCTGAATGGTGATGTTGGTGAAATATTTACAGATTGGGTAAAGAAAACGTATCCGGATCGCGCAGATAAAATTTTGAACCGTATCATGGACACGCACGGTGGCACACTGAATGAAAGTCGGTTTGGAGTAAGAATGAAAGGAGAAGGTAAATATGCAGAAATTATTGAAAAACATTTTCACCTGGCTAAGCGCAAATTCCTGCCGAATGCTGAATCATTCGAATATGATTTAAGTCTTTACGAAAAAGCAAGAAAGCCACAGACTAGCTTGTTTGACCTGATGTAGTGTATTTACTGCTGCTTTAAATGTTTACTTTTGAGGGCATATGATTTGTGATTCCTGGTGAATTCAGATCTCAATTACATTTTAACGATTAATTCATTCGTTATGAAACTTTCCATACTGAAATACTGCATACTTTATTTATTGTTTCTTTCTATTATGGCTTGTGGAAATGACACATCCATTTCCTATCCTGTTTCGTACACTTTTTCACATACTGAAGAAGGAATAGAAGGATTGTTCCTGATTAATAACCCAACTTCGGGAACTCCGATAGCTGTAAATACCGGAGAATGGGGGGAAGAACGCAGTGACATTAAGGCATTTACGCTTGAATTCATGCAGGAGATATTTGATATCCAGGAAATCATACTATTAAACGAAGACCAGGTAAGATTGCACATCATTTCGGATGGTGAAGAATTGGACACTACCGTTAACTACACAATGGAAGACGAAGAAATTATCATTGCAGCTTTGGACAGCAGCAATCTTATTTCCTATAATTCAGATCTGGATCAATTCGAACTATGTGGTTTTACCTACGGAGGTATTCCAGGACCTAACACTATTAACCCGGGCCAACAGTATGGAATAGTACATGTCCAGGAATGTATAAAAAATTATGATCTTCAGGATTATCTTAATTTCCTTTTGAATCAGCATGATTTTAATACCCTTGATACTATAGGTATGTTTGAAATGAAAGTTGTCTATAAGTAATCATATGTCCCTGCATCTTTAATAGTTCATTGTTTGTTCTAAAGGGAAAGCGTTTTATGCATAAAATAATTACGACTTCAATCTTCCTTTTAATTTTCCCTTTTTCCAGCCGGCTTTTTTCACAACCCGTAACCTTTACACAAACCACTGAACTGCTTAATCCGATAACAGGTTTCTCATCCTATTCAGATTGTGTAGTGGATATGAACGCTGATTACCTGGATGATGTCGTAAGGGTAGGAGGGAAGGGAGTCTTCATAGATTATCAGCAAAAAAATGGGACTTTTCTTCAAAAGCAATTTAATTTCCCGGTTCAATCTCCTCCATCCTGGAGCATCTGTGCAGGAGATCTCGATGATAATGGGTTCAATGATCTTCTTTTTGCTGGCAGTGCGTCCGTCTCTTTTATTTTAGCCAATGATGATGGTACCGATTATACGGAAACTCTTATGCCGGTATCTGTTGAGAGCCAACGGTCAACAATGGCAGATATAAATAATGATGGCAGGCTCGATGCATTTGTTTGTCATGAATCTGCACAATCTGTTCCATTTCGAAATATGGGAAACGGAAACATGATCCCTGATACAAATCTCATTCACACAGCTAACCGGAAGGGCAACTATGCAGCTATCTGGACCGATTTTGACAATGATGGAGATATCGATTTGTATTTGACGAAATGTCTTCAGGGTGCTCTGCCCGGAGATATTGTCAGAACGAATTTATTGTACCGCAATAATAGCGACGGAACATTTACAGAAGTGGGAGCTGCTGCAGGAGTCGATGATAATGCCCAATCGTGGAGCACGGTATTTGAAGATTTTGACAATGATGGAGACTTTGATGCCTTTGTAGTCAATCATGATTTTGCCAACCGTCTGTATCGTAATAATGGAGATGGCACATTTACCGATGTCATTCAGGCATCAGGTATTCATCCATTTGATTTGAATGCTTTTGAAAATTCTTCCGGAGATTTTAACAATGATGGGTACATCGATATCTTTTCAGAACTCACATTCAAATTCCACCTTGGAAATGGTGATCTGACATTCACACCTCAGGAAGGACCAGTGAAGCCAGGTGCCATAGGGGATCTCAACGATGATGGATTTCTCGATGTGATGCATGATAATAAAGTCTGGCTCAATGATGGAAACGAAAATCATTGGGTGAAATTCAATTTGCAAGGCATTCAAAGCAATCGAAATGGCATTGGGGCAAGAATCGAGATCTATGGAAGTTGGGGAAAACAAATTCGCGAGGTGAGATCAGGACAGAGTTATAGTCCCATGAGTTCTCTTACAACACACTTCGGCATGGGTGAATCAGATAAGATAGATTCAGTAATCGTGCGATGGCCATCCGGAATCATTACACATTGGACTGATTTGACCTCTGATAATACTTATCTCATTCCTGAAACATCCTGTTTCCATGGGCCGGTTACCCTGAATTACACAGGGACAATCTTGTGGTGTCCTGGTGAGCCATTTGAATTGAGAGGTCCTCCTGGCTTTGTAGATTATTTCTGGCCAAATGGGTCTTCTTCGCAGAGCACAACTTTCAATACAGAAGGAATTTATTGTCTCACAGTTACGGATAACATAGGATGCACTTCAATTTCAAATTGTGTTGAAGTTAAATGGATCGAAGAGCAAATACCGGTCATTTCTATAAGTGATGGAATCCGGTTTTGTGAAGGGGATTCAATAACGTTGACATCATCCCCGGCGCAAACTTACCTATGGTCAACTGGCGAAACAACACAACAAATCAAAGTCGGCGAAAGTGGTGATTATACGGTCGCTGTTAATAGCGAATGCTCAACCGAGAACTTAATTTCTGAAGTAAGAAATATAATCGTCGTTGAATCTCCATCGCCAAATGTATCAGACGTATTTGTTTACCCCGGTGATTCAATCCTGTTGATGGCAGAAGGTGAAAATATTTATTGGTATGATCAGCCTGTAGGTGGAATATTATTAGGTACAGGTTCTTCCCTGCAGACATCATCATTAGGAACGACTACAACATACTATGTAGAATCGCATCACCCTTATCCGGGGGTGATACAATCAGGTGGCAAAACTGATACTACTGGGACCGGAGGCTTGCCTTTACAGAATGGACATTTATTATTTGAAACCTGGAAGCCATTTACTTTGATGTCAGTCGCCGTGTATATCCCACTTGGTGGACCCCAAGGGGTACGGTTCATTGAATTGTACTCTAATGATACCCTGGTCGCTTCAAAGCAATTTACAGTACATACCGGAATGAATATTTTAAACCTGGATTTTGATATTCCTGTAGGAAAGCATTATCTGACATGTCCACAAGGCAACCTTTTCAGAAATACAGGATCTCTCAACTATCCTTATCCTATCGGTGATGCAGGAGAGATCTATAATTCTTCAAACGGAGAAAATTATTATTACTATTTCTATGACTGGAAAATCCGGGAACCGGATATCGAATGCTTTTCAGACCGGATTCCTGTGAATGTCATAGTTTCTGGTAACATAAATTTGGAAGATGATGATGTAGTTAAGATTTATCCGAATCCTTCCTCTGGTAATTTCTTTATTGAATTTACCGGCAATACCATTCCAAAAGACATTTCAATAATCGATCTGTTCGGTCGGGAAGTATTGAATAAATTAACAATGGACAACAGTATTGTTCAGATGAAGCCGGAAAACTGTACACCCGGTGTATGCTTTTTGAGATTTTCAAAAGACGGAAAACGGACTGTGAAGAGAATTATCCTTTACCCCTAAATCCTTTATGAAACAGGAAATGTAAAAGTCCCCTTCAGGGGATTTAGGGGCAAATCCTTCAGGGGATTTAGGGGCAAATCATCTCACCAACGTAACATCCCCCTTAAACTGACGCTCCTCTCCAGTGGTAAATCGCACAACAGCCCGATATGCAAATACAGCAGGATTCATCGGCTGTCCTTTATATATTCCATTCCATCCATACCCCGGTTGATTGGGTGGAAATGTTTCATTAATAAATACGCAGTTTCCCCAACGATCGAATATTTCTAACTCTTCAATTTCCTCCAATTCTTTATTTCCAAAGATTGTAAACGTGTCATTTGCCCCATCATCATTCGGAGAGAATACATTTGGAATATAAACTGATATTTCCTTATCTACTTCTAGAGCAAGACTTGCAAATGCAGTGCATCCATTTGTATCCATAACCATTACCCTTACATTGGTAGATTCAGTTAATGAAAATGTTTGCTCAAGACAAATTCTTTGATGACAATTGAACAAATCTGATGGCATCCAGCTAATGGTATCAATCATAGATGTCGGAATATTCAATTGCAGGCTGCAGGTAACCATGCTGTCATTCGAAGCGAATAAATCTGCATCTATTATAACATTCACAGCATTTGACCCTGGAACTGTATAAGCAGAAGAAACACTGCATCCATTCGCATCAGTAATAGTGACGCTATAAATCCCTTCATTGATATCCTCAAGATCTTCAGTTATATCTCCGGTTGACCATTGATATTGATTTCCTGTTGCCGGGGTAACTATAATATCAATGCTCCCATTAACTTCTCCACATGAAGGATGTGTGATAATGTCCGAAAGAACAGGTAAAACAGTTGCACTCTCCACAGCAAATATTTCAGAGGCAGAACAATCGCTGATATCAGATATAGTCACCTGGTAAATGCCGGAAGGTAAGCCTGAAAGATCTGCTGTGACTTCTCCATTCGACCAGAGATAAGTATATGAGCCTGCAGGTGAAATAGAAATATCAATCGCTCCGTTCGGGTTTGTACAGGATAGATCATCTGATAAAACTGCGGATATTGTAAAACTTGAATTAGTATTTAAAATCGTATATGAACCCGTGGCAGAACATCCGTTGTAATCAGTTACGGTTACTCCATATGCTCCCGGAGAAACATTTTGCAGGTCCTCAGTAGTATTTCCGTCAGACCATAGGAAACTATAGCTACCCTGAGATGAAATGATGATATCAATGCTTCCATTATTTTGGCCGCATGTAGCAGGAATTATAGTTGTCGTGAATGTAGGATTAGTTATACTGTCAGCAATAACAAAGGAATGTGTAGAAGAACAGTTAAATTCATTTGTAACTGTTATCGAATAATTTCCCGGAGCCACATTCTGAAGGTTCGGAGTCTGATTTCCATTTGACCAGGCATAGGAATAGTTGCCTGCCGGAGTGAGAATGAGATCTATCCCACCATTGAAGGCTATGCAGGAAGTATTTGCATTTACCATTCCATCAATTGTGAAAACAGTATTATTATTTGGTATCACAAAGCTTTCTGTTGTAGTGCATCCATTACTACCGGTTACAGTTACACTATAATTTCCAGGGATAACATTTTGTATATCGCTGTTGGTGGTTCCGTTTGACCATAGAAATGTATTACCTGCATTTGGTGTTATGCTTAAGCTTATTCCACCATTGTTTTGACTGCATGTAGCAGGAATAATAGTATGTGCAATAGCAGGACTGATTGTATTGTTATCAATGGTTAAGAGCAAAATAGATAAGCAGTTAGTCAGGTCTGTGACAGATACCTGGTATTGCCCCGGTGGCAGATTTTGTAAATCCTCCGAAATTGCTCCATTTGACCATAAGAATGAATATGTCCCCGCAGGAGCAACTGTCAGATCTATTGACCCATTCGGTAGAAGGCATGATGTATTCATCGTAGTGTCTGCTGAAAGAGTGAAATTGCCATTCTGGTTATCCACTACAAAAGTATCAAGGCTTATACAACCAACCGGACTGGTAACGATGATAGAATAAATCCCTGATGTAATATTTTGCAGGTCTTCATTTGATGAACCATTGGACCATAACTGGGTATAGCCTGCCGGTGTGATCGTTACATCAATGCTCCCATTGGCATTCCCGCATGTCTCGGGAGTAATAAGACTTGTGATAACCGCATAATGTGTGCTATCCCCGATAGCATAGCTGCCGGTTGAAGAACATAGATTAAGATCACTCACTGTTACTGTATAAACACCGGCGGAAAGTGATTGAATGTCTTCAGTCGTGGATCCATTAGACCAGGTAAATGAATATGGGCCGTTTGGTGAGACAGCAAGATCCAATGCACCATTTGGAATAGTACATGATGTATTTGAAACCGGGATCCCGGTCAAAGAAAAGGATGCACTCTGATTATCAACAGTAAATGAGGAATCGGCAGAACATCCATTTGAACCAGTGACAGTTATGCCATAGATGCCCTGTGAAATATTTTGCAAATCCTCCGTTGTGCTTCCATCTGACCAGAGATATGCATACGTTCCGAAAGGTGATATAGAAATATTAACTGAACCATTCGGATTTTGACAGGAAGTATTTGGTATAGTGACACCGGAAATTGCAATTACCGGGAGTGTATGTATAATATTAAATGTGGAACTAAGGGTACATCCTTCAGAATTTGTAACGGAGACGATATAATTCCCGGCATCCATATTTTGCAGATCCTCGCTTGTCTCACCTGAACTCCATTCATACGTATATGTGCCTACGGGCGAAACTGATATGTCAATCGATCCATTTGGATTTGTACAGGAAGTATTCGCAGCTGGATTTCCGCTGATCGAAAATGGAATATTTTGATTTGAAACTGTAAAGCTTCCGGTTTGTTGACAATTAATTCCAAGAGTCACGGTGACATCATAGTTTCCGACGCTAACGTTTGCAATATCTTCAGAGGTACTTCCATTTGACCAAAGAAAAGAGTAATTGCCTGCTGGAGAAAGAGAGATGTCTATACCTCCATTGTTAATGATACATGAAGAATTTGGTGTAACAATCCCTGAGATATTGACAGGAATAGTGTTATCAGGAACATTCACTATTGAAGACGAAGTGCATCCGTTCGCGTCTGTTACAGTTACCGAATAGGAATTTGCCGGAAGATTTGTAATTCCCTGAGCGTTGCTTCCATTTGACCAAAGGAAATTGTAAGGTGATTGACCGCTACTGATTTGAAGATCTACAGAGCCATTACTTTCACCGCATGTGGCTGGTATGGAAACAGATTGAATGTCAGGAACATTAACAAGGTTATTTACTACAAAATTTCCTGTTGAGATGCAATTTACTCCAATAGAAACGGTCACTGCATAATTTCCCGGAGCAAGATTATTTAGATCCTGCGACGTAGCACCGTTTGACCATAGGTAAGTATACGTTCCTGCCGGTGTGATGCTAATGTCAATGCTTCCGTTATTTACATTGCAGGTTGTGATATGTGAGATGACATTTGTGATGGTGATTGCTATTGGATTGTCGGGGACGATCACATTGAAGGTGGATGTACATCCATTTGCTGATGTGACAGTTACAGCATACGAACCTCCTGGAATATTATTGAGATCCTCTGAGCTGCTTCCATTTGACCAATTGAAATTATATGAACCGGATGGTGTCATGGTTAGGTTGATGCTGCCATTATTCTGTCCGCAGGTGGCAGGCACATTCGAATTCGTAATCGATGCACCGGTACCGTTCCCTACCGTATAACTTTCTAGAGCAGAGCAACCTCCTGCAGCTGTTACAGTGACTGTATACGTACCGGGTTGAGTGATTGAAATAGAAGAAGTTGTTGCGCCATTGCTCCAAAGAAAACCGTTGTAAGCAGAGCTGTTAGTTATAGTAATACTTCCATTCTGTCCTGAACATAAAGTAGGAGGACCATTAAGGATGGGTAAAATAATATTGCCCGGAAGTATCGTGATGGTATCTGTATGAAAGCAATATCCTGCTTCCGGTGACCAGGCATAAACAACATATGTTCCGGGTTCTGTAATATCTATAGTAGGCGCATAAACTCCCTGCGGATACCAATATATGTTTCCAAAAGGTCCACCTGTCACAGAAAGGGTAATGGGTTGACCTGTGCAAAGCATGTTCGGACCGACGATAGTAGGATAAGGTGTTGGATGGAAATCAAACAGACCGTATGGGATCACAAACTCACAACCTGTCGAGGGATCAGTTACAGTGACTGACCATAATAAATCATCTGTTAATTCAATTGACCAGGATGTTTCGCCTGTAGACCACAAATAAGTCGCTCCCGGAATACTGTCGCGAAACCATTCCAGCCATAAGGTTATTGTATCCCCTTCACACGCATTCTGATTATAGGGATAGTATAAAACTGGCGAGAAGGGTTTTATATGGCAATTGATCACTGAAATGCATCCACTAGCATCCGTCATCGTCAGCATATAGTCTCCTAACGCTAATGGAATAAGAATGCTTTGCGTTGTTTCACCGGTTTCCCAGATAAAGGAAAAAGGTCCGGTTCCTGTGACTGGGACTGCCTCAAGAATCAAAGTATCAAGGTCGCAGAAATAATTATACGTGGTATAATCTACAAGGCATTGACTAATTCCTTTTTGCTGCAAAGTACCGAGGGAAAATACAATCAGACTATAACACCATACATAATTAAGTCTTTTCAATGCACCATTATTTAATTCAAAAATGTTCATTAAGCCTCTTCAATTCGATGATCAGGGTCATCAGAAGGAATGATCCTAATGTATCCATCAGAGGAAATCTTCCTTTCTGTCAAAAAAGGCTGGTGCAAAGTGAAGCGAATGCAGGAATTTACATGCTTAGAAAAACATGAACAGGCTTAAATAGTTTCCGAGCCGACTAATCTTCGAGATAAGAAATTAGTGGAATGTGGTCTCAGTTAATTGAGTTTATAGAAACAGAATCCAGCAAATGGTTTCACAAAGTTTTGAAATTCGAAAACATGATTACATAACCATGAGCTTCTTAACCACTTCCAGTCCATTGATCTTAATCTTCAACAGGTACAAACCTTTGCCCAGGAAGGATATATCCGCTATGTGATGTGGATTCAGTGCTATATTTCCCTGGATCTGGCCAGATAGATTCGTTATCGTGATCGATGAAATCGGAAGCTGTATATCGTTTTGAATAGTGATCCATCCATACGAAGGATTTGGATAGATCGATATATCATCAGAAAGAAGATTCCCCTCCAAACTATTAAGGATGATCGAAGTACAAGCAGATACTGAAAAGCAACCGGAAAGTTCGGTGATCGTTACAGCGTAATTTCCACTTTCGGTTGCTGTGAAACTTTGACTTGTTGCCCCGGGAATGCTTTCACCGGAGTCACAATCAAACCATTGATATAGTACATTCGCAAGGTTTGCGGTTATGGTACTCTCAGAAACCGTTATACTATTGTCAACAAGGATTACATGGAGAGTAAGAGTTATTGTACTATCGCAGCCAAACTCATTTGTTAAATGGACTTCATAAATCCCCGGGGAATTGAAAGTTTCATTGCCAATAGTAATGACTTCGCCGTCACATAAAGTTTCTTCAATAGCTGTATTGGAATTATCATGTACCTCCAATGAAAGGGAAATGGTACTATCACATCCATTGGAAGCAAACAATAAAACGGTATAGTCACCGGATGCGTTAAAAGATTCAGTTCCGATTGTATACGTTTCACCCTCGCAAATGGATTCATGTATTACAGTGGAATAAACAGGAATAGTAGTGATCAATAAAAATACAGTGGTATCACATCCATTAGGAGCTTCAAGGGTTATGACATAATCTCCCGGTTCAGCGTACGTGTTTCCTGCGTAAACAAGTGAATCGCCCTGGCATAATTCTACTTCTACCTGACTTTCAACGGTTGTGCATAAATTATTTTTAAAATATTTAAGCTCATTGTTTGTAGTTGTGCCCTGTAATACAAAAAAATCAAGATCGCCATCACCATCGATATCAACAAGCATGGGAGACAAAAACTGGTTCTTCCCAAAACCAGAGGGAAGGCCAAATGGTGATTCAGTTACGTTGGTGAAAGATGGCTTACTATTCGTACCGGGAGTATTGTTATGAAAATAAATGTAATTCAAAGAGTCATCCGGTATGGCCGTCAATGCTCCCAAAATATCTGTATCCCCATCATTATCAATGTCACCTGTCGTGGTGACTTCAACAAGAGGATTTGGGATCAGTCCATATGGGTTCTGAAACCATCCTATAAATAGTGGCTCCTGGCTGGTTCCTGTATTTTTTGCATACTTGTAAGTAGGTATATCCTCACCATCCTCTTCACCAAATGCAGGGTCTATACCGCTCATCAGGATATCAAGATCTCCATCAAGATCCAGATCAGTTAATTCAGGAATGTAAAAGCTTTCAGGGAGAAAATCAGGAAGGCCCATATCCAGAAAAGGGATTTGATCAAAATCATCAGTTCCTTGATGATCCAGATTCTTATAATAAAGAGGTGTCCTCTTACCAAAATAATTTACGGATGCATTGATGATAAAATCTACTTTACCATCACTATTCAAATCACCCACACTTGGAAAAAAGAAGCCGGCAGGAAAAGGGAAATTTCCATTAAATGCAGTTTCACGCGGTCCGAATTGCGGGTTCGATTTGTCTCCTATGTTTTCCTGGTAATCGATGAAATAGGGCATGGTCTCCCAGGTAAGATCATCAAAGTCTTCAATAGGGCCCATACCTGAAAGAAACAGATCAAGATCTCCGTCTCTGTCATAATCAAAGAACATCATGCGTTGAGTAGAGAGCATCCCTGAGGCAGTCTGAATTCCAAACGGAGAATTTCCCTCGAAGGTGAAATACTGGGCAACACATGGCCATACAAATAATTGGGCCAGGATGGAAAGTGTGATAATCGTTTTCATAATTCGTTTAATCTCTTGACAACACGATTAAAATGACATCGCAAATGCTGGATGAAGTAACTGTACAATTCTCAGTTTTTATAGGATATAATTATATATCATCCTTGTTATACTGAATTATATAAAAACTGAATTGGGCCTGATTATATTTTAATACTTGTATATCATCTGCCTGATCCCAGTTATCATCACCCCGAACCTTTATCTGGACTCTGTACAAGTCTTCTGAATTGTCATGTGTAAAGTTATCAGGAGCAAACCAGGAAATTTCTCCATCTATATCCGTTGTAAGTATCACATTAGACATAGTACTCTGAAATGTGCAGGAAGTATCAGGATTTACTTTTTGATGGGTTACAAAAATTTGGATATCATGCTCCGGAATGGGTTCAAGTTGTAAAGTTCTGAGTTTAATATCAACTTTTAGATTTCCAGTTACAACAGGCTTCGACTCACAATCAGAAATAGGAACAGTTGTATTTGTAGCCTCATCAGGGCCAAAAGAAGCAATCGCAGCAAGTAAAAAAAAGCCAATAACAGCAAATGAAAGAATAGATCTCATTATGTTTTTCATGCTCAAAAAATTTTCAAAATATTAGATTGCATAGATATTTCACCTCATCAGTTTATCCAAAACCTAAGTTGAAATAGCTGATCACATAACAATCAGTTTTTTTATTACTTCAACTCCATTCATATTTATATTCATGATATAGAATCCTTTACCAAGGAATGAAATATCAGCTGTATTATTATTCTTCAATTGAATTATACGTTGAATTTGCCCGGAAAGGTTTGTTATCGTGATATCTGATATGGTCAGTCCTGAATCGTTCTGAATAGTTAACCATCCATAAGAAGGATTAGGATAAACAAGAATTGAATTGCTTAATACTGGATCCGCTATTCCATTGATGATCACAGAAATGCATTCAGATTCAATCGTACAGCCCTGATCACTGGTGATGACTACACCATAATTTCCATTCACCATCGGGGTAAATGATACGTTTGTTTCGCCTGCAATGTTTTCACCTGAATCACAATTCAACCATTGATAAGTAAAGCCTGGTCCTGTTTGATCAGTAAACAATGTATGTCCAATCAGCGTCAGATCATCCTGAGAAGCAGGCTGACATATATTGTTTAAATAATAGGCGAGTACTGGAGTAGAACCATCATTGATAAATACAAACAGATCCAAATCACCATCTCCATCAAGGTCTGCTAATGCGGGTGAGGTCAATTGAGTTCCTCCATTCGCAGTCGGCATGCCAAAAGGTGAAAGCAAAACAGTTGAAAAATTAGGTTTACTATCAGGCCCGGGGATATTCATATGTAGATACAGACGGCTGATGGAATCACTTTCAAGATTGAGCAGAGAACCTAAAAGATCTTCATCACCGTCATTATCAATATCTCCTGCAATCAATGTTTCAATGTTTGGATGTGGCACAAGTCCATAAGGATTACTATACCAACCTTCAAAATCCGGTTCAACCGATGGGTTGCTTACATTTCTGGCATAACGAAAAACAGGTACATCAGGACCATTTTCTTCGTGAAAGGCAGGATCAAAACCACTCATCAATACATCCAGGTCACCATCACCATCAAGATCCGCCAACTCGGGGATAAACATGCTCTGAGGAACAAATGAAGGGATTTCCATCTCATCGAAACGTAGTACCTCAAATGCATTTGCACCTGATGAGCCGATGTTTTTTAAATAGAGTGGTGTGCCGTTTCCGATTTGATCGATCGCTGAACTGATAATTAAATCAGTTTTATGGTCACCATTAATGTCCCCTACAGCAGGCATAAAGTAACCGACCGGATAAGGAAAATTGTTAGTGATTTCTTTCCTGGGACCAAATTGAGGATGGGATCGATCTCCAATATTTTCCTGCATTTCAATAAAGAAATGAATTTCTTCCCATTGTAAATCTTCAAACGCATCCAGACGGTCAAGTCCGGTAAGGAACAAATCCAGGTCACCGTCATGGTCATAATCGGCAAACATGATTTTCTGAGCTGCACGTGTGGTATCAGGTTTCACAAACTGGATTCCAAAAGGTGAGTTTGAATGTAAACTGAAAGATTGCCCTGTGGCTACAAATGGAAACAACAGACATGTTGAGAGTATAAGTAGGAAAGCGTTTTTCATAAGGCGTCCGGAGCTATGGCGTTAAAGAAAAATACGAAAGAATTGTAATATTTGACCTGGACGCTTTTCCAATCATCCCAATGCCCAGGTCTGCTATCAATATGGACTTCGACGCGGATCAAATCCTGGCTATTGTTATGGAGATATGAATCACCCACAAATTCATAATTTCCATCAAGATCTGTTACGAAGCTCTTTACAATACTTTGCAGGACTACAGGTTCACATTCCTTAGAAGCTATCTGATGGGTTATATAGATTTCACCGGTTGCACCTGCTATAGAAACACCGTTTTTGTGATTAAATGAAAGATTTGCAATCAATTGACCTGATACACCTGTTTCTTGTTCACAATCTTTAATGGCAACAGTCGTGTTGGTTGAAGTCGCCATGACATCATCCCAGCTGGAGGCATAAGCAAATAATAGAAAAAGTGCAGTGACGACTACGGATAGGACTGCTTTTAATGGTTGTCGCATAAACGAGCATTTTTGTAAGTAAAAAAAACAAGGGGTATGCTGAAGAATAATATACGTTGTTTTTAATTTATTGGTTTTATCTCTCTGAAGGCTATATTACAATTTTACCCCCAAAATACCAAAAGCTCTTCACTCTTCTTTCCCTTATTCCCGCATTGCTTCGACGTCCCTCCGATTGTCCTTGTGCACCAATTTAACAGTCAAAGACTTTCTCGCAAACAACGATCAGCAAAACTTTTAGCTTTTCAGCCTATTCCGCATATTCCGACATTTATTTATGCTGCAAATAATACACAAGTATCCCTGCAAAATACCCGATCAACGAATAGACAGAAATCTTTTTCAGAAACCACATAAAATTCATTTTCAATATTCCCATTGCCGCCACACCCGCTGCTGAACCGATGATCAGAATGCTGCCTCCGGTGCCTGCGCAATAAGCCAGTAATTCCCAAAAATCATGATCCTGTGGAAACTGGCTAAGATCATACATGCCCATGCAAGCGGCAACCAGTGGAACATTATCAACTATCGCTGATAAAAGCCCGATAGCTCCATTGATGAGATAAATGTTTCCTAGCCTGTCATCAAGTACATCCGCAAGCCCACGCAAATGACCTGATACTTCCAGGGATGAAACTGCCAACAATATTCCCAGGAAAAATAAAATAGTCGGTGTATCAATCTTGTGCAGAATATAGGCTACCGAAAATTCACGGCGGATCTCAGGTTGCTTATGCTTATGCATGACATCTGTTACAAACCACAATAATCCTAATACAAATAAAATCCCCATGTAAGGAGGCAAATGGGTGATGGATTTAAAAATCGGAACTGCTAATAAAGAACCTATACCCATGAAAAAAAGTAAATTTCTTTCGAATGAAGTAGTCTCGACAGATGACCTGATTTCTTTGTGGGATAAAGTCTCAAGCACATTATTTTCGTTCCTTAAAAAATAAGTCCCGAATAGCAGCGGCACGACCAGACAGGCTGCTGATGCAAGGAAAGTTGCTGTGATAATATTAAAAGTCGTGACCTGGCCTCCGATCCAAAGCATGATCGTAGTTACATCTCCGATGGGAGACCATGCACCTCCGGCATTAGCAGCAATAATGACAAAACCACCGAAGAACCAAAGGTCTTCCTGTTTTTTCAAAATCTTGCGCAGCAATGCACACATGACTATCGCCGTCGTCAGATTGTCGAGTCCTGCCGAAAGAAAAAAAGTGATCCATGATATCATCCATACGAGCTTGATCCGGTTAGTTGTACTAATCCTGTCTGTGATCACCCTGAAGCCATGATGCACATCTATAAGTTCTACAATAGTCATGGCTCCGAGCAGGAAAAATAATATTTCAGCTATTTCTCCCAGGTGATGGAAAAGGGATTGATGGACGTAATTGAAAGATGAAGTTTCCGTTCCGGTTATCCCTGTATTGACCGGCATGTGTGCAATTCCATACAGCAGCATCAACCAGCAAATCACACCAGTCAGGAGAGCAGTTGACGCTTTGTCAATCTTCAGGGAATGTTCAAAGGCTATCAAAATGTATCCAAGGATGAATACAATAACAATCATTACACTCATGAATCAGATGCTTTGTTGGAGTTCCGTACCAGGGACAAAGGAAAAGAAAATCTAGCTTGAAATATATTTTTCAAGAAACTGGATATGATCCTTTTGTTCAGTGATGATGGCACTTACGATATCACCTATGCTTAGCATGCCGATGACTTTGTCCTCTTCCACTACAGGCAAATGCCGGATACGTTTATCGCTGAAAAGCTGCATACAATCTTCCAGGCTCATTTCAGGAGTGACGGTAAAAACATTACTTGTCATGACCTCAGTTACCGGGGTAGTTTTGGCCTTGCGTCCCTGGATGATTCCTTTACGTGCATAATCCCGTTCTGAGAAAATACCAACGAGCCGGTCAGACTCCATGATCATGACAGCGCCGATATTTTCACGGGTCATGAGTTCAAGTGCATCGATGACCATTTTGTCCGGTGTCAATGAGCACATACGGTTCATACGTTTCCCTTCCAGCAAATTTTTTACGGAGACCATGAGCTTAAGTTTTAGTGTTAATTCGATTTGGATTCTCGTCTTTCTCTGAATTCTCATACCTAAGATAGGAGTATCGTAACGAAAGTCAAAGTTTATCCTCCAATTATCTGTCATGAATAGCCGTAATACTTCAAATAAAGACAGAAACACCCCATTTTCATTACTTTCGGCTTATCTGCGTGATCTGAAAACAACTCGTTTACGTAAATCACCATCATAACTATCAAAAACCAGACTATATGCATGCTTCCGTATTATTAAAAACCTTTTTCCTGTCCATTGTTGTCCTGGCTTTATCATGTAAAAGCGAACCAACAAATCCGATAAAGAACACTCCGACGGATTACTTTAAAAGCCATGAAGAAGGTGTTAAAACAGGTAATGTCAAAATAGTGTCCATCGAAACACCAAAAGGTAAAATGAATGTCTGGACGAAGACCTTTGGCAATCATCCTTCCATCAAATTGCTTCTCCTGAATGGTGGTCCGGGAGCTACGCACGAATATTTTGAATGCTTTGAAAGTTTCCTGCCTGCTGAAGGGATTGAATTTATTTATTATGATCAGCTGGGTTGCGGTAATTCGGATAATCCAATGGACACTTCTATGTGGAATCTGTCTCGATTTGTTGAAGAAGTTGAGACCGTGCGTAAAGCTTTGTCGTTGGATAAAGAGAATTTCTATTTGCTGGGTCATTCATGGGGTGGCATACTTGCGATGGAGTATGCATTGAAATACCAGGATCACATCAAAGGGCTCATCATATCCAACATGATGTCAAGCTGTCCAGATTATGGAAAATATGCTGAAGATGTATTGTCAAAAACTATGGATCCAAAAGTGCTGGATACGATTCGGATGATCGAAGCAAAAAAGGATTTTGGAAATCCAAAATATATGGAATTACTAATGCCTCATTTCTATGCACAGCATATTATGCGGATACCGATTGAAAAATGGCCTGAACCAGCAACGAGGTCGTTTTCAAAAGTAAATCAATCCCTGTATGTCACTATGCAGGGTCCAAGTGAATTTGGTATCGGTGGAAATTTAGCAAAATGGGATCGTAAAGCCGATTTGCCAAAAATATCTGTTCCTACCCTCACGATTGGTGCAAAAAATGATACCATGGATCCTGAGCATATGAAATGGATGTCTACACAGGTTCAACATGGAAGCCATCTCTATTGCCCGAACGGAAGCCATATGGATATGTATGATGACCAGGATATTTACATGACGGGATTGATAAAATTTCTCAAGGCTGTGGACGAAGGACAGAAGACCGTTCAACTTTAAAAAAAATGCAAAAGGCAATGAGCAATAGGCAATGAAGTAAAAACAAACAAACTTTATTCTTTGCGTCTATGAGCCTTTGTGAGAAATTCAACAGGAAGAAGTACTGCGGAATACCCAATAATCTTCTTTTATTGAGTTTTCGTTTCGTCGCGAGAAATATATAATAATAGGTACGACTTAAAAATCTTAAATCGTAATTCGTTAATCGTAAATGCTTTTATGCTTTGGGAGCAAGTAAAAGGGGAGCTTGATTTCCGTACCAGCCGTAGTTCCGGTGCGGGTGGCCAGCATGTCAACAAGACAGAAACTAAAGTGGAAGTGTTATTCGATGTAAATGCTTCGGAAGGGTTGAGTGATGATGAAAAATCACTTGTTTTTGAAAAAGCCGGAAACCGTATTAATGCAGAAGGAATACTCTCCGTCACTTCCCAAAAATCCAGATCCCAGTTAGACAATAAAGAGACTGCGATAGAAAAGCTTCAGCAGATTTTATTGAAATCACTTACGCCCGTTACAAAACGAGTCCGCACAAAGCCATCCAAAATGTCTGTTGAAGAAAGACTTGCTGAAAAGAAGATCCAATCGGAGAAAAAAGAAAACAGGCGAAAGCCTGAACATTAAAAAAGGGGAACGCAGATATGCCTTCCCCTTTTTATTGAACTATTGTAATTCATTAATTACAACCCTTGAGACAATTACAAACTGTCAAGGGTGGATAGATCTGATCAGTATCATAATACAGAGCAGCTTTGTCAAACACACTCATGTTATTACGTCGTTCTATTTTTGAGCAAATACCTACTTCTAATTTACTTTTATCTATTGTCGTATCCCTGATGGCTGCATTCCATGCATCAAGCATGGCCTGATCAGAAAGTAAATAAACATCATCCTGAAAGCCTGGTTCTGCTACATCGGGATTCTCCGGATCATCCATATAAACACGGTCAAAATAGATGTAGTCTTTACCAAACCAGGGCTTAAAGTGGAATCTATTATTTGCATCTAAATTAATCCACGCCCTTGTGATGGTGCCATACTTTCCTTTATTCCTGGCCTGCTCAGCTTTTGGTTCACTTTTCGGAGCAGTGGGTTGTGTAGTTGGGCCGGTATTATTCGTTTCTGATTTCAGGGAGTCCTGGTAGGCTCTGATAAGGGAATCCTGATAAGCTTTCATTTTTACCTCATCATTTTCACTTACGGTTTCAGGTTTGGATGATTGTTTACATCCTGCGAATACCAGGAGGAGGATTAAGCAAAGGAAGGTTAGGTCTTTCATATGGTTAATATTTAAAAATGTATAATTCTTAATTATCTGATCCCATTATTGTTTTAAATGAAATGCTTTTATCCATCTTATTGTTTAAGGAAACCGGAAGCTGTGTCTACGTGCGGGTATTCCCTTATTTAAGTTCTGATGTTTTTTCCTTAAATTTGCCTCATTATCAGCTTGTTGCATTTGTTTAACAGGCACAATATTTGGTTATAAGAAATGATGAAATATAGTTTAAGCTTAATCTTCCTGGTGATCATGCAGCTTGCAGGCTTTGGTCAGCATTGTATCCCTGGTACGATCGTTTTCTCCACTCAGACCCAGGTGAATAGTTTTCCTTCGGATTATCCGGGTTGTACCATCATAGATGGGAATGTGGGGATAACGGGGAATGATATTACAAATTTAGATAGCCTTATCTATATATCGAAGATTGGAGGGAATGTTCAGATCATTAATTCATTTTCACTTAATAACATTCTTGGCTTTAATGGCCTGACTGAGATTTCAGGGTATATTAAATTCAACGGGTTATCTGGTTTGACAATTCTGAATGGATTTGATAACCTCCTCTATCTTGGTTCAGATTTAATAATTACAAATAATGTGATTAATACAATATCAGGTTTTAATAATTTACTGACAATTGAAAACAATGTTCAGATTTCAGGTAATAATCTTGTGCTTTTATCAGGATTTATGAATGTAGGAAACATCGGAGGAGATTTGACAATTTTAGGAGATACCGGTGCAGGCACAGGTATTTCCGGCTTTAATAATCTTGAAGAAGTCCAAGGGAAGCTGAGCCTTCAAACTTTAAATAACATTTCAGGAATGAACAGCCTGGAATATGTTTTAGGAGATTGTTTGATTGGATCTATCAATACAATTTCCGGATTGAATTCGCTTCGAATCATAAATGGTGAATTTCAGATTAATACCACTTCTGATATATCCGGACTTACTTTATTAGATACAATAGGACTACGTCTGACTGTTTTTGACATTGACGATATTTCCAATCTAAACAGCATTCGATATGTAGGCACTGATATTTATTTGTCAGGCTTAGGTTCACTAATTGATTTTATGAATATCGACACATTGACAGGTGGGCTTACAATATCTAATATGAATGGGTTAAACGACATTTCAGGATTTACCAATCTGAAAAGAATAGAAGGTGTAGTCACTATCTCATCAAATAATGTTTTAACCTCTATTTCCGGGTTTCAGAATCTGGACTTCATTGGTTTTTTGACAATTTCAGATCATAATTTTTTATCCGACATAACCGGATTTGATCATCATATCAATATAAATAGCGGGTTAACTATTTCTAATAATCTTTTTCTGACCGATTGTGCAGTTGAGTCAATCTGTAATGCTGTTTGGAAAACAAGTAACACTATTAATATCGGCAATAATGGCACAGGGTGCAATACCAGGGAGGAAATAAAGGCAAGTTGTCCTCCACAGACAGATACGGACATGGATGGCACAATTGATATAAACGATAATTGCCAATTCATCGCGAATCCAGATCAGGCAGATGCTAACTCTAACGGAATTGGTGATAAATGTGATGCTCTGTCAGATTCAGACGGTGATGGAATAAATGATTCAACCGACAACTGTGTAATCCAGGGCAATGCAGATCAGTCAGATGTCAATAATAATGGAATCGGAGATAAATGCGATTTTAATTCGGATTCTGACCTCGATGGTATAAACGATGCATATGATAATTGTCCTGCAATTGTAAATCCAAATCAGGCTGATGCCAATAACAACGGAATCGGAGATTTATGTGATACTGCATCCGATTCAGATGGGGATGGGATAAACGATGCAATTGATAACTGCGTAAACGTATCAAACTCTAATCAATCTGATGCAAATAATAATGGCATTGGTGATGTTTGCGATTACGAAGCAGATACTGATGGTGACGGTATTCCTGACCTGAATGATAATTGCATCACTACATCGAATCCGAATCAATTGGATTGCAATCAAAATGGAGTAGGGGACATCTGCGAAGCACTTGACACTGATTGTGATGGAATTTTCGATTCAACAGATAATTGCCTTACAGTTCCAAATCCTTTCCAGGTTGATCAAAACATTAATGGAATAGGTGACGCCTGTGAGGACTTTCCTAATCTGGGCATAAATACAAGTGATCCGAAAACAGAGCTTCATCTGGGCAATGGTACTTTATACATCGACAACCCTGAAAAAGGGATTATCATGAAAGGCTATGATGGTAATTGCTACAGTGTAAAGATTTTATTTGGACAACTTAGCGCAACTGTCATACCCTGTCCTTAATTACTACTCACTACTCACATGTCTTGATGTTTCATCAGCCCATCTCAGGAGTTTATCTAAAATTTACATCAGAAAACTTTTGAACCAAAAATAGTTTCCTATGTTTACATCGTGAATATGACGACGTCAGCCCAGGATACAAAATGGTTAGAACAGGTGGAAACCCTATTCTTGCGCTTTGGCATCAAGAGCATCACCATGGACGATGTGGCCCGCGAACTAGGTATTTCCAAGAAGACCTTATATCAAATGGTTGAAAGCAAGGATGCCCTGGTTATCAAGGTATTAAGCCATCATATCTCACGTGAAAAAACACAATGCCACTGCCTGGTAAACGAATCCTCAAATGCCATCGAAGAGATCTTCAATATCATGGATTCCAATTCACAGGAACTGGGCCAGATGAAGACCAATATTATCAACGATCTCCAGAAATATCACCGGGACGCCTGGCTGATGATCAGGAATTTCCAGCATGAGTTTGTGCTGAAAGTGATTCACGAAAACCTGACCAGGGGCAGAAAAGAGGGCTTGTATCGCGACGATTTTAATGTGGATATCGTAGCAAAGCTCCATTTATCAACCGCATTCAATTTGTTTGACGAACAATTATTTCCATCGGCTTCAACATCAAAAGTCGTCCTGTTCAAAGAATACATGATGCATTTCCTGCACGGCATCGTCTCCGCGAAAGGACTTGCTTATCTTAAAAAGAAACTTTCCTGATATGTACAGAAAACTTTTTCTATCCATAGTGCCCCTGGCATTGTCCTTTGTACTTACAGCACAAAAGACAATGAGCTTATCTGATGCGATAGAATATGCGATGAATAATCATCCGGATGTCCGCATAGCCAAGTTAAACGTCAAAGATGCAGAATGGCGCATTAAAGAAAATAAGGCAACAGCCTTGCCTCAATTGTCGCTCGGTGTCACGTATTCATTCTTTTTACAGCAACCTGGATTGCCGGCAGAGGCTCTTGGTTTTGAAGGTGCTGAGCCAGGCCAGAAAATAAAGTTTCAGCTTCGGAATAACATCGCAGGTAAAATTGAATACAACCAATTGTTATTCAACAATAGCTACCTGGTTGGACTTAAGGCTGCAAAATTGTATCGCGAGTATGTTGAACTCCAATTGATCTCAGCAAAGGAAAAGGTCCGTAACAGTATTACAGATGCCTATTTACCTGCATTATTAATATCCGAAACGGTAAATGTGCTTGACAGCAATATTCAAAACCAACAGAAATTATTCAGTGATACAAAGGCAACTTATAAAGCAGGCTTTGTAGAACAGTTGGATGTAGATCGACTTGACTACCTTCTCTCCACACTCAAAACGCAACGTGATAATCTTGTTCGTCAAAAGGAGACAGTTATCAATTATTTGAAATTCACACTGAATATTCCTGTCAGTGAAGAGATTATACTTGCTGATGACCTGGATGCATTACTTGAAAATTATGTTTCCATAAATCCGGATGAAGCGCTTGATTATAACAACCGGCCTGATTATGTCACGATCCTGAAAGCGCGTGAGCTGAACCAGGTTCAGGTTGATCTGTATCATAAAGACTGGTTGCCAACTGTAGCATTTTTTGCATCCTACAATCCAAGCTTCCAGGGTAACAATAAGCTTTTCTGGATTCCTTCAGCAGTAGCAGGTCTGGCCATCAGTATGCCTATTTATGATGGAGGGCTTTCAAGAGCAAAGCAGGAACGTGCAGTCATTGCAGCAATGCAGGTTGATGAACAAAAAAATATGTTGATCCGCGGCCTTGATCTTGAAATTGAAAATGCCAGAATTGAATATAGCAATGCCAAACAGAAAGTCGAAGATCATGAGCGTGATCTTGTTTTAGCTCAACGCATTTACGATACTACACAGATTAAATTCAAAGCAGGTGTAGGTTCAAGTTATGAAGTAACTCAGGCCCTTGCCGGATTATTTCAGGCCCAGGGCGCTCTTGTCAATGCAAGGTTCGAATTGCTGAAAGCAGTAGTCTCGATTAATAAAGCATTAGGCAAAGCTTAGTACCTCAAGTACGATCGATATTGTAACACAGGAATTTATTCCTTTGAATTAAATGAAAAAACAAATGAACAATAGAATGAGAAAATTAAATTACATCATGCCATTGCTCCTGCTTATCGCAGTAGTATCATGCAAACCAAAAGGTAATGATGACCCTGTAGCAAAGCTTGCTGCGCTGAAAGAACAAAAGGCTGCCATCGAGACCCAGATCACTGCTTTAGAACAGGAGCTCGTCACAAAGGGTGTCATTGAAAAGAAGCTTCCAACGGTTGCGCTGACCGAATTGAAGGTTGCTCCATTTTCTCATTTTATTGATCTGCAGGGCAAAGTAGATGCTGATGAGAGTGTGGCTGCAACGTCCAAAATGCCAGGTGTCCTTAAAAGAATACTTGTCAAGAATGGTGACAATGTGAAAAAGGGCCAGCTCCTTGCAGAACTTGAAGATGCAGTGATGCTGAGCAGTATCAATGAGCTGAAAGGACAACTGCAGGTTGCAGAAGATCTTTACAACAGGCAAAAATCTCTTTGGGATCAGAATATTGGCTCCGAGGTTCAATATATACAGGCAAAAAACAACAAGGAATCCCTTGAGAGATCTATGGCAACGCTCAAAGAGAATTGGAACAACACAAGGATTTTTGCACCTACATCAGGCACTGTGGATAATGTGATACTCAATCCGGGAGAAGCTATTTCTCCTGGTGTTCCGTTGGCTATCATTCTCAATCTGTCAAAGCTTAAAGTGAAAGGTGAAGTCACAGAAGCATATGCATCCAAAGTAAGCAAAGGGGATAAAGTTCAGGTGCATTTTCCTGACACAGGCAAAGATGTCATCACTACAGTCAATTATGTGAGCCGTAGTATAAATCCTGTAAGCCGGACATTCAGTGTTGAAAGTGCTGTATTAAACGGTGACTACAAAGCAAATCAGATAGCTGTGCTGAAGATCATTGATTATCAGAATCCAAAAGCAATCGTGATTCCGGTCAACCTGATCCAATCATCTCAGGAAGGAGACTTTGTGCTGGTAGCTGAAAAAACAGGCGTTGATAACCAGGCAACAATCAAGCGAGTGGTAGTAAAGCAAGGACAGAATTACAATGGGTATGTTGAAATCCTGAGCGGGTTGAAAGCAGGAGACCTCGTGGTGTCTACAGGATTCCAGGATATTAACAACGGAGAAACTGTTTTATTCTAGTAAACATTGGAACAGAATAATCGAACAGAAATAAATTATTCAAACAGCTTTGATCAAAAGCTTTATATAATAACATGAAAGAGTTTAAGCCAACTTCCTGGTCCATTGATAACAGCACAAGCATCTTCATCATCACGGTGCTCATCACACTTGCTGGTGTCTTTTCGTACCTGGCCATTCCAAAAGAGCAATTCCCGGATGTAACGGTTCCACAGATCTTTGTTACCACGATCTATCCTGGTGCTTCACCCTCCGATATGGAGCAGCTGATCACCAAGCCTCTTGAAAAGCAATTAAAAGGACTGACAGGAGTAAAAAAGATCACCTCTTCATCTGTGCAGGACTTTTCAAATATTATTGTCGAGTTCAGCACTGACCTCAATGTTACAGAATGCAGGCAGAAGGTTAAAGATGGAGTTGATAAAGCCAAACGTGATCTGCCCACTGACCTTCTTGAAGATCCCACCATCACTGAATTTGATATTTCAGAAATACCCATTATGAATATCAACATCGCCGGTGATTATGATCTCGACAGGTTGAAAGAATATGCAGATAAAGTGCAGGACAAGGTAGAAGAGCTAAGAGAGATCACACGTGTCGATATGATCGGGGCTCTTGAGAAAGAAGTCCAGATCAATGTTGACAAATATAAATTGGCAGCAGCCAGCCTTACATTCAGAGATATTGAGAACGCGCTCGCTTTCGAAAATGCTACTATCTCCGCCGGTAATGTAGATATCGGTGGTATGACCCGCTCTGTTTCAATACGCGGCGATTTTACGAATATCGAACAGATCAATAACCTGGTGATCTCCTCACAGAGTGGCGCTTTTCTATATCTCAAGGATATAGCCGAAGTGAAAATGAGTCATGAAAAACAGGAAAGTTTTAGCCGTCTCAATACAAGGAATGTTATATCGCTGAATGTCATCAAACGTACGGGTGAAAACCTGATTGAGGCATCAGACAAAATAAAGGTGCTCGTTGATGAAATGAAGAATAATGACTTTCCTCAAAATCTTGAGGTGAGCATCACAGGTGATCAAAGCCGGGCAACAAGAGTTACACTTCATGACCTTATCAACACGATTATCATTGGGTTTATACTGGTGACTATTATTCTTATGTTTTTCATGGGATTAACGGATGCGTTGTTTGTGGCGTTATCTGTTCCGCTTTCGATGTGTATTGCCTTTATGCTTTTGCCTTCGATGGGGTACACGCTCAATATCATTGTATTGTTTGCATTCCTGCTGGCTTTGGGTATTGTGGTGGATGATGCGATTGTGGTGATTGAAAATACACACCGTATATACCATGACGAACCCAACCTTACTATCCGGCAAGCTGCAAAGAAGGCTACGGGTGAAGTGTTTCTGCCTGTCCTTTCCGGAACGTTGACAACACTTGCACCGTTCTTTCCGCTAGTTTTCTGGGGAGGGATCTTTGGAAAATTCATGCATTATCTCCCGGTGACGGTGATCATTACATTGACCGCTTCATTATTAGTTGCATATATCATTAATCCGTTGTTTGCAGTCTGGTTTATGGGAGATCCGGTGAGAGAAGGCCGTGTCATCAATCCTGCAAAAAGTAAGAGGAGGCGCATTTTCGGTATCAGCTTATTGGTGCTGACTATTCTGGGATGTTATATGTCGGGCAGCACAGGAATGGGAAATTTCATTATCGTGTGTATTTTATTTGGCGTGCTATACAAATATGTCTTGTCAAAAGTTGTAAAAGCATTTCAGCAAAAAGGTTGGCCATACATTCAAAACAGGTATGCGGGATTTCTTACATGGGCATTAAGACATCCCTGGTCTATGTTGTTTGGCATGATGTTTTTGCTTTTTGCATCCTGCGGTATTACACTTACACGCCAGTCGAACATCGTACTTTTTCCAAAAGCAGATCCTAATTTCATTTTTGTATACATGACTTTACCGGTGGGTACAGATGTCAATGTGACTGACTCACTTACGAAAATCGTGGAATCAAAAGTAATTGAGGTGTTAGGTGCGGATAATCCAATTGTAGAGTCGGTCATCACTAACGTGGCCTTAGGTGCTTCAGAAGATCAATTCGATCGCGCAGCTACATCCAATAAAGGAAAAGTAGGTGTTGCATTTGTAGAATATAGCAAACGAAATGGGGTGAGCTCAGCCAGCTACATGGATAAAATCCGGAATGCAACGAAAGGCATTATAGCAGGAGCAGAAATTGTAGTCGATCAGGAACAAGGCGGGCCTCCAACTCCTAAGCCTGTTTCCGTGGAAATAAGAGGAGATGATTTTGATAAGCTAATAGCAACATCGAGAATGGTGAAGCGATACCTAGATTCGCTCGCGATCCCGGGTGTTGAAGAATTAAGGAGTGACCTTATCGTCAGCAAACCGGAGATAAGTATCAATGTCGATCGCGACAGGGCGAACAGGGAAGGGATCAGTACCCTGCAGATCGGTTCTGAATTCAGGACAGCAATCTTAGGAAGAGAAGCCACTAAATACCGGGATGGTGAAGATGAAATCCCGGTAGTGATCCGGTTGCAGGAAGATCAGCGTGAGAATATTAATGCTGTAGAAAATCTAAACATTACATTCAGAGACATGAATTCAGGAAAGCTGCGATCAGTTCCAATTGCAGCATTGGCAGAGGTCAAATATTCTAACACCTTTGGTGGTATCCGGAGAAAAGACCAGGAACGATTGGTAACTATTTCTTCCAACATTACCGCAGAATATCAGCCGAAACAAACCGAAGTTATCAATGCTGTGAAAGCAGCTATTGCACAATTGCCTCCGCAGGAAGATGTCTTCGTTGGATTTGAAGGAGCTGATGCTGAAATGATAGATGCATTTAATTTCCTTGGAAGATCACTTGTGATATCGATATTTCTCATTCTGATTATCCTGGTGACTCAATTCAATTCTATTGGAAAGACTTTGATCATCATGACCGAGGTAGTTTTTTCTATCATCGGTGTTATGCTTGGGCTTGCCATTTTCAATATGGATTTTGTAGTGATCATGATGGGTGTGGGAATTGTTGCCCTCGCCGGAATTGTAGTACGGAATGGAATCCTGCTCGTCGAATTCACAGACAAGCTAAGATCTGATGGTCAGGATGTGATACCTGCCATCATTGAAGCGGGAAGGATCCGGATGACGCCGGTATTATTGACAGCAACTGCAGCCATTCTTGGTTTAATTCCATTGGCTGTAGGGTTCAATATCGATTTCGCAAGTCTTTTAACTCATGGTGATCCAAAAATCTATTTTGGTGGAGATTCAGTAGCCTTCTGGGGCCCACTGTCATGGTCCATCATATTCGGACTAAGCTTTGCAACCTTCATCACTTTAATAATACTACCCACGATGTATTTAGTGGGTTGGAAAACTAAACATTGGTGGAATAACAAAATGTAATTAGAAAAGGAAGAAACAGCGGAATAGCATGGGTGCAATAACTTATATTTAATGCGATTGAATAAGTATAACAGAATAAAGGCAGGATGCACATCTCTTTCCATGGCGAGGTCAACTTTTACTTTACTGTATTGTTTTAAAAGGAAATGGATATCACGATGAAAAAGTCCTTCTTTGTAATAGCCTTCCTCGTATCCTTATTCACTATAAGTTGTGAAGAAAAAGCACCCTGCGTTGAAAAGATAAAACCAGATTGCAATTGCATCCTGATTTATGACCCGGTATGTGGATGTAATAATGTAACCTATGGCAATTCATGCCAGGCCGAATGTGCAAGTATTACAGAATACACGAAAGGTGAATGCGGCAGCTAAATAATATTGCTGAGATACCTCTCATGCTGAGCTTGAGTACGTATCGCAAAGTCGCAAAGTTTGCTTACGCCTCACGATAAAGTTTACTCACGTCTCACGATTTACGCTTCACGTTTGTAGAGACTCACTACTGACTATTCACTACATTTGCGTCTTATTCATTGCAGAACGACAACAACCAGACGCATATGCCCTTCTCCCTCGCTATTTCCTCATATCGTACACCATTCAAAAAGCATTATTGGCTTTGGCTATTTATAGCGGCATTCCTGTTCGTATGGGTGAATTCATTCCTGGGCACAACAGATATGTCCAATTGGTTATTGGAAAACACATTGGTTTTCCTTTTCCTGGGGTTTTTGTTATGGGCTCAGAGACGGTTTCAGTTCAGTGATTTGAGCCTGTTGCTCATTTGTGTTTATCTGTGCCTGCATGTTTATGGTGCGAAATATACCTATGCTGAGAACCCATTTGGTTACTGGCTGAAAGATCATTTGCACTGGTCCCGGAATCACTATGACAGGATCGTTCATTTTAGTTTTGGTTTTTTGTTAGCGTATCCCATGCGGGAGATGTTCCTGAAATGGTTCAAATTTCCTGGATGGGTGGCATGGATGTTACCTATAGAAATAACGATGTCCATCAGCAGCTTATACGAATTAATAGAGTGGGCAGTAGCAGATATATTTTTCCCTGAACAGGGAGACTCATACCTGGGTCTGCAGGGAGATATATGGGATGCGCAGAAAGATGTATTCATGGCCTTCATGGGAGCCATTCTTGCCACCACAATCGTATCCTTAATTAAAAAAATAGGAAAGATTTATTCTCCTGAAGAATTGGCAGCAATAAAAAAAAGTCATTAATCACAAATTCATAACATACGATCAAAATGAAATCAATTTCTTTCTTCTTTGGACTTTGTCTCATCCTGCTTTTAGCATCATGCAAGAGCGCAACAGCTCCGGCTCAAAAATCATCTTGTGTCATTGGAGGGAAATATCTGAATTACACTGTGCTCGAACATTGTCCGGATATTTTACCGGGTGAAGTGCCCAGCTATGCACTTGAGATAAATTTCAAAAGCAAGGATACCGTTGATCTCTTTAATGGATTTGAAAGATTTAGAATGCCTTACACCGGACCTACCGATAGTTGTACCTATACGATCAAAGGTGCTACACAATTCGGCGACATGAAGTTCAGGGTCCAGGGGGATACGATGGTACAGCTTTATGATTCTGCTTGGACACAATTGAACAGAACTTCAGTCTTCAGGAGAATAGATGATAGCAAGCTATGGGGATTCAGCAATTACCTGAATGAATGTGTGATCGTCGGTACGTGGAACCTGATCAAGGAAGGAGTGGGGAAAGACCATAAAGTCATATTCCTCAGGAATGGCCAGGTAGATGGAATGAGTCCATACCTTTCTTATGACATTTGTTATGCCGGTGATTGTCTAGAAGAAACCGAACCATTTTCTAATACCATTGATTTCCTGGATGATCACAACAAGCATACTGCATTTGCCATCACCATTGTGCCGGGCAGAAGGACGATTAAATTCTATTCTATTGGAGATCCGGTTCCTGATCAGAAAGGTGGAAGAAAAATAGGCCCGTTAGCATTTGAGTTAAAGCAATAAAATGTTAACCTCGCCTGACACCCGAAGTAGATGCTTACCTTCGGGGTCAGAAAATGAGGCAGTACAACATTTCTTTTTCAGTTCTTTTTGCCTGCGCATTGTGGTTGAGCATGCCAAATGCCACCAGCCAATGCCCCCAATTTCCCACATCCTCTATTGCCGGTGCATCGGGCACTTTATGCGAAGGTGAATCTGTCACGCTTTCGGCCACAGCCTCAGGTGTCCTTCCCGGAAGCTTTATTGAGTGGTACATTGGGGCTAATAATGCCTATAATCCTTATACCGGTCAGGGAACTCATATCGGTGAAGTGCCAATAGAGATAACCTGCAATAATGATCCCGAAGTCCTCTACATCATGGTGAATCCTGATAATATTCAGGCAGGAGGGCCAGGTGATGAATGCGATGAGTTTATGGTGCTATGGACAGGTTCCGGATTTAATACCACCGATATCCTGGTTTCTAACCTGAGTAACGGTGCCTTTATCTGGGATGATTTTATCATAGGAAATGCTGCAACCTTCAGTTGTGGTACCGCACTTCCTCCCGGACCAGTTCCGACTAATGCAATCCTAATCATCCAGGCACATACGACCAACAATATTAATGTTGATATAAGTAATCTGTGCGCTACCGGACTGCCGGTATACATCATTGCTTATAGTGGAACTACGGGTTGTGCCGGTGGGTATTTTGATAATGATTCTCCATGCGGCTCATGTCCGGTGATGATAGATATCGCAGGCACATGTCCTGCTGACATCAATCTCAACTACAATCCTCCTGCAGCAGCTGTCAGTGGATGGGGTTGGTCCAATATGGGTGTAGGTGTATTTGCAAATGTCGTTCCGCCTGTAACCATTCCTGCGTATGTTCCTGATGAAATCATTGCGGATGATTTTGTCTGGACAGTACCCAATGATTTTTGTGAGACTATGGCAGGGGGTAATTGGTTTATTACAGGTATTCTTGAACCTCCTCCATCGGGAGCGTGTCCTGATATTTTCACTCAATATTTTCTCGTCGATATCAGTTGTCCGGAATTGAATGTCTCTGGTGGTGGTGATGTATGTGTAGGTAATTGTCCGGACAATCCAACGGAAATCACGTTTGATATCCTAGGAAATGATGTTCCATTTGTAGCTGACCTGGTTGTTTCTGTCACCGGATTTCCTCAATTACCGATTAATGACTTACAGATCTCAGACGGACAGAAAATTTTTGTTTGCATGAGTGGATTTTTACCTTCTTTCAATCCGGGTACTGGCATTCTCACTGTTCCTGTAATAGCGGTAGGAGTTACAGCAACGGTCCAGGTCATATCCCTGGTGAGCGCATCCGGTTGTCCAGTGCAGGCAGACCCAAATTCAATCACACTCAATTTCATAGCTGCACCAACTGCTGATGCCGGACCTGATGTAGAAGTTTGTACAGGAGATGATGCCATGTTGAATGGAAGTATTGGCGGATCAGCATCCGATGGAATATGGTCTACGAATGGCGACGGTATTTTCCTGGATCCTTCTGATGTAACCACTACGTATACTCCCGGCCCTCAGGATATTTCAGACGGGAGTGTTGTATTGACTTTATCATCCATGGATGCAAATGGTTCATGCACGCCGGCGACATCGGACATGACAGTAACCATTACACCCGCGATCAATATTGATCTCGGTCCTGCGCAAACCGTATGCGACAATGATGTGGTCACGCTTATTGTGATGATGACAGGAGGTACCGTTTCAGGAGAGTGGTTATCAAATGGAGATGGTACGTTTGCAGATCCTAATGATCCAACGACCTTCTATACTCCCGGACCAAATGATTTTAATTTAGGTTTCGTTACTATTTTCTTTGATGTCACTGATCCTGATGCCTGCATAGGTACCAATGATCCTCTGAATATTGTCTTCGTACATGCGGCCCAGGTTACGCTTCCACAGAATGTAGAAGTATGTGATGGAGAAGTTGCAAATATTCAAATCAACATTGCCGGTGCTTTTACAAATGTCAATTGGTCAGTGATAGGGGACGGACAATTAGATATCATCACTCAGACACAGGTTAACTATACTCCGGGACCAGGAGATGTTATCATGGGATCTGCTATTATATCTGTCACTGTAGGAAGTCCCTTCCCTGAATGTGGAATTACAACTTACAACATACCGGTGATGATCATCTTGTGTAATTGTCCGCAGCTTGAAACATTACCTCCACAGGTTCCATTATGTGCTGTCAGTGACATGCTCGATCTGAATACTTTATTTTTTGAAGGTGAACCGGGCGAGTGGTCTATCTCGAATACTCCGGCAGGTTCTGATCCGGCAACGCTTACAGGTAATATTTTTACCACAAATGCATCTGATCCCGGAATCTATACGGTCACCTATACTTTAGATAATCCGCAACCAGGTTGTCCTTTTGAATCAAACGAAATGGTACAGGTTGTCGGCGTGATCATTCCTGATGCAGGACCTAATATCACAAATTGTGGTCCGGGTGCTATTGCTCTTATTGGAATGCCAGGTCCAACTCCACCTGTTACCATTTTATGGGAGTCATTAGGGGATGGAACATTTTCTAATGCTTCTTCACAGGCAACGATTTATACTCCTGGTTCACTGGATTCCATTTCAAGCACCATAACTATTGTTTATAATGTGATAGATCCTGTATGCAGTGATCAGTCGGATACAATGGAAATTCATTTTAATCAAAACCCATTTGCTACATTTCCAAATGATACATTTCATGTTTGCAATGAAACTGATAAAGGATCCATCATCAATTTTCCCGCATTGATTACAGGTGGTGATATGAATGGCATTTGGACAAATTCGAGTGGAGCACCGGTTAATTTTTCGAATCCGTCGTCTGTTGATTTTGATGGAGTCCCGGTCGGATTCTACTCATTTACATACCAGACGAATTCTGCTGTTCCTCCTTGCATGAATGTTTCATATTTCATTGTGACTGCTGTTGAGGATTGTCTTTGTCCGCTCATCACAATACAACCCTTACCTGGAGGAATTTGCAATAGTTTGCAGGATCTTGCACTGAATGCATTTATCATGGCAGGTGCGCCGGGTTTTTGGACCATCTTAAGTGCTCCTCCGGGAAGCAATCCTGCCACGGTTGTAGGACCTGATCTACACATACTGGGTGCTGATCCTGGTCTTTATTCACTTAGGTTTACGTTCGATTCTGCACCGATTGTTTCATGTCCTGATAGCGCCGAGATAGAAGTGCTCATACAGGATGCGCCTTCCATTTCGATTTCATCAGATACATTGATTTGTGGGATTGCTGATGTTCCATTGAATGCGATTGTCGGAGGCTCTGCTACTAATGCAATTTGGTTTACTTCAGGTTCAGGAACATTTGACAATACGCTTGATCTGAACCCTACATATTCACCTTCTGCTGCAGATTTGACGTCAGGGCTGATACGCCTGATTGCAAAAACTTCCGATACGCTTGGATTTTGTCAGGATGCCCTGGATACAATGTTTATTAATTTGATCACTCCGCCATTTGTGACTGTGAGTGCATTGCAGGATACCATTTGTAATCAACCCGACAGTGGTAGTGTAGTCAATTTGATGGCATTTATCACTAGTGGCGATATCAACGGATTATGGACTGATGTAGATGGGGCTCTTGTTGATTTGTCGGATCCGTCTAATGTGGATTTTGATGGTGTAAGTCCGGGTGTTTATCATTTTCAATATCAGACACAAAGTGCTGTTCTTCCATGTCTTGATACCAGCTTTACATTCCAGGTGCTGGTAGAAGATTGTGCATGTCCCTTTTTGCAAATTGCAGATATTCCGAATACGGTTTGCATTCCTACTTCGATTAATCTGAATGCATTAGTTGTCAACGCTGCGCCTGGCAGCTGGACATTGATCAGCGGACCATTTGGTACATGGCCTCTTATATCAGGTAATCTTGTGATAACAGATAATGCAGATCCCGGTCAGTATCTTTTAGAATATCTTTTGACAGATTCTATTCCCGGATGCATTGCATCGAAAAATATTTCATTCACGCTTGAATCGAGCCCTGTCATTATTTCTACTTCGTTTGATTGCAACGCTGCTTTGTTAAATTATTCCATTGTCATTAATACAAATGCAAGTTCCCTGACATCGGATTTTGGATCAGTTTCCTTATCTGCTCCGGGGATCTATACAATTCAATCCATCCCCTCCGGACAAAATATTTTGCTGGAATTATTCTCTGCATCCGGCGACTGCATGACTAACGTACCGCTTTCTGCTCCGGATTGCAATTGTACATTGATGATAGAAGATCTGTCAGATACTATTTTCCTGTGCAGGGGAGATACATTTACACTCATACCGTTTGTCACGGGTGCCACGGGTTTTCCATTCGCTACATGGTCAGGCTCATTCGGTTCAGTACAAAAGCCTTCTTTTAAAATATTTGAAGACGGCACTTTTATCTGGTCAGTTAAAGATTCTCTCTGCGAAAGACGGGATACGTTTGATGTTAAGCTATATGATGATGTAATGCTTGATGCAGCTTTTCTGGCTCCGTTTTGTCCCGGTGGAAATGATGGGATGATCATCATCTTGGATATCACTCAAGGCGCTGAGCCTTATTCGGTACAGGTGGATAACGGACAGCCATTTCTAACGGACGTTTTTCCGGATACGATTCAATCGGTTTCTTCAGGTACGCATACAGTGAGGATTACAGATTTGAATGGATGCGAATCAACATTTATCGTCACCATTCCTGAACCTTCAGACAAATTTCTCAGCCTGGGCCCGGATGTGATTATAACTTTGGGTGATAGTGTTTTAATCAATCCGGAGTTGACAAATATTGCACTTCAGAATTTTATATGGAGCAATAATCCATTTAGTCTGGATATTCAACCGAAATGGATTGCACCTGCCACAACCACATCCTTATCGCTGATGGTCACTGACAGCTCTGGTTGCATCTTCCATGATGATTTGTTGATCACAGTTATTACTGAACAGCATTTTTATATCCCTACAGTTTTCTCACCTAACAATGATGGTATCAATGATTTGCTGATCGTTGAAACTTCTTCGAATCCTGTTGATATCCAATCTCTGCAAATCTTTGACCGGTGGGGTAATTTGCTTTTTGTTCAAACCAGTTCTCCTCCTTTCATTTGGGATGGCACTTTCAAAAACCAACGTGTCCAGTCAGGAGTTTACATCGTCAAGATGAAATACAAAGATCAGGACGGTCGTGATAAGTATTATGTGAGCGATATTACACTTATCCGATAATACCTTTTGCCCCTAAATTCCCTAAAGGGGACTTGTTGAGTTCACATAATTTATGAATGCGCTAGTGGGGATTAGAAACAAAAGTCCCCTTTAGGGAATATAGGGGTTGAACAAGTGTTCACCTTATCCCCAACAATTTATGCGTCTGTATGCTCAATCTCCATTTTGGATTTTGAAGACAATAATGGGTCGCCCATTCTGTAAACTCTTTTACGTAAGGACCATCCATGGGTTGCAAATAGAAATTTTTAAAGTCCCATGACTCAAACATTTTAGGGTCAATATTCTGTTGTCGTACGACCAGTTTTAATTCATTGCCTTTTTTTACAACCACTTCTGTATTTGCTTTTGGACTTACACAGATCCAGTCTATTCCCCTCGGAACAGTAATGGTTCCGTTTGTCTCAATAGCAATTTCAAAACCGTGCTGATGAAGTGCGCTAATGATTTCTTCATCCAGTTGTAACAAAGGTTCTCCTCCTGTGCACACCACATATTTCTGTCCCTGGTCATGGGGCCACAATTCATTGACTGTAGCTGCAAGGTCCACAGCTGAATATTTTCCACCGAGGATTCCATCCATTCCTATAAAATCAGTATCGCAAAACTGGCACACAGCTTCAGATCGGTCTTCCTCACGGCCACTCCATAGATTACAGCCTGTAAATCGAAGGAATACTGCAGGCCTGCCAGTTCTGGCTCCCTCTCCCTGAAGTGTGTAATAAATCTCCTTGACTTTATAAGATGGCATATCAGTTATTCATTCAGGATTGCAGTAGCTTCTATTTCTACAACATACTCCGGTGATATAAGCTTTGAAATTTCAAGCATCGTAGTGACTGGCCTTATCGTGTGAAATATTTCACCGTGCGCCTTTCCTATTTCTGGCCAATCATTCATATTGGTTACAAATATCCTTGTCCTGACGACATCATCCATACTTCCGCCAAGGGAAGAAATTGCATTGCTTATGATCTCAAGTGCTTTCATGGTCTGTCTGTATGCGTCACCGGGAGCATAAGGATTTCCATTTTCGTCTACGGCACATGTGCCAGAAACCTCTATGACATTTCCCATACGAACAGCTCTTGAGTATCCTACTATCGGTTCCCATTTCGCACCTGTACTATAATTTTTTCGACTTGACATCTATACAAAATTTCCAATCAAACAATACATCACCAACACCAGTATCATCGTTCCATCCGTAAGTCCACTAAAAAAATAATCATCTGTTACCTTTTGGCTTTTCTTTAATATCCAGATCGTGAATACGGAAATCAAGCTCATGGATATCCCATATGCAGCATCACGATAGTGGAATGAATTAATCGTAACCAATACAATTAAAAAGAGACATAAATAAATCCCCCACCGGATTGTTTTTTCCATTCCAAAATAAACCGGCACGGTAGTCAAACCTACAGAGCCATCAATAGTAATATCCCGGATTTCAAACGGAATAGTGATGGCAATGATGAACAACATTCTTCCGATGCCCATCAAAACAGATATGAACACAGGTTCATGCTGAATGTACAGTGCAGGCAAAAATGCCGTAAGCCAGGCCCATGACCAGCCGATCAGTAAGATCTTAACCCAACCCATATCTCTCAACCTGCGACCTTTCGATAACATCGGCAACACATACAAAATAGCAATGGATCCTCCGGGCAACAACCACAAGATAAATTCAACACTCGCCAACGGAATAAAAAGCCAGACGCTACATAAGACCCATACTGCACAATACAACCAGATATGTGCCTTATATCTTCTGATCACCCGGTATCTTTCATTTGAAGTGACATGAGAAACTTTGTGAAGACCAATCACACGATGTCCACTATAAAGTGCAGCCGTTGAAACACCCATTAACAAAACATAAGACAATTGAAGCTGTCCCAGATCACCTGTCAATTCGAAGGTAAGTGCAGTAATACAAGCAGCACACAAGCCTATAAAAGCACCTCCGTAGAGCAGGAGGTTAATAATGTCCCGAAGAATCTTATCGATCAAGGTATTTAAAATTGTGACCCGATTTGATTTTTTTGAGACTGGCTACGACGAGTGATATCAATCCATCCACATCATCGAAATGCGCCATCTCCACTGTAGTGTGCATATATCTCAATGGAATGGACACTAATGCTGAAGGAATGCCACCATTAGCATACGCAAATGCATCAGTATCAGTCCCTGTACTTCTCGAAGCAGCTACGCGTTGAAATGGTATTTCATTTTCTTTTGCTGCATCCTCAATGAGCTGAAGCAATTTACGGTGTACTGAAGGTGCATAGGTTATCGCAGGTCCGCTACCCAAACGCACATCTCCTTCCTGCTTGGGATCGATCAGGGGTGTATGTGTATCGTGAGTCACATCTGTCACGATCACTACATTAGGCCTTATCGTTTCAGCTATCATCTGTGCACCACGCAATCCGACTTCCTCCTGAACAGAGTTGATCACATAGAGTGAGTAAGGAAATTTAATTTTTTCTTCATGAATTTTCCTTGCTACTTCTGCCATGCAAAAGCCACCAAGCCTGTTGTCAAGCGCTCTGCCAATAAAATGTTTTTTCGTGATCTCTTCATAGGGGTCATCATAGGTGACAATACAACCTATGTGAATACCCATCGCCTCCACATCCTTTTTATCTTTTGCACATACATCAATAAAGATGTTTTCCAGGGTGGGGGAGAGGTTCAGATCTTTACCCCTTCGTACATGAATAGCAGGCCATCCAAAAACACCTCTCACAATTCCGGCAGGTGTATGAATACTTACTCTTCTGCTGGCTGCTATCGTTTGATCAGAACCGCCATTACGGACCACGTGGATAAATCCCTTCTCGGAAATATAATTGACATACCACGATATTTCATCAGCATGGCTTTCAATAGCTACGCGATATTTTTTACCGGGATTGATGATGCCATACGCCGTTCCATAGACATCCGTATGCCATTCATCCACATACGGAGAAATATAATCTATCCATAACTCCTGCCCTTTGGTTTCATTACCGGTAGGGCTGGCATTGCTGAGATAATCTTTGAGAAATTTCCTGGCTTTTTTATCAATCACGATGAGGGTATATTAATTGTTGACAAGATAGTGATCTGACCATGCCTGGGGATTGGATGACCAGTCAGATAACAGTTTAATGTGATGAGCTTCAATCATTTTTTGTTTAGCAGCAACCTCTATGATCGTTTGAAAATCGGTTAGTGTCTTATATGGACATTCGGCATGATCAAATGCATCCTTTGCCACAGGCAGACCATATTGAAATATAGCGATGACACCGGCTACTTGTGATGGCACTTGCCGGATGGCCTCAACAGCCTGTAGGCTGCTCATACCTGTTGATATCAGGTCTTCAACCACCAGCACATGGGCATTTGTTTTGATCTCTCCTTCGATCAGGTTTTGTCGTCCGTGATCTTTAGGTTTGGATCTTACATAAGCAAAAGGCATCTTAAGACGGTCAGCTAACAATGCTCCGTGAGCGATCCCGGCAGTAGCAACTCCGGCGACTGTATCAAAGAATTCAAAATCTTTTACCACCTTCACCATTAAATCGATAAGACCTGTCCTGATTTCAGGATGGGAAAGCAAAATGCGGTTGTCGCAATAGATCGGTGACCTTAATCCGGAAGCCCAGGTAAAAGGTCGGTCCGGTTGTATACGGACTGCACCCGTTTCGAGAAGTTTGGATGCAAGTATTTGATTGTTAAACATTTGTAATTAGAGAACCAGTGACGCAAAGGTATAAAATATACATTAACGAGAGTCCTCTGATCCTTACACAAACCTCAGATCTCGCGGATGAATCAGCATTCGAACGTTCACTCATCCATGCGATTTACAGGGGGAAACCGAAAATTCTTCTCAATTATATTGAATTGCTTGAGAAGAATAAGCATCACGAAGGCATCATTATCCAGGCCGAGAATGCAGAACAATTGTGGAAGGATTTTAAATCACTTTATTTTTATATCAAAGCCGGTGGCGGTCTTGTCATCAATCCTTTCGGGAAAGTGCTTTTGATTTTCAGAAGAGGGGTTTGGGATTTACCAAAAGGGAAACAGGATCCCGGAGAAACACTTGCTCAAACCGCTTTGCGTGAGGTTCGTGAAGAAACCGGCATTCCCGATCTGAAGATCATTGAAAAACTCGGCAACGGATACCATTGCTACATGATGAGCAAGGCCAGAACTTTAAAAAGAACTCGTTGGTACCTGATGCAAACCCAATCCCCTGATCAGCTCATTCTTCAAAAGGAAGAAGGCATCCAGGATGCAGCATGGTTCGATCCGAAGGAACTTCCAAAGCTCAAAATGCCCATGTACAACAACATCCGCGATGTCCTGAACAGGTATAGCGAAGAGAAGCTTTCCTCAGGTAATCCGGATAAGCAATAGGCAAAAAAACAATAAGCAATAGGCAATCAGCAATAGAGAGTTTCAACTTACGTAAGTAAATTTCTATTTGCCGAAACATATTTCTATTTGTTGTAACTTATTTTCTATTTGCTGAACCAATTTATTTGCCGAAGGCAAATAACCTTTGATCCTGAAAGGATCAGACATTAATATCCATGGGTGAAACCCATGACCATGGTGAAACCCATGTCTACAAAAATATCATACTCCCCACCCTTATCATCGTGCTTCCTTCCTTCAAAGCAATTTCGTAATCACCTGACATGCCCATGCTGAGTATGTTGAATTGATCAGCAGTTTTGAAATACGTTTCTTTTAAAGAATCATAGTGATCCTTTAGCAGCTTCATTTCCTGGCGCACCTGTTCTGTATTGTTCGTTAAGCTGGCCATTCCCATCACTCCGCAAATGTTGATATTGGAAAAAGCAAGGTGCAAACCGGAACTAAGCATGTTGTCTAATTCTTTCTTCTCCCAGCCATATTTAGTTTCTTCTACCGCGACTCTTATTTGCAGCAAACAATCAATTTGCATGTTTGCTTCCTTTGCTTCTTCATCCAGCTTTTGCCATAATTTCAAGCTATCCAATGATTGAATACAGCTCACATAAGGAAGTATTGATTTGACTTTATTCGTCTGAAGATGACCGATCAGATGCCATTCAATATCCCGCGGTAAGAGTTCAGCTTTGATGATCAATTCATGCGCCCTGTTTTCTCCGAACATCCGCTGACCCAGGTTATAAACTGACATGATCTCGGATTCAGTCCTGGTTTTAGAAACAGCTACAAGGGTTGCCCCATATTCCCTGCAGATTTGAATAAGGTCCTGGTAGCTTTCAAGATTTGGCATGATTTCTGGTATTAATTAAATCTATAATATGAAATTGAAGTCAATAACAAGACTGAATCCGTTTTCCGGCTATTTAACAATATGGTAAGTAACAGGTTCGTTCATTCACCAGTCTTGTTTTAAACACCATAGGTGAATGATGACATTTTACTTTCAATTCCTAAATTAATCTGACATGAATATGAATCGTGAAAAAACAAGCAGCGTGATGGGTTTCGTGGTATCGTTACTTCTGCACGGTATCTTCTTTGCAGGTTGCATTGCCATTAACTTCAATATCAATGATGGTACCGCCACCAAATCTGAAACAAACGAAATTACCAAAGTGGCCAGCCATCAGGATATGGGAAAGATGAAGAGTTAATAGCTTTTCTTAGAATAATCCATGTATCTGGCTACTGACTAAGGAAATTACTTTTCCAAGATCTTCAGCATTTTTTTCGAAGTCCATTTCATCAGCATTGATAATGAGCAAAGGCCCCTCGCGGTAACCTTCGATCCATTCATCATATTTCTGATTGAGCCGTTTGAGATAATCAAGGCTCATGCTTCCTTCATAAGATCTTCCCCGGTTATGGATATGCTTGACAAGCGTAGGTATTCCTGCCTGCAGGTAGATCAACAGGTCAGGTGGAGAAACCTGCGTACTCATGTTTTTGAATAAGGTAAAATAATTTTCAAAATCCCGCCTGGACATGAGACCCATTTCGTGAAGGTTGGGTGCAAAAATGTATGCATCCTCAAAAATCGTCCTGTCCTGGATCACAGTTTTATCCCCATTGCGGATCTGTAGGATCTGCTGGTACCGGCTGTTGAGAAAATAAATCTGCAGGTTGAAAGACCACCTGTGCATATCATCATAAAAATCACTCAGGTAAGGATTGTTAGTAGTGTCCTCGTAATTCACCTCCCATCCAAAATGCCTGGCTAGCCGTGTAGTAAGTGTTGTCTTTCCGGCCCCGATATTGCCGGCTATAGCCACATGTTTGATCACAGTTTTATTTGGTTGCATACAGGAGAACGGGCTTAAAGTTGGTCTTAACGGGTGGTAAATTAAAAACCTTCGGCGATTGAATATGCGCTATGATCCAAATAATTACGTTGTCATGTAGTAAAACAATACTTTTGACCTTATGGAACAGGGTTCACCCATCATTTCAGTAGCTGAATTATCCCGGACGTACATCATGGGCACTGAGAAAGTCCATGCCCTACGCTCCGTTTCTCTGGAAATTAAGAAAAATGAATATGTAGCGCTAATGGGCCCTTCCGGGTCAGGAAAGAGCACATTGATGAATATCCTCGGCTGTCTGGACACTCCCACCTCGGGCACATATTATCTCAATCATCAGCTGGTCAGTGATATGACCGATAGTGAACTGGCTGCTGTCCGTAACAAGGAAATTGGATTTGTATTTCAGACATTTAATTTGCTTCCCAGGCTGTCTGCCCTTGAGAATGTGGCTTTACCCCTGGTTTATGCAGGTTTGAGGCGTTCTAAAAGAATTGAAATCGCTGAACATGTACTGGAACAGGTGGGTCTTGCAGACAGGATGACGCATCGTCCAAATGAATTGTCCGGAGGCCAGCGCCAAAGAGTTGCCATAGCAAGAGCATTGGTCAATAATCCATCCATAATCCTTGCAGACGAACCCACAGGAAATCTTGACACAAAAACCTCACTTGAGATCCTTGATATATTTGGCAAGATCCAGGAACTTGGCAATACCATCATCCTTGTAACGCATGAACCTGATATTGCTGCATTCGCTCACCGGATCGTGAAGCTTCGTGACGGATATATTGAATCAGATTCACCCAACAAAGACTATGTAACTGCAGCACTGACCAGTGCTTCCCAGTAATAATCAGTTCTATACCTCATGGCTACTAAAATTTATACCCGGACCGGAGATGATGGATCTACAGGGCTTTTCGGTGGTGCCCGTTTGCCAAAACACCATATCCGGATAGAAGCTTATGGCACTGTAGATGAATTAAATTCTGTCATCGGTTGGTTGATGACCTTTATTTCTGAACATAATACTAGAGAACTTCTGCAAACGATCCAATCCAGGTTATTCACCGTTGGATCTAACCTGGCAAGTGATCCTGAAAAAGAAATGATCACTCCTGACCTGACAGATGAAGACATAATATCCATTGAAGTCGCGATCGATACCATGCAAGGGATGCTGCCTGCACTTAAGCATTTCATATTACCTGGAGGAAGTCCTTCAGTAAGTGCAGCACATCTGGCACGCACAGTATGTCGCAGAGCAGAAAGACGATGTGTAGCACTTGCCTACGAATCTGAAGTAGAACCCAGAATTATTCTTTATTTGAATCGCCTCTCAGATTATTTCTTTGTCCTCGCCAGATGGCTTGGCCACAATGAAGGTGTAGAAGAAATAAAATGGATGCCAAGAAAAAAATGAATAAAAAGTTGAAATGGTTGTTCGTAGTTTGTAACTACGAACTGAAATAGTTGATCGTAGTTTTTAACTACGAACCATTGCCATTTTTTAAGCGAGATGCTTCTTAGGTTTCAGCTGGAACACATACAACGCAGCTCCAAAAAGAACAAGGCTGTAAAACAGATCTCCAAAGATCTGATTGAGAAGGAATGGGAAACCAGCCAGATAGCAGGTCATGAGCCCTGAGAAATTTACAGGATACATACCCGATGATGCCCACACCCCAAAATTGGATAGAAGGAAAAATATCACTGAAGCACCCAGTGCTCCAAAAAATACTTTTGGAAGATTAACACCATCCCTGAAAATCGTGCTGCCATATATCACCACCAATCCAAATGCGGCATAACACCAAAGTGCCCCACGATAAAGAAATACGAAATTCTTATAATCATCCGGGTACATCCGGGCATAGATCAGATTGTTGAGGATCATATCGCTACACAGCATCACAAGGAAAGGGATAATAATAGCTATAGATCGTCTGCCAGCAAATGCAGCAGCAAATAATGAAATAGCCCCAACCGCTGTGAAATTAGGGTAATGGGGAATAAGCCTGCTACCAATGCCAATAACCAACAATGAGAATATGATCGCCCTGGTTTGCTTCATAGAGTTTCAAATGTAAAAAGATTATAACAAACTATCCATCTCCTGGTTGACAATCAAATGATCGAATTTTTAACCGGCTTTGTATAAATACGTGAAACACAGGAATACCAGATCTTCTGAGAGGATAAAACTTTATTACTTTTCCGAATATAACACTTTACCTATGTATTTCAGGAGTTTTCCGTTGGTTTGTATGATTTGCGGCTTTTTATTGGCTTTTATTACCGGTTTGGAAGGGAAATCCGGTATTTGTTACTGGCAGCAGTCGATCCGGTACAAAATGGATGTGAAGCTGGATGTTCAGACAAATAAATTCTCAGGCAGGCAATCCATCAAATACAGGAATAATTCACCTGACAACCTCTATAAAGTCTATTTCCATCTTTATTTGAATACATTCCAACCGGGCAGTGTGATGGATATCAGGTCACGGACGATTCCCGATCCGGATCCCCGCATCGGAGATCGTATCAGTCATCTTAATCCTGACGAAATGGGTTATCAACATATTTCGATGCTCACCCAGGATGGAGTAAATCTTAGCTATGAAATTGTAGGTACAATCCTGGAGGTGAACCTTGCAAAACCCATAAAACCCGGACAAACTACCAGGTTCGATATGAGCTATGATGCCCAGGTTCCGATCCAGATAAGAAGGACCGGAAGAGACAATAAGGAAAGCATCAGGTATTCCATGTCCCAATGGTATCCAAAAATGTGTGAGTATGACGATGATGGATGGCATGCAACTCCCTACATAGGCCGTGAATTCTATGGAGTATGGGGAGACTTCGATGTGAGCCTGACCCTCGACAGTCGTTATGTGGTAGCAGCATCAGGTGTTTTACAAAATCCAAAAGATGTCGGTTTCAATTATGCTCCTGAACCTTCCCATAAAGACCCTCTGCTTACATGGCATTTTAAAGCAAAGAATGTACATGATTTCGTCTGGGCAGCCGATCCCGGGTATACGCATGATGTTCATGTTTGTAAGGATGGATTGGTGCTCAATACTTTTTATAAGCCACATCCTGATTATGTAGAAAATTGGAAAGCCTTACCTGGGATAATGGAAGAAGCCGTCAAATATATCAATGCCAATTTCGGGCAATATCCATATCCTTCTTATTCGTATGTCCAGGGTGGTGATGGGGGTATGGAATATCCAATGGTTACGCTGATCACTGGTAATCGGTCGCTTGTGAGTCTTGTAGGCGTATCTGTGCATGAAATGTTGCACAGCTGGTATCAGATGGTATTGGGTTTTAATGAAAGCCTGTACTACTGGATGGATGAAGGATTCACTTCATACGCAGAGAGTCGTGTCACAGAATATTTAAAATCAAAAGGACTTATTCCCGGTGATCCGGATCCATTTCATTTCGATGAAGCGAATAATGGATACAAAAACCTTGTAAAGCGAGGAGTAGAGGAGCCACTTTCAACACATGCAGACCATTTCGAATACAATGGGGCTTACAACATTTCAGCATACACCAAAGGCAAGGTTTTTCTCAATCAGCTGGAATATGTTATCGGAAAACCCGCCTTTGACCATGGCTTATTGGATTTTTTTAATACATGGAAATTTAAACACCCGGACGCTGTTGACTTCATAAGGACAATGGAAAAAGCTTCAGGTCTTGAACTGGATTGGTATAAAGAATATATGGTCTACACGACTAAGACGATTGATTATGCCATTGATTCTGTTTATGCTGAAGATGATCAGACAGGTATTCTTCTTGGCCGGGTTGGATCTATGCCTATGCCCATTGATCTTACGCTGCAATTAAATGATGGTTCTTCTGTCACTTATACTATTCCACTTGACATCATGCGCGGTATAAAAAATGAGCGCACAAATACTAATGAACAACTCCTTGTCCTGGCTGACTGGGATTGGGTAAATCCATATTACCTTCTGAATGTCCCTTATCGTATGGATCAAATCCAATCCATGACCATTGATAAGAGCAGGAGAATGGCAGATATGAACAGGGAGAATAACGAATGGCCCATTCAAAAAGAATGATTCAAATTCTTGGTTGTGCGTAGTTTGCAACTACGCACGAAATAAATGGTTGTCCGTAGTTTTAAAACTACGGACAAGTACATTCGTTTTACGTAGTTTGTAACTACGCACAGCAAAATCTATTAAACCGTAACCTAAACCCTATGCAAAAATCCTTACTACTGATATTTGCCTTTGTAAATGTTATATCACTATTAGGACAACCTTTAGATGAAAAAATACTCGAAGGATTTCTCATCCGGAATGTAGGGCCTGCCGGTATGAGCGGCCGTATCACCGCCATTGATGTTGTGCTTTCAGAGCCTGACCATATTTATATTGGATCAGCATCAGGTGGTGTATGGGAATCATCAGATGGAGGTACCACCTGGAAACCTATTTTTGATGATCAGCCATCACTATCCATTGGATCAATAAAAATCAATCAACAAAACCCGAGCGAGATATGGGTAGGAACAGGTGAAGGAAATCCGCGGAATTCACAAAACAGTGGAAAGGGAATATTCAGAACACTAGATGGCGGTAAGACCTGGATGCAGATGGGACTGACGGAAACAAAAGTTATTCACCGGATTTTGATTGATCGTTTTCAACCTTCGACGATCTATGCAGGAGCACTGGGTTCTGCCTGGGGTGCAAATCCTGAGAGGGGAGTGTTCAAATCAGTAGATTCAGGTAAGACATGGTCAAAGATTTTATTTACTAATGACAGGTCAGGTGTTGCGGATATGGTCATGGATCCGGAAAATCCAAGAAAAATAATAGCCGCACTATGGGAGTATGGTCGAACCCCATGGGATTTTAACAGCGGAGGTGAAGGATCAGGATTATACATCTCGTATGACGGTGGAGAAAAATGGAAAAGAATTACATCAGAAGAAGGTATGCCAAAGGGTAATCTCGGAAGAATTGGTTTGGCTATAGCACCTTCATCTCCTTCAATTGTGTATGCGCTTGTTGAAGCAAAAGAAAATGGTTTGTACAAAAGCACCGATGGTGGTGAACATTGGTCTCTGGTCTCTACTAAAAATATTGGCAACCGACCATTTTACTACAGTGAATTGTATGTGGATCCCAAAAATGAAAACAGGATCTGGAATCTTTTTTCTTCAGTTTCAAAAAGCGAAGATGGCGGTCGCACATTTGAAAGTGTTCTTGATTATGGAAAAGCCATTCATCCGGACCATCATGCTTTCTGGATTCATCCGGACGATCCCGATTATCTTATCGATGGAAATGACGGAGGACTAAATATTTCAAGAGACGGTGGAAATAACTGGTACTTCTGTGCTAATATTCCCGTTGGCCAGTTTTATCATGTCAATGTGGATAATGATTTTCCTTTTAACATATATGGTGGAATGCAGGACAATGGTTCATGGGTTGGTCCTGCTTATGTATTAAAATCTGGCGGCATCCGGAATAATGATTGGCGTGAATTATATTTTGGGGATGGCTTCGATGTGATGCCCCGTTTGTCCGATACGAGATTTGGATGGGCGATGAGCCAGGGAGGAAACCTTTCTTATTACGATCGTGAAACAGGATTTAATGAATTTATCAAACCTGTGCATCCGGATGGCACCACGCTCCGCTTCAATTGGAATGCTGCTCTTGCAGCTGTTCCGGGATCATCCTGTGGAATTTATTTTGGCAGTCAGTTCCTTCATCGAAGCGACGATTGTGGCCGCACCTGGCAGATATTATCCCCTGACCTCACTACGAATGATTCCACAAAACAAAAACAGAATAAATCAGGAGGCCTCACTATTGACGCAACAAGTGCAGAAAATAATACAACGATTCTGTGCATAGCTCCAAGTATATCTGATCCGAATACAATTTGGATAGGCACAGATGATGGTAACGTTCAGCTTACACGGGACGGAGGTAAAACCTGGACGAATCTGATATCCCGCATGCCTGGTTTTCCAACAGGTGCATGGATTCCTCAAATACAATTGTCTTCTCATCATCAGGGTGAAGCTTTTGTAGTGGTCAATAATTATCGACGGAATGATCCAAAGCCTTATGTATTTCACACCATGGATTATGGAGCAACCTGGAATCAAATGGTCAGCGAAAAAGAAATCACTTCTTTCGTGCAATGTATTATCCAGGATCCTGTTCAACCTGAATTGATGTTTCTGGGTGCTGATGATGGTTTGTATGTAAGCATAAACTCCGGAGCAAACTGGAGTCCCTTTCCTGCAAAAGTATTTCCACGTGTTTCTACTGCGGATTTTCAAATTCAAAATACAGATCACAGCCTGGTGATCGCCACATTTGGAAGGTCTATCTGGGTAATGGATAATCTATTGCCTCTACGGGAAATTGCAAAGAACAGATCCGTGTTGAACAAACCATTTGTTGTATTTCCTTCTCTTCCTTCCATTGAAGCTTCGTACCGGTCAGTAGATGGTGTAAGATTTGTTGGTGAAGCTGAATACAAAGGAGAAAATCGCAGTGGCGGATCTAACCTCAGGATCTATGTGAAACCTGCAGAAAAAAAGGACACAACTAAAATAGCTGACACTGTCAGGGATAAAAAGAAAAATAAATCAAAGGATGAAGTACCACTTCTGAAAGTGACATCGGCTGACACAACAAAAAAGAAAACAGATCAGAAGGACAAAGATCTTGGAAAATTTTATGTGTTCAATGCTAAAGGTGATACCATACGATATATCAATCAGAAGCTTAAAGAAAACTGGAATAATGTAGTATGGGATATGCGGCAAAAAGGAGTAAGCTTCCCTTCCCGTCGTGAACCCGCTCCTGAGGATGACGATCCTTCAGGTCCTTATGTTTTGCCTGGGCGGTATAAAATTGTAGCTCTTTACAATGGAAATAAAGATTCCACATTTGTAGATGTCAGTTTGGATCCGCGTTTACATATTACACCTTCAGACCTGGAAGCACGTAATACAATGATCAGAGTTTTTTATAAAGATGTTGACCTGGCCCAAAGAGCATTCAAGACCTTGCAGGATGTAAGAAAAGATATGAAGATGATCGAATCGTTGATGGTCAATGCACCCGACAGCACCAAAACAAAAATAAAAGACCTGCAGAAGGAACTGACCAAAAAAATAGTAGCGATAGAAACAAAATTTATGGACCCTGAAGACATCAAAGGATATACAAACGAAATAAACCTGGGCACTTATCTTTCTTCTACATCAAGCTATCTGAATTCATCACTAGGCGATCCTGGCGCAAATGCAAAAGAAATGCTCAGACAAAGCCATCACGAAATTGAAAAGCTCACGGACGAAATAAATACATTCCTAAATAAAGATTGGACAGAATTCAAATCAAAAATCGATCTTTCACAGTGGACCCTTTTCAAAAAAATCGAACCGATAAAGTAGGGACGTATTGCATACGTCCTCATTAAATCACGACGTATTGCATACGTCCTCTTTAAGCCACGACGTATTGCATACGTCCTCATTAAACCACGACGTATTGCATACGTCCGTAATTAAAAAAAGTTGTTTGTAGTTTTCAACTACGAATCAATCCTAATTTGTAATTCGTAGTTTTCAACTACGAACCATTTATATTTCTTTGTCCGTAGTTTTCAACTACGAATTAAGTCTTTTAATCAACTCCGGCACTCCTTCCACAGCACTCTTTTCAATTATTTCCAATCCTGGTCTCATCCGCATTTCAAAATTTATCTGAGGCCTCGGATCGATATAATAAACCGCAGCATCCGGTGGTGCATATCCTACAAGCCCTGCCGCAGGATACACCTGCATGCTGCTCCCTATGATGATGACAACATCAGCTTTCAACACTTCCTCTACCGCCGTTTCAAGTAAAGGCACCATTTCACCGAACCAGACAATATGTGGTCTCAATTGGCTGCCTCTTGAACATACATCACCTAACACCAGATCTTTTTTCCACTCGTATACAAGAAGTTCATCTGCAGTGCTTCTGACTTTCAACAGTTCACCATGCAGATGGATGATATGACTGCTGCCGGCACGCTCATGCAGATCATCTACATTTTGGGTGATGATAATTACTTCATGATGTTTTTCCAATAGTTTCAAAGAGAGATGCGCTACATTCGGCAGGACATTTAATAATTGTTTTCTTCGTTCATTATAAAAATCCAACACTACGGAAGGCTGTCTTCGCCACGCTTCAGGAGTAGCAACGTCTTCAATTTTATAGCCTTCCCATAATCCGCCTGCATCACGAAATGTTTTTATTCCGCTCTCGGCGCTAATTCCGGCTCCAGTCAATACAGCGATCCTAGCCATCCTCTTCGGTTTCATCGATTTCCGGTTCCTCATTTCTGAGTTGTTCGAATGCATCTCCCAGGTATTCAATAATATCACTGGCTATTAATGCTTCATAGCCTACATCTTCTGCCGCAATATCACCTGCAGTTGAGTGAATATATACACCCAATAAAGATGAGAATTCTGAAGAATATCCTTGTGCAAGCAATCCCAATAAAACACCAGTCAGAACATCACCGCTTCCTGCAGTAGCCATTCCGGGATTTCCCCTGGTATTGAAAAAAGAAACACCATTGGATTGGCATACGATCGTCACACCTCCTTTAAGAATGATATTGATTTTACGTTTTACAGATTCTTCACACGCCACTTTATACCTCGCGAAATGATCTTCCTGCTCACCAAATAATCTGTCAAATTCGCCTGGATGGGGTGAGATGATCGTACCCTCAGGAAGCTTGTCAAATAGATCGGGCCGCTTAGCCAGGATATTCAATGCATCTGCATCCCATACCATGGGAACAGGATGAGTGCTATTCAAAAGTTTAGCTATTCCTTCTATCGTCTCAGGATGTGTTCCTAAACCCGGACCAACTCCGATCGCAGCAATCCGATCTGGTATATCAACACCCGTGAAATGTTCAGCGTGTTGATCAAGTATCACCATGACTTCAGGTATTGCCGGCTGAATGATGGGATACAAAGTCTTCGGTACATGCGCTGTCAGTAAGCCTATTCCGGATCTCATCGCAGCACTTGCTGATAATATACACGCTCCGGCTTTTCCAAGACTACCCGCTATCAGCAGCCCATGTCCGTAATCACCTTTATGACTGAACCTGCTCCGTTCGGCAAGAAAGGGTAATAAATAATAATAGTCAAGTTCGAAACAACGGATATCATTTTCAAGAAGAAAAGTATCCGAAAGGCCAATATCACACACCACCACTTCACCAAAATAGGGTTCACTCTCAGGCATCATAAACGAAAGCCGCTGACACTGAAAAGTCAGTACGAGATCTGCATAGACAACTTCACCGTCAGGCGATTTATCAACATACATGCCCGATGGCATGTCAATTGAGATCGTAAGATTAGTCTGTTCATTCATCCACAATGCAATCTCTTTCCAAAGACCGCTTAGTGGCCGCTTCAAACCAGTACCAAACATGGCATCGATAATGGTTCCTGAAGAGCTCACTTCGATCTCATCCGGTGCCCAGGAATCATGTATATCCAGGTATTCAGGATCCATCACCAGGAGCCGTTCGTAATTGGCTTTCCATTCTGCACTGTGCTCGCCTTCGAGGTTGACATAGACATCCACGAGATATTCAAGTTCTACCAGCTGACGTGCTATGGCAAGGCCATCAGCACCATTATTGCCATTCCCACAGAGGATCAGCACTTCCTGATCTTCATCTCCCAACAGGATATCCAGTTTTTCTACCACGGAAGCGGCAGCTTGTTCGATTAGATCCATGGAGCTACGCCCTTTGCTGATGGTATAAGCATCCCATGCTTTGATTTGAGCCTCGTTGAGTATGATCATGATATTGTGGTTGGTCTGCCAGGTAAGATTACAGCTAAATAATTTTCTATAATAGAAGAAGTAACCATGAGTAAAGTTTCAGTAAACAAGGACTTAGCGTCATCCGGAGGTATAAATATTCTTCTAAAAAATTGGATTAGCTCAAAAAAAGATTATCTTTCGATACATTTCACCCCGCTTGAAGTAGCAGAGAATACAATCTGCCCCGAAATTCCGACACCCTCTTTTGGAAGTATAGGCGAACTAATGAGTACAGTTTTTGCTGTAATGATCATAGTTAATGAATTTATTTAACTTCATTGCCATAAAGCACAAAAAATCAATGATTTAGGTATATATTTTTTGTTTATATCAAACCTGAGCATCTTGACATGAGAATGAACATATCTATCGCAGGAGCATTTATTTGCCTCTTGTACGTCCAAATTATATCCGCACAGGACATCCATTTGTCCCAATACCACTTTGACCGTCTCCAGGTCAATCCGGCCCTGACTGGCATCTTTAATGGTGACAAACAGGTGTCACTGATCCACAAACAGCAATATTTCTCCGTTCCTGTCGACTACCTGACATTTTCTGGAAGCTTTGATATGAAGTTCCGCTCTGAACAAAGTCCCAAAGGCTTCTTTTCTGCAGGAGCTCTCTTTAATTATGATCAGGCGGGTGATGGAGACCTTGCCTGGATGAACCTGAATATCATGGGTTCATATACAAGGGCATTGACAAAGAGCTTTTTTGTTGGTCTGGGTGCGTATGTCGGCGGTGGTCAGCGATCATTTGATGAAGTAGGTTTGAAATGGGAAGATCAATGGGATGGCGGTGCATATAATCCTACACTTCCTTCGGGTGAGCATTTTACTGAAACGAGTTTCTTTTGGCTTGATTTAGGTGCAGGTGCAAATGTTCGTCTTCAGGGACGGGACAGAACCAAGATTGACTTAGGTGTTGGGGCCTTTCACCTCAACAAACCCGGATTCAGTTTTTATGATGCTGATAATATAAAATTGCCATACAGACTTACATTTTCTGCAATGGGTGTCCTGAAGCTCGGAAGTCGGCTGGATATTTTCGGTAACGGCCTCATTCAGCAGCAGGGACCTTATGAAGAAACTGTTGTCGGTGGTGGGCTCATCATCCACATCAGCAATAAAAAAGCACGTGAAGTTGAATTACACCTTGGCTTAGCAACCAGGTTGGAAGATGCTTTGATTCCAATGGTCGCTTTGGGTTACGATGGTTGGAAAGCAGGCTTTAGTTATGATGTGAATACATCCGGATTTAAAGCTGCTACTGACAAGAAAGGTGGTCCCGAATTTTTCGTCAACTACACATTCAAGAAATTATGGCCGCTGGAACAAACCAGGGTCTGTTCTATATTCTGATATTGAGTTTATAAGTAATAGTATCGAATCATGCGTCCACTTATTCTGACTACACTTCTCTCATTCTTTCTCATCCAGGCTGCCAGCAGCCAGACATTAAATGCATACCTGAAGGGTGCAGAAGATGCTTTGGCTAAAAAAGATTATTTCACAGCCTACAATTTTTTGAGAACAGCACACGAGATCGAGGAAAATAATATTGAGATCACCTATAAGCTCGCGGAAGCAGCAAGACTCTATTCAGCTTTTACAAGAGCAGAAGAGTTCTACCAGGAGGTGGCTAATGATAATAAAGCAAATGACTTCCCGGCTACGATGTACTGGCTTGGATATGTCAAAGAACGTCTTGGCAAATATGAGGAAGCAGTGAATCTCTACAACATTTATATATCAGAACATAGCGGAGATGATGCAGAACTGACAACCCTGGCCCAGAAACATATTGAGATTTGTAATTGGGCTATCGAACAGTTAAAACATAAAGACACGAGCCTGGTATTAATACATCTCGGTCCTGAAGTAAACACTACATTTTCAGAATTCGGTGCACGCCAGGAAGATAGTCTCCTGTATTATACATCATTGAGATTCCTTGTTGAACAGGCCGCACATCCTGACAAACCATATTCCAAAGTATTAAAGAGTGTAGAAGACAGGGAAGGTGTCATAGACAGCATGATCAATGACTCATATCTGCACACTGCAAATACCGCTTTTAATGGTGCAAAAGACAGGATCTTTTATTCATTGTGCGAATATATCAATGCATCTGAGATCCGTTGTGACCTGTATTACAGGGACATCGTAGACGGAGTATATGGAATCGCTCAGAAATTACCCGATCCGATAAATGTAAACGGATATACCACTACTCAGCCTTGTGTTGGTTATGATCCTAAATCCGGTAAAGAGATTCTATATTTTGTTTCCGACAGGCCGGGTGGTAAAGGAAAACAGGATATCTGGTTTTGCACCATTGTAGACAAGGACAATTTTACAGCTCCTGAAAATCTTACTGCAATCAATACAGTAGACACTGATAATTCTCCTTTCTATCACAAGGCTTCCAATACATTATACTTTGGATCACAAGGCTATTTAGGTTTTGGGGGTTTGGATATTTATCATTCTGAAAACAATAGTGGTATATGGGGTGAAGTGATCAATATGGGTTCACCTACGAATAGCAGTCTCGATGATGCATTCTTTACTCTTTCAGATGATGAGAAGAAAGGATATTTTTCATCTAACCGTTTAGGGTCGATGTACCTTTCTCCTGAAGATGAAGCCTGCTGTTATGACATCTACTATTTTACTAAAGAACCTATAGTCATAACAGTAAAAGTCCTGACGTTTAACAAGCAAACAGGAGATACCTTAAATAATGTAGTTGTTACACTTAGAGAATCGGGAATGTATGCAGGAACATTTCCTACCCTGGATACTAACGTTGTCATCATACCTGTAAAACGTAACGCACTCTATAGTGTCCTTGGAGAGAAAAAGGAATTCTTACCTGACTCAGCCTCATTCACTACGGAAGGCCTGAAAGAATCCACAGAAATTGAAAAACGTCTTTATCTCCAACCGGCACAACGGGTTATATTAGTCAGAACATTTGAAATGCGAAACAGGCTTCCACTTCAGGGCGCACGTGTTGAACTTGTAGAGCTTCCTGATGGTGCACCTCGTGTCAAGCAGGAAACGTTCGCAACTCAATACATATTCCTGGCGCCACCTAAAACAGAATTGAAAGCTACAGGAAGTAAGAAAGGATATTTGCCTGCAAGCAAAACATTTAATTCTTCGGACAACCTGGGAGAGGATACGCTTGTAGTCGATCTCTATCTTGAACTGGGTAATCTTGAAGACTTCCTTCCTCTCGCCATTTATTTCGACAATGATGTCCCGGGAAGAAGAAGCAAATCTGAAACAGCAACAGAGAGATACCTGGAAACCTATACACCATATGCTGCAGCAAGATCTGAGTTTGCTAAAAAATATGCAGCTGGTGCACCAGCGGCTGAAAAGCCAGCAGCCATAAAAGCGATTAATGGATTCTTTGACAATGATCTCGCGGGAGGAAGAAGGGAATTTGAATCTTTTATGCACATCCTCGAACAATATCTGCGTGAAGGACTGACATTCACGATTTACCTTAAAGGATATACAAGTCCTCTGGCTTCGCATGAATACAACAAGAGTTTAGGAAACCGGCGGATATCTAGTATTCAGAATGAATTCAAATCATTCCGCGATGGTATACTTTGGAAATACATGGAATCGGGAGACCTCGTAGTCACCCAAAAATCTTTTGGAGAAGAAACAGCTCCGCCTACAGTAAGTGATGACAGGAAAAATGTAAGGAAATCAATTTACAGTCCTGAAGCTTCAAAAGAAAGACGTGTTGAAATTATCGAAATTGAGAAATAAAGGCATGAACTCATATAGCTCAAATGTCATGATTGGTACAAAAAATATACTACGGTTAACAATCCTTTTCTTCAGCATCTTTTTGCTGGCACAACAGGATTTGAAAGCAACGCATATCGTCGGCGGTGACCTGACATATCGATGTCTTGGAGGGGGTATTTATGAGCTCAAGCTCACTATGCGAAGGGACTGTTTGAACGGAGGCGATAATGCTCAGTTTGATGATCCTGCATATATAGGCATGTATGATGGCATCACGCATCAGCCAATAAAAGACATTCTTGGCTACCCGGACGGGTGGCTTCTCCTCAATTATAATGATGATGATACGCTCAATGAGTTTGTAGTCAGCGATTGCAGTGTGGTGAGTGGAGATGTTTGCGTGCATACTACCATGTATGTCCAATCCTTTATATTGCCCTACAGAGCTTCAGGATATACACTTGCATATCAGCGCTGCTGCCGGAACATGACGCTCAATAATATTGTCGATCCACTGAATACAGGTATGACTATTGTAGCAGAATTAAGCGGCCTGGCTCAACAGGAATGTAATAGTTCACCACAATTCCTGGCCTATCCAAACGTCTACATTTGTGCTAACAAAGACATTGACTTCGATCATCATGCAGTAGATTTTGAAGGAGATTCATTGGTGTATTCATTATGTACACCATACGCAGGTGGAGATATAATAAATAACCAACCTAAGCCAGCTTCGAATCCACCTTATGATCTGGTCACGTGGAAAACACCTTATAATCTATCTAATTTATTAGGTGGAGTCCCTTTAAAAATTGATGTTAATACAGGTAAGCTTTCCGGTAAGCCAAATGCAGTTGGTCAATATGTAATTGGTATCTGTGTTACCGCCTATAAACGGGGAACAAACTTAATCACCGGCGTCACAAGACGTGATTTTCAATACAATGTCCGGATGTGCCGTGATGTACCTGTTGCTAATTTCTCTGCACCTACGCTTGATTGTGAGAATCCGACCCTTACAGTTACGTTTGATAATCAGACCGTCCTGGCGGATAATTATATATGGTATTTTGACTGGAAGAATGTGAATGACCATGGTAATGACAGCATTGTGGATGTGTTTGAACCCTCCTGGACATATGATCAGGAAGGATTTTACAAAGTTGCTCTTATTGTCAGGGATAGCGGTATGTTTTGCTATGACACGATCATTCACGAAGTGGGCGTTTTCAATTCTCAGATAGATGCAGGTTTTACGTATGATGTCAGCTCATGCACAGAAGAAGGAATTACACTCAATGTACTGGATCAATCGAATGGATTTAATGCTAATTTCCCTGCCTGTACATATGAATGGCTAGTGTCTGTAGGAGGTAATGTTTTTCCAAGCACATTACAAAATCCAACTTTTCATTTTGATATAGAGGAGCTATCTACAGTTTGTCTTTCTTTGGTTGTGACATCATGCAATGGTTGCTCAGCCACACAGACGGAGTGTTTTCCTGTCCAGGAAATTACAATACCAGTTAATCCGGCAAGTGATAGCATCTGCAATGGTGAATCCACAAATCTGCTCTTAAATGCAGATTGCGCATTGACGTATATCTGGTCTCCCGCAGTATTGGATTCATGTTTAGGGACTGTTTCACCAACAACGAATACTGAATATTTTCTGACAGTTACTGATGGCCTATGCGAGGTCACAACCCATACTGCAGTCGCGGTCCAGCAATTACCGGTACTTGCATTTGATTATCAAACGGATTGTAAATCGTTGACTGCACAATTCTCAGACTCAAACTCTGTAGGTGCAATATTGGTACATTGGGATTTTGGAATACCAAATGATCCGGGATCTGATGAAAATAATACGGTAAAGACTTTCCCCGATTCAGGGATTTATACGATTACACTTTCCTCAAGAGATGGTTGTGATGTATCGACAAGTCAGCAAATTACCGTGAATGCTATTTCAGAAGAATTAGATACAGCTACAACAAATTGTTTTTTTCCTAGTATTCCGTTAAATCCGGTTTATGATTCAACTTATTTATATCTGTGGTCTAATGGCTCAACCCTGCCTAACCCTTCTGTCACAGTTGCAGATGATAAAACGTATTACGTCACCATTTCATCGCCCGGCTTACCTGGTTGTGAAATTGTAGATAGTATTCGGGTCATCATTCCTGATGCATATTTATTAGAGGCCGGGGATGGAGACAGTATTATTAACTGTACGGTCCAACCTGTGACATTGACTGCCTCTGTAACTGGAGTTTCTTCTGACGATTTGGAATTTTTCTGGACCATTGGTGTTAAACCTGAAGGAACCGGTAAAACCATTATCGTAAATCCTGATACCACGACTACATATACTGTAACCACCAGGGATTCACTAGGCTGCACTAAATCAGATGATGTGACTGTATTCAAATCAGACCCTGGATTTGATGTATTAGCTTCAAATGATACTGCGTATTGTGACAGACAGATCATCAACTTACATGCATTTTCTTCCGGTGGAGTATCCTTCGAATGGTTCAATGAAGCAGGAGATCTTATAGGATCAGATGCTGATGTACAAGTCACTCCTCCTACACCATCTTGCTTCCGTGTCGTCGGAACAGATGTTTTCGGATGCCAGGATGATACCACGGTTTGCTTAACACCCACATTCTTCAATCTGGACATTACAGGTGGGCAGGGCATTTGTCTTGATGAAGAAACTGAAATCTGTGTGACCAATAATCATCCTGAACAAAACCTTACCTACATATGGAGTAATATTCTGGAAACACCTTGCATTAGTGTAAGTCCATCAGTCACGACCACATATGCTGTCACTGTGACAAACTTTGATCTGGGTTGTATAGACACCTTAAGCTCAACTGTAACTGTGAACCTCTTTAATCCGATAGATGTAATTATTACTTCCAATGCACAGGGTGACTCAATAATCCTGGGTGCACCAGAACCGGTTCAGTTATTTGTTAATCAAAGTCCGACTTTTGGCTACACATGGACTTCTACAGGAGGTGATATTGTCCCTTCCGTATGGAATCCGATCATATCACCTACAGTAGCAGGTGATATAACGTATACTGTCACAGTAATAAATGCTGAAGGTTGTCCGGGAATCGCTTCCATCACAATGCACGTATTGAATCCACCTTGCAATGATGACGACATATTCCTGCCTACCGCCTTTACACCGAACAACGATGGACACAATGATGAACTCAAAGTGCTAAGTAATTTTATTTCCCTCCTGGACCTTCACATATACAACCGATGGGGACAGGAAGTCTTCCACACAACTAATCCGAATATTGGATGGGATGGAACTTTTAAGGGTGAGGAATTATCTCCGGATGTCTTTGGCTACTACATGAATATCACCTGTCCAAATGAAAAAACATTCTTCAAAAAAGGAAATATTACTTTATTGAGGTAATTCCGAAAAGGGTCAGGGATAGTAATTTGTAGAATCATCTTCTTTCCGTCTTTGCGAGAGATATGCTTTGCGTCTTTGCGAGAGATGTGCTTTGCGCCTTTGCGTCTTTGCGAGAGATATGTTTTACACCTTAGTGTCTATGCGAGAGATATTCTTGCGCTTTTGCGAATTATCGGGAGATTTTCTTTTCACCTTTGCGACTTTGCGAGAAATATTCATTGCGCCTTGCGACTTTGTGAGAAATAATCTGATTAATCACCAGTCTGGGTAATCTGGTCAATCTGTGGTATTTTTACCTCCTCACTCAAATATCTATGCAGGAAGAGTCCAGAAGCTGGTATCAGCGCTTAAGACATGGAATACAGACCGCTACCAAGTCCAAAAAGGAGACCCCCGATGGTCTCTGGCATAAATGTGACAATTGCAATGAAACCAGCACGATAAAGGATCTCAAGGAGAATTTTTACAAGTGCCCGAAATGCCAGTATCACGAGAGGATAGGTTCAAAAGAATATTTCCAGCTCCTTTTCGATGAAGGTTACACCCGTTTATTCGACGATATCATTTCCTATGATTTTCTTGATTTTATAGATCTAAAAGCCTATTCAGACAGGTTGGTAGACGCAAGGAAGAAAACAGGCATGGATGATGCCATGGCAGTCGCCACAGGCACTATCGATGAACAGCCATTAGTTGTGGCAGCCATGGATTTCAGCTTTATCGGTGGCAGCATGGGGTCAGTCGTTGGAGAAAAGATAGCCAGGGCCATTGATCAAAGCCTGGAACACAAAGCCCCTTTAATGATCATCTCCCGTTCCGGAGGAGCCCGGATGATGGAATCCGCCTTCTCCTTAATGCAAATGGCAAAAACTTCAGCAAAGCTCTCTCAACTTGCAGCAGCCCATATTCCATATATTTCTTTAATGACAGATCCGACTACCGGTGGAGTTACAGCCAGTTATGCAATGCTAGGCGATTTCAACCTAGCGGAACCCGGAGCCTTGATTGGTTTTGCAGGCCCTCGCGTTATTCGTGAATCAATTAAAAGAGATCTTCCGGAAGGTTTCCAGACTTCCGAATTTTTATTGGAACACGGATTCCTCGATTTCATTGTAGACAGGAGCGAACTTCGAACCAAGCTCTCAAAGCTGTTGATGTTGTTGGCTAATCAACCTAAGCCTGAGAAGGTGGAGAGTCCTGTAACTGAAGAATCATAAATTTCTCTTCAAACGGATCACAGATCTCAACCAGGTTGTTAGTGAACTGACTTCCGTAATTCGCATAAAACGAAAGGAAATTTTCATGTCTTTCCTGCAGACCACCATTTGGAAATAATTTTTCCTTAAGCCGTTGTATCTTTTTTAAGTCCGTATCCTGCACCTGTTTCTCAGATCTCAACAATCTTGATCCGAGCTGTTCAAATTGCTTTAGCTGCTTGCTTTGTTCAGCTCTCATCGCAGTCGCTAAAGTCGCATCAATGTGATCTGCTTTTGCTGCCAGCATGTCATATGCCTTTTTGATCATCTCCATTTCTCCATCATACGTCAGTTCATTCTGGCTATTCTTTCGGAGATAAGTTTTCACGATCGAATCATAGTCAGGAAATGTATCTGTCACATTCAGCTTAAGCTTCTTCAATTGCGCATCCGTTTGACCATCTACGATCAGCAATGAATTTCTTCTAACGAGCATTGGGAAAGGAATACCAGCTATAGCGAATTGTGTTTTTCTTTCCAGCCAATATGCAATCTCACCCCCGCCACCTATGTATGCAATGTTTGGCAAAATATACTCTTCGAAAAGAGGACGCATGATCACATTTGGACTGAACCGATCAGGGTGAGACTGGAGCTCCTGTATGATTTCTTCCGTCGAATATTTGATTTTACTTTCCACCCTGATGACACCGTCTTCATGAGGTTCTATCCGCTCCCTGATTTCATCGGTCATGTAGAACAGGTTGATGGGTCTGCAAAAAGCTTGTGGTTTGAATCCGGCTTTTTCAAGTGCTGACTGCGTTTCAGAAACAGGCTTAAATGAGAATTGCTCTTTAATCTCCTTTTCCATCAGCGGAATGAAAGCCCTTTTTAAATCGACATCATCCATATCCAGTATCACCAATCCATGCCCCCCGAATACATGATGCAGAAGCAGGCGATGAAACTCACTATAATTCTTCGCCTTTTGAAAACAATCGTTGAGAAGATCTTTTATCTCAGATAAATTCGGAGCATTTGAAAATAAATCAATGACTGATTTTATAAGCACATCCAAACCTTCCACCGGAAGACGTCCTGAAGGGCCTTTCGATTGCCTGTCCCATTCATATTTCCGTCCGAACAAATGAAAGTGATTTACTTCTGCCCAGTCATGATCTTCAGCATTGATGATAAAGAAAGGAATGAATGTGATGCCATCTGTCGATGCGGTTAAATCCCTCGCCATGTGTATGGCAGAAGCAATTTTATAAATATGAAACAAAGGCCCGGTGAACAGGGTAGGCTGGTGTGCAGTTGTAATCGTATACATGTTGTGATCTAATATTACTTCATTGGAAATTGGAAGTTCCAGGTTAAGCTCAGAATATTGTTTCTTAAGTACGCTGGCTAATAAATCCCGGTCTGTCCCAAAATTTTTTCGTTCCCGGATTGCATCCTGAACTGAAGATTTTAAAGCTTCATGAGCATAGAATTCGCGGAGAGCCGGATCATGACTGATATAAGCCAGGTCTGTATGATTCCAATATTTTAACTGGGTGTAGTCTAGCCGGGTCACTTCCATATGCCTGATTGTCCTTCGAATTGAATAACTAAGCCAAACATACCATTATAGCTTAAGTTTAAGATGCCAAGGTATCAAATCAAATCTTTTCAACCTTACAGGCTTATCTCAGATCATGTTTATCTTGTATGCGAATAAATAAATCCTTTATGAATTTTTTAACAAACGTTTCCAGGATGATCATTTTGTCTGGAATAACTCTTTTCCTCGTTCTTGGTTCTCCTGCTTTGTATGCGCAGAAGACAAAGAAACCAAAAGGATCAGACGAGCTGCCACCTTCACCAAAAGAAGTTAAGACAGGATTTGATACTGTTGATATCAGTGGCCTTAAATTCAGAAGCCTGGGCCCCGCGATCACTTCAGGAAGGATATCGGACTTTGCGGTTGATCCAAAGAATCACAAACGATATTTTGTAGCCACCTCATCCGGAGGGGTCTGGCGTACAACAAATGCAGGCACGACTTATGAACCCGTATTTGATGGTGAAGGCTCTTTTTCAATTGGATGCATTACGATGGATCCTAATAATTCAAACACGATTTGGGTAGGAAGCGGTGAAAATAATAATCAACGCTCAGTAGCTTATGGCGATGGTGTTTATCGATCAATGGATGGTGGATCATCATGGACAAACATGGGCCTGAAAAATAGTGAGCACATAGGTAAGATCATCATTCACCCCGAACATCCGAATACCATCTTCGTCGCAGCTATCGGACCATTATGGGCACCAGGGGGAGATAGAGGTTTGTATAAATCAAAAGATGGAGGGAAAACCTGGAATCTCGTTCTCAAAATTGATGAGAACACAGGTGTGAATGATGTCGTGATGGATCTTATAAATCATGATGTTCTTTATGCATCTGCATTTCAAAGACGACGACATGTATTCACATATCTGGGTGGTGGACCACAATCCAACATTTATAAATCTGTTGATGGTGGCGAAACGTGGGAAAAAGCAGGACAGGGATTACCTGGTGTAGATATGGGCCGTATTGGATTTGCCATTTCTCCTGCTGATCCCGAACATATTTATGCAATCGTTGAAGCAGCCAGTGGTAAAGGAGGTACATTCCGGAGCAGTAACCAGGGCGCATCATGGGAGAAAATGGGAGATTATTCCAGTGCAGGGAATTATTATACCGAAATCGTAGCTGACCCGCATAAGGCTGGTACATTATACTCCATGGATACATGGCTTCAGGTTTCAAACGACGGTGGAAAATCTTTCAAAAATCTCGGCGAAGATGCAAAGCACGTTGACAATCATTGCATGTGGATTGATCCGGATGACAGTGATCACTATTTAGTAGGATGTGATGGAGGCATTTATGAAACATTTGATGCTGCTAAAACATGGTCTTTCAAATCAAATCTGCCTATAGTTCAATTCTACAGGGTTGCATTAGATAATGCTGAACCATTTTATAATATCTATGGCGGAACGCAGGATAATTTTAGTCTCGGCGGGCCATCCCGAAGTATTTCAGGAAATGGAATCAGTAATGAAGAATGGTTTATCACACATGGAGGCGATGGGTTCGAATCCCAGGTAGATCCTGACAATCCAAACATTGTTTATGCTCAGAGTCAATACGGAGGCCTGGTGAGATATGATAAGCTTACTGGTGAGGAAGTCGGCATCCAGCCGCATGAACGAAAAAATGAAGGAACCTATCGATGGAATTGGGATTCACCGCTCGTAGTCAGCACACATGTTCCGGGAAGGATTTACTTCATGGCCAATAAAATTTTCTCCAGCGATGACAGAGGTAACAACTGGACAGTGATCAGCGACGATCTTACACGTCAGATTGATCGTAATAAACTGAAAGTAATGGGTCGAGTTTGGGGTATTGATGCCGTGGCTAAAAATCAATCAACTTCTCCATATGGAAATATTGTTGCTTTTGCAGAATCTCCTCTCAATGTGGATCTCCTTTATGCAGGAACGGATGATGGACTCATTCAAATCACCTCTGATCGCGGAAAGACCTGGCGTAAAGTGGATCATGTACAGGGAGCACCGGATACTTCTTTTATCAACATGATCATAGCATCATCTCATGATCAGAACGTGGTGTATACCTGTTTCAACCATCATAAATACGGTGACTTCAAACCTTATCTTTTCAGGAGCAAGGATAAGGGAGCAACATGGACTTCCATTTCTGCGAATCTTCCTGTGAGAGGTACGGTTTATTGTATTGCAGAAGATAATGTTGATCCAAATCTATTATTCGTCGGAACAGAGTTTGGTGTTTATTTTTCAAACAGTGGAGGTAAAAGCTGGAAAAAAATATCGGCAGGTCTTCCGACTATTTCAGTGAAGGATATGGAAATTCAAAAGCGTGAAAATGACCTTGTCATCGCGACATTTGGCCGCGGTTTTTATGTACTGGATGATTATTCATCTTTGAGAAAGATCAATGAAGCTGACTTGAAGAATGAAGCAATGTTATTGCCCATTCGCGATGCTTATGTTTTTGAAAACAGCTATCCGCTCGGATTGCCAGGTCAGGCATTCCAGGGTAGCAGTTATTACAGGGGCGATAACCTGGGTGCAAAAGCGCTGATTTCATTCTACATCCGCGATAAAGTGACATCAGCTAAAGACCTGCGTGTAAAAGAAGATTCGAAAGCCGCGAAAACAAATAAAGACAACGTATATCCTACATACGAACAGCTTGCTAAAGAACGTGATGAAGAAAAATCAAGGATCTATATCACGATCTCCGATCAGAAGGGTAACATAGTCAGAAAAATATCAGTCCCGGCGGATAAACAAGGTTTGCAACGAATTGAATGGGATATGAGAACCGCTTCAAAAGATCCGGTATCGTTAGGCGGTTCTGATTTTTACAATCCCTTTGAAAGCAAGGAAGAAGGACCTCTGGTATCGCCCGGAACATACAATGTCTCCATCTCAAGGTGGAAAGACGGAGTCATGACAAACTTAAGCGGACCTGTGTCTTTCAAAGTCAAACCACTCGGCAATTATGTACTTCCTCCGAAAGACATGAATACTGTAGTAGCCTTCAAGAGAGATGCAGAAAACCTAAGTCGTATTCAGCAATCCGTTTCACGTGCGATTATCTCTGCAAATTCAGAAATGAATTTCATCCGGAGAGCTATTGCAGTTATGGAACAACCGGATGAATCCTGGTTGGTCGAAGTTATCCGGATTGAAAATAAGCTTGATACGCTGCAACGTAAACTTTCCGGAGATCCTATCAAAATTCAACTTGATATGAACCCGACTCCTTCTGTAGCTGATCGTATAGGACGAGTTGTAGGAGAAAATAAATATAGCAGTGCAGATCCCACAGGTACACATCAACAAAGCCTGAACATTGCCCGGGAAGAATTAGCAGGCATCGTCAACAGTCTGAAAGAAGTATTGGACGGTGACCTTGCCAGGCTGAGAATAAAACTTCAAAAAGCCGGAGCCCCTTATACGCCTAATACCATTCCTGTATTCAATGGCCAGTAACCATTTTTATCATCTATGTGTTTTACCTGCAGAATAATAAATAGGAATGCATAAAATCGGAATAGCATTATCAGGTGGTGGAACGCGAGGCGTGGTTCATATCGGTGTATTGAAAGCACTTGAAGAGAATGGAATTTTTCCGACCATTATTTCAGGCTGCAGTGCAGGCAGCATTGTAGGCGTCATGTATGCACAAGGTTACAGTCCTTCCGAAATATATGCTATCGCGAGTGAAAGATCACTTTTGTGGATGTTTTCACTCAGGTTGCCCACGAAAGGTTTTGTAACACATGCATTTTTGCGCAAAATGCTGAAAAAATATATACCGGGCAATAATTTTGAAGATCTGAAAAAACCACTTTACATAGCTATATCCAATCTCAATTCCGGTAAGGCAGAAATTAAAAATACAGGTCCTATTCACGATGTGGTCATAGCTTCATGTTCAATTCCGGTTTTATTCGAGCCCATTCACATGAATGAGAATTGGTATGTAGACGGTGGATTGTTGATGAACCTGCCCGTTTCTCCTATACGGGATAAAGCTACCTTCATCATCGGTGTAAATCTTATTCCCAGGAAAGAACTGATTTCAGAAAAAGTAAACACGATATCCGGTGTAGCGGCCAGGATGTTTAACCTTGCAGCACTCAATACGATCGAACCTGAATTGAAATATTGTGATATGGTCATCGAGCCTCTGGATATTTATAAATACAGCCGGTTCAATTTCACCAACATAAAGGAAATGCATGAAATCGGTTATAATGAAGCCCTACGTATCATGCCTTTACTCAAAGAAGAATTGAAAGCATTGGATGAAATGACTTCAGAACATCAGGCTAATTAAGAAAGACACCCCATTCTTCAGTGTTCAGTATCTGGAGATCGATATCCTCTTTTAACGTAGTCGCCAGTGAGACACCAACATATTTTGGATAAATAGGAAATGTTTTATGTTTTCGGTCCACGAGCACGGCCACTTCAAGCTTTCGTGGTATGATATTGAGGAGTGGCTTGCAGGCATAAAAAATGGTTCTGCCGGTATTTGCTACATCATCGATCACGATGATCGTTTTCCCTTTCAGCGATTCTACAGGAGTATCTATGTCAATGGGCGAAGAAAGCGGATTGGAAGGATTCAGACGGATCTGAACCAGCTGGATTTTAATATCGCTGATCCGGTTCAGTTCTGCTTCCAGTAGCCTGGCGAAACCAATACCATTGTTATTCACTCCGGCCAGCACGATCGTCTTTTCTTCGAAATTGTTTTCAAGGATTTCGTACGACAATCGTTTGATCTTTTGCAGGATCTGGGGCTTATCCAGGATTTTCATGTGTGCTTTCTTTAGAATGTCCGGCTAAAGTAGCCAGAGATGTGGAAAATTACTAATCTTTGTTTATCGCTATTTTTGACTCATATGTTGATTTCAATTGTCCTGTTTGCCATCATTACTGTGTTTGTCTTCTACACAGCCGGAAAACAGTTCTACAGGGTATATCAGAAGATCCAGCTGGGTAAGCCTGAAAAGATCTCAGATCAGCAGGGAAAAAGATGGAGGAATGTATTGCTGGTTGCATTTGGTCAGCAAAAAATGTTCAAGAAGATCACTCCTGCCATACTTCATTTATTTATCTACACTGCATTCTTACTGACGCAGGTCGAGTTGATTGAAATATTGATAGATGGTTTCTTTGGTGTGCATCGTTTTTTCGCCAACTACCTGGGTGGGTTTTACACTTTCATCATTGGGATGATTGAAGTATTATCAGCCCTTGCTCTTGTGGCTACATTTTGTTTTTTGATCAGGAGAAATGTTTTAAAAGTAAAACGCTTCTGGAAAGCAGAAATGACTACGTGGCCAAGACTGGATGCTAATATTATCCTTTTTGCTGAACTTACCTTGATCACTGCTATTCTGACTATGAATTCCGCAGATACTGTTTTGCAGAGTATTAATCCGGAACATTATCCAAACACAGGTAAGCTTCCGATAAGTAGTTGGTTAGGACCCGCATTGATGGGTTCCTGGTCGATGGATTGGCTGATGTGGACGGAGAGGCTGGGGTGGTGGCTGCATGTGCTTGTCGTGTATGGCTTCATCGTTTATCTTCCTTTTAGCAAGCATCTACATATTTTTCTTGCATTCCCGAATTCATGGTTTGCACGTTTGAGACCACGAGGGCAAATGTCCAGCATGCCGGAGATAACTCATGAAGTCAGATCAATGTTGGGCATACCGCAAGATGCAGCGGTAACTACTGAAAGTGATGGAACAACCGATTTTGGTGTGAAAGATATTTTCCATTTGTCGTGGAAGAATACGCTAGACGCTTTCACCTGCACAGAATGCGGAAGATGTACCGCAGTTTGTCCTGCCAATATCACTGGCAAAAAACTTTCTCCCAGAAAAATTCTCATGGATATCAGGGACAGGACAGAAGAAGTAAGTGCAAAGCTCCAATCCGGAGACACCAAATTTATCAGTAAAGAAAAACAATCAGAAAGTGAGATCCTGAGTCCATCCAATTTTGATGACGGACGTTCTCTTTTTGATTACATCAGCGAAGAAGAAATTTATGCATGTACTGCATGTAATGCATGTGTTGAAGCCTGTCCGGTTTTGATTGATCCATTAGAGCCTATTTTGCAGATGAGACGTTACCATATTTTGATGGAATCAAAAGGTCCTGCAGAATGGTTCCCGATGTTCAATGCGCTGGAGAGTGGGGGAGCGGTATGGCAGGTTCCGGCCAGCAGGAGCCATTGGACTGAACAACTTGAAAAATAAAATACACTGAAATAAACTGAAGATGGAAGAGGTTGGGATGCATGTACGCAGGATGAGCGAATTCGCCGCTGAAGGAAAGATGCCTGAATATCTTTTTTGGGTAGGTTGTGCAGGAAGCTATGATGCAAGAGCCCAGAAAGTTAGTATGGCATTCTGCAAAATATTAAATGCAGCCGGAATTGATTTTGCCATTCTTGGAGATGAAGAAGTATGTACAGGAGATCCTGCACGCAGAGCCGGCAATGAATTTTTATTTCAAATGCTTGCACATCAAAACATAGGTACACTTAATCAATACGGCATCACGAAAATCGTAGCTACATGTCCGCATTGCTTCAATACGCTGAAGAATGAATATCCTGTACTGGGTGGTCATTACGAAGTGATCCATCACACACAATTACTTGATCAGCTTTTAAAAAATGGAAGAATAAAGATCAAAGACGATAACGAGAAGATCTCTATTACTTATCATGATTCCTGTTACATGGGCAGAGCAAATGGTGTGTATGAAGCTCCAAGAGATGTAATCTCTGCATTGCGTACAGAATTAAAAGAAATGCCACGGCATTCAAGGAATGGACTTTGTTGCGGAGCAGGTGGCGCCCAGATGTTCAAAGAAGATGAACCCGGTTTCAAACGAATAAACACAGAACGAATTGAAGAGGCTCTGAATACAGGAACTAAAGCTGTGATATCAAATTGTCCTTTTTGCCTGACGATGTTATCAGACGGAGTGAAAGAAAAAGACAAGCAAGGAGATTTTATGGTTTACGATCTCTCTGAACTCGTTCTGAAACAAATGGATTTACCCTAAACATCTCACCATTTAAACACCTAAACATTTTCTTATGCGAAATCTTCTCGCCTTCCCCGATGAATCCAGAGTTTGGGTATACCAGGCCGATCGTCCTTTTGATGAGGCTGATATCATCCCTGCAAATGAAGATATAGACGAATTCTGCAGTCAATGGACCAGTCATAACAAAGAGTTGAGAGCTCTCGGTGGAATCATGCATGATCAGTTCCTGGTTCTTGTCGTAGATGAGACAAAAGCATCGACCAGTGGATGTTCGATCGACAAATCAGTTGCTTTTGTCAAAAACATGGAACAAAAGTATAAGCGAAGACTGTTAGACAGGGATCAGGTGGCTTATCTTGACGAACAGGAGCAAATACATACTCTTCCATTGAATAAGCTCAAAGAGGCAGTACAGGATGGAAAGCTGCAGATGGAAACAAAAATATTTGACAATCTGGTATCAAACCGCAAGGATTACATCAGTGGATGGGTCAGGCCTCTTGGTAATTCATGGATGAAAAAATTTATTTAAACACACATTAGTAACAGCAAGAACATGTTTGGAAAAGTAAAACGATGGCTAGGGATAGAAGGAGTAAAAGTTGAATTGGTTTTACCGGATCAGGTTCTGGCCAAATCAGGTGTCATCGAAGGAAAGCTTCGTTTTTTCTCCATGCACACGCAGACAGTAAAAAGCGTCAAAGTAATACTTACTGAAAAATACACCCGGGGGCGATGGAAAAATAAACTGGCCGATCTGTACAAGCTTGCAGAAATTGAATTAAAAGAAGATATCATTGTTCCCGCAGATGAAGCACTCGAAGTCGATTTCGAACTTCCGTTCACCCTTGTCAAATCCGATATTGACGAATTTGGGGATAAGAATTTTATCTTTCAAAACGTAGTCAACGCAGCCAAGCTAATCAAGAATGTAAAATCGGAATACACCATTGAAGTAGAAGCAGATGTAGATGGTACAGCTTTACCTCCGTTTGATAAGCAGGTGGTGAATATTGTGTAGTTGATTAACGTTACACTTCGACTCCGCTCAGTGACCGTCAATATCTTCCAAAAGTAACTTCGACTCCGCTCAGTCAGGGTTAACCTTCTCACGTTACACATCGGTTGCTGAGCTGTAGCACGAGGGTGTGACTAGCAGGTCGAAGCACACATCTCACGAATAAGGGATGATCCTTTGCAAACTGATTACATTTTTTTACTGAAAACTGATTACCGATTACTGAATACTGCCTACTGCGCGTTCTCCTTCGATTTCTTCTCCAATATCTGTTTCAATTCTTCCTCTGATTTGCCAAGATTCTCTAAAAGGAATTTTGCAGATGGAGTGAATTCATTATCGGGATATTGGGCAAGAAATTCTTCATAATATTTCTTGGCATTGACATAATCTTTCAGATCGTTGTCGAATGTAAATGCTTTCAGAAATAATGAAGTGGCGCCTCTTTTATCGGTTGGATACTTGTCAATGATCCAGTCATAAAGTGTGATTGCTTTCGGGATGTTGCGCAATGTCCTTGCAGTTTCTGCTGCCCTGTGAAGGTACTCTGCTGCCTGTGGCATATTTGGATTGGCCATCACTGCGGCTTCGGATGCATCTACGTATAAGCGAGCCATGTCTTCATTGAGCCTGTAAATGGAATCATTGAACATCTGTAATCCGATGTGCTTCAGGAGAGAATCAATTGTTACATCCGGGTTGGTGATTTTGGCAGTATAAGTTTTCGCTCTTGGATCTTGTTTGAACCGATCTGCATATGCCCTGTAAAGGACCTGGTTGAGTTCGGGCTTTTCCAGCTTGTCCATGATATCGATGACTTCTGCCAGGCGATCCGGTTGATCAGGGCGGTCCGGGTATTGCACCAGGTACATTTTATAAAAACCTAATGCCTGTGACCATTGCTGACGGCTGGTGGATAGCCTTGCAGCCTGGAGGATATACCGGGCTGAGGTTGAATCTTTGGTCCCATGAACCTCGATATACGTGCTTAAAGCCTTTACAAGTGCCAGAGCTGTGGAATCTGTAGGATTGGTTTCATAGAGTTTCGACTGGGCGATGACGGCTTGTTCTTCAGGAGATTTGGCTCCTTTGCAGGCAACGAATAAAGAGAAAACGATAAGGATAGCAGCTGTACGCATGGGAATGAAGACTTATATAGGGCACAAATGTAAACAATGCCGCATATTCAGAAAGTGAATGATTTGATAACCTTAACCTTCCTTGGCCCCTAAATCCCCTAAAGGGGACTTTTGATTGAATTGCGATTTCTAGTAGCGCTATTTTTGCTTTAGTAAATCACCAGATTACCATAAGTAAATTCTAATCTATATAAGATTATAAATTGATGAAGCGATCTGTTAATCCTGAAGGGATTTAATATTAATAGCCGTGAGTTGCAATCCTATTTGCCCCTAAATCCCCTGAAGGGGACTTATAAATAAAAATGCTTTTCAAATCTTCTTGATAAAACTTAATTACCTGAACTAAAATCCTGAAGGGATTTAACATTAATAGCCGTGGGTTGCAACCCATGGAAAAAAATGTTTGTGTTATTTCAGACCCTGAAGGGGTCCAATAAAATCATCTGCTAAGGAGTACTTCATTTTAGAAAGAAACATTGAACACGAGGTCATACTTTTTTTTGATCCTAAATGGATCACACATTTATTCTCCAAGCAAATAAATTTCTCTTCATGTATATTTTTGCTGCAAATGTCATTTGTTAAATTTGTTAAAGTTCTTGACATCCGTATCTGATCACCGTATATTCGTATCGCATTTCCGAATTAGAATTTTTGAAATCTTCACCTCCCTCTTTTTAAAAATATTACAAGATCGTTTTCCCTTTATTAAATGATTATTTAGCTGACGTGTATAATTCCACTTTTGTCGCATTAGCCATTATTATCTGAAGTTTCATCTTAGGGACCTTTATTTTATTCATGCGTGACTCAACCCTTGCGTTAGTATTATCACTATTTGTATTCCAGCTCCACTTGGGATTATCCACTCTCATAGCGATAAGGATTCATTGATTTTTTCACATTTAAATCCTTATATTATGAAGACCTTTTTCAAATTGCTCAGGAGAAGTGCATTGCTTCTTCCTCTGCTTGTGTTCCTGGTATTACCGAACACACACTCAACGGGCACAGCCCTTCGTACTGCACAATTGTCAGAAAACGATTGTATGCTTACTGTGGATGGAACGCAGCTTGTCACTGAAACAAAACAAGCGGTAGCTGATTTCCTTCACATATCACCATCGCTGGTCACTGCGACGTATTGCTGTCAATTACTGGACGGTCGGTTTAAATATTCCGCATCCGCAGGTAATAAAAATGGTTTTGTTTATTGGATTGTACAAGGTGATCAAATCGTTGTTGACGATCTTGACGGCTTTTGATCATTGACATTTTGAAAAGTCAGTACTTTTCATCATCTACAACTTAGTATGAAATGTTTTCCTCCTCACTATGAATGCCCTGTCATTTTTTTGTGGGGAGGAAGACATTTGTATCAAGGTAATTATGGGTAATGTAAATAAGCAGGATGATTATCTATTAAGAAGTGCCAATTTTTCAAGGATCCAGTTTTTGCTTACAACCCCTTGGGTATTTTGAACTTCATTTTGGAGTTTTTCAATTTCTTTCTTGTCGTTTGTTCTTATTTTAGACAACTTACGTACAATACCGATCGTAGTCAAATAATGTTTACGCCGAAATGTAGGAAGCTCTTTAGTCCTACTTAAATAAATTCTAAAAGTGTCGAGAAAAGAACCTAAAGCTTCAATTTCATCTAATTCAAAATAACTTGCCATCAGTAATGTCTTTGAATCAAGATTATAACTCATATCATTATATTCAACTTTACTAAGTAGTCCAATTACATTTGGATAATCCTTTTTATAAAAATACAGTTGAGCCAAGCTAAATGTGGTTGCATTATTTTGAAATTTTGGATCCAGAAATTTATTATAACTATATATAAATTCTTCTATCCAATCGAATTCATTTAGCCTTAACCCAGCAGTTACAATGTTTTTGAATGACCAAGGAGTCATTTGTCCTTTTACTAAAAGAAGTCCACTTTCTAAGGCACTACAATAGAAATTGAATACTTCACGTATATATTCAACTTCACCGGCATTCATTCTTTTAATCCCATAGTTCAATACAGCATCGATGATTTCTTTTTTTTCTGATTCTGGAAATAAATGGATATGCTGATCAATAAGCTTTTTTAGTTGTACATAATGTTGTTTATTTTCTGGTTCCTTGTATGTTAATAATATTTGATAATACAATAATATTGGGGGTACGTCTTGGTAATCAATTGATTTAACATGTTCAATTATTTCTTCGATAAAAAGCATTTTGTAATCAATTGCCGCAAGATGTTGATGGTTTAGAATTGTACAATAATATCTTAATTTTTCCGCTAGATAAAACCTGTCGAGATTTTCTGCTATTTCTTCGATATTGGATTTTGAATTTCGTTCTAATTGAGATCTTGTCAAGTTAAATATATTCTGCTCAATTTCATATCTATAGTAATAAAATGAAGCTGGTTTTAAGGTTTGTTCTTCGGATAATCGTTTTGCGGTTTTTAGAGACCCAGACTGTAATTGATCAAGGTCTTTATTATAAATTGTTTCTAATAGATATTTAGCTTTATGAATAGGGTTAACTTCAAAAGCTTCCTGTGCATAATACTCTTCAACTAACTTTAAAAGATCACTCTGCAATTTTCGAAAACGACCGTCGTCATACTGTTCATTAGGACTAAAGCAAAGAACCCATAATTCTTCTTTTGTTAGGTCCTCTACTTTTTCTTCCTTTAAGTCTTCTTTTAAATATTCAAAAAGGTTGATTATAGCATGGTTCCGATTAAAATATGGACTGAGTATAAACCTGTGAAGCCTGTTGAGTTCATGACCATTTAACTGGATTAACGCTTTATATAACTTAGTTTCACGCATCAGTGTTAAATGTATATATTATTTATTGCTTTATAAAACATTAATTGATAGACGTTAAAATATGCTAAATATTTTCATTTGTATTCTATAAAATCTATCTTCTATCGGATAAATGATATACAAGTACTTGATATTCAATATCCTAATGATACAGATAAAAAAATATGTAAATTTCGAATTGAAACTTGGCATCTATCCGAGGAAGTTGTATCTTGCTCCCGAAAATTAAGTGATTGTCCATTCATCTTAACCAAAAATGAAGCATCTGTACCGATTACAGACCCTTTTGGTAGTTATTTTTTCATTCATGTGCTCTACATGGATCAATGGGCAATTGGGTGATCCTATTATCGTCAATTTAAAGAACTCAGGTTCAGTCTACAGTGATCAATTCTCAGGATCAACAAATTACTTTAATGCTGTAATAGTACATCCTGAAGCTCAATTCGGAGATGCCAGTATATCAGATGGAAGTAATGGCAATACGTTAATAGTTACGTTTTATCCGACTGCCGGAGCTGTAGGAAGCACGGATTGTATAGTCACTTACTATACACTTACCAGTCCGATGCACCCTGTGACTCTCTGGTACAGGTTTAATCTGTCAAATGAAGTCATCGTTGCAGGAACTGACAAGTACCTTGTAAATAAAGGGGCTGTCGATGTTCCGCTCCAGGTGCTTGACAATGATTCAGTTCCAACCGGTGCTTTAACCTTATCAAGTGTTTCCATATCAAATGCAGGATCAGCATCAATTAACACAACAGGTGATGCCATTCTTTTCACTCCTAATAGTGATTTTGAAGGAGATACCTGGATCCAATACATAGCCTGTGATTCTTTTGGCAATTGCGGACAGGGCAATGTGCATGTTCTTGTACATGATCCAAACCAGCTCGATCAATTATTCCTTAAAAAATATTTACTCAATACAGAAGATCTGGACATTCTAACGCCTTTTGATTCTTTTGATATTGATGTCGAACCCGCTCACGGATTACTGACTGCTACAAGTGATATTGGATGGACTTACACGCCTGATGCAGGATATGCAGGTCCGGATACTTTCCAATTGGGATTATTGAACCAGGTGACCCGGAATTATGTCGTCACTGTTTATAATAAACCGGCAAACTATCACGCACGAGATGATAAATTTTATGTTCGCCCGGGTTTAAGTGTCACATTCAATGTATTGAACAATGATCTTCTGGATTATTCAGTAGATCATTTTACGAATCCTGCCCGCGGCGTACTATCCGAAGTGAGCAATGGTATTTATACATATTCACCAAATAGCGGATACAGAGGAGTAGATAAGTTCACATATACAACATGTTACGAGGATACCATTTGTGAAACTGCAACTGTCCTGATCCATGTAACTGATCTTGAGCCTGATAATGTTTTTTCGTATAGTCTTCAGACATCAGAAGCACTTCCTCTTACCATTGATTATCCAATCGAATACACAGATTTTTCTTATATCATCAGTGTTGATCCATCTCATGGAGAATTGGTCAACAATGCCGGTCTTCAGCAAATAAATCTGCCTTGTGATACGATTGAAAGTTTCAACATGTTAGTTTACAATCCTGAGCCTGGTTATACGGGTGCAGATCATTTTGAATATTTATATTGTATTCAGCCAAGTAATCAATGTTACATAGTCAAAGTGGACATAAATGTCATTGCTGCTCCGGAACCTGAAACCTGTCCTTGTATTGTAGGTTGTATCTGGCCGGGTGATGCCGATCAGGATGGCAGAGTAGATATGAGCGATCTTTTAACCCTTGGCAACAAACTAGGTAATTCAGGACCTGTCAGATCTTATAATGAGCCTGAAACCTGGTTTGGACAGCATGCCAGTAAATGGGCACCTTCTAATGAAGGTGGAAATGGCGCAGAATTCATGGATGCTAATGGTGATGGTACAATTACCAGCACAGATGTAGATGTTATAAGTGAACATTATTACAACACGCATGATGTAGTAGTAAGAGATGTTCAACAAAAATTACCTTATCAGTTTTCACTTGTTCCCGTTCAGTTTTCACTTGATTCCGGAGACTTAGTCATGCTTGATGTAGTGTTTGGAAATGCTGCTCATCCTGTGATAGACATGAAGGGAGCTAAGTTTTCGGTCAATTTAAATCCTTCTTTTGTTGATTCTTCTTCTGTTACTGTTGATTTTCATCAGGATTCATGGCTAGCTGAAGGATCTCCTTTTATCTCGCTTGGAAAGGTACCATTTGATGGTAGAATTGATGCAGGATTTTCTAGAGCTAATGGAAATGGTGCAAGTGGTTTTGGAGTAATAGCTACAACTACTTTTATTATAGAGGATAATATTGAAGGATTTAAAACTGATGGTGATTTAATTCAAATCCCTGTCACATTAACTGGAGGTACTGCGATGGATAATGATGGTACATTATACGATATCGACGGCGATGAAGTGATCCTGACTTACAATCTTCATAATATAAATCAAAACCCATACAACCTCCTGGTCTATCCAAATCCTGCCAAGGATATAGTAGAGGTTCACATCAACGGAAAGACAGCCATCAAATCAATCAACATCATCGATCCACAAGGCAGAACGATCAGGAGCTTTGATGACATCGATCAGAAACATTACCAGTTGGATATAAGCGCCCTTCCTATGGGATTATATTATATCCAGGTAGATCACAATGAGGGAGTGATTTCTCAGTTGTTGTCGGTGATACGGTAGATAACGCTATCTGTCCCTTTTCACTAAAGGGGAATCATGTTTACACACTTACATTATTCACTATTCATCTTTTACACATCCACCTCAATGTAAGCAGGTCAACAACTGTAAAAGAAAAAGTATTTCATTTCTCAAGTCCGGGTGGTTGCAAAACACCCCGACTTGAGAAATGAAATAAATCTTTGTGTTAGCAAAAAGTCGGGGCGTTTTGCAACCGCCCACTTTTTGCTATCAGAAAAGGGGATTTGTAACAGAGAAGTTACAGGCTTGCAGCAACATTGCTTCGGGGCTTAGAACTCACGCTTCACGTTTCACGACTCACGAAAAACAGCTAAAGCTTATTCCTATTTACAATCTCCAGAATCTCATCGCGATAATTCTTGCCAATCGGCAATTGCTTGATCGCACCTTTCTCGAATACATCTACGGAAGTTCCATCGACAGCATGGATCTTGTCAATAGATACGATATAAGATCTGTGTATCCTCTTGAACTTGTTAGCAGGTAATTTATCTTCAAGACTCTTCATTGTTTGTAATGTAACAACACGGCCTTGTTCTAATCGAATGATTACATAATCTTTCAGGCCTTCGATGTACAGGATCTCATCATACTTGACTTTCACCAGTTTCTTGTCAGCCTTGACAAAAAAGAATTCAACACCTTCGACACCAGGCTGAACTGACTCAGTTGAAGATTCCTCCCGATGTCTTAATTCAAATTGTTCCAAAGCTTTATTGACCGCCTTCATAAACCTGTCCAGGGAAATTGGCTTCAACAAATAATCAATTGCATTCAACTCAAATCCCTCCAATGCATAATTACTATAAGCAGTAGTAAAGATGAACAGCGGAGGATTAGGTAGCGCTTTGATCAGATCCACTCCCGACATCTGCGGCATCTGTATATCCAGGAATATCAAATCTATCGAATGCTTCCGCAGCAATTCATTTGCCTCAAGTGCATTCGAGCATCGTGCTACAAGGTTCAGTTCAGGGATCTTTGATATATATGTTTCCAACACATCTAGTGCCAGTGGTTCATCATCTATTATCAGTGTATTCATAAATATGGTTTTGAATTTTGAATTTTTCTACCCCTAAATCCCCTAAAGGGGACCTATTTCCTTTACTTAAAGATTTTTCTGGAATAGATTCATTGTCTATTATTGATTTACCATTTCAAGTTCTTAAAATAATAGTTCATTCTATTTTGCTTATTGCCTATTGCCTATTGCCAATTGAATCAATTGCTCAAATCCAAAGACAGTTCAACAATATGCTCCTTCTCACTCTCTTCAATGTCCAATTTATATTGATTTGGATAGAGCAGGCTAAGTCTTCGACGAACATTCGCTAAACCAATTCCTCCATTTTGAGATTCAAGCGGGATTATAGCCTGGTTTGGCTTACTGTTTAGTATGCGAAGAAGTAATTTTTCTCCGAGTACTTTCATATTGACATGTACATACCCATCATTGATCTGGTGGTTCAATCCATGTTTAAAACTATTCTCCAGAAAAGGAATGAAGATCAAAGGTGCAATGGTCTGATCTGAGATCTGTCCCTCCACTTTGAATAGAATATCTGCTCGTCCTGATTGTCTGAGCTTTTCCATAGCCAGGTAGTTTTCAATATAATTTACCTCCTTCTGCAACGGCACTCTTCGTTCATTGCATTCATAAAGCATATACCGCATCATCTCAGAAAGCTTGATCACGATCTCCGGTGCTTTATCAGATTTCTTCAGAGTCAGGGCATACAGACTATTGAGCGTATTAAACAGGAAATGGGGATTGATCTGTGATTTCAAAAATTTGATCTCAGACTGCATTCGCTGCGTTTCCAGGTCTTTTCGATCTCGCTGATGTCGTTGCCAGTCTGATATGATCTTGATGACTGTGGAGCCTCCTGCGATCATAAACAACAATAGAAATATCCATTGCTGATTCATCAGCAGGTATTCGCGGGGTTCTGCCTCTTCAGTGGTGAGATAAAGTAGAGTCACCAGGATAGGTGTGAAAACCGCTACCATAACCAGAAGAAGAAGGCAATACGTCATGAAATTCTTCTGGCTCAGGAACCTCGGGATCAGGTATCCCAGATTTATATACACAACCAGGATATAAAAAGCCAGGTTGATCAGCTTCCGCGTGATTTCCAGCAAAGAACTGGTATTAGTAGGCCCGGCCATGAGCATGACGAAGAATACCAGTAACCAGAATAAAGCATGCAGCAGCCAGGGCTTCTGGAATACCTGCATGAGGCGAAAAAGATGATTCCGATTCAACAATCCGGCCATGTGGCAAAGTTAGACAGCTAACGGGTTAAAACAGTTATTTATGGGGTAGAAGGCCAAATGTTGGATGATCTAATACTTTCAATCGTCCAACGGACTTTTGGAGCCCAATCAGCTGTGGGTTGTACACCGGGCTTCAACTTTCTTCAAAACCTTTTGTTTTCCAAGCCATCCGTACAAATCTACCAACAGTAAAAAAAGTGCACTGTTTTTGTATGTTTTTGACTTTAAAACAGCCCTTAAATAGTATATCTTTCGACCACCTCATTATCACATTAATATTTGATGCCTAAAAACAAAACAGATGAGCTCCTTGCTCAGGAAAACATACAGGCCATGCAGGATTTGTATGCGCAGCTCATTGCACACGTAGGCGAAGACATAAACCGGAACGGCCTGATCAAAACCCCTGAACGAGCCGCAAAAGCACTTCACTATCTCACGAACGGCTATAACATAGATCCTGCAGCCATCCTGATGTCAGCCATGTTCGAAGAAGAGTACAGTGAAATGGTCATCGTCAAGGGGATCGAAGTGTATTCGATGTGTGAGCATCATATTCTGCCATTTTTCGGGAAGGCACATATAGCATATATACCCGACGGTAAAATCGTCGGACTGAGCAAAATTCCAAGAGTTGTTGATATTTTTTCCAGACGACTGCAAGTACAGGAGAGACTGACGCACGAGGTTCTTCAGTGCATTGATGAAACACTTAAACCTCTGGGTTGTGCTGTCGTAATCGAGGCCAAACATATGTGCATGATGATGCGAGGTGTGCAGAAACAAAATTCAACGACTACCACATCAGCATTTACAGGTCAATTTAATAAGGTAGAGACTCGCAATGAGTTCTTACATTTGATTTCATCAGATCTCAGTTAATGACGACAAAGAGAGCATTCGTTTTTCCGGGTCAGGGTTCCCAGCTTTCAGGGATGGGAGCTGCGTTGTATGAGTCCTTCCCCGAAGTCAGAACTTATTTTGATCAGGCAGATGAGATACTTGGTTATGAGCTGAAGAACCTGATGTTCTATGGCGCTGAAGAAGAGCTCAAACGAACAGAGGTAACACAGCCTGCAGTTTTCCTTTACAGTTATGCCACTTACAAATCAAAAGAACCCGGAATAGCTTCTGTTGTTGCAGGACATTCGCTTGGAGAAATTACTGCACTGGTTGCAGCAGGTGCATTAGATTTTGAATCGGGACTCAGGCTGGTGGATGCAAGGGCCAGGGCTATGCAGGTTGCTTGTGAATTGACAGAAAGTACTATGGCTGCCATACTTGGTTTGGAAGATGATGTTGTCAAGCAGATATGTGAAGACACACCGGGAATAGTGGTAGCTGCTAATTATAATTGCCCGGGCCAGGTGGTGATATCCGGAGAAAATATGGCTGTTGAACTTGCAGCAGAATCATGTAAAAAAGCCGGAGCCAAGCGAGCCATTTTGTTACCCGTAGGTGGAGCTTTTCACTCACCTTTGATGGAACCCGCCAGGGATTTATTTTCGCAGGCAGTAGAAAATATACGGTTTAATACACCTTCTATTCCTGTTTATCAAAATGTCGATGCATCGCCGTCTGTGGATCCGGATGAAATAAAATTAAAGCTGCTTGCTCAACTTACATCTTCTGTATTGTGGACTTCAACTATTGAGAACATGAAAGCGTTTGGGATAGAAGAGTACGTTGAATTTGGAAGTAAAGTATTGGGAGGATTTATCAGGAAAATACATAAAGAAGCCATAATCACTTCGTTTGAATAAATGATGAAGTTTGATGTTCATACCGGAAGTATACTGATCGCAGAGCCATTCATGCAGGATACGAATTTCAGGAGGTCCGTTGTGCTGGTGACTGATCATAGTGAAGAAGAAGGTACAGTAGGTTTTATCATCAATAAACCGCTCACGGTCAAAATCAGTGAATTAGTAGAAGATTTTCCGGATATCAATTCATTCGCTTTTTATGGGGGCCCTGTAGCCACGAATACCATTCACTACATGCATAATGTAGGGATGTTGCTTGATGGTAGCACTGAGATTGGTCCCGGCGTATACTGGGGTGGTGAATTTGAAAAACTGAAATTCCTCATAAACCATGAAATGGTGAGAGAGGAGAATATTCGTTTTTTTATCGGGTATTCAGGCTGGTCTACCGGTCAGCTGATGGAAGAAATGGACATCCGCTCCTGGATTCCTTCAGAAATGCATGCTAACTACCTCTTTAAATCTAAGCCGACCAGGCTCTGGAACCAGGTAATGCATCATAAAGGGGATGTTTTCAGTGTGTTAGCTCAGCTTCCGGAGCAGCCTAATCTGAATTGAGGGCCCTAACTCTTGCCCCTGGATCCCCTGTGCTTCGACCTGCCAGATTTCATCCTTGGGCTGCAGCTCAGCAACCAGGGGACATATAATTACATTTTTCCAAAGTGGATCTAAATCAGTTGGCCTTTATCCTTTCTTCCCTTCTTCCTTTCCTCCTTTCTGCCATTCCGCCAATTCGGTCGTACCTTTGCCCCCTATGTTATTAGTGAAGGACGTTACATTGACTTTTGGGGACAGGACATTGCTTGATAATGTGTCATTTGCATTGAGGTATGGTGAAAAGGCTGCTTTGATCGGCAGGAATGGTTCAGGGAAATCCACCTTATTGAAGATCATTGCAGGATTGGGCGAACCAGACGCCGGTACTATTGACCGGCCTGCTGAGTTGGCTTACCTGAAACAGGAAATTTCTATTGACCCAAATCTTACAGTTTTAGAAGCGGCATACACGGCATTTGACCGGGTAAGGGAGATCAATGTTGAAATTGATAATATCGGGCATGCATTGCAGACTGAAACGGATGATGAAGAAATACTTCATCTAAGTCAGCGCATGCATGAGCTGTATGGTGAGCTTGATCACCATGGGGCAGAAACTATCGAAGGAGATATTGAAAAGGTATTGAAAGGCCTTGGCTTCGATGAAGCAACATTTAATAAAACCATTTCACAGCTGTCCGGTGGTTGGCAAATGCGGGTTGAACTTGCAAAGCTATTATTAAGCCGGCCTGATTTTATTCTCCTGGATGAGCCTACGAATCACCTTGACATGCCTTCCATCATCTGGCTTGAGAAATATTTGAAAGCTTCATCAACAGGCATTTTACTTGTCTCGCACGATAAGCGATTTTTAGACCAACTGACGGACAGGACGATTGAAATTTCACTTGGCAAAATTTATGACCTGCCTCTTCCATATTCCAAATTCATGGAGGAGAGACAGAAGCTGAGAGAAATTCAATTTGCATCCTATCAAAATCAGCAAAAGGATATGGAGCGAAAACAAGTGCTGATAGATCGCTTCAGGGCCAAAGCATCCAAAGCAAGCATGGCGAAATCTCTTGAAAAGCAGCTTGAAAAAGTAGATGTGATCGAGCTGGAAGAGGAAGATAAGTCTTCGATGAAAGTCAGGTTCCCGGTTTTAGATCGTGCGCCAAGATTGATGGTAAAGATTTCAGATTTATCTAAAAACTATGGGCCAAAGCAAGTACTTAACCATGTGGACTTTGAATTGGAACGTGCTGAAAAGATTGCATTTGTAGGTCAGAACGGACAGGGCAAGACAACGCTGGCAACTATCGTAGCCGGAACATCAACACCTTCATCTGGTTTGGTGGACATTAATGAAAAGGTATTGCTGGGATATTATGCCCAGAATCAAACTGAGCTCTTCGATCCGAAGAAAACGGTGCTGCAAACGATGGAAGAGAAAGCCTCACCTGAAGTAAGGACGAGAGTCAGGTCTATCCTTGGCTCGTTTTTATTCAGTGGAGAAGATGCAGAAAAGAGAGTGTCTGTTCTATCAGGAGGTGAACGTGCCAGGCTTGCCCTTGCCATCATGATCCTTTCACAGACGAACCTACTGATCATGGATGAGCCCACTCACCATTTGGATATCCAGGCAAAGCAAAGATTGAAAGATGCCCTTCTTGAATATCCCGGTGCGTTGATCATCATTTCGCATGACAGGGATTTTTTAACCGGGCTGACTTCAAGGACGATTGAATTTGGAGGAGGACAAATCAAAGAATACCTCGGCGATATAGACGAGATGCTGGTTAAAAAAGGGATTGAAAATCTTGATGCACTCACTATAGCCCGTGCACAGGCAGTAGAAGATAAAACCAGGGAAAAGCAGGAGGTAAAGGAATTAAAAAAGGATCCGAAAACAGCACAAGAAAAATCAGTGCCTCAGCTGAATCCACAAGAGAAAAAAAATATGCAGCGTCAGTTCTCGCAGATTGAGAAAGATATAGCCAGCTGTGAGTCCGTAATAAAAGAGAATGAAGTGAAGCTCGCAGATCCTGATTTTTATAAGACGCCGGAGTTCTTCAATTACGTCAGCAAGTATGAATTGAAAAAGAAAGAAATGGAGAAGCTGATGGAAGAGTGGGAGAAGCTGGCAGATAAGTTAGCCAATTCATAACTTCCAGAAAACAGGAAAGCTGTTCAGTTAAGGACAAAAAAAAATGCCGGTATCACCCTTTGATGACCCCGGCAAGTCTCACCCCTTTATTAATCTTAATCAGTTTTCAATCTAAATTGATCCTGATCTGTAGTTACTTTTTTTATTTTTTCGTTCGAGCTTTTTGAACGATCTGATGATGTAAAGATGATACTTCAAAAAGGCTCAAACATGGACAGAAACACCCATTTTTTAATTTCAGGGTTTTCCCGTACTTCGCCTGACTCCACTTATTGAATTGCAATTTTCCTTAGAAAAGATTGCTCTCCATCCTGCACTTTCAAATAGAACATACCTGTCAACCAGGAAGGAAACTTCAATTCAATGCCTGAGGTATCTGCAGACAGAACAGGAAGATTAACCTTCATGTCGACTTTTTGCAAATCAAACAAATCCACTAATACATTGCTTCTTTCATTCATCCTTGGATATTCAAGAAGGAGTGACCTCATATGTGTATTTCGCCGGGTTGATAAAGTACCGGTATCTTTTAAAGATTGCATGGGAAGATTATTCTGATTGCGACACAAAGATGCAATCATATCATGCTCGTATTCTACATGGTATACCCTGAAATAATATGTAATATATTTTAAGGATTGGAAGTCACCAAAGCGTGGTTCTCTTCATTTTTACGCTTGAGATAAAAATAAGTCTCATGTTGTGATCGTATCGCCAGGTCAGATCCGTGGCGATTATACTCATTGATATGATTATAATTAAGTGATCTTGACTTGACGTTATCACTACTTTGAATATCCAGCATGTCTTTTATCTCTAAGATCAATCCCGGATCGTAGATCGGAAAGCTGGTTTCAATCCGGAATGAAAGATTGCGTTCCATCCAGTCTGCGGAAGATAAATACATAACTTCCTTGCCTCCATGATGAAAAATAAAAACCCTGCTATGCTCAAGGAAACGATCGACAATGCTGAAGGCATTAATATGCTGGCTCAGATGTTTCTTTCCGGCTACTAATGAACAAATCCCGCGTATGTTCAGCTCCACTGTTACACCTGCATCATTTGCTTCGTATAATTTTTCTATCATCTCTTCATCCTGCAGGCTGTTGAGCTTAAGACGTATAGATCCTTTTCTGCCGGCCTTTGCTTCCGCTATTTCGAAATCAATTAATTGCAGCAATGCCTTTCTTAGGTTGAACTGTCCTACCAATAGATGCTTAAAGTCTTCATTTGGCAACTTGACAGTTTCAAGAAATGAGAAAATTCGTGCGACCTCGTTAGTGATCCTTGGATCTGCTGTAAACAATCCCAGGTCACTATAAATCTTAGCAGTGACTTCATGAAAATTTCCTGTGCTCAAATAAGAATAAAGTTGAGGGCCATCTTTTTCAAGTCTTCTCACCAAGGCTATCTTACTATGTACCTTAAGACCGGGGAAACTATACCTTACAATAATACCTGCTCTTTCTAACTGTTCGCCCCAACGCAGATTTGCTTCTTCATCAAAGCGGGCTTTTACTTCTATAAATGCATATACCTGCTTGCCTGATCTGACTGCATTGATCAGCGCATCCATGATCCGGCTGTTAGGTGCTACACGGTACTGCACGATTTTGATATGCGTGACATTTGGATCTCTCGCTGCATGTTCGAAAAACTGTATGACAGGTTCGTACTTGTGATAAGGAATATGAATGAGATGATCTGATGCACGAATGGGGTCAAAGATCGATTCCTGGTCTGCAAACGGAGCATAATCCATTGGTGGCAATGGCTGATCTTTCAGATGCGTTTTTCCATATGAAGGAAAGTGGAAAAAATCAAAGTTGTTGTGATATCTCCCTTCAGGAAACAACCCCAGCTTCTCAACACCGAGCACATCCATGAGGTAATGAAGAAAATTCGTTGGGATTGTTTTATCATAAACTAACCGGGATGCTGGACCAACGTCACGTTTTGCTAAGCTTGATTTTATTTTTTTTACTAAATCTCCCTGGTATTCATCATCGATGTAAAGTTCGCCATCTCTCGTCAACTTGATGGAATATGTATCGAGGATCTGATATCCCGGGAATAGCCACATGACACTGTGGCGAACGATATCATCCAGCATGATGAGTTCATGACCGGGTTTGCTCGTGGGTAATTCTATGAATCTCGGGAGATGATCGGAAGGAATTTTTATAATACCATAATGCTGCTGATTGGACTGATCATCTTTATCCTTCATGGCAATCGCGAGATAAAGAGCTGCATTATTCAGGAATGGCCTGATCTTTTCTTTCACCAGTAAAACCGGTTGTACGAATGGTAGCAAATTATCCTGGAAGAAAGTATCCACGAAAGCTTCCTGTTCCTGCGTGAGATCTTCACGCATCACCAGATGGATATCGTGGCGTTTTAACTCGGGAACAATTTGTTCCATAAATATCTCGCTGAATTCAACCGCGTGGTCGCTTACAACCTTCTGTATATTCAGGAGCAATGCTTCAGGATCATAATCCAGCTGTCGCATCGTTTTTTTGCCAACCCTCAGAAGGTTACGATGATTTGCAACCCTTACCCTGAAAAACTCATCCAAATTGCTGCTATAGATGGCGAGGAACTTTAGCCTTTCAAAGAGGGGGACATTGAGATCTTTAGCCTCCTGGAGCACCCGGTAATTGAAATATAACCAACTGATATCGCGGTGAATGAAACGACTGGATTTTAGTATACTGTCTTTTGGCATTGGTGGCTGTGAAAATCAAATCTTCTATGAATTCATATCAGAAGTGCTGTCAGGACTATTGAAGGCGTTAAAGTAGGTCTAATTTAAGCTTTTTGCAAAATCCGGACTTCCTGGGCTTATCGGGCAAAAATCGAACCAAGATGGCCATGAATGGGGAGGTTTTAGAATAACAGGTCCCTTCTAAATAAGGAGAAATAAGCATGGCAAATAAGGTCATCGCGACAGGACGCTGCCTATCTTTGTCCATCTGAAGGATTTTATAACGATCAATTGAACCTGATATCCATGAGTACCCGCAAAAAGATAGTAGCTGCTAACTGGAAAATGAATACCACCGTCGTGGAAGGTGAAAAGTTGGTGGATGAGATTATTGGGCAGTTACCGGCGGAAATGAATTGTTCTGTCATTATAGCACCACCGTTTATCCACCTTTCGATGCTGATCAAAAAGGCTGCGGGCACTAAACTTTGTGTTGCTGCTCAGAATTGTCATCAGGAAAAATCCGGAGCCTTTACAGGTGAAATCTCGGCGGACATGTTGAAAGACCTGGGAGTCAGTCATGTCATCGTGGGACATTCAGAGAGAAGGCAATTATTTCATGAAAATAATGAGCTAATAAAACTAAAGCTGAATGCTATCCTGGATGCAGGCCTTCATCCTATTTTTTGCTGTGGGGAATCGCTTGACATACGGCAATCGGAAGCACACAATATTTTCGTACGGCAACAGCTTGAGGAAAGTTTATTTCATCTTGATGCTGATGCATTTTATAAAGTGATCATTGCTTATGAACCCATATGGGCTATTGGTACCGGTGTGACGGCAAGTCCCGAACAAGCTCAGGAGATGCAAAGCTATATCAGGGATCAGATTGCTATACGATATGATAAAATCATAAGTGAAACTTCGCGCATTTTATACGGTGGAAGTATCAAAGCCGATAATGCGAAAACACTGTTCTCAAAGGACGATGTGGATGGAGGATTAGTGGGAGGAGCATCATTGAATGCAAAGGGATTCATTGATATCATAAATGCGGCATGTGGATAAGTATGTTGAAAATTTAAGGATGAAATATTTGCATTTAATTTATATTCAATTTACATTTATATCCTTCCCGTAAATGAATGGGAATAACATTAAAAAGTCAGATTCGCTGACTCCAATTTGTATGATTGAATAAACTTCGTCTGCAAGAGACAGGGTAGAAAATAATTACCTCCGGTAAAAATGAGTATCCCTGTTACGGATAGGTGGTCATGACAAGGGGTGACCTAGTGGTCATAACCCCAGTGCCGGGTGACTTAATAGTCAATAAAACCGGTGCGGTGCAGAATCATTTTTTGTTTATCTGGGAGATCGAAAGAAATCCGGATATACCAACTTGAGATGAGAGAAAGCACAACTGGATAAGGGATTCATACGTCATCACTGACAAATGAATCCCTTTCCTTTTTTACCAGGGTTACTGAATGATGACTTTGAACCAGTAAGAATTCCCTTCCATTGTAGTTATACTGACAAAGCATAAGCTGCCTGAAGCAGCATGTGGTGATTCAATTGCAATTGGTGTTCCGGATGAAAGCTTTTCTATAGACGAAATCAAACGTCCATTGACATCCCACCACTGCAGATTTTTTATTTCAACATGCTTACTAACCTGGCTATAGATATTTATCTTCTCACCACCTGATACAATTGTAGGCCAGATCTTTAATTCAGATGGTGCATTGAATGGATCTTCAGTAGCTGTTACCATTGGAACTATAAAGCTGAATTTTTTTGTACAGCCTCGACTATCGGTTACGGTCAGGTTGTAGGTGCCGTTATCTAATTCAAAAATACTTCCTGTGGTTTCACTATTACTCCATAAAAACGTGAAGGGTGGATCGCCTCCAATTATTTCGACCAGGATAGCTCCATTCCCGGTTCCATTATCACCTACGATAGAAAGATCATTGATCGTAATCGCAGGTAAAACCGTGAGATGCAACGTGGTCTTCTGAAAACATCCCGGATGAGATTGACCGATGTGAACATAATTGCCGGTCTGGAATACCTCCTGACCTTCAAACTCCAAAGTATCCCCATGACAAATGGTCTGGTTAATTTCATCATACATGGTATCTATCTCCGTGATGATCAAATGAATAAAATTTGAACATCCTTCAGGCGTGAAATACTCGATGACCTCATCAGTCGCTTCGAAGTAGGGCACTTCAATGACATAGACTGTATCTCCGTGACAAATTTCATGTTCGATAGTTTCCGTAGTTGTAGGGACTATTGTCAGCGTCAGCGAGACAATGCTATCACAATTATTCTCAGCTCCATTTGGAAGATTGACTGTATACGTTCCGGTTTCATCGAAAATCTGTGTACCGACTACCATGAATTGACCCTGACATAATGAGGTATCGATCACATTTGAGCCAACAGGTTTGACAGTAACATTTACCAAACCCAATCCATCACCTTCACAAAATGCATCATGGATACTTCCTATTCTGAATCGTGAAGAAAATACAGGATCCACCTGGATGGAAAGGAATGCCTGCTCGCTGAGGACATTTGCAAAAAATACATTATCCCTGAATAGTTGAATCGCAAAGGGAGGAGTACCGGTACTTTCAAAATTGAGTGTCACTGTTGCACCACTGCAAATTGTGCCCGGACCTGAAAGACTTATACGTCCTGTTGGTAATGGACGAACTTTGACATCAAACTCTATCGGATCAGTTTCACAGCCTACACCCATCGCCCACAACATGTAATGTACTTTGAGATCACCAGATGTATTGTTAGTCAATATTTGACCAAACTGAACAGCATTATTTTGAGAAAATGATCCTGAAACACCAGGGTCTGGAAAAGCGATCCATGAATAGGTAACAGGAGGAAGTATATTCGTCTGTGGTATAAGGATTACAGTATCCCTGCTGCAAATGGTCACTTCATTGATGACTTCTATTCCCGGATGAAGACAGCACACCATGCTGGCATTAAATGTTTCTTCCTGATCATAAGCACAAGCGAGGCTTTCATGACTTCCAATTTCTCCATCTGAAAAAGTACGCATGGTCACACTGGCATCCAAACTTGTCTCACACTCTTCCAGAACAGGCAGCGTAAAACAAACTTTCCATTTATCAACTGTAGGCAGACAGTCATAGATATCACCTATCGTTTCATCCGGATCACTATTAGGCGGCGGATCATTCAGGTTAGTAAAATACCATCCACCAGGCATGCCCTGTCCACCATCAAAGCCATTGATGGGATTAGAAATATTATACCTGATATCTCCTGTTTTAAACCAATCCCAGAAACCATTACTGCTGACAGGTTCAATCAAAGAATCTACTTTGATGGGCATTCCAAACAAGTCAAAGCCTGAGGGATCCCAACCCGGTCCAAACGATGGAACCAATCCCTGAAATCCATTGCAATCCAGCTTATTCCAATCCAAAAGCTCATAGCAGAACTGGACTTTCTCTCCGGGCTTATACGGACCATGCTTCGGACTGTCAAAGGAAGTTTTCGTCACATAAAGAGAATCCCTTTTGTTGCAAAATTCAACATGTATAGCAGTCGCGCAGAAATCAAACGAACCTTCATTTCCTTCTGCATCAGTTATCGCCACTACGTATGTGGTAAATGGTTCAACGACTATGTATGGCAGTAGTACAGATCCATTAGTACCCGTAGCACATTTAACCTGCGTAAAATTTGAACAGTTCACAGATTTGAGCAGGCCTATCTGGGGCTGATTAATTTCATCTGATGTAACACTAAGTGTCATAAGATCTGAACTATTGTCAGTGGTGATCTTATAAAAAGCTGTTGCATTTTCAAAATCTGAACAAGGACCCTGTGCGAAAAAAGGACCTTGTTCGAGTCCTGCATTACATCCTTCGACACAAAGGAGAACACCTGTTGATGGAGGGAATATTTCATTATTTAAAGTGGTATCCGGAAGACACAAAAAATTACCAGAACAAGGTCCTTTATTTGTATTGAGGATCATATACCATACGTCCTGCTGACTCAATGTATTCGCAGGTACATTTTTATCAGCAGAAAGAGAAGTGCTGAATACATGAAACAATGTATCCACCACCATAATATCAATGGCCTGATCACTAGCTGAACCACCGTAGTTCATTTGATTGATAATATTACCGTTGAGATCGATCGTCACAATCCAGGTATCTATCAATCCTTTGTTACCGGTGAGATCATGATCAAAACTATTTGAGGTAGCGGCGATGACTAATTTGGTAGAACCAAAACGGTCAAGCTTTGCATTGATATCATTTGCACTACCACCATATCTGACCATTTGTTTTGTATTTCCATTCGTATTATCCAGCTTGAGCAACCAGATATCGTTAGAACCATAATTCGGACTAAAATCACCATTAGATGATGCAGAGTGACATGTAACATATACATCACCATCTTTATGAACCAGGATATCAGAAGCTACATCATCCAGTGATCCGCCAAAATTCTTTTGCCATAATAAATTTCCCTGCGGGCCTAATTTAAAAACCCATACATCTGCGCCACCGGCATTGGCATCCAGGCCTGTAAGATTAGAATAGCTTGTAGCTGCGACATAAACGTTGCCATTGAGATCGGAGGTAACAGCTGCAGGTGAATCTTTAAGTGATCCTCCCATCAGGGCTGTCCATTTAATATTGAAGATGGCATCAACATTTACAATCCAGACGTCCTGAACCCCATGGTTAACTTTATCATCGAGTTCTAGTGAGCTTGCCTCCAAAACCATGGTTACATTACCGGACAAATGCCTGTATGCATCTACTGCAGTTTCGGATATCGTGCCGCCGAAGATCTGGCCGAAAATAAGGTCACCGTTATTATTGGTTCTCATGAGCCAGCCACCGGCCTGACCTTGAAGGGTGCCATAAACACCCTGATCATTTCGGGTGGTACCGAACCCGATAACACCTCCATCTGTGTGAGGCATTACATTGGTCAGATCATCATTGTTAAAACCTCCGTAGGTCCGGTTCCAGATAGGAAAGCCATCGATGGTTTTTTTCTGGATCCAATAGTCAGATCCTCCTGCATTTGACGGAATGTCTCCGTCTGTAGAAAAGGTCCTTGCTCCCAGGAACATTTTAGTAGAATCTGAATTGATGGCTAAATCCTTTGCTTCATCAAGTGAATTGCCGCCAAGGATCTGGGAGGATTGTATTGTAAACTGACCTGAGCCAGTAAAACTGGCTGACAATAGCAATGTAAGTATGAGTATTCTTTGCATGGTTATTGTATTGAACAATAGGCTTTTGGAGCTGAAAAAATACGGATTATTGCGGGATTTGACAAAATAGATTCCTGCCTTGCAAACTGCTTTACATAGCGTAAGAAAGGTGATAAAACTAATCGCCTGATAGCGTATAAGTTAACATTCACTCTCCAGGATTTAATATTGACTAATCCTGAAAGCCCCAGAGTACATAGTAAGTGATGACTTTTTTAATTCAGGCCCACAAAAAATGAAAATATGTACCTTAGCCGCCCCTTAAACGGGCGATTAGCTCAGTTGGTTCAGAGCGCAGCGTCGACAACGCTGAGGTCAACAGTTCGAGCCTGTTATCGCCCACTTATCAGAATGCATTTCGGGACGTAGCTCAGCCCGGTAGAGTACACGTCTGGGGGGCGTGTGGTCGCTGGTTCGAATCCAGTCGTCCCGACAAAGTTGAGCAGGCCACCGTAGCTCAGTTGGTAGAGCAACGCATTCGTAATGCGTGGGTCAGCGGTTCAAGTCCGCTTGGTGGCTCCCTTAATGAAAATCGAAAAGTGAAAAATGAATGGTATACCTTTTACTTTTCATTTTTCGTTTTTCATTTTTCGTTTATCCGGGATGTAGCGCAGCTTGGTAGCGCGCGTCGTTCGGGACGACGAGGCCGCTGGTTCAAATCCAGTCATCCCGACGCATCTTAAGTACTGACCCACTATCCTTGAGGTGGGTCAGTTATCATCAATGTTTCGGATGAACTAGTTTCATCTCTTCTACCAGGTGGCCTGCCCCGGCAAATTTATCGATGACGAAAAGAATGTACCGGACGTCCGTCATGATGTTCCTGCATATCGATTTGTCGTAAACGATGTCACTCATTGTTCCTTCCCACACCCTGTCGAAGTTGATACCGATCAGGTTTCCATATGCGTCTATTGCAGGGCTTCCACTATTTCCACCTGTTGTATGATTACTTGCAATAAAACAGACCGGCATTTTTCCATTTTCACCGTATTGTCCATAGTCATGGTTTTCGTACAATGCAATCAGTCGAGGGTCCACATCAAATTCATAGTCACCGGGTTTGTATTTTTCCATGACGCCATCCAGGTACGTCTGCGTTTTATAGCTGACTCCATCTTTCGGTTCATAGGGCTCAACCTGTCCGTACGTGATGCGCATAGTATTGTTAGCATCCGGATAAAATCTTCGATCCGGGTAAACCTCCATCAATGCAGCCATATATAATTTTTGCTGGATCTGAATTTTATCATTCAATGTATTGTAAGCAGGTGATAAATCTGAATCCATTACTTTTTTTAATGCTGAAAAAAGTTGAAAAGCAATGTCGGATTCCATCGCAGATGTAAACGCAGCACCGCCTTTTTCTATAGTTTCCGCTAATTTCTCTATAGAAACCCAGATAGATTGATTGTATATTTTTTCAGCTAATTCTTCACTTTTATTTGCTGACAAATAAGATGGTAAATATTCCGGTGACAATGTAGAGGTGAGATGAGAAATCAATGCGACAAATAATTCTTTATCAATTTCCGTCCTATAATCTTTATAAAAACCATCCAGCTGATCAAGCGTCCTTGTTGCCATTTTCTGATAACCGTCATCACCACTTTCTTTGTATGCGGTCACGAGACGATCTGCATATAAGGTGAGCCGGAATAGCTCAATATTACTTCCTCCGATAACTTCAGCCAACAACGTTCTGTTCCTGACTATAGGCTCTATTTCCTTGTATAGGATTTTCATGGCAGGAAGTATTTCACCATATTCTTTGCAGAGACTTTTTTTCCTTTGCAATTCATCTATGAAGTCCAGCTCTGCTGTTTTCTTTTTTTCAACTGCATGATATTTCTTCAGTCCTTGTGCTTCACCAATCCACTTTTTCCACGAGTTGGCAAGTCCTGCATATTTTACTGAATAAGCCAGATGTGCATCCTGATCGATGCGCATGTGCTGATCCATGATGCCGAGTGAAATATTCCGGATCTCTATTCTTTCCGGGTCTATGACGTTCTCAATCTGGTCTACTGCGTAGGATGGAAGATATTCATTCGTTCTGCCGGGAAATCCAAAAATCAATGTGAAATCGCCTTCTTCAATGCCATCCAGGGATACAGGAAAAAAGTGTCTTGGTTTTAAAGGCATATTATCCGGCGAAAAAGCAGCAGGACGGTTATCAGGTCCTGCATAAATCCTGAACAAAGAAAAATCGCCTGTGTGTCTTGGCCAAACCCAATTGTCCGTATCAGCACCGAATTTTCCAATCGATTCAGGTGGTGACCCAACATACCTGACATCATTGTATGTCTCGGTTACAAACATGTAATATTGATTGGCTTCGTAAAATGGTTTGATCATTACTTCCTGCCATTTTTCTTTTGGTGTTGTGTTTTTGATTGTGTTTAGATTGGCATCGATGACAGATTGTTTTTCTTTCGCATCCATTTGATCTTTGATGCCAGTCATTGCCTGTTCAGTAACATCTTCAATCCGGATGATAAAGGTTGCAAAAAGACCTGGACTGGGTTTTTCTGACGCCTGGTTCGGAGCCCAGAATCCATTTTTTATATAATTAATTTCAAGTGTGGAATGTGATTGTATGGTACCAAAACCACAATGATGGTTTGTCAACAGTAATCCCTGGTCAGAAATAACTTCAGCGGTGCAAAATCCACCAAAATGGACAATAGCATCTTTAAGGCTACCCTGGTTGACGCTGTAAATATCTTCTGCATTCATTTTCATCCCCATGGATTTCATCTCGGACTCATTGAGCGCTTTCAAAAGAAAGGGAAGCCACATGCCTTCTCCGGCATATGCGGTTGCAGAAATGCAGAACAAAAATAGGATGTAAAGAAGACGAGGTTTAAGATTTGAAAATGGATGCATTTTTTTGATATTTAACTGACCGAACAAGATAAATAAAAATAAAGTCTTGCTTTTGAGGTACATTCCACCGGTCAAAACTCACACAGGATAGCACAATGGATCCCGGATTTCAAACTTTTTCGACGGAGCATTTAATTACGCTGCTTGTTTTTATTGCATTTACCATATTGATGATTAAAACAGGCCGGCGAGGAGACGAAAGGACAAAGATCCGTATCGGTTTTACCATCGCTTCCGCATCCCAGGCAGTTTTGATCATTGACCTGGGTTTACGGGTGATGACACATACATTGGATGTCCTCAATGATCTTCCTTTCTTCTTATGCGATCTTGTTGCCCTGATATTACCTTTCATTATCCTCAGGCAGGATAGAAAGTGGCTGGGAATTTTATATTTCTGGGCAGTAGGAGGTACGATGCAGGCTTTGATTACCCCGGAACTTGACAGTGGCTTTCCAACTTTTGAGTTTTTTAGATATTTCATTATGCATGGAGGAATTGTAGCTGCGGTGATTTATGCTGTCATTGTTTTCCAAATCCGGATTAGCTGGAAGGATCTTTGGAATGCAGTGTTGTATGTACAGGTTTATCTGGTTGGAATTCACCTGGTGAATATTTTGCTTGGTAGTAATTATTCCTATACCATGGCGAAACCGGGCAGTGATACAGTGCTCAATTTTCTAGGAGATTGGCCCTGGTATATACTGGCCACAGAAATAGTCATGATCCTTCTTTTTATACTGCTTTTAACGCCGTTTCTCCTATTCCATGCGAATAAGGAGCAGGAGAAAAGTTTGACCTCCGGACAAATGGATTAATCCAACGGAAGGTGTGATATTTGCAGTTGCTATTCAACGTACATTCAAATCCATGCAAGAAAGCAGAAAAGCAGTGTTCCCCGGGTCTTTCGATCCTATTACTGTAGGCCATATTGATTTGGTTAAGAGGGCTTTACCATTGTTTGATGAAATCATTATTGCCATCGGAGTGAATTCGCAGAAGCAGACTCTTTTTGAACTCGAAAAGCGAAAGAAATGGATACAGGATGCTTTTTCCGGTGAACCCAGAGTTAGGGTGGATACCTTTGAAGGGTTGACAGTCAACTATTGTAAAAAAGTAAATGCACGTTTCATCATACGGGGTATACGGAATGCCTCTGATTTTGATTATGAAAAAACCATCAGCCAGATCAATCATATAGTCGGAGACCAGGTAGAAACTGTATTCCTGATCAGCGGACCTGAGTTTTCGCACATTAGTTCAACTATAGTACGCGAGATCATAAAGGGAGGCGGAGATGCAAGTCCATTTTTACCATCCGGCGTTACATTTTAAGCAACTCATCAATCGCAATTTCACAACAGTATAAATCTTTATCATGTCGAATGCTATTTTCAAATTACCGGCTGTTCATAACGAACCGGTAAAGTCATATGTCAAAGGATCACCTGAAAGAGAAGATCTGGTGGCCATGATCCGGAAGATGAAAAGCGAATCTCCTGAGATACCCATGTACATAGGTGGAAAAAAAATAACCAGCAATGAAAAAAAGGAGATCCGTCCGCCGCATGATCATAAACATATCCTTGGAAGATATAACAAAGGCAATGCTACACATGTAAAGCAGGCAATCCAGGCAGCTCTCAAAGCAAAGCCAGCCTGGGAAAATATGCCATGGCAGGACAGGGCAGCCATCTTTCTTAGAGCTGCAGATTTATTAGCCGGTCCATATCGCGCCCGGATGAATGCAGCTACCATGCTGGGGCAGAGTAAAAACATTTACCAGGCTGAAATAGATAGCGTTGTTGAGTATTGTGATTTTCTCAGATTCAATGCACAGTTCATGCTGGATATTTATCAGCAACAGCCCATCAGTCCGGCTATGACGTGGAATCGAATGGAGTATAGAGCGTTAGAGGGATTTGTATTTGCATTGACTCCTTTCAATTTTACTTCCATAGCAGGAAATTTACCATGTGCTCCTGCATTGATGGGGAATACTGTGGTGTGGAAACCAGCAGAAACACAAATCTATTCTGCTGCTGTCATCATGGAGATATTAGTTGAAGCAGGTTTACCTGATGGTGTGATTAACCTCGTGTTCGTTGAAGGACAAGTAGCAGGTGATGTGATTTTTTATCATCCTGATTTTGCCGGAATCCACTTCACCGGTAGTACAGGAATTTTCAGAAAGCTGTGGCAAACCATGGGAAACAATCTTGGATTGTATAAGTCATATCCAAGAATAGTAGGAGAGACCGGAGGAAAAGATTTTGTGGTTGCCCATCCTTCTGCAGATGCTGAAGCAGTATCCGTTGCATTGGCGCGGGGGTCTTTTGAATACCAGGGTCAAAAATGTTCTGCAGCAAGCAGGGCATATCTTCCCGCTTCACTATGGCCGGCGATAAAGAAGAAATTAGTTGCAGATCTTGCTACTATGAAAATGGGTTCTCCTGAAAATTTTGAAAATTTTATCAATGCAGTGATTGATGAAAAGGCATTTGATAAGATCACTGCATATATCACACAGGCTAAAAAAGCAAAGGGTGTAAAAATAGTTGCCGGAGGAGGGTTTGATAAGAGCAAAGGATATTTTATTGAACCTACAGTCATCCAGGTAAATGATCCTGATTATGTAACTATGCGCGACGAATTGTTTGGCCCTGTGCTTTCAATTTATGTATACCCGGATGAAGATTTCAAAAAAGTTCTGTCCATTGTGGATAGTACTTCTCCTTATGCATTGACAGGAGCTTTTTTCTCAACAGACAGAGCTGCTATTGCTTTAGCAACGGATAAATTAAGACATGCTGCAGGTAATTTTTATATCAATGATAAACCTACAGGAGCAGTTGTCGGTCAACAACCATTTGGTGGCGCAAGAGCGTCAGGAACAAATGATAAAGCCGGAAGTGTGTTGAATTTATACAGATGGGTATCAGCGAGGACAATTAAAGAAAATTTTGATCCGCCTAAGGATTATAGGTATCCGTTTATGAGCTAAGTACTTAGTCTTCGCCTGGCCAAAGCCAGGTGCAATTGAAAGTTTAATGCATAAGAATTTCCTCTCATCCCCTGGCTAAAGCCAGGGGCAATTCATTGCTAAAGCCAGGGGCAATTGAAGATTTATCCTCATTAATTTTATCTAAAACACCTTGCTAAAGCAAAGGTGTATTGAGATTTATTTCAGAGGGAAATCATTTATGAGGCTGTGAACGAATTCAATCAGGATCTCTTTCCTGAGAAGGATGATCATGAACATCCCTGCTAAAGCTCCGGTAAAATGTGCAGAATGATCAAAATTTCCATGCCCTTTTTTTGCAGCCCAGGATGAATAAATGAGATAACCGACACCCAAAATGATGGCAGGTACCGGAATAATAAAAAACAGGGAAAGCGTGGACCAGGGCCTGAGCAAAATAAAAATGAAAATAATACCGCTCACCGCACCTGAAGCGCCGATGCTTGCAAATGAAGGATTATGCTTTTGTTTCAGGTAGGTGGGAATATTGGCGATGATAATATTGAGCAAATACATGACACAAAAAATCACCTTGCCCCAAGGATCGTCAAATTCGGAGATGATGTAATTTTCTATAAATTCCCCAAAGCTGTATAGTACAAACATGTTCACAAGCAAATGTGTCCAGTCTGCGTGAATGAAACCCGATGTCAGTAGGCGATAATATTCCTTGTATTGCAATTCACGAACAGGTGAATGTTTCAACCTGTCAATAAATGCATACTTACTAAATCCCTGGAAAGAGATAAGACAGGTGAAAATGATAATGATGATCGTGATGGATATTCCCATCTCTGATTTTATTTTATTTGAAAATGAAAAGCAACTTTATTCATGATGGTATGACTCACCCCTCAAGATAGTACACGCCCTGTAAACCTGTTCAAGAAAAACCAACCTGCAAATCTGGTGAGGCAACGTCATGGCAGATAAACTCAACATCTCATCCGCCATTTTATAAACACTATCATCATAACCATAAGCGGATCCTATCAGAAACACAAGTCGCTTGTGAGATCCCTGTCGCCATTTTTCAAGTTTTTGAGCAAGTTGGTTAGAAGTCAGTTGAGGCCCTTTTTCATCCAGCATGATCACTTTTGAAGGAGTGGATTCAAATTGTTGCCTGAGCCAGTTGGATTCTGCGGTTAAGACTTTGAGCCTGTCAGTGCTGCTTTTTCCCGGCTGTACACATTTGTATTCAAAGGGCAGATATCGTATGATTCGTCCGGCATACAATTTTTCGCCTTCACTAACCCAAGCATCTGAGGAGGCACCCATAGCCCACAGATGGACTTTCATACTATTTGTTAGAGAAAAGAAAATATTCCCATGGCGCCAGGGTAATTTCGGAACCTGCACTCAGGGTGATTTCTTTATTATCTGCTACAAGATGCATCTTATCGACAGGGACATCCAGCTTTGTAACCTGAGGCTTATCCGACAGATTAAAAACACCAATAAATTTGTCGCCGTCTTTTTGACGCATAAAAGCATAAACGTGATCAGATGTGTTGATCCGTTTAGATAATCCGCCATCCGCACCATTCCAGAGTGCTTTATTTTTCTTTTTCAGATCAAGCAGGGTAGTGTAAAAAGATTCCATTTCAAAATTCCTGAATGGGATCGTATCTTTTTCAAAAAAGGCAAGGCGCTTTTTTAAAGGCTCTTCTTGTCCGCTGTAGATCAAAGGCATTCCGTCTATAGTAGAAGATAGTGCTGCAAATGCTTTTGCTCCATCACCCATTCTTTCAAACTCTGTTCCGGCCCAGCTATTTTCATCATGATTGCTGGTGAAATACATGTTGTAACCGTAGGTGTAATGTTTTCTTTCGTCAGCCAGGATAGAATCTAAATGATTGACACTTTTTTCGCCTTTTGCAATATCATTCATCATGTGATGAAACTTCCATGCATATCCTGCCACAAAGCTGGAATCATTTCGTAGGTAAGGCTCTTCACCCTCTGCCAGCATGAATAAAGGCTTATTTAAACCAGCTAATGTCTTACTTACTTCATCCCAATAATCAGGTGGAAGCCCAAGTGCATGATCAACCCGAAATCCATCAATATGATATTCCAATATCCAATAGATCATGTCATCGATAATCTGCCTTCTCATCCCGGGACTTGAAACATTGAGCTCAGCCACATCTGTCCAACCCCAGGGTTCGCCGGTTTCTTCATTGATCGGATCACGGATTTCACCTTTGTCATTTTTATTATAAAAATCCGGGTGATCTTTTATCCAGGGATGATCCCAACCGGTGTGGTGAGGTACCCAGTCGATGATCAGGTGCATATCCAGGGCGTGGGCAGAATCGACAAGACGCTGAAAATCTTTGTGATCGCCAAAAAGTGGATTGATGGCTCTGAAATCTGAAACTGCATAGTAGCTGCCCAAAGTTCCTTTCCTTTTTGGGACACTAATGGGATGGATCGGCATCAGCCAAAGAATATCAACACCCATTTTCTTAAGTCTCGGAAGATGCTGTCTGAATGCTTCAAAAGTACCTTCAGGAGTATATTGCCTTATGTTGACTTCGTAAATATTCGCTGATTTTGACCATTCTGGAGGTGTCACCCTGTTCGCTAAACTTTCCTCTTCAGTATGGGAGGCAGATGGCTTACAGGATACTGCATGCATTATTGTCATACCTAATGTCATTAGTAGAACCGGTAATGAAATTCCTTTCATCGAGATTGGTTAAGAAGACGTAAACATATATAAATTAATTCACTATTTAGCCTATTGAAATTCTCAAATTTCTGGCCTTAAATTGGACGTTTCTGAATAGATGAATACTGCCGTAACTTGATAAGGGTGACGTTCATGTCTTTTGGCAGGGGACATTCCAATAGAATGGGTTCTTTAGAAAGGTAATCTATAAACCTGATTTTAGATGCATGAAGGGCAGTCCTTGCCATCAATGGATTTTCCATTTCAGCATCCTTGCTCAGGTTAAATCTTTTTCTTCCTTTCAAAACTGAAAGAAAAAGTGGTCCCGCAGAACCATACACCTCATCACCCACAATAGGATGCCCGATGGATGAAAGATGCACCCTGATCTGGTGCGTTCTTCCTGTCAGTGGATTTATTTCAAGAGCAGTATTGTTTTTAAAGCGTTCCTGCACTTTCCATTGTGTCTGACTTGGCTTCCCTCTGTGTGATATGATCACCTTGCCGTTTGATTGTGTGAATAAGGGTTGATCAATCAATCCCTCATCTTGCTGGCACCTCCCTTCAACGATAGCGAGATACAATTTAGTGATGATCCTGTTTTCGAATTGGTCACTATACCAACCAAATGCATCCGGATCCAGACAAAAAAGTAAGACACCGCTGGTTTCAAAATCAATTCTATGTAGAGGCCGGGCTGTGGGATGCTTAGGTAATAACCATTGTGAAACTGAAGGTCTATCATCCTCGTACCTGTCGGGGACGCTCAACAATCCTGGTGGCTTATAGACAGCCAGGATAGTTTCATTTTGAAAAATAATTTCGGCTATTTCTTTCATTGACCAAATAGATCACTGTATCTCCGTTTCCATCTCATGTAGTAATCGATGAGGATGCTTCCCGGATATACTCCGGTCATATAAGGTAAAGGTTTCCGCTTATAGTGGAGTCCTGTATTTTTTCTTTTTTGCAATATCGAACGCAGATGACTATAGATAAAAAAATGGGCCCTGACTATAGCAAACATATTTCCAAACTGTCCGCGGGCTACATATTTTAATCCTGCCAAACCATCAAGCAGCCACCTGATGAATAATACCATGACAACATCATCAGCAGGTAAATATTTGAATAACGTCACCAGGTTGTTCCTGAAGTTGAGATAAACTTTTTGCGGCTTATCATATTGAAGTGTTCCGCCACCAACATGGTAAACCACAGAGGATGGACAAGAAACGATTTTGAAATTCTTCAGCTTTATCCGCCATGCGAGATCTATTTCTTCCTGGTGTGCGAAATAGTCAGCATCGAATCCGCCGGTATCATGAAATACATCGCTCCTGATAACGAAAGCCGCACCGGAAGCCCAGAAAATCTGAATCGGATCGTTGTATTGTCCTGTGTCTCTTTCCAGGGTAGTAAGTATCCTTCCCCTGCAAAACGGATAACCCAGGCTGTCCATCATGCCACCTGCCGCACCTGCATATTCAAAGTATCCCCGTCTTGATTCAGAAAGTATTTTGGGCTGAACAGCAGCAATATTGCTATCCGCTTCCATCATTTTGATGATCGGCCTCAGCCATTGAGGAGTGATCTCAACATCGTTATTGATGATAGCGTAATACTTTGCTTTTATTTTTGGCAACGCCAGGTTATATCCACCAGCATATCCTGCATTTTGAGAAAGCGGAATACATTCTACATCCGGATATTCTGACTTAAGCCATTTTACCGAACCATCAGTCGATGCATTATCCACGACATATAGTTTCTCGTTGCCGTATCTGACGGAGGTAAAGAATGGAAGAAAGCGCTGAAGAAAAGTTTTGCCATTATAATTTAGGATCACTGTTGCGACCTCGGGATAATTCTTGTCCGGATTATGGAAAAAATTCCGGACAGTTTTCTCATCCTGTTCCATGGCTTCTTTCAATTCTTCCATGGTGGCAAATTTTTTGTCCCCCCTTATGAATTTGTAGACCTCAATGATGATCTCCTGGTCATAGATCTGCTTATCAAAATCGAATACGTGGATTTCTACGCGATGCTGTGTGGCGGATTCAATAGATGGACGTAGCCCGATGTATAGCATACCAGGATATTCAATACCATTCAATATTGCAGTAGCTGCAAAAATGCCATCACGGGGTAAAAGTTTTTTTGAATCTGTGACCTGGACATTTGCTGTTGGATATCCAATGTGGTGACCCAGCCGATTACCTTTCACAACCTGTCCTTTGATCATCAAAGGATGGCCAAGAAGTTCATTGGTAAGTTCAATATCATTTTCAAGAATAGCATTCCTGATCCTTGTAGAGCTGATCGAATGATCACGCAATTCTTCTTCACCAATCTGCACAACTTTAAAATTGTTATCAACTCCGTACATGTTCAGGAGGCGCACATCGCCAGCGCGATTCAATCCAAATCTATGATCATGTCCGATGACAATACAACTAGGATGAAACCTGGATACCAGGAACTTCTCGATATATTCCTGGGCTGATTGTTGGGAGAATTCGATGGTAAATGGAACAATGACAACATTAGAGACACCGTAGCGTCTGAAATATTCCAGCTTCTCATTTAATGTGGTGATGATCTGCAGATCGTCATCTTTCGGGAATACAATTTCGCGGGGATGGGGATGAAACGTGATCACGATATCCACGCCATTGATTTCTTCGGCTAATTGCTGGACCCTTTTGAGGAGCTTCTGGTGCCCAAGGTGAACCCCATCATAGCTGCCTATGGTGATAACAGAATTTTTAAATTCCGGCAGTGCTGAAAGTCCCCTAAAGATGTTCATGGACTACAAATGTATCTAATTTGTCCTTAATATGTTTTCCATTTATAATGCCAATGTTCTCTTTCATTCTCTATTTTCTCTTGTTCTGCCCGGAGATCCGGAGATAACTGAAAATGCAATCCTCTTCATCCATAGAACGTTAATAAGCCAATGAAACGCAGAATTCTGGTAATTACATGCTTATTAGTTGGATTTCAATTCCTTGAGGCACAAACAACAACACCTGACTCACTGCTGGAAAATATAAGCTTCAACGCGGATGTCATGGTTAATGCTGTCCTGGATCGACACCGGATCAGAGCCTATGACCAGTTTGAATCGTCCCTGGATAGCTTGCTGGCTATTCCTGGGTCCTACAATGTCTCGCTGGATAGCCTTCCCTGGATCTCCGTATTGCATGCAGATGATTTCAGGATAGTGACCTGGCAACTACGCATTTCTGACATGGAATATAAATATGGTGGATTTATCCAATGGGCAGGAAGGACAGTTAAATTCAGGGATACACGTCCATGGGTCAATGGATCTGCCTATAATACCTATTCGCCGGGTGCCTGGTATGGAAGTCTTTATTACAGTATCATTCCATTCACAAGCGAGGGCAAGAAATATTATGTGCTTTTTGGCTTTAACGCAGAGGATAATATGATGAATACTAAGATTGCTGACATCCTGGATCTCAATGGCGATGAACCCAGGCTTGGGGTTCCCCTTTTTGAAGGAAATGAAAAGGAAAGGTCAAGGCTTATTCTCACGTATGCTGAAGTGTCCAGTGTTCAGTTGATATATGATGAGGATCAAAAAGCCATTATCCATGATCACCTGGAAAGCCTCCCGGGAGCAGGGCCATCAGGAGATGCGCTGGTAGTTTCTGATGGAAGCCTTGAAGGGTGGTTTTTGAAAAATGGAAAATGGGAATACAAGGAAAAGATATCCGATGTCAAGATGAATGAGCCTCCGATGACCGATGAGAGGAAGAACAGGAAAGAGGATAAGGATATATTAGGAAGACCGAAAAAGCAATAGGGAAAAAAAAGAGTATTCAGTATTCTGTAACCAGTGATCGGTAATTAATTGCGAAAATCATTCGTGAGACGTCAGACGTGAAACGTGAGTTGTGAAAAGAAGAATAATCAGTAATCAGTTGAAACACGTTAGCGTTAGCTGAGCGTCGGTTGACCGACGTTCTGGTGTTTTCAGATTTTAATTTGAGTTTGTTATTTTCAACACCCAAAGCACAGCTTTGAAAACACCCAAACGTCGGTCAACCGACGCTTAGCAGTAAGCTAATGCTTTGTTCTTTCCATTCGGTTATAAACCGAGCACCTCTATTCCCTGCCTGAAAACAACATCTACGGGAATTCCTTTTTTCGCGAGCTTATCAAGGTCTGACTGAAGATCTGCTGAAATGATACCTTGTTCATTGATCAGCTTTTCTGCGGCTTTTAGATTTCCGTCGCCTTGTATTGAAAGAATAAGGTCGCTGAGTGCTTCTGTTGCTTTTTCCATTTCCACGGGATTGACTTTATAGAAACCGGTATTCTCATCCTTTTCAAAGGCTTTATAATTTTCAAAGAAATTGAAGCGGATCATGTTGGCTTTTCCATGGGCACTGCTCGCCCCAAAGCGAACTGATCTGAAAATGCTGGCCATAAAAGTGGTGTAATAATCCATCATGTCGCCCTCCAGCTGTCCTTTGTCATGCAGGTATTTTATCATGAAGAGACCCAGGATATCAGCTTTGCCTTCTTCCAATGCGGAATGTTGTTCAAGCAAAGCTTCGCGAACTGTGCCTGATCCGTTGATGGTATTTTTTATTCCCAATCCATGAGCTACTTCATGAAACATGGTTGTTGCAAAAAATGCATCAAAAGTGACATGCTTGCGTTGTGAAGGATCGATCAATTCATCGCTGATGGGAACTAGTATTTTATCAAATTTTGCTTTCATTGCATTTTTTAGCTGTAGACGGCGTGTACCTTTTTTCAATTGTACCTCTTCATCATTAGGTAGATTGATAGCTATCGTTTTCCCACCGGCATTACAATCTCCAGCATAAAAAACCACATCATAAGCATTGAGATCTGTATCATACCCGGGAGTTTCTTTTTTGTAAGGTGCTCCGACAGGAAGATTTGCCTGGAGATCAGGAAGAAACTTTGCGTATTGCGCTAATCGCTTGCTCCATACCATGTCCTTGACTAAAACATATGCTTCATGAGTTGCCCTGTATCCGAATAGTTGGTCTTCGTAGGTTTCAATTGGACCAATGACAATGTCAATCCGATTGTCCTTCATATCCAGCCATGCTAAATCACTGTTCTGATAATCATCGGTTCGCAATGCTTTTGCTCTTAAGCGCAGATAATTTCCCAAACCACTATTCTCTGAAAGACCGGCTGCCTGTTCTAATAATGCTGCCGCATGTTCGTGTTGCTTTTTGAATTGCTCATGATACGGAATGGTATAAAGCTGACCTTCTGCATTTCGCCGCACGAAGCTGTACATCCCTTTTTTATCATCCAGGTTAGCACCTTCAAATTCTGCTTTTGTCATGTCTTCGGGATAAAAGTTAGATCCCGCAGGTTTAGGCTTTGTTCCGGGAATAAATGGCTTATCTCCATCCAATCTGTCCCATGGTCCATAGTTGGCGAGGACATATGCTTTAAGTCCGGGATCTTTAATTGAATCCAGCAGCTTGTTCTTATCTCCATATGCTTCGTACCAGAAACATTCATCCATTTCTTTAGCAGCTTCAATTAATAATTTGAGCACTGTTTTTTCGGAATCAGATAAAACACTCATATCCGTCGTGAGTGTAAACGGAACATAGGTCCCTAATTTTTTTCCGAGTATAGGGTGAATGGAGTCAGGATTGAATAGATCCAGGTAATCCGTAGTCTTTGCTGTTTCGGGAGTTTCTGTTTTTTTACAGGAAAGAAAGCCAAGGAAAAAAGCGAATCCGAATATGATAGAGAGGAATTTCATAGGGGATGATTTTATGTAAGTAAAAGTAAAAAAATCGATGCCGGATTAAAGGATACTGGATACCGGACTCAAGGTGCGAAGATGATTATTTTCTGTAATTATATGAACGGCACAATCCGACACAGTGAAGTTATTTCAAATAAAATTATGCGAAAACCAATTCAATTCTGACTAAACTCAAGTATGAATTGAATGTTTTTTTGAATCTGACCTTTGTAATGATAGCTCTTAATACTTCCCCCAAAGGTGGGGTCATGGTTCACCAGAAGGCGCCAGAATAACATTATTTCTTCGTTATTAATTTGTTTAGACAAATAATCCGAGGTAATCAGATATTCTTTAAGATTTTGTATCTGGCGGAAAGGAGCTCTGTAGAGCGCATCAATCACAGGATATGAAGGTGTCTTAGTATAAACATTAATAGGCTTTGAGTAATTAATATACTTATCTATTGTTATGTTATTCAGTATCACAATAAATGCAGTATCAACATTCAGGGTAAGTATCGATTGAATTAAGTTATAAATATATCTGATGTCAGAATTATTCTTTAATTCAATATCTGCCTGACTGGCAATAAAATTTATTATACTATCATGTGAAATAATTGACTTTGTTAGCCATGCTGATTTCATATCAGCGATAACTACTGGATCATAATGTGCTTCGATCTGTCCTGTGTCCTTTTTAAGTGTTGATTGCGCAAATAGAATATTTATAATACACACACAAAATATTGAAGCAAAAAAGCGATCCATCGGAAGTTCTATTTATATAAAAACACGTCCATTGAAATTGGCTAAAAAAATTATTCAAAACAACCTACATAAGTTCTAGCATGAATTATGATAAAATAATTCGTTTTCTACACAGGATCTTTCTTTCCTCATTCATCAGAAGTAATGTATAAATGCCTGGATGAAACTGTGTCATATCAATATGATTACCTGATATAGGTGCCTGGAATTTTCTGCCTGCTACATCTACGACCTCAACTGAAATCACATGTTCACTCGAAATGATTTGTACATAATCATGTGCAGGATTTGGATAGATTTCAATATTCAATTCCTGAGAAGGATCGCCTACTGCAGTGATCACTTGCTCAATTGTATTATTCTTCGAAAGAATCCAGAGATCAGGATCGATCCCAATCGAATCCACGGAAGCAGAACCTTTGTAAAATGAAAAGCGCTGATTATTGGTAGTATGATTCAAGACAAAAATGTTGTCTGTTCCATTCAACCTGACCAGGATAGGAACCGGCATTTCAAAAAATGAAACTGAAGCATCAGATTGCGTTTGGCCGAGATTGAGAATTAAAGAATCAGCCTGCACAGACCATTTTAAATTGTACGATGGATAACCTTGTCCATAATACCAGTCAGATAAAAATTCATTGAGGTCAAGACCTGACTGACTTTCAAGATAACTTTGAAGTTCGGATGTTGTACCGAAGTCACCAGCTCCATTGAGGTAATTGCGCACAGCCTGAAAGAAATCATTATCTCCCATCACCCAACGTAACATATGCAGCACATAAGCACCTTTATTATAACTCAATCTGCCACTGAATATGCGATTGTAATTTGTTGTATCATCCACATAAACGGAGCCGCCCGGGGCACTCATCGCTGAATTGGAAGTTGAATTTTTCCATTGAGGCCAATACGTTTCGTGGCTGAATTCTTCAAGACATAATCCTGCAAGGTAAGTTGCAAATCCTTCATTCAACCAGATATCGTGCCATGTACCACATGTCACTTTATCACCAAACCATTGATGCGCCATTTCATGTGAGACAAGTCCAAAACTAAAACTTCCCATGAAGGCCATTGTCTGATGTTCTTCACCGCCTCCCCAGCCAAATTGGGCGTGGCCATATTTTTCATCTGCCCACGGATAGATGATAAACTTCTCATTAAAGAATTGCATGATATCGATTGTGCTCTCCAGGGACTGCTGAGCTTGTGTAAGTGTTTCAGGATATACATAATTGAGGACATGAATTGAATCTCCGTTGGGAAGCGGTACGTATTGGTCAAAAGCTGTATAATTCGTAACCGCTATAGCTACCAGATAAGCAACTATCGGATGCCTGTGCTGCCAATGATGCACCAGCCTGCCACCCACATCTTCAATGCTTAAAAGTTTTCCATTACTTGCGGCAAGTTGTCCGGGAGGAGTTGTGATATAAATGTCGACGGAATCAATCTTATCGATCAGATCCTGTTTTCCCGGCCACCAGTCTCTTACACCATAGGGTTCAGATAGCGTCCATAAAATAGGTACTCCGGAATGCGTGCTGATTTCAAAAGAACCAAAACCATTCGAAGGTGGTGTTCCTTCGTAAGATACGGTTAGGGTATCGAGATCATCTTCGTTGAGCGATTTATCAAGATCGATGGAAAGCAGATGATCAGCACTGTGAGTAAATGACAATGGAGCGCCATTACGCTCGACACTATTCACCGTTAGTGCGGTACTCAGATCAAGCACAAGCTGGGTGAGGTTCGTGGTCCTGCTTCTGAAATAATAGGTAATCTCCCCTTTGATGTATTTAACTGCAGGATCAATTTCCCAGGACATGTTTTGATAGTGGATGTCGGTCAGGGCGGCGTATTGATTGCGATAGGATCGTTTTTGAAAATCAGATATCGCTTTTTCCTGCTCCTTGCAAATGATCTCATCCTGATCCCAAATGACAGAGGATAGATCCATCTGTGAGAAAAGAGAACCAAAAATGGTGAGGGAGAAGGAGAGGAGCAATATCGATTTCAATACAGATTTCTTCATAGTCCAAAAGTACTATGATTTGGTTATGGGGAAGATATGCCCTTCTAAAAGGTAAAGAGGTTTACAATTAAAGTTTTCCTAATCAGGCTTATGGTCGGTGGACACTGGAAGCAGAAGGTTGACAGGAGGTAAGGGAAATATTCCAGGGTGGGCTTAATACCGGTAAGGGTAGTAAAACGGATTTCGTCGAAATCCTTTTGTGGCTTTTCAGATGATAAAAGGGATATAAAAAGGAATTCGTCGAAATCCTTTTTAGCCTTTAATGATACCGTAAACCCGGAGTAAAGAAAGAAAAATCAAAAAACTATTCCTCTTCTGAGGAAGGAGCAGTCATGACATCCACAGATTCAACAGCTTCAGTCAAAACGTTGACATAGGTGCGATCACGTTTCTTTGTCTGAAAGTTTATGACACCATCTGTAAGGGCATACAGGGTGAAATCTTTTCCGATTCCGACATTACGTCCGGGATGGAATTTAGTACCGCGCTGGCGGATGATGATATTTCCGGCTACCGCAGTCTGGCCTCCGAACAGCTTCACACCGAGTCTTTTACTCTTACTGTCGCGGCCGTTATCACTACTCCCTACACCTTTCTTATGTGCCATGTTATCAGAACTTTAGATATTGTTATGTATTGTTAAATTGCAATGCTATCGATCCGGATCCTGGTATATTGCTGGCGGTGGCCTTTCTTTACCTTGTATCCTTTGCGTCTTTTCTTCTTGAAGATGATGACCTTATCGCCTTTGACATGATCCAGCACGCTGGCTGAAACCGAAACTCCGGCTAAAGAAGGTGTACCTACGTTTATAGTACCCTCATTATCAGTGAGTAACACTTTGTTGAAGGTAAGACCTGCACCTATCTCAGCATCCTGGAGATCTACATATATCTCCTGACCTTGCTTTACTTTATATTGTCTGTTGTTGACGTCCAGAATTGCGTACATGATATCGGGTACTATGTTTTTTGACTTAAATGGCCGGCAAAGGTAGATATATATAACGGAATTTCAAAATAGATCTGAAATTTGATTATCCCGTATAGAATTCGACTTGAAAATTGCGACTTAGGGAAAAGGCCTTGGCAGCCTGTTTAGTACCACGGCTATGGTCTAAGGTAAACCTTATAGCAACTTCAGAATTAAAGTCCGATTTTATTACCAGATATCAAATCAGGTCCCTAAGCAGCAATTCTTTCCGGAGCTTCCGACCGTCCCTTTTGATCACGAGCTTTACTTTTTTCCCAACTTTCTTTTGAAGCATCCCATTGATCTCCTCAAGTGTATAAAAGTGAGTAGGGAATCCCTGTATTTTGGCAATGATGTCTTCAGGTCTGATATCTGCCTCTTCGGCAGGGGAATTTTGAATAACGTCTTTTACTACGAACTGATTGAAATCATCACTAAAAGCGAAAATGATAAGCCCGCTTCTGTCCATGCTGAATGGCATTTGCTTCTTGTGATAAGCTTTCAGGTAGATCTGGCTGTGGATATAATCAAAATAAACGCTGAAACGATTCAACAGCTGATTGCCAAGTATTCCATTTCTGAAACGATCCTGATCTGCAAGCCACAACTCTGAAATCTCCTGGAAACTGGTCAGCACTCCCGGAAATTCAAGTTCTCCTATCTTAAGCATGTTGACCCTGCCAATAAAACCTTCGAGATAGCCTCCCAGTCCCATACCCAGTTTCCCCCTGATATAGCGATCAGGTAATTTTAAAGTAGCAGCTGAATTCGTATGTAACAGAAGAGGAACACCTGCTCCGGTATCAATCAACAAGTCGACCTCGACAACTGTACCATCCTGCAAGCTGGTCTCTGCATTGATATAAGGCTTATTGGTTTTGACCCTGATTGGCAGCATTACAAAACCATTCGGAATTTCAAAATTAGCCGGATCATGTAATGTCATCCGGTTGTTCCTGTAGTCAATATTTACAATAAGATTTTTAAAAAAACCTCCGCCGATCAGTCCATCGATTGGATACCCTACGAGCTCATCAAGTTGGAAGTAATCTTCTTCAAGGACCAGCATATCATAAGGCTTAGGTGACAGGCCTTGTAATTCAAGCATGGCATTGCGTGTAATCAAAGCAAAAATTTTACGGCTGAGATCTGCACCCATGATCGGTATCCGCTTGTCGTATGGTACCTGTAATGCATCAGTATATGCTCTTTTGAAAATGATCACGTGTTCAGCACCAGTATCATAAATCAGGTTGACCGGAAGAACGCCATACAATTTAACCTGGAGGATGATGAAATTATGGACATATTTGAATGGGATAGTTACTTTCTTTTTTCCGTCCAGAAAAGTTTTCTGATCCATGTATAAAGGCTGCCCATGAACATGAGCTCCCATCAGGATTACAAATACTAACTGGAGTATTAAATAACAGATCAGTTTTTTAGTCATTTACAACAGACAGTTTATTCCTTATTCTTTCAATCAGGTAAATCCAGAATAGGGGAATGGATAAAAAATAAATAATCAGTTAAGATGAGTTTTGATTTCTTTGCCCAGTATTTCCAGAGCTAACCCTGATCTCACAAATTAAGCTTTATCTTACTATCGATTGATCTTATCTATTAGATGTCTCAGCCGCTTAAAAAATCCATTAATTTTTTTGCCTTGATGATGATAGCTGCCGGGTCCAGCATTGGATCAGGTATTTTCATCTCACCTTCTGATGTGGCTGGTCAGCTTTCAAACGGAACGCAGATATTGCTGGTCTGGCTGATAGGTGGCGTAGTAACGATGACAGGAGCCCTGAGCTTTGGGGAACTTGCTGCCCGACATCCGGGTACTGGGGGTGTTTACGTTTTCCTGAGAGAAGCTTATGGAGACATGGTTGCATTTCTCTATGGCTGGTGTAACCTGACCATTATCACCTCAGGTGCAATAGCGGCATTGTGTCTTGCTTTTGCACGCTATTTTTCGATCATCTTTCATTTCGGAGCGGGATATCAAATCCCTATTGCTTTATCTGCCTTGTTGTTGGTCACGGTGATCAATATGCTTGGTGCAAAGTTATCAGCTATATTTTCGAGCACGCTGACAGTAATGAAAGTGTTGGGCATCGGTATCATTGTCATCATTTGTTTTTCTTATGGCAGTCATTTATTTGAAAATCTCCATACTGTTGAAACAGGCACGGTGAAGGTTTCATTTGGAATTGCTCTTGTGGGTGTATTGTGGTCCTATGGTGGATGGCATCATGCATCCTATGTAGGAGGTGAGGTGCATAATGCTCAAAAGGTCTTGCCAAAAGCATTGTTGTTCGGGGCAATAATTATAACACTGGCATATATATCTGTCAATGCAGCATATCTTTCTGTAATGACTACGCGCGAGATTGCTTCATCATCAGCTGTAGCTTCAGATGCATTGAGCAGGGTTACTGTGATCGGAGGATTACTCGTAGCGGTACTGATTGGATTTTCCACATTTGGAACTGCGGGGATCTATACGCTGTCAGCACCAAGAATTTATTTTAAGATGGGGGAGGACAGGACATTTTTTCCATGGCTGTCTGATCTTCATCCGAAATTCGGAACTCCTTTGAAAGCGGTGTTATTGCAAAGTTCATGGGCTGCTGTATTGATGATGTTTTGGGGAACATTCGAAAGCCTTACCACGTATGTCGTATTTATGGATTGGATATTTATGACGATGGCAGCGATCGGATTATTTATTTTCAGAAAAAGAGAACCCGACCAGGATAATACAAAGTATAAAGTCCCATTATATCCGGTGGTACCCATGATATTTATAGGTATATCCACATGGTTTTTATTCAGCACCATTATCGGCAGGCCGTTCCAGGCAGTAGCTGGTTTATTGCTGATGGGAATTGGGCTGCCCGTTTATTTTTATTTTAAAAGACAAAATATTTCCACAACTGACAGTAATGCTTGAATGTATTAATGCGTGATAAATCTAAATTGTATCGCGGGTTTCAGTTGGCGGCATTTTATCCATTGGGATTTGATCGCTACATCCTTTTTCAAGGAAATAAAAAATTCCAAGGGAAGTTAACATCAGTATGATCCAGGGAAGCAATTTCGACATGCCGGTCGGAGGATTAGAGCTTAACATTCCCGTATTAGAATCTGATGAAGTAGAAGTACCGGTATTCCCTGTTGTAATCATCTCTTCTCCGATGCCTTGTGATATATCAGATTTAATAAATTGGGGTTGATCAAGAAGAAGATTTTTGGCTTCAGAGTGGCTCAATGATCTCTCTTTCACTATTCTTCCGAAGAATCCCATCAGTAATGGTGCGACTATCTTCAATAGGGCACTGGCCGATGAAGTCTTTAAACCACCAGCTGATGATACAGCATCGATGAGTGATGTTAATTGATTTCCAACCAGGTAATTCAAAACTCCTGATCCTTTTGCCATCAATTCATCTGTTGAAACTGGATTGAAATTCGTGTCATTCAATCCATTGGTTGTAATATAATCCAGTAGGCTCCTTGCTCCCTGATCTGTATTCGCTTTGCCTATCATGGCACGTAACAAGGAGGGTACAATGGCATCCATCGATGAAGAGATGCCTTGGGCAGATTCACCCAATAGTCCGCTGCATTCCCTGACAAGTGTTTCTCCAAAGGAATTTTTGAAAAGGTCTGTTAAATTGGTTGCCATATTTGATCAGATCTATTTATTTGGAGCGATGTAAAAGTCCATGCTCAAATGTAGTGATTTAGACAGGTTTAGATGAGAATGCCGTATACGGAAATCTGTGTTCCTTGTTTTATTCCGATTTTAAACTCGCATCATATTCTAAACTTCCTTATTTTTAAGTATTATTTTTTCGCCAGTTATGAATACCAGGTTCCCAGGAATTGAAAAACTCTATCTACGGGTATTGGATGAAGTTCGGACGGATGAGGAAAAGTGTGTCTATTTTTTAAAAATATACAGCGATCTCGTCTCGACGTTAACGGATGCTTCTGCACTCCATTTTAATACTTTGTTTGCACGTGTCAGTTATATCATTTCCCGATACCAATTGACGAAAGCCTGGTCCTATGCCATGCAGATTCCGCGAAGGGAATTAAAGCAAAGGCAGATGTCAGATGAGCAGCTAATCCCAATTCTAAAAGCCACTATAGATTATCTCATTGCCTTGTGTAAAGGGGAATCAAAGGAATTGTCAACTTCGCAAACGATCATTTTTCCTTCTTTACCAAAGCTTCCACCTGCAAGACGTCCGGGCAGGTTCAAAAAGAAATTTGCCCGCGTAGTCGCAGTGGAATGGGATAAGGAGAATAAGACACTTTCGATACTAGATGAAGAGGAACCTGACAAAACCTGTCTCCTGCATTATTGTGTAGAAGGTGTGAATGATATTTTTTCAGACACATTGGAACTGGCGATCAAAGAGATCGGGTTGCCATTAATATTAGGGCTGACCGATATTGATTGCACAGAGGAAGATCAATATATCCCCGGGTACATTGTCATCATGCCCGACCTGTTGATTGATGTCACCTCTATTGCCGGAGCGTGGTCCAATGGGCATGATCCACTTGCTGTCAATGTCATTGATTTATTCCTCCCTTCAGAATCCACGGAAGCAATAATGATTGGCCAGGTGGCTAATTTTTTCCTGGATGAATTGATCAGGGATCCGAATTCTACGTATGCTGATCTGTTTACCCGCTCTTTTAAAATTTACCCGATTGAATTTGTCCAGATGACTGATGCCAAGGTGAAGACCATATACAATCGTATGGAATCTCATTTTGATAATATTCTTAAAGCTATCACTGAGCGTTTTCCTATCCTGGGAATTGAAAAACAAAACTGCGTAATTGAGCCCAGTTATTTTAGTCCCCAGTATGGTATCAAAGGGCGTCTTGATCTTTACTTTCAACACGAAAATGAACTGGGTGCATCCATCATAGAACTAAAAAGTGGAAAACCTTTCCGTCCAAATAGCTATGGCCTGAGCAGCTCTAATTATCATCAGACTTTGCTGTATGAGCTTCTCATCAAATCTGTACATGGCCCAAAACATCACCGGGCGAATTTTATTTTATACTCCTCTGTTGCTGATGATCCTTTACGTTTTGCTGTCTCCGTCGAGTCTTTGCAAAAGGAGACAATCCATAACCGAAATGAATTGGTATTGTTGCAATTCAGGATGCTGCAAATGGACCGTGAAGGTAGCAGGGATATATTTGAGGAAATAGATATCATTCGTCATGGAAATCTAAAAGGTTTTATCCAAAAGAATATCTCGACATGGCATGAAGTCTATTCAGGTCTTTCTACGGGTGAAAAAAATTATTTCAAAGCATTTACAAGCTTCATCACACGCGAACACATGCTTGCGCGGATTGGTAGTGACAATGGCGAAGGTACAGGTGGCCTTGCCGGATTATGGCTTGATAAAATGGAATCGAAAGAAGAGCGCTACCAGATCCTGCGTGGTCTTGAATTGCTCAACATAGATCAGTCTACAAATCATACATTAATTACATTTTCAAGAAGTGAGCAAACTAATCCGTTAGCGAATTTCAGAGCCGGGGATATTGCTGTGATGTATCCATATGATCCGGCAAATAAAACAGATCCGACAAAATATCAGCTTCATCGTGCCAATGTCATATCTGTGAATGCAAGAGAAGTGGTGATAAAGCTTAGAAATATTCAGATTCATACAAAACAAATTGAAAATATAAAATACTGGAACCTTGAACATGATCTGCTGGATAGCAGCTTCCGGTCATTGTATCAGTCTTTATGGGCATTCATGTCATCAGACATTACATTACGGCAACGTATTTTTGGATTAACCAGGCCACCTTCTGCAAAAGAAAAAAATCACTGGCCTGAACCTAAAGGCCTGACTACAACACAACAGGCTCTTTATAAAGAAGCCCTTGATGCAGGGCCTGTGTATCTTTTGTGGGGGCCACCAGGTACAGGAAAGACGAGCAGGATGCTGAAAAGCTGGGTATGGTATTATTATTTTCATACAAATTCAAGGATAGCCTTACTAGCCTACACGAACAAAGCTGTGGATGAAATCTGTGAAGCTTTGCATAGCCTGGGAGAAGAAGTGATACAACATTATATCCGTATTGGATCCAAAGCTGCAACTGGCGAACGATATCGTGACCGTTTGCTAGATCTTGTAATCGAACCCATGGCAAAGCGCAGTGAGATAAAAAGCCTGCTTGATAAAACCAGGATTTTTGTTGCCACTATCTCATCGCTTCAGGGTAAGAATGAAATATTTAAGTTGGTTGATTTTGATGTCGCGATCATAGATGAGGCTTCCCAGATACTGGAACCTACCATGGTGGGATTGCTGACCCGTTTTAATAAAACTATTTTGATAGGTGATCATATGCAATTGCCTGCAGTGTCCACGCAATCAAAGCATCTCAGTGTTATACCCGCCGGCCAGGAGTGGGCAGCGCGAATTGGGCTTACTGACAAAGGGATGTCATACTTTGAGCGGATCTACAGATTGTATTCTGCAAAAGGCTGGGACCATATGATCGGTATCCTCAATGAGCAAGGAAGAATGCATACGGAAATCCAGGCTTATGCTAACATGAATGTCTATCAGCATCAGCTTCGTTGCATTGATCCCATCGGTCAGGAGGAATTATTGTCAGATGTCATCGGTGACCAGGATAACCCGGTATTTCAGGATCGTATTCTTTATTATCCCACTACCTCCACTTTATCAGAAACTTATCTGAAGACTAATCAGCATGAAGCATCTGTCACCATTGAGCTGATCACCACATGGCAAAAACTGATTGAAGAAAAAAAACTGAATTGGTCGATTGGTGTCATTACACCCTTCAGGGCACAGATTGCTTCCATTCTTCATCTTGCACATCAGTCAAAAACAAACATGAAAAATGTTACAGTTGACACAGTCGAAAGATACCAGGGAGGAGCCAGGGACATTATCATCATGTCTTGTGCAGTGAATAATCTTCAGAATCTTTCCAGGATCATGTCTTTGAATCCGGAAGGTGTAGACCGGAAATTAAATGTTGCAGTGACAAGGGCAAGACAGCAATTTATCCTGATCGGGAATGAATCGATATTAATGACTGAACATTCATACAGGTCGCTGATAGGAATGTCAGCTGTACATCAGTTGAACAACGTTGTATAAAAATTAATAACCGGCTGCGTGGTCATCACTCCTGCGATCTGCTGCACCGTGCAATACACCATCGTTGTCCAGCATCACAGCTTCTATTAATCCCAATGCTTCAAGCGCTCTTAATTTATAACCCATTTTCGTAAGAGAATCGATCAGGCCTGGTGAAAATGCATTTTTTTCATGCATGATTTCATCAGGTAACCATTGATGATGAAACCTGGAGGATTGAACTGCAGTATCGATATTCATTCCATATGCAGCGACATTCAGAAATACCTGCAGGACACTTGTAATAATCGTAGAACCTCCGGGAGTACCCAGCACCATCCACAATTTGCCATCCTTTTTAACTAAAGTAGGTGTCATCGAGCTTAACATTCGTTTTCCAGGACATATGGCGTTTGCTTCTGCACCGATGAGCCCAAATAGATTTGGAACACCAGGCTTGCAGCTGAAGTCATCCATTTCATTGTTCAGAAAATAACCGCCTCCCGGAACCCAAATCTTGCAACCATAATTATCATTGAGGGTGGTTGTCACAGAAGCTGCATTCCCTTCTCCATCCACAATCGAAAGATGAGTTGTTTCAAAATGTTCTTTTGAAAATTTGTAGAATGCTGAATCACCTGTACCGCTTGAAGAGGCATGGTTTTCATTGAAATCGCTGAACCGGTCTTTAATGTATGCAGATGAAAGTATACTATCCACTGGAACGTGAAAGTAATCTTCATCTCCAAGATACAAAGCTCTGTCTGCATAGGCTCTTCGTTCTGCTTCAATGATGAGATGGATATTATATGGATCACGGTAACCCAGGCTATCGACAAGCTTGTTCTCAATCATTTTCAGAATTTGACCCATGACAATGCCGCCACTGGAAGGCAAGCCCATCGAATAAATATCATATTCTCGCCAATGCGTGTGAATTGGTTTTCGCCATTTCGCTTTATAAGAAAGCAGATCGCTTTTTGTAATAAACCCATTACGTGATTTTGAAAAACTTTCCAGCCTGTCTGCATTGGATCCATCATAAAAACCGGAGCTTCCTTTTTGGGCTATCAGGCTTAATGTAGCTGCGAGTTCTTTTTGAACCAACCTGTCTCCTGCTTTCCATTTTTTCTCTGATAGAAAAGGCATTTCAGGAGGATTTAACCTGGTGAATAAATCATGAAATTCATTTAGCCTGTCAGCTTCTGCTTTAGTGATTTTGAATCCATTTTCCGCCAGCTGGATTGCAGGCTGAATCAATGCAGGCCAGTCGTGAAGCTTACTCAGCGACGTGTACATTTCTTCCAAGCCTCCTACAGTACCGGGAATACCAGCAGCCAGTATTCCTTCCCTGCTCAATCCTTCTATCACATTCCCTGTACTGTCCAGGTACATATCCCTGTATGCAGATAAGGGAGCACGTTCCCGATAATCCAATGAAATAATCTCTCCGTCCGCTTTGTGATAAACCAGGAATCCTCCACCACCTATGTTACCAGCCCTGGGATAAACTACAGCTAATGCAAACTGAACAGCAATAGATGCATCAGCAGCATTTCCTCCCTGTTTAAGAATATTCAAACCTATTTCTGTTGCCAATGGATGAACAGTAACCACCATTCCATTTTTGCCGGTCGCAGATTTATGAATATCATACAATGGAGTTATACGGCATGCGTTGCAATACATGAACAGGATTGCTATGCAAAAGAGTAAAATGAAATGAGAAGTTTTGTACTTCATGAATCTTAACAATTATCGAATGAATTTACAATTATGAAACATTACAGATCCGGATACACTTGTTATTATTGAAATTGCACTGCAGCCATCCCTTCTGAAAAATCCCGTAAATCAATCGATCCCTCTGGTGGATAGAATGCTAATTTCTGCTGCAGATCAATGAATCCAATACCATCTTTAAATGCTGCACGGGCCAATCCTTCCTTATAGTCCCAGGCCAGACCAAACACATCACTCGTTTTTTCTGTTCCTTTCTCATCCATGTATCCCCAAAATTCGCCTTTGCTGAAAGCGGCATGGCCATCAGAAAATTTATTGATCTGACTGTATGCATTTGAGGAAAGGGGTTGTCCAGTTTCATTAAGCAGGATATAACCATCTTTAGTTTTACCGCCCCATAGTGAATGTTCCAGGTAAATGATATTCAAATATTCGGTATACGGAACCCGGGCTTTTTTTTCCAGGTCGAATAAATACATGATATCTTTTTGACGTACAGAAATGAGATGTCCGTCGCTGTCGACCATTTTGCATTCCGGAATTGCGACCACTTCTTTTCCGGCAAGATCATATGCAGTTGAAATATTATCGCGTTTGCAAAGGATAATTTTTTGCTTGCCTGATATCTTGATAAAATCAAATCCAGGTTGTAGGATATATGTTCCTTTCAAATCAATGACACCCAGTTTGTCTTCGTATTCGACAATGCAAATCCCGTTTTTAAAATTCCACCCTCGTGTGTAAATGGCCTGGATCACGATCATGCCGGCAGTATCAATATATCCAAATGAATCGCCAACTTTCACACGGGCACGTCCATCAGAAAAATCATCGGCAGCTGACCACCCATCACCTTTTAGCGTTTTGCCTTCTTTATCGATGAATTGCCCGGGCTGGTCAAAAGGATGCACCCTGGCTTTTCTTTCGTGGAAGGCCCACACGGATTTATAGGTAGGCGTAACCACTATTTCGCCATCTTGATTTATGAAACCCCATAAGCCATTTTTATTGACTGCAGCCAAACCTTCTGAAAACATGCCGACTCCGTCGTAAACAGGCTTCACAGTCATTTTGCCTTCCTTGCTGATAAAGCCCCATTTATTGGCCGGAGCCTCATAATCAGCCATATAAGCTGCTTCTTCTTCACTCTCCGGGGGCCGATCATGTCGGCAACTCACCAGTCCACTAATGCACAGGCTGATGATAATTAATAAATACCCGGAAGGCCAATTGATTTTAAGTAACATCTTGGGACAGGTGTGCGTTAATATTCAATCCGGATGCCAAAATACATATTCAGCATGCTTCCATTGCTGTTCCTGCTTACATCGTTCATCGGGTCCAGTCAACATGAATGGGCATGGAGCATCCATCCTGAAGCTCATTTCAAGGTATTGTCGCCATTTGAACTTTCTTTATCCACGAAAGAATTGCCCACTTCGGTTGATCCCATTGTTTATCACCAATACAATGGTGGTTCGGTTTCTGATTCCCTGATGTCCCTTGCGTTGGTTATCGATCATTACAAGCTGCCCGTTGTATCTGATTCTGCAGATTATCTTTACCACAGGGAGATATTTGAAAATGCAGTTGACCAGTTACTGACTTCCGTGAAAGGAGAATTGATCTATGTTGATTACAATAGCTCATTCGGCCGGGATGTTTGCATCTGGAAGGCTAGCTACCTGAATGGTAAAGGTATGATACGTGGCAATCTCATTATATCCGGTCAACAGTATTATGGCCTCCAGGCTTTTGGACTTGTCAAACATAATCCGGACGGAGCAATGAATAAATTTCTGGACTCATTCAAAATTATCAACTGAACATGACATGAAACCTACACTCATTATTATTTTCAGTATTCTTTGTTTTATAAAATTATTGCAGGCCGGGCCTAAGGATGATTGGATATTGGAGATAGAGAAAGAAGGCGTCCGGGTATATACCCAGCTGGATGAATCCTCTCCTTACAAGCAGATAAAGGTGACTACCACGATAAATGCTCCCATGGATAAAGTTATGGAGATACTGATGGCATTCAGCAATTATAAGCTTTGGATGTACCATGTTTCTGATAGCTATCTTGTCAATCAACCTGAAGCTGAAACCTATTACGTGTTCATCCTTGAGGATGCTGACTGGCCAATGCAAAACAGGTACCAGGTATCCCGGATGGATCATCAGCACTCTTCTGCAGGCTCGTCATTACATTTCAGGTCAATACCCAATTACATAGAAAAGAGAACAGATGCTATCCAGATAAAACAATCTGAAGGATATTGGGAAGTTCATGACCGGCCTAATCATCAGTGCAGCCTGGAATATGTGATCATTCAGAATCCCGGGGGTTATGTTCCGCCATGGCTATCTAACTTTCATGCTGTTGAAAATCCTTTCAATAGTGTCATGAAGCTAAAGGAGATGGCTGAAAAGGAAAGTATACGACCATAGACATTTATCTGAATTCATTTTCAAAATTTTACCACTTAGGAACTTAAGTTACTAAGTGGTTCAGAAAAGGGAAGTGAACATAAACCTTAAGTAAACCTCAGCCCTGAAAAATTTTATAGAGGATTTACGCCTGATGGGCATCAAAACCTTCCATTTCGTCGTATTAAGAGTAACATTTCTCCTTTCGAAACATTATATATGTGAAGGAAAAGGATAAATGGAATCTTACTCATGATTCAATCACACCTGTATACCAATAAAAATGCAACCGGGTTATATCATGACCGGGGAGAATCGGCAGCACCGGTTTGTGTCCTCGGTCAGGGAACCTGGCTGGGCGAACTGGAACGGTCAGGTCATTGGATTCATGTGATAAGCATCCAGGGAGAAGGGTGGGTGAGAGCAGAAGATACAGAATCAAGATCTCCATTTAATCTTCACGTTCAGTGGACGCCAGGAAAGCCAATAGAGTATGTGAGTAGTGCGGCGTGAAAGAAGTATTCAGTAATCTGTAATCAGTAAGAGGTAATCAGTAATCAGAAAAAGGCGTAGGACAAATCGGTAATCAGTGATCAGTGATCAGTGAAATAAGTTATCCTTTAGATTGAGAATACGGATAACTTTTTTCACATTGGAACCTAGGACATAAGATACTGAATACTGATTACCGATTACTGAATACCATGTACAGTATACTTGTCCCTAGTTCAGATTTAATTGTTCCCTTAGCAGTACATCCTCCGGATGATTGTGATTCCAAAAGTCAGAAATAATTGTGTTTGAAATCCGGGCAGTTGTCACTTCATTGTTTCCATAGGTTTCTTTCCAGCCCAGGATCTTATAGGGAAATGTTTTTTCGAAATTAATTTCAAGGGTTCTTTTTATTTCGGGGTATTGGATCGTGTATATGTATTCTTCACCTTCTGCTTTCAGGCCTGCGACAGCATCATATGCTTTGATAGGTTGATGCGACAAACGGATATACAAAGCCGAAGGAATCATGGTAATGCTGCCAATAGGGAGTGTATTCGGAGCAACCCTGATCTTTGTCCAGATCTCATCTTCAAGCCAGGCAGACACAAGAGCAAATGAGTTGTCACCTTCTGATTCGAGATACGACATTTGCTGAACTTCATACCTGTTACCTCGCCAGTTGAGTTGCATAAATGCCTGGCCGTTCCACTCCTGGCTGCTTGCAGTCAATTTTAATGTGTGAGGATGTTCATCATAATCAACCGGGGTAAACACAGAACTCATCATCGAATATTTATAGATGCCGGTTATGAATTCTTTGCTTGTATTCAGCTTCAATACTTTTATAGCATCCGGTGCATTGTGTGCAGGTTCATCAAGCCTGACTTGCTTTGAATTACTCATATCCTCAGTGACGAAAACCATGACAACATTTCCCTCATGATTTGCACCATAGCGGGACTGATTTAAAACGTAGCTGGATATTTCTCCTTTGCCTTGTTCCCAATAGGCTCTGAACAACTTGTGTTCGATTTCAGGAATCTGTGAAGATTGTTGTTTACATGAATCCAACATGAATAGCAAAACAATTAAGAATAGAGGTCTGAAATAATTTTGCTTCATATGAGTGTAAAATTCAGCAACAGGCTCAACGTAACTTTTTCCGGATCACGAGTTTCACTCCAGACCAATCGTCTGATACCGAGCAAACTTTGATATCCACAAGTCCCAGTGGAAAACATGTTTCGCGCACAAGGTCTTCCGTAATTTCTGTACGCAATCCGGATGATTTTTTATACCATGAAACCCAGATCATGCCGTTGTTGGTTATTTCTGATCTTACTGCAGCAAGCTGGTCTTCTAATTCTGAAAGCTTATTTGTGAAGATGTGCACAAAATCCCATGGTGGAAAACTTCTCTTTTGAATCAATGATGCGTCTTTACCAAGCCATGTCTTATATTCTTTTGGAGCAGATATGACATAAGCTTTCATACCGGACTTCAAACCCAATTTATGTGAAAGTGGTTTGCCTGAATAACCGGAAAGAGGAGAATCATTCATTCATACTTTTCTGCAAAAGGAAAGATTTTTATTTCTTCTGACTTTCTTTCCAGGCTTCCCATCCTCCCTTCATCACCACGACATCTGTGAATCCATTCTCACGCATAAATATTCCCGCTCGTTTGGTCTGAGAATCAGCCTTGCTATACAGAAGATATTTTTTGCTCCTATCAAGGGCCAGGATATTGTCCTTGAATTTGCCATCAAAGAAATTGATATTTATGGCGCCATCGATGTGTCCCTGTTCATATTCTGCAGGAAAACGGATATCCACAATAACTGCACCGCTACGCTTCATTTCATCCTGAAAATCCTGTGGCTCAAGTGCAGGAGCTGCATTTTCAACCTTGTTTTCTGGTACAGCATCTTCAGGTTTTCCGTCTCCGGATTTCTTGCATGAGGTACCCAAACTAAGGAGAAGTATCAGGGAAATAAAAGGGATAATTGACTTTGAAAATTTCATATTGTAACAATTTATTATCTATCGAGGCCCGAAATTATTATTTTTCCGGGATAGATGGATTTTAATCAGCTGGATATACGAAGATTTCTGATCGGAGCCCTCCCGGGACGATTCAGCCAGGTGAGTCCTTCTGATTTCGAATCCTTCATCGATTATCTCTTCCATGTGGATGGATATCGCGTCGAAAGGATCTCAAAGAAAAGCGATCTGACAGCGAATCTTATAGCTAAAAAGGATGATACTACCCTGGTGATCAGGATAATGCGATCACTACAGGATCAGATGATCGGGGAGCTGGAAGTACAGGAAGCGATTGCAGCAAAGGATTTTTATGAAACAGATCAATCCTGGATCATCACTACCTCAGGCTTTACACAAGAGGCGAAAACCCTGGCCGAAAATGCAGAAATCGAGTTGTGGGATTGGGATGCTTTGAATCTTGCCCTAAGTGAATTATTCTTTGAAGGCAGGAATTATCTTGAATTTGTCGATACCCATAGGCCCCCAGTCACGATTTCAGGTTTTGAACCCGTAATGAAATTGAAAGTGAAATGGGAAGCCCAGGAAGGAGTGGGTGTTAAATGGTTCAATTTATCATTGACGCTTTCCAACCCCACTGATGAGAATCTGTATGTCCATCTTGATCTTCCCGTCCTGATCGATAAGCAAAAGAACCAGATAAGTGCAGAAAAATGGGCTGATGAAGAATTTATTGCCGGTATGATTTATGCCGGAGCATCCGTACGCACAAATGCTTTGTTTAAAACTTCCAAATTGGGTGAACGGCCACCCGGAGGTAAAATCGTATTGACATGTCATGAACGTGAACCACCGGTGACATATCATCTGTCATCAAAGCTTAAAGGTGAAGCATGTTATTTTGTTGCCTATTGCTATTCACGACAGAGCCAGGAGTATGTGATGATGTCCGGTTTCCGTGACCAGGAACTCTCCCGTACATTTTTAGGAAGGAAAAGTATTGAAGCATATTATTTGATATCACCATTTCTTGTTCAGTGGGCAGGTAAAATAAAAATCGTTGACTATTTACTCAGAAAGCTTACAGCATTTGCAGTTGATAGTGTAAGGAAATTCAATCTGAGCAAAACAGGAGATTTGAAAAGAAAAATACATCATGAATAACCAAATTTATCCATTTCACTTAGCGATACCCGTTGATGATCTTGCATCAGCAAGACGTTTTTATCATGATGTGATGCAGTGTAAAGAAGGCCGCACATCGGACTTGTGGACGGATTATGATTTGTATGGACATCAGTTAGTCATCCATTTTCAGCCAAAAAGTGATCTGATGGAACATAGCAACCCGGTGGATGGACATGATGTGCCGATCCCGCATTTTGGTGTAGTGTTACCATGGGAGGATTGGGAATTACTTGCGCAACGCTTAAAATCATTTGACATTGAGTTTGTCATCGAACCCTATATCCGGTTCAAAGGATTGACAGGTGAGCAGGCTACTATGTTCTTTAAAGATCCATGTGGCAATGCACTCGAATTCAAAGCATTCAGGGATATTAACCAATTGTTTGCCAAATGATCTTAAGGCACGTACGCTTTAAGTGTTACTTTTGAAGTTCTGATGAATTTATCCCGCTCTTTCTTTTCCCATTCTATGCTTCGCAACCTTTTCCTGTGCCTGGTTTTATTCACATCTATTCAGTTTGCTGAGGCGCAGATCTTATCGCATGTAGAATTCAGAAAACAAGCTGACAAAGAAGTGCAGGTCATTCAGCTCGGTTGGTCAGAAATCGACAAACAAAACTGGATAGAACACAACGAAGGACGACTTGATGTGATGGGTGTGAAAACAAACATTCTTTCTGGTGCGCTTCAGGTCAGTTCAGGTGAAACTACATCATTCCAATTTGCATTACATCAACAAAGCGAGATTGAAATTTTATTCAATGTTGAATCTATAAGTGCGGGTGAAAAATTATTCTTAAAAAATAATAAGACAGGCGTAATCATTTTTGAGATTCCTCGTCTTAGTCACCAACAAGTGCTGACTCCATCGTTTGATCCTGATCAGGTTTACCTTGAATGGTCTGGTCAAAATCATAAGGTATACAAAAGCTTATTTTCTATTGAAAATGTATATGTGCATAATCCGGCCGGTAGTCGTGGAAGAGCTATAGGCTTTGGAACAGCTTTACCTTGTCACCCGAATGCAGCATGCAAGCAGGATTCTTTGCTTAAGATATTATCGAACACAGCTGTGCGCATCAGGATGGTCATGGAGGAAGGAATAGGGTGGTGTTCCGGATCGTTTATGAACAATACCAGAAACGACAGAGCGCCATTTATACTCACTGCCTATCATTGTACATTCGAGTACACACCGAAATATAACCTGTGGCGTTTTGACCTGGATTATAAATCAGACTCATGTGCAAATCCTTCGTTGGAACCTCAGATAATTTCATTTACAGGTTGCACACTTAAAGCTGCGGGACAGGGTTCAGATTTTTTACTGGTGCTATTAGACAATGATGTACCTATTAATCAGGAAATAACCTTTGCAGGATGGAACCGTGATACAGTTGCTTTACCTGATACGCTTTACCTGATCCATCATCCGAATGCGGATATACGGAAAATTTCTACCTGTTCCACGGGCGCCATCATTTTTCCTAATCAGATCAGCTGGTCTGAAGGAGCAGGATATCATACTCCCGCGAAACATCATTTTAGTTTTAAGTTTACTGAAGGCGGACATCAACCGGGATCATCGGGGGGACCTCTTTTTAACAAGAAAGGAAATTTAATAGCACAAATCCATGGCGGCACGATGGGATGTGAGACAACGAATCATGCATTCGCAGGACGATTCGCAAAATCATGGAATTATGGTGGTACTGCTGCACAACGTTTAAAAGATTGGCTTGATCCTGATCAGACGGGTGTGATGCAATGGCCTTCACTTGTAAATGTTGAACAAAATAACCTCGTGGATATTCAGGGACAGGTATCGGATCCTTCAGGTCACCCGGTGAAAAATGTAAGGATTGTAATCAGCGGTTCCAGCACTGACACTCTTTACACAGATGATCAGGGGCAATTCAATTTGTCAAATATTAACCGGACCGGTCAATATACAATTACTCCCAAAAAGGATGATCACCAGACGAATGGAGTGAATGTCATTGACCTTGTGGCCATTCAAAAACATCTGCTTGCAAAAGATACTTTTGATTTTCCGTGGCAACATATTGCAGCTGATGCTACGAATAATAATAGTGTAGCTGTTGGTGATTTTGTTTTGATACTTCGATTGCTGTTAGGTAAAATAACCTATTACCCAACCTCACCTTCATGGAGGTTTGATCCTCCGGTGATTGAGCTTCAGGACTTACCACAGGGACTTCCTTCACACGTTCAGTTTACAGCAATTAAGATCGGTGATGTGAATGGAAGTGCGGATCCGTTGAAGTGACAATTGGCAAAAAGCAATTGGCAAAAAGCAATTTTGGATCCAACTAATAGCTAAGAGAGTCTACAGGCGCCAAAAGAATTGGAGAGTAAGGGTTTCCCTTTCTTTTTTACCTGGTCACTGAATTATTATATTCTTTGAATAAAGTACCTCACCAGTTGCACTTTGAATGCTAAGGATGTGAGCACCTTGTATTTCTTCAGGTACATTAATCATATACTGATTTCCTTGTTGAGGAGTAATGGATTTTCTGAGTAACATTTTCCCGCTGTAATCATAAATCAGGATGTTGCAGTTTTCAGAAAGATCTTTCAGGCAATTTATGCCTATGAAAGTTGAAGCCGGATTAGGAAATACAGAAAACATATCATGAGATTCACCAGTTGGTTGGGAGGTGGCTACAATATTGCAACCAGGTTCCATGCATCCATCTTTATCCAACTGGGCAAGCCACGGCAGAATTATCTGGTTGAATCCATCAGATGCAAATCCTCCAATCAGAATGTTTCCTTGTGGAGTTGTTTTAATATCCTGCATTAGGAACCATAGGGCTTGAGTTGTGTCCCATTGCAATGGTATTATATGTTTTAACCAAAGGCTATCTCCATCCAAAGAAGTCTTTCCGATTAAGCCACTTGTTTGTATGCTGTTCGTCCCATCCGAAGATCCAAGAAAAATGTAACCATCACTAACCTCAGTTATCGATCTGGCAAAGAACTCTGGGCGATTTGAATTAATGTCACCATCAAATAATCTGGTTTCAAAGTTAACTTTGGAAAAGTCCGAAGAAATTGAAACTATATACGGCACCCCTACCCAACAGTACAAACAACTATCGATGTCATACACAACTTGTGTCGCAAAAACCCAATCTCCGGAACTAGTTTTAATCAATGGATATGATTCAAATCCAATGATAGTTTGATCCAGATTTGTTTGGGCTAGTTTGAAGTCTACTGACTTATAATCCTTGTCAAGTACTTGTCTATATAGTTTGGATTCATACCAATTTTGGGTTTCGTCTCCTAAGCTGACACCAACCATTACCAGGCTTCCGTCGGAGTTTACTTCAGTAAATTTTGTGACGTTATCTCTACCAAAATTAGGTATAATCGATTGATTGACTACATTAAAGTTGGTATCGAGTACAGTTAACATTTCCGGGTTGGAACCAGATACTGTATAAGCGTTTATTAAGTAAATTTGGCCATCTTTTCCTACGCATACATCTGTTGCAAGAAACCCGTTAATAGATGTAATAGTATCGTAAATGATTTTTGATCTCAATATTTCTCCCTTTTGGTAGTTCATTTCTATTAAATAGGAATTCAATTTTGGATTTCCAATATCTCGCCTGTCATATATATAACAAATTGAATCATTTTTAAAAGCTATTCTTCTTTTGACATAGGAAAACCCGTTTAAATACAAGCTGTCAACTAGTAATTGTGTATTAAGCAAGTCACCGCTATATGAAAATGTTCCATATATTGGCCATGTGCCGCCCTCTAACCCAGGAACAATGCTGTCATGAAGAGCACCTATAAATTTTATTTCGTTATCCAGTGGAATCACATTAAAGATCTTTCCTTCTCTTTTATCTCCACCAAAGTCAGGTACTACACTAAAAAACGATTGAGCGTTTGGAAAAGAGCAAATTAAAAGAATTAAAAATAGTAGTATCTGTTTCATTTCTTATTTGTATTAATCGGAATGGGATTTTGTAATAATCCCATTCCGATTTATTAAAATTTATTTACTGCGATCTTTATAGATCCATTGTGCTTCTGTTTTCCCAGTAAAAACGTCTAAATATTTATTAAGAATAGGGGAGTGATAGGCTTCCCCTTTCTTTTTTGCCTGGTCACTGAATTATAATACTCATTGAATAGAGTACCTCACCAGTTGCACTTTGAATGCTTAGGATGTAAGCACCTTGTATTTCTTCAGGTACATTAATCATATACTGATATCCTTGCTGGGGAGTAATGGATTTTCTGAGTAACATTTTCCCGCTGTAATCATATATCATGATCGTGCAGTTTTCAGAAAGATCTTTCAGGCAATTTATACTAATGAAAGTTGAAGCTGGATTAGGATATACAGAAAATATTTCATGAGATTCACTGGCTGGTTCTGAGGTGCTTACAATATTGCAACCAGGTTCCATGCATCCATCTCTATCCAATTGGGCTATCCAAGGTAAAATTTTTTGAGCAAATTTATCAGAAGCGTATCCCCCAATAACAATGTTTCCCTGAGGTGTCGTTTTAATATCTTGCATTAAGAACCATAAGGCCTGATTGGTATCCCATTCCAGTGGAATTATATGTTTTAACCAAAGGCTATCACCATTGTACGAGGTTTTGCCAATTAACCCGCTAGTTTGGATATCATTCGTTCCGTCTGAGGCTCCGAGAAAAATGTAACCATCATTAACTTCCGTTATTGAGCGAACATAAAACTCTGGATGATCAGAATGAATATCGCCATCAAATAATCGGGTTTCAAAGTTAACTTCTGAAAAATCCGATGAAATCGAAACTACATATGGAACACCAACCCAACAAAACTGACAACTATTTACAGCGTATACAACTTGTGTCGCAAAAAGCCAATCACCAGAACTAGATTTAATAATTGGATAGGACTCCAATCCAATGATAGTTTGATCCAAGATTGTTGGAGCTAGTTTGAAGTCAATTGAATTAAAGTTCTTATCAAGGACCTGTCTAAATAATTTGGATTTAAACCAAACTTGGGTCTCCTCACCTAAACTTACTCCTATCAAGACAAGATTCCCATCAGAATTTATCTCAGTGAATTTTGTGAAGTTATCTCTGCCAAAATTAGGTATCAGTGACTGATGAAGTATATTAAAATTTGAATCAAGAACTGTTATTATCTGTGGGTTTGGTCCAGTTTCATAAATTACGTTTATTAAGTAGATTTCTCCATCTTTCCCAACTGTTACATCAGTTGCTAAAAACCCACTATGCATAGATGTTGTATCGTAAATAATTTTTGAACGTAATATTTGTCCGGTTATAAAATTCAGTTCTAACAAATAGCTGTTTAGTTGAGCATTTCCTATATTTCTCCTGTCATATATGTAGCATATAGAATCATTTTTAAATGCAATTTTTCTTTTATGATATGTAAAACATCTGGAGTACAACCTATCAACCAGAAGTGTTGAATTCAGGAGCTCACCATCATATGAAAATGTTCCTAATAATTGCCATGTACCTCCATCCAGACCAGGAACTATACTGTCATGAAGAGCACCTATAAATTTTATTTCGTTATCCAGTGGAATCACATTAAAGATCTTTCCTTCTCCTTTGTCCCCTCCAAAATCAGGCAATACACTAAAAAAGCTTTGTGCGTGAAGCATAGCACAAATAAGCATAGTTGAGCTCAGAAAAATCAGTTTCATGTATAGATTTAATAATGGTGTATTAATTACTTAGATCTTTATATATCCCTTTAATATTTGTTTTACCTGTAGTTAGATTCTCCATTTTAAGAATGTAGATCACTGTTTCAAGATCACCCAAATTTAAACGACCAGATCCAGCATTTAAGATAGATGAAAATACTAAGTTTCTACCTAAGTTATGCAGTAACACTATTTTCGATTTTTATAGCCGCTCAAATTATCTCCATATATTTATGTCCATGAAGAATGCCATTTTCATTTCTTTTATAACTATTCTTTTCTCTGGATGTGCGACCGGCAAATTGATCCTCAATGTTACAGGCGATGTGGTACAACGTCCTCCGAATGAAATTCCATCCTATACCATCTACGCACTTGGTGATGCAGGAGAAGATAATGAGCAGTTCAGAGCGGTGATGGATACATTAAAAGTGGTCACAAACGATGATGTGCAACCTGGCACCATAATTTTCCTGGGAGATAATATTTATCCGGCAGGTATGCCATCGGAGGCAGCACCTAAAAAAAACCAGAAAGCAAAATCGATCCTGATGCAGCAGGTAGATGCCGTTTCAAAGTATAGGGGCAAGGTTGTATTTATTCCGGGTAATCATGATTGGAATGAATTTAAAGCTGGAGGACTTGAGGCAATACGACGGGAAGCAAAATTCATTGACGAAGTGGATCCTGCACATATCAGCTTTCTTCCGCAGAATGGTTGCAGTGGCCCGAATGTATTAGAATTAAATGATCAGGTTGTGTTGTTGATCATTGATTCCCAATGGTGGATCCAGGACTGGTCAAAAGAACCGGAGATGAATGCAGGATGTGATAACGATTCCAAAGCAGCATTCATCAAGGCATTTCAGGATAAAGTATCTTTTTATAAAGACAGGCAGATCCTTGTGGCAATGCATCATCCTCTTTATACGCAAGGCCCGCATGGTGGTCATTTCACTATTAAAAATCATTTGTTTCCGTTAACTGCTATTGCAGATTGGATGTATTTGCCGTTGCCCGTAATTGGATCCATTTATCCATTCTATCGATCCATCTTTGGACATTCACAGGATCTGAAAAACCCGAGGTATAGATCGCTAAGGGATGAACTCCTCAAAGACCTGGATTATGATGGCAACCTGATCTTCCTTTCTGGTCATGAACATTGTCTTCAATATATATCGAAAGGAAAAAACCAATACCTGGTATCCGGATCAGGTTCAAAACAGACACCTATAGCAAATGATGAGGATCTCATATACGGGCATAAATCAAGTGGTTTTATGGAACTGGATTTTTATAAAAACAACACCATTTGGCTGACCATCTACGAAGTCAACCCAAAAACAAAGACCTCAGGGATCGTTTTCAGCCGGGAAATCATTCAAAAGTCTGTAAACTGACTTCTTTTTGATTTGCTTCTATTGAATCGGTGGTGAAATGCAATTCTTAGAAAAAACGGTATAATTTTGGCATCATGGCCCTCGTGGAGCAACCCGATATCATCACTGCGGCAGAAGATCATGTGCGTCACATCTTCGAGCAAAAAATACCCTCTGATATCTACACATATCACAATTGGGTGCATACCACCCAGGTGAGGGATGAGGTATTGGTGCTGGCCCGACAAGCCGGCGTGACCAATGGGGAGCTTGAAATGCTCAACCTGGCAGCCCTTTTTCATGATGTCGGCTTCTCAGAAGCATACTCAGGTCATGAAGACCGTAGTATTAAAATTGCAACTGAATTCCTTTCTTCACAAAACTATCCCCGTGAGCGGATTGATGCTATCGTCAGGTTTATCGAAGTGACCAAAATTGACGTCCTTCCGAAAACCAAGCTCGAATCACTCATGAAGGATGCGGATACAAGCTCGCTTGGCAAATCGCATTTTCAGATCTACACAAATAGCCTTAGAAAAGAACTCAACACACTTCAGAATACCGTGCTTTCCAAAAAGGATTGGGCAAAAACCAACCTTAGATTTCTTGATGAACATGAATATTACTCCGATGCCGGCAAAGAAAGATATGCCGAAAAGAAAGCTGAAAACAGGAGACTTCTTGTAAACGAATTAACTCAAATCGATGTGAAACCGGAAGAAAAAGACAAAGTCCTCAAACCGAAAAAAGAAGACCGTGCCAAGACGATTGCAAACAGTAAATCCGCCCAGAATCAATTTAAAACTGCTCTTCGCAACCATATAGGTTTAAGCCAGATGGCGGATAATAAAGCCAACAACATGGTTTCTATCAACGGCCTGATCATTGGTTTTGCATTACCGTTATTAGGCAGACAAATAGCGGATAACAAATACCTGCTGGTACCCACGGTGATGTTACTTATCGTTACACTAACATCAATGGTGTTTGCTATTTTAGCTACACGTCCCATCCGCATGAAAGGATTGAGCAGCATGGACAGCATCCTGAGTAAAAAGTCCAATCTGTTTTTCTTCGGAAATTATTTTAAGATGACGTATGATGATTATGAAACCGGCATGATCGCGACCATAGCTGATGATGATATATTGAACTCTACAATTATGCGGGACCTCTTTTTCCTTGGAAAGTCACTGGGGATTAAATATGCTTACCTGAGATATTGTTATAACATTTTTATGTTTGGTGTGATATCCACAGTCATTGCATTCATCATTGTATTTGCCTTTTTCTAGGCATTAACTGCATCATGCATAGATGAGCTTATAAATTTCTTTTGCATCAGGTTTTACCCTGACCCGTTCATCCAACCGTTTACCTACAAGCCATATCACTTGTTCTGATGATTTCAGCAACCTGATTTTATTTTTTTCATGATGGTCCAGTTTAAGGTCAGTGAGATAATCCTGGATCTTCTTTCTTTTTCCCTGCATACCAAGTGGCTGGAAGTAATCTCCAGGAGTGACTTCACTTAATTCCAATGGCCAGGCTACTTTCTGCAGATCAGCAAATTCAATATTCGGATCATTGTTGTTGGCAAACTCACCGGAAGAAACTAATTCAATTTTTAACTGATGATCACCAACCTGATAAATGCCAGGTGCTTCGATAGTAAAGGAGGCAAACCTTTCGCTCGATGCAAAGTAATAACCTTCCCTGGATCTTGACAACGTGAATTGGTCATACACCAGCACTTTACCAGTATCTGCATCGTGTGATGAAATAAAATCATAACCCAGAGACCATGGGATATTTCTTTCTTCAAGCCACTTAAGCAAGAAAGCATTCCGTGCATTGTCTGATTTTATGTTGAAGCCTCCATTATCCGGAACCACATTATTTTTTTGCCAATGTTGATAAGCAAAATCCCATTCTTCCCATTCAAGTTCCATCCGTTTTTTATTACCCAGCATTACAACATTCAGATCAGGACTTAGCTCACGAAGCAATGGGATTAAGTGATGACGAATCCGGTTGCGCCGGTAATCATCACTTTCATTTGAAAGATCATTTCTGAACGGAATATTATAATCTAATGCAAATGCTTCGATTTCAGTTCTTGAAACATCCATCATGGGGCGAATAAAAAAATCACGTTTCACAGGAATCCCTCTCAATCCTTTTATGCCGGTTCCTCTCAAAAGATTCAGAAAAAAAGTTTCCATATTGTCATCGAGATGATGTGCTGTGACGACCCTTTGGAAGGATTCTTTCTCCACAAGTTTCTTCCACCAGTTGTATCGTATCTCACGGGCTGCAGACTGGGTATTTAACTTATGCTGTGTTGCATAACTTAAAGTGTCTGATATCAATTCCAGATAATGCACGTCGTGATCTGAGCACCACGATCTCACGAGGGATGCATCCTCATCTGAATCTTTGCCACGCAGCTGGAAGTTGATATGGGCCACTGAGAGGTTTTTATGAGTTTCATTCAGAATGCTGAGCAGCACCATGCTATCGATCCCACCACTAACCCCGACTATAAGCTTCGAAGATGGATCGACCTCCAGATCTTCCAGCTTTCTTTGGACTGTTTTGAATACTGATGAATTACGAACAGGTGTCTTCAAAATGAAAAATCTAAAAGTGATTTCGCAGGATATATGACATATTTCTGACAGATGTATACATTTGCGTCCTAAAAATAATGGTAATGAGATCAATTCAACTGTTTTGCTTTATACTCTGGGCTTTAGCCAATGCCGGTTGCAATCAAAAACCAGCTGACCAGAAATCTGAATCTGCTCCTGCAGTTGAACAGCCAAATGCAACCGAACCATCCAATGCTAAAGCGGATGCTGGCCATGACTATACTTTTCTCACCGTGAAAATGCTGGAATACAAGGCTGCCCTCGTACCCGGTGTGGATCCAAAAGAACAGCCATTTGCCGGTCAATGGATCAAGATGGATGCGGATGGGTCCTATAAGACAGGTAAATATGAAAAAATGACTCATACGGGCACGTGGGCGTACAACCATGAAGCCAAGGTCCTGCTTCTCAAGCCGGATAATAAAGAAATCAAAACCACCGAATGGAAGGTCTTATTCAATGATGACATGATTGTCTTTGTAGGCACGCCATCATTTGGTGATAATGGCACGCAGATTCAATTGGTGCGGATTGATAAGTATCCTGAGAAAAAATAGCAAATAGCACAGGGCAGAGAGCAAAGGGCAATAGGCAATAGGCAATCCGACGTTTGAATGCCTCTGACTTCAAACCATCCAAGACCCGACAATTGAATGTCTCTGACTTCGAACAAACCCATTTGCCGACGTTTGAATGCCTCTGACTTCAAACCATCCCAACCCGACGTTTGAACGTCTCTGACTTCAAACAAACCAAGACTGAAGTTCGAATGTCTCCGACTTCGAACAAACCAAGTCCGAATCCGACGTTCGAATTCCCTGACTTCGAACAAACACATTAGCCGACGTTTGAATGTCTCTGACTTCAAACCATCCCAACCCGACGTTCGAATGTCTCCGACTTCAAACTGTCCCAACCCGACGTTTGAACGTCTCTGACTTCAAACAAACCAAGACTGAAGTTCGAATGTCTCTGACTTCGACCATTCAATGCATCCTGTCTCCTCGTGGAGTCAGCGATTGCATTATCCCTGATTCATAGTCAAGATATTCCTGCCACCTGGTTTTTACTTTTGAAGGCTGTCCGTACGTATTGGCCAGGTCGATAAAAAGCCTGTAATGGCCGGCCTCAGAAACCATAAACCCGTGATAAAATTCTTTGAGCTTATCATCCGACAGATGAAGGGAAAGTAGCCTGAATCGTTCACAGCTTCTGGCTTCAATGAGAGCAAATACAAGAAGTTTTTCCACGAGATGATCTTCCCTTGATCCACCTTTTGCTTCAAATTGCCTGAGCAGGTTGACATATTCATCCTTGCGCTGCCGGCCTAGCGTTAATCCCCGTTTTTTTAATTCCGCCAGGACAAGCCTGAAATGGCCCCATTCTTCGGTAACAATGGGAGCAAGTGCTTCCACCATTTCTATTTTTTCAGGATAGGTCTGGATCAGCGAAATACACGAAGTCGCTGCCTTCTGTTCACAGTAAGCATGATCAGTCAGTATATCTTCAAGTGTTATCTCAGCAAGATTGACCCACCTGGGGTCTGTTGGCAATTTCAATCCAAGCATTACATCCGTTCATTAAAAGACTTTAATTCGATAACAGGCAATTGATCTGATTGATGAAGAAATCAATTTTGTACACATCATAATCTTCATAGCCTGTACCCCAAAGTATCCTGATCTTATCAAGAGCAGATGATGATAACATTTTCAGCTCCTCCTTTCCTAAAGAATATTGCCCGGTAAAAATGGTATTGCCGCTATAAGGATCTATATGGCCGCGATCTGATTTCAAATTATAAAGTGAAACATATTTTCCATTCAGAAGACGTAAACGTAAGAGGCTACCGGCTTCAAGCGAACCGAAATTACCTTGTGAATGAGAGCTTCCAATCTGAAAGTCAATGGTGAAATATACATACGCACTTATTTTCGAAAGACGTCCATAACATGTGATCAGCTCCTTGCTTTTAAAATAGGGCCTCAGATCCGGATCAGTATCTGTGAAAATAAGTTCAGGTACAAGCGCGATGCGATGTGTACCCGTTGTAGCATCGATAGTATCTGAAGCAAATGCACAGAGATAGGGTTCAGATTTATATGCATCCTTAATCTGCGCAGGAGGAATTCTTAAACTCACCGTCCTGGCTGATGATAATCGTTCAGGTTTTGGTACAGATGATTGGCGGTCTTTATTTTTAGCAACATCCTTTGTGTGCTTTGAAGATGTATTCTTTTCCTTCGATTTGCCGGAAGCCTTATTATGGTTGTTGACTGAAGGTTGAGATTTCTCCGGAGTTATTTCTTTTTTGACCGGAGCCGCTTTTGACAGGTCCTGGATATTATGATTTGGATCATACATAGCCAGGTAGTTCTGAAACTGGTTGGTCAGCTGTTGCAATTTTTTTTTGATGATTTTAGGTGATTGGGTAGCAACCTTTTTTGAATCATCCATCAATTTTAAAATTGCTTTTTGTCTAAGTTTGGCGGTACGAAGGTTTTCTATTGATTTTTCATAATTATCATGCAATGAAGCCAGCCGGTCTGATTCAATCATTTTTTTATTTGCTTCTGCATTCTGAAGTAATTCGCCTGCTTTGAACTGTGCATTGGTAGCGGCCCTGAACTGGTTCTGAGCTTTTTTCTCCTGGTCTTTAATTTTAAAATATAATTCATTCCATTGGCGGCGTATATATTCTTCCTCCTCACCCGGATTCCGCCTGGCAGGATCATCAACCTGGTCTGACGGATATGTGATCGTTTCAGATTTCTGAAGGTTCTGGCGTAATAAAACCGAATCTCCGGCTTCGGCTAAACGCCATGAGCCATCAGGGTACATGATAAGGCGCTCCCCGTTTCCATTGACTATGACACGCTGGCCCAGGCTCACATCAAGGCATATAAGTACGCTTGATAAAGTCAGTAGTAAACGCAAAAACAGTCCAACAGGCATAGCATCGATTCTTACCAGAAACCCTAAAAATAAGGCTTTGTTAATAGCACAGTATAGAAGTTGGGCCCTCTGCTCCAAGGTACTTGCCGGAACCCAATAATCAAAAGGGGAAAATCCTAATTTATTTATGAATGTGTACCTTGCGTCCCCGTTAAACAGGCAATAATCCATCAGGATATTGCGTATACACAGACTTAATCAGGCAACGCCATGGAAACCGTACAAAAATATATTAAAGCCAACCAGAAACGATACCTGGACGAGTTGCTGGACTTTCTCAGGATCCCTTCCATCAGTGCTGATAAGAAGTACCAGGGTGATGTCCTAAAAGCGGCTACATGGCTTAGTGAAGAGCTGAAGAGGATTGGCATGGATGGGGTAGAGATCATCCCTACCAAGGGGCATCCGGTAGTTTTTGCAGAAAAGAAAGTTTCTGACCAGGTGCCGACAATTCTGGTCTATGGTCACTATGATGTGCAGCCGGTAGATCCATTAAACTTATGGAATTCACCTCCTTTTGAGCCTGTGGTTAAAGATGAAAAAATCTGGGCCAGGGGATCATGCGATGATAAAGGCCAGGTATATATGCATGTGAAGGCGCTTGAAGCCATGATCTCAGAAAACGAACTTTCCTGCAATGTGAAAGTCATATTTGAAGGAGAGGAAGAAGTAGGATCTGTCAACCTTGAACATTTTCTCCGGGAATACAAAGACAAACTGGCTGCTGATGTAGTACTTGTATCAGATACAAGCATAATAGCTAATGATGTGCCTTCGATCACTACAGGGCTACGTGGATTGAGTTATGTTGAAGTCGAAGTGACAGGTCCAAACAAAGACCTACATTCAGGAGTATATGGTGGTGCTGTAGCAAATCCATGTAATATCCTTTGCACGATGATTGCTTCTCTGCATGATGAAAACAGGCATATCACAATTCCCGGATTCTATGATGATGTGGATGTTGTATCTGATGCAGAAAGGAAGATGATGAATATGGCTCCTTTCAATGAAGATGATTACAAGAAAGCACTCCATGTCAACGCACTGTTGGGTGAAAAAGGATATACCACGCTTGAACGCACATCCATCCGGCCAACTTTAGATGTAAATGGCATCTGGGGCGGTTATATAGGAGAGGGAGCCAAAACCGTTTTGCCATCTAAAGCTTTTGCAAAGATCAGCATGCGTCTTGTTCCTCACCAGGATTCAGAGAAGATTACGAAACTCTTTACGGATCATTTTATGAAAATCGCTCCTCCTTATGTGAACGTTAAAGTCACTGCTCTTCATGGCGGACAACCTGCGGTAACACCAACGGATACCATAGAATACAAGGCAGCTTCCGAAGCCATGAAAAAGAGCTTTGGAAAAGAACCATTGCCACAGCGATCAGGCGGAAGCATTCCGATCGTTGCACTTTTTGAATCTATACTCGGTCTCAAAACTGTCTTACTAGGATTCGGATTGGATTCAGATGATATCCATTCCCCTAATGAACATTTTGGACTGTTCAACTTTTATAAGGGTATCGAGACGATCCCTTATTATTATATGTTTTACGCACAAATGAAAAAAAAATGAGAATACTTTTTTATTTAGCATGCCTTGTAGGCTTATGCGCCGTTGATGCCAACGCTCAACAATTAAAGACTGCTAATGACAGCTTATCCTATAGCCTGGGTGTTATGGTCGGCAATAGTTTGCGACAGGAAGGTTATACGGATCTTGAAATGGAACAATTTAAGCTGGGTCTTGAAACAGCTTATAGTAACGTAGTTGTATTAATTCCAACTGAAAGATGCGAGTCTTTGGTAAGAGAAATTACAGCACAGAAAAAGATGAAACAATATGAATCAAATAAAGTAGCTGGTGAACAGTTCCTGGCTACTAACAAAACCCGGAGTGGTGTCACTTCGCTGGCAGATGGCATGCAATATGAAATCTTAAAAGCAGGTGATGGAGCAAAACCAAAAGCCACTGATGAAGTGCTTGTACATTATCATGGTACATTGACGGATGGCACTATTTTCGATAGTTCTGTGGACAGAGGTCAGCCGATATCCTTTCCATTGAACCAGGTCATTTCAGGATGGACAGAAATTCTTCAGCTAATGCCAGTTGGGTCTAAATGGAGAGTGTACATCCCATACAACCTGGCTTATGGTGACAGGCCTGCAGGTCCGCACATCAAGCCGTATTCAACCCTGATATTCGAAATCGAATTGCTGGGTATCAATTAATTATTCTTAAATACCGATGTGATGTTAGTGATTGACATCATCGCTGTTGTCCCGGGACTCCTTGAGGGGCCCTTTTCGCATTCCATACTGAACAGGGCGGCTGAAAAACAATTGCTGAAGATCAGGGTCTTTGATCTTCGGGCATTTGGAATAGGGCAACACAGGCAAATTGATGATTATGCTTTTGGTGGAGGTGCCGGCATGGTGTTGATGGCACAACCATTGGCTGATGCGATACGACATTTGCAGAATGAAAATGATTATGACGACATCATCTACCTCACACCTGATGGTGAAACCTTAAATCAACCTATTGCAAATCAGCTTTCATTGAAATCCAAATTGCTTTTGATCTGTGGCCACTACAAAGGGATTGACGAGCGGATCAGGCAAAAGTTTGTGACACGCGAAATTTCGATTGGTGACTATGTGCTGAGTGGAGGAGAGCTTGCGGCGGCTGTGTTGGTTGATGCGATTGGCAGGCTTATTCCCGGTGTATTGAATGATGGCACATCCGCGCTTCTTGATTCTTTCCAGGATGATTTATTGGCACCGCCAGTATATACACGTCCTGCGGATTGGGAAGGAATGAAAGTTCCCGATATTCTCATGAGTGGACATGAAGCGAAGATTGATGAATGGCGATATCAACAATCTCTGGACAGAACTACTGAAAGAAGACCTGATCTTCTTAAAGATGAGTAGATGTTTAGATGGTTAGGTGTTTAGTACTTTCCGAAAATTATTATTCAAACAAATAAACACAGTATGATGGAGCAAACTCCAATATAGTTGAATACTGCTCTTATCGAAACGCTATTCGAAGTTTATCAACTTCGAATTAATATTTTGAAATCAACCTCTAATTTGAAATCATCCTCAAGCAGTCTCCAGACAGCACAGATGAGATGCCGACATCCGCTCCTCTCAAAACGCTATTCGAAGTTTATCAACTTCGAATTAATATTTTGGAATCAGCTTCTGATTTGAAATCATCCTTAAGCAGTCTCCAGACTGCACAGATTAGATGCCGACACCCGCTTCTCTCGAAACGCTATTCGAAGTTTATCAACTTCGAATTAATATTTTGAAATCAACCTCTAATTTGAAATCATCCTTAAGCAGTCTCCAGACTGCACAAATGAATTGAACTTTATTGTTTTATCACCTTATCATGCCAAATGGGTATTCCTTTAACAAGTACATTTACAAAATAAAGTCCTGGTGGTAATGTTGCAATAGTAAGTGAATGCCTTTCTTTGTCAGCTATTAATTTTTCGGTAAACATTATCCTGCCGTACAAATCAAGAATCTGAATTACACCAGTTTTAGGCTTGGATCCTTTGAACTGTAAAATAATTTCTCCTGTCGTTGGATTTGGAAAAATGCTGATGTCATTATTTTTTTGTTCTGGCTCTTCTACTGCCACAACTGTTCCATCAAGACAGAAATTGTCTATTTGGACATAGGTGAAAGTTTCCTGGCCTCCCTGATCATTACTAAATGGATTGGTCACATACATGGCCGGTCTTACAAGGACACCAGGAAAACCACCACAGGTATCAAAGGCATCCCAATCCCTGAGATTGTAAGGTATCCTAAGTTCAAGCCATTCATTATGAGGAAGACCTCTTAGCGACACTGAAGCCAATTCATAGCAACTGATGCCATCACATGAATTTGGTTTGATTTGATTGCCCTGGTAAAGTTCAATATCAAATTGCTCTTTGGTAGGCTTTCCTCGAATACCTCCGGGTGCTGAATCATTAACAGCAATGCGAACCCTGATCATACCTTCTATTTTTGTCAGGCAAATTGGCTCAACTGTGCTGAGGATATCTGACGTATCTATATTTCCTGATAAAAATACTGTCCAACCATCAAGACTTCCGATTTGCGATTCTAGTAATTTAGGATTACCCGAACTAGCTTTCCATCCATTTGAATGCCCCACGGTATTTAATCCGCCCTGTACAGCGCCTTCGCTGAAAGTAGGATTTTCAAAAACTGAATTATTACAAGCTGACAGGTTTACACAAGTGGGTGAAATGCCCTGGATCCTTTTTTGCTTATCACAGTTGCTTCCATCATCTTTTTTCTTGGACACACTCATGACTACATTGTAATCACCGGCATTATTAAACTGATAACAAAATGTTTCATTTCCAACACTATTACCAATAACAGGTTCATCAATACTATTCAGATGCCACTCGACTGTTTCACAATCCTGTAACGCCACAGGAGCAAAGCAAACATTGCATGAATTGTCACGATAAACTTCGGCGAATCCTCTTTCCACCCGTGAAGCAAATGACGAAACATCCTGAGATGCACATGGACAAACATTACTGCATGGAGATTCGAGAAAAAACTGCATGCTGCATGCACACGTTTGTCCTCCGCATTGACCTGTCAGAGACAACGTATACAACCCTGCTTGTTGAAAATAGGAAGCAGGAAGCTCAATTCCGAAGTAAGGGCCTGAGCTTACATTTCCGGTCTGCGAAATTCCCGGACCCGAAAGTGTCCAGTTTACATTCGGTTCATCAGCACATTGGTTCCCTGAACAATTGAGTATTCCCGAGAGAATATATCCTGCACCAGGGCTCAGACAGGATATCGTATCCGTTGCTTCTCCGCATTCGACGAGATGATTAAATAATCCATGCGGTCCGCGCAGAAATAATTCTGAAAAAGAATTGCAAATGCACGTATCCAGACCAATCACATCAATGGAATCAGAAAATAAATTTTCAAAACATACAGCATTAGGTATTACTTCCTGATTAAATTCCTGGGCCTGGTAATTGATTCTTGCGAGTATATGATCTAAAAATCTGTTTCTCCTGGTCGTATTTCCTCCAAATGGACCATCAGTGATATGTCCGTCACCCCAATCTATGTAAGCGATGCTATCACATTCAGGTAGATTTCCAACTTCAAAAATGCCTTCCTGTGTGCTTTCATCGAATCTGACATGAACTGCATTTTTTATATTTTCAGCAAATCCGGTCTGATCTGCACAACACGTATATATTACTTCCTGGATACAGATATTATCAATGCGTCCCCATGATTTAATACCCTGGGTATTAAATGCTCTTATGTAAAAGTTGTTGAAATTTTGTGCAGGTGTCCATATGGGTAATGTATATGTATTCCAGGAAGTATTAAAAATCTGCGGACTACTGCCGATATCATCACACGTGCTGCATTGAAATGGACTTATCTGTGAATTAGCTGCTGTAAAACCGAAACTTACATTATTGGAATAAGAGTTAGGTTGTACAAACTTTCCGCAAAAAGACACTTTATAGTGATGACCGGCAAGGAATGATACTCCCTGTTGAAAGATAGATTCTCCATTATATAACCAGCCCCACATTTGGACACACGTGCTATCGCAACAAGAATCATCTATGACAATCTGGGGAGATTGAGTACCTGCAAACCAGTCTGTCGAATGTCCCGGATTATCAAGATTCCCTGAAATAGCTCCTTCAAAAAATCCACCATTTTGTACGAGATTATTTGTGCATTCACACGAACAAATTACGGTAACTGTAAATGAACAAAATGCTGTGTTACCACAATCATCCGTTGCCGTATAGGTGATCGATGAAATACCCTCATTGAAGGAAGATCCGCTTGCATTGCTTATACCAGATCCGGTGGTTGCACCTGTTATCACATAAGTTATTGAAGGAATGCCACAATTATCAGAAAAAAAAGTGGGTTGGAGATTGTTTATGACTTTCGAGCAAGGCGAAGGAGACATAGCAGTGACGGTCACATTAGAAGGACATCTGATAATAGGTGGAATGTCTTCATTGGCCTGCACGAATGTGGAACATGTACTTATATTACCACACCAATCAGTCACAGAAAGAGTTACCGGAAATAACCCACATCCGTGAACTACCTCAGGGCTTACACTCATCGACTGTATCAGACAATCATCTGAAGAACCCCCATCAATAAGCTGAGGCGTAATCAAGGCCTCGCAATTTGCATTCAGAACAATACCGATGCCAAGACATAGGGCGACCGGTGACACATTATCCGAAATGGTCACTGTATGACATATACTACATGAAGTAGAAGGATCGCCACCTGTCACTGTCAGACAAACTTTATATGAATCACAAGCAGTAAAACTTACAACCGGGTTTTGCGTTGTAGAAGTTGATGGACTTCCTCCTGCAAAAGTCCATTCCCAGGAAATTGGATTTGGAAATGATGATTGACCCGTAAATGAGACTATCCCACAATCAACATCGTATGTAAAATCAACCGAACATGGAAGTGGGTTGCAAACTACTGCCTGTTCCCAATCAAGTGCCTGGAAAATGGTGAAATCATTTCCTACCGGTATTTCCTGGAATACAGTAACCGGCAAGACCGGACTACTGCCAAAAGGAGTGAAGAATTGATTACTCACATTATTCTCGCCGATATTGCAAGTGTTTAATTCAGCATCACTCAGGGAAATAAATGCTTCGTTTTGACCAAATCCTCCCTCAATATTTCTTGAATCTGTAAACGCAATCTGGCCGTTTGGCATCGGCCAGAATGAACCAGCATTTGACGAGGACCCACTTTCCGGATATCGCAACCAAACTGCTTCAAAACCCAATTGATGAGCCTTAGCCTGTCGGACACTACCCTGGAAATTTCCTGTTCCTATAATGGAGATTTCACCCGATGCTCCTGCCCAAATCTGGGTAGCAGCGGTTAATTGAGGAATTTCTTCTGCCCATATAAATTCTAAGTCTGAAGAAAATTTCATGACCTGTGCATGATTATCAAGCGTAGTTAGTGTTGCATAGATCTCACCATTAGCTGCAACCGCTATATCCGTAAAAGTGGAATTTGATCCATCAAATTGGACACCGGTGAGCATCTCACCTGAATTATCTGTAATGAAGATGTAAGGCCTGCCCAGATGTCCTTCGATCCGGCTATTACCTGCTAATAGCATCTGGCCTCCGGAAAAAACTTTAAGATCGCGTACATCTCTGTCATCCGTACTTTCATGTTTTTTCTTCCAGCTAAATCCACCGTTTGCATTCATGCAAAGTAAAATATGCTCTACTATAGATGGGTCATCAATTTTAGATTGTGCTCCTAATATGTAATATGGAAAAGCAATGTTTTCCGGAACCGGATTCTTTACAATACGGATGAATGCATTCCTGTCTGTTTCAGGTTCATGATAGGAGCGTAACCATGTGAAATTCCCTCCACCTGCAGGTGTGACAAGGCCAATAAGGCCCAGGCTTGAATCATCAAGTGGCAATGTAGATCCGACTACTAATAGATCACCGGAAGGTGTCACAACAGCATCATTCCAAACGGAAGGAAAATCCGGTTCTAGTGTCCAAAGATGTAAGCCGTTTGAATCGAGGTAAGTGACTGTAGCAATTTTAAGCGCACCTTCCGATAATTCATTTTGACCAAGCACATAATAATTGTCCCTATCCTTCATTGCCTTTGAAAAACTATTGTCAAGACCTGTACCATACATACGCTGAAAATCCTGGGCTACACTTTTTGTGAGTAATAAAATGAGGAAACTAAATAGGAGGACAATGTGCGTGAGGACACTTCGGGTTGGATTTTTCATGATATCAAAAATTTAATTCACTTTAGGAAAAGTGATGCAACGAAAGAAATAATTCAGAAACGATGGGATCGCTGTGAGTGTAAACTTCAGATCAATATTTGGAGACCATTGTGTATGTCTTACCTGTTAATATTAAGAAAAAATATTGAGAATGAACAGACTGATGGTTAGTCTGGGTATTATTATTAAATTGCTCCCTAAACGAAAACCTATATGGAACAATATTATTACACCGATGGTAAGGAACGATATGGTCCGTTTACACTGGATCAAATGAGGGGAAGAAACGTTGGCCCTGAAACCCTCGTTTGGAAAGAGGGAATGCCTGATTGGGTGGCTGCAAAAAATTTGAGTGATCTCCAGTCTCTCTTCGAGGCAGCTGATAGTTTTCCTCCGCCGGTTGCTATGCCTTATTCACAGCCTTATCAGGAACGGCCACCGAAGAACTGGCTTATAGAATCCATATTGGTGACCATCTTTTGTTGCCTGCCATTTGGTATTGTAGGAATCATAAATGCAACCAAAGTTGAATCCCTTTGGAATAGTGGGCAAAAGGAAGCCTCCTTAAAAGCAAGCCAGGAAGCTGCCAAGTGGATAAAATACGGGGTTATAACAGGGCTCGTCTTTATGGTCTTGTATTTCATCCTTTTCTTTTTTGGGATCGTAGCTGGCCTTGGTTCCGGGTTAGCGCAATAATTGAAAGGAAAGACTATTTTCTGGTTTCTGATTGGGATTGTTGTCATCATCCTGTATGGTTTATTTGATCCGGAAAAGGTCGCGTTTCCAAAATGTCCTTTTAGAGAATTTACGGGATGGCTTTGTCCCGGATGTGGATCCCAGCGTGCGATGCACCAGGTATTGCATGGTCATTTCGGAGCTGCATTCCATTTGAATCCGCTTTTTATTCCGGGGATTGTTTATATCATGGTGGGATATGCTTCCGCTGGCTTTTTTCCGGAGAAATGGCCGTATTTGCAACGGACTTTTTATGGACTAAAAGCTGCTTATGTTTCGTTGGCTGTTATAGTGGTTTTCTGGATTGGACGCAACCTTATTTAGTGGTGGCACCAGTACTGGTGCCACGAGTACTCGTGCCACGAGGTCATAACTCCTTGATATTACACGTAGTTATAAGTGGAAGGATGGCACACTTTTTTGGCCAAAAAGAGTGCTGAAATATTACATTACTTGCCACCAGAGGTTGATTACATTTACCCCATGAAAGAATTTAAAACTCTTGTTCCTGAACTGAGAGAAAAGGTGGTTATTCTTCATCTCAACCGGCCGGATTCATTGAATGCGTTGAATTCCACCATGTTCGATGAGCTAGATGAATTCTTTACTGCAGACTATCAGGACTACCAGGCAAATTGTGTGATCATAACCGGCAAAGGAGAAAAGGCATTCGCTGCAGGTGCTGATATCAAAGAGCTTCATGGGCTATCGAGTAGCCAGGCCGAAACCCTAAGCAGGAAAGGACAAATCATCTTTAGTAAAATTGAAAACTTTCATATGCCCGTCATCGGCGCTATCAATGGATTTGCTTTAGGAGGAGGTTGCGAATTAGCCATGGCATGTCATATAAGAATAGCATCGTCAAAAGCTAAATTCGGTCAGCCGGAAGTTAGCCTGGGGATTATCCCGGGATATGGTGGGACTCAGCGATTGATACAGCTGATCGGAAAAGGAAAGGCCACTGAATTGTTATTGACAGGTGATATGATCAATGCGGAAGAAGCATACCGGTTAGATTTGGTTAATTATGTCACTGAGCCGGAACAATTGATGGAACGTGCGTTTGAAATCGCAGCCAAACTTCAGACAAGAGGACCTCTCGCGCTTGCGGGTATCATCAGCACCGTCAATCAATATTTTTCATCTTCTCAGGAAGGCTTTTTATTTGAAGCCAAAACTTTTGGTGACGTAGCCTCAACACAAGATTTTGCTGAAGGAACATCGGCCTTCATTGAAAAAAGAAAACCTTTATTCCAGGGTAAATAATGTACGAATTCCATAGTGATAAAGATCGTTACTTCGATATCCAGTACCGGGTGACGAAAGAATATATATTACCGTTCATTGAAAAAAATGTACCTGGCAAGAAATGGAACCGCGTGCTTGAAATTGGTTGTGCAGAAGCTGGTGTGTTGAAATGTTTCCTTGAGGAAGGAGCATTCTGCACCGGCATTGAATTGTCAGCTTACAGGTTGGAGAATGCAGAAAAATTCCACGCCCAGGCTTTAAAGGAAGGACGGATTGAGTTTATCAATCGCAACATATTTGATATAGATCCGGAATTTGATCTTGGCGGCCTTTATGACCTGATCATTCTGAAAGATGTGATCGAACATATCCCCGGCCAAAAAGAATTCATGTATCAATTACCTTCATTCCTGAATGCAGGTGGGTATATCTTTTTTGCTTTTCCCCCATGGCAGATGCCCTATGGTGGTCATCAACAAGTGTGTAAAAGCAAATTTTTAAGCAAGCTTCCCTATTTTCATTTGCTACCGAAACCCATTTACAAAGGAATTTTGAAACTGTTCGGAGAAAGCGATCTGACAATAAAGGATTTGCTTGAAGTCAAAGCAACCGGTATAAGCATCGAGCGATTCGAACGATATTTGAAATACAATAACCTGAATGTCGCCGGGAAACAACATTATTTATTCAACCCGATCTATCAATATAAATTTAATATTCGTCCCCGCTCTCAATACGCATTGATAAGCTGGATTCCATGGTTGAGAAATTTTCTCACTACAGGAGTTTACTACCTGGTGAATCGCGATTGACCCCGCATCCCCTGAAAAGAAGATTTCGTTTTACCCCCCGCCCCCTGAAAGGGGGCGTTGCTGATTTATATTTTTTCTAAAAAAAGAAAAAGCAATTCCCCCTTTCAGGGGGCGGTGGTCAGACTAGTTTGCTTTATCCAGCAAGGCCTGAATCGTACCTGTAGCTATGCTATGATAATTTGGTTTTGCTTCTTCAAAAATGCTTCTTGCATCCTTTGTCATTCCTTTTTCAACTAAAGCTGTATAAAGTGGTGTAAGAAATTTCCGCCTTCCTACGTTGACCAGAAATGACCTGATCTCAGGCATAATTTTCGCTCCATAACCCTGGTAAATAGCCAGCTTGAACCAGGCATCTTTTATTTCACTATTATTGGATGCTGTGAATTTAAAAGCCTGGTCCAGGTCCGTCATATCTGCTTCTGCCAGGCTATCCGGAAGTGCTTTAATAAAATGCAGCCATTCAAGTGTGCTCCACTCTTTAGTCTCAAGCGAACCAGCCTTCCTGCCATTCATGAATGCAGCAACCTGTGCATCCACTTTAATAAATCGTTCAGCTTTGAATACCGGTATAGAATCAGGAAGTCCTGGTTTGTATACCCATTCATCCACATTGACAGTTAATTGATTTGGCTTAATTAAATTCTCATCGAGATATGTAAGAAATTTTTGCGTGGTCATCGATTGAAATTTATGATCAGCAAAATATTTTCGAAGAAATGCATCAAATTTCTCACGACCTGCTTTTTGTTCAAGCATGGTCAGAAAAAGCGCGCCTTTTTCATAGGCTACTCCGGTCATACCATCATCGGGATTTCTACCGGCAAGATTGAGATAAAGATGCGTATCATCTACCGGCAGGTCTTCCATTTCGCCTTTCAGATCCTGCAATCCCAACACAGCAAGCATATCACTGTAAGATTTATCATAAAGCGCTTCAATAATGCGTCTTTCAAAATATACTGTAAAGCCTTCGTTAAGCCAGAAATCATTCCATGTTGCATTCGTCACCAGGTTACCTGACCAACTATGTGCTAATTCATGAGCTATCAATGCAATGAGTGACCTGTCACCGGCAATAATAGTTGGTGTAGCAAATGTGAGCCGTGGATTTTCCATGCCACCAAAAGGAAAAGAAGGAGGCAGCACGATCACATCATATCTTTCCCATTGATACGGGCCATACAAGGATTCTGCAGTCTCCACCAGTTTTTCCATATCTGCAAATTCATACACTGCTGCATCCAACAAAACTTGTTCAGTGTACACACCTGTTCGCTTACCAATGGATTTGAATGATATGTCACCAATCGCTAATGCAATCAGGTATGCGGGAATGGGTTGATCCATTTTAAACGTATACACACCATCCTTGTTTTTCTCCTGCGGGCTTACGGCGCTCATCACTGCCATGAGATCTGCCGGCACAGTAATTTTAGCATCGTACGTCAATCTTATCCCGGGACTATCCTGTATTGGGATCCAGGTGCGTGTAAGAATCGCTTCGCCTTGCGTAAAAAGATAAGGATGTTGCTTTCCTGCTGTCTGCGATGGAACCAACCATTGCAAAGCTTCTGCAGTGGGACGTGTAGAGTAGGCTATGACAAGATTTTTAGATCCATGACTGACAGGTATGCTCAGCGCCTGGCCTAACCAGGGATCTTCTTTGCCTAAACTAAAAGGTGTATTTTTTCCATCGACGGTCACTTGTTGGATATCAAGACCTTTCGTGTCCAGGCTGATGCTATCAGCACCATCTTTTACTTCGATTTGATAGGTAGCAGTTCCTGAAAGTTTTTTGATTTCAAAATCTGCTTTAAGTTCAAGGGACAGATGTTTCACAACTGCCTTCTCAGGTTTTGCATAGGAATGGATGTCTGTCACAATGTTGTCGTTAGATTCACCTGATGTTGTAGTTTTTTCTTTGCAGGAAAAAAGTGTTACCAGTGTGGATAATAGAAATAAATGATGGAAGATGATTTTCATATTTTTAAATACTAAAGCTTTGAAATTTATTAAACAGGATCATATCTGCGACCCGAACGATCAATGTTAGTATTGCTTGCCTGCTGGGTTCCCATCACGAAAATATCATTGATATTGACATGTGGAGGCCTTGAGGCAATGAAATAGATGGTTTCTGCGATATCTTTCGACGTAAGGGGGTTAAAATTACTGTAAATGTTAGCTTTCTTTTCATCCCAGTCAAACCGCACCCTGGCAAATTCTGTTTCCTCCACATGACCGGGAGATATCTGCGAGACCCTGACATTGTGCACATGAAGCTCAGTACGTATAGCGCGGGTAAAGCCATCTACAGCAAATTTTGTAGCACAATACACATTGCCTTTTGGATATACTTCTTTACCGGCCGATGAACCGAGATTAATAATGTGGCCTGATTTCCTTGTCACCATTCCCGGACTTATAAGTCGGGTCATGTAGATGAGACCTTTGATATTCGTATCGATCATTTCATCCCAATGTTCAATGTTGCCTTCATGCACAAAATCAAGTCCGCGCGCAAGTCCTGCATTATTGATCAGCACATCCACCGGTTGAGTGATGGTTGCGATGGCTTTTTCACATTCAGTAAATTGACGGACATCAAAACACAAAAGGGTGATATTGATGAATGCGTTTTGTAAAATCTCTTCTTTGATTTTTTTAAGCCTGTCTTCTCTTCTGCCTGTCAATATCAGATCATATCCATGCACCGCAAATTCATGAGCAGTAGCTAATCCAATACCACTGGTAGCCCCGGTGATGAGCACACATTTATTCATGGCCCTGTTTTATTTTTTCAACCAGTGAGTCGAATTCTTCCATGAATGCTTTATATCCTGATGTAGCAGGTCCTTCAAAACCGGTATGGATGGATACCACTTTATTATTTGCATCCAGGAAAATCAAAGTTGGAAAAGCAACAACGCTATTTAGCATTGGCAAGGTTAAAGACGCTTTCACTTTGTCATTTGATCCTCCGTATACAACCGGATATGGAATATGCAATTTGTCCCGATAAGTTTTTATCGCCTGTTTTGCTTTTTGTTCGTCAATATGGCGTTCGAAAGAAATACCGACAATTTCAAATCCAGGATCAGGATGCCGGTGAAGATAATCAAGGAGGAAATTCGTTTCATCGCGGCAATTGGGACACCAGGTGCCCATGATCTGAATGATTTTTGGCTTGCCTGCAAATCTGTCTTTTGAAATATCGATTGTATTCCCTTCCGAATCAGGAAGTGCAAGTGTAAATGCCTCAGATGCATTTTTCATTTTTGTCAACGAAAACGGATCACCTAAATCCCTGCTTTGAATAGTATCATTTCTATGTCCTTCCCAATATGTTTTAAAATGTTTTCCTGATCTGTAGATACCGCTCAGATGTCCATCCGGAAGAATTTTAGCCTCATACAGGTAAGCATGTGAACCATCGAATGCTGAAAGGTAAAGACGGTCTCCACTCACCTGGCCTTCAAGAAACCTGTCATCACCGGTAGTCGTCATAAATGTTCCGGTAAGTTTATTTCCTTCCTGCTTAAATTCTGCAATGGCTTTATAAGGATGTTCTGTTTCAATTTCAAAATTACATTCCCATTTCCCGGAGAGATCTGTTGTGGGAGGTTCAGGTAGTTGAAGGAAACGATAGGTTTTTCCATTCAGTGCTTTAAACTTTATCTCATAATCTTTACGGTTGCGGGCTACCCAAAACCCTTCGATAGCATCTTCTTCGTATTGCGCTTTGATATGTGAATCATATACCGGAAAATCTATCCACAGCGTGTCTCGCGCTGTTCTTCTGTCGGTGCCCATCCGGATATCATTGACTACAATCCTTTCTTCGCCATTGTGGATGACGATGTGGAATGAATCTGGTGTATCATAGATCACTTCAAAATTGAATGGCAATTCGCCGTTGGATTTTTCATCAAAACCATCAAGATCATTGCTCAGATAAAGAACTCCTCTCCACATGCCAGGTGGAAGCCCTTTGAATGGCTCTCCAAGCTTGAGACAAGATATTTGAAGGAGGATAATACAAGAAAGAACAAAAAAGATTCGCATCCGGTTATGATTTTTCACCTACAAAGTGATGATCCTTATCCCTGAAGAGGATATTAAACGTGGTCAGGCTTCCATAGATACGCGTGATGTATTGCTGCATATCGATTTTATCTTCTTCACTCAGCTTAGTATGACTGTTTATTTTCTGCTCCAGCACCCTGATCCTGTCCCTCAGCATTACAATCTTGTGAAAGAACACTTCAATAGGCAGGTCTTTTGGTTTGAGAGAATGATCATAAGGCTGCATGAGGAGCGTTCCACCTTTCCATTTATCACCGATCAATACGACTTCACTGATATCGCTCCATTGACGAAGGATCTTCATGAGGGATTTCTCTGCTTCTGAAAAGCTGACGGCTTCGGATGTCTCAATCTTTTCGATTACTTCCCATTGGTTATAATCCTTGCCGACGTTTTTAAGTCCGTATACCATAAAAGCTACTTCATACGCTGCCGGGTGAAGCCTGATGATGACGCCATCTCCGTAGGCAGGATGTTTTACTCTCGATCCTACACCAAGCAATTCTTTATTTTCTGACATATAAGCGTTTTATGTAAGGAATGGGTTGCAAAAATACTTTACTCTTTGATTTAAACTGCATATCACCTGGCATTAAGATTTGTAGGTTGCACGTATACGGAAGAATCAACCTCTTTTTTAGCCACCATCATGTCAATCACGATTTTTATCCAGATGAGAATACAGGGAAATGCTTTCAAAACATAAGGATGTATAAATTCATTGCGAATGTCCCGTGGAAAAATATCTGATGAGGAAAGCGAAGTCAAAATAATCGCCATCACAAACAAAACAACATTGATGAGCGTTGGTTTTCTTGTAAAAAACCAGATTGAAACACCTGTCATAGCTATAATAAAAGTGGGTGATTCAGCCATATGATTAAATATGACTACCCAGATCAGGATAGATGGCAATGCAAGCAATCTGAAATCATAGGATAAATACATTTTAGTCCTGGTGAAGGGAAGGAGAAAAAGTAAAGCTCCCACGGCGAGGATCACCATATTTTGGACATGCATTTGAAACCAACTCTCTAACCAACCGAAAACTGAATATCCGAATGCAGTAGGTGGTTGATCTGAAGCTAATAAATGAAACCAGCTCTGATAAAGCTTTAACAGCTGGCCGAAATCAACTACCATAAGTGGAATTAATAAGAAGAAAATCGCCCATGCTAATGTGTAAAGAATCAATTTCGGCTTTTGAGGATAAAACAGGAATATTGCAAAACCTACGATTCCAAACAGCTTGATGAAAACCGTGAGCATCAGGCATAATGCAGCCAGAAAAAAACGTTTTCGTTCGCAAAGGCCAAAAGAAAATATGATCAATCCTGCGATGAGACCATTGGATTGCTCATTTTGCAATGAAGTCATTATTTCAAGGATGCATGCCAGGAGGATAAGACCTTTTTGTTGTGCTGTAAGCTTAGGCAAATAAAAAACTGCAAGTACAAGAATGATAACATTGATCCCATTCCAAAGTAAAAGCCCCATGCTATCAGGAAGCATTGCAAAAAAGCCAAACAGGATTGAAAATGCAGGACTATATTTATAAAGATCCCAATGCTCATCAGGATAAGCTATGTAAGGATCCTTATCATTGATCAGGTGATAAAAGGATTGTTTGAAAATTAAATAATTGTTATACGCCGTGAAATCACCTTTGCCTTCCTTAATCGGTGCGAGCGGCATTAAGAGGGCCTGAACACTTGCACCTATGGACAATGCAATAAACAGGAAAAGTATAAACCGGTATCCTGTGATCCATTGTAAGAATTTATGCATAGTTCAGATTACATTGGAAAAAAACAAAGGCTGGTGTACCAACCCGATCCAATTTGAAACAATGAATGTATATGATTTTATGATGGCCTGAATGCCTGCAGCATTTGTCTCTTACCCGGAGCACCTGGAATCCTACTAACCTGATAACCGGAACGCTCAATAGATCTGCGGACATCTCCTTTGGAACAATAAGTCACAAGACATCCACCAGGCGCTGTCATGCTGAAAAGATGATCAAACATGATCTGTTCCCATAATTCAGGCTGTACTTCAGGCGCAAAAGCATCAAAAAATATACAATTGAATGAAGTCCCCTGAAGTATTTCATTCCGGGAATGATGAAGTTGAAAATTGTAATACTCCTCATGAAATGAAGAGATGCTGTGCATTCTGGTGAGAATATCCTTTTTTTCCGGACAGGCCAGATATCCCGGGTAATCTAGCTCATGAATGATGGCAACATCAATCGCTATATTCTCCAACCCTGTGTAATCGACGTGCTTCTGGTGCTTTTGAGAAAACAGGTAAGCGAGGAATGCATTTAGTCCGGTCCCAAATCCAAACTCAAGAATAGAGATCTTTTGCAGCTCAGCCTGCGTATAAAGGCATTTTTGCAAATACGTATGCCTGCTTTCACTCACTGCTCCAAACAGGGAATGGTAAGTAGCCTTGAATTCTCTATTGTATAACGTAAAAGAGCCATCGGTGGTAGCGATAGCGTAGACATCATCCTTTCCCAAAATAGGGGAAATGGATTCTTTCATCATAGGTTGGGGTGATTGTAATCTGGCTAACGGACTTCAGTGTGTGCAAACTGATCGGTCAATGGTAGCCCTGATGGCATTCCTGTCTTAGCAGGAGGGTAGTGTACCGGCCGGAACTTCAGTGTTGGCCTCAACATGGAAATCACTCGGACAGCCATATCCTTTATTGCAGCTTGTAGTCATCGTAAGACAAGCGACAAAACCAAGGAGAACAAGGAGGTACTTTAAAGATGATACTTTCATGTTAGACATTGCTTTAATTTGACCCGGTTTAATTGCCGGTTACCTAGTATTAATCGTTTCGGCGGCGAAATTATTTCATTTGAACCGTTTTTTTTGCTAAAAGTTGACTAAAAAGCCTAAAACAGCCACATATGAGGATCCATTTCATAGCTATAGGAGGAAGTATCATGCATAGTCTTGCAATTGCTATGCATGAAAAAGGCCATGTTGTCAGTGGTTCGGATGATGAAATCTATGAGCCCAGCAGGTCAAGGCTCCATCAAAAGGGGCTTTTGCCGGAGAAGACCGGATGGAGACCAGATTTTATTGATCCCTCAATGGATCTTATCGTCCTGGGCATGCACGCGAGGAGTGACAACCCCGAACTTATCAAAGCAAAATCGCTGAATATCAGGATCCAGTCATTTCCAGAGTTCATTTATGATCTTTCTGCATCAAAGATCAGGGTTGTCGTTGCAGGAAGTCACGGAAAAACAACGACTTCGGGTATGATATCTCATGTCTTGCATGAATCCGGAATCCCTGCTGACAGGATGATCGGGGCTTCCATAGGGGCGCTCGTCCCTGTAGAAATATCAGACGCAGGGATTATCATCCTTGAAGGTGATGAATATCTGAGCAGTCCTGACGACCCACGGCCCAAATTCCTCCATTATCATCCGCAGATCAGTGTTATCACAGGAATAGCATGGGATCATATGAATGTCTTTCCAACCTATCAATCGTATATCGAACCATTCAGACAGCTGATCAATTCGCTAGGGAATGATGATACACTGATCTATTGCCAGGATGATGCTGATCTTGTCACCTTAGTAAATGAATCTTCTCCTGCATGTGTACTTATTCCTTACAGCATTCAACCATACGAAATTGACCATGGCATAGTTTCCCTTACGGATAGTGAAGGAGAAAAATATCCATTGAAAGTGTTTGGCATTCATAACATGCAGAATATTGCAGCATCATACCAGGTGATTAAAAAACTGGGTCTGACAGAACATAATTTTTATAAAGGAATCCAGTCTTTCGGTGGAGCTAATAAACGGCTTGAGCTTTTGTATAAAGGTGATCATCTCATTTCTTATCTTGATTTTGCGCATGCCCCTTCAAAAGTTAAAGCAACCGTCCATGCCGTCAGGGAAAAGCATCCGGATGCATATATCATTGCATGTCTTGAGCTTCATACATTCAGTTCGCTCAATCCTGATTTTTTACCTCAATACAAAAATGCCCTACATGATGCCGATGAAAAGATCGTGTACTACAGTCCGCACACCCTGCAGATAAAAAAGCTACCTGATCTTTCTTCCGGTCAGCTCTCGGGTTATTTTAATGCGAATGATCTGAAAGTAACTACCTCAGGTGCTGAACTTGAAGGTATGTTAAATTCTCTTGCACCTAAAAAGAATACGGTTTTGCTATGGATGAGTTCGGGAAGATTTGATGGATTGGATCTGGGAGGGACTTCGGAGAAAATGGAGAAATCGATTGTAGGATAAATATCTACAGAAGAAACAGATTAAAAACCTCCTGCCTAAAGTGTGGCACACTTAGGTGTGCCACACCTAAGTGTGCCACACTGTTTTAAAGGGCTGATTTTCAAGATCCCCAGATGGTTATGCACATTCCATTGTGGAAAACGATTTTGAACTAGATTCGGTACTGAAAAAATTTTATCCGGCAAGTGTTTTTGTTACTTCTTCCATTGAACGTGCATGGTCAATAGAATAATCTCCGATCGCATTTCTTCTCAATGCAGATAGATGAGCGCCACATCCTACGACCACACCGATATCATGGGCAAGCGACCGAACATAGAAACCACTTCCGGAGTGAACTTCAAGAGTAATCTTTGGATGCGTATAATCGATTATGTTGATAGCATATACGACTACATTCCGTGGTTCTAGTTTTACTTCCTTTCCTGCACGCGCAGATTCGTATAATGGCTTTCCATCTTTTTTTATAGCTGAGTATGCAGGAGGCAATTGTTGAATTTCGCCTATAAAGGGTTGAAATAAATTTTTCAAATCTTCGGTCGTGAGAGCAGGAACTTCCTTGGTAAAAACAGTTTTACCTTCAGCATCATAAGTATCAGTCTCTACACCGAGTGTAATTTCTCCTGTGTATTTTTTATCAAGACCCTGCAATTCATGCAATTTTTTTGTCCATGATCCTGTACATATTAGCAGAAGACCTGTTGCCATCGGATCAAGCGTACCTGAATGGCCTATTTTGAATTTCTTGAGATCATATTTTCTCCTGACCAGGTTTTTGATCTTGTTGACTGCATCAAAAGATGTCCACGTCTGAGGTTTATCAACCAGCAAAAGTGCACCTAAGACAAGTTCACCTGAATCAAGCGATCGGAGGATGGGAAGCATCAGGATAATTTCAATTTGTCCAAACCCAAAGACGAAGAATAATCGCAGCGATGCCGATGAGTATGCAGTAAAAGCCGAAATAACTCAGCTTCGCTTTTTTAACAATGGCCAATAACCATTTGAAAGCAAAAACACCAACGATGAAGGAAATCAGAAAACCAAGGATTAAAGGCAATGCTTTTGATTGTTCCATTTCCATCCTTCCATCCAGAATATCTTTTGCCATTTTACCAAAAAGCAAAGGAAGCACCATAATAAATGAATACTGGGCAGCTTTTTGCCTGTCAATACCTAAAGCCACTGAAGTAGCTATTGTAGAACCTGATCTTGATATACCAGGAAGAATAGCAATGGCCTGGGCAATACCAATGAGGAATGATTTTACAGGTGTAATTGGCTTGTCTGCATTCGGTAAATAGTCAGAGACAATCAATACGACACCATTGATACATAAAAACAATCCTACCAATACGACCTGCTGATTGAAAAGCGATTCTACCAACGGTAAAAATCCAACTCCGACAACAACTGCCGGTATCATGGAAATGATGATGAGCCCGATGAATTTTCTTCCTTCTGCTGTCTTTAGATTTTTAATAACATCCACGAGTACATGCCTTAATACCCAAACAATGGCGAAGGCAGTTCCAAAATGAAGGATGATGGTCATGAAAAGACTATCGGCTGCAGTATTTGAATCGCCGAGCAACCATTTCGCCAGTTCAAGATGTCCATCGCTACTGACCGGAATAAATTCGGTGATGCCCTGTACGATGCCAAGGATAATAGCCTCAACGTATTCATTCATTTGCCGGAAACCAGGTTATTTCTTGAAGATGGCGTAGATCTCAGTGGCAAGACCCGCAAGGATAATAATCGGGGCAAGGGTGATACGCCTGAAACTATAGATGACGTTTTCATCCCATTGGTTAGGATCCTTCATCGAGCCACCCAGCATCAGGATCATACCCAGAGCTATAAGTCCAACACCAATAGCCATGAAGGTGTAATTTTCCTTCTTAAATAGCAAAGGAAAAGTGATCTGAGGCTTGATAAAAGACTTTCTTTGGGAAGTGGTGGTAACAGGCCTGTTAACTGTGATTCTTTTCTTTGCAGGTTTTTGATCCTTACTCATAGCGTATATATAAGAAAAGCCAAAGATATATTTATCCGGGGGAATCACCTTGCTCCGTAGGGTTAATTAGGGTTTTTTAAGGTTTCCATCAAAACGCCTGTTTGTCTTTACCTGGCGATGCTAAATGAAATAATCTAATTTTATCGGCGTTTTTGAGCCTTAAACCTTGTTTCACCTTGTCCATTAAAGTCAGCCATCTCTCTAAATATTTCGGTGCCCAAAAAGCAGTGGACGACGTCTCCTTTCAGGTAGCTAAAGGTGAGATCCTGGGTTTCCTGGGACCGAATGGTGCCGGAAAGACGACTACAATGCGAATGATCAGCGGTTACCTGACTGCAGATGAAGGTGAAATCCTGGTCAATGACACATTGGTAACCGAAGAAAGCACTAAAATCCGTGCAAATCTTGGGTACTTACCTGAAAACAATCCACTCTATCAGGATATGTATGTAAGGGAATATCTGAGATATGTAGCCCGCATCTACCAGGTCGAACAACCCTGGAAAAGGATCGGGGAAGTCATCGAAATGACCGGGCTGACAACAGAACATCACAAGCAAATCCGGGAGCTTTCAAAAGGTTACCGCCAAAGAGTAGGTCTTGCACAAGCTATTATACATGATCCTGATGTCCTGATTCTCGATGAAGCTACTTCAGGCCTTGATCCGAACCAGCTGGTTGAAATCAGGCAACTCATCAAGGACCTTGGCAAAGAAAAAACCATTCTCCTGTCAACACACATCATGCAGGAAGTCCAGGCATTGTGCGACAGAGTGATCATCATCAACAAAGGAAAGATAGTAGCCGATGGAAACATAAAACTGCTGAGCCAGAACCTTTCAAATGCATATAAAGTCAAAGTCATTTTTTCAAGACATGTGGTGGATATCACATTGAGAGAAATAAACGGATACATTTCACATGAGGAAATCAATAGTTCAACCTACATCATCACAGGCAAAGAGAATAATCTGAATGAAGCTATTTTTGATTTCGCAGTGAGGAAGGGACTTAAGATCATTGAGATGTCAACCCAGCAGGAAAGCGTTGAAAACATTTTCCAACAACTGACCCAGGCATCATGAGAGCAGTATATCTCAGGGAACTCGGTAGTTATTTCAGTTCGATGATTGCCTACATCACTGTGGGATTATTACTTGTTGTCCTTGGCCTCATGCTTTGGGTGTTTCCTGATTTTAGCATTCTTCTTTCTCCTTTCGCCAGTGTAGATACTTTGTTTGCTATCGCTCCGATGATTTTTATTTTTCTTATCCCTGCATTTACGATGAGGAGCTTTGCAGAAGAGAAACAATCTGCTACGCTTGAGGTATTACTTACCAGGCCGATTACAGCTTTTGAAATCGTAGCAGGAAAATATCTGGCTACAATCTCATGGTTAGCCATTGCATTGTTGCCTACCATCCTGTATGTGGTATCTGTATATTCTTTGGGCTCACCAAGAGGAAATATTGATCTTGGGCAGATTGCAGCTTCCTATTTTGGTTTGTTTTTACTTGGATCCGTGTTTTGTGCGATAGGAATATTTGCATCCTCGCAGACATCTAACCAGATTGTTGCTTTTGTTGGCGCTGTTTTCTTTTGCTTCGTATTGTACTATGGTTTTTATTTCATCAGCAAGCTAGCCACCTTCCAGGGAAGTCTTGACAGCCTTATCGAATCTTTGGGAATAGATTTTCATTATCACTCGATCAGCAGGGGTATCATTGATACACGGGATCTCGCTTATTTTTTTTGCATCATAGGCTTATGCCTGGCATGGACCTGGGCCGCCATTTCAAAACGCAAATAACAGATGAGCAAAAATCTCCTGTCATCTGCCCACCGGAAAGTTTCCACTACTGCATTTCTGATCAGCGGTATCCTGATCTTCGTTTATATTCTCAGCCAATGGATTTATTTTTCATTAGATGCAACTGAAGAAAGAAGATTTACACTCGCACCTGCTACAAAAGAATTATTAAAAAGCCTGGATGACCGCATTTATATAAAAGTATTGCTCACCGGAAAATTTCCTGCGGGTTTCAAACGGCTGCAGGAATCCACGGAGGATATGCTCCGCCGGTTCGCACAGGTAAATCCTGACATCGAATACAATTTTGAAAATCCAAATGAAGGAACGGTGGATGAAATCAATGCACACCGAAAGCAATTAGGTGCAGCAGGTCTCATCCCCACTCAATTGAGAATAAGCGATGCCAGCAGTGCATCAACCCAATCGATATATCCGTACGCCATAATTAATTATGGTAGCCGTAGCATACCTGTACCTCTTTTACAGGATGATATTCCAGGCGCAGATAAAGATGTGATCATCAATAACAGCATCAGCCTGTTGGAATACAAATTCGCTGATGGAATACAAAAAATCAAAAGAAAGTCCCAGGAGCTGATCGCATTTTCGATGGGACAGGGTGAGCTCACTCATTTGCAGACAGCATCTATTGAAAAGGAGCTGAAGAATGAATATGTGATCAATCGCATCAACCTGGATAGTGTAGTAGAAATACCACAGGATATCCGCGCACTGATCATTGCGAAACCAACTCAGAAATTTTCAGAAACCCAGGTGTTCATGCTCGATCAATACGTCATGCATGGCGGGAATATCATGTTCCTGATCGATGTATTAAATGTATCACTGGATAGCATAAACATCAATAAATATTATATCCCGCCTCCTTACGATCTTGGCCTGGATCCACTTTTGTTTAAGTATGGGGCACGTTTGAATCCGAATCTTGTGCTTGACCTGCAAAGCACAAGGATCCCTATGGTCGTTGGCATGCAGGGTGATAAACCACAGACAGAATTATATCCATGGTATTATCATCCATTGATCAGTTCTACGGCAGATCATCCGATCACGAAAGGAATAGACCGGATACAACTCGAATTTCCTTCAAGCATTGATACTATACAGACGGCTTCGAATGTCAAAAAAACAATTTTGCTTAAATCTTCACCCTATTCCAGGATACAGCTCACGCCAGTACGATTGAATTTTTCTATCCTGCATGAACAGCTTGATCCATCATTATTTAATAAAGGTCCGCAAGGGTTTTCTGTGATGCTTGAAGGTTCTTTTCAATCTTTGTTTCAAAACAGGTTGTCTGCAGAACAATTGAATGTATTGAATACGGCGGGATTAGAATTTAAAGCCTCAACTGACAAAGCAAAAGTGTTGATCGTAACTGATGGGGATATCATCAAAAACCTTGTCAATCCGAATTCAGGAGAGTCCGCTCCTTTAGGATATAATAAGTATGAGAATACAACATTCACCGGCAACCGTGATTTCCTGCTGAATTCACTTGAGTATATGCTGGATCAATCAGGTGTTCTTGAAGCAAGGCTCAAGGACGTCAAACTACGGCTTCTTGATACAGTGAAAGCACGGAAAGAAAGCCTTCAATGGCAATTGATTAATATCTTAGGACCCTTGGTGCTGATCACGATCATCGGAGTGGCATACCAGTTTTTCAGAAGGAGAAAATTCGGAAAGCTGACGAGTTAAAGGCTGCATGAGCGAACTCCTTGCAGTGGCAAAAGGGCTGCAGAAGCAATAGCCATTGTTGGAGTTTGCTCCAACCATAGCAATTTGCTCCAACAAATTAGTTCGATGTTAAAAGTTTAATAATTATGAATAGAAATTTAGTACTCCTCATAGCCTTGGTCATTATTGCATCACTTGCATTTTATTTCTATAAATCAAAAAAGGATTCGTCGACCAATATTGATCGTACTGAGAGCAATTTTAAAATTGAAGACATCAACAGTATTGGCAGGATCATTCTTACAAACAAATCAGGCGATCGTTCAGATCTCAAACGTGTGGGTGATCACTGGACGATCAATGATGCACACAAAGCAAGACAAACCAGTGTAGATCATTTGCTCAGAGGAATCAACCGGCAGCATCTTGAGCACATCCCCAACAAAGCAGCCAATGAAAATATCCTTACCTCTATCGCTGTAAATGGAATACATGTTGAAATTTTTGACCGTGCAGGAAAAGAATTATTGAACTATTATGTGGGTGGTGTGACACAGGATGAAAGAGGAACATTTTTTCTAAAAGAGGGCGGGGCTCAGCCATACTGCCTGGTTGAACCAGGGTTTGAAGGGGGGTTAAGAGCGAGATACGCTTTACAGGCAGTTGACTGGAGAGATGTTCACTTCTGGATGGAGGAAAATGACGCCATTGACACCTTAAAAGTGAACTATCCTCACCAGAGACAACATTCTTTTGTGATCTATAGAAAAGGAAATGAATATGGTGTAGAACCTTTGTATTCGACTACTCCCCGAAAGAATGGCGCTGTGACAAACAAGATTCGTTCTTATCTTACGACCCTAAGCCAGCTGGCCTGTGAAGACATCATCAACAATGCAGGTGAGAAGGATTCTATATTGCGAATGACACCCTTCATGGAGATGAACATCATTTATAAAGATAAAACCTCTCAGCTGCGATTCTTTCCGGCTGGCAAACCAAGCACTTCTGAGTTTTCACCTCCGATAGGTCGTTATTTTATCGATTATAAAGATCACGACTTTATGGTAGGACAGCATGAAGTGATGAAAGGAGCATTCAGATCATACGATTATTTCTTTTAGTGATGATTCAGACCTGGCTATATATCATACTGACACTTGCTGCTTCCGAATGGGGATTCTTCGGACATAAGCTCATCAACAGGGTAGCGGTATATACATTGCCAACAGAAATGATCGGCTGGTATAAACCTTATATCGATTATCTATCTGATCATGCCGTTGATCCGGACAAAAGAAGATATGCCACCAAACATGAGGCGGTCAGGCATTTTATCGATCTGGACAGATGGGGTGAAACAAATTTTGATCATATTCCCCGCTATTGGGATCAGATCCTTGCTTTGAATATTAAAGCTTATTCCATTGATCAGAAAGACACCACCTATTACTTAAAAAATATACCTCATGAAATGTGGGGTGACAGTACGCTGGATTATAAGAACAGGGTTGAACTGGTCAGAAAGCATTATCTGCGACAGTATTTTGCAGATGAGGCTACAATATCATGTGACAGCCTTCAAATGATTTTTCCGGAATTGACATGCAGGAACAATTCAACTATTTATCTGCATGATGTCTTCAGTGAACATGGAATCGTTCCGTATCATTTGCAAGTGATGCAAAGAAGGCTGACCTATGCTTTTAAAAATAATGATCTTGAATCACTGCTTCGAATTTCAGCTGAATTGGGACATTATATAGCAGATGCCTGTGTGCCGCTGCACACGACTGCTAATTATAATGGTCAGTTGACAAACCAGGTAGGCATCCATGGTTTTTGGGAAAGCCGCATTCCTGAATTGTTTGCTATAGATGAATTTGACATGGTCGTGGGTTCGGCGACTTACATTGAAAATCCGGTTCAATATTTCTGGGGGCTTGTCCTGAGCAGTCATAATGAAGTGGAGAAAGTATTGGATCTGGAAAAAAAATTAAGTGAAACATATCCGACTGATAAGCAATATTGCATGGAGGACAGGATGAATACAAATGTCCGGACTCAATGTGCTGATTATGCCCTTGCATATCATCTGGCTATGGACAAAATGGTGGAGGATCGATTCAGAGTTGCCGTCAAAGCAGTTGGTGATGCATGGTACACTGCATGGGTAGATGCAGGCCAGCCAACATCACCTACTCTCAGAACCATTAACAAGCGAAATGCAGAGGATGATGAATTGGATAAAGCTGTTCAGCAAGGACAAGGACAGGGGAGAGAGCATGAGTAGCAAAAGGCAGGGGGCAGGGAGCATGGAGCAGGGTAAAATGCAATAGGCAAATAGCAAAAAAAATAAATCGCTAAGCGTCGGTTGACCGACGTTTTGGTGTCTTCAAATTTTAATTTGAATAATAAGGATCAACACGCAAAGCACAGCTTTGCAGACACCAGAACGTCGGTCAACCGACGCTCAGCAATTTTCAATTAAATCCATGTAAATATTTATTGCCAATTGTATTTTGCTAATTGCCAATTGCATAATATTTTTCAATCCTCCTCATCATCATCGTCTTCCTTAAATCCTTCGATCTCCCTTCTTTCTTTCTTCGTAGGCCTGCCTGCACCTCGTTCTCTTCTTTCGGGGCCGCCTTTTCCAACAAACCATGATTTGTATTTATTTAATTCGTCTTCTGGTGTAAGATCTTCATAGCAAGGTTTGGCAAGAATGGCTGAGACTCTTTTTTCAATCAGCTGAACCACCTTGTATTTAAATCGGAAATTGTCTTTGTAAACATCCAGGATATCGCCGGGTACAATCAAAGCGGATGATTTGACTACAGTACCATTGAGCTTTACTTTGCCTTCACGACAGGCTTCAGTGGCCATCGTCCTTGATTTGTAGATCCTGATTGCCCACAGGTATTTATCGATTCGAGTTTTTTCCATCAGAATAAAGATCAGGGAATTGAATATTTAATAACTTAAAGCAAATTTAATGGAACATGGATAGAAGATCCCTTCTTAAAAATATTTCTGCAGCTTCTGTTGCTCCATTTCTTCCTTTTCCCACAGTAATGCTACCGGAAAACACAGAAAGAAAATTCAAACATTCTGTCTGCAGGTGGTGCTACAACAACTTCACCCTTGAAGAGCTATGCGATGTTGCTATAGATTGTGGCATCCAATCCATTGAATTGCTGAATCCATCAGAATGGGATGTTGTACTCAGCAAGGGTCTGAAAATTGCTTTGTCAAATGGAAGCCCTCTGGGCATTACTAAAGGCTGGAATGATCCAAATCTTCATCAGCAATTGCAAAACGATCTGTTAGATATTATTCCAAAAGCTGCAGATAAAGGAATACCACAAGTGATAGTTTTCTCCGGCAACAGGAATGGATTACCTGATTTTCAGGCTTTGGAATTTTGTGCAATGGGCCTTGAACCGGTCGTCAAAGTTGCGGAACGATACAATGTCAGGATCATCATGGAATTACTCAACAGCAAAATAAATCACATCGACTATCAATGTGATAATACGCCATGGGGTGTAAGCCTGGTGGATAAGATCGGTTCGCCTAATTTTAAATTGCTTTACGACATCTACCACATGCAGATCATGGAAGGGGATGTCATTCGAACTATCACTGACTACAAAGATTATATTGCACACTTTCACACAGGAGGTGTTCCCGAAAGACACGAAATCGATGAAACACAAGAACTGTATTATCCGGCCATTATGAAAGCGATTGCTGCAAATGGTTTCGAAGGATATGTCGCCCAGGAATTTATACCCGCAGGAACTGATCCGGCAAAATCACTTAAAGAAGGTGTCCGGATTTGTTCAGTTTGATAAAATTACAAGGATATTCATGCAATTCATTAATTTGACATTTCTTATCATTTCATAGACCTATAGCGTATGTATTTTAACAATGAAGGTGTGAATGAGGTTACGTATGATGCCATCGTAGTAGGTAGTGGCATCAGCGGCGGATGGGCTGCAAAAGAGCTCTGCGAAAAAGGATTGAAGACATTAGTCCTTGAACGGGGCAGGGATGTCAAGCACGGCGATTACCCGAATGCAAATAAAGAAGACTGGGAATTTCCTAACTGGGGCGATATCACTCCGGAAGAAGCAAAGAAATATCCCATTCAATCCCGCACGCAATACATCATGCATGCGGCTATTCTTCCCTGGTTCATTGAGGATGCTGTTCAGCCTTATACCGAAGTAAAACCATTTGACTGGATGCGCGGCTATCATGTCGGTGGCAAATCGATCATGTGGGGACGACATTCTTATCGATGGAGCGATCTTGATTTCGAAGCCAATGGAAAAGATGGTATCGCTGTGGATTGGCCTATCCGGTATAAAGATGTGGCTAAGTGGTATGATTACGTAGAATCTTTCGCCGGCATTAGTGGTAAGAATGAAGGTCTGTCACAACTACCAGATGGTAAATTCCTGCCTGAGATGCCATTGAATTGTGTTGAATCAGATTTCAGAGAAAAGCTTTCAAAAAATATGAAAGGGAGGGTAGTGACTCCGGGACGTGTTGCTCATCTCACAGCACCACTTGCAGGAAGCACCCGCGGAACATGTCAATATAGAAACCGTTGCATAAGAGGCTGTCCATTTGGTGCATACTTCAGTAGCAATGCCTCAACATTACCGGCTGCATATGCAACAGGCAATCTTACCCTGCGTCCTCACAGCGTCGCTCATTCTATCATTTATGATAAAGAAACAGGCAAAGCAAAAGGAGTACGCATCATCGACGCACAATCAAAAGAAACAAAAGAATATTTCGCTAAAATCATTTTCCTGAATGCAGGGACGCTAAACAGCACATTGATCATGATGAACAGTCCTTCTGATCGTTTTCCAAACGGATTTGGTAATGACAGCGGTGAACTGGGCCACAACCTGATGGATCATCATTTCAGAGTTGGAGGTGATGCCAATGTGGATGGTTTCACAGATAAATATTACAAAGGCAGAAAACCGGGCGGTTTTTATATGCCCCGGTTTAGAAATCTAGATGCAGCATCAAAGCAAAAAGATTTTATCCGGGGTTATGGATATCAGGGAAGCGCCAGCAGGGAAGGATGGTGGCGTGCAATAGCGGAAGCCGGCGCAGGAGGTGAATGGAAAGATAAATGGCAGGGACCGGGTCAATGGTCTATCGGCATGCTTGCATTTGGTGAATGTCTTCCTTACCATGAAAATCAAATCTCACTGAACACAGGGAAAATGGATCCATACGGTCTCCCCACACTCAGCATCGATTGCGAATGGAAAGAAAATGAACTGGCAATGCGCAAAGACATGGTGAGTTCAGCAGCTGAAATGCTTGAAGCAGCAGGATATAAAAATGTATCAACTTATTCCACAGGTGGAAATCCGGGTTTGGGTATTCACGAAATGGGTACTGCGCGCATGGGTAAGGATCCTAAAACATCTGTGCTCAATGAATGGAACCAGGTGCATGCCTGCAAGAATGTATTTGTGACCGATGGTGCTTGCATGACATCAGCATCCTGTGTGAATCCATCACTGACTTACATGGCATTGACAGCAAGAGCTGCCAATCATGCGTATGAAGAATTAAACAAACAAAATCTCTAATCGGTATAGATCATGGAAAGAAGAGATGCTATCAAATACACTGCATTTTTCATGGGTGCATCGCTAAGCGCTTCAACGCTTGCTTCACTCCTCGAAGGTTGCAAAGTAGACACCACTGAATCATGGGTGCCTGCATATTTTTCATCCGATGAAGCGCATTTCATCAGTGACCTGGGTGAAACTATACTTCCGAAAACAAGCACTCCGGGTGCTAAGGACGCAATGGTAGAAAGGTATATCGATGCTGTACGCCCACTGAGGTATTCATCCGAAGAGAATGAACAATTTAAAAAGGAAGTGGATGGTTTAATGGAACAGGCGAAGAAAGATCTTGGAAAAGATTTTGTCAAAGCAACTCCTGAAAAACAACTTGAATGGGTGAATGCCATTGACAAAAATGCATATGATGCATTGAAAGCCAATCCAAAAATGACTGCAGAAGAAAGACCCTTTTATCTTACATTGAAAGAACAGATCCTTGCCGGTTATTTTAATTCTGAAACTGTTGCCAATAATTTCTTTGCGTTCGATCCGATTCCGGGACGTTACGATGCATGCATTCCGTATGAGCAGATTGGAAGAGCGTGGGCTCTGTGAATAATGGTCTTAAGGAAAAGGTTAAGGCAGCCGGTATGGTCCAAAGGATATGGTCTCAGGTCTCCTTGAATCTAGAATTCTGAATGCGGAATTTAGAATTAAGAAGTAAAATAAATAATTGAAAATATTAAAGTTCTATACTGCGAGACGTTCGAGAGTCTCTATTTTCTAAGTGGCTTCCTTAAGTTTTCTAAGTGCCTAAGTGGTTCCATTTTTTTATCATACCTATTGAGGAAATTTTTCAATCCTAATTGCCTTTTGACTATCTCCTTTTTACCAAACTGGCTGTTCAGACCATTTCCCTTAGACCATTTTCTAAGTGGCTTCCTTAAGATTCCTAAGTGCCTAAGTGGTTCCATTTTTTTTACTGTAGCTAACAAATAAATGGCTTCTTCATTCGTTTCAAATTGCGGTTCATCTAAAACCGGAGGGCGTTAACCAGAAATGCCTCATATTTGTCGCCGTTATGGCTGTTTTCCCTTAAAAACAGTTTTTGAACATGGATATTCAGTGATAATCAAACCTTTACCTTTTGTCAAATACAAATCGCACCTATAAAATCTGGGAACCTTTATTGCTAAGTGTGGTCACGATCGTGGGCATGATCGCCGGAGCTAACTTTGTTAAGTCGGATGTCGTTCCTCATAAAGCGGATCCTGCTATCAGCAATGCAAATTACAGCGGAAGACAGGTAGAAGAGATCATACGGTTCCTGGAAACAAAATATGTTGGAAGTGTTTCCTCAGAAGAATTATCTGAGAAAGCCATCAATGCGGTTTTAGAAGGATTAGATCCGCACACGCATTATTTTCCTCCCGAGCAAACAGAAGCCCTTGAAGAAAAAACCATGGGCCATTATGTTGGCATTGGGATTGAAGTTGTGTTCATAGAAGATACTCTTGTTGTTCTTTATCCAAAAAAAGATAGTCCTGCAGCTAATTCCGGACTTAAACCAGGTGATCACATCATCGCTATCGACGGACAATCCATCATCTCAGATACGCTTGATCATGAAAAAATCCTTGAGATGATCAAAGGCTCTAAAGGATCCCATGTCAGGCTGCTGATCAAACCTATGCTTGAAAAGGATCTCCGGACCATTGAGATAAGTCGCGAAGAAATAAAGGTGCCAAGCGTGCTCGCAGGATATATGATCGACAGCACAGTAGCTTTTATCAAACTTTCACGCTTTACGAATACAACGTATCGTGAATTCATGGACACGTGGGAAGAACTCAATACAAAACATAATGCCAAACATCTTATCCTGGATCTGCGTGATAATCCGGGAGGATACCTGAGAGAAGCAGTCAATATTCTTTCGCAGATCTTTAAAGATGAGGGAAATCTCCTCGTATATACTCAGGGAAAAAACCAGGAACGGATAGAATACAAGAGTACAGGAAAAGTTTTTTTCCCTATTGAAAATGTATGTGTGCTGATCAATGGCAATTCAGCATCAGCCAGTGAGATCATCGCCGGATGCCTCCAGGACCATGACCGCGCAGTTGTCATTGGCACAAAATCTTATGGTAAGGGTTTGGTGCAAGAACAATTTGATCTGTCCAACGGAGGAACATTAAGGATGACGGTTTCGAAATATTATACACCTTCGGGAAGATCGATCCAAAAAGCTTACGATAAAGAATCTATTATTGATACGATCCAGGTTTTCAAGACTACATCAGGAAGGATTGTACATGCAGGAGGAGGTATCATGCCAGACATCGTGATTGAGGATGCGATTGATTGGGAAGACCTCTCAATACGGACCTGGATGGATATCATATCCGAATATGCCATACGGTTTGATTTGATAAAATATGATGGAAAACTTGTTCAGACAGATTCGATGGCAACTGTAGTTCAAAACCTGCCCTCACATGCTGTTGTCATGAATGAGCTTTCTGCATTAGCTAAAATAAGGGCGAAAGAAAAGTACGATACACTGATGGATTATTTCAGGGCTCACCAGGATGTTATCTACAGGATCACTGATGCGACACTAGTGGCCTACAGGACAGGTGAAGAAGGATGGTACAGAGCTTTTAACCTGCAGGATCCTGTTGTAAAAAAAGCTAATGAGGTAGTGAAAGAAGATTTACAAATAGCCCTTGCACAGCATTAATCATCCGGGGTTTTAATTCTGCCTTAGAAAATCCAATTCTCCATTTTCATCATACCGGGCGATCACAGAAGGTAATCCGGTGATGTTTTTTTCTGTAAACGCAGGAACGGCCAGGTCGACAAGACTGATAATCTGGGAACTGATGCTGCCGAATTTTGCAGGAGATGGTTCTCCGGAACGATTTGCCGAAGTAGAAACTAACGGACGTTGGTACGCGGAGATCAAATCATGACAAAAGCCGGATTTTACCAGCCTTACGCCCAGGCTTCCGTCCCTGGCAGCCAGATGGAGATATTCTTTTCTCGCTTGCGGATAGATCACTGTCAGCGGACGTTCGTGGAAATGAAGCAGCGTGTCGATCCTTGGATGAACAGACGTAACTACTGAATACAATTGAGTGAGATCTGAGACAAGGACGATCAATGGCTTCTGATGTTCTCTGCCTTTGATATCGTAGACCTTCCCCACAGCCTTCTGGTCGGTAGCATCACAACCGATACCCCAGATCGTATCAGCCGGGTAAAGAATAACTCCTCCGTGCTCAAGTACGAATATGGCCTGATCGATAACCTTTTGGATGTGGTCCTGGTACATGAAGATGATAAATACGATAATTTTAACCTGATGTAAGGTACACGTCATCTTCTTTTAGGAGGTGAGACGTATAAAAACTGAGAAATAAACGTTAAAAATAGACGCGAATTACCTACCGGACGTATCTTTTCATTTCATATGCATATACTTCACTCTCATATCCTGCTTCGTACCCTGATTTGTTTCAGTGTATTTATGAGTTTAGGGAGTGTTCTGAATGCGCGTCATATCGTCGGCGGTGAAATATATTATGACTGTCTTGGCCCGGGAAACCTGGCAAATACCCGCAATTACAGGCTTACCATGAAGGTTTACCGGGATTGTGCGGGGAATGGTGCCGAGTTTGACAATCCTGCTCAGATCGGGGTGTATTCACTCATCAATGGTGTATATAAATTTGTAATGGATTTCCCCAATATCCGGCATGGAGCAGTAGAACCACTTGAATTTGTTGAGAATCCATGTCTCATATTGCCTCCGAATGTTTGTGTAGAGCAAACCGCTTATACCATCAACCTTACCAACCTGCCTATCATCGCAGGCTCATACATAGTCTCCTGGCAACGTTGTTGCAGAAATAACACCATTAATAATATCATCGCTCCGAATAATACAGGAGCCACTTATACAATTGAAATCACTGATGAAGCACAACGTACCTGCAATAGCGGACCGCGTTTCGTCAGCTTTCCACCCATCGGGATTTGCGTAAATGATCCCATCAATTTCGATCATTCTGCAAGTGACAAAGAGGGAGACGAGATCGTGTATGAATTTTGTGCCCCGTTACAGGGCGGCGGACCATTGGGTGTGAATAATCCGAATGAACAAAGTCTGTGTGAAGGCATCACCCCTGATCCACGTTTTTGCTTACCTCCATATAACGATGTGATCTTTAACGCACCGAATTATTCTCCAGTAAATCCATTGGGAACCTCTTCTACGATTTCAATTAATCCGATCACAGGTTTTATTTCCGGAGTACCCACATTGACAGGACAGTTTGTAGTTGGTGTTTGTGTAAGAGAATACCGTAACGGTGTGCTGCTGAGTATTCTTCGCAGAGATTTTCAATTTAATGTGGTCAATTGCCTTTCATCCGTAAATGCCAGCATTCATGCAGATGCTGTAGTGAATGGAAAGGAATTTGTACTCAATTCGTGTGGCAACAATACGGTCACCTTTGAAAATGAAAGCACGATCGAACAATTCATCAAAACCTATAAATGGTCATTTAATATCAATGGCAATGCTGTCACAAAGAATACCCGCGATGCTACTTTTACATTTCCGGGTATAGGGAATTACAAGGGTACCATGATCGTCAATGAAGGTCAGCCTTGTGGGGATACTGCTTACATAAATGTCAATGTATTTCCGTCGATCGATGCCGATTTCGAGTTTACGTATGACACCTGCATCGGGGGACCGGTTAGCTTCAAAGATATGTCCACGACACAAGCTCAAAACCTGACCGACTGGGATTGGAATTTTGGAGATACGGAAGCAAGCACTGCGAGAAATCCGAATCACCTTTACCAGGAACCCGGTCTTCACCCAGTCACGCTGATTGCAACAGATAATAATGAATGCAGGGATACGATGGTTAAGAAAATCAGTTATTACCCTGTTCCTCCTTTGATCATCATCAAACCCACCAAATATACCGCCTGTGTACCGGCGAGCATCTTTTTTGACAATCTGTCTGTTCCGATTGATGAGACTTATAAGATCTTCTGGGATTTCGGCGATGGGGAGACAGGCGATGATATAAGTCCCACCCATGAATTCAAAAATGAAGGGACTTTTACGATAAAAATTGAGATCACCTCCCCGATAGGTTGTTATACCAGTGATGTGTTCCCGAATCTCATCACGATGGAACCATCTCCCGTGGCAGATTTTATTTATACGCCTGAAGTCATCAATAGTCTTAATCCTACTGCAGTCTTCACAGATCTTTCATCCGGTGGAAGTGGTTGGTACTGGGATTTTGGCGGTGAGGGAAGGTCTTTCATAAGAAATCCTACCTATACATTTCTGGATACAGGTATTACCCAGATCAAACAGGTCGTATTCCATGCTAATGGCTGCACAGATACACTCATTAAAACCATTGACATAGAGCCTGTTGTTCAGTTCTTCCTTCCAAATGCCTTTACCCCTAATTATGATGGTAAAAATGAGGTCTATAAACCCGAAGGTCTGAGTGCAGGTGTTTCTTCTTATTCCCTTATTATATGGAGCAGATGGGGTGAAAACCTGTATGAAACATCCAGTCCAGAAGAAGGATGGAATGGCAGGAAAAACAATGCCGGACAGGAAATGCCTGTGGGCGTTTACCTCTGCGTGCTTAACTACCAGGATGCCAGGGGCCGGCCTCACGAGCTCAGAGAATTTGTGACTCTGGTGCGATAGCTGGTGCGATAGCTGGTGTGATAATTGAAAAATAATGCCCTGATATGAAGAATAGTTGAAAAAGACATACCTTTGTCGCTCTTTTTTAAGAAAGTCAGATAAGCATTATCAACCATGGACCTTATTAAGTTAGTTCACCAGCAACTCAATACACAACCCACTTACCCAGAATTTAAAGCCGGAGACAGCATCACCGTATCTTATAAGATCGTGGAAGGTGCTAAAGAACGTATCCAGGATTTTAAAGGCGATGTTCTTCAGATCCGCGGAGAAGGAGCAGGTAAAACATTTACTGTCAGGAAGATTTCAAATGGTGTCGGCGTAGAGCGTATTTTCCCATTCTCTTCACCAAACATTGTTGAAATCAAAGTACTGAAGAAAGGTAAAGTAAGAAGGGCTAAGCTTTTCTATCTCCGTAATCTAGTAGGCAAGAAAGCCAAGATCAAGGAAAGAAAGGCTTTTTCTTAAAAAGGCCGTATCCCCGATTTACGTTTCAGCTTATTCCTGATCATCCTGTCTACCCAGGTGACGGGCAGCTTTTGAATTAACCTGAACTTCCAGGCTTTTGCCCTGATCAGATAACGGGTTTTCACTTTCTCATCACGGATGGCTCTGAAGATCCGGTCAGCCACAATATCTACAGGCAGGCCACGGGTGATGTTATCATCAATCATCTTATCACGAAATGCAATAATGGATTCATACTCCGGACCGGAATGCGGATCTGCTTCTTTAGCTTTTCCCCAAATTGGAGTAACTATGTTGCCCGGCTCAATGATGACCACCCGGATATTATACATATACAATTCACGACGCAGGCTATCGCTTAATGCTTCCAGTGCATATTTTGATGCAGCATAAGGCCCGATGAAAGGACTTGCAAACAGACCCGATACGCTGCTGATATTTATGATGCTCCTTGGATGTGCATCAACAGCATCATGACCATGCTTAAGGAATTCGAAAAACTTCTGCGTGATCCGTATAACCCCTAAAACATTAACATCAAGCTGATGGCTCCATTTGTCTACAGGAACATATAAGACAGCTCCGGCTACCACGATACCGGCATTATTGATGATAGCTACCAGAGAATCCTGTGCGATCATCTCTCTGGCCTTTTCTTTTGCATGTTCAATGCTTTCATCATTTACTACATCGAGCAGCAGCGGGTGGATCCTGTCTCCATACATATGTTTCAACCTCGCACCATCCGTTTCGTTGCGAACACCTGCAAGCACTTCGTAATTTTTTTCAGCCAGCTTTTTGCATGTCGCTTCCCCAATTCCGGAAGATGCACCTGTGACCAGAACAAAATGTTTCATCCTCAAAGTTGGTAAAATGAACCCGTCCCGTGTAACATCTTGCTGATATTTGTGTTATTGCATTACTTCAATTGCTTCCTTCATGGCTTCCAGGATCATATTTCTTTCTGTCATTTTATTGCTGATCGATCTGTTTGCTTTCCAGGCATTCAGGTATGTCATGGGTTCTTCGGGCAGAATAACAAGGATAGTTACCTATGCCATCTATTGGTCGATTCCTGTGATTACGATTGCCTTCCTCGTGGCTGCATTGACAGGATGGAGTGACAATCTTCCGAAAACCCTTAAAGTAGTCCTGAGGGCAATGATCTTCATTTTATATTTTTCCAAATTGCTGGTAGCATTGATGATCCTGATCGATGATCTGCGGAGGCTGATTTTTGGAGCATTGAATTTAGGCTTTAAAGACCATTGGAACCTTTCTACGGCACGTTCGCGCTGGATGCCGATGGCAGCGCTTATCCTTGGGGCTATTCCCGCTATCAGCCTTAGTTACGGTATGGCATTGAATCCATACAGGTATAAGTTGTGGAAGAACAGGCTAAACATTAAAGACCTGCATCCGGACCTGGCAGGATTTAAGATCATCCAGATATCAGATATTCATTCGGGAAGCTTTTTGTTGAGAGAACCTGTGGAGCAAAGCATAAAAATGATCAATGACCAAAAACCTGATATTGTTTTTTTTACCGGTGACCTGGTCAATGCGCTGGCTTCAGAAATGGAACCTTTTGTCGAGATGTTCAGCAAAATACAAGCACCTTATGGTGTCTATTCGATCCTGGGCAACCATGATTATGGAGATTATCATCCCTGGCCAAATGAAGATGATAAGCATCAGAATTTTGAAGACCTGAAAGGGATGCATGCTAAGCTCGGATGGACTTTATTGCTCAATGAACACAGGCAGATAAGTGTGAAAGACGCATTGCTGAATATTATCGGTGTCGAAAACTATAGTTCCCATCCAAGATTTCCTAAGTATGGTGATTTGACAAAAGCCACCACCGGGTTGAATGGAGGATCATTTAATGTACTGCTTTCACATGATCCATCGCATTGGGATGACCAGGTGATCAGGGATTTTAAACATATTGAACTCACCTTGTCAGGCCATACGCATGGATTTCAATTTGGAGTTGAAATACCGGGCTTCAAATGGAGTCCTATTCAATATGTTTATCCCAGGTGGTCAGGATTATACCAGGAAGCAGCACAATACCTTTATGTAAACCGGGGCCTTGGATATCTTGGGTACCCGGGCAGAGTTGGTATTCTTCCGGAAATTACCTTTCTGACCCTGGAAACTGCCTAATTGTGTCGGTGAGATTACAATTTGTACTTTCGATCAGCTAAGTCTTCATGAGAAATCTCAATATTGTCTTTGACCGGATTTCATGTTCAATGGTGCAAACGTTTTGTCTGCTCAGTGCTGCTGTTTTTTTAATAATCTCATGCAGGCAGCCTGATAATTTTGAACAGGATAAGCTTTTGGGCCGTTGGGAAATCACAAAAGCAGAACGAAACGGGAGAGAAACCAGTTATCTACGCAGAGGTTATTTTCTCATTGAAAGGGAAACGATGACAATCAATATCACCGGAGCTGATGAAAAAGGGCCTTATACGGTCAATAATAACAAGCTGGTCATGGGAGACAAGAATTTTGAACTTGAAACTGTAAAAAACGACACCATGATCGTTACTTATTTAGCAGGGCCGAATAGCGAGTTTGTATTTCATATGCTGAAAAAAAAGAAGGAGGATGTTCAATAAGATGATTCTGATGGCATTCATGATTTACCCCATGTTCTTACATGGGACTCCTGATGTCAGCCTGCAGGTCTCGCGATTCAGAGCTGCATCTTCTCCTTTCATCGAAGTCTCCTTGTATATCGTGGGATCAACTTTAACATGTATGCCTGATCAAAACTATGGAGTGGAGTACATGGTCTTTGTAAAGGACATTAATAAAAATATTGTAGCCGGCGACCGTTACAGGCTCACCAGTTCAGGATGCCCGGGCAAAGATCTGATAGATGTAAAGCGGTTTGGTCTCAACGCAGGAAAATATACTGTGGAAGTTGAAGTGAAAGACATCCGGGATACAGTAAATGAGCTCAGCATACAGACAGAGATCGAAATTCCTCCGGCAGATTCACAGCCAAAGCTATCTGATATTCAATTGTTATCAACAGTTCGCAGTGAGGTGGATGGTAAAAGCCCTCTCCATAAAAGCGGTCTATACCTGGAGCCATTGCCATTCAATTATTATTATCCTTCCCTGCATTTTCTCAACCTGTACCTCGAGACCTATGATGCCAACCTTCTCGAAGGACAACCCTATATCAGGTATACCATTAAATCTCCTGCAGGCGATATCCCCGCTCCTGTCGTTGCATACCGGAAGATCAATAAAGAAAGTGTTGGCGCCAATATATTCCAGCTGGATATCAGCAGGCTGATCTCAGGGCCGTATACGATTGATGCAGTTCTCTTTGATGGGAATAAAACAGAAGTGGCCAATCAAAGCCTGTCCTTTTCAAGATATAATCCTGCAGGTGATTCACTGTTCATTGCTTCCGGTGCATATGAACTGAATGAAAGCTTTGTGACCCGCATTCCTGATGATTCAATTGATTTTTATCTCAAAGCATTAGCGCCTGTTGTCAGTTCTGATGATGTTGACGTTATGAATACACTGCTTGACAAGGGGAATACGAAAGCAAAGCAGTTTTTTATTCACCGGTATTGGACAGAGCAGGCCGGCAAATATGCAGGCAAAGCATTTGAAGCTTACATGAAGGTAGCCAAGGTGGTGGATGAAAATTACCGCTCCGGTTTTGGATATGGTTTTGAAACGGACAGGGGACATATATTTTTGAAATATGGAAAACCTGATGATGTCATGACAGTAGAAGATGAACCCAGTGCACCTCCATACGAGATCTGGTTTTACAATACCTTTCCTGCTACTCATCAGAATAATGTGAGATTTCTTTTCTATAATCCTTCTTTGACTAAAAATGGATTTACGCTTTTACATTCAACCGCGATAGGCGAAACCAAAAATCCAAAATGGGAAATCGAATTATACCGAGATGCTACACAGGAAGTACCCGGAGTGAATGAAACGAGGATGGGTGATAATGTGTATAGAAATGCGAGGAAGTATTTTGAGAACTATTGAATAAAAAAAATGAAAAGTTATCCGTAGTTTGAAACTACGGATAACTTTTCATTTTTTTTATTCATCTCAGAACCAACCTGTCTTCTTACGTGTCGTTCTCCTCGTAGTAGTCTTCACTCCCAATACACCCAATATTCCACGCGTCAATTCCCTTGCTACAGTCCTTCCGATTTGTCTTGTGGTTGTATTTGAAAAAACTTTTTCCATCGTTGATTTTTCCTTCGTCGCCCTCGTGCGTTGTTTGGTTATTACTTCCTGATGGCTGTCTGATTTTGCATCTTCCAACTTTGCACTCAGGATTTCGTATGCACTTTCTTTGTCGTAACGATTTTCATATTTAGGTGTGAGATCAGAATATCGAATGATCTCTTTTATTTCATCCGGCGCCAACACATCCATCCGGGATTGCGGTGCCCTCATGTAACAATGTACAAGTGGGGTAGGGATTCCTTTTTCACTTAATGCTGTCACCAATGCTTCACCTGTTCCCAATTCTGTTAGTAATTGATCAACTTTATAATAAGGTGTTTCGGGAAAATTTTCTGCAGCTAACTGTATGCTCTTACGGTCCTTTGCAGTGAAGGCATGCAATGCATGCTGGACTTTAAGGCCTAACTGGCTTAGTACCTTTTCAGGGATATCATTAGGATCCTGGGTGACAAAAAAGATGCCTACACCTTTTGACCTGATCAGCTTGATGATGACTTCGATCTGATCAAGCAATGCCTCCGATGCATTTTCAAAAATCAGGTGGGCTTCATCAATAAAAATGACAAGCTTCGGTTTCTTCACATCACCTTCTTCCGGAAATACAGCATAAATCTCTGCAAGCAGTTGTAACATAAATGTTGAAAACAGTTTCGGTCTGTCCTGGATATCTACAACTCTAAGCACGTGAACAATACCTAATCCCTCCCGGTCTCTTCTGAGCAAATCCTGAACATCAAAAGAAGGTTCGCCAAAAAATTCCGATGCACCTTGTTGCTCAAGCTCTACAAGTTTTCTGACGATAGTACCAGTTGAAGTAGTCATGATATTTCCATACTCTGCCTGGAATTCAGCTTTTCCATCGGTAGTGACATACTGAATTACTTTTTTCAAATCTTCAAGATCAAGAAGCGGAAGATCACGATCGTCACAAAATTTGAAAATGACAGAGATGATGCCTTCCTGTGTTTCATTCAGATCCAGCATTTTTGAAAACAAGACAGGACCAAATTCAGAAACCGTAGCTCTGAGTCTTGCACCTGGTTCATCAGAAAGTGACAAGAATTCAACAGGACTTGAAGCGGGGATATATGGCAGACCGATGAGTTCATGTCGTTCATCTATTTTTGGATGTCCTGAATTCCGGACAGCAATACCACTAAGATCACCTTTGATGTCCATGACAAGCGTTGGCACTCCCTTTGAACTAAGTTGCTCTGCAAGAACCTGGAGTGTTTTCGTTTTACCGGTTCCTGTGGCACCTGCGATCAATCCATGGCGGTTGATCGTTGAGAGTGGGATCCGGATAAAAGATTCCTTCACCGGTTTTCCATCAAGCACTGCAGCTCCGAGGATGATGGATTCCCCTTCAAAGGAGTAACCTTTAGATATGTCATTCGCAAAATCTGTTGTATTCATTTTAGAAAGGTAGTTAAAAGGCAGAATGGCAGAAAGGGTGTAAGAGGCGGAAAAGGCAGTAGAGACAAATCATTAGTCTATGTGGATCTTTTTTTCTAAGTGGCTTACTTAAGTTTCCTAAGTGTCTAAGTGGTTCATTTTTTTTTATGATTTGTAGCCTTCGAATTATGCACGATGATTTTCAGTTCAATTTTTACCACTTAGGAATTTAAGAAACTTAAGGAAAACACTTAGAAATATTTTTACCTGCTGCTTATTATTTATTGCTCGGCTATAGGTGTATGTGGTTCAAAAAAGGGTTAAAAGTTTAATTGGTTAAATGTTTAGAAAAAGGACCATAGACCATAGACCAAACTGGCCGCTCTGACCACTTCCCTTAGAACAATTTTACTATGGTACATACTCGACTGGAATGTGTCTCAATGAATCGGTAATCTTTTTATAATCATAAATACTGCAAGCAGTGCTGCCAGAATACTTACGACAAGATTCCAATGAGCTTGTTTGATTTTTCCGATCCTCACAATTAGAAAATTTATCATAAGGATACCGCTAACAATACAAAGCTGTCCTATTTCTACACCCACATTGAATCCGAACAGTTGGAGAACAAGATCATCTTTGCTTTCGGCAAAAGCTTTAAAGTAATTTGAGAAGCCCATGCCGTGAATAAATCCAAAGAACAGTGCAAGGAAATAATTGGGTCGCCATCGTTGATCTGGTTTTGGTTTGATAAAAATATTTTGAAGAGCAGTGAGAAGAATGGTGACCGGGATCAATATTTCAACCAGGTCTGCATTAATGGAAATGATATCAAGCGCTGACAATGCCAGCGTGATGCTATGACCTATGGTGAATGCCGTGACGAGGATCAGGATACGTCTCCAGTCCGTCACTGAATACACTGCGCACAGTGCGATAAGGAAAACAATGTGATCAAGAGCATTCACGTTCAGGATGTGATCAATGCCCAACCTGAGATAAACCTGGAACATGCGCCGAATATTAGGCTGCTAAACTAAGTACGACTTTCAGAAATCCATTCAGGCAAGGGTTGCTATATTCGCACTTTATTTAGAAATTATACAAATAGCGAATTTTGCCTGCCAAACCAGCCCATAAATTGGAGACCCATGAGACCAGCCGTATCATCCGCTTTGACGACAGCATCATAGCCGGCAAGCTGATGTCTATGGGGATCTTACCTCAGGCACAAGTTGAGCTTGTGCGACGTAATGCGTTGGGAGAGACACTGGTATATCGAATTAACAACAGGTTTAAAATCGCTCTTCGAAGGGATGAGGCCTGCACCATTATAGTGGAGACTGCATGATGACTGCTACGACCGTGGCCCGGAAACTGATCCTGATGGCCGGCAACCCAAACTCAGGGAAATCGACGCTTTTTAACCTGCTCACTGGCTTAAACCAGAAGGTTGGGAATTATCCCGGGGTCACCGTTGAGAAAAAAACAGGCGTTATGGACCTGGGTACATTCAAAGAAGTTCAGATACTTGATCTGCCTGGAGCTTATAGCATGTATCCTTCCTCTAAAGATGAGCGGATCGTGGTCCAGCAATTCCTTCACACGGATCCTAAACCAGATCTCATCCTCTATGTAGCCGATTTAAGCCAGCTTGAGAAACAAATCCTCCTGCTTACCCAGATCATTGATCTTGGACTACCAGTCATCCTTGCACTCAATATGGCGGATATGGCAGGTATCACCATCCAGACTCAAATTCTGGAAGAGCATCTTAAAATTCCTGTCGTCCTGATTTCCGGAAAAACCGGAATGGGTGTGGCTGCTTTAAAAATGCAAATGGGTTCCATGCTGTATGAACGAAATGAAATCATGGAGCCCTATTACAAATTCTCGGAGCAGGAAAGAAAGCTTTCGGATCAGTTTAAAAACACGATTGCTTCTACTACGGATTATGGCAGGTTATTGAAATTGCACCATGGTTCCTGGATTGATAATATATCCAAAGAAGTAAAGCAGGAAATAAAAGAAAAATCAGAAAAAGAAGGATTCAATCCGATCCAGGCGCAGATCCATGAAACGATGTCGCGGTATGATCGATTTACCCCTGTGATCAAGAAGGCACTTCATCTTGATGCAGATGGTGCAGGTGCAAAGATCACAGACCGTATAGACCGATGGGTGATGCATCCTTTCCTGGGATCCATTATTTTTTTCCTGATCATGCTGCTCATTTTCCAGGCCATATTTGCCTGGGCAGTCTGGCCCATGAATGCGATTGAATTCTTCATGAGAGAAATTTCTGGAGGCATCAGGGAAGTTTTTCCGGCAGGATGGTTATTGGATCTTTTTACGGATGGAATACTTGCAGGATTAACGGGGATTTTAGTTTTCATTCCACAGATAGCCATACTTTTTTTATTCATTGGTATCCTTGAAGAAATCGGTTACATGGCGCGAGCAGTAAGCATGTTTGACATGATGATGCGAAAGTTCGGGCTCAATGGCCGCAGTATTGTTGCGCTTGTATCAGGTGGTGCTTGCGCCATACCTGCTATCATGAGCACAAGGAATATCAGCAACTGGAAAGAGAGGCTCATCACTATCATGGTAACACCTTTTATTAGTTGTTCAGCGCGCATTCCTGTGTATGCCATTTTGATTGGATTTGCGGTTCCTAGAGGTCGGCTATATGGTTTCGAACAACAAGGCCTGGCATTGATGGGTTTGTATGGTATTGGGATTGTTGCTGCATTAATAGCTGCATATGTACTGAAGAAAGTTCTGCGATCCAGTGACCGAAGTTTCCTGATGATGGAATTGCCGGTGTACAGGCCTCCTGTATTCAAGAATCTTTTTTATCTGGTTGTTGAAAAAACGAAATCATTTGTGGTGGGTGCGGGGAAAATCATCATTATCATTTCGCTTATCCTATGGTTCCTGGCAAGTTTTGGTCCCAGAACAAAAGAAGTCTCTGCGGATGTACAAGGAATTGAAAAATTTATAACCACAAAACCTCCGTTGCAAAACTCTTTTGCCGGCGTGCTTGGTAAATTTATTGAGCCGGCAATAGCCCCACTTGGATTTGACTGGAAGATGGGCATTGCGATTGTATGTTCTTTTGCAGCCAGGGAAGTTTTTGTTGGTACTATGGCCACGATATACAGCATCGAGAATGACAAAGATGTTTCTTCTATCCAGACACGAATGGCCAATGACAGAAATGCCCAAACAGGGGAGCTTGTGTATAACCGGGCGACGACCTGGTCTTTACTTATTTTCTATGCATTCGCATTGCAGTGCATGAGCACACTGGCTATTGTGAAAAGAGAAACGAGATCATGGAAATGGCCGATCATTCAGTTTATCATGATGACAGGGCTTGCATATCTGGCAAGTTGGCTGGTTTATCAATGGCTTAAATAAAATGCTTAGACCTGCTATCCCTCATCCTTGTTCTACAGCTCAGCAACCAGGCGGAAGAGGCGGAAAGGGCAGAAAAGGCGGAAGGGGTGAAAAAAACAAAAGGCTAGAAAAGGAAACTTTTTGATGACTCATTACCGTCGTATCCTAAAAGAACATACTGCCTATTTTTCCTTTGCCTCAGCCTCCGCCTTAGCCTTTTTCTTACCTTCGCCGACTGTGAATCCAAGAAAAGAAATGATCCTTGTCACCGGTGCTAATGGGCAAATTGGAACGGTATTGACGGAAGCTTTACGAGGTGCCTATGGCCAGGACCAGGTGCTTGCAACAGATATCAAAAAACCTGAAGGACATACGGGCCCTTTTGAAATGCTTGACATCCTGAATACGCAGCGTATCGCAGAAATCGTAGGAGATTATAACATCACTACGATCTATCATCTGGCAGCTATTCTTTCAGCCAATGGGGAATGGAATCCTCAGAAAACATGGAACATCAATTTCAATGGGTCCCTGTCTATCCTCGAGCTAGCGCGTGCTCAGGGTCTTCGGAAAGTATTTTTTCCAAGTACAATTGCGGTATTCGGCCCGACTACGCCCAGGGATTTAACTCCTCAGCATACAGTCATTGAACCAACGACGGTATATGGAATTTCAAAGGCGGCGAATGAATTGTGGTGTAACTATTATTTCAACCGGTATGGCCTTGATGTCCGTTCTGTCCGTTATCCCGGTATCATTAGTTATCAATCCATGCCGGGTGGAGGCACGACTGATTATGCAGTGGATATTTTTCACCAGGCGCTGCTGACTGGGCATTATACTTGTTTCCTGAAAGCAAATACAAGATTGCCGATGATGTACATGGATGATTCAATCCGTGCAACTCTTGAGCTCATGGCTGCACCACAGGAATCAATCAAACAAAGAACTTCTTATAACCTGGCCGCAATGAGTTTTACACCTGCAGAACTGGCAGAAGAAATCAAAAAGCATATCCCTGGTTTTACCATCTCCTACGAACCGGATCACCGGCAGGAAATAGCGGAATCATGGACTGAAAGTATAGATGACCATGAAGCGAGAAAAGACTGGGGCTGGAAACATGCATATGATATAGAAACTATGACGACTGAAATGTTGAAACAATTAAAGCTTAAGTACAATCATGTCTGAAACTGTCAATGAACAAATCCGCAAAGAAGTCGAAGCGATCAGGGAAGCCGGACTTTATAAAAGAGAACGTATCATCACTTCTGCACAGGCTGCGGAAATCCATACAAAGGAAGGTGGTGATGTATTGAATTTTTGTGCCAATAATTACCTGGGGCTTTCTTCTCATCCGAGGGTCACCAAAGCTGCAAAAGAAACCATTGATACGCATGGCTTTGGCATGTCAAGCGTAAGATTTATTTGCGGAACACAGGATATTCACAAAGAACTGGAAGAAAAAATTGCTGCTTTCGTGGGGACAGAAGATGCGATCCTGTATGCTGCTGCATTTGATGCAAATGGCGGGTTGTTTGAGCCCTTGCTGAATGAGGAGGATGCTATCATATCAGACCAGTTGAACCATGCATCGATCATCGATGGTATCCGCCTTTGCAAAGCTGCCCGATACAGGTATGCTAACAATGACATGAATGAACTTGAGGAGAGATTGAAGGAAACACAAGGTGCGCGTCGAAGAATGATTGCTACGGATGGTGTTTTTTCAATGGATGGCATCATCGCCCAAATTGATAAAATATGTGATCTCGCTGATAAATATGATGCACTTGTCATAGTAGATGATTGTCATGCAACGGGATTTATTGGAAAGACGGGTAGAGGTAGTGCTGAACACAATAATGCATTTGGTAGGGTGGACTTAATTACCGGGACTTTTGGTAAAGCGCTTGGTGGAGCTTCGGGAGGTTTTACGGCTGCATCAAAACCAATTGTTGATTTATTGCGCCAACGATCACGTCCATATTTATTTTCCAATACGCTTGCACCTTCGATTGTAGGTGCATCGATTGCCGTTTTAGATATGTTGCAGGAAACTACTGCGCTACGGGATAAACTTGAAAAGAGTACAGCCTATTTCAGGAAAGGAATGACTGAAGCCGGATTCAACATTGTACCGGGCGTACATCCGATTGTGCCTGTCATGTTGTTTGATGCAAAATTGTCCCAGGTCTTTGCGGATGATTTATTGAAAGAAGGAATTTATGTGATTGGATTTTATTACCCGGTTGTTCCACAGGACAAGGCACGCATCAGGGTGCAGATTTCTGCAGGGCATGAGCAGGAACATCTTGATAAAGCAATTGAGGCCTTTATTAAGGTGGGGAGGAAACATGAGGTGATAAAATGATTTTTGATTTTCGATTTTCGATTTTTTGTCTAATGTTTCAAATAGAAAAAAGTTGTCCGTAGTTTGAAACTACGGACAACTTTTTTCTATTTGAAACTCGCTTGAATCATGCTATTATATTTTCACAACCATCCTGTCTGTATCTCCAAATTTTTCTTCGAGGATAATTTCTTTACCTCTTCTTAATTGATCCATGACTCCCTGATTTGCGTGCCGGACAGTGATGAGATCGAGGCCTTCATTCATACTGATATGAAAAGATTTTTCAAGATCATTTTTTAGCTTGTCGAGTTTATCTTTTTCATTTTTTACACAGATGATAAAACTTACTGCGGTGTTGCGCATCATATTTACTTTGATGCGATGTCTTGAGATGTGATTAAAAATCTCACTGAGATGTTCCTCAGCTACAAAAGAAAAATCACGCGTGGAGATCTGAAGCAGGACCTGTTCGGGCTCAACAACAATGATCGGTGGCAAAAAATGAGTTTCTGTTGAGCTGATTTTTGTTCCATAAAGTGAAGGCTGATCGAAAGGCCTTACAAAAAGTGGGATGTCCTTATTCTGAAGAGGCTTGATGGTTTTTGGATGAATGACCTTGGCACCATAATATGTCATCTCGATAGCTTCATTGTAAGAGATTTCTTCAAGCCTCGCTACTTTTTCAAATCGTTTCGGATCTGCGGTCATGATGCCGGGCACATCTTTCCAGATGGTCACGGATGATGCATCAAGAGCATAAGCCAAAACAGCCGCAGTATAGTCAGAACCTTCACGTCCAAGCGTGGTGCTTTCATTGTATGGAGTTGAACCAATGAAACCCTGTGTGATCACCATGCCACTTTTATCCAAAGCCTCAACAACAATCTTATCAATCGCCGCTTGTGTAGGTTCCCATTGAATTCTGGATTCCCTGTATTCAGAATCTGTTTTAATAAAGCTGCGTGCATCCAGCCATTGATGACCGATCTTTTGCGATTCGAGATATGCGCTTACAATTTTAGTGGATGCCAGTTCTCCAAAGACTATGATCTGATCATAGTGATAATTGTAATCCGGATGTGGATCATCCTCCAGTATCCAGTTTAATTCCACCCATAGATCATGTAGATCATTCAGCAAAGGCTGTGCATTTCCGTTTAACAGACTCTTTGCAACCTCTTCGTGATAACCTTTTAGTTGATCAACTAACATGCTCAGGTTATCCGGATCGCTATAATGGGCTTTAATAATAGCCTCGAGGGCATTGGTAGTTTTACCCATGGCTGATATGACCACTGCAAGAGGTCTGTGTTGAGTTAATTGAAGTATATGCCCTACATTCCTGATCGCCTCTGCGTCCTTTACTGATGCTCCACCGAACTTGAATACCTCTGGTTGGTTCATTCCTCTGTTTTTTTTACAAATGTACCGAAGGAAGTTATTAGTTGTTGGTTATTGACGGTAGGAATGGTTGTAGGTTATAGGCAGTAGGATAAGTTACTGGTTGAAGGCTGTAGGACAAGTTATTGGGTGTAGGCTTTAAGAATGGTTGTTGGTGATCGGTAGTAGGGTTGATTGATAGGTAATGAAAAATGGTTGTAGTAAACACAGAATTCACATGATGATAGTCGAATATAATTAAACCCTAAGACCTGCAACTAAAACCTTGTCCTACTGCTAATAACCTATAACCAAAAACCAATCTGACTGCCAATAACCTATAACCAACACCCATTCCTACTGCCAATAACCCATAACCAATAACCTAATAATTGTTTCCCTTATCTTCGCCTACATGAATATCATCCGCTCCATCTGTGTGTATTGTGGATCTTCCACCGGTGTAAATCCTGTTTACATGCAGGATGCAATTGCTTTAATGCAAATTTTCCTGGAGAATAATATCAGGCTTGTAAATGGGGGAGGGAACATAGGCCTGATGGGTGTAATGGCTGATGCAATGTTAAGAGGAAAAGGTGAAGCAGTAGGGGTCATTCCTCTCGGTTTAAAAGAAAAGGAAGTTGCACATACGGGCATGACCGAGCTGCATGTCGTTCCGGATATGCACAGCAGGAAATTAATGATGGTTAATTTATCTGATGCCTTCATTGCCTTTCCTGGCGGATTCGGGACTATGGACGAAGTTTTCGAAACACTGACATGGTCGCAATTACACCTTCATCAGAAACCAATCGTGCTATATAATCCACATCATTTTTATGATCATTTGTTACAACAGGCGGATCATATGCTTAAAGAAGGTTTTTTGAACAAGACATCACGTTCACTTCTTTTATCTACGGATAACCTGGTTCAGCTATTGCCCTTACTCACGAATTTCAAATCATTTGTGGCAGATAAGTGGACCCCTTCAATCGAAGAGCACACATGATTGGTAATGAAACCACACAATTGATAGAACCCGGGACCTTTGAAAGTTACAATCACTGGTATCCAAAAGCGTTGAATGCAGCTATTCATCCGATGATCAATTTTTTTCTCAACCTCGATAATAAGCTGATCATCGACAGGTATTGTCACCTGCATCCAAAAGTCAAAGCAGCTAAGCTTCTTGAAGTAGTTTCCTATCAACCCCAGTATTATTGCTGGTCTGGCGCAGACCTGATCAATGTCACCAATGCTCGCGGAAAGCGACAGATGGTTGTCATTGAAAATAATAGTTGCCCTTCCGGCCAGAAATCGATGCCGCTAAAAGTGGACACATTGCAACAGGGCAGCTATAGAGAACTTATTGAAAAATCATTTCATCCGTATAGTAAAATCAGGAAACTTTCTCAGAGCGCTGCTATTGCTGTATTGTATGATAAAAATATAATGGAAACCAGCGGATATGCGGCGACCATCGCGGATGTATTTCAGCGACCGATATATCTCGTTCCATTTTATGATGGCGCACAAAATAATCACATCCGGTATAAAAATCATTACATCGAAATTCTCGATGAACGAAATAAATGGAAGCAGGTAGTTGCAGCATTCAGGTATGTAACACAGAAACCCTGGAACCGTATCCCGGTAAATTCAAAGACACGGATCTATAACCCAATCATAGCATGTCTTGCGGGAGGAAGAAATAAGCTCATCGCTTCGAAAGCATACAATCATTATAATGGTGAATTGGATAGGTTGGGTTTGAAAATAAGGACTCCGGAAACGATTTGGGATGTGCATAAAGATGAAGTACCTCTCTGGGTAAAACGAATGGGAGGACAGGCTGTAATCAAAGTTCCTTACAGTAATGCCGGACAAGGTGTTTACACAATTGTGAATGAGACAGAACTAAATGATTTTCTCAGTCGTGATTATGAATATTCAAAATTTATTGTTCAATCTTTGATTGGTAATTACAGATGGAGCTCACGGACTGAGTCAGGAAAGTTTTATCACCTGGGTACTATACCCAATGCAAAAGGAGACACATATGTATTTGATCTCCGTATGATGATATGTGCGACAGCCGATGGCTTCAGACCAGTTTGCGTTTACTCAAGAAGAGCTAACACACCTTTAGCTGATGAAATTACTGACGGAACTTCATCCTGGGATATGCTGGGCACAAATCTCTCACACCGGGACAAGCAAGGTGAATGGACAACAGATACCAACAGGCTTATCCTGATGGACAGGCGTGATTTCAATCACCTGGGAATGGGTCTTGATGATCTGATTGAAGCTTATGTACAAACGATCCTGAGCACAATTGCTATCGATAAAATGGCAGGCAGACTTATGAATTCAAGAGGGCATTTCAATGCTAGCCTGTTTGCATCATTCAATGACGACCCTTATCTGATCCGGGAAATTATGATGGAAGCATGATCAGGAACCTGTTGATCGTGACTGATCATTCCTCACACGCAGCTACAAACTCGCTTTATGAACTGGCGGTAACATTGATTGAATCTCGGAAGAATACGAAAGTTTGGGTTTGCTCAAAAGGATCACCGGAAAACAATGATTTTTTCAATGCGGATAAAGGTGCATTGATCTATGCCACACAGATTAATTCATCTTTTGCATTCCATCCGCAAGGCTTGTCATTCAGCCATACATTGACCGTGCTGGAAAGAGATAAGATTGATGCGATCATTGTGAGAATGCCCCAGCCTTTACAACCTTCTTTTCTCAGATCACTCCTTACTATAGTTTCAAGGGAGAAAATTATTAACAGTCCTGAAGGAACGATAGAAACAAGTTCAAAAGCATTTTTATTACAAGTTGAACATTTGTGTCCATCTCCTTCCCTTTGTCATTACCTGGAAGAGGCAATCTTGCTGAGCAAAGAGATGGAAATTGTATTAAAACCGCTTTATTCATATGGCGGGATCGGGATCGTACGATTGTCAAAAGATTATTTCTGGGATGGCGATCACCGATATCCAATAGCGGATATAAAAAATTATATATCCGATGATTATTTCCCCATGCTGGCTATGCGCTATCTGCCTAATGTTTCGCTGGGTGACAAACGGACCATCATTGTCAATCGGCAAATATTAGGTTCTGCTTTGCGTATGCCGGCTACGGGTAGCTGGATATGCAATGTAGCTCACGGTGGTCATGCCATTCTATCCGAAGCTGATGAGGATGAATTGAAAATTGAAAATGAGCTTACACCTTTGTTGTTGGAAAAGGGAGTGATCATGTATGGTTTTGATACATTAACCGATGATAATGGGAAGAGGGTTTTATCAGAAATTAATACGCTGAGCATCGGAGGACTTGGCCCTTTGAGCGAATTAAGCGGAAGACCTGTCTTAAGACAAACAGCTGAGTTGTTATGGGACTACCTTGAGAACAAGTAAGCTTATCATTTCTTTTCGCACGGAGTAAATGGAGAAAAATGCACAGAGGACACAGGAATACAACCTTTCTTCACAAAAGATTCATTAAATATTTTTCAGTGCTCTCTGTGTTTTTTTACCTCCGTTCACTCCGTGCGAAGGCCCAATATTGAAGCCGGCAGCTGATATTCAGTGAACTCCGTGCTTTTTACTCCATTTACTTCGTGCGAATTGACTTAAATGATGTGTGTACACTTATTGAATTCAGAATATGAAAGAAGAGCTTCCTCATACAAAGGATTCGTCTTCAAAGGCTGATCGAATTCATTCCAGAATTCATTTTTTATTTGCAACGATTTGTTTTTTCTTTCTGCCTTCAGATCGATTCGCCCGATAAATTGGTCTTTATATAAAACAGGAAGACAGAAATAACCATAGGTTCTTTTTCCCGAAGGAATATAACATTCCAATGTATAATCAAATCCAAAAATATCTTTTAAACGCTTTCGCCAGATGATCAGGTTATCAAATGGAGACAGGAACATCATCTTTTCAGGAAGCCTTATGTTTTGATTGAGATATTTCGGCAAAGTGAAATAATTCTTTTGCCCATCAACCTTTACAGGCACAATAATGTTCTCTTCCTGCAACTGGTGGAATACACTTGTGAATATTTTCGTGTCAGATTTTCTTAAATGAAAAATTTCTTTCGGCGCAGCTATGCCCTGTGCCCGCAAAGTCGTCTTAATAAGATGACTATAATACTCTGAAAGGGTAGGGGTACTTGTATCAATTTCAGAAGGAATTATATTTTCAGGCAAATCATATACACGTTGGAATCCTTCCCGATGACTGACCATCAATTCTCCTTCCAGGAATAATCGTTGCAATGCCCTTTTCGCTGGTTTCCAATCCCACCAGTTTCCACTTTTGTGATCGGACTCGAAGTGACGAGACATCAAGGGGCCTTCTTCGCGAATTCGTTTCAACACTTTTTTCATATCCGCTTTTGACGTAGCAGGCCAACGATCTTCTTTGTTCCTGAAAGCGTTCATAACAGGAATGCTGAAACGATATTCCTGCATTGGTAGATAAGCCGCAGCATGTGACCAGTACTCAAATATTTTTCTCTTATTGTATTGTGCTTTTTCCAGCTGATCGGCTTCATATCCCGGGATCCTTGACCATAAAATATGATGATGAGCCCTTTCTACAACCGAGATCGTATCGAGCTGAACATAACCTAATTGATTGACAGCTTTGATGACTGCATTGAGCCCAGCTCCGAATGGATTTGATTTCGTAAGGCCTTGTGCGGAAAGGATAATTCGCCTGGCCTGGGCATTTGAAATAGATTCAGAGGGAATGGTCACAAATCGCTTTTATCTAGTTCTTTTGCTTTTGAGACATTGATGATTTTCACGATCGCGCGCACGGCTTTGCGTTTGATCTGGCGTTCCATTTCGCGGCTGAACTGGATGAGATTATACTGGAACTTCAGGATCAGAAAATCTTTTTTAATGTTCACCACACGGAGGAAATATGAATTGGGTTCGATGAGGTGATGATATTCATGTAGTGATTCGATCAGCTGATCTTCCAGCTCTTCGATGGAGATGATGGAAGAAGAAGCTACCTCAAAATCAATGCTTGTTTTTTTGATCTGCTTTTTCGTATAGTTGATGACATCGCTGGTAAACACAGTACTGTTAGGCATGAAAATAATGTCATCATCTTCATTCAGCAGCGCAGTTTTTGCAATATTGATATCCACGATCTTGCCGCGATGTTCACCGATTTTGACATAGTCATCAATGGATATTTCCTTGCTGAAGCTGATGACGATGCCACTGATGATATCGGCGATAAAATCTTTTGATATGATCGCAAGAGCTGCTGCAACGATCGATACCGTGGTGAACATATCCTTAAAGCTGATTCCAAAAAGTCCAAAAGCTGAGACAAGGGCATAGATTGCAATGACCATGATAAAAATATTGCTCAGACCGATCGTGACATTATCTTTTTTGTTGTAAGGCAGATGTTTGCGTCCCCGGTAGATCATAGCCAGCAACCTGACCATGAGGCTGGCTCCCAAGAGGAAGATTAGAAACCTGAGCGTAACCAGGACGACCTGTCCCAAATGAGGGAAATTGTAAAGCCACTTGTGACTAATTGAATTCAGGAACGCTACAAAGCATACCAAGGCTATCTCTACCAGTAATTTGAACAGGTAGCGGCCAGGGATGGGTGTGCGTGGTTTTTTAGAATTAATAGTGCTAGTCACGTAAATTGGAATAATAAGCGAAGATAAGGCATACTTATGATTGGAAAATATTTGAACTAAACCATCGTCAATTAACGCCTACTTGGTTAAAATAAGATGACGGATAGAAAAAGCACGACCAGAACCAGATTTAAGATATTTCTCAAAAGAAAATGCTTGAAATTTGTCTCCAAATACTAAATACATTTCAATTTTGACTGGCAATCTGGCTTTTGTTGCCGGAACCCACCCATTTGAATGTCGATTCAGTCGCTCTTCCAAATTTGAAGTACAGCCGACATAATAAGTTCCATCATTACAAGCAAGTATGTAAACATATTGGGGAGAATGAAACACTGGTTCATTCAAGCCAGATCTCGTCAGATTTAGCATAACTTCCGTTTTCAATTGGTAAATAAATAGAATAACCAAAGTAAAGGATTTATCCTAAAGTCGAAAATCATTTTCATTTAACATTGACTCAGGATGATACTTTTTCATGGACAAATAATAGCGGATTTAACCGCCGTAGCTCGCCGAAGAATATTCTTTGCACAGATTTCCAGAGTGGATACAGACTCGCCTTCGTACTTTAATTTATAGGATATGGAATATTCGAGTGAAAGCGGATTTTAACCGCCGAAGCTCGCCGAAGAATATTTTTTGCACAGATTTCCAAAGTGGAAACAGGCTCGCCTTCGTACTTCACTAGCGTTCAGTACTTCGGCGAGCGAAGGCGGAGAGAGAGAGATTCGAACTCTCGGTGCAGTTGCCCGCACAACAGTTTTCGAGACTGTCCCATTAAACCACTCTGGCATCTCTCCAATACATCAATAGTTTATACAAACTCAATCATGTATTTATTCTTTTTCCCATTCTCAATCATTGAAAATCTTCCATGTAATAATTCCTTTTCTGTCAACATAGATTTAATGTCAGTGATCTTATCCTTGTTGACAGAAACTGCATTCGATTCTATAGCGCGACGGGCATCACTTTTTGAATTTGTAATGGTTGTTTTTTCAGAAAGTAAGTCGATGATGTTGATTCCATTTTCTAATTCGTTCTTTCCAACTTTATAAGCAGGAATTTCCTGGCTTATCAATTCCAGACTTTTTACATCCAGGCTTAACAATTGTTCCTTACTTGCTTTCGGATTGAATAATATATTGGAAACATTGTTGGCTGCTTCATAAGCTTTTTCACCATGTAAGCGGATGGTAAGCTCTTCACCTAAAATAGCTTTTAATGTATTGGGTTCATGGCCAAAATCGGTTTCCATGATGTCAATTTCATCTTTTGAAAAAAGAGAAAAGATGCGGAATAATTTAGGCAAATCACGATCATCAACATTCAGCCAGAACTGATAAAACTTATAGGGAGAAGTCATCTCCGGATCCAACCATATATTTCCTTCTTCGCTTTTTCCAAATTTTTTACCATCTGCTTTCGTCAATAAAGGAGTCGTAAGTGCAAATGCATCACTTCCGGTGATATTCCTTCTTATAAATTCGGTACCTGAAGTGATATTTCCCCATTGATCCGAACCACCCATCTGCAGGACACAATTGTGATTGCGATACAAGCACAAAAAGTCATATGCCTGCAAAAGCTGGTAACTGAATTCGGTAAAAGACATCCCGGTATCCATCCTGCTTTTGACAGAATCTTTCGAGAGCATATAATTGATCGTGAGGTGTTTTCCGACATCCCTGAGGAAAGTCAGCACATTCATGTCTTTATAAAAGTCAAAATTGTTGAGTATCACAGCAGCATTCGGTCCATCAAAATCAAGCAGCTTTCGGACCTGTTTTTCCTGGTGAGCAAGATTCCTGTCCAGCTCATCGTATGATTTTAATTCTCGTTCTGCGTCTTTTCCTGAAGGATCTCCGACTCTGCCTGTAGCACCGCCCATTAGAACAATAGGTTTATGACCGCTCAGCTGGAAGAATTTGAGGATCATGATCTGGACATAATTGCCGATCGTCATGGAAGGAGCGGTTGGATCAAACCCAATATATCCGGTCACCATACCGCTGTTGAGCTTCTCTTCAATGCCGGGTGTGAGGTCATGGATCATGCCTCGCCATTTCAACTCTTCGATAAAGGATTTCTTCGTGGTCATAGGGTTGTTTTGTCAGTAGACAGGGCAAAAATGAAAATTTGAACTCACATTTTTGTCCTTAACTCGTGAATGGGAACAAAAATGGACATTTTAAAGAATGAATTGTTCCCGTATTTTGCCCTTTCCTATTGGAAGAGGATTTGAATTTTGAATGCGGAATTTTGAATTTAGAATTATGAAGTTTTAAAAATGAGGTATGAACCGTGGATAGCAAGGAAATTGATGGCCTCAGGTGGGGGTGGATTTACGCGTATTATACTTTGGATCGCAACAGGTGCTGTTGGATTGTCAGTGGCGGTGATGATAGTTTCATTGGCGCTGATGACCGGGTTTAAGCATGAGATCACGCGGAAGATGTTTGGCTTTTGGGGGCATATCCATATTTCGGATCCGAGGTCTGTCAGGTCTTATGAAGCACTTCCTTTTGAATATGATTCCACACTGGTCAGGAATATTGAAAGGATAGAGCAAGTGGATTATACACCGCCTGACGGATCGAGGACTGGCGAAAAAACACAAACTTCAAAAGGAGGTGTTCATCATGTACAGGCATATATTTATTTGCCGGGGATCATCACGTATGATGAGCAATTGGAAGGCATCATACTTAAAGGAATAGGTCAGGATTATGACTGGAATAATATCAATCAATTCCGTCTGTCAGATTCATCGTGGTCGTCGCTTGCGATTGATGAGCTTATTATTTCCCATGTAACTGCACAAAGATTGAAGTTGAATGTAGGAGATAAGCTGATCCTTCATTTTGTGCGCGACAAACAACAGGCGCAACGAAGGTTTACGATCAAGGGAATTTATAAAACAGGTCTTGAAGAAAATGATGCGCGTTTTGCATTGGCATCCATTGACAGGGTGAGGGAGTTATTGGGATGGACAGATACACAGGTGAGCGGGATTGAAATAGCTATTGATAATATTGATGATCTCAATCTCATTACGGATTATATCTACCAGGAAGAGATACCGGCAAGTCTGTATGCGGAAAATATTAAAGAGAAATTTCCAAGCTTGTTTGAATGGCTTGAGCTGCAGGACATCAATACGATTGTGATTATCGGACTGATGTTGGCGGTGGCGATTATTAACATGATTACTGCATTATTGATACTTATTCTCGAACGGACACAGATGATCGGTATATTGAAGAGCATGGGTGCGAGGGATGCTTCGATCAGGCAGGTTTTTCTGTGGTTTGCCATGTTCATTACGATAGGCGGTATTTTGATTGGTAATGTTCTTGGCCTTGGTCTTGCTTTCCTTCAGGATCATTACAGGTTTATAAAATTGAATGAAGCAGATTATTATCTTGATTATGCGCCTGTGATGGTGATGTCATGGCATTTGCTTGTGGTTAATATTGGTGCGTTGGTGCTGATTGGGATTTGTCTGATTGCACCATCGTTTTTGGTGAGTAAGATTAATCCGATTAAGACGATACATTTTAATTAAAAAAAGTGGACAGGTCGAAGGCTTTATGTTACTGATCTCCGGCCAGGTGCTTATGTACTTCAACTTGAAAGGGAAGATCATTCGCTTCGATTTATCAAAGGTTAATTTCGTTGTGAGAAAATAGCATTATGAAAAAAGTTTATTTTACCATAGCATGTCTATTTATTTGGACATGCTATGGTATTTGTCAGAAAAATGATTACAATTATCTCTATCGGTCAGCACCAATTGGAAGTGGGGTTTCAGTGAGTTATATAGATTCGCTTATGGACATCAAAATAGATCCATTCACATGGAATGGAACTCTTTATGGATCTGCGGTACTCAATGATAATGAGGGCAATTTCCTAGGGTATTTCAACAGTCGAAATTTGTATGATTCTATCGGTCGAATCGCGATTAATGGAGATAGAATGGCTGTTGGCTATTTTCTTAATTATTTTTTCCAATTCCTGCCCGAAAACGAAGGGTTGGGCAATGCAGGAAATTGCGCTTTTATTCCTATCAATGATTCCCTCTATTATTTATTTTATGGAAGTGCGGAATTATGGGCAGGTGCGCCGGATTATGCTATTCAATTTATGGAACAAGGGAAAAAACTAACTTCATATACCGATGGTATCTTCCTTACAAAAGTGCGCTTAAATGCTGACAATAGGTTGTATATCCTACCAGAGGAAAAACAAATTGTCTTGATAGATGACCTATTTCAATATGCCAATCTTATGTTTTGCAAACAAGCCAACGGAGAAGACTGGTGGTTGATCATTCCTAAAGCATTAGATTCACTTGCTTCTCGTTTTGAGATCAAATCAAATGGAGAAATCAATGAGTTAGAGGAAATTAAGTTTTCGAATAATTACTGGAGAGTCAGAACAAATTCTGAATTTGATTTTAGTCCTGATGGACGGTATTTAGCCAGGCTTATTCATCGGACGAATACTATTTTCAAAGATATCCTGGAAGTATTTGCCTTCAACAGGTGTGATGGCACATTGAACGAAATAAAAATAGACTCATTCGACCTTCCTGAATATTATACTCATTTTGGAGATGTGAAATTCTCTCCCAATAACCAGTTTTTATATATGGGTTTTGGATCTCTTCTACTTCAATTTGATATGAATGATCCTGATTTTATGAAACACCCTGATACGATTGGCAGGTATGACGGGTTTTTATACAATGGTCATCATCCGATTTTCGATTCATTTTGGTTATTACCCAACAGAAAAATACTTGTTTCAGGAAATGAATATACTCCCTATTTGCATTACATTGAAGACCCGGATATTAAAGGAAATAGTTGTCATTTCATTCAACGTGCCTTAGAATTACCAGCGGATCCGCTTAATCCACCTTTTGGCTTAAATCTTAGTCGGCTTCCGGATTTCATTCCATTTCGAATGGGGCCTATAGAGAGTCCTTGTGGGACTTCAAGAATAGTTCTTGCGGATCAGATTCCGTTGAAAATTTTTCCAAATCCTGCTGTTGATATATTTTCCATTACATGTCCTGCACTGATTTATCAGGTGGTGATATATAACGTCAATGGTCAGAAGATTGATGACTTCCACATTCAGGATATTCAGGACCACTATGAGTTTTCACTTACCGGATGGTCCCCTGGAGTATATTTCGTGATATGCAGGGATAAAACGGGACAAGTCATCGGGACAAAGAAGTTGATCAAAATTTAACTTAATTCATAGAGCTTACTAGTGGATACTTTTTACATTCCTACTCAGATAATCACATCTATGTTTGTTTCGAAGATACATTGCAAATACAATCTTTTATTTAATTGAATTATTTACCGAAATTGTATCTGCGTTCTGTATTATTGTCTTTAAAAATCATCATTTTGTACAAAGATGCATGATATTTGATTCTACATTAGATGCCCTGTATTGTAAATCTTTTCTTTCTTCGCTTAGTCAAGTACATTGTTAGGCTTCCTTTTAGATTATTTCAAATCATTAAATGGTTCTTCTGGCTTACACCACTACATGGTCGTCATAAATTTCTACGATGGTTTGGCGGTTTGATTTTATTGATTGCAGATCTCAGTATGATTCCTTTGATCTATGAAACCATTTTCGACCTGATCAAATGGAAGACACGACCACTTAATGCTACTGAAAAAGAAATTTTGTTTTCAGTTTTTGGGGATTCCATCAAATACAATCTTATTGGCTTAGATCCTCGTTCAATTCCTGTCATAAAAAGAAAAACAGTTGCGTATGTGAGTTTTCATACGATCAATTTTGATACTGACATTCAGGATTCAACACTTGTACATGAGATGGTGCATGTCTGGCAATATCAAAAATATGGTGCGGCATACATCAGTGAAGCTTTCTGGGCGCAGAGATGGGGTGGAGGCTATAATTATGGAGGATTGGAAGCGCTGCAGAAGCATGCTCAAGGACCTGGATTAAGTGCATTCAATTTTGAGCAGCAAGCAGATATTATTGAAGAGTATTTCCGGTGGTCGAAGGGGCTTCCTTTACAATGGGAGAAAGATGCGAGTGCTGCTGGGGAGGTGTTGGGTGAATATGCGAGACAGATTCACGGGAAGTAGCAGGGAGCAGGGTCGTACCCGGATATCCATTCTGAGTAACATAAAGATTCGGGAGGCCAATCAGGGATCAGGGACAAGGAACTAGGCAATGTTTTGTTTGCAGAAAAGTTCTAGCAAAAGACAAGGATATATTTGAAAAGTCATTAGACTAAATGATTTAAAGAAAAAAAATCTGGAACCAGGCTCTCAACACCCACAAAACCAAGGACTTACTAAAAAGCATTTAGGCGAAATGATTTTGAAGAATAAGTATTTCGAAACTGCTTGCAACATCAACAATAACAAGGACTTACTAAAATGCATTTAGACGAAATGCGAAATGATTTTGAAGACAAAGTATTTCGAAACTGCTTGCAACATCAACAATAACAAGGACTTACTAAAATGCATTTAGACGAAATGCGAAATGATTTCTTTAGAATATTCCAGGTCGGAGGCGCTCGAATGTCAGTAGAAATACATGCATGGTTCGAGGTCGGAGCCACCCGAACGTTCAGCAATTCATTATTTTATAATCGAGGTCAGACATTCGAATGTCGATCCCGCGTGTAAATCAAAGATTTAAGAAAAAGGGTTTTCACAGGTTCGAGGTCAGAGACACTCGAACGTCCGAGGGTGGTTCGAGGTCAGAGACACTCGAACGTCAAATCTTTTTTCCTTCGCCTTAGCCTCCGCCTTAGCCTTATTTTCCTACCTTTATCACTCGAACTAAATTATTCATTCGTAAATGGAAAGCAGTAGTTGTTATGACCCGTTATTATCACATCGAGGACGGACGTCTAACCGAGCTGGAAAAGCCTGTACTTTCCTGCTGGATCAATGTCACACCTCCATTTGAACCTGGTGAGCTTGACAGTTTAGCCGAAGAGCATTCCATTCCTATTGATTTCCTTACTGACTCACTCGACATTGATGAGAGGTCCCGATATGAAAGGGAAGATGATATCCGTCTTATCCTGGTCAATACGCCCATGCTCAATGAGATCGACAAGGAAAATGAAGCCATCTATATCACAGCTCCTATCGGCATCATCCTGACCCTGGACCATGTGCTGACCATCTGTCAATATGAAAATCCAATCCTGCAACGATTCATTGATGGGCGGATAAAAGGCTTTGATCCCGCCAACGAACAAATGTTTGTCCTTAAGATCTTCGAACAGAATGTGATGCGGTTCATGGACAGCCTTAAAAAGCTCAATATCAAACGGAATATGATTGAAAAGGAGCTATATAACTCAAGCCGGAATTCGGAGATACAACAGTTGCTTAGAATTGAAAAGTCCCTCGTATACTTCGTGAATACACTGAGCTCAAATGAACTTCTCAACCTGAAGATCAAAAGGACGGACTTCCTTCGCCTGGGTGAGAATGAGGAGGAGGCCGAGTTCTTCGACGATATCATCATTGACAATGGCCAGGCGCTCAGCATGGCCAATATCTATACAAACATCCTCAGCGGGACCATGGATGCCTACACATCCATCATTTCCAACAACCTGGGATTGTTTATCCAGCGGCTCACGATTATCACCATTATCCTCATGGTTCCGACCCTCGTGGCGAGCTTTTTCGGGATGAATGTCCGGATCCCCTTTGAGGATACCCGGGGGGCATTTTACATTGTCCTGATCATGGCCACTTCCTTAAGCCTTCTCCTCGTCTGGTTTTTCAGAAGGAAGAATTTGTTCTAAAAATCGTCGGTTCAGACGGTTATACTGAAATGGGAGGTTTGCTAATAAAAAATCCGGTTTTTTGGAATTTTTCTTTCATTTTTTGGGCTTAATATGGGCTTAACATTCAATTTTCAGAAAGTTTTACACACTTACGTATTTATTTTATCTGTGTACGCCACACGATTTCAACATATTATATATATTCTCCACATGATGTGGATAAAATATTTTCATATTAAATAAAAACTTCATTTATTTAGTGGCATCAAGTCAGGGGTGCGTCAGATCCAACCAAAAAGAAGCCCTCTCCTCTTGATTTGGTTACCTAGTCTAATTATAGGCATTACAGTACCCACCTGAGAAAACCGTAGAAAAGCGGTTTTCATTCGGGAAGTTGTTGTCTCAGGTCGTAAACGTCCACCGAGACAACCATGGAATTGTCGCCTCTGGTGAGAACAGGATTTAGAACAAATAAAACGTACAAACCACAGATCAGTATGCTAAAAGAAGAGACAGTGACTATAGCGAAAACAGAACCCATCCTCTCCGAAAACCCGGGCAGATTTGTCATATTTCCGATACAACACCATGATATATGGCGGTTTTATAAATTATCCCAATCCAATTTCTGGACCGCTGAAGAAATCGATCTGCAACAGGACCTCCACGACTGGAATCATAAGCTCAATGATGATGAGCGCCATTTTATAAAACACGTCCTTGCTTTTTTCGCAGCAAGCGATGGTATTGTAAATGAAAACCTGGCAGAACATTTTGTCAGCGAAGTACAATACACAGAAGCAAAATTTTTCTACGGCTTCCAGATCATGATGGAGAATATCCATTCAGAGACCTACAGCCTCCTCATTGATACATACATCAAAGACACGAAAGAGAAAGATTATCTCTTCAATGCCATCGATACACTGGATTGCGTGCGTAAAAAAGCACATTGGGCACTCAAATGGATCAGCAAAGGAAGCTTCCATGAGCGACTCATCGCATTCGCAGCCGTAGAAGGTATTTTCTTTTCAGGTTCGTTCTGCTCCATCTTCTGGTTAAAGAAGAGAGGCCTTATGCCTGGATTATCTTTTTCAAATGAACTGATATCCCGTGACGAAGGAATGCATTGCGATTTTGCATGTCTGCTATATAATAATCATCTTGTCAATCGCCTTCCTTCAGAGACCGTCTATGATATCATCAAAGACGCAGTTGAAATTGAAAAAGAATTTGTCAGCGATGCACTTCCTGTGAAGCTCATCGGGATGAATTCAGACCTGATGTGCCAATACATTGAATTTGTAGCAGACAGATTATTGGTTTCCTTAGGTCAGAAGAAATTATACAACGCAGAGAATCCATTCCAGTGGATGGAACTTATCTCGATCACCGGTAAAACGAACTTCTTCGAAAAACGCGTGGGTGACTATCAGAAAGCAGGCATCATGAGTAACCTGAGCAATCCGGATGACCAGCTTTTCTCCCTGAACGAAGAATTTTAATCAGACTATCCCTATTTCTTCAATTATATAAAATTATAATCTCCCCCCTCTATGCAAGTAATCAAACGAACCGGCAAACGCGAAGAAGTAAGCTTCGATAAGATCACAGCTCGTGTAAAAAAATTAGTATACGGCCTGTCAGACCATGTCAACCCGATCAAGATCTCTATGAAGGTCATCGAAGGTTTGTATGATGGTGTGAGCACTTCTGATCTTGACAATCTTGCCGCTGAGACAGCTGCTACCATGACAGCTATCCACCC
>DASRXQ010000003.1:0-51776 GCA_035654115.1 Saprospiraceae bacterium
AAGGAAGGCAAGCCTAAGATGTTGGTATTGAATGCAGTAAGAAATAAGTTAATTAGCAGAGTTTTTGCCGTAGTCAGGAATAATACTATGTATGAAAAAAACTATCAATACAATTTGGCTATGTCATAGAAAACTCAGCAAACAGAGAAGAAAAAGGAATAAAGTATTTCCTTACACAAGTTTGGGCGGTTGCAAAACGCCCCGACTTGAGTAAGGAAAAAATCTCAGTGATACCAAAAAGTCTGGGGGTGTTCGCAAAACGCCCTAACTAGAGAAATGAAAAAATCCCTGTGATAGCAAAAAGTCGGGGCGTTTTGCAACCGCCCGGACTTTTTGCTATCACAGAAAAAGGCACTTAATCACAGTACTGCTAAAAGCCAGGCAACAATTGAAAATCGAAAATACTTTGTGTCACGAGTCCGGTATCCGGCATCCTTTCATCCGGCATCCATTTTGGAATGATTTTTGCAATTCAAATAGCTAAATAACAACATTTTATAAATAACTATAAATCATAATGTTATGTTGATCTACCTGCTTTCGATGTCCATGAGTTTGTTTTTTGGAAACAATCAGCCATCTAATTTTTATCAGAGCTATTCATCTGCTAAAGAGGCTTCGAAGGCTACTCAGAAGGAAATGGTGGTTTTCTTCACCTCCCGTTCCTGCAGCAATTGCGAATCTGCGTGGTCTGCATTTGCTAAGGATAGTAAAGGAGCCCAACTATATGTCTCGACAAGGATGGATATAGAGGATTTTGACGGTGGTGTATGTTTTGATTTGTTTGATGTAAAACAAGTGCCGGGTTGGGTGATCCTTTCGCCCTCGTCAGAAGTGAAGGAAAAGTGGACCGGTGGCTGGAAAGATTCTTCAGGAAATCCAACTCTTTTTGATCAAACCATACCACCCTCGATCATTGAAAAAAAACCTGTCAATACTTCCAATACAAATACAATTCAGAAAGCAACTCCGTCGAGTGAAATAGTGGTAGAAAAAGAAACACCCAAAATCAGTCATGGGACAAATCCAAATCCTGTAATTACTCAACCTACTACAGGTTACTTTTTACAGGCCGGTTATTTTGGCTCAGAAGGTAATGCGCAAAAACTGATTAGTGACCTGAAAACAAAAGGTTTTGCAAATTTTAAAATTGAAAATGTGCAAAAGGATGGAAGCACCTTTTACCGGGTAGTTTCGAAAATGTACAATGCAGAATCAGAAATAAATGTTGAACAACAACGTATGGATGCTGCAGGTATTAAGACAAGTGTGAAGAAGAATTAAAAACAAATGAAGTTTAAAACTCGAATAAAAGTATAGATATAATAAAAGTCTCCGGTTGCTGAACTGTAGTACAGGGTTGAGTATAGGAAGAGCAGAGGATTTAGTGACCCTGTCCACTCTGATTCCTACCTTTGTTGCTAATCAATAAATTATATTTTGTCCGGATCCATTCTTATTCGTCATATTTCATTGCTTGCAGGCATTCAGCCTAAAGAGACTCAACGCCTCAGAGGAAATGAGATGGCTTCCCTTCCTTCCATGCCTGATGCTTATCTATTGATCGAAGATGGAAAAATTAAAAGCTTCGGACCTGAACAAGAAAATGCAATCGAACGGGCTGATCATGTCATTGATGGTTCAGGTAAAATAGTATTGCCTTCATTTTGTGACAGCCACACTCATCTGGTATTTGCAGCATGGAGAGCAAATGAATTTGTAGACCGGATCAAAGGAATGACCTATGAGGAAATTTCAAAACGAGGCGGTGGAATATTGAATTCTGCAATGAAACTACAGGATGCAGATGAAGATGTATTATTTGAACAAGCTCAAGAACGACTTAAAGAAGTCATAGCACTTGGAACAGGAGCTATCGAAATCAAAAGCGGATATGGTTTGACTGTTGAAAGTGAGGTCAAAATGCTGCGCGTCATTCGCCGATTAAAGGAACTCAATCTTATTCCTGTCAGAGCGACCTTCCTCGGTGCTCATGCTGTACCCCTGATGTATAAAAACAATCGTCCCGGATATATCCGTTTGATCATTGAAGAAATGTTGCCGTTAATTCGCGATGAGGGCCTGGCTGATTATATCGATGTCTTTTGTGATAAGGGATTTTACACCGTAGACGAGACCGATATGCTTCTTGATGCCGGTACTAAGATGGGATTGAAACCCAGGATCCATGCCAATGAATTGGATTACTCCGGGGGCATCCAGGTGGGTGTGAAACATAATGCTGTTTCTGTAGACCATCTCGAATACACAGGGAATGAAGAAATAGAAGCTCTTGGAAAATCCGAGACCATCGCTACTCTACTTCCATCGACTGCCTTTTTCCTTGGACTTCCCTATGCGCCGGCCCGGAAAATGATAGACCACGGGATATGTGTCTCCCTGGCTAGTGATTACAATCCGGGGACTTCTCCTTCCGGAAATATGGCTTTCATCCTTTCTCTTGCCTGTATCAAAATGAAAATGCTACCCCAGGAAGCCATCAATGGCGCCACAATAAATGGTGCTGCAGCCTTAGAGCTAAGCTCGAAGCTAGGAAGCATAACGCCCTCAAAAACAGCGAATCTGATCATTACAAAGAAAGTTAATTCTATAGATTTTCTGCCCTATTCATATGGTCATTCATGGATAGACAAAGTGATCACAGGAGGAAAAGTCAGGTGATCAATCCAATATGATAAAATGGACAGTCTTAAAGTCCTGAGATCTATACTTTCCAGATATTACTTTTCGTTGAGATATGTCATCACCCAAAAGGCAGCGTATCCAGTCTGAATTGCATCTAAAGGGTGACAAGATTCCCTCAGAAAATAAATGAAAACCCCGACCTGAATCACAATAGTAAAGCCTATTTTTGCGCCTTACATATTATAAAAAAATTTTATACTAATATTGTTGAATGGAAAATCAAGCTATTTGGAAAATGAGAAGATGGTTGTGTTTTTTGGCCTTTTGCCTGAGTTTTTCATCAACTAATCTGATTGCCGGTTCTCCTTTCAATTTCACCCCGGTAACCAATCAGCCTTCTGGCAGCCTGCCTCCTGTCGTTTTCACATTCAATTGTATCGACGGCGAACCCGGGGATACGATTTGTGTACCCGTCACCGTCACCGGTTTTGTCAATATCGTCATTGTTCAAATGGAGATTATTTGGGATAGCGACGTACTGGATTTTATAGAGATCAGCAATATTGCATTACCGAATATCAATACTGCTGATTTTAACCACTCCGGACCAAATGCACTGAAATTTATTCCTCTTAACCTGGACCTGACGAATGGGGAGACTCTTCCTGATGGAAGCACTTTATTCGAAGTTTGTTTCAGAATTATTGGCACACCAGGTTCTTCGAGTGTTGTAGGTGTAAGCCCATATTTCGATTTTGAGGTTGCTGATATAGTCAGTGTCATTCCGTCTGATTCTGTTTCCTGTACTATGAATGTGACTAACGCAGTGGACCTGGTTGGATTCCTCACTAGCTGTGGTCCTGCAATATTGGGAGATGATGGAACGATGGATCTCACTGTCTACGGAGGAACACCCGGATATACAGTGACATGGACAGAGACAATCTCAGGAACTCCCGGAGGACCAGTCATCGTTCCGACTGAAGGAGGTAATACGTTAATAAATGTGCCATTCGGAAACTATGATGTTTTGGTAACGGATGGTTTAGGGAATACAGTAACTTATAATACTGATGTCGACACATTGGGCTTAAGTATTGTTACCAGGCTTAAGCATCCCACATGTTATAAATTTGAAAATGGCACCATAAGGATCATACCTGTAGGTGGATCGGCCCCTTACAGTTATATATGGAAAAGTCTTTCAGACCCTACCAAAGCCGGATCCGGATTCATACGAAATGTTGGTGACTCATCTTTAGTGACAAGTCTTGCAGATGGCATGTACTCCATTCTTGTCAAAGATGATAATGGTTGCGAAGAAGAAGTTATTATTGAACTTCTCGACAAGCCTTTCATATTCACTGTGAATAATCTCCATGACGCTACATGCAATGGTTCAGCGGATGGATTTATCGATCTGACTATTTCAGGCGGGACTCCCGATGCTTCGCTTAATTATACTATTTCTATTACGCCCAATTTCGTGGTCACCAGTAATGCTGTCACCATTGGGCTGCTGAATCCAGGCAGATATTGTATTACAGTAGATGATGAGGTCTCACAATGTGATACTGTTTATTGTTTTGATATCGGAGCAATGAACATCATCACTGCCAATGTATCTGCATTCGATGCTCCGTGCTTTGGAACGAATGGAAATGTATCTGTCAGAGGACTTACCAATGGTGTTTCGGGTCCGATGTATACCTATACCATTTACAATCACGGTGTACAGGAAACGAGTGTAACAGATATAGTCGGTATTTTTAATTATAGTCCCTTGTCTCCGGGAGATTATATGATCATTGTAGAAGAGGGCTTGTGTAAATCAGATTCAATCCCTTTTACCATCGGAGAACCGTTACCTATGACGGTTTCATTATCAGGCTCGAGTCTTGATAATTGTGTAATGAATGGGATTGGTGCTGCCTGGTTTGAGATTACAAATGGAATGGGGCCTTATATTTTATCTGCCGGCAGTGGAGTTCAGGATGGGGATACATTAGAAAAACTCAACTCCGGGAATTATACGCTTACAGTAACAGACAGTAAAGGTTGCAAAGCAAATCTTCCATTTACGATACATGATTATGATGATAATGAAGAGGCTGATATTACATTTCAGATAGATGGTACTCCCTGCGATGGTGGAACGGTGACCGTGCTCTACCAGGGAGGAAATCCGCCTCCGGGTTCAGGCATTGTATGGTCAAATGATTCGATTACACAGACGATTCCCATTGTACAAGGGGAAACTTTAAGTGTTCACATTCTCCTGGGCAATCCTATCTTTTGCTTTATTGACGATACGGTAATTCTCAATTGCGATAAAAAACTGGACATCGATATTACAGTAATACAACCCCTTTGCAATGATGAAGCTGCGGGAGGACCATATACAGGTACAGTCATCGTCGATACCGTTAATGCAGTGGCTCCGGTCACCTGGACCTGGTCTATTCCTGATGTGACTACAACCGGTATTTATGCTGGCTTAAGTCCGGGAAAATATTATGTGACTGTTACTGATGCATTGGATTCTATTGCAGTGGATAGTTTTGAAATCATTGCTCCCGATGCGCTTCATCTTACGTTTGGGATTCCTGACAGCACTTCATGTCCTGCCGCTTGTGATGGTGCTGTATTAGTCACTCCTGAAGATGGCGATATCACGATGGATTATTTCTTATACTGGACAACAAATACACCGCATGCGGATACAAATTTTTTCTTCCAGGTTCAGAACTTATGCCAGGGTCCTATAGCCTTTACTGTTTCACAGGATGGTGTTTGTTTTTATACTGACACAGTTGAAATTTTATCTCCTACACCCATTGATGTAGATCTTGCAGTTGCAACACCTGTCACTTGCTTTGGTGGTGATGATGGGGGTCTTGAAGTAACTGCATCAGGAGGCACACCAGGTTACACTTTCAAATGGGAGAGTGGGCTTATGGCATCAACCATAACTGATCTAAGCGCCGGAACATACCTGGTGACTGTATCGGATATGTATGGTTGCATTCAGCTGGATAGCTTTGACGTGGATGAACCGGATACATTGATAGCCCAGATTGATAGTTCAGGCACAAAGAATTTATCCTGTGGAAGCAGCAATGATGGTATCATCGCCATTGATGTTTCCGGAGGGAATGATGGAGGTTATACATTCCTGTGGAATCCGGATGTATCGAATAGTTACCTGGCGGTCAATCTTACAGCAGGAAATTATTTCATCACGATCACAGATCCTAAAGGTTGTACAGATACAACATCCTATATATTAACTTCCCCTCCGCCTATCGTTACGATCTGGCCTGATATTGTTCCTCCTGAATGCTTTGGAGATGAAACAGTTCTTCAGATAAACCAGGTTTCAGGAGGAAGTGGTAATTATAGTTTTAATATCAATGGCGGCGAATTACTAAATATCGGAGAGCCTGTCTTGATTCCATCTGGTATTTATATCGTAAGTGTTTTTGATGACCGGGGTTGTTCAGATGATACGACCTACATCGTGATGGAACCCAATCCTATACTTTTATCGATTAGCCCCGGTGATGCTATTATTGAGTTAGGAGATAGTCTTCTTATCACGGGACATGTTGAACAAAGTGATAATCCGGTTGCAATGACTTTATGGTCATCAACAGATCCGCAAGTGAGTTGCGCTACCTGTGATGAGACTTATGTGTTTAATTTTCTACCTACTGTTTACACATGGACAGTCACTGATATCAATGGCTGCCAGGGAACAGCAAGCATCACGGTCGGAGTGGATTTTGACAGGGACGTATTCATACCGAATATATTTAGCCCAAACAGTGATGGTCGAAATGATCACTTCAGCATTTTTACAGGTCCCGGAGTGGTATCTGTGAATTATCTGCACATCTATGACCGTTGGGGCAACCTTGTTCATTCACAAACAAAGATGCTCCCAAGCTCAAAAGGAGCCGGTGATTGGGATGGAACATATGATGGCCAGCCTTTAAGTCCGGGAGTATACGTTTACGTTGCAGAAATACAATTCATTGACAACGAGACGAAGTTGATTTACCGGGGAGATATCACACTTGTGAAGTGAGTAGTGAGTAGTGAGTAGTGAATCGTGAATCGTGAATCGTGAATCGTGAATCATGAATCATGAATCATGAATCATGAATCATGAATCATGAATCATGAATCATGAATCATGAATCATGAATCATGAATCATGAGACTAAAAGAAAAAAAGTTATGTGTAGTTTGAAACTACACATAACTTTTTTTCTTTTTATCTGATTACTGCCACACCGCCTGTTTTCCTTTTTTGTTCGCCGCCGCAGGTATAGAGGAATTGAAACACATATTGACCGGGCATCAGTTCTTTTCCTTTTCTCGAACCATCCCATCGCGCATTTGGATCTGTGGTTTCGAATACCTGCCCACCCCACCGGTCATATATGGTCAATGAACCAAACTCACCCAGAAAAACCACATTGCTCATCCCCCATACATCATTAATATTATCTCCATTGGGTGTGAAACCTGTAGGAAAAAATACTTTATCGCAATCCAGGTCTGCTGAATCTGCAATTGTGATATGTATGGAGTCGGAAGCCAGGCAGAATCCATAATCCATATCCACATGATATGTAGTGCTGGCCAAAGGACTTAATATAGGTTGGGCAATGGAAGCATTGCTTACTCCCGCAGAAGGTGTCCATTGAATATTTGTAGCACAGGTCACCGGCAACCGAACCTGCATGGATGTACCGGTAAACAAAACAGTATCAGGAGATGTGATGAGATCGATCGGGCTGTACAATTCTTTCACTTCAAATGAAGTAAGAGCCCTGTTATACATTCTCAATTCATCAAGCGTGCCCCGGAAAGGTATTTCCCCATTCGCCTGGCATGGACTGCCACCAAGAGTGAGGATGCCATTATTACTAATTTTGAGAAAGGAAGGACTGCCCGAGGAAGATTGCTGAATGCCATCATAATAGAAATAATGTGTTCTGTTCTGTCTCACGAACGCAATGTGATGATAACACCTGTTTGAGGGGAGATTAAAAGCGCTACGTACAAAATTATTGGCATGTTCTGACAAAGAGAGACTCATTTCCCGGTTTCCGGGATTAAACCTGATTTCAACCGTGCTGTCTATTCCGCATGTTTCGCTTTTGGATAAAATGCTCATGGTTTGATTCGAAACCGGATCAGGCAGGATAAAAAAGCTGATCGTAAAATCGTCTCCAAAGAGAACATCAAGATTGCCAAGGATCTGCACCGTTGTATTCCCGTCAAAGCTCAATCCGCTTGATAGTACACCGCAACCACAGGCCGCATTCCCCATGATAATGCCATCCGCTCCGCTTCCCGTATCCTCTTTGGCGTCACAGGCATTGAATGAATAATAGGCAACAAGACCATCAGTGGGCTGGCTTAAGGCAGCGCCATAACTCATGACAATGCCCATAAAGACTAAAAAAACCTTCATCCCATTAAAACTCAGTGCCTTGAATAAATATTTCATGTAAATGATTGGGTTAATAAAATACAGGAGGTTTAACCTTAATATGCGCTTTTTCAACTCTTTTCACTTCCCCGGCCAAAATTAGGAGTTAACGCGGATATGGAGAACAGGAGAACATTTCGGTTGTTTCAGATGCCAAGTTTTCACTTGTTTGCTTTATGTTAACTGTTAACTGTCAAGTGTTCACGATATTCGTGCCCTGATCATTCAAATCCCCGAAACAGCAGGTAATGGCTCAGCCACTTAAGAATCCAAATGAAATGTCTTTCTTCGAGCATATCGAAGTATTGCGGTGGCATCTTTTCAGGTCTGCTTTGGCTGTGGTGATCATTTCCATAGGCATGTTTTCGGCGAAAACCTTCATATTTCAATATGTCATCCTGGGTCCACTCAGTCCCGGCTTCCCGACATACAGGTTTTTCTGCAGCTTTGGCCCAAGCTTTTGTTTTTTTCCTGCAAAGCTCAATATTATCACCCGGGATATCCAGGAGCAGTTTATGTGCCATATCAAAGTTTCCTTATGGCTTGGGTTTATCGTCTCTTTCCCCTACATCTTTTATGAATTCTGGAAATTTATTAAACCTGGTTTGTACAAGAAAGAAATAAAAGCTGCGAGGGGCATGGTTTTCATATGCAGCTTTCTTTTTCTCTTTGGCGTGGCTTTCGGATACTTTCTCATCTCTCCGGTAGCCGTTACTTTTTTAGCGAGTTATAGTGTAAGCCCTGATGTCGTCAATACTACAACCCTGGATTCCTTTGTCGACAACATGACCATGTTTACGCTTCCTATGGGTTTGATATTTGAATTACCGGTGGTCATTTATTTCCTGGCTAAAATTGGAATCGTTTCTTCACCTATGCTTGCTCAGTACCGGAGGCATGCAGTGGTCGTCATTACGATTTTATCTGCAATCATCACTCCTACCACGGACATATTCACGATGACATTAGTTGGGTTGCCACTTTATGCGCTTTACGAAATCAGCATCATTGTAACTAAGAAGGTGGATCAGGAACGGGCTGCAAAAGATTTAATCGACGACACTGAAAATGGATAGAGTTTCTTCATCGCTCACCATTGTATTGCGTATCGTGCTGCCCACGGTCTGGCTTGTCACGATATTGTCTCTTGTCATCCTGCTCAGCATAGCTGTGAGTGGTAAAGCACAGCTTTTTACCAACCCGATCTTATGGGGCTCGCTGCTCTTTATCCTGGGGAGCGGTTTTGCATTTATTTATTTTGTCCTCCTTCGTTTTTACAGGATTGACATGGATAATAAATCCGTGTATGTCAGTAATTATTTCAGGACTTTTAAATATCCATTTTCGGATGTGAAATCAATACATGGTATTTCTGCTTTACCTGACAGGATATTTCATATTGAATTAAAATCAAAAGGAAGTTTTGGAAAACATATTTATTTCCTTGCCAGCCAGAAGCTATGGCAGGATTTTGTTGAAAATCATCCGCAGCAACTTGAAGGTATTCTTTCCCGCGACGCAATCGGTAACGATCCAAAGGAATAAAGAATAGCGAATATCGAAATAAGAAGTTGAAGTTTGAAGTAGAAGTAGAGGTATGGAAGTATCACTTCTAATTCACCGCTTCCTATTCACAGCTTCGACTTCAACTTCCTACTTCGATATTCGCTATTCCATATTCATTACTTATAGCCTTCCTCCCGCTTTCGGTGATAACCTGATGATCGGGCATATCATTTCTTCAAGCGATATACCTCCATGTTGGAATGTATTCCGGTAATAATTATTAAAGTGATTGTAATTATTCGGATATAAAAAATACTTGTCTTCCTTCGCGAAAATATAGCTGCTGCTCAGGTTAGGCCTGGGTAAACCGGCTTCTTCTGGTTTCTTTATATCCAATACATCTTTGGGATCGTATTGAAGATTCTTTCCCATTTTATACCTGAGATTAGTGGTCGTATTCCGGTCACCAACCACTTTAGAGGGTTGCTTCACGCGAATTGTTCCATGGTCTGTTCCGATGATCAGCTTCATCCCCTGCGCCGCCATTTTACGAAGGGCAAGCCATACAGGTGAATTGACAAACCAGCTATATGTCAGTGAGCGATACGCCTTTTCATCTCCTGCGAGCTCTTTCAATACTTCCATTTCCGTTCTTGCATGCGACAACATATCAATGAAGTTGTAAACAATGACAAAGAGATTGTTGTGCATGTAATCCAGTGCTTTCTCACCCAGATCTTTTGCATCTTCAGCATTGGTGATCTTCATGTATTGCCATTTTATCTCCTTCCTGATGCGACGTTGTATTTGTTTGCCCAGGAGTTCTGCTTCGTGCATATTTTTTCCACCTTCTTCATAATCTTCAAGCCACATATCCGGAAAATTTTTTGCAATCTCGGCAGGCATCATGCCGGCGAAGATCGAATTGCGGCTATACTGTGTCGATGTAGGAAGTATGCTGTAGAAAAATGCTTCTTCTTCAACCTCAAAGAATTCGGTGATGACGGGTTCAAGAATTTTCCATTGATCCCATCTAAGATTATCCAGCAAAAGAAACACAACAGGCGTCTGATCATTGATGTATGGAAATACTTTTGCAGACAACAGATCCGGCGACATCAATGGGGCTTTGTCTTTATCCTTTATCCATGACAAATACTGACGACCCACAAATTTTGAGAATTCTGAATTCGCCTCTTGTTTTTGCATGGATAGAATATCGATCATTTCTTCGCTGCGTGCAGTGTCGATTTTTATTTCCCAGTTGACGATTCGTTTATAAGCTTCGGCCCATGAATTGGTGTCTAGACCGCTATTGATCTCAACCATGATATTCCGAAACTCCACCTGGTAATCTGAAGATGTTTTTTCTCTGACAAGGCGTTTATTGTCTACGATTCTTTTTAGCGTCAGGAGTATCTGGTTTGGATTGACAGGCTTGATCAGATAGTCATCGATCTGCGAGCCAAGGGCTTCTTCCATGATCCTTTCAGCTTCATTCTTAGTGATCATGACGATCGGGAGAGAAGGCTTTAAAGCTTTCAGTCTTTGCAATGTTTCAAGGCCGCTCAGACCGGGCATGCTTTCATCCAGAAAAATGATATCAACATCTCCGGCTTTTTCAAACTCATCGATGGCATCATGACCATTGGAAACGGTGATGACGTTGTATCCTTTTTTTTCCAGAAAAAATAATTGGGGCTTGAGCAGATCTATTTCATCGTCTGCCCAGAGAATTTTTATTTTATCCATATTTCAATATTACTACGCTTAGTTGATTCAGGTAAAAGAATGATCCTAACAACGAACCCCGAAAGGCCGATATTTTCTTAATCTTTGCCTTATGAACAAACGGAAGCTTATAAATGATCCGGTCTATGGCTTAATTCATATCCGTACGCCACTTCTTTTTGATCTTATCGAACATCCTTTGTTTCAACGGCTTCGCCGGATAAAACAAACCGGCCTGACGCATCTGGTTTACCCCGGCGCCCAGCACACCCGTTTCCACCATGCATTAGGGGCTATGCATCTGATGGGAATGGCCATTGACGAGCTGAGGTCCAAACAAACAGAAATAACACCACAAGAGGAGGAAGCGGCACTAATTGCCGTCCTTCTTCATGATATCGGCCACAGTCCTTACAGCCATGCCCTTGAAGGATTACTTGTACAGGCTGATCATGAATCCATCGGCAAGCTACTGATCGGTCATCTCCAAAAAACACTGGACCCGGGAATCGGTCTTGCACTTGAAATGTTCGAAGGACTCTATCATCGTCCTTTTTTCCATCAACTGATCAGCGGACAATTGGATCTGGACAGGCTGGATTACTTATCCAGGGACAGCTTTTATACCGGTGTGGCCGAAGGTGTTGTAGGGCATGACCGGATATTGCGCATGCTCCAGGTCGTAGATGACAAACTTGTTGTTGAAGAAAAAGGCCTTCATAGTATCGAGAAATTTCTTGTTGCCCGCAGGATTATGTACTGGCAGGTCTACCTTCACAAAACTGTTTTGTCTGCTGAATTGATGGCGAAGCATATCATCAGGTTACTGCGAGAGGAGAAATCATTGACCCGGGCACCGTTTTTAGCCTCAGAGCTTGAATATTTTTTTTCAAATAAAGTCGATCTTGAACATTTCAAAAAGGATTTCGACGAAATCATTCCTTACTTCCTGGCCCTGGATGACATATCTATAGATTACAGCATCAAGCGGCTCACTTCATATCCTTCCCAATCAATCGCATTTCTGACTTCCAACCTTGTCAACCGTAAACTTCACAAAATCCAATGGAGCGGAGAGCCTATCGATGAACATATCGTGCAGGATATGATCAGGAAAACCGCCCATCTATATGGATGGTCAGAAGAAGATGCCAGGAAATTAGTCTGGAGCGGCAGTGAATCTAATTCCATCTACAACCGGGATATTGACGAAATCCAAATCCTGACGAAAGATGAAGAGATAAAACCTTTCTCCTCTTTCCTGGAAACCCCTATCAGCATCGCATTAAACCGGAAATATTTTATTTGTTATCCCGGAAAAAGCAAATCCGGAAATCAGGCCGGCAAGGGCTAAACATTTTACATCTTTGCAATGAATAACCTCAATATACAAATGGCAAATCCCGAAGCTAAAACCATATTTGAACTAATCAGCAAGGAAGAAAACAGGCAGCGAAAAGGCATCGAACTTATTGCCTCTGAAAATTTCACATCCACTGCTGTTTTGGAAGCCATGGGCTCCTGCCTTACCAATAAATATGCAGAAGGCTACCCTGGCAAACGATATTATGGTGGCTGCGAAGTAGTGGATGAAATCGAAACCATAGCTATCGATAGTCTGAAGTCACTTTTTGGTGCAGAATATGCTAATGTTCAGCCACATTCCGGAGCCCAGGCTAATTCATCCGTTTACCTGGCAGTACTTAAACCTGGAGATACGATCCTTGGTTTTAACCTTGCTCATGGAGGTCACCTCACACATGGATCGCCGGTCAATTACAGCGGTCTTACATTTAAGGCGGTTCCATACAATGTAATACAAGAGACAGGCCGGGTGGATATGGATGGAGTGTATAGCCAGGCCACGACGCATAAACCTAAATTAATCATCTGTGGGGCATCTGCTTATTCCCGGGATTGGGATTATAAGCGATTGAGAGAGATAGCTGATGAAGTTGGGGCACTGTTGATGGCTGATATTGCACATCCTGCAGGATTGATAGCAATGGGCTTATTGAATGACCCGATGCCTCATTGTCACATCGTAACGTCTACTACACATAAAACACTGAGAGGACCGAGAGGAGGCATTATCATGATGGGTCGTGATTTTGACAATCCGTGGGATCGAAAAACTAAAAAAGGTGAACCCATTCAAATGTCAACCATCCTGAACAGCGGTGTATTTCCTGGTATGCAGGGTGGACCATTGGAACATGTGATTGCAGCCAAAGCAGTATCCTTCATAGAAGCTTCCACTCCTGACTTCAAGCAGTACTCGAAACAAGTCATATCGAATGCACAGGCTATGGCTAAAGCGTTTGTTGAACGTGGTTATAAAATCATCTCTGACGGCACAGATAATCACCTTATGCTGATCGATCTTTCAAACAAAGGACTGACTGGAAAAGAAGCAGAGGATACACTGATCAAGGCTGATATCACGGTCAATAAGAACATGGTGCCATTTGATAAGCACAGTCCTTTTGTTACATCTGGTATAAGAGTAGGTACAGCAGCCACTACAACGAGAGGAATGAATGAAGCGGATTGTATTCAGATCGTTGAATGGATGGATGAAGCATTGGTCAACAGGAATGATGCAACTGTATTAAAGAATCTGCATCATAAGATCAATTCTTTTGCATCTTCATTCAGGTTGTTTCCGGATGAATGACAACTTGCCCCTAAATCCCCTAAAGGGGACTTTCTTTTTTTAATTCTAATCTGACATTCGAGAGTCTCCGACCTCGAACAATGCGCAATATCTTAATCTTTCTGTTTCTAAGGGAAATTCAGGGCATTCCATAAACCGTTCAATAATGTTTTCCTGAAACATCAGGATATGTAAGGAAAACATTATGATGTTTAAGGAAAACACTATTGCATTATAGGAAAACCTGAAATGATTGATTCTAACGACATTAGAATCAACTTTTCAAAACCAAATCCATTTTGACCTGATTTATCAGTTCATCTTGGAGGAATTTGTGGATTAGCGAGCCACTTTAAATGAAAGTCCCCTTCAGGGGATTTAGGGGCAAACGGGATTTAGGTCTATGGATAAACCACATTCTCCAAAAACAAACCCTCGGGAGGAACACTCCATTGTACCGGCAGAGGAATCTGTTTATCCAAACATTCTTTTACATCATTCACTGATAATTTTCCTAAGCCTGCATTGAGACATGCTCCTACTATTAGACGGACCATGCCACGTAAAAAGCGATTTGCTTTGATGGAGAACGTAGCTTTATGATCATCAAAGATCCAATGTGATTCTGTCACTGTGCATTTGTAATGCTCAGCACCTGATCCGGTTTTACAAAATGGCAGAAACTCAGAATATTCTTTAAGCAGGATGGCTGTTTCCTGCATGGCCACCATATCAAGCTCTGTATTCTGATTAAAATAAAAGGATTGATCCTGGTTAAACGGATTCTTTTCAAAATGGATATAGTACTGATAATGTCTCTCGATAGCACTATGCCGGGCATGAAATGAATAGTCTGTTTCGGTAATGGAATGAATGGCTATATCCAGAGGAAGAACAGCATTGATCTGATAGAGCATTTTGGGTGAATAGATTGCAGAAGCAACATCCATATGCGCGGTAAAATGTCTTGCATGCACTCCTGTATCTGTGCGTCCGCACCCGGTGATTTCGATGGGTTCGCGAAGGATCATGGAGAAAGCTTCTTCCAGTGCCTGCTGCACAGTAAGGTCCCCGGGTTGTTTTTGCCAACCACAATAGGCTTTTCCGAAATAGCTCAGTTCTAAACGCCAACGCATAAGATGCAAATATGGTGGAATTCTTCTCTTTACCCTTAACCAAAAAAAGAACCCTGACCATCCGAAGAAGAATCAGGGTTTGGAGCGATCATGTCGATATCACTTATGCCAATGGCAATGCATCTTTAGTACATGGGAGGGATAAATACTCTTTATTTAATTGGGGGAATGGTTAAATATACAATAATATTATTGATAACCAAATGATTTGTAAAAATCAAGGCGAAGGCTAAGGCAAAAAAACAATTGGCAATTAGCAATTGGCAAAAAATTTGAAAACTTCCTATGTCTCTTTGCCTATTTGCTATTGATTATTGCTTATTGCTTATTGCTTATTGCCAATTGGCTAAGCTGCTTTCAGTTTTTTCAACTGCACTTTATCCAGCTTACCTTTTGCATAGCGAAGATCGACTTCGAAGACTTTGACATCTTTTTTAGACGGTAGCTCAAACATGGCATCCATCATGATGGCTTCACAAATGGATCTCAAGCCACGTGCTCCCAATCCAAAGTCAATCGCTTTTTGCGCAATGTATTCAATGGCACCTTCCGTAATGGAAAATTTGATCCCTTCCAGTTCGAAAAGCCTCTTGTATTGTTTGATCAAGGCATTGCGTGGCTCAGTCATGATACGGACAAGTGTTTCTTCATCTAGAGGTTCGAGATAACCAAGCACAGGCAACCTTCCGACTAACTCCGGAATAAGGCCAAAGGTCTTGAGGTCTTTATGCGAAACGTAATGGAAAAGCTTTTCTGAATCGATGGCTTTCGTATCCTGGTTGCCATACCCGATCACATTTTTGTTGAGCCTGCGTGAAATAATCTTTTCCAATCCATCGAATGCACCACCGGCAATGAAAAGAATATTCTGTGTGTTGACCTTTACAAGCTTTTGTTCAGGATGCTTACGCCCACCTTGTGGAGGAACCAACACATCAGTTCCTTCCAGGATCTTCAACATCGCTTGTTGAACACCTTCACCAGAGACATCACGCGTGATGCTTGGGTTGTCACTCTTGCGTGCGATCTTATCAATCTCATCGATGTAGACTATTCCACGTTCAGCAGCTTCAACATTGTAATCACAAGCCTGAAGCAGACGAGACAACATACTTTCGACATCCTCACCTACATATCCTGCTTCTGTAAAAACAGTTGCATCAACAATAGCAAAAGGAACATCAAGCATCTTTGCAATCGTTTTTGCAATCAGTGTTTTGCCTGTACCTGTTTGCCCTACAAGAAGAATATTGGATTTCTCCAGCTCAACTTCATCAATCGATTTATTCTTTATCCTTTTGTAATGATTGTATACAGCAACACTGATACATTTCTTGGCTTCGTTCTGGCCGATCACGTATTGATCAAGATACTTTTTGATTTGCTGTGGAGTGATATGATCCGGCACATCGAGGCTTTCTTCTTTTCTCTTACTCTTCTCTTCATTGTCATACAGCTCCTGTCTTACGATCTCATAGGCCTGTTCCACACAAAGCTCACAGATGTGCCCTTCAATGCCTGCTATAAGGATAAGTGCTTCTTTCTTATCACGTCCACAAAATGAACATCCAAACTGATCATCACTCGTCTTCATAATTTATTATTTATTGAGTTGCAGGAGCTAACTCCTGCAACGGTATTTTTTATTCTTGTTGCAGGAGATTGCTCCAACAATCATTATTTACTTCTTGTCAATACTTCATCTACCAGGCCATAGTCTTTTGCCTGCTGAGAGGACATCCAGTTATCGCGATCAGAATCTTTTTCAATCTGCTCAACTGATTTTCCTGTATGTTTTGCCATGATCTGATACAATTCATCCTTCATGCTTTTGATCAGGTTGTATGAAATCTCCATTTCTGTAAATTGTCCCTGCATACCTCCGCTTGGTTGGTGAATCATCACACGGCTGTGAGGCAGGCATGTTCGTTTCCCCTTTGTTCCGGCTGCAAGTAATACTGCGCCCATAGAAGCTGCAAGACCCGTGCAGATTGTTCCTATTTCCGGAGAAACATATTGCATGGTATCGTAGATACCTAAGCCTGAAATGACATTTCCTCCAGGGCTATTGATGAACATCTGGATATCCCTTTTATTGTCAGTAGACTCAAGGAATAGAAGCTGCGCCTGGATGACATTGGCTACATAGTCATTGACCGGCACACCCAGGAAGATAATGCGGTCCATCATCAGTCTTGAGAATACATCCATTCCTACTACATTCATCTGGCGCTCCTCGATCACCTGAGGTGTGAAACCATTGATGTCGGGAACAGAAGTTTGCATGTATTTATCAAGGTGTGTACCTGAAATACCTGCATGTTTCGTGGCATATTTATAAAACTCGCTATTGTTGCTCATGTTAAAGTGGTGGGTTTTAAATTAAAACGCTAAATTAATGGTATTACGCATGTGAATGGTCTCCATGATCAAACAAATGATGATGAAGGTCGTGGAAAGCATGTTCAAACTCTTCCGGAGTTGCCCCTGTTTCATCGAACTGATATTTAGGTATGATGTGTCCAAATACGACTTCTTCAAGTGCGTTTTCTTTCATTGTGCTCATGAAGTATTCGTTAGCATGTAGTTCTTTCATTAGTTTTCGTACATCCGTCTGTCTGTAATTGACATTTTCAAGGATCCATTTCGTCACCTGGCTCTGCACATCCTTTTCCGTCACTTCAAGGCCTTCTTCTTTCGCTATTTTATTGAGGAGTAATGACCATTTGGCTTCCCTGAATAAATTACCTGCTTCACGAGAACCGGGTTCGATTTTCTGCTGTCTTTGGGCATTCACCCAATTGAGTAAAAACTCCTCGGGGATCCAGAACGGATTGGCTTTAAGCAGTTCATGGCGAACTGCCATCTTCCTCATATCATTTGTCCGGGTCTGGTTAGAATGATCTTCTCTTTCTTCCAGCATTTTCCTGAATGAAGCTTCATCATCCACCTTTGAGCCGACATATTTGGTGAGTTGATCACCGCTCAGCTCAGTCATCTGTGGCCTGGCGATGGTATCAATGGTAACCCTGTAATTCAATGGATTTTCAGGATCCGGATCAGCATCCAGACCAAGGGTATTTTTCACAAGCATGTCACGAGCATAACCCATGAATGCTACCAGGTCGACATCTAAAGTGTCACCTGTCTTTTTTCCCGGAAGATCTGTTTTGGCTTCACCCTGAATTCTTTCAAGATCAACCACGGTCTCTGTGGTTTTCTCTTCAGCCTGGCCATCTTCAGTGATCCTGTTTAATTTGATGCCTACCCTGTCATGTTGTTCCACTTCTCCATCCGTGACGGGTTCCTCAGCACCAAATACACGACGGTACCGCTGGATATCCTGGTCAAGAGCGTCCTGGTCAGTCACAGCTTTCCTGATGCTCAGAGGTGTTTCAAAATTGTATTTGAGATCAAATGAAGGTTTCAAACCCAAATCGAAAACAAAGGTGTAGTCCTGAGGAGCTTTAGGATTGAAATCAATCGGATCTGCATCAGCATTCATAACAGGGTTTCCAAAAATCTCTATGTTTTCAGATTCCAGGTATGCGAATAACTTCTCGTTCAGCATAGTAGACACGGTTTCTTCAAGCATTCCTTTACCATACATTTTGGTCAGGACGCTTTTAGGTGTCTTTCCAGATCTGAAGCCTTTGATATTGAGCTTCTTGCTGTAATTCTTTAGATTTTCTTCAAGCTTAGCCTGGTAATCAGAGCGTTCGATCACTAATGTTAATCTGGCGTTGAGATCGTCTAAACGGTTAAAATCAATTTTCATCCTTGTGTATGGTATTTGCTGAGTGTTTCTTCTGTGAAGTAGCTTGTTGAATAGAGACTATCGGTACTGGTCGGGTTTTCTTTGGTTTTTGAGGAAGGAAAGCCCGGCATGTAACCCTTGCAGGTATCCAAAAGTTCAAGGAAAAGAAGTGCGGGTAGAGGGACTTGAACCCCCAAGCCTTGCGGCACTAGATCCTAAGTCTAGCGCGTCTGCCAATTTCGCCATACCCGCTCATTCCAAAAACGGCTGCAAATGTAGGCATTAATTGAAAAAATGAACGTGATATTAAATGCCTGTGTTTATCTACATCCCGGCTTCACAAGCCGTTAACTATCAGATCAGCACATTTGTCCTTAACTTGTGTAACCATGCCACATACCCAGTCAGGCATAACAGAAAATGAACAACTAGCCCTTCAGCGTGAGTTTAAGAGGCTGATGAAGGCTTTGCCTGCTCCGCTGGATGATACCGACAAGAAGAATCTCCGGAAAGCATTTGAAATGGGCCTGGAGGCTCACAGCAAGCAAAGACGCAAGAGTGGCGAGCCTTATTTTTTCCATCCTATTGAAGTCGCAAGGATTTGTGTCAATGAAATTGGCCTGGGCCCCACTGCTGCAGTTTGCGCTCTTCTTCATGATGTGGTTGAAGACACGGATGTGACGATCGAAGATATCCGTAGAGAATTCGGAGACAAAATCGGTCACATTGTAGACGGTCTCACAAAACTTGACGGCTTGTACAATGCTCCATCCCAGCAAGCTGAAAATTTTAAAAAAGTACTTTCAACTCTCGTCGAGGATGTCAGGGTTGTCCTGATCAAAATAGCGGACAGGTTGCACAATATGCGCACCATAGGCCCTATGCCAAGGAATAAGCAACTCAGCATAGCCGCAGAAACAGATTATATATACGCACCCCTCGCCCATCGCCTGGGTCTTTATAATGTAAAATCAGAGTTGCAGGACATCATCCTTTCCATCCAGGAACCGGAGATCTTTGAAGATATCGAACAAAAACTGACGGAAAGCGAGCAGCAACGCAAACGCTACATCAGGGAATTTATCAAACCGCTGAAAGAAAAGCTTGAAGAGCTGGGTTTTGAATACAGAATTGTGGGCCGTCCTAAATCTATTGCTTCGATCTATAATAAATTAAAAAAGAAGCAAGTACCCTTCGAAGAAATTTATGATCTCTTTGCAATACGCATCGTATTAAATGTGCCTACTGAAAAAGAGAAAGCAGCCTGCTGGCTTGTATACAGCATTCTCACAGAAACGCACACGCCTATTCCTGAACGCCTGAAAGACTGGATCACCACTCCGAAATCGAATGGATACGAATCACTGCATACTACCGTCATAGGACCGAAAGGAAGATATGTAGAGATCCAGATCCGTACGGAGCGAATGGATGAAATAGCAGAACGTGGATTTGCAGCTCACTGGAAATATAAAAATGTAAACACACAACAGTATATCTACGAAAACTGGCTTGACAATATTCGTGATATGCTCGATGATACGCATAAAGACGCGCTTGAATTCCTCAGTGATTTCCGTACGAATCTTTATGCTGAAGAATTGTATGTCTTTACACCCAAGGGTGATTTGAAAGTAATGCCAAAGGGTGCGACAGCACTTGATTTTGCATTTGCTATTCACTCTGATATCGGGTATCATGCAACTGCCATCAAGATCAACAACAAGATGGTACCGATGGGATATAAGCTCAATAACGGTGACCAGGTAGAGATCATCACCAGCCGGAACCAGAAGCCAAATGAAGAATGGCTACGGATGGCTGTGACCGGAAAAGCAAGAGCCAAGATCCGTACTGCCCTTAAAGAATCGAAGAAAGACCAGTCCGAAGAGGGCATGGAAAAACTCGAACGAAAGCTTCGGGGCATGAAAGCTGATCTCGAAGATAATGTAGATCATCTCGTCAAATATTTTGGATACACCTCCAGGATGGATTTCTATTATGATATCGCTGTGGATCAGTTTGACATGGCGCAGATCAGGGAGTTTGGAGTGGAAGGAGGAAAAATTATTTTTCCGGTTAAGCAACCTCAGCGCACCAGCGTAACAGATACTGAACCATCGACATCTCCTGCCTTAGGTAAAGATTCAGTACAACCCCGTATCAGCATAGGTGGTGAAGATGGAGAACAATATAAATATGCGTTGGCTACATGTTGCAATCCTGTCGTAGGCGATGAGATATTTGCTTATGTGACATCAGGTGCCGGTGTAAAAATTCATAGAAGCAATTGTCCGAATGCAACTCACCTGATCGCCAGTTATGGATACCGCGTACAAAAAGCAGAATGGGTAACTTCCGGCAATGTTCAATCCGTGGTCAACCTGCGTATCACCGGTGTAGATGATGGCCCGGGTGTCATCGAAAGGGTAACCAATAAAATCAGTTCCGGCCTGGGAATCAATATCCGTTCGCTCAGCATTGAAGGCAAGCAGGGATATTTTGAAGGAAAGGTTTCTTTGGTGGTAAATAATAAGAACCAGTTGAATATGGTGATCCGTTCATTGAAGAATTTACAAGGCATTTCATCCGTATACCGTGAAAACTAATCATATGACATCAGGAGCTTCCACCCCGCGGATTACGACACCTGCATCATTCGAAGATGTCAGGCAGATTTTTACGAAGCATCTTGAAGAACATAATCTTCGACGTACACCGGAACGGTATACGATCCTTGAGGTGATCTACAACCGTTCAGATCATTTTGATGCTGAAGCCTTGTATATCCACATGAAAAATTCAAACTATCGTGTTAGCCGCGCTACAGTCTACAATACGCTTGAACTGCTCATTAATTGTGATCTCATCACAAAGCATCAATTCGGAAAAAACCTGACGCAATACGAAAAATCGTATGGCTTCAAACAGCATGATCATCTCATTTGCCTTGAATGCGGAAAGGTGGTGGAATTTTGCGATCCCCGTATTCACCAAATAAAAACCACGGTGGCTGATATCCTGGATTTTACGATTGAGCATCATAGCCTGAATTTGTATGGGCATTGTAAAGGTGGTTGCAAGAAAGGATAAGGCTGAGGCAGTGAGCAGAGAGCATGAGCGATAAACAATAGGCAATAAACCTAAAAACCTTATATACTAATAAGCATTCATCAATAGGAAACTACTGCCTATCTTTCTCGGAATTAACCTTCCTCTGTTTATGACAGCTTTGATCCTTGATGATGAAAAACAGAGCCGCGCGCTGATCAGACAATATCTTCAAAATCAATTTCCCAAAATTATTGTCGAAGAAGTCGCTGGAATTGAGGAAGCTAAAAAGTTGATTACACATAAAACATTTGATATTGTTTTCCTGGATATTCAACTTCGTGAAGGCACGAGTTTTGATTTACTTGACGAGGGTAAAGAGATCAAGGCTCAGATCATATTTATCACTGCGCACACTGAATATGCGATCAAGGCATTCAAATACAGTGCTGTTGATTACCTGGTTAAGCCTATCGATCCGGATGAATTTCAGGCCGCTGTACAAAAAGCCATAGCAAATGCAGGGAAATCAACATCTCTCAATATTTCTCACCTCCAGACTCGTATCAGGGAAACTGCTATCCTGAATGATAAATTAGTAGTCCCCACTCCTGAAGGATTTCTACTGACATCCATTTCTTCAATTCTCTATTGCAAAGCGAACGGTAACTACACTGAAATTTTTTTAGCGGATAACAAAAAACTTATCTCGAGCTACACCCTGGGACACTTTAATGAATTACTATTGCCTCATTCCTTCATCAGGATACATCGTTCCTACATGGTCAATCCACACAAAATTACAGCGTACAAGCGAGGTGAAGGTGGCTCTGTGGTCATGAGCAATGGGGATGAATTGGATGTATCACGCGCCAATAAAGAAGTTTTTTTGCAGTTCTTTAAATCCTGACATTGATTCGTCCGCACCTCATCCTTTACTTTTTTGGCTTTCTATTCTACAATCATAGTATATGGTCGCAGGATTTAGAAATACGGACTTATACATCGCTTGATGGATTGTCAGAGAATTTACTCACATGTTTTTACCAGGACCAATATGGATATTTATGGATTGGGACTATCCATGGTTTGGACCGGTATGACGGAACCAAATTTCAAACCTTTAGTGTGCGGAATGGCATGCCATCCCTGTGGTGTAATCAATTATTAGAAGATCATACAGGCAGATTATGGATCGCCACGAGAAATGGAATGGCCGAATTCAGGAAGGATTCGTTTTACGTATATCCAACCACTGATCAAATTCATCCAACATACGTCTCCCAACTTTATGAAAATGCTTATAAAGAAATAATAGCGAACACCCGTGAAGGTCAATATAAATTTAATGGTCAGGCCTGGGAACCCTATGCAATACTCAACCAAAATAATAAGGATGTCATCGGAACAGTAGTCCGAACGTCTGATGGAGAATATGCCATCACAGGTACAGAGCTATTCTATAAAAACAACAAAGGAAATATCACAAGGCTTCAGTATCATCCGGATCAGGGTCCATTTTTCAAACAGATTGAAAGTATCGACGACCATGCGTACGTAAATATGAATGCAGCTATTTATCTTATTGATTCCCTCCATCAGAAAAAACTTTTTCCCAATGAATTAAAAGACAAGACTGTTCTTTCATTTTACAAATCCACAGATGACCAATGGTGGATTTCCACTAAAGAAGATGGATTATTGGTTTTACAGCAAAAAAATGGGTATGTCAGTCAGCAGAAAGTAAAAACTCCTTTTGCCAGCATAACCATTGGAAAGTATTTTGAAGATCGGGACAATCAGGTGTGGGCTACATATGCATATGGCCTGATGAAAATACTGCCTCCCTCTTTTTCAAAAATGAAGATCAATGAAGTATCAACCGGAGAACATATACGCAATGTATTTCCGTATGGAAAAAATCAATTATTTGTTTCTATTAGTGATGGAAAATTATTGCTCATACGCTATGATACAGACAAAAAGACATCCTACGAGATTCTGCAATCCTATATCCTGGAATTGCCTAACGATTTTGTAGATAACTATGCGATTGATTTGAACCAGGGCATTTGGATGACTACCCGAAATGCTCAACTTTATTACTACAGGGAAGGGAAGTTGGAAAATAAAACAAATCTTATCAGGGAAGCCGGTCAGCCGTTTGCAGCAGGAATTGCATGCGGAACGCAAACGGATAAAATCATTATTGCTTTAGATTCTGTTTTAACGTTTGTAAATGACAATACACTGGATACATTATTTGATGCAGATCATACTTACATAAAATTTCCACGACAGGTTTTATTTGTAGATAAGGAATGCCTAGCGATTAAGACATTGGATAATGAGGTCTTTCTGTATGCTCCGGATAAAGAAAATCAATTTCATTTTACTAAAACACATGCATCCAGTTCCTGGGGAAGGTATCTCTATAAAGACCATCATTCTAACCTTTGGATATATAATGCAGGAGAGAATGTTTCTGAATACAAAATCAAATATCCATCTGGTGCTGACTTTGAATTGGTAGATATTATAAAAGATTCCCCTGAAAATATCAATACTTTGTTTTACGACTTTATCGCAGATGATAGCGGATCCTTATGGTGTACCACAAATCGTGGAATACAGCATCTATTCAAAACATCGGATGAAAAATGGGCATCAAAACAATATACTGTATATGAAATGTGCAGGCAGGCTAACACGGATTGGTATCACATCGCTGAGTCAGGAGATCATATCTGGGTCAATCTGCAAAATGAACTGATTTGTTTTAACAGCGATATTTCAGAAACCCTCAAAAAGACAGGGAATGTCATACTTGAGGAGGTCCAGCTTCAAAACCAACGGACAAACTGGACTCTGTATTCTGATTCACTCACCACGTACTTTGAAATACCTGTCAATCCGAAGCTCAAATACGATCAGAATTCACTTACTTTCATTTTCAACTCTCCTACAACAATTGAAAACCCAGGCACCCAGTATGCTTATCGGCTATTACCGGCAGATACAGTCTGGAGCCAAGCTTCGGTGAATAATTCTGTTTCGTACAATCAGTTAAAACCCGCGCAATATTTGTTTCAGATACGCAGCCACCATCGCGGAGAAGAATGGAGCAACCCTACTTTATTTTCATTCACTATTGCAAAACCAATTTGGGAAACTACATGGTTCCGGATATTAATATTACTTATGGTATCGACCATAGTAGCCTGGATATTCCGCATACGGTTAAAACAGGAAAGAGCAAAAGGAGAAATAAAAGGACAAATGCTCGAACTTGAGATGAGAGCACTGCGCGCACAGATGAACCCTCATTTTATTTATAATGCACTTAATTCTATTCAGTCGTTAGTCGCTACGAATCAAACCTCGTCCGCCAATAAGTATATCAGCAAATTTGCAAGGTTGTTGAGACAGGTGCTTGAAAATTCTAAACGCAGTGAAATCTCTTTGCGCCAGGAATTGGAATCGCTCCGTCTTTATGTGGACCTGGAAAAGTTACGACTTGATGAAGATGTAAAATTTGTTGAAACAGTGGATGAGTCAATCTTCCCTGAAACGATTCACGTCCCTCCCCTGGTCCTGCAACCCTTCATTGAAAATGCCCTTTGGCATGGCTTATCTTCGAAGAAAGGCGAAAAGAAAATAGAACTCAGTATTCGTGCTGACAAAGAATGGATTCATTTTAGTATAACGGATAACGGAATCGGAAGACAAAAAGCATCCATGCTTAAATCTCAAATGACACAACATGAGTCAACCGCTATTCAGAACACCATTCAAAGACTCCGCGACTTCAACGGATCAATCCATTCTGATCCACTAAAAATAGAAGATTTATACCTCCCTGATGGTACGCCTGCAGGGACCCGCATATGGCTTCATATCCGAAAAAAGACAAGTTCTGGCCTAACGGTTCAATAAACCAGGCTCACCATTCATGTCTGATTTTCGCATCCGGATAAAGGCTACACTAATCCTCACACGGGCTTGCTAATTTTCCACGACAATTTGAAGCTAATAATTTGATTTCGAAAAATAATGTTCGTTGCCGGTGTATTGCTCATAGGTGTGATGATCACAGCTTTTCTGTTTTTGGAACCTCTATTTATTTCCCGGTCATATAGAAAACCAAATAAAAGCCGGAAAAATACATCGACCACAAAACCTTTTTGAAAGTCTAAGAATGGAGATACCGACTCAACCAAAAAATAATAACAAATGGAAAAATTGATATTGCTTTTCATGTTGATATTACTATCCACTGCATTTTCAGCTCAACAACTCACACCCTATGTTGTGTCCTCATCAGGTGGCTTTTATGTGAATTCATCAGGAATGCTAAGCTTCACTACATGTGAAATGTCGGCGTTGGAAACTTTCACATCACCAACTGCCATATTGACTCAAGGTTTTCAACAATATTGGGATATGGGTACATCGATTGATGAACATCACTATCAATTTTTTTCAGTTGATATTTATCCTAATCCTTCACAAGGGTATTTTAATCTGGTCACTGAAGCAGAAGTGAATGAATATGTTGATCTGCGGATGTTTGATTTGCTTGGAAATGAAATTTATAAGACTTCATATTTTCAAAATAGCGGACTCCATATTGAATCCTTTGATTTTTCGAAAGAACCACAAGGAATTTATGTAGTTGCATTCACTATACAACAGAACAATACGGATCCTGCATATCATTTCGTCAAAAAAATTAACATCATTAAGTAGCCACTTCAAATAAACACAAAATGAAAAAGAGCTTATTAAATAATGTGACTATCATCTTAATTATTGCCAATTGTCTATTGCCAATTGCGTCGTTGTTGTCACAGACTCCTCAGGGTTTAAATTATCAGGCCGTAGCCCGTAACAGTGACGGCACTATTTTTCAAAACAGGAATATCAAGATTCAATTTTCCATTACGGACGGAGAAGCAGGATCACTGATATATCAGGAAAATCAAAGCGTTGCCACTAACCAGTTTGGTTTATTCACCGTCAAAATCGGAAATGGAAATCCAACTGCAGGAAATTTTTCAACTATCCCCTGGTCAGAAATAAAAGCATGGCTTCAGGTGGATATGGATGCTGAAGGCGGGAATGCCTTTGTGAGCATGGGTTCTTCTGAATTGCTCAGTGTCCCGTATGCCCTATATGCTGCGAGTGGTAATCCGGGACCACAAGGTCCGAAAGGAGATACGGGTGAAACAGGGCCACAGGGCATTCAAGGCCAGGCGGGTGAAACAGGACCCCAAGGACCTGACGGCTCAGAAGGTGAACCAGGGTCTCAAGGACCTCAAGGCGCAACCGGAACTACAGGTGCTACAGGAGCGACCGGACCTGAGGGACCTCCTGGTATACTTGTGAATGGTACAAATGCAGGCAACACTCCCTATTGGAATGGCACAACATGGGTGGTTAACAGCAGTAATGTTTTTAATAATGGAGGAAATGTTGGAATTGGCACATCAACACCAGGTGCGAAACTGGATATCAATGGTCAGGTAAAAATTTCAGGTGGTAATCCAGGAAATGGAAAAGTCCTTACATCTGATGCAACAGGCATAGCATCCTGGCAAACGTCTGCATCGGGAATGGGTGGAAGTGGTACAATAAATTTCCTTCCAAAATTTACCTCATCGAATATCATTGGCAATTCTCTACTGTTTGATAATGGATCGAGCATAGGAATTAATACTACAACGCCAGCAGGAATGTTTCACCTGAAAGGATTGACTAATACCTCACAACTAATCATTGATGCGGCAAGTGGACAGAGCAATAGCAATCCCCTGATTAAATTGAGGAATTCTATGGGTAGTGATCTCATGTGGATTCATTCTAATAATGCAACCAATATTTTTATCGGAGTCGGTGCAGGAATCACAGAAAGTAGTGGAATAGCAAATACATTTGTCGGAGGATATGCCGGCAGTCTCAACACTAGCGGGGCGAGTAATACGGGTATAGGATATGCTGCCTTAAACGCCAACACGTCAGGAAGTGCAAACACAGCCACAGGGTATGGTGCTCTCAATTTTAATACAAATGGAAGTAGCAATACCGGGCTGGGTTTTTCTGCGCTTTATGCAAATGTTTCTGGTTCAAATAATACGGGTGTTGGCGCAGGCGCACTCAGATATACAACCGGATCGTCTAATACTGCAACAGGATCTGGTGCACTTTATAACAACGAATCAGGATCAGGTAATACCGCCAATGGAACGCTGGCTCTTTTCGAAAATACTACCGGAGTCAATAATATGGCCATGGGTGTGGAAGCCCTTGAAAACAATGTATCAGGATCAGATAATATAGCTATCGGAAATGAGGCTCTCCTATCCAATACAAGTGGAAACGCAAATACAGCCATTGGAAATGGATCCCTTGCACATAATTTCACTGCATTTTCTAACTGTGGAGTTGGCTTTTACAGTCTTTTTAATACCACAGGGAATAGCAATACAGCACTGGGTACTTTTGCTGGCAACCAGATTACAAGTGGTACCGGCAATACAGTGATAGGAGAAAGTGCAAATGTTCCGAATGCAACAGCAAGTTATCAGGTAAGAATTGGAGGAAATTATGTTACCTATGCAGGTGTTCAGGTCGCCTGGACCATCACCTCCGACCGTAGATGGAAATCAGATATTCAGGCGTCAAATCTCGGATTGGATTTTATTTCAAAACTAAGACCTGTATCCTATTACCGCAATAATGATGAAAGCAAAAAACGCGAATACGGTTTCATCGCGCAGGATCTGGAAGAGGCACTTAATTCATCTGGAGCTTCCGATAATGGAATAATCTCGAAAGATGACAATGGTTGGTATGGTGTTAGGTATAATGATTTGATGACGCCAATGGTGAAGGCATTACAGGAACTGAATGATCAAAATAAAGCTCAGGAACTCTTGATCGAAAAACAAAATCAGGTGATCGAGGATTTGTTGAACCGAATGGAGATACTAGAGAAAAAATGAAATCATGACAAAAGACCAAAGGCCATTGACAATAGACAATTGACAATAACCAATAGTCAATAGACGATTGGCTATTGGCTATTGACTATTGACGATTTGTAAATTCTCGTTGTTCCCAGGATGAATCCACTCTAAGAAGTCAATATACGCTACTGAGGATCTTACGCATAGAATCCATTCTACCCTATGCCCTATGCTCTATGCTTTTTTTATCTTTACCCCTCAAGGCCATGTGGCCTTTATTTTATTAATAAAGATGGCTGTAGACGTATTATTGGGATTGCAGTGGGGAGATGAGGGTAAAGGAAAAATTGTGGATTATCTCGCAGATCAGTACCAATTGGTCTGCAGGTTCCAGGGAGGTCCGAATGCCGGCCATACACTCTGGGTGGATGGGAAGAAGACTGTACTCCACACGATTCCATCCGGCATTTTTCACGATCATATGATCAATGTTATAGGGAATGGCGTTGTGATCGACCCTATCACACTCATACGCGAAATTGACGCGCTTGTTGCCGGTGGATGCGATGCAACAAGCCGCTTGAACATCGCTAAAAAAGCCCACCTGATATTACCTACGCACAAGCTGCTTGATATGGCTTCCGAAGCCTCAAAAGGTGCTGATAAAATCGGGTCAACATTACGGGGAATCGGTCCATGCTACATGGATAAGACAGGAAGAAACGGCCTGCGTGTAGGCGATGTATTGAGTGCTAATTTTTATCAGAAATATATTTCCCTGCGGGACAAACACCAACGTTTGCTCAAGCAGTATCCGGAGATTGAATTTGATCTGCAGACAGAAGAAGATAAATGGTTCGAAGCAATAGAGCGAATGAGAATACTGGATCTTATCGATGCGGAATATTTTCTCTTCGAACATCTGAAGGCTGGTCACAATATCCTGGCAGAAGGCGCCCAGGGTGTGATGCTCGACATTGATTTTGGCACCTACCCTTTTGTTACATCTTCCAATACGATTTCATCAGGCGTATGCAGTGGATTGGGAATTCCGCCTACTGCAATCAGAAATGTCATCGGAGTGTCTAAAGCATATTGCACACGTGTTGGCTCTGGTCCTTTTCCATCAGAACTTACGGGGGAAGACGGAGAAAGACTTCGAAAAGCAGGGAACGAATTTGGCAGTACCACAGGACGTCCTAGAAGGTGTGGATGGATTGATCTTCCCCAGCTCAGGTATGCTGCAATGATCACTGGCACTACGCACATTGCACTCACCAAAATGGATGTATTGAATGCATTTGAATTTATTTCCGTTGCTGATGAATACGAAACCGGATCTGCCATCACCAAACAATTGCCGTTTGATTTGACAGAAAGTATTAAAGATGTTGTCCTCAGTCAACATCCTGGATGGGTGAAAGAAATTGTCGCAGAAACTTATGATGATCTGCCTAAAGAAGCGAAATCTTATATTTCTTACCTGGAGAAAGAATTGTCGTTACCCATATCCTTTATTTCGATCGGGCCTGGAAGAGACGAGTTGATAGTTCGGGATGCCGGATAAAAAGGATGCGGGATGCCGGACTCGAGACGCAAAAGTATTTTCGATTTTCGATTTTCGATTTTCGATTTTAAGGAAGAAACAAAAGAGTTGTTCGTAGTTTGAAATTACGATTAACCCTTTTGTTGTTTTAATCAACTCACGTTTCACGTCTGACGTCTCACGAAAAGGATGTCAGGCAGCAAACTCACTACTCACTATTCACTATTGTCTTTGTGCTTTGATGATGTATTGATACTCGAGTGATTCTTCATCCATTTTCAGGATATCATACCCTGCATCACTGAGTTCTTTTTCAACATCGAATGCAGCGATTCGATCAGCAAGCGGAGGGCCAAAAGGTGTATCTTTTTTCTTAAAATCAATGATGACGATATTTCCACCTTTCCTTATTTTATCTCTCAATTTTGTAAAATACCGGACACGGTCAGTGATATAGGAATAGGTATTTACTAACAAGACGATATCGACTTCATTTTTCCTGAGGTGAGGATCATTTTTGTCAGCCAAACGGATGATGAGCCGGTCCCTGATCTCAGCCGGAAATTTGGCCTTTTGCTCCTCCATCCATTGAATGGCCTCCGGATCAATATCGATAGCTATTACCGTTGCTCCTTTATTCGCGATCCGCCTGCTGAAATATCCGGTTCCTGCACCCAGGTCAGCAATCACTTTACCGTCAACCTGTCCTAATTGCTCAATAACTAAATCAGGCTTCTGCCAGATGACTCGATCCGGACTTTCATAGACCTGTACATCTGTTTCGAATTCTTTGATCTCTGTGGAATCTGTGGAGCTGACCTTGCCATCATCCTCATTCTGGTTATTTCCATTATACCATTTACAACCTACGCCTGTCAAGAGGAACAGGACCGAAACGGCAAGAATACCTGAGGTGATTTTCATATAGCGCAGCAAAGATATATGAGAACCGTCATGGCGCAAGTTTTGTATCAATATCCAATATGGAAAAGAGCATCTCCCTGGCTGACCACAGGGGCGTTTGTGTGTCCTATAATATATCCTTCCCTGGGTGCCAGCACAACAACCTGGCGAGCGCCATATGGATCGCTGATCGTACCTAAAGGCTCTCCCTTCCGGACCAGGGAACCTGAACTTTTGGACCAGATAAACAAACCTGCATGTGATGACCTCACCCAACTTGCATGCTCTATATCCACCGGGACACCAATTTCAGGCGGGGATTTACCGATCATTCCCAAATGGTGAAGAGTGCGTTCAATTCCTGAAACGCCGCGTGCTATGGAATAACCATCAAATCTTAGCGCTTCACCACCTTCATACGTAATGCACATTTTCTGGGCTATTCTTGCTGTTTTTCTTAAAGAGCCATTCAATGCATGATTGTGAATGATAAATGGCGAATTAAATGCCATTGCCAGGCTGTAGCTCTCTTCGTCACCTTTTGTGATTCGTACCTGCGGATAATTATAACGACCCTGGGCGCCGGAATGACAATCAATGATGGCATCGATCTGCGGAAGGACATTCTTTGTGAGGATCCTTGCAACACGGGATGCTAAACTACCTGCCAGCGTACCCGGAAAACTGCGATTAACATCTTTACCATCAGGCACATCCCTGCTGAAATTGATAAATCCATATACATTCAGCAAAGGCATTACGATTGCAGACCCGCAGATCATCTCTTTGTAAAGATTTTTTTCAAGCGTCCTTCGCACTATCTCCACTCCATTCACTTCATCCCCATGTACACCACCTATGACAAGGATGTGAGGCCCGGGTTGGGTACTTCGGAATATTTCCATTTGTATCGCTACACGAGTACCTGATGGAAGATTTCCTACACTGTAGCTTGCTTTTGTGCTTGTGCCGGGCAAGATTTCATTGCTGCCCAGGTGAATCCGCCGCAACTCGTTATACTGTGACTGGTCGGGCATGTGTCTCTACAAATTTTATGATATGCCCTGAGATATCGACATTGGTGGTGCCCTCTATTCCTTCAAGTCCGGGGGAAGCATTGATCTCTAATATCAGGGGTCCTTTATCTGATCGAAGGATGTCAACACCTGCAACATCCAGTCCCATGAGTCTTGCAGCGCGTAGCGAAATTTCCTCTTCCTCAGCAGTGATGCGGACCTTTTTTGAAGAAGCTCCACGGTGAAGATTGGATCTGAATTCACCATCTCTTGCACTCCTTTCCATGGTCGCTATCACTTTCCCTCCAACGACAAATACTCTCACATCCTTGCCTTTGGATTCAACTATAAATTTCTGTAACAATATTTCCTCCCTAAGCCGTATGAATGCTTCCGCAATAGATTGAGCAGCACTCAGGGACTCACCTAGAATCACCCCCTGGCCCTGCGTGCTATTGAGCATCTTGATCACCACAGGATAATTATCTCCTAACATCCTGAGCATGGACTCAACATTATCAGGCATTGCAGTAAAAACGCTATCAGGCACAGGAAGTTGATGTGCTGCCAGGTATTGAAGGGAAGTCCTCTTATCACGAGCGCGCATCAATGCTTCGGTGGTCACAACTGTGTAGACTTTCATCATTTCGAATTGCCGTACAACGGCGGCACCATAGCTTGTCACCGACGAACCTATCCTGGGAATGACTGCATCCGGCCGTCCCAGGAATTCCCCCTGATAGCGAACACCTAATTGCCCATCAAGAATAGTAAGGTCACATGCCATATGGTCTACTACTCGCACAGCATGTCCCCTGCGGCGCGCAGCCATGACAAGACTATGGGTAGAATACAGAATAGGGCTCCGGCTCAGTATCAGGATTCGCATACCGGTGGAAGATAGGGAAGGAAATCTGGAATAAGGAATCTGGAATTTAGAAATATGGAGGAAAATTTAAAATTAAAACATACCGAGAAAATGGATTCACAGCGCAAGGCAAGAAACCACCCGTGCACTCCGTGATATTTCTCCGGGCACTCCGCGTGAAAATCGCACAGAGTTCACAGAGACTTTCACGAAGAACACAGGGAAAAGAATCTGGAATAAGGAATCTTGAATTTAGAATTATGAAGGAAAATTTAAAATTATGAATTATGAGATAAAGGGATTGACCGAGTAGGATGTTTATTTCGGCCAAGATGGTTTACCTTGTTTTAATAAATGCGATAACATTGACTACGGAATTGAATGATAAAAAAACCATCACCGGATGGGCTTATTTTGACTGGGCGAATTCGGCTTACTACCTGGTCATTTCAACCGCTATATTTCCCATCTATTTTTCAAATGTAGCGTATGAACGAATCGATATTTTCGGGGGATCGATTTCAAGTTCTGCACTTTATTCGTTTTCAGTAACACTTTCTTATATTCTGATTGCGCTTCTTTCACCATTATTATCCGGTATTGCAGATTATAGCGGGCGAAGAATGTATTTTTTAAAGCTTTTTACTCTTACCGGGGCAATCGGGTGTATTGGACTGTTTCTTTTTAAATCACCTGAGACAATGTGGATTGGCACTGCTGCCTTTATACTGGGGACAATCGGAGCAGCAGGTGGTTTGGTTTTTTATGATTCTTATTTACCATTAATTGCTACCGAGGATCAATATGATCGGGTGAGTGCCAAAGGGTATGCATATGGATATTTAGGAAGTGTTTTACTACTGATCTTTTGTCTTGTAATGATTCAAAAACCTGAATGGTTTTTCATTTCAGATCCAAAACTTCCCTCGAGAATTTCGTTCGTCCTGGTCGGCTTATGGTGGTTGGGTTTTGCGCAAATTACTTTCAGACGATTACCTCCGGATGACAGGATCCGGAATATTGAGAATTTATTTAAGAAAGGCTGGCACGAACTTATTTTAGTGTGGCATAAAATAAAAGAGGACACGCATATAAAGCGATTTCTCGCTTCCTATTTCTTTTATATAGCAGGTGTGCATACCGTCATTTACCTGGCCTCCATTTTTGCAAGCCAGGAACTGGGGTTTCAGGATACGGAACTGATTATTACCATATTACTCCTCCAGTTAATTGCCATTCCTGGAGCATTACTTTTTGCAAAAATTTCAACGATCAAAGGAAATAAGTTCAGTCTTCTGATCCAGATCATCATATGGATATTGATATGTGCAGGCGCATATGCCACTACGGAAAAATGGCAATTCTTTACTATCGCGGGATTTGTCGGCTTGGTGCTGGGTGGGATACAATCTTTATCGAGGGCGACGTATGCTAAATTACTTGAAGGCCGAAAAGATGATCCGACTTCCTTTTTCAGCTTCTACGATATCATCTCCAAACTGGCCATCATCTCAGGTACATTTATGTTTGGGCTTGTCAATTCAATCACTGGCAATATGAGGATGAGCGTGCTTGTATTAATCTTATTTTTTATCGGTGGACTAGTGATGCTGATTACAGTGGATAAGAGTAGAATAAACACTGTAACGAGTAACGAGTAACATATAACAAATAACATTTTTCGTTTTTCATTTTTAATTTTTATTGAAATTCATAACATCCAATGTCAGGCGCAACGGCATCCCGCAGTTGTGCTTCCAAATCATCTATTAAACCGGCTACCGGAATAGCTTTCATTTCTGCAATTGACATCGTGTCGAGGTGATAATCATTTTTGCCGATGTCAACGAACAAGGTATCAGAGAGCGACCATTCCTTACATCCCGGGCATATCGTTTCGAAGAAAGAAGGAAAATTATCCGGATCGAGCAGTTCGTCAACAACAACAATGTTGTTTTTCATAGTGACATTGAATAACAATTCAGCAGGATCTGCTGCATCTACCATCCATAATTCATCTGTGGAGGAACCCACCATGATACTATTCCGGACGTTGGCGTTCAATAGATTTAATAACGCTCCACCTGAGCATAGCGGGTCAGAACAATAAAAATTATTTAATAACAATGCTTCTGTGGTGTTTCCAAAGTTCGACATGGTACAATATGTGACCGAATAATCCCCACCAAATGTCAGGGCAACCGACTGACTACCATTTTCAAAAAATAATGAGTTTGAAATATCTGCCTTCGCATGACGGGCAAAAAAACCTGGGCCGCTGGTGAATGAAATGTTGCTGTGATCAATGCTCACCTCTGATGCACTATCAGCGGAAATACCCACAATACCATTCGACAAATTCATGAAGCTGAACTGGTGAGGTCCGCTTTCAGGTCCAAGACGGATACCTGCCCACTCTCCTTCAAAATCGGGCTCAATTCGATCATCGCGGATAATGACCGGATCATTGGCAGTCCCCATCACCTTTATTTTGCCTGATGGGAATGTATAAATCAGTCCCTCGTTATAAATACCCAGTTGGTTATTGGCTATACCTCCATGAACAAACAATCTTGCCCCCGCCGGCAAAACCAGGGTACATGAATCTATCAATAATGTACCATAAAGGACATAAGGTTTTGGATCATCCCATACGATCTCTCCCATCTCACAGGTGAGCAGGGATATGCGGTTCGGTGCATTCGGTCCAGGTATATAATTTGCATTTTGTCCCCATGCAATCAACTTTACATTTTGTGTATTGCCATTGGTTACAAAGACAATATCTGCTTCGAGGATGAATGGGCTTAAAGATTCCGGCTGATCAGGATCAATTGTAGCTTCAGCAAAAACATAAATACTGTCATGGGGAAGGATGATGACATCGGTGACCAAATCACCGGAAATGCCGTCAATATTCAGATTAAAAAATGAAGCGTTTGGACCTGCCAACTTTACTTCATCAATCCGTATTGAAAGACCGTGCGGATTATAAACTCTGAAAAACCGGCTGACCGTGCTGACGCTTGTCAAAACTGTATCGAAATTCAATGTGTCTGTAGAAAATGTCAACGCATCGTTTTGATCGGTAGTGAATTTTTCTTTGTAGCAGGAAGTTATTATTAGGCAGAGGCCAAGGCTAAGGAAAACTGTAAAAGAAAAAATTCTTTGTATTCTTTTCAAGATTGAAGCAATTGTCTCTTAGAATGAAAAAGCCCCTGAAAGAGAATCTTACAAGGGCTTTTAAATATTTTTATTCAGGACTTTTTAATACGACCAGAGATCATGCTCCCAGTTGAATAATTCAGCCTGGATGCGATCAGATTCCATAAGTCTTGCTACACCCATGTCTTCACCATTTGCGTCGATGAAATATTCTGACAACCAAACATCAAGTACGTTCGATTGCTTGAAGATATAGCTTGAGAATCTGCGTTCTTCAAATAGATCATACCAGGTACCCGGAGCAGCATCATTAGCTTCGTTGTAAGTCTGATAACGAGCTAATACTTCACGAGCCTCAGGATAGTATACCCAAAACAATGGAAGGGCATATTTAAAAAGGCCATTATTATCATACTCATCTTTAATCGGAGCGATACCGAGGATGCGAACTTTCATACGCGATGCCTCTTTATCAAAATACCACATTTCCTTGACCCTGTATTTCTTAATGTCTTCCGGGTTAACAGGACTGTTAGTAACTACCACTTCATCTTCATAAGTATCAGGATTGAAAACAAGACTGGTATCGGTATGCATCAATTTACCCATTACCTCCTCAGGAGTCATCATCTCTTTAAATTCCTCATCCTTGAAGACTTTGATCTCTCCTGACTGTGTGCCATCCGAGAGAATCGTAAATAATGGCAGTGGTGGATATGTGAACGGGAGATTGATCTTTTCCCGCACATCGATGACACGCCATATTTTCCTGTCCCATGGGACATCAGCTTCACGGAGAGGCTCGTATGGCAGCACCCTGTTTTCAAAGATCATTGTATGCCTGACGACATCATCCAGGTATACATCTTCAACAGGATCGCTTGATTCTGTGATGACCGTTGTCTCGGCATTCTGAGACCATCCTAAGGATGGTATAAGAGCCAGGCAAAAACCAATCAGATGACCAAAAGATAACTTCATGATATGGAATTAATTTATTTTAAATACAAGTTGATTGATGGTACGACCCTGCGCATCACCAGGACACTTTGCTTTCACATCTTCAAAATAGTAGGTGTCACCTGCTTTTGCCTGATCAACGATCGCCTTAGCATCAGCTCCATATGGACCACCCCTGTTCGTAGCAGGTTGTGGATCCTGTCTTCTCGGAACACGGACCAACTGGAAACCAATGATCTCACATTTTGCGTCGAAGTCAAAATTTTCAAGAATTGCAAAAAGACCACGTTGTGCTTTGAATTCACCTGAAGACATAGCACCTCCTGCGGAGGCACTCAATTTAGCCACAGGGTCAGGAATTCTTTTGGTCCGGAATTCTTTCTTTGTAGAAAGACCAGGCGCTGATACATTGATATAAGCGAATTCCCCCTTTTTTGTAGGAGAAGTAACCATGACACTAAATGTGCCATCGCTATTACGGGTAATGCTTCCTCCACCTTCTCCGCTCATGCTTACCTGAACCTGATTACTAGGAACACCTGCTGCAGAAACTTCTACAGGATTTGGTACCCCCATGTAAAACACATTCATCTTTGTAGCAGAAACTGAAACTGAACGCTCCCCTACTTCGTATTCAAATTCATTTTTGAAAGTACTTGTTTCACCAGTTACAGGGTTCGTTACATTAATACTTGCGTTATATTTACGAATACCAACTGAACCAGTCGCAGCAGAATACTTAGCAACACCATCAGCTCCAACCGGTAATGACCTTCCATCAACGTTGATAGAAATACTAGTCTTACTATCGGAACCAGCAGCAGCACTCAGGAAGATATCAGCTTCATATGTATCACCTTTAATAACATATGATTTCTTTGCGGCAGACACAACCATAAACTCTTCGAATACAGCGTCTGTTGTTGTACCCACTTTACCTGCCAGGTAATTAAGCACAGTAGCTTCTGTGTTTTTATTATCGTTCTGAAATTTACGCAGAATCGGAATTGCAGCCTGAAGTGGCATGTGATTAAAGTTCATTTCAGCCCAACTCTTCTTCTTCCTCTTCTTCCAGGTCTCATCATCAATTGATAATGAAATGTCTTTACTGAATTTAGAGACATCATTCGTATCAAAAATCATTGCATATTTATCCTTATACTCAAGGATCTTAGCTTTAACTTGTTCGCCGACGCCTTTATCTACGAGATATCTGGTGGTGACATTCTTTTCTTTTTCACCTTTAAGTTTCTCAGTAGGAAGTCCGGTTTCGGGATCAACCATAAATCCACCTGTGATGTTGATCATTGTATCAATAATGTGTTGAATATAGTCGTTAAACTCAACTGACAATTGACGCGTTGGATCTACACGATCAGCATACGTTGCAAGGGATTCTTTCTTTTTTGCACCGTCTTTTATTGCTTTTGGCATCTTATCATTTGCTTGATCTAGAGCCAAATTACTTCTCTCCATACTCTTATCAACAACCTTAAAAGCATTGAAGATTTCAGCTGAAACATTAAGCGCAAGAAGGGCAGTCAAAACCAGGTACATGATATTGATCATAATCTGCCTGGGTTCCTTTGGAATTGACATATCGAATTAATAGTTTTTCATTAAAAAATAAATTGCATCGAAATTAGTGATCTCGATTAAGCTTTCGCACCACCTGTCATAGCAGTCAGTACATTTCCGTATACACTGTTCAAGGACTTCAGATTCTTGTTGAGTGTACCCATCTGATCCTTATAGCTGCGTGCATCATCTGCTGTATTTCCTAATTCAACCATTGCATCGTTCATCTTAGCTAATGAATCCTTAGTTTGAAGAACTCCCTGGTACATTGTATTCACACCTACAAGGTTTTGATTCAATGCAGTGATATGACCACGGTAAGCTTTTGTCTCTTCTACGCTGTGGCTCAATTCCTGCATGGCCTGGTTCATCCGGTCATAGAAATTACCCATAGCTTTGATCTGGTCGGAAGTTTGTGAAAAATCAACTTCCTGTAAAGCTTTCAGAGAGCTCATGCTTTTAGACATGATCTGCAGTTCAGAAAGCATACCACCTAATTGGTTTTCAACTTTTACACCATTGAGCGGTCTTTGATCTTTGTCCATTTCACCTGCGGCTAATGGAGAGATCTTACTGTTATATCTTTCTATTCCCGGATATAGTTTTTCCCAATAGTAATCTTTCTCAGGTGGAATAAGACCTAACATGAGGAAGATAAAGGCTTCAGTAGAGAGCCCTACAGTAATCATAGCGTCACCCCAGGATGTGCTTCTGATCTTACCTAAAGCTCCAATCATTACGACAGCAGCGCCGATCCCAATGATGAAGTTTTTAAAATACTTGAATGAGCTGGATTTAATAAACCTGTACATTTTGGTTGAGATGTTTTTTAAGTTAACGAATGATTGATTGAGTTAAAAAGACAACAGCAGGATTTATAAACATCACCCTGTATTATCCCGGATTTGTATTTATTGATTTCAGATATTCAGCTAAAAGGTTCGGGAGATGATTAGTCTGCTTGTTTAACTAAGTCCCCGGATGAATTAATTCGTGTCGTTGATCGATCTTCCAAGGAAGGTCAATGCACAACGGAATCCGATGTAGGATTTAGTCGTGTCCTGATATTCCCAATTGCGAGTACCGGTTTGCAGGTAATAAGCAACATCCTTCCATGAACCTCCTCTAATTACTTTACGCTTGTAAACTGCCGGATCATCTGGCTTAGCATCGTATTTAATGTTAGGATTTTCATCGTGTATGAAGGATTGAGCATTTTCGAAAAATGCAGATTCAGTCCATTCGGCAACATTCCCTGACATGTTGTAAAGACCAAAATCATTGGGGAAATAAGCATCTGCTTTCACAGTATAGTGACCGCCATCTTCAGGATAGTTACCACGGCCTGGTTTGAAGTTAGCCAGGAGACAACCCTTTGCATTTCTTAGTCCATAAGCACCCCATGGATAAGGAACAAGATCGTGTCCTCCCCGGGCTGCATATTCCCATTCATATTCTGTTGGAAGTCTGAATTCTTCAGTATTTGGTTCTTCACCTCTGAATGTGTTCCAGAGATTAGTACGCCAGGCGCCGAAAGCTTTGGCCATTTTCCAGTTCACCCCAACTACCGGATAATCATCAAAAGCGGGATGCCAGAAATAATTTCTTGTAAAAGGCTCATTATAAGAATATGCAAAATCACGGATCCAAACCAAAGTATCCGGATAAATGCTCACTTCTTCTCTATTAATGATCTCGGTACGTTTACCTTTAAAATTTGGGCTAGCTGCTTTATCCCAATCTTTCCACTCGTACTTATAGATAAGTTTGCGGGTATCAACTTCTTTAGCATTGCCAAAAACATCATCCCCCTGGAAATACATACCATCGAGACCTTCATCAGCATAGTCAATTTCATACTCCCAATCTATTTTCTGATTTCCCTGCTCATCTTCTACGAAGTGATCCAGGGTCGTATGTGCGATGGAATCCCTCACATAGTTGACGAATTGGCGGTATTCATTATTCGTGATTTCAGTGTCATCCATGAAAAAACCAATGGTAGAAACCGCGAGTGGCCGCTGCATATAACTGTTGAAGATGTCCTGATCCGTCTGTCCGATATGAAAAGTAGCGCTTGGTACGTACTCCATTCCATAAGGGTTGATCCCCGTATAGTTGGGGCGGTCAACGACACCTATCAATTGCCCAGTCTCTTTGGTACTGCAGGCACTGAACAATGAAGCCACAATCACTATGGCTAATGCTAAGATCGAAATGTTCCTCATCCTTTTTATAAAAGTTTCGCTGTTTTGGGTAGCTAAAAAAAGAGGCGTAAAGATAGTTTTTTGACTTAGATATCCAAACAAATATCTTTTTCTGACCACACCGCAGACAACATAATTTATGCCAACATCGGTTGTAACGACATATTATTTGACTGTAGTATGCAATTCAAAGAATTTAAGTTGGTAAACCTAATGAATTGATATCCTAATGGTTATTCATTCATAAAGTCATCCTTCACCCATATTGGAGTTAGGAAAGCCAGGCTTTCCTGACTAACTTTTTACACTCTTCGTTTAGTGTATTTATGATATTCCTATAGATTCCTTGGGTTATAAATGGTCCTGGGTGGTAGTCCGGCACCAATCATTTTTCCAAGATTATACCTGATCAATAACTCATGCGTTCCCTGATGAGCTGAATTCAGCCTGCTTAATCCAATATCATAGGCATAATGTAGGTAGAATTTAGATGATAGCCGGACACCCGCTGATAAAATAAGTGCATCCAGATTATCATTTCCAAAACCCCTGTACCCTATTCCGGCTGTTGCTATACTTTCCCATTCCGCCCTTACGGATAGTTCTGCCTGTGTTTCTACCAAATCCGTTTTGATAAATACGACGGGATAAAGAGATATCTGATCAAAGGTTTCAATGAAATATTCTCCAAAAAAATTGAACCCAGTTCTCGGGTTGTAATGAATACCATCACCGAGACTTATTCCTCCAGGATAATAACCCGTCATGGACAATCCCGTTTCAAAATAATCTCCTGCAAAATAAAGACCTGTTTCTACTAATGGTGAGATACCGCTGACAGCCCCATTGGGTAAATTGATATCCTGGTGATCAATGATGGTCCCTTCATAAAATCCACCTGGTGCTCTCAGCTTAGTGCCATCAAGACTTTTCTGAGATATTCCTGCTCTTAACCCAAGAGAAAAAAGACCGATCGGAGTTTCGCGGATATAATTGTACGAAACAAGAAATGCATTCTGATTTTCTGCGCCTATTGATTCCTTGAAGAGTTCGAGTCCAACAGCACCCTGCCAAAGATAAAATGGCATATGGGCATTCACCATATAGGTTTCCGGATTACCAGGGATACCGGCCCATTGAGTTCTGTATTGAAGGTTTGCGGCAAGGCTGCTTTCCATTCCGCCAAAGGCCGGATTAAAAGCATAGCGATCAAACATATTGAGACTGCTCTGCATCCCATGCTGTCCTATACACCAATGCATCATCATCATGAAGACACACAGGAAAGAAAACCGCAAATGAATAGTCATGCTTAACACCGATCCTCTCTTTTTACTTGCTGCCATTAAAGATAAGGTAAATTATATATGTTCCGGCAAAAGGGTAATGATCCGGCAGAATTCGTCGTCAAATAAACATTTATTCTCCTTCAGCATCAAGACAATCTTAAGCGCATTCCATCAAATCCTAACTTAATACCGTCCGGCAGGAATTTGTCAATATCGGCATGGAGGCCTGAGGCATGGCTGATATGGGTCAGAAAGCATTGGCGGGGTTTAAGCTCTTTAACGATTTCAATTGCCTCATCTATGTTGAGATGGGCTTCATGCGGTTCTATTCTCAGCGCATTGAGGATGAGGGTGTCAAGGTTCTGAAGTAGTTTCCTGCTTTTCTCCGGGATCCTTTTTGCATCGGTGATATAGGCCAGGTCGCCGATCCTGAAGCCATAGATAGGCAGATCTCCATGATCTACCGGTATAGGGATGATGCTGATGTCATTGATTTCAAATGGATCATCATTTATGACGATACCTGTGACATGAGGTTTACCCGGGTAGAGGTAATCAGGATCAAAGGCATAGAAGAAACGCCTTTTAATTTCTCCAAGTGATCTTGCTGATCCATAAATGGGAATATTCCTTTTGTAGCGGAAATTTATTGGCCTGATATCATCCAGGCCTGAAATATGATCGTTGTGTTCGTGCGTCAGCAGGACCGCATGTACGTCAGAGAGATTGTTATTCAGCATTTGCATTCTGAAATCCGGGCCAAGATCAATCGCCAGGCCGGTTTCTCCTGCCTGAATGAAAGCTGCTGTCCTCAGTCGTTTATCTCTTGGATCAGAGGAGGTACAAACCGGGCAGTTACATCCTATGACAGGTATGCCCTGGGAGGTCCCTGTACCCAGCAAGGTGATTTCGAGTATTGAATTCACACGGGTTTCAGCATTTCTTTCCTAACCTTCTGGTACCATTCGAAGTTCTCAGTAGTGAGCTGGCTCGGATCAAAGGTTCCCTGATCGAGGATTTCCAAAAGGGTGTGTATCCGGGCTTCTATGTCAAAGAATTTGTTGACAATGACTATATTTTTGCCAGATACTATACAATATCCGGATTGGAAACTTCCTTTTTCATAACGAACCGTGATCTTGAGTTCGTTGAATATATCTTCAAGCTTGTTGAGATTATGCTTGGTATATTTAACCATCGTAAGTTTGTGTAGTTAACGTTTTAGCCTGTTTGAATTCGTATTGTTTCCATTCAAGGCTCAAAATCAAACCATGAAATTAAAAAAACCTTTGATATGTCTTCCGGCTTTCATCACCCTGATGATGGTCTTTTCTCCGGTTTCGTCGGTTTTTTCACAGCGTTTCGGGGCAGCTATGACAAGCGGATTCAATGCTTCCCAGATTGAAGGGGATCAACTCGCGGGGTATGACAAGGTAGGGTTGACTGGCGGAATAATAGCGATTCTCAATTTTGAATCACGTTTTGATCTGAATGTTGAATTTCTTTTTTCCCAACGGGGCAGCCGTCCGGATATTTTTAATCCGGATTATGATCCGAACATCAATATCAGCCTGATGTATGCTGAATTACCTGTCTATGTTACGCTGGGTGACTGGTGGCAGGAAGAAGGGGAATATTATAAAGTATCTGCCCAGGCCGGGCTCAGCTATGGCAGACTGATCAAGGCAAAAACATTTGATTACTTCCATCCATCGGATATGAACCTGGATAAGCTGGTTCCTTTTTTCAATAACAATGATATTTCATGGATGGTGGGCCTTTCTTATAGATTTGGACCACATTGGGGAATGACCGGAAGATATACACGCGGAATCACGCCACTGCTAAATCCGAAAAAAAAGGACCTGGCTGCAGAAAGACTTGTGTCTTACTTTATCACCTTCAGGGGAGAGTATTACTTTTAATGCATGATAAAATGTATTCAGGCCACCACAATCTCTTTTTTCTTACTCTCATTATTGATCGGGTCGTGCTCACCCAGGCCAAAAGAAATTAAAGAAGAAGAAAAAACAACTTCTTCAGCTGCTTCTCCATACCCTCCCCTGTCAAACGAAGAGATCACCAGGCTGTTTTCCATTACAGATAAGGTGGATATGATCTTTTATAATCTTCCGATGAGTATCAACCAGGACGATGCGAAAAGTGCAAAGAATACTGTCATGTACATATCTCCTGCACCGGCTGTAATGAGCAATCCCTGCAAGGCATTAGGAAGGCTTAGCTGGATTTCCCAGGGAGCGATTGTAAGAGAAGCCGATATATACAGCGATGCCGGGTGCCAGTATTTTATTTTTATGCAGGACAATAAACCTGTAGCTTCTAATGCAATGTCTGAATCAGGTGTGGTCTTTTTTACCCAGATCATAAGCCAGGCTGCACAACAACGTCCAAAATGACCGGGGAACGGATCGCTGTCATTGACCTTGGATCCAATACTTTTCACCTGCTGATCTGTGAAATCCATTCACACAGATCCTGGGTAACTATTCACAAAGAAAGAGAGTATGTAAAGCTTGCCGATGGCGGACTGGATCTGATCGATGAGCATGCTATCCAACGAGCTATTGATGCCATGCTTCGTTTCAGGGACCTTATTAAAAAATATGAAGTCACCAGCACACGAGCAATAGGTACTGCTGCATTACGTGAGGCCCGGAACGGTGTGGCTGTAGCTGAAACCTTATCCAGGGTCTCCGGCATCCAAATAGATATCATCGATGGACAGCATGAGGCAAAATATATCCTCGCCGGAATACAAAGCGTATTACCTGATCTTGATCAGTATGGTCTCATCATGGATATCGGTGGAGGAAGTGTTGAATTCATACTATTCAAAAAGAATGATGTTGCATTTGCAGAGAGCTTTAAAATTGGGGTTGCTGTTTTATACGATACCTATCATCAATCGGATCCTATAAGTACCCATGATATCCGTTTGCTTGAAACAGAATTAGATGAGCAACTGGAATCATTGATTGGAGTATTGAAACAAAATCAGCCTTACTATCTGATCGGGGCAAGTGGATCCTTTGAAGTGCTTTATGATGTATTACCGAAGAATATAACGACTACGCATTGGGCTGAACTGGAGCTCACTGGTGTAATAGAAATCATGAATACGGTGATCCTGGCAAATATTGATGAAAGACGAAGGATGCATGAAATACCGGAAGAACGGATCGATTATATAGTGGTAGCCTATATTCTTATTCGTTATTTGTTTAAAAAAGTGGCACCGGAAAAGCTTTATTATTGTGAATACGCGCTGAAAGAAGGTGTGGTTGTGGAGATGATCTCGGATATTTCGAATACAGGAATAAGGGATTCAGGATAAAAGGATACCGGATGCAGGACTCATGGCGCATATCCCACAATGTTCATCATTCCATCACACATCATCATATAACCACACGATAAAAAAATTGAACCACATAGCCACATAGTTCACATAGGAAGCCACATAGAAAAAATAATTAAATTATTACTCATCTCTCATGGCTCACGATTCACGTCTCACGTCTCACGAATTTTCACTCTTCTTCTGATCCCATCTGGTTGTTGGCGCGAAGGTCGCTAAGGACTTTGTCCATGCGGAAAAACTCATCAAGGGACTCATCAAGATAGAATTGAAGCTCCGGGATCCGGCGCACCTGTTTTCCGACTTTATTAGAAAGGGCGAGACGGAGGCGATGATTGTTTTCCTCCACTGCGGCCATCACTTCGAGCTTATTGTCGGCATTGAATACGGACAGATAAATTTTAGCGCTCTGCATATCAGGAGAAACTACGACGCTGGTAACTGTGACCAGGGCTTTGTCGAAGATGTAGCTTCCCTCTTCCATCAATACCATACTGAATTGCCTGCGAATCAGTTCGCTGATTTGTTTCTGTCTCTTCGTCTGCATGCCGCTAACTATTTTTCAAGGATCTGTCAAAAGTAAGGTTTAAACTCCGACCTGACCTGATGATCTGGTTTCACCCCGGTGTGGGGGCGTAACATATGGCAAGAGCCACTCATCAATGTTGTAATTATCTTTCACCCTTCTGAAAACAACCAAATTGAGCAGAGAAGAATCCATCCTGGATCAACCTATTGAATATCTGAAAGGTGTAGGGCCTGCCCGCGGAGAGGTTTTGCGCAAGGAATTGAATATTCACCGTACGGGTGATCTCCTGTGGGATCTGCCTTTCCGGTATATTGATAAATCACAAATCACCACCATAGCCCAGGCCAGGTCCATTCCTGATGCAGTCCAGTTGAAAGGAGTATTTACAGAAAAAATGATTGAAGGGACCGGTTATAAAAAAAGGCTGGTAGGTACCTTCGAAGACAGCAGCGGAGAAATTGAAGTGATCTGGTTTCAGCGATATAAAGAAATAGATCAATGGGTCAAAACCGGAAAACCGTATTTATTGTATGGCAAGCTTCAGGATTTCAGGGGGAAATACAATATTGTGCATCCCGAAATTGAAGAAATACCGGATGACAAAACTTTGTCCACCGGATTAGAACCCGTATACAGCAGCTCTGAAAAATTAATGTTAAAAGGTCTCGACAGCAAAGGCCGCCGTAAGATTATCAAACAATTATTCAGTCAACTTCATCCTTCCGATATCAGGGAAAATCTATCTGCTGCCATTATTTCAAAGTTGCGTTTTAAAAACAGGTTTGAAACCTTTAAAGATGTTCATTTACCTGCTAATAAAGAATCACTTCATCATGCACGCAACCGGATAAAATTTGAAGAATTGTTTTTTCTCCAGCTCCTGTTACTCCGTGCGAAAGCAAAGCGCATTGAAACGATCAGGGGTTTTGTATTTGGAGAAGTTGGCACCTTGTTCAATACTTTTTTTTCGGAGAAGCTTCCTTTTTCATTGACGGAAGCACAGAAAAGAGTAATGAGGGAAATACGGAAGGATATGGGTTCAGGAAAGCAGATGAACCGTTTGCTCCAGGGTGATGTAGGCAGTGGTAAAACAGTGGTTGCATTGATGTGCATGTTACTGGCTGCGGACAATGGGTATCAATCTGTCCTGATGGCGCCGACAGAAGTACTGGCGATGCAGCATTACAAATCCATTTCTTTTTATTTGGAAGGTCTTGATATCCGGGTAGCATTCTTATCTGGCAGCATCACAGGAAGTGCACGGACGCAATTGCTTGAAATGTTGCGAAACGGGCAGATCAATATTTTATTAGGAACGCATGCTGTCATTGAAGAAGGAGTTGAATTTAAAAATCTTGGTCTTGCTATTACCGATGAGCAACATCGATTTGGTGTAGCGCAACGAGCGCAGATGTGGACCAAATCTCCGGTTCATCCTCCGCACGTATTAGTGATGACTGCTACGCCGATACCCAGGACATTGGCACTCACTATTTATGGAGATCTTGACATTTCGATCCTTGATGAATTGCCTCCCGGTCGCAAACCTATTGTAACAAAACAACGAACTGAAGCGCACCGATCAAGAGTGATGGAATTTGTAAAAGACGAAATCACGAAAGGCAGACAGGTTTACATTATTTATCCTCTCATCGAAGAGTCTGAGAAACTGGATCTGGAAAATCTTATGGATGGTTATGAAAGATTGCTGGGAATTTTTCCAAGGCCGGAGTACCAGATATCCGTTGTGCATGGACGTATGAAGAGTGATGTTAAAGATGAAGAGATGAAAAGATTTGTTGAAAAGAAAACGCAAATCATGGTATCGACGACTGTCATTGAAGTAGGTGTAGATGTTCCAAATGCTTCCGTGATGATCATTGAAAATGCGGAGCGTTTTGGCCTTGCGCAGTTGCACCAATTGAGAGGACGTGTAGGAAGAGGGGCTGAACAATCCTATTGCATCCTCATGACGAGTTACAAATTATCTAAAGGCGCAAAAGAACGACTTGATGTCATCTGCAAAAGCAATGATGGTTTTTTCATTGCTGAAGCTGATCTCAAACAAAGGGGGCCGGGTGATATAGCGGGTACCAGGCAAAGCGGAGCTTATGAATTTAAAGCAGCGAATCTTGTAGAAGATCAGGCAATACTGAGAACTGCGAGAGCCATTGCAGAAGAAATCATCACGAATGATCCGGAATTAAAAAGCCATGAAAACCTACCATTAGCGAGGTACCTTATGACAGAGCAACGGTATAAGCAGGATTGGTCGAGAATCTCGTAGTGGGTTATTGGGTCAGCCTCAACAGATGCAGGTAATTATTAATTATCTTTGTTGACAATTAAATCTGACTCTTATGAAAATTTTTCTTTTTATCATTTTTTCTCTTTTGTTGGGCACATCTTTTAGTCAGATTACCATTATTCTCCAACCTGGTGCGAATGATGGTAAAGATGCAAAAGTATTTAGCCTGGATGCTTCCCAAAATTTTGGTTCGGATCTCGATTTCATAGCTGCCACCTGGACTTTCTCCGGAGATGCGGGAAAGCTAAGAAGCCTGATTCAATTCGATCTTTCTTCTATTCCGCAAGGAGCTACAATCCTTGATGCCAAATTGTCACTTTATTACAATTTTGTAACCGGGTCTGCGGGCCAGGCAGGAAACAATGCTTCTTTTCTCAGGCGAATTACGGACAATTGGAATGAGAATTCTGTAAGCTGGAATACCCAACCATCATATACTAGCTCCAATCAGGTTTTTCTTCCTAAAAGCACAACCGGTGACCAGGATTATGAAAATATAAATGTTACCCAATTGATAAAAGATATGTTGTCAGATCCTTCTAATAGTTTTGGATTTATTTTTATGGGAGAAGTTGAAGAAGTGTTAAGCAGCATGAAATTCTTTTCAAGCGATGCATCCCAGGCTTCACAGCATCCTAAACTTGAAATAACCTATACAACAGAACCTTTTGAATGCATAACATTGCAGCCAGCTTCTGAAGGAAAAGATGCGAAGGTGTTTAGTCTTAGTCCGACAACTAATTTTGGCAATGATCTGGATTTTATAGCAGCTACCTGGACGTTTGGCGGCGATCTTGGCATATTGAGAGGTTTCATGGATTTTGATTTACCATCTCTCCCGGCGAATGCAGAAATTATAAGTGCTGCCTTATCACTTTATTACAATGATGAAACCTCAAGTGCCGGACAAGCTGGCGATAACAATTCATTACTGCAAAGAGTACTTGAACCATGGGACGAACATAGTATCAACTGGAACAATCAACCTGCCGCCAGCCACCTGCATGAAGTAGAAATTCCGGTAAGTACGTCTACAGACCAGGATTATTTGGATGTCAATGTAACCGACCTGGTTTCAGATATGTATGCAAATCCTTCACAAAGCAATGGGTTTTTGTTAAAACAATCCGATGAAGTCGTATTGAGAAGCATGAAATTTTCCTCCGGGGATGTAGGTGATGATTCGAAGCATCCCAAGCTTGATATCTGTTACAGGATCACTACTGCTAATAAAGAAATTCAGTTTAAAAAGGCTGTCATTCAACCAAATCCATTTGAAAATTCTTTTACCATCATGGATCTGTCAGGAAGTTATATGATTACGATCACCGATCTGAATGGTAAAGTAATTCATGAAACCAAAGTTGAAAGCAAAGAAAATAAAATCGAAATAGAAAATCTTGCCTTTATACCTGCCGGAATTTATTTTGTAAAAGCATCTGGAAACCTGGATAGATATTATGGTAAAATAATAAAGACTGACCGTTTTTGAAGAATTCATAACCCTGATTTGTAAAAAAACCTACATGTGAACAAGGTGATTTCAATGTTCCATCGATTAAATGATCATTGAAATCTAAAAAATGGAGTATTTCCATGAGAGGTTATTATTTTACTCATTGTAATAAAACCAGATCGTTATGAAACCAAAATACAAAACCACCGGCTGTTTCCGGTTTTTTATTTTCTTCCTGATCTTCATACCTGCAGTTTTTTTTGGTGCAACCTATTTCAGGGGTGAGAACGGATTCCAAATCATCAAAGATTTCTATCATAAAATTGTTGGAAAGCCGGCTTCATCAGAACCTGATGCGAAATCAGATACCTACAATACGGATGATTGTAAAACTGAATTAAAAAGATTGCATACTGAAAATGATGATCTAAAAAGACAGCTCCGGGAGAAAGAAAATGAAATTAAAACTCTGAAAACGAACTAGGATTTTCGATTTTTAGCTTAAACGTATTCCTACGACCAGGTTGTGATGGAATTTCTTTTTCTTTGCTCCCTTATTATTTTCCTCTCAATTACTTTCCAATTCTATGAGCCAGATCAGGATATTAGCCAATGACGGAATTGATGATGCAGGTAAAGCGATGCTTGAAGCTGCCGGGTTTAATGTAGTGACAACTCACTATAAAGCAGATGAATTAGCGGAAGTTTTGAAAACATTTGATGCTATCACTGTCCGGAGTGCTACCCAGGTGAGAAAGGAATTGATTGATGCATGTCCGAACCTCAAAGCTATCGGAAGAGGTGGTGTAGGAATGGATAATATTGATGTCACATATGCGAGGGAAAAAGGGTTAGGCGTTTATAATACTCCGGCTGCTTCATCAAGATCAGTAGCCGAACTTGTGTTTACGCATGTGCTTACATTGATGCGCCAAATGCATACTGCGAACCGCGCAATGCCTGAACGCGGTCAGACAGATTTTGGCAAATTAAAAAAACAATGCAGCGAGGGTTTCGAAATATTGGGGAAAACGATAGGAATTATTGGTTTCGGTCGTATCGGGCAGGAAGTTGCAAGAATAGCGCTTGGACTGGGCATGCATGTGATGGCAACTGATCCTTTTGTCAAAGAAGCCATCGTTGAGATCAAAGTGCAGGGTGCTTCAGAAACTATAAAAGTCCATATCAAAACCGATGATATACAAAAATTATTTGCACAGGCTGATGTCATAACCATTCATATACCGATGGCTGACAGACCTTTGATAGGAAAGGAGGAGCTGGCAATATTGAAACCCGGTGTTCTGCTGATCAATACCGCACGAGGTGGTGTGTTCAATGAAGATGCCATTCTTGAAGGATTAGCATCAGGTCAGATAGGAGGTGTAGGTCTGGATGTATTTGTAGGAGAACCTACTCCACGTATGGATATTCTAACTCATTCAAAAATTTCCCTTAGCCCTCACATCGGAGGATCAACAGCTGAAGCCCAGGAGAATGTAGGGAAGGAATTGGCGCAATTGCTGATAAATCATTTCAAAGCGTGAGACGTGAGACGTGAGACGTGAGACGTGAGACGTGAGACGTGAGACGTGAGACGTGAGACGTGAGACGT
>DASRXQ010000004.1:0-210230 GCA_035654115.1 Saprospiraceae bacterium
GTCTGTGTGGTAAACCTTTTTTTTCAACAGCATGCAGCTCAGCAACCAAGTCGGCCAAACCGACCCTCAACAAGTACATTTCAATATTTGTAATTCCATATTTCACTTCTTAATTCAGAATTCAACATTCTGCATTCAAAATTCTATGTGGCTTTCTATGTGTCTATGTGGTAAACCTTTTTTCTCTTTTATAAATAAATCTTTGATTTGAGTATTATACTGTAATTTTCAAAATGAAGTTTAAGACTTTAATAAACTGGTTGTTAACAATTACTGCTTTGATAACACCATTGACACGCGGCATTTCACAAATTGATACGTTAAAATTAAAGTTTGAAATAAACGCCCTGACCAGTGAGGAAAAAATCCAAACGTATCTGAACAGAGTTTTCAAAATGGATCAAACCTATAGGTCCGACCGGACTAAGATCTACCTTGATTTAGAGCGGCTCATTTCAATATCCTATTTCATAAATAAATATGGCTATCCTACCAAGGGCAAATATGGGTTAGCTTCAAATGCACCAAGACTGGTTTGGATCCATAATAAATTTCATGCTCTTCGAAAATTGGCTTTTCCTATTATTTTAAAAGGATTTCAGGCTAATGAGATCGATGAAAAAGAAATAAGAACCTATTATCTTAAAAATATATACCAAAGTCAATTTTATGATACAAATAATGTAGTCCTGCCACTGGATGAATTGTTTCAAATCCTTGAACTTAATGTTAGCAACACGATTTCGATTAAAGAGCTAATCCTGAATATCGATGAAATAAAGAAATTAAACTCAATTCAGAAAAAGGATTCGCGCACTTGGGATCCTCCAACCTTTTCAAAAGAAGTTTTATTAAATGGCGTCAGGACACCTATGACCTACAAAGGTGATGCAGTAGAAATTTTTACTCTGCAAAATTGTAAAATCTATTTTCAAAAGCTATACGCGGATCACTCAGCTGAACGAAAAGAATTAATTAAGATCGGAGAAGATCAATACAAATATAAAGGCCGGGAAACCGACAAATATTTTGAAGTCAATGCGGAGGGTGATTTATTATACAGGAATAAAGAAATGATCATCACGACCTACAAAAAGCATCTTTATTAAGTCATGATATCAATACCGGAAGGTTCTCTTGCCAGATAAATCCTTTCACTTCATCATCGATCTGAAAACAATAGTGTTCACTCCCATTGCTGACCAGTGAATACGGGACCTGCAACTTCATATTATACTGGGCTATCTGGTCAAATACCGATTGTTGTATCCGGATACCCGGGCCTTTGAATTCTGCAAGCAAGATGGGCTGAGTAGATTTTCCAAAAATAACCAGGTCAAATCTCCGCGGCATCCCATTGATGACAAACAGACGCTCAACAGCGATCAGCTTTATGTTCAATTTTAAGATATTCAGGAAATAGACGATCCATAACTGACGGACGATTTCTTCAGGTGTGGTACGAATGTATTTTTTTCTCACAGGATCCAGGACAAGAAGCTGACCTAAGGAGTCACGATCATACTTCAGATTTTCCTGAAAGGAGAGAAGATCGATGTTGTTCAGTGGAATCATTTCGGTTCGTGAGACGTGAATCGTGAGACGTGAGTAATATAGTGAGAAGTGAGTAGTGAAAAAAATAAATTAACCACTTAGGAACTTAAGAAAATTTAAGGAAACCACTTAAGATTACCAATTGATTTTACTTAGAACTTATTGATTTATTTATTATAATAAAAAAAGGAATACCACATAGATACATAGAAAGCCACATAGAAAAATTGGTTTAAAGGAAATAGTCAAAGCAGCCAGTTTTGTCAGGGGTCAATGGTCCATGGGCTTTTTCTAAACATCTAAATACCTAAATTTTTTAAACACTATAGGAACATTGACACATAGGAAATTAAATAGAAAGAAAATTCAAGTCCCCCTTTCAGGGAAGATCGGTTTAAAACGAAATCAAAAGTCCACTTTAGGGGATTTAGGAGCTCTCCGCAAAAACAGGCACATAATCAGGATGCATCAAATGCCCCAACAACTCAATCGTCAGTGCACGATCATCTTTATGTGGCCAATTCCATCCTTTTGATTTCATGTCATACACATGCAACCAACCGATGCAGCGTTCAAGTGTTTCCAGTGTGTATTTTTTTGCAGATTGCCTTAAAATCCTGACCGGGTATGGTGACTTCAGGCCCATAGCTTCCGCGATCACATTGTCATCTGCATTGATCATCGACCTGATTACATACATTTTTGTATAATTTCCTGCCAGCAATGCAATGAGCGGAATGATGCTATATCCCTTTTGTTCTGCGATCATAGCGCCTATCCTCATCGTCTTGATCACATTGCCGGATTCAAGCGCATTTTGCAATTCAAATACATTGTACTCACGGCTTAATCCTACGAGATCCAGGATTTCCATTTTTGTAATCGCAACACCTGGAGTTACATTCCCCGCCAGCTTTTGTAATTCAGGGAACAGTACTGATATTTCATTGCCGATCAATTCGACCATGGCTTCCGCTGCATCATAGTCGAGCTTCATTTTCATTTCAGCTGCAGTGTCCAGAACCCACGGAAGTATATCAGCTTCTTTCAGTTTGTCAGCAGCGAGGATGAAACCATGCTTCTTGATGCCATCATACAATTTAGTCCTCTTATCCAGCGACTTGCCTTTATAACACAACACAAGTATGCTGGAAGGAACCGGCTTATGAGCAAATGCCTCCAGCTCAAGTATCCCATCCATTAACTGAGCCTCTCTGACGATGACAAGACGACGCGGAGCCATCATGGGAAATTGCATCAATTGTTCAAGGATATACCTTGCATTCACATCCGATCCATAGAGGATCTGTTGATCAAATACTTTCTCATGTTCCTGGAGGATTGACTGTTCCAGGAAAGATGCGGCTTCATCAATGAGATAAGATTCTTCACCGTGTAACAAATACACCGGCGAGAATTTACCAGATTTGATTTCCTTTTTTAATTTGTCTATTGACATGTTCGATTTTCAATAAATGTATCCCTGTTTTTATTTGATCCCGGGGTTTCACTCCGGGCCATTAATATCAGATCCTTTCAGGATCAATATGATGTTTCATAAGTCCCCTTTAGGGGATTTAGGGGTAAACAGTTTCAAACTCTTTACCTTCCCCACCACCACTTCCACCCACTGATTAATATCCGGCGAAAGTTGAAATTTCCATATCGCCAGGCCGTATAATACACTGAACACACCTCCTTTGTAAATCATCGTGAACCACGGACTCTGCACCGCAGGTATCCAGGCTGCAACAATCCATGCGGCAACACCAAATGAAAACACCGGTATCAAAAGCACGCTCAACGGCTGGAATCCAAATTTAATATAGATATACACCAGCTTTACAAGGTTGTAAATAAAAAAGGAAAAACATGTAGCTATTGCAGCCCCGATCATACCATACTTATTAATCAAAATAAAATTGGCAGAAATATTCATAGCCGCTAAAAATAAGATCAGGAATAAATTAAACCGGTAAAGTTTGGAATAGGTGATGATTTCATTATTCACTCCCGTCATCATATCCCATAACTGGGCAAGCCCCAGGAAGAAAACAACATATGATCCTTTCCTCATCACCTCCGAATTAGGCATGATATCAAATATAAAAGGCAATACTGTCCAGATCAAAAGAAATAACCCTAATCCGATGATCGACATATTGAGTGAGGACTTACGGTAGAGCGTTTTTAATTCAGTCATTTCCCCTCTTTCTATATACTGGGCTACCATAGGACCTGAAATCGCTGACAATGCGCGCATCGGTTTCGCAATCACATCTGACAAAGCCCAGGCAATTGAATACAAACCACTGGATGCAAACTGTATCATCCCTGCTACCATCAGTCCATCAATTTTGAATGCAACCTGGCTACCAATCGAACCCAATATGCCATACCCGGAAAACCTGGAATAGGTTTTTAATCCTTCCGGATCAGCCAGTATTTCCGGTTTTGTCAATTTCCATTTGCCGAGTGTGTAGAGATACCAAACCATACCGAGCGCACCAAATGCAAATGATAAAACCACTCCGATCACGACTCCTTCAGCATTGATCCATCCATAAAGGAAAAACAGGATGATCAAAGGCATCATAATCTTGATCGTCAGGTTTTCAAAAATAGAAGGAACCACAATCCGCCTGAAATTGGAAATATATCTCGCTAATAAATTTGTAAGTGCAGCACTAAGGGTTAGTGGAATAATGTAAATGATAAAGTCTTCGTATAATTTATTTTCCTCACGGAAAATATATCTGATTAATAATGAATTGATAAATGGAAATAAAATCAAAAAAATCCCAAACCCACAACCGGCTACGATCAGGAGCCAGGATAAGAATCCCCTGTCACCCGTACCATCCTGGTTATATTTTGGAAAAAAACGGATTGCTGCTGTTGGGCTACCCAGCAGGACCAGAACAGCTGCCAATACAGAAGCATCATAAAGCGACCTGAAGAGCCCGACCATTTCAAGTGCGTTGGGATAAATGAACATCGTGCTGATCACTCCCAATCCAACGCCCACAAAGCTGATGATACTAAACTTGAATCCTTGTCTTCTGATTACACCCATCTAAAAGGAGTCCGAACGATTATGATGAAAAAAAATCTCTTATATGGTTGCAAATATAGTCCTGCAGAGCCTCGGTCAGTTCAGGATACATCGGTAAAGAAACAACTTCTTCACTCGCTTTCTCGGATTCAGGGCAACTTGTAACTATTTTTAACTGATCCGTCGTCACCTTCAGCCTGGAAAGAGAAATCGGGTAATGGATCCCGGTTTCAATAGAATGACTGGCCAGGTATTTCATAAATTCTTCTCTTTTTGTTTTGTCAACACGGATGACAAAGAGATGAAAAACACTTTTAGAATGTGCTAAAATAACCGGCAAGGTGATTTCTTCAATATCCTGCAGAAGCTGTATGTAACGCTCAGCGATTTCAAATCGGCTTTTATTCCATTCCCTGAGGTGTTCAAGCTTTACGGATAAGATAGTTGCCTGCAGTGCATCCATGCGGCTGTTGCGGCCAACGATCTCATGATCATATTTGCTTGTCCTGCCGTGATTGGCTAATTTATAAGCGAGGTCATGCAATGCTTCAACATTTGTAGTGATGGCTCCTGCATCACCATATGCTCCAAGGTTTTTCCCCGGATAAAAGCTGAATGAACCCATAGTTCCCATGCTGCCTGCCAGCTGGCCTTTGTATTCGGCACCATGTGCCTGTGCGGCATCTTCTATGAGATACACACCTTTCTCTTTGCAGAGGGCGAGGATGGGATCCATATCTGCGATTTGCCCATAAAGATGAACAACGATAATTGCTTTTGTTTTTTCAGTGATAACCGATTCAATATTCCGCACATCCATGGTATAGATTTGAGGATCTATATCACACAGCACCGGAGTAGCTCCGACATTACAGACTGCTTCAAGCGTTGCAACAAATGAAAATGCGGGGATGATCACTTCATCTCCATTTCCAATGCCGAGTGCCACAAAAGAAATTTCCAGCGCATCCGTTCCATTCGCGCAGGGAACACAATACGGAGTGTTACTAAACCCTGCAAATTTGATAGCAAATTTACGCACCTCCTCTCCGCCGATAAATCTTCCACTGTGTATGACACCAGCGATCGCATCATCCATTTCACTTTGGATGGAATAATATTGAGCTACCAGGTCAACAAGGGGAATATGTCTTGAAAGAATCGTCATAAACAGATTTTGAATTTAAGATATTAGATCTTGAAATAAAAATTAAAGAACCTGACGTTCGAGCGTCTCTGACCTCGAACTTATACAATTAAGTGATCTCTGACAAATACAATCATAATTCTGTGATTAAATTTCCGTAAATCAAAAAAAATGAATGCTTCGACCTGCTTTACTCATCCAACTGCTACAGCTCAGCAACCGCCACTTAGAAACTGAAGGTCACTTAGGAAACCACTTAACGTTGTACCTCTTATTACGTATTGCCTGATGTTATATGAAATAAAATTGAACCACATAGAATCATAGATACATAGTAAACACATAGAAAAAAGGGCAAATGGAAAAAGTCGAAGCAGCCCTTGCATTTGAACCACATAGAATCATAGATACATAGTAAAACACATAGAAAAAAGGGTAAATGGAAAAAGTCGAAGCCGCCCTTGCATTTGAACCACATAGAATCATAGATATATAGTAAAACACATAGAAAAAAGGGCAAATGGAAAAAGTCGGAGCAGCCAGTTTAGTCTATGGGTTAAGGTCAAAGGTCTTTTCATGTTGAGCGTAGTCGAAACATAGTAAGGTTAGATTCTCCCGGTCGCTGTACTTCGACTTGCTATACTCCTCCTCGTGCTACAGCTCAGCAACCGCGGAGCCGAAGTGAACCGGGCATTCATTTGACTTTCAATTCCAACAAGCTATTCGGGTGTTCCTTCATAAATTCATTGATCTCGCTGATCGCAGGATTTTCTGATTCATGTAATCTCTGAAAACCAGTTTTGAAGATGGCTTCCATTTCCTGGATATGTTCTTCATTCATTCCACCGCGCTCAGCGCCCAGCCTGTTGAAGCGAAGTATGCGTGCAGGGTTGCCGGCAATTAATGAATAGGGTAAAATATCTTTTGTCACTACTGCCTGCATACCTACCATCACCCTTGATCCGATATGTATCCGCTGATGAACCGTGGCTCCTAAACCCAGGTTCGAGAATTCACCCACAACACATCGTCCTCCTAATAATGCACCCGCACTCAGGATAGCTCCCCTGCCAATAAAACAATCATGCGCGATGTAACATTTATTCATGACATACACTTTATCATCAATGCATGTCTCAGGGAAATAGAAAGGTGAATTGATACATGAAAATTCCCTGATCGTAACTTCATTATGAATATTGACCCAACCATCTGAAATGAACTGATCACCTTTCGCGCCCATCTCCCCTACTGAACCCACGACTACATAGGGATACAAATGATTTTGATTGCCAAGCCGCACATTATTTTCCATGAACACTCCCGTGTCAATGATATTGTGATCGCCCATTTCAATATTACCTTTCAGCACCGCATTGGGGCCGATACGATTGCCTCGTCCCATCCGGATATCTCCTTCAAGAATGGCTGTAGGATGAATGATATTATCGTGGCTGGATTCCATTTGTCCGGGCGTTTTGATATATATTTTCAATGATCTCAACAGACTTCAGTCCGTCATATGCATTTGTCATGATCTCAACTTCACCCTGCAGTGATTTTATTACATTATCGATCACTTTGTCATGATTGGACATGGATCCTTCATAATCACCATAATTGTTTGGCGCACCGCTCACCGGAATATCATGCAGATCAAAACCGTCAGTTGCCTGGTAATCAATCGTGTTGAGATATTTGCCACCTATTTTAATCGTCGCATGTTCTGCTAATATGGTTATGCTTCCTTCCATATTTTGTCTGAATGCAGAAGTCGTGTAATGCAATACTCCCGGTGCATCATATGCTGTCAGCATAAATGTAACGATGCCAGTATCTTCAAAATCAATCAGACCCTGGTGACTGGCATTTGTGAGCTGGGCATTTAAAATCTGCATATCCCCCATCAGGTAATATACAACGTCTATAAAATGACTGAATTGCGTAAATAACGTACCTCCATCCAATGCTTTTTTTCCTTTCCAGTCGGATTGTCTGTAATAATTTTCATTCCTGTTCCAATAACAGTTGATTGCAATGGAATAAATTTTCCCAAGCTTTTTCTGATCAAGGAGCTTTTTCACTGCCTGCACCGGTGGATTAAAACGGTTTTGTTTTACCACGAACAATGATCTGCCTGTCTTGAGGGATGCATGTATCATAGCTTCGCAATCCGATTTTTTAATTGCCATAGGTTTTTCCACAAGGACATGCTTTCCTGCCTGCAGTGCAGCTATGGTAATTTCAGCATGCGTATAATTTGGCGTACAGATCGAAACAACATCAATAGCATCATCATGTATTATTTCATCCAGAGATGAATACACTTTGGATGCCTGAAAATGATCAGCAAAAAGATCCATCCTTTCTGCTTTCGTATCAAATGCTCCCGCCAGCTTGCCATCCGAATGTGCGGAGATATAGCCCGCATGACGTTCTCCTATTTTTCCATATCCGATTAATCCGAAAACAATCAATGTAGTGAGTAGTGAGTAGTAAGTAGTGAGTAGTGATTGGTGAGTAGGCTTACTAATTTCGTGAAACGTGAAGCGTGAAACGTGAGTTAGTATTTATTTTTTTTCTATGTGAATTCCTATGTGTACTATGTGTCTATGTGGTTCCATTTTTTTCGTGCTAAATGCAACGATCTTTGATGAGGTGATGAACATAATGCACGTACGCCTCGAGTCCAGCATCCGGCATCCTCTTATCCGGAATCCAAAATGGTCTATCGTCTATGGTCTTTTATTTTTCCTTTTCGGATGAATATGCTTCTTCCCTGTAGATACCGGTTCCAATACAGCAACAGGTGATGTGGCCTGAGCTGTAATCAACCATCTATACAATGCATACAGAAGCGCAGCTACGATCAGCAATGAAAAGATCAATGAGATGATCTCTCCGATACGATATGATCGTGGACTGAATTTGAATTTTATTTCATGTTCGCCTGCGGGAATTTTCATGGCTCTCAAAATATAATCGGCGCGGAAATGAGGTGCTTCCTTTCCATCAATATAAGCCTGCCATCCTTTGTTGGGCCCATACCACACCTGGTCAAATACAGCAAGACCATCTCCCGGTGAAGAACTCTGGTAAACCAATTCATCGGGTGCATAACTTGTCAACTTTATCTGGCCACCTGGTGTAGGTGTAAAACCTGATACTTCTTTTTCCCATTCTTTATGCACGAATGCATTCTTTCTCAGGTCTGATGAATCCAATGATTCCAGTTCTTCCCTGTTCGTATTGACAAGCACCGCATTTTCTACAAACCATGCATTACCCATAGCTAAGCCATTTGGCTGACCTACTGCATTTTTCTTGTCATCAGCGAAAATGAAATACTTGGTATTCAGCATGTTCAGCACATTCTGATTTCCCTTCCCGATGTAACGGTCTATCAGGTCCTGGTAACGTTGAAATTTTGCGGGACTATAACCACCGATTGTATGATGATAATAAGAAGCCATTGCAGAATTAAACGGATCAGTTGTCACATCATGCACCCTGTAAAAAAGATCAGGGTCCTGGAGTATCTGCGTATCTACCTGGCGTGGATTGAATACAGCTTCAGCACTTTTCGCAGGAACAAAATCTTTTGGAGAAATATATCTGCGGCCAACAGCCCATAAATCAGCGATGATAAAAAGACCGAGTCCTGACAGGAGTAACCATTGCTTGATCTTGCCCTGGTGATAAACCCAGATCACTGCAGAACACAATAAAACCCAAATCAAAGATCTCCATGCATCAGCGACTAATGCAGATTTGCGATCAGCCAGAAGAGCCTCCATGCTCCAGCCTTGTGCAGCCAGCCTCTCATCTGAACTACCTGTAAAAGTCATCATCGAAGGGCCAAGCAGCGCGACTAATAAACATAATCCTCCGATGATACCCAGCGCTATCCAGATAGGACGCTGAAATGATTTTTGATGTCCTTTCATAAACCCACCTAATCCCAACGCAGCACCAATGGGAATAATCAATGCAGTAATGCTCAGTATGGAACTCGGTGCACGGAATTTATTGAACATTGGCACCAGGTCAAACAAAGGCCTGTTGAGCAAAGCTAAATGTTTACCCATCGACATCAATATCGTCAGTACGGCTGCTCCAAGGATCCACCAGCGCAGCGATGGCCTTATGTAGAAAAGTCCAAACACAAAAAGAAAAAGTACTGAAGCACCTATATACGAAGGACCGGATGTAAAAGGGAGTGCCCCATAATAAAGTGGCATTCCAAAATTCGGCTCCACTCCTTTTGACCTGAGGTCTTTTGCTAAAGCTGAGTTGGCTGAAAGAGGTTCATCTCCACTTCCCCCAGCTGCGCGGGGTATAAGCATTGCAAAAACATCTTCTATCCCATTGCTCCATTGCATTGCATAATCCCAATTCAGACCACCGCTTTTTGTACTGATCCCATTGGCTTCAACAGGTGTCTCAAGCACGGCTCCTCCACGCATCGTATCCTTGCTGAATTCATACGTAGTCCACAATTTGGAAGAAGAAGCGCCGATAGCCAAAATGACTCCAAGCAGGAGAAGAGCGGAGGCTTTTGCAAATGCGGGCAATTCTTTTCTTTTAATCGCCAGCCCTAACGACATGAGGACATAGAGGATCATCAGGAGACCAATGTAATAGGTCATCTGTAGGTGATTGTTGAAGAGGCTCAGGGCCATCCCCAGGGCAAAAACCACCGCCCCCATGATATATTTTTTCTGGTAGGCCAGGATACCGCCGGCGATCACATATGAGCTATAGACGATAGTCATGAACTTACTCATATGGCCCGTCTCGTAAAGGGAGATTTGATTCGTCGTCAGGCCGAAAGCTACTGCCCCCAGCATAGCCGGCCAATGTCCGGCACCCAGGCAAAGAAGGACAATATAACAACCAAGCATAGCAGCTAAAAAGTAACCGATCGGCCTGGATATGAACATTTGATGCAACTTATCCACCCATTTGACAAGGTTATTCTTCTGCTCCAAAGCAATCTGATAGGTAGGCAGACCTCCAAACATCGAATTAGTCCATAAGACAGGCCTGTGCAATTTCTCCTGGAAAGTGACGGTTTCATGAGCCATTGCTTTCCCGCTCATGGTGTCCGATGGTTGCAGGACTTTACCCTGAAGCTGGGGTAAAAAATACATCACGCTGAGGATCAGAAAAAAAAGAACAGCCATCAAAGGCTGGATCAATTTACCGCCATATATTTTTTTCATCATCCTGCTTTAATTCGTGGGCACAAGATAATTCTTATTCGATGTGTAAAGAGGTCTATGGCAAAAGGTCTGCGCTGCCAGTTTGGTCTTTTAAGATAAGTCAATGGATAAATCTCTGAGCAGGCAGTTTGGTTTTAAGTCTATTGCTAAAGGCAGTAATTAGTTTGACTGTAATGACCGTTGACCTTATACCCTGGACTAAACTGTCTGCCCAGACCTTTTCCCTTTGACTTTTTTTAAATAATAGACCTAGCCTTAAGACCATACTGCCTGCCCAGACCTTTTCCCATTGACTTTTTTAAATAATAGACCCTTATCTTGTACCTTAATGAGAGACCTCCACTATCCATGCCTTATCATAATCGTATTACTCATATTCCAACAGGCTTTGGCACAGGAAAAAATTGACTGGGAAGGCCACCGGGGTTGCCGCGGCCTTATGCCTGAAAACTCATTACCCGGGTTCTTAAAAGCTGTTGAACTTGGTGTTACCACGCTGGAACTGGATGTGGTGATTTCCAAAGATGGCCAGATTGTAGTATCCCACGAACCCTGGATGTCCTCTGTCATATGCTCACATCCCGACGGGACGCCAGTGACGAAAGGTGAAGAAAAAAGTCTTAACCTGTATACCATGAATTACGAAGACATACAGCGTTTTGATTGCGGGAAACGTGGCCATCCTGATTTTCCATCACAAGTGCTTGTTGGCACCGTAAAGCCGACCCTGAAGATGGTCTTTCGTTCGATTGAAATATTCGCTTCGGAAAACAAATACAGGCAGCCCAGGTATAATATTGAAATCAAATCCGATCCTAAAGAATACAATGAATTCCAGCCGGGACCGAAAGAATTTGTCGCCATTGTCTTAGCGGATATCAATCGTCTTGGCATGGCTAACCGGGTGACACTTCAATCCTTCGATATCAATGTGCTTGAAGAGCTGAATAAAATAACTCCACGTGAATTCAAAATTTCTTATCTCGTTGAGAAAGGAAAAGATATTAAAAAGAACCTGCAAAAATTATCTTTTAAACCAGACGTTTATAGTCCCGGGTACAAAACACTGAAACAATCCTCTATTGAGGATGCTCACGAATCGGGTATCAAAGTGATCCCATGGACTGTGAATACGAAAGAAGAAATTGAACAGCTGATACGCATGGGTGTGGATGGTATCATTACGGACTATCCTGACCTGGCTACATCAGTTGGAATCATAATGAAATAGTAGAATGAAAAAAATATTACTTGTCACCATTATTTTTTTCTGCCTGGGCCATCTCTTTAGCCAGGTCATTTACTTAAGCACCACAGATACTAGCATTTACAGGCTGAATATTGTGACTTGCGACTATTCAGAAGTAGTCAAGGTGGTCAGGGCATTGACAGATATTTCTTTTCACCCGGATGGTACATTGTATGGAGTGGATGGTGGTGGCAATCTTTTCGAGATCGACACCATGAACGGTGCGACGACTGTGGTTCATCATTTTAATGGATTGGGACAAATATTCAATTCCCTCACAACTTCTGCAGAAGGCATTATTTATTCCACCGGTAGTGAGGGACGTTTGTTTACGTATGATAAAACAAACGACCAGGCCGATTACCTGGGCAATTTCGGATACAAGGCTACCGGCGACCTTACTTTTTATAAAGGAAATTTATATGCCGCAGCTGAGTTTGACAGGATTATTCTGATTGACCTTAGTAACCTGGCTAATAGTTATATAGCTGTCGATGAAAATATTTTAGGTAAAGAAGTATTTGGAATTGTTTCGTATTCACAAAGTTGTGATAGTATAAAGTGCTATGCAATTTCAAGCGGGGATTCAGATATTTATGAAATTGATTTTATTTCCGAATCATTTCAACCGGTATGCCATCTGAATATTCGTGTGGGTGGCGGAGCCAGTACCTATGAGTTTTTCGGATCTAGTCCTATCGCTTATGACGGAGTAATAAGCACGAATCCTGCCTGCAATAGTAATAACGGTTCCATTTTAATTAATGCCACCGGTGGTGTTGCACCACTTACCTATTCAATTAATGGTATTGATTTTCAGACTTCCAATACATTTAATAACCTTGCTGGCGGCAATTACCAATTCATCATCAGTGATAAAAATGGATGTACGATCATAGAAGAAGTCAGCTTATTAACAACAAATGGTCCGGTCATTGAAGACATCGGGATGGTTCCTGCAACTTGTGGAAATTCAAACGGAGAAATCGATGTATCTGTAAATGGAGGTAACGGCATGATCGTTTATTCTATCGATGGTTTGAATTTTCAGCCATCACCGGTTTTCAACAATTTGAATTTAGGGCAATACTTTGTCACAATCCGGGACACTGCGGGTTGTATTGCTATCGACAGCATTGATATAACAAGTCTATCCCTTGATACTATCGAAGGTATCAGTGCTTCACTTGTGTCATGTGATGTAACTGCCGGTTCGTTGGTAATACAAGTTTCAAATGCTATTGGCATAACGTATTCGCTTGATGGTATTAACTTCCAGGTTCAAAATCAATTTGATCAATTATCCCCCGGTACTTATCTTATCACGATCCAGAATGCAAATGGATGCAGGGATACAATGTCAGCTGTGATCTATCCACCTGCTGTTGTTCAGATCGATCAGGTAACAGTCGTGGATCCGATATGTGGAGATAATGAAGGTTCATTGCAAATTTCTGCAACCGGAGGCACAGGACAGATCTTCTATTCAATCGATGGCGTAAACTTTCAAACTGATAATCATTTTGATCACCTGGCCCCATCAGGTTATGTCGTCATCATCCGGGACGAAAACGGTTGCCTGGATAATAGCAGTGCACTTATTCAACCGGGCGTTGCTCTTCTGATTGATACCATTCAAACGGATTCATCGCATTGTACACTCCAGGATGGTTCTATTTTAGTCACACCCGAAGGAGGCACGGGTCAGATACAATATTCAATCGACGGGATCAATTTTCAGGATGAAAACCTTTTTGATCTGTTAGCCCCTGCGTTATATCACATTACGATTATGGATGAAAACGGATGCATCGATTCTGTAGTAGCTGTCATTAATTCTATCAATTCTCTTTTTATTGGGAATATTGAAAGCATACCGCCTCGTTGCGATGTGAATGATGGTTCTATTATAGTTACACCTGTAGGTGGCATAGGCCAGGTACAATTTTCATTGGATGGAATAAACTTCCAGACCGACAACAGGTTTTCAGATCTCGGTTCAGGGAATTATATAATCGAAATCCAGGATGCTGCAGGTTGCAAAGCCAACGCTCCGGTAGGAATAACTGAGCCATTACCACTGATCATTAAAGCCATAGAAACACAAACTGCTGCTTGTGAAGAAAACACCGGAAGCATCATCGTTACGATTTCAGGAGGAACTGGCCTGATCACTATCTCACTGGATGGTGGCGCATTTCAAACCACGAGCACCTTTCAGAATTTAAACGGTGGCTTGCACGAACTGATCATAACAGATGAAAATGGTTGCCAGGTCGACACTACTGTCAGGATAGGTAAGCAACGTTGTAAGATTTATATCCCGAATAGCTTTTCACCTAACGGCGATGGATTCAATGACCTCTTCCAGCTATCCACTTCGGATGACATCAACATACAGATCACGAAGTACATGATATTCGATCGCTGGGGAAACATGGTTTATAAAGCTGATGATTTCCCGATTGCATCAACACAATTCTGGTGGGATGGCACCTTCAAAAAAATGTCCGTGAATCCCGGAGTATTTGCCTATTATATTGAAGTGAAGTTTGAAGATGGGGGAAATGAGATCTTTAAGGGGGATGTTACTTTGTTTAGATAAAAAAAGCAGGGAGCATGGAGCAGCGAGTTTCATTTGCGTTAATCTGCGAAATTTGCGGCAAAAAAAGGAGGACGCGGATTAAATAAGGAAAAATTAGGATTTATTAAGATTTGATTTTCCTAACTTGTTCAAAAGATCTATAACCAAAGACCTTTGCCTTAACAGGCTGCCCTGACCATTTCCTTTAACCAATTTCTATGTGACGTCCTATATGAACTTTGTCTATGTGGGAGTAAAACCCAATCCGTATTTTCCTCAAATACAATTATATCCTTCTTAAACATTATTATCCGATTTTCATTATACAGCATATGAAACCAAAAATTGCATTAGTCACAGGTGGTAGCAGAGGTCTTGGAAAAAGTGCTGCTCTCAGGTTAGCCGAAAAAGGACATGACGTCATCATTACGTATCATTCCCAAAAAGAAATGGCTGACGACGTTGTACGTGAAATAGAAGCAGGAGGCAGCATGGCAACGGCGTTAAAATACGACTCAGGTGATTTCAGTGCATTGAATGATTTCATAAAACAGGTTGAATTCACCCTGTCTCAAAAATGGAATCAGGATAAATTTGATTTCCTGATCAACAATGCCGGAGTAGGTGCCACAATCCCTTTTGATAAGGTAACTGAAAGTGATTTTGACCGGTTCATGAATATTCACTTCAAGAGTGTCTATTTTCTGTGTCAGCAATTACTCCCTCATATGAATAATAATGGCCGGATCATCAACATGTCGACAGGTACAACCCGTTTTGCGAACCCTGGATATTCCGTTTACGCATCGATGAAAGGAGCTATTGAAATATTTACCAAATATCTGGCGAAGGAAGTTGGCCCGAGAGGCATCACTGTCAATGTTTTGGCACCGGGTCCTATTGAAACAGATTTCAATAATGCAGTCATAAGGAATTCTCCACCTGAAAGAAGAGCCGGTATGATGTCCAGCACAGCCTTAGGACGCCTTGGAACCGCCGATGATGTGGGCAAAGTAATTGCTTTCCTTTGCTCGGAAGAATCGGAATGGATCAATGGACAAAGGATAGAAGCCAGCGGTGGAATAAATTTGTAAATTTCGGTTATGAAATCAGCTAAAAACTTTACCCTCATCATTGCATCCATGTGCTTCATGGTCATCCTTGGTGCCGCCGTGTATGAACATGTGGTGCTCATTCCAGAATGGAGCGCTGCACTTCCAGCTTCTTTATCCATGTACCAGGGTCCATACGGATTACATCCTGAAAAATTCTGGATTCCTATACACCCATTCACTATTTTATGTTTAGGTATTGCATTGGTAGTCAATTGGAAAAGCAACCGGCGAAAAAACATATTCATCGTTATAGGCGGCTATATATTTATCCTGGTGCTGACATTCGGGTATTTTGTTCCTGAACTGATCAGGCTCACAGAAACACCCTTCTCCGATAATATTGATGCCGATCTTGTAAAGAGGGCATCCACATGGGAGGCATTAAGTCTTGTCCGGTTAGTGGGAATAGCTATTCTCAGCTTCATCCTTTTGTCAGCTTTGCCTAAGTCACATGAAAAGCACAAAAAGCATACCTCGCAGCCCACATCGCAAGCAGCTCCGCTGGCTTATGATAATGATTCCAAAGGAGGGTAATCATTCTTCGCATATTCACACAATAAGTATCTCAGAAATTGCTCATTGAGTAGTTTCTACTAACAGCAAAAAGTCGGGGCGTTTTGCAACCGCCCGGACTTTTTGCTGAATTCCGATTTCTTCTAAAATGAAAAGCAGGAGCAGTTAATTATTCGAAGCCGGGGGCATCATCCGGTAGAATTCCTTTTTCGTTTTTCTTATCTGGGCGGTTGCAAAACGCCCCGACATGAAAAATGAAAAAAGTCTTTGTGATCATATAAAGTCGGGGCGTTTTGCAACCGCCCCGACTTTTTGCTGAATTCCGATTTCTTCTAAAATGAAAAGCAGGAGCAGTTAATTATTCGAAGCCGGGGGCCTCATCCGGTAGAATTCCTTTTTCATTTTTCTTATCTGGGCGGTTGCAAAACGTCCCGACATGAAAAATGAAAAACTCTCTGTGATAGCAAAAAGTCGGGGCGTTTTGCAACCGCCCGGACTTTTTGCTGAATTCCGATTTCTTCTAAAATGAAAAGCAGGAGCAGTTAATAATACGAAGGCAGGGCCCAATCAGTACAATTCCTTTTTTCATTTTTCTTGTCAGGGCGGTTGCAAAACGCCCCGACATGAAAAATGAAAAACTCTTTGTGATAGCAAAAAGTCGTGGCGTTTTGCAACCGCCCGGTCTTTTTGCTGAATTCCGATTTCTTCTAAAATGAAAAGCAGGAGCAGTTAATTATTCGAAGCCGGGGGCCTCATCCGGTAGAATTCCTTTTTCATTTTTCTTATCTGGGAGGTTGCAAAACGCCCCAACAAGAAAAATGAAAAACTCTCTGTGATAGCAAAAAGTCGGGGCGTATTGCAACCGCCCCGACTTTTTGCTGAATTCCGATTTCTTCTAAAATGAAAAGCAGGAGCAGTTAATAATACGAAGGCAGGGCCCAATCAGTACAATTCCTTTTTTCATTTTTCTTATCTGGGCGGTTGCAAAACGCCCCGACATGAAAAATGAAAAAAGTCTTTGTGATCATATAAAGTCGGGGCGTTTTGCAACCGCCCCGACTCGTCTGCGTTCAAAAATATCAGCTCCTTTCGTCGAAGAACACCTGCCATCTGACCTCCGTTCTTTACATTCGCCTAAATTTCCAACTAGACATGAAACATTTAACCTTCCTCATTTCCTTTATTACCGTCATTACTTTCTTCGCCTGCAAGCCAGAAAACAAAGCAAACTCTGAGCCCACACAGGAACAAAAAGACGCCCAGGCTTACCTGGATGCATATACCACCGACTACGTTAACCTTTATAGAAATTCTGCCGAAGCCAGCTGGCTGATCAACACCGAGATCAAAGAAGGAGATACAACGAATGCATACAAATCACGTATTGCCGATGAAGCACTCACCGCTTTCACAGGCAGTGTGGACAACATCGAAAAAACCAAAAAATTCCTGGGGATGAAGGATAAGCTGACTCCCCTGCAGGTAAAGCAACTTGAGGTGATTCTTTTCCTCGCCGGCGAAAATCCACAGACGGTAGCCGACCTGGTGAAAGAGAAGATCAAAGCCAACATTGCACAGACTGAAAAACTCTTCGGCTTTTCTTTTAAACTAAACGGCAAAGAAGTCACTACTAACGATCTCGATGATATCCTCAAGACAGAAACCAATCTTCAAAAACGTCTAGCCGCATGGAAATCCAGTAAAGAAGTCGGACCAGGTCTTAAATCCGGTCTCGTCAATCTCCGCAAGCTCCGTAACGAAACTGTTCAGGCACTTGACTTTCCTGATTTCTTTTCTTACCAGGTTTCTGATTATGGTCTCACCACACCTGAAATGATGGATATGATGAAGCGTCTCAACCAGGAGCTTCGTCCTTTGTTCCGCGAATTGCATACATATGCCCGCTACGAACTGGCTAAAAAATATGGTGAAAAAGAAGTTCCGGATTACCTGCCTACGCATTGGCTGCCAAATCGTTGGGGACAGGATTGGAGCTCCATGATGGAAGTAAAAGGACTCAATGTGGACAGCGTGCTGAAAACGAAAAGTCCTGAGTGGATCGTGAAAGCAGGTGAATCACTTTATAAAAGCTTAGGCTTTCCTGCTTTACCGGAAACCTTTTGGTTGAAATCAAATCTTTACCCCTACCCTGCTGATTCGACACTGAAGAAAAATAATCATGCTTCCGCATGGCACATGGATCTTGACAAAGATGTGAGAAGCCTCATGAGTGTTGAGCCGAATGCAGAATGGTTTGAAACTTCCAATCATGAGCTTGGTCATATTTATTATTACATCTCCTACTCTACTCCTGAAGTACCACCATTGTTACGTGAAGGTGCTAACCGTGCTTTCCACGAAGCATTGGGCAGCATGATGGGCATGGCCGCAACACAGAAGCCCTATCTCGTAGGACAGGGATTAATTCCTGCAAATGCAAAAACGGATTCCATCCAGATATTACTCAAGGAAGCTTTGAATTTTGCAGTATTTATTCCTTTTGCTGCTGGAACGATGAGTGAATTTGAAAAAGCACTTTATGCCGATAATCTCCCTGAAAGTGAATTCAATAGCAAGTGGTGGGAGCTGACTAAAAAATATCAGGGTATTGTACCTCCTGAAGAGCGTGGAGATATCTACTGCGATGCATGCACAAAAACTCACATCAATGATGATGCTGCGCAATACTATGACTATGCATTGTCCTATGTCATTTTATTTCAACTCCATCAATATATCGCTGAGAAAATACTGCATGAACCTGCTACGGCTACAAATTATTTCGACCACAAAGATGTCGGTGATTTCCTGAAGAAAATCATGTCCACCGGCGGAACAAAAGACTGGCGTGAAGTCATGAAAGAAGCCACCGGAGAGGATATGAATGCAAAAGCACTTGTCCGTTATTTCGATCCTGTGATGGTTTGGCTTAAGGAACAGAACAAAGGAAGGAAGTACACAATGCCCGAAACTCTTTAATGTTGTATTCAGTATTCTGTATTCAGTAAAAAGAATTTCAATAATCCTCGTAGTTTCAAAAAGAAAAAGTTGTTCTTCGTTTGATATTACGGATAACCTTTTCGCTTTATAACTGTTTTCTAAAAACTGATTACTGATTACTGATTACTGATCAGTGATAAAATATAAACTTATAAATTTATTAACTTATAAACTCATCCTATGATCCGAGGTGTCCACACCATGTTTTACAGTTCTGATGCACAGGGACTGAGAGCTTTCTTACTTGACAAGCTGGGTTTCCAGGCCACTGATGTAGGCAATGGCTGGTTGATATTCGATCTCCCTGAAGCGGATATGGGTTGCCATCCCGCTGATGAAGAAAATGGTGCTCCATCAGGAACTCAGGATATTTCTTTCTACTGCGATGACCTGGAAGAAACCGTCAGAGAACTAAAAGAAAAAGGCGTAGAATTCAAAGGCGAAATAGAAGACCACGGTTATGGATTAGTCACCTACTTTATCATGCCCGGAAATTTCTACGTGCAATTGTTTCAACCGAGATACCAGAAATGATTTTCGATTTTCGATTTTCGATTTTCGATTTTCGATTTTCGATTTTCGATTTTAAAATTATAAAATGCTAGGCGTCGGTTGACCGACTTGGTTGCTGAGCTGCACAAGGTTGAGGTGGAGGTGTCGAAGCATGATGATTTCAAAGCTGTGCTTTGAGTGTAGGAGAATCATATTTCCAATCAAAGATTTATTTAAGCCAGAGAAAAAAAGGTTTACCACATAGATACATAGAAAGACACATAGAAATCTTCGATTTTAAAAACAAGAATAAAAAAACAATTTGTTCGGCGTAGTTTGTAACTACGCCGAACAATTTTCAGCTCTATGCCCTATGCCCCGTTAAACGAAGGTTATATCTATACTTTCGTGAATCTGTTAAGCGTAGGTTGTACCTACGCTTTCATGTCAGCAAAACTCGGTTTTGCGCAATCGTTTTCTAACCATTTCCACCTTTTCCACCCTTCTGCCTTTTCGGCCGGTTGCTGAGCTGTAGCACAAGGATGCGCTAAGGCAGGTCGAAGCATTATTCATCCCCATAAATCCCCACATATCTCTTCGCCGGAATCACATATCCCCTGTACATTCCTTCTGAATTAAACGTCATCGTAACTTTTCCGTCATGATCAACACCGATGATACCGCCTTCACCTTTGACTTTAAGTAATTTATCCATGATCACATGCTTTGCTGCTTCTTCCAGAGAAACACCTTTGTATTCCATCATGGCGGAGATATCGTGCGCTACGGCATACCGGATAAAAAATTCACCATGACCGGTGGATGATATTGCACACGTTGCATTATTAGCATACGTACCTGCACCAATGACAGGCGAATCACCAATCCTGTTCCATCGTTTGTTGGTCATACCTCCGGTTGATGTAGCAGCTGCCAGGTTCCCAAATTTATCAAGCGCTACAGCTCCAACTGTTCCATGCTTTGCTCCGGCAGATGCTTTCTCTTCTTCGAGTTCCTTTATGTGTTCGTCCCATCTCCTTTGTGTAAAGAAATAAGAACTATCTACGAGTTCCATTCCATTTTGTGTTGCAAATGTTTCCGCACCTTCTCCTACCAGCATAACATGAGGAGATTTTTCCATGACCATGCGGGCAAGCTTTACAGGATTGCGAATATGTCTAACACCTCCAACAGCACCGGCGGTGAGATCAATACCATTCATGATGGAAGCATCCATTTCGTTCTTGCCATCGTAATTAAAAACAGCTCCTTTCCCGGCATTAAAAAGAGGATTGTCCTCAAGTGATGCTACGACCGCTTCAACAGCATCCATGCTCGTACCACCTGCAGATAATATTTTTTCACCTGTAGTCAACGCAAAATCCAATGCATCCCGGTATGATTTCTCCGTGATGGAATCCATCGAATTACGGGTGATGACACCAGCTCCACCATGTATCACAAGTGCATATTCCGGTCTTTCCTGGGAAGGTTTATTCATAGGTTGACATGATGAATGGATGATGAGTAGAATTACAAAATAGATTAGATTATTTTTCATATTTGTTCAATTAGCAATTAAATAAAAAAAGTCGAAGGGAAAAGGTCAGAGCTGCCAGTTTGGTCTGCGGTCAGTGGTCCATGGTCTTTTCTAAACATTTACATATTTAACCATTAAACCGCATTCGCCAACATTTGCTGCAAGCTATTCCTAATAAGCAGAATATCCTTCTTCAATTCTGATTTTGTAGAAGAGTTTATCATCAATATTCCCCAAACTAAATGCAATGGCGGCCTGATCAATGTACCAAACCACATAACAAGAAGCCAAAGCAAAACAAAATATGCAGGGACTCCGGTGATAAGGAATATGATGAGTAAGATGATCGTCATCAACGGCATGACCACCATGAAAGCACCTACTGTGGTCGGAGTCTGGAATGTATTCGTACTTATTTTTTTGAAAATAAAATTCCGTACCACTCTCCATATCCATCCGCCGGCAATAAGCCATGCAATCTTCAGCAGGCTCATCATCGCCAGCCCAATACGGTTCATGACGATCAAATCCGGAAAATAAGCTGCGTTACTGTTTTTTTGTTTTTCAAGTATGCTTAATATTTCTTCAGCCGATGCAATCACGTCATTCCCGTCAGCTGAAGCATTTACAAATGCAGCTACTTTTCTTAAATCCTGGTGTGCATTGGCCTTCGGATTATTTTCATACATCATTCTCAGGTACACGGATGCCAGAACATCGTATTTTTTTTCTGATGCATCATCTACCTGGATGATCAGTTCATCCATAGAGTTGCTAAGCTTTTCAGTAAATTCTTCAATAGCATCCCTGTCCTCCCGTGTAGCATTCTGAGCAATAAAAGGTTCACCAAATCTGATGACCACATCCGTTCCTGGCAAACGCGGCTCAGTAAAATTTACTCCGACAGGTTGAATAAACAGGTCCTCACCAGGTTTAATGAAAGGAAGCGTCCCGAAAGCAAGATGCGCAGTCCCACGTTGAATAGGCCTCATCTTTTTTTCAAGAGTGGTTTTAGCTTCAGGAAAGATCAAAACGGACTCCCCTTCACTCAACACTTTATATGTAAAATCAAAGCTGGACGCATTCTTCCTGAGATTGGCGATCCCATCCTTCTTGCGGTAGATGGGAATTTGCTTTGTTGCGTCAAAAAGCCATTTGAATTTAGGATTAAACATATCCCCCCTGACCAGGAAGTGAATGGGCCTTTTCATTACAGTAGACAACATAGCAGCTTCCAGGAAAGCACTGGGATGATTACTTGCCAGGATGAGCGGACCTTTTATAGGTACCTTTTCACTTCCATAGACGACCGTCTTCCTGAAATAGAGCCTTAGAAAAATAGTTGCCCACAACCGGATAAATGCGTATATCATAGATAAAATGCGAACTTTCTGCCTTGAGTGTTAAAGATATGCCAAACAAATTATTGGTCATCATAGGCGGTGCCACAGCTGTAGGCAAAACTCCTTTTGCCATCCGGCTTGCCCGTCATTATGAGACTGATATCGTAAATGCCGACTCAAGACAAGTCTATAAAGAATTAAATATAGGCGTTGGCAAACCTTCTGCTGAAGAATTAGCCCTCGTTCCTCATCATCTCATAGGGCATGTCAGCATTTCAACACATTATTCAGCCGGCCAATATACACATGACGCTTTAGCCATCCTGGAAATATTATTTCAAAAAAATGATATCGTTATCCTTGCAGGTGGGACAGGTCTGTATATCAAAGCCATTATGGAAGGTTTCGATCAGATGCCGGACGTACCTCAGGAAGTGAATGAATACTGGACAAACACCTGGAAGGAAAAAGGAGTCAATGAATTATTAATTCTTCTTGAGAAACATGATCCTGAATATTTTAAAATCGTTGACCGTGCTAATCCTTTACGCCTGATCAGAGCCGTTTCATTTATCATGCATACCGGCAAACCCTTTAGTTCATTTCATACTGGACAATCAATCGAAAGACCATTTCAGGTTTTGCCCATTGCCCTGGAATTGCCCAGAAATGAATTATACACCCGCATCAACCTGCGTGTCCACGATATGATCGCCGCAGGATGGATGGAAGAAGCTATTGTTCTATATCCTCACAAACATCTCAAAGCTTTACAAACTGTAGGTTATAAAGAATTATTTGAAGTGATCGAAGGCAACATTACACTTGAACAAGCCATTCCTCTTATCCAACAATCTACACGCCGATATGCGAAAAGACAAATGACATGGTTTCGCAATCAGGGTGAATGGGTGCATGTGGGTGCTTCTGAGTTTGATGTTATTCTGGATTTAATTAATAACGCTAAACAAAGTATTCAGTAATCGGTATTCGGTATTCAGTAATCAGTAATCGGTATTCAGTCATCATGAACACACTGCTTACCGATTACTGCTTACCGAATACTGATTACCGATTACTGATTACCGATTACTGCTTACCGATTACTGAATACCGATTACTGAATACCGAATTTACTTCGTCCACCACGCCGCAATCACCGCCGCCGCTGAAGCTACGTTAAGACTTTCCGCTCCGTGACTCCTATTACCCGGAATAGCAAACTTTGCTTCTGCTTTTTCCATGATCAGATCAGATACACCCAGTGATTCATTTCCCAGGATCATGATGCCATCATTCGGGGGTTGAGAGATATTAATAGTATCGCCACTGGCATCGCATATGTAAAGATGTCCGTATCCAGTAGAGATTAATTCTTCTTTATCCAAAACACAGGTTTTCATTCGCAGTGCACTACCCATTGAAGCCTGCAGGACCTTATGATTGAATTTATCCACACAATCAGGTGAAGAAATAACGAAATCAAGTCCAAACCAATCCGCAATGCGAAGAATAGTACCCAAATTTCCCGGATCACGGATAGAATCGAGGTAAAACATTTTTAACCCGCTGATATCTTCGGGCAGATGATCATCCTCAGGCAATGCACATACCGACAGGATACCCGGAGGGGTTGTCATTTGAGATATCTGGTGCATTTGCTGGGGTGTGACAAGGCAAACTTCATCCGGGTGGATGACCTTTTCCAGAATAGGCAGGAAATCAGGATTAGAAATATAAACTTCTTCTACCATCCGGCGTTTATCCCTGAGCAATTCCCTGTTGATTTTCAGGCCTTCAACTATGAATTTATCATACTTTAGCCTGAACTTCTTGTGTTGAAGAGACTGTATGATTTTGAATTTCGCTTTGGATAAAGGCTCCATATACATCAACTATCGTAAGGCATATCGGCTGCGCTTTTCACGCTGGGTATTGTTGTCAGCGACATGCTTTGTGTTTTTCTCGTGCAATAGTAAAAAATATCTGACCGGGAATCAATCGTTTCTCAAGGACAATAAGATCATCCTCAAATCAAAGTCGAAGATCGATGATAAATCTGAGCTCATCTTAAACCTTACCAGGTTATACCGTCAGAATCAAACAAAAACTGTCATCGGCATCCCAAGGCATGTCTTTTATTATCATTACCAGGAACAATTATTTAAAAATCCGGGACGCAAAAAATGGTCTGAAGAACGCCTGATCAAGAATCGACCTGTCATACACGATTCCACGAAGGCTGCACTGACCACGGTGGACTTTGAGAAATTTTTAAACCTCAGGGGATACCGGTATGCAAAATCATCCTTCAGAGTAAAAACAGATGACAAAGAAACATCCGTATACTACCATGTGGATCCCGGGCCCAGGACGTATGTAGATTCATTTTTCATAGTTGCAAATGATACTGCCCTGATCCGCATCATCGAATCCGATCAGAGAAATTCTTCTTTTACACGGGGCGCACCCCTCGACATCCAACTCTATAACAAAGAGCGAACCCGTCTTGTAAATCTATTTCAAAACAACGGGTATGCAACCTTTGATGAATCTTTTATCTCACCTCTTGAAGTAGATACAAATGCTATACGTGTTAAAGCAACGTTGAGAGTAGCGAATGCGTCTGACAGCACCTTTCACAAAAAATATTATGTCGGTGATGTTACGGTATTTCCTGACTATCATTTTTCGGATACAGCCCGCTTATATGATACAGTGGTTCGGGACGTAAAATATATTACACCTGTTCCGGTATTGACCTTGAAACCCGAAGTAATCGAAAGGAATTTATTCGTCCACAAAGGTGATCTGACAAGGAAACAAAATCTCGTCCAGTCGACGAGGAACCTGGGGAAAATCGAATTGATGAAATTCGTTACGCCGAATATGGATTTTGATACAATTAGCAGCGATACACCAAAAGTGCATTATACATTTTTTCTCAGCCGCTATAAAAAGATCCCTCTCTTCTTGTCCACTGAACTAACTTATTCAAATATTGGCCGGACTAAATCACTACTTGGGGTTTCATTCAATGCGAATTATCGTGACCTCAATTTATTCAAAGGTGCTGAAGTGCTAAATCTTAATTTCGAAACCGGAGTTGAATTTTTCCCACAGGCCCTGATCGTAGAAGACAAACGAGATATTATAAACAGTTTCAACATCAGTCCGGGTGCTTCTATTTCTTTTCCAAAATTCCTGGACCCTTTACGTATCTACCACATCATTGGCAATCCGAAGTCAGACGATGAACCGGCATTAATGGGGAACAAACTTCGAAAATGGCTGCTCTATGACGCTACAACAAGTTTAAATCTGAATTATAATTACACAAAAATTACAGGGCTATACAGGTATAATTCTTTCAATACAGGACTAAGTTATGTTGTGTTACCTGACAACCAACACAAGCTCACAATAGAAAGATTCGGATTCGATTTATTCTCTCCAACTGTCGACCCTGCATTCGAAAGTAGAGTATTGAGTAAAAGTAAATTTCAGCTCGAAAGCTTTTCAAAACAGTTGTATACAGGTTTGCTATTCAGAAATTATTTCTATGATCACAATCCCGGCAAAAAGACAAGCGGGGGTCATACCAGGTTACTCCACAATTTTGAAATTTCAGGTGCTGAAATACTGGCCATCAATTATTTCACAAATGCAATCTCAGGTAAAAAGAAGGGATATTTTCTGGGAAAGGATGATGGATTGCGCGGCGATACGATCACCTTTTCGCACTTCCTTAAAGGTGAGGTGGATTTTAGATATTTCTATAATTTCAATACGCGTACACAATTCGGATTCAGGTTAAATACAGGCGTAGCTGCACCATTCGGCTTCACTAATCAGGTGCCTTACTTAAAGCAATTTTGGGTAGGAGGCGCACAGAGCATAAGAGCATGGCAAGTACGAGAATTAGGACCTGGTGCTTATATCGATCAGTTTTATCTGGATAACAAGGATAGCATTTCAGCTTTTTATCAGACAGGAGACATCAAGCTCGACATGTCAGCAGAAATGCGTTTTCATTTGCTCTGGTATTTTGATGGAGCTGTTTTTGTAGATGCAGCTAATGTCTGGACATTAAGAGAAGATTCATCCAGGCCGGATTCACAATTTAAATTAAAATCTTTTCTTGAACAATTAGGGATAGGATATGGATATGGGATTAGGATGGATCTTGATTATTTTATTATTCGACTGGATGTGGGATACAAATTATACAACCCCTATAAAGTTATTGACCCATTGAACCCAGGAAATCCAGCTTCCCATTTACTGAAAGAGGAATTGAGAAAATTTCCCGGCGGTGGTGAGATCCAGATCGGCGTAGGCTTGAACTTTGATTAAGTTTAAGCTACCGTGAGCCTGACTCATGACCTACTTGTATTATGATTACTACCGGATCACAGATCGCCCAACCTTTTTTTGAACCACATAGAAACATAGACACATAGAATTTCACATAGAAAAACTCAATCACTTTATACCCTTTCTGCCTTTTCCGCCCTTCTGCCTCTTCCGCCTTTATTTCTCTCCATACTTGCTACATATCGGACAATTCTCCTTCACATGCCCTCTCGAAGGACAATACTCACGTCCGTAATAAATAATCTGCAGATGAAGCTTATTCCACGTATTCTCAGGAAATAATGCTTTCAAATCTCTCTCTGTCTGTACCACACTTCTTCCATCACTCAATCCCCATCTGTGCGCCAGCCTGTGAATATGTGTATCGACCGGGAATGCAGGCGTTCCAAATGCCTGTGACATCACTACAGATGCTGTCTTATGCCCCACTCCCGGTAATCCTTCAAGCTCTCCAAAAGTCTTTGGCACTTTCCCTGAATATTGTTCGAGCAATATCTCTGACATGCGATGAATATTTTTAGCTTTCGCGGGCGATAATCCACATGGCCTGATAATATCCTGGATCTGTTTTACTTTCAACTTTACCATCGATTTCGGATCGTCCGCCTTTTTGAATAAGATCGGAGTAATCTGATTCACTCTCACATCTGTACATCGCGCTGATAGTATGACAGCTACCAACAAGGTATATGGATCTTCATGCTCCAATGGAGAAGGAACTTCAGGATAGAACTTGTCCAGCATCCTGGCTATATCATCTGCCTTTTTTTGCTTCGAAATTCGCATCACACTATCACATTATAAAGTGGATAAAAATTGCATTGTATCAACTCCATCTGCATACTGATCCAGGGAAGGATGCTGCGTATTTCCGGGAGCTACACAATCCCATCCGGTCAATGAGCCTTGTTTAACAACACATTGTATTTCACTTTTGCGCGATTCAAGATTTTGTAACAATTCATTTTCATTAGGGTAATACGCATAATGAACACAACCAATCCTTGACGCAATCGCCTCATCTTCTTTCAGGATCAAATGCCCCAGGTTGATATGTGGCACTCTATTGATAATATAAATGGCATAATTATAATCAAGATTATTCCGGTACTTATTGTGATCTGCCAGGTAATTCCATTCTGCAAAAGCCGTTTCCATATTTGAAAAATCATATCCTGCAGGAACGAACATCTTTGAAACATTTCTACATCCAAGGCCATAATAAAGGAAAATATCTACGCCAAGCTGTTTCAGCTCTTCTGGAGTTTCATCTCCGGTGATCACTGCCACTCCATTCCTGTTCTTTCGCAGGATATGCGGATAAGATTTGAAATAATATTCAAAATATCGTGAACTATTATTACTACCGGTAGCAATCACTGCATCAAATCCATCTAGCTTATCTGTGAATGTAATCCGGGATGATAATGCCGGATAAAATTCTGTCCATTTTTTTAATACAAATTTTGGCAGCACCGAATCTTTATCACTGAACTTAATAATCGCATTATGACCGCTGGCTAACACACAAAATAAATCATGAAATCCAACTAATGGAATGTTGCCAGCCATGATGATGGCAATTCTTTTTCCAGGATGATTTGACTGAGGATAGGATTTCAACCATTCATTACATTTTCCTTCATCAAGAAATTCATCTGCAATAGCCTTTATGGCAGAAGAAGTAAAATCAGGATAAAACCATGGATTAGAAGCATAAGCCCTGCCAATAACATCCTCAATCTCAGCATCACCTGATTTGAGAAACTGCTGTAAAGGTTGTAAGGAAGAAAGAAAAGATTCGCGTGACATCATTGCCCTTCAATCGTTTCTTTGCGATGAGCTACATAATCCCTCCACTTGTTCAGGAGGTTTTGCATGTCCGCAGGCAGATCAGAACTAAAATGCATTTGTTCACCCGTCACCGGATGCTCAAATCCCAATGTCCTCGCATGCAATGCCTGTCTTGGACACAACGTGAAACAATTGTCAACGAATTGCTTGTATTTCGTGAATACCGTTCCTTTCCATATCCTGTCACCACCATATCGCTCATCATTGAACACCGGGTGGCCGATGTGCTTCATATGCACACGGATCTGATGCGTGCGACCTGTTTCAAGCACACATTTGACAAGGCTTACATAGTATAAATCTTCAAGGACTTCGTAATGCGTGGTAGCTTCTTTCCCGGATTCCCCTTCAACAAATACAGTCATCAATTGCCTGAACCTTGGATCGCGTCCGAGATGTCCTTCAATGACACCTTCAGCAGGATCCGGAGCACCCCAGACTATTGCATTGTATTCACGAATAGTGGTATGATCAAAAAACTGGCGTGCAAGATGTGTCATTGCAAAATCATTTTTTGCAATCACCATCAAACCTGAGGTATCCTTATCAATTCTGTGCACCAATCCCGGTCGATCCACCATATTACCCGGCAAAACCGGCATTGGAGAATGTTGCAGATGCCATGCTAAAGCATTCACAAGAGTGCCGCTATAATTTCCAACTCCGGGATGAACCACCAATCCCGCAGGTTTGTGTATCACCATTACATCATTGTCCTCATATCGGATATCAAGCGGTATTTCTTCAGGAACAATGCTCTGACCAAGCTCTGGCGGCTTTGGTAATAATATGGTAATCGTCTGCCCGGGCTTCAATATATGATTGGGCTTGATCGGCAGGCCATCCACTTTTACAGCCCCAGCCCGAATTCCATTCTGAACTTTATTACGTGATATTCCTTCGAGCTTGGTATGCACATACTTGTCAATCCTCACGGGATTCAAGCCCCCTGGAGTAAGAAACCGATGATGCTCGTATAAACCTTCTTCCCCGTCTTGTTCATTGTCCTGTTCCTCAATCATGGTGTAAAAATACGCAATTAGAGGGAAGGCTAAGGCTGAGGCGAAGGCGGAGGCGGAGGATCAGGGTTAATTACCGCTATTTACAGTTGGTATTTAAGATCAATATTTCAATTCGATTATTAAGACTTAAATTAAATATATCAAATCGATATTTTAAGCATTGAGCTCAAAATCATTATTTCGAACAGATATTTTAAGCATTTGCTTAAAATCAATATTACAATCTGTTTCCATTAAACAATTCACTTTCAATGCAGCTTGTAGCTGACATATCCTCATCAACTATTTTTCAAAACAAATAACTTATCTCCGCCGATATCTTCAACCATCTTCCTGCTATCGAATAGATATTTCAAGCTTTGAGTTTAAAATCAATATTTCGAACAGATATTTTAAGCATTTGCTTAAAATCAATATTACAATCTGTTTCCATTAAATAATTCACTTTCAAGGCAGCTTGTAGCTGCCATATCCCAATCAACTATTTTTCAAAACAAATAACTAATCCCCGCCGATAGCTTCAGCCATTTTCCTGCTGAAGTATGGCTTTCAAAATAATCGATCGGATACCCGGTTGTTTCTGCATTCTCTTTATCAAGTATGAGATAACGAGCACTTGTATTCCCACTCACGCCTATCCTGATATCTCCACGGATATACCAGATCACAGGTACAATATGAACTCCAAGATCCAATCCATAAGCAGGCGCAAATGTTGTTGATTCAGATATCCGTTCAATATTTTCCTTTGTATCTCTGTCTGTCAGAATAGAAGATGAATGAAATATAGAGAGCCCTGCTCTGCCTATCAGGTATGGTTGAAGCAACCAATTTATCTCCGGGTAAAAACCCGCACTCAATCCCGTTTCAATCCTTCTGGTGTTTGCCTTCTCGCGAATGTCAATATCTCCGTTCCCACTGGATTGTGTGTATTTTAATACATACTTGCTTAAGGATGCTTCATGATAATACAAGCCAGCCATGAATGGTTTATTATACTGCAACCTGTATTGTGCTTCAAACTGGTAACCCCATGAATTATGATCCACAAATCTTTTCGTTGGGGATTGAGGAATATCATAATAAATTAATGAAGTGACCATCCAACGCGGTAATGCTGTGATCACTGTCTGTGAAGAACAAATAGACATGCAAAACAGAGTAAGAAAAATAATGGAGCCTGTACGAAAGTTTACAACCTGAATGCTCATATCAATTCAATTGTTCAATGCTCCGTTTCAGCTGTTCGATTTTAGATTCTCCATCCGCCTTCTTTTGTCTTTCCTTTTCCACAACTTCCGGCGAAGCATTCGCAACAAATTTTTCATTGCTCAGCTTTTTATCCACACTTATGACAAATCCTTCATAATAAACCAGCTCTTCATTCATTCTCTTCAATTCTGCTTCTCTGTCAATTTCAATGTGCAATGCAGCATAATATTGATATTTACCTGCTAAGAAGGAAACACCGGATGATTCGCCTTCATCGGCCGTGGCGTTAGAAAGCTTCAACAATATCGATTTGGCAGCTGGCTTATTCCATAAACTTATCAGTTCTTCTTCTGATGGATGTATCAGGACAATAGTTTCTTTTGGTGATAATTGATATTGATTGCGCAATTCAAGCACCGCAGATTTCACAGTAAGAATATGTTCAAGTGTTTTAATTACATCCTCATCCACTTCTCCGGGTTTCTCTGCAATCCTGGCTACAATGCAATCATCTCCTCCGATACGAGCTCTTAATTGATGCCAGATTTCTTCTGTGATAAATGGCATGAACGGATGCAATAACTTACAGATCTCTTCGAATACCTGCAATGCGGCTTCATAACTTTCAGCATCAGAAGCTTCACCATATGTAGGTTTGATAATCTCCAGGAAGGTGCTGCAGAAATCATCCCACACAAATGAATACAAAGCTGTCACACCTTCTGACAAACGGAATTGAGCATATTGTTGCCGCAGTTCAGCATCAATTACATTCATCCTTGACCTTATCCATCGAATACCAAGCTTTCTTCCTTCCTCTTGTTCAATAGACGGATCTACATTCCATGATTTAATCAAACGAAGTGCATTCCAGATCTTATTACAAAAATTACGACCCAGCTCGCACAACTTATCATCAAATAATATATCTCCTCCTGCAGGTGCTGATGCCATGACACCATATCGTACACCATCTGCACCAAATTGCTCGATGAGCTCGAGCGCATCCGGGCTATTACCCAGTTGTTTGCTCATTTTACGTCGCAGCTTATCCCTGACCATTCCGGTAAAGTATACATCCTGAAAAGGTTTCTGTTCTTTCCATTCATATCCTGCCATGATCATCCTGGCTACCCACAAAAAAATGATATCCCAACCCGTGACAAGCACACTGGTAGGATAGTAATAATTGAATTCCTTTTCATTTTTCCATCCATCAAATACACTGATGGGCCACAGCCATGATGAAAACCATGTGTCCAGCACATCTTCATCTCTCCGAAGCGCTGATGCTTGCAGATCACTTCGACCGGTTTGTTGTCTCGCACTTTCTAAAGCCTCTTCTTCAGTTTTTGCAACAAACACTAATTCCTCATCATCCTGCATCAAATACCACGCAGGGATCTGATGTCCCCACCACAACTGTCGTGAAATGCACCAGTCACGAATGTTTTCCATCCAATGCCTGTAGGTGTTTTTGAGATTCTCCGGATAAAAATCAATTTCACCATTCATCACTGCATCCAATGCAGGACCGGCTATTTGTTTCATATCCACAAACCACTGCAACGAAAGTCGTGGCTCTACTACTACACGGGTTCTTTCAGACCTTCCAACATTATGTATCAGATCTTCTGTACCCACGATATGACCTTCAACAGACAAAGCTTTATACATTTCAAGCCGCGCCTTATCCCGGTCAAGTCCAACAAACATAATTGCGGCTGCACTCATGGATCCATCCGGATTGAGTACATCCACCACATCAAGATTATGTCTTAACCCAATTTCATAATCATTGACATCATGTGCAGGAGTGACTTTCAATGCACCTGTACCAAATTCCCTGTCAACATAGGCATCCGCTATGATCGGAACTTTACGATTGATCAAAGGAACAATCGCTCGTTTTCCATGAAGATGCTTATACCTGCCATCATCAGGATGAACAGCTACAGCAGTATCTCCAAGAATGGTCTCAGGTCTTGTAGTAGCTACAGTGATCCATTCATCTTCTGTCCCTTCGATCTGGTACCGTACTTTGTAGAGTGTGGCTTTCTCTTGTTCATAGAGCACCTCTTCATTTGACAATACAGTCTGCGCGGAAGGATCCCAGTTGACCATCCGCTTTCCCCTATATAATTTTCCTTTATTAAAAAGGTCAATGAAAACATCGATCACAGCTTCTGAACGAACTTCATCCATGGTAAAAGCGGTTCTCTCCCAATCACATGAGGCCCCTAATTTTTTAAGCTGATGCAGAATGATGCCACCATATTTTTCTTTCCACTCCCATGCATATTTTAGAAATTCTTCGCGCGTCAGATCTGATTTCCGGATCCCTTTTTCACGAAGCAGGTTTACGACTTTAGCTTCTGTCGCGATTGATGCATGATCTGTACCGGGCACCCAGCATGCATTTTTTCCTTCTTGTCTCGCTCTCCGGATCAGAGTATCCTGGATCGTGTTGTTCAGGATGTGTCCCATATGCAGCTGCCCCGTCACATTTGGAGGCGGAATGACAACACTGTACGCTTCCCTTTCGTCAGGTTCGGAATGAAAATATCCTCCCAGCATCCAATGTGCATACCATTTGTCCTCAATATCCCCGGGACTATACCTTTTCGACAATTCTTCCATATGCGCAAATATAATCGATGATTTGTTGGGCGTAGGTTGTGCCTACGTCCGTGCGTTTGCAAAACTCCGTTTTGCGAATTTATTATTCCGGGAAAGGATGTCTGGCCACCCAATCCAGATCAGGCTTAAAAAAGGAATAAACCTTCGGAATCAGCCAATTGAGCGATTTTTTTGGCGAACGCATATAGGCCCACATCGGGATGCCTTCCGCGCCCACAGAACTTTTGATTTCTGTAGCTGTACGGGACAATTGAAGCTGCCGGAAGCCATTAGTGGTTGCATAATCAATCATGGCGAGCAGCATATTCATATAAAGCTTATGCCTGTGGTTCATCTCCGGATCATAGCCAAGGAAATGAGCATCCAGGATGTCTCCATCTTCAAATACGGTAAAAAAAGAAATCAATTCTCCTTTATCACGATATATCCAGAGATGAAACCTGTCTCCAAGCTTTCGTTTTAACTCAGTAAAATATCCGACAGAAAGTATAAAAAGATTGAACCCGACATCATCCACTACTTTGAGATAAAGATTATGCAGCTGGTCTTCGATTTCTTCTATTTCATCCACATTCAATTCTATGCGCTCAAGTTCTAATGCTGATGACAGCGCTTTACGTGCCCGTACCCTGTACTTCGATTTAAGTGAATTCAGATAACCGTCAAGATTCTTCCATTCCTTCCGGATATCCATGATCATGCTCGGTTGTGTATCGATGAAATGATACTTGCTGCAATGCGGTGAATCCGGAATTTCTTTAAAAATATCTTCGTAAAAATCTTTGACGAATACCAACCCGATATGATGAAATGGTTTAACACCTAACATCCAGTCAATGGTCTCCATCATTAAAAGGGTCCGCAATTTTTTATCCACATCTTCTTTAAAACAAAAACCGTAATCACCGGTTACCAGTGTATTTCCCAGGCAAAGGACTTTCAGGTTGATCATTGACGCCAGCTTGTATTTGACAAGGCTCATAACTTTTCCATTCACCTGGTTTTTCAGGCTGTCACCCGGATTAAAATCCTCAATCTGAAAACACAACATGCCGATCAGACCATCGCTGCTCTCCAGTCTCACATAATGGAATTTCATCTTTTCAGGAGGTGCAGCTGACAACGCAGCATGATATTCCTTGCTCAGGAAGATGCTTGTGCCGGGAATCTCGGGAAAAAGTGGATCTGACCAGGAATGAAACAGTATAGCATTATACTCACGGCCATCGATGTTGAATTTCGTCTTTGTATGTGAAGAGGTAGCTAAAACCGCGGTATCCATTATATGTTCAATAACAACCGGAAATTTGATTTGTTAATTCCGTAAGCCCTAAAGGTATTATGTAATAGACAAAAATACCCTATTAATAGGTAAGTATTTCGACGTAAGGTGTGAGACGTCAGACGTCATGATCGGTGGGCTTGCACTAAGCAATGTCGAGAAATATGTTCGCAAAACGGAGTTTTGCCGACGCGAAAACGTAGGCGCAGCCTACGCTTAACAGTCTTCATTTTATTAAAATTGACATATCAATTTTAATAAAAACACAACTTTACAGTTATGATTAATATAATTAGATTTCTAATTATCCTGTTTACTTTTTAATGCTAATTGGATTGCATAGATAAATTGAATGATTTACAAATTTAAATGATTTACAAATTTAAATGATTTACAAATTTAAACGATTTACAAATTTAAATGGCTTAAAAATTGAATTGTTTAAAAAAATGAACCGTTAAGCGTAGGTTGCACCTACGCTTTCGTGTCAGCAAATTTCTGATTTGCGCAATACGCCAAAGTAAAGTAATGCACCAAATATGCAATAATGAAGACAATCATGAAACAACCTGATCCATATGAGAGATATTATGTAGCTTTAAAACAAATAAAAAGCAATGCGATTTCTAACCTTTTGCATCTTCCTTTCTTCGCTTTGTAAACTTCATGGACAGGACAATACTGTTTTTGCTCCGATAGGTGCCGTCTGGCATTATAATGGTTATGGACATGGGTCTCCTCCCTATTTCAAATTTGTCGTTGAAAAAGACACTAGTTTCTCCGATCAAAACGCAAGACTTTTAAGATATTATATTTTTGAAAATGACACCTTTCGTACCGATAATACACTTAATAAATATATTGTTACAGATGGGGAAAAAGTTTATTACAGAGTAGAAAATGAGTTTGTTTTATTATTCGATTTTGGCGCACAACCTGGTGACACTATTCATTCGCGTGTGGAGGATTATCCCGTCCCCATGGGATGTCAAAGTGAATTTGAAAACGGACCCATTGATTTCAGTTATGTCATCGACTCTTTAGGAACTCTGGATATAGACGGAATAATATTAAGAACACAATTTGTAACCATAGTTAATCCTCCTGGTCTCGAACCTACCTGGTTTTTACAGGATCCAATTATTGAACGAATTGGCCAAATAGGATTGAGTAATTTTTGGTGGGGAAGAGGTGAGACATGCATCCTTGAAGATAATGGATTTTTAAGATGCTATATTGATCTAGATCTGACTTATGTTAATCCATATTTTGCACTTCATCATGATTGTGACTACACGGGTACAAACGAAATTGAAGTCTCAGCCAATAACCAAATCTATCCAAATCCTGTCGATGAAATAATATATTTAAACCAGAAAGCAGATTTAATAACCATTTATAATTCCTCCAGCCAAAAAATAAAAAGTTTTATTACCCAGGATCAAATAGATGTTTCAGATTTGCAACCTGGCATTTACTTCCTCCAATATCATTCGGGAAATATGCGGCACGTGGAAAGGTTCGTTAAATTGTAATTCTCGTCGTTTCCACTCGATCAACGCTGAATTTGTTCGGCGTAGGTTTTACCTACGTCGGGGTGTTGTCAAAACTCGGTTTTGCGACCCATTATTCCTGCATCTGATAGAAAATGATCTCGTTTTTGCAAATCTGAAATTTGCAAACGCCACGACGTAGGTGCAACCTACGCCGAACAACTTTAATTTGTTTCTTAAATCTTCGTAGTTGTGAATCGATATTACGCGAAACTGAATACTAATTACGAATACTATTACTGAACACTAATTACTGAATACCGATTACTGAATACCGCTTACCGAATACTGATTACTGAATACTGATTACCGCTTACTGAATACTGAATACCGCTTACTTAAGCTCCGACACCTTCATCATAGCATCCTCAACGACCTGCACCAATTCAACAAAATGCTTATCCCGTTTAGTTGTATGATCCCTTTGCAAAGGCAGATCAATATCAATATGCTCTACAATCGTAGAAGGTGGCGACTTCATGATGTATATATCATCCGCGAGATAAACCGCCTCGCTGATATCATGCGTCACAAAGATGATCGTCGAATTGAAACGCTGCCATAGATCAAGCAACATATCCTGCATCTGAATTCGAGTCCTTATATCCAATGCTCCAAAAGGTTCATCCATCAATACTATCTCAGGATTTGCAATCAAACTTCTGGCTATAGCCACACGTTGCAATTGTCCCCCTGATAAAGCCGGATACTGAGCATACTTTTTTTCCTGTCCTGCTAACCCCACCAGCTCAATCATCTCCATCGCCTTCATGTATCTCTGCTTTTTACCAAGGCCTTTATATTCAAGCGCAAGTGCAACATTATCAAGCACGGTCATCCACGGCAGAGAAGAATATTCCTGGAATACCATGCTGACCCTTTGTTTATCACTCACCGGTTGTCCTTTGATGAGCACCTCCCCTTCTGTAGGCGTTTGTAATCCGGCTATATATCTGAGCAATGTTGACTTACCGCTTCCTGATGCACCCAGTATAACTACAAACTGTCCCTGGTCAGGCTTATCCTCTATGATGAGGTCAAGACCCCTGATGATCCAGTTTTTTCCTCCATCATAAGACTGAGAAATGTTTCTCAGCTCAATGATATTTTCTCTTGCCGCGGTATCTGCAAATTTCACATTCATGATTTTACAGATTTGCGTCTGATGGAATTTAATATCGTTTCCTCATTCCTGCGATTAGACCATTTCCAGCCAAATAATAACAGGAAGCAATAAAACATGGTATTAATGGTCCACAGGGTTTCTCCAAACAAATAGGAAAGAGGCCTGATATCACCCAGAAAATGTGCATATTCATTGATCATGAGTATGAAATAAAGACCTGCCATAATCCAGCCGAAAGCCATTAAAGCAAAATCACCAACAGCATCTCCGAACGAAGGCTGTTTCATCGTAGATGACTTTACAGCATCCCTTGCCTGGTATTTATGAGGAAAAAATTGACGGTCCAGCCATTGGAAAATCTTGTCCTGCAATACACCGATGATCATGATGATCACCAGCAATGCAAATACTTTGTCAAATCTGCCCTGGCGAAATCCTGCCGCATAGATCAAAGCTCCGATTCCTCCCTGGCTCGCAATCATTTCTGCAACTATGATATATGTCCATGAAATAGCCGTCAATACCCGTATATCATCAGAAAGTCTTGATAACACACTCGGAATGTAAACCGTTTTGATGATTTGCCAATTTGTCGCACCTAAAGTATGAACCGTTTTCAGATACACGTCATTCACCTCATCGATGCGCTGAACCATCACCGGAAGTAAATAAATCAATATCCCGAGCGCGAGGAAATGAATTTTAGATGCTGCACCGATTCCAAACAAAACAATAAATACACCTGTCAACGCAGTAAGTGGAACATATCTGAAAGCATCCACCTGTCGTTGAAATCCCCATCGTGTATAGGAAAACAAACCAATAATAAATCCAACGGGTATCGTGATCGCTATTGCTTCCAGGTAACCGGATAGATTCAATCCAATACTGAAACCCAGGTTTTTGAAGAGCTCATTCTCTGTGACTAATTCAGGAATAGCCCTGAATACTTTAAATGGCGATGGCAATGTAGATGGAAAAAAAGGAGTATTACCGGATGTAGCTAATATCCAGATCAGCAAAGTGAAGCAGGCACCCAGTACACCAAAAATCCATTTTTGAGTAGGTGTACCCGAATCAATACCACCCAGTAATTTCATCCGAAGCTGATTTTTTCTTTATGCTGTTTAATCTCCTACAAGAACAAAATCCGTACGGCGGTTTTTTGCCTTACATGCCTCATCCTGATTTTGCTCACAACCTGCTACCGGTTTTTCAGGTCCATTACCTATGATGATAAACCTGTTCCGGTCTATCTTATACTGCGTAGCCAGGTAATCCGCGACAGCCTGCGCTCTCTTCTGGGAAAGCACCTGGTTAGTCTGTTTAGATCCTACATTATCCGTATTCCCTTCTATCCTGACACGCGAATTTGCAAATGATTTAGAAATGTCGGCAAACTGCAGATCAATGATCGTCTTTGAATTCTCATCCAATTGAAATTTCCCCGAAGCAAAATTTATACTTACCGGTTTGTTTGCAATAGCAGGTGCTGATATATCTGCTGCAGTGGGAGCGGTAAAAGTTTTACCGGCCTCAGAAGCATAAGCAGGACCTGTCAGCTTAGGACTTGCATCCTGTATAGCGGATGTCCATATCGCGGTACGCCATGACGGAGCTTCTTTTTCTGCATCACCAGTCATGACAAAATTCTTGCTCATTTTCGTATACAGGTCTTCACCTTTCTGGCCTTTATACTGGGGATTCAATCCAAAGAAATTAAGGTTATCGCCATGGTTAGTCCAATACACAACTTCTGTCATACCCATAGCATCTTCAACACCTAACTTATTGAGATCTGCAAGATACCGGGCTGCTTTCTCTTTGTTCGATGCATTTGATTTCAATTCAGCTACACCTTTCATCCATCCCTCATAGAATTGAGCCATCATTTCACGATGAGCGTTCAGGTAGGATTCCTTTGCAAAAAAGATATCTGCAATAACGTGTGATTCACTCTTTGTAGTCAGCAATATTTTTGATCCCGGCACATCTTTCGTGGCTAGTTGATCATCAGGGCTCCATACGACAGCTGCATCTACATCACCGCTTTTGAATATCTGCGCGGCAGTGATATTATCAGATGTTTTCACAACCTCTATATCTGAATATTTTAATCCTGCAGCTTCAAGAGCAGTCAGCAATAAAGTTTGAGCAGGAGAAGGAACGGCGACAACCACTTTTTTGCCTTTCAGGTCATTGACGCTATTGATACCTCTCTTGACAATGATGGCATCACCACCTCTCGACCAGTCCACCTGCATAAATGCTTTCGGCTTGTAGGTATTGATATCAGCAGGACCGGTATAAAGCGGAAACGCATCCGCAGTCTGAACTGCCACATCATATTCATCCGCTATCCATGCATTCATCGCATTGATCAGGTCATTCTCAAGCACGAACCTTACTTTAAATCCATAATCCTTGTAGAATCTTGAATTCGTATTTGGTTCTGCTCCTTCATTGAAATAGAGACCCGGACCATATCCACCCCAGGAAACAAGTTGGACTACAATGGTTTTATCATCATCATTGAAACCCGTCTTTGGTTCTTCCGTTTTCTCAGTCTCAGTTTGTTGCTTTGCTTCGTCGGCTTTTTTCTTAATGCTCGTACCTAAAGAGGTTTTATTGAGCACCACATACCCGATCCCGGCTATTGCACCCAGGATAAGCAGCGTGATGAAAAATTTTGCAAATGCAGTCAGTCGTGTTGCCATGGTTTTTTAGTTTGTTATCTGAAGGTTTTGTTTTGTATATGTGATTCAAAAAAAGGGTTAAAAGGTTAATCGGTTAAACGGTTAAAAGATTAATTGGTTTACCGTTTAGAAAAAAGACCTTGGACCATTGACCACTAACTAAACCGGCTGCTCTGACCTTTTTCATTTGACCTTTTTCTATGTGGCTTTCTATGTGTTCTATGTGATTCAAAAAGGGTTAAAGGGTTAAAGGTTAAATGATTAATAAGCTAACCTTTTAGAAAAAAGACCTTGGACCATTGACCACTAACTAAACCGGCCGCTCTGACCTTTTTCATTTGACCTTTTTTCTATGTGACTTTCTATGTTTCCTATGTGCCTATGTGGTTCAATTTATTTTTGGTGATATGATGATTCTAATTTGATAAAAAAAGACAACGCACATATTTTTTACCACTTAGAAACTTAAGAAAACTTAGGAAGCCACTTAGAAACATTTAATTTATTTATTGCACATTTCTTTTTGCCAATTACTTATTGCCTTTTCACCACGGTCCATTGTCTGTGGCCTATGGTCAATTACTCTTCAAAAAAAGTATCATACTGATTCTTCCGCATCTCCACAGGCTCAGGCCTCTTCAACGGCGCATTGATATCCAGCACATTTGAATCATCCGCTGCTGCTTTCAGCAAGGTTTGTTTTTGTTCTCCGAGTATCGAGGATACACCTTCCTTCTCCCACTTCTCAAGCATCTTCAGTCCTTCCTCTTCGAAGATACCATTTTGCAGATCGACTGATTTCATGAAATTCTCCGACATATCCATGAACCTCTCCATCTCACCCACCTTATTCGCTACATCATCAGCTACAGCCTCCAATGCCATGTCAAACATCATTCGCTTATCTCCATTACCGGTGATGATGCTCATCGCTGATTTCATCGCACTGTTGCTCGCATACATCGCTTTTCTTTCCTGGTCTTTTATCTCTACCTGGTCCTGTATGTCTTCCAGCATGACTTCGCTGTTCTCATACATTTTGCCAAGGACGCGATAGAGGATCTCCATTTTTTTGTAGAGATCTTCAAGCTTCATGTTGGATTCTTTCAAACGACCGGCTTTTCGGCTTTTCAATATCATGATCGCCTGCTTATCCGTTTCTTTTGCCTGGCTCGCCAGTGAAAGATTGCTTTGTATTTCTTTCCGGTTGTTGAGTATGAGTTCCTGTAGCTTATGCATCTGTCCTCGCAACATGCTGATCTGCCGGTTCATCTTGCGCAGGTTTTCTTTCAGGTCGCTTACATATCCTTTCAGGATGGCGATAGGATCCATTTTTACAAAAATGCCGGTGATGTACCGCATGGCACTTTTGTACATATACCATACAAGGTTCCTGGCTTTTGGATCAAGTGCTGTAAAAATGATCGTTCCTAACACTGCAAGGCTCACGATCAATCCGACACCGGATGTCAGGGCCCCGATCACAAACGCTAATGACTTTACGGTGAGCACCCCCATTGCAATTATGATTGCAGTCAGGAATACTCCTCCCGTAACGCCTTCAGGTCGTTGCCAAAATGTTTTTGGTCTGAATCCGTCCATTTTTTATTTACTAAAGATGTGACTCTATATTTTTTACATCATCCTGTATCTGGCTCAATAATGCCTGGTATGTCGCTCCGAAATCACTTGCGGTCTGAGCCAGCTTTTCACTTGCTGAATTGATTTCAGTTTCCAGCGTGCTGATTTGCTTTTTATGATTTTCTATACCCGATTTGAGCTTTTCAATCTCAGCTTCATTGTCCCTGATTGTCTTTTCAAGGTTCTTTATTTCATCCTGCTTGCCGGTCAGGTTGCGGTCTTTCTGGCCTGACAATGCTTCCTGGAATTTAGACTCCTCTTTTCCAAGGATGGCAATATACTGCTTCGCGCTTCCTAATATCTTGTCTTTCGTGGCGCCCATCGTCTGGGCAGTGGCAAATGCAGACTTAAAGCGCGTGCTGTCATCCATCGGAACATTGGCAAGTGACCTGAGAAAATCTTTGAATTCCAGGTAATCAAATCCCTCCTGGTTATTGGTCTGCAGGGCCTCAAAAAGGACCTCAAGAAACTTATCCTGGACCTGGCCTTTAACCCCGGCCACAGGAGTTACAGAGGAAGCCTTATGGGAGATTGTTTTTTCCGACCTGGGTGCCTCATTATTTTCAGCGGTTGTGGTTTTTTCTTCCTGGGAAGGATTTCCTTCCTCAATTACGAATAAAGACTTGAGTTTCTTAAACATGTCGGATCAATAGATAAAGCAAATTAACGTCCTATAACGCATAAAAATACAGATTAGGTTCAAGTTCAGGAGGAAGCAAATATTGAAAATACATTTGACGACTGGCTGATCGGCTAGGGGACTTAAATTACCTTTGCCGGATGATAGATCATGTCCATGTTCCATCCGAAATAGGTACCCTCAGAAAAGTCATTGTCCATCGCCCGGATCTGGGAATTGCCCGGATTTCTCCCCGGCAAGCCGGCGAATTGCTCTTTGATGACATTGTTCACCTGCCCAAAATGCAGGAAGAGCATGATATTTTCACCACCGTCCTTGCCCTCTTTATCGGGCGCGAAAATGTCCTGGAAGTAAAGGATCTCATCCTGGAATGCATAAAGGCCGACCCTAAAGCAAGAGAATTCTTCATGGGCTATATCGCCAACTTCGAGGAATTACCTAAACAATATGTCGACGAATTAAATGCAATGGACGATGCCCTGCTTTGCCAGGTATTGATCACAGGACATGACCCCGTCTCGGATTACATCTATTTTGATCCTATTCCCAATTTGATTTTTACCCGGGATATAGCCGTTGTGGTCAATGATCACATTGTAATTACCAAAGCAGCAAAGGAAGCCCGGTTCAGGGAAAACCTTTTATCCCGATTCATATTCTGGTACCATCCTTACTTTCAACATCTGAAGGATCAGAAAAGACTGATCAATCTCAATGATGTGGATATGTTTCCTGCATCGCGTACCGGTGAAAGGATCTCCATTGAAGGCGGGGATATGATGGTGCTCAACGACAAGTACCTGCTAATCGGTTGCAGTGAAAGGTCAACCACACACGCTTTCCACTCGCTCAAAAAAATATTATTCGAACGAAATGTAATCGAACATGTAGCCATGGTAGTGATACCTCGTGAACGATCCTACATGCACATCGATACCATATTCACACACATTGATACAAATCACATCGTTGCATACAAGCCTATCGTAGTAGAAGGACTGAGCAGCTATGTAGAAGTGCACGATCGGGATGGCAGTGAAAGAGAATATCCTTCTATCAGCGAATTCATCAGGAAAGAGATCAATAGTGAAATGGAATTTATCCTGAGCGGTCACGGTATTTCTCCTTACCAGGAAAGAGAACAATGGACAGACGGATGTAATCTCGTCACGATCCGCCCGGGTGTGGCATTGACCTATGACAGGAATCCATATACAGAAAGGGCATTTAAGGCTGCAGGTTTTAATGTGATCAGGGCAGAAGATTTTATCCGCGATGCCAAAGCAAGTCTTGCTTACGCATCTAACGTGCAAAAAACAATTATCACTTTGCCGAGCAATGAATTGTCAAGAGCACGCGGCGGATCACATTGCATGACTTGTCCCATACTCCGCTCGTGAGTTATCAGCACACGTATCAGCTCAGGGTGAGATACGGTGAGACAGATCAGATGGGGTTTGTCTATTATGGCATCTATGCCCAATATTATGAAGTGGGAAGAGTTGAAGCTATGCGTGCTGCCGGCGTTCTTTATTCCAATCTCGAAAGAGAACATAATATCTGGATGCCGGTCATGAATATGCATTCCCGGTTTTTACGACCCGCCAGGTATGATGATTTATTGACCATCCAGACTACTATACCAAGACTGCCTGTAAAGGATATCCGGTTTCGGTATGAAATTCGCAACGAATTTGGCAAATTGCTCAATGGCGCTCTTGTACAGCTCTTTTTTTTAGATGCCACAACACAGAAAAGGATTGACGCACCTGATTTTATTACAGAAACATTGAAACCTTATTTTTAAGCATTATGGCCTTTTGGACGAACAAGCTGAAAAAGGTTAAAGAATATTTACACAGGCAGACATTGCCTGGTTTTAAGGGTATACCTATTGCTGTCGTACTGAAATACCTGTGGAAGGAAATCATGCGGGATGATATTGTGACAAGATCGAATTCAATGGCCTATTGTTTCTTTCTGTCTATTTTTCCCGGGCTGCTGGTGCTGCTTACTTTGCTTCCCTATTTACATCTTGAAAATATGATAATCACGGTCAGAAAAGAGTATATCGATCTTCTGCCTCGTAATATGGCAAATTACATGGACAACATTATCGTAGAAATGACACAGACCAGTCGCACCGGCCTGTTGAGTATAAGTATTATCCTGGCATTGATTTTTGCTTCCAATGGGGTCCTCTCCATGGTGAAAGGATTTCACAAGAGTTACGAAATGACGTATAAAGAACAAAACACATTTCAGCAAAGATGGCGTGCCTTCTGGCTTACGATTTTATTAGGTGTTTTATTCATCGGCTCGCTCGTGTTAATTATTCTTGGCAAACCCTTACTCTTAAAAATTTTGTCTTTCACCGGGATCGATAGTGACAATTATCATTTCTTCAATTTCATGCGATGGCTCGGCGTATTTGTCATTTATTATATTTCCATCACGATCACATACACTTTCGGACCTGCTTACCGTAACAAAGAAAAATTATTCTCACCCGGAGCTACATTAGCCACTATTTTATCTGTCATCAGCTCATTTGGATTTGCCATCTATGTTGAAAATTTTTCCAACTACAATGAGATCTACGGCTCTATTGGTGCATTGATGCTAATCTTAGTCTGGCTTCAGATCAATTCATTTATCATCCTCCTCGGATACGAACTAAACGCATCCATCGTGATCAACCGCGATATCAAAGCCTTTGAATTAAGACAAGCTGAACTGGAGAAAGCAAACGCTTGAGTAGTGAGTAGTGAGTAGTGAGTAGTGAAATCTTTTTCGTGAAACGTGAGACGTCAGACGTGAGTAATGAAAAAGACCATTGACCACAGACCAAACTGGCTGCGGTTGCTGAGCTGTAGCACAAGGATGAGTTTAGCAGGTCGAAGTACCGACCTTTTCCCATTGACTTTTTTTCTATGTGGCGGTTGCTGAGCTGTAGCACAAGGATGAGTTTAGCAGGTCGAAGGATTCAATTTTTTTTCATCTGCTTTCCGTTTTACCCTAATTTGTAATCAATCCTGAAAAATCATGATGATCATGACAATCTGCGTTCTTCTTTTATGGCAGGATGCGCCACGAATCCGAAATCCGGCGTCCTTTTATCTGGCATCCAAAAATCTATCCTAAATAGAAAATTGCTTCGTTTCCATATCTTTACAAATAATGAAACAATCTTTTTCACTATTCATACTTTTCCTGCTGGGTCTGCCATTTCTTTCAGGACAAGCTAAGTATTCAAACGAATTTCTCACACTGGGCGTAGGTGCTCGTGCTCACGGCATGGGTGGAGCGGTCGGTGCCAGTGTTTCAGATCTCTCAGCTGCATATTGGAATCCTGCAGGTATGACATCGATATCTTCTCCTGCACAATTTCATGGAATGCATGCTGAATGGTTTGCCGGCATTGCTCAGTACGATCAACTGTCATTTGGAAAACGATTTAGCGAAACACAGAATTCGTATGGCGCAATCTCCCTAATCCGGATGGGAATTGACAACATACCAAACACACTTCGTCTGATCGGACCTGATGGCTCGATCAATTATGATCGCGTCACCACGTTCTCTGCTGCAGATTACGCAGCATTTATTTCTTATGCAAAAAGATTAGGCCAGAAAAACTGGTTTGCAGGAGGTTCTGTGAAAATCATTCATCGCAGCATAGGGTCATTCGGAAAAGCATGGGGCTTCGGCGCTGATATCGGCATTCAACACCGTGGCAAGAAATTTTCATTTGCATTGATGGGTCGTGATCTGACGACTACATTCAATAGCTGGAGCTTTACATTGTCAGATGAAGAAAAACAAGTCTTCACACAAACCGGTAATGATATCCCGGTGTCTACCCTCGAACAAACATTACCCACCTTTGTCCTTGCCGGTGCATACCATATCAGCATGGGTCAAAAAAGCGGTATCCTCATCGGTTTAGATCTTGATGTCACCACCGACGGTGAAAGAAATACGCTCATATCAACAAATACATTGAGTATCAATCCCCGTATGGGTTTTGAAGTTGATCTCAGCAAACGTATATTTCTCAGGGGAGGCATCTCCAATCTGCAGGAAGAAAAAGATATTGTCGATCCCACAAAAACAGAATGGATCTTTCAGCCAAATGCAGGCATCGGTTTGAAATTAGGAAGACTTCATCTCGACTATGCATTCACCAACATCGGTGATGTCTCCGGCTCGCAATTATACAGCCACATATTCGGACTCATTCTTGATTTTGAAGATCTCTCGAAAAAATCTGTTGAAGAATAGAATGTCCTATTTGGCTTTATTTTTCGCTTTTCAGGTTAGATGTTTAGATGGTTAGGTGTTTAGGTGAAACTTTGAAAATTTTAGGTAATTACCATTTGCATTTTAGTTGAGTATATCCTAATTTTATTGCTCACCTAAAACTTCACAGTTATGAAAACGTATTCCTTTGAAAATTTAGACGTTTGGCAATTGTCCCGGAAATTTGCAGTCCATATTTATAAAACAACAAAAGTTTATCCGGATGATGAACGATATGGCCTGGTCTCTCAAATGAGGAGGGCAGCAATTTCCATTTGTTCAAATTTCGCAGAGGGTAGTGCAAAACACAGTGGGAAGGAGAAAGCCAGATTCACAGAAACAGCTTATGGAAGTTTAATGGAATTGCTCAATCAAATAATAATAAGTTTTGATCTGGATTATATCCAGGAAGATCAATTGTTTAAAATGAGATTAATGGTGGATGAAATATCTATAAAATCAACCCGTCTGAGAGACTCACAATTGAAAATGAAATGATCTTTCTAAACTTCTAAACATCTAAACTCCTAACCTTTTACCACTTAACCCTTAAACTCTTTTTCCGATGAAATCTCCTATTCCTGTGGATTAGCTTTCCGGTGATCCTGTAAAAATTTCTCTAAACCTAAATCCGTAAGCGGATGGTATAGCAAACCCAATATAGCTGACAATGGACATGTCACTACATCAGCACCTGACTTCGCTGCTTCAACAATATGGCGTGCGCTCCGGATCGAAGCCGCCAAGATTTCGGTTTCAAATCCCTGGATGGAATACACTTCAGAGATCTCACGTATAAGCGACATTCCATCCCAATTCGAATCATCTATTCTGCCTATGAAAGGAGACATATATGTAGCTCCTGCTTTTGCTGCAAGTATTGCCTGGCCTGTTGAAAAAATAAGTGTGCAATTGGTGCGGATCCCATGATCTTTAAACCATTTCAGCGCTCTTACTCCATCTTTGATCATGGGTACTTTGACTACAATATTGGAAGCAAGGTCTGCAAGGATCTTTCCTTCTTCCACAATACCATCGAAATCAGTGGAAATCACTTCAGCACTGACATCTCCGTCTACGATCGCACAGATGGAACGATAATGATTCTGGATGTTGATCTTACCTATTATCCCTTCTTTGGCCATCAACGAGGGATTCGTGGTCACACCATCCAGGATGCCAAGCTCATTAGCTTCTTTGATCTGCTCAAGATTGGCAGTGTCTATAAAAAATTTCATGTCCGGAAGTTTAGCAAAGAAAAAGTGAGAAATCATATCGCTCCGCTCAACTTTCTACCCTTGCTGCATTTCTGCCCTGGGGGAGTTCGAAAGGAGCTGGACGTATGACTCTCACTCCCGCCAAAGGTAACCATTATCCCTGTTCCTGCTCTTCAAGGTCGGTTATTTCCCTTTTATTGTTTCTCCACCACGGCAGATCAGGCAGTTCTGCCTTTAACACAATCGGGACTTTCTGAATGGGATGGATAAATTCCATTCTCCTGCAATGCAGCATAAAAGCATTGGGATCATTCATGGTCTGGCCCCCATATTTGACGTCGCCAAAAATAGGGCTGCCTATTAAGCTCATATGCACGCGCAATTGGTGCGATTTCCCGGTGATAGGATGGAGCCTGACAAGGAAAAACCGGTCAACTTTACCAAGCGTCTTATAAATTGTTCGCGCCTTCACTGCTCCCACTCTCTCCCCTTTTACTACCTCCACAATATTTTTATTCCTGTCCTTATACATCCAGTTCTGAAGATCACCTTCAAAGGGATCGGGACATTTCGTGACCAGTGCCAGGTAAGTTTTATCCACCTTCCGTTCAGTGAATAATTGCCTCATCCGGTCCTTACCTTTTGATGTTTTGGCGAAAATTAATGCTCCGCTGACAGGCCGGTCCAGCCTGTGACAGGATTGTAAAAAAACATTACCCGGCTTTTTATATTTCTCCCTGATGTATTCCCGTAAGATATCCTCCAGGCTCGTATCCCCTGTATCATCGGTATGAACGAGAAGGCCATTTGGCTTGTTAATGGCGATCAGGTGGTTATCTTCATAGATGATTTCAAGTTTAGGTACAACCATATCGCAAGGTAGAATTTTTCAATTTCGCAGATGAATATTACGCTCGGGTTTTCTCCATGTCCTAACGATACGTTTATGTTTGCAGCCCTGGTTAATGGGTGGATTGATACTAAAGGACTTTCGTTTACCGTGCGGATGGAAGATGTTGAGACACTCAATGAATGGGCAGCCGGATCCAGGCTTGATATAACCAAAATGAGCTTTCATCGTGCACTATCACTGGATGATAAATATACCTTGCTTCGATCTGGAGCTGCCTTAGGAAATGGCTGTGGCCCTCTGCTGATATCTAAAGGCGTACCTGGCAAACAGGAAATTTTAGATGGCCCTGTTCTTCTTCCCGGAAAATGGACTACTGCCCACCTGTTGTTCAATATCTTTTACCCCGGGTGCACGGACAAGAAATTTGTTGTTTTTAATGAGATTGAAGGTCGGCTTTTGGATAATGAAGCCGTGGCTGGTGTGATCATTCATGAAAACAGGTTTACCTATGAATCACTCGGCCTTCATAAAATCATGGACCTCGGTGAAGCATGGGAAAAGAAAACAGGCATGCCAATTCCACTGGGGGGAATTTTTGCGGCTAATCGTTTGGAGGACAAAATCAAATCGGATATTGAATCCCTCATCACAGAAAGTATTCATTTTGCCTATGCTCATCCTGAGATCGTCATGCCCTATGTCAGGGAATACTCCCAGGCCATGGATGAAGACGTCATGAAGAGCCATATTCACCTGTATGTCAATGATTTTTCCCTCGATTTGGGAGAGAAAGGACTTGAATCCATCAAACTTCTAAAAAAAATGGCCGGCTAAGACTTCCAACGTCTTTCCTATTCCATACATTTTCAGCCTAAAACATATTACAAAAATTTAATTTATCTTTTTAATTGATAAAAAGTCAATTACATATGATAAATAAATTTAATATGTATATATTTGACCCAATAAGTTTTGGTTTTTTAATGGATAATCGCAGTGGCTCGTGAAACGTCACGAGCCCTTTTTCAAGCATCTCCACGGCAGAAGTAAAAATCTGCTTCCAGATAAGAAGTGTGATCTTAGTTTTAGTTAACCTTAAGCCCGCTCACAGGAGTGGGCTTTCTTTTTTTAGGTCGATTCCTTTCTTCGAAAGGAATCGACCTAAAAAAAGAATTCAGAATCGTGAATTCTGAATAAGGATTAAAGAAGTAAAATATCCAATGCTGAATTATAAGGCATTAATTTCAGTTTCTGATTTCCTGATTCTTAATTTTCCTTCTTTAATCCTTATTCAAGATTCCTTATTCAAGATTCATTTTACCTTTAGCCAATAAACCATAAAAACCTTCTTCCTATGATTATTGGTGTACCTAAGGAAATAAAAACGAATGAAAACAGGGTAGCTCTCACACCTGCAGGGGCTTTAGAGCTTACGAAGAGAGGGCATCAGGTTTACGTCCAGCACAATGCAGGGGTAAATAGCGGTTTTGAAGATGCAGCCTATGAAGCCCGGGGAGCTGTTGTGCTCGCCAATATAGAAGATGTCTACGCCATCGCCGACATGATCATCAAGGTGAAGGAACCTATTGATGTTGAATATCCCCTGATCAAAAAAGACCAGCTTCTCTTTACATATTTCCATTTTGCTTCTTATGAGCCGCTTACCACGGCAATGATCAAAAACGGAGCCATATGCCTGGCATATGAAACTGTAGAGCTCCCGGACCGGACTCTTCCTCTCCTGGTGCCTATGTCTGAAGTAGCAGGCCGGATGGCTATCCAGGAAGGTGCCAAATTCCTGGAAAAACCGGAAGGTGGCCGTGGTGTTTTACTTGGCGGTGTGCCCGGAGTAGCGCCTGCGCAGGTACTCGTATTGGGTGGCGGAATCGTTGGAACACAAGCTGCAAAAATGGCCGCAGGACTGGGTGCACAGGTTACCATTCTGGATGTCAATCTCAACCGGTTGAGATACCTGGGAGATATCATGCCCCCGAACGTCATCACCATGTTTTCGAATGAATTGAATATTCGTGAACTGATCCGCACGCATGAATTGATCATCGGTGCAGTCCTCATCCCGGGTGCCAAAGCCCCCATGCTGATCACAAGAGATATGCTGAAAGACATGCAACCCGGCACAGTGCTGGTTGATGTCGCTGTAGACCAGGGTGGATGTATTGAAACCTGTCGTCCTACTACGCACGATGATCCGATTTTTGTCATCGATGGTGTTGTTCACTATTGTGTTGCTAATATGCCTGGAGCAGTCCCTTACACTTCCACATTGGCACTAACTAATGCTACCCTGCCCTATGCTTTGCGTTTAGCAGATAAGGGATGGAAAGAAGCTTGTCGCCAGGATCCTGCACTGAAACTGGGCCTCAATGTTGTCAGTGGAAAAGTAGTTTACAAAGGTGTGGCAGATGCATTCGGCCTTCCCCTCGTGAATGTGGATTCGGTACTAGCGTAACATTAAGAAGGCAATTTCAAAATGTATACATATAGCAACCGCTGACAAGTTCTGGTTGAGCGTAGCCTAAACTATTTTTGGTAAGATACTGCCGGTCGTTGAGCGGAGTCGAAACGAAACAGCATCCGGAGTCGAAACGAAACAACATTGATATCCATAACAAATCGACTGCCTGAACTCCCTAAAAAATAAATTTTTCAAATTGATTATTTACATTTAACTTACAATTCGGATTATATTTTTCACTCTTAATCACAAAGTATGTATATCACTTTTGAAGAATTGCGAAGAATTAAACACGCCTTACCAACTGGCAGTGTGAAAAGGATAGCTGATGAGCTCCATGTCGAAGAACAGACAGTCAGGAATTATTTTGGAGCAAAAAAATATGAAAATGGTCAAATCGTATCTCAACATATTCAACCGGGCCCTGATGGCGGCATCGTGAGCCTGGAAGATGATACGATCCTGAATCTGGCAAGGAAAATCATCGAAGAGTCCACTCACGATACGATGGCTCAGAACTAAAAAAAAGTGACCACTGTTAGCAGGGTCACTTTTTTTTATTCTTTCCTTTCTCCCTGATCGACGACTTTACTGTTTTTGATCCTGCATTTTTATGCGGTCACCCCGATGACTTATTTTTGAAAAATCAAGATAAGCACCGGAATATTGGTCCACTCCCTCATAAATAGTAAGGCGTTCTATCTTCGGTTGCACCAGCACTTCATGGAAATGTAAAAGTGATCTTACAGCAACAGGATCATCAGGGTAAGAAAAAATATCAAGCCTGTGATGACAATACATGTCCATCTCATTGGCAGAAGTGACCCAGTCAACAGCAGCTATATAAGGAACCACAATACATACGTGTCCTGATGTTTTCAATTTTCCACATAAGGATCGCATCCATATTTGTGATGAAGCATCAGCATGTTTCGATTTTGATTTTACTCCGTCCTTTGCATTTAACAGCTTATAAAAAAAAGGCGGGTTACATACAATGAGATCATAGTTGTGATGACCTGATTTCGGAGGATCAAGAATGTTTTGACGGAGTGCAATTAATCGATCCGGCCACAATGAATTTTTAAAATTATAATCCGCCAGGGATACTGCTGCTTCTTCCTGATCAATGGCTGTGATTATCGCATCCGGAAAAGCATACCCCATCATCAATGCAAGAATTCCTGTACCTGAACCTGCATCCAAAATCTCACTTGCTCCGTCAATCACTTTTGGAATCCATGCACCGAGAAGAATTGCATCAGTACCTATTTTGAATACATCATCATGCTGACCGATAGCAATCCCATTCCAATAAAAGTTCTCAGAAGACAAATTAATTTTCCCGCTCACCTGCGAATGCAATTTTAATCGCTTCACTGGTTTCCATATTTGATTCAAGGCTGACCCGTTGTGTAGTCAATCCATCATACACCGTAATAGCAGCTGTGTTTGGCGGGACCATGCCTACATTATGTGCATATAGCACGAGATCCTCTGCAAATCCTATCAGGGTAGTCTGAATCACATATTTATCGCCGGTGAGCTTGTAATTGGTAAGCAACCATTCAGGTCCGAGTTTAAGGGATATGATGTCCCCATCAATAGTGTTATAATCCCATACGCTGATTGTGAGTTTACGCGCTTTGACCTCAAGCGTACCCTTCTCCTTTACAATCACTGAGTCAGCTACGATATCCTCCGGTGCACCTTCTAATTCTTTGATAGACCAGGATAACAAATCATGATATGAATGCTGATCTGAAGTTGACGCCGTAAAACCCAACCAGGCAGTATGATCAGGACTTTTTATTTTATCTGCAATATCCAGCTTAACAGAAAGGACAGGGAACAGGTATGAATCCAGGTATACCTGAAGTAGTCCGTCCCTGTATATAATCCGCGTGAAATGAGAATTTCCATCGGTGATCTCAGGGATCTCATGCACAGTTGCATACCTGCGGTATGTTTTTGTCTCCGGATTGTAAAAAGATAGGTTGATATGATTGCGGCTTCCTTCGTTATCATCTTTTGTATCAAATTCCAATGCGACACCAAAAGGAATTTCTTTATACCCGATGTCATCTCCCGTTCCACCCGTGATATCCGGTGATTGTCCCTGGATGACAAATGCAAATCCATCACCGGGCATCATCTTTGCCGAATCACCTGAGATCAGGAAAGTAAATTCAGTTTCAAATCCTTCTGTAAAATCTATTTTCCTGGCGGAGTACCAGCAGGCTCCGGACTGATTTGGTTTGTCTGAAGTCAAACGCAGTCTCTCTCCGGAAATGAATGCTGATCCATCCAGGTTGACATTGTCAGAAAAAGCTTTAAAATCATTGATCTGGAACATGTATTTCTGACCCATCGCAGCATGGATATGGATCATGAAAAAAAAGACTGTGCAGCAGTTGATCAATAAGGACAATGAAAAAATATTTCTACGCGAGAGGACACCGGGAGTATACATAGAACGGGGTGGTAATTGAAATCCAGATCAAATGAAAAGAAATCGTCATACAAAAATAGCAAAGGGAATCCGAATCGTCCATGAGGCTTTTCCTATTCACAAATCATTGGGTTTCAATATTTAGGATCTTCATTTGAAGAACCGCAATAAATAAAAAGAGCCCATAACACACATTTGAGTGGTGTTATGAGCTCTGATGCAGCCCCTAGGGGAATCGAACCCCTCTTTACAGAATGAAAATCTGCCGTCCTAACCGATAGACGAAGGGGCCGTCTTATCGGATGCTTTCTTTAAAAGCAGGGCAAAATTAGAATTTTTTAAAACTAACCGCTAAATATTTTGAAACAGGCACTCCTGCATCGTAATATAAATCTCATTACAGGCTGGTAATCAGTCCAATACAAACATGCAATGTCTCGACGTTGCTGCCCTCCTGGATAAAAACATTGGGCTTATCCGGCCTATTACAAGTTAAGCGTTTATTTTTGTCTCTCTTTATTTCACCAACAACACCGAATCCTTATATATCATGGCTAAAAGAATTGCAATCAACGGCTTTGGCCGCATAGGACGTCTTACTTTCCGAAAACTGTATGATATGCCGGGAATAGAAGTAGTCGGCATCAATGATCTGACCGACCCCGCTACGCTTGCTCACCTCCTCAAATACGATTCTGCGCAAGGCGCCTTTGATAAAAATGTAAGGGTGGACGGGAGTTATCTTCTCGTGGATGATGAACGGATCCTAATTTCCGCGATCAAATCACCGGCTGAATTATGGAAAGGCTTGGATGTTGACATTGTACTTGAGTGTACAGGGCTTTTTACGGACCGTGAAAAGGCTTCACAGCATATCAGGCCCGATGGTGCAAAAAAGGTGATCATAAGCGCTCCGGCGAAAGGAAGTGATGTTCCCACCATCGTATTAGGTATCAATGAAGATTTAATAAATCCTGATGAAACCGTTTTTTCAAATGCTTCCTGTACGACGAATTGTCTTGCACCTCTTGTAAAAGTATTGATAGACAATTGGGGGATACGTATGGGAACCATGATTACTATCCATGCGTATACTTCGGATCAGAATCTGCAGGATGCTCCTCACAGGGATCTAAGGCGAGCCCGGGCTGCTGCCTATAACGTGATTCCAACAAGCACAGGAGCTGCTTCTGCATTGAAACTGGTCATCCCGGAGATCGGAAGCAAATTGGGTGCCATGTCATATCGCGTTCCGGTGATCAGTGGATCCGTAGTAGATCTCAATGTTATCCTGGAAAAACCAGCTACTGAAAACGAAATCAATGCTGCCTTCTTAAACGCATCACAAAACCGAATGAAAGGTTATCTCGAGTATTGCGTTGATCCTATCGTCTCTGGTGATGTCATCAGGAATTCACACTCATGTGTATTCGATTCATTGATGACTGAAGTAACTGGTGATCTGGTGAAAGTCGTGGGCTGGTATGACAATGAAGCAGGTTATTCTTCGAGGCTTGCTGAACTGGCTTTCTTTTTATCAAAGTAAAAATAAACGTAAACCATGTTGGATGGAGATCTGAGAAAACTTGATGTCAGTGGGCAAAATGTCATCGTTCGCGTTGATTTCAATGTTCCCCTGGATGATCAATATACTGTCACGGATGATACCAGGATCAGGGGTGCTATTCCTACGATCCAGTACCTGCTGGAGAAAGGCGCCAGGGTCATTTTACTTTCTCATTTTGAAAGACCATTAAAAAATTTACTTCCCAATGGAGAGATAGACAGGGAAAAATTTACATTGAAGCATGTTGTACCGGCACTTGAAAAATTATTGAACAGGAAAGTGGGCTTTGTTCAGGATACAACCGGTGAAAAAGTAAAAGCAAGTATCAGTGCATTAAAAGACGGAGAGGCTATCCTCCTTGAAAACACGCGCTTCTATCCCGGCGAAGAAAAAGGAGATCCTGAATTTGCAAAACAGTTAGCATCGCTGGGTACAGTTTATGTCAATGATGCATTTGGTGCAGCGCACAGGGCACATGCATCTACTTCTGTGATGGCCGGGTTTTTTGATGCAGATCATAAAGCCTTCGGTTTTTTAATGAAAAGCGAATTAGACAATGCCAGGCAGGTATTGGAACATCCTAAACGACCATTCATCGCGATCCTGGGGGGTGCAAAAGTTTCTGATAAAATTTTGCTTATTGAATCCTTACTTGATAGAGCAGATAAAATTATCATAGGTGGAGGAATGGCCTATACGTTTATTCGCGCGCAGGGAGGTCATACCGGAAAGTCATTGGTTGAAGAAGATAAGCTTGACCTCGCAAATCAACTATTGACAAAAGCCGCTAAGCTTGGAAAATCCATAGAGCTGCCTTCTGATAGCATCGCTGCAGATCGTTTTGCTCCTGATGCGAATTATAAAAATGTACCCTCTCATGAAATACCTGATGGCTGGATGGGTCTTGATATCGGTTTGACCGCCAGGTTTGAATATGCCAATCATCTTAAAGGGGCAGGCACTATTTTATGGAATGGGCCCATGGGTGTTTTTGAAATGGAAACATTTTCTCACGGCACGAAAGCAATCGCGCAGACAGTAGCAGATGTCACAAAAACCGGAACATTTTCTATGATAGGTGGTGGAGATTCTGTTGCTGCTATACATCAAAGCGGTCTCGCAGATTCCGTAAGTTTTATCAGCACCGGCGGAGGCGCAATGTTGGAACTTCTCGAAGGAAAAACTCTACCGGGAGTAGCCGCAATTCTAAAAGAGTAATCAGTAATCAGTAATCAGTATTCAGTATTCAGTATTAATTTTAAAAAGAAAAAAGTTGTTCGGAGTTTGAAACCACGAACAACTTTTTTCTTGTTGAAATAATATAATAGATACCCCTTTAATAAAATCTCACGGCTCACGCTTCACGACTCACGACTCACGACTCACGAGAGTAGGTTGAGTTAACAACATTCACTACTCACTATTCACTATTCACAACTCACTTAATTATCGTTATGTCGCCTTTAATCGTTTCGTTCAAATCTTCATACTGCAACTCAGCTGTATAAACATATACACCGGGCAGTAATGGACTTCCGTTAAATGTACCATCCCAACCCGTACTTTCATCACCAGGAATCAGATTAGTTTTATCAAATAAAAGATTACCCCAACGGTCATAGATCCGGAGATAACCTATATTGATCAGGTTGCGTCTTCCCGAAATGAAGAACTTATCATTGACACCATCATCATTAGGTGAGAAAATAGTCGGAATATAAATGATCCGGGGCACTATAACAGTGAGGCGCATCGAATCACTTGCAGTACATCCAGCCGTATCGGTTACAATGGCTGTTACCGTGCCGCTTGCGCTTGCTATAAACTGCAGGCTGGGACATCCGGGGCAAGTCAATCCATCATAACCTCCCCATTCAATGTCTGTGATCGCATTCGGGGATATGTTGGTGAGTAAATCTATTTTGACTGAATCACCTCCGGCGACTGTCCTGTTAGGTCCTAAATCAACCGTGATCTGGATAGGCTCATTTATATCAAATACTTTGGTAAATGAACATCCATTCTGATCAGTGACAGTTAAGCTGTATTGACCTGGAGACAGGGAAGATAATGAAGTCCCACCTTGTGGACTAACTGACCATTGATACGTATAAGGACCTATTCCGCCGATCACACCATTGATTGTCAGGGCACCGTTATCATCACCGAAGCATGTGATATTCATCAGGCTCACGTCAACATCATCAATGATGAGGTTACTTTCAGGTACAACCGCTGATGCAGATTTTTCACATCCATTGTCTTTATTACGAATCGTAAGCACATACGTGCCACCTTGTGACACATCGATATCTGGTGTAATAACACTACCCACTATCAATCCATCACCAGTCGACCAAAAGAAATCATAATCTGCGACAGGAGCACCTAATGTAGATTGAACTCCTGAAATAGTGGTGTTACAATCAATAGAATCTCCGGGCATAAGAACTAAACTGGTTAACGCTGTATCAATTGTTACCAGAGACCTGTCTGTACTTGAACAACCATTCGAAATGTCGTCAACCACAATATTGTATTCACCTGTTTTATCTACTATGATTGATATTCCATCTGTGGGACCAACAATATGGCCATCCGGAGTTGTCCATGAATAAACGATATTAGCTCCTGTAGAAGACCCACCTCCCATGATAAAAGTAACACTGTCACATGTCAATACTCTGTCAGGTCCTGCATCAGCATTAGGTGTATTAGCATCCTTTGAAACAGTTACAGATGTTGAATCTGAACAACCCGAAACGCTATGCGTCACTTTGAGCTGATATGTTCCTTCTTTTGCGACTTCAGCCATAGATGTACCCTGACCCAAAGTGATAACACCATCCGGAGTGCTCCAATCATACAGGAGTATGCCTCCTGAAGATCCGCTACCATCCAGTGTAAGCTTGTTACCACCCGCACACGTAAGCACCAGGCTCACGTTGCTGATCAAGGCCTGTGGCGGATCAAATACATCGATGGTGATACTTTCATTGAAGTCACAACCATCATCGAGGTAATGGTAGGTGATCACATGCGAGCCAGCACCTGCAACGATAGGATCAAATCTGCCATTGACCATATCTATAATACCAGGTCCTGACCAATCCCCTACTCCATTACCTCCCGTAACCGTTACCTGCAGTAAGAATGAAGTTGTGCCTGTATACAGACAAATGTCTTGCACAGGAGCAATATTGAGTCCAACAGAAGGACAATTCCTTGCTATACAATAAAAAGTATCAATCCGTTGAGGACAAGGACCTGTTGTCTGAGAAATGATTTCTATTGAAATACTATCACCCGGAACCAGGCCTCCAAAATCAATACAATTTCCTGTAATGACTCCAACCTGCGGAGTTAGTGTGTTCACTATAAATGCAGAAACCAATGGATCAGGATTCCAGCACAAAGAGACATTGTTTGTTTGTGCCATGCAATTTACAACAGGCAAATTAAGTGTAGGAGCAACGTCCAGATTATGTGAAATCAGATCTGATGTACATCCATTATCGGTGATCTGTAATCTTATTGTTTTTGTTCCTGGTGAATTATAACTTAACTCATATGGACCTGGTCCGGTACCTGAAACAATGGTAGCAGCACCAAAATCCCAGGTATACGTTGCACCAGGTGATGCATTGCCTGTATACGTAACTGTTGCATTATCAGATATACAGATCAGAAGATCAACGGTAAAATCTGCTGTGATAGAATCAAAAACAGTGATCAGATGCTGTTTAGAAAAAGGACAACCATTGACATCCGTTGTAAATGTGATCTGATGCTGTCCGGACCCTGCAACTACTGGATCAAATACTCCGCCAATAGGATCAATTATTCCATTTCCAGACCATGTTCCTACTCCCGGCAAGCCATTTACAGTTGCTGTGAGCGTAATGGTTGCAGGAGCATTTAAACAGGAACTATCCTGACCAAAAATATCTATTGTGGGTGGAGGACAATTTTGCGCTATACAGGTGGTGGTCACTACGATATCGTCGCATGGGCCATTGCTCAACACAGTCAATGTCAAGGTCACACTTTCGTTCGGGTTAAGCCCATTGACTGTATAATCACTTGAAGCAGTCCCAATCGGTGTCCCATTATTTATCGACACTGTATAACCGTTTGAACCCACGACATCATCCCAGTTAAATGTGATCGAGTTGATGGTAGAAGAGCAGTTGACGACAGGTGCCAATAAATTACTCACGGTAACAACCGTAGATGTAAAGCTTGTATCGCAACCAGGCTGAATAATCTGCAGACTGACTACTTTATTTCCATCAATATTCCACTCTACAGAATACGGTCCTGCTCCGGTCCCCGTTACAGAAGATGGATTATCAAAGTCCCATAAAAATACCGCAGTGGGTCCTGCACTTCCTGTAAAGGTGACTACTGCAGTTGAATCATTACACACTTCCGCATCGATGGTAAATGCCGCTACCGGACTCGTCTGAATATCAACATTTACACAGGTTGAAGATCCTGGACCACATTCACCAATAGCATAAACACAAACCAAACCACCAGCAGAGGCAGAAAAATCAAATTCGGCAACGTTCGATCCATCCTGGAATAAAGGTGCATCTGCAGGACCGCTCCATTCATAATGAAGGTTATCTTCGCCATTCGGATCTTCAATGACAGTGAAAAAGACTCCTTCCTGCGCGCACACGAGCGTATCTGTAAAACCTAAATTTGGTGCCGGCGGCCAGTATAAATTGGCATCAAAACAAAACGGGGCACCACCGATGAGATAAATGCAGTCTCCCAAAGGAGTTTCAACAGTTGCATAAAGTTCATAACAACCTCCGTCTAATACCCTGAGTATCTTTTCAAGCAAAATGATGGTACCGCTTTCACTCCACTCCCACTCAATATTAGCATTACCAGGAAGAAGCTCTTCGATGATAGGTGTCAGGACAAACTCACCATTTTCGCAGGTTAGCTCTATAAAAGCATCGATGCCTCCTAATACGAGGTTCAGATGTGCAAAAGAATCGCATCCATTCAGGCCCTGACCCAAATACTCAAGGTCATAGGTACCCGCCTGATCATAGGTTTCCCCTTCATAGAAGAAGGGATCAAAATTTGAGTTTAAACAATACAGTGTATCCAGCTCTCCTACAGGTACATCCGGAAAAACTTCAACTTCCCAGATCGTATCATATGGACAGCCATCAGGATTGTCAAACGTCTTCATAAATGTTCCAGGGCCGCCAATTGAAATCCCATGCCAAAAGAAAGGGAACTCTTCCGGGCAAAAGGTTTCGGGTTCTTTCTCCACATCATCAACCGCTACGATCTCCACTTCAAAACAAAAAGGAATATCAGAAGTGTCACATCCGCTAAAAGCCTGAACACATATTTCCCAAATTCCTACCGGGGCGTTATTGTCAATGTCTATGGTGTTGGTAGTCAAGGTTGAAGTGACCACGGAGTTATTCCATTCCAAATGCCATAAGTATCCGTGTGCATTGGTAATGGGAGGATCGGCAGTCATCATAAAGTCATCAAAGCCCTGGCAAACTACTCCTGGAATAGCCTGACCTGAAGTGATCTCTTCATCGATCTGTGGTTCAAAAACACCTGTTACATACTCAATAGTATACTGACAGGTTGAACCGTTAGATCCGTCAATTAAAAGCCAGTACGTTTGTCCGATCACCAATCCTGAGGCATTTAAGACCATCGTTCCAGGGGGAGAAGTTCCGGGCGTACATGCAAGGATATCAGCACATGGGACATTACCTCCGGGGCAAGGCGCCCATGCACATGAAGTGACTATCGCGCTTTGCAAGCCCTGTCCTGAAGAACACATATCTACATGAATCTGGATCTGGACATCCGTGAGCGTCGCTACGAACTGGAAGTATTGAGGATTATTGATTACCGTATTCGCACCGCAAAAACCATTACAACACATCACCGGTACATTCAAGGTGGAATAACACGCATCAGCCAAACACGTCAGAGGTGCTGCATTACAATTGACTGTAGGAAGCTGATCTGGTGGATTACACTGCGCATGCAATTTCAGCAATGAAAAAAGGATACATAAGAGCAATAAACTCCTTTTAATAAACAGAGTATTAGGTGAAACCATTTTCACTAGTTTTACAGATGATCTGACAAAATGAAGCAAGCCGGCGCTGGGTGTTGTGATTAAGTACCGAAGATAACCAATCTTAATAAGTTTTGAGTCCGGCTCGCCTACATGTTGATCACCTAAAACAGGTAACCCTAATGCCACTTCCATACCTCCGGGATGAACACCGGAAAAGCTGAAAGAAGAACCATCAATGCTTTTGGCCGGGCAATTAATACCCAGGTCAAAATCACTGTTCGTGTAAGTGACTGTTGACAGACTCATACTGTAGTATAGATGATTATCTCGCCTTCGGAATAATGTGCACTCTCCAGAACATGTAACCCGGTTTCGAAAAGGATATGAAATCCTTTTTAAGGAGCTTATTCAGGGCTAAATCATGCTCGTTGATGAATGCAGTTCAATTTCTCTTGTAAGCCTAAAAATAATAAAATTATTTAGGTTTTATATACATCAATTTCACATATTTACAACGTATCAGTTCCGGCCTTTTCCGGGATAAATCTATCAACGCAAGAGCGTTATGCTTCCATTATAGATTTCAACCTTTCCATTTAATAGTTTCACCTCCAGCAGGTAAGGAAAAACCGCGGGATTAAGCCTCTCCCCGGCAGGTGTATAGCCATCCCAAAATAGAGTTGGATCTGACGGATCCTTGTCAGTTCTTCCAAAAACAGCATTTCCCCAGCGATCAAATATGATCCATTGAAGCACCTTAACAATCCCCGGCGAAGTATGAAGCTGGACCTCATCATTGATCTGATCTCCATTTGGCGAAAAGACATTAGCAATAAAATATTTTCCCTTTTCTATCACGAAGATGGTCACCTCATCGACCAGCAGACATCCCGTCACCGATTCGACCTGGTATCGATAGGCAGAGGTAGTAAAAGGACTTACTTCAAATTCAGGACAATCCGTGCAAAAAACATAACCCAGGGAATCCCATTGCTGGCTTAGAAGCTGACCCGGTCCCAGGTCATTTATCCCGGATAGCATTGTGGATTCTCCAAGATATATTTCCTGGTCAGGTCCTGCATCCACACTAAATGGGCTCGTGGGAAGGACAGAGACAAGCGTATCATAAAGACATCCTGCTGCATCCAGTATCTGTAAAAGATGGTCACCAGGTTTCAGTTCATCGAAAATATCCAGGGATTGAAAAACACCACCATCAAGCTGATAAAGCAAGGGTTGAATTCCACCATGCAATGCAGTAATCTGAATCGATGCATTTGAATCACCGCTGCATTCCGGTTGTGCAATTTCCAATATGGCCTGTGTAATAGCATCCGGATGTTCGGTAAGATGGAAGCTATCCGAATCCACACATCCATTATCATCGCGCGTCACTATCAAAATATATATGCCGGTGTCTCTCGCCTCTATGACAGGAAGTGTAGTATTCCCCTGGATGGTCCCTCCGATTGTACTCCAATCAAACTGAACATTAGACGGTGCAGAAGAACTACCATCGAACATGATATCGCGCATCTGGCAGCGGAGTTCACCAAGTAATTCGAGCATTGCCACAGGTGGAACAGTATCTATTGGAACTGAAACTGTATCAATAGTTTCGCATGCATTCTGACCTGTAACAGATAAAACAAAAGGACCAATAGTAGAAGCCACGATCTCATCAGTTGTTCCCAAAGGATTTCCACTCAAATCACTCCATGCATACGTAACCGGAAGTATTGTTGGAATACCTGTTACGCCTACTGAAATAGTTTTACAGGTTATGGTATCCGTTTCAAAAGTAAATACAGGAAAATCAGGCGGTTTTAATGTAACTGTATCTTTGATAGTGCAATTATTTGGGCCGCGGATTTCAATCATATACATCCCCGGAACATTTACCTGTACAGTAGAATCTGTTGAAATCACTGCGCCTAAAGAATTCATCCAAATATATGTGTCCAGTGTATCTGATGAATTCACTTCAAATGTTGCTGCCACATCACACCTGAGTGAATCCAGTGCCAGGGTATAAACAGGAACTGCATAATTACTATCTGCAAGTATATCATATGTGGTAGCACATCCGTTCAATCCGGTGACGGTAAGATTATAAATGCCAGGTTTATTTACAGATATCTGTACTGTGCCGGGTGTTATAATTCCTGGACCTGACCATTGATACCCTGTTATAGGTTCAACTGATACTGTTATTATATCAATTGTATCCTCGCATCCTAATGTATTCGTTTCGATAAATAAAGAAGGACTGATAGTGTCAAAAGGAATAAAGACATGAGCAATACTTGCGCATCCGTTTGAACCTATGCCATGCAAAAAATATTCACCGGGTTGTGAAGACATTATGATCTCGTCAGGAACGATCGAATGATCAGGTAATTCCCAGAATACATTTGTATAAGTAACCCCTCCGGTGGGAATGAAAGAAAGTTGTGCTACCGGATGATTACATTTTATCGTATCCACTGCATACCCAAAGGATGGAAGTGCAAAATCTGAAACAACATTAATTTTAGCAGAGACTTCACATCCCGTATTTAGATCCGTCATCATCACCGTATAAATCCCCGGTGTGGCAACATGGATGGATGAGTTTGACGAATCAGGTCCGGAAAAACCAATCCATTTATAGAGGTCAGCGTCAGGTGCTAGGACACCGATGATAGCAGTGTCATTTGCACAATTAATAGTATCCGTATATGTCTGATAACCGAAAATATCAGAACCCGTTTCAATGATTACGTCCTGAAATGCGTTGCACCCATTTGGTCCGAATACGGTAGCAGTGTAAATGCCTGACTGGGAAATCTGGATATCAGGCATTGCACTCGTAAATGCGTCAGGTCCTCTCCACGCATACGTTACGCCGGCTGTCGCTGAAGAAACAGAGAGAGAAATGACTTCATTGCAGTTAAGTGTATCATGTGCAGATACGGAGATATCAGGCAAAGAAAAATCGCCATCAAAAAAATAATTTGCGGAACGCGTGCATCCATTATTGAATGTCAAAACCAGGGTATATATTCCTGCTGTGCTGACAGCAGGCCTCCAGTAATTACTAGCAAAACCAGCTGGCCCTGTCCAACTCCAACTGATGGCATTGTTGTCATTATTAGATCCGATTACAATATTACCAGCCTGACAATCTTTTCCAAAAGAAATAATTTGAAAATTATTGGTCGCAGTATCAATAGTCACAGTGACTGGTCTCGATGTAGCACATCCCGATTGGTTTGTAACCGTCAGAAGGTACGTTCCAGGCACCGAAACATTTATGATCGGTGTGTTAGAGTTGAAGCCCATAGGTCCTGTCCATTGAATAGATGCATTTGTCGGAACATAGAATGGATCGATTGTAACCGTAGGGGTCGTGCAGGTGATCTGGCCACCTTCAACAAAAACCTGGGGAAAGCCCTGATCAGCTAAAATGTTGATGATCTTCACCTTGGTACAAATAGCATCAGAAACGGACAAATAATATTGTCCGGGTTGATCCACAGTAATCGAAGATGAATTGACGGGCCCGATGATGTTTCCGGTTGGAGTTGACCATGCATAAGTCACAGCACCGACATTGCCGGTCACAGAGGAATTGATGATGACGTTTCCACTTCCGCAATTCAGAGAATCAGGAAGCATGAAACTAAAATCCAGCCCGGTTGTAAATATCTGTATATGGAAAACGCTATCACACAAACCTGGACCGTCATGTGTCTGAAAATATTCTCCCATCACAGTGTATGTCTGGCCTCCGAAGGAATAAGAATCTCCATTGCAAAGATTAATGCTGATTTCAGTGACAGGAGGTATAGGTAATACTTCCAGTGAAACGCAAGTTGATGAAGTGTCACCACAAATCTCACCAGATATTACAGCCTGTAATAACTGATGGTAATCACCTGCCGCTAATAAAGCATTTACTTCCATGGAATCGATAGTGAGATAGCTCAATCCACAGATCATGTAATTACCGGGAGGCGGAGTATCTGTAAAAGATGATCCGTACCTGACGATAGTATTACCATTGGTCATGATGAATTCATAGCTATAGGCAGCAGGATCAGGAGGATTACCTCCAAAATTGACATTAATATCGGAGGAAGAAATATTTTCACCTATGCACAGTGTGAAGGTTGTTGGACTTAGGGATCCTCCTTTCGGATTACATTGAGCGCATTGTAGTCCTGCCGGATTGCAAAAAATCAGCAAGTCACTTGCGAGTGTTCCAACCTGAAGCAGATCATTATCTTTTATAATGATTTGCCAAACTCCATTTGCAGGGCCTGTATTAAAATCTTCCAAACATCCGTCCCATGGATAGTAAGTTCCGTTGTAAGGAGTGAAAGCAGTCCATCCCTGATCATTATCCCATGTAGGTGCAAATCCGGCGTCAGGAGATGCTGCTGTCATGCAAGGAACGAAACGAATATTCCATCTCGTAAGATCTGTTCCAAATGTTGCTGTAGTCACAGGCCCTATCAGATCTACACTTATGCCTGAGGGAGAGACCAGGGTCACGGTAAGATCACCGAGATATTCATGCATGAAATCAAGATTAATTCCGCATATTCCTTGTGTGGGGCTTGCGAGGTCACCATCGGTGAGGCCTGAAACAATAAATTGAATTTTTATTGAATCATTATCCGGGATGGCTAAAGGAGTTGAAGTGGAACACTGGCTGTGAAGATCCAGGATGAAACATGCATTAAAAGCAGCTATCAGCAGGCAAAGAACAAAAGCTTTGCTGCTGAATAACCAGTTGATTTTTTTTAGCCTAATTACCTGCATAATCTCCTTTGACAACGGTTAAAGATATCCTGTAATACGTCCGGAGTGAGGAATAATGTTTGCTGCCCATCAGATTTTTTTTAAAAAAGAGCCCTCCAATTTGTAAGGAGGGCTCAAAAAACAAGAGAAATGGGCAAGTAAAAATCTTTATTGAATCCCGGGTTTCGGGAAATTTTTATTTGTTGTTGATTACCTGATGATGGTTATATCACCGGAGAGCTTATCCTCAAGATCATCGCCGTATATAATTTCAATCCGGTATACATACACTCCTGGATTAAGCGCCTGATTCCTGAATGTTCCATCCCATCCATCCTCGGGAATATTCGGTTTAAAATTCGTTTTCCTGAATACCAGGTCTCCCCATCTTGAAAACACTTCCAATAAGGTGATCTCTTTCACATCCGCTTTTGTAAACAATGTAAAATAGTCATTAATATTATCACCGTTCGGACTGAATACATTCGGAATATATACATCCCTTATCCTGACTACAAGGAAGCTTACTGATTTAGTGATTTTACAACCACGAACATCGTAAGCTTCGAGTGTCACTGTACTTGCAAGATCAGCTACTATTTCCAGTATAGTACAATTGATACAAAGCACACTGTCCTTAATTTTCCATACTAAAGAATCAGGTGTATTGGAACTTCCGCTATACAGGTAACTAAATCGAATGGTATCTCCTAATGCAAAGACGAGTGAATCATGAACGAAATTGACGATAGCAAGATCAACGTTGACCTGTGCTTCAATGGTAAACGATTCAGTCAATTTGCAACCCGTCCCGTCTACGGTTTCAATCTGATGATCTCCTGCAGTCAAATTAGTATAGGTGACAGCAGGCGTAAAAGGACCACCGTCAAGTGAAAAATTATATGGATTTACTCCACCCACAACATTAAGCACCTGAACGCTACCTGCAGGATCTCCCGGACAATCCGGTGATTTCACATCCAGTTCGATTTCGGACGGGAATGTTCCAATCTGATTAATGATTACCTGATCTGTTGCAGTGCAACCTGTCAATGTATTCATTACTGTCAGCGTATAGGTACCACCTGATGAGGCAATTGGGTCAATGATATTTGGATCATTTAGATTCCCACCATTCGTCGCAACCCAATTATAATCGAATTCAGGTCCTGTGCTTGTTCCACTTCCACCAAGTACTGTAGTCGATGCATTACAATCAAGCGTTGCAGTGGCACCTGCATCAGCTACCGGATTATTTTCAATCTCAACCTGCACAGTGACCTGGTCATCAGGACATGGTCCAGGGCCGTTGACGATATAATCGAATGTATAAATACCTGGAGCCTGGCTTACAATTAAGAATTTTCCAGTTACCGGATCAAATGCATTTCCAGTACTTGGATTCGCAGAAGATTCATTCCATTGACCTCCGGTATCGGCACCAACAAGCAAGGTGGATAAGGATACAGTTTGATTTTCACCGGCACAGAATTGAGCCGGAGCAGAGGCAACCCCTGCTACAGGTGTCCTCATCACATTGACCGTTGTTGTTACAGAACTTGTACAATAGCTGGCCAAACCTGAAACCACATATTGTAATGTGTATGTTCCCGGGTTTACAGTACCGGCGGCATCTAAAATATGGCCGGCAGAAATAGTTGCCGGATTTGCACCAGGAGGTGAGGATATGATTGTCCAAACGCCACCAGTCATTCCGGTTACGATGGTACTCAGATCCACTGTGCCGAGATCATTACACAAATCTGGTGCAAGGCCAACTGATACGACCGGACATGCACATGAATTGACAGTAACAACCAGGTTGTATGGTTTCTCTATACATGGAGCAACTGCCGAATTCGTCGTATAAGTAAATGTATAAGTTCCTGTAGGTAGTCCATTGAAATTGACATTCGCAGGATTTGAAATATTTACTGCAGATGGACCGGATACGAATGTCCAGTTTCCACTTTGATCACCGCTTGTGACCATACTATTGAAATTGACGATAGTAGTAGGTCCCCCTGGTTCTTGTTTATCACATGCAGTAGCTGTTGGTGTCACTACTGCAAATGGAGAAGGATACTGACTCACTTCAAATGTAGTATCACCAACACAACCTGATAAACTGCTGACTGTAACTGCATAAATTCCTGGTGCATTTACAGATACAGTTTGTGTAGTGCCTAAACTTCCACTCCATTGATACAAATCAAAACCAGGACCGGCATCTAAAACTGCAGTTCCATTATCACAAATCGCTGTATCACCTGATATCACAGGAGATAAAGTAGCGCTTGAAATCGTCTGTTGATCATCCATCGCAATACATCCCCCCGGATCGACAACGGTGACTGAAACTATTCCTTCGAAATCAGTTTCAATCTGGTTAACATTTACATCTCCGGTAGACCAATTTATAGAAGTATACCCTAACGGCACTGCAAGAGTAGCTGAATCTCCAGGGCAGAATTGGAATGAGCCTATGATTTGTACAGTTTCCTGGAAAGGCGGATTGACAATAGTTTCAGCAGTGTTAGTACAGCCATTTGCATCAGTAATCGTAACCGTATAAGGACCTGCTGTATTAATCGTAATCGTAGCCGTAGGTTCTGTAGTATTCCAAATATAGTTTGGATAACCAGCTGTTGCGGTCATCTGTGTATTTCCACCTACACAAAAATCAGGCGAGCCCGTAATTGTTACCGGTGGTACAGGATGATTAGTAACTGTGAATGAAGTATTACTTACGCAGGTTGAAATATCTGTAACCGTCACTGAATATGTTCCAGCAGTCGATACATTGACAGTCTGAGTTGTTGCACTTCCCGCATTAGCTGACCATTGATAATTTAAATAAGGACCACCTGCATTCAATGTGCTGGTCTCAGATGTCTGGCAGATAATCGGAGCACCTGTGATCTGTGGTAAAAATGGTGTTTCAACTACATTAACATTGGCCACCGAAGTACATCCGTCACTATTGGTGACAGTAACTGAGTACGCACCTGCATTGACATGCACAGTATCAGTTGTCGCGGTAGTACTCCATTGATACGAAGCGAATCCCTGACCAGCATTCAGCACTGATTGAATTCCTGAGCATATGGATACAGCACCTGTAATGGTTGCTGTAAAATCTCCTGAAGCAACAGTCAGACTTTCCTCACCCGTACAGCCTACATTATCTGTAACAGTTACTGAATAGGTACCTGGCGTGCTCACTAAAATTGTATTTGAAGCCCCTGGTACAGACCAATCATAGGTGGTAAATCCGGGATTAGCAGTTAATGTAATCGGATGTCCTGCACATATTATATTAGGACCCTGCAGATTTGGTGAAAGTGATATCGTACTTGCTACAGTAAAATCCTGGGTTGCAGAACAACCGTTGTCATCATATGCAGTTACACTGTAATCTCCTTCAGGAAAAGTACCGCAACATTGACAAGAACCACATTGATCCCATAGAAAATAATCCCATGGACCTCCATAATCATTTCCATCAACCGTAACAGTAGCACCGGCACATATTTTAAATGTGTCCGGCATCGGAAATAGCGTCACCGGGTAAATGGAAACTTCAATGTCCGTCTCCCCTGTACAGCCAAATTCATTTGTTACCGTAACTGAATAGTTACCGGGTTCTTGTATCCCAATTGTATTTAAACCATTACTAGCCGGAGCCCCACTCGACCATATATAATCATCATATGTTTCAGTCGGTGTAATTTCAACAATTTCATCAAAATTACAAAGGAGCAGATCCGGACCAAGGTCTGGTACAGGTGAAGGTTGTAATTCTACTTCAATCTGAGCGGTACTTGTACATCCGTTATTGTCCTCAATGGTGACTGTGTAAGGACCAGGACTGCTGGCCATAATATCCTTTCCGGAATCAGGTCCTTCCGGAGTATCCCAATCATAGATATATGGCGTTTCTCCCTCTGAACCAACAGCTGTCAGAGGAGTTGTATTGCCTGCACAAATGGCAGGAATTCCATTGACAGACTGAATAGTAACTGCAGGCGATTCATCGAGGATAATCGTCAATGAATCTTTGCCAACGCATCCTTCAGCATCGGTAACAATCACCAAGTGCTGACCGGTAGCACTTGACATAATATCCGGAGTGGTAAATGGACCACCCGGTGTCGTCCATTCATACACGAATGGTGGAAAATCGCCATTTACATCAGTTTCAAGAGTGATCGGACCATCACTTAAGCACTGTTCAGTAACCGGTGCCAGAATATCAACAGGAAAGGTTGTATACACCTGAGGAGTAAATGATGCTGTTCCTAAACATCCTACATCATCACTTACAGTTACTGTATATGTTGTCCCTGCGGTAGGATTGCCAATAGAAATCGTTGGTGTGATTTCACTATTTGACCAGATATAATCGTAAGCACCTGATCCTCCTGTAACATCCGGTCCAATGATATAAGGATTGGTTGGAGTAGAGCACATGACGAGTGGATCAAGAGTTGCCATGATCTGTGCATATACATCTACTGTAAGCACTATCCTGTAGACAGGACAAGCACCGCCTGCAAAACCAAGAAATGTATATTCACCTATACCGGTAGTAGAGCCATTGTTGAAAAGTGTTGCGATGATAAGCGTTCCGGGACCACCCTGGCCATCCGAGCCACCTGTCACATCTCCGCCTCCTGCAAATGTCCATGTCCAGAAATCGACACCCGGGACATCTATAGAATAGACGAAAGGTGATCCACTGCATATCGGTTCACCCTCCTGTTCCTCTTCCGTAAGGAGACTACAACACATAGGTAGCCCTAACGATAAAGGTTGGTCAAGAGCGCAAACGCTCGGCCCGCCTATCCATGATCCCGTTTCACCATCCGCTGTTGTAAAAAATCCAAGGCTCAGATCCATGGTTGTCTGATCCGTGAGACAGTCTGGATAATCCCTGACATTGAGATCAAAGCAAAAATGCCAAGGACCCATACCTCCGCCGCATGAATTTCCATCACCCCAATCCACTGAAATTGGTGGGCCTGGTGTCGGGCATGTTCCATTTATACCATATGCAAACCAACCTGGAGGCAAAGGATCACCCGCATTGGCCCAGCAAGGTCCACAACATCCACCCGTGATTCCACCCAGATTCGGACAATTGACATCATAAAGAATATTGCACATTTCAACAGTTCCATTTCCATCCAAATCTCCAACCTGGAAGAAAATATTATCATGATGATAACCAACACCGTCAAACCAATCCCACGTAGATGCTCCATATAATCCGTTCCCGGCAACACCCATATTATTTCCATTTACTGTTGCACCTATTGGCTGACCATTTGCATCGAAAGAAGAAGGATCCCAGCCATTCCCGAAAATCGGGATCATACCCTGGAACCATTGGCATCCATTTCCAGCTGCAGTATAGGAGTTGACATTCATACAAATGGAGACAGTCTCTCCTGGGAAAAATGGTCCTGTTAATGGCCCTCCACCTGATCTGCCGGTGATTTGAATTTGTGAACTCGATACACACGCAGAAGCCTGGCTTATCGTGTTGACACAAATTGTAAATTCACCCCCAACAGAATTAAGGGAACTAACAGCGATATAATATGTCTGATTTGCACCTACATTTGAGCCAAGCGCTTCAGCTTCTCCCTGTGATCCTGTTATGCAGGCCAGGTTACTTTGGGTTAATCCAACATTTTGAATATTGGAACAATCACCAGATATAGATTGAAATAAAGTAATCGTAGGAGCATCAAAGTCATCGCTTTGCACATTGATGTTCATCAGTGTTGCATTTCCATCTGTATTCACCTGGAACCATACGGTAGAGAAATCACCAATTCCGCAATTGTTGTTTACACCTTCTGGATCAGCAAAGAGATTACAGCCATCGACACAAATGAAAGCCTGGTCAGAGACAACAGGATCAATGGGTGTAGCCATCTCGCAAACATCGTTCATAAAACATGGAGGGATTTCATCGACACAAATTTCAAAATCCGTTTCATTTGGTTCAGATGTAGCCACCATGATATAATAGGTAGCTGTTTCATCGACAGGGCCAAATTCTATTGGCATTGTTGGAGGAGCACCACAATTGAAAAACACGAGATTGTTCATTGTATTACAATCCGTAACCTCATAAATCGCTACAGTTACAGTTGTATTTGGCCCAACATCATCCAGTGAAAGATCAATAGTATACCCCACATTATTAGGATCTGCCATCGAGATGCTATACCATACTGTATTCGATATGGCGCTCTGGCAGGCTGTAGGCAAAGGAAATCCTTCAGGGTTAGCATATATGGTTGTACCATTTACACAGTTTCCATTTGTCGGAAGCACTTCTGCATCACAGGGAAGATCGTTATCCGGAGGAACAGGATCAAAAACGTTCATGCAAAAATCACCGTAACAATTATTTTCAAATCCAACTGCTATAAAATATGTGTTACCTATGACAAGGTCATCATTAAAATCTAAAACAGTTCCGACAACACAATCAAGGGCTTGTTCTCCAACGATATCGCATGGATTTCCTGTAAATTCAACAAGAGCAATCTGAGCATCACAATTATTAAAAACAGGATCCACTAAAATTTCAACATCATTACCCTGGGCTACAAACGTGTACCACACATTGTAACTATCATCCATATTCCAGCAGGCAAATAAGCTGACGTCAGTAGAAGGGAAATCGTTATTGACATCCACTCCATTGATGACATCAAAACATTGATTCGGATCACTCAGTACACTTGGAGGAATGGTAATGGCATCATTACAATCATCATTAACTGCCGGAATGGGGTTGTCAACGCATAAATCAAAATTCCCTGTACCTGCAGAGAAACTGCTATTCTGAAATCCTACTACGATATAATATGTCTGTCCAATTGTCAGCTGATTGTCCAGTACAATATGAGCAGCATTCACAGCACAGCCTAAAACCACCGCACCTGTAATGTTACAGTTTGTAGCAAAATCAATGACAGCCATTTGACCTACACCAGGGCCTCCAACAGGTATACTGACATCAAGGCTTACACCTTGTGCAACAAAAGAGAACCATACATTGTACGTAGAACCGGTAAAGCATCCCGGTATCAGGACGTCAGTCGAAGGAAAATTATTATTGTAAGTAGTACATAACCCATCAATATTGCTCAATGGAGTTGCTGTAACGCAATTATCATTTGATGCTGGTACCGGATTGTCGATACAAATATCAAATGGACCTACGCCACTCGCAAAGGCAATCATGACGTAATATGTGTTCCCGATGGTCAGGACATTGTCCACCTCGAGTGTAGGCCCATTGGCACAATCTATTTCAGTTAAATTGGCCAGTACACAGGGTGCACCTGACCACTGTAGTAATGTGATTTCTGCGGCCCCTGGACCATTTGGCACATTGATCTGTGCACTAACGCCCTGAGCGATAAAGGTGTACCACAGATTATTGTTTGAACCTCCTGTACAGGAGGATGGTCCTACATCCGTAGTTGCCAAAGTATTGTCACTACCGCTTACGCATGTACCATCGAGTGTGATGATGGGAGTAGGAGTAGAACAATCATTGTTTTGAGCTACGCAATATAGATAGGATACTAAGCCTATGCATAGCAGAAGAATTCTTTGTCGCATTTGTGAGTGTATAATTACTTGCCCAATAGATATTGATTTGCCCGGAGATTTCTCATTAGTTTGTTCCAAATATACAAATTTTATACGGAAATAATAATAATCTACCCCATATTCTATCTGAAAAAGGAAGAATATAAAAATTTAAAATTATAGTTAATTTATTGTAAATCAATTTATTATATATGAAAATAAGTTTTTTTGCCCTCAGGCCTGAAATTTGCCCAAAGAGAATATTTGACGGATGAAGGTCATTTACATACTATATTTTAAATCGTTTCGTTCGGCTCACCCAATGAAGCCCGGGCCAGTCACCTTTAAAGAAGATCAGGATCTGACCCTCAGCATTCTTTCCGCTCCCTGGAGATCTTTCCTGATGCGGATTTCTGCCCACTCTCCTTTTTGAAAGCAATCCCGGATCTCTTCTGCCCTGAATTCATTCATCTCAAGATAAATTGCTCCACCCGGCGCCAACAATTCTCTGCACGCGGAAGCTATTTTTTTATAAAATATAACCGGATCATCACCTCGGGGATATAAAGCAATCTCAGGTTCAAATTGCAATTGTTTTGATACAGAACTTTCTTTGTATTCGTTCGAAATATAAGGTGGATTACTAACGATCACATCAAAAAGTCCCAGGCCTTGAAGTTCATCATTCAAAAAATCTCTTTGTATAAAATTTATGTCGAGACCGTATAAGTGTGCATTTCCGGAAGCAACTTCCAATGCAGGTTTTGAAATGTCAATAGCAACAATGTCTGTCTTGTTTTTAAGAAGTTTTTTCAGCGCAATGGAAATACATCCGCTTCCGGTTCCTATGTCAAGTATCCGGATATCTTTTGAAGGGATATTTTTTACATCCTCGATTATCCATGCTACAAGCTCTTCAGTTTCGGGACGCGGTATCAATACGTCGGGAGTAACGTTCAGTCTCATTCCATAAAACCATGCATGTCCTGCTATGTATTGAACAGGCTCACCTGCAGCAATTCGTTTGATGGAGCTTGTTATTTTTTCTTCCTGATCCGGAGTGGTATTTATTTCATCTGCAGATGAAAAACCCATGATCTCTTCCCAGACCCAGCCTGCAAGATTCTCTGCCTCTCTTCCATCTGAGATGTCAAGATCGCTAATCGCACCAGCTACTTTTTTTAAATTCCAAATACCCATTTCGAAATCATAAATACACTACACAAACTAAAAGCATACCCTATCCAGGCAGGAATATTCATGATCTCAGAAGTACTTACCTTATACTTCGAATAAATAATGATCATCAACACTATTTTCTCAAAAATATAAGCGATAAGTGTCCCCCACACAATGCCTATAAGGCCAAACGCGTGCATCAGTACAATACTGGCAACAATATTTACACCTAATTCAGCAATAGAAACATACCACAGTAGCTTTGTATCCCCTCTCGCTGTCAATATCGATTGAGGAAATACAAGCTGAGTAAGGGTAAGCAATAAATAGATATTAAATATCAATGCACTGGTTCGATATTCGATTCCAAAAACATATTCAAATAACGGCACACTGCAAAAAATAAAAGCAGCTACAACAGGATAACAGATATGCATCAATCTTGCAGAACGAAATTTCAGTTCAGCGAGGGATTGAAATTCACGCAATCTCGGTATCATCATCGTGCTGAGACCGGCAGATAAGGCCATGACTAAAGGGAATTCCCTGGCACCATATCTGAAGATGGCAAAAGTCGATGCATCAAAATTCCGGGCAACAAGCCATGCATCAAAACTGCGTGCAATCCCATTCGAAACCGCATATAAAATAAGTGGCCAGGTCGCAGGCCAGATAATCTGCAATACAGCTTTCAGCTTTAGTCTCCGGATAAATTGAGTTTGCATCATCATCCATACGAATCCTACTAAAGCGTAACAAAACAATCCAATCAATGCCCCATGTACACCAGGTATTACAATCAGGCTGTTATAACATGCGAAAACCGGCCCAACCAATACGAAGAGTGAAACTAAAACTGCGTTCTGTCCTTTCACTAAACCAATGAGAGGAGCTATCCACACCGGGATGATCAATGCCTGATAAAGTGCAAACAATTCAAGTCCGTCTATCTGTGACCGGGACGTAAATAATGGGATCAAAAATGATCTTCCAACCAAAAGCAAAAACATAGCAATCAGCCCACCCAGGAAATACAACCATAAAAATGTGGTAACCATATATTTTTCAGTAAGGATCTGATGATTAGCCAGGTATCCCTTTACCAAAGCATCAGACCAGAAAAATGTCAAAAGGTATCCGCAAAGCATCAGCATCTCAATAGTTCCTACTGAATCCACAGAGAGAAACCTGGCTAAAACAATAGAAGAAAGGATAATCCCGGTCTGACGGCATAACATGAAAAACTGCACCTGGCGAACGGTGTCGTTGAGAAAATTTTTATACCGGGTGATCCATTTCATAAGAATGACGAAAGATGATCAAATCCTTTTAAACCACCGAACTATTAATCCCGATTACCTTTGGCATTAAGTGATTATCTTGATTGCAAATGCATCAGAAAGAAATTCGTTTTACATATTCCATACATAGTGACAAAGATTCGCTCTCTGTGAATGATCAGCAATTGGTAGAGCAAGCGAAGCAGGCTACTACGATGGCATATGCGCCGTATTCAAAATTCAAAGTAGGTGTAGCAATCCGGACCCAGGATGGAGAGATCACGATAGGATCAAACCAGGAAAATGGTGCTTATCCCATCGGACAATGTGCGGAACGAGTTGCACTTTACAGGCTCACTCATGAGCATGGTCGCAAACCAATTGACACAATTGCTATTGTAGTAGATAATGAAAATCAGAAAACCCCGGCGAGTCCCTGCGGCTCTTGCCGTCAAATATTAAATGAATACAGATCATTTCAGTTACAGCCAATCCGACTGTTATTAGCCATTGCAGAAGGTGGTGAGATCCTTGACATCCATGATGTAAAAGATCTTCTTCCCTTTGCATTTGACGGATCTTTTCTTGGTCAATGAACGGGTCTTGTTAATTTTCTTTTCCCAAAATCAATGCGCTGACCAACCTGAGATCTTCCTCGGTATCAATACCTTTTGATTCCATGGTTGTTTCAAGGCATTGTATCTGCAGACCATTTGCAAGCCAGCTTAATTGCTCGAGCTTTTCCATCGATTCATAAGCATGTACGGACAATTTTTCTATCGCCAGCAATGCCTGTGCTGTGTATGCATATAATCCGATGTGCCTGAAGTAAGGTCCCTGGGATAACCATTTATCCTGCGACAGATCACGTACAAATGGAATTGCCTGCCTGCTAAAATACATTGCCCTACCACTGCGATTAGTGACCACCTTAACAATATTGCTATTTTCCAATTCAGCTACATCTTCGATCCGGTGAATGAGCGTTGCAATACTCAAACCGGATTGTTCACAGATATAATTTGAAAGAATATCGATCATAGCAGGATCAATGAGGGGTTCGTCGCCCTGTATGTTCACAACATGGGTTACCATAGGAAACTGGCTCAGGACTTCTGCACATCGAAAGGTGCCTGAAGGATGGTCATAACGTGTCATGACAACATCGTGTCCCAGTTTTTTGACGTGATTAAAAATCCGGATATCATCTGTTGCCACACAAAAGTGATCGATCGACTTTGCTGCCTGTACGCGCTCACAGACCCGCTGGATCAGGCTTTTGCCATGTATCTGGATCAGGGGTTTGCCGGGTAGCCGCTGGGAACCATACCTGGCCGGGATAATGGCCATCGTGCAATAAGCGTTCATGTAATCTGCATTGATATCCTGCAAAAGTCGATTTTTTTAATTAAATATTATAAATTTATTTAATATGTAATACATTTGTACCACAATTGATCATGATGCGATACCCCATTCTATTCATTCTTTTATCGTTTTCCCTGCACATTTCAGGTCAGTCTCCGGGCACTGACATTCCCTCTAAAAAATTTGTTCATTACCTGGACCAGGTCGGATTAGTCCTGATTGAATCTCTTGACCCGGGTATGACATTGTATGGACTTTCCAGGAAATACAACGTCTCCATTGATTCAATTCTTGCCGCTAACCCGGATTTGGTGCCAAATGCGATTCCTCTGGGATACCCTGTAAATATTCCACTTTATCCCAGTTCGATATCCTTTTCACCACCCCAGGTGGCTACACCTGAAATGGAGCTTTTTTACCACGTCCAGCCAAAAGAAACGCTTTACCATATTTCCAAAGGATTCCTTCGTGTGGATCCCGAAATCATTTCTACCCTGAATCCCGGTGTAAACCAGGGCTTATCCATAGGCCAGGATCTGCGGGTAGGATGGTATGTGCCTTCATCCATCAAAGCCCCTTTTGCAGCTACAATAGCTACTGCAGGCAGGGATTCCATGCTCTTAAAGCCCAAAGATTACATACTGGAAGCTCATGTATCCGGAAATAAAATCCAGGAACAAAAAGGGCTCGCCGTATGGAAACCCGGCAATGTAAATGCCCATTTTTATGTACTTCACCCTAGCGCCCGAGTGGGATCCTATATGGAAATCACAAACCCCATGCTGAAACGAACGATCACGGCAAAGGTGGCTGGACATATACCACCCGGTTTATACCAGTCAAATGTAGGTATCGTGGTTTCTCCTTCTACAGCCAGGGCACTAGGTGCACTTGACCAGCAGTTTTATGCCAGGTGGCGTTACGTTGAGTAAGGCCTAATTTTTCGCATCTTTGCCGGTAATGGAATTTGCAGAAAATGTCCTCGAGACCATCGGAAATACACCGATGATCAGGCTCAACAAAGTTGTTCAGGGAATAAAAGCCACGGTGCTTGCCAAAGTAGAAACCTTCAATCCTGGTCATTCGATCAAAGACAGGATGGCTGTACAGATGATTGATGATGCTGAAGACGCCGGGAAACTTATACCCGGAGGAACCATCATCGAATGCACCTCCGGAAACACCGGGATGGGTATCGCCCTGGTAGCAGCAGTAAGAGGTTATAAATGCATTTTCACCACGAGTGACAAGCAGAGCAAGGAAAAGATGGATATGCTCAAAGCACTTGGGGCAGAAGTCATTGTTTGTCCCACGAATGTCGAACCCACCGATCCACGCTCCTATTATTCTGTTGCAGAAAGACTGAGCAAACAGATCCCGAATTCATACTGGTGCAATCAATATGATAACCTGTCAAATACCAAGGCCCACTATTTAACCACCGGTCCTGAAATCTGGGAACAGACAGACGGAAAGATCACGCATCTTGTGGTCGGTGTAGGTACAGGAGGTACTGTTTCAGGTGTTTCGAAATATCTGAAAGAAAGAAATCCAAATATCAAAGTCTGGGGAATCGATACCTATGGGAGTGTCTTTAAGAAATATAAAGAGACAGGCATATTTGATGAGAAAGAAATTTATCCCTACATCACGGAAGGTATCGGAGAAGATATCCTGCCAAAGAATGTTGATTTCTCCCTGATCGATCATTTTGAAAAAGTATCTGATGCGGATGGTGCATTGGCTGCAAGGCGATTGGCACGGGAAGAAGGATTGCTGATGGGTTATTCTGCAGGAAGTGCAATGGCAGGATTACTGCAAATGAAAGATCAGCTTAAAGCCGGTGATGTAGTGGTCATTATTTTCCATGATCATGGCAGCAGGTATGTAGGAAAGATCTACAATGATGACTGGATGAGGGAGAGGGGCTTCCTGGACAAAGAGCTAATGGTGAGGGACATCCTGAAAGCAAATATCAATCATCAATTGATCACCGTCAGTGCTGATGATAAAGTCCGGCAGGCATTGCAGCTGATGAAGGAATACGATATCTCCCAAATGCCCGTTATGAAAGGAGAAGAAATCGTCGGCTCTGTGTCAGAAAATACTATCCTTACGTTTATCCTTGAAAATCCAATGAACCACGCGGAAAAACCGGTTTCCGAAATCATGGACGAACCTTTTCCAATGGTAAGTGAAGATCTTCCGATCAGCAAGCTCAATAAATATATTTCTAAAAAAATTCCTGCTGTCATGGCGAAAGACCAAACAGGAAATGTGCACATCCTGACAAAATATGATATCCTGCAAATGATCTGATATGAAGCGTTGGTTTTTACTTTTTTCCCTGAGTTTTTCATTTTGTTTTCCTTTTGTCACGTCTGCACAGGATAAGTTGCTGACTCAGGCTTTTGCCCATCCTGTTGATTTGAATCCTGCATTTGCCGGTGATGTGGCGGGGAGATACAGAGTTTCACTTGCTTACAGGGATCAATGGAGAAGCATAGTCGAAAGTCCTTTTACCACGATGGCCATTTATGGTGATCTTAAAATCGTTCCTGATAAACAGAAGGATGATTATTTCGGTGCAGGATTTTCTTTGCTCACAGATCGTACTGGCTTGCTGAACATTAACCAGAATATGCTTTCACTTTATGGAAGCTATAATAAAGCGTTGAATAAAGATCAGGGCCAATTCCTCTCCGCAGGAATGAATGTGGGGATAGCACAACGCAATATCAACTACGAGAATATTTATTTCAATGATCAGTTCAATGGATTAGATGAATATTCTCTTGGCTCTGCAGAGAATCTTCCATCCAACAATTTTGCTTTTATTGACATGGGTCTTGGTGTACGGTATTCATCCGCTGCATCGCGCTATTCAAACTTCTCCTTTGGCTTTTCAGTGGATCATCTGCCAGGGAATTCCATTTCGTTTTATCATCATCCTCTTCAGGATGGAGATGAATCTCCTGACTTCAAAATTGACAGGAAGTTCACGGGTTATCTTTCGATGGAATTATCATCCAATGAGTTGATTGCTTTTCTACCAAGATTGCTATGGCAGAAACAAGGACCTCACCAGATGATAGCTGCCGCAGGTCTTGTAAAATTTGATCTTACGAATTATGACAATCAATCCTTTCACATTGGTGGTGGTGTTCGTCTTAACCAAACATCAAGTACGGGCTTAAAAACATCCGCAGTGTATGTGCTTACAGCATATGAAGTGAAGGGCCTTCTGATCGGATTGAGTCATGATGTCCTTGTCAACAACCTGAATACAGGCCACGAAGGCAAAGGAGCATTTGAACTTTCGATAAGCTTCACCGGATTTTATGAAAATGATGATTCGCTTTGTCCTTCGTTTTAAATTTTAATATTTTCCACAATTTCCAATCCAAATCCAATCAATCCGATACGAGGTATAGGATGATTTGTCATGAGCTTCATTCTCCTGACTCCAAGATCACATAGAATTTGTGCTCCCACACCGATATCTCTTTGTTGCTGAAGTGATACCGGATCAGTATGCTGTTCATATGATCTTAAAATTTCAATCAGGTTGTCTGAAATTTCGTGATGACGCATAAGGAGGAAAACACCATTTTTCTCTTTGCTGATCATTGACAATGCGTGGTCAATTTCTTTTCCGGTTTCACCAAATATGAGTCCTAACAAATCACCTGTTCTTGACATGCTATGCACACGGACTAAAACCGGATCTACATTTTGTGGATCTCCTTTGATCAATGCAAGATGGATATCGTCATTGGTCAGCTGCCTGAATGGAATCACTTCCCATTCGCCATGCCTGGAAGAAATTTTATAGGAAGGCATACGTTCGATGATGCGTTCCTTTTCCATTCTGTAAGCAATTAAATCCTGGATGGAGATAAGCTTCAGATCATGCTGCCTGGCTATTTCCACAAGCTGTGGTAAACGTGCCATGGTTCCATCCACATTCAGGATTTCCACAAGTACCCCGGCAGGATAGAAGCCTGCAAGCCTGGCCAGGTCGATCGCTGCTTCGGTATGTCCGCTACGCCTCAATACACCTCCTGTTTTTGCCCTGAGAGGAAAAATATGACCGGGCCTTGCAAAATCTTCTGCTTTAATATTCGGGTCTATCAATGCCCTTATCCCCGTAGCCCTATCATGTGCTGAAATTCCTGTCGTACAACCATGACCAATCAGATCGATGGAAACAGTGAAAGCTGTCTCATGCAATGCAGTATTGTCCCGGACCATCATCTGCAGCTTCAGCTCATCCACTCTTTTTTCATCCAGCGGAGCGCATATCAGGCCCCGGCCATGTGTAGCCATGAAATTGATAATTGCCGGCGTAACACATTCAGCAGCGCAAATAAAATCACCTTCATTCTCACGATCCTCATCATCCACTACAATGACTATTTTTCCAAGCCTGATATCTTCCATCGCTGAAGCAATCGAATCAAGCTGTGGTGGTTTTTCCAGGATATCCATTTCAGAGTTTATCATTTCGGCAGATATGCTTTTTTAGTAAAAATCAATTTTTCCAGCTTGCTTACCTGGTCTTCCCAATCAAAATGGGTGACTACGAATTCACGGCCTGCATTAGCTATTTGTTCATAACGGTCATGGTGATCCAATAAAAATTCGATGTTGTCAGCTATTTCTTCAATGGTATCCGCTACAAGAATATGAGTACCGGGTGTGGCACCAATGGCATTATTGACCATGGAAGAAGTCACGCAAGGTAAACGCATGGACATGGCTTCAAGGATTTTGTTTTGCAATCCGAGTCCTGAAAACATCGGTGCCACAAAGATACGACCATCCTGATATGCTTCCCTGATGTCTTCTACCCAACCTCTAACGGATACACCTTCTATGCTATTAAAGGATGAGATCTTTTTTCCGGGACGCGCCCCTGCGATCAGGACTTTCACTATCCTTTTTCTTTTACGCAGTTCAGGCAGAATTTTATTTACAATAAAAGATGCTGTAGATATATTCGGACCGTATCCGAGATTGCCTACAAAAACAAGATCGAAAGATGGTTGATGATTGTCCGTATTTTTCCAATATTGATGATCAACACCATTTGGAATGACGGCAATATGTTCTTTAGAAGGTAATTTTAATCTGTCCCTGTCCTGCGCTGAGATGATGATGTGATGATCAAAATCTTTATAAATCGTCCGTTCATAATTTGCCAGCCTTTTCGCCTCCATTTCAAAAAACATTTTGAAGACTTTATGGCTGACAGCGCGCTGGTGCATGCCTTCAGAAAATACATCCATGTAGTCCAGTGTTTTTTGAAAAGGCAATGCCCTGACGTATCCTGCAGCTCTGATCAGCTGGCAGATGACATGATCAGGTTCGATATGGATGATATGATATTGAACCTGTCTCTTGATCGTTTTGTCCAGGAAATAACTTACCTGCAAAGGCAGACCTTCAAGCCATCCTGCAAGGATCTGGAAAGGGAGCAACCATTCCCTGATCCGGAATACACGAACGGATTTGCAATATGGTTGCATTGCATTTAGGGCTTCCTGGCTGATCGGCTGGTGCGAGATAGCTACCAGGTGAATTTCATGTCGTTGGCTCAATATCCTGATCTGGTGGAAAGCACGAAGCTTATCACCTTTTTCTACCGGAAAAGGGAATCGCGATGTAACGTAGACTATCCGCACGCTTGCCAGGAATAATTATTGGGAAACATTTTCCGCCAACGTATTTTCAGCGGGATGTTGATGATATGACATCAGGGATTGATATATTTCCATGATCTGCCGGGCAGCTTCATGTTTTTCAAATTGTTCAGATGCTTTACTGATGGCATTTAATCCGATTTGTGATGCAGTCTCAGGATGTTCGATGCAAAACCGGATAGCCTCAATAAAATCCGGTGTTTTATTGGCCAACAGAAAGTGCTGCTTATCCTGTCCCTCGATGCCTTCTTTACCAAGAGATGTGGTGATGATCACTTTTCCCATGACCATTCCTTCCACAATTTTCACTCTCATGCCGCTTCCGGAAAAAAGAGGAACAATCATAGCAGAATGCTTACTGATAAATTCTGCCGCATCTGCTACTTCGCCATGGACAATAACATTCGGGAGCCGTCGCTCAAGTAATGACATAGGAGTATTGCGTCCGGCAATATGAAAAGTAATTTTCGGCCATTTCTTGTGAATCTCCTGCCAGCAATTCGCGAGGAACCATTCGAGTCCTTCCATATTCGGCATCCAGTCCAGAGAACCAATAAAACAAAGAGACATCGCTTTACCAAATGAAGGCGGAGTATATGGATAGAGAGCCGGATCAAATCCGATAGGTGCAGCAGAAGCACCGTTTTTATATCCTTTTTCTCTGAACTGATTGAGGTCACGTTCTGTAAGCGTCACAAGGTAATCGTAGACAGGGAATTGCTCTATTTCATATTGCCGAAGCTTTCGGGTCAGGTAAGCCAGGTACCATTTTTTAAGATTGGATCCGGTATTCTGTGTGATGCGTTCCCAGATTTCGTGTTCGACATTATGAGCTCTCATCACAATCCTTGCTTCAGAATGTCTCCGGATCGTATCTACGTATGGAGCCAGATATAGCGTTTCCAACTGGATGATATCAAACTTCTGCTCATTGAGAATCTGGATCAATTTAGCGCGAAACAAGCTCGATTTAAAACGACGTATATGATAGGATTCGCCCGAAACTATACTTGCAAAAGCTTTCCAGGGTTTAATGGAATTATCAAGTTCGACGGCATGGATATTTGTAAAATAATCGTATTCAGGAGGAAGGGATCCCGGGTCCATGTAATGCTTGCTGGTATTCATGCATAGCAAGGTGATGTCACAGCCCATGGTTTTGAGTTCCTTGCAGAGATTGCTTATAGCGATCGATTCGCCATCTTTCAATGGATAAGGAAACTTTTTGCAAAGGAATAAAACCTTCATACGATCATCCCGGTTGGCGGATTGCAAAAGTAGTCTTTTTAACAGTGGCTCGTAAGGGTCAGCATATACAAAACCAGTCATTCGACAGAGTATTGACACATATTTTGCAATTTTGTTCCCGGATGATGACAGGTGACACTTATGAATGGGCGATTTCAGCTAATGATATTCACCGTCGATATGGTTCCCTGGAGGTTTTGAAGGGGGTGAGCATCAGGGTGCCGAAGGGTAAAATGGTAGCTATCGTCGGCAAATCAGGATCAGGAAAAAGCACGCTTCTCCACATACTTGGAACACTTGATACGCCGGATACAGGACAGGTTTCCATCTGTGGTCAACTTGTGACAGGACTGACACCTAAAAAGCTTGCATCACTCCGCAGCCAATACCTGGGGTTTGTGTTTCAATTTCACCATCTTTTACCGGAATTTACAGCCCTGGAGAATATAGCCATGCCGGCACTGATCACGGGCATGAAGAAGAAGGACGCTTTCAAACGGGCTAACGAACTTTTGGGTTACCTCAGTATTGAAGACCGGAGCACACATAAGCCAAATCAGCTTTCAGGCGGCGAACAACAACGTGTAGCCATAGGCAGAGCGCTTATGAACCAACCCGACATTATCCTGGCAGACGAACCTTCCGGGAATCTTGACACTGAGACATCTATCCAGGTCCACAATCTCCTGAGGAAAATAACCACAGACATGGGCAAGAGCCTCATCATCGTAACGCATAATGCTGATCTCGCAGGACTGAGTGATACGATCTATGAAATGAAAGATGGTATCCTGGAGAGTGAAACTAACCGGTAGCTAAGCTGAAATTTCTATCTCGCAGACTGTGGAATCCATGCATTGACATATTGTCCCTCCGGATCCAATCTCTTTCCCACTGCATCATAATTGATAATTCTGTCATCACGGGTATCCGGTCCTATTCCCGCCATATTGAGCCATGAGACCCAATTGCTGCAAGGATCATAATCGATCAGCCTGGACTCGAAATAGGCAGCTCCCAGTCGCCAGTCAAGGTTTAAAACTTTGAGATAATAACCGGCAACCAACCGTCTGAGCTGATCCGGCACCCATCCTGTTTTATTAAGCTGATGCATAGCAGCATCGATAATGGATATACCGGTTTTACCCTGCTGCCATGTTGACAATTCATGAGGATCAGTTCTGTGTCTTAATGGTACTCCTTTGATGCCTGATTTATAAAAAATTTTATCCCCGTATTTTTTTCCCATAAGACGGAGGTAGTCCCTGTATAGCAGGTATTGCTGAACTTCTTCTTTACCACTTTTGAATGAAGCCGCTTTATGAAAAACCATTTTAGGTGATAAACAACCCATGGAAAGCCAGGGTGAAAGAGATGTTCCATCAGATGCCATGGAGTTTACCTGAAAGTCAGCTCCGTATGCAGCTAAAGCAGCCAGTCCTGCGGTCTCTCCGCCTGTAAAATATTGAATCATGCCTTCTTCATGAGAAGGGACAAGGTCTTCTAAAGCAGGTATTTCACCGGGATCAATATCTTCAGAAAAAGAAGGTATTTGATCCGGCGTTTCGAGAGGAGACCTGACATAAATGAATTGTTCGGTTTCTTTTTTAAACAGGGTAAATGAATCCGGGCAATGGGTCACCGGATACGGAAGGTCAGAGGTATAAAATAACATTTTGCCCCTGCTGTACCTCATCTCCCGTCCTATCGTCCATAATTTTTGCTCTACATGATCCTGGACATTGACCTCCTCGCGAGTACGTTCGCGATTGCAGTAGACCCAGTTTATTTTATAGTGTGAAGCAATCTCATAAAGAATTTTTTCAGGCTCCCCTACCCTGACGATCAGGTCTGATCCGAGGTTTCGCAGGCATAATCTGAGGTCATGTATGCTTTCAATTAAAAAACGTGTCCTGTTGATTCCTGATTTTGGTGTACCATAAATGGTTTTAGCCCTGAAATCTTTGGGATTGAAGATAAATATGGGTATCAGTTCATCACTGCTCCTGATAGCTTCCTGCAGGGCTTCGTTGTCATGAATCCGCAAATCCTGTCTGAACCACAATATTGACCTCAGCATATTTCTAAATTTCAAAAGTATAGATTAACCCTTTAGAAAACTCAAGCGATTATCTTTGTTCCCTAATTTATAAAAAAACCATGAAAATATTTCACTTTATTTTTCTTTTAGCTATTGCTCTGATCGCCTGCAAGCCTAATTCAGGCGGGGTCAAAACGCCTGAAATGCCTGCAACAGCAGATGTCGCTGCTTATGAAGATACCATCATGAAAATCCATGATGAAGTAATGCCTAAAATGACTGATCTGAACCGGTTGGAAACCACCCTGAGAAACATAAGAATTGAGGCAGGGAAATCAGAAATGGGAAGTGCTGCTATCCCCCCGGGAATTGATGATATGATTGCTTCTGTGAAAGCTGCTCAAAATCAGATGCTGGACTGGATGGAATATTACAGTGCTATGAGATCCAAGCTTGAACCGGATAAATTGATGGAATTTATGAAGTCAGAAATTGCCAAAATCACACTGGTAAGTAAAAAAATAAATGATACGATTGATAACGCAAAAGCATGGTTAGAAGCACATCCCTCATGAACATATTCAGGTACAGTTTTTTCCTGTTCTCAGTAAGTACTTTTTTATTTCTTGTTCCGGGATGCAGGAGTGATCAAAACTCACTGCCATATCTTGGGAACCTGCAAATCGTGAATGGCGATACTATCCGACATACAGTTCCGGATTACCTTTTGACTGATCAGGATAGTCAGCAGATACGGATCACCGGTTATGGTGATAAAGTGTTTCTCGCAGATTTCTTTTTTGTGTCATGTCCCAGCATATGTCCTAAGGTTCAAAAGCAAATGCTAAGATTATATGACCGGTATAAAGATGACAGCCGGGTTATGCTTTTTTCACATACCATCGATCAGCGACATGATTCAGTAACTGTCCTGCATAGGTATGCGCATAACCTGGGAGTGGATACCGGTAAATGGAAATTTTTTACGGCAGAAAAGGATTCAATTTTCGCCCTGGCGGATGATTATTTTGTGAGTGTCGTGGATGATCCATCTGCTCCCAAAGGATTTGATCACAGCGGTAAAATCATTCTACTTGATAAAAACAGGCATGTGCGCGGATTTTGTGAGGGAACTGATCCTGAATCCGTGACTGCTTTTTTTTCTACTGTGGATAAGCTGCTTGCTACAGAATACAAATAGCCAGTTTGGCTTTAACAGAAAACCTTGCACATATCCTTTAGAAGTCTTATTTACCTTTCCATTAGCATCCTGCTTTGTAGTTACGGTTGCCATTCTAATCCTTACCGCCAGGGCCATGAGTTATATAAGGTCCATTGTGAAAGTTGTCATATGGCAGACGGCAGTGGGCTTGGGAAATTGATCCCATCACTTGATTCTTCAGGTCTTTTCCGCTCAGTTCCGGAATGCCTGATATGCCTGATCAGGCATGGAATGGTGAAAAATGAGCTGACAGGACAGCAGATGCCTGGAAATGAGATACTCAATGAGGTGGAAATGGCAAACCTGGTCAATTACCTGCGACAGGAATATGCCGGTGAAACAAAAGCTGTCACCACGGAAGAGGTCAAATCATGTCTCGCTACTTGCAAAGCAGAAGAATAGGGCCAAGGTACCTATCTAAAAAAGATTATTTTTACCGTTCTTAGAAAAGTGCTTATTCTATGTCAATAAAAATGGCAATACAAACCTTTACCAGAATCATACTTACCTGCGTGCTTTTGAGCACTTTAACTCTTCTCCAGGGACAATCGATCATTACGGCTTCCGTCAACACACCCGGAGGAGCAGGTATCCTTTCAGAAAATTGTGGTGGTCCTTACGAACTGGTCATCAGGCGTGGTGCTGATAACACAACAAGTACCATCATTTTCATAAGTGATGCTCCTGGTGGTGTAGCGCAGGCGGGAATAGATTATAATTTTCCACCTGGATCATTCCCGGTTAATATGCTTCCTGCAGATTCAATTGTCATCATTCCTATACTTGTTGTCAATGACGGTACTCCAGAAGGTCTTGAAACCTTAATCTGGGAATTAGCTTACGATAATAATATCGAATCCGGCTTCATTAACCCTGGGACCGCCATTACTGATGACTATTCTGTTGAAATTAATAGTACTACAGATACGATTGTATGGTGCAGAGATGTGCCTTACGTTTTGCAGGCATCATCAGATGCTGAGATCCATTGGACTCCTGCTGATGTTTTCGATGATGCTGAAGGTGAAGCTGCTACTGTAAGACCTCAGGAATCGGGTTGGTATTATGCGGAGGTTGGGAGCGAAAGTTGCGGCGCTAAAGACAGCATCTATTTTAATCTTGGTATTGTTGAAATTATAGCGGGCTTAGGTGATCCGGATACGGTGTTCATCTGTCTTGACGGACCGGGTGTGGAATTGTTTGGTGTACTAGAGGGTCCTGCTACTGAATTTACATGGATACCTACTGATTCTCTCAGCAATCCTGAAATACTTAATCCGCTTGCTAATCCGGTTGTGACTACTACGTATATTTTGCAATCTGATCTTGGTGTCTGCGTTGCTTCGGATCGTATTGTCGTCAGAGTGGATTCAATCCCTGATGATTTGCATATCGATATAGCTCCCTTTAAGCCCTATTATTGCGCTGGTGAAACTGTAGTTCTTTTTTCTCCTTCCTACGATTCACTGCTGTTCCCGGATCTGGCATTTCGCTGGACACCTTTCAACACCACATTTACTTCCAAACAAGGCTTGTTGAATGCTGCTTTAATACTACAGGATACCACTACATATGTCAGGGAAAATCTGAACAATGCATGTATAAGCTCAGATACGATAGTGATCGATGTAGTTCCTTCAGGCATTCCGATTTCAGTCACGGATACTATACTATGCCCGGGAGCTACATTCCAGGTGACGGTATTATCTGACCAGGTGACGGAACCTGAATGGACACCAAAAGAAGGATTAAGCTGTACGAAATGTTTAGATCCAATTGTTACTGTCATAGGAGTTCCGGGAACATTACAATCCTATCAGTTCTCAGGCATGGTCAGAGAATGTCCTGTCAGTGCAAATTTGAATATTATCATTCCTGACATCCAGACGCTTAACATAAGTTCCCTGGATCCTGTGGTATGTGCAGGTGATACCACCACGCTGACCTTACTCAATCCTGATGGATTATTTAACTATAGCTGGACGATTACGGGAGGTGATGGATCACTAAGCTGTAACAATTGTACAAATCCTGTATTGACTGTCAATTCTGATGGAGGTGTAAGTATATCTGTATCCGCTTCTGTCCTTGATCATACCAAACACTGCGGTGCGATGGGAAACATCTTATTGACAGCAGGTGAGATATTACAGGATAACACCAATGTTTTACAAGCGTGTCTCGGCAACACAGTTGTAGCAACATTAGACAATCCAAATTATACAGATGTACAGTGGTCTTCAACGAATCCTAACATTTCACTAAGTTGCACGAATTGTCCCAATCCTGTAGTTACGGTTAATGCTGAAGGAAGCATTCAATTTACTGCTGAAATAAATGATCCTGATGTATGCAAAGTTACGGGGCGTGTTTCTGTAAGCAATTTTGAACCAGATGTTGCAAATATTATCATCACGCCAGATCCTGCTCTGGGTTTAGGTGTAGGACAAGGAACAGATGTGATGGCAACATTAGCTGTTACGCCTACTCCTACTTCTATTATGTGGACGGTAAATGGTGTATCCATTCCGGTCACTACCGCCACCTTCACTTTCAATGCAAGTGAAGTGACCAATGTGGTGACTGCTACGTTTATCAATTCTAATGGTTGTGAGCAGGTTGTAACTTTTACATTTGAAACAAAACCTCCTGAATACAAAATACCAAATGCCTTCACACCTGATAATGGTGATGAAAACAATGATAACTTCAAAATCATCATCGTTGGAAATATTCAGATCCATGATTTTATGATTTTCAACCGTTGGGGACAGCTCGTTTACAAAGGCGTGGATAATGATAGTATAGGATGGGATGGCATGTTTAAAAATCAACCTGCTGCATCTGATACCTATGTCTATAAAGCTACATTAAGATTTCCCGATGGCCGGGCGGAAATTGTGAAAGGTGATGTTATCCTGTTGAGATAAGATTTATTGATTTTTCAAAACCAAATCTTTAATTTAATTCCACCTTCATAACACAAGGGTGTATAAAACCGCATTTGCTGATGTGCTCCATAGTTGGAATCTTAAATATAAGCGCTGATCACCAGGAACTTCGCAAGAGGGCATTGCACATGAGCAAGCTCCTTCGTCATCGAGGTCCGGACTGGAGCGGTATAGCCGACGAGGATCATGCTATCCTGGCGCACGAGCGGCTTTCTATCGTGGACATCAATACAGGTGCGCAACCCCTGTTCAATGTGGAGCAGACCCACATACTTGCTGTCAATGGAGAAATCTATAATCACAAAGAATTGGAGCACCATCTGACTGTTCCATTTGAGTTTCAGACAAAATCCGATTGCGAAATCATCCTTGCTAAATACCTTGAGAAAGGAAGTGGATTCCTGGATGAATTGCAGGGCATGTTTGCTTTTGTGCTTTATGATACATCTAAAAACGAATGGCTTATAGGCCGCGATCACATGGGGATCATTCCTTTGTACACTGGCTATGATGAATCCGGAAACCTGTATGTGGCTTCTGAATTGAAAGCACTGGTACATTATTGCAAAACTATTTCTGAATTTCCACCGGGACATTACTGGACAAGCAATGATCCCTCGCCTGTCAAATATTATCAGCGTGACTGGATGTCCTATGATGCCGTCAAAGAAAATGCAAGTGACATCGACGCGTTGAAGAATGCTCTTGAAATGAGTGTCAGAAGTCACCTGATGACGGATGTACCTTATGGTGTGCTATTATCCGGTGGCCTTGATTCTTCCATCATTGCGGCAGTGGCGAAGCATTTTGTAAAAAAGAGAATAGAAGATGATGATCTGACAGAAGCATGGTGGCCCCAATTGCATTCATTTGCCATCGGGCTCAAAGATTCAACCGACCTGGTCGCTGCAAAAAAAGTGGCTGAATACATTGGAACGATTCATCATGAAATGATTTTCACCATCCAGGAAGGAATTGATGCATTGTCAGATGTGATCTATCATCTTGAAACGTTTGATGTGACTACGGTGCGCGCTTCTACCCCTATGTACCTGATGGCCCGTCGCATAAAAGCTATGGGCATCAAGATGGTGCTTTCCGGTGAAGGTTCAGATGAAATATTCGGAGGATACCTTTATTTCCACAAAGCTCCTGATGCCAAAGAATTTCATGAAGAAACGGTTCGAAAACTGAAAAGTCTTCACCTGTATGATTGTCTCAGGGCCAATAAGTCCATGGCTGCATGGGGCGTTGAAGCAAGGGTTCCATTCCTGGATAAAGTTTTCATGGATGTTGCCATGCGCCTCAATCCAAAAGATAAAATGGCGGGCAATGGAAAAATCGAAAAGCATATCCTGCGTAAAGCCTTTGAAGATTATTTACCTCCCGAGATCGCGTGGCGACAGAAGGAACAATTTTCTGATGGTGTGGGATATTCATGGATAGACAGTCTGAAAGAATTAGCAAATCAGAAAATCACAGACCAGCAAATGGCAAGTGCGAAATTCCGATTTTCGGTGAATACTCCGGCAACTAAAGAAGCATATCACTATCGTGAGATTTTCGAATCCCATTTCCCATATCCGTCTGCTATTGATTGTATTCCCGGAGGCCCTTCTGTAGCATGCAGCACACCTCAGGCGATCTTGTGGGACAAATCCCTGAGTGAGATCACAGATCCTTCAGGCAGGTCTGTACGATCGGTGCATAATCAATCCTATTAGTTGGATCGCTGAAATCTATTTCGTTCCCGAATTCTCCAATTGCAAAAAGAGGGCTTTTATCTCTGTAGCTTCTTCAGGTTTTATCCTGCCTGCGAGTACCAGTCTCACTTCCCTTCTTCTGCCTGCGCCATCAAAAAGAATTTGTTCTTCGGGAGTTTCTGGAATGACATGAGGCACTTTACGTGGCCGTGAAGTTCTTGCATCAAGTGCAACAAATGTCATGTAAGCATGATTGGATTTTTCAAGATCTGCACCAAATACAGAAGTTGTAAACACTTCAAGGTAAATTTCAACAGAGGTGTTGAACGCACGGGTTACAGCTGCTTTTATCGTAATGACATCCCCCAATCGAATGGGTTTTGAAAATGAAACGCTGTCCACTGAAGCAGTCACCACATGTGCACCACAATGACGGGCGCCGCAAATTCCTCCTGCAATATCCATCCAGCGCATGAGGTTACCTCCCATCAGGTTGCCTAAAGGATTCGTATCATTGGGCATGATCAATTCGGTCATGGTGGTCCGGCTGTAGCCTGGCGTATGCTGATCGGGAGTATTCATCTTTTGGGTTTCTTATACAAAGTTATATATCCAACTCCGGCATCAATGCATCTGCTTTGTAGCATTACAAAATACCGGGGATAGATCCTGGAGAATCTGTCAGGTCGATTGCTTCAATGAAGTTTTTCCGAATAGAAAAGAATTATTCTGTTCGGACCAGAGCATCCATGACCGATGGTGAAAAGAGCGATTCCATCAGTTCCATCTGGTCGGTATTGATTTCCAAAAGGTACCACTGATTATTGCTTTGGATAGCCATCATGGATTTATGTGCGAGGATGTGATACGTTTTGTTTGCATCATCAAACTTTACATTGCTCTTGCCATATGCGGTCTGAAATTGTTCAGTCATGCCCTGAATAGCTTTTGGGGCATTGTATATGCCTTTTTCTGCAACTTCTACTGTCAGGTCAGCTGAGTAAGCCAGTTTTACGAAGGTCTCTCCATTTTCTTGGATGGGCACTGTAGTGGATTCAATCTGAATATTGCTCATACGCAAAGCAAGTCCATCCTGATCCATACCCGTCATGATATTCACAAGATCCTGTTTTGGCACACTGATAAATAATTTAGGATACATAAGATCAAAAGCCTCATTCCATTTTTTTTGATTCGACAATTCAATGAATGCATCGAATTTTTTCTGAATTTCCGGATTGACTTTAACCTGCGCCGACAGAGAAAGAGATAACAACAAGGCTGGAATCGCGAACAATAATTTAGTGATATTCATCATACATGATTTAAAATGGTGGATTCTTTAGAAACTTCCTGGGGCGGGAATGCAATATCGAGGTCAAACACCAGGCCAAACTCCCTGGTCACCTCCTGCTTAATCAGCTGCAAATCTACATATTTCTGCAACAGGCTGCTCAGTGAACATACACTTTTATCCGGGTCAGCTATTCCGCACGGAATGATATGATCAAAATAAGATAAATCTGTGTTCACATTGAAAGCAAAACCATGCATGGTCACCCACCTGCTAAGATGCACACCAATTGCACAGATTTTCCTGGCCTCCTTCACTACTTTTTCATTATTAACCCAAACCCCTGTATATGAAGGATTTAATGAACCAGTAATATTGTATCCCCTGAGGACATTGATGATGACCTGTTCAAGGCTCCTGACATACCTGTGTACATCGGTGAAGATAAGATCCAGGTCAAGGATAGGATATCCTACAAGCTGCCCTGGGCCATGAAAGGTGATATCTCCGCCCCGGTTGATCTTAAAATATTCAATCTGGTAATCTGACAGCTCCTGTGTATTGATCCTGAGATTATCCTCTGAGCCGCTTTTACCGAGTGTAAAGACTGGCGGATGCTCACAAAGTAACAGGTAGTGATGTTGGACTTCCGGGTACCCGACCCTTTTATTCTCAATCAATTGCTTGTGGATCTTCGTCTGCAGGTCCCATGCCTCCTTGTAAGGAATAAGCCCGAGATCAAGCACTTTAAGTAATCCACCAGCAGGTTTTGTCATAATGTAAAGGTAAACCTTCCGCTAAACGGTAGAAAGGACTTGTTTCGTTCACAATAAAATCCCAATAGCAGATTAAGTCATAACTTTAGGGGGCCAACCACCCCTTTGTTTTTACCATACGAATAAATGTGTCCGGGTTATCCAATGACCTATATGTATTGTGAATATGGGATACAAAAATCAAATATCATGGCATCGTATTTGTTCACAAAACTGTGAGCCATGAAGATGTTTCTGCTTCATTCATTTAAAACATTAACTCCATGAGAATTCTTATACTTTTTATTGGAATACTCTTATCAGTTCTCACAACCTCGGCACAACCGGCGCCGGATTTTACGGTCACGGATTCAAAGGGACATGTCCGGCATCTTTATGCAGATTATCTCAACCAGGGAAAGACCGTCGTGCTTGAGATTTTCTTTACAACATGTCCTCCCTGTAATTCTATTGCACCATTGATGCAGCCCTTATATGAAGAATGGGGCGAGGGACAAAATGATGTTGAGTTTATTGAACTATCAAATAAAAATTTTGATACGGATGCGCTGGTCAATGCTTACCAGGTCACTTACAATGAAACTTTTATTGGTGTCGGTAAAGATGGGGGTAGCCTGTCAGCCGTAGTGCCTTATCAAAACGGAACCTATGGCCAATTCTTTGGTACTCCTACTTTCATTGTCATATCTCCGAATGGTACTGTTAACTACGGAGTAAGCGGTTCAGGAAACCAGGCGACCATAAATGCTATCGATGCAGCTATCACAGCTACCGGTGCTCTCAAGCCGGGTCAAATCCCTATTGCATCAGATTTTACAGTCACCGATGTTGATGGCGTGACGCATCACTTTTATAGTGATTTCCTAAATCAGGGAAAAACTGTATTGCTGGAAATTTTCAATTCCACGTGTTCGGCATGCAGCACGATCTCTCCTCTTCTGCAAACCTTATATCAGGATTGGGGTGTTGGAAATCATGATGTGGAAATCATAGCTCTCACTGACAAGAATACAGATACGGATGCTATCCTTCAGGCATACCAGGAAAGTCATGGGGAGACCTTTGTAGCCGTAAGTAAAGATGGTGGCAGCTTACCTGCAATCGTGATATACCAGGATGGCACATTCGGCCCTCCATCCAGTGACCCTGTTTTTGTGGTGATTGCTCCAAATGGTACTGTTCAATACAACGTACATGGTTCCGGCAATATAGCCACGATAGATGCGATCAATGCGGCATTGATTGCTACCGGGGCGGAGAATCCACCACCTGTTACGCAGGCACCTGATTTCACTATAACAGATTCGCACGGACAAATACATCATCTATATGCAGATTACCTGGATCAGGGTAAGTCGGTCATGATCGAAGTATTCTATACGACATGTCCTCCATGCAATTCGATTGCTCCTTTGATGGAACCATTCTACCAGGAATGGGGAGCCGGTGATCATGATGTAGCGTTTTTTGAATTGTCGGATAAGAATTTTGATTCTGATGCACTTGTGAATGCATACCAGTCAACGTATGGTGAAACTTTTGTCGCGGCCGGAAAAGATGGTGGTAGCCTTACTGCTGTAGCACCTTATAAAAGCGGACAATTCGGACCATGGTATGGGACACCAACATATATCGTGATTGCTCCCGATCGCACGATTCAATACGATGTGAGCGGAGCTAATAACCAGGCAACTATTGATGCCCTCGATGCTGCTCTCCTGGCTACGGGTGCGGTAAAGCCAACACCTGTTGAAAATCCGGTCTCAGTAACCGGCCTGGTGCAATTTTTACAAGGAAGCGCAGGTGCGGGTAATGCTTATGTTCAAATGCTGGATGGAGCCGGGAATGTAATTGTCCAGGACACGACAGATATCAATGGCAGTTTTGATCTGCAATATTTATTGAGTCAATCTCAACCTGACTGGAAAATAGGAGTTGTGAAAAACGGATTACCCCTGAATGGTGTCAGTGCCATTGATGTAGTAAGAATGCAAAAACATGTTTTGCATAACGATACACTGGATACACCGCTGTTAAAAATAGCAGCTGATGTAAATAAATCAGGAACTATTTCTTCACTCGATATCGTGATGATGCTCAAACTTCTGCTTGGTAAAATTCAAAATTTCCCGGACAGTCAGACCTGGATTGTAATTCCGGCAGATACAGATTTCGCTCCCATCGGAGATCCTCAGCCGGTCATATCTAATACGACAATTCCTTTGGCAGACATCATAAGTGGTGCACGGCAGCCAAATTTCGTAGCAGTAAAAAAAGGTGATGTCGATGGGACTGCATCACCCGGGCAGTAATCAGTCCATAACAGGAATAAAAAAAGACGTGACCAACTGTGTGATCACGTCTTTTTTAATTTCTACATGAATCGTATTAATTCAATTTCGCAGCCCAGCCCTGTATGGTGGGATTTATTTCTTCTTTATTTTCTTCGTAGAAAGTATCCTTTTCATCGGCCAGTCCTAACTCAGCGCTTTTAGTACCGCTGGCAACCGCTGAAGTATAATCACCTTTTTTAGCTTCAATCTTTGCGCGGATATACCAATTCCAGCTATGGCTGGCCCTATCTGTGGACTTCTTTATCCATTCCAATGCCTGATCAATATTTCCATCCGCATCCAGCATAAACTGCGCTCCTTTGGCATAAACCTCCCATTTTTTTTCTTCAGGAGCGGCCTCAAGCGCATTCATGATATTGGCCAGTGATTGCTCCATTACATCTGTTTTGAATCGCATGTAAAGCCTCATTTTTTCCCATGCGAGCTTTACATATCCCATATCAGTTTTCATGTCATTGATCGTGTAGGTCAGACGTTCCTGCATGCCTTCATTCATTTTGGGTTGTACAGTGAACCGCAATATATCGTCAGCTTCATTGTATTCATATGCTCCCCACTGATCCGTTTTTTTATTGAAGATCACGGTCCATTCCGTTTCACCGGGAATGAAAAACAAAGCATACTTGCCTGCTTTAAGGTTTTGTCCTTCTATGTTGACATCTGTGCTGAAGGAAATCGTAGTTGCCTCATTGGCTCCCGCTCTCCACACTTTGTTGTAAGGAACCAGGACTCCCCAGATAACTCTTTCTTTTACTGCAGGGGCTCCGTAATGAACTTCTACATTCGTCAGACCGATAGTATAGGAAACTGATGCTTTCGGGCTTACGCGAGGCAATACAATTTCCTGGGCAGGCAATGTCGTCACTGCACTCAGCAGGATGCATAAATAGAGAAAAAAAGATTTTTTCATCTGTCTTCTGATATTAATGAAGGGAATGGTTTGGATAGAAATTGCTAATTCAAAAAAGGAAATCAATGTTGCTAAAAGGATAATCGACCTCTTCATCAAACGACTCCTTAAACCGGCTAATTTCCCTTAAAACGCAGCTGAGAGCCATTTGGTATACAAAACGGGAACCCCTTTATCATATATTTAACAAATCCGTAATGCAAAAAGTCTGTACCGCAGTTAGTTTAAATCTTAGGAGTGCTAAAATGGATAGCAAGAAAAATCATCGCAACCCTCATGGCCATGCTTACATCTTCCGGCAGATTGTCCGTCACAACCCAATCCCTGGGATCGCCTGTCCAGTATGCATTAACTTTAAAAAGATCATCACTTCCCTTCTCAACAATCCATTCATCGAGCTGGTTAGCATATTTCGTACCCCAGTTGAATTGATGTTTACCGTCATTCAGCTTCCAGTGATTAAAAACATCGGGCCAGGTAGTCCTGGCATTCACGGTATAATCCCCGCAACGAACTTCCCATAAATTGGGATCATCCTTCCATTTCTGCTCTACGGTAGCTATTACATCACCGATGCGAATATCCCATTGTGTCCAATCATTGCGGAAAGCCCAACGCATGCGCATCTCCCCTTCTACATCCTCATCCTCGGTTTTGATCACCCACTCTTTGAAACTATCGTTGTAACGCGTACCTAACCCTATGACATGCTGTGCTCCAAGATAGCCAGGCATACTTAGCAGCAAACCAAAAACAACCAGGATTCCGGTTCTATATTTTAGAAAATTATACGGGATAATCAAATGCTTTAATCATTTTACTTTATTGCCATGTACAATTCTTCCATCGTAACATTAGGTCCGAAAAGATTAACAAGTATGCGGTCATTATAGATCACTGTCAGGTTAGCTTGTTTAGTACCTGAGTTAAATGCTTCTTTTATCTTATTCCCATCTACAACAATTGATTTCTCATATCCATCGTCTCGCGTATTCTGGAATTGCATCCCGGACCACGGCGCTTGCGAACGGATATATCCGGCATTACCACCTGCGTCTATAATTTTGATATAAAGTGTTTTGTTTTCACCTTTGTAAGTGGCTTCACTTGTACCCACCATAGCTCCTCCCTGCTCAGATTTTTTACTCAAGAGTGAAGTCCTGGTTAAATCAACGATTTTTTGAGCCAGGATATTTTTAAGTGTAACTGAATCCAGTACCTCACCACTTTTTAGATTTCCTATAGCATTCATGAAAAATTCTTTATTCAAGGAACTATTCTGCATCGATGTATTTGTATTTACCACTGTTGGAGCTGAAGGATTGTCTGCTTTTTTTTCAGTATCATTTTTACACATGCAAAAAATAGCAAGTTGCATAAAGCAAAAAATGAGAATAGCGGGTTGGATATTTTTCATTGGCTTACATTTTTATGTTTATCAATATATTCTACTGCCTAACATGTTGCTGGTATGCTAAGCACTCCGATAATTTTTTTTGTGAAGTTAACTTCTAGAAAGGAAGATCATCAAATGAAGATCCGTCATCACCGTTTGCTGTTGGTGCTGCTGTAGGAAAGTCCCCTGCAGGTTGACGGCTCTTGGTCTCACTACCGGCTGCTTCCACGCGCCAGGCCTGCAGATTGGTAAAATATTTACCCTGCCACTCTCTTCCGCGCAGATCAAAATAGACTTTGATGTTACTGCCTTCCGCTATTGGGTCTATGATCTCGCAACGATCCTGGACCAGCTGAAATTTAATGTGCTGCGGGTATTGGCCTTGTTCGACAAGGATGACAAATTCCCGGGTTTGAAAAGTGCCTGATTTTTGCTCCATGTCAAATTTCTTGTGGAGCTTTCCTTCTACTTCGTACGACATTTTGATTGTTTTTTAATTGGTGATTAATATGCTTTTGCAAATAAAACTCTTCCTGATGATTTCTTCCCTGTCAATATGCATTTTCCTTCTTCCATCTTCCTGTCCAGGGGTATACAACGTATGGTTGCCTTTGTCAATTCCTTTATTTTCAATTCAGTTTCTGTAGTCCCGTCCCAATGAGCCGAAACGAATCCTCCCTTTTTCTCCAGGATGTCCGCGAAAGTGGCATAATCATCAGCCTCCATCGTATTTTCCTGCCTGAACCTCAGCGCACGCAATAAAAGGTTTTCCTGTATTTGTTCCAAAAGATTTTCAACATAAGCACCCAAACCGTCTAAAGAAATAAATTCTTTCTCCCGGGTATCTCTTCTTGCTACTTCGGCCTGATTTTTTTCAAGATCCCTCTGCCCGATTGCTACCCGTACCGGAACGCCTTTCATCTCATACTCAGCGTATTTAAATCCAGGCCTGGATTTTTCATCTGTATCATATTTGACAGAAATACCTTTTGCTTTCAATTCCTTAAGCAATTTATCTGCGACATCATTTATGGTTGGATCAGGTTTGGGAACCGGGATGATCACAACTTGTAACGGAGCTAATTTTGGAGGAAGCACAAGGCCTTCATCATCGCTGTGTGTCATGATCAGTCCTCCGATCAACCGAGTAGAGACGCCCCAGGAAGTAGCCCAAACAAATTCCTTCTGATTATTCTCACTTAAAAAAGTAACGTCAAATGCTTTGGCAAAATTCTGTCCCAGGAAATGCGATGTACCTGCCTGCAAAGATCTTCCATCCTGCATAAGTGCTTCTATTGTATAGGTATCTTCTGCACCTGCAAATCGTTCGTTGACAGTCTTTACCCCTTTTACTACAGGCATAGCCATGTATGATTCTGCGAAATCGGCATAAATATCATGGATGGCAAGTGATTCAGCGACAGCTTCTTCTTTAGAAGCGTGAGCTGTATGACCTTCCTGCCATAAAAACTCTGTGGTGCGCAGGAAAGGCCTGGTCCGCATTTCCCACCGGACTACATTTGCCCATTGATTGATCAACAAAGGGAGATCACGGTAGGACTGAATCCAGTCTTTGTATGTACTCCAGATGATCGTTTCTGAGGTTGGCCTTACGATGAGCTCTTCTTCCAGTTTTGCATCCGGATCTACTATCAGGCCATTGCCATCAGGATCTGCTTTCAGCCTGTGGTGTGTAACTACGGCGCATTCCTTCGCAAAACCATCTACATGTTGAGCTTCACGACTGAGAAAACTCTTCGGGATGAAAAGTGGAAAATAAGCATTGACGTGACCTGTGTCTTTAAATTTCTGATCCAGGATGGCAACCATTTTTTCCCAGATTGCGTAACCGTGAGGTTTGATCACCATGCAACCCCTGACAGCAGAATTGTCAGCAAGACCTGCTTTCTTCACTATATCCAGGTACCATTGGGAATAGTCCTGGGAACGGGGGGTAATTTCTTTTGCCATCGTATAAGCTTCTCCAGATGCCTGGAACTCATTTAGTTAATTTCCTTTTAATGTTTCTAACGGTGAAACTTATATTCTAACCCAGGCGTCTTAGTTACAGGAATCGCCACAAAAGAAGCGGCGAAGATGATTTCAACTTTTAACAGCGCGGTGACAGGAATTTAAGCTCTTGTTAACTACATCGACCCGGCAAAAGTAATACTTTAGCAGTGGATGTTGAGAGTTTCCTGCCGACAGGCTTCAACCAAATGCAAACCATGAAATTGTACACCTTAAAATTCTATCTGATCGCTCTTGGATTCACGTTTGTGATCCCGGCAGTCAATGCTCAATTCGATGATGTGTATTACGATCCCGACAATGATGTCGTGGTAACTAATGACAACTACAATGATCCGGATACAGGATATTCATCTGGTGAAGATGTCACCTATTATGACAACGATGAATACGAGTATTATGATGATTATGATTACTATTATTCATCAAGGATAAAGAGATTTTACAGACCTTCTTATGGTGCTGATTTCTATGATCCATACTATATTGATTCGTACCGCTATGATCCCTACTATTCGGATTCATATTATTACCCAGGTGCGACCATCTATCTGAGCTTTGGAAATTCAAGCTATTGGGATTATCGTCACTGGAGGAGATGGAACAGTTGGAATAGCTATAGCCATTTTAATAACTGGTGTATAACACCGGCAAGTTATTATTATTCATATAACAACTGGTGTTCACCTTCATCCAATTACTGGGGTGGATACAATGGGTATTATTCATATTCTAACTATTACAACAATTACTATAACTCATGTCCTTATCCTGTAAGTAATTATTACGGTATCAATCATACAACAGTCACGAATGTAAATACAGGTGGCACCAGAGGTACGTATTATGGCCCAAGGATAACAGGGAATACTGGATCCTCACCAAGAGGCCCGATAGCAAATCCGGGAAGTGTTCAACCTGTATATAAAGATGCCGACAAAGGTGTAACTCAAAATAATGACACACCTCGTGACGGTGAGAAAGGATTAACACCAGGTGTAAAAATTACTCCAGCTCCCGGATTGCCCGGATTTGATAATGCTCCCCGGACACAACCTGCAGTGAAGGATGACAATTCTAAAGGTGTTGTAAAACAAGTTCCTATTGACAAAGAACTAAAAAGAGACAGTCCAAATCCAACTCCGCAACGTCCGGTCTTCAGACCTGATTCTGAAAAATATAAACCTTATCCTTCTAACGACAAGCCTGCTCCAGGAGCAGATCGTCAGACATCAGACAGGCCTGCATATACTCCTTCTTCACCAACGAGGGAAAATAATTCACCAAGGCCTGAGGATAAACCACAATACACGCCTACCAGAGATAATGACAAACCGTCTTATACGCCAAGGCAAAATGGTGGAAATGAAAGACCAAGTTATTCTCCTCCTGACCGGAATAATGGATCAAATGACAGCAAGCCTTCACCCTCTCCTACTCCGAGACACGAAGAAAATAGAAGTAATGACAGGCCCAGTTATTCACCTCCTCCGAGAAAAAATGATTCAGGAAGAAGTAATGATTCAGGAAACCGAAGCAATGATAACAGATCAAGTGCATCACCATCATCCGGTAATCACAATCAGTCCAGTGGCAATAGCAGCCGTTCAGAACCTTCAAGGAGTAGTTCTCCATCTTCTTCCGGCAGCAGTCCGCGCGGCCGGGGATAACATCACCTGAACACCAGGTTTACATCAACGTTAATATATTCAGGACTGCACATCGAAAATCAATCGATGTGCAGTCTCTAAAATCCTCACGACCATGAAACGGAATCTATTCTTTTTAGTCTCGATGATGCTGACCATTTCAACATTATGCGATGCGCAAACAGCTACTGAAGCTTACAGGCTTTCCACTTCTGATCCATTAGGGACAGCACGAAACCTGGGTGTTGGTAACAGCATGTTTGCAATAGGTCCGGATTTCTCCGCTATCAGTTCTAATCCTGCAGGTGTGGGTGGATATCAAAAGAGTGAATTTCTCTTCACCTCAGCATTCGGAATATCCAATTATTCATCTGCGTTTACAACAGATCGTTTAGATACGAAAAGCGGTAATTTCAATAAGTTCACATTACCGAACATTGGATTTGTAGTACAGGCCAGACCCCGGGGATCCAGGTGGAATACATCCAACTGGGCTATTGGCTTAAACCGCACAGCAGAATATAGCAGAGAATTGAGTTACCAGGGATCCACGTTAGGATCGATTACTGATTCATGGAAGGAAAATGCGAATGGTGTTGCACCAGATTTCCTGAATGGTTTTGAAGAAGGTCTTGCATATACTTCAGGTGCGATCTATGACTTTGAGAATGATAACACATATGAAACGGACTATGCACAAAATGCACAATATGCCTTGCAGAAACAGGAAACCGTAATCATAGAAGGAGGAAAATCAGAGCTTTTGCTTGCTTATGGCGCTGATTACAATCAGAAAATCCTGTTTGGTTTTTCAGTCGGCTTACCGATTGTCAATTTTACACAAACAAGGAATTATACAGAAACGGATGGAACGGATGATGGAATTCCCTTCTTCAATAATCTTGAATATAACAGCTCCATCAATACAACGGGGTTTGGATGGAATGCTAAAGTAGGTGTGATCGTAAAACCTTCCAAAAATATAAACCTTGCACTGGCTGTTCACACGCCTACCAGGCTGGCCCTGACGGATAATTTTAATACTACGCTGAGTTACGATTATACTGACGATGAACACAACGGACCTATAAAATCAGAATCACCTTTCGGAAGCTTTGCATATGCGCTGAAAACTCCATGGAGTATTTCCGGCGGCATTGGGATCATAGCTGGTAAATCAGGATTTATTGCTGCCAGTGCGAAGGTGACAGATTATGCAAGCATGAAGTATGATTATAGTGTCAGAGGAAATGGCAATCAATATGATTCCATCGCGAACCAGGTGAATGCAAACATCAGAAATAATTATGGTTCAGCTCTGCAACTCAATATGGGAGGTGAATTCGTAGTGGAAAAGTTGAGGTTCAGAGGTGGTGTTTCATTAGCTCAGTCTGCGTTCAATAATGATACAAGCCTGGATCCTTCCTATCATGCAGGATTAGGATACAGGGAAGATCATTTTTATGTTGACCTGGGTTATGTGCTCACCAAACAGGATGATGGATACCTTCCTTATGTAACGAATGCAGCACCACAACCTTTAGTTGTAACTGAATACACAAACCACCGCATTACTGCGACACTCGGTTTTAAGTTCTAAAAAAGAAATTTATACCGTTGACAGGCGAGCTTCATGAATCATGTTGTTGATTTCATTTTGCGTGTCGATCACGATATCTTTTCGATGTGCTGATAAAACCGGATTTCCGACTTTGCCCTTCACAATTATCTTTCCGGGTTTCCTGAATATTCTTACTAAGTAATGCAATAGCGCTTCGTGTGACCAATAGTAGCTATGGTCAGGATATTCGATCATCACAGGCACAATTGGTATTCCCAGATCAAATGCCAATTCAATAGCTCCTTTTCTAAATTCACCTGTCAGATCACCGCTATGCGTGGTCCCTTCCGGATAGATCAGCACAGCTTTATTTGATTTTAATAAAGATTCAATGGCTACCAAAGCAACTTTCCTGCTTTTGCTATTTTCCCTGTCAACAAATACTACTCCTGTTTCTTTCGCTCCACGTCCCAATAATGGATATTCTCCTACCTCAGCCTTAGATAAAATATATGTATCGAGCCATGATAATTCAATGAGAGGATCCAGCATGGATCTATGATTTGATACGTAAAGACATGCGCCGGAGAATGGATTTCCTGTCTTCTGATATTCTATCCGTAAAATCCTGTTAGCTACACGACAGAATTTTTTTCGAAACCGAAAACTTCTTCGCTCATTTTTTCCGGCTATAGCAGAAATGAAAAGCAATCTGCTTAAGTAAAAAGCAAGGACAAATACAACTCCTGTAAGTTTTAGCCAGGGCCTGATGGAGGAGAACATCAGCAAATATAGCTACGTATAGATGCCAATGAGCTTATTGCTCCACAAATGAAAGAGAAACTGAATTCATGCAATACCGCAAACCTGTTGGCTCAGGCCCATCATCAAATACATGACCGAGATGTCCGCCACAACGTCGGCATTCTACTTCTACTCTCCTCATACCGGCAGAACCATCAGAGATTTCCCGCAAGTGTGTCATGTCAATGGGTTTAAAGAAGCTGGGCCAACCTGTACCAGAATCAAATTTACCTTTCGAAGAAAAAAGAGGAAGCTGGCATGCATTGCACAGGTAAATTCCCTCCGCATGATTTAAGTTAAGCTTTCCTGTAAAAGGACGTTCAGTTCCTTCGTGCCGCAGTACATTATACGAAGAGGGATCCAGTTGCGCTTTCCATTCTGCATCCGTCTTGTTCACAGTATAGATCGTGTCACCACTGCTATCTACGAAATAAGCTTCTGTTGATTCCATTGTATGTGAAGGCTTATGCGTATTGGATTGCAGGCAGGCATTCAAAGTCAGGCATAAGAATAATCCTGTGGCTAATAAGAGACGATGCATGTTCATTTTAATTTTGTTCCTTGAGCTTATCCTTAAACTTAGTACGCACTTTCTGGATTTTTGGATTTATCACAGCCTGGCAGTAGCCTTGGTTTTGATTATTTGCATAATAATCCTGGTGGTATTCTTCCGCAGGATAAAATGTGGTAGCAGGAACAATCTGGGTTACAATAGTCTGATCCCAAATGGTGGGTGCAACTTCGGCTTTGGAATCCTCAGCCTTGCGTTTTTGTTCGTCATCATAGTAGAAAATGGCAGAACGATACTGGGTACCCGCATCTGCACCCTGCCTGTTCATGGTCGTGGGGTCATGAGTAGTCCATAATACTTCCAGCAATTCTTCATAGGAAATCACTGCAGGATCAAAAGTGATCCGGGCAACTTCTGCATGACCTGTATTGCCTGTACATACATCGCGATATGTGGGGTCGGGCACTGTGCCTCCCATATAACCGGATTCAACTTTCAGGACACCTTTCAGCTCCTGGAAAACAGCTTCAACACACCAAAAACACCCGGCCCCAAAGGTTGCGGTTTCAGTTTTCATATCGTTAGGAATATTTTGATCAGGAGATTTATCCAACGGCTTGTGTTCCGTTGCTTTCTGTGATTCGCAGGAAGATGTTAATCCAATGCACATCAACAGGAAAAAGAGCACTTTATTCATTTTCATGAGCTAATAACGAAGAATCGGGTCCGAAAGTTAAGTTCTTGTCTAGAAAAACAAAACGCCGGTCGTGAGCAGGACCCTAATCATTATAATTCTTAATTTTGGACCGTTTTTCTTAGGTACTTGCCCCTAAATCCCCTGAAGGGACTTAAATATAACAACGTAAACACCTTATTTAAAAAATATGAATAGCAATAGAAAATCATGGTTATTAACCATTTTGGCTTCGTTTTTCCTTTCGGCTGCTTTCGCGCAGACGGAGCCCGGACCTTTCGATTTTGGTAAAATGTGGACTTTTGAGAATCCACCCAAAGATTGGTTCCTGAAAGAATATCAATATAACCTGGATAATGCCTGGTTTGACGCAGGAAGAAAATCAGCACTGAGGTTTGCTTCATGGTGCTCTGCATCTTTTGTATCCCCTAACGGACTCGTGATGACTAATCACCATTGTTCTGAACCGGTAGTCAGTGAACTGCAGAAGGAAGGTGAAATTTTTGACAAACAAGGTTTCTATGCTTCAACATATGCTGAAGAGCGCCGCAATCCTGAGCTATTCGTAGAACAACTTATCATCGTAGCTGACGTGACTGACAAGATCAAAAATTTGTTGGCTAAGGTCACTGCTGATCAGGACAAATTGGCTAAAACGCAGGAAGCATTTTCCGCCATTCAGAAAGAATATAGCTCTATGCAATCCTGGGAAGGTCTCCGTACACAAGTGGTTACGTACTACAGTGGTGGCAAGTATTCCTTGTATGGGTACAAACGCTATGATGATGTTCGCTTAGTGTTTATTCCTGAGCAGGAGGTTGCTTTCTTTGGTGGCGATCCTGACAATTTTACTTATCCAAGATATAACCTGGACTGTACGTTCTGGCGTGTGTATGATGAAAACGGAAAACCGCTGAACACCACAGATAATTATTTTAAATTCAATATGGATGGTATTAAAGAAGGCACACCTGTTTTTGTCATCGGCAATCCAGGTTCTACAGAAAGGTACAGAACAGTAGCACAATTGGAATACGACAGGGATTACAGATATCCTGTGGATGTAGAATTCTTCACGGACAGGATGAAAGTGCTCCAGGAACAATTTGCAATGTCACCAAATGATGATACAAAAAATACCATCTTCAGCTTGTCGAATACTTTGAAAGCAACGAAAGGCACATTAAGCGGCCTGAAAAATCCTGATCTGTTCGCGCGCAAAGTAAAAATGGAAGAAAAAATCAGGGCCAACAGCATAGGTAAAACCTACTGGGATGATATGGCTAAGTATTACACAGTGCTTTCTAACTACGGTTCCGAACTGCGTTTCCTTGCTCCGGGTCCTTTATCCGGAAAAATACTTCCATTGATGTATACGATCAATGATTATGTAAGATTAGCCGAAAAAAATCCTGAAAGTCCTGAACTGGAAGGCCTGGAGAAAAAAATGTCTGAATTGGCTCCTGCTGTCAATGATCCTAAAGAAGTAAAATTATTCGCCATGGTTCTTAAAGAGCTGAATAATTTCGCGCAGCCGAATGATGAATATCTCCGTACCATACTTGATGGCAGAACGCCTGAAGCAGCTGCGAATGAAATATTAGCTAAAACTGTTTTTGCTGATGAAAAAGATTTATCAAAACTGCTTGATAAGAATACCAAGAAATTCCTTCGCAAAAAAGATCCGTTAATCAGTGCCGCAGAATTATTGGCAGATCAATACAAGAAAGCAGTGGATGCATTCCAGTCAACAGGTGTGGCAAGAAAAGCAATTGAACAAAATATTGCCGGTGAAGTCTTTAAAGTGTATGGAAATGCCTTACCACCTGATGCTACATTTACATTGAGGATTTCTGACGGTGTTGTCAAAGGGTATGAATATAATGGTACTACTGCACCATTTAAAACAACTTATTCAGGCATGTATGACAGGTATTATTCTTTCGATGGTAAAAATCCATGGTCATTACCTGAAAGGTGGCTGAACCCATCTATGGATCTGTTGAAAGCCCCTATGAATTTTGTCTGCACACCTGATATCATCGGGGGGAATTCAGGCAGTCCGATCATAAATGTCAAAAGAGAGGTAGTGGGACTTGTATTTGACGGTAACATTGAATCTCTTCCGGGTAAATTTATATTCGATGAGGAAAGTAACCGGACAGTTGCTGTTCATGCCGGTGGTATTATAGCTGCATTGCGTTATGTCTACAAAGCAGATCGCCTGGTTGCAGAGCTAAGTGGAAATTAAAAAATAGCATTCCTATTCATGATATTAAAGGGCCCGGATTCATTCGGGCTCTTTTTTTTACCTTTCCTGAAAGCATTTTGCGGTTATGAAGTTTTTATACCTTCTTATTATCATCCTTTGTTGTTTTTTATGTAATCATGGCACTGCGCAGGTTGCAGCAGCGCCGGACAGGAAAGAAGGTACAGGTCCATATCCGCAAATGATCATACGAGGCGCCATTTTGATCAATGGAACTGGCACGCCTCCTTATGGGCCAGTGGATATTGTCATCGAAGGCAACCGGATTGTGAATATCCGGATTGTCGGTTCTCCCGGCGTTGAACCTGACAGTGCTGATCGTCCGAAGTTAAAGGCGAATGGATATGAACTGGATGCCACCGGAATGTATGTTCTGCCCGGCTTCATTGACATGCATGGCCATATAGGAGGTGATTCACAGGGTGTGGATGCAGAGTATGTATATAAATTGTGGATGGCGCATGGAATCACCACCATCCGTGAACCTTCGGCGGGTAATGGATTAGAATGGACACTGAATGAAAAACGAAGAAGCGAAAAAAATGAAATTACCGCTCCTCGCATTTTTGCGTACACAGTTTTTGGTGCCGGTTCAAAAGACCCGATCACTACGGCAGACCAGGCAAGATCATGGGTACAGCAAAATGCAAAGAACGGTGCTGACGGGATAAAATTTTTTGGTGCACCTCCCGAAGTGATGGAAGCCGCATTGGTGGAAAATAAAAAGCTGGGATTACGATCTGCATGTCATCATGCACAGTTGAATGTAGCCCGCTGGAATGTAGTTCATTCTGCTAAAGCGGGATTGACAACCATGGAACATTGGTATGGATTACCGGAAGCATTATTCGAAGACAAAACCATCCAGGATTATCCTGTCAATTACAATTACATGAATGAGCAGGACAGGTTTGCTGAAGCCGGAAGGCTTTGGAAACAAGCTGCTCCACCCTATTCTACGCATTGGAACGAAGTAATGGATCAACTGATTGATCTTGATTTTACCATTGATCCTACATTCAATATTTATGAGGCCAGCAGGGATCTTCACCGTGCGAGAAGACTTGAATGGCATGAGGATTATACGATGCCGTCATTATGGGAATTTTATCAACCGAGCCGTACTTCTCACGGATCATTCTGGCAGTATTGGGGAACAGAACAGGAAGTTGCATGGAAAAATAATTACAGGTTATGGATGACCTTTATCAATGAATATAAAAACCGGGGAGGCCGCATTACTGCAGGATCTGATTCAGGTTATATATTCGAATTGTATGGTTTCGCTTATATCCGCGAACTTGAATTATTGCGGGAATCCGGATTCAGTCCTCTAGAAGTGATCAGATCGGCTACATTGTATGGTGCCCAGGCACTCGGGAAGGATAAAGAAATAGGTAGTGTTGAACCAGGTAAGCTTGCAGACCTGATCATCATCGATAAAAATCCTTTGGAAAATCTTCAATGTCTTTACGGTACTGGCGCTATCCTGCTGAATGAAGATAATGAAGTGGTAAGAGTGGGCGGTGTGAAATATACTATCAAAGATGGGATCGTATATGATGCAAAAAAACTATTGAGTGATGTGAAAGAAATGGTCGCTCGCGAGAAAACGAAAACAGGATTTAAGATCAATCAGCCAGGAATGGCGCCAATCAAAGAATAATTTATTTTCATCGAAATCAATAAAACATTTTAAATGGGACATCGCAGGGAATTTCTTCAAAGCTTAGGCTTATTAGGCCTCAGCACATCTTCAATCCTAAAAATCTTTGATCAAAAAAAGAAATTCATTTCGCCTGCAGCTGCACAACCCATACTGATGTGCAGTCGTGGTGAGTATTGGGGGAAAAAGGTATTAACTCCTGCCTGGGATACGCTGAACATGACCAATAATATTCTTGACGCCATTGAAAGAGGTGCCAATGTATGTGAATTGGATCCTGAAGACCAGTCTGTCGGATATGGCGGACTACCTAACGAAAGAGGAGTTGTACAGCTTGATGCTTCTATCATGTATGGACCAACACATCGATGCGGAAGTGTCGCATCGCTTGAAAATATAAAAAAGGCATGCTCTGTTGCACGCCTGGTGATGGAACGAACAGATCATATGATGATCGTCGGTCCTGGTGCACTTGAATTTGCTAAAGCTCATGGATTTCAGGAAGAAAACCTGTTAACCGAAGAAGCGAGATTGAAATGGCTTGAATGGAAAGAAAATATGAGTGACAAGGATGACTGGCTTCCACCTGCAGATGGTGTCTATATAAAGAAAGCTAAAAAGGGCGGCACCATCAATGTGCTGGGAATGGGAATGAAAGGAGATGTAGCCGGGATTACTACTACCAGCGGTTTGTTTGCAAAAATTCCAGGTCGTGTGGGTGACTCACCGATAATTGGTGCGGGTCTTTATGTAGATAATGAAGTTGGTGCAGTAGGTGCAACAGGTCGTGGTGAAGAGGTCATTCGCACATGCGGATCGTTTTTACTCATGGAAAAAATGAAGGCGGGAATGACACCACAGCTGGCATGTGAATCTGTATTGGATCGCATTGTTGAAATAAATGGAGGTTTGGCAAAAGTAGATTTCAATGTCAAGATGATAGCATTTAACCTGAACGGAGAGACAGGAGTGGCTTCGATCGAACCTGAAGATCAGGATATACCTTACGCTTCTATTATCACAGCTAAAGGGTATAAATTAATCACCGGGAAATCGATGAGAACGGAGTCAAAAAGACAATAGGCAATAGGCAATTAGCAATAGGCGATTAGCAAGAGGCAATGGACAATTAGCAATTAGCAAAAGACGATTAGCAATAGGCAATAAGCAACTTGCAATGGTTGAGGAGAGGAGTCAATTTTGCGTCTTTGCGAGACATTAAAGTTCAAGAAGGCCTTCGGGGATTTCCATCATTATGATTTTATTTTCTTTGTCGATGGATGAAATTAATTGATCACTCAGGGGAATGAGGATCTCTTTAGCATTTATGTTGATGATGGCCATCAGCTGTTGTGGAAATTCTTCTACACGCAGAATATCATAGTGCGTATTATGCTTTACATCCAGGATTTTGTATTCATCCCATTTGCCCCGGATGTTTTTTGGAGAATGCTGATGTTTTGGCTTAACGGTTTCCAGCGGGATATAAAATTGATGATTGCTCAGTGCATCAGAATCTTTTTTATTGACTATATCTTCTAGAGAAATTACAAAATGATTCCCGTCATCAACATCTGATATTTGAAAAGGCACTTTGGATCCATCCAGATCAAAAAAAATATAAATGCCTTTTTTAAGGTAGGCTTTATATGGATCTTCCGCCATGATCCTTAATTCTCCTCCGGTGCCATGAGACTTGATGGCTTTGCCGATCAAAAAAAACTCTGTATGCGCAGGATAGGCCGGGCTCAATTGTGACCGATCATTACCTGGGATAGAATATATCCTTTACCGGCATGTTCTACCCATGGCTTACCGATACATTCCTCGAAACTGCCTAAAGCCAGGCATCTGCTGTCGAGGATGGTGTCGTTGCGGGATACAAGCCCGATATTCCTCACATATTTTTCAAGCATGAATCGTCTGCTGCTTCCGTCATCAATATCGGATTGGAGGACATGCATGACCTGGCCTGTACCAAAAGAAAAAACACCTACCTGATCAGCGACATCAATGTCAAGAACTTCTGATTCCCAATCCTGATATGGTTCTATCGTTTCAGTTCCAACCAATACAGTGGTCGATGTAGGGATGTAAGAAGTAGATGACCATTTTCTCCTGTCACGAAGAGGGAAAGTCAATTTTTGGAATTTGAGGTTTTCTTCCGTACGGGTAGCCTCGGATGACGACCTTCCTGAAGTCCAGACATCGGTTAGTTGCCAGTTGTCATCAGGATTGGTTCTCCTGGAACGGTGAAGATAAAATATAGTATCTCCAGCCAATGAAATCTCAAAGCCCGAAACCAGTTCCCTGATCTGGTATGAGACTGTGTCCTTTATATTTCCTCCTGAAACATCATCGAACACAATCGAATCAATCGCATAGTCAATGTATTGACCGGTGACCAAAGGAAAATATTCAATCGTATTATCCTTAACAGGTGTTTCAATTTTATCTTTCACACAACCTGCAAAGAATAATAAAACTAAAGCGAATGTTATGTACCTGGTTTGCATCATTTCAATTCCTTGAACTGCCCTGGATAATTCCACCACCAACGACATCATCTCCTTCGTAGAATACGGCTGACTGTCCCGGTGCAATTCCACGAACATTTGCTAAGAATGAAACTTCGACTTTTGAATGATCCAGCTGAGTTAATTCACTCATGGTACCTGCATCGCGATACCTGATCTTTGTCATCGATTCCATCTTTTCCGGAAGCTTATCATATTTCAGCAGATTGATACCGCTCACGAGCATGCTGTTGCGTATCAGCTCATCTTCTTTGCCGAGCACAACTGTATTGGTTTCCGGAATAATTTCAGAAACAAACATGGGCTCACCAAATGCCACACCGAGGCCTTTACGTTGTCCAATGGTGTAGAAGGGATAACCTTTATGCTGGCCGAGAACTTTGCCATCCTTGTTGACATAGCTACCACCATTTACTTTTTCCTCAAGGTCCGGCACTCTTCTTCGCAGGAAACTTCTGTAATCATTGTCAGGAACAAAACAGATCTCATAGCTCTCCGGTTTTTTTGACAATTCCAGGTAACCATAATCAGCAGCCAGTTGCCTCACTTCAGGTTTTGTCATTTCACCTAACGGGAACATGCTTCTCTGCAGGCATTCCTGGCTTAGCCCCCAGAGGACATACGACTGATCCTTATTATGATCTATTGCTCTTTGAATAAAATATCTTCCATCCTGCTGACTGATACGCGCATAATGACCTGTTGCTATGAAATCACAACCGAGAGCGTCGGCACGTTTCAACAGCGCTTCCCATTTGATATGAGTATTACAAAGGACGCAAGGATTTGGTGTCCTCCCGTGCAGATATTCATCAACAAAATTATTGATTACAAAATCTCCAAATTCTTCACGTATATCCACGATGAAATGATGAAAGCCTTTGTCGACTGCGACCTGCCTGGCATCATTGATACTATCGAGGCTGCAACATCCGGTTTCTTTCCGATCGCCGCCACTTGTCGCATAGTCCCATGTTTTCATAGTGATGCCTATGATTTCATAACCCTGATCCTGTAGTATCATGGCAGTCACGGTGGAATCAATTCCACCGCTCATAGCAACCAATATTCTTCCTTTAGCACTCATATTTGCACCGGCAAAGGTAAAGAAAAAGGCTAAGGGAGAGGTGGAGGCTAAGGCAGAGGGTAATGAGGTGACATGTTTGATGACAACCCTGGTATCGTGATTTAGCTAATTAAAGATTGCAAAACACTACTTTAGGATACATATCACTACATTTCTGATGCCCAACGTATATTGTGGGATAAGACCAAAAAAGTATAAAACAAAAAACCGAATTCCCCAACGAATGGAAGTACCAAAGACAGATTCTCCTCACATATTGATGGTCAGTGCTGAATGTTATCCGGCTGCCAAGGTGGGCGGCCTGGCAGATGTAGTAGGATCTCTGCCCCGGTATCTCAATAAGCTGGATGCACGGTGCGCAGTAGTCATGCCTCATTATCACAATGCTTGGATCACCCAACAGGAAGTGGTAGAGAAGCATTATGGGTCATTCCATATGGGTTGGGAATGGATTGAATACCGGATATTTTATATTGACAATGAGGATCTCGGATATGATCTGTATACCATTGACATTCCCGGGAAATTTGATCGTTCGGGTGTTTATGGTGACCAGCATGAACCTTATTACCGCGATGAAATAGAAAGGAATGTTGCTTTTCAACGGGCCGTTTTGCACTGGCTGATCCATTGGGAAAAATTACCTGATCTTATTCATTGTCATGATCATCATACTGCGCTGATCCCGTTTATGATGACGAGGTGCCCTGAATTCTGGCGTCTTGGACTTACCCCGACCGTGCTGACGATCCACAATGCAGCTTACCAGGGAATGTTTGGATGGGATCGTCAATATCTTCTTCCTGAATTTTCGAGAGAGGCTTCAGGCCTTTTGGATTGGGGACATGTCATCAATTCACTTGCGTGCGGAATAAAATGTGCGTGGAGAGTTACGACGGTTTCTGAAAATTATTTGCGTGAGCTCAGAGAAACAAGTGGTTTTGGATTGCAGGGTTTATTTCATAGTGAGTACTGGAAATCAAGAGGCGTCATCAATGGAATTGACTATGATTACTGGAATCCCGCTGATGATCGTTTTCTTACGCACAAGCTTAAGAAAAACATAGACAAATGGAAGAAGGATAATAAGGTCAGCTTATTAAAAGAGCTTAAGATGCCGACTGATTTGCCTCTTCATATTTTTATCGGAAGGATGGTGATGGATAAAGGTGTTGATTTCCTGGCCAGCCTTATTTATCAATACATGATCTATAGGCGGGATGTATGTTTTATTATTCTTGGTACAGGTGATGGCCGTCTCGAAGATCAATGCCGTATGCTTGAGCACAATTTTGGCCCTCATGTCCGCACACTTGTGATGTATAATGAAGGTGTGGCACACCGGCTATATGCTGCTGCTGATTTTTTGTGGATGCCTTCCCGTACAGAACCATGTGGGCTTAACCAGATGTATGCTATGCGTTATGGCACTGTGCCTATCGCAAGAGCTACCGGTGGGTTACTTGATACTATTGAGCCATTTGATGGCAATGAAGGGGATGGTTTCTTGTTCCGTGATCTTGAAGAGTACCAGGGTATGTGGGGCATTGAAAGCAGCAGCAGGTTGTTTTCTATGCCTGTCTTACAATCTGAAGTCAGGGGAAAGATCATGTCCAAGGATCTTTCGTGGGATCATTCCGCTGCAAAGTATCTAAACATTTATCATGAAATAATACCAGCTAAATCCAATGCGTAATTTAAACAGAGAAGTACTTTGTGTCATCCTTGGAGGAGGTGCAGGTTCAAGGCTATACCCACTCACTGCGCGCAGATCAAAACCTGCTGTACCGCTTGCAGGAAAATACAGGCTTATCGACATCCCGATTTCGAATTGTCTTAATTCTGGTTATAACCGGATATTCGTCCTGACGCAATTTAACTCTGCTTCGCTCAACAGGCATATAAAAAATTGTTATCACTTCGATTCTTTCAGCCAGGGTTTTGTAGACATCCTTGCAGCCGAACAGACACCTACGAATAAAGACTGGTTCCAGGGGACAGCGGATGCGGTCAGGCAGACAATGACACGTCTTGATGAGTATGATTACAATTATGTCCTTATTCTTTCCGGTGACCAGTTGTACCAGATGGATCTTGCTGCATTTCTTGCTCAGCATATTGAAAAAAATTCGGAGCTGACGATTGCGACTATTCCTGTTACTGCAGAAGATGCCACAGGATATGGGATCATGAAAGTGAACCAGAATCTGGAGATCGAAAGATTTATTGAAAAACCATCGAAGACTGAATTAACCGATTGGCAATCCGATGTACCTGAGATTTATGCGAAGGAGAAAAAAAACTATCTCGCTTCGATGGGTATTTATTTATTCAAAAAAGAAACTTTAAAACAGCTCTTCGCGCTAAATCCTGCGGAGCATGATTTTGGTAAAGGGATCATTCCTTTCGCCATTAATAAATTTTATAAAGTACACAGCTTTGCATACAATGGGTATTGGGAAGATATAGGAACGATACGTTCATTTTTTGAGGCTAATCTTGAATTAGCTATGCCGTTGCCAAGGTTTAATCTTTATGATTCACGCAATCCTGTTTTTACCAGATCAAGAATGCTCTCTCCGACAAAAATCCTTGGGACTACCTGTACGCATGTCCTCGTAGGAGATGGTTGTATCATAAATGCAAAGGAGGTAAGCCAGTCCATTATAGGCATACGTTCGCGTATCGGCAGAGGATCTGTAGTGAAGCGAACTATCATGCTGGGTATGGACACTTATGAAAATCTTGAAGATGTGCTATCGCACAAAATCATTCCGATGGGGATCGGAGAAGACTGTCATATCGAAAATGCCATCATCGATATCAATTGCAGGATAGGTAATAATGTGACCATAAAGGGAAGTACAGAGCTGAAGGATGTGGAGACAGAGACCTATTGCGTTGTGGATGGGATCGTGGTATTGAAGAAGTCTGTCAATATCCCGCCAGGGACCAGGATCGGAGTGGTATAGCCAAAAACGTGACCATCGGTCCACTCATAACTATGTGTAAAATCAGCCAGTTATGATAGTGTGGCACACCTGGATGTGGCACTCTGTCTTTGCCGGGCGATAAAAGGCACGTTTTCACCATTTTAAGACACTTCAAGTAGCACATTTATGCACCGAAAGTGCATCTGGCTTCCACTTATAACTACGTGTATTATCAGTGAGTTATGACCTCGTGGCACGAGTACTGGTGGCACGAGTACTCGTGGCACGAGTACTGGTGGCACGAGTACTGGTGCCACCAATCTGGGTTGCCTGTAATGTTGGAGGGGATTTATATCCTGCTTTCATTAGCTTTGACCTCTTTTTTAAGCATATGAACCACATTATTGTTCCGGTCGATCTCTCCAAGAACTCAAAAGATGCATTGCGGTATGCGGCGCATCTGGCTGAGCATGCCGGGACAGATATCATGATCGTCTACTCCATCAGCCTGCTCCAAAAGGTGGTAAACTATACCGCCGGGAAAAAGGAAGAAGCTGTAGATCCCCAAAAATGGATCCTGAAACGGATTAAAAAAATAAAACGAAAACACCCGGGAGTACCTGTCGACTTCAGGATCATCAAAGGGGATACGCTCGATGGAATTAAAAAGCTGATCGAAAATACCAAAGCCGATATCGTGGTGATGGGTACCCAGGGTGAAGGAGAAAATCCGGACACCTTTCTGGGTTCAACTTCCGGCGCACTTGTCAAGACAACAGATATACCCGTCATCCTGATACCTCCCGGATTCAAATTCAATGGGATCGACAAGGTAGTGTTTGCTGCTAAAGATACTTTTGTGAAGTTTATGGGTGCCCTTGAACCCATCATCAGCATCAACCAGATATTCAAACCTCATGTCCAGTTGCTTCATCTGGGCGAGCTACCGGACCCGATACCTGAGCAAAGCTTCAGCATACTCCAGGTGATAAATGATATCACCCGGTATGGCAATGATAATTTCAATGAAAGCATCCATGAGTACCTAAGTCAGCATCATGCTGATCTTCTTTGTGTCATCAGGAGAAAACGGGGACTTATAGAGAAGCTTTTGGGGCCTTCAAAAACACTGGCTTCAAAATTTTCTACTGATATCCCGGTATTGGTTCTTATAGGTGAAGATTAGCTACCCGTCATGACCCTGACGATTTCTGGTAGAAAGATATTTGGTGGGTAGGGAATACCCTCTACCTTTACGGGCCTTTTTTATACAGGAAAAACAATACATGGAACGCAATCATATTATAGGCTTCGTCCTCATTTTTGCTCTTTTAATGGTCTGGACTTTTGTCAATTCACCTTCGAAAGAGGAATTGGCCCAAACAAAGCAAACCCAGGACAGTCTCCACAGAGCAGAAATCATCAAAGATTCAATTGAGACCAAAAAAGTAGATTCGGCACAAACCATCAATGCCGTTGATTCTCTACAGATAGCGGACAAATTCGGCACTTTCGCCACCGCAGTAACCGGGGCTGCGGAAACCGTACACCTTGAGAATGAGCTTTTTAAAGTTGATTTTCTGACGAAGGGCGGGAAAATATCCGGCGTCGAGCTTAAAAAATATAGCAAGGTCCTCCTGGACGATAAAAAGAAGGAATATAAAATCCCTGTCCGTTTACTAGAAGACCCTAACGATATCTGGGACATAGCGATCCCTACGCAACGGGGCGATCTTCATACCTCCGATCTGAATTTCGAACCTACCCTCGAAGAAAATAAAGTTGTCTTTACGGCAACCGGACAAACGGGCGAAAAGATCATCCAGGAATATACACTGACCGGCAATCCATATGAAATCAAATACCGGTTCAGCATTGAAAATGGTTCATCACTGATTTCAAACAGCGGTCAAACTGCAAAACTGACCTGGACCAATCAACTGGATAAACTGGAACGCAACGCAACTTTTGAAAGAAGCTATTCTACAGTTTATTACAAAGTAAATACTGAATCTGTTGATTATTGCAATTGCCGCAAAGATGACTTAGAAGATCTGTCAACGCAACCTTTAAAATGGGTATCCCATTCCAACCAGTTTTTCAACAGTGCTCTTATCGCTGAAGAATCTTTTAGCGGTGGTGTTCTTGGCACTAAAATATTACCAGATACCAGTGCGAATCTGAAAACCACATCCTCTATTCTCGGGCTCAAATTGAATGGTACGAATCCATCATCTAATATGACCATGTATGTGGGTCCAAATGATTTCGAACAATTGCGTCATTATAAAGTAAGTCTCGAAGATATTATACCATTTGGTCAAAGCATATTCGGATCAATCAACCGATGGGTAATCCGTCCGACATTTAATTTTCTTCTCTCTTTTATTCCAAGCAAAGGATTAGTCATCCTGTTTTTGACTTTGCTGGTCAAGCTGGCTTTATTTCCATTATCCTATAAAATGCTTGGAAGCCAGGCTAAGATGACTGCGCTGAAACCCAAGCTTGCACATCTAAAGGAAAAGCATAAAGACGACATGCAACAACAGCAGGTGGAGTCTATGAAAATCTACAGAGAATATGGGGTCAATCCTCTCGGTGGTTGTTTCCCTGTTGTGCTTCAGATGCCGGTGTGGTTTGCACTTTATCGTTTCTTCCCTGCATCCATTGAATTCAGGCAGGCTTCATTTCTCTGGGCTACAGATCTTTCTTCCTATGATGTATTTGCATACCTGCCATTTAATATTCCATTTTATGGAGAACATGTCAGTCTGCTGACATTGTTATGGGCATTGAGCACTGTAGCTTACACCTATTATAACATGCAGAATGTGGACATGGCGAATTCAAATCCCATGTTAAAATATATGCAATACCTGATGCCTGTCATGTTCCTGTTTTTCTTTAATAGTTATGCTTCAGGTCTTACGCTTTACCTTTTGTATTCAAACCTGCTCAATATCATTCAGACAGTAGGTGCGAGAAGATACCTGTTTGACACGGACAAGATCATGGAGAAGCTGAATGTCAATAAAGCGAAACCTAAAAAAGAAGGTGGCTTCCAGTCGCGGATCGAACAAGCGATGAAAGAACAGCAACGCCTGGCCGCTGCCAAGAATGCAAAACCGAATAAAAAAAATTAATAAGTTCATATAATTTGTCCGGATACTTTTTCCCTCAGGGATGAGTCGAACCCAATTAAATCAAAGGCCAACCGTAGGTGTTATCGGTGCAGGTAGTTTTGGATTGACAGTTGCTCAGTTACTGGCTATTTCCAATAATGTGCTCTTGTTTGCCCGCGACCCGCAGGTGGTAAAAAATATTAATGAAACACGCACCCTGCTTGGTGTTTCACTCTCACCACGGATCACAGCGATATCTTCATTCGCTGAAATCGCAGCTGCATGTGAAGTTTTATTTCCTGTCATACCTTCTGATGACTTCAGAACTATGATGAAAACACTTGGGCCCTTGCTTACACCAAGGCATATCCTGATACACGGAACGAAAGGACTGGATACCTCAAGGGTAAAAGATATCGGATCATTTTCAGGCAAGCTGCGTAGAGAAGATGTGCGTACCATGTCAGAAGTGATACATGAAGAAAGTAATGTGCTTCGGGTGGGTTGCCTGTCCGGACCAAACCTAAGCAAAGAAATACTTGAAGGTCAGCCTACAGCAACTGTGATAGCTAGTGAATATGATGAAGTTGTCACTATAGGAATTGAACTATTGACGAGCAAAAAAATGTTTGTCTTCGGATCGTCAGATATATTAGGGGCAGAGCTGGCTGGTGCATTTAAGAATATCATTGCAGTTGGTTCAGGATTTCTCCGGGGCAAAGGCCTGGGAAAAAATATGCAGGGTTTGTTCATCACCAGAGGGCTGCATGAGATTACTTTTTTCGGTGGTTTGTTAGGTGCCGACAAATCTGCATTCCTGGGCACTGCCGGCATCGGGGATCTGATAGCAACAGCCACCAGTTCTAGCAGCAGGAATTTCATGTTCGGTTTTCAATTGGGTCAGGGCAAAAGCCTAAAGGAGATCATGGAGACTTCGGATGAATTAGCGGAAGGGGTCAGGACCCTCAGGATTGCATATCTCATGGCGAAGACTGAAAAGATCAGGCTTCCGATCATTGAAACGTTATATAAAATTGTCTTCGAAAATTTATCATTCGAAGTTGCACTGGATTACCTGATGAGATATCCATATTCAAGGGACGTGTCTATTCACATGTAGATCCTTCTTTTGGAAGGTCATATTTGCATTTGTCTAAAAGTATGACCTGCATGGTGATCACTATTTATATTCGGGCATCAGGAGAGGATATCTATATTTGAGCTTATATTTTATCTATTTGTATGAAAATTTCACAACTACTTGGCCTTGGAAGCGCTTCCGATCAGAAAAGCATCGATTTCCTCGAAAATGCAATTGGGAAGCAAACCCAGCCGGGATTCGATTACCTGAAGTTCAAGCAGTCCATTGAACAGCTTGCCAGTCTGAAGCTGGATGCATCCATTGCACTTAAGTCAGCTTTCGCCACAGCGTCTACGATGGGTGTGACAAAAGATTCGTTGCTGCAATCCGCAAGACATTATCTCACGATCCTCGGTGATGAGAAAAAACAATTTGACCAGGCGCTCAACAACCAGGTTCAGCATCGCATTGACTCACGTAAAGAGGAGCTGGTGAAACTGCAGCAAATGATCGAAGAAAATAAACGGCAAATTGCCAAGCTCGAAAAACAGATCCTCGAATTCCAGGAGAAGATATTACATTCAGATGAAGAAGTGGCGGATGCAAAAGCTTCGATCGAACAAACCAAACTGAAGTTTGAAACCACCTATCAGCAATTTGTTTCTGCTATCGAAAAGGACATGACAGCTATTCAACAAAATTTATAATACTACACCACATGACTACTCAAGCTCAAGACTTCACAGGCAATCTCGGTAAACCAAAAGGATTCTGGGGCAGGCCGGAAGGAAAAACAGGACTTTTATTCATGCTCGCCATTCTTGCCGGTGCAGGATATGTCCTGGTTAAATTTTTACCACAGATCCTGGCATTTGCATCCTCATTATTAGGACTCGTGGTGACACTACTTGCATTGGGTGCGCTCATCTACATGGTCCTCGATCCAAAAATGAGAACGCTTGTCAACTACATGTACAAAAGTGCGATGCGCAAGATCACCGGTGTATTCATCACCATTGATCCGATAGGTATTCTTAAAAATTATGTTGAAGATCTGGAAGACAACCTCAAAAAAATGGGCGAACAAATCGGTTTGCTCAGAGGACAGATCCGCAAATTAAAAACGATCCAGGAAGAAAACTCCACTGAGATCGAATACAATATGAAGCTTGCACAAAAGGCGCGTGAGCAAAATGTTGAAAAACAAATGTTGCTCTCCAGCCGTAAAGCTGCCCGTCTGAAAGAGTCGAATGAAAAATATGCCGTGTTAGAAAATAAGATGAATATCCTCTATCGCGTGCTGACAAAAATGTATTCTAATTCAGAGATCTTGCTTGAGGATACAAAAGACCAGGTGAAGCTGAAAGAAGAAGAACGGAAAGCTATCCGTGCCAGCCACAGTGCGATGAAATCAGCGATGAGCATCATCTCCGGAAATGCAGATAAGAGAGCGATGTTTGACCAGGCGCTTGAAGTGATCGCGGATGATGTAGCCATGAAGGTGGGTGAAATGGAAAGATTTATGGAAATGTCAAGCAGCTTTATGGACTCTGTTGATCTGCAAAATGGTGTCTTCGAAGACCAGGGCATGCAGATGCTGGAAGAGTGGGAAAAGAACAGCTCGCTCATGCTGTTAGGTGGAAAGCCGGAAGAAAAACTGGATATCAATGCGCCAAGGAAAGAAATTGAAATGAGACCTAAAGACAATAAAAGTGAATATGATAATTTATTTGAATCCTAAAAATAACCCATATTTTGAACCATCTCTTTGATCAAATCATTTAGAATATTATTATGGAAGAGAGAAAAGCGTATTATACTAAATCTTTAGGTCGAAAAGTTGCCTCTGGAGCTTTACCCAAAAAAATTACAACCATCCATGTTATAAGCAGTTTGTATGACAAATGGTCTGTCGTTGTGGAAGGAAGTTCAAGAGCAATAAGATCTTCACTTAACAAAAGGGAGGCTTTACAATTGGCCAAAAAGACTGCTAACAGCAAATTTGCTGAGACAATCGTCATTCATGACAGATTAGGTCAGGTTGAAAAACGACTGAAAGTCATGCAGTAGAATTTTTCTTTTTATTTACATGCCAGCTAAGAAAACGAATACTAAACCGAAAGTTTTTATTAATTGTCCCTTTGACGATGAATATAAACCGCTTTTTAGAGCGTTAGTTTTTTGCATACTTTACCTTGATCGCTATCCTGTATTTTCAGAAAACAGATCCAGCGATAAAATAAGAATCAATGAAATAATAAAATTAATTAAGGAGTCCAGGCTGGGCATTCATGATTTATCCCGGAACAAAGCAAAAGTTGCCGGTGACATGCCAAGATTTAATATGCCTTTCGAACTTGGATTGGACATTGGAAGTAAAAGATTTGGAGGAGTTAAATATTCAAAAAGAAAAATATTGGTTTTTGATGCTTCTCCTCATGATTATGATAAATTTATTGGAGATATAAGTGGTCAGGATATTGAATCTCATAATAATAATCCTGAAACGATAATCATTAAAGTCCGCGATTGGTTGTCCCGGATATATAAGAATCTCCCGGGATATACAAAAATCTGGAAAGCATACATTCAATTTAGCGATGATCTACCTAGCCGATTATTGAATAACTTCACTTTACACGAAATAGAAATTATGCAAATTGGCGATTATAGAGGTTTTGCAAAAGATTGGATTAACGATTTTAAAAAAGATCCAATTAATAGATAGGCTTCATAATATCTGTTTAAAACATTGACTAAGAATGGGAAAAACACCTATTTTTAATATTAGTAAGCGTTAATTTCAGTTTGTAAATGAACTTAATGAGCCTGATTCTGGTATGATGAAATCAGGTCACCAGTGGCAATAAAAAAGACGAAGTACCAAATCTTTATACTTTTGCGCGAAGAACATGTGAAGCGACCCTACTTCACGAATACTTAATTTATGGCAAAAAACCTTATGATTGTTGAGTCTCCTGCCAAGGCAAAGACCATCGAAAAATTTCTCGGCAAGGATTTCAAAGTGAAATCCAGCTTCGGGCACATCCGTGACCTGGAGAAGGGAAATGGGGCAATAGATGTGGCAAATGGGTTCGAACCTAAGTATATCGTATCTCCTGAGAAAAAGAAAACTGTAAAGGACCTTAAAGACGCTGCGAAATCTGCAGATGAAATCTGGCTCGCGACGGATGAGGACCGCGAAGGTGAAGCCATATCCTGGCACTTATGCAGTGTCCTTGGCCTTGATCCTCTGCACACAAAAAGAATTGTGTTTCGTGAAATCACCAAACCCGCCATCCAGGCTGCCATCAAAGAACCACGCACTATCGATCTTAACCTCGTCAATGCGCAACAGGCAAGAAGAGTACTGGATCGGCTTGTAGGATTTGAATTATCAGAAACACTCTGGAGAAAAGTCAAAGGAAAATTATCCGCAGGCCGTGTGCAATCCGTAGCCGTAAAATTAGTGGCCGAAAAAGAACGGGAGATCAACGCATTCACACCTGAAGCCTTTTTCAAAATACAGGCGATTTTTAAAGTCATCGATGATAAAGGAAAAGTCTACGACCTGAAAGCCGAGCTCACTGAAAAAATAGCTGACAAACCTTCAGCAAAAAAATGGATTGATGCATGTGTAACTTCAGAATTTAAAGTTGACAGCATCGACGTCAAACCTGCTACAAGAAAACCTGCACCACCTTTCACTACATCTACATTGCAACAGGAAGCCAGTCGTAAGCTTGGCTTCAATGTAAAACGTACGATGTCTGCTGCACAAAAATTATATGAATCAGGATACATCAGCTACATGCGTACCGATTCAGTGAACATCAGTGAAACTGCGCAGAAAGCCATGCTGGCAGAAATCAGCAAATCATTTGGTCCTGAATATGTACAGCCAAGACAATTTACATCGAAAGCAAATGCACAGGAAGCACACGAAGCCATCCGTCCCTCCTACCCTGAGAATTCCACGATTCCGGATGGTGACAGGGATATGGAACGCGTGTATGACCTGATCTGGAAAAGAGCACTAGCTTCTCAAATGGCTGATGCAAAACTTGAACGCACAGTGGTAAACATTTCTGTTTCTGCACATAAAGGTGAGTTCCTGGTTGCTAAAGGTGAAGTGATCAAATTTGATGGCTTCCTGAAATTATATATTGAGAACCTTGATGATGAACCGGAAGATGAAGATTCAACTATTCTTCCTCCATTGAAAGAAAATCAGAAGCTGGAGCTGAAAGAAATGACCGGTACTGAGCGATATTCGAAACCACCTGCAAGATATACGGAAGCAGGTCTTGTGAAAAAGCTTGAAGAGCTTGGCATCGGAAGACCTTCAACCTATGCACCGACTATCAGTAAGATCATGGAAGAAGACCGGGGATATGTGATCAGGGAAAACAGGCCGGGTACGGAAAGGGCTTACTCTGTTATTACACTTGCTGATAAAAAAGTAACGGAAGAAACAAAAACTGAAATGACAGGTGCCATATCCAATCGATTAGTACCGACGGACATGGGATTGCTTGTGACAGATTTTCTGAATGACAATTTTTCGCAGGTGATGGATTATAATTTTACTGCGGATATTGAAAAGCAGTTTGACATCATCGCTGATGGAAACCTGGTGTGGAATACAATGATTGCATCGTTTTATGGACCCTTTCACCAGACTGTAGAAGAAACACTTGATCAGGTAGCGAGAGTGCGGGGTCGAAGAGATCTTGGGATTGATCCTGTGTCGGGTCAAACGATCCTTACACAGATGACGCGATTCGGACCTGTAGTACAGATAGGCACGAGGGAAGAAATGGGTGAAGATGAGAAGCCACAATTTGCAAGTCTTCGCCAGGGCCAATCTATTGAGACAATTACGCTTGAAGAAGCTATGGAGCTTTTTAAGTTGCCACGCACGCTTTCTGAATACAAAGGAAAAGAAGTGCTGATTGGTCTCGGACGATTCGGCCCGTATGTGAAACATGGCGAGGCATTTATTTCAATACCGCGTGGTGAAGATCCGCATACGATCACTGAAGAACGTGCGCATGAAATTATTGAAGCTAAAGCGCATGAAGACAGGCCTGTTGCCACCTATAAAGGAAAACCTGTAACAAAAGGTAAAGGTCGTTTCGGACCATTCGTGAAATGGGAAGGTACGTTCGTTAACATTCCCAAAAAATATGATCCTGATAACCTGTCAGAAAAAGAAATATTTGAATTACTCGAAGCCAAACTTGCAAAAGAAGCGAACCGGTATATTCAGCAATGGGATAAAGAAAAAATCGCTATTGAAAACGGTCGATGGGGACCTTTCATCCGGAAAGGAAAAAAAGCTATCGCGATTCCTAAAGTTGATGGAGAAAAAATGACACCTGAAGCTGCAGCATTATTGACATTGGAAGATGTGAAAGCGATTATCGGTGGCGAAGAACCTCCAAGTGCGAAGAAAAAGGCACCCCCAAAAAAGACATCAGCGAAAAAGACATCCTCAAAAAAGTGAGTGGTGAGACGTGTGCTTCGACCTGCTCTTCTCATCCATGTGCTACAGCTCAGCAACCGTAGTGAGTACACTTTTCGTGAGACGTGAGACGTGAGACGTGAGGCGTGAGACGTGAGACGTGAGGCGTGAGGCGTGAGTAGTAAGTAGTAAGTAGTAAGTAGTAAGTAGTAAGTAGTAGGTAGTAGGTAGTAGGTAGTAAGTAGTAAGTATTCGATATTCAATTAGGATAATCAAACAAAAAGAAAAAAAGTTATCCGTAGTTTGAAACTACGGATAACTTTTTTTCTTTTTGAGTAGTGACTCGAAAATATTCCTAGTGCATTTTCTATATTGGATACTCATACTCCGGCAATTCCACACTCGGTGTCTTCCCTGCAAGAAAATTGTGAAGCGTATTTCCAATATTGACCAATTGAAGAATTTGCTGTTGTGGTAAAACTACATTGTGGATGTAGAGGATCATTAAATAATTCATGCCTTCAAGGCTATACAAGTCCTGGTTATCAAAATATCTCACCATCTCCGGATTGTCGAAATGATAACGGATATATTCTTCATCTTCTCCTCTCAATAAATAATTTTTGCTGAAGGTCGGATACTGCACGAAATCGATATCCTGCATGCCGAAGTATGTACCGATGCGATGATACCATTTCTCAGGCACCATTACAAAATGTGGCAGGGCAAGAGATTTGGAATACCTGAAATAAACAGTTTGCCTGTACGTATGACTGGATTTGCCACTCGAGATGGTATAGATATAATCGAAAGAACAGGTAAATCCCAGGTCATCACTCTTGTGGATGATGATAGGTGTTATTTTCTGACGGTGACCCTGTCTGAATAATTTAAAATCCAGGAGCCATTTGATCAGGCCCCACTCATCTTCCTTTTTATACGACCAGCCAAGCGTGTTAGCACATGCTTCAAATTCATCAATACGCTCATTAACTTTATACCTGGCCATTATTGATTTTCATTTTATTAAGATCGGAAATAATATCAAGTGCCGCAGCTTCTGCACCTCCTCCTGAAGTAAGCTTTTGCTTCAATCGATGGTATCCGGCCTGAATCGATTTATATCGCGAAGGTTCTAGAATTTCAAGTAGTGTTTGTTTCATGCGCACGGGTGTGCATTCTTTTTGGATCAGCTCAGGCACCAGCTTTTCGTCCGCTACAAGATTGACTAAAGCAATATAAGGCACTTTGATCAGCCGTTTGGCGATCTGGTATGAGAAAGGATTTCCTTTATACACTACTACTTGCGGCGTACCTGTCAAAGCAGTTTCAAGCGTAGCCGTTCCTGATGCTACAATGGCTGCTTCGCTATCAATAAGCACGCGATGCATATCATTTTGTACAATATAGATATTCGCCTGATTGGAAATAATTTTCTCGTAAAGTGATCGGGGAAGATTTGATACAGCTGCTACCTGGAAGTGAAAATCGGGCATTTTTTTTGCCATCTCAACCATCTCCGGAAGAATAAGCTCAACTTCATTTCTACGGCTTCCGGGTAATAAAGCGATGTAACCCTTTTTAGCAATATGCACTACATCCTTTTCTGCTTCAGCTACCATCGCCAGCGGGTGCCCGATATACATCACTTCCATTCCATACGTTGCATAAAATGCTTCTTCAAATGGAAGTATGACATACATACGCCGCACAGCTTTTTTTATTTTATGCACACGTGATGTATGCCATGCCCACAACTGAGGAGAGATGTAATAGTAAACAGGTATCTGATGATCGTGTGCCCATGTAGCCATGCGTAAATTAAATCCGGGATAATCCACAAGCACTAATGCATCAGGCTTAAACGCCAGAATTTCAGCTTTACATTTTTTGAAATTCTTCATGATGTCAGGAAGATGCCTGATCACTTCCACAAATCCCATAAAAGCCAGATCCCGGTAATGACGCGTTACATTCACCCCTGTAGCAGTCATCGCTTCCCCACCCCAACCAATAATCAATGCTTCGGCATCGTGTTTGAAAATAGCTTCACAGAGAAGTGCAGCCTGCTTGTCACCACTGGCTTCACCTGCCAGGACAAAATATTTCAATTCGAAAGGATTTTGAATCCGAAAATCCAGAACCATATGCCCACGAGTAGCATGCTGGCCATCAATATTCCACGAATCGTTTCATGATGGTACGACTTCCTGTACCGGTTCATCAGGATAAGGTTGGAGCATACAGCAAATAAAGCCAATGTGCGTATCCTGAAATCTTCTGCGAATCCGATATCACTCAGCACACCCATTGTGTCTAACAACTGGTATATGGTCAACAAAATAGCATACGCAAGAGCAGGCACTAAAAGCCCTGCACCTAAGCCAAGCCAGAATGAATCTCTTTTTACAAATGGGGTCATGCGTGCGGATTTAAAAGTTCTAATGATCTTAACCCGGGTATTGCCTGATGACTTGTAAGATCATGCAGTGAGGGGACAATCGAAATGTATCCATCCCTCAATGCATTAATATCCGTACCAGCACCCGCATCATTGGTTACAAAATTTCCTGTGAGCCAATAAAATTTCTGACCACGTGGATCTTCACCAACCATAAATTCTTCTTCCCAGCGTCCTTCGGATTGACGACATATGCGGGTCCCTTTGATCGGGCTATGTTTGGCGTGAGGAATATTGACATTCAATAATTTTGCATTCTCAATTCCTTCTGCCAATACATGTTGTATGATAGATTTGATCCATGGCGTCGCAGGATCAAAATTCGCTTCCATCGAATAATCGTCAAGACTAAACCCGATGGAATTTATTCCTTCTATCGAAGCTTCCATTGCAGCAGAGATTGTACCTGAATAAAGAATGTTGATAGAGGCATTGGAACCGTGATTAATACCTGAAACGCAGAGATCAATCTTTCTATTCTTGAGAAGGATATTTTTTGCAAGCTTAACACAATCAACAGGTGTGCCTGAACACTCATACGCTTCAATACCTTCGAATACAGAAACTTTGTGCAGACGGATCGGGTCTTCCATAGTCACTGCGTGACCTTTTGCAGATTGTGGTGAATTAGGTGCTACTACGATGACCTCACCCATTTCGGATGCAATCGCCACAAGCCTTCGAATACCCGGGGCAAACATGCCATCATCATTGGTGACTAAGATCAAAGGGCGTTTCTTCTGCATTATTTTTTTTGTAAGGATAAGTTTTAAATTAAAGATGAATCACTTCACCGTAAGCAGCTGCAGCGGCTTCCATGATGGCTTCACTCATCGTCGGATGCGGATGGATGGTTTTGATGATCTCCATTCCTGTGGCTTCAATTTTACGGGCGAGCACCATTTCAGCGATCATGTCCGTGACACCTGATCCTATCATGTGCGCGCCGAGGATCTCACCATATTTTGCATCGAAGATTAATTTGACGAAACCTTCCGGATGTCCTGCAGCTTTTGCTTTGCCACTGGCAGTGAAAGGAAATTTTCCAACCTTTAATTCATACCCCGCTTCCTTCGCTTGCTGTTCAGTCATTCCTACAGAAGCAATCTCGGGTTGGCAATAGGTGCATGAAGGAATATTTCCATAATTCAAAGGTTGCGGATTATGTCCTGCTATTTTTTCAACACAAAGGATTCCTTCAGCTGATGCTACATGTGCAAGTGCGGGGCCATCAGTGATATCACCAATAGCATAGATGCCCGGTATGTTTGTCTGACACCATTCGTTGACTACTATCTTTCCTTTATCTGTTTTTACCCCCAGCGTTTCAAGACCAATATTTTCAATATTTGAAGTAACACCTGCAGCAGATAATACCTGGTCGCATTTGATCTCTGATGATTCTCCCGTTTTCCTGTTCTTCACAGTTACATTGATTGTTTTACCGGAAACATCCACTTTTTCCACGGACGTGTTTGCTAGTACCACAATTCCACTTTTGGTAAATTGCCTTGTCAGCTCTTTTGAAATTTCAGGATCTTCTCTTGGTACAAGTCCTTGTTCTAAAAATTCAATTACGGTTACTTTAGAACCAAGTGTATGATAGAAATAGGCAAACTCAACTCCAATAGCGCCTCCACCAATCACCACTAATGAAGCTGGTAATTTCTCTGGCACCATGGCTTTCCGGTATTCGATTACTTTCTCGCCATCTATCGGGATGTTTGGTAATGCTTTAGCTCTTGCGCCTGTAGCAAGTATGATATGGTCTGCTTCATAAGATGTCACTTTTCCTGCTCCATCAGTGACGTCGACTTTTTTACCTCTTGCTAATTTACCCGTACCCATGATGACATCGATCTTATTTTTCTTCATCAGGAATTGCACCCCTTTGCTCATGCCATCTGCCACATCCCGTGACCGCTTGATCACTGCTTTGATATCTGCAGATACTTTTTCAGCGATGAGGCCATAATTTTTGGCATTTTCCAGATCATGCAATACATCAGCACATTTCAGCAAGGCTTTCGTAGGTATGCATCCCCAATTCAGGCAAATGCCTCCCAGGGATTCCTTTTCGATAATAGCTGTTTTCAAACCGAGCTGGCTGGCACGAATGGCTGCTACATATCCACCCGGACCACTTCCCACCACAATCACATTATATTTCATTTGACTGATTTTTAGACTTTTGATTCAATTGGGCTGCAAATATAGTGAGGAGTAATGGCAGCTACCCTGCTCCCGGGACATGGAAACAAATTCTGCTTACATTTGCGGACTTCGTTTTCCTTAGGGGTGCCTTAAACTACAGGCTGAGATCAAACCCAACGAACCTGCCCGGGTAATGCCGGAAAGGGACAGAAGTAAACAATGGATCAATTGATTGTTAAGTTATTACACATATGAAACAACAGCGTTACGCTCGTGCCTTCCTGCTTGTGATTTTAATAAGTGCTGCGCAATTCGCTTACAGCCAGTTTTATATACTCGGGAGAGCCCTGGATGACCAGGAACAACCGTATGCATTTTGTACCGCCCAACTTCGAGGAAACGGCACATTTACTGAACAGAAATGTACAGAGCTCGGTGTATTCAGGTTTGAAAATCTGGCTTCCGGCGATTATGAATTGATAGTCATCACCCCGTATGGCATCAGGCGAAAAAAAATAGATCTGCGCGGCAGTGTGGATATCACCTTCCATATCTCCCGGAGTATTCGAATGAATGAAATCAGTGTCATAGCAAGACGGGCCGGCAATTCAGAACCGGTAACACATGATGATATCACTGCAGAAGAATTAAAAAAGAAAGATTTTGGCCAGGACATGCCTTACCTTCTCGAAGGGTCTCCTTCTGTAGTCGCCACATCTGATGCAGGTGTCGGAATAGGTTATACAAGTCTGCGGATACGAGGAACGGACCCGACCCGGATAAATGTCACGCTCAACGGTATCCCTGTCAATGATGCAGAATCACATACCGTTTACTGGGTCGATCTGCCGGATATAGCCAGCTCAACAAATAACATTCAAATCACAAGGGGAATAGGCTGGAGTCAACCCGGCGTCGGTGATTTCGGAGGTGGAATACAGATCAATACGCTTGGATTTAATTTTGAACCTGAACTTGGCATTCAACTTGGTGGAGGAAGTTTTGGTGCACGAAGAGCCACGTTGAATGCTTCATCGGGATTAATTCGTGGCCGTTTTACACTGGATGGAAGAGGAAGCTATATTCACTCGGACGGATACATTGATCGTGCAAAAAGTGATTTGTATTCAGCTTACGGATGTGCAGGATATCATCATGACCAGTCAAATGTGAGTTTCCTCGTTGCGATGGGTAATGAAGACACATACCAGGCGTGGAATGGCGTACCGGAACAATATGTCTTCAATCCGGAATTGAGAACTTACAATTCAGCAGGAATAGAAAAAACGGGTACTCCTCATGACAATGAAATCGATCATTACCGACAAACGAATTACCAGGTGCATTATGATCAGACGCTGACTCCGTTTGCAAGATGGACAAGTGCTTTGCATTACACGAAAGGAAAAGGATATTTCGAACAATATAAAGCTGATCAATTCGGTCCTGATTATGGTGGTAACTCCGGAGGACCAACCACTGATCTCATCAGAAGATTATGGCTGGATAATGATTTTTACGGATTCACTTCGACATTGCAAATCGGGTCACCTGCAGAAAGATATTTAGTATTGGGTGGTGGTTGGAACAACTATCTCGGCGATCATTTTGGCGAGGTCATTTGGACAAAAAGTGATGTCGGCATTTCGACAGACAGGCCTTACTATTTTAATACTGCAGTAAAAAAAGATTGGAATGTATTTGGCCGCAGTAATCTTAAAATCACGGATCACCTTGACGCTACAGTGGATGTGCAGGCAAGATGGATCAGGTATAAGTTTGAAGGCCCTGACGGCTCAGGTGGATTTTCTGATCAACAGGTGAACCATCGTTTTATAAATCCTAAGCTTGGTTTCAGATATCGCCTGGGTGATAAAAGTTCTTTGTATGCTTTGACTGGCATACTTCATAAAGAACCTAACCGGGATGACTATGTCAATTCCACACCAGCGAGCAGGCCTTCTCCTGAAAAGCTTTGGGACAATGAATTCAGCTACAGGCTATCTGCTCAAAAATGGAATTTAGAGGCCACAGTATATTTGATGGAATATAAAAATCAGCTTGTCCCTACCGGCAGGCTTAATGATGTAGGTGCATACAATCGTGTCAATGTGGATGAGAGCTATCGGCATGGAATAGAATTTAGCCTTGCCTATCAATGGACCGAAAAATTAAAGTTTGATTTAAATGGAACATTTAGTAAAAACAAAATCAAGTCATTCGATGAATACATCGATAACTGGGATTCAAATCAACAGGAAATAATCTCACATAAAAATACCGATATCGCTTTTTCACCAAATATCCTGGGCAGTCTGAATGGTGAATACAAATTCATATCCACACAAACACATGAAATCAGTGTCCTTGCCAACATCAGGTATATCGGAAAGCAATTTGTAGACAATACTTCTAGTGATGCATCATCCCTTGATCCATACTACATCACCGATACAGGTCTGCAGTGGATATGGCATAATGTATGGGCTCAGCAATTCAAAGTAGGTTTTTTAGTAAGAAATGTTTTCAATCACGAATATGAATCCAATGGATGGATATATCGCTTCCGTTCAGAAGCCAATGATCCAACGACTAATGATCCGTATGCAGGTTCAGAAGGTGCAGGACTATATCATCAGAAAGGATATTTTCCCCAGGCAGGAAGAAATATGTATCTAAACCTGAATCTTACTTTCTGATCAGTAATTGTATGTGAACCCAATCCGGTAGACAAAAGGATTCCTGGCAGAGTCAAAATCATCAAGCAAATTGTAGTGAATGGACACGAACGTGCTGAAGGGATAGCCGCTTGAAGCACCAAGACCAACATAAAGAAAGTCCTCCTCAAATTTCGTCCTCTCAAGTTTACCATCTATTACAACTGGGGCTCCATTAGAATAAATCAGGTACCTGGTCAGAAATGCCTTTTCATATTCTGCCTGCAGGAAAAGACCACGTAAAAAAGGTGTGGCTGCATCCCAGCTCCATAGTGGCTTATACCTTGCGAATACTGTAGGTCCGAAATCAAATGCACTAAATTTTACCTGCTCAAAAGGAAACTTCTCATAGTAGTAATCCACCTTCAGCATAAAACCTAACGCCAGGGATTCTCCAACCTTATAAGCTACATTCGGAGCGAGGCCAAATTGAAACGTGTGATTAAAAAAACTCACGTTCCCGAGGTTCACACCATAACCTATGGGAGCAGGATCTTTACCCTTCACAGGCTTCTTATTTGATTGAGCGCTGACATGGATCCAGGTGACCAGGATCAACAGGGAACTAAGGATAATATATTTTATTGCTTTCATAATGCAAAGTTGTTAATAAGTGTCTAATTTCTAACGTATTGAAACGTTTTTTTACTATTAAAGAAAGTTTAAATACATATTTTTCATATTTTGCGCCCTTATTACTCTCCCCCCTTTGACAAATCAATCCTGAGTACATTTTAAACCCCGGAATCTCTTATTTCTTGTTTGTCACATTAACACATCAAAATGATCAAAAATACCCTGAGAATTTTCTCTCTTAGTTCCCTCCTCATTGTCACCTTTTTTTCATCCGGTTTCGGGCAATCAAAGATCCGTTTTAATGTAGAACGGGCAACTGTAGCAGAAGACCTTGCGTACAGTAAGCAATTCAAAGCCTATACCATTGCAACCCTTGACGCCAAAGCCACCTCTGACATGCTCAGAACAACGGATGACTTCAATGCCATTGAACTACAGGTCGGAGAAAAGACATTTTTATTCGAGCTCCATGCGCATGACCTGCGCTCTCCTGATTTTAAGCTTTCCGTCTGGGATGAAAATGGTGAGCGGACTTTACCCCGTGGACCAAATACAACATATTATGGTTATACCGATGCCGGCAACTATGATGTAAGAATAAGCGCCGACGATGATTTCTTTTACGGAATGATCATCCAGGGGGATAATGAATTCTATATCGAACCTGCTTATGATATCTTTCCATCTGCCGAGCCAAATCAATACATCATGTATTGGGAAAGTGATGTCATCAACAAAATGGGTGATCATGCCTGTGGAGCACGCCAGGCACCGCTTCACCCGACATCGTCTGATGATGATAATGTCTCCCGGCCTGAAACGGATCGTTCAAGAGATGTCTGCAAGACAGTTCAGATAGCCTTAGTGGATGATAAGCTGATGTATCTTAAATATCAGAGCAGCATTCCGAATGTGACCAATCACAATATGGCTGTCATCAATAACGTGCTGACAAATTATGATACTGAGTTTAGCACGGATCTTCAATTTTCCATCACACAGGTGTTTGTGGTGACCGGAACAGATCCATGGACAAACAGTCTTGATCCCGGGAATTTATTGGATGATTTCACGGATTGGGGTCCTTCCAACTTAAGCACGCATGACATGGCAAGCCTTTGGACAAACCGCGATTTTACCGGTGATGTGATTGGCCTGGCTTGGATTGGAGCAGTGTGTTCCAATTTTAAATATTGTGTTCTTCAGGATTTTACTTCGAATGCTAACCTGTTGAGAGTACTGCAGGCGCATGAGATGGGACATAACTTTGATGCTAATCATGATGCTGCCAATTCAGGCTTTATCATGGCCCCATCCGTTACAAATACCAACTCCTGGTCCACTGCCTCCATCAGCAAAATCAATGCTTACATACTTTCCATCAATTGCTTATCGAGCTGTTCAGCACCTGCTGCACCGATAGCGGATTTTGATGCAGATGATACAGATGGATGCGTGGCTTTCACGGTCCACTTTTTTGACGAGAGTCAAAACAGTCCCACCAGTTGGTTATGGACATTTCCGGGCGGCTCTCCAGGTACAAGCACAACACAAAACCCTACAATTGTTTACAATACTCCTGGAAACTATAATGTAACTCTGAAAGCTACGAACTCACAAGGCACAAATACAATCACCAAGACAAATTTTATCTCAGTCGGTGATGATCCCTTTGCAGATTTCGATTACACACAGAACGGGCTGGTCGTTACTTTTCAAAACCTCAGCATCGGAGCTAACAGCTATCTGTGGAATTTTGGAGATGGCAATACTTCTACACAGGCAAATCCTGTACATGCATATGATGAAGATGGGGATTATAATGTAAAGTTGACCGCAACCAATGATTGTGGTACTGACATGATAACCATCAGTGTAGAAATAATCACAGCTCCTATCGCAGCATTCGATGCTGATCCTACAGAAGGATGCAGCCCGATGGAAGTTGAATTTATAAATCAATCTTCCAGTAATGCTGATTCATACCATTGGAGCTTTCCTGGTGGATCTCCGCCTACTTCCAATGCATTTGAACCAAACATCGTTTATGATATTCCGGGCACTTACAATGTAACCCTTACAGTTTCAAATGATGCAGGGGATGACGTACTTACAAAGACAAACTTTATAACTGTTTTCCCACCGCCTAATTCTACGTTTATATCTACCGTCAATGGAATGCAGGTTAGCTTTAATTCCATCGGAAGTGTAGGCAATACATATCTCTGGAATTTTGGTGACGGGCAAACAAGCACGACACATAATCCTACTCATGTTTACGCAACAGGAGGAGTTTATACGGTAACACTGACGGTGAGCAATGATTGCGGTAATGACGTTCAACAGTCTTCAGTCACCCTTGCAGGGACGCCAACAGCAGCTTTTAGTTCTGATGTGGAAACAGGTTGTGCACCTTTGGTGGTTCATTATATCAATCAGTCCGTCGGCACTGTCACATTGATAAGCTGGACATTCCAGGGAGGTACTCCATCTTCAAGCAACCTGCCAAATCCAGTCGTGACATACAATGCCCCTGGCACTTATGATGTGACTTTAACAGTGTCTAATACAGCAGGCAGCGATGATATATTTATGAACAACTTTATCACCGTTTTCCCTGAGACGGTAAGTGATTTTGATTTTAATATAAATGGTTCACTCGTTAATTTTTTCAACCAATCCTCTCAGTCTACTGGTTCAGTATGGAGCTTTGGTGACGGAGATATAAGTGATGTGGATAATCCCACGCACACATACGATGAGGATGGAACGTATACTGTTTTTTTAGTTTCTACGGGATTATGTGGTAATGATACCAGTTCCGCGGTGATTACAATCACTACACCTCCTACAGCAAATTTTACTTTTTCTCAACAGGGTGATTGCGCTCCTGTTACTGTTCAATATTTAAACCAAAGCAGTTCCAACGCAACTTCCTTCAACTGGACATTTGAAGGAGGTACACCTTCCACATCCACATTGGAAAATCCCGAGGTGACTTACAACACTGCAGGCACGTTCAGCATTGAGCTGATTGCTCATTCTCCTGCAGGAGATGATGTTTTTGAGCTAAATCAGATTATTGTGGTTGGTGAACCTACAGAAGCATCCTTCCTGATTTCTACAACCGGATTAACAGTAGAATTGGAAAATCAATCCATTGGAGGCACGACTTATTTCTGGGATTTTGGTGATGGCAACACAAGCACTGAAGCTAATCCATCACATACTTATGCTGAATTCGGCACATATACAATCACGCTGACATCGACCAATGCATGCAGCGAGGACATAGCTACTCTGATCATCGAGCTTTCTACAGTACCTAATGCTTTTTTCAGTTATGATGCGCATTCTGGTTGTGCTCCGATGACCGTTCAATTCTTTGATCAGTCGCAGAATGATCCTACAGCATGGTTGTGGACATTTACCGGTGGAAATCCGGAAAGTTCAACGCTTCAGAATCCTATTGTGAGTTATGATGTTGCGGGCGATTATACGGTTTCGTTGCGGGTAGAAAACAGTCAGGGTGCCGATGTGCTGGTGCTCATGGACCTGATCAATGTAGCCGGAATTCCGGATGCAAATTTTGATCACACGGTCAATGGAAATTTTGTGACCCTTTTCTATCCGGGTATCGACTATGATAGCATACGATGGGACTTGGGTGATGGCAGGACTGATGTTTCACTCAACCCTACGGTTGAATATTTTGCTTCGGGCCAGTATATCATTTCTCTCATGGTATTTAATGCCTGCGGAATAGACACTCAATCCGTAACCGTAAATATTGAAATCACAGCAACCCATGACCCATTGGAAAATGAATCTAAATGGCAGATCAGGCCAAATCCGTTTGGAGATAAGTTTGCTATCTATGGCGAACCACTTAAAAATGGATCAATGACCATTTCATTATTGGATGTAAGCGGAAAATTGATCTCGAGACAGGAATGGAATTATTCGTCCGGTCCTTCTACCATCGAATTACGTGGTGACCAATTACCTTCAGGAATTATATTTGTACAATTACAGGATGGTACTTCACCTGTTACCCTGAAGGCGGTGCATCAATAAAAATATAAAAGTTTTATATGAATCCCTGTTGGTTGAATTACTGACAGGGATTTTTTTTTGTTAGACCCTACCTGTACCCCCTACCCCCTAACAGGGGGAATTGTTTTTTTAAATCTATTTGAATTTTAACCTCCCTTTTGTTTTGTGTGCTTATATCCTGATTTCAACAAATAGTCGATGACCTTTTTTACATGGTCGCCCTGGATGATAAGTTCACCATCTTTAAAGCTGCCTCCGGAGGCACACATAGATTTCAATTTTGAAAGCAAATCCAAAGAAGCTTTTTCAGGTGCTGCATATCCTTCAATCAACGTGACTTGTTTTCCACCTCTACGCTTCTTATCCCTTGAGACATAAAGTTTCATTTGTGCTTTTACCTGGGGAGTCAGAAGTTCTTTCTGCTCATCTTTTTCTTTCTTTACTTCTGATGGATCCGGAACATAGGGTTCCATATCCGGGAAAAGTTCTTTTAATTTCTGAAGGTCTTTGAGCGGGTCTGTCATTGGTAAATGCTGATTATTTAATTCTAAGTTTTGAGGAATGTGATTTTCTAAGCATGCGCAATATAAGGAGGCTCAAATCATTGGAACCTAATGCGCCGTTTGAAAATACAATTACGCCTTTCCTCAGATGCGGTATAAAACAAATGCTGACCTGGTGTCCACCCGTCCGACCTGTGTGATAAAACAATGTGGAGTTTCCTGCAGTGACTACGAACCACCCATCTATTACTTTAAATTCGTTTGCCCTTGCTAAATATTTTATTTCTTTTTTTAAAGGCTTGCTATTCAGATCAGGACGATGTGCATATTGTTCAAATAATATCCGTATGAATGTCATCATATCATGTAACGAAGATTTCAAGCCTAGTGCAGGAGCAAGTGCATTTGCATTCCAAGGTGGTTGTGGCCTGCCATCCATTCCATATCCGGGTGCAATTTCTTTGGGTTCATAATCCCATTTCGTATCCTTCATGGAATATGGAATGTTCAATTTTTCCGTGGTAAAATTTTGCAATCCTCCTGTTTTTTGAAAAAGCCAATTTGTGATCGCATATCCAATGTTACTGTAGCTGTATTTTCCCTGAACAGGCTGGACCGATTGAAGATCATTTGCAAAACGATCCATAGTATAAGCTTTGTAGGGATCTTTAATATCGGATTCATGCTCACCTATACCCGGAGGCATCCGGATCAAACCTGCGCGATGGGTTAATAGTTGACCTATAATTACATTTCGCCATGAATCTGTGCAAAGGCTATCAGGTAAAAATGTGCAAACTGAAATAGTTGCATCCTGTTTCAGAGAATCAAGAGCACGGTTAACAAGCCATGCTACTACAGGTTTTGTAACACTGCCTAATTCATAGATCCCTTCCGGATGAATATCATTTCCAAAAGTAAATTGATACGTACTATCTCCATCAGCAACTCCGATTAAAATACCCGGAACAACATTGAAATCGACTGGTGCTTCATACTTCAGGATTTTTTCGATTTGCCGTTTAAGCAGGCTGGCTTGTGCGTTGCTTTCAAAAGTTGCATTCATTATGAAAGCAATGATGATTGATCCGGATATGATTTTGTTCAGCGTTCTCAATTGAATATTAACTCAAACATGACAATAAGGTTGTTTGGTATCTTTCGGAAATATATGGCACAATTACTCTCTTCGAAAGCTACCCGTTTGTTTCTTGTCATCAGTGGGTTTTTTATTGCCAATGCGTTGTTGGCAGAATTTATAGGTATCAAGATATTTTCACTGGAAAAGGTATTTGGGTATGCTCCATTTTCGATGACCATTTTTGGTGTTGGCGATCTGGGTTTCAATCTGACAGCAGGAGTGATCTTGTGGCCGGTTGTATTTATCATGACCGATATCATCAATGAATATTATGGTAAAAAAGGGGTCAGGTTTCTTTCCTGGCTGGCTGTGGTGCTCATCGTGTATGCATTCCTTGTTGCCTTCCTTGCCATTAAGACCCCGCCTAATGACTGGTGGCAACATATCAGCGGTGTTCGAGAAGATCCTGCACAGAGCCTTCCTGATATGAACCTGGCCTTTTCACGGATATTTGGCCAGGGACTGTGGATCATCATAGGTTCTGTGGTGGCCTTCCTTATCGGCCAGCTGATCGATGTGATCGTCTTTCACAAAATCCGCAAAATCACAGGGGAGAAAAAAATGTGGCTCAGGGCTACAGGATCTACGCTTGTTTCCCAATTGGTAGACAGTTTTGTGGTGCTGATCATTGCCTTCTATATCGGAGCTGATTGGGACCTGGGACGTGTACTTGCCATCGCCACAGTCAATTACATGTATAAATTCACGATGGCTATCCTGATGACACCTGTGATCTATGGAGTTCATGGCGTGATTGAAGGTTATTTAGGGAAGGAAGAAGCGTTCGAGTTGAAATTGAATGCAGCCAGCCAGTAATCCGCGAAATAGTCGTGGCACGAGTACTGGTGGCACGAGTACTGGTGCCACCAGTACTCGTGCCACGAGGTCCTAACTGCCTGATAATACACGTAGTTATAAGTGGAAGGCGATGACGCTTTTTGACAGAAAAGAGGATTCTTTCTGTTAGAAATGGCGGTTAAATTCTAATTAAGGCTTACCTCAAAAACAAGTGTGGCACACCTAGGTGTGCCACACCTAGGTGTGCCACACTGTCATAACTGCCTGATAATACACGTAGTTTATAGCTGGAACGATGGCCACATTAATTGGCCAAAAATGGCAGCATTGAGGTTTACATGGCGTTGAAAATATTTTTGCTTTTAATTGAATTTATAAATTTCTCAGTTTTTTAGAATCATAATTTATCATACTGATGTTTAGAATAATAAATATTAGCATTTAATAATATGCATAACCCTGTATTCATATTTAAAAATAACTTATACACCAAAATTATATCTTTGGCTTATGCGCCTGAAGAGTCTTGAATTAAAGGGGTTTAAAAGCTTCGCCAATGATACGCTCCTTCATTTTGATGAAGATGTGATCGGAATAGTGGGGCCTAACGGCTCCGGAAAATCAAATGTGGTTGATGCCATCCGATGGGTGCTGGGTGAGCAAAAAGGCAAAGAGCTCCGCCTTGAGAATATGGGCGACGTTATCTTCAATGGCACCAAAAAACGAAAAGCAAGCGCAGCCGCTTCAGTAGCCATCACTTTCGACAATAACCTCGGCCTCCTACCCTCTGAATACCAGGAAGTAGTCATTTCAAGGCACCTCTATAGAAGCGGTGAAAGTGAGTATAAGCTCAACGGTGTCACCTGCAGGTTAAAGGACATTCAATCCATCCTGATAGACACAGGTATCGGGTCGAATTCATATGCCATCATAGCACTAGGCATGGTCGATGATATCCTCTACGACAAGGATAATGCAAGGCGTAAAATGTTTGAACAAGCCGCCGGCATCTCGAAGTACAAAAAGCGCAAACATGAAACCATGTTAAAGCTTAAGCTAACTTCAGATGACCTTATCCGCATCGATGATATCCTGAAAGAAATAGAAACCAATCTTGATTTATTAGAAAAGCAGGCTAAACGTACAAGAAAGTATGTCGAATTGAAAAGTGATTACAAATCACTAAGCCTCACGATGGGTGCCCGCAATAATGTGGAACTGCGTGATCAATTCGCACAATCCGAAAAAAAGATCCAGGATGAAACGGACAATTATTCAAGACTTGAAGCCGATCTGAGCGTTCTGCATGCACATCTTGAAAAACTAAGAAAAGATCACCTTGGCGATGAACTTACTGTAGGTGCTTTCCAGAAAGAATTGAATGAGCTCGTCGCAAATATCCGCAGTATTGAAACTGAAAAAAGCCTGGCAGATCAGAAAATAGCATTCATCAAACAAAACAAGCAAAATCTTGAAACTCAGATTTCCATGGCCAGCAAACGCCTGGAAAAACTGAATGAGGAAATTATCACCTTGCGACTGGCTTTCGAAGAAAATGAAATCATCCTGAAAGACCATCAGACCATACTCACTGAATCCCAATCACAACGGGATGAAATCGCCAGGAAGTACGAAGAAATGATGAACAACCGGGAAGCGGTAAGCAACCTTCATCAACAATTTGAAAAAGAAGTTTTTGACCTCGAAAAAAATATTGCCGTTTTCCTCAACAACACCGACATTATACAAAATGAAAATAAGATCGTTGGTGATGAATCACAAAAACTTTCTTTAGAACACGAACAGCTCAAAAAACAACTACAAACCGAAGAAGAACAGAAAGAAGTAGCTGCAAACGAGCTGGCTTCGCTCGAAGAACAGGAATTAAACCGTATGCGAACGATTCGTGAACTTGAAATCGACCTCACTACGCAATTAGATCATCTCCGGCAAACGCAACGTACACTTGATGCACGGACACACGAAGCGGAATTGCTCAAGGATATGATCTCTAACCTGGAAGGTTTTCCCGAGTCCATAAAATTCCTGAACAAAACGCAGGATTGGAACGTGACTGCCCCATTGTTGTCTGATGTCATCTATTGCGATCAGCAGCATCGTGTCATCGTAGAACAAATCCTCGAACCATATCTCAACTATTATGTAGTCAAAACATGGGATGAAGCTGCCCGCGCAGTGAAGCTTCTGAGTTTTGCACAAAAAGGAAGAGCTAACTTTTTTATTCTTTCTGAATACCATGAAATTCCTTCTATCATCGATTTTCCAGGCCTGACACCACTGCTTGCCAACCTGGAAATTGAAAATGGCTATGAAAACCTGGTACATCAATTACTGCATAAAGTATATGTGATCGAAGGATCTCCACTTGATTTGAATTGGGAAGACTTCCATCTCAAAGGGATGACGGTAATTGACAGGCAGGCTCAGATGATCAGGCGTTCTCATCAGCTTGCGGGTGGAAGCATAGGTTTATTTGAAGGAAAAAAATTAGGACGTAAGAAACATCTCGATCATCTGGAGCAGGAAATTGTATCACTCCGGAATGAATGGCATCAACTCCAATCCAGGGTACAGCATACACAAACCCAAATAGCTTCATTGCAGGCTGTCGATATCAGTGGACAATTGCAATCCACCCGGTCGCAGGTAGTCGGTCTTCTGCAGTCATGGGCTGAAACCAACAGCAGGCTTAACCATGTAGGCGAAAGAAAAGAAGAAAACGATCGCCGCCTCCACAAAAATAATGCAACTATACAGGAAATAGAATCAAAGATCAACGCATCTACTTCAGAACTCGAAGAGAAAAAAAGCAGATTCCAGGATTATGCTCATTCCATGGAGCAATCAGAGGAGCATTACTATGATATTCAAAGACAACTTAATAGTGCTGAGACTACAAGCAATGAATTAAAGCTCCAGGAAATACACCTGCTCAATAAATTAGAAAGCCTGGGTCGCGAATTGAAATACCACATTGATCAGCAAAATCAACTCCAGCAAAATGCTGTGTTGCAGGGAACGCAGATAGAAGCGGAATCTGTGGAGCTTGAAAATATGATGACGCTTTCAGCAGCTATGTCCACTGATCTCCAGGAGAAATATCTTGAGAAAAAAACAAGGGAAACCAGGCTTACGGAAGCTGAACAGAATTATTATGAACAACGAAATGAAATCAGCATTGCTGAAGAAAAAATAAAGGTTGTCGAAAAGCAGAGGAATGCATTGCAATACCACATCAACGAGATGAAGGACAACCACAGCCAGCTTAAGTACAAGCTGATCGCTATCTCAGAAAGGATGGAAGTGGAATTTGGTGTACGGCTTGAAGACATTACTGCTGAACATATAAACGAGGACCTGCCACTTGATGAACTTGAAGCTAAGGTGCAAAGGTTACGCACGAGATTGGAAAATTATGGTGAGATCAACCCGATGGCCATTGAAGCTTACGAGGAGATCAAGATCAGGTATGACAATATCCATAATCAACGCCAGGATGTGATCAGTGCAAAAGAGTCATTGCTTTCTACAATAACTGAAATCGAGCTTACTGCCACAAGTCAGTTTATGGAGGCATTTGATAAGGTGCGTGAAAATTTTATTGAAGTATTCCGCAGCTTGTTCACCGATGATGATACATGTGATCTCATCCTGCTTGATCCGACCGATCCTCTCGAATCTGCAATTGATATCATTGCAAAACCAAAAGGAAAACGACCAAAATCTTTGTCCCAACTTTCCGGAGGTGAGAAAACACTGACTGCAATTGCTCTCCTATTTGCACTCTATCTTATGAAACCAGCACCTTTCTGTGTATTTGATGAAGTGGATGCACCATTGGATGATGCGAATATCCAGAAGTTCAATAAGATCATCAAGCGCTTCTCTGCGCAATCACAGTTCATCATTGTGACACACAACAAAACGACTATGGCTGCTGTGGATACGATCTATGGTGTCTTCATGGAAGAACAGGGTGTGTCGGGATTGAGCCAGGTGGATTTCAGGGCATTTGATGATGCCGATATGTTGGCGATGCAGAATTAGTAAAAGGTAAAAGGTAAGAGGTAAGAGGTAAGCGGTAATCAGTATTCAGTGTGAAACGTGAACCATGAACTGTGAACCTTGGTTGTTAACATCTGGAGCAATTGTAAAAATGAATCTTCTCTGGTTTCTACTACGCTGCCCTTGCTCTTTTACTGCATACTGAACACTGAATACTTTTTATCTTCCCTGCGCCCTGCTCCCTGCCCCATGCTTTGTTTATTACATTGATTTACTTATTTTCACGTGTTATATAAATTCTTTATATGGCCTGGAGAAGATTTAATGGTGAAAGGATAGAAGAGAATATCCTTGATGCTGTCCGCTCTACTGTAGAACGTGAAGTCGCTGATGGGTACCGGTTGAAAGTATGTATTGGTACGGATTCCCAGGTGAGAGGCACGGTCACAGAGTACGCGACAGTCATTGTTTTCCTTCGTGAAAAGAAGGGTGGCTTCATGTTTATTCACAACGAAAAATCGGAGAAAGAAATCAGCCTGCGTGAACGCATGATCACTGAAGTGTGGAAATCAGTTGAAGTTGCTTATAAGCTTTGCGACTTATTGGATGAATATGAAATTGGCCTCGAAGTGCATGCCGACATCAATACCGATCCACATTTTAAATCCAACGAAGCATTGAAAGAAGCGATGGGTTATATCCTGGGCATGGGCTTTGTCTTCAAAGCGAAACCGGATGCGTTTGCAAGCTCGTATTGTGCGGATAAGGTGGTGTGAGACGTGAGACGTGAGTCGTGAGTCGTGAGTCGTGAGTCGTGAGTCGTGAGTCGTGAGTCGTGGGTCGTGAGTCGTGAGCAGTGAGTAGTGAATGCAAAAGGGCGGAAAGCCTAAAATAAATCTAAATCGTAATTTGCATATCCCAATTGGTAAATCGTATGCTTCGACCTGCTAAACTCAACCTTGTGCGACAGCTCAGCAACCATCGTAAATCGTAAATCGTAAATCGTTTTTATTCTTTATGAGGTTTTTTGGATATGACAACTTTCACAGCAGCTGAATCACGCCTTATTTTTTGTGTTTCCATTCGCTTCGCTATCAAAGTGGCTTCTTCTTCGAGCATCAAAGGTTTGCCATTTAAATAACGGTGATAGGTCAGGACTATAATTCTCGCCATATCATCGGGAACAGATATTCCTTTTAGTTTCAGATAATGTGAAATACGGGATCCCTCATCGAGCCCCCAATTTAATTGCACCCATTTGATGAGCCCAAAATTATTTTTAGCAATCATCGAATCCGGGGCGTTTTTGAAGCTGGCAATGCCCTTTGCATCGGAAAGACGATTGAGCTCTGAAAAAGCGTCGTTGAGATCCACGGGAATATAAACCCCGTTGATCATTTCCAGCCTGATCCGCTTTGCATAATTCGCTTCAAATGCAGCAGGTGTTTGAGATGTACTCAGCCATGCCATGCTTAAAAAGGATAAACAAAACAAGAGTTTTTTGAAATTCATCATAACGGAAGTATAAACTAAAAAGGGCTTCAATATATTGCACGTTCAAACAGTCCCCGGAGACCATGCTTTCTTCAAAGAAAAATAATCATAATCAATTTTTGGTCATCAGCATCCTGGGACAATCTGTACTCTACCTGTCTCTCTGGCTTTGGAATGAATATGTCGCCTCTTATATGACCCTGATATTCCCCGTCCTGATCCTTATTATCCTGATCCTGGCATTGATTGCAGACTGGATAGAACCTTCACGGATACCAGGCTGGTATTACGCCGTCATGATCATTTCAATATTAATTCCTGTCCTCATCGGTGGAGTATTTTATTACATCAATGATGGTAAAATCGGTTGGCTCATAGAGTGATCTCTTGAAGTAGAATTCCTTTTTCGCACGGAGATCACGGAGAAATTTCACAGAGTTCAAGGATCATTAAATAAATTGGTTTCTTTTCCGCCTCTTCGGCCCCTTCTGCCCCTTCTGCCTTTCAACCCTTTTAAATTATCCCAATAGTGACACCGTCCCCTCCCTGGTTTTTTTCTGCAAACTGGATTGACTTGAACGGATAAACTTTCATTGTTCTGGCTACAACCTGCCGGAGTGTTCCTGTTCCTTTTCCATGGACAATTCTGATTTGATACTGACTGCTCATAAACGCTGCATCAATAAACCGCTCCAGGTAATGAGTCGCCTCTTCAGGCAGCATGCCACGGATGTCCAATTCATTTTCAAATCGTGTATAATCGACTACATCCGTCTGGAGACTTCGTTGTGATTTAATTTCAATCGGCGCTTTGGCCGGCACCAATTCAGTGATGGGTATAGTCATTTGCAACTGACCGATCAGTACGACGGCATTATTTTTTACAATCCGTTCAATAATGCCAACTTGTTGTGTTGCATTGAGCTTGACATGATCGCCCACATGAAATTCTTTTTTGACTCCTGACACATCAACCAGGTCCTCTGCCAATGATTTTATTTCAGTGCTGAAATCTTTTTGTTTTTCCTTTATGTGCTCAATCTGTTCTTTTGCTTTTTCTGTATCTTTTTCTTTTCTCAGATCTTTAATCAGCTTGTTCATTTCCTGGCTGTATTGTGAAACTTCCTGCAGGGATGCTTTCTTTTGATCAATTTTAAAACGTTTTCTTTTAATTTCAAGATCGAGTCTCAACTGCTCATAATTTGCGATCAGCCTGTCGAGCTCTCGTTGCCTGTCTTTCACCTGGCGGATTTCAGTATCGAGCTTTTGTGTTTTGTCATCGAGATCATGGATGAGGTCTTCCAGCTCTACTGTCTGCGTTCCGGCACTTTTTCTTGCATAATCAATTACCTCCTGTGGCAATCCGGTTCGTTCGGCAATTTCAAATGCAAAAGAGCTACCTGGCTTTCCGATCTTAAGCTGGTATGTCGGACTGATTCTTTCTTTATCAAACATCATCGCACCGTTTACCACGCCTTTTGTACGATGAGCATACATTTTAATGTTGGGATAATGTGTTGTCAGGACACCAAATGAATTGCGCTTCACCAACGTATCAAGTATAGCTTCTGCAATAGCACCACCAATTTTTGGATCTGTGCCAGATCCAAATTCGTCAACCAGGATTAATGTGGATTCATCGGCCGTAGCCAATGTTTCCTTCATATTTTTTAACCGGGAACTGTACGTTGACAAATCTTCTTCTATAGATTGCTGATCGCCAATGTCTACTGAAATCCGTTTCATAACACTGATGATCGTTCCGCCATCTGCCGGGATCAGCATGCCGCATTGCGCCATCACCTGGATCAATCCTGTTGCCTTCATCAGGATAGATTTCCCGCCTGCGTTCGGACCACTGAGGATGAGAAGCCTGTTAGGTGGATTAAGTATGAGATCAAATGCGATTACTTCTTTGCCCTTACTTTTATTTTTGATGTACAAAAGCGGATGCCTGGCCTGGATGAGATGAAGTGTTGCCTGTTCCTGGATCTTTGGACGTTGTCCTTTATATGCGTTTCCTAAAATCGTCATGCATTGCACGACATCCCAATGATGGATCAGATTGGAAACGGCTTCAATATCTTCTTTGTGCGGCCTGAGGAAATGACACAATTCTCTTAACAGCCTCAATACTTCTTTTTTAAAATCACCTTCGAGCTCGATGATGTTGTTATTGATTTCAACAATTACATCAGGTTCGATGAATGCAGTTCTTCCTGTTGTTGATTCATCGTGAATGATCCCTTTTATTTTTCTTTTATATTCTGCCTGAACACAAAGCACTCTCCTGCCCGACCGGATAGATTCAACAGTGTCAGTTAGCCATCCTTCGCTTTTATAGCGTGCAATCAATCGTTGGAATTCACGGTTAAGCTTTGATGCTTCTGTTTCTATCGCTCTTGATATGGAGAGCAATTCAGGTGATGCATCCGGTTTAATATCACCTTTTTCATCAATGATAGCTCTGATGTGCTTTATTAATGAAGCCGGATTTAAAGCCTGGCTGGTCCATTGGCTTATCGTGGGGTAATCGCGCCGGTAATCTGGTTTTTCGAAAAACTGATGTACGAGTCGAACCTGCTCCATTTGCTTTCCCATCTCATGAATATCCTCCTGGGGCAGGACGTAGCCTTCAATGGAAAGATGCTCAAGAGAAGTGGAGATATCTTCGTAAGGACTGAGTTGCAAACGGGATGATAATGTTGAGATGTCTGCATACTCGAAAACTTCGTCGTGTCGATGTCTTATCGCATCGATATCAGATGAAGGATGAAGACCAAGACAAGCATTACGCCCGTGAATGCCACGCGTATATGAGGCAAGCAACTCCCTGATTTTGTGAAACTCAAGTTGTTCTTCTGCTGAAGGGGAAATATCTACGTAATGGGACATGTGGCTGGCAAAAATAGGGTTTCGGGAGAGATAAAGCTGGCTGGTTAGGGTATAATTAACAAAATGGGTCTAAGGTTAAAAGTCCGAGCAGCCAGTTTGGTCTTAGGTCAATAGGTAAAGGGCTTAATTGATCTTTTTCATTTAGTTTATTTCAAATAAAACCAGGAAAATTAAAACCATGACCTTTGCCCTAAGACCAAACTGGCTGCTATGACTTTTACCCATTACCTTTTCAGGTTGAGTCTGTATCTTTCGAGATGACATACCTAGTTCACGATTCATATGGCAAGTAATAGTCTTGGAAGAATATTCAGAATAACAACAGCAGGTGAATCACATGGCCCTGGTTTAGGTGTCATCATTGATGGTTGTCCGCCGGGAGTTGAAATCGATGTAGATTACATTCAACGGCAGCTGGATCGTAGACGTCCGGGTCAATCTCACATCACGACGCAACGAAAAGAAAGTGATACGATCACCATTCAGTCTGGTGTTTATGAAGGCAAGTCAACAGGTGCACCTATTTTAATTCTTATTCCTAATGAGGACACACGATCGTCGGATTATGATCATGTAGAACAGACATTCCGGCCGTCGCATGCCGACTTTACTTATCATCAAAAATATGGCACACGGGATCATCGTGGTGGTGGTCGATCTTCTGCGAGAGAGACTGCGAATTGGGTAGCAGCAGGAGCAATCGCTAAATTGATTCTTGAAAAAGAAGGTATTGATATTAAAGCCGGAGTTACAGGTGTTGGCGATTTACAATTATCAGATGCAATGACAACATTTGATTGGAATGAAGCTGAAAAAAATGTTGTACGCTGTCCGGATAAAGAAATGGCAGCTCAAATGGAATCACTAATTCAACAAGTAAAAAGTGAAGGTGATACAGTTGGAGGCGTCATTACGTGCGTGATCACAGGAAGTCCTGTAGGTTTGGGAGAACCTGTTTTTCACAAGCTTCACGCTGATCTTGGTCATGCGATGTTAAATATAAATGCTTGCAAAGGATTTGAATTCGGATCTGGCTTTGAGGGGACACGTATGCGTGGCAGTCAGCACAATGATGTATTTGAAAAGGATGGTGAAATGGTGATCACGAAAACAAATCATTCGGGTGGAATACAGGGTGGCATTTCGAATGGGATGCCTGTTTATTTCAGAGTTGCATTTAAACCTGTGTCTACTATTATGAAAGACCAATCTTCTGTAGATACCTCCGGTGAAGAAATCACAATAAAAGGAAAAGGCAGACATGATCCATGTGTGGTGCCAAGAGCCGTTCCGATTGTAGAAGCGTTGGCGGCTTTAGTGCTGGTGGATCATTGGTTGATGAATAAAATTTATACTTAAGAAGAATTAAAAAGTTTCGATGCCGGATAAAAGGATACCGGATGCCGGACTCGCAACGCACTCTATCTCAATTCTACATTCCAGCAGAGATTACTTTTCAATGATTTTCGATCCGTTTTTGATACCAGTAGGGATTAAGCGGCCACTCCCCTCTTGGTTTGGTTTTTTCTTTTTCTGTTTTGATTTCATTTTCCCAGCTGCCGTACATGTTGGCGAATAGGTCAAAGCCGGTTTGTTTTTCTATGCTGTCAATGGAAACTATATACTCATCAAGTGTGCCCGGGTTTGGATTTTTCTGATCGAAAATAAAACCAATCGCTGAGGGCTTTCCTTTGTCAGCAGTAAAGACAGCTTTATAAAAATACCTTGGGATGAGCACATCATTTTCTCCCATCACTCCGAGTGAATCGGAGAATATCGGTCCGGTGATGACAATGAGGTTTTTATTTTTTTTTGCCCAGTCACGAACATCGTTTTCGAGCTCGAGCCAGATACCGCTGTTGAAAGTTTCAGACATGGGCGCAATATTGCTCATCAAAAATGTGATATTCATGGCTTCCTTGTTCCAGGACATATCGGCAGAAGGGACAAGATGACCTTTTGAAAATCCGCTTCGCTTGTAATCGTGATAATGAGCTGACCCGGTACTAATAGCCGGATCAGGAATAAAATCCTGGTTGCGCGGAAGATTGGGTTTGTCCATCATTTCTTTTGTCAGCCGGTATGCGACCCACTCAGGAAGTTCAAATTTTTCCACGTAGGAAAGGCTGAAAAAGGGTTTGTTATATATTTCACCCTGATGAGGTGCAGGCAGGAAGTCTAAGGTGTTTTCAATTTTTTTGTTTTCGGTGCCTTGAAATTCTTTGAGGTTGTACCAAAATAAAATAATTACACCAATGATCAGCAAGCCTGTGACGAGGAGACTTTTCGAGGATTTTGTGGTTGTTCTTGAATTTTTGCCTGGTCGTCTTATGTCCATTGTTTATCATTTCTGGTTTCCACAAGGTAATGTCTCGAGAGGGGTGAAATGTGACCGGGAAAGTAAAGATTTTTTGAGGTGAAAGGATTTAACAGGAGGATTTTGGAAATCGCAATGTCGATTAAAAGCATTTAGCCTAAATACGAAATGATTCTCCCAGGATTCAATACGGATAAGGAACTTCGAACCATAACTCAATAAAATCAATGGGTGTAGCAAATTCATTTTGACGAAATTCGAAATGATTATCCCTGGATTCAATATGGATAATGAATTTTGAACCATAACCCAATAAAATCAATAGGTGTACCAATAGCATTTAGCCTAAATACGAAATGTATCTCCCACGATTCAATACGGACAGGGAATTTCGAACTAAAACTCAATAAATTCAATGGATGTAGCAAATTCATTTTGACAAAATTCGAAATGATTATATCAGGATTCAATATGGACAGGGAATTTCGAATCACAACTCAATAAAATCAATGGGTGTATCAAAAGCATTTAGCCTAAATACGAAATGTATCTCCCACGATTCAATATGGATAAGGAACTTCGAACCACAACTCAATAAAATCAATGGGTTTATCAAAAGCATTTAGCCTAAATGCGAAATGTATCTCACTTGATCCTCTGGATCCTAAAGACCACATCTTTTCTAAACACTTTTTTATAATCGATTTTGTCCTGAAATTCCAATCCACTGTTCAATACACTTCCAATTATTAAATCCCAACCACCCCATATCCCTTATTCCCAGACATCGTATATTGCATACACTAATGACCCAAGCGGCTTCAACCATATGAAACGTCTTTACCTTCTTCTTTTTTCAATCCTTTCGTGTCATCTCCTGATCGCCCAGTCAGGCCCAAACCTCTTCTCAGGCACCAGCTACCTGAGCAACGGCCAGATCGGATTGCTACTTGAAGATGCAGAAGCAGGTATCGTTCTACCAGCCATGCTGGCCGAACGCGAATACGGTGGCTGGGCAGCAGGCGCATCTTATCGAACAGGCCTCGATGACCTGACAGAATTAGCCGCAACTGCACATATCAGGCTTCCCTGGAAAGATCAGATCGCTATAGGGATTCAGCATACAGGAATTGAAGGCTTTTCAGAACAACGGATCACCCTGAGTTATGCACGACGTCTTTTTCAAAAATTAAATGTTGGCGTTCAGTTTGATCTTAACCGAAACACGGCTGATGAATTAAATGATCTCTATGCAACATCATGGTCAGTTTCGATCCATGCACCATTGATGAAAGAATTATCAATGTCAGCATGGATATACAATCCGCTTGGTGATATCGGCACCCTTGATCTCCCATCCATGGCAAGAATTGGTGTGCTCTACAAACCATCAGACAAAGTAGGCGTCGCCGTCGAAGTTGAAAAAGACTGGCGACATATCGCCCGTTTCAAAGCCGGCATTAATTACAGGATACATCCAAGACTGGCATTACGTTGGGGAGTAGGTACCGAACCTGGCATCATCAACGCAGGCTTATCGTGGAACCTCCTGCAACAAATGGCACTCAGCGGCGGCTGGCGATATCATGCAAGATTAGGCAGCAGCCTCAGCGCAGGATTATCATCATTCAAATATAAGTGAGCAGGCGAATCGCCATCGTTGCTGCAACAACAAAGGAGATACAACCTTTGCTTGAATATCTGAAGGCAGCAGCCTCAGAACATGAATTTCAAACTTATAAGATCCATTCCGTAACGTATGATGTCATCTATAGTGGCATAGGTATTTTGCAAACCTCATATGCATTGATGGACTACCTAAGTCATCATCATCCGGAATCCTGGATACAGGTGGGAATTGGTGGAGCATTTGATCCTTCTCTTAAAATTGGAGATGTGTATCAGATCGAAAGTGAAGTCCTCGTTGAATTTGGTGCAGAGGATCGCAATGGAAGAATAATGGATCCTTTTGAATTAGGCTGGAATGATCCGAATGCATTTCCATATACAGATGGAAAATTAGTTTGTCCTTATATCAATGATAAAATCCCTCTACCTGTTGCAACAGGAATGACTACGCTTCATTCACATGGTTTTCCACCACATATTGAACAACTCAGAGAAAGTATAAACGGGCAGATAGAAAATATGGAAGGATCTGCATTTTTTTACATCAGCCTGATAAAGAAAATTCCTTTTCTAAGTTTAAGGTCGATTTCAAATTATGTTGAAGCAAGGGATACGACGAAATGGAATTTTGAAATTTCTATAAAAAATCTAAATGACGTTATTATTGAATTAATTCAACATGAAAAAATCCAGAACATTCAATAATATAACTACAATGAACTGGAAACCACCCTACAATTATTTTGTTTTATTTTGCCTGGCAACTTTAACCAATACGATTTCAGGACAAAGATTAAATGACGCTCAATGGCTTTTGGAGGGTTCCATTCACCTGGATTTTAGCGGAAACGATTTAGAAATGAATCTTATTCATTATTTCCCGGGTAAAAAATCTCCCGGTTATACCTCTACTACCATTTGTAGTAATATTGGTGAATTATTATTTTATTCAGGGGGATGTGAAATAGTGAATAGCGATCATGTTCTCATGATGAATGGGGATAGTTTAAATCCAGGTTCCAGAGAATTAGGTTATTGTAAATCTGGCTATTTGCCCTGGGATCAGTGCATTTCAATTATTCCATTTCCGGGTCATGTCGACCATTATTTGGCATTTACATTAGACGTTGGAGCGCCATTCGAACTTGAGGATACTATTCATTTCCCCCTGGTACCTATCCATTTGCTTTTTCACGAAATAAATATAAATTTAAATGATGGCTTAGGTTCTGTTCTCAATAAAAACCTGATAGCAATAGATGATACTTTGTCCAGGGGTTATTTGCAAGCTGTACCTCATGCAAATGGTCGTGACTGGTGGGTCACAGTACCTGAATGGAATTCAAATTGTTATTATGCTGTTCTGATTTCACCTAAGGGAGTTCAAACTCCAATTAAGACTTGCCTTGGCCTCAATTATGGTGATGATGATTTCTCCGGATTGGTTCATATAAGTCCAGATGGAGCAAAATATTCCCGATGCAGGGGTCAAACAGATCGGGGATTAGAAATATTCGAATTTGATAGATGCTCAGGTTTTTTTTCAAATGTTACTTATTTAAATATTCCACCTGAAGATGTTTATTCTACCGGTGTTGGCTTTTCCCCTGATAGTAGGTTTTTATATGTAACTACCAGAACCTTTATCTGGCAATTTGATTTAGCCAGTGATGATATTCAAAGTTCAATTGTCCTGGTTGGTGAATTATTACCTGAGAATGCCGGACCCGGTAAGGGAACCCTTTACCAACAACAAATTGGCCCTGATGGAGTAATATACATCTCAAGTCCCGGCAGCCATAAGTATCTGAGTACAATCAATAAACCAAATGCAAAAGGACTTGATTGTGATTTTCGTGCCCACAATTTAGCGTTCCCTAATTTAGTTAATAATTATAGAGCATTACCAAATAATACAATATTTCGCCTGGGAGCTTTAGATGGAAGCACTTGCGATACTCTGGGAATAGATAACATTCCAAAAGCTAATTTTAGATATGAGCAGGATACAATTCAACCAAATGAATTCGTGTTTACAAACCTATCGTATTTTGAGCCGGAAACATTTCATTGGGATTTTGGAGATACTTCAGAAAGTGATTTAAAAGATCCTTCTCATATCTATAGCCCGGATGGAATTTATAAAGTGTGTCTTTTTGTGAGCAATCCATTTGGATCGGATACATTTTGCAGAACAATTAATCTTATTCCTACTAGTCTAGACTATTCCTTACCAGCCAGCAATCTTTTGATTTATCCAAATCCTGTTGATAATGAATTGAATATTTCAATTAAAAATAATTCCACTTATCCGCTTCATTTCAAGTTGTTCGGATTGGATGGAAACTTATACGCTGATATTGCAAATATTCAAACTGATAATTTTCAAATAAATACTAGTTCAGTTCCTGATGGGATCTACATTTTGAAAATGATAGAAAAAAATGGTGCCACACATCTTACAAAAGTGGTTATTGCTCATTTTTAATACTATCCTTATCCCAGTTCAATGATAATCGACAAGGCAGGGGCAAGCCCTGCCTCTACAATGTTTTTGCTTGTTTGACAAAAGAAAAATTAAGGCTTTTGTTAATTCAATGTAGATGGAGAGATGACCCCCTGCATTTAGGGAAATCAAAAAGAAGGTTTCAATGTAGATGCAGTGCTTGCCCCTGCATTGAGAAAAATCATCTCCAAATTTTTTAATCCCCATCAACATATAACTAACAACCAGTCCTACTGCTAATAACCAACACCCATCACCCTTTCTTCCCTAAATACTCCACCACCATCATCACCACATAGTCATAACTTCTCAAGCCACCTACTACACCATGACGTTTTAAATAATTAGAATAAATTGCATCCCTGATCTTCGGAAGGATATCAGGATATTTCTTGTCATTTTCCCTGATCAATGCAAGAGACCGGATAACAACCGGAGGAAATGGTAGGGACGTATTGAATCCGTCCCGGTTTTCATCGGACGTATGCAATACGTCCCTACCATTTTCCGGCATTTCGGAAGCGGCATAACGCCAATACGTAAATGTTCCACCAAACCTGATCCATGGGTTATCAGATTGACGACAGGCGAGCCATGCTACAAAATTGCAGGCACCTTCATCAGTCACGCCGTAACCATGCGCCATCTCATGTGCTATCGTAAATGGTTTTTGAACCGATAACAACCCTTTATCAATATGTCCTTCAAATGCCTGTGGAATATAGATACCCGCTGTACTCCATCTCAATAAAAAACCGGGCGGCCATAATTGCCGGACACGAACTTTTCCACGATCAGGAATCCCAAGGTCACGCAATGCTTTCTCCACATCCTTCCTCAGATCATTATCCGAAATTTTATAATCCCGAATAGATTCGTCCGAAGTAAGAGATGAGGGTAATGATTTAACTGCGGTTTCAAGTTCTTGTGTTGCTCTCAGAAATTCAACTTCAATATCTTCCTGGGTAACTTTCTTTAAATCCAATCCAAGCCTGGCCTGAAGAGGAACCTGGCTATAATTAAAACCCCATAGAAAATAAAACAGGAAAATCAGGAATGCAATGCCCCCTAAGGCTTTCGAAAGAAGAAACAGAAATCCTTTTTTTCTTTCCCTGATCCAAAAAAATATTCTCACAATCACGATCGCCACCAGGAGATAAATCATTGGTAAAGGCGACCATCCCAATATCGCATCGTACGTTACACGGATCCACTCAAACACTCCCTGGTAGTACCATCTATCAATAAACGCCGTAGAAAGAATATCTGACAGAAGGATAGTGATCAAGGCAAGAACAATCCACAGGATAGATCGCCTGTGAAGCTTAATGAAAAATTTGTGCTTTGAATATTTCTCCAATTCCGAATTTCCTAAAGGTCAAAAATCTGATAATCCTGCAATATGAAGAATTTAGTGTCCAAAATCACAACTTTAGATTCGGTCATCATCATTGCAAATATTACTTATCAATGGAACATCAAAAATGCGTCATGAGTCCGGCGTCCGAAATCCAGTATCCAGTATCCAGTATCCAAAGAATCAACCTGGAATTTCCAAACAGACCGTTAAACCCCAATTTTAGGCATTTTTTAACCCCTCACCCAGAGATAAATTTGCAACTTTGCCTCCTGAATCCATGTTAACAGGCATAATTAATATAACAACTTAACAATCTATAATTTAAACCCAATGGCATTCGAACTCACAGACAGCAATTTCCAGGAAAAAGTAATCGATACCCAAGGTGTCACCGTTGTCGATTTCTGGGCGGAATGGTGTGGCCCCTGCCGTATGATAGGCCCTCACATCGAGGAAATGGCTAAAGAATACGATGGCAAAGCCCTCATCGCAAAAGTCAACGTGGATAACAACCCCGAGATTTCATTGAAATACAACGTACGCAACATCCCTACTATCCTTTACCTCAGAAACGGTGAAATAGTGGACAAACAAGTAGGCGCTACCAGTAAAAAAGTCCTCAGCGACAAGCTTGAGGCTATACTGAACCAGGTGGTCGTGGCTTAATAAACCATAATGCGAACATTTAACGTTAAAGCCTTCGCGAGAAATCACGAAGGCTTTTTCATTAATTTCAACCCCAATGAGTTACTTCGATCAGTTTGAACTAAGAAAATTTGACAACCTTGAACTCCTTGCAAGCCAGGTAGTTGAAGGCTTTATCATAGGCCTGCACAAAAGTCCTTTCCATGGATTTTCAGTAGAATTTGCCGAGCACAGGCTTTACAATCCCGGGGAAAGCACCCGGAACATCGACTGGAAGATCTTTGCCCGCACGGACAGGCTTTATTCTAAAAAATTCGAAGAGGAAACCAACCTGCGTTGCCAGATCGTGATCGATGCCTCTTCTTCAATGCAATATCCCTTCATTGAACCTGGTCAACCGGGAATAAATAAAATCAGGTTCAGTGTTCTGGCAGCCGCCTCGCTGATGAACCTCCTGCGTAAACAAAGAGACGCTTTCGGGCTCAGCATTTTTGATCAGATGCTTAAAGTTCATACCCATTGCAAAAGCAGTGTTACGCATTACCGGTTGATGCTGAATTATATGGAACGTCTGGTCACTGAACATCAGATAAATTCCACAACAAATGCTGCACAGTCACTTCACCAGATAGCAGACAGTATCCACAAAAGATCAATGGTGATCATCTTCAGCGATATGCTGGAAAGCGGAACAGAAGAAGAAATCTTTGGCGCATTGCAACACCTGAGACATAACAAGCATGAAGTGGTTTTATTCCATGTGCTTGATCATGACAAGGAAATTGATTTTGCATTTGATAACAAGCCTTACATGTTCATCGACCTGGAAACAGATGAAAAGATCAAGCTCCGTCCACATGAAGTCAAGCGATTATATACAGAACAAATGGCAGGCTTTTACGAACGCCTTAAAATGAAATGCCTTCAATACCACATTGATTTTATCACTGCTGACATGAAGAAAGGGTTCACTCCTGTGCTCCAATCTTTCCTCGTGAAACGAAGTAAAATGGCCGTATGATCAAACTATCCGAAATATCCACCAGGGCTCCGGAAAGCATTACCAAAGAAGAAGCCAAACGGAAAACGAAACGAATGGCCAAGCGCATAGGTGATCTTCAAAACATCATGTACGCTGAAAAAAAACATAGCCTCCTCATCGTGTTACAGGGCATGGATGCAAGTGGAAAAGACGGTGCTACCCGAAATGTTTTTGGCAGAACCAATACAACCGGCACGGATGCATATGCATTCAAAAAACCAACAGATGAAGAATTCGCGCATGATTTTCTCTGGCGTGTTCATAAAGTAGCACCTGCAAAAGGAATGATCCAGATCTTCATACGATCACATTATGAAGATGTGCTCATCCAACGCGTTCACAAATGGATCTCAGAGGAGACCGTAACAAACCGGATAAATTCTATCAATGATTGGGAGACTTTACTCCAACAGGATAATAATACAACCATGCTCAAGTTCATGATGTATATTTCCCGTGAAAAGCAAAAAGAAAAGCTGCAGGAAAGGATAGATGATCCGCGCAAGCACTGGAAACATAAAGATGCAGACTGGAAAGAAGCGGAATTGTGGGATGAATATATGTTTTGCTATGAAGACGTGATCAATAAAAGCGCAACACCATGGTTCATAGCTCCGGTGGATCAGCGATGGTACAGGGATTATTTCATCGCTGAAAAAGTATTAGCTGCATTGGAATCCATGAATCTTAAATTGCCGGTTTTGAATAGTAAAATGTCTGAATAAGAAATTTCCGGTTAAAACTTTTTAGATAAAAACGCCCGATTCAGGGGTTAACATATAACCTTTGCGCTTCCATGGCCACTTAAAAATACTGACCTTTGCAGTCCGGTTATTTGACCAGACCCGTGTGTAGAAAAATACTATTATGAGACAATTTTTGAAAATGACACTTGCAAGCTGCCTTGGTGTATTCCTGGCAGGCATTGCTATATTTTTCCTTGGCTTCATCGTGATCGCTGCTTTAATTTCAACAGCAGGTGGAAACAGCAACAATGTTACAGTTCCAACCGGAAGTGTGCTGACACTGGATTTCACGGAGAATATTCCAGAACATAAAAACAATGTTTCTTCAACATCATTTTCATTCAACGAAGAAGATGTACCCGGCCTGCATGATATAGCAAGACTGATACGTCATGCTGCTACGGATGATAAGATCAACGGAATTTTTATTGAAAATGGTTATGCAGGACTTGGTGCAAGCTCTTCCAAAGTAATCCTTGATGCATTGGAAGATTTCACCGCATCGGATAAATTCCTTGCAGCGTATGGTGATTTTTATACCCAGGAAGGTTACTATCTCGCCAGTCCGGCTGATCATATCACGTTACATCCTGTCGGCACAGTTGATTTCAGGGGTTTTGCAAGTTATGTTCCATTCTTTAAAGGGTTACTGGATAAGATTGGCCTGGATGTTCAGATCTATTATGCTGGCAATTTTAAAAGTGCAACAGAACCTTTCCGCAGAACGGAAATGAGCCCGGAAAGCAAACTTCAGACACGCGAATATTTATCCGATACGTATTCACTGTTTCTTAATGACATTGCCGAAGCTCGTCACATCGGCATCGATACGCTGAAATCTTTTGCCTGGGAATTTCAGATCAAGAGCGCTGAAGATGCATTGTCACATAAGCTTGTGGATGAGATCGGATCGAAAGTGGACTGCGAATCATGGATGAATGAAAAGATGGGCAAAGAACCGATGAATAAAATCCATTTCGTTTCGATAAATGAATATGCCTCTGTTACTCCTGTCGAAACGACAAATTATAAAACAAAAGATAAAATTGCCGTCATCTATGCAGAAGGTGAAATCGTAAGCAACCGTGATGACTATGGTATCATTGATGACGGACGATATGTCAAGCTACTGAAAGAGATCAGGAACCAGGATGACATTAAAGCGGTTGTCCTTCGGATCAATAGTCCCGGTGGAAGCATCCTGAGTGCAGAGAATATTTACAGGCAGCTTGTAGGCCTGAAAGCGGATGGAAAAAAATTAGTAGTGTCGATGGGTGATTATGCGGCATCAGGTGGTTATTATCTTTCTGCCATGGCTGACAGTATTTTTGCACAGCCCAATACACTCACCGGCAGCATCGGAGTGTTCTCTATTATTCCGAATCCTTCAAGGGCATTAGATACCAAGCTCGGGATCAAATTTGATACTGTGAGGACCGGGCCATACAGTGCGGATTTCACCGTGCTTTTTCCATGGAGCGAAAGAGAGAACAATTATATGCAATCACGCACTGAAGCTTACTATGAGATGTTTCTCAATAAAGTGGCAGAGGGAAGACACATGACGCGGGATGAAGTACATGCTGTAGCGCAGGGAAGGATATGGTCGGGAGAACGTGCTGTACAAAATGGGCTTGTTGATAAGCTCGGCACTTTAGATGATGCCATTGCTTCAGCAGCGACACTTGCCGGCATAGAAGAATATCGCATAAAGGAATATCCCGTTTTCCAAAATCCTCTTCAGAGAATGATTACAGGTCTGATGGACCGTCATACCGATAATGCTGCTATATCCGCTTTGATGCAAACACAGGTTCCACAGGTTCTTGAATTCTGGCAAGCTGTTCAATCAGGAGAGCCGCAGGCGAGATTGCCGTGGGGACTTAGTGGTGTCAGGTAAGAGGTAAGAGGTAAGAGGTAAGAGGTAAGAGGTAATCAGTAATCAGTATTCGGTAATCAGTAATCAGTAATCAGTAATCGGTAATCGGTAATCGGTAATCCGTATGTTGATGCCGGAATTCAGTAAAAAAATATAGTTAAGCCGTTAAGCGTAGATTGAATCTACGCTTGCGTGTCAGCAAAACTCGGTTTTGCGAATGACCTTTTACCTCTTTTTTCCGTTTCAGAACAACAATTCTCCCGCTCATCGCTTTTACCTGTTAAGGAATATTTAAAATCAAAACAATCAACCACTGTTCACGTTGATGGTAGTTCATTTGCATTCGCAAAAAACAATTCTTCATTTTAACAACAAACTTTTATGACAAAATTATTTTTCTTCCTCGTATTCATTGCAGGATCAATCACAGTAAATGCGGGAAATCCCGATCATACTACTACTTTCAAGGTAAATACGGATCAATCTGTCATCGCCTGGGTTGGCCACAAAGTAACCGGTGAGCACAACGGAACGATTGGCATTAAGGACGGATCACTGATCTGGAATCATGGCGTTCTGGAAAGTGGGACTATCACTATTGACATGGCTTCTGTTACTGTGCTGGATCAGCAGGGAGGTGGTAAGACAAAGCTGGAAGGCCACTTAAAATCAGATGATTTTTTCGGTGTTGAAAAATTCCCTACAGCAACGCTTGCTATCACGAAAGCTATTTCAAAAGGCGATGGCCTCTATACCATCACGGCAGATCTGACTATCAAAGGGATCACAAAACCGGTGACTTTTGATGCAAACGTAAAAACTGAAAACAACAAATTAACAGCCACAGCCGATATTAAAGTTGACAGGACACTGTATGACATCCGCTATGGTTCAGGAAAATTCTTTGATGATCTTGGTGACAAGGCCATCTATGATGAATTTGATCTTAACATCAAGCTGGTAGCAGCGGGTAAGTAATTCATTACCTAAGACACTCTAAAAAAGGCCTTTCTGCATGCAGGAAGGCCTTTTTTTTAGTCCGAAGTTATTGGTTGTTGGTAGCAGGACTGGTTATTGGTTAATAGTTATAAGCCAATTAAAATATTCAGAATTGAAGGCAAACCTGATCTTGAAGCCCGTAAAACCAAAACCTTAAGCCCGGTCCAATTTCTTAAAACTCATAACTATGAACAAAATTAAATTTGATCCGCAAGGAGTTTTTTATACCTCAATAATATCCCTCATCGTATACACGCCTGGTTTTTGATCGATTAACCAGTTTGCTGCCATGATGGCACCTTCGGCAAAAATTTTCCTGTCAAAGGCTTCATGACTTAGGGTGATTCTTTCAGAATCCGATGTCCACGTCACTTCATGGTATCCCTTGACTTCACCTTCCCGGATAGCATGAACCGGTAAAATAGAATTTTCATCGGTTAACTGATTTTTATTTAATTCAAAATCTGCGTAACGTTTGTGTTCAGCTACGATATCTTCTATCAGGGTATGTGCTGTACCACTGGGAGAATCCTTTTTATGAATGTGATGGATTTCTTTAATGGAAGCTTTGAATTGAGGATACTGATTCATGATCAAAGCCAGTCTTCTGTTCAATGCAAAAGTGATATTCATCCCAATGCTGAAATTTGAAGCATAGAGAAATTTTCCATGCTTCATCTGGCACAATTTTATAATAGCATGAAGATGATATTCCTGCCATCCGGTGGTACCGGATACAATCGGAATTCCGGATTCAATGCATTGCTTTATGATGTCAGGAGCAGCGTCCGGAGTAGTGAATTCAATGACTACATCACATGCTTTGAGACGTGCAAAATGATCACCGGAAAGGCGATTAAAGGTGTCAAAACGGACCTTGTCATCAGTGCCGAGGATGCTGATGATGGCCTGCCCCATTTTACCCAGTCCGACGATCCCGAACCTTCTCATTGTTGAAGATATATAGCTGGTTATCAATAAATTATGACGTATATTCAGGGCATAAAAAAACCCGCCTCCCCATCGGAAAGCGGGTAAGAACACACTATGAGAACACCCTAAAAACGTATCAAGAATTCGAGTTTGTGGGCAGTTTTCTGCTTTAGATTAACTGCAAAACAAATATAGCATCCTTAAATTGTTTCCACAAGAGAATATTCTCATATTTATATTAAATCGTCTAAAGACTTAGTTTTACTTCTGATGATCAGCCGAAAAAGTATTGATGAAGTCCTCGAAAGAGCCCGGATCGAAGAGGTCGTGGGTGACTTCGTCAACCTCAAACGGCGGGGCAGCAACCTGATCGGATTGTGCCCCTTTCACAATGAGAAAACACCCTCATTTTCAGTATCTCCGACCCGGAATATCTACAAATGCTTTGGCTGCGGAAAAGTAGGCGGCGCCGCTCAGTTTGTCATGGAACATGAGCGATATGATTTCCCGGAGGCTATACGCTACCTGGCCAATAAGTACGGTGTCCAGCTTGAAGAAACCAAGCAGGATGCTGAGTCCATCGAAGCCGAAAGAGAAAGAGAAACCATTTACAAGGTTCTTGAATTTGCCTGGCAGTTCTATAAAAACCAACTATTTAAAACCGAGGAAGGCCAACTGTCAGGACTTACTTATTTCCAGGAAAGGGGGTTCAGGACCAAAACCATTGAAAATTTTGGCCTGGGATATTCTTCTCATGCCGCTGATGGGTTGGTCAGCCAGGCTTTAAAATCAGGTTTTACCAAAGAAATCCTTCAAAGGGCAGGATTGATGACCCAGGGAGATGGCGATTTCTTCAGGCACCGGGTCATTTTTCCAATTTTCAATATTTCCGGAAAAGTCATTGCTTTTGCTGGCCGCCAGCTCCAGAACAACAAGCGGAGCCCGAAATACATTAATTCGCCGGAAACTGAGATTTATCAGAAACGCAAGGTGCTTTATGGCCTCTTTCATGCAAAGAAGGCTATCAGGGATGAAAATAATTGCTTCCTCGTAGAAGGATATACAGACGTCATCAGTCTTCACCAGGCCGGTATTGAAAATGTAGTGGCTTCTTCAGGGACTTCATTGACACCAGATCAGATTCGTTTGATCAGAAGGTATGCAAGCCAGATCACGGTGTTGTATGATAGTGACGTGGCTGGAATCAAAGCAGCCATGCGTGGCCTCGATCTCATCCTCGAAGAAAATATGGATGTACGTATCGTGCTCTTGCCAGAAAGTGAAGACCCTGATTCATTTGTGCAGAAAAACGGAATGGCCGGTTTCAATGAGTACATCCGCGAAAACAGTAAAGACTTTATTCTTTTCAAAACTAACCTGCTGCTAAAAGAAGCAGGAAATGATCCAGTGCGAAAATCAGCTCTCATCAAAGAGCTTGTCGAATCATTAGCCCGCATTCCGGAAGCCATCAAACGTGCAACATTCACGCAAGAATGCGCTCGCCTGATGAAAATCGAAGAGCACATTCTCGTACGTGAAACAAATAAAGCGGTTGCAGAATTTATACAACAAAAAAGAAGAGGCATACCGGGTGATGTAGCTGAGTATGAAACGCGAACTCAAAAGCAGGTCTTTGACAACGAAGAGCGTCCATCAGATCGCGAAAACTTCATTCCTTCTTCCATTACGGATCAATACCAGGAAAGAGATGTCATCCGCATCCTCCTCTCGTATGGCGATAAAGATATTCCCGACTCACCTGTCAATCCGCTTGGCCGCTACATGATAGCCAGCCTTGAAGACATCATCGATCATTTCGAACACTCAGTTTATAAAAAGATAATTGAAGAATACCAGGCAGTGCTTGTCAAAGGTCAGCTTCCCGGACCTGAATATTTCACTAACCATCCGGATCGGGAGATACAATCCCTGACCATTGAACTTCTGACCTTTCCATTTGAATACGCGAGCTGGGAAGAACACGATATTCCTATGCAAATCCAGTTGCACCCGGATGATAACTTTAAGAAAGATGCACACAACGCGATCCTTCGCCTCAAGTTAAAAATAGTAATGAATCATATCGAGCAAAACCAGGCCCGGCTCGCTGAATTACAAACAGAAGGCAATGACGAGGAGATGATCATTCACATCCGTTTGCATTATGACCTGCTACAGATCAGGGAACAGATCACGTCGCAGTTTAAGAATGTGGTATTGAAAGTTTAGCGCAAAGCGCAGCTTTGCAGACACCCGAACGTCGGTCAACCGACGCTCAGCATTCAATTTTTTTTACAAAAAAACATTAATAAATAATAAGCGCTCGCTGAGCGACAGGTAACCGATGCTCAGCATTCAATTTTTTTTACAAAAAAATATTAATAAATAATAAGCGCTCGCTGAGCGTCGGTTGACCGACGTTCTGGTGTTTTCAAGGCTTTGCCTTGAGTGTCAGTTTTTATTTTTTCGTAGTATCCTTACTCATCGGTTGATCCCCACCCTCTTTATTCAATTCCCGCAGCACCTCTTCCGTGATATCATATTTTTCATCGGCCATAAGGATCGCTCCGCCGTGGATATAGCTGAAGATAAAATCATACCCTTCGCGTTTCTTGATCTCTGCTAATTTATCCTGGAGGACTTTTTGAAGACGATCATTGATCTCAGAGGTCGCATCCATAATCTCTTTCGCAACCCTGTCACGTTCTGCCAGCAAAGCTTCCTGCTTGCCGGATAAATATTTTTCCTGGGCCTGCATTTCTTTACCTGTCATCGTACCACGTTGCGCTTTTTGCTGATACTCGTTGTACTCACGTTCAAGTTCAGCACCTTTTGTCTGCAACATATTTTCAGCCTCTTTCTGTCTTGCATCCATGGATTCTGACTGGGATTTGAATTCCTTATAATTCATCAGGATGGTATCCCCATTGACATAAGCAATTTTTACACCTGAGGCGGATGAACCTCCGGTATTATTTGCACCCCCATTGCCACAGGATACAAGGAAAAGAATGCAGCAAATTGCAATTAACGGAACAAGGTTTTTCATTTTTTTTGTTTTGATGGATGTAGAAATTTTCATCTTTATTTAATCAGTTTTCCAAAAGAAGTTCGGCTAAAGTAGTGAATACTCACTAGTTGGTTTTTATGGGTGTTGTGCAGCGCGTGATTTTATCCATCTTACATACAGAAAATAAACTCCATAACCTAACGCGATTCCAACCATGCCTCCTGATACTACATCCTGCAGGAAATGTTCAAGGAGATAAATCCTGGAAATGGAAACTGACACCGCAAGGAACAAACAAAGTACGCTGATAGCAGTATTCTTGCACAGTGCCGCCACGAGTGTAAATAATGCCCATGCTCCCATCGAATGCCCGGAAGGAAAACTATGATATCCTGACAACAAGGGATAACCCAACACCGCTAAAGGACCCTGATAACCTATCCTGTCGAGATATAATGCAGGACGCTCATGTTGAAAAAATTCCTTTAAGAAATAGCTGGTCAGCAAAACAAAGCCTCCAAGCACTGGTATTGTAACCATCTTCTTCCAGGAAACAAGACAGAGCAGAACACCGCAAGCAATATAACCATACACTTCAGCTAAGTGCGTGACGAAATAAAAATAATAATCTGCTACCGGGTTTCTGAAATTCGTAAGCCAGATTAAAAACTGTGCTTTATCAGATATCAGGCTAAACATCAGCCCGATGATGACAAGTATGACTGCCCCATTCCTGAATACGTCAAATCCTTTCATGCATGTATTTCTTTGGACTTTTTCCTGAATCGGGCAAAGTACGTTTTGAGCCTGTCAAGATCCATGATCTTGGAATCGTTCAATGCTTTAAATGTTAAAAAGGATGCAATGAGGCTTAATAATACAACAGGAAACCATGCCGCAAGCACCGGATTCATCTTCCCTGCATCATTTAATTTCTGCGAGCTGATATTGCTCATCAGAAAAAACGTGAAAAATAAAATGGACACCAGCAGTGGATATCCAAATCCACCTTTCCGCACGATCGTGCCCATCGGTCCACCGATCATCAACATCACTATGCAGGCAAATGCCAGGCTGAATTTCCAATGGAGCTGATAGGTGTGCTTCCGTTTTGTCAATTCGAGACGTTCTACGGATCTGTCTGTCCTGTCCACTGTAGATTGCTGTACGATAAGATTATTGACGATCCTGCTTTTTTTATCTTTTAAAAATACCTCGGGAAATAAGGTGAGCATGGAGGTAGCTCCTGCCACAGGTATTGAGTCCAATATATGCCTTATCATCTGATATCGTTCAGAAGGAAATGACTTATTAAAAAATACGGCATCCGGCATAAGATTCTTTACCTGTGGTATTCGCGCACTATCATTTTTCATGATAAATGCCTTCGAAGGTGCCACTGAAGAATCGCTAAGCACTAAAAATTTAATATTATAATTCCTTTTTTCCAGGTTGATTTGTTCTTCAAGTGTATCTATTTCAATGGCGATCTGGCGCGCACTCTTCATCATCTGGTGTGCTTTGAACTGTTCTTCTTCAGTACGGTCAAGGTTGAATTCACTCAAATCAAATTTTCGAGTCCATTCTTTAAAATGAGAAATCGTGAATGGCAGTCCATTCGGTTTGGAATTTGATTCCGCTTCGGAATATTGATTTCCATCAAATAAGGTCATCACAAAAGCTCCATTCGATACATACATCTCTCCCCTCTGCGCGGTGACTACGTTGAGCTCGCCGCGATTTCGCTGCGAATCATCGTAGACCATGATATCTTCAATCGTCTTCTTATCCGAAAGTTTTTTTCCAACCCGGATAGCATATCCCCTGAAATCTTCATTGAAGACACCGGGTTCAATGCTGAGTGTTGGCCGTTGATTCCGGATATCATACAGCCTGGATTGATATTTCAGATTGGCAATCGGAATAATGGTGTTGGAACAATAAAAAGAAAAGATTGCAATGAGCGAGGCAACAAGGATGAGGGGTAATAAAATTCTTGTCAGTGAAATACCCGCCGATTTAAAGCTGGACAATTCAAATCGTTCAGCCATATTTCCCATGACCATAACTGAAGCCAGTAATACAGATATGGGTAGTGCAAGCGGAAATAAGGAAATGGATTTATAAAAAAACATTTCCATAATGAGCAAAGCCCCTACTCCCTTGCCAATGATATCTTCAATAAATTTCCATAAAAACTGCATGATGAGCACAAACAAGGCAATGAAGAAGGCCATCATAAACGGTGGAATGAAACTGCTGACAAGCAATCTATCAATTTGATAGCCTATATGATACCAGCGTTTTTTCCTAACCATTTAAACGATAAATTTTCGCAGGGAGATTAAAACCATGAGCAAAAATAGAGATTTATAATCCGGCCTTGCCGGTACATCAACCTGATAGAATCAAGCCATTCTCCGGGAATTCGACAGGAATCAGCTTATACAACGAAACCTGTTACACTTTTAACATGAAGGATCTTAAAAATCAAGTTTAAGCGTCAGGCTGGGGAGGATGGGAAGTTGATCAACACGAGAATAAGTTTTCCTGTTAAAATAGAAGATATTTCCCCTGTTATAGACATTCGTAACACTGGCCAAAACTTCAAATTTCAGGTTCTTATTAATCTCGAATTCTTTTTTCAACGACATGTCTAAACGATGATAGTCTGGCAAATGACCACTATTGCGTTTTTCGCTATATATAGTGCCTAAATCAGGGTTTCCTGTTAATACATCAGCATCAATACCTCCTAAAAGACCGTACTGACCATAGAACCCTTGCGTCAATGTAAACGGGAAGCCTGCTCCATAATTCCAACGAACGCTAAGCTCCCAGCTGCGACCGATGCTGAGGGTTCCTAAAAGATTGACATTATGTCTTCTTTCAAAGTGTGTCGGATATACCTGTTCGCCATCGTCCCGGTTGACATATCCTAAAGAATAGGTAGCCCACAGATACATTTTTTTGGTTTGCTTGCTAAAGCTGATATCGACTCCATATGCATTGCCGGTTTCAGTTTCAAAATCAGGATCTTCTTCTTTGAGCTTATTCCTACTGATGCCAATCAGCTGGGTGAATTTTTTGTAATACCCTTCGAGATTGACTTCCCAGCCATTGGAGAGATCAAATTCAAAGCCACCGAGTGCATGCCATGCCTTCTGTAGCTTATCAGCTGTCTGCACAGTTGTCCCAGGTTTATTAATCCTTTCTTCAGGGCCTGAGAGAAATCCTACGAATAGATTTACAATATCTTTTTCATTGACTGTGCTGATGAGGTTTTGAGAATATTTACCTGCAGCGAATTTGACCCTGAAATTATCGGAGAAGTTTGCTTTAATAGCTAGTCTTGGCTCAATCGAAAAATCACCCAGGGATGCATAAAACTGTGCACGGACACCAGGCTCTATGATGACAGCACCTGCTTTATGGCGAAGTGTAACATATCCGCCAAGTTCAGTTGTGTTTTCATTCTGATCGAGCGTGATGCCTGCAAAATTGCGGAATGCAAATTTGGTTGCAAATCCATTCAGGTCAAAACCATAATTGATTGTATTGTTCTTTCCGAAATAAGTAAAATCAAGCAGTGCATTGAATCCGCCGATTGTATTTCTCCTGGGAGCATCATCAGCTTCTTTTAATGTAATATCATATTTGGAATAAGCGAGCGTACCTGCTATGATCAGGTTTGATGATGAAGGAATAAGCTTGAAATTGAGTCCACCGCCACCTGCAGACCAGTTAAGATCAGCAATATCCTGCAGGTTGACCCCATCAGAAAAATCAAAGCCAAAGAAATCAATCTTGCTACCACCTCCTGTCAGGAAAGAAACTTTTCCATAGACATCTGTAAAGGAATAAGGCAGGCCAAGTGTATCTTCTGTAGCGTATTTATAGAGTGTCGGAGATGTTTTATCAAGGAACGAATGTTTTCCTGTAAAAAGAAAAGAAGCGCTTGCATCCTTCTTTGCATCAAATTTCATGATCGGCCCTTCGAACAAACCTTTCACGAGGAACGGACTTGCGGAGACTAATCCTCCAAATCTTGATCTGTCACCTTCTCTTGTTTTCAGATCAACGATGGCGGAAATCCTTCCACCATATTCAGCGCCAAATCCACCGGTCATGACTTCTGCTGATTTGATAGCTTCTGTTTCGAAAACGCTGAAAAAACCAATGCTGTGAAACGGATTGTATAGTGTCATCCCGTCAAGAAACACTTTGGTCTGCACTGGTGAACCACCACGGATATAGATCTGGCCTCCCTGGTCACCTGTTGAAATAACACCAGGAAGAACCTGGAGATATTGTGCGATATCTGCCTCTCCTCCCACAGCGGGCAGAGCTTTTATTTGTTTTGGAGTAAGTGTGATTTTTGAAAAATTAACTTCATTCCGGCGTTGTTCGATGCTGGCGCTGACATTGATTTCATTGAGCTCGATGGTACCTTCTGTCATGTAAAGCTTCAGATATTTTACCTGGTTAGGTTCTACGGTGACAGTGTTACGAAGCGTATCATAACCGATAAACATAGCCTCCAGGTTGTAGGTGGATGCCGGGATATCGGGAAAATTGAAGAAGCCGTCCAGGTCGGTTACCGTCCTTATTTCAGTGCCTTCAAGCACGATATTAGCGAAGGAAATCGCGGAGCCAGTGGCTTCGTCGTATAAATGCCCGCGGAGGGTTCCATCCTGAGCTGTTGTTTTGCCTGCTGCAAAAAGGCAAAATAGTGTCAGAACACCAATGAATATGGAGAAAAGTGAGATCCTGGTCTTTAACATAGGGCGGCAAAAATAAACATCTTAAGGCTAAGGAAGGGGCTAAAAACGCGATAATCTATTCCTAATCCTACATTTGCACTCATGGAGACAAATCCAGAAGCGCAGCAAATGATTGACATGACGTGTCCTGCCTGTGGGAGTCATGACTGGAAGGATGCCGGGCAGGTCAAGGATTACAGCATTTCGGGTGAATGGTTTGGGTTAAAAGAATGTACTTCTTGTCATTTGAAAGCGACATTTCCTCAACCAGTTGCTCATGAACTGGGTCGCTATTATGCTTCTTCAGATTACATTTCCCACAGTGATACGAAGAAAGGTCTCATCAATAAGATCTACCACCTTGCCCGGCGATATATGCTGGAGAAAAAATATGATGTGGTATCTCGTGCAAGTCGAAGAGAAATGGGTAGTCTTTTGGATGTGGGTGCGGGGACAGGACATTTTGCTCACTACATGTCGGAATATCATTGGGACGTCACTGCTTTGGAGCCGGATGAGAATGCGAGGAAAGTGGGTGCTGAGAAATTAGAAATGGAAATACATCCTCTTGAAGTTCTTGGACAATTGAAGGAAGATAGTTTTGATGTGATCACATTGTGGCATGTATTGGAACATGTGCAGGATATATCCGGATACATTTCTCATTTCAAAACATTGCTTCGAAAAGATGGAGTATTGATCATTGCAGTTCCAAATCATACATCGAGAGATGCGAAGCAATATGGAATGAAATGGGCTGCATATGATGTGCCACGTCATCTCTGGCATTTCAGTCCTGCCTCCATGGAAAAACTTTTGACGACACATGGATTTGAACTGGCCCAAAAATTACCGATGCCATTGGATGCATTTTATGTAAGCATGTTGAGTGAAAAATACCGTGAGAATAGTTTTTTCGGACCGGTGTTTGCTTTTATTTCCGGGGTATTAACCTGGTTGGTATCAATGGGAAATGTGGATAAGGCGTCGTCGATAATTTATATCGCGAAGTAAAGCGCTGTTACTCGTGGCACAGGTTGCATAGATGTAGTACAAGGTTGAGTTAAGCAGGTCGAAGTATGCCCGGGTAGGAATGAGTCATGCTAATGTGCCCCGATTGCCGGGCCGCTCTGTTTCCCTCTGGTATCTACGACTTGGAAAATCCTTTTCCAAAAATGATTACGACAAATTCGTTAATTTTAAATTATGAATTCAGATTACATGAAATTCATCACTATAGAACCAGGTAAGCGAGGAGGAAAACCTTGTATCAGAGGAATGCGTATCACAGTAGATGATGTGCTTGGTTATATGGCCTCGGGCATGACACAGGAGCAAATCATCGAAGATTTCCCTGAATTGACTAAAGAAGACATTCAGGCATGCATAGATTACAAGACATATTCAATTGACCAATTTGTTGGTTTGCTTAAAGAACAAGCGCCGTCCAGAGAAGAATTAAAAAAATGGAAAGAGGAAGAGAAATTATTAGAAGATGATTTCAAATAAAAAAATCCCACCTTCATTCCTGCAGGCGGGATTTCAATTTATTCTGAAAACTTTTTATTATTGTTTCATCACTTTGAAACTGTAAATCGTACCATCCTGATCTTTGATCCTGCACAGATACATTCCGGGTGGAAATGGCGGTAAAAAAATACTTACCGGCACTGGTGCTTCAGGCTGATCGAATACGAATCTGCCATGAATATCGTAAAGTTGCAAATGCGCTATCCGGAATTCACCTGATTTAGACACTATGTTAATTACGTTGTGAAATGGGTTAGGTGTTATGGACAAATCCTGCTCCGAAGTTTGTTGCGGATCATCAATTTCTGTCTCCAGTATTTCAATCCATTGACATGAACTATCTGATGAATTTGCATTGCTGACTGTCAGACATACATGGTACAATCCACTTTCAAATGCATGTACAGGATTTCTCTCTGAACTTGTCGATCCATCATCAAAATCCCAATGCCAGACTTCAGGATTGAAATACGACAAATCCGTAAAGAGAATTCCATGTGGAAATCCTAACGCATACTCCTCATTTCTCCAGTGCGCCGTAAGAATATTATCAATACCCAGGGTGTCACAGGGACTCCCATCCAGTGGACCTAATCTGTAATTTGGAAGGTTAGGTGAGGATCGGCCATTCGGTACTTTGAGGTCGATGGAATGCTGCCTGAAATTACATTGATCAGCAGGCATGTCAGGCCTTTCGATCACATGCATAAACTCACTGCTGCCTGCGGGAGGTGTCATATAGATTCTGCCATCTGGCGCGGCTGCCATTGAAGCAAATTGCATTTGGAACCAACCGGGCTGAACAAAACCGTCAAATGTGTCCACAAGTGTTTGAGAAGCAGCAATATCATCAGCTAATAAATCCCATTGCCATAAATGTAAATTGTCATCAGCATACAGGTACCTCTCAGAAGGCGAAAAAGCAACTCCTGTAAAATAACCTGCTTCCGTATGAAATGAATCCAGATCTTCAAGATACCCTGTGCATCTATCGAAACGGAATAAATAAATACGCTGCCCATCCTCAATCGTGTTTGCATCCATTCTGGCCATATAATTTCCATTGCTCGAGAATGCTGCCTGACCCAGGCCTCCTATGATGTTGTTATTTACATTGCCTTCATGATGAAACTTAACACCTGAATCATCCAACAAGAATGAAAAATATTTTGGACCATCGTGCGCTAACGTTAGAATCCACCAATCACGGCCATTTGCATGTCGAGTCGCAATGATTGAACCTTTATACCATTTAAAAACTGGGGCAATTAAGGAATCCCTGAACAAGATCGTATAGGATGAATCCTCATTCATCTTTACTCTGGCTTCCAGATGTTTGTCAGTATCAAAACCAAGCGTTGGATGAGGTGACATGGAATGATAAAGAACTGTAAATACATTCTCCTGCCCAGGGAAGGGCAGAATAATGGCACCATTGTGCAAAGGAGACCCGGAAGGTCCACGGTCTTTGTCGTAAAAATAATTCCAGTATCCAAACGGATCCCCGTCAAAAGCAATCGTATCTGCTACAATGACTGCATGCTTACCAAAAATTTGCATTCCATTTGTCCATAAAATCGCCTGCCCGTTTTTGTCGCATATATTCGATGTAGTTTCATTCATGTTTATTTTTTCATCAAAATGCCAATCTAACTTCATGGAAGGTCCACTAAAATCAAAGTGCATAACACTATAATTATGACTCCCCAGATAACTGTAATACCCAATAACCCACTTATCACCTTCTCTCTGTCCAGAAAGTGAAAAACTCAACAGAAAAAAGAAAAGATAAATCGATGATCTGAGTGATTTCATTTTAAAGATTTACTGACAACATGATTATAATATGTGGTGTCTACATTTCAACTACACGAATTCAAAATCACTTGATAGCAAGTAAAAAATTTTTCAAATAAAATATTACTTAATTTTCCCATAGAGTTCACAACTGACGGCTCACGATTGACGACTCACGATTGACGACCAGATTAATTCCCCATCAGCTTCGTCATCTCACTCAAATCCACATTCCCCCCGGTAATTATCACTCCTACTTTCTTTCCCTTAAACTGATCCTTATACCGGATCACCGCAGCCACCGCAACAGCACTGCTCGGCTCAATAATTATTTTCATCCTTTCCCAAACCCATTTCATCGCATCGACAATTTCCTTTTCACTGACAAGCAATACTTTATGCACCAGTTCTTTGATAATCGGAAAATTGATATCACCAAGATTGGTTCGCAATCCATCTGCAATCGTATCAGCCGTTTCATTCGTTTCGATTTTACCAGACTGCAATGAACGGTATGCATCATCGACATTTTCAGGTTCTGCAGCAATCACTTCCGTGAGTGAAGAAAACCAATGTGCCGCAAGCGCAGTCCCGGCAAGCAAACCACCACCACCTACAGGCGCAATGATATAATCCAACCCGGTCACCTGTTCAACGAATTCCTGAGTAGCAGTACTATTGCCAAGGATTACATTCAGGTTATTCGATGGATGAATAAATGGCATCCCATTCGCCTTCATTTCTTCATTGACTTTATTCTCGCGATCGCTGGGTTGATTTCCGCTGAAAATAATTTCAGCACCATACCCTTTCACCGCATCCACTTTTACGGCCGGTGAGTTTTCAGGCATAACGATCTTCGCTTTGACATGTTTTATTTTCGCAGCAAGCGCAACTGCCTGCGCAAAATTTCCTGACGAATGTGTGATCACACCATTTTCAAGCTCATCAAGATGAAATCTCGTCAATGCATGTGTAGCACCTCTCATCTTGTATGCTCCCATGCGCTGAAAATTTTCGCATTTGAAAAAAACATGCGCACCTGTCAATTCATCAAAAGTGGTGGAAGTTAATACCGGTGTGTGATGCACCATTCCCTCAAGCCACATGCGTGCTTTGATGAGGTCAGCTTTAGTTGGTAATGTCATGTTTTAATAATTTTAGCTACGATCGATTGAATTATTTCCCACGTTGATTTGATATGGCGTTCTTCAACATAAGTTTGTCCGGTCACCCACCTCACCAGGCTTCTTCCTTCAACCACTGCATGTGTCATATAAGCTTTGCCACTGTCGTTGATTTCTGCTACCAATTGCTTTGTCAGCCTGCCCTCAGGGTCAAATTCTTTTTTCAATCTGAAAGTAACAATATTCAGCGAACGTTTATACGCGATTTCAAGATGAATGTCATCTGATATCCATTGTTCTATTTTTTTAGACAAAGAAATATGGAACCTGATCCTCTCCTTGATAGCGTCTGTACCCAATAACTGAAGAGTCATCCAAAGCTTGAGTGCCCTGAACCTCCTACCAAGCGGAATACCCCAATCCCTGTAATCACGGACTTTATCACCATGGACCGTAGCCAGGTATGAAGGCGTGATGCTCATTGTCCTGATCAATAATTCCGGATCACGAACGAAGTAAGCTGTACAGTCAAACTGCACGAACATCCACTTGTGGGGATTGAAAACAAAGCTGTCTGCTCCTTCCAATCCATTTCGCAAATAATCCAGTTCATCAAGCATCAGGGCTGTCCCTGCATAAGCTGCATCGACATGATGCCACAACCCATATCGGGCCGTTAACATACTTATTTCGGCTACCGGATCAATCGCTCCGGTGCCGGTGGTCCCAATCGTGGAAATCACACATACAGGTACATACCCAAGTTTGAGATCAGCCTTGATAGCTTCTTCCAATTCCTCTGGAATGATAGACAGGTTTTCATCAACAGGAATCGCAACAAGATGATCCGTTCCAAAACCTGCAAGCCGAACTGCTTTTTCAATGGAGGAATGCGCTTGTGCAGAACTATAGATTCTATAAACGGTTCCATCAAATCCTTTTTTTGAAATGCTGAATCCTGATTTCCATTCGCGTGCAGTCAATAACGCAGATAAAGTCGCTGTCGAAGCCGTATCCTGGATCACACCCTGCCATCCATTCGGCAATCCTAATAAATCACGACACCATTCCATGCATCGCTGTTCCAGTTCAGCAGCTGCAGGCGAACTTTCCCAAAGCATGCATTGAGCAGACATACCTGCAGTAAGAATTTCCGCAGCGATGGAAGGGAAACTAGTGTTACCAGGAAAGAATGCATAAAAATCAGGATGCTGCCAATGCGTCATTCCAGGAATGATTACTTCACTTAAAATCCTGAAGACTTCATCCTCACTGACAGGAACTAAAGGTGGTTGAGTAGGAAATTGACCATAAATATCTCCTGGTGAAACCTGGCTCCTAACCGGAAGCTCTTCTATATGACCGTAATAATTAACTATCCATTCCACTGCCCTTGAAGCTAACGCTGCAAACGCCTCGCGGCCAGCCTCGTCATTCTGAAACAGTGTAGGCTGCATTTAAGTATTGGATTCGGCCTTAATGATCCCGGTTTTCTCACCGAAATACTGAACAAACCTGCGCATTTCATTAGCCAGCTCTGTATTCTGGGTAGCATTGAAATACCCATCCGTCATAGAGCCCAAAGCATAAAATACATTCCGGTCCATTTCAGCTACCTGGCATTCCTTTGTCCAGAGAAATAGCGTAGAGGTCTCGAGGGTATCCTTATCAAGGAGGGATAAAAACACAGATTTGCTTTCTGCCGGGTGTTTCTGGCCGGCATCCGATGCCTGCCATTCAATTCGCTCAGGCACCCTGTTGGCGTCCAGGTTGATCCGGACTATGATTTCAGATGAATTTGACATGGTGCGAAGCTATGAAGAAACCTCGTTTAACCCCCCGCCCCCTGAAAGGGGGAGTTGCTGATGCCCCTGGCCTCTGAAAGGAGAATTGTTTTTTCTTATACCAGATAAATTAAAATCAACAACTCCCCCTTTCAGGGGGCGGGGGGTTAAAGACGTCTCAATAAAGTATAACATAATAACGTAATTATATAAGACCTACCCACCGCCTAAAAAATATCTTTAAAGAATATAGATCCGCTCCTTTGGGCGGTACTTCATTTGTTAAAAACCACTTTCATCTTTGATTTTAGCTATAAAAATCCCTCAGCAAAAATGAGAAAGAAAAAAACTTCTCCCAATGGAACCGATGGGAATACCGACACCATTGAGCTTCCAAATCAACACCTTACAGAAAATGGCGGACATGCGATACAGGTGATTCCACAGACACTTGTGCATCCTCATGACCTCTCAGAAAGACTTGACGGACAACTCGACTCAAGAGAACTCCTTCTAGTCCTTCACGAAGTGAGGAATGGAAATTTTAACGTCCGGATGCCTATTGATCAATTGGGCATCAACGGAAAGATCTGCGACGCACTGAATGAAATCATTGCATTCAACGAACGTATGATGCAGGAATTCACCAAAGCCGGAAACATCATCGGTAAGCAGGGTAAGCTTACACAACGGATCGAGATACCCAATGCACGTGGAGACTGGAGCACAGGGATTGAATCTCTCAATTCGCTGATCTCCGACCTGGTGCATCCGACTATCGAGATCGCACACGTGATCAGTTCTGTTGCAAAAGGAAATCTCTCGCAGCTCATGCCACAAGAAATCGGTGGTCATGAATTGCAGGGTGAGTTTGCAAGGATTGCGAAAGAAGTAAATGACATGGTGAAACAGTTGAACCTCTTCTCCATGGAAGTTACACGTGTTGCGCGTGAAGTGGGTTCAGAAGGAAAGCTCGGTGGCCAGGCAAAAGTGAAAGGCGTAGGTGGTGTGTGGAAAGATCTGACTGACTCTGTAAATCAAATGGGTAGTAACCTCACAGCGCAGGTGCGAAATATAGCAGAGGTGACAACAGCGGTTGCCAAGGGGGACTTGTCGCGTAAAATTACGGTGGATGTAAAAGGTGAGATCCTTGAGTTGAAAAATACGATCAACACGATGGTGGATCAGCTGAATTCATTTTCTTCTGAGGTTACGCGTGTTGCTCTTGAAGTAGGTACAGAAGGAAAACTTGGTGGACAGGCACATGTAAAAGGTGTTGCCGGTACATGGAAAGATTTGACTGACTCAGTAAATCAAATGGCGAGTAACCTGACAGGACAGGTACGGAATATTGCGGAGGTAACTACAGCTGTGGCGAAGGGTGACTTATCACGACAAATTACGGTGGACGTAAAAGGAGAGATCCTGGAGTTGAAAAATACGATCAATACGATGGTGGATCAGTTGAATTCATTTTCTGCTGAGGTAACGCGTGTTGCACGGGAAGTAGGCTCTGAAGGGAAACTCGGTGGTGAAGCAAAAGTGAAAGGTGTCGGTGGTGTTTGGAAAGATCTTACAGACTCCGTAAATCAAATGGGTAGTAATCTTACTGCACAGGTTAGAAATATTGCGGAAGTAACAACGGCTGTTGCAAAAGGTGACTTGTCGAAGAAAATTACAGTGGACGTAAAAGGTGAGATCCTTGAGTTGAAAAATACGATCAACACGATGGTGGATCAGTTGAATTCTTTTGGATCGGAAGTTACACGTGTTGCGCGTGAGGTTGGTTCGGAAGGAAAACTTGGAGGACAGGCTGCAGTACAGGGTGTAGATGGTGTATGGAAAGATCTTACGGATTCTGTAAATCAAATGGCCAGTAATCTTACAGGCCAGGTACGGAATATCGCAGAGGTTACGACAGGTCTTGCCAAAGGTGACTTGTCAAGAAAAATTACGGTGGACGTACGAGGTGAGATCCTTGAATTGAAAAACACCATCAACACGATGGTGGATCAGTTGAATTCTTTTGCATCTGAAGTAACGCGTGTTGCCAGAGAGGTAGGTTCTGAAGGAAAACTCGGAGGACAAGCTACGGTGGTCGGAGTCGGTGGTGTATGGAAAGATCTCACAGATTCTGTAAATCAAATGGCAAGTAATCTTACAGGCCAGGTACGAAATATTGCCGAGGTAACAACTGCCGTTGCAAAAGGTGACTTGTCTCGTAAGATTACCGTAGATGTAAAAGGAGAAATCCTTGAATTGAAAAAAACCATTAACACGATGGTGGATCAGCTCAACTCATTTGCGTCTGAAGTAACACGTGTGGCTCTTGAAGTAGGTACTGAGGGAAAACTTGGAGGGCAGGCTGAAGTAACAGGTGTAGGGGGAACGTGGAAAGATTTGACCGACTCAGTAAATCAGATGGGTAGTAACCTGACATCACAAGTGCGAAATATTGCGGAGGTAACGACTGCTGTTGCAAATGGTGACTTGTCAAGAAAAATCGGTGTGGACGTAAAAGGTGAAATCCTTGAGTTGAAAAATACGATCAACACGATGGTGGATCAGTTGCGTGGATTTGCGTCTGAGGTAATTCGTGTTGCGCGTGAAGTGGGTTCTGAAGGAAAACTTGGTGGACAAGCTACCGTGGAAGGTGTCGGTGGTGTTTGGAAAGATCTCACAGACTCCGTAAATCAAATGGGTAGTAATCTTACAGCACAAGTAAGAAATATTGCAGAGGTAACAACGGCTGTTGCAAAAGGTGACTTGTCGCGTAAAATTACTGTGGATGTAAAAGGTGAAATCCTCGAATTAAAAAATACCATCAACACGATGGTGGATCAGTTGAATTCATTCGGATCGGAAGTAACGCGTGTTGCGCGTGAGGTTGGATCCGAAGGTCAGCTTGGAGGACAAGCCGATGTACCGGGTGTAGGAGGTACATGGAAAGATTTGACAGACTCTGTAAATAAGATGGCAAGTAATCTTACATCACAGGTACGAAATATTGCAGAGGTAACAACTGCTGTTGCTAATGGTGACTTGTCAAGAAAAATTACTGTAAACGTAAAGGGTGAAATCCTCGAGTTGAAGAATACCATCAATACGATGGTGGATCAGTTGCGTGGTTTTGCATCGGAGGTAACACGTGTTGCTCGTGAGGTGGGTACAGAAGGAAAGCTTGGAGGACAAGCGAGTGTGCCTGGTGTTGCCGGTACATGGAAAGACTTAACTGACTCAGTAAATCAAATGGCAGGTAATCTTACGGCACAGGTAAGAAATATCGCTGATGTGGCTATCGCTGTGGCGAATGGTGACATGTCCAAGAAAATTACCGTTGACGTGCGTGGAGAAATTCTTCAGTTGAAAGAAACGCTCAACACGATGGTGGATCAGCTCCGTGCATTTGCTTCTGAGGTAACGCGTGTTGCGCGTGAAGTGGGAACAGACGGAAAGCTTGGAGGTCAGGCATTCGTACCAGGTGTTGCAGGTACATGGAAAGATTTGACAGACTCTGTAAACCAGATGACAGGTAATCTTACAGCCCAGGTGCGGAACATTGCACAGGTAACAAAAGCTGTGGCTTCAGGTGACTTGTCAAAAACGGTTGCTATCGACGTAAAAGGAGAGATCCTGGATTTGAAGAACACGATCAATACGATGGTGGAACAATTGAATTCATTTGCATTCGAGGTGACACGTGTTGCACGGGAAGTTGGTACAGAAGGAAAACTTGGAGGACAGGCAGAAGTAAAAGGTGTTGCCGGTACATGGAAAGATTTGACAGATAGTGTGAACATGATGGCATCGAATCTGACAAGCCAGGTGCGTGGTATTGCAAAAGTGGTAACATCTGTGGCCACAGGAAATCTTCGTCAGAAATTATCCATCAATGCAAAAGGTGAGGTTGCTCAATTGACAGATACGATCAATGAAATGATTGAAACGCTTGCTGTATTCGGTGACCAGGTAACTACTGTGGCACGGGAAGTAGGAGTTAATGGAAAATTAGGAGGCCAGGCGAGTGTGCCTGGTGCATCAGGTATCTGGAAAAATCTTACAGAAAACGTAAATCAGCTTGCACAGAATCTGACTACACAGGTGCGTTCGATTTCTGAAGTTGCATCTGCTGTTACAAAGGGTGACTTAACGCGAACGATTCGGGTAGAAGCGAAAGGTGAGGTTGAAGCTTTGAAGGATACGATCAACCAGATGATCGCTAATCTGAAAGAAACCACTTTGCGTAACCAGGAAACAGACTGGTTGAAATCTAATCTCGCCAAGTTCACGCAGATGTTACAGGGTCAGAAAGATTTGAATACGGTGGCAAAACGAATTCTTTCAGAGCTTGCCCAGGTGGTCACTGCGCATTATGGTACATTTTATATTTTAAACCAGGATGAAGACGCCCAGAATATTAAGCTGCAATTGTTCGCAGCATATGGGTATAAAGAAGAAAAAAATATTCCAAAAGAATTCGGGATTGACGAAGGACTGATTGGCCAGGTAGCCTCTGAGAAAGAAAGAATTCTGATTACAAACGTTCCAAGAGATTATATCAAGATCACTTCCAGTCTCGGACGTGCAAAACCAGCCAACCTGATCATTCTTCCGGTGTTGTTTGAAAACAATGTGAAAGCCGTCATCGAGCTTGCTTCATTGGATAAATTCAGTGAAACACACCTTGAGCTTTTGAGTCAGCTGACAGAAAGTATCGGTATCGTATTGAATACTATTGAAGCCAATACGAGAACAGAGGGCCTTCTGACACAATCACAATCGCTGGCAGGCGAGCTCAAGATCCAGCAGGAAGAATTGAGAAGGACCAATGATGAGCTGCAGGATAAAGCACTCCTGCTGGTGAAGCAAAAAGATGAAGTGGAGGCCAAGAACAAAGAGGTTGAAGAAGCGCGTAAATCGCTTGAAGAAAAAGCAGAACAGCTAACACTTACATCCAAATACAAATCAGAGTTCCTTGCCAATATGTCGCATGAGCTGCGAACTCCGCTCAACAGCTTGCTCATCCTGGCCCAGCAGCTTTATGAAAATGTAGAAGGAAATCTTAATGACAAGCAGATACGTTATGCCAAGACGATCCACTCCTGCGGTGATGACCTTATCCAGCTGATCAATGACATCCTTGACTTGTCGAAAGTTGAATCCGGATTTATCACAGCAAATATTTCACCAGTTCGTTTCGCTGAAATTGCATCCTTTGTAGAAACTACATTCAAACCCATTTCTGAAGCGAAACACCTCCGTTTTAATATTGAAACAGATACTGTGCTTCCGGAAATGATGGAGACTGACTTACAACGGTTAAATCAGATCCTGAAGAATCTTCTTTCCAATTCATTCAAGTTCACGGAGAAAGGTGAAGTAAGGTTAAAAATATACCAGGCTAATAAAAGCTGGAAACCGGGATATAATTCAACCCTGGATGCTGCATCAAAAGTTGTTGCATTTGCGATCATGGATACTGGGATTGGTATTCCGAATGAAAAACAGAATATCATCTTCGAAGCATTCCAGCAGGCGGAAGGTTCAACATCTCGTAAGTATGGTGGTACCGGACTTGGACTTTCCATCAGTCGTGGTCTCGCAGAGCTCCTTGGCGGAACTATTGAACTGGAAAGCGAACTTGGAAAGGGCAGTACATTTACCTTATACCTGCCTGTAGAAAGCGCTACAGATGTTGCCCACAAACATATTCAGGATCCGGGTGTTTATGAACAGCAGTTGGGTGAAATCAATAACTTATTGAATTCAATTCGTATCCCTGTTGAAACTGCAGAACAAAATCTTGGACTCGTAAACGAGATGATCAACGATTCGGGTGACGACCGGACAAACATCCAGCCCAATGACCATGTCGTACTGATCGTAGAAGATGATCTGCGTTTTGGTAAGATCCTGATCGAACGGGCACATCAGATGGGATTAAAAGCGATCGTTGCTGTAAGCTACATTGAAGTATTTGATTTCATCAATCAGTTTACTCCTATCGCCATGACCCTTGATGTCAAGCTTCCTGATACCAGCGGATGGAAGATCCTGAACCTGTTGAGAAATGATCTTAAGTACAGGCATATCCCGATACATCTTATCTCTGGCGAAGAGAACAGAACGCTAGCGCTTAAACGTGGTGGTAGCAGTTTCCTTCTGAAGCCACTTGAAAATGAAGCGTTGAATGAGCTCTTCCATGAAATGATCAGCTTCCATAAAAAAGAATTCAAGCATGTACTAATCATTGAAGATAGTGAGCTGGATGCATCGCAGATAGCAAAAATGCTGGATGATGATCACCTTATCCTGACGATAGAAAGCACCGGCAAAGGAGCACTGGAGCAAATCCGGAACAATGAGTTTGATTGTATCATTGTTGACTACACGCTCCCCGATATCGGCGGTCTTGACCTGCTGAACCGGGTGACGGACATTAAAAAGAAAACAACTCCGGTCATTGTCTATTCAGCAAAAGATTTTAATAAGAATGAGCTCACGCAGTTACAACGTCTTTCAAATTCTATTCTTCTGAAAGGTGTAAATACGCTGGAAACACTATTGGAAGAAACTGTATTCCATACACACATCAATCATCAATCCCTGGCTCCGGCTAAGAGAAAAGTGATTGAAAATATACGCTCAAAAGAAGATATCCTGACTGGTAAACACATCCTTGTCGTTGATGATGATATTCGGAATCTGTTTGCCCTTACCACAGTTTTCGAGCGTTACAACATTAACGTCATCACTGCGGAAAGCGGAAAAGAAGCTATCAATATTCTGAATGAAACTCCTAGAATAGATATGGTCCTGATGGATATCATGATGCCAGAGATGGATGGATATGAGACCACTCAAAAGATAAGACGCGAACACAAGAATAGTACACTACCTATCATTGCTGTTACCGCCAAGGCTATGAAAGGTGACCGCCAGAAATGCATTGACGCAGGAGCTTCAGATTACATTACAAAACCACTCAAGATCGATCAGCTGCTTTCGCTCATGCGTGTATGGTTTTATAAATAACAAAGGGAATGGCAAAAATTTTAATTGTAGATGACCGGGAAGATAATTTACTTTCTATTCAGACTATACTAGAGCCGGATGGCTACCAGATTGTAAAGGCTACTTCAGGCAGGGATGCACTGAAAATACTTTTAAGTCAGTTTGATTTTGCACTTATCCTGATGGATGTACAGATGCCAAATCTCAATGGTTTCGAAACCGCTTCGATGATCTATGAAAGAGAGAAGCTGCGGCACATCCCTATCATTTTTATCACTGCCCATGACTACAGCGATGAAAATATATTTAAAGGATATAGTTCCGGTGCGGTGGATTATATTTTCAAGCCTATCAACCCTGATTACTTAAAAGCCAAAGTGTCTGTTTTCGTAGATCTTTATCGAAAGACGCACCAGCTTATATCCCAGGAGCAAAAGCTGATCGCCATCAACAAGAGCCTGGAAGTGGAAATCAATGAACACAAAATATCAGAGGAAAAAGTAAAAGCCCTGAATCTTGAGCTCCTGAAAAATATAGATAAGCTGGAAGCGGCCAATAAAGATCTTGACCGTTTTGCATTCATGGCATCACATGACCTGCAGGAGCCGTTGAGAAAAATCCTCACCTTCAGCGAAAGACTGAATACCAAATACGGCGATAAGTTGGATGAAGAAGCCAAACGGTATTTAAGCAGGATCAGGATAGCCACTGAACGATTGCAGATCCTCATCAAGGATATCATGACGTTTGCAAAGATATCCATTGAAAAAACCGCTTTTGAAAAAAGCGATCTCAACAACCTGGTCAATGAGGTGGTTTCTGATATGGAAGCTACGATCAAAGAAAAAAATGCTAACATCATTATTGAACAGCTGCCATCTCTTTATGTGAACCCACACCTGATACGGCCGTTGTTTTACAACCTGATCCATAATGCACTAAAATATGCTAAAGCCGATGTGTTGCCTGAAATAAAAATTTACTGCGACATTTTATCAGGAAGCAATAATGGCAGCATAGGAGTGGATCCGTATTGCAGAATATTTGTAGAAGATAATGGTATCGGTTTTGATCAGAAATATTCAGAACAGATATTTGAAATGTTCAAGCGCCTGCATCATCAGGACGAATATGAAGGAACGGGCATTGGCCTTGCGTTTTGTAAAAAAATAGTTGAACAGCATGAAGGATTTATTTCTGCAAGAAGTGAATTAAACCAGGGTGCAACTTTCATCGTTTCTCTACCGACCCGGATGAATTCGAAGAAAGGAAAAGAAATGCAAACTGTTACAATCTGAAAAGACGAATCCTTAGTGATTGAACTGACGGGCTAATTTTACGATCTCGCTTCCATGATGTACATGTGTTCCCTGTTTTAAGCTCTGTGCAGCCAGGACCATTGCTTTGGCTACATCATCTGCATCAATAGGTGCAATATCACCCAGGATAGATCCGGAAAATCGTTGTAATCCTTTTGCCAACAATCCGGCTATTTGTTCAGCAGGACGCTGATCTTCCCGGTTTCCCAATAATACTGACGGCCGCATGATATGAACACCCCAGTATGGCAAACGCCTGACATTACTTTCAAGCTCCCCTTTCACTTTCAGATAATAAATTAAGGAACGGTTATCCGCTCCGATGCTGGAAACAAAGATCAGCTGATTCATTCCCTGCAGTGAACCTGTTTTGGCAATGTTAAATACAAGATCGTGATCCACTTCATAAAAGGCATCCCGGCTTCCGGCCTTTTTCATGGTAGTTCCAAGACAGATAAAGAGATCATCTCCTCTCATGAGGTGACGATAATTATCCGGCTGCGAAAGATCAACTTCGTAATGAATGAGTTTCGGATGACTTGCTTTGAGAACGGTTCGCCCTATAGAAATGACTTTTTCATATGCCTGGTGAACCAAAAGTCTTCGAAGACAACAATTACCGATCAAACCGGAAGCTCCAAAGAGCACCGCTACTTTGTGATGACGTTGAATCTCAACACCTGATGATAATTCTTCTAAAAGCTGATTTGCCATGTAAACTCAATAGGCTACTTTCCGGGTATAATAGGACACACTATAACCACCCCATATCCCAAGACCCCCGTGGATATTGGATGCCAATCGTGTATAACTTGAAAAGGGTCCCTGGTTAGCATTACTAAACTCTAATGTATTCCAAAAATCAAAATGCGCCTCATCCATATTACACCATTTGATGGTCATGCTATCACCTACAAAATACAGACCAAATACATCCGGCTCAACATCGCTTTCCGTAGTCTTGGGATTAAAAAGCTGGAACTCAAAAGTTTTTCCATCAAAAAATAAATCTTCTGTAACACTTGAGAAGGATGTCTGTAAAGCCCCTCCATTCGTGGCTCCAAAATACCTGTAAAAGTTTCTTATACCTGCAGGATCAGAAATGCTTGCCCGCAATTGCGCCAGAGTATCATTTGACATTCCGGGTGGTGCTTCAAAATGAACACTATCGAGGGGCACATGAAGAGGAATGTGCGTAGTGGCAGTAATGGTATGGCCCTCAGCAACAATTTTCAAATCATATGATTTATCTTCCACAGGTTGTAATTGACCGGAGACATCAAGATAAACACAATAATCAATGGCCAGGCTATCTGCATCAAACCCAAATTGGGCTGCAACTTCCTTCCTCAGCTCCGGTGGTAAATCCGAAAAACAAACTTCCTGCAAAACTACTTCCTGGCTACCATCTGTCACACGGACATCCGCATCATGCACAAAAGACGCTGTAAACTGATCAGGACTTAATGAACCATAAAAATCAAACGTCTTTGTAAGGATCAGGTAAGGAGGAAATGGATTTTCTCCTGCTTCGATGAATCCTTCCACAACGTACTTGGGACCGTCTTCAGATTTTGCAGGAGTATATTCCTTTTCGCAGGAATAAAATACACCGACTGCAATACATGCAAATAATATATTGAATTTGATTTTCATTGCCATTTGAAATTCCAGGTGATAGAGGGAAGAATAGGAAATATGGATACTTTATACGCTTTGATCGTAGCCTCTCCCATCTGTAAGTCAGTATCGTAATCTGTATATGTGAAGAAAGTATTTTGCCGGTTGTAAACATTATATACAGAAAACACCCAGCTTGATTTAAATTTTTTCTGCTCACTTCCTTTCGGCACCCATGTCAGCGAAATATCCATGCGGTGATAAGGCTCTAATCGCTGACTATTGCGTGGACCATAATCCGTTTGCAAATCACCTGATATGATATACAATCGTTCCAGCGGCGTAAACGTCCTGCCAGTTGCATAAATAAAAACTAAACCAATAGTCAACTGCGGATCAACATTATAATTCGTAACGAATGTCATGTCATGTGTCCTGTCATAGGTAGCAGGAAATACACGACCGGCTTCGATCTCCGGAAATTTCCTTTCTGTCCGGCTTAATGTATAACCAATCCATCCATTCAGATCACCTTTGTTCTTCCGGATAAAAAATTCAAGACCATACGCCTGTCCTTCCCCAAACACAAATTCCTCTTCCACCTGGTCAACACTATTGTCCACAAAACTTTCTTTGTAATCAATCTGGTCATGCAATGATTTGTAGTAAGCCTCTATGGAAGCTTCATATCCATTGTTTTGCAAATTTTGAAAATATCCGATTGCATATTGCCAGCCGCGTTGTGGCTTTACAATCTCCGAGCTGGGCACCCAAACATCTGCAGGCAATGTAGACGAACTGTTGCTGACAAGATGCAGATATTGTGTTGTAGCCGTCACACCTCCTTTCAGCGATGAATTAAGTCCAAGGCTTGTGTTGAAAAAAATCCTTGGCTCCAAAGAATTATAAGATTTTACAACTTCACCTGAGCCATATGTTTTACCGGTAATTTTTGAAGTGTACGGACCCGTTTGCTGAAACAAAGTGCCTCTAAGACCAAGATTGATCCTCAACCAATCATTTATTTTCCAGTCATCCTGGATATAAACTCCTAATTCATTTCCGTATTTAGGTTTTGCTGTGGATTCAAATTCAGTTTCACCTGCATTCCCTGTTACGATATTCGGCGTAAGGCGATGATATGTGCCCTGCAACCCTGCTTTAATCTGGTGACTTGTGGAAGGGAAGTAATCAAAATCAAACTTGGCACCAATATCCCTCACACCTGAAAACACATCAAAATGAAATTCTTCCTGGTCAAACCCGGCCCTGAACTGGTAATCGTTGTAGATCGCAGAAAGATTAAAAAACAACCTGTCATTGAACAAATGATTCCATCGAAGCGTAGCTGTTGCATTCCCGTAAGGAAGCTTGAATTCAAGATCACGTTCGCGTTGTGCAAGTGTCAGCACGTCACGTCCAAAATATCCGCTCAGGTATATCCTGTCTCTTTGTGAAAACTGGTAATTGATCTTTGTATTCAGGTCATAGAAAAAATAATTCGTCCCGGCAAAATCCGTTTTGGCAATAAAGGGTTGCGCAAGATCAAAACCATATGTCCGACGTGCACTGATCAGGAAGCTTGATTTCTCTTTTACGATTGGCCCCTCCAATGTGAGCCGGGAAGAAATCAGACCAATGCCACCTTCTGCAGCAAAATGTTGATTGTTTCCTTCCTTCATCTGGATATCGAGCACGGATGATAATCTTCCTCCATACACAGCAGGGATCCCACCCTTGATCAACGTTGTTGTTTTAATAGCATCTGCATTAAACACACTGAAGAAACCCAGGAAGTGACCACTGTTATACACTACAGCTTCATCCAGCAAAACAAGGTTTTGATCAGCACCTCCCCCTCTTACATAAAATCCTGCACTACCCTCTCCGGCAGAAGACACACCTGGCAATAATTGTATGGTTTTCAATATGTCAATTTCGCCCAATAGAGCCGGCAGGACTTTTATTTGTTCAGTGGGCAAATTCACCCTGCCCATCGAAGTGCTCTGCACATTTTCATCTTCTTCATCTTCTTTCGCTGAGACGACCACCTCTTTCATTTCAATACCCGGCGCCATAGAGACGTTCATCGTTGTATTTGTTTCCAGCGAAATATCTTTTACAACGCTTTGATATCCCATATAAGAATAAACAAAACGGTAAGAACCTGCAGGCAGTGTAATAGAATAAAAACCGTACGTATTGGTTACAGTTCCATTGGATGGATCTGATTCGAGATGGATATTTGCACCTATCAGGGTTTCGCCGGATTCTTCATCTTTTATATACCCGCTTAAGGTATGATTGCCCTGTCCTCCAGCCAGTAAAACAAAAGCACTGGAAAATATGGTGAACAAACAACGAAGTAGTGTAATTCTCATAAGATGTTCTGAGAACGCTTTTGAGGTCATCTTGTTACAGAATTCAGGGAAAGATTAGAAGAAACTTATAATTTTGACGATGAAAATTTATATTCATCATATTCCCCTGTTAAACATATACAGGATCCATGTGTTTAATACCTATGCTGTAAAATCAAGATAGTTTCCTCATCCATAATGGACTCTTTCGATGAATTAAACAGGTACTTAATCGGCGAAAATCTGAAAAATGAAAAAGCTAGCAATCACCCTTTTTACCTGCCTGCTGCTAACCAACCTGATCAAATCCCAGGATCAGTCCATTAAGGATTACCTGGATTCCTATATAGATGAAAATGCTAATCCATTCGTACAACCATTAGCAGATTTATTCTCATCCAATATCAATACAGGCATTTGGGAGTGGTCAAATTTTGACACGAAATTTTTTGTTCGGTTCAAAGTTCAGGCCATGGTATCTATACCATCCGAAAGCATGCGCACATTTGAGGCAAGCACCACCGGCGATTTTCGCCCCCAACAGACGCGCATTGTCCCGACAGTCATTGGTGACAAAAACAACATTGCATTGACGGGAGAGGACACCACTTTTTATATCTTCCCGGGCGGATATGATTTAAAAAGTATGACACTTGGTACTCCGCAATTGACAGTAGGTGGATTTCTTAATTCAGAAGTAAGCGCTAGATTTTTATCCTTTCCTTTAGGGCAGGATCTTGGAAGCGTCAGGTTTCTGGGTATGGGTTTCAGGCATTCACTTTCCGCATATTTCACGGATGCCACATTTGATCTTTCAGTCGGATATTTTTATCACCACATTAAAGCCAGCACATACCTGGATAGCGATCAGCAAATGATCACAGCACATATCGGAAAAGCAGGGAAAATATTATCCGGTCAATTGATGGTGGGATACCAGACATCCAATTCGAAGATCCATTATGACTATATCGATGGTGATGATCACTATGTTGTAGATCTGTTGTTGAATAATCACAACCGGTGGATGATAGAAACCAATATGGGTATCAGACTTGGACCTGTGTTTGGGTCAGCTGCCATTAGTTATGCAAATCATTTTAATATAGTTGCAGGCGTCGGATTATTCTTTTGATTTCAAAACATGCCCTGCAGGTTTAACTTTCCAGCCTGCCCGTTTAAGCGAAGAAAGTATTCCAGTCTTGCCACTTAAATGTCCTGCTCCTACTGTGATAAAATAAGTATAACCCTGATCAAGACGGATGATAACATCTGCCATTTTAGCATTCCGCTTATATATTATTTTCTTCCGCAGATCATGCATCGATGATTTGGAAAGCATATACAAGGCATGGATTTTTCCTTCGACATACAAATTCAATCCTTTTGAAGTATGCTTCCTTACACCTGAGGGACTTTTTCCAATGGATTTAATTTGAGAATAAAGAGGGATTGCATCAATGGTATGAAGTATACGAAATTGTTCTTCATAAGATTCAAGTCCTAATGTCATTTTTCCGTTTTGCTTTGCAAAATCCCACAAATGTTCATCAAGGGAAATGTGGTGCTCAGCCTGCAATACCTGGTTAGAGATAACACTCATGATCATCAGTGGATGCAGGTGATTATACAACGCGATATCTACCTGGAATGACTTCAGAAGTTGCTGCCTGAGCTTTTGAAATGCAGCTTCCGTAAAATTTTTGCGGGCATCATAGAGGGTTTGTTCCATCACTTCTGAGGTCCGGTTCATATCCATCTCCCCTATGAAAGCATCTGCTTCAAGAATAAGCGGATAGAGATTTTTACTCATTTGATATGCACGCTCATCGCGAATATGCATGGTGCCGAATAACCAGGATGTTTTGCCTTCAGGCGAGAGTATTGACCAGAGAAGAGATTGGGAATTCAAAAAATGATAGTTATTTCTTTGAGGTTCAGGATATTATAACATAATAATCATTTAGCATTTTGTCTAAATGTATTTTAGACAAAATGCTTATTAATCATCATGCATGTTAATCAATATGCCAGGGGCAATACCTTCCTGTTTTTAACCGTAGAAAGCGTCATCAACGTTTTAAGCCGTTCTACTTCCGGGATCTGGGATAAGACATTGAATAATAAATTCTGGTAGGCCTGCAGATCTTTACAAATGACTTTCAGAAGAAAATCACCATCACCTGTGATGATATTGCACTCTGCTACTTCATCGATCTCATTCACTTTTCGTAGGAAATTTTCAGAGGCATGTTCCTTGTGCCACCCGATATTGACCAGGATAAAAGTTTTCACGGTTAACCCAAGTGCAAGTGGATCTACTTCTGCATGGTAGCTTTTGATAATGCCGTTCTTCTCCAGTTTTTTCACGCGTTCGAGCGTGGGGGCCGGAGATAAACCTATTTTTTTTGAAAGGCTGAGATTTGTGATGTTGCTATTCTCCTGCAACAATCTTAAAATCGTAAAATCAATCTTATCGAGATCTTCCACCATGAATTTATATTTTATACTATTTATTTGTCACTGATTTTTATCATTTCATTTGGAGCAAATAATTTAAACGTCCAAAACCTCATATTCAAAAGCACACCAAATAAGATCGTCATGCCCCATGTCCTGGGGTGAGAAAAAGGATCGATAAACCGGTCTCCGATCTCAGACAACAATGAAAAAGGGTTATTGAAAATATCCCAACTGTTCCATCGTAAGTAACGACCTAAATAAATACCAAAGCTCCCTGCAAATAACAAAACAAAAAGAACGAATCGGACTACTCTGGCAGGCATATATTTTGAAGCCAGCGATTCAATATCGACAAGACTCAAAAAACCAAAAGTTAACCCCGTCCATGCAAATGAAAGAATAACCACCAGGTCATACCAAATCGGAATTGCACTTCTGACCCGCAGATGAAATAGATCAGTTAAAATATAAGGAGCATTTGGAAAAAATAACAACCACACCACTAATACAAACATCAATGCTATCTTATTCGTACGCAAACGCTTACTCAGTATAATCAGGGTAGTTGCAAACCAGGGTATAAAAGCCAGGAACAAATTCCAGTTCAGGAATAAAAATGTTTTTGTTTCTGAAAAATAAAACCGGAATACCGAAAGGGAAAAACAAAACACAGACATCAGCGCCAATAACAAAATCAGCTTAAATCTTCCTGAATGAATGAGTTTTTGTATCATGTTTTCGTCTTATGGGAAAATACCCAAACGAATATAGTCCCCTGATATTTTATTCAAAGCCACGATAAATGCAGCAGTACGCAGATCTTCTATATCAGCTTTTTGCTTGTACACTTCCCTTATCTGATCATACGCATTGACCATCGTATCTTCCAAACCTGAACGAACTAAATCAATTTCATCGGCACCATGCGTCAGAATAACTTTCTCCTTCATCCCTACTGAATGACCTGTCAGTCTTTCGAAAGTGGAAACAAGATTGGTCAATGAATTCTGCTGATATCTTTTTTCCATGCGTCCAAAGCGCATATGAGAAAGATTTTTCAACCATTCAAAATAACTCACCGTGACTCCTCCTGCATTGAGGTACATGTCAGGTAATATGATAACTCCTTTTTTCCTCAGAATATCAGCCGCCTCCGAAGTCACAGGGCCATTGGCAGCTTCAGCGATGATCCTCGCTTTGATTTTACCTGCATTTGAAGTTGTGATCTGGTTTTCAAGTGCAGCAGGAACAAGTATGTCACACTCAATCGCTACCCAATCATCCCGTTCCGGTAATGTAGAAGTGCCAGGAAAACCAATGATGGAGCCGGTCTCCTTCCTGTATGCGAGTAGCTTCTCCATGTTGATGCCTTTCTCGCTATATACTGTGCCTTCAATTTCAGAAACACCTACCACCAGGACATCTCCTTCATCCTGGGAAATTGTCCCGGAGTACGATCCAACATTCCCAAGACCCTGGATAACCATTGTCTTGCCGGCAATACCCGGAGACATACCAAGCGCTTTGCAATCATCGCTATACGAGAGAAACTGGCGGATACCATAGTAAACACCTCTTCCTGTTGCTTCTGTTCTGCCCCTGATGCCACTTTGATTCTCAGGCTTACCTGTTACACATGCAGCAGCATCAATTTCACCATGATTAAATACCTGGTAAGTATCCAGGATCCAGGCCATTTCACGACTGCCTGTTCCATAATCAGGCGCAGGCACATCAAGGCCCGGACCAATAAAATTTTTACGGATCAACTCGGTGGTATACCGCCGGGTTATCTTTTCCAATTGTTCTTCAGTATATTTCCTGGGACTGATTTTCACGCCGCCTTTTGCACCTCCAAACGGAACATCCACAAGTGCGCATTTGTAACTCATCAACGCAGCCAGGGCCATCACTTCATCGCGATTGACAAGATGACTAAACCGTATTCCCCCTTTCGTCGGCAGACGGTGATGACTGTGCTGTACGCGGAATGCCTCGATCACCTGGTATTCATCTCCGATTTTCACCGGGAATGCCATTTCATAGACCGCGTTGCATATTTTGATTTGGTCTAACAAACCTTTTGGAATATCTGTATGCGCCGCAGCCATATCAAAATTCCGGTTTACGCTTTCAAAAAAGCTAATGTGTTTTTTAGTGTCTGTACTACTCATTTTTTTGCCGTTTTTCGAGTCTTGAAATTTTTCGATCCATGATCACCAGGTAGATGAGGATGGTTATTAAGATGATCAATGTCACACCTGCCACAACGTAGATTTTCCCGACACTACGCATATAATCAGGCGAAGATTCCTGCTGAGCCTGTGCCAGCTGAACCATAAAAAGTAATAGAAAGATGAGTACGCTCCCGATCTTCATGGGTTGATGAAATAGACCATAAATATGACAAGATTTATTCAACTTCATGAGTTTCGTTTTAAGAGATCAACACGGTATGCAAGCTGGCTTATCCAGATCCCCAGCAGAATCCACCCGATGACCGCAGGATAAAATACCATTCGCATCGTATTATCCAGATCCTCTCCACCCATAGCAGGGTTTCCACCATTTCCGGGATGTAAGCTATCCGTCATCCTTGGAATGATAAAGAGCAGCGGGATTAAGAGCACAAAGGCAAACATATTATAGCCCGCTGATAATCTTGCCCGTTGCATTTCATCCTCTACAGATGTCCTCAATACCATGAATGCAGCATAGATAAGCAAAGCAATGGCAGACATGTTCTGCTTGACATCCCAGCTCCAGTACTCATTCCATGTATACTTTGCCCAAAGCATGCCGGTCACAAGACCAAGCAATCCAAAGATTAGCCCTACCCTGACAAATGCAGAGCTGATGACATCATCCCTGAGCGATCCATGCCGATAGTATCGCAGACTGTACCATGCACTGATCCCAAACAAAATGATCATCGCAAACCACATAGGAACATGGAAATATGTATTCCGTATCGTTTCAGCCAGGATATTCCGGAAGGGATATCTCATTCCGGCCTGTTGATGGATATTTCCTATTTTCTCTTTGAACCAAAGCGCCATTTCTGCGCTGTCTGTTTCTGATGCCGGTGAGATAAAAAGTGCATTTGGAAGCACGCTGCTACCCTCTGACGGCTGGTCAAGAATGAGTGTCATAGGATAAGCATCCTGCCGGACAGGCAAAACCGATGGAATATAAAAAGCTGCCTTCAGATGCCGGTCATCAACTACCTCCACACGCAGGGCTTTAATAACCGTATCACCGGTCAGGCGTAACCATGCCCTGATCTGATCCGGGTCTTTCATAAAATAGGTGTTGTATCCCTGCACGGTCAGGACTACCTGATCGCCGGCCACTGTCTTATCAGGAGAAACACCAATAATACCAGGCTTCAGAGGAACAAACCATCCGGCTATAAAGACATATATGAGGATAAGAATCGCAGCCCACTTCCAAAGAGCTAATGAGGATGGCTTTGCGGGCTGATTTGCGTTTTGCATTATGATCTCCAAAGATAAGGAAACAACCAAAGGGACATAGCCGTCACCAGCGAAACAATACTGGCCAGCATCGTAACTTCATTCCATGGATTTTGATCAGGTGTCGTACCAAGAGCATAGGAGGTGAGACGAAGCAGATTGATAAGTATAGGTATCATCAGTGGCAAGGCCAATATTGCTGTCATAGAGGCATTCTGATGTGTCTTAATCGCGATGGATGATATCAGGGTGAGTAAAATCGAAAGGCCACCTGATGCAATCAAACCGGCAGTTAAAAACCATACCCCTTTGACCATATGACCTCCGGCCATCACAAAGAGGACAACCCATAATGAAAAGAAAATAAAAATAAGAAGCGCAGCATTGTACAAAACCTTGGCGGCAAACAACTCCAGCGGATGATAAAGCGTATAGTAATAATAGTAACGGCCTTCGCTTTCACGTCCAAATGTTTTCAGCACAGCCATGAGCGAACAGAATAAATAAATAACCCAGAACGTGAGACCCCATTCTCTCGCAGGAAGCTGTCTCCATATCGTAAAAACAATAAATGAGGCGGACAACACATACAATAGAATACCTGCAAGGGCAAAACGCTCCCGCAGCTCTATCCGTGCTTCAGTGGCAACAAGGTTCCATATTCGACCCATGGTGAGGTAAAGATAGACGGTAAGGCTAAACTATGGAGGAGCGAACTCCTTGCAGCGGCTACTTGCCTTTGTTGGAGTTAGCTCCAACAAAATTGGAGTTTGCTCCAACAACCAGAAAAAAATAAAAACATATTAAATAATTATCTAATGTATTACATTTGTCAAAATCAATGATTTAATTCAATGAAAAAGAGTTTTATCGGGATGTTTTTGGCATTGATCAATATCTCCATCTATGCCGGGGATGCTCCCTATTTCTATAGCTGTGAAGCCAAACCGGGCGATGGCATCATCATTCTCCTCAATCGTTATGATCTCGATGAATATGACTGCAACGTTGATAAATTTCTGGAACTGAACAAGTTGACGAAAACGGAAAGTCTCCAGGCGGGAAAAAAATACTCCCTCCCCGTTTTGATCTATAAGTACAACGGGAAAAGCATACGCAGCACCCTATCTATAAAAGACATGGAGACAGCGCTACGAATAGCCAACTACAACAAGCTTCTCCTCACCCGTAACCTCCGCAAGAGCGATTACGAATCCAGCGGTATTTTATGGGTTCCGTTTCATGAACTGAACTGCCCCACACCAACTTCTAAACCTGTGGTCACTATACCTAAGACTGAAAAAGAGCCTGAGGTCATCCACAATGACATGACCGGCATATTTGGTCAGCAATATGCCCACCTGGATAAGAAAAGCGATGCCCTCAAAGGAAAAGTTTTCTATATCTCAAGTGGCCATGGAGGCCCTGATCCCGGTGCGATAACCAAAATAGGTGGCCGCATGATTTGCGAAGATGAATATGCCTACGACGTCTCTCTCAGACTGGCCAGAAACCTGATGGAAAATGGTGCCATCGTGCACATTGTCATCCAGGACGAAAGCGATGGCATACGCAACGATGACATACTCGTATGTGATACGGATGAAAAAACAATGGGTACGCTTGCCATGCCCATCAACCAGCTTGCAAGGCTAAAGCAACGCACAGATGCGATCAATAACCTATACAGTCAATACCGGAAGTCAGGAATAAAAGAGCAGACATTGATTTGCATTCACGTGGATTCCCGTTCAGAAAGCGAGCGTCAGGATGTTTTCTTTTATCATTTTGAAAATTCCGTTCAGGGCAAAAAGCTTGCATCCACCATGCGACAGGTGTTTGAAGAAAAATATGCACGTTACAGACCGGGAGCACATTTTGAAGGAACCGTTTCCTGCAGGAATCTATACGAATTACGTATCCCTCAACCCACCACGCTATATATCGAGCTTGCCAATATCCGCAATGAATTTGATCGCAAACGGATTCTCCCTTCAACCAACCGGCAAGCGTTGGCGAATTGGTTGTGTGAAGGATTGATGAAGTAGGTGATTTGTTCGGCGTAGGCTGCGCCTACGTCGGAGTGTTTGCAAAACTCCGTTTTGCAACAGTGTGATTTCAGTTATAGAGCAAATTACACCCCCTCAAATCACTCTGATCCAATCTGCCTAACACATCAAAAGATCCATCGTTGTAACAGATTCCAATATCATCTGTGGCAATAAATGAACACGTATCCAGATTTCCCAGGTCGACAATATTGATGGCACCTCGCTGCCCGACATTTGTATAATTGAGCGGATCGCTTATATCTCTTGTAAACACATTCATTGTAGGCCCTGGTGAAAAATGAAGATCTTTCATATAAGCCTGCGATAACAATTCTGTCATTCCGTATTCACTTGATATCCTTACATCCGGATGATGAATTTTTATTTTTTCATGCAATTCTTCACGGGTCAATTCATCCCTTCTTCCTTTCATGCCACCAGTCTCAATAACTAAAAGATTATTCCAGATTGGGATTTTAAATTTTTCAAATAAATCAAGCAAGGCAAAGCTCACCCCTAACAATATTGTTTTTTGATTTTTAGATTTCAGATCGTGGAGTGCATTTACAATTTCATCACCGGGAATGGGATAAAATTTATGATCACGATTCGGATGTATTTGCATAAAATGGTTGACCATATCCACCAGTGACGAATCCGGTCTTTCCATGTAAGATGGTAATAAAGCTAACCATGTATAATCACCAGGATCAGAGAATGCAGATCGAAAACATAATTGTGAAATCCTATGATACCATGCCATGTTACGGATATGGTGATGGCTTTGAATACTGCCTGTTGTTCCACTGCTTCTGAATATGGTCTCAGGTGACCAGTCTCCTGTCCTGATCTCATGTTCACGAAACATGAGGATAGGAAGGAATGGGATCTCGCTGATCCGGGAAATGCTGGCAGTGTTTACACCTAATAAATTACAATAGGACTGATACAGTGCATTATATGTATACTGGAACTTCCATACGTCCATTGCAACAGTTCCGAAGTCCTCTTCGTTAATATTGTATATTCGGTCTGCTAACGCTTGACGTTCAATTTCGTATGAATGCATCGGTTTCAAAAATAGGTCTTTTGCTGTTGCTGTCCCTGACTGGCTGGCAATGCCTTGATTCTCCTGATTTTCCGGACGAACCATCCATACAGTTTATCGGCATATCAAAGGACACGCTTGATCAGGGTATTTTCCAGGAAGATTCTTTAATTGTAGAATTCAGTTTCCAGGATGGCGATGGTGATCTCGGCCGCACAAATCAGCAGGATTCCAATAATATTTTTTTCATTGATGAACGTACGGGTACGCTTGACAACACATTCGGGATTCCCGAAATCCCCCAGGAAGGTGCAGCAAATGGAATTGAGGGTGTTGTAAAAATAGTTTTGTTCTCTACCTGTTGTATCTACACTGATGGTTCTGATCCATGCATGCCAAATCCATCGACACCTTTTGATACTATCCAATACAGGATTTATATCACCGACCAGGCTCATCACAAGAGCAATGAGATATTGACTACGCCGATAATTCTGAGATGTAATTGATTTCGTCTTTACCCCCTACCCCCTGAAAGGGGGACTTGAAATGCTGATCTCGTTGGATCTCTCTCATCTACAAGGACACTCTTACTTTGTTACTTTTATCATTCTAAATTTCTCACTTCTCACACTTCTCACACTTCTCACGACTCACGACTCACGACTCACGACTCACGACTCACTACTCACGTCTCACTACTCACTTTCCCGGCTTAAAATGGTACGGGTGGCCGCCTCTACTGTCCATTTTTCATTACCCACAAATATCTGATCGCCGACCACGATCACCGGCCTTTTCAAAAAAGTATATTCTCTGAGCAGGTATTTCCTGTAATCATGTTCCTGCAGGTCATCATGCTTCAGCTTCATTTCGTGGTAAAGCTGTGCACGCTTACTGAACAGTGCTTCGTAAGACCCGACAAGGGTTTTTAAATGGTCCAATTCCTCCTCATCGATCGGGGCATTCTTAATATCATGCTTATCGAATTCGCTCAATCCGCCGAGACGCTTGATGATATCCCTGCATTTGTCGCAGGTGCTGAGATGATATACTTTTTTCATGAGGGCCTATCTTAATTTCAGGTTTTATGTCTAAAAATAATCAATCCCTGATCATCCTGCAAACCTTTTGTTCCATGGGTTCCACCCATGGCTAATATTGTCTGATCCCTTCAGGATCATTGTTGTTTGCCTCCGGCAAACCCTTTCCTCTTAGCCTCCTCATAAGCCTTTTTCTATCTTTGATATCGCATGAAAGACTCCGAACTCATCCTCAATCCCGACGGATCCATCTACCACCTTACTCTTCTCCCGGAGGATATATCTAATACCATTATTCTTGTCGGTGACCAGGACAGGGTACCTGAAGTTTCAAAGTATTTTGACCGCATTGATCTCAAAAAAAATAAAAGAGAATTTGTTACGCATACCGGCTGGCTGGGCAATAAAAGGATCACCGTTATCTCAACAGGCATTGGCACAGACAATATTGATATTGTCCTGAATGAACTCGATGCACTTGTCAATATAGATTTCAAAACACGGGAAGTCAAGGCCGAACTACAGGCATTATCGTTGATCAGGATTGGTACCTCCGGAGCTATTCATCCGGATGTAAACCTCGATGATATTGTTGTTTCGAAGTATGCAATTGGAACAGATGCATTAGGGCATTATTTTGATGTTCCAAAACAACCTCATCCCTTGCTTCCCTCATGGTCGTACTTAACAGCCAGATATGCTTTTGACCTGAATAAATTTCCAAGCGATTTTATCGAAGGAATAACACTGACCTGTCCCGGTTTTTATAATCCGCAGGGAAGAGTATTGAGAATTGCCTCAACATATAATCTTGATATAGAAAAATTGAATTCGATAAAAATCAATAATACCTCTATCACCAATTTAGAGATGGAGACCTCCGGAATTTATTTACTGGCCAATTTACTTGGTCATAAAGCCATTTCATTCAATGCAATCCTTGCACAGAGATTAAATGGAAAATTCAGCAGCAACCCCGGAAAGGTTGTTGACGAATTAATTCAGCATGTGCTGAAATGGATTTCACTGATGGATTGAACTAATATTGATGGAAATGAAGTATGGTATTTTGCGATTTAAGAGTTTCGGTTTTACGGGTAAGTAATTATGATTCTTGCAAAGAATGGTAAAGATTGTCCTACAATCTAAATCAAAGGTTAGTTACCGATACAACCAGAATCTGGGAATAGATACCTAGGTCATTCTCTACAATCATAGAGCCAATTGATAAGCTAATGGAATCTGAATGAATAGCAATTAGCCTTAAAAAACTTTAATTGTTTAGCATACGACAAATTATTTTTGAGATTTCACGAAAATTACCTAAAATGAACCTAAATTTAAACATTATTAAAGTTTAGGGACAAGTGCTAACAAGAGGATTGATGAGTTTCTTGAATTATATTAAAACTCAAATTAGACAGACCAAATCCATAGTTAATCTGTGGTCACGACAAAATAAACATTAGTAAAATATTGTTGATGTTAAGTTTATTTTTGGAAATAATGTTCCAAGATAGGAAACAAGAAAGAGTATTATTATTTTTATTGTTCAGCAGTTGTGGATTTCTTAGTCTCAGGAACCCCACACGTAGTTAGCTCTCAGTCTGTTTTGATCCTTCCTAATAACTTATAAATTTAATATAATCATGAAATATTTAATAGCTGTTGTGATTCTTGTCTCAATGACAAATACAATAAATTCACAATCATATTCAATTCACTATGATAATGGAACTCAAATAAGGTGGATTCACATCACGATTGACACAAGTTATACTTCCAATACTATTTTCGTTGAGAAAGTATTTGCTACTAGTTCAGTAGATACAGTTTTAGATCAAAATGATTTAGTACTTCTCGGAAATTTTAGTATAAGTTCTTCAACTTCTCCTCTTGATTTTGGCAGATATAATTATTTTTGGATTCCATTTGATCCTGCAGAACCATTTTTCAATTTTGAGTCAACCGCAGGGCTGACTACTGAAACTGGCACATTGTTTATAGGGGGTACTGGTTCTTCTTCTATTGGTCCTGAAGATATTGTTTACTGGTGTGCTTGTGGAGGTATGACAGCTGATTCCGAAGGACCAGGAGGATGTTTGTCAGCCGTTCAGGGCGGGAAAATTCGATGCATTAGAGACGGAAGTGATTGTCAGAGTGCATGTATTGGAGATTTTGGCACCTATTGGCCGCTTCTTATTCCGGGTGGCGGAGGAATCCTTATTCAAGTAGGCGCAGGGAAATTCAGGATGGCGCATAATTTTGGCACCTATTAGAACTTCCGTAATGAATAATTTATTTTCTATTTTATTTATCATTCTGCCCCTTACTATTCTAAAAGGGCAGAATGATTTTTTTAAGGATATAAGCACCTTTAGTCATGATAGTTCGTCACAGAATACTAGTTTAGTTTACTTTCATTTTAAGGGATGTGCTCCTTGTAAACGGATGGACAAAGAAGTCTTCACTAATGAAAGTGTCAAGACATATTTAATTTCCAATTTTGACTGTTTTGAGGTCTATGGTTTTGATAGTATTGAAAGTAATTTCAGAAAACTTTATGGAGTAAAAGGTGATCCAACTTTTTTATTTCTAAATAATAAAGGAAAGGAATTGCATCGAATTGTTGGCTTTTTCGAGGAAGAGAAATTTATTAATGAATGTAACAAAGCAAATAGTACCGCAAATCTAAGTCAAATGGATAATTTTTATAATCGAGGTGACTATGATTTGAAATTTATAAGGGACTATATACGTGCAAAAGGATGTGCCAGGCAGCTGGATTCAGTTTTGATTTTTAAATATCTCAGTTTTATCCCTGATTCCAATCTCCTTCAATGGGAATACTTTGAGGATATTTTATTTTATGGATATTACGAGGGTATTTGGGATCAACCAATAGATTCAAGATTTTATCATGCCATTCACCGGGCATATGAAATAGATGCGTTTAAAGATTTTCGAGAAGATATGAGAACTCGTTTAATATTAAGTCTAAATTTTGAGTTGCGTAGGATAGATCTTAATACTTCACTTTATGATTCTTTACTACATGAACTGAGTGGACTTGAAAATGGTGAACCTATTTTATTAAAGGATATGTATTCAAATGGATATTTCGCTTATCTGGTAGATCGATATCCTAGTTTTGAATTGGCGTATACACGTGCAAAAAAAGGTTATGGGAACTTAAGTGCAACTGATGTATTTAAAAATCAAGTTAAAAGAGTCCAAAACAATGCTTCTGAACTCAATTCTCTTGCTTGGGGTATCTATGAAGAAAAATACACAGAAGATAGCAAGTTAGGTATTGAATTGATAAAAAGGGCAATTGAAATAAAGCCAATCTACAGTTATTATGATACATATGCAGCCCTCCTTTACAAGAACGGCAATTTTATTGAGGCCCAAAATATTGCGAATTATGCCATAGAATTAGCTAAAAAAGAAGGTAAAGATTATACTGAAACACAGAAAATTATTGAAAAAATTGAATTCGCATTACAAAAAGATTAATTATTTAGGCCTGGAAATTCAAACTTTCCTGGCGAAATATCAATGATATCGACCACTCTAGGTGATTAATCCTGAAAGTACATGTTGGAAGGGAGGCAAGTAACTTTTTTTAAAATAATTTGACAATAATCATCAATTCACATCCAGGTTTTTATTTTCATCACCACCAATAATTTCAACTCTTTTTTCCGACCTTATTAATTCTTCCAGGTATTGATTATAAATCCACACCCTGTCAATAATCGAAGGTGCTTCTCTTAATGGATCTGGTGTCCATTCTTTAAGTGGCCTGCACAAGAGATAAAGATCCGTCACATCATTCTTCAATGCTTCCTCGACAACGGGAATCGTCTTTCCATATTTAATCTTAGCCCACATCCGCATGTTCATCATACCACCGTCTACAATGACGATTGACGAATGACGATTGACGATTGACGATTTTATATGATTAATTACATTTTCAAGATCGATTGTTGGACCTGATCCTTTTGATTCCTTTTTGACGGTTGCCGATTGCTCTTTGCCAATTACCTTTTGCTTTTTGCCTTTTGCTTTTTGCCAATTGCTTTTTGCCAATTGCCTATTGATTTCCTCCAATTGACGGCTTGCAATGATCCCGAGATCTTCCTCGGTGTATGGCCTTCCCAACCCCTCCAGGTACGCCCTGGCATATTCCGGAACCCAGGGACAACCCAAATACCAGGCCAACCTCATGGCAAGGGTGGTCTTGCCGCTGCTCTCAGCACCTACTATTGTGATCACAAAGGGTTTATGCACAGTCATATATCTATTTTCCAAAGGTAGGAATTGAACCCAAACCCCGTACCCTGCCTGAGAATAGCGTACTTTTGCAGGATGCATGATATTGAACCATACTTTCAGTGGATTGATGCTTACGTTGCCGCTGAGGATGAACGTTCACCATTGTATGGCCGGCAGTATGACGAATTTTATTTTACCAATGCCATTTATAACTATTACATCCACCCCCAATGGGATGGATTTGGTAGCTCCACTTTATACCTGAAAGTCCTTTACGTCGATTACGATCTGCATTATGCCATCATTGAATTCATAGGAGAGTGGAATGATTGTCTTTACGGAGATATCATGACCCTGCGCCGTGAGATCACAGACCTGATGGAAGAAGAAGGTATCAACCATTTTATCCTGATCGCTGAAAATGTTCTGAACTATCATGCCGGCGAGGACAACAGTTACTATGAAGAATGGTATGACCAGGTGTCAGAAAATGGTGGATGGATAGCTATCGTCAATCCGCTGGATCATGTTATGGAAGAAATGAATAAGTACGATCTAGGACATTATGTTCATCTTCTCTCAGGAGCCGAATGGCGAGGCGGCAAACCCAGGGCGCTTTACAAATGGGTAGATCACCAGATTTCATCATTTAAATTACTTCGCGTTGGTTGAACCCACTCCACATCGTTCCGGGTTCGTCAATATTCTCGGCCGCCCGAATATGGGCAAATCCACTTTGCTGAATGCACTGGTAGGTGAAAAAATGTCCATCATCACCTCCAAGCCTCAGACAACGCGACATCGCATCATTGGTATCCTTAACGGCGAAGATTTTCAGATTGTGTTCTCGGATACACCCGGATTCATCGATGAACCGGCATATCAAATGCATAAAATGATGAACTCATTCATCACTTCTTCTTTTGACGATGCGGATATTATTTTATTCATCACCGATCCTTACGAACCGCTGAATGAAGACCATAACCTGATCAAAAGGATCAGCATACATCCGTCACCGGCTATCCTGATCATCAATAAAAAAGATCTGCTTCCACCTGATGCGCTCGAATTGCGAAAAGCAGAATTAATGGCATTGTTGCCAGGAAGAAAAATTCATGCAGTATCAGCGCTTAGAGGAGACGGAGTAGAGGAACTGATGAATGAAATTCTCACCATGCTACCGGAAGGTCCTGCTTTTTATCCTAAAGATCAATTGACAGACCGACCTGAGCGTTTTTTTGTAGGTGAAATCATACGCGGCAAAATATTGGAACTTTATCGTGATGAAATACCGTATACATGTGAGATCGGTATAGACTCCTTCACTGAGGGAGATAGTAACTCAGGACCGATCACGCGTATCGGTGCCATCATCTACACGATGGATGAAAGGAAGAAATCCATCATATTGGGAAAAGGGGGTTCAGCTATCAAGCAGCTCGGCATGGAAGCCCGTGCAGAAATTGAAGCGTTCCTTGATAAGCGCGTATTTTTAGATCTCGCCGTCAAAGTCAAAGACAACTGGCGCGACGATGATCAGTCATTAAAAAATTTTGGATACCAGCAGTAAGTATGTCGAATATAGTAGCGATAGTAGGAAGACCCAACGTAGGAAAGTCAACGTTGTTTAACAGGATGGTTGGCCAGCGCCAGGCCATCACTGACAATATAAGTGGAGTCACCCGTGACCGGCAGTATGGGTCAGGATTCTGGAATGGTAAAACATTTATTGTAGTTGACACAGGAGGATTTGTCAAATATTCAGATGATGTTTTTGAAAAAGCCATCCGGGAACAGGTAGATATCGCCATCGAGGAAGCATCAGTGATCATCTTTATGACAGACGTGATGACAGGTATCACAGATCTCGATTCTGAAATCGCGGATAAGCTGCGCAAATCCAAAAAGAAAGTCCTTCTTGTCATTAACAAGGTGGACAATCATGAGCGTTCGTTAGCAGCAAATGAATTCTATGCACTGGGTTTCGATCATACATTTTTTCTTTCTTCTATTTCAGGAAGCGGAACAGGTGAAGTGCTGGATGAAATGGCGTTGACTCTTGACGGTGAAGAAGAACAAACAACAGAAATACCCAGACTGGCGGTCATTGGCAGGCCTAATGTTGGAAAGTCGTCACTGATCAATGCATTCATGGGCGAAACAAGACATATCGTCACGGATATAGCGGGTACTACAAGAGATTCATCTCATACGAGATATAATAAGTTTGGAAAAGATTTCTTCATCATTGATACCGCTGGTATGCGGAAGAAAAGCCAGGTGGAAGAAAATCTGGAATTCTATAGCGTCATCAGGACGGTAAAAGCAATTGAAGAAGCTGATGTTTGCCTGCTCATGTTAGACGCTACTACCGGGCTTGAAAGCCAGGATCTCAGCATACTTCAGATTGTATTGCGCCGTAACAAAGGCATCGTCATCCTGGTCAATAAATGGGATCTGATGACGAAAGAAACAAATACAGCCCGTGATTTTGAGGCAGTAATCAAACAAAAAATGGCGCCGTTCACGGATGTGCCTGTTTTGTTTATCTCTGTGCATGACAAGCAAAGAATTTATAAAGCCATTGAAGTAGCTCTGCAGGTAGCAGAAAACAGGGGAAGAAAAATATCTACCTCCAGGCTCAACGAGGTCATTGAAGAAACTGTGCAAAAACAATCTCCACCCAGTTTCAGAGGCCATCTGATCAAAGTAAAATACGGAACACAATTACCACTCTCCTATCCGGCTTTTGCTCTTTTTTGCAATTATCCGGAAGAAGTAAAAGATAACTATCGGAATTTCATTGAGAACCAGATAAGAGAAGCTTTTGAATTTACAGGTTCTCCGATCCGGATTTATTTCAGGCAGAAATAAAAGTGCTTTGACCTGCTTTACTCAAACTCGTGCTACAGCTCAGCAACCGGCGGAAAGGCAGAAGGGGCGGAAAAGGCAGAAAAGGTGGAAGGGCAGAAAAGGGTAGAATTTTTCTATGTGAAATTCTATGTGCACTATGATTCTATGTGGCGGTTGCTGAGCTGCGGTTGGTGAGCTGTAGCACAAGGATGTGAGGTAGCAGGTCGAACCATAGCAGTTGGATGAGTCAAGCAGCTCGAAGCATTCAATTTTTTTTCATTGAATCAGTAAATCAATGAAAATAGGGTCTGCAGCAATGGAAAAGGTATAAAAGGAAAAATGATTTGAATTTTTTAATGATCAGTGTAATAGAATGAAAACAACTTCGACTGAAATAGATGGCTTGCTTGTGATTGAGCCAAATGTATATGCAGATGACAGGGGTTATTTTTTTGAACTTTATCATGCCACGCGATATCAACTGCCATATTCAAATCCGTTTGTCCAGGACAATGAAGCCAAATCCAATAAAGGTGTTTTACGTGGATTACATTTTCAAACCGGAATTCATGCCCAGGGTAAGCTTGTAAGAGTAGTTACAGGAGCTGTCTATGATGTAGCTGTAGATGTCCGTCCTGATTCAGAAACGTTCGGGAAATGGCATGGTGTAGTGCTCTCGGGTGAAAACAAAAAGCAATTCTGGATTCCACGTGGATTTGCACATGGTTATCTTGTCCTGGAAGATGATACGATCTTCAGCTATAAATGCGACAACTTTTATCATAAGTTCGCTGAACATGGGATCCGGTATGATGATCCTGAACTTTCGATAAGCTGGCCATCCGTTGATGTTCCATTTATTGTTTCGGAGAAAGATCTTGCATTAGGTTCATTAGCGGGTCTGCCATCATGATATCTGCCATCATCAGTGGTGCGGGAGGCCAGCTAGGAAAGGCCTTCATAGAACGCCTCAATTTCCAGGAGGGATATAATATTTATTCCTTTGATCATTCACAGCTGGATATAGCAGATCAGGATAAAATCCACCGGACACTTGCAACCCTTCCACAGGTAAAATACTGGATCAATTGCGCAGCATATACCAAAGTGGATGATGCGGAAAAAAATGAAAAAGATGCCACATTGTACAATTCTTTAGCACCCGGTTACCTGGCTCGTGCTTGTTGGGAAGCGGGAGTACATTTATTTCATTTTTCATCTGACTATGTATATCACAATCAACTTCGAAGACCGATAATAGAAGATGACCCTACTGAACCGAAGAGTATCTATGCTAAGACCAAACTTGAAGGAGAGCAGGAGATTATTTATTCAGGTGCAAGCCACACCATATTACGTACTTCGTGGGTATATGGACCCGGCGGGCACAACTTTGTAAATACCATGCTTCGTCTTGGAAAAATAAAAGATGAATTACGAATTGTTTCTGACCAGGTCGGTGCACCTACATTTACGTTTGATATTGTGGATGCTGTCAAAGATCTGATCAATCTCTCCGAGGAAGAACAAAAAGAAAATATCCAGGGCGTATTCAATTTTGCAAATAACGGTGAGGTATCGTGGGCAGATTTTGCCCGTACGATTTTCCGCGATTCCAATATTCAATGCAATGTCCACTCCATCACAACAGAGGAATATGGAGCTGCGGCACCACGGCCTCCTTACAGTGTGCTGAACTGTGATAAAATATCCGGGCTGCTTACAGATTCGATTCCGCATTGGGAAGATGCGCTTAAGAGGTATTTAGTTCTTGTGTAAGACCGTATGCTTCGACCTGCTAAACGCATCCTCGTGCTACAGCTCAACAAAAGAAAGCAAGACTAAGAAGGTAAGACAGCAAGAGATGGAGAGAATGAGAGAGCGAGAGTATATATCGAGGGTCTACCTGAATGTCGAATAGAGTATTTTAAAAGCGCAACTTTGGATACACGCAATGAGGATATTGGAAAGCGCAATACTAAAGGTTTGGTTTTCAGGATAAGTGGGTATATTTGGTTGCGTGTATATTAGTGTTGTCAGCAATTATATGATTCTAAAATAATTTCCAATGATTTTTGCCGTGATTATCATAATGTGTATTACTGAATTCCAGTGTGATTCCTTATTTGGCAATTGGAAAACTCAACAAATGACATTTATTTCAGAAGGAAATGACCCGATTATTATTGACCTAACAGATCCAAATGTCTTAGCCAAAAAGATTTATAAGTCTGGGAAGCAACAATATGGGAGAAGAGTGCCAAATAAAAAGCACGCGTTGAAAGAAATAAGTACTTCGTTATCAAACTTTAGAAAGACTAGTTTGATGATTAATGATAATTATCAGTTTGTATTAGCTAATTACAATTTAATCGTTGATTCATATGGCATACCAGGATGGCACTTAGGAGATACCATTATGGGTAATTGGCATCAAAAGAATGATACACTCATATTATCCATTGGGAATGAGATATTCAACTATGACTGGATATTCAGAATAAACGAACTAACCTCTGATACGCTAAAACTTCGCCAAATTGGAGGATTGCTTGATAAGGAGAAAGAAATTTTATTCAAAAGACAATAAGTAAAAACTGCTGACAACATCGGCTCCTATGTAAAGCAGTTCTTCCAGCAGACTGCCAAAAGTAACATGTATTTCCTTTCTTTTTATTTCATTTCATAAATCAAAATTTTATCATCATCAGGTTGTTGATAAATGGTAAAACATGCGCCGCTTTGTAGCCTG
>DASRXQ010000005.1:0-27504 GCA_035654115.1 Saprospiraceae bacterium
GGTTTTTGGTTATTGGATCTACGCTTAAAAAAGGTTGTTGGTTATGGGTCGTTGGCAGTAGGACTGGGCAAAGGTATTTGGTTATTGGATCTACGCTTAAAAAGGGTTGTTGGTTATGGGTCGTTGGCAGTAGGACTGGGCAAAGGTATTTGGTTATTGGACCAACTTAACACTGAGGACTTATGACCAGTCCCATATCTTATAACCTATAACCTTTGACTAGTCTTATAACCTATAACCTTGGACTTGTCCTATATCTTATAACCTATAACCTTGGACTAGTCTTACAACCTATAACCTTGGACTTGTCCTATATCCTATAACCTATAACCTTTGACTTGACCTATATCTTATAACTTATGACTAGTCCTACTGCCAATAACCAATAACCAATAACCAATAACCTACTACTAATTTTTTCAAGTTACGTTTTTGTTACGGCCCTGTTACGGCTTCGTGACGCCAAATAATTTGTGCAATCCCTCTCTGGGCCTAGTATTGCACCATGATTTCCAAATCTACCAATAAGGGACAACATGCATCGCGGACACTGCGGGATATCCTGGTGATCATCCTGGTATTTATTCTGCTTACAGCTATCATCTGGCGATGGTTTGACTACCGTATTGCCAGAATTAATCACCCTGCAACGCGATCCTCACACGTAATCAATGTAAATAATAACTCACCTATTACTAAAATGTAACATCATGCTTATCAGATCCACTTCCGTCTTCCTTTTTGTATTCATCTGCCTTGTGCTTCCTGTTCTTGGTCAAAACAATGTCGGTATTGGCACCACATCACCACAGGCTAAACTCGATGTCAATGGCACTTTCAAATTGCAAAACGGTGTCATTGTCAATGGGATCAGTGCAGACAGCACATTCAGTCCCGGTAGTGATAGCTTAATACCTACACAACTTGCAGTGAAAAAGTATTTACAAAAGGGATTGTGGGCATCAGACGATGGTGCTTTGGATTCCATGCTTCTCATGAGGGATACAGTCAGTACTCTTGGCCTCGTGGTTAGTGTATTTGCAAAAAATAATTATGCCTATGTCCTCGTGCACCCTGGTCAACTGATGATTTTTGATATCAGTGATCCGGACTCCTTAAAAATCCTGGGAATGACCTCAACCAATCTGCAGCTTCCCCGCGATGTAAAAGTTCAGGGTAACTATGCATATGTGGCTAACTCTCACCCTGGTCCATATCAATTGAGCATTTTTGATATCAGTAACCCGAATAGCATCCTTCCAGTAGGTTTCACAAATACCAACTTGTCCCGTGCAACGGGAATAGATGTGGAGGGAAATTATGCTTATGTAATTAGCTACCAGAATAATCGCTTATGCATTTTTGACATCAGTAATCCGAATATGATCATTCCTAAAGGATATACTTCTGAAAATTTAAATGGGCCAGGTGATATCCAGGTTAAGAATGGTTTTGCTTATGTAGCATCCACAGAAAATGATGCCTTAGCCATATTTGATATCCATGATCCTGATATGATCACTGCCAGAGGTATGATTCAAACGAATCTGGATCATCCAACATCGCTAGATGTCCAAAATGATTATGCCTATGTCACCAGCTATTTAAACAACAGGCTTTGCATTTTTGATATCAGTAATCCTGATGCAGTTGTAGCAAGGGGTACGATCAGCACACTTCTATCTTTACCTTATGGGGTACATGTTGTAAACAACCACGCATTTGTTGGATCCAGTGGTAATGACCGTTTGTGCGTTTTTGATATCAGCGATCCTGACCACATTGTTGCCAATAATTATATCGGGCAGTTTACGGATGGCACTAGTAGTTTTTCTACTCAGTCTAATTTTATATATGCATCTTCAAATGTGCACAACGGATTTGGCTGTTTGGAATGGACGAAAACACTTGGAAAGAAAAATCTCACATTAAGCCATGATGGCAGCATGCAGTTTGAAGTGAATGGCTGGCAGACCGACAGTCTCCTGAATGTATTTGCACCTTATGCCGATGTAGGTATCGGTACTGCCTCTCCTTCTTCAAAACTGGAAGTAGCCGGAAACGTAAAGATCAATAATCACTTTACATTGGAATTTGGTGCAGGTCTTCAGGGAAAACATGTGGATGCCGGTAAAATCGGATACCAGACATTTTCCGGCAATGCACTTGATATTGTGGGTGCAGGAGAAACAGGGAATAGGAAATTACAATTCTATAATGATGGAGGAGCTTCATTTAATGGAAATGTGATGGTTACCAATGGGTATCTGGGGATAGGCACTTCACCATCAGCCCAACTGCATGTAGCAGGCAATGCAAAAATCGATGGCTTCAATACGTTAGAGTTTGGTGCAGGTGTTGCAGGAAAGAATGGAGATGCAGGTAAAATCGGATACAATACGTTTTCAGGAGATGCACTTGACATCGTCGGTGCGGGACCAACCGGCAACCGGAAGCTCAGATTTTATGCTGAAGCGGGTTCTGTTTTTCAAAATAAAATTATGGTTCTCGACTCTGCTTTATTCAGTGGAAATGCTAAGTTTTCTCAGAACATTCAGATTAGCGGAAATATTTATAATAACGGATATTTCGGTGCAGGTGTAACAAATCCTGCATACTGGATAGATGTGAAAGGCAGGATACGGCTTCGCCATGACGGACAGACGTCAGGTATATTCTTTAATAAATCGGATAATACCGAAGCAGGTTTTGTAGGTATGAATGATGATTCACACCTTGGTCTATATGGTAATAATGGAGGTGGCTGGTCTTTGTTAGTCAATACGATCAATGGGCAGGTTACTGTCGGAAATAAATTTACCGTTCTCGACTCGGCTTTCTTCAATGGAAATGCAAAGTTTTCACAAAGCATGCAGGTCAATGGAAATATATTAAGTAACGGATACATCGGAGCTGGTGTCACAAATCCTGCTTACTGGCTTGATGTAAAGGGCAGGATGCGAATCAGAAATAACGGAGAGCCATCAGGTATTTACTTTAATAAATCAAATAATACGGAGGCTGGTTTTGTAGGTATGTCAGATGATACGCACGTAGGCTTCTTTGGAAATAACGGAGGTGGTTGGGGCCTTCTCATGAATACAACCAATGGTTTTTTAGGAAGTACAAAAATTGATGGGATGAATACGATGGAATTCGGTGCAGGTGTTGCAGGAAAGGATGAAGATGCAGGGAAAATAGGTTACAACACGTTTTCAGGAGATGCGCTCGACATTGTAGGAGCCGGGCCTACGGGTAACAGGAAACTAAGGTTCTATGCAGAATCCGGCGCTATTTTTCAAAATAAAATATTCGTTCTCGACTCTGCAAAGTTTTCACAAAGCATGCAGGTCAATGGAAATATATTAAGTAACGGATACATCGGAGCTGGTGTCACAAATCCTGCTTACTGGCTTGATGTAAAGGGCAAGATGCGAATCAGAAATAACGGAGAGCCATCAGGTATTTACTTTAATAAATCAAATAATACGGAAGCAGGATTTGTAGGAATGTCCGATGACACACATGTTGGTTTTTATGGTGCCAATGGTGGTGGTTGGGGCTTACAGATGAATACTACTACCGGTTATCTAAGCGATATGAAGATAGGAAGCAGCAATACGCTAGAATTAGGTGCCGGTATTCCAGGCAAAGATAATAGTGCAGGAAAAATCGGTTATCAAACATTCACACCGGATGCTCTCGATATTGTTGGAGCTGGCACATCTGGAAATCGGAAGGTTAAAATCTGGGCTGAAGGTGGAACAACTTTGACCGGTAATGTCACCATTTCAGGAGAATTGAATGCTACTGTCATCTACAGTGAACCCTGGATCGATATGACTCCGCTCCTGCAAAACGGATGGGTCAACTATGGCGGAAGTTATGCAACCGCTGCATATTACAAAGACAAAGCCGGCGTGGTGCACCTTCGTGGATTGATCAAGAATGGAACTAACAACCAGGTAACTGTCATTGCTAGACTTCCAGGGGGATATACACCTACTTATGGAGATCTCGTTTTTGCAGTTGTCAACGGAGATAATAATATCAAACGAATTGATGTTGAGTCCGATGGTGATCTGCTATTCTTCGGTACAACAAATACATTTTTGTCTTTGGATGGGATAACATTCAGGACATATTGAGGGCGTGAGACGTGAGTCGTGAGACATGAGTCGTGAGTCGTGAGTCGTGAGTCGTGTGAGTTGTAAAGAGTTAGACACATTTCGCAAAGTGAAATTTCGAAACGACAGTTGACTCTCACGGATGACGGGTCACGGTTCACGTCTCACGGATGACGAGTCACGGTTGACGGTTAAAATATAATGACGAACTCCATAATGTGTGAATAATATAATTTAAATAAATAGTTGTGTAAATCCTTTCTCTATAGTTATTCCACTTTTGTGGTTTGACCTTTGTAAAATATATACAATGAGAAAACTAATAGTTTCAGAGTGGATGACGCTCGATGGTGTTTTTGATGGGGATACCATGAAGGATTGGTTTATGCCTTTTGATAGTGAAGACCGGAAAAAATATATCATTCGTACTATGGATGCATGCGATGCTATCCTCTTTGGACGCACGACGTATGAGATGCTTTCAACGCTCATCTTACAACCGTAACATCCCCCGTATATCTTTTGGTGATCCCATCAATAAATTCAATCTCAACTGCACAGACATACACACCCGGATTTATATTGCCATCCTCATCCACACCATCCCAACCATCAGTCACATCATCCTGCAGGAAATCTATCGAATCATACACAATAGCACCCCAACGATTGTAGATCACCAGTTTTTTAATGGCGATGATTTGACGTGGATCTACTGAAACGTGAAAGATATCATTGAAGCCATCATGATTGGGAGAGAACGCATTTGGGATGAATACTCTACGGTCTTTAGTCACGAATATGTTTATATCATCTGTAGCCGAACAACCATTAATATCATATACAGTCGTGCTCAGGGTGAAGTTATTCAGAGGAAGGAGACTGACATTGAAACATGAAGGATTGAGACATTCGATGATACCACCCGGATACCATACGATCGTATCGATCTGATCCATAGAAAAATTAGTAACGGTCTCAATCAAAGCGTTTTCACCAAGTGACAGCGTAATGTCCTCACCTATGCTGACCGTAATGCCGGAATGATTCCCAACTTCTATATACATTGAATCTGAATTCGTGCAATGGTTGCTATCTGTGTATGAATATGTAATCGTATGTATTCCGGGGTCATGCGTCCTTGGATCAAATACATTTCCATTTACAGCACCACCCCAGGTGCCCCCAACAGGTGATGCTGAAAGTGTCTGTGGTGAAGCACTTTCGCAGAAAGGACCTGCCGGAGTGATATTGACTTCCGGAAACGAAACCACAACTGACAGTTTATCACTGCTCACACAACTATCTTCAGTGACAGTAAGCGTATACAATAAAGAACCGGAAAAATCTTCGGGTAAGTGAACATCCGGATTAGCGATATCCGGATTACTGAGAAAATCAGTTCCTCCATTTGTCCCCGACCAATTGTATTTTTCCCTGCCATGAATATGACCTGCCGATCCATGCAGGGAAATACTAGTTTGATTTCCTCTGCAAGTAATGATATCAGGTCCGGCTATTGCAACTATCCCGCAAGGAACTTCTGCATTACAATTGAGATACGCTGCTGCAGATTCTGTCCAGCTAAGCTCAAATCCATTCTGGGTTCCCTGCCAATTGTCAATCATCAGGAAAAATCCCTGACCAGGTTGCACCATCAGTGTCCTGACAAAACCATCTCCTGAGCCTGGTCCTTCAGAAACATCCGTTGTATTCTTACCCATACCGGTTTCCGGACAAAAATCACATGCAGCACTGGAAGATGAACACCGCACGGGGGAACCCAGATGATTACACAAGACATCCGGACCATACAGAGCCCAGTCATAGTCTTCTCCAAATCCCCCATTGGGATGAATGATAAAGCCTAAGCGTAAATTGCCGGGTGCATTATCATCAATTTCAAAATAATACCAGGCACTGTTGTTTTCACGATCGATCATGCATCCCGGATCATTATCCGGATCAAGGTAATCATCAATGCCAGGACCTTGTGGGTTAAGTGTGAGGTTATCATCATTGCAGACGACCATTGCTTTTCTGCAATCATTGATCTGTGCATGAATCACCTGAAGCGAAAAGCACAATGCAAAGAATAGAAGGCTGAAAAGGAATGATCTCCTCATGATAACTAAACGGTTAATTGCTGTGGCCTGTATTTCAGACCGCCCGATAAAAATAGAAGGAATATGGAGAATGTCGGCTATTGGCATTCTGCCTCGATGGTAATGCCTTTTCGGTTATCTTTATTCATCGGGGAAGGATTACACTGGAGCGATTAAAAGGATCAATTAAAATATTGAATATTTTTACCAGGTTCCTGACGGTTTTTATTAACCTCTACAGCATAAAAAGCATGCATCATATTAAAATCCTTTTTTTAATTCTATTGCCATGTGCAGCACAAGCACAGGTTGAAAATGTATACAAACAGGCAAGGGATAATCCGAATTTATCACCTATGTGGAAAGTATGTGCTGAGTTAAAAGAGGCATGGCCTAAATTTGTTTCGGATACAGCACTCTTTGATATGGCTCAGAAAATATGGGACCAGATGAGTACTAATAAGAGTATCCATCAACCTTATCCCTACAATGAAAGATTTTATAAGATTAAAAACGATCTGTTTACGTATTGTCCGGAATTTAAAAGGATGGGACTTAAGAATTACCACATTCCAGAAGATCTCTATGATTTTCAAAAAGAACTGGAAAGTGGTCACGTTTCAATTTCGAGAATACCCGACAGGTCTGATCAGGTGAGTATTCAGAAAACAATAAGATTATTAAATGATATATCACAAGACGTTTTCTTTGATCTTTCAGACCTTACTACGAATACTGTCACCACGGTTATTAATTATTACCTCTTTACACCGATGGAGGAGCGGAAACCTGATACCCTGAAAAGTAAAAATTATTTGGTCTTCCAAATATCTTATGACTTTGCCAAAGGACTGGTTTCAAACTTCAGGTTAAATACCGAAACTGAACTATATCAGAAATATATACTTTTTAAAACGCAACCTCCTCTGCCTCCAGGACCTCCACCTCCGCTAGGAGATATTAGAGATTAACGAATAGGATATCCGGGTGTTGTCTTCCTATGTATAAGTCTGACTTCCCGTATGTTTCAAATTCCCGGGCCCAGCCAGGGAGAAAAGCGCCGCAACATCTATTTTTCGATAATCCCAATTTTTCGTAAATTTCCTTATGCCAATGTATAGCTATTTCAAATCCTTTACTCCATAGAAACATGCCCACTCAAGACGAACTCAGGCTGAGAAAAACCATTCGCTATTATATTCTCTTTTTCATTTTCGCGATAGTAGTAAGTGGTCTTACAACTTTTCCGCTTGAGACCGAGTTGAAATTAATGAACGATCATCTTGATTCATTTCCTGCATTTCTCAGAGGATGGTTACATCTTGTATATACGGCGGTTCTTGAAGTGAATGCCCAATATCCATTTTTAAGTTACGGCACAGATTGGCTTGCGTTTGCCCACCTGATTATTGCGATAGCTTTTATCGGGCCGTTGAAGGATCCCATCAAAAATGTATGGATCATTCAATGGGGGATGATCTGTTGTGTTTGTGTTTTTCCATTGGCCTTTATTGCAGGGCATGTCAGGGAGGTTCCTGTTTATTGGAGATTGATTGATTGTAGTTTTGGGGTGGTGGGGTTTGTTTTGCTTTACTTGTGTTATAAAACAATTGTCAGATTAAAGTTACTCCTCCAGTGATCAGAAGGACACAGCTGACGTGTCGGCTAAACCCGTAAAATTATTATTCGATAATAAGATGAATAATGGTCAAAAAAAAGAATTGATTAATTTGTATTTGACATATTAAATTTATGAAAATTGCCATATCATCTTTTTGCTGGGAATGCTTTGCTAAAACAGACCAATCAAAGGAAGCCTATGAAAAACTCAAAAATGAGTTGAATTCTGATTTGGACTTTGAGGTTGAACTTGATAATGAAAATATACATGAGTTTATGTGTCCGAAAGGATATAGTATTTTCACTCAATTACAGGAGCAAAAATTTCAAATCTTATTTGATTTAGCTTCAATGGCATTAAATGACGGGTATACAAAAGAAGCCGTATCAAGCTATTCAGGAGCACTTGAACGATTTATTGAATATTACCTATTAGTTACTTCACTTCGAAATTCAGTGTCTTTGGATGCTTTTACAAAAATTTGGAAACAAATGTCGAATCAATCTGAACGACAACTAGGAGCATATTTTATACTTAGACTACAGGAAGGAAAACCGACCAATTGGGATGAAAATAAATCAGCTTTTAGAAATAACTGTATTCACAAAGGCTATATACCTTCATCAGAAGAAGCTATAGATTATGGTCAATATGTCTTAACATTTATTCGATCAGCCCTAAAGGAACTTAATAGTTCAAGTAAAGAATTCTTGGATAAGGCTACATTAATCCACTTGAGTAAAAATGGTGACAAAATATCTGAAAATATTAGACTATCAAATGGATCTATTCCAACAATAATTACACTTAGAGGAATTGATTTGGAAAATTATAATAAATTAACTTTAAAAGAAGAGCTACAATCTATAAATGAAAATAGTTTTTATAAACATTTTTATAGAAAAAAAATATAACAACTTTGCAGCCCACGTAGTTTTGCTTTGATACATTGAAAGTAAAAGAATTCCTCTTTGTAAGAGAAAAAAATGCGGTTATTAGAAACTGTTCACGAAATGAAAATGTTAGTAAATAGTTCTATTTTATCCAGTCATATTACGTAAATTTGCTATATTAATTATTCAAATGATATCAAGTAAATACATCCAACCTACTGACAATAACCCTGTTACGATAACACATGGAGATGTTCGAAAAGTACTCCAATATATTCCAACAGAATCTGTACAGTGTGTTATAACCTCTCCACCCTATTGGGGTGTGAGGGATTATCAAGTTGATGCTCAGATTGGCGCCGAGCCTGACATAGAGCATTACATTCAAGGTTTAGTTTCCATTTTTTCAGAAGTTAGACGAATACTTAAGCAAGACGGTACATTCTGGTTAAATATTGGGAACACATATACATCTGGTGGGCGAAAATGGAGGCAAGAGGATAGCAAGAACAAAGGTCGAGCTATGTCATACAGACCTGATACTCCAAAAGGACTTAAAAAGAAAGATTTAATTGGAGTGGCTTGGATGGTCGCATTAGCTTGCCAAAAAAATGGATGGTATTTAAGAAATGATATTATTTGGAATAAGCCTAACTGTCAACCTGAAAGCGTTAAAGATAGATTGACTGTCAGCCATGAATATATTTTTCTAATGACAAAATCTGAAAAATACCATTTTGATCAGGAATCAATAATGGAAGAAACGAAGGATGGCTCTTCAAAGAAAAACCGTCGAACTGTTTGGAATATTAACACAGAACCGTATACTGGTGCCCATTTCGCTACTTTTCCGACGTCTTTAGTTCGTCCATGCATTCTGGCAGGATCCAAACCAAGTGATATTATATTAGATCCATTTCTTGGCTCCGGAACTGTTTGTCTTGAGGCACTTCGCCTAGGAAGGCTTGGTACCGGAATTGAATTAAACTTGGATTATGTAAAACTCGCGGAAAGAAGATTACAAGCCAATCAACCTAAGTTATTCGTTGCTTGATGGATTTGGCTTAAATATCCATTCAGCAATTACATTACAGAGGTCTTTCCTTAAACTTTTTATTTGCAATTTTCTTTCTGACCCTCCGTCAAAATATAATTGAAAATCTATTATTCCGGAATTGTCCTTTACTGTACAATATCCTGGTTTTGGCATTTGTTTACTATCACTTTTCATTTCAATAATACCATTTGCAGATCGTTCAAGCAGTTTTTTTGGAATTTCAACCATTTCATATCTCCAGCTAGGGGCCTTATCTAAACATCTTAAAATAAGAATCCTATCAGATTCTTGGAGATGATTTAGAAATGACTCTACCAACCCAATTAATTGTTTAGGATCATTACTCCAATCACCTTTTCCAAGTTCCATATATTTACTAATCCATATGCTATGCTCCTTTATTGATTTATCTGCTTGAGTTTTGAGACTGAATTTAGTGTTCTTTATAATAACATCATGTCCTCTAAATCCTTTCGGAGCAAAATCTGCATTGATCTCCACCAATTTTGCAGTACTTACAATTGCATATTCAAATTTATCTTTTGTAAAAGGTTCGAGTGAAAAAGCATGATGAATTAATAATGCATCACCAAAAGCTAGAAACCAATCATAGGACATGAATTCATCCTTATGTAAAATAAATCTTTTAGGGCAGTTTAAGATATCAGCTACACTTTCAATCCAATGCAATCGACCTTCTGAAAATTGCTCAATAATCCTTATTAATCTATAATGTCTTGTTTCTTCTTTCTCCATGATTCTATTTACTTAATCAAAGAAAAGGAAATTAGACTGATAATCCTTAGTGTTTGTACCAATACAATAAACAACTCAAGAATCAAACAAAGTAAAATCTTTGATATCTTCCAGGAGAAAAAGAATGTAAGGACATGTAATTCATAACTAAGACGACCTGGTATTCCTAATCCGCCAAAAAAGCTATCGCACTTTCCTCAACAGGAACTGAAGACAACACTCTTCTCATCTTGATCACCCTGACTTTTGCCAACAATCTGATTACCATATACACAGGATCAAATTCAAATTTCCTCCACGCAAAGTTCGCACGCCCGCCATGCTTGTGGTGATTATTGTGCAATCCTTCACCTAACATCAGCAGATCGACCGGGAAAAGATTACGAGAGGTATCTTTCATTTTAAAGTTGATATAACCGATAGTGTGCGCAAACCAGTTGATGATGACACCATGGAAAGGACCCATTGTAGCATGAAGCGCAATGACGGGAAACATCCACCAGGGAGCTCCAAAAGCTAAATAGATAAGGATGTAAATTGCAACCCAGACAATACGACTGATCGCACTGCTCGCAAACCGGTCAAATGCCTTCCAATCCGGTAAATCCTTTGTAAACATAGGATCAACTTGTTGACCGTGATTATAGATCTGTCGATACACATGACGCGTCCTCCACATCATGGCAAATAAATTGTGATCATACTTTGGTGAATGCGGATCCTGCTCTGTATCTGCATACGCATGATGCATACGGTGCATAATAGCATATGCACGCGGACTTATATACGATGCACCCTGGAAGAAAAAAGAAAGAAAATAAAAGAACTTTTCAGTGTCTTTATTCATGGTGAACATCCGGTGTGCAGCGTATCGATGATGAAAGAATGTCTGCGTAAAGAGCGACAGGTACCAATGAGCACCTATGAAAGCTAATACCCACATAACTGAGGATTTAATGAAAAGAAAGCAAGGAAAGCCTTCTAAGATACCTTTTAGAACCCAATAAAGAAGTATTTAATTGCATTTGGAAGATGAATAACATACAGATAACACCAATAACTTAAGAAATTCGGGCTAAAGGAAAAGGTTCAGGCAGCCAGTTTGGTTGTTAGTCAAGGTTCACAAATAGAATCTTGAATAAAGAATCCTGAGCCGGGAATTCAGAAGTAAAATTGAGAATAATAAAATAGGAAGTTAACCCATGTAGAATCTTGAATAAAGAATCCTGAACCTGGAATTCAGAAGTAAAACTGAGAATAATAAAATAGGAAGTTATGTATACCCAGGGGTCCTGTTTTACCTTTTACCGATTAACCTTTTACCCCTTTTTTTTTCAACATTCTACCGTCACCCTCAAAAATGTTGCTGCAATAGAAGTCCGATCCTTATCACCGCTTATATTCTGCCTGGTAAACAATTCCTCCAATTCCTTCCGTAAGTCCTCTTCTTTACCATTCTTTTTTGCTGCTTCAAATGCATTCATGGTAGGGCCATAATAATGTTTGAAATTTTTGACGAATTCCGATGGAGAATAAGGTGCATTAAATGTGAAAGTGTCTTTGATGAAGGATATATTTTCTTTCGGAATTCCTGCTTTACCAAAACGCTCCATCACATGTTCTTCAACACCCCACAACATCGGACTGATGAAACCTTCGGGCGGAGGCGGTGTATATGCAGAACTGATTTTCAATATTTGTGCTACAAGAGTAGGATCGCCGGGTATCCAGTTGCCCATGATAATTCTTCCACCAGAGCGGGTTACACGAACCATTTCCTTGGCTACGACAAACGGTTTGGGAGCGAACATAGCGCCAAATATGGTTATGACAAGATCAAATGTATGTGATCCGAGCTCCTGCAAATCAGAAGCATCACCTTCCCGGAAAGTACAATTCGTGAGCCCTTCATTTTTGGCTCTGAGATTTCCCGCATCAACGAGATTCCTGGCGATATCAACCCCTGTAACATTCGCACCAAGTCGTGCGGCAGGTATGGCTGTAGTGCCATCACCACATCCCAGGTCAAGAACGTTGAGTCCTTTGCTAATCCCGATCCTGGCTACCAGTTCTACCCCACTCTCACGCATGGTATCTGCGATTTTTGTGAAGTCACCTTTTTCCCATAGTGCTTTGTTTGGATTCATCATTTACCTATTTAGGGTGGAAAAATAAGCATTATTGTCCCATCGAATTTCCGGTGGGAATTAAAATCAGTTGCTATCTTTCTACCTCAATACCCTCAAGCATGAACGACCAACTCACTCAGGACAAAAAAGATCAATTCAGGAATGACATGGCCAATAATAATTTTTCACCCCAGGTGGAAATTCTTAAACTGGTATCCGAAGGCTATGAAGTTGAAAAAGCGAAAGACCTTATCGTAGCAGAAATGAAAGCCTATAAGAAAGAGGTATTTGAAAAGGTTGTGAAAAGGAACAATCAGAATGAAATGTCAAAAGTAATGCTCATTGTCATTTTACTGATTGCTTTCATAGGTCCTGTCGCCAGCATTGTATCTTTCAAATGGTATGCTATCGCTGTTCTTTTGGCAGGTGCTGCTGGATATTTTGGATGGAAAGACAAGCCTGCAGCAGGAGTAGTAGGTGCTATCATCATGGTGATCGCATTTCCTTTTGCATACAACTTTTATTTTGCAGACAGGGAAAGCTTTATCAGAATCGAAATCGTGATACCCCTGCTTATAGCAGGAGCGCCCGCTGTAATTGCGTATAAAATATTAGCTTCATTTTATTCCGATCCTGACTATGACTAAACTCACCTCCTGTAGTTATGTATAATTTCAACGAAAAAGAAAAAAGGCTGGAACCTTCTGAAACCTTATGCCAGTATTGTGAGACTGAGCATTCCACGAGTATGGAGGACAATTATTTTGTAGACCTGTACATGGAGAAAAACAGAACGAATGTCATTGTTTACCGCTCTGTGAAATATAGCAAGATCCCCGTAGGTGTTCCCAGGTGCAAGACTTGCATGAACGTCCATTCAAATGCAAACCTAATGGGAGGACTGTTAGGCTGGGGCATTGCCCTGCTCGTTGTTATTTTATGGTTTTCGATTTTTGGTGTATCAGGTTTTATTGGTGTTCTTCTCTTTCCATTTATGGGTTGGGGCCTTATGGTCTGGATAGAAAAAAGTATGATCCGCAAAAAACAGATCTACACCAAGATGGAAGGCGCGAAACAAAATGAAGCTGTGCAGGACCTTGTGCTAAGTGGGTGGTCATTTACGATGCCCATGGCATGAGGGAATCGAGAATGCAGAATTTTGAATGCAGAATTCAGAATGCAGAATTCACAAGTAAAATAATGATTGTTGAAGTCAAGCCTCTTGACTACATCGAATATCCTTAAATCGTTGCAGTTCCTCAGTTCTAAATTCCTTTTTTTGAACCACATAGTAATCTGAGAAAAATTAAGTGTCTCTTAGACAAATAGTATACGAATTAAAATCTATGCATTTTGATTTGGTAATGCATCTTCCAGGTTACTTTGTGGCTTACAATTCTCAAAATGAAACGATTCAGGTTTTCATTGATATTATCTTGCTTTCTTTTATTCTCATTTGCAGCCAATTGTCAAATGGGGAAGACGGATCATGTACCTTTTTGGAAATACGACAGGAAGCAGATAAATAACTGCGAAAATGATTTTAACTACCACTTACAAAATCTAAGCTGGAAGGATTCTTTAGATCTTTTGGATGAAAGCATGATCAATGCGACCATTGATTCCAGTGGTTTTGAAAGAATGAAGTTGGGCGTGATGATACCTGTCATGGTCCATCGATTTGACTGGGTCAACCAGAGTGATAGCTTGTGGTGGTGGGAACCTTTTAGAAAGTTTATTAACGGACCTTCCAGTATGTCGGATCGTGAGTATGATAAATTTCTTATGCATTCAATTAACGCAGATACACTATCCACTAAAATAAAAATACAAACAACTCATTACCATTCTGTCGATGACGATGTTTTCCAGGCTTTGGTTATTCGCCAATGCAAATTACTCAGGAAGGGACTCCCAACTACTGTCAGTATTCCACCAGATTGGTTAAATGTGTACCAGAAATGCCAACTGCACTATAGTAAATTCATTGAGGATGTAGCCATTGACTCATTATTGTTCGAAATAAGTTTGCCGTATAGTCTAATCCGGTCAGAGGCAGATGCCCTGTACATAACTTTATTAACATACGGCAGTAAAGGATCTCATAAATCTCTGGCAATCGTTTTAGATTCGACAGCCTTTTTGTCTTTCCCTCCATATGGCAGAACATACCTGTTAAATTATGTGACTTACAGGGCAAACCTCGATTTTACACTGGCAGAAAAATCAAGATTCATTACATATCTCAACACCGAATCTGTCTTTAAAGGAGCCATGAAGGGATACATAACTCAAATTGCCTTTATTACATCCAGGCTCACTGGGGAGGATTTGAAATTGTGCCTTAACCGGGTAGGGCTTTCGTATTATGAAGAAGAAAATAGAATATTGCCAATGCGTCGAGATGAACACAAGAAAGAATGAATAAATGAGTATTCCTAGTATACCACTTATCTGTATCCCATTTCCTATTCCCTCTGCCGTTCCTCAATCCAATGTCCCTCCGTTAACCATTTAAACGGCTAATCCATTAACCCCTTTTTTTTATTACCTTGAAGTCGTATCCCTCATATTCGATTACGGAATTACAACTAACAAACTTGACAGGCATACATTCAATATTACCACGACTAATATTCTTCCTCTTCGCATTTTGTATTTTTTCAATTCAGCCACTTACTTCCCAATGCACGAATGGCACTCAACCCGAATGTGCGTGCGAAACAGCACCGGTACTGTGCACTATCGATGAATTGGATGGCTATACATTTTCGATGACTTCCTTTCAGCATCCTGACGATGGGCCTTCACCCATTTGCCCCGGTGCCAATATGTCTCAATCAAACAATCCAACATGGTTTGCATTCACAGCATGGTGTACCAACCTGAGGCTAAGAGTTACATCAACTAATTGTCACCAGGTGCAGAACACAGTCGGTTTCCAGCTTGCTATCTACCCGAATTGTAATTCTAATCAGGCAGTAGCTTGTAATGCAGATATAGATGATTGCAATACGAACGACAAAATATTGAACCTGAACGGATTGAATATCGGGGCGGTATATTATTTCATGGTCGACGGATGCCTGGGCTCCTATTGTACGGTGACTATTGATATCATAGGTGTATGCGGACAGGAACATATCGCTCCCTGGTCCTCCCCTATTACCGGGATTATGAATCCCTGCGTAGGAAGTACAGAAACATATACTGTGGAAGACCTGGACGGCGCTCGTATTTACCATTGGTTTGTCGATGGTGTTTTAGCTGGCACAACAACTTCTGAAAATTTTGATATCCAGTGGAGTCTTCCGGGAACATACCATGTGTGTGTGGATGCATCCAACGATCCTTGTGTTACTGTCACTGACCCTCCTGATCCTTTGTGTACAACTATCACTGTCGGTGAAACTGATGCAGGGATCCTGAATGTAGCTCCCGGGCTTCTATGTCTGAATGAAGTATCTCAAATTTTTAATACAGGATTTACAACAGGGATTGAAAATGGACAATTTATCATCATTACTGATGCTACAGGTTTAATCCTGGATGTGAGACCTGGTGGCACTTTCAATTTAATATCTGATAGTGCAGGAATATTTACTGTCTATGCATACAATTACCTGATCCCCGGAGGAACGATCCCTGTGACAGGAAGCAATATCAGTGATCTTGATTGCACCACAGAATGTTGTGACCTTGTAAGTCAGACGATCACTTTTCAAAGCATTGAAGCCATCGTGAGTGATATCCTCTGTGATGACCATGGCACAGGAAATGATTCCACAGATGATTCTTTTACATTTAATGTGTTGGTCACCGGTTCTTTTGTGGGTGCACAATGGCGATCCTCAGATGGCACAATTACGGGGACGTACGGAATTCCTCAAACATGTGGTCCATACCCTATTGGTGCAGGTGGATTATCCTTTGACATCCATGATAATGATGCCCCGGCTTGTTTTACTTCGATTTTTATCAGTCCACCTTCAGCATGTTCTTCCTGTCTTCAAACACTTGATGCAGGAACGGGAAGCACATTGGATTGCATCAGCACTTCTTTTACATTGACAGGTACCTGTTCAGACCCGGGTCTTTACCAATGGAGCGGGCCAAATTCATTTTCTTCAAATAGCCTGGTGACGATGGTGAGTGATTCGGGTTGGTATTATCTGAATATTCGCTTCCCTGATCAATGCACTGTCACAGATAGTGTATTTATTGATCTTAACCACGATGCTCCTGCAGCCAATGCAGGTACTGATCAATTGCTCGATTGCACACACACCGAAGTCCTGCTGGATGGTATTGGTAGTTCAGGTAATAATCTTCAGTTTGTATGGACAAATGTTATTGGAGAAATTATTTCCATGCAAACACTGGTTCTTGTAAGTACAGCAGGTTCATACGTTCTTCAATTAACGAATTCCAATAGTGGCTGCAGTTCAACTGATTCGGTTGAAGTATTCATTGATCAGAATGAATTGGGATTTGTTTCTGTCATTGTCATAGATGAACAATGTGATGGTGAAAATAATGGCTCCATTGAAGTGACTGGAATTTCAGAAGGAATACCTCCTTATGCTTTTTCGTTGAATGGTTCCGGAAACGATTCCACAGGACAGTTTAACAATCTTGTTCCCGGAGAATACAATCTTCAAATCACGGATGCTAATGGATGTACGCTGGATACTTTTTTTACAATTCATCCCGGCATTCATCTCGAATTAGAGATACCCGAGATCATTCAATTGTCAGAAGATGAAACTGGTTTCATCAATGGGATAGTCAATGTACCTGTAGCAGATTTGAACTCTATCCAATGGACTCCTCCGGGAATATTGTCCTGCGACACCTGTCTTTCTCCTATGATTGTAGCACACGAGAATCTGTCTCTTCATTTGACTATTGTTCACATCAATGGTTGTGTAGCTACAGCAGACCTGAATATCAATGTATTTCCTACGCCTCATATTTATATCCCCAATACATTTTCACCTAACGGGGATGGTTTCAATGACTTATTCACCTTGTACAGTAATAATGGCGTGTTATCCATTTTAGAATTAAATATTTTTGATCGGTGGGGTGATCATATTTACGGTGCAAAGAACATCAATCCGAATATACCGGAATCGGGATGGGATGGCAAGTTTCACAGCAAAGAAATGTCTTCCGCAACATTTGTATATTCTGCTAAAGTGTTATTGGCTGATGGAACTGAGAAGACGATAACGGGAGATGTGACTTTAGTAAAATAAATTGCCAGATAGAATGGAAGCTGGATAAAATGGATGCCGGATGCCGGATGCAGGACTCTGGACGCGCATAAAATCTTGAATATAGAATTTTGAATAGTTGCGCGAATCGTTAAGCGTAGGCTGAGCCTACGCTTTCGTGTCTGCAAAACTCTATTTTGCGAAATAGAAACCAGCACGTAAATCTGAAATTTGCTGATGCACAAACGTAGGCTCAGCCTACGCTTAACGGTTTACGCTTAATGGATTGCTTATCGATTCGTCGAAATGTCGAAGCACTCTGCCTTTCTTCCATTTTATTGCTAATTGCCCATTGCTTACGGCTGCTGTAGCACGAGGCTGAGCTTAGTTGGCCGAAGCATTGCTTATTGCCAATTGCTTATTGCCAATTGCTTATTGCCATTGTCTATTGCTTATTGCCTCCAAGCAAAAGTTTCTCCCTGATCTTATATTCTTCCAGGTCGATCAATGAAAAATATTTGCGGATCAGTTCTTCATCAAATTCAGCATGGACATTAAGGTCATCAAGCATTCTTCTTTGCTCTTCCAATAATTCCAGGTAGATGTGTTGAAATTCTGCTATAGAGTTTTTGTCGTTATTATTGGTTTCTTCAAGTTCATGATTGAAAAACTTCAAATCGATTTTAAACCGGTCATGCAGGTTGTGTACATGTTCATTCCGTTGCATTGCATCAATATATTTTTCTTCCATGAATTGAATGGACGCCTGTGTGATCTTTTGTCTGATCATGAGATCCTGTTTGTATGCTGCAGAGGATGTACCATTGCTGGTTGGGGTGAGCTTGCGAATTACCCATGGAAGTGTTAATCCCTGAAACACCAATGTCACCAGGATGACAACAAACGTAATTACTAAAATCAGGTTGCGAAAAGGAAAGGGATTTCCGTCCTGCAGAAACACTGGAATGGAAAGGGCAGCTGCAAGAGATACCACACCACGCATTCCTGCCCATCCAAAGATGATAGGTCCTTTCCAACCGGGGTTCGCTTCTGCAACTTTAATGAAACGTGACATAAACATCGTGAAGAGAGAAGCTCCAAGTGTACATGCCAGCCGGGTGATGATAAGGACTAAAGAAATGATGAGCCCGTACAAGACTGCCTGCTGTAAACTCACATCTCCTAATTGACGGGTGATAGAGGGTAATTGAAGACCGATCAATAAAAAAATCAGTCCATTGAGAATAAAACCTAAAGTTGACCAAACGTTGTATCCCTGAACGCGTCCCTGATAGGTCAACATCTTCTGACGTTTGCTCGACAGTAGAAGTCCGCCTGCCACAACAGCCAGTACACCGGAAAAGTGGAAGAGTTCAGCGAAGTAATACATACAGTATGGCGCCAGGAAGCTCAACACAATTTCAATAGCAGGTGTAGTAGGAAGCCAACGGTGGATCAGATAAAAAATCATAGCAATGCCAAGGCCGATCAGTGTCCCCATGATAATCACTAAAAAGAAGCTGCCTGTAGCCTGTACGAAATAGAATTGACCGGTGATGACTGCAGCCAGTGCAAAACGAAATACAATCAGTGATGAGGCATCATTGAGAAGACTTTCACCTTCAATTATACTCAGCAATGACTTTGGGGCTTTCACAGTGCGCATGATGGTTGTTGCAGATATGGCATCAGGAGGAGATACGATCCCGCCCAAAAGAAAACCAAGAGCCAGTGTAAATCCGGGAATAAGTGCCTGAGATGCGAAGGCCACTACGCAGGCCGTTAAAATCACAATTGGAAATGCAAAGCTGGCTATGACGCGTCTCAATCTCCAGAATTCGCGAAAGGATACCTGCCATGCAGCTTCATAAAGCAAGGGTGGGAGAAAAATGAAAAAGATCAGTTCAGGGTTGATCTTAATATCAGTAAATATCCCCATGAAACTGAGAGCCAATCCTCCCAGCACAAGAATAATCGGATAGGCTATCCGTAGCTTATTAGCAATCATGACGAGAGCTACGATGATAAAAGCCAGGTAAACGTATTCTATGACTTGGTCTTGCATGGGGTGAAAATGAAGTACAATATAGTGAATGAGGATTGAGAAAGGTCGGGTGACGGGTTAGGCCAAATAAAAAACATTATACGACGAAGCACGCTGGTTGCTATGATGCAATTTGTGAACAACACCCCACAAAGCCCTAAAAATCAATCATTTAATATTTTCTTTAAATACTAATAATGTTTTCCTTAAATACTATAATGTTTTCCTTAAATATCCTGAAGTTTTAGGAAAACATTATACAATGATTGATGACAGTTGCTGAACTCAAACATGAATTTTACCTTTAATTCATACTTATGAATGCACGTTTATTCAAGATCATCCCCATTCAAAGAAATAACGGTTTACGATTAAACTTTTAATTTTGGCCAATTAACTTATAATCCTTTTTTTGAATCCCTTTGAAAATGGAACACAAAGCAAAATCAATCCGCCCATTCATTGGAGCCAAGGACTTCGAAGTGTCACGTAACTTTTACAAAGACCTGGGCTTTGAGGAAAAAGTTTTAAGCCCAGGTTTTTCAGTTTTCAAAACAGATGGATTAGCATTTTATTTACAGGATGCTTATGTGAAAGACTGGATTGATAATACAATGATCTTTTTAGAGGTTGATGATGTGAAAAGGTATTGGAACGAATTGATTGCATTAGACCTGACTTCTAAATATGAAAATGTGAAGCTCTCCCCCATCCGGGATTATGATTGGGGAAGGGAATGTTTTATTCATGACCCATCAGGTATTCTCTGGCACTGCGGAGAATTTTATAATTGATTAAAGGGATTTAACATCTGAATAACACCCTGATAGCAAGCCTCTTGTCTATCTTACATAACTTAATCAAATTCTATAAATCCTTTGAAATGAAATACTCCCTTATCACATTGCTTTTCCTGCTTCAGTTCTATTCAGGATTTTCCCAGGATCTGAGTTATAGAATCAACGGAACATATTCACGTCCGGTGACAAAAGAAAAGCTAATTGTATCCAATAGCATGAATGACATCAGCCCCGGCTATCCTACATCATGGATCAATGAATATGTGACAGCAGAGATTTCGGCAACATGCAACGGTGTCGCTATGAAAGCAGTAAGCGCCAATGACATATTAAGCACAACACAAAAAAACATCCTGCAAAAGGCTGACCTGGGTACAGACGTCATCGTTGATATAAAATACAAATCTGAGAATGCAGCCACACGTGAAATGGAAATCCGCACCATGCATTTTGCGGTTACCATAGTTCCGGAAGTCGAAGCAGCATATTCCGGCGGTCATCAACAAATGACACAATATTTAAAAGAACAGGCGATCGATAAAATTTCTTCCGCTGATGCCAAACAATTAAAACAGGCAATTATAAAATTCACCATCAACGAAGAAGGTGAAATAGCTAATGCTCAAATAGCCAAAACATCCGGTGATCCAAAAACTGACAAATTATTATTAAGGACAATTAATAAGATGCCTAAATGGAAACCCGCTGAAAATGCACAAGGCATAAAAGTCAGGCAAGACTTTGAATTCAGTGTCGGAAGTGAAGGAGGCTGCTAAATGTATTTGACAATTGGCAATAAGCAATTGGCAATAAGCAATTATTTCTTCCCGGAAATTAGACAAGATATTTTCCATGTAGTATATGCAATAATTCGATCTTTTGCATCATAGCAATTAGATCAGAAAACCTGGTATGGTATGCAGGTTTTGAGATTATTACCATTGAATGAATTAGCATACCACTTTTCTGGTGTAATCGGGAAAATTAATTTGCATTGTTGGAAATGAAAAAGACAGCGTACATAGTTGCTTTTTTACTTTGTCTGAACACCCTTGCCTCTTGCCAGTCTTCAAATGCAACAAAACGATTTAGAAAAGCTTTTATTGAAAATGAAAATTCTGGTGTAAGCAGATCACCAATTACTAACAGGGAGTACATCATTTACCTCTGTTGGAATATAAGTGTATATGGCGCATCATTTCCTGATAAAGTCATAAGCTTGTTGCCACAGGAAAGTGTGCCTGCGAATACTCCGGCAATAACAGGTTATGAATCTATACTAATTCATTCAGGCCCAATTTTCCGCGATTACATTTTAAATCCACGATATCTTGATTTTCCACTGACTGGCCTGGATCTCAACCAGGTCATGGCATTGGAAAAATGGTTAAGCGACAGATACAATGAGTATATTACTATTCAATTAGGATATTTGAATTTTACACCTGACCAAAAAGATAGCGACTGCTTTGTATTGGAATCCTACCTTGTGGGTCAATTTACCGGAAGTACAAAAAATGACAAAATAATTCGCTGGAATGATGGCCATTTTTTACCCACATTCAGATTACCCGAACAAGGTGAACTGAATTGGCTGCACTTAAATATAAATGATCAGAATATTATTAAACCATACACGTTTAAGGCATCACATTTTTTGTCTCCCTGGAATAACATTTATCTTAAAGCAGATTTTAACAGTATTACGATCCAGGTAGGCAACCTACTAAATTTTCAACTTCAGGATAACCTGAATATAGAAATCAGTAATTTTATTGATATACAAAACCCGGAAGCAACCTTAGCAGACAAAGAGAAATTGTACATACATCGCAAATATTTTGAAGATGCAGGTTATAAAGAAAAAGATGAGACCGGAATTATGGATTTTGTAGTCATTGGAGAAAATAGCTTTAAAAGAGCAATAATCGCCACTTATCAAAAGCAAGGAAATAAACAAGAAACTATAAATAAGATATACAGAATTGCTTATGATAAAATTATTGAATTTAAATACTGGCCATAAATAATTCGCCTGGTACAAACCGTAAAAAAAAAGAATCATTGGCAGTCCTAATTCAATTTGCCTATTCCGCCCCTTCCACCTCTTCTGCCTCTTCTGCCTCTTCTGCCTCTTCTGCCTTTTTTGCCTTTTAACAAACCCTTAGTAAAAAGCATCCAACTTCCACCGCAGATTTTCGTTTACTTTTGCAACAACACTATTTCATTGAGTAAATCATTTTAAATACCGACATGAATATGAAACCGTTTCAATCCAAAAACATACTCTTTTGCCTGCTTTTATTGCTTCCTACCCTGACTTTTGCCGGGGAGATCTTTGGAACCATCAAGAAAGATGGAAAACCGCTTGCCAAGCAGGAAGTCAAGATTCTTCAGGGCACAACTGTCATCGGTACTGCTACGACGGATGATAAGGGGTATTTCTCCTATATCGCTAAACCGATCGGCAAATTAACCATCCAATTACCTGGTTATGAAGGAGCTACATTCGATGTTTTCTCCACTAACAATTCTTCCGGTTACACATTATCCCTCGTCAAAGAAGCTGATAAATGGGTTCTGAAGAAACAGTAAACCCACAACCCGGACATCCAAAAAGGGATTTCTGGGACAAAGCGAATATCATTCTTGGCCCCGTGGCTACCCTGATGACTGCTGTCACCATTGCATTAGTCAGCTATATCGCATCCGGTTACCTTAATAAAAACCAGGAAAACGAAGCCAAGACACGGCTCTACACTGAACTGATGAGCCGGCGAGAAGAATCTGAAAGCGCATTACGCAAGGACATGTTCACCTCGATCATCAATTCGATTTTATCCGGCGGCGATGCAACCTCCTCTATCGATGAGAAGATCCTTCAACTCGAATTACTGGCATACAATTTCCATGAGTCTCTTAATCTGACTCCCCTTTTTACATACCTCGACAGGAAAAACAATTCGGATACAGAAGATCCTAAACTGAGGACGACTTTTAAAGAGAGATTGTACCGCATGTCACGCGAAGTCACTAACAAGCAGATCGCAAGTCTCGATGGTGTGTCAAAAATTGAGAAATTTAATTATTGCTATGATACTGTCAATTGCGCGGGAATGGATCAGACCTTCAGCTGCGTGTTCCAGGACAGTGTACGCATGGGAGATCACTGGGATTCCATTACGCATGTTGTCCGGCTGACAATATTAAATATCGATTCATTTAATCGCAGCCTTGAAGTACGTCTTACTATCTGTACCCAGATACCCGGCAAAGAAGACAAGTGTGCAAATCCTGCATTTACCATTGACTTCTTTGAATTTCCAATGATTGACAATACACGACTCATCAATGACAAGCGTTGCGCAGTAGTGATGCGTGATTTCGATACGGTCAATAAGTTTATAGAGATGGATCTCATCTTTTTCCCGGGCTCACATTCCAGCCTGAAGGAAAGACCTTATTATGATGATATCGTAGCGAAGCTTTTGCCTGGCAGAGGTGGATTGCAGGACTAAAAAGGCAGAGAGCAGGGAGCAGGGAGCAGGGCCAACATGCAACATGCAACATGCAACATGCAATATGCAATATGCAATATGCAATATGCAATATGCAATTAGCAATTAGCAATTAGCAAAAAGCAAAAAGCAATTAGCAAAAAGCAATTAGCAATATGCAACATGCAATTAGCAAAAAGCAATTAGCAATTAGCAATTAGCAAAAAAAAATAAATTTAAAATGCAAACCATGTTTGCATTTTAAATTTATATAGCACGGTTCGGCGTAGTATTCACTACGTCGGTGTGTCAGCAAAACTCGGTTTTGCGCAATAACAACTTCTCCCTTGTTTCGTTCTTATGAAAAACCATATCATAAAATGAAAACAAAATCTTCCGCAAAGAAAAAAGTTAAAAACACAGGAGGCTGGAAAACATGCAGTCGCGGACATAAATATCGTGGCAAAGGCCCCTGCCCTATTTGCTGGCCAAATCAGAAGCCGAAATCGTGACATCGTCCTGATAATAAATCGTCGGTGAACAGGTGTACTACGGAACACTCTATCACGGAATATTTACTTCGGATGACTCAGGAATGACATTTTATGAAAACAATGCAGGATTAAATTACAATGGGATCTCTATTCCTGATTTAGTCGATGACTTTGTGGTGATGGATCCTTACATCTATGCAGCGACCACCACGGGAGTGCTTTCGTATTGTTTTACTGTCTTACTTTTTTACCTTCTGCTTTGGATTGTGTAAGCCTTTATCTGAATTGTATAATATAGCTGATTAAAAATTACCGCAAATTTATATGGGTATATCATTCAACCATAAAGCTTATGCAAAGCAGGAAAGTGATTTCATCGGCATTGACAGGCACGGCATTTATGACATTGTTCAGTTACCTGGTTTCTGATTCAAAGAATAAAAACTTTCGGGAACCGGATGTGCTGGCTAATCTTTTAAGAAGCTTGTTTCCGGATTTTGACAAGCAACATGCTACAGTTGCCGGCTGGAGTTCTCATTTGGCTGCAGGAATACTTTTTACGACACTGTATGATTTGATTTGGGAAAACACTAAGATCAAACCTAATCTTGTGTCAGGTTTGCTTTTCGGAGCAGCCAGTGGATTGGTTGGGATTCTGATTTGGAAAATATCATTTGAAGCGCATCCACATCCACCGATAAAGGATTTGAAAACATATTTCGGACACCTGATGCTGGCGCATCTTGTTTTCGGTGCTTCTTCTGCGATGGGATATAACCTGGTGAAAGAAGAACATCAATTTTCACTGAACTAGCATTCGAATAATTGTCCCGGAATATCACATGAAAACATTTTGAAGTAATAACAAAAAAAAAGCCACTCAAAAAATGAGTGGCTTTTTACTTTCAATACATTTCTTAATTCCAAATTACCAGGATGCTACCGGGGTAAATCTTACCCAAGTATCAGTAGCTACGCATACATACAGTAAATTATTTCCGCTGTCGTAAGCTTGTTGGCCTACAGTACCTGTGGATGTTGGAGTTGCAGGAACGCCTACAAAAGTGATTGCACCATCGGCACCTGTGGCACCAGTGGCACCAGTAGCGCCTGTTGCACCAGTAGCACCATCATTTCCGTCAACACCATCATTTCCTGCTGGACCTTGTGGACCCATTGGACCTGTTGCTCCGTCAAGACCATCATTTCCGTCAACGCCATTCAATCCTGCTGGACCTTGTGGGCCCATTGGACCTGTTGCTCCGTCTAAACCATCATTTCTGTCAGCACCATCATTTCCGGCTGGACCTTGTGGACCCATTGGACCTGTTGCTCCGTCTAAACCATCATTTCCGGCTGGACCTTGTGGACCCATTGGACCTGTTGCTCCATCTAAACCATCATTTCCGGCTGGACCTTGTGGGCCCATCGGACCTGTTGCTCCGTCTAAACCATCATTTCCGTCAGCACCATCATTTCCAGCTGGACCTTGTGGACCCATTGGACCTGTTGCTCCGTCAAGGCCATTTATTCCATCAACACCATTTGTTCCGTTGATTCCATCGATACCATTTAGACCGGCAACTCCTTGAGGACCCATTGGACCTGTTGCTCCATCGAGACCATCATTTCCATCTACACCATTTGTTCCGTTGATTCCATCGACACCATTCAAACCGGCAACTCCTTGTGGACCCATCGGGCCTGTTGCTCCATCTAAACCATTGATACCATCAACACCATTCAAGCCTGCTTCTCCGTCAACACCATTGATTCCGTCAACACCATTTGTTCCGTTGATTCCATCGATACCATTTAGACCGGCAACTCCTTGTGGACCCATTGGGCCTGTTGCTCCATCTAAACCATTGATACCATCAACACCATTCAAGCCTGCTTCTCCGTCAACGCCATTGATTCCGTCAACACCATTTGTTCCGTTGATTCCATCGATACCATTCAAACCGGCAACTCCTTGTGGACCCATTGGACCTGTTGCTCCATCCAGGCCATTTATTCCGTCAACACCATTCGTTCCGTTGATTCCATCGATACCGTTTGTACCATTCGTTCCATTTATTCCGTCGATGCCATTTGCACCAACTGGTCCTTGTGATCCGGTTGCACCAGTTGCTCCTGTTGCACCATCAATACCATTCGTTCCGTTGATTCCATCGATACCGTTTGTACCATTCGTTCCATTGATTCCGTCGATACCATTTGCACCAACTGGTCCTTGTGATCCGGTTGCACCAGTTGCTCCTGTTGCACCATCAACACCATCTGTTCCGTCGATACCGTTTGTACCATTCGTTCCATTTATACCGTCGATGCCATTTGCACCAACTGGTCCTTGTGATCCGGTTGCACCAGTTGCTCCTGTTGCTCCATTAACACCATTTGTTCCGTTGATTCCATCGATACCGTTTGTACCATTCGTTCCATTGATTCCGTCGATGCCATTTGCACCAACTGGTCCTTGTGATCCGGTTGCACCAGTTGCTCCTGTTGCTCCATCAATACCATTCGTTCCGTTGATTCCATCGATACCGTTTGTACCATTTGTTCCATTGATTCCGTCGATACCATTTGCACCAACTGGTCCTTGTGATCCGGTTGCACCAGTTGCTCCTGTTGCACCATCAATACCATTCGTTCCGTTGATTCCATCGATACCGTTTGTACCATTTGTTCCATTGATTCCGTCGATGCCATTTGCACCAACTGGTCCTTGCGATCCGGTTGCACCAGTTGCTCCTGTT
>DASRXQ010000006.1:0-21365 GCA_035654115.1 Saprospiraceae bacterium
AAGCGTAACTCCGCATACATCTTTCACTACTGGAAGTGTAGTAGGTTCAGTAACTGAAGATGCACATTGTACCGTGCTTGCTATTTGAACAGGTCCACCAACTTCCGTAGGAGCTGTTGTATGATCAATCGTGTATGTATATGTCCAGTCAAATGTCAAACCAGAACAATCTGTAAATCTGTATGTGTACACTCTTGTGCCTTCGCATGTCACAGGGTTCGGAGTATTCACAGTGGATAATAATGTTCCGGTCAGAGTAGTGCCGCACACATCTTTCACAATTGGCAGTGTCGCTGGAGCAGAAGCAGAAGATGCACATTGTACAGTACTTGCTATGGAAACAGGTCCTCCAACCTGGGTTGGAGCTGTCGTATGATCGATAGTGTATGTATATGTCCAGTCAAATGTTAACCCGGAACAATCCGTATACCTGTAGGTGTATGCTCTTGTTCCTTCACATATCACAGGATTCGGAGTATTCACAGTTGAGATTAATGTCCCTGTCAACGTTGTTCCACAAACATCTTTTATCATCGGAAGCATCGTAGGTTCGACTGCAGCTGATGCACATTCCACTGTGCCCGATATGGAAACAGGTCCACCAACTTCAGCAGGTGCTGTCGTATGATCGATTGTATAAGTGTACGTCCATGTGTATGGAAGACCTGAACAATCTACATAACTGTATGTGTATGTTTTCGTGCCTTCACAGGTCGTGTAAGTTCCTCCTATTGCCGGAGCTCCTGTCGGTGAAAGTGTAACTCCACATACATCTTTAACTACTGGAAGTGTCGCTGGTGCAGTTGCAGATGACGCACATTGTACTGTACTAGCTATAGCAACCGGCCCCCCAACTTCAGCAGGCGCTGTTGTATGATCAATCGTATATGTGTATGTCCAGGTGAATGTTAGTCCTGAACAATCTGCATAACTGTATGTGTATGTTTTCGTGCCTTCACAATCAACATACGTTCCACCCACTGCTGGTGAACCTGTTGGTGAAAGTGTAACTCCGCATATATCTTTTACTACCGGAAGTATCGCAGGCGCAGTGGCTGATGATGCACATTGTACTGTGCTTGCTATAGCCACAGGTCCGCCAACTTCTGCAGGAGCAGTCGTATGATCAATCGTATATGTGTACGTCCAGGCATATGACAGACCCGAACAATCCTCATAACTGTATGTGTATGTTTTCGTGCCTTCGCATGTTGAATATGTTCCACCTACTGCAGGTGCACCTGTCGGTGAAAGTGTATTTCCACACACATCTTTCACTACAGGAAGTGTAGCTGGTGCCAGGATGCCCGAAGCACATTGTACTGTGCTGCTATTAGATACTGGACCGCCAACTTGTGCAGGTGCAGTAGTATGAAGTAATGTATAGGTGTAAACCCAGTTTGTACTCAAACCAGCACAATCTGTATATGTGTATGTATAGATGACTGTTCCTCCACAATCTGAATTTGATGTCGCTGTTCCTGTTATAACCGGTGAACCAGTTGTTGGATCAACTACATTACCACATTGATCATGAAACACAGGCAAGGTCGGGGGAACAGCATTTGAGAAACATTGTACGTTGCCCGATATCGAAACTGGTCCTCCAAACTGTGATGGAGGTGTAGTATAAATGGTTGTATTATACACTTTCGTCGACACATTCCCACATCCATCACTCTCCGTCACCGTCACCACAGCACTACAAGTACCCGTTGTACTCACCATCTCCGTAACAGGCCCGGGACAATTATCTTCTCCGCTAGTCGCCGCAAGCGCCGCAGCCTCAGCTGCCTCCACTGAAGAATAACATGCAGCTATCGTACCACTCGTGATGACCGGTGCCGTATTGTCGATCCTTGTATTATACATTACACTAGACGTCAACCCGCATACATCCATCGCTGTCACCGTGACAACAGCGGAACATGTACCTGATGTAACAGCCACCATTGAAATCGATCCGGGACAATCATCCGTTGCAGTCGTAGCAGCCATAGCTGCTATCTGGGCAGCACCTACAGATGGATAACACGCACTGATAGTTCCGGCTGACAGGACCGGTGGAAGATTTCCTTTAGCTATCACAGGTGCGAACACCGGAAGCTCAGTCACAAACATTTCAACGCCATCAATACTGAACGTAAGATTTGTAATCGGATCCTTGGTGATATTCAAAGAAACACCATTGGGTATGGTCAGGCAAAGCTTGTGCAGAATAACCGGCACACCGGCCACCACATTCAACGTTCCGCTGTTTCCTGAACTATTGAAAAGTACATGGCCATTCGCCACACAACCATTGATCTGGTTGCTGATATCATTCATGACGCAGGATACATTGGAGTTAATCGGGGATCCCGCAGGAATACAATCAATAAAAAACCCGGTTGTATACGTCGTCAGGATACCTGTTGATCCCGGCGTAAACTTAAGACCATAACAAAAAGTTTGGGTGCAGCAATCTGTTGAACTCGTACAAGACCCATTGACGGATCCATTAGGGAGCAGCACCCATGTCAGTGATGATGATTCATCTGCAGCTCCATCGCAGTCATCATCTATTCCATTGCCCGGGATTTCAGTTTCTCCCGGATTTATATTAGCATTTGTATCGTTGCAATCAAGGTTATTATTGACATACCCCATCGGCTGCGTACAGGAAACAATCAGTATTGCCGGATTGCCATACGTGTCACCGTCTGCATCTGCATACCAATTCATCGTTGTCCCCGGATTTCCTACCCAGTTACTTGTCGTGCCATTGAGTGCAAAATTATTGAGCGTACCATCATTGTTATTTGAAGTCCGGTCATCAAGCGTTGTTTGTCCTGCATTGTTACCACCGGCGATTGCATTTGGATTATTGAAATCAAAATTAGCTACCAAACCAGGTAAATTAGCGGGCAGACTTGCATTTTTAAACGAATTGATATCAGAGCTGCTTCGAGCTACATTCCAGATTCGCACTTCATCAATCTCTCCCGTAAGGTTATCACTTGCACATGGCCCATTCCCAAGTTGTGTAGTTGCTGCATTGCTGATATTGGCTGCAGCAGTGCCGGTAGTTTCCAATACACCATCTATATACAGACGGACCGTAGTGCCGGTGCGTGAAATAGCTGCATGATGCCAATTTCCATCATTCACCGAAGTGGTAGAAAAGAGGGTAGTACCATTTGAACAACCATTTTCAAGTATTTCAAACATTGCCTTTCCGTTTCCATCCATTTTCAGGTTCCAGAAATTTGCGCAATCGCACGTCAATCGTTTAGAAATAATAGCTTTATTCGTCCCGGTTCCTTTGAAACGCATTTCGATTGTAAAATTATTTGTTCCGAAATTTCCAAGAGTGGCACCTAGATCAACCGCATCGTCCGAACCATCCAAATTGAGTGATAATGTATTTTCATCAGTTACACCATTGCAATTTTCATCAATGCCATTACCACATACATCTGTTGCTCCAGGTTTAATAGCAGCATTAGTATCATTGCAATCGAGATTGTTGGATTTATATCCTGTCATTGTACCGCAAGTCCATGCTGTCGTGCTACCATAACCGTCGCTATCGCTATCCGCATAAAGAGTTGGGTAGGTCCAGGATGTCACCCAGTTAGATGTAGCACCGGAGAGTGAAAATCCATTTAATGCACCATGCGCACTATTGGATGTTTTATCTTTCAACATCGTGATCGGCGCATTGTCCAATCCTGGCTTGCCATGATCAAATGTGTAATAACGCAAAAGATTTGTTTCGTTGCCATCCAATCTGACATTCATTCGTGATTGTATCTGGGACTGAGTAAGTGCAGCATTCCAGATTCGAATCTCATCCAGTGAACCATTTATTCCTGCAACTCCGCTACTCTCAGCACCAAAAGTGAGCAAGGAGGTTGTCAATACATTACTCAATGTAGCAGTCAATGCAACACTTCCATCAACATACGCGGTGATATTATTTGAGCCGTTGCCATTACGCACTACAGCGACATGATGCCATTGATTGTCTCCAATAATAGGCCCGCCATGGACTCCTCCTCCATTTTCGAGATACCCTAAAAGATTTGCATCGGATACATTTATGGAAGCAGAATTTGTTCCTTCCCATGAAATGATCCTTCGCCACGTGTTGCCTGAGGTTACTTTAATCCATGCTTCCGCTGTGAAAACAGAAAGGATCGGCGAAACAGGAATACTCACCCTGTCATTCACACCATCAAAATGAAGTGCCTTGTTTACTTCCAGATCTGTATTTGAATCACAATCATCATCAATGCTATTGCCACACACTTCAGCCGCATATGGATTGATATTTGCATTACCATCATTGCAATCAAAGCATGATGTGAATCCATCTCCGTCTGCATCTGTTCCTTCCCGGATGATTTGCTGCGATGCATTACCTGAAATGTAATTGGAAGCCGAACCTGTGAGTGCAAAATTCTTCAATGTACCGTGAGAAGTATTTGGGGATTTATCTCTTAAAGAAATGAGACCTGCGTTGTTATTACCTGGATTACCCTGGTTGAAATCCCAATAGCGCAATAAGCCCACTTCATTACCAAAAAGGTCAACGTTCATGTTAGCATTGATCTCTGTCAAAGTCCGGGCGGTATTCCAGATGCGAAGCTCATCCATCGAACCGGCAAAGAAATCAGCTTCATTTCCAAGCCATTTGAACGCACCTATGCGGAAATCATCTGTTGTGAATGTTTGATTAACTGTACCTGTAAGGCGCAGCACACCATCTACATAAATTGTAACGTTGCCTGAACCTGTTCCATTCCGTACGAGCGCCACATGATGCCAGTTGTTGTCACCAATAAACCATGAGCCCAGCTGTTGATAATTATTCGTGGGGCCACTATATTCAGTATACCAGAGGGATCCATTTTGAACAAAGCACCTTGCATAATAATTTGTATTGTTCGACCAGCCTACGACCTGGTCAAAAGCAGTATTGTTGCTGACTTTTAACCATGCTTCTACAGTCATTGTAGCAGGACGCTGAAATGAAGCTGCTGAAACGTAATCATCTACTCCATCAAACTGGAGAGCAACATTAGGAAACGCGTCAATCTGTCCATCACAATTTTCATCCACACCAGTTCCACATAATTCAACTGCAAAAGGATTGATAGCAGTACTGTTGTCATTGCAGTCATTACTATTCAATACATAACCTGATGGTTGTGTACACGATTGTTGCGTAGGTGTTGTTTTACCAAATCCATCTCCATCTGAATCTGCATACCATGTCTTAAGCTCATTGATGACAATATTTGAACCGTTGTCAACACCTGTGCTCACCGGATCAGAACTTACCACTCTGATTCTATAACCTGAACCTTCCGGAGTGTTTGCAGGAATCGCACATGATATAGAACCGTTTGCAGATGTACTACTGATAGTGCCAATACTTACAGGACTACTGAAATCTCCGCTGCCATTGCTGAGCTGTGCAGTAAATGTATTACCCGCATTAAATGTTATACCAGTTGATGTGAAAGTAACAGTAGTTGAATTGCCGGCGCAAATTGGACCCGATACACTTCCCGTCACAATACCGGTTGACATCACTGCTGTACCACATTCACATAATTTGTAAAGGCTATAGTCACCTGTGGCAGCATTTTGATTGTATTCAAAAACCCTGAAATAGTATCGGGTTCCAGGTGTAAGGTTCGTAACTGTAAAATTTGTCCCGCTACCATCGTAAAGCACAAAATTATTATTCCCCAGATTAGTACCACTACTATACGCAGCATTTGCAGTATAGTTGAGGCCGTCTAAAGGAAATGCATCAACAGGGCTACCTTGTTTAACCACGACGAGACGCTTGTTACCCGATCCTGCTGTCCACGCTACATTTGCTGAAGTTGCCTGCAGACCGGTGAAAACAAAATCATCACTGTTTTCTATTGGTGCCAGCATTAAATCATAGGAAGCACATGCGGGCATATTTGCAAAAACCCAGGTTGCCATGCCGCCAAAAAATTCATTGTCAAATCCTGGCAATCCATCCTTCCGGATGGGTTGTGTCCAGGCGAATATATTCCCGCTGTTTCCACCGTACCAGTAGGAGTTGTGTGCATTCCATGCACCACCAAATGCCTGGGCCATATAAGGAAGAACAGTGCTATTCAATATATCAGGATGACCGGATAAGCCATTTGATGCAGAAAATAATGCAGCAAGGTCACGTGCAGTTGCTATCCAACCACCATGTGCTTCTCCCGCATTGATGTTGCCGGCCCCATAAGCCTGCTGGATGAAATGTCCGGAGCCATCGATGTCGAGCTGAGTACCCTGGCCACGATATTCGAATTCTCTTTCCTGCTTTTCTGACAAATAATTACCTCCTACTGCCATGTCACAAACCCCAACCTGATGCATGATGGATTCACGCAGGTAGGTTTCATATTCTACACCCGACACTTCTGTTATGATTCTTCCAAGGATCAGGTACCCAATATTTGAATAAGAATAGAAAGTACCAGGATCATGTTTCAATCCTTCTAACAGCAGGAATTTGATCAATGCTTTTTTAGAAACCGGATTGGGCTCATTTAAAATTTTTGTCACGGTAAGAGGTACGGCAATCGGATCGCACCCATTGTAGGACCAGTCATAAGGATCAGCAGGAGAAGGAAAACAATCCATAAATTCTCTATCAAACCCTGCAGTATGATCAAAAAGATGCTGTACTGTAATATCGTTGATACGCATGTCTGTATAGCCGCCGTAATATGGATCATCACCGAGAATACTACCAGGACCAAATACTTTATCGCTGAAATGCAGATGTCCCTCCTGTATCAATTTTAAAATACCCAGCATGGTGACTGGCTTGGAGACTGAAGCGATACGACCTTTGTTGTACGGTTCAGAAGGCTGTGTATTGGCCAGGTCTGCATATCCAAATGCGCGTTTGTAATATAGTTTTTCATTTTTGCCGAAAACCACATTCATGGCAGGAATGTCATAGTGCGTCATGAAGCGCTTTATCGAATCTTCAATGAAAGCAAAGCAAGGCTGGGTAATCCCGGTAACCGGAATACCGGTAGCTCCTTCATCAACCGTTCCATCACAATCGTCGTCGATGCCATTCAGTCCCTCTGTTGCAAGCGGATGTATAGCCGCATTATGATCCTGGCAATCTGTGTTGTTAGTAACATACCCAGATGGTTGATTGCATTTTTGAATTGTCACGTTCGCATTGCCATATCCGTCTGCATCCGCATCCTGGTAGTATGTATTGGTAGGAATACCTTCGTCTACTGAACCATCACAATCATCATCTATGTCATTGCATAGTTCTGTTGCTCCGGGATGTATGTTTACATTATTATCATTGCAATCTGTGGAATTAGCTACATAACCTGAAGGAGGTGAACAAGCAAGTATAGTTACATTCAGATTTCCGTATGTATCATTGTCCATATCGCGATAGTAAGTGATCAGTACTCCTTCATCAATCAGCATATCGCAATCATCATCGATACCATTGCAGAGCTCTGGAGCTCCGGGGTGAATTGCGTTGTTGTTGTCGTTACAATCACCTTGCTCGGCAGTATATCCATCTAAATCTAAATCGGGACATAGCTCGTTGATCGTACCATCACAATTGTCATCATAATTATTGGCGCATGATTCGGTTGCACCTGGATGTACACCGGCCTTAGTATCATCGCAATCGTTTGAATTGGATACATAACCTGCAGGTTGGTAACATCTGTTCACTGAGCTTGCAGGATTGCCATATGTATCACCATCGACGTCTGCATACCATGTAAGCGTTGTGCCCGGATTACCAATCCAGTTGCTTGTTGCACCAGTAAGAGCAAAACCAGTGAGAGTCCCATCATAATTGCTTGCAGTTCTATCGTCGAGTAATGTCAGACCTGTATTTGTTCCGCTACCGATAGCAGTTGGATGATTGAAATCATAATATGCAATCAATCCTGCGACTGTAGCAGGTATAGAGGCGTTTTTGAAATCATTTATTTCATCTGCAGTTCGAGCTACATTCCAAATTCGCAATTCGTCTATTGCACCCCCATAAGGATTACCACATGGGTTAGATCCTAAATTGAGATTTACTGCATTGTTGATGTTTGTGATCAGTGTTCCTGATCCATCAATTACGCCATCTATATAGATTTTTATTGCCCCTGTTTTTCTTGTGATTGCAAATTGATGCCAGTTGCCATCATTAATGGATGTTGCTGATGATACCGCTCCTCCGTTAGTAGTATTTGAACTGTTTTCATACATTTCTAACACCAGCTTTCCTGAGCCGTTGATTTGTATATTCCATAAATTCTCTAAACCGCATACAGGACGTTTTGACAAAATGTACCTTCCACTTACAGTGGTTTTGATACGTGATTCAATAGTGAAATCTCCTGATCCAAAATTACCCAGGCTATTTCCGAAGCTCACATTGTCATTTACACCATCGAGATTCAATGCGAGTGTATTTTCGTCATTTACACCATTGCAATTTTCATCTGTGGCATTACCACATATATCTGCTGCATTTGGACTAATCGCACTGTTAGCATCATTGCAATCTAAATTATTAGTCTTATAACCTGCCATCGTACCACAGGTCCATGTCGTATTTCCTCCGAAGCCATCACCGTCTGCATCCGCGTATAATGCCGGATAAGAAAATGATGTAGTCCAGTTTGATGTAGCTCCGGTCAATGCGAAACCGCTCAGAGTGCCATTTGCACTATTAGAAGTTTTATCTTTTAAAATGGTCAAATAAGGGTTAGCCAATCCAGGCTTACCGTGATCGAAGTTGTAATATCTGATCAGGTTAGGTTCATTTCCATCAAGCCTACGATTCATTCGTGATTGAATTTGGGACTGAGTGAGAGTTGTATTCCAAACTCTTACTTCATCCATAGATCCCTGGAAATTATTACCCGAAAGATTTCCCAGCACAAATACATCTGCAACAGGATTTCTTGAGATAGTGGAATTCACCGAAAGAATTCCGTCTATGTATGTTTTTACATTACCTCCCGAAACACTTCTGACGACTGCAACATGGTGCCATTGGTTATCCGTGATCACAGGACCGTTATGATATGGTTCCCATGCGTTACCATCCCATTCACCGTATAGCAAATAATTTGAACCTGAAATGTAGATTTCCACTGTATGTCCATTTGCAGCGCCTTTCCAGGATGCGATATGCCTGTCACTGGTGCCGGTTTTTATCCATGCCTCAAAAGTCATTTCACCTGGACGAAGAAAATTTGGAGAAGTAATTACCTGGTCATCATCTCCATCAAAATGGAGTGCTTTATTAATCAATAGATCTGAATTCCCATCGCAATCATCATCTATACTGTTACTGCACACTTCACTTGCATAAGGATTGATGCTGGCATTACCATCATTGCAATCCACATTGTTCTGTACAAATCCTGTCATCGATCCGCAGCTCCATACCGATGTTCCTCCATAACTATCACCATCTACGTCCGTATATAAAAGAGGATATGTCCTGCCAGCAGCCCAATTGGAAGTAGAACCTGTAAGTGCAAATCCCATTAGTGTACCATGTGCATTGTTTGAGGTTTTATCTTTCACAATATTCATTGCAGTATTATCAAGTCCCGGCTTACCGTGATCGAAGGTGTAATACCGAACAAGGTTTGTTTCGTTTCCGTCCAAACGGATATTCTGACGTGCCTGTATTTGAGCCTGTGTAAGTGCTACGCTCCAAATACGTACTTCATCCAGTGCACCATTTAAGACGCCATTTCCTCCATTGTTGGCACCAAGTGTAAGCAAGCTGGTAGACAGCGAACTATAATTGATGGTGCTTGTCCAGGCCACATTTCCATCTATATATGTAGTCACGTTATTTGTACCTATTCCATTGCGTACTACAGCGATATGGTGCCATTGGTTATCTCCTATATTTATACCACCATGAACGCCTCCGCCATTTTCATAATATGCGAGAAGATTTGAGCCGGACACAGCGATTTGTGCAGAGTTGGTTCCTTGCCATGAAAGTATGTACCGGTTCGTGGATCCTGAGGCTACTTTAATCCATGCCTCAACAGTGAAAGCAGATTGATGGGGCCAAATAGGAACTGTAACCCAATCATTTGTTCCATCATAATTCAGCGCTTTATTCACTTCCAGATCGGTGTTACCATCACAATCATCATCTGCACTGTTACTACATAGTTCAGATGCGTAAGGATTAATGGTCGCAATGCCATCATTGCAGTCAATATTATTCAGCACATAACCTGTCATCGGTCCGCAAGACCATGTCGATGTACCTCCAAATCCGTCTCCGTCACTATCAACATACGGAGTAGGATACGTCCTGCCGGCAACCCAATTGGATGTAGATCCTGTAAGTGCAAATCCAGAGAGTGTTCCATGTGCATTATTGGATGTCCTGTCTTTTGCAATGGTCATTACACTATTTGTCATTCCCGGCTTACCATGATCAAATGTGTAATATCGAACAAGATTGGTTTCATTTCCTTCCAACCTGATGTTCATGCGCGATTGTATTTGCGCTGGTGTCAGTACTGTGCTCCAAAACCTGACATCATCCAGTGTGCCATTTAAATTAGCTCCTCCTCCATTATCTGCTCCCAATGTCAATGAAGTGGCAGTGATGACATTATTCCATGTAGCGTTCATAGATTGAACGCCATCGACATAGATAAAGATGTTATTAGTGCCATAACCATTGTGAACAAGTGCTACGTGATGCCACTGATCGTCCGCAACAATACCTCCAAGATTACCACCACCTTCAAAATATGCAATACGGTTGTCAGTATATACAACTAATTCTGCTGCTGTCGGGCCACCACCCCAGTAAATAATTCGCCTGAATGTACTTCCCGCAGGAACTTTAATCCATGCTTCGACCGTAAAAAATTGAGTGTGTGCTAATAGTGGTAAAGTCACCTTGTTGCCTCCTGATGCAGCAAAATGTAATGCTTTGTTTATTTCTACATCCGTATTATCATCACAATCATCATCGACGGTATTGGCACAAACTTCAATTGCATAAGGATTTATATTCGCATTACTATCATCACAGTCACCGGCAATCATTACATAAGTTCCCGCCGGACAAAATGCCGTTGTAGAAACAGAAGGATTGCCATAACCATCACCATCACTATCCTGGTATCGGGTGATATCAGTTCCGGTGGTAAAGTTGGATGTCGCACCGTTTAACGCAAAATTATTTAAGTATCCATGATTGCTATTCCCTGAAAAATCAATCGTCTCTGTATCAAATGAATTGTTTCCACCCGGTACGCCGTCTTCAAAAGGTAAATATAATTTTAGTGAAGAAGGAGGTGCTAGCAATGGGCAAAACAAGTTTCCCTGGATTTCAGATTGAGTCCTGGCGACATTCCATATGCGCAATTCATCAATCTTACCACCAAAATAATCACCGTCATATTTCCCGATGTGAAGAACTCCGGATGCAAGAAGATCCGACGACGAACGATCACTACCCACTAAAACTCCGTCCCTGTATATAAATCGATTGTGACCGGGAGAGACAATTGAATTATCATATACACAACTCCAATGATGCCAGTTGAAGTCTGTATACGTGCCTGCAGCATTGAGATCATTACCATAAAAAGCAAACGTAAACTGGTTGCTGTTTCTAAAGCCAATGTGCAATCTGTTGTTTGTAGAATTTGTACCCTGGCTGACAACAAAATCATTGGTACCAATACTTGATCGTTTTGCCCAAAACTCAACTGTAAATGATGTATTAGCAATGTTAACTGTCGAGGCAGGCTCCATGTAGTCATTTACACCATCCATATCCATAGCAGTATTGCAATTTGCATTGACAGTCACATTTAAAATGTATGTCCTGTCACCGGCTGGCAATCCAACTACACATTGCACATTACCACTTGTGTTGGATGGATCAACTGTGATGCTATTTGTCGCAGAAGTCCCGGACCATCCGGAAGGAAGTGTCCACGTATAAGAAGTCGCACCTGGTACATTCTCCACATTATATGTCCAGTTAAAATCCGCGCAAATCGTTTTGTTGCCTTCAACCTTGAATTCATATTCATACAGATCCGATTTCCACAAGCCTCTGCCATAGGTTGCTGCATAAAGTTTATGTTCAGTGTAATTGATTTCCAATTCATACACTTCTACATTGGGCAGCTGAGCAGAATATAGAATCCAGTCTGATAAAGTATTGTCCCTGTAATAAATGCCCACATCCATGCCCACATATAAGCCACCATTGCTGTTTTTATCATATACAATCGTGTTTGCAGGCAGGTTAGGTAGTGTGCCACTTATATTCGTCCAGTTAGCTCCGCCATCAATGGTCTTAAAAACTTTATAACCTGCTGAATAATTTTGAAGAACACCCCACATGATCAGTGGATCCGTAGGATGTATTTCGATCATGACAAAAAAACCAGGGTCAGTCAAAAGACTCCAGGAAGAACCACCATTGGTAGTCCTGTAGATATCTCCCAATGCGTCCTGAGTAACAATCACATTTGGATCGGAAGCTGATACCTCCACTATCGTTTTAGTATAGGTCGTAGTTGGACCGATTGATGTCCAGGTATCACCCTGGTCAATTGATTTCCAAAGCGCCACATAACCTGCATAGATAGTAGATGGATTTGAAGGATCAAGTGCATGCGGAGTGATCCAGTCACCAGATGGTTGACCGGGAATATTATTTCTGATATTGACCCAGGTCAAACCACCGTCAAGTGATCTGTTCAACTGTTCACCGTTTTGAATCGTGCCATACATGATGCTGGAATTCACCGGATTGATCGTGCACTCCATTCCATCTCCTCCGGTAAGGTCACTCCATATACCTGCTGTATTTTTTAGCTTAGTACCATTGTCCTGGAGACCCGTGATAACTTTGGTATCTGTCTGCGATGTACCGAGACGATACATCTGGCTGATGATTAAACCATTGCTAAAGGATGCCCATGAAGTGCCGCCATTTGTGGTTTTGTACACTCCGCCATCATTACCACTCCAGAGTGTTGTGTTGTTTTGCCATTCGAATACATGTTTATCCGCATGTACGACTGGTGTTCCGTTACCCAGGTCGTACCAGAAATTATTTAATGTCCAGTTGACACCGCTGTTTGTTGATTTCCATGTGGTGATACCACCGGTGTATACTATGGATGCATTCGTGGGATCTACGGTTATACATATATCATACCATCCCTGGTTAGCTACAAGACCACTTCCATCAGCAGTACCATCAAGGATATTTGGCGAAGTAGATTGTGTGTTGAATGTTTCACCGGCATCAGTAGATTTAATTACTCTTGATGTTCCGTTCCAGACTAAACCGTATACTACATTCGGATCTGCTGCGGTAACCGCGAGTGCACTTCGGAAATTAGTACCGGGTATGTCAAACTTTAGTGTCCAGGTATCTCCATCATTCGTTGATTTGTAAATCTTATCTCCATCTGTTGCATAATACATGTTAGAAGCCGCATTTGGATTGGGCCTGATATCATAGAAAAGTCCGGATATCTTATTGGTCCAATTAGCACCTGCATCATGGGTGACATATATCCCCGAGTTAGTAGCTACGAGGATAGTATTTACATCATTCTGATCCATCAGAATGCGATATATTCTATTATTGTTACTCACAGGCCAAATTAATCCAGTCGTACTCCAGGTTGATCCGCCATTTGTGGATTTCATGACTCCGATCGAATAATTATCACCTGCATCACAGTCACCAGTGGCGATATACATAATATTCGGATCCACCGGATTTATGACAATACCCGAAACACCAAGAATGGTAAAATTGTCTGAATTCGTTGTCCAGGTGCTGCCGCTGTTTGTAGATTTCCAAAGACCACCTGATGGGGATCCGACCCACATGATATTACTGTTAGTGGGATCAAAACATACAGCGTTGATCCTGCCGATGCCCGGGTATCCTCCGGGTGTAGTTGTCGGACCTAATGATGACCAGGCGGCCTGGTGATATCGCTGGCTTCTTTGGGGATTTTCTTTTAGGTAACTTCCAAAATTACGGATAGCTATATCAGGCGGTGGGAAACTACCATCTGCGTTGACGCGATGCTGCCAGTAATTCTCCCAGCGTTTAAAAGCTTTATACTCCCCTCTTCCTTTCTTTTCCTTTTCCCTTTTCTCAGGCGTGCCTTCTACCGCCCAATAGGCATTAAAATTTTCCTGCACTTTATAAAAGTTCAGGTTGCCTGATGCATCCTTACCGTTTTCCATCCATTGCTGGGCAAACGTTTTTAGCGGTAGGAATAATAAAAAGATGATCGAAAAGGCTGTGTACAGTAATACACGTGCAGGAGAGATTGGGCTAGGGAACATAATAAAGGTGTTTAATGCGGCAATTTCCCATCACAGCATAGAAAGACAACCTCGTCTTATGTCGCAAATGGGTCTTTGCTAATAAGCTGCTAAGCTATCCGGACGCTGATCAGAATATTGGGACATCTGAACAGGAATTTGGGACATCCGAACAGGGAACTGTCTTTTAGAGCACTGCTATATCATTGATAATCAATGTCCCTGGCTAAAATCCCTTATCCCACTGGCTAAAGCCAGAGGTAACTCATATAAGGGGAATTAATCCAGGAGAACTTGAATTGCTTTGACCCACTGGCTAAAGCCAGAGGTAACCCATATAAGGGGGATTAATCTAGAAGCCTTGAATTGCTCTGACCCACTGGCTAAAGCCAGAGGTAACTCAAATAAAGGGGATTAATCTAAGAGGCCTTGAATTGCTCTGACCCACTGGCTAAAGCCAGAGGTAACTCATATAAGGGGAATTAATCCAGGAGAACTTGAATTGCTCTGACCCACTGGCTAAAGCCAGAGGTAACCCATATAAGGGGGATTGATCCAGGAGAACTTGAATTGCTCTCACCCACTGGCTAAAGCCAGAGGTAATTCATATAAGGGGGATTAATCTAAAAGCCTTGAATTGCACTGACCTACTGCCTAAAGCCAGAGGTAATTCATATAAGGGGGATTAATCTAGAGGCCTTGAATTGCTCTGACCCACTGGCAAAAGCCAGAGGTAATTCATTTACAGGGAATTAATCTATGAGGTCATGAGTTGCCCCGGCCTGAAGGCCGGGGTAATTTGAATTGCCACGGCCTTCAGGCCGTGGAGTTTGGAATTGCACTGGCTTTTAGGCCAGAGGGAATTAATCTAAGAAGAATTGAATTGCTCTCACCCACTGGCTAAAGCCAGAGGCAATTCATTTACAGGGAATTAATCTATGAGGTCATGAGTTGCCCCGGCCTTCAGGCCGGGGTAATTTGAATTGCCACGGCCTTCAGGCCGTGGAGTTTGGAATTGCACTGGCTTTTAGGCCAGAGGGAATTAATCTAGAAGCCTTGGATTGCTCTGACCCACTGGCTAAAGCCAGAGGCAATTCATTTACAGGGAATTAATCTATGAGGTCATGAGTTACCCCGGCCTTCAGGCCGGGGTAATTTGAATTGCCACGGCCTTCAGGCCGTGGAGTTAATTGCTCAGATAACTTGAAGGCGACTTTCCAAAGCGATTTCTAAACACCTTAGAAAAATGGGTGGTATCGGCATACCCTACCGAATCAGCGACCTGCTTAATGGATGAAACTGTATTTTGTTCGAGGAGAGTACGCGCCCGGTGCAGCCTGATCTCCATGACATATTCATTTGGTGTCAGACCGGTGATCCGTTTCAGCCGGCGTTGCATCTGCCGACGACTTATATCCATCTTACCCGCTATGAAGTCCATGTTGAACCGGTTGTCCGAAAGAAAATTTATGACATTTGCCTCAAGCATTTCCAGCCAGTCCTGGTCATCCGCAGAGATAAGGTCTGTTAATTCAGTTTCCTCAACTTCCAGCTCCTCTTCTTTCGTTGAAACTTCAATGGAGGCATATTGAGATCTCATAGACCGGTGCCTGAGAAGATTTTCTATCCGTGCGATGAGCTCCTCTTCGACGAAAGGTTTAAGCATGTAATCATCGACACCAATCCGTAAGGCTTTCAATCGATCCTGTATGTCCGACAGAGCGGTCAACATGACCACCGGCAAATGACGGAAACGATCGTCGGATTTTATTTTTTCCAGGAGTTCAAACCCATCCATGTATGGCATGAGCACATCTGTCAGGACAAGGTGATATTGATGAAAAGGAAGTTTATTTTCCCATGCATCCAGGCCATTCTCAGCCGTATGAACAGTGAAGGATGATGAAATGACAGATGATAAATAACGTCTTAAGTCCGGATGGTCTTCCACAATAAGAATCTGAATACCTGAGTCATCAACCGCTTGTTCCAAAGTCTTTTTACTTTGAACCACATCATCAGAATAAATACTCCATGACAGATGTCCTGCATTTTCAGTGATTGTCAAAGCATTTCCGACGCTTTCATCCTTTTCAGAAGAATCAATTTCTGTCTTCCTTGGAAACAACACTTTAAATGTAGTTCCACTACCTACATGGCTATCCACTGAAATTTCTCCCTTCATCACATCAACATATTGATGGGTCAGCGCCAATCCTATTCCGGTACCCATGGTTGTACCTGAAGATTTCTTTTGAGACTGGTAGTAGCGGTCAAATATATGAGGCAAGTCTTCAGCATGAATTCCACGGCCTGAATCAACAATGGAGATACAGACATCTTCTTTGAGATCTTCAAAGACCACAGTTATCCTGCCTCCCGGCGGAGTAAACTTGATCGCGTTGGAAAGCAAATTGTTAAGAATAATTTCAAGCTTATCCTTATCGAACATCAATGTCAGATCATGATCAGCTTCATAACGGAAATCAAATTGCAAATCAGATATCTGCGCATATGTCGCAAATGAAGCTAGCACACGTTGGAAAAAGGAATACAGATGTACAGGTTGTTCCTGGACCTGAAGATGACCACTCTCCAGCTTCGAAAGATTCAGTATCGACGATATTAGTTTTAACAGGCTGCCACCATTATTGTGTGCAGTTTCAAGAAGTTCGTGATCGGATGCCTGTAATGCATTTCTTTTGAGAACCGAACTGATCGGCCCAAGCATGAGTGTGAGAGGAGTCCTCAATTCGTGGCTGATGTTGGCAAAAAACTGGGATTTTAGTTTATCGAGATGCAATAGTTCATTTGTCTGTTGCTCGATCGTATGCTTGTCAATACGGATCATCTCAGTAGCCTGCAGGATTTCTTTCTCAAGTGTTTTTTGCCTTTTGATGAGTCGCCTGTTTTGAATCCTTGCATTCAATGGAAATAAAGCTCCGAGTAAAGCCAGCATGGAAATGATAAACCAGGTGGATTGGTAAAACGGTCTTACCATGATTATTTTTACTTCAAGGACATTGGACCATGCACCTGAAGGATGCAAAGCCCTTATTCTCATGAAATGCGTTCCATACGGAAGACGCCCCTGCGTGACTGTCGCATCCTTTGTGAGCCTCCAGTCTTTATCAATTCCATCGATCATACTTTCATACCGTATGACATTTTGATCTTCAAAAACAAGGAGGCCCAGATCGACCTGGAAAAAACTATCATCCGGCTGCATCGTGATCGTATGCGTAGTGCGTAGTTTTCCACTACGGTCCATTAGCTTATTTTCCTTTCCTACGAATTGATAGAATCCTTCCAGCAGTAATTTGGGAGGAGGAAGAGGTGTTGACGAATAAAAATTCTTTGGATCAAATGTAGTTAGCCCATTCAGACCACCGAAATAAATTCTTCCTTTTTTATCCTGGTAATGTGAGATGCGGTTGAATTCATTCTGTGCAATTCCATCACTCGGTAAATAATTACGTACCTCGCATGTAGCCGGATCGAATTGAATAATTCCTTTGTCACTACTCATCCACAGATGTTCAAATTTATCTTTATATACTGCGTACAGATTAGCATCAGAGAATCCATCATTGATATTATAAATCACAGACTCCCGGTTTTTAGGATTCCATTTGATGAGTCCTTCTGATGTAGCCAGCCACATTACGGATCCTGTATCCTTACAGAGGTGCCGGAAATTCATTGCAGGCAAAAAGTGTTCATCGGTCATTTCATAATTGTACTTGCCGATGATTTCTTTTGATTGCGTATTGAAAAGAAACAAACCATTGTCGGAGCATAACCACAGGTGATGTTGCTCTGCAGGCTGCATGTCGTAAATATTATGATCGACAAATTCCTTAATACCTGTATTGGTCAGTGAATCACCTTCAGAAGACTCGGTCAGATAACAAAGTCCTTTGCGGATGCTGCACCATATAGTACCCGCATCATCTTTGGTAATTGACCAATACCCCTGAACTTCTTTTTCAATATCCCCATCAACAAGTTTACGAATCGTATGATCCCGGTTGTCATACTTGTATAAATCGGTATCGCTTCCAAACCATAGGATGTTTTCATCTTCCTGGTATATGGCTCTCGCCCAATAACTAAGGACATCATTTGGAAATACTTTACCTATTTTTTCTTTCGCAAGTCCGCTTACCCTGTCAATTGCTTTCAGACCAGCTAATTCAATTCCAGCAATAATTGAATCTCCCATCAAAGCAATTCCACGCATCGAGCTGTGATTGGATTTGATGTCATCGGGAGGAGTTGACAGGTATGTCCGGAACTTGTTCAGCTTCAAATCCAGCATACTCAAACCCAGGTTTGAATAAAACCAGATCTGACCGTTCCTGTCGATCATACAGGGTCTTGAAGATGACCAGCTTTGATCCTTAATGGTCTGAATAGTATGACCATCAGTAGTGCTGATGATATGGATATCCCTGCTGTTGCCGTTTTCTTCCTGCGAAAGAAACACATCCAGACGGGGATAATATATAAATCCACCATCAGCCTCTTTACAATGCGGATAAGAAATTTCTATTCGCTGACCATCTGATCCAATCTTGAAGATTTGCTCCCTGGCTTCTTTTTGCGGTGGATAGTTATACGCAAAATAATACATCTCATTATGCACCTCCCTTACCCAGTAAATTGAATTGAATCCGGCATTAGGATATTTATTCAATATGTGCCCGGTAGAATCTAAATGAATGAGCTGACCGTGCTCAGCTCCCCATATCGTTCCATCAGATGCCACAGATTTCAAAACCAATTGACCAACTTCGTCCACCGGATATGATTTAAATCCTTCTTTTGAAAAATAACTTATAAGTCGAACAGGTTTCGATACTGCTCCAAAAAACATTTTACCGCTGTGATTTTTAATATTAAGATCTGTATGGAATGTGGTGGGCCACCTGCCTGGCGCAAAGTATTTCAATACAAGTGGAATTCCTTCCGGGAATCTTTGGTCTACTGTCTGTATTTGTTCAGATATAGGATTGAGGAAAATAATTTTCCATGTATTATATCCATCATAGCCTTTGAGCCATAGCCATCCTTCATCATCCTGGCCCATGGATTCTAAAATAAATCCATCCATCAAAATCTGCCCTAATGTCCAATGCTTGAAACCATGTCCACAATACCGATCCAGCCCGGTGTGGGTGGCTATCCAGATAAATCCTTCTTTATCCTGGAATACATGCCTGACGACATTATTTGCCAGTCCATTCTTAGCTTCAAACCTATGGAAGATGGGAAGATATGTGTTTTGACTACGTGTGATCGAACAGCACAGCGTAGTAATGAGAATTAACAGAACTGTGCGTCCTAAATACTGCATACAATACCTTCACAAAATTGACTTGAAGTAAAGATAGAAGAATTCAAGAATTATAAATTCAGAATTTTAAATTTAGAAGGGAATCAGGAATCTTGAATCTTGAAATCTAAATTTTGAAGAAAATTGAGAATTATGAATTTAGAAGGATATCAGGAATGTGGAATACAGAAATCTGAATTTTGAAGAAAATTAGAAAGTCAGAATTCAAAAGTAGTGTTTTGTTTTTTTATGTAAGCTTTGTTTGCATTAAAAAATTAAAATGTTAAACGTAGGCTGTACCTCTAAAAATATGAATTGTTAAGCGTAGATTGTACCTACGCTTTCGCGTTTGCAAAACCCGGTTTTCCATATTGTTCGTTTTTCGCAAATCAGAAATTTTCTAGACGTCGTTTCGCCTTCGCCTCTTTAATGCCCAATCACCACCTTATCCGTATACTTATCCTTATCCGTTTCAATCACGAGTGTATACATTCCTGCTATCAGCTTCTTTACATCAAGACGTGTGTTGAAATTTTTATTATTATTCTTTTCTTCCATCACGATCCGTCCTGAGGCATCTGCGAGAGTGATGCTTTTTATCGCAACAGGACTTTGGATATCTACCAGCAGATAATCATCTGCAGGATTGGGGGTGCAGGAAACTTTAAAATATTTAGGCGCAAAATTGACCATACGGACCGGAGAAAATTCAGGTTCTCCTTGCGGATTGATCTGCATTAGCCTGTAATAATTATTTCCTTCTACAGCCTGCTTATCAAAAAACTGGTAACTCGTGATCGACCCTGTCTTCTCCCCTGTTCCCATTGTACCGATGGATGAAAATGTTTTTCCATCTTCAGACCGTTCGATTGTAAAATGTGTATTGTTTATCACAAGCGATGTTGACCAGTCCAATTGAGAAATCAAATCACCCGCCGGTATCCCTTTGAAGTCAAGCAACAATACTGGTTTGTCATTGTCTTCATATCGTGGCTTGCCCACAGTGATCGGTTCATAAGAAGGAAACTCAGTGACAGGATCGCCACTTCCCACATCAATGCTTGTGGTAAGATCTGTAACCTCTTCTTCCTGTATGGTCACCGCTTCGCCTACAGGGATCGAAAGACATACCTGGTGAAGGATCACAGGAACGCCGGCAACAATTGTATTGCTCACTGCACTTCCTGAATTTCCTGAACTGTTCATGAGGACAGCACCCATCGTATTGCAACCGCTGATCTCACGAGATTTCGAAGTCATGACCTTTGATTGATTTTTAGCCACTGCCGAACCTGCAGTGGTGCATGAAACCAAAAAGCCGGTTGTATAACTTGTCAACACACCAGAGACAGCAGGTGTATATTCCAATACATAACTTAACGTCTGTGCTTTTGAACCTTGCAATGCAGGACATGACCCAAATCCGGAATCAGCCGGCGCAGGTATCCATCGCATGCTTTGCGCGTGATTGAACGCAGGCAATAGCAGCAGCAGAATGAACGGAAGCAGTTGTGGTGGATGCAGACGGCGTATTGTTTTCATTATTATTATTTTATTTAATTCATTTTACATTTTGTCAAAGGTTCTCGTTTAACCGATTAACCCTTTAACCATTTTTTGAACCACATAGACACATAGTTCA
>DASRXQ010000007.1:0-9513 GCA_035654115.1 Saprospiraceae bacterium
AAGGAAGGCAAGCCTAAGATGTTGGTATTGAATGCAGTAAGAAATAAGTTAATTAGCAGAGTTTTTGCCGTAGTCAGGAATAATACTATGTATGAAAAAAACTATCAATACAATTTGGCTATGTCATAGAAAACTCAGCAACACTGCGAAATTTGCGGCATAGGCAATAAGCAATGGGCAAAAAGGAAATAACAATATTCAATTTGAAAATAGGATGACTTTCTTTGCGTCTTTGCGAGACATTAATTAGTGTCTGGTAAGTTACCCAAACTTATATTAGAAATTTCTAAACTCAAAGCACAGCTTTGTGAACACCAGAACGTCGGTCAACCGACGCTCAGCATTATTGTTTTATAAAATTTTTGTGAAGCAAAAGATATCCCCACCACAAGGATAAATCTTAAATCCAAAATCTTAAATCTTAAATCGTATCAAGGTTCGAAAACCTCGATATCTTTTTTCCGTACCACGAAATTTGTAAACTTCCCTTTGAACCGGGTAGCTCTCACAATGTGATTGTCGATCCAGTGATAATTTCCTCCACGGGGTTTTCCGACCAGGAGGCCATGATACTTAAATCCGCATTTAGCCAGCCAGGTTTCAGTGATCTCCCGATGTGCTTCTGTGCGTGAAGTAAAAAACGTAATAATGTGACCTTCATCATGCCATTTGTTGATCACCTCAAGGGCATCTTCATAGTATGGGACATGCACCATTCGCTCAGGCTCTTCATTTGGGATGTCGTCACAGATTGTCCCGTCGATATCGATCAGGTAGTTTTTCACCTCTTCAGGAAGTAAAGGACTGATAGTCTCCCCTTTTTCATTGTAGAGGGTGATTAATGTGGGTTGTTCTTTCATTTGATAACTAAATGGTCAATATAGGGTCAAAGATAGGAGCATGCCTCTTATAATCATGAAGTGTTAATCCAAACGTTTGGTTAACAAGAGGTTAGCATAAAATGTAAATGATAATGGCTTAAAAATCAATATAATCGGTAGGATCTACAGGCCTTCCCTGGATCCACAGTTCAAAATGGAGATGAGGTCCGGTAGACAGCTTACCCGTGTTGCCAATGATCGCCACGGCCTCACCAGCCCTGACAAAGGCTCCGTTCCGTTTTAATAAGGTGGCATTATGCTTATAAAAGGACACCATGTCATTACTATGCTGAATCCCTATCGTATACCCTGTCTCCAGGGTCCAGTCGGCTGTGATCACATGACCGTCCCATATCGCTTTCACCGGAGTATCGTGTGGAGCCAGGATATCTACCCCGAAGTGATCTTCTTCAGGGTTAAATTCACTGCTGATCACGCCGGATATGGGCGGAATCAGATATAAGTAATCGGCTGGTTTTAAGACGGATGGGGCAGGTGAGGTATTGACAGCTATGGTTTGCACAGGCTTGGATACAGTCTCACGGTTTTTTTCACGGATCAGTGATTTTTCTACGGGCGATTTTTCAGGATTTGAAGCTTGCACGACACCCGGAGACCCCAAACTGTCTGACATGCTTATCATCCGGTTGAAATGATCATAGTACTGTTTATAATCTTCCAGTGCAGTTTCAAGGGTAGCCACTTTTTTACTTAACCGGATAAAATCAGGGTGCTGGTTCGGCATGGCATACCCGGGGACTAATCTTTTCAATGGGGTAAAGAAAATGATCACAATCATGATACCCATTGTCACCAGTATTATGGAAGAAAGCAAAACGTAGAGATTGAGCAGGGTAAGGCGATAGGAGCCCACTTCCTCAAGCGTATCATCCTTCCGGAGGACAAGCCTGTAGATAGTGTGCCAATGCCTCTTTCTGCGCTTTCCTTGCTCCATCATAGGAAATTGGGTGTAGTGGTGGTTTTGAAATAAATTTGCCTCCTAATCAGTTTATAAGATTAAACGCCTGGTGGGGAAACAACCTTTCAGCTTCAAATCCTATAAATGCTATACCGTATTAACGTGAAAAATACACTTTTGATCTTTTTGGTGCTGGTATTGATCAGTAGCTGCGTGACACAGAAGAGCCGTCAGGACATGTCAAAAGTAGGCCAAATCTATCATAACGTTACCGCCAAATACAACGGCTGGTTCAATGCCAACGAGCTCGTTGATAACAGCGTCCTCACGCTGGAAACCCAACATGAAGACAATTTCAATGAGATCCTTCCCATCTATGAATATGCTGCCGTAGAAAATGCAGATGCCGTCAAAGCAGATCTTGATGAAGCTATCAAAAAGGTGTCTGTGGTAGTCACTCTGCATGAATATAGCGACTGGGCTGACGATTGCTACCTCCTGATTGGGAAAGCACTTTACCTGAAGAAAGATTACGAAGCCGCTGAAGACGCTTTGGAATTCTACCAGGATGAATTCCTGCCAAACGGCAAGCATACGTCTCTTCACAAAAAGAATGCAAAGAGATTGAACAAGGCGAATAAAAGTGGAAAAACAAATGCCGTAAAAGAAGCCAACAAGCGTAAAAAAGAACTTGAAAGAATCCGGAAGAAGGCAGAGAAAGAACGCAAAGCCTACAACAAGGAAATCCACAGGCTAAAAAAGAAAGGGAAGAGTACTGCCGATGTGAAGCGCCCGGGCACGACAACTGCACCTGATGCTACCACAGTTCTTCCAACTTCCGATCTAAAAAAATATGAACCCACTTCTGCTGAATTAAAAGCGAAGGCCAGAGCAGAAGGTGAACACGTTGGATTGCTGGGACATGTTCCGGTGTATGATGAAGCCATTCTCTGGTTAGCCAAATCTTATGTAGAACGCCAAAACTGGACCGCTGCAGATTTCCAGTTCAGGCGCCTGGAAGGTGATGATGTCCTTCCTCCAAAGGTATACGAAGAGCTTCCGGTGGCAAGGGCGTATTACCACATGGTCCGTGAAAACTATCCACAGGTGATTCCTTTTCTCGAGCAGGCTATCGAAAGAGCCTCAAAAAGAGCTGAAAAAGCCAGGTATGCTTATATCATCGCCCAATTGTATGACCGCGATGGAAATGTTGAGAAGGCAGGTGAGTTTTATCAGAAATCACTTGAGTTCAGCAATAAATATGATATGGAATTCAATACGAAGCTGAGCATCATCAGGTCTTCGGTCCGGAATAAAACCATGACTCCGGCAGATGCCCAGGCAAACCTGGAGAAGATGCTGAAGGATGAAAGGAACAAACCTTTTGCAGGCCGGATATATTTTGTGTTGGCTACACTGGCCCTGGATAATAATGATGTCCCGGTTGCTATTGGTCACCTCGAAAAGAGTATTGAAAATGTGCAGGGAGATAAATTCCAGGAAGTAGAAAGCCAGTATTTGCTGGCTACCTTATATATGCGCCAGCTTCAGTTTGTCGAAGCCGAATCAGCTTTTAAATCTGCAGTGGCTGTCATGCCGGAAACAGACCCACGTTATAAGTTTGTCAAGAAGATGGCTGACAACCTGAGGGATATTGCCACGAATCTAAACACGATAACTCTCCAGGATAGCTTGTTGCGATTAAGTTATATGAGTGAAGATCAGCTCAAGGAAATAGCAAAGGAGCTTAAAAAAGAAAAGCAAAAAGCCGAGGAAGAAGCAGCCGCTCAAAGCAAATATGCCACCAGCCAGGGAGGCAAGAGTATTTCAAATGTACCTACTATGCAGAATGGAGCTCCAGCCATTCGACAGGTCAGCGGAAGTGCAGTAGAGACTACCTTTTGGGCTTTTGATCAAAAGAACCTGAAAAAATCAAAACGCGAATTTGAAAAGACATGGGGAGATATTGCTCTTACAGATTACTGGGGAGTGAGTTCCAGGGCGAGTCAGTATGCATCCACTGCCGATGCCGTTCAGTCCGGTAATGGTGAAATCGGATTGTATGAAAGCGAGATTGAGAATTTTTTCAAAGATGTTCCAAAAGATGATACCGCGAGAGCACTGTCACATACCCAGATCCGCAAATCGATGCTATTGCTTGGACAGCTTTACAGGGACAGGCTGCAGGATTTTGAAAGTTCGATTGCTATTTTAGAAAAGCTTTTATCGAGATATCCTGATGCACCTGAAAAGCTTGAAACGTATTACCAGCTTTATCTCTCATCATTATCAGGTGGTGATCTCGCACGATCTGAAAAGTATAAATCACTGCTGATAGCTGAGTATCCGAATTCAAGGTTTGCACGGGTTCTGTCAGATCCAAATTTCGCTGCCAGCCAGCAATCTGAACATGAGCGATTGATGACGTACTACAATGAAACCTATAGTTTGTTCGAGCAGAAAAATTATGATGAAGTGCTTCAGCGGATCACAGATGTCGGAGAGAAGTTTGGTGTCAACAATTCATTGATGGCTAAATTTGAATTGCTGAAAGCTATGAGTCTCGGTGCCAAAACCGGAAAGGATGCATATGTAGAAGCCCTGAAAGATGTCATTGCAAAATATCCGAACACACCTGAAGACAAGAAAGCAAAAGACATGCTTCTGCTGCTCGGAGATAACAATGCTAACAGTGTGTATGGTGAAACAGGCTTAGGTGATGCGCAATTCACAGTAGAAGACAATGCGCTTCATTTCATTATTGTCTATGTACGCAACCAGGATGAGCTCAGCATCCAGGATACGAAAGTAGCATTGGCAAAATTTAACAGCCAGTATTTCCAGCTTGACAATCTTAAGATGACAAGCCTCGTGTTTGATCCTTCAAAGAACCAGTCCCTGGTGCTTGAGAGGTCGTTCACAACCAAAGAAAAAGCCATGAAATATTATGACACGGCTACCCGCAATCCAAAAGACTTTTTGCCTGCCAATGCGATCTATGAAGTGTATGCGATCACGCAGAAAAATTACAGGGAAGTGATCAAGGCAAGATCACTGGAAGCATATAAAGCTTTCTTTGAAGAGCATTACAGGATGTAGGACAATTACGATGGTTGCTGAGCTGTAGCACTAGGTTGCGGTTAGCAAGTCGAAGCATACGAGTAACGATTTACGAGTAACGATTTACGATTTACGAGTGACGGTTTAGCATCATGTCGTTTCGCTTCGGCTCCTTCAGCGACCGGCAGTATTCTTCAGAAAGTAGTTTCGACTCCGCTCAACCAGAATTAATACGTGTTTCTAATTTTCCGAATCGGCGGGGATAAAAAATGATGAAATTTCATTTATAAAAATTCCAGGTTGAGCGTAGTCGAAACTTAGTAAGTAATATTCTGTCGGTCGCTTAGGGAGTCGAAGCGAAACGATATATCTACTCAAATTCTACCAACGCCAATCCTCGTTCCACAGCCTGTCCGATATTCACTTTTATTGCTTTGATAGTTGCATCATGTGGTGCAGCAATTACATTCTCCATTTTCATGGCTTCCAGGATCAGCATAGGAGTTCCTTTTACCACATGGTCACCGGGAGCAACTTTGATCGCAATCACCAGACCGGGCATCGGCGCTTCCATGATACTTAGCTTTTTCGAATGGATGGTATTGAGCCCCATTTTTTCGATCATCAGATCCAATTCGCTGATCAGGCGCACCTCTTTGAGCTGACCATTCATTTCCATACGATACATACGGGATGAAGAATCATATCCGGAGAATGTAATACGATGTATGGAGCTACCATCCCTGAATAAGTACACCCCATCAGGTTGAGTTGTCAAATTCCAATGGTTATCAGAAATAGAATGATGATCATTACTTTCATCAGGCTGTATTTCAAATCGTTCGCCATCAATTTCTATGACAACTTTATCGTTTGATTTCATCATGAGCTGGAGGACTGCTTTTCGCGGCCAACTTTTTCAAGAAAGATGACCTCATAAATAGTAGATGTAAGATAGATCACAAGGAATGGCCAAATGAAGGAAATATCAGGAGGTTCAAATCCTTTTTGATATCCGATGATCAATGCCACGCAAAGAAGCATTTTCAAAAATACAGCAAGCATGATCAGTTGAATATATAATTTGGCAAATGTGCTGCGTGCATACACTTTGGCAGCACCAAATAACAGGGTGCAAAACAGGATCATGGCAGCGATAGTCACGACAACGAATCCTGTATGTTGCTTAAGTGGGGCGAACAACAGCATCAATAAAAGGATAATACTTATCTGGGCGATGCTGGTGATGGCCAGGCCTGCAAAAAAATGTTTAGGACTCATCTTTACGACTCAATTCTTTGACCAGGATGTAAAAAAAACCACCGGTAAAGAGCAGGATAAGTATTACCGTAAAATACGGGGTGGAGGTGGCAAGCTTTTTATCGATTTTCTGTCCCAGCCATGCGCCTATTCCCATCAGTGCAAAAAGCTGAAGAGCCATACCGCTATACTTAAGATATTTATTGGAGGAAGATGATTTTGGATCAGTCTTCACATCAGGACATTGTAGCCTTTGCACTTCCCAGTGCGCTCAGCTCAATCACTTCTTCTTCGTCTAAAGAAACTTTGCGTGGTGAAACATGTTGATTGCCCATTTTACATTTTACGTTGAAAATGGAACCAGGTTGCACAACTAATTTCTGCGTGGTGACATCGCCTTCGACTCTTGCTGTTTCTTTGACATGAAGAATATCATTGACCAGTAGCACGCCTTCAAAGCGGCCTTCAATCACAGCGTTTTCACATTGTACATCGCCTGTGATAAACCCAGTTGGTCCAATGATTACTTTTCCTTTGCAATTGAGATTACCTTTCAAAGTTCCGTCTATGCGGATGTCTTTGTCCGCCTGTACAGATCCTTCGATATTGGTGCCTTGTACGAGGCTATTACTTGAAGTGGCAGAGGCTGATGTGATCAGGCCATTTGTTTTGCCCTTAGTGTCGTTTTTTGTGTTGTTGAACATCCCTTGAAAGAATTAAGTAGTAAATAGGATAGTGTCATGGCGACTACAATCTGACAAAGGGGGACTTTAAAAGTAAAACTAAAAATGAAGAACTAATAACTAAAAGTGAAAAACTAAAAATGAAAAACGAAAAGTATGCGTACACACTTTTCGTTTTTCATTTTTCACTTTTCGTTTTAGAACTTAGGACAATACACACCTCGATTCTGAGGTCCGCATACCAGGTAAACCATGGAGAATTCAAATCCTCCGTTACCCCGGCTGCCCTGGCTCAGGCTGGATGTATTGATATCATAGCTGAACCCGATTCCCCAGTTTGAATAATCAAACCTGGTAGAAAGGATTATGGCATCCACAAGTATTGGATTGGTAAAATGTCTGGCAAGCCTGATCCATCCACCGAATTGGAAAGATTGATCAGCACCACCGTTATCGAGGTTGAACCGGAAGCTATTTCCGGCATTGATTTCGAGTGAAGGACCTTGTTTGAAAAATACTGCGCCTGGTACCAATGAAACGCTCCTGTTCATCGGGAATTCACCCCCTGCGTGGATCACTGATTTGGTGTAATATTTTTCAACATCATCCGGGCGATAAAATGAAAGATTAGCCTGGTTAAGGTGATTGAAAGCACCACCAATATAGAAGTTGGTGTGCTTGTCTATGACAGAAAACCAAAGACCACCAAGGCCTATATCGCCAAAAATGAAATTATCTGGTAGATCACCTGGCTCCTGTGAAGGACATGTGGGACAATGTTCGCCTTCCGGTGTCACTTGCAATGGCCATTGGGCATTGACATAGCTCAGGCTTCGCTGGGAAGCACCTGCTTCTGCCCCGATCACAACATAATTAGCTTTTTTCCTGTCGCCTCCAACCTTACGGCTGTAAGCACCGGATAATTTCAGCGTCAGGGTTTGAAAATCAAGCTGACCTGCAACATCGGTCCAGACATTGCCGCCGAAACCGAAATAATCATAGCGACCTACAGGCATCTTTTGATCGTAGGATACGCTGTACGTGTTATAAGCATTATGCCCCAGGACTGAAGCCCATTGATTACGGTAATTTCCTACGATACGGGTGTTACAATTTTGAACACCTGTGAGGGCGGGATTTAACGTCAGGGGAGACATATAAAATTGGGAAAAGTGGATATCCTGTCCACAAACAGACGTCACTGTTAAAATGCCAATCAGTGATGTTAAAAAAGCAAGTCTTTTGATCATAGCTTTGTGGGTGTAAAGATTCCTGAATAGACAGAAATTTAGTTAAGTAAAAAAACAATGTATAAGCCCTTGATAAATAGACAGAAAGTCCCTAAAGGAAGGAAGTCAGCCCATTTCTTGAGGTGAAATATACAAAATCATCATCAGGTAAACGATAAATTTAGGAGAAAGCATGCTTTATTTTCATCCGATCCCTTTCCAAAGATGATCATTTGGATAGAGTGCAAATAAATGAAAAAGGCTGCCCAACGTGCAGCCTTTTTTCTGAATATTATTTTTCTAAAAGATGAATATGATATTCACTTATTCCATTCCGTGATCATGATTGCAGAACGCCTGAACGCCGATGTTAATACCAAACCGGGTGTAATCCACATCAAAAAGTGCTTCACCCGCATTATATAAATTGAGGTATACAGCAGGTTCGATAGCTACTCCATTATTAAGAAATAAGGAATACCCAACAGCGGCATGTATCATAGTGCTTCCATCACCTGCAAAGAGCGAATTAAAATCTAAAGTTGCTGCTTCAAAATCAATTCCGGCCTGGATGAAGATCGGATCAGTGACATAAAACCTTGCGTAAGGTCCAAAACCGAAATTGCTGTCTGAGTTTCCATTAGCTGATGAACTCAGGAAGTTCAGTCTTACACCCAGGGCAATGTCATTGGCAAAGAAATAAGCCACATTCGGAGTAATATTGATAAGTGTGGTAGAGCCATCAGCGTCTTTAACTTTGGTGCTGGAGAAACCTGCAGATCCACCTAGCATCCATGCACCTTTACCGACAGTTTGAGCTGAAATCGCTTGTGTAGTACACACAAAAGCGAAAATCGCAAAAATGGTTTTTGTAAGCATTTTCATAAGTTTTGATTTTTGTGAAGGTTTGAGAATGAGCAAGTTTAGGAATAAAAAATCATATTACATAAAAATAACATATTTTTTTATCCTTATACGAAACAAATGTAAACTGTGGCAGAAAGTTTTGGGAACGTTTTTATTCCCGCCCGATAAATATTTTCAACCCGATCCGCAAGCCAAAGGAGGTAGTATTCACCGGGTTTTCATTTTCAACTTTTGATGTCCGTAAACTGACGAAAAGCACAGGTTCTAAAGCTACGGCCTCTGCAAGCCAGGCAGAATACCCAATAGGGAGCCACTCATTGCTTTTAAATTTTTAGAAAAACATTTGGCTTAGGTGGGGCGGAATGATATCTTTGCCGTCCCTTTTGCGAGAGGGTAAGACCGTAAGAGAGTAAGACTGTAAGAAAGTGAGTAAAACAAATGCTCACGATTCACAACTGACGGCTCACGTTTTTGAAAGTTCATTGACAGGATTGGACAACGATTTATGATCAAACACTGAGGAAGTGGTTGGTGATAAATTTAGGTAAGAGAAATCAAGGTTAGAAATTGGAATGGAAATCGGGTTGGAAACAATCCGGGATCTAAAATCCAGG
>DASRXQ010000008.1:0-47735 GCA_035654115.1 Saprospiraceae bacterium
CAAAGTATCCCGTCCTAAATCCGGATTTGGTGCCACTCCACTGATCTCAACTTCAATGGAATCTCTGTCAAACCCACAATCATTAGTTTGAGTGACATAATAATTTCCTGAATTAACGACTTCAAAAGTCAGCGCTGTCGATCCATCCTGCCAGGCAACCGATGAAGACGGATCAACATTCGCAGTCAATACCAATGTTGATCCAACACATAACATCGTATCTGGCCCAAGATCAACAACCGGCACTACCCCATCTATAAGAACTTCAATCGAATCCGTATCAATTCCACAATCATTTGTTTGGGTGACAGAATAAATTCCTGAAACAAGCGCTTCAAATTCATGTGATGTCGATCCATCCTGCCATAGGTCTGTAGTTAATGGATCAGCATTCGTGGATAAGGTAAGTGTTGAACCAACACACAATGTAGTATCCGGTCCAAGATCCGTTACAGGAGATGTTCCGCTGATCACCACATCAATTGTATCACTGTCTGTTCCACAAAGATTCTGAACAGTCAGATGGTATGTTCCAGTCACAGCTGCTACAAACTGATCATTCGTAGAGCCATCCTGCCATGTATAGCTGACACCAAGTATTCCTGCAGGTATCGTGACTGATTCTCCTTCACATGCCTTCAGATCAGGTCCAAGATCGAGTTGTGGCCCATTTGTACTTTCTGTAATCTCAATAGTATCTCTCGTAGTGCCGCAAGAATTTGATATCGTAAGGTTAATTGATCCTTGCTGGGATGTTTGATATATCGAACCCGTTGATCCATCTTGCCATAGATATGTGACATCTGGAATATCGGGAGAAATGATAATGGTTTCTCCGGGACAAATCGTTTGATCCGGACCCAGGGAAAGTAATGGAATATCAGGAAGTAAATCAACCAGCACAGAATCCGTAGATGTGCCACAGCTATTAGAGATGGTTGCAAAAACAATTGCACTGTCTGACAAAGTCAAATCAGTATTTCCTGAACCATCCGACCAGAGAATTCCAACGTTTGGAATCTGGATCGAAAGTGTCAATGATGTTCCTGGACAAATCGCTGTATCGGGACCTAACAAAAGTGTTGGAACAACTGGTAGTAAACCAATGGAAATCGTATCCACTGCAACCCCACAATCATTTGCAACCTGTACAAATACTTTCTGTGATGCAGAAGCAGCATAAAAAGTTGTATCCGATCCATCTGGCCATGTCCATGTATTCACATTAGCATAGGAAGGAAATAATGTAATGATATCACCTGTACAAATTGATGTATCAACACCTAATGAAACTACAGGTGCCAGTCCACCATTGAGAATGGTGATCGAATCAACATCAGATCCACAGGCACTGGTAACTGTAAGCGAATACGTTCCCGGCGATGCGACATTAATTTGTGAAAATTGAGAACCATCATTCCATAGATAAGAGACATTCGATATCCCTGCATCAATGACTGTAGACTGACCTTGACAAATTGAATAGTCTGCTGGCAAAACAACATCAGGACCATTATTATTGATGGTCACGTGGATCGTATCGGAATAGGATTCGCAATCCGTGTGCACATTAACATAATAAGTACCTGAAGTAGAAATCAAAAATTGATGATCCGTAGATCCATCACTCCATTCAATCGTACCGTTTGGCGAAATTTCCAATAAAAAATCTCCGCCCTGGCATATGCTTGTATCCGGACCGAGATCCGGAGGTGAAATGTCTTCTTCTACATCAACTACTACACTTCCTGAAGCTTCACCACATTCATTCGTAATGGTCACTGAAAAAATCCCTGATGAATTGACGACATATTGAGGATTGGTAGAACCATCCTGCCAGCTGATATCACCATAACTATCACCTGCTTCCAATATCACATCTTCACCGGGACATAAAAAAACCGTTCCGCTCAGATCGACTTCCGGTATATCGATCTCCGAAATATATAGCTGATCAGATTCCACACCACATGGATTTGAAACCGTAAGACTATATAGCCCTGGTTGGGAAATATCATAGTATGCATTTGTACTTCCATCCTGCCAGATAAAATCTCCAAGGTCCGCATCAAAATCGAGAGGGATGATGTCTCCTACACATAGGAGCAGGGAGTCTGGTCCAAGAGAAAATACCGGTGGATCAAAGGATGTAATTTCAATTTCATCTGTGGCTTCACCACACTCATTGCTGATCGTTAGTGAATACGTACCCGGATCTTCAATTTGATAAGATGAATTGGATGAATTATCCTGCCAGGTGAAATCTCCAAGAGAGGGATCGAATGTGATCAGAAGTTCATCCCCGGGACACACTATTGCATCAGGACCTAATGAAAATGGGGCAGGCGTATCCAATACATCGATATGGATGTTATCCCACGTGATGTCACATCCATCATCGAGTGAAACAGAGTATGTTCCTGTAGTTGAAATCGTATACGTTGTGCTGGTTGATCCATCCTGCCAGACATAATCACCTGCAAATCCATCAAGGGTAATGGTTATTGATTCACCTGTACAAAGTATTTCATCAGGACCTAAAGAGACAGATGGCGATCCAAGGATAATAACTTCCGTGGATGCTTCATGCGTCACGCAATTCAAACTGACGGTAACACTGTAGGTTCCTGAAGTGGATACCAGGATAGAAGGATTGTGAGATCCATTACTCCAGGTATAGCTCGCATTCGGAACTCCGGTGGAAAGTATGACCTGATCGCATGCTACATACGGACCACCCAAATCAAGGGTAAAGTCTTCCGGAACAGCTTCCTGGACAAGGACATCATCAAAATAGTAATATGCCCAGACCGATGGACCAGCGCAAGCCGGATCGAAAGAGATCTGGTTATCCGGATAAAAATTACCCAGAAATAAATATGCTTCACCTCCTGCCGCCATGAAATTGCCATATATATGTATCCAACCAACCGTGTCAGTTAAATACTCTCCAATCCAGTTAATTTGGGGGATCATACCTGTCGGACTAGCTACAGGGGTGGTTGTAAAAAGTGCCCCCACACGATCAATTCCACAAGTACCATTACCAAGGTTGATATAGAAACTTACTTCGTAGCAGGTTCCTGCTACAAGGGGTTGAATCAGTTCCACTCTGACATATTCTTTAACTATACCAATATTGGAACCTGTGTATTCACCTATATAACCTGCATCAGAATGCGCAGGCTGGTAGCCAATAAAATTGGTAGGGACACCTGAAGGAAAAGGCGCACAGGCATTAAAATAATTAGCCGAAAAAACACTCCACCAGGGTGGACAGGGCATAGGTCCTGTGACATCTGTAACGAACGGACACACTGTATAAATTTCGAAATCCGGGTTGGGTACCAGGTTTTGCGCTTTAACATTGTAAATACAAGAAAGCAATAAGAGAAGCCACAATGAAAATTGAGGGACAAGATTGGAATTCCGGTTGCAGGATTGTTTAAGCATTGCAAATATTGCCCTCTAAGGTAGTCAAAAGGGAATTATATGTAAAATGTTCTATTACTCAATTAAACATTGGGCCTGAAGGGCCAATATCAATTTCCAATTTCCAATTTTCAAGTTTTAATTTCAAAAGGGATTCAGCTAATTCTATAACTTCTTTAAATAATCCTGTAACACATCAACAGAAAAGTAAACTCATTTTTGCACCATCCAAACGTTCACCTGCAAAGACAAACACATTTTATTGATGTTATTTTCTTGCAGGTATTTCCGTACCTATTCATACTATAACTTATAAATTCAAAAAAAAATGGCCACTACTAAAACGGCAAGCAAAAAAACTGCAAGCAAGAGAACCAATCCCGCGAAAAAAGCCGATGCATCCAACGGTATGCATTCTTCACAGCTGATGAAGCTATTTGAAGATGAGCTGAAGGATATCTACTGGGCTGAAAAAGCGCTGACGAAAGCCATTCCAAAGATGATCCGGAATGCAACATCTGCAGATTTGATCAGGGCTTTAAAAAATCATTTAACGGAAACCCAAAAACAAGTTACCCGTGTAGAACAGGTGTTTAAGGCTGTGAATAAAACTCCTGCAGCTAAAAAATGTATCGCTATGGCTGGACTTATAAAGGAAGGTGAAGAGATCATGAAAGATTGTGAGAAAGGCCCGATGCGCGATGCAGGCATTATCTCAGCTGCTCAAAAAGTCGAGCATTATGAGATTGCATCCTACGGGACGCTAAGACAATTTGCAGAAACACTGGGCATGACCAGGGCAGCACAATTATTACAGGCCACATTAGGTGAAGAAAAAGCAGCCGATGATAAATTGACAGAAGTAGCCGTGAAAGCTATTAATGTCAGGGCCAGTAAAGAGCAGGAATAAGCGTATCCTGAAATAAAATCTAGTACCACAAAGAAGAGACCAACTATATCATCAATATTAAACAGGTTCTTTATGGCTTTGTCATGAAGGATCTGTTTTCTTTTTACATTCATTCATTCAAATTCTTTATACCAATCCGATCGTATCATGCAAGGCAAAAGAAAATATTCATTTTTCTATAACAATAGTCTTAGCCTTACTTTTCTATTGATGGCATTAATTGCAATCGGCGGACAGGCATATACAGGTTGGCATGAATACGGTAATTTTTTAAAAGAACATCAACAGCCGGTTGTGTCACTTTTTGAATATTTCAAAAGCGGACACTTTCTGCAGGCTACGTTTGAAAACTGGGAAAGTGAATTTTTTCAAATGGCACTTTTTGTTTGGCTCACCGTATTCCTCCGACAAAAGGGTTCTTCCGAATCAAAGCAGCTATCAGGAACAGAAGAAGTAGATCGAAAACCAAAGAATCATCGCAATGCTCCGTGGCCCGTGAAGAAAGGTGGTTTTATTTTGGCGATTTACAAACATTCACTTTCACTTTCATTACTGCTACTTTTTATTCTGTCATTCCTGCTGCACTGGTATGGAAGTAATAAAGATTTCAACCAGATACAATCGTTGGAAGGTAAAGACACGGAGACTATGTGGAAATATCTGAGCAATAGCAGGCTTTGGTTTGAATCCTTTCAAAATTGGCAAAGTGAATTCTTATCTGTCTTTGCCATCATCTTCCTATCCATCTATTTACGAGAGATTGGATCACCGCAATCAAAGCCTGTAGATGCACCGCATACAGAAACCGGGGAATAATAAAAATGGCACAAGGTAAAGGTCTGAGCTGCCGGTTTAGTTCAAGGTCTATGGTCAGAAAATAAATTTAAAAAGGCAAAGGGTAAAGGTCTGAGCTAGTGTTACTGAAGAATGCCAGGATAACACATCACGCTTTCTTTCAACTCACCCCTTCCCCTCTCTTGTTAAAGTATAGTTAGTAGAAATGTCATTCCCGGAGAGAGGGGTGGTAAGATTTCACAAACAAATCAAATCGCACCTCTCTTTAGGGTAATCATTTTCGTATGTCTTAGCATTTCGTAAGAGAGGGGAAGGGGGTGAGTTACCAGAAAATCATTTCATCCTCGTTAGACCAAACTTGCTGCTATGACTTTTTCGTTTAGCCTTTTTATTACACAAAGGTCTAAGCTGCCAGTTTGATCCGAAGTCTATTGGTTGAGGTTAAATTTTAAAAGCCTAAAAAATATAAACCCATCATTTATTAAGCCGGCGGCCAAGACAAAATCAAAAAATATTTGCCTTAAATACTATTCTTATTTAAGGCAAATACGAAATAATTGATTGTCAGTAGATTATCTCTGAAAGGCTTAAAACCCAATACCTTTTACTAATTCTTCGAGAAATTAAAACCTTAGCCCTTTTCCTTTTAACCAAACTGGCTGCCCCGACTTTAACCTTTAGCCTTTTTTTAACGTGATGCTTTTATATATCCCCACCCATCATGCTGCTTTGATATAATCTCATAGATACCGTCAGGAACTGTCTGCACTCCGGTCAACAGCTGACTTCGTTCTACTCCATTATTTTTCAAGGCCACCTCGCAAACTTTAAACGTCACATTTTTTCTTGCAGCATTTTTAATCACATCGGAACTCACCACGGATTTTCCATTCGTGATCATGTCCAGCGATTTAGCATAAAATACTACTTCAATATTGGCGTCAGGCCGGGATGCTGTAATTTCATTTATCCATCGTATGACCATCTGATGCACTAATGTGTCCTTGCTCGTGACGTCAAAAACAACATTGTAAGGTACAGATTGACTGAATGTAAAATGATGTATCATGAACAGCATGATCACGCTGAGAAAAATAGTTTTCATACTATGTTATTTATTGGTTACCCTGCAAAAATGTAAGCACAACCATGTTCCTGTGCACGTCCTAATGCCCAGACACCTGATGGTACGATCTGAATTCCCGGTATGACATTGGCTTTCCATTCATTCAACACGTCTTCAGCTTTCAAACCCATTCCTCCTGCCAACGCCGCAGAATAAACTGTCATGGCTGCCTCGCAAACACAAAACATAACTCCGCTCGCCTGGAGTTCAGTGATACCAATAGGGACGGCTCCAAAGCCTGGCACTGCGAAATCGCCCAATTTTGTCATATAGAAAGGGTTGCGCGTTTTTGTAGCTGTCTTTGCATCCGCTGCCTGGAATCCGGGACCAATTTCATGCGCTTTGAACACATCGCCGAAACCATATTTAGCCCACAACTTATCATTAAATGCATACCCGATAGCTTCATGCCGAAGCACCATCACAACTCCACAATCTGATTCAGGTGTACCGGTAGCTGCATTGGTCAGCAGGAAAATTTTGGGCCATGCAAATGGCATCACTTCATGCGGTCGGGTAGCATCATATACAACTCTGTGACTTCCTTTTACTTTATCAAACCACAGGTCAGCGGCACCTTTTCCTATGCCCATGGAATTCAAAGCCTTTGATTTCTGCTCAGGATTCACAAACTTAAATGATGATGCGATGGCTGCTAAGCCAAGCGCTGCTCCCCCGGTCACTACATCGCGTAGAAAACCTCTTCGCTGTGGTGCAGGATGTAATTCAATGTCTTTCATGTCGGATAAATTTTGAAGGTTAGAATATAGTTGATGATCAGGATTTATTTTTTCAATGATTGGGCACTGGACATCATTTTATCGTTTTTTCCGGCTTCAATGATTTCTTTGAATGGCCCGTATTTATGTTGCGTTTCGGAATACTGATCTGCAAAAGGGCCGAAAGGATAATCCACTGGCTTTTTAGAGATGTCCGGCCAATCATTTTTAAAAGTTTTTTGAGGCCTCGGCATGCTATTGACGTATGCGGCAATATCCCATGACTGTTCATCTGTCAGGATGGGCCTCTCAACACTGCTTAGCTGGTCAGGCATGTTATTTTTTATAAAACCGGCAAGACGTGCTATACGATACATGCCTGCAGCGGTATTATAACTGTTCTTTCCCCACAGTGGAGGATATATGTATGTGATGCCATCAGGTGCATGCAAACCCAATCCATTTTTTCCATGGCAGGAGTCGCAATGTCTTTCGTAAGAAATTCTTCCTTTCGTTGTATCAGCAGCCCGATCAATCCATGGAACGTCAACTACTGAAGCTCCGGTAGGTGTTACGCCTTTTTTTACATCCTTTCCTACCCAGTTGATGTAAGCAACCATCGCCCGCATTTCTTTGCTTAAGGTTTCAAGCTTTTTTCCATTCATGCTGCGTTCCATACAGTCATTTATTCTTTTCTCCAGGTTTTCAATCGAACCGGACCGGGGTCGAAACTTTGGATAGATCGAATACACTGCGCTAAAACTATTAGCATACAATTTTGTCCCTGCTTTCAGGTGACAGTTCTGGCAATTCATACCATTGGCATATTGACTAACCTTGCCTTTTGGCCCCAGGTAGGTTGCTGTATTAGCTACAAGAGTGCGACCGTAGCGAATCAGATCTCCTGCATCATCACCGGGTATATAAGTTGTATCGGGGGCATGCCATATATCAGAATTTGTCGGGGCAACATTTACTGTCAAATCTGCATGCTGAGCGGCATCATCAGCTGATGGTTTTACTTTCGAACAATTGACAAGAAGCAGAGTGCTTAAAATCAACAGCATGCACTTTTCACGACGGGAGAATATGTAACTTGTTGATACCATTTTTGCATCAGGAATTCAGAAAATTGGTGGTTTGATTTTTTATCAAAACTTCCTGACAAAATTATTATCAACATACCCGGCATGAAATCCCATAAACATGGGACAAAAAGGATTTGTACTTTTGAATCATACAAGTTCCCTCCTGCTATGAAACCCATTAAAGTATTCCTTCTTTTATTGAGTTTGACAATACTATCCTGCCAACGGTTTGTCTATAAACCATATAATGAAGCAAAAGCAAAAGCCAGGTATGAGCAAAGTCTCATTAATACAAGTGATATATCAAAAGAAACTGTCGTCAATAATCTTCTGTCACCTGCCCTGGACAGCAGTCAATTTCTTTGGAAAAAAATAAATAGTAAAAATTATCTCCTGGTGGTCATGTGGAAAAAAGCCGGCGACATTAAATACTATCAAAATGACTGCACCAGCGGTTTTTATAACACGCAGAACCGTTACAATTTTGTCACTATTGTTCCGGAGCTAAAAAATATGTGCAGGGAGAAAAACTTCGGCCTTAGCCAGGGAGTCAACCTAAGACTGGAAGAATTACTCGGCATTCCTCAACAATCGAATAAAGAATATTTTGTTGAAGCCTGGGTACAACCGGATGACCTGATCAGGCCATGTAGAGACAGGGAAACCAATGACAGAACCTGCGGACTTATGGAGGGTGACACTACTGTCCAGGCTTACAAGACATACCTCAATTGGTTAGCTACAGGGAATGCTGGTTATCCTTTCACACAATTAGGATATACCTATGATTGGAACAAAAGCAATCACACACATGAGGGCCTCAGTGAATTCCTGATTGATCAACAAAGTAAAATTGTGATTAAGGACTTTATTGAGACGTGTGATTATTGTTATGTTACAAAAATCCGGAAGTAAACGATTTACGATGGTTGCTGAGCTGTAGCACGAGGTTGAGTTGAGCGGGTCGAAACATCCGATTTACGATATACAATTATTATTGTCAAAAAACACATAAATGGAAGAAAAATCAATTTTTAATGTTGGCTCAGAATCGCTTATTATCATCGTAGTAATCGTAGCGATAATTATCCTTGGTATATTTGCTATCACAGGATACCTGAAATCAAAAAATCCAAAATCGTAACTTCAAAATTGCTTCACCTCACTCGCACCGATTCTTCCAACCCCGATTTCATTGATCTCGTAAAATGTCTTGATGCTGATCTCGCGATCCGGGATGGAGATGAACATGCATTCTATGCACAGTTCAATAAGCTGGATAAAATAAAACATGTCGTTGTAGCCTATGAAGATGATATTGCCGTGGGTTGCGGAGCGATAAAGGAATATTCGCCAGACACCATGGAAATTAAACGGATGTGGACATCCCCCGGGAGCAGAGGAAAAGGAATCGGTGTCAAAGTAATCGCAGAATTGGAAACATGGTCAGATGAATTATCTTATAAAAAGTGCATTTTGGAAACCGGTAAAAAACAACCTGAAGCCATCCGGCTGTATGAAAAAACAGGCTACCACCTGATTCCGAATTATGGCCAATATGCTGAACAGGAGAATAGCCTGTGCTTTGAAAAAGAACTATGACAGAACCGGGAATTGAATTTTTACAGGAAAAGAAATTGATCGGCGTGCAGATGAAGATGAGCATTGCAGACCATAAGACAACAGAACTCTGGAGAAGCTTTATGCCCCGTCGAAAAGAAATCAAAAACAATCTTAACACTGACCTGATCTCAATGCAGATCTATGGAAAATCATTTGACTTTCAAAATTTCAACATCCATATTCCTTTAGACAAATGGGCTGCCATTGAAGTCAGTGATTTTGCTTACCTGCCTGATAGAATGGAAGCATATACCCTACCCTCAGGTTTATATGCAGTCTTTTTATACAAAGGCGATGCAAATGATGCTTCGGAAACATTCCGTTTTATTTTTGAGAGATGGCTTCCACAATCCGGTTATGAAATTGACAACCGACCGCATTTTGAAATCCTGGGAGAAAAATACAAGCATGATGATCCATCTTCGGAAGAAGAAATATGGATACCGATAAAGCCGAAGGAATAATGAAAAGATCACTTACCACATAATCCATAATGTCATTTACGAATGATATCATACCCTTACTTTGTTTTCTGGCTTTCCTGACAGCTATTATCCGGCTGTTAGTATGGAATCAGAAGGTTTCTATCAAAAAGATAATAAAAGATCTAAACATAGATCGTAAAACCAGGATTATAATGGAGTATGAACTAACACAAAATAATCCGGTTACAGAACAGACATTTATGTCTGTGAAAGCAGAAATGTATATCGGTGAAAATTTTGTCCTTTTACTTCCATTCTCAAAGTCATCGATTATCTCTTTCGGAAAATCATATTTACCCATGGTATTCACTCATGACCTTCAAAGTGTGAGGCTTCGGACGAATCACGGCAATGTAGCCTGAAAGTATGACTATACCCTATCCGAATACCATCCGCATTGAGTATAACAATTAATAAAGAATGGATATTGAATGAAGTACTTCTTGATTTAATGGATCCATCAAAATTTGAAGAATTTCATTCTATAAAAACCTGGCATGAGTGATGTCTCGCTTCGACCCTGATCAGCGATCGTCCAAATTCTGCTTACTAGGTTTCGACTCCGCTCAACATGAAAGTCTCAAGCCATTTTTACAACAACTTTTTTCTATGTGACGTTTCCATGTTTCTATGTGCCTATGTGGTTCAGAAAAGGGTTAAATGGTTAACGAGGTTAATAGGTTAAGCAGGAATATTGTTTTATTTAGTTTTGCTATTTGCCTATTGCATATTGTATGTTCCTATGTGACTATGTGGTTCACATTTTATTTTGCATCTTTATAAACATTATTAGTGCTACAAATATTTTATCATAAAGAAATATTCATGAGAAAGATATTTTATATCATATCAACAATCTGTTTGCTGACAGCCTGTGACCAAAACAATGTTATAAAGGATAAGCACAATGGAAACCCCGGCATCCTGGATGATTTGCTTACATTGGAAAGAGCCGAAAAAATAGGGAAATATCATGATATCAAAACTGCAAACGAGGATCATGAGGGCATAACGACGCTGACAGATCTGGGAGATGAAGCTTATTTTCATACTGATAGTGAAAATTTCTATTTCATAATGGTCAGAAAAGGTGTTATTGTCTTTAACATGAAGGTGAATAAAATCACCAGCTTAACTTCGCGGGATGAATTCAACAATGTTGCTCAGGTGATAACGGATTCATTTTGACAAAGGCAGGGAGCAGCGGCATGGAGCATGGTAATAAAAAATATGGTGGACAAAATCTAAAATTTCTAAGTGGCTTCCTAAGTTTCCTTAAGTTCCTAAGTGGTGAAAAGGGTATTGAAAATCATCGTTTTTAGTATGCAATTTGAATTACCTATTGAAAAACTGAACCACATAGACACATAGATACATAGGAATTCACATAGAAAATAATGAACCATTTAAACTTAGAAAACCTAATGAAGTCACAGTAGAAAAGACAACATGCAATATGCAACAGGCAATAAGCAAAATCAAAGAAACAAATTTTGCGTTTAACCTATTAATCCTTTAACCCTTAAACCCTTTTTTATAAAAATGTCACAACAAGAAATAAACAGGCACGATGAGCCATTAAGATTCCTCGTATTCTCAGCTTCACTCAGGCATGATGCACTGAACACAAAATTAGCGCGGCTTGCTGCTGATGTAATTGAGAAAAACGGAGGCAAGGTGGATTTTGCTGAGATGCGGGAATTTGATTGTCCTTCCTTCAACCAGGACCTTGAAGTGAATGATATCTATCCCGATGGCGCCGTTGAATTGCGCAAAAGGCTTCTCGCTAATGATGCATTCATTATTTCTTCTCCGGAGTATAATGGTTCAATGCCCGGATATTTGAAAAATTCGATTGACTGGGTTTCGCGTTTCCGGCCGCAACCATTTAATGAACGTCAGGCCTTAGTCATGTCTGCATCACCATCCATGGTAGGTGGTAACCGTGGACTCTGGTCATTGAGAGTCCCGCTGGAACATCTCGGTGCCAGGGTGTACCCGAATATGTTTTCTTTAGCCATGGCACATAAAGCCTTTGGTGAAGATGGCACACTAGCCGATCCTGTTTTAGCCAAGCGTTTTGAAGTGAACCTGACAGCATTTATGGATCTTGCAGAAGCAGCCACACATTATCCATGCATCAAGAAAGCGTGGGTTGAATTTTTGGGTGAGAAACCCGATCCTGTTACAGAACGTGTTGAATAACGGAGAGCAACAAGCAATTGGCAACAAGCAATTAGCAAAAAGCAAATGGAAAAATGAAAATTGGAAATCTATTTGCTGCAGGCAAATAACCATTGATCCTGAAAGGATCAGACATTATTAACCATGGGTGAAACCCATGCCAACATGAAAAGAAAAACATTCCTCCAAACCATTTCAATCCTTCCCTTAGCAGGTATATCTATGAAGCTATCTGATCTCTCCAGAATAACAGATCCGCTAAGCAAGACGGACAGGATGCCCGTGTTGTTTTTAGGACATGGCAGTCCGATGAATGCCATCACTGAAAATGAATTTACACAGGGATGGAGAGATATCGGCAAAACCATTCCCAAACCAAATGCTATTCTTTGCATATCTGCACATTGGGAAACAAGAGGAACTTTTGTAACTGCCATGGAAAAACCAAAGACCATCCATGACTTTGGTGGATTTCCAAAAGAATTATTTGCAGTGGAATACCCAGCGCCGGGAAGTCCTGAATATGCCCTGGAAACGAAGAATACCATCACGAAGACTACAGTAGGATTGGATGAAAGCTGGGGACTTGATCACGGGGCATGGAGTGTAATAAAACATCTTTATCCCGCAGCAGATATTCCGGTCTTCCAGATGAGCCTGGATTATTATCAGTCGCCTCAATATCATTATGAACTTTCGAAGGAACTTTCATCGCTTCGAAATAAAGGAGTGCTCATCATCGGGAGCGGCAACATGGTGCACAACCTCGGTCTTGTCGCCTGGGACAAAATGAATACTTCAGATTTCGCTTTTGACTGGGCAGCAGAGGCCAGCATGAAAATGAAAAAATATATCGGAGATAACAATCACAAGGAATTGATCAACTATAACGCACAAGGCAAAGCATTTCAATTAGCCATTCCGACGCCGGAACATTATCTTCCATTGCTATATGCATTGGCTTTAAAAGAAAATGATGAGAATGTTAGCTTCTTTAATGATAAGGCAGTAGCTGGATCATTGACGATGACATCGATAAAAATAGGATGAGCTATTCAACTTGTTGATGCAGATCAACTCTGATAGATGAATTGAAACTTTCATCAATCGTCAATCGTAATTTGTCAATCCGCTTTACTTCTGAATCGATTCTACCTCTTTTATAAACTTCTCAATCAACGGGTCGCTATTTGCCCCGTAAGAATCCACTAAAGTACCTTTCTCGGCAGAATCGGTTGAAATGGCATATACGATCGCATTGTCATCCGGATTGGAATCACCTTCGAACCTGAAAAACCTGTCAATCGCTACCTCATTAAATGAATATTCCTTTTGCGTCGACATTGACGTGATGCCACATTCATATACTTTGAATTGAGCAGTATAGCCTTCTTTAGACAGCTTATTGAGAATGGCCACCATGGATGATAAATCTTCTTTCTCGTCAGACATAGTATAATTTTAGCTTTAGAACATACATGGATAAAATATGTTGTAAATAATCCATACCCGAATGGAATTCAAGAATTTCCATTTCGGATGATTTGGTAATAAATTATAGAAAGTTGTTAACCTTTTAAATTCAATTCTCATGGCTGAAAAAGACAAGAAACCTAACGGAGGAAAAACCGGTAAAGGAAATTCAGGAGCAGACACTGGAAAATCCGGAAACAGTAAGAAAGGAAGTAATCCTGGAAACAAAACCGGAAATACAAGTGACCATGAGGACCATGGAAGAGGGAATGACGGCGGAAGAGCGAATAAAAAGGGCGGAACAGGATATAAAGGTGGAGGTAATGGGCAATCTTCAACATAAATCCTGATTGCCATTTGTATGGATTCGCTTCGAATCGATAAAAATGATCCATCGGAAGTAGCTTTTGTAGCTCAGTTGTTTAAATGCTCAACGCACGAAGTGTTGCTCGCCATACAAAAAGCAGGTACAGATATGCGTAAAGAAATCTATGCTATCCTGGAAAATAAAAAATCATGATTCTATTATTTTAAAAAATTTGATCTTCAAATTTTTTATATTAAATTTTTATATATAACATTTTGCTGTTATTGTATAACCCGATAGATTTTGCATATTATATTTTTGACCATGCATCCTAAGTAATTAGAGATCAAGGGAAGGCAATAATCTAATCGGTTATTTGCTCCCCTTTTCATTTTATGAATGGTATTACGTTTACTCATCTTCTATCATAACATCATGAGGAATAGTCAAAACTAAAAACCACTAAATTGCATGGACGCAATCTGCCACAACCTGCTGCTTGCAGACGACGACATCGATGATTGTATTTTATTTAAGGAAGCCTTGGAGGATATTGACTTAAACTCGTCGCTAACAACCGTAAGCGATGGAAGAGAGTTAATGCAATACCTCTTTAATAATCAACATGCCCTACCCGACGTCCTTTTCCTGGATCTCAATATGCCGCGGAAAACTGGCTATGAATGCCTGTCGGAAATCAGGGAAAATAAGGTATTTCAAGATCTTCCAATTGTTATTTTCTCCACTTCTTTTGATCCCCAGATCGTCAACCTGCTATTCGAAAAAGGTGCCCATTATTATATCCGTAAACCTGCGGATTTTCTGGAACTGAAAAAACTAATTTATAAAGCGATCACATCGAGCTGTGATGAGAAAAAGCATCCCCAGTTGAAAGAACATTTTGTCCTGAGCACATGACAGAACCTGTGTCTTTATAACCTCCTTAGAATCACAATTACTTTTATTTGCAATAAAGCAAACCTTTAACCTGATGAAAGTTGATAAGAAGGATAAGTTTTTAAAAACCCCGACAGGCATCAGCGGCCTGGACGAAATCACGGAAGGTGGATTCCCGAAAGGCAGACCTATCCTGATATGCGGTAGTGCGGGATGTGGTAAAACCCTTTTTGCAATCCAGTTCCTGGTAAAAGGCATCACAGATTATAATGAACCAGGTGTGTTCATGACTTTTGAAGAGTCTTCACGGGATCTGACCCAAAATGTAAGTTCATTAGGATTTGATCTTGAGAAATTGAAAGTTGAGGGAAAATTGCGTGTTGATCATGTGAGGATTGAACGCTCTGAAATAGAAGAAACAGGTGAATACGACCTTGAAGGATTATTTATTCGCTTAAATCATGCTATTGATACCATCGGTGCAAAACGTGTAGTGCTTGATACAATTGAATCCCTTTTTGCAGGCATGACGAATGTCACTTTGCTACGTTCTGAAATTCGAAGGTTATTCAGTTGGCTGAAAGAAAAAGGTGTGACAGCCATTGTCACCGGTGAAAGAGGTGAAAACTCACTAACCCGGCAGGGGCTCGAGGAGTATGTATCGGATTGTGTCATTTTACTTGATTTCCGTGTGATCGATCAGATCGCCACGAGAAGGTTGAGGATCATTAAATACAGGGGATCAACTCATGGAACAAATGAGTACCCATTCCTTATTGACGAAAACGGGGTTTCCGTAATCCCGGTGACATCCCTGAAGCTTGATTACAAATCGCCTACAGCTATCATTTCTAGCGGTCTGCCTAAGATGGATATTTTATTCTCCAAAGGAGGAATTTATGCAGGTAGCAGCACACTCGTCACGGGAACAGCGGGTACTTCGAAGACAATTCTAGCGTCCTATTTTGCCATGAGCAGCTGTAAAAGAAAAGAACCGGTGCTTTATTTTTCATTTGAAGAATCACCTGAGCAATTAGTAAGAAATATGCTTACGATCGGTTTGAATTTCAAAACCCAGATCAAATCCAATCTTCTGAAAATCCATGCCTCGCGTCCTTCTTTACAGGGACTTGAGATGCACCTGCTGACTATTTACAAATTGATCGAACAGTTCAGGCCACGAACGGTCATCATAGATCCGATCAGCAGCCTGGTGACGATAGGGAGCACAAGCGAAGTCAGGGGGATGCTGATCCGGTTGATGGATACACTCAAGATAGGCCAGATCAATGCCATGTTTACTTCGTTGACACACCGGGGCTCAAGCAATTATAATGATGCCACTGTGGATGCCGTCTCCTCGCTGGCTGATACCTGGATTAATCTCAAAAATGATGAAAAGGATAACCAAAGGGTCAGAAATTTGTTAATAGTGAAAGCCCGGGGAATGGGTCATAATAACAACCAGCAGCAATTTGAAATTACAGATAAGGGCATACGGTTTGCTTCAGAGAAGAGAAAATAACAAAACGAACTGAATTCAATAAAAACAATGGAGAAAGAGGAAAGATGGGAGTTGCGCTTATATATCGCGGGACAAACACCAAAATCAATACTAGCCATCAAAAATATTACGAAGTATTGCAAAGAGCATATGGAAGGAAGGTATTCGATAGAAGTGGTGGATCTTTTGAAAAACCCTCAGTTAGCGGAAGGGGATCAGATTTTTGCCATACCTACTCTTGTCCGGAAATTCCCTGAGCCTATCCGTAAAATAATCGGTGATCTGTCCAATGAAGAAAGAGTGCTGGTGGGTTTAAATATGCGTGCATTGCAAATTGAAAATGATATATGACATGAGGACAAAGGGTACGCAAAAAATGCTTCTTGGAGATAAGCTTGTTTTACAGCTTTATGTTTCCGGCATGTCACCAAAATCTATGGAGGCTATTGACAATATAAAAAAGCTTTGTGCCGAATATCTTAAAGATGCATTCTCACTTGAGATCATTGATATCTATAAGAATCCTGAAGTTACATCAGAGCAACATATTGTGTTTAGCCCTTCTCTTATCAAGCAATTACCCTTACCTAAAAGAACCCTGATTGGCACCCTCGCCGACACTGAAAAAGTTGTCAGAGCGCTGGGGATTTCGTTTAAGAAATAAATCATGGCCAGCGAATCATCATCCGATTTATTGCTCAGAATAGCAGAGCTTGAACGCCGGCTTGCAGAATCAGACCAGCTGATTGAAGCTATCAAGGCGGGTGAAGTAGATGCATTCGCTATTACTAATGGAAATGAATCTGAAATCTACACGCTTCAAAGTGGTGATTATGCCTACAGGCTTTTAATCGAGGAGTGCGGAGAGGGCGCTATTAACATAACAGATGATGGGACTATTGTGTATTCCAATCAGTATTTCCACGAATTACTTAAGCTTCCTTATGAAAAAGTGATAGGGTCTTCCATTTATGAAATTGTGGATATTGATTCCAGGGATAAATTCACTATGCTACTCAGGGTCACCAAATCCGGAAAAAGTAAAGGAGAAATAAATCTTTGCATCAATGACCATTTAATACCTGTCTACATATCGATCACATCGCTCCAACCCAAGCTAGATTCAATCGGAATCATCATCACTGACTTAACCGAAAAGAAAAAGCACGAGAATTTAATCCTTGACTATCAAAAGGACCTGGAAAAGAAAAATCTCGAACTTATTCAAAGCAACACAGACCTGGCTTCATTTGCTTATGTTGCTTCACATGACCTGCAGGAGCCACTTCGGAAAATCCAGACTTTCGCCACCAGGATCCTCGAAAAAGAAATTGATAATTTATCTGAAATTGGAAAGGATCATTTTCATCGCATTCACAGTGCAGCAGAACGCATGCAAAAGCTAATTGTAGATTTGCTCCTGTATTCAAGAACCAATACCGCTGACCGTCAATTCCAGGATGTTGACCTGAATGAAATATTAGCAGAAGTCAAAACTGAACTGAAAGATGATCTGCAGCAAAAGCACGCGACCCTGGATGCTACCAATATGTGCCATGCCTATATCATTCCTTTTCAGTTTCGCCAGCTTCTTCACAACCTGATCAATAATTCATTGAAGTTTGCAAAACCTGATGAAGATCCGTATATAAAAATCCGCAGTGAAATCAAGAAGGGAGCAAAATTTGAAAATGACAAGCTCGAGCCTGAACAGAAATACTGTCACATCAGCATTTCAGACAATGGGATTGGTTTTGAGCAAGCATATAGTGAAAAAATATTTGAGCTCTTTCAACGGCTTCATGGGAAATTGTCTTATGTGGGTACAGGTATCGGTCTGGCTATAGTGAAAAAGATCGTTGAAAATCACTCCGGGATCATTACTGCCAGTTCAGAGGTTAATGAAGGTGCTACATTCGATATCTTTCTCCCTTCTCCATGATTTGCTGCACTTCATTGTAAAGCTTAACTTTGCAATGAAAGTTAATTTACCCGGTAATTAATTTCCGGATCAGTTTTGGCCAGATTTATGAAAAAATTCTCTTTGGCGATTATCGCCATTACACTTTTTGGTATTGCCTCAGGTCAATCCCACACCGGATGGCAACAAAAAGTTTCCCCTTCCCTTCTTACCAAATCCGCTAATGGAGTTTCATCACCATTCCTGATCTTGTTATCAGCCCGGCCCGATCTCCGGGAAGCAAAGCAGTTAAATACGAAAGAAGAGAAAGGAAGCTTTGTCTTCGAAGAACTGAAAAAGGAAGCAATGAAATCACAGGCCAGTATTTCTGCCTTGCTGGATCAGATGAATATTCCTCACCAGGATCTTTTCATAGTCAATGCCATCAGAACCGAAGGAACTATTGATCTGATCCGCACAATTGCCCAACGGTCGGATGTTAAAAAAATACTTGATGATTCCGAACAGCGTTTTCCCGGACCTGTTGAAGTGACAGATGATCATGATCAAAGACAAACCATTGAATGGGGAATCGATATGATCAATGCCGATGAAGTATGGGCTAAGGGCTTCAGGGGACAGGGAGTTGTCGTGGGAGGAGAAGATACCGGGTATCAATGGGATCATGAAGCCCTGAAAAACCAATACCGCGGATATGATGCAGACCGGGACACGGTGGATCATAATTACAATTGGCATGATGCCATCCATGGAGTGAGCCCCTTAAATAATGATACATTGAATCCGTGTGGATTTAATTCAAAGGTTCCCTGTGATGATTTCGGGCATGGTACGCACACCATGGGCACCATGATAGGTCATGAAGGTGAAAATGAAATTGGGGTTGCACCGGAATCGAGGTGGTGCGGATGCCGCAACATGGAACGAGGTGATGGATCTCCATTCACTTATCTCGAGTGCTTTCAATGGTTCCTTGCACCTACAGATCTGAACAATGAAAATCCGGATCCTGCAAAGGCTCCACATGTCATAAACAATTCATGGGGATGTCCGAAAGAAGAGGGTTGTGATTCATCAAACTGGCAGATACTGGATGAAGCTATCATAAATCTTAAGCTTGCAGGTGTTGTTGTCGTTGTGTCTGCAGGTAATGAAGGTAGTCGATGCAGTTCCGTTGCTGTTCCTGTAGCAACGTTTGAGGCGAGCTTTACTGTTGGGGCTACTGCGGAGAACGATACGATTGCAGAATTTAGTAATCGGGGACCTGTGGCGGTGGATAGTAGTTTCCGCACCAAACCAAATGTATCTGCACCTGGTGTGCGCGTACGTTCTGCGAAGCTAGGTGGAGGCTATACAAAGTCATCAGGCACAAGCATGGCAGGCCCGCATGTTGCCGGCTTAGTCGCATTGATGATATCTGCAAATCCGGATCTTGCAGGAAAAGTAGATCTTATCGAAGATATCATTGAAAGCACCTGCGTACCCAAAACAACCGATCAAAACTGCGGCGATATCCCGGGATCAGCAGTACCCAACAACACCTATGGATTTGGAAGGGTTGATGCACTGGCTGCTGTAGAGGCTGCGATTGCATTAATTCCTACGAGCACTACAAATGACAATACAATAACTGATGTCAAAGTATATCCTAACCCTGTAAAAAATGAATTGATCATCGAAGCCGGTCATGCCTCCGGTGCCATGTCATTATTGCTTTTTGATGCGCAAGGCAGATTAGTATTGCAACACAACTGGAATACAACTGGTACTTCCCGTGAGAAGATCAGCCTTGAGGATAGTCCTCCCGGAATTTATTTTTACAAGTTAACAAATGTGGATGTTGTGAAGCTGGGATTGCTGGTGAAGCAATAGGCAACAAGCAATTGGCAATAAGCAAATAATAAAAATCAAGATTGTAAAGTGTCGGTTGACCTACATTTAATAGTTTGACTTTCTCTATGTGGCCTTCTATGTGTCCTATGTGTCAATGTGGTTCCATTTTTATGCTTCGCAACAAAAACTTTCCTGTTGAAGCGCCACGTAATTATAACTTACTGACAAACTTATAAGATAAGGGATGAACGAAAAGATCAATAGGTATTTATCAGAAATCGAGGATCAGCATGATATAAGGATCTTACTTGCATGTGAAACCGGTTCAAGAGCGTGGGGATTCCCTTCGCCGGACAGTGATTTCGATATCAGGCTGATCTATGTACATAGAAAAGATTGGTATTTGTCATTAAGCGAGAAGAAAGATTCCATTGAGCTTATGTTCGAAAATAATGAGCTTGATATCTCCGGGTGGGACCTTCGGAAATCTCTTCGTCTGTTATGGAAATCAAATCCTCCCCTCCTGGAAAGGATTCAATCACCGATCATATACAAATCCGATCCTGAATTCCTGCAAGGCATCAATGAAGTAGCCGGGAAATGCTATTCAAAAATTGCTACCCTGCATCATTACCTTAGCATGACCATAAAACTGATTTCAGATATCGAAGAAGAATATGAATATAAATTAAAAAAGCTTTTTTATGCGCTGCGTGCTGCCACTGCCTGTCAATGGATAATCGAAAGAGAAGAAATTCCTCCCATTGAGTTTGACATCATGCTGACTCAGCTGAATATTGATACGAAAATCATATCCCGCATCAGGGAACTTATTCAATTAAAAGCCGGCAAAGAAGAATCATACGATCATAAAGGTGAGTACGAGCTTATCAATTTTATTAAATCCAATATTGATTATGCTGAAGACCAATCCATGACATTGCCTCCATCAAATGCAAAACCTGACCTCCTGGACTCATTTTTTATAAACGTTCTTAATCGTTCATGAACATAGATCAATTGCGGCATAAAAAACTGATCGTACTAGAATGCATCAGTGGCAGCAAAGCCTATGGGCTGGATACTATCAATTCCGATACGGATATTAAAGGGGTATTTGTTTTGCCAAAACAAAATTATTTTGGCTTAAATAATATTCCACAAATAAGCAATGCCTCAAATGATGAGGTGTTTTATGAATTGAAACGATTTATAGAATTGCTATCCGTTAACAACCCCAATATCCTTGAATTATTAAATTCTCCTGATAACTCTATACTATATAAACATCCGCTGCTCCACAAAATAGATGCAGACCGAATCCTTTCTAAATTGTGCAAAGACACCTTTGGCAAATTTGCAATATCACAAATAAAAAAGGCAACGGGACTGAATAAAAAAATCGTAAACCCCGTTTCAGCAGAAAGGAAATCAATTCTTTCTTTTTGCTTCGTCACCCATGACCAGGGATCTGTTCCACTGGAAAAATACCTCCTTGATAATCACCGCGACCAGGCAGATTGCGGGCTGGTAAACATTCCCAACATGAAACATATCTATGGCTTGTATCATGGTAAAAACTTAGGCTATAAAGGAATTATCAAAAGTGTTGATTCGAATGAAATATCACTTAGCTCCATACCGAAAGGAGAAGAAAGGGCAGGGCTGATGTATTTCAACATGGATGGGTATTCGGTTTATTGCAAAGAATATAAGGAGTATTGGGATTGGGTTGAAAATCGAAATATTGATCGCTATGAAACGACCATGAAGCATGGTAAAAACTACGATGCAAAAAATATGATGCATACCTTCCGTTTGCTCGACATGGCCATAGAAATAGCAAAAGAACACAAAGTGAATGTGGTACGACCCAACAGGGAATTTTTACTTGATATCAAAAGTGGCAAATTTGAATATGAGGATCTGTTGAAAATGTCTGAAGAAAAACAAATTGAAATGGAATCCGCATTTGACAATTCTTCATTGCCTGATGTCCCGGATTTACAATATCTGGATAATCTAATTTTCGAATTAAGAGATCAATTTTATAAATCGTTCACTTCGACTCAGTGACCGATAGAATCTCACAAAATGTTGTTTCGGCTCCGCTCAACATGCAATATAATTCGAATGTCGAGCTGGAAAAATTAACTGTTTTATTGAAGTATGAGAAATGGGCCAGAACTCCATTATCAAGCATCCTTTTATCCAACATTGAAAAAACATAGTGTTTACTATCTGCGGATTATAGGGCCGAGTCTACTGTTTACCCTTAATAAAGATCCCATTTATTTTCAAAAACTCATGCTAAACCCTGAATCTACATGCCATAGAAAACATTTAGAAAATATATTGCGTTTGCATACTTAATAAAGACAACATAGCCTATCGTTTGCACTATTACTATTCATTCATCTTCAAACTGTAATATGCTATGGCTATCTTATCCTGTATTTCTCTAAAGAAATCGCTTCTACCCGTAACCTTTTCATTGTCTTGTTTATTTGGCTTTATTGGCTGTAGCAATGAACAGTCCGTAAATACCGCGGCTTCCATCCAGCAAGTCAAACCAATAGTTGAAACGAAAGCAGATGATGCACGATTTCTTGTTCGTGCTGCTGAGTTTAAATGGAATGTCATCATGCTGAGCAAACTTGCCTCAAGACGTTCCGGAAATGACGAAGTGAGGCTATTAAGCCAGACTTTGGAAAATGCAAATAGAGAATCCAAATCCAGTCTGGGTTCATTGGCAGTGACTAAGTCCATCCGTGTTCCTTACGAACCTACCCAGGCAGCCAATGATGCATATACAAAGCTGAACGAAAGTTCAATTGAAGATTTTGATATTGCATATTGTACGATGATCATCCAGGATCACAAGGATGCAATCGCTCTTTTCGAAGGAGCTTCTTATGAAAACCTTGATGCTGGTATCAAATCATGGGCATCCTCTATACTTCCCGAATTGCGTAATCACTTATCTAAAGCTGTAGAATGTGAAACGCATCTAAATCCAATGTCAGAATTAGTCAAATAATAAAAAGATTTTCCCACATACCTCAATTGCCCAGGCTAAAAGACCAGGGCAATTGAGGTATATGAATTTCAAATTTTTTAGAATACCAATCCGGACAGTTTTTCAAATGTCTTATTATAATTTTTATCTTGAAAAATTCCATTCTCTTTTCCTTGTGTTCAACTGCAGCACATCAGCGGTCAACCAAGAGAAAACATTTTGCTCTCCATTTTGACAGATGACCAAATTCAGATTTTGAAAATTGCGACACATTTGTTTATTTGGAGAGTCAAAAAATAATGCTTGCATATCAATCCCTTACCTCTACATTTTCCTGTACGATAATGCTTCCAAATGCTGAAAACCATGCACTCCCCTGCCAGCTTGCATAATTTCCATCGAAGACCACATCCCGCATGGTCAGCACACCTGCTTCATGATACAATCCGCCGCCCTGTCCCTTGATACCGGTGCCTGGTGCTACATTTCCTAAAAAGGAACTATTGATCAACGTACAATTCCCATGACAAGACATTCCGGATCCGCGTCGATTTTGGGCATTGACATCCGCATTTGCTTTTCCGCCTGAAACCAGCTGATTCAACTGGCCTGCATGTATTCTACTATTGTACACAATAAATTTCTCTCCTTTCCGATTTTAGTATTAGATTTTTTAAACCGAAGAATAAAATGATATACCAACTCAGACTCTATGTCGTGGCAATGCTTGGCATTCTCATTATTTCCTGTAATGAAGGTTCAGGTAAGATCTTACAATATGATTTGGACAGAGAGGAGAACTCTTTTGTTGTAATTCAACTCAAAGAACAAATCAGATCGCAGGAAGCTGAGTCTAAAGAAAAAGATATAAAAGATGTTGTGGATCAAATCAAAATTATAAATGCAAAGCTGGGTTTTACAGATTTTGAAAAAAAGCTTGCCTCTCTCGATCTCGATTCAAAAGAAGGTACAACTCCTTATATAGTCGTCAGAAATTTTGAGGATCTCAAATCAGCTGAAGCCTATGCATCTGCCATTGAAAAAGAAATCCAGGACAATATCTATGGCGAGATTGGCCATCCTTTCCCGATTTCCCAAAGCAATTACAAAAGTTGCATCGCAGATAAAGATTTCAAATCTTATTTCAACTTTTATCGTAAAACCCGACGATAATACATTCTGATCTTTCACCATGATCATCCGCTTTAAGTGAGCGACTTTTATATTTTGGAGAAAAATGGCACGCAGAGCAATTTAATATGGGGGTGTATATAACTTCGGGCAAGCGAACAAAAGGATTCTCTTCATGATTCAGGATTAAAAGTTCCTGGGAGTAATTGGCTTCGACCTTTAAAATCTGATGGAGACAAAAAAATAATGTTTTATATTAGAACCTTGTTTTGTTCCCTAACCCAATGACTCACTATACATGGACAGAACCTTAAAGGTTTACGCCTCAACAGGACACCTCTTCGCAGAATTTACTTTCCATTACGATCATCCCCGCCAGGCCTCCGGGCATTATATCGAATATCGCCGTTTATACAGGGATGATGAAGAGGATGAATCCAAATCTGTCTATCCGGGCATGGAAATGGATATACACCTGCAATTTCAGCAGTTTAATTCGATCGACCAGATCAAAGCACATGATATTGATTTGGTAAAGAAAGAACTGGGCCGTGAAATGAAAGACCCGAAAACATACACTTATGTATATGATCCTACGCCGGTATTACTGCGCTATGTAGTAGCCAACCATATTGAATGTATCGGCATGGTGAATGTATTGTTCAGCTTTATTAATAATACCAAAGAAGTAAAATTTCTCTCAGGTCATCATCCACGTTTTGATGTGGATATTTCTTCCAACAGCCTCGAAACAAACGTCAGCTGCATAACGAGAATCCAGTTATACTATGACCGTAATTTACGCGAAATAAGCAGTTATGATTTGAAGAGGCTTGAACCCTGGTATTAAAGATCTGACGAAGGCTGTGAAATATTAAAAATTTAGGAACACTAAAATATTGACAAAATGGACTCCAAGACAATGCTGATTGCAATGCTGATTTTTAAAATCCTTGCTACCCTGTTCTTCTTTTATTTTGCGGTGAGGATTATTATTAAATTCAGCAAAGACCCCAAGATTACCCTGGTGCACATGCTGCTCGCTTTCATGCTGACAGCACTTTTCTTTCAGCCCGGTCTTCATTCCATCATAAGCTTCCTGCGTTCTGTTATATCCGGACATTTTTTATCAGGATTCATTTCCGGCACAGGTGATCCTGTGGGTTCCGGTATAAAGCCAAATGCAGTGGACCCAAACCTGGCGTGGTTCAACGGGATCCTTTTCATTCTCCTGTTTATGATCATGTCCTATTTTATTAAATTCATTTTCAACTATCAATACGAATCGACTACGGAACCCAATGCCGGAAGGGCAAAGTCAAATGCCTTACAAAACCTTGTCGTTATATTTCTGCTTACACTGTCGATCTACTTTAGCATTTCAGCCATTATTGCGGTACCGGTGTTCAATTTTGAGCCCAACTATGATCTGAAGCTAAGTGATCAATTGAGAGCTGAACTCGACACGCTCGCACAGAATGACACAATCATCCAAAAAGAATATGTAAAGTTTGTCACTGATGATCCTGCAGAACAGGATAACCACGTAGATTCTGTACTGGAGGATACCAAGATCTATGAGGATAACATACTTGAGATAAATTCCATCTTCAGGGATATTGAAACCTTAAAAAACAGGGCTGTCAACCGGATGAAAGTGACCGATCTGTCTGACATCACCCCAAAATTGAAACTTCGTGACAAGAGCTACCTGACCACCTGGTATCTTCTCAACAGGACCAATCTTTTAAATTACATGTATGCACAGGAATCCTTCATTCACAATTTTACCAATGAACTCAGGTATGAAACCAACCTTGATCCGGATACCATAAAAGTGATGTTGAAAACTGACCTTGCCCTCGTAAAGCCGACAATCACCGATCTGAAAGAAAGACCTAGCCTTGGTTCTGACCTGGGTGTGTTTACTTTTTTTACAGGATGGCTAATGGAGAGTGAATCGTATTCCCTGGTAGTCATTATCGGGCTGATCGGTTTCGGATTGCTGGGTGCAGCAGGATCTACATTTATCCGCGAACAAAGAACCAAGGCAAATCCGCAATTACTGATTGAAGATCTTCCGGGTGTGATGATTAAAGGTTTCACCGCTGCTATCGTTGTTTTCCTCGGGGTACAGGGAGGGCTTGCAGTGCTCACCAACAATGATAGTGAGCTCAATGCATATGCGTTGTTTTTTGTTTCATTTGTCGCAGCCGTATTCAGTGATGATGCATGGGCATGGGCTAAAGGAAAATTTGGAAAAGAATTTAAAGTTGAGGAAAATCCTAATCCAGGGAATAATCCACAAACGTGAGACGTGAGACGTAAGACGTGAGTAGTGAGTAGGGAGTAGGGAGATGTGAGTAGGGAGTAGTAAAACGTGATATATTGGTATTTGCAAAAAGTCGGGGCGGTTGCAAACCGCCCCGACTTTTTGTAAATCATGCTTTATTATAATTTCAGAAAATAATTCTTTTCTTTTCTATCGTCGGGGCGTTTTGCAACCGCACGGACCATAGAAAAGAAAACGAGTAATTTACTTTGAGATCTTCAACTCTTGTTCCTGAAATTTGTTTTATGTCAAACATGCACGCTTGCTGTTTTTGATTACTCATAAATTAAACTTCAACTATTATGGCAACTTCAAAGAAAACGGGGACTAAAAAATCTAATGCTAAGAAAACTGTAGCAAAAAAAGCAGTTGCCAGTAAACTCGTTGCAAAAAAAAGAGATCCGGTAGTACATTTTGAATTTCCTGCTGAGGACAGGAAACGGATGTCTAAATTTTATACCAATGCTTTTGGATGGCAAACACAAACGCTGGGAGCAGAAACTGGAAACTATGTCCTGGCGACAACCTCTCCCGAGGTGACTAAAGATGGAAGACCAAAAAAGACAGGAATCATCAATGGCGGGTTTTATACCAAAAGTGAGGACATGCCGGCACAATATCCATCCGTTGTGATAAGTGTTGACAACATCAAGAAGTCAATGAATAAAATCAACAAGGCCGGCGGCAAGGTAATCGGCGAACCCATGGACATACCCGGATTTGGCACCTATGTATCCTTTTATGACACGGAAGGTAATCGTGTCAGCATCATGGAGCCCACGATGGAAATGAAGAAAAAGACAAAATAAAGTCTGCCGACGAAGCAATCTTTGACTTACAATAAAGTTATTCTCAGAGGTGATCCCGATCATCTCTTTTTTTTTGAAGTTGTCATCACTGTATGACGTTCATTATTCTTCTTACTTTAGTATTTTCCATTCTGGCACTGATTTTATTAATTTATCAAAATCCTATTTCAATGATGAAGTCTATACTATTTTATTTATGCATGTTCGTCGCACTGCAGGTGGGTTTTTCGCAAAACACTGCTACCGTATCCGGCACTATCAGTAATCCAAAAGGGGATATGGTATATCTCAAATATTACACTGACTATATATCCTATAATGAAGTCATAGTCGACTCTACAGAGTTAGATAAAAAAGGCAACTTCTATATGACCTTCAAATGGGATCATCCCTCTCCTCTCACTTTCTATCACGGGGATGAAGTCACAGAAATGTACATGTCTCCAGGTGACAATCTCAAGCTGACCCTCGATACAAAAGAGTTTGATGAAACGGTAAAATATGAAGGGAAAGGTGCCTATCTCAATAATTATCTCGCTCAGAAAGTTTTATTATTTCCAGGCCTGGGCGGGACTGAGTACAAAATGAATGAAAAAGAATTCACCCGGTTGATTGATTCAATCCACATGAAAGAGCTTGCCTATTTTAAAGATTATTTTGCAAAACAAGATAGCCGGGAACCGTCAGTGTCTTCATTTATTGAAAATGAAGAAATGAATATCAATTACACCTGGGCCGTCAATAAAACTTCTTATCCATCTTACCATAAATACCTTAACCAGATAAAAGGATCTTTCGAAGTTTCACCCGCTTATTATGACTTTTTGAAAGAGATCCCGACAATGAATACTAAGGCTATTCATTCAATGATGTACCTGGAATTTCTTTCAGGATATGTGGAACAGGAAATCTCGAAGCTTCAGCAAAAAGACACTTCCGCTTCTGCGATGGAAATCAAAGATCAATACATTGAAAAAAATCTCTCCGGTGAGATAAAAGAATACATCCTTGCCGAATGGGCTTTCAATACATTGACGGACGAAAATGATATTGCAACCGGAAAAGAAATATTAGATAAGCTGATCATGCAAAACCCGGAGAGTCAGTATGTCGCATTGATAAAGAACACAATGGCGATTGCTGAAATGTTACAGCCTGGCAATCCGGCACCTGATTTTACATATTCTGATCTGGAAGGTAAAATGGTTTCTCTTCATGACTTCAGGGGCAAAGTGGTTTACCTGGATATCTGGGCGAGCTGGTGCGGTCCGTGTCGCGGTGAAATACCTTTTGCAAAAAAGCTGGAGGAAGAGATGAAAGGTAAAGATGTTGTCTTCCTGAGCGTTTCCGTAGATGTAGATGAGGATGCATGGAAAAAGATCATCAAGGATAAATCAATGGGTGGTATTCATCTGATTTCGAAAGGTAATTTTGATTCGCAGATTGCAAAGCTTTATAATGTAAAAGGTATTCCGATGTATTTGATCATAGGGAAGGATGGAAATATTGTCAGTAATAATGCTGCCCGGCCAAGTGGTAATGTTAAAGCGGAATTGGAAAAATTATTAAACTAAGTTTTAGGATTTTTGAACCAATAACGGCACAATACTAAAACTCATGAAATTCAAAGTAATGTACATTGAATTGAAAACGGGTTTTTCAGACAATGGTCCAGCATGGATAGGCAGAATAGAGTTTTCAAAATCAGGTCAGACAATTTACTTTAATAACAAGGCTATTAAAAAATTGAAATCCGCAGGTGTTAGTGGGAATTATTTTGATATTGAGAGCGGAGCAGAATATTAGGTCTCAGGTGTGAAAAAAAATGGTCAGGATCGACATCGGGCCTGAGGAGGCAAAATCAGTGTTGATCATAATTCTTTAGAGGAATATCTCACATTAGTGGATTTTGATACACTTGATATGAATCAATATGAGATCATCGAATTCGCACCCACGGATAAACACAGATTTTCCAGCTTGGAGAACCTTCCATCAGGAAAAACAAAAAACAGGCGAGCCAAAAACAAAATTGGATAGTGCTTCAACCATTAAATGAGGTGAAAGAACCTTTTATCCAGGTTTGCTTGCCTTAACTTTTTTTGTCCTCACTTATTCACTCAGATTCTCATCCTCACAAATAAGAAGGTGTGCCACACCTAAGTGTGCCACACCTAAGTGTGCCACACTGTTTTAATTGACTGATAATCTGTTTGCCTAAGTACTTATGCACAGCGCATTGTGGATAACTTTTCTCTTAGCTTAGAAAAGGCAGAAATGTCGGAAAGTAAAGAAGAAGGGCGGCAGAAAAGGAAGGCATTATTTAAAGTCAAGGCCAAGCCCATAAATGAAAATGCATCAAACCCAATTTTCGTAATCTGGCGCGAATCAGGGTAATCCCCTGGGTAATAACCCTTAATTCTATTGGAAAATTTAACAAAAATGAACCAGCCTGGGACTGAATCAGGGATTGGTAAAAGTGTCAATTTCAAAAACTAAATTTTAACTAAAATTAAGCGCTTGTTAACAACCTCCAAACAATAACCTGAATTTGGATCAGTTTAATATCTTTACACAATTCACACATAACTTAATATAATTCTAAGATCAGACGCCTATGAAAAAAGTAACGGTATTATCTCTTCTCATCTCCCTCAGTCCCGTATTACTCAATTACCTGTTTAACTTAACACCGTGGCATTCAATCCTTTCGAATAGCTCAGCGACTGAAGGTGATCTCACAGAGATGACCGCTACTTCTCCGGATTCGCAATTATCAAAGAAAACGCTTTCCCTCAACACGTCCCTCAACACGTCCCTCAATACGCTCCCTCTCGATGTACCAATGGAATCTGTGGGCCAGTTAGAAACCCTACACGACCAGGAACTCCAAAGCAAGCTCGAAGCCATCCTCCATTCAAACAAACATTGGGTTGAGCTATCCAAGAGAAATTCCCTCAGTATCGGCATCGTAGATATGCAGGATCCTATGAATTCCAGGTTTGCTGCAATCAATGAAAACAACATGGTGTATGCTGCCAGCCTTCCTAAAATAGCTGTGTTGCTGGCTTCAGAAGAAGCCCTTGAGCAAGGCAGGATCACAGAAACTGCTGCTGTAAAAGCTGACATGCGCATGATGATCGCCAAAAGCAGCAATGAAGCGGCTACCCGCATGATCGATCGTGTAGGGATCAAGCAAATAGGAGAAACCCTTCAGAACCCACGCTATAATCTCTATGATGTAGAAAATGGCGGAGGACTCTGGGTAGGAAAGGCGTATGGCAGGGGAAATGTCCGTATCGGTGATCCTATCAAAAATCTAAGTCATGCAGCCACCGTCATGGAGGTATGCAAATATTATTATATGCTCGCTTTCGGCCAGCTGGTCAGTCATGACCGCTCCAAAGAAATGCTTGGATATCTTGTAAATCCTGAGCTTCACCACAAATTTGTCTCTGTCCTTGACCGTGTAGCACCTGATGCGAAAGTGTATCGCAAATCAGGTACATGGGCTAACTGGCATGCAGATTCTGCACTCGTCTGGAGCAAAGACCGCAGGTATATCGTAGTAGCCCTTGCAGAAGATGCAGGCGGCGAAACAATGCTTCGCGAATTAATGTTGAAAATAGACAACGTCCTGGTTTCAAAGGGGTAGTTTAGCAACCAAATATGTTTGAGGGTCTGCTTGCGAAGTGGAAGGACATTCTGCTACGAATGTTTGACATCCGTATGGGTGAGTTTAGGCGCGTGTGGCTCATGCTGATCAACGTATTCCTGCTTATCCAGTGTCTTTGGATCATCAAACCGGTTGCGAATTCTCAATTTCTTTCTACTGTAGGTATCGAAAAATTGCCACTGGTATTTTTGCTGGTGGCAGTTACAGCCCTCGCCCTTTCCTCATCTTATTCGAAGCTTTTGCACAAGCTTCCCCTGGGCAGGATCATGAAGCGTACGTATGTGATCTCGATACTGTGCCTCCTCATTTTTGCCATGATGATGGAGTTCCATCTTTTTGAATACTGGATGAGCTACCTGTTTTATATTGGGGTAGCTATATTCGGACTCATCACTACGTCACAGTTCTGGTTGCTTGGCAATGTTTTATTTAGCTCCCTCGAAGCCAAACGTCTTTTTGGATTTATCGGCGCAGGTGCTATCGCAGGTGGCATCAGTGGCGGATACATCACTACTTTACTGGCGCAGTTTATGAATAGCAATCTCCTGCTTTTTGTAGCTGCAGCTTTGCTTATCGTCAGCATGATCATCAACCAGCAGATCATCACGGCATTTGTACCCTCACTCAACAATGCACAAGTCACCCCCGCGAAAAATATCCAGGAATATCCATTACGCCTGATCCGGAACTCAAAGCATCTCTCCTACCTCGCGTTAATCATGGGTATCAGCGTTGTAGTAGCCAAGTTGATTGAATTTCAGTTCAGCGCCATAGCATCCGAAAGTATCAGTGACCCGGATAAGCTGACAGCATTTTTTGGTTTCTGGTTTTCTACTTCCAATGCTGTTGCGTTAGGTATCCAGTTGCTGGTCACTCAGCGGATCGTTGCATTCCTGGGTGTCGGACGAAGCCTTTTCGTTTTGCCCGGAGCCTTGTTTATGGGAACACTCGCGGTGTTGAATACACCTGTGCTATGGGCAAGCACTTCACTCAAGCTGCTCGATATTTCATTAAAACAATCTATCAATAAAGCTGCAACAGAACTGCTGATCCTACCTGTTCCATTGGCTATAAAAAGCCAGGCTAAAACCTATATTGATGTTTTTGTGGATACCACGGCAACCGGCATAGGAGGTATCATGCTGATCTTCCTGGTCAATGGTTTGAATTTGTCTGTACGTGCAGTCTGTATTATGGTTCTTGCGCTCATCAGCCTGTGGATCTACCTGGCAGTACGGGTTCGGAATGAATATGTGTTGGCATTTCAAAAACAACTTGGCATCAACCCGCATTCACGCAATGAAAAAGATTTAGTCTTATCGAATACTTCGGTTGCCAGCGGCATGCGTCTGACGTTGAAATCTGGCACAACCAAACAAATTCTTTTTGTCCTACAAAGCATAGAAGAAAGTAAAGATCCCAGGTTGATGCCTGATGTCATTCCCTTGTTGAATCATGAATCACCCCGGGTACGGCATGCGGCACTGAGCTGTCTATATTATCACACAGATCACAGCATCACCAGGCTGATAGAACCACTTCTTAAAGATCCAGATGACATAGTGCGATCACGCGCATTTTCATGCCTGCTTGCGCATACAAGGCTTAACAGGGTGCAGTTTATTAATGACTATCTGAAAGATCCTGATCCGGCTATCAGCGGAGCTGCCATCGTAGGGCTTGCCACTGAAACCCGTGATAATCCCAAAATGCAACAGCAGTTTTTTCTTGAGGAACATCTTCTTGAAAATATTTCAAAAGCGGGGTATTCTGATGATCCCGAAGATCTCGTGACATCAAAAATTAATGTTGCAAGAGCAATCGGCTATGGAAAGATCCTCACATTCTATCCTATGCTGAATCGTTTTTTAAAAGATGAAAACCCAGGTGTTTTAAAACATGCTATTCTCGCAGCCGGTAATACACAGGATCCAAACTATGTAAAACCACTTTTGAATTTTCTTCTCGATGAGTCAACACGGGCAACGGCTCAAAAAGCATTGGCAAAATATAAGCCTGCAGAAATCCTGCCCATCCTGGCAGACATAAGTAATGATAGAAACACTTCAACCGAAATGCTGATCCAATTGCCCGCACTCGCGGAAACTATGGATACGCAACAGGCTATAGATTTTCTCTTCGAGCTGCTGGTGCAACATCATCCTCCATCAGTCAAGCTTGAAGTGCTTGAAGTTCTTCATACTGTGAAAGCCAAATTCCCGCATCTGACGATCAGTGGTAAAAGGATCACATCATTCCTCATGCATGAAGCAGATCTGTATAAGGATACACTGGCATTGAGTTATGCAGCACAACAGAGCCGGAAAAACAAGAAGGAAGATCCTGCTATCAGCCAGGCAAGAAATGAGCTGATAGAATTGCTGGAAGGAAAACTGGACCATAATCTGAAGCGGATCTTTTGGTTGCTCGGGTTGAATTATCCCCCGGGAATGATCCTGCCATTGTTCGATGACCTTCGCCACAAGGACCAGGAAAAAAGGATCAGCACAGTGGAATTGCTGGATAATATCCTTGAACCATCTTATAAAAAAGTGGTGATCTCCATCGTAGAGACAGCGATGCTTGACAATCTGTCCAGTGCTGACATGAGCAGGCTTGAACTTAGAATTCCTACTGAAAATTCATGTTTTGAATCATTATTGAAAGGCAAAGATGATGTTGTCAAGATTGCCGTGTTGAAGCTGATAGAAGCGATGAAAAATCCTAAACTGGATCACCTGATCCAGATGGCTGCAGAAGATGAACATGACCGGGTGAAAAATTATGCGGAGAGGATGCTGGAGAAGGAAGGATTGGAAACGACGGAGCTGTAGAATCCACGGACGCAAAGCGCAGCTTTGCACCCACCAGAACGTCGGTCAACCGACGCTCATCCACTTTTTTTAATTAATTAAAAAATAAGATTGGATGCTGAGCGTCGGTTGACCGACGTTCTGGTGATCACAAAGCTTTGCTTTGAGATATAGGTTGATCATTTTCCTTTCATAATCTTATCAATCGACGCTGCAAGCGCCATATGATCAGTAGCACTATTTCTACGCCTCACATTTGACATCAGCGCCACCATATATTTAATGCTATCGCCATGTTCTACTATGCAAACACTGTTCATAAAATTATCCACATTGCCTTTGTATTTTTCACAGACATATCCTTCTTCCTTTGTGCATTTATACAAGCTGCCTGATTTGAAATAAACGGCTGCAGTCTTCAGTGCAGGTGAGCCTGCATACCGGATACGCCTGTCCGTCATGTACATCAGCCGCTTCATTTCAAGACTGCTTCTTTCATCTACTATCAGACCACGTTCGAGATGAATTAAAAACTTCATTAGCCCCACCGGCGTGCCTATGCTCCCGCCTTTCCCCGGGATCCAATCTGATCCTCCATCAGTGAATAACAAACCTAAACGCCACTCATCTTTCGATATTCCCATCGCACGCAAAGGATCATTGACCACTGAAATCGCAAGATCGGACAGTTCTGATTTCGGAGTTGATTTGAAATATTCAGTGGCTTCCTTTTCAGTGAGGTTAGGATATCTTTTTCCAAACACACGCATAAGGATAGCTTCTCTCCAGCAAACTGCAGCGGCACCATTATTACTCACAGACATCATGAAGTCAAGCCATTCATATAGCAAAAACACATCACCGGCCTGTACCTGCCGTTTCTTAAGCACATCAGTAATTGTATTGAAGATGGGTACTGTATGTTCATCATACAAAGCCCATGAACCGGCGCGAACTTCTTTTGTGCAAAGTAAATCCTGCCGCATCTCAAAAGAATCAGGATAAATTTTCGCCAGCTCTGTAAAAAAACCTGTCAGAACGGCCAACTTCCCTACACTACCCGGTTGATAACCCATAGTTTCTTTGCGGCTTGCATATCGCGTGGGACGTCCTGGTGAAATGTCGAGCAATGCGATGCTGTAATTTTCATTAAGACGTGGAAACAATTTATTGATTGCCTTTTGCAATTCCGCATCCACTTCAGGAATGGAATCCAGGCTATCTCCTTTTGTTCCGGTAAGGCTGAGATGAATATCAAATATGGATTTCATTCCGCCTGATGGAGGCAAGGTACCTTTAAGTTCACCGGACTGTACTTTTTCAAGATAACTCAGCCGCCTGATATTTGTATATGGATATCCATCTATCGGATACGTCGGTCCATTGGTGATGAAGACACAAATCATGAATAAAACGAGCGCTATTTTCCTGGAAGTCATGATTTGGTATTCAGTTAAAGTATGAGTGTACGTTTTGCATCAAATGCCGGTGTGATGTTTTGTAGAAATTCAGATGCAGCAGCCTGTTTATTTTCCACAAAAGGCCGCACCTGGAATAACCATAATTTATTGTCCTTAAATCCGAGTTCCATATCAAAAGGACCTTTTGTATTTACACCCGGTGCACCCGGCAATTCATAGCGGATATGTTCTGCCAGCATTCTTAGCACATCTATATTTTCAGGTGTAAGGATTCGTTCTTCGAAAGAGGCTTGCTTCCGCACACTCCCACCTGTAGCAGGAATGGTGAGAAAAGAAGGTTCTCTTGCCGGTGATAATAAGTGATCCTTGCAATCTGAATCAAGCAGCCATGATTCTGCTGCCTGTCCATCCACTGCACCACCTACTCCGTAATTGAAAGCCACTGTCAGATCGCTGTTGTTTCCTGTGGTGATTCCTTTAGTGATCATTACACCTGATTTATCCCCATCCACACTTGGTATGATGACAATGGATGGAAATACATTTTCAGGATTATTCAGATATCGTTGTCTCCATCTGAAACTTCGTTCGGTGTATGGTGAGGCCCAAACATCGCGAATACCCTGGAAGATCTTATCCGGATCGACTACATTAAATACGGTCAGGTTCAATCCTGCACCGGTAAAATCTTTCAGGTCTTCCATGTTGGTATCACTTCGCACGAAAACCGGAACCTGTCCTATAGGTTTGCCAAAGACTACATTAAATTGTTGTTGTAGTTCTTCCCTGAAGCTAGGCAGAAACGGCATCATCTTAATCAATACACGCAAAGAGTCAAGCCTCTGCAATGTGTATTTTTCAATCTCAGGTTCTGTCGCACCATCACATCTCATGCACTCGCTTTTGTCAAATATCCCAATCATCATGGCCCAGTAATTTGTTTCCTGGCCGGGAATCGTTTGATTCATGTGTTGTCTGAAAACAGCGAACGGGACGACTAAACCTTCAACTACATTCTCAGGAAACATCTGCTTTAGCTGTCCGAGATTGGCAGCTTTGGGCCCACATGTTTTTCCTGAATTCGAAGCATTTATTGTATTGAGATTCAGGACATGAGGATTGTTCAGCTCAATTTTTCCGATAGGTACCGATATCTTTTCCTCGCTTCGTTTTTTCTTTTCAAAAAGCTTGCGTTCTTCGTCTGTCATATCCGATTCCAGCTTCATGATGACGGTCCCTTTATTTGAAACGGCATAGAATACCTTCTTACCGCTGAAAGATTTCAAGGCATCCATATTTTCCTGTGAAAAAACTGCATTAGGTATGCCCAGGTTTCTGGCTAATAATTGAATGTGAGAAACTGTATTTCCTTCTGTAACTGTGCCAATGCCTGCTACAGGTTTTAGATTAGCCGGTGGATGATGAAATACATAGATTTTGTCAGGTGATAGTTCTACATTTTCAGGAGAGTCAGTTACGACGATAAGTTCGCCAACCGTAAAACCGGCGTTGAGACCATGTATGGAAGACTGATTTTTTATATCTAAAACCTGATTTGAAAAACCTGCTTTGTGTGAAAATTCATCTCCCAGCCAGCTCACTACTCTACCCAAAGGCAGAAGAACTGAGGAGCGAACACGGTCATCATAAAACCCTGCGGCCAAAGGTTCAAAGTCATGGTAAAGATTGATCACCGGCATATAATGAGCCCTCACCATGCCGGCGCCCCACTCTGCTACATGCCGGCCGGTTTCACTACAATCACTTAAATGTGCCAAAGTGATCGTATCACCTGCTGAAGCAGAAAGACGATTCCTGATCTGGTCCCATTCCCACAATTCAAGAAAACCAAATGCTGCAGCTGCTTCTGAAAGACAATAGACTTGCTCGAGCAGATCGCTCAGGTATTCTGGTTTCCAAAGTGTGAAATCTTTATTGAGCAGGCTTTCCAGCTTATTGGAAACATCGATCAGGGCAAGCCTTGAACTGCTTCGCATGGGCTTCAGTATTTCCCTTCGCAATTGTAAAGCTGCTCTGCTGATGAGCTTGCATTGGTCTGGTGGACAATCCATCGTGCCATAACGGCTTGTGAAATTCTCAAGGATCCTCGCAGCTTCACTTCCTTTGGGAAGATTTTTTTGAGAAGTCGCGAAGTCGCTTACCTGGAAAGGCCGGTACATCTTTTTCAGATCTGCGATCAACTGATCAAATTTTGGAGCTAATTCAGGAGTGATCTTGTTTTTATTCTTCTCCTGGAAATCACGGACTCTCTGTATGTCGCTGGCATCGGGAATACCGTGTATTTTAATACGTAGTTCCTGGAAGGCAGTAAGTTCGTCAGCAATCTCGGCAGAAAGCGCACGTACCAATTGGGCATCATTGTTATCTCCTGCATGAGGGATGTCTTTAGCACTCTCCCTGATGAGAAAAAATTGTGAACGAATCCGTTCAGTATCCTCGAGCAGCCATTTATAAAACTCAACTCCCCAATTGGTTTCATCTTCATTCTGCACAGCGCCACGATAATATTGAGCCTGTCGGTTTATCCATCCATTGTCAACGTTTCGCAGATAGAGCTCTAACTGGTATTGCTTCAGCCTTGATTGGGCATTACCGGCATCCCAGAAATCCTCATTATCTGTCATGGCGAGTATCTGGCCAAGGAAGACATGGTCCTTTTTCCCAAGAGCAATGACTTCATCTTTCAGACGGGCATGTTGTGCACCTTTATGATCGGGACATGGATCATGGGGATCACGATTGGTGCCATCCTTGCAAAACCAGCGAATGCCGTTGTATGGACCGCGTATTTCAGTTTTGTACCGACTGATCATGCCCTTTACCTGTTCTGGATTAGAGACCTGGGCATTACTGACAATGGGTGTAATGAATAAATTAAGGATAAGGAGGTAGAAAAGCGAGCAAGAGCGCATGAGGGAAGAATTACTGGTTGAAGAGTGCAATTCAAAAGAATCGGCCATATCCGGGTTTTAGCTAATCAGGTGTAAGTTGGAGAAAAGGAAATTGAATCAGAAATTTAAGTAGAAACAGTGGGAATATAAGTTTGTTCGGGCAATGCATGCCTTGAATTTGTCAAAGATGATGCAGGCAATGTGACGAAGGCGATCCTGAACCAAGGGGGAAGACAGAAGGATGCGAAGAAAATAAAATAGTAAGTAGTGAGTAGTGTGTAGTGAATGGTAAGAAATGAAGAAAAGGTTACGCAAAACGGAGTTTTGCATCGCTTTGACTCTAAATCGTATCTATGCTTTATCTTTATTCATTCCGGAATATTTCATATAACTAAATTTTTTCCCTTGTTAAGGATATGCTCACCTACAGGCTTTCAAATGAAGCAGGCAAAAAAAGCAATCCTTTGCCTCTTCATTCTAATTTCTTTACAGCAGAATCGCTCTGACGCGCAGGTATGGACACCCATTTCCGGCCTACCCTCTTCAGTAGGTTTAAAAACCGTAAAATTTATTGATACGATCACAGGCTGGGCTGCCGGGGAAAATGGCACCATCATAAAAACCATAAATGGCAGCATGGACTGGTCTTTACAAACTTCAGGAACTACCAACACGGTACGAAGCATTTTCTTTTTAGATGCTTCCAATGGCTGGGCTTGCGGCGATGAAGGAACCATCCTTAAGACATCAAATGGAGGTACAACATGGACACCGCAAACATCTCCCTATTCAAGTCAGTATAATTCCATTCGTTTTGCAAATACTACTATTGGATGGATTGTCGGCTCCGGCAATGTATTACTTAAAACAATCGACGGAGGTATCAACTGGATACAGCAATCAAACCAGGGTACAGCCATGTGGGGCCTTGATATACTAAGCACCACAAATGCTTGGGCTTGCGGCGGATTTGTAAATTCACAGAATAGTCCCACATTAATTAAAACAACTAATGGAACAAGCTGGGTCTATCAAACCAATTCAGGTGTAACTACTTTTTTATCTTTTAATGATATCCGTTTTCCGGATGTGAATAATGGCTGGGTTGTTGGTGGAAATGGTTTCATCAGGCATACGGCCAATGCAGGCGCTAGTACCTGGACGGCACAAAACAGTGGAACACAATTTGAATTACTGGGCGTTGATTTTATTAATCCGTCTATCGGGTACGCATGCGGAAGACAGGGCATCATCCTGGCCACTGCTAATGGTGGCACTACCTGGGCTGCACAAAGTTCATCGATCACATCAGGTACGGTATGGGAGCTTGATATGGTGAATGATACTACCGGATATGCAGCAGGTGATACCGGAATATTAAAATATCATATTTACACACCTGTACAACCCATTACTGTGCTGCAGCCAAATGCAGGCGGCGATATTTTTCAAATCGGTACAAGACGTTTTATCATATGGCAAGTGCAAGCCGGCATCAACAATGTGAAGCTTGAATACAGCACAAATGGCAATACCGGACCATGGACTATAATCACGCCCTCTACATCAGCATCATCAGGAAGCTTTTCATGGATGGTTCCGAATACACCATCACTGAATTGCTATATAAGAATTTCAAATACTGCAAATAACTCCATCCAGGACATCAGCGATGCTCCTTTCTATATCATGAATACACCCTTCGGTGTGGATTATTCAGTATTGACTTCAGCTACAGTAATGACGAATCCCGCCCAAATAACTGTTGCATGGGTGAGCGATGGTAATGCATTATCATATTCCATTGATAAAAAATTACCTGCTGATACAAGCTGGACTAATCTTGCAACAGTTTTGGGGACAACCAACAGTTACACTGACAATGCTGTATCAACAGGGATCATTTATGAATACCGTGTCGTGAAAACGACGCCTTTGATTACAGGCTATGGTTACGTTTATGCAGGTATCAATATTCCTGCACCAGATGCGAGAGGGACACTTTTACTTGCGGTCGATACCAATTTTGTCATTCCTCTGCAAACGGAAATTAAACAGCTTAAGAGTGACCTGATCGGAGATGGCTGGAAGGTAATACAACATAATTTTTCCACTACCGCAAAAGATACTACAGTAAAAAACTGGGTTGTGGATGAATACAATCAACCCGGAGCAAATGTAAAATCACTTTTACTGATTGGTCATTTCGCAATTCCCTATTCCGGAAATTTTGCACCTGACGGGCACTCAGAAAGAATCGGTGCTCAGCCGGCGGATGTTTATTATGCAGATGTAGATGGTGCATGGACTGACAATACTGTGACTACAAATAACAGTGGCAATATATACACACCCAATATGCCGAATGATGGCAAATGGGATCAAAGTGTGATTCCATCACCTGCAGAATTACAAGTTGGCCGTATTGATATGCATAGCATGACGGGCTTTGCATTGAGTGAAGCTGATTTAATAAAACAATACCTGAACAAAAATCATGCTTACCGTCATAAGCTTATTAATCCTGCAAGAAAGGCCTTGTTGAATACACATATAGATAGCAGCTTACCATCGACATCATCAGGAGCGTGGCGCAGTTTCGCACCTATGCTGGGCAGCAACAATATTGCCTCCATGAATACTGCCGGATGTAATGGTAATGGTACATGCGGAATTTTTATTGATTCATTGCAATCGCATTCTTACCTGTGGACATATCTGGCAGGAGGAGGAAGTGATACGAGTTGCGCCAGTCCAGTATTTACAAGTTCGCAATGTATCAATGTGAATCTGAATACGGTCTTCATGCAATTGTATGGAAGTTATTTTGTTGAATGGGCAAAAGGTGGTATCACAGGGACCACCAATCATTTATTGAGAGCGCCATTGGCCAATGCCGGAATGCCCCTGGCTACTTGTTGGACCGGAGGTGGTCCTCGCTGGTATTTTCATCACATGGGTCTTGGTGAGAGCATTGGTTTTTCTACGTTGCAAAGTCAGAACAACAAAGGATTATTTGACCTTGGGAATATTCAGCTGATCGGAGGTGTGCACATGGTATTGATGGGAGATCCTTCTTTACGATTGCATATCGTTTACCCGGTTACAGATCTTACTGCAATTCAAAATGAAACCATGGTGCAATTAAACTGGACTGCTTCTGCGGATAACAATATTCTCGGTTACAATATCTACAGGTCTGATACCATAGATGGAGATTTTATCAGATTGAATTCTTCCATCATAGCCAGTACACAATTTATAGATAGCTTGCCATCTTTATTGAATAATAATGTTTACATGGTAAGAGCTGTAAAATCTGAAACTACTCCTTCCGGAAGTTATCAAAATATGAGTGAAGGAATTTTTATTTCGAAACCAATAGTAACCACATTTACTTTTACAGGCAATGGAAACTGGAGCATTGCAGGTAATTGGGTCAATACCCTTAAGCCTTCTGCCAGCCTGCCTTCCGGATTTTCAATTGTCATTGATCCAATACCAGGTGGAGAATGTGTGTTGGATATCACGCAACATATTTCAACGGGTGCAAATTTTACGATCAGGCCCGGAAAATATTTTAGGATATCAGATGGATTGTTTCTACATTAAATAGACAACGGGTAATCATCCGTCGTTTCGCTTCGACTACCGCTCAGCGACCGACGAAATTTTCCAAAGGAAGTTTCGGCTTCGCTCAGATAAATCATTATATTTCATCCATCATCATAAAATTAAATTTAATGGCAAATCAAAAAATCAAAAACGTATTTATCCTTATGCTCGAAAACCATTCGTTCGATAATCTTTTCGGGCTTTCAGGGATACCGGGTATTAATGGAGTTGTAGCAGGTAAGACGTCAAATTCATATGGTGGTAAAACGTATTATGCAAACACCCCTGCAGAAGATACCATGCCTTCTGATCCCGGACATGAGTTCCTGGATACGCTACAACAACTCTGCGGAAAAGATGACATTGCACCTGTATGGAAATATGGAGATCCATACCCACCTCCGGGAAATACAATTGATAATTTAGGTTTTGCAGCAAATTATGCAACATCCGTTTCTGAGCAAACGAAAATCATTCATTACTCTCCCCCACCTGCAAGCGATATAGGGGATGTCATGTTATGTTTTGATACGCAGAAACAACTTCCTGCTATTTACACCCTGGCCACTCAATTTGCGATTTGCGATAATTGGTTTTCATCCATACCGGGACCAACCTGGCCAAATCGTTTTTTTGCATATGCAGCTTCCTCCAATGGCCTTGATGACAGTCCAACCATGCCACAACAAATGGAAGGTGAATTTTTAAAAGGTTTTAGTTTTCCACATGGCTCAGTGTTTGAACATTTGCTGAAAAATAAACTGAAATATCGACTCTACCAGGACCGGTATTCTGAACTGAGCTTCCCGATTGTACAGGCACTTGAAGGTGTTCACTGGAATCAGTTGAATGATATCAGCACATTTGCCAGCGATCTTGCGAATAACTATGATTATGCGCTCACACTGATTGAACCTAATTATGGTGATATTTTTCTTGATACATACAGAGGTGGTTCATCGCAGCACCCGATGGATGGAATGCAAAAAGGAGAAGAATTAATTAAAACGGTTTACGAAGCAATCTTTAATTCACCTGTTTGGGAAAATAGCCTGCTCATAATTACGTATGATGAGCATGGTGGATTTCATGATCATGTAAGTCCTCCTACTGGTCCCGCACCTGCCGATGGGGGAACAAAGTATAGCAAGCATGGATTTGATTTCACACGTTTGGGTGTAAGAGTTCCGGCTGTTGTGGTATCACCTTATATTCCTGCTAACACGGTGAGCAATCAACTTTATGATCACACATCAATGATCAAAACGGTAACAGAAAGCTTTGCAATAACAGGCTTAACAGATAGAGATAAGAATGCAAATAGTCTGAGCTCATTGCTGTCGTTGAATACACCAAGGGCGAAATCAGATTGCCCTTCAGTTTTGAATGTAGCTGCCGTTCCTGAAATTGCGCCTGCGGTATTGAGCAATGTTGATCTTGCACAGCTTGATACGATCCCGTTACCACAAAGCGGCAATATTGTCGGTTTTTTACAGATCGCTCTTAAAACAGATTATGAAATGAGTGCGCAGACTGATGTAGACGGCAGCAGCATCACAGCCACATTCAATACTATTCAGACGCTAGGTGACGCCAGGAATTATATGAATACCGTTTTGGGGAAAATGAAATAGCTCTCAATGTTAAAAAAGGAGGACGCAGATTAATTATGAAAGGATATGATAAATTAAGATTTGATTTTACTCTATCCCTAATTCCGTAAATTTTCGCTAATTAATTGAATCGGACATTTTTTAGCTATTGCCCATTGCTTACGGTTGCTGAGCTGTAGCACGAGGCTGAGTAAAGCAGGTCGAAGCATTGCCTATTGCTCGTTGCCTATTGTTACCTTGCTCTTACCGGAATAGACCAGAGAAAATCTGTTTTTGTGTTTTTAGAAAACAGGACAGGATCAGCAGGATCAATATTTCCATTGGGAATATAATTGGAGATTTCCCATGCAGCCATCCGGTGACAGCTCATGCAATTGGAGAAAACACCGTACCAGTGTATGCTGTCTCTTGAACTCACATCAGCTTTCAGCACACCGAAGAGATTCGTTTCAAGATATGGATTGAATGTGACCACAGGCTCACCACCTTTCGGTGTACCCGGAGGTGAAACCATATAATATGCCAGGTTCATGTTATAATTATTCCATGGAGATTTGAGCGTGGCAGGCCTGTCCTTGCCATATATTGGATTCTGATTGTCAGCACTCCACCAGAATGTCTGCCATGTCCAGTTATTGATTTCCTTTCCGGTAACATGCATTGCCATGAGCATGGCGATGTTGCCGGCCTTGACCATATCAACGACAGATGTAGAATCACTCTGGTTGTTTTGACCGACTTCATCTCCGGAGGTTGCGGCAAACATGCTGAAGGAATCAGCAATCGCCTGTGTGATCTCAAAGTGATAAAAATCATTTAATGAAACTACCGGCCAATCCTGTGGTGCTTCTGCATTGCATGACATCTTTGCGGTGGTACCAGGTTTTAAAGTTTCTGATGGATCGACCACTACACATTGTCTCCAGGTACCCGGTGTCGGATTGATGAGGTTAGTAGTGCTCCACACGGTGATCCCGGCCCAATACGGGATAGCCGTGGGTGAATTACCACTGATAAATTGAAAAACAGGTTTTAGCGCAAAAGAAGCTGCATCAATGGTGTCAATAGAAGTTGTAAGCAAACGGCCTGCAGGATTAGTTTTGGCGATATTGAATGAATCATTTATCTGGTTGAGCCTGCTTTTCTTGTAGAGATCATGACCGTAAATATAACGGGCCAATGAAGGAGAATAGCGGTTAAAAGAAGTAACCTTTTCATTTGGTGAATTGGGAATGGATTGCTTGACAACAGAAGCATGAAAAAACTGGGAAGGGAAAGCGAAGTCTTTTGTCCTCACACGGACTTCCAATGGCGTGGTGTCCGCAAATATTTCGTAACCGGAAAACCAGGTTTCCCACACAGGCATAGAATCAGGAGAAGTCGTGTTGATGGATTCCCAAATGTCCCAGGCATGTGCACGCATGCTGGCATTGTCCATGGTATTGATCCATCCGTATATCTTTTGGCTTGAAGAAGGGTATGTGCGCAGTGGCGGAGCCGGATAAGCACGGGCAAAAGCTGTCGTCGAAAGGATTACGTTTTCGGTACTTGTATTTTTACTGCATGACAACAAACATGCGATCGCAAAAAGAAGGGCTGTAAAAGGAAAGGAGCTTTTCATAATGTTGGCGTTCATTTGTGAATTGACGGTGTGTCCTGTCAAATATAACAATTTGGATTAAAATATTCTCCAAGTTTGGCCGCACCATATTTTTTACTTTTGTCCTTCGAAATTTTGCCCTGTTTTAACTTCCACTATCTTTATAATACCTAATTATAACAAAAAGAAATTTCATCCTAAAGCTAAAATCAGCATTTTTATAATCCGGACTTTGCGTATGCGTAATCTGATTCTTTTATTTCTTTTTATAAAACTCACTAACCCATGTACCGGGCAATTACCTGTATCCGTAGATAGCCTTTATACGTTTATCAAGTACAATTCTGTTCATCGCAAAATGGTTAACTGGAATTCGATTGATACTGCTTTTTGGAATAGAATGCATACTGCAAGGTCCTTACAGGATACACTTAATGGGTTTGTTTTTGTATTGGAAAGCCTGAAGGATGTGCACTCCCAAATACTTTTTAATAATCAAAGTTATGGGTGTTACCCTTCTTTCAATGATACTACATTAACCTGGCTGACACCTTTAGTTGAAAAATCAAACCTTGTGACCAACAACATCGTTACGAAATATTTGTCAGACGATGTAGCTTATATCAGCATTCCGGGAATCCAGGTGTATGGTAAAGCTCAGATCAATGCAATTGCGGAAGCGATATATGACAGCACCTATAGTCTTTCACTAAAAAATCCAAAAGGAATAATAATTGATCTCCGTTTAAATGGAGGTGGCAATATTTATCCGATGCTATCAGGCCTGAGCTCTTTTTTAGGAGAAAATATAGTCGGCTATGAAACTGATCTCAATGACAGCATTGTGAGAGCCTGGGAAATAAAAAATTCAAATTTTATCATTGGAGGATACAAAAGCACTGAATTGACCAAACCCGTCCTTGCCAGTCTAAATTCCATTCCGGTCGTTGTTCTCATTGGACCAGTCACAAGAAGCGCAGGAAGCATGACAGCAATTGCATTTAAACAAAGAAATAATACAATCCTTATAGGTGAACCAACTGCCGATGGTTACACTACGTCAAATGGATATTTTCAATTTGCACCTAATCTTATTCTGAATTTTGCAACTCATTTTGTTGCTGATCGAAAAAAGAATATCTATAAATTTTCTGTGGAGCCGGATATCATGGTTTATCATGGAGACAATTTTGAAAATCTTTCGGAAGATGCAAATATCAAGGATGCTTTGATTTGGTTGTCCAACAACAGTAATTAAAAGAGGATTTGCTTGCGGCTGTATTCTATGTGACATTCTATGTGAACTATGTGCCTATGTGGTAAACCTTTTTTTGAATATCCTTTGGTACTAATGCCTCTTCTCCGTGCTGTTTCAGCAACTGAAATTCCGTAATTCTTACGTGTAATTCTATAATGCTTCAAACCCATTTTAGGACGAGATTTGCCATCGTAATAACAATAAGGTTATTACATCAACTTTTTCTCCATTAAACCATTCTTAAAATGAAAAATGATAATTCAATAAATGTGCTTAATTCGCTCATCGTCATCAACAATGATCGTATCAGTGGGTATCAAACCGCCATTGATGAAACTGATGACCAGGACCTGAAAATCGCTTTTGCACAATTTGTTCAAACCAGCAGTGAGTGCAAAAATGAATTAGTAAAGGCCGTAAACAGCTTAGGTGGAACTCCTGAAGACGGAACAAGGATAGATGGGAAAATATACCGGGCATGGATGGACTTTAAGGCTATGGTCACAGGTAAAGACCGCAAGGCAATCCTGAATTCCTGCGAATATGGAGAAGATGTAGCTGTAAATTCGTACGAAAGAGCAATGAAAGATCCTAATTTGAGCAGTGAACATAACAGCCTGATTTCAAACCAGTATGCTCAGATCAAAGAAGACCATGATACAGTGAAAAGCATGCGTGATGCGGAAGTAGATGCCTAATAGAAAATTGCAACTGCACATCTTTTACAAATAACTTTAATAAAAAAAGCGGTCTGACATGTTCGGGCCGTTTTTTTTTATAGGAATGTGTTGTTTCGCTTCAACTCCGCTCAGCGACCGGCGATATTCTACTTACTAAGTTTCGACTTCGCTCAACTTGAGATTCTTAAATGGAAAATCGAAGTTTAAACTGCTTTACTCAAATACGGATCCAATTTACTTTGGTTATAATTGCTCATAATAAAAGCTTCAATAGTAAAGGATAAGTTTTGTCTGTGTAACTTACTCACTATTCACTACGTACTATTCACTATTCACTACTCCCTCATGCAGATAAAGAAATCCTCAAAGCAATATGACGTCATCATCGTGGGTTCAGGAGCCGGCGGTGGTATGGCTACCAAAATATTATCGGAAGCAGGGCTGAAAGTGGCTGTAGTAGAAGCAGGTCCCTATTTCGATCCGGGAGCTCCTGACCAACAAACTCAATTGAAATGGCCATGGGAATCTCCACGACGCGGGGCTAGTCATCAAAGTAGTC
>DASRXQ010000009.1:0-51623 GCA_035654115.1 Saprospiraceae bacterium
GCTTGACTACAAGCGGATAGGGACATTTCTTAGTAAATGCCAAAGCCTCCTGGAGATTTTTGACAAGGGCATGTCTGGCACAGGGAATCCCGGCTTCTTCAAAGAGTCGCTTCATCCGTGATTTATCCCGGAAATTATGAGCGGTTTCGATATCCATCCCATCTACTCCCAAAGCTTTGCGGGCTTCTGCCAATGGAACCTGCAATTGCTCTGTAGCCCCTAAAAGGCGATGAAACTGACCTGTCTTCTTTTGAACTTCCGTCAGCACCCGGATTAAGGCATCCGAATTGAATACATCCGGGACCTGTCTTGCTACGGCTATCCGGCTTTGTTGCCAGGGTGGAAGCAATAGTGAGGATTCCTGGCTGATGACTACCAGTCGAATGTCATAAAGGCCTGCCAGGGCCTCGATAAAACGAACAGCATTGGCTGTAAAATTCGGTGTGATATAAGCAACAGGCGTCATGGGATGAAGGTAATCAAAACCAAAATTTATCAGGAAAATGCGCTTAGCCGCCCGTGGAAAGAAAAAGAATAAAGCGGTTAAATTTATTTTATCTTGCTTCACTCCGGAAGGAGTAAAAAAGGGAAAAGGAGCATATATCTTTTTTATACAAATATGTTCCGGATGTTAAACACATATTTCTATTTTGCATTTACTTAGGCATAAAATTTTGTCATTCTTTGTGCTGAATAGACGAATTGAGTTTATAAAAAGCTAACCCGCATTTTTTTTATGAAACTACATGTTAGGTTCGATATGGTGACTGTCTGTAAAATAGTCCTGCACGAACAGTTGGAAAAATTAGGGATCCCTTTTGAAATGAACACCCTCGGAGAAATCGAGTTTCAGGATTCTCTATCGACAGCTCAACAGGAAGAGATAAACATAGCGTTAAGAAAATATGGTATTGAGCTGCTGGATGATCAGAAGGTTATCTTTGTGCAGAAAATCAAGGATACCATCATAGAGCTGGTCAATACCGATGAGAAATTATCGTCCGCCAAGTTTTCTGATTTTTTAGCCCGGAAGCTCAATTATAGTTATGGACATATTTCAAAGTTGTTTTCAGATGTAACTTATACTTCTATTGAAAATTTCATTATCCTGCAAAAAATAGAAAGGGCAAAGCAATTGATATTGAGCGAAAATCTGACACTTACTGAGGTGGCATGGAAGCTGAATTACAGTAGTGTCCAGCATCTCTCCAATCAGTTTAAAAAAACCACAGGCATTACACCAACCGCTTTCCAGCGGATCATCAAAATGAGACGCCTCCAATCAGGTCAATCATCATAAATAGTAGTATTAAAAATTAACTATTTACAAAAAGCATTCAATCATAAGCAATATGAATCAAACCCCCTTACATGTTCTCCTTGCGGATGATGATGAAGATGATCGCATGATCTTTAAGGACGCCCTTGAAGAGGTCAAGGTCAAGACCAGGCTTACGCTGGTAAAAGACGGGATACAGCTCATGGAATATTTACAACAGGATGATTGTGACTATCCCGGTATCGTGTTCCTGGATCTCAATATGCCCCGGAAAGGCGGTATCGAATGTCTCCGCGAAATCCGGAATGACAAACGATTAAAAAATCTTTCTGTAGCCATTTATTCCACCTCTGCATCAGAAGGCGACATAGAAGACACGTTTATCAAAGGCGCAAACGTATACATCAAAAAACCAAATGATTTTGGTGCCCTCGTGAAAGTCCTTGAAGATGTCATCACGATCAATTGGCAGTACCACAATTCCGATCTTAACAGGGAGAATTTTGTATTGAGTCTTTGAGACATCATCTTTTACAGACACATTTTTTATACCCTTCGAATGCTGATTTAATTAGCATAAACAGCCACTCTCCGGCTTAACCTTGAGGATAATAATTTATCCTAAAAACGTTTTTGATTGCATGCACTAAATGTCCTGCAACTCATTCTGCCTGCGCTTTTTAGACTTATAACAAATAGCTGAAATTGTGTAACGCACCGGCAGGGGTATCCTTCCATATTTGCATCGTGTTCCTCAAGTGATTTCCTTACAATTTCATCTCATTGTATAAAAAGAATTTATCATGAAGAGCAGGACTTTACCAGCACCCATTCAACAACCACCTCACATAAGCCCGATCTCCATTCAGTCCCCGCTCGGATGGAAAGAAGTACAAAAATCTCCAAGATGCAGACTTGTGGATTCGTACCAATTTATGATGGGCCTGATCAATGCAGATCCTTCTCCCGTGAAGAATACAGCAAAAAGAGCAAAGCCTGCGACGGGCAAGCTAAATGTAACTTATGGAGATGCATGGCCACTGGAGGTAAATAATCAATACACATTTGAAGATTAAATACGTACCCCATTCAAATTCATTCATTCACCAATAAAAAGCAAACCAAATGAAACAGACATCAAATGGAAAATCATCCGGGCAAAATACAGCCCCAAAAGAAAAATCTGCATCCCAGGCAAAGGGCTTGCAGGATCTTTTCGAAGATGAATTAAAAGACATTTACTGGGCCGAGAAGGCACTGACAAAGGCAATTCCAAAAATGATTAAAAATGCTACATCCCCGGAATTGGTCGAAGCTCTTGAAGATCACCTGGAAGTAACCAAACAGCAGGTAACCCGTTGTGAGGAAGTTTTTGAATCTATCGGTGTAAAGGCAGAAGCAAAAACCTGTGAAGCCATGCAGGGCCTGATGAAGGAAGCAGACGAAATCATGGAATCCACTGAAGAAGGAAGTGTCAGGGATGCCGGTATTATTTCAGCAGCCCAAAAGGTTGAGCATTATGAAATAGCAAGCTATGGCACACTATGCGCCTTTGCGAGACAATTGGGACATGATGAAGCTGCAGCTTTGCTGGAGGAAACCCTGAACGAGGAAAAAGAGGCCGATTCCACACTTTCTGAAATAGCCGAAGCCAATGTGAATCAGGATGCTATGTCGGAAGAAGAGGATGAATAAATTGAACAGTTCCTCTTTAGGAGTGTTTAATTAAAACATAGCACTAAGAGGCTGGCCATATCCTTAAAGTAGGTAATTGACCGCTCTTTTTTAGATTAAAAATGAAAAACCGTTAACCATTAAATCAAACATCATGGGAAGTCTATTGTATTTAGTAGCTGTCATCCTGGTCATTCTCTGGGCCCTTGGATTCTTTGTGTACAGCGCAGGTGGAATCATTCACATATTGCTGGTTATTGCAATAGTTGCTATTTTGCTTAGAGTAATTTCAGGAAGAAAGCCCATTGCATAAGTCTTTGTATTAATTTAATAATCATAAAAATCATAAATCATGAGTGCTTCAAAAGTTCTATTAGGTGTCGTAGTCGGTCTCGCAGCCGGCGCACTGCTGGGTGTAATGCTTGCACCAGACAGTGGAGAGAAAACACGTAAGAAAATATCCAAGAAAGGAGAAGCTTACGTAGATGATCTCAAAATGAAATTCAACGATTTTTTGGATGGTTTCATGGAGAAAGTTGATTCAACAAAAGAAGAAGCCAGTAATATGGCTCACGATATGGCAGATAAGGCCAAATCAAAATACAACGATCTCAAGAATGATCTGAAAACTGAATACAAGACAGATAATAAAAGAGTAAGTTAAAAAAACACTGACGGAAACACCTGTACACTTCACAGGTGTTTCCGTTTTTATAAGACTGCCCTGAATTTATAGCCAGAGCAGGAAAAATCCAGAGGAAATAGTATTGAAATTAATTGATGAATTATTACCTTTTGGTAAGGTTGTTGCTAAACCTTAATTTAAATAGCAGCAGGTATTTTACCATTGCGACGAAAAACACAACGTAAAAAACTACACATGGCACGTAAGGGGGAAGAATACGAGGTGGAAAACAGGACCAGGGTATCGGTAGCCCGGAATTCCAATGTTGAAGACGACGCTGATGACAACGGTGATGGCCGCATTGACCCCATTGAAGAGAGAAAAGAATTAATTGAAGATTTGTTTGAGAAAGCAGAAGCTTACGCGAAAACAAATGTTGAATTATTAAAGCTCAAGGCTGCAGATAAACTTTCTGAAATAGTAGCCTCCCTTGTATCGCGCATTATCCTGATCGTTTTCTTTTCACTATTCTTCCTGATGGTCAATATCGGGCTGGCTATTTGGATTGGTGAATCTACAGGCCATATGTATTACGGTTTCTTTATTGTAGCCGGGTTGTATTTAATCATTGCAATTGTCATCTATGCTCTCAGGAAGAAAATCATAAAGGATCCGATCATTGATGGCATTATTTCCCAAATTCTAAAATAACGAGTTATGAATAATACGAATCAATCTGAAGCATTGAATTCATTAATTCTTTCGCTCGAAGAAAGACGAACTCAGGAGTTCAAGGCTTTGAAGGATCAGTTAAAAGCAACCGGGGAAAGCCTGAAACCTGCCAACCTGATAAAAAGCGCGGCAGAAGAACTAACCGGAAATAAGCAGCTGAGAACATATCTCCTCCAGGCAGGAATAGGTTTGGCAGTGAGCCTAGTAACTAAGAAATTCCTGACTCCTCCACAAGGAAACAGCACATCTACCATTGCTGCCAGCATTTCTAAGCTGGGCCTTAAAAAATTAACCCCCAGGCATATCGCTCTTATTGAAATGTTAGCACCGCTTCTTATAGGTTTTGTAGTGAGCGCTATCAAAAGAAAGAAAAAAAAGAAAGCGGAAAAAAACAATCTGGAAAATGAAGAATAAATCCTTTAGCTAAAAATCGACAGTATTGATCAGGATATAACTAAGTTGAAGAAGGTGAGATCTGAAACTGATTGCAAATTTGATTTACCTCACCTTCTTTTTTCATTTTATTAATCAGAGCACCGCTAGTGTGAATATGGAATTCATATGAAGGTGTTCAATTCGTCATTTGATGAACATCCAATCTGCTCATATAGCTAATCAAGTACAATGCCACCGAAGCAAACGAAAATATCAAAAAGAAGAAAAGTACTAACGATTGTTTTATCTATCGTCGTTATCCTTTTTGCGATCCGCCTGATATTACCATACGTGATTTTGAAATATGTAAACAAAAATCTTTCAAACATTGAAGGTTATTTTGGCCATGTGGACGACATTGATCTTTCCCTGTATCGGGGGGCGTATATCGTAAAGCATATTTTTATTAATAAGCTGGATTCAGTCACAAACAAACAGACACCTCTATTTTCCTGCCCAAATGTTGATTTGTCTGTTGAGTGGCGTTCCTTGTTCAAAGGCAGGATTGTAAGTGAGCTGGAATTAAAAAGTCCCGTGCTTCAGTTCACAGAAGATAAGGCCGAACCCGAGCAAATGGAAAAGGATACGAATGATTTTCGTCACATGCTCAGGACCTTTACGCCTGTCAAGGTGAACAAAGTGGAGATATTTGACGGCACCATTGGTTATCTTGATAATACAGTCAAGCCTGTAGTGGATGTTCATCTCGACAATACACATATCCTGGCTAAAAATCTTTCAAACGTAACAGACACTACCTTACTTCCGGCGAACATCGAAGCCACCGCAAATGTATATGGAGGGACTCTGGCATTCAATATGCGTATCGATGCTTTAGCGAATGACCCGACATATGATATGAATCTTGAAATAAAAAATGCCAATCTTGTCCGATTGAATGATTTCTTCAAAGCATATGCAGATTTCGATATCAACAAGGGAACATTTGGTATGTATATGGAGCTCGCTGCAAAAGACAGGAAATTTATAGGATATGTAAAACCATTTATCAATGATCTTGACGTAGTGGGCCCTGAAGACAGGCACGACAGCTTCTTTCGAAAAATCTGGGAAGGGATCGTAGGTGTTGCAGCAGATATTCTTGAAAATCCAAAATCAGACAAGATTGCCACAAAGATTCCTATAGCTGGTGCTTATGATGATCGTACGATAGGTGTCTGGTACGCTATCCTGGCTACATTGCGAAATGGATTTATTCAGGCTATTTATCCGTCCCTGGATTACCAGGTTTCGATCAATTCTGTGAAAGCTGTCGATGCTAAAGAAAATAAAGAAGGCTTGTTCAAGAAAATATTCGGCAAGCCCGGCGAAAACAAACAGAAAAAGGATAAAAATTAAATTTAATCAATACTCCCAGGTACCATGTTTTTCAAAATGAATAAGCTTACGAAAGTTCTGAAAAAGGCTTTCACCAATTGGAAGACGCGAAATCCCGGAAAGGAGAGTTCTGTGATAGCGTACAATTCTATCTTCTCCTTACCGGGTTTATTAGTGGTCATTGTAACCCTCGCAGGATATTTTTTTGGCACAGAGATCGTCAACCAACACCTCCATACCTCGATAGCTAAAGCAATGGGTGAAGATACGGCTGATCAGATCGAAGAAATGATCGTGATCGCAAGCAGGAGCAAGGATTCAATCTGGGCGACCATTTTAGGTGTCATTACAATATTCATCGGTGCAACCGGGGTTTTTGTGCAAATGCAGAAATCACTGAATATAATCTGGGAAGTAAAAGCCAGCACAAAGAAATCAGGGATCTGGCTATTGATAAGGACACGTTTATTTTCTTTTGGGTTGATTTTGTCGATTGGTTTTCTATTGCTCATTTCGCTTGTGGTCACTGCATTATTAACTGCAGCCGGAGAATGGATAAAGCTTCACTGGAATGATTCACTTCTCTGGTTATTTACTGTTATTAATTTGTTGGCTTCATTAGGTATTATCACGGTGCTCTTCGCTATGATGTTTAAATTTCTTCCGGATGCAAAAATTAAATGGCGATATGTTTGGGTAGGTGCCATAGTGACAGCATTATTATTTGAAATTGGAAAAACACTTCTTGGCCTGTATTTCGGAAAAGCATCACCCGGATCAGGATATGGTGCTGCAGGATCGATCATTTTGATCCTGATCTGGACGACATATTCCTCCATGATCGTTTTTTTTGGCGCCGAATTCACAAAAGCATATTCAGACATTCATTTTGGCAGCGTACCTGCAAATGATATCGCAGTGAAAGATAAAGGCCGTGTAGTCTGAATATTTTTTGTTGCAGAGATATCCAATGCTGTTTATTATAAGGCATTTCATCGCTCATCGTATTCCCTGATTTTTTTAAGTGTATACCCTAAATCCCGGGTACACAATTACAGTAATCTGTTATACTCGTATAACTAATTGATTTTCTTGGTGTTTGATTATTATAAAGAAGGGATCGTTTCACATAAAGATGTTGAAACAGATTATTATTAATCTTTAAAATCAAATGCGATGAAACCAATGCAGTTTTTATTCGTCCTTCTCCCTCTTTCCGTATTAAGTTTATTTTCATGCAGCGAACGATCTGTTTGTGATGATGTAATGTGTGAAAATGGAGGAATTTGTTTAGATGGCACATGTGATTGTCCTGTGGGTTTTACAGGCGTACATTGCCAGGAACGTGCTACTCCTGATTACATTCGGATCACTACCCTTACAGTAACAAGATTTCCTGAGTTAAAAGATAATAGCACCTGGGATGCATCGGATGGACCGGATCTTTTCTTCCGTCTTTTCAATGAAAAGATTGTAATTGGTCAGCCAGATTACCTGGTCGAAAATGCAATCGTTGATAGAACCTATCAGTTTGATTTTCACTTCATAGACATTACCGATCCGGCACACACATACACACTGCAGCTGCTTGACTTTGATGGGGTAGATATAAAAGAAGATTTTTTGGGAGAGATTACATTTATTCCTTTTGAAAATGAAAAAGGTTTTCCTGAAACGATCACGTTAGATAATGGAGGTCCTATAGCATTTACCATGACTGTAGACTATTATTACAATAATCATCATGATTGGTCTGATAAATAAACTCAGGATCTGAATCCGGTATGAGTTTTTTTAAAAGAAAATATTTTATACAGTTGAAGAGTTGCAGCTAAAAGAAATACAGCACCAATGACCCAGTTGATGATATTCAGCTCTCCCTCGAAATGCGTAGATATCATTCTTCCTCCGCTAATGAAGAGTATGCTCCCTGCAATGGATCCAATAGCGGCACCAAGCGTAAATAAATTATAATCCCTGGCTTTCGATTGCATGATTTGTTTTTCCTGCAAAAGGGCACCCCAACCCGTCCAGAAAGGAATCTGAAGTGGGTTAATAGCCATTAAAATGAAACCGTAGAAAAAGACGGGAACCGTATTGGCTAAAAGCATATTGCCTTCCTCGTGATTATTTCTGATAGCGGAGATAAAAGAGAAAATGGCCAGGAAGAAGATAAATACAAATGAAATCCATTGAAGGCTTTTTCTGACAAGCTGGTATCTCATGATCCTATCTTTGATCAGAAAGCTCATCTGTATATAGATGATCTCCGCCAACAATCCTCCCAGCGCAAACCACCAGGCTGTTAAATATCCTTCTGTCATGGACAATTGCAGTGCAGCTACATTAACGGTTCCAAGGGGAAGTGACCCGATGAAACTAATGACAACACCGGCACTAAATCCATTAACGAATCTCACAGGAATATTTTTGTCGGTTGAAATCGAAAATCTAATTCCGTTCAAAATACCTTGAAACCAATTGGCTTGAAAGAAAAATTATTTGAAAGTCCCGCAGAGCATGCAGTAAGCCCAACTATCAAATCCATTTCCGCTTCAAAGATGACATAATCTCCGGCTTTGCTCATAGGTGGCAAAACACTGACATGTCCTGTCTTGCTATCGATAGTGACGTTCATGAAAATATTAAACGTGGTATGTACATCGTCGGAAGATATGCCGTATGTTTCCAGGTGTGCGCATAAGTTTCCATGACAGCCTATGTGCGGATCCGGATCACCATATATGATACGAAACATTTCCGCACTGCAGGGTGTCAGTAAAAAATCGTGCCTTCCCACGGTATCCTCTATCATCTTCAACATCACATTGCTGCGGTTGGAGTAAAATGGATGCCCTTTTGTAAGAAAAATAGTTTCAGCATAATCGATGGTCCTGCCCGAAGAAAGATATTCACCTGTATCATGCATGTTGTAGCATAACATGTCGGACACCTGCTCACCTTCTATATCAGTGACCTTTAGCTTTTCACCTTTTTTCAAAATCAGTGAAACACCACTACGTGGTGGTATGATGTTTAGTTCGGGCATGAGGGATGATTAATGGACATTTCCAGTCTTGATTATATTGCCGGCCGCTATATTGAAATACTTCAGAAGCTTCACCAAAATCCGAAAGCATGGGATTGATTGTACCGGAAAAGCTTTCATCTCTTTTTCTAACCACCTTTTGCATTTTACCATAATGATTTTTTTCTCTCAGCTTTTCAAATTGTACATGAGGGTTGAATACGATGGCAGGATACTGAAACCGGCGCGCCTTCCTGGTGCTGACGGGATGAAGGCCGATGATATAAAAAGCTTCCTCTCCGATGCTGAAACTGAAATGTGGAGAAGCGGGATCCGGATCCACTCTTGAATCGTATGCATAAGATGCTGCATCAATATCTGCAAAAGCCTGGAGACGCTGCCAGAATAATGATTCAAACATATCCTCACTTTGGATGGAAGGTTGTCTGAACAGGATCACAGCGCTGTAAAATAAAGTGCCGGCCTTTTTAATTTCTCCAATGAAGTCATACATAAATGTTACGATAGCGTGATCATCTTTTGGACACGCCATGTGATCGGCTACCAGGCATTTAATACTGTCCTTGCTGACCGCATCCTGGGCGGCTACACAGGGAAATAATTTTTGGCTGAGGTGATTCCGGAATTGGGCTATGATGTCTTCAGTTGAAAAGTCTGTCATAAGGCTCTTTCATTGGCGGTCATAGATGGAATATAATCCGGGTTCAACACCGGGGGATTATAAGCTTCCTCCGGAGAGGTTAAGGCATGGTTGTCAAATTCAAAAACACTATCCAGTAGTTTTAGTTTTTCAAGATGAAATTTAACATTCCTGTAGAATGGCAAGGCCTCCTGGTGAGACCAATAAGCAATGCCTTTTTTATGATTGTAGCTGGCTATCTGGTCCAGAACACTCCAGTGGTGAACCAGTATCCGGCATGCTTTCCATAATGTATATCCGGCACCATAGACATGATGAGGTTCTGCCCCGCAACCATTAAATTCAAGTATCGAGTAATTTTTTCCTTCCTTCAATTCTTCGACAGAGCTGCAGCGTATATCATACCGCCCATAAAGAAATCCGGTATGATGACTCAGATCATCAAATACGTTCAGCAGCCTGTCATCTTTTTCGTTTTCAAGGCTGATGAGCTTGCCACCCCGGCTGAGATTCAATGCATAGGATAAGCAATAAGAATCACCTTCACGGAGTATTTCATGCAGACGACACGCATGTTTACCTTTCATTTCCTCAAGCCTGAATTGTACTCTTGGGTAATGAAGGATCAATTCAAGCAATGTACTTTTTCCATCTCCAGTAACCTGCAGAAATTCTTTTTTTAAAAAGCCAGTTATGGTTCCTCTTTGCTGATCGGGAAATCGATAATAAAATACACTGATCTCAAGTGGATATTCCACAAACTCCTGTACGATATAATCCACTGACATCGCGGCATGATATTGCCGTAGCTGATCTATCGTTTCAATCTTGCGGAACATAAAGCCCATCAAACCCGAATCCGGTTTTGCAGCGACAGGAAAGGCAAGCCCTGTTTGTTCCATTTGCTTTAGCACTTCTTTTAATTGAATGGTAGGAGCGATAAAAATACTTTTTGGCCATGTTCCGGGAGGCAGTTGCGCATAAACCTCTTTCTTCGTTTCACCGGCAAAGCCCCCGAAAGTGATCGTAGGATTAGAGGGTGTGAAAAACCATAAGGTCCGGGATTTGAGACAAAACCATGCCCATGCAGGAGCAATGAGGATATATTTAGCAAACCAATGCCAGGATTCCCAGTGGGAGATGTAATAAATGGTTTTTTTAAACATCCGGACCAATGGATCTGGCTTTAGTGTCAGCTAATAAAGTTAACAGAAAAGTTAGAAGGAAAATACGCCCGTATTAGTTTTCAAATTACTCAATTAAATGCCACAAATTTCGCAGTGTTGCTGAGGTGCGTTGTACTGAGCGCTAGTCGAATGTATAGCATTAGGATGAGAATTGCAGGTCGAAGCATTAACGCAAATTATATCTCACGTTTCACGTTTCACGAAGAGAGGAAGGATTCTTATTGAATACGGATCTTAATTTTTCTCGCAAAGGCGCAAAGACGCAAAGAGGACCCGCTCATTTATTTTGCTTGTTGCACATTTTTTCTCACGTTTCACGTTTCACGAAGAGAGGATGCGCAATGCTAATTCACTACTCACTATTCACTATTCACTATTCACTAAAGAAGCGGCCCCAGCCATCTCTCCGCTTCTCTTAACGTCATCCCTTTGCGAAGGGCATAATCTTCAAGCTGATCCTTGTCAATTCCTGTCACCGGGAAGTATTTGCTTTCAGGGTGTGAAAAATACCAGCCGCTCACGCTTGCTGCAGGATACATGGCCATGCTTTCAGTGAGCACAATCCCGGCTTCCTCAGTAGCATTAAGAAGATCAAATAAAAGCGTCTTCTCCGTGTGATCCGGACATGCAGGATATCCGGGAGCAGGACGAATACCGCGATAGGCCTCTGCTATCAGTTCGTCATTGCCTAGTTTTTCTTCAGGGACAAATGCCCACCATTCTTTTCGCATCCGCTCATGCATCCGTTCTGCAAATGCCTCTGCAAAACGGTCAGCTAATGCTTTAAGAAGTATGGCGCTATAGTCATCATGTTTTTTCTCAAACTCTTTTACTCTCTCTTCTATCTCAAGGCCGGATGTCATTGCGAAACCACCAATATAATCTGCCTTGCCACTTTCAACAGGTGCAACATAGTCTGACAGGCAATAATTGGGTTGTCCCGGAGCCTTGACAACCTGCTGCCTGAGATGATGAACTTTCATCAGGACGTCATTCCGTTTTTCATCTGTATAGATGATGACATCATCCATATCACTATTGGCAGGAAAAAGACCGAGAACAGCATTGGCCTTTATCCATTTTTCAGCGACCATCTTATCAAGCATTTGCTGTGCATCATCCCAAAGATTTTTTGCCTCCTTTCCGACGAGTGGATCTTTTAATATTTCAGGATAATGACCGCTCAATTGCCAGCTTGAAAAGAAAGGCGTCCAGTCAATATATTTTCTCAGCTCAGCGAGATCGTAATCAACCAATGTCCACACTCCTGTTTTCTTTGGTACAGGCGGAGTATAGGATGCCCAATCAGGTGCGAATCGATTTGCCCTGGCAGCCACGAGCGAAAGAAAACGTTTCATTTGTTTCCCTTCTCTCGCTATTCTCATTTGCTCATATCCGGCTCGCGTCAGTTCTACAAATGCAGAACGTTTTACTTTATCTTCTGACAATAATGATGAAGCAACACCAACACACTTCGATGCATCCAGCACATGCACTACAGGCCCCCTGATGTATCTCGGCTCAATCTTGAGCGCAGTGTGTAATCTTGATGTGGTAGCTCCACCTATCAGGAGCGGCAGATCAAATCCCTGTCGTTCCATCTCAGCTGCCACATGCACCATCTCATCAAGCGAAGGAGTGATGAGACCGCTCAATCCGATGATATCCACCTTTTCTTCAACCGCGATTCTCAGTATTTTCTCGGCAGGTACCATGACACCGAGATCCAGGATTTCATAGTTGTTGCAGGCCAGCACGATGCCAACAATATTTTTCCCAATGTCATGTACATCACCTTTAACCGTAGCCATCAGGATTTTTCCTTTGAAGGTTTGCTCACCATGCTTTTTCTCGGCTTCAATGAAAGGTGTGAGGTATGCAACAGCAGTCTTCATCACACGCGCACTTTTTACAACCTGTGGTAAAAACATTTTACCCTGGCCAAAAAGCTCACCCACGATATTCATTCCGTCCATGAGAGGACCCTCAATGACTTCGAGCGGCCGTGCAAACAATTGTCTCGCCTCTTCTGTATCCTGTTCGATATATTCTGTAATTCCCTTCACTAATGCATGGCTCAGGCGGGATTGCACATCTTCATCCCGCCACGCCTGTTCACGCGTGATCGTTTTTCCTTTGGTCTTTACTTCATCTGCATAAGTCGTCAGTGCCTCAGTTGCATTCGGATCCCGGTTGAAGATCACATCTTCCACAAGCTTTAGCAATACGGGATCCACTTCTTCATACACTTCGATCATGCCGGCATTGACTATACCCATATCCATTCCGGCACGAATAGCATGGTATAAAAAGGAAGCATGCATAGCTTCCCGCACAGCATTATTTCCGCGATATGAAAATGAAACATTGCTCACACCGCCACTGATCTTTGTTCCGGGACACAATGCCTTGATCTGCTTTGTAGCTTCAATAAAATTGATTGCATAATCATTGTGCTCAGCGATGCCAGTACCAATAGCAAAGATGTTCGGATCAAAAATGATATCCTCCGGAGGAAAACCAATTTCTTCTGTGAGAATCCGATATGCACGCTGACAAATAGAAACTTTGCGTTCGATAGTATCCGCCTGCCCTTCCTCATCAAAAGCCATCACGACTACTGCAGCTCCATATCTTCGCACAAGTCGTGCATGATGCAGAAATGCAGCTTCACCTTCTTTCATGGATATGCTGTTGACAATACATTTTCCCTGTACACATTTCAGTCCTGCTTCGATGATGTCCCATTTCGATGAGTCGATCATGAATGGCAGTTTTGCAATGTCAGGTTCTGCACTCATCATCAACAGGAAATCAACCATCACCTGTTTTGAATCCAGCAATCCTTCATCCATATTGACATCAAGGATCTGTGCGCCATTCTCCACCTGGTGCATAGCTACACTCAGCGCTTCAGTATAGTTGCCCTCACGGATCAGTTTTGCAAATATTTTAGAACCCGTGACATTGGTGCGTTCTCCAATATTGACAAAATTGCTGTCCGGTCGTATCGTCAATGCTTCAAGCCCGCTGAGTTGTGTAAACGGATATGGTTCAGGAATAACCCGTGGAGGTAAATCAGCTACCGCATCGGCTATTGCGCGTATATGTTCCGGGGTTGTTCCACAACAACCACCGGTGATATTAAAAAAACCACTCGTTCCAAATTCACGTATCAGGCTCTGCATTACTTTTGCCGTCTGATCATATTCGCCTAACTCATTTGGCAACCCCGCATTTGGAAAAACAATTAATGGAACATTTGCAATTTTAGAAAGACTCTCTACATATGGCCTCATTTCAGCAGCACCCAGCGAACAATTAATACCCACACAAAAAAGCGGTGCATGTGAAATCGAAATCCAGAATGCTTCTATGGTTTGTCCGGATAATGTTCTTCCGCTTGCATCAGTGATAGTTCCCGATACACCGATCAACACATCTGCTCCTGTCTCCTCAATCAATGAAGTGATTCCAAAGAGTGCTGCTTTGCAATTGAGCGTATCAAATACGGTCTCAATCAACAAAAGATCTACTCCTCCATCAATCAACCCTCTTGCCTGTTCACGATATGCATCTGCGAGTTGATCAAAACTAACTGCTCTGAAACCCGGACGGTTGACATCAGGCGACAGGGATGCAGTACGGTTAGTCGGTCCTAATGAACCGGCAACGAAGCGCGGCTTGGAGGGATTTTCTGAAGTAAATCTGTCTGCAACTTTCCTGGCCAGGGAAGCGCTTGCAAAATTGATATCATAGACACTGTCCTGGGTTCCGTAATCCGCCTGGCTGATCGCATTTGCATTGAATGTATTAGTCTCTACGATATCAGCGCCTGCTATGAAATAGTCCCGGTGAATCTCTTCGACAACATCAGGCCGGGATAGGTTGAGCAGATCATGATTTCCTTTAAGATCCTGTGGCCAGTCAGCAAATCGCTCACCCCGGTAATCCTTTTCAGAGAGGATATATCGTTGCAGCATGGTACCCATCGCGCCATCAAGGACCAGGATGCGCTCTTTTACAGCTTGCTTCAGAAGTGTTGTACGGTTGTTCATATTTTTTTCTATCCATGCCGGACTTCATGCCGGACTTGCCTCATGCATTGATGATATCAGAAGAATAACGTGCTTGCAGGTATACAGTCAGAAACTGTGAACTCATTTTGACCTGAGGCCCGCATCTTCCGGGCACCGTGCCGTTCACCGGGTCGGTTGCCGCCCTGCACACTTCGCAGGATCTCTTGATGCTTGATTAATGGGTGTAAAGGTAGGTAATAACGGACCAAAAATCAAAATGTTCAGGATATGATCCCCTGTATTGAGCTGGTATGGTTTGGTCCGGTTATTTTATTCTAATAATGATGATTTTCAATGACCGTTAAAAATTAAGTTTAACGATCTGGACGTTTAGTGATTTTAGTTTTCTGTAATAATCCATGATCACCACGCTGCCAAAAGCACCCTGGAATATGTTGGTATCATCCGCTTTTTTCGAGAGATCAAATTTGTCAGTCGTATATCCGTCTTTTGAAGCAAAAATGGCACCGAGCACCATGTTGTTTGCAGCATCCTTTCGGCGTTCATAATTCAGGAAATAAATACCGGCTGTTGTATTATCACTGTTCTTTTGATAAAACTGATAATCAAATCCACCGCGCTCTTTTACATAGTAAGAATATAAGACCGGACTGGCAATAGGAATGCCGGGCAATGCAAAATTGCTTTTATATTTATCAAAACGTTTGATGTTTTGTAATTCAAATTCTTTATTGAATTCAAAGATGTACATATCCTCGATGACGATATTACCCCCTGAAGTTCCAAGACCATAGAGGTTACCGGCAAGCCCCAGGACATTTACTTTCAGTGAATACGATTCGGCAATACCAATTACCCTACCATCTTCAAGATTGATAAAATCGTGGAAGTAGAAATAGGTGGATTTGTCCGTCTTATCCTCACCTGATGAAGCACTGGAGCCAATTAATCTTTTATCATCCGCAGGAATATGAGTCGCATTCACAATTTTACCAGTTCTATCGATTTCCAACAGTGATAATCCAAGTCCTTTGTCCTTGAGAACATTATCCTTTAAACCATAATACCTCCCCATAAGGTGGATGTTTCCGGAAGAGGATATGAAAGATGAAAATGCGAGGTATTTATATTCTTTTCCTACAAGGGGAATTTCAAATGCCATCTTCCCGGTCTTTGATGAGAATGCGACAAGAAAAATGCTCACATCCGTTGACATTGCCCCATCTCTTTTCATAATGCTGAAATAAGCGAGGGTTGAATCTGCGGCAAGATGATTGGCTGTTTCAAACTTATCACTGGTTGAATTGAAGGTCCAGTGAGGTACAGAGGCGTTGTCGGAATAAAAATTAATATTGTATCCCAGCTTTTCTCCCTTATCCTTCGTCATGGTATAATTCATATACCCAAATTGAGGAATTGAATAAAAAGAAGGGAACTCATCACTTGAAGTGGAATTCTTATAATTTTCATACTTAGAAATCTTCAATGTTTCCTTTGTAAAGATCAATTCACCCTCCAGCGTATAGCCTTTGAATACATAATGTAATTCTTTTGCATCAAAGAACTTGACTGCGATAGATCGTCCATTATACAATACGGTTTCCAAAGCATATGTCTTTGGTACGGAGATCTTCTTTTTCTTCAGCAAATTGAGATTAAGATCATGTATCCTGAGGTCATATGTATTCTGGTCTTTATTTGAAGATGCAGTTTCATATACAAAGTAATATCCCTTCACATCCTGTCCTGATTTTAACGGACCAGAATCACTCAGGCGAATAGTCAGGATATCTTCAATTTTTGCGGTCTGGCCAGACAGCATCGATGGCAGAAGCAACAAACCATAAAAAACAACCAGAATGCAGGTCATTACTTTGGAATACATTTCTGACAGGGTTTTAGAATTTTTCATGAAGTGATTTTTTTAATTCTTCAAAAGATGTAGTATGAAAAGGTTGTTGCTCAAGAAAGGAATAACCCACATGCGCGAAATCTTTCATTTTCATATTATTTAGTATTAAGATCAATTCATCAAATGAAGTTTTGATCGGAAAAGGTGGCAGGGGTATGAATTTTTCTAAACGGTGTTGTTTGCGGAGCTCGTAAAGATCGGAAAAAATCCGGCCAATCCAGAGGCAAATCTCTTCATCCGGTTTTTGAGGATCATAGTTTCTGAAAGCTTCGAACAATGGACGCGCATATTCATATTGATTTGTGTACAACCATTCGATGGATTCCACCGCCAGCTTGCGACGGGTGCTGTCAGGTATCTGGTAAGGAATGAATGTAGTATCCATTTTCGAACCATTTACATTTTCCAGGTGTAGCAGCCTGTCTTCAATGTTTGGATGCGTGCTGAAAAGTGCAATTTTACTATGTGGGATTGAATCCGGCGGTACGATAGGTGGATCGACATGATCCCAGGAAGATTGAAATGGAAAATCAGGAAATGCAAACGTTTCCCTCCAGCTTATATCCAGCTCATTTTCGTCCATGCTCAGCAATCCTTTTATGGCGATGGACGCCAAAGAAACCTTTTGGGTCAATCTTTTTGTCAAAACAAGTGCAAGTGAGTCAGCTTCTATTTCCTGCTTCCGGCTAAATGTCCTGGAAGAGATTGTCAATGAATTGTAGTATTCAATTAATGCATCCCTTTGCGATGAATTATTGGCGATAATGCTCCTGGAGATCTTATCCATGGCTTTGGAATCATACGTTTCCGCTATTTTATAAAGCATTTTCTCACGATGATCAAGGTAATCATGTGCCATTTCGTGCGCTAAAACAAACAAGAGCTCTTCCCTGGAATGAACAGCAGCCAACAAACCTGCATGTACGATGATGATCTGATGGCCAAAGGCTCCTGCATTTACTGATGGATTCCTGCTGATGAGGATGACGAATTCGTCTGAAAACATGTCGGCATATTCAGACTGCATTTCATGCACTATATCATTAACGATAAGCTGGATGCTATTGTCACAGGAAAATTCGCCGCCCAGGAAGCGAGATTTAATTTCCACGACCAGGCGATCATCAAATTCCTGTAATACATTTTTAAGCTTATCCGGTCGATCCTGGCGTTTCTTTTCAATTCGTTTTAGAATTTCTTTTTCAGATTTATCTAAATAGGTTTTGCATTCAACGCCAGGTTGTGCATTTGATTTTGTTTGACAAAAACAGGCAGGAGACGCGAGTAAAAAACAAGGTAAAAGAACCAACGAAAGCCTAAGGAAAAATTTAATCGACGTGTATGCTGAATGTTTTCTCACAAGTGTCGCAAAGATACTATGGTATATTTATCTTTAAGTATGGAAATCCGGAAAGTCAATCCATCTGACGTCAACACGCTATTGGCAATCAGCTTAAAAACCTTCCATGAATCCTTCAATCATCTTAATACACCCGAAAACATGGCTTATTATATGCATAAGGCATTCAATACGGACAAGCTTTTTTCGGAATTATTAAATCCTTTCAGTGAATTTTACTTTGCCTTTCATGACAATATAAATGCAGGATATCTTAAAGTCAACAAATGCCCGGCCCAATCCGATATCTATGATGATCAAAGCCTCGAGATCGAACGCATATACATTGACAGCGATTACCAGGGAGCAGGATTGGGTTCACAACTTCTGCAAAGTGCTGTAAACCGTGCACGAGAATTGGATCTTGCATATGTGTGGCTAGGTGTGTGGGAAAAAAACAAGGATGCCATTCGATTTTATCAACGACATGGTTTTGAAATTTTTGGATCACACCCTTTTGTTTTTGGGGATGAAGTACAGACTGACTTCCTTATGAAATTTATCCTCAGAGCATGATTTTTTGTAATAAGAAAAATAGATAAGTTTTATATCTTTTCTGCATCGTCTAAAAAATTAAAACATCATGAAAAACGCAATGCAATTCACCATGCCATCTGTTTTTAGATCCGGGTTATTGGCAGTACTCTTATTAATGTTCAGTCACCTGGATGCACAATTATTTATCTCCAACTTCGAAAAATTTGGTTTAGGAATAGGGACAAGAAGCGCTCAACCCTTTATCCTGGAAGCCAGGATCGGCACGAATAACAGGTTGGTGGATACCCGGATTGAGCTTGCAGGATTGTATCAGCTGCAGGATGAAACCTACCATTCCATTTCTGCTGGTATCGCCATAGCACTAAGTCCTTTTGCAGACGTAACAAATATTGGATTGACGATCCCGGTTCAGCTGGAGATCTTTCCCATTCCTGATTTTAAACGAATAGCACTTTTTATTGAAGCGGGCCCCGAATTCCTCCTTGATCAGGATGAAGTGGATTTAAGACATACATGGGGCTTCAGGTATTACTTTTCAGAACCATATTAAGAAAGAAAAGCTATTAGTTTCTGTGTTCTCCGTGTATTTTATACTCTGTAAACTCCGTGCGAAAAAATGGCTCTTTATAAATTTCGAGGATAACAGACTAAAACGTATTGTGTCAGAATATCGCACGAGAACACGGAATTATGTTTCCTGTGTACTCCGTGTATTTTAAACTCTGTGAGCTCCGTGCGAAAAATAGCGCTTTATAAATTCGAGGATACACACTAAAACATATTCTGTCAAAGTATCGCACGAAGAACACGGAGTTTAAAACGCACAGAGTACAAGGAGTTATGTTTCCTGTGTTATTCTGCAGATAATCTCTTCAAAAAGCCTGTGGACACTTCGAGCTTTACAGGGCTCGATCCCAAAGCTTCACCATCCGCTTCTATCGGAATCGGTACACCGCTGTGGTTAATTTCTATGATGGAGAAATGAAGAGCAATTGCTTCTTCCTGTTGTGCAACTTTTCCATTGTATAATTTTGGTAAGCTCGTGAGTAGCCTTAATAAAGATTTTGGTTTCATCAGAAGCAGTGCAGCGCTCTCAATTTCCGCATGTGGGAGCACATACATTCCACCACCACAATATTTCCCAAACCCTGCCTGAATAGTTAGCCAATCACCATTGTATGGAAATCCATCAACTACTATTTTTCCATTCCATCTACGTGGTTTCATCAATGCATTCAATAGCGCTACAGGGTATTTAAGTTTTCCCGGAATATTGAATTTGGAATTTGATAAAGAATTCACCACTGCCGCGTCCAATGCACCGCCTACCATATTGAATGCATAACGTTCTTTTCCATCAGGCCATGTTATCCGGATTAAATGAAGTGGAGATGTTGCACCTCTTTTCAGGCTAACTGCCAGGTTATGAGTCTTAATGCCAAATGTTCTTACCCAGTCATTCCCCGTACCAGAAGGCAATACACCAATCGTAATCAATTTGGATTTTTCACCTGCCAACCGAATGAGAAGATTTCCTCCCTGATGCAGAGTGCCATCGCCACCGGCAAACAGGAAATGCAGATTCCCTTCTTCCAAAAGACTTGAAAGTGTACCGGAAAGGTGGTCCAGTGACGCTGTCTTAAAAGCTTTAAAGGAAACCTTATTTTTTTCAAGAAACCGCTGCCATTTCATCCATTCCTTGTCACTGCAAGTGGATATATTGATGATGACGGACCAAAGCGGCTCAATACCCATCCGGGAAAGAAACGGAATTTTTCCTGTGTCCGGAAACAGGATCCCTTACTCCAGGCCTTCCAGGAGGTCTGGCGGGGTATAAACTGTCAGATAGCAAACAGAATCAAGGTGTTAAGGGATATTTAACTTGCCAGAAAAAGCCGGATATACTAAATCCTTTACCTGTTTATGTTTGTTAAGTATCTACTTTAAGCTTACAAAACCAATGTCATGAAACAATGTCTGTTTTTGATCGCACTCACGATCGGCTTGTTCATCATTCCGTCCGCCTCTCATGCCCAGTTATTCGGGCAAAACAAACCCCGGTACAGATCATTTGAATTTAATGTGCTGGAGACACCTCATTATGCTATCCACTATTACACCAAAAACCGGCAGGTTCTCGAACAGATGGCGGATTGGTCTGAGTTATGGTATGGAATGCATAACGCTGTTTTGCGGGATACGTATGATGTCAGAAACCCGGTTATTTTTTATAACAATCATGCTGAGTTTCAGCAAACGAATGCGATCTACGGTGATATCGGGATAGGCACTGGTGGTGTGACTGAAGGATTCAAAAACCGTGTGATCCTTCCGTTTACGATGATCAATCAGCAAAATCAGCACGTGCTTGGACATGAGCTTGTCCATTCATTTCAATACCATATGGTCATATCCGGCGATAGTACCAGCCTGCAATCACTGTCCAATCTTCCACTATGGATGGTTGAAGGCCTTGCGGAATATTTATCTCTTGGCCGTATTGATCCCTATACGTCAATGTGGATGCGCGACGCTGTCCTCAATGATGATGTGCCTAACATCAAGAAGCTCGCCGGCTACAAATATTTTCCATATCGTTACGGACAGGCTTTCTGGGCATACTTCAGTGGTACATTCGGAGATGAAGTGATCGCACCGCTGTTTATGAATACAGCGATGTATGGTCTTGATGTCGCTTTGGCTATTACGCTCAATATGACGCAGGAAGATCTTGGAGCATTATTTACAGAATCGCTGAAGACCTATTATACGCCCCTGCTCGGCGACATGAAAGAAGATGTGGTAGGTAAAAAAATTATTTCCGAAGAAAATGCCGGACGACTTAATGTTTCACCTGCCATAAGTCCGAATGGAAAATTTGTCATTTTTCTATCAGACAAAAATCTTTTCTCCACAGACTTGTATCTGGCGGATGCCCGCACCGGAAAAATAATCAGGAAAGTAAATAGCTTTCTTCACAGCGCTAATCTTGATGATCTCAATCTATTCGAATCATCAGGTACATGGTCACCGAATAGTGATCAGTTTGCTTTTGTAGGTGTAGCGAAAGGCCAGAATGTACTCGTGATCAAGAATCCTGAATCAGGTGCTACAGTAGATGAAATTGCAATGCCAGACATCAATGCTATTGCTCATCCTGCATGGTCACCGGATGGAAAGGAAATCGCTTTTTCAGGAATGATAGAAGGCCAGACAGATCTTTTCACTTACAATCTGAAAACAAAAAAAGTCCGGCAGCTTACGAATGATCTTTACAGCGAGGTGTATGCGGACTACAGCCCGGATGGAAAATTTCTTGTTTTCAGCTCAGACCGCAAAACGTTTGAACAGAACAAAGTGCACGGTCGCTGGAACCTTCATCTTTCACGGATCAATGTAGAGGATCATTCGATACAGGACTTTGATCAGATTTTTCCGGGTGCGGATTGTCTTACCCCAGGCTATGATCAGAATGGAAATGTGTACTTCATTTCAGATCGCGATGGATTCAGAAATCTTTACCGGACGGATCTGAATGGTGAATTGCTTCAGATGACAGATCTCAAGACGGGTATCAGTGGCATCAGCCAGTATTCGCCTGCTCTATCTGTTTCAAAATCAGGTGACAGGATTGCGTATACACATTATTTCAAAAGCGGTTATGATATCTACGAAGCGAAGGAAGCTGCTTTTTTGCATAAAGTAGTGAGGCCTGATGATGTACATTACGAGGCAGGAACACTTCCCGTCGTGCTGGATCAGCGACATCAGCTGGTGATGAATAATATTGAAAAAATGGATGAGGTTAATCCTCCGGATTCATCCACATATACGAATGAACCTTACAAAGGAAAATTTAAGCTCGATTACATCGATGGTGGCGGTGGGTTAGGAGTTAATTCCGGCGGTATTGGCGCAAGAACCGGTCTTGCTGGTGGTGTCAATATGATCTTCAGTGATATCCTGGGTAATAATCAGCTGTATACCACAGTTGCGCTGAACGGTGAGATTTATGATGTTGGTGCTTCTTTCCAGTATATCAATCAAAAGGGACCATTAGCCTGGGGATTTGCAGCATCACATATCCCGTTAAGAACAGGTTATTATTCAGGTCCGTTTTCAGCAGTGTTGACTGATTCAACGCCTGTCAAAGTGTATGAAGAAAACATCCTTCATATTTTTGAAGAACAAGTTTCAGGTATGTTACAATATCCATTTTCCAAATATTTAAGATTGGAAGGAAGTCTTGGATTTAATTATCGATTCTTTAGATTAGATAAGACGCCTTTGGTTTACGATTTAGCTAATTACTTTCTATTTGATGAAAAACGAGAAAAGATTCCGCTTCCAAATGATACAGTCGTTGGTGGATTAAGAATAAAACAAGCGCTTTATTATAATTCCAATATTGCGCTGGTTGGTGACAACAGTCAATTCGGACTTGCTTCACCGATTAATGGATATCGGTACAGGCTGGATTTCTCCAATTATTTCGGAGGATACAAATTTCAAACCGCAACGGCTGATTTCAGATTTTACAAATGGGCAAAACCGGTTTCGTTTGCATTCAGGGCTATGCATTACTCTACAATGGGTCCGGATTCTAAAACATTTTATCCAATACTGATAGGAGAAATGGGGCTTATCCATGGATACGGATATGGAAGACTTAATGAATACTATAACACAGGTGTCCTTAACCCTGATCAACTATTCGGTTCTAAAATATTAGTATCAAACTTTGAGGTGCGTCTTCCATTCACAGGTCCTGAGCGACTAGCATTGATCAAGAGTAATGCACTTTTTACAGAGCTCGCATGGTTTTTTGATGGAGGTGTTGCATTCAATGAATATAAAGATCTTGGCAACTCAGATCCGGAAGGTGAAAATGTGAAACCGAAATTAGTATTCAGCACCGGTGTATCTGCAAGAGTAAATGTCTTCGGGGCACTTATTGTCGAACCATTCTTTGCCTGGCCATTATTGAAAGACACGAAAGGTAAGTTCGGAGTGTTCCTCGTACCAGGCTGGTAAAAAAAGAATTTGAAATTTAATATAAAGAGTACGGACATGTCTGTACTCTTTATATTAACTAATTCTGATTACTCTTTTTACTGAATACTGATTACTTTTTTTATTCTCTCCTTACATCTTCGAAGGCAATATCAGATCCAGCGCCGTATACTTATGACCAAATCTCTTTGACAAATATTCATTCGTCAGATGTCCTTTATATGTATACACGCCATGCCTGAATCCTGCATGATCATTTAGCAATGCTTCAATACCACCATATGCTCCTGCTTTGATAAGCAGAGGTGTCAGGATGTTGCTTATCGCAGCGGATGAAGTGCGGCTTACCTTCGATGCAATATTGGGCACGCAATAATGAATGACACCATGTTTGATGAATGTTGGCTTATCCAGTGTTGTCACTTCTGACGTTTCAAATATTCCTCCCTGGTCAATGCTGACATCAATGATCACACTTCCTTCTTTCATCTTCATCACCATTTCTTCAGGGACGAGTACAGAAGATCTTCCCGTAGAAGAATGGACAGCTCCGATCACAACATCAGCGCTCAGGAGTTGATATTGCAGATATACCGGGTTGATCGTAGAGGTATGAAGGCGGCGGCCAATGATTTGCTGAAGTCTCATCAGTTTATAAACATTATCATCAAATACCCGTATCGTGGCTCCAAGACTCAGTGCTGTGCGAATAGCAAATTCTCCAACCACTCCGGCACCAAGGATGACAACTTTAGCCGGAGGTACTCCCGAAACTCCGCCCAACAATACTCCACGACCGACATCTGACTTGCAGAGAAGTTCTGCTGCAGTTTGAATAGCAGTAATGCCGGCAATCTCGCTCATCGTACGCACGAGGGGATAGGATCCATCCGCTGCCTGCAGGTATTCCATCGCAACCGCTGTGACACGATGACGCAATAATCTTTCAACGTAGGTTTCTGACAGGATCGGCAGTTGAAGTGGTGAGATCAGGCATTGATCCGGATGCAATAGTTCAATCTCGTCAATCGTGGGTGGAGCAACCTTACAAATGATATCGCTTTTAAATACTTCCTGGCGTGTAGGTGAAATCTCCGCACCCGCCTCACTGTATTCATGATCATCATAGTGAGACATCATTCCTGCGCCAGCCTGTACGAGCACGCGGTGACCTTGCTGTACTAATGGTCTTACAGAGTGAGGTACAATAGCCACCCGGTTTTCAGTATGTGAAGACTCATCGGGAATCCCAATCGTAAACTGGCTCCCTCCCTTGGCAACAGCTACCTTTTCAGGCATCGTTTCAAGGCCAAAGCCATATTTATGCGTCCACTGCGTCATGCGTCGTGATCTTGAAGTTACGAATATTGTTATTTTCTACACCGATGTCTACCCTGATATATGGCATCACAAAATAATCACTTCCTGTCTCCGGCCACTCAATAAAACAAAGTTGACCGGAATCAAGATATTCCGCAAATCCAATTTGCTCAAGTTCCTCTTTTTTTTCAAGACGGTAAAGATCCATATGGATGATAGTATCCTTTACAGGTGACAGGTATTCCTGTATGATGGAAAACGTCGGACTGTTTACCCGCTCCTTTACACCCAGACGATCACAAAGCAATTGTACAAGGGTAGTTTTACCGGCACCCAATTCACCATATAACAACACCACAGAATATCCGTCATCAATAAGGGTAAGCAAATCCTCAACTATCACCTGCAATCCGTCAATGGATTCAATCCGTTTGATCATGGTGCAAGTATAGTGAGGCTTTAATGGATATGAAGGATTTAATAAAGTTGCAGTCGGGCTCAGGAACCAAATTATTAGATTAAATCATTCCGGGAGGAATAACTCAGATGATAGAGCATTAGTGATTATTTGTTTCCAGTATCTCTAAAAGATAACCTAAATTTTTCACAGCATACAGCACATAGCTCATGGCTCACGACTCACGACTCACGTTATGTTTTGCTCATCTTCACAATGCTCTTATTCACAGACTTCCCTCCGAATTCGATGTTCAGCATATAAGAACCTGCAGGAAGATCACGACCTATTTCAACTGCTTTCTCCTGGCCTGATAACAATGATGCTTTATCTGCCTTGATAGCATGACCTAAAGCATCATAAAGTGTATAATGTAAGTCTCCACTACATCCCGGAGCCAGCACTAACATCATCTTTTCTGCGAATGGATTCGGATATAGTGATACATCAACGCATTCCAGCTTAGCCAGATCATCGATATCAGTGATGACCACTTCTTCGCCTTCCACCCTGAATTCACTGAGGCCAAAACAATCACCACCATAATTATTCAAACCGGTTATCAACAGATATCTTCCTTCTACACCATCAAGGTCCGGACCTTCAGCTCCTTCGTATGTGCTGAGACCGCTGGCTTGTGGAAAAGTAAAGGTGCCGGCAGAAGCCCATGTATTTCCATCGATCGAATAGTCAATAGCAACATCACGCATCCCCCAATCTAAATGTGCAGGATCATTCGAGTTCCAGATTTCCATCTGGCCCAGCTTATAGATCTTGCCGAAATCATACATGATGAAATGGCTGACAGGACGGGCCGGGTTTGGACTGGTAGCTTTCTCACAGGAGATCCATCCATCAAAGAAATTTGTGCTGTGACGATTAGGATAACACTGGGCATTTGCCACGTGCTGGTACATCACAAAAGCAACAAGCAGGAATATTATTTTTTTCATAGCGGGTCGATGTTATGAGTTAAGAAAACCAATCGGCATACCTGATCCGGGTTGATAGAAATTTGTCAGCGTAGGAAATATCGAAGACAGATCTGAAGGACTAATACCAAACCATAATGCCAGTTCAGCGAAATACTCATCTGCGCTGATTTGTGGCAGCATCACTCCATTTCCTAATTCAAGATTTGATTCAAGTGCAAGCGTAGGATATTCGCCATAGATATTTTTACCTCTTACATCCTCACCCATTACCATGACATTTCCTCCCCATGCATGGTCAGTTCCATTTCCATTTGAAGTCAGCGTACGGCTGAATTCTGAAAGTGAAAACGTGGTGACTTGTTTGCCCAGCCCCAGTTCTGTCATTGCATCTGAAAATTCGCCAAAGGCAGCGTCCAGTTCATACAATAATGCATTCTGTGAAGCAAGTACCTCGTCATGATTGTCCCAACCTCCATAGTCTATAAAAAAGATCTGGCGCTTCATCCCTAATGCTTCATGAGCAGCGATGGAATAAGCGGCTAACTTAAATGCATTCGACAAATAATTGTCAGTAAACTCTGTTTGGAATTCAGGAATGTTTCCGATCGCTTCCTGGAATTGTGCATGACCATCTCTTGATCGACGTATGACATCGATATATGTTTTTTGAAACATATCCTGATATTCATGATCAATCATCGAATTCAATGCTTTGGTACGCAACCTGTCAAATACATTCCATTCTTCCACATCGCCATAACCATTTATGCCGGAACTACCATTGTACGGATCAAGTGAAAATTCGATCGTATCCTGTCCGGTCTGGAAAACATTCGTTCCACTCATCGAAAAATTCATGGAGATGTTAGCATTGTTGTTCATATCCTTGATGATGTCGGCTACTTTTCCACCCCATCCTGTGCCGGACCGGCCATTCGGTAAACCTGTCATCCATTGTTGACCCTGGTCTGAATGCGAATACAATCCCAATGGAAAATTTCCCTGGCCTTGCCAGTATTGATCTTTCGTAACAGGCTCTACGAGTGTCCCCACATTTGAAATGAAAGCCATCTTGCCATCATTAAATAATTGCTGGCTACGTGTCATGCTCGGGTGGATGCCAAATAACCTGCCCCCTGCATTGTTAGGGAAAATAGGCAGCATTTGGTTTAGTGGTATGGCTATGTTTGACCTCGTAGCTTCATAATCCGCGTATTCAGAAGGACTCCGTGGCATAAGCATATTGAAGGAGTCATTTCCACCGGATTGAAATAAGCATATCAGTGCTTTATATTCCGGATCAGCAAGCGTAGTGCTATTGGCAACAGAAAGTGCACTCATGGCTTTTAGATTCACCAGTGATGAATACAGAGTGGAAACGCCAATTGCAGCACAGCTTGCCTGCCCGAAAAATTTCCGGCGGCTTATAGGATTTTGGTTCAGGTTTATTTTCATGATCAGTTGATGTCAGTTGATTAGGAAGTATGATCAGGGTTATTTCATGATGTTATAGTCAGGAGATACGAGCAGCAGATACATGGCAAGCCGCACCCTGTCTTGCCGGTAATCATTATCGTGGAAAGGGGTAATAGCTTCTTTGATCAGATCTCTTGTATGCTGGGACAGGCTTCCATGCGTAAAGATCATATCAAGACGATTGACCAGTGTCTCAGGATCGCGAGCAAGTGACTTTAATTCATCGATATTGAATGTGACATGCGGATTATCATTCTCCCAGTCATCCATTACATAACCCCATACAGCCCAGTCATTGGCCTGGTTCATGAATTCAATTGAAGTACGAGAATTATGGATTTGAAACTCAGGTCCTACCAGTCCGTTTTCTGTCACAGGTCCCAATGGTTGATAATCGGGTAAATAAAAATTAAAAACTGTACGTGCTCCCAAAGGAATTTGTCCTGTAGCCCCCCAGAAGCCATAAGCTACATTCCAATATCGCCCGTAAAATTGTTCCATTGGAACAGCTTTGGTAAATTGAGTGTAGCGAAGAAAAGGCTCAGTTAATTTTCCAAAATTCGCATCCTCCAGGCTCTGACATGTCCTTGCTTCAGGATCCAGCAGGATGGCTTTTATGACCGCAGACATATCACCACGAACATGATGCCCATTGTCTGCAAATACAGCTGCAATTCTTTCCACGTATGCCGGCGAAGGATTAGAAGTCACCAATCGCTGGATCAATTGCTTGCCTAAAAACGGACCTACATTCGGATGTATAGCAAGACGATGGATCGCATCTTTAATATCTTTTAAACCATTCTGGCCACCAGGGATAACATATCCATCTAACATTTTCTTGGAACCCGGCTGATGCCATTCTTCATACATGATCATGGGCCTCGTCATATCTGCCACGTAAATATCCAGACCGAAATAGGGATCATCCACAAATTCATTTTCAACTACACCACCGACTCCGAGTCCGGTGAAAACTTTAGCGAGTTCTTTGATGTCTGCCTGGTCGTAGGTTGGTATCCACTTTCCCTGGCCATCTGTTTTGCGCGTGCCATCCTGGTTTAGCTCGAATAGACCGATAGTAAATAACTGCATTATTTCACGTGCATAATTTTCATCAGAATGAATATTCTCTGAAGGAATTTCACGCGGATTATTGAGATGGCTCAGGTAATATCCCATACATGGATGCAGGGATATTGCATATAGCATATCTTCAAAATTGCCAAAGGAATACTTGAGCAGGATATCATAATAATCAGCCAGCCCAAATCCCTGTCCCGAAAGATCAGAGTCGAAAGAGATAACATATACCTCACTCAAAGCTAAAGCCACTCGCTGTCGGAGAAGATCTTTACCCTGCATGTGATTTTCCCACCAGGTATAATTGAACGTTGTCCAGTTAGGCATCGTAAGCACTTCATCCGGATCGCCACCATTCAGAAAATACCACTCGATGATATCTGCAAATACATCTTTCATGGTTTCGAGAGTATTGCTTGGCGGTACATCTATCTGTTCATTGATCCAGTTTTCGAATCCCTGATCGGCTACCTTTTTAATGGTCTCCAGATCGGCACCTAAAGTTGCCTGGGATAAAAACCGGGATGCCTCCATCCAGGGAGCCTCAAGCCCAATCTTATTGATGGTCTTATCACCTGTAGCTGATAATGCCCAATATTGAGGGGTATAGTTGCTGCTTGTCGTTACTTTAATTTGTTGAGCCGGATTGCTGCCAAGGACAACCTGAGCGGATAATGTACCGGACATCGAACAAATAAACAAGCTTAAAAACAGGAACATTTTTTTCATATGCCATTCCTTTAAATGCTAAGAAATTCAATAATATAACCTTGTGTGATTAGGGATATTCCAGGGTAGAAAAGACGAGGGCTGAGGAGTAACAGGAAGAAAGATACAAGAAAAATTAAATTAGATGCTTCTGAATTGATTTGTCTGCATTTCAATGAAGCAAAGACCATAGTTTACCCACTCCCCTGAATTTACGGATTTGGAGGTAAGACCCGGGCCTGGCACCAAAAGATTGGAAGAAATTGGCAATACCCGGATTCATGCTGCCTTCAAAATCAAATGCATGTCCTCTGTCATGAGCTTCATGGATGACATGATCCAGCAGCATCGCGTGTGCAGAAGCCCCCTGATCATCACCACTCCTGCCTCCTGCCAGGTAATAAGATGTCTTTGAATCCCATCCGGTAAGAATTCCTGATATAGGTTTTCCCCGGTAAAATGCAAGATTAATCATGCCACAATTGTTTTTTTGCAACCCCTTCACAACCTCGGGTACGATTTGATCAAGCCAAAAAGGTGGACGCATATTCCGATGCTGATATGAAGATTTACACAGACCCAGAAAAGAACGGATGTCATCCGAGTTGGCAATGGAATAATTTTTTTCCGCTTCTCTCAAATTACGCCGGAGCCCTTCATTATAAGTTAGCCTGATTTGTTCCTTCTGCACATGATATGGAATGATATAGCTGTATTTATAATTGATGCGGAAATCAGGTGCTGGCAGGACAGGGTCATCTCCTGGTTTTATAGTGAGATCCAGTATTGAACACCGGGGTAAGGCATCCAGAAATCCTGCAAGGGAAACAGATCGTACATTCTCTTTTGCCAGAACGGGAATCCATTGCGTTAAAGGCGGTGTGATCAACGCTGATAAGCTCCGTATGTACGTTTTATAAAATGGAATACATGCTGTAATGGCTCCTGCTTCATCAGTCATCAGGACCGCATTCCACTTATCTTTCCCACATACTGCATCCAGCCACCATGGCGCTGCATACAGAACAGGATCATTGCAATCCGTATAGTAATCATAATACAATCCTGAAGAGGAAGCCATCGTGGTGACAATATAAAGCAAGAATGAGTTGCTTGTGTGTGTAATAAAAAATTGTCCATAGGTTCAGTCTATGGACAATTTTTTTAATAAGAATGGTTGTAAAGCGTACTCTTTCTTTTTATAGAAACAGTTAATGCTATGCCACTTAATTTGCTTTTGGAGTTGAACATACTATCCTGTCAGACCATATGCCTTCACTTCCCCTGATCACGATGAAGTAACAACCAGGCATGTCAGGTGATGGCAGATCAAACAATGGACCAGTAGTGATTTTTTTAGTGTATACCTTTCTACCCTGCAGATCATACAGAGTAAGATCATTTTCCTGCCAGTTTTCAGGGACGCTGATTCTCCAAAGGTTGGTATTAAAATCAAATGTAAGCTGAGGCTTCGATTTCGCATCAGCAAGAATATGAGCGCTTGGTGAATATTCAACTGAACCATCATCCAGATGAGCTGCTATCCTGTAATAACTTCCTGATGAATTGATGAACGGATCATTATATTGATAATGGGTTTCACTCGGATCCGGAGCTAATGCTGCGACTTTAATAAATTCACTAAAATCTGCAAAGAAAGAACGCTGGACTTCGAAACGATTGATTCCAAAAAGAGCATCAAGGACCCATTCTATTTTATTTCCCTGGTGCGATGGTGTGGCTTTTATATTCGTCCAGCCCACATCCAGTGTTCCTGTAGCGGAAATCGAATATAAAGTACCGCTAAAACTTAGAGCATATAATTCAGCATTGTCAGCCTCACCAAAAGCAACAATTGCATTCACTCCCGCAGGAGTCTCCTGAAGGATCCAGCTGAATGCTGGAGGATTGCCAAAACCAGTTTGCTTAAGTGTCCATACATTATTGCTTCCATAATCAGCAAAGACATAATAACCTTTTAGAACCGGGATAGCACCTCTGTATACAAAGCCTCCGGTCATTGAGTTTCCATCACCTGTCATACAGGGAGGATCACATGAATGTGGATATTCAAATACGGGTTTCGTAAATGCACTTTCACCGGGGCAGCCACTGCTTTCGTAAACATGGGTTCCTTCCCTGCAATCCCAACCGAAATTTACTCCTCCAGGTGTGCCTGCAGGAATAAAATCTACTTCCTCCCATAAGTCCTGACCAACATCACCTATCCAGAAATCCCCTGTAGTACGGTCAAAAGAAATCCGCCAGGGATTGCGCATCCCAATAGACCAAATTGCATCATGACCTGTTACACCCACATAAGGATTGTCCGGTGGATAAGCAAAATATGGAGGGACACCTACATTGATGTCTATGCGCAATATTTTAGCCAGCAAAGAATTAATATTCTGCCCATTCTCTCCAGGATCGCCACCACCGCCTCCATCACCCATCGCTATGTACAGGTATCCATCAGGCCCAAAGGCAAGGTCTCCTGCTTTGTGATTGCTTTGAATGCCAGGTTGACTGATTAAGATCTTCTTGCTTGATTCCAGTAGATCATCATCTTCGCCGGGAGCGAGTGTGAATCTGGCTATTTGAGTTATTACAGTATTCTTTTTCACATAGTTGACAAACACGTATGGGCTATCAGGATAGGCGGGATGGAATGCAATTCCCAGGAGGCCACGTTCACCACCGGTTTCCACCGAATCCCGAATATCAAGGAAAAATGTGTTTGGAACAGTATTATTCTCAATGATCCGGACAGTGCCTCTTTTCTCAACAACAAAAAGCCTGCCTGAGCCATCACCGCAACCGGTAATATCAACAGGGTTTACCAAGGCTGGTCCGGACAGATTCACGGTATTAAATACCACCGTAGGTTGTCCAAAAGACCAGGATGTAAGGAGGAAGAAAATGGAAAATAGTAGAATCCTCATCATGTCAAAATAGTTTGATGTCAATTAAATAGTTAGTTCTGTAATAGAGGAAGACGGGAGGAGTGCAACATCACTAAGTTAAGGCCAAAACCTGAATTTTTTACCTTAATTATTTAGCGAGTCTTTTCAATCCAAGCCGTATAACAAAAAATCCTGCAAGAAGGATTAGAATAACCACATAAAAAGGCAGAAAAGTGATCGCGTAAATATGCGTTTTATCGATGATCCACATCAGGCACATCAAGGCCGAGATGATCATGATCAATCCTGAGATTTTATCAAATCCCGGCACAAGATCGAGATTGACCTGCTTCTTGATGATCAGGATGGTTGCTGCCATTGAAAGAACAGGCAGTACCTGGGTGAACAGGTTCATGTCCAGAATAGATCTACGCTCAAAGAGGAAAAAGTAAATACTCAGCGTAACAGCAAAAATACCGGGTATAGAAACCATGTAGATGAGGATGGAATACAAATACTTCCATGGGGATAAATGGCCCTCTCCATCGCTGAACATACCGGCGAGCAATGCGATCAGTGGCACACCCACAAAGTATCCAAGTAAAAGGGTCGGATGCATTGCGGTCCATTGGAAAAATTCGCCAAGGGTCATGGTAGGTTTTTTATTCATCGCAAGGTATATAAATATGTATCAGCCTGAAAAGAAATACTATACACATTCATTGCACAAAAAAACCTTCTTGCTGATGCTGCCTTTTGAGAGATAAAGGGTTATTCCTGAACATCCATGATTTTAGGGTTCTTTGTTTATCTTTGCACCCCTTTTTAAGGCAAATAATTGAACGAAATATGACTATGGATAAGCTGATATACCTGGTTCCGGTAATGGGAGCAATTGGGTTGATCTACACCTTTATTAAATTTAAATGGGTAGCAAGACAGGATGCAGGAAACGAGCGCATGAAGGAGATAAGCAATTATATAGCCGAAGGGGCTATGGCTTTTCTAAGAGCAGAATGGAAAATCCTTGGATATTTCGTAGTCCTTGTAGGTATTTTATTGGCCGTCATGGCCTCTTCAAATCCCCATAGTCATTGGAGCATTGCAATTGCTTTTGTTATGGGAGCAGTATTAAGTGCTACTGCCGGCTATATCGGGATGCGGGTTGCTACCAAGGCCAACGTACGCACATCACAAGCTGCAAGGACAAGCTTAAGCAAGGCGCTCAAAGTCTCTTTCACCGGCGGTTCAGTCATGGGCATGGGAGTAGCCGGACTTGCAGTCATGGGCCTGGGAGGCTTATTCATCATTCTCAAATACATCTTCGCAGACGGTATGCCGGTCAACGGACCCGAAATGCTTAAAGCTATTGAAGTGCTGACTGGGTTTTCACTTGGTGCGGAAAGCATCGCATTGTTTGCCCGCGTCGGCGGTGGGATTTATACAAAAGCTGCTGACGTCGGCGCTGACCTGGTAGGTAAAGTAGAAGCAGGTATTCCTGAAGATGATCCACGCAATCCCGCAACGATCGCCGACAATGTCGGTGATAATGTCGGAGACGTTGCAGGAATGGGTGCAGATTTATTTGGATCATATGTCGCAACTGTCCTTGCCACCATAGTGCTCGGTCAGCAAACTATAGTATCAGGTGATGATGGCCTGGGTGGCTTATCACCTATCCTGCTGCCTATGCTTATAGCAGGCGTTGGTATCTTATTGTCAATTGTTGCTACGCTGTTCGTCAAAATAAGCGATACAGCAGAGATGAGCACTGCCACAGTTCAGAAAGCACTGAACATGGGTAACTGGGGTTCAATTGTTCTGACCGGTATCGCATCTGCTGCACTGGTATATTTTATCCTTCCTGAGCACATGGAGCTGCGTGGACATGCATTTACTAAATGGGGTGTTTTGGGAGCTATCATTGTCGGACTTGTTGTAGGTACGCTGATCAGCATGATCACAGAATATTATACAGCGATGAATAAAAAACCTGTCAGGTTTATCATCCAGCAATCTTCAACCGGTCATGCTACTAATATCATAGGTGGCCTTTCTGTTGGAATGGAAAGTACATTTCTTCCTATCATGGTTTTAGCAGCAGGTATATGGGGAAGCTATATGTGCGCTGGTTTGTATGGTGTAGCAATAGCAGCAGCAGGTATGATGGCAACCACAGCCATGCAACTTGCTATTGATGCGTTTGGTCCTATCGCAGATAATGCAGGAGGTATTGCAGAGATGAGTGAATTGCCTGCGGACGTTCGTGAGAAAACAGATATCCTGGATGCGGTTGGCAATACAACTGCAGCTACAGGAAAAGGATTTGCTATCGCATCTGCAGCATTAACATCATTGGCACTTTTTGCTGCGTTTGTTGGAGTAGCAGGTATTCATGGCATTGATATTTATAAAGCAGATGTATTGGCCTGCCTGTTTGTCGGAGGAATGGTTCCATTTCTCTTTTCATCATTAGCGATTCGTGCAGTAGGTGAAGCAGCAATGGCAATGGTGGAAGAAGTGCGTCGCCAGTTCCGAGAAATTCCAGGCATTATGGAAGGAACTGGAAAACCTGAATATGACAAATGCGTAGCCATATCAACAAAAGCATCCATTCGTAAGATGATGTTACCAGGGGCAATTGCCGTCATGTCACCGGTTATCATCGGGTTTGCATTTGGTGCAGAAGCATTAGGTGGATTTCTGGCAGGCGCTACTGTCACAGGTGTACTGATGGGATTGTTTCAAAACAATGCAGGTGGTGCATGGGACAATGCAAAAAAGAGTTTTGAAAAAGGGGTAAGTATAAATGGCGTGATGTATTACAAAAAGAGTGAGCCGCATAAAGCTTCAGTTACCGGTGATACAGTAGGTGATCCATTCAAAGACACATCTGGCCCTTCGATGAACATCCTGATCAAATTGATGTCGATTGTATCTCTTGTCATTGCTCCTTCCCTTGCTTTGATCGGCAACCACGGCATGGAGAATCCGGTTGGTGAGAACATGCAGATTGAGAATAATAATCCGGGTAGTGAAAAAAGTGTGTTGGTTTCAAATAATAAAACTGTATTAAAGTATGAAGTAAGCTATAAGGACTTCCTTGCAGCACTTGAAAAAGATGGGTTATTTGATAAGGAAAGCATGTCCGTCGTAGTCCGGAACAGCCAGATCAGCATAGATGGAAAAGCAATCGATAAGGCATTGGGTGATAAGTATTTACCTCTCCTGAAGGGTGAAACTGAGGTATCGCTTCATTTTAATTCAAAAAAAGATTAGATGGCAGTCCGCTGGTTCTCAGCAGACTTACATATATATATAGCTTATTTTTTACATACCGGCCGGATTTCCCTGAACTTCAGGCCATTAAGTTCGTTTAATAGGCTGTAATGAAGTCCCATATCATATCCGGCATCCTGATGCTTTCATTCTTCCTGTGCCAAAAGGCATATACCCAGGAGGCAGGAGTAGCAAGCTACTATGCAGATAGCTTCGATGGCCAAACGATGGCCAACGGGGATGTATATGATCCGGAACAGCTTACCTGTGCCCACCCCACGGCTCCTTTGGGCAGTATAATGAAGATATCCCGGAAGGATAATCCTGACCAGTCGGTAATAGTCCGCGTGGTCGACCGGGGACCCTATGTGAAAGGACGTATTGTCGATTTGTCTAAACGTGCAGCCAAAGAACTTGGAATTTTGCACATGGGTATCGCAGATGTGGTGGTAGGCCTTATTAAAAGACCCGGGATTTAATTCCCCTGAATCCCATTCTCAAATAATATTGAATTCAGTTTTCATTCAGTCAACACCTGAATGACTTTTTATTAGTGATTAGTGAGTATTGCCGCAAATTTCGCAGATTAACGCAAATTAAATTTCCAGGCTCCCTGCTCCCTGCTCCCTGCTTTTTCAAATACCCAGAATCATCTTCGTAGGATCTTCAAGTAATTCTTTCACTCGTACGAGAAAGGTAACGCTCGTGCTTCCATCTATCACACGATGATCATACGATAAGGCGAGGTACATCATCGGACGAATCACTATCTGGCCATTGATGACTACAGGCCTGTCCTGGATATTATGCATGCCGAGGATAGCAGACTGCGGTTCATTGATAATCGGTGTGCTCAACAGGGATCCGAATACACCTCCATTCGTGATCGTAAATGTTCCTCCAGACATTTCCTCTAATGTCAATTTCCCTAACCTCGCTTTATCTGCAAGCTCTTTAATCTTAAATTCAATTTCATCAAACCGTAGTGATTCAACATTGTGAATCGGAGGTACGACAAGTCCGGTAGGTGTTGAGATGGCAATGGAGATATCAACATAATCGTGATACACCAGGTCTTCACCATCAATGAATGCATTGACTTCCGGCTTTTCCAATAATGCCTGCGCGCATGCTTTTGCAAAAATAGACATGAAGCCAAGCTTGATGCCGTATTTGGCTACAAACTGATCCTGGTATTTTTTCCGCAGCTCCATGATGGATGTCATGTCCACTTCATTGAATGTAGTGAGCATGGCCGTGTTGTTCTTTGCAGATACCAATCGTCTTGCAATCGTCTTTCGCATTCTCGTCATCTTCTCCCTGTGCTCTTCGCGTTGGAAAGGAATATGCGCGATAGGAGAAGAAGTAGATTTTTTCTCTTCAACAACGGGTTGTGAAACTTTTTCTTCTGTTGATTTTCCGGAAGCGGCCTGCACTGCATCCGATTTTGTGATCCGGCCTTCCTTCCCTGTTCCCTCAACAGTTGCAGGATCAACATCTTTTTCACGCATGATCTTGGAAGCAGATGGAGATGCTATTTTTTCCTGCGGTGTTGAAGATGATTTTTGTGCAGGTTTTTCTTTGGTGGTTTCTTTTGCTTCGGGCTTTGATTCCACCTTTTCTTTAACCTCAGGAGGAGCTTCTGTTTTACCATTGGAAGCTTTAACGCTAGTATCGATTTTTGCTACAAGGGCACCGATCTTAAGATCATCTCCTTCTTTAGCAACATGTATAAGCTTGCCTTCCGCTTCAGCGGGAAATTCAAGTGTTGCTTTGTCAGATTCAAATTCACAAATCGGTTCGTCTATCTTGACAAAACTGCCATCAGGCTTTAACCATGATGACAAGGTGACTTCATTTATGGATTCACCTATGACCGGCACTTTCATTTCTATGACACTCATGCTGCTTTCTCTCTTTGAATAAGTAAAATTAGGGTATTTAGCCCTACCAGATGAAAAGCTGATCCGATACTCAGAATAATGACCAGTTTATTTTTTAACCACCTTTAATGATAATTCATTTAACTGAATGTCATCAATCACCGACGGTGCATCAATCATCACATCACGTCCCTGGTTATTTTTTGGAAATGCAATAAAATCACGAATAGATGTTTCTCCTTTCATCATCGCACATAAGCGATCGAATCCGAATGCAATGCCTCCATGCGGAGGAGCTCCAAATTCAAACGCACCCAGTAAAAATCCAAATTGAGATTCTGCTTTCTCAGGTGTAAAGCCAAGCAGTTTAAAATTCTTCTCCTGCAATGCACGGTCATGAATACGGATAGACCCACCGCCGATCTCCACACCATTGATCACAAGATCATATGCATCTGCCCGAAGACCTTTCATGGTTTCATGATCTCCGTCGAGCATCCTGTCGATATCAGCTGTCTTTGGTGATGTGAACGGGTGATGCATCGCATGAAATCGTTGTGACTCTTCATTCCATTCCAATAAAGGAAAATCAAGCACCCACAACGGCTTATATATTTTTGAATCACGTAAGCCGAGACGCATTCCCATTTCAAGGCGCAATTCATTCAGTTGTTTACGAACACGGTCCGTTTCCCCTGAAAGGATCAGTAACATGTCATTAGCTCCTGCACCTGCACGCTCACCCCAAAGTTTTAATTCATCATCACTATAATATTTTCCGACTGAGCTTTTAATCGAACCATCATTGCTGAATTTCACATTGATCATTCCTTTTGCTCCGATCTGAGGCCGCTTTATCCATTCTGTTAGGTCATTCAGCATCTTGTTTGAATATGTTTCTGCCTGACCAGGTACTAATATTCCCACGACAAGTTCAGCATCATTAAATACTGAGAATCCTTTTCCTTTCGCGAGATCATTAAATTCGATGAATTCCATTCCAAAGCGTACATCAGGTTTGTCTGATCCATATCGGCTCATGGCATCATCATAAGACATCCTTGGAAAAACGCCAAGGTCAAAATTCAATACGGTTGAAAATAAATGTCGTGTCAGCGCTTCAAAAACATTCAGCACATCTTCTCTCGTCACGAAAGCCATTTCGCAATCGATTTGAGTGAACTCGGGTTGCCTGTCTGCCCTGAGATCTTCATCTCTGAAACATTTGACGATCTGGAAATACCGGTCCATCCCGGCTACCATCAGGATTTGCTTAAATGTTTGTGGAGATTGAGGCAATGCATAGAATTGACCTGCGTTGACCCTGCTGGGCACTACAAAATCACGTGCTCCCTCAGGAGTGCTCTTGATAAGATTGGGAGTCTCCACTTCAATAAATCCTTCACCGGAAAGGAATTTTCGCGTCTCCAGGGCAACTTTCGCCCGGAAGATCAATTTATCCTTTACCGGAGTTCGTCTTATGTCCAGATACCGGTACTTCATGCGCAACTCTTCACCGCCATCCGTTTCATCTTCAATGGTGAAAGGTGGGACTTTTGATGCGTTTAATGTTTTCAGGTCTGTTACGTCTATTTCAATGTCCCCTGTCGGACGGTTTGGATTTTTACTGGTTCGTTCCCTGACAGTTCCGCTGACCTGGATTACGAACTCGCGGCCCATTTTTCTTGCCAGCTGGCAGAGGTTAGGATCAACCTCCATATTAAATACAAGCTGTGTGATCCCATACCGGTCCCGCAAGTCAATAAAGGTCATTCCCCCCAGATCCCTCGATGCTTGTATCCAGCCACTTAAGGTGATCGTTTCACCTGCATTACTTAATCTTAGCTCCCCACACGTATGCGTCCTGTACATTTTTTACCTTATTTGTTTGAAAGGACAAATGTAAGTGAATTAGCAGGGAGCATGTGGCATGGGGCAGGGAGAAGATGTGGCATTAAGTAAAAAATAAAGTAAAAAACATACACAATGATCCCTGCTCCCTGCCCCATGCTCCCTGCCTTTTCTACTTTTGACGGATGATTGAAGCAATACAATTGATATGGTTCGTATGCCTTTCAATCATTTCGATCTATCACCTGGTTGTTTTCAGAAGCAATAAAGCTGGTGCGATTGAAGCCTTAAAAGATTATCCTTCAATCAGCATTGTCATTGCGGTTAAGAATGGTATGGAGCAGTTGAAAAAAAGTTTGACCGAAATTATCGATCAGGACTATCCCGTTTTTGAAGTGATCATCATAGACGATCACAGTGATCCGGGGGAAAGAATACGTCTAGAGGAATTTATTTCTGCCTTGCCACAAATAAAATTATATTCTTCAACAGGCTTCGGTAAAAAACATGCACTTACATCGGGAATTGAAAAAGCCCGGTATGATTTTATCCTGTGCACAGATGCAGATTGTATTCCTGCTACCAGGTATTGGATAAAGTCCATGATTGAACATAATATTGCACATGGAGTTGTCATCGGGTATTCTCCCTATTTGAAAATGTCTGGATTATTAAATCAATTGATCCGGTTTGAAACCGTGATGACGGGCATTCAATATTTTTCATGGGCGATGAAGGGCAGGCCGTATATGGCTGTCGGAAGAAATATTTTATATCCACGTTCTTTATTTCTGGCTTCTGATCCGCTTGCACATCAAGGCCATATCCCATACGGTGATGATGATCTGGGTTTGCAGGCAATTTCAGATAAAACAATAGTTGCTGTTAACCTGGACAGCAGATCATATATGATATCGGTACCAGCCACAACGTGGACACAATGGTTAAAACAAAAACACAGGCATTTATCAGCAGGGCATTATTACAACAATAAGGTTTGGTGGCAACCAGGAGTTTATGGTTTAGCTTTGATCGGGCATTGGTTTATATTACCATTTATTATTAGTGCAGCTTTATGGTGGATATGGATACCGGCATTTATTCTAAGTATTTTCATTCGTTGGCAAAACTATTTTCAGTGGACAAAAAAATTAAGCGATAAGGACACTGCTATAGTTTACCCGGTATTGGAGGTCATATATGCAGCTTATCTTGCGGTGATGGGTACATTCACATTTGTATCAAAAAAGAAAACATGGAATTAATCCGAAAATATTTTCCTGCATTACCTGATGAAACATTTAGGCAATTTGAAAAGCTTGATGCCATCTACAGGAACTGGAATGAAAAGATCAATGTCATCAGCCGCAAAGACATCGACCATTTGTATGAGCATCATGTATTGCATTCACTGGCCATTGCGAAATACAATCCTTTTAAAGATGGAATGAATGTGATCGACGTAGGAACCGGTGGGGGCTTTCCAGGTATTCCATTAGCCATTATGTTCCCGGAAGTAAAATTTACATTGCTTGATTCGGTAGCAAAAAAGATTAAAGTTGTAAATGAGGTGGCAACGGAATTAAAATTGGAAAATGTAGAAGTAGCACACGCAAGAGCCGAAGAACATAAGGGCAGGTATGATATTGTAACCTGCAGGGCCGTAAGCACAGTAGGCCAGATGATCGCCTGGACCAAGCATCTCGTTCCTGCCCAGCAATGGATCATGCTGAAAGGCGGTGATGCGAATGAAATCCGGAAAGAGACAAGGCCTAATTTTGCAACAAAGCTTATTCCTGTAAGCCAGTATTTTGAAGAACCCTATTTCGCAGAAAAATACTTAGTTACTGTCAGGAAAAAGTAAACCGGCTACAAGCAGTATCATAGCAATTTTGATAATTTTGTTTCATATAAATCACTATAAAGAAAAAGGACATCATGAGTAAAAAAATGGGCATCATCGGATCCGGCCAGGTAGGCATTACATTGGCCAATGGATTTCACAAGCATGGCTACACTGTGATGATTGGTACAAATGATCCTGAAAAGCATCCATCCATACAGGAGAAGACAAACGGCAAAGTTTCCATTGGTTCTTTTGCGGATGTGGCGAATTTTTCTGATACGTTAATCCTGGCTGTTAAAGGAACAGCGGCAGAGGAAGCGATTCAAATAGCAGGAATTGATTTGTTGAAAGATAAAATTGTGCTGGATGCTACAAATCCCATTGCCGAAGCACCGCCTGTAAATGGTGTTATCCCTTTTTTCACATCATTAGACGAAAGTCTTATGGAGCGTTTACAAAACCTTGCACCAGAGACAAAGTTTGTAAAGTGTTTTTCTTGCGTCGGTAATTCACTGATGATCGATCCGGATTTTGGCGGAGTAAAACCAACCATGTTCATCGCAGGTAATGATGATCAGGCAAAACAAACCACAACGCAGATCTTAACCGAGATCGGATGGGAGACAGAAGATATGGGAAAAGCAGAAGGTGCCAGGGCTATTGAACCTCTCTGTATCCTGTGGTGCATACCCGGAATGCTGAGAAGTTCATGGAGGCATGCGTTTAAGCTCCTGAGGTAATTATCTCCCGGACCCTCACACGTCTCACGTCTCACGATTATTTTTTATATTTATAATTGTTAATTGGCTTTATAGTTTGTGAGCCGGTAAAACAAGTCCCATGAAAAACAACTACCTGGCAGTAGGTGCTTGTCTATTTCTGTCTCTTATCCTGACAGGATTCATGCATGCACAATCCACTGGTCCTCAATTCCAGGACTGCAGTTCTTCTCCAATTTCATTATGTATTTCAGACGAAAGTGTAAGACTTCCTCTTAATAACAAAATCTATCTCGGTGAAGAAGATCCGGAGGCTACCTCATGCAGCGTTCACCTTGCTCAAAAAACAAAAGTTAAATCCACGTGTGGAAGAATACTTCTATATGAAGTGCAACTGTTCCTGGTAGATGATACTTCAACTGCGATAATTCTTCAACCCGTTACAACGATCGCGACTGATTCTGTTTTTGAAGCGGAATTGACGTTTGATTCAGAATTATCACCTGATAGCCTGATCAGTAAGAATGGGATACCATATACAGCCGGTTGTAATTCATATCATCGGATTAAATGGATTGTGACCGATTCATGCGGGGAAAGTGCTATTTGTGTAAATAGAATTAACCTGTTTGATTGTTCAAAACCCACTTTAAACGATACAAACATACTCTATGTCATTAGAGGCAACAATGTAGGGCAGGTTTATCTTCAGCTTGATAGTATACTTAAATTTCCAAAAGACGATTGCGCTTACGAAGGTGAATTTCTATATAGTTTGTACCAGGACCATTTTAAGCAGGATAGTTCTTTTCATATATGTGATGTACCTGCATGGGGAGTGGAACTACCTTACAATGTTTGGATTGCTGACAAAGGAAAAGATGTGAATTGTGACGGAAATATTGGGTGGAACGAAAGGAATATTGAATTACAGGTAGTACTGTTTGTTTTTGTTGATATAGGTTCTACTGATTGCAATGGGGATCCATTCCTATTTGGGCAAGTGCTGACAGAAGATAAAAAGGCAGTGGAGAAAGTCAATGTCACACTTAGCCCCCAAGGTTCTTTCGATCACACATTTATTACCGGAAAAGATGGTCAATTTAATTTTGTCTATAATACTATTCCTACTGAATATACACTATCTGCAGAACGAAATGATTTTCATAAAAATGGTGTCTCCACTCTGGATTTAGTGCGTATTCAAAAACATTTATTGGGAATAGAATATCTTTCAAGTCCGTATGATGTGATTGCTGCTGATGCAAATAACAGTCAAAATGTCAGCGCTATTGATTTGGTGGAGATAAGAAAACTTGTACTTGGAATATATACAGAGTTGCCCTCTAATAAAAGTTGGCGGTTCGTACCAAAAACATTTGTTTTTAGTGACACGATTCATCCCTGGCCAACTATGGGATCTATCACCTTTAATTCTAACAACATTCCGGATTTAGATTTTGTAGGAATAAAAATAGGCGATGTAAATAATACTGTTCAGGCAAATGCCCAAACATTAGCGAGTCGAACGTCACCACAAACACTCATATGGTCAACAAATCAGAATAAATATTCTTCCAACGATTTCATTGACATCAATTTTTATGTTGAAAGTCCTGAAAAAATTCAAGGCTTTCAATTCACACTATCTGATGGAGATTTAGAATTTCTGGACATCACCTCAGGCAGGATGAATATGTCTAAAGAAAATTTTGCTCTATTCGGCGACAAAATGACTTTGAGCTGGTTTAATGAAGAAGGTTTCAAGACCACACAAGGAGAAGTTCTTTTTACCATTAAAGCCAGGGCGAAAAGAAAAGGTGACCTGCATCGAAGCTTAACTATAAATTCAGATATCACCGAAGCCGAAATGTATGGAATGAATGATGAAGTTTTTATACCTATTCTGAATACATCACAATCTATACATTACAATGGTCTGATTGTCTACACCCCGGAACCAAATCCCTGGAGAGAAAAAACAAGCATTCCTTTTTACATAAGCAAGGCCGGTAGCATCACGTTAGAAATATTCGACCTGAATGGCAGATGTGTTTACACAACGAAAGGAACATATGGAGCAGGAAAAAATGAAATCACTCTATCTTCATCTGGTTTCACTCCAAGAGGACTGATGTATTTCAGCTTAAAAACTGATAATTCATCATCCATTTATAAAATGATTGTATTGGATTGAACTTGTGGATAATTATCAATTTTCGTAAATCGAATGCTTCGACCTGCTGAACTCAACCATGTTCTACAGCTTATTACCCATCGTCATTCGTCATTCGTACTCCGGTATATCCTCCCATTCATTCGGTTCCAGCCAATAGACTTCATAACCAAAATGGTCAACCAGAAAATTGCGAAGATTTTCTTTGAGCGCAGAGGATTGCTCAAACCCGCTCAATACTTCCTTCCGGTCCTGCTCATACTTGACATCTGATGCAGCGCCGGATAAAACATAGTAAAGATTGATCCAACCACTTTTCCGGGCCTTCTTATAGTTTTTACCAACATCAAGTTTGCGGACCTTATTCGATACTGCCTGTCCGGCATTGATCTTAAGATTGTAAAGAATTTTCTGATCAAAACCATGAACGCCATTTACACTCAGGTTGATGGCATTGGATTGTAAAAAAACTACAGGCAGATAAACCTTTCCATCTTCGATCTTTAGATAATTCCTGAATTCATTGAAGCGGATATCACGCAAGTCTTCGACATGGATATACTTGCTGAAGTCTTCAAGTGTTTTCATGTTTTGAAGCACCCCGTTTTTGATATCAATTGCCGCGCTGACCGATACATGGCGTGAAAGGATATTGCCTGTAGCATCGTAAGGAATCAGGGTCTTTGCCCAGATATCTGTTTTTCCCTGTAAGTTTTCAGAAGTGATGAATGCCTGATCGAAATTGTCAAAAGATGCCATCACCTCTTTTATTTCTACACCTTTTAGTTTCCATTGTGCATCCAGTACAGGTTGCACACCAATCCCTGAAATAGTTCCGGTGGATTCAACCACACCGTGGCAGATGGAACCGTTTATTTTATACACGGCTTTGTTTGAAAGGTAATTCAGTTCTCCTTTAACATCTTCAGCATTTGCTTTATTCCAGTTAAACTTTTCGGCAGTAAAATTTATATGGCCTGCGGGGTCAAGTGAAAAATCACCCTGATTGATTTCAATGACATCTTTATTGTAAGTGAAATGTATATTCTCCATAGCAAAAGCTGTTTCACTTTTGTCAATGAATGTTTTTAAGGAAGCATTCTCCAGGCTTAAGCCGGAGATTTTGAGATGGTCCACATCAAAGATTCCATTTTGAAAATGAATGCCAGGCGAGGTAGAGATTAGATTCAGAATTTCTGCAGGAAGGGAACCTGTAAGATTCATTGACATAACAGGATGTGCAAGATCACGGATATTGAATTCCGCTGCGATAGGATCCCCCCGGAATGATCCTTCTTTCAGGCTGGCGTTTAAAAGTGAATTCTTCCCGGATTTTGCATCACCATTCTCATACATTATCGCAAGCAGCATGTTTTTCATTGACGATTCCACACCAGGAAAGTGAAGTGCCCCATTTTTTAAAACAGCTGTACATGAAATTGATGGTGTTCCGGTTGATATTTTTCCATTGATTTTTATTTGGCCTTCAGTATCACCTGTTAATGTAAACCCTTCCAGGTCTTTTATATTTTCAGAAGGCAGTAATTGTTTGAGTGCAGCGGCATCGCCGTTTTTCCATGCAATATTTGTTTCCACGTATTCCTGTCCTTTTTCTGTTCGCGTAGAACCACTTCCTTCGAGATCCAAGCCTTGCAATTGTAGCACCCATTCATCAAAGTGCCGGGTTCCTTCGGTTTGATTTTGCTTATAAATTCCTGAAAGCTCAAATGGCAAAGTAGCAGGTAAGTGGTACGATGAGGTTGTTAGCTCAAGCAGTAAACCTTTGGCTATAATATTCGCATCCAACATTTTTCCTGAAAGCACACCTTCAATGTTTGCATTACTGATATCCATTGAAAACGAAAGTCCTTCGTGGTCATCATAGATAAGGTTTGTTTTTTCAATACTTACCTGGTGCACCAGCGCGTTCCAATTGCTTTCTCCTGATGGATCGGATTTTTTAAACACTTCATATGACCAGCGCGAATTCTCCCTGGTGATATTGAGCCTTGAATTGCTGATATGCAATTTGCTGATAACTATATTTTCTTTTAAAAGCGGTAATAGTTTAAGTACGACATCTACATTTCCTCCTGCTATCAGCGGTTTGTTTTCAGGGCCTAATGTTAAGCCATCCACGCGTAATGCGACTGATGGGAAATGGCTGAACCATTCCAGCTGTATATGTTCATAATGAAGAGAATCCTCAAGATTTATTTCTGCCAGGCCAATCACTTTTTTCACAATAGCATCTCCTTTCCATTGGATGATGGCAACTAATGAAATGGCAATCAGCAGGAAGATGATAGCGATGATTTTTGATCCTGTGATTATTTTTTGGCGTATCACAGTCTGTTGCGTCTGGTTTTGATAAACATATACTACTGGTTATTTATGTAACCCGTTTGGACCGGCGATCAAGGCCATCGTCCAAAAATATTATATCCTGATGTGTTGGGTAAAAGCAGGGAAGAGCAGGAAATTAACGCTGAACTTATTCAAATTATTTTCAATATGAAAAGAAGACAATTTCAGTCTGTGACAATTATCGATCTTGCTGAGAGATGTTTGATTTTTTCCAAATACCAGATATATCGCCGTTAGGATGGACTCTTGCCATCTTCGGGTCATTCCTGTTAGGTATAGCCAAAGGTGGTATCAAAGGACTAGGAGCTATCATATCCATTCTCACTGCATTGGTTTTTGGCAGCAAGGCTTCTACCGGGATCGTGATGCCCCTGCTCATCGTCGGAGACACTTTTGCAGTATTTTATTATAACCGGCATGCCCGGTGGCATTATTTATGGAAGCTCATGCCATGGGTCGTGATAGGGGTATTGATTGGAGTTTGGTTTGGAAAGGGTTTGCCAGAAGAGCAGTTTAAGGTAGGCATGGCGGCAATCATTCTTGTAAGTGCCGGATTCATGTTTTTAACAGAATTTAAAAAATCAATAAACATTCCTGATAACCGTTTTTTTGCTGCTATTATGGGAAGCCTGGCTGGGTTTACGACCATGGTGGGTAATCTTGCGGGTCCATTTTCTGATCTCTATTTCCTCGCTATCCGGGCGTCCAAAGAGATATTTATCGGAACTGCAGCATGGCTGTTTTTCATGACCAATATCATTAAGCTTCCTTTCCATATCTGGTCCTGGAAAACAATCAACACGGAATCTCTTCGCATTGATCTTCTCCTTTTGCCTGCACTTTTGATGGGATTGTGGGCCGGAATCCGGATCGTCAAAAACCTTGACCAGCATCAATTCAGAGTTGCAATCATAGTTTTAACCGCATTAGGAGCTCTTATTATCTTATTTCAATGATCAGATTTTATGTTTTTACAAGTGCCGGATAAATAAGTTTTCCACAATTCCATCGTAAAAGTGTGGTGCCCAAAATCATATCAACCTTTGTAGCCAGCAGCATATAAGTGATTAAAAAATCTAATATGACGCCTGCTTTTGCATTTTGGCACAAGTATTGTTTTTATATCTATGAAAATGGTAAAAAGGATTGGCTAAATAAAAGATTAAGTATTAGTTTTGGGCCAGAACCGCTTGAAGATCACCATATTAATATTTTTTAGAATATTAATCTCAACCTGACGAATGACATACGCCAACTACGCGTATGACTTGTAACATCCAATTAAGGAATTACAAGGTGTGTTTATAGGGAAGAGATTCAATACCTAGGCTTACGAATTAAATCTCTTTATAAACACAATTTATATCTCATGAAAAACACAGTATCGAATGTAATGTCAATAAAGCTGGCTCTCGCTGGTTTTATTCTGGCTTGTTTGTTTTTATTTGCTCCATCACATATCCAGGCGCAAACCACGAATGAAATGTTTAGTGTTCCTAGCGGACCATATGTTACACCGGCGGTTGCTAAGACTCGTGTTGAGGCAAAAGGAATGGAGTTAAAAAATAATTATTCGATTTTAACTCACGGATCACAGGCATATAATGACAATGTCATCAAGCATGCTTTCTATTCCATCATCCTGGATAAACTAAACGAAGGCAAAACTGTGAAAGAATCTCTTGAGACAGGGCTGAAATATTTCGGTACGGATGCCGCCAGCACATTTACAAGGCAAAATATGTCGGCAACCAGACTTGAAGCCATCAATCTCTTAAAGCCATAGTACAGCTACAGGCTGAATGAAAATTCCCCTCTTTATTTCAACATTAATCAAATCCAATCTCATGAATACAATTAGACTTACTAAACAATGCGTGTCCTCAGCATTGAAGGTGAGCTTGTCATTGGCGTTTTTGCTATTGACGCTGACCTGGGCAAGCGCCCAAACTTTTAATGGTAGTATAGTGAATACAGCAGCTAATAGTTTAATCCCTTCCGCAGGTACAGGCGGATGTACCGGAACAACTATTTTTAATAATACTGTTGCTGGTTTAGCAGCTGGCGCAGCTGTGTCTTCAGTTCAGATCAACCTCACCCATACCTGGGATGCGGATCTTGGTATTTATCTCCAGGCTCCAAACGGGCAAAGAATTGAGCTTTCTTCAGGAAACGGAGGATCTGCTGATAATTATACAAATACTGTTTTCAGTGATGGGGCAGCCACCAATATTACTGCAGGCACTCCACCCTATACAGGTACTTTCAGACCAGAAGGAACCTTTGCTACTTTCTGTAGCACTGCAGGTACTATAGCACAATTATTGAACTTTACCAATGGCCAAAATGGCACATGGCAATTGATCTTTGAAGATGGTGCCGCAGGGGATATTGGTACCATGCTGGCATGGAGTATCACCTTCGGTGCAGGTCAACCTCCTTGTTTGCTAACTACTCCTGCTAACCTTACCGTAAGTGCGGCAATAGGAACTTGCGCAGCAACTGCCACAGTTAATCTACCCACGCAAAACCCTGCCGGATGTGCGAATGGCACCGGTACAGGTATACGATATAGTGTAAATGGTGGACCATTTATCAATGTTGCCGGACTTCCGGTCACAACAAGTGTTACAATTACGGGTATTCCGGTAGGAGTCAACACGATTACCTGGCAGACATATACTATAGCAAATGGTGTTACAATCAGCTCGGTAACACAATCGATCACAGTTCTTGATACACAGCCACCGACGATTGTTTGTCCGGGTAATATACTTCTGACATTAGATCCGGGAGCTTGTGCAGCAAATATTAATTATTTAGTCACATCAAGTGACAATTGTCCTTTCCCCGGCCCTGCTGGCCAGGTAAATACAATTACCACCGGTGGTAATGCAAATGCCGCCAATGGTATGATTTGGTTCAACATTAATAATCTTACCTCCACAAACATTACGGTTACCCAATTGGGAATGAATATCTCAAATGCTACAACTGTAAACGTATATCGCAAAGCAGGTACCCATGTTGGTTTTGAAACCAATGCCGGTGCCTGGACTTTGGTAAGTGTAGGAAATGCAGCCGTTGGTCCGTTCTCAGGTCCATTTCCTGGTAACGGAACAATAACTCCTGCAAATGTCAATTTCGTTCTTCCTCCGGGATTATCAGGTATAGCTCTTGGTATGCCCGCAGCAGCATCGAATTATACAAATGGTACTGGTGCAAACCAAACATTCACAGATGGTACGCTTACACTTGATTTAGGTAGTGCAGCAAACGCTCCATTTACCGCACCATTTACACCACGCGTTTTCAATGGTTATGTGAGATACCAGACATTGGTAACCATGGGTACTGTTTTACAGACTCAGGGATTACCTTCAGGTGGTGCCTTCCCGATCGGAACAACAACCAACTGCTTTTCAGTTGCTGATGCTTCCGGTAATAACGCAACCTGCTGCTTTAACGTTACGGTTAACGAGTTTCCAAATCAATCAACAACACTTGCTTGTAATGATAATGTACAGGTATCAGTGGATGATAATTGCGAAGCTTTTGTATCTACAAGCATGATCCTTGAAGGAGATGTATATGGTTGTTTCGATGATTTCCTCGTAAGCATCCAGGGTTTTGGCTCAGGCTTAGGTGGTGTTCAGATCAACAGCTCTGCTGTTGGACAAACATTAAATGTAACTATTACTGACCCTGAAACAGGAAACAGCTGCTGGGGAACGATCAGCGTAGAAGATAAACTTCCTCCAACTATTGAATGCAGGGATATAACTATCCTTTGCGGAGAAGAAATTCCTGAACAACCAGCTCCCGAGCTCATAGGATATCAGAATATTCTTTATACAGGATTGAATGATCTTGTAGAAACAAATTCATTCACCTACAATTTTGACTTTAGTTATCTGCCTACAGCTACACCCGTATTGGATGTAGATGTTCGGATCAAGATCGACGACCACACATGGCTTCCTGACTTAAATGTACAATTGACATCACCATCTGGTCTTACCACTTCCATCTTTACAATTGGTGGTTGTATCCTCCAGGAATGGCCGATCAATTGTGTACTTGATGATGATGGTGCAACAATCACATTGTGTCTTGAACTTAATGCAGGAGATAATGCAAGATTGATTCCTCTTGTGGCTGGTGTATCAGTTCCACTGTTATTCAATTACAATGGATTAGATGCAGACGGTATCTGGCAAGTAGAAATTTCAGATAATGCAGCTGGTGATGACGGACACATCCGTGAGGTAGGTGTATTCATCAATGTTAATTTGCCACAGGTTGATCCTACTGACAATTGCGGTGATGTAGATGTAACTTTCACAGATACAGAATCAGGTGATCCTTGTGTGGGCCTGACGATCACTCGTCATTGGGTGGCTACAGACGAAAGTGGAAACACTTCAGCCTGCGACCAGATCATCACTATTCTTCCACTTGTCCTTGACAGTGTTGATTGTCCTGCAGCCTTTGTAGGCCAATGCGGCGAATCAACAGATCCGTCAAATACAGGATGGCCTTCAGTAAATGGTACTCCGATAACAGATGACAATAACATATGTAATATTTTCGTAGGCTTCTGGGATCATGAGTTGAACGATTGCGGTAATGGTATCAAGATCGTTCGTACATGGACCATCCTTGACTGGTGTACACAGACTACGTTAGAATGCGTACAGGTTATCAAACTTTCAGATACTGCACCTCCGGTTATTACATGTCCATCAAATCTGACAGTAGGAACTGATTTCTGGTATTGCTATGCAAATGTGAGCGTA
>DASRXQ010000010.1:0-154670 GCA_035654115.1 Saprospiraceae bacterium
TAAATTGCTCCGCTAAAATCGAATTAACGTCATTCCAGAGTTGCCTGAGCTCGGTTGCTGAGAGTAATTGGGGTTTGATCTTATCAGGATTGTCGAGATAAATTTCATCCAGTTCAGGAAATAATCTTTCTCCCAGGTCAAGTAAGGGAATCATCCTGTCATGAACTGCCACGAGATGTCCTAATAAATAAGTGCCCCTGTTGCGGTTCGGAGCCACTTCATGTGCCAGCTGATCATTAGTTATTTTTTCAAGCAGGCGATTGGTTTCCCTGATTTTTGTATACCACGAATCGAGGGCCATTTTTACGAATAGTTGTGAGGTCATTGGAAAGGTTTAAAAGGTTAATGGATTAAATGGTCAATAGATAGCCAATTCTTATAGTATAAAAATGCTGCTTTTCTAAGCAATTATTTTTTACAAAATATATGAAAGCTGAGCGTCGGTTGACCGACGTTCTGGTGACTTCAAATTTTAATTTGAGTTTAATTCTTCGTCACGCAAAGCGCAGCTTTGTACACACCAGAACGTCGGTCAACCGACGCTCAGCATTATTTTTGCTTATTGCTTATTGCATATTTCATATGATGTTATGCAATTTAACATATTGCAGGAGCATGATCGTTTTCCCATCTTTAATTTCACCACTCTCAACCATTTCCATGGCATTGTCAATATGCAATTCCAGGACTTCGATATTTTCTTCTTCATTTTCGACACCGCCTCCTTCATCGACTTTCATGGATTGTTCATATTCTCCAATGAAGAAGTATAAAATCTCCGTTACGGACCCGGGTGACATATACGCTTCGAATATTTTTTTGACATGAGCAATTTTGTAACCGGTCTCTTCCTGCGTTTCGCGAAGGATGGCTTTTTCAGGATTGTCTTTGTCGAGAAGGCCTGCACAAACTTCGATCAACATACCCGTGGAATTTCCATTGATGTATGAAGGCAGGCGGAATTGTCTTGTCAGGATAACTGTTTTTCGTTGTGTGTTGTATAGTAAGATAGCTGCTCCGTTACCCCGGTCATACGCCTCCCTCGACTGAACATGCACAGTGCCATCTTTTTTTGAATATTCGTATGTTACCTTTTTGAGGGTGTACCAGTTGTCAGAAAGGATTTCTGTTTTTAGAATGTTTATGTTTTTGATCATGAAGAAAGTTAAAGAGTTGAAAGGTAAATAAGGAAAAGGGTAGATGTTTAGATTTTTGGTTTTTTCTATGTGACTTTCTATGTGTGCTATGTGTCTATGTTGTTCCATTTTTTTTAAGTGGCAGGATAACTCAAGTAGTCACTTTGAAACAATTAAATTATAATTGCTTTAATGTATAGAAGGAAATATCTTCCCAAACATTTCCAAAAACGGATCTCTGTCAAGCACTGTGTAATAGTAAAGCCCACCGATCCATCCATGGAATAATCCGAGGACGAAAATATTCCTTTCCTTTAAATATATCCAGCCATAAAATAACGCCAGGGCAAATGTTCCTCCGATGAGCCAAAGGAAAGGGTAGTGCACGAGAGCAAATAATGCTGCAGATATCAGAATTATGATTTTATAATCCAGTTGCTGTCCTTTAAGATCCTGCAGGTTGCCTGCGGTTAGGGCAATTAATAGAAACTGCTGTATGATCCCCCAGATAGGATAGAGGATCAAAATGGGTATAATATGCCAGCTTACGTTTATAGTTCCCTGATAAATGCCGATACAGATGAATGTAATGATCGAAAGGATCCCGAATGGCAATACTTTTCTCAGTACGGAAGTAAAGTTATCCATTCTGAAGCCCCAATATTTAAGAATTCCGGGATTTGTTTTATTGCGATATAAAATATAAAACGTCCAAAGAAGAATAGCTGATGTGATAAAAGGAAAACGCCAGTTCAAAAAATTTATAAAAACAAATTTTCCAACAGCGGTTAAAATGACTGCTGAAATTTCTAAGATTCTTCGCTTATTTGAAATAGAAAGTGGATCCATTCAGTATGAGTTGCTATTTTGGGAATACATCCTTTTCCCTCTTTTCCATCTCCGCAGCTATCACTTTGCCATCCTCACCTTGTTCCCTGAGTCGCTCAATAATATTTTTATAGCTTTCCTGATCCCTGTCCTGGCTCAATTTGAATACAGAATTCAATTCTTTTACTTCGATCTCAAAAGAAACAATGGCTTTCATTAATCTTTCAGTGTAATCGCGAGGTAGGTTGTCGAAAACCGTTGTTGAATTCTGATCCTGGTTTTCAAAATGAAGGGTTGTCTTTCGGAGAACATCTATCAATGCAGTGTCATCCAGGAACCTGATCATACCTTTAGCCTGCACACTCATATAATTCCAGGTGGAAGGTGTATACGGATTGCTGTACCAGGTTCCGCTGACATAGATGTGGTGGCCAGTGAAAACAACAAGCACATTAGCGTTGTGCAAAAAGGCTTTATGATGATCGGTATTTTTCATGATATGGCCTCTCAGTATTTTCCTTCCGTCCTTTTCTTCAATAAATACCGGTATCTGTGTAGCTACAGGTTGGTTTTGTGCATCGCTTCCGGCCAGAAAAGCAAATGGGTGCTGATCGATAAATTCTTTAATGTCCTGTTCGTTGCGTGCTTTATGATGCGGGAGATCGTACATTATGATGAGTTTATGATTCGTTAGTTATAGTTTTGTGACTTCCAGGCCAGGCACTGAAAAAAACTTATTTTGCCTGAAGCTCTTCCAATATGGTCCTTCCTGGATTCGACGTGTAAAACTAATTTGAATTTTATCATACTTTGAAACATTAGTTAGACCGTCCAACACGGTTTGCGCGATTATTCTCCCATTAAATATCAAGCTTGAATCTTCATTGAGATCAATGAGCTCATCCGGATTAAGCAATATGCATTGGAGCCAATATTTATTGTCCTCCTGTTCGGTCGGACTTCCGATGACACCGCCTATTCCTCCTGCGCCAATAACCACCTTCTCTGCAAAGTATAATTCCTGTATTCGATGTTCTACAATTTCTTTTGACTCTATAAATTCCGGTTGGACAATCCAAGAAAAGTCTAAATTCTTAAGCTCTTCCATTTCCTTCACCATTTTGGCCATCCGGACATGGGTGCAATTAGAGAATAGAAGCATAGTCAATAGAAGGAAAAGAGGAAGTTGGGTTGGTTTCATATCATGTTGAAATAAATGTCTGATTATTTTTAAGATCGTTGATCTGCCACTTGGCATAACTATAAGTTTATTTATAATGGCCTCAGTAATTCAAAAAAGTAAAAATCATATCAAACAAAATCCTCAGCTGGCGGATATTGCGTTGGAGCTGGAGGTACAGGGGGTGGTGGACTACTCCTTGGCGGTTCTTTATACGTAAATCTCCGATAAGCTCTGTAGAGGTTGAATTGGCCAAACAAGATTAATCCGATCCCGACCCAAAGACCTGCGCTGGATGATTCATTGTAAGCGACTTCCTTCTTCGCTTTGGAGAGTACACCATCTATATCTAAGGCATTGATTTTAGGATTGGATGGGAGATAGGTAACTACAGGTGTTAGACTATCTAAGGCATCATAGCTACCAAAAGCAAAAGATCCTTTGTATTGCTTTCCATCTGCTTCGAATTTATATCCCAACGAGTACGTTTTCATTCTTTTGATCGTGATCTCTAAAACCAAGGTGTCAATTTCTGCTATAGTGATTTGTCCTTCACTTTTCAGTTTCTCCATTTTGTGGAGTTTCCTTTCATCTCCTCCGAAATACTGGTTAAGACCAAAGATCCCGATTACTATCGCTCCTATTCCAATGATTAGACTGATGAAGCCTGAGATGTAGTGCATGATTTCTGGTTAATGATTCATTGGTTAAATGTAATAAACCTGAACATAAAAATGTATCTTCTTTAGTTGCATCCGGCGGTTAAGTAATTTCCTGACAATCCTGTTCCTTTTTCTCAGAGACCCGATTTTCGAAATTCCTTTATCTTTCTAATGTTGTTCACTGGCTATGATGAAAATTTCGAAATCAATGGATGAGGTACACGCCTGGTCATGAAAAAACTGATGTCCAAATATCCCGGGACATTTATCGGTGTGGTGTTTACCTACTGCTCGCTTGTTATCCATTTTACTTATATTCTCCCATATTTTTTCACATCATACGCTCCATTAGTATTCCTGATGGCTTATAAAGGAGCAGGAGGTACAGGCGAAGACGATGTAGTCAATATGTATACTTTTATTTGCCTTATCCTGTTTTTTTTAATGTCTTCCGTAATGTATTATACTGTTTTGATCAGGCCGCGGATGGTTGAAAAATTAACATTTACATTTCCATTGGCGGGATTTATGCTTTTGCAATTATTCCTTATACATCCGATTTTACTTTACGCCATCACGTTTGCAGACTGGTATGGAGATAATAATAATGTGCCTGTTTTCAAAACGAACCATACTTTCTGGATTAGCAGCTGGGCGTTTATTATTCTGGGATTTGTTGCAGATGTGCTGAGAAAGAAATGGGTAAAAAGAGAATAATACTTTATTAAATCATTATTTTGGAATGAAGGAATTTTTTCTCTCATGGAAGTGCGTAAATATGCCGCTCCTACGGAGCTCAAAAAATCTTTAGTTATTCTTCTAGACAGATATTCCGCTCCTATGGAGCTCAAAACATCTTTTGTAATCATTTTATTACAGAGATTCCTCTCCTACGGAGCTCAAAAACATCTTTTGTAAACTTTTTACTACAGAGATTCCGCTCCTATGGAGCTCAAAACATCTTTTGTAATCCTTTTATTACAGAGATTCCGCTCCTATGGAGCTCAAAACATCTTTTGTAAACTTTTTACTACAGAGATTCCGCTCCTATGGAGCTCAAAAACATCTTTTGCAATCCTTTTATTACAGAGATTCCTCTCCTACGGAGCTCAAAAACATCTTTTGTAAACCTTTTACTACATAGATTCCACTCCTATTGAGCTCAAAACATCTTTGTAATCTTTTTTCTACATACACGATTAGTGAGCTGAATTAAAAAGGTGAAGTAGAACATGTCCAAGCATTTCACTCAAATGAAACTGGAATAGAGGGCTGCCCCTGTATTATCCAGAGTCTAATCATCATTTTTTCGGATTGCAATAACTGCCTGTACACTCAGTGGAGTAAATATGGCGGAGATGATAACCCAATTGATTTTTTTGAATCGCCACCTTAATTCAATCTGCCAGCCACTCAAACAAAAGTGATTGACCCTTCCAACGGCCAACATTCTTGAGTTCATAAACACCGGTAAGAGTACCGAACGACATAGCTTTTACGAGTTCAAAACGTAACTCACCTTTGTTAAATGCATCAGTTGAAAAGTTTGCAGGCGCTGTCAGGTGGTTACTCCCTTCCGTTCGTAAAAAAGCAATTTCTCCCCTGGAATTAAAGAAACGAATGCGCTTTTCCCATGTAACCCCTGGTGCAGTGGAGAGTTGAAATTCTACCTTGCTGGAAGGTAATGCAGTCGGTCTTGCAGTAACCCGTATCAGGTCACCTGAAAGCAGGCGAACCGGCACCAATAGTTGTTCCCAATTAATAATGACTGACATGAAAGTGAATTAGATGAGCATGGAAGGTAATGAAATAACATCTGTGCATCTAATTCTTAAACACTTTAAAAAGATAAAAGAAACCCGGAAGGACTAACACTAAACCCACCAGCAAAGCGATGAACAGTTGATACAATGTTGCCTCAGGTGCAGAAGCATTATAAAAAGTAAGATGTTCATTATTTTTTTCATAAACCAAAACCGGAAAATGAATAGCAAACCATCCCAGTATAATCATAGATACCTGTATAGCAATCACTCCTCTTAAAATAAAAATACGGGGATGAGTGAATAGGTAAAAAATAACGGGTATCAATAGAATAACTACAGCCAACGCAGTCAGGCTAACAGGTGAACGGAAAAAACCATTGAATAAATGATGGTTTTTATATTCACCAGTGAATAATACAAGGCCACCAATAAAGAACGTGATCCCCATAAATATTTTCGACAACCGGATGTATATTATTTGTTCCTTGCCCTTCGTTTCACCGGTCAGAAAAATAGCAGCGATATAGGCAAAAAGGGCTGTTACAAATAAGCCCAGCGCGAAACAAAATAAATTGAACCAGGGGTGGATAAATCTTTCATAAAAACTACCACTATCTGCAGTGCTTATTTCTCCCAAAAGCATCGCACCTAACGTGACACCTAAAAAGACGGGTGTAATAAAGCTTGAAGCTTTGAATAAAATGCTAAATGAATTATGCAGTCTGTTTACTGAAACATCGTAATACCTGAATACAAATGCTGAACCGCGTAAGATGATACCAAACAAAACGATCATCAACGGTATATGCAGATATAAGCTAAGGACAGCATATACGGAAGGAAAGCCTGTAAAGATGATCACGATCGCCAGGATCAGCCACACATGGTTAGCTTCCCACACCGGGGCCATCGCTTTGGAAACTTCTTTTTCTCCTTTTGCACCCACAAATGTTTCAATTATACCTGCACCAAAATCTGCCCCACCCAATAATGTGTACAGGATAAATGAAACCGTCAGTATTACGATGATCGCGAGAAGCATTTATGATTCAGTTAATACTCGTGCAGATGGATAATTTTTTTCAACAGCAGCGATCTGGCCGCTCAATATCCCGATGATTAATGCTGTGAGCAATACATAAATGACCACAATGGCATAAAATGAATACTGTAAACCCGGCATGGTCGAAACTGCATCTTTTGTTTTCATGATGCCAAAGATGATCCAGGGTTGTCTTCCCACTTCAGTTACGATCCAACCTGCTTCCACTGCAATAAATCCGAGTGGTGTAAGACAAGCAATAAAAAATAACCATCGTTTATGTTCAAGTATTTTTTTCCATCGCCAGCTAAACAACAAAAATAAAATGCCGGTGAGTGCCAGTAGCATACCGATCCAAATCATGAGCTGGAAACTTAAATGTGTGATGACTGTCGGAGGGCGTTCGTCTTTGGGAAATTTATCCAATCCGGTTACTTCTGCATTGAAATCTCCATGGGCCAGGTAACTAAGCAAACCTGGAATATGAATGCCATATTCTACTTTTTCTTTTTCATCATTTGGTATTCCTCCTATTATAAAATCAGCAGGTTGACTTGTGTGATACAAACCTTCAAGGGCTGCCAGTTTTGCCGGTTGATATTCTGCTACATTCTTTGCTGAAATGTCGCCGCTGATAGGTTGAAGAAAGGCTGCAACGGCTCCAAAGGTCAATGCAATTTTAACAGCAGTCAGATGAAACGGGCTTTTTCCTTTTTTAAGTATCAGCAATGCATGCACACCGGCTACTGCAAACGAAGTGGAAATGAATGCTGCCAATACCATGTGCAATGCCTGTTGGAACCAACTATTATTAAACATGGCGGCAACAGGATCAATGTTGACCGGAGCTCCGTTTACCCATTCAAAACCTGCAGGATTGTTCATCCATGCATTTGCAGAAACGACAAATATGCCTGACAGGATTCCCGAAATGCCTACTATGATGCCTGATAACCAATGCATCCATTTATTCAACTTATCCCAACCGTAGAGGAATATTCCGAGTGCGATGGCTTCTACAAAAAATGCAGTTCCTTCCCAGGAGAAAGGCATGCCGATGATGGGACCAGCATGTTTCATAAACTCCGGAAATAATAATCCCAATTCGAATGCAAGTACAGTTCCTGATACGGCACCTACGGCAAAAAAGATGGCTACGCCTTTTGACCATGCTTTTGCGAGATCCATATATACCTGTTTGCCGGTGCGTATCCATTTCCATTCACTGTAGGCCATCAGGATGGGCATCGTCATTCCGATACAGGCGAATACAATATGGAACCCAAGGGAAAGGGCCATTTGTGAACGGGCGGCGAGGAGATCATCCATGGTTAAAGGTTCAAAGAAATACGCTCAAAAAGTAATTTATTTTTGCGAATGGTATTGATAATAAACGCTATCGATCGATAATCACTCAAAACTTCTGTTAAGCCTTAGACACAAAAAGATCAATGGTGTATATTTGAATACTGAATTTCCATATAAACCTCCGACAATGATTACCAGGCTCCATTTCAATATTTTAATTTTTTCACTGTTATCATTGGTTGATTTGTATAGTCAGCCTGGAAATAAATTATACGCGGTCCGATCTTTTAATACAGAAGGGTTTGTGTATTATGATCAAAACGGCAAGGTTGTGTTATCAACACCTCCAGGACATGCGCCTTGTATTGAAGAATTTACTCCGTTTAATCCAGGAAACTATTATGTAATTCCGTTTGAAGATAAAGTGATGACAGTCCTGAAACCGGATGGATTTTATCTTATCAATCATCAGCAAAAAGTCCTAAGAACATTCGATAAGACATATCAATTTGTCACTTCGGTGAAAGGAGGTTATTTCATGGCCACTAAAATAATTTCATCTGAAGGCAATTCAGGCTTCATTGAGTATTACAATTCAAAAGGGGAGCAATGTTTCGGAAACTTGCTATATAAATATGGCAGCAAGGTCATTGACGACAAAGCTTTGGTGCGTGTATGGAGTCCTGGTGCAGCAGTCAATGCGCAAAGTGAAGATTGGTTACTGATTGATGATAAAGGAAATGTAATTAAAAACATAACTGCCGAAAGCGGAAAAGAAATTTAATCGTATAGAGGAGACCAATAGTTTATATTGGAAAGTTTACATCAGTGCAGAGAAATCCAACCTGTATATTAAGCCTGATGGAGAATTTACTTCAACAAAGATTCCGGGTGCATCATTGGTAGATACAAGTTGCACTGCTATGAGATTATTAGTTGACAGCATTGCAACTGCCCTTTGCAGTTCTTTTTACATGAAGATGAAAAGTTCACCTTCCTGGTATTCCCGTGATAAAGCTTATTTCCTGATGATAGATGAAAATAACAATGGAGGTCCTGGTAGAAAAAAGCTGAAAGATCATTTATTCAATACCGTGACATTGCAGCATAAAGGATTGGAAGTGAGGCCTGCGAAATTTGTAATGGGACATTATTTACTAACAGGCATTATCGAAAATGAAAAAGTGATTTCACTACCGGTGTTTGATTTGGAGGATTTAAAAGTTGTTGGGATTCTGGACGAATCACCGGATGAAATCACAGAAAGTTATTTTATTTATCTAAGTGAAAATATGCCGAACTCAAAGACAGTGGAGTATATCAAAGACTTGAGAGGAAATACTATCTATTCGATAGCGCCATCATCACGCGTTTTTAAAAGCACGAAAGAGGCTCTGCAGTACGCCTCCGAAGCCACTATCCTTTTACTTAATGATCCTAAGGTTGAGGAATGGAAAGAACTTGGTCAGTTGAAGAAACTTGAAATTATAGAACTGCGAAATTTTAAAGGAGAACAATTGCCCGAACAAATTTTTACGAACCATCAGAACTTAAAGCAATTAACGATAAAAGGGTCGCCGCAACTGCAATCTTTACCCTCCTCTGTCAACAAGTTAGTGGCATTGGAATTTGTAACCATATACGATTGTCCTAATCTACATCAGCTTGAAACTAACCTGCAATACTGGCCTATGCTGAAACAACTCAAAACGGATCTTCGATTGACACCAGAAATCCGGGTAAAGTATCCAGATGTTAAATTTGTGGATATGCCATCCGTGATAAAGATGGATTAGTTTTGCAACATTGTGTTTGAGATTCAATCAGCAAATAAATTCCCCTTCAAGCACGGTAACCGCTTCTCCATAAATCAATACTTTGCCTTCAATCAGTTCAGTCGTCATACAACCTGTTCTCAAAGATGAGTGAAAAGCCTTTAATTTACTTTTTTTGAGTTTTTCCACCCAATATTTTGTCAGGAAAGTTTGTAAAACTGCAGCAGGATTGCCCTTGAATTTTTGATCCGTAAAAGAGTCTACGAATAAGGTTTTCATTTTTCACGATTAGATCAGCTAAAATGGCATATTCGTGATCAAATCATTACCACCTTCTTCACAAACCTGTAGCCATTGAATGTAACAGCAATAAAATAAAGCCCGGGAGTCAATCCAGGTGCGAACTGGATAAATCTCTGGTCGTTATAAGAGCCGGATTTTAAGATCCTTCCATCCACATTAAACAATTCAATTTCTGTCTTTGGATATTGCCTGTTCAGGTCAATGTGAATGATATCATGTACAGGGTTGGGATAAATATTTATTGCATTACTATTCTCAGCATCATCAATTCCAGTGATTGTTACAGGATAACAAGCAGAAGTATCCGAACATCCATTCATCGTAATGATCACGGCATAATTTCCAATTGTAGCAGGTGAAAATGACTGGGAAATTTCTTCCGGCAAGATTGCTCCGGCATTGTTACAATCGATCCATTGGTAAATTGCTCCGGTTTGATTTGCATTTAGAATATTTCCTGTTGCGTTTACGGTAGTATCTACATCTACAATATTCAGCACCAGGACAATATTGCTATCACATCCTGTTATTGCAGCAAGAGTATACGGATACACACCTGACGCATCCCAACTGAGCATCCCATCAGGTGTTGTGTAGCGATTGCATGCTGTAATGTTGACAGTTGTATCCGTGTCATAGAAAATAATAAGGTTATATGTAACCACACTATCACATCCCGCGATATTCGTCAATATAACTTCGTAGATTCCGGATTCCGTCCATGTATGTGACCCGTCAGAGGTGGAATATTCGTTACAGGCTGAGGCTACAATTTCAGTTGCACTGTTCTGATTAATATTGACTTGATAGGTGACGATACTATCGCATCCAAAGATGTTAGCAAATAAGAGTGGGTAGCTTCCGGATTCGGTCCACGTATGCAATCCGTCAGGCGTAGTATACTCGTTACAGGCTGAGGCTACGATTTCAGTTTCGCTGTTTTGAAAAATATTGACATGGTAGGTGACGATACTATCGCACCCGGCGATATTTGTAAATATGAGTGGATAGATCCCCGATACAGTCCAGGTATGCAATCCATCGGGAGTAGAATATTGATTGCAGGCCGTAGCCTCGATTTCAGTTGCACTTTCCTGTAAAATAGTGACATGGTAGTTGATAATACTATCGCAGCCTGCAATATTAGTAAATACGATAGGGTAGACACCGGATATTGTCCAGGTATGCAATCCGTCAGGTGTAGAATATTCGCTACAGGCTGTTGCCTCGATTTCAGTTTCGCTTCCTTGTAAAATAGTCAGGTGAAAGTTGACGATACTATCGCATCCACCAATATTGGTTAATACAACCTGGTATGTTCCGGATGCAGTCCAAATGCTTCCATCGGGAGATATAAACTGATCGCATGCAGAGACATCAGTATCATTTTCAGTTGGCTGCGTAATCGTCAAATGAACAGTGATGACGCTATCACATCCAAGATAAGTGGGAATAATCATTTGATATGTCCCGGAAATCGTCCACACCGTTATTCCATCAGGCGCGAGATAAGGTTGACATGTTACTACATCAAGTGAGGTGGACTGCGGTTGACATTGTTTGAGTTGAAGAATAAAAATGTCTTCGTTAATCCCATGATTCTCTTCCAGGTCAATACCTATAGATGGATCAAGGTCAAGATTTTCAAAATAATATCCTGCGCAGTATACATAAGAAGAGGATCGGGTTGCTATAGCATTTCCCTGCGCTGAAGCGGAACCACTTAACTGTTTGACCCAGACAAATCCTCCATCCGCTGACAACTTTGATATAAAGACATCTGACTCATTATTTGCATAAAGAGAAAGTTGTAAAGCACCCGGATCGAAATCCGTACTTGTGCCAAAGGAACCGGTAGTGTATACGTTACCTAAATTATCAACTGAAATGCTTTTGCCTTCATCTGCATTTCCAGCGAAATTTTTGGCCCAGATATAATGGCCGTCATGATCCAACTTGGAAATATATACGTTAGTCAGGCCATGGGAGATAATATTTACAACAGGAGGATCCGGGTTGAAATCAACAGTCTTCCGGAAACTACCGGTAGAATATACATTCCCTGCTTTATCACAAGTGATTGAATTCCCTTCATCATCTTCCATTGCACCGAATGAATCTCCCCATACCCATTGTCCATCCGTATTCAGCTTTAGAATAAAAATATCCTTCAATCCATTAGTACTTAATAAATGAATGTCAGCGCCGGGATCAAAATCAACTGTGTCCGAGTAATACCCTGTGAGGATAACGGATTCTTCTTCGTCCGTAGTGACAGAATGTGCAGCATCGTTAGCAGCGCCTCCGACAGACCGGGCCCAAAGAAAATTACCTGCGGCATCAATCTTTGAAATAAAAATATCAGACAATCCATTTGATAAGAGATTCGCGATATCAGTGGATGGATCAAAATCCGTTGTTTCTGAAAAAGAACCGCTGGTCAGAATATTTCCAGTCTTATCCAATGCGATAGAGCGTGCTTCATCCTGGCCGCTTCCTCCCATTTGCCTGACCCATAAAAAATTGCCAGCTATATCCAGTTTTAGAATAAAAATATCCGCTTGACCAAAAGAAATTAATTCTTCACCTGAAGTTCCCAGATCAAAATCAGATGTATTTTTAAAATAACCAGTTGCATACACGTGTCCGTCATTATCCAGTTTAATGCTGTAAGACACATCATCTTCCGGTCCGCCTGCACGCTTAGCCCATTGAAGCTGACCAGTTGAATCATATTTGGCAATGAATATATCTGAACTTCCTGCTGAAACCAGATCAACTACTCCGGGCCCCGGATCGAAATCCATTGTATTTTCAAATGAACCGGTTACGTATACATTTCCTGCGGAATCAGCAATTATATCATATGCTACATCCTTGTGTATCGAACCCAATCCATGACCCCATGCATATGCATTGTGATCCAGGAACGGATTGCCGGTATCGCTACGTGAATAATAAATTTCCGGGTTACCATCTGCTTCTTCGGTGCTGATGATGTGGACATCGCGTTCATTAAATGCAATAAATGGTCTTGTTGAAATTCCATGATTCACTTTTGCAAGAGTTGGTCCGGTCCAGCTTACTCCTGCATCAGTTGAAATAGATTCAAATGTAGCCCAGTCACTGACATTGATTTCGCTCCATACAAGATAGATGTATGTTCCAGCAGAACCTGCACGTGGACTAATAGCCTGATTGGCATGAGAAGGAAGCTTGAGATCATTTTCCCATGTAGTCCCATTATCCACTGATCTTCTCATATAGATGTCACCATTTCCGCTTCTGCGATCTGACCAGAATGCAAAAATCATCGTATCAGAAAGAGTTATCATGGCGTGCTCACTATATGATGCCACGGTAGTAAGCTCGACTTGAGGTAACCACACATTTCCATCATCGAGTGAATGCCGGTAATAAATGCCAGAGCCACCTGCCTTCGACCAAACCACATGAATGAAGTTGCCGGAAACTGCAATGGATGGATTTATAGCATTTGACAGTGCATTCGAAACTCTCACTTCAGGCAGCCAGGTAGATCCGCCATCAGTTGATTTTTTATAAAATATTTCATCCGCTTTGTGGTCACTCACCTGCCATACAAGATGGAGGGTTTGGTCATTTATAGCGAGTGAGGGATGGCTGGGTTCTCCTACTTCATCCGTTAGCCTGATATCGGGTCCCCAGGTTGCTCCGTTATCTAAAGATCGTTTGTAATAAATTTCGTTTTTGTTATCGCGGTGATCCATCCAGACTACGTGCACTTCATTTCCATTTGTTGCTATGCTCGGAGAAGTGGCATATACAAAGCTGACACTCAACTGGACATCATCTTCCCAGGAGAGTCCTTTGGTATGAGAACGTTTGTAAAAAATTTCGTTATTTCCGAAACGATCATCTGTCCATACTACATGGACAAAGTCACCATGGGCGGCGATGCACTGGGCATTGTTTTCAGATGTGAATGAAGAGTCAGGAGCATTGGTAAGTCTTACCTGTGACAGAAGTTGGGAGGCAATACAGAGCTGGATCAGTAGTAAAATAAATCTCATATGAAAAGTAAACTCTCATTTGGTAAAAAAGTTGTTGATATCGCGGGTAAGATACACTGGTAAAAGCCGTTTACAAGCGTTTACGAAGCGCATGTATATTGCTTAAATACTTTTTATCACAATATTCTTTTTTAAATCAGGGTTTTACAGGTATAAAAATCCATTAAACTTCTTATGAGATTATTATTCGTTGAAGACCATTATTTTTCAAAAATTTGTTCAATTGATTTCTTCATATCCTCTGTATATCCCTGAATAAATTCAGCCTTTCGATCCTGGGTTATGATGATATAAGATGGAAAGCTGTTTATTCTTAAAGATTCGAGGAGGTCCCTTGAACCAAATAGTAGGGGAATAGTAATATTCTTTGCGCGCAATTTTGTTGCCAGATTGGTACGGATGCCTTTGTCAAAGCAATTGATACCAAGCACTACCAGACCATCGTCTGCATGGTCTTCAGCTAATTGGTTGATTTCAGGTAATGCTTTGAGGCACGGCACACAGGAAGAATACCAGAAATCTAATACAATGTAACCGGCTTTATAAGATGAAATAGTTGTAGTATCACCTTTCTCTGTCACGAATGGATAGTTTAACAAAAATTCCCTGCTTTCAGGAGAAATCTTGTTTATTTCAATCTGCTTAGTTGATTCAGTTTCTTCATTATAGTGTATCGAATAGCCTAGTGAAATATAATGATCAATCGAAAAAGTAGTATCTGGTAATTGGCTGAAATGTTCATCATAATAATAATTGATTTCACTAATTTGAGCAAAATCGAATTCTTCGTCCATCATAGTACTTACAAACTGAACAGGCAAATAAGGGAGTCTTTCCTGATAGTCAATCGACGGGTAGCTAATTTATTCATCTGTCGTGTTAAATAATAGTATTCACCTGAGTCCCTCAACATAATGTCGCCCGGTGAGACAACATTAAATGTTGTAATCACTTCGCTAAGGAATAAGTAACCCCGGAGATATTCTGTATAGCTGCTTAAGTCTAAAGTTTTGGGCAGGTGCTGATAACCGATTCCCTTGTTGCCAGAGAAGATGCCGAACAAGGCTTCAGGTAAGGCCATGATGGCAAACGTATATCCTGAATCAACTTCCTCTGATATTTTCCAATCATATCCATACAATCCGTTGGCTGAATTAGATTTATAATTTATGATAAAATTTCTGATTGTAAATGTGTCACCTCCGGATTCTTTGAAACGCATTTGGGTGCTGTATTGGAAAGAGTCATAAGTTTCTACAGCATCTGTCATATGTTGAATTACCTGGGTTGTGCTATGAAATGAGTCTATCTGTGTATAGGCAGAGTTAATGCACGACATAGTTATAAGGGAGGTAATAAAATAGACAGGAGAATTCATTTTTATTCTTCGTTTTTAAGCCCCTCTTTTTGTAATAACTCAATCACCAAACTTATGAGTTTACAACGAATTTCTATATTTTTATAATCTATTTTATTCATGGTGTTTGTGCAGGAGTGATTTTAGTCCCTGTTTGGGAATGTGATTGTATATCCATTGGATTTAAGGATTTCTTCTAAAAATTCTTTTACAGGATATAGTTGAATTGGGACCTGTACCGCCGTATACTTAAATTCCTCACGATAACCATCTCTAAAAATAAACGAAAACTCTTTATCGTCACAGACAGTCCGCCAACCCTGGCTTATGTTCAAGTTTCTAATATCTATATACTTTATCAATTCTTTAAATTGATCAACCTGTGTTTCATCAACCTGGCCTTCAAATAAAGTAATATTTTCACTGTCAGAAAAACGAATCCGCCCATGCCTGTTGAATTCAATCTTGAATTCAAACGAACTATAATTGTTTAAGTATTCAACGTTTACTTCCTCAAATATGTAGCTGCCTATGTAATCCAAATGTTCTTTCTTATAATAGGTTACCTCAACGCCCTCTATCCATATGCGCAGCGAATCAAATGAGCTATTCAAAACCTGGATCCGTCCATAATAGGGTTCGTCTGAAGAATATTTTGGCTTCTCGTAAACAATCCATTTTTCACCAACTTCTTTCAATTTTCCTCCTTCGTAGTCAGCCCAGCTGTAGCCATTGAATGCGACATTTCCGTCTTTTATTTTTAGATAGGAGAGTCCCTTGCCATAACCTTCCCATTCGAAATTTTGAGACAAACTCAAGAGAGGATTTAAAAGTAAGCTTGTTAGAAAAATAATTTTATAAACCATATTGACCATAGCGAATCTATGAAAACATATCTAAATTTTAACTTCTGATAGACCGGGCTTAACAGGGCATGTTCCATTAAACGTTTACGAAGCGCACGTATATTGCTTATATACTTTTGAGGGATAAGATATCTTCTAAACACCAGAGAATCATGGGTTTGTGAAAGCCGTTTACAAACGTTTACGAAGCGCACGTATATTGCTTATATACTTTTTAGCAGAGAGTTCCTATGGTACGATTCAATCAAGTTCAAATTTTATTCAGGATTAATATTGAAAGGAACGTGTATCAGACATAAATTTTATTCATTTATTATCCAATACTTCTCCACCATCAATACGATTCCAATTCCTATAGTATACATCAACACATCAATCCAGGAGAAAGAAGTGCCAATCACTATTCGTGCAATTGTTGATTGTTGCAATCCAGGTTTTTCGACAATATGTAAAAACTGAAGAAATTCTACCAGGAAAGAGAATAGCAATACAAATATTGCAGCAGGTATAACTGGCAATTTGAAGAAGGATTTTAACAGGCAGTAGAGTAGAATTACTACCAAAACATCACCCAGGTATGGCCTGACAAAATGGTCATGCATTAAAAGAGCAATCAAAATTTCAATGATTAAAATCAAAAATGCTATTCGAAAATATTTTTTATTGAATGTCAAGTGTTAAGTTTTATAAAATTAGATTCTGTACTTTATAGGATTGGCGATCTCCTGAGAATGTTGACATGGGTTATTCTAACGTCCTTGTCCATTTAGTAACTGTTAAAGAATTTAAAACTAATGCTTCGGCCATTGGGCTAATATTCATTTTTACAAATCGTACCTTATACCTAATCTCATTGTTATTCCTGACTTTTTTAGCCCCAATACCTATTAATCTTAGGATTTGTCTCGCTGTCTTCTTATCTCCGGCTAATATGGAATTGCCCAAAGCAAACTCATTAGCGGGAATACTATATCCAAGGAAAAGAGGACCTGAATCAACATCACCCATGCCTGTCTCCTTACTATTGTATCGCTCTCTGAAAGGCCTAAGAACTACATAATTTTTGCTAAAATTCGTTTTATAGTTTTTATATAAATCAATAGCAAAATCACTGTCGAATTGATATATGAACATTATACTCCATCCAAGCATTGAACCTCTTGGTTCTTCAATGGGCTCACCGGTGTTTGGATCGACTGTGGAGAATAGAACACCTGTTTCATTATCAATATAATGAGCTTTAGCATATTGAGACCATTTGGTGCAGATGGAGCCATAATTACTATTTGTATTGCTACTATGTAATTTTAATGAAGCAATAGCAACCGTATTGTCAGGTATCCAAATTGATTCAGGGTAGGACTCAAGATTCAAATATTCAGTTTCATTGTATCGCTGAAATAATGATTTAGAAATGTTATCATTTAAGAAGTTAAATGAACTATCGCTGCATATTAATCTGTAACAGCCAATCATTAAGTTTAGATGTCCTAAATATAAAATCGAGTATTCTGGTAGTGAATCTGCTGTCAAAATGGTGCTGTCAATTCCATATGTTGATGTTATTTTATTGTCAAGCACCTTTATTATTGATTCCTTAATCAAATCCGTTGCCAGCTTGGTATACATTGTATCTCGAACAGCAAGATTGGTTAATGCATAGACAGAATAAGAATAAGAAAAGAGCATAAATTCAGCACTCTCTTTGCCTAATGCCATTATATCTGAATCCGACTCTAAAGGTTGATGAATCACTCTTTGTAGATAATTCAGTCGTTTATTAATCTCCTCAGCATCCGGGTACTTGTAATTTTGAGTTGATAATATTATTATCAAGCTTACGCAAATTACAAATAGAGATCCTGCGAGCTTAGTTTTAAGTTTCATCTTTCATACATAACTACCAGATTTGTAATTTATTTTACCCCGAATGGTTTTCCTAAACCTTTATCTTTTATGATTTAAATCTTGTTTTTTATCAATTTCAGTTGAACAACAATCACAATACTCAACACCACCAGCAAAAACCAGGATGAAATTTTTCCAATGCTCACCATTTTCCATCCTTCATGTTGTGAAGCATATTTCCAGGCACCAAAATAGGTGGCAATATTTTCGCCTATCCAAATGAAAAACCCGATGAGAAGAAAGGATAAAACCATGGGCATTTTTCTTTCAACCTTATTCGCGGTGAACACGACTTTGGTTTTCCAAAATGCCAGGATCAGGATGATCGAGAGGATCCATCGCATGTCCAATATGAAATGATGTGTAAAGAAGTTCACATATATAGCTAATGAAATTAGGCCAGCAACAAAAATCCCCGGCCAGTTTTCCAGGTTTAAATCGAACCAACGCCAGGCCTGGCAAACATAGCTTCCTACACTGGCATACATAAAGCCGCTATAAAGCGGAACACCTAAAATTTTTGAAAATCCAAATTCAGGATATGCCCAGGAGCCCATGGACACCTTGTATATTTCTAATGTCAATCCTAAAAGATGAAACATAGTGATGACAAGCAATTCCAGCCCGGATTCCAGGTTTGAGAAGTACATAAATGCCTGCATGCATATACAAGTCACCAGCAGGAAATCATACCGGGGCAAGTATGGAATATGAATTAACCTGGACACAATCAGCATGCAAAAAATAAATCCGGGAAATAAGCAAGAGAGAATATTCTTAAAGCCAAAAGCAATGGATTCCTTGAAATTCTCCTTAAGAATTCTCCTATTCATGAATCTTAACCCACTCTATGCTGTCATCCGAGAATTTAATAATCATTGTTTTCGTATGCAAAGGCCATGACCCTAAACGCTTCTGATCTATCACATAGAATATATAGTTACTATCGATCCGGTCCGGCTTCCCAAGAAGATCAAGTATTTCATCCTCCTTCAATCTCTTCAGATCCTGATTTGTCATGACATCTTTCAGCATTTTTTCTCTGTATGGATAATCTTTACCTTCCTTTGATTGCCATTTGATTTTATCAAATACAGTTTCATTCGGTATAATACTGTCTATGTTTTCAGTTGGTACTTCACTTTCTGATTTTTCATCATGATTGTTGTGACATGCTAAGCATGAGAAAAGAAGGTAAAAGAAATAGGTCCTGATTTGCATAATTAAGAAACTAAAAATGAAAAATGAAAAAAGCAATTAGACTCATTTTTATTTATTTAATAAGCAGTTAAAAGTTGCGCCTGTTTATTATTTTAAATCTTAATTACACATCTTTTGCATTGTGGGGAGTCATTCACTGCTCACATTTCACGACTCACGTTTCACGCCTCACGGCTCACGAGTCTGAAATGAGCATTGTTTTCTCACTACTCACTACTCACTACTCAATCCCACATCGTACCATTCAATCCCAGCACAACACCCAACCAAAGTACAATGACATATCCGATCACGCTCAATATGATCGCTACTGCTTTGTTTAACCCTCGATGACTCATATGTTCCATGAAGTAATAAAATGCACCACCCATGGCACCGGCTGCTGGAGTCAGAAGTAAAGGTTTTATCCTCCAAAGGTTTCCCCATGCAGGATTTGGTTCATAGGCTCCAAAAACAAAAAAAGAGATGACGAGGAATGCAATAACTCCTCCGATCAACATGCGCAGCAGCAGGGTGGGAAGGTGAATAGATTGTGTTGTTGAGTTGTTTGTCTGTGACATGTTGATAAAGGTTTTGATATTTATGAGTTTATGAAGTTTATAGAGTTTATGAAGTTTATAGAGTTATGAGGCTATAGACTTTACGTTTTTCGTTTTTCATTTAAAAAGTACTTTTATCCACAAAGTGAAAAGGCAAAAAAAATCACTTCTGTTGTTTGATCAGGTTCTCAAGTGCCTGCAGGTGCTTTTTAAATGCAGTCTTTCCTTTTTTAGTAATGGCATATTGGGTATTTGGTTTTTTACCGATAAACGATTTGGTGATGCTGATGTATTCTTCTTTCTCCAGCGCTTTGATGTGTGAAGCCAGGTTGCCGTCGGTGATCTGGAGCAGGTCCTTCAGGGAATTAAAATCATATCCAATATTCGCAGCGAGCACACTCATGATCTGGAGCCTGATCCTGTTCTCAAATGCCTTATCGAAATGTTCCAGGGAATCTTTCACCGTTCGTATTTGTAATGCATGATGGCTCCGTAAATAATATGCAGAATCCCAAACCCAATAGCCCAGAATATCAGGCCATAACCTGGTAAGAGTAATGCGAGCAAACCTAATATAATCTCGCCTATACCGAGCCATTTGACATCATCATACGTGTATTGACTTCCTGCAACCAATGCCAGTCCGTAAAAAATGAGAGAGGCGGATGCGATCGGGGTGTATACATCTTTTAGCAGCAGGATACCCATAAAGAGGCCGCCGGTTATCATCGGAATGGCTATAGCCGTTAGCATACGTTTGCTTACAGGGTTCCAAACATTTTCCTGTCGGCTTTTGGCTTTACGCATGGTAAGCCAGTAGCTGGTCACCACGGACAAAATCAATACTGCAAGCGCGATCAGGAACAATTGCATAAGGATATCAGGCTCCTTCTCATAAGCACTGCCGAGGTTGAACCACGAATGATGCTTGAGGAGAAGATAAGCCCATCCCGCTCCAGCCAGTGCATACATACCTGCCAGGATTCCTGATAAGCCACTGAGTGAAATAAATTTTGAGGAACGCTCCATCAGGTCCCTGATCGAGCTTAGTTCGGCAAATGCATCCTTTTCATTCATACAAAAGTACTTTGTAGTTCAAAGTTAAAGGAAATATCCATGTGTGCAAGTGCTTCTTGAAAAAGGCGAAGGCTAAGGCGAAGGCGAAGACGTTCGAGTGCCCTGACGTTCAAATGTCTCCAACCTCGAACCTAGCGAAATCCTTTCTGCCCTGACGTTCGAGTGTCTCCGACCTCGAACCATGCGAGAACCTGACGTTTGAGTGTCTCCGACCTCGAATCAACAGCATTTTGACCCTGACGTTCGAGTGTCTCCGACCTCGAACAAACGAGAACCTGACATTAGAGTGTCTCCGATCTCGAACAAACGAGATCCCTGACGATCGAATGTCAGTATTGAGCATGATGTTTGTTCGAATTCGGAGACACACTAGCGTCTATATTGCGTATGTAATTTGTTAGAATTTGGAGACGTTCAAACGTCAGCAATTGAACATCATGCTGAGGCCATTGGAAACATTTAATTTTCTATATTACATCACAAAACATTCAAGAAAATTCTCATTTGGGTATGATAGCAAAGTTTCCATTTTTTAATGTGGTGTTATTTAACACTCTTATGTTAGGCAGTATTTGCATATCACACGCACAAATTCCAAATGATATCTGCGAAACTGCAATTCATATTCCGAATGTCATATCAGATACATCTTTTGTAAAAATTCAAGGCAATACTTTTGGAGCTAATCCCGAAATCGTGGTAAATAGTTGTTTCATCAGCATATCTCCTACGGTATGGTATTTTGTTGAAGCGGATGATATTGCTACTCTCATCAATATACAGGTCACAAGTGTTGATTTCAGTGCACCTGCTATTAACCTTTTTCATTTGGTTACTGACTGTAATGCACTTGAGCATGTTCCCTTAACACCAAATGATCAGGAGTGTGTAATGGGGTCGAATGGCGTTGCCATGGCTATAGGTTCCGAAATTCAGTCAGGTGAAGTCTATTATATTGCCGTTAGTTCTATCTTTTCATCCGGTGGTGATTTTGAATTAAGCGTCAACACTATTTCCGTTGGATCAAAATGTGTTACATCCAGGAATATCGAAATTACTTATAGATCATCAGGCGGACCGCTGACCGGCCCATTCTTCCCGGGAGAAAAAATCGGGGTCTGTATGAATGTTGACACATTTACAGCTGTAGCAAATGGATGCCAGTGGTTCCAGGGTATCGTTCCGGTTTTTGGAAATGGCTGGAAGCCTACTTCCTTTGATGCGAACGGCCAGCCATTAAATGCAACTGTTAATGGACTTCCCATGGGTCAGTTAGGAAATGGACTTTACCAGTTTACTTTAGCTGCTACATGGGATTGGTTTACGGATGTTGGGCATCACTTTGACCATGCATTTTATCAAATCAGTGATTTTGATGTAAATGGGAGGATGGATATTTGCCATACATTATATGAGGCAAACTGTTCTGATCTGGATGGAGTAACAGGTGGTTGCTGTGGGCCATGCTGGGATGATCCGGGTGAGATATTGCCTCCGGGCTGGTTCTCTTATGGTATCAATGGAACCTGTGCGATCCCGGGACCACCAATTTCAAAAGATTGGGGCGATGGGAATACATGTGGATGCTGCATGGGTCCATGGAGGTTTTGCTTCGAATTGGAAGTAAGGGATTTCACGGATTGTTCAATAGATTCGACCAGGAGGGATCTTTCGATTGGTTTCTTCACATTTGCTGATGGACAGATAGGATCATGGTCCGGAGGCCCCAGTAATTGTGCATTGGATCAACCTGTTAAAATTATTCTGCCACTGTGTTGTTATGTGCCTGACACCTCATCTGCATTTCTTACGACTATATGCAGTGGTGAAATTGTTGAAATAAATTTTACAGAAGACAGTGTTCAATATTGGGTATGGACAGTAGATGTTGAAAACGTGACTGGCGCACATGATGGATACGGAGGGCCTGGTTCAATGATCATAGATACATTAGTGAATAATGATGATAGTAATGAGCATGTAACTTATACGATACAAGGATTCGGTGATGATCCATGTCCTCTTTTGGTGAGATCCTTTTCAGTGGAGGTCGTGCCTCAAATCAGTGTTTCCTTACTACAGGATCAATCAACTGAAATTTGTGAAGGCGATACAGTTGTGATTACTGCGGATATCGCTGGAGGTGAAGCTCCATTTACATTTGAATGGTCAACACCTGCTGGTCTTGTAAGTGGTGATAGCGTGAATGCGACAATACCTGGAATGTATTCACTGGTTTTATCAGATATTACCGGATGTGCTGCAACATCAGATACTTTAAATATTGTAGTAAATCCTAATCCTGTTGTGGATCTCGGAACGGATACATTGATCGTTGATTTGCAGGTTATCCTGGATGCTGGAAATCCAGGAGCGGCATATTTGTGGAATACCGGCGACACGACACAGACACTGGAAGCCAATGAAAGCGGTTTATATAGTGTTATCGTAACTGACAGTTTGGGATGTAGTTCTTCTGATTCTGTTTATGTCTCTATTATCACATCGGTTTCTTATGAAATCAAAAAACGAATTCGTGTATATCCGAATCCAAATAATGGTGTATTTACAATAACAGGTGAGATCGGAGTGCCTGATATTCTGCAGATAAAAGTTTTGAATTCGATAGGAAGCATGATTTATTCTTCAGTTCCGGAATTAATGAACTCCGGTTTTTCGAGATCTTTTGATATACATAAAGCAGGTAAAGGAATATATTTTTTACAGATCTATCTTGGTGACCAGGTGATAGAAGAGAAGATGATCATTCAGTGAGCATGGTGCTGATCGATCACATTATTTTTTCTTTGCCGATATTGTGCCAATAGGAAAACGAATCCCTCAAGTTTGATATCTGGTTAATTTAACACCACCGGCAACTCAAACTGCCGGCTTCCATCTTTCGGGCTTGACTCAAACAGGATAAGTGTTAGGGTAGAATTGTCAGACTTTTCAGGAATATCTATTGTGAAACTAAATTTTCCCCATTCCGGAGCGCCGGCATCTGTCATCTGATTTCCTTTCAATAATTCATCATGGCCATCCTCAACAACCCATCCAAAATTTGCCTCAAAGATTTGTCCTTTGCCGGTGATAAGAAAAGTATGCGCACCTGTTTTAGTAACAGTTACATCTTTAAAGCGCTCATTAGCATATACTTTTTCATCGACAGGAGTGGAAGGAGATGGTTTTTCGACAACGATGGTATCAACTTTATTTTCGGTATGTGATTCCTGTACCCGGGCATTGCATGCAGATAGGACAGCAGCTGAAATGAAAATGATGAAGAAGTAAATACTATTCATAACCTGAAATGTAGTGAAATATGATGGATTCATGTTGTCAACGTAATGATAGTATGTTTTCTTAGCATTGTATATAAGATCAATCACTGCAACATGTTGTCAATGATTGCTCTCTTTGATCATCAGGTAATTGGCCACCCATTGAAATCCGATAAATCCAAAAATGAAAATAAGTGATGCCCCGTTAACAATGTTTCCTGTCTTAAAAGTTATGCCAATGGCTAAAATGCCGATACCTGTCATTACAATTGCATACTTGATTAATGCGTTTTTTTGTTTTGTCCTGGAAAACATAACACTTAATGGTAACATCATGGCAAAGCCAAATGCCGCAATAGGTAAAAACCTATTATCCGCAAAAATGAAATAGAGTAAAACTCCTAAAACAGATACACTCAGGCTGGCCGCTACAAAATTTGAACTCATTTTTTCCTTCCTGTCGAGCAATAATTGTCCATATGGGTTGAATCGTAAAAATAAATTACTTATTGGAGTAATCACCCATGTTGAAAAAGCAAACAGGGCAAGAACAATGAGCAAAGGGTATAAATATGGCTGGAGTGCTTCGTTGTTTCTCGCAAGAGAGTTAATAATTCTATACACAACATAAAAGCCTATAATCACTCCCCATTGATACCTGGCGGTTAAATTGCTCATCCAAAAGGCATATTTCAGAAAAAGCCTGTAAAACGGATTTGTTGCTTTGAGTGCTTCAACCATCCCCGCCTGGGCGGTGTCGAAATCAGGATCGTTTTTTAATGACTCTTTGAAGTGTACCAAAGCCTGTTTAGGGTCACCTTTTTCCAGCAGGCCCCAGCCGTAATTCGCATGTGTGTATGCATTGTTTGGGTCTTCACGTAAAGCACCCCGGATGGTATCAAATGACTCTTCACTTTTGTTCAGCTTTAATAAAGCAGTGCTTCTTGTATTTAATGCCAGCAGATTTTCGGCATCTATTTCGAGCGCTGTATCCGAAAGTTCTAATGCTTTCTCAAATTGCTTGCGTGACAACTTGATATTGGCGAGCAAAGCAAAATAATCTGCATCATAGGGATCTAATGCAATGGATTGCTCAATATTCCTTTCAGCTCCATCATAATCATCTTGCTGGATGGCAATTCTTGATTTGATAAAAAACAAATGTGGTGAATCAGGTGACAGCCCTATTGCATTGTCAATTATGCTTTTTGCTGTATCAGGCCTGGATTGTTGCAGATTCACTTCTGCAAGCAACGACAATAAATGAATGTCGTTGGAGTCCTCTGAAAGCAACTCTTTCAAAATTCGTTCTGCTTCAGTGAATTTGTTTTGTTGAATCAGAATACCAATTTTAGATAGCCTGCTGTCCTCCGTCATATTATTTTTTGATTTTTAAATACGTGAGTATGTCATCATACAAACCTGTATCATTAGCAAACATTGCAAAATTCCTTGCTGTCATAAACCATTCCTGTGTGCTGGCTTTATGTTTTTTGATTGCGCTGAGCAGGTCTTTTGTTTCAATGGGCTTTGGAACACCATCGGCGAAAGATGACTCGAGTTTTAATTCAATGGCAATATCAATTATAGCATCAATGTCTGCACCCGAATAGGATTCCGTTTTTTTTGAAATACTGGTATAATCAATTGTCCCGGTGGGCTTATTTTTAAGCTTAAGCTGCAGGATGGATTCTCTTGTGATTTCGTCAGGAGGAGGTACGAAGATGATTCTGTCAAATCTTCCGGGTCGCCTGAACGCAGGGTCTAAATTCCAGGGAGCATTAGTTGCGCCAAGCACTAATACACCATCATTTGTATCATTTATTCCGTCCAGCTCCTGCAGAAATTGATTGATCAGGTGCCGTCCGCTGGATTGTTTCATATCACTTCTGCTTGCTCCCAAAGCGTCAATTTCATCAATAAATAAAATGCAAGGTGTATGCTGACGTGCTAATTCAAATATTTCGTGTAGATTTTTTTCACTGTTGCCTATCCACATATCTAAAATATCATTCAGTCCTACACTGATAAACTTTGCATTTACTTGTCCGGCTGTTGCTTTGGCTATGTATGTCTTTCCGCATCCGGGAGGGCCATACACTAAAATGCCACCTCCTGTTTTCTTTCCGTAAGCCTTGTATAGTTCAGGGTGGAGTAGTGGTTTGATGATTTTAAGTTCAATTTCTTTTTTGACTACCTCCATTCCGCCAACATCATTGAAATTGATTGTTGGCTTTTGTAAAAATCTATTGTCTGTTTCTTCGTCTGTTTCTTGTGCTTCGTGATGTCCTTTTAATCTTAATTGATTGTCAAGCTCTTCATCAACATAGTTTGGATCAATGGCCAATGCTTTTTTGTAAATTTCAATTGCTTCGCCAAACGAATTTTCCTTTAAAAGGCCCTTTGCATATAAGGCATATGTATGCGGGTCCCTGGTTCCGTTTTCAATTACTTCTTCCAGGATTACATTACAGGCAGAATAATTAGCTTTCTTAAAGTAGGTTGTGGCCAGTCCTACCTTCACGTTAACATCATTTGAAGTTTTTAAAAGAATTTTAAATTCTGTTTCAGCCTCTTCAAGTTTATTTAAACTTAGTAACGTGTCAGCTAGTAATAATCGCAAAGGAGAGTTATTAGGTGAATGTATTAATGCCTCTCTCAGGCTGTCGATGGTTTTGTCGTTCATGTTCTTAACATTACCGGCCTGTCAATTAAAACCAGCGACCAGGTGCATTTGGCAAAAATATTTTGTGGGCAATTCTTCAGGATTTTATAATCTGTTTCAAGGTAATAATCTTTCTTAGATCGTAGTTTTCTACCCCTTCAAATTTTTCACCCCTATGTTTCTCTATCAGATCTTAATTCTCATTCGAAAAATTCTCTCCCTGTGTTTCTCAATCTCACTTCGCATCCTTTCGAACCCCAGGGGTATTGGATTTACGAATAACGAATAACGAGTTGCCTATTGCTAATTGCCTATTGCTTATTTCAGTTAAACCATACTGCATAACCTTGTCTTCTTAATTCTAAAGCAAGCTTTTCCTCCATTAGCAAAGCCTCTGGCCTCGTCATCGGTTTCTCATTCAGATGGTCGTAAAGACTGGGACGCAGATAACTTCCATATTTCTCTACGATGTACGCAGAAAGTTTATGATTCTTTTTATTCCTATATCCGGTTTTGTGTTGTCGCAATCGTTCTGCCGGGGTTTTACTTGTCATGCCTACGTACAGACACTCGAGCACACCATTAAATTGAGGGTTAGCAACACGAAACTTTGTATTCTCCGTAAATACTTTTTTTGAAAGTTCTATAACGTAAACCTGGTATCTCATTCACAAAACAAAAATCTGTTGGTGATAAAGATAAAAAGTTAAACTAGACCTTTAACGATCCACGAAATCCCCTCGCGGCATAATAAGACTCCGCACCATTATGGTAAAGAAATACTGTATTGTACCTGCGATCACAAAAAAGGGCACCTCCAAGCTTGCGGATGGCAGGTGGTGTAACTATCCAACTCGATGTTTTCAAATCGAATTCACCAAGCTCCTGCAGGGAACGATATTCTTCTTCCGTCAATAGATCAATTCCCATGTCAGAAGCCATTTCAATAGCACTGTCATCTGGTTTATGTTCTTTCCTGGCCTCCAGTGCCTGATGATCATAACAAATGCTTCTGCGGCCTTTCGGACTTTCCGGCGAACAATCATAAAAAATATATTCTCCTGTCTTTTTATCATGACCTACCACATCCGGCTCACCACCGGATTCTTCCATTGCATTGAGCGACCACAGTTTTGCGGGATGTGCTTCCAGTCTGGCTTGCACTTTATCCCAGGTAATTCCTTTGTGGAGGTTCTTGTTTTTGTCAAAACGTGATTTTAGTACACTCAATAATTCTTCACGTTGCTTGGAAGCCATGTTCTTTTTATCGGATTTCATTTTACCTGGTTTTAAGTTTCTACGACACAAAATAGAATGAAAAATTGTAACCTGAATAGCAATTTGACTCAGTTAAACACTTCTCGCACTGATCGAAGATTTTGTAGTGTGAGATGTGAAGTATTTGTACCAAAACTTAATTGGATTATTCACGTCAGGAGACGTGAATAATATTGGATTTAAGTCAGAGACTTAAACCAGCTATTGGTTGAGGCTTGGTGAAGTATTTGGAGCTTGCATGTAAAAACGATTGTTGGTTCAAGTCTCTGACTTGAACCTAATATTTTTCACGTCTCCTGACGTGAACAGTTAAACACTTCTCGCAATGATCGAAGATTTTGTAGTGTGAGATGTGAAGTATATGTACCAAAATTTAATGAGATTATTCACGTCAGGAGACGTGAATAATATTGAGTTTAAGTCAGAGACTTAAACCAGCTATTGTTAAGGCAATGAGCTTTTAGCAATTATATCGTTGGTTAAAAGTCAGAGACTTAAACCAACTTTTGGTTGAGGCTTGGTGAAGTATTTGGAGCTTGCATGTAAAAACGATTGTTGGTTCAAGTCTCTGACTTGAACCTAATATTTTTCACGTCTCCTGACGTGAGTTATTCAATCCTCCCCACATCACTCCAGAAAGGTTCCAACAAATCAATTTCCATTAGACAATTCCGATTTTCATGCTCGTAATTCCTGGCACTGCTGTATAGATAGTCTGCAGGGTTGTCTACTATCCCGGCACGAACCGGATTCATATGGATATAATTAACTTTTTGCCAAATGACCGGTTGGGAATACAGAAGAATGGGATGGTTATCTTGTTGCCATACCTGGTGATATCTGTTGTTTGAATTGAATCGGGCATGATATCTAAACATGTGAAGTAACCAGTCTCTTCTACTTTCTGATTCTATGTTGATCTTTTCTAAAATGCCATTAGCTGTAAATTTTTTGAAGTCCCGTATGATCTCAGAAAGATTTTGCTTTGCCGATTTATTTGTTTGAACAATAAGGTGAATATGATTGCTCATGATTACGTAAGCAAAAATCAGGAGTCCCTTTTCCTTCCTGCAATAGTTCAGGGAATCCAGCAATAAATCCCTGTAGCACTTCCGGCTAAAGATGTCGATCCAGCCTACAATGGTGCACGTAATAAAGTTTAGTCCTTCCTGATCGAGGATTTTGTAGCGTGACATGGTGAAGTTATTTGTACCTAAAAATAAGGGATTTTTCACGTCAGGAGTGGTGAAAGATATTGGATTTAAGTCAGAGACTTAAAGCAGCTTTTAGGGAGTATTCACGTCAGGAGACGTGAATAATATTGGATTTAAGTCAGAGACTTAAACTAGCTTTTAGGGAGTATTCACGTCAGAAGACGTGAAAAATATTGGATTTAAGTCAGAGACTTAAACTAGCTTTTAGGGAGTATTCACGTCAGGAGACGTGAATAATATTGAGTTTAAGTCAGAGACTTAAACTAGCTTTTTGGTCAGAGACTTAAACTAGCTTTTTGGTCAGAGACTTAAACTAGCTTCTGGTCAGAGACTTAAAGTAGCTTTTAGGGCAAATCATAAATCATAAAATATAATCTTAAATCTCTAATCCTCTAATCCTTTCCCTTTAAGAATTTGAGGCATATATTTTTCAATCCTTGACTGTCTTGTCTTTGATAATTTGGCTTGTGAGAAATATAATAAATAACCTCTTTGTCTTCCGGGTGTCAAAGCATAAAAAGCTTTTTTTATTGCAGCGCTTTTATCCAGCTTCTTTTGAAATTCTTCAGGAATATTGAATTCCGTGGCTTTTTTCAAGGGTACTTTCAAGCCTGCTTTTTCAATGGCAATGGCTTCTTTTACATAAGCTTTGATGGTTCGCTCCTTCTTTGCAATTTCATTTATGCTGGTAAGCCGTATCTGCCGCGCAGCCTGCACATTCTTTGTTTGTTGAATGAGTATGCCCTTGGGATCTTTTAACAGAGAGCCTTTGAAAAACAATAATGCACAGTAATCTTTAAATCCATGAATCAACACGATATTACTTTTCTCAAACATATAGCAGGGAACACCCCACTTCAATGTCTCTGTAAGTCCCATGTCGAGCATGAGCATGCGTAACAGTTCATATTCTTCGCCCCATTTTTTGGCTTTGTTGAAATAGAAATCCACCTTGGGGTTCATAGTACTTTTAGCCATAGTCTAAAATAAGATTTAAGATTGCAGATTTGATATAAGTTTTCTCTTGTTTTGTTTGTTTTAGGTCAGAAAATAAATTTCTCAAATGTTTTACCATTGAAACGGTAAACTCCATCTTCCTGCGTGCCCAGCCATAATACATCTCGATGATCTTTGTATATGGAGACAAGCGGAATATAAGCATCCCTTTTCATAACCGGGTAATGTGTCCATTTTCTACCAGATGGATTATATCTCCAGACACCTCCCATGTAGGTCACCATCCAGTAGCTGCCCATATCATCTCTGACGATAGATTGAAAATAATCACATTCACCGTTGCCAATTCCTTTTTCTTTTTTGAAATCAATCACAGGTTGTCCTTTTCCTTCGGATTCTTTTTCGACGATGGCGTATCGATAGATTGTATTCGTAAGCCACATCCATCCATCTTCATCCTCAATTATCCCACGTACACCAAAAGCATCGGTTCGAAATGTAATTTCTTTTTCTGAGATCCAGGTAAGTGACTTTCCGTTGAATCGACATGCACCAAAACAGGTTGTTCCAAACCAAATATTTCCTTTGCTGTCTTTGTAAATGGTATACACACCATTATTGCTCCATGGAACCTTCCCGGTTATGGAATACAATTCATCCTCAAGTTCGTGCTTTGGGAAATCAAGATCGTATAGCGAATCGCCATCCAACCTGTATGGACCATTCACAATAGAATTTCCTTTGAACCATAGATCATCCGGTTTCAGTTTCCATCCTCCCTGGGAATCGGAAGGTATTATAGGAAGCATCTCTGTGATGGTATTGCCATCAAATTTGCAGAAACCTTTCATGGTCGAGAAATACATGTTGCCTGCCCTGTCTTGTTGGATCTCGCGAATGCTATCGTTGGTTAAACCTTCATTTGTAGTAAAGCGTGTAAGTGTTTTTCCATTAAAACGATATACACCTTCACCGTTACTACCGAACCAATAGTTATCATCCCTGTCCTGAAAGATGACCCAGATGCTATCGCTTAGCTTTTTTACACTAGCCCCAAAGGCAAGTTCATCGAGTTTTACAGTCTTGTTTTGTCCACAGGCACTATTAAATAGTACGAAGACTAAAATAAGCAAAGAGTAGATTTTTTTCATAGTTTTCAGATTGAAGTATTGAATTTAAGATTCCAGAGTGTAGATTTAAGATTGATGAAAGAATGTTGAGGTGAGCGGATATTATTCATGTCAGGAGACATGAATAATATTGGGTTTAAGTCAGAGACTTAAACCAGCTTTTGCTATTGGGTTTAAGTCAGAGACTTAAACCAGCATTGGGTATTGGGTTTAAGTCAGAGACTTAAACCAGCTTTTGGTATTGGGTTTAAGTCAGAGACTTAAACCAGCTTGGTTATTTAAAATGTCTTTAAGGTTGCTTTGTCCAAAGCAGGTGGAGAATACAGTCAGTATGAAAAAAAGCATAATTATATTTCCTTCCTGAACTTGAATCTTCCAAAAAGCATGAGTGTGATTGCATTCTTGTCTTTGGTATCGAATATTAATGAAGCGCCATCATCCGGATTGATAAACTGATTGTCACGGACAGGAACTAATTTGTACCGGTAACCACGGTCATTTCCAACTAATACCCCGCTGACCTCTTCAAATTCAATTTTCCAATATTTATCTCCGTCTGTAGGCGGATTGGTGATGATATAGTCACCTTCCAATAATTTCAAATCTTCAATGGAAACTTTTTTGATTAACGTGTCTGTATTCACCCCTAATTCTTTCAATACTTTCAAACCGTTTTCATTGCCTGGATTTAGTTTTACAGACTTCGTATAATTTTCAATTGCCTGAGTAGTATCTCCAAGGATTAAAAGGGCTTCTCCATAGCTGTCATATGTATTAAACGAGTTAGGGAATGCTTCCACATTCATCTTAAAAATGAATGCTGCTTCACTGGGGGAAGAATGCAGCAATTGATATCCTGCCACGTTCATTTCATTTTCATTGATCGTATAATCACCGGAATCTTTGATTTCTTTAAGATTTACAAGTGGAGGCCTGACACCGTCTTTTTCAATCATTTCCAATAACGAAAAAGCTAGAGATTTTTTAGGTAAGCTATAGGGTTTATCCTGAAGAATACCGGTTATCCCGATAGTAATATCATAAAGCGGGGCGCCTCCTGCGTTGTTTAATAGAATTATCGATGACTTGTCTGATGGAATCCGGGTTATGAGCGTGCCAAAGCCATTAATTGAACCGCTGTGACTGATGATTTGTACCACGTCATCAGAGCTGCCTACAGGCATTTTACCCATTTCCCAACCATAACCATAAAATTGTTGACCGGCAGGAATGTGGGAACCAAATAATAAGTCCCTGTATTTTTGCGGAACAAGTTTTTCAGTATATAAAGCCTGGTCCCATAAATACAGATCTTCAACGGTAGAGTAAATACCGCCTGCAGAATAGGGTACAGACATGTCGATATAATTAGTGTGTTGGAAAGTGTTGCCTACCTGGTCATAACCCGAAGCTCTTTTTTTGATAACAACATCATTGTGGTCATATCCGGAGTTATTCATTTTGAGTGGTGTAAAGATTTTATTTTGTAATACCTGCTCATAGGGTAGGCCGGTTATTTTCTCAATGATGTAGCCCAACAGGACATAACCTGAATTGCTATATTGAAATCTATTGCCGGGAGTAAATTCAAGCGTTGAATCAGCGAAAAGACTTACTAATTCTTCAGCAGATTTAGGATCCTGCATTATTTCTCTATAGTTCGGAAATGAAGTGTAATTAGGGATTCCGGAAGTGTGCGTGAGCAGATGATGTATCGTGATGATGTCACCGGTTTTCTTAGGATAATCCGGCAGATAACTTGATATAGGTACATCCAGCTTTAGTTTATTCTCTGAAGCCAATTGTACAATTAACATGGCGGTAAATTGCTTGGTGATAGAAGCCAGCCGGTGTTTTGTGTCAGGTTGATTAGGTATTTCCCATTCCACATTGGCCCAACCCTTACCTGTCTTATAAATAATATTCCCTTTTTCTGCAACGAGGACAGATCCATTGAATAGTCCAAACTCCGCATACATGTTGATCAGTGCTTCGATCTTTTCTGTTTTGGATTGTCCGCAAGCATAATTTAGCAGTACGAAGACTATAAAAATGAGGGAGTAGAATTTTTTCATGAGGGTGTCTATTTTTTATAAGCAATAAATATAGTTCCAAATAAACGGGGAACTTGTTATTGACCAGTTATTTCATTGTTAATGACTTGTTCATGAAAATATTTAAGATTTCAGATTTGATTTAAGATTGAGTTGAAGGCTAAGAGATTATTCACGTCAGGAGACGTGAATAATATTGAGTTTAAGTCAGAGACTTAAACCAGCTTTTAGTTGATTTTAGGTCAGAGACTTAAACCAGCTTTTAGTTGAATTTTAATCAGAGACTTAAACCAGCTTTTAGTTGATTTTAGATCAGAGACTTAAACCGGCTTTTAGTTGAATTTTAATCAGAGACTTAAAACAGATTTTAGTAATAGTCTATTGAATTTATAGAATCCATCAGTCTGTACAGGATGTTATGCATTAACCGACATGATCTTTTTTTCTGCAGGTCTGAAATACCATGAAAGTACTGTCAGGACAAGAAGTAAGCCCGCAGGGAATAATTCTTTCATCGAATGGCCGATAGCAACATGTGAGAATATTGCACCAGTCAGCAGAAAGAAAATACCAGCATATGTCCATTCTTTCAGTAGTGGATATTTAGGGATAAGCAAAGCTATCACACCTAATATTTTCCAAACACCAATCAGAGTCAGCACATACACAGGATAACCTAACTCCGTAATGCCATAAACACCGGGAGGTGATAAGGCTCCTTCCAATTGCACTTTCATTAATTGTTGTACTCCGGTAGCTATCATTCCTAATGAAAGCCAAATGGTGGAAATCCAGTAGATGATTTTGTCTCTTTTTTTCATGATGGGTTATTTTAAAAAAGGGTTAAAAGGTTAATCGAAAATCTTTTTTCTTTGATTTTGCTTGTTATCTATGGTCTTTGTTCTATAGTCCATTTTCCCACTTCACACAGAACTTCCTGTAATCTGTTATGTGCCATGTTTATACCATGAGCAAAAGGCATCTTCAGCACCATTTCTCTGAGTGCAGCGGATCTGTAAACGATATGCATAGTGAGCTTGCTGGTATCGTCAGTCATTTTTTCAAATTCCAAAAACTCAAGTTGTGCGCCAAAAGGGGTATTCTCCATTTCAAATGTCCGGGTGATTTTCTGATTGGGGACAAAATCATGGAACACACCATTGGCTGCAAATACTACGTGGCCCTTATCATCTTTTTTTTCCAGTTGCCAGCTGCCATGTTTTTTACCTTCCAGTTTCAATGCTTTCGAGCCCATCCATTGCTCAATGATATCGGGATCGACATGCGCCTGGAAAAGTAATTCTACCGGCAAATCAAATTCACGTGTGATCAGTATATCCTGCTTGCCATCTTCGGCATGGACTTTTGTTTTCCGTTCCATATTATTTCTTTTTATGTTTTTTCATGATTGATTCCAGTTTGTTGAACCTGTCTTCCCACATCCGGCGGAAAGGCTCAATAAAGTCAGCTATTTCTTTCATATTTTTTGCATTAAGGTGATAGTAAATCTCCCTGCCGTTTTGCTCTGGCGTAAGCAATTCGCATTCGGTGAGTATTTGCAGATGTTTTGAAACGGTCGGGCGGGCAGTGTCAAAGTTAGAGGCGATGGTGCCAGCTGTCATGGCTTGAGTTGCCACCAATAGAAGTATAGCCCTCCTGGTCGGGTCAGCTATGGCCTGGAATACGTCCCTTCTTAAATTCATTGCGTAGCTATTTGACTACAAATATAAGTGTAGTTATTTAACTACGCAACTTTTTGTGATTATTTTTAGATAATGGGAGAAGTATTACTATTAACTCACCTCCTTCCCCCTCTCTTTTTAAAGATTTAGGTAGTAGTGACAGAATCCTGAGAGAGAGGGGCGTTTATGATTTTCAATACAAATCAAACGCCCTTATCTTAAGGGAAATCATTTTTGTAAGTATTATCATTTTGTAAGAGAGGGGAAGGGGTGAGTTAACCGAATGCATTAAGTCCATCAGAGTAATCAGAAATGAATGTATTGCGGTCTTTCTTACTGTCTTGCCGTCTTACTTTCTTACGGCATTCCTCGCTGGTTATTTCTCAAACATTCCCTTGGGAGTCTGGCCTTTTAAAAAAGGCTCAATGAAAGAATACAACATGTCTGTCTGTGTGATGACAGCAGTATGTGCAGTCGCCGGCATGACGGCAAGACGAGAATCTGGTAAAGGAACACCCATGTCGCCCATAACACCACCACCTAGCAGACGAAACATAGAAACGGAATGTTCGAGCGTCGCAGCATCGGCATCACCGGAGATGATAAGTACCGGTGTTTTGATTTTCATGACTTCAGCTTTCCATGACATGGGCTCTTTCTCAAGTGCGATTAGCTTTTCAACCAAACCCCGAAATCCATCCGGGTCTGGAGCGAACTTCCGATATTCTTCAGCAAACGGCATGTTGAGAAACATGTCAACTGTCATTTTCGGAATGAAATCCCTGAAAACCGGTTGCCATCCTTCAACATCGTATGCCCCGGATGCAAAAATCAACTGATCTACTTTCTGAGGGTGACGAATGACAAGTTGCAAACCGGTAACCGCTCCCATGGAATAACCGAACACATCCGCTTTCTTAATTCCAACTGCATCCATGAAAGAAGCAACATCATCCGCCAGGTTAGGATATGTAATTGGACGGTCAATGTCGTTTGTGCGACCGTGACCCTGAAATTCGATAGCATAGACCTTATGTGTTTTAGCGAGGGTGGGGATGATCGCACCCATAGTTGGGATGTTCATGTAAGCACCGTGAAGCACGACCAGTGGATCGCCCTTACCGGAAACTTCGTAATACATTTTCATTCCATGGACATTGACATATTTGCCAGCCGGTGCCGGAGTATTTTGACTAGAACCCAAATGGTAGTTGAAAAATATTGTGGCTACCATGATACTCGTCACGGCAATGCGACGGATAATAAAATTTGAAGTTGACATAACGGAGGATTATTTTGGTATGGCTGAAACAATTCAATTAAATTTCCAGGGGATCAATAAGCAAAAAATAAACATTGGACTTTTGGTTTAGTTCATTTTTTCGACATGAATGTCTACTTGAGGGGCAGCATCGGATCGTGTAAAGAAAAGTCCCTGATCCTGTTTCTCTCTTTTAAGAATTGCCAACTGAACTTTGGATCTCCTTTATTACTCATGTATGACTGAATTGTTTCATCAAACCCAAAGTAAAAATAGAAAATCAGAAACAGCAAGAGAAGAATAGGTAAAATATCTATCAGGTAGGCTACTAATCGATTACCGTATCCGGCGAGTTTGATTTCTATCGAAGAAGATATTTGGAAAACTAATTAATAGAGTTCCTTTTGATCCATAAACATCATCCTTCCGGCCAGGAAATGCTACTTTTTTTTTAATGATGCATCGATCATTCCCTTTAGGACTTTCGTATCGACGTCCTCAAGCTTGTTGATATAGAGACAGCCTACGCCGGTTTTGTGCTTGCCCAGCTTCTTGAGCGCAGCGGCATGCTCCTTCAGATTGATGCTTAGATATAAGGACAGATTCGCTTTGCGGGGAGAGAAGCCAATAAGTAGCCAATCAACTTCCCTGCCGGTTGCGGGGCTTTTATATATTTTGTTCCCAAAACCAATGATTGCGCTGCCCCACATTTTTGGTTCCTGACCGGACGCTTTTTTCATCATTTCGAGGATCGCGAAGCTATCTTTTCGCTTCTGCTCATCTGGTACAGCATTGATAAAGTCTTCCACACTTGCAGAAGTTTGCTTTGTTTTTATTTCAACGAGTTTTGATTTTTTCTCAGCCATCTTTGATTGAATATTATAACCGCACTATTTTGCGGATTGAATATTTACCATTCATATCTCTTAGCCGTATCATGTAAATGCCTTTTTGATCCGGAAGTTGAAACTGGTTTTCATTCCATGTATGTCTTTCAATGCATTGGCCTAAAGCATTAAATATTTCAATGTCTGAAATGGCATTGACATTTTCAATTACAAACCTCCCATCCGATGTTGGATTGGGCAAAACATTAAAAATTTCAGATTCCTCTTTATCATGAATTCCTGTGCCTATATGCAGAACTAACATCTCAGATATGTTGAATGTGACCGGGATTGGATCCTGCCCTGAAAAAAGGCTCATGGATATCTTTATCCAGCCGATCTCACCGGATGAATTCTTTTTGTAGGCGACATATTTATCTATTACGGGAGACCCATCCTGTATGCAATTCCAGCCACCATAGCAACCCACAGTATAAATACTATCTGTGCCCCAATTTTCATCGTTAGTACAAAGAGCATCACCAAATTGATACAATGCTAAATTTTCTGGTGACCCTGCTCCATTGCAAAATGTGAAAGTATTATCCAAAGCAAAGAATACAACCATATTAGGGGCATCCGTCGGAGGATAACCTTTTAAGAGCCATATGCGGACATCCTCCTCTCCATCACCATCCAGGTCCAGATAAGTGGTTGTGTCATGTTCGTTTTCTATGATACTCAGTTCAACGGGTGTGAAATTTACACTTGCCCCCGGAGGTACATATCCTGCTGTTGCCTGGCTCTGTAAAGCAGTGGGAATAAAGAATCCAAGAGCAAACAAGTAGAATAAAATGCTTTTCATGGGTGTATGAATATTCATAAATAATTTGCTTAAAATGAAAACATGAGGGTTCACTTATAGTTGGTATGATGTATTTGCAGGGTCTAAATTTTTGATAAATATATCAAAACCAATTTTATGTTTTTGCTTTTCCGGTAAAATCATTAAAGAAGCTGCCCAACGGACTTTTTTAGAAACATTAAAGATCTTTAAAGAGATTAAAGATGTGCCGGCCAATTGTTGGAATGAATACACACCTTTATACCACCATTCTCCCTGGATAGTCAATGTGTGTTTTGATTTGTCAATACTGATATATTCCGTGTGTCCGCCATCAAATGTGACAACATATCTTTCATAAATAAATTTAATATTGCAACTGGTTTTATCTTTTAAAATAAATGGCAATCTTTCATCCGTAAATTGTCCTTCCTTAATATCAAAAAGGATGGATTCAATTTCGTTAACTTTTAATGTGGTAGTCTTTTCAAATGTCCAAACAGGTTTTTCCATTTGTTGCTTAATGTTGATTGAAACTGAAGTCGTGATTGTAAAAAGTGAGGGCGTTAAGTTTCGCGGAACCAAAGTATGAAAAATGGTCAGTTGTTTCTTTTTAACTGATGTTACGCAATATTATTTTTTGAATTCGTATTGATAAAGTTCCTTCGTAGCATAGTCATGCCATTTCCAGTATTTTAAATAATTGAGTTTAAAAGTGCGGTACAAAACTGTATCTATTGTGCCGGGATTTTCTTCTTTAAACCTCGCAAAGGCATATTTCATATGATCCAAATCTCTTCCTTTTTCCGGTATTACAGCATCTTTGAAGTATCCATTTTTGGTTTCGAAATTATAAACATGAATAGTAAATAAATCTGTCATTCTGAATAAATAGTCGGATACTATTATTATTAACACGAAAAAAACAATAAGAATCCTGCGTTTAGTTTTTCTAGTCATTCTGGTAGAATATTCCTGTAAAAGGTGTTTCTATTTTCTAATTCCTTCATAGCCTTCAAGGCATTCAGGGCCTATTGTTCCTCCGTACCAGCTTATGGCAACCTGATTGTTTATCCATTTGTATTTACAACCGTCATTATAGTTAGCCTTCAGACTATCTGTGATGGGTGCGTCAAAAAGTATGTAATAAAATTTCTCCATTCTGCTTCTTTGAAATCCTATTTCGCTGGAGTAATCACCGGTTACCATCCCAAACCGTCCTAGCCGCCGAACCATTTAGAAAAGACAGTATAGGTCTTTTTAAAATAATGGTTTGCTTCATGATTCAATCCTGCGTATGCCAGCATTTGGCCTGCATGCCAGTTTAATGAATGTACATTTTCCCTGGGTTTGTGACAGACTTTGTATGACAAGAGTAAGTTTGCTGCATGTAAAAACGAATCCTGTTTTAACAATTGCCTCCAGTAACAGGTGTCACTATCAAATGCTAGCTGGCTATATTGACAGAAGTTAGCATTATTCTGACTTTGCAGGGTATTCAAAAATAAAATGCAAACGAAGGCCCATCTGAAAAGTCCCGTTGATTCCATATCTCGTCAATATAGTTGTGCAGAAATAGTTTGATGCTTTCCTGATGTTGTGTCCTAGATTTTGGATCGGATGCGTTTTGAGAAAAATCTTTGCAGGATGAAAGCATCATTCCCGACAAGATGACAATTATTGGCAATTGTTTCATGAAGCAAATTTAAGAGTTCGCGTGATTTAGAAATTCTTTGGACTAAAATTGGTAGGGGATATATGTGAGTCTGGCGGAAGGGTAGGGTGAAAGGATGGCGGGTTTAAGATAAAATCCTGTGAGTTTCATTTTGTATTTCGCCTAAATGCAATTGATACAGGTATTGATTTTATTAAGTTTTACGTATTGATTCCCTGTCCATATTGAATCCTGGGAGTTTCATTTCGCATTTAGGCGAAATGCTTTTGATACAGCCCTTGATTTTATTACATTTTACTTCTGAATTCCTTGTCCATATTGAATCCTGTGAATTCCATTTCGCATTTAGGCGAAATGCTTTTGATACAGCCCTTGATTTTATTATGTTCTCCTTATTGATTCCCTATCCATATTGAATCCTGTGAGTTTCATTTCGTATTTCGCCTAAATGCTATTCATACACCCCGTGATTTTATTACATCCTACTTCTTTATTCCCCGTCCATATTGAATCCTGAACGAATCATTTCGTATTTTGACTAAATGCGTGAATCATTAAACCTGGATAAATCAGTCCATTTCTAAGTCAGGATTTCTACTACCTTCGACAAACAGGTACCCAAACTCGTCATTGAAAACGATTACAACGGTTTGCGATGCCGGTGTTACCTGATTGTATACATCCAGCATTAGACCCAAATGAAAAAAGCTCTCTCCCTGCCATTTTTCCTATGCTTATGCTATGTCGCTTTTGCGCAAAGCAGCACACTCGATAGTCTCGAACGACGCTTTACTTCTGCTCCCGACGATACCAGCCGCTTCAAACTTCTAAGCGATATGGTAAACGAAGCATATAATGTGAGCCTGGAACTCGCCTTGGGTTACACAAAAAGAGGAGTTGTTCTCGCCACGGAAAAGGACAATAAAGAATGGATCCCTAAATTCCAGGAAATGCAGGGCCGCACTCACGCCAATCTCAGCCAACTGGATTCCGCATTGCTGTTTTTTGACAAAGCCATGGCTGGCTTTATAGCTATCAACAACAAGAAAGGACAAGCCACTACCTATTTTAAAATGGCATGGGCGCACAGGCACACAGGTGAGCACGAAAAAGCAATGAATGAAGACCTCATCGCCCTGCGCCTGATGGAAGAACTGGATGATAAACGAGGGATAGCCAGTGCACTCGGCCGTGTGTCAGAAGACCTCCTCAAACAGGGACAGGCTGATGAAGCTTTGAAATATTCCGACAGAGCCATTAAAATATGTGAGGAGAACAATCTCCAGGAACAATTATCTTCTGAGCTTCTCAATGCATCATACGCCTCCGTTGTGGCGGGCGAACATGAAATGGGATTGAAATATGCTGACAGGGCAATTACCATCATCAAAGCGAGGGGTAGTGATTTAACAGATATGGCTGATGCGTCCAACTCCCGTGGCAATGCATTAAAACGACTTGGACGATATGACGAAGCCATAGCAGATTACAAAGTTTGTCTGGAAAATTCCGAGAAAGTGAATTATGCCGGAGGCATATCCTCTGCCATTGCCAATCTCGGTGAGGTCAACCTGTTAAAAGGAGATTTTAAAGAAGCACTTCCATACCAATTGAAAACGATACGACTCCAGCTGGATAACGGCGATTTCTCAAATCTTGCAGAAAACTATCTTCATCTAAGCACGATCTATGAAAATTTAGGTGAGTATAAACCGGCATTACTGTATCAGAAAAAAGCATTGCATTTGCGCGACAGCATCAATTCTGTGGCAAGCGATATGGCGTTATCAGAATTGCGCACGAAATATGAAACCGAAAAGCAGGATGCCACTATATCCATCCAGGAAGCCCGGCTTGGTCAGCAACGAAAAATGCAATGGCTTTATATCGGCATAGCTGTATTGCTTGGCTTGTTTGCTTTTTCCTTTTACCGCAATGCCCTTACACGTAAAAAAACGAATCAGCAACTCTCTGTGAAAAACGCAGAAAATGAATTACTTCTCAAAGAGATCCATCACCGGGTAAAAAATAACCTTGAGGTTGTATCGAGCCTGCTTGCATTGCAGTCTGCACAGATCGATGATCCGGGCATCAAAGGGGCGATGCAGGAAGGACAAAACCGTGTGCAATCCATTGGCATTGTTCACCAGAAACTCTACCAGGGTACCAACCTTGCTGCAGTGGAAATGAAAGATTATTTCATCAACCTCAGCGATAGCATCCTTGATTCATTCGGGGCGGAAGGCAGGATCACTATCGAATGTGCGATGAATAATCTCGAACTGGATATTGATACGGCAGTGCCGCTCGGGCTGATCACTAATGAAATACTGACCAATGCGCTCAAGTACGCATTTCCCGATGGTCGCAAAGGAAGAATTGAAATTGGCATCGTACAAAAGGATCCACAAACCATGCAACTTAAGATCGCTGACAATGGTGTCGGGAAGTCAGGTGTCATACATGGTACTGGTTTCGGTAGCCAGTTAATTACGTTACTTACACAGCAACTGAACGGCTCCATGCGTGAAGAAGTGAGGGAAGGTACGGCAGTTTATATTGATTTCGCGATGAAGAAGATCGCCTGACAAGCTACCCTCTATGGAATCGAATATCAAGATCCTGATCGTCGAAGATGAAATGCTCATTGGAGCAAAGATTTCCATGTTCCTCGCTGAGCTTGGTTATGAAGTGACCGCATTATTGCCGCGCGCAGAAGAAGCGTTGCTACATGTTAAAGAAAATAAACCCGACATCGCCTTGCTTGATGTAAGACTACAGGGACAAATGGATGGGATAACATTGGGAGAAGCATTGCACACGCAGTACCGGATCCCGATTATTTTTCTCACAGCTAACAGTGATGACAGCACCTTCAACAGAGCGAAGTCAGCCAGGCCATCTGCATTTCTTGCCAAGCCATTTAAAAAATCAGATCTGCAGCGTGCGATCGAACTGACGATAAGCCGCATGGAAGAAAATCAACACACACAGGACGAATTGCCGGCACCCAAAACGGAAGAAGACAACACGTACATTCTGGATGACCGCATCTTTATTCGCTACAAGGACAGGATGATCAAGGTGCTCTTCGAATCCATTCTCTATGTTGAAGCGGAGCGTAACTACTGCCGCATTTTCACGAAAGACAAAGATTACCTGCTGACCATGCCCATGAAAAATCTCGAAGCCAGGTTACCTGCAGGAAAGTTTCAGCGCATTCACAGGTCGTATGTGGTCAACCTGCATCATGTTGACGAAGTATCGGAAGGATATGTTTATTGCAGCGGAAAACAATTGCCGCTAAGCCATGCACTCCGGGCAGAATTTATGCAGCGTTTCCGGATGATTTAATAAAAAACCCCTTCCGTTTCCGGAAAGGGTTGTTCAGGAGCTCTCTCTAAACCTACATCTTAAAAACTCACAACAGCCTGTGCTGTGAATCCATCAAACTTTCCGTCAAATTGATAATCGAATGGCGTGAAATCAAGATATTCCTGTGTTACATATTCCAGCTTGATCAGGATATTCCGTGTAGGGAACCATCCTGCCGCCGCAGTGATGCGATTGACAGTTACATCTGACTGATGGAAGACCGGTCTTCCTGTGAGCGTATTGTAGCGCATACCGACATACAGTTGTTGTTGTGGTAAGAAGCGGTACACTAATTCAGCGGCCATCTGCGTGAATTCCCGTTCAGTGCCAACAGGCTCAAAGTTCATGCGGCCTTTAGCTTTTTCAAATGTGCCAAAGAATTCGAGTCCTTTCCATTGGATGAATGGATTGATCATTAGCGAACTAACCTTGTTGTTGAAAAGAGGAAGGAAGCGGCCGGAATCTTTATTGTTTTCCGGTGTGCTCGGTGCGATGCCGGAAGGAATGCCATCTATCAGGAGGAGCGATCGTGATTGTTCCATCACCATGCTGTAATGTGATCCACCACGATCTCCCAGGTACAGGCTATTCAGCACATTACCTGCATTGCTGTAGGAAGATACTGCGATGCGGAGGCGCAGATCATTGAACGTTTTATCATATGCTGCCTTAAAGAAAATAGATGGTTTCTTTTCATCAGGTGTAGTAAAACCCGGAGCAGGTGTTTCAGGATATGGTTGTACAGTTCCATGAATAGAGCCATTTGTGGCACCAGCCATCAGCATCAGTCCGTTGACCGGGAATATATACAGTTCTCCTCCGATCTCTGTGGTCCATGCATCGAGGATGTAATTCTCTACAAAAGGGTTATAAATACATCTGCCGGCGTCTGAGCGGCGCATGTGCATGTCGCCGTAGTTGGGAGTAAATTCACCCATCTTTAAGCGAATGTGATTTGTAAACCATTCCGGATTACCTAGCATCGGCAGTTTGTCGATCTGCAGATATCCGCCTTTTACCCACATCTCAGGATGGTGACGTGTCGACATGTATGTCTCAACACTCAGACGAATACCATCAGCGAGCTGCACATCTAAATTCAGGTTGGCCATTGCTGTACTGAACCCGGTGAGTTTTGCACTCGTGGTGTCTCCTCCTGTCCCTGCACCGAAAAGCAGATTTTTATTGACAAGGTTGGATTGGCTTTCCGGAAAATAAATGGCGGCATTGGAATGAGTAAATGCCTGGTAGTTTTGGGTAAAACATGCACCCAAACGGATCTTGAGTGAATCAAACTCAGGTTGCTCTGAATCCTTTGATGGTTCGAACATATTGATGCCTCGCTGATCCCAGTGGCGGAAATATTGTATGGGTTCCCGCTGTGCCGTGATGATGGCTGTGGACGAGCAACAGATGATGAAGATCAGCAGTTGCTGGATGAATTGATAGTTTTTCATTGTAGGTAGGTTAGAGGTGAAAAATAAATTATGATTTGATCTGAAAATTGAAGTCAAGGGCGATTTCGTCACCGGTTTTCATGACACCCAGGAAGCAAGGTGGTTTCACCTGGTAGTCTGTCATTTTTAGTTTTTGGATGCCGGAGCAGGTGATGGTCTGATCGTCATGCTGGACCCAATTAACATTGAGTGTGATGGGTTTGGTGACACCGGCAATGGTGAGATTGCCATAAGCTGTGATGGTGTAGTTGTTGCCCGGCACTTCTTTGATTAATGAAGAGATCATGACAAAGGAGATGTCTTTGTAAGTCTCTGTCTTCAAAGCTTTGTATGCTGTCTCGTCCAGTTTTTTCTTATCGCTTTTCAGATTTTCTACGGGTAGTAAAAACTGAAGTGAGTTGATGGCTATTAACTTTTTATTGCCTTCAGCCATATGGAAGTCACCGGTCACCTGGAAGGCACCATTCATGGTCCAGTCGTGAAAAGTTGAAGTGCCTGAGAGCTTCATGATACCTGCCTGGGTCCGGAAGGATTTAGCGGATTGCGCCTGCATACCGGGCTCTATTGTAGTTGTGACAAAGACCGCAAGAACAAGCGTTAGTTTTAATAAGATCTTTTTCATGTGTAGTAGAGAGTTTTAGAAATTAAAAAATTGTAGATTTTTCCTGACAGGCATAAAAGTGGTGGAAGGAATGGAAGGTGATGCAGGAGAATGTCCTAATCCAGTGTACGGATGTCCGAAAGCTGGTTTTTTTTGACCGGAGGACTGAGAGGAGAAGAGATCCGCACCTTTTCCAGGTAAATAATGCTTGTGTTTTCATGCTGATAAAAGTAATTGCATGAGCAAGGGCTTCCTAGAAAAGCGGTTGTACAAAAGCATGACTGCGGGTGTACAAAATCATGACTGTAGGTGGACGAAAAAGTGACGATAGAGGCGGAGGCTGAGGCGGAAAGAAGGCGGAGGCGCAGGCTGAGGCGAAGGCGAAGGATGTTTTGATTGCAAATAGTCCGGGCGGTTGCAAAACGCCCCGACTTTTTGCGAGAGAGACTTTTTGTTATCAGAGAGACTTTTTTCATTTCTCAAGTCGGGGCGTTTTGCAACCGCCCAGACTTGAGAAAAGGAAAAAAGCTGAAATCATTTCAATTTCCTGTGATTGCAAAAGATCCAGACTTGAGAAAAGAAATATTTTCTCTTTCTCTTTAGAATTCTCCTTCTCCTCTACCGTTTGCTTAGCTGTAGGAGCGCTTTCACAAATCCGCTTTTCTGTGATAGCAAAAAGTGCGGCGGTTACAAAACGCCCCGACTTTTTGCTATCTGAGAGATTTTTTCATTTCCTTCGTCTTCGCCTCCGCCTTCGCCTTTTCTATGCCTCAGCCTGAGCCTCTTTAACGCTTAATCCGCACAGCAGTAGAAGACAAATGCACTTCGCGCAAAAAATAACCAAGTCCAATAACAAGTGATAGGGTAGCAAGGATGAAGAGCGCGCCGATGAACCAGTTGAGAGGGATATTGAACATCACTTCCAGGAAAAGCGATACGATGACAAGGCATACCATCAGCGCTGCTATTGTACACATCGTAATTGCAATACTCGTGATATGTCGCCTGCGTTCGAGCATGTTCATTTCAATCAGTATGCCATCATGGTCATAGGTAGCGATCACTTCCGGTTTTTCCTTCAATGCCCTCCCGCGATCGATGATCCTTGACAAGCGGCCCGACATGACATTCAGCATCCCTGCAATACCGGTGAGGAGGAAGACAGGACCGAGCGCTAATTGAATAGCACCTGCGATATCATTGATGGTTTCTGTCAGCATGGATAGATTAATTTGATGGGGCAAATAACGTTAGAAATGGATTGATTTTTAGTGTAGAAAAAGAGTATTTGCATGCATATGCGGAATGGGTATGAGACATATGCACTTCACGTAAAAAATAACTGAGCCCAATAACAAGCGATAGAGTAGCCAGCATTGAGTGTTGGTCGAATGTGTCGAAGAATTGCTTATTGCGGTTGGTTAATAATGAATAACGGCCAAGCCATCAGAACCACCGGGAATCACCGGATTATAATTGCAACCTCCTCCACCGGGAGAAGAACTATTCCCTCCATACACATTTGCCATAGCTCCTCCGGTTATAGCATCTAATATTCTGAAGCCACCTATACCGCCCGTATTTACTGTATTGCCTGCATTGCCCCCGTTCCCATAATGGATCTCTCTCATATAAGCTCCGCCTGAAAATTGACTAAAGTGAACAATATCCGGATTGCCATTCTCACCTTTCATACCATGCATGACTACACCATTTGTAGATTGATATCCACCACCATATCCGGCATAAGCTTTTGGATCCTGACCTTGCTGAGTTGCGGGACCACTTGCATTTGTGCCAGCTAGTGCTTTTAGTAAAACAGAACCACTTTGAATAAAGGTAACACCGCCATTATCGACTAAATCATGTATATGGTAGCCTACAACTATAGATAGCATGTCGCCGGGTGTGACATTAATATCTGCATTAATATAACCTCCACCGCCACCAGATGCGCCGGCAAAATAGGTGGGAATGATAAATGCCGCACCCCCAGCGCCCCAAACCTCCACATTAATTTTTGTTACTCCGGCAGGTACAACCCATGATTGATAATTCATATAACTGGTATACTTAAATGTATCCCGGTTTAAGTATTCAGTTTCACCTTCCCCGCTCCATGTTAAATTTCCTTCGCTGTTGGTTGTCAGGACCTGGTTGGGTTCGCCAGCTGTTCCATTTGCTTTTATTGTACCTGACAGATTGATATTGCCATCCACATCCAGTTTTTCTGTTGGAGTTGAAGTTCCTACTCCGACATTTTGAGCGAATAAAAAAAGTGTAGTAAATAATAGCAAAGAGGTGAAGAAAATCAGTTTCATGGTAAATATCCTTAAGATGTGAAATTAGTTTTTAAGAAGGATGTAGAGCGCAAGGATGAAACAGGGAAGAAGGAGATTCAAAAGTTGCCCGATTTGATCGTTATTAAGCCGTGCGTAATCTATGCCTTTTATTCGGTCCGCCACTCAACTATTTATTTTAAGTAAAGAAACTGTTGTTTGAAAATTGGTTACCAGTCCTTCTTTTTTAAAAATATGTAAATGCTCAAAATAAATTTACCTTTCGCAACACACGAAAAATAGTAGAGGCAGGGTTTACCCCTGCCTTATCGGGAGTTAATACGGTCGGTTAAAATGGAGAACACTCGCATATCCTTTACATTTCGAAATGTAGGGGCAAGCCCTGCATCTACATTGATATAACTAAGCAATAAATTTTCTTTTCTCAACACACGAAAAAAATAGTAGAGGCAGGACTTGCCCCTGACTTATCGGGAATCTGTGAGCCTGGATTAATGATTTAGAGATTTCCTCTGCTTTATACAATAAAAATCTTACTCCATCTTTACAAACCTCCTCCAAATCTTCTTCCCTCCAATATTGAATTGTATAAAATAAACATCAGGCACAAAGGCATCTGTATTCAATTTCTTTGTCTTCAAAAATTTACCGGACACTAACATTTGACCCATCACATCAAACACGACATATTCTACCTGTTGTTCAAATCCATTTGCTTCTATCATGAGCTCATTCGATGTAGGATTCGGATAAATGATCACATCATCCAAATGTAGCTCATCTTCCAATCCGGTTGTCTCCTCTACAACACGCAATATGTAATCTTCCACTTCCCCCAGATTTGAATAACCACAGGGTGTCTCATTCGGACCAAAGCTTGTGTCATGCAATCGGATACGCAATCGCGCCAAACCTAATTTAGCTTCTAAAGGCACTGTAATATTTGTCATGTAAGTTGTAATGCCCAATGGCCCGGAAGCATAAATCATTTCATTAGCATCCTCAAAATCCGCATCAAGATTCCAGTCAATCCACATCAGTAATTCATTAGTAGAGTGGGGTGAGGAATTTTCAACAGAGATAGCAATACTTTCTCCGCGGGGAAGCTCGACGATGTTATCCGTATGATCTTCATAGCCATTCGCACCTTTCACAGAAGTCACATCGATATCTCCAACTTTGACTCTTCGAATATGCTCGCCACTGAGAAGAGTAGAGCCTGCATTGCAATAGACAAGCTCGATCAAGCGATTTCCATCAGGTGCAATCACATCTGGTGTCACAGTTGAGTTGATATCAAAAGAAATACATTCCGCATCCAATAAATCACCCAGAAGTGCATCCTGCGAAACAGTGTACGCGAGCCAGAAGTAATTTGAACCATTACTTAATTCCTGTTCGCCTTCCACTGTAAATGTTCCATTATGTTGCGTGACTACTTCTCCAAATGGCGTAGTAGTCAGGAACCCATTGGCCGAACCCGTGTAATACACTCTTGCACTGATGATATCCAAACCGGGATTGGTAGAACCGTTTGTAGTAAATGTAAATGAAGTCGCTTTCAATGGATCGAGATCTCCCGTAGTCTGGATCTCTACTTTGATGATCTCCGCATCAGCAGTGCCCGGAATGACACTCTCTGTATTCATTTGTTTTGTTGTACCTGAAATAAATCGCATCGGAGTGGAATTGAACTCAACAGGTGTTTCCCACAATCCTCTGCCATAGGTCGATGCACGCAACAACGAAAGCGTCGGGTCAGGTGCGTAGTAGAACTCAAGTTCTGTTACAATCACATTCGGAAACCCTTCATTGAAAGGTATCCACGCTTCATTCCCTTTTTTATAAAATACACCGAGGTCTGTCCCTGCATATAATTCTATTTCATCGGTGGCTTGTTTGTTTTGTACTATCGTATTGACAGGTATCAGCGGAAGTCCTTGTGAAATATTAGTCCAGTGTACTCCACCATCAGTTGTCTCATAAACACCCGGATTAAAAAATCCGCTGCATGTTAACCATACCGTCTGCGGGTCATCGTGCTTCACTGCGATATAAGATATCAGTCCATGCACATCGATCACCGATACTTTTTCAAACGGTTCACCACCTGTCAGCGTCCTCCACATTCTTCCTGCCTCGGCCACGTAGACTATATTCGAATTTGATGGAGCAACAGCCATCGATTGGATTTTCGCAGATGCGCTGATGGTAGAAACTTTATTCCATGATGTACCGCGGTCTTCTGATTTCCACACTTCATTGAAACCACCATACAGGACATTGGGAAGTTGTGGATCCAATACATATGGTGTAACCCATGATCCTGCACCTGCAGCCTGAGGTTTGATAAATGTGGAGGTGGCGTAATGATCAAGTGTGCGAAATAAATTTCCGTTTTGCGAGGAAGAATATTGAATGCGGTAATCGACAGGGTCGATCATACATTCGGTGCCATCACCTCCGTTCACCACTTCCCATCCTGTTGCAGTATGAAGTTTGCTGCCATTATCCTGCAGGCCTGTCACTACTTCATCTTTTTCAGTAGCAGAGCTGCCCATCTTATACATCTGGCTGATGGCCATACCGTTTGTTTTGTCATGCCACGATGTACCTTGATCATACGATACATAGATGCCACCATCATTACATTCCCACACATCACCATTGCTGCGAAATCGCAGATTGTGTTTATCCGCATGTACTACCTGTACACCACCATTCGCCCAATGGCTCACGAGTGACCAGTTTAGTCCGCCATCTGTAGATCGCCAGGTATTGATACCACCTACTAGTATTGTATTAGCATCAACAGGAGATGCAGCCATGGCCAGATCATAACTTCCCTGGCCTGTTGTGCCGGATCCATCATCATTGTAAGAGAGAAGATTTTTAGTAGCGCCATCGAAAATTTTTATAAACGTTGCGCCCCGGTCTGTTGACTTATAAATTCCTTTGAGGCTGCCGGTAACTGTAATCGCATAGACCCAATCAGGCTCATCAGGACTGACAGCAAGTTCTACACGACCTGCAGTGACATCATTCAGATTCTTTTTCCATACCTGACCACCATCAATCGATACAAATACTTCTCCGTCAAAAGTCGAACCATACAGGATGTCCGGATCAGCAGGATGCATTTCCATGTCGATAAAAAACTGGTGGATCAATTCCTGATTCCAGGTGACTCCACCATCGATGGTTTTGTACACGGCTTCTGTTGTAGCTGCGATGAGTATGTTGTTGTCCTGGGGATGGATCAGAAGACGATTGACTTGTTTGCGTTCACTTAATTCAAAGGAAAGACCTGTTGACTGCCACGTCTGACCATCATCGGTTGATTTGAGTACGCCTATACTATTATTGTCAAATGAATCTTTATCGCCAGTCGCGATGTAAATCGTGTGCGATGTTTCAAAGTCACTGGGGATGATGATATCATTGATGCCCATGGATTCATTTTTATCCGTGAGGCATGTCCATGTATTTCCTCCGTCATGCGTGACCCACAATCCGCCTGATGCAGCACCAACCCAGATAGTCATGAGGTCTGTCGGATGAAATGCAACGCAATTGGTTCGCCCTATGCCCTGGAAGCCTCCTTCCGAAGTGATAGGCCCTATTGATTTCCAGTCCGATACAGGTAAATTTCTTTGTAATGGATGTTGCTGATAATATTCCTTGACTATCCGAAGTGGAGTCTTTGTTGGGAATGCACCCGTGACCGGATCGATGCGTGACTGCATCATATACTCCCATCGTTTGAATTGTTTCCATTGGGCGGCTTTTACTTTTACTCCGTTTTCGAAGTAATACCCATCAGTCACCTGGAATGGTGCCCAGTAAGATTCGAAGGCATATTGATAATCATAGAAAGTCAGTTCCTGTCTTGGTTTGTCAGGCAGTAAGGCAAGCCATGGTTGGCTCTTGATGGGCTTAACAAAGAGGAGATATAGGATAATGAAGCAGAAGTAATACTTGCTCATGCAATAATTGGGTATGGATAAATAGAGGGAACGAGGGTGAAGATAAAAATTAAATAAAGATTGGATACGCTTATCAACTTCCAATCATGTCGGCTAATCTCTGATAAACCGGACCGAAAGAGCAAAACGTTTTAAGTCAATTTCGAAGTCTGTAGAATAACCATCGTTGTATAATGTCCAGGCCTCAGCAAATTTTGTTTCAGTCTCTGAACTAGTCCAGAAGCAACTTCTGATCCCAAAGTCAATAGTTCCCTAAATTCTTTAGGCTTTATCTCATTCATCAAGACACTCGCATTCCTTTGGCAGAAAGATCTTACCCTGCCAATCACAAAAGCCGGCATAGCCATTAGGGCCTAAGAGGGAAAAAAGATTGACCTGCTCATTGAATTGAATGAATCCGAAGTTAGGTTTGAATAGAATCTCTCCGTTCATATTCATTAATCCAGATTTACTATAATCGAAGAACGTTGCATAGAACTTATCATCCTTCTGATCATCATTGAAGTCTGACATGAGATGTGTTATTTTTGTGTAATCACATTCAAGAATTAACTGGCCATCCAGATCCACTAGCCCTACCTTATCATATTTGTTTCTGATCTCTACATATTTAATCCCGCCATTTTTTACAAACAGGGGTTTTCCGATACTATGGTCAGGATAAATTCCAAGGATTCTCTGCTTGATTTGTTCACTTAACACTGTGATTGATGAGTACGGTGAAAAATCAATCAAATCGGTTGTCGGTTCAGGTATTGCTTCATCAATACCCCAATAATCCTCTTGCGGATATATCTTTTTTACATCTGCTTCCCTGCCGTCACCATAGTAATACAAAGCAGTATTATTTAATCCTTTCACTTTATAGACTGGAAGACCATTAAGCATTTTTATATATTCAACTTCCTGGTAAGGCTTTGTCACAACAGGCCATGCTGTACCATGTTCATTGATGACCGTATATATTTTATGCTCGAGGTGGAACATAAGCAAATAATACGTAGTGCCACGGGCAGTGTGATTTATTTGTTCCTGTCGGTCCCTTATGAAATGCTTGTGCGTTTTTAGATTATAGTAAGTATCCAAACTATCTCCGGCGACAAAAGCAATTCTTCCATTTCCATCGTATACCAGGTGTTGATCACTTACACCATCCACCACCTTACCAGTTTTATCAATCAGGCCTTTGATGCTATGATAAGGGTACTCACTCCCGGGGGGATTCGGCTGATTTGTATAATAAAGAGTATAATCATTGTACTCCTGATTTAGAAAGGGATCAATGAGGCCGTATATGGGTTCTGTTATCTTTTCATTATTCGAATTTACCAGACCATACTTCTTGCTTTTGCTTGAATCCCTGTCAGGTTGGTACTCATAAGGATAAACTTGTGCATGAGAAAAATTGAAACAAGCACAGAGTAGGAGAGAGCACAAATAATTCATAAGAATATTGTTCATGTAATTATGAAAGGACCATGATAGATCAGTTATTAACTAGTTTCAAGACATGCTTTTCTTTTCCATCCCAAACAGATAAAAAATAAAGCCCCTGCGGTAAATTACTGCAGAAATTATATCCGCATTAGCATAGGACTTACTGTACCAATATCCTCACCGCCTTTACAAACCCTTTCTCCGTCCTCATTTGCAAAACATAAGAACCTGCAGCTAACCGTGCAGCATTCAAATCCAACTGAAGACGATATTGTCCCGACTGCATCGAAGCTGATTGCATAAGCATATCGATAGGATGACCCATCATATCGAACATTTGTACTTCAACATTATCAGTATTCGGCAATTCAAAAATAGCTGTTGTATTTCCATTACAAATCGTAGGCTGAACCGAAAATGCATATCCATTCTTTTCAAAATCCGAAGTACCTGATATGAGGCTGGCAAAGTGCGCCGTGACAGTACCTGCATTTTGTATTTCAATGAAAGTAGCTTCAGACGTTCCGGGCGAACTTGTCTGCTCAGTTTCCCACTGATCAAATTTATACAGAGAAGGGTCACGCACGACAGCTTCTACACGCGTTTCAAGACCACCAAAATATTTAGCCGTGTATGGAAATTCATTGATAGTGAGTGTATTGATTTTCAAACTTCCTTCTCCATGTGGATCAACATCAAACGTTACATCATACGGCCCGTCGATATTATAGCAAGTGGTCATTACTTCAGGGAGCCTTTCACATCGTTGGGTAATAAAATGTTTTAATTTTTGATAGTTGTGTTCCCACTCCTGCATACTTCCGCCAAACCGGCTGATATGCCTGGCCATTTCAGGTTTGATCAGATCATATTGACTTTCGAGAAATGTAAGCATCGTATCGCAATTGAACATGGTGTTCATAAGGTCTATATAGCGGGATATATAAAATCGATTGAATTCAGGATTCGTTCTTAGCTTCAGAAGCGAAGCCATGTGATCGTTAGCGTCAGCGATCAGGTAATACCAACCGGCTGGTAAATAATAAAGTGTATCACCAGGAAAATACGTTATACCAGTCGATGGATCAGTAAACGTATCCTGTGCAAGTTCAAGATATTCATCATAGAACACAGAGTCCTTTTCCACAAGTGTTTCAACATCACAGGGCGATGCATTTGCAGTGGTATCAGGAATGCCGGTGTAATTGATGTAATAACCGAAAGTTGCATCATTGTCCCACAGGATAAAGCCCCATTTCGTGTGTCCGCCATCAGGGTTTGTACCACGCCACCATCCCGTGTTCCAGTTAAGCCAATCCGAACAGACAGATGCACTATTGACGATGACATAGTCCGCAAGGCTTTGCAGATCAATCATGGCAGCGACCGAATCAAAATTGGCCTGCACTGTCATGTCGTTATCAAAAATGAAGTCTTGTGTCTCCTGGAAATCACTCAGCGCTTTATTTTCTCCATATTCAGCCCATGTTCCTCCCCAGGTCAGAATATACTGGATATCGTATTTACCCTGTCCATAATAATATTCTGTATAATCCGAGTCATCTGCCAGTTCTCGCAGGTCATATACACCCCAATATTGGCCATTCATATAGATGATGGCTTTTTCCCCGCGGCGTACGTCAAGGTGTAAGTTGTTGCGATCAGCAAGGTTTTGAATGAATGCATCACGCAGATGCGCACCGCCACCGGGAATACGTGAGCCATCAGGATAATTGTCATCGCCTGCAGCACGAAGAATAATTCTTTGATATTCATCACGATCGCTGCGACTAAAAATCTTTTCTTTTAAATGCCTGGAATAACCCATTTCATCGCGGCTCACCCAGTCAAGAGAGCGTTGATGGTTGACCCAGGAATCCTGTCCGTGCGAATTGAGTTCGCCATACGAACGTGTTTTAAGAAGCTTGTCTTTTCCAAAATATTCAATGGACCCTGTTGGTCTAAGCGTATCGTTACCATTTGCCAGTAACACCAATTCATCTCCAGCTACAGAAACTACGGGCAATGTATGTGATTCATTAATAAAATATGTACGATACTCCATAAAACCTGGCAACACTTCCGGATCGGTTGAAAAAACTTTTGCTTTAAGGACTTTAGTGGTAGAGATGACAATAGGTGAAACGTATTGTGGTGATGTGGCTGTTGGTTCTTTGCCATTCAGTGTGTACCGTACGACGGAATTTGGTTCTTCATTTGTAATCTCAACCGTTTGAGTTCCCGGATAAAAACCTGCCTCTATGTTAAAGTCTGGTTTCTCGGTATAACTTTCAAATGGTACAGAGTTGTCATTAGGGGCTCCTGGTGTAGGTTCTGTGAAAATGCTCCACGTGTTTGAGCCATCCGTGGTTCGTCCGCGAGAGTGGTGGACCTGATTTTTTTTCATTTCCCGTTTGTCCACAACGGTGCCTGCAGGATTTGCCAATACGAGGGTTTCAGGATTATTTTTGGTTTGAGTGATTTTGAAACTCGTATGTTTTCCTGCATTGCGGCCGCTGCACCAAAACACCATATAACCTCCCGGATTGATCGTGATATCTTCCTGGATGGTCCAAAGTGTGGCATCGTCTTCATCATCAGACAGGTGCCATCCGGCTAAGTTGACAGGGCTTGCACCGCGGTTGAAGAGTTCTATCCAGTCCTCATGCTTACCGAAATTATCTGCGTCCCGGTGCAGGTTGGCTGCTGAATATTCGTTGATGACGATTTGGGACTGCAGGCCTGAGAAGCTGAATACCAGGAGGAAAAAGAAAGACAGAGGTAAAAAGTGGTAAAGGGAAGATTTCATATTAGCCAGAGAATTTCATGTAAAGCAAATGTAACTAGCTCTTGTGGGTTTCTGGCTATGAGAAGTGGAAATAAGGCAGGGTTTGTAATGGGGACGGCAAAATGTGATAGCAATGGCAAGCCAGGAACACATAACCTTTGATATATTGCCGATGCCCATGCTTTTTTGCCCCCTCGAATTTTTCGATTTTGAATTTATTTATTTACACTTTGATATTCCTACGAAAAATTCTCTTCCCCTGTGTTTCTCAATCTGGCTTCGCATCGTTTCAAAAACCCTGCAGGTTCTGGATTTATGATTTACGGTTGCTTTTTTTGGTAATTTCTAATTGCTTTTTGCCCAATGCCTGCAGTTGCTGGAATGTCGCACCAGCTTGAATAAAGCTGGTATCCCATTGAAGGCTATCCAAAGATTCGAACCATTGCATTTTTACTATTGCTTTTTGTTATTGTTATTTGCCTATTGCTTTTTGCCTATTGTTATTTGCCTTTTGCACTTTGCCTATTGCCTAATGCACTTTGCCTATTCCTTTTCTGCAACAATATAAACCTGGTGGTCTCCAATGCTGAATTCAACTTTTGCCGGCGAATTGTAGGCTGCTTTAAGTCTGAGCCCAAACATTTTTAACAGCCATTTTATTTCTCCCAATGTAAATACATAATGCCTGAAGGCATGCTCTTCCTTTACTTCACCTTTCGTATAAAAGATATGACTTGTCATGAAGCTTTCTGCAGTATTATATTCATTCATAATATCCATCTGGATATCTCCAATTGTAAAGGATCTGTTTTTAGAAAAATTAGGAAGTATGCTTTCGGCGATCATGCCTGAATTAATAATGAACCTGGCTCCCCTTTGAAGACATTCAGAAACTTTGTCTACAAAAATTTCCATTTTCTCATAACTGAAATAACCAAAGCTATTACCCATGCAAACTGCTCCATCAAATGTTTCATTGAGCTCCATTGCCAGGATATCTGTTTGAACAGCATGGATGGTCAGCTTGTCGGCATAAATTTTTTCCTGCAGCTTATGAATGAAAGTTTCTGAAATATCCACACCCGTTACATGAAAGCCCCGTTTTGCAAATTCAACAGAATGCCTGCCGAAGCCGCAAGGGATGTCCAGGATGCGTTGTCCCGGTTGAAGGTTCAATTCTGTCAGTAAAAAATCTACTTCTTGTCTTGTCCATTCCGGTGATACGGCATTCTCCCAAAGTTCGCAGTTTATGCCTTTGAAAAAATCTTCGTACCAGGTTTCGGAGGGTGTGTCTTTCATTTTTGATATGCTGGAAAATTGCCATTGGGTTTCCATTAGTCCAAAGGTCGGTTTTTTTATATTTAATATAAACGTTGTGCCTTCTTGTAATTATTGATGAACAACTGTCTTAATAATGCTATTCCCCTTAACTGTAATGAATCTTATGTAATAAAGTCCGGGCATGGTGTCATGTAAATTAAGGGAAGACGAATAGCCATCACTATATATTTTTCTTCCTAAAGCATCAAATATTTCAACTTTCTTAAAAAGTATATCCGAAGTGTTATTTATATAAAGAACATCTTCAACAGGATTTGGATAAACTACAATCTCTTCTGTGTGATCTATTTGATTAATTCCTGTAGGTGGACTGCAATCTCCATTGTATGAGATATTAGAATAAGTTTGAATGCCATCTTTATATGCACACAACAAATAAGGGTAACCTAAACCGCTGGATTCCTTATAAATCGGACCCTGGTTTCCGGTTACTCCCTCAATAAAAGTTATGTGTTCAGCATTTTCGATAAATGAATTAAACCTAATTCTTTTCCTGTCATCATCAAAAAATGTTGAATCTACAATAGCTTGAGTTAGAAATGGTTCATAATTGGTTGAAAGGTCAAATGTATCTTTTTTGTCTAATGAATAATCGAACGATAAATATGTTGAATCTCTACCAGGATCCAGTGGGTGATACCAAACCTTTCCGGTCAACGTATCTTCCCGAAGCAATCCTTCAATCCAAACAGTGGGACGAACCGAAATTTTTTTCCAGATAAAACCATAAGCCAAAGTATCTTTTACAACTACAATCGTATCATTTCCACCAAAATCCAGATTATACCATTTAATGATCCACATCGTGCTGGTATTTCCAAAAATGGATTGATAAGGTTGTGCAGATACCAGGCTGCTAATTGCAATTAGAGTAAAAAGAAAAATTGGCTTCATAGAAATATTTTCCAGATCAAATAAGCAGATACCCGATACGCAAATCCTAAAAATTTATCGGAATTATTTTACTCAGGCTCAGTTTCTGTTCAGGAGTGAGATAAAAATATTCCTCATGTGTCACACTAAAAGAACGCACAGGATATAATTGTTTGCCGGATTTGGTTTTTTTCATATTTGCCTGGATAAACCGGATCATATTCCTGTCCCCGGGATCTACTCTGTATTCCTGACCATTAAATACAAATCTAACTTTATGAGCTTCACTCTCATAGAAGAAATTTGTTGCAGGAAAGTCATCACCTATGACTCTGCTTATGGCGTAGTAAGCATCTTTGAAGTCATTTTTATCCGTTGTAAACTTCGGGTGGTATTCTGATCTGGGGGTAATATCAAAAATGTTTTCAACGGTAATTCTGATATTTTTTAAGTATCGTAACAAATCATCAGATCCTTTTATCAGGCTTTGTTCGATGTCATTTATATCATCAGTAAGGTTTTCATCAGGGACTCCAAAATCCTGGTGGTATTTTTTTAGATAATCTATGAATGCTTTCTTTTGATTTGAAGTAACGTAATCAATTCCTGCATCTATATCTCCAATTTTGAAATTGCCAATAGTTACTTCCTGATAATCTGCATCAGGATGATATGGGAAACTACAACCAATGTCACCCTCCAGAAATTCGTAATCCTTTTTTGGAAACTGTTGAAAGTAGATAGCATTTTCATCAATGCGAATCCATGGATAAGCCTCCACGATCTCATCATAATCATATTCCGGTATTTCCCGAACGAAGGGTGGATGTAATCGATAGATACTGTAGGCCATACCTGTATTCTGATCAGCACCTAGTTGTTTAACTACATCCAAAAGTTTCTGATAGAATTCTTCATTTATTTTTGTAGTATCTAAAAATATGGTTGGAGGTTCATCTTCATCGGTCTTGCTATAGTCCGGCTCTTTTAAACTATTGATGTCTACATAATATGAGGCGTCACCATTTTTGACCGTCATTTGAGTGTTATGCCTTTCGATCATGAGATGAGTTCCCATTTTGCTTGATACAATATCAAAGAACGCAGCAACATGCTTATAAATATCGTCATCTGTGATCGCGATATCGTCTTTCAACCGTGTGAAAATATTTACTTCATTGAGTAAATCCTTTAAGGGTGCTTTACCTTCTAAATAAGATCTTGCAACAGAATCACTTCCCGGGTCAAGCAGATCCAATGATGTGAGGTTACTGGCAATTTGTCCTCTTGAAAAATGGTTATTCAGTAGATCTTTTATGGATGCAATACAAATGGCGGAATATTTTAGATGATCCGGTATTTTATTCCATTTGGATTCTTTATCTGAAAGAATATATTCCAAGGTCGGTGAAAGCATATCATAACGTGTAAACAACTTCTTCAAGGATGATCGATCCATAATAGCCATACCTTTTTCTTCATCTAGTGCCAAGACTACTATACTGGGAATATCATAGTCTGTATGATTTTCAAGTGCCTGAGAAACTTTCCAATTATCTTTATCTAATGCTCCTTCTTCTGCCAGGTTATGAATGATGTCATTTTTGCTGGAATGAGGTTTATAATCACCGTATTTTTCCTTTTTTATTTTGTCTTCCTCGTGCATTTCCTTTAAACTTTCCTGTAAAGCCTCCCTTTGTTTGGTAAAGTTCATGAGTCCGATAGTATCTATGCTAAATATATTTCGATCCGGAATGACGGGTGAAAAAGATTTCATGCCCATTGTAATTTTCAAGCCCTGTTCTATCATGGAAAACTGAATAATTGTCCCAACATCAAGAGGTAATGGATTGATGCTTTGGATATCCTGAACCAATATATCCTTTGTCAGAATGAGTGTAAAGTTTGATCCATTTTGTTCAATTTCATATTTGGTGCCACTCAATCCAAAAATACTTTCAGCTATTATTTCACCTTTAGCTGATTTGATTTTCGATAAAATTTCATTTTCTGAATCTGAAATAGGTACATGTTCTGGAATATCATATTGGGTGAAACCTGGTTGATCTGAAATATTTTTGAATTCATATACTTTATGATTCTGAAAGTCATAAACTCCACGAATATCTGATCCTAAAGGATCTGTTTTTTCAATAGCGATTAGATCTTTGGTGAAATAAACGGTATATGCAAGTTGAGCTTCAACATTCGCTTTCATTAACGGAAGTGTAATGGAGTCAATGGGTGAATCAGGTGTCCTCTCAAGAGAGATAAGTCCGAATTCATAGACTCCTTCTGTATATTTCTGGGCATTGACTTGTAAGGAGTACACCTGTAAGAGCGTCAATAAAGATATTTTTAGTGCTTTTATCATATTATCCATATTCGTTGTCGCCGTGAAAATAGCCAGAGATCATCAGTGAAAGGATAAGAACCAGGGAATGAGATTAGTTAAGGAACTCACTTAGACTAAAGTACGGAATTTACTTTTTCGATCTCCATGAAATATCCATGAATGGCCTGGGATTATCATTCTACTGTGAAGGAAGTGAAATTATTGGGATTTGACTGAATAGGGGTGAGGAAGGGGAGTGATTGGGGTGTAGTGAGATTGAATGACAATGAATTCACCTTCAAATTAGCAGAGACATTGTATCAAGAATATTTTATCAATAATCTCTTACGAATCACATTGCTTAAGATCTTTTTCAAACATCATCTGTCCAGATTCAACATTCAACAGAATGGTCATTTTTCATCCCTAATCCCTCACACATCGTACCGAAAAGCCGAAACGTTTGTTGGCTCCATCACTATAAAGGCCGTCTTCAGCATAATATTCGAATTGACTCCATGCAACACCAGCCCCGGAATCGCTGGAACTCCACCATTCGCCAAAATTGCCAATCTCGAAGAAACCTCCACTACCAAGACGGTAGCCACCGGGAAGGCCAGTAAAATTAGTGGTGTTAGTTGCACTATTAGGGGAAGGCCAATGTATTGTACTTGTTTCTTTGGTAAAACCACCGGCGACAGCTTCCCCGCCGAGAGCAGTGGTTAAATCAGTCCAATCATTCTTGCTGGGTACATGCCACCCTTCCGGAGCCAATCCCCTGGGATCATTTACCGCATACCAATTGTACAGTTTGCCATATGTGGCTGCATATGTCGCTGAATCATGATTATAATAACAATATGCCCCTGTAGTCAGGTTAAACCATTCACTATTTGAGGTCACATTTGGTATAGGATCTCCATTTCGATACGTGCTGACATCCAGATTTTTAATCATCCATGAATTGCAGCCTATCCATACACTCGGATATTCAGTAGTCGTAGCGGGAGGAGCCTGCCAACTGGCTAAGCCTGCAGCATCGCTTGTGAGAATTTTGCCGTCGCCCTGTGTACCATCAGTAACTTTAAGTGTACCATTTACATCCAGTTTCGCTCCGGGCATGATCGTGCCGACACCTACATTTTGTGCATTGACAATTCCTGTAAAAAGCACGGTAAACAATATTATTGTTGACTTCATCATATCATCTTTAATTGTAATCGGCTAATCTTTGAGACACCGGACAGAAAAACCAAAACCTTTATTGAGCTCGGACCTGTATAAATTGTCATTTTGATAGAACAGCAGCCTGTACCACGCATTGGGGGCACTACTTTCTAAAGCACTCCAGAAGTAACCATCATGGCCCATGCCACCGAATATTCCATTGACGTCGCGGTAACCAGCCGGCCGGCCAGTGAAACTTGAAATATCATTTGCACCTGTATTTGGGAAATTCCAATGTCCTGTATCAACCTCTTTCAAAAAGCCACCGGATACATCGTCTCCGCCAAGGCAGTTACTGGCATTAGTCCATTCAAAATCGGTGGAAACATGCCATCCTTCAGGAGCTAAGCCTCTCGGATCATTTACAGCATACCAATTGTACAGCTTTCCATACACAGCAGCATATGTCGTACTATCATTGTTAAAATAGCAATAGGCTCCTGTGGTCAAAGCTGTCCAGGCAGGGCCATCAGGGACTTTCGGAATAGGATCCCCATTTTGATAAGCAGACACATTCAGATTTTTTGACATCCAGGGATTACAACATATTGAAGTCCTGGCATAATACGGGTCTGAAGCGGGTGTATAGACTTTCCAACTGGCTAATCCTGAAGAATCGCTGGTGAGGATCTTTCCGGCTCCCTGTGTGCCATCTGTTACTTTGAGGGTGCCATTCACATGAAGTTTGGCTGTGGGTATAGGTGTTCCAATTCCCACATTTTGTGCACTGGCAAAATGTAGAAAAAATAAAGCAATAAAAAACAGGGCAGACCTCTTCATGAGATATAGACTGGTGAAGGAAATGTGTAATGGGTGCAAAATAATCAAAAATAGATGGAGGGGTGAATTCAAATCAGATGGCGGTATTGAAAGAGTGACATGAATGAATATCAAAAGGGAAGTTGAGATTGGAAGATATTTCTTACAATAAGTTATTGAGCTATAACATCTGTTTGAGAATAGCAGGCGATGCACTGAACGCTGGCCGAAGTGATATGCAGGCGAATGATATCGATAGTACTTTAGACTATTTGCTGAATAAAGTGGCTTGGGACCATTGGAAGAATTTTAATTGACTTTGCTTGCGGGACTAAAGTTTAATAAACTTCTGTATTCCAACAATAGTCTCCTTTTCCTTCAATATCAGATTATACAAACCCGGCTTCAAATGATTAATATTGATTACCTGCTGATTCAGATAATCTGCCTGGTATACAATCCTTCCAAATAGATCAATGATCTCGTATGAATCAATCTGTTGAAGTTCATTATCATCCATTGTCACCCAGATTTCATTATTGGCCGGATTTGGAAAGACATCGAACCTGGCCAAAGCATTTGTTTCTTTGGTGCCTACAGGAAGTGATAAAGGTTTAGTGGACCTGTATATCGTGCTTTGAACGGCGATCACATATAAGTATTCGTTTTGTGATACAATAAACTTTTTATCATTGGTAGAAGGTAATCCATCATAATCATGGTTGATGAAAGTTTCGCCATCATACAAATAATAATCTTCTGAACTTAAAGCATATAATTCATTACCTGATGAAGCGAGAGTAGTGTTACGCAATTCCGGGAAAGGACCCAAATTTTTTAGTCCATCCTCAAAACGGTAGCGATAATAATTTTCTGGAAATGTGCCATTAAATTGCTTCAATTGAATGTAAAAGGTGCCATCATCCAACAGGGCAGCGCTTGAACCAAAAAAGAAGGGGATGCTGTCAATTCTTTCAGATATGATCTCATTAGTAGATACATTAATTTTCATAAAAAGTAAATCATTACGGAAATGCCCCAGGAGGATATCAGCACCAACTAATTTTACCTGCAGCCTTTCGCTGTGAAAGAACTCTCCTGTTTCAATCCAATCCTTTCCATGATTCACAGTGTAAAAACCAAGACCGTGTACGCGGTCAGTAAAAAACATGACATTATCACTAAGTACTTTCAGAAAGGGAAAATAAAAAGGATTTGCAATCCCTGGTAACGGGAGTGTGTCAAAACTATGACCATTGTCTGTTGAATATATGATGTCACTTTGCCTGCAAACATATATATCTCCTCCGGGGGAATACTGCACCTGAAAACGGCTATTTCCAGTTGAATCAAGCTGCATCCATAAATTATGATCAGTTCCCTTGGTGAATAATGAATTAGCTGTCGGGCAAAATTGATAGCCCTGAGCCGATTCATCGAGATCTGTGATATAAGGATAATTAATGTCCGGGTGATATTCCACATTTGTCCCGTTTATCTGAACTGTAAAAAAATCATCGTATGTATCATAAAGAAACATTTCCCCCAGTTGACTAAACCAAATGTGATCTTTCGATTCGATCAGGTCATTGGCGGTATAAAACTGCCATTCAAAATTACAACCATTGGTTTTGTATATCGTGTTTTGATCACGCGTGTAATAATTGCCACCTCCAGACAGTAGATCGGTTCCAAATTGAAACTGGGATACAATGTCATCAATTGGTCCTGATTGATACATCAAGGCCTCTTCTTTTAAAAGATAATAATTATTTTCATCATTGAAAAGGATCTGGCCACAACTATTGTACGTGATGGTTTCACCAAAAAAGATATCAAGTGTATCACTCAGTACACGTTCTCCATTCAAATTGAACACAGAAAGATAATGCAATGTACCTGCCGTATGATGAAGCACGTAGTAGCTTTCAAATTTCCAAAGTTGCGCGGTATGGTCTATGATATTTCCAGAATACGTAAATACAGGAATAAAGGTTTGGCCCTTGTCCAGGCTGTAGGCAAAACGATTGTCATGATACATAAACAATGTATCATCTTTAATAAAACTGGCTACCACAAGGTCCCCTCCACCTGCGCTCATGGTATACCAATTTCCGTTTCTCCTTATAAGATGTGCTTCGTCCTCAGGTTTCAGAACAGGTGTACCATCAGTGTAGTACTGGATATCATAAAATTCATGTTCGACAGGCAAAGAAGTTTTAGTCCAATCCACACCATCCAATGAAGTGTAAATGTGCTTCCAATCATCAGCTGCCTGGAGAAAGTATTCACCTATAGGTGATTTCCTGACTGCTCCGATACTAAAATCTTCAGGATGAGGGACGTATTCAAAAGCGATCTGACCAAAGGACAAGAATGGGAGACAAAGGAATAGAGAATGGAGAAGTGGTTTCATATGTAGCGGGATTTAGTGCAACAAATTTATCCGGATATTACTTTATTCTATTTTAATTCCCAGTCCTTTATTAACTCAATGATAGAGTTGTTAAGTTTATAATTGAGTGAAGTATCAATTCTGCCTTAATCAGTTTCAAGATAAATAATTTCTCTGATTGCTTATGCTTTGTGAAATCCAGAATGGTTTGAAGTGGAACAGGCAGTTCATTATTCAATGTAATATTGATCCATGCTTCACGAAATATTATATTTCAGATTTTCATTGTCGGAAACGTTGAGCCAAGCGGTTTGTGAAAGGTTGTTAGCGGAGAAAGTGTAAAACGTATTTGCTCCAAATTTCGCAATGTTGCTGAACTGTAGCTTAAGGATGAGTTCAGGAATTCGAAGTATTAACGCAAATTCAAATCACGTTTCACCATTGACTACTGACTTTTAAAAACGAACCCACGCATCTTCTTGTCCGGATAATCCGGATAAGGAGTGGGACAATATAAAGGCCATGATACCTGGAATAGTATTTCTCACAGATGTAATTTATGAGATCATTTCGATGCAGGCTCAACTATTTTCCAATAAGAATCCTTCCGTGTGACCTTGCCGTCACGAAACTCCCAAAGGTCGCACCCTCTCACTCTTAAGTTAATTCCTGAGGATGTAGTACCGGTAAGCGTCCATTCTGATACCCCCCTGTTTCCTTCAGCTGAGATCCAATGATGGTCTTCGCCATAATGAACATCAGGAATGCCTTTGAAACGACCTGCAAGCGCCTCACGCACTTGTTCTTTACCAACGAAGCGTTGTCCCCAGGATTCAGGTCCCCTTGGAAAATCAAAAGAACAATCATCGGAAAAATAATTCATGATCGCATCAAGGTCATGCCGGTTAAAAGCATCAAGCACTTGTTTTAAAGTATCTTCTGTGATTGTCATTTCTTTTGATAAAGGTTGAGTTTGCGATGTGTTATCAATTCTGTGGTTGTAGCAACCAATAAGTAACGACAGACTTATCAATACGCCCGTGATGGTTGCTTGCAGTTGTATGCCATTGGAGAACTTATTCATTTAATCAAAGCAAAGGAAGCCAGGATTTGTTCACCAGTGACCTTGTACAGTTCGTATTGACCGGCTTCTGTAGTAAAAGTTATTAAATATGCCTGGTCATTGTGGATCTGGCATTCCGAAGTGATTTTTAAGCTAAATGTTCCCTGGGTCATCGTATAGGTTATACGAAAGGCCTCTTTCGCGTCTGTCTTTACTATAGAGGATTCTAAAATTTTGCCGTCTGTTGCCAAAGTATTGATCTGCTGGTCAGTAATCTGTTTATACTTTTCAAGGTCAATATTTTGACCTGTTAAGTCCTGGATGACAACATTTACATTTTCATTGAACTGGTCAGCTTCGCTTTCCATGGGTGAAAAGAGGATCAACTCAGCTCCCCAGGCTTTTGATGTATCAAGCGTCCATGATGCAGGATACTCAAGTTTGAAGTCCTTGTTACGATAAGATATGATTTCATTTAAATGTTTATCCATGCTTAAAAAAAGATTAGTTGCAGTAATGAAAAACAAAAATGATGTCGGGCTCATGATGCTACAGTTGTGTCTCGCTTAAGGTCACGCAATATATTGATTGACCAGAGTATGGACATCAGGTTTAAGTAAAAAAAACTGGCCACTTCATAGGCATCATGGATGTGAGAGCTGCCGGAAAGAATACGGATATACAGAATGACAAAAGGAATACTGGTTGAAACGGATAGCCATTTTAGCCAGGGCCTGAAATAATTGCTCATGCCAATCGCGATAAAAGCAGGGATCAGGACCAGAATACCCCGTGCTAGTGTTAACGGTGAATATTCGCCCAGATTAAGAGAGGCATAAAAAACACCGTTAGCAACGCCCAGCAGATAAAACCCTCCGGATGCAAATGACCAGCCTTTTTCAGCTACATAAGCACCCATCAGCACACAAGCAGCCACCATGGAGGTAGTCGATATATGCCAAAAAAGCGTTTGATGGAGGCTCTCATCTTCGTAAAACGACCCTATACCGCCAAAAATAAAATTGAGGAAGAACAGGGTTATGATTGAATAAGCAAATTTTTTAGTTCTTGATTCTTTTAGTTGCATGGCAGGTTGATGTAATATTTATTTTTGTTTATCTGTTTGAACTTGCATCATGAATGTGCCAGTTGTCTTTCAATTGAGAATGATGTTACTTATTTTTCTACCCATCCTGTCATCTCAATATAGATTTCTTCTTCCGATCTTTTATCCTTAAGGATTTGGTCATACGTCATACCTTTAGCATTCATCAAATATTCAGTCATCAGTCTCCCCTTGTAATAAAACTCCGGAACTTCGCAGCCTCCTTCTTCCAGCAATATCCATATGTCTGTCTGCTTATCATGAAGTTCGATGAACCTTTTAATTTCCATCTTAAGGCTATCAGTGGACTCCGAAAACTTTTGCCTTGCTACGTATTCGGGATATCCTTCCAGCTTCCACATTTCCAGATGCGTAAACGGATTAAATTTTAGCAAACCGTATTTATGTGCCTGCAGGCAATGCATCAATTCATGAGCAATCATGTAGTCAAATCGTTGATGGCAGGATTTATGAAATGTGGCATGTACTCGATTTTCGTTTACATCAACGTTGGCCTTGAAAACTAAATTATTGTCTAATGCCTTAGCGGAAACACCCTGTCCGAAAACCATATCATCTATTTGATTCAGAAACGTGTTATAGCTTAAAAATAAATCTACCCGGTATGTGGAGTCGTATAGTTCCGACGTGGCAACTAAGGAAAGAGCACTGTCCAGAATAGGTTTGATTTGTTCGCTGATTATTTCCTTTGAATAAACGTTGAATTGTTTGTATTCCAATTTGTTGGCAAATAAGGGCTGCGGGTATAAGATAAAGGTTGCCAATCCCAAAACGAATACTATTAAGGTGATAATTAGAGTGTAGAGAACTTTTCCAATTTTAGTCTTCTTAGTCATTTCTTTCGGAGTTGTGATATGATTGTTCTATCGCCCGGCTAAATACAATTTGTAAATTGCCACAATAAGAATTGCCAGTGTTATTGTTCCTAATATCAGGGCAACCTTTTTCATCCCTCTTTTTCTGATTTCCATATTCACGTGCTGAAGTGGTGATAAGTTTAGCCAATGTCCCTGGCATGGAGTTGTGATTTAATACACAAATAATCCAGGTTTCAGGAATGCATAATCCATATTCGTTTTTATTTTTGATCAAAGTTAATTCCGTGCACTACAAAGTACATGTCGATCTCACCTTTATTCTTTGCCTGAATTTTTCCACGATGGATACAATGAAATAAATCTTTCACCCCCAGGTAAGTGTTACCGCTGATATTTACTTTTCCGGCTTCACCACTGCTTTCCATACGGGATGCAATGTTTACAGTATCACCCCAGATATCGTAAGCGAATTTTTTTATCCCCACAATTCCGGCTACAACAGGGCCGGAGTGTATTCCAATCCTTATTTCAAAAATGTCTTTACCCTCTTTTTTCCTTTGTTCCAAATGTCCCAGCATAAATTGTTGGATTTCAAGCGCAGCCCGTACTACATCTTCTGCATGTGTTGTATTGGCAACGGGCAGGCCACCGGCACACATGTATGAATCCCCAATTGTTTTTATTTTTTCGATGTTGTATTTAGTGATGATGTGATCAAATGCCTTAAAGCAGGAATCAATTTCTGAAACTAATTCTGCCGGAGACAGCTTTTCAGATATTTGTGTGAAGTCCTTGAAATCCGTAAACATGACGGTGACATCATCAAAGTGCTTTGCTTCGGCTCTTCCCTTCTGTTTTAATTCTTCAGCGACCTCTCCGGGGAGAATGTTAAGTAACAATTCATCACTTCGTTTGTGTGCTTTTGAAATTTTGTTTCGCTGACGGTAAACTACGGTTAAGAAAATGAGTGAGCCTGCAAGCGTGGCGGTAATAGAGTTGCGAATTGTACGCTGAAGAATATCTTTTTTTTCCTGTTCAGCTCTTTCTGCCAGGTCTTTTTTTTCTTCTTCATATTCCAGTTGAGCGGCTACCATATTTTTTGCCGATTCATAATTTAGCATGCTATCACGTAAGGTGATATACTGCTTATGATTTAAATAGGCATTTTGCCACCTTCCCATCGCACTGTCAAGCATTTCTATTCCTTTGTAATAATCGCCAAAAGACCTTTTGCTATCCAGTTCATTTGACAAAGCAAGGGCATCAGCGAAATACTTCTCTGCGTCATTATATTTCTGTAACCGGGTGAAGCAAGTCCCTATTTGACTGTAGACACCTGCAAGCTCCTGCCTGTTTGAAACGGATTTGAACCCGTTAACTGCACGCAGAAAATTATCAAGGGCTTCGGAGTACTTACCCTGCGCCATATATACTTTACCAATTTTCTGATAAGCATCTGATGCCATAAAAGAATCATTGATTTCGGTGGCTATTGTAAGGGCTGCTGAATAATTTTTCAAAGCTGCAACAGCATTGCCAGAAAGGGAATAGGCATTACCAAGGCTGATGTACGTATAGCCAGAATTCATTTTTTCATCTAATTTTTCCTGCAGATCCAATGCCCTGGTGAAATAATGAATAGCTTCATCATAGTTGCCGAGGCTCTGCATGTCTTCACCGATATTGTTGATAGCAATTGCAATTGAAAGGCTGTCACCTAATTCTTCATAGATTTTAAGGGCTTCAATATTTTCTTTTGTGGATTGCAGATAATTTCCCTGCTGGTCATAGACCCATGAAAAAATAAAATACAGGTATCCCTGCTGAGATTTATTTCCTGTCTCTTTACTTATTTTTAAAGCTTTCGATAAATAAGTCAATGCATCCGCGTAATTCCCTCCATCACCATAGTCCTGCCCGATATACATTAAAGCATCGATGATATGGTCTTTTTGGCCTGACTCTTCATAAACTTTCAGGGCGTCCAAATGGTATTTCAAGGCTTCATTGAAATTGCCCTTGCGCCAGTGAATACGTCCGACATATGTTTTTACCATTGCCATTCCTACACTCCATTTCATTCTCTCAGCAACCTGCAATGCCGGCAATTCATATTTCAAACCGTCTTCCGGCTTGTAATAAGTGTGTACGAAAAGAATTTGATTATACAGGTAAAGTGCCTGGGTATCATTTTTTGCTTTTGGTATTTCCGCAAGGCATGAATCTATAAAGTTTTGATCCTGTGAGTATAAAAGTGCAGAAAGCCATAAGCCGTAAAACGTAAGTATGAACGGCAGCTTCATGGGATTACTATTTTATAAGATTCATATTCATTTGGAGTAAAAAATTTGTATTCTACCTTAAGTCTTATAACCTTATTTTCTTAAAATCTTCTCCATGGCCTTGCCTTTTGCCAATTCATCCACCAACTTATCTAGATATCGGACCTTTTGCATGAGTTTGTTTTCAATCTCTTCCACGCGATATCCGCAAATCACGCCTGTGATTTTTGAAACATTTGGATTTAGTTGTGGTGCCTGGGCAAAGAAGGTTTCAAAATCATTTTTCTTGTCGATTTGTTGCTGCAGTGTTTTTTGATCATATCCTGTCAGCCAAAAAATCACTGCATCCACTTCAGATTTCGTGCGTCCTTTTTTCTCTGCCTTTTGTAGGTACAAAGGATAAACGCTCGCAAATGACATTTTATATACTCTTGTATTGTCCATGGCAGTAAGTATCAGTTAGTAAAGATAATTTCTTGTAGGTAATAGGATTCTGCTTTTCAAATTTTTTATAGAAAAATGGCAGAAAGGGGAGGGGTCTGGAACTGAAATTGAGGGATTTAAAGGATTCATTGAGCAGTTAGTATGGATATTATCAGAGCAAACCTTTTTCTTTCATCAGTTCTTCCTGGTCGTCTTCACTGATATAGAAAACGATCTTGATTTCTTTTTCAAAAAGATTCAAAATATAATGAATATCAAATTTTATTTCCTCTGCAGGGTTTTTTAAAAACGTCGTACCCCAGGTCACGGAAGCTTTTAGGAAATATTCCCCAATCGGATCAGATTCAATATTTATAACTTCCATTTTATGCAACCCGGCTTTTTTGTTGAAATCAAATACCTGGTTTAGCCATTTTATAAATTCGTCATCATTTTTAAAAGCTGAAAATTGAGTTTTTGTAGCAACCATAAAGCTTGAAGCATAACAAGAGGCTATTTCATCAGATTTTCCATGAAGTGAAGCCATCGCATACTTTGCAAAAAAATCTTCAATATTTTTCATGGATAAAAATGTTAGTTGATTAAATGTGTAAATGGATCCACAGCGCAGCTCGTGTCTTTACCATTTATTTTTTTTCAATTCGATATTAGAGGTCCGTTGTGCTTACGTGTTGTGATTATCTTTCAAGTATGTTTTTCAATGAAAGCAAACTGACATCCATATCTTTTGCAAAGTTCTTTTCAAACATGGGTATCATCAGGTTCAAAGGATATTTTAGTGTACCTGCATTGATCAGGTTTACTTTGGTTTGAGTATCGGACACAGATTCTGTCTCCATGATCACTGAGGCAGTGACCCGCATCGGTTTTACGAAACGGATTTCAGTTTCAATTCTTTTTCCTTCCACAATGTTCATGATTTCCTTTTCTCCTTCGCCGGCATCCTTATTTCCGCTCCAGGAATAAATAAATCCAACTGTTCCATCTGTTCCTTTGAATTCTTTTTTCCTGTCAGCATCGGTCTGCGCATATTTGTTGAATTCCTCCTGGTTTTTGAGTAGCCTTAAAAAATCAAATACTTTTTGCAGGGGTGCATTGATGATAATTTCACGATTGACATAATGTTCCTTCTTTATGAAAAGGGCAAGGATCAACAACAAGGCAATGAAGCCTCCTAGTATATATAGTAATGTAAATAGGATATGCATGTTATTATTTTTTAAATGGTTACAAACTTTTGGAAAGGTAGAGTGCTTCGACCTGCTAGCGCTCATCCTTGTGCTACCGCTCAGCAACCAGGCAGAAAAGGTGGAAAAGCAGTTATGAATGGTCTGGTCAATTCGTTTTTTTGTTTTTTACTGCCCTGATATCTTTAACCTGCCGATTGAATCTTTGCAGTCTTTCTTTTTAAAATCAATGAACTGATCAGTGTTACAATCAATCCGACCGGTAATATTTCCGTGTAAGTGATCATGGCATTAAAGAATGGATTTTTATACATCATCCCAAAACGGGCCATTTCCTGTGTCTGCTTGTCTATTTCGATCTGGCTAGCTCCACTTGATTTCAATTCATCAAGCATGTGTGTTGACATTTTTTCCATAAAATCGGGTATGAAAAAGAAATAGTCAATAAGCCAGGCGACAACATAAACTGTGGAGGCAATTAAAACAATAAAAATACCTGTTGTGAATGCTTTGCCAAAACTGATCACGCCTTCATTGTATTTATCCCTGTAGTTGCGGATGCCTACAAATACAAGTGAAAATGCGATGAGCATGGAAGCATAACCGATGATCATGCTTGTGCCATAGTCAACGTTACCTTCGCAATGGCTTAAGTAGTTGACTGAAGACAGCATTAAAACCGATACAATAAGGCCTGCTATGAGGCCATAGATGATAATATTCTTTTTCATTTGTATATTTTTTGTGGGTGCAAATGTGGCTATTGCACATCATTTCCACTCATACTTTCGGCCATTTTTAGGTCTGGCCGCTTATTTCATACCAAAGTATGAGGTTTTTAAGGGATGAGATTCAATCTTTTTGCCTTTTCAACTGCCTGTAACCGGTTTTTCACATCCAATTTTTCAAAAAGATTTTGATTGTGGGTTTTCACGGTGCTTAATGAGACCAGGAGTTTTCCGGCAATTTCCTGGTTGCTATGCCCTTGGGCCAATAAGTTCAGTATTTCCATCTCGCGTTTGCTTATTTCAAGCTGGGAGACAAGGGATGTGTTGAGCGCAAAATTTTCATTTCTGTGTACAAAGACTTCTTTTTCTATCACCACGATTTCAATTTTGGGTTTTGACAGCCTGAGGGCAAGCCAAATTCCCAATCCTGTAAAAATAACTGCAATACCCCCGATGTAGACCTCAAATGAATGCTGAAATATGATAAATCGAAGTTCCAGCCATTTGAGAAGAAATAGCAGAAAAGCTAAACTGATGCTATAAAGTAAAATCGCCTTATTGCGTAGCAATAAGCCTTTGATATCTGCCATAAGATCGATCCTGGTGATGCTTAATCCTTAAAGACCATCATATCCTTTCCGGACTTGAAGAGCTCAAAAAGCGCAGCGGTCTGTCCACCCGATGGTTGTCCTGGACAATTTGAAGGTGACTTGCAATCGCAAGGTGCATTTTTACATTCTTCTACGTCATAACAGCACCAGACGCTGAAGCATGTAGCTTCGCAACAAATGCCCTTGCACGCTCCTTTAGGTTGTCTGCCTGTATCAATCATGGCCATCGATTGGAGGTTTACCTGGACAGTACCTGTAGGATCCAGTGCGGTATTTTTAGCTTTAGAAATCTTGTTGGTATTAGCACCTGCTTTTTGAATGGTGTGCTCTCGTTTGATGCTATCATGTGTAATGGTGTAACGTGTCACTTCTAATTCCAGCTCATTCTCATTTCCGCTCTTGACTTTTGCCACTACGTGCATATCGCCATCGTTGACTAACAGCGTACTGCCTTCATACATGGCGTAACTCTCTTTACTGCCATCGCTATACTGGAGGTCAACGTTAAATTGTTGTGCTTTTTCATGACGGCAAGCCATAAGGAATACCATGCAACATAACATGACGCTTAAAACGGTTGAAAAGAATTGTGTTTTCATGATAGGAGGTATTTTGATACCTTAAAGTTAATTAATTCTAAATGAATCGGGAATAGAGAATAGTGAATATCGAGATAGAAGTATGAAGGCGAAGTAAGGAAGTCTAAATACGAAGTGCGGAATTTACATCCACATTCAACTCAACTTCAACTTCTACTTCAAACTTCTGCTACAAACTTCTTGTCTTCTCACTTCGATATTCTCTAATCTTTATTCTTTTTTTGTTTTCTTTTGCTATACCCTCAATGCTTGTATTCAAAATCACACTCGGGTCCCATTGAACCTAATGCGTAAGTATTCCCTGTCTTTATATAGAGAAGAGCAGACACTTTGTGTTTTTTTTCATTGTTGATTTCATAATCAAATTCATAAGACACATCTGTCATTCCGTTTAACCCAATGTCAACGATTTCACCTATTTTAATGTTAGACAGAATTGTCCCTTTAGGAAATTCTTTACAAATTCCCGATGGAATTTTAGTTTTTATATCGTTCATGATTTGGTCTTCGAATGTCATTTTTTGGCCGCATGAAATGATAAACATTCCGCAAATGGACAGTAGTAGAAGTTTCTTCATAGTTTTCGTTTTATGGTTTATAAGTTATTCCAGATTGATTTCGAGTTTTCATCAGCCCGCCCCTTAATTCGTTTCAAGATAACAAACTATAGGATTTTATCTTTTTCCATGTTGCCCCTTATCCGGTTGATGAGCTCTGTCATGACGACGAGAATGAGCAGGCGGGGCACCGGGCATTAGTCGATGTGACGAAGCCCCCTTCCGCTCTCTTCTGAAAGTATTCGTAGCAGAAACAAAACGATAGGAGAGAGGGGCGGTTAAGATTTCACACACAAATCAAATCGTCCCTCTCTTAAGGGAAATCATTTTTGTATGTCATATCATTTCGTAAGAGAGGGGAAGGGGGTGAGTTGCCAGAAAGATCTAAACAGTATTTCATAAGAGAGAGGATGGTATGTTCACTTTCTTTCGAAAATAAAAGTGAGCCTGCCACATTGCTCGGGGAGAGCGGTCAAATCTTCTTCAAACACATATTGTTTTGCACATTGCTCTGCTTTTCTTGAGAGCATTGCATTATTCCTGGTTGACTTATCATGATCATATTTAGCTGAGATTACTTGGCCGGTTTGATCAACACATATTGATATTACCATTTGGCCCGATTCTGTTGTCAGGTTCCAGACCTCTCCTCGACGTAATAACTTTCTTCCAATGGGTATTTGGTTAATGGAATCACTAGCTAACAGGTCAGTCTGCACTAAATTAGAAGGATTACCGTTTGAATTTTGAATAGTCTGTTGATCTTGTACATTTGTTTTCAATCCGGGTTTAATGGCACAACCACTATTCATCAGCAGCAATAAAAATGTTGAATAGATCAATATAGGAATTCGCATAATGTTATTACTACTTCGGGCTGCTGTTGAAACGATGATAAATAAATTAATGATGATCTAATTTATGGTGGGCTCATAATAAAATGCAACCACACCACAACCGAATGTTTTTGTTTTTAAAAGTTTGAGATCAATTCTGTGCCTGATGTTTTTAAATAATGATAAGCCGCTTCCTAAAATGGTTGGCTGAACTGCAAGCTGGTATTCATCAATTAAGCCAAGTTGAGTTAAGGCTACAATTAGGCTGGGGCTACCTGCTAAAATGTTTTTGCCTTCCTGTTGTTTGAGCTCTAGTATTTCTTCTTTAATGATTTCCTTTTTCAATGTAGTATGTTTCCAATCCACATGTTGAAGTGTACGGGAATAAACAATCTTTGAAATATTATCTATAAGGACTGCAAAATCATCTATAGGTTTATTGCCGGTAGGTTGCTGCACGACGGAAGGCCAATAACTTTCCATAAGTTGATAGGTTGTCCTTCCGTATATCAGGGTGTCTGCACTCCTTAATAGTTCATTGTAATGTTCATGGATTTCATCATCTGCTGTCATGGCCTCGTGGTTGCAAAACCCGTCTAGTGTCATGTTGATAGCGGCAATAAGTTTTCTCATTTTATTTCTGCTTAAGATCTGGTTGTACTTGTGGTAAGTTCTCCAAATTGTGTTTAAATTCTAATATTCGTTGTCCACAATTCAATTTTACAGAATTTTATATCGTATTTTATCAAAATTAACAATAGGCCTGAAAATTTCTCAATACGAAAAACCTCAGGCCTTGGTATCACTTTAAGCTCCAATTCCTCCTGATGATAATGAATTTCGCTAATTACACTATTAATTCGTATCTTTGCATTTCATACAATAATTTATTCATGACTAAAGGAACAGTAAAGTTTTTTAACAATGCCAAGGGATTTGGATTCATCACTCCGGACGACGGGGGCAAAGATATCTTTGTTCATATGAATGGGCTGGCAGATGATGTGAGGGAAGGAGACAAAGTAACCTTTGATGTAGAAGAAGGGAAAAAGGGCTTAAACGCTATAAATGTCAGAATCGCTTAATCGCTGGTTTTGATGTCCTGCATTAAAAGAACCTGTCATTTTTGACGGGTTTTTTTTGCTTATCCCGGGTCTGGCAGCTGTATTTCAAAAGGCAAACAACTCAATTTCTCCTTTGTCTGCGATTGAACGCTTCAAATCAACACCCAGGGTTAATACAATTCATTCAATTTTTTGCGATGCTTGCTACGCTTCAGTTGTACCTGTCTCGACTTCTCCTGCTCGTTTGTAATTGGTAAGAATCACTCCTGTTGTCGTAACCAGGCTCTCCGTTAATGTAAATGCTGCAGGTATCGCGCCATCGTTAAATAATTTTTTCCCATCGCCAAGAGTCAAAGGGTAAATTTTGAGCCTGAGTTCATCTACTAAATCGTGCTGAAGTAACAGCTGAATGAGCTTGCTGCTACCCCAAACCTGGATGTCAGGACCATCTGAATTTTTGAGCTTTTTGATATCCTCCAGACTTTGGATAAATACAGTGTTTTTCCAGTCTGACTGGTTCATGGTCCCTGACAAGACGTATTTTGTTCCCTCATTGATACCTGGCCAAAAGTCCGCATGATCAGGCCAGTAGGATTCCCAGATCTCAAACGTTTTCCTTCCCAAAAGATAATCTGCAGGTTGATCCAGCTCTTTTTGCACCTCCTGACCACCAACCTCATCACCATAAGGTGCAGTCCAGCCGCCATACTCGAAACCTCCCGATCTATCTTCCTCAGGTCCGCCAGGTGCCTGCATGACGCCATCTAACGTGATCATCGATAAGACAGTTATTTTTCTCATGGTTTATATTTTAATTTTAATGATTTCCCTGTTCAGATTTCATTTTGCACATTCATTTAGACCTCACATCGAATATAGGCACGCAAATGATAGTATGAAGACTCTTGTATTTTCTATGGCCGGGATAAATTTATTTACGTTTATCCATCAGCCCCAATATCGCACCTATAACTCCGCCGCCCAGAGCCATTCTTATGGTTTCCCCCGCAACATCGAGGATGTTAGCCGTGTATCCATTGTGCAGATTCATGATACTTAATAAATTCAGGTTTAGACTTACTGTAATAAGAAACATGGTTATCGCGCCAATTTTCATGCCCGCTAAAAATGTCCTGATGCCTGCTAAATACTCAAAGATGTACACAAGCAGAAATGCCTGTACTATATTTTTGATCATGAGCAGCAGGAAATCCGGTGGCATCTTACGCAAACCGTCATAGTGAATGTCATCCACGCTTGTATAGGGAGCGAGGAGGATACCAAAAATCAAATACCCTAAAAGAAAAATTATGATCGACCCCGCAATGGTCGCAACTAAAACTTTAATTCCTCCTGCGTTAGAGTTTGCTTTAGGATTTTCCATATGCTTTCCAAATCAGATCTATAATTATTTCTGCCTGCAATCCCACTGAAAACATGTTTCAAGCGAGAAGGTTTCACCCCCTTCCCCTCTCTTTTCAAAGGTTGCGTTGTTAGAAATAACTTCGCCAAGTGAGGGCGGTAAGATTTCACAAATCAAATCACCCCTCTATTTAGTAAAATCATTTTCGCGCATACAATCACTTCGTAAGAGAGGGGAAGGGGTTGAGTTTCCAGAAAAGCAAAATCATTTTAGAATGTATAGGTATTTCGTAAGAGAGGGGAAGGGGTGAGTTGCCAGAAAGACAAGTGACTCCTTTTTTCTCCGAATTCTCATTCATTTCCGGGAATTGCTCAATCTGACTATCCCCAGACTATCGATCTGGGGATTTTTATGGCAAAACATTTAGCATGCGATATATAGCTGTTTGCCTCTTGCTTCTCCTTCATATTTTTAAGATCAACGCTCAAAGTGTATCCATCACTAATGATGGATCTGCTCCCAATGCAAGCTCCATGCTTGACATTAAAAGTACAACCAAGGGACTTCTGATGCCACGAATGACACAAACGCAACGGAATGCGATTGCAACACCGGCAACAGGATTAATGATTTTTCAAACAGACAATGCACCTGGTTATTATTTCTACAATGGGACAAGTTGGTCGGGTATATCAGGTTCGGGTAGCAATAGCTGGTACATGACAGGAAATACCGGTACGAATCCAGCTACTGATTTTATAGGCACAACTGATAATCAACCTCTGAAATTCAGAGTCAACAATATAAAAGCAGGAGAATTACATCCTACCTCAGCTAATTCCTACTTTGGTTTAAATGCAGGTTTTGGAACTACCTCAGGTACGTATAATTCTGCTTTTGGCTTTGAAGCGCTTAAGGTAAATACTACCGGCTATAACAATACAGCGATAGGTGCATGGGCACTTCTTCAGAATACTACCGGGTTCTACAATGTGGCTGTAGGTGTAAATTCTATGGCTAATAATCTCAATGGATCGCTGAACACGTCCGTCGGCGTAAGTGCTATGTATGCTAATACCTCCGGTGTTGCAAATACTGCTTTTGGCTTCGAATCACTTCAATCTAATACAACTGCAGGACAAAATACCGCTCTGGGTTGTACGGCGTTGAAGTACAATATCGATGGCATGTACAACACAGCAACGGGACACCAGGCTTTACATTTTAATATTTCAGGTGAAGGAAATACTGCGACGGGTATGAATGCTCTTGTATTTAACACCACCGGTTCAGCCAATTGTGCAGTTGGAATGAATTCACTTTATGCCAATACCTCAGGTACTGAGAACACATCATTCGGTAGAGAAGCTCTTCAATATAATACAACCGGGAATTATAATACAGCAGTAGGCTTTCAAACACTCAATCATCAAGCGGGTAATTATAATTCCGCTTTAGGTTACAAAGCGCTGTGGGCAAATACATCAGGTGTCAGTAATACTGCTGTAGGTAGTGTCGCTCTCAGTCTCAACACGACAGGGTACTCGAATACAGCTATGGGCATGTTTGCCATGCAAACCAATACAACCGGATATGCCAATAGTGCGTATGGTACAGCGGCTTTGATCAATAACAATACAGGATGGGAGAATACAGGCTTTGGGGGGGATGCATTATTTTCTAATACTACCGGAGCAGGCAATGTAAGCGTGGGTTATCAGGCTCTTTACTCCAATACCATAGCCGGTCTGAATTGTGCAGTAGGATATCGGGCACTTTATTCGAATGTGACGGGAGGCGCTAATACAGCGGTGGGTGCTAGTGCTCTTTATTCAAATACCACCGGGTTGTATTCCACCGCTGTCGGCTTCGATGCACTGAGGTCAAGTACGAGTGCTGGATATAATTCTGCAGTAGGGTACCAGGCACTTCGTGATAATACTTCCGGTACATTTAATACCGCCATAGGTATGGCCGCATTACTGCAGAATACAACTGGTGATAATAATACGGCTACAGGGGCAAATACACTGGCACTAAATACTACCGGAGGAAACAACACTGCTTCAGGTTCATATGCGCTTTTGAATAATTCAACAGGATCATTTAATACATCCATGGGTTCTACTGCATTGTACTCCAATACGAGTGGTGCAGGAAATGTAGCTGTGGGTTACCAGGCTCTTTACTTTAATTACAACACCAGCTATAATACTGCGGTGGGAATGTTGGCGTTGAAGAATAATTATTCCGGTGAAAGTAATACAGCGATTGGAGGCTATGCCTTATGGAATAATACCACCGGAACAAGAAATACAGTGGTGGGGGGAAATGCGATGTCTCTCAATACATCCGGCTCATATAATGTGGCGAATGGTGTAGATGCATTATTTTCAAATACAACTGGTTCCGCAAATGTGGCAGTAGGATACCAGTCAATGTATTACAATACAACGGCAAACAATAATACAGCTTTAGGATTTCTAACGTTGAAGTATAATACAACTGGCACCTTTAATACAGCTGTTGGTGGGACGACATTAATTAATAACACTACCGGATCTGAGAATACAGCCCTTGGTGATGGAGCGATGACAAGTAATACAATCGGAAATTTCAACACGGCTACAGGTTCAAGCGCCTTGGGTCAAACCACCATTGGATCTTCGAATACGGCCAATGGTAAATCTGCCTTACAGGGAAATATAACCGGAAGCGACAATGTGGCTGTAGGTGCTGAGGCACTTGCTGGTGGTACGGATAACAATGAAAATACCGCTTTAGGATGTAACGCGCTTCGAGTGAATTCCACTGGGGATAACAATACCGCTGTTGGAGCGTATGCACTTTTTTTCAGTACAACCGGAAGTTCAAATACAGCAATCGGGAATAATGCAATGCGAGCGAATTTCATAGGTGCATCTAATACAGCTGTCGGTTACTCGGCGATGCACAACAATAATAGTAATAACAATACTGGTGTTGGATATTTATCTTTATTTGCCAACTCTTCAGGAACAGAAAACACAGCTGTCGGAGGGAATTCACTTCTTGGAAATACTACCGGACAATATAATACAGCTGTCGGATATCATTCATTAAGTAATAATTCAACCGGGGAGTCTAATACTGCAGTTGGTATCTATGCATTGAAGACCAACACAACCGGATCAAACAATATAGCGATAGGAAATGCGCTTTTTTTTAACACTACGGGTGCTTATAACATAGCTATTGGAAATGGGACGTTAAATTCAAATACCAACGGATACCAAAATACCGCCCTGGGCTACGCAGCCCTGGTATACAATACCACAGGATATTATAATACTGCCACCGGGTCCAACGCGCTGTTAAATAATACCGTAGGAATCTGGAATACTGCGACTGGTTATGCCAGTTTGCCTTTCTGTACGACAGGTACAAACAATACTGCTCATGGAGGACAGGCACTTTACAACAATACCACCGGATCTAATAATGTAGGGTGTGGTATTAGTACGCTTTACTTTAACTATACAGGAAGTAATAATACAGCCATAGGATACGCAGCAGGGACCACCGGATCCCAAATCAATACGGTCAGTGTCGGCAATAATGGGTATATGAATGGCGGAAATAATCAGGCTTTCATTGGCAACCTCAGCATGGTGTGGAACGGTGGTAATACAACCTGGTTTACCTACTCGGATGCACGTGTGAAAACAAGCATTCATGAAGACGTAGCAGGTTTGGATTTTATCACACGACTTCGTCCTGTTACTTATTATAGAGATATCAGGACGCAAACCAGGATTACAGGCAATAAAGAGACTGATGATTACCCGGAGAAATACGATATCGAAAAAATAAAATTCAGCGGCTTTCTCGCGCAGGAAGTAGAAAGCGCAGCACAGGCATCTCATTATGATTTCAGCGGTCTGTCAAAACCCAAAAATCAAACCGACTTATATACGCTTAGCTATGAAAGTTTTGTAGTGCCTCTTGTGAAAGCAGTGCAGGAACAGCAAAGTATGATTGAAAGCCAATCATCAAAAATTGAAGACCAATCACTCAGGATCGAAAACCAGGCATCAAAAATTGAAAACCAAACTTTACTGATTGAAAATCAAACTGCAATCATCAATAGCATGGAAACAAGATTAACGATGGTTGAACAGATGTTGAAAAATAGCGCTTCACCTTCGCCACAGAAATAATCTTTTTCGAATAACTCACCCTCTCTACATTATAATCATTTTCATACGCGAAAGCATTTGGTATGCGAGGGTTGGGGGTGAGTTAACAGTATATCATTTCGTTTTTGTGGGATAGGCGTTAGTTCGTAAAATTCAAACTTTATTTCAGAATTCATCACTCGGTGATCTGTGTTCTTCGGTTCATTTCGGACTTCAATTTTCACTTCAGAATTTTACTAATGATAAAGTTGGGCTTATGGGGGTTTGGTCGTTTAAGAAGGTAACAACCATTCAATATAGAATTATGCGAAATTACATTTAGACGAAATTACATTTAGACGAAATGCATTGCAAAGCTGATTATCAGCATGTTATAAAAAAATCGATACTAATCAAGTTGTAGATGCAGGGCTTGCCCCTGCATTACAGCTCAAACCTTTCTGTAAATCTTAACCGTCACCTTCTCCTCCGCCTCAATCTCCGCCTCCCCGAATTCTCATTCATTTCCGGTAGATTCTCAATCTGTCTTTTGCTGCACTACTAATCTGGTGACATTTAGGGCAAAACAATCAACATGCGATATTTAACTCTTTGCCTCTTGTTCACAATCGGAATTCTTAATGTCCATGGGCAAAGTGTATCCATCACAAATGATGGATCAGCACCTAATACAAGCTCAATGCTTGACATTAAAAGCATATCAAAGGGATTTCTTATGCCGCGAATGTCACAAGCACAACGAAATGCGATCGCAAGTCCGGCAACAGGCCTGATGATTTATCAAACAGACAATACACCTGGATATTATTTCTACAATGGAAGTGCCTGGTCCCCAATTTCATCACCGAATGGTAGTAGTTGGCTGACGACAGGTAATGCAGGTACAAATCCTGCCACTAACTTTATCGGTACGACAGACAGTCAGCCATTGCGATTCAGGGTCAACAATATATTTGCAGGGGAAATAAATCCCACTAATGGAAATTCATTCTTTGGAACCGGTGCAGGTCTGTCGAATACAGTAGGAACAAACAATTCTGCCTTTGGCGCTTCTGCATTGATAAACAATCTTTCGGGTATTGCTAATACTGCAATAGGTGGAGGAACTCTTATATCCAATACGACGGGATTTAATAATACAGCTCTGGGATTTTCTTCATTATACCACAACGCCGATGGATCTAATAATACTTCCATCGGTGTAAATTCTCTTTTTGCAAATGCGTCTGGAGTTGGGAATAGTGCAGTGGGTTTTGAAGCTCTTTCTTCAAATACCGATGGAGGATATAATTCCGCGATAGGCTTTCAGGCGCTTAAAAGTAATACTTCGGGATACTACAATACGGCGATAGGCACTTATGCATTAATTTCCAACACTATCGGAACGCTTAATACGGCGATAGGAGTGAGTGCCCTTATATCCAATTCTACGGCAAGTAATAACACGGCTATAGGTATGAATTCATCAGCGTATACTACCATTGGGAATAATAATACTTCCATTGGAACAAATTCGCTTTATTTAAACTCTTCCGGAGAGGGAAATGTTGCCCTTGGTGCTGATGCGCTAAAGGAGAACACTGCAAGCTTTAATTCAGCACTCGGCTATCTGGCTCTAAAGAGCAATACTTCCGGATCCAACAATACGGCTGTCGGTACAGCAGCATTACTCGTAAATACGACAGGAGCTAATAATACATCTACCGGGATATATTCGATGCAATTCAATACAACGGGAAATAACAATACGGCATTAGGAATGAATGCATTATTGTATAACACCATCGGATCGAATAACACATCAGCAGGTTATAATTCCCTTTCTTCAAATACCACAGGATATGAGAATACAGCGGTTGGGACTAAAGCACTGAATTTAAATAACACCGGTAGTGCTAATACTGCGGTTGGTTTTGAGGCGCTTTTAATGAATACGGCGACCTTAAATTCTGCACTTGGATATCAGGCACTTATGCATAATACTTCTGGAATTAACAATACAGCCCTTGGATCCGGAGCATTATCCGGAAATACGACCGGAATGGGAAATACGGCGACAGGCATAAGTGCCCTGTTTTACAATACACTGGGAGATCATAATACGGCTACAGGAGTAAACGCATTAGAAAATAACACCACAGGATCATTGAATACATCAACCGGGAAAGATGCGATGTATTCCAATACTACAGGTACTGAGAATACTGCTATTGGATCAAAAGCTCTTTATTCAAATATTTCAGGAAATTATAATACTGCAATAGGCGTGGAAGCTCTCTATAGTGTGACGACCGCAGGATTTAATTGCGCAATAGGATATAAAGCCCTTAGAAATAATACATCCGGAAACTCCAATACAGCTGTGGGCAATTATTCCCTATCTACAAATACCTCCGGCTTTGCTAATACGGCAACTGGAATAAATTCATTGCGGTCTAACACGACAGGAGGAGAAAATACATCTGTAGGCTTAAATGCGCTTTATTCAAATACGTCAGGAAGTTATAACACTGCAGTAGGCTTTGAAGCTTTGTCTTCGAGTACATCTACATCCTCAAATTCTGCTTTTGGGCATCGTGCACTCCAGATAAACTCTTCCGGATCCAGCAATACCGCATTGGGTGTTTCAGCATTATCTTACAATACGATCGGTAATAATAATACTGCCACAGGAGGCTCTGCTTTGGCATTAAACGAATCAGGAAATGACAATACGGCTACAGGGTTGAATGCAATGGTTTATAACGTCAGCGGATCTCAAAATACAGCGGATGGTAAGCACGCACTATTTAATAATACCACCGGATCGAAAAATGTAGGGATAGGTGTATATGCGCTTCAAAATAATACCACAGGAGATTTTAATACATCAATTGGTTATTTTTCAGGCACCTCATCTTCATTTAATAATACCATCAACATAGGCAACCGTGGATATCTGAATGGTGCTTCTAACCAGGCATTCATAGGCGACATGAGTTTTACATGGACTGGTGGTAATACTGCGTGGTTTCAATTCTCTGATGCACGTGTGAAAACGAACATACATGAAGATGTAGCAGGGTTGGATTTTATCACGAGACTTCGTCCTGTAACTTATTATAGAGATATCAGAACGCAAACAAGAATTACAGGGAATCATGAAACTGAAGATTACCCGGAGAAGTATGATATTGAGAAAATAAAATTCAGCGGTTTCCTGGCGCAGGAAGTAGAAAGCGCAGCACAGGCATCTCATTATGATTTCAGTGGTCTTGCAAAACCAAAAAGTGAAACTGATTTATACACGCTCAGCTATGAAAGCTTTGTAGTACCTCTTGTGAAAGCTGTTCAGGAACAGCAAACTTTCATTGAAAGCCAAAATCAAAAAATTACCACGCTGGAAGAAAGACTGACAGCGCTGGAACAGCTTGTTCGTGATCAGAGTCAACTAAAAAAGTAACTTTAGTGATGCGTTTTTATTTCTCCTTCTTCTTGTGTTTCATTTTAGGGGTGTTACGGTCTCAAGCTGAACTCCATGTGGCCAACTACTATGACTTCAAAGACGGACTCAACAATAACCTTGTGTATTGTCTGAAGGAAGATAGCCGGGGATTTTTGTGGCTGGCTACAAAGGAAGGAATAAACCGCTTTGATGGATTTCAGTTTAAAAAATATTTTAACGAAAAAAACAATCCCAACAGCCTTTCGCATAATAAGGTATTTGATATCATGGAGTATCAACCCGGCATTCTTTTGTTTGCCACAGGTAGCGGTTTATCCATTCTCAATACAAAGACAGGACAATTCGTCAATGATAGAATAAAATATCCGCCATTGCGGGCAGGATCAGGTACTGTCGTAAACAGTTTCTTTAAAGATGCAGAAGAGCGCATTTGGATCAGTCACAGCGGTGAAATAGATGTGTTTGACAATCAATTAAATTATCTCTATCGATTTACGGATCGCGACTGGGCAAAATCTTTGAAAGGAAATATAAGCCGGTATGAAACCTGGTACATGGATCAGAAAGGAAGACTTTGGTTTCCTACAGATGGTTCCGGTCTGCAAATCATTGACTTTGATGCGCAACAGGTATACAACCGGAATAACAATCCTGAACAGTTGCCATACCTGGAATACAGTATTATAAGGTCTTTTCTTTTTGACGAAAGGAATAATACGCTTTGGCTCGCTCCCTGGGGAGAAGGACTTATAAAGTTTGATCTGGTAACAGGAAAAATATTTCATGAGTATTTTAATGTTCCTGAGCCTGGTGAAGACAGAACGATAAATACACTCTTGCAAACTTCTCGTGGCAATATACTTTTTACCATTGGCGGCATCTGCTATGATATGGATCCAAAGACAATGATCCGAACGGAGGTGCCTGTCTCCAAGGTGCATCCCTACAATTCCATGCACGAATATCCATCAGATATCAGCAGCTTATCGATGATCCGTTCGGATGAACATCATTATTGGATTGGAGGGGATGGTCTATACCAATTGAATGATCTTAAGACGCAAAACGATCTTATCGTTATTCCTCCCGGATTGTCTCAGTTATGTTCTGATTTAATAATTTCCCGTTCGGGTAATATTTATAGTCTTCATGATAATGGCTGGCTGGTAGCTGTTGATAAAAACAGGAAGAGCTTCACCCATATTGAAGTTCCGTTACATCCTCAGTCTACATTGACCAGGTTATGTGAAGATCATACCGGCATGCTTTGGATAGGAAGTACTCAGGGTATTCAATTGTTTGATACCGTCTCTAAATCTTTTCATGTGCCTTCCTTTCTGCCTGCGTCTCTAATGACAGAAAATAGCAATGTGCTTTTTAGTGATAGTGAAAACAAGATGTGGATTGGAACACGGGATCCGTTTCATTTGTATTGTTATGAGCCCTCTACAGGCATAACACTGGAAATTCCAGACGCAGTTTTAAAGCAATTTAGTGCATTCGGAAAGAGGGGCAGGATCTCGTCCATTACCGAAGATGATGACGGGCGTTTGTGGATGGTATCGATGGTAGGAGGAGGTATTCTTTGTTATGACAGGAAGCAAAATCAATGGTCTTCACACCCGTCAGGTACACGCAATATTAATTTTCTGGTCGATAAGGGTATTGTCTCATTTCTACCGGATAAAAACGGAATACTATGGTTAAGCACAGTCTTTGGTGATGGATTGGTGGCATACAATTATCAGCGTGATAGCATCATTCAATATACCCGCGAGCAGGGTTTATTAAGCGATTATGTGCAAACCATTAATAGTGATAATGAAAATAATCTTTGGCTGACGAGTGAATTTGGTATCTCACAATTCAGTAAAAATGAAAATCATTCTGTTTCCAATATTCTTTTAGAGTCAGATCGTTCCTCAAATGAAGTTTTTGAAACTGCGTTTGATTCGTCTTCTGACCAGCTTATCCTGGGGATGCATGACAGGTATACTTTCATTTCCACGAGAAGCGATATGAGCACTGCACCTGCACCGATACCTTTGCTGGATAAAATTGAAATCAATAACAAAGAGCAGTTTACTGACCTGGATCATCCTTTGCTTCGCCTTGATCACACTCAAAAAAATATATCCATTGCTTTCACAGCCGTTCATTTTACGAATGCAGACAAGCTGCGATTTGCATATCGTCTTTCCGGTGCTGATGATGAATGGAAATTTACCACCACAAATCGCAATGCGCAATACGCTGCGCTGTCTCCCGGCACATATTCATTCAAACTTAAAGTCGCTGATGAAAGCGGGAATTGGGGACCTGAACATGAAATGCTTTCTTTTACCATAGTGCCTCCTTTTTGGAAATCTGCCTGGTTTATAATTTGTATAACCGGATCTGCACTGTTTATTTCATACTGGGTAGTCAGAAAACGGATTCGAACGATCCGTTATGAAGCGGGACTTAAGCAAAAAATAGCTGAAACAGAAATGATGGCATTGCGGGCACAGATGAATCCGCATTTCATCTTCAATTGTATCAATAGCATAGATTCCCTGATCCAGGATAATGACAGGTATCATGCGACGGTTTATCTGAATAAGTTTGCAAAGCTGATCCGGTGCATCCTGGACAGCTCAAAACAGAATACAGTAACACTGGCGAATGACATGGAAACGCTAAAGCTCTATATTGAAATGGAACAATTCCGGAACGAGAATAAATTCACGGCTGATATAAAGGCTGATCCGCTCTTGCTCCAGGAAGATTTTAAGGTTCCTCCGCTGATCATACAACCTTATGTGGAGAATGCCATCCTGCATGGACTTCGAAACCGGGCAGGCAATGATGGTCAGCTTTCTATTTCTTTGAAAAAGCTGAATGGACAAATTCAATACATCATAGAAGATAATGGTGTCGGAAGAAGCCATGTGCAGAATGGTCATTCAGATAATAAGGTGTCGTACGGCATGCAGATGAGCAGTGACAGGGTCAAGTTATTTAACCAGGAAGAAAATGCTTCAGTTGAAATAACTGACCTGGTCAATAAAGGCATTTCATCCGGTACCCGTGTAGAAGTATTATTAAAAATGATCTGACCTAAACTATGATCACAGCTATCATCATTGATGACGAACAGAAAGGCCGCAACGCGCTCAAAAAAAAGTTACTGGAATATTGTCCGCAAGTAGCGCTGCTTGGCGAAGCGGAGAATGGAGATGAAGGACTCAGGCTGATTGAAAAACATGATCCTGTCATTGTTTTCCTGGACATTGAGATGCCCATGATGAATGGTTTTGAAATGTTACAGCACCTTCCAGCTAAAAATTTTCATCTCATTTTTACTACTGCCTATGATCAGTATGCTATCAAAGCCATCAAGTACGCAGCATTTGATTATTTGCTCAAGCCCATCGACATCGAAGAGCTGCAAACAACCATCAAAAAAGCGGAAGAACAGATTGCCCTGAATAATACAGCAGAACGACTTGAAACATTGACACACAATCTTGCCGGTAAAAATCAGCTGCAAAAGATTGCGATACCTACCATGGAAGGATTGTTATTTTTCAATTTATCCGATATCATATACCTGGAATCCGAAAGCAATTATACTACTCTGCACTTCGTCAATCATCCAAAACTGGTGGCCAGCAGGACCATGCGTGACTTTGAGGAGTTATTGCCATCCGATATGTTCTTCAGAACCCATAATTCTTACATCATCAATCTCAATTTTATCAAGCGATATCTCAAAGGTGACGGTGGTCAGATTGAATTGCAAAATGGGCATTATGTGGATGTCTCAAGGCGGAAGAAGGAGGAGTTTATAAAAATTATCCGATAAGGATATCGAATTGAATATTGAATATTGAATAGCGAATATCGAAGTAAGAAGGAAAAGGCAGACTTAGAAGTTAGAATGTAAAGTAGAATTAGATACTGAACTTCAAAGTTCAACTTCTACTTCATTATTTTTATTTCTCCTTCCCACTTCGATATTCGCTATTCCTTATTCTCTAACGGCTGGCTTTTTTCAATGTGTCTGGTAATTTTTCCCAGTCTTCAATTTCTCCAATTACTATTTTGAATACCGGGTGATTATCAAATGTTGAAAGTGATTTGAGTTCTTTGTATTTGGCAGAATCCCGGTTCTTAAGCTTGCTTAAAAGATGTTCTGCCTCGTAGTTCAACTGACCTGTAGTCACAGGTATCTTACTTTTCCTGAATGACCAATTAATTTTTTGTTTGTCGAAATTGTAATTTCTGATTACAGCTTCATGGTAGACTTCACTGAGGTATTGGTTAATCATGTCTATTGGATATTTGGCGTTCCTGAAACGGTTAAGTTGAGGATGATTCTTGTAGCCTTTAGTTTTGCCTTCTAAAACATGCTTTGCCAATAAGGTTTCCCTCCATAAGGCAACCAGCCCCTTGGCATCGAGATACCTGGGATGTAGTGACCAGATTCTCATTTTATTAATTCTCCCATTTGCCTGAGCTGTCCATTATATGATTTATTCCACCAATGCCTGATGGGCTTCACTTTTTTCCTGAATACCAAATCGTATGTTTGCTTTGCAAAACTAAATCCATTGACTGAATGAGCAAAGACAAAGGAATAAAGAAGGGAAACAACAAGCAACCCAGGTCGAAATTCTACGTTTCACCGATATCGAATGTTTTCGGGAGTTCTCTTGCCTTCAATGGTTTAGCAGCTATCCTGATTCTGGGGATTCTCATTTATGCAAATTCATGTGGGAGCACATTCCATCTCGATGATCTGAACAATATCCGGGACAATCCATCGATCCGGAATTTATCAGACGTTCAGGGCATATGGAAGTATAGCCATACCCGATTTCTGGCTTTCCTTTCTTTTGCCTGGAATTATCACTACGGTCAACTGAATGTATGGGGTTACCACTTTTTCAATCTTATCATCCATCTTATCAATGCCGTCTTGGTCTATTGGCTTTCTTTTTTGATTTTCTCTACCCCGGTTTTGAAAGACAAATTCATGCCAAAAGATAAAACCATGCTATCCATGGCAGTTGCATTGTTATTCGTTTCACACCCGCTGGCCACTCAAAGTGTGACATACATTGTCCAGCGCATGACGTCTATGTCAACGATGTTTTATTTGCTCTCCGTGATCCTATACCTGATCAGCCGGTTGACGGTAAGGGAAAAAACGGTAAAAAACAGGTTGCTTATCGGGGCAGGAGTTTCAGCTTTACTGGCCATGCTGACAAAAGAAAATGCTTTCACGATTCCATTTGCCATTGTCCTTGTAGAAATTTTCTTTTTGCGAACAGGACAGAATGCCATTTCTTTTAAAGACAAGCGTGTCTTGCTGATCGGCGTAGCGTTGATCTCTTTAATTGCGCTGGGTTTTTACAATTATTCAGGCATCCTCACGAATCCACAGTTTGTGGATTCGGATATGGGGAATAAGGACATCACTGCAATTACTTATCTACTGACTCAATTCAGCGTCATCCTCAAATATATCCAGTTGCTGATCGTGCCGGTCAACCTGGTCTTCGATTATAATTATAAGCTGGTGATGTCGTTTCTTGATCCACGGGCATGGATTAGTTTCCTTGCGCTTGTCGGTTTGATCGTCCTGGCAATTTACTTTTTCAAAAAACACAGGATCATTTCCTTTGGGATATTTTGGTTCTTCCTCACATTGGCGATCGAATCCAGTATCATTCCGCTCCAGGATCTGATCTTTGAACACCGCACCTATCTTCCTTCCTTTGGATTTTTCCTTATACTGGTATATGTGGTGTATTTGCTTACCTGGAAAAACATCAGGACCATAGGTATCACGATCCTGGCATTAGTCATTTCTGTCAATTCAGTCCTGGCATACATGCGCAACACCGTATGGAAAGATGAAATCACACTCACTACAGATAGCATAGAAAAATCACCGGGTAAGGCCAGGCACTATAACAATCGTGGAGATGCTTTAGCCGATCAGGATAAAATGGAAGAGGCATTCCGTGATTTTGACAAAGCCATTGCTCTTCATCCAACGTATTCTATGGCTTACTACAACCGGGGGAATGTGTTCAAGAAACAAAAGAAATATGATCAGGCTATAGCAGATTATAATTCAGCCATTCGTCTCCGGCCTAAATTTGATAAGGCATACAACAACCGGGGAAGCGCTTATAAGGAGATAAACCGGTTGGATGAAGCCCTGGCTGATTATGACCATGCCATCTCTATAAACCCAGGATACTATATGGCTTACAATAACCGGGGAACAGTTTACATACTTCAAACTGAGTACCAGGTTGCGATTGAGGATCTGAATAAAGCGATAGCTTTAAAACGTGATTTCGCAGAGGCTTTCGGTAACCGCGGTGTTGCTAAAATAAAGATGGGGAATGCAGAAGGATGCGATGATCTTAAAAAAGCAGCAGATCTGGGATTTGCACCAGCTGATGAATTCCTCCGGCAATACTGTAAGCCTCGTTAGATATCACGATCAGAAAGCTCTATCATTGTTTAATATTATATGCATGTGGATGAAAGGGTATGAATGAAAAACCATTGTTGACGATTGTGATGCCGGCTTTCAATGAAGCTGAAAACCTGGTGGAGATCCTTCCTCCGTTACTTGAATTTTGCCGTCAGCGAAACTGGAAAATCATTCTTGTGAATGACGGCTCTTTAGATAAAACAAAAGAAATACTATTGCCTTTTCAGGGCAGTGATTCCTTCGTAGCAATTAATCATAAACTGAATAAAGGATATGGCGCTGCGATCAAAACTGGTATCCAGGCCTGTGACACGACTTATGTCATTACTATTGATGCAGATGGGCAGCATTCTATAGCAGATATCGAGAAGCTTTTTATCTGCATACAACATAAGGATGCGGATATGGTGGTTGGATCAAGAAGAGGGAGTAAATCCGAAACTGTTTCACGCGGGATCGGAAAATCTATCATACGCACTATTGCCCAGATGCTGATGCAGGTGCCAATCTATGATATCAATTCAGGCATGAAGATTTATCGGACCGCGCTGGCTCGTAAATATCTTCACCTTGCTCCGGATACAATGGCCTTCAGTGATATTATTTCTTTAATTTTTATCAACAACCGGCATCTCGTACTTGAAGAACCGATCACGATTTCCAGCCGGTTGAAAGGAAAAAGCACGATTGGCATGCAGACTGCATTTCAAACCGTGATGGAAATTGTCAACATCCTTGTGTTGTTTAATCCTATGAAGATCTTTTTACCGATCTCAGCGCTTACACTTATCATCACATTGATTTGGGGTGTGCCTTTGGTGATTGCCGGGCGTGGGATCAGTACCGGTACTTTACTGGGTATTATCTCCACACTGATCTTCTTTTTCCTGGGCCTGATCACAGAACAACTTTCGCAGATCCGAAGAAATCAAAAACAGGGTTCCGGGGACTAGAATAAGAAGTTTGAAGACATCATGACGCAACTCCCTTTTATTTCCATTATCATCCCTGCGAAAAATGAGGAGAACCTAATCCGTGGCTGCATCACCAGCCTGAACGAACTTGATTATCCAAAAGAGAAGTTTGAGATTCTCATTGTGGATGGTCTTTCTACAGATAATACTACTGGTGTGGCCCGAGAAATGGGAGCATCAGTCATCAATAATGCAAAACAAACTGTATCTCCCGGCAGGAACATTGGATTTGAAAACGCCAGGGGAGATTTAATTGCCTTCACAGATGCAGATTGTATAGTTGATAAAAACTGGTTGTCCAACAGTATAAAGTATTTTGAAAACGACGAAGCGGTTGCGTGTGTTGGGGGACCGAATCTCACACCATCGGATGAAAGTGATTTTGGAAAAGCAGTTGGTTTTGTGTTTGACCAACCTGTTTTTGCAGCAGGATCCATTCACGCGAGGGAGCTGCATGAAGTGAAAGAGGTGAGTAGTATCCCGGGTTGTAATGCCATTTACAGGCAATCCATTCTGGCCAAAGTGATGCCTTTGGATGAAAGCATGCTGACGGGAGATGATACGTTATTGAACCGCAAGATTCTAAACTTAGGTTGCAGGTTATTGTACACACCGGATGTTAAAGTGTTTCATTATCGCCGTCCGACCCCTGCAAAACTCTGGAGACAATTCTATAGATATGCGATTGGACGATTGCAAGTGGGCAAAAAAGATAAGCGGTTACTGAACATGGCTCATGTGCTTACCGGGTTAAGTCTTCCTTTAGGCATATTGATTTTCATTCTTTTGTTATGGAGTAAAAGTTTTCTTGTATTGTATTGCATCATGATCATTGCAATCCTGTTTTTTCTTTATTTCTCCATCAAAGGAATGATAAGATGGAAATCGCCGAGCGTAGGCTTGCAAGTGCCTCTCGTGATCATTTTGATCATGACTGCATGGTCTTGTGGGTTTCTGAGGGAGTGGATGTTTCCTTTACCCCCCGCCCTGAAAGAAGAATCCGTATTGCCCCCCGCCCCCTGAAAGTGGTCTTTGCTCCAAATTCCCATATGTCGATTATTTATTAAATGCAAACATTTTTTGCATTTAATAAATGGAATGCACAGTTAGGCGTGGTATGAAACGGAGCTTGTGCTGAGCTTGTCGTAGCATCAGGTGTGTCAGCAAAACTCCGTTTTGCGAAATCAAATCCTCATTCTGCCCTTCGAATTTTTCTTTTCTGAGTTCCTCTTTTTGACGCTATGATATTCTTAAGAAAAATTCTCTCACCTGTGTTTCTCAATCTCGCTTCGCATCGTTTCGAAAACCCCGGGGTCAGGAATAGTTCAACCGCCCATTACTCCGGGGTTGCGCAGCACACAGGGGAGAGAAATTTATAGATCGCAGATCAAAATTTCGAAGGGGTAGAGCAGAAGTCTTTCACATCTTTTCGAGATCTAGTCGGGGCGTTTTGCAACCGCCCTGACATTTTGCTCTCACAGATTAGAGATTTGTGAGTGATGCTACAACTTAGCCACCGGGGCAACAAGCCGCAAGAACAATGCCTCATATTCCTTCCCCATACGCTCTTCCGTGTAACAATCTTTCGCCTTGTTGAAAGCATTTTTTGGTTTTTCATTATCCTGCCACGCCTCCAGAATAGCCTGATCAATCGTAAGTTCATCATGGCTTTCAAAAAAAGTTGCTTCGTCAACCGTAAAGGCCTCACGGAAAGCAGGTATGTCCGAGCAAACAATTTTCTTTTGGTAAAATGCTGCTTCGATCAGGGAAAGACTGAATCCTTCGCTCATAGAAGGAAACGCACTGATATCGAATAGCTCATTGTACGCATGAGCGCGGGGAATATATCCTAAAAACTTTACCCTGTCTTGCATTGCGAACTTAGCTACAAGGTCTTCAAGGAAAATTCTTTCAGGTCCTTCTCCCAAAATAAGCAAGCCACCTGTTTCCACTCTGCTAAGATGCCTGATCAGGATATCGATCCGCTTCCTGGAAATGAGGGCGGAAATCGTGCCAATGCAATACGTATATTTTTTCCGGATCTCTTCAGCCAGGTGTCGATGTTGAAGCAGGATCGCGCTTGGGTCATGTACTATGTCTTTCCCGTTGTAGATCCTGCTAATGTGCTTATTTGGTAAAAGGATTTGATAATATTTCATTGCATCTTCGGTCAGCACCACTATGTGATCCATTCTTTTCCAGGCGAATACCCATGACCAACCTATGATGAAGGAAACGACCCGGTTATAGAGCATTTTTAATTCGATAAAAACATAATTATGGACAGTAGTAACTGATTTTGCTCGACTGCGCCTGGACATTCTCAGCGAAACAAATGCATCTGGCAGAAAGCCATGGCTATGTGTAATATCATATTCATACCAGGGAATGCGACTGAAAAAATTGATTTTCTCAAACTTCAAAGAGTCTGCTTGTCGTATACCTGATGATGCCTTGAAATAATAAACTGTTACCGTATGTCCCGCCGTGGCAAGCTGCTCAGCCACAGCAATAGCCACCTGCACAGGTGCAAGATCAATGAGGGAAGGCACAAATACGGCGATCTTCATGTAAGCATTTTACGGATGGAAATCCAATCAAATGTAGATTGAATTTTCGCTTTTCAATTACTTGGTATATTTAGCGCCTGATAACCCCTATGCAGCTTGCCTATGGACTATAAGCCGGATGTTTCCATCATTCTTGCAATGTACAATTCGGAATCCTTTGTTGAAAACGCTATTCTATCCGTTTTACAACAGGAACCACATGGATTGAATATTGAGATCATTGTGGTCGATGACGGCAGTACGGATAATTCCTGCAAAGTCATAGAAAAGATAAATAACCATACTCTACGTTTGATTCCATTGCCTGCAAATGTCGGACAGGCACTGGCGCGAAATGAAGGTTTGAAACACGCAAAAGGAGAATGGGTACAATTCCTGGATAGCGATGACCGAGTAAGTCATGACCTGTATCACAAATTTGAAAAGAGTTTACAGCCAGGCATTAACTGTTACCTGTTTTCTTTTATACGGGAATATACAACTCATCGTTTACGGCAAACTATCACATCGATAAAAGACAAAAGAGCATTCGGTCATTTCGGCGGAAGTGCATGCAATAAGTTTATCCTGAAAAGTATATGCGTCCCATTTAAACCCTTCAGGTATTCCGATATTTGTTTTACTGTCGACATGATGAATGAAGCAGCACTGAACATCACCTTTATTCCGGATACGTATTATCTGTACAACAAGAAAAATAACCAATCCATTACTTCGCATTTTGACAAAGTTGAATTTCAACGAATGTTCAACTATCTATGCGGCCAAATTGATAAAAGTGATAAATGGACCAGGATGTTTATCCTTGAAATGGGAGTTGCCTTTTTATTTGACCGGAATATCCCGTTGCCTGTGAGCATGCCAACTGCTTTTCTTTCGCTTCTTAAATTATACCGCTATCTTCCTGCCGTCATCTTTAATCAAAACAGGCATTTCATAAAAGGTGACAGGCTCTAATTACACGTATGCAGGTCCAGGTCTATTCAGCTAAAGCAAAGTCAAGTGTTTGGAGAGCACTGAAAGCGATAGGAAAGGAATTTCCGGTTGCACACGCACTCGGGTTTCGTTTTGCAGAACGGAATATCAGGGCACGCTATCGTCAAAGTTTGTTAGGCATAGCCTGGGCGCTTATTCCTCCGCTGGCCACTGCGTGTATCTGGATTTTTCTGAATCAAAAAAATATCGTTACGCTGGATCATACCGGCAACAACTATGCATCATTTGTGATTACTGGTACCTTGCTTTGGTCTGTATTTTCCACGGCGGTGACCATGCCTATCCAATCCATCCAGGCCAATGCGCCGATTTTAGTGAAAGTTAATTTTCCTCGCGAAGCGTTGATGATCACGGCGTTTTATGAGATCGTATTCACTTCTCTCATTTCGCTCGTTGTGATCATCGCGGAAATCGTGATTTTTCAAATACCTGTTACAGGGTACACTTTTTTATTTATCCCGGCACTTTTTGTGCTCATTCTTTTGGGAATGTGTTTTGGGCTTTTCATATTGCCCTTTGCCATTTTATATAAGGATGTACAGTTTGCATTGCCGACATTTTTACAAATAGCTATGTATGCCACACCGGTAGTTTATGCTGCAACAAGTTTTAATGGAGTGTTTAAAATACTTACATTGAACCCTGTCAGTCCTGTGCTGGTGAGCGGGCGGGATTGGTTGCTGGGATTGCAGACTACTTCAGGCCTCTTATCGCTCGGATGTATTGGATTGGTGGCAGTGATCGTCCTGGTAGCCGGATTTATTCTCCAGCGTATCGCGATGGAAATATTAATTGAACGCATGGGAACATGACGATGGCAAGCAAGGAAGAAATTCTAGTGGACGTATCAAACGTTTCGAAAAAATTCAGCCGGAGTTTGAAACGCAGCATGTGGTATGGTATGAAGGATTTGGGCAGCGCCTTCTTTGGTTTGAACAATGATCGGGGTGTGTTACGGGAGGGAGAATTCTGGGCAGTCAAAGATGTCAGCTTCAGTTTGCGTAGAGGTGAATGTCTTGGATTAATTGGCCGCAATGGTGCAGGCAAAAGCACCTTGTTAAAAATGTTGAATGGATTGATTCGTCCGGATGAAGGCTCCATCACCATGCGAGGAAAAGTGGGTGCACTGATTGAGCTCAGTGCAGGATTTAATCCTTTGCTTTCAGGACGGGAAAATGTGTATGTAAACGGACAACTCCTGGGATTCAGTAAAAAGGAAATTGATCAAAAGCTTAAAGCGATTATTGACTTCGCGGAGATCGGTGAATTCATCGATTCGCCTGTGCAGAATTATAGTTCAGGGATGAAAGTGCGTTTGGGTTTTGCTGTCGCAGCACAAATGGAACCTGATGTACTTTTGATTGACGAAGTACTGGCAGTAGGGGATATGGGTTTTGTGCTCAAATGCCTGAATAAGATGGATGAGTTGCGCAATAAAACAGCGATGATCTTTGTCTCGCACAATATGCCCATGGTATCCCGGATGTGCACCCGCATTTGTTTGTTGAAAGAAGACAAAACCAACTTTCAATCTGATGACGTGAGTGCAGGTATTACCCAATACTATGCTGGATTCAAAATGGAAACGGGTAATTTTCAGGGAACAAATAAAGTTGAAATAAAAAGTATCGTATTGGAATCCGAAGGGCACAAATTCGGGAAGGACGAAGTGGTTAACGTCCATCATGGAAAAGATTTGGTCCTTACGGTAGAGCTATATTGTCATCAACCTGTGTACCGACCTAAAATGCATCTGGCGTTCTATGATCAGGAGCAAAGAAATTTTGCAGAGGTATTTAATTTTTTTGATCATATTAGTGTAGAAAAGATCGATGGTGCCGTCACGTTCAAGGCAGTGATTCCCGATATTCCATTCTCCCAGGGTCAGTATTCTATCACGATTGGGTTGAATGAATTCCAGGATGGAATCCGGAATATGATCTTTCGTTATCAGTCGGCGGTTTATTTTCTTGTCGAAAGCAAACAACATGGTTGGTCGCCTATTCAACTAAATCCCACATGGGAACTTATCACTAATCCTTCTGAACTGTCGTGATTCCTGTAACTAAAACTTTCTTACCCCCGCCTGATGAATATCAGTCCGTCTTAAAACGGGCATGGGACAAGCAATGGATGACCAACCGGGGTGAACTTGTGTTGGAGTTAGAAGAAAAGCTGAAACATTACCTCGCAGTAAAAAATATTATAGTCACAAACAATGGAACTGTTCCTCTTCAGATCGCTTTGAAGTTATTGGCGAATGGGGGAGAAGTGATCACCACGCCATTTAGTTATGTCGCTTCCACTGCCGCTATTGTTTGGGAAAACTGCACACCTGTTTTTGTAGATATCCATCCCGAATATTTAACGATCGATGAAACAAAAATTGAGGCTTCGATCACCCCAAGAACAACTGCGATTCTTGCAACGCATGTATTTGGAAATCCTTGCGCAGTGGATGAAATAGAAAGTATAGCGAGGAAATACAAACTAAACGTAATCTATGACGGAGCGCACGCATTTGGTGTTCAATATCAGGGCCGGTCACTATTTGATTATGGCGATGTCAGCACGTGCAGTTTTCATGCGACGAAATTATTTCATACCGGTGAAGGTGGTGCATTGTTCTGCAAAGACGAAACTTTGAACCGCAGGATGTACCAATCGCACAATTTTGGACACAAAGGACAATTGGAATTTCATGGCCTTGGCATCAATGGTAAAATTTCTGAATTACAAGCAGCACTCGGTTTGGCCCTGCTCCCTTATATGGAGGAGATTTTGCATACCCGCTGTGAGATGATAGACTATTACGACCAGAGACTGGATTTTACGCGATTGCAGAAATTGAAAATCCGGGAACATACTACATGGAATTACTCTTATTACCCGGTTATTTTTCAAACGGAAGCTCATTTGATAGAAGTGCAGGAGCGAATGAATGCCCTCGATATTTTCCCAAGAAGATATTTTTATCCCTCACTGAACACGCTCCCTTATGTGCAGCGGGTGAAAATGGAGGTTTCCGAAAGTATTGCAAGTAGAATTTTGTGTTTGCCTTTGTATGCTGGTTTGATTGAATCAGATCTCGAAATGATTATCTCCTGCATACTATGAAGTCGATAATGAATATACTGATCACGTGTGCAGGCAGGCGAAATTATCTCGTCGACTATTTCAGGGAAGCGCTTAACCCTCTTGGTGGAAAAGTGCATGTGTTCAATACAGATCCACATTCGGCTGCATATTGGCTGGCGGATGTGCGTGTATTGTCACCATTTGCAACCGATCCAACCTATCCGGCATTTCTTGAAAATTATTGCATATCGAATGATATCCGCGCTGTTCTTTCCTGCATGGATGTTGACCTTGGAATATTGGCAGGTGCAAAAGAAAAATTTGCACGCCTGGGAATTACAATTCTTGTCGCGGATCCCTGGGTCATAGATATGGCACATGATAAATGGCTTACACAACAGTTTCTCATTGAACATCAATTTCCTGTCTCTTCTCTTTTTTTGGATTTAGATAAAGCTTTGGATGCGATCAAACGAGGTGAAGAACATTACCCATTCTTCGTAAAACCAAGGTGGGGAATGGGATCAATCGCTTTGTTTAAAGCAGAAACCGAAGAGGATTTGATTTTTTATTTTGAAAAAACCAAACAACTCATCACCGGATCCTATAGCCATTACGGGATGGCCAGGGACGAATCAAATGCTGTGCTGATCCAGGGCATGTTGCCGGGTCAGGAATATGGGCTGGATATCATCAATGACCTGGAGGGCAACCATCAGGTCACGGTCGTAAAGAAAAAACTGGCCATGCGGTCCGGGGAAACGGACATAGCGATCACAGAGGAAAACAAAGCCCTCGAAGAATTGGGAGCGAAAATTGCTTCCCTGACAAGGCATCCGGCTAATTTGGATGTTGATGTATTTTGGGATGGGGAGAAGGCCTATGTACTGGAGCTTAATCCGCGTTTTGGAGGAGGATATCCTTTTAGCCATGCAGCGGGTATTAACTTGCCACAAGCCATTGTTGCCTGGTTGCAGAATGAGATAGTGAATAAAGCGGAGTTATTAACATCCAGGTATGGTGTCGAAGCAATGAAAGGAATAACCATGGTAGTGAAAAATGAGTAGGGGCGTTTTGCAACCGCCCCGAACTATGCGTTTTGCAACCGCCCCCTAAATAAAAAACAGATAGTGAATAAAACAATTATCAATTTTTGCCCCACAGGCATGGTACCGACGAAGAAGGACACGCCACATGTGCCTGTGTCACCGAATGAGATTGTTGAACAGACCCACCAGGCTTACGAAATCGGCATCACCATCGCACATTTACATGCCAGGGCAGAAGACGAACAACCCACGTATAAGAAAAGCGTATACCAGGAAATTTTCGAAGGTGTCAGAAAAAATTGTCCTGGCTTAATTATTTGTGGAAGCACATCCGGCCGGAATTTTCCTGAGTTTGAAAAGCGATCAGAAGTGATCGAGCTTCAACCCGATATGTGTTCATTGACACTGTCATCATTAAATTTTTCGAATCAGGCTTCCATCAATTCACCAGACATGATTGTCAGGCTGGCAACGAAAATGAAAGAGTACGGAGTGGTGCCTGAATTTGAAGTGTTTGATTTTGGAATGATCAATTATGGTTTATATCTTATCCATAAAGGAATTCATACGTCTCCTGTTTACTGGAATTTATTATTTGGGAATATTGCAGGCTTTCAGGGTTCGTATTTACAAATGGGTTTGGCAATACATGAAATTCCAACAGATCATTTTATTGCATTTGCTGGTTTAGGTGCTTCACAATTAAAAGTGAACGCGTCTGCGATTGCTATGGGCTATGGAGTTCGTGTTGGTGTAGAAGATAATATCTGGTGGGATGAAAAACGCTCAAGATTAGCCACGAACGCCGAATTACTGCAGCGCGTACACCACCTGATGGATGTCCATGAAAAAACACTTTTTACATCTGCTGAATTAGGCGCATTAGGATTTTATAACAAGCAACAATGAAATCGATCCAGGTATTAGGCATTAGCAAGGATTTTATCTGCGTCATTTCGGAAGTGCTGGCCGAAGCGTATGTCGCCGAACACATGGATCTTTATTATAACATTCCACTGGATTTCGGCCCTTCGATCGTGATCCTGGATTTTTCCTATACGATCATGCCATTTGGTTCAATACCTGATAAGACGAAGCCGGTGATCTTTGGTCTTTCCATGCCATACAACAAATTCCCTGTGTTTAAATCTTTCCTGGAATCATCGGAGTTGGACAAAACCTGTTACGCTAATGTCATTCATCCCTCCGCATATATATCACGAAGCCTGGAAATGGATCATGGTATCCTGGTTGAACCGGGAGTGATCCTCAGCGCACAAAGCCGTATTGGTTTTGGTGTCACCATCAAGCGCGGAAGCTCAATTGGTCATCATAATACGATTGGTGATTTTACGGATATCAATCCGGGTGTGGTATTATCCGGAAGTGTAAATGTCGGACGCGGATGTATTTTAGGTTCGGGTACGGTTGTCATGCACCAGATTACGATCGGCGACAATTGTTACATCGGTTCAGGGAGCGTGGTTACGCGGGATATTCCTCCCAACAGTATTGCGTATGGCAATCCATGCAAAGTGGCAAAAGCAAATGATAAATGGTCGATTTAGCGAAAGGGCAGGGTAGTACACCACTCGCTTCCATTTCCTGTATGACCTTTAATCATGCACCGTTTATAAGGCAATGCCTTGATCACTTGTTGTCCCAAAAAACAAATTTTCCATTTGAGATTGTCATTCATGATGATGCTTCCACAGATGGAACAAAAGAGATCGTGGAAGAATATGTGTTAAGATACCCGGATATTATTTTTCCATATTATCAAAACGAAAATCAATATTCGAAAGGTTTGCGAGGGTTGCCTTCCATGTACAATTATCCGCGTTGTCGTGGCAGGTATATTGCTATTTGTGAGGGCGATGATTACTGGCCGGATCCATTAAAGCTTCAGCGGCAGGTTGATTTTTTAGAAAGCCACCAGGATTATGTTCTGACCTTTCATGATTTCAGTGTGGTGGATGAAAAGGATCAAATCATCGATGCATCTCCTTTGCCACATCGATATCAACGCGATGCAAGTAGCGAAGATTTAATCATGGGCAGGTTATTGACCATGACAGTGACCCTTTGTTTCCGCAATGTGATTACAGCATTCCCTCCTGAAAAGTATAAAGTGACCAATGGGGACACGTTTTTAATTTCCATGCTGGGCTATTATGGCAAAGGAAAATGGATGGGTGATAAGATTGAAAAAGCCATGTACCGGAGTCATAGTGGGGGTGTGTGGTCAATGATCAGCAATGACGATAAATTACCTGTTCGGGTGAATACATTTTATTGGCTGTACAAATATTACAACCGCATCGGTAAAAAAGCATATGCACTAAAATGGTATGCCAAAATTCTGTACACCGTAATGATGTTCGAACCCGGAATCAAGGGCGATAAAAATGGACATTACACGGATGGGTCGAATAAAACAACTCCCTGGTGGAAATTATTGTGCAGGAAAATATTGTTTAAGATTGCGCTCTGGTTGAAATGATTTATTCATCTTGTAGAGATCATTCATAAGGTAGATTTTATGAAATTATTTTAAGGTCATCAGCAGCTCAGTCTCAAGTTTGGTCTCGTCGTTAGTCCAGTGTCCGTAGATTTCTATATACGGCAAGATAGTCTCGTAGCCTTTGCTCTTTAGTTCATCTGTCATGTTTTGCCCTGCCTGCTTTATTAAATTATATGCCCCTATGTGTTTGTAAGAGGCATACTTTATTAACGTAATTTTCTTCTGTTCCAGTCCTGTATCTGGATTTGGAATATCGTGAAGCTCAACTCCTGCGAAGACTCTTTCTTCTTTTTCGAAAACCCAAATATTAAGACCTTTATTTTTGATATGATTTGATTTGACAATCTTCCACATCCTGTCCATTAACCTGAAGGCAGTGCCCGTATAGTCCTTACCTATAGCAATTCCTGAAAAACCATAAATGTCCAAGGTCAATGGCGCATTACTTATTTTTAAATTCATTTTCTTGAAATTTAGAGGACTTACCCGTTATCGTCATGGCATTGCAGGTTTTGTTAATTCCAGATTTCATTCATTTCTGTCAGTACAATTGGTTTTCCGTCAGTAACAACTATGGTATGTTCGTGTTGAGCCATAAAGCCTCCTTTATTTCCCACCATGGTCCAGCCGTCACTGAGGGTTTCAGCATAAGTTGAAGTTGTTGAAATAAATGTTTCGATGGCAACCACACTGTTTTTTCTAAATCTTGTCAGGTTATACCGGTTTCTGTAATTTGCTATTTCGGCAGGTTCTTCATGAAGGCTTCTGCCTATTCCGTGTCCGGTTAAGTTTTTTATGACTTTGTAGCCATGCTTCTTAGCCTCCGTTTCAATCAGATATCCTATGTCTGAAATGCGAACACCACCTTTTATGCTATAGATTGCTTTATGCAAAATCTGTTTTGAAGCTTCTATCAGTTTTTGGTGCTTGTTGACATCTTCACCCAGTACAAATGAGCTTCCATTGTCAGACCAAAAACCATTAAGCTCAGCAGAAACATCTATATTAATTAAATCACCTTCTTTCAGTATTCTGTTGTCGGAAGGAATACCGTGACAAAATTCATTGTTTACACTTATACAGGTGCAACCCGGAAAACGGTAGGCTAGATAGGGGGCAGATTTTGCACCAAATTTCGAAAGTATTGCAGCGCCATAGTTATCTAGTTGCTTAGTCGTCATACCAGGCTGAGCAAAGTTTCTCATTTCTTTTAGGACATGAGCAACAGCTTCACTTGCTTTTTGCATTCCGATTAGCTCAGTTTCATTTGTTATTGACATATCATTGTTTATTTTCTTTTAATTAATTTGTCTGTGTAGTGGCTAAATGTAAGGTCAACGACCAGGACTATGAGCTTTTACCTAATAGCTTTATCTGATTAAAGATAATAAACGCTAATGACGTTTAAATATATTGACCCTCGTATCAATGCAATTACAGAAAGTCATAATGGTAGCAAAACGTCCCAATTATTTGCAACTGATTTTTTCACACTGAATTCGAATGTCTAGTGTTGAGTCAAATCTTCTTTAATTTTTCTTGTCGGGGCGTTTTCCAACCGCCCGGACAAGAAAAATGAATATTTCTCCAGCTCATAGTGATGGAACAATTATCCCATTTGTTTTTGGTTTCCTTTATCGTTTGTGGAGGTCAGTTTTCCTATGCCTGTCATTCAGCTAATTTTCTGATGTCCGCGACCTCTAATATTTATGATCACTTTCATATGCGATAATTTTAAAAATTAATTCACAAGCTGCCGTGCCTGTCAATTTCTCACCCTTAATTATAAATTTCTTTTGTTGCTTTCTATCGCAATGAACTCTGGCAAATAATCGGGAGTACACCCTTTGGATACCATTTGGCCTTTATAAAGACCCGTTTTCTTCCCAACTTCAATACAGCGTGTTCGGTACTTTTTATCATAAATTCCAATCCAGCCTGCGGTGAAATTCATTGCCCATTGTACTTCAGGTTCTTCGGTTTCTATTTGTTTTTCAATGGCAGATAGCAATGCTCCAGTATTTGGAGGAGGTGTTTGTCCCAGCCAACGCAAACGTGCCTGGTAATACCAAAAAATTCGCCTTTGAAGTGAAGAAGGGCTGTTTTCCCACGATTCCATCAGCATTATAGTTTTCTTGTCTTTAGAAAGTTGGTTTGCCATCAACCAGTCCATGAGTTGATTTCGCTCATGAATTGGGTGATCCTGCATGTCCTTGGCAAGCTTATTAATCAAATATTGTGAAAGAAGCTTATTGTCCATAATCAGGATGGCCAATTGCCTGGGCAAAAATTTCCCTGTGGACCATAATTCCATAGCCAGTTCGTGATCCTTTTTGATATCCTTGGCTATTTTCCGTAAGTCCCCTAACTTAGTTTTAGTATTGATTTGACCCAGGATGTTTTCTGCTTTTGAAGAGAGTTTCATATCAATCTTAATCCGTTACAGGCAATGCCAGAAATTATTATTGTCAGAAAAATCAAAACTTGCGTTTGCGAGAAATATTTTTTCAATGTGCAAATTTTCATTGAGTTTTTTATCTATTTGCCGGTTCATAGTAAAGTGTTACTGCATTACTACTAACGGTTTTAGTCTTTATGAGTTTAAGAATCGTTCTGTCGTTTATATTTTCAAATAATGGCAAACCGCTTCCTGCAACAACAGAGTGAACACAAAGTTGGTATTCATCAATCAAATTAAGTTTCATTAGCTGTAAAATTAGACTACGGCTGCCAACTAAAATGTCGTTACCCGATTGTTGCTTGAGTTCTAAAACTTCTTCTTCAATAGCCTGATCTGACAATCTGGCGCTGTCCCAATCTACATCTTTCAGCGTATGTGAAAAGACAATTTTTGGAATTTTGTCTATAGCAATAGCAAAGTCATTCATTGGTTTTTTATCTGAAGGATTTTCTAACATAGTTCGCCAAAATTCCATAAGCTGATACGTTGTTCTGCCATATAGAATCAAGTCTGCCTGGTCTAATAGTTCCGTATAATGTTTAAGTATTTCATCATCAGCCAGGCCTGCCGTATGATCGAAAATCCCGTCAAGTGTCATATTGATTGTTGCAATTATTTTTCTCATACCTGTCTTTAATTGTCATTCATTGATCAATTCACTCAACAATTTAATTATTTAAAAACACAATTATTATCCGTCCTGGTCATAAATATTCCTCCATTGTATTGGCCAGTGATGATATTGTCATCATTGTTGTCCTTCAGAATGTTCCTACCATAGTCGATGAACGCAAAACCAAAGTCCTTTCTAATTAATTGATCCCCATTTTCATCGACTTTTAAAAGAACAATACCCGTTTGCCCTGAATGATTTTCAAATGAGTGCCCGGTAATAATGAAAGTTCCATCGGCATTAACCTGGATAGCGCTTCCCTTTTCGGACAGATAATCTTCTCCATACTCCTTTTCCCAAATCACATTTCCCTTGTCATCTGTCTTCACGAGTGAAATTTGGTCCAATCCATCAGTATCGATCAATCCGCATGTAGCAAGCTCACCGTTAGGTAATTCAACTGTTGATAAGGCCCATCTCGCCCTGGTGGATTCAATTTTTCTACTCCAGTTTTGTATACCATCATCACCCACTTTTAACAGGTACATTTTTCTTATAGAAGTTGTATCATGAATAGTGCCAGTGACGAGATATTCTCCATTTTGAGTTTGCAATACATGGAAAGGAATTTCCTGATCTTCTACATATGTTCTGGTCCATAGAGTGTTACCATTCGTATCGACCTTAATTAAAAAAATATTGCCGAAGGCATCGAAAGTAGAATTTCTCGAGATCCCGCATATGAGTAAGTTTCCATCAAACGTAGAAATGATGTAAGAACCGAAATCATCTTTACTGCCACCATACGTCTTTGTCCAAAGGGTATCGCCACTAGAAGTAGTCTTTATTAAGAGTACATCTGCTTTAGAGATAATTTCATTTCTGTACGTGGAACCGCAAATAAAGACATCCTGATTGCCTGATTGTGCTATACCCGAAGCGGAACTGCCGTCTCCGGTGTTATAGTCCTTTCTCCAGATCTGAGACCCTGTTTTTGATATTTTCAAAATGCAAATACCGCCTGGCGTATTTCCACAAATCAATAAATTATTGTCCATAGAAATAATTGTGGAGTTAGCGTTAGCTCCGATTTCCCCCTGAAAAGAATAGATAATTGGTTTAGGATCAGTAATGATAGGGTCTTCCGGATCCTTTTTACAAGAAGAATACAATATAATTGTTGAGAATAAAAGGAGTAAAAGTTTCATAGGAAAGTATCTAAAATATTCGCTGACGATCAGGGCTATTGGCAGTAACGGTTCAATGTTAGCATTTACCAGGAAGCCTTAATCTGTTTCAAGATAGTGATCTTAGAGCTAAAATTTTCAATGTAACCCACTCCCGTCCCCTCTCTTCATAATGTTTACGGTGTAGTGAAACAGAATCTATGGGAGAGAGGGATGGTTAAATGATATCGATTTCTTATCACCCCTCTCTTAAATAAACTCATTTTCGTATTGAAAAACAAGTCGTAGGAGAGGGGAAGGGGGTGAGTTCTCCGAAAATCAATGCAAAATAGGCCTGTCATCTGATTCTCAATGTGTCAGTGTTGCGTTTTTGAAATTACGCATTGCGTGAAGCTATAGTTGCGTTTTATAAGTGTTCGCTGAGTTGCCCACAGCTTAAAACGAAGGCGGCGTACTACTCAAATCCGAATCCAAAAAATCCTCCACTATAGGGATAAGCAATTCTGTCTGCTGTATCATACCGATATGCGTAGTGCGGGGGAGAATGGCAAGTCGATTAATTTTGATATTCGCTATTGGTTATTCACTCATAATGTCAGCGCTACACGACAACAGGGTGACTACCGACTGCACTTCTTAGAAGTGATTCCTTGAAGTTAAGGTATTCTTCGGTGTGTTTTGTGGCTAGCCGTAATTAATTTTTCTTGTTACCGTTATTTTAATATTTTCACTTTTCTCGAATATTCCTTTCTTCCAGTTTTTGTTATGATCAATTTTATAAGTCTTTTTATTTGATTTTCTCATTTGCATTTCGTTTATCGGTGTGTTTTCCATTCCTTCAAAGTCTATAGTTCCATGTTGATTTGTTATGCTTATCATATGTTTTACACCTTCATCAACACCCATTCCTTTGAAACTAAACTTGTCTTCCCTTCTTGTTGAATATTTAGTGTCATACCATTTGATTTTTGAAAACGTCCAAGTATGTTATCGGCATTTACCTGGAAGTCCGACTTATTACTTTACTCTTGAAATATGACTTTACTTCATATTTGCATTTCTGGTGTTCTTCTCCTTCAAACACATAAAACTCAGGAGTAATGAACTGAACAATACCGGTTATCTCTTCTTTAAGTGCAAACTCAGGCTGTTTAGTAAATATTACCTGTGGAGAAATGATATTCATTTTCAATTCATTCGTAAGTGTGTCTGAAAGATTCATTTTTAGTACACTTTCAGGAAACGAACACAAGAATTCCAATCTACTATTGCTGCCATCTATCCGGAGTTCATAGCCAATACCAATTATTCCATAAGTTCCTTGTAGGGAAAGTTTATCGTTATATAGTATTGCACGATTTAGTCCAAATGGTGCTTTGGGCAGATCTGAAGTGCTAAAAATGACTTCGTCATTGCCATATAAATTGATTTCAAATTTCCCATAATACTCGTTGCCTTCAGTATTGGAATATTTATCAATAGAATCCTTTAATGTAGGATTAATTATATATTCTAACTCTTTGATTGTATCCTGACCTCTCAGCATACTCAATGAAGAAAATGCAATAAGTACGAGTATGAATTCTTTCATCGTATTTCTGTTTCTTGCCAATGTTATAGGCTGTGTTTATTTCTTTGTATTTTTAAGATATTCCTGAAATTGTTATTTTTCACAAATCTCTTTCAGCTTGTCGAGTGCTTTTGGGTAGGTCTCGTTCATATAATTTAAAAAATCTTCAGTGGTGTCTAAGTCAACTGTAACGGTTGTGGTCCCATTGTTTTCTTCGAAAGTATAGTTTTCAAATCCGTTTGCCCATTTTTCCACATCTGGTCCTTCTGTAATTTCCTCGTCAGCTTTAACAAGACCATAATGTTGAACGGAGACAAATCGGTTGGGAATATTTTCAACTATCCTGGAAACCATACCTCCCTTTTCTCCATTCTCATCTACTCCAATAAATAGAATTTTATTCCCCTTGTCCCAACTTCCTTCATAGGTCGATGTCGGGTTAAACAATGCAGTCCATTGCTCATAGGTTGATTTACTGTTATTACCAAGCATAAGATCATAAACCTTGGCCACAGGTGCTTTGATGCTTACTTTGAATTGTAACTTTTTCATAATGTTAAATATATGGTTAGATTAATCTTTCAAATTGTTATTTTCTGTGTCAAACTCCACAATCCATTCAATACCATATTTGTCTCTAAAACAACCAAAATATGAACCCCAGGGACTTTCACCAATAGGTCCTTCTGGTTGTCCTCCCACTGAAAGCCCATTATATAATTTGTCCGCCTCTTCTTTACTTTCTGCACTTATTACAATTTTACTTCTGTTCTCATTTTCGTTTGTTTTTCCAAAAATTTCCGGAACATCATTTGCCAACAACATACTACTTTTACCGATAGGTAAAGCAATATGCATAATTTTATTTTCTTCTTTTTCCGCTACCGGGAATTCAGGACTTGCAATGTCTTTGAAACGAATAATCTTTGCAAACTCTCCGCCAAATACGGATTTGTAAAAGGTAAATGCTTCTTCGGCATTTCCGTTGAAGTTAATGTGTGGATTGATAAGGGCCATAATTTTTATTTTTCAGGATGTTAAATTCATTACGTTCTTATTTGTTTTGACTGCCGTCTTGAAAACGAAAATCATTTTTGCGATAGACTCACCAAGAGGTTTTCCAAATTGTTCATTGATGCTTTGTATCCTTCTGTGAATCCCATTTCAATCATCTTCTCCATACGGGCAAGCGATTCATTATAAATCGTAATGCTGACTTTTGTCTTTCCGTTTTGTTCGCTGAAAGTGTAATTCCATTCAGAACCCGGCAATTCAGGGTTTTCATCTTTGTCTGCAAAAACATTAAACATTTTGAAGTTGGTTTTTGGGGTAATGGACGTGTATTTCTGAATTGCCCAGCGCTCCAGTCCTTCCGGACTTACCATCGCATAAAATCTTCGTCCACCAACTTTAAAATCCATAAATTTTGTTTTTGATGTCCAGGGTTTAGGTGCCACCCATTGGTCAAGGATTTCTGCTTTGGTAAATGCATCCCATACCAGCGATAGGTCAGCATCAAATTCTCTTGTTATAAATACCGTTTTCGCTGCTTTGTCTACGGTAAAATCAAATAGCAAACTGTTTGGCATTTTTTCTTTTTTTAATTGTTGATAATACTTTGTCCAGTTGATTAAATTGAGTTTACCAGGTTTTCCTGAATTGGACTAACCAATTGTCAACTTCCTGCATTTTTTCCATCAAATAATCATATGCATATTGGTATTCATAGTCATGCATGAGTGCAAATGCTGCTTTAAATTTTAATGATTCATCATGTCCATTAAATATTGTAACCAACTTACTTTTTACCATGGGACACATATCTTCATCCCAACAATTATTATTTAACTCATTTAAGTTCTGAAAGGATTAACTTTTTCTGTTTAAATGTATTCACCATTGCCTTTTCTCTCACTTTAGGATCATCGCTGTTAATAAGGTCAAAATATTCAACCGGAACAACCTGCCACGATAAACCATATTTGTCTTTACACCACCCACAAGAACCTTCTTCTCCACCGTTTGCGGTCAAAGCATCCCAATAATAATCTACTTCTGCCTGGTCTTTGCAATTAATAACAAATGAAACAGATTCATTAAACTTGAAGTATGGACCTGCAGCTAAAATACTAAATTCAATATCCCCAATTTCCATAACCGCTGTTTCGAAGTTATCCTGACCACCTTGCTCTTTTCCCTGAGATGGATTCTTGTATTGGCGATATTCTTTCATTTTACCATCTTTGAAAATAGATAGGTAATAATCTACTACTGCTTTCGCATCTTTATCAACCCAAAGACAAGGTGTTATTTTTTGAGAAATCATATCAGTCTTTTTTGTTATAGTTTGAGAGGAAATTGTATCAATGTTATTCTTGTTGTGAGCATTCTGCTGAGAGTCTCCACAACCCATAAGACTCGCTATCACGAATGCGGTCAAAAATTTAAGTGTATACTTTTTCATGGCTCTATTTATTTAATGTTGATAATAGATTTTCTAATTCGTTTATGGTCATAGTGAAACCTTCTTTGAAGCCCATTTCTATCATTTTTTCCAATTCTTCAAGTGATTCAAAGTAAATTGTAATACTAACTTTAGTAATTCCATTTTGGGCACTAAAATTCAATTCCCATTCTGAAGTTGGTAGTTCGGCATTAATGTTTTCGTCTTTGTCGGTAATAGAAGCCAACAATTTTATATTGGTTTTGGGATTTATCAAAGTGTATTTTTCCACTCCCCAATATTCTTGTCCTTCAGGCCATACCATCGAATAAAATCTTCGCCCACCGACTTCAAAGTTCATTACTTTGGTTTTTGAAGCCAACGGTTTTGGTGCCCACCATTGGTCAAGGATTTCTGCTTTGGTAAATGCATCCCATACCAGCGATAGGTCAGCATCAAATTCCCTTATTATGAATACCGTTTTCGCTGCTTTGTCTACGGTAAAATCGAATAGCAAACTGTGGGTCATTTTTTCTTTTTTTTAATGGTTGATAATACATTGTCAAGTTGATTAAATTGAGTTTCCCAGTTTTTCCTGAATTGAACCAACCAACTATCAAATTCCTGCATTTTTTTTGGATTGAAGTGATAATAAATTTCTCTACCAGACTGCTCAGGTTTAATCAATTCGCATTCCTGTAATACTTTAATATGTTTTGATACGGCTTGCCGGCTCATATCAAATTTTTCCGCCATTGCATTTGGCGTTAATGCTTGAATTGCAATTAAAGCTAAAATGGCCCTGCGTGTTGGGTCAGCTATGGCCTGGAAAATGTCTCGTCTCATTTGTCTGTTTATTTATTTGCGCAACCAATCGATTGCAAATATATGCGCAACTTTTCGGTTTCGCAAATTTATTTTCAAATTTATTTTTTTAAGAGAAAATTCCGTAATGATCTTCGAGTAAACGGTTATCCGCCATTGCCTTTAGCATCTATGTTATAGCCTGTTCAATCCTGATTATTAAGAAACCAATTGTCGGTCCACGAAGTGAGTTTGATATTAGGCAATTTTTCTTCAATGATTTTGTTAAATCCTTCATGGAAATAGTGGCCATCTGTATTGATCTCCAGCTTTCCGGGAAAATGCAGCAGAAAATCTTCAAGCGTTTTAAGGCTTGTGCAATCCTCAATAAGTAAATCATCAAAATAGGGTAGCTTTCCAAGGCAATCCGGCAGGCTGATCAGTTTTTCACAAGTCTTTATTGTCAGGCTTTTCAGATTTCTGAATTGACAAATACAGGCTGGTAATTTTTCAAACTGGCAATCACGGAATTCAAGCGTTTTAATTTGTCCGTACTCTGACAGTTTTTTTAAATCCTCATCATGTACCACCATTAAACCCTCAATGTCTGTTTTTGGAAAATATCCGGCGATGGCAATATTATATATTTTCTCCTTATTCCTTTTTGCATAGAGGATATTTCCCTTCAGATTCTTGAGTGCTGTAAATTCGATCCTGCCTCCATTCAGGTCCGAATAAATAATCCGGTCACCCATCAGGCCTCCAAAATTATCTTCAGCCATTTGGTGTACAATTGTTTTGCTTTTACCGTCAAACAGCCCAAAGAATGTTGTACCTGTGATGGTATCCTGCACATTGGCAACAATGAACCGTTGAGAAATACCACTGTAGGTATAGGTCCAGTGAGATGGCACATTCAATACGACCGGATGCATTTTAAAATCAAACAGCTTTTTCTCTCCATTTTGCATTTCTAATAGTATAAGTTCGTCACCTAAATCATCCAAACCGTATACATCTTCAAGTTCCGCCAATTCGTTCCACTGCATATCATAAAAAAATATTTTCTTTGTTTGTCCACAAATGATGAGCTGATCATTAATGCTGGCTATTGATGCAAATGGATTGTCACTGCACATTGACGCCGAATAAATAATATGCGCCATTGTATCAATGATAACATTTTTGCCACCTTGTAAAGTCTTCAAAGCTGCCACGCTGTATAATTCGGTATTTCTTTTGATATCGTAAACGGATGCTAACTCTTCGTTTTCAATCGGTACACAGGAATTGTTTTTTGCTTTCAGGATATACCAGATATTATTTTTTTCCGCAAAAGCGATATGGTTTCGAAATTCTGTAGTTTTTGTAAAAGTCTTTCCCTGAAAAAGCAGTTTTCCTGCAGGATCGATATAGATGTACTGCTTCCGGTCTGTAGTATCCGTTACCGTAGCGAGATAATAGCCGTCTGAAGCGAGTGAGATATCAAGGTAAGCTGTGTCCAGTGAAAACATCCATTGTCCTCTGCTATTATAAAATCTCCATGCATCATTGTATCTGACCGGTAAGTGCCCGATTTTAAAATGATGGATTTTATAATTTTGAAGAAAAAATTCAGTGATACGATCCTTTTGTTGTCCGGCCTTCAGCTTTGGAATTTGATCTTTTTCGAAAACCCTGATGACCCTGCCATTTTCATCCAGCCATGTGGTTTTTTGTGTATATACGTCAAAAATGAAAAGTCCCTGCTCTGAAGTTTGCGAACAGGCAAAAAAGTGGGATAATAGAAAGAAAAAAATGAAAATCCTCGTCATGTCACTATAAGCATAATTAGCAATTATTTTAGGTGCGTATCTTCTAGTGTAAACAAATGTATTGGTCATTCTTAAGGGTTTGAAAATGGCTTTACTTAATTACTCTGCATATGACATACCAGATACTCTTTCAATTATTGATGCTAATAGTGCATAGCCAGTATTGCTATACTGCCATTAGGTATTGGATGCAAATAAAACAGGTGGCTTAAGTTTTGCAAATATATTGATGATGTCATTATTGGTAGCGATTTTATTTTTGTCAAATACAGTGTCCATTATTTCCATATAGTCGGGCAGTCCGATTGTATGGTTTAGTAAATGTCTCAGGGTTATATTATCATAATTTGAAAGTTCAGGAATAAACGTTGACATTTTATCATCGCAATTCAATTTCCATTTTTCTTTAAGTATTACAAATTGCCATGGCTGTAAATTGTTTTGATACTGATGCCAATTCGAAAATCGAATTTTCATTTAATATTTCTTTTGTGCTGTCATTTGAAAAACCAAATGATTTTTTATAAATCACTTTACCTTTTTCAGCAACTAATACGTTTTCATTGAGATTTCCATTATTATAAAAGGAAGTCAAAAAGGTATCAATTTTTTGAATATGCCTTGTCCAAATGCTATTTGTCCAATCAAGAGAAGTGTGATTGTGGTTATTAGTTTCATTAAATTTCTTATTACTATTTGATTTGTTAAGCATCTTTGTAAAATTGCCATTTACGACCAAGACTATGGGAAGTAGCGATTCAATGGTGTTAACTTTCGGATAGCCTTAATCAGTTTCAAGATACAAAACTGTCGACATCGACTCTGAGGGTGGGTAGCTTTTGTTATATGACGTAATTATTAACTCTTTTAATCATGGAGTTCCATAATTTTTAATGCCTTGCATAGATTATAGTTTCATCATGTTTTCTTCCCCATAATCAGCAGATTACATAGAAGGAAATACTTCAGTTATTGTGTCACCACCATCTTCCGGGTCCAAAACTCATTTCCACTGACGACATGCAATGTATACACCCCCGCAGGCAGATCGGGGAGATCTATGGTGTAATTGAAAATACCTGAAGAAGAGATTACCTCAGGTAATGCGAAGATAGTTTCACCCATTAAATTGATAACAGATACACTAAGTGGCATAGTATGTTTTGCTTCAAATCTCACATGTAATTCTCCGTCAACTGGATTAGGATACACTACAAGTTCTTCGAGGGTGGATATAGGTTGAATGGAGACCGTTGTTGGATCGACTTCAATCAGGACTTCTTCTTCATCAAAAGGAACATAATAGGTATACTCTTTACTGTAAATCTGCCTCCCTGTCTCTTTTTCAGAAAATGTTACATACGATCCTGAATATAGGCCATTGCCATAGCTATCTACAAGTAAAAATGAATAGCAATCATGGGTCGCTGGTAATTGTAATTCAACTTCCACCAAAGCACCAAGCGCATACGCCCCCGGATCGCTTGAAAGAGCATTTCTCAAACCACCACCGTAAGGACCCACCTTTGTATTTCCGCCAGAATACAAAACATCGCCCGAGGAATTAGTCAGTTGCCAATAATTCTCATACGCCCAGGGATCAAGTTTGAGCTTCATCAGGATCGCATCATCTTTCGAAATTTGGTGTGGCAGATTAATTGTCCATTCATTTTGATATGCATACGTATCGGTCGATCCGTTGACAGATACGATTCGGATGACAATATCCTTACCTGTATCGAACGTAAGGGAAGGAAATGCTATAGTAGCTTGTTCGCCAGGGTTGATGTCGCCTGACCATGGTACATTGGACACCTGCTGATTGTTTTCCAGTATTTCTATTTCGGCTTGCGTGATATTGGCTTCGCCCAGGTTTAGCAAGTCAATAGAAAATGAATACGTCTGCTGGCTGCAAAAAGCTGCTGGCAATCCATGTACTTTGTTGATGGCCCCATTGTTGGGTATGGGATGGTTGGCCTGATAGATATTAAAAAGTTCGCGTTTGTAAAATGGAACGTATCCGGCCTGATCAAGCACTTCTCCTGATGGGCCAGTGATCTTATAATAATCAACGCCCGCATTAGAACCATTGCTATCATACACAGAGAAGGCATAACATCCATCTCCCGGCAACGGAATCGAAATGATATAGACAGTATTACTACGTGTGTAAGTACCACCATCGTCCTCTTTGCCTATGACAGTCGGATTGCCTCCCTTATACAGGACAGTACTGTCGCTATTGGTCATCTCCCAATACACACCTTCAGGTAAAAAATTTGTTTTCAATTCAAGTTGTAAAATGTTTTGCACACTGGCAGGAGAAGATGTAAACTGTACTGATACATCATTATTGGTCACGTCGTCATCGTTGACTCCATTCACGCTGTCGATGCGGACGAGGACAGTGGCTGCTTCGTCAATCGTGATCTCCGGAAAGGAAAGGGTGAACGTGTCAAATGGAATGACATGACCTTCCCATGTTGTCGTGGATCGAAGTTCTCCGTTTACAAAGCACGATGCCGTTGCACGCTCCATGTTTTGCTGACCCAGGTTTTTAACTTCTATAGAAGGTGTAGTTGAAATGGAATGGCAAAATTCACCTGCATAACTTGTAAAAACTTCAATCGAGGCATTGTGTTGTCCGACAGGTTCTGCACAACTGTGCAGGAAGTAGTCGATCGTTTCAAGATTCGGTTGGGAGGTATTATTGATCAGTTTGTTTGGACAGATGTGATAATGGGTAGGCCAGCCCTGGATTTTATATACATCGGCGATGACATCATCATTGATGATCGGATATAATGTCCCGGCCGTCCAGTTTCCCTGTGTTGAAAATGAGCAATCCGGCAAATCGTACAAACATGCAAGATTGGTTTGGTCATCCCCTTCAATCATGAAGATCATTAATTCATCCGTACCGCCTGGTCCATAGAGGGTATAAGCTTCATTGAGCAAGCCTGTCTCATGATAGTTCCAACACGGATGGCACCATGTGGCTGAAAAATCAAGGATGATATGTTTGCCCGATTCGAGCAATTCGTACAAATGCCAGGTGTTGCCATTCAAATCCTGCAGCGTGAAATCAGGAGCGAAAGATCCTTCTTCCAACTGAGCGATTGCAAATGTTGGGATACAGAAGAAGAGGGCATAGAGCAGGAATGAACGCATAGGGTGGGCTTTGTGAAATCATCAATTACGTATACGAGATTTCGCTTGCCAATGGTTGGGTGGAGCTTTATATACTTTGCGACATTGAAAGGGAGAACAACTTTACTGCCAGCATGAGCATTTTATTTGTCCCCAACATATTGGCCGTCTTTGTAAATAGTAATCCGTTTGGGATTTTGTCCGTTGCTGTGCAGATAATTTTCAAACTCAATTTTGTCCAACTCAAATTTGTCTGATGAACTGCTGTAGTTAAAATTGATAAAATAATCATACTGATGTTCTCCACCTTTTGTGAAAACCAATAGTACAAACTCTGCTTTTTCTTTCTCAACCCAGCCTATCATATTCACATAAACCAGGGATTTTCTTTCTGCCTGTTTTTTTTGTCCAACTTCCGGGCTAACAAGCCGGATTTGAGTATTCTCAATTGTCTCTGGTAGTTCGATGTCAGGAAAATCGTCAGGTTGTCCGTAAATATGCTTTCCAAAATACAAAGTGTCAAATGTAGTCTTGTCCTTTTGATAAGCAGCTTTTATAAATTCTGCAATGGCCTGGGTATAAATTTTTGTCAGACCATCATTCTGTATAGTCAGGCTGTCTGTTGTAGCAGTGTTTGTCTTTTGAATTGCAATAGAAGAATTGTCTCCAACGATTTTGTCGGTCAGTGACTTGTTGCTAGTATGATTTGAGCAAGACGTCAGGCTAAGAAATACTGTCCAAATTAAGATTGGCACAATGTATTTATGTCTGTTCATTTTTTGCTCTGTCGGTTGATTTTCGGACTGTCTTCCAGGCATGACTGCTGTTGATCAAGGCTTCCCGTCGGCATGATGACAGCCGATAATCTGTGCCTGAGCCTGCGTTATTATCACTTAAGTGTATCTTGGTTAGTGACTATTGAATTATAAAGTGAGTCTGCCTGTCTTTGATATTTTTCATACCAGTTTACACCATTCAGCTTTGCTAGATGTGTAATAACTTTCGCATTGTATTCTTTCATTTTTATGAGCGAAACAGAATCTACCACGCAGCCCCGGTTTTCGTAATCAAAGCCATAAATATTTTGTAAGCTGTCTAGCTGTCTGTCAAATTTTGAAAGGTGTGGTGGCATACGTAATTCAAGTCCATATGAAATCAAATTGATTTTTCCACTTGCGATGTCACCATCTGCGTCAAATTCTGGGTCTGTCGGCGAACATGAGATTAATGCCCTAATAGTTGTCATGACGAAAAGTAATCTTATCATTTTGAATGTTGTCATGGCCTTAAATTATAATGTTGCTCTTTTAGAAATATTCATTGCGGGAATCCAGACACTTGTCCTTAGTCTTAGCCGAAACGACATTCATATCCAATGCGGCAACTATTTATACATCACCATCTTCAACGCCACAATCTCATTTTCCACAACCCAATCCTTGATCGTATACGTAAAATTCTTTACTTCCCTGAGTGTTGCTGTTCCAATGCTGTCTGTTAAAAGAATACCGGTGTTGGTGATTTCTTTAATAAAAACATCAGTCTTCCGGCTTCTGGCTGCTGATTTCAATCCTTCTATATTCTGATATTTAATCAAATGGTCATTTAATGTAAGCTCAATGAGCCGTTTCTTTTTTCCTTCAATAAGCACCTTGTGAATTGCCTCTGCCTCAGTACTGGTTTCATTTTTCTCCAGTATCCATTCAATTATGAGGTTCATTAAATTCAGAACATGATCACACGCTCTTTGATGCCCTTCACAGTCCATGCGCTTGATTGACAGATCCATTTCCTTATACCTGTCAGTTGTAGTCAGTGATCCACATTCTTTTATAAGACTCATTAGCAGATCATATCTAAGAGAATTTGTAGACTGATATTCCTCCTCAACTATGGCTTCATACTTCCTTTCGGGGAACCGATCATATTCGACTACTCTTTCGGCTTTTTCTTCTTTGACCTGGCAACTTCCTATTAGGGAGGTTCCGAAGAGGATTGTGATCAGAAAAGTTTTGATGTACATGGTTGAAGGTTTTTTTTACGGGTATGATGATTGGCGTAGCAATTAAATTTTATAACGATCAAAACTATGGACAGTTGCAGCTCAATTTTAACTTCCGGATTGCCTTAATCTGTTTCAAGATACTGACTTTCGGCGAAGAGTTATCCGCCATTGCCTGTAGCGGATGTTAGCTGATGTTTTATTTTGCAAAGCCCGTAATATTCGAAGGCTCGCGGTATTCTCAAAAGGTGTTGTTATCATTTGGGTACTAAACAAATGACGTCGTTTATTTTCAATTCCATCATTGGATTTTAATTTTACCGTCATACGATCAGTCCAATCTTTTGTGAATGAGCAATTGCTTCCGCAGTATGAATAAAATATGAACAATGTACTCCTGATGTTTCTATTTGCTCAATGAACCTTCTTGTAGCTGATTCATTTTTCTGAAGTATGCGTCTCAGGTAAACTGCAAATATTTTTCCGGGGAAATCTCTTACAATGGAGGCATAAATTTCAGGATCCTGCTGGGAGTCATCACCAAGCAAAACATATGTATGGTGGGGAAAGGCTTTTAAAATACGTACTATACGCACATATTTTTCAGCATGTTTACCCTGCCCTGTTTTTAGTAAATCCTTAAATTGTTTCATTTGACTAAGCAGGAAAACTCCCTGTGGCAATTCGTTCTTCCTGCAAAATTCCGTTATGTAATCGAACAAATTCCATTCACTGCTGCTGACATAAAAAAAAGGATTAGGTGTATCATTAGTGGCACCTGTTTTTGCGAGTAGTTGGTAATGTTTCACCACGCCATCAAATGGTTTGCGGCTTTGAGCATTCTTTGTAAAAAGTATAAAAAGACGCTTGCGCAGATTAGAAGAATGTGAAATCAAAAAGGTATCATCAATATCAGAAATAAATGAATACCGGGAAGCGTGTGGTATCAGGATGCTGCCTTCGGAATATGCAATAACGGAGTTGCCGTAGTCAGCAATATAGCTTACGCGTACGGAACCCCATCCGGCAGTTACCATATTAACCAATTCGATAATCTCCTATCTTAATTCTGTAATAATTCTTGTAACCTGTTAATTTTTTCGTAGAAGGTATCTCTTGGATTGTTTTCGCATTTTCTGCTTTTAATATGGTTTGTTCGACTTTCTTTAGGACGATCGACTCAGAAATATTGGATAGGCATTTTTCAAAGGACTTATCAAATTCGACAATCATTTCGAATTAAGCTTATTAATGATCTTTGCCCTTGATACAGTTTTGCCCGTTTTTTCAGAGTTCATGATCTGGCCAAATAGAAAATCTTCGTACTGGTCATCCTTGATGTCTGTAACTTGAGCTCCTAGTTGTTCGGCAAGTTCCTTAAGAAGCTTACGACTTCGATTGTCTGCTTTTATAACCATTGCACCCATATCAAGAAATTTTTATGTAAAGATAAATCAAATTCAATGCAAGATCAACTGACCATTGACTATAACGATCAAACCCATGGGCAGTGGCGACTCAATGGTATTAACTTCCGGATAGCCTTAATCTGTTTCAAGATAATAATCTTCAGGTTAAGATTCTTAGTACAACTCACCCCCGGCCCTTCTCTTAGTACAGATTTAAAATTCAATAGACAGATCTTCATGGGAGTGATAAATGCCGCGGATGGTTCCTGATGGCATCAATGAACTCAAGACTCATTATCAGCCGAATGACTACATTTACAGCGATGCAAAAATGTGGTTTGTTTGTATTTGGATGTTTGTTTTTCTTCCATTCTTTGTCAGCGCAAAACCTGGTGCCCAATCCCGGCTTCGACGATCTGACAGCTTGTATTGATAGCAGTAATCAATTGAACCTGGCCTATCCGTGGGAAGCATCTTACCTCTCCCCGGATTTGTTCAACGAATGTTCCAACAACCTCAACCAGCGGGTGCCGCACCCTCACCGATGCGAATATTTACAACCCCATAGTGGCACCGGCTTTGCGGGCGCATTGGTCCTGAACAACGGTCATAACGAAATATTACAGGTTAAATTAATTGAGCCACTGAAGCAGGGCCAACAGTATAGTATTGGTTTGTATGTGGCTCCTGATGAGGATTGTAACCTTAATGGCGTCCAAACGTTTACGGACGCAGTCGGGATGGCGTTTGTGGAAGACACTTTTTCCGTCATAGCTTTCCAGAATTCCGGCGAAGTGATAAAAGATACTGCCAACTGGACCCGGCTGAGTGCATGCTTCACTGGCGTGAGGGGCGATAGTATTCTTCGTGTTGGGAATTTTGCTCAGCCCTGGCAGATTCGTCTTGAAACTAATTCGCCGGGCATGCCTTATTATTTCAACTACATGTACTTTGATGATGTATTTGTTATTCCTTTCAACCCGTTACCGGACACTCTTTTTATTTGCGATGACCAACCTATCCGGTTGGGTACTTCTTTTCCCGGTGCGGTTAATTATTTCTGGAACAACGGTGACAGGGATTCGATAATTCAGGTCAATGAAACTGGTGATTATATGGTAAAAGCCAATATGGGCACCTGTTACCTATACGATACTGTGCATGTATTCAAACTGCCCGATTGGCAATCCAACCCTCCTGACGCTATACTCTGTAAAAATCGCTCACTTACCATTAGTCTCGCCGATATGCCCGGAACATACGAATGGAGCGATGGATTCACAGGTGCCGAACACCCCATCACTACCCCTGGTGAATACCAGGCTACAGTTACAAATGCCTGCGGGACTTTCCCTTTTTATCAGACTGTCCTGAGCTCGGAATGTAAATGTAAATATTATGCACCTACCGCTTTTTCACCCAATGGTGACGATATCAACGATTCCTTTGAAGTCTTTATGAAATGCGAACATTTCAATATTCATTTTCATCAGTTTGAAATATTCGATCGCTGGGGCGATAAAGTATATGCCACCTCCGATTATCCTTTCGTTCCATGGGATGGCCTGGTAAATGGAAAACCTGCGATTCAGGGGGTTTATACCTGGGTATTGAGTTATGATGTTTTAACCACTGGCCATATCGATACCATTGTGGAAAAGGGCGACGTGGGGTTGATTCGATAAAACGGACCGCACGATGAAAGGTGGCAGTGCTAAATAAACATTTGAGATGCCAAAATATTTGGAGACACTCAAAGAGCGCAGGTGTATGAATACAATCCAGTGTATTTGCTTCAGTGTATTTTGGAAATGCCAGATGGCTATGTGTATCTATGAACCCGGGTGTCAGCACAAAGCCATCACCATCGACAATATTATCTTCGGGATTGGCTGTTAAGTCACCAACAGCTTCAATCCTATCTTCCATTATCCGGACAGATGCCTTTCTGGCAGGTGTATTCGTACCGTCGATGACCATCACATTTGTAATGAGCTGAAATACATGAAGCTGATGATCCATTTTTGATTTTTCCTGAGCGAAAGCACCGGAATAAATAAATAAAATGATTATGGGAAATAGATAAAATCTTTTCATCTTCCTTAAGTTAAAACAAAGATTTAAAATATACCCGATATCCCCAATTACCAACTTCTCGGTCTTGCGTTTTTATACATTCACCACGTACATATTTTTTCACTACATTGTATTTTCAGATACCTCGAAACCAACTAAATAGTAATACATATGAACACATCGATGAAATTCAAAGGGCTTGCTTTATTTCTACTGTTGAGCCTGAAGCTATATGCTCAAAACCCGAAATTTCAACCAACCTTCCCTGAACTGGAGATAAGTCCGTCTTTACTTTCATATGAGACAACTCTTTCCTTGCAGAATAGTACTGACAGTGCTGTGACCTTTGTGCTGGGGCAGAATCACTGTGTGATAGATCCTCCCGCTTCTTTTACCGTTGAGGCGCATGGATCCTGGTCACAAACCTTTACACAGAAGCACTGGGACACAGGTGTTGATAATTGTTATGGGAGTAACCACAGCCTGATATACCAGCACAGCACAGATCCGAATACACGGTTCGGCTTAGAGCAATCCAATTCCTCCAACGATCCTACATGTCTTGGAATAAAAATATTTGTTGTGTTTATGATGGGACAAGCTATATGTCCCGTAGCCACCGGGCATATCACAGGACCTGAATCCACACTTACACGAGGTGGAGTCTATACCACATGCCCCGATGGGGTGCAGGATTGCAGGGATCAGGTAGGCCGCACGATGTTATTTGGATTTGAGCTTTCGAAGTGAAAGGAATATTTAACCATCATTGTCTATTATCTATGTTGTGCGCAGTGTGAATGGTTACTGTTTAAGCACCGACTTTTGATTTCTTATTGGACTTTTGAGTTTTTGTTTTTGTTGATTTTGGCTCGGTCGATTTCTTCTTTTTAAAGTATTCGTTAAGCTCTTGTTCTTCAGCCAGAGTCAATGGCGGTTCCCCACCAATATAATCTACATTTAATTCCTTTCCATTCTTTTTCATACTATTCGTTTTGAAAGTACTTATTGATGAGTTTCAAAGCTGTTTGAGTTTCTATTATCATTAGTCTTCCACCAAAATGGATCGCACCTAATGTTTTTTCGTAGTGCTCGATAAGTTTTGATTTTGATAGAAATGAGACATTCCCTTCATGTCCGCGTTGGAATGAAATTTTACATGCAAACGCAACCAAGTTTCCGGGCACACCAGAATACATTTTTGAATTGGTCAATGATGAAGTCCAGTCCTGATTCTCTATTTCTTTTCACCCATCTAAAATATGAAAAAAGAAGGACTTTTTAGCTTAAAAAATTCCTTAAATCTGTAGTCTAAACATTGGATATAACGATCAAGTCTATGGGCTGTGGCGATTCAATGGTGTTAACTATACACTGACTTCCTTTTAAGTCGACACGCCTTCCAATAGTTCGATCAAAGGTTTTAATTTGCAGACAGGCGAGTTGGTCAGTCAAACCAAATCCTCGTTTCTCAACTATTTATATGCTTCGTAAACTAATGATTTTGGGTTTTTTATCTACACTTTTCGGCTGCGGTGGCGATGGGAAGCCCGGTCTTTTCAGCAACAATGGCTATCATGTCCGAAAGGATAAAGTCTGGTACAAATCGTCGACCGGCATGGATTACAGCGTTAAAGAAGTGTTCGGCGCGGATGCCAGGACCTTTGCAGAACGCGAACTGAGCAGTAAGACAAATAAAGGGGAGACCGCTTATTACGGCTTCGATGATAAAAGCGTTTTTTGGGCGGATACAAAAATCGAAGGCGTCGATCTGCCGAGTTTCGAATATCTCTGCCAACAGTATAGCAGGGATAAAAATGCAGTTTATTACATGGCGCAGGAAATCACCAGGGACGTAGCGCATCTGGAAATAGTGGGTCGGGACTTCATAAAAGATTCGACGCATGTGTTTTACGGCAGCGATGTGTTTTCCGACGATCCTGTTCATTTTGCCGAGGTCGGTCAGCAAGGCTCTAACTATTATAAGGATAGCCGCAATGGTTGGTACAATACGTATCCGCTTAAGGACGCGGACGCTGCGACCCTGCATATCATAGGTCCCAACACCGCCGCAGATGTAAAACACGTATACTTTGAAATGAATGAGGTGGAAGGCGCCGACCAGTTTACCTACCAGGTGCTGACCCAGGGTTATTCGAAAGATGCGCACCACGTGTACCTGAACAGCGAGATCATAGAAGGCGCTGATCCGGCCACTTTTCAGGTCCTCCAGGCACCATACAGCAAGGACGATAAACATTGTTTTAACCATGCTGTAGTCATTGCAGGAGCTGATCCGGCTTCTTTTCAATTGATCGACGAATTTTACGCTAAAGACAACCGACAGGTTTTTATCAACGGTACGCCTATTGAGGGCGCCGATCCGGCTACCTTTCGGATACTCAACAGCAATGCCGGTTGCAGTTGCGATGCGAAACATGCCTATACTTTGCAACACCGGATAGAAGGGGTCGATCCGGCGAAATTTCCAAAAAACGGACAGTGTAAAAGTTGTAACGAATCGGGCGTTACTTTTTAAATAGATATTATTAATTCAATTACAACGATAATAATGGTTTACAAAAGCCTTCTGCTCTCTGTCGCGCTGACGTTTTTCCTTGGCTACGCATTCACTATCGGGATCACGACCCCGAATTCTTTGCTTAAAAAACTTCCCGACTGGGGCGCTATTCCTCTTTTGGGAGTTGTATTCGTGCTGTACCTGCTGGCAGGCTGGTGGGCGATCAAAGGCTTCGGCGACCACAAAATACTGGCTCTCATTTCGATGGGGTTTTGCACGTTGGGAATAGGATTTTATGCAGTTGGTTTTGCTATGGAAATAGGGCGTGGTAAAGCGTCACCGGGTCAGTACGACTACGACTTTTCACGGCTGGATGCAACTGAAAAGGATGCACTCACGCAGATCGCTGCAAACGCAGGTCTTACGTTGCAGGATGCGACATTTTCGGAACACTGGCACATGATGGATGATGCTGCAGGTTTTCGCACCTGTGTACAAAAAGGCCATGTGACAGCGCTCCGCTTTTCAGGTAAAAAAATACCTGACCTGGCACTTTTTTCGCGATTTCCAAAATTAGGCGATTTATATCTGGTCGACTGCGGACTCGCTGACATGAGTGATTTGCAGGGAGCGCAAGTCGAACGGCTGGTTGTTTCCAACAACCGGATCACCGATCTTAAAACCCTGAGCGGTTGTCCGAATGTGCGCTGGTTGTTTGTGCAAAACAATCAATTGCACTCTGATGCCGGCATTGAATTGTTTACCAAATTGGTGAGCCAGGATCTATCGGGCAATCCATTTTCTAAAAAATGATAACAAATTCAAATTGGTGAAAACACTTTGCAGCTACTTGCAGTTTATTGCCTTGTCAGGTTATGCATTTGATCGCTAACACGCAAAAATTTGCAGGTAGCTACTGTTACAAGCTTGACGGCGCACACAGTTTATTGTCCCCCGGATAACATTGATGGATAAATTTGATAAGGCAATTCAAAATAAGGATTTCTTTCAGCACCATACTTTTCAAAAACCTGCCTGCATTTTACTAAAGTTGCTTCGGCATTTATTAAATCTTTCTGCGCGCTAAAACATTGAGCTTTATAATAATAAGCTTCCGCATAATTTGGGTTCAGTTGAATTAATTCATCTAAAACCTGAATGGCTTCTGAATACGCTTTTTCTTTCATAAGCGTAATTCCGAGATACAAAAAAGCACGTGACGAATTCCATTGCTTTCCACTTCTTTTTGTGACTTCCTTTATTGAATTTGATAACCGTATTCTGGCATGCTGAAAATCGTTTAATTGCAGGTAGCACAACCCTATCACCATGTCCATATCCTCGCCCCATACTCCCGGTTTGGAATAAGAGGTTAATGAATCTAATCGCAGGCAATCTTGCAAGGCCCCTTCATAATCGTGCATCATATATAGTTTTACAAAAGTCCGATAGTCAAGATTTTGTATAGGGACTAATTCCACTGCCCTGTTGAGCATAGCAAAACCGGTGGCATGTTCGCCCGCTTTATTATAAGCCACTGAGCGGCTCATGTATGCTTCTTGCGTATTGGGATATTTTTCCAAAACCAATTTATAATACAAATCGCTTTGCATGGAAACTTGTGGGTATGCCGACAGAGAGTCCAGTAACTTCTGTGTTATGTCTATAGCCTGTATATTTTGTTCGGGTATTTTACAGGATATCATAAAAGTGATACCAATTGCAAAAAGGTTCACCAGTGTCAGGAAATATGTTCTAATCATCTAAAACAAAACATCAACGAGTTGGGAATTTTTAAAAAGAAATTTCAGATGTTGATAGCAATCGTACGCTTTACCATCGTATTGGCCAGGGGTCCAGTTTCCCATGTTACGCGTCAATTGGATAATTGCTTTCTGCAATTCAGCGTTTACGCTATTTTCATTTGTATAATTCAATGACATGAATTTAGTCCTGTAACGATCCGTTTGTCCCAGGCAATTAATCACAAATCGCACTATTACATATCCGTCTTTTTCACAAAGTGATTCCAGTACCTTTTGGTGAGGGAAGATGTATTTCCTGATACTTGACATCCCTTCTCCGTATGATGGATTGACCTGGTAATACTCCTCTATATTCAATTCATCGCATACTTTGAAGTTTGAATTGTCTAAACTTTTATCAAATGGTATCCAGCCTATTTTTTCCTTCATATTTAAGTGTTGCGGAACTGTATTTTGGCCAAATGTCTTTACACTTATCATGAGTATTAGTAGCAGAAAACTATATCGTAACGTATTCATATAATTTTTCTGAATTAGCTTCGTAAAGGTACATTACTTGTCGGTTTTTGTGCAAACGTCTGCCGCAATAAAAAGCATGTAGGAATATGGTTTGTTGTCTGGTCACTTAGTTTTTTGTCCAGGGAAATTTTGTGAGCCCTATTGCCTGTAACGAACGATCAAGGGTATGGGTAGTTGCGGCTCAGTAGTTTTAACTTCTTATAGCCTTAATCTGATTCAAGATATAAATCTGTCTTTGACCGCCATAGCCGAGCCAAGGATGAGTGTGGGGCGAAGGCGTTTGGTAAAGTTTTATCCGCCTGTTTTATCCGCCATTGGCTAAAGCTCCTTCCAATGCAAATGGGCATCAAATTAAGGTGTGACATTTTACACCGGGAATGTACAACTTGCAGGTACTGTCATATGATAAGATTTTCACAAAGCGTGTTGTGATAGAGTGACGTAATAAGTTCAAGTAGTACAGTTTAGCCGGGAATGAGATTCCAATCAGGGTTGATGTCGAGGCTAAATTTTTGACATGGCCAGATTTTAAAAAACTATTAGCATTTTTGCGGGACCATTATGCCAATTTTGATTCTTTGGCTGTTATCTTTTCTTGTTCCTTCAAAAGTTTAGTCCATTTTTCCTTAATCCTTTGAAGTTCCTTTGGATCAAAGTTTGGATCAGTCTTTTGTCGGTAATGAGCATCCCGAATGTCTCTAACCATTTGAACCGCATCAAAAACCTTTTTCTTTTTATTTTTCATCGGTTAGGTCTCTTGGATTTCTGATTTCCAACATACGGAATCCATATTTGATGTTAACTGAATTATACAATCGTATCTTGTCAAAGTTAACAATATGTTTGAAATTCCAGCTCACTAGAAGGTCAACATTCTGGACTGTGGCAATGGCAATGTGTTGTGTATCTGATAATGATCTTCTGTTAACGATTTTTGATTGGAGATAGTATTCTGATAGCTGCCTTGCTTCATCAGTAAGTTTTACAATTTCCAGATGTTGCTCAGGAATTGTTTTCAGAATTTTCTTCACTTGCGGAGGTGCTAAATTAAGTTCAAACTGAGATACCTCTGATATGACTGCATTGTACTTACCAGAAATGAAATGATCGATTAATCGATTTGACCATACTTCAAATTCCGGATCAAAGCATCCGCCAAAGACTGAAGTATCAACATAAATTTTCACAAATCAAATTTACAGATTTTCTACTGGATGCACTGGGCATAACGACCAAACTAAACATTCACTATCGGGATCACGACTCCGAATTCTTTGCTTAAAAAACTTCCCGACTGGGGCGCTATTCCTCTATTGGGAGGTGCATTCTTGCTGTACTTGCTGGCAAGCTGGTGGGCGATCAAAGGCTTCGGCGATCACAAAATACTGGCGCTCATTTCGATGGGGTTTTGCGCGTTGGGCATTGGTTTTTATGCAGTAGGTTTTGCTATGGAAATGGGGCGCGGTAAAGCGTCACCGGGTCAGTACGACTACGACTTTTCAAGGCTGGATGCAACTGAAAAGGATGCACTCACGCAGATCGCTGCAAACGCAGGTCTTACTTTGCAGGATGCGACATTTTCGGAACACTGGCATATGATGGAAAATGCTGCAGGTTTTCGCACCTGTGTGCAAAAAGGCCATGTGACAGCGCTGCGCTTTTCAGGTAAAAAAATACCTGACCTGGCACTTTTTTCGCGATTTCCAAAATTAGGCGATTTATATCTGGTCGACTGCGGACTCGCTGACATGAGCGATTTGCAGGGAGCGCAAGTCGAACGGCTGGATGTTTCCAACAACCGGATCACCGATCTTAAAACCCTGAGCGGTTGTCCGAATGTGCGCTGGTTGTTTGTGCAAAACAATCAATTGCACTCTGATGCTGGCATTGAATTTTTTACCAAACTGGTGAGCCAGGATCTATCGGGCAATCCATATTTTAAAAAATGATAACAAATACTAATAATTCTCATGAGAGTTGAAAGTCTTATGTCATTCGCATCACAGGTTTTACGATGCTTTAGGTAGATTAGTTCAATCTGAGGCTCTGTCTTCCAATGCAAACAGGCATCAAATTAACGTGTCAAATTTTTCTCCGGGGAATGTACAATTTGCAGTTCCTGTCTTATGATAAATGCTCACGAAAAGGGTTGTGATAGAATGACATAGTAAGATCAAAACATACAGTTTAGCCGGGATTGAGATTCTTGAAGTGGGTTGATGTCTCGGCTAGATTTTTTTGGCGAGGAGTTTCAAGTATCATGTTTGTTGAGGAAGTAAACTTAATTTTTGTATTACGGTCCTGGCTATTGACAGTGAAGACATAATGCAATTGATCTCAGAATTCTCGAAATCATGTTTTAGATAATGAGCTTTAAATAAAAGAAGTATTTAAAATATTTTATCTACAAAGGCTTTCAAATTTTTAAATGATTCATCTATATTTTTAACCTCCTTCATTGCCGATGTAATTTCCATTCCGAATTCATCTTGCATATATTTTGATAAGTTCAAGTTTTCATGTTCAAACATTTCAGTTGTCAATCTTACATTTTCAATCATCTTATCCTGTTTTAAAGATAGCAATATTGAAACGACTATAACCAAAGCAAATATTCCAATAGTAAAAAATGAACTGGTTTCACTAATTCTTGCTAATACACTTTTCGGTTTTACTAAATCAATATCACTGAAGGTTATTGTTTTCAATGTATAGTAGAGAAAATCAAAAGATGGATAATGTCCAATATATTCAAAGTTTGTTATGTCAATCCTATACAATTGGAAATTTAAAAACCAAAAGAAAATAATTGAGAAAAATAGAAACACTAATGACCCGAATATCCATGAAACAATATAAGCTTGTCGTCCTCGATAGCCATTTAAGCGCTTGCTCAATAATTCTAAAGCATATTTTGCTAGCACTGATCTCCTAATTTGTTTTTCACGTCGCACCTCTATTTCCAGTTTTTCATCTTCCTTTTGCACAACATATGATGAAATAATCAGAGAATTTTTAGGAGAATTTGTATCGACAAATTGCCTAACATATTTTTCAATATTTTCTCCAAACAATGAAGGCAATTTGAAGGCTTTTCTTAAAAATCTTAAAATGTAGATTAGATAAAAGTATGATGCTACACCTATTGCCAGCCATTTACTCCAATCACTATGTAGTGTTAATAGAAATATAGTTGAAAATATATATAAAAATAAATTAAATAAAAATAATTTATAATTTTTTAATCTTATAAATATTGAACTTAGATAACTGCCGAATAAATACACTTTGCCTATGCTTAAAACAGTTTTTGGGATAAACCAAAATATCATCAAAAGAGGGTAGATAAAAAATGCAACTATATAATACCATTTTAAAAATACAAAATACAACAGAAGTAATAATAAATAAAATGTTGGAATACTCACTATAAGCCATTTAAGATTTTCACCATAAGTACCCATTATTACCGCATCTATACGGAATATAAAAATCAGAATTCCAGCTATCCAAAAAGCTGAAAAAATGATATGCTTAATAAGAAATTTTCCGGTAATTTTCTTATCAAGATTAATATTTAAAAAGTTAGACATTTTTAGAAATTTATTTTATAAATTTTGCATATTTCAATATTGTTTAACGTCCAGGGTTATATACGACAGGATGCCTATCGAATGGCTATGTGCGTGGTTTGATTGCTAAGTTAGGTTATTTCATATCAAAGTAAAAGACGCTACAGGTGGCTAGAATATGTTAGCTAAGGCCGCTACTACATAAAACAATGTACAATTCAATTGAAATGGCTATATTTGGCCTATAGTATTAAAGGTGCTTATTGGTTCGCCTGCTCGTTCGTGCAAAGATTTCATCAACCAATTCATAGATAATATAACCTTCTAGGCTTATTATCCGGACTAAGTTTACGAACGCAAAATCTAGGATAATAAACTTGGAATCAAAAGGATTATATTATGAATACAATTGACTATTTCAAGCTCCAGGCAAAGAACCTTTACAGAGATTTCAAAACGAAGAAGTCATACTTTGATGAAGGTATTCATGACTTTCTATGTGAATACACTCCAAAGTACTTCGACATAGACTCAATAGTTTGTGATTTCGATCTTAATGAGGATAATTTTAGCCTCATGAATGCTCAACACGTGATTGCAAAGATCGCTGGTTTTGAAAAATGGGCTGAATTATTAAGAGCTTCAGTATCAGAGTTGGAACTTGCAAAACTGTTATTTGACAACCAAGATATAATTCATATCCAGACTTGGAGAGATTATATCGCTGATGCCGAAGAAATGAATCAGATCAATTTTGATTCTTTTACAAAACTAGATCTCTATAAACAGCTCTTTCTTGAAAAGCGAATTTTTGAAGATTCCTTTCCTGATTATCTTCTAAAGAAAAATAGACAGGAATAAGTTTATCGTTATCGTCAAGGGCTACCCATGTCAATGTTAATACCGAAAGGCTGTGTTCTTGCTTTGAACACAAAATTAGGTTTTTCCGCTGGTCGCCGAAGGTGAGTTATAGGTTGTTTTATGACTTTGGTCAATTAATGCAATCTGAGGATCAGCCGGACCATTTAAAGAGCCATCAAATCAATGTGGCGCATCTTGTATCAGGAGTTTACAATTTGCAGGTCCAGTCTCATGATAAATTTTACACGAAGAGGGTAGTGGTAGAATGACATAGTAAGTTCAAATCATACAGTTTAGCCGGGATTGAGATTATGATAGGGGTTGATGTCTCGGCTATTTTTTTTTTCAGAGAAGAATTTCAGCACCCTTACGATTTATGCCGGCGTAAAATTCATATATACAAAATTAAATAAACTTTCACCCTGCACTAAGATAAGTAAAAGCCAGATAGTTTGACTAACTGGATTAACCGGCATTTCATATAAGCCGTTGTTATGAATTTCACTTAACTGCTTATCCCCAATTAATATCTAACATTGTCTAAGACACTCAATTTGCAATAGCTAATTACATTTTAAATGATGCGAGATCAATCTTTTTCAAATTTAATGTCAAAAAGAAATTCTTTACCATTTACTGTGATATAAATCAAAGTCACGCCGTTATGAGTAAATTCTCGAGAATTAGAAAGTAACCGTTTGTCATTGACTTCATATCTTTCTCCTTTAATCGTATAATATTTCTCTTGCAATTTTCCATTTATATGAATTTCATGAATTGTAATTCTTTCATCATCTTCTTCCTCTTTCTTGTCTTTACGATCTATAGGATTAGGTGAGTAAGAATTATAATCCTCACCATAATCATAATCGTCACTATAATCATAATAACTTCCTGTGCCTTTGTCTTCGATACTATTATACCTTTTTTCATTCCTATTCTCCCCGTAATCATCAACCTCTTCAATCCATATTCTTCCACTTCCCCCACACATTTGACACTGACCAGTTCCTGAGCAATATTTGCAAGGATAATTGGTACCTTCTAAACCCAATGTTGCCATTCCTACCAGAAATTCTGCATGCGCATCATGTCCAGAACCATGACATTCTGAACATCGACCATTTCCATAAGTATCAAATAACCCTTTACTAAGAGATATATTATCGCAATTAGGACATTGTTTATCAGCTTTACTCACTTCTGTTTTGTATTTTTAAAAGTCATGTCCAATCAAGATTTTATCTTTTCAGTTGAATAGTTCCCAGACGCATTAAGCAAGGCCCCAAGCCACATGTCGGGTATCTCATTCGCAAAAATCTGTGCAGGTGCTTTAGCTTCCAAATATAAGGATATCATTTCTTATGCAGTTGCCCCTGCTGGTGGTGAGCCTATGTTGTCTGCAGTTATTTTGTATTTATTGTAGCTAATTTTATAATGCTCACCCCTTCTATCTCAGATTCAATCGGAGATAACCGCACATATAAATGAGTTTGTCCATTTTCCTTAAGTACTGCAGTAAATATGTTCCCATCCTCTGAAGCAACAGTGTAGGTCGGTATTGACAGATTCTTTGAATGATCTTGATAAACACCAGCGCTTATCTCACTGGATTGGTGAGTATATAAGTCTGTTACTTCCACAGTTATAGAATAAATTATGCTTTTGATTTCACCTCTTATTATATATGAATTTAATAAGTTTATGGATGCTAAATATTTTTCAGAGTCAGATAATGTTTCTCCTTCAATTGTGGATCTAAACCTTTTCCTTGGAATTGAGACATCAATAATATCTTGTACAAGTTGCAATAGTGTTTTAGTTATTGTCCATTTTCAATTACCACAATGTCAGTAGGTAGATAATCATCTATTGGATTTGAATCAAAATCAATTATAAGTTGAGTTATTTTCCTAGAAATTCTCATTGGCTGGACTCGGAAAATTGAAAACCAATCAATTACGGATAGCTCATTAATCTCCTCTAACCTAAACAGGTCAATACCATATGCTTTTGCTTTGGTAATAGCTGCTTTTTGAAAACCTGACTTAGAAACAAAAATAAGCTTATTTATATTTGGTATGAACTCGCATTTTCCTTTAAAGCCTTCAATTTTGTCTACACTTATTCTGCTTGAATGATCTTTGCATTCAATGGCAATCTGAATTAATATAGTATTAACAAAACTAGTTAGTAAGACATCTATTTCGCGTTCATTTCCAAGTAAATCCGGCAGTTTTTGATTTAGCCTGATTTCTACCGATGGATCTGTTTTAAGTGCAGAATAAATTATAGCAACAACAGATTCAAGGAGCTTCCCTTTTTTCATGTTCCATTATTGTTTTTTTTGACAAAGGAAAGATTTAGAATTTATTCATTGTCTGAAATATTTAAGCGGCGGATTCGGTCTTCCAACATAACTCTGAAAATTAAACCTATATCTTAATATAATGCTCAAGGCTTGCCGCGCATTTTCCTGGTTTTGGTCAAAATCTAACATCGACATATTTTCATCTACAATTTTCCAACGAGAACCAATACGTCTGACTTCGATTTTATTTCGATTGAATTTAATCTCGTCTTGGCCACTTGGTAATGGCCCACCTGGAGGCATGCCATCAGTTAGATAATAATGCATATCCTCCAAATTTCCATTCAAGTATCCTTTAAAATTAAATCCATAATACTGAATGGTTTGAATTGCTTTATCAATTTTATTTTCTTTCCCATAGAAATCCAACAACTCTCCTTGTTTTAGTTGGATATATCTGCCATCAATAACTTCGATTGCGGAAGGATCAAACTCAAATCCCGGCAAATTTTGATCTGGAATCAGGTGTTTAAAATCTGGAGTTTTCATAACATCCTCACCCGCGCAGTTGTTATAAAGGCATCTTTGAGACTGATAGCAATCACCTACTTTAATAAAGTCATCTTCTTCACCGCGAACTAATATACCTACAACTTGATGTGATTGATTGTGGAATACCGGCGATCCTGAATTTCCCGCATAAGTGTCGATGTTAGCCGTGAAAAAATAACTTTCAACATCTTTAATGATGCCATCTGTTGATACTTTTTTCGGAAGACCAGAGGGGTGACCAATACAGTAGACTCTATCGGCTGTTGTGATCGTATCATTAAAATCGCATATTAAAGGTTCAATTTCAAGTATAGGTGATTCAAGTTGGATTACCGCCCAATCTATTCCTGTTGAGTCCTCAATTCTCCTTCCTAGGATTCTTGAAGCGCTTACAATATTTTTATTTTCAATGATAGTTCGAGTCGAACCATCTTTTAGTGTATCAAACCCAAATACAAATTTGTATTTGGAAATATTATTTTCATCAATGCAATGTGCTGCAGTTACTATAATCGATGGATCAACTAGAAAGCCTGTACCATGGCTGACAACAGGTTGATTTAAATATTTTTCGCAATCACACAAGTTTTCTTCATCCTTGAAGGACTTGCCATGAAGAGTTGTTGTATTATTACCATTATCAGTAAGTCTATTGTTTTCGATTATTGCAACCACTGCTTTCGAATTTTCAATGATCTCATATTGCTGTATTTCAATTATTTCATACCTTCTATCAGGTCCATAAATTGCTTTTTCCTTTTTCCGCAGTTCTATTATTATTTCCGCTGTTGATACCTCATCAAGTTTTGAGAATCTGGGATCTTCCATGTTGAACATGGAATTGGTCACACTAGATGTTTTAAGGACTTTATCACCTTTTGAAGTTCTATGCCTGAGAACATACAGTAATTCTTCAATCGTATAATCTTCAATATTCATGTAAGTATATTTATTTTAATTGCAGACAACACTAACATACACGTATTCAAATTTACCCAATTATCCCGATAGCCTGCGATATAGCATCTTGTTTTTCTGATATATTCATACGACGGCATCATGCCCTGGTAAAAAGGCAAAATAGAAGTGACCGGATGTCTTCTGTGAGCATAATCGACATGGCAGTTTTGCGACCGCGGTTCTGCATATATCCACCTATAAGTCAACATAATTATCTACAAGCACCTAATGATTACTTCCCTGTAGTTCCGGAAATCCGATGTTAATTATAATGCAGTGTTGAACAGTATCATAAGATACTTCTGTACCAATAAGCGGAGGATCAGTCAAACTGGCAGTAATTATACCTAATTTAAATTTGTTTTGTTCCAAAAAGGACCTTACTTCCCTTGCTAAAGTAGATGCATCGTCATTTCCAAATACAGATGATATTTGCACACAAGAATCTCTCACTGGAAACGCATTTAGATATCGTCCAAGAAGGTTCAAAAGATCTTTTTTGTGGATTTGATCTAATTCTCTCGCAGGCTTACCTAAGTTAACTTGTACCTCATTATTGCTTCCCATTATGCCAGTGTTAATCCCAGTATTAATTATATAGGGAGAATTTGGAACCTTTGCTTGTTCATTCTCATGTTTAGATTTTGGAATAGTAGTAATAAAATCAACTCTACTAAGTGTGGGTTTAGAAGTAGGTGTTAATTTAATAGCATCAGTTTGTATTCTGTGCGTATCTATTAAAGTGCTATTCTGTGGGCTTATTTCAATATTACTCACTTTAACTTTATAATTTAAAATACTGATAAGCCAAATGAGTAATGCTGCAAAAATGAGTATAAATAGAGCACCAGTTAATATCCTTAATGGATGTTCTGCCACTAAATCTGAAAATGTCCTCCCTGATTTATTTTGATTCTCCTCCATGTGGTTTATTAATCAATTTTTAATAGAAAGATCATATCATTAAATTATTTCAGCGTCTGTTTGTGCAAAAACCTCCTAATAAATTCCATGCATTCATCACGGCCCACGCTGTCACTGACTTACTTTCAGTTTTCAAAATTCTTCTATTACCTATTGCTGAGCGCACTCCCTAATGTAATCGGCCGAATATATTTACAATTAATCATAAAGATGAAAATGAATACTATAACTATCAAAATGTTTGAACTTTCGTTCATGAACCTGAAATTGGCCTTTCTCAAGATAACTCTTAACCTCAATTATTTGATCAACAACTAATTCTTCGACATAATTAGTATTCCCAATATAACTACATGATTTAAAAATGCAGTAAACAGACTCTGGGTAACTTTGTCCATTAATGCGATGATTAAATTGAAGTCGAAAGGTGTCGCCGGGTTGAAAATTTTTAAAATCTTCCATATTAATTGTATTTATGTAAAAGTATAAATCATATTCCGATAACGACAATTCTTGCAATAATCTACAAATAACTTATTGTTATTCATCACAATTTATTCAGTAACTCCTAAATTTTCCATTTCCAAAATTACGGTCTTAATGCTTCTGTCACGCCGAATGCTCAAAATTGCAAAAATCACTTTCCTCACACACTTAAGCCTCCTTTCCAACCCTAAAATATTCATTATTTCCTAACCACCGAAGCATTTATCAAACTCGGTCATCTCAGACCATATACCATATAGATAATTCCACCCGCCTTATTTCCCCAATTTCACTACTTTTAATTCCTTATCCCTTCGTCACACCCCGACACATCTTAACCTTACACAGTGATGAAGCACATTACCTCTTCTCCATGGGTTGTATTTACCCTCTGTCTTCTTTCCAACTCCAGAATTGCCTCGGACCTTAGGATGCCTGTTGTCGTTGACCCTCCGGTTGTCGTCATCAGGCGCGACGATCATGTAGCCACGATTGAAATGGATTTTGATCCGTCTGACGCCTATCAGCTCTGGGATGTGGGACATGACGGCCAGGACCCCGTGGGTTATCTCGTGCAGTGGTGGCCTGATCCCGCAGCGGTCCCCGGTCTCGTAGCAGTTTGCGGTTGCGCAACAGATCAGACAACAGGTGATACGATCATTGGTACAGAATCACAACCGCATAAACTTGTCACAGCTAACAGAGTGGCGCAGATCCAACCCATCGCAAATAATGTACTATACCATGTGCGCGTAACAAAATTGAACAGCCTGGGCGCTTTATGTAGTCCGGCTACGACACTGACCTTTATGGGCGGTGATCCGACTCGCGTAAATGCCCTGCGAAATACCATGACATTCTTCGATGATTTCAATCTGCCCGAGGGACCTGCAGACGAACGCAACTGGAACAATGCCATGACACCACAGACGGATCCGCGCTTCAATCTATTCTTTATCAATCCGCAGTGTCATACACATACACTGACAGGCACGTCAAATACCGCTGCAGGTGATCGTGCGCAGGTGGCTCAACGCCCAAGGAAACCAATCCTCATCGATAGTGTGGAAGAGCGGCGTATTGTCTTCGATATGGACGGCCTATTCAGTCCCCGCAGTGTGTGGTACCTCGATCTTAACCCGGTGAAGACGGATCTGACAGGTCACATGAGTTTCTTTGATGAGGATGGGGATGCAGGCCTTCCTGCAGATGTCCTGCGGCTCCGCGCTCAATACAATGAGATCAGTGTACATCTCATCAATGCACAGGGAGAAGCCTATCATCAGGCATCTGCGAATCTGGCAGACTTCGGCAGACGGCCTTGTACCAATGTCCGCAGGTCATTCGATGTGCGCGTGAATACAGCAGGCATCAAGATCTATGTGGACAGTGTACTCGTCATCAATACGCCATTTGCCCCGGGGGATTTTAAGCCCGGCATCTATAATCTGTTGTGGTCCACCATCGGCTACAATACATCAAAAGATGATAACCCTTACTTCCTATCGCATTGGGACAACTTTGGTTTCGACGGCCCTGATGTAGAACCCTTCATCGTGCATAATTATGTCTCGCGGATTGACAGCACAGATTATCAAAAGTCCCAGGATTATAATGAGGAATATCCGATGTATACCATCCATGTTCCGGATGACATCCGGCCTCTCACTCCTGCTGTGCATAATGATGTGTACCTGGTCTTCACCTATTTCTCAAATGATTACAGTTTCTTCAACATCGAGCCTGGAGATTCAGTCTTTGTGAATGGTGTCGGATATCCATTGCCGGAAGGACCAAATAATTCTGTTCCGCTTAATCCTGATCTGGTAGGGTATAGTGGTTCCGCGATATCCAACCGCATCCATATCGGTGAAGCGCATTTCAATGAACATTCACCATTGCATGTCGGGCACAACGAAGTACAATTCTTTGCGTCAAATGCCGGGATACTCAATGTGCATTTCGAAGTTTTTTGTCCTTCCAATGCGCCTGAACCACCCTATACGCAACCGGCGGTTGTACACGGACATTTTCCAATGCATCACGATCTTCCGAAGCTTGGTATTCCTGCATACATCATTGATATCGATGATGTCGAAATCGAAGCGGATGAAGATGAAAATCTATTCGGACCAACGGTTAGTGGCATCGTACCTGTTGAAGTCATGGCAGGTAATCGTCACTGGGCCAACTGGGCTCCCAATCTGCTCAATATGCCTGCGATCAGTGCTGAATTATGGAGTGCTGGTAGTACACCCGGTGTTGAGTCACTCCATTTTTTCATCAAACCTGCTTTGGACACCATTGCTCCGGGTATTCCCTTTGCCAGTGTCGATGTGTCAGCTGATCATCCTGCTCCGCAGATCCGATATGCATATGCCTTCAATTCAACATTATGGGCGAATGGCCTGTATGATATTTTTGTGCAGGCGACTGCTCCGTCCGGTCTTAAAAGTCATCCTGCTTATGCCGGCTTCGCTCACACATGGGACGCTGCTGAGATTTCGGGTGCTTACAAATCGGTCCGGATTGAAATTAATAATCCGGACGTATTCGGCGAATACATTTTTACCGGTGCTGTGGATTCATTGTGGACGAATAATGCCAATTGGAATGTAGGGAAGTATCCGCCATATTATCATCATGGGCTGATACGGATCGAAGCGGATTGTGTAGTTCCAGAAGGTGTATTCCTCATACTAGGGATTGGAGGAGAGTGTATTCTGGAGGAGGGTGTGGAGTTAAGGGTTAGACATGATGATTGAAGAATAAACACGAACATCCGAGCAGGTTGTCCTTTCGAGTAATGCAACAAAGGATTTCTTTGGTTTCTATTACATGAATTATTCCTGGAATTAATTGGAGATAACGCCGAGGGCTACCTGATGGCAGGGTGAGAGTTGAAGGACTGTGTTCGAGTACAAATCTCCAAGGTATGTTTTTCATTTTCGATTGACAAATCCCTGCTGGTGGGTAGCTGTTGTTACTGGTCGGTCCATTTTTCCGTTCTAAATTCTGAGCAATAATTATTTAGATCGTGCGAAACGTCCGAGTGATTAAATTTTATAAAACAATTTTGCTCATTCCAAAGGTATTTTGAATTTAGCTTTGATGCTAAATTGAGTATAATGAGCTTATCATTTTCTATAGGTTGTACTTGACCATAGAATGTATCGATTACAACTAATGCTGTTCTTCTTCCCCCAGCAGAACTAAAATTCAAGGAATCAGGATTCTTGCCATAAGATAACCAATTTACTTTTTTGGTTTCAAGAATCAGCTTTATCTGATCATCATTTTTCTCGAATCTCCCATTCCATTCACTAATACTTGTAGATGGCACTGTTGATTCTAATGAAGTAGTTGAATATGTTAGTTTAAATGATTTGTCAGTTTTTAGTTCTAATAATGAACTCGAAAGATGCTTGACACCTGATTCTAATTCGCCAGCATAAATTCCTGCCAATTGGTTTTTACAGGATATACCGATAAATAGCAAATTCAATATTATTACACTTAAAGACCATTTCATTATAAATATTTGTTTTATGACCTGTAACGACCTGGACTATGGGCAGTGGCGACTCAACAATGTTAACTTCCGGATAGCCTTAATCTGTTTCAAGATACTAAATTGTAATATGGTGCAAATAGAATTCATTTCGAGTCATTTACAAAAAGTCCGGGCGGTTGCAAAACGTCCCGACTTTTTGTAAATGGAAATCGGTCCTTTAATCATGAAGTTTCATAACTCCTTCTATCTGGATGCTGTCTTTTTTCTTTTCTATAGTCGGGGCGTTTTGCAACCGCCCGGTTATAGAAAAGAGAATAATCTTAATCTGTTTCAAGATAATAAACGGGAATGATGTGCAGATATAATTTGGTTGCTAAGCATTTACAAAAAGTCCGGGCGGTTGCAAAACGCCCCGACTTTTTGTAAATGGAAATCTATCTTTTTTCTTTTCTATAGTCGGGGCGTTTTGCAACCGCCCGGCTATAGAAAAGAAAATAGTATGAAATAATCTAAAAGTACTTTGTTAGCGGCAGTCTTTTCGTTTCCAATAATGTTTTTAAGCAGATTCCTTAAGAAAGTTTTTGTGTGCCTGAAGTGGCTTTGTCCAAAGCTAAGAAAGAACAGACAAGACCTGTCAGCCATATTAAAGACCTTACCCAGTTCATTCTTCCCCATTCAGATGCTGCCTTTTTTAGCGTTTCTGTATCTGGAAGTTGTTCTGAGAGAAACATCACTTCATTTCTGGGATAAAAATAGGTAAAGGTTAAAGTCATAGAAGACACATAACAAAGTAAAGCAATGCCCAAAAATATCCGAATGGAAGAAGATTTTTTCCAGAATAAAATCAATGCCAATACAATCAGAAGAATATTTGTTGGGTCTATCAACTTAAAGAAAGTCCCCGGATTGGCAACTACAAAAAAATCTCTGGTTGCGTTTATGGATTGAGGGATATTGCTTTCCCAGTTGGCTGCATTCACTATGGAATTGTAGATATTGGTAAAAAACAATCCGCTTGAAAGCGCAACGACTGAGTATAGAACTATTTTTTTCATGTTCGTCATTTTTATTTCTGTAAAGCTATCTATGATAAATGAGCTGTGATAGTAAAAAAACGACAAAATCAAATCCTGTCCCAATCCAACTGAAACTGTAAATGTTCGTCCGATAATTCTTTGCGTACGAGCGTGGGCGTGAGCCTGGCAAATTCCTTAAAATCTTTGATAAAGTGTGTTTGGTCGTAATATCCAACTTCATTTGTCAAATCTGGCCAGGAGATTATTGGTCTGCTTTCGATAATTTTATATGCTTTATGAAATCTAGCAATTCGTGCATACATCTTGGCAGGCATACCTAATCGTTCTTTGCATTTTCGTTCAAAATTCCGGATACTCATACAAGCCATTCCTGCAATCTTGTCCATATTCGTATTGTAGTTTGTCAGGAGGTATTGAAGGGCAAAATCAATGGGTAATGGTTCTTTTATCTGAGATATTTTTCTGAGAAAATAGGTCTGTACAATACTATCCAATTCGCTTAAAGAAGTAGTGTTGTGAGATATGTCTAAAAGTTCTTCTATCTCCCTGCCTATAACTTCTCTGGCACTGTAACCATTGTCAAATATTTCTGTCATCGGAATATTCAATAACCGATTTAGCCCTCCCGGTTGAAAAATAATGGATACGGCTTTATGGCTTTCTTCTACCAATAGTTTGAAGGGAGTAATTTGTGTTCCTATCAACGTACAAGATGTAACGGTGTTGAAATTGTTTTCTCCTGATTTTTTGGACTTAAACCGGGTATAAAGATTGATGAACATTGCCTGGTCGGGCGAGGGCATAAAATTACCCTCTATGCTAACAGGAAAATTACCGAAATCAGCTTCTATAATAACGATATGCCGTATGAGTGAGCGTAATGCGGGATGAATATTGCATTGTTCTGTACGGATATTTGGTATCGGGTTGTTCATCTTTTACTGACAGGGGCAATGGTTGATATTTATTCTTTTCATTGTTTTATTTTTATTTTAATGGGGATTCCAGGAGTGCCGATAACGACCAAGGCTGTGGGCAGTGGCGACTGAATGCGAGAATCTGCCATGTAGCTTTAATCTGTTTCAAGATACTAAATTGAAATATGATGCAAATAGAGTTCATTTCGAGTCATTTACAAAAAGTCTGGGCGGTTGCAAAACGCACCGACTTTTTGTAAATGGAAATCGGTCTTTTAATCATGAAGTCCTGTAATTCCTACTATGTGGATGCTTTCTATTTTCTTTTCTATAGTCGGGGCGTTTTGCAACCGCCCGGCTATAGAAAAGAAAATAGTATGAAATAAGTTACAGTTGAATGTTGAGAAGCGATTTCTTTTGGCAGTCTGCTGAAGGAACTGCTTTACATAGGAGCCGATGTTATAAGAGGTCCGTGTCCAGATGTGCTGTGCTTATTTATTATGCAGTTCGGCGGGTTTGCTTTAGGAATGCAATCCTGATCACTTAGCAGCAAATTCCGGGCGTGCATATGATTCCAGGAAGCCGCACACCGAACAACAGAAAGTACCCACTGGAACGCACTTTTCCTTTGGTACTCTCGTAACAGTCCAGAAAGCCTTATCCGGTGCTCCCTCAACCCAGTTGATGACACGACGCAAGCCTCCATCCTCCCGGTCGAAGATGAACCCCTGTACCATCACGCTGTTGCACTTGGGACACTGAATTGATTCCGTATCTCCGGAGAAGGAATCTGAAGAAGTTGTCATACGTTGAATATATTATACTATCGCCGATATTGGCAGTACTAAATCAAGGCTATGGGCAGTGGCGATTCAATGTTAGCGACTTCCAGGTTACCTTAATCTGTTTCCAAGGTAAGAATCTTCGAGTTAAGATTTCTGGTGGAACTCACCCCCTTCTCCTCTCTTATTACAGATTTCACTACTTTGAAAAACAGATTCAATGTGAGAGAGGGGTGACCTGATTTTGTATTGAATATTCTTAACGCCCCTCTTTTCAGTAAAATCATTTTCGTGCTCGAAGTCACTTTGTTAAGAGAGAGGATGGGGGTGAGTTCTCAGAAAATCTGTGCATTTAATCTGTATCAATGTACAAAACTGTCTTTGACCGCCATAGCAGCGTAGAGGTTGAGCTAAGGTCGAAGGCGGTCGACAAAGTTTTATCCGCCATTGCCTTAGCCGATTTTATAGAGGGTGCGTTCAGCGTTATCTCAATTCACAGTAATTTATCTAATTTATAAATTGTTCCTTGTATTCAATTGGTGTTAGTCCAACCTCTTTTTTAAACAACCTTGAAAAATAAGGTGGATTCTCGAAACCTAATTGATATGCAGTTTCTGCAATTGTGTTGTCGGTACTCATCAATAAATTTTTGGCTTCGTCAATTAGAAAAATATGTATGTGTTCTAGTGCCGTTTTGCCTGTTTCTTGTTTTAGCAAGTCGCTCAAATATCTTGTAGAAATCGTTAATTCAGATGCCATGTATTTTACGGTTGGCAGACCTTTACGTTGCAGGTTTCCACTTTCAAAGTACAATTTTAAAATCTCGGAAAACCTGGAAATAATTGTCCCTGAAAATACGGTTCGGTTTAGAAACTGTCGTTTGTAAAACCGTTGAGAATATTTTAGAAGGGAATCAATATGAGCTACAATAATATCTTTGCTGTATTCGTCCTGGTTGTTGTGATATTCTGATTGTATTTTGTAAAATAAATCCCAAACTATTTCTTCCTCTTTGGGTGATAAATGCAATGCCTCATTTACTTCATAATCGAAATAGCCGTATTTTTTTATTTCTGAGTGAAGATTATGTTTGAGTAAAAAGTCCTCGTGGAAAAAAATGATAAACGCTTTATCAGTCAATTCTATATTGCTGATTTCGATGATTTGTCTTGGCTTTACAAATGCCATTGAGCCATTTTCAAAGTCATATTTTGTTTTGCCATAAAAGAAATTACCCGATTTTATTTTTTTAAAGGCTATCATATAAAAATCACCTGTAAATTTACTATTGCCAATTGTACAAGTTTTCAAATCCTGGCAGGTAACCAAACTTAGCAACGGATTTTCAGGTGGTGAATATCCGTTTGTGTTGTGTAACTCGCTTATGCTTTTAAAATGCTTCATAGCTTTTACATTTACAAAATAACAAATAGATTACGATTTAGATTGTGCAGATTCAGTATTTGTTAAAAATAGGATTGCTATTGCTATTAATGAATTTTTCATTTTGCTATTTATTTTTAGAACTTGTACGTTTATTGAATTAGAATTACCCATGTGCTTCTTCTGAAACAGTTTTCCATTGTTCCCAGTTTGTTAAGCGGTCCGCATAAGCTTGGCTTATCATTGGAAAACCAACTTTACCGAAAAGTACCCGGAGCGGAGGATTTTCTGCATCTACTACTTTTAGAATTGCTTGAGCGGTTGCTTCTGGTTTTCCTAATTTATCTTCTGTAAAATAGGAGAATACGGCTTTTTTTAAATCAGCATACAAATCAATAGACTTGCTATGAACCGCAGATTTACCACCCCATTCAGTACCATAGCCAGCTGGTTCTATAATTGTTGTAGAAATGCCGAAACCTTTTACCTCTGTTGAAAGTGATTCACTAATTGCTTCAACTGCCGCTTTTGAGGCGTTGTAAATTCCTAAAACGGGAATGGATACCAAACCTAAAATACTTGACATTTGAATAATGTGCCCTTTCCCCTGGTTTCTCATAACAGGAATGACTGCTTGCGTAATCCATAATGTACCAAACACATTTGTTTCAAATTGTTCTCTTGCATCTTTTTCACTCGTTTCTTCGATTGTTCCAAACAAGCCGTAGCCCGCATTATTGATGACAACATCAAGTTTGCCAAAATGTGTAGATGCTTTGTTTGCCACTGAAAAACATTGTTCTCTATTGGTTACATCTAATTGAAGAGGAAGGACTGCGTTTCCAAACTCTTTTACTAAATCATCGAGGTCAGTTATGTTTCTTGCTGTTGCAATCACATTGTCGCCTCGTTTTAGAAATGCTTTTGCCCAAATTTTTCCGAACCCTCTGGAAGCACCCGTAATTAAAATTGTCTTGCTCATTATTTTTATTTTAGTTGTTAATAATGATGCAAAGTTGGAGCCTGGGTACTGTTCAGTGGTTATACAGAAGTCGGAAGATGTGATACGATTTAACGGTTTGAGTTTTGTCTGTGTTGGTATTTGTTCAACTTTATTGTCTAACAGGTAGTCAGTTTGCGGGGTTTCGTAGCTGTCCACTAACGTTTTCGGGCTTTGCGTTGGTGGGCTTTTGAAACACTCAACTGTCTGCCCGCACTAAAGTGTATTAATTGCTCAAATGTTTCTATTCGCATTGTCTGCTCCAAAACGTATGTGTCGTGTGATACAACTACAAATGACTTTTACAAAGTCATTCCTCCATCCATCAGGAAATCGGCACCTGTGATGTAAGAAGCATTTTCACTACTCAAATACACCACCATTTTTGCTACGTCTTCAGGTGTTCCTATTTTCTTTAGAGGAAGAGTATTGGCAAGATTGTCCCAAATCGAATTTGCTGTTTCTTTGCCATATGAATTGTTTAAAACATTGGTTCTTGTTGGTCCCGGACTTATGGTGTTTACTCTAATTATTCTTGGTGCTAATTCTGCTGCTGCTGTTTTAGCAATGGAATTTAAAGCAGCTTTGCTTGCCTGATAAATAGAACTTTGTGGGCTTCGCATAGTAGCGGTATTGGAAGATAAAAACACTACTGAAGCACCATCGTTCAATATCGGAATGAACTTACTCAATGTAAAATATGCTCCTTTAAAATTAATATTCATCACGGCATCAAAATTTTGTTCGCTTGCATTTTCAATGAGAGAAGGCTCGCCAGTTATTCCGGCATTGATAAACAGAATATCAATTTTTCCAAACTGTTTTTCTATTGTCTTGCTCAACTCTGTAATGTCTTGCACGTTGGCTTGGTCTGTTACAAAGGATATAGCACCAATTTCCTGTGCAGCTTTTTCTAAGGCTTCTTTTCTTCTGCCCGTGATGATGACGGTCGCTCCTTTTTCTATTAATTCTTTGGCGGTGGCAAAACCAATCCCGCTGTTTCCACCTGTTACTAGGGCTATTTTGTTCTTTACATTCATGTATTTAAAATTTTTGACAAAGATATTTAGTAATTGATATACTTTTGTAACCAGTATCACAGAGTATACCAAACAACTTTATCACAAATGGCAAGAAATCAGGAAGATGAACTTCGGGCATTACAGGATACACTGTATTTTATTGGTGGTAAATGGCGATTGCCTATTATCAATTCCTTATGCAATGGTAACAAACGTTTTCGGGAAATTGAACGCAGTATCCCTGGCATTACCACCCGAATGTTGTCGAAAGAATTAAAAGAAATGGAAATGAGCAAACTATTAAAAAGAACCGTTTATGACGATTCACCTGTTTTAGTTGAATACGAACCCACGGAACATTGTCGCTCCTTCGGAAAAGTAATACAGGAAATGATTAATTGGGGCAAAAGTCATAGAGAAATTGTTATCAAGGGTAAATCCTGAACTTTAAATGATTTGCGAATATATGGCTGATATTGATCAAGGCTATGAGCAGTGGCGGCTCGATAGTGTTAACTTCCGGATAGCCTTAATCTGTTTCAAGATACAAATCTGGTGGTAAAGGGTTATCCGTCATTGCCTATAGGAGCCGATGTTGGATGAGGCATGTGTTTATCATTGTGAATGTTTCCTTCTCAGTGTTACGTATTCAATTCCAGTGCAATCGTTTACAGAAGGATCGACTGCCAAAGTTTGTCCGGTTTTCTTATTCTTGACTATGACAAAATCATGATCCTTGAAAAATGCTGATTTGAAATAAGTATGGACGTTGTTTCCCAGGCAGTAAAGTAGTCCAATTTGTGGGTGGGCTGACCATTCCTCGAATAGATTGGTTTTCTTAAGTAGTTGGTTACAGGTTACTGAGAAAAAAGCAGCATAACCCACGCAATTAGCATTTCTTGAGTAAATCAACTTATTTGGATCTTCATCATTGTTGCCGGTCGTAAAGTTCAATTGTTGAGCGGTAAGAGAAAGGCTAGTGTGAATTATTTTATTGATATCAGGCTCTATATTTCCTTCATTGGCATTTAGAAGATTAATTAGTGTTGAGTCGATAGCCGCATAATTCCTTCTTTGGCCAATTGATTCATAGTTTACCAATCGTCTGTAAATCCATCCACGAAAAATAATTCCAATTATTGCCAGAACTATGAGTGCGATTACTATGCGCTTAAAAATCTTCATTGCTTTGAAATCATTGGATTAAATCGCATCTAACGAACAAGGTTATGGGCAGTGGTGACTCGATAGTATTAACTTCCGGATAACCTGAATGTGTTTCAAAAATACAAATCTGTCTTTAACCGCCATAGCAGAGTAGGGGTTGAAGAACGATAATGCTGAGAATTTAACTGTCCGCCCGAATTGCGGCAATGCTTTGTTGTGTGAAGTGTTATTGGAGACTTTGAATAACGGGATGAGTAGGAGGCGAGTTCTGAATGATAAATAAAATATCAATCGTTGTCAATAATTTATTTCGTTTGTTCCAACGAAAAAATGGTTTATCCGAGTAAGCAGGAATTAAATAATTGCTTTTAGTATCGGTTGTACAAATAAGTTCTATAGCATCTAAGAAATCATTTCGGATCAGTTTTTTATATGTACTGTTATTTCCCCTGAAAAATCCGTCATTATATATCTGAATTAAATATTTGGGGTTGCGGCCAAATTGCGAGGACTGACAGTTTACATACTGTATTACAGATAAGCTTACATTATTAATTACAGGTGAAGTATTGTCGTTCTGTAGTAAATGATAAAAAGATCTCTTGTTTTCACTATAAGTATGGCTGCCACCGAAAAAAGCGAGGAAACCAATTTCGTCGTAATCTTTGGGGAACCATATTTTGTATAGATTTTTGAAATTCTCATACATTTCATCATCTCTGCGGCCTTTGTCTTTTTTTAAGGAATATACAATCGTTTTGAGATGCAAATAATCTTTACCGAAAAGTGAAATAAACTCAGTATCATTTGAGTTTAATTCTTGTTTTATTATCTCATTTATTTCAGAAAGCTTTACACTATTATAACGATTCCAAATTAGCTGGTTTATTGCCTTCCCCAATACAGAAATACTATCTGAATAATGATGTTTATTTGCCAAATGAATTATACAATCTGCATAAAAATAATTTCGAAACTGAATATCCAGATCAATTCCGAACAGGCGAATTGGATTATCAATATTTTTATTGAATTCACGTATTTTATCCAGAAACCTTTTATTTATCCTCCCATCATAGTCATATAACAATAAGGTGTCTCCGGTTTCCAAATACTTTTGAAAAAAGTACACTTCGCTATGAGGCATTTCGATAATTATATTGTTAATGCCTTTTTCCTTATGCAAGTGTTTAATAAACTCATACTGTAACTCTAGATTTGCGTTTGTACTATGGAGCTCTCCAAAGAGAAAAAATTTCTTATCTGGAAAATTTTGGGTGCTAGATAAAATGCTACTTAAGTTTTCAAATTCGAATGGAATTTTATTTTTCTGTAGCGTGTCATAAAAATAGTTTTGGCCAGAAGAGTATTGTAAATTAACAAAAGCAAGAACAAAGAATAGTAATAATAATTTCTTCAACATAAAAAAAAGGTTCGATTACATTTTACACAACGGCAAGGCTATGGGCAGTTGCGACTCAATGGTGTTAGCTTCCGGATAGCCTTAATCTGTTTCATGATACAAATCTGTCTTTGACCGCCATAGCAGAGTAGGGGTTGAGTACAGAGCGAAGGTGGTCTGTAAAGGGTTATCCGTCATTGCCTATAAAAGCGGCGCATGTTTTCCCACGATTTCAACAACCGAATAGGATTGGGTTATTGATAAATGAAAAAACGCCAGGCTACAAGCGGCGCTTGTTTTCCCATTTATCAATAACCTGATGATGATAAAATTTTGATTTATGAAATGAAATAAAAGAAAGGAAATACATATTACTTTTGGCAGTCTGCTGGAAGAACTGCTTTACATAGAAGCCGATGTTAGCTGTAGCCTTTTTTATTCGCCGGAGATCATCACTTTTGATAATTAATATTTTTCAATTGTTTAAGGTTTGCAGAATTACCATAGTCTGTTTCCTTAATTTGATTTCCATTTTTATCCCATTCTTTCCATATACCTACGTCATCTCCGAAACGGTAACCCTGCTCCTTTAAATTTCCGGTACAGTATTTAAATTCAGCCAAACCAACATGTTTATTTTTATAACGTATGCCTTCAAAACTACTTTCTTGACCTGGGCACAGTTCTCGTACAAGTTCAAAATTTTGATCCGAGCTAAAAAAAATCGAGAGAATCGTATCATTAGTGTTTGATTAACCACAAATGTGTCTGCGGAGCACTGAACCGCCACTTTTGCCAAACCCGTGTTATCGGCTGCCTTGCTGTTCGTCCGAAGCACAACTCTTTGAAGTCCGCAGAGGAGTTTAATAGAAGTAGAGAACCTTGTCATCATCAAGCTGATTGTCCGCTGTGAAAAAATGTTATTTGTTTTTCCATCTTCCTAATCGCTTCATTCCTCTTGTAAATAACCAAGCGAAGAATTTTGAGTGCCCACCTTCCATCATTTTTTGTTTGTTCAATTCCTGAAATTCTTTTACATCATTTCCTTTATAAGTGAATTCACCTTTTTCATAGCAGTAAGAACAATACATTCTGCTGATGCTTCCATCGGCATTTGTTCCCCCACCGTTTGGGTCTCGTTTTAAAGGCATTCCACATGATTGGCAATTTTTAAATTCGTTTGTCATACTTATTTGTTTTTTGTTATTTGTTTATGTTAACACACTGTTCAATCGGAGCGGTTAAGGTTGCCGATAACGACAGTTCGTGCAATAACCGTCCCCTAATTTTTCATTAAAGTTTATGGCTCATGTACTAACTGCCCAAAAACTTGTTTTAATTATTTGATTCTGACGATATAGGGATTGTATTAGGTTCAGAATCAAAAAAATCATTCTTTTTATCCACTTGGTTGCTGAGCTGTAGCACTAGGTTTGAATCCAGCAGGTCGAAGTATTCATCCCCTCAACTCCCAAAATATTCATTATTCTTCGAAAATTGTAGATAAGGTAAATAAGTCCGAACTCTCCATTGTTTTTCCGGAGTCCTTTGAGGAGAATATGATCATATCCCCATTGCCGTTTTATGGTTCCGAATATATGTTCTACGATCTGTTGGCAGCTAGCCGAAATTCTCGGGGATACCCAACTGCAGTTTCAAAAAGCCGGGGCGGTTGCAAAACGCCCCGACTTTTTGAAAGCAGATTTTTCACTAAGAATAGTGGTACCCATTTATAGTCTGTTTCCGGAGAAAATTCCTTTTATTTCTCTTGTCGGGGTGTTTTGCAACCACCCTGACAAGAGAAATAAAAGCACTTTGAAAATGCGTTATTCACATGCTTCGACCAGCGCTTAAAACATCGTTTATCAACAACCTGATGATGATAAAATTTTGATATATGAAATGAAATAAAAGAAAGGAAATACATATTACTTTTGGCAGTCTGCTGGAAGAACTGCTTTACATAGGAGCCGATGTTATAGGTCGTTTGAATTTCGCCACCATTGGTCACTCCTATATTGGTCCGGTATTTTACTGTTATCGTCCTCATATGCTAATTCTCCGAACTTTTCGAACCATTGATCTCTTTTGGAAACCGGTAACTTATTTCCACACCAAGGACAATACATAATTTGAAGAACTGATGTTCCTCCATCGTAAATCGGAATTCCATATTCATCAAATATTTCATTATAGTTCATAATAATATCATGATCATCTTTGCCATCCGGCATTGTATTTGGCTGAGAGATTTGTAATGCCATCATGAGACAACAATGTTTTGTATAATCAAATTTTCTCTCTTGTAAGGTCGAAGTCATATACCAATCTGAACATTCTCTATTACTATGAATGGCATCAATATACTCCTCAAACTCAGGAGTGGTTGTATCAATACCATGCGTTCCAACTTTATTAAATCTGGCATGAAGAATTTTGAATTTTTCTAACTCCATTTAAATGCAAGACTTTTTCTTAATGACCTACAACGTCCGGGCTACCTGTCGGCAGTACGACTGTCGATGATCTGTGGCTGTGCACTGGTTTTCAAATATAGGGATTTCACCGTCAATGCAATTATCCCCGCTGGGGAGTATGCTATGCTATGTGCCTTATTCATGTTTCACAAAATATGTATTCAAAATACGTTTATCTGTGCGTAATTGGACAAAATAAATACCAATTGGCCATTTCTCCGTGTTTAAATCTATTTCGGAGGAGTAGCAGTTTGATTTAGACAGAATTAATTTACCAATTGTATTTAACACGATAATATCTTTGATATGAACATTGTCAGCCAGAGCGATTCTTACAAAATCTTTAGCAGGATTCGGATAGAGATTAAATTGGCTATTGGCGCTTTCCTTCGTTCTGGTAGGAATGCAAGAACTGGGTAAATAAAATATTTCATGAATTTCTTCAAGACTTAGAGTCCGAGTATAAAATCGAATATCATCAATTTTGCCTTCAAAGTTTTTACCGATTAATATTTCTCCCGTTGACTGAAATATTGAATAAAGCATGGATGTATCCAATTGACGAAACGTGTTGTCTTCATAGAAATACCACTTTCTGTTGTCATATATACCTACAACATGATGCCAATTAGGATCGTGAATTGGAGGAGGGTAGACAGCAAAAACGATAGGTAAGTAATTACTACCCAGACCGGGCTGATTCAGATCGTATAATCCGATATGATAATCTGAAGGATATGGAGAAACATTCGGATTATGCTTTTCAAATAAGACCTCAATATCGCCTTCATTCTCGGTTCCTCCCTGATACCATAAGCTAATAGATAAAGAGCCCATTGGATCAATATTAAAATCGTTTGAATAATTTATTTTGATATAATTTGTAGCACCCCCAGGGAAATAAAATGCGCATTGATCGGAACCAAAACGATCTGCTGTCAATATTGGATTTCCAACTATAATTCCATTATTTCCATTTCCACTTTGGTCAGATTGATCCCCCTCAAATGGATAATAGGCCATAAGACCATTTGTTAATTGGCCATGGCTCCAGATCGGGATAATTAATATTAGAAGGATAATTGACTTACAGTATTTCATTCTGATTATGGAACACAAACGTCTGGGCTACCTGCCGGCATGGTGAATACCGAAGATCTTTTCCCTGGTTTGAAACTTGAAGATACGTATAGCAATGTCAATTTGAAAATCCATGCTGGCGGGTAGCTTTTGTTATCTCCAGATTACACTCCCAGTTTTTCCATTTCTACTTTTTTTAATGTCATATATAGACATCTTCCACATTGAAATCTCGGAAAACAGAATATACAGCAAGAACCAATTTTACTTTCCCCAAATAGTAAATGCTGGTAGCATTTTGCTTTCTATCCCCAAAAACAGCATTCTGTCCCAGATTTTTGCAAAAACATATATAGAGCTATACACTTGCGGTAAATAAGGAGAAAGCCGAAAATCCTTCATAGAGTAGGCATACATAAAAATGTACGATTCGTATGACAACTGTTTACTTTATGAAATCTCAATCAAGATTATTTCGACTCACCCATGTTGCATGGTTGACCGCTATGCTGCTTTTTGCCTTTAATCAGGTAGTAGCACAATGCCCTCCTGGTTCTGTTGATCTTTCTTCTCAGGCACAGGTCAACCAGTTTTTAGTTGATTACCCCAACTGTACACAGATCACGGGAGATTTGGATATCAATGGAAATGTCACAGACCTTTCGCCTTTAGACGGACTTACTCACATAGCGGGCAGCCTGTTAATCATAGGGACTACGCTAACAGACATCAATGGATTAAAGTCGTTAGATGCCGCAAATGCTACAATGCTTACTGACATAAGCGGCCTAAGCAATCTGACAACCATAGGGCAGGATGCTATAATCGCTAATTCCGCATTAACCGATTTGAACGGTTTAAGTAACTTGACAATTGTTGGAGGGGGTCTTGCTATTCGAGAAAATGCTGTCTTAGCCAATGTGAACGGATTGGGCACTCTGACAAGTGTTGGAGGGTTTATTGGCCTTGAAAATAATTCATCATTAACCAATATTGACGGATTGAGTGCTTTAACAAGCATTGGAGGTTATTTAAATATTGCCGATAATGCTGCATTAACCAATGTTAATGGATTAAGCAGTTTAACATATATTGGAGCTCACTTAGTTGTTGCCGAAAATGCTTTATTAGTCAATCTTAACGGCTTAAATAATCTCACAACCGTAGCAGAAGTGATTGGTATAGGATTTAATGATGTATTAAATAACATTTCCGGTTTGCAAAATACGACCTTCAATCCAACTCACGGCTATGGCTTAACTATTTTAAATAACCCTGCTCTTGCTGTGTGTGATTTACCTAATTTCTGCATAGGTCGTTTTTTACTTTCGAGATAGGAATTCTTCTGGAGTTATGTTTGCCTGTTTCAAAATTGCTCGGAGTGTACCTTCAGGCATATCACCTGTATGATTTGGGAATTGTTGTATAGCGATTTGATTTTGATGAGTACCATATTTCATGGCTTCCGGCTGCCTGTCGATGAAACTCAAAGCCTAATTGTTTCAGTCGTTTAACAATGTCACGGTAATTGAAACCGTTTAGCCTTCCCATCTTAGATGCCGACTACAAGTGGATAGTCAAAATTATCCCCTAATTTTTTCACATTTCCACTGTTGTCAGATTGGGCTTCAAGTAACTTCTTAACAATGTCTCTTGCAATCTCAAGTGTTTCTGTAATTGTTCTGCCTTGTGCTACCAGTCCTTGGATATCATCTGATGTTGCCAGGTATAATCCTTCAGGTAGTTTCTCAATATGAATTTGAATTGTTCCTTCCATTGTTATTACTTAAGAGTTGCAAGTTAGGGTTTTGTGGCGAGAGTTCAAATCTGGGAATGTCCTATAACGACAGTTCGTGCAATAACCATCATTTAATTTCCCATTAAAGTCTATGGTTCATGTACTAACTGCACAAAAAGTTGTTTTAAATTTTCGATCCTGACGATGTATGGAGTGTATTGGGTTCAGAATCAATAAAATCATTCTCTTCACTCACTTTTTCATCCCCTCAACTCCCAAAATATTCATTATTCTTCGAAAATTGTAAATAAGGTAGATTAACCCGAACTCTCCATCGTTTTTCCGGAGTCCTTTGAGGAGAATATGATCATATCCCCATTGTCGTTTTATGGTT
>DASRXQ010000011.1:0-28683 GCA_035654115.1 Saprospiraceae bacterium
CTCCCTGCTCCCTGCTCCCTGCTCCCTGCTCCCTGCTCCCTGCCTTTGCCTATTCTTTATAAACAACATTATTTCCCACGACAATCAACGACCCCCTGTTAAGCACCACACTATTCCCCGTCCCGGCATCATGAATGGTAATCCGCTCCATGGTAAGATTCCCTTCATTAAGAAGAGCACTTCCATCCATCCCTTCATCCGTAGTTAAAGCAAAATTCTGAAGCTTGACATTCTTGCCATTCAATATTTTCATGACACTATGCACACCATTTCCCTGGATATTGATATTGTCATTAGCAGTTGCATAGATGGTTACATTCTTATTTAAGATGATAGTATCTGTAGTTACAATCAACAACGAAAGACTGGAATCAAATTTTACCGTATCACCGGAAGCAATGCAATTCGCCAATACATAACGTAGCGATCCAATGACATTATCACTTCCTGTGGTTACCACATTTCCGCATGCTGTGCCAATGCCAAAATCAGAAAAACCAATTAAGCCAGCAGCTGTAACCTGATTTAATGATAAAGGTCCGTTCGTAGTCGTTGATCCTGATAGCTGCCATGTGCCATTCGTAGGACGTTTGATAAGGCGGACAGATGACAATGCTGTGATGGGTATCACTCCATCAGTTGTAAAGCCACCAGCACAAACATCAATCATATATGTTCCGGAGGTACTATCAGATTCAAAATTCCAATACCCGGTGGGAGACACAAAACCAATGTTCGTATTTTGTTCGTTTGTCAGTGGTAATCCTGTCACACCCGGTTGTAGAGCATTAAAAGTACCGGTGACATATCCCGGATTTGTATTTTGAAAATGAATTCCTGCAGTTCGTATTTTAGCATTTCTTGAAAATGGGAATATTGATTGTTCAGCCGTAGTGGTTCCATTGAACCATCGTCTGAAAGGACCTACGATCCATCCGCCATTCCATGAAGACATATTTCCGGTGAAAATATCTTCAGCCCACCATTGCGTATTAGGGGGATCGGTGGATAAATGCCCGGTCGAAGTATTATCTCCCAGTGTAAGCAGATTTGTATTGGTTGTACGAATCTGGCCATGCATCAATCGCAATGTATTAAGCACTCCTAATGGCATTTCAAGATCAAGGCCATCAAATGTATTGTCCACTCTCAACATGTTGATCTGATTATCTGCAGCAGTAGCCGGAATGGGAGCCGTTGATAAAGCCCGGACTAAGCCAACACCATACATGCGTTGTGTATTCGTGGTGTTGGGATAGTGTTGCCCGATGTTCAAAGGTCCGCAAAAGGAAAGGTTTCGATTTTGCATACCTGTGTAAAGACCATCATTTCTGAATGTATGTGTGATCGCGAGGCCTCCTTCAAATTCTGATCCTGGTTTGATCCATATATTTTTGCAAGGCACAAAATTGCTGCTTGCAAGGACATGACGGTTTTGTGATGCATAACCTCCTTTGATAATGAGTGAATCCAATAGCAATATTCCTTCTCCATTGCCAGGTCCGATAATGAGTGAAAAGCCGGTGGTGTTTCCAGTATCATCACCGCCTCCGAATGTCAATGTCCCATTCAGTTTTTGGTTGACATTCTGATCTGTACCATATAAAAAACTACCGGGATCAAGGATGGTGATATCAAGATGATCTGTATAGTTATTGGTATTAAGTATGTTGAAATCACTATGGGTTGCCGGATTCACACCGTCATTTCCATCAACAAAGATCTTGCTGTCTTTTGTGATGAACGTTCCTCCCGGATGTGCATTTGTTCCATCTGTCATGATCAATCGATAACATCCGTCTTCCACGCAAAAGTGTTTAGTATACGTGGTATTACCGATTAAGTAAGGTCCTCCATTAAATAATATTTTTCCCTGTCCATCTTCAAGATGCCATCGGGTTTCTCCTGGTCTTGAATCTGTACGAATGGTAAGGGCTATATCATTTTCTGTGCACAACGTGTTAGCACAACTTTGTGTGCATGTGGATTGAGAAACTGCATACCGCATGACATTACCGGGTTGCAAACCAAAACCTTCAGAAAAATTAATCCCGGCTTCTGTCAAATGACAGTAGGACATGATTGTCCCGCCATTTTCAGGAAGGGTATTGATGCCATTGCAGCTTCCTTCAGGTGTAAAGCATCCATCAAGAGGTGTCAGATTGCCATTCCATGCACATGCATGCGTGTGACGCGAATTGAAAAGATGTCCCAATTCATGCGCCATTACTTCCACAGACCAGGAATAAACCGGAATATTCTGAAACGTTGGGAGTATGCCAACATATCCGGTACTATATTTTTGTTCGGTACGGCATAGGCCATTTAATTGTGCGAAGCCTGCATTAAACCTGTAGGACAACAACAAGCCCAGATCGCCATTGAAAAAAGTGCGTATGTCTTTAAATTTTTGAAGGACTTCACTGGTAGTGTTTTGATTAAAGGGACTTGGGCTGGTCCAGAAAGTCATTTCAGAAAGTGTGATTGCGATACTTTCATTTGCATACAGTGCAGCTACCTGGTTGAATAATGCGGCTACATAGTTTGCTGCCTGATTTATTCCTCCTTTCTCAACTACGATGTCATTGTCCACTTCAATATAGATACCAATGCAATCACCCGCATCCCGGTTTGAAGTTTTGAAATTTATTTGTTCATCCGTATATGGATCACCTTCATCAGATGTATGACAGATAAAGCCAAAGAATTCTTTTACCTGGTAATCACGAAATGCAATGTAGGTATCACTGTTTTTCTTTTTACCCAAATTAATATTGCCTGCGTTACCTGAGATCATGCCTATGACTTCATCGTCAAAGAAGCTGATGGAGACCAGGCTTTTAGGATCTCCTTTTATTTTACCCTGGTAATGAACGCCGGTATTAATCATTACCTCCTGCATGTCAGGAGCAGTGCGGACGGTTGTATTTGATAAGGAGGAAGTGGATTGGATTAATTCTAAAGCCAGTTCTTCGTGATCATCCAGAGGTATGTTAATTGATAATTTTTCAGGATGTTGTGCAATGATCCGGCTTAAGTTGCTACTATCAATCTCCAGAATGGTATAAGATTTCAACGCATCAGGAACATCACTTACATCTCGGGCATTCACTTTTTTGAAAAGGTCTATCGTAGCATTTGTCTGACGTGTAGCAATTGCTGTTATATGATCAGGTGGTATAGGATGATTGGCAGAAACAACCTGGCCACCTTCTACGCAAAACGGAAAGTAATCCACACTTACAAAATTGCTGTCACGCGTTATGACAGTTCCTCCAACGGATATATTGTACGCTCCATTTCCATCAAAACAACAAAGGCCATTCCCATACAACTCACCTCCTGCTGTACCGAAGTTGAAGCCGCCATTGATATTCAACGTTGCATGATCCAAAAGAAGGGATCCTTCAATGCATGATAGTACTTTATCAGCATTGCCTGTTTGTGCACCCATGGACGAAGCACCCATTGTGAGTTGTGCAACATCTGTCAATTCAAGCGCGCGTTTGTAATAAATGGTCACACTTCCAACATCTGCTGTATCTGTAAGCATCACCCGGTGATAAATATTGACTTTTGGAGATGCAGGATTATGTGGAGGAGGAGTACCGCAAACCCAGGTAGCATCATCATTCCATAAGCCATCCATGCGAGTATCATAACTATCCAGTGGCACGATAGATAATGGATCTGTATTGCCGTGTAATGGAATGATAGAATCAACTTCGAATGTTATGGAGTTGCAAATTGCTTTTACGACATGCCCCGGATCAGCATCGCACGCAATTTCCATCACGAGATATATAAAGCGCGGATAATTATCTGAACCACCTGAGCTAAAGCTATATCGTTCGCCCTGGATGATATATTCTCCATTGAATTCCATTGATGTGCCCGGATGAAGTATTGGTGTTCCGAACAAAAACGGAGGTGGATATTCTGAAAGATTCTGGCCCGCTTTTCCAAATGGCCTGTAAGGAAGAATAGCAGTATTATGAAATCCCCACACTTTTGTATCAATAAAAACAGATGCACTCAGTACATCATTCATGTCAGTCGTTCCGGAAGCATCAAATTTTATGTTCCGGATTACTTTATTGAACAATCTTCCTGTCAACTGTACAGTAACTTTTGTTACAGGTTGATTCCATGTGCCTGCTGAAACTATTGTGTCAAAAGGATACGTTTCAGAAAGAGCACCATACACCGTCATCTTGTCATCAGGGGTATACATGCAAATTTCAAAATCACCAGCAATCAGGTTATCAATATTCGTATAAATCTCGACGTAGTAAGTAGTCCCAATGGTAAGGTCAGATAAAGAAAGGATCTCGGGTTGATAATTAATATGAGCCTCATCGGTGGTGGCTTTGATATCGAATACACAATTGTCAAGGCTAATACCTGCAGCGGCATTCCAAAGCTTGATACCCGGATCAAAACCAGGTGTTGATGGAGTAACTACGATAGTAACATTCTTAGTGGCAGCTGTAAATCTATACCAAACATTCTGACGTCCTATAGTGGAAGTAGCATTGATCGTAGTCCCTGGAATTGAATTGACACACGAATTTGTTGTAGTTGGATTCATCACTGTCGCTTTCATGCAATGATCGTTTGGCGGAGGTGATGATACGCAAATAGAAAAATTACCATTGTGCACAGACGGATTGGACACAGATACACGGATAAAATATGTGCTGTCAACATCAAGATTCTCCAGTATGGCAACACCCTCAGCAATAAATATATCATCACTAAAGCAGGCTATGGGTGCTCCATTGCAATTGCCTTTAAAGACCTGGCCTCTGACATAAAAGAAGTCCGGATCCGGATCTACCAAAACTTTGTGTGATGTTGAAGTTGCCACAAAACTATACCATGTATCATTGACACCCGGAAAGCATGATCCATTCGAGATCGATGGTGTGGCACCGGCTGTAGAGCCTTGTATGGTTGTGCTGCAATAAGCCTGAGCAGAAAGTACAATTGGCGAAGAACAATCATCATTAGCAGGACCGGGAATGATGCAAACGCTGACAGGCACCTGGAAATATTGATAATTCAGATTCGGAAAAACAGCAGTATAAATTTTGAAATAGTAAGTGTTGCCGGGAATGTAGTTTCTGAAATACAGGCTTCCTGTATTTTGTTCTTCCTGAATAAAATTTCCATTGCATCCATCATAGAGTGCGATTTCAAGACCTAGGGTTTCAGCTACAAGGATGGTCATGGATGGGGTAGTAGGTACAAATGAAAACCAGATCTCATTTTTCACACCTGCCCCTATCATTGTTCCGGGAGTATTGAATAAACATGTTTGTGAATCATTCACAGGAACAGGTGTAGCAGAATTGCAGGAAATATTCGGAGGAGGTATGGATACTCCTACTCTGAAACTACCCCGGCCGGTAAGATTTGCTGCGCTGTAAATTTTAAAATAATAAACATTGCCAGGTGTGAGACTGGATAACAGGAATTCTCCTGTATTGGAACATCCGATGGAGCTGCTGCTACAATCACCCGCATAACATTCTATCACCGGGGTATTCATCGTTGGTGATGGATTTACAGGAATGGCAACGATCAGGTGTGTACTGCTGGTGGCAGTGAATTTGAACCATAAGTCATCATCAGCGAAATATGTGGTACAGGTTCCGCTACCGGAAGAAATAAATGAATTTGAATTTATAGGGTTTGCAAGAGTGATACCGCTTACGATAGGTATGTTGATGGCATTAGAGCATGCATCATTGACAGCAGGAACTCTGATGCAAACAGAGACTTTCATTTGAGCCCCGATATTGCCTGCATCGAAAACCCTGACCCATATTGTTTGACCTATTGTTAATCCTGTAAGGGTTATTTGTTCAGAGCCTGATGTTGTGTTGTTTACACATGCAAGATTGGAAAGTGAAGCACAGGTCCCGCTGAATACATCCATGATGCCATCGCCGTTTTCAAATGTTGCTTCGATGATATGTGTGGAAGCAGTGGCTACAAACTTGTACCACAATGCATAATAGGGTGGTGCATCACACGTGCTTACTGGAGTTGCAAAGGATGTAGCGCCTGCGAAATTTTGTTCATTCCCTGTAGGACATGCTGTGGTTGAGACTGTAAGGAGTGTTGCAGAAGCACAACTGCTATTTGGTTCCGTTGGATACGAGCTGATGCATAAAGAAAAATTCTGACCATGTGTCAGGGTGTCTTTTCCAAAAACTCGAATAAAATATACATTGCCCGGTGTAAGGTTGATGGCATCGATCACACCTGTGTGACCACCCGCAATTTCTTTGCAGGAATGTAATGATGCACCGCAAGCACCACTCCTCAATTCCATGATTAATGGTTGGCAGGTAGGTTCTTCTTCGGTTCTGGCCGCAAATGTGCCTCCACCTCCTCCGCCACCAATGCACGTATTCATTAGCCGGATAGTGTGCGATCTATAGGTAGCTGTAAAATAAAGCCAGACATCATCATCGGGATAGCCTTCACATGTTGAAGCTGGTAATCCGGTTGAGGTTGCACCCTTTGTACTATACGTTTCTGCATCACAGTCTGATATCGGAAACGGGATAATCTCTTTTGCAGATGAACACTCATCATAATCAGACCTGGATTCAAAAACGAAATGTGTCCATGGCGAAAAGGAACCTGCTCCACAGTTTTCTCTCAGGTAAAAGTGATAGGTAATGGAGGGTTGAAGTGTTGTAAAAATCAGGGAGTCCTGGATTGTATTCTGCACACCTGGAGGCGGATAAGATTCATGTGTTGTAATGGAGTATTGATATGAGGTTCCGGTCAATGCCGATGCATCCCATTTTACAACTGTATGATTTAATTCATTAGACGTAACATGAATATTGGCAGGTATGTGACAGGCAAATTTTTCAAGATTAATATTGTCCACAAGAATATTTGCATGCTGGCTGCGCAATGCAAAAAAGTACTGACCATCAGCCGGTGGAATATAGGTCAGGTAATTTTGTAAATAATTAAAATCGGTATTGACATGGAAATTGCCAATCAGTGTCATGCTATCCGGGTGAGGATAATGACCAGTATACACAAGCAGAGTATCAGTTTCAGAAGAGGAATAGTCCAGCGAGAATATATAATTGGTATCATTTTCAAGCAATAAGCCCGGAAGAAATAACCAATCATCATTTTGTAATATAGGCTCGTATGGAATCGTGATTGCATTGGGTCCTGACAAGCCAATCTTTTCACCTGTGATCCATGTTTGAGATTCCAGGCTATTGTTCAGGACAGTCATGCAACCAGGAACTGCAGGTGGAGAGAGTGCATCGAAATTTTCAAAATAGGGTGGGGTCATCGGATTGCACCTGGTCTTCACCGCGTGCGATGTCCAGTTACTTTGCAGGGTAACTGAACATTTTACGCGGACGTGAAAATAAAATTGGGTGTGAGGCATTAATCCCGTGAACAAATGGGATTCTGCATTCGTGATCGTCCCTGATGCAGGAGGAACGGCCGAAGTAGAAAGTGCATATTCAAATTGGGGTGATGGTATTGCTTCTGAAGCATGCCATGAAACCTGAATGGCATTGTTAGAAAGATAATCCCTGTTGATAGCAGGAATAGACGGGCATAATGACGGGCTCCAATGAAAATTCAAACCAAATTCCGGCATGATGGATGTGGTTTGAAAAATACAATCATCCACATATGTAGTGCCTGCTGAAGTGAGGTTCCAGTTTTTTGATGCTGGTGTTTTCCGGTTATTAAAATCTGTTCTTTGAAAACCTCCCAGGCCCACATTACTTGAAGCTGCTCCGCTATAACCGGTAGCTATCATTTCACCGTACCGGATGTCTATAGATCCATCCAAAGCATTCAGCCTGATTTCAAAATTGACATTTGTATTATTCGTGCCAAATGATTGTAAGAGCTTGTACTTCTTCCATTTTACAATTAAGGTAAGATCAGTAGAATCACCTATCAGGTCATAGGTAATAGACGATGAAGTTCCATTTCCTGTCAGATTAGCATCGAAAGCAACTATCCGGGATCGTAATGTATCATTCGCAGGTCCTGATGCTTCCAATGGTTGATATTGAAATTCACCAATATCTATTGCATGATCTCCATATTGACTTCTTCCGAGACAAATCCAGCCATTGTTTAATACACCAAACCTGTCGTAGGATACACCCTGGTAAATAAAGTTGAACCCAATAGGAATACCGGGTCCGAATGTAGCAGTAGTACTACCTGATAAATTATCCGGATCAAAAAAGCTCCGGTGTCCTGCATTCGATGCTGCGCCAAGCTTTATTCCCTGTGCGGATTGTGCAAATGCCTTCACACTTTGGTTAAAACTATATGTAGCAACCTGAGCGATGATATTCTTCGGAATAAAATTCGAAGAAATGATAATCAACCAAAAACAGGTATACATTTTAGTTACCATGAGGATCGGTTTCACAGCAATTAATTTTTTACTGAAGCTTGTGAGGAGACAGAATTATTGGATTGATTACCCATTCCTTTCAATACCGCTTCAAGTTCTTCAACCTTTGCAGTCAAAGATTTTAATTCGTCAACTTCTGCCTGTAAAACCTTTATCTGTTTATCTTTTTCCTGTAGCTGAAGATCTAATTCCTGGATGGCGCGCAAGGCAATACCCGCAGGATCAATTGTGCTGATACTAACATCATCAACTCCCAAGTGAAATAGTTTATAAAAATCCTGCGCCATTGGCCCAATATGAAATTCTTCAGAACCTTTATATTTCCATTTTGTAACCGGAAGAGATCTGAGCGTAGAGAGGATTTCTTTTCCATCGATAGTTGTGAAATTTTCTTTCTTATGTACATCGCTTGTATTCGTCCATGTACCGGTCAGGGACAGAAATGCTCCATTTCCGTTTGAGCTTGTGGATCCAACAACAATTGCTTTTGTCTCAGAAACCTGAGTTCCGAATGACCAGCGATTGACATTTGTATTTCCAAAAACCATTGAATTACTTCTGCCTACCAATGCCAGGTAACCCAGGGCAGTAGCATTCGAAAATGATGAAGATGTCACATCAGTAGCTCCTCCTAACAAAGTATTAAAGCTTCCTGTAAGTAATGTTGGTGCTGCCAGGTGACCAATTACTGTATTGTATTCACCTGAAGTGGCATTGCTATTGGCAAAAGTTCCGATAGCTACGCTTCGATTACCTCCTGTCATTTCATCTGAAGCTCCTGCACCGAGTGCTACATTATATACTCCGGTGGTATTGCTTTGAAGAGCAACAACTCCAATGGCTGTATTTGCATAGCCGGATGTATTTTCATATAAAGCTTCATCGCCGACTGCAGTATTTTCAGCTCCTGTAGTATTGGAATACAAAGCTTCAACCGATACGGCTGTATTGCTATATCCCAGAACATTGTTTTTCAGTGCATCAGCACCTAATGCTGTATTGTAATTTCCTGACTTATTGGAAGTCATGGCCAGATTACCCACTGCAGTATTGAACCTTCCCGTGGTATTCGCTTTCATGCTTTCGAAACCGATGCTGACATTAAAATATCCGGTTTTATTATTTACTAAAGCAGCATAGCCGGTAGCGACATTATTGTAGCCCGTCGTATTTTCTCTTAATGCACCAGAGCCTATAGCTACATTATTATTCCCGGTAAGATTTTCTTTTAATGCAACTATACCCACCGCCGTATTATTCATCCCGGTTGTATTTTCTCGCAGGGATTCCTTGCCGAGCGCAGAGTTGTAGTTACCGGTTGTGTTTTTATATAAAGCATAATTTCCGAGGGCCACATTTTCAAAACCAATCAGGTTGTGTTCCAGCGTATGATTTCCAATGGCAGTATTGAAATTACCAATCGTATTGTTGTACATGGAGCTGAAACCAATGGCTGTATTGTAGGAGCCCACTAAATTGCCACTTAATGCATTTACACCCAGTGCATTGTTTTCAATTCCACTGATATTGGAATACAATGAAAATGCACCGGTGGCTGTATTATTATACCCTATCGAATTATTATGAAGTGCATTATGACCTACAGCGGTGTTTGTATCACCAATAATATTGCTGAACAATGCATTTGTACCGAATGCACAATTTAAAATCCCTGTTAAATTAGATGTCAATGCAAAAGCTCCCATGGCTACATTGCCTGAACCTTCAGTATTATTTTTTAGTGCATTCCCTCCTACAGCTGTGTTGCCTATTCCATCATCATTGCCAGTCAATGCCCATGCGCCAATAGCCGTATTGAGATCCCCTTCTGTATTTCCACGAAGACTGCAATGACCAATTGCCGTATTATTGGATCCTATTCCATTAAATGCGAGTGCATGACCTCCAACAGCAACATTGGCATCTCCCTCATTTGACACTAGAGATGAATCACCAATAGCAACCAGGTAATCACCTTGAGTATTCCCGGCCAGTGAATAACTTCCTATTGCAACATTGTGGGATCCTGTCTCATTGAAAAACATCGAGGAAACACCGAGGGCTACATTTTCAGTACCATTAAGATTGTGTGTGAGTGAAGCAGAACCAACAGATGTATTGCCATATCCATCGATATTTTTTGTAAGTGCGCGATTACCTAATGCAGTATTTGCAAAACCAAGTGTATTATCTTTTAAAGTGGATTTGCCAACTGCAGTGTTCGTACGGGATTGAAAAATCTCTGTTGCACCCAGGCCATTACTGTATAATGCTGAATCACCGATAGCTACCAGATTATTCAGCGTCCCGGCAGTAAACAATGCATAATTACCGATTGCAATATTTGAATTACCGGTTGTATCATTGAACATAGCTGACCGGCCCATTACAATATTCCCTGTTCCACTCACATTAGAACCAAGACTAAACCTGCCAATAGCAATGTTGTTTTGACCAGAGACATTTGCAAACATGCTTGAGTAACCCAATGCAATATTATTTGAACCTGTCGTATTGGCCTCAAGAACTCCAGAGCCAATAGCCGTATTTTCTTTTCCGGTGGTATTGGAGATTAGTACCTGGGTGCCCAGAGCAACGTTATCATCACCTTCAGTATTCTGCTCCAGAGACCCATATCCAACCGCAACGTTTGCTGATCCTGAAATATTATTTGACAACGCGATATTGCCAAGGGCAAGATTTCCAAAGCCATCGACATTATTTTTTAATGTTTTATATCCAATGCCCATATTGTCTTCACCATCTATATTTTCATAGAGACTTGAATCCCCAATGGCGATTTGATGACTTTCCGAGATGCTTGAATGAAGAGTTTGAAAACCGATAGCAATATTTGAATTTCCTACGGTGTTATTATCCAACGTGCTCATCCCAATGGCAATATTCCGGTTGCCTGTCGTATTATTTGACATGCCTACAAAACCCAGTACGGTATTAAAGCTACCACTAACATTTTGCTGCATTGTACGCACGCCGACAGCTGTGTTTTGCCTGCCTGCTGTATTTAAGCTTCCGGTTGAATTTCCGATGAAGACATTTTCCGTTCCTGAAGAGTCAGTAGGAACAGCATTTGCGCCGGCACCACTTCCAATCAGGATCGAACTGGCATTTCCACCTAAATCAATCAGAGGTACACCGGATGGATTTTTTTTGAGTGAAAGAAACTGATCACCTGCAACTGAAAACCTGATCATGTTTTCATTTGGATTTTTTTCGACATCTATCCAGGTATCACCATCATTGTCCTGTATGGATGTATTCGCAAGTTGCCGGCCTTTCCGATCAGATGGATTGATCTCTGTCCATTTTTCATCACCATTTTTATAGTACCAAAATGAGGATGAAGAAGTATTATAAATCAAAAGACCCTGAACCGGCAAAAAGATAGACTCCATCTGATCATCCGTCATCCGCGGGACGAGAACACCTTTTGAGGTGCTTTGAATATCAAGCATAGCACTTGGATCGGGCTTTTGCGTACCAATACCTACATTGTTTTGTGAAAATGCGGGGAAGCAACAATGGATCAACAGGACAATCCCGGGTAAAAATCGTCTCATACTCGTGAATTTTTCAGGCCTTAAACCATCAAATATCTATTCAAAGCTTCAGCGGATTGCCCCTTATCCCATGAGCGGTTGCTATGATCCTTTGAGCGGCGGAACATGGGGTATCAGTGAGTATGGGATTACAGCTACTTTTGTCCTTCATCGAAAGAAACTAGAAATTCAGGTACCTTAATTCCGAATACATGTCTTTGCGTCCTGCATCCCTCGTAACCATTTGCTGCATGCTCTTCGCATGCACGATGTCAGGGCAGCTGGATATTTCAAAATTTACAAAGTACAATACGCTGGATGGATTAAATCATAATCACATCTCTTCCATTACCCAGGACTCCATCGGTTTTATTTGGGTGGGCACAGAAAATGGCCCGATGCGTTTTGATGGCTCTTCATTTGTGTCATTGCCAGCTCTGAATCCCTTGTATGCAGATAAAGAATCCTGGACTGTCAAGCTGACTACGCTTGGTAAAAATGAAATCGGTATTTCTACTACTTACGGCGCATTTGTGATGAACGTGCATGATTACCAGTTGCACACATTGCAGCATGATGTTGAAGATGCATTGAGCACCTGGGCATACAACACCTTTGATGTCCTGAATGATAAAAAAGGATATTACGGAGTAAGTACAAAAACAGGTTTTTATGTATATGATAACAAGTATCAGCCTGTTGCTTCAAAACATGTTTATAGTACTGCTGATATTGGTGATGCATGGATGCTTTATGGAAGGAATATTGTAAGGACTCCGGATGGAAGATTGCTTCAGAAAACGGTCACAGGATACAATGTGTTTGATGATGAGAAGAAATCCATCCTGGAAAAACCGTTAATCTATCATCTCGATACAGCATTGATGGCGCAGGATGCTGAGATTCATCTGACATTTATCGATTCCTCTGCATTAATATATTATTCGCCACTTACAAAAAAGATTTACCTGCAGGATCTTTCTAGAGAATTAACTCATGAGTATAAATTACCTGAACAAGTAACCTCTAACTTAAATTGGTTTTCGAAAATAGTGGTCAGAAATGACAGCACACTGCTGGTGAATGCTAAAAGGGGCGCGTACGTGATTCGGTACGACAGGATCCATAAATCAATAGAATTCATGCCACAGCTTCAGTTGCCTGAAATTGAAGTTTCTACTTTTTATGTAGATGTTGAAGGAAGATTGTGGATCGGTACATATGCAGGCCTCTATAAAGAAAATGCAGATTTACCGGTTTCCCGAATACCTTTTTCCATTCCGGGCAAGAATGGACTACTGAACATTAAATGGCTTGAGAAAATAGATGACGTATGGTATGCCACTGCACTGCAGGATGGGTTGCTGAAGTTGGATCAGGATTTCAAAATCATCAGTCAGCAGATATTCACTCATCCTGTTGAAACGATAAGACTTGGAAAAATGCTGAGGTATGATGCTGATCATCTTTGGATTTGCTCCAGCCGGGGCGTTATGGATTACAACCTTGTTACCGGGAAACACTCTTTTTTGTTTTTTAAAGAGCATCCTGAATATCTTGAAAATGTTTCCATCCATGAGATCTACAGGGATAGGTCAGGAGATGTGTGGTTAGCAGGAAACGGAGGCAACAGTGTATTGCGTATTGATACATCCGGGGACCATATTCATCTTGTGGAATTAGATGATCAAAATCCAAAATTCAGGGTGAACATCGTGTATCGTTTCAGTGAAGATCCGCAAGGTAATGTATGGTTTTGTGGTGATGCTTTGGCGAGATTTAATATCATGGAAGGTCGTGTTGATTCGCTTGTAGAAAAATTGCCACTGCAAAAGGGCCAGCGGAAGGTTTTTATTCTTCATTGCAATACCAGGAACGAATTGTGGATCACTACGAATGGTGAAAACTGGCATACCTATTCTGATCAGCATGGATGGGCAGTGGTGGATGATCCGAAATTGAATCCGGATCCTAACAAATATCAGACATTGATAGGGGACGACCTTTATTTCATATCACGACAGGGTAAGATCATAGCGTTGAATACTGTAACACGGAAATACAGGATATTGTCTGCTGTGGACGGATGGGACCAGGAGAAGATCGCTTCCTTTGGTTTTTTCAGTGACCCGGATTCGGATAAAATAATTTTTGCAGGGGATAATGTTATTTACAGTTTCAAAACCGGATTCACATCTACACATCAGCAATTAAATCCTTTTATTTCTGAGATAAACATACCCGATGGACGTATGATACACAATCCTGACGGAAACCTGGAGTTCAGTCCAAATGAAAGGACAATGCAAATCAAATTCAGTGCACTAAATTTTAATGATGCTGCGAATCATGAGTATGCATACCGGTTAAAAGGGAATGAAAATACAAGCTGGATCGGAATAACCCGTCCCGAAATCAATCTCACCGGAATTTCTCCGGGACAGTATACGCTTGAACTGAAAGTGGCTTCAAAAAATAATGACTGGCCTGCGGTTTACAGATCTTATCCTTTACATATTAGCTTACCATTTTACTTGCAATGGTGGTTTATTGCAATGGCTGTTCTTGCCATTGGAGCCCTGGCATGGCTTATTTTCCAAATGCGACTGAAACGAATGCGTTTTATCTCCAATCTTGACCGGCAGGTGATAGAATACGAGCTCAAAGCGTTACATGCTCAGATGAATCCGCATTTTGTATTCAACTGCCTGAACAGCATCAAGGAGATGATCATGTCGAAGGACAATAAGAATGCAAATATTTATCTCAATAAATTTTCATTTTTATTGAGATCGACACTGGACCAGTCAAAACTATCTTTTGTCCCTCTTTCAGATACCATTACGTATTTGCGACATTATCTTGAAATGGAAAAACTCAGATTCAGTTATTTCAACTATGGGATCGATATACAAAAAGGGATGGAGACCGAGCAAATTGTCATGGCGCCTCTTTTGTTGCAACCCATTGTTGAAAATGCGATCTGGCATGGACAATCTGATGACAAAACGATCAATCAATTGTGTCTTCGTTTTTATGTCAGTGGTGATGATATGGTATGTGAGGTGGAGGATAATGGGGTTGGGATCCATGCCGTCAGAGCAGCGCAGACGAATGGCATCCATTTATCCTCAGCTTTAGAAAACATCAGGAAGCGCATAGAATTGATCAACCGGAAACACGATCTTGATTACAGAATGAGTATCCTTGATAAGTCTGAAATCAACAAAGGGAATGGAACGATCGTAAAAATTTTATTTAACCATAAGCAAAATGCCTTTGATTAATGTAGTCCTGGTCGATGATGAGCCGCGCAGCCTGAAGGTCCTGCAGCTGTTGACGTCTGCATATGCTGACCAGGTCAGGGTGGTGGCAGCATGTACTGATCCGCAACTTGCGATCCAAAAGATCAATGAATTGTCACCGGACCTGATCATCATGGATATCCAGATGCCTAAGCTAACGGCATTTGATGTAATATCGGCGCTGCATAATCCGCAGGTGGAAGTGATCTTTGCCACGGCCTATAATGCGTATGCTTTACGTGCATTTCAATACAGTGCAGTGGATTATCTCCTGAAGCCTATTGATGAGGAACAATTTCAGCGGGCTCTTGAGAAAGCTATGGAAAGGATCAGGCAGAAAAATACAAATCAACATTTTGAAACTTTGCTTCATAACATCCGGAAGGTGAAAAAAAGTGATGATATGAAGATCTGTATCCCGGATTCAAAAGGATTTAAAGTGATCAGTATTTCGGATATCCTGTATTGTGAAGCGGATAGTTGCTATACGATCATCCACTTACGTAAGAAGCCCGGTTTGTTATCTTCCAGGACATTGGCTGAATATGATGCTTTGCTTGATCCGAATCATTTTTTTCGCATACACCGGTCCTATATTGTCAATATCAATCACATCAAAGAATACCGGAAAGGGGAAGGAGGAACGGTTGTGATGGAAGATGATAAATTATTAGAAGTAAGCCGCAGGAAGAAGGAAGAGTTTATGGAGAAGATGAAGGGGCTTTATTCGATATAAAAAAGGCGGAAAAGGCAGAAAAGCAAGTTCTGGACAATTTTCTATGTGACTTTCTATGTTCCTATGCGGTTCCATTTTTCTATTTGACAGGTATGCTTCTGTTTTAAACGAACTGTTAAGCGTAGGCTGTGCCTACGCTTGCGCGTCAGCAAATTTCAGATTAGCGTGAAAGAATCTATTTCGCAAAACGGAGTTTTGCCGACACAAAAGCGTAGGTACAACCTACGCTTAACGATTCACAGTTTAATTGTACAGCCTACGCTTAACGATTTCACGTTTTAATTGTACAGCCTACGCTTAACGATGCACGTGTTAAGACGGACTTTGGGCTAAAGTGAAACGACAACTAATTTTTCAACTTCATCGATCCTGCACACACATCACCTTCTTCAATACCATCCAGCCATATCTGCAGTGAACGCACGCGGTCATTGGTCAGGTCGGTCAGATAGTGTGTATAGCACATGCGTTGGACGCTGCCATATCCTGCAGATGCGGGATATTTCAATTGGATTTCAGCATCGCGGAAGGTGAGCCATATCCGCTGTACTCTTTTAAGATTTTGGATAAATAAGGAATCATCAGCGTATTCGTTGAGAATTTTTTTATAAACAACGTTAAGTGTTGAATCAGCTGTTTTAAATCCTCGGTCTGCTTCATCATTCATCTCAGCTTGTGTTTGAGCGGAACAAATGATATAGGCCAGTAAAAATGAAGCAGTGAGTAAGATTTTTATGTACATTGATTATGGATTTTGCAGGTAGGTTGTTTTGGTTTCGTCAATTACCATCGTATCAGTCCATCTGTCATGCCATGGATTACAGGGTGTGCCAAACGCACTCAATGCACAAAATGGTACTGCACGGCAAAAACCTCGTGAAAATGCTGCACCTGTGGAAATAAAACCGCCATCCAGGTAAACTGCCCGGGTCTTCGTTATTAATTTACCCAGTGACTTTCCATTAAAAATTGACTCCACCAGTCCCATATAAGTTGCAAATAATAACATTGAAAACAATTTGTCACCTAATCTAAATCCTGGGGATTCGGGATATACATCATCAAAAGACGGAGGAAATATTGTAAAATAGACCATACCAACAATAATGGTGAGGACATAAAAAAGGGCCACATCTATGAAATAGTTTAAAAATCGCTTTCCTGCATCAGCTCTTTCATAATGTTCCTCAGGGATTACCGGGACTTCCGGTATTGTAGGGAATTCGTAATTTTCTTCTGGTTCCATTTTTTAGGGATATTTAAAAATTAAGATTTTAATTTATATACATGTAAAGCCTAATTCCTGTTTTCTAAAATAAAGCAAATGAATATAATGGACATCATAGCCTGATCAATTTCCCAAACTGCCTTTGGTTGTGAATGCCTGAAATACTAAAAAAATATATTCCCGGGTTGTTTAGTTCAAGATCAAATGAAACGTCTGCATTGGTCAACTGGCTTTTACTAATGATTTCACCTGTGGCATTATACAGAATGAACAGTGAAGGATAACTGCTGCTCAGATTTCCTTCAAAATGAACAAGACCATGTGTCGGATTTGGTGAATATTGCAACCATAGATGATTTTCATTTTGATCAACTACAGCTGTTGGTGCACAAAGGCCAGGCATATTTGCGTCAAGCCATATCAGGCGTTTGACAATCCATGATTTCAAAGTATCCAATTCGGCCGGATAAGTTGTGGCTACTGCGCCCACTTCAGGTGCTGGTCCGCTGATGCCAAGGATAGGCCATTTTTTAAAATGTCTCAGCTGGGCGTTTTGAACACTTAAGCCCATGCTATCGATATAATGGAAAATGTAATTGGTATCAAATATCGTTTGCCTGTACTCATCATACGTACATTTCAGGGTATTCAGAAATGAAGTGTCCTGTAGCATCCTGATATACCATCCACAGGAATAATTATCTGTCGGGCAATCATTGATATGATGCGCCCAGTTTGAACCATCGAGCGCACTGAAGATGTCGCAGCCATACATGTTTTTCCAGGCCCAGTCAAAATCCCAGACAGGCCCTGCTTTCAGCTTGCCACCTTTCGAGTACCTGTCTTTGTGAAAAAATACACTTTTCTTGAAGCCATCATTGTTGCGAGCAAGCTCGTTCAGTAAAAAATAATTGATGAATGATTTTTCATCAAGATATTTTCTATAGCCTTCATCAGGATCTGTAAAGTCAGAACTGTATAAAGCTGTCTCCAGGCTATCTACATATGAAGCGATATATGACTTTTGAATTTCAGTGATTTCATCAGGTTTTGGAAACTCATAGACAAAATGTACATCAAATCCCGGATGATCGATAGGGGAGTAATTAGACTGAAAGCTGGTGGCTTCATTCCAATAATTTTGTTGCAGTATATATCCACCAGTAAGCTGATCTCCTGAGTCATCCACAGGATTCAGCTTTGCTATATCGACACGGTTTTTATCGCGTTTTATTTTTTCTCCAAAAAGATAAATGCCTTTATAAAGACTATCCAGCAAAACTTCACACAACCTCATACGTGGACTGTATTCACCCATGTCCTGGAAAAGTTTGAAGCTGAGCGTATTCCGTACCAGGGACCGGTCATTGAAATTCGAGAGCAACACCCAATCACTTTCTTCAGGCATGCCAAGTAATGAAACATCGTTATTCTCACCGGTGACAAGACGTGTCTCAAGTGCATAAGGTGTTTGGGGATAACCTGATGATGATGCTCCTCTTACCTCGATACCTATATTTCCATCATATACATTTGCATTGTCAGTTAGATGCGTGATGTTGCCGGGTCCATTGTAACGGATCTGCATCAATGCATCGATTTTAGTATCATTCATGATCGGCTGGCCAAGCGTATAGATAGATACGATGGGTAATTCAGAACTATCCAGCATAACCATTCCCAGATCTTTCACGCATAATCTGAAAGTGCCAACTGCTCCTCCATAACCCCACACCTGGATATACAGATTCTGTCCGGGAGGCAGATTGTATAACGTGAGAGAAGAATAAGAATCAATGCCTGCATCATCGTCACAACCAAGTTCGCGCAGTTCAGTACAATTTGGACCGGTCCATGCAGCTATGCCAGTGTCATTGATGCTTCCACTATCCGTTTGAATGAGGACATTTCCAGATTGAGGTATTTGCATGAGAAACCAAAGATCACCACCTTGATATTCTGCGCAAAAAGGATTAATGCCTGAGCCTGTATATATATTATTATCTGCAATGACACATGATGTTGTATCAATGTCAAATGCTGTGCATGCGTGATTCCCGGGAACATCGATGGTGTCGCAATGACCGACTATGGAAAATACTGAACCAGTTACCGGATTCGGTCCGTCTTCAAGTATGAGATTCCATCCTGGACTGTATAGTTCATAGAAATTTTCATTTTCATAATCTCCCGGTGTGTATTCGAACCTGAGGCTATCGTTGTCGCACATTTCGATGGTTGAAAAGCTGCCGTAGCCTGACGCGCCGAAATTTCCCAAAGAAGCATTATTCCTGAAGATCTGCAGGTATCCTCCATTCCATCCATCGCCATACATGTCGTGCATGCTGAGGGTGTAGGTGCAACACTGACCTTGAACAGATAGTGAATGTGTGAAGCCAGATATAAAGAAGAAAATATAAATAGCAATGGTTGACAAAGTGTTTTTCATGAAGATATAAGATCACATGTAAAAGAGAAGATACATTCTGCGAAATGCCCGGGTTGAGGGGTGTAGCAGAAAGATGGAAAGATAAACTGATTTTCCTATTCCTTACTCTGTTTTTGGCACCAGGTATTTTTGATATGCCTTCCGGTTTTTCAGATGTTTTTTCTTGGCAACGACGAAGTTGGATTCATCTTCAAGGTCTTCGATCATAAAATCAACAACCTGGCCCATCCCTGAAGCATCATGATACCAATAAATTAGCCGGACATTGTCGCAATCCATGATATACTCATATACATAACCAAAAAAATTACCCTGATCAGTTTGTAACCAGAATATATCAATCTTTCCACCGTGCTTTTCCGTCCAATTGCAATCTTCCTTTAGCATTCTGACTTTCTCCTGAAGCCCCCTGGCATTGACAATGGATGTATCGATCCACTCTGCCGGAAAGTGTGGAGTGTATTGTGCATTCAAAGCCAGTGTCGAAATACATCCTAAAAATAATGATGTTAGAATTCTACTTAATAATGGTTTTTTCATACTTAAAATAGTAGCGTTTATGGGTTTATTGGTTTATAAAGTTTATAAGGATTATAAGGTTTATAAAGTATTCACTTTGCATATTAGTAACTCACTACTCACTACTCACTACTCAGGGTTTCTTAATCTCATTCCCATCTTTGTCCAATATTTTCACTGTTCCGAGATTTAATTCACGGACGCCGGCTTCTATTTTCTTCCTGTCGCCAATGATCAGCCAGGTGAGCTGTTGTGGCTTTACTAAACTGGTTGCAGCATTCCGGATTTCATTCAATGTCAGATTCTGAATGATCGATGCATATTTTGAAGGGAAATCAAGTCCTTTTCCATAGGAAAGTGCATAATCAATATAATTGCGGATGTTGCCATTCGTTTCCCATCGGCCGGGAATTTCCAGCAGCGTTGCTCTTTGTTCTTTTTTAAATTCTTCCTCGGTAATTGGCTTAGTTCCATTTACCTGGGTTAATTCTTTTTGCAATTCAATTATGCTTTCTTTTGTCTTATCCGTTTGAACCCCTGCATTGGTAATAAAAAGACCCTGGTGTTTTGTTTCCTGGATGAAAGAAAAAGCTCCGTAAGACCAATGCTTGTCTTCACGCAGGTTCGAATTGATACGCGATAGAAATGATCCTCCCAACATAGTATTCATCAAGCGCAGTGCTTCATATCCTTCACTGTTAGGTGCAGGGCTGAATAAAGCTGCATTTATCTGTGTTTGTTCCGCATCCGGCATGTCAATAATATAGACAGTTGGTTTTGCAGTTGCAGTCACCAGAGTAATATTTTTCTTAGGTAGATCATGAGATTTCCAGGAAGTAAAATATTTTTCCAGCATTGGTTTGATTTCAGCTTCTGTCACATCACCTGCGATCACCATAGTGGCATTGTTTATACCAAACCAGGTGTCGTGAAATTTCACGAGGTCATCGCGTGTAATTTTTGATACCGTATTTTCATAACCACTGCCTGAACTTGGAAACGCATCCGGATGTCCTTTTCCATACATGAGCTGAGGAAGGATCCGGTAAATCAGTGAATACGGATCAGCCTTTTCCTGTTCAATACCGATGATCTGCTCTTTCTGCACACGTTCAAAATTCGCCTGTGGAAAAGAAGGATGGAGAAGAACATCACTCATCAGCTCAATCGAAGGATCAAGATTTGATTTCATTGATCTTAAGCTTACGAGCGTATTGGTTATACTTGATGATACACTTAGATCAGCTCCCAGCGAACTTGTGAGATCACTTATCTGCACTGCAGTTCTTTTAGCCGTACCTTCTTTCATCATGCTGCTTGTCAACTGAACTGTGCCGGGTTGCGCAAACTGATCAGCTTCATAACCGGCATCGAAAGAAACCGACATGCTTACAAGAGGTGCGTCATGTCTTTCTGCCAGGTATACTTTTAAACCATTGCTCAACGTAAATTGCCTGATCGCCGGAAATACTGGTAATGGCGGATTTCCAACCGGTGGCATTTCTTTCCTGTCGAGCGAAGATTCACTGCTAGTAAAATCACCATAGGGTAAAATATTCAACACATACTGCCCATCTGTAAGCCAGTCTTTCGCAGCTTTCTGGAGATCAGCAGGTGTAGCTGCTTTGATCCACGATTGTATTTTTTTGTAATAATCAGGACTGCCTCCATAGGTTTCACTTTCTGCAAGAATATCACTCTTGCCACCAAAGCCACCAATGCGTTCCATGCCTTTTATAAATGATGAGAAATATGTGGTCTTTGCTAACTCAAGCTCTGCAGAAGTTACTCCTGTTGTAAATATTTTATTCAGTTCTTCATTGATGATCGTATCAATCCTGCCTAATGAAACTTCCGGCTTGGCATTGGCGCCTATAAAAAACTGCTGGCCGATTTCAGCTCCATTGTTGTAGCTCCATATATCTGTGCATAATTGTCCGTCATACACAAGACGTTTGTAAAGCCGTGATGAAACACCGTTTGTCAATATGCTGCTCAACAATTCAAGATACGTGATGTCTTTAGTCCCCCATGCAGGAACGTTCCATGTTTTCTGAAGACGGGCTTGTGGTACACGATCCTGTGCAGTCTGTACATGCAGGCCACTCATCTTTGCAATCCATTCACTGTGTTTTGCAATGGGAGGACTTGCAGGAATTTCATCAAAATATTTTTTTATTTTCTGAAGTGTTTCTTCTGTATTCACATCACCGACAATGGCTATGATAGCATTATTGGGACCGTAATATGTTCTGAACCATTCTTTCACATCTTCGAGGCTTGCTGCACTGAGATCTTCCATACTACCGATCACGCTCCATGAATAAGGATGATGAGCAGGGTAGGTGCTCTTGATTGTTAATTCTTCAGCGATTGCGTACGGTTGATTATCTCCCTGTCGTTTTTCATTTTGCACTACGCCACGTTGTACTTCGACTTTGGCACTGTCAAGACCATTCAGTAAATATCCCATCCGGTCAGATTCAACCCACAATACGCGATCAAGACCAGTGGAAGTAAAGTTTTCAAAAAAGTTTGTGCGGTCGTTGTTGGTTGTACCATTATTACTTCCTCCGCCGACAGTTTGCATGATTTCGTCAAAATTTGAATAATGTTCAGAACCGGTAAACATGATATGTTCGAATAAATGTGCGAAACCTGTTTTGCCTGTTTTTTCATTTTTACTTCCTACATGATACCAGATATTGAATGCCACCATTGGTATTTTATGGTCTTCGCTGATGATTACCGTCAGACCATTGTCAAGAATGAATTTCTTATAGGGGATATCGATTGTTGGATATTTATCTGCCTGGGCAAAGGAAATGACTACTTGTAAGCAGATAATGAGGGAAATGAGGATTTTTTTCATGGAAAATATGATTGATGATGATTTTTAAAGAAGGGTGCAAAAGTATGAAAAAAATGGGGCTATGGGAAGTGAGAAAAATGGAATGCTTCGACCTGCTACTACTCATCCAACTGCTACATCTCAGCAACCGCCTCATAGACACATTAAGTTGTGATGCTGAGCGTCGGTTGACCGACGTTCTGGTGAGTTCAAATTTTAATTTGAGTATAAATTGTTCATCACTCAAAGCGCAGCTTTGAAAACACTCTAGACTACCTGGTAACTCACCCCCTTCCCCTCTCTTTTTAAAGTCTTAATTAGTGGTTACAGAATCTCTAAGAGAGGGGTGTTAAGATTTTTCCAAGGAAATCAAATCGCCCTTCTCTTTAGAGATTCATTTTTGTAAGAGTTAGCATTTCGTAAGAGAGGGGAAGGGGGTGAGTTAAAAGAAAAGCAAAAGAAAGCAGTGAATAATACAAACGTCGGTCAACTGACGCATAGATGTTTTCCATCACCTGCTCCCTGCCATTTTCACCAACCCAAATAATACTCCTTATCCAGCCACTCCGGCCATGTCAATTCAAAATGTTCCTGGAGCATTTTCTCTGCTACACACAGTGCGCCTTCCACCCAGCCTTGTTGTGCTGAATAGGCTTCTCCGCAGATAAATATATTTTCAGAGGGCATAGGCTTGCGCATGTATTCCATTACTTCCTTTACATTATAACCTGCTTTCCATGCATGATAACCACCGCCGTAAGGATCCACTGTCCAGTCTTTAAACCAGGTGATGTAAGGATCAGGAATTTTTCGCATGCCATGGACTTCTCTCAATTGATGCATCGCTTCATTGACCATGACCTGTGATGCCTGCACGACGGCAAATTGATCAAGATCTGATGAGCCTGCAATAGACGTTTGCTTGGCTTTAAATAATTCAGGATGTTTTGCAAGGCCGGCCCAGAAAGTAACTGTATTCATATCATTATAGCTTCCGAGCAACAATGAATGTCCATTTGTAGGATCAGTACCAAAATAATAACACTGACGCATGGGAAGATCGGTGATGGAGTGGCCATATTTTTCACCCAGCACGCGCCACCAAGGATATTCGAAGCCCATCAATATTTTATAGGATGGTTCCATGATCACGGCATCCATCATGGATTGCAAATTCAATTGTGCATTCAGATCAAAAAAGAAATTGTACTGATCGAGTAATTCAAGCGAACGATAGGGCATCGCGAGAATGATCTTGTTAGCATTTACTTTCCATTTTGTGCGGGTCGGAAGATTAATAAATGTCAATTCATACCTGTATTTTTTTTCCGGTGATGAATATCCAAATGTGATCAGCTTATTTTCTGTCCAGATGTTTGCTCCTTCATGTTGCACGTAAGCATTTGCGAGGGCATATGTGATTTTATCAAAACCTCCTTCAATGGTTTTATATTTTGACCCTGCATTTGAAAAATCACCCACCATATAAGGAAATGCTTCTGCAGCATTCCAGTTGATCGTATTTGAATAGTAACCTCCTGCATCGGCAAGAAAATTATATCCTTCCTGGGATATGCGATCCTTGATCAGGTTCCAGAAACCTATTTCGTATACTTTTTTTCCATGGTATGGACCTCTGAAATTGTATGTAAGATTTGGTTTCACAATATCCCAATCCCTGTCCGTCAGCCTGAAAGTGTATTCGTATTTGGAAGGATTTGTGATCTTATCTCCAAAGTTTCTCACAAACCAGGGATCATTCATCAGTACTTCGTATACAATCCGGTTGAATAGCTGATCGGCGCTGAAGCCAAGATCTTTTTTATTAAGCATATATCGGGTCTTCAGCTTCTTGCCGATTTTTTGAGCCTCTGTCCATGCATTTACTTTAAGTCTTTGCTTCCGGAGATATGCGATGAGGTTGCCGCCATCACCCATGGGGAAATCGATATGAGTGATTTCGTTTTTGAATATTTTTTCGATCAATGTCGCAACGATTACGTGAGAGGACATATATCGCATGCCGCCCAGTTCACCGATTACATTCATGCCTGGTAGTTTCACGGAGTGTAATCTGCCGCCGATACGGGAGCTCATTTCAAATACCTGAACCTGACTGGCGGGAAGGGAATTATCTTCCTTCGCATTTACTAGCCTGTATGCGGAATAGAGTCCGGAGGCGCCTGCACCTATGATGGCTACCTCTGTTGAGAGTTGTTCCTGGTAGCTGTTGTTATACTTAAGATGATCCATGATTTAGGTAAATATCATGAAGTAAAGTAATAAAAAAAGCAGGGTGCAGGGAGCAAGGTGCAGGGAAAAAAGTAGGATGGTAACAAAAGGAGGACGCGGATTTATGGGTATGTTTTTTCGGAGAACTCACTCCCTTCCCCTCTCTTATTAAAGTATCTTTTGATAGAAATAACTTCCCTGAGAGAGGGGCGGTAAGGTTTCACATACAAATCTAATCACCCCTCTCTTTAGGGAGAATATTTTCGTATGTCTTGGCATTTTGTAAGAGAGGTGAAGAGGGAGAGTTCTCAGTAAATCCTAATTTTTATAAGTGATCCGCGTCCTCTTTTATTGTTTTTTAATAATCTTCTTAATGCTTTGATATTCTCCTGAATTTATTTTGATCAGATACAATCCATCAGGCATATCTCCTAATGATATCTCGCATGAATTGCCAACAATGGATTGCTCGGACATAAGTTTACCTGTCAGGTTGTAGACTTTTACATGGAAGGATGGCTCGGAATGGCTTGCAGGGAATTCTATGTTTATGATATCTGATGTTGGGTTTGGTGAAAGATTTACTTCAAGTGTATGGTTTTGATTTTCATTTGTACTTGTGATTTGTGTATCAATAAATTCAAGAATGAGCTTTATCCATTCTGTGTACTGAATACCGCTGGGATGAAGACCATCGCCGGCAACATACGATGGATTTTGAAGGCCAAGCCTTGAGCTCGGCGTGATGTCAAAGAAAGCAATTTGAAGATTGTCTGCGATTTGCTTTGCAAAAAGATTGTATTGATCAATTTCTGCGCTGATCTGATTTGGATTAGAACTTTGCTGGCCGTAAGGTGTGTAAGCCCAATCCGGAATGGATACGATAAAGACCTTTGATTTATCTCCACCTGCATAGTGGATGGCCGAATCTACCAGTGCAGGAAATTCTGTCATGTATTGACTGAAAGGCCGTCCCTGGTATTGGTTGTTGACACCGATGAGAAGAGAAACGAGATTATATTCCTGATCTTCGAGATGTTGATTTTTAATAGCATTGATCAGGTTATCTGTTCGCCACCCGGTAGTTGCAATTATCCGAAGAGTATCCAATTGTATACCGCGGGCATTCAATGAATCACTCAGTTGAACCGGCCATCGGGCATTTACCGGGACATTATGGCCTATCGTATATGAGTCCCCTAAAGCGAGGAACCTGATAGGGTTTTGAATGTGTAATGTCTGCGTCATGGATGCTGAGGGAAGCAACAGGCTAAGCACTAAAAATATAACTGCGCTTCTGAAATAAATCATAGTAGATAAAATGGGTACACTAGTAATACGTGTAAAGAGGGTGATTGGTTTTAAAAAGAGGAAAAAAAGGAACGCAGATTATCATGATTATCATGATTTGTCATGATTATTTTCCATTTGCATAAACATCTTTCAAAGGTATTGAAGCTCTTTACTTATTAATGAGATTAAGAGTCAGCAGAACAGATCAGATTTAATCATGACGATCATGAAAATCTGCGTTCTTTCTTTTTTTCTTTTATCTCTCAGCTACTTTAACAATTTGCTTAGTGAGAAATCCTTCATTTGTCCTGAAGAGCAAAATGTAAGTACCGGATTTAAGGGAAGAAAGTGTTTTTTCACTTAAGATGAAATTGTGGATGCCTGGATCCATCATTTCATCCGCCAGTGAAGAAACCAACTTTCCATCGATGCTGAGTATGTCAAGCTTTGCATAGGTGCTTTTATCTATACGGACCTTGATTTCCATACCTGATGAAAAGGGATTCGGAGTAACATCTAAAATCTCATGTGCATATTTCACCACATTGTCCTCTGTGGCTGTGATGGTAACATCATATTTGAAAATAACATTAGCAGAAGCAAACAAGTGATCTTCATCCAGTCTGAATATTCGATTCACGTTTGGAAAATCACTCAAAGGCCCCCAGCTCAAACCCCCATCGTTCGTTTCCCACATTGGCGAATTTCTCGGACCCACCCATCCCTTCAATTCATTTGCAAAACCGATACCCTGGATATCAAGTGCGATGGATGTGACCGGATATTCTCCCCACGTATCGCCTCCATCAAGTGTCTTCACAACAGAAGTTGAATTTGCAAAAGATTCTATTGCGCCATATGCTACATCCTCGTTGACGAAATCCATTTTCCAGATATATTCCATGCCATCATTCGAACTGAAAACGAGCTGCCATGTACCTCCACCATCAATCGTTTTTAGAATGACCGCACCAATATTTTCGTTTATGCCACATACAAAACCAATATTCTCATCAATGAAATGGCAATCCACCAGTCCATTAGCATATCCTGACATGTCCGTGTACGTCCATGAATCCCCACGATCAGTAGACTTAATAAAATAAGCAGGGTAGGACCATATGCCCACACCATACACGTTGTCGCCAGCGTGCGAAAGGCCGCATACGCCCTGAATTGGTGTTGGTATCAGGCTTTCAATGTGTTCCCATGTGCTACCACCATCTGTGGTGCGAAGCAAGACGCCATTCAGGGTTCCTGCAAAACCAGTCATTGCATCAAGGAATTCGATAGACCGGAAGTAATAACTATTCTGATATACAAATACCCACGATTCTCCTCCATCCACTGTCTTGTAAATATTTCCTTCACTGTTTACTGTCCACCCGGTTTGTGGATTTACAAAATAAATATCATCATACCGGTTGGCAAAAGGAATAGGGCCAGCATTGCTCCATTCCTGGCTGAAGGATTGGCATATGGCTATTAAAAACAGGAAGTAAGTGAGTAGTATTTTTTTCATTTTCAACCGCAGAATTAGTGTTCACAAGGAAACAAAAATAAGGTTAAATGGTTAAGCCGAAACAAGATAAGTGCTGAGCGTCGGTTGACCGACGTTCTGGTGTATTCAAATTTTAATTTGAGGAAAAACACCTCACTATTCAAAGCGCAGCTTTGAGCACACCAGAACGTCGGTCAACCGACGCTCAGCATTACCTTGCAAATTGCATATTTCTCATTGCCTCCGCCTTCGCCTCCGCCTCTTTTCTTAGCCTTCGCTTCCCTTAATCAACACCAATTGTCCCTGGTGATAAGAAAGATGATTGGTGCGGTTGATCAGCACATTCAGTCTGTTACGATGTGGCTCTTTTTGGAAAGCTTCATCAGAAACAGCAGTGTGTTTTTGAAACCATTCCTGGTCTGTCAGGATAATAAATTGCTCCGCTAAAATCGAATTAACGTCATTCCAGAGTTGCCTGAGCTCGGTTGCTGAGAGTAATTGGGGTTTGATCTTATCAGGATTGTCGAGATAAATTTCATCCAGTTCAGGAAATAATCTTTCTCCCAGGTCAA
>DASRXQ010000012.1:0-485229 GCA_035654115.1 Saprospiraceae bacterium
AGGCATACGCGTCAACTTAAGAAATTCATATACATTTTTTCAAAATGGTTCAGTCGGTCTTTTCGTCTGTCGTAACAACAGTAATAAGCAATCAAAGGAATAGCTTTTCGGAAATCGGGGTTCAATATGAGTTGCAGTTGAGTACCGAGATAATCGGCAAATCGCATTGGGCTCAAAAAAGATTTATAACGCCGCCAAATCTCCTTAGCGCACATGTTGAAACATGGAACATAGAAAAGTACAAACCAGGTCAGGATTAGTAAAAGAATTATTTCGGGCTTGACTGGATTTCTACCATGACAATGTTTAAAAAAAATATTGAGGTTGAACTTACTTTTCCAGCACTTAAAGATCATCTCAATATGCCATCTCAAATTGTAAGCTTTATAAACAGATTGTACGTCCCAAATATTATTTTTCACATTCGTGACAAACAAATTCCAAGACATCAAATAGAATGCTTTATCCGTTACAGGACAATTTTTATGTCTTTGGGCTTTTGACATTCGGCGTCTTTTTTGGGTCTGTTCATCAGTAAGCTTAATAGCCACAAAACGTACCGGAATGCGATATTTATCGCCAAGCAGAACATGCATATCTACATGATGTATTCCTTGTGTATCTTTCTTTTTTAGAAAAGTAACCAAATCGATAGTCTGCTGTGTTTTAATGTTTATAACGTTCGTAGACAGATTCAATCGGGATAGAAAATAAGCGCCTCTTGCAATGATTTTCTTAAATGTTGGAATTGCCCAATATCCAAGGTCACGGATGATCAATTCATTTTTTTGCAGGTTATTCAAAATATCATTAGCAAAGCTCTTGTCGTTTTGACAATAACTTTGTAAGGCTATTGCTTCATAATTATAATGCTTCAATTCAATTCGCAGTTGTAACCGACCTGAAGCTATTCTCCCATGTGGCAAACGTGCCCCAGGAAAGAAGTCGAACAATGCTGCCGGCAATTTAAAACACGTACTATCCTCAATGATCACCCGTTGAAAAGACATGAGAATATCATTGACTTTAAAGTTTAATCTCTGTTGTACTTTGGCTAAAAGTGCCCTTTGAAATAAGGCATGAAAGAAAGGCTCCTGTCGAAAATCCAATTTCTTTGCAATAGCCTGAAAAGAAATTAAAGAGCCACTCATTTGAGAGATATTATTAGCCCATAATCGCAAACTAAATCTGCCACAAAACATCATTTGAAAAAAGGCAGTTAATAAGAAATCAGGGTTGATTTTACGTGCTTGACGGATAGTAAAACCGGTTTCATGAGCCAGGCAGTTTACCTGTAGATTATCCAGAATTGTTTTAAGTTTGGAAGGATTCTTCGGAATCATAACGAAGCTGTTTAGTCAGGAATATTTAGATACAATCCTAAGCTAAGCAGCTTTTTATATATTACAAAACACTATATATTAAATCCTTAAGTTGACGCGTATGCCCTTCAGGGTTGAATATTTTCGCTTTCCACCTTTTCCGTGGGTTGCAACCCACGGCTATTAATATTTGATCCCTTCAGGATCACAAGCGATGATGATTTATTTTAAAAAGAAAGAGGTCTCCTCTAGGGGATTTAGGGGTGGAACGGGGATTCACTATCTTTCTCCCATCGATCCAATATTAAATTTTCCCTCATGAAGATTTTTTCAATCCTGATGATATTGTTTTGCAGCACGATTATCGCCGCACAAAAATTTGACGGACTGGCTCCCACTCCTCCGATGGGCTGGAATAGCTGGAATACATTTCAAACCAATATCAACGAACAATTAGTAAAAGATATCGCGGATAGGTTCATCAGCCTCGGACTGAAAGAGGCAGGATATCAATACATCGTGCTGGATGATGGATGGATGTCACACGAAAGAGATAAAGATGGAAATCTAGTCGCCGATCCTGAAAAGTTTCCAAATGGAATGAAGCACCTGGCGGATTACATTCACGCGAAAGGTCTCAAATTCGGATTATATAATTGTGCAGGCTGGAAAACATGTGGCGGATATCCCGGAAGCCGTGGACACGAATTCCAGGACGCAATGAAATATGCGGAATGGGATGTCGACTATCTCAAATACGACTGGTGCAATACAGATAAGCTGAATGCAGAAGGCGCTTACCTCACCATGCGTGATGCACTTCATGCAGCAGGTCGTCCGATTGTATTCAGCATGTGCGAATGGGGCGACAATCAACCCTGGAAATGGGGAAAAGACATCGGACATCTCTGGCGCACAACCGGTGATATCTCTGCATGCTGGGATTGCGAAGACAATCACGGAACATGGTCCTCATGGGGTGTGCTGCGCGTGCTCCATATGCGTGAAGCCATACGTCAATATGCAGGACCCGATCATTGGAATGATCCCGATATGATGGAAGTCGGCAATGGCATGACTACAAGCGAAGACCGGGGACATTTTTCTCTTTGGTGTATGGTAGCAGCTCCTTTGATCATGGGAAACGATCTGCGAAATGCAACTTTCAACACACTGAATACGCTCACCAACAAAGAGGCAATTGCTATCGATCAGGATGCATTGGGTATCCAGGGATATATGCATTCACAAAAAGACAGCATTGAAGTTTTTGTAAAACCTCTTGCAGATGGCGATTGGGCATTTTGTTTTCTCAATCGGAACGAGATGCCACGGACGATCCATTTTGACTGGGATAAAGAAAATGTAGAAGATGCATTTTCCGGCCGCAAACTTATCACCTCAAAAAAAGAAATATACACGATCAGGGATATTTGGAAAAAAAAGGAAATGGGTATGACCCATGAAACATTCAATGTTGAAGTTAAAGAACATGATGTCTGTATGGTTCGCCTTGCTTTAAAATCAAATTAGACAGATGATGGTGATAAAACTTATTTCTTCTGTCGCATTTATTTATTTCTTCTTGTCTTCAATACAAGCTCAGATCGTATTGCCTTCGATCTTCAATGATCACATGGTATTGCAACAAAAAAGTGATATTCAAATTTGGGGCTGGTCAAAAACAACGGAGCCTGTTAAAGTGATTTGTAGTTGGCAGAATGACACATTGACGACGGCAGGTGATTACAAAGGCGATTGGAAGGTAACAACTCATACACCTATTGCAGGTGGCCCATATACGATTGAATTCATCGGATACAATCACATCATCCTGAAAGATATCCTGATTGGTGAAGTGTGGCTATGCGCAGGACAATCCAATATGGAATGGTCAGCATCAGCCGGAATCGATGGCGGTGAAGAAGCAATCCGGAATGCGAATCAACCTCAGATCAGATTTTTCAACGTAAGTCATCAAACAGCATCATCACCTCAAAACGATCTCAGGGGAAACTGGCAAACCTGCACTCCTGAGACAATGAAATACTTCAGTGCAGTTGCTTACTTTTTTGGAAAGAAAATATCCGACTCTTTGAATGTCCCTATTGGTCTGATCGAAAGTGCATGGGGCGGAACTCCTGCAGAGACCTGGGTGAGTGAATCAACCATTAAAAACAATCTTGTTTTATCAGATGCGTATTCAAAACTGGTACAGGAACCCTGGGGACCTATCGAGCCGGGATTGATATACAATGCGATGATCCTGCCGCTGCATAAGACAAGGATCGCTGGAGCTATTTGGTACCAGGGCGAATCAAATATCCGGAATGCATCTACGTATGACCATCTTCTGTCAGCCTTGATCCGAAACTGGAGAGAACAATGGGGATACCAGTTTCCATTTTATTATGTCCAGATCGCACCCTTCAATTACGGACCTGGAATAGATGGCGTATTGATCCAGGATTCCCAACGAAAAGTTTTAAAAGTACTGGGTACAGGCATGGTGGTCACAAATGACATTGGAAATCCTGATAATCTCCACCCTCCGGCAAAGAAAGCCGTTGGAGATCGCCTTGCCCTTTGGGCTTTGCATGAAACCTATCAGCAAAAGGAAATTGATTATTCAGGTCCCATTTATTCAGGCATGTCCATCGAAGAAAATTCCATCCGGATCCATTTTGATCATGCCGGCCCGAAACTGATCAGTGCTAAAGAAGTCCTCGATGACTTTACGATCGCAGGAACAGATCAAAAGTTTTATCCTGCCACAGCAATTATCGACGGCCCAACCATTATTGTAACAAATAGCCTCGTTAAAAAACCAGTCGCCGTCAGGTTTGCCTGGAATAATGGTGCTGTCCCAAGGCTCTTCAATTCAGCAGGCCTCCCGGCTTCATGTTTCCGTACAGATGACTGGAAAGTAACAGAGAATTGATCCTGGCTTTCAGATTTTCAATTCCTTTAAATCGGAAATTGAAATAAGATTTCTAAAAAATCCAACCCTATCGTTTAGATGGAATTTAGTTTCAAAAATGAATCCTCCTGATTCCTGATCAATACTTTCATTTTGTGACAAACACCCCCTCAAAAGGACATGTCCTCCTCCCCGATTTTTTTTGCCTTCTGGTAATTTTGAAGAATAAGGTCCCAAAAGACTTACTACACGACAGGCGTTCAACAACTATATCGGATTGATGTGCTCAATTCATCTGGGTTGCTTTGGATGCCGGGTCATTCTGTGAAAACAAAACGTACACGCATTATCTAATCATTGTAAAAAGCCAAAATGCAACTTCATGAGAAATTTTACGTCTAATCTCTTTTTTAACAAATGGCTATTCCTCCTGGTCTGTATGATCACTTCGGCAGGCATCTTCGCCCAGGCGCGAATGGTCACGGGTAAGATCGCCACACCTGACAACGAACCCCTGATCGGTGCTACTGTCCTCGTCAATGGATCCACAAACCGCGGCACAGTCACGGATTTCAATGGGACATTCTCCATTGAAGTTCAGGATGGAGAAACGCTTACCATTTCGTACACAGGTTACACACCAAGAAGTATCGTACTGGGCAGTGAATCCAGTGTCAATATTATCCTCGAACCCGGCACAGTTCTTCTTGAACAAATGGTTGTCGTCGGTTACGGTCAGTCCCGCAAGAGTGATCTTACAGGGGCTATAAGTTCTGTGAGTGGCGAACAAATGAGAGGTACCATGACAGCCAATCTCGATCAGGCATTGCAAGGTCGGGTAGCTGGTGTCCAGGTCACTCAGAATACCGGACAGCCAGGCGGTGTCGCATCCATCAGGATCCGCGGCGCAAATTCAATCACTGGTTCGAGCGAGCCATTGTATGTCATTGATGGAATACCCATCCAGGGTGATGGTTCCGATCAGGCAGGTTTTGACTGGGCCGGTGGTGAAAATGGTCAAAATAAAGTCAACCCGCTCGCCTCCATCAATCCCGCCGATGTCGTCAGTGTGGAAGTTTTGAAAGATGCTTCCGCTTCTGCCATCTTCGGATCAAGAGCTGCCAATGGTGTCATCCTGATTACTACCAAACGAGGTAAAAAAGGTGAAGCTAAAATTTCATACAACGGTTATTATGGCAATCAATCCCTGGCCAATGAACTTGACATGATGACGCTGCCACAATTTGCAGATTACCAGACGCAGATATCCGGTGATCTTTTCCTGGCACCCAATCAGCGTTATTTGGATCCTACATTATTGGGTGATGGCACGAATTGGCAACAAGAGATATTCCGGGATGCAGCAATGCAAAGCCATCAATTGTCCATTTCCGGCGGAACAGATAAAACCACTTTTGCTTTATCCGGTGGCTATTTCGATCAGGATGGAATTGTCATAGGTTCAAAATTTGACAGATATACTACCAGGCTAAATATGGACAGCCAGGTAAAAGACTGGTTTAAGATCGGCGGAAGCTTGTCCTACGGCAGCACGCGTGAAAAAATAACACTCAATGATGGCGGTGATGGTGTGATCATGGAAGCACTACTTATCCAGCCTGATATCCCGGTCAAAGATTTCAATGGTGATTACGCAGGGCCCGAAGTCACGTACGGTGCTACAAATTATAATCCTGTGGCTTCTGCTCTGCAAAGAAACAATACAGTCAATCGTCAGCGGATCATGTCGAGTGTATATGGAGACGTCAACCTCTTCAAAGGATTGACATTCCGTTCAGAGATTGGACTGGATAATAATCATACTCTTAACCAGGCATTCCATCCAACTTACAAATGGGGTGTTCTGGTCAATACCGAAAACCAGCTCCGTCAGCGTGAAGAAAATTCATTTTTCTGGATCTGGAAAAATTACCTGACATACAATTTTAATCTTGGCGAAAAAAATCAATTCACTGCATTAGCCGGAACAGAAGCCCAGAAAGCATCATGGGAAGGATCGCAGGTGACAAAGAAAAATTTTGCATCCAATGATATTCATGTGCTGAGTGAAGGTGATGATGCTACGTCTACAACCTTTGGCTGGAAAGATGCATCGACAATAGCATCTTATTTTGGAAGACTCAATTATACATTCGATGAGAAATACCTCCTCACTGTCACCATGCGTGCAGACGGAGCTTCCAAGTTCGGCCCCAACAATCGCTGGGGATATTTTCCTTCAGGTTCAGTAGCATGGAGAATCGGCGAAGAAGGATTTATGGACAATATGAATGCATTGAGCAATCTCAAGCTCAGAATAGGATATGGTGAAGTAGGTAACCAGGCCATCCCAACGTATTTGTACGGTTCATCTCTTCTTACTGTGAATACTCCGTTTGGTACCGGTTATCGCCTTGAGAAAATTTCAAACCCAAATTTGAAATGGGAATCGACAAAGCAATTTAATGTGGGTCTTGATTTCGGATTATTCAATGGAAGAGTTGATGTGACGGCTGATGTGTATACGAAAAAGACCGATGGCATGTTGCTTCAACTTTCTGTACCCGGATATCTCGGCGGATCAAACTTCAATGACATTAAGGCTCCATTTGCCAATGTGGGCAGCATGGAAAATAAAGGTTTCGAGCTTTCGATTTTTTCAAGAAATATCAGCAGCAATAAATTCAGGTGGGGAACTGACCTGATCTTTTCTTTGAACCGGAATAAGATCACTGCGCTTGATGATGATTCACGAATCTATTATCGAAACCTGTATTGGTATAGTGAATTTCAGACTGCAACCCAGACAAGGGTCGGAGAGCCTTTGGGCCAGTTTTATGGATATGTGACGGAAGGTATTTTCCAGAATCAGCAGGACATCATGGATCATGCTATTCAAAATTCAAACGGAGAATTATTGATTGACAAACAAGCCGGTATATGGATCGGGGATGTAAAATTCAAGGACCTTAATAATGATGGTGTGATCAATACATTAGATCAAACTGTCATCGGTGATCCTAATCCTGATTTCACATTCGGTTTAAACAATACATTCTCTCTTGGGTCTTTTGATCTGGGAATTTATCTCACCGGATCTTATGGTGCAGATATTCTCAATTACTCAAGAGTATTGATTGAAGGGCAGACCAGTGTTTATAACAACCAGGCCAGTTCTGTAAATGATCGGGCACGATTTGGATATACGGATCCAAATGGTTCTACTATTGATCCTGCAAATGTATTCATCTCAAATCCTGATGCTACGATCCCTCGCCCCACGACTACTGACAATAACAGGAATAACCGTATGTCGGATCGCTTCATTGAAGATGGATCGTACCTGCGTATCCAGAATATCAAGCTCGGTTATTCACTACCTCCGTTAGTCATCCGGAAAATGAAAATGGAAAACCTGAAGGTGTATATCAATGCACAAAACATTTTCACATTTACTAAATACAGTGGTTATGATCCTGAGATAGGTGCATTTGATCAGGATCCGCTTCTTCAGAATGTAGACATCGGCCGTTATCCGTCACCCAGGGTCATCACCTTTGGAATGGATGTAGACTTCTAAGATCATTAAATAAATAATCCGATAAAAAAATAGACAATGAATTCTAAAATAAAATTTCTCATATCGCTTGTGGCCGTCCTCTGGTTAAGTGCATGCACAAAGGACTTCCTCAACATCGAACCGGTGGATAAGCAAACCGGGGATAATTTCTTTCGCAATGAAACTGAGATTCGCGCATCAACCGCTGCTTTGTATGGCTTTCCTTGGTTTGAATTCAATGATAAGTTTTTCTGGTGCGCAGGTGATGCTATGGCCGGAGATATGTATTATACCTATGACCAGGAAGGGCAATTCTTCTACTTTTCATTTACAGAAGGAAATTCACATGTCAATGCTGCATGGCGCGGACTTTTCAGGGTGATATCCTATGCGAATTCTATCATCAATGATATGCCCAGGATTGCTGAAGGAAATAATGTTTCCACGGATGTCATCAATTCAGCTTTAGGAGAAGCGCGATTTATCCGGGGCACTGCATATTATATTCTTGCAGAATTCTGGGGCAACGTACCAATTGTGGAAAATTCAACCGAATTAGTTTCTGCCAATAATTTATTTCTTCCAAAGAATACACAATCCAGTGTGTATGAATTCATACGTCGCGACCTGGTATTTGCATCAGAGAATTTGCCTTCTTCTGATATTCCGGGTCGGGTCACTGCATATTCTGCTAAAGGAATGTTGGCTAAGCTTCATCTGACCATGGCCTCACATCTTGGAGATGTAAATTCTGCTGCCAATTTCACGAAAGCAAAGGAGCTTGCTGCAGATGTCATCAATAACAGCGGAGCCAGCCTGATGAGCAATTATGCTGACTTATTTGAAATCGAAAATAATAATAACAGTGAATCTCTTTTTTCACTCCAATGGATTGAAGGAGCATATGCACTCGGTAATAGCCGCCAGGCTAATTGGGCCCGAAGCAGCCTGATCACTGGTAATAGTGAAGCATGGGGCGGAGGCAAATGTATCAGCTATGATTTCATCACAGACATTGAAGGCGGTGACAAGCGTCAGCCTTCTATCTACATGGATCTTCATGATCACTATTCAAAAATCCGTAAGGCGGAAGGTGGTTACACCTACAATTATGTGACACGCGATGCTGCTGATCCGAATATCGTAGTCGAAGGCGCAACGCCAGTTTTGAATAGCCTGAAAAAATATGTGGTAGGCAGCGCAGAAGATACGGGTGGCAAGGTATCAACCGGCCAGGCTACCGCTATCAACCAGGTATTATTACGTCTTGCAGATGTTTACTTAGTGTATGTTGAAGCATCTATGGGTGCTGGTTCATCCACTGCTGATGGAACAGCACTTGAATATTTCAATGCAATTCGCGCACGTGCAGACCTCCCATTGAAATCCTCCGTAACCTGGAACGAACTTTTGAAAGAGAGAAGAGTTGAATTTGGCCTCGAAAGTATCAGGTGGTTTGATATCAAACGATATTATTATCGTGATCCGGTTGCTGCTCTGGATTATCTCAACAATCAAAAAAGAGCGCATGTCTACAACCGCATCACTACACCAAATGCACCTGATGAAAATACAATTCAGGGGTATGAACTGACACCTCCTTCAAGCCCGATCGTAGCCAGTGCTTCCTACATGTGGATTCCGATACCTGCTTCTGAAGTGGTGGGGAATGCATTGCTCGGACCGAATGAACCGGCTGTTGAATATGAGTTTAAATAGAAAGAACGTAAACGAAAATTACAAAACCCAAATAAAATGAGATCAATACTTAAATATATATTCTTCTTCCTTTTCCTGGCGGCAGGTATAGTCAGCATATCATCATGCACTGACGATGATCCTGTGATCAATCAGGGAAAACCAATAGTGCATTATATCCGGTCTACTGATCCTACACTATCGGATAGTTTGTTAGTAGGAAGTTTTATGGGTAGCCTGGTAGCTGTAGTTGGAGACAACCTTGAAACGACACGCGAGATGTGGTTCAATGATCAGCGTGCCACGCTCAATCCGAATTATGTCACTCCCACTACAATATTAGTTTCTGTTCCCAGCACTGTTCCAACTGCTGTCACTGATAAGATCAGGTTTGTCTTTGCTGATGGAACTGAAATGTTATATGATTTTAAAGTAAATGTCCCTGCACCGGTACTCAATTCAATCAAATGTGAATATGTGCCGGATGGCGATGTAGCCGTACTGAGAGGTGATTTTTTCTTTGTGCCAACCCAGGTCATATTTCCCGGAGACTTGGAGGGAGAAATTGTTTCACTGACGAAAACTGAAATTCAGGTAAAGGTTCCTGAAGGAAGCAGTACAGGTAAGATCACCATTAAAACAAATTTTGGTACTGTCAAATCAGCATTCCTTTTCAGAGATGACCGGAATATCATCCTTGACTACGATACCAAACTTCATGAAACATGGACAGCACCGATCGGTGCAGGTCCGGAGCCTCCGGAAGTTTCAGGCGAATATGCATATTTCAAACATGTCAATGATGCAGCCTGGATGTGGACTAATGAATTGACAATGCAATATTGGGCAACCCGTGGAAGAGGAAATGTCCCTGTGGCGACCGGCAATATCAATGATCTTGTTTTCAAATTTGAAGTCAATGTACCTGAACCATGGAAAGCTGTAAGGATGGAAATTTTCTTTGGCCCGTATGCAGACGATCATGGACGTGATGTGCCCTCTACAGTGTTCGCCAGGTGGAAGCCATGGAAAGACGGACCCTACGTGACAGACGGATGGGAAACGATTTCTATTCCTTTGACTGAATTCAAATACGGTAAGGATGATGATGATGCAAGTGAGATAGGTACACGCCAGATTGAAAATCTATCGTCGTTGACCAATTTGGTCATGATGATGTTCGGACCAGGTTCTTCTGATGGAAGTCCGAATCCGGTATACATCGCATTTGATAACCTACGCATTGTTCCAAAATCTTAAAACCCCCTTCAAAACTATAATCATGAAATCATCAAGATTGATAAATAAATTTCTCATCTGCAGCGTGATCCTTTCAGGTTTACTCTTTTTAAACAGTTGCGAAAAAGAGGAACCTGTCGATGACCATATCCGCCTGGATAGCTTCGGGCCATCACCTGTATTGCGGGGCGGTGATCTTAAATTTATTGGAAACAAAATGAATCTTGTTACCTCTGTTGAACTTTCCAGCGGAGTAAGCGTGACGACATTCAAAAACAAAGCTGAAGATCAGATCACAATCGTCGTACCCGATGCAACCGTGACCGGGCCAGTCACATTGAAGACGCCTGAAGGTGACATTCATGGGAAAACAATTCTGACCATTTCAGAACCCATCAGCATAACTTCTTTTGCTCCGGGAAGTATCCGGCCCGGAGGAACATTGACGATCAATGGTACATATCTCAACCTCGTCACAGAAGTGATCTTCAATAATAAAAAGTCGGTTACCACTTTTGCAAGTCAAAGCCAAACGAAAATCGAAGTGTTAGTTCCTGAAGATGCACAGTCAGGCATCATCGTTGTTTCAAATGGCATGCCTGAGCCGATCCTTGTAGAATCACTCACTGCTCTTGACGTAGCACTTCCTTCTGTAACCGGATTTTCTCCCGATCCTGTGAAAGCAGGTACTGAATTGACCATCACAGGTACGAATATGGATCTTACAAAATCTGTAACATTCGCAGGTGGGGCAAAAGTCACATCATTCAACTCGATTGATGCAGATAAAGTAGTGCTCAATGTTCCTGCCAATGCACAGGATGGCCCTGTGAAAATCGCAGTTGCTTCTTTGGTTGAAGTGACTTCTGCATCATCATTAACAATGAAAGTTCCTGTTATAACAAATGTAAGTCCAAATCCTGCGAAGAATGGTCAACAAATCACTGTGACCGGAATTGACCTTGACCTCATCACAGGTGTGAGATTCGGAGGTGATAAAGCCGGACAATTGCTCGGCGGTTCGTCAACTGAAATCACTGTCGGTGTGCCTCTTGATGCTATAGATGGTCTGCTTACTTTCCAGACGGCTTCTACCAAATCTGTTTCAAGTCCGGGTTCAATTAATATGGTTCTTCCGACAATCGGAGATATCAATCCGCTTGATATTCAGTTTAACAACACGCTTACAATATCAGGAACGGACCTGGATCTTGCTGTCAAAGTTGTATTCATCGGAGGAACTGAATCACCGGTGACTGTTCTGGATGCGAATACGATTACAGCAGTGGTTCCGGTTGGTACACAATCGGGACCAATTACGATTGAGACTACGAATGGTTCTGTCATAGGTACAAGTATTAGCATCACTATCCTTGCTTCGACTTCAGCTGTCATCACGAGCATGCCTTCATCTGCGAAACCAGGACAATTGATTGATATTGTCGGCGAGAATTTCGAAGAAGTCACTGCGGTTATTTTCCCGGATGATGTACCTGCCACTATGTATGGGCTAAAGACACCAACACTCATCCAGGTGGTGATCCCTTTGGATGTTAAAAAAGGAAAGGGAAAACTCAAACTGATCACTGCCAATGGAGAAGAAGTGGAATCGCCTGAGATCAATATTCAGGGCGTTGATGATGTTGTGGATCCTGCGTTGGTATTTTTCAATTTTGATGGCCTCAACAAATGGTGGGGTGATACGGGTGACAATGAAAATGATGCATCTCTGTCGTTAGATGGTTCGACGTATTTCCGTGTCAATAATTCACTGAATGGCTGGACCGGATTTTTCTGGCGAAATAGTAAAGACAATTTCCCTGCTGATGTTATCGGAGCCAATGCAAGCAACTATGTATTGAAATTTGATATTAATGTTCTGGATCCGATTTCAGGTGGTGAATTCGCATGGAGGTTCAAAGGTGGAGGACAGGATTATTGGTACTACTGGAAGCCGTGGGCTACGGAAGGACCTTATAAAACGGATGGATGGATTACGGTCACTATTCCATTGACTGATTTTTATTCTGGCAGCAATCAATTAACGGATCTATCCATTATCAATGAAGATTTTGGTGTTGCATTTAATAATGGCAGCTCAAGTGTCAATGCATGTTTTGACAATGTGAGGTTCCAGTTGAAATAAGAAGCTTAGTAGTGTTAAATCAGATAAGATTTTACAATGAAAGGGATTTTCGCAGGAAGATCCCTTTTTTATTATTTTAAATATAGTGTTATGGTAAATATAAAAATGACAAACGTAATTATCTGGATTTAAACTACAGTTTTATGAGTTACAGCACTTTAGAAAACCTCACGACTTATTTCTATAGGAAATTAAGCCTGATAATGATTTCAATACACATCCGGCTATTATGATAAGGGCATTTCCAGGGACCTGCTTTATCTTCTGAGAGAATCGGATTGCCTATGTCATCGATTCTCCAGTGCCATTCCTGAGTGAGAGGAGTGAGAGGAGTGAGAGAGGTAGAATTATCTACGACAAATTGTTTGATATAGTCCCATGTTCTCAATGAAGCATCGAGGAAGGTTTGATTATTAGTTATTTGAAATGCATTCCAGAATCCAACAACTGCTTCAGCTTGTTGCCACCAATGTCTGTCCTTGTCAGGATGATCACCATGTCTTTCATTGTATAGACTACCATCCGGTGCTACACCGTCTCTTAGGACTGCGTCTGCTAACAAAACGGACACTCTTTTCGTCTCTTCAATCAACGCTTCATCTTCAAGTGCCTCAGCAGCCTCGACAAGCAACCAACTTGCTTCGATATCATGACCATAAGAATCAATGTCAGACAAGAGATTCCACTGCTGATCAAAGAATAAATGAAGATGACCGCTCTTTATATCTACAAACCTGTCAATGAATAATCGAATGAGATGTTGCAGTGCTTCACGAACTTCCTTTGCCTGAGTCACTTTATACAATTGGGTGTAGGCTTCCAGCAAATGAAGATGCGTATTCATTGTCTTTGTAGCCTGCTGATCTTTATCACTTAATCTTACATCATCCAGTGTTCCCCATTCCCGGTTAAGTGCTTCTGTATAACCACCGTATTCAATATCAAGACTATGTTTTTCAATCAGATTAAATATTTCGAATGCACCATCAATTGCCTCTTGTTTTCCCGACAATAAATAATATTCTGATAAAGCATACACAGCAAAGGCCTGGGCATATACCTGCTTCTTATTTTCAACAGGCTTGCCCATGAAATCAATCATCCAATAAACACCTCCATAAACCTTGTCAATAAAATGTGTGATGAAATAGTCATATGCACGATGAGCCATTTCTTCATAACTGGTATCCTTTGGTATTTTCGCTCCTGCAGAAAAAGCCCACAATATCCTTGCATTCAACACAGCACCTTTATCAGACTCCGGATGCAGCACTCCATTTCCATCCATCCTTCCATAAAAACCACCATGCCGATGATCCGTCATATTATCCCGCCACCAATTGAGGATGTGGATCAATTCAGATGAGATTTCCTCTCTGAATAACTGAACTTGTCCGCTTATTTTTTCGTCAGTTTTCAAAATCAAAATAAGAATTATACATCCCCTTTAGGGGAAAGAGGGGCAAACGGGTTTAATTACAATTGTAATTGATCAAGAATAGCCAGGTTCTTATCAATCATTTTTTGCAGTGTAGCCACACTAGCCGCTGATCGAAAACCATCTTCAGGTGTGTGCATCACATAGTCTGTCAATTTATCAACTGTTGATGTTGCTACATGCATCCTTGTATCCGAAGCTCCATAATAAATAAATACTTCTTTTTCATCATTGACAATCCATCCACCTGAGAAAGCAACATTCGATACATCACCAACCCTTTCATCATCCTGTGGAGCAATGAAGTATCCGCCTGGACTATGCGTTACCATCCATGGCTTATCAAGAGAAGTCATAAACATATACAGGACATATCGTAAACCAGCTGCCGTATTCCTTACACCATGTGCAAGATGAAACCATCCATGATCAGTTTTGATTGGCGGCGGACCTTGTCCGTTTTTAACTTCTTTAATCGTGTGATATATTTTTTTATCAACGATTTCCTCCTGATGGATTACAGCTCCATCCATTTTATCGGAAAGTCCCCAACCGATGCCACCGCCGTTGCCTACATCTATAAATCCATCCTGTGGTCTTGTATACATCGCATATTTCCCATTGATAAATTCAGGATGAAGCACCACGTTCCTTTGCTGGCCTGAGAAGGTGATAAGATCAGGTAACCTTTCCCACTCAATTAGATTTTTAGTGCGGGCGATGCCACATTGTGCATCCGCTGCAGTTGTGTCATTCAATCTGCTCAGATCTTTTCGTTCTGTACAAAACAAGCCATAGATCCATCCATCTTCATGCAGGGTGAGCCGCATGTCATAAACATTTGTATCAGGTATTTCCGTCTCAGGCATGATCACAGGATAATTCCAAAAACGAAATTGATCTACTCCATTCGGACTTTCAGCAATGGCAAAAAAAGATTTGCGGTCATTTCCTTCGACACGCACGACCAGGATATAACGACCTTCCCAAAAGATAGCTCCCGAATTAAAAGTAGCATTGATACCAATGCGTTCCATCAAAAAAGGATTTGTTTTCTCATCCAGATCATATCGCCAGAATAATGGTGTGTGCGCTGCAGTCAGGATGGGATATTTCCACCGGGTATAGATTCCATTGCCTCCTTCCACCGGATGATTGTCCCTGTTGATGAGCCGTTCATGATGATCCAGCAGATGTTTTATTTTATTGTGAAATGTACTCATATCAGGTTTAGCTTAAAAATTGATTGTGGCCTTTCCACTATCCCTTCCCTTCTGTTGGAATCAGAAGATCTTTAGGGTAGTCTTCAAGTTTGTCATACCATGTCTTTTTAAGAATGATGGTGGTGCCAATTATCACCGCGACGGAAATCCACATAGGTGTCGTACGATGAATGACCATGAAAATAGGAAATGCAGTTAATGCAGTTTGCCATATCGTACCGATCACAACATTCATCATATCCCGGCCAAAATTTTTATTCAGTTCAACAGCAGGATTCTCAGCTTTCAATTTTTCATACACCGGTTTCCACCATCCCCAGGGCCTTGTCTTCAGATAAAATTGTTTCAGCACCTCTTCATCATCAGGTTTTGTCATGAGACTCGCTATGATGCTGCTCAGCCCGGAGATGATCAGTATGACAAAAAAACCGTTTATCGGAGACAGGTCAGGAAAGATCTGCGGGATGAGACCTGCAGTCAGCAATCCAATCGCCATGCCCCAGAAATATCCATCCCCATTGAAGCGCCACCAATACCATTTGATAAAATTAGATGCCGCATAGCTTCCATATAGACCTGAAACAATCCATTGAACAAGTACATTGAGCGAAGGAATAAAAAGACCGATCACCACACCAATGATCACCACGATGACAGAAACCAGGTAACTGATCCTGACGTATTTTTTATCCGATGCATCAGGATTGATGTAGCGTTTGTAGATATCATTGACGACATATGCAGGAGCTGCATTAACCGTAGCAGAAAAGGTAGACATGAATGCAGCGATAAGCCCTGCAATGACTAACCCCAATAAACCGGGAGGTACAAAGTTGTTGAGCGCAAAAGGAAGTATCAATTCGAAATCAACATCAGGTCCCATCCTTTTTAATTCAGGAATAAAAAAAGCAAGAGCCAATACTGCCAATCCCGCTATCAACATGTAGCGCGGAATAAGTAAAACAACATTAACAAATCCACTCATCCGCGCAGCTTCTCGTGGAGTCTTTGCAGACAACACTCTTTGCATATCATAGTTTGGCGCTGGACCCGCCATGCTCAGAATAATCCCTTTAGTCGTCATCATCATAAAAAATAATCCAAACACAGACCATCCATCATCCACAATCTTTTGATTGGCAGACGCCAGAATGTTTGACCAGTCAAGATTGAGATGCCAACCAAAAAATATATTGGACCAACCATCTGGTACGACAGTTGCAAGCATTTCCGGTGAAACACGATTCATCGCAATGATGCCAATCGCAATGCAGGCTATTGTCATAATGATAAACTGCAAAACCTCTGTAAACACAACACTGAACATTCCTCCTTTAACCACATACACCGTAGTCAATGCTGTAATGATGAGACCATAGAATATTTCATTCCAATGTGGATCCGGATGTAGCTGCCATGGCAGAAATACTGCAGCAAATTTTCCTATCCCGATAAAACCATACGCCAGGAAACCAATCACATTGACCAAAGCAAAAACGACCACAATGATATGTGACCATCGCGCACCTCTGCTGGTACCAAATCTGAATTTTATCCACTCCGCCCCTGTCATCATTCCTGACCTGCGCAGCCAAACAGAAAGAAATATCATCAGGAATATCTGGTTAAAGACAGGCCACAGCCAGGGAATGAACACACTTTTCAATCCATAGATAAACAGAAGATACACTAGCCACATCGTACCACTGATATCAAACATCCCTGAAGCATTGGACAATCCCAATGCGTACCAGGGCAGTTTATTTCCTCCCAAAAAATAATCCTTCAGACTTTTCGAAGCTCGATTTGAAATCCAGAATCCTATCACAATCGTGAGAGCGATGTATCCCAGGATGATGATGATATCGATCAGTTTTAAATTCATAAAGGAGCATTAGTAAGCGAATATCAGTCGGTAGGTTTCAAAACAATCAAGGTGTGCGATAGACATCAGGAAGACGGTCTGAGAGCATCATGATGGGAGTATTGACAAATTGTATAAAATCAGGCACACTGGCATGTCCCGGATAAGGAGCATAATGATGGGTCTCACGCGCATTTCGCCATACGAGCAACCATGCAATCCGTGAGGCAATACTATCGGCAGCGATCGGGGCTAATAATTCTTGTGTCCACCACATTGGATTTTTAATACATTCGGAACCAGTCTCTGTCATTGCGGGAATTTTGCCACGAGCATCCGCTAGTTGGACTACATCACGAAGCCGTCTTACCAGTTCACTTGGTTTTCCTTCCGGTCCCAGGTCATAATAATCATCCATGCCAAGCACATCAACCCAATCATCACCCGGATAACATTCGAGGTAATGATCCTTATCCCTGAATATATCGGGCGAATAAGCATACAGAATATTATGAAGACCTTTTTCATCACGTAGATATGAGACGGTAAATTGCCAAAGAGCTTTGTATTGATCAGGTGTGCAATGAGGTTGTCCCCACCAGAACCATGCTCCGGTATGCTCATGAAACGGACGAAAGATGATCGGAATCTCCTTCCTGAAAATAAAACCAACCTTGAGCGCTTTGACAAAGTCAGCGAATGTGTCAAGATCTTTTTTGTATGCTTCATGTTTCATTCCTCCGGGTAAAATTGCAGCCACTACATTACCCGCATTGACATTCCATGCTGATTCACCATTGACATAATTATCCATGTGCCAGGAGATGGTATTGACTCCACCGATTTTGTAAGCACGCCTGATCCAGCCTTTGATATGGTTGAAATCAACAGAATCAATATTGAGGCTGCGCTTACCCAGCTTGCTTACTTCCCATCCGAAGACTGCCGGATATTTTCCGCACACATCATGTACATCGGACCTTTGTTTATGCCATTCTTTCCAGTGGACACCATACGCCAGATCTTCCTGGTGGCCAAAGAGAATATGCCGGCCGGACATGTTTTTGAGATTTTCAAACATTGCAATGGTGGCTGGAGTAGCCTGTTGATCAATAGTTGGTATTGCCATTTTCACAGCTACCTGCGAAAAACCGGTATCCAGGTGAAATAAAACAAAGAGTATCCACAAAGGAAAATGGCTATTCAAAATCTTCATCATTGGCTGGAGAGGAGAATAAAAAATGCTGAAAATAGATGATGACTAATGGGCTTTTGATAAGGCAGGTAATTCACTCTTTCTGCCTAACCAAATGTGGTTTAAAAAATGGTTTTTGTTGGGGGGAGATTGGTCATTATTAGGGGTCATTCAGACCAAAAAAGTGAATTTGCAGGAAAAAAGCCTGAAATTGTTACACCACCCCCATCACTTTGTTGAGCGACCCTTCTATTGTCAGGGTGGAAGCCGCTATCTTCTCCTTCTTTGTTGAGGATTAAAGATCAGCGGGTGCTGCCATCCAATTTTCGTTAATTTTCAATGATCAGCCTTAAAATCAGAAAAATGAAGATGAGATCAGGATACGTCATATTGATATTCAATATTCTTGGCTGTTCAGCCATAAGCCAGACTACAACTATAACATCTGTTACCCCGGTTTCGACGACGGTCGGACAATATGAAAAATTTGAAACCACGGTAGTCCTGACCGGAGTATTCAACAATTCTTATGACTATGACCAGGTCCACCTGAAAGCCATTTTTACAGGTCCTAACGGAGATACAAAGACCGTTGATGGATTCTTCATGCAGGATTATTCATTGAACACCACAAATGGAAACCTTACTGCCAGTGGTGCCGGGAAATTTAAGATCCGTTTTGCCCCCGATAAACCAGGCACATGGAGATATATTGTCTCATTGACAACCACATCAGGCAATGATAATTTTGCAGAACAGACATTCGAATGCATCCCTTCTTCTGAAAAAGGATTTGTGCGCAAAGATCTCTCACACTATTTACATTTTGATGATGGAGATCAATACATTCCCGTAGGTGAAAATATGGCCTGGCAAAATGGAAATGCATACACAAGCTATAATACCTGGCTCAATGAATTGGCTGATCATGGAGGTAATTATATCCGGCTGTGGCATGCACACTGGGGTCTTGGCATTGAATGGAAAGCAAACCAGGATAATTTTCTGGGTTTGAGAAAATACAAAGAGACCAATTGTTTTTACCAGGACTGGCTGTTTGATCTTTGCGCAGATCGTGGCATTTATGTCATGCTTTGCATCCAGCATCACGGACAGGTAGCGACCAATGTCAATCCCAACTGGAATGAAAGTCCGTACAATGCAACAAATGGAGGTCCGTGTGCAAATACATGGGACTTTTTTACAAATGCCACTGCAAAGGCCCATACCAAAAATAGGATCAGATACATCGTAGCGCGCTGGGGATATGCACGCAGTGTGATGTGCTGGGAACTATTTAATGAAGTAGTCTGGACTGATCAGTTTGATGCGCGAAAATCAGATATAGCTGCCTGGCATCATGAAATGGCAACTTTTATTAAAGACATCGACCCTTATCATCATCTCATTACCACGAGCTATGGCGGTGAACTTGATGATCCGGAAGTATGGAGCGATACGGCCATTGATTTTACACAGACACATATTTATCTCAATTCTTCTAATATTGAAAAAGCACTTGCAGGAGCAGAAAGAGCACACCTCAATGCTTTTCAAAAACCCACGCTTGTAGGTGAGTTTGGATTAGGAGGCAACAGTGACCTGGCGAATGAAGACCCGGATGGAATACATATTCATAATTCATTATGGGGTTCATTATTTGGTGGTGGTTTAGGTACAGGCATGACATGGTGGTGGGATAACTACATTCATCCTAAAGATCTCTATTATCATTTTCAACCTGTCACCGAAGTAGCGGATGTAATTCCATTTGTAAAAAAGAATTTTTCACCGGGACCAGCACACATTACAGGTGCACCTGGTGACCTTGTGATCACCCCTTCGCTTGGATGGTCAGGAATAGGAACCGCTAGCATCACGATTGACAATGGGCAAGTTCAACCTGAGGGAGCAGCCTTAGGATATTTTCTTTATGGTTCAGTATGGAATACACAATTCAGAAGTCCGCCTGTGTTCATAGTCAATTATCCTGCAGCCGGAACATTCACAGTAAAGACAAATAATGAAACCGGAACTGAACCAGTCATGACAATCTATCTTGATGGTGCCGTCATGCATCAGGGTGAAGCTGCTACTAACACAAGCTATTCTATTGCTGTGCCTGCTGGTCAGCATACCATTAAAGTTGACAATACAGGCACAGATTGGATTTCGATTGATTCGTATATATTTTCCGGGCTCGGTTCAAAAATAGATGCATATGTCCTCAACTCATCAACTGCTGATGCCAGTGCAGGATGGGTACTCAATAGTCAGTATAATCACAATTATATCGCCACTGAAGGTATACCACCTGTAGTAAATAATGCCATGCTTCATTTGGAGCAATTGGCAGATGCAACGTATCAGATTCAATGGTTTGATTGTATCACGGGATTGGTTACTTCTACGCAGCAAGTGATTGTCTCCGGTGGACATGCCGATATTTCAATTCCAACGCTGCAATGGGATGCAGCATTTCTTTTAACAAAAGAAGGTGAAGTGAATACTACGGAAATTAAATACAGTTTACCTTTTGATATTTATCCTAACCCCATCAATGCCGGTACTACATTAAATATTAATTTGGAAAAACAAGCAAGTGAAAATGATATCACTGTGTATTTGTTAGATGTTTCCGGCAAAGAAATTCTCTCGCAGAATATTTTGGATAATAAAAAAGGCCTTAAAATACCTGATCATTTAACTCCTGGAATGTACTGGATAAAAATCAGGAATGGACAAAAGTCCGGAACAAAATCATTTGTGCTGTTTAACCGAAAATGATTACGCCTTTACCCCCCGAAAGGGAATTTCGTTTTACCCCCTACCCCCTGAAAGGGGGAATTGTTGATTTTTAGAAGATTTATTTATCAATACCCCCTTTCAGGGGGTAGGGGGTCAATCCGGTTCTATCAATTGAAAAAAATACTGCCGCTCTTCTTTCCAATCCAAATCCGGATATGTTTTTGCCAGGTGTTCAATTTGGATTAATTGTTTTTCTGCGAATGTTCTTATGGCTTCTTTATCATCCCGGATAAACCGGTGTTCCATAGCACGATGTACTTTTTCGATGAGCTGATGAATATCCTGTTGCGATTCCAGGTAAGTATCCCTGAACATATCCCAGATGATATCAATGGCTAGAGATGAGGGATGCACGAGATCACGGGCATAATACCTGTAATCCCGGAGCTGATCCATCATGATCTCATATGCAGGGAAATAATTTTCATGTGTATGATTTTTCATCTGCTGATCAATAGCCAGCAAAAGTGTTGATTTGCTGAGTTGATTTTCTTCAATCCCATCCCTGAGATGTCTTACCGGGCTTACAGTCCAGATGATATGCGCATCCGGAGAGAGTAACCGTATTGAAGATGTTATTTTTTCTAAAGCTGATGAACATTCCGGTATCGTCATCCTGAAGGATTCAAATTCATCCTGTGGTATTTTATGGCAATTACCGGATATAGATCCTGTTTTCCTGAAACGATACACTTTTGCGGAGCCAAGGCTAATGAAGACGAATTTACTTTGTGATAAATGCAGAGATGCTCTTTCCAGTGATGAATTTATAGTTTGTAAAACAATATTTTTATCGGTTCCTGAATAATCCCCGTGATGATCCATGCTGTGATAGAGGCCATCATGAAATACCAATTCTTCCGTGCGGTAAAGTTGTTTATTCGCAATTCTTTCAAAAGAATTTGCAATGGATACGGGATTAAAGAGGATACCAAAAGGATTACTTAACACATGATATTTGTATCGCAATAATTTATCACTGATATGTTCCGTGAAGCATGATCCGGCCATCGTGACAGCATCCCGGTAAGTAATTTTTGGCCAAAACTCCTTTGGATCTACCCTTGTATATAATTCATTCATCACATTAACTTTATCTTATTCCGCTTTGATATCTTGTAAAAGTAAATGGAAATAAAGGAATTCATTTTAAGCACCAAACCATAATCTGTATTCATGGCAAAATCAATCTCAGAACAACTGGCAAGTTCACTCGGCAGAAAGAACCAGGAACCTAATATCGCATTGGCTGAAAAAATAAGTAAAACCTCAGATAAAAAGGCTGTTGAAGAGCTGATCACATTGATGAATCACAAGACTTCCTCCCTTCGCCATGACGCTATAAAAGTGCTTTATGAAATCGGAGAGCGAAAATCTGAGTTGATCATTCCATTTAGTAACGAATTTTTGAAGCTCTTTGATCAAAAAGATAATTGGATGAAATGGGGTGCCATGTCTGCACTCTCCATGATCAGTAAAACAAACCCTGAATTAATTGCAAAGCACCTCACGGTTGTACTGGATGCCATGGACTCAGGTAGCGTCATCACGCGCGATCATGGCATTTATATCCTGAGCAATGTTGCCACGTTGAAAAAACATCATAATGATTGCATGGACCTTTTGCTTGAGCAAATTCAGAAAGCACCTGTTAACCAGGTGCCTATGTATGCCGAGAAAACAGCTGAGGTCATCTCGACTCCATATGTCAAGCGACTGGAAAAAGTATTAAGATCGCGGCAGGATGTCATGGAAATACCCAGTAAAGCAAAAAGAATTGAGAAGCTGTTGAAGGGTTTGCAGAAAGCGAATTGACCCATTCTTTCTGAAACGGAGGAATAAATAATAATCCAAAAAATAACCTTTTGTTTCATTCTTTGTTGAAATCCCGGAAATCTGCAACATCCAAAAAAGTATATGGATTACGACGAAGCACGCAATCAGCTCATTCGAACCTGGGGACAGCTAAGCACGCAGTGGGGCATCAGCAGGACCATGGGACAGATCCATGCGTTACTGATGATATCCCCAGATCCACTCACTACGGATCAGATCATCGAAGTGCTCACGATCTCACGGGGTAATGTCAGCATCAGTCTTCGCGGCCTAGTAGAGTGGGGCATTGTACATAAGACCTATATACCCGGCGACCGCAAAGAGTATTTTGCTTCTGAAAAAGATGTCTGGAAGATGGCTCTTCAGATTGCGCGTGAGCGGAAACGAAGAGAATTGGATCCGGTCATTGATTCGATGCAACAACTCCAGGAAATCAATCCGGAATCTGCTTCCCCAAAAGAAGTGGATGAATTGAATAAGATGACCACTCAGATATTGGATGTAGCCATGCAGGTGGACAAGATGCTCGACATCGGCATACGTTCGGGTGGACAGACCTTTGTGCGAAAACTCATCACCATTCTGAGGTAAGTCCTTACATTGAGTGTAAGATGAAATATCTCTTTTCTTTGTTGATCATCAGTTTGTCTGCCGCAGGATGCACTACTGCAAGACATTCTTCGAAAGAGAATGACGGACTGAATTATCTTATTCTGAATCCTGCCATTCGCTTTTTAGATTTTGATCCGCTTGGAAATCTTTACATACTTGACGAAACAGACAGGGTTTCGAAATATGATACCACGGGAAAACTTTTATTTCATGTGGTCAATAACAACCTGGGTGAAGCGCATAGCATAGACGTAGGAAACCCATTCAAGACCATGGTGTTTTACAGGGACCAGCAAACGATTTTATTGTATGATCGAACACTTTCCGAAATTCAGCGCATCAGGCTGGCGGAATGGAAATTGCATGATATCACTGCAGCTTGTCTCTCTCCGGACAATGCACTATGGATGTTTGACGGAACGAACAGAGTGCTTATAAAATCAGGTGATGATGGTAACGCCCTCCTTACTTCTGACCCGTTTGATATTATCGCTCCCGCTTCTGTCAGGCCGGATTTTATATATGACCTTGATCACTTCCTGCTGTTGAAAGAAACCAGCCATCCGGTTTCTGTCTTTGATGATTTCGGAAAATTTATCTACAATGTTGAAATCCCTGTGGAAGAATTTTTTTCAGTTTCATCACCATTTGTAATTACAGGAACAGGTAATGAAATTCAGATGTATGATATTGCAGAAAGAAAGTTTCTGACACCTGTACTTGTAAAAACGAATGTTGAAAATAACCGGATTTATAAATCGGGAAATAAATATTATGCAACGGATGGTAAAGGAATTTATATTCTTACTGAGATTTAAAATATAAATGAAAAAAAGAAAATCGATGAAAGTTGTGCGTAGTTTTAAACTACGCACAACTTTCATCGATTTCTTTTTCAACCCTCCAACGGTTTCTTCAAATACTGATCCAGGAAAACAAGTATTTCACTATATCCCTTGATTTCATTTTCTTTCTTCACAAAACCGTGTCCTTCATCCGGGAAGACTACATAATTGACAGGGATATTATTTTTCTTCATCGCTGCTACGATCTCATCGGATTCGATTTTCAATACGCGGGGATCATTCGCTCCCTGGAGCACCATCACAGGATTTTTTATATTGTCTGCATGAAATAAAGGGGAAATTTCATACAACCTGGCAGAATCTGCTGTGAATGGATCTCCCAGTTCCATGTACAATGCATTCCTGAAAGATTCCCAATATGGCGGTATGGATTTTAATGTGCGGAGCCAATTCGTCACTCCGAATAAATTAACGCCAACTTTGAATTCATCTGGTGCAAAAGTCATGGCTGCCATGGTCATATATCCACCATAGCTTCCTCCGATGATGCCTATTTTTTCACCATCGATATAATCTTGCGAAGCAAGCCATTTTTTGCCCCAGATGCAGTCTTTGAGATCTTTATCGCCATGATTGCGGTCATCCATTTTAAAGAATGTTTTTCCATATCCGCTGCTGCCCCTGTTGTTTACAGCGAGTACAGCATAGCCATGATTGACCAGGTACTGAATCAATGCAGAGTATCCTGTCCTGGATTGACCGCCGGGACCACCGTGTACAAAAACAACTGCCGGAACCTTGCTATTTGAAGAAGCCTGGAGAGGTTTGTAATAGATCGCAGGGATTTCAAGTCCATCGAATGATTTATATCTGACCACCTCGGCAGACACCAGATCATCTGCATTGATTTCTTTATTCAGGCTGTCTGTCAGCTTCTTTAGCTTCTTTGATTCCAGGTTATAGACATAAATATTATTTGGCGCTTTTGAAGTTCCGACAGAAAGCCTGATAAGCTTTTCACTATCCGAAATATTCAATCCCGTGATATCACCATCCGGGATTTCCGGAAAATCAATGGCTTTTCCCGTAGCATTTTCTTGTACTACGATTTCATTTTTTCCATCTGCATTGATACCGATCACCCGGTATTTTTCATTTTCGCTCAGGTAACTGTATTGCACATCCCATTTGGTTTCATACAACGTTTTCCTTTCACCGGTTTGTAAATCATATTGAGCGAGGTAGGCAAACTCCTTGCCGGCATCGGTGATGTAAAAAAGGTATTTATTATCCTTGCTGAATCCGGATGAACCATATGAACCTTTCTGATCTGGTTGGGATACTTCTTTGCGTTCACCCGTTTTCACGTTTTGAATGTAAGTTTCAGTTTCGCTTGATGTGATTGGCTTATTCAATGCAATCGTATTTTCATCGAATGAAATGTCCGTGACATCCAGGCCATCTTTATTTTCATAGAAAAGCACAGGCTTCCAGTCGCTGATATTCATTTTGTAAACATCAAAATATCTTTCGTCACGTTTGTTGGAAATATAAAACATGGATTTATTATCATGGCCCCATTTAGAGAAACTGGCTTTTTCCTTTTCGCCGGGAGTTAAGTCTGTAGTGTTTCCATTGGGTTCCATCAGGTATAAATGATCTAACTCATTTCCGCCTTTATCTGCAGTGTAGATAAGATTAGCCGTACCCGGGACATAATCCACTGCAAAAAAGGACTCCTCCGCAGAGCTGGTGATTTGTTTTTTCGCACCGTCCTCAATCGTTATTTCATATAAATTGAAAATGCCGGATTCATTGCTATTGACCAGAAGCTTAGTCTCATCATTTGAGAAACTTCCTCCTGAATAGGATGTATTCGCATAGAATTGTTCAATCGTGTATTGATTGACCTGCTTCTTTTCTTCCTTTTTGCAGGAGAAAATAAATAGAGCAAGTAAGAGAAGGGAAAGTTGGATTTTCATGTTAATCGTTTTTAAGAGAATGCTAATAATAGTTATTTCTTGTGAGAAGGTAAATATATAGGTGCAAAAACCTGACGAAGGGTGCAGGGGAATAGACAAAATAGTGAATAGTGAATAGTGAGTCGTGAGTCGTGAAACGTGAAACGTGAAACGTGAGATATGTGTCGTGATTCAATTGATTTGCTAAATAGAGCTTCTAGTGAGTTTTGAGTTGTGAAACGTGAATAAAAAATGCATCACGGGTCCGGCATCCGGTATCCTTTTATCCAGTATCGAAATCAATAAATCCTCAATCGAAAATCATAAATCGTAATTCGTTAATTCGAATTACACAGTCATGATATCCTTTTCTTTCGCAGAGATGAGATGATCGACTGCTTCTGAATGATGATGTAACATTTTATCTACTTCCGCTTCCTTTCGTTTTCCCATGTCTTCGGGGAAACCATCTTTCATAGCTTTTTTGATAAAGTCAATGATTTTATGACGGGCATGACGCAATGCTACCTTTGCTTCTTCTCCCATAGTTTTAGCCTGCTTGGCAAGGTCACGGCGCCTTTCCTCGGTGAGCGGAGGAATAGATATGCGGATGATCTCACCGTCATTCATCGGTGTGATGCCGATGTTAGCGGCGAAAATGGATTGTTCGATTTTTGCCAGCATGGATTTTTCCCAGGGCTGAATCGTGATCGTCCGCGCATCTGCAATGCCTACATTGGCTACCTGGGCAAGGGGTGTATTATTTCCATAATAATCCACTAAAAGTCCGTCAAGAAGGCCTGTGTTAGCTTTACCTGTCCTGATTTTTGTCAGTTCTTTTTTAAGATGTTCTACGGCAATGTCCATCTGGGCTGCCCCGTGTGTAATGATGGTGTCTACTGTCTCACTCATGAGATTCGGATTGAATTAAGTAATGGAAATGTGTCACTGTACTCCGGTTGGATTACCGCCTTCCAAGATACGAAAGGATGAAATACACCAACATAGCTACAGAAGCAAGTGCGGCAACAAGGTATGTCATGGCAGCCCACTTCAGCGAATCTTTGGCAAATTCATATTCTGTTCCTCTTGTTGTCCCGGTTTCATCTAACCACACTAAAGCCCTGCGGCTGGCATCAAATTCAACAGGAAGAGTGATCAGGCTGAACAGGGTAGTAATCATCATAGCCACGATGACAATCAATAGCAGTTGAGGAAAACTTCCGAGAAACAACATTGCAGCGAGAAAGCCCCATTGCTGCGCAACAGCTGCAACTTTTACTACAGGTACGATTGCATTCCGGAAAGTGAGCATGGTATAATTTGTTGCATGCTGAACCACGTGTCCACATTCATGCGCTGCTACAGAAGCAGCTGCAATGGATCTTCCATTATATACTTCCGGGCTGAGCTTGACAGTTTTCGTTGATGGATTGTAATGATCCGTCAAAAAACCTTCCCCCTGGACAATAGAGACATCGTGGATACCATAATGATTAAGCATCGCCATGGCCACCTGGTAACCGGTCATGCCACTGTTCAATGGGATCTGTCCGTATTTACGAAATCTGGATGTCATCTGGTTCTGTACCAGGAACCCCACAAGAGCGATTGCTCCTACTAAAATCAAATAAGAAATATTCATATTTTTTTATTTCGTTTTCAACCATTCCGCGTGTTATTAAGCGGATTTTATCATTCCTGTAAATGCAAAATCCCCGCTGATGGTTTCATGTTTTGAAAAAATTAAATGTATATTATTCCTGTTTACTGATCCACTCGAACCCCGTATAAGGTACAAGAACCTTTGGCAATTTAATACCCTTCTCCGATTGATTGTTTTCAAGCAATGCAACCAAAATTCTTGGCAAGGCCAATGCACTTCCATTAAGTGTATGGACTAATTGGATCTTTCCTTTATCATCCCTGTATCTCATTTTCATACGGTTGGACTGGAAAGTCTCAAAATTAGAAACCGAGCTTACCTCAAGCCATTTCTGCTGCCCTGCCGCCCAGACTTCAAAATCATAAGTCAATGCAGAGGTAAATCCCATATCACCTCCGCATAACTTAAGTATCCGGTAGGGAAGTTCAAGACTATCCATCAATTGGGCTACATGCGCCACCATCCCTTCAAGTGCTTCATAAGAAGTCGATGGATGCCCGATCTGCACGATCTCAACTTTATCAAACTGGTGCACCCTGTTGATCCCTTTTACGTCAGAACCATATGAACCAGCTTCTCTCCTGAAACATGGCGTATAACCGGTGAGTTTGACCGGAAGTCCGGATTCAGGTATGATCTGGTTACGGTACATATTGGTCACAGGTACTTCAGCCGTCGGAATCAGGTATAGATCATCTTTCTCCACATAATACATCTGGGCTTCCTTATCCGGCAATTGACCTGTTCCGTAAGCAGTATCGGCATTGACCAGGATCGGGGGCAAAATCTCTTCATAACCAGCCTTCCTGGCTTCTTCAAGGAAATAATTGATTAAAGCCCTTTGCAGCCGCGCTCCAAAACCGCGATAAAGAGGGAAACCGCTTCCGGTAATGGATACCCCAAGCTTGAAGTCTATCAGGTTATACATTTCAGCCAGGTCCCAATGGGGTACTGAGCCTTCAGGTAATTTCGGAAGGTCTCCTGACCATGCCTTATGAACAACATTATCTTCAGGGGTCTTCCCTTCGGGAACACTTTCATGCGGGACATTTGGCAATGTCACAAGGATAGCATCAAGTTCAGCTTTAATGGATTGAAGACGCTGCTCCATATTGTCCGCATTTTCCTTGATTCCCTGGACTTTGGCTTTTAGCTGATTAGCCTCAGCCCCCTGGCCTTTTTTGAACAGGTTTCCAATCTCATCAGACAGGGTGTTTCGTTCATTTAATAAGCTATCTAGCTGAGTCTGAACCTCTTTGCGTTCATCATCCAGCTTAATAGCCTGATCAGTAAGGGCTAATCTCTCGGCACTAAAGCCTCTCTTCCGGAAGCCTGTGAGGACCCTTTCCTTCTGATCGCGTAAAATTTGCATTTCTAACATATGAGACAACTATTTTTGGTATTTAACCGTTTATACGGGTGTAGTAACCACTGGAAATTTCACCAAAGGTAATTCCCCATATTTAAAAAAGAGTTGTTACCTTGGCGGCGTTTTACACACCTACATTACCGGTCTGATTGTCCTTCAGATTTTCCCTTTCTAAATAATTATTGAGTTTGTGGCGGAAAGAAGCGAAATGATACCGAGTTTGAATAAGTCTTATTGAATCCAATTATTTTATTTCTAATCATTATCTGATCATATCATGTACGATATTTTGCAGTTGAACGACATGCTCGTTCCTGAGCTTCGGGAACTTGCAGAAAACCTCGGCGTAGACGGTTTTAAGAAACTCAACAAACAAGAGTTAGTCTATACCATTCTCGATCACCAGGCACTCGCCGGTGAAAAAAAGAAAGCCTCCAAAAACGGAGCTAATGACGCGGACCTTCCTGATGAAGTTCCTGTTTCCTCGGATAATATGCGTGTTGATAAAAGACAGCCCAATGCTATTCGCAAAAGACCTCGCAAACCCGTAGAATCTGATTCAGATGCTGATGAAGTTGCTGAACAACCGGAAGAAACTGTAGCTGAAGAAAAAGTAATAAAAACACCAAATCCACCAGCTGAACGAAATCAACAAAACCGACGTCCGGAACCACGCAGACCAGAACACCGCGATAACAGAAGCGGCCTCCAGGGTCCAAGAGAACCACGCGTACCAAATGAACCTCGTGAACCTCGAGAGCCACGCGAAAATCGCGATCAAAACAGAGTTCCTTTAGAAACACGCGAACACAGAGAACCACGAGTTCCAAATGAGCCTCGTGTTCCACATGAACCACGTGTACCACACGAACAACGCGAACAACGTGTGCCAAATGAACCACGCGAACAACGTGTGCCAAATGAACCACGCGAAAATCGTCAGCAGGAAGAAACCAGACCACAAATTGAAAGAGGTAACCAGGCCCAACCTGTCGACAATCGTAACACACCTGCACAACGCGATCTGCATCGTGAGGCAAGAGAACGATTCAATGTAGAAGTGGACGGCATCATCGAAGGTGAAGGCGTGCTCGAAATGATGTCGGACGGATATGGATTTTTACGCTCTTCGGATTACAATTACCTGTCATCTCCTGATGATATCTATGTATCTCCTTCACAGATCAAGCTGTTTGGATTAAACACAGGAGATACAGTCAAGGGAGCAATCCGACCTCCGAAAGAAGGCGAAAAATATTTTGCATTGCTTAGGGTCAGCACTGTAAATGGTAAAACACCTGATGAAGTCAGAGACCGTGTTCCATTTGATTACCTGACACCACTTTTTCCAACAGAGAAATTCAACCTTCTCACCCATCCCGGAGGCAAAGATTATGGCAACCGGATGATTGACCTTTTTACCCCACTGGGTAAAGGCCAGCGGGGATTGATCGTAGCACAACCTAAAACAGGAAAAACATTTCTGCTAAAAGATATTGCGAATGCCATCGCAGCTAATCACCCTGAAGTATTTCTGATCGTTCTGCTGATCGATGAGCGGCCTGAAGAGGTGACTGATATGCGTCGTAGTGTAAGAGCTGAAGTAGTTTCTTCAACTTTCGATGAACCCGCTGAAAACCATGTACGTGTTGCAAACATTATTCTTGAAAAAGCAAAGCGTCTTGTAGAATGCGGACATGATGTGGTGATCCTTCTGGATTCCATTACGCGTCTTGCCAGAGCATACAATACAGTGGCTCCTTCAAGCGGTAAAGTGTTATCTGGCGGTGTTGAAGCAAATGCTTTGCATAAGCCAAAACAATTCTTTGGTGCTGCCAGGAATATTGAACATGGAGGTTCATTAACCGTGCTTGCTACAGCCCTGATTGATACCGGTTCAAAAATGGACGGTGTCATCTTTGAAGAGTTCAAGGGAACAGGTAACATGGAGCTTCAGCTTGACCGTACATTGGCTAACAAGCGGATGTATCCATCAATCGATCTTACAAAATCGAGCACACGTCGTGAGGAGCTGTTGCTGGATGATGCGATCCTTCAAAGGATGTTTGTGCTGCGTAATTATCTCGCAGATATGAAACCGGATGAAGCGATGGAATTCCTGCGTAAGCACATGATCAATACAAAGACGAATGAGGAGTTCCTCATCTCGATGAATGGATAAATCTTCCTGTACCCCCTACCCCCTGAAAGGGGGAATTGCTGAAGTCAATTCCCTTTTTCAGGGGGTAGTAGGTAAAACGAAGAATTCAGCAACTCCCCCTTTTAGGGGGTGGGGGGTAAAATGGATTCTCCTTTCAGGTGACGGGAGTACAAGTTTCCAAATAAATTTAATACATTTGTGCCCGCTTTTAAATGAGCGATTACGACCATAAACAGGTATAACAGCGATGAAAAGGACATTTCAACCATCCCGAAGGAAAAGAGTCAATAAACATGGGTTCCGCAGCCGTATGAGTACGAATGGTGGACGCAAGGTGATATCTGCCCGTCGCGCCAGAGGACGTCATAAGCTGACCGTCTCTGATCAAATGAGGGTTAAGTAACCCCTGATCATCCCTTCTGCCCGGAGAAAACCGGTCATTATTTGTTTTTTCCCATATATAAATCACTGGTTTCAAATTTTTTACATTTCTTTTGAGGAGAAATGAAACGGTTTACGCTTTCTAAACAAGAGAGGCTTTCGTCAAAGAAAGACATTGACATTCTCTTCACTGAAGGGCATAGCCTGACTAAATATCCGGTTCGACTCGTGTGGCGGGAGTCCGGCATTCCACTTCCAGGTGAAGGTCCGGTCCGGATGATGTTTTCGGTTTCAAAGAAAAAGTTTGCGAAAGCTGTGGACCGTAACCGTGCAAAACGCCTGATGAGGGAAGGGTACCGCCTCCTGAAACCTGAATTATTTGCTAATCTGGCTTCACAAAAAGCGTATCACCTGGGGTTGATCTACACAGGGAGCGAATTGCTGGATTTCATCACTATACAAAAGAGCATCGCTACTGCGTTAGAACGGTGGATAAAAAAATGCCAACAGGAATAGGATGAAAATTACCAGTCTCGTGATTCTGTTTATCATCTCATTCCTTCCTGAGATCTCTGCTCAAAAATTCCTCCTGATAGAAAGGACAGGCTCACCACGAACAAAGCGGTTCGCTATCTATGATGAAATTACTTTTCAGTTGAAGGATGATGATAAAGGATGGTATACACGCCAGATACTGGACCTCAATGCTGATGCACAATTAATATTGTTGGGAGATGCATGGATTCCAATCTCTGATATCAGCAGGTTCAGGATGTCCAATCAGCGATTGATACCTACTATTATCGGAGGTGCGCTGCAGGCAGGAGGTGTTTCCATGATTTTGGGGGATCTCTGGTACACTTTAAGAGGAAATCCGGAGTATACGGAAGGCGGAATGGAATTTGGCTTGATTAATATTGCAGTGGGTACGGGTATAAGAATGTTGTTAGGACCGATTAAATATAAGCTTGGAAAAAAGACAAGACTTCGGGTTGTAGATGTGACGTTCGGGACGATTAGAACTTAAGTAATCAGTATTCAGTAATCGGCAATCAGTAAATGTTATTTACGAATGCATTTACTTTATTTATTACTACTTACTATTTACCACTTACCAATTACTGATCACATTTTTTACCGATTACCGATTACTGCTTACTTTTTACTCTTTCTTTATTCCCGTCACAAGGCAATAAGAAAAACTCTTACGGTGCATGCCCAGGATCAATCCAAGAAGACACGCTTTAAGATGGCCTATCCGGACCGGGTTTAGTTTTTCACCGTGCAACATTTTTTTGAAAAGGAAAAACAAAACTGTAAATGGTGAATGCATTACGGATGGTGCAACACGAAAAGAAAAATCCTTTACCTCAACCTGATCACCTCCGGCTTCTTTTATTGCTTTTGTCAGTAAGCCTGCATGTGGAAAGGAAGGGAGCGCCCAGCCCTTTAGGATCTGGTGATAACAATAACCCAACAGGCTGCCGAAAGTCGATGGATCACGTTTTATGAATCCATCTACGATCACAAATCTTCTCCCGGGCTTAAGCACCCTCATCATTTCTTTGACGAATGCACCTTTATCCAAACCTTCACAATGACAACAACTTTCTAATGCATAAACTCCGTCAGCAGAATTTTCAGTAAAAGGTAACTGTGTGTAATCGCCAAGGACCATCTCTATGTTCTCAGCTCCTTTTCTTACCCTATTGATTTCATTTGCTTTTTCAACCTGCCATGGCACGATGGTCACACCTTTAATATTTTTGTTGGGAAATCTTTTCGCAAACGATCGACAAGGAGCAGCCAATCCGCATCCCAGGTCATAAACGATAAGATCCTGCTCAGTTAAATGAAGATGATCAAAGACCTGCTGATTCATCGCATCCAGCATGTGCTCACGTCTGAATGGATTCATGCCAAATGTATAATAACCGAAATGCATGTTGAACTCCCGGCTCCATTCCCCATAATCTAAACCAGTATCAAGATAATATTGGAGAACTTCCTGCTGGTGTTGATTTGAATTATGAGCCATGAGGAGTGTATTAATATATTAAACAAGGTTAAAGTTAATTCCTATTAAACTCTTCAGAAGTTCTTTGTCTTATCATTAACTTTCAATTAATGCTGTTCAATGGAAAGATTTTTCTACTTTGTTATTCTTCAGAAAAATTGAAGTTGCAATTTCTGCTGAATTCAATTCATCTGCATTCAAATCCCATCTCATGAAAAATTTTATTCTTATTGTATCCATGTTCGTCGTTTTCCCATTCCTTGTTCATTCACAGGACAGGGTTGGCATAGGGACAGTAATGCCTGCAAGTAAGCTCGATGTTGCAGGAACTACAACCACACAAGGATTTAAGATGCCGACAGGTGCAGCGAGTGGATATATTCTCACATCGGATGCGAATGGTTTGGCTACTTGGCAAAATGCGCCATCAGCACAATACGTACAATTTGGCAGTCAGCCTTCGACAATTGCACCTGGACAACCATTCACTTATACTACGGCTGTATTAACTTCTCCGGGAATTATCGCTTCGACAGGAATATTTCCTCCGTTTTTCCAAAGTGGAACAATCTTTACGCTGACGGACATAGGAAGATATGAAGTGAATTATCAGATGACCTATCCTACCGATGGTGGTGTAGTGCTGTACACAGGTCCGGTAACTTTTGTCATGTTGCCTTTAAACTATACGATGATAGGAAAAACTTCAAATGGCGCAGTAAGTGGAAGTGTGATCATCGAAACTACCACAGCTAATTCAGTATTAAGTGTTAATGCGGCTCCTGGAAATTCAGTTGCTCTCAGTATACCTCCAAATTCAAGCAATTTTAATCAAAGTGCAACCACGATATCGATCAAAAAACTGAATTAACTTTTATCTTTTCATATATTAAGATTCTTTATAATTTATTACTTTTAATGATGATAGCTCAATCAACCTGGTTGAGTTTTCCTGAATTGAAAAATCAAAACAAAATGAATACCTCTCGTAGTTTTTTTACCCGGATTCAATCTTCGATGCTGATTGCGATTATCACGATTTTACTTTCAATAGTAGGTTGTGCTAAGAACCCTGACAATGCTCCTGTAAAACCAGCAGAGAATGAAACTTCCGGATCTGAAGAAACCATCTGGCATGTAAAAGCTTTTCTTCCCGAAGGAAAATTACTGGATGTAAAAGCGCTGGATAAGGATGGAAATATCTATGCAGTCAAAGCCATTCAAAGAGATGGCAACTTTCACATGATGGATATCAAAGCCCTGGTAGGAGATAAAAAACTCCCGGTCAAGATGCTGGTAAGCGATGATCAATACACACCCGTGAAGGCCATTGGTGATGATGGCACGATTTACGATATCAAGGCACTTACACCAGAAGGTGATAAGCTTGATGTCAAAGGAATAAATCGTACTGGAAATATCATCCAGATAAAAGCTATCAGCAAAACCGGAGAATTCTATGGGATCAAAGCATTATCCCAAAAAGGCCAGCTCTATGATGTGAAAGGAATCAAGGTATCACCCGATCGCATCGAAGCAAAGGTAAACGGAGTCGATGTGTATGCTCACATCAAAGCATTACCCCAAATCGGACAGGACAATTCAGACACGATATGGCATGTGAAAGCCATTCATCCCGATGGAAAAATCCTGGATGTGAAAGCTTTGGATAAGGAAGGAAACATACATGATGTGAAAGCAATTGTTACCGATGGTGAACTTCATCTGATGGATATCAAAGCATTTATCGGGGGTAAAAAATTGCCTGTGAAGATGTTGGTCAGTAATGACAAATATGTTCCGGTGAAAGCTATTGGTGAAGATGGAACTATCTATGATATCAAAGCCTTAACTGCTGAAGGAGAAAAACTGGATGTAAAAGGGATCAATCCTTCAGGTAGTATCATTCAGATAAAAGCTATTGCAAAGGATGGCACTTTTTATGGCGTGAAAGCAATTTCTCCAAAAGGCAGCCTGCATGACGTGAAAGGAGTAAAGTTTACTGATGATCAGACTGAGATGACGCTCAATGGTGTAAAGGTTTATGCTCACATCAAGGCGTTGCCTGTAGTAATTGATAATCGTTGATAAGAGGGTTCGTGCGGCCTTACGTTATTTTAAAGGGAATGTTCGATCAGGACTTCTTAAGGTCATTTACAAAGCCCTCCATGTCCTTAATATTATAGTAGTATTTCCCTTTTACTCTTACAACAGGCATTGTGACACTACCTCCTGTAAAGCCCGAATTCCTAAGGCCTGTCCACATGTTATTTATTTCCGCAGAGGTAGAGGCCGTACTATATTCTTCGAATGGAATATTAAGTGCGGTAAGTTGTTTTTTTACATAGGAACACCGGCCGCATGCGGGTTTAGTGTATAGAATGATCTCTGCTTTTGATAAGTCAGGTGATGGAGGCGCCGGTGCAGGTGTAATCGTAGTTGTGGTAGTCTTTGTGGTTGTTGGAGTAGTGCTATTCTCTTCCCGGGTTTGTGCAGGAGATGTAGTTGCCGTGGTTGGACTCGTTCCTGGATTAGGAGAAGTTTTTCCAACGGACTGACTTATGGTCACATCATAGCTGTATTCCCAACCTTCACCTGGTCTTGGAACAAGTGTTGCCAATTCTTTCATGAAGCCTGCGGCAATAGTTGTTTCGACTTTTGAAGAAGGAGTTACATCCATTCCTTTTGATGTGATCGTCAGGGTAACTGAATATTCTGCTTTGCCCGTGTTCCGCGCCATGACGAGAACTTTGTTGCCTTCTTTTTTTTCAAAGACTTCCACATCCTGTTTTTGAGTAAAACCAGTGCTTATAAAAAGGAAGAAGGAAAAAATGGAGAGGATCGTTTTCATAGTTTAATGATTACAGCAAAAATAGTGAAACCTTATGGGCAAGCCGCCCTTGTGAATTCTAATGAAACGATAACGTGCAGGGAATGGGAAATGATACCGGATGCTAGTTAAAGAGAAGCTAAAAAATAATCTTTCTATCGTCGAAAGAGGGATTCCATTATGCATTAAAACAGCATCATAATATTGGGAATGGTACCTCAAACAGATATTCACATCTGATTGTGCATAACCTGTAAGAGCCACTGATAGTCAACAGGTTAAGACAGTGTGGCACACTTAGGTGTGCCACACCTAAGTGTGCCACACATTCAAGCGGATGTCACTTGGCAGGAATTCAGAAATAATTTATTTAATCATTTGATTAAAATATCTGTTTAAAAGTCAATTTTCCCTTTATATTTGATCCTCCAAGGCAAAAGCATGAAGAGCAAAGAATCAAATACAACCCTCGATCCGTCCACGGAGGAGAAAATCAAAAATGCTGCCCGCGTCATGTTTACACAGAAAGGGTATGCAGCTACCCGCACCAGGGATATAGCTCAGGAAGCCGGGATCAACCTCGCTTTGTTGAACTACTACTTTCGGAGTAAGGAAAAACTCTTCGACCTGATCATGCTTGAAAGTATGCAGGGTTTTATTCAGTCTATTTCAGGTGTGTTGAATGACGAAGGAACATCACTTCAGGAAAAGATACGCACGCTGGTCAGCAACTACATCGATATGTTGACACTTCAACCTAACCTCCCACTCTTTGTGCTAAGCGAATTGAGAAATCATCCACATGAATTGATATCGAAACTGGATTTTAAAGAAAAGCTGATCCGGTCACACTTCTTTGTACAAATTCAACAGGCTATAATAGAAGGAAAGATTCCGCCCATGCATCCTTTGCACTTTATCATGAATATCATGGGCATGATCATTTTTCCATTCGTGGGAAGCCCGATCATTAAAAATATCGGGAACCTGGATCAATCATCTTTTAATGAATTAATGCAGCAAAGAAAAATACTTATCCCGGAATGGATTTTTAGCATGATGAATTTAAAATAGAGTTTCCCATGAAAAAGGGTTTTAATAATATGATGAAGACACTGATGCATATCCGGCTCATTTGCTTTTTTCTATTTGCAATTTTTGATGTATCAGCTCAGGGCCCAACATCTATAACACTCGAAGAATGCTATTCATTAGCCACAGATAATTATCCTTTAATCAGGCAAAAAGAAATATTAACCCGGATTAAAGATTTCAACCTGGAGAATGCAGGAAAAGGTTTGCTTCCGCAGGTCATATTTAATGCACAGGCTACATATCAGTCCGAAGTAACACAGATCCCATTTGAATTCCCCGGGCTCGAAATTTCTTCACTTAGCAAGGATCAGTATAAAGCTTACGTTGACATCAACCAACCCTTAACCGAAGGAAGACTAGTAAGACAACAAAAACAATTGATAGAAGCCAAAACAGTCATAGAAGAGAAAAAGCTTGAAGCAGATCTTTATACTCTGAAGGAAAGAATAAACCAGGTTTACTTTGGAATTCTATTGATCAAAGAACAAATTAAACAGGTAGCATTATTAAAGAAGGATATTCAATCAGGTATTACTACAACGAATACCGCCATAGCTAATGGAATTGCATTGAAAAGCAGTGCAGATATCCTGAAAGCCGAATTCTTAAAATCTGAACAGCGCACGATTGAATTGAATGCTGGCCTGAACGGATACATCCAAATGCTGGAGTTGTTGATCCATAAACCACTGGATATAAGTACTGAATTTCAGACACCTTCTGCAAAATCCGTCGTAAGCAATATTTCACGGCCTGAATTAAAATTGTTTGATGCGCAAAAAGAAAGTTTTGAATTGCAAAGCAAAATGATTTCTACAAGGAAAATTCCAAAACTAGGATTGTTCCTGCAAGCCGGATATGGCAAACCAGGTTTCAATTTCCTGGCAAACAAATTTGATTTCTATTATATCGGCGGGATAAGATTTATCTGGCCATTAGCGTCACTATATACTTCGAGGAATGATCGTCAACTCCTTGTTCAGAGCCAGGATATGATTGAAGTTCAGAAAGAAACTTTTCTTTTTAATACAAATCTATCCTTGTCCAGGCAGGAAAGTGAAATCACTAAGTATGAAGAACTTATAGAAATAGATCACCAGATCATAGATCTTTATGAGAATACTATTCATTCTTATACAGCGCAACTAGAAAACGGAACTATCACTTCCACCGAATATCTCACGCACGTAAATACAGTGGATGTGGCCAGGCAAAATCTGGTATTGCACCAGGCTCAGCTGTTACTGGCTCAATATACTTACAATACAACTTCAGGAAATTAATGATCACCACATCTGTATAAAATGAAAACCAATATCCTTTTTACAATTACAATAGCATTTTGGCTAATAGCCTGTAAAAAAACAAAAAATGATTTCGATGCATCCGGAGCATTTGAAGCAGAAGAAGTCATTATTTCAAGCGAAGCCACCGGTATCATAAAGCAATTTGACCTGCAGGAAGGCCAGGAATTGAAGGCCGGACAATTCATAGGGTATATCGACAGCACGCAATTATTTTTAAAAAAGAAACAATTACTGGCCCAGATACAGGCATTGCTGTCTAAAAAACCCGATGTATCCGCTCAACTTGCAACTCTGCAGGAACAATTGAAAACTGCAGAAAAAGAACAGAAACGGATTTCGGAATTAGTAAAAGCAGATGCTGCAACACCAAAACAACTGGACGATATAAATGCGCAAATAAATATTCTGAAAAAACAAATCGCCGCGCAACAATCATCTCTTGGCATCACAACATCGGGGATCAGTAAAGAAGCACTGCCCTTCCAGATTCAGATTGAACAGATCAATGATCAGCTCCTCAAATCAAAAATTATGAACCCCATCCCGGGTACAGTCATTACAAAATATGCAGAAGCCAATGAGATGGCTGTCCAGGGAAAACCACTTTATAAAATTGCTGACCTGTCCTCGCTGATCTTCAGAGCTTATATCACAGCGAATCAATTACCACAGATCACGTTAAATCAAAAAGTAAACGTGCTGACGGATGATGGCCAGGGACAGTATAAAGAAACGGAAGGCATCATCACCTGGATAAGTGATAAAGCTGAATTCACACCCAAAACCATTCAGACAAAAGAAGAGCGAGCCAATATGGTCTATGCCATAAAAGTAAAAGTGCAGAATGATGGTTTCCTCAAAATAGGCATGTATGGTGAATTGAAATTCGCACCATGATCGATATTGCACTAAATACAATCACTAAGACCTATGAAAACGGAAAGGTTACGGCTGTTGACAATGTCTCTTTTTCTGTAGACAAAGGTGAATTATTCGGCTTGATCGGTCCTGATGGAGCAGGTAAAACGAGCATCATTCGCATGCTGACAACTCTTCTCCTGCCAGATGGTGGACATGCAACAGTTAACGGACTCGATATTGTAAAAAATTATAAACTGATTCGCAACCGTATCGGGTACATGCCGGGTAAATTTTCGTTGTACCAAGATCTTACTGTAGAAGAAAATCTCACCTTCTTTGCCACATTGTTTAACACCTCCATAGAAGAAAATTATGATTTAATAAAAGACATCTACATTCAGATAGAACCTTTTAAAAAAAGAAGAGCCGGTAAGCTTTCAGGAGGGATGAAGCAAAAGCTTGCACTTTGTTGTGCACTCATTCACAAACCCGTCATCTTATTTCTTGATGAACCTACAACCGGTGTTGATACAGTTTCCCGAAAGGAATTTTGGGAAATGCTGAAGAATCTTAAAAAACAAAATATCACCATACTCGTGTCTACACCCTATATGGATGAAGCCACACTTTGTGATAGAATAGCCCTTATCCAATATGGTAAGATACTCGTGGTAGATACACCTGCAAGTATTGTAAGCGCGTATGAAGTAAATCTTTATTCCCTGAAATCTGACGACCGGAAAAAGCTCGTACACGATCTTAAAGATTTCAAAAACACAGAAAGTTGTTTTGCATTTGGTGAACACCTGCATCTCACCTTAAAAATGGATGACCCTGATGCAAGGGCAGAAATAATCACATACCTGGAAAATAAAAATCATACCCATATTGAAATGGAGCAAATTGAACCCACCATTGAAGATTATTTTATCAGGCTGAGTTCCGCAGTTAAAAATTAATCACACCATGCCGGATCCCGTAATAGAAACAAACAAGCTCACCAGGAAATTTGGTGATTTCGTGGCAGTGAATGAAATCACCTTTGACGTCATGCCGGGAGAAATATTCGGATTCCTGGGAGCAAATGGTGCGGGCAAAACTACAGCCATGCGCATGCTTTGTGGTCTTTCCATTCCAACTTCAGGTTCAGCCACAGTAGGTGGATACGATGTATACAAGCAGAATGAGCTGATTAAGAAAAACATAGGATACATGAGCCAGAAATTTTCTTTGTATGAAGATCTTACGATCCTTGAAAATATCAGGTTCTTCGGAGGAATTTATGGACTGACGAACAAACAAATAAAAGCAAAAAGCGGCGAGCTCATTTCATTTTTGAAACTGGAACAGGAAGCGAAAAAATTAGTAAAGGAATTGCCTGCCGGCTGGAAACAAAAGCTGGCTTTTGCAATAGCGATTATCCATCAGCCTAAAATTGTTTTCCTGGATGAACCAACCAGTGGTGTGGATCCTGTGGCGAGAAGGCAATTCTGGGATCTTATTTATGATGCTTCTTCACGCGGCATTACCATTTTTGTGACCACGCATTATATGGATGAAGCTGAATATTGTGACAGGATATCGATGATGGTGGATGGGTCTATTAAAGCATTGGATTCACCTTCAAATCTGAAAAAACAATTTGAGGCAAAATCCATGGATGATGTTTTTTATCAGCTTGCTCGTGGGGCAAAAAGACAGGCAGAATAATGAAACAATTTTTAGCCTTTATCAAAAAAGAATTTTATCACGTCTTCCGCGACCGGAAAACATTGTTGATGTTATTCGGGCTTCCCATCATGCAAATTGTTCTGTTTGGCTTCGCATTGACCAATGAAATAAAGAACACTCAGATTATAGTGATGGATTATGCAAAAGATGATGCCTCAAAACAAATCATAAACAGGCTTGAGGCCAGCAATTATTTTGAAATCCGCGACTCTCCGGCAAACGCAGACCAGTTAGAAGAATCATTTAAAGAAGGGGTCATAAAATTAGCTATTGTGTTTCCCTCTGATTTGAATCATGCATTGTTGCATACGCATAAAACCCAGGTGCAGATCATAGCCGATGCTTCGGATCCAAACACAGCCAATGCATTGACGAACTATGCTACTGCGATCATCATGTCCTATCAAAACGAACTAAATGGAATAAACGAGCTTCCATACCAGATTACAACGGAAGTGAGAATGCTTTACAATCCCGAATTAAAAGGTGCTCCCAATTTTGTTCCCGGCGTGATGGCCCTGGTACTTATGTTAATCGGTGTCATGATGACAGCCGTATCTATTGTGAGGGAGAAAGAAAGAGGGACCATGGAAATCCTGCTGGTCTCACCGTTCAAACCCTTTCTTGTTATTTTATCGAAAGCAGTGCCATATTTAATTATTTCCATTATCAATGTGATTATCATTCTTTCACTTAGTGTTTTTGCCCTCCATCTGCCTGTCAACGGAAGCATCTTTTTATTATTCGCAGAAAGTATTTTACTGATCATCACTGCGCTTTCTTTGGGATTGCTGATTTCGACCAGCACGGATTCGCAGCAGACGGCTATGTTATTGTCCATGATGGGCATGATGCTTCCGACGATGTTATTTACAGGTTTTATGTTTCCTATAGAAAACATGCCGGTGCCCCTGCAGATCATCTCTCATTTTGTACCTGCAAAATGGTATTACATCATTGTGAAGTCCATCATGATCAAAGGACTTGGGATCAACATGATCTGGAAAGAAACATTGATCCTTGCAGGCATGTCAGTTGTCCTTATCGCCATTAGTTTAAGAAAATTCAAAATCCGGTTGGCATGAGAACGATAAAATTTTTAATTCAAAAAGAATTCCTGCAAATTTTTCGAAACAAAGGTCTATTGCCATTATTGTTTGTGGCTCCTTTGGTTCAATTGCTTATTCTTCCCCTTGCCGCAGATTATGAAGTGAAAGGTATTTCAATCTCCATAGTAGATCACGATCATTCTACCTATTCAAGGAAGCTGGCATCGACTATCAGTTCATCAGGTTATTTTAAAAATGGAGAGCATAGCAGTTCCTTTAATGAATCACTTCATCAGGTGGAAAGTGATAAAGTGGATATCATTTTAGAAATACCTGTTGATTTTGAAAAGGATCTTATCCGTGAAGGCGGAGATAAATTATTTGTGGCAATAAATGCGATCAATGGCGTTAAAGCAGGTCTTGGAGGTGCTTACCTGGGTAGGATCATCAATCAATTCAATGATGAGATCCGGATGGAGTGGATACAGCCTGCCAGGATCAGTCCTGTCCCGGTCATAGAAGTAGTTTCTTCCAATTGGTTTAATCCGTACATGAATTATAAATATTTCATGGTGCCGGGTATCCTTGCCGTATTGGTCACGATGATTTCCAGCTATGTATGTGCGCTAAATATTGTAAAGGAAAAAGAGATCGGTACTATCGAACAGATCAATGTCACTCCTATCAGGAAAATCCATTTCATCCTGGGCAAGCTCATTCCTTTTTTAATTATTGGGATGGCTGTATTCAGTGTGGGTCTGTTTGTTGTGGGGAGGTTTGTCTATGGTATTTCTCCTTTGGGGAGTATTGGATTGCTGTATGCCTTTCTTTTTATTTACTTAATTGCCCTGCTGGGATTTGGATTGTTAATTTCCACTTATTCCGATACACAGCAACAAGCCATGTCAATTGCTTTTTTCTTCATGATGATATTTATGCTGATGAGCGGATTATTCACCGCTATTGAAAGCATGCCGCAGTGGGCCAGGATCATTGCCCAGTTGAACCCTGTCACCTATTTTATACAGGTTTTGCGTATGATCGTTTTAAAAGGCAGCGGATTTAATGATATCAAAATCCATTTCCTGGTGATCACCGTCATGGCTATCGGATTAAACAGCTGGGCAGTTGTTAATTATAAAAAAACAAGCTGAAAACTTTTAACCGGATGGTTCGTTATCAATTATTAAAGTTTAAAATCTTTATCTGAAAATAAGCCCAAAGTATAATTTATGGACGATCGCAATGATAAATCCCCTCATATCCTCAATACATCCGCCACCTTATTGGGTTTGTGTTTCATCGTCCTGACCTCTTTAAAGCTCAATAACCAATCGGAGGTAACCCTTATCGACGAATTGACAGCGATAGCGATCATCATGTTTATGGCCAGCAGCTTTCTTTCCTTTTTATCCATGAGAAGTAATCGCATTCCGAGCGCCCGCTTTGAAAAATTCGCAGACTTTATTTTTCTCACGGGATTGTTCTTCCTTTTCCTTACGACAATCTTTATTCTCTTCAATGTCATTGACTAGAGTCAGTGGAGTAAAAAAAGTATTCAGTAATCAGTATTCAGAAAAAATAATCAATTACAGCCCCGGTTATAAAATGAAAAAGTTGTCCGAAGTTTCAAGCTTGGGACAACTTTTTTACTTAATAGCTACAGCAACTGAATACTGAAAACTGATTACCGATTACTGCTTACTGCTTACTGCTTACCGATTACTGCTTACCGATTACTGCTTACCTTTTCTCAATGCTCATCATGTGCATGTGCCTGGTATTCGGTCACGAGCTTCGTCTGGATTTCAGCAGGTACTTGTTGATAATCCGCGAGCTTCATTGAAAACTTGGCTTTGCCTTGTGTCAATGAACGAAGTGTAGAAGAATAATCATGCAATTCCGCTAAGGGTACGCGTGCCAGGATTTTCTGGTAATGACCTTCACGTTCCATCCCCATGATGATCGCTCTGCGCGTTTGAAGATCACCCATGACATCACCCATAAATTCACCACCGGTGAGAATGGAAAGATCATAGATAGGTTCAAGCAATTGCGGACCCGCATGCTGGAATGCATTTTTAAATGCCATCGTTCCTGCAAGCTGGAAAGCCATATCATTGGAATCTACCGGGTGCATTTTACCATCGTAAATACAGATCCGGATATCCCTGCAGTGCGAACCTGTCAATGGCCCTTCTGTCATTTTATTCATCACACCTTTTTTGATGGCGTTGCTGAATTTAGAATCTATCGAACCACCTACAATGCACCAGTAGAATGCTAAGGTTCCTCCCCATGGAAGTTTTTCATATTCCCGGTTCCGCACAGTGAGTGCTTCAGGGTCTTTCATCCCTTCATGATATGGTTCAAGACGGATATGAACTTCAGCAAACTGTCCCGCACCACCGGTTTGTTTTTTATGACGGTAACTTTCGTTAGCCACTTTTGTGATCGTTTCGCGATAAGGGATCTTAGGCTTATCAAATGTCATGCTGACACCGTATACTTTTTCGATCCTGTATTTTATGAGGTCAAGATGAAGCTGTCCCTGCCCGTGAAGAAGCGTTTGTTTTAATTCAGCAGATTGTTCGATGATCAGGGTGGGATCTTCTTCATGTGTGACATGAAGTGCTTTTGCAAGCTTATCCACATCAGCTTTGTTAGGAGGTGTAACAGCTACGCGTATACGAGGCTCAGGGAAAACGATTTTTTCAATACCTGATTCCACGCCTTTTGTTGCGAGCGTATTATTGGTATGGCTTTCTTTCAGCTTAACTGTAACGCCGAGATCACCTGCTTTCAATTCAGTGACGGATTCACGGTTTTTGCCATTTGCTACATAGATCTGGCTTATGCGCTCATGGTTGCTGTTAGAAAGATTGATCAGGTCATCCCCTGGTCTTATAGTTCCTGAAAATACTTTGAAATAGGATACATTTCCTACTTGTGGCTCAGAGATGGTTTTATAAATAAAAACTCTTGTCGGGCCCGATGAATCCGTAGCGACGGGTTCACCTTTCGTGCTCATAGGTTTAGGTCGTTCGAGAGGAGAAGGTGCGATATCATTCAGAAAACCCATGATACGGCCACTGCCCATATTAAATTTCCCAGACGCGCTGAAGACCGGGAAGATTTGTTGGTTCGCCAAAGCAACTGTAAGGCCTTTTGCAAGCTCGTGTTCGTTGAGACTGCCTTCATCAAAGAACTTTTCCATGAGGCTTTCATCACTTTCAGCTGCTGCCTCTACAAGCACTTGGTGCATTTGCGTAGCACGTCCTATTTCTGATTCCGGGATGGGTTTCTTTTCGGGCTTACCACCGTCTTTTGGAAATACATACATGATCATGCGAAGTGCATCAACGATAGTATTGAATCCAGTGCCTGGATTGAGAGGATATTGGACCGCAATCACTTTGGGGCCAAATGTATTTTTTAATTGTTCCAGACTTACATCAAAATTTGCTTTTTCATGATCAAGCTGGTTGATGACAAATATGCCTGGTGTCTTATAGTTTTCAACATATTCCCATAATAATTCTGTACCCACTTCAACGCCGCTTGTAGCATTGACGATCATCACAGCTGTATCAGCTACTTTCAATGAGGAGATCACTTCTCCTACAAAGTCATCATAACCTGGTGTATCAATGATGTTGATCTTATTGTCGCGCCAGTTCACATGCATTAGCGAACTGAATAGGGAGTTGCCTCTTTCCTGTTCGATCTTGGTATAATCGGAGGCAGTGTTTTGCCCCTCAATTGTTCCTCTTCTCGTAATGGCTCCGGATTCAAACAACATGGTTTCTGCAAACAGTGTTTTCCCGGAGCCGCTATGTCCGAGCAATACCACATTCCTTAAGTTTTTCGTTTCGACACCCATTTGATTATGATGGTTTAGATGACTTGATTAATGAAGACCTGTCCACGACCACAGATGAAGAAGCTTACCCTGATTCATAGCGTGGATCGGGCAATCAAAATAGGATTTAGATTTTACTTTAAGAAACTTAATCAAAACCTCGGGTTGTTGCAAGACGGGCTCCGACCCGGAAGAAAACCCATAAATATCAGATTATGAGTTTAATGCGCATCATATGGAGATAATAAATATGTAAATTTTACCACTTAGAAACTTAAGTAAGCACTTAAGAACTATTTGTACTGCCTAAAGATGATAATTAAGATTACCCACATTATGGGATTTAAGGATTTTACTGATTACTGATTACTTCTTACTGATTACTTCTTACTTCTAACCTCTTACTTCAACTTCACTATTCGATATTCATTATTCTCTATTCCTTACTCTTCTACTTCAAGCTTATACCCAACACCCTTCAACGTCTTGATAAATCGTTCGCCGACTTTTTCACGCAGCTTGGAAATATGCACATCGATGGTGCGGCTCGCTATAGGAACAGTGTAGCCCCATACCTTCTGAAACATTTCTTCTCTCGTAAAAACTTTTCCCGGTTTCGATGCAAGCAACATGATCACTTCAAATTCTTTTTTAGCAAGCGTGATCACTTCACCGTCGATCGTGACGAGATAACTTTGAGGATCAATTTTTAATGAGCCGAAATCAAGAATTCCTCCTGTGGAAGGTGTTGAACGCGAAGATTCTTTTCTTCGCATTAATGCTTTTATCCGGGACAGGAGTAATCGTGGACGTATCGGTTTCTGAATATAATCATCAGCTCCAGCTTCAAGGCCGGCTATCTCACTAAACTCTTCACTTCGTGCAGTCAGAAAAGCAATGAGGGAATCTTTTAATTTATCATTCTTCCGCAGCTCATAGCAAGTCTGAACACCGTCCATGCCAGGCATCATGATGTCAAGCAGGATAAGATCCGGCACCTCTTTATCTGCAAGTTTCAGGGCGTCCAATCCATTCGTAGCCTGGATGGTTTCAAAGCCATTCCTGGAGAGATTATAGTCCAGGAATTCGAGGATATCCGGCTCATCGTCGACGATAAGGACTTTGATTTTGTTTTCCATAATATCCATAATTAGGGCAGAAGGGGAGGAATAAGGTGAGGATGCAAGATTATCCATGGACAAATATTGAAAAATTCCACCATGTAATTGTTTTTCTGAGCTATAGCCTGGCTTTTCAATGGGCTCAAATTTACAGTCCTGAGTCCCTTTGTTAACCCTGTGTAAAATTAATGCAGGGGTTTAAAATCAAGTTCATGAAATACCCCAAAATGCTGTAAAGTCTACGTAAAAAAAGTATTCCAAACGGCCATCCGAATTAACAAAATCTTGAATAGGAATATGCAAATACCGGCTATTCGCGGAGGTAATTTTGCATCGACAAAAAAAGGACTACGCAAAAACACTTTGATCTGCGCAAAACCATTTGAAAAAATGGAGATCATAAGTGAAAATCCTTTTTACGTCTTCAACCTGAATAAAGCAAAAATGAAAAAAACGCAAAACAATCTTAACCGGACCAGCCCTAAGCTCTTGCTCGTCCTGTTTCTTTCCCTTTTCAGTTCATTGATGTTCGCCCAAAAGAACGCAATTATTTCCGGAAAAATAATAGATAAACTGACAGGCGAAACCGTAATCGGTGCCACAGTCAGTATTAAGAACTCAAGCATTGGAACACAAACTGACATTGAAGGTAATTTCAAACTCACGGTTGCTCCGGGAAGTTATACACTGGATATTCGTTTCGTGGGTTACGAACCTGGAAATGTTCAGGTGGAAGCAAAATCAAATCAAGTGTCCACTGTCGAATTTGCGATGGAGCAGGGAAAAGAAACTTCTTTAAATGAAGTCGTCGTCACTGCCACAGCGGAGAAATCCAGCGATGTCGTGATGTACATCGAAGTGAAGAAATCACCCTACATCGCAAGTGGTATTACAAGTTCTGAAATTCGTAAGACTCCGGACCGCACAGTTGGTGACATCCTGAAACGGGTAACAGGTGCTTCTATTCAGGAAGGTAAGTTTGTGATCATACGTGGCATGAATGACCGCTACAATGCTGGATATCTTGATGGAGCCTTACTTTCTTCAACAGAATCAGATCGTAAAGCATTCGCTTTTGATTTTATTCCGGCTAACCTGATTGATAATCTCTCCATCATAAAAGCAGGCTCGCCGGATCTCATCGGAGATTTTGGAGGTGGTGTCATTCTTATCAATTCGAAATCAGTCCCTGATAAATTTTCTCAAAGCGTTTCCATTGGTGTACAAAGTCATTCACTGACGACATTCAAAGATTTTGAACAATTCAAAACCTATCCTTCCGAGGAACTCAATTTTATCAGCAAGGAAAGAGCCATCCCAACATTTGATGAGAATGCTCTAAAGTTGGCAACTTCATTCCCTACCGCAGCTGACAAAATGAGACTGGGTGATATCTCTAAGAAATTCAATAATGACTGGTCGAGAACTACTGTAAATGCAGTTCCAAATGCCAGATTCGCTTATTCACTCGGATTCCCTATCCAATTAAGCGGTTCGAAAAAAATGGGTGTAATATTCGCTTTGAATTATGCCAATACACGTCGCATCTCGGAAAACGGTATCAACACTTATGATGGTTCAGGTCAGGTTTCCGGATTCACCGACAAAGCATTTCTCCGCAATATCAATACAGGAGGAATATTTAATATCAATTACATCGGCCGAAGCACACAACTTAATTTCCGCAACCTGGTAAATGTCAATTCTGATCAGAATTCAATATTACGAACAGGAACAGGAAATTTTGGCGATGCCCTCACTGTTCAGAACACAGCAAACCTGTTGAATTTTAACCGGCTGTACAATGGCATTTTTTCAATGAAGCAATTGGTGGGTGATAGCGTGCTCACCATTAGTGCTTCAGCAAGTTATTCTAACATACATCGTGAAGTTCCTGATTACCGGATTGTCAGCTATACCAAGACACCTGATTTTGAAAATTATCAGCTTGCGTTGGGTGATTTCTTCAATAGCAGCACAGGCAGGTTTGCTTCAAAGCTGGATGAAAACATTTACGGAGGAAACATTGATCTGAGTAAAAAATTCAAATCCCGCACACTTCGTACTGAAATCAAAACTGGTTTTTTTTACCAGGACCGAAGACGTACATTCTCTGCAAGAAGCTTTGTATACAGTGGCGCTCCTGATGAGCTGACACTGGATCCTGCAAAGGATCTGGGCAGTGATAATATCGATGCAACCAGGCTTTTCCTTGTGGAAAAATCTTCCGATGATCTTTCATTCTATGAAGGCAAATCTGTAATGAATGCCACATATTTAATGGCAGACCAGAATTATCGCAACAAATTGAGGGTAGTATACGGCGTTCGTTATGAGAATATTGATCTAAGAGTAGACAATCACAAGATCAATATGAACATTGCCGACATAAAACAGAGCGTTTTCCTGCCTTCAGTGAATTTCACATATTATTTATCACCGAAAACAAATGTTCGCGGCAGTTATTTCTCTTCTGTCAACCGCCCTGAATTCCGCGAGCTGGCACCATTTTCATTTTTTGTATTTGAAAAAAATGCAGAGATCAAAGGAAATTCTTCCCTTCAGATTGCAGAGTTGCAGAATTTTGATTTCAGGTATGAATTCTATCCTGCCGGCGGACAAATGATCTCTATCGGTGGATTTTATAAATCTATTGATCACCCGATCGAGTTAAGTCTTGATGTTACACAACCGTTTACCACGTTCACATTTACTAATGAGAAATCTGCAAAGATCTTTGGTTTGGAATTTGAATTGAAGAAGAAACTTGATTTCATCCATATAGGAGGCCTGTTTAAAAATGTGGCGGTGTATACCAATATTTCGCTCATCAAATCCAAACTGGAATTTAATCCGGGATCACAAGCCAAAGCAGACAGACCCCTCCAGGGACAATCACCCTATATCCTCAATGCAAGATTACAATATGAAAATCCGGATAACGGATGGTCATGCAACCTGGGCTTCAACAGAGTGGGACGACGTATCGCATTTGTCGGTGTGGATCCGAAATTTGGGGATACACGACAGGATATATATGAAGCACCTCGTAGTGTTGTGGATTTCCAGATCGGTAAAACCATAAAAAATATCAATATCAAACTTACTATAGGAGACATACTGCACAACAATCTGATCTTTTACCAGGACGCGAACCAGGATGGAAAATATACTTCCGTCGCAGATCTTGGCAAGGATCGTTTGATGTACGTTTTTAAGAATGGATATACATCCAGCCTAAGTTTTAACTACACTTTTTAATCATTACACGTAGTAAAGGAGCCGGAGGCATGTCATGTACTGAAATTCTTAAACAAAAAGAAATTAATTAAATCATGCACATACCCATTGCTAAAATCAAATCCTTTTCTATGAAAAAATATTTTTTTACTCCCCTTACTTTATTGCTTGTCCTGACATTGCAATCACTGCACGCTCAGACAGATTTCAAATTACAGACACCTTCTTATGTGGGTGCTTTGTCATGGGATCCATCGGTGGACTGGACCACAGGCTGGACTAACTTTGATCCAATCAATGCTGCTTATCCGGATCCAACGGATTTGTCAACCTTGAATGGAATGGATGCATCCTTGCCGGTACGTGGTGAAAAAGAACTTGCTTCAGGTACGCTTACTCTCGATGCATCCAAAGTGTATTTGCTACAAGGTTTTTTTGTAGTCAGAAGCGGTGCAAAACTGGTAATTCCTGCAGGAACTATCATCAGAGCATCTTCCGATCTGAGCATCACGCCAAAAAATTATGCCACCATCATCATAGAGCGCGGTGGAAAAATTGAGATCAACGGAACTTCAGCCAAACCTGTAATCCTGACCTCAGCCAAATCTGCTGGTCAACGTCAGCGTGGAGATTGGGGCGGACTCCTGATCGCAGGCAAATCGCAACACAACCTGCTGAACGGAACTGACAATAACAACGTGCAGATGGAAGGATTCAACAACGTAAGCTTTGATGCCAACCTTGCCCGTTTCGGTGGAACCGACATCAATGACAATTCAGGTTCTATCACTTATCTGCGTATCGAATTCGGTGGTGTAGCATTTGAAACCAATAAAGAAATCAATGGCCTTACATTAGGTGCCGTTGGTTCTGGTACAGTTTTGAATCATGTACAGGTTTCTTATTCAGGCGATGATTCTTTCGAATGGTTTGGAGGATCAGTAAATTCAAGCCACCTGATCGCATGGAAAGGAACAGATGATGATTTTGATACAGACAATGGATATGGTGGTCTGAGCCAGTTTGGTATTGGAGTACGCGATTCTTCTCTTTATGACCTTACATATAGTCTTCCATCAGGTGGTTCTACGTCTGAAGGATTCGAAAGTGACAATGAGGCTACCGGTACGGCTAATGTGAAACCTTATACCAATGCCGTATTTTCAAATTATACGATGGTAGGTGCTGTGCCTGAAGGCTCCACGTATTCCGCTATGAATTCCACCACCAAGGCTGCATTCCGCAGAGGTGCGCGTATCAGGAGAAATTCAAGTCTCCGGATCGTCAACAGTATCTTTATGGGATACAGGAATTTTCTCATGATCGATGGAGACAGCACGTTGAGAAATACTAATTTTCCTGATGCGCTTGCTTTAGTTACACCTAGTACACCGGTAGAACTTAAATCCAAACAGGTTTCTTTCGCGAATAATATTATCGTCAATACTTCAGCAGCATTTCATAGCACTACGGATACAACCGCTAATGGTTTGGTGGAAGTAGCACGTGCAACGGGTTCCGGAGCAAAACTTGAAGCTGTCAATGATTGGGTTAGAGAGCCTGGTCCGCTGGCAAACCATATTGACCCGGTAAGTTTTACAAAGAGATCGCTGCTGATCAATCCGGTTGCAGCTTCAACCTCTCCTAATTTCAGGCCTGTAGTCAGTTCTCCAGCTGTTGCCGGAGCTATATTTAATGCAAATCCTACACTTTCAAATTTCACTTTAGAAAATACATCCTATGTAGGTGCATTATCACCTGATCCGGCGATTGACTGGACAACCGGATGGACTGAATATGATCCTATCAATGCTACTTATCCGGATCCAACAGATGTCAGTACGCTGAATGGTATGGATGGCTCATTGCCTGTTCCGGGTGAAAAAGAAATTACTTCCGGAAATACATTGACACTCGATGCATCAAAAATTTATTTGCTACAGGGATTCCTTGTAGTCAGAAGTGGTGCTACATTGATTATTCCTGCGGGAACCATCATCCGTGCAGCTGCTGATCTGAGTTCTTCTCCAAAAAATTATGCTTCGATCATAGTTGAGCGTGGAGGTACAATCCACGTAAATGGTACAGTCGACAAACCTGTTATTTTCACTTCATCCAAACCTGCAGGACAACGCAATCGCGGAGATTGGGGTGGTCTTTTGATAGCAGGAAAATCTTCACATAACCTGCTCAATGGTACAGATAATAACAATGTGCAGATGGAAGGTTTTAATAATGTAACCTTTGATGCAAACCTTGCACGTTTCGGTGGAACCGATGTAAATGACAATTCAGGTTCCATAGCATATCTCCGTATTGAATTTGGTGGTGTGGCTTTTGAAACCAATAAAGAAATCAACGGGATGACCATGGGAGCAGTAGGCTCTGGTACACAAATAGATCATGTGCAGGTTTCTTATTCCGGTGATGATTCTTTTGAATGGTTCGGGGGTTCAGTCAATTCAAAACACCTCCTCGCATGGAAAGGAACAGATGATGATTTTGATACAGACAATGGATATGGTGGTGTAGCTCAGTTCGGTATAGGTGTACGTGACTCTTCATTGTATGATTTGACGTATAGTCTTCCATCCGGTGGTTCTACTTCAGAAGGATTTGAAAGTGATAATGAAGCTACAGGAACTGCTAGTGTGTCACCAAAAACAAATGGTGTGTTTTCAAACTTTACAATGGTAGGGCCGGTACCTTTGGGTTCTTCATACTCAGCAATGAATTCTGTTACGAAAGCTGCCTTCAGAAGAGGGGCGAGGATACGGAGAAATTCAAGCTTGCGTATTGTCAACAGTATTTTCATGGGGTACAGGAACTTCCTGATGATCGATGGAGATAGCACATTGCGCAATACCAATTTTGCGGAAGCTCTTCCTTTAGTGAGTCCTTCTACTCCTGTTGATGTCACAAGCAAGCAGGTTTCTTTTGCAAATAATATCATTGTGAATACGGCTAATGCATTTATCAGCACAACAGATACAACGGCCAATGGACTTGTGGAAGTTGCACGCGCTGCAAATTCCGGTTCAAAACTTAGTGCTGTGAATAACTGGGTCAGAGCTGGTGGAGTTTTACATAACAACATCGATCCGGTTCCTTTCACAGATGGGGCTTTATTGATCAATCCTGTTGCTGCATCCAGGACACCTAACTTCAGACCGGTAGTAGCATCTCCTGCAATATCGGGATCTAATTTCCTTGATAATCCTGTACTGGAAAATCTGATCACAGGAACAAGGGAAATTGAACAGGCTAAAGTAGATCCGGTATATCCGAATCCGATCATGAATGGTGATCTCCATTTCGGTCATGAAGTGATATCGTATGGCATATTTGATATTAATGGAAAATTAGTAGGACATGGATTTAATACGGATCATGCCGAGATCACAGGAATGCCTCCAGGTATGTATTTCATCAAGCTTGAAGGTGTGATGCAGAAATTTATAATTCAATAAACTTATTGGTTGTTGGAGCAAACTCCAACAACGGCGTTTGCCGATGCAGGAGTTTGCTCCTGCATCAAATCAAGATTTTTTGCGTAATTATTTTCATTAAGCTTTGGCCATCCCGGATTTCCGGGATGGCTTTTTTTGTTAAAAGAATCCGAATAGGGCGATTTGAATGACAATAGTCGCATTTTTGGAGCGTTAAAGTCGTTATACAGCCTATGTCCAGAAAACGTCAGCCTAAGATCTTCAGCAAGTCCCGTAACCGGGGCAGGACCATATCTTTTTTAGTGCACCTCGTTCTTTTATTGGTTGCATTCCTGCCCTTTCTTTCCATGCAGATCCCTACTGAGCCTACAAAGGAAGCCCTGGTGATCCAGTTTGACTATCCCTTCAATCAGTACGTAAAGCCGGAGAAATTTGTAGTAGAACCACCACCTCCACCACAGGAGACTCCGTTTGTGTCTGAGGTGGATCCAGGCTCCAAAATGTCCGGAAGTGAAGCAGGTGGCAATCAGACCAAAGCCGAACCCATGAAGTCCCGACCGGTAGAGGCTGCTCCTTCACGATTGGCGGCTCCCCAGTTAAACAGCGTCACAAAGACCTCAAGTGCCTTATTGTCTTCCAGTGCATCCGATATTCCATTACCTGCACCTAAAATATCCTCTCCTTCTAAATGGCAATCGGTGAGTGACAATTCATTCGAAGCTGATGCTGTAGAAGAATTAAATATCATCGACTTTTCAGATGGCAGTGGTAAAAACGAAGTCGGAGGTTCGGAGCCGGGTGATGATGATTCAGACATCACCAGCGAAGGTTTCGGCACAAAACCCGGCGGAGCAGGCGGCACCGGAACAGGTACTGGAAATACTACAGGAGCCGGTTCAGGTCCGGGTGGTGGAAAAGGAGTGGGGAGTGCCGGGAAAAATACCGGGGTCGGCAATGATGGTACCGGTGTTGGCTGGCAAGTTGGAATTGGAAAAGAATTTGGCAGACAGTTCGTTTCCCGCGGAAATGTAGGCAGTATCGCCGTAAAAGAAGGTCGTATAACCGTAAGTATCTGTGTAGACAGAAGTGGAAAAGTGGTCCGGACAAAATACAATCCTCTGGGTTCAAGTATCAGGGAACCGGATATAATCCGAAAAGCAGAAGCCGTCGCAGCAAATTATGTTTTCGTAGAGGATCCTACTGCACCGGTTGAGCAGTGTGGGAATCTCACGTTTATCTTTAAGATTAAGTAGGGAAGAAGTTGACCTAACCGCGACCTAAATTTTTGTAGGTGAATCCTGGTAACCTGCAAGCCCGTAATTAGCCCTGACGTCACAGGGCTTTTTTATTTGGCAATCAGGCTCAATTGCAGTTTTTCCCAAGATTCCCAAGAAACTTTAAATAATCTAATGTATTGACAGCCCCATCCAGATTTAAATCTTCAGGACAATCAGAACAGGGTAAACCGAATGATCCCAGTAGTAATAAGAAATCTTTTATGTCAACAATTCCATTATAGTCGAGATCCTCAGGAACACATCTTATAATAATATGGACAGGCAATGATGTAACCGTAAAACCAGTGTAATAAGTAGCAATAGCTCTGAGCCTAAACGAGCCCATAGGAAAATTGAACAAATTCATATTGTGGAAAGGATAGACATAATCAGTTCCCAGGTGAAGTGAATCAAGAAAAAAATCAACTTTTGCCACAAGATTCGAATCGGACACTTCGGCCAGTATAAAGATGAGGTCAGGATCATAATAGACGTAACCCTCTTCAGGAATTGTAATCAAACACGTTGAAAACTGATTCACCGATGTTGTATTATTATAGTGTGTGTTTGTAATTTCAGTTTGTCCGTTTCCATGAATATATAGAAGAGTAAATCCGAAAACCAAAAGCAAGTTATAATATCGAAGATGTTGAAATGGGGCAAATTGATATTGTAACTCTTTGTAAAAGTTTACTATACAAATTCTAAATCTACTCTGAAAGATTTGAGTTATCATGGCGATAAATTAGAGGCTAAAAGTAGACGCATATCTTTCCAACATCTATTTATTAAAATCATTTAATTGTTAAATGATTGAAACCAAATCAAAGAACATGTAAAAGAATGCATTGTATGCTGCACAATGAAATTTGTGTACACATGATTCATTTACTTTTCTCAACAATTCCGGACATCTCAGCGTCTTACGATAAGTTTCCTATTTATTAACACCCGTTCTGCTGTTTCCGGATAAAGTCGTCGATACCTTTGTCCATCGCTAATCTTCTTTAGCGAAAACTCATTTCTAAAACCACTGAGTCATGATACATCATACTATAGCATGCCTATGCATTTTTTCTTTCATCTCGATTATTATTCCACAGGATGCGAAGGCATATCAACCAGTGATTAATGTTGCAGAGTTATGCATGGAAGATATTGACAGTCTGGACAAGGTCATTTTTGATCTTGATAAAATGGTGATCATCGGGCAAATCATCGAAATACCGGTATACATTTATTCTGATGACATGATCAATACACTGGATTTTTCAATGTCCATCAATGTCGAGAATCTTGAATTTGAATCCATCATTGATCATACCGGAGAGATGCAATATGCAGCATACCTCAATCCTAATGATCTCAAGCTCAGGTTTACATCCAATAGCTTTTCACCTTATCCGGTGGGTGATTTCAAAGTGATATCCATCCGGTTCAAGGTGCTGTCCTCTGTCGTGCATTCAACGGATTTTGAAATGATAGTGGCATATCTCAATGGCGATGCGAGTTCTGCTACGATGGAAGGCACAGATGTAATGGTAGCCTCACATGAAATTATCACCACTGAAACTTTTGTTCATCCAAATCCTGCACATGATGTCATCTATGTGAATACAGGAAATTATGGCAAACTGGATATCTATGATATGGATGGTAAATCTGTGATCGATAGCCAGGTGATCGAACCCGGTGATTCCAATCTGGTGGATTTACATTGGCTTCCAAAAGGAACATATACGGTAAGAATCGTAACACAAGACCATAAGATCAAAATACAAAAGGTAGTCTTGCTTTAATACCTGGAAGAATCAGTAACTGATAATTGCATCATCCATTCCAAATCAAAAACTAACCATGAAACCTATTTACTTCCTAGCTCTTTGTTTACTATCCGGCTTTTCAGCTTATTCACAGTATGGACTTGAGCGCATCATCGTCGAAAAATATTATGTATCGGATGCAAATGATAAGACCGTGGATGGTGACGGCGGAGTGTTGCCATTAAATTCTGTCACTTACAGGGTCTTTGTCGATATGTTGCCAGGTTATATTTTCCAGGCAGCGTATGGAACACCTGAACATGAATTAAAGATCGCTACCAGCACCACATTTTTTAATAATCAGGACAGAGGTGCGCGCTTTCCAACATACTCGAGAAACCAGGCGCAGAATAATACCGTGATGCTTGATTCATGGTTATCTGCAGGTGGAGCATTAAAAGACCATGCTGGTGTTCTCAAGGAAATGGATAATGGTGAGAATACAATTGAAAATGCAGATGGGGTCCTTCAAAATGAACATGCAGAAGCAGGTATTCCGCTAACGCAGGAAGATGGTGCTATTGCTGCAACTGTAGAGCCTGTCACTGTGGTGGGATTCTTTGATGCTGATCTCACAATGCTGGATGATATCAATGCTGCTACCGGGTCCACGTCCATCATCACGCATGATGGTGCGTGGTCATCACTCAATGGTTCAAGAGGACAGGATACCACACAAAATATCGTGTTGATCGGACAATTTACTACAGATGGTGTTTTTGAATTTGAATTAAATCTTCAAATTCGCAATCAACAAACGCTAGCGGTTGAAAATTATGTGGCCCGAAATCCTTTAGGCGCAGAAATCCTCTTTGATGATCTGATTCATATTGACTCTCTTGGATTTATGTCTTCCATCGCATTTGATTCTCCATTGCATGATCATGTCAAAGTTTATCCGAATCCAACTTCCGGCAATGTAACCATTGAACTGAATAATGATATTGAGCTCAATAGTTCCAATATTCAATTTATTCTTTCATCTCTTGATGGATCGATGTTAAAGACAGGTAAGATTACGGACAAGCTCACTTCATTGGATATGACACAGTTTTTACCGGGGGTATATCTGATCTCACTGGGATTAATCGACGGGTCACGGTTCAGTACGAAGATTATACGTACCCAATAGAGTGAGTTACCTGATAAATTATTTATCATCAGCTATTATCCATATGAATGTGACAAGGTATTTCTGTGGACTTTGTATGCTGTTTTTTTCATGGATACAGTTGTCGTCACAGGCTACCATCAGGGGTCGTATTTCTGATACGAATGGAGAAGTGCTGATCGGAGCATCTGTTTATCTTAAAGAAAATCCTTCGATCGGAGTATCTGCTGACCTGGATGGCCTCTATTCATTGAGTGTGGAAGGAAATACAACACACATATTGGTCATCCAGTTTGTGAGTTATGAAACCATTTATGATACAGTTCGAATAGAACAGGATGAGATCCTGATCAGAAATTTTATCCTGGCATCTTCGTCAGTTAATCTTGGTGAAGTAAAAGTTGTAGCTAAGCAGGAGCGACGCAACCAATACTACATGGAAAGTATTAAAAAGAATTCTGCAAGCACGCTGGACTACATGTCCGGAGATATGATGAGTAAGATCGGAGACAATAACGTGTCTGCCGCCATTGCCCGTGTAACCGGCGTGGCTACGAATGGAAATTTCATCACCGTGCGTGGATTAGGTGACCGGTATGTTCAGACTTGTGTCAATGGATCTCTGATCCCTACACTTGATCCTTTTACAAATAATATCAAGCTGGACTTGTTTCCATCAAGCTTTGTAGATAATATCATCATCACCAAGACGGCAAGCTCGGACTACCAGGGAGACTGGTCTGCAGCATATATTTCTATTGAGACAAAAGACAATCCGGATAAGCTTTCCATTGCGATTGAAACCAAATTTGGATTTAATCCGCAGAGTACTTTTAAGAAAATTATTACGAATAAAAAGAGCTCTACGGATTGGTTGGGGTATGACAATGGATTCCGGGATATTGATCATAGTAAATTTACCAAGGTCATCGATTCACCTACGAGTTATGAAGAGTTTTGTGCTTTGGGATTGGAGGGATATTATAGATCGCTGGGTATAACATCGAGCTGGGATCCTGCGAGTAATGTGGGGAAGACATATTTTAAACTGGGACTTATCCAGTTGGGATTACTTGGTAAAGCCTATATCAATGATGACCAGGCCATCAGTAAGGCTACCCAGGAATATTATGAAGGCGAATTTCAGAATGATGCATTCCAGGCGCTAAATCAGGGTCCTGAAGAGTCATTGAATGATTTTGCCAATAATTGGAATACATTCGAACAAAAGGCACCGTTAAATTTTTACCAGACATTTTCTATTGGCAATCAGTCAAAGCTCCTGGGCAAATCATTCGGTTTCCTGGGAGGTTTCCGATATGGTAACAGTATACAGTACGATCCGAATTCAACGTTTACACGGACCATTATTTCAGACCTGGACTCGCTGGGTAATCCTTTTTTTATTCAGAAGTATGAGCAACAATTCGCGAAATATACTTCAGGCTGGACAGGCTTGCTGACAGCAAATATCAAAACGGATGAGAATAACAGTTTTACAGTTTTATTTATGCCTAATTTAATTGGTACCAATAGCATCCGGGAGGGAGTAGATCAGGTGGGTGCGAATAATTATCGTTATGCTTTTCTGCAAGGTCAATTTTATGAAGAGCGTTCTCAGTTTGTCTATCAATATAAATCCCAACATTACATAGTCCCACTCAGGGCGAAATTGCATTTTTCTGCTTCCTATGCTGACGGATCCAGCAGTGCACCTGATTTTAAAAGCCTGCAATACTTTTCTGAGGATTCGATTCATTACCAGCTGGATAAAACGATATCGAATGTGCGTCGGAACTTCAGGTACCTCGACGAAAATATTTTTGATGGAAAAGCGATCATGGAAATTTCATTGCGGGAAAAGCCCGGCTATGTCAGCAAGCTCGAATTTGGCGGATCTTATACGGATAAAGAAAGAGAATTTACCCAATACGATTATTTATTACAGCTCGCGAAAGGCGTCACATCGAATTTTACAAATAATAATTTGAATGAATTATTTTCAGATGAGAAATTTAATATCCACAGGGATTCGGTCAGCGGACTGGACAAGATAGATCTCTATTACAGAAAATTTGATGACCCGGCCAATCATACCATTGGTTTTACAAAGGTGTATTCCGGATTCCTGTTGCTTGATGAATCCATTACAGAGAAAATCAGATTGAGCGGAGGTGTACGGGCAGAATATTCTGAAATTTTTACGGATGTAAAATTGTTCGATGATCTGCATTATGAGCCTGATGACCTGAGACGTAAGACCCCGGAGCAATCATTTATTTTGACCCCAAGCAACATTAAGAAATGGAATATTCTTCCAAGCATCAATTGTATTTACCAGCTCAGGAATGATGAAATTACCCCATCTAATCTCAGGCTGAATTACAGCCGCAGTATAGCCCGTCCCAGTATCAGGGAATATACCGAGTCAGTAGTTCGTGATTTTGAATTCAATGATGATGTGTTTGGAAATGCAGATCTAAAATTTGTGGAAGTTGATAATTACGATATGCGATATGAAAATTATCTCCGTTCCGGTAATTATGTATCCGTGAGTCTTTTTTATAAAAAGTTCAAAAATCATATTGAGCTGACAAGTTCCAACTTTGGTTTTACCTGGTCTAATGCAGATCGGTCGCATGTATATGGCCTGGAATTGGAAGGCCGGGTAAAGATTGGTTCAGATTTTGAATTTCGTTCAAATATTTCTGTAGTGAAGTCATATACCCAGGTGGAAGACAGGCGGCTTAGTATAGAGAATGGAATAAAGTCCTGGGAGGTCATCGGTATTATAGAACGTACTATGTTCGGCCAGGCACCTTATGTGATCAATGCTATTTTAAATTATACAGGTCACAAGGGATTTTCAGCTTCCGTCAGCTACAATGTACAGGGTGCTAAACTTGTATTGACTTCCATTGATAGTTCTCCTAATATTTATGAAATGCCCAAAAACCTGGTTAATCTGAAATTGACACAAAGCCTGGGTAAGCATTATGCAATAAGTTTTTCTATCAGCGATATATTGAATGAACCTGTAAGAAGATCCTATAAATACGAACAAGGATATCTACTGGATTTTGATTATTACCGGTTTGGAAGTGATTTTTCAATCGGTGTAACCTATAATCTTTAAACGATTTTGATGTGCGTATTAAACATTTCATTCTGTCCATCATAGTATCTTTTTCATCCGGAGTGGCATTTGCACAGATCGAAGGCGTTCATGTAGAGACGTACTATGTTTCAGATCAAGCGGATGCTACTGATACTTTCGGCGGGCATCTCGAAGAAGGAAGCAAAACGTATCGCATTTTTATTGATTTGCTTCCGGGCTCCAGGATACTTTCGATATTCGGAGAAGAAGGTCATCCACTGATCTTTTCATCTCCTCGTCCTTTTTTTAATCATCGCGATGAAGGAATTTCATTTGGGAAAGACCTGAATAAGAATAGATATGGTTCAGGAACTACTCCGTTGGATACATATATCACCATTGGGCAGTGCAGCAAGTCATTTGCACAAGGTGCATATTTTGGCGTTCCCAAAAGTTCAGATCCGGATGGTTCCATTGTAGGTGGTGTCAATAATGATGGTGGTTCTAATTATATCAATGGAGGGTTATTAAATAATGCCTCATCTGATGCCGGCATCCCTGTTACCATATCAGATGGTCTGGCGGTCAAACATCTGCTTCCGGATTCATGGATTGAGATTGGGTTTAAAGATATTCTCACAGATGAGGATACGACCATATTCGGGTCCCATATTCAGAAATCTGATTTTTATAGTACAGATGCGCTCTTGCGTAATTCAGGTGTAAACGGAGTGGATTCTATTCAAAATGAAATACTCATTGCGCAACTGACGACGAAAGGAGAGATTTCATTTGAATTGAACATGGAAGTTGAGATATTTAATAATGGTGTGAGCGAAACTATAAAATTTGTTGCCAGGAATGATATCCTTGGTGATGACGAGATCTTTTCTCCATGGCTGAAATTTCCATTTACATGCGGCTGCACTGATCCGGATTATTTGGAAGCCAGTACAACATTTGCTTGTACAGACAATAGTCAGTGCATTACACCGGTCGTTCTGGGTTGTACAGATTCACTCGCATGCAATTACAATCCGGATGCTAATTTCAATGTGCCTGATCTTTGTTGTTATATTGGATATTGTCATAATCTCGATATCAGCGTAGCCTGCCCGAATCTTAAACCCCGGGATGGTATTGATAATCGGCACATCAGGATTTATCCTAATCCTGCTTTCACTGAATTGAATTTAGAAATTGAACCGGTGACATTTAATCCTGTTCTGTTTCAAATTCGTGATATTTTAGGCCACAATGTCCTTGAGGGTAAAGTTGATGTTCAGGATTCCCAAATCAATATAAACGAACTCGTGTCTGGTCAATATATTATTCAGGTTTACCTGCAAGACAAAATAACTACTATTCCATTTATCAAACTATGAGGCCTTTCATACACTTCATTCTGATCAGTATCACTATCGTTATTTTTTCCGGATGCGGAGATGATGCAGTTGAACAACCGATCATTGAAACCGGAACGGTTACTGATGTACAGGGACATGTTTATCAGACGGTCAAAATTGGAAATCAATGGTGGATGGCAGAAAACCTGAATGTTACAGCTTATCGCACCGGTGAAGAGATACAGCGAATCGATGATAAATCACAGTGGCAGAGTACAACAATGCCGGCGTATGGTATATATAACAATCTTTCCGGGCCGGGCCTGTTGTACAATTTCCATGTTCTCACATCAGGTAAAGAAATCGCTCCGGAAGGTTGGCATGTTTCAACAGATGACGATTGGAAAATATTAGAAGAATATACAGGCATGCCTTCAGGCGAATTAGACCATAACAATTGGAGAGGAACGAATGAAGGAGATCAGTTGAAGGAAAAAAATACGAATACATCCGGTTGGGTCCTCTATGAAGGAATCTGGGGCACAAACGAGACGGGCTTTTCTGCAACCGGTGGCAGCTGTCGTGTGTTCAATGGTGAATGGGGAATTCAGGGCCTTCGACATAGTGGATTCTGGTGGTGTGCTACTGCGAATGATGGATATGGATATTTCCGATACCTGGATTATAAAAAATCAGGAATCTTCAGATATGCCGCACATCCGAACTACGGGTTCAGCATCCGGTGTGTAAAAAATTAATTCAAAAATTACATTTTGTACATCCTGCATACATCCACATGATATATGCAGTACAATAAATTTATTTTTATCCTTTAGCAATTTATTTTTCCATAAGATATTTATTAATAAATATTAATTGACTGTCATTATTGAGGTGTAAAAATTATTTCAATATATTATTTACATACATACGTGTAAAAAATTAATCAGCAACAGCATTTTCGAATTTACTATTTAATGATGAAAATAATTAGCACCAGTGATGAAGTGCGAATAGTTTTGCATCGTTCTTATTAAACAAATTACTTAAACCTAAAACTAAATTAATCATGTTGGTGAAACGCACGTTACGTGCTTTCTCAGGGCTTGCTATGGCTGCTGGGATCGCATTCTCTGCCAATGCGCAGACAAATTTAGGAGTGTCCTGTGGTTGTCCCGCAGTAGGCTCCAGAGCTACAGTTGCTCTTTCTACAAAGGCTGATGGCCTTGGTAATCTGACAGCGAATAACACAGTACTGTCTTGTGATACGATCTACACACTCGATGACAAAATTTATGTCGGAGATGGAAAATCAATCACGATTGCACCAGGCACACTTATTAAAGGAGTGCAGGGAGTCGCAGGAGATGCAAACGCACTTATCGTATCCAGAGGTGGAAAGATTTTCGCACCGGGTACCCAGGATTGCCCTATCGTCTTTACTGCATCTGCAGATCCAATGAACGGAACCTATGGTATCAACAACCGTGGTAAATGGGGTGGTGTAGTACTTCTTGGAAAAGCCAGAAACAATCTGAAAGGTGGATTTGGACCTAATACAGTTTCAGATGGTATCGGATTTATTGAAGGATTCACATCATCTGAACCAAGAAATAATTACGGAGCTGGACCAGGCTTGCATGATAATAATGATAACTCAGGAATCATGACATATGTCTCCATACGTCACGCGGGAGATATCGCAGGGTTAGCCAATGAATTGAATGGACTCACACTCGGCTCTGTCGGACGCGGTACTACATTGTCACACATCGAGGTGGTTTCAAATCTTGATGATGGCATTGAATTTTTCGGTGGTACGGTTGATCTCAAATATGCTTCCGTATTATTTAATGATGATGATGGTTTTGACTGGGATCAGGGATGGGCCGGAAGAGGTCAATTCTGGGTGGTTGTCAAAACAGATTTAACTACCTCTGCAGGTGGTGACAATGGATTTGAACTTGACAGTGATGACGGCCTGAGCTGTACATACCATGCAAGTCCTAAAATCTACAATGCTACCATGATTGGTTCTGCAGGTATCAATGGCGGTCCTGCAGTTGACAACAACCAGGCAATTGAATGGAAGGAAGCATCAAGAGGAGAACTCAGAAATTGTGTATTCTCTAATTATAACAGGGGTGTACAATTTGCTACCACCACTACGCATACGATCGATGCAGATGGTACAGGACCAGGTGCACCTGTTGCAGCTGATGATACGTATGGTGCATGGAATTCCGGTTCACTGATCATGGTCAACAATACTTTTATCGGAGCTACTGACCCGGTCAGAGTAAATAATGCTGTCGGAAGCGCTGCTGACCTTACAAAATTCGCAGCTGATGGTAATACTTCAGTGGCTTCAGTAGCTGGTTTTACAGGAATGCACAACATGAATGTTTCAACCAATGCTGTCACTACAAAGCATGACATCATTCCGGGCGCTGACATCACCCCTGCAGCAACACAACCCGTAGATGGTTTCTACACACCTGCGCCTTATCGCGGAGCATTTAAGGTCGGTGAAAAATCGTGGTTGTCCGAATATTCCTACAGGGCCTTAATCGGACTTGAAGGTAATCTTGGAACATGTCCTACAGATATCAATACAGATGGAAATACCAACACATCTGACTTCCTCCTGCTTCTCGGTTCATTCGGTACCAGCTGTCAATAATCCAAATTCCAAAAACTAAAAAAATATTTACTATGAAACAATTATTTATCCTCCTTTGCATGACGCTGTTTTGTACAGGCGTTATCAAAGCCCAGGTAGGATTAGAAAATGTAGTCATTGAAACTTACTACGTTGCTAATGCTGCCGACATCGCATTCTCCGGAGTTGATCCGCTACCAGCAGGTGCAGTTACATACAGGGTGTATGTAGACATGGCACCGGGCTGGGAATTGCAGGCCATCTTCGGAGCTACCAATGTAGGTACCGGAGAAGTTGATACACTGGTGGTCAGATCTACACAACCATTCTGGAATCATACCGATTTCGGTGGATTGTATGGTTATAACATTCAGGCCAGCAGGCTTGATGATAATACTGTAGGTCTTGACTCCTGGTTTTCTACAGGAAGATCAAGTGGAAGTACCGGTGGAACATCAGCGGTTCTTGAAGTTCTTCCAACAGAAGACACGAATGGTGCAGCACCCACACATCCTCACACACCTGTAGGTCTGCTTTCAAATAATGCTGCAGCAGCAGGATTGCCGCTGACAACAGAAGATGGAAATATTCCATTCGCTTCTACGATCACATGGACACCTACTCCTGGTATTGAAGGTATCCTGGATCCTGTATTTAACAATGTAAATAGTCCGGCTACACAAGTTGTGGTCAGTGATGGTGCACTTGGTGTAACTGTATCATTGCAGGGACCAAATGTAGCGAACAGAGTTTGCATTGGCCAATTTACAACTGCCGGTATCCTTTCAGGACAACTCAATCTGCAGCTCAGGAATACAACTTCACTTGTTGTAGAAACTTATGTTGCAAGAACTCCGGGTGCAGGTCAGTTTACTTCTCCATCTTTGGTATTTGGTCCAAATGTTAATCCTACTGTTGTAATTACTGCTCCTACAGAAGGACAAAACTTTGGAGCGTCCGCTACAGTCAATATTGCTGCTACAGCAACAGACAGTGATGGATCCATCAGCCAGGTGCAATTCTTCAAGGATGGTGTATCCATTTCTACAGTCCCTGGACCAGGTCCGTATACAACTTCTTTTGTAACAGGGTTAGTAACTACTACACATCAGATTGTGGCTCGTGCTATAGACAATGAAGGTGGTATTACATCTGATACCGTAAACATCAATGTCACAGGTAACAATCCTCCTGCTGTCGTTCTGACCGCTCCTTCAACAGCGATCACAGGTTCTACAGTAAATGTATCTGCAACGGCTACAGACTCTGATGGTACAGTGACATCCGTTCAATTCTTTTTTAATGGCGCAGCCATTAGTCCGGTGATTCCTTTCCCTGGTCCATATGCTGCTTCATTTACAGCTACACCAGCTGGAACCTATACAGGTCTGAATGGTATCCGCGCTGTTGCCATTGATAATGCAGGTGCATCAGGAGTTGCGACGCAGAATATTACCATTTCAAATAACGTAGCTCCTACAACAAGTGTAACTGCTCCTGCAAATGGTGCTTTTGTTCCTGTAGGTCCCGTTACAGTAAATGCAAATGCAAATGACGCTGATGGTTCAATTGCACAGGTAGAATTTTTTGTAAATGGAATCTCGATCGGAGTTGATCCTTTCCCTGGTCCATATACTGCAACATGGAATGCTGTTTTTGTCGGCCCCTTTGGTGCTAACACCATTACTTCAGTTGCAACTGACAACTTAGGTTTAACTGGAACTTCTGCTCCGGTCAATGTCAATGTCATTGATCCTGCTGGTTCACCTTATGCTGTAGGCAGCATCAGCCAGGTATGTAATGTGCCAACGGTTTGTATTCCTGTCAGCGCGGTTGGAAGTATTTCTGATGTCATAGGTTTTGATATGACATTGACATGGGATGACACGCAGATCTATCCTACCGGAAACATCATCAAGAACGGTGATTTTATGAATCCTGATTTCTTCGAAACTGACAACAGCATTGATTTTGTAAATGATGAAATGCTCCTTTCTGTATTTCTTGATGTTGATGCACCAGTCGGAACTGATTTTACAGGAACAGGTCAATTATTATGTTTTGAATTTGCTAAACGCCCTGCATTCCAGTCTGTAGATACTACTACAGTAACGATTACCAATATGCAGGAAAGTTATTTCAACGGTGTCTTGTTGAAAAACCCTGTTCTCCCGGGAGCATTTACAACATTCCGGAACACAATCATGAACAGCAATATCGAATTCTGGGAAGATCAGAGCCCGATCGGTAATGATGGTTTAAACACAAGTCCTACTATCCAGGCAAATAATTCATTTGACTGTAGCCTGGCAAGTGCTGCTAATCCTGCTGCACTCAGCGGCCCGGTTGTATTGCCTGATGCTAATGGTGATTTCACATTTGATCTGAGCAATGGCGTAAAATTCTCCATTAGTAAAACAATCGCTCCCACTACTGATGTACAGGAAGTGGTAAATGGTTTTGATGCATTGCTGACACGGAGGTTGATCATTGATGACGCTTCCTTTACACCAAGTATTTACCAGGCGATCGCAATGGATGTCAACAGGGATGGTGTCATCTCTGCAGGGGACGTTTCACAGATCAATCAAAGAGCTGTATTAATCATTGATGAATTCAGACAACAATGGAACTACAATGCAGATGGTTCACAAAAGCCAACGTATTCAGCTTCTAAAGACTGGCAGTTTATTGATAACAGCACAGTCGCGTTGAATCCGGCTTACCAGATCTCTAGTGCATTCCCTAATGATAATGCGATTGGATATTCTAAATACAGAGTACCTCAGGTTCCTTTCTGCCTCACAGCACCGGTAACCAGTTTTGCTACTTGTCCTGTAATCGGTGAAGAATCTTATACAGGTATCCTGTACGGTGATGTAAATGGTAACTGGAAAAACACTTCAAATGTATTGCTGAGAACAGATGAAGGAGTCAATGTCGGAATCGGCAAGGCACAGTATGATGGAAATTTTATTGATGTCCCTGTGACTTTTAATTCTACAGAAGAGATCCATGCTATCGATCTCAACCTGGATTTTGATGCAAGCAAATTTGCCTATCATTCCATACTTGCAGAAAACCTTCAGGCAGTAGGTCATTATAATGAAAATGATGGCAAACTTCGAATCACTTCTAACAGTCTGAATGTATTGTCAGAAAATGAAGTTGTCTTTATGATCCGTTTTGCAAAATTGACTGGCCGAAACATGGAAACGAAAGATTTTAATCTTTCTGCCGGATATCTCAATGGTGACAAAGTAACTGTCAATCTATTGGGTTCTAAAACCGGAAACAATGATGATGTCAGATTCAATGTTTATCCAAATCCGGTAAATGACTTCTTATTTGTCAATGTATCACAGGATGTCACAGCCGAGATCGTGGATATGAACGGAAGAGTAATTATATCAGGAATTGAAATTACAGCGGATAACAGTAAGCGTGTTGATATTTCAAATCTTCCTGGCGGTGTATACACTGTTCGGGTTTTCGGAGATGCGTATACTTCTGCTCAGCGATTTTTTGTGCACAAATAAGACGTATAAGTCTTTTGAGATTACCAGATGTTTTGAGGCCACCTCTCCAACGAGGTGGCCTTTTTCACTGCATATCAGAATGATGTTTATAAATTTTTCCTTTCCCTGTTTCAACATAATTAATAAAATGAATCACTTTCGATTTGCGGTCATATGTATGCTTTGGATTTGCTCCGGTTCCGTTTCAGCTCAGTGGATCTATTCCCAGGGATTTGCTGCCATGACAGGTACGCCTGAACTGCAACGAATCAACCTTGCGAATCACACGCTGGTCAGGCTTGTAGGAATGGGAGACATGGGAGATATTGCATTTCATCCTGACCAGCGTCTTTTTGGCGTGGTATTCGACAAAGTGTATTTACTTGATACAGTTACATCTGCCTACACAGAGATCTATGATATCGGAGATTTTCAATCGGTGGGTATGACCATTGATTACAGAGGGATGATGTATTTCAGCGGCTACAACCCGAATACAAACCGGTACGGGATTGCTGTTTATAATCCGGTTACATCCACGACAAGGATCATCGCAGATTTTGGCCCGATCAACCAGGGGTTTATCAATGACCTTGAATTTTACAATGGCCAGCTGTATGTAGTGGGCGAGCTTCCTTCCATTTTTGCTGAACAGGCAGTTCTTTTCAGGGTGGATACTTCAGGTTTGAATCAGCACGATACGATAGTACAATACAATTTATGGCCGGGTCGTGCACTGGCATCAGTCAATGATACTTGCGGGTCACAATTCCTGGTGTCGCCGACCACAGATCTTCTCAACTATTTTTACCCTCCATTAGATTCAGTGCGTGCATATGGGATGATGCTTCCGGATGGTTTGTTTTATTCGTCAGGAGCTACTTCAAGGACATCCCATCTTGGGTCCATTCCGGTTTTAAAGATTAGTGGTATTGATATAAGCCAGGATCCGTGTATTGGGAATTCGAATGCTTCAGTTGTAATCTTTATGCAGGAGAGTAGGTCTGCTTTCATTCAATATTCGCTTGATGGCATTAATTACCAGGACCATAATTTATTTACCAATGTTCTACCCGGTCAATACCAAATCTTTGTACGCGATGATTGGGGGTGTAATATTATGGGATCATTTGAAATTTTAGATATACCTCCATTCCCGGTCTCCATCAAAGTCATAGCTGCTACATGTAGTCAGGATAATGGAACAATTTCTGTTCATTCCGCATTAAGTGGCTTACAATATGCGCTGGATAATTATGTTTTTAGTGAAGATTCTGTATTCACAAATCTTGCAGGAGGAAATCATAGCATAGTCATCCGCAATGATGCCGGATGTGTCGATACCATTCAGGTGAATGTAGATTTCTACCCGGCTCCTACATTTGAGGTTATGTTGAAAGACGAACAATGTCATGCAGCAAATGGTGTCATTGAATTCATAAATGTGACTGGTGAAGGACCTCTTCAATTTTCATTAAATGGTGCTGTGTGGCAGGATCAAAATATATTTGAAAATATGTCTGCAGGGTTATACACTATTTTTCTCAGGGATAGATTTAATTGCACAATACAGGAAACTGTAACACTTGACGAAACGGGTAAGCCTGAAATTGTAAACGTGCAGGTTATAGCTGAAGAATGTGGTGAAGCGGACGGTCGTATCGAATTGACAGTAGATTCGGAACACGGTCCTATCCTTTATTCGTTAAATGGTGGAACGTGGAATAACATGTCTTTCTTTGATCATCTTATTGCCGGCATTTACACAGCATCTGTTAAGGATACTTTTGGTTGTGTTAGTGAAACCCAGATTGAAGTACCGGGTATAGGTGGTCCCGTCATTGATGTTCTCCAACTGACTCCAGAATATTGTGGAAAATCGAATGGTCATATTGTAATATCTGCTACTTCTGCTCATGGCCCATTGGAGTATTCCATTGCTCATGGTCCATTCACGATTTATTCTGAATTCAACGACCTTACACAAGGTCAGTACCATATTATCATCCAGGATACCAATGGATGTCAATATCAAACTGATGTCTTCATTGACGGAATACATCGCATCGGGATTGATTCTGTTTATGCTGAGGATGCTACTTGTGAATTGGAGAATGGATCATTGATCATCATATCGGATAGCTCATCCTTCGAGGAATATTCACTCGACGGCAAATTCTTTCAGGCAGAACCTTATTTTGAAAATCTTAAACCGCGTATGTATACCAGCTATTTGAGGAGTTTTGGCGTGTGCATGGATTCTGTTTCACTTACGATCGGAGAACATACCAACCCGGTCATCGATGATCTGATATTGGTTCAGCCGACATGCAAAGGTGCTCCGGCTATGATTACCGTGACAGGTCATGGAGAAAGCGAATTACAATACGTGCTTGACCATGATATTTCGAATTCAAGCGGACAATTCACAGGTCTTTCAGAAGGAAATCACGAAGTCATTATAACTGATCAATTTGGTTGTCACGTAGACACGACCTTTGCTATTGTCCGCGAGAAGTGTTCATTTTACATACCTAATGTTTTTACACCCAACGGGGATGGAGTCAATGATATTTTTAGTGTATTGACTGAAGAGAAGTTAGTTCAGATGAAACTTTTTGAAATTTATGACCGGTGGGGTAACAAAGTGTTTAATTGCGAAGGATACAAAGTGTGTGAATGGGATGGAAATATATATGGGCTTGCAGCTCAGGAAGGAGTGTACCTGTATCAGTTATCGTTCATGGATATGAATGGTTCGCATTTTAGTGCCGGGCAGGTGACGTTGCTTAGATAATACGTGTAAGAAGGGAGGTAATCAATTTGGTATGTTGAAAATTCACTCATTTTAAACTAAGCTAAGCTTTTGCACGTACAATTTTTCTTAGCACTTGTCCTTCTTTGTTTTCATTATTTTTCGCGGCATCACGTGTTTCGTGTCCTATATGATATTCCTTAACTATTCCCTGGAAAACAAATTGGCCAAGGCCTAATATCAGAAGATGCTTCTCGGATTTTGTATATACTTCTTTGGTGGTAAATTTAATTAATTTGGGTTTTGCGGATAGCAACTGGAATGAACATATTTCAGTCCCGTCTTTAAGGCTAATGATTAGAATCAATGTCGGATGATGATATACATGAAATTCGAAGTAAGATTCATCCGGGAAATGAAGTGTCGCGATATTGTCCCAAATATTCCGATTTAGAAAGGCAATCTTTTTATTTTTTCTTTCAATTATTGTTTTAGGATTCCAATATCCTTTATTACTGATTTCAAAAATAGATTTTCCGAGATGGATTGCAGACTTTGACTTTTTATGCAGGTCAATTGAAATCAGTTCTACTTTTCCATCCATCAGAGTTGCAATTCCTTTCTTGTATACCCAGGCTACGGATAAAGCCTTATCGTGAACTACTTTTTTCAAAGGGCTTGTTCTTTTGCTCACCTTTTTCATATCAATTTAATTTAATGTTAAATCAATGTAAATCAAAGGTAAAGGCTTATTGAGCAACATCCCGATTCCAATGTAAAACTTGAAAAAATTTACATTAGCGGAATTCCTACTAATTATTTGATCAGTATCAGGCAGCTAATAGCTGCATCAGAAAGATCTTGAAATCGAAAATCGTCAATCGTCAATCGTCAATCGTCAATCGTCTCCCTTGCAATTACTTCCATTTCAATCACAGCATCATAATGCAGCTTACCGCATGGAATCACCGCTCTCGCCGGTTTGTGATCACCAAAACATTCGGCATACACCCTGTTGACTTCAGGCCAATAGCTGACATCCGGAATATAGATCGTTGCTTTCAGCACATGATTCAAATCTGAATTAGATGCAAGCAGGATAGCTTCTATGTTTTGAATGGTTTGTTTGACTTGTTCTTCCACTCCTCCCTCTATCATTTGCCCAGTTGCCGGATCTAACGGTAACTGTCCTGCTACAAATACCAATCCCTGGTTGCTGATTGCCTGGCTATAGTGGCCAGCAGGTGGTGGAGCTTCGGTAGTGATGATTTTTTTCATGGTGGAAAGATAAGCATCTTACACCCTGTTAATTGAACATTCCCTATCTTTGCACCGCTTTTCAAAAACAACACATACGAAACTTATAAAACATGCAGGATCAATTGGTTGCAACAAATCTGAAATACAAAGTAAAGGACATCTCCCTCGCCAAATGGGGCCGAATGGAGATCGAACTAGCTGAGGCCGAAATGCCGGGCTTAATGGCCTTAAGAAAGGAATATGGCCATTCCAAACCCCTCAAAGGAGCACGGATCGCAGGATGTCTTCATATGACCATCCAGACAGCCGTCCTTATCGAAACTCTCAAAGAACTCGGAGCAGAAGTCTCCTGGTCCTCTTGCAACATCTTCTCCACACAAGACCATGCCGCAGCAGCCATCGCAGCAGTAGGTATTCCCGTCTATGCATGGAAAGGAATGTCTCTCGAAGAATATGACTGGTGCGTTGAACAAACCCTGTTTGCATTCCCTGACGGACAACCGCTGAATATGATCCTGGATGATGGCGGTGACCTCACCAATATCGTTTTGGATAAATATCCTGAATTGGTTGCTTCAGTAAGAGGCATCACTGAAGAAACTACCACCGGTGTACTTCGTCTTTACGAACGTCAGAAAATGGGAACTCTTCCTATGCCCGCGATCAACGTAAATGATTCCGTGACCAAATCAAAATTTGATAATAAATATGGTTGCCGGGAAAGTTGTGTGGATGCTATCCGCAGAGCTACTGATGTTATGATGGCAGGAAAGGTTGCTGTTGTAGCTGGATATGGTGATGTAGGAAAAGGTTCTTCAGCGTCACTTCAATCTGCAGGTTGCAGAGTGATTGTCACTGAAATCGATCCGATTTGCGCTCTTCAGGCTGCTATGGAAGGATTCGAAGTAAAACGCATGATGGATGCGGTGAAAGAAGCTGATATCATCGTCACTTGTACAGGGAATAAAGATGTCATCAGCGGTGAGCATTTCAAGCTCATGAAAGACAAAGTCATCGTATGTAACATCGGCCATTTCGATACTGAAATCGATGTTGCATGGTTGAATAAAAATGCCGGAAGTACAAAAGTGGAAATCAAACCACAGGTAGATAAATACACGATCAACGGAAAAGATATTCTTTTACTTGCAGAAGGCCGTTTGGTAAACTTAGGTTGCGCAATGGGCCATCCATCATTTGTGATGTCTAATTCATTTACGAATCAGACACTTGCACAGATTGAGTTGTGGACAAAAGGAGATCAATACGATCATAAAGTATATGTCCTGCCAAAACATCTTGATGAATTGGTAGCACGTCTGCATCTTGAAAAGCTTGGTGTAGTGCTGGATGAATTGACACCGGAACAGGCTGCGTATATTGGAGTGACACCGGAAGGACCGTTTAAGCCGGAGTACTATAGGTATTGATTTTCTTACACTCAAATCAAAGATTTGAGCACACCAGAACGTCGGTCAACCGACGCTCAGCATTCAACAAAATAAAAATGAGGTCACAAGACCTCATTTTTATTTTAGAATGTAAGGCTTTAATTTTTTTAGAACGTAGGGCTAAAAAAAAAGAATGGTTGGGCGGATTCTAAAAAGTCTTCCTCGATTTCGATGCTTCAAAAGCAGTCTCCTGATTGCATTGGCAATCATCGACTGTACTCCTCTTACATGACTACTTCCATATTTATCGATATTAAACCTCTTACTGTAGCCATTAACGTATACTTTGGTATACTCCTCCGGCCTATAAAAGATTTACTCTCACTTTATCCGTATTTTTGCATCATTATCAAATATGTGATTTCTTGATTCTCCTTTTTTATATACTCAGCTATCTTTCTCCAATCTCATCACTGTATTCCACAGAAGCACATCCTATCCATGTCAGCATCTGTGAATTGAAATACAATGAATCAGCATCCGCATTCCAGGCATCCATCAAGATATTCATTGATGATCTGGAAGTAGCTGTTATGAAAGAAGGATATCCTTCTTTAAACCTGAGCGCCAAACCGGAGAATGAAAACACTGAAAGCAACATGGCGGATTACATCAACAAATACTTTACTATCAAGCTTGATGGTCAGAACCTGGAAGCAAAATTTGTAGGTAAAGAAATAAGCGATGACTTTCTTGCCGTGTGGTGTTACATTGAATTTCCTGCTACCGTATCAAAAGGACAGAAATATACCATCACTAACCGCGTGCTCCTTGATCTCTACAGCGATCAGCGCAACATCATGGATATCCGGATGAACAATACACAAAAAGAATACACGATTTTTGATCCTTCTAATAGTTCATGGAGCTATACCTATTAATATCATGCTGGGAAAAATCCTGATCCTGCTTGTCCGGTTTTATCAGCTGACACTTTCACACCTGATCGGCCAGGGATGCCGTTTCACACCTTCCTGCAGTCAATACATGATTGATGCCATCACGGAATGGGGTGCGCTGAAAGGTGTGTGGCTGGGTCTTCGCCGCATAGGCCGCTGTCATCCCTGGGGTGGGCATGGGCATGATCCTGTTCCTAAGAAGAGCGAAATCAAGTAAGTTTTACTATCGACGTTCGAGGTCAGAGACACTCGGACTTCTTCAATTGCCCCGGGCTTTAGCCTGGAGAAGAATGAGTTTCCATTTTATTTATAAAATACTCAATCGCCTGATCATATCCCTTCAATCCCAATCCAATAAAATGTGTGACACTCACATCTGTAAGAAAACTGAGATGCCTGAATATCTCTCTTTCATATATATTCGAGATATGCACCTCAATGACCGGTACTTCGATAGCCGACACTGCATCACGCAATGAGACAGAGGTGTGGGATAATCCTCCTCCATTTAAAATCATTCCGGTATTCCCTGCGAAACCATGCTGATGTAAATAATCAATGATCTTTCCTTCATTATTCGATTGGAAATATATTAATTCAACACCGGGATATTTTAGTATTAATGTTTCAATATATTCCTCAAAAGATATTGACCCGTATATCTCAGGTTCACGTTTCCCCAATAAATTTAAATTGGGACCATTGATGATGTGGATGTGATTAATCATTTTCGTGAGGCGTCAGACGTGAATCGTGGGTGGTCAGTTATAGTTAACAAAAATTGAACCACATAGACACATAGATAACATAGAAAATCACATAGAAAAATAAAACCAGGTTCCCATTTAACTGCTTAACCGTTTAAACTATTAAACTTATAAACTTTTTTTTGAACCACATAGACACATAGCCCACATAGAAAGCCACATAGAAAGCCACATAGAAAAAGGAATAATGCAACTCCCCCGGTTGCTGAGCTGTCGCAAAAGATTGTGCGTAGCAGGTCGAAGCATCTGGGGGAGGGGGTAAAGGGAGCTTAGTTCGCCACATTTGACAAAAACTTCAACCGCACCAATTGAATTTCTTCTACGGTGAAATCATCATCCTTCATCGCATGATAAGCCTCATCAAATGAATCCGAAGTCGCTTTCATGAAATAATCATAAATATCCTCCTGGATACTTTCATCGATCAGTGTATCAATATAATACTGCAGATCAAGCTTGGTACCGCTGCTGACGATGATATCCAATTCTTCCAGCAGATCATCACGCGATAATTGATTCTGTCGCTGAATATCTTCAAAAGGTAATTTTTTATCTACAGCCTGTATGATCAGGACTTTTGTTCTTGATTTATTGGCGACCTGTCGAACTATAAATTCAGTCGGACGTTCGATTTCATTTTGCTCGACATAGATCTTGATCAGCTCAACGAATGCCTTGCCATATTTCTGCGCCTTACCAAGAGATACACCACTGATGTTGGACAATTCTTCCATCGTGATCGGATATTCAGTTGCCATTTCCTGCAAGGAAACATCCTGGAAGACTGCCCATGTGGGAACGCCTTTTTTCTTTGCTTCTTTTTTACGCAGATCTTCAAGTTGTGCCATCAGCACATCATCAAGTGCTACCATTTTAGCAGGTGTATCATCCTCACCCAGCTTTTCATTTGAGAAATCCCTGTTGAGCGGAATCTTGAGACTCTTTGGCTTTTGAATATATGCCTTGCCTGCTGATGTCAATTTTAATACGCCATAATTTTCAATCTCTTTCTCCAGCAATCCGGCCAACAATGCCTGTCTCACGATGGAATACCAAAACACATCTCCCTTTTCAATACCTGTTCCATATCCTTCAAGCAAATTGAATGCATATTCATTCATCTCTTTACTTGACTTGCCCATCATGAAATCCACAATCACTTTCGTGGAGTATCCTTCTTTGAGCTTTAAGATAACCTCAAGGGCTTTCTTAACCTCATTCTTAACCTCATGTTTTTCTTTCGGAAATCGACAGTTATCACAATTTCCTTCGCACTGGCTATCATCATATTCTTCTCCGAAGTAATGCAACAGGAATTTTCTGCGGCATCCGCTCGTCTCTGCATATGCAACCACTTCTTCAAGAAGCTGCCCACCCATCTCGCGTTCTGCAACAGGTTTATCACGCAGGAATTTTTCAAGCTTATAAATATCCTTTGGTGCATAAAACGAATAACAGGAACCTTCCAATCCGTCACGGCCACCACGACCTGTTTCCTGGTAATAATTTTCAATGCTCTTCGGAATATCAAAGTGAATGACCACCCTTACATCAGGTTTGTCGATACCCATGCCGAATGCAATCGTGGCACAGATCACTTTCACTTCTTCACTCAGGAAATTATCCTGAACACTGGCTCTCGTTTTAGAATCCATCCCCGCATGATATGGAGCGGCAGAGATACCATTAAGGTTCAGCACCTGTGCAAGCTCTTCAGTTGTCTTACGGGCTTGTACATAGATGATCGCTGACGGGCCGCCTGCACCTTTCAGGATCTGAAGGATTTCTTTTGTCGTCTGTTCCTTGTTTAGCTTTGGACGTACTTCATAATATAAGTTAGGCCTGTTGAAGCTGGAAATAAACTTTCGCTCATTTCGCATTTCAAGGCTCTTGACGATATCAGACTGAACTTTTGGAGTAGCTGTGGCAGTGAGTGCCATGGCCGGAATATTTGTTCCGATGCGTTCGATCATCGAACGGATATTTCTATACTCAGGACGGAAATCATGTCCCCACTCGGAAATACAATGTGCTTCATCAACCGCAACAAAAGAAATATTGGCATTACTGAAGAATTCCAAATTTTCATCTTTCGTTAAGGTCTCCGGCGCAACATATAATAACTTAGTAACGCCACTGGCAATATCTTCTTTAACCTGAGCTATTTCTTTTCTGCCTAATGATGAGTTGAGAAAATGTGCAATGGTATCTCCTTCATGATATCCGCGAATAGCGTCTACCTGATTCTTCATTAAGGCAATAAGCGGAGAAATAATGATGGCTGTTCCTTCCATCATCAATGCTGGTAACTGGTAGCAAAGAGATTTTCCACCTCCTGTTGGCATTATAACAAGGCAATCCCTGCCCTCCATTACCGTCTCGATAATAGCTTCCTGATCCCCTTTAAACTGCGTGAAACCAAAATATTCGCGGAGGGATTCCTGTAGATCAATAACAGGCTGACTCATGTACTATGACTATTTTTTCTAAATATAAGAAACTTAACGAGGATAATGAAATCCAGGCAAATGAAAAATTTATTTTATTTTCCAGAGGACTGTAACGAAGACAAAGCCATTAGGTTGTATGCAGGAAAATATTTAACCATTAAAAATGAATTGAATCTCAGGCATTGACAATTTTCAAAGTCATATTATCAATTTCATTCATGATCAATAAAATAGCTACCTGATCGGCAACATCATTAATCATATTAAAAAGAAAAAAGAAGAGAGGCAGCAGTAAACTGGTAAATTATTTGCCTGCTAATTTTTTGATGAACTTCTCAAGCTCATATTCATCACCTGGTGTATAACCTTCGTGCTGGTATACGATATTGCCTTCCGTATCTATCACAAATGTCTGTGGTATGGCCTGGAAATTAAGCGCCTGTTGTAACTCCTGTTTTGAATCGACTAATATTTCAAACTCCCATCCTTTTTCTTCGATCAGCGGCTTTACCTGGGATACAGCTCTTGCATTGTCAATCGAAATAGCGATCAGTTGTGTGTTATAATCTGACTTCCAGGTAGGATAAAGTTCGGAAACTGCATCAAGCTCCCTTTTGCAGGGAGAACACCATGTAGCCCAAAAGCTCAGGACGGTAATTTTCCCTTTAACCACATAATCCTGGATGTTAATTGGCTTCCCCTGGAGATTCGCGATGGTGATATTGGGTAATTTTTTCTCGCCACCCGGTAAGGTAAAACCAAAGCAAAAGGAAGCTAACATGACGATGTATAAGATGCTTTTCACTCCAAAAAGTTTTTAGTTGTGTAAATTAAAAGGCGGAAACCCGGAAGGATATAGGGGCTGCCATTCCTCAAATATCTATTTTTGGCGGTAATTGACGAAGGTTATCCGTCCCTTTAACGAATCATTAATGCTATAATGTATATGACAGCAAACCGTACCCTTTCGGCGCTGATATTATGCTTGTTCTCAGTGGCTTGCATGGCCCAGGAACAGCTCAGCCTGTCAGGTAGCCTCGAATCCAATGTCAATTTCTACATGCGGGACACCAAAATCGGCGCTGCCAACACCCCTCAATACGAGCACCAGCTGGTGGGTACTGAGACATGGATCACCTTACGGGCACAGTTTTCCGGCTTCGACCTGGGTATCCGCTATGATATTTTTGCCAATTCAGCCCTGCTCAATCCACAGGATTCCTATACGGATCAGGGCATCGGTCGCTGGTACATCGGAAAGAAAATAGGCAAGCTGGGCATCCTGGGGGGTCATATTTATGATCAGTTTGGAAGCGGTGTCATTTTCAAAGCCTACGAAGAGCGTCCATTATTGATCGATAATGCACTTGTAGGACTAAAGCTGACGTACGAGATTGCTCCGACATGGACAATCAAAGGAATAGCCGGAAGACAGAAAAATCTTTTTGATCTCTATCCATCCATACTGAAAGGAATAAATATCGAAGGCTACAAAGCTTTCGGCGAAGAAGGAAAATTATCAATAGCACCCGGATTGGGTATCATGCATAAAACCATTTCTGATCAGCAAATGGATGCTTTAGCAGGAACACTTAGTCAGTACACACCTGAAGATTTTATTCGTGAAGTGCCTTTCAATACACTCGCAGGATCCATTTATAATACACTCAGCGCCGGGAGATTTACATGGTACATTGAAGCTGCTTATAAAACAGAAGATGTCATCTATGATCAGTATGCTCCAAGAACATTATGGACAGGTGTGCCTTCGGTTGGAAAATTTATATTGGCTCCTGGTCACCTGTATTACACTTCTTTATCTTATGCAGGTGGAGGTTTGGGACTGACAGGTCAATACAAGCGAACAAAAAATTTCAATTTCAGAACGGATCCGTTTGTAAGTCTTAACCGCGGCATCATCAATTTCTTACCACCGATGTCACGGATCAATACATACCGTTTGACTGCACGATACAGTCCGGCCACACAGGAATTAGATGAACAGGCATTTCAGGTTGATGCGACGTATGCTATCAGTAAAAAAGTAGGCATACTGATCAATGTATCAAAAATCAACAGGCCGGATGCAACTGAAAATAAGGATATCTATACTGAAGTATTCACCCAGGTCTCCGTGAAAAAGCCACGGAAATGGACATTGCTGGCAGGCCTTCAATTCCAGGAATACAACCAGGAATTATACGAAGGAAAACCAGGTGTTCCCACAGTAAAAACTGTCACACCTTATGTCGATTATCTCATAAAAGTGGATCAGAAAAAATCATTCCGTACAGAGCTGCAGTATATGTCTACGAAAGAAGATCATGGCAGCTGGTTTTATTTTCTTGAAGAATTTTCGATTTCACCTCATTGGCTTTTTGAATTGTCAGACATGTGGAATATTCAGCCTGCACTCAATGTCGATGGAACGGAAAAAACAGACAAGCTGCATTTTCCTACTGCAGGTGTAGTATATTCTGCAGGTGCTACGAGATATGCTTTGCGTTATGTGAAGCAAGTGGAAGGTATTGTTTGTTCAGGTGGCATCTGTCGTCTCGAACCTGCATTCAGTGGATTCAAATTTAATATCAGCTCAAACTTTTGATTTTCAAAATGAATCAGAATATTCAAAATCATCCCATCCGTTTTGTTGGAGCAAACTCCAACAAAAGCTTTTTGCCGCTGCACGGAGTTTGCTCCGGCAGCATAAGGAGAGTACCTACCTTACTGTTATTTGTATTCATAATCTCTATGTTTTCCTGCGATGAACAAAGAAGAATCATTGAGCCATTTGTACCAGCGGGAAATAGGGTAGTCCTGCTTGAAGAATTCACAGGCAAGGGTTGTACAAATTGTCCGAAAGGCAGCAGGGAAATTGAAAATCTATTGACCTTATTTCCAAACAACTTAGTTGCTGTTTCTATTCACGCAGGATTTTTTGCAAACCCTCAGTTTTTTCCACTTGGCGATTATGATTTTCGCACCATGGAAGGAGATTTTCTTTATGATTACCTGACGCATCCTATAGGGTATCCTTCCGGTGTGGTCAACAGGACTCCGGTGAGTGGTGATTTGCAGATCAGTGCCAATGCATGGTCATCGGCTATCAGCACTCAAATTCAAATTGCACCTGCTGTTGAAATCACGATTGTTCATTCATTCAATGCTGTCACAAGAGAACTTGAAGTAACGGTAAATGGCATTGGGAAAGAAGTGGTAAGCGGAGACATACGTTTGTCGATCATGATTACAGAGAGTGGGATTGTGGATGCGCAGGATGATCAGGAAGCCGGAGGTGTAGTGCAGGATTATGTTCACAAACATGTATTGAGAGGTATGTTAACACCTGCCGAAGGAATTTCGATTTCCACTGGCCTGACAGTAGGACAAACCTTTAGTGAAAGTTTTACCAGGATATTGGATGCTGGTTGGAATACTGACCACATGGATATAGTCGCTTTTGTGTCGGAAGTGAATGGAAATAATTTTCCGGTTTTGCAGGCGGCGGGAGTTAAGTTATAGTCAGGGGTGCTTCAGTGGTTTTGATCCCGAATATCTCCATTACATGTTTTCCTTAAATATCATGATGTTTTAGGAAAACATATTATGTCAGGTCTTCTGACATTTTATCAGCACCTATCGAAAACCTTGGTAATCCCTGTCTTTCTTTCCTCCTTTTCTGGCTTTTCCGCCCTTTCTGCCTTTTCCTATCTTTACCGCCCCGGTATTACTTTAAATTGCCAGGATTTTAAGATTAAAGAAGCATACCCATGACCCTATCCCTTCAATGGCTTAATGATTATCTGAAGACAGATCTGAACCCTGATCAGATAGCTGAAGCCCTTACGTCTATTGGTCTTGAGGTAGAGAAAATAGAATCACATCAGTCTATGCCGGGCGGCTTAAAAGGTGTAATCGCAGGCAAGGTGCTCACATGTGAAAAACATCCGGATGCAGACCGTCTTAAGGTCACTACAGTTGATATCGGGGGTGATAAGCCATCTTCAATCGTATGCGGAGGTCCGAATGTTGCTGCAGGACAGACTGTTTGGGTGGCAATACCTGGTACGACACTTTATGATAAAGAAGGAAAACCAAAACCCATCAGCGTTTCAAAAATCCGGGGTGCACTCAGTGAAGGGATGATCTGCGCAGAGGATGAATTGGGTTTAGGTGAAAGTCATGAAGGTGTCTTGGTTTTATCTGATGAAGTCAGGATCGGTACGCTTGCCAGTGATTATTACAATGTCACTTCGGATACTATTTTAGAAATCGGCCTTACACCGAATCGTTCGGATGCAACTTCTGTACTTGGTGTTGCAGAAGATCTTGCAGCATACCTGACATTACAGGAAAACAAGGAACTTAAAGTCAAGTGGCCAGCGATACCAGAATTGAAGACGCCTTCCAGTCTTCAATCATTTAAAGTTAGTGTGCGCAATGCTGAAGCATGCCCCCGATATTCCGGTATTCTCATTTCTGATATCGTCATCGGAACTTCTCCAGAATGGATGCAAAAACATTTACAATCTATAGGCGTCAAATCAATCAACAACGTAGTTGACATCACCAATTTTGTGTTGCACGAAATAGGCCAGCCATTGCATGCTTTTGATGCAGATAAAATCTCAGGTCGTGAAATTATTGTGGAAACAAAAAATGCTGGGACACCTTTTCTTGCTCTTGATGGAGTGACATATAAATTGTCAGAAGAAGATTTGATGATCTGTGACGGAGAAGGAAATCCCATGTGCATCGGTGGTGTATATGGAGGTTTGAATTCGGGGGTTTCAAATACAACGAAGACTATTTTTCTGGAAGCAGCACATTTCAACGCAGGATCAGTGCGGCGAAGCAGCATGCGTCACAATATGAGAACGGAAGCAGCCAAAAGGTTTGAAAAAGGATCTGATCCGAATATTACTACGAAAGCATTGGCGCGCGCTGCAGATCTTCTTTCTCAATTTGCAGATGGAAAAGTTGCTTCTGAATTGTTTGATATTTATCCTAAACCAATTTCACCGGTAAGGATAAAATTAAATCTTCAGAAAATAAATGAAACTGCCGGGGTAAAATTTACCATGCAGCAAATCGAACGGATTCTCAATGTGCTCCATATGGAGATCATTGAGAAATCTGATAATTCTCTTTTAGTCACTGTTCCGACCAATAAAGCAGATGTGCTTCGCGAGATTGATGTGATCGAAGAGATATTACGGATCTATGGATACATCAATATTCCATTACCCGGAAAAATGAATACCTCTGTTGCAATGGAAAGCCGTTTTGCATTTCATCGCATGAGGAGATTGATCGGGCAGTTTTTTTCATCCAGGGGTTTTCTCGAATGCATGAATATGTCACTGACATCTCCTGTATATTATAAAGGATTGAATGCTCCGGACGCTGGATCATGGGTGACCATTCACAATACATCGAATGAATCACTTAATCTCCTTCGTCCTGAAATGATCATTCAGACCCTGGAGACGATCAGGCGAAATGTCAACCGTAAGCAGGATGATATACGACTGTATGAATTCGGTAAATCATATCGGCAGGAAGAAGGTCAGCCATCGGAAACCGAACATCTTGTATTATCACTTGTCGGTCAGCAACAACCAGTTCACTGGCAAAGTAAGAATGCAAATGCAGTTGATTTCTTTTCCATCAAATCCGAAGTGCATTCACTCTTGTCAAGATTAGGTATTTCAAACTGGACTGTCCGGAAAATTGAAAATGAATCGGGGCTTGAATATGGTTTGGAATATGCAACCAATAATAAACCGCTGGTAAGATTTGGTAAAGTCGCTTCTCAATGGTGTGACCGGATGGATATTAAGCAGCCTGTCTTCCTTGCAGAGTTTATGTTCGAAACCCTGATCCAAAAAGCTTCTGAATACACAGCAATATATTCGGAACTGAATAAATTTCCACAAGTCCAGCGTGATCTCGCTATCGTCATAGATGATTTTACTTCTTTTGAAGACATTCAGAAAGTAGCGCTTAAGGCCGGTGGTGAATGGCTGACCAATCTCCAGGTATTTGACATCTATTCAAATGCCGACCAGCTGGGAGCCGGAAAGATGAGTGTAGCGCTCCGCTTTACCATTGAAAATAAAGATGCTACCCTGACAGACAAGGATCTTGATCAGTGGTTCGGTAAAATGCAGAGAGCACTTACCTCGGGAGTGAAGGCTGAGATCAGGAAATGATTTTCCTATAGAAACAGATTCTTATTCAACCCCTTCAGGATTGCAAATTTTCCCATTCCACATTTTCCGTGGGTTGCAACCCACGGCTATTAATATTTGATCCCTTCAGGATCAGATTACAATATTTAACCCAAACTTCCTTTGCAAGCCCAAATCACGAGTCCGAAATCCAGCATCCCTTTATCCAACATCCAATCAAAATTCATATAAGCCTAATAATTAACTCCTTACACATTTATTAAACCCCCTATACCTATTTTCCCCACTTTCCTCCTATCTTTACCTACGATGTATACGCCCGCTGAAATCATACAGGATATACAGGAAAGACTGGATCAGGTGATCCGGGATTATCATCAAATCATTGACAAAAACAAAAAACTAGAAACAGAAAATAAAACATTGGCCATTAGCCTTGAAGAGGCTGTAAAACAACAGGAAGTATTTAAGAAAAAACTGGACAGCATACACCAGGAAACTTTGAGAGATCATAAAGGACTCGACCAATGGAAAAGCGAAACGCGGAAAGAAATAAGAGGTCTGATGAAAGAAGTAGAAAAATGCATTCCGCAGGTTGAATCCATGTTTGAGAAAAAGTAAGCTATGAATCGGATAGAAGCAAATATCGCCGGTACAAAGATCCCCCTCAAGGTCACCGAAGAAGAAGAGGTGTATGTTAAAAAAGCAATTGCGGAGATTAATGACAGAATCAAAAAATACCAGTCAGAATTCACCCAAAAGGATATCCAGGATTGTATCATGATGGCTCTACTCACCTATGCTGTCGATTATCATAAAGTCCAAGCCAGGATCTTAGACGAAAAGTCCTGGAATACATTGATTGATATTCAGAAACATCTCGAGGTCGTAGAAGCTCAATTCATAGAATAGTCACCAGTCTTACCATTTCCTCTTACATTCTTCCAGGCACACTGGCCAACAATCATATTTGTTGACCTAAAATCTATTATGGAATGGAAATGAATACCATGTTATTAGCCGGGGGACTTGCAGTAGTTGGATTAGTGATCGGATACCTCCTCGCCACCCTCTTTGTCAAAGGAGGAAAAAAACGCCTTCTCGAAGAAAGCAATAAACAGGCAGACCTCGCCGTCCAGGAAGCACGCCTCACCGCCAAACGATTAGTCGATGAGGCAGAAACCAAAGCCGAAAAAATAGAAGCCCAGTCCGAAGCACGGAACGAAGCCATCAAGAACCGGAAAATCCAGGAAGCCAAAGAAAAATACGGCAAGCTCAAAGCCCAGTTCGAAACCGAAAAAGCCCAGCACAAGCTCGAACTCAAAGACCGCGAAGTTGATGTAGTAAATAAAGAGAATGATCTGAAATCCAAGCTCGATGGAATCAACGCAAAGACTGAAAGTCTTGAAATGCGTGAATCCGAAGTTAAGGCCATCAAAGACAACCTGGAAAAACAATTGAAGGTCGTCACTAAGCGCAAGGAAGAGCTCGATCAGTCCACAGAGAAAATCATAAAAGAACTTGAAACTATAGCAAGACTTACAGAAGCCCAGGCCCGCGAACAACTCATAGATGCCATCAGAGCCAAAGCCGAATCACAGGCCATGGCAGTAGAGAAAGAAGCTGTGGCAATGGCTAAATCAAATGCCGCCCGCGAAGCCAAGAAGATCGTCATCCAGACCATCCAACGGATGTGTGCAGAGTACACGATCGAAAATACGGTCTCTGTATTCAACCTCGAATCAGACGATATCAAAGGCCAGATCATCGGCCGTGAAGGACGAAACATCAGAGCCCTTGAAGCCGCTACCGGGGCAGAGATCGTAGTCGATGATACTCCGGAAGCAATCGTAATCTCAAGCTTCGATCCGATCCGTCGGGAGATCTGTCGTATCGCCTTGAAGAGACTCGTTGCTGATGGCCGTATCCACCCTGCACGTATCGAAGAAGTCGTGGCGAAGGTGAAAAAACAAATGGACGAACAGATCATCGAGATCGGAGAACGTACAGTAATTGATCTTGATGTGCATGGCCTTAATCCTTACCTCGTGAAGATGGTAGGCCGTATGCGTTTCAGATCTTCTTATGGACAAAATCTATTAAAACACAGTATCGAAACAGCACAGCTTTGTGCAGTGATGGCCGCCGAGCTAGGACTCAATCCGAAACAGGTGAAAGTTGCAAAACGAGCAGGCCTATTACATGATATCGGAAAAGTTTCTGAAGAAGAATCAGAACTCTCCCACGCTATCCTGGGCATGCAGATCTGCGAAAAACATGGAGAATCTGCTGAAGTATGTAATGCTGTCGGTGCTCACCATGATGAGATCGAGATGACCAATATTATTTCTCCCGTAGTGCAGGCATGCGATGCGATCAGTGGCGCACGTCCTGGTGCACGTAGGGAAATTCTTGAAAGCTACCTCAAACGTATCGGAGATCTCGAAGATCTGGCGATGGGATTCGAAGGAGTACAGAAAGCATATGCATTACAAGCTGGTCGTGAATTGCGTGTAATCGTCGAAAGTGAAAAAGTCAATGACGAATTTGTGGATGATCTCTCATTTATGATCTCTCAGAAAATCCAGAATGAAATGCAATATCCCGGACAGGTGAAGGTGACTGTGATCAGGGAGAAGAGAGCGATAGCATACGCAAGATAAAAGGCTAAATCCAGGCTAAAAATAAAGGCTAAAGCTAAGGCTGAGGAAAAGGAAACCACCTTAGCCTTAGCCTTTTGCTTTTTACTAAGATCAAATTTAACCCTAACCCTTTTGCAGCTAAAAACATTTGAACCTGTCTTGGTTACACAGTCCTTCTTTCGTACTTTTGCGCCTGAATTGAAGGATACCCTCTGCTAATGAAGGATTTACGTAAGTTTTTAGTCCATTTTACGCTCATCCCGGCTCTTGCCATCCTGTTTGCCTTCCCGGCAACCAGTTTCTGCCAGCAAACCCATGAGAATCAAGAACAAACTCATGAACAAGCAGTCGATTCGACTAATACCGAAGGCCATGGCCATGAGGTAGCTGGAGAAACACATGCTTGCCATTTTCACAGTGATGTAGAAGAAATCGAATACGACCCGACAAATACTGCTTATCACCACGTGGCCGACGCAAACGTCTACAGCATAGGCTCTTTCAACTTTCCTCTTCCTTGCATCTTATATTCAAAAGGCCAGGGATGGGACATGTTCTCTTCAAAGAAATTTGGTTTTGACTTTTATGGCCACGGTGAAGGCCGCAAAGCCTATAACCGCTATGTCCTTGATGAAGGCCAGGTGAAACACATTGCAGATCCTTCATTCCCAACAGGAGAAGTTGAACTGGAAGGATTTACACATGATGTCACCACTGTAGATGGAAAGACAGTGAACAATGTATACGCTTGCTACCAGGGTCAGCATCATTTGCTGGAAGCACAAAGCACAGCAGATGGAGGATTGTTTGGTGGTGGAATTACTAATTTCTATGATTTCTCCATCACAAAAAATGTGTTTTCCATGATCCTGATCTCCCTCCTTTTAGGCTGGGCTTTTTTCGGCATCGCAAAAGCATACAGGAATCGTGGACAGCTCGCACCAAGAGGACTACAATCACTGGTAGAACCTATTTTCTTATTTATCCAGGATGAAGTTGCAAAACCATTCCTCGGTCCTAAATGGGAGAAATTTTTACCACTCCTTTGTTCTTTATTCTTCTTTATCCTGGCATTAAATCTTTTTAGTCAGATTCCTTTTCTCGGTGGAAGTAATGTGACAGGAAATATTGGAGTCACCGCCGTGCTTGCTATCATTTCTTTTATCGTAGTATCTATCAATGGGAACAGGAATTACTGGAGCCATATAGTCTGGATGCCAGGTGTACCTGCCATCATTAAAATACTAATCCTTACACCCGTCGAGATCCTCAGTGTATTTATTAAACCATTTACATTGATGCTGCGACTTTTTGCAAACATCACCGCAGGACATATTGTAGTACTATCATTCGTCGGACTGATATTTATTTTCGGAAAGATGGGAAGGAGTATTGGCGGTGCAGCAGGAGGACTTTTAGTAGCAGCACCCTTGACCATGTTTATCATGGCGATTGAATTGCTGGTAGCATTTATCCAGGCATATGTATTTACTCTATTGGTAGCTTCATATATCGGAGCTGCAACAGAAGAACATCATGCAGAAAAACACTAAGAAAAAAAAGTGAATAGTGAGTAGTGAATAGTGAAGAGAGAAATTGAAAGTGAATTTGCGAATAGTTTAATCGTAAATCGTAAACCATAAATCGTAAATAATTTTAACTCAATAAATATTAATTAACATGACAGGTTCTATTGTAGCAATTGGGATGGGCTTAGCAGCCATCGGGGCAGGTATCGGTGTGGGTTCAATCGGGGGAAAAGCTATGGAAGCTATCGCTCGTCAACCGGAAGCACTTGGTGATATCCGCGCCAACATGATCCTGACGGCAGCTCTTGTAGAAGGTGCAGCTCTCATTGCGATTATCATGGCATTCCTTGTAAAGTAATTTACAGGAAACGAACATTACCGGTTGCCGTACGATTGGTCCGGCTGCCGGTATTTTCCACACTGATGAATTTTTTCAATACATAATTACTATTGATCATGGATTTATTCTTTCTAACTGATTTCACACCTACACGTCCTGGGATAGGTTTGCTTCTATGGACCACGGTGATTTTTTTACTCTTCTGGGGTATCGTTGGAAAATTTGCTTTCAAGCCGATTAAGGATTCATTGAAGAAACGCTCCGATGACATTCAATCCGCCCTCGATGAAGCCAAACGGGCAAAAGAAGAAATGGCAATGCTCAACACAGACAATCAGCGCCTCCTCAGCGAAGCACGTGAAGAAAGGGCAAAACTATTACGCGAAGCCAAACTCACCGGTGATAAATTGATTTCTGAAGCAAGAGATAAAGCAAAAGAAGAAGCTAATAAAATTGTGATCGATGCCCGCCAGGAAATCGAAAACCAGAAAAATAAAGCCATCATCGAAGTAAAAAACCAGGTCGGCCAGATGTCCATAGATATCGCCGAAAAACTGATCCGCCAGCAAATGAATTCAGCAGAACAAAAGACACTCGTTGATAAGCTGGTCAATGAAATCAAATTGAGCTAACATATTAATTAGCGAACAATAAATCGTCATTCGTCAATCGTAAATTGTCAATCGAATAATGTCAACCTATAGGATTGCTTCCAGATATGCGAAATCACTGCTTGATCTTGCCATAGAACAAGGTAAGCTTGATATCGTATTGCGTGATGTGGAATCCTTTCTCAAGGCTACGGAAAACCGCGACTTCGCACTCTTGCTGAGAAGCCCTCTGGTCAAATCGGATAAAAAAGAAAAAGTGCTCGATGCGATCTTCCAGGAAAAAATTGATCCGTTGACAAATTCATTTTTACACATCATCATACGGAAAGGAAGAGAATCCCAACTGGCTGAAATAGCACAGGAATTTATCAATCAATACCGGCAGATAAAAGGAATATCCATTGTCAATATTGTCTCAGCAGAAACTCTTCCCGAAGAAACACTTTCATCTATCCGGAAAAAACTGGTTGATAGTAAAATGACAAGAGGAAATATCGAATTCACGACATCGGTGGACAAAAAGCTGATCGGTGGATTTGTGATTTCATTCGAAGACAAGCTTTATGATGCCAGCATATCACATCAGCTTGAAGAACTAAGAAAACAATTTACAAGTAAAGATTACCACGCAGCTATATAAAACACAATCATAACAATCAACACTAAATCATAAAATCATGGTGGATGTTAAACCCGATGAAATATCGGCCATACTAAAGCAGCAATTATCAGGTTTCCAAAGTGCAGCTGAATTAGAAGAAGTAGGATCTGTATTACAGGTCGGAGACGGTATTGCACGTGTCTATGGATTAAACAGGGCACAGGCCGGAGAGCTGGTTCAGTTTGACAGTGGAGTAGAAGCTATCGTGCTTAACCTTGAAGAAGATAACGTCGGTGTCGTACTGATGGGATCCGGTGATGACATCCGCGAAGGTTCACGCGTAAAACGTACAGGCCGTATCGCCAGCATCAATGTAGGCATGGGCTTTATCGGTAGGGTAGTAAATCCGCTTGGTCAGCCTATCGATGGCAAAGGTCCGATCACCGGTGATAAGTATGAGATGCCCCTGGAACGTAAAGCTCCGGGTGTAATCTATCGTCAGCCTGTAAACGAACCACTGCAAACAGGTATAAAAGCCATAGATGCGATGATCCCAATCGGTCGTGGTCAGCGTGAGCTGATCATCGGCGACAGACAGACAGGTAAATCTGCTATTGCTATCGATACGATCATTAATCAAAAAGAATTTTTCCAGAAAGGACAACCTGTATACTGTATCTATGTAGCATCAGGTCAGAAAGCATCTACAGTTGCACAAGTAGCAAAAACTTTGCAGGAAGCAGGAGCAATGGATTATACAGTGATCGTGTCTGCATCTGCATCTGATCCTGCGCCGCTTCAGTTCTATGCACCATTTGCCGGTGCATCCATTGGTGAATTTTTCAGGGATACAGGCCGTCCTGCACTGATCATTTATGATGATCTTTCAAAACAGGCCGTTGCTTATCGTGAAGTTTCTCTTCTTCTTCGTCGTCCTCCGGGCCGTGAGGCTTATCCGGGTGATGTATTCTATTTGCACTCCAGGTTATTGGAGAGAGCTGCAAAAATTATCAACAACGATGATATTGCACGTCAGATGAATGACCTTCCCGAAAGTTTGAAAAAAGGAAAGGATGCGAATGGCCAGCCGATCATTAAAGGTGGTGGATCATTAACTGCATTACCGATCATCGAAACACAGGCAGGAGACGTATCAGCATACATTCCTACGAACGTAATTTCAATCACTGACGGACAAATATTCCTTGAATCAGGATTATTCAATTCAGGTATACGTCCTGCTATCAATGTGGGGATCTCAGTATCACGGGTAGGTGGAAATGCACAGATCAAATCCATGAAAAAAGTCGCCGGTACATTAAAACTTGACCAGGCACAGTACAGGGACCTCGAGGCATTTTCAAAATTCGGTTCTGATCTTGATGCAGCTACAACCGCTGTACTTGAAAAAGGAAAGAGAAACGTGGAAATCCTGAAGCAACCCCAATACAGTCCCGTTTCAGTAGAAAAACAAATTGCCATCATTTACCTGGGAACAAGCGGATTGCTTCGCGATGTGCCTGTGAATAAGATCAGGGAATTTGAAGATCTTTTTATTACGAATCTTTCCACAAGATTTCCTGCCATATTGGATAACCTGCGTGCAGGAAAACTTATTGACGAAGATCTTGCAACACTAAAAACACTTTCGGCAGAACTTACATCACAGTTCAAAGCTTAATACAAACCACGAGGGTAGTAATAAAAAAACAATAACTGATGAGCGGTAAACTGAAAGAGGTAAGGGAAAGAATGAAGTCGGTAGCATCGACTCAGCAAATCACAAAAGCCATGAAAATGGTTTCTGCGGCGAAGTTGAGGAAAGCACAGGAAGCTATCGTTCGCCTGAGGCCTTATGCAGATAAGCTCAATCAGATGTTGCGCAATGTGTTGTCTGCAGTAGCAGGTGATGTCAGCATTAGTTATGGTAAGGATCGTCCTGTTCAGCATGCCACCGTGGTAGTCATCACATCCAACCGTGGTCTTGCCGGTGCATTCAATACTAATATCATCAAGGCTGCAGTTAAAGAAATCGAAGAGAACTTTACAGCACAGCGTGCTGCAGGAAAACTGACCATCCTGTGTATTGGCAAGAAAGGGTATGATTTCTTCAGGAGGAATTACAAAGACTGTACGATCATTAAGGACTATGTTTCTTTGTTCGAGAATCTTTCTTTTGAAGAGACCGTAGTGGTGCCAAGGTTACTGATGGACCAATTCAATAAGGGAGAAACTGACCGTGTTTCTGTGTCTTACAGCAGGTTTAAAAATGCTGCAACCCAGATGGCAGAAGCTGTTCAATATCTGCCTGTACCAAAGATTGAATCTGTCAGTACGCGTAAGGTGGATTATATATTTGAACCTGAGAAAGACAAATTATTAGAAACCCTGGTCCCCAGCATACTTGAAATCCAGTTCCAGAAATTTCTGCTGGATACACATGCCTCAGAACATGGTGCGCGTATGACCGCGATGGACAAAGCCACTACGAATGCTGACGATCTTCTTTCCGAATTGAAGATCAACTACAACAAGGCCCGCCAGGAATCGATCACGAAGGAATTAAGTGAAATCGTCGGTGGGGCTGCTGCTTTAGGTTCATAATTTAAAAAACAGAAGATGTTTTCCGTAGATTCAAACTACGGACAACATCTTCTGTTTTTTACATTGCTTATTGACAAGGAATTCCTTAACGCGGTGTAACTTTTTGCACAATCACAGCGTCCTCCTCCTGATCTAAGACTGGTATTTCCGTTTATCTGGTGGTAAAGCTGATTTCTTTATCACCTATTGTCATGTTATTAATAGAAATTGCCTCAATTTTAACGCATGGATAAATTGAAACCATTCTTCCTCTTCATTCTACTTTTTGTATTCATCCTGTCCCCCGGGTGTAAAAAGGACGATGCTGATACTGTCCTTGCAAAGCATGAAGCCAGGTATCCGGACATCAGGAAAAAATACATCTATCAAAGTGTCATCAGGCTGGCCAACCTCAAGCATGATCCTGATTTTGATAAGCTGATCAAAGACGTACGGAAGATCACGATCTATATGCCTCCATCGGATGACTCTACGTATCAAATTAAAGAAGTAAGTAAAGGCATCGCTGCTGATGGGTTTGAACAATTGATGGAAGTGCGAAGCGAAGGCACCGGCCGTATAAGCCTTTGGGAGAAAGAAACTAAATCTTCATCTCACTTCATTGGCTTCCTGGATACAGAAACAGACGACATCATATTTGAAATAGATGGACAGCTTAACCTGAAGTATATCTCTGCATTGAAATTTGCAGACGAGGGATCTTTAATGGATTTGATAAAATAACCCGTTGATGAGCGATACTATTCTTCAAACGAATCAATTGACCAAGCGCTTTTCAAGGAGGATCCTTGCTGTTGATGGATTAGATCTCCATATTACAAGGAACCAGATCTTTGGAATCTTAGGACCAAACGGCAGTGGCAAAACCACAACGCTGGGAATGCTCCTTGGCGTTACATCCATTACAAAAGGATCGTATAGCTGGTTTGATAGTGGGGATGACTATTCCCTGAGAAAAAGAATAGGGGCCATACTTGAGCAACCTAATTTTTATCCTTTCCTCAGTGCAAGTCAGAATCTCATCGTACATAGTCGTATAAAGGATATCAGGAAACCAGATACGGAAGGCCTTCTCAAACTGGTGGGGTTATATGAACGACGAAATGATCCTTTCAAAACCTATTCATTAGGGATGAAACAACGGCTTGCCATTGCTTCTGCCCTTCTCTCAGATCCTGAAGTTTTGATCTTCGATGAACCCACCAATGGATTGGATCCGCAAGGCATAGCAGAGATCCGTAAACTAATCCTGGATATCCGGGATATGAATAAAACCATTATCCTGGCGAGTCACCTTTTGGATGAAGTGCAAAAAGTTTGTTCTCATTTCGCTGTAATGCAGCGGGGTAAAAAGATTTATTCCGGAAGTGTTGCGGATGCATTACAACAGACAAACACGATATTGATTTCTGCTGATGCGCATCAACCGTTGTGGGAAGCGATCCAGGTCTGTCCCGGTATTACATCAAGTGAGAACGGACCGGTATATATTAAAGTGAATATTGCAGAAGGTTGGTCGGCTTCCTCACTCAATAAATATTTAGTGGACAAACATGTGAGCGTCAATTTTATCCAACAGAAAAAATCAAGCCTGGAAGAGAAGTTTCTTGATCTGCTGAAGGAAAATCCTGTGAAAACAAACATTTTAAAGTAGCAAAATGAATCTGACCAAAACTATACAACTGGAGTATTATAAATTCAGGCATTACAAACCTTTCCTTGTCATCCTGGGATTATATGTTTTTTGTTTTCTCCTTTCGGGTCTTTCCATTAAAAGCCTGCTGGATTGGTTTTTGAAACAGCAGGAAGATGATGACGTGCTCAGTCATTTTTTAAAATCAGGTTTACCCATTTTTGATTTTGTAGACATCTGGCAAAACCTTGCCTGGCTGGCCACTATCTTTAAATGGATCCCTGCATTCCTGATCATTATCTCTGTGACACTGGAGTATTCTCAGAAGACGATCAAGCAAAATATTATTGACGGGTTATCCAAGAAGGAATTTCTTTTGTCAAAGTTATCTCTTATCGTTGTAGTGAGTATTTGCTCTGCCATACTGTTGTTTTTGCTTGGATTGTTTTTGGGATTACTTTATTCGCCTGTAAAAGATATCCCTTCCATATTTCAGAATATTTCATTTGTTGCTGCTTATGGGCTGGAAGTACTTGTTTTTCTGTGCATGGCCATGTTCGCAGCATTTTTATTTCAGCGGAGTGGAGTTACGATTATTTTGTTCCTGCTGTATACCGCCTGTATCGAACCTATCCTGACTACGATACTCCAATATCAATATAAGTGGAAAGTCTGGTTCTTCCCTGTAGAAGCTATCAATAGGATCGTGAGAGTCCCTTTTCAGAAATATGCATTACGCTTTGTGTACGACCATGTGTTAATCCAGGATGTTCTGGTAGCCGGAGCATGGGGTTTAATTTTTATCTTCTTGTCGTATTGGTTATTGAAAAGGAGAGATTTATGAACCTGGTTTCCCCCTGACTTGGATGTTGTAATAAATGAAAAAAGCCCGAAGATGATTACTCTCCGGGCTTTTATACGTATGTTATGTAGCCTGTTGAAACAGGATAAATTACATTTTATCAAATTTTAATGTTCTTACTGCATCTGCCTGACGTAATCTCAGGAAGTAGGTTCCATGAGAAAGTGATGCAACATCAATGTTCAGGGAATTCTTCCCGGGAATCAATGTCTCTGTTCCTTTATCAGCAACAGTCCTTCCCATGATATCAATGATCGTCATATTGATTTCCGTTGATTTTTCAGAAGTTAAATCAAGGGAAAGCTTGTCTGAAGTTGGATTAGGATAAAGATTCGTTGCATTTATATTCGTAATATCCTTCACTGAAGATTCAATGGCATAAGAATATGGGATTGAAGTGCCTGTACCATAAGATACGTTATCAAAAATGACTTCACCATCTATTTCAAATGAGATCGCACCCTGAGCGTTGCCGGGATCTGGTGCCACACATTCGTGAGAAGTTGGATTAACCGGACCATTAAGCAGTCCATCACCAAATCCATCAGTGATGCTAAACTGATAACATCCTTCTTCGATCAAAGGAAATTCCTGAGTGTAAGTCTGATTGCATGAAAGTGCACCAAAGTCTTCGCTGCTGGCTACTTCATTACCGCTTGGGTCACTGACAATCCATGAAATTTCATCAGGCCAAAAATCTGTATGAATGGTCAGTTTGGCTGTTTCATGAGCTATCTTTTCGATTGTCTCCCAGGAATAGATATTGTCCTGTGGTGATAAATCTTCATTGTTGTTTGGTAATGTAACAACAAGCTCAAAAGTTGCTGATTCCGGTTCGGTCAAACCAGTAAGTGAAACATTAGCAGATTTGAATTCAGTGAGGCTTCCTGTGAAGTTTTTCGTGCGTTTAACTTCTCCATTCACCAATAATTCCACTTTTGCGGAAGTCAGGGTATCAGTTCCAAGGTTTTTAAGAGTTGCAATAAATGAGCCTTGCTGATATTCTCCACAGAAATATTTGTCTGAATAATTTGCAGTGACAGCAGCATCATTGGCGCCTCTGAAAGCTACATCATGTACATAGTCAAAGCTTGGGTCATATGCATTTGCAAATAAATAATCATTTGCTAATAGCATACTGCCGCTTGGCCTGATGACATATATTGTTGGCCAGTAGGTAAGATTAAATGATGTAGGAACTGAATTATCTTCTACGATATTATATTCAGCACCGGAAACCCAATCTCCTTGTGTGTTCGTTCCTGAACCGAGCAAGTCATCATGACTGGTAGTGGCATCACCTTCTATTGAAAAGATGACCATTTCATTTGTTCCGTTTGGACCGTATTTGGTATTCAAATCTTCCAAAATATGATTCGTGTGAAGGAACCAGCAAGGACCACACCATGTGGCGAAAATATCAATTACCACCACTTTGCCGGAATCCAGGTAATCCTGGAGGACATGGGTGTTTCCATTAATGTCAGTCAGTGTGAGATTAGGCATTTTAGTTCCATCAGCCAACTGGGCTGATAAACTGGTTACGAGTAGAAAAGAGCTTAAAAGGAAGTATAACTTCTTCATAGTCAGAATTTATTAATATGAGTTTGTAATAGAAATTGTAAAAAGAAGAACCAAAAGTATTAAATTCAATAATGAGTAAGGGTATTTATTCTATTTAATTCCACAATTGATCGATAAAGACCTGTAGTTAATTTTTAATTTCTCCCTATATCCCATATTTATTTTGTCTTTTCATATGGGATTCCCACTAATATTCGGTGGGGATTACAAAAATTAAATTGTATAACATATTGATTTTCAGATTATTAATATTTATAAATGAATTGTCACCCCTGGTTCATGTGTAATGAAAAAATGATATATATTATAGATAATATTAATATGTAACTTTGACGCCAGTGTGACAGATTGTTAAAGAAGGTGTTAAAACCTTTCCGGTACCTTATTCTATTCAAATTGATTGTATATTTACCAATGAATACTATTACTTCTATCCAATGAAGAGATTTCTACCCTTTACATTCCTGATGTTACTCGCGCTTCTCACCAAGAGCCAGATCTCTATTGGTGTTGAACCGGCTACCTTTGTATTAAGTGGAAACCCTTCTGACAAAGATGTAAAGTTTCATGTCGACGTGACTAATAATTCCCCGTTTGAAGTGGGCATACTCTGGACGCGGGTTGTCAATCCTGATCCGAATACAGTAAACTGGATTACATGGATTTGTGATAAAAATCTTTGCTATCTGCCTATAGCCAATGCCAGTGCTCCAAATAAGCCAAATCTTCTCGCTCCGGGTGAAAAGATGGATTTTCAAATCCATGTAAATCCACTTGGCAACGAAGTCAATGCCACCTATAATATTGAATTAGTTGATTATAGTGATCCCAATGTCATTCTGGGTAAGATTCAGGGTGAAATTAAAATCGATAATACGGTCAGCACAAGCAATACAACTCCAGCAGCTAATCTTACCATCTTTCCAAATCCAACCACTGATTTTTTTCGGGTCAGTGAAATACCAGGCCTTAAAAATATTGAGCTTTTCAATATCGTAGGTAATAAAGTAAGATCTTTCGAAGCTGTTCCTCAAAAGCAATATTACGTAGGTGATCTTACTGATGGTATTTACCTGGTCAGATTAGAATCTTCAAACGGAAAAGTGATCAAGACCATCCGTTTAAGCAAGCGTTAAGAATCGCTTATATCTATCTGCTTCATTTCCTGATTTATTAGCATCCTTCAGAAGATTCATTCTTCTTTAAGTCCAATAGCTATTCGTCTTAGTATCAGAAGAGAGACTTATTCCAACAAAGCCCTTTTGTACCTTTGCACCACATTTTATAATTGGAAAACAACGCTACCATGTCTTATCCCGTATCCGTCTATCGAATGGCTCACTTCAATGCTGCACATCAGCTTGCTATTCCTTCATGGTCGGAGGAAAGAAATAATGAGACATTCGGAAAGTGCGCCAATCCCAATTTCCATGGACACAATTATGAGGTTGAGGTCAGGGTCACAGGACATGTAGATCCCGAAACCGGGATATTGATCAATCTGAAAGACCTAAAAGTGATCATTGAGAAAGAGGTGGAAGACAGATTTGACCATAAAAATCTTAACCTGGATTGCCCTGAATTTACTGACAGGATTCCTACTGTTGAAAATATCTGCATTGTTATTCATGAGCTGCTTAGGCCTCACATAGCACCTGATCTTGATCTAGGCATACGGCTCTATGAGACACCCCGAAACTTCGCCGAGTACCCAGGTAAATAAAAAATTCCAATTATATTAAATGGAAAGAAGTCGGGCTTAACTCTGTAGTTAAAAATTATTGAGTCTGTCCATTGGTTTTATAATGTTCTATGGCTTCTTTAATTTTTTCAATACGATTGGCTGGACTTGGATGCGTGCTCATAAATTCAGGTTGGCCTGAGCCACCACCTGCCTGTTCAAGGATTTGCATGACACCGATCATGGCTTCCGGGTGATAACCGGTTTCAGTCATAAAACGGACTCCAAGGTTATCTGACTGTAGTTCCTGGTCTCTTCCATAAGACATGTTTACCAGATTCGCGATCATCTGTGCAGCCTGGGCTGTATTGTAATCACCCGAGGCGATGACAGCAGCACCTGTAAGGCCTTGTGAGAGCTCCATCTGTGCAATACGTTCTGCCCCATGCCTGGCTACTACATGTCCTATTTCATGGCCTAATACTCCTGCGAGCTGATCCTGATTTTCAAGCTTATTGAATAAAGCAGCTGTAATAAATACCTGTCCACCTGGCAATGCAAATGCATTGACAGTTTCCGGATCTGCAAGCAGATGAAAGTCGTATTGATATGGTGTGCTTTTCGCACTGCTGTTTTTGACCAGGCGTTGTCCTACTTCCTTTACCAGTTTCTGAGCTTCCGGATCCGGATGAAGCCCACCAAATTGTTCAATCATAGCGGGAGTGCTCTCAAGTCCGATGGCTATTTCCTGTTCAGGTGTGATCGTGATATGCTGTGTTGCACCAGTCACTTCATTTACCTCTGAATTTGAATAATATTTGCAGAGCGCGAAACCTGCCATCAGAATACCAATAACAAGACCTGCTCCAATATTTTTTCTCCTGGAACCGCCTGCCCAGGCACTTCTTCCACTGTTATAATTTTGGTTCTGGAATGACATAGCTTATTAGTTTTTGGATAGATTGAATATCAATGATTTGATCATTGAATCAAAAGAACAATTATTTCCGAAAAAGGTGTAAAAAAGAACCTGTCAAAATTCCGAGGTGAAATGAAAACGGATATCCGGGAAAGTTTCCCGTGCCATTTTCAATCCCCATGCGGATTCAGCAAGGTATACCGGCTTCCGGTCTTTGTCCCAGGCAATGTCTTTTGTTTTCCGCTTAATAAATGCCTGCAACGTTGTAGGCAGGTCTGCATCGATCCAACATGCTTTATGTATGCTTAAGGGTTCATAATCACACTTTGCTCCATATTCATGTTCAAGCCTGTACTGGATGACATCAAACTGCAGTGCACCGACAGTGCCGATGATTTTGTCGTTGTTCAATTCTTTGACAAACATTTGTGCGACACCTTCATCCATCAATTGCTCGAGTCCCTTGTTCAACTGTTTCGTTTTCATAGGATCCTTGTTGATCACCCTTCTGAACATCTCGGGAGAAAAACGGGGAATACCTTTGAAATGAAGTTTTTCACCTTCTGTCATCGAATCCCCGATATTAAAATTGCCGGAATCATAAAGCCCGACGATGTCACCTGGCCACGCATCATCGATCACTTCTTTGCGTGAAGCCATGAAAGAGGTTGGATTTGAAAATTTCATTTGACGTTCCTGCCTGACATGATAATAGTTTGTATTACGCTCGAACCTGCCTGAACAAACCCGGAGAAATGCAATGCGGTCTCTGTGTCGCGGATCTATGTTAGCATGTATTTTAAACACGAATCCACTGAAAGATTCTTCTGTTGGAAGTACTTTTCGTTCTTCAGTTTCACGTGGCAAAGGTTCAGGAGCTATATCGATGAAGCAATCAAGCAATTCCTTCACACCAAAATTATTGATGGCACTGCCAAAAAAAACAGGACTCACATTTCCATTCAGATATTTCTCCCTGTCGAATGGGGGATAGACTGCAGTCACGGTTTCTAATTCAGAACGCAGTTCATCCGCAGCTCGTTTTCCTACATGTTCATCGAGTGCAGGATCATTTACATCTTTTATTTCTATGATGTCTTCAGCTTCTTGTTTGCTGTGTGGACGAAAAAGTACAAGCTTGTTTTCATAGATATTATAGACTCCTTTGAATCCCTGCCCCATACCGATCGGCCAGCTTAAAGGAGTGACATGGATACGAAGTGTCTTTTCAATTTCATCAAGAAGATCTACTGCATCACGTCCTTCGCGATCCAGCTTATTGATAAAGACAATGATAGGTGTGAGCCGCATGCGGCATACTTCCACAAGCTTTTTTGTTTGTTCCTCGACACCTTTAGCAACATCAATCACCACAATAACACTGTCGACTGCAGTGAGGGTACGAAAGGTATCTTCTGCAAAATCTTTGTGGCCCGGTGTATCCAGGATATTCACCTGGTGATCCCTGTATGGAAATGCCATGACGGAGGTTGCTACTGATATACCTCTCTGACGTTCGATCTCCATAAAGTCGGAAGTGGCGGCTTTCTTTATTTTGTTTGATTTGACTGCGCCTGCAACCTGGATAGCGCCACCGAAAAGGAGCAATTTCTCCGTCAGGGTTGTTTTGCCTGCGTCCGGGTGGGATACGATGCCAAAAGTCTTGCGTTTTTGAATTTCTTCAATTAAGCTCATAGGTGATTTTGATAGGGGCGCAAAGATAAAATTAAAGGCGGAGGCGAAGGCTAAGCTGAAGGCGAAGGAAAAGAGGCTAAGACATAGGGGACAAAAGAAAACCCGCTTCATCTTTTTGAAGCGGGCATCTGATCTGAGAAAGTATTTCGAAATCTGGTACTAAACGAAATCTTTTTTGTTATACGGAGCTTTCATTTTATCATTCCGGCATGTTTTGTAATTCCATGTCCAGCCGGAGGTTAGGATTTGTTCTGTGTCATCATCTTTATGATTTTCCGATCCTTTTTTGGATTTCCGGCCGAATTTGTGTCCGAACTTTCCTCCGAATTTTTCGCCAAACTTATCGTGGATCTTATCTCCCATTTCTTCAAGCTCTTCTTTGATGGCTCTGGCGATGTTATTGACATTTGTAGGTTCGCCCATCATTTCCAGCCTGTCGGAAACTGTTTTTGCAGGGGGTACAATGGCCCATAGCACCATGTACACGATTAGGCTGCTTCCGAATAAAAGTGTGAGAATGACAAAAGCTATTCTAATCCAAACTGCATCCTGGATTCCAAAATATGCAGCCAATCCGGAACATACGCCACCAATCACTTTATCATTTTCATCCCTGTAGAGCCTTTTGCCTGTTTTTAAGGAAAAGGGTGAGCCGGTGCTACGTTTTGATTTTGATGTGTTTTCTGAAAAATTGATATCCTTTAATTCTTCAGGTGTGCCCAGCACGGCAATGGCTTCAACGACATCGACTTTATTGACGATGATCCGTGTTCCTCTTTTCCGGTTGATGAGCTCTCCCATGCGGGTTTCGATATCCTGCATGATTTCTGTTGCACCTTCATCCCCACCAAAATGGCTGCTTAACGCCATCAGGTAGTGATGCGCTGTATCGTATGCATCTTCGTCAATGATGAGCGCATAACCGCCAAGATTGATGTTTATTGTTTTATTCATGTATTTGTATGTTTTGCGTTGTGATTGAGACTGCCTGATTGATTTCTTCCCACGATTCTTTTAGTTCCTTAAGGAAGTTATTGCCTTCCTGTGTGATCTTAAAATATTTACGGGGTGGTCCGGAGTTAGATTCCTGCCAGTAATATTCAAGCAGAGACTCATTTTTAAGCCTCGTGAGAAGGGGATAGAGCGTTCCTTCTACAACGACAAGCTTTGCACTGCGCAGCCTGTCAATGATGTCGGAGGTATACATTTCTTCGGCTGACAACAGGGACAGAATGCACATTTCCAAGACCCCTTTTCGCATCTGAGCTTTCATGTTATCAATTTTCATGGGGCAAATATATAATAACTATTTAGTACTATGTATAGCAAAGTACACTAATTAAGCCTAGTACCTGATGTAAAGTGTTAAAATATCGACGGGGGAGAAAAAAAATAGGCTAAGGCTGAGGCTGAAGTGAAGGTTCAATCCGCCATTCTCGTATATGATTTTCATTCTGCGACACAGCCTGAAGGTGACATCAAAATGAAATTGAACATCATCCAGGCATCCAAATATGGTCAATAAATGTGCAGAAATGTGCACCCCGCTTCCACTTATAACTACGTGTAATATCAGTCAGTTACGACCTCGTGGCACGAGTACTCGTGCCACCAGTATTGGTGGCACCACTTTTTGGGCTGCAAGGATAACCAGATTTTTAAAAAAGAGTCGTGACGAATCACGACTCCAACCAATCATAAATTTAGGATACGAAACACTAATTCACATCCTGTTTGTTTTTGAGTTTTTCGATCATGCCATTGATATTTTTTTTGTTGACATCATCAGGTGCCTGTGCAAGTGCGGCCTGTGCATATTTGAGGGCATCATCATACCGGCCTACAGCAGAAAGACCTCTGAGCATACCTACATTAGTTGGCCATTCACCTTTTGCATTATCGTAATTCATCTGAAAGACTTTCAATGCCATTTCTTTTTCACCTTGTCCTAATAAACCACGTCCTAATTGGTGAACAGTGCCCGGAGCTGCATCAGACAATTTCATGGCGGATTCAAAAGAAGACATCGCTTCATCCTTCCTTCCCATTTTTAAAAGCACATTGGCTTTCGTAGTGATATTCGTGAATGACTTCTGACCTGTAAACGGCAAATCGATCGAAGCATTTGCCCATTCAAGCGCTTTCTCCAGTTTATAATTTTCCTGCAGAAGAAAATTTGCAGCAGCTGCATAATTTGTTGAGGTAAAGCCGGGAGAATTTTCAAGCTCACGATCGATTTGAGCAATGTAGAGATCATTCAGATCCGGAACTGCGATCCGCATGGGGATACTTTTTTGTTCCCATTGCAATTCCAGTGTAGTTTCCTTTGGATCCCTGTCTGTGAAATTGTAAGTCAGCCATTCTGTATGTGCATGTTCCTGAGGGGTTACCTGGACTCTGAGGGCATCATCTTTTTCCTGGTAGAAAAACGCGCCCCATGCCGTGCTGTTCTTTGAGAAAATCCATGTCCAGGGACCTGTTTCCTGTGTGATCAGGAAAAGGCCATAGGTTCCGGCTTTCAATGGCTTGCCTTCTACAACGACATCATTTGAAAAACGAATGGTCGTACTTTCATTAGCACCTGCCCTCCAGGGCCCCGGGGTCCTGAGTCCAAAGCCAAGATCAGTGAGGCCATAAGGTACAAGCTGGCCCCAGATTTTACCATTTCTGTCTTCGCCATTTGGGCCAGTTACGTCCGGGCTGCTGTAATCAACCGTCACGGTGACAAGGCCGATATGCTGGGTGACGGATGCTTTTTGATTATCTCCGCTGGGAGGCAGACTGATCGCCTGTCCTATCATGGCTTCCACGACTAAAACAAGGATGAATAAGGTGAGTAAATACTTTCTCATGTTGAATGAATTTTGATGAAGAATTAAGTTCTAAAAGGAATACCAGTTTCAAGAATTCTAACGATTTATAATTCCGGGCATCACGGGATTTAGATGAAACATCATTCTGTATAGATGAAAACTTAAAGCGCGAAAAACGCGTTTGGACAGTAATATATTCCGGATTTTTCCTGATGAGTAAGAAGCTGGTTGGCGGGTAAAATTCCATAACAACACATTCACAAATTTTGAACTATCAGAGTTCATCATTCCAGCGTACCTGGATCCTTTGGTACTACTTAATATTAGGATATCGTTATATGAGCCTTATCACCAGTTCCTAGCAAACACAGCTAACTTTGAGCCCTTATGCGTAATTCAAATATCCGGTTAGTCATTGTTCTTGGAGCAATAGCCATATTGAGCATCATCGCCATGCAGTCGTACTGGCTTATCGAACAAAGGAGCCATGAAACTCAATCTTTTCATCAGACCACGACGATTGCACTTCTTCAGGTTGCACAAAAAATGGCGAAACTTAATCATTCGACATTACCTTCAGGGGAGATCATCAAACGGATGACACCTAATTACTACATCGTCAATTTCAACGATGTCATTGATGCCAATATTCTCGAATATTATTTGCTTGAGCAATTCAGCAATTCACCTACCTACAATGAATTTGAATATGGTATCTATGACTGCGCGAATGATCAGATCGTATATGGTAATCATTGTTATGTGGTCGATGCAGGAAAACCTCTAAAGGCTGACGGCAACCTACCTAAGTACAAGGATTTTACGCATTACTTCGGTGTCAAATTTCCATCGCGAACTGAAGGGTTTACAACTAATGCTGGTCTTGCCTGGACGCTTGCACTTATCGCAGCAATTACTGTAGCTTTTTTTGCCTATGCCATCTGGGTTATCTTAAATCAACGTCGATATTCAGAAATGCAGCGGGATTTTATCAACAACATGACGCATGAATTCAAAACCCCACTGACATCAATTCAATTGTCCAGCGATTTCCTGTCGAAACAAAGTGCCATCCAGGATGATGATCGTCTCAAGAGATATACGGAGTTGATCAGACTCCAGTATCAACGTCTTAACACACAAGTTGAAAAGTTGCTCAATATTGCAAGGCTTGAATCCAATGAATTTAAGCTGAAGCCTGAAATGATCAATATGCATGAATTGACAGATGAGGTGTTGGATTCAAAAGCAGCTGAAGCAGGAATAGAGGGACGTATCTTTAACAGGATTTTCCGGGCAAAACATATTGAGGTGGAAGGTGACAGGACACACCTTGGCAATGTGATCAGTAACCTCATCGATAATGCAGTCAAGTATTCCCCTGCCGACAAGCCTATTGATATCATCACGGAAGATGAGGGACACCATTTATCTATTTCGATTGTGGATCGCGGTATTGGAATTGCTCCGGCCCATCAAAAGCATTTATTTAATAAATTCTACCGCGTACCTTCAGGGAATGTGCATGATATTAAAGGATTCGGATTAGGTTTGCATTATGTAAAAAAGATACTCCAGATGCACAGGGGGAAGATTATTGTTGAAAGTGCGCTGGGAAAAGGAAGCCGGTTTTCATTTAATTTACCAATAAAGGCCTGATGAAGGAACGTATACTGTATGTTGAAGATGATGAATCATTAAGTTTTATCACAAAAGATCAACTGGAGTTAGAGGGTTATGATGTGACCCACGCTGTCAATGGAAAAGAAGCCTGGTCCATATTCCGGAAAGCAGAATTTGATATCTGCCTGCTGGATGTGATGCTGCCCCAGCTGGATGGATTTGAATTAGCCCGCAAGATCAGAAGTGTAAGCAGGCACATACCGATCATCTTTTTAACTGCCAAGTCAATGCAGGAAGATAAGATGGAAGGTTTTCTGCTCGGTGGTGATGATTATGTCACCAAGCCTTACAGCTTCGATGAATTAAAATTCCGGATCAATGTATTTCTTCGCCGTCGCAAAGTGATAGAGGCAGCACCCAAAGAAGCGATGACGGTGGGAAAATATTTATTTGATTATCCCAATCTTGATCTATCCATTAATGGTACAGCTCGCGGCCTTACACAGCGTGAAGCCGATATACTTTATTACTTAGCGTCAAGGCCTAACCAGGTCATCAGAAGATCTGACATCCTGGAAGATATATGGGGAAAAGATGATTACTTCTATGGAAGAAGTCTCGACGTATTCATCAGTCGACTGCGCAAGTACCTGAATGACGATTCCGATATTTCAATAGAGAATGTGCACAGTGTGGGATTCAAATTGAACACACCCGACCGGCAGACCTAGTACCCTCCATCCGAATGCCATCCTCCTCAGCACCTCCACTCTCCATTGTAGTCATGACTTACAATGAAGAAAAAAACATAGGCAGGTGTCTTGAATCTGTGAAAGGCCTGGGAGATGAAATATTAATCCTGGATAGTTATTCCACAGACAAAACTGTAGAGATCGCAAGAGCACTTGGCGCCCGCGTCGAACAATGTCCTTTTGACAGCTATGTAAATCAGAAAAGCCGGTTGATACAAATAGCGAAATATGATTGGGTACTTGCAATCGATGCTGATGAGTATCTAAGCCCTGCATTAAAATCTTCAATTCAAAAAGCAAGGACAACATCCGGGTATGACGGATATACATCCAACCGGAGAAATAAAATAGGTAATACGTGGATAAATCATGGCAACTGGTATCCCGATCGTAAAATCAGATTCTTTGACCGGAGAAAAATATTCATTACAGGAAAAGATCCGCATGATGTGATGCAGCCGATGGCGAATGCGAAAATCGGACACCTGGAAGGAGACCTGATGCATCTGGCCGATGAAAATATTTCCAGTCGCTATCAAACCAATGAACGACATAGTACCAGGGCAGCTGAAGCTCTTTATACAGCCGGAAAGAAATCAAATCTTTTGCGAATGTTAATTAAGCCTCTTGCCAGATTTTTTACGGGTTATGTGCTGCGCCTGGGTTTCCTGGATGGATATTATGGATGGATCATTTCAAAAAGCGAAATGCATTATGTGTGGCTGAGAGAAGTGAAGTTGTGGGAGTTGTGGAAGACCTCGTCAGCTGCCCCTAAATCCCCTGATGCTTCGACCTCCTAACTCCCAGCCTGTTGCTACAGCTCAGCAACCGAGGGGACTTTTAAGCTTCTAAAATAGTTTGACATTCGAGTGTCTCTGACTTCGAACATGTACTATTTCGTCAATTTAATCAACTACTCCGGTTACAAGCAATGAAATTTCATTTCGAAGGACTTCGATGAAGCCTGTTTCGATCCGGATGGATTTGGTTTCGCCTTTTGAAAGTTTGTATCTCACTTCGCCTTTTTCAAGTGCGGCTACGATGGGTGCGTGATTTTTCAATACTTCGAATCGTCCGCCGATGGCAGGAACATTTACGGATGTAACTGTGCCCTGGAATAATTCCTTATCAGGTGTGAGAACAACTAGATGCATGGTCTGGAATGCTTGAATTAATTACCGGCTTCAGCCAACATTTTCTTTCCTTCTTCAATCACTTCATCGATAGAACCTTTCAGGTTGAAGGCTGCTTCAGGATACATATCAACTTCGCCATTGAGGATCATCTTGAATCCACGAATCGTTTCTTCAATCGGAACAAGCGCACCTGGCTTCCCTGTAAATTGTTCTGCAACGTGGAATGGTTGTGATAAGAAACGCTGGATACGACGTGCGCGATGTACAACCTGCCTGTCTTCCTCTGATAATTCTTCTAAACCAAGGATCGCGATAATATCCTGGAGTTCTGTATAACGCTGAAGAATTCCTTTTACAGACATGGCTGTGTTGTAGTGATCTTCACCGATGATCAACGGATCAAGAATTCGTGAGGTACTGTCCAAAGGATCTACAGCGGGATAGATACCAAGAGCAGCAATCTTACGACTGAGTACCGTTGTGGCATCGAGATGCGCAAATGTGGTCGCAGGTGCAGGGTCAGTAAGGTCATCCGCTGGTACGTAAACAGCCTGAACAGAGGTAATAGAACCTCTCTTTGTAGATGTAATTCTTTCCTGCATCACACCCATCTCGGTAGCCAGCGTAGGTTGATAACCTACAGCTGAAGGCATACGTCCTAAAAGGGCAGATACTTCAGAACCAGCTTGTGTAAAACGGAAGATATTGTCAATAAAGAAAAGGATATCGCGACCACCTGCAGGGTCGCTCAAATCCCCATCGCGATAATATTCTGCAACGGTAAGACCTGATAAAGCTACACGTGCACGTGCGCCCGGAGGTTCATTCATCTGGCCGAATACAAGCGTTGCCTGTGATTTGGATAATTCGTCCATGTCTACTTTGGAAAGATCCCAGCCTCCGGCTTCCATGCTTTCCTGGAACTCATGGCCATATTTGATTACACCCGATTCGATCATTTCACGAAGCAGGTCATTTCCTTCACGTGTGCGCTCTCCTACACCGGCGAAAACAGAAATACCGGCATAACCTTTGGCAATATTGTTGATCAATTCCATGATCAATACGGTCTTTCCTACACCGGCTCCTCCAAAGAGGCCGATCTTTCCACCTTTTGAATAAGGTTCGATCAGATCGATAACTTTGATACCGGTATAAAGAATTTCCTTACTCGTGGACAGGTCTTCATACAATGGTGGTTTCCTATGGATGGAATAAGAATTTTCGTCCTTAATGATCGGACCAATACCATCGATAGCTTCACCTACTACATTGAAAAGGCGACCTTTGATTTGCTCACCGACAGGCATGGTGATATTTTTTCCGGTGTCCACAACTTCCATTCCTCTCATCAATCCATCAGTACTATCCATGGCAACAGCGCGAATACTGTCTTCGCCTAAATGCTGTTGAACTTCAAGAATCACTTTTTCGCCCGTGGTGCGGGTGATTTCCAAAGCGTTGAGGATATCCGGAATTTTGCTTCCTTCTCCTGCAAAACTCACATCCACTACAGGGCCAATGATCTGCTTAATTGTACCGACGTTCATAATATATTGATATACTTATAGTTAGGATCGAAATAAGGTCTAAATGTGGCGCAAAGATAGAAATTTTACCCCGTGAAAACCAAGCTTGCTCCGAAGATTTTCAAGGTTATTCTTCCTCAGATGCATCAACGGCCGGCATGGCTTCGATCCAGAAATTATTGATGTTTTCACCAGCAATGATCCGTACGACCTGGCTGTTGATCATTTCCAGTAAACCCAGGAAGGTGATGATGGCGTGGATCCGGGTTTCGCAATTCGAAAAAATATCCATGAAGTCAAGCCTGGGTTTTAAATTAAGCTTGAAGGTGATACCTGTCTGCTCTTCCTGGACGGTGTATGTATACTGGATGATGGTGTGGACCGGGTGGAGCTTTGAATATTCGAACTTTTCCATCACCCGTTTAAAAGCCTGCAGCAGGCGATAGAGGGTAAGGCTCTCTAACTCAGCATCGGCAAGAGCTTCTTCAGCAAGGGATTGGAGCTCAACCTCTACATTTCCACGAGGGAAGGACATTGATCTTGATTCCTCCTTACGGCGCAGGTCGTCTGTGATCTCTTTATAGGATTTATATTCAAGCAGACGCTGGATGAGCTCTTCACGAGGGTCTATTTCCTGGCCGTTTTCATCCACATCTTTCCTGGGGATCAGCATTTTAGCTTTGATCCTCATCAGCGTGGCGGCTACCAGGATAAATTCAGAGGCGAGATCGATATTGAGATTTTCCATGGTATGTATATATCCGAGGAAATCGTCAGTGATTTTGGCTATGGGAATATCATAGATGTCAAGTTCATCACGTTCAATGAAAAACAGCAGGAGGTCAAAAGGACCTTCAAAGGCTTCGATCTTGATATTGTATGTCAACTGCACAGGTTACTTTTAGAGGTTCAAAGATATCATTATGGCCAAACTGAAAGGCAGGCTCTTTCTCCTGCCGTCACCGATTGTTGAAAATGGCCTTGAAAGCATTTCCCCCGAGGTGATCCGGATACTGCATTCACTGGACTTTTTTATCGTGGAAAGGGCAAGGACTGCAAGGCGATTTATCAGTGCGACAAAACCTCCGAAAGCAATTGATCTGCTCACAATAGAAGAAATTCCGGAAAAGACACTTTCGTCTAACGAAATTGAATTGCTACTGCAACCTGCATTGGATGGTCATGATATGGGGCTCATGTCTGAAGCTGGACTTCCTGCAATCGCGGATCCGGGTCAGCTTTATGTGAGTGCGGCTCAAAAACATGGAATTAAAATAGTTCCGCTTTCGGGCCCATCCAGCATCATGATGGCTTTGATGGGGTCAGGACTGGAAGGACAGCGATTTGCATTTCATGGATACCTCAGTGCCAAGAAAGATGAGTTGCCCGGGCAACTAAAAGAACTTGAAAAGAAAGCAGATCGGGATGATGCTACGCAAATCTGGATCGAGACGCCATACAGGAATCTGCAGATATTGCAGGCAGTAGAAAAGCATCTTGATCAGAACCGTAATTTTTGTATTGCTGCCGGATTGGGGAATGAGACTGGAATGGTGATCACAAAAAAAATAATGGAGTGGAAGAAAAGTGGATGGCCGGAGATACATAAGGTACCGGCTGTGTTCTTAATACGGTGAGTGGTAAATAGTGAGAAGTGAAAAGTGAATATCGTGAGACGTCAGCCGTGAAACGTGAGTTGTGAATGGTGAACAAACTTATATTCATGTAATATTGTTTGGAAATAAATTTTAGTGAACAGATTATGACAACAACTGCAGCAGAAGAAATGGATCTGATGTCTTTAGAGACGAAAGGTTTTCTTGATGTGGATATTGATCCTTCGCTGGATCTTGTGGCGGAGATCAAGCGGATGAAGAAGGAGAAGAATGCGATCATCCTCGCGCATTATTACCAGGAGTCGCCTATCCAGGATATTGCGGATTATATCGGTGACAGCTTAGGATTGTCCCAGCAGGCGGCGGTGACAGAGGCGGATATTATTGTTTTTGCCGGTGTGCATTTTATGGCGGAGACGGCGAAGATCCTGTCACCTTCGAAAAAAGTTCTTCTTCCTGATCTGAAAGCAGGTTGCTCGCTTGCAGATTCATGTCCTGCTCCGCTTTTCCGGAAATTTAAAGAGATGCATCCGAATGCTGTGGTAGTATCTTATATCAACTGCACTGCAGAACTTAAAACATTGACTGACATTTGCTGCACATCCTCTAATGCTGTACATGTCATCAATAGTGTTCCGAAAGATCAGGAAATCATTTTTGCACCGGATCGAAATCTTGGTGCATATCTTCAAAAACAAACCGGTCGGAAACTAATCCTGTGGAATGGCACATGCATGGTGCATGAAATATTTTCTCATGAAAAAATTTCAAGATTGCAAATGCAATATCCGAATGCAAAACTGATAGCCCATCCGGAATGTGAAGACCACCTGCTGGACATCGCCGATTTCATTGGTTCTACAAGCCAGCTATTGAAGTATACCAAAACAAATCCTGCAACACAGTTTATTGTTGCCACCGAACCTGGCATTATTCACCAAATGGAAATCGGAAGCCCGGACAAGGAATTTATCCCTGCTCCGCCAACGAATACATGTGCATGCAATGAATGTCCGCATATGAAGCGCAATACGATGGAGAAGCTTTATATCTGCATGAAATATGAAAAGCCTGAAATTATTCTTCCTGATTATGTGCTGAAGGAAGGGAAAGCGAGCATAGATAGGATGCTTGAGATTTCGAAGCTTGCTGGACTGTAAGGATTTACGGATAACTCACCCCCTTCCCTTCTCTTACGAAAGGATAAGACAAACAAAAATGATTTCTTTGAAAGGAGGGGCGATTTGAATGCAAAACGAAATCATGACTCGCCTTTATCCAATGATATTGTTTCCGCTATCTTAGGATTACGTGCAAGAGAGGAGAAGGGGGTGAGTTATCCGAAAAGATCTATTCCATAACTATTTATAGTAATATTTAAAATACTGTTTTATAGTGGATTAAATTAAAAATTGGCATTATTTTTGCCAAATTAAATTTGCTTTTCGCATACGATTCAGGGGTAGAACAGCGTTTGAGTCTATCGTGGAGGTCAAATAAAATTATGAAGGGATATATTATACTTTGCTTTATTGTCTTTGTTCAGATTAGGGGATTCAGTCAGAAAGGGTACGAATTGGGAGCTTTAGGAGGGGTGAGCTATTATATCGGGGACATCAATCCGGACTATTCGCTGAAAACACCAGGGCCTTCCCTTGGCTTTATAGCTAGATATAATTTCAATACCCGCACATCGATCCGTTTCGATATGAGTGCAGGGAGGCTCATAGGAAAAGATAAATATTCAGAAAACCCTTTTCAGAAAGCGCGGAACCTGAGCTTCCGGACTGATTTTGCAGATGCTTCTCTGGATCTGGAATTTAATTTCTTCAATTATATCCACGGCAGTCGAAACCAAAACTTTACACCTTATATTTTTGGCGGACTTGCGTTAACCTATTTTAATCCAAGAACAAAACTTGGCGATACATGGTATGGCTTGAGGGAACTCGGTACAGAAGGTCAGTTAGTGGGTGAGGAATATGGCCAGGTTGCTCCTGCAATGTCGTATGGAATTGGTTTCAAAATGGATTTCAATTATGAATGGAGTTTCAATATTGAAATGAGTGCAAGACAATCCTCCACGGATTACCTGGATGATGTCAGTACGGTTTATCCGGATATGATTAACCTGGCTTCAAGACGAGGAGACATTGCAGTGGCACTTTCAGATCGTTCGGTTGAATTGGGGGTTGAGCCTATCGGTGCACCGGGCCGGCAGAGAGGTGTGGCCGGTGATAAGGATGCATATTATTCATTCCGGATCGGTATCGTTTATTACATCGGATTTTTGCAATGTCCGGATATAAGCAAACCGATGCGGTAAAAAAGGGCAGAAGGGCAGAAGGGCGGAATGGATCAAATATACTTTGAGAATTATTTCCCTGTTTTTTTCTTTGCGTCTCGGATTTTATCCTTTCTAGCTTTTATGAAATTTTGAATCATCCCTGAAACTTTTTTTGCATTCAGGATTAATTCTGCACCTTTCTTTGATTCAATGTATTCCTGATCAATCGCTAAATAGAGTTGTGTTCTCAATTCTCCGGAAGATCCCTTTGAAATATAGAGATGGCTAATAAAATTTTTGTTTGATTGCAGCTCATATCCCTCTGCAATGTTTGAAGGAATAGAAACAGAGCTTCTCTGCATTTGATCACGAAGTGCAAAGTCCTTGCAATGTTTTAAAACTCTGTAAATTTCCTTTGAGAGTTTCAATCCTTCCTGCCAGATAAGAAGATCTTCGAAGGATTCATAATCGTTTTCCGTGGTGATTGCGTTTTAGGTTAATAAATGAAATTTTAGATCATATGGACTATTATTCGCTTTATAAAATGATGATTACTCGTTCCCTTTCAAAATAAATACCCATTCACCTTTTATTACTGCCTTCTACTTTCCTCCTTTGTTCCTTTTTCCTTATATTAATGTCTCGAGGACATCATTTTGTGACCACAAATCCCATATTTTTTAAAATATTTCTTTCCTCCCTTCTGCCATTCTTCCCTTCTGCCCTTCGTCCCTTTTTTATCTTCGCCCCATGGTGAGACATTACTCAATTTCTGTGGGTCCGTTTTCAAGGGGATTTCATATGATTACGAATGTGATTGCAGATGCTGTGACGGAGTGGCCTGAGGATGGATTGATGCATGTTTTTTTAAAGCATACTTCTGCAGGTCTTTGCATCAATGAAAATGCGGATGCAACAGTGCGTGATGATTTTAAATTATATTTTGACAGGCTTGCTCCTGAAGATCTTCCGGGCATCACACATGATATGGAAGGTCCTGATGATATGCCTGCACATATCAAAAGTGCATTGACAGGAGTTTCAGTTACCATTCCGATAGTTAAGTCAAAGCTGGATCTGGGGGTATGGCAGGGAATTTACTTATGTGAATTCAGAAACCGGGCGAGAAGAAGAGAGATCACTATCAGCATTATTGATTAAGGCTTATGGATATCTACTCATCGCTTGTGTTGTTTGGTGAAGGATCTCTCACAGGATTGACGCTTACGATCATGCTTGGACCTGTGACGATGATTATCCTGAAGTATGGAATCCAGGTAAACCGGATTGCAGGTGTATGGGCTGCAGCAGGCACATGGGTCAGTGATTTTATATTTATTGCAGTTACATTTTTACTCACGGCTTCATTGGCCGAATGGTCAGAACGGCCATCTGTCCGTTTTTGGATGTATGTGATCAGCGGGACAGGATTGATGGTGATGGGCCTGCTGATGTTGCGCATCAAAGGAGAAAAAGTATTGACGGCAGATGTGCCTAAGCAAACAGGATACACCAGGGCTTTTTTTGGTGGTTTTGTAGTCAATACATTGAGTCCTGTAACTTTATTTTTTTGGTTGGGAGTTGCAATTTTTCTTCAAAAGGAAAAAAGTAATGCTGCATGGTATTATGTTGGCGTCATGCTTTCACTGGCTTTGGGTGATTTTCTGAAAGCCTGGCTTGCGCCGAGACTTGTCTCCGGCATCAAAGGAAAATATGTGTACTGGGTTCAGATTATTGCAGGAGTTTTAATTGCGCTTGCAGGTTTGTATATGGTGGGTTTTGGGTATTTCAGTTAGGAGTACTACTGCTGTATCAGGCTCTCAGCTTAAATTCAAAATATGCGTAAGAATGTTTTAATGTTTTTAATTATAAAAACATATAATCTTAACGTCGAAAAAAAAATCAAATATTGAAATCCCAAAAAGTCCGTAATCTCCTCTTCGACCTGGGCAATGTGATCATTGATCTGGATATTGACAGGACAATGAAAGATCTCCATAAATTGTTCCGGCCGGATGGGGATAGAAGCATTGTAGAAAGAATAAATATGGAGTACGAATGCGGAAGAGTTTCTACAGATATCTTTCTTAATACCCTTCTCAGTCAATGCAACCGTAATGTACAGGCTTTTGATCTCATAGAGGCATGGAACGGTATGTTAGTGGGCATACCTGAACACCGGCTCGAAATGTTAAGGATGCTTCGCAATAATTTCAATGTATATCTGCTAAGCAATACGAATGAACTTCATCTTGAATGGGTTCATCGCTACCTGAAAAGAGAGCATGGGATTGAGGATTTTGAAAAACATTTTTTTGACCATGCTTATTATTCTCACCTGGTAGGTGACCGTAAGCCTTTACCCTCCATCTATAAGCACATCATCGATGATTCTTTTTTGACGCCTTCTCTTACTCTTTATATGGATGATATAAAAGAAAATCTTGATGTTGCTGAAAAGCTTGGATTCGAAACCTACTTAGTAAAGGATGGGGAGGATATCGCGGAGTATCTTAAAACAGAGGGTTATTATTAGAAATAGGTATTCGGTATTCAGTAATCGGTATTCAGTAGTCAGTAATCAGTAATCAGTAATCAGTAATCAGTAATCGGTATTCAGTAATCGGTGGTCGGTGGTCGGTGGTCGGTGGTTGATGGTCAGGTTTTATTTTTTTGACCTGGCGAGATAATTTAGTAGGTCGGGATACTCAGTTGCATAGCCTGGAATTTCATCGCGATTTACGCGCAGGCCATCTATGTAGGGTACAATGAAAGCATCTTCGAAGCCTGCAGGTATCATCTCACTTAATTTTTTTTCTGCATCCTTGTAAGTCACCAGCATACCTGACATATACATGTAATTGCCTTGTGCATTGTCTACTTCAATGAACATTTCCGGAGTGGATTCAAGAACAGGATTTTGGAGGATCTGGTTGATAGATGCGATCTGCACGCTATAGTACATGACATGTCGAAGTGCTGAAAATTTTGCACCTGCAGGATCACGCATTTTTTCAGATACCGGAATATTTTCAAGATGTGTGAGGACAGGTTCATTTTCAAAATGATGTAATCCTATTTCAATCCGGTGGTTTAATTTAAGGTACACAGGGCTATTCGGATTTTCATTCATGAAGAGTACAAGCGGAAAAGAAGAGCCATATCCTTTTAAGGTTAACCTGTTTCGAGGGACACCTTTCTGCATTAAATAATTCGCAACCTGCTCCACTTTTTTAATAGAGAAATATAAATTGAATGTGGGCTGGCCTGAAGGCAATTCAAACCCGCTCAATTCTGCATTGATCTGTGGATAGATCAACAGGAGATTGGCAAGTATATCGAGCTTTTTGATATTCTGAGGTCCAAGGATATCAGCATTGCCATCGATGAAAAGGTGGGAAAGGAAATATTCTTTTATTTCGACAGGCCGATCAGGCTGATCAGCTACTGTGCCTTCCAGACCTTTCAAGACAAGCATTTGATAAAAAGTCGGTACCAATGAAATCTCCTGGTGGGCTTTTATAGGTTGCTTAAAAAATATCCTGTATAAATCCCTCTCACCATAACCGCTCTTCCTGTTGGTAGTAATATAGCCTGTCATGCCATCGGGTGTCAGGACCATCTCTGTATCATCCGAAGATGAATTGAATGGAATGCCGAGGTTCTCCGGCAATGACCAAATTAGTTTTACCGGATCAAACACGGAACGGAAAATATCGAACCCACCTACGCTTTCCAGATTGTCCGATGAGAAAAATAAGGTTTGCCCGTTCTTAGTAAGAAACGGAAATCGTTCATTATAAAATGAATTGATCGTGGGGCCGAGATTCGCAGGTATTGTCCACAGACCCTTATGCAAAATAGAAACATATAGATCATATCCACCATAACCACCTGCCTTGTTGGATGCAAACAGACAAATGCTATCATTAAAAAAAGTCAGGTCCGTACCTCCTCCATCCGCACGGTATGGACCATTGAACAATCCCTGGTAGACGATGCCTTCTTCATAAGAAAAAGTATCTGTTATTATTTTAAATTCATTACGGACCGGTGTCAGAAAATATAAGATCTGTCCATCTGCGCTAAACCCGCACACCTGGTCATAGGAAGCGGAATTAATATTTGAAGGCAAGGCCTCAGGTGTCGTCCATTTACCGTTGACAAGTGATGCAGTGAAGATGTCAACATTAGATTTTGATTCCCGGTCAGAAATGTTATTCGTTCGGTTAGAATTGAAATAAATTTTATCAATGACAGTCGGACTGTTTTTTACTCCGAATTCAGCATATTGCGTGTTTATGCTTGTTCCGGCATTTTCAATATACGCTTCCTCGTCTGCGAATTTTAACCTGGCACCGTTTGCGCAACGGGTTAGTTCATCTTTAGCCCAAGAGATAAGCGGGTTATCAGGTTTTGAATTTTCAATAAATGATTTATAAAACGGGATGGCTTCCGTGAAGATATTTTTTGCCTGGTAAGATTTGCCCATGTATAGAAAGACATCGGCGCTAGTTTTTCCCTGGTCGATCAAAGATTGAAATATTTTGATCGCACTATCCACATCATTGATTTCGTACATGCAGATGCCTACGCGAAGTAATGTTTTTTTATTTGTGGAATGATCAAGTCCAGCAAGACGATACAATTTTAATGCTGTTCGGTATTCACCTGCTTCGAAGGATTGATCTGCTCTTTCTTTTAGATTGGAATTTGAACGCTGAGCAGATATCTCCGGCAGAAAGAAAACTACGAGACAAAGGACGATTGGCCAAAAGGCACGCAATATGGAGACGGATTGTATCACTTGGCTATCAGGGATTAGATCTCTCGTTGTGCATCAAAGGCTTCAAGGTAATCAGCCACTTTTCTTAAAAATGATCCACCCAAAAATCCATCCACGACACGATGATCATAAGACAAGGAGAGAAACATATAATGCCTGATTGCAATGAGGTCGCCATAAGGCGTTTCTACAACACCTGGTTTCTTCCGAATAGCACCTGTAGCCATTATTGCAACCTGTGGCTGATTGATGATAGGAGTGCCCATCACATTGCCGAATGTGCCCACGTTGGTGATGGTAAATGTTCCTCCCTGGATTTCTTCTGGTTTAAGCTTATTTCCTCTTGCTCTTTTTGCAAAGTCATTGACAGCTTTTGTCAGGCCAACCAGGTTGTAACCGTCAGCATTCTTGATGACCGGAACAATGAGATTTCCACTTGGCAAGGCAGCTGCCATTCCGATGTTGATGTATTTTTTAAGAATGATATTGTCACCGTCGACCGAAACATTGATCATCGGGAAGTCGCGAATGGCTTTGACAACCGCTTCAATAAATATAGGTGTATAGGTAATTTTCTCGCCGTACTTGTGTTGGAAATTGTCTTTTATTTTTTCACGCCACATCACCATGTCGGTAACATCAACTTCAACGAAAGAAGTTACGTGTGGTGAAGTATGCTTCGAACGGACCATATGATCAGCGATGAGCTTGCGCATACGATCCATTTCAATGATCTCTGTTGCGCCGTCAGCACTCACTGATGGTGAAGTCGATTTTGCTGTAACCGGCATCTCTTCCTGAAGCTGCTGAACATATTCTTTTTTAGCTGAAGGTTGTGTTCTTGCCTGCAGGTATGAAAGAATATCACTTTTTGTAACTCTGCCGTCCTGTCCTGAACCTTCTATCTGATCAAGTTCTGCCTGGGCTATTCCTTCTGAGGATGCGATATTTCTGACCAGTGGAGAATAGAATCTTCCGCCTGAATTTGAAACCAGTTCTTTCGAATAGCTTATCGATGTCGGGACATAAGGGACAACAGGTGGTTTTAAGGATTGTGTAACAGGTATTGGTTTTTCTTCAGCTTTTACAACCGGGGGTGGGGCCTGTTCTTTTTTCTCAGTAGGCGTTGAAGCTCCGTTTCCTTGTGAAGTGCCTGCTTTTGCTTCGGTTGCTATGACAGCGATGGTCTGGCCGACAGGGACAACTGCATTTTCCTGGAAGATGATTTTTTCAAGCCTGCCTGCTACCGGGGAAGGGATTTCGCTATCCACCTTGTCGGTGGCTATTTCAAGGATGGTTTCATCAAGGGCGACCATATCTCCGGGCTTTTTCAGCCAGCGCAGGATGGTAGCCTCCATTATGCTTTCACCCATTTTGGGCATTATGAGGTTAAAATCAGCCATGAGGCAAAGATAGTGAATGACCATGGACCACAGACCGAGGCAGATTAAATGAGGAATGATGAATAGTGAAGGCAATCTTGAATAAGGAATGTTGTGCTTCGACCTGCACCACTCAACCTCGGGCTTCAGCTCAGCAACCATTCTGAATTTTGAAGTGAAATATCAAATTAAGAATCATAAAATTTCAGAAAGTCCTGCACGGCTTGAGAGGAATACAAGGATTCAGGATTTCCTGCAGATAAATGAACAATGATTGATTTTGCGATTAAGGTTAAAATTGCAGGGTTCTGCTTATAGCTATGTCCACCATGACCGGTAATTAACCTGTCCTGACCGTTGATAAAAGATTCCTGCCTTACTCCTCAGAGTAAAGTAAATTTATACCCTCAAACCAACCAAAACTCTATTGTATGCGCTACCTCTCCCGGACACTGAGCCTATGTCTTTTCCTGTCGCTCATCATCTCATGTAAAAAAGGATTTAAACCGACCACCTATACCTCCGAAGAAATCGGCCGTTACATTGCTGCCAGGGTGCCTGCGGTTATTGATGTCTCAGACCCGGTCAGGGTAAGGTTTGCTGTTGCTCCGGATACCACACAGACAGCGGCCGTGTTTTCATTCAACCCGGATATCAAAGGCACGGCCTACTGGGAGGATGATATGACACTGGCTTTCAGACCTGCAGATGGCTGGAAACCAGGTCAGGCTTACCAGCTCCAGGTCAACCTGGATAAAGCTATCAAGGATGTAGATCCCAACATGAAAAAAGTCGTTTTCGAATTTGAAGTCAAGCCAGTCAGAATGAATGTGTCATTTGATCCGCTAGTGCCCGAATTTGATGGCGATACTCCGAAATACTCATTGAGAGGACGTATCACCACCTCTGTGAAAATAGATTCACAACAGCTTGAGAAAACATTTCTCCTTAAATCAAGCGGCAAGATGCCACCTATCCATTGGTTTCATAGTAATGACGGATTTGGTCACGATTGGGTCATCGAAGGAATCGAGCCGGATACAAAACTTGATTTCAATTGGAATGGTGAAACGCTTGGTTCAAAAGAAAAGGGCCAGCGCACCATCGAAATTCCAAGAGGAGATGTGTTAAGTGTCGTCTCGTTTGAGCCCGGTGCTGAAGGAGAGAAAAAAATCTCAGTTTATTTTTCACAAAAGCTTGATCCGAACCAGGACTTAAAGGGACTGGTAACCATCAATGGAAACAGTGATGGATTTACAATACGGAAATCTGAAAATGTTCTTTCCATCTATCCTGAAGAAACAGAGACAGGCCAGATGTCTATCCAGCTGAATGAAAAAATAGCATCTGCCAGCGGTAAAGAATTAGGGAAGACCATGACCATGGATGTGTCACTGGAAGATGCAAAACCTGCGTTGAGATTAGTGGGTTCAGGAGTCATCACACCCGGAAATGCAGAAGTTGTTTTTCCTTTCGAAGCGATCAATTTAAGATCAGTCCGGGTAGAGGTAATGCGCATTTTTGAAAATAATATTCTTCAATACCTCCAGCAGAACGGTCTTGAAGATCAGTGGAACCTTGAACCTGTGGGCCGCATCATTTTGCAAAAAAATATTGATCTCACTTCGATGTCTGATCGTGATAACCGATATGTATGGACACGATATGCATTGGATCTCGGACCATTAGTTACGCTTGCTCCCGGAAGCATTTACCAGGTGAGAGTTGGATTTACGGGTAATGATACTTACCTGGATTGTTATGAAGAGCCGGAAGCTGATGACGAAAAACCACCTTTTGGTGAAATGACTTCCATGTGGGAATATAATTACCATTATGATGATTTTGATTGGGAACAAACGGATGATCCGTGTTATCCTGCTTTCTATGGACCCGAACGTTTTATCAGTCGCAATATCCTTGCATCAGACATTGGTCTCAGTGCAAAACAAAATGATGAAGGTCACATCTGGATCTATGCGACCTCGCTTAATTCTGTTGCACCAAAGTCAGGAATGACAATTGAGGTGTATGATTTTCAGCAACAGCTTTTAGTGAAAGGACAGACATCCAGCCAGGGAGATATGTCTGCAGATATTCCACGAAAAGCATTTTTTGTAGTAGCTACTGATGGTGATCAAAGAGGATACCTGCGTGTGGCAGATGGACTTTCGCTTTCACTGAGTGAATTCAATGCAGGAGGAACAGGTTATCAGCAAGGCTTGCGCGGTTATGTTTATGCTGAGCGTGATGTATGGCGTCCTGGTGATAGTGTTCATCTCAATTTTATTCTATGGGATCCGGAAGGAAAAATAGATGATCGTCATCCCGTGAGTCTCACCGTGACAAATCCACTTGGACAAAAAACGATTGAGAGAACAAGCCCGATTTCGATCGGAGGAATCTATGACCTTGCTTTTAAAACTTCAAGTACAGATCCTACCGGAACATGGATGGCTAAGGTGGAAGTTGGCGATGCAGTTTTTTCAAAAGGATTGCGCATCGAAACCATCAAGCCTAACCGATTAAAGATCGATACTAAATTACCCAAAGAATTAACCGCTGCTGCTGATCAGAAAATTGATCTCGAAGCTTCCTGGTTATTCGGAGCACCTGCTGCTAATCTCAAAGCTATAGTTGAAGCACAATTTAGCTCGCTTGAATTTGCACCTGAAGGTTTCAAAGAATTTACGTTTTCTGATCCTGCAAGGCAGATGCCTTCAACTGTGTCTACCATTTTTGATGGTACGCTGGATGCTCAGGGAAAAGCTAAAATCGATGTGCCCAGCATGAAGGAATCACTTCCTGAAGGACAGCTTTCGATGAGTGTGAAGACAAGGGTATTCGAAGCAGGAGGAGATTTCAGCACGGACAGGAATTCTACCATATTTCATCCATATGATCACTATGCAGGAGTTTCTATTCCTGCAAACCGGTGGGGGTATGAAGAGATGAAAATCAACGAACCGAATGATGTGCGCCTTGCATCCGTCACCACTGCAGGTAAAGGAGAAAGTGGAAGGACACTGACTGTCGGTATTTACAATGCTAACTGGCGCTGGTGGTGGGATCAATCCGGTGATGAGATTACACAATACAATTCTGAACTGCATCTAGGGGCAATTCATATCGATACATTGAAAACAGGATCGAATGGTACTGTCAATTATAAAATTACACCTGCAACATATGGAGCATATTTGGTGCGTGTCTGTGATACGGAATCAGGCCATTGCAGCGGACAATTTTATTATGCTGGTTCATGGGGTGATCCATCCAGTAATAGTGATGCAGCGAATCGTTTAACCTTTACGTCGGACAAAGCTAAGTATGAAGTAGGCGATAAAATAAAACTGAATATCCCGTCAGCGAGTGGCAGCAAGCTCTTATTAACGCTTGAAAAAAATAACAAGGTCATATCATCCAAGTGGTACAATGTCACAGCTGATCAGACTGAGATCACATTGGATGCTACTGCTGAAATGATGCCAAATGTATATGCATTCGTCAGTCACATTCAGCCCTATGATCATAGCACAAATGACATGCCTATCCGGATGTATGGTGTGCTTCCGATCATGGTCGCAGATCCAAAGACTATGTTGCATCCTGTGCTGGATGTTGCTGATGTCCTTCAACCGGAAAAGGAATTTACCGTTTCGGTGAGTGAGAAAGATAAATTGCCAATGGCGTATACAATTGCTATTGTCGATGAAGGGTTGCTTGGCCTGACGAGATATGAATCACCAAATCCGTGGGAATATTTTCACCGGCAGGAAGCATTAGCTGTACAGACGTGGGATATGTATGACCAGGTGCTGGGTGGTTATGGTGGAAGCATTGAACGGCTATTAAGTCTTGGTGGTGATGCAGCTGCGAAATTAGTGGATGCACCACAAGCAGAACGTTTCAAGCCTGTTGTAATGCATCTCGGACCCTTCTATCTCAATGCTGGGCAGAAAAAGGTGCATACATTTAAGATGCCTAATTATGTCGGCGCAGTGAGAGTGATGCTGGTCGCATCGGATCGCAAAAGATGGGGCGCTACTGATGAGACGAGCACAGTCAAATCTGATCTGATGATCTACCCGACATTGCCAAGATTGGTTTCACCGGGAGAGACAGTCGCATTACCTGTCACGGTGTATGCATTGGCTGACAATATGAATTCAGTGGATGTGTCAGTTACTACTAATGACATGGCCTCTGTCACCGGAGGAAATGTACAAAATGTAAAATTTGCAACTCAGGGTGATAAGCTTGTTTTCTTCAGCCTTAAAATTCCTGATCGTCCCGGATTATTGAAAGTAGATATTACAGCGAAATCAGGAAGCGCTTCAACAACCCAACATTTAGAGCTTGATGTTCGCATACCAAATCCTCCATTGACAGAAGTTGTTGCTGCGACTATTGCTGCCGGACAAAAATGGGTGGGTAAGATCCCATTGCCAGGCATGAAAGGAACAAATGAAGCCGGTATTGAATTGTCGCAAATGCCACCGATCAACCTGCAGAAAAGACTTCAATACCTGATCCAATATCCGTATGGATGTATCGAACAAACCTTGTCATCGGTTTTTCCACAGTTATACCTTGCGGCATTGACAGATCTGAAACCTGAACAGGAAAAACAAGTGCGAAAAAATATACAGGATGGAATTTCGCGTCTGAAATTATTTACGTTGCCTTCCGGTGGATTTAGCTACTGGCCTGGACAGAATTACAGGGACAGCTGGGCTAACAGTTATGCAGGACATTTTCTGATCGAAGCTGCTCATGCAGGTTATACAGTTGATAAGGGAATGATGGATGGATGGAGAACTGCAGAGAAAAAAGATGCGCAGGCATATTCGCCACGTCAGTACTATCGCGAAGATGTCATTCAGTCTTACCGTCTGTATGTGCTCGCATTGGATGGGCAGCCGTTGTGGGGTATGATGAATAGATTGAGAACAGAAAAAGATCTTGATCCGGCTGCATCCTGGCTTCTGGCAGGTGCATATGCATTAGGAAAACGAAATGATGTAGCGAATGGTATTATTACCAAGCTGAGCACTGATGTTAAGCCATATGAAGAATTGGGTTATACATACGGTTCTGACCTAAGAGACAAAGCCATTATTCTTGAGACATTTTTATTGCTGGGCAAACAGGATGATGCGATGTCGGTTGCAAGGATCATTGCAGAAAGATTGTCAGGAGAATACTGGTATAGTACTCAGACAACATCATTTTCATTGTTAGCATTAGGTAAACTTGCAAAACAATTTTCCGGTGATCAGTTGAAAGCTACTATCACTCAATCCGGAAAAGCAGCTGAACAAATCACAACCACAAAAGGAATCGTGCTCAGGACGCTTGATGTGAGTGCGGAAAATATGACTGTTGAGAATACTTCATCTGATCCTATTTTCTTAAGAGTTACGGGTACAGGTAGGCCGCTGAAGGGTGTGACTACAGAAGTGAAAAATAATCTGAGCCTGAAAGCGAAATACCTGAACATAGCGGGAAAAGAAATCAGCCCGGATAAGCTGAGCCAGGGAACTGATTTTGTGGTGCAAATAACGGTGACGAACCCTGGAACATTTACAACGCACCTTGATCAAATGGCGCTATCGTATTTATTTCCTTCCGGCTGGGAAATGAGCAATCAACGAATGGATCAGTTTGAGGGAAGGTTTAATAGCAGTGCTGCGGAATATGAAGATTACCGTGATGACAGGGTGAATATATTTTTCAGCATGGATCGGGGTGTATGGAATTATTACTTCGTGATGACGGCTACATATGCAGGGAAATATTGGTTGCCGGATATCATGTGTGAAGCGATGTATTCGCACCAGGTGAGAGCGAGATTGCCTGGGAGATGGGTGGAGGTATTAGCATCATCTGGAGCTAAAGTTCCTATGTAAGGAAACAGATTCACGTACACTCAAATTGTAAATTTGAGAACACCACGACGTAGGTACAACCTACGCCGAACGATTAGGTAAATTCTTTTCGGAAAAAAGTTGTCCGTAGTTTCAAACTACGGACAACTTTTTTCGGAGAGAATTTTAAGAAACTCTTTTTTTATTGATGATTAAAGGTCGGCGCAAATATTTTTTATTACTTCTGTTGCCATTGGTGGCATGGTGGTTCTGTCTGCCTGATCCTTTGTTTAAATCCTCTTATAGTACAGTTTTGCTTGATCGGAATGGACAGTTGATGGGAGCAAGACTGGCGGAGGATGGACAATGGAGATTTCCGGATGTGGATCTTAAGGTGCCGGATCGGTTTCAGAAAGCGGTTGTCAATTATGAAGACAAACGTTTCTTTTCACATGCTGGTGTTGATTTCAGGGCGTTGGTAAGGGCATTGAAGCAATATATCAAAGAAGGGCATGTTGTCAGTGGCGGTAGTACATTGACTATGCAGACCATGCGGATGGCCAGACAGGGAAAAAGAAATCTTTGGCAAAAAGGAATTGAAATATTGTGGGCATGGAGAGCTGAAATCCGATATTCTAAAAAAGAAATTCTTCAACTCTATGCAAGTCACGCACCTTTTGGTGGGAATGTAGTCGGACTGGGTGCTGCAAGCTGGAGATATTTTCAAAAGACACCGGATCAATTATCATGGGGTGAAGCTGCAAGTCTTGCAGTGCTGCCGAATGCGCCGGGACTTGTGCATCCGGGAAGGAACAGGGATGCATTGCTTTCAAAACGAAACAAGCTCATCAAAGTATTACAAGAAAGGGGAGTTATCGATGAAACTGAAGCTTCACTTGCACTCGAAGAGCCATTGCCGGATGATCCTTATCCTTTGCCTGACATAGCACCGCACGTTCTTGCTCATCAATCAAAAGCAGGGATCACATTGCACAGTACACTTGATATGGAGTTGCAGCAACGATTAACTGAGTTGGTGCAAAGGCATGCTGACATCCTCGGATTGAATGGTGTCAACAATGCTGCCTTGATGGTGATGGAAACAGAAAGTGGTGAAGTGCGTGCATACATCGGAAATGTATCTGATGAAAACAAGCAGCATCAGAATGATGTGGATATCATCACCTCTGAAAGAAGCTCAGGCAGCATTCTGAAACCATTTTTGTATTGTGCATCGCTTGAAGAAGGCCTTATCACGCCGCAGGGAATTCTTGAAGATATACCAACCTATATCAGGGGATATCAGCCTCTTAATTTTTCAAAGCAATATATGGGCATGGTGCCTGCCGGTCAGGCATTAGCGATGAGCCTGAATGTTCCTGCAGTACGCTTACTTCAACAGTATGGTATTTTACCTTTCAAAGAAAAACTGGAAGCAGCGGGAATTACAACACTTCATTTCAGTCCGGACTATTATGGTTTGCCCTTAGTGCTGGGTGGTGCTGAGGTGAAATTGTGGGATCTGTGTGGAGCTTATGCGAGCATGGGGAGAATATTAACTCATTTTTCTCTTAACAATGGACAGTATACAAATGATGATTTGCATGCACCAGTGCTTTTCCGCCCCCTGCCCCCTAAAGGAGGTAAGATGTCCGTAGTTTCAAACTACGGGCAACAATTTTTTGTCTGGAATGCAGGTGCGATATGGCTTACGTTTGAAGCGATGAAGACATTGCGTCGTCCAGATCAGGAAGGACAATGGGAGACATTTGAAAGCAGCCGGCCGATAGCGTGGAAGACAGGGACAAGCTTTGGATTCAGGGATGCATGGGCTTTGGGTGTGACACCGAAGTATACAATTGGTGTATGGGTTGGGAATGCTGATGGAGAAGGAAGGCCCGGTGTGATTGGATTGCATGCAGCAGCGCCGATACTTTTTGATGTATTGCGCATGCTTGATGATGATGTTTCCTGGTGGACAGAACCCTTTGATGCGCTTACTCCGAAAGTTGTGTGCAGGCAAAGTGGTTGGCTAGCCGGATCATTATGTACAGAAACGGATACAAGTTACCTGGTAACAGGAAACCAGGTTCCGCCTGTGTGTCATTTTCATTCCACATTTTATACGGATCGGGAGCATGCATACCGGTATGAGCCTGATTGCATCAGCAGTGAGTCAACTCTAGCCAATTATTTTGTGGTGCCGGCACTTGCAGAAAATTATTACAAACGGTATAAACCTTCTTATCAGATCGTACCGCCATTGTCACCGGATTGCAATTCCAACCAGGGGAAGCGACAGGATATTGCAATTATTTATCCAAGGATAGGTTCGAAAATTTATGTGCCGTATGAATGGGATCATGAAAAATCCAAGGCAGTTTTTTCGGCGGTGCATCGTTCGGATACAACTTATATTTATTGGACGCTTGATAAACATTATTTAGGAAAGACAAAAGAGTTTAACCAGATTGAAATAGACCCCAAGCCCGGTATGCACCAGCTTGTGCTGCAGGATGAATTTGGAAGTGTGGCGAGTACTTCATTTGAAGTGATAAGTAAGAAGTGACCATAGACTACGGACCCATGAGATTTTATAAGCATTTCCTCTTTATATCCGGGTTGTTATCCTCGATTTACTGCTTTAGCCAGGAAGCCGTGGAACTTCCTGTGCATAGAATATTTTCACCAGAAGAATTACAAAATGATTTTAATGTATTCAGAGAGAGGTATGAAGCATCTCTGGCAAATCTTTATCTATATGTTTCAAAAGAAAGACTTGATAAAATATTTGATGATTTATATAAGGAAATCAAGCCCATGACGGCGGAGGAATTTTATAAGTTTATCACGCCAGTGTCTTCGATTATCAAAGACGGACATTCTAATATTTTTCCACCTAAAGAAAATACAGAATACTTCGACCGGAATGCCGTCTTTTTTCCATTCAATATTTATTGGAAAGAAGGGAGGATGTTCATTTCTAAAAACCTTTCCGGTGATACTTCTATTCAATCCGGTAATGAAATTATCTCCATTAACGGCTTGCCTGCTTTTGCAGTGATGAACTATTTACTTAAACGACAGGTCAGAGATGGTGAAAATGAAAATTATGCAGTCTGGATACTGAACCATTATTTCCGTGAATATTACAGCTATCATTTTGGACATCCCTCCAGCTTTGAGATGTCACTCAGAAAAGCGGAGAATAAATTCTCTACAATCATCGTAAAAGCACTTTCCAAAGATGTGATCGCCAGTAACAGGGAAGCCAGGTATCCCAAACGTAATGATTCTGAAAAAACTTATTTTGCCATTGACAGCATAACACATGCAGGAATATTTAAAATAAAAAGTTGGGATGAAAAGAATCTGAATCAACAAATAGAAGATGTATTCAGGGAAATCAAATCGCATAGGATTGATCATCTTATCATAGATGTAAGAGATAACCAGGGAGGTGATTTTGATCTCGCCATTTATCTTCTATCGTATATATTACAGCAGCCATTTCAGTATTTTAATAATCTGGAGTCAGTTGAAAGCCATAATGATACAGGTCAGCTTTTAAGTTCGCGCAAAGGGAAAATGCTTGGAACGCATGAAGCGAGGAAAGATTCTTATCAGGGGAAAGTTTATGTTCTTATCAACGGAGGTTGTTTTTCTAACACCGCTGCATTTTGTTCAAGAATTGCATATTATAAAAGAGGTGAATTCATTGGAGAAGAGACTGGAGGGAATAAGGTTGTGTTCAGTGGTGAATTCGGTTTGAAAGGAAATACCATTCTTCCAAACACAAAGATTATTTGTGAAAATGCTAATTACAGGATGACAGTAACAGATCTTATAGAAAATACAGGTCACGGTGTGGTTCCGGATTATAAAGTCGAAATGAACGTGGAAGATGATATTGCGGGAAGGGATGTAGTATTAATGAAAGCTATTGAATTGATTTATCAAAGTAGTCACTAAAACCCCCGTTCTTCGACTTGCCTTTCTCACAACCAAAAGACTTTACAATTTTCACAAAAAAAAGGTGCCTTTCCTTTCGAAGAGACACCTTGCTTTTTGCCCCTCATTCCCCTGAAGGGGATGATAAATTTTCAAAAAAAAAGGCGCCAGTCCTTTCAGATCGACACCTTGCTTTCATACTAAAATATCTTTGAATACTTAATCGTATTTTCCTTTTATGAACCAGGAATTATCGTTGAGGATAATACCTACATTTCCGCGAATGAAATTATCGCTCAGGCGATCTCCACCTGTACGTTTTCCAACATCGATACCAAGCTGTAACCAGGCAATATTCCTTTGAAGGATCAATGGAAAACCTGCACCAATGGTAGCTGCCGTTACTTTCACCTGGGTATTCTCGATTACCCTTGGATCAGTCATGGTATAAAACCCGGCCCGGTATTCAACACGCTTGAAATAAGAAGTGATTGAATTTGCATCAGGGATCCATGCAAGACCTGCACCCAGCCTGTATGAATCTTTAAATGTAGCAGGACGCGCATCATTTTGATATGTGCTCCATGAAGCGGCCTGGTAGTCAAATCCAAACCTGAAATCACCTGCATGACGATACATGAAACCTGCGCCCCATGTGGATGACAGCTTTGCCTTGCCAGCCTGATCCTGTACGAAAAATGCTGTGTCAACATCGACAACCTGACCATTGAAAGTAGAAATACCAAGCTGTGAAATATCAGATTTAATATTTAAAGATGTTTTTCCTGTTGCGAATAAACCGAAGGACAATAACCGTGAAGGCTTGTCTTCATTTTCACGTGCAGCCTTCAGATCTAAAGGATGCTCGTATAATAATCCTACGCGATATTGAAATCCTTTATAGGCATCCGCATTTTCAAACTCATCGAAAGATGCATTTTCAAGATCCCGGAAAATAGTCTGTTCCTGAAATGATTGTTTGCCATAGAGATACGTCAGATTTATTCCTGCAGCGAAGTTTTTAAATTTGATGCCATTACCCCACATGATCTGATACAAACCTCCTGACCCGGTAAATGTCCGTTGAACGTCTCCAATGTCAGGGATACTATCCGTAATACGGATAAAATATCCAACCTGTGAATAAGGCCGAAGTGAAATGCTTGTCCCCCATGAAAAATCCGTTTCGCGACGTTCTAATGCTTCATTGAGCGGGTTGATGATAGGGATATTCAGGCTGAGATGATCCAGGTTGCCGCTCCAGATGGTTTGCTTATCATCTAATCTTTTGATGGAGGATCTTTTAGCAAAGAACCCGAGCTGAAGGCTGGTGTACTGGAGGTAACCAAGTGAAGCCGGATTGTCAAGATTGGCTTCAAAAAAATCATGATATGCGGCACTCAGGCCTCCCATAGCATGACTTGCGGGCATATCGGACTCAATAAAATCGCCCAATCCGAACTGAGAAAAGGGTGAATTATCTTTAGCCTGGGAACTTGCGAGGGTGGTGGAAATGATAACCAAAAAGTTGATTAACAGTAGTTTACGTTGTATTCTGAACATTAAAGGATAAGATTTGGAAAAGGCCTTGTGTGACCAATTCGGGTTCGACAAATATCCGACTTTCCAGCTTACTAGCCAAAAAAGCGGCATCTCCACCGGTTATAACGATAGAAACGTCTCCGTATGCTTTGCGGGCAAGATTTAAATGGCCTTCAATTTCCATGACCATACCCAACCCCGCGCCATTCTGTAAAGCATGTACAGTTGAGTCACCAAACGCCAATTCCGGCCATTCCGGATCGACAAGCGGCAGCCGGGCCGTCTGTTCATGCATTGCCTTCAGTCTCATGAAAAGGCCGGGAGCAATATTCCCTCCGAGATAGATACCTGTCGCCAGCAAAAGATCCGTGGTGATACATGTGCCTGCATCCACCACAAGACAGTTTTTATCCGGCAGCAACGCATGAGCTCCGCACGCAGCCGCGATACGATCACGGCCAAGTGTTTCAGGAGTTGAATAAATAATCTGAACAGGTAATGGGATCTCATGCGTGAGCTCAATAATTTTACCGGGTATGATAATCCTTGCGATATCGACGATGCGCTTTCCGGTTGTAGAAATGATTGCGTGGATGATATTATTTCCTGAAATCCACGTATACATATCATTAAATGAATCGTCATCAAAAATCTTTGTGGCTATCATTTCTCCCTGTGCATTGTACACAGCACATTTGGTGCGGCTGTTTCCATTGTCAATGCAGAGAAGCATAGGATTTACGATTTACGATTTTTGATTTACGATTTTTTAACCCTTAAATCCCCTAAAGGGGACCTTTTTACTTATATCCTGAATGGTTTTTAAGATGTAATTATTTAATGTTGTATGAAATTGAAAGAGAATATTTTAGTCTAATGTAAAAGGTCCCCTTTAGGGGATTTAGGGGTCAATGTTTGAAATGCCTGTATCCTGTCATCACCATCGCCATATTTATTGTATTGCAATAATCGATGCTTTCCTGGTCTTTTACTGAACCACCCGGATGAATGACAGCAGTAATGCCTGCTTCATGAGCGATCTGAACACAATCCGGAAATGGAAAGAATGCTTCGGAGGCCATGACTGCACCTTCAAGAGAGAAACCAAAAAGATTTGCTTTTGCAATTGCCTGTTTGAGCGCATCTACTCTTGAAGTCTGGCCGCAACCCATCCCAATCAATTGGGCGTTTTTAACAATTGCGATGCCGTTTGATTTGAGATGCTTGACACATTTATTTGCAAAAAGCAGATCATCGATTTCAGATGATGAAGGTGCACGTAAGGTTACTGTCTTCAGATTGGATTCATCTTCAGTTATTTTGTCTAGATCCTGTACGATAAATCCATCGAGTAAAGTTTTTACCTGCTGACGTGTCTGAGGATAGTGATTCAATTTCAATAAGATCCTGTTTTTCTTTGACGTCAATAATGCAGTTGCGTCAGATGTAAAATCAGGGGCAATAAGCACCTCATAGAAAATTTCATTTATCTCTTTGGCTGTTGCTATATCTACGGTGCTATTTGAAATTAATACACCACCGAAAGCGGAAACCGGATCTGCTGCAAGTGCATCATGCCATGCTGTCAGAATATCGGAACGGGTTGCGATACCACATGCGTTGGTATGTTTCAGGATGGCGAATGTTGGGGCTTCGTTGTGAAATTCATACATCAGTTGGATAGCAGCATCGACATCCACAAGATTATTGTAGGATAATTCTTTCCCACTTAGTTTTTGAAAAGAAGCATCCTTTGTTCCATAATAAATGGCTTGCTGATGAGGATTTTCACCGTAACGTAACGGAGTAGCGTCATGCATGGATATTTTCAGGCTCGCATCTTTTGCGTCACTGTTGAAATAATCATAGATATTTTTATCGTAGTGTGATGTAACTCTGAATGCACGCGTTGCAAAATGTTTGCGGTCTTCAATTTCTGAATTGGCACCTTTCGACATCAATAGCTGATGTAATGGTTCGTATTCTTCCTGTGAAGAGACAATCAACACATCGCCATAATTTTTGGCTGCAGCGCGTATGAGTGATATTCCTCCGACATCAATTTTTTCTATGATTGTTGCTTCATCGTTTGTATTCCGAACGGTTTGTTCAAAAGGGTACAAATCAACGATCACCAGATCGATAGGAGGGATCTCATATTTGTCGAGCTGAGCCAGATGGTTTTCTTCGCGGCGGGCGAGGATGCCGCCAAATATTTTAGGATGAAGTGTTTTTACTCTTCCGTCCAGGATCGATGGATAGCCGGTAAGATCTTCTACAGCAATGGCTTCTATGCCTAATGAACGAATGTAATCCAGGCTTCCGCCTGTGCTATAGAGGATGACCTGGTTTGCATGAAGGAGCCGGATGATTTCATCGAGTCCTTCTTTATGATAAACGGAGATGAGTGCGCTGCGGATTGGCTTTGAAGAGCCCATTTTCAATTTAGGATTTAAGAATTAAGATTATGTATCCGGGTGTCAGTCGAGGGGGCGAAGGTATGTTAAATGCAAGAAAGGAGGAAAGCAAGAATGGGAGAAGGGAAATCCGAAATGAATTTGCCCGAAAAATTTTGGAAATGTTGTTTAACTCAAACCAGATCAATTACTTACAAAAAAGCATTTAGGCAAAATGCGAAATGAATTTGGGAGAAAAATTTACCGAAAATTGCATTCTATATCAGGACAATTACTTCTGGAAAATTATTTAGGCTAAATGCGAAATGAATTTGTGAAAAAAAATTTGGAAATGGTAGTTAACTTAAACAAAGTCAATTACTTATAAAAAAACATTTAGGCTAAATGCGAAATGAATTTGGGCTAAAAAATTTGTCGGAAAATGTAATCTATCTCCTTGCAGATACCTATTGAAATTGGATTTAGTCAAAATCCGAAATGATCATAATTTAACCCTCAGATCAAGGATATTCCCCAGGCTGAAACAATGCCGGCACCTCGCTTCATAAATATTTCTTTCCCCCAAAACAACTGTTTCTGAATCCTCTGAAAGCCTGTAGGTGTGCGTAGCCAGGTTACCACAATGATGGCAGATAGCGTGAAGCTTCGTGATATATTCAGCCACGGCAAGTAGATCAGGTATTGGTCCGAACGGTCGTCCCCTGAAATCTGTATCCAATCCCGCAACAATCACCCTATGCCCACGAAGCGCAAGCTCCTCACAAACAGCAGGTAATTTTTCATCAAAAAACTGTGCCTCATCAATACCGATGACAAGCGTATCCCGCGCAGCAGAAAGTATTTCTTCGGAAGTCATGACAGGCCGGGAGGCGATGACTCGGGCATCATGACTTACCACATCATTCGTGCTGTACCTGGTATCCTGGGCAGGTTTGAAAATCTCGACTGACTGATCGGCGATTTTAGCCCTTTTCAGGCGCCGGATAAGCTCCTCTGTTTTCCCCGAAAACATGGATCCGCAGATAACTTCTATCCAGCCTCTGCGTTGTGTATGAAATGACGGCTCCAGGAACATGATGGCTGCAAAGATGCACAGGAATACTTTACTTTTTTCAATCCTGAAAAGTAACCTCCTTTGATCAGCCAGCTTTTTGGTTAAACAAAATGGGTTTTTAGAAGTTCCGTTGATGCGTTCACACAATATTAACCCGTTTCATATCATATAAGGAGGCGGACAGCATTACCTTTCCAGATATTAACCGATAGCTCTATGGATATCAAAAAAGCACAGCGATTGATCAATAAAATCCAGGCCTTCCTCGACAATGGAAACGCCCAGGATCTCTCCCGTCTCGAGAAAGACTTAATCAAATCTTATGTCACCCAGCTTTATGAGGCAGTGACAGACGATCAGGTAATGCCTGCTCATCAGGAAGAGGAACCCGTCCGGTTCGTAGAGCATAAAATGCCAAAACGCGAACCCGCACCAAGAGTTGAAATTCCACAGGTCAGGGAGATTGAAGAATTAATGCCTGAAATACCTCCACCTTTTTACACGGATCATGAGCATAATACACCACAGGAAAAACATATAGAAGTAGAAATCCCTGTTCATATTCCTGAAAAAACTCAACCGGAGGCCAAGTCATTCCAGTTTACACCAGAGCCAATAAAAGAAACAGCCCACGCACCAAAATCAAACCGGTCCGCAGCAGATCATGAAGGCCTGGCGAAACTATTTGACATCACAAAGACAGATGAAATGTCCGGGCGATTCAGTCATGTTCCGATCTCCAGCATAGAATCTGCCATGGGCCTCAATGAAAGAATATTCACACTCAATGAATTATTTGGTGGTAATAAATCACTGTTTGATGATACATGCGCTAAGCTGAATAATTTTAATTCATTTGCTGAAGCGCGCAACATGCTGATGGGAGGGCCTGCGACGGATTTTAACTGGTCAGCACCGGAACGTCAGAAGATGGCGGAGCAATTTATCCGGATCGTATCGAGGAGATATCCTAAATCTGTTTCCTGAGTTGAATTATCGTCTCATTTTAAAAAGGCTTGCTTTTCCAATTGGTTTTGTTGGATTGATCTGGATCATTCATCTGTTCCAGGTTTTTTCCGGCATTGATTTACGGACACTGGGTGTTTTTCCGAGAAGAATGGAAGGATTGCCGGCGATCCTGACGGCACCTTTGATCCACGGCAGCTTCGAGCACCTGTTTTATAACTCTGTTTCTTTTTTGATACTCAGTGCCATCCTGTTTTGGTTTTATCCAAAGATTGCCATTAAGAGCTTTGTATTGATTTATCTTTTGTCAGGCCTGGGTGTCTGGATTTTTGCTGCACCATATACTTATCATATCGGAGCTAGTGGAATTGTGTATGGAATGGTTTCACTTTTATTCTGGAGTGGAATATTCCGGCGCAATATCAAATCCATTGTGCTTGCATTGATCATACTTGTATTATATGCAGGTTATTTCGGAGGCATTGTACCGGGTAAAGAAGGCATTTCATGGGAAAGTCATTTGCTCGGTGCTATAGCAGGTATACTTTTAGCCTGGGCTTATAAATCCAATGTTGAAGAAGACGAAATCATTGTGGTCGTGGATGATGAAGAGGAAGAGGAGAAGAATTATTTTCTGCCGAGGGATGTGTTTGAAGAAAAGAAAAGGGAATAAAGGCGGAAGGGCAGAAAGGCGGAAAGCTAAGTTGAACACAATGTCTTTCAAATCTATTTTTACCCCATAGGAACTTCAGAGCACTTAGAAAGTCACTTAGAATCTCTCTATTGTTTTTTTGCAGATTGAGTCGCGAGTCCGGCATCCGGCATCCTTTTATCCGGTATCCAAAAGAGATCTGCAACCATTCATTTTTTTTCCTGTCTTTCCTCCGTATTTTCATTCTATATTCTTCAATCAAAATCAAACATCATGGCACGAATCATCATTGCACTTTTTATAACAGGCTTCCTGGTAAGCTGTAAATCGGATGCTCAATCCTGGTCTGGCATCAAAGGGGAAGGCGAAGTGGTCAAAGAAGATATTTCCCTTGAGTCCCTGAAGGGTATCAACCTGGGTTTTGATGGTGATGTGGTACTTACACCCGGAAGTACTCAAAAGATCACCATAGAAGGACAGAAGAATATCATCGACAATATCAAACGCGATGTCAAAAACGGATCATGGAATATTGTTTTTGATAAAAATGTAAGAGAAGCAAAAGGTGTCACCGTTTATATAACCCTTACTAACCTTGAGGAAGTAAATCTGAGCGGTAGCGGATCGATCCGGTCTACCGGCAAATTTACAGGGCTTAAAGATCTTGATATTCATGTATCAGGTTCAGGAGCTATTACGCTGGATTATGATGCAACATCAACAGACCTCAGCTTAAGTGGATCCGGTGAAATAGATCTCAACGGGACAAGTAAATCATTAGAAGTGTCAATAAGTGGCTCCGGTGATGTGAATGCAAAGGGTCTGGTGACAGATGATTGTTCTATTCATATCAGTGGATCCGGTGATGCGTCTGTTCAGGCCAATAAAAATCTTGAAACACATATCTCCGGAAGTGGTGATGTGGCTTATTCCGGAACTGCAAGTGTTACTACACGGATCAGTGGAAGCGGTGAGGTGACCAGGATCAAATAAAGGCTTTCAAAGCCCTTCGTACGGATCCATGCACAGATAAAAGTGCTGAAGCTTCTTCGTAGGGCAGGGATGTTTTATCCATGATCATTCTCACTCCGCGATCGATCAGCTTGTTGTTGGACAGTTGCATATCCACCATCTTGTTGTCTTCGATTTTTCCGAGACGTATCATGGTAGTGGTCGAAATCATATTGAGGATCAGTTTCTGGGCAGTGCCTGCTTTCATACGTGTGCTGCCTGTCACGACTTCGGGTCCGACAATGCAAACCACAGGATGATCTGCGTGGGCGATCAATGGTGCATCCGGATTGCAGGTGATGCATCCTGTGAGGATTTTATTTTCTCTTGCAATCTTCATACCACCGATCACATAGGGAGTAGTGCCTGATGCAGCAATCCCGATTAACGTATCCATTTGATTGATCCGGAATTCCATCAGGTCTTTCCATGCTTGTTCGGTATCATCCTCTGCAAATTCCTGGGATTTCCGGATAGCTGCATCTCCACCGGCGATCAGGCCGATCACATCTTCGTGATCCACACCAAAAGTCGGCGGACATTCGGATGCATCAAGGATGCCGAGTCTTCCGCTGGTGCCCGCTCCAATATAAAAAAGACGTCCTCCGTCGCGCATTCTGACGACAATATCTTCTACGAGCTTCTCAATGGCCGGGATGCATTCGGTCACTTTGTGTGCTACCGACTGATCTTCCAGGTTGATAAGTAAAAGAAGATCTCCGGTGGACATCTTCTCCAGGTGATGATAAGGGGAATCCTGTTCTGTTATTTTTTCCATTAAGTAAATTTAAGTTACTTTCTTTCGATGCAGGATTAAAGTCCCACTTAGTATCCTGATGCCGGACTCTGGACTCAAAACTGCTCTAAACGAGATGCCACAATAAATAAAAGACTAAAGTCAGATTTTTCGCACGTTGAGACGCGATTTATCACGTCTCAATATTCGAAAAATCTGACTTTATTATTTAGCACTCAGAATAAACCGACAAGCACTATGGTTCAGCCCTCCTCTAACAATATTCGTTGAATGCTGCCTTCAGGTTTTCAGCAATCATCATTGCGCTGCGGCCTTCGATGTGATGTCGCTCGAGGAAATGTACGAGGCGACCATCTTTAAAGAGGGCGATAGCGGGAGATGAAGGAGGATAAGGAAGAAGATATTCACGAACCTTTAACGTGGCGTCTGTATCTACACCTGCAAAAACGGTATAGAGGTTTTCAGGCTGCTTATCATTCTGGAGGGCTATTTTAACTCCGGGACGTGCCATGGCAGCGGCACAGCCACAAACTGAATTAACTACAAGAAGTGCTGTACCACTTTGATTTTCAAGGACATCTATTACATCCTGGGGGGTTTCGAGTGATTCAAAACCTACAGAAAGCAAATCCTGGGTCATGGGAGCAACAATTTCGGCTGGATACATATTTAAGGGAATTTAGATTTTTGAATTTAGATTTTGGATTTTAGAGGTACGATGTTGATCGTATGGTCGGATAACAAAGGTAGGTTAGAATTAGTTTTGCGGTATGCTTCAGGATATAAGGATAAAAATATGTTGCATCTCCAGTATTGCGGAAGCTCAGCTCGCCGCGAAATATGGGGCAAATGCTCTAGGATTGGTGGGTCCGATGCCAAGCGGGCCTGGCCCGATTGAAATTCCTTTGATAAGACAAATTGCCGCCAGCGTTTCCCCGGGTATTTCAACTTTTCTATTGACGTGTGAGATTACTGCTGAGGGAATTATGGACATTTATAAAAAGACACATACGCAGGTATTGCAACTGGTGGATGAGGTAGAAAATATGGAGGTGTATGTAACCCTAAGAAAAGAATTGCCACAGGTGAAATTAGTGCAGGTGATACATGTGACCGGTTCTGAATCGCTGGACGAAGCTTTGCAAATCGCTCCGTTTGTTGATTCGCTTTTATTAGATAGTGGAAATCCAAAACTTGCTGTCAAAGAATTAGGCGGAACAGGAAGAATTCATGACTGGAAAGTGAGTCGTAGTATAGTGGAACAATGCGGAAAGCCTGTATTTTTAGCAGGCGGATTAAATCCATCAAATGTCCTTGAGGCGATTGAAAAAGTAAATCCGTACGGAGTTGATATTTGTTCCGGGCTGAGGATTGGTGGGAAACTTGATGAGCGATTATTAGAACAATTTGTTGAGAGCGTAAAAAAAGTAATCAGTAAAAAATGTAATCGGTAATCAGTATTCAATAAAAGTTATCTACGAATTAATTTAGTTTTATTACCATTAGTTGCAATCCACTGATTACTGATTACTGATTACTGAACACTGAATACCGGATTTGTGGCCTTACCAGAAAAATTATGAGAGAAGAATACTACATGCCGATTTGGATCAAAGCATTGCTTGCTTTTTTGCTCGTCATGCTGGGTATATTATTCACGTTTATTATGTACAGGTTTTTTCCTGTACCGAAAGAAACGGGGTTTGATGGATTGGGATCCCTGATGTATATCTTTTTTATACTCGGTGCACTGGAGCTGGTATTCATCTTCGGAGTGATGTTTCTGAGAAAACATCCGTATTCCTTGTTTTCAACTTGCCTTCTTCTCTTCCTTGTGGGATTGATACTGATTAGATGGCTTGTGATAGGAAGTTAGAAATAGGGAGGTTATAAGTTTATGAAGTTTATAAGTTTATAAGGTTTATAAGTTTATGGCTTATTTAATTTTGCCTTTTGCTTATTGCTTATTTCCTTCGCCTTTGCCTCCGCCTCCGCCTCCGCGCTTATTGCCTATTCAGCTTGTATTCCACCTGGGAGGTCGGGTATACTAACAAGGCTACCCACTGGCCCTGATCATTGAGGCTGAACTTAAATTTTTCGTTTGTCAGCTTATTTTCAAAAACGGATTCTTTGGCATTTGAGGAAATTAATTCGAGAGACCGGTTTTCGCTTTTATAATATATTTTATTGTCGAGTAATTCAATTTTAGATCTGCCACTGATGGTGGTATCACCATTGGTGATTCCATAATTAATGTTGGCTAATTCTGTATCAGAAACTTTTGTCCAGGTTTCATAAAAGGGTTGTCCTGATGCTTCTCCTTTCCAGTTGCCCAGAAGCCAGTGCAAATTTTTAATGTCTGTAGGTGGAGCTTGCGATTGGCAGCCGATAAAAAGTACGGCCATTACGAAGGTTATTTGTAGCGTAGTTTTCATTTATAAAGTAGGTAATTGTTTTTTGTAAATTTTGGCATTGTAATAAAACCATGTTCCCCGCCAGCCTAAAAGTATTGACCAGATAATGCCCGAATAAAAACCAATGTTGATAAAGATGCCATGCGATATCTCATGCCTGTAGAAAGAATAGGAAACTGTCAGCAGGCTCAAAATCGCTATCACCCATAATCCTTTCGTGAGACACCAGATCGTGGTAAAAAAGAATGCCCACCAATTCCATTTGCCTTTGTATGTTCCATGGGAGTCATGAATTTTGGTAAATTCATCGTGGTAGTATTTGTCAAGACCTATCAGGTCAAGGGGTTGGTCAAAATTTTCCATGAACATTCATTATAAGCTAAAGATATCAAATAGGCATCTCTTGTTCTTTCCAAAGTTTAATTACCTGGATGAGGCTGTCACTAAGCGGTTCCTTCTTTGCCTTGAATGGCATAAACTTCGGGTCTGACTGAGGCAACTGTACGCGATACAAAACCTCGTCAATATTTTTTGTAAGGGCTTCGTAACTATCTAACGGTAATTTCTTTCCAGTCGTGGGGAAATGACACGGGCTGCAATGAACTGCGATGATCGGAGAAATATCAAATCGCCAGGTCAGCTCAGGTTTTTTAGCGGCCATGGCTTTTTTGGAAGTGGAGCAGAATTGCAAGGTGATGGCGGAGAGGATTAAGAACAGGAGGAATGTTTTTCTCATAGGGTTCCGATAGTTTTTCGTGGTGGAAGATTTATAAAGTTTATGAGGTTTATAAAGTTTATATATGATTGCAAATAAAGAGAAAAGTTTTGAATTTTGATTAATATTTGTTCGGCGTAGGTTTTACCTATGGCGAGGTGATTGCAAATTTCGGATTTGCAAATACGAAAATCATCATCCATCTTAATTCATGCATCTCAGTTTATTTATTTTGTCAAAGAGGATTTCATTTTGCGAATAAATATTTTCTTTTATCTTCTGAAGCTTCTTCAGCTCACGGGGCATAAGCTTAATGTCATCAGCATCCTTACTGAGGTGTCTTATGATCACTCTTCCATCATGCCATTTCCCAAGCAGAATGATTAATTTCTCCTGGTATGGAAACGTCCTGAACTTATCCTCAACATTGAGCGATTTACGACAATAATTGTAATCTTTCAAACCTTTGCGGAGCTCATGCACCTGTTCAGTTTCTAAAACTGAGGTGTGCAATAAATTCTCAATATTTCTTTGATTCTTGTTTAGATATTTAAGGGTTTCTTTTTTATTTACCCTTGAAAGAAAATGCTTTATCCTGCTGTATTTTTTCTCAAGGTCTGACTGCGTGATCAGGTGAATGGTGGTAAAGAAGGAAGAACGTTCATCCAGCTTTGATTTCTTCAGGTTATCCTTGTATGCTTTGAGAGCAGGAACGGGGAAATATTTTCTCATCATGGATGATTCTATCTCAAGCTCTCTCACGTTTCCGGCCTGGTTGAAAATCTTCTCGAAGGGTTTAAATGTTTTTTTATACTTAAAATCTTTTGAGCATTTATTGATCAGCATCAGGAGGGAATTCAGCTTCTTAATTTCGAGACGTAGCTTGTGAAAAGCAGTAGATGTAAATTTTTGTGGAGGTATTTCCAGGAGAAGCTGAATTTCACTTTTCCTTTTATCTAAATATTTTTTTAATGCTTTCATGACCTGAACAAAATGGTTCTTAAGTGTTTTAGTAATTAAAGATCATCCTATGAAAAACGAAAAGCCAGTACCTAAAGTTTTAAGATTTAACTTCGCCTATGTGACAAAACAATCTGAGGTATGATCAGGAATATTACCTGCAACCTGTTGCCACTTCTTTTCGTTTACCGAATAAATTCGTGCTAACGAAAATTCTCCCCTGTGTTTCTTCGCTCAACCTATCCCACTGCGTGTGGATATAATTGTCGCTCCGAAAACCCCGGGGTACATGGTAGGATGTGGAATAAAGGTTAGACAATCTTGAGCTCCATAGGAGCGACATATCTGTATCAAAAGAAGCTACCCCTTCGTTGCCCCGGCGATGCGAAGCGAGAGAGGTGCGGACAAAATCTGTAATTGAAAGAAAGGACCGCTGTATGATACAGTCTTGCATCCCGATGTAGTTTTGTGAATTATTTTTACCTTTCTAATCCAAAATCAATCCCGATCATGAAAACAGTTTTCCTAATTCTCGCATCACTCGTTGTCAGCTTCAATGCCATGAGCCAGTCCCAGGCTGAAACCTTTATCAAGGAAGCACAGGATTACCTTGCAAAGAAGGATTATAAGCAGGCACAAATGAGCCTGCAGGATGCTATCAATGACATTAACAATGTGCTGGCGGAACAAATCAGCCAATCCTTCCCTGCAGAGATCAATGGCCTCAAAGCCACTGAGGACAATAACAATACGAATGTTGCTTCCATGGGTATGATGGGTGGTGGTATGACGATCTCCAAGAGATATGAACATCCGGTGAAAAAAGAAAATACGGCTGATATCAACATCATCGCCAATTCGCCGATGATGAGCATGATGAACATGTATATGAACAATCCTGCAGTGATGGGACAGGGCTATAAAAGCATCCGTATAGGTACCCGTCGTGGTATTTCAAAAACGGAAATGGAAGATTCCTATGATGATAATGGTAACAGTAAAAAAATCCGTTCCACTGAATTACAAATCCCATTGACTCAAACGCTCATCACCATAAACCTGAAAGGATTTGCGACAGAAGCAGATGAGCTTGCTTTTGCAGCGAAGCTTGATATGGAAAAATTGAGAGTGGCGCTGGGAGAGTAATTATGCGACAAATGTTTTTTTTCGATGCCGGATGAAGGGATACCGGATGCCGGACTCATGACGCATTTTTGCGCATCTAACAAAGCCTCAGAGAGGGTTTAGGTCGAAAGTAAAAACTGTAATTCATCCAACTCGGTAACACTTGCATCTGGTTTGAGTCTGGAGTCCGGCATCCTTTCATCCAGCATCCAAGTTGCAATTTTCGTTCATCCCGGCTTAGCCTTCACCTGCAAAGAAAATGCACCTTCCTTCAATCCATCTGCACCTGTCACACCAATGATAACCTGATATGGATTGGCTTTTGCCAGTATATAATTGACATGCCGCGTATGGTCCTGTGTTTTTCCTTTCACTTTATAATCCCATTTGTGGTCTGCTTCGCAGCGGATGCACTGGCTAAGGTTTGGAACGGTATTATTTTCTGCAATGACTCCTACTTCATAGGCATAGACGCTGAAATTTGAATTCTTATCTGCAGGAATGACTGTGATTTCCAATTCCGTGTATGCCGGGAGGTCCAATGCATAAAGGACATGATTGCCTGTAAACTTATTGGCTTGTGTGCCCGGGAAGCAGGCTACCGCGCTATTCCATGCCCATGAAAGATCGGGCATGGGCAGGCCGGAGGATAGATTGCCGTCTACGGAAGTCGTTTCACCTTGTTTGGTTTCGATCCATTGCAGGGTAGGGGATTGGGCGGAAAGTAATTGAAAACAGGAAATGCTTAACCAGAGAAGGATAGAAAATAATTTCATGTCAGGATATTTTGAAAATCAAAATTAGGGATTACAACGAATCTATTTCAAAATCACAATTTTTTCAATGACAGGTTCTTTGTCATTTATTGAGCTGACTTCCAAATAATAAATTCCCATCGGTAAAGGAATTACATTAATAGGCTCAATTCCTGATTGAATGTATATTAATTGTCCCGTAACATCAAAAAGTTTTACCCCAATTCCCGATCTATGATCGCAGGAAATAAATAAAGTTTCTGAAACCGGATTCGGATATATTGTAATTGAATTTCCGTCTATATCGTGAACCTGAGTGATAAGGTCATTTCCGTCACAATCTTCATCAATACCATTATTTGGAATTTCAACTGCACCGGGATTGATATCCGAATTACTTTCATTACAATCCTCTGCTATCCCAAAACCATCCTGGTCAAGATCGTCATCTAATGTGGAGGGATTACAATCATCATCAAACCCATTGTACACAATTTCCGATTGTGAGAGATTGATATTTGGGTTGTTATCATTACAATCTGTACTACCCGGGAATCCATCCATATCAATATCATCATCCGGCGTATAAGGATCACAATCATTGTCAATTCCATTATAAGGAATTTCATAATGATCCGGATGAATAGTGGAATCCTGATCGTTGCAATCATGGAGTTCGCATTCGCTTATACTGACATTATAATAGATATCGGAAAACTGGTGAGAGATCACTATATTTTTAATGCCTGTCAATTGATAAAAAAACAATCTTGTCCCATCAGCTGTGATAGAATCCGGATATATGGATTCATCTGTATCTCCATTTTGAACATCAACTGAATAGCCTGTTTCATTTAAAATGAGCAGCGTATCGCATTCCCTGTGTTTGGTTCGTTTTGTGAAACTGGGAGGAAAGCTGAAAGGATATAATTCAATAAATTTCCAGATGGGTACTTTATTCCTATAACCATCATCGTCTTTATCCTGGCCATGGATGTAATCGCAATTACAATCGTATGGAGCTTCAGGTGAGGCATAGATCGTTTGATTTTTAACGTTACGCGTACAGATGTGAGAATAACCGGCATCGGGGAAATAAAATTTAAGCAGCCCGCTATTAATATCACCAATACCTTCCATCCACCTTGTGGTATCAGGATGCAGTTCATGCGTTTTAATTTCCATGTACCAAATGGAGTCCCCTGAAATGTTTTTTCTTTTTTCTTTTTTAATAACCGTATAGGTAAGAAAGTTCAATTCCAAAATATTTTTTACAGTATCGCCCACTTGCAGTGAAAAATCGTACAGCACTTTCTCTGAGGCTGTGTCGGATGGATTTTCCAGAATAATGAATTTGCCGTTTTCCGTTCGTGTATAAACAGAATATAATTGCAATTTCGATACCTGGTAAGTTTTTTGATTGGGGAATGTAGAATCGCGTTCATACACTAACTCCTCATTATTCATATACCAATAATGACCAGTAAATTGTGTATAGAGCAGGGTTTGAGACCATCCTTCTGTCGGAAATGTCAGGTAGGCCTGAGAATGGACTTGACCAACAAACCATGAGCTAAGCATTAGAGTGATTAATAATCTTATCATCTTAAGTAATTTTCCTTTAGATACAAGATAATAACAAATAGTTGCCCACTTCCCCGGAATTACTCAGGGTGCAAAGTAAAGCATGTTCAGCCTGATGAAAATCTACTACAATACTTTTATGAATTCACTTTCGACGTGGGTTTGATATTTTGATTCATACGGAAGAAATTAGACGGATCCCAGGTATTCTTTAACTGGATAAGTCTTGACATGACTTCTGATTTGTAGGCACCACCCTGCACTCGATCGCCTTCTTCTTCGGTCATAAAGTTAACATACACGCCACCTGTTGAATATGGTGCTGCATTTTTGAAAAACTCACGGGCCCAATTTATACTTACACTATCTTCTGAGGTTGTCTCCCAACGACTATGCACATTCATCACAAACCTGGCATCCCGGTTTGAATAAGCAGTTGCATCCAAGGGTATCCTGGACTCAGCACCTCCAAGCATTGCAATAAAAATTTCACAATGAGGTGTTGGAATCGCATTCACAGAGTCAATGACTGTATCAATGACTTCATCGCTTAATGTTGCAAAATCGTGAGATTTCCAATAGTTACGTGCACCGGGAGTTAGAAGTGGATCAAAAGCCTGCTGCCAGGCAGTGTATGGCATGACACCAAGATGCTCTCCGGCTGGTGTACCGAATTTCTTTATACGAGCGAATAGCTTTTCACCTTCGATTGCATTTCCTGCGTAAAAGCATGCGAACACAACGACTTCTTTTCCATGTATGCTTTCGGGTAGAAAAGGTAATGGTGGAGCTTTTCTTAAGACTGCCCACACATTCGCTTCATCCGGGAGTGTCAGGGCGTATTGGTTGTATTGTGAAAGGAGAGATTTAGCATATTCGAAAGGAAATACAATGAGTCCTGCATAAATCTCTGGTCCTACAGGATGCAATTGAAATTCAAAACCGGTGACAATGCCAAAATTTCCACCACCACCCCTGATGCCCCAAAAGAGATCACTATTTTGATCTGCATCAGCATGAACAAATTTTCCTTCAGCAGTAACCACATCCGCAGAAATAAGATTGTCTATAGTCAAACCATATTTGCGTGTAAGCCATCCAAATCCACCTCCTAAAGTAAGTCCGGATATACCCGTAGTAGAATTAATACCCGTAGGTGTAGCCAATCCGAAGGCTTGTGCTTCATGGTCGAAGTCGCGTAATGTCACACCGGGTTCTACCCAGGCACGCCGTGTATGAGGATCGACGCGCACCGACTTCATTTGGGAGAGATCAATGACAATACCCTCATCACAAATTGCGTTTCCGGCGATGTTGTGGCCAGCTCCTTTTACAGCAACAAGCAGATCATGATCTCCTGCAAATTTTACCGCCTGTATCACATCCGAAACACCAGCACATTGCACTATAAGATCCGGCTTCCTGTCGATCATGGCATTCCATATCATGCGGGCAGAATTATATTCAGGGCTATCAGGTGTGATCAGTTTGCCATGAAGGCTGGTTCCGAATGCCTGTATAGTTTCAGGGGATATCTTTTTGGTCTGTTGTTTCATTATACAAGAATTTAATGATTAGTATTTATACTAAATTAAGGCATTGAGATATAGGATACAAGATGGGAAACCCTAAAAAACGTGAGGCGTGAAACGTGAGACGTGAGATGTGAGACGTGAGATGTAAATCGTGAGGCGTGAGACGTGAAACGTGAGGAGCAAATCGTCAATTGCTTTTTCTGAAGCAGGAAGATTCAACGGATTATAAAAATTTATACAGCAAGATTTCGATCAATACCAGCTTGTTTTAAAATGGTAATGAAAGTGCCCTTTGCTAAATCCTTTCCTTCATGAACCGGAACAGACACTGTTTTCTTTGTGGTCGCATTATAGAATATTTGATGCGAGCCTTTGCTTCGTTTGAAAATAAATCCTTGCTGCTCCAGAATTTTTATCAAATGCCATGGTGAGAGATTCACTTTGCAGCAAGATTCAGATTATACTCCAATAAATTGCTGTCATCAGGCACAGGTTCACCATGATCTTTCAGTTCTTCAATATAGAGTTCAATAGCTTCTTTGGCCATGGTGATGGCTTCATCGACATTATCGCCATATGTAACGCAACCTGGCAAAGCAGGAACAATAACTGTATAGCCGCCTTCAGGTTCCTTTCTAAGGAGAAGTTTATAATTGTATTGCATAGATCTCTGATTGATGTGGTAAAGGTACGGGGTAAATTACGAATGAGTTACATCTCTCGAATACTACCATCATCCAATCTCACGGCTCACGATTCTTTTTCTCTCTAAAATATCAACCCAAAACTATACGCATTCAATCCCGGTCCTTTTCCTTCTTCAAACAATTCATTGAGATCATAATTGAAAAAGAAATCGACTGCATTCACGCCGATCTGCAGCCGTAATCCATAACGAAGGTTTTGTAAATAGAAGTTATTCCGTTCGCGGTCAAACCTCGTATCGCCATCGACTTCGAATTGTTGTTTGGAATAGCTCATGAGCCGGTAACCGACATAAGGGCCTACGCCGATCCGAAATCCGTTATATCGGTAACGTTCGCATTCATAACCCTTCTGGTGATTGAGTGTATTGAACATAGGTACAAGAGCAGCACTGAGGTAGCTTACCGTCAGCTTACTTTTTGTGAAGTTAAGTTCACGTGTGTCAAGCTCAAAACTAACTCCATCTTCATTCTTTGTGATCAACGTATTGTTTTCATCAAATTTGAAATTGTTCCAGCTTATGCCCAGGCTACCTTCCAGGCTAAAATGCCTGCTGAAACGAGTGCGCTGGACTACATTCAATCCCACATACCATGAGCCCCAGGGATGCACTGTATATAGTGCATTACCCGGTGTCTGGATGGTTCCATTCTCAAAGTAATTGTTCATGCCCAGGTCACCATTGAAGAAATGTCTTGTATTCGGAAAGCGTTCAATTGCACGATCTCGATCATCGTCATACTCCTCCTCATCTTCTTCATCATCACGATCGGCATGATCATATTCCGAAGACGTCTGTGGTTTTTGATCATAAACCTGTTCGACAGGGGGAGTTGCAGGAGTAGTCGTGGTGACATTTGCATCCGAGGCAGTATTATTTTCCAGCTTGAGGAGAATGTCATCAAACAAAGCCTGGTAGTCATATTGTTTCAATTGTTCCAGGTCACTTTTGTTCTGCATTGTGAAGGTGACTTTGCTGGATGAAGCCAATTCAATTACAACCGTATCGGGCATTGAATTTTGCGCAGAAATGAACAGCGGGAAAAATCCGGAAAGAATTATAGCGGGTATGATTTTCAGATTCATCATGATGTTATTATTGAGTTCTTGTTTTTTCTTTTGAAGGAAGAGAGAGGATTTCGTTTTTTATTTGCCTGAGGTCACCATATGCGGTCTCATCATTTTTCAGGCCGTAGGTAAAATCAAATATGCGCTGAATGGTAGTAGGCCCTTTTTCGGTTGCAAGAGCAATATCTGCAACTTTCTTTTTCAGGAAGCGGGTATTGACTTCATGCGCCGTATAGATTATTTTATTGTTCTGAGGAGTGGTATTCATGTTTTCTTCTTCCGTCTGTTTGGTAAGCGAAGTAGTTGGTTCGATAACAGAATGATCAATTAAAGTTGGCAGTTCTTCTTTTTGAGTTTCAATAGTTGCAGTTATAGCATCTTTATCAGCATGAGGTTTTTCCGGTAATGGCTTAATGAATGACTTAGATGAAGCAGATTGAGTCGTGATTTTGGATGCAGGTTTATTTTCAAAAGCGATGTCAGTTTCAGGTGCAGGCGTTTGAATAGTAACCGGCGATTGATTTGTGATTTCAGATGTTTCGGTTTTCTCCCTAGTGATGGATGGGACGGCTACAGTAGTTTCATGTGAATTCCAAAATGTGGAGGATGCAGCCAGAAGGATGGTAACAGCTGCTGCGATCATCAGCCACATTCTTTTTGGTTTGGTTTTGTTCAATCCGGCTTCGATCCGTTGCCAGGCTGCGGGTGGGGGAGTCTTCCGCAAATGTTCCAGCTTATCGTGAAAGAGCTTATCGGGTGGTGATGTCATCTTTTTTATGTCTTTGAATGATGTCTTGTTTAGCTAATAATTGTTGCAGGTATGTCCTTGCGCGGCTCAATTGGGATTTGGAAGTGTTCTCGCTGATCCCGAGTTGTGCTGCGATTTCCTTATGTGCGTAACCATCGATGGCATACAGGTTAAAAACGGTTCTGTAGCCAGGGGGCAGTTGATGTATCATTTTTAGCAGGTCTTCGGTATCCAGTGGGTCGTACCAGGTTTGGGCCGGTATTCGGTTTTCATTTTCTTCCAGGCCAGTTTCGAACCTGAGCTGGTTTTTGCGAAGTATTGTCAGGGCTTCGCGGATCACGATGGTTTTCATCCAGCCTTCGAAGCTTCCTTCGCCGCTGTACTGGCTGATCTTCTCCAGGATGCGTGTGAATGCTGTGACCAGGGCATCTTCCGCCTGCATCGGATCCCTGAGATACCTGCAACAGATGGCGTACATTTTTGGTGAATAGATGTCGTAGACCTTTTGCTGAGAGGTGCGGTCACCTTTCAGGCATCCATTGATCAGTTCTGTTTCGCCTGTTCTGTAGATCTTGAATCCCATGAATCACATTGCCCTCCTAAGACGGGTGAGATTGAAGATAGGTTGCTTCGGGGAGGAAAAATTTGCGATTTACGAATGACGATTTACGATTATGATCTAAATCATCAATGGAATTTTCGTTCATTTTTACCACTTAGGAACTTAAGTTCACTTAGAAAATCACTTAAGAACACTCTGACCATGAAACATTAAGTGGCTTTCTTATAATCTAAAAGCTAAAATAATTCTATGTGACTTCTTATGTAAACTATGTGCCAATGTGGCGGTTGCTGAGCAGTAGCAGTAGGATGAGTAAAGCAGGTCGAAGCATTCCATTTTTTTCTAAGTGGCTTCCTTAAGTTTTCTTATGTTCCTAAGTGGTTCAAAAAAGAAGTGGTTTAAAAGGAGGACACGGATTCAATCAGAAAAATTAAGATTTATTAAGATTTATTTTCAAATTCTTAGGGAGATTGTGTCAGCGAAATCGGTGACGTGGGAATCGGAATACGGATACCGACAAAATAATAACCCCGGTTACTATTGAAATTGAATCCCCAGCCAAACTGCGCATAGTCTTTAAGAAAACTTAACACGACACCACCTGCAAATTCAGGTGTATCATCATTATTGAAATCAAAGGAAGCTGCATGTAGGCCAATACCGAAGTCTAAAAAATTCCGGTAAGGCAGACTGTGACTTTTGAATTTATACAACAAGCTGACTAAAGGCCCTCCTTTAAAATTTGAATATGCTGGGACCGGTTTTGCAAATGCGTACAGGATACCCATCTCAAGATGTGGGAGTGCGTTCATCACTACGAGCTCGCGTGTTTCAACAGCTACCGGATTTTTTTCTTCACCTTTCCACAGCATGGCTTTCAATACCAGAAGGTCTCCTGGTTCACGTTTACCGACATTGTTTATGTCAAGCACAGCATTTGAAGGAATATTATCCAATTGGAGTTTTAATACCTGGTTGCTGATCTCGAGTGCCGCTGTATTTATTTTCCGGCCATAGATCGCGATCTGGATTCCTTCGGTGGCTCTTTCAACAAGATCTGAAGCCTGTCTTTTGAGCAATGATTGCAGCGAATTGAAATCTGTTTTGATCGAATTCACTCCTGCACCAAGCGTCTGAAAATCTATTCCCGATACAAGGGCTTTGATCTCATCCTCTATAGTTTGAATCTGATTTTTCACCTGGTTGACATCCGTCATGAAGTTTTGCAACAGTGCAGTTTTTGAATTTGCGTTTGATGGATTATTTCCTGATGAATATTTCGCAACATCATTTTTTATATCAAGTACGAGTAATTTGAAATTGTTAGATATCTGTTTTGCTTCTGTCAGCACTTTTGCTTTTTCAGCCTGTGCTGTGGTAGTCAGATTTGTGATGGCAGAGATTAAACGGTCAAGTTGTAACTGAATAGAGTCTTCATCGATGACATTGTTGAGCATGCCGGGGATGGCATTGATGATCTTGTCAAAAAACTGGCTGCGATCCATGCCCTCAAAGAAAGATTGAAGCCCTTTGAATTCATCCTGTTGTTGTTGCGTGAGGTATAACTTATTTCTTTCAAAATGATAATATTCACCTGGTGGAAGATCATCGAAACCATCTATATGTACCGGTGAAGTACCGCCACTTCCGGTAAACCATGCGGCTAATTGAAAAAAATATCCGGCTTCTTTAAGCTTTGTCTCAAGATCCTCATTTAATATCTCAATTTCTTCAGCCAGAAGTCGCAGAATGATGCGGTATTGGTCATTCGTCGTACCACCAGGAAACTTATCAAGTTCTTCTTCCCAGCGGGTATTGAAATGATCGTTATTGGCGAAGAGGTCTATGATGTCAAGACCTGCTGTTGCTCTTTCCTGTAAAGCTGTGTCTAACTGCCTGACATCGACAGAAGCGAGGCCTTGATCAAATAGTGCCTGGTAATTCTGGATCTCGATGCTTAATTTTTCAAGGTATGTTTTGTAGAGCTTGAGTGTATTAAGGATAGTATCGATTACCGGGCTTCCATCGAGAGCAAGTTGTTGGCCGAAGGCATCTGTGATTTTATTGCGATCGATGTCGATGCTGATTTTGCTGTTGATGTCGATTGTTTGGCGTTCTTCAGTGAGTGTGCGTTTTTTCCCGGATTCATCAGACTCTGACAGTGTGAGGAATTGTCCGTGCAGCACATTTACGGAGATGATGAGCATGCATAAGGAAATATATTTTTTCATTGGAGTTGGTATTAAGGATACAATGGCGTGATGAACGGGCTATTCACGATTGATTTTTTTCTGCTTTCATCCAAGCGATCTGCAATCTGGCGAGGGTAGGGAGGGTTCCGTCCTGGTCGATCATATCGCGGATGACATCGGTGATGGATACGGCGATCAGCAATGTATCATCCCATTCGGTGACAAGTGGTCCAGGATCCTGGATAGCTTTGAGGATGTCGATGACGTCTTCTATCTCGGGTGCTCGGAGAACCCACCTGGGTTCATCAGGTGCCCCTGCAAAGCGGGCTGCGCGATCGGCCGTATTGGAAGCGATATTGGTATCACCGATGATGATGAGCAGGACCTTGTTTTCATGGAGTGTCTGGGTCAGCAGGGCTTGTGCCTGGGCTGGATTGCCGGTGGGCAGGGTGATGAGTTTGGCGGCCATAGGAGCGTGTTTAATAGTATGAAGGAATGAAAAATAAGAATATTATAGGACCTGTTGGTTTTAAAAGTCCTTTAGTGGATGCAGGCTGGAAAAAATTCAATTGTAAAGAGGAATGAAAAATGGTTCTCCCGATGGTAGGCAAAAAGTTAATAAGTCAGGTTGTGCAATTTTGGTGAGGAGAAGACACGGGAGGGGGATATCCAAATGGTGAGTAGGTGGAGAGAAATCAAGAATATGAATAGGGAAACGTAGTAAAATTTTAAGAGCCCCAAAAAAAGCAGAATGAAAAGTTAATGAAGTTGTGGTTAGGAGGGGAGATTCAATTTGAAGAATATAAATAATTACCCTTTGCATCAAAGATAAAATTATAGCCATTGACTGATAATATTGTCATATTATTCTTTTCATTTATTAATTTAAACCTGCCGTAATTTATTTGTTTAAACTCTGAAATAGATGTTTTTGCTCCATATTTTGCAATGAGTAAATTATAAAAGTTAATGTTCTTCTGTGGGGTTTTGAATTCATTAATAAATTGGTTGGCATATCCTTCGGGTGTTTTAGAATATGAATCAGCCTGTGCATTCACTTCTAATATTATATTTTCTTTATTTGTCTTATTTCTGTAATATTCCGCTTCCTTGTAATAATTATTGACAACGGATGGATTAATGTATTTTAAGTGTCTTGCTGAAGCATTTAGGCCATTCTTATCATAAAATTTAACAAGATCTCCGTCCTCAAACTCCAGTGTTAATTCTAATTTATTTGAATAGCACGTGCCAGTTTTTATTGGTGCTTCTAGAGATAGAACTTCCCACAAGAACAGAAAATCCAGTGATTTATTTTCAATACTATTATTCAGAATATCTTCAACTTTAAATGGTTCATATTCATTCTTCCAATCTATAGAATCAATAAAATTTTGAATTCTACTATAGGAAACAGAGAGGATGTTTTTTTGTGTCATAACAAAAACAACTTCCTTTGTAAATACTTTAAACCCAATCACGTTAAAAGCTTTTTCTTCAAAAGCAAATACTGTATGAATCTGGTCCCGGTGATAATCTAAATAGTCAATAACTGAGTTTATAGATCCATCACCTGAATAATTAAACGGTTCTCTAAATGATTCATTTCCCTTTATAAATACACCATTTGAAATATTTTTATTTAAAATTTGTTTTAGTTCATATTTAAAAAAATGTTTGGCTGTTTCTAATGAAGATAGATTTTCAAAGCTTAAAAGTGTAGTGATTTTATTAACTCTTGCGATATCAATATTACCTAATAGTAATGACTTAAATTTAGCCAATTTAATTATTTCAAAATCTTTATTTGAGAAAGTCCTTATTCTTAAAAATAAAGATTCGTATTCATTGTATAAAGCAAGACAATAAAGAAATGGAAGATAGGATATTGTAAGAATAAATGGAATTAATAATTCTTTTAAATTAAACCAGGATAATAAAGCTGTATAATTGGTGAAAAGATTGTAAGTAATAAAACTAATTAGAAATAACCCAAAACAAATTTGAATGGTATTAAGTAACGTAGTTACTGGGACAAATCTTTCCTTGTTTTTTTCAAAATACTCAATATAACCAATTAGGGAGCCTATAAACAAAAGAACTGGCAAGAGTAAAAATTCTGCAATGAAAGGCAGAACATAAAAATTTGATATATATTCAAAAACAATAAATATCTTTAAAAAACTAATAATCAAATTTAAGAGATAGGCTTTATCTTTTACAATTTTATTAATTTTAAAAATTGATATAAGGCCAAATGTTATAAACCAAAATATTGTTTCCTTAATAAGTCCTGGTTCCCAAAATGAAAGTGCTTTAAGTATAAAAATTAATGTAACAGTATAAGTAATCGACGAGAGAAATATTTTTAATATTACTGGGCTCAATAATATCCGAATACACTCTATGGCCGTAGCTTTGGTTTTTTTATTAAAGAGCAAGAACAATATACCTATTAGCATCCAACTTAAAAGAGCGAGTTCTCGATTGTCTAAATTAGTGTAAAATACTTTCATATATGGGGATTATCAAAATATGTAACTGGCTATATCTTGTATTAGTTCAAATTGAGAAACGAATTTGTAAACTTCTAAGTATGCAATTATATAATCTTAAGATTTTCAATCTGTTATGAAATCTCTGACTGTCAAGAAGATAAGATTTTTACCTTACATGTATGGATTTTCTCTATGACCATTTTATCATTTACCAGTGACAATTTCTTATAGTACCAGTATAAATCGTATTTGGATAAAATTGAAATTTAACCAATTGAGAGTATTGCCTCTTAATAAAAAGTTGAAAAGGGGGCGTAACACATAGAAGATAAGGAATAGAATGTGAAGTTAGCAAAACACAGAATGAGTTTTTGATCCAAAAGATGTAAATCGAAATAATGAATGGTCAAAAATTATTTAATGCTGTTTGATATTAACTAAATAGTAAAATTTGTTAATAAGGATAATAATGTATTTTTATTACAAGATATAAATGAAATATGGAACGTAAGAAATCATTGATTGAAATATTATTGATACCACTGGTCATTGCTGCAGTTGGTTTAGTGGGAACTTATTCTTTAACACACGAACAAATTAATAGTGCTGAAAGATTGGCTAGGTCTGATCAACAAATTAAATTGCTTGAAATATTTAGTGAAAAAATTACAAGCGAAAAAATTATTGATCGAGAATATGCTGTCAGAATTCTAAAAATGTTTGATTCAGAACTGTCTGAAAAACTAGCTAGTGTTGTTATTGAGAGCAACAACGAAGATACTTTAATCAAAAAGATCGCAAATGATATTCTGCAAAAAAAAGCTTATGTTGTGATTGGATCTTATAATAAATTTAATGATGCCTTAATATTTAAGGAAAAACAAATAAATAATGTCCCTTATGCAATCAAAATTTATTTAACCGAAAAAAAGATATATGCGGTTACGATGGGTGGTGACATTTCATATCAAATAGCGATCAAAATCTTAAATCATGCTAAAAGTACAGGAGCATTTAAAGACGCTTATATCATGACTTCTGATAACTGGGTTTGGCAAGATTAATTTCCTCAACCTTCGCCTCAGCCTCCGCCTTCTTACTTACTCACCATCACCTCCACCCCATTCCAGTTCTCCGGCACACCATTCACCATAAAATTATGAACCCTGTGTAAAAATCCAAACGCTGTCAAATCCGCAGGATTCTGCTTATAGACATCATCAAAATATTTCCTGGCCTCTGTCATGTCCTTTGCAAAATAGGCTTCAATCCCCGAAAGGAAAGATGGATAGGTAGATTTCTTCAATGCAATCTGTTCATCACTATCGGCATCAAAACATTCATAGATGTCAATCGTCTGATGTTTTCCCTTCGCCTGTACTTTGCCCAGGTATCGCAGGTTAAATCGATCTCTTTGCTCAAGACTCTTGACAATCTTTTCACTCACGATGAAATTGACATTGAAATATTTTGTCAATCCTTCCATGCGTGAAGCTGTATTGACTGTATCTGATATCACAGCAGCATCCGTACGCGTCGAATCACCTATGATCCCCATCATCAACGGACCACTATGGAGTCCAATGCCGAGACGAATAATTTTCCTGGATTTTTCTATCCGCTGCGTGTTATACTCATCGATCATCCGCAGTATATCTATTCCCGCCTGCACACCATCATCTGCCTGTTTCAGAAATAACATCATGATCGTATCGCCAAGGTATTGATTGATCATGCCACGATTGTGTTTGACGATCGGACCCACCTTGCCCGCAAGCGCATTGACAAACTGGAAATTCTCACGCGGAGTCATGTCCTCTGCCAGTGCCGTGTACTCACGGATATCCGAAAACATGACATGCACATTTTGCTCCACCATATCCCCACGATGCAGATCAATGATGCTCTGACGTCCCAGCGAATGAATAAACTCATGCGGCACAAAACGATTTGTAGCTTCATGAATTCCATAATTGTCCAGCTGGGTCTTTACTCTCGCCAATAATTCATCTCTTGAAAATGGCTTGACGATGTAATCATTTGCACCCATGCCCAGGCCTTCCACAAGATCATTGACCTGGTTTTTGGCAGTCACCATGATCACTGGCAATTCTGTAAGGAGATATCGTTCCCTGATTTTCTGACAAACTTCATATCCTGATATACGCGGCATCATCACATCCAGCAGCACGAGATGAAAATGATTTCCATTCTCAAGATGATTCAATGCCTCCTGTCCGTCATTGGCAAATGTCAGCTGATACCCCTCACGTTCAAGATGATTTTTCAGGACCTTGAGATTTACGGGTTCATCATCTACGACAAGGATATGTCTTGCCCCTAAATCCCCTAAAGGAGACTTGTGATATTCATTTATTCTTTGATCATGACCCAGTCCATCATTTGATTCTGTATTAGCAGATGCCTTCGCTGACTCCGTCGGTAAAAGTCTATGGCGTCGTGACGAAGCTTCGCCAACCAACGGAAGGGTCGAATTATCTGACACCACAGTAGACACAGTTTTGTTTGATTGTAAATCGCTAGCAAGGGAAATGGATGATTGTAAGTCCCCTTTAGGGGATTTAGGGGCAGACGGAGCCACGGGTATTGTAAACGAAAATATAGACCCCTTCCCGATTTCCGATACCACACCTACACTTCCGCCATGCAACTCCACGAGATACTTCGTTATACTTAATCCTAAACCCGTCCCGCCAAACTCTCTTCCGATCGATCCATCTGCCTGCTCAAATTCACGGAAGATGATCTCCTGTTTTGCCATTTCAATCCCGATCCCTGTATCCGATACACTTGTCACAATCATATCTCCAGCCACCTGCGCATCAACTGTTATCATACCCGCTTCAGTAAACTTTATCGCATTGGCTACAAGATTCTGTAATATCTGTTGCAACCGGTTTTCATCAGCAAGGCAATACGGAATATTCTCAGCGATCAGGTTACGCAGCTCAATCTTCTTATCATGCAGCAAGTGTCGATTCATCCGAAGACAGAGATCTGCAATGGTGCGGATGTCAACAGGCTTCTTCTGCAATTGGAGATCATGTTCTTTCAGCCTTGAAAAATCAAGAATATCATTGACCAGGTTTGAAAGCCTGCGGCCGGAAGAAATGATCAGTTCCAGGTCTTCTTTTTCTTCTCCGGAATTTATTTTTTCCAATAAGGATTCTGATAAACCCACAATTCCATTCAGGGGTGTGCGAAGTTCATGCGATGTATTGGCAAGGAACTGATCTTTTAATTTATCCACCTGGCGCAATTGATGACTGACTGCCATCTCCCGTTGCAATTTGGCTTTTTGAAGAGAAGATCGTTTTTTATAAAAAATATAAAACATACCTGCAAGCAACAACAACATCGCAGCCTGCGTGTACCATCGTGCGAAAAATGGTTTGAGGATCACGATCGGTATGATTAGTTCGTTTTCAGACCATACACCGGTCGAACTCTGTCCCTTTATCCTTATCTGATAATCACCACCCTTGAGCCCATTGATGCGGATGAAATTTTCAGTCAGGTAGCTCCAGTTTTCATTCAGGCCATCGATTCGATATGCAAATCGTTTGAGCTGTGGGTCATCATAATCAAGAATGGAATAGTGGATCAGGAATGAAGAAACCTGCGGACTAAATGTAATTTCTTTTGATAAAGCGGCTTCGTAGGTAAAGTCCTGAGCAGTACCTGTCTTTTCATTGATCGCTTCAAATTTTGTGAGCCTGACAGGAAGACTGCGGGCATTGGTTCCCAATAGATCTTTCGGGTTGAACATGATAAAGCCATTCAATCCACCGAAATAAAAATTCCCTTTACTGTCCTCAAAATAAGAACACCGGTTAAATTCTTCATGCGGTATGCCCTCGGACTTTAAAAATGTACGACAGCTACCGGTTGCTTTTTCAAATCGCATCAGACCCAGGTCGCTGGACATCCATAGGAAACCGTAATCATCTTCAAGAATGGCGTAGATGATATTGTGTGAAAGTCCTTCGTTGACAGTAAACGATTTGAATGTATGATCTGATGGATTCCATCGTATAAGTCCTCCACCTCTTGTAGCGAGCCAAAAAATATTACTGGTATCTTTATGAAGAAATAAAAGACTGCTATTTGGAAGGCCTGATGTTTTTTCATCGACCTGTTGCTTGATGCCTTCATCAGGATGTAAAAGGAATAGTCCATTGTCCGTGCACAGCCATACGCCCTCATTTGATTCCAGCATATGATATACGGTGCTTTCATTGAGCACATCATACCCATTAAGCTTATTGAATGGCGCGGGATTTTCATTGTCCTTTGGGTCTTTGATCCATACTCCTTTACTTGTACCCAGAAGTATTTTTCCATTTTGCAACTGCAGGATTGACCATGTTGCAAAGTAAACGGAGGGTGGAAATTCCCAATCTTCTAAACGAGATGTTGCAGGCGTGTACCTGAAAAGAAATGGACCCTCAACTGTAAACCAGATATCTCCATTCTCAGCAGTGATCGATGCTAATCCTATCAACTTTTTTCCCAGCGGCCAATCTTCAATGGTTTTCGTTTCGGGATGAATTATAAAATTATCACCGTGCGTCAGGAGATAGATATTTCCATCCAGGTCTTCCGTAAAACCCCTGCATGAGTAAGTCGGATTGCTTCTGACGAGGTATGAATTAAAATATTTAGGTCGCTTAGAATACAATCTGACTCCATTGTCTGTTCCGAGCCAGGTCAATCCGGAAGGATCTGCATAAAAGAATCTGGCTATGTCATTCAGTTCACCTACCTGGGAATCTGTTTCTCCCGATAACAGGTCTAAAACTAAAATGTGATCATCTTCAAACCGCCATATTTTTTTTTGATAAGGATCGTAGCCGCAGGGAATTGTCGATCCTTTGGACGTGGATATAACTTTAGTTTCTGAGAACCCATAGATCGTCAGTGTCGTGTAATAATAAAATTCGTTGTTGTTATCAATATACATAAAAACCTGATCATCCGATTTTAATTCGCCTTGAGGAATCCAGTTCCCTTTAGTCCCCGGATAAGATTTGGGCAAGGGAGGCAATGCGTATTGAGTCAGCTTCTTTCCTGTTTTGTCCCATATCTCAACACTATCACTAAACTCACTTTGTGTTGTGATCAGGTTTGAGCTTACGCCTAAAATGTAAGTTGCATTACCGGGTACATGAAAAAGGAGATTCAATCCTTTCTCATCAAAGCGGTAAACATTATTTTTATTGGTCAGGATGTATAGGTTCAATAATGAATCTGAGACCATCCTTATAATATCCTCTGTAGCGAATGGTACAGAGCCTCCCAGGTAATCTTTAAGCGGCCTGACATGGAAGCTGATCGGATCAAGTATATCGATGCCGATGATGGGAGAGAAAAACACGTCTTTATGTATGACCCAGATATTCTGGTTGACATCAACATGGAGCTGGTGGATCGTATTTGTCTGAAGGTGATGCGATTCCCGGGTCAGGATATCGATGCGGTGGCCATCATATCGATTCAGACCGAAGTTTGTGCCGATCCATGTATATCCGCGACTGTCCTGGTTGATACAGTTGATAAAACGGTTTGACAATCCGTCTTCAGGAGTGATATGCTGGACTTTCCAATAGTCGGGATTTGAAGGTTGACTTGTCAGGGGAATGATGAGAAGAAATAGGAGAATAGCACCTAAGAGGGTTCGAAGAAATAAGGAGACTCGAGGGACAAGGGTCATTGAGGGGGAAGATAAGAAGTATAGATCATGTAGAGAAAGGAGTGAGTGGAACGGCCGCACCGAAAGCTAGTTCAATACTTGATCGTGAAAGCAGATGAGCTTTGAATAGTCCTTTATATGACGTAACTTCATATTACTATATGAAATTCTTCCAAACTGTTGTCATATTCTTAGTCATCACCATCAGTCTCCCGGCGCAGGGATGGTTTAAGTCGATACACGTGACTTCGAAAAATGAACAAAATTCAAAACTCATTCAGACTTCTGATGGAGGATATTTAGTTGTAGGAGAAACGTATGATTATACATTGCCCTTACCTCACATAGACAGTATCTTCTTACTAAAAACGAATATTGATGGGGAAATTCAATGGAAAAGAATTCTTGGCGATTTAAGACCCGGTTCAAATTATGGACAATTTCAGCCTGAGATAGCGAAGTTTCCGGATGGATCATTATTACTGGCTGCCAATATACTTTCAATAGATTGCATAAGCAATGTAATGCTTTGGAAAATGGATTCATTGGGGAATGTACTCGATACATTGACCATCTTATCTACTTATATGAGTGACCTGATCACGACCATAGATGGTGGGTTTGCCATGTCAGCAAATTTTTATGGACAATTTCCTGTTTGCAGCAACTTTAAATATGGAATGCTTGTACTGGATTCGACGTTAAATATTACAGGAAAAGGTTATGCCAAATGGCTGCCGCTTCAATCATCTGTTACGCATTCAATATGTCAATTGCCTGATGGACAATTTGTAACGAGGAGTGTAAATTATTTTTTTCAGGGGAATGACTGGAGATCTGATCATTACCTGGATATGTACCGGGCTACAGGAGAAATCATTCGCTCTGTTTTCATTGGTCATACTGTATCAGGAAATATTGAACGTGATGGAATTGTTAATTCTAATTATCCGGATGTGGTTGTTACATTTAAAGATCATGATCATTACGAAGTAAGAAAAGCAGACGGGTATTTTGGAGGTATAGTATGGTCAAGAGATCTGAACACTCCGGGTTATACAAATAAGCCAGTCATCACGGGTACATCAGATAATGGTTCCATCACCGCTATCGCTGTGGGTGATTCCATTCAACTATTTAAATTGGATTTAAATGGCCAAATTAAATGGTTCAGGAATTTACCTGTATTCATTCCCAATTATCCACCTATGAACACAACTTATCATGTCAGGGAATTGGGTAAGATTGAAGAAACAGCAGATCATGGATTTATCATTACAGGAGAGCATGAGCCTGATCCAGGTGAGGACGTTGTGATGTTCTTATTGAAAGTGGATTCTCTGGGAAGATATGTTCCTGAGCAAATAATATATGACACCATTGATGTCGGGGTTTGTTCCGGGGAATTTTATCACAATCATCTGATCACTTCTGATACCATGGTCTTTGATACGACTTATTTACCATTATATCTCGAGGTGACTCAAATGAATATCAAAGTACTCACTCCTGCAGCAGCTGAGATTGAGGCATCTTTTTGCGAGGGAAGTCAGTATATGTTTGGTCAGGAAATCCTTACGAGCCCGGGTATATATGAGCGGATTGTGGAAGCTCAAAATGGGTGTGACAGTCTGATCACGCTTACTCTTGAACAATTACCATCGGACTATACAGCCCTGCATCACGATCTATGCAAAGGTGAGATAGATTCACTGACAGGTATCTTGTTTGACACGGAAGGTGAATTCAATTTCCTTGAAGTATTGGTCAATCAATTCGGATGTGATAGCGTGATAGATCTTACCGTGACAGTTCATCCTGAGGAATTGGTTCACTCAACTTACTTTGTTTATCCAGGAGAATTGTATCATGGTATTGTAATTACGAAGGATACTCTGTTCTTAAGTTTTGATACAACTGCTTTTGGCTGTCCATTGATTTATGAAGAACAGGTTTTTGTGTTGATGACAGGATTGAACCATCCTCAGAGCAGTCATAAATTACGTGTTACACCCAATCCTTTTTCCGACCAGATCAGGATAGAATTGAATGTGACTGAGGCTTCTGAAACTTCAGCCTATTTATTCAATGCAATGGGGCAAAAGGTAATTGAATGTTGGTCAAATAAAGATTTCCATATAGGTGTTAATGTAATGAATATTTCAACTCAGGAAATTAATCCGGGGATTTACTTTTTGTATCTGGATACGAACAGCAGTAGAGATATAATTAAGCTTGTGAAGTAGTTTGTTAGTGTGGCAAGGTTAATTGTTTAATGGGTTAGATGTTTGATTGGTTAAAGGGGTACGTTTTTAGAATTGCTGTATTGAATCTCAGTTTTCCCACGGCCTTACGTTTCTTAAGTAGTTTATTTTTTTTTCACATAACTGTAAAAGTTATTTCATTATTTTTTTTAGCTCCCTTTGTACGGCAGGATGATCGATCATAGCATGGAGATATTCGACTGCAGGATCACTGAGGACACGTGCCAATGCAGGTGGAACTTTGGTTGATCCGGGAGAATGTTTTCTCCATACTGCATTCAATGTATCATTTGATGCATTTATCAGTTTTTGTACAAGTATTGGATCTTCAGGTTCACCACGGATGACGTCAATTACATCCTGGTAGGTAATCGGGTAGGGCAGATAGATACGTATGAAATTCTTTCCAAAATCATTCTTGCATTTTTCTTCCAGCGATAAGGGCAATACATCAATATTCACCACGGTGCTGACAATAGCCATAAGCTCCCCGGATGATAATTCATTTTTGGGAATGACGGTGTCTCCCAATACATGGCGGATATACGATTCTTTTGAATTTATGATTAAAATAAACTTTGATGAATCCAGTAGTATGCTGTCAGGATTATTCTCCCGGATGTAGGAATAAAAATTCGTAAGGCTGAGCAAACCTGAATTTTCAAAGTATCCCCCATCAAGAAAATGTCCTTTTTCTTCAATCTGACCAGAAGGACTGAAAAGCGGGAATCGCTCAGTAGTAGAAGTGGCATCGAGATATTTTATATATCCACTATCAACTGTGATGATATCTACAGCTGCCGGAAAGACGGTATTGAATGTATCCGGGCTGACCGAAAATGCAACGCCATAGCGGCCATGCGTACCGGTAGTATTTCCGATCAAAGCAGGAATAAATCCATTGACCGACCGCTTATAACCCCTGCCCCAATAATCACGATATCCCATGAGGAGAATACTATCACGAAAATTTTCTGTCGGTTGTACGAGTGAAGCATATTCCCTCATGCTTCGTCCAGCTCTGTCTGTATACCGGAATGATTGCCTGTACGGCTGCATGTCTCTAATTAGGTCTGCGCCGAACAAATAGGCTACCTCGATAGACAGAATATTGTGCTTGCCTATTGTATCAATTTTTGATCTGATAGTTTTTTTATCCGTGTATTCAGTCCGGATCGCATTGTACATGGAGAGGCCCACAAATCCACCCGACACACCCGACATGGCCAGGGTTGAATTATAGAAATCCGGATTGCCTTCATCCATTTTATCGAGCAATAACATGGTCCAGACAGAAGCCCGTAATCCTCCGCCGTATGTAGCAAGAAAGTAAGGATGATAGCTGGATGAATCATGTAGCCCAGCATATTTTTTCAGATAGTCATCAAGGCTCACTTCATAACCCCGTGTATGAACGGGATGTAACACGTGCAATCTGTTACCTGCCTGTCCTGCAAAAACAAACCATGCAAAAATCAATAAGGGCAAAACCGGAACATAGTAGACAAAGAACTTTTCTTCAAGCTTCAACCACCATGTATTGGTCACAGGTTCGGGAAGATTTTTATAATAAATATGATGCTTCAGCAGGATTGTAAAAAAGCCATAATAGAGGTAGAAAAAAATAACAATAAAAACCAGCGGATTGACAATGGAAGGATTTGCAGTAAGATAAATGATCGTATTTAAACCAACCAGTCCCATGAGCGAAAAGAAAATGATGTATATATAGTCATCATTTAGATGTTGGATAAGAAGCCATCTCAAATATACCGGAGCCTTGTAATAGCTGAATACCTTTCTGAAGTGCTGAAAGAAAATGTAAAACTTCAGATTGATGCCTGAGGTGAGGAATAAAAACAAGCCTGATATTTCCCACTGCCTGAGACACGCATAATACACTGTAAAGGATGCCAATATGATGACCAACAGAAAGGTTAAAAGTGTGGCGATGAAGAAGATTCTGAACCTCGGTTCTATCAATTCCTGCAATTTCTTCTCTCTTTGTTTTGCATTTGAATCCGTAATGGCAATTGCAAACTCCTCCTGATGATCGGTAAAATGTGCATCCCACTTTTTTTTCGTCACGTTGCATGCATGATATAGCAGACCATATCCAACGGCTAAGAGGATAATCAGTCCATTGACCGAAAAATTAATATCTGCGTATTTGTTGAAAATATAAAGTAAAGTGTACAACCAGGTGAGCCAGAGAATCCCTCCGATGCTTTTTCTAAAATGGGTTACAAAGTTTTTACTGAAGTCATATTTGTTGGTCGCCTGTCGTTGAGGGGCCTCTTTTGCTTTGAGCGCTCCGGATTTATTATTATACGTATAAAGAATAAAGCCCATGCCTAGTTTCTTCATCCATTCCGGTTTCATGTCCCATGTCACCTTGTCATCAGGAAACGTCTTCATGTCGATATAGTCCGGGTAGTGGGCGCAGGCTAATGCAAGAACATTCATAAAAACCAGAACAGCAATTATATTCAAAGGATGGTGGAGCAAATGGATAATGACTGTGGATCCCTGGTCCATCTGTGTAGAAAGCAGCAGTAAAAGCAGGATGATGATCAGTGATATCCGGGTGGCTTTGATAGACCTCCTTATTTCTGCCAGATGAGGATAAATAAAATATTGATATACGAACAGGAGAAATGAAAAAATAACCAGGACATAAAATAGATTCTTTCGATTGACTATCTCTTCCGTGGTGATAAAGCTAAATAGTTGCCCGGGGATGGAGAGATAGGAAATATTTTCAAGGATATCGAATGCGTATGCGAACACAGAGGAAAGTATAAGTATCCATGCCAGCGCGGTCCATTTCTTACCGGTTTTTTTTGTTTTATTAATGACTATCCTGATGAGCAATAGTAAAACAGCCGGAGCCCAGAATAAATCCACTATAAAGAAATTGCGATACCAATTCCACATCTTTTTCTCCACGATTAGTTTTTCATAATCAGCCAGGTGATCAAAGTGACCGAATTGGGGATGCGGAATTACCTGTGTGTACTCATGCATATTAAAGCAATTCAGGATCCAGCTGAGTACCAGGGTCAGCAGTATGATGATGCCTACATGGATCCACAAGGAATTAATTCTTATCCGGGACATAAGATTGGATTTGTATATAAAAAAATAAGTTTATCTCAGTTGCCTGTATTGATCCCTGAATACAGGCGCAACAAATATTTTAAAAGGATACTATTTTATTGAAACTCGGAATAGTTAACAAATTGTATTATTAATACTTCTATGTTTTTGACGGTTGGTGTTGATAGCAATATCCATTTCCAATTCTGGTCATGTGTTTGCACCTGGCATTTTCATTGGTGTACCCTTTGCATTGGACTGATTCCTTTTTCCCCTGCGGCGTTTTCTCTGGAGTTAGTTGGGTAGTTTCAATAACTGGCGGTTTGCAAATTTTACATGGTGAAAGATCAAGTTTTATTGCTTCCTGAATAGTGATCTTTTCAGATACATTTTCAACCATTCGACATGTAGAAAGATGATACTTAGTTCCGGAAGGTGTTTTATAAACCGATTGTGCAGAAATAGTTTTTATTGATATTCCACTGAATATTAACAATAGTAACAGGGCTCTCATCTTTAATCAATTTAAGTGGTAATTATTTTTTTCTTTTATCAACAACTTTCTTTGAAGGTATTTTTTCAGCCAAAATCTTGTTTTTATTTTCAGGAAGTTTAGTTTTTGATAGAATAATATCCTTCGCCTTCACCTCAGCCTTCGCCTTTTTTTTACCAGGATTCCATTTATAAATAACCACCGTCAGCCCCGGCAAATTAAACTCCATCGACTTATCCTTATGCTCCCATGCATGATCTTCAATATTTACTTCATCATTCACCTCTCTTCCCTTGCCCCAATAGATTTCTTTGTCTGAATGATCAATCAACTTCCAGGAGCCCTCGCCTTTCTCAACACCAATCCGATATTCAGGCCTGTCCACCGGTGTCATATTCAGAATGACTAATATTCTATTATCCGGATCAATTCCAATCCGTTCATAAGACAATACACTTTGCTGCCAGTCATCAACTCTCACCCAATGAAATCCTTCTGGTTTTGTACATAATTCATGAAGCGATTTTTCATCTTTATACAAATGATTCATTCGCTTCGCCCATTCGATCGCACCCAGGTGTGATTCAAAGCCCAATACATTCCATTCCAGCTGGCTTGCAAAATTCCATTCGCTGCGCTGGCCAAATTCACCACCCATAAATAAAAGCTTTGCACCAGGATGCGTGTACATGTAACCCATCATCAAACGCAGGTTAGCAAATTGGTCCTGTCCTTCACCGGGCATTCGACTTAAAAGAGAACCTTTTCCATGCACCACTTCATCATGCGAAAGCGGTAATACATAATTCTCCGAATAATTGTAAATCATGCTAAACGTGATCTGGTTGTGCGAATGTTTGCGATACAAAGGATCAAGACCAAAATATTTCAATGTATCATGCATCCATCCCATCATCCACTTCATACCAAAGCCTAATCCGCCTGAGTATGTAGGATGGGATACACCTGCAAAAGCAGTAGATTCTTCAGCGATCGTAAGGATATCCGGGTGATAATGATAGACCATCTCATTCATTGCTTTCAAAAAAGCAACTGCTTCAAGATTTTCACGGCCACCAAATTCATTGGGTTCCCATTCACCTTCTTTCCGCGAATAATCAAGATAGATCATCGATGCCACCGCATCCACCCGCAAACCATCTGCATGAAATTCATCAATCCAGAATAATGCATTGCTGAGTAAGAATGATTTCACTTCATTACGCCCATAATTAAATATCAGACTCTGCCAATCCTGGTGAAATCCTTTTCGTGGATCCGGATGTTCATACACACAACTGCCATCAAAATTTCCAAGGCCGTGTGCATCAGTCGGAAAATGCGATGGCACCCAATCCAGAATAACACCAATACCAACCTGATGCAGTCGATCAATGAGAAAACGTAAATCATCCGGTGTCCCAAATCTGCACGTCGGTGCAAAAAATCCTGTGATCTGGTACCCCCACGATGGATCATACGGATGTTCCATGATCGGCATGAATTCTACGTGCGTAAATCCAAGCTCAGACAAATAAGCAGGAAGAACATCCGCCATTTCACGATAGGTATACACTTTTCCATCACCATGCCTGCGCCATGAAGCAAAATGCATTTCATATGTCGAAACAGGTGCACCGATTTTATTTCGTTCACCGCGTGCCTTCATCCATGCTGCATCATTCCACTCATATTGATCCTGCCATATGATCGATGCGGTCATCGGTGGATGTTCACACTGACGTGCATAAGGATCGGCTTTGACAAACTTCATTCCGTTGTGTGATTCGATTGCATATTTGTAAAGTGTGCCTGGCATCAGATCAGGAATAAATCCTTCCCATACACCTGAACTGTCCCATTTCGGATAGAGGTCATGCACATTCGCAAGCCACCTGTTAAAGTTGCCGATCACAGAGACTCTTTTCGCAGCAGGAGCATAAACGGCGAAAGACATTCCTTTCTGGCCGTTTTGTTCGGCAGGATGTGAGCCCATTTTCTCATAAAGCCTGACATGCGTGCCTCCCTGGAAGAGTGTGATGTCATAATCGGTGAGGACTGTGCGGGGTTGGGCTTTGTTCATTAATCACAAAATAGTTAGGATTTGTGAGATCTGTTCAATATCCCTTCTAAGGAAACAGCTTCCTGTTCGACCCCTTCAGGGTCGGTATTGCTGCGCATTCATTCTTTCCCCGGATTACGACCCGGGGCTATTAATGTTTGATCCTTTCAGGATCGTGTAAAACAGTACGCTATCGAAAAGCCAGAATCATGTTTATCACATAAATCACAAAAATCAAGGTTTTGACAGAGGAGGATGCCACCTGTGGAAAATAATGATTGCCTATTCAAAGCACAGCTTTGAAAACGCCAGGACGTCGGTCAACCGACGCCCAACAATTTGTTTATTTCTGAAACACCCTTACATAATCCACAATCAGATACTGTGGAAATCTCGTACTGCTATCCGGCTGACCGGGCCAATTACCACCAACCGCAACATTAAAAATGAAATAAAAGAATTTGTTGAACGGCCAGGGCTGGCCATTCAGATCAGCAGGTGTGATCGTGGAGTACACTTCATCATCAATGAGGAATTGCACCAGGTTATTTTCCCAATTGATGGAGTAGACATGAAATTTATCCTGGTAGCTATCTCCACTGCCTATAAATTTTGATACACTTTTATAGCCATGTTGTGCGAGATTGGCTCCATAATGAACCGTACCGACGACACGGTTTGGTTGATCCCCCGTCAACTCCATAATATCAAATTCACCACAGGCAGGCCAGCCCACAGCGTCAATATTTGAACCCAGCATCCACAACGCAGGCCAAATTCCTTGTCCTTCCGGCAATGCAGCACGCATATCTATGCGGCCGAATTTAAATTGTTGTTTTCCTTTCGTTACAATTTTAGAAGACGTGTATTCGAAACCTTCGTATTGTTGTTTCTTAGCCGTGATAACAAGATGACCATTGACAAGGGAAAGGTTGTCAGGCCTGTAGTATTCAGACTCATTATTGCCCCAGCCACAATTATTCGGGCAGCCGTTTCCATTTTCAAAGCTCCAGTCTGCAGAATTTAAAACGTCTCCTTCAAATTCGTCACGCCATACAAGATTATAACCGTCATAATGGTCAGGTGAAGAAGGTCCTCCTGATGGAATATTAAGTCCTGAAATATTATCGTCATCATCATTGATAGTAATGGTGATCACATCTTTTTCAATAAAGCAATTTTGTGGATTGAATAGCTTCACCTGGAATGTTTCCTGTGGCTCTTTTCCTTCATCTGCTTTTATCTTAATATCAATGGAATGTGTAGTTTCTCCTTGGTTGAATTGTAATTGACCTCCATTCAATAATGTATAATCATCAGGCGTTTCCGCGGAACCAGGAATAGCAGCAACCGTAACGATGGCATTGGTCGTATTCTCACCAGTCATCGTCACTTCGACATGAATGATCTTATCCTCGTCCTCTTCACCCACTGTCACATCACTGACATGCAATACAGGAAGATTGAGCTTCCCTGCAGTGCCATCACTTTCATCAATGCAACTAGTGATGAAAGTTACAATGCATATGCACAGACTACTGATCAGGATATTAAACTTTCTTGATACCATTATTTTCAGATTATAAATTATTAACCATTTTATTACGCATTTTTCGCACGGAGTAATATGAGAAAACGGAGGACACGGAGAAAAAAATAAATGGATTCAATTTCTACATTCGCTCTTTTCTGCCTTTTCTGCCTTTTTCCGCCTCTTTCGCACGGAGTAAAAAGAGAAAACGGAGACCATGGAGAAAAACAATAATATTTACCCTTTTGTTATTCTCGCAGGCTGGGGCAAGCCACTGTCTCTACTTTAACTTTCCCACGTTTTACGACTCACGATTCACGATTCTCACTGATATACTCTAACATAATCCACATACATCCTTTGGGGCCATATAGATACATCCACTCCATGCTTTCCGCCCCAGTTTCCACCCACTGCAATATTCATAACTAAATGAAAAGCCTTGTCAAACGGCCAGGCTTCTGAGCCTTCATGATTATTGCGAAATGTTTGAAAGATATGGCCATCAAACAGGAAATCAATTTTTTGTTCATCCCATTGGATTTCGTAATCATGGTATTCGGTGTTCAGGGTTGAGTTATAAATTCCCTTCGTGACCTGGGTGCCAATCACATGATTAAATTTCTTTGTATGGATCGATCCAAATAAGCTGTCGGGCATATATCCAACATTTTCCATGATATCAATTTCACCGCTTGCCGGCCAGCCACCGTAAGCCCATTCCGTAGGTAACATCCATATGGCGGGCCAAACTCCCAATCCCTTTGGGAGCTTAGCCCTCACTACTACACGTCCATACGTCCAGTCACCTTTCAATTTACTTTTTATACGGGCTGAAGTATATTCTCTGGCACCCATTTTTTCCTGTCGAGCTTCGATGATTAATTTACCTTCTTCGATACGTGCATTTTCTTTCCTGTCCTGTGTATAATATTGCAATTCATTATTTCCCCATCCGCATATATCAGGACATCCGTCACCCAGATCATGACTCCACTTTGCAGGATCCGGTACTGAACCGGAATCAAATTCGTCCGACCAGATTAATTTCATGGCACCTGGAGATGTGCCCATGTTTCCGGAAGCTGACCAGAAAAGGATAGCCCCCAGGAGGATAACCGATATGAATAGTATGCCCGATCGTTTATTCATCAATTTGCTACAAATGTGTGTTCAAACCAACCTTCTGCAGCCGGTACTCCATTCTGTGCCCGGATACGTGCGCGGATGACAAGTTCTGTTTCCGTCAGGCTTATCACATCCATTACATTGTCGGTATCCCATGTGCCCATAAACTGATCATCGGGTATGATGATCTGATCTCTGCCCTCGGTGCCTGTTCCTTCGAGATATTGGAATTCGCTAAGACCACCATCATAATCTTCGACTGCATAACCATTCCATGGATTGACCGATTGTCCGCTATTATCGTTTTCAAAAACAAAATGAAGGAATGTAAAACAGTAGTGATCATCATACTGCGCATCCTGCAAGCCATTTTCAGGAGAAGTGTACCAGGAGAAATCTCCATAATTGGGTCCGACTTTTACAGCACCTGCAGCACTTGAAAATGTCCAGCATTTCCTGGCGGAGCCGCATCCGGTCAACAACGCAAGTTTAGCTGTGCATTCAAGTGGAGCATCTCTTTCGATTGTTATTTTTTTTGATGAAGAGGTTGTGCCGCTCCCATCAGATTTTGATACGAAAAGTGTGATCGTGTATTCACCTATGTCGGTGTATAATATCGTATCAACTCTTTGGTTAGAAGTTTTAGGATTGCCCCCGGGAAGATCCCAAAGCAATTGGAAGTCACCGTCCGATTGACTTGTGACAATCACCCGGTTCGAATCGCTCTCCATCAGCTGCGCAGTGAATTGTGGTGCAGAAGGTGTCGCCGGCAGATTGAAGTCATCATCACGATCAGGTGCGCAAGCTAGCATGGAGAACAAACAAAAAGTGATTATCATTTTACCCCCCGCCCCCTGGAAGGGGGAGTTGCTTCGTTGCATATTTTTAATTTTAGTTTTTTGCATTTTTACTATTTTCTGTTTTCCAATGTCTTGTCCTTCGTCATTTTTTACCACTTAGAAACTTAAGAGAACATAAGAAGCCACTTAGCAATTTTGGATTTTACTGCTTACTTTTTACCTTTTACTGAATACCGAATACCGAATACCGAATACCGAATACTTTTTCAATACCCAGGATTTTGTGAAAGCGCTCCATTCGTTGCCTGTATCTGTGACTGTGGAATGGGGAATAAATTATGTACACCATCTGCAAAACCTAAAGGGCCTAAAACCTGCGCAGCTCTGTGTGTACGCACTAAATCAAAAAAACGATGTGCTTCAAGACCTAATTCAAGCCTTCGCTCTCTGTAAATCGCCTGAAGTAATGCATCACCACTCGCAGTAATTTCCGGCACCTGGGCACGTACCCGTACAAGATTCAATGAAGTACGAGCGCCATTTTCATCACCGGCATGATATGAAGCTTCGGCATGCATCAGCAATACATCTGCATACCTGATCACACGATCATTCGTCCCCCCATTTGGATTCGGATCACCGAAGGGTGCAGTTTCAGACTTATTGTCGAACGTTTTTTTTGAATAATATGGATACGGAACTCCACCTGTAGCTTCAATAGTAAACGTTCCGCGATCACCCATCTCATCGCCAACCCTAAAGACGGTGGACTTCAATCGCGGATCTTCAAAACCTTCCTTAAAAAACTCGTCTATAAAATCCTGTGTGGGAATATTAAATCCATAGCCTGCAAAAAGTCCGCGTGCGCGTGTAAACACATTTGTAAAACTTCCTTCATTGGAATTGTTCTTACCCCAATTGCCGCCGGAAGCATTCATGTACTGAATTTCAAATATGGACTCTTCATTGTTTTCACCATACAAAGGAAAGATATCTGCATAGTCGGGTACTAATTGATATTCCCCTGAATTGATTACTTCTTCAGCCATTGATTTTGCCTCCGCCCATTTTTCACGCCAGAGATATGCTTTGACCAATAAAGCCTGCGCCGAACCTCGTGTGACCCGACCCAGGTCCGCAGAAGGATATTCACTTCGTTTCCACATATCATTCGCAGCGGTGATAAGATCGCTTTCAATTAAATCCCAAATTTCGTCTGCTGATGAACGGGCCATATTGTATTCTGAGGGAGCAAGTACATGATCGGCTTTAGGTACACCACCAAACATAGTCACGAGCTGATAAAAATTCCATGCACGTATGAATCGAGCTTCACCAAGAATCCTGGTTTTCAGCTTTTCATCCATTTGAATCGGAGGTACTTTTTCCAATACCACATTCGCCCTATAAATTCCTTCATAATCTGCCCCCCATTCTGACTCAAGTAAACCCGTGTTTGTAGGTCCCTGAAATGTTTCCAGTTTCAATAGTGCATTTGCATCATTATCACCAGACCCACCTTTGTTAGTGTCATCAGACATGACATCTCCCCAGAACCATCGGAAATGTCCCTCCGGTGAGAGTTGAAATTGTAAGGAAGCATACGCGGCATTGACAGCAGCCATCGCATCATCACCGGTGCGATAGAAATTTCCTTCTGTAGTACCTACGATTGGAGCCTTATCCAGGAAATCTTTCTCACAGGATGAGATCAGAATCACAACTGGTACAAGCAGAATGTATATTATTTTTTTCATGAGTTGTCGATTTAGAATGTTACGCTTACACCTCCAATCACTGTACGTGGCTGAGGATAGAATCCGCGATCAATGCCCAATTCAAGATTATTTCCTATGACACCTATCTCCGGATCGAGTCCTTTGTATTTTGTAAAAGTCAAAAGATTCTGGCCCGTGATATAAACTTTAAATTTTTGAATATGGACCTTTCTTAACCATGCAGATGGTAATGTGTATCCCAGTTGAAGTGATTTCAGACGCACATAACTTCCGTCTTTTACAAACCGATCTGAAATACGTGCGTTCTGATTTGGATCATTCAGACTCACATGTGGTTCTGTATTCGATGTGCCAGGACCTGTCCAACGATCCAGTACAGACGAAGGACGATTGACATATGCAAAATCATATCGGACAGTGTTATCAAAAATATCGTTGCCCTGAGTGCCCTGGAAGAATGCGCTTAATACAATGCCCTTCCATTCAACTTCACCTGTCGCACCAAATGAAATTTTCGGTGTAGGATTTCCGATGTACGTCTGATCATTGACATCGATCACTCCATCACTGTTCAGATCTTTAAACCGAATGTCGCCTGGTGATGTGCCGTTGTTTTGGAAAGCTGCTGCTTCCACTTCGGCCTGTGACTGGAATATACCATCAGTTACAAATCCGAAAAAGGCGGCCAACGGATGACCTACATCGGTCTTTGATGCTTTTCCATTTGCACTTTGTATAGTTCCTGAGTAAACGGGTTCGCCACCTGTACCTAATCCGGTCACTTCACTCTTGATAAACGAAATATTTCCTCCGATTGAATAATGGAATGTATGTTCAATATTTCGGTAGTCAAGTGATAATTCTACTCCACGGTTTTCAGCAGTGGCTACATTTTGAATGGGTGCTGCAGAACCTGCGACCAAAGGAATAGGAGCAGCATACAGCATATCCGATGTTTTCTTGATGTAATAGTCACCTGTAAAATTGATGCGACCATCAAACAATTCCAGATCAAGACCAATATCCGTCTGTGTAATGGTCTCCCATTTCAAATCCGGATTAGCTGAGCTCAGTGCAACACTTCCATTGGTGATGGTTTCATTCGGACCGAATACATAATTCTGTCCGCTTGAAACTACAGTGGTGAAACTATAGTCACCAATCCTGTCATTCCCGTTTCGTCCCCAGCTCGCTCTTAATTTTGCAAAACTGATCTCGTCTACAGACCAGAATGCAGCATGACTCAATACCCATCCTGCTGAAAATGAAGGAAAGTAGCCATAGCGATTATTTTTACCAAATCGCGATGAACCATCAGCCCTGAAAGTGGCCGACAATAAATATGTATTGTCGTAAACATAATTTCCTTTTGCAAACCACGACAATAAAGAAGACTCATTCGCTGTCTGCCATGAACTTTGAGATGCAATCGGATCAATGGTATTTCCGATATACGCATCTTTAAAATCATTCGAAGGGAGATTGCTATTTGCACCACCGCTAGCATCATCCCGTTTGTTTAGTGCAGTAGTTCCACCAATCAACGTGATATCATGTTTTTCATTAAATGTATTTGTATACGTCAATACATTTTCCAATTGCAGATTTCTCCAGTTGTAATTACCAACAGCTACCTGATTCTTTAATCGTTTCTCAGCTGCAGGTGCTTCGCTGATGAGTGGTAAATTGCTGAGATCATATTTGGGATAAAAAATTCTCTGCAAAGCAAATGTCTGATCCATACTGAATGTTGATCTGAACGAGAATCGCTTGCCCAGTTTTGCATCAGCATACACACTTCCGACAATTCGATTACTTCGCCATTCATCATTAGTTTGTTCTATAGCATTCACCGGATTGGCAACATCCGTATCAGAATAATTAGAATATGCATAGGTGCCATCTGCTTTGCGAATGGGCGTGACAGGATCAATATTCAAAGCCCTGACGATCGGAGAATCATATTGTGTATTCTCCAATAAAGCATCTCTTTTAAACCAGGTGAATCCAATATTATTCCCAACAGTCAGCCAGGGTTTCAGATCCTGATTGCCATTCAACCTTACGGTGATCCGATCAAACTTTGCTTTGTCACCACCTACAATACCTTCCTGGGAAAAATAATTTCCAGTCAATGCGTAAGATGAATGCTCTTTACCACCGGTCAATGTAAGTTGATGACTGGAGATTGGTGCATTTGTAAAAATAGCCTCCTGCCAATCCGTTCCTTCACCTAATGCATCAGGATTTGCAAATTCAGGTAAAGGTGTCTGACCAGCAGCTACATATGCTTCATTCTGTATGACCGCATATTCCCGTGCATTAAGTAAATCAAGTAAACGTGCAGCACGTTGAACTCCAAAGTATGCATCGTAGCTCAATTTACCTTCCTCATTTCGGGCACTTCCTTTTGTCGTGATCAGTACAACCCCATTAGCACCTCTTGCACCATAGATAGCAGAAGATGCAGCATCTTTCAATACATTGATCGTTTCAATATCATTCGGATTGAGGTAATCAGGGTTTTCGACCGGCATGCCATCGACGATATACAATGGATCACTGTTGTTGATCGTCCCTACACCCCGCACTCTCACTGTCAATCCTGCTCCAGGAGATCCCGAGGTCTGTGTCACCTGTACTCCGGCGGTTCGACCCTGCAACGCCTGTTCAACACGAAGAATTGGTTTCTCTGCAATATCCTCTGATCTGACTGTCGAAACACTACCGCTGATATCAGATCTTTTCTGTGCTCCATAACCGGTGACGATCACTTCGTTGAGATATGAAATACTTTCTTTCATCATCACATCAATCGTTTTACGGATACCAGCTTCAATTTCTACTACGGCATAACCAGTATATGTAAACATCAATATCGAATGATCATCCGGTATTGTGATGGTATACTTTCCTTCAAAATCAGCAATCGTACCTGCATTGCTACCTTTTACCGTAACTGTAGCTCCTATGGCAGGTTCATTGCCGGGAAGAGTAGTGATCCTGCCAGTAACCTGATGTTGTGCCTTTGCAACAAAAAAAGAGCAAAGGATGAAAAATAAAATTCCTAATCGCATAGTCGTGATATTCATGACATTCCTGAAAATGATTTTTGATTTCAATACAACCGATACAGTTAAGGCTGCATCACTTCATGAGCTTACGGGTATAAAATCGATTACCGGCTTTGACAGTCACAAGGTATATTCCCGATTGTAGTCCTGCAGTACTCATTTGTTGAGCTGAAACGCCTTCTTCTACATGCCAATACCGGATCACTTGTCCAAGCGCATTGGAAAGCGTTACAGTTTTTTCATCATCCATATTTTCGCCGAATGAGAGTATAGATTGGCCATTCAAGGAAGGATTTCCATGTAGTTCGAAAACTCGCTCATCTTTGTATGTATTTACCGTTCCTACTGTACAAGCAGCATCGGCAAAACAAGTAGCAAAGCAGGTTTCCACAACTGTGTCCTGTTGCACCGGAGGAAGTGTCCGGTCATTGAAATTATTCGGATCGCCGCAGGACTGACCACTCAGGTCTTCTTTGCAACTGTAATCCGGACAAGGTCCGTTGGCAAACGCATAATGCGAACCAAAACCAACTTCTCGAGGAACAGTCACTTCATATACACCATCACCATCGTCATCATTCATTTTGTATTTGCCCCCTGGCACATCGAAATTTCCACCACCGGCAAGCCAAACACCATCCGGATTTGGTGTGGTATTATAAAAGCCCAGTCTGAATGTGATGCTTCTTTCCTGACCACATGCATAGCAACTATTGAAACAAAATGGTGGCAATTCAGTGTCACCGCTTATTAGAAGCAGGCGATTGACAAACAGACCTGACGGATCTTTCTTTGTGCATTCTTCAAAACCAAGGAACGCTTCCTGCGCGGCCCAGTTATCAAGAGTCACTTTATATTCATATGCACCATTGATCGCTACAATGTCTCCTTCCCAGACACCATCGAAATCAGGATCTTCCAGCGGATTGCCATCACCTGACCAGTTGTTGAATGTACCACTGAGATATACCTGGTTGAAGTTTTCTGTATAGCCATTCATATCCACACTGAAATGAACTGTACGTTCCTGTGGTGCACCGACGGATTTGACGCCGATATCATCAAAGTAATAATTGATATCTGTTCCGTTTCCTGCTGTTCCAAAGTCAAAAAATAAAGTGATGGTGTTGTATGTTCCGGTAGCTGCTTCAAATGGTGCTTCAATCGATGGAGCTGAAACATCGAAGCAGATTTCTTCCCATTGATTGATCGTTGTATTGGCAACTGTGGTCACCCAATTTGCTTGCCCTCCGGCTCCATTTTCAAGTTTAAGCGCAAGATTGCCGATATGATCCATCCATACTTTGATGCATACCTGGCTTCCCGCATCCAAAGTCACAGGCGTAGTTGGATTGGGATTGCTGAATGCGCCTGCCCATACTTCTGCTACACCTGGTTTTACAAAGTGCGTGACATTAGCACTCGTATTGATGCCTGATGGATCAGGATTGGCTATGATGGTAGTGAGCGTTCCATCCAGTGGGCTGCCGAAATATTGAAAACCTGTACTTGTTTCAGCCGTTTCGAAATCGAGGATAGTAGTAAATACAGGTGGTGGTGCCAAGGTTACTACATCATCAAAATAATAAACCACATCCGCACCTGTCCCTGTGTTGCCAAAATCAAAGAATAAAGTCACTGTAGAATACGTATATCCCGCTGCAGCTGTATTCGGTGCTTCAATAGATAATGCAGTTGCATCGAATACGAGTGTTTCCCATTCATTGACTTTGGTATTTGCTACGGTTGTGACCCAATTTGAACCTCCGTCAGTAGAGTTTTCAAGTTTCAGGCTCAGGGAACCGATATGATCCATCCATACTTTGATGGCTACCATATTACTAAAGGTCAGATCGACTGGTACTGTAGGGTTAGGATTTGAAAAAGCACCAGCCCAGACTTCTGCGACTGCTGGTTTAGTAAAGCTGGTTACTGTGCTGCTTGTGTTTTCACCTGATGCATCCGGATTTGGGACAATCTGGGTAAGGGTGCCGTCCAGGCCACTTCCAAAATATTGGAAAGTAGTTGAAGTACCTGCAGTTTCAAAGTCCAGAATGGTTGTCTGGCCTTCGGCAAGGGATACGACAAATAAGAAGGCAATAAGGGAGAGTAAATTTTTGAGCATAATCAGTTTCGTTTTTCAGTTTAGAATAAAATTTGGATTTTCTGCTTTGAGGCGAACAAATTTGGTTGTTTACTTTCGGTTTACGCAATTTTAAATTACGCTTAAACTACGCTATAGCTTATCTTTCGCTACGACATGACTACGACAACGATACGACAAGTCCATATTTTATTGAGGAAAGAGATTAGGAGAGATACGACAGGGTGGAATTCCTTTTCAAAATCAGGTACACACCAAAAGGATTTCGTCGAAATCCTTTTGATCCTATTGGCATTGGTGCTTTTGCCTTCCGTTTCCAATTCCCAAAGCGTAAACATAGGCGTCCCACCCATTTGGAATTACTCCCGGAAGATTTACAAGGCAGGCACCCAAAACTGGGACGCCGCTCAGGACAGGTCCAGGCAAATCTATTTTGCCAATAATGATGGATTGCTCCGGTTCGACGGAAATGAATGGACCATCTTCCCGGTTTCTAACCATACCATCGTCAGGTCAGTCGCCATTGACCAGGACAACCGGATTTACACAGGTGCCCAAAGTGAAATCGGTTATTTCTATCCCGGTGCAAACGGGGTCCTGACATATCATTCCCTCATCGGATTATTACCTCCTGACCATCGTACGTTTGAGGATGTTTGGGATATTGTTTTTTATGAAAAACGAGTATTCTTCAGGACGAATCGATCCGTATTTGAATATAATGGTGAACAAATAAAAATACATGAGATCCCGGGAGATATTGCTTCTCTTGCTTATACCTCGCTGGGTCTTTTATTGCAAAAGGGTATTCATGAGATCCTGATTTTTGAAGATGGTGCATTCCGTCCGTACCGGAATATTCATGGTCTTGAAAGTGCTATCACCGGAACAATTCCCTGGACAAATGATACGATCCTCTTCAGTTCACTGAAAAATGGAATGTTCTACATGACTGATCAGGATGCCGGAAGATGGAATACTGCGCATGATGATGTCCTGATCGAAAAACGAATTTATACTTCCACCAGGTTGTCAAATGGAAACATTGCTCTAGGTACTTCACTCGATGGTTTGATCGTGGTGGATAAGCAAAGAAGGATGTACAGGCATCTGAATAAAAAGCATGGCCTCCAGAATAATAACATCCTTAATGCATTTTGTGATCATGCCGGTAATCTCTGGCTTGGACTGGACAATGGTATTGATTGTGTTGTGCTCGACTCAAAGTTCACTTCTATTTTCCCTGATGGTGAATTGCATGCTACTGGATATAGTGCAGCTGTTTTTGATCACCAGTTATATCTCGGCGTTTCTAATGGTGCATACATAGCTCCATGGCAATCTTATTATGATCCGGAACAGGGACCTTTTTTTCAACGTGTAGAACATGGTGAAGGGCAGGTATGGGGATTTACAAAGTTTGAGCACGAATTATTGATGGGTCATCATGAAGGAGCATTTCAGATCAGGGATAATATGGCTACATCACTTACGACAGAACCCGGTACCTGGTTGTATGTTGAGTTGAATGATCATTACATGCTGGCCGGAACTTACACAGGTTTGGTTCTCTATAAAAAAGAAGATGATCAATGGGTGTATGACAGAAAGATAAATGGCATCCAGGAGTCGTGCAGGATCATGGTGAAAGATGCTGATGGATCCATCTGGGTATCGCATCCATACCGGGGCTTGTATCAGGTGGTCTGGAATGAAGAAAATAAATATGATCCGCAGATCAGGTTTTTTGACCAGTCGGGCGGTCTTCCATCCAATCTGAATAACTATGTATTCCGGATCGCAGGAAAAGCAGTATTCGGAACTGAGAAAGGTGTATATGCTTTCGATAAGATTCAAAACCGATTTGTACCGGATTCTTCATTTAACAATATCATGGGAGCCGGTCACAGGGTAAAGGCAATGAAAGAAGATATAAAGGGTAATATCTGGTACGCGATGGATGATGAAGTGGGAATACTCATGATAGATGATCATGGGGTAAAAAAAGAAGTTCTCAAAAAAATTCTGCCTGAATTAGGAGGTAAACTGGTAGGTGGTTTTGAATTTATATATCCTATAGATGAATATAATGTGTTATTCGGCACAGAGGAAGGATTTGTTCATTATGATGCACATGCTGACGGAACACAAAATGATTCGCTATACATCCTACTTGATGATGTTCGTGCCGGCAGGAACCAGGATTCGGTTTTATTTGGGGGATATTTTCTTCCCGGAAACATTATAGGAATCAGTGAACCTCATGAGCTCACATCAAATCTCAATAGTCTGAGCTTTTCATTTTCAGCTACAGATTACAAGACACCACAACTTGTACAATACAGGACTAAGCTTGAAGGTCTTGAAGATGAATGGTCTCCCTGGAGTACTGATACGGATCGTGATTTTACTTCACTAGGTGCAGGTACATATACATTTCATGCACAGGCGAGGATCAGGGATGGTATAGAAAGTAATGTTGTTTCTTATGTATTCAGAATCCCGCCGCCCTGGTACCTGACGACTACTGCTAAAGTGATGTATGCATTATGCATTCTCGGATTCTTTTCCGGTTTTATTTTCAGACAACGTATAAAATTTGAATCTGAAAAAGCAAAGCTGACGTTTACGCATCAGGAAAAAGAAGCCATAGCCATTCGTGAAGTAGAACAGTCAAAAGCCGCTTTGTCTGAAATCCAGCATGAAAAGCTTGAGGTTGAAATAAAATATAAGAACCAGGAGCTGGCACTCACAACGATGCATCTTGTACAGAAAGCAGAAATACTACTGGCGGTTCAGGAAGGGTTGCATCAGATCAGGGAAAAATCGCCTGATCAAAGCGTGAAAAAAGAAGTCCAGCAGCTGCTCAATATGGTCAATTTCGATGTCAAGCTGGATGAAGACTGGGAACATTTTGCCCATCATTTTGACCAGGTACATGTTGATTTTTTAAAACATTTACGTGAACGTTTTCCACAATTGAGCACGAGTGATTTAAAGCTATGTGCTTACCTGAGGATGAACCTGAGTACAAAGGAAATAGCTCCGCTGTTGAATATTTCAGTTCGTGGTGTGGAAGGAAGCAGGTACCGGCTAAGAAAAAAGCTTGATTTGTCTAATGATGCAAATCTCACTGAATTTATCCTGAGGTTGTCACCTACAGCTACTATCATAAATAGTGCAAATATTGTAAACCAGTAAAAAAAGTTCAGTCCTGGCTATCCTCATCTTTTTCAGGAATGGGCGGATTCAAATCATGCATCCTGCACCAGTCACATTCGCCACACCCGGTTTCAAACTCCATATTCTGGATCTTTTGCCAGGTATCCAGGATTTGATTTGTAACTATTGCACGATCCTCATCTGTGACAATCACGTGCTTCTCTATTAAGGTACCGTCTTTTTTAGGTTCAATCGCCTGAATTATCCCCTGATTCATACCTTTTTTAATCCGGGGATCATTGCGCAAAAGCAAATCATAAAAAACCATTTGCCTCCAGTAATGCCCGCCCAGCGGATCAGCATCATTTGGCCGGTTTAATTTCTGAGGGATAGAATCCGGACGTCCGGACTTGTAATCATACACAGAAATACCTGTCGCATCTTTATCCAGTCGATCTATAAAGCCTTTTACAGGAACACCGCCGATATGGACATCCTTTATTTTATATTCTAATTCGTAAGTGACCTCATCCGACCACTTGGGTGAATAGCGATCATAAAATTGTTCGAGGATCTTTCTGCCATAATGATTGAGATCAGCAAGCTCTTTTTGCGTAAACCGGTGTGCATTGCGCTTCATAAACCTGGTAAATGAACCTGTCAGGTAATCCTTTCCTGCGGCAAGATCTTTTTCGCTAAATCTTTTCCAGAAATATCGTTGCAATGCATCATGAAGCGCAGTACCAAAAAGCAACGGAGCCGTTTCGCTGGATGGTATCACCAGCATTTTTTCATAATAAAAGCGAACAGGACATTCGAGGTAAGTATTTAATGCAGAAACATTCAGCACATAATTTTTTACCCGCTCCCTGATGACAGCATCATCTTTATGAATATCTGCTCTTTGTTCGCCGGACATCAGGTTAGCCAGGTATTCAGCGAGTATTTCCTGGTTTGTTGAGTTATTGGCCACGATGATATCAGGATCTGCCTGAATGATTTCCGTCAGGTATACACTTGGTGTAAGTTTTTTTCCATCATCTTTTGATGACGCATAGGTCATAACAAGTTCTTTTTTGGCACGTGTCATTCCTACATACAACAATCGTCGCCGGTCCTGGTCATCATTGTCAAGGCCTGATTCAAGAAATTCAGTAATGCTATCCCGCCGGTTGAGATTATCCGGGTAAGAAAAAGTATTGGAGAAAGGCCTTTTCTTTTCCCATTCATTCTCTGTGATATTTTTAATGATGACTTTTTCAAATTCCAGGCCTTTCGCGCCATGTAAAGAAGAGAGATGAATTCCTTTATTGGCATGCGCAAGTTCCTGAACAGGAAGACGGATATTGTAAGTGGTCATCAGCTCGCATATCTCAAGAAGATCCGGCACTTTGAAAGTAGATTTCCCGGCGGACTCTCTTTCAACAAAAGAATAAAAAGTTTTAAGGGTATATAAAAGTGTAAATTTTTCTTCCTGTGAAAGGATCCATGACATGACGTTATAATTATGGATCACCCATTCAACAAAAGAAAGCAATGTCCTGGAATGATATTCTACAATGCTTTGCTCTATTAGTTGAAACAATTCATCTACCCGTTTTCTGTCTTTTAGATGAAGTGTATCTAATAATGCAGGATTTCCAAGACACATGAATAACGTGGAGGTATCTTCTCTTTCTTTAGAGGTATATGCTAAAATGATTTTTTGTAAATCAATCGTATTCGGATGCAGATAGCGAAGATGAAGAATACGATAGAGCAGGGCATCATCATTGTCTGCACCATCGCTGAGCTGATGAATGCATTGTATGATTTCAAGCAGATGAAGGATTAATGGCTGAGTCAGGGCATCAACAGTCTTTACGGTATGAAACGGAATGCCGGCACCTTTTAATGCTTGTGCCAATTCACGCCCTAATTCATGCTTGGAATATAATACCGCTATCTCTCCTTCAGCACCTGCATCATGCCATGTCTTTAACTGACGAAAGATGTCAGCATTCTCAGAGGATAATGTCGGAAAAGACTGGATGACGACTTTTTCATGATGGGCTGCATGCACACCCGAGGCTATAAAAGTTTTCTTTTGCCCGAATACCTCTTCCATCTGAGGTTTGTCAACAGATCGGGCAATGACACCCGAAGCATCAATGATCAATTGCGAACTGCGATAATTGCGATTGAGGAATATGATCTCAGGATGATATTTATCATTGAAATCAAATAAATTTTTCAGGTTAGCACCCTGGAAGCGATAGATGGCCTGATCATCATCACCCACGACAAAGACATTCGGCCGGTCGATCCATTCATGATCAATCATCAGTTGAAGAATATCGATCTGGATACCATTCGTGTCCTGGAATTCATCCACCAGGAAATATAGAAATCGCTCCTGGTAATTGGCCAACAAATCAGGTTTTAATTTGAATGCATCATATACCCACAGCAGCATGTCATCGAAATCATACTGGCCGCGTTCAGCAAGTAAAGCATTGTAATGGCTGAATTCAGCGACAGCTGACCTGAAAGTTTCCATCCGGTCCAAAACATCCGTTTTGAATTTTGGCTTTTGTTCGCCTTTTGAATAAACGCCTGCTTTGTTATTTTGATAGATGTATTCTTTATCCTGTGATTTCTCTTCGATGAATTTGTTTATCTGAGCAAAGACATATTCAGGAGTCCAGTTTTCTTTTTTCATGGTGGCAAAAAGCTCATCCAGCCTTTTCCAGTCATAATACATCTGCCCTTTAAATTTTTTTAAGGGATGATCAGGGCCAAAGCTATCGATGAGCTCCTGCAGTAATTTGAATTTGTCAATCTCTGAGATCGGTTCCAGTTCGCGTGCCTGTTGGAAATAGGATGGATTTTCCTGTATGACGAGATTGCAAAAGCTGTGAAATGTATTGACTTGTATTTTATAAGCTTCCGGCCCGATAAAGCTGATGAGACGTTGCCTCATTTCTGAAGCAGCAGCGTCGGTATAGGTCAGGCAGAGGATATTGCCTGGGGAGGTGTCTGTATTTTTTAAAATATAACCTATGCGGAGGGAGAGGATTTCCGTTTTGCCGGTGCCGGGGCCTGCGATGACCATGACAGGTCCTTCGATGGATTCGACAGCGCTTCGTTGTGCGGGATTGAGCTTTATTAATTTTTCTTCAAAGGTCATGTGGGGGGAAGTAAGGTGTCCGAAGATACTATACTCTGGATTTTGATAGGATTTATAGCATACCCCGGACTTGCTGACCCACTGGTGCCACCAGTACTCGTGCCACCAGTACTCGTGCCACCAGTACTCGTGCCACCAGTACTCGTGCCACGAGGTCATAACTCATTGATAATACACGTATTTATAAGTGGAAGCGGAGGACACATTTTGAGCAAAAAATGGCCATATTTGGTCACAAAAATTAACCGTTAAACTGGCTTATACCCTGTAGTTGATCCAGGTAATCCATCCTGGTAACTCAGACCTAAAACTGTAAGAAGGACAAACAACATCGACCCGAATTCTGTGTCCAGGGGATGCTCTACGAGCATGGTGAGGATTTGCATGATGTAGAGCACCGGTATCAGGGGTGGTTTCCAGAAGAAACGGAAAGTCATCGGGTAGAGTAAGAAGAAGAGGAAAACGGCCAGTCCAAACAACCCGAATTCAGCAAAGACATTTATAAACTGATTGTGGGGTCGTGTAAAATCATCCTTTTTTAACTCGTCTTTATAATATGTCTTCAGGGAAGTTCTGAATTTGCCAGGACCGGTACCGAAAAAAGGATGCTGATTACCTATGACGATACCTGCACGCCAGGATTGCCATCGTTCAGAATCTGAATATGCATTACCCTGGTCCTGTTTGAACATGCCAAGATCATAGATCGTATAATTTATCTTTTGCTCAAAGCCGGGCAATACTTTATATGCAAGAAAAGGAGCTATAACAATACAAGCTATGATAGCAAGCCGTGACACAGGATTAAATTTTCGCAGATAAAAAAGAACCATCAGAAATATTCCTGCATATGCAATCGCCAGGCCAGACCGGACGGATAAAACATGAAGGAAATAAAATAAATAAACCGAGGTCAGTCCGTATGCCCACCGCTCCCAGGAATATCTGAGCTTCCAGCCTTCAATGGCAAATGCAAGGCAGATGATCATGCTAAGAGATATGACTACGCTATACCTGATGTGATTGATAGGTGTGGGAAGCGATCCACCGAATCCAAGGCTTTGGCTAAATAAATAATGCTCGCTATAAAATGCAACCTGCACCCATATCGTGCTCCATACAGCCAGCACGATCATCGATAATGTGATGAGCATATATTCTTTCCTGCTAAAAGGTTTCAACACTAAAAAACCAAGAGGTAAGATGATGAATGGAAATTTCGGATGAGTCAGCTGCCACCATTCTGAAAGGTTACCTGCATATACAATGCTGACTACAAAAAGAAGGAAATAAAGTGCAAATACGATGATGAACGGTTTGTACTTTATCATTCCAAAGACATTTTTTGGAGTGAGGACCCATTTTACCCTGAAGGGGTTGATTTCAATATCAACTGCCACCAGGAAGATAAAAATCACCGGGATGATGGATAGCAATGCCCTCGACCAGACCAGTGACATAGCCATGGCCATACAGAGAAAAACAGCTGCCGGGTGACGGATTGACATGGGCGCCAAATTAGCTATAAGTTTCAGATGCTTACTTTTGTGCGTGTTGAGATTCCTGATGCCAGGCAGGGAGCAGGGAGCAGGGGGGAGGGAATGGCTCAGGACATAAGTGCACATTGGTTTGTATAAGCATAGAATATTTTTTTGAAAATGGATCCATTAAAGCAATTACACGATATCCTATCCGAAATCGAATCGACTCAAATCGAAGATGCTGCAGCATTGGAGACGTTTCGTATCAGGTTCCTGGGTAGCAAGAATGTATTAAAGCCTCTTTCGGCATTAATCAGAGATGTTCCGAATGAACAGAAGAAAGAATTTGGGCAGCTGGTGAATGAAGCGAAACAAAAAGCAGATGAATTATTTCTGCATTACCAGGAGCAATTAGCTGGTGGCTTGACTAAACAAAATTTTGTCATTCCTGATTTGTCCTTGCCTGAGATGCCGGTTCAGATCGGTAGCCGTCACCCGGTAAGTATTGTGATGGAAGAGATCATTGATGTATTTGCGCGCATGGGATTTGAAGTGGCTGAAGACCGAGAGATCGAAGATGACTGGCACAATTTCACAGCCATGAATACGCCTCCTGATCATCCGGCCCGGGATATGCAGGATACTTATTATGTAGCATCACCTCCGGGTTGGCTGTTGCGCACACATACATCTTCTGTGCAGGCAAGGGTCATGACTTCAAGGAAACCACCGATCCGCATTATTGCTCCGGGCCGCGTGTATCGGAATGAAACGGTTTCAGCGCGATCGCATTGCCAGTTTCACCAGGTGGAAGTATTGTATGTGGATGAAGGTGTATCATTTGCTGATATGAAGCAGACATTGCATCAGTTTGCGCAGGCGCTTTATGGAAAAGATGTGGTGAGCCGATTGCGGCCGTCATATTTTCCATTTACAGAGCCAAGCGCTGAGATGGATGTATATTATGGATTGGCTGATGAACATGCACACAGGATTACAAAAGGTACGGGATGGCTTGAGATATTGGGTTGTGGCATGGTGGACCCTGCAGTGTTGGAAACATGTGGAATTGATTCAACAAAGTATTCTGGTTTTGCATGCGGGATGGGGATTGAAAGACAGGCGATGATTAAATACCGGATAAACGATATCAGGTTACTGTTTGAAAATGATGTACGCTTTTTGAAACAGTTTTCCGCAGTAGTGTGATTCTTTCGTGAGTCGTGAATCGTGAGTCGTGAGGTGTGAATAGTAAGTAGTTAGAAATTTATTGACTTATAAATTAAGGAGTCAAGTAGTGAATTGCAACTAATCTCAACTTCAAATTTTATTTCTCATCATTCAATGTGGAATACAAAATCTTAAATCTTAAATCCAAAATTGTTTATGGACGTAAGTTTGCCGAAAGGAACAAGGGATTTTTTACCGATTGAAGTTGCACGTCGCAAGTGGATGTTTGGTATTATTGAAAATGTGTTTAAGCTATATGGATATGTGCCTATTGAAACCCCAGTGTTTGAAAACCTGAGCACACTTACCGGAAAATATGGTGAAGAAGGTGACAGGCTGCTTTTCAAAATCCTCAATAACGGGGATTATCTATCGAAAGCAGATGCGGCAGCTTTTCAAAATAAAGACAGTAATAAATTTACAGGTTCAATTTCAAAGAGGGGATTAAGGTATGATCTGACTGTGCCGTTTGCGCGATATGTGGTGATGCATCGAAATGAAATCAGCCTGCCTTTTAAGAGATACCAGATACAACCTGTATGGCGTGCTGACCGGCCTCAGAAAGGTCGGTACCAGGAATTTTATCAATGCGATGTGGATGTTGTGGGAAGTAAATCGGTTTCATACGAAGCAGAATTAATACGGATTTATGATGAGGTATTTGCTGCCCTGGGTATTCCGGTTGTCATCAGGATCAATCACCGTCAACTATTATATGGAATTGCCGAACATGCCGGGATAGCAGAACAATGGATAGATATGACGATGGCCATTGACAAGCTTGATAAAATAGGAGAAACGGGTGTGCGAAAAGAAATGGGGGAAAGAGGATTTAATATTGCATCGCAGGATAAAATTTTTAATCTTCTTCGCGAAAAGAATCTTCCTTTCCTGAAAAATATTTTTAGTGAAGGAAGTGAAGCTTCTGTTAGCGTTGATGAACTGGGCAAAGTATTTAATTATTTGAATGGATTAGAATTAAAGAATAAAGTTGAATTTGACATTACCCTGGCACGGGGTCTTGGTTATTATACAGGTTGCATATTTGAAGTGAATGGTATTGATGCAGATATGGGAAGTCTTGGAGGTGGTGGACGTTATGACAATCTTACCGGAGTGTTTGGCTGGCCTGATGTGCCTGGTGTAGGTATTTCATTTGGTGCCGAGCGAATTTATGATGTACTGGATGCGAAGGGACTTTTTCCGTCGAATGTTCAGGCGGGCCCAAAAATTTTATTATGTGCTTTTGATGAAGCATCTCATCAATATGCTTTCAAATGTGTCACTGAAATCCGCAAAGCAGGAATCGCTGCAGATCTTTATCCTGAACCCGGAAAGATTAAGAAGCAACTTAAATATGCTTCTGATATCGGGTGTGCTTATGTAGGAATAATAGGAGAGACTGAAATGCAGAAAGGGGTTGTGATGTTGAAGGATCTGACATCAGGAGAGCAGAAGGAAGCATCGATGGAAGATGTGATAAGATTATTAAAAAAGTAAATAGCCCTGATCATCGCTCAAGGCAAAGCCTTGAACACACCAGAACGTCGGTCAACCGACGCTCAGCTTTTCATTTTGTATTTATTTATTTCATAAATAAATACAAAAAACACAATGTTGAACATGGGTTGACCGACGCTCAACGTTGTGCTTTTTATTTTTTTCAAAATTAATTTTATAAAATTTGAATTGCTGAGCGTCGGTTGACCGACGTTCTGGTGTCTGCAAAGCTGCGCTTTGCGTCATCGGCTCATGCGTTCTTACTGTCTTACCCTCTTACTGTCTTACCCTCTTACTGTCTTACATTCCCGACCACACAAACCACCTGCTCCACTGCACCCCATTCTCATCATAAACAGATACCGCATAGATACCCGGAATCAATTCCTGGAAAGAATATGCACCCGCAACAGATATATCCAATTTCGCAATCACCTTTCCATCCACACTGAGAATATTCATCCTGCCCTCAAGGTCATCCGGCCATGATATTGTTCCCTGGCTGATGACAATACCCGGATCAGGTTTTTTGACATACGGATGATCTTCCTGATCTGTATCAATAGCCAATGCGCCTTGTAATTCATAAGCCCCGATATCATGCTGTGCGCCCTGAGGACGAATGATTCCTTCAATATCCGTATTCACACCAAAAGAAAAAGTACTACTTCCTGCATCCACTGCAGGTGAATTGGTAAGTAAATGATAATCCGAACCGGGAGTTATAAATATATTCGCAACTGGACCTGCCAGGAAACTATGTTCATCATAGCCATAAGTCTTCCACGTAGCCAGAGTGACAAAAGCTCCATCACCCACCTTGCTCAGCTTATTGATGACCATATTATAATCTGATGCAAACCCGGGCACCGCATCAGGATCTAATGCAATACTACCCCTCGGCAGGCTCGGATTTGTACCCTGGTGAATAAGAATATTATTATAGACCTGTGCCCCGGAAGATCCATTGACTGCGAGTATGCACCAACGGCCATTCGCAGCATTCACGATAGTATTATGTACGACAACTGCATTTATGGAAGGCTGCGCACCATCCTCCCGGAAAAGTGCTATTCCGGTTGCATGATTTTCATACAGAAGATTATTATAGATAAAAGCACTTTGTACACCATCCAGGTTAATTGCTGCACCGCCTGCGGCACCATTTTCATAAATCACATTTCCATAAATCTCAGGATCCGTGCTGATGCCGTCACCACCCTGGCTTTCATCCGCATTGATCTGGATTCCTCCACGATTGTTGTGATGACAGATATTATACCGGATGATAGAACGGTCACTGCTATTGGAAACATAGATGCCATGCTCATCAATTGAATTGAGGCATTCATTGAATTCAAGCAAAAGATCATCAGTGAAACCCGTAAAAATGCCTCGTTCAAAATTATTATCGCAATATGTATTCCGTACTATGCAATGATGTGCATTTACCAAACGAATACCATTACGTGGCTGGTTAATCACCCTTACGCCTTTTATTTCTATGTAATTCGCATTTTCAACATTGATTCCATCAGTAGTCCCGCAGGGCAGATTGATGACCGCACTATTACCGATGGAGATAAATACGATTGGATTCGCTGCATTTCCTGTTGTCCTGACATCAAATCCGGTATAGGTTCCATTCGCTATCCAGACTGAATCACCGGCGCCAATATGATCTTCAGCCCACTGAAGCGTTAACCAGGCTTGCGCAAGTGAATTGCCGGAATTAGAATTGTTCCCTGAATTGGAAACATACTTTGTGGCAGCAATACTCCATTGGCAGGAAGCCAGGAGAAAGACAACAAACAAGAGGAAGCGGAAACAGGAATGATAAAGGTGTTTCATAAATATCCGATTTAGGCAGTTCAAATCGGGGTGAGCGGAAGCGAATTTACGATTTACGACTTACGTTTGACGATTTTTTTGAAAGAATTTCTTAACAGTTACCTGGGTTATTTAATCATGGTTGGCTGAAAGTGCACCTTGCAGGCTGAATTATTCAAGCAATATTTTGCGATAAGCACGACCTTCTCCATCTGAAACGCGAAGTATATACATACCCCGGGCAAGGTTCGCAGTCTGTATATGATGAACTTTCGATTTTTGCATTTCCCTGACTTTACGACCATGTATATCGAGCATCTCTATGTAAACAGAAATATCTGATTGCAAAAAGATTTCAGAAGATGCCGGATTCGGATACAATGTAAGACGTGCATGCAGCTCATTAACAGAAGTTATATTCTGAATTTCAACTTCAGATTCTATGATACACCCATCCTGGAGTTTGATGGAAACCGTATACACTCCCGCCGTGAGTCCTGTGAAGATATTGGATGATTGATATGGGCCATTATTAATGGAATATAGACCGTTAGGTATTAAGACAGAGCCAATAATAATTTGACCGTTGGAGTGATTATTGGTTTCGTGGATAACTTCAATAGTATCAATAGTTAACTGAAGAGGTGATGAGACAATGACAGAATAATCAACAGTGCATCCGGCAGCATCAACAACTGTTACGAAATAAACTCCATCACATAAATTACCAAGGTCCTGTGTAGCGTTTCCAGTATTCCATATATATGTATAATTAGGTTGTCCCCCGGAAACCGAGAGGTCAATAATACCGTCGCAAAACCCAAAACAACTTACACTCGTTATCGAAATTACTACAGACAGAGGTTCAGGTTCAGTGATGTCAAAACTGGCATTTGCTGTACATCCATTCGAATCTGTAATAGTGACACTATATGAACCCGGTGCTAACGAAGAGATTGCAGCCGTTGTCTCATCATTGGACCATGCATAAGTATATCCCGGTGTACCACCCGCGCCTGCTATTGAAATAGAGCCGTCATCCAAACCATTGCAACTTACTTCAAACATACAATCAAGCACAACCTCCACCGGTTCAGGTTCTTTGATTTCAAAAGAGGCATCTGCCTGACAACCTACACCATCAGTTATCGTGACATTATACTGGCCCGGAGCCAACAAAGTAATTGTTGATGTAATAGAAGCATCTTCCCACAAAAATGAATACTCCGGCGTGCCACCTACACCAACTATAGAAATGGAACCATCATTTAATCCTGTACAGCTTACATCAGATAGTTCATCAATGGCGGCTGCAAGGACATCCGTACTGGATAAGATCTCTAGTTCACGAACGTAGAAAAATCCATTTGCAAATTGAGTACCATTGCTCGATACTGTATAAAGACCCAGGAATTGTTTCTCGCCGACAGTTCCTCTAAACTGAAATCCCAACGGGCCTTGTGACAGATCTCCGTACAAATCACCATTCGTAAAATAGATATCACCTGACCAGGGAGGAATGACCGCATACCTGAGCGTATCAGGTACCGGTGTATTAATTGCAGGGCGTGGATTAACAGAATGATATTCCACGGGTGCAGGATTTCCAAAAACACCCTTTGTTTTGAAGAAGCCTACAATGCTGTCACATCGCACATCAAATCCTGCTTCAATACTGTCTGTAGAACCAAATGTTAGGTTCTTCCATTTTCCGCCCCACACTGCTTCATAAGTGTTATATGGAAATACGTTGGGAAAAGCAATGTCAGTAAATGTCTTCCCGGGATGGAAATTCACTGTGGTATCCTTTTCAGGATTAATCAGCACTCTGCGCCATGCATGATCAGTGAGAGGTGCATCATAAGCACCATTGTCATTCACATCCACATAGAAATCGATATTATAACTGTGCGGTTCCAGTAGCACATAAAGATCCAGGGAAAAGTCTGCGGTATCAATCGGTGAAATTGTTTTACGACCTACTTCCCAGCCGCTTCCATTTTCTGTAACCCTCACATAAAATGATTTGCCAAGGTATGGGTCCATCTCTGACAGATGTAGCGTGAGAATATATTGGGCCTGGCAAAAGCAGGAAGCAGTGATCAGTCCAAGAACGAAAAAGAATCTGATGGTTCTCATGATAGGAAGGTTTATGTAATCCACTAAAATAAGAACAAATTACAATTTTGGATTTTGTGGTGGATGTCGAAACCACCGGCACAAAAAAAAATCAGCGCTTTGCGGCGCTGATCTTCTTGATACGAATTTGGATATTGATAGTAATGATTTTCCAAATTGATTTGCCAAAGATAGGATTCTGGTTTATTATTTGTACTACTTATGTAAATTTTTTTTTACATCGGTAGAATGTGCTCTCCGATAGAATTTGAAACCCTTTATCGCTTCAGGTCGGATGATGATAGAATGCATCTCACGCATGCATTTCCAAAACTAGTTTTCATTATTTTTTAAAACTCAAGACTATATCCGTTTGCCCTGATGAGATCATCTGCGATCACTCTCCTGGCCTGAACCGTATTGACTGGTGGATAGCTGTTGAATCGTTTTACTCCCTTCAGCATGATGATAAGCTCATCTCCGGTAGCGAATGCTGTCAGTGCATCATTGGCATGTTTTTGAATCCTGGCCTGGGCTTCTCCGATAAATAGTTGTGTGATTGATTTCACCACGTCAGCAGGATACGTGTATTGTCCTTCCGATAATTTCCGGGAGCGTAGCAAAAGAGATTCTGCGATGAAACAATCAATAGAGATATCGGCAATGTGCATCACGACTTCCTGTTGCTGATTGAGATCATGTTTTCCATCCATCTGATATTTGACAGCAGCACCGGCTACGAGCAACATCATTTTTTTAAAATTTATGATGGCCAGGTTTTCTGTAGCCCAGGGTCCGTCATCATTTGATTTGGATGGCAATGTCATCAGCTCTTTCTGAACAGCCCAGGCTGGCCCGACAAGATCAAGTTCTCCTTTCAGAGCTTTCTTGATGATGCGGTCGACTAATAGAAGACGATTGATCTCATTCGTTCCCTCATAGATCCGGTTGATGCGTTGATCCCGATAAGCACGGGCGGCGGGATATTCTTCAGAGTATCCATTTCCACCATGGATCTGCAACATTTCATCTACTACAAAATCCAGGTATTCTGATCCGGCTATTTTGATGATGGCACATTCAGAGGCATATTCTTTTGCAGAATCCAGCATCGCCATTTCGAATGTTTGACCGGCAGCGATAGCTTCATCTTTATGCTTGCCCATCATGTCAGATAATCGATAGGAAGCAGATTCGAGTGCAAAAATGATGGAAGCCATTTCTCCCAGCTTATGCTTTATGGCGCCGAAAGAAGAAATAGGAACACCAAATTGAAGACGCTCATTAGCATACCTGACCGCGATAGCAATGCATTTTTTTGAACCACCCAACGCCATGGTGCCTAATTTGAATCGTCCGATATTCAATGCGTTGAAAGCAATCAAATGACCCTGGCCGATTTTCCGTAATACATTTTCAGCGGGCACTTCCACATTTTCAAAAAAGACCTGGCGGGTAGAAGAACCTTTAATACCAAGTTTCTTTTCCTCTTCACCAAGACTAATCCCGGCAGAATGGGCATCTACAATAAACCCTGTAAAATGTTCTCCTGCGATTTTGGCAAATACAATAAAGACATCAGCGAAGCCTGCATTCGAGATCCACATCTTCTGTCCGTTGATCGTGTAATGCTTTTTATCATCCGACAGATCAGCTCTTGTGCGCGCACCCAATGCATCGGAACCGGACCATGGCTCTGTGAGACAATAAGATGCCTTGTATTTGCCGGAACACAATCCCGGTAAATATTTTTGCTTTTGTTCTTCCGTTCCGAAATAAAGTATTGGCAACATCCCGATGCCGATATGTGCGGCAAACGTAGTATCAAATGACCCTCCCGCTTTTCCAAGCTCTTCACCGATCAGCGTATTCGAGTTTGTGTCAAGGGGATTTCCACCATATGTTTCCGGGATGTGTGCACCCAATAAGCCCAGCTCGCCGGATTTTTCCATCAGGCCTACCTGTTCGTCGAGGATATTTGCTTTCTCTCCCATTTCAGCCACGAAATCCTTGCACATCTGGCGCACCATGAGCTGATCATCATTGAAATCTTCCGGGATGAATATTTCTTCAACAGAAGAATCGCGGATGATAAATTCGCCTCCCTTTAATGCTTTTGTCATAATGAGTAGTGAGTGGTGAGTCGTGAATCGTGAATCGTGAATTTTGAATCGTTATTTTCTATGTGACTTTCTATGTGTCTTATGTGTCCATGTGGTAAACCTTTTTTTGAACTTCGCAATTGCTAATTACTTATTGTTTGCCATTCTGGTAACTCACCCCCTTCCCCTCTCTTATGAATTGATTTCCAGTACAAAAATGATTATGCTGAGAGAGGGGTGATTTGCTTATTGCCTATTGTTTTTGTTTTGCTTATTGCCTATTGTTTTTTTGCCTATTGTTTCGTGGGAAGAGTAATGCTGATATCATAGCTCACTTTCTTTTTCACATCCGTCATGCCTGGTTTGGTTGGTGTCGTCACTACCTGGTATTGGTAAGATAGAGAAGTTCCTTCTGGTGTTGTAGCTATTTTTTTAGTTTCAGGTAATATAGCAGGCGAACCCGGCAACCTAAAATGGATATGCAATTTGCGTGTAAACTTAGACGTAATTTTTCCATCATTTGGCACTTTAAACTTAAGGCTTTTCACGATACGCAATGCTTCTTCATCGCAGCCATGTCCCAACGGAGAAATGACATTAGCTTCAGTCACATTTCCTTTATAATCTACCGTATACCGAAGGCTTACAGTACCTTCTATTTTCGCGGCAAGTGCTTCCTTGGGATACCGAAGCTCCTTTTTGACAAAAGCCTCAAGTGCAGCTTTGCCTCCTTCGAGATAGGGTGCTTTGATAAAATCTTTGTCTTTCCTTTCTTTCTTCATAGAGAAAATTTCTATTGGATATGCATTATAAAAAGCCGGTCAAAAATCAGTTGAATAAGGTTCGGTCGAAACAAATAAATCAGGTGCCAATGATGCAGTTGGATCAACTGCATATTGCGTGAAATCTGTAATTCCATTTTTAATCAGCACTTCTTCATCGTTATAGTACATACCTGTCGCTTTAGCCGGATCCTGTGATAAAATATAATATGCAGCATCGGCAACAATCGATGGCCATCGCGATTGCTTCATCAGGGCTTCACCCCCTAACAGATTTTGCACAGCTGCGGTTGCGATCGTTGTTTTTGGCCATAAAGCATTTGCTGCGATCTTATCACGCCTATATTCTGCGGCCAGCCCAAACATCACCATGCTCATTCCATATTTACTCATGGTATACGCTGTGTGATTTTCAAACCATTTCGGATCCATATCCACCGGCGGCGAAAGTGTCAGGATGTGTGCGTGATTTGATTTCTTCAGGTAAGGAATGCATGCTTGTGCCATCAGGTATGTGCCTCTGACATTGATCTGTTGCATCAGATCATATTTTTTAGATGGCGTATGTTCTACTCCGGCCAGGAAAATAGCGCTGGCATTGTTCACCAGGATATCGATCCCACCGAAATGTGAAACGGTTTCTTTCACCACGTTTTGAATTTGTTCCTCATCCCTGAGATCGAGCACTACCGACAGAGCCTGGCCGCCAACAGCTTTTATTTCTTCTGCAGCAGAGTATATCGTTCCTGGAAGTTTTGGATGGGGTTCGATGGTTTTCGCGGCGATCACCACGTTGACTCCGGATAAGGCAAGCCTTTTAGCTATGGCCAGGCCGATACCGCGGCTGCTTCCGGTGATGATAGCTGTTTTTCCATTAAGTATGTCACTCATGTCTGTTGGATAACGACTTTCAGGTTGAAAGAGTGTAAAGGTCGGAATAGCTCCTGACATTGGTGCCACCAGTACTCGTGCCACCAGTACTCGTGCCACCAGTACTCGTGCCACGAGGTCCTAACTGCCTGATAATACACGTAGTTATAAGTGGAAGGATGGGACACTTTTTGCACCTTCTTTGGCACATTTCAGACCCCAAAAGAGTTTCTTCAAAGCTCTTCCTAAAAGCCTGAGAGCAAGTGCCGTCACTGGTAGTGGCACTATTAGTAGTGCCACAATTAATAGTGCCACTACTAGTAGTGCCACTAGGTCCTAACTCCCTGATATTACACGTATTTATAAGTGGAACCGTGGCACACTTTTTTGCACCGTTTATGGCACAATACTAGTCAAAAAAGGTATCTCACTAGTCGTGCCACCAGTACTCGTGCCACCAGTACTCGTGCCACGAGGTCCTAACTGCCTGATATTACACATAGTTATAAGTGGAAGCGAGGTGCAGAATTTGGCTCAAAAAATGGACACTTCCCATCACTTTTTAGTTCAACATTTCTGGACGAAAAAGATCACCCGGAATGTGGAATGATTTGTGTCCTATAGACATTGAACGTTATGATCCTATGAAGGCACTTGTTATCTCGGGAGGCGGAGCCAAAGGTGCCTGGGCAGGAGGTCTTGTTGAATATTTATCCCGGGAAAAAGGGATGGACTGGGATATCCTGGTAGGCTCCTCCACCGGAAGCCTGCTTGTCCCCTGCATCGCCATCAAAGCCTGGGACGACATCAAAAAAGCGTACACGACAAGCAACCAAAACGATATTTTCAGCAGCTGCCCTTTCATCATTCGCAAAAAGGATGATCGCTTCAAAGCTTCTTTCAATCACAAATCGATCATCCTCCAGTTTCTCCAGGGCCGGAAAACACTAGGCGAAAGCAAAAGCCTCATGAACCTGATCAGGAAAACATTCACGATACAACATTGGAATTCGATCCAGGAATCCGGAAAGCAAGTCATAGTCACCGTATCCAACCTCACCCACAATGTGATCGAATACAAATATGCACGGGATTGCACCTATGAAGATTTTATCGATTGGGTTTGGATCTCATGCAATTTGGTGCCGTTTATGAGCCTTGTCAGGAAGGATGACTGTGAATATGCCGACGGTGGTTTTGGCAATCCCATCCCGGTCATGGAAGCCATTAATCTCGGGGCTACTGAAATAGATGTGGTGGTATTACAACCCCGCCATCGGAGTTTAATCTCACCCCCTTCCTCGAATGCTTTCATGGTCCTCCTCAATACCTTCAATTTTATGCAGCATCAGCTGTCAAGGGACGATATTAGTGTAGCTCTGGCTGAATCAAGATATAGCGGTGTTAAAATCAGGCTGATCCATACACCGGAAGAATTGACTGACAACAGTTTTATTTTCGATGCAGAAGAGATGTCCCTGTGGTGGAAAATGGGCTATGAGCATGCCCGGAAAATTTATGAAGATGGTTTCTGGCATGCGTAAGCGTTAAGAAATCCTGAAGGGCACAGGTTTTTTGGAACTTTTTTTGATATCTTATGTCTAATAATCTCTTTTTAATCGTATATCATATGATTTCCCTCGGTTATGACAGCAGAAAATAAATATCTATATTTTAAAGAGGAGTCTTTTCCCGACATGCCTTTTGAGATTAAGCTTAGTCTTGAAAGGGTTTTTGAATTTTGGGAAAATAAAGCTTCCAATGGTTCGGCATCAGAACAAATCCATGCGAAAAGCATCCTGGAAAGCGTAGCACATGCCACCGAATTACGTGGCCCGATAAGCGATATTCATCTCATCGAAACCTATCATGAGGAAATGAAATCGCTCCTCTCCGCTATGTTTCCGGATATTCTGTCCACCAACGAAGTAAAGGCAGCCAGTCTTCCATTTTTCCCGGTATTATTTAATAAAACAAAACGCCTGAACGCGATCATCAACAATGCCGGTGATGATTTCAAAATGAGCATTAGGGGCTTTGATGAAAAAGAACTTTATATTCTCGCCTGTGCATTCCTGATCGCAGTCGGTTATAGAATACCAGTCAATTTAAAACGTCCGCTTTATTTTGACATTCCGGATCAGAATACGGGTATCGTCCGCCATTACCGTGCTTTTATCAATGGAGATTTCAGCAAGATCACTCCGAAAGAAAATCATATTCCGCTTTCACCTGAAGACATCCAATTGCTGCTTGACAACAGTGGTGACGTTGAGCTTTGGAAAAAAATGATTCCTCCGGGAACATATACTTATGAAGGCATTGCATTGATTACTCTTTTCGACCAGACAGAAGATGAATCATTGTCAGAATTAAAGCAACTATTACTGGACAACAATGCCCTTCAAAATGAAAAGTCGCTCAACAAGCTGCAGGAGCAATTAGCCATTTATCTCGGAACGGATAAAATTGAACTCGGATTTGAATCTTATGATGAATCTTCTGAGAGTATAAAAGCCCTGCACGGAGCAATCAGGCCAAGTAAATTATTGGGCAATCACATAGAATCTTCAGTTCAGGATTGTTTCTGCGAATATTCATGTGAAGCGCTGCTGGATCGCAAAGATTATTTTGCCATTTCAAATGTCAGAGAGTTAAAGGATGTGCCATCACGGTTTATCCAGAGGATGTACGAAACAGGGGTTGGAAGTTTTATCGTAGCTCCGTTGAAATATAATGACAAGATCATAGCTTTTATCGAATTGACTTCGTCCACCCAAGGTGTGCTGAACTCAATGGTGGCGTCCAGGTTGAAAATTGTGCTGCCCATGTTTACAGTAGCAGTAAGCCGATCGATCGATCATCATCAGACTGAACTGGAAGCCATCATCCAGGATAAGTTTACATCGATGCATCCCAGCGTCACCTGGAAATTTTTTGATGCTGCCGAACAGATCTTTCTCAAAAGAGGCAGTGACCGGATGGATGAAGTAGAAGATATCAGCTTCAATGATGTGTATCCTTTATATGGTCAGTTTGATATCCGTGGTTCATCTGATGCACGCAATTCTTCCATCCAGGCAGACCTCATGTATCAGTTAAACCTTGCTGATGAAGTTTTTCAAAAAGCTGCAAGGCATGACCGGATGCCCATTTACCAGCAATTGCTTTTCCGTATTCATCAGTATCGTCAGTCACTCAACCAGGCTATTCACGCAGGTGATGAGGTGAAGATCCTTGATTTTATTCGGCGTGAAATTGATCCTGTATTTGAATATTTCCTCACGATTGATGAGTTGGCTGACCCGGTGAAAAAATACAGGTCATCACTTGATCCAGCATTGGGTGTTGTATATCAGCAGCGTAAGGAATATGAATCTTCAGTGACAATGATCAATGAGCGGATCTCGGAATATGTACATAATCAGCAGATGCATGCACAGAATATGTTCCCTCATTATTTTGAAAAATATAAGACCGATGGGGTAGAGTACAATGCGTATATCGGCCAATCTTTGTTACAGGGCAAAACATTCCATCCCCTTCATCTGAAAAATCTGAGATTGTGGCAATTGCTTGTAACCTGCGGAGTAGAAAATCTTCACCAGGCGTATAAAGAAGATCTGCCGATGCCATTGGAAATCACTTCACTGATCCTTGCACATAGCAATCCCTTAGCGATCCGTTTTAGAATGGATGAGAAGAGATTTGATGTGGACGGAGCATACAATATCCGTTATGAAATATTGAAAAAACGGATTGACAAAGCTTATATCAAAGGCACATCCGAGCGTCTGACACAACCGGGCAAATTATCGATAGTTTATAGCCAGGATTGGGAAGCGGATGAATATCTTCAATATCTCGTCTATTTACAATCTATACATTACCTCGACGATCATATCGAACGTCTTGAATTGCAGGACCTCCAGGGAACTGCCGGACTACAGGCATTGAGAGTAGGTTTCAAATATGAAGTTTCGCCTGAAGTGCTGATCCGCGAAATGATGCAGGAAGTCGGGAATTAGTAAAAAAAGGATTTATGGTTGTTCGTAGTTTGTAACTACGAACTGTAAAATACCAATTCAATTCTTTGAATTGACTATCCTCCATACTCAAACTTCCCCTTATCAATCTCCACTAAAAACCTGCTTGGATAAGACAGAAATCCATTATACGTCGCTACATATGATGGCATAGTGATCAACAGATCTTCTTTCGCCCTGCTGCAAGCCACATAGAATAAGCGACGTTCTTCTTCGAGCTCTTCGATATTTTTTATCGCTCTTACAGAAGGTATCAGTCCGTCAAGCGCATGTGGGATGAAGACTGTATGCCATTCAAGACCTTTTGCACTGTGGATCGTGGATATGGTCAGCGGCTTATCTTCTGATTCATCAATTAAAGGTGTAGTCCGGTCGCCAAATCTCTTAGAAGGTGGATCTAATGCAAAATCAGTCAGGAATTTTTCCAGCGAATCATATTGATTTCCAAGGTCGGCCAGCACATTGATATCAAGCAACCTGATTTGATAATCCGGTTCTGTCGATTTCAAAATAGGAGCGTAATAATTCCGGATCAATTCTATTTTCCTGGCCACGCTTATTTCAGGTAGAGACGCAGCCTCAAGCATATTGACCAGCTCGCGGAGACCTGTTTCAAATTTGCTTTTTTCAAAACCATCTACATTGAGGCCGCCTTCATTATTTATTTTTTCGATGATTTTCCTCGCAGTCACCAATCCAACGCCGGGAATATATTTCAGGACGCGGTGCCAGGCAACAGCATCATAAGGATTTAATAAAAGCCTCAGGTAAGAGATCATATCCTTGACATGCTTCCGTTCATTAAACGCAAGACCACCAACAGCTACGTAAGGTATTCCTCTGCGATTCAGTTCTACTTCGATGTATTGTGCATGCCAGAATGCCCTGACCAGTACAGCCACATGATTCAACGCAATTCCTTTTTCACGAAGCTCCAGTACTTTGGTGACAATAAAATCGGCTTCCAACGGTTGGTCATAAAACTTTTTCACAAAGGGCCTGCTTCCTTTGATCAACCTGGAATGCAAATGTTTTTTGTAACCAATTTTTGCATTTCGGATAATTTCATTGGTGAAGTCAAGGATCTTTTGATTGCTCCGGAAGTTTTCCTCGATTTTGATCACATGGCAATCCGGGTATTTCTGCGGAAAGCGCAATATATTTTCATAATTGGCACCCCTGAAAGAATATATGCTCTGAGCATCATCGCCGACGATCAGGATATTCCCGTGTGTTTCGGAAAGGAATTCAATGATTTCTTTCTGCACGACATTGGTGTCCTGGTATTCATCGACCATGATGTATTTGTATTCCTGTTGCAGCCTTGACCTGAATACCAGGTTGTCGCGCAATGCATCTCTCAGCACTTCCATGAGGTCATCATAATCAAGGAGCCTTGCGGTTTTCTTATAAAGTGCATATCCCTGGCTGAGCAATTCTATCTGATCGATAAATTCTATTAGTCCTGTAAACTCATGTTCAATGACATCCCGGATCGTGAGGTTCCTGTTGCGAGCGGATGAAATGATTTCCTGTATCCGGTTCTTTTTTGGAAATGCTTTTTCTGTTTTGATGAGTTTTAATTCTGATTTAATCAGATCAATAGTATCAGCCGCGTCTTCGCTATCGATGATGCTAAAGTTCGAAGGGATATTGATCAGGTTGGCATATTTCCGTAACACATAATTTGAAAATGCATGGAATGTTCCCCCGAAGATCTTTTGCGAACTATTATCTTTTAATAATTCCTGGACGCGTCCCAGCATTTCCTTTGCTGCCTTTCTTGTGAATGTAAGTAGCAATATATCCTGAGGGGCAATGCCTTCTTCCAGCATAAAAGCGACGCGGTGTACGATCACTCTTGTTTTACCGCTTCCTGCACCTGCGATGACAAGGACGGGGCCGCGAAGAGTAGTGACAGCTTCCAGTTGCGAAGGATTGAGATCCGCGGCATAATTTATTTTATAAGGTTTGAGCAGTTTTATTTCTGATGTTGAAGCAGGTTTATTTTCTATGATCTGTATGATCGATCGTAGCTCATCGATCTTCGTGAGGGTGGTATCTGTTATTTCCGGAAAAGTGAATTCTTCTAAAGAAATCACAGATAGATCCGGGTTGGTGTTTATTTGGGTAACGGGTGTATTTTCTCTTACCTGGTTGGCGAGATGAGCAATTCTGTCAAAGAAAGATTCCGGCTTATCGGGATTGGATTCGCCGGCTAGAATATCATCATCAGGCTTGCTCAGGCCTTTATTTTTTTCTGGTTTGTTGAAGAGGTTATCGAAAATGGACATAAAGATTATTCTGTATTCAAAATAGTGAAGATATACGGCCTGATATCAGAAAGAAGCATGCTCTTTCCGGTAAGTTGGTTATTGAGAAAATATTGAAATTGATCCCGGTCACAGATAGGTAAGGGCGTTTACGGCTGTGGTGGCGGGGAGTTGATGGTCAAATTTACGAAATTGCCAGTCAATGGGTTTGTAGATTAGAATGGGTTAGGGTAAATGGGGTCTAGGAGCAATCCATAAACATGTCCGGAATGTTTTCCTAAAACATCAGGATATTTTAGGAAAACATGCGGATGTTTTAGGAAAACACTATTGTATTTAAGGAAAATACTAAATAAGTGATTTTGAGGATGTTGTGGAATGCTTCCAGGATATTCCGGAATAAAACCTGAAATATGTTTAAGGAAAACATGCGGCTATTTAAGGAAAACATTATTGTATTTAAGGAAAATACTAAATAAGTGATTTTGAGGATGTTGTGGAATGCTTCCAGGATATTCCGGAATAAAACCTGAAATATGTTTAAGGAAAACATCATGATATTTTAGGAAAACATGCGGATGTTTTAGGAAAACACTATTGTATTTAAGGAAAATACTAAATGAGCGGTTTTGAAGATGTTAAAAAATCCACTTATTTTATCCCTCACTCAATTACCCCTTCAGGCAAATACTGATAATATTCAAGATCCAAGGGATCATCAATGGGTATGCATCCACCATCTTTTAACAAGACCAATCGATCACTTGCATCTATAATATTTCTGTAATCATGATCTGTGATAATAAATCCTTTTGAGCTTTTATGTATAGCTATCAGCTCTTTGACATGCTCTTTAAAGATAGGTTCCAAACCCGAAAAGGGTTCATCGAGCAGAATGAATTTCACATCGAGAGAGAGTAATAAAAGAATTTCAAAATAGCGCAACTGCCCATAGGATAAGTGCTTCGTTTTTAATTTTTGAATGGAATGTATTCGTGCATCCTTGTAAAGATTTTCACGATTACGCCAGTCATAGTATAGATTAATGTTTTGCCGGACTGTCAGATTTGGCGGAAGAAAATTTTCTTGTGGCAAATAAGCTATAAGGTTCCCCGCTATAAAGGGTTTGGGATATTGCACACCATCAATTCGCACATGTTGATTTATGGGATGCAATGACCTAAAAATAATTTTCATCAGGGTTGTCTTTCCTGAGCCATTCCGCCCCACAAGCCCGATTACCTCGCCTGTTGAACAAGTATGATACCAAACAAAGACGTTTTCGACCAGCCCTTATTAAAATAAAAGTAAAATTGACCCTGATTAAATATTATGTTGATGATCAGCGAGATCACAAATGAAAGTGAAAATTGCATCAAAAGTGAAGTTTGAATAAACGACACAAGAATTTGTTTAGATGGAAGAGCTATTATTATTCCTGTAACAACTGAAAATGGAATGGAAAGCAAAAATAATTTGTAATAATAATGTACCAGCAGTTTGTAAGAAATGTCCTTCATCCTTTTTGATTACGCCGAATTCCTCGCCGCATTAATAATCCCAGGCATCGTCCGCGTTATCAGCTTTTTATAAAGATCAATCATTTCCTCTTCTGCCCCTTCCGCCCCTTCTACCTTTTTTATTTCCTTCAACTTCAAAAGCGCATACTGTTGAATCGTTAGCAACGGCAATACAATCTCCTCCCTGAGATTAATAGACTCCATATTCGGTTTGCTGTCAGAAGCGATTTCATCCTGCCCTGTAGTTTCCTGGAGCAATTTCTCCGTCCGCTCATATTCATCATGAATCATATGCCAGATCTCACCAAACCTCGGATCATCTGCCAGAAAAGCAGTCAACGGAAAATAACTCTTAGCCAATGATTGCATGCTATTCCCCACAAGCGTTTGAAAAAATCCTGAATGCTTGTACAAATCTTTGACCTCTTCTTCACGACCCACTTTCTTACGTTCTGCTAACGATTCGCCAAAACCATAATATCCCGGAACATTTTGTTTCAACTGACTCCACGACCCAACAAATGGAATTGCCCGGAGCGAATCAAGCGTCAATTTTCCACCACCACGTTTATCAGGCCGACTGCTAATATTGGATTCACCATAATAAGGAAGCGTCCCATTCTCCTGCAGATAAGCAAGAAAATCAGGATGCGTTTTTAATTTGATATAATAATCATAGGCTTCATTTGCCATTTCTTTCATCAGAGATCTCTGACTGAATGTCCAATCCGGCGTATGTTCCGGGTAAAGATCATTTTCAATTCCTGCAGTGAGCAATTGTTCAAGATTAAATATCGCACGGTCATTACTTCCAAAATTGGAACTGATCGTCTGTCCCTGGATCGTAAGCTGCACTTCTTTATTCTCAATCGTAGATCCAAGTGATGAATAAAATTTATGTGTATTACCACCACCACGCGCAGGCGGTCCCCCACGGCCATCGAAGAATATCACTTTAATTCCATTCGACCTCCCAGTCCGCGTCAATTCTTCTTTGCCTGTATAAATAGACCAATTCGCTTTTACATATCCTCCATCTTTTGTGCCGTCAGAAAAACCCAGCATCACCGTCTGCGTTTGATGACGGGCTTTCAAATGATCCTGGTATGGTTTGAAATTATAGAGCTCATTCATTACCTCTCCTGCTATCGCAAGATCATCGATCGACTCAAACAATGGAACGATATCAAGCGCATCAGGTGTATATCCATATATCCATCTTGCAAGCACCTGGATCGTGAATATATCCAATGCATGCCGTGTATGACTGATTACATAACGGTGACATGCTTTCTCTCCATTGGATGCCTGGATATCACGTATGGCCTGAATGGATTTTATGATGTCCTGTGAAATCACATCATCTGATACCGATACATCAATGGACCAATCACACTCAGCCAGGAAATTCATTTTTTCAGAAATACTCGCCGCCTGGTATAATTCAAGTGCTCCTTTTCCGGCTTTCTTTTCAATGATCTCATCAACTAATGCTTCATGCTTGCCACTATCCTGTCGTACATCAAGACATGCAAAATGAAATCCGAAAATCTCAACCTTGGTGATAAACTCATCCAGCTCCTCAGCAAAAAGATTATCATGCTGCTCTTCAAGCACCTTGCGAATATCTTTCAACTCACCGAGAAGAGCTAATGGTGAACTGTATACGTCCTTAAGTTGGGGCGTATTATATACGCCCATATCCTTTTCGGACGTATGCAATACGCCCCGATCACTAGTGAGTTGGGGCGTATTGTATACGCCCGTTACACCCCGATCCAATGTCCTGTGCACCTTAGCCCCAACTGCTGATACCTGATCATACACATGCTGAAATGTCAATCGGCGACGCAGCTTTTGAATGTCTTTTTCATAACACGATAAAATAGCATTCCTCAAATGGTATGCAGTTTCCAAAGTGGTTTCTGCAGATACATTCGGATTTCCATCGCGGTCACCACCGGGCCAGAAACCAAGATCAATAATATCCTTGTGGGGCAATGATTGTTGTAGCTGCTTTTCAATTTTAGAAACAATCTCGGGAATAGCATAATAAAATACCTGCCGCAAAAACCAAATGAGGCTTCGGGCTTCATCCAATGGTGTCGGTTTCGACCTGTTGACAAACGGAGTTTTGCCCAATTGGTGCAACAAATCATTCACTTCGAAAATATGATTACCCTTGATAGCTTTCGACAGGTCCGTGATAATGCCAAGCACAGGTCCCGGATAAAATTGTGTCGGATGCGCAGTAAGCACCACCCGCAAACGATAATCTGTCAGCTTTTGAATCAGCTTTTCAACCAGGCCATTTGTTTTTGCTTTTGATATCAGTTCAACAACAGTGCCGGGCCCGTCAAGATCATGGAGCTGATCAAATGCAGCATCTTCAGTGGCATCAAAAAGAACTACCTGCCTCTCGATGTATTTTATGAAATTGAATAACAAGGTGATTCGTTCATGCACGTCTGCCTCCGGGGCAAACTCTTCAAAAAAATCTTCAATGATCTCTTGTGGATTTCCTCCTTCCCGGTATGCCTTCTGACACGCCTCTGTCAGCAATGGCAACAATATCCCTGTCTTATGGATCAGGTCAAAAGGAAGTCTCAGAAATAAGCTATTGAACAGGTGATACTTTGTACCAACGTACCTGTCGAATTTTTTAAGTGCAGTTTGATCCATAGAATTCAAAGATAGGGTTATAGGGAGAATGATATCGTGAAAGTTGGATGCCGGTTAAAATTCGGAAAGCTAAGCGTCGGTTGACCGACGTTTGAGTGTCTTCAAAGCTGTGCTTTGCGTTTCGCGATCTATCTCGCAAATTAAAATTTGCAGACACCAGAACGTCGGTCAACCGACGCTCAGCATAATTGTTCATCCGGCATCGAAAAAAATCTTTCTGGTCGTATACATCAAACCCTTAACCACTTAAATGCATCCATCTGCCGAATACATCAATTGATAAAACTTATATTCTCTTATTTCGATACTGATAAATCATTATCTGATCAATTCGATAACAATGACAAATTCAATTCTACATAAAACCAGCATCACTGCTATAATATTATTAAATCTTATTGCATTTAGCGCAAAGTTAAATGCGTCCACTCTTACCGGGGTTGTAAAAGACAGCCTGGATAATGCAGTGGAAGTTGCAACCGTTAGCTTATTCAGAACATCAGACAGCACATTGGTCAAAGCTGAGCTTACGGATGTCGATGGCAAATTCTCTTTCGTAGAAATTCAGGTAGGTGAATATTATGTAATAGCTTCCTTTTTGGGATTTACAGATTTTATAAGTCAATCCTTCACAGTCACCGCTATCGATAATCAAATTGAGATTCCTGTCATTCATTTGTTATCAGGTGGAATTAATCTCGATGAAATAAATGTAGTCGCCCAAAAACCATTTATCGAAAGACGTTCTGACAGGCTGATTGTAAATGTTGAAAATAGTATCCTTGCATCCGGTGGTAGTGCCATGGATGTTCTCGAACGTTCGCCTGGCGTCATCGTAAGTGCTGGAGAAAGTATATCCATTCGCGGCAGGTCAGGTGTCATCTTCATGATTGATGGCAAACCTACACCTATGTCCGGTCAGGAATTATCAAATTACCTCAAAGCATTGCCCTCCGGAAGCATTGAGCGCATTGAGATCATCACCAATCCTTCAGCAAAATATGATGCAGCAGGAAACGCAGGTATCATCGATATCCGGATGAAGAAAACAGAAAACCAGGGCACAAATGGTTCTTTCACTACCTACTATAGTCAGGGTGTTTATCCCAAAGCAGGTGGCGGGATCAATCTAAATCACCGCAATAAAAAAGTAAATGTATTCGGCAGCTACAATTATAATTTCCGGATGGGTTTCAATGACCTTAGGCTATACCGCGTATTTTTTGAAGAAGGCGAGCGAACAGGCGCATACAATCAATTAAATTTTCTCAAGATCCCATATCATTTCAATTCAGGTCGATTAGGAATGGATTACAATATTTCTAAGAATACCGTCATTGGCATATTGGCAAGTGGTAATCTCAATAAGTTTAATCCCCACGGACAAAATACATCTGATGTTGAAAATGGACAGCAGGAAATTATTTCCAGGTTTGGCACAGCAAACGAAAGTAATGATCTGTGGCCGTCTTATGCACTGAATGGTAATTTCAAACATACATTCCCAAATGGAAAACAGGAATTGTCAGTTGATGTGGATTATGCAAATTACTGGAATGAAACTACCCAGCTTTTTACAACGAAATATTATAATCTCGAAGGGTTTGAATATTTGCCACAATATTTATTGTTCGGTGATTTGCAGGGCAATCTCGATATACGATCCGCAAAAGCAGATTTTGTTTACCCGGTTACCCAGGAACTAAAACTTGAAGCCGGCGTAAAAGCAAGCGTGGTAGGTGCAGATAATGATATTCAGTTCTTTGACAAAAGCGATGCCGACAATCCCATATTTGACAGCACAATCAGCAATCATTTTATTTATAAAGAAAAAATAAATGCAGCGTACATCAACTTAAGTCGCAATTGGGCGAAATTCAGCATTCAATCCGGGCTCAGAGCAGAAAATACTATTGCAGAAGGCGTCCAATTGATCAATGGACAATCATTTGACAGGAACTATATCAATTTATTCCCAAGCATTTTCCTCAATTACAATTTCAGTGATCAATATTCCATGGGTCTGAATATGAGCCGTCGCCTGGACCGGCCTAGCTATCAGCAATTAAATCCATTTAAGCATTATCTCGATCCAAGCACATACCGGGAGGGAGATCCGTTCCTCAACCCGCAATTCACATGGTCATTCGAATGGAATCATACTCTATTCCAAAGGTTTACAGCTACGCTTTCCTATGCACTGACGACTGACAATATCACACAGGTCATAGCTCCCGTGGAAGGACTTGAAAGAGTAACTGTTCAAACAGATAAAAATCTTGCGAATGTTGAATACTACTCATTCAGCGCCTCAGCACCTATTGCCATCGGGAAATGGTGGAATACGAACATCAATTTTGATGCATACGTAGGCAAGTACCGCGGAAATTATGCTAACACGAATCTCAGCGATGGCAACCTTGTTTTTAATTTCGTAACCAATAATTCTTTTACACTGGGCAAAGGATGGACTGCAGAATGTAATTTCAATTATCATACCAGGGAAATATATGCGTTCATGGATCTCAATCCCATGTGGGGATTAGGAGCAGGAGTTCAGAAAATGCTTTTCAAAAACAGGGCTTCTCTGAAGTTTGCTGTCAGTGATATTTTCTGGCAAAATCTTCCATCCGCATTCATCAAATACAGGGACTACCAGGAAACCTTTGAAGTATTCAGAGAAACCCGCCAGGCATCGCTGACATATACACATCGTTTTGGAGACAAACAATTAGCCCCATCGCGCAGAAGAGTAGGAGGAGCAGAAGATGAGAAGCAAAGAGCAGGGGCGGGATCCCAGGGATAAAAAGTATTCAGTATTCGGTAAACAGTATTCAGTAATTAGTTTCAAAGTGAAAAAGTTGTCCGTAGTTTCAAACTACGGACAACTTTTTCACTTTGAAACTGATTTACCCTTCGCCTTCGCCTTTTTCTGAATACTGAATACCGAATACTGTATACTTAGTTTACCCTTCGCCTCAGCCTTCGCCTTTTACTGAATACTGATTACCGAATACTGATTACCTTTCCGGCCTACGATGGACTGGGACTCTACGCTCAATGGATTTATCTCCTATCTCACTTTAGAAAGAGGACTTTCTGCACATAGTCTTGAAGCATACGAACGGGATGTGCGTCGCATGGCTGCATTCATGTATCATGATTTATCCATCCCTTCTCCAACTTCTGTAGCTTCAAAAAATATTGAGCAATTCCTGCAGGTACTCAATGATGTTGAAATTAGTCGTCGTTCGCAGGCAAGGATGTTATCCGGTGTAAGGTCATTTTTTCAGTATCTCATGTTGGAGGACATGATCACTGTGGATCCAACAGAATTAGTCCAGGGGCCTAAGCTGGATCAATATCTTCCTGAAGTGCTAAGCTATGAAGAGATCATGCGGATGATTGACTCCATTGATCGCAGCACCCCGCAAGGGACCCGGAATGTCGCTATCATCGAAACTTTATATGCCTGCGGTCTTCGTGTTTCAGAACTGACCGGACTTCGCATCAGTTATATTTATCCCGACATGCAGATGATCCGTGTCATCGGGAAGAATAATAAAGAAAGACTCATTCCTATCGGCGAAAGTGCTTTGCACCACATTAAACTTTACCTGGAAGGAGACCGGAACCGCATGATGAATATTGATCCTGCATCCGCCGACATCCTGTTCTTAAACCGTAGAGGAAAAAAATTATCCCGTGTGACGATCTTTACCATAATAAAAGAAGCTGTTGAAAAAGCAGGCATTACAAAAACGATTTCTCCTCATAGCCTTCGCCATTCATTTGCCACCCATCTTGTAGAAGGTGGCGCCGATCTGCGTGCTGTGCAGGAAATGCTTGGACATGCTTCCATCACCACTACTGAAATATATACACATTTGAACGCGGATTATCTGAGAGACACCATGAGACAGTTTCATCCGTTGGGGAGATTTAACCGGTAGAATCGGTCATTTAGAATTCTGAATAAAGAATTCTGAATTTTGAATTAGGAAGTGAAGTTTGAATGAAAATTAAGTTTGTTTCTTCGCTGGAATTCGTAATTTATTTTCGTGTTCCATGTTTTTTCTTGCAGTGACAGTGGATGTAACAAATATTGCAATGAGTTCATTACTTTCTTTGATGGCTGATTTGATATTATCATCATCCGGATAAAGTTCTGTTTTTTGAACGATGATGAGTGATACTCTTGTTTCTCTTAATTCTTTTAATACGATTTTGATCTTATGTAAGAAATCCTTCCTTGATTCAGAGCTTTGAGCTTCTGCATAATTTTGTGCCGATGAAGTAGAGGATCGGATTAATTGTGTACTTAAATCATTGCCTGCGTAAGATTTTTTAATTTTTTCAGCGATACTGATTATAGAAACGGCAAAATTGATAAGTCGCTCTTCCAGATTGTTTTGTCCCATGGTGAAATTTGTTTATTTAATGTAAAGCTAATTCCTGCTTTATTGATAAGTAATCGGAAAAACTGATATCTTATCAGTTTTTCCGATAAATAAATTTTATGCTTGCAAAAGCATTTTTACGTGAATGTTTATCAATATTTACTTTAAAATTCAAAATTCAGAATTCTTTATTCAGAATTCAAAAAAGTTGTTTCACATGATGAGATCCGTTTCATAAAACCCAAACATTCTTTTTTCTTTAATATTCAATATTCTTTCCTGAACTTCTTCGTTTACCTAAGATCAATATCTTTGCCCGATGTTTTCAAAGGTTCACCCGGTTTTACTCTTGATATTAGGTTTGTTTGGCTTATTTGCCTGCGCAAGCCCGAAAGCGCCAACAGGTGGGCTGAAAGACGAGACTCCTCCGGCCATTGTGGAAGAAGAGTCTACACCTAATAAGCAAATAAATTTTCACGAAAAGGAGATCACCATCATATTTGACGAATGGGTGACGTTGAAAGAAATATATACCCAGCTCGTGGTTTCTCCATTGATGCCGCATAATCCTGAAGTCAAACAAAAAGGAAAAGGCATCGTCATCAAATTGCCCGACAGCTTATCAGCAGAAACTACGTATACGATCAATTTTGGAAGTGCGATTGCAGATCTCAATGAAGGGAATGTGCTTGACAATTATGCATTTGTTTTTTCTACGGGAAGTTTCCTGGATTCGATCAGGCTAATGGGTAGTGTCACGAATGCATTGACATTGAAACCCGCAGATGGAGTATGGGTAATGTTATATCCTGCCGGAGAAGATAGTGCAGTGTATAAACGCAAGCCCGAATATCTTGCCAAAACAAATAAAGATGGTAAATGGGCAATATCCAATGTCCGTGAGGATAGTTTCAATGTAGTCGCTCTGAAAGATGATAATCAGAATTTTCTGTATGACCAGGAAACGGAATGGTTTGGCTGGATTGACAGCATTGTCTATACATCACAGCCGTTAATGTTGTTGCCGGAGATATGGGTATTCCCATTGGAAAACCGGAAAGTAATAAAGGAAATAATCAATGTTGCGCCGGGTTGGCTCAAAGTGATTATTAATGCTCCAACGCCGAAACCTAATCCGGAATTTTTGCCTCCTATTGACAGCTCTCTTACATTGTGGGATGGAGATACATTGCATGTATGGTATAACCCTTCGAAAAATTATGGTGGATATGCATTGCTTGATCTTGATTCCACACTGATCAGGATCAATCAAACACCTGTAAGTAAAAATCCGCATGCTGATATCAGGATCACTTCAGGTCGTCTTCGGCCGGGAGCTGAGGCCGCTTTTATCTCTTCACTTCCGGTTTTATCAATTGATACATCCCGCGTATTACTTCGGCATGATTCCCTGGGAACAATCCTTTATGAGATGGAAAAGAATGAAAAGGATCCCAGGAGATTTAGCTTAACTGCCCAATGGAATGAAAAAACAAGATATAATCTTACATTTTTACCCGGAGCCGTCAAGGATTATTGGGGACGAACGAATGATACCCTGAAGTATTTACTGGTCATCACAGGGGCAGATCAGTACGGAGATCTCACGATATCCATTGAAGGCCTCGATTCTTCAAAGCAATATGTTTTGCACATAAAAGAAGGTGACCAGATAAAAGATACCTTTGTGATCCAAAATCAAAGCGAATTGCAATTGATTAAGAAAGGATTGACTCCCGGAAAATATACGCTTGATATGTTCGAAGACCTGAATAAAAATGGGATGTGGGATACAGGAAATTACCATGAAAAAAGACAACCGGAACGTAAGCATTTTTTTATGCCTGAAAATTTAAGAGCCGGATGGGAACTGGAGGTTAAAGTCAACTGGCAATAAATTGAAATATTGATGAAGAGTAATACTCTGAATTTAAATAGTGCAGAATTTAATCTGCGTAATCTATGTAATCTGCGGTATGAAGCTTTGGACTGATTCATTAGTAAAATATTACGGCAGCCGGAAGGTGGTGGATAAAGTTTCTATTGAAGTCACCCAGGGCGAAATCGTAGGATTGCTGGGACCCAATGGTGCAGGTAAAACAACCGTATTTTATATGACGGTTGGTTTTATAAAGCCTAATGAAGGACATGTGTTTCTTGATCAAACAGAAATCACAACACTCCCTATGTATAAGAGAGCCAGGTTAGGTGTAGGTTATTTACCCCAGGAAGCATCCGTGTTCAGAAAACTGAGCGTAGAAAATAATATCAAAGCTGTACTTGAATTAACCACGCTTAACGCAGTAGCACAAAAACAAAAGCTCGAAAGCCTGATTGATGAATTTGGTCTTGAACAGGTACGTCATAATATCGGTGATAGCTTATCAGGCGGTGAAAGACGTCGTACAGAAATAGCTCGCGCATTGGCTACGGATCCAAAATTTATCCTGCTCGACGAACCATTCGCAGGTATCGACCCTATCGCCGTAGAAGATATCCAGATGATCGTAGCCAAGCTGAAAGAAAAAAACATCGGCATCCTCATCACCGATCACAATGTTCAGGAAACACTTTCTATTACGGACCGGGCATACCTGATGTTCGAAGGAAAAATTCTTAAAGCAGGGTCGGCGGAAGAATTAGCAGAAGACGAAATGGTGAGAAAAGTTTACCTGGGACAAAACTTCATTTTGAAAAAGAGACAAGTCCGATGAAGTGCGTGTGCTTTATCATGATTGTTTTTATTTTTTTTGCAGCTTGCACAACAAGCCCTGTAACCCCTTCACGTAACAGCAGGGCGACAATTGATTCTATTTTCCAGCATAAAACCGTATTCCTGCAAAACGAGACAGATTCGCTGTGTCTTCTGCATCGACAGATGTTTTTCCAGTCTGCCGTGGATTCTATCATGCATGCCAGGCAATCCGAAATGAATATCCTGGTAAAATGAAATTGACAATCAGAAATATCATCCCGGTCTTAATCATCCTCCTTTTTGCTGCATGCAAAGAAAGAGTTACGCAGGAACAATTAATCGCGTCAGCCATCGAAATTAAATTGTCACAATGGCGTGAATCCCAGGTGAAATCCTGTAAAGAAAAAGCATTAGCCGATGCAGAGAAATATGTTGATTCAGTCCTCGTAGCTATTTCACTCGAAACCAAGATGGATACCATATCCAAACCTGATAAACCTGCCAAACCGATCAAGCCGCCATTCAAAGAAAAACCGGATAGCGTCATCGTGGATAAGATCTACAAGAAAGACAGAGACTAGTAAGTGAGTAGTGAGTAGTGAGTAGTGAGTAGTGAGAAAAGTTATAAAATATGATTTTTAAGTAATTAAATTAATAAAAAAAGAAAAAAAGTTATTCTGCGGGATAACTTTTTTTTACTGCTTACTGCTTACTGCTTACTAAAGCCGATTCTCTCCCCAATATTTAAACAACCTCTTATTAATCCTTTCCACCCGCCAGGCAGGAAATTTCCTGTCTGCAATTTTCAGAAAAAGCAAATTGATGCCACCTCGTGTAAAATTATTTGGAAACGGAGGCGGTACGCGCAATCCTTCTACATTATAAATGACTAATGCATCAATATGGCTTTCTTCCGTACGTTCAAAGTAAAGATAGAATACAGGCTTCATGCCGATTTCTTCCTTTGGTAATGATGAACCATCCATCTTATACATGGGCGTTTTGCGCAGATCACGCCCTTCGTAGTCGAAATAATAGGCAGCATTAGAAAAATGATAGAAATCCCTGAAGGCATGTGTATAATCAGAGATCAGGCTATCCCGTTCTTCAATGGCTGTATTAAGCATTTTCTGGAGGTGAAGTCTCGATTTATCGTCTTTAGCCCTTGATACCATAGCTTGTAACGTATCAATCTTGCCCTTGGAGGAGGGCAAGCGTACGAGGAGAAATCCTTCTTTTAATTCGCGAATAGACAAAACCGGATCAACAGACTGAGCTTGTAGGGTAAAGAGGAGATTCGTCGTCAATATGCACACCCAGACCAGATAAGTTATCTTGTAAGTCTTTAATAACCCGTTAATAAGGGTTAATAACAGCTTCATTTGTCCCATAGATCCTATTTTCACGCTCCGATAAAAATACAACCGCCTTATGTATGCCAGTGTAGATATTGAAGCACTTAGTCAGGAGATATACAATGAAAGTGCTTTCGTGGAAAGAATCATCGAAGCCAGTGGGAGAGTGATCGTGGGTCAATCGCACATGATCAACAGGCTCCTGTTGGGTCTCCTTGCAGATGGACACGTACTATTGGAAGGTCTGCCGGGTCTGGCCAAGACGCTTGCCATTAAAACACTTGCCTCTACGATTGATGCCGGCTTCAGCCGGATACAGTTCACTCCGGACCTGCTTCCGGCCGATATCATCGGGACCATGATCTACAATCCAGCCTCAAGCCAGTTTTCTGTCCGAAAGGGACCGATTTTTGCCCAGTTTATCTTAGCTGATGAGATCAACCGGGCTCCGGCCAAGGTGCAAAGTGCACTCCTGGAAGCCATGCAGGAAAGACAGGTGACCATCGGTGGCGAAACTTTTAAGCTAAAAGAACCCTTTTTGGTCCTCGCAACCCAGAACCCGATCGAACAGGAAGGAACATACAATCTCCCCGAAGCCCAGGTCGACCGGTTTATGTTCAAGGTCAAAATAGGTTATCCGGAAAAAGCAGAAGAAAGAATGATCATGCAGCGCAGCCTCACAGGTGAAATGAACATAAAGCTTCAACCTGTTGCAACACCTGAGGATATCCTTTCTGCCAGGAAAATAGTCCGCAGAGTTTATACAGATGAAAAGATCGAGAACTACATACTTGATATCGTATTCGCGACGCGTCAACCTGAAAGTATTGGCTTGAGTAAATTAAAACCACTCATTTCATATGGTGCATCGCCCAGGGCCAGCATCAATCTTATGATCGCCTCAAAAGCAATGGCATTCATGAAAAGAAGGGCTTACGTGATCCCCGAAGATGTACGCCAGGTTTGCCCTGATATCATGAGGCACCGTATTGGCCTGAGCTATGAAGCGGAAGCAGAAAATGTAAGCCAGGAAGATATTATCAAAACCATCCTAAATAGCATTGAAGTTCCTTAGGTTTTAATCGCAATCATGAGACTATTCATATTCCTTCTTTTTATTTTCCTTTATTCGGGTGCCAGTTCACAAGCTACCGTGGACCCCTGGATCCGTTCGCAATTGGGGAAAGTAAAATGGTTCCAGTCTTATGAAGGTGTCCTGGCTGATTACCATCCTATCCTGATCATCCTTGCATCGGATAGCGTGCAGATAGCAGGTTACCTGATCCATAAAGGAGATAAAAAATCACATCGTCTTTTAGGAGATTGGAAAAAGAAAGGCACATTTGAGCTTCAGGAAAGAGACGAATACGACAGGCTCACCGGCTATCTCAAAGGAATCATCACAAAAGATCAGGTCCACATGGAATGGATGTCCGCCGATCAGAGCAGGATGTTTCCGATCATAGCTTTTCCAACAACACTTATAAAGATTAAAAACTTCAAGCCTGCCGCTGAGTGGATTCAAATAGCTTCTACACCACCGGTGACTATTTCTGTTCAGAAAATGGATTATGGTATTGTATCAGGCGTTGCACACCGGAATGGAACGTACACACGCTTTGAAGGATATTGTCTTGACGGAACATGTGGCATCTGGAATACAGTGTTTCAAAATCAGGGAGGTGCACCTATCCGCGTTCAAATGCGACAACGCGATGCACAGACTTATAAAGCTGTGATGGATGAGAAAGAATATCCTGCTCAACTCACAGTGAATTTCCCATTGAGTATCCGCCAGTTTGATAACTCCATGGGATTTCTCGATTTTGTATATCCTCAGCTTGAAAGCGAATCTTATGAAAGCTGGGTGAGTAGTTGGGTTGATAAGACATGGGCAGAAGGTGTCAGTTATTTAACTACCATCAATGAACAAAATGCATCCGAACGACTGGTGCACAGATCCTCAGGTTGGATTGAAGTCCTGGATGCAGATGAAAATTATGTAAGCGGCCTGGCTACCTATATCAATCCTGGCTCAACACGCCGGGAATGCTTTGTCCTTTTGAAAAAAGAAGATGTCATCCTTTCTACATCTGAGCTTCTCAATACTGCTTCTGATTTAAAAAAAGCAGAAACATTAGCATTAAAAATAGCAGCTCAAAAGACGGATGAAGAATACATGACATGGCTGAATAAAGCAGGTTATAAATATTTGGTCCCTACACGGGAAGGGATAGTCATGCTCACGGCATTCGATATGATCTATGGGGATGACATCCGTCTTCTCCCGCTCGAACAAAGCAAGGAGATGATCAAAAAGAAATACTGGCGGAATTTTGGATGGCAATAAATTAACTCCTGATTTAAAGTTAAGCATAGGTGGATACAAGTGAGCTTCTCAAACGCGTACGGAAAGTAGAGATCAAGACCAGGAGTCTGAGCAAGCATATTTTTTCAGGAGAATATCACTCAGCTTTCAAAGGACGCGGCATGTCATTCAGCGAAGTCCGTGCATACCAATACGGAGATGAAGTCAGAGATATTGACTGGAATGTAACTGCCCGCACAGGTGATCCGCACATCAAGGTATTCGAAGAAGAAAGAGAGCTGACCATAATGCTGCTTGTGGATGTAAGTCACTCCGTTCAGTTTGGTACCCATGATCAATGGAAAAACGAATGGATCGCAGAGATCTGTGCTGTACTGGGTTTTTCTGCGCTTCAGAATAATGATAAAGTTGGCCTGATCCTGTTTACGGATCAGATTGAATTATATATTCCGCCGAAGAAAGGTAGACAACATCTGCTGCGGATCATACGCGAATTATTATACTTCACACCTGAAGGTCGAAAAACAAACATCAATGTTCCACTTGCTTATCTATCCAATGTTATAAAAAAGAAATGCATTGCCTTTGTCATCAGTGATTTTATTTCTGACCAATACGGAGATACTTTGCGTATAGCTTCAAAACGCCATGACATGGTAGGTATACATGTTCATGATCCTTCGGAAACAACCCTTCCGGATGCAGGCCTGGTCCGGATGAGAGATGCAGAATCGCAGCGGATCACCATGGTGGATACTTCCAACCCTCAGGTCCGTCATGCGTATGCAGTAAGCTATGCACACAGGCTGCTTGATTTTAAAGAACAGTTCAAGCGTAATCAAAGTGATACCCTAACGCTGTCTACAGATCAATCCTACATCCAGGAATTTCATCGATTTTTTAAACACCGGGCTTCCTGATGCGGTATATCGTTTTCATCATTGCTATCCATTCATGTGTAAGCGGTACTAGCCAGGCATCATTAACGGTTGACCGCATGCAGGCTACGATAGGTGATCAGGTGCAGGCTACGATCAAAACTAACCTCAGCAATGGCCGTGAGTGGATCAACGTCAAAAAGATCTGGCCTGATTCGTCAGCCCAATTTGAAATTGTAAGCGGTCCGGATACGTTACAAAAGGATCTGTCATCCATGACAGTGACCTGGATGATTGCGTTATTTGATACCGGGTTTGTAAGGTTACCTGCTTTAGCACTGCTTATTCAAAACTGGGATCAGGTCGATACGGTATATACGAATGACGTACCCATCCAGGTACGGCCTGTCGAACCGGATTCAACAGGATTGCTTCCTATAAAAGATATTATAAGGCAGCCATTCAATCTTCTTTATTACAAAAAATACATTCCTCATCTCATAGCCGTAGCATTGATCATATTCGGACTCATTTATTGGTGGAGACGGAGGAAAAAAGAAGATGTCCGGGAACTGGCCCCATATGTACCATTGCCACATGAATGGGCATTTAATGCCCTTGCAGAATTGGAATCAAAACGTCTTTGGCAGAGCGGAGAAATAAAGGAACATTACACGTTGCTGACTTCTGTATTGCGTGAATATCTTGAACGACGATACGGTATACATGCACTTGAGCAAACTTCCGATGAAATCCTTGATCAATTACGTCATCAGCAATTAAGTCCTTCACTTCTTCACGATATTGAACAATTGCTTTCTGTTTCAGATCTGATCAAGTTTGCAAAGGCAGATCCGGGAATAGATATACATGCTGCAACGATAGAACGCGTGCGCAACTTTGTAAAGCAAACCATGCAGGTACCATCATTGATCACTCCGGCAACGGAAAAAACCAATCCGGATGCACCTGTGGAATGATATATCCCTTCATGACCCATGGTGGTTATTGCTGTTGCTCCTGATACCCTTGATCATATGGCACAGGCTTCGAAAAGGAAAACCTGATGTAATAGCAGCATTGGATGTTCCGGTTCTTTATGAGAAAATGCCCGGCTCGTGGAAGGTTATTGCCTACAGGTTTGTCCAGCCACTTTTCTGGATTTCAATAGTGGCACTTGTTATTGCATTGGCACGGCCACAGCGTGAGAACAATGAAGAAAAAATAAAAGGTGAAGGAATTGATATTTTCCTGGTAATGGATCTTTCTTCATCGATGTTGTCAAGGGATTTTGATCCGGATCGATTATCTGTAAGCAAGCAGGTAGCTGCAGACTTTGTAAAGCACCGGACGTACGACCGGATAGGGTTGGCAGTTTTTGCTGCTGAATGTTATACGCAATGTCCGTTGACGCATGATCATGATGTGGTGATAGATTATCTGCAGCAGCTTCAATGCGGACAGCTTGAAGATGGTACTGCCATCGGGATGGGTCTTGCAGCTGCAGTTAACAGGTTGAAGGATAGTGATGCTAAAAGCAAAGTCATTTTATTACTTACGGATGGCGTAAACAATGCAGGATATATCAGGCCTGCTACTGCTGCTGATCTTGCTAAAGAATTTAATATCAAAGTGTATACGATCGGGATCGGTAGCTATGGCCAGGCATTGTCACCAGTGCGGAGGAATGCTGATGGACAATACCAGTTTGGTTATACACAGGTTGAAATTGATGAAACATTATTGAAGCAGATCGCTGATGAGACAGGTGGAAAGTATTACAGGGCTACATCCGCGCAGGCACTTCAGGAGGTGTATGCAGAAATCGATCAGTTGGAAAAAACGCAGGTTGAGATCACCGTATTCAAAAAATACCAGGAGATATATTACGTGCCATTGATTTTTGGCCTGGGATTATTAACATTGCTTTTTATATCAAGAGCAACGGTCCTGAGGTCATTGCCATTTTGATTTGTGTAAGTCCCCGTGATAATATTCCGCTCCTATGGAGCTCTAAATAATTAATTTCCCCATTTCGTATAGCTAATATTTTTTTGATTTCTTCATCTACAGATATTTCGCTCCTATGGAACTCGCTAATATTTTTTTGATTTCTTCATCTACAGATATTTCGCTCCTATGGAGCTAACAAATTATTTTTTAATTATAAGCAATGCTTATCATAGAAACCAAATGGTGTTGCATCGATTATAGCTCCATAGGAGCGGAATATCTGTAGAAACGAAATGCAACAAGAATTTTTGAGCTCCATAGGAGCGGAATATTTACCCGGACGCAAGGTTGTAAATTCTATTCATCAGCGAAGGAAATAAAATAAAAAGGGGCAGAATTATCTGCCCCTTTTTATTTTATGAATTTCACCTTTACCTGTTTTTTTGTCCGATGATAAGCTTCAAATATTCATCAGCTTCTTTATTCGCGGGATCTAATACCAGGATTTTGGAAAAAAATTCTTTAGCCTTCTCAAAATCTTCGTGCTGGGCATAATAGTACGCCAGGTAATGATAGGCAGAAACAACAAGTGCTTTATTCTGATTCTTTGAGAGATATACAGAATCTGCTACTGCCAGTTCCACATATTTTTCGTAGAAAGGTTTTGCTGTCCAGATAGTATCATCAACTATCGTGTCTGTCTTGGTTGCTATATTTGCTCTCAACCACCACCCTTGCGTATAATTTGGAGTTGTGGTTACCATTACAGCAAAGACTGAATCAGCCTGCGGATATTGTTTTAGCTTTATATAACTCTGGCCCAGAAAATACTGATCCTGGTTATTCAGGGGTTTTAGCTCTCCTTTACGTTTGTAATAATTTATGGCCTGATCTAACTTTAAAGAATCATAATACGTCTTGGCCAACAATCCGTATATCTCATAAGCACGTGAGGGTTCAAATTCAAGATATTTTCTGTAGATGTGTGATGCATCATCAAGCTTTCCAAGGTGGAACGCAGCTTTAGCCCAATATTCATAATCTGAAGGAAAGGCTTTGCGGTCATCTTTTTTACCGATCGCATCAAACAATTGTGAGCTATGCTCATATGACTCTTTCCATTTGCCAAGTTCTGCATATGCCCATGCCAACCACCTGTGCAATGTATATTCTTCAGGATTGGTCAGCAATAGTTTTTCACCTTCTATGACTGCGCGATCATAATCTTTAGCCTGGAATGTCAGGAATTTTACCAGCCTCACCTTGGCAGCAATATCAGAACCTATTAACTGAACATATTTTTCAAGGAGCGGTATCACTTTGTCAAATTTCTTATCCCGGATATACAGCTCATACAAATCTTTGATCGGCCGTGCATCGTTTGGTGAAAGCTGGATTGCCTTTTCCAGCTGCTTGACAGCATCTTCATAATTTTTTGCACGCGACCAGATACGTGCCATGCTTATATATGCTTCTACATTCGCAGGATCTTTTTCAACAGCTGATTCATAAGCACTCATCGCTTCACCGTGATTTTCATTCATCTCATAAGCGTCTCCAAGATGCGCCCAGTATTTACCAACTTTAGGATCCATATTGCGGGCATCTGAAAGATATTTTTCAGCCTTAGTGGCATCAGGTTTCTTACTATATAAATAAGCGTCACCTATCAATGCCGGGATCAACGCACTTTTCTTATTCAACTTTAATGCAGTAGCGAAATACTTTTCAGCTTCGACAGTATTGCTCTTATCAAGCTCCAGTTTTCCAAGGCCGATATTACATTCAGCACAATTCGGATTAGCTGTCAGGCCTTTCCGGTACGATTTTTCTGCTTCCGCATAATTCTCCATCAGGTAATTAACCTCTCCGATATAGAAGTGAGCCTGGGAAGCTTTTGGATCCGCTTTGCAGATAGCGTTGAATGTATTGAGCGCAGCCGTAAAATTCTCATTTTCCATATACTTTATCCCTTCCTCAATGGTCTGGGCCTTTAGCCCAAGCGTCAAAGCGGCTAGTACAAATACAAAGAATATCTTTTTCATTTTTATGATGTTTAGCAATTGAATGTGCAAAAATGCAACATGTGATTTGATCTTTGTGTTCATTTTATAACTTTAATATCTGAAGTATTCCTGATTTCCAACAAACGTTCGGATTGATATAAGGGCAGTAACCCAGCTTTCAATATAATTTTCTGACCGATCTCACCTGCAATGAAGGAAGAAAATCCCGTTCCCACATCAGTCATCCCGGTTTTACTGATGAAATATAATTCTCTTGTAAATGGATATAAAGAATCCTGCAAATTATATTGATAGGGTGTCACAAATCCATGCTGAATCGAATCCACCGGTCGGCTGATACCTATGAGGTGTACGGAAGCCAGTAATTCTTTTGTCATTTGATCATCACTGTCACTCAGGTCACTCCAGTCTATAATTCCTATCGCCGCAGTATGATTTGATATGTAATCGAAAACTTCTTTTTTTGAACCTAACGCATAAAAATGCGCCGGTAATTTCTCCTGGTGGATCAGCTGAAGGATGACATTCGTGATGCCTGATTTAGCATTCTCGATGATAAATACCTTTCCCTTCGTTGAGTCCGTGAACATATTTGTAAATTCTTCATAGGTATAGGAAGTATCGATTTGATTTTTATTGGTTACAAACGCAATTGCTCCTTTGGCATAAACGGTTAGTCTTGGATAGATTTCATGTTGTTCGAAGTGATCCATTTCTTTTTTTGTCAATGACCTTGTCGTCATGATAGCATCAATGCTATCTGCCAAAAACTGGCTGAACATATCATATTCACTCATGTAGGATATATCCAGCTTTGCGTATTTATATGTTCGTTCAAATATTTCTTCTTCCTGCTCTACTATATATTTCAGACTTTCGTCAGCGATGATATCCAGGTGTCCCATAGTCGGACCTTTCATCTCCTCCGCTTTCTTCATACAGGCTATTTGCACAAGTATAAAGACGAATAAAATATATAAGTAAACTCTTGACATTAGGTATGAGTCTTCTGTTTTATAACATGATGACGTAAGTAATAACAAATTCTAAAGTTAAGGCCTCGTTAAATCCGGTTAAAATCCCTTTAATAAGAAGGTCTGATTTCCTGCATCAGGAGATCAGACCTTCTTTTCTTTTTATGCCGGACCGCGTTTATGTTTTCATAAATGACCGGTAAATTCTCCACAATCCATATACGACAAACATGATTGAAAGGATTTCACTCCAGGGAGAATCCAGTACCTGCCGGATAAAAATATAAACGCCTATTCCTATATACGTCAATCCAAGCAAGAAAAGAAAAGCTCTGCCTGATATTGGAGACATTCATTCTTTATTGAAGCACAAACTTAATCGGGAGGGTAAAAGTAACCGGCACAGCTCTTCCGTTGTGTTTGCCTGGTTTCCATCTTGGCATACCGTTGACCACACGCAAGGCCTCTTCATTACATCCGCCTGATATACCCCTCACCACCTTGGCTTTTTGAATATCGCCATCTTTTGTTACCACAAACTGGACGATCACCTGCCCTGAGATACCATTTTCACGGGCTATGGCAGGGTACTTGATCTGCTGATAGATATATTTATACATCGCTTCTGTCCCATCAGGGAACGTAGGCATTTGTTCCACATAGGTGAATGGCTCTTCACTAACCGGCTCTTCGATAACAACAGGTGTAGGCTCTTCGTAGGCAGGTTCCTCACCATGGACCGAATCTCCTTTCATTGTCACATTTGCGATCTCTTTTTCTGCAATCGTATCTTTATCTGGCGGGGTATCTTCTATTATTACCTCGTCATCTTTTTTTACCACTGGAGGGACGAATCTGATCTGGTCCTTAAGAGGTGGAGGAATTACTCTTGGCGGAGGTGGCGGAGGTGGCTTGTTTGGGTCCAATGGCGGAGGTTCAGCCAATATAACTTCTGTATTTTTCAGTTCTTCCGATGTATCCGGTAGGAACCCTTTGATCATGCTGATGATTTGAGGGGATCCGACGACCAGCAGGAAAAAGAGCATACCGACGAGCATCGCTCTGGTCATATGCTTGTCATAAAGACGGCGAAGCTGGAAAGCACCATAAGACTTGTTCCGTCCATCGAAAACGATGTCATCCATCGAAGTCCTCAACAATCTTTCATTTTCCATAATCTACTCCTTTAGTTCAGATAACGTAATGATGCTCCTGATCGTTTTTTTGCATAAATTATTTTCGGCTTTGACCGGAAATCTGGGCAACCAGTGAATCAATCGGGTCATTAGGTTCAAGGATGGCATATCGTCTGACATTATTGATAGTCATTTCATCAAGTGCATCCACGATGTTTTTATAGCTTGAACCTGGCAATGGCTTGATCATGACGAACAGTTCATCCTGATTTCCCCATTGTTCTTTGACCTCATTTTGTCTTCGCTGTATAAACTTCCTCAATCCCGATGGGCTGTAATCAAGGCTGTCAAGCTGTAGTTCAGTCGTTGCATCAATTTCATCCGGAGAGACGTATGCATATATTTTATCTCCTTTACCCAGCATGACTGTGGCTGTTTTTGACATTTTGATGGCTGGCTCTTGTTCAGGCTTCTGTTCATCTTTAGCAGGTTTGTTAACCTCCATCGTTTTTGGCCTGTTAAACGTGGTTGCAAGCATGAAAAAGGTGATCAACAAGAAGCCTAAATCCACCATTGGGGTCAAATCGACCCGCGTAGACATTTTTTTGCCCCTTACCTTTTTATCTTTTTTATGACCTCCTCCACCAGAGGTATTCATTTCAGCCATGGTTCGCTTTTTTTGCTTTTGTAGATAGGATGATTATTCTCTCTTTCCCCTGGCAGACGTGATCAGGTTGAACTTATTGACCCTCCGGTTTTGCAGGGCTTTGATCAACTTATCAAAATTCCTGTATTCAGTAGTCTTATCGGCTTTGATGGCTATACGTAGGTCATTGTTCGCTTGTCTTGAAAACAGGATCAGGTCTTCCACCTGGTGATTTCCTCCGGTAGTGTCTATGGTAAGTCCAGGTTGAGGAGAAGTGGCTCTCGCCCCGGGTTCCAAAGCAAGAAAGGTAGGAAGTGACCGGATATCCATGCCCCAGGTTTCAAGAGTCCTGAAGGCATCTTTTTGTTTATCTGACAAGGTAAGCCTGTATTGTTCAACAAGCTTGTCTAGCAACTTCATTCGTGTAGGTTGATCATCCAGGCCAAAAAATATTTTTCCATCAGGAGCTATCTGGAATAACATGATATCACGGTCCGGTATGGGAAACTGGGCAGTAGATGATGGTATATCGATAGCGACAACTTCCTGAGGTCTGAATTTGGTGGTCAGGATGAAAAAAGTAAGCAACAGGAAAGCCACATCACACATGGCTGTCATGTCTACTGCTGTACTCTTCCGGGGTATTTTGACCTTTGGCATCTTAAATTAGATAACGGGTGTAAAAGAATTAATGTTTTGCAGCATAATTTTGCGCAACACTATATCCAGCCTCATCTATACCATAGGTTAAACCGTCGATCTTAGTGGTGAAATAATTGTAAGCAATAATAGCAATGGCAGATGTGCTGATACCAAGAGCTGTATTGATCAACGCTTCTGAAATACCGGTTGATAACGCTACAGCATCAGGTGCTCCTGCAGTGGCTATCGCTGAGAATGCCCGGATCATCCCGAATACCGTACCTAACAGACCTAAGAGTGTTGCCACTGATGAGATCGTAGCCAGGATCACAAGATTCTTTTCAAGCATCGGAAGCTCAAGAGAAGTGGCTTCTTCAATTTCTTTCTGGATAGCTAGCACTTTCTGGTCAGTTTCAAGACCCTGTGTCTGCTCCATAGCCTGGTATTTTCTTAATCCTTCACGGATGACATTAGCAACAGAACCTTTTTGCCTGTCGCATTCAGTGATTGCACCATTGATATCATTCCTATCCAGGTAACCTTTTATTTTCCTCACAAAATTTGGAATAGATCCTTTTCCACTGGCCACCTTGATGGTTAAAAATCGCTCAACGATCACTGCCAGAACGATCATCATCAGGCCCATAAGGAATGGCACCAGATATCCGCCTTTGTACATCATGCCCAGATAATTTCCCGGCTTAGGATGGCCTTCTATATTGCCTTCTTCAAAATTGCTGGGACTTCCCAGGATCGTATAGAAGATTATAAAACCGATAATGATAGCCACCGGAATTAAAATAGAGGCAAAAAGTGCACTGAATGAACTGCTGTTGGCAGATTTATCAGCCTTGACATTAGGATTGCTCATAAAGATTGATTTAATGTTTGATTTGATGCATGAGTGAGATCGAAGATCAGGACCCCCGTCGATACGGAAGTGACCAAGGTTGCAAAAATATTTTTATTTTTTAATTGCTGCCAATGTAATACATAAATTTTGGAACTCGCCCCTGATGCAAAATTTATGAAAAGCAATAGCACATGTTGATATAATATAAAAAGCCTACATATTGAGCTTTGAAAACCAAACGTATAGACTAACCTCTGCGAATGAATACCGGATTATTGGTATTCATCGGTCTGCAATATAACAGACAATTATTTTTCAGGGTTTTCAGAATCTGCCTTTTTCACGATTTCCAAACATTTATACCGCTCCGGGGCATATACAATTTACTTACAAAACGTTCACAATCTGTAAACATCATTCGAAAGGCAACAATAAATGTTCTGCAGACATAGTATATTACTTTTGACCGGAAGGAATCTGCCAACTACCTTGGTTTTTCATTTGGCAATCCATCTTCATTTGAATTTCAAAATACCGCGTTAATTCTATTTCATGTTTCGTTTTGAACATCCTGAATTTTTTTGGTTGGGAATACTTCCTGTGCTGATCATGGCTGGGTTTTTTCTCAGCGCTTTTTTTAGAAATAAAAGTTGGGCCAGGTGGGGTAGCACAGGTTCCAATGAAAAAGTGAGGAGTATATTGAACAGCAAGCCTTCATTCCTGTGGTTTGGAGCATTGGCAGCTGTATTGTTTAGCATCGCCGCAGTTAATCCACAATGGGGTTTCAAAACGGAATCCATCGAAAATAAAACAGCCGATATCTATTTATGCCTGGATATATCCAACAGTATGCTGGCTGAAGATGTGGCCCCTAACCGGTTGGAAAGAGCCAGGAGATTTGCATTGGATTTAGTCTCCAGATTTAAGACCGATCGTATAGGCATGATCGTTTTTGCAGGCAATGCATATATACAAAGTCCCCTAACCTCTGATTGGCACGCAATTGAATTATATCTGAATGCTGCACATCCAAGCCAGGCCGGTACACAAGGCACTGCTATTGGTGAAGCGATCCGCCTGGCTACAAAATCCGGAAATAAAGACGATCAGGCTGGTGGAGCTATCATCATTATTACCGACGGCGAAGATCATGATAGCGATGCCCCGCTCGCCGTACAGGAATCAGCATCGAAAGGATGGGCCACATACCTGGTGGGAGTCGGAACTGAACAAGGCGGCACTCTTCCCGTGATGATCAACGGCAACAAAGATGTGAAGAGGGACGAAACCGGCCAGCCTGTAGTATCGAAACTCAACAGGCAACTGATGACCCAGCTCGCAGGCAACGGGAATGGAAAATATTACGATCTCAATGACGTTCCTACCATCATTGAAGATCTGAAATCAGAACTCGTAAAGCTGGAAAGAAGCCATCTTGAAAAGCGTTCTTTCTCTGAGCATAAAAGCTATTTTCAATGGTTTCTTCTGCCTGCACTATTATTGGTCCTGGTGTATGTAACCGTTAATTATAAATTCGAAGTAATCTGATGTACTATACAATGCGGTTTATTCTTCTGTTTGTGCTTATCACTTTTCTGTTTAATGCGGAAGGAATAAGTCAACCGGCATATCCTCTTTACAGGCAGGCGGATAGTGAATTTGATAAAGGTACTTTCCAGGAAGCTGAAACCTATTACCGGAAAGCAGAAGAAATCAAATCTAAACCTGAAGCATCCTACGATCTTGGGAATGCCATCTATATGCAAAACCGGATGCCCGAAGCTGTAAGTCAGTACCAGAAAGCAATCGAACAAACAAATGACCCTTCACTTAAATCGAAGGCGTACTACAATATGGGCAATGCTCATTTTCAAAATAAGGAATACGAAGAAGCTATTAAAAATTATAAGGAATCCCTCAAGCTCTCCCCTTCAGATGAAGATGCCAAGAAAAACCTGATGCTTGCCATGCGCCAAATGCAACAACAACAGCAACAACAGCAACAGGACCAGCAAAAGAAAGACGACAACAAGGATCAGCAAAATCCTGATCAGCAACAACAACAACAAGAACAACAACAATCCGAAAAAGATAAAAAAGAACAGCAACAGGATTCACAGGATCAATCACAACAAGATCAGCAGCAACAGGAACAGAAACAAGATATAAGCAAGGATGAAGCAAAGGAAATATTAAAAGCCGTAGAGCGCGAAGATCAGAGAGTCCAGGAAAAACTGAAAAAAGTGACCGGCAATAAAACGCCCCCTGTGAAGGACTGGTAAGCAATAGGCAAAAAAGGCGAAGGAATAAACAATAGGAAATAAGCAAATCACCCCTCTCTCAACAAAATCATTTTTGTACCGGAAATCAATGCATAAGAGAGGGGAAGGGGGTGAGTTACCAGAAAGGCAAAACAATAAGCAATTGGCAAAAAGAAAACGGAATTTACTTTGCGTCTTTGCGACTTTGCGAGAAAATAAAAGATATAACACATTTCTAAATAATAAGTATTGATCAAAAGATTGAAGCCATGAAAATGATTTTGAAATTAGCTCACTTTCTCACTTCTCTCACTCTTCTCACTTCTCTCACTGCACAGCCTGTAGTCAAAGTTGAAGTAAGCGCCGATACCATCAATCCTGGCGAATTGGTTGAAGTAACCTATACTATCGAAAATGGTGACGGACGTTTTGAAGCGCCGGAACTTAAAAACATGCCTGTGGTAAGTGGTCCGAATACTTCCTCAAGCTTTATGATCTCCAACGGAAAGAAAAGTTCGAGTCAGTCTTATTCCTATATTCTCAGGGCAGTTGAAGAAGGAAAGATTATCATTCCTGAAGCCGCTTTCCAGGATGGAGACCGGAGATTGAAAATAGACCCGGTTGAAATTATCGTGTTGAAGCATTCTAACCGTCCTTCTGTTCCACCACCACCTGATAAACCGACAAAGCCCATCCGTGAGAAAAAAAAGTTCTAATCTTCATTCTGCATTTTTCATTTGCTTTTTCGTCCTCTCCTGTTTGTACACAGGTTTTGCGCAAGCTCCGGAATTTACAGCGGCAGCAGCCGGTGACAAAGTGGTGCAGAATACAACCTTTGATGTGAGGTTTGAACTCAGAAATGCTGAAGGATCAAACTTTCAGCCTCCATCCTTTGAAAACTTTAAAGTTCTGGCCGGCCCTTCTACGTCATCAAGCACTATGGTCATGAATGGACAAATAAGCAGGAGCATGTCATGGTCATACACATTGCTTGCCACTAAGGAAGGAAAATTTACCATTGGTTCTGCGAAAGTAGGGGCAGGACGCAAGCTGCTCTCTACCCGCCCACTGGCAATGGAAGTGCTGAAATCCAAGGGAGCCTCAGGTACAGGCATTACGACAACGGGAAAAGAAAAATTGTTGCTCGTCGCAGAGCTGGATTCAACAACTTATTTTCCCGGCCAGCAGATTATCCTCAGGTACAAATTGTTTTTCAATCAGAATGTAGAAAGTGTCTCCCTGCTCACTGAAGAAGATTACGCTGATTTTTTTATTCAACCGCTCAGCAATTTTAGCCGCCAGTCTAAATTGGAAATTGTGAATGGAGTTCAGTATACATCACGGATTATTAAAGGCCTTGCACTATTCGCACATCAATCAGGGACATACACGATTGATCCTATGGTCATGGATGTTGGTCTTGAGTCACCATTTGCAGAGAAGCGTGGATTTTTTTCTTTGAAAAGAATGGAGGTGTCTAATGTTTCATCAGCAGCGAGGACAATACATATTTTGCCTTTGCCACCAGGAGCACCCTCTGCTTTTTCAGGTGCGGTCGGACAGTATGTCGTAAAAGGCAGGCCCGGGCAAACAAATATTACTACAGATGATGCATTCACCTTCTCAGTGCAAATAGAGGGAGACGGAGATGCCAAGCGATGGGATCCGCCCACACCGGTAGTGAACGGAGATTTTGAAATTTATGATCCGCGCATTACCGAAGATAAAATGACAGATGATCAGGATCACATCACGCACCACCGGACGATTGAATACCAGATGATCCCTCGTGAACCAGGACAATACAAGGTGGTCATTCCACTTATTTATTTCAATCCGAAGACATTGAAATATCAAACTGCGAGCACAGATACCATCAGGTTGAATGTAACCAAAGGAATAAATAATGGTAAACGATCGAATATCGCAGTTGCTCCTGAAACACCGGGACAGTTAAGAAAAATCAGAAATATTACTACGGATGATCGTTTCTGGGCATCGATTCCTCATTTATTTCTTTTTGGACTTTTACTGTCAGGTACATGCTGGGGCATGTTCGTTTCCTATAAGCGAAAACATGAAGATTTAATTCCTGCAGAAGAAAAAGTTCGGTTGGCATCTGTGCGCCATGCACGTCTTCACATGGATGAACTACAGCTGAACTCTTCAAATTTGTCTGACAAAGTATTTTTCGAAAAGGCCACTGAAATATTTTACAGGTTTCTTTCGGACAGGCTGTCAATCCCTTCTTCAGATCTTGACCAGGATAAGCTCAGGTTTTATCTTGATAAGAACAATGTGCCGGATGAAGTGAATGCCGGCGTGATTAAATTTTTTGAGCAATGCCTGTCTGTTCGTTACGGGGGTATTCCGGGTGGCAGGTCAAGGGAAGAAATGTTGTCAGAAATCCGGAAATTTACTGATCTGCTATGACAGCAGGCCTTCTATACAAAGCTTGATTTTTCTTCATATCATTGTTAATGCTTTCGTAGCTTAATTTTCAATGGCACACAAGAAACCACCAAAACCCTCTGCACTAAAAAAGCCTGTTCAAAAGCTTAAGCTGTGGCAGTTAATTCTCCTCGTAGCTTTTCCTGCTATCATATATGGCAGGACGATCCTCTTTGATTACGTCATGCATGACGATGATAAGATGATCAAAGAAAATCCAATGCTGAAGGAAGGATTTAATCTGCCATTAGCATTCACCACGGATGCATGGTTTATGGATGCCCGGATTGAATTATATCGTCCGTGGCAAAGCATCTCTTACATGATGGATTTTGCAATCGGGAAAACTAATCCCATGGTTTATCATATTCACAACCTGGTTATTTACCTGTTGGGTGTGGTATTGCTTTTTATTTTCCTTCAATTTTATTTTAAACCTCTGCTTGCCTGGGCCGGAGCAATGCTGTATGCAATGAATATGCTCACACCCCATGTTGTAGGCTGGATTGCTGCCAGGGGAGATTTATACCTGATGGTCTTTGGATTATTGTTTTTAATTCTCGTGCAGCGATATTTAAAAACAGGACTGACAAAATTTTTGTGGTTTGCTGTTCCGGTTTTTCTCATGGCATTGCTTTCCAAGGAATCAGCCATTGCATTATTATTTGTTGCCTTTGTGATAATGTACGTTGAAAAGAAGAAAATGCCTGAATCCATCGCCTGGATCTGGATAGGAATAAATGCTTTGCTATTTGCAGGTTATTTTGTTTTGCGGGGAAAAGCAATTGCAGAGGCAGGTAACTTAACGGCGCTTGCATTTTTTCACAATATCCGGTCCATGCCGGAAGAATTTATTAAGATGATTTTCCCACTGGGATTTAGTGTGATGCCTGGCTATTCACTGAGATGGACGATTGCAGGAGTTCTCGTACTGGGGCTGTTTGCATATTGGGTTTTGAAAAATAAACCGGAACAACGGATCCTTTATTCAGGATTAGCCATGTGGCTTGGACTTTTATTGCCCTCCATGGCGTATGAACCATCGTTTGCGGGAGTAGCGTATGATTATCTTGATCACCGGGCATGGTTTCCGTTTGTAGGACTTTTGCTTATTGTATTGGGATGTTTTGACAAATTTAAATTCACTAATAGACAACCTGTTCAAATTGTATTTGGAATAGTACTTGCGCTTTGGGCGGGAGTGAATGTCTGGCGTTCGGGTACGTATCAGAATTGGGAAGCCTATTATAGTAATGCTATATATACAAACCCGGGTTCAGGTCTGGCCAATCTCAATTATGGTTCTATGTTGAGAGATGCCGGCAAATGGGAGGATGCATTACCCTTTATTGAAAAAGGTGTTCAGTTGAGCCCTGATTATACAGATGCAAAAGTGAGGCTTGCAGAAGCGTATTTCAATGTTAAGAAATACAATGAAGCCATTGAAGTATCCAATGCGGTTATTGCTAAGGAACCAAAAAATCTGACTGCATTGCAGTTTAGAGGAAGTTCTTACGGGGCAAGTGGTCAGACTGCAGAAGCAGCGAAAGATTTCAAGACCATACTCGATGCTGATCCTACTAACAAGCATGGATTATTTAATCTGGGGGTGGCTTATAAAGAATCCAATATGCTCAATGAAGCAATTGAAACCTATTCGAAGCTTATTTCCCTGCAGCCTGATTTTCCAAATGCTTATTACGAAAGGGGATTTTGTTATGGCAGGATGGGCCTGTTTCCCCAGGCTAAAGCAGATATGGATGCTTCCATTAAGTATCAGCCTTCACATGGAGCTTCCTATTATTTCCGTGGCCGCGCCTGGGAAGCTCTTGGTGACCCTGCATCAGCTTGTGCGGATTGGAAGAAGGCACTAGAGCTTGGCACGAAAGATGCGGAGCCCTTTATCCAGAATAAGTGCAATCAGTAAGTCTTCTTTAGAAAAGTTTGATCCTCCGGAATTCCTGATTTTGGTTCCAAAATGCACCGGAAAGTGTACCAGAAAGTGCGCCAGAAAGTGTACCGGGCTTCCACTTATAACTATGTGTAATATCAGGCAGTTACGACCTCGTGGCACCACTAGTGGTGGCACCAGTACTCGTGGCACCACTAGTCGTGCCACGAGGTCATATCGGGTCGGTTAAGCCGGAAACTGTTATCTGCCTATCTTCGCTCCCTTATTCCAGTAAAGGAAATGATGAAGAAATCTATAAAAGAAATACTTGCTGCCAAGCCAATCGGTCAGGAGGTCACGGTTTGCGGTTGGGTGCGGACATTCAGGAGCAACCAGTTTATCGCTGTAAGTGACGGATCATGCATGCAGACGATGCAGGTAGTGGTGGATCATGAGAATACCGATGCCTCATTGCTGAAAAGAATAACTACCGGCTCTGCAATCATGGCAACAGGTATATTGATTGAATCCACAGGCAAAGGTCAGGCGGTTGAAGTAAAAGCCCGAACCATTGAAGTTGTCGGTGATTCTGATCCGGATAAATATCTGCTTCAGCCAAAGAAGCATAGTATGGAGTTCCTCCGGGATATCGCACATCTGCGAATAAGGACAAACACATTTGGTGCTGTCATGCGCATACGGCACGCATTATCGTATGCGATCCATCATTTTTTTCACGAACGCGGTTTCTTTTATTTCCATAGCCCGGTCATCACAGGATCGGATGCAGAAGGTGCAGGAGAGATGTTTAAGGTGACAACCCTTTCACTTGATAATGTCCAGAAGAATAAAGAAGGTGATGTTGATTTCAAAAAAGATTTTTTTGGCAAAGCAACTAATCTCACCGTATCAGGACAGCTTGAAGCAGAGCTTGCAGCGCTTGCATTAAGCCGCGTCTATACCTTTGGCCCTACATTCAGAGCGGAGAACAGCAATACCACTCGTCACCTGGCAGAATTCTGGATGATCGAACCGGAAGTTGCATTCTTTGATCTGAAGGATAACATGGATCTCGCTGAGTCCATGTTGAAGTATGTCATTTCATTTGCATTGGATTATTGTGCAGACGATATCCAGTTTTTGAAAGAAAGACAAGAGCAGGAAGAATCGACGAAACCGCAACAGGAAAGAAGTTCGATGGATCTTGTCACAAAACTTCGGTTTGTGGTCGATAATGAGTTTCAGCGTTTAAAATATGAGGAAGCCATTGAAATATTAAAAAACAGCACTCCGAATAAGAAAGGAAAATTCCAATACCCAATAGAAGGGTGGGGCACAGACCTGCAGTCAGAACATGAGCGTTATCTCGTCGAAAAACATTTTCAAAAACCTGTGATCCTTACAAATTATCCGAAGGAGATCAAGGCATTTTATATGCGGGTGGATGAAGATGGACGTACGGTATCGGCGATGGATATTTTATTTCCTTCGATCGGAGAGATTGTCGGTGGTTCACAGCGAGAAGAGCGACTTGATGTATTGACACAGCGAATGGAAGAAATGCATATTCCGTTGCATGAGATGGATTGGTATTTGGATACAAGAAGATTCGGGACTTGTCCGCATGCAGGATTTGGATTGGGTTTTGAAAGATTAGTATTATTTGTAACCGGGATGACGAATATCAGGGATGTGATTCCATTTCCACGGACTCCGGGGAATGCAGAATTTTAGGATCTAAATATATTTAGTCCACACTAACTCCTAGCATATTCCAAAAAACAGGTTCTGCAATTATCTTAATATTCAATTCTCTTGCGAGTTTAGCTTTTCCTGATTGTGTATAAGGATTAGCAACTACCAATAAATCAAGTTTTTTACTTACTCCTTCTTTAATTATTAATCCTCTCTCATGAGCTAGAGTATGAGCCTGTTTTCTTTCAATGATTTTACCTCCAATTTTAGAAAGCAATTCACCTGTAAAACATACTGACTGTCCAGCCAAGTCCAAGTTTTTATTATTTGATTTTAAGTTTTCTAAAGTCGGAATTTTTGCTGTTTCTAAATTAATAATTAAATCAAGTTTTTCAGAAAGGCCTAAAAGCAAGGCAACATTTGCCAAATCTGCCATTTCAATTTCAGAAACTTCTCCGTCTAATAGATAAACTCTTATTAATCTCCTTAAATATTCTTCGTGTATTTCAAAAGCAGAAATCTGAGATAAATCAAATTCTTTCGAAAGAGAATGAAGTTTTTCTTGTTCATCTTCTGTTACTATTCTATCTTCTAAAATCTTGTCCAGAATATCTAAATATTGTTGTATTGGTAATGATTGATTAAGGCTAGTTTCGGGTAATCTTAAAATCATTGAATGCAATCTCGTTTTATTTTTTAAAATATTATCAATAGCATTTGTACGCTTGTGTTCTATTCTACTATTTAATTCTATAGCATTGTTTATTTTAAGGTAATATTTATTATAATAATTTTCGATAAAATGATCTATCCCAAATTGACGTTTGTAAATATTGTACAATTTTAAGAATAATTCTTTTGTTGAATGACAATCTCCATATGCTGTATGTGCATTCTCATTTTCAATATCAAAAAAATTACATAGTGCCTCTAGGTTCCTTTTTGGGGCATCGATAGACAATATTTTTGAAAGTTCGATTGTACACAATCCACTAATAGTGTAATCGGAAATACCTGTATTTAATAGTTCGTTATTCAAAAAATTGATATCAAAATTTACATTGTGACCTACGACTACACTATTGTCAATTATTGATAATATATGAAGTGATATTTCAGAAAAAGACGGAGCATCAACTACCATTTCTGCGGTAATTCCATGAATTCTTGTGGCCCCAACATCACGATTAGGGTTTACTAATGTTTGATATGAATCCAAAATAGACCCATTCTCGTCAATGCTAATTAAAGAAATTTCAACAATTTTGTCATGATAAGCTGGAAATAGTCCAGTAGTTTCTAAATCTAATATTGAATATTTCATTTTACTTTTTTTGTAATGATAAAATTTTCATCTTTAAACCAATCTTTGGATTAAGAGCTATAGATTTATTGTAAGAATGTAGTGCGTCATTAAAAAAATCTATTTTTTCATATTCTTCACCAATTTCTCTAAATATTTCAGCACCAAAAGGTTTGCTGCAACCATCAGCAAATAAAGCCAAATGAATTAGAGAGTCTGCTTTATTACCTAACTTCTCATATAGAATTGAAATCCATTGTTGGGGTATATGTTGATCAGACTCATTCAGAAATGTTAAGTATAATTTATATGCATCAATGGCGCTTATGAAGTCAAGTTTATTTTCATGGGTGCGACCAAGATCGAAATATTCTTGCCTTTTTCCAGTTCTTGGATCATTTAAATTATAAGTTAATAGCTCTTCCATAATTCAATTAATAGTATTGTAAAAAAATTCTAAATATCTTTTTGAAACCGTTTCCAAATAATATTTTCATAGAGTGTCAATATAATAAAATTTTTGCATCTGACCTAATAAATTCCTGCCACGACATCCCACCTGATCCCACAGTCAATACTTTGTCAGGTTGATGAGCCTTTATAAAAGCATTTACACCGGAGCGCCGGGGTTTCAATGCTGTAGTGACTTCGATGCCAATTGTTTTCTTTCCGTCGGTAAGTACAAAATCGATTTCATCATTAACGTGTCTCCAGTAATTTAAAGTGAAATGATTTTTTATACTGGCATTTAAGAGATGTGCTCCTATGCATGACTCCACCCATCTTCCCCATCTCGCCGAATCATTGTATATAATCGAAAACGTTTCTGATTGAGTGGCTGTCATCAGTGCAGTATTATGTACCTGGAATTTAGGGATTGAACCTCTTTGGCGTATGATGCCCTTGCTGTATTTTTCAAGACCTGCCAGGAGGCCTGCTGTGGCTAGTAAATTCAGATAATGGGAAAGCGTTGTTGTATTGCCTGCATCAGGCAAGTGTCCTAATATTTTATTGAAGGATAAAATTTGTCCTGAATATTGACATCCCAGGTCAAAAAGTCTTCGCATGAGCGCCGGCTTATCAACTCGTGTCAGTTGCATGATGTCCATGGATATGCTGGTTTCAATAAGTGAATCACGCACATAATTTTTCCATCGCATTTCATCCTGGATGAATGATGCAGGTCCCGGATATCCACCAAACCAAACATATTCTTCAGGGCTGAAACCAAATGTAGCATTCATTTCTGTAAATGTCCAATGGCATAAATAAATGGTTTCAAACCGGCCGGTTAATGATTCAGTTAATCCTTGTTGCAATAACAAGCGTGAAGAACCCAGCAAGATCACCTTGAGAGGCAAATTATTGCGGGTGTCTGCATCCCATTCTTTTTTGACCTGTTCACTCCAGTTTTTAATCTTCTGAATTTCGTCAATGATAAGGATGGCTTCCGGCGCAGTTTCCTGTCTCAATTTAATACGCGCAGTTTCCCATTGGAAGCGGATCCAGGATTCATCATCTGAAGCAATTGCATCAGCGGAAACAAAGTGGACTGGAAAACCAGTTCTATTAATAAACTGGGTCACCATGGTGGTTTTTCCAACCTGTCTGGGGCCGGATATCACCTGTATAAACTTTCGGGGTTCCAGATTCAATCGTTGTTTTAGGATCTCCAGTTCACTCCTGATCAATTTTGTACCGTCACTCATTTTCTCATCAAAATATATTAAGTAAAATTACTCACTTTATTGAGTAAAATTACTCATCATATTGAGTAATTTTAAATTTCAATATAAAAATTAACATAATATATTGAAAATAAGCATATTGTGACAAAATTTAAAAAATGAATTTACATTGTATTTTTATAAATAGACTGACAATTTTGATGACTAAATCATTGAACCTGACCTTTATCCGATACATTTGAGAAAAAAGAACAACCATTGACCTTTCACAACCCCACCTTCGAAGACCTATCAGAAAAAGAATGGATCGTTACAAATGGCCTTGGTGGTTATGCCTCTTCTACTATTTCCGGAGCAAACACTCGTCGGTACCACGGTTTACTTGTAGCATCACTACGACCTCCGACTGAACGAGTAGTGATCGTCTCTAAAGTGGAGGAAACGATCATGGACGCAAATGGACAGCAAATTCAACTGTCATCAAATCAATATCCCGGTACAGTTCATCCGGATGGATTTAATACCATTTCTGATTTCAATCGTCATCCTTTGCCACGCACTACCTTTCAGGGAACTGACTTCATTCTCTCCAAAGAAGTGTTTATGGTTTATCAGTCTAATACGACTGTAGTGGAGTATCATAATCTTGGTGATAAAGAAATCATTCTAAAACTCAATCCTTTTTATGTTTACCGGGACTATCACAACTTGTTTTCTCAGCAGGATAAATTTGATTTTTATCACGAGGAAAATTTCAATGATGTCACTGTCATTTATCCGTTTCATGGTGCAGCTCCATTATATGTTCAATGCCTGGGAGGTGGATTCCGGGCTGACAGGATTTGGTATAAAGATTTTATTTACGAAAAGGAAACTCAGCGTGGTCTTGACGATCGGGAAGATGCATGTTCAATCGGGACATATGTAGTCATATTGAAACCAGGCCAGAAGACACATATCGTTTTCACCATCGAAAGTGAAATGCTTCATCAACCCTGGGAACAACTGAAAGAAGTTGAATACAAACGAATCGCAGCATTAACCAAAAAAGGTAATGCCAGGATTCCTGCAGGATTGTCAATTGATGACGAACGTTTCTTTTTAGATCTCATCACATCCGGTGATCAGTTTATTGTGCACCGTGAATCAAACAATGGATACAGCATCATCGCTGGTTACCATTGGTTTACGGATTGGGGGCGCGATACGATGATCTCGATGAGAGGCTTAGTGATAGCAGGTGGTCAACAAGAGCTTGCAAAGAATATCATCAATACTTTTTTGGTGTACCTCAGGGATGGCCTGATCCCAAATCGTTTTCCGGACCAGGGTGAAACGCCTGAGTACAATACGATCGATGCATCTTTATGGCTGTTCATCGTACTGTATGAATATCAACAGAAGTTTAATGATACCGGCTTTATACTGGAATGCATGCCGAAATTAAAAGAGATACTTTCTTCTTACAGGGATGGTACTGATTTTAATATTCATATGCTGGAAGAAGGCCTGATATCCGGCGGAGAAGGATTGACTCAACTGACCTGGATGGATGCAAAGGTCGGAGATTATGTAGTCACGCCACGCCATGGATGTCCTGTGGAAATCAACGTGCTTTGGTATAATGCAATACAGGTCTATCTTCAATTTCAACATTTATGTAAAATCGAAGATGAGGGATGGAAAATGCTTTCGTTAAAAGTCAAAGATGCATTCCGTGAATATTTTATCAACGAAAAGGGATATCTGAATGATGTAGTGATCCCGGGAGAATATGCTGATGATGCTGTAAGGCCAAACCAGTTGTATGCTTTAAGCTTACCATTTTCATTATTAACAGATAAAGAAAGTCACCAGGTAATGCAGGTCATAACCTCAACTTTGTTTACACCCTATGGCCTCAGATCATTGTCAATGGATCATCCGGATTTCATAGGTATTTATACCGGTGATCAATGGCATCGTGACAAAGCATATCACCAGGGTACTGTCTGGGGATTTCTGTTGGGAGAATATTTACTGGCATATCTAAAATTGTACAAGAATTCTGCAATAGCGAAAAAGCAGGTGTTGGATATGATGCGTCCGGTGAAAGAACATTTTTACCATTCCGGTTGTATTCATGGCATATCGGAAATATTTGATGGAGCCGAACCCGGACCGGGAAAAGGATGTATACATCAGGCCTGGTCGATTGGTATGCTACTGGTAGTATTTGATCTGATACGAAAATGAATTTTTCACGATACACCTTCATGAGTTCATCTTTAACATGATAAATTTATTATGGAGCGAACAATTCTGATCACCGGAGCGAATGGAAATTTAGGCAGGGAGGTTGTCAAATTATTATCTGCTGAAGGATATAAAATCATTGCGGTTGCAGGACATGGTGAAATCACAGAATCTTTAAAACAGCATGCAATACGTGTCGATCATGTTGACCTGCTCGATGAGAAATCCTCGGAAATTTTTGTTCAATCCATGATTGATGAGTATCCACAACTGGAAGCAGCGGTGTTGCTTGCCGGTGGTTTTGAAATGGGCAATCTTGAAAAGACGGATGAGAATTTACTGGATAAGCAAATAGCCTTGAATTTTAAAACTGCATGGTTTGTGGTAAAGCCTTTCATGACTCATTTTAAGAAAAAAGGTGCAGGACAGATTATCCTGATTGGTTCCAGGCCAGCCATAAATCCTAAAGATGGAAAGAATAGTATCGCATATGCATTATCCAAATCATTGCTGTTCAGGCTGGCTGAGATAATAAATGATTCCGGAAAGGATCATGGAATCACAGCATCTGTAATAGTGCCCAGTATCCTGGATACACCTCCCAACCGGGTGGACATGCCTGATGCAGATTTTGATGCATGGGTAAAGACATCAACGGTGGCAGAAACTATAAGCTTTATTTTATCAGATGCAGGAAAAGAACTGCGTCAGCCGGTATTCAAAATTTATGATCGCTCATAGGGTATTCTTATTTATAAAAAAAGGAATTGAATATGGTATTCAATTCCTTCAAGGCTGAGACTTTGGAAACCAGCACTCGTTATTTCATTATTCCTTAATAAAAGTCTTAGTGAAATATGAACCAGACGCGGTATTTATTTTCGCGAAATAAGATCCATTGGGTAACTGGTTAACATGAAAACTAGAGACACTCTCTTTTTTATCCTGCACAAGATCACCGGAAAGGTTATATATTTTAATACCAACGATTCCTTCCTTGCTTCGGAGCGTCACTAAATCACTTGCAGGATTTGGAAACAATTCTATGGATGAATTATTATCATTTGGATCGGATGTGGCAGTTATTGAATTGACAGTATAAATACTGATCTTATCGGCAATACCTTCTCCGCCATTATTTATCAGGAATATTTTTTTGCCATCAGGTGATACTGCGATGTCTCTCAATCTTCCATTGACATCCTGGTCTGCTCCGAAAAAATCTTCCGATGGGGCCATAAGCTCGCCGCCAGGGGTAAGCTTCAGGACATGTACTTCATTGTCTGTAGTCGTTCCATTTTTTAAGGAAACCACCAGGAGGCTGTTTTTCCATTCCGGAATGCCATCACTATTGTAATAAATTCCATCAGATGGTGCTGGTGTACACCATGAAAGGTAATCGTCATTTTTTGGCTGAGGTTCGGCGCAAAAAGAATAAAATGCTTCCACAAGTTGATCACCCGGAATTCTTGGATCAGGTTGATAATCCGCTATGAACTGTGCTTCACCAGGATAATTATTGTCACTATGATAACCTCTGACCCACTTCCATCCATAATTCATACCTGCCTGAAGAAGATTTACTTCATCATCTGTACGGTCTCCATGTTCGACATCAAATAAACGATCCAACTGAGGGATATACATCAGTCCTTGCGGATTCCGATGGCCTCGTGTGTAAAATGAATTGCCAGGGATAGGATTGTCAAGTGGAATTGATCCATCTATATTGAACCGGTGAATTTTCCCGTTGTCTGTATCCGGATTCTGAGCCTGGTTATTTGGATTGTTGGATTGTGGTACATAACAATCAGGACTGTTTTTTTCTGAGATGCCATGATCGCCTACAGAAAGGAACAAATAAGGTTTGCCATCATCGCGCATGATAGCCATTAATCTTCCACCCAGGTGATCGTATCCCGTTGAAATTCCTGTCACTATATCAGTTTTGGAAGTAACTGATTGGGTTGTCCAATCCCAGCTAAGCTGTGCGATTTTAAATTTTGTGGCTGGTGCGGAAGCAGTTCCACTATTATAGGAATAAAGGAAATAGATAAATGCATTTGCCGGATTTAGAAAATCAGGATGCAGGGTTAAGCCTAAAGTACCTGATCCGATATTCGGCATAAAACATAATGGCAATTGTTCCAACGGAGAATCTTCAAAAGAATCCGGTGCAACATACACTATGGTTTTTGCACCTGTATTTGGATCAACTCTTGATACCGTTCCACCTGCTTCAGTCAACCATAGATACCCATCCGGTCCATACGTCATTTCCCATGGAGTGGAGAGCTCTGTCGGTAATTGAGAGCGCGTAAAAGTTTGTGTTTTACCACTATTATATAAGGAGATTAAAAGGAACAGTACAAGAATGTTTTTCATAACAATAGATATTTATGATGAATTAAAGACAATTCAAACATTATGAAGGGATGAAACAACTAAGACAAGTAGGAGAGCTTATCCTGGTGGTGAGGAAGCCGATGGGGTAAAAGTATGGTGATAGCTATGCAGGAGTGTTATATGATTCTGTAATTATGTTTCAGAATTACCATATAGGGTATTAAGTAAAGAATCCATTTACTTCCATTTCCAATTCAGTTCTTCGGTATAAGGAATAGTATGTGCTGAGGCAATTCTTTTCAGCTCGGTGACCAATTCCACGATCTGATCTGTTTTTTGTTTTGGAATGACAATTGCATTTTGATCTTTTTGCTCTACCAGGATCAGGGAGCCGGTTTCTGATATGATCGCAATATCTGTCCACGGCATTTTGGTTTTACTGTCGCCCACGGCTACGGAGATACCTTCATCATCTAATTCGATGTTGGTATTCACTCCGATCTCCTGGCTGTAGTTTGCTTTGATATACTTCATGAAATGTTTGAAGTATTGTCTTTTTTCAAAATAAGTATAGAAAAAATACATGGGAAGACAGAGCACGAAAAAGATACCCGAATTGACTGGACCCTGGGTATTATATAGAAATAATCCTGCAATGAAATAGAGGAACAAGATGACAAGTTTGTTCATGGTTCTCTTTCGAACCACCCGTTTTGATTTAGTGGTCACATAATACAGGTAATTCAGGTAATCACTTTCTGCAGGTATATAGGAGTATGTCATGATCTTATTTTGTCCGTGAATGTAATAAAAAACGATTCGACTGTGGTTGTTGAGCTGCGCCGTGCTGCGCTTCGACCTGCCAGGCTCAACCTTATGTAGGTCGAAGAACTTGCTCTCCGCTTCTTGCTTTAATTGCCGATTGCTTATTGCCAATTGCTTATTGCCAATTGCTTATTGCCGATTGCTGACTGCCTATTGTATTCGCTTCACCACCAATCGGACCAAAGAAAATGATCCATGTTGAAAAATCATCTGAAAAATTTTCAAACCTGTGTTCAATGTGTGCCGGCACAAAAAAGAAATCTCCTTGTTTAAAGGTATGCTTCTTTCCATCTGAGATGAAGTCGCCATGCCCTGCGATGATGACATATACTTCATCCCGGTCATGCGGTGTCTGTAGATCTTCTTTAAGCGGCTTGTAAATTTCAACTGACAGTGAACCATGGCTATAAAGTTCTGTAAAAAGTTTTCTTTCTGCAGACAGCCTATTTAATCCTTCTTCCGGGGAAATTTTCATGTTATCCTACTGCGTTCACGCTACGTGGAAGAGTAAAAAATGCAATCAAAAGGAAAAGGAAAATCAAACCAGTGGTGACAATCGGGGGTATAAAAGTTAAGAATACATTTGCGATAAACGTAATTCCAAATACGATAAGGTTAATCACTAAAACCCCTTTGAGAATATCTGTGCCGACATGTTTGGTGAGGAGAAACCAATTGATCAAACCACCCAGTAAGAGCATCAATGCAAATCCGGCGCTCATGGAGGTTATGAGATTATTCATAGTAGGAGTGAATCCCTGTCCCATATCCAATCGGAGTGTAGACATCAGGTTTACCATCTCTTTTTCAGCATCATTCGACCCTTCCTGATTTACAAAAAAGCTAACGGAGTGGAGACATGCTGTAAGGATCTGAAAAGTGGCGGCTGTTTTTAACCAGAATGTATATCGTCTGAACATGAGGGATGGATTTATGAATAAATGTAGAGGTTATTTTAATCAGAATTTACACCTTCTTACTGTCTTACGTTCTTACTTTCTTACTGTCTTACTGTCTTGCCTTTTTTACAACTTCCCTGATGGGTACATCATTGATCATCACGTCTTTGATCACCGCATCCCCGTTCTTAATACTTACTAATGCATACGCTACCTGGTTAGAATCCCTGGCCGCTTCTCCATACGCATCCTGTGCTCCCTGTGCTTTTGATTCTTCCATATAAAACCTGTCGAACGGATACTCCAATGTCACGTAACTTATGGTGTCTGGTACTACATAGCCAATAGATGCTTTTACAAAATTATCATCGTCCACGGGTTTATCTTTTGAAACAGCATTTATTTTGACAAAGCCTTTTTCATCTTCACCAAGTATGACAAAAACCGGATCACCTGCATTCCATGCTTCCGCATTTGCTATATGCATCGAATTGGCTTCGAAGGAAAGAATGATATATTTCCCGCGGAATGGATCATTGGGATCAATCGGTGCAGTTCTGAATTTGTATTCTTTTCCACCTGACAGGATGGCTTCTTTCCTGGTGATCATTTGCGCAGGAAAGTAAAGCTGCAGGAGAACCATCAGGATGAAAGCAGGAATTAAAATTATTTTATTCACAATTTGGAATTTACGATTTACGAATTAGAATTTACTTTTTTCGATTCCGGATTAATGGATTCCGGATGCTGGACTTAAGACTCATTTTTTATTCATGCTTATATTTAACTATTCACTTATTATTTTCTCGCAAAGTCGCAAAGGCACAGCTCACTTTACACGTCTCACTACTGACTACTCACGATTCACGATTCACGATTCACGACTGACGTCTCACGCTTTTTCTTCATCATCAAGTAATTCGCAAAAAAGAAACCCAGTCCTACAGCAACGAACAATATTCCTTTTAGGACAAAACTGATGTCTGTATCAAAGAACCTGCAAATGACTAATGCCGTCACAATCAACAAGCCATAATTCAGTATGCCGAGGTGATTTTGCTTTGCGCCCTCCCGGATCGTCTGTATTCCCACGCCGAGAACAAGCACATTGATCAACACCTGTGCAAATGGGGAAGACAACCCAATCAGGAATATGATGATAAATAAAATGAAAATATTCTCTACAGGTTTTATTTCCCATGACTTGTATTTTATTTTCTGATAAACTAAGAGAGCCAGTGAAGCAAGTGTCAGGAATGCTGAAACGATAAATTCTGGTGAGGAAAAAACATCCGTATCGGAAAATGTTTCATCTATCAGGTCTTTCCAAAAGAAATTAAAGCTCAATATCAATAATATCACAACTGTACCTAATGACCCCAGCACGAGATATCCATTATTCCTGATCTTTTGTTCCCTGATGAAAGGTGTATTCCCGATCAAATAAAGAAGACCAAACAGACTGACATAAGCGATAAACATAAGTTCTTCAGTATCCCGGGCGAAAGTTCCCAGCATAGTGATCACTGACAATGGAATAAACCAATTGTGAAACGTGAAGAAATTACTCTCCTTTTGTTTTCTGAATAATAAATAATAATAAGGAAGAGCGAGCAGCAACATCCCCCAATACATAAAGGATTCATGTGTTGAATTTCCCCAATAGCTCAGTTCGCAGGCATACCATGTGATACCGGCGATATATAGAAGGGATGCCATGGAAGACCTCATTACATAGATGATCGGTACGCACAGCAACATCCAGGTGAATAAAAATGAGCCCAGGTTACCCGGTACATTGTAGATCTGTCCGATTAAAGAAATGCATGCACCAACTGAAAAAAACAGGAAGGATGATCCGGCTTCCCTCCATGCCACACTATCTTCTTTTTTAAGCAAAGTAAATCCGCAGATCAGCTGGCCTGCAACGAGGGGAATGAAAGCGATGACGGTTTTGACAGCCCTGGAAAGTGAATCCCAATTGTGTGCAAGGATAAGAATGATACCTAAGCTTACCAGGATAGCTCCAAGGATTCCAAAAACAATGACCAGCTTGTTGGAGGAAGGTTCGTATTTAGATTCGTAATATGCGTTTATCCGGTCTGCAACTTCTGTAGTAATGATTCCGGCATTTAGTAATTCAGTGATTTCCTTACGAACTTTCATAGTTGGCTTTTAACAATGCTAAAGGTAGTGCAATAGAGTATAAGCTGACTGAATATCACCGGCTTGAATTCCAGGTTCGGTTGAATCAGCAATTTATACATCAAGCTTTACAGAAAACTTATACCTTCGACCTCAAACCGCACTATATTGGCAAAGCAAGTAAAGCAGAAGGCAAAAACCCCTGTCACCCCAGTCGTACAACCCCCTTCCGATACCATGATCATGTGGGGAAAATATTTTCCCTATATCATCACCGGTATCTTTTTCATTCTCTCCCTCATCGGAATACTCAATCACGAAATGTGGCGGGATGAATACCAGGCATGGATGGTAGCCAGGGAGGCCCATTCCATTCCCGAACTCTTTCACAATCTTAAATACGAAGGGAATCCGGTGCTATGGCACGCATTTCTTTTCATTATCACTGCATTTACGGATAATCCTTTCTACATGCAGCTGTTCCATATCCTGATTTCTGCAGCTGCCATATTTCTGATCAACCGGTATGCACCGTTTCCAATGTTTCAGAAAATCCTGTTGTCATTCGGGTATTATACTTTTTTTGAATACAACCTGATCGCGAGAAGCTATGGACTGGGAATGTTGCTGATCATCATTTTTTGTATTTTGTATAAAGAAAGGCAGAAAAATATTTTACTCATCGGAGCTGTGTTATTCCTTCTGTCTAACAATACTATATTTGGCGTTATACTTACGGTTAGTTTCGCAGGCATTATTCTCTACGAAACATTGATTAGGGATAAGAAAAGTAAAGCACCTAAAATCCCGGTTGGTAAGCTGGTATTATTTTCAGCAATTACTTTTTCAGGTGTGCTGCTGGGATATTTGCAAATCCGTCCTGAACCTGATAATTCATTTCCCACGCTGTATGTCACGCATTTTGATATAGTGCGATTGAAATATACTTTATCAAGATTTATTCATGCGTACATAGCCATACCTAATTTCAGAAATTTTCATTTTTGGAATACCAATTTTTTTGTACCTGATGAACGTAAGTTCCTGGTAGGCGTTACACCTATCTTGCTTGTTGCATGGTTATTAGCCTTTTTACGTTACAGGCTGATTTTTTTGTTGTATGCGGCCGGAACATTGATCTTGCTCGTGTTTTATTATTACACCGGTTTTATATGGAGCCGGTATTCAGGACATTTATTTTTACTCTTACTTGCGTGTTGCTGGTTGGTTTATTATTATAAAGAGAAGCCTTATAAAAATGCATTGTTCGATAAACTGGCTGTCATAGGTAATAAAATAAGAAATCCATTTTTCATCCTCATCCTGTGCATCCATGTCATCGGAGGGCTGACCGCCTATTACATGGACCTGAAATACCCTTTTTCAACCAGTCACGTTGCTGCGGATTACATCAGGAATAATAAGCTTGATGAGTTTAATATCGTGGGCAGCCAGGATTATGCAATTTCACCATTAGCATCAGAACTGGACAAGAAAATATATTATGTGGAACGGAAGGAAGCCGGAAGCTTTATTATCTATGATAAGAAAAGAACTTTTGTTTCCAATTTCGGAGAGCTCGTAGCTTTTGCAGAGCAGGTGATGGGAAAAGAGAAAAATCGTGTCATACTTGCAAAGAGCAACGAACTTACAAAGACGTATAATGATACCGGTGAGATGGCTCCCTGGGACGAAGGAATGGTGACCGATTCCCTGGCTATGACACTGCTGACGAAGATCGAGCCGGGTATAGTGGATGATGAAGTCTATTATATCTATGCAATAGACAGGGTGAAATAACATTTTGGGTTGAGCCAATTATTCTTTCATAAAACAATGCAGTAGGTAAAATTGTCTACTATTGCACCATACCAATACCTGATATATCATTGGAAATTCTTAATCGTAAAGCTAAATTTGAATATCACTTGCTTCAGTCATTCGAAGCCGGTATGATGCTGAAGGGGACCGAAGTAAAATCCCTTCGCCTCGGCCAGGCGAATATGAGTGATGCGTGGTGCCTCTTTGAAAACGGAGAACTTTATCTTAGAAATCTGCATATCAGTGAATATGAGCATGCAAGCATGTCGCAGCATGAAGCTAAAGCTTCAAGAAAATTATTACTAAAAAAAGCAGAACTCAAAAAGCTTGAACGCAGAGTTGCAGAAAAAGGATTAACAATTGTACCGTACAGGATTTATTTCTCCGAACGTGGCCATGCCAAATGTGAAATTTATCTTGCCCAGGGAAAGAAAGAATTTGATAAACGAAATACCATCAAGGACAGGGATGTCCAACGTGATATCGACAGACAATTGGCGTAAAAAAAAGAAAAAAGATGTGCGTAGTTTCAAACTACGCACATCTTTTTTCTTTTTTTAAACTCACTACTCACTACTCACTACTCACTACTCACTACTCACTATTACGATTTCGACGGCACATTGCTGAACTGCATCGGATGATCAGGTTTCAGATGTTCGTTGATGAAGTCAGTCATTTTTACATAGAGATGACGCCTTGCATTATCACCATAAATCCCGTGGTTGCGGTTGGGATAGAAATAGGTGTCATATTGCTTATTAGCTTTTATTAATGCTGCAGACATTTCAGCAGTATTTTGAAAATGGACATTATCATCTGAGCTGCCATGTACCAGTAAGTAATTTCCGGTAAGCTTATCCGCGAAATTGATCGGGCTATCATCCTCGTATCCTTTAGAATTTTCTTTTGTATCCCGCATGTAACGTTCCGTATAAATGGAGTCATACCATTTCCAGTTGGTCACAGGTGCGACAGCTATGGCAGAATTAAAAACATCATTTCCTTTAAACAAACAAAGCGAAGACATATAACCGCCATAGCTCCATCCGAATATCCCGATACGCGAAGCATCTGCATAAGGGAGCTTGCCTAAATATTTCGCTGCTTCGATCTGGTCAATCGTTTCATAATGTCCAAGCTGCAGGTAGGTCATCTTTTTAAATTCTTCTCCACGTCCGCCTGTTCCACGATTGTCTACGCATGCAATGATATAGCCCTGCTGTGCAAGAGACTGAAACCACCAGTAATCACTTCCCATCCAGCCATCAACTACTTCCTGTGAACCAGGACCTCCATACAGGAACATAAATACAGGATACTTGCGTGTAGGATCAAAATTGTATGGTTTGATCTGGTACCCATTAAGCTCAACTCCTTCTGTTGTAGTGAATTTGAAAAAATCAACCGGTTGCACTTTGTATTCTTCCTGCAGCTTTTTAATTCCTGCATTATCTTCCAGCAATCTCACCATCTTTCCATTCCGGTCATTGACAGCATAAGAGGCAGGCGTATTGATACCGGAATGTGTCCAGACGAAGAGGTCAAACGTAGTTGAAAACTCGGCTGTATTTGTCCCTTCATCACCTTTGATGGTTACCGGGGCATCTCCATTCAGGGCAACACTATAGATTTCTCTTTCCATGGGTGATTTCATGTTTCCCTGGAAATAAATCTTTTCATTTTTTTCATCAATTCCATAAAACCCGGTTACTTCCCATGGTCCTGATGTCAGCTGGCGTTTTAATGTGCCATCCATGTTGTACAGGTAGATGTGATTGTAGCCATCTTTTTCACTTGTCCAGATAAATCCTCCCTGGTCAGAAAGAAACGTCAGGTTGTCGTGAATATCGATGTAATATTTATTGTCTTCCTGCAACAGGGTAGTGGTTTTTCCATCAGCAGCGTTTGCAAGAAGGAGATCAAGATGGTTCTGATGACGATTCATCCAGAACACACAAAGCTTTGATGCATCGGTTGTCCATTTTATCCTGGGGATATATCCATCAGGATCGCTTGTACGATCGACGTTTACCTTTTTCTTTGTTTTTGTATCATACAGGTGGATGCTCACCTTCGAATTTTCCATACCTACCTTTGGATATTTGAAAGTTTCCATTTCAGGATACATTTCACCGGTATAATTCGTCATCGTGAAATCTTTTACGGCACTTTCATCGAATCTATAATATGCAAGATGACGGCTGTCCGGGGACCATGCAAAAGCTTTTGTAAATGAAAATTCTTCTTCATAAACCCAGTCGCATGATCCATTGATGATCGAATTGACTTTGCCATCTGTAGTAACCCTTGTAGTCTTTCCGGACTTCAGGTCTTTGAAGTAAAGATCATTATCCATGACGAAGCCTACTTTTTTTCCATCGGGAGAAATGGAGGCATGCATTTGCTTATTCACATCGGACAACTTTGTAATAGTGCTTGTGGCAAGGTTGTAAACATATGTCCATTCTTTTGTTGAATGGCGATATATGGTTTCTGTACCGGTATTTAGCAAGAGTTGAGTTTCATTATCACTGAACGTGTATTCATCGATTTGATTTTCTGATGCTGGCAGCATGAGCGTACTTATATTCAGGATGGTGTCGACAAGATCACCGGTCCTCAAATCATATTTCACGATCATATTTTTCTGAAGAGCAGTGTAATGGTGTCCGTCATTCATAAAACGAAAACCAGGAACGCCTTTCGCGCGGAATGTGCCATTCGTCCAGATATCATCAATTGTGATCTGGCGCTGTGCGAGGCTCTGCGACAAGGGTAAAACAACAAATCCTGTCAGGAGCAGAGATATTAACCAATTCATTTTCATCTATCAGTATTTATCAGGTAAGGAGGTGCGCAAATTTCGTCATTTGATAACGTAATGACAAGGGCTAATCTGATATAGTGGTCTATTATTAGAGGCAGCTTATCGATAGAGGTTCACTGTTTCAACTACAAGTGAGATCATTAACCGATTTACCATTAACCGATTAACCTTTTAATTCTCTTTTTGAAAAATAATTTACCTCCCTAGTGGAGTACGCACACCCGTCTGAATAGAAACAGACCTCACGTGCTTTCCATTGTTGTTGCTGAATTTCAGATTGGGAATCTGGTATTGCCCGGCAGCCTGTAGGAAAAGGGTACGATGCTCATTGAATGAATATTCAATCCCTAAGCCTGCAGTGGGTGACACGAAGCTTTTCGTGCTGAATGGGGCACCATCACGGATATGCTCTTTGATCCTTCTGGATTCTTTAATCGTATTTGCAAGATTCGGATTATGGATTGGATTTTCATTGACACCTAATGATGGGAAATGATATTTAATGGAGACATCGACATCAGACTTAACGATCAGGTTCAGATTAAATCCTGCAAGCGCATAGAATTTGAACGGGCCTTTATTTTCAATCTTATATCTGAATTGAACAGGAAGCGTCAATAATTGCAAACGCATCGCGTCAAACTGTACAATGCCATTGTCAAACGCAGTACCTACTACTAATTTGCGGGCTGGCTCAAACGTTTTTGAATTGTAGATTAATCCTGATTCCACCGCCCATCTTGGATGATCTATAGCCATTGTGAACCCACCTCCATACCCATAACTGGGAAGGCCTTGTTGCGGGAAAACTATGACACGACCTGCACTGTTTAACCTGTCTTCAGGCATGCGCAGCCGATTGTAATCCACCAGGGTCAGAATTCCAAAAACAGCATGTGTTCCTTTCCGTTGTTTTACAAAAGCAGGATGTGGACCAGTCACATATGTATCGCTCAGAACGGGAGAGGTAAGTGAAAAAAGAAAATCAAGATTTCCATCTCTTGGATCATCTGCTGAAGCGATCAGGTTAGCATCTATTTCATCAAACGATCCGTCTGTATGCTGAGGTTGAATAAGTTGAATTTCTTTTGTGGTGGACTCTATTAAATTGTCATCTCTTTTTGATTCGCTGATTCCGGCGAAAGAAGAAAGAGGATCAACTATAGCAACTGATGCCTGGCGTGCCTGGTGTGATGGATCAGGTAATTTCTGAAAATCAGGTTTGTCTTTATTATTCGAAACATGGACACCGGAAGCAATCAATGAAGATTTATTACGTGATGCGGTTTTTGATTTAGTATGCTTCTGATTTACCCGGGTTACATCTGTTGGATTTGATTCTTTTGATCCGGCAATTTCTTCAGAAGTATTCGTTTTCCCTTTGTCGCTCAGGTTTTCATTTGAGGTTTGTAGGGATGAATTACCGGCCATATCATCATGACTGGTATTTGATTTTACTTCATTAGCATCATGGTTATATAGCGGGGTATCGAAAGGAAGCTTGCCCAATCGTCCCATGTTGAAAACTGTAAAAATCAAAAGGAAAACAGCGGCTACTTCCACAATCTTTAAAGCAATCAATTTGGCGCGAAGGAAATTGCTGTCCGCTAGGCGTTGCAAAAAAAGTGGCCAGGTACGCGGGTCATATTTAGGTTCAAATTGTGCAATGCGTCTGCGAATATCCTCATCAAATTGCCTGTCGGCTGCATCGAGAGAAGCTTTGATGAGTTGCCAGCCGGCTTCCTGTCCGGGAGCCTGGAAAGTATCGATTGATTCTTTAAGATGTTCATCGAATATGGGATCATCACCTATACCGTTCAATTCGGCCATTTGATCCATCTGGTTAGAGAACTCATCCCAATTGGGCTGCAATCCTTCGGGCTTATAATCGCCTAAAAGATCCTTCAAATTCTTATCCCACTCGTTATTTAGCATGTTGACCTAACGTTGCAGCAAGTAAATCTTTAAGTTTTGACCGGGCTTTTACAAGATTTGACCTGCTGGTGCTCTCAGTTATTTCCAGGATATCAGCGATTTCCCTGTGCGAAAAGCCTTCAACTACATAAAGATTAAAGACAGAACGATAAGCGGGGGACAAGCGCTGTATGCATTTGATGATTTCCTGGACGGTAAGCTTACTCAGGGCATCAGGTTCATTAGTTTGGACATTATAGGCAGTTTCAAGGTCTTCTGTTCGACGGCGGGTTTGCATCCGGTAATAATCGATGGCTGTATTGACCATGATCCTTCGCATCCAGGCGATCAGTGAAGTGCCGGGCTGATATTTGTAAATATTGTTGAGGATCTTGATGAAACCTTCGTGAAGAATATCGAGTGCATCGTCCTGGTTGCTTGCATACCTGAGGCATACACCCATCAACAAGGTGTAGTGGTCTTCATATAATTGCTTCTGTGCCCACCGTTCTTTGGCGATACAGGCATCAATGAAGGCCCTTTCCTGATTCTCGAGGCTGATGGAAATACTCATACCGGATTTAAATATCGGAAAAATCCTGTAATTCCCCCAGTCTATCCTCCGGAATGTCAACCGACTTACAGAAAATCGCTGAGTTCATCTAAAATCAGGATCAATCAACAGGATCATCGTATTAACTTACTGCCATGGAAGAAACTTTGGAAATATTGAGATATCCGGTTGGCAAATTCGATTGGTCTAAAGATGTTTCAAAGGCAGAGCGTGACCAGGCGATTCAAAAGGTTGCTGCTTTCCCCGGCCGGATCAGGGAAGTGGTTGAGAAGTTAAATGAAGATCAGCTTGACACACCTTACCGTACTGATGGGTGGACGATCAGGCAGGTGGTGCATCACTGCGCAGATAGTCATATGAATGCTTACATCAGGTTTAAGCTTGCACTCACCGAAGACAAACCTGTCATCAAACCTTATCTTGAAGCAGAGTGGGCGAAGATGCCGGATTACCGGCTTGATCCTGCAGTGTCACTTAACCTATTGGAAGGAATTCACATGCGTTGGGTGACCCTAATGGAAAATATGAGTGAAAAAGAATGGAGCCTGGGGTTCACACATCCTGAGCACAACCGATGGATGGTCCTGGATAAAACGGTGGCGATGTATGCGTGGCATTGTGAGCATCATCTGGGGCATATCACTGGTTTGGTGGAGAGGATGGGGTGGTGAAAATTCTCTGTACCCCGCCACGTGAAAGGAGAATTTCGTTTGTACGCCCCGCCCTGAAAAGGAGATTTCGCTATACCCCCCGCCCCCTGAAAGGGGGAGTTGCTGATTTTTCTTTTTGTAAATCAGTGGAATAAAATTTATGCCAGGCACTCTGAAAGGGAGATAATATCATACCCACCTACCATCTGAAAGGGAGAGCTTCTGATTTTTCTTTTTAGAAGTTAAAATGTAATTCCTTCTTTCAGCATAACGAAAAATATTCAGCAACTCCCCCTTTCAGGGGGTGGGGGGTACGGCGAAAGTCTTTGTCTTATTTACAAGAAATAATATTTGCTTTTCTTTTTCCACGGGATTAATTTCGAAAAGAATTAATCATCAGTTGAAATGAAAACAGATATGCACTACGGTGCTTACCCGGCTATTTTTGAATATGCAAAAAGCTCAGAAACAATCCGACCAGGGCGGAAGAAAAAATGTGGAGCTATCTTCGGAATCATAGGTTAAAAGAAAAATTCCGTCGTCAATATCCGATGTGGATTTATGTAGCTGATTTTTATTGTCATTATCTCCTATTAGTAATCGAGATTGATGGTGAAGTTCATTTTGAAGAAGAAGTTCAGGAAAAGGATGAAGTAAAAGAAAAGGACATTAGAAGTCTTGGAGTAGATGTCATCCGTTTTACAAACCATGAAGTGTTGAATGATATTGATTCTGTAATGAGCCGGCTATATTCTAAAATTGTGGAGATAAAAAATGAGCGTTTTAAACCTGGAAAAAAGAAAGAGCAAGATATCGTTGTACCCCCCGTCCCCTGAAAGGGGGAGCTGCTGATTTTTCTTTTTAGAAATCATCTTAATTGCAATTCCGTTTTCAGGAGAAGAGGGTACAACGAAAATGTTTTTCAACAACTCCCCCTTTCAGGGGGCGGGGGGTACAGCGAAATCTTCCTTTCAGGCGGCGGGGGTATAGCGAAATCTTCCTTTCAAGTGGCGGGGTCCAACAGCATCTTCCTCAACATCACCAACGCCGCTATCGAAGCATATTCAATATTACTCACACGGTCCCTTGTCAGCTTCAATAACCTGGCTTTGGTTCCACCTGGTCCCGCACATGCGATCCAGATAGTGCCTACAGGCTTTTGCGGTGTTCCTCCTGTCGGTCCGGCAATTCCGCTGGTAGCCAGTGCCCAGGTGACATCAAGATTTTTGCGCACACCCTCCGCCATGGCTATGACCACTTCTTCACTCACTGCACCATGGACCCAAAGCATCTCCTGCGATACATCAAGCTCAGATGTCTTCATCCTGTACGCATAAGGCACTATCGACCCGATAAAATAATCGGAAGAGCCGGTTACCGCTGTGATGAGATGAGATAAATATCCACCTGTACAGCTTTCTCCAATGCCGATGGTTTCATTTCTCTTTCTTAATATATCGCCGATGGATTTGGAAAGTGAAGTATCAAGTGATGTGCTGTACACAAGATCACCCAGCCGCTCAATTATTTTTGTTTGCAGAACATCCATCAAATCTTTTTTTCCATCACCATAGCTTGTTAACCGTAATGTCACCTGGCTGAAAGAGGGCAGATAAGCTAACTTGATATCTGCAGGAAGACTCGATTCAATATCATTTATCATTTCAGCAATTACAGTTTCTCCTTCACCTGCAGTACGAACGAACCGATGTTCAACTGCTTCGCCTTTCGGAAGAAACTGAATGATTTTTTCTGACAGGAGATGACGCATCTCATGTGGAACTCCGGGAACAGAAACAAGAATTTTATTCTCATGCTCAAACAACATACCCGGAGCAGATCCCTGATCATTCGGAATGACACGGGCATTCTCCGGCATATAACATTGCACCTTATGCAGGTCCGAGGGCTCTCGATTGATGCGTTTCAGTATTTCTTTCACTCTCGTCCATGTATCTTCATGCCAGACTAATCCGCAATGGTAGTATTGACACAGGGCTTCTTTGGTAAGATCATCTTTAGTGGGACCAAGACCGCCTGTTGTGATGACTAGATCTGCATCTTCATAACATGCATTGATGCCGTTGATGATCTCACTGATCTCATCTCTTACACCGATCTTTCGTGTCACCTTCCAGCCATTGAGATCGAGCCACGCTGCAATCCATGAACTATTCGTGTCCACGATCTGGCCTATCATAATTTCATCACCTATCGTCAGGATCGCTGCTTTCATCTTTACGACCATTTAATTTCGTGCGAAAAATAGGACTTACCTGGTAGTCCGTCGATACTCACTTTTAGCTTTCCATCATTTTCAACGCCCAGGATTTTTGCAGAGATCTTTTTTCCATTTAGTAAAAATTCATGGTCTTCATTTATTCGATAGATCAATTGATCATATTCCGGTTTCCATTTTTCAAGAGATTCATATGCCACATTGATGACTTCGGTTCTCAATTTTTCAGCAATTGGCAAAATCTCGTATTTCTTTCCTGTGAGCATGAAAAGTGATACAGGATTGCGCAGGTCTGAGCGAAATTTAGTTTCATTGACATTCATTCCAATCCCAAAAATGCAATGCTGGACTTTGGTAGTTGAAATCGAATTTTCGATCAGGATGCCTGCCAGTTTTTTATCGTCGACATAAATATCATTTGGCCACTTGATCAGGGGTTTCAGATAGGGTACCAAAGCATGAAGTGTGCGCGCCACGGCAACGCTCGTCTTCATGGAAAGGAGCGGGAGGTCTTCCAAAAGCATGTTTTCGGGTTGCAAAATGATCGAAATGGCCAGGTGGTTTCCAGGTTCTGAAAGCCATGGGCGGCCATATTGGCCCCTCCCTTCAGTCTGGTTCATCGATAAAATGGCAGTTCCATGCAGATTTTGACCAGAAGCCAACAATCTGTGGGATTCTTTGTTAGTGGAATCAATAGTTCCGTAGATCCTGAAATTCTTCATTTTTGCTTCAAAAGTGCCTTACCTTTGGTCCGCGGGAACTTAATCATCCGCGAAACAATTATTGTTACATTTGATCGAATATATCACCTGAATCGAAGTAAGGTAAAAGAAAAGGTTAACAAGATTCCTTCCGGAATTTTCCCGGGAAATTCTTTCACTTAAAACATGAACATTTGGTAAGCACGAAAAAAGCCATCCAGGCGAAAACTATCAGCAACAGTCTTACGGATCTGATCATAGACTGTATCACAGATATCAAAGGAAAAAATATCATTCTTCTCAACCTGAAAGCAACTGATGACGCACCGGCAGATTATTTTATCGTCTGCGAAGGTGATTCAACTACCCAGGTCAGGGCCATTTCTCAGAATATAGAAAGGAGACTAAAAGATGAATTACGACTCCATCCTGCCCATGTCGAAGGCACACAGCATGCCAAGTGGGTGTGCATGGATTACTTTGACATTGTGGTCCACATATTCCATCCGGAGACAAGACGTTTCTATGATCTGGAACAACTGTGGAGCGATGCCGAAATGATCGAATATCAGAATGTTTAACAGTATTGGTCTACTGATCCATCCACTTGATCAGCAAATCAAAACCTTATCAACGGGCATGCCGTTATAAGTGCATTAAAGCAACATTTTTCAAAGGACAATAATGAGCGAGGAAAATAATAATAACAACAATAATCAGGATAAAAAGCCGGGTAATAAGTTCACCTTTAATTCATACTGGATTTATGGGAGCATCATTCTGGGCCTGATCATCTTTAACCTGATGTTCTTTGGAGAGATGTCCATCGAATCGATCGGTTTCCAGGAATATTCAAAAATGGCACAGGCCGGTGATGTTGAAAAGCTGGAGGTCGTCAATAATAAGGATGCCAAAGTTTACATCAAAAAAGAAGCTTTAAAAAAACCGGAATACAGTAAGCTCCGCGAATCAACATTCAGCAAGAACCAGCCTCAGTTCACATTTACGGTTGGTCCCCCTGAAGGTTTTGCAAATGATATCAGGACGCTGAATGAAAGTATTCCCAAAGAGCTGCAGGTCTTACCTAAATATGTAACGAAAGAAAACTGGGTGGGTCCATTGATGGGATGGCTGATTCCGATCTTTTTATTTCTTGGACTTTGGATATTTATGATGCGCAGGGTTTCCGGCGGATCAGGTGGTCCGGGTGCACAGATATTTAATATTGGAAAAAGTAAAGCCACGCTTTTTGAAAAGGATTCCAAGGTAACCGTCACATTTGCGGATGTGGCAGGTCTTGATGAAGCCAAAGAAGAAGTCATGGAAGTGGTGGACTTCCTGAAGCAACCTAAAAAATATACTTCCCTGGGTGGAAAAATTCCAAAGGGTGTCCTCCTGGTAGGTCCTCCCGGAACGGGTAAAACATTGTTGGCAAAAGCTGTTGCCGGTGAAGCTGCTGTTCCTTTCTTTTCAATTTCCGGATCTGATTTCGTGGAAATGTTTGTGGGCGTTGGAGCATCACGCGTGCGTGATCTTTTCAAACAAGCAAGAGAGAAAGCACCTTGTATTGTATTCATCGATGAGATTGATGCAATCGGAAGAGCTAGAGGACGGAATGCATTCCAGGGTGGTAATGATGAGCGTGAGAATACGCTCAATCAATTGCTCGTAGAGATGGATGGTTTTAGTACGGACAAAGGTGTGATCCTGATGGCGGCTACTAACAGACCTGATATCCTGGATAATGCATTGATGCGTCCGGGACGATTTGACAGGCAGATAGGATTGGAACGTCCGGATCTTGTAGGACGCGAAGCTATCTTCAAAGTACATCTTAAGAATATTAAGAAAGGGTTATCTGTGGATCCGAAGATCCTGAGTGAAATGACACCTGGTTTTGCAGGTGCTGATATTGCAAATGTTTGTAATGAAGCTGCGCTGGTGGCTGCACGACGTAATAAGACAGAAGTGGATCTTGATGATTTCCACTATGCATTGGATAGGGTGATTGGTGGTCTTGAAAAAAGAAATAAGCTTATCTCTCCTGAAGAGAAAGAGATCATCGCCTATCATGAAGCAGGTCATGCTATATGTGGATGGTATCTCGAGCATGCATCGCCTTTAGTAAAAGTGACGATTGTTCCAAGAGGAGTGGGTACGTTGGGCTTTGCTCAATACAGTCCGAAAGAAGAATATATCACCCGCACTGAACAGATGCTTGACCGGATGTGCATGGCGCTTGGAGGCCGTGCTGCAGAGAGTGTGATTTTTGATAAAATTTCTACCGGTGCGCAAAGCGATCTTGATCATGTGACGAAGATGGCATACAGCATGGTGTCTGTCTACGGACTTGATGTGGAAGTTGGAAATGTTTCTTTCTATGGCTTATCGCAGGATCAGTTTTCAAAACCTTACTCAGAAGATACTGCAACATTGATTGATAATCGTGTCCGGATTATTATTGATGGACAATATGCTCGTGCGCAGGAATTATTGAGAGCGCATAAAGGTGATCTTGAAGTGCTGGCTAAAACGCTTCTTGAGAAAGAGGTGATTCACAAGTCGGATATTGAGAGACTGATTGGTGCAAGACCCTGGGTAACCAAAGGACATCCGGGTAAAGATGAAGATCCTGTAACGGATGCTGTGGATCAGGGTAATAATCTTGTACCTCCGATTCCAAATTTCCTTCCTAAGGAGGATGATGATCCGGATATGGAGCAGATATGATTTAATTCAAAATTTGAAATATAAATTAAGGTGGTGTCGTCATGACACCATTTTTTTTGTGTAGTTCTTGTATTTTAGCAGTAATGATTTAAGAATTATTTATCACCTACATCATTATTCACAGTATGAAAACCAAATCAGCATTATTCCTTTTTTTTATTTCAATGGGGATCCATTCTTTTTCTTTTGGTCAAAATAAAGGAGTCCTTCCTGTTTATAGCTCACCGATGGTCTTCCTGGATAGTCTTGGAAAGGTTGTCGGTACATTACCTCCGGGTTATGTCATATTGAATACGCCTGAGGGTAAGTTTGACGAAGGATATGTAAAGGGACTGGCAGGGAATGTAGCGGGAGAAGAAGGACTAATACCCGCAAAAAATTTTGATACCCATAATATCTCCCTGTTTGAAAAAACAGGTAAGGTTGCAGTTAATTTAAGTAATCAATACAATACAATTACTCCATGTTATAATGGTTTCCACCTGGCTGTTAAAATCACGAAAGGGGAATATTTTAACAATACCACATATTATTACCTGGACAAGTCCGGAGCTCAGGTATTTTCATCGAATGGGTATGAAAAAGCTACCATATTTAATGATGGTATGGCCGCTATAAGAAAAGGTAATAGCTGGATGTATTTAAATGAATTGGGTCATGAATTGAAATTAATTGATACTTCGATTCATGCTGTTGTTAATGTTTCAACTTTCTATGAAGGTTTATCCCGTATTCAGTTGGGTCCAGGTAAGAAGTGCGGTTTTGAAACTTGTTATAATTATGTTTTTATTGACAAGGACGGAGTTATTAGAATTGATACCCGGGTATTATTTCCAAACAGGGCAATAAAGCGGATGTCTGATATGAAGGAAGGAATGATTCGGGTTATTTTTTATCCTGAAGACGATAAAGCCACGGGGGATGATCTTTCTTTTGTGAGTAATATTGGTAAAATACTATGTATGATCCGGAATGTATTTCGCTCAGACGATTTTTATATGGGTCATACTCCCGTGGTGACATTGATCAGGACTGATGACAGATCCACAAAAAGTGATAGTGTTTTTTTGTTGACTTCCCTGGGAAAGAGAATTTTATTGGACGATCCGGATGGATATGTAGCACATGAAGTATTTCATCTTGATCGGGGCATCTTTTTGGTTAATATGTGGAATGATAAAAAGGTGCAAAAAGGAATTGGAAGATTATACGATGCATCTGCAGGGCGCTTTGTCTATGAGTCACATGATGATGAAATGGGTGTCAGGTGGGATCTCATATCCCTGCGCAACAGTTCGACTAAACGTTATTATGTGATCAATTTTAAAACAAACAAAATCGTTTATGATACGGACATATCCCTGCGCAATTATAACAGTATGAAAGAGGCGCTTCTTTCTGCTTCCCAGGTTACACAATTTGAATGTGATGATCCGGCCGAATTGAAAGATCTCCATAAATTAACAGCCCTTAAAAAACTGACCTTACAGAACATGGATGTGACAACTTTGCCATCAGACTTCAATCCTTCATTGGAGGTTTTTAGAGTAGACGGGCTTAGAAAATTGGTAAAATTGCCGGTCAGATTTAATTCATTGGAGAAATTGTCACTTCGTGATTGTCCTTTGGTCACCAATCTTTTTGAAGTCCTTGAAAAGCAAACCAGATTAAAGGAATTATATATTATCAATTTTGGATTGACAGCAGAAGAAGAGAGCCGTATTGAAGCCATGTTTCCGAATGTATTGATTACGATCAGCGGTAAAAAGGAAGCAGCCTATTTTCAAATCCAGGAGTACATTGACGGATTTTAATAAAAGGAAAAGTCAGGTATGAACTTTGCAAAAATTGTTGTCTTAGCTATTCTGCTACATGCAGCTAATGCGTATAGCCAAACTGCGGTATTACCCTATCTGAAAAATGGACTCTATGGGATTGCGGACACACAGGGTAAAATTATTGTAGAACCTCAATATGAAGATGTCAGATTTTATTACAAGCATCTGGTAGGTGCATTTCAAAAGAATGGTCTTTGGGGAATCATGGATACCCATGGGAAGATATTATTGTCCAATCAGGTAAAGGTTGAAGTGAAGCCGAGGGATGAAAGCAATCTAGGGGCACTTATTACGGCTGTTTTTGATACTACCTATAAAAACTATTCAGGAGGACAGTATATTAATATACATCTCTATAAAATCACTGATAAATTTGCGAGGGTAGAATATTATGTGAATCCATTTCACCCTGTCTCTAATCCGCAACGATTTTATCCGGCTGATAATCTTCCTAACAGGTATGGGTCGGGTAACTCGTCACAAATTTTTCGAACCGGGCTTATCATGGTGGCCACGGTCAATAGCATGGTCAATTTTATTGATACCACTGGCCAGGTGATCCTCGATACAGAGATTTATGATGGGTTTGCCATGACAGATCGGTTTATTGCATTTAAAAATGAGAATAGAGAATTTGCCCTCTATGACCGGGAGAAAAAAACAGCCACTCCATATGTATATTCTGATATTACCATGGGAGATCGCCAGGATTATATCATTCTGCATGAGTCTGCAAAAAACAAGTATAAGAAAACCCTTTTGAATCTTGACGGAACTCCACTTCAATCTCAGGTACCTAATGCATTTTCATTTACTGAAAAGTATATCATCGTAAATGATTCTGCTTCCGTCAGATTATTGGATAGGTCTGGAAAAAAACAATTCGAAATTCCGGGTGGATATCTTTCGACCCCTCAGTATACCCGTGATCACTTTATACTGAAGAAAAATGAAAAATATGGAATTGTAAATGCTAAAGGAGATGCACTGCTGGAACCATCCTATGATGAGCTTCAAAGTCTCAATCAGAATTATTATAGTTTCCGTAAAGGCAAGCTGGGCGGGATTATGGATGCCGGCGGTAAAATAATCTGGCAATCAGATTCGGTCATTGTGTTTCAGGAATTCACAAGGTTCCCTGAATTATTCCAGGTGAAAAGAGAATCAGGTTATACATCCACTTTTGGTGTTGCAGATATAAAGGGTAAAATATTGATCAGACCTGTCTATAAACGAATAGAGCCGCATCACACACTGAATCTTTTCACCGTATTTGCAGATACCACGTCAGCTGTTTTTTCGACTGACGGAAAGGAAATCGTCCCATTTTCAAAATCTTATAAAGAGATAGATACCCAGACCCGAACTATAACGTCAACCATCGTGGGTATGAAATTCATTTATGATCTTTCAGGGAATCAGCTTCAGGCTGAAAAGAGGTATGGCATAGGTTTGAAGGTTTCCAGCAATGCGGGGACATCTCAGTTAGTGGATTTTAAAGGCAATCCTTATGGCGAACAATTTATGTCCATCAGAGAAAGCCATGATGATAAATCCAGGCGACAATTTTTTATAGCCAAACGATCCGAAACAGACAAACGCATTTATATCCTTAATGACCAGGCGCAAAGTATCATTCCAAAAGAATATATTTTTGTTGACCAGATGCGGAATTCGTCATATGGCCCGGTTGCCAATGGTAGTGTGATTGTAGTGCATGAGCAGGATGTGCTGACAGGTAAAAGACCTTTCCGGAGCGGAGCTGTAAACCTTGATGGTGCCTGGGTGATAGAGCCAGCATACCAGGCTATTCTCCTGATCAATAGAGAACTCTTTGCAGTATATTCTATGGACCGAAAGAAGTCTGTTCTGTATAATCGGGACGGAAAGAAGATATCTGAAAAGCAATATATTTTTCATTACAGCAACAGAGAACGTGAATTGGATTATCCGCGTGTCATTGTGGCCCAACGCTCTGTTCCTAAAGAAGATGAATTATTATTTGAAAAGGAAACTCCGGATCTGAAAATGGGTGTAATTGATCTGGAAGGAAATGAAATTGTTCCACTGATGTATTCATCAATCGATAGCTATGAACATCCTTATACAGTCGCCAATGGAACAGATAAGTCCGGTGCAAAATTTAGTTCCCTCATTGATCTGAATGGAAAAGAGTTGCTGAGGATAAGATATGATGATCTCTATATCCTTACAATAGATTCTTCTTTACTCCTGACGGTTTCAGGGACAAAAAAAGGACTGATGCGCACAAATGGTGAGATCCTGATTGAACCGGTGTGGAATGAGGTTGAGTTGCTTCCGGTGAAATGGAATTTAAGATTTTATATAATGAAGGACTCTGCTGATAGTTATATTTATTTCCCAGGCAAACCACGTTCACGAATTGGTCCGGTTACTGATATTCATGTGGAAGAATTGCAAAACTCTTATTATGGAGTGTATTGGATTGCAAAAGAGGGCCAACTCCAAATTAAGCATATGACCATTTTTGATGAGCAGGGGAATTCGTTTGGAGAGTATGCAGGTGCGGAAATAAAGCGGTATTACCTGGGAGGTGAGGGATATATAAGTATAACGGACAACAAAGGTGACTTACCCTATGTCGTTGACTTCAAAACAAAAAGGGAATTCAGATCACGATAAATATTAATCTATTGAAAGTACACATCTGTAAATTTCTGTTTTTACTTATCGGGTGCCTTTATGTCACTGCCAGCTGTGCTCAGGAATATATGCCTGTATATAGTTCACCGGCTGTGTATCTGGATAGTACGGGCCGGGTTGTTAAAGAAATCGATGAAAAATATTTCCTGGAATTTTTACCGGGGAATGTTCAACAACCATATTACAATACAATTGGCAAATGTGGAACCATCTTCGTCAGGGAGCGGAAATCAAACCGGATTCATTTTTTAGACAGGTCTGGCAACTGGTTCAATGTAGCGTATCCGAATTTGGCTAGTATCAGTGAATGTTCAGAAGGATTTCATGTAGGGAAAGCTTATGGAAATAAATATTTTTTTTATAATACCCGTGGAGTGCGGGTCTTTTCACAAGAAGGATATGATCAGGCGGATCAGTTTAGTGAAGGACTGGCGGCTGTAAAAAGTAATGGTCGGTTTTTTTATATCAATGATTTAGGGCACGAAGTCAACATTATATCTTCTGAGCTGAAAGGTATAAAAAAGACATTCTCGTTTCATGACGGACTCGCGAGAATTGAAATGTTCGGAAATGGTCAAAATTCACCTCTGGGTTATCGTAAGGCTTTTATCAATCGTTCGGGTTCCGTTGTTCTGAACTTAGAACAGTTGTTACCCGGTAAGTTTATTATTGAAGTGTCGGACTTTAAGGACAGCATATGCATGATCCAATATTATAAGGACCATATTAATACGTCACAATTGTTCGTCACCTACATAGATACCAGGGGCAAAGAGGTGTTTCGTATTAAGAATGCTGCTGGGGGACAATCCTACCATCCATCAGGTACCCCTGTTATGATTCGTAATAGTAAGACACCCATGGGGAAAATAGACAGTGCCTATATACTTATGCCTTTGGGGAAAAAGAAGTTTTTCAGGCCTTATCAGAGTCAGCATGTGAGAGGAATTTTTTATTTGGCTGATGATTATTATAGCGTGCAATATCGTGATTCAGTTGACGCATCCAATACTGTAACCAGGATCTATTCTGCGAGGCTTGATAAAGTGCGGTATGTAACTAAACACGAAGTTCGTGGTGTTAAATGGGACCTTCTTTCACTGTATGATCCAAAAGAAGGCAGAACGTATGTCGTAAATATGTCCACCGGGCAAATTGTTTTTGATCGTGATATTACGAGCAGGGTATTTACAGATCTCGCATCTACTGTTTTGTACAAGGATAAGGTCCGGCGATATCTATGTGATGACCCTTCCGAAATCAGCCAATTAAATCAATTTAAAAATCTCCGGGAGGTATCCTTTGAGCGAATGAATATCCAGGAGTGGAATTATAATCTTAAGTTACCGAAATTAGAAAGCATCAGGTTTGACAGTCTGATGTTCCTGGATTCATTTCCCACCCACTTTAGCGGCCTCAAAAAAATAGCGGTGAGGAATTGTTTCAGGGCTCAGAATGTAATTCAATTGGTGGAAGGCCAGGAATTGCTTGAGAAAATTGTTTTTATCAATATGAGCGTACCCATGGAAGATGCCCGTAGCATTGGGGCACAATATCCAAATGCCATGGTCAGGATTGATGGACACAAATTGCAAAGCACCCTGATTACACGTGATGAAAAATGGGATTGGTGATCATAATAGTTACATCGGAATTATGAAAAATATTTTTGCAAATTTATTTAACAAGGTGATTGGATTATCTTGCCTTGGAATTTTATTGCACTCCGTTTCAGATGCGCAGCAAATTTTGATTCCCTATTTTTCAAATGGCCTTTATGGGGTATCAGATGACAAAGGGAAAATTGTAATTCAGCCCGCATTTGAAGAAGTGAATGTTCGCCATGGTATCGAACTTGTAGCATTCAGGCAGAATGGTTTGTGGGGGATTATGGATAGAAAGGGAAAGGTTTTGTTTACACCCGCTATCAAGGTTGAAGTTCCAAGCCCTAACTATGCGGGCCGAAGCGACGGTCCTTTCATACAAAACGTATTTCGAAAAACAACTGATGGAGAAAACGAAATTTTCGCCGATGCCCATCTTTATTCAATTGTTGATGATTATGCACACCTGGAGTATTATATAAATCCATACGCATCACAGGTTTCGTATTCTGCATTTGTCAACGTCCGGAAAATAAAAAGAGAAAGTGAAGGACTTACCCCATGTAACCCGGGTCTTACAGGTATACTTAAAGTAGGTACACGTGATCAGATGTTTAATTTTATTGACACTTCAGGTCGAGTCCTTTTTAAGAAAAACGTGTTCAATGGCGAAGCATTGAGCCCGGAAATCCTTGCTGTTGAGAATGAAAAAGGGAAGGTGAGAATGGTAAATAATCTAGAACAGCCTATCAGCGATTTTCTGTATGACAAGATATCCCGTGATGATGGAGAATTTATAATTGCCATGAAAAAGGATACAGTGAAAAAGAGTTCTACGTATTACTCCCTTTTTACAACATCCGGAAAATTGATTGTGAAAGATCTTCCTTATCGTATGGAAACAACAGGGAAGATAGCATTGATCGAGGAGAATAACATTACCACGATGTATAATCAAAGCGGGGATAAAGTCACTGAATTTGAAAATGCGAATATGTGGCCAATGTCTCATGGAAAAGGTTTGTTCTTTATATCCATTCAGAAGCAATTTGGGATTGTGGATGAAAAGGGAAAATTCATCCTGAAGCCCACGTACACTTCGATGAAGAGCTTTTCAAATGGAAAATTTGCTTTTACCCTGGATCAGAAAGGCGGTCTTCTGGATGAAGAATTGAAGCCAATCTGGACATTGGATTCCATCAGTGTTACTGAAGAATGTTACGGTATTCCGGGATATTACAAAGTTCAAAAAACTGTTCCTTCAAAATATGGAACGAAAGAAATTTATGGAATCGCAGATAGCACCGGTAAGATTATAATTTACCCGGAATACAAGAATATCAGCTACCACCAGAGAAGTAAAATAATGGAAGTGAACAAGGACTCACTTCGTTCTTTAGTTGATCTGAATGGTAAAGTGCTCCTGCCCTTTACCAAAGATCATTTAGATGTACATGATGGAAATAATACGGTAACTATTTACTCAAAAGAAAAAGTAGTAAACTTAAACCTGACTACCATGAAGGCTACTCCATTGCAAATGCGCCCTCAAAAAGCAATGGCCATGAAAAACAATAATTTATTTTATCTCGCTGATGCTCAAAAAACCCCTCTCACGGAAGCTATATATAAATCACTTACACCTCATGGAAATAGTGATTGGCCCGGGACAGTTTTTGTAGGACTCAAAACGGAAGGGAATGCTGAGTTCGTTGATATTTTGAATGAAAAAGGAAAAAATATTATTCCTGCAGGATATGGTGTATATGCTCAGCATGCTAACCAATCTATAAAAAGGAACCTGGTGACTGTGTTTAATAAAGAGGATGCAATTAAATTTAACAGCGATCGGTCAAATTTTCAGTTGAAGTTCAGATCTGGAGCTATTGATTTTAATGGAGCCTGGATCATTCCACCTGATTACCAGGTATTTTCCAATTTAGGAAATAGGATTTTGAGGGTAGGAAACCTGGAAACGAATCAATACGCACTTTATGATTTTCAGGGCCGGTTGATAACCTCAGTTAATTATACATATGTACAAGAACCTAAAGATGACAATTTCAAATTTAACAGGGTAATTGTGGGCATCCCTGTTGACCCCGGGTCTTATGCGGCATTTGCGGATAAGCTAGTAAGTGAGCCAGGTTTGGAAGAACTTAAACGGATACTGGAGGACAAGAATTCGATTCCCAAAATGAAGGTGGGGGCTATTGATTTAAACGGAAAAGAAGTAATACCCCTGGACTTTTTAAAAATTGATCCATTCGTTTATTCATTAACAACTGCCAGTAAGATGGATAAAAACGGAAACACCTATTCAGTGATTATTGACACAATGGGTAAGGAGATGTTCCGTTCTGACTTCGAAAGTATTTCTTTTATGAGTGGTGACAGCACACAACTAATAATCCAAACAGGGAAGAATAAAGGTGTGTCAGATTTTTCGGGGAAAGTAATTATTGAGCCGGCATATGAAGTAATCTATTATTATAAAGAAATAGACGGATACATAGTCAGAAGCATAGATTCCAGCTATTTTATATCCAAAAAAACACCGGGTATTAGAATTGCGATAGGGCGTGCAGGGAATCCTGATCACAGGAGTCTTGATGATCAGTTTTTTTACACATCCATGCAGGACAAAGATGATTACAAAAAGAGCTATTTCCATTTTTTTGACAAGCAGGGGCATTATTTTGGAGAAATTAGTGGAAATCACATTTCCACTAATGTTTTCGGTGCTGAACTACCGAAAGGTTATATTGCTGTGATGGAGACCAAAGACTCAAAGCCGTATGTCGTGAATATTAGGACGGGAATGAAATACCGAAAAAACTAAAACTACAATTGAGAAAAATCATATTGCAAAGCTTACTCTATTTCATATTGGTATGTGCCTCATGCATGCCTGGAGAAGCGTTTTCACAAAAAGGTTACTTTCCTTTTCTTGCTGGGGATAAATACGGAATTGCGGATGAAAACATGAAAATAATTACACCGGCAATCTATATGGATGTAATTACAGTAATGGATGGTTACCTGTCATTGGTAAGACAGGATACTGGCTGGGATGTGATAGGTAAGCATGGAGAAACACTAATCAAAAAAGCATTTGTTGGTGATGTTACACAAAATTCCAAGGGTTCAACAGGAATTTCCATACGCCATGCATATTTTCAAGGGAATATAGCAGCTGAAGGTAAATTTGCAAAGGTGTCTTTATTTGCAATCGTCGACCCATTCCATCGGATTCAATATTATATCAATCCTAACGCACCCCCGACGAAGTATACACCATTTGTCTATAATCCTAAACCAGGTATGGATTCTGGTTCCGAATCAATTCCGGATCCTGTACACACCGGAATCATCAGGGTAGTCATGCCCGACTCCAAAATCAATTTTATCGACACTACAGGGAATACCCTTTTTAAATATAGTGTTCTTGATGGTGATGTATATGGTTCTAATGTTATCGGTGTGCGGAGTGATCAAAGTGGAATTAGGATCTATAATAAAAATCAGGATTTGCTTTCCGATTTCAGCTATGAAGATGTTAGTTCATCACAAAATGGTTTATTTATCCATTGTAAAAGGAAGGTTACAACTAACGAAACAAAAATGTTTATATATGATTTGTTTGACACTCATGGAATGCCTTTGTTAAAGGACAGGTTTCGTAGAACATATACGACTCAATCCATAATATTCGATAATGATGATAGCGGCGGATATTTGTATTCCTTAGCGGGAGAGCTTATTAAAACGTTTCCGGCGTGTACCCTGGTGTACAACTATGTGAATCCTGAAATGCCTTTTATAATAAAGGATCATAAAATTGGGTTAATCAATTCCAAAGGACAATACATCGTTGAGTCAAATTATAAATTCCTTTCACCCATTCGTGAGAACCTTACATACTTTACAAAAGGAAATACAAGTGGAATCATGGATGAATCGTTTCAGGAAATGTGGCAAATAGATTCAATTGGGATTGTAGGTGAATTTCCAAATAAACCAGGATATTATCTGATCGAAGAGCTCAATTCAGGAGCTTCACTTTATGGTCTTGCTGATAGTTTGGGAAATGTCATTTTCCCCCCTTTCTTCTCGTCTCTTTCTTATATCAGGAGTTGGGATATAATTGTTGGCACCAGAGATTCATTATCGGCTATCTATTCCTTAAGGGGTGAATATATCTTTCCCCTTGCGAAAATTAATTATGATTTTGATTTAGGAGAAATAAAAGTTTGGGAATCTGATAGCGTGAAAGTGTACGATAGATCATTCCATATGGTACATTCCTGGGATCGTGTCCGGGAAGAGTTGAGACCATATAAGGAAAACGGTGCTTATGGATTGCAAAATGTTCATGGCCAGGTTGTGACGAAACCCCTATATAAAGAAATTTATCGTCGGATGCAGGAAATGGTGACAAATAAATCGGGGTACCTGGCCTGGTGGATTGAAGTGGAAGGAGATTCTGCTGATTTACTAAATCAATATGGACAAAGTATAGTTCCAGCAGGTTATGTTTTTTATATTTCCAAGGCTCAGGATGGAAAAGGGACTGTAATGCCCTTCATAGTGACCAATCAGGAAGACATAAAGAGAAATTTATGGATGCCCAGAAAAGGGCTGATTGATCTGAATGGTCAATGGGTGATAAAACCTGACTACCAGGAGGTTCACATCATCGGTAATAAAATCATTGTCACCACGAATGAAAAAACACTGGAAAGACATTTTCATGATCAGTTTGGTAATGTTATCAATAAAAAGCCTTATCAGTATTTTAATTCAAACGCTGATGAAGGAATTTTTCATGACCGGATTCGAATAGGTTATGCCCTGACTGATTCTATTCAATCAGAAGGTCTTTCGCTTCAAATGATGCCCACTGGATTAAGAAATGGTGCTATTAAATCAGGGCGATTCAAAGAACCTGTATACCGCATTGGTGCAATGGATACAAAAGGCCATGTCATCATTCCATGCAAATATGTTGAAATGGATGATTTTATTTATTCATACACCTGTGTCAAAGGATTAAATGAAAATGGGCAGATTTATAATGCTGTGATTGATGTGAATGATAAGATCCTCCTTAAAACAGATCATGACCTGATGCGTGTTTTTTTGGAGGATAGTACACTTTTGTGTTTTCAAAAGAATGCAAAAAAGGGTGTTCTTACCTTGTCAGGAGAAGTCCTCGTGAAGCCCTTATATGAGGACATTGAAATTCGAAATGAACTTGGGCATATCCTGGTGGAAGATTCATTGTATATGTACCTTATTCCTTATCAAAGGCCAAGTGAAATTTACAAACTTGGAGAGGCACGTTATTTTAACAGAGACAAATTCGGTCAGGATGGACTCGTCTTTACCTTTACAGAATCTTCTTCCGGACAGAAGCTATATCGCTCCAGCTTTTTTGATAAGGACCTGAATCTAATAAGACAAATGACTGCTTATTACATCAGTTCTGATTATCCCGGATGGTATGTTCCTGATCATTTTGTTGTGGTGGAGGATTCGAAGGGAGCGAAGAAGTATTTAATGAACGTCCTGACGGGTCAGAAATATAAAAGAGACTGATCAGGTGTGTAAAACCTCCGGCAACTCTTCACCTTCTTTAATAAACTTCATCGAGATCGAGTTGACGCAATGACGTGTGTTCTTACTGGTCATTCTTTCACCTTTAAATACATGACCCAGGTGGCCTCCGCAATTACTGCATAGAATTTCAACACGTCGTCCGTCTGCATCGGTGTGTTTTGTCACTGCACCTGGAAGTTCGTCATCGAAGCTTGGCCATCCGCAACCGGATGCAAACTTATCCTCCGATTTATACAAAGGTTGATTGCATTGTCTGCATATATAAGTGCCCGGCATTTTATTGTCATCGAATTCACCGGTGAAGGGACGCTCGGTACCTTTGTGGAGGATTACACGCTCTTCGTCTTTGGAAAGTGGGTTGTATGGCATGATGGGGAAACATTTAGAATTAAATAAAAGTTTGGGAATCTACTTTTTACCCTTAAATCCCCTAATGCTTCGACCTGCTTTACACAACCTTGTACTACAGCTCAGCAACCGGGGATCCTTTCCTGACGCCTGACGTTCGAGTCAGAGACACTCGAACATCAGTGTTTATTTATTCTAATTAAAAATTAGGAAAAGAAAATTATCCAGTTCGAGGTCAGAGACACTCAAACGTCCGTATTTAGATTTCTAAATCAATTGCATCAATCCCCCAGGATAAACTCCCAGCACCAGGCTCAAAATCACACACAAGATCATCACTATCAAATAAAGCGGAGTGGACTTAACCGGTACATCATCTGCTTCTTTCGTATACATCGCCAGGATGACTTTAAAATAATAATACACACCAATGATTGATGCAACCACAGCAATAATCGTCAGCCAGAAATATCCATTCTTAATAGCCTCAGAAAAGATGTAATATTTTCCAAGAAATCCGGCAAGAGGAGGAATGCCTGCAAGAGACAACATACTCATGGTAAGCATTGCAGCCATCAATGGATTCTTTTTGCCAAGACCATTGAAAGCACTGACACTTTCATACTTCATAGCTGAAAAAACAGGAATAGCAACAGTAAATGCTCCGATCGTAGCCAAGACATAAGAAGCACCATAAAACAAAAGCGCAGAAGAAGAATTGGTCTTAAGGCTTAAGATCGCTAACAACATATATCCTGCATGGGATATACCTGAATATGCAAGAAGCCGCTTGAAATTATCCTGTGTGAGCGCAATGAGATTTCCAATGATCATCGTAGCCGCGGCAACAATAACTAATATTTCACCGGTATAATCATGCACTCCCATAAGGCCATTGACCATCAATCGATAAAATGCTGCGAAGAATGAAACTTTTACCAATGTAGCCATAGTCGCCGTCACTAAAGAAGGAGAACCTTCATACACATCCGGACTCCAGAAATGAAACGGTACCGCAGCCACCTTAAAAAGTAGCGACATCGTCATCAGCATAGTTCCAATCAGGAACATGGGAGAAACAGTCCCTGCAGAAACATAAGCAGCAATTTTATCCAATTCGAAGGAACCACTGGCCCCATAAATTAAAGCAATACCGAATAACAACACACCTGATGCAAATGACCCCATCAGAAAGTATTTGAAGCCGGCCTCGTTGGATCGTATATCAAACCTGCGGCTTCCTGCCATGATGTAAAGAGAGATCGAAACAATTTCAATGCCCAGGAACAACATGACTAAATTCCAATAGCTGAATAAGATCAGTGCGCCTGATAATATGAAAAGCAATATGGCCAGGTAGTCACTCAGGTGATGCTGTTCATCTTTATAAAAATCAGCAGATAAAGCGAAAATCAATGCAGCTGTAAAAATGGCAAGGCCACTAAATGCAACTGAGAAATGATCCACACGCATCATGCGGGACATATCGAGTCCACCAATGATGACTGGTGCAGTCTGTGCCCAATCCAATGTATTGACAAAAAAGATAGCTGCAAGGCCGGCGATGATCACGGGTACTAAAATCTTTCGCAGATTTAAGATTTCCGCCACCAGGCAGAACAGGCCGAGACAACACGTATAGATTAAGACGTTCACTATCCGAATTAATTGATCGATTTATTTAATATCAATTGTAATGCAGGCTCCGCAAGCTGGAGGATAGGTTTTGGATATACACCCATCACGATGACAAGCACTACGATCAAACCCAAAGCCAGCATTTCATTCCACTGCAGATCTGTAAAACCTTCAGCACGAAGGCTCGTTGGTCCTAACATTACTTTCTTGAACATTCGCAGCATATACACAGCACCTAATATAATCGTCAGAGCAGCAAATGCCGATAACCATGTATTGTATTCGTATACTCCGTACAGGAGCAGAAATTCTCCAATGAATCCATTTGTCAAAGGCAAAGCAATGCTACCCAATAGTATCACCATGAATACAGTAGTGAACATAGGCGCTTTGTTCCGGATACCACCAAGACCATACACGTCCTGACTTCCGGTGCGATTGAAAATAATATCCGCGCAAAAGAACAATCCAACCACATTGATACCATGTGCAATCATCTGCACCACACTTCCCTGCAGTCCTTCTATATTCAATGCAAATATTCCTGCAGAAATCAAACCCACATGCGCAAGCGATGAATAAGCCAGTAAATTTTTAAGGTTCTTCTGTTTGATCGCAATGATGGATGCATAGACAATGCCAATCACACACAATGCAATTGCAAGCGGCCCCCACTGTGCAACACCCAAAGGTAGAACAGGAAGCAACCACCGGATCAGACTATAGGTACCCATCTTCAGCATGATACCGGACAAGAGCATGGTTCCCTGTGTGGGAGATTCGCGGTATGTATCTGCCTGCCATGTATGAAATGGCACAATAGGGATCTTGATGGCGAAAGCCAGGAAGAACATCCAGAATAACCAGCTTTGATTTTTCTCACTGACCACTGAATTGTACAATTCGCGGATATCAAAAGAGTGTGCGGGATTATACCAATACAGCATGATAAAACCGAAAAGCATCAATAAGCTTCCTGCAAGTGTATAGATGAAAAATTTCAGCGTTATCGCCACGCGGTTTTCTCCACCCCACTGCAATGCGATGAAATATATGGGTATCAGTGCCAGTTCCCAAAATATATAATATAGCAACCCATCCATCGCCATGAATACACCCAATAGTGCAAACTGCATCGTCAGGATAAGTGCGAAATAACTTTTTGCATTTTTGATCACCCGGTTGAACGCTGAAAGGATAATGATCGGTACAAGGAAATTGGTTAGCAGGATCATCAATAAGCTCAATCCATCCACAGCCAGATGAAAGCTGATTTTAGGATAACTAATCCACGGCTTGAAAACAAAAAAAGCTTCTGATCCTTCCTTAAGGAACTTTGAAACTGCATATCCTGATATCGCCAACTCGATGACAGCAAAACCCAATGCCAGCTTAGCCGCCAGCTTGTGGTCCGCCAGGAAGACGAACGCAGCAGCTGCTAATGGAAAAAATAAGAGGAGTAATGTTATCATCAAATCAGTAATCGAATTATAAAGAGTACGACCATTCCAATCACCATGGCGAAGACATAAAAGCCGGTATTTCCCGATTGCAATAGTCTTAATGTCCTGCCACTAAAATCCACGAGCCAACCTGAGCCATTGACGACGCGATCAATGATGAATTTATCTATCCAGTTGCCGGTAAATTCAGACAACCTGAAAACCGGTTGGGAAATAAATTTCTCATAAAGCTCGTCAACATAAAATTTATGATAGATCAGTTTTTCAAAACCTTTCAGTGCTGTTTCATCAGGCGGCAGCTGATGGAGTTTTATGTATCTGTTTCTTGCATAAAGGATAACCAATATCGCCCCGAAACCAGCAAGGGACATTAAACCGAGCTCCATGCCGTGACTGAGATGTTCACCATGATGAAGAAATGGAACTGATCCACCCGTAACACCGGATAAATACGAATCCAGCCAGTGATGTTCACTGAATACTTCGGGCAATCCGAGCAATCCGCCGAAAATCGAAAGAGCACAAAGGATAATTAATGGCACGGTCATCGTCCATGGTGATTCATGAACATGTGATTTCGTTTCTTCAGTTCCTCTGAATGTATTGTAAAAAGTGAGATAGATCAGCCTGAACATATAGAATGCTGTCAGGAACGAACTAAATGACAGTATGATCCAGACAGGTTTATTGGCTTCATATGCATGCGCCAGGATTTCATCTTTGGAGAAAAAACCTGATAACAATGGAAATCCTGCAATCGCCAGTGAAGCAATGAGCATGGTGATAAAGGTGATTGGAATTAATTTCCGGAGACCACCCATATTTCGTACATCTTGTTCGCCGTGCAAAGCATGGATTACGCTTCCGGCTCCAAGGAATAAAAGAGCTTTAAAAAATGCATGTGTAACCAGATGAAAAATTCCACTGCTAAATGCTCCTAATCCTAGTGCCGCAAACATCAAACCGAGCTGCGATACGGTAGAGTAGGCCAGGATTTTTTTAATATCATTCTGTTTTAACCCAATAAAGGCAGCAAAAACAGATGTAGTCACACCAATAAAAAGAATAATGGTCATAGTCGCAGGCGCCATTGCAAAAAGTACATTGGACCGAACGATCATATATACGCCTGCAGTAACCATGGTTGCTGCATGGATCAATGCAGAAACCGGTGTCGGACCTGCCATCGCATCAGGTAACCAGGTATAAAGTGGAAGCTGTGCTGATTTTCCAATCGCACCGACAAATAAGAGCAATGTAATCGTGATCAGGATCGTGCTATCCGGTGTAAGGCCAGATGCAAGCTTTTGGACAATGTTGAATTCTAACGTTCCAAAATTGAAGAGAATAAAAAACATGCCCAACAAAAATCCTAGATCACCAATCCGGTTCATCACAAATGCTTTTTGAGCAGCATCGTTATACGCTTCATTTTTGAACCAGAAACCAATCAACAGGTATGAACATAATCCCACACCTTCCCAGCCAATAAACATCACGAGATAATTACTACCCATCACGAGCAGGAGCATGAAGAATATAAAGAGATTCAGATACGTAAAAAACCTGTTGAATCCCTCATCATCATGCATATACCCGATGGAATAGAGATGTATGAGAAAACCTACTCCTGTCACCACGAGCATCATGATGATCGTGAGCGGATCTATATGAATTCCAAAAGAAATATCAATCCCGGAAACGGCTATCCAATTGAACAGGTCAATGTGGATCATATCTGTTGGCCCCACGCTTTTGAAAATGAAGACCACACAAATAAAAGAAGCAAGCACCACGCCGCTGCCAATCCATCCGGCGCTTCCACGAGGCAGGAATTTACTCAGCAAACCGTTGATGAGAAAACCAACTAATGGAAGCAAGGGTATGAGTAACCCCAGGAAAATCAAAGTTGGATCGTTTAGTAAATGTTCACTCACCTGCTTACCATTTTAATTTATTCAGCACATCAATATCCGTGCTTCCAATATTCCTGTATATGCTCATCATCAGGGCAAGACCAACTGCAACTTCTGCTGCAGCTACCACCATAGTGAAGAAGACAAACACCTGGCCATCACTATTGCCTGTATAAGCTGAAAATGACACCAGCAATAAATTCACTGAATTGAGCATGATCTCAATGCACATCAGGATAATGATTGCATTGCGGCGGAAGAGAACTCCCATCACACCGATGCAGAATAAAAATGTGCTCAGGACGATATACCAGTTTAGCGGTACGATTTGTTCGACAGGTCCCATATTAGTGTTTTTCTTTTTTAGCCAGGACAACTGCTCCGATCATGGCAGACAGAAATAAGATGGAGGATATTTCAAAGGGCAATAAGTAATCGGTAAACAATCTTTGACCCACATGCTGGATCATACCATTGGTAGAGGGTGGAGGGAATGCAAATTTTTCCAGCGTAGTGGATTTCAAAGCTGCAATAAGGATAAGGAAAAGCATGCCTGCTGAAATCGTAGCAGCAAATTTTAGCTTTGGAGATTTATGCGGTTCCGTTTCCCGGTTTAGATTGAGCAGCATGACTACGAAAAGGAAAAGCACCATGATCGCACCTGCATACACGATGATATGCGTGATCGCAAGAAATTGCGCATTGAGCAGGATGTAATGGCCGGCAATTGTAAAGAAGCAAACAATCAGCGAAAGGACACTATACATAGGATGCTTTGCAAACACAACCACAAGCGCGCTTATGACCGTCAAAGCAGATAGTATGTAAAAAAGTAGTTGGCTCATTCGCTTATTGTATAAGGGTAAAGTTATTGTCAGAAACTAAACACCTTGTTTCTCATCCATTTCATAATGCTTCTTACGTACGCCTATGTCGATCCTCTCTTCAGGTTTTATTCCTTCTACCAGCAAATCTTTTCCATAGATAAAATTATTGCGGTTATAATTAGAAGGAAGAATACGGTCAGTCAGGTAAATCGCATCTTCAGGGCATGCTTCTTCGCAAATGCCACAAAAAATGCAACGCAGCATGTTGATTTCATACAACGAAGCATACTTTTCTTTTTTATAAAGATGCTCTTCTCCTTTTTGGCGTTCAGCTGCTTCGATCGTAATGGCTTCTGCCGGGCAGGAAACTGCGCACAATCCGCAAGCTGTACAATTTTCCTGGCCGCGGTCGTTTCTTTTTAGTACATGTAGCCCGCGATAGACAGGAGCTATGTATCTTTTCTCTTCAGGATAACGGACGGTAGCAGGCTTCTTGAACAGGTGTTTGATCGTAATGATCATACCTGAGAAAATGGCAGGCAGATATAACATCTCCACCCAATTCATTTTCTTTTTGTTGATGACTCTCGATCTATTGGTCAGCTGCATATTGGCTATTTAAAAAATGTCAGCCACGCCCCGGTAGCCAATACATTAATAATGGATAAAGGTATCAGTATCTTCCATCCTAACCGCATCAATTGATCATACCTGAAACGCGGCAATGTCCATCTGACCCACATAAAGAAGAAGATAAAGAAAAAGATCTTTGCAAAAAGCACAAGCACGCTTACTACTGCGGCAAGATTAGGTGATAAATGAAGACTGTCTATCCCCGGGAAATGATATCCTCCGAAAAACAGGCAGGATATGATCGCAGAAGAAATAAACATATTGATGTATTCTGCAAATAAGAACAACCCAAGCTTCATGGAGCTATATTCTGTATGATAACCTCCGACAAGCTCACTTTCTGATTCCGGTAAATCAAATGGTGCCCTGTTGCATTCAGCAAAAGCACAGATCAGGAAAATGAGAAATCCAACAGGCTGATAAAATACATTCCAGTGAAATCCCTGCTGCATCTCCACGATCTCGCGGATGCTCAGCGATTGTGATACCAGCAATAAAGCAATGATCGCCATCCCCATGGATAATTCATAACTGATCATCTGAGATGAAGCTCTCAAAGCTCCAAGCAAAGCAAATTTATTGTTTGATGCCCATCCTCCGATCATGATCCCATATCCACCAATTGACACTACTGCCAATAAGTAAAGTATGCCGACATTAAGATCAGCTACCTGCAACTTGAACTCATGCTCACCAAAATGAAATGGCATGCCCCATGGAATAATCGCACTGGTCATCAATGCGGTCATCATGAATATGCATGGCCCTATGATGAAGAGAAATTTGTCGGATGCGGAAGGAATAATCTCCTCCTTGAGAAAAAACTTGACACCATCTGCGAGCGGCTGTAACAATCCGAAGGGTCCTGCACGATCAGGCCCTATGCGGTCCTGGAGGAATGCTGCGATTTTGCGCTCTCCATAAGTGGAGTAGGCAGCAATCGCCAGGCTTATCACGAAGATGATGACGATCAGAATAGTTTTGTCCAGTATGAGAGTCCAATCCATTATTCTGAGATCGCTTTTATATCGTTAATCGTGAGCTCGTTTGGCCTCACCAGGTTTTTATATTTATTAGCAGATATCACAGAATGCCTGCTGATATTGCGCACACCTTCGATGATCCAGTCAGCAGTATGCTTTTTCTCAAAGCGGCATGTATTGCATATGAATTCGTCTACTTCACCCCACTGGTCTTTGCGGCCTGTCACTCTTAATACATCATCTCCTTTATACCAGAGCACTACTTTGCCTGCACATTTATCACAATCGCGATGAGCATCCACAGGTTTTGTAAACCATACCCTGCTTTTGAAGCGGAATGTTTTATCCGTCAATGCTCCGACAGGACAAACATCTATCATGTTGCCTGAAAAATCATTGTCAATAGCTTCTTTGATGTAAGTGGATATTTCAGAAAGATCTCCGCGGTTGAGAACCCCATGTACGCGGCCATCGGTTATTTGTTCTGCTACCTTCACACAACGGTAGCATAAGATGCATCTCGTCATGTGTAATTGGATAAGATCGCCGATATCTATCTTATCAAATGTCCTTCGTTCAAAATCTGTCCGGGTTGTATAATTACCGTGTTCGTAGGAAAGATCCTGCAGATCACATTCGCCGGCCTGGTCACAGATAGGACAATCGAGTGGATGATTGAGCAATAAAAATTCTACGATCCCGGCGCGGGCATCCAATACCCTTGGAGATAATTGATTTGTCACAACCATTCCGTCCATGACCGTTGTCCGGCAGGAGATCACAAGCTTGGGCATGGGTCGGGGATCTTTCTCAGATCCTTTCGTGACTTCAACCAGGCATGTGCGGCAATATCCACCACTGGTCTTGAGCTTCGTATAGTAGCACATCGCAGGCGGCGCCACAGCGGGACCGATCATCCTGGCTGCCTGCAGGATGGTGGTTCCATCGGGCACTTCAATTTCAATTCCGTCAATCGTTACTTTCGCCATTTTCTTTTCAGGGACAAACTTATTCAAACCCATTGATCAACACGGGTTTTGAATAAGGATTTTTTAAGTGTTTACTGCTGAAGGTTGATGTTGATGATGTGGTTTTCCATTCTGTTGGGCGGATTTTGAAATAAATTCTTCAAACTCAGACCTGAAATGTCGTATTGCACTTGCCACCGGCCATGCAGCTGCATCACCGAGAGGACAAATGGTATTGCCTTCTATTTTTCGCTGTATATCCCATAAGAGATCTATGTCTGTCATGGTGCCATGACCATCAAGAACACGATGTAGTATTTTTTCCATCCATCCTGTTCCTTCCCTGCATGGGCTACACTGGCCACAACTTTCATGATGATAAAATCTCGTGAACGTATATAAATTGTATACGACACTTGCACTTTCATCCATGACGATAAATCCACCTGAGCCTAACATTGTTCCGGTCGCAAATCCGCCATCTGCAAGTGATTCGTACGTCATGAGGCGTGGTTCTCCATTTGCGGTTTTCAAAATGAGGTCTGCGGGCAATATGGGAACTGAAGATCCGCCTGCAACAACTGCTTTTAATTTTCTGTCTGTGAGCATGCCGCCGCAGAAGTGATCGGAATAGATGAACTCTTCAACAGGTACGCCTAATTCGATTTCGTATACACCTGGTTTCTTGATATGGCCTGAGGCAGAAATCAGTTTTGTTCCTGTTGATTTCCCGATGCCAAGCTTACTATATTCTTCGCCGCCGTTATTGATGATAGGAACTACGGCGGCTATCGTTTCGACATTATTGACTACAGTGGGACAATCATATAATCCTTTTACGGCAGGGAATGGAGGTTTGATGCGGGGATTTCCGCGCTTTCCTTCAAGAGATTCGAGTAATGCAGTTTCTTCACCGCAGATGTAAGCGCCTGCTCCGGGATGGACATACATGTCGTGATCGAAACCGGATCCCTGGATATTTTTTCCAAGCCAACCGTTTTTATAAGCTTCAGCGATTGCTTTTTCAAGGATGCGGATGATGTAGAAGAATTCACCACGGACGTAGATGTATGATGTTTTTGCTCCGAGTGCATAGCTTGATGTCAGCATTCCTTCGATCAGCAGATGTGGCATGTGTTCCATCAGGTACCGGTCTTTGAATGTTCCGGGTTCTGATTCATCAGCATTACAAACGAGGTATCTTGGAACTCCTTCAGGTCTGGCAAGGAAGCTCCATTTCATTCCGGTAGGAAAACCTGCTCCACCACGGCCGCGAAGACCTGATTTCTTTACTTCTTCCAGGACAGCTTCCGGGGTCATGGTCTTCAATGCTTTTTCTGTCGAAGCATAGCCGCCATTCGCCCGGTACACGTCATAGGTTTCTATGCCGGGTACGTCGATATGTTTGAATAATAATCTTGTTTCCATTCGTAACTCTTTGCCCCTAAATCCCCTGAAGTGGACTTTTGTGCTTTTTGCTTTTTTTGCCTATTGCCTAATGTTTTGCCTTTCTGGTAACTCACCCCCTTCCCCTCTCTTATGAATTGATTTCCTGTGCAAAAATGATTTTGCTGAGAGAGGGGTGATTTACTTATTGCCTATTGTTTTTGTTTTGCTTATTGCCTTTTGTTTTTTTTGCCTATTGTATATTCCTTCTCCTCAGCCTTCGCCTTCGTCTTTTTTGTCTATTGCTATTCCTGGTGTTGAAATGTGGTTGATGTTACATAATTAGAATGTTCTTCCTTGTTTTTATTCTCTTCAATGATCTGGTCCACTTTTTCAAATGTCAGATCCTCATAGAACTTCTCACCGATTTGTAACATAGGTGCAGTGCCGCATGAACCCAGGCATTCTACAGTCCTTAATGTGAATTTTCCATCTGCCGTTGTCTCACCATTTTTAATTCCTAGCTTTTGTTCGATATGGGCGACAATATCATTTGCACCTCTCAACCAACAGGAGCTTGTCCTGCATACTTCAATCAGGCATTTACCAACAGGTTTTAATTGGTACATGCTATAGAAAGAAGCCACTTCATAGACTTCTATAGGCTGTATGTTCAATATTTCAGCTACCCTGTCCATCACCGGCGCGCTCAGCCATCCATCAGACTCAGCCTGTGCAATATGAAGCAAGGGAAGCAAGGCAGATTTGTGTCTTCCTTCCGGATAACGCGCCATAAGCTTCCTCATCAATGCTTCTGTTTCTGAACTGAACACCATTTTTATTTTCGATTTTCGAATTTGGATTTATTCAACCCCTTCAGGGTTGGAAATCCTATTTCATTTTTAATCCCCGGGTTGCACCCGGGGCTATTAATGTAGGATCCCTTCAGGATCCAACTTTATTCACAATTCACAATTCATCTTTCACAATTCACCTTTCGCAATTCACCTTTTATTATTCATTATTCATTTTTCATTATTCATTATTCATAATTCATAATTCACGTCTCAATACTCACTACTCACTACTCACATCTCACATCTCACATCTCACATCTCACGTCTCATGTCTTACGTCTCATGTCTCACTACTCACTACTCACTACTCACATCTCACATCTCACATCTCACATCTCACATCTCATGTCTCATGTCTTACGTCTCATGTCTCACAACTCACTACTCACTACTCACTACTCACTACTCACTACTCACGTCTCACTATTCACGCCTCACTATTCACGCCTCACTATTCACGCCTCACGACTCACTACTCACTACTCACTACTCACTACTCACTACTCACTACTCACTACTCACTACTCACTACTCACGTCTCACTACTCACGTCTCACTAATCACGTCTCACTATTCACGTCTCACTACTCACGTCTCACGTCTCACGTCTCACTATTCACGCCTCACGCCTCACGTCTCACGTCTCACGTCTCACGTCTCACGTCTCACGCATCCAGCTCTCCTGCAATCACATTCATGCTACTCAATGTCACCACTGCATCTGACAACATACCTCCTCTGATCATCTCTGGATATGCCTGGTAGAAAATAAAACACGGTCTCCTGAAATGTAATTTATACGGAGCACGTCCGCCGTCGCTCACCAGGTAAAAACCAAGCTCTCCATTTCCACCTTCCACCGCATGATATATTTCTCCTTTCGGAATATCGGTTTCTCCCATGATGATCTTGAAATGCCAGATCAATGCTTCCATCTTTGTGTATACATCTTCTTTAGGAGGAAGAAAGAATTCAGGCACATCAGCGAAATATTTTCCTTCAGGCATATTATCCAATGCCTGCTGAATGATCTTTAAACTTTCAAGGATCTCCTGCTGGCGCACCATGAAACGATCATATGTATCACCATTCTTTCCAACAGGTATTGCAAAATCAAAATCCTGGTATGAGCTGTATGGATTCATCACCCTTACATCATAATCCACTCCGGCAGCACGAAGATTAGGTCCTGTAAATCCATAATTCAATGCACGCTCACCACTGATCGGCCCGGCACCTACCGTCCTGTCGTAAAATATCCGGTTACGCTCAAGCAGGTTTGAAAATTCATTAAATTTTGCAGGAAACTCGGCAAGGAAATTTTTCAAGAGACGATATACTTCAGGATTGAAATCACGCTCCATGCCGCCGATCCGACCGATATTGGTAGTAAGCCGTGCACCACATATCTGTTCGTAGATATCATATATTTTTTCACGCCACTGAAACATGTATGTAAATCCAGTCAATGCACCTGTATCTACACCGATGACAGCATTGCATACTAGATGATCCGTAATCCTCGCCAATTCCATGATGATAACCCGCATGTATTGGGCCCGCTTTGGAATTTCAACTCCGATGAGCTTTTCGACAGTCATATGCCAACCCATATTGTTGATCGGGGAGGAGCAATAATTCAATCTGTCTGTCAATGGAGTGATCTGGTAGTAAGGCCGGCGTTCAGCTATCTTTTCAAATGCGCGATGGATATATCCGATAGTCTGCTCAGCATCCACGATGATCTCTCCATCCATAGTCAGTACATTCTGGAATACACCATGCGTCGCAGGATGCGTAGGTCCCAGGTTGAGCACCATATAATCTGAATGATGGTCAGCCTCCTTCGTCAGTACGGGAAGATTATTTTCTTTTTCCTTAATACTTAATTCGCTCATGATCTATCGTCCAAAATATTCATCTTCTTTATCTCTTCGTGTAGCATCTTCCAGCGGGAATTCTTTTCGCATTGGAAAATAGTCCATCTCATCTACATTTAATATGCGTTTGAGATTTGGATGCCCGGTGAAAATAACACCATAGTAATCGTAGGTCTCACGTTCCATCCAATTCGCAGAACTATATAATGAGGTCACTGAAGGAATTTCTGGTTTGATAACAGGAATAAATGCTTTTATCCGGAGACGCATATTGTTTTCCATGCTTTGCACATGATAAACCACGCACAATTCATGGTCTTTAAGATCAGGATAATGACTTCCGCAGATATCAGTCAGAAACCTGAATTTCAAAATTTCATCAGCATATAGCCATTTCAACATATCCAATATCCTGGTGGGTTCGATGTCGAGCGTGAGGAAATTGTATGGAAGCTCGGCAGATTTGATAACATCGCCGAATTGTGTATTCAACCGTTCCAGGAGGTATTCGTTTGTAACTAACTCCATGAGTTATTGTATACCATATGATGCGAGGAGTTCTTTGTATTCAGGAGAATTTCTTCTGCGCAAGGGTTCATTTTTAACCAGCTCCTGGATCTTCATGATGCCATCGATGATTTGTTCGGGACGTGGAGGACAACCTGGTACATAGACATCCACCGGAATGATCTGATCGATACCCTGTAAAACTGAGTAGGTATCGAATATGCCGCCACTGCTTGCACATGCTCCCACGGAAAGTACCCAGCGGGGTTCAGCCATCTGGACATATACATGTTTCAGGATCGGGCCCATCTTTTTTGCAATGGTACCTGCTACGATCAGGAGATCAGCCTGGCGGGGCGAAAAGCTCATGCGTTCTGATCCAAAACGGGCAAGATCATAATTTGAGCCCATGGTGGCCATAAATTCTATACCGCAACAGGATGTGGCAAAAGGAAGCGGCCAGATGGAATTAGAACGGGCCAATCCGATGGTCTTTTCGAGCAATGTTGCGAAATATCCCTGTCCTTCGACTCCGGGAGGTGCTTCAGCAATTTTTATATCGGTATTCATGTCAGTTAATTTGTAAGGCGTCCTTTACCGTGTTCAAGGGAAGGAATATTGCCCCATTAATCCCACGTCAAAGCGCCCTTTTTGATGATATAAACAAAACCCAGCAATAGGGTTCCTATAAATAGCAACATTTCAACGAATCCGATAGTGCCAAGGATTTTGAAATTCACAGCCCAGGGGTACATAAAGATGACTTCCACGTCGAACATGACAAAAAGGATAGCTGTCAGGAAGTATTTAATGGAAAATGGCATGCGGGCATTGCCTATGCTCTCGATACCGCTTTCAAAACTCATGAGCTTTTCCGAGGTTTTTCTGCTTGGGCCTACCAAATGAGTGACCAACATAGTAGTGCCTACAAATCCTGCCGCTACAGAGAATTGGATGAGAATAGCTATATAATCGATTGAATTTGACATAGTTACATGATGTAATCCAAGGGATGGCAAAATTAACTATAAAAACGCGGTCTTTCTAGTTTTATGGTGATGATTAAATATGTGATAACCGGAGAAGATGATTTGCAGATTCGATGATATCCTCTAATATGCCGCTCCTATGGAGCTCTAAAAATCTGGATATCTCTCTGCTACAGATATGTCGCTCCTATGGAGCTCTATACAGAAACTTCCTATAGAGCTCAGGAAGTTTGCAGGTTTTGTTAATACAGATATGTCGCTCCTGTGGAGCTCAGGAAGTTTGCAGGCTTTGTTTATACAGATATGCCGCTCCTGTGGGAGCTCAGGCAGTTTGCTGGCTTTGTTTATACAGATATGTCGCTCCTATGGAGCTCAGGAAGTTTGCAGGTTTTGTTTATACAGATATGTCGCTCCTATGGAGCTCTATGCAGAAACTTATTTGTAAAGACGATCAACCTTAGCTCCACAGGAGCCATATATCATAATAAACTTGCAGAATCTGATGTGTAAAGAAAAATAACATGAGCTCCAAAGGAGCGACATATCTTTATAAACTCCAATCGAATAAAGTTTATGAGCACCGTAGGTGCGGCATATTTTCTGTTGTCCACTCGAAAATATTTCTAACTATAGGGTTACATAGAAAAGTTCATCCCAATCGTAAAGTTCCTTCCTTCCATACGATACCGTTCAATTTCTTCGTATTGCAAATTTCCAAGGTTGCCAATACTTAAGTATGCAGAATAATGCGGAGAGAATTTATACGATGCTTTACCACTCAGTATGATATAGCCATCAGGTTCACTGCCGGGATAAATAAATACTTCTTCAATCTTGCTTCTTGATCTCGCACTGAATGAAAGCCGGAAATTTTTATATCCTGTCAGAAGTGTGAAGTAAGCTGTATGTTTTGATTTGTAAGGCAATACATCGTTATACCTGGTATCTGATTTATCTCTTGCATCCAGGAATGTGTATCCTGCCAGCACATGTAAGCCATGAAAGGGAGCATAATCAGCACTGATCTCAAAACCCTGCATCAACGCTTTGTTCAGGTTAACAACTTCAAATAATAATGGCTCACCCGGAACAGATCGTTGTTGATACGAAATCAAATCTTTGTATTGATTATAATAGACTGCAATATCCAGCTTCAATTTGTCTGCCAGATTGATCTTTGATCCTGCCTCTGCGCTCAGCGTTAATTTTTCAGCACGTAGCAATGGATTTGCCCTGAAGGTCAATCCGCCACCCTGTTCAAACTTTGTATATCGTTCAGCAATTGAAGGATTTCGAAAAGCCCTCGCCACTAATCCTCTGAAGGAAATATTTTTGGTTACTTCATATACAGCAGCAACTTTAGGATTGAAATTACCTTCTGAAAAAGTATGCGCTATTTTATATTGATCAAAACGAACACCTGCAGTCAAGATGAATTGATCACCCAGCATCATTTGATCCTGGATGTAAGCCCCGGCATTCCATGCTTTATGACGGCCGTAAAGTACATCTCCGGGTTTTCCATCCACAAAATCACTTTGCAATTCAATACCGCAGATAAAATAATGATGCTCTCCGAGGCTGACATCTAACTGCGTGGCATGGCCAAGTCGATTGACATTTACTTTTTCCTGGTCAATAAATTGTTTCCCGATATTAACATTGGTGCTGTCATTAGCAGGGTCGCCGTTAAAAATAAAATCAGATACAGCAGCATAATAATAAAAACGAGAAGAATACTTCACATGCGCCTGTGCAAATGCCACGTATTGTAAATCTGCATTCCATTCGCGTCGATGTTGAGTATCATCTTTCCTGTATTCGGCAACAGAATAGGGCTTTTGTGTGCTTAACCAGGTAGCCGGGGTATCATTGAAGATATCGCTATACATTGCGGATACCTGGATATTCCGGTTGGGTGAAAAATCATAAAGTAATTTTCCGTAGGCGTTATATGTTTCGAAGGAAGATTTCTCGCGATAACCATCATTTGATTTCAACGCAGCATTAAACAAATACGAAAATTTTTGCATTGCTGAACTTTGGGTGATATCTATTCCATGAAAATCATTGTATTTATTGTATCCCGAAAGTTGCGGAGCCCGGCTGTAAAAACCATAGTGAAGTTTTACATCCGTGTGAGCTATGCTGTCTGGTTTCTTCGTGATGACATTGACAACGCCACCCATTGCACTTGAGCCGAAAAGGGATGAATATGCACCTTTGATCACTTCAATGCGGTCGATTGCACCTAAAGGCACAAGATTCCACAAAGCGCCTCCGGATTCAGGCGTGATGGCAGGTCTTCCATCCAATAACAACAGTACCCTATTACCAATCCCCCCACCTGCTACTTCGGAAGAACCCCTGATCGAAAGTGCCTGAACATTAGCGCCGCTTGAATGTGTGACCTGAATGCCATTGATATTCTGAAATGCATTGTCAAAGGATTTGACATCAAGATCTTTCAGGTTTGCTTGTGTAATGAGGCCAACGCTGACAGGAGCCAATGAAAGACTTTGTGATTTCCGTGAAGCTGAAATGACAACTTCATCCACATTGTAAATTTCATGCTCCATGAATATGTTCAGTGGATCATCTCCTGGCCTGATTCCATTCAGATAAATGGTTTGAAAACCAATCATCGAAACAATGATAGCATATTGGCTTTCGGTCAGGCCGTGGATTTCAAAGTATCCTTTCTGATCACTGATAGTACCTAGTGATGAATTGTCAACTCGAATATTTACATATCCCAAACCTTCTCCCGAGGCAGCATCGACTACGTGGCCTGTAACGGACCATTGTGAAGAGGCGCTGTGAACTGAAAAGAGATAAAAGAGGAGAAACGAAATTCCTTTTATTGAAACCACTGCTCAACAAAAGCAAAATCAGCTTTGAAATTTATCCTAAGATCATCGCCTTTTTCTACAGTGATCGGCGAAGGTGCAGGTTCATTAAAAAGTGTCACAATATTACCACCACCCGTATCCACTTTCAGAATGATACCATGACTTACTTCATTCGGATGATCCCAATGAACCCCTAATGTAGCTGTACGTCTTGAAGGATCTGTGATCCGGTTATGCCTGAATCCGAGTGCAAAAGCAGAATAGGTCCCCGGATCAACCTGCATTTCGTAAGTAAAACCTCCTATGCCGGGTGTATAATTGATAACTATCGGATTTTGTGCATTAAAAGGTGCGCCAAGAGCAAAACGACCACCGGGAACTCCAGGACCAAAAAAGTTGTCAGGTACATCTCCCCATCCTGACGGAGGATTGAGACTGAATGCAGGAAAGATGACCAGCTGCACTTCTCCGCTGTCTTTCCAGGCTACCCATTGGTCAGCATGGTCGATAGTAATGGTTCCGGAGATTGTTGCAAAATGAAAAGAATCTGTGCTGCATATCCAATGTTTTACTCCACCGTGAAACGAACAGGCATCTGATCCGGTTTCATTCGTAAGTGTTCCACTATTACATCTTGCGCCTACTATCGCAGGATCTCCTTCGGGACAAGGGCCGGGATTTTCTTTTTTACAGCTCATGACGAGCAGTACTGGCAGCAGGGCAAAAATTGTGATTTTGAGAACAAAAGATAGAATTCGCATGATTTTAGATTTTACACTGCAAAGGACGTCTATAAAGGATTTAGAAAATACCCGAATAGGGTATAATTGTACCCCGTTTTACCCCCCGAAAGGGAAGTTTCGTTTTACCCCCTACCCCCTGAAAGGGGGAACAGCTTTTCACAAGTTCAAAGAGTAAGAAAATTCAGCAACTCCCCCTTTCAGGGGGCGGGGGGTAAAACGAAATCCTTTTTCAGGGGCGTGGGGTACAGAGGTCTTTTTATAGCTTCGTACCTGATTTAAGAAAAAATGCAAAAGCTCGTCGCGGTCATGTTTACGGATATTGTCGGGTACACATCCATCATGGAAGGTGACGATGCTTTGGCTTATGAGTTCAATGTCAAGCATAAAAATGCCATCGTCGATCTCATTCCAAAGCACGATGGAGTGGTGCAGGAGATCATAGGGGATGGCAGCCTTAGTTATTTTACCAGTGCATCGGAATGTGTGCAATGTGCAGTGGGTTTGCAAAAGATATTTCTTGAAGAGCCTGTTGTGCCCGTCAGGATAGGAATACATATCGGTGAGATCCGCGGGGATAGTAGTCTTGTCTATGGGAATCCGGTGAATTTAGCATCGCGGATCCAATCTATCGCTATCGCTGGTTCGGTTTTACTTTCCAGGAATGTTATTGATAGTATTTCCGGAAAAAATCTATTTTCATTTTTATCAGTCGGCACGTATGCATTCAAAAATGTTGAGAAGCCAATTGAAATTTATGCCATCACCGGTGAAGGATTGAAAGTGCCGGATGGAGAGCTTGTATCCGGGAAATTAAAAATCCTGGAGCGTACAGATATCATAGTATTCGATGAATGGGATGACCAGGAGTTGGTGAGGAGGTTGCCTGTTGCTAAGCTTATCTGTCAACAGGCAGTTTGCAGCTATGGATTCATCAATTACAATTACAGCAAGCTTCGTTCTTTCATTCAGAATGGCGGAAAATTTGAATGCGTGATGATCCATCCTGAAAGCAAAGCTTTAAGTGTCTCACCGGAACGACAGGCCGGAGCAGCTTCAGACATTGCGTATGTACAGGGCCAATTGCAGCTTGCTTTTCATAAGTTACGCTCCATTTCATCAGGTGTTACATTTAAGATCACGCAACATCTTCCTGATCCCATCATGACATTTATTGATCCGGATTCAGAGGATGGTGTTTTATTTATCACGCTTACTGGGTTCCAGATGGACCTGCATTCAAGACCGAGCTTTGTCCTGCGAAAATCGACGCATCGCAAATGGTTTATGTTTTATTACCAGAGCTTTAAGAATATGATGGAGAGCGAGGAAACGGTGGAAGTAGATTTTTCTAAAGAATGGGCGGAGGTCAGTAGTCAGTCGTGAAACGTGAGTCGTGAGTCGTGAATCGTGAGTCGTGAGTCGTGAGTCGTGAGTCGTGAACCGTGAGTCGTGAGTCGTGAGTCGTGAACCGAGATTAACGGTGTATCCTGAAGGGATCCAACATTAATAGCCCCGGGTGAAACCTGGGGGATTAAAAGTGAAAAATAATTCCAACCACGGAGTGGTTGAATAAAATCGAAAATCATTTCAATGGAAGGTTAGAATAATTTATGGAAAAGCTAAAGGGCATCAATTATATTTCTCTCATTCTAATTTTATCTATAGAAGCAGGATGGCCTTCAATTATAACGGGACAAAGGGATACGCTTTATTTTTTTGATTTTGAAAATGTTCATTCAGATTTTGATTCCATTAAAAAGAACTGGACCATTTATGATCACGGGGGAATATTTGAAGATATACAACCTGTGATGCCAAGAGGTGGAGCAGTCGTCACCACATCCTGGGGACAACAAACCCTTGATTTTGCCGGTTCCGATGTTGGAAAAGGATTTTTGTATCACAGTCCATCATGGTACAAAAAGGAATTTGACGGTGTTTCTTTTAATCAGATTGAACTTGCTTTGGATGCTCCATTGTTGTCGGGAAAATTTTATCATATACGTTTTTTAACTGGCAATTTTAGGTCACATCAATACATGCTATCCCATTATGGAATAAAATTTTCAAACGAAAGAATTATTAAGAAAAAGCCATGGGACCTGTTGTCCCGGCCTGATGTCTTTTTTGATTTTAGCAAAGAGAATGAATTGGAAGAAGTCCAGGCTATCTTTTATGCGGAGTCAAATATAAACTACATCTATTTCGGAAGCTTTAGTGAGGATTCATCAAGATTGCTTAAGAAGGTTATTTATAAGACTGAGTCCGACAATCAGTCTTTTGCTGATAGTGTAACTCACATTCATCAGATAAGGCCTACCAGAGTAGTTCTTGACAATATTCTTATTGAGGAATTAAAGCCTGAAAGATCCTCGTTCAGAGATATTTACTTTGAAGTTGACAGGGATGAAATTCAATCGCCCACGGATAAAGCATTCATTAGAACCATAGTTCTTTATCTGAAAGAAAATCCGGAAACATTTCTCTTGATACAGGGATATACTGATGAAACAGGCACATTTGTACACAACCTGGATCTTTCAAAAAAAAGGGCTGAATCCGTCAGCAAGATCCTGGTAAGGGATGGCATTTCTGCCGATAGGATAGTGACCTCCGGAAAGGGAATTTACAGTGAAGAGTCAGCAGGCAACAGAAAATATGCCAGAAAGATTTCATTTATGCTGTTTAGGTAACTTATCATTATGACCCTTAAAAATTTCATTATCATAGAAAAAGTACTAACTTGGTAATTAATAAACTGAAGAAGGACGCCATTTCTGATTAGTTTTTGATTTTACGGAATTTACCTGATTTTAATGTTTTTCCTTTCAGGACTCATATTTGTAATTTTTAAATCTTATCAGGAGGTCTTAACCTCCGATATATTTTGAGGCAGTAATTTCCTTCTCATTTTTCCTTCCCTCATGATCCCGTTGTTGAATGTTGCTCCAATATCCTCAGCGTAAATGGTATTTGAACATTTTTTCTGGAGAATAAATAGTATAAGGATGACACATACGGTTGGAGAAGAAAGAAGAACTTCAAATCATTTTGAGGCACTTTTTACGTACGCCCCCATGGGTATCCTGATGACGGACAGCAGGGGAGGGATCATGGCTATCAATCCGTTTGCCCTCAACGAATTTGGATATAAGCAGGAAGAATTAATTGACAGGCAAATTGATATCTTAATACCAGCAAGACACCATGCTAAACACAATGATCATTTCCATAAGTATTTTGAAAGACCGGAGACACGGACCATAGGTATGGGAATGGATTTATTTGCGGTAAGAAAGGATGGTTCGGAATTTCCTATGGAAGTTAGCCTGGGAAGTTATGCTAACAACGGTGAAATATTTGTTATCGCGTTTATCAGCAATATCTCACTTCGGGTGAAATCTATTTCCGATATAAAGAATATGCATGATGAATTAGAAGATACGGTCGAACATCGAACGGCACAGCTTACTAACGCCATGCATGAGCTTGAACGAAACAAGGAAGTCTTGTCAATTGCCCTTGGAAAAGAGAGGGATCTCAATGAGCTCAAATCCAGGTTTGTCTCCATGGCTTCGCATGAGTTCAGGACACCTCTGAGCACTGTTCTGTCGTCTTCGTATCTGATACAGAAATATCATAAAACAGAAGAACAGGGAAAGAGGGAAAAACACCTCTCGAGGATCGTTTCTTCAGTGGAAATGCTGACAGGTATCCTGAATGACTTTCTTAGTCTTGGCAGAATAGAAGAAGGTAAAATACCGTTGCGGTTAACTGCATTCAATATTCGCGATTTTATATCCTCCATCTTAAGTGAAATACAGGATAATATCAAAAGTAATCAGAAAATAAATTATCATCATCACGGGGATCTTCAGGTATCAATGGATGCTATATTATTCAAGCAAATCCTGATGAATCTTGTATCCAATGCAAGCAAATTTTCAGCGGATATTTGTTGTATAGAAATAAACAGCACGCTGAAGAATTCCATTTTAGTCCTGTCTGTAAAGGATCAGGGAATAGGGATTTCCAATGAGGATCAAAAACACCTGATGGAAAGATTTTTCAGGGGACACAATGTCGCGAATATTCATGGTACCGGTCTTGGACTGCATATCCTCTCCAAGTATGCAGAATTGATGAATGGTTTTGTAAATTGTATCAGTGAGCTGGATAAAGGCACTGAATTTATTATTACGTTTAATCTTAATGGTTATGAAAATGAAAAAAATATTATTGATTGAAGACAATCAAGATATCCGGGAAAATACTTCGGAAATACTTGTTTTGGCAAATTATGAAGTGCAAGTGGCCGAAAATGGCAAAAAAGGTGTTGAAGCCGCTATAGAATTTTTACCTGATCTGATCATATGCGATATCATGATGCCGGAGCTGGATGGCTATGGAGTTCTCCATGCGATACAACGGAATGATAAGATCAAGAATACCCCTTTCATCTTCTTAACGGCCAAAAGTGAACGTGATGATTTCAGAAAAGGAATGGAATCAGGAGCTGACGATTACATCACAAAACCGTTTGGCGGAATTGAGCTTTTAAATACGGTGGACAGGCGTTTGAAGAAAATTGAATGGCTGAAGGAAGGTGTTTTTATTGGATTGGATGGATTGGCCACTCTCGTCAAAGCTACATCGAGTTTAAATCCCTGGTTGTCTTTAACTGAAGATCGTAAGATTAATAAGCATAAAAAGAAATATATTATTTATTCGGAGGGAAATCGTCCTAATAGCCTTTTTTATCTACTTAGCGGGAAAGTCAAAGCCTACAAATCAAATGATGATGGTAAGGAATTAGTAACAAATCTTTTCAGTACCGGTGATTTCTTAGGTCATATTGCTTTATTAGAAGGTACAACGTACTGGGATACCTCAGAAACCCTTGAAGAATGTGAGCTTATTGTCATACCAAGGGATGAGTTTGATGAGATGATGAATAAGGATACTGATGTCGCAAGGAAATTCATTCAAATACTGGCCAAGAATATTGCTTTCAAAGAGAGCCAGCTTTTGGCTATGGCTTATAATTCACTACGTAAAAAAGTAGCAGATGCATTATTGATGGTGCAAAATAAATATGAAAACCTGGAAGATAATTTTTCTATTGACATGACCAGGGAAAGTCTTGCTAACATCGCAGGAACAGCAACTGAATCACTGGTCCGAACCTTAAGTGACTTCAGGATTGAAAACCTCATTGATATAGTAGATGGTAAAATAATCATCCTCAGTAAACAGAAGCTGGAGAATTTGGCAAACTAATGATTTTTTCAATGTTGTTATTATAGCCTGATGATTTTGACAAACCATGTACATGGAGAAAACGAACTAAGAAAAGAAAAAGGGACGACCCTTTGGCTGTCCCTTTTTCCTCATTGAGTAAATTGCACCTTACCCCTTAGAATTCAATCACCCGAATATTAGTTTGGATACCAGTGAAAATATTTTCACAGGTCCAAAGGTCGGTACTTTGGATTTCGATATTCAAGGACAATGATGAACGCTTTCATTGATTGATATCAATATCCGGGATCGGATTAGTTATTTCATACAGGTTTTTGCGTGGATTAGGCAAAAGGATGAATCGTATCCAACCTTTTCAAGGTAAAATTGACCTCCGATCTGTCAGGGATTGAACACAATCCGGAATAAAGTATTATCTTAGGTAATCTACGAACTAGATAGAATGCCCAGGTTGGTTGCTCTATCCGTAAGATTTTATGTATTGAAGAAAGTACTATGATATTTTTCCAGTTGAAAATTGTATTTATTGGATATTAATTAAAGTGCTGGCTATTCCATGATTTTTAAATGGTTTCCTTTTTATTCTTCGTTCCCTCAATTTACCTGCATGAAAATTTAAAATGGAAACATGCCAGAGTTTGAATTAACGCCTAAATTGAAAGGGCATGAGCAAGAAAAAAATATTATTGATTGAAGACAATGAAGACATTCGTGAAAATACTTCGGAAATACTTGTGTTAGCGAATTATGAAGTACATGTGGCTGAGAATGGAAAAAAAGGGGTTGAAGCCGCTATGGAATTTTTACCTGATCTGATCATATGCGATATCATGATGCCGGAGCTGGATGGATACGGAGTGCTCCATGCGATTCAACGGAATGATAAGATCAAGAATACCCCTTTCATCTTCTTAACTGCCAAAAGTGAACGTGATGATTTCAGAAAAGGAATGGAATCCGGAGCTGACGATTACATCGCCAAACCGTTTGGCGGCATTGAGCTTTTAAATACGGTGGACAGGCGGTTGAAGAAAATTGAATGGCTCAGAGAAGAAGCTTTTCATGACATCGATGGATTGGTCGACCTGGTGAATGTTTCAACGGGTAAAAACCCATGGCACTCGTTGACAGAAGGACGTAGTACGGACAAATACAAAAAGAAACAAATCATCTATGCTGAAGGTAACCGGCCGCACAACATCTACTATGTGGTGAGCGGAAAAGTAAAAACCTATAAAGCAAATGATGATGGAAAGGAACTGGTGACAAATCTTTACACCACAGGAGATTTTTTTGGGCATATTGCACTAATAGAAGGAAAACTTTATTGGGACACAGCAGAAACTCTTGAAGATTCAGAGCTCGTGATTATTCCCAAGACTGATTTTGACAGGCTGATCAATACGGATAAAGAGGTCGCCATGAAATTTATTCAGATCCTGGCTGAAAATGTTTCTTTCAAAGAAAGCCAGCTCCTGGCGATGGCCTACAATTCGCTTCGGAAAAAAGTAGCTGATGCTCTGTTGATGGTGCGGAAAAAATATGACCAGGATAAAGAAGTGAAATTCTCCATTGATATGACGAGGGAAAGCCTTGCGAATATAGCAGGTACTGCCACAGAGTCATTGGTGCGTACACTGAGTGATTTTAAAAATGAAAAGCTGATTGATATTGTTGACGGGAAAATCACATTACTCGACCAGGAGAAACTCGAAAACCTTGTAAATTGATATTTGTTTTCAGGGAATTAGAGCCCGCTCGTCATTTTTTCATTTTCGCTAAGGCATTGCATCTGTATTAAATTCAAGGTTGTTTTCCGTGTTCAGATCCTGATTACAAATTTTAACCAGATAGCTTACAAAATTCATTCTCAACCTGATCAGTAGTCTTTCCGCACTCACTATTTCCTTTCGTAGGGATTCAATAGACAATTGCAAATCCAGGATGTTGCTTTCTGCAGTTTCACTTTTTAAGTTTTTAGCCAAAGTCGCCAACTGGCTCTTGAGCCTGCCAAGATGTTCATCAAATTTGATAAACCGATGCTGAAATAATTCTGCTTTAGCTATGAATTTCTTATCTGACCTGCTCTTTAGGACTTCTGACAGTCTTATTTTAAAATGTGCATTTTCATCCATCATATGATAGAGTACTCTTTTCCAGGTATCATGCTCATACTGGATTTGCCGGGTTTGCGATGACATTAGTTCTGTAATTAAACGGGTGAGAATAAAACGGGTGGTGCCTCATTTAATGATTACAAAAAATTATTCGCAGTACGCAGGTTACATCGCAACTTAAATCATCTTAAACCTGAACTCAGGCTTAAGAATAAGGGAAACAGTCTATCCATGCCGGTTGGGTCTCATAGCATGCAATTGATAGTCTTCTGCCAACCTGAAGTAGTGTTGGATCTAATCTGTTACTTCGGGATAAAATTCAAGATCATCGAATTCAGATCCGTCTTTGTTTGGTGATGTAAAGCTGTGTGGGTAATGGGGTTCAGCTTCAATTTGTATTATGCAATGGTGAAGATAACTTTTTTTCTTATAGGTAACTATTTATCTGTGAGGCAGTAAGCGCAGCTTGACAATTGGCCGGGGGAATATGCAGCAGGTGATTGGGTATCCTTAATTTAATCATCGGTTCAGACCGGCTTAAAAAGAAAAAGGGACAACCCTTTGGCCGTCCCTTTTTTCTACATAGATAATTTGTGCCCCTAACCCCTTAGAAGGACAACAACCTTAGCCTTGATCGATGATGTGCCGCTCTTCGTTTGCAGAAGGTAAGTGCCCTCAGGCATTTGCGATACATCAATGCGATATTGATTTGAACCTGGATTTACATTTTCAGTAGTCTTCAGGTGAATTCTTCCTATGAAATCTGTCAGGGTAAATTCTACCTGATCTCCATCTTTTGCGTCCACGCTGATATTCAGCATTTCATTTGCAGGATTTGGCCATGCATTCAGATCTGTCATTTCCAATTTTCCCTCTTGTTGTGAATCTGAAACAGAAGTTCCTTGAGGTTGATTCAGCGTAGTCACCGGACCATCAGTACCGGTTTGAACAACCATGTTTGAATTTTCAATTGTACAATCCAACACAATTGATCTGACCGTTGTGCATCCGTGTGGATCCGTCATCGAAAGTGATACATTAGTTTCAGCCTTATCAAGGAAGATGTAGATTTCAGATGTGCCCTCGCCTCCCTGTATGTAGCTTTTTCCACCTGATACTTCCCATGTATACGTTACACCAGTCAGATCTCCGGTCACTAAGCTGGAAATAGGCACCTTCTGAGAATTGCAAATGATCTCTTGTGGTGGAATGATCTCAGCGGTAAGGATTGCATTTGGCGTCCACAGAATAGTCTGGCCAACCTGAGTTGCATTGCCACAAGCATCCGTTGCTATCCATTCCCTGTACACATCGTAAGAGCCTTGTTCAAACCCTTGTTCAATGGTTTGGCTATATGAGATCGATACAGGCAAGGATGCATCTTCTGCGATTATTTCCGTAGCAGATGGTAATTCTTCGCACGTGACTTTTGTTCCTTCCGGGATACCATTCAACACAGGAGCCATGTCATCCATGATATCCACTGTAAATGTGATGAATGAATCATTTCCACTATCGTCAGTTGCTGATAATGTATAAACTCTTCTTTCCTTGTATCCGTCGATTGCACAATTTGCAGCATTTGTTACATCTACTCTGAATACTGGTTGAATTTCATGGTTGCAATTATCTGTAACAGTAACACTGTTTTCATTCAGGCCATCAAGCTCTGCTATGTATTCAGGTTGCGATAAATATACCATGCTATATCCGGCACTTACCAGGTCGTTTATGATTGAATTGGCAGGAACGAGTATTTCAGGTGTAGTTGCATCTGCTACCGTGATGATCTGTTCACCCATGGTTGTATTGCCACAGATATCAGATGCCATGAATGTCCTTGTGAGGATATAATGATTTTCAGAAGTTTGATCTGTGATCACATCATCTACAAAGGTTATAGTAGTTGTGCCACCACCTAAATCCACTGCTGTGGGTTGTGCATACAAGCCTGGTGATGTATTGACCGCGCATTCCACAGTCACATTTGGAGGACAAGTTAGCGCAGGAGGTGTTGAATCATAAAGCGTGATCATCTGCATGCTTGTATCAGACTGATCACAATCATTTGTAGCAATCCATCTGCGGTTGATATAATTTTCGTTTATACAGTTTCCTGTGAATAAAGAATCTCCATAGGTTATGGTGAGTTCTTCGATGCAAGACCCTGTTGTGGATGGATAACCGGTTGATGATGGATTGATGGATTCAGTGAATTCTATTGCAATGTCTGCAGGACTTTCAATTGCCAGCGGAACTAAAGGAATACAGCTTGACTGAACAGGTACTCCCCAGGGAGCTGATCCTTCACCAATATATATCCAGTTAAATTGAGATACATTCTCATCTACTGCGTAGGAATCCATCAGTGGATCCGGGTCTACAGCAGTAATGACTACTCCATCATCTCCGCCAAGATATCCGCCATTCTCAGGATTTTGTTCCATGTCCCAAACAATAGAAGGACAAAAGGATTGCGGATCAGGATTAGTAGCATCTATATCAAAACATACCTGGAATAATTTAGTCCAGACGGTTGCATTTAAAAGCAAATGAGTGGTATCCGTGTTTACAAGTTGCATAGCTCCATTCACCCATTCAGCATCACCATCAAAATTAAGTAATGCAGGGCCTGCAGGACTAGTAAGGATTTGTGGAGGATCAGGAAATACTGCTGAATAACCGCCCTGGAAATCAGAGAAGCCAACGAGCTCTAACACGCTATCATCATAAAAGAAACGGATGTTCATGCCAAATACTTCAACATCGGCGACATCAGATTTGAATTCAACATCTACACAATATTGAGCCGAAGTGATATCATATTGAGGATTTCCAAATTGTACGGTGACTACAGGTGCTTGTGAGAAAGCTGAGATGCAAAAACCATATAGTAATAAATACAATGTTATAAAGAGGGTGCATTTCGTTTTGAAAGTAAAGGTGCTCATAGTGTGTGTATTAAAAAATTAGGTTATTAATGAGAGGGAATGGAGACGTATTGAATGGATCAAAGATCAGCACATAGACAGGACGCTCGCAAAGACAACGGTCAATGCATGACGTGATTGACGTCAATGACGGGGGAAAGCTGGGGCAGGCGTAGCAAAAGGCAGGGAGCAAGGAAGCAATTGGCAATTGGCAATGCTTCGACCTGCCTTCACGCTTTCTCGTGCTATGGTTCGACCTGCCTTTGCGTTTCCTCGTGGTACAACTCACCAGTGAATCGTTAAGCGCAGGCTGTGCCTACGCTTGTGTGTGAAACGTTAAGCGTAAGTTGTACCTACGCTTGTGTGTGAAACGTTAAGCGTAGGCTGTGCCTACGCTTGTGTGTCCGCAAAACTCCGTTTTGCGAAATAGACTCCGTTACACAAATCTGAAATTTGCTGACGCGAAAGCGTAGGTACAACCTACGCTTAACGAGAGTGATCTTAACGAGAGTGATCTTGACGAGTAATGAAGATTTAATAATTGAGACATTAACTGATAAATGTTTTGTCTCACGATTCACGGAAATTATTGTTGGTTCAAGTATCTGACTTGAACCTAATATCATACACGTCTCCTGACGTGAAGTAGCCAATCCTGATTCTCTTGCTCGTAAGTACTGAAGATTTTTCACGTCAGGAGACGTGAAAAATATTGGGTTTAAGTCAGAGACTTAAACCCAATATTTGGGATGTGAAAAATAGTGAATTTCATTGTATGAAAAACTTCCAAGTTGAGCGGAGCCGAAACTTAATATGTAAAATCTCATCGGTCGCTGTACTTCTTTTTTCCACGTCTCACGTCTCACGATTCACGTCTCACGATTTTTACTGGTATTGTATATATACCGGCACAGGATAGAGAGCAAGCACCTCTGCGGGCTGCATTACTTCAGGCCATTTGCGGTCTTCAGTGTCGTTCTTGTAAAAGATTTTAAAACCGGTAAACTGTACAGGTTCCTTGGCTACACTGTTATTATATGTAGTTATTTTTTTGGCAGGGAAGCCAAAGCCATCCATGTCCATGACGATTTGTACTTCAGGTTGTGTCAGTATGTCTTCATAGTTTGTCAGCATATTCCTGGTGAAGCGGTGGACTACAAGGATTTTAGGAGGAAGGTGATGATCCTTTACCAATTGCGCCAGGTAACCTGTAGCATAATTAATGTCCGCTGCATCAAAAGTGCCTATGGAGCTTGAAGGTACTTTCCGGTTCTTCATTGAAAACTCGGGATCGATACCCAGGTGCACGTTGGGCATCAGAAGGTATGGTTCAAGATTTGGTATTTCTTCTTCCAATGAGCTATGGCCCACCTGGATGTCGAGAAAAACAATGGCATCGATTTTTTGGGCCATCTCAAGAATTTTATCAATCTGATTAAAAGGCATACGCAGCCTGTATTTCTTTCCGGCTCCCGGATCCTTCTGCGCAGTGACTGCTATATAATGCAATGCCGGGATGACCGGTGTGGAAGTATCTGCTGCTGACCATTTATTTACTTCTTTCTGCAGTTCTGACAACACTTCATCAGGCGGCAATTCTCCGAGGATACCCATGTCTTTAGAATAAAGATTCCCGTAGTAGGCTATGATCCTGTTGAAAGGAAGCAATGCACCAGGCAATGGATATGGAGTTTTTACAGGCCACTTGTCATTTGGATTCTGATGAACCAGCTGGAGCATTTTATTTTCATAAAGCGCAGTATCTAATGAAATGATGACTGGTGTCAGGACTGAACTATCAGGTGACGGCTGAGAAGTTGTAGAAATGCTGTCTGAAACTACAGTTTTTTCTACCGAGGGTGTACCCGGATTAAGGCATGAAGCAAAAATGCATGCTATATATAATAGTGAGAATATTTTCATTTTAATGGTTCTTTCAATTGAGTTACAAAAATATTTTTATGCTCTCCCTCTCGACTTGTACTTTATAATTCTGACTTTATTTCAAAATTCGTTGTTCTTTGATCGATATTCCTCTGTTCATTTCAGCGTTCTACTTCTACTTCCTACTTCGATATTCGCTATTCTCTATTCCCGATTTCCTTTCCTGTGCGAATATTGGAAAATCAAAACAGAAGTAAAGAATTATCTTTCCTCAACATGGCGAAGCAAAGTGCAGGTATCCTGTTATATCGGTTTCACAACAAGAAGTTGGAGGTGCTGCTGGTTCATCCCGGAGGTCCTTTTTGGGCAAAGAAGGATGCGGGTGCGTGGTCCATTCCCAAAGGTGAATTCGAAGAGAATGAAAGCCCTTTTAATGCTGCTTTGAGAGAAGTTGAAGAAGAACTGGGTTTTACCCCAAAAGGAAATTTTATTCCATTAACTCCTATAAAGCAAAAGAGTGGCAAACTTGTTCATGCGTGGGCAGTGGAAAGTAATTTTGATGAGACAAAATTGCGGAGCAATACTTTTGAAATGGAATGGCCGCCGCGGTCAGGGAAGAAAATGGAATTTCCTGAAATTGATAAAGCGGAGTGGTTTGATGTGGGGAAGGCGAGGGAGAAAATACTTGTAGGTCAGGTGGCTTTGATTAATGAATTAGAGGTCAGCATAGTCAGACTATAAATACAACCCGGGCAAAGTTTGGGTTAAGAATTATTTTCCAATAGTAAGAAGCTGATCTTTTGAAACAGGACATCTTTTTCAAAGGGTTTGCCGATAAAGCCGTTCACTCCCTTCTCTAAAGCAGCCTGAATTTCCTTTTTTTCAACACTTGATGTCAATAAGACAAAAGGGATGTCACGGGTTGAAGAATCTTTTTTTAATGCTGCGAAAAGCTCATGGCCATTCATCATAGGCATCGCCACATCACTTAGTATTATATCAGGCAATTCTTTCTTTGCCAACTGTAATCCTGTCTTTCCATTCGAAGCGCATATAACTTTATATCCTTCCAGTTCAAGTAATTCACATGTATTTTCACGGATAGAGAGATTATCCTCAATAAGCAATATTGTTTTCATATTTGCTGTTTTGTGGGAACTCAACTGTAAAAGAAGTTCCCTGTTTGTGTTTGCTTTCAAAGCAAATGGTTCCATCCAAAAGTTCAATATATTTTTTTACAATGTTTAATCCCAGTCCTGTTCCTTCGATATGGGATACATTTTTTGCTCTGAAAAATTTACCGAACATATTTTTTTGTTCCCCGGCAGGTATTCCGATTCCCTGATCTCTCACAATAATAGAAACCAGGTTGTTACTAACGGAAGCCAAAAGATTGATTTCTTTATCAACTTCAGAATATTTAATTGCATTTGATAGCAGATTTAGGAGTACATTTTTCAGGATCGTTTTATCCTGAAATAAATCCATTACGCCGCCGCCTGAAAAATTAATGGATTGGCCCTGCTTCAGCATCCCTTTCAATTCCTCAATGATATCTTTTGAAAATTCGTTGAGGTCAAATTTTTCATTTTCAATTTCCACCTTGCCATGTTCCATCTTTTCAAGGGAAAGGAAATCATTAAGGATATGAGTAAGATTTTTTACGGAGGATTTAATCCGTTCAATCTGCTTCCCCTTTTTTACATCCTCCTGGTCCGTCCCGTACATTTCAATAAGTGAAATACTGGAAAGAATAGCAGTTAAAGGCGTTCGAAATTCATGTGAGGCCATCGAAACAAAGCGGGATTTCATTTCATTCATCTCTTGTTCACGCTCAAGGGAATCAGTCAGCTCCAATGTTCGTTCAATAACCTTTTGTTCAAGCATATGGTTAAACGATTTGATCTCAAGGTTTTGCTCCTGGATCTGTGTCAGCATTTGATTGAATGCTGTTGTAAGCAACCCTAATTCATCGTTATCTGACCGTTTCGCCCTCATAGAATAATCCATGACATTTGAAATTTCTTTCACCGTTTCGGCCAATGCAAGAATGGGCCGCGAAATGCTCTTCTGAAGAATTCCGGAAAGGAAGTACGCAAGTGCGAAACCGCCCAGTAACACAGATATAAGAATAATACCCCAAATCTTAAATCTGGCGAACATTGCTTTAAGATCAGACTTCATATATAAGGTACCAAGTCGATTATTCCCCAGGATAACAGGTTCAAACCCTATTACATAAAAATGTTCAAAACGATATCCGTCCTCTTCAGGCTTTTCCGGAAAAGGATGCACAGAAGAACCGGAAGTATATTGCGAAAAAAGATTTCCGTCCTTATCATAAAGGCATGCTGCAATCACATGTGATTCAGCTTTCAGGGCTGTTAAAATTTCTTCCGCGTCAAGATTATTATCAAATGCAAGGGCTGCAGTGCTATTGGCTGCTATTACTTTTCCTATTGTAGAAAGATTCAGCAGGGTAGTACTTCGGAAAGTATAATATTCGCAAACAGAAAATGCTATACAGGTAACAAATAATATTATCCCGCTGATCATCAGGATAAATTTCAGCAGCTTTTTCTGGATGGATATATTTTTTGGCGATTTCAATTCACATTATAATTTTCAGCCAACCTGAGTAATTTAGAACTGATCGTCAGACCAGCTGATTTGGCGGCTTCAGGTTCGATTTGAAACCTTATTTTATCATCTTTAGTAAAAAAGCGAACCATGCTTCTCTGTTTTAAGTCGCGGTTTGCATCACCCACCGTAAGGATGCTCCGTCCTTTTAATTTTGGAATGATTTCATCCCATTGTCTTATATCTGTATAATTGATAAAAAGGATGTGGCAATCGGTGATTTCATCTATTGTATCATAATATTTCACTATTACCGGGTGATCTTTCACCCTTTCATTGGCAACGACATCATTTAGAAATGTTCCGAAAACATTTTTACCTAATACCCCTATGATAATAGGTGCTTCTGCCTTAGGCAATGCGTGGGCTGGCCATTCCACAAACTGGGCAAAATTGAAGAGAAAAACAGCTTCTATCTGATGTTCTTTTGAAGGTACGCCCTGGGCTGACAGTGTCAGGTTGTTGAGCAGAAACAAAAAAACAAGCACTCTTCCGACATTCGACATATTATCCCTTTTAATATTTCGCACTTTATATAGTATTCACTCTAAAACTGGCACGCAATCTTTCCATATATGCTTCTTTGTATTTCACGTGGAGAAGGAGAAGAAGGGATAAATTCAGCGTGATGGACATGCAATAAATTCTGGCCCGCCACACTCAGTTCTAAATTTTTGCCCCAATTCCATGAGATTCTCGCATCTAATTCGGAATAACTCCGAACGTAAGGTTTTGGTAATTTATCTACATATCGAAGAACAGTTCCGACATGGAAATTACCCGGCAGATCTATGGTGGATTGGATAAGGAATTGGTTTTCCGGGTCATCGCTTTCTGCGGAAGCTTCATTCAAATCCTTACTCTCAGGTTTTACAGAAAGATTTTTTTTCAAAAATGTATATCCCCCACGAAAATTCCACCAACTTCTTAAGTGATAAGTTGCAGATAATTCAACTCCATACGCAACTCCATGTACTCCGTTAGCAAAAGTTATGGGAATATTGAATGGCGGAGGTCCGGGTTCTGCGCTTCTTATATTGTCGTATACATTATAGAATGTAGACAATGAAACAGAAAGCAGTTTTGCAGGTTGCATACGCCATCCCAATTCATAAGCTATTATTTTTTCGGATAAAGAAGAATTACTACCTGAAATGAAAGGAAGATTGGGCGCTAAATATAGATAGAAGTCACGATCAATTCTGGCAGGATTTCTCACTGCCCGCGAAACAGCTGCCCATATGGTTTGACGAGAAGTCGGCGTCCAGGAAATCCGGCTGTTCGGTAGATACTGAAGTCCGGTATAACTGTTGTGCTCAATCTTTGACCCGATCGTAAAATGTAATCGCTCTTTAAGAAATGCAACTTCATATTGTAAGAACAAGCTGGAGAGATAGAGCATTTTATGACCCGGAAGAAAAGCAAACAATTCAAGATTTGTAACCTGGTGATCCATCATCCTGAAATTCACCCCATAAGTGAGCACTTGATGTTCATTGATTTGATATCGATTTTGACCATCTATATCATATGTCTTTAAATCTTCAGTGAATCCGTTGTTAAAATCTCTCCAGGTATGATCATAATACGCCTGGATCTGAAAATCAGATTTCTCTGAATTTAAATGGTTCCATCGAGCAATAGCATTACTTCCTTTTGCGAAAATGGCTGTTGTATCGCCATCCGGGTTTGGCCTGGAAGAATAAATATTTGATGAGAAAATAAATTTATTGTTGGCAGATGCATCCCAATCAAGCCGGCATCCTCCCTGGGCTATTGACCATTCATCTTCTGCGTCTACTTCAGTCGTGAGAATTGAACTTCTCATTTTAAAGCCTGTTCCAAAAATCCGGTAAGAAAGATCGCTGTTCAAATTCCCTCCATAACGTATGCTACCCAAATGGCTTAAATCAGTTCCCGTAGCGCCCTCAATGAACAAACCTTTGGTATTCTTAGCACTTTTTGTAATTATATTAATTACCCCATTGACAGCATTTGCTCCCCACAAAGTTCCTCCCGGGCCACTTATGACTTCTATCTGCTCTACATTCTCAAGCATTAGGTTCTGGACATCCCAGAATACACCTGCATAAAGTGGTGTATACACTGTTCGACCATCAATGAGAACAAGTAATTTATTGGCAAGCACGTTGTTGAAACCCCGTGCACTGATAGCCCATTGACTGGAATTAACCTGAGCTACCTGGAGGTTTGATGCAAGTCTTAATGCTTCAGCAATAGTCTTTGCACCCGAATTCCGGATATCAAGGGCAGATATAACCTGGATCGCAGAAGCTGCGTCCTGTAGATTTTCAGGATGTTTTGAAACCGAAGTCACTTCGATGTTCATCAATTCCTCCATGCTTAATTTCTTCAACTCAACAGCAGATAACACCGTTTCCGGAACCTGCGCGACTGAATGATCGGATAGCAAAATGATACCAAGACATAACACCAGTTTGCAAAAGGAATACCTGTGATTATATACATCACTGATGAATATTCGTTCAACCCTAATGCTAAATTGAAAATCTGCTATTCGTTTGAAAAAATTCTGATAAACCTCTAAAATTAAGCTGCCTAAAAACGGCGAAAATGAAGAAATTTTAATCCTGCTTTCGCATTCATACAATATATGATTGGTGTTCATTTCATGCTGAGTAGACTCATTGAGCCTGTTGCATTAATTAGAATGAGGATGTTTGTGCTTTATCAAGGTAATGCTTAATTTTTGATTGTTCCTATACTCATGAATTCTTTTTACGTTTATGCAGCATACAATTACATTGTAAGACTATAATAATAGTAGGTATGCTGTTAAATTGCACTGGATTCGCAATAGATAAGCTATTTCAATACCTCAGATCAATCAGGCTCCTGATATTTTCAATGATGATATCTGAACCATCGACATTCACAAGTCCTTCTTCTTTGAATTCCGATAGGCAACGGATGATGGTTTCTTTTGCCGTACCGGCCATGGACGCCAGGTCTTCTCGTGTAATCGGGATGACAGCTCTCCCCTCAGATTCATAAGATGGATACAAATCAAGCAATACCGCCGCTAACTTAACCCTGACAGAACTATATGCCTGGAGCAAAAGTTTTTCGTCAGCTTTGACCAGGTCCGCAGCTATGTTGTGTAAAAAATGGAAAGCAAGCGATTTGTCATGTAGGATAAATTGAATGAACTCATCTTTATTCACCGCGATGACTTCCAGGTCTTCAAAGGCTTTTACAGTTTCCTGGTACCGCTGACCCATCAACACTGAGCTTAAGCCGACAATTGCAGGATATTGATACAAACGCAAAATTACTTCTTTAGAATAGTCGTCAACTTTGGTGGCTATCGCCCTTCCGGATTTAATGATAAACACATTCCGGGAGTTCTGGCCTTCAGCATACAACAGGTCTTTTTTGTGAATAAACCTGGATTCACTTTCTCTGAAACTTTCAGGAAGTAAATCCAATACCTGTTCCCCTGTCAGGAAAGATAAAAGGGATGTAGTATCAACCTGCGGTGCAGATTTTTTCTTGTTCAGCCGGATTTCGATCGTATCCAGGAGCTCAACATCGTCGAATGGCTTAGTGATATAATCGTCAGCGCCGAGTGTCATCCCTCTGCGCATATCTATCATTTCTGTTTTAGCGGTGAGAAAAATAAAAGGTATCGAAGCGGATAAAGGATTTTTAGAAAGTATTCTCAATACACCATATCCATCCAGTTCAGGCATCATGATATCACACAGGATCAGATCAGGAATTTCTTTCAATGCTGCCTGCACTCCAAGCTTGCCATTGGCGGCAGTGACCGTGTCGTATCCTGACAGGACTAACAGTTCGTGAATATTTTCACGTACATCAAAGTTGTCTTCGATGATGAGGATTTTATTTTTCATGCAGAGCAGGTATGGTCAATGTAAATGTTGTGCCTCCTTCTTCATGATTAGTAAAAGTCAGCGAACCTCTTAAAAAATTGAGATATGAATGTACGATGTTCAGCCCCAGCCCTGTACCCTGGATATGTGAGGCATTGGAAGCCCGGAAAAAACGTGTTCCGATGTGCTTAAGATCATCAGTCGGAATGCCGATGCCCCTGTCGCGTATTTCAATGATGATATTTTTCTCATTTGAAGTCACAACACCATGAATCGGTTGATTTTCTTCTGAATATTTTATTGCATTCGACAGCAGGTTATACAGAATATTGCGAATGATATTTTTGTCCGAACACATTTCCAGCTGAGTAGTATTATAATCGAACGTCAGTTCTTGCCCTTTTTTTAATAATACCTCCATCTCGCTCATGAGATCAGTGATTAAAGTATCGATTGTGAATTTGGTGATCTTGAGATGGACAAGTCCTTCTTCCAGCTTACTGATGGATAGAAAATCTGTAAGGATGAGATTGAGGTGCGTAACACTTGCTTTGATCCGTTCTACATGACGTCGCCGGTCATCAGCCTGTTCCGTGGTCTCATACCTGGAGATCAATGCTGCAGATGATAAGATGCTGCTGAGTGGCGTTTTAAATTCATGTGAGGCCATGGATATAAATCTTGATTTGAGAATACCCAGCTCCTTTTCTTTTTCAAGCGACCGCTTCAGCTCATCTCTCGCATCCATTAAGGCTATTTCATCAGCTTTATGCTTTTCTATCGATTGATTCAGCAGAAGATTTGTATCCAGCAGGCGATTGATGGCATCCTGCAATTCATTCGTTCGGTCAGAAACCATCTTCTCAAGCTCCTGGTTAAGCTGCACAAGCTCTCTTTCGATATTTTTAAATTGCGTGAGGTCATGGATAATACCTGTGAAATAATGTTGCTCGTCCATGATGATCTCACTGACACCCAATCTGGCCGGAAATAATGTTCCATTTTTGCGCAAGGCTTCAATCTCACGACCAATCCCGATTATTTTTTTGATGCCTGTCCTGAGATAGTTGTGGACATAGGTGGCGTGATTCTGACGATGTGGCGAAGGCATCAGGATCGTGATATCTTTTCCTACCAATTCACCGGGTATATATCCGAAGAGTGAATGGCCTGCTGGATTGCACATGAGGATGATGCCTTCTGTGTCCATCAGGAAGATGCCATCTATAGCTGTTTCCACTATCGATTTAAGAATACTTAGAGGATGTTCTTTTGCAAAAGGATTTTGTGGAGGCATTGCCCTAAGATATTACATGTCAGCCTTATCACCTAAATGATGATGATCATCAGGCAGACTGAGGCAAGTCATTCAGGACAGGAATGGGTCGGGAATATATTTGTACCAACACTTCTAATCATCATAAAATCGTATAAAAATGAAACTCTTCAGCCTCAGCGTACCAGCTCTTATTTTAAGGTTCTACTTATTGATGGGTATTGTGATTGGTGCTTTCTTCGCCGGCTTTCCATGGGTAGCTATCCTGGCATTACCCGTATTTCTTTCAGCCATGATGGGCCTGCAGATACACATACCAAATCTTCATGTAAAAAGGAGAACCAGCCAGCAAAGGCAGGTGAGTAAAGTCCATCAACAAACTGCGCATTGATAAGCGACCAGTGATTCATTTATTAACCCTAAAATTCAAATCAAATGAACTTTACAGCGCCCATTTCAAAATTCATGACGCGAAAATTAATCACCGTTTCACCCGGTGACAAAATGACCACGGTGAAAAATATTTTTGACAAGCATCGTATTCATCACATACCTGTTGTCAAATACACGACTCTTGTAGGGATTATCAGCAAAACAGATTTTATGCATTTTCTGAAAGGAATGCATACATCACCCTATGATAAGATGATCACAGATAGCCGGCTGGAAAATTATAAAGTCGAAGATATCATGACTAAAGGCATCGCTACGCTGGAATCCACAGACCGCCTGAATGTGGCGCTCCAGGTTCTATCAGAAAATCTTTTTCACGCTATTCCTATTGTGGATAATGAAGAGCTGGTAGGCATCATCACGACTTTTGACATCATCAGGGTCTTATTGGAAGAAGATCATGCACGGATTATCGCTAACTAACGACTTTATTTTTTGATCATGGAAATAGAATTATTCAGTGTAAAAGGTTTTAAAGGGAACCTATTGAAAAACAGGCTTGAAACTGCGCTTGCAAAGCAGCATTTACCCTACCACGTGAAAGAGAACCACAGTGTGGATGATTTTATCAAAGCCGGCCTGATCTCTGTTCCTGCATTAAAAATCGGGAACAAAGTCATCGAATGTCCTGAAGAGATGCCATTTGATGAGACGGTTCAGAAAGCATTGGCACTTATCCAGGCGGGAATGGATCAGTTTATTTTGGTCCCGGTGGATTTTACACCAGAAAGCCTGCATGCCCTCCGCTACGCGCGCATGATGGCGTCTCATCTGCATATGGCTATCACTGTAGCTTTCATTCACGAACCATTGATTGATCCGGTCACGAATAGTGCCTGTGATATAGAGATGATGAATTTCAACCGGAAACGGCTTGATGAATTGCTGGTTGATGCCGGATGGGATCATGCCCGCGACACAAACCATGTTCATCTGAATACATATTTTGCGACAGGTGATATTACCACTCACCTGTTAAAACTTGCGGAAGATGATAAGTTTGAATTTATCATCATGGGTACGAAAGCAGAAGATACATTCATGAAACGCATGTTTGGATCTGTGTCTACGCATCTAAGCAGGAAAATTTCCAAACCGGTTATAGTCGTTCCACCGGATGCATCCTTAAAGTTTTCCTGGAAAATCATTGTGGGACTCACGGATGAGCTTATGGAGAAAGAAACACTTGACTTCATACTGGACTATGCCAGCACACATCGCGTTTTCGTGGATTTTGTCTATGCGACTAATGACCAGGATAAATTCAAGAAGTTGAATAATAGTCTTTATGAAAAGCTGGTGCTTCACAAGACTGAACTGTGTGGATTTAATATTCGTTCTCTTCCGTTCTCAGAAGATCATGTGCACGAAGCACTATCTGATTATGCCATCCTGAGCCAGGCACGTTTGCTTGTGCTGGTGACAAAACACCGCAATTTCATAGAAAGCCTTGGCCATCGGAGTGTATCTAAAAAAGCATTGTTACAACCTCTATTGCCTGTCATGATCCTGCACAGTGGCATACATAAAAATGAAAACGGAAAAGCTGCTCATTTATAAGTCTGTTGCGCATTATTATTTAATTCAAAAATTTACTTCACATGAACTTTACAGCACCTATATCAAAATTCATGACGCGAAAATTGCTTACCGTTTCTCCGGTTGACAAAATGAGCTTAGTGAAAGAAATTTTTGATAACCACCGGATTCATCACATCCCTGTGGTCAAATACACCACGCTGGTAGGGATCATAAGCAAAACTGATTTTGTGCATTTTTTAAAAGGGATGAATACATCGCCCTATGATAAAATTATCAATGATAGCCGCCTGGAGAGATATAAAGTTGAAGAAATCATGACAAAAGGTATTGCCACCCTTGAATCCACTGACCGGATGAATGTTGCCCTTCAGGTTTTTTCAGAAAATCTCTTTCACGCCATTCCTATTGTGGATAATGAAGAAATAGTAGGTATACTCACGACATATGATGTCATTAAGATGTTGCTGGAAGAGGATAATGAAAGGATGAAAGCTAACTAGCCTATGAATGCATCCATTGCTATAAAAACCATCATGTCCCCGGTAGTCATCACAGCTGCTCCTGATGAAACAATACAGAGTGTGAAAGAAAGATTGCTCAAACATGGCTTTCATCATCTTCCTGTGGTCCTACAGGGTAAAGTGCTGGGCATGATAAGCCAGGGTGACATAAATAAAATGGAGCATCATTTTACACTCTTTCACAACCAGGAAGCTGAAAAAAGTAACCGGCAGATATTCAACACTATCCTGGCTAAGGAAATTATGTCAACACCGGTGATCCAGATCAATGCAGATGAGCCCATATCTAAAGCTGTAGATCTATTTCTGGCGAACATTATACATGCATGGCCTGTTGTCAATGAGCAACGTGAACTAAGAGGTATGATTACTCCTGTTGATCTGCTTCGTTTTGCATATCATTCGAACGTCGACAGGGTACATAAAATCATACCAATATGAAATTACTTGAAAATAAAACAGCCATTGTTACCGGAGCAGGATCCGGTATCGGAAAAGCTATCGCTCTTCTCTTTGCCAATGAGGGTGCGAAAGTGATCGCTTCCGATATAAATGAAGCCGGAGGCAATCAAACAGTTGCGGAGATTCATATTGCAGGCGGAGAAAGCATTTTTGTGAAGGCCGATATAGCAAATCCTCAAGACAGCGAAAATCTTGTTGCGCAGGCAATAAAAAAATACGGATCACTGCAGATTGCTGTCAATAATGCAGGTATTGCCGGTCCGATTCAACCTACCGGAGAATATCCGATTGAAGGGTGGAATAAAGTCATACAGATTAATCTGTCAGGCGTATTTTATGGAATGCGATACCAGATCCCCGCTATGCTTAGCTCAGGTGAAGGCGCTATCGTCAATATCGCTTCGATCCTGGGCCAGGTCGGAACTAAGTTTTCACCAGCCTATGTCGCTGCAAAACATGGTGTCGTAGGATTAACCAAAACTGCAGCATTGGAATATGCACAACAGAATATTCGCATCAATTCTGTAGGACCGGGTTATATCAAAACACCATTATTGGATATGTTGGATGAAGCAACATTGCAAGGCATTGCGTCATTACATCCGATGAATCGATTGGGAACAAGTGAAGAAGTAGCCGAATTGGTTTTATGGCTTTGTTCATCCAAAGCATCCTTCATCACAGGTTCATATTATGCTGTGGACGGTGGTTACCTGGCGCAATAAAAATTTCACGCATTGACTCTTTACAAGGCAGGGGCAAGCCTTGCCTCTACAATATTTTGAAGTTTTGAGAATAGGAAACTATGTAGATGCAGGGCTTGCCCCTGCATTTCGAAAATCAAAAGGACACTAGATAAGGCAGAGGTAAACCCTGCATCTACAATGTTTTAAAATGAACGTGGTGACTTTTAATAACCTAATTTTAGGTTCAGGCTAAATTTCAATGAATTTGTATGAGTGTAGTATATCAGTCTGCTGATGAAGCTGTCAGTAAAATAAATAGTAATTCAAGGATTTATATTCACGGCAGTGCGTCCACCCCGATCCTTTTATTAAAATCCCTTTTCAAAAGAAAGGCTGAATTGCGGAATGTAGAGTTGGTTAGCATCAGCACTTTAGGTGATGGTGTTTTTAACAAAGATGATTTCGGAGAAAGCTTTTTTTTCAATTCCCTGTTTGTTTCAGGCAACATAAGAGACATAGTGAATAGTGAGCATGGGGATTATATACCTGTATTCCTCAGTGAAATTCACCAGCTATTTGAAACCGGTATATTGCCTTTGGATTATGCACTGATTCATGTATCTCCACCTGATAAGCATGGCTTTTGTTCTTTAGGTACATCCGTAGATATAGCCCGTAGTGCGGTGAAACATGCTCAGCATGTCATTGCCCAGGTAAATAAGCAGATGCCGCGGACACATGGAGACGGCATTATTCACATAGATCAAATTGATGCTTTAGTTGAAACGGATGAGCCTTTACCTGAAGTCTGGTATCAATCCGGCGCGAATGAGGATACACAGACCATTGGAAGATATTGCGCTGAATTGATTGATGATCGTTCTGCGCTTCAAATGGGTATTGGCGCTATACCCGATGCAGTCCTTTCTTGTTTGCATAATCATAAAGACCTTGGCATTCACACAGAGATGTTTTCTGATGGCATTCTCCCATTGATGGAAAAAGGAGTCATCACAAACAAGTACAAATCGAAACATCCGGGAAAAGTAGTGACGGGTTTTGTGATCGGTACAAAAAAATTATACGACTATGTCGATGACAACCCTCAGGTGGTCTTCCTCGATATTGCTTATGTCAACGATACAAAAGTGATCCGGACGAATCCCCAAGCCGTAGCGATCAATTCAGCTATTGAAGTTGATCTCACCGGCCAGATATGCGCGGATTCCATTGGTACGTATCAGTATTCAGGTGTTGGAGGGCAAATGGATTTTATGAGAGGTGCTGCTTTGTCTGAAGGTGGGAAACCTATCATAGCGTTGACATCCACCACGAAAAGCGGTAAATCTAAAATTGTCCCTTTCCTGAAGAATGGAGCAGGCGTAGTGACTACAAGAGCACATGTCCATTATGTAGTCACTGAATTCGGAGTTGTTAATTTATTTGGTAAAAATTTGAGGCAACGGGCACTCGCCATGATGAGCATAGCGCATCCGATGCACAGGGAATGGCTGGAAAAAGAAATCATTCTGCGATTTGGAAACTAAGTAGTTTCTTTCTCTTCTGCCATTTCCATATTTCAAACCAGAAAACAGAGACAGCAGCAACTAAAGCACCTACACCCATGTTGAAAACGGAAGGTATCGCCAGGTGGAAAAAAGATCTGATGACAGGAATATAAATCATAATAAACAGCATGGATACTGTCACGCCTAAAACCACCAGGAGTAAGTTGTTTTTATTTTTCAGGCTTTCGAAGAATGAATAATAAAAAGACCGGTTCACGAGCGTAAGAAAAATATTGGATAAAATCAACGTGCCGAATACCATGGTCCTTGTTACTTCTTCATTACCACCATTGCGAACGGAATATTGGTATGTAAAAAGCACTCCGGCAGAAATAATAAGTCCCTGTAAAATACTGAGCATCATCTCCCTCCAGTTGAGAAAACTGTAACCTAAAGGTCTCGGGGGTTGATGCATTGCATTCTTTTCAATAGGTTCATTTTCATAAACGATGGAACAGGTTGGACCCATGATCAATTCTAAAAAGATCACATGCACCGGTGTGAAAATATTCGGATAGATCCAGCCGAGAAATAAAGGGAGCGAAACCGTCAGGATGATCGGGATATGAATGGAAATGATGTATTGAACGGCCTTTTTTAGGTTTGTATAAATTCTTCGACCTGTTGCTATGGCTATCATCATTTTTGACAAATCATCTTTCAGGAGGATGAGATCTGCAGCGCTTTTTGCTATTTCTGTTCCTTTCTGTCCCATTGCTATTCCAATATCAGATGCCTTAAGCGCAGGTCCGTCATTAACGCCGTCGCCTATCATAGCTACCACCTGGTGATCTTTTTTGAGTGCATTGATGACTACAAGCTTTGCATCTGGGAACATGCGGGTGAAAATGTTCGTGCGGTTGATTTCTTTGATCTGCTGAGATGCATCCATTTTCATCAGCACATCTCCATCCATGATATTGCCTCCATTACGAAATCCCGCACCCTGGGCGATAGCCTGTGTGGTCAGCGCATTATCTCCTGTTATGATTTTTACCTTCACCCCCGCATCATCGAACCGGTCAAACACTTCCTGTATATTTTTTTTTGGAGGATCAAAAAATGCGAGAAGTCCAAGAAAAGTAAATTTTATTTCCTGTTGCAGAGTTGGGAACGGATTGTCACACATCCCTGTACGTGCTACTCCTAATATCCTGTATCCCTTGACGGCAAGTTGCCCGAGCATATCGTTGATGATGATCTTTTCCTGTGATGTTAAGCCACAAACATTTAAGATCGCCTCAGGTGCTCCTTTAGCAGCAATGATCCTGTCATGATCCTGATTTTCGAATATGTGCGTCATCATCGGTGGTATGCCACCAAGCGGGTATTCATGAATCATTGAATATTCCGTTCTCTTGTCTTTTACTGTCGACTTTTCATAGACATCATGTATTGTTTTTTCCATCGGATCAAATGGATTAGGCTCACTGGCCCACATCGCAGCTTCTATCAAATCAATGGCTTCGTCATTTAGCGAATCCAAATTGTCATAATACGTTTGCTCGCTGAAAACATATACACCCTGGAGACTCATTTTATTTTCTGTAATGGTCCCTGTTTTATCAATGCAGATCACCGTAGCATTGCCCAGTGTTTCTACTGTCCTTGTGTTTTTCACAAGGATATCTTCCCGAATCAGGCGCTTTGAGCCCAGAGCCATAAATGTGATAAAGGCTACCGGTATTTCTTCAGGTAATATGGACATAGCCAGTGTAAGACCTTTCAGAAGACTATCGAGTAAATCATGGTTTTTCAGAAAGCTTACAAGCCATATTAAAAGGAATATAACGATGCCGCCAATGGACATTTTTTTGACAAATGCATTGATCTGTTGTTGGAGTGGGGATGGCTCTTCGCTAATTTCAGAAAGTGAAGTACCAAGCTTCCCTAGCTTTGTCTGAAGTCCTGTTGAGATGACTTTGTAGACAGCCATGCCTGACGATACCATTGTGCCACTGTATACCTGTTGATCCTCAGACTTTGTGGATTTGAAAACTGCGTAAGCCTCTCCGGTTAATGAAGATTCATTCACTGAAAAATCATGGCTATACATCACCGCACCATCTGCATTGATGAGTCCACCTTCCTCTGCGATAACAAGATCACCAGGTACAATATCTGCAGTCGGTATGTTTTGTGAAAGGCCATTACGAATCACAAGACTATTAGGAGCATTCAGCACCTGGAGTGCTTCAATGGCTATTCGGCTCCGGTTATCCTGGTAAAAGGATAAACCTGAAACGACGAAAATAGCGCCGACCATAAAGTAACCCTCTTCTTTCTGGCCAAGTGTAAAATAAATAGCCGAAACAAAAAGCAAAATGATCAGCATGGGTTCCTTGAAAATACTCAGGATGATTTTCCACCAGGTATTTTTCGCCCCCTGATATTGTGTGTTTAAGCCATGTAACTGCCTTGAGGTAATTACCTCATCATCGGTGAGGCCTTTTAAGTGTACTGGAAGATTAAATTGACTGGTCATTCATTGCTAAATAAGGCAATTCCAATGATCTGTAGTAGTTTCATGATAAATGATTTTGTTCAGGTGTAAGATGATTTTCTAGCCGTAGCGATGTTTCCTGCACATATAAGTCTTTCGAAAAAATACCTATGCAGGATACAATGATCACGCTGATCAATTTCGGAATGGAAGGAAATAGTATGGGTTTGTGATTCACTGACAGCTTAGCATTCATGGATGAAGAGCTTGTATTTGATTATACAAACATCATAAATTGTACCTGCAGAGTGATATGAGGATGGTCATTTATGGAAATGATATTGATCAGTTGATAGTGAATTGTAGTTGTGGTTTTAGCAGAATTCTCAATCTGGATTAACTACAGTATACGTAGATTTTTTCTTTGCCATACCCTTAATAAGTCTTTGGGCAAAATAAGGTCGTATCAGACAACATTCTCCATCATATCAATGTTCATCTGGATAGTCTGAACTATCTTTTGACCAAATACCACGTTAGTAATTACTTTTATTGTCTAAATGATTCACAACAACGTCATATTAAAAGGTACAACCCATCTTTTGCTTGGGGTGATGCTTTATACGCATGTCTGTTCTGCGTGGTGTGCTTCATTTTCTGGTGGATGTTGTAGTGAAGGAAAAGAGAATAATCAGAAATCTGCCTGTCATCATGATAAGAAATCAGATCGTAACACAGGTAATTGCCAGGATTATCATCTTTCTTTTTTCAATGCGGCAGGCCAATTTGCATCTGAAAAAAATGTGGACGTAGTAAAAATATTTCCATTTCAGAGTGTAGCCATACCCACTTTCGATAGTTTTCAGCCAGTGGAATCAGGTAAATATTTGGTTTCATTTAACAATTATCATCCACCGCCTCCCATAGCGGATATCCGGATATTCATTCAGAGTTTTCAGATCTGATGTTAAGCTTTTAAGACAGTCCTCATCGTGATACATGATAAGGCTCTACGTGTTGTGATTGACTAATAACCACCACAAATCTGTCTAATGCTTAAGCAAAATCTTCATGAGAAATATTTTTGTATGGATTGCCCACTTCATGCTTTTCCAGACAGATCGAATAAAAATTAATCTTTTTTTCTAATTTAAACAAACCAGGCTATGAAAAATATCTTATTGATGGTTGCATTCGTTGCAACTGCATTTATTCAAAAAACATCAGGACAGGGTGTGGTTTGCAATGCTGAACAACCCATACAGGATGTGATCACCTACTATCTGCGGGTAAAGAATTCACTTACCAAAGACAATGGAGATAGTGTCCGTACAGCAGCTAAGAATCTCTATTCCATCATCGAAAGTGTGCCTATGGAAAAACTAGGTACAGCAGAGTATAAAGTCTGGATGCAATATCAGAAAAAATTAAGCTCTGATGCTGCGCATATGGGTGGTACTTCCGAACTGGAGCATCAACGAGAGCATTTTATGAAGCTTTCTGACAATTTTTATAAAATGGTCAAGGCTTTAAATACAAACACTACAGATCTTTATTATCAATTCTGCCCAATGGCAAATGACGGTAAAGGTGCGTATTGGGTCAGTGAAAAACAGGCTATCGCTAATCCTTACTTTGGAAAACGAATGATGACCTGTGGAAGTACAAAGGAGACTATAAAGGGCAAACCATAATTTCATTTCAGGAGCAGGCAAGGCTATACAACTACAGCCTTGCATGCTCTATTGTTAAAATAGTATGGAAAACCAACATCAGCAATTCACCTGCCCCATGCATCCTGAAATTGTCCTGGATAAACCGGGCAATTGCCCCAAATGCGGGATGAACTTAGTTCCTGCCAAACCAAAGAATGATAATACTGAAACAACACATCAGCAACCTGTCTCGGTAAAACCCAAAATGGATGCGCATACACATCTTCATTCAGAAATGGAAGACCTGAAAAGGGATACCAACCATTTTCAAAAATATACCTGTCCGATGCATCCTCAAATCGTGCAGGATGGTCCCGGAAAATGTCCACTCTGTGGGATGACATTGGTCCCCCTGGATAGATCTTCAACCGGAAAGGAACATGCAGGACATGCTTCCGGAATAGCTGATTTCAAAAAACGATTTTATGTTGTGCTGATCTTAACTGTTCCGATCATGCTGCTATCTGAAATGATACAGCATTGGCTGAATTTACATATCAGCTTTCCTGGTTCTGCATATGTATTGCTTTTATTATCATCCATCGTTTTCTTTTATGGTGGCTGGCCATTTATCAAAGGTCTCATTGGTGAACTGCAAGTAAAGAATCCGGGCATGATGACATTGATTGGTTTCGCCATTTCTGTTGCATATATCTATAGTGTTGCAATCGTCTTTGGTTTGCAGGGCATGGATTTTTTCTGGGAACTGACCACTCTTATTCTGATCATGCTACTAGGACACTGGATAGAAATGAAATCGGTGGCGGGAGCATCCAGGGAATTGGAATTATTAGTTCAGCTGATGCCATCGGAAGCCCATATGGTCATGCAGGATATGATGCATGATGTAAAGACGGGTACATTAAAAGAGAAAGATATCATTCTTGTAAAGCCGGGCGAAAAAGTAGCGGCTGATGGTATAATATTGGAAGGCGAAAGCTATTTGAATGAATCCATGCTCACAGGCGAATCCGTGCCGGTAAAAAAAATAAAAGGGGATAAAGTAATAGCCGGTTCAATAAATGGAAACGGTTCTGTCAAAGTGACCGTATCACATGCTGCAAAAGATTCTTATCTCTCGCAAGTCGTCAACCTGGTTTCTGATGCACAGAAATCAAAGTCTAAAACACAACTTGTGGCAGACAAAGCTGCAAAAGTTTTAACTATTGTAGCGATCCTGGCAGGCGTCATTACATTTCTGTTTTGGTATCTGACAGGACAAACCTTGTCCTTTGCCATGGAAAGGATGGTAACTGTCATTGTGATTTGCTGCCCTCACGCATTAGGTTTAGCTGTGCCATTAGTTGTGGCTAAATCGACAGCATTATCTGCTAAACATGGCTTACTAATCAAAAACAGGACTGCTTTTGAAAATTCCAGAAAAATAACTACAGTAGTTTTTGATAAAACCGGAACATTGACAGAAGGCAAATTTGAGGTTTCAAAAATCGTTTCATTACAAAGCGGAATTTCTGAAAATGAGCTCATTCGTCTTGCATCTGCCCTTGAACAAAAATCAGAGCATCCGATAGCCACAGGCATTCTTCAAAAAGCTAAGGAATTATCCATTATAATTCCATCCGGGGAAAATTTTAATGCCATCACAGGAAAGGGAGTGGAAGCTTCAATAGATGGCAAGAAGATTTTAGTCGTAAGTCCGGGTTATTTGTCGGAAAATAATATTGCACTTCCGGCTGATTTTAGGGCTGGTGATACAGATACGGTTGTGTTTGTATTGATCGATCATTTATTGGGAGGGTATATTGCTTTATCGGATAAGATCCGCCCGGAGTCCCACGATGCAATTAAAACATTGAAGCAAAACCATATCAAATCTATGCTACTCACGGGTGATAATCAAAAAGTAGCAAAGAGCGTAAGTGATGCACTCGGCATAGATAGTTTTATGGCCGAAGTCCTGCCTCATCAAAAATTAGAAAAAATAAAAGAGCTTCAAAGCAAAGGAGAGTTTGTAGCCATGACGGGTGATGGCGTTAATGATGCACCTGCATTAGCTATCGCTGATGTGGGAATTGCTGTAGGAAGCGGAAGTGATATTGCTGCTGAGACCGCAGGGATAGTGTTAGTGAATAGTAATCCAAAAGATATAGTCAATCTTATTTTATTTGGAAAAGCTACATACCGGAAAATGATCCAGAATCTTATCTGGGCTACCGGATATAATGTGATCGCATTACCTCTTGCTGCCGGAGTATTGTTTTCGAAAGGGATACTGCTGAGTCCTGCCGCAGGAGCGATCCTGATGACGGTAAGTACCCTCGTTGTTGCTATTAATGCAAGTCAGTTAAGAATTAAGGGATAATTTATGAAACGCATACTCGTATTTATTTTCACTTCCTTCAGTATAATGCACGCTTTTAGTCAGCATGAGCACCATATGCCACAACCTGATAAGTCAAAGATTGAGAATGTAAAAAAGAAAAGTAAATCCAAAAACAATGTTCTCAATCAGCAGATGGAACATGTCAATCAGTTACCGGGGGAAGGAATGACTTATCATTTATACCTGACTGATACGATTGTCACCTATGGAGGAAAGCCAAGACATGCCATTGCAGCAAATGGTTCTATACCCATACCGACCCTGGTGTTTACAGAAGGTGATACAGCAGAAATCTATGTTCATAATTTGCTGAAGACTGAAACCTCAATGCATTGGCATGGTGTCATATTGCCAAATCAATTTGATGGTGTCCCTTATCTCACCCAAATGCCTATTGAACCGGGCAAGACCCACTTGTACAAATTTCCTGTCATTCAGAATGGAACATATTGGTATCACTCGCATTCCAGATTACAGGAGCAAATAGGAATGTATGGAGCTCTTATTTTTTTAAAGAAAGATGAACCTCCTATGAAAACTTATCCGGTTGTCTTAAGCGACTGGACAAATGAAAAACCTTACCAGGTACATCGTAGCCTGCATAATGCAACCGATTGGTATGGCATAAGAAAGGGAAGCACCCAAAATTATTGGCAAGCCATCAAAGAAGGCTATTTCGGAACTAAGGTCAACAATGAGTGGAAACGTATGCTTGCCATGGATGTCAGTGATGTGGCATATGATCAATTTCTTATCAATGGTCAGACTGTAATGGACCAGCCTGATTTCATAAAAGGTGACAAAGTGAAATTGCGTGTAGCAAATGCAGGAGCTGCCACATATTTCTGGCTGACATATTCCGGAGGAAAAATGACAGTGGTGGCAAATGATGGAGAAGATGTTGAGCCTGTTGAAGTGGATAGACTTATCATTGCCGTTGCAGAAACGTATGATATAATTGTCACCATTCCGGAAGACATGAGCTATGAATTCTTAGCTACAGCAGAAGACCGCACGAAATCAACATCGCTTTGGCTTGGAAATGGAATGAAAATGCCGGCTACCCCTTTGCCCAAACTAAAATATTTCGAGGGCATGAAAATGATGAATGGCATGATGAAGATGAATGGTGACCTGGATGACATGGGCATGCACATGAGCAATCAAACCATGGACATGAATAATGTGATGTATCCTGAAATCACAGGTGCACCAGAAACGAAAGGCAAGAAGTCTGGTCATGTATCGTGACCCTGGATTATAGTATGCTTCGTTCACCTAAAATAACTACGCTTCCGCCGGGTTCGCTTAAGGTTATTCATTTCGAATTGACCGGCAATATGAATCGATTTGTGTGGAGCATAGGCAATAAAACAGTTTCTGAAGCCGACAAAATATTAATTCATAAAGGTGAAAACCTTCGTATTATTTTGACAAATAACACGATGATGCGTCATCCGATGCACCTGCATGGACATTTTTTCAGATTGATGAATGGGCAGGGTGATCATGCGCCACTTAAAAATGTAGTTGATATCATGCCTATGGAAACCGATACACTTGAATTTGCGGCCACAGAGAGTGGTGATTGGTTTTTTCATTGTCATTTGCTCTATCACATGATGAGTGGCATGGGCAGGATATTCAGTTATGAAAATTCACCGCCAAATCCTGGATTACCTGATCCGGACAAAGTATTGAAAAAATTATTCCGTGATGATCGCGAATTTCATCCGATGTTCAATATAGGTATAGAAACAAACGGATCGGAAGGAGAAGCCATGCTGGCGAATACACGCTGGAAAATCGAAAGTATGTGGCATATGGGATATCATGACGAACATGGGTATGAAGCAGAAATAAATGTTGGAAAATACCTGGGTAAAATGCAGTGGTTATATCCCTATATCGGATACGATTACCATTACAGAAGGACGGAAGAGATCGAGACAACCCTGTTTGACCAGATTAGCAATAAAAATGACCGTAGAGCCATGGTGGCCGGATTTCAGTATACTTTACCGATGCTCTTGATTGCTGATGCCAGGATAGATACAGATGGCAAAGTAAGATTCCAGCTGGGTCGGGAGGATATACCGCTTACAGACAGGTTGCGTCTTAGCTTAGTGGCCAATACAGATAAAGAGTATATGGCAGGTTTAAGATATATAGTCACCAAATATTTCAGCCTGTCTACACATTATGACAGCGATATGGGATGGGGTGCTGGGATAACGTATACTTATTAATTTGTTGACCTTTTGGGAACATAATTCATTATTTATGAAGACATCATTTGTGAAAATACTATGGGAGATATTCCGAAATATTTTTAAAAAAGATTGTTGTAAAATTTAATTTGCATGATGGAGAACAGGAAAAAGCACTGGGAAAAAATATATTCTGATAAAGTACCTGCTGAGGTAAGCTGGACACAGGATATACCGCAGACTTCATTGAATTTTTTGCACAGCTTCAATTTACCAAAGACAGCCAGTATTATTGATATTGGTGGCGGCGACAGCAGGTTTGTTGACTACCTGCTTGAAGAAGGGTATGAGAATATAACCGTCCTTGATATTTCTGAGAAGGCTCTTGAAAAGGCAAAAGAGCGGCTTGGATCAAATGCGACCCGTGTAAATTGGATTACATCGGATATCACAGAATTTCGTTCTTCGACCACTTACGATTGCTGGCATGACCGGGCAACCTTCCATTTTTTGATCCAACCTGATGAAATAAAATCTTACCTCACAATAGCGAAACAAGCCGTCAAAGGCTATATGATTATCGGTACATTTTCTGAAAACGGTCCTGATCAGTGCAGTCGTCTGGATGTTCATCAATACTCAGAAGAAGAACTTCAAAGAGAATTAGTAGATGGTTTTGAGAAATTAAAATGTATCACGGAAGATCATATTACTCCCTTTAAGACGAAACAGAATTTTCTGTTTTGCAGTTTTAAACGATTGTTTAAATCAGATCAAAGATTAAATTGATAATAGTTGATCTTATTGTATTTCAAATAAGCTATGTTTAGTTTCCTTTTTGGCAATGAGTTCAAGTCTGGAACTTTCGTTGGTGGTAGGATTTGATTTCAACATGCGTTGAATTTTAATAAGACTAAACCAATCATTTTTTTGAAGGCATTTAGCCTGGAGAGACCAGGTTTCAGGAAAGTGATAAAATGAAAGTGGTTTTTTATATGATTCAAGCTTGCTTCTCAAATCCTCAAATGGAATCTCAGCTAATTCTTCTGTAGACAAAATAGAATCTTTATGTAATTCATCTATCAATTTAACTCCAATGCCTTCTATGAGGTCCAGTCTCTTTTTATTCTTCGTGATCCATTCAATGAAGTCATTTGTAAAAATTGAATTCGAATACGTGTTGATAAAATCATTTTCTTCAAAGTAGGATATGAAAAGCTTCTTTTTAAAACCAACCTCATATATCTTCTTCAGGGTGTTAAATTCAAGATCCGATTTGTCATTTTCGATCCGGGATAAATATTGTTTATTGCTGGCTATGCGATCAGCGACAGTTTCCTGAGATAGCTTAAGCTTTGATCGCAGGTTCTTTATGGTTCTGCCGATGTGGTCCCGATCATTTTTCAAATAATCCAGTTTACTGTTTTCGAAAACCATGATGGGATCTAATTCGAAGTTCAAAGTTTTGGATTTTCCACCTGGCAGGTTTATTTGCTTTGTTAAATCTTTCCAGGAAAGTGTGTGATTTTCTACAGTGACAGATTTGAATAAGGTTTCATTTACTGTTAATTGAAACCCAAATTGCTCATTAGAAATACCTAACTTCTGGAAATATTTTATAATGTTTATAAGTCGGTATTCTCCATTATTGAATAAACAGCCTATGACCGGGAAGTCCACCTTATAAATTTTTAATATTCGTTGTATTCTAGCCATCCTTTCGTAATCGTTCATTTAGAGAATAAAATGTCTCTAGTAAGTCCCCTTTATTTAGTTCCACATAGTTCAATGCCAGCTTAAGTTGTTTTGTTGGCAGGAAACCTGCATATATATTTCCTGTTTCAATTTCGATAACTGCCACATGTTCATTATATATAGCATGAATATGAGGAGGTAAGTGATCAGGCGAATAGCAAACTATCTTAATGCCTTTTATGGTTTCATAAGTTGGCATCTCGATTACTTCTGTATGAAATATGCCACAAGAACGGAAATTTTAGGGTAAAAGTTGCTGAATTAGATGACTTTTCTTGTTATTTCAGGCTAAATACTTGAATTTCAAGTGTTTGAACTTTATTCAATACTGATCTTATCAATCTCCTTCATGATCCTGTCTGTCTCTGTCAATGCCACAATGATCTTCTGATAATGCAGGATATCTTCAAATTCCAGTACCCTGTCTTTTCTGTCTTTTAACCATTTCTGAGCAGGCTGCTATGCCCGGGACGATAGCTTCAATCAACTGCTGCAAATCGCCGCGAAAGGTGTGTTCAGTAGCGTTTCCGAGCCTGTAACGCCTGCTTATGTTTTCAATGTAGAAGTCGAGGGTCATTAAAAGAATATTTTGAACAGATTGAACATCAAGGTACTAAGTATCTCTGCATTCTTTAAACAGGCTTGAGTATTGATCAATTCCGCTAATAAATTGGTTTTTAATTTATAAAATAATATTGAAATTGTGTGAAGCCAGAGTCTTTATACCCACGTTATTTTGGACTTCAATTAGGAACCAGTTTTAATCATTTTATTTAACTCACAAACTAAACACTAAAAACAATGGCTACACCATCAAAGAAAACCAGTGCTTCCAAATCAGGTAGTTCTGCACAAAATGGGTCTTCCAATAAGGGAAAATCAAAAACTCAAAAGACAGAAAGAAGCTCACCAAAAGGCCAGGATGAACAAGGCCTGCGAAAGCTTCTTGTGGATCAAATGAAAGATATGCTTTGGGCAGAGAAAAAGCTGACCACAGCAATTCCCAAGATGATCAAAAAAGCAAGCTCAGAAGAGCTAATTGAATCACTTACAAATCATTTGGAAGAAACGAAGGAGCAGGTTAGCCGCCTGGAGCAGGCGTTCCAGGCTATGAATCTAAAGGCTACTGCTAAAGAATGCGAAGCGATGAAAGGACTCGTGAAAGAAGCTGAAGAATTAATGGAGGAAATGGAGGAAGGCAGCCTCCGGGATGCAGCTATCATTTGTGCTGCACAGAAAGTAGAGCACTATGAAATTGCAACCTATGGCTGTTTAGTCACCTATAGTCAAATATTAGGTGAAACAGAAGTAGCTGAACTTTTGAATGAAACGCTATCTGAAGAAAAAGGTGCTGATGAAACGCTCACTGAGGTTTCTCAGAATATTAATTGGATGGCAGAGGAAGAAGCTGAAGAAGAAGATGCAGAATAAGTAGAATAATTAAAAAGCCTTCTTCGGAAGGCTTTTTTTTTAAGAATGGGGTAAAAGGCGCCAATGGCGGGGGTAAAGGTGGAAATGATAGTGGTAAATTTGGTTCCGTGAGTTTATAAATTCTGATCAGGTAAAGTTTGATATAAATTATCCAGGGGATAATCATTGGCTAACAACCTGCGAAGTCAAGAAGGTGTATCCTTAAAAACCCCTATATTCGCACCGTGAAGCTGTTTTGCAAATCATTTGTCCTGTATTTATTGGTATTAGCTCTAATGCCATGCACGGATATTCATGCTTCTCAGCCATTCACTTCAACTATTGAGGCCAATATATCAGATCATGATGATTGCCCTCATGAAAATGCTGCCGATTTTTGCTCGCCTTTCTGCATGTGCAATTGCTGTGGCCAAAGTGTATTCCTCAATATCACCGGTAAAGTAAGTATTAATAAATCCGGCCCGATGGCCTCTCATGAAAGCAATTCATTTACTTATGTAGAGCCTACCCAAAGCGAATTTCTGGATCGCTTATTCCATCCTCCCAAGGTTTAATTGAGTCTTTTTTTAATGCTTTCCATGCTGTAATGTTCTCCGGGACATTGCAAATCATACGCATTACTGAGGCATTCCCATGCCTGCATAGTTCTTAATTAAATCCATTTACATGTTAGATAAGATTATTCATTTCAGCATAAAGAATAAGTTCGTCATAGGCTTATTTACGCTGAGCCTGATATTATGGGGCATCTATTCGGTGACACGTCTCCCGATTGATGCCTTACCGGATATTACTAATAATCAGGTTCAGATTATTACCCTTTCGCCTACATTGGCAACGCAGGAAGTAGAACAATTGATCACGTTCCCAATCGAGCAGGCCGTAAAGCCAATTCCCAAAGTGGTTGAATTACGGAGCGTTTCAAAATTTGGCCTTAGTGTTGTGACTGTCGTCTTCGAAGAAAGTGCAGATGTATATTGGGCTCGCAGCCAGATATCAGAGCGTCTTAAAGAAGCCGAAGAAAATATTGGTCCGGGCCTGGGAACTCCTGAAATGGCACCGATCAGTACAGGGTTAGGTGAAATCTATCAGTATGTAGTTTTTCCTAAAGAAGGATTTGAAGATAAATTTTCTGCGACTGAATTGCGTACCATTCAGGATTGGATCATAAAGCCACAACTTATCGGCACACCCGGCGTAGCAGAAGTAAATACACTAGGTGGATTATTGAAGGAATATGAGATCTCTGTTCAACCTGATAAGTTGAAGAGCATGAACACGAATATTCTCGAGATCTACAATGCTCTTCAACGGAATAATGAGAATACAGGCGGAGCCTATATCGATAAAAAACCCAATGCATATTTTATCAGGGGATTGGGGATGATCAATTCCATGGATGATATCCGGAAAATTGTAATCAAAAACGTAAACGGAATTCCAATTTTGATCAGGGATGTTGCAGAAGTAAAAGTTGGATCTGCGATTCGCTACGGGGCTACTACGAAAGATGGTAAAGGTGAAGCGGTTTCAGGAATGGTGATGATGCTCAAGGGATCCAATAGTGCGGACGTCGTAAGGACAGTAAAGGAGAAAATCGAGCTTATCAAAAAAACGCTGCCGGAAGGTGTGGATGTTGAGCCTTTCCTGGATCGTACTAAATTAGTGAATAACGCCATCAGCACAGTGGAGACTAATCTGATCGAAGGTGCCCTGATTGTCATTTTTGTATTGGTTTTGTTGATCGGCAATTTCAGGGCAGGATTGATCGTCGCTTCTGTCATTCCCATGTCCTTATTGTTTGCAGTCAGCCTGATGAATTTATTTGGTGTCAGCGGCAACCTGATGAGCTTAGGTGCTATTGACTTTGGATTGATTGTAGATGGTGCTGTCATCATTGTTGAAGCTATTGTGCATCGGCTTCAACATACCAATGAAGGCAAATTGACAGCAAGTAAGATGGATGGAATAGTGCAAAAGGAAGCTTCAAAACTTATGAATTCTGCGGCATTCGGTCAGATTATCATTCTCATCGTGTATCTGCCGATCCTGTCGCTGGTAGGTATTGAAGGAAAAATGTTTAAACCCATGGCACAGACAGTTTCTTTTGCAATCCTGGGTGCTTTTATATTGTCATTGACATATGTCCCGATGATGGCGGCATTATTTTTAAGTAAAACAACAGGACCCACAAATAATATTGCAGACCGTATTATTCGATTTTTTTATAAGGTATACGAACCTCTTTTAACAGGAGCACTTAAAATGAAAGCCATCGTGCTTGGAATAGCGCTTCTTTTATTTGTATCCGCACTTTTGGTATTCCGGACATTGGGAGGTGAATTTATTCCCACATTAGAAGAAGGAGACATCGCTACACATGTCATCAGTCCTCCGGGAAGTTCTTTGATGCAGGAAATAGAAGCTACAACTAAAGCTGAACAAATTTTATTAGCAAAATTTCCCGAAGTCATTGAAGCGGTTTCCAAAATCGGAAGTGCCGAAATTCCTACAGATCCCATGCCCATGGAAGTAGCAGATATGATGGTGATCCTGAAAGACAAGGACGAATGGACATCCGCAGAAACTACCCAGGAGTTAAAGGAAAAAATGGAAGAGGCGTTGAACGATATTCCCGGAGTAACATATGAATTTACGCAACCTGTTCAAATGCGGTTTAATGAACTGATGACCGGTGTCAGAAGTGATGTAGCGGTAAAGATATTTGGTGAAGACCTGGATCTGTTAGCCGGACTGGCGGATGAAGTCGTTCCTATTTTGCAATCTGTAGAAGGAGTTGAAGATGCACGGGCAGAACAGGTTTCCGGATTGCCTCAGATTACAGTTCGTTATAACAAAGATAAGCTGGCATTATACGGATTGAATGTAGGAGATCTTAATCAGGTAGTGCGGGCAAGTTTTGCAGGTGAGAAAGCAGGTGTGGTGTATGAAGGTGAAAAACGATTTGATTTAGTTGTCCGTGTAGCCAAGGATGACAGACAGGATATTGGCAATTTAAAAGCGCTATACATTCCTCTTCCTTCCGGCAATCAGGTGCCTTTAGAGCAGGTTGCTGATATAGCTTATGAACGAGGCGTTGCCCAGGTAAGCAGAGAAGATGGAAAGCGTCGCATTGTCATAGGATTTAATGTGAGAGGCAGGGATGTCAAAACAGTTGTCAATGAAATCAGCGAGAAGCTTGATGCCCAATTAAAATTACCTATAGGTTATTTCACGACTTATGGTGGACAGTTTCAAAATCTTGTTGAGGCGAATAAAAGATTATCCATTGCAGTACCTGCTGCATTAGCGCTGATTTTTATTTTATTGTTTTTTGCATTTGGCAGCATCAAGCAGGCTTTGTTGATTTTCACAGCCATACCATTGTCTGCTATCGGAGGCGTATTTGCATTGTGGATCCGGGACATGCCTTTCAGCATATCTGCGGGCGTAGGTTTTATTGCCTTGTTTGGCGTTGCCGTTCTCAATGGAATTGTACTGATCGGATATTTCAATCAATTAAAAAAAGAAGGTATGACAAATGTAATGGAACGGATCATGGTAGGCACAAAGGTGAGATTGCGACCTGTGATCATGACCGCCTCAGTGGCATCATTAGGATTTTTACCAATGGCCATCAGCATGGGTGCAGGAGCAGAAGTTCAAAAACCACTTGCTACAGTTGTCATAGGTGGTCTGATCTCTGCTACATTACTGACATTGATCGTACTCCCGATTCTGTATTTATTTATTGAAACAGGTCTTAAGAAAATAAAGCTGGTCAATTCGCTGCCGGTGTTTTTAATCTTATTCATTCCGGCGCAGAATACATTAAATGCACAGGTTGCTACACCGGTGACTTTGACACAAGTACTTGACCTGGCTTATAAAAACAATCAATTGCTCAATGTGCGTGCACTGGATATACAGGCATGGCAATTACGTAAAGGAGCTTATTCTATATTACCTAAGACAAGCTTCAATGCTACTATTGGACAGGTAAACACTATAAAATATGATAATCACTTTTCTGTAACACAGGAATTTCCTAATCCGGGGCTAATGAAAGCGAAGAAAAATCTTGCAGAAGAATTCATCCAGTCAAGCGCACAACGACTCAATATCAGCAAACAAGAGTTAACCTATAATATACGACAGAGCTTCTATCAGATCCGCTATCTCCAGGCAGCACGCGAGGTTTTCGAAAGAGAGGATAGTTTGCTTCGGCAATTTGTCAAAGTGGCAGATGTAAAATACAGAACAGGTGAAACCAACCTGCTGGAAAAAACTACTGCGGAAACCAAAGAGCAGCAATTGCAGCAGAGCATTCAACAAACCATCAATCAGATTGAGATTGAAAAGGTAAAATTGCAATACTGGATCAATAGCAACATTGATATCACGATTGATGATGAAGATTTTTCACCGATTCCGCTGACTCAGCTGGTAGATGCTACATACATCCAAAACAGCCCATCATTAATTTACGCACGGCAACAGGTCTCTTTGCTTGAAGCAGAGCGAAATGTGATCAGGGCGGAAGCAGGTCCTGATTTTAGCATTGGCTATTTTATCCAGTCTTTCTCGGGCACTCAGGAGGTGGATGGCATACCGCGCACCTATAATGCTACTCCAAGATTTCATGGAGCGACAGTGGGTGTGAGCATGCCGATTTTAGGAAGGAAAGGGTTTAGATCAAATGTAGCGGCTGCGGACATGCAAATCGAAGTACAGCATAGGGAGAGTGATTTACTACAATCTCAATTACAAAGTCAGTTGCAACAGTATCAGCAGCAATATATTTTTTGGTCAGATAATGTGACGTACTACCAGAATGTGGCATTACCAAATGCCAGGTCAATGATCACAAATGCTACGCGAGGCTATCAGGGCGGTGATATCGGGTATGTTGAATATGCACAAGCATTACAAACCAACCTCGAGATTCAGAAAATGTACCTCGATGCGATTAATAATCTCAATCAAACTATTATTTCCATTCAATTTATCACCAACCAATAAAATTCTAATCAACATGATTTATAAAAATATAATACGGAGCTTCATCGGAATCCTTTGTATGGTGCTTTTCATCTTTGGATGCGCCAAAAAGAATGATGCGGATCCAGGTCAGGGAATGACAGAAGCAGCCGGGCATGAAGATCATGGGGAAGAAGGTCCTCATGAAAAAATGGTAATGCTCAATGAAGCCCAGGTTTTAAATGCAGGTATTGATACCGGATGGTTTGAAATGAAGAACCTGAGTGAAGTGATCAATGCAAACGGTTATACAAAGCTACCGCCGCAGAATCAGGCAGAAGTAAGTGTTCAATTACCTGGTACGATCCAAACCATACAGGTTATTGAAGGTCAATATGTCAAAAAAGGACAAACGCTGGCCACACTTCAAAGCATGGCTTACAATAATATGCGATTGGAAAGGGAAAAGCTCATCCAGGAGATGCGTTTAGCTGAATCAAATCTTGAATATCTGAAGCTGGAATATGCAAGGCAAAAAGAATTGAGTGATGAAAATGTTACTGCAAAGAAAATCTTCCAAAAAGTATCCGCAGATATGAAAGCTGAAGAGGGGAAGGTAAAAGCGCTGAACAGTCAGATTGCCATTCTAGGTCAGAATATAATGATCGGAGGGAGTGCGACTTCACCTATTATCAATATTGTATCTCCCATAAGTGGAAACGTAACGGATATCGATGTCACCATTGGTAGTTCTGCAGAAGAAGGGAAACCGCTTTTTCACATTGTGGATAATTCTCAGATGCATGTGGATTTGCTGGTGTATGAAAAGGATTTGTTTAAAGTGAAGACCGGTCAGCATGTAAGGTTTATTCTCACGAATCAGAATAACGAAGAGATAGGTGGAAAGATATTTGGTGTGGGTAAGGCTTTTGAAAATGAAACTAAAGCAGTGGCTGTGCATGCGACCATTGATAATGATAAAATGCTGATACCCGGCATGTATATTAATGCATTGATTGATATCGGGGCTTCCCAGGTCATGGCGCTTCCGATTGACGCCGTTATAAAAGCTGAAGGGAAAGAATTTATTTTTATCTGGGAGAAGGAAAATGCGGAGCACGATTCCGAACACAGCCATGAAGGACACGTGCATGCGGAAGGGGAGTCAGCCCATGCGGAACAGGAGCATGTACACAAGGATGGTGAACAGGAGCACAGCGAAAGCGAACATGAGGACCACGGTGCTAAAATTTCATTTGCCAGGATCGAAGTCAAGACTGGCCCTACACAATTGGGCTTTGTCCAGGTAACACCTCTTGTTGAGATTCACAATGGAGATAAAATCGTTCTGAAAGGAGCATACTATTTGCAGTCTCACCTTATAAAAAGTGAAGGAGGTGGAGGCCACTCACATTAATTGGATAAAATGCAAACGGAATGAATCGAACTTAAATGTTCCTTTTTCAAAGGGAAGACCGGCATCGTACAGATGTCAACTATTTAGTCAATTCTAATTTCAACTATGGTCAATACGGATCCGAATCACAAGCATACCTACAATGCACAAGGAAAGATGACCTGCTGCTCGCTGGAAGAAAAAATATATCGTAAAGCAGATGCTCAGGAAATAATACAAAAGGATCATTCAGATGATGATCATGATGATGAACATGACCATGAAGAATCGCATAGCGATAAGAAAGGTATCTTATTGTACCTGCCAATTATCATCAGTTTGTTTATGTTGTTAACAGGTATTGCCATTGATTCCTTTTTAAAACCAGCATTTTTCACCGGCCCACTTCGAATTGCCTGGTATTTGATTGCTTATTTCCCTGTTGCCTGGCCGGTAATTAAAGAAGGCTGGAAAGCTATGTTGTGCGCGGAATTTTTTACCGAGTTCACATTGATGTTGCTTGCTACAGCTGGTGCGTTTGCCATCGGGCAGTTTCATGAAGGTGTAGCTGTGATGTTATTTTATTCTATCGGTGAATTATTTCAAAGTGCCGCTGTAAAAAAGGCAAAGCATAGTGTCAGGGCATTGCTTGATATCAGACCTCTATCAGCTGATGTATTCAGAAATAATAGTTATCAGTCAGTCAAACCTGAACAGGTCGAAATCGGTGAAACCATACAAATAAAGGCCGGTGCAAATGTTCCCCTTGACGGTGAAATGTTAAGCGACTCCAGTAGCTTCAATACATCGGCGCTTACCGGTGAAAGTAAGCCTTCAACGATCCGGAAGGGAGAACCTGTTTTGGCAGGCATGCTCAATATGGATAAAGTGGTTGAACTGAAGGTGACCAGGAAATATGATGATAGTGCATTGTCCCGTATTCTTCATCTCGTGCAAAATGCAACTGCTTCAAAAGCTAAGACAGAGTTGCTGATCCGCAGGTTATCAAAAATATATACGCCTGTTGTTTTCTTTTTAGCTGTAGCATTGGTCATCGTTCCATTTTTTATTTTCCCTGATTATGTTTTCAGTGAATGGCTATATAGGGCATTGATATTTTTAGTGATCAGCTGTCCCTGCGCGCTCGTCATTTCAATTCCATTGGGATATTTTGGCGGGATTGGAGCTGCCAGTCGAAATGGCATCCTGTTCAAAGGTGCCAATTATCTTGAATTGATGTCTAAGATTAATACCATCGTCCTGGATAAAACCGGAACATTGACTGAAGGTGTTTTTAAAGTGCAGGATGTAGTGACGGATGAAATGGATAAAACAGAGTTCATCAAAATATTAGCAGCGCTGGAAAGTAAATCCACACATCCCGTTGCGAAAGCTATAGAAGAATATGATACAAATGAATCACAGCCTTACAATGTAGAAGATGTACAGGAAATTGCGGGTCATGGCCTGAGTGGCAAAGTAAATGGAAAAGATGTATTGGCGGGAAATACAAAATTGCTGACCAAATACAATATCGAATATGATAAAGCTATTGATAAAGTTGTCGAAACGATTATCGTAGTGGCCATTGGCAAAAAATATGCGGGTTATGTTTTGATTGCAGATGAAGTAAAAGAGGATACCGTTGAAACCATTAAGCAAATGCACCTTAACGGCATCAAAGAAATCGTTATGCTGAGTGGGGACAAAGATGCCATCACGCAGCAGGTAGCGAGGGAAATAGGAATTGATGTTGCCTATGGAGATTTACTTCCTGAAGATAAAGTAGAGAAGGTAAAAGAATTGAAACAGGATATGACCAAAATTATAGCTTTCGTGGGTGATGGCATCAATGATGCACCGGCGCTGGCTTTAAGTGATGTAGGTATCGCCATGGGGGCTATGGGAAGTGATGCAGCGATTGAGACTGCGAATGTCGTCATCCAGACTGCACATACGGCTAAAATAATTACTGCTATAAAAATTAGCAGGGCTACAAAAAAGATAGTGATTCAGAATATTTCCTTAGCCTTTGCAGTAAAAGTGATTGTACTTGTACTCGGGGCCGGTGGATTGGCGACAATGTGGGAAGCTGTATTTGCAGATGTTGGAGTAGCTTTATTGGCGATATTAAATGCCGTGCGGATTCAGAAGATGAAATTTTAGTACAGAGGACCATGGTCCAAAGACAAAGGTCAGGGAGAAATAATGAGGAAGGGCATGGGCATTGAACATTTTATTTCTACTAAATTAGCCCAACAGGATTTAAAGAAGAAAATATAATGAATATTGATACTGAATTTTCAATATTATCTGATTTTATACTCGATAATGTCAGCGTCCTATTAAAAAACATAGGTGAATTTCATCCTTTTGGAGTAATAATTTTTCAAAACAAGAATCCTCAAGTTATTATTTCAGATGATATAAGCACTGATAATGCTCAAAAAATAAAGGAAAGTCAGGAGTATATTATACAGAGGTTAAATAAACTTGAAATCACATCTGGTGCAGTTACCTACTTAGTACGATACAATGAAAAAGATGCAGTAATGCTAAAAATTATTAATCTTTTCTCTAATGGATGGGTAGATTTGGTGTTGCAATATCAATTCCTGGATGGTGAAATAATCTATGAAGAATTTATTTCAATTTGATGTAAGCATTTCTTGGAACAATCTGGAAAATGAAGATTTTAATTTCGAATAATGATATGAAAGTAAGAGCCAGATATAACACAGGAGAAGATTTAAAAGACTACGAAATCAAGTCTTTGAGAAAGGAGGAATTTGGTAGATTTGGAGCATCGGTGTTTAGCATATACGGAGAAATTGAAAATGGTAAGGAGTATTTAGTAATGGGTATGATAATGTTTGAATCATATCTAGGTTATTTAATCGATGATAATGGATTTATTTCAACTTGTCCTTGTTATTTATTTGAAATAGTTGACAATAAGATTACACCAAATTGGCATTTTAGGCTTGTAGGGAAGGAAGAAGAAACATATCCTTTTGTTCAAGCCATTTGGAGTTACTATGAATTATGTTTTGATAAACGGGCATATGAATCACTTATTATTGAAAAAACTGAGGAATCACATCAAATTTATTTTAAAAGAAAGTTTGAAATGAGTAGTTAATACTTATAAAAATTCGGAATACTTTCAAGAAACGAATATTGAATATTAAGAACACCCATCCGGAATTAATAAGTGCAGGCTAAAGGATGCTCTTTAACAAATAAAAAATTGGCAAAGTTGAGCGTCGGTTGACCGACGTTCTGGTGATTTCAAAGCTTGGCTTTGAGGATTGCGGAAAATGCTACGAATAAGTTATTACGAGTATTTCGCAAAGCGCAGCTTTGCAGACACAAAGACGTCGGTGAACCGACGCTTAGCGAATTGCATTTTTTGAATTAAAATCTTTTAAGTTGAGGTGTGTAACATCCATTGGGTGTTGAAATTCATTTCCAGAGGGAAATTTTCTTGTTCTATGTTTGACCCTTATTACCGGTAAAATTCAACTGTCCTTTATTATTTAGTATGCTATAGAGTTTGAGGAGTGAGAATGAAGACTATTTTTTTCGCATCAATCTTTTCAATTCGGCTAATTCTGTTTCTTTTTCTTCCCAATATGGGCTACTAAAATTGGCCTCCCAGTATTTTGTATTCCTATCATATAGATTACGAACGTATTCTGCCAATTGATGCGAAGGCCAATAAGCTGATAATTTATTTATAAGCATAATATGGAATTTGATATCCTCTCGGAATTCCATTTTTTCCAATTCTTTAGCATAAAAATTTAAGGTAGCTGTATCAGCATTTTCCAAGAAATCCTTCTCTATAATCAGCTTAAGGAATGCAAGGTGTCTTAATGTATTCGACGGGGTGGGCATCACCTGATTTCGAAAAATACTGTCTATTGCTTTCCAATCTTTTTTTGGGTCTTCACTCAGTGATTGAATTACATACTGCAATTCCCTTTCATGCATGGGTGGTTGAGCATGCTCACTCTTTTGTGTCTGGAGATTGATTACGAGGGTATCCGCATCAAGGATTTTTATAACTGTATAAAAGTCCTTTAATTTATATTTTGCTTTGAATTCGGGATTGTCAGGATTTTTATAATCCCATCTTGGGCCTGACCAAATAGCAACAGAATCTGTTGTCCACAATTGATATATTTCGCTTTTTTGAAGCTGGTAGTACGAATAAGTATCAACACCTTTAAGTAAAATGGCGATTTCATTTTCCGATTTAACTACAAAATCTAACAGATTCTCATAGCCATAGAAAATCATTAACGTATCTGTGCAAGAGCTATCTTTCTCAAATGCCAGAGTATAAGGATCTGTAGGTAAGGATTTAATAAAATACAAATATTTATTTGACTGGGCAAAACTGCAATTCAGATCTGAAGATGAACGCTTACATTCCACTAGTAAGAACAAGAGAAAAAGGAATGAAAATGGAAATTGCATAAGTGAAAGATAATTGCTTTTTCTGCGTCTTCCAATGCTCATGTAAAATGTGTGAACTCACCCGGGAATGAACTCGTAATAAGCGGTATTGAAAAATGAGTACCGAATAGACTCAACCAGGAAGAAAAATGCAGGACAAGGAATGGTTTCCCGTCTACAGATCATAGTGAGCAGAAAAAAACAAGGAATCTAGATTTGTGATTTTTCAAGTGAAAAATACTTCACAATTCTAAATTCCTCATTCAAAATTCTCTGTGGGCCCACCTGGAATCGAACCAGGCACCTCTTGATTATGAGTCAAATGCTCTAACCGAATGAGCTATGGGCCCGAAAGGGTGCAAATATAAACGAAGTGTTTGACTTATAGCATTATTCCAGGGGTAGAATCCTTACTCTCAATCTAGTTTCATCTATTACTATTCTGGCACCGGCTTCAAGTTCGGGCTTATATTGGTCGAAGGTCTTCACCACAAGATGCAAGATCGCATCTGGCATGATATTTTGACCTCTTACCTGAATAACACTCGGTGTCTTTACATGTGTAAGTGCCAAAATAGTTCCAAAATCTAAATCATGTGTGAAAACTACATATTGATTTTTTCTGGCCCACTCCATGATCTCCTTATCACTTGCTAGGTTTTCCAATAGAGGACCAATGTAGTGAAGCAATGCCATGCGTTTTGAGAGATTCCACCCAGAGTGGAGATAAATTCATGTCAATTAATAACCTGATGATCATTTAAGAAGCAAGCGGAACATCACGTTCTTCCATTCGCCACGCAGCATAAGACAGACATTCGTCAATATCTTCATTTTCAAGATAAGGATACGCTAATATGATATCAGCATGTGTTTTTCCATTTGCAAGGAGCCCCAATACCATGCCCACAGTAACTCTTAATCCTCTTATACATGGCTTCCCTCCCATCACATTTACATCATAGGTAATTCTATTAAATTTTTTTATTATTTTCTCTCTTCAAAGTCCATGTTCTCAAGAAACATGGATTAAAATTAAGGCTATTCTTGTTTATTTGCATAAAACATTCATAAAAAAGCATACCAGTCCTGTACTGAATGGAATCTGAAGTAGATGCACCCTATGCCAAACAGTGTTTATTTTTTTTTGACAATGAAAAATACACTGTTGTTTTTTGCGTCTGGAGTCATGCATGCTTCGATCAACAACATGCAATGCCCTTCATGGATTATCTTACGAAATATTAATCCTACTGACTTCCCGATCCTTGAGCATTTGAGGGGGTAAATTGTCAAGTATCATTTCTTTCAAAAGTTTTAGCAACCTTGTTTTTGGAAAAGTCTTTAGCGAAAGCAAACTAATCTCGCGCACCGGAGCAGGTTTTCTGAAATAGCGGAGCATATTTTTACGGGCAGGACTCATGTCATAGGTTGCCAGCTCGGGTAATAATGTGATTCCACCGTTTTTATGTACAAATCGCTTCAACGTTTCAATACTGCCGGCTGCATAATCAAGATGTTTTTCGATGGATGCATTTTTTTGCAATGCACACAGATTCATCACCTGGTTACGAAGACAATGGCCTTCTTCGAGCAGCCACATCCTGTTGACATCGATATCCGATGGGAGCAGGTATTTCTTGTTGAAGATCTTTTCTTTCGGAGAGACATACGCCACAAATTCCTCATTGAACAAAAATTCTTCTTTTATTTGCGGAACATGTAACGGGGTCGCCAGGATGCCTGCGTCAAGGGATCCATTTATAAGACCCCGCACAATGTTCTCAGTCGTCGATTCCTGAATGCTCAGCCGGACACCAGGATATGCTTTTATAAAAGACTGTATAAACTGTGGCAACAAATATGGCGCCAGCGTTGGGATGACACCCAGTTTTAAATGGCCGCTGACAATACCCTTTTCCTGGTCCACCAATTGTCTCAGGGCATCTGCTTCAGACAGGATTTTTTGAGCCTGCGATACGATCAACAGACCATTTTCTGTCGTGGAGACAGGCGTTGAGCGGATAAAGATCTGCATTCCCAGTTCCTCTTCAAGTTTCTTTACCTGCACGCTTAATGATGGCTGCGTCACATGACAGCGTGCAGCAGCCTGAGCGAAATGTTTGAGTGAATGAACCGCCAGAATGTATTCCAGTTGGATTAGAGTCATGATAGATTAAAACTATTACACTATAAATATAATTGATTAAAACTATTGGTTGTTTATGGTATTTTTGTCTCAGAGACTGCATTGTAAACCTGCTTTCTTAATTCTTCTTTATTACCATAAAATATCTTTATCATGAGTGCAGATACCAACGATATCAACAAATGCCCATTACACCAGGGCATGTCAAAGCAACCACTTGCAGGAAATGGTACGCGCAACCGTGATTGGTGGCCGGACAAATTGAATCTGGGCATTCTTCGCCAGGATGATGAGATGTCAAACCCCATGGATAATGGTTTTGATTATGCGGAAGCCTTTCAGCAACTTGATTATTATGCTTTAAAGGCTGACCTGCAAACCCTGATGACGGACTCACAAGACTGGTGGCCTGCGGACTTCGGACATTATGGCCCATTATTTATTCGAATGGCATGGCATAGTGCAGGCACGTATCGTGTCTTTGATGGACGTGGTGGAGGAGGTATGGGCATGCAACGATTTGCGCCATTGAATAGCTGGCCGGATAATGTGAGCCTTGATAAAGCACGTCGATTACTCTGGCCAGTCAAACAGAAATATGGAAGAAATATTTCCTGGGCAGATCTTATGATCCTTGCAGGCAATGTCGCACTTGAGAGTATGGGTTTCAAAACCTTCGGATTCGGTGGAGGTCGCCCGGATGTATGGGAACCTGCAGAAGATGTGTACTGGGGATCCGAAAGCACATGGCTAGGTAATGAAGATCGGTATCCTAAAGGTGTGAAAGGTGTCGTCGCACATGGAGTGTTATCCTCCGATGAAGATGAAACAGGCCCGATCCATTCTCAGGGTTTGCAAAAGCCTCTGGCTGCTGCGCACATGGGATTAATCTATGTCAATCCCGAAGGTCCTGATGGGAATCCCGATCCCATCGCAGCTGCAAAAGATATTCGTGTCACCTTCAGTCGCATGGCTATGAATGATGAAGAAACTGTAGCACTCATAGCAGGTGGCCATTCATTTGGCAAAACACATGGAGCATCTACGTCAGATCATGTAGGCAAAGAACCTGAGGCTTCTGAAATTGAACTTCAGGGTTTTGGATGGACAAATAGTTTTGGATCAGGTAAAGGTGCAGACACTATCACGAGTGGATTGGAAGTAACCTGGACTACATCCCCCACCAAATGGAGTAACAATTTCCTTGAAAATCTTTTTGCATTTGAATGGGAACTCTCTAAAAGTCCGGGAGGTGCTCATCAGTATGTAGCAAAAAATAGTGATGCCATCATTCCGGATGCACATGATCCATCAAAGAAGCATCGACCGACCATGTTGACGACTGACCTTTCCCTGCGAATGGATCCGGAATATGAAAAGATCGCAAGAAGATTTCTTGAAAACCCGGATCAATTGGCTGATGCTTTTGCAAGAGCCTGGTTTAAGCTTACACACAGGGACATGGGGCCACGCGCCCGTTATTTAGGTCCTGAAATTCCGGGAGAAGAGCTGATCTGGCAGGATCCTCTTCCTGAAACAACATACACACAGATCAGTGATGAAGAAATAAATGTACTTAAGAATAGCATAAACCAATCCGGACTTAGTGTAGCTGAATGCATATCAGTTGCATGGGCATCTGCTTCTACATTTCGTGGTTCAGATAAAAGAGGAGGAGCAAATGGAGCCCGCATAAGATTGTCTCCACAAAAAGATTGGGAGGTAAACCATCCCGTCCAATTAAAGAAGGTATTAAATACACTTGAAGGTATTCAGGGAGAATTTAATAAGTCTTCAAAATCAGGTAGCCGGATTTCCCTTGCTGATCTGATAGTACTTGCAGGATGTGTTGCAGTTGAAAAGGGTGCAAAGGACGCAGGTTACCCGGTCATGGTCCCATTTACACCAGGCCGCATGGATGCAACAGAGGAACAGACAGACATTGAAAGTTTTAATTATCTCGAACCTCAAGCCGATGGTTTCCGGAATTATAGAAGTGCTAATGCAATTGGATCTGCAGAAGCATTACTTATTGATAAAGCCCAACTCCTGACGTTACGTGTTCCTGAACTGACAGTATTAATAGGCGGTATGCGGGCTCTGAATGCCAACTATGATGGATCCATACACGGGATACTTACAGATCGGCCAGGCATTTTGACAAATGATTTTTTTGTCAATCTACTTGATATGTATACGAGCTGGAAAGCAAAGGACGAGACGAAAGAAATTTATTTAGGCAGTGATCGGACAACAGGAAAGGATAAGTGGATAGCAACACGGGCTGATCTTGTGTTTGGATCAAATTCTGAATTACGAGCCGTAGCAGAAGTATATGCCTGTAATGATGCGAAAGAAAAATTTATAAGAGATTTCGTAGCAGCCTGGAATAAGGTAATGAACCTGGATCGGTTTGATGTGAAACTATGAGATGTGTGATATGAGATGTGAGATGTGAGATGTGAGATGTGTGATATGAGATGTGTGATGCGTGATGCGTGATGCGTGATATCATGCCCTCAGATAGTCACATTATAGTTCAACAAAAATCAAAAATCGTCACTCGTCTCTCGTAAATCGTCACTCATCTCATTCTCCAATCTTTATCAGCCGTATCTCCACCCTTTGATTCCTCTTTCTTCCTTCCGGAGTTTGATTCGATGCAATAGGCTTACGCTTACCGTATCCTTTTGAGATCACACGACGTTCTTCGATACCCTTGTTGATGAGATAATCGGCAACAGACTTAGCACGCTCGCTGCTGATCCGGTCACAATAGTCATCTGCAGGCAATCCATTTGTATGGCCTGATACCTCAATGATGATCGTCGGATTGTCATACAGGAAATCATATAATTCATCCAGCGAAGGGATCGCTTCAGGATCCAGCTTCACACTATCTGCTGCAAACTGTATTTTCTCCATGCGAATAGGTTCGCCGGAATTAAGACGTGCGGCAGTTAATTCGGGAAGCACTTTTGGATTGACAGTGTATTCTACAAGGGCTGAACAACCATTCTTGTCTGTTACAACAACTTGCCCTTTACCTACAGGTAAACGGACAGCCTGTGCACCAGTTTCACCTGAACCCCAGAGATATGTATAAGGTGCAGATCCGTTCTTAACCGAGATAGTCCCTTTACCATCATTGATACGGTCATTCGTTGCAGAACGAAAGTTCGTGATTTCTAAAGTCATCGGTGCAGGTGTAGTGATTGCAAATTCAGCACTGCTCTTTTGACCTGATCCATCTGTCACCATCAATGTATAATTTCCTGCAGCAACATTTGTAAGTGTAGTTGTACTCTGACCATTGTTCCATGCATAGGTATAAGGTGCTTTTCCTCCTCTCGCTGTTCCTTCAAGTGCTGCATCTGCATTTCCATTGCACAGTATTTGATTTGTCTGGCGAATGGAAGCAGTCAGCTGAAGAATATTTTCAGGGATATTGATCATGATCTCCGCTGTACATCCTGCAGCATCCGTGATGATCGCCTGGTGCACATTCGGACTCAATTTGCTTGCTTTGAATGCGTTGTTGCCTGAAGGTGTTGCAATGCTATTTGAAGAATAGGGTGGAGTACCTCCGGTTACATTTATCACCGCTTCTCCATCCGCATTGCCTGTAGATGCCGGAAGAATATTATCAAGCGTTAATTTCAAAGGCTTTGGTTCGGTGATCTCAAATTGTTTTGTGACTATTGAACCAGCAGCATCTGTAATATTCAATGTATACATTCCTGCGGCCAGGTCAATACCTGATTCGCCTTTCCATTCTTTTCCTTCACCTGACCATGCATATGTAAATGGTCCTTTGCCACCGGTAACATCTGCTTTAAGTGTGGCATCATGTTTTCCTGCACAATTGATTTTATTATCCTGGCTGATTTTTACTGCCAGCGGTAGGATATTTTCAGTGATGTCTACATTACCTGTTGTAGTACATCCATTTTCATCCGTCACTGTCATAGCATGTGTGCCGGCCGGAAGTTTTTCTGCACGTTGCGTTTTCTCACCGGTATCCCATGTATAATTATATTTTCCTTTTCCACCGGTTACTGTAGCAATGGCTTTCCCATTAGCATTATTTGCGGATGCACTGGATTCAACTTTAATATCAACACTTAACGGAAGAGGAGTGTCAACACTGATTACGGAAGTGGCCGTATGTCCAACGGCATCCGTCACGGTCAGTGTGTAAAGGCCCTGGCCAATATGCTCCAATGAAACTGAACGTCCTTCATTGTTCCATTTATACGTGTATGGTGATTTACCTCCATTTACAATCGCTTCAATACTTGCATCAGGAGAATCTGCACAATGTATAACAGATTTTTGCTCAATAGTAACTTCGAGCGCAAGGACATTTTCCGTGATATCTATTGTACCTGAAGTTGTGCAACCATTGGCATCTGTGATTGAAACGATATGATTGCCGGAAGAAAGTTTTACTGCCTTGCTTGTTTTCTCACCATTGTCCCATGTATATTGATATGGTGTAACACCACCTGTCACTTTTGCTGTTGCCTTTCCATCACTCAGGCCTGTAGAGGCTATGCCATCTGCTGTTACAGACACACTTATTGCATCAGGCTCTTTAATATCTGCAGTAGCCGTAAAGCTTGTTCCTGCAGCATCTGATATTGTCACATGATAGATCCCGGCCATCAGGCCATTGACAGAGGTGCCTTCCTGGCCATTGCTCCAGAGATATTTAAAAGGAGCTTTACCTCCTGTGACAAAGACATTCAATGAAGCAGTGGAAGTACTATGACAACTGATCTGCGTCTGTTGTGTAATCGATGCATTGATGGGGGTGATATTTTCTGAAACAAACAGAGATGTTTCAGAAGTACATCCATTTGCGTCCGTCACTGTCACAATGTGTGATCCTGCAGCCAGGTTTTTTACGACGGAAACTTTTTGTCCGTTATTCCAGGCATATGTGAAGGGACTCTTTCCTCCTGTGGTTTTTACCTGTGCCTGGCCATTCGATTCATTGGCACTGGCTGGAAATAATAATTCAATGGAAGCAGAAAATGGTGGAGGTGCATTCAGTGCTACGGAAGCATTCGATGTTTGGCCTGTAGCATCAGTGACGGTGACTGCATAATTTCCCGGAGGAAGTGATGCAAGTGTATTTAATGAACCGGAGTTTGTGCTCCAGTGATATTGATATGGAGCCTTTCCGCCTTTTACTTCCACTTTAAGTGATCCGGTGGTAGCATAATCACATTTATTATCAGACACTGTGATAATAGAAATCGTGAGCGGTGCCAATGTTTCTGTGATCGCAACCGTGGCTGTTGAAGAACAACCAGATTTATCTGAAACAGTCACTGTATGCAGTCCGGGTGTAAGCTTTGAAGCGTTAATATTTGCTTCGCCATTATCCCATTGATAGATATATTGTCCTGAACCTCCGTTGGTCAAAAGATTAGCGCTGCCATCGGCTTGTCCTGAAGAAGGTGAGGTCTGCGTAGCAGTAACTTTTATTGATGGGTCAGTGATTTGATATTTTCCTGTTTTGACTGCACCTTTTGCATCCGTGACCGTAAGGACATATTCTCCCATGGCCAGTTTTGAAATATCCGGTGTCATCTGGCCTGTATTCCATTTGTATGTATAAGGAAGCTGACCACCTGCAACTTTTACAGTGAGTGATGCAGTGGGTTGTTTCGTACAATCAAGCGGATTGTCATTTTCAATACTGATGATCAGTGATGATTCCCATTGGATCAGGTAAAGGCCTTTGTCATTTGTACCGGTCCAGATCGAACCGTCTTTATCTACATCAAGACAATTAACAAACTGGCTTGTGAAATATTGACCCGGGCCAAAGCGCTGATACTTGTCGGCAGCAACATCATAACCGGTCATCATATTAGATGCAATCCAGACCCGGCCTTCATCATCTACGGCAATATCACGTAACTGGCCTTCCACATTTTTTAAATCAATCGCTATAGGTGACCATTTTCCTTTGGCATCCACCTGCCATAAGAAGTCATCACCGAGTATCCAGAGATTTGTTCCCCAGGCATCGACACCTACAAAGTTGAGATATCTTTCCTGGAGTGTCCACTTGTCGCCGGATCCGACCAGCATGCCATCATTCGTAGCGATGTAAGTGATGCCCGTAGTTGTGATGAAGATGTCATTGATTTGGTTGGAGGTAAGTTTTTTATTGTCTGTATTTAAGCGCTGTACAACTCGAAGTGGAGAAACTGTGATTTGAAATGCACCTGATTCTTTTGTGCCCAGCCATACAGTTTTGGTTTTCGGATCATACGAAGCGCATGAATAAGTCACGTTTCCGATTAATTGCTGCATTTCACTTGTGCTCCATTCAAGCTGGGCATTTCCGCCCCGGATCGTCAGAAGGGAAGTGGTGCCTGCGGGCACAGATACTTTTTCAACCAGGTCCAGGGAAAAGACTTTATTCAGTCCCTGGGTATTAGCCACCCATTTGATGTTGTCCTCATCTACCCAGATATTGTTGATCGGGCTTGTCTGATCCAGCAGCTTGCACCTGTCCACAAGCACCTGTCCCATGAGGGCGGAAGGCAATTCCAGGAGAAGAATGACCAGGCTGAAGAACAGACTAAATGTATGCTTTGTCATAATGAAATCATAATAAAAATAAGGGTCACACGGGGCGCGGACCTTCTGAGTGCATTAAACGCAAAGAAAAGGCAAGATGTTGCTAAAATGAAAGGAATATAGACTATAGAATGCCGAATTCTGAATTTAGAAGATATGTAATTTTGAATATAGAATTTTGAATTCTGAATTCAGAAGGAGAGAAATTTTGAATAAAGAACTTTGAATTTTGAATTCAGAAGTAGGGACTGTTTCAGAATGTAATTAATACCTTTTTTCGAAGGCAGAGAAAGGTGGACTTCGTCGAGACAATTTACCTTCAAAACGTACATTTTTTAAGTTCCCCACTTTATAATTCAGAATTCAAAATTCTATATTCAGAATTCTTTTTTCAATTCCTGGGTCCCATCATTCTCATTCCGCTCATGGGTTCGCTGCCGGCGCCTTTGATGGAATAGACGAATGAAAGCATCACATAGCGGCCGATGGAATTTGTCCTGATCTCTTCGATATAATTGATGTCTGAATTTCTGGAAAGGCCACGGTTTTCATCGAGGACATCGAATATGGATAGTTTTATCTGTCCCCTGTCCTTAGGTAGAATGAACCTGGAGATGGATGCCTTCATCAGGGGTAAAGATTGATTTTCTGCGAATGAGCTACTTGTATAAAGATTGTAATCATAGCTTCCTTCAAGCTTCCATTTTTTCCAAACGGTTAATGTCACATTGATAAAATAATTGTGAAGCAATGTATTCTGATTCAAAGCATCATTGGTTTTATAATAACTATCCGTGAAAGTCCATGAACCGCCGAAATTATATTCAAGCACTTCTGAATTCAGATTTGATATAGTCAGCCCGCCTGTTCTTGTCCACTTGTTAAGATCATTCAATTCAGCATCGATCAGGTTTTGTGTACTTGACAATGTAGCATTCGCATTAAGTGTAAACCGGCTATGAATCAACTTAACAGGGCGACCAAATGAAGCATTCAAATTCATACGTGATTCATGATCGATATTAACTGGTTTTGAAGTTTCAACAGATTGCAGATCGATAGTCCTGGATGTAATGATTTTGTTTTTTGTATACCCGGTTCCTGCGGAAACGAAAAAGCTGGTGGATGAAAATTGAGAAAATAAATGGAACATAGCATTTACATTGTGGGCATATTCTGGTACCAGTTCAGGATTCCCAACATACAGTTTAAGAGGCTCAGAATTATCCACTACCGGAGATAATTGTGTGATGGATGGCTGATTGATTCGCGTGGTATAGCTTATTCTCAGGTTCTTGCCATTTCCGATATCATCACGCCAGATGATCCGGGGCAAAAAATAATTGTAGGTCTTGCGGATTTCATTTTCATTTTGATTGATATGGCCTGTCAACTCTGAGGCCTGATACTGTAACCCCACATTGACATTGTGCACATCACCGCTGTACCTGAATGTAATGCCGGGCTTGTGATACTGCAGCAGGCTGGTGTAATCACTTGAGAAAGCAGGATTGAGCACAGGTAATGATTCGATGATATCTGAAACCTGGTGATCATAATTATCTTCCTGGTGCGAATAGGTATAATTGAATTCAAGAAACTTTCTTTTTTTCAAAGGCTGTGTAAACGAAGCCTGACCTTCTGCTCTTGTGTTTTTTGAATCTGTAAACTGTAGCTGATCAAGTAATTCTTCATCGCCTGTGATAAAATATTCAGTCAGGGCGTTGAGCTTGCTGTCATTATTATTGTCATTTTTTGATAAGGAACCATTGAGTGAAAAATTTCTTCCTTTATTTCCCAGGCGCTTCATATAGGTTGCACTTGACGAAAGCGTGAGGTTGTCAGCATTTGCGTCAGTGATGGTATTGGATTGAATGATCAACAAGCCGGCTGGTTCACGGTTTTCCAATGTTTCCTGGCTAAAAGAATTTCCATCGCCAAATCCTACTTTTGCCCGGATGGTAAATTGTTGTGTGGAATCAGGTTTAATATCCGAATCAAAAGAAAAGCTGTGTGCGTGATTTATAGTGGACTTGTCCGCATGTTCATCTGTATTGAAAGGCATGGCTGAAAGATTTTGCCTGAATACATCCTGCAGCTGTGCTTTATTCACACCATTGAAAAAATAACTGCTGCGAAAATTGAAGTTCTTTGTTTTATGCCAGTTGAAATTTATACCTCCGGCACCTGTTTTGACAAGACCGCTGCTCAGGCCATCGCTGAATGGAATATCGGATGAAGCACTGATCTCAACAGATCGACCTCCACCACCACCACGTCCGCCCATGCCTCTCATGCCGCCTGAAAAGTTCATCACATCGGTGAATGAAAATCCCTGGTCATTGATATTATTGAATTGTCCCAACACTGAAAGTTGGGATGTTTTTGTAAACCTGTTGATGGAAGCTTTTGCATTATATCTTTCATCGCTTCCAATGCCTGCTTCGGCTTTTCCAAAAAGTCCCTGTTTAAATTCTTCCCGCAATTCGAGGTCAATCGTTTTTTCGCGTTCACCATCATCGACGCCGGTGAATTCCGACATGTCTGATTGCTTATCATAAACTTTTACTTTTTTAATTGCCCGTGCAGGAAGATTCTTTGTGGCCATTTTGGGATCTGTTCCAAAAAATTCTTTTCCATCCACCAATACTTTCTGCACATCCTCACCCTGGGCTTTTATAGAGCCGTCTGCTCCCACTTCGATGCCCGGTAATTTTTTTAATAATTCTTCTACATCGGCATTCTGTTGTGTCTTAAAAGCATCTGCGTTGTATACGATGGTATCTTTTTTGATTTCCATGGGGATTTCATCTGCAGTCACTTCGATTTCATTCAGGATGGTGTTAGAAGCCTTCATCGTGATTTTTCCAAGATCTATATCTTCAGTAGTGCCGGAAGTGAAAGGCTTGTACACAGAAGCGAGGCCAAGAAAAGTAATGTTGAGTATGTATTCTCCTTTTGGAATATTCCGGATGATGAATGAGCCATCCGTTTCCGAAGAACCGAATTCAGTGAGAATAGAATCAGCCGCATTGAGCACCATAAGTGTTGCACCAGGTATAGGCAGATTTGATTCATCTGCCAGGATGCCTTTGACGTTTGAGCGATTTACCTGCGCGGAGATTTGCGTTGTCAGACAAATAGCGATGACGACCAGGGAGAAAAATTTATTGAGAATGTTACTCATGATTTGTATTTACTTTTTTGGATGCCGGATGAATGGATACCGGATGTCGGACTCACTACTCACTTCTTGCCGCAAATTTCGCAGTGTTGCTGAGCTGTAGCACTAGGCTGAGTTTAGCAAGTCGAAGCATTTACGCAAATTAAATTCACGCCTCACGTCTCACGTCTCACGATTCACGACACAGCCTTCGCCTCAGCCTTTAATTATGCCTCATCATAATCATAGGTCCAGGTCCCTGACCATTCGGATTGTTCATGTGCATTTCTTTCATCTTTTCTTTCCGGATGGTATCAAATTCCTGGGAGGTGACTTCTTTGCCTTTTGAAGGAGCTATGATCATTGATTTGTCAACATCTTCCAGTTTGATTTCTGTAGCGGTAATCATTCGCAATCCATCATTTATATCGACACCAAGGATCAGACCGGGCAAACCCTGGTAATCCGCCGGACCATTTGAAACCCGGATATCAGGTGTGAACCATACGACCATCGATGTGGTGCTGTCAAGCCGGAAATTAGCTTCCATGCATTTGTGACCGAGAATTTCTTTTACGTTTTTACCGATCTTCCATTTCCTGTCCGTAGGTGCTCCGATGATCAGGAATTGTTTCTGCATGAACTCACGGGACTCGATCATGGTGTCCAATGCGAGATTTTTGTAAACGATCCTGTTTTCCCTTCCAAAACGCATCGACATCTGATTGCCGCCGTTCGTAGTTGTCACTTCAGAGGATTCAGCTTCTTTCTGTGGCTGGTAAATGGATTCATCTCCTGCGAAAACAAGCGTAAACATCGATGAGTTGAATTCGGGCATCATTTCCTTCATCTCCTGCCGGTCAGGTGGAAGATTTTTGTGCAAATTCATTTTTTCCTCATAGGTGACTTTCCCGCTTGCCTGTGCAATAACCATGGCAGAGCTGAAAAAAGTAATGAGGATGAATATATATTTCATGTACATATCGTTTAGAAAGCGAAGGTAACCTGATATAATAGGCCTTCTACATTGAAAAAGGTTAATTAATGTTAACAGTTTACTTATAGTGCAGGTTTCGAAACTACATTTGTAAAGCAATGCGAAGCAATCCGGATATCTCTTTAGCCCGTTTCCTCATGATCGTGAGCATGGTGCTCCTGGGCATCCTCCAATATCTATGGCTCCACAATGAATACCTGAACAAATACCGTGACATGGAGACGAAAATCAACCATGTCATGTTTTCATCGGTAAGGGATGTCGAAGACTCGCTTCTTTTTTCGAACCTGGCAAATAATGAATTTACCTCGATGGACGATTCGGACAGGACGATAAAGATCACCATCAATGCTGACGATTCAGTTACTTTTCAAAGAACACCCGATGAGGTGAAAATCTTAGGCAAAGAAGTTCGCCATGCTGGTCCGCATCGTGAGATGCGTGGGATATTATTACGACAACTTAAAAGCGACACTTCGTTTTGCGCAGCAAATGAAAATAGCATGAGCAAAATGGTCATGGGCCATATCCGGCTGACAGACAGCACTGATGAATATGCAGGTTATCATCTTATCTCATGGCTTGGAGAAGATACCATGGTCAGGGGCCTGATGAGCCGTCCGCAGATAGATGCATTCGGCGAAAAAAAGATGGCGTTGATCAATCCGAATTATAAAGCGGACATCTTCCGTGGAATATTACCGCACATCAGCTTTGCATTATTTCTTTTGGTGATGGTGGGGGCAGCGTTTTATTATATCTGGAAAAACCTGAGAAAGCAAATGCAGCTCAATGCATTACGAGATGAATTTGTAAGCAACATCACACATGAATTGAAAACACCAATCACAACTGTAGGAGTTGCGCTTGAATCGCTGAACATGTCCGATAATTTAAATTCCACCAATAGCCGGCGGTATCTTGATATATGTCAGAGTGAATTGAAGAGGCTTTCCATGCTTGTCGAACGGATACTGCATAATCATGCACCACAGATCCATTATGAAAAGATCGATATCCAACAGGTGCTTGACGATGTGATGCATCACATGAAGGTTCAGTTTGATAATAAGCATGCCATCATCAATGTGCGTCACCGGGGTGAAGGGTTTGTGATCAACGGAGATAAATCGCATATGAGCGGTGTGCTGTACAATCTTTTGGAGAATGCATTAAAATACAGTCCTTCGAATCCGGTCATCACAGTCAATCTCGGAAGAGATAACGGATCCATCAAAGTAGATATCCAGGATAACGGCATAGGCATAGATCCTGAATACCATGATAAGATCTTTGATAAATTATACAGGGTTCCTCAGCATAACCGTCATGATGTGAAAGGACATGGCCTGGGTCTGAGCTATGTAGCAGATGTAGTACGGAAACATAATGGCAGGATTGATTTGGAAAGCGAGATTGGTAAAGGAGCTAAATTTTCAATGACATTGCCTGCATGTGATGCTTCGGCAATGAATTAATTAGAAAGCCGGAAAGGGTAGAATGCTTCGAACTGCTCTACTCATCCTTGTGCTACAGCTCAGCAACCGGCGGAAAAGGAAAATTAAAAATGTAATAGTTTAACAAGCTCTTCCAATAACTCACCATACTATTTTTTCATTTGGTGAAATCATCGAAATGACTAAAATACTATATATAGAAGATGAGGAAGTACTGGCGATGCTGGTACGGGATCATCTTGTGAAGAATGGATATGAAGTTCATTGGACTGCAGAAGGAGCTGATGGCGAAAGCCTGTTCAAAAAAGTTCAACCGGATCTTTGCATTCTCGATGTGATGTTACCCGGAAAGAGCGGGTTTGAGATCGGGCAGATGATACGCAGGCAAAACAAATCGATGCCAATCATCTTTCTAACTGCCAAAAGTGAATCCAGGGATGTCGTTGAAGGTTTTAAATCGGGGGGAAATGATTATCTGAAAAAACCATTCAGTCTCGAAGAATTGATGGCGCGTATTGGTAATCTGCTTTCGATGTCGGGGAAATCAAAACCTGATCATTTCAGGATAGGTGAGCTTTCATTTGATCCTGTTCGCATGACGATCGATAGTGGAAATGAATCGGTGACCTTATCTCATCGTGAGAATGAATTATTAAAGATGTTTATTGACAAAGTAGGTTCGCCTGTTGAACGTAAGCAGATACTCTTGCAGGTTTGGGGCGATGATCATTTTTTTAACAGTAGGAATTTAGATGTATATATCACCCGGTTAAGAAAATATCTGAAGATGGATCCCGGTGTGCAGCTGTTGACTTTGAAAGGAGTGGGGTATCAGCTGGTGGAGGCTTAGTTTGTACAAATATGTCGCTCCGATGGAGCTCAAAAAATGTGTTGGTCAATGTGATATATATATTCTGCTTTCGATGTAATTTTTCTATGTGACTTTCTATGTGTGCTATGTGTCTGTGTGGTTCCATTTTTTTCTTTGTGCCATTCAACAAATATGCCTCTCCACTGAAACTTGTAATTGAGGGATAAATTATTTTTGTACCACATTACTACATTATTACATTGACGCATTATCATTTTGACACATTATCACATTGCCACATTAGCACATTGATTCCATCGAATACTAAATTTTACTTTATATTTTTTCCAGATAATTTTATACAACTACATGATTGAAAAGTTAAGATTAACTGAATAAGAATTTCTTACTGTTGATCAGGTAAAATGTAGTTCTGATATTTCAACCATTATTTTATTCAGGCTGTTTTTAATATCATTCTCACCTGCTTCCTATTTTTTAACATTTTAAATTACTAAACCAATGTTAAACACAGTAGAAAGTGCTGGTGAGTTTCAAAGCAGAACTCTACGGCCAACAGCAATAAGCGCATCTTGGATAAGCGCTTTTTTAATGTCCCTCTTACTCGTACTATTTAGCTCTGGCTGTACAGATGAAAGTGTGTTGCCGGCTAATGACGACCTTGATAACCGGGGCGGGACTACCGCAGGAGGTTATTTCAAACAGACCAATCTTGTATCTGATGTAGCTGAATACAATGCGAATATCATAGATCCAAATCTGGTCAACGCATGGGGTATTGCCATAGGATCAACAGGAGCATTCTGGATTTCTGCAGCAGAAACAGAATTATCTGTAATCTATGATGATGAAGGAGTAACACTCAGACCTCCTGTAACTATGGAAGGTGATCCTACCGGACAGGTATTTAATGCAACAACTGATTTTATGATTCCGAATGAAGGAGCAGCAAGATTTATTTTTGCAACTGAATACGGAACAGTCACTGCATGGAGAACAGGTGACATAGCACCAACATTTATAGATAATTCTGCTGATAGTGCATCTTATACTGGTATAGAGATAGCAAGCGACGGAGCAGCTAATTATCTGTACCTCGCAAATGTGGCTAAAGGAACAATTGACGTCTATGATGGAAGTTGGAGAAATGTTACCACGATGCCATTTAGAGATCCGAACTTACCAGTTGGCGCAAAACCATTTAATATCCGGTTGATTGACGGACGACTTTTTGTTACTTATGTGAATAATGGTGGTGGCCTTGTAAATATGTTTAGTACAAGTGGTGTTTTCCTGAAACGTTTTGCTACAGGTGGTCCTTTAAGTGCACCGTGGGGAATAACTAAAACTCCAACTGATTTCGCATTAGGAGGAGCTATGTTGATAGGTAATTTTGGTGATGGTCGTATTAATATTTATAATGCATATGGCCAGTATAAAGGACAGCTTACGAATGAACTGGGTAAGCCAATAGAAATTGATGGATTATGGGCACTGGTATTTAAAGAAGGTTCTTTTAATGGTACTGAAGATCCCGATCTTTATTTTACTGCAGGACCTGATCATGAAGAACATGGTCTGTTTGGTGAAATAGAACCTGTTGAAAGGAACACTAGTGGAGGAAGTCCGACAGTTCCACCCGACATGGTCAGAAAGTAAAATCACAACTTTATTTGTTACTATCCCCCTTCATTGTTATCAATGAAGGGGGATATTTTTTAATGGAGGGTATGAATTTTTCAAATCATTAAATTTATCTCTGCTAAAGAATTTGAAAGAAGTCGTGAGTTTCGATATGAATCTCTAAATTCACTTGCAACTTGTGATTTTTATGTTGATAACTATGACCCTGAGCGAATTCTATTCCATATTCACCATGGTGGGTTTTGTGCTGGCAGGGGCATGGACTCTTTATCGTTTCGGGATTTCCCGCGAGCAATATCCAAAGTTGCAATTTGAGCTTCAGCTCATACCCTTGGGAACATCACGGGATAAGCAAATCGTGGAGCTAGTAGCCATCATCAGGAATAAAGGTATTGCCAGACAATATATTTATGATTTCAGATTCAACATCCTCACGTTTGATGATTCCATGCCATTTGATACAGGTGATCCAAACATTGAAAAACGGTTAAAATTTAAAAATATCAACAAAGAGGTAGACGCTGAAACGAAAGGTGAGCTGAAGTGGATAGATGCGAAGTACCCGGTTTTTGTGGATGGTGGCATCACCCGGGAATTCAGGTATGTGACGGCGCTTGAGAAGGATGTCAGGTTTGTGATGATATATTCCAAATTTGATCATGAGAGCAAGAGGAAGTGGTTTGATCAGTCGGAGCATTACCGGATATCGAAGACGTTTGCGTTGGAAAATTGAAACAAAAAAAATGGGTAACAACTCAATATAGACGGGAATTGTATCCATTTCATTTAGCCTAAATGCGAAATGAATTTGGCAATTATGAGCCCTATTTTTTCTCCATTAATTTTTCCAGTATGTTGTAAAATTCAACCATAAATTTTTTCGCCCTCATGATCTTTTTCGGTTCGATCGAATAAATAATATGGGGTGTTTTTTCTTTATACGAGATAAAATTGACAACTCTAAGTTTTTCAAGATGTCTGGCCATCGTTGCACCTGAAATAGGATGGTCTTGTAATAATTCCTCTACACTACAAGGGCCATCTTTGGCCAATTTCAGTAAGATTTCCTGTCTTGCCGGATGATTTAGAATACGGAAATAAAGAGCAGTAATCCTGGCTCTTCGATTGTAGAGGCGGGCTTTAGAGAATGCCATAAGATTTTTATTTTAAAAGGTTTTCAACTAACAGAAAGACAGTGTCTTGTCAAAAAGCATTTAGGCAAAATGCGAAATGAATTTTCACTCTATCCTTAATGTCTCGAACCCCCTCAAACGTGACCATTCAACCCCCACTTTTTTCACTTTTTGGATATTTTTTTTCACTTTCTCTTTACCCACTCATTAAGCTATCTTTACCTCCCACAATGGAAGGTAAATTCAAGCGCCAACTAGCTGCCATCGTTTTCACGGACATCGTAGGCTACACTCATCTCATGCACATCAATGAAGAACGTGCCCTGTTACTGAGATCAAGACACAGAAGCATCCTGCTTGCTCAGCATGAAAAATACGGGGGCGAAGTCCTCCAGTTTTTTGGCGATGGCACGCTCAGCATATTCCACAGCAGCGTCAACGCCGTAGAATGCGCAGTCGAAATGCAGATCGAATACAAGAAAGATCCCGAAGTCCCCGTCCGCATCGGCATCCATGTAGGTGATATCAGCTACGACGGAACAGATGCATTCGGAGATGGACTCAATGTAGCAGCACGGATCGAACCCATCTGCGAACCCGGAGGCGTTTTTATTTCCGAACGCGTATTCGAAGATATCCGCAATCATGCCTGGCTCCAGGCTATGCATGTAGGAAACTACCAGCTTAAAAATATTGCAGGAGACACACCTTTATATGCCATTTCAAGCAAAGGAATGGCTTTGCCTGTAGTGCGCAACCTGGGAGCATCATCACCTAACCGTGGAAGACCGGCTCAAAATCAACCTGCACCATTTAATGCTACGACATACAATGCCGCACCATACAATGCTTCAATGGATGAACCCGTGCATTATGGAAAATCTAAAACTGTCGCAGGCGTGCTTGCTATCACACTAGGCATGTTTGGTGCTCATAGATTTTACCTTGGAAAAAAATTCTTTGGTATTGTCAACTTCGCAGCATTTTTCGTTGCCCTCATGGTCGCTATTGAAGAGGGTGAGCCGGGAGGTTTGATGTTCGCTGCATTAGCGATCCTGGCTACACTAGAAGCTATTCTTTTCTTTGTAATGCCTACCGCAGAATTCAATGCGAAGTATAATAAAGGTTACATATCGGTACAGGAAAAGGAAAGGAAAGAACACAGGCCCAAACCTTCGTCAAAGAAACCAGGCGATACACCCCAGGCCCGCAAATCCCGTGGCGGATATCTTATCAAAGACGCATTTATAGCCTATAAGTCCGGTGACTATAACCAGGCACGAAAATATTTCGAAGATGCATTGCAGTACGACTATAATGATCCGCAAACTCATTTCATGCTCGCATGCTGCTACTCTTTAGCCAAGGATGGTAAGCAAGCCTATTTTCATCTCGCCAGTGCTGTCGATTTCGGTTTCCAGGAATTTGAAGAGATCTATCACAATGAAGCGCTTACCTGGTTGAGATCATTATCGGATTTCGAATTTTTTGTACAGAACGGTTATCGCCAGGTTGCACACCTCACATCTCCGCAGCCGGATCTGCTGGAAGAGAAAAGTTATTACGATACCACGGTATTGGATAAGATCGGGGATCTCGGCGAGCTGCTTGAACGTGGTGTCATCTCTAAAGATGATTTTGAGCTGCAGAAGAAAAATCTCCTGGGGCATTGATTTCAGGTTATTTGGTATTGGTTATTGGCAGTAGGACAGGGTAAGGGGTATTGGTTGTAGGCAATAAGACATGATAAAGGCCATTGGTTTTTAGATGAGCCTTTTGTAAGATCGAAAAACACAATTGTACAGACTTACCATACAGCTAAAATATTCCGCTCCGATGGAGCTCTAAAAATCACCTATGTCCTTTCTTCTACAGAGATTTCGCTCCTAAGGAGCTATTATCTCCTCAATACATTTAAGCCTTGAGACAAGGTGATTATGACACTTTTCTATTAATTCTTTTTCGAATAATTATTGCTGAGCTCCGTAAGAGCGAAATCTCTGTAAGCGAAGGAGACATGGCATATTACCAGAGCGCCATAGGAGCGGAATATTTGGAAAGATCCATGAATGAAATGGCTTTTATTTGGCGGCAAGGATGTTCAGCAAAAATTATCTCCGATTTACCTCATCCCCACCACAAAAACACGTTTTCAAATACAATACGTATTACCCTGTTTTCTTCCAAAATCTAACACGCAGTTAACAAAGGATTTACAACCTACCGCCATTTTTTTAGCAAAAAAACATACCTTTGCGCCCTGAAAAGGCAAAATGCCGATAGAAAAATTATAAACGATATGAGTCTTAAAAAACAATTTTCGAAATCAAAACCTTTATGCAAGGTTACCTTTACCGTTGGATCAGAGGTGATCAATGGTGGCAAAGAAGTAGCTATCCTTGGCGAATTCAATAACTGGGATCCCTCAGAGGATACCATGAAAAAGCTTAAAGATGGTTCATTTTCAAAAACAATTGAACTTGAAATCGGTCATGAATACCAGTTCCGTTACCTCGTAGATGGTGAGCGCTGGATCAATGATACCGAAGCTGACAAATACCTCCACAGCGGTGTTGCTTCAGAAAAAAATAGTGTTGTTGCCCTTTAATCAGGCATATCAAAAACACATGTGCTAAGAAAAGACAGAAGGCAGACCCATTCATTGTTGGGCTGCCTTTTGTTTTAAAAACAGTTTTTATTTTTGTACATTGTTATCATACAAAACCAACATGAAAAAAATAGGAATCTTATTCGGTAAGGAAAATTCATTTCCTCCTGCTTTTGTAGAAAGAGTCAATAGCAAAGGCATCAAAGGAGTAGAAGCTGAATTTGTAAAAGTGGATGAGCTCGTCCAGGGCAAACCATCTGGTTATGCAGTGATCATTGACAGGATCAGCCAGGACGTCCCATTCTACAGGGCCTACCTGAAAAATGCTGCGCTGACCGGTACAGCCGTCATCAACAACCCATTCTGGTGGAGTGCAGATGAGAAATTTTTCAACAACTGTCTTTCCGAACAAATAAAAGTTCCTGTTCCAAAAACTGTGTTGCTTCCCTCACATACCCGTCCTGACGATACTTCAGAACAGTCATTCCGTAATCTCAAATTTCCATTGGATTGGGAATTCATATCAGAATACCTCGGTGGTTTCCCGATGTATATGAAACCTCACTCAGGTGGTGGCTGGAAGAGTGTATATAAAGTGACCAGCTTCGAAGACCTGTTTGCAAAATACAACGAGACCGGCCAGCTGGTCATGATGCTGCAGGAGAATATTGATTTCGATGCGTATTTCCGTTGTTATTATTTAGGTGGCGACCGCGTAAGGTTAATGCCTTATGAGCCACGCAATCCTCATCATCTGCGGTATATTGATAAGCCTGCTATAGATGATCCAAAGCTGATGAAAGAAATTCATAAGCTTGTGTTGAAGATCAATCATTCGTTAGGATATGAATTCAATACCGTTGAATTTGCTGTTCGTGGTGGTATACCTTATGCCATTGATTATTGCAATCCGGCTCCTGATGCAGATCTGAATAGTGTAGGTGAAGAGAATTTCGAATGGGTGGTCGAGAATGCTGCTGAGATGGCTATCGAAAAAGCACTTGAACACAAAGCCAACAAATCCTATATCAACTGGGGCAATTTTATCAAGGCTTCTGTGGAAGGCAAAATGCCGAAATAATAAAAGCCGTACCTTTACGGCCTCACATTATTGACCCCTTTGCGATGCGGATAAATTATCCTGTTAGAATGGCCATACTGGACATGAACAATAACTATGAAAACATGGGTATTGCCAGTATTAAGCGCATTGCGGACAGGTTTGCCGTTGTTGATTATGAGGTGTTTGATGTCCGCCATAAAAAGGAAGTTCCCGGACTTGATTTTGATATCTACATTTCATCCGGTGGCCCGGGCGATCCCCTCGAATACGAAGGCGGTTGGGAAGAAGAATATTATTCCCTGATGGACCAGATCTGGGCACACAACGAGACCAGTGAAGTAAAGAAATATGTATTCTTTGTTTGTCATTCATTCCAGATGATTTGCAATCACCTGGGTATTGGCAAGGTCATGCTCCGGGAAAAAGAATCCTTTGGCATCGTCCCTGTGGATAAAACAGAAGCCGGTGAAAAAGAACCTTTATTCAGGGAACTGAATGATCCTTTTTATGGTGCTGACTTTAGGAAATATGAAGTCGTATCTCCGGACCATGACAGAATCGCTGCGATAGGTGCCATCATCACTGCGATGGAACAAACAGAACCAGGTAGCCCGGCTGCTAAGGCGATCATGGCTGTCAGGTTTTCAAAAGAATGGTTCGGCACACAATTTCATCCCGAAGCACATCCTGACGGTATGCTCATGTATCTGCGCAGAAGGGATAAAAAAGAAATGATCCTGAAGACATACGGCTCCCAAACGTATGAGGAGATGATGCACAATGCGATCCACCCCGAAAGACTCACCATCACAAGAGATCATATCCTTCCCGGATTCATAAGTGGCGCTATTGACCACATCCTTGAATATTCGGATCAGTCGCCACTGGTGGTGAACGGATAAATCTTTTTGCCCCTATATCCCCTGATGCTTCGACCTGCTATACTCAACCTTGTACTACAGCTCAGTAACCGGGGACTTTTAATTTTGTCTGACGTTCGAGTGTCTCCGACCTCGAACCTGAACAATTCCAATCTGAACCACTTAGGAACTTAAGGTCACTTAGGAAGCCACTTAGTTTTAAATCGCAATTTTTCTAAGTGACTTCCTAAGTGACCTTAAGTTCCTAAGTGGTAAAATTTGGATCTTCTCATAGAGAAAATTTTTGCTCTCTGCCCTCTGCTCTTTGCTCTTTGCCTTTTTATTATCTTTCGAGCTATGATCCCCGATATCAGAGACCGATACAACAAACATTTTTCGCAGGAGCGATACCAGGCATTTTTGAAAGATTTATACAGCCAGTTTGATCACGTCCCCGGTTTCCGGATCGCTGAAACACCGGTATTCATCCCTGGATATCTTTCCGATAAGATCTTCGATGCATGTCACCAGATCAAAAATGTAATCCTGCGTCCTGACTTCAAACAATTGACAGAGCCTTCACTGGCGGATGAATACAGGGTACCCAATGAAGATGAGCATACTACTTTTCTTCAAATGGATTTTGGCCTGTGTGAAGGAAAGAATGGTGACATTGTTCCAAAGCTGATCGAAGTGCAGGGTTTCCCGTCATTGTATTTTTATCAGCATATTGTAGCCGGATTGTACAGGAAGCATTTTGACATTCCTGAATATGTACATCATCTCTTCAATGGTTATACACCTCAAACCTATGAGGATACGTTGAGAAATATTATTGTTGGTGATGAAGATCCCGCGTCTGTTGTATTGATTGATGTAGAACCGTTCAAGCAGAATACACAAATTGATTTTCATGCTACGGGAAAAATTCTGGGCATAAAAATTCTTTGTGTGACGGATATCCTGAAGCATGGCAACAAGCTTTTTTATAAAAATGAAAAAGGAAAAGAAGTTCCAATCAAACGGATCTACAACCGGGTCATTTTTGATGAATTGCTTGCACGTAAAGACCTGGACCTGAAATTCAATTTTACCGATGACCTGGATGTAAAATGGATAGGCCATCCGAATTGGTTTTTCAGAATTTCAAAGTATACCATGCCATTTATTGAAAGTGAATACGTGCCAAAAACTTTTTTCCTGGACCAGATGGATTCGATTCCGGCAGACCTGGAAAATTATGTATTGAAGCCATTGTATTCGTTTTCCGGAGCAGGTGTAGTATTCCATGTGACCCGTACTGATATTGATAAGGTTGCTGATCGTTCGAAATACATCCTGCAGGAAAAAGTAAAATATGTCCCCGTCATCAGGACACCAGAAGAACCTGTGAAGGTAGAAGTGCGCATTATGCTCCTTTGGCCGGATAAAGCAAAAGAACCCATCATCGTCAACAATCTTGCACGACTAAGCAAAGGTGAAATGATCGGCGTGAAATTTAACAAGGACAAGACGTGGGTAGGGGGATCAGTAGGGTTTTATGAGTAATCAGTGGTCAGTATTCAGTATTCAGTGATCAGTATTCAGTGGTCAGTATTCAGTGATCAGTATTCAGTGAGCACAGTATTCAGTGATCAGCAACTGATAATATGGAGCCCAACTATTTCGTGAAATAATTTTACTGAATACTTATTTTACTGAATACTCATTTTACCAAATACTGAATACTCATTTTACTGAATACTGAATACTGAATACTCTTTTTACCAAATACTGAATACTCATTTTACTGATTACTCTTTCAAAGGAACCATAGTCGAATACTCCTCTTTGATCACCTGCGCATATTTCCCGAGCAGCTCATCAATTTTTTTGCCTGTCTTATGCTGAAAGATGAAACCGATGTGATATTTTTTATGCAGACGCCACCAGATCTCTTCATCCGTAAATTTTTCATAATCTGGTTTTTCATGTTTGCTGAGCGTCACGATGATACCGGCATTCAACTCATCAACGAGAGGAAGGTGATATTTTTTTCCTGTTAATACCGCATGCTCAATATTTGCCCATTCTGTCCAAAGGCTGAGACCTGTAGCAGATTCTACCATGTCGGTGAGATGAGCCCCACCACAACGGGCGGCTGTCTCCAGGAATAAAATTTCTTTTCCTCCATCACGCACAATATATTCTGAGTGACTTGGTCCGTGTCGAAGTCCAAATGCAGATAAAACTTTTTTATTGACCTCCACTAATTTTTTTGACAATGCATCTTTTGTGCCCATTGTCTTTGACTGGAATATTCCACCACCATGTGCAACATCGAACGGTGGATCGAGGTACTGAGAGCAACGTGTAAACAAAGTTTCATCTTCATAATTGAGGCTATCTACATGACATATCGTACCCGGCCTGAATTCTTCAAGCAGGTATTCATGACGTTTGTTGCCGCTCTCTTCAGCCCATTTCCAAAAAGCTTCCGGTGATGTGATTTTCCTTATGCCAAGAGATCCTGCATCGCGTCTTGGTTTTGCAAGCCACGGCCCCGTGCTGGTCGCAAGAAATTCTTTAATGATATCATCATTGAACAATGCGGTAAAGCCAGGAACAAGCAGACCTGCATCTCTTGCTTCGATACGCATCGAAAGCTTGTCAAAAAAGTGACGGGCAGTTGTATCACCCATTCCCGGGATGCGGAAATCTTCGCGGATCCTTGCCGCTTTCCATACATCATAATCATCCAGTGCAATGACACGATCGATTTTATGTGTACGGAATAAATGGGCAGTTCCCGAGATGAGCTCATTGATATCCCACAAACGGCCGTCGTTGCCAGGCATGAAGAAAACTTCTTCGATATCGTCATATGGCCATGCATCGTTACGTGTTTTTTCCGAGGTCACCAGGTATACCATGTGACCTAATCGTTTTAGCTGGCGCATGAAAGCTCCACCTTTATAGTCACTGGCGAGGCAGAGGAAGACATAGGTTCGGTCCATGATGAGGGTTGGTTTAGATCACCAATTTACGATAATGGGGCATATGGAGGAAAATCTTCGTGTATAAAAAAGGATGCCGGATTAAAGGATGCCGGATGCCGGACTCTAGACTTACAAAGGACGCAGTTGAGAGCTTCGTAAATTTAAGGTGCATCCCTATTGTGTCTGGAGTCCGGCATCCGGCATCCTTTAATCCGGCATCGAAATGGAGGACTACTCTATTTCCAGCACCTTAGTTCTTTTTACCTATTTTGCGCCCCGATTTTGCAGGTTACGAAAAGGAAAGAATGCATCCATCTTCTCAGATTACACAGGCAATGCCCCATTATCCGATCATTCAACTGATCGATAAGGATTTTGAGATACCACAGCTTGGTAAGAAAAGACGGATCTGGGCCCTGCTTCCACATGATTATTACGATTCAAAAAAAGAATACCCGGTCCTTTACCTGCAGGATGCCCAGAACCTGTTTGATGAGGATGCCCCCTTTGGCAGCTGGTCTATAGATCGTCACCTGATGGAGCTTTCCAAAAATGGCCATGGAGACCTGATCGTCATCTGCATCGATCATGGGGGAAGGGAGCGGATCCAGGAATATAGCCCCTATTACCACCGGAAATTTGGGGAGGGAATGGGGAAAGACTATGCCGGCTTTATCACCGAAACCCTGAAGCCTTACGTGGATTCCCATTACCGCACCAGGCCTCACCGGATCTATACCGGGATCGGGGGTAGCAGCATGGGTGGCCTGATCAGCGCATATATAGGCATCGTTTACCCGAAATTCTTTTCCAAGCTGATGATTTTCAGCCCTTCCTTCTGGTACTCGGATGAGATCTATTTTGACGCCTTCAAATACAATTATACCCTCCCAATGCGGATGTTTATCTATGCAGGGGAAAAGGAGACAAAATTCATGAGCCAGCATATAAATCAATTTGCAGAAGCTGTTTCGCATGGGTTTTTCTCAGGTAAACTCACTACATTTAACATTGTTATAGATCCCAACGGCCAGCACCAGGAGAAATATTGGGGAGATGTATTTCCCGCGGCCGTCAAATGGCTGTTCTTTTCTGAAAAAGAGGATTAACGATGCAATTAATGATGCAGGCCACCTTCGAAGACCTTCTCGGGGCCGTAGATATGTTATGTATTCCGTCATCAAAGGAGATGATAGACAGCCTGTATGCGGATGTCCTGTCCTTGTTAGTGCCGGCTGAAATGCTCCCACCATCAGATGAACTTTGCGCAGCGAAATCTTCCGGAAATATTTTGTACGGACAATGGAAAGGAAAAAGAATCAAGCTCCTCATCAATAGTGACCATGATCGCCTGACTGAAGCAAACGTTTATGTTGTGGCCAAGAAATTATCCATTAGTGCGAAATCAGAACATACCGGCAGGATCGGATTTATGCTTCATCATCTGACGACACCGGAGTTGATCCAATCTGCTATGACGGGATGGACATCGGGACTTTATAACCTTGGCCTTTACAAAAACAACGATGAAAATCATGTAAGTAATCCACCTGCTGCTCTCTATACTTTCCTTCCATCCACAACACTCCATGGTGCAGCCAATGATGGCATTACTATCGGATCGGTCCAGCAGGAAGTCATGGATCTTGTCAATACGCCTGCTAATCATCAATCTCCTGCGTTGCTGGGAGAATGGGCAATGAAGAGTGCAACATCGCATGGATACCATACTACCATTCTTGATAAAAGACAATTGACACATTTAGGCATGCATGCATTGCTTGCTGTCAATCGCGGAAGTGAGGATCCTGCCGTCATGATCGTGACACATTACAAGCATCCGGAAGCAAATAAAAAAATAGTGCTCATAGGTAAAGGTGTGATCTTCGATACAGGTGGTGTTTCCATCAAGGACTCGAAGAACATGCATTATATGAAGAGTGATATGGCCGGAGCTGCTGCAGCTTTGGGTACGGTTGAAGCATCTGCAAGACTTGGATTGAAGGTAGATGTCATGGCAATCACACCTGTGACGGATAATAGTATTGGCACAGCTGCATTGAAACCAGGTGATGTCATTTCATCTTATGCAGGTAAATCCATTGAGGTCATTGATACGGATGCAGAAGGTAGATTAATCCTTGCTGATGCGCTTGCATATGCAGTCAAAGAATATCAACCGGACGTGATGATTGATATGGCTACATTGACAGGTAGCATCATTGCTGCTATCGGTCCTCATGCTGCAGGATTATTTTCAAAAAATGATCAGCTTGCGGAATCCCTTACAAAAGCCGGTGAATCTTCAGGCGAACGTCTCTGGCGCATGCCGATGTTTGACGAGTATCATGAAGACATGCAATCGGATATTGCGGATATCAAAAACTTAAGTGACAAACCTTATGCGGGCTCTGTAACCGCCGCGAAATTTCTTGAATTTTTTACTTCTGAGCATCCTACCTGGGCTCACCTTGACATAGCCGGCATGGGTTTCCAGCCGAATGGATTTGGAAAGGGGTATTGTGCTACGGCGTATGGGGTGAGGTTGTTGGTGAAGTGGATGAGAGGTGAACTTTAATATTTAAAATTCAGCGAATAAATTTTACCCAATGACAATTGCATTTAATAATAAATTGACATTAAAAAAAGCGAACAAATTTATTCTGAAAGATCATCCAGATTTTGATGAGCAATGGCTGAGAAAAATAATTGAGGATGATCCTTCAATAATAGGCCTCGGAGATTTTGAATTAAAAGAAGCAGAGAGAATTCAGCCCAAAGCAGGTAGACTTGATTTGTTACTCTACGATAGGGAGAATGAAAAAAGATATGAAGTTGAGATAATGTTAGGTAAAATTGATGATACCCATATTATAAGAGCCATTGAATACTGGGATAATGAAAGGAAAAGGTTTCCTAATTATGAACATTGCGCAGTTATTATAGCCGAAGACATCACATCAAGATTCTTTAATATTTTAGGATTATTCAATGGTTACATTCCAATAATTGCGATCCAACTTAATGCGCTTGTAGTAAATGATAACGTCGTCCTAAACTTTACAAAAATTTTGGACGAACTTACTTTAGGTGGAGATGATGATGATGAAATCGTTGTTAAAAAGGATAGAGCATATTGGGATAATAAAGCTAACAAAGACGGCATCAAAATTGTTGATGAATGTTTTGAGATTTTAAAAGAGATTGATCCCGAATTGAATATAGGGTATACTCAAAATTATATTGGTGTTATAAAGAAAAATCGCCCATTAAACTTTGCAATTTTTTTACCTAAACAGAAATTTGTAAGAATTGAGATAAAATTGGATGATATTGAAGGATGGAAAACTAAATTAGAAGAGAACGATTTTGAAGTTGTATCAATTGGAAAAAGAGGAAGAATAAAATTCAGAGTAGTTAAAAATGATATTGCTAGAAAAAAAGAGTTTTTCAAAGAAATGTTTGAGGCTTCCTATACGGAGAGAATCTCATGATCTTTGATTAGGTAACTTTTTAATATAGTTCATGATTATTAATGATTCAATTTCTAATTTAAGAAAATAGGCTTCAAGTTAATTTTAATGATAGAAGAAAAGCAATACATTGACACCGGTAAATCCCTCAAAAAAGCAGAACAATCTCAGATGTTCGGCAAGCCCTGTTTCAAAATGAATGGCAAAGCCTTTTGTTGCTTTTTTGAAAACAGTATGGTTTTCAAGTTGAGTGGTGATGATCATGCAGAAGCCATGAATTTAAAAGGTTCAAAATTATTTGATCCGTCAGGAAAAGGAAGAGCGATGAAGGAATGGGTGCAGGTGACGTATGTGCATTATAAAAAGTGGGATAAATTTGCGAAGTCTGCAGCGGAGTATGTCGGCTAAATACATGAAGCAGGGACTATAGAGAAATCGCACCATCAATAAATGATTGTACAAAAAAAGAAATAGGTGACTTTACATCGAGATAAAATCTTCCTCTGTTTCATTCTGATTTTCATTTTAATAATACCCTGTATTAAATCCCAGGATTATTCTGCAAACTATAAGCCCATTCGCGATTACAAACCTGATTCAACTTTGATTGTAAAGGGTGAAAGTAAATTTCGTGACTGGCCGAATCATGGTATTTTTTCGAGTACAAAGGTGAAGCAAAAATTTTCTGAATTTGCGGTTCAGAAAGCAATGTTTTTACATTCTCTTGATTCAATGGAATTGCTGATGTTCAACGATTCCATTTCGCGCTATTTGAATCGCATCAAGGACAGAATTGCAAGTCATAATCCTGAACTCAAGAATGTGGATTTTCATGTATTAACATACAGAACAGCAGAACCCAATGCACACAGTATGGGTGAAGGCTATATTTTTGTAAACCTGGGATTGTTGGAAAGATTAAATACAGAAGATCAGATTGCCTTTGTACTAGCGCACGAAATGGGACATGATTTAGCCAGACATTCAATCAAAGAAAGTAAGCGCCTGAGTGAGTCCTACTATAGTGATACATATAAGAAAATAAGAAAATCAGGAAGAAAGAAGTTTGAACGAAATTCAGCTTTGCACCAGATGATCAATTCATTTTTTGCAAATAACATGCGTTACAGCAGGGCTAATGAGGTTATGGCAGATTCAATGGGGTATCGTTTCTTTATAAATGCGGGATATGCCCCAAAATCAGCTATTGAAACGTTGAACATACTTGATAACGCAGATCAGTTAATATACACAGATACATTACGTCTTTCTGCTTATTTCAATTTTGAAGAATATGCTTTCAAATCATATTGGCTGGATCCTTCAAATACGAATCAGGAATGGATTTCAGACAGTACATTATTTAATGTCCCTGACTCAATGAAGTCACACCCGGATTGCAAGGCAAGAATAAAATTATTGGAGGAAGATATTAAATCGATGCCCGGCAATGACATCCCTAATGTGCATCAGTTTGATCAGCTCAAACCACAGGTTTCATTTGAAGTAGTCCAGTCCTTGATGGAATCTAAGGATTATGTGATGGCCATGTTTATGAGCCTGCAAATGAAAAGTCAATATCCTGCCAATCAATATCTCAAATGTGTGACGGCACATTGTTTGTTTGAATTGGCCGAAGCCATGACGCGAAATGAGTACCTTGAATATGTGAATTTCCCTGATAAGGATTATGGAATGGCTTACAATAAGTTTCTGGTTTTTCTGCATAATATGAGTAGTTCTACGTTGCGCAAACTATTTACAAATTATATGACTACTAACCTGATCAAAGATAAGTCCGACCCATATGTAGGTTTTCTCAAATTTGTATCAGATACACAATCTCCTTTAACCTCAAACAAGATCGAGGAATATAATCATCAATACCATGATGACTACTTTTTTAACCTGCTTCAGGAAAAGCTAAAAAATCTAACTCGTACAAAGAAGTAAAAATACATTTTGATTCAAAGCATATCATATCAGCATTAAACGCACGGATTATATGAGGATTTTATTTTTGATTTTATTCCTGAGTGTGACATGTACTTATACTATGTTTGCTCAGCGGATTTCATTTCCACAAGGAGTTGATATTAGGCCATCCGAGATAACCCCCATTATCCAGAATGGAGAAGTTATAGGTTATACTGCGTATCACTTCCTTAAGGCGGATCGGGTTAAATGGTATTATAAGTTCTATCTCATGAATACTAATTTTGAAATCACACAGGAGATTCCTTTTGATTTGAAACTTGGTAGGTCAATCGATGATATGTTTTTTAATGGAACTTCATTTTGTATCATCTCAAGCCCGGGCTATAAGACGTATGGTCAGTTTGATTTTGTAAACCTCGAAGGAAAATTAATCTATTCCTTTATTTCTAAAAGTTATGGTCCGGGAAATAGTTATAATATTCCGACTTACTTCAGACCTGTTAAAAACAAAGGTTTTTTGAATGCCGGACCAAAAGAATCAGAGGAGGATGGTAGCATAGTGTTTCTAAATAATGAAGGAAAGAAAGTGTATGATATCCACGCTAAGAAAATACCTGTCAGGAGTGGAAGGTCATTCGATGAATCCTTAGATTTCCGGTTGGTGACGGATAGTCTGCTAGTTGTTGAAGCAGGAAGTGTGTGGATTGATTATCGTAAAACGGATCATCGTTCGGTAAATGATGTAAGGATATTTAAACTGAATACCGGAGAGGACTTGAATCTGATCAGTATGATTCACAAGGAAGGCAGGTTGGTCCCGGTAAGTTTTGCTCCGCGAAAGGATGGGTTTTCGATTTGTGGAAAGTATTTTGAATTTGACGATACTCGTGAAGGCTACTCGGATGAGAATCTCAAAGGAATTTATATGCAACGTTTCAATAATGAAGGTCAGTTGGTCAAAGAAGTTTTTGTTCCAACTGAAAGGATTGCATCACTGAAGGACCAGCAGGGAAAAGAAATCATTGGTAAGGATTGGGGTATATGGATTCAATCAATAATTGAAATGGCAAACGGTAAAACTTTTTTAATAGGAGAATCTTATTTCGAGGGAGCAAAGGTAAGTGAGAAGATTGCAATCGGTGATTTCAAAGTTATTGAATTTGATGAGAATTTTTCTCCAATCAAGGTGCATCAAATTTCAAAGATAGGATCAAAACATCCATTTGCGATTTTAGATGCTTCCAGTTATAGAATTGGGAAACTTGTAGAAAAATGGTATGACTATCAGTATTCCATTCTGAACAGTTCTAGAACGGTTTTTACCAGCATATACACAAGCTATAATCATTCGACCAGGAATCCGGAAGAAAAATATACAATCGGAGCTGTAGTTTATAATCTGGATGGTGAGATAGTGAATCCGACAATCACACTGGATAATTTTCCTAAAAACATTGCATTTATTCCTGCCAAGATAGGGTATGCGGCAGTATTTGAATACGATGAGGCAGGAAAAGATTTGAGCCTGACACTATATAAATTTGATTTTTAACATAGTAGGAACCTGAATGAATACTTTTATGAACTGCTCATGAAAAAACAAACTAAACTGAACACAGTGAAAAAAGAATGAGCAAGCCAGGTTTATAGATTACTCTTTTATATTAAAAATTAAGATTTATGAGGATTTTATTATTGACTCTACTAATGTTTGTCTTGTGCCTTAACAACGCTTTTGCGCAAAAGATTTCATTTCCTTCGGATGTTAATATCCGTCCTGCGGATATTACACCTATTGTCCATGGTGGAGATGTGGTTGGATATTATGCATATCAATACAAGGATGCGCATGATGGTAAAAATCATTATGATCTTTTTCTGATGAATAGCAACTTCGAAATTACACAAAAACTTGATTTCGGAACTCCGAATGGATGGCCTCTTGAAGGATTGGTTTTTCGTGTGTATAACCTCGCTTCCGGAAAAGAATTGAACCTGATTAGTTTAATACACAAGGATGGCCATTTGATACCTGTGAATATTATTCCCCGAAAGGATGGATTTTCTATTTATGGTAAATATTTTGAAATCACGAATACAGAGGAAGGATTTAGTAATGAGAACCTCAAGGGTATCTTCATGCAACGGTATAATAATGCAGGCCAGATGGTCAGTGAAGTTTTACATCCTGTAGCTAAAATCGCAGCACTAAAGGATCAGGGAGGAAAAGAAATTATAAGTGAAGGAAGAGGAATTTGGATCCAAAACATGCTTGAAGTAGCCGAAGGTAAATCCTATTTAATTGGAGAAAATTATAACCTGGGATCAAAGGAAACAAAAGGATATAAGGATCAACTTTACATTGGTGATTTCTATGTAATTGAATTTGATAAAGATTTCAATCCATCCATTGTTCATCAGATTTCTAAGGAACAATCTAAGCATCCCAGTATAGGACTGCGCTCGTCCACAGATTATGAAATAGGAAAACTAGCCGAAAGATGGTATGATTATAAATATTCTTCGATGAACAGTGCAAGAACTATTTTTACAACTGTGTATAGTACATACGATTATGCTAATAGAAAATCTGTTGATAAATATACCATCGGAGCTATCGCTCACAATCTGGATGGCGAGTTAGTCAATCCCAAAATAACCCTGGATAATTTTCCAAAAAACATTGGATTCATACCCGCTAAAACAGGTTATGTGGCAGTATTTGAATACGACGAAGACGTTAAAGACCTGAGTTTGACACTTTATAGGTTTGACTTTTAATAAGAGCCAATTACAAATATCCTTCAAAGCGGATGTCGAGATTAGACAGAGGGTTTGATTTTTACAATCACACTCTTCGATATCGGCGTCTGGCTCTGATCCGCAAAATGATTGATGGGTACCAACACATTCACTTCCGGAAAGTAGGCAGCTAAATTTTGTTGAGGGATTTTATAAGGGACGACATAGAAATTTTCAGCTTCTCGTTTAATTCCATCATATTCGCTTTCAAGATTGATAAGGTCTAACTTTTTCAAACCTTTCTTTTTCATGTCTTCCGGATTCATAAAGACAACCCTTCGCTCATTGAAGACGCCCCGGTATCGATCGTGCATCCCATAGATCGTGGTATTGAACTGATCATGTGATCGCATCGACATCATCAGAAACTGGTCAGGAGCTAACTGATGTTGCGCTAAAGCACACACACTGAATTTGGCCCTTCCTTCCGGCATGTTTGAAAAATCTCCTGTTCTTGAATGATTTGGAAGATAAAAACCGGAATCTTTAAGACGTTCGTTGTAATTATTAAATCCATTGATCACTCTTGCTATCTTATCCCTGATCAATGAATAATCAATCCCAAGATTTAACCAATCGACCTTTACTTTATTCCGAATTGTTTTATCAGCAATGTGTGCTACGATTTCAGGTTCGCTCATCAATATATCTGAAGCGGGATTCAAATGGCCTTCAGAAGTGTGCACTCTTCCCATGCTGTTTTCCACGGTGACATAACGATGCGATCCGTTTTTGATATCCTTTTCTGAACGACCGATCGTGGGTAAAATCAATGCAGTCTTTCCTGTGACGAGATGGCTCCTGTTGAGCTTCGTGCTGATCTGAACAGTGAGATCACAATTGCGCATGGCTTTAAAAGTATAGTCCGTATCAGAAGCTGCAGAAACAAAATTTCCTCCGAGGCCAATAAACACTTTTGCTTTTCCTTCATGCATGGCCTGGATGGAATGCACGGTATCGAGTCCGGTTGATTCAGGTGCATCAAATCCAAATTCATCTTTCAACGCTTTATTCAATTGAGCGGAAGGATGATGCATGATACCAACTGTACGGTCTCCCTGTACATTGCTATGTCCACGCACAGGACAAGTACCGGCACCCGGTTTACCAATAGATCCTTTCAGCAAAAGCAGGTTGACACATTCCTTTATATTTTCAACACCATTCTTATGCTGCGTAAGGCCCATCGCCCAGCAAATAATTATTTTCTTCGCCGGAGTCAGGATTTCACAAGCCTTCCTGATTTGATGGAGAGGCACACCACATTGGGTTGCCAATTCATCCAGGGAATATTTTTTTAAATCATCAATGAATTCGTCAAAGCCGGTTGTTTTTTCTTTTATAAAATCATGGTCAAATACTTCATGCGTAATGGCATCTTTTTCTGCGAGTAATTTCATGATCGCTTTCAGCAGGGTCACATCTTCATTGATCTTCACCTGGAGAAATAAATCTGTGATCGTAGTGCCTCCTGTAAAATAATCAGCGGGCTTTTGCGGATTTTTAAAACGTTTCAAACCGGCTTCTTCGAGAGGATTGATCGTGATCACTTTTCCACCATTGGTTTTGCATTCTGCAAGAGCAGTCAGCATACGAGGATGATTGGTGCCCGGATTCTGACCAATGACAATAACCACTTCTGCTTTATACAAATCATCAAGCACTACAGATCCCTTGCCGATCCCTAAAGTCTGGTTTAATGCAACACCGGTGGATTCATGACACATGTTCGAACAATCAGGCATATTGTTGGTCCCGAAAGCGCGTGCAAAGAGTCCCCAAAGAAATGCAGCTTCATTACTCGATCTTCCAGATGTATAAAAAATAGCCTGGTCAGGGTGATCCAGTTTATTTAAGTGTTCACTTATTAACCTGAATGCATCCTCCCATTCAACCGGTTGGTAAAATTCTTCACCGGCATTCAACATCATCGGATGGGTAAGCCTTCCGCTTTTCCCAATCTCAAAATCCGTCCAGCCCAGCATCTCTGACACCGAATGCTGTGAAAAGAAAAAAGGATCAGCACGTTTCAACGTAGCTTCTTCAGCAACCGCTTTGGCTCCATTCTCACAATATTCGGTAAACAGAGATCTCTTGTCGTCAGGGTCAGGCCATGCGCAGCCAGGACAATCAAATCCTTTCTTTTGATTCAGGTCTGCCAATGCCTTCATCGCCCGCACAGGTCCCATCTGGCTTACTGCATGATTGAGAGCTACAGTGACTCCTTTAAGACCCGCTGCGAAATCAGCAGGAGGTGTGATCCGTATTTTCTTCTTTAGCTTTCTATCGACAGGAACCTTCATTCGTGTGAAGGTAAAAAACGAATGGGAGGAATGGAGAGCATTTAAGATATCTCACCCTCTATATGCCCCACGATGGAGCTCTAAAAAATTTGTAAATCCATTTTCTACAGATATGACGCTCCTATGGAGCTTTATGAATACTTTCGGGAGTTGAAAAATTTACCACTTAGGAACTTAAGTCAACTTAGAAAATCACTTAGAAAAGTAATCGAAAATCGAATGCTTCGACCTACTAAACTCATCCTTGTCCTACAGCTCAGCAACCATTGAAAAGGAAAATTGCACATATTTCACTTGTCGTTGATGATTATGACAAAGCCATTCGCTTCTACGTGGATAAGCTAAATTTTCAAGTTGTTGAAGATGTGCAAATGACGGAAACAAAACGGTGGGTATTGATTGCACCGGGTGAAAATAGCAGTTGTCAATTGTTGCTGACGAAGGCAATGAATGATGAACAGAAAAAAGCGATTGGGAATCAGACAGGAGGAAAGGTGTTTTTATTTCTCCATACCGACAATTTCTGGAGAGATTATCACATGATGATAGAAAACGAAATTCAATTTATCAGAACCCCGGTGGTAGAACCATATGGCACCGTGGCGGTATTTATGGATTTGTATGGAAATTTGTGGGATCTTATTGAAAAACGTGAGTCGTGAAACGTGAGTTTAAAAAGGCAGAAAAGGCAGAAAGGGCAGAAGAGTAGTGAAGGGTAGGTAGATTAAATTTTTTCTATGTGACTTACTATGTGAACTATGTGAACTATGTGTCTATGTGGTAAACATTTTTTCTATTGCATTGTAAATCGTTTGCTACATTATGCTAAACTCAACCTTGTGTTACAGTTCAGCAACCATCGAAAATCGAAAATTATATGTCATGAGTCCGGTATCCGGCATCCTTTTATCCAGAATCAAAAATCGTAATTCGTAAATCCTAAATTGAAGTATTTAACCCGCACCATTTGGATCCTCTCCCTCATCAGCCTGTTTACGGATATGGCGAGCGAAATGTTGTATCCTGTGATGCCAATTTATCTCAAGAGCATTGGTTTTTCCATTGTGCTGATTGGATTCCTGGAAGGATTGGTGGAGGCATTTGCAGGTTTAAGCAAAGGATATTTTGGAAAAATTTCAGACCAGACGGGTAAGCGTGTTCCTTTTGTGCAATTGGGTTATGGACTGAGCGCAATTTCAAAGCCATTATTGGCACTTTTTATTTTTCCTGCATGGATATTTTTTGTCCGCACCCTGGATCGTTTGGGGAAAGGTATTCGAACGGGAGCAAGAGATGCATTATTGTCTGATGAAGCTACTCCGGAGACCAAAGGCAGGGTGTTTGGTTTTCATCGTTCAATGGACACGTTGGGGGCGGTGCTGGGGCCGGCGATAGCGTTGATATATCTGCATTTCTATCCGCAACAATACAAGCAGCTTTTTTTTGTGGCTTTCATTCCCGGTGTTTTTGCTTTGGTGGCTTCATTTTTATTGAAGGATAAAAAGAAAGGATCCGCAACTGTAAAGAAGGCAACTTCATTTTTTTCTTTCCTGGGATATTGGAAAAATAGTCCGCAGAATTTCCGGAAGGTAGTGATCGGATTATTGGCATTCGCACTATTCAATAGTTCTGATGTATTCCTGTTGTTGAAAATGAAACAATCCGGGTTCAGTGATACAGTGGTGATCGGAGTGTATATTTTTTATAATCTCATTTTTGCATTAGGTGCGTTCCCTTTTGGACACATGGCGGATAAGATTGGCATGAAAAAGACTTTTATAACCGGGTTGTGTTTATTTGCAGTTGTCTATTTGGGGATGACATTCGAAGTTGACAACTTTATGTATTACATTCTTTTCTTCCTGTATGGCTTGTATGCGGCATGCACAGATGGTGTGGCAAAGGCCTGGATCAGTAACATCACGGATAAAAAAGATACAGCTACAGCCATAGGTTTTTATTCTGGTTTTCAAAGTATATGTGCACTGGTAGCGAGCTCGCTCACAGGGTTTTTATGGTATGCATTTAGTCCTGAGACAGCATTTATTTCTACTGCTCTTGTGACGACAGGTGTGATCTTTTATTTTCTTTTGTCAAAATTAAAGCCGGATGCAAAAGCTTCCTGAAACTGGCGTGGATGAAATGACTCCTGCAGAGTTATTGCCTGTCTTCTATGAGAATAATAACCTGGGTGAGGATGGAGGATTAAGCAGTCCTGTCGTGAGAATTGAAGTGAGTCGGAATTTTCATTTTTATATGCCCAATTATAATGCAAGGAGGAAAGCTGTTTTGTGGCACGATGTTCATCATCTGGTGACCGGCTATTCCGCTGCAACGTTTATCGGTGAATGTGAAATCAGTGCGTGGGAGATTGCATCGGGTTGTGGGAAATATTGGGCTGCGTTTATCATTGATACGAGTGGGGTAATGCTGGGCTGTTTTATCAACCCGCGAAAGATCATACAGGCATATGCTCGTGGGAGGCGAACGAAGAATCTTTATCATGATGATTTTGCAAAAGAGAAAGTGTTGCAAACATCGGTTGGGGAATTAAAGAATGTTCTGGGACTGGATAAAGTGAAGAAGGAGACTTCAGCCTCTTTTGTGGATTTGATAAATCTTGGGTTGTTCTTGGTTTTTGCCGGATTGTACTCAATCGTGTCCATTATTCAAATTCCATTTTTGATCCTATACAATGGCTGGTATGCTTTGAAGAGGAAGTTTCTTGATTTTTGATGCTCAAAGATTTTTATTTCATAAAAAGATTTTTATTCGACCCTTTCCGGGTCGCAAAAAACCTGTATTCCTTTATCCCCGGGTTGCAACCCGGGGTTATTAATGTCTAAGCCCTTCAGGCTTTAATTTTTATAAATTCAGTATTTAAATAATTGAAATAAACTTTAAGAATCGATCTTTTCAAGCATGGATTTTTATGATTTCAGAATTAAATATTGGAAGTATATATTTTGAATTGATCTGTTCTTCAAAACGCTTTTGGATATGATCCTGAAAGGATCTGACATTAAATGCCCGGGTTGCAACCCGGGGTTATTAATGCCTAAGCCCTTCAGGCTTTAATTTTTATAATTTCAGAATTTATATAATTGAAATAAACTTTTAGAATCGATGTTATCAGGCATGGATTTTTATGATTTCAGAATTAAATATTGGAAGTATATATTTTGAATTGATCTGTTCTTCAAAACGCTTTTGGATATGATCCTGAAAGGATCTGATCTTAATAGCCCCGGGTTGCAACCCGGGGGATAAATGGATGCAATGCAATTGCGACCCTGAAGGGGTCGAATAAAATCTGTTGTGTACATTGAAACTGTAACACCCAATCATATCATCATCATTTGAGAATTTTTCTATCTTGATTCAAAATCAACTCTATGTCCGAACAGGAAACCACATTTAAACGCTCCCTGAGCCTGATGGATGCTACGATGATCGTAGCCGGATCGATGATTGGATCCGGGATCTTCATCGTAAGTGCAGATATGACACGCAATGTGGGGAGTGCAGGCTGGTTGATTATCGCCTGGCTGATCACAGGATTCATGACGATCACGGCTGCCGTTAGTTATGGCGAGTTGAGCGGAATGTATCCCAAAGCAGGAGGTCAATATGTATATCTCAAAGAAGCATTCAATCCCCTGATCGCTTTCCTGTATGGATGGAGTTTTTTTGCAATCATCCAAACCGCTACTATCGCAGCAGTAGGTGTTGCGTTTGCAAAATTTCTTGCATATCTCGTCCCGTCAGTGAGTGAAGATCTTGTCGCCCTGGATCTTGGATTTTTTAAAATATCTCCTGCTCAGTTAATAGCTATTGTCCTAATTCTATTTCTGACATTTATTAACACACGAGGAATTAAAAGTGGTAAGATTATTCAGACATCATTTACTGTCACCAAGCTCGCCAGCTTATTTGGCCTGATTGTATTTGGTTTTATCATGTTTAAGGGTGATGTCTGGAATGCTAACTGGTCTGATGGATGGAATCTGCACGCATTGGGCAGCACCGAAAAATATACCATTGCTGCAGCTTTAGGAGCTATTGCAGCTGCTATGGTGGGTTCCATTTTCAGCAGTGATGCCTGGAATAACGTCACTTTCATTGCAGGTGAAATCAAGAATCCGCAACGGAATATAGGACTGGCACTTTTCTTCGGGACATTTATTGTCACGGTCGTATATGTTTTGACGAATGTGATGTATACAGCTGTATTGCCATTAGAGGCGATTGCGGGAGCTGAAAAAGATAGGGTAGCGGTTGCTGCATCTCATGTGATATTTGGTAATGTGGGTACTGTGATCATCGCATTGATGATCATGATTTCAACATTTGGGTGCAATAATGGATTGATCCTGGCAGGAGCAAGAGTGTATTACACCATGGCGAAGGATGGATTGTTTTTCAAACCTGCGGGCGAATTGAATAGACTGGCTGTGCCACAATGGTCATTATGGGTGCAGGGGATTATTGCATGCCTGTGGAGTATCAGTGGGAGATATGGTCAGTTGCTGGATATGGTTTCTTTTGTAGTGGTGATATTTTATGTGCTCACCATTGCAGGAATATTTATTCTTCGAAAGAAAAGACCTGATGTTGCAAGACCATATAAAGCGTTTGGATATCCGTTACTTCCGGCCATTTATATATTGATGGGACTGGCGTTTTGTATTTTATTGATTATTTATAAACCACAATTTACCTGGCCAGGATTGATAATCACACTGGCGGGTATACCGATTTATTTTGTTGCGGTGTCCAGGAGAAAAGCTTCTGCATAAATCGAAGTATTCTATGTGATTTTCTATGTGAACTATGTGTCTATGTGGTTCATTTTTTTCTTGATTGAACGAACACATATATCCATTTAATACGATGGCATTTTTATAACCTGGCTTTTAATTGTAATAGATTTTTGTCAATATCACTCCTATTGTATCAAGTGATTGATAATTCAGGCTATCCAATAATCGCTGGGCATAATCCTGATTTGAATAACCTATGAGACATCGGTCATTGTAAGAATTATATGCAGAGCCCGGGTTGGCTACATTAGGGCCAGGTATTGGAAATGTCGCTGACCAGCAAACCACAAATTGATCGTTGTTTTTATCATACGTTAGTAACGCTTCATGGCTTGAATCAATATTGATTTCACCGTTCACTGTCGTGTAGGTGAAGACTTCATTATATTCATCATGATCTACGAAGAAATGCAGGTTTAATGAGTCCTCAGTCAGTAACGTAATATCCCGAACGTCAAATCCGATCTCAGTCAATTCATTAATTTGGTCAATCAGGTCATCTTTGAAAAACCCAAAGGTTCCGATCGTTGGTGATAAAGTTGAAAGCTGATGTGTACTTGTCACCAGGTATTGACCTATATCCGTCTGATCTTTTTTATCGAAATCATATTTGACAGGGTAGGATCGTTGATTTTCCTTTCCGCAAGCTATGATCATCACTAGTAATAAAGTAAACGAAATAGTTTTCATGTTATACATTTTTAAAATTTAATAAAAGTACTGGTCCACAATTCCTGCTGATCTGAAATCATTTTGATCAGGTAAGTTCCCGCAGGGAAATCCTTTATATTCATTTGCTCATTCCAGGTACCTGAAGTTAATCCTACTTTCTTTTCTGACATCAATATTCCGGACATTGTATAGATCTGTAATTTAATGTTTTGACCAGACAAGGTTTCGGCTGACAATTCAATATTATCCTTCGCAGGATTAGGTTGCAAAGATATTTGAGTTTTATGAAGTGAATAGGGTACTGCCAGGCTTTCTCCTTCCAACAGGATATTATCCAGGTACATGTTATTCCCATATCCTGATTTATTCAAAAAAGAAATGGACACATACTGACCTGCATATTCTGAAAGATCAAGAACGACGTGCCGCCATTCATTGCAATTCTGTGGAGAAAATTCATCATACTCATAAAGACTATCCGTTCCTATGCCACTTGTGGTCGTGCTTAAATCAGCACCACCGCTTCTGAAAATGATGTGATAGGATTTGCCGCAATTATTAGTCAGTTTGACTAATAGGGAATCAATAAAATAATTGCCATCGAAATATGGAGCGTATGCTACATCAAAGCTTAATGTTGGATTTATGATTTGTGTTAAATCCATATTGAACGGAAGAACTAATTCATCCTGTCCATAACCGCTATAGATATAATTGTGTACATAATAAGCAGTGTCTCCTACAGGATCACAGGAAGTCAATAAGACCGGCTCCCATGTGATCGTATCATCCGGATTGATGATGGTGAAATTATCAGTGTTAGAAAAATCAAGTATTGGAGGTACTGGATTTATTTCAGGTGAAAGCACATGGATCATGCCTGGTATCGATTTTACATCTACTACATCATCAAATATTGCAACCAAAGTAACCTGGTATTCGCCGGGTTCAGTATACACTACCTTTGGATTACGCAAATCAGATTCAGATGGAGTGCCTCCGGGGAAATGCCAATTCCAGGAGCCACCAGCATGAGCTAAAATCGAGTAATCATCAAAATGTATTGTATCACCCGGGCATGAAGTTTCCAACGTGTTTGCCATGGGTTGTGCCGCCGGGAAAAATGTATGAATAAGAGGAGCTTCCCAAATTCCCTTTCCATAGGCAGCCAGCCTTAGCAGACCATCCCGATAAAATGGCTTTAGCATATCAACAGCAATTTGTGCAGGCAAACCATCACTATACGGAAACCAATCGTCGGCACCAACATTAAATCTGTACCAAACTGTGCGAAATGTTCCAATAAATATACCACCATCCCAACCCGACTCATGAAATATGTAGGTAATATGCTCGCCATCCAGGTCGGGCGTAGTCCAATTCTCCCAACTCACTCCTCCGTCACGTGACGAATATACTTTTTCACCATCACCTCCATCAGGATAGGCTAGCCAGACATTATTTTCATCCTGCGCATTGACAGTTATCAAACATCGACGTGCATATCCCGGAGGAAATGTAAGATTAGTCCATGTGATACCTCCATCAACACTTTTCCAAAATAGTCCCGGATCCCATGTATATTCATCCCTTTGAAATAAATACATCACGAATGGATTTTGACGACTGATCTCAAAGCTCATTGCACGCGCATTGACATCTGTTCCAAATTCATGAAGGATTTCCCATGATATTCCTCCGTCAATCGACTTCCACAATTTATTTTCATTCGTCACATAAATGTGATTCCAACAGATTGGACTGAATTCCATCTCACCACTTTCGGCATCATAATAACTTTCATTCGGATACTTTCCGAATTGAAAATGTTCGACATCATCATTTTCTTCTTCAGGAATTACTATCCCACCAATGTCTGAGAAATAAGCCTTGCGGCCTTCACCCGGATTAACATATCCGGTTGCAGCTTCTCCACCACCAATACTTAGGAATTCACCTTCATTCCAGTTTTCTTTCCACACTGTATTCCCATTGTGATAGCGGCCGCCAACAAGAATATCTTCATTCCATCCGGTACCAAATCCCCAGAAATCAGAACCTGTGATACCGCGATTGACAGCATAGTGAGATTGAAAATGATCTGTGGAATGTTCAATGCCTCCATCACTTGTCATCCAGATATCATCACCATTGATTTCAATTTCCTGGCAATCGGGATGAACGTAATTAAAATTATTTCCGCAATAACCACCGAAACATGTCCATTTAGCAGCACCATCAGTTGAATACCATAAGCTCGTAAAACCTGCCATTAGAAAATCAGGATCCGAATCAGATGCATCAAATCCGAGATTATAAAAACCCTGATGGTAGCCTCCTGTACGACCTATCGTAGCCATGTCAGGATGATTCGTTTCGTCATAAGGTCCTCCTGCCGGGGGATTGGGTAGCGTCCATGTTTCACCAGCATCATCTGATCTATAGATGCCAATGAATCCATCATCTCCTGTTTTTGCTTCACCAATTAAAACTGCATACAATCGATTTGGATCTGCATCTGTCACTGCAAGCCGTGCACCATAATCCGTATGTCCGGGCAAATCAGAAAAATACCAGCCATCTTGTTTTACATTCCATGTTGCACCTGAATCAATAGATTTATAAAACCTGCAAATACCTAGCACAGGATCATTATTCACGACAAAACAAATAGTATGGTCATCAGTTTTCCATTCTATATCATAAGTTGCATTCGGAAGTACCAAATCCCAACTCAGTCCACCATTGTTGGTTCGAAAGAGTCCGGCTTGCGTGGCGATCATTATTATGTTCGGATCTGCAGGATTAAATTTGATATCATTTGTGAAAAAATTATCTGCCTGAAAAACCAATTCCCACGTAAAGCCTCCGTCAATAGTTCGTTGGATTCGGTTGTTTTCTCCAATGAATACAATGTTCGGGTCAGTGGGATGTACTTCTACAGCACCGGGTGCATTCATATCTACGTTACGTGAAACACAAAACCAATTTTGTCCCTTGTCAAGACTTTTATAAATCTCTCCTCCTTCTGTTCCGCAATACAGAATGTCAGGATTGGAAAGGGATTGGTCGAAACAATACACATTAACTTGCGACGATACAGCTACGGGATCAGGACCTTCAGATTTGCTAAACGTTTCCATAGGACCGAGAACTCTCCAGGTTGCAACACGGGATGGTGAATACAATGGATTGTTTTTATTGAGAAGATCAAGGCGTGATTTAAATTCCTGTTTCTCTGCTTCCGTTGGTCGTTGTTCAAAACCCTGGTTGTTGATAAATGGGTCGATATCATGACGCCATTTTTTGTAATACTGTGTAAACGTAGTTTTTGCATCTGGGTGTAATTTTCTCCATTCCCTGTACGCATCGTCAACCTGCCAGACATTCGGGTGATCAGCGTACATAAGCATAGCCCATTCAGGCAATATTTCACCTTTAACCGGAGCGACTTTATAATATTTTTGAGCTGAGAGTCCTGTTGTAAGAATTAATGTTAACAGTAGGAAGGTATATTTCATATGGAGTTTGTTCATTAGATAAAAATATCACTATTAACTGAGACAAGGCCTAAGATGCCGGAATAAAAGTAAAGTCATATTACACTTAAAAGAGGACGCAGATTTAAAATTAAAATTTAAGATTAATTCAAATTTGTGCATTTCAAAGTAACTGAATACTATATTATTATGTAAGTCATTGTGTTGTAAAAAAGGATTATAATTTTTCATTTAACCGTCCGCGTCCTTCTTTTTAACTGCACTATGAAAAAGGAATTAGCTTTGCCTGTCATGAGTAAAATCATCATCATCGGCCCCGCTCACCCATTGCGCGGTGGATTAGCCACTTTCAATCACCGCCTTGCGAAGGAATTTATCGCACAGGGTGATGAATGTTCTATCTATTCATTCTCATTGCAATATCCTTCCTTTCTATTTCCTGGAACATCGCAATTTGCAAGTGGACCCGCTACTGATAATATTCCGGTTCAAACCGTAATAAATTCTGTCAATCCACTAAACTGGATTAAGGTTGGCAACAGACTACGAAAAGAAAAACCCGATATTATTGTCGTTCGGTATTGGATACCTTTTATGGGACCTGCACTGGGTACGATTTTACGAAGAGTTCGAAAGAACAAGCACACCCGGATTATTTGCATAGCCGATAATATAAGTCCACATGAAAAGAGGCCAGGTGATAAATCTTTTACAAAGTATTTTATCAAACCAGTGGATGCATTCATTACGATGAGCGAAAAGGTGTTGAACGATTTAAGACAGATCGAAAAGATAAAACCTGCTCAACTGGTATCTCATCCATTGTATGATAATTTTGGTGAAATCGTTCCGAAAGAATTAGCCAGAAAAAAATTGAATATTGACACCCATATTCCTGTTATACTTTTTTTTGGTTTCATCAGAAGATATAAAGGGTTGGATATCTTATTGGAAGCAATGAGCGATGAACGAATCCGCAACGCTGGAATCAAATTACTGATCGCGGGCGAATTCTATGAAGATGAAAAATCTTACGTGGAACAAATCGATAAGCTGGGCATCAGGGAGCAATTGATATTGCGGACAGCATTTATTCCGGATCATGAAGTTCAGTTTTATCTGAGCGCTCCGGATGTAGTCATTCAGCCTTATCGGAATGCAACCCAAAGCGGAGTGACGCCATTAGCCTATCATTTTGAAAAACCAATGATCGTCACCAATGTCGGCGGACTTCCTACATTGGTCCCGCATGAAAAAGTCGGCCTTGTGACAGAGCCTGAGCCAAAAGCCATAGCAGATGCCATCCTCAGGTTCTACCAGCTCGGTGAAGATTATTTTATTCCGCATCTTCGTGTGGAGAAAGAAAAATATTCCTGGAGCCATTTGGTGGATACCATTCAGCAGCTGGCCCGTGGGAATTGAGCTTATGACAATAGTCATGACAAAGAGAAGGAATAAAATAACGTATGATTTACAGAAGTAAGGCGCCATTACGGTTAGGGTTGGCAGGAGGTGGAACAGATGTAAGCCCGTATAGTGATTTGTACGGAGGCGCTATTCTCAATGCAACCATTTCATTGTATGCTTTTGCATCGATCGAAAGACTTGATAGGCCGGAGATCATATTGCGTGCCATTGACCAGGATCAGGAGCAGCGATTTGATCTGGCCTCGTCCCTGCCAATTGATGGAACGATTGATCTTCTCAAAGGTGTATACAACAGGATCAGCAAAGATTTCGGATTGGGTGGGAATGGATTCAGGTTATCTACGTTCGTTGAAGCGCCTGCAGGATCGGGCCTTGGCACATCTTCTACATTGGTTGTAGCCGTTGTCGGAGCATTTGTTGAAATGCTTAAGTTGCCGATGGGGGAGTATGATATAGCACATTATGCATATGAGATCGAACGGAAAGATTTAAACCTTGCAGGTGGAAAACAAGACCAATATGCAGCAACGTTTGGTGGTGTGAATTATATGGAATTTTTTGCAGGAGATAAAGTTGTTGTAAATCCATTACGGATAAAACAGGAATACCTGTTTGAGCTTCAGCACAATCTGTTATTGTACTTTACAGAAACCAGCAGGGAATCTTCAAAAATCATCGAACTGCAGGCAGGTAATGTGACGCGGAATGATCACGATGCCATTGAAGCCATGCATCAGCTGAAACTTCAGTCACAAATGATGAAAGAAGCGTTGCTTACCGGTAAACTAAATGAGATCGGTGAGATCCTTGATTTTGGATTTTATCAAAAAAGAAAAATGGCACAGGGGATCAGCAATGATTTTATCGAGGACATCTATGAAACTGCCAAAAAAGCCGGAGCAACCGGTGGTAAAATATCCGGTGCAGGTGGTGGCGGATTCATGGTATTTTATTGCCCGGGTAATTCAAAGTATAATGTGATCAGCCAGTTGCGCAAATTTGGGGGAAATCACAGGGGGTATGAGTTTGTGGAGCATGGGTTGACTACATGGACGGTGTAAGACAAGTAGGAAAGTATTCAGTGTTCAGTAATCGGTATTCAGTAATTGGTAAAATTTGTCAATAGCAGTAGTAAGATTGCTATCAGAAATTAAAAATTAAAAATTAAAAACCAAATACTGATTACTAAATACAGAATACTAAATGCTGATTACTGAACACTGAACACGATTACAGATTACTGAATACTGAATACTGAACACTGAACACCGATTACAGATTACTGAATACTGAACACTGAACACCGAGTTTGCATTTTGCTTAAAATAAACATTGAACAGTATGGAACATAAAATAAAGGAAATCATTCAGAATTCAATTACGGTGAAGGAATTGATTTTGGAGAAGAGTGAATTACTGGGTGCTGTACAGGCAGTAGTCATTGAAATCGTCAATGCATTCAGGGCAGGAAACAGGGTATATTTTTGTGGCAACGGAGGTAGTGCGGCTGATGCTCAGCATCTGGCTGCTGAATTTTCGGGACGATTTTATAAAGACAGGCTGGCATTGCCCGCAGAAGCATTGCATTGTAATACATCATACCTGACTGCGGTCGCAAATGATTACGGGTATGAGTTTGTGTATTCACGACTGATAGAAGGAATCGGGCAACCGGGTGATGTATTAGTTGGCCTCTCTACCTCCGGTAATTCGAATAATATTATTGAAGCATTTAAAGTGGCGAAGAAAATAGGCATGGTCAATATTGCTTTTACCGGGGAGTCAGGAGGTCTAATGAAAGAGCATTGTGATTTTCTTCTGAATGTTCCATCTGCTACAACGCCAAGAATACAGGAAAGCCATATCATGCTGGGTCATATCATTTGTGAGCTGGTAGAAACTCAATATTTTGATTAAAGAAGCCATCATATTATCGGGAGGACTGGGTACCAGATTAAAGGAAGTTGTGCCTGAGTTGCCGAAAACCATGGCTCCTGTTGCAGGCCATCCCTTTCTAACCCACATCATACGTTACCTGCTTTCAAAGGGTATAGAGAAATTTATTTTTTCTTTGGGATATAAGCATGAAGTGATTGAAGATTTCCTGGAAAACAAATTCCCTTATCTCAATTACATGTGTGTCATTGAAAAAGAACCGCTGGGAACAGGTGGTGCCATAAAATTTGCATTAACCAAATCCACTGAGAGGGATGTATTGATAGTCAATGGTGATACATTGTTCAAAATCGATATTGATATCCTCAAGGAAAAACATATTGAAGAGCAATCTGAATGCACGCTTGCCTTAAAGCCCATGCGTCACTTTGATCGTTATGGAGTTGTCGAGACTGATCATGATGGAAGAGTGAAACGATTCACAGAGAAGAAATTTGTAGAATGGGGTAATATTAACGGAGGCATATATATCCTGAATAAGCCTGTTTTTCTTAAAAATACATTTCCAAAAATATTTTCATTTGAAAAAGATTATCTCGTAAAATATGTAGACACGCATCCGTTTTATGGGATTGTCCAGGATAAATATTTTGTAGACATAGGTATCCCGTCTGATTTTGAAAGGGCTCAGCTGGAATTAAAACAAAAGCCTTTGGATTTGAGTGAAATCGATACGACATGGACATTGTTCCTGGACAGGGATGGCGTGATCAATAAAAATAAGGATGACAGCTATGTGTTTCATCCGGGCGAATTTCATTTTTTGAATGGTGCATTAGAAGCACTGGCAAAACTGAATGGGATATTTGGAAAGATCATTATTGTGACTAACCAGAGAGGAATAGGAAGAGGCCTGATGGATGAAAAAATGTTGGGTGAAGTTCATCAACATATGCTTGATGAGATAACAAAGCATGGTGGACGGATTGATGCAGTTTACTATTGTGCGATAGATGATGCGAAACATCATGACCGAAAACCGAATCCGGGAATGCTGCTCGAAGCAGCCAAGATGTATCCTGAAATCAAATTATCAAAATCCATTATGGTAGGGGATAAGATGAGTGATATGGAGTTGGGGAGGAACGTAGGTGCATTTACAGTGTTGATCCCGTCATCTGAAACAGGTAAAGTTCAATCACACCCTGATGTGGATTTGAAGTTGGATTCATTGAAAGAATTTGCGAAGCTTTTGTAGGTTGGTTGTCGTGTGACTGGCAATAATTTCAGGTATACATTAACCGAAAGCATTTAGGCTAAAACTAATGCCAAATTCCCCCGTGGTTATTGGGACATGTCACATACAAAAGTTTATAATATATTTATCCTTCACGCCAACTTATTATCCTAAATCCAATCTCATTGCCTGCAATAAATACCTCCAAACTATCAATGCGCCCTGTCAGGAAAGACGACCTGAATTCAATCCACGATCTCCATTCATTACCGGAAACAGATGAATTCAATACCCTGGGCATCCCGGAAAATATAGGTGTCACTCAAAAAATAATGGATACCTGGATCGATGAGCTTACTAAAAATCCAATTCAGTCTTATACGTTTGTAATCGAGCTGATAGAAGATTCAAAATTCGCAGGTCTTATTGCAATCAACCTGGGAAAACCTAAATACAGGCTTGCAGAAACCTGGTTCAAGCTTCTTCCGGATGCCTGGGGAAATGGCTATGCAACAGAAGCTGTAAAAGCAATTATAGATTTTGGATTTAATGAACTGAATCTTCACCGCATTGAAGCAGGATGTGCTGTAGGCAATATTGCTTCAATGAAAGTGCTGGAAAAAGCAGGTATGAAACAAGAAGGAAGAACCCGGAAGAAGCTTCCCTTGAAAAGCGGTTGGTCCGATAATTATGAATATGCGATACTTGTAGATGATTAGTAGAATAGTAAGAAAAGGAATAAAAAAAAGTTGGCCTTAGTTTCAAACTAAGGCCAACTTTTTTTTATTCCTTTTCTTTTTATAATTGCCTGTTGCTAATTGGCAATAATGATTTTCCTGATGATGACTTCCTGGTTGATCCTTATTTTGAATACATAGAGACCTGCGTTAAGATTGGCGGCATCAACGGTGTGCCTGTGAAATCCAATGGATTCTTTTGCACTTGAAACCTGGCGGATACTCATTCCAGCCATATTACAAAGTTCCATGTCAACATCGGATTCTGCAGTCAGCTCATATTCAATCGTTGCAGCTACAAATGCAGGATTCGGATAGATCTTCACGAAATTCTCTGACTCGCTGAAACCACCCTGATGGATAACCTGGACTATATGACAAACATCCGCTACACAATCAATCGAAGGATCCGTGATAATCAGGCAAACTGTATAGTTATCATGATGATCGTATGTATGAACCGGGTTTTGCTGTGTTGAAGTTGTACCATCGCCGAATGTCCAAAGGTATGTAGTATTAGGTGTGGTGTTGGTTGATGTATTTGTAAATGTCACCGTGAAACCTAAGCTATCCAACACTGAGGTAAATGCAGCATGACAATCTTCACCGCTATTGCCAACAGTGACCGAGATACAATAACTGTCTTCGCAACCGGTATTGTCATGTATCACCAGGCACACCTGGTAGGTACCAGGTTGATCATAGGTATGCGTAGGATTAGGATTATCCGAAACCCCGCCATCACCAAACGTCCATAACCATGAAATGATGTCATGCGAACTTGAAGAAGCATTTGAAAAGTGAACTGTCAATGAGCCTCCTTCATTCTGGAATGTAAACAAAGCCTGGCAATCTCCCTCCTGTTCCGGTTCAACAGTTACTACCGTGCAATATGTATCTGAACATCCTGTATTGTCTGTAATCGTTAAGCAAACTTCATATGTGCCAACCGGAAAATAATGGTTAGGATTCGCTCCGTCGCCCTGGTGTCCATCTCCGAAATTCCACGAATAGGATGTAATATCACCTTGAGTGAAAGAGGAATCAATGAAATGAATGGTCTGTGTACCTGAAATCTGGTACCATCCAAAAAATGCTTCACATATGCCAGGGGTTACCGGTTCAACAACCACTTCCAGGCAGAACGTATCTATACATCCTGTGTTGTCATGGATAATGAGGCATACTACATATGTACCTGCACTATCGTATTCATGATTCGGATTTTGTCCATCACCACCATGTCCGTCTCCAAAGCTCCACTGATAGGAAGTAATATCATGCTCACTGGAGGATTGATTTATAAAATGAATAGTCTGATGGTTTTCAAATTGTTCGTACTCAAATTGTGCATGGCATTCACCCGGAGTTACCGGATTCACCGTTATTTCAAGGCAGAAAGTGTCCACACAGCCTGTGTTGTCATGTATGATCAGGCATACCAGGTAATTGCCCGAAGCTGCATAGGTATGATTTGGATTTTGCCCGTCGCCGCCATGTCCGTCTCCAAAGCTCCATTGATACGAATTGATATCATGGTCGCTCGTAGACTGGTTATTAAAATGAATGGTCAGTGCGTTTTGAAATTGTTCGTAATTGAATAATGCATGGCACTCTCCTGGGGATTCAGGAAGAACTGTTACGACTGTACAATAGGTATCAGTGCAACCTGTATTATCTGTAATGGTTAAGCAAACTTCATAGGTTCCTACAGGAAAATAATGATTCGGATTTTGCCCATCACCTTCATGTCCATCTCCGAAATTCCAGGAGTAAGAAGTGATATCATGATTGCTAAAAGATGAATCTACAAAATGGACAGTCTGTGTACCCTGGATCTGGTACCAAACAAAAAGCGCTTCACATTCGCCCGGGGTTACCACATTCACCGTTACTTCCAGGCAGAAAGTATCTGTACAACCTGTGTTGTCATGGATAATGAGGCATACTACATATGTACCTGCACTATCGTATTCATGATTCGGATTTTGACCATCACCACCATGTCCGTCTCCAAAGCTCCACTGGTATGATGTAATATCATGGTTGCTGGAGGATTGATTTATAAAATGAATAGTCTGATGGTTTTCAAATTGTTCGTACTCGAATTGTGCATGGCATTCACCCGGTGTTACTGGTTCTACCGAAACTTCCAGGCAGAAAGTGTCCACGCAGCCTGTGTTGTCATGGATGATGAGGCAGACTAAGTATGTACCTGCACTATCGTATTCATGATTCGGATTTTGTCCATCTCCACCATGTCCGTCTCCAAAGCTCCACTGATATGATGTTATATCATGGTTACTGGAGGATTGATTAATGAAATGAATAGCCGTATTATTTTCAAATTGCTCATACTCAAATTGGGCATGGCAGTCGCCCGGCGTTACCGGATTTACTGTTATTTCCAGGCAGAAAGTATCTACACAACCTGTGTTGTCATGTATGATCAGGCATACCAGGTAATTGCCCGGAGCTGCATAGGTATGATTTGGATTTTGCCCGTCGCTGCCATGTCCGTCTCCAAAGCTCCATTGATACGAATTGATATCATGGTTGCTCGTAGACTGGTTATTAAAATGAATGGTCAGTGCGTTTTGAAATTGTTCGTAATTGAATAATGCATGGCATTCTCCTGGTGATTCAGGAACTACGGTCACAACTGTGCAGTAGGTATCAGTGCATCCCGTATTATCTGTAATGGTCAGGCAAACTTCATAGGTGCCTACCGGAAAATAATGATTCGGATTTTGGCCATCACCTTCATGACCTTCTCCGAAATTCCAGGAGTAGGAAGTGATATCATGATTGCTAAAAGATGAATCTACAAAATGAATGGTCTGCGTACCCTGGATCTGATACCAGGCAAAAAGCGCTTCACAATCGCCCGGTGTGACTGGTAAAACAATGACAACGTGGCAATACGTATCCTCGCATCCGGTATTGTCATGGATCGTCAGGCATACTTCGTATGTGCCAGGCTGATCATAGATATGTGTCGGGGTATGATCATCCGAATCATGGCCATCTCCAAAAGTCCATATCCATGAAGTGATATCATGATCGCTTTCAGAGCCATCAAAAAAGTGAACTGACAGTGTACCTGCAGTCTGAGTGTATTCAAAGAAGGCAACACAATCACCCGGAGGCATCTGTTGTACTATGACCGCATGACAATACGTATCCGTACAACCTGTATTGTCCGTTATAGTCAGACATACTTCATACGTGCCGGGTGCATCATAGATATGTGTAGGTGCGTGATTATCTGAAACATCACCATCTCCAAATGTCCAATACCATGATGTGATGTTATGATCGCTTTCTGATCCATCGAAAAAATGTACGGACAGTGAATTGGGTGTCTGTGTATATTCAAAAAAAGCAACACAATCACCCGGGGCAATCTGTTGTACAATGACCGCATGACAATACGTATCCTCACAACCAAAATTGTCATGGATCGTAAGGCAAACCTGGTAGGTGCCCGGCTGATCATAAATATGGGTTGGAGCATGATTGTCAGAGGTTCCGCCGTCTCCAAATGTCCATGACCATGAAGTGATATCATGGTTGCTTTCAGATCCATCGAAAAAATGAACGGATAAGGTACCCGGAGTTTGTTCGGATTCAAAGAATGCTTCACAACCACTCTGGACAGCCTGTACTACGACTGCATGGCAATAGGTGTCATTACAATCATGATTGTCATGAATCGTAAGACAAACCTCATACGTACCAGGAGCCGTATACAGATGGGTAATGTTGTGGTCATTCGAGGAATGGCCGTCTCCAAAATCCCAATGCCAGGTGGTGATCTCAAAGGAGCTCGTGGACGAATCGATAAAAGTCATCAGGAGGCTGTTTTGGGCCTGGGTGTATCCAAATAATGAATTGCATTCAGCGCTGACCCTGGTTTGGACAGCAGAAAGCAGGAAAATGGATAAAAGAGTGGTGAAAAAGGTAGAAGTAAATGATCTTTTCATGATAAATGATCTCGACTTGCTTATTTAAGTACTGATGTTACAAAACTACCCCAATTTTCTGAGGCGCGCAGACCGGGCATTTTGAACAGGAATAAGGGTTTTCCAGCCCGATCGTGTACTATTGTTAAACTAATCCAGAGATACAGAGTAAAACAGACACGCTGCCTGACTTGTTAAGGAATATTGGATTTTAAAGGGATAAAATCCAAACTAACCTGCTTTATTTATCTTTCAGGCAGGATGATGTTCATTTATTTAAATATGAATATGAGAAACTTAAGTTTATTCGGCCTGGGCCTCTCTTTGGCTCTGCTCACGCTGAGTGCCTGCAAGGACCAGTCTTCGAACAATGAAGCCGGTGAATCCTCCGCCATAGTAAAGGATACTTTATTGCAAAGCAAGCCTGCAGGCAACGGCAAAGCATACCAAATGAAAATTCTGAGCACACCTGATATCATACAATCCGGTAAGCAGGTAGTTTTTTCATTCACACCCCAGATTGTTGGAAAGGAAACTGAACCCGTTCCTTTGGAGACGGATCGCGGGTATGAGATGCACCTGATCATGGTCAGCAGTGATTTAAGCTGGTTTGATCACCGGCATCCGGGTTTGTCCGACCTGGGCACATATCAGCAGGCATATACTTTTAGTAAAGGAGGTGTCTATGATCTGTTTGCTGAATTTAAGCCCATGGGCTCAACGGATACAGTCCAAATGAAGAGTTTTCCGGTCAATGGCAACTCAGACAGGCCCGTGACATATTCTGAATCAAAACTAACTTCAACAGCTGGTCCCTTTGAAGTAACTCTTGCACCGGTAGAAGGCATTAAATTTGAAAGTGGTAAAATGCAATCGATTTCTGCGGCAATCACAAAGGCAGGTGTTCCGGTGGATGCTAAAACATTGGGTGATTATTTAGGCGGTAAAGGTCACATGGTGATCATCGGGGTTAAGGATAAAGATTTCTTGCATGTGCATCCTTCAGTTGAAAATGGGAATTTAGTATTTCATACATCTTTTTCAAATCCCGGAATCTATAGGGTGTGGTTGCAGATTCAAACGGAAAATATCATTCATACCTCGGATTTTGTAATGCGTGTGGATGAAGGGAGTGAGACATCGATGGGAAAGGATGAAGATGATATGCATACGGACCAACATTGATAGTGAGTAGTCAGTAGTGAGTAGTCAGTAGTGAGAAGTCAGTAGTCAGTAGTCAGTGGGATTTGTTTATGCTACAGAATATTTTTTGAAACAGAATCGTGAGGCGCCGGGCGTGAGACGTGAATCCTGAGCAGTGAATTTGAAAAGGACAGAAGGGACAGAAATAGTAGAAAAGAGATATAGAGGAATAGGTAGATCAAATTTTTCTATGTGATTTTCTTTGTGAACTATGTGTCTATGTGGTAAGCCTTTTTTGATTTGCGTCTTTGCGTCTTTGCGAGAAATAAATGAAAACAGGTATTCAGAAAAAAAAGTTTGATAAAATATTATGCTAAATGGTGCGCTTTTGATGGATGAGATGATGATATTTTTGTGCGGTGTATATGCTATTGGGTTTGCCATTTTTCACACGCAGTTCTGGAGGCTTTTTAAATGGAAAGAGGAACTGAATAAATTGCAACCGGTGAATCAAGCTATCATGCAGATATTAAACCTGCGTATGATTTATTTTTTCCTATTCGTAGGGATCACATGTTTCTGTTTTCCAAAATTGCTATTGAATACTTCTTTTGGAACCTTCTTTCTTGCAGCCATGTCCTTGTTTTGTTTCGGCCGTACGATCGAGCAATTTGTTTTTATCAGGATAGAACACCCGATGGTGCATTTTCTGACTTACCTTTTTATTATCGGGGCGTTGTTGTTTGCGATTCCGATATTTCTTTGACCCCTAAATCCCCTGAAGGGGACTTTTGTATGAAAAAATATTTTTTATTGTTTTTTTTATTTCAAGAATTATAATTTGTTTTTCACAAAAAAAAGATAAATGGAAAAGGTCAGTGCTTCGACCTGATATGCTCAACCATGTCCGACAGCTCAGCAACCTCACCCGGTTTAGTCTTAGGTCAAAGTCTTATGGTTTAATTTTATTGCTAATAGCCAGTTGCTAATTGCCTTTGACTTTTTCCTTTAACCTATTGTTGCATATGCCCTCACCGGAAACGTTCCCATACCTTTTACTTTTGGAGGCACAGCGGAAAATAAAAACTCACCACCAGGTATTTGATCAAGATTTGTAAGATGTTCGACAATCAGAATTTCTGCTCCAAGTAATATGGAATGAACTGGTCTTCGATTACCTGAAGTGTCATCTATATTGTGGCTATCAATGCCGACTAACACTACACCATTTTCTTTCAGGTAAACTGCAGCTTCTTCTGTCAGAAATGGATGACCTGAAAAATAAGATGCTGTATTCCAGTTGACGGACCAGCCTGTGTGAACTAAAACTGCTTTACCTGTCAGATCCAAATGATAAAATGCTTCCGGACCGATAGCCTTTTGTCCCATAGCGTTGATCAGTACGCCCGGCAAATTAGCCACCTGGTAAAGATGGATCTCTGATAAATCATGTCCATCTGCATAGCGATGAAAGGGGCAATCAATATATGTGCCTGTATTGGCCACCATATCAATGCGTCCGATCTGGAAAGATGTGCCTTCTTCGTAAAAAGATTTAGAAGCTTCCCTGCTGAGATAATCACAAATGACCGGTGCCGGCAGGCCTTTGTACGTGACTAATCCATCAAAAACGGTGTGGCTGAGATCAATATATTCCATACCTGAAAAATAGTACATTTAGATTTAAATCAAAACAACCATGACAACATACAAAAATTGCCAGAGCTGCGGTATGCCATTGAAAAAAGATCCCGAACACGGCGGCACTGAAGCAAATGGAACAAAAAGTTTAAAGTACTGCAGCAAATGCTATACAGCAGGAAAATTCAATAATCCTGAGATCAACACTCCTCAAAAGATACAAAGCTTTGTCAAAGAAAAAATAAAAAGCATGGGTTTTCCAGGTTTTCTGGCAGGCATGTTTGTGAAAGGAATTCCTTCTTTAGAAAGATGGAAAGGAGGATCGTGGTAATTGATTTTACATCACTGAAATCATAATGAAATTTACATATAAATAATAATTGAAAAAGCCGGTTGTAATTCCGGCTTTTTCTTTTTATTCATTAATATTTTCAAAATCGCATCATTTAATTTTTAATAATGGGACTGCCATGCTTTGGCCTGGATCAAGTGTAACAGATATATAGAATAATCCTGTACTAAGATCACTGATATCCAAAGAAGGAGTAAGTGAGGATTTCAACCTTAGTTTCCCGGTAGCATCTACAATCGTTACAACACCCTTTGTATCCTCAGCTATGTTTTTGAATTGAATGACATCAGTGGCGGGATTTGGATAGAAATCAATCCGTTGGCCATTTGCCAGTGTCAATACAGAGCTGACGATCACATTCTCATAGTTCATATTCAGCGACAAAGCTTCATCGTTTCCAATAGGTTTAAGGATGTTTTCATAGGTGGATTGCAATGTCAGCTCTTCACTGAGTATACTGTTTGATGTGGATTTGAAATGAATAGAAAACAAAGGTGCGTCAGATGCGAATGCAGCTCCAATCTGCATGTATTGGTCCGGTACGATCCACTGAATGGTGATCAATGAAGGTGTAATGATCACATTCTTTTCCATTGTAAACCCCGGTAATCCAGGAGCAAGGATGTCAAGGACATCAATATTCTCGTGTATATTCTTCAGCTGTACTGTAAAACCTACGATACGTGTATTTTTTTCAAGATAAAATGGAACTGTGTATTCCTCTTTATTATTCAGGATCTCATCATTAGCCCGCATATTAATATGTACCAGTGGAGTCGTAAACCCTATAGGAAAACTATTGTCAATATCACCCATCTTGACACCGATAAATTTGTATCCGACAAGAGGAGCTGAAATATCTGCTGAATGAAGTTGTGTCGTGGCATCAAAGAATTTCCAGTTATGATCATACAGAATACCGGCTGTTCCGTCAAGGATCTTATTCATTATCACCACATCAATGGCAGTGAGTGAAGCACTTTCACTGAGGTCGGCAGCCCGCAACTGATATGTTGTAAGTTCACGGATTCCAAGAATATGTTCTAGTATTAATATTTTATCAAGAAGATTGACGCCTTCTTCCAATGGACTATCTTTTACTGGTGTTACGATGATGCCATCCGGATTTTCAAACGTATGACAACCTGTTTCATCGGTTACAACACCTGGCACTAATTCAACACCGGGAATGGGTTCACCATTTTCTCGCGTAACACAAACCTGGCGGATAGTGAGATCGGCAATAGCTGTAATGTGTTGAATAAATGTCCATTCATTTTGGAAGTCAAAGATAGTCCATGTCCGTTCGATGAGCAGCGTTGAATCATTGACCTGTGTGACAACATCTGAAAATGTTTTTTGAACAAGGCCACAATCTGAAATGATCCTGGGTTCTGCATCCTCATCATTTAGTTCTTCATTGAATTTGATATCAACCGGAGAAATATAAAGTGAATGAACAGTGATATCAGCGGGCCATTCCACATTGTCCGCATCCGTATGCCCGCTTGCGCAATCACCAAACGGTGTATTCCATGGGAGCACATCACAAATAGCCAGCGCACCGAGTGAAATGTAAATATTTTGACTGTACGTCCACACTTCACCTGTATTCCATAAAATGATGCTCCAGATACGTTCGACTCTAATTTCATCCGGAGAATAATAAACTATATCATAGTACGAACTTCCTGTCAGGTAACATGCGCTGTCGATGATCTCCGGTGTTGCATCTTCCTGAGTGATCAGGCCTTCTGAAACTAAAAATTCCGGTGTAAGATTTAAGCCAGGATATTCGCAACTGGAGGTAAAGAGGATGTCGCATGGCCATTCAACATTGTCATCATGTGTATGTCCTGAATTACATGCTCCGGGAGTGGCAGTCCTGCATTCCGTATCGCAAATCGTAAATGTACCATTGCATCCTGCTGTGGCATTAACAGACAAATGTCCCCAGCATGAATTTCCTGTAGAAAGATCGGTGATCTTTACATCAAGCACTTTCCCGACATCATCGAAATCTACTTTTGGTTCAGGTCTGACATTTCCGCTTTCTGATATTTCAACTCCATAATGATCCGGGCAACCATATGGACCTCCTTCGAGGATCATAGCAGAAGTTACTTCTATGATTTGACCTTCAATCAGGAAAACAGGAACCAGATCATTACAAGCCAATGAAGGTGTAGGATCAGGATATTCTTCCCAGGTTACGTCCAATGTACTTGTCGATGCATTTCCGGATTCATCTGTTAAGACAAAGCTCACAGTCAGGGGGTTTGGATCTGCACATGTGACTGAGGGAGGAAGAATTTGATACTGAAGATTGCTGCATTCATCGGTTGAGCCATTGTCTATTTCTTCAAATGTGAAAAAATGATGGCCTGTTCCATCAAGCTCTACATGCAAATTGGAATGGATATGAGAAACCGGTGCGGTATGATCGGTAATATTCACTGTTGCACTGCAAGTGAAAATGATGGAAGAGTCTTCATCAAAAACATTGACGATAACGATATTCGAACCCATGTCAAAACAGGTAAAGGAAGAAGGTGTGACATTGGCATCAAAGCCAGGAAATTCTCCGGGAGCCAGGATGTCTTCGGGAAAAAGCGTATAGGTTCCATCGGGATCAAGTGCAACTGAAATGTTCAGGCATTGATGCTGGCCCGATGCCAGCTGGGTATTGATCGTGACGAAGAGAATACACCAGAAGAAAAGTATGTTGAATTTTTTCATTTTTTTAAGGATTGTAATTTGTGAGTAATGTGTGGAGCTCGCTTCTTCATATCACCGCGCGTTAATACATCGAAGAGAAATCAAAATATGTTTTTTGTGATCTAAAGCATGTAACCGAAGCCCACTGAAAGACTGAATATTTCATGATGGGACTGCAATTTTTTATGAAAGAGCATATGATCATAGGCAAACCTGTCATACGCTATTCTACCCATCAGTATCCAATGCTTGTTCAGCCGGAGTTCTGATTCAAATCCTCCACCATAAGTAAAAGGGGAGGAGAGGGAAAATGGATTTTCAGGTGCACTGAATTTTATTACATCATTGTTTGTGTCGAATGTTGAACCCTTGGCAGCATAATGGAGATTGATCCCACCTTTCATCCAGGCATTAATATGGATCCCTTTTCTGTTGTATAGATGTATGGAAATTTTACTTTCCAGATCCAGTTTGGTGTGATAGGTGTATCGGGAGCTGTTTACAAGTCTTTCCCTGGTGATACCCGCATTGCCTGTAACAGATTGTTGATGGCCATTTTCATCGATGATGATCGTTGTGATGCCTTCTCCGGTGATTCTCTCTGTGATAGTATGCGTGTAATCTAATTGAGAAGTCAACTGACTGTATTGCAGTCCGGCACCTAAATGAATACTACGGCCGATTTGCAGGGATCCATGAAGTGAAGTAGAAATTACTTCAAGGCTCCTGAGATTGGGTTTCCACTTTTCCCGGAATAGATTCAATTCAGGATCTGATGTGGTGAGATCCATGGTTGAAAAGCCAATCCCCTGCACCAGGCTGAGCATGATCGTATTTTTATGTTTAGCGGGCTGAATCGAATTTAACATCTCCGGTGATAAATTATTTTCATCTGGTGAAGATTTCACGCCTTGAAGAGGTAAGATATTTACAAGAGCATATATTCCATCTTCACGGGAAGCGGTAATTAAATCTTCTGTTTGATTGTCAACTTGATTTTGATTAGATAGTATTTCATGTTTTGCAAGTGGGTTTTCAACTATAGCCTCTGTAATATTTTTAACTGCTGATGTTTGATCTGATAAGGGAGGTGTATTTTTTATAATAAATTCCTGATCTGTTTTATCTACAATGACCGATGTGGAGTTTGAACGGTTGTTATTTTGTTCTTTGTGTTGAATTGTTTTTCCGGAGGAAGCAGTTTTAATATTTCCGGTAGAAGTGGATTTTTTAGCCTGATTATTATTTGAATTATTTGATGAAGAGATGTTCAGTGTTGATGAATTGTCTTTGTGTAAATTTTCCTGAATTTCATTGTTGGAAGCTAAAGTAGGTTGGGTAGATGTGGTTGGTTGTGTAGCAAAGGATGGTTGTGCCGGTGCAGGGTTAGAGATGCTTTTGTTGCCAGGTTGTTCAATGGAAATGGATTCATGATAAATATAACCTGCTCCCAATAGAATGCTGCCTGTAAGAAGGATGATAGGCAATACCCGTCTCTTCTTTTTTTGAGGAATGGCGAACGAAGTTTGTTCCCACAATTTATTCTTATCCACTTCTACCTTGAAGTCAGTAAGTTTTTTACGTATTGGGTCGTATTGTTTCATACGATGGATTTTTTGTAATTGATTAAAAAATTCTCCTGCAAGATTTTTCTTGCTCTTGTGAGCTTCGTTCGTGAAAGTGATTCCTGTATGCCAAGCAGCCTGCTGATTTCCTTGTGACTATATCCTTCGATCATATGGAGGTTGAATATGATCCTGTAATGATCCGGCAGCTTGTCCATCATCAACAGGATCTCTTCCGTATTTAACTTATCATAGATCTCTGGTAATGCCACTAATTTTTCAAAAACCGTTTCTGTGTCCTGAAAACTCAATCGTTGCGTTTTACGTAATTCTTTCAGGCAACAATTGATTGCGATTCTTGACATCCATGCGATCAGTGGTTTATCATTTTCAAATCGATGAATTGACCTGAACACCTGTATGTATGTTTCCTGCACTGCATCTTCAGCTTTCTGATGATCGCGTAGATACCTGACACAAATCCCCATCAGGTGATCGGCATGCGTATCCACGAGGAAACGGTATGCCGCCTCATTGCCTTTTTTACAGCCTGATATGATTTCGTTTTGTGTCAACGATTCGTTGATTTTAAAATTCTCTGTACACCTGAAATTCTCCTTCCACCTGTCTGTATCCGGCGGTCAGCGGATTAAAAGTTTTTACCCAAAACTTTCCGCTGAAATATCCCCGGATCCATTCTCCCGCTTGCTGAGGGAAATGTGTCAGGGTAAAATCTGTAAATCCGCAAGCCGATGAAGATGGACAATACAAAGAATATCCTTTGGTGCCCAGGTGCATGTCTTCAAAAAGTATATTCAACATATTGTCCGTGAATTTTCCGGGAGAATCACCTGTCACAGCTATCTGAAACCGGAGATCCGGCTCTTCATTAGAATTTTCAATGATCAACCTGTTTTGTGGATTCAGGCTGCTTTCCAGGTTCCAGTATATTTTATGGTCACCGGAAACGGTAAGTGTGAGATATTCATTCCGGGCCTGATCACATGCAAAAATGGAATGCGTATCGATGGTATCATTTGATGTCCATGTGATAGTCGGACCTGACTGGGCATTCGCAGGACTTACATCCATGATACCAAACGGATCATCTGAACATACTGGAAGTGAAATGATAAAATCCGGATCGGGATTAAAAAGGAATTTATTTTGATTGCCAGTGAGTATGATGAGGTGATCTTTCAATGCATCAGCATTGCAATCCCGACCAATGCCTTTGATAATTGTTTTTGTGAACTCAGCATTCTCAATATGTATAGGTATGTCTTGTTCAATATTATTCGTGGTAGTAAATACTTTTAGAAAGGACTTATTACACGCAAGCTCAATGTTGATATTACATTCCGTTTCAGCCGGGACCTGGATGGCCCATTTTCCGGAATTCGTTGTGTAGACTGTACGCTGAATTCCTTCATAAGAAAAAGTCACCGGTTGATTAATTGCCGGAATACCATTGATGTCCAGCGTTCCTGATACCCTGGTCATTGGTTTTTCATCAGCCTCTCCGTAATATCCGTTTGAGGATAGATTTATTTTGTTTCGTTCGCTTAAAACAGTTTGATACCAGGTTCCTTTTTCTGAATCGAAAGACCATGTATTGGATGCGAAAGATGATGAAGTGGAGATAAAGGCTCCTTCTTTGAATTTTAATTTTTCTCCATTTTCAGATCTTACTTCGATAAAAAAACAATGTATGAAAAGTAAGCTCACTTGTTGATGATCATTATTCAGGCCCGTGAAAGATGGGATGGCGGCTGACTGATCGGAAACTGGATCAAGGCCTGATGCATAGATTTTGAATTCACCCTCATAAGCATCATTATTCAAAAAGGTAAGTGTATGAGCCGGTATTTTAATTTTTGACTGATCGATTAGTATAAATTCAAAAGGAGAAGTTGTAGAGCCTGAAAATGTCTCTATGACGGGATATTTCAGATGAACATAATTAACATCATTTTCTATCAGGCTCTGGACGCTCATGAACTCCAGTTGATCCGCGGTCACAAGCCGGATAGGCTCATAATTTCGATCGATCTGATTTCCTTTACTGTAAACGTATGGTAGTGGATCAAATGAAGCTGTCGTTCCTCCAAAAGTCTGCTGTATATGAGAAGAATAAGCTGATGCAGTATCGGAAAGTGTCACAAGCTTTGTGGTAACGATCACTGCCGGTGGATCGGGTTTATCCACCACACTGATCTCTTTATCACCATCTTTATGGCACGAGAGGAGCATGATCAAACCGAAAGTGTAAAGTAGAGTTGTCTTCATTTTCTTTTGCTTACACCCCTATAATCCATTCGAAGGCATAAACGCTACAAAGTGATGATAATAAATGTAAAAACAAGGGAAAACCTATTAGAATGAACAGAACAGGCTCTTAGTGGTCATTGGTGGCAGGAAAAGGATCTTCATTCAGGATGATCAGCTCATATCATCATCCAGATCGACCAGTTTATTTTTTAATACTACAGCTACAGCTTCACGCCCACTATTCACCTGCAGCTTTGCATAAATATTTTTCAAATGGCCCCGCACTGTATCGATGGATATAAAACAGTCATTAGCGATCCTTTTATAAGTAAATCCTTTTGCAAGAAGAGAGACAATTTCTGTTTCTCGTTTTGACAAATTGAATTCTGAAGACCTGTCTGCAGGTGCTTTCTTAAATCTTTCGAGCACACGCCTCGCGATACCTGGTGTCATGGGAGCACCTCCGAGAATGACATCTTTTATCGCCTCATACAATCGCAGCGGTGGAGTATCCTTCAGCAGATAACCACTGGCTCCCGCCTCAAGAGACTTAAATATTTTTTCATCATCCTGAAATACGGTGAACATGATGACTTCTGTACCCGGACGTATTTCTTTAATGCGCGATAATCCATACAAGCCATCGTATTCAGGCATGTTGATATCCATCAGCACGACATCCGGTTTTAAGGAAGAGACTTCCCTGTCAACATTTTTACAATTTGGAAAAGCACCGCATAGAAACAGATCAGACATGCCGCCCAACATTAATTCAAGACTTGAGCGCAGATCTGCTCGATCTTCATAGATGACAAGTTTTATGGGTTCCATGAGAGAAGAATGAAAGGATGAAGGAAAGAAAGGTTAAAAGGTCATATAGGTAGCATGATTTCCATGAATATAAAAGTCATTCATATTAGTTTGCATGAAAATTTAATTTTTGTTCCCAGGTTATGAGTTGACTGAATGCTGATGTTTCCTTTGATCATTTTCATCCGTTCGGTCATATTGTTCAGGCCATTTCCCCTGTTTGTTTTTTCCAAATCAAAACCAACCCCATTGTCTTGTAAGATTAGAACCAGTTGATTTCCTTCTTTCATGAAACTAATATCCACGTGAGTTGCCTTGCTATGCCGGATCAGGTTTGAAAGAGATTCTTTAAATACTCTGGCCAATTGTTGCCTGGATGAAAGTGATAATTTTTCATGCGGGCTTGCCTGATCTGCATGGAGCGTGTATGTAATTCCTGCATCTTCCAGCACTTCCCCTGCATAGCGGGTTAATTCACCTAAGAAGATTTCAAGAAGATCATTTTTCGGCTGGATATTCCAGACAATTTCTCTTAAGGAGGAGGTAGCTTTTTTCGATTGTGTCTTTAACCTTGAAAGCACTTCAGTCTGCTCAACCGGATCTTTATGCTGACCTGCTAACTCAGCAAGTATTTGTACACTGGTTAATGACGCACCTACCTCATCGTGTAGATCGGCTGCAATGGATTGTCGCATCCTTTCGATTTTTTGCAACTGGACAAGACGGCGTTTAAACCATATATAAATGAGTGCCACAATGAAGAACAGGATAATAAGCCTGAACCACCAGGTTTCGTAATAGAAGGGTAAAATGGAAAACATTAATGTGGCAGGATCTCCAATGACACCATTTGGACTGGATCCCCGAACTTCAAACTGGTATTTACCTGCGCCGAGATTTGCAAATTGCACGGAATGAACTGACCCTACTTCTGTCCACGTTTGATTTGACAATCTGTATTCATACCGTATGTTGGATGCATATTCATATTCGGGGCAGCTAAACTGAATTGAAAAATCGCGATCGGAGGGATCAAGAGTGACCACGTTACTGATGTCCAGGAATACGCCGTTATTTATTAAGGACATCCCGGTAATAAAAACAGAAGGTTTCTTCGAAGAAAATGCAAAATCAGATCTTCTGAAAGCCAACACTCCATTGTCCATTCCAATATACATGGTGTCTGTTTTCGTATCCAGAAAAAAACCATGAATGACCTCACCTGCGGGGAGACCGCTGATTTCATTGAAGAACCGGTATTGTCCGGTTTCAACATTCAGAAAGCCAATGCCCGATTTAAGTACTAACCAAAAGCAATGTGGTGCAGGGTCCGGGAATATTTCTTCGACATATTGAAATGACCTGTTGGCAATTGATAATTTTTCAGCTTTTGTTCCTGGCGTCCATTTCCAAATTCCGTTTAGATTGATTGAAAAGATCAGGTCTTCCTTTCCATTTGAAGCAACATTGTAGGCAATGCCTGCCTGACCTTCTGTTCCGGGTAAAGCAGTATATGACTGATCAAAGATCATTTTAAATGGATTCCATCGATGCCATCCATCACCACACATCCAGATATATCCACTATCTGTTTCAGTGATTCCCCTTGCATCATTGAATGGAAAATAATGTGTGGAATCTTTAGCAGTCCAGATGAGTTTTTCACCCGTAAGAGGATCATATCTAAGAACGCCGCCATGAAATCCTGCCCAAATATGTCCCTGTCGATCCTGATATTGATAAAAGGTAGATCCGCCAGGACCTATTTGTTGGAGATCAAGAGGGTTTGAATCCTCAGTCAGGAAAAATAATCCCCATTGTGTACCTGCATACAGTGTATCAGAATTCCAGCTACCTAAATTCCATATATTTTTTGAGGCCAGCGATGGTACTGGTTTTGTATGAATAAAGTTGTTGTCAAATTCCCAAACACCCTGGTCCGTGATGCCTACATAAAAATGTTCTTTTATTTTTGTGATACCGTGAATATAAGGTTGTATCCCATATTCATCTTTCAGTGCTGCAAGAGGATAATGACGAAAATGCTGACGGGTAAACGATTGAACTAATAATCCATACTGCGAACCCAACCATATTCTTTTCTCATTGTCGAGGAACACACTGCGAAAGTGATAAGAACGGAATCGCTTTGGAGAATTAATTTTGAAAGTGAGTGTTTTTTGATCAAGTGTCGCGAGAATAAGACCTTCGAAGTGACTGGAGATGAGAAATAAAGAATCGTAAATAAGCTGGTACTGAACTGCCCAGTTAAAATCTGGTATTTCTGATGTCGGGAAGGTTGTTTTACCAAGTGTTCCTTTTATCATGTCGGTAATAACAAAGGTATCAGATGCCGTCGAAGTACCATGGAAAAGAGCCAAATCCTTAATTCCAATAGATTTCATTACGTAGTAATCATTACTGTACTTTAAAGGTGTTTCGATTTTTTCAAGCCTGTGTTCATAGGTGTGATACAAATAGAGCCCTTTATAACCTTCTATCAGACAATTTCCATCGGAAAGTGGAAGCATTGAAATTGTAAATTGCATTCTCACTTTGCCGACATCAGAGGAATGGTAATGAACATATTGAAAGACCAATTTCAGATTTTCTTCAAATACAAAAATTCCGACACTGCTTCCTGCCACCAGGTCTCCATTTGGCAAAAGACAAACAAATTCAAAGCTATTGGCATTCTTTGCCAATGAATTAATTCCAGGTACACGAACAGAGGTAAAACTGCGTTTGATAGGATCCAATACGGATAGCCCATTAAATGTGCCTACATAAATTTTTCCATCAGTTCTTTTTGTAAGGTTATAGATGAAATCTGAGGGCAGAGAAGTGGACAGATCCTCTGATGAATAATAATTTGTAAAATTCATTCCGTCAAAACAACTCAGGCCACTGTGCGTGCCTGCCCAGATATATCCCTGGTTATCCTGTTCAATGGTTCTTACTGCATTGTCAGGTAATCCGTCCTTGACAGAGTATAACACGAAATCTTCTTCTTCTGGAAACGATTGGGCCTGACTGATAGGAACGATGGTGCCCAGCCATACGCAGACAATTAAAAATTTGAATATCGCTTCACCTTTTAACAATGTGTATCTACAGTGCATCAGTGCAGGTACATCTGACTGATGCATACAAAGATAGATTCCACTGCCGGACAGTAAGCCACATATTTGGGGTGATTCCTTTCCGGCTTTTTAACTCCACATATTTGGGTTGGTGGATCTGATCGTATAAAGCAGGTACAACGCCCATTTTATTGGGTTTCCAAAGCCATTAAATCGTATAAACTGGTGGCATGTCTGCATAGCCATCCATAAAAGCCCCCATTCATGCTATTGTAGCAAGCTGTCATCCTGAGGAGATTTGCGATGTCAGATCAGAATGAAGATGATAAAAAATTAAACGTCGGGGTATTAAAAACAAATCTTAATCGAAATAACATGAAAATTTTACTGCTGCTCTTGCTGGTATCAGCACAACTAAGCTCATTTGCTCAGAAAGCTTCCACCTGGAAAGGAAATGCCATTGATCATAGTAATGATTGGAACTGGCCAGGCAACTGGAGTAATAATAGTCTTCCTGATGAATTTACTGACGTATGTATTCCTTATGACAATACTTCCCTGGTCAATTATCCGGTGATCAAATCTAATGAGGTAGAAATTAATTCGCTCTTTATAGCACCGGGCGCCATGCTAGTCCTGGAAGACAGTCAGATCTATATTCTTGATCCGGCTAAAAGTTTTTATAAAGCAAGTCAGATTACACGGCAACCGAAAGCTGTGAAATGGAAGGATGGCCTCACAGCAGGCTTAAATAATATCAACAGATAGAAAAGGAGAATCACCTCTTAGGAGAATAATATGAGTGTAATAGGTGTGGAGGGTTCTTATGGATTCATAGCCCTCCATACATTATTTTCTTAAACCCATAAATGAATACTCACTTAATATGAAAAAACCAATTATACTATTCGCTTCATTATTATTCATGATGATCCATGTGACCTCATGGGCACAATGGCAAAGCGTAGGTTCGGGAATTGCAAGCAGCCCGAGACAAATCTTTAGTATTTCTGCTGTGAATGAAAATGTAATCTGGGCTGTAGCTAATCATCCCACATCCTTAAAATCATTCGACTTTACCGTAAGTGTTGACGGAGGATTAACCTGGAATGCAGGCTTGTTACCTGACAGCATTGGCAATTACTACCCCGGTGAAATTTTCGCTCTGAATGATCAGGTTGCATGGGTGCTAATGATAAGCATACCTGATCAGGATAAAGTGAGGATATTCAGGACAAGTGACCATGGATCATCATGGCATGAACAACGGGGTCAATTCAATACAGCAAGATTCGCATTTGCATCTCTGCATTTTTTTAATGCGAGTGATGGAATTGCATTTGGCAGTCCGGGAACAGGTATTACTTTCATTGATTCTTTGCGCATCTTTCGGACGAGTGACGGTGGTGATCACTGGACACGCATTCCTGCTCAAACGCTTCCTGCTCCTTTAGCCGGTGAGGGTGTTTGGATCTATGGCGATAACCGTTACGAATCCTTAGGAGATTCGTTGTGGTTTGTGACAAGAGCTTCAAGAGTTTTCAGGACAACTGATAAAGGCCTGACATGGCAAGCTTTCAATGCTGGTATCAGTGGTAATAGCAATTACCCTGGTCTTGCATCGATTGCCTTCAAAAATTCCATGGAAGGAATTGTTACTACATATTTTCCAAGCCGGGCTGCAGTAACAATTGATGGTGGTGAAACCTGGATGCCGTTGGCCATGCCTTCAACTCCAGGCGCAGCTGACATTCAATTTATTCCAGGTACTTCAGGGACCTATGTCATTAACGAGGGATGGTTAAGCTCAGGTAACACGAGTAAATTTTTATTAACCCATAACAGTGGTAATACATGGGAAACAACTTCGTATACACCTGTAATTCCTGTCCTTAGATTTCTTTCTCCTACAATAGGCTTTGCCGGTGGAGCTATTTTTTCCAAGGGTAGCGGAGGTATATATAAATGGACAGGCAATTTCGCTACATCTACGACTACGATCGCGCAGACAAACTCTATGATTGATATTTATCCGAACCCTCTAAAAGATAAGATGCAGTTCTCGTTCGAATCAAATACGATGACTTCAGGTTCCGTAGCACAGATATTAGATTATAATGGAAGAAAGATGATTGAAAAATCGATTACAGGGAATAGTGGAGTCATGGATTTATCTGGCCTGCCTTCAGGTTCCTATCTATTGCGAATCCACAGCAAAGATCAAATTCACCTGGGCACGATTGCAAAGCAATAGTCAATCCGAAAGCAATACAGTTTCTATTATATCCATATTTCAATAACCCAATTCTTTAATCGTAAACCATGAAATATTTCTTCACTTTTTCATTTCTATTTATTGGGATGACCATATTGTCTGCCCAGCATGTCGGCGTAGGTACTACAGCTCCAAAAGCAATGCTGGATGTCAACGGAGATATGATATTAAAAAGCATCGATCTGAATATTCCGGATGGTGCCACATATCAATTGGATGTCAATTCAAATAAGTATAATCAATACAAGCTTGTGGGGCCAACATCTAATTTTCAGATTGCCGGAATTGGAGCGGCAGAGCAAGACAGAACTGTTGCGCTATACAATCGCACCGGTGTTTCACTGGAAGTCTACAACGATGATGTCAATGCACTTTCGCAGGATAGAATATTGACAGGTACAGGCGGAACATTCGCTGTGTATAATGGAGGCAATGTGGTTTTGAAATACGACACGCTGATTGCAAAGTGGGAAATCATTTCCGGGCATTACAGCAGCCTGGACTATTTTGGAGGTGGTGCAGGATTCTGGTTGCCGACTGCGAATGATATTTATAACACCAATAGTGGAAATGTCGGGATAGGTACGATTACACCTACTGCGAAATTAACTGTAAACGGTAATCTTGCATTGCAAAGTGATACGATACGCGTGAGCTGTGCTTTTGTGCCCTCTCCAACCATGATAATAGATAACATTGCAAAAAATAAATCAATCCTTCACATCATTGCTGAAGGTTGTGGATCATTGTATTACACGCCTGTCATTATAGGACTAACGGGTGGTGCTGATGGTAAAATTGTGAGCATCATAAGTCACATCAACAATCTCCAGGTCCATCATCTGCAGGGAATGACGGGCATGACATCTGCAGCTGACAGTCTTAATATGATTGAGTTGTATGAACCAAATTATAATGGTTCATATAATCAACCCACATCTTTCACTATAAATAATGGAGGCACTTTCACATTATTATATGATGCAACGAGGAGCCGTTGGAAAGTCATCGGAATATCTGGTGAAGTAAAAACAGAAACGATTGGTTGGTTTAAAGGACCGAATCCAAATGATCTTTATAATCCGAATAATGGGAATGTTGGAATTGGTACAGCATTGCCGGAAGAAAAGCTTGACGTGGCCGGAAACACTAAGTTGAGGAATGATTTGGTGGTTAATGGGAAAGTAGGAATTAACATTGTGCCGACAGAAAAATTGGATATAAATGGGAATGCCAAAGTCCGGAGTGATCTTTTAGTGGACGGTGCGATTGGCCTTGGAGTTCCGTTTCCTCAGTTTCCTGTTTCTTTAAAAAAAGATGGGATAGGTTATAATCAGGAAAGTTTAAATGGGTCTGCCATACTTACGCTGAGAACATTTAGTAATGCTAAAGCATATATAGGTACAAATAGTTATAGCCCTCTAAGTTTTGGATCTTATGGATTCTATGATATGACCATAGACCCTAATGGCAGGGTAGGCATTGGCACCGAGATACCCACTGCATCATTATCAGTGGCTCGTGGCACGGCTCCGGAAGGAACTGCCAAGTTCTCCGGTACAACCAATGCATCTCATTTTAATTATGGTGCTGATGAAGGCACTTACATCAGAGGAGGTAAAAACACCAGTAAAGTATATATCAACGATTATGGAGGGCAGGTAGCCATAGGAACTCTTGCAACGGGTACTGCACAATTAAATGTAGTGAGCAGCCAAACCGGTGGTGCTGCCAATGCCATAAGTGTTTTGCAAACTACAACGAATACAGGCAATGACAGTTATGGCATCAACTTAAATGTAAATGGTTCTAATTCGAAGAACTTTGGAATTCTTGCTAGTACGGGCGGTTCTGGACAATCGCTAAACACAGCAGGCTTATTCACTGCTAATGCAAGTAGTCCTGTTGCATCGAATATTGGTGTAGAAGGACAGGCTTCCAATTCCAACATAATTAACTTCGCGGGCAAATTTGCTGCAAATGGCGGGACGACCAGCACAGAAAATTTTGGGATCCATGCTGAAGCCCATGGACCTGGTAATAACTATGCGGTATTTGGATATGCGACTACATCTGAACCATTCTCGGGCAGCCTTTCTTATGGAATATACGGACAGGGGGGTGGATCAAGTAGCCAGTTTGCTGGGTATTTTAATGGAAGGGTAAATGTAGATGGATTTTTATTTGCCGATTATATTTATGCACCTGAAATTAGTAAAGGCAGCGGTTCATTTCTGATAGATCATCCGCAAGATCCGGCAAACAAATATCTCTACCACAGTTTCGTAGAAAGCCCGGATATGATGAATATTTATAACGGTAATATTATTACAGATGATTCGGGTGAAGCTTCAATACAGTTGCCTGAATATTTTTTTACACTCAATAAAGATTTCCGCTATCAGCTTACAGTCATGGAACAGTTTGCGCAAGCAATCATTTTAGAAAAAATAGACAACCACAATCAATTTAAAATAAAAACTGATAAGCCAAATGTAGAGGTAAGCTGGCAGGTCACTGGTGTAAGGCAGGATGCCTGGGCCAATGCACACCGCATTGTGCCTGAAGTTGAAAAAGAAGAGCGATATAAAGGAAAATATCTTGCACCTGAAGTTTTCGGTCAGCCGGTAGAAATGGGCATTCGTTATGTGAAGCCACCGATGTTAAATAAATAGGGATCACTCGATCAAAGAATAAATCCAATTCACCGACGTTCCTTTGTCGAAGATTTTTAAGTGTGCATGCTTGAGAAGCACAGGGTTGGTCTACCTTCCCTGTGCTCTTGATGTTTTTGCCTACTTTGACCTTCCAAAATAAATACATACAATGAAAAATTATTTGCTCCCATTTATTTTCGCATGCTTCTTTTCTTATAACTCAGGGGCACAGATCAGCGCCAGGTTATTCAGGACTCCCGATGTATCTGAAACGCAGATCGTATTCGTTTACGGCGGTGATTTATGGATCGTCAGCAAAGATGGTGGCACCGCATCCAAGCTTAGTTCTCCATCAGGCTCTGAAGGCTTCCCACGTTTTTCACCTGATGGTACCAAAATTGCATTCTCTGGAAATTATGATGGCAATGTCGATATCTATGTCATCCCTGCATTAGGAGGAGTTCCAAACCGGATCACTTATCACGGCATGGCCGACAGGATCAATGACTGGTATCCCACGGGAGACAAGCTTCTGTATACATCATCACGTGAAAGCGGCAAGCAACGTTTTTCACAATTCTATAAGGTAGATGCAAATGGCGGTCTGTCCGAAAAACTTCCATTGGCTTATGGTGAATACGGATCACTTTCTCCTGATGGAAAACAAATCGCATTCAACGAACGCGCTGTTGTAAATGATACCTGGAAAAGATATCGCGGTGGCATGAATGGCAATCTCTGGATTTTTGATCTCACTACTTTCGCCTCAAGCAATATTTCAAATACAGATGCAGGTGTTGAGCTTCCGATGTGGCATGGTGACAAAATATATTACATGTCAGACCGTGGAAAAGAACAACGCGATAACATCTGGGTCTATGATACAAAATCAAAAACAAACGAACAGGTTACTTCCTATTCAGATTTTGATATTCACGGACCATCCATAGGCCCTTCAGAAATAGTCTACGAAGGAAACGGTGAGATGTACCTGCTGGATCTGAAAACCCATAAATCACGGATCGTCAAAATAAATGTCATCAGCGATCTCATCACTTTAAAACCAAAGAAAGAAAGCGTTTCGAAATATGTAAATTATGTTACCCTTTCACCTGATGGAAAAAGAGCCCTTGTCGAAGCAAGAGGTGAACTTTTTTCTTTGCCATCCGAAGAAGGTTACATTCAAAATATTACACGCTCATCAGGTGTAGCCGAACGATATCCCGCATGGTCTCCTGACGGACGATACGTTGCATACTGGAGTGATAAGTCAGGTGAATACGAATTGACAGTGCGCGACCTCACGAATGGATCTACCGAACAAAAGCTCACCACACTAGGCCCGGGATACAGGTATAATATTTACTGGTCACCGGATAGTAAGAAAATGGTGTTTGTGGATCAGACGATGACGATCAATCTATTCAACATGGAAACCAAAACCGTGGACAAGATCGATCACGATCCCGCACTCTTTGAAGGGAACCTGGAAGGCTGGAAAGCCAACTGGTCTTCGGATAGCCAATGGCTCACTTATAGCCGCACGATGGATAATGGCAATGGTGCCATATTTATATACAACACAAAAACAAAAGCTCTCAAACAGGCGACAAGTGGTTTTTATTCTGACCGCAATCCGACGTTTGATCCGGATGGAAAATATCTGTACCTCGTGACTAACCGTTCATTCAATCCTTCGTACAGTGACTTTGACAATTCATGGTCATATCCGAATTCAACGCAGCTTGCTGCCATCACGCTTACCAAGGATCAGGCAAGTCCGCTTTCTACAAAAAATGATACGGTAGCAGTTGCAAAAACTGACGAGAAAAAAGAAGAAGATCCGAAAGATGATAAAGCATCGAAAGCCAAAAAAGATAAGAAGACGGACGTAGCCAAGGATGATGAGAAAAAAGATGAGGATAAGCCTATGGAAACCAAAATTGATTTTGACAATTTTGAGATGAGGCTTGTCATTCTTCCACCCGATGCAGGAAACATGGGGAACCTGTCAGCTGCTGATGGCAAAATCGCTTTTGTGCGATACCCGAATACAGGTGGAGGCGAAGGCGAAGCACAACTTAAATATTTCGATCTTGAAGACAGGGAAGAAAAAAACATCATAAGCAAAATCGGGGCGTATGAATTGAGTGCAAACGGTAAAAAAATACTGGTTGCAAAAGATGATACCTGGAGCATTATTGATTTTGATAAAGACCAGGAGACCGAAAAACATCTTTCATTGGCTGAAATGGAGATGACTATTTCGCCGAAGGATGAGTGGACACAGATTTTCAATGATTCATGGCGTTTCATGAGGGATTTCTTTTATGATCCGGGGATGCATGGTGTGGACTGGAATGCTATCCGGACGCAGTATGGAAGCTTGCTTGAAAATGCGATCAGTCGTGCAGATGTCAACTTTATCATCGGTGACATGATCGGCGAATTGAATGCATCACATACCTATCGCGGAGGTGGTGATGGAGAAACACCTAAACAACGGGAAGTAGGTTACCTCGGTGTTGACTGGGCGAAGAAAGACGGATATTTCACTGTCGGCAAAGTGATACGCGGGGCTGCATGGGACAATGAAATAAGATCTTCACTTGATGAGCCTGGTGTGAATGTAGGAGCCGGAGATTATATACTTGCAGTCAATGGGATTGCATTGAATGAATATGCTGAGCCCTGGGCTGCATTTGAAGGATTGGCGAATAAGACAGTTGAGCTTACAGTCAATTCAAAACCTTCCTGGGATGGTTCACGAACAGTTGTCGTTAAAACCATGTCTGATGAAACACGTCTTCGCAATCTTGCATGGATAGAAGAGAACCGAAAGAAAGTGGATGAAGCATCAGGAGGAAAAATCGGATACATCTATGTGCCTGATACGGGTGTTGAAGGACAGAATGAACTGGTGCGCCAGTTTTATGGACAATGGAATAAAGAAGGGCTGATCATCGATGAGCGATTCAACAATGGCGGACAGATACCAGATCGCTTCATTGAACTGCTGAATCGCAAGCCACTTGCTTATTGGGATGTGCGTGATGGAAAGAACTGGCAGTGGCCGCCCGTAGGACATTTTGGTTCGATGGCAATGTTGATCAATGGTTGGTCGGGTTCAGGTGGCGATGCATTTCCTGATTTCTTTCGCAAGGCAGGATTGGGTCCATTGATTGGAGGTCGTACATGGGGTGGTTTGATTGGTATTTCCGGAGCGCCGTCGCTTATTGATGGTGGGACGGTGACTGTGCCTACATTCCGAATGTACAATCCGGATGGATCATGGTTCCTGGAAGGGCATGGCGTGGATCCTGACATAGAAGTGAAAGAAGATCCCACGATGCTGGCGAAAGGTATTGATCCTCAGATCCAGCGTGCAGTGGATGAAGTACTGAAGAGTATCCAGGCGAAAGGGCCTACACAGCCGAAGACTCCGCCAGCTGAGAACAGGGCGAGGAATGGGAAAACGTAGTCGGGAAAGATGGTAATCAGTAAAAATGGTAATCAGTAATCGGTAAAAATTAAATAAGTTAATCTGTAATGGATATAGAGACGCGATTTGTCGCGTCTTTTTTTTAGTCGAACCATCACGTCTATTTTTTTTGGGAAATCATTAGAGCAGATGTAGAGAAGCGATATATAGCCTCTTTTTTTTATATTTAGATTATTATTCTAATCACATTATACTCAATCGTTATGAAAAAAATAATACTCACAATCGTTCTGATGCTGGCTGCTTTTATTGTTGGGCTTAAATTTAAAGATGATAAATCCGATAAATCCGGTTTACGAATAGTAATCGACCGCTATACAACTGAAGTGGGTTTAACAGAAATAATTGAGCAGGCAAAATCCGAGGATATGAATATAACCATTGATGAAGCAGGTTATGATGCCAGAGGGACGTTGAAAAATATCAAGGGAACAGTAGACTTTGGTGACAAAGGTTCCGGGACTTTCAATAGTGATAGAGTGGGTAAAATTATTATTCAAAGAGATTTGAATTCAGTGGATGCTGGTTTTTCAATTGTTGTAAAGAAGAGGTGGATATAAAAAGGCCCACCCCTACACTGACCATCTTTATGGAATGTGGGTGGGCCATGTTTCGGCGGATTAAAAAAGCCCATCACCAGTAAAAACTCTTCACCAGAAAACTTTACACCTATTTTTGATGGGCTTTAATTTTACTCACATGTTAAGCGTCGGTTGACCGACGTTTTGGTGAGTTCAAAGCTTTGCTTTGAGTTCAGACAAATATATTCGCAAAGCGCAGCTTTGCAGACACCAGAACGTCGGTCAACCGACTCTCAGCATCAAATGCTAATTCTTATCCGCAGGCTCAAGTTTTTTAAAATCGGACACTACAATTTCCGTGACTTGTTTTTTGACATTGTCACCGGTAGTGTATTCCCTGTAGGAGAGCTTGCCTTCGATGTATAGACGTTGGCCTTTGCTGAATATTTTAGCCATGACTTCGGCGGTTTTGTCCCAGGCGATGAGATTGTGCCAGGTTGTGATGGTTTCCCGCTTGCCGTCTTCAGCTTTACGGGATTCGTGGGTAGCCATGGACATGTGGGCTCTTTTTTTTCCTTCAGCATATTCTTTGACTTCTATCTCCTGGCCGAGAAATCCAATAAGCTGTACTCTGTTGTCAACTGTTGAAAACATGATGTGATAATTTTGATTGTGAAACTGATATGGGTTTTTCCCTCCACCGTTTGAAGGGCTAGACAAAAGTGGGGTAGTGTCGGGAAATTATCCGTTTCGTAAACGTTTGTATACGTATGTAAACGTTTACGAAAATAAGTTAAAGGGAAAAGGTCTGAGAGGCCGGTTTGGTACTAAGGCAAAGTCTAAAAGCAATAAGCAACAAGCAATAGGCAATTTTGTCAAACTATTTTATAAAAAATGATCCGAGACCGCGGACAAAAAAATCTTACCACTTAGGAACTTAAGAAAACTTAAGAAAGCCACTTAGAAAAAAAAAGTAAAAAAAATGAACCACATAGACACATAGTTCACATAGAAAGTCACATAGAAAATAAAGTAAAAAAAATGAATGCTTCGACCTGCTTTCCTCATCCAACTGCTATACTTCGACTAGCGCTCAGCACGGCGCAGCTCAGCAACAGTCACATAGAAAAATCACACTTTTTCTTTATTCGAAATTTAAGAATCACCTACATTTACCTGAATTAAGATCCTGAATGGATCAGACATTATTAACCCCGGGTGCAACCCGGGGAAAGACGCGACAGCGATCTCTCAACCCTGAAGGTGGTTGAATAAGAATCTGTTTCTGTCAGAAAATTATTTTTTCCAAATGTACTAAATGCTCTATGCCCTTTGCTGTTTGCCAATTGAAACCCGCAGTTTACTAATTCATGATTTTTATAAATGGATTTACGGATGATCTTTCCATCTCAAATTCATTTTCTATGAAAAAATTATTTTTCATTCTTTTAATATTCCTTGGTATTTCTTACGTCGGACTTTCACAGGGTGTGGGGATCGGGACTATTTCTCCCAGTCCCAGTGCTATACTGGATATCAAAAGCAGCACCAAAGGAATGATCTTCCCACGCACCTCATCCTCTACAAGAATCGGGATGACGGGTGTGAAAGGGCTCACGGTATATGACACCACAATGAGTCAATTATATTATCATACCGGTATCACCTGGGTTCAGATCGCAACCGGTCCTGCACAGAATAACTACTGGTCCGCCTTTGGTTCACATATTTTCAATAATAATGCCGGCAACATTGGCATCGGCACGGTCAGTCCTGCCCACAAACTTTCCCTTAATGGCGATATGTACATTACCTCCGGAACACCCACGCTCCACCTTGGTGGAGATGGAGATGCAGATGTCGCCCGCATCCTGTGGCAACTGCCATCAAATGATACCGATTTCGCTATCACGCAATCCCTCAATAAGCTTTTCATTTCAAGAAATTCAGGTGCACTTGGATTTGTTTCAGATCTCGTTGTCTCCGACAATGGATATATTGGAGTAGGTGTTGTTGAGCCTCTCACTAAACTCCATGTAGAAGGGGGTTCTGATGTAGGAAATGCAAGCGGAGGTTTTTTGCAACTGGGTTCATCTACGAGTACAAATGTGGGGTTTGATAACAATGAGATCCAGGCCCGCAGCAATGGTGCTGTCAGTCGACTGACTTTAAATTATGGCGGAGGTGGCGTGCAGATCGGAAACGCCACAACACCTGCAGCCTACCAACTGTCTGTAAATGGTAAAGTCATCTGTGAAGAATTAAAAATTCAGGACAGCAATAACTGGCCAGACTATGTTTTTGGAGAAAATTATTCACTTAAAAATTTTGATGAGCTAAGAAATTTTATTGATGTAAATCATCACCTGCCCAATATCCCTGATGCCGCTACAATCGAAAAAAACGGAATTGAAATCGGCGATATGCAAAAACGTATGATGGAGAAAATTGAAGAATTGACTTTATATATTCTTCAGCTTGAAGAAAAAACAAAAATCCTGGAACAAAAAGTAGAGGCGCTTCGGCAGTAAATTTTATCCAACCATTTCATTCTAATTATCGATTATGAAAAAAATTCTGTCTATCATTTTCTCATGCGCCGTGATCACGTATTCAGTCTGTGCACAGGCAAGGTTCACCCCAGAGATTAAACAAAGGTTGGAAGGCATAACAGATTTTTATGAAGCAAAGAATGAAATCATCAAATACTATGCTGCGGCAAGAGCAGCATTGTCACCTACCGATTCCCTTCACAAAAGGATGATCAAACGACAGCTTAAATTCTGGAATCGTTGGTTCTATGATACAGAACGAATCCTTGAAGCCGATGGCTCCGCAGCCAACTGGTCAAAAAAAATGCTTGAAGCAGAAAATCGCCTGGATGTCGATGAAGCAGAACTCAATCATAGCCGGGCAGCGAATTCATCATGGTCGCTCATCGGTCCTATCAATGTTGATGTCAATGATGGTATAGGACGTGTCCTGAGATTGGGTTTTCATCCGACCAACGATCAGATTATTTATGCCGGAGCAGCAAGAGGTGGTCTATGGCGTTCATCCAACGGAGGTGCTAACTGGTCGGCGATCAGCTCTTATCTTCCGTCATTGGGCGTATCAGGAATTGAAGTCAGCAAAGATGATCCTAATACGATCTATATTTTATCCGGAGAAGGCGATGCATGGATATCAGGAGGATTCACATTTAACTATGGATATGTGAGTTACTCGAACGGTGTCTATAAATCAACCGATGGCGGAAATTCCTGGACGAGCACTGCAGAATTTGATCCGGGAATAAATGATTCACGATTTGTAGGTTTTCAGTTAAGACAGGATCCGACGAATGGCAATACAATTATAGCAGCTACAAGTGAAGGTGTTTTTCGTACTACAAATGGAGGATCTTCCTGGACAAGGGCTGTGTTCAATAATCTTCCCACCCCCGCATATACAATAGGCGCATATGACATTGAATACAAACCTTCAAGTGCCACTACGGTATATGCGGCATGCTGGGTTTATGACAACGAGGATGATGAGGTCCGCAGAGCATTTTTCAGATCCACTAACGGAGGTACTATCTTCAATGAAGTAGATCTCAGCGATGACATTGATATTGACGAATTGACTCGTTTCGATATCGGTGTTACAGCAGCTAATCCAGGTTTTGTCTTTTTGCTGTGTGGTCCCGGGTATGTTGTGGATGGAGATGGAAGCAATGATTCATTTCTGGGTTTTTTAAAATCTACTAACTCAGGTGTGAGCTTTACAAATATTGCAACCGAACCTGATATCCTTGCCTACAATCCCACTTTTGGTCCTACGATGGGCAATCAATGTCTTTACGATATGGCGCTTGCTGTTTCTCCGACGAATGCAAATTTGATTTTTACAGGTGGACTGGTCATCTATAAATCAACAAACGGAGGAATTGATTTTAGTGGTAACACAAATTATTGGACATGGGAGACAGGTTCTCATATCCATCCTGATGTTCATGAGCTTCGGTTCAATCCGTTAAATGGAAATTTATACGCAGGTTCGGATGGTGGTGTATTTGTAAGTGAAGATAATGGAGGAAGCTGGGACGCTATTTTTAATGGTTTGAGCATCACCCAGTTTTATCATTCAGAACCTGATAATGAAAACAACAAGCTTTGGGGTGGTACACAGGATAATGGAACCCTTGAGCAGGAAAGCGGAGGGAACTTCAGTGAATTTGGTGGCGGAGATGGTTTTGATGTCATGACGGATAATATTGTTGGCAATGGTAATGATTCTTATTGGTCGAGTAATTGTTGTGTTACGACATCTGACAATTTTGGTGACAATGATATCACACCTCCTGACCCGAATTTAACAGGACGGGCTTTCGGAAATCTTGAAATGAATCCAACGGAAGAAGATTATATCTACATCGGATATTCGGATGCTGTATGGTATTCTAATGATCAGGGGGATTCATGGGAGACATCGGGAATTCGGAATACACTTGATAGCGGCGTACCTAAAGGGGACTGGTGTATTCAGACATGTCCAAGCAATAGTAGTCGTATGTATGCAGCAGGTAGTGGATCCATCTGGCGTGTAGATGATATTGATTTTGATGATCCTGCTACTGGCACTTCGACGAATCTGAGAAGTCAGCTTACAACGGATGGATTTCCGACCAATAGTGCCGGTACGATGCTGCGAAAAATAACGGACATCCTGGTGCATCCTTCGAATTCACTAAAAATCTGGATTACTGCAGGAGGTTTTTATGAGGGGAAAAAAGTTTTCTATCGGGATTTCAATGCCAGCAACTGGGTAAACATAAGTTACAACCTTCCAAATGTTCCTGCTAATTGTCTTCTGTATGATACAGACGGAACGATTTATGTGGGGATGGATGCCGGTGTTTACTATTTGCCTCCGGGTGAAGATCATTGGATTCCTTTTTACAACAATTTACCCCGGGTACCTGTCAGTGAAATGAATTTTGTAACTGAGTTTACTCCGCCTACTACTTTTACCAAATATATTTACGCCTCTACATTTGGAAGAGGCATATGGAAAAGTCAGACGTTCACGGGTTGTACCCCTTCCATTAATATTACCCAAAATCTTAGAGGCGAAAAATTTTATCAGGCCGGCACATCGATCACTTCTACATCCCTGGTCGATGGGCTGGCCGGGACGTATGTTTATTTTCAAAGTGGAAATGCCATCACTTTAAATCCTGGTTTTGAAGGGAAAGAAGGAATTGTTTTTTATGGATACATTCAACCCTGTAATACCGGTCCGCTTCCTTCCGGAGTTACTATACCCATATCAGAAAGAGGATTGAAAGATGAATATGTAATTCCTGCAATGGTGAAATCAGTGCAGGTTAAAAACAGCAAGGTCTCAATTATGCTGAATGTTCACAAAACAGGGGTGTATGGAATTCAATTGAGGTCAGAAGATGGTGAGAAAATTAAAGATTTAGTTTCGCCACGTGAATTCCAGGTTGGTCAGACCAATATCACGATAGGTGAAGATGAATTTGAAAAAGGATTTCAATACATTGCACTTATGGGTGATGAAAACCTGGTTCATTTCCAGGAATGCAACATCAAATAGGACCTTGCTTGTCGGCAAGGGTTTTTTACTAAATTTATATACAACACGTCCTGGCGATTGACTAAGCATATTGTTCAGTATCATTGGCTTATTCTGTTATTCATGATCCATGGATACGCAGGCAAAAGTCAATTGCCTGATTATCATGTCCAGATTTTTGATGAGCGTCATGGATTGCGCACGGACATGGATCATGTCATCAGGGATAAATCAGGTTTCGTCTGGCTGATGTACAGTGACCGGGTACAGCGGTTTGATGGTAAAAATGTGAATGAATTCTATGTCGGAGAAAACCTGGTTGCTATTTTCAGTGACATAACCGGGGACGTCTGGGTAACCGCGAAAAAGTCTGTGTATAGATTTGAGAATAGTAAGAAAGGATTTATCCCCATACCGGTTGACAGCACAAAAGATATTACGATCGGCAGTGTTTTCCAGTTTCCTGGTAAAGAAGTTTGGATAATCACAAGTCAGGGCTTCTATGCATACGACCGGTCTAGATCCGGATTCTATCCAGTTACTGATGAGAAATTTAAAACCAATTTGCCGGTAAATGTACGGAGGTATACAAACGATCTGTGGGAGAATATCTTTTTCTACAATTGCCGGGACACCATATGGGCACAGAACTTTGAGACCGGTCACAAAGAATATCTTCCATTCAAAGGATTATACGGATTGCACGCCCTGAATGATCATCAGCTGATCATCAGCTCGTGGAAAGGGCATACTTTTTTTTATGATTTTCAAAAGCAGGAAATTGAAAATATAATTCCGCATGAGTTTATCGAAAACACCGAGGATGATTTTCTTGTCATCCATTCTGTATTAAATCTCGATGCAGAGCATCACCTTATCGCCACTACGAAAGGCATTCTGAAGTTTAATTCATCCACCGGTGAAATAAAATTGGAAAAACTTTATTACAAAGGACAACCCTTATCCGGATCAGGCCGGATCATGGATCTGTATATGGATCATGAACGAAAAATCTGGGCATGCTCTGACTACCATCTTTTGACATTTGATCCATCCACATCCGGTATCGGATTGATGCGTAGCATAGAAACCGATCCGTTAAAATCATTCTCCAATGTGATCAGGGGTTTTGCAGCAGATGAAGAGGGCAATTTATGGATGCCGTCATTTAATAGTTTAGTCTTCTGGGACATTCATAAAAATGAGTTTCAACCTTACTTTGCCGTAGAAGGAGCTACGGACAAAATGAATCATCCTTCCATCAGGGGAATCGCATATGATGGAAAATATGTCATCATAGGCCAGACGAATAAAGGGGTATGGCTTTATGATCCCATTCAAAAATCGTATCGACGACCTGTTTACGAAGAGGGGGATATGGGAGAGATGACCAGGATAAAATTAGAAAACGATTTTATTGACCAGATCTATACACTTCATAATGGTCATCATATCATAGTGGCCAGGGATGGAGGATATGTGATGGATATGTCTGCCTATCGTATCCGTCAGATTCATTTTCCGGGAGAAAAGGAGAATCTTAATTTTTGTTACGAGGATAATTTCAGGCAGGTATGGCTTGGCACTTACAAAGGAATTTATTGCCTGGATTCAAACCTGGTCTTCAAATTCCAGGTCAAAGATGGAGTAGGACCCGGATTGATGCGTAGCTTTTTTCAATGGGACGATCATGAGTATATATTAGGAGCACAGGGATTATTCCTCATACAGATACAGGATGGCAATATTGAAGTAAAAACACTTAACCATTTTTTTGATCATAAAAATATCAATTCCATCTTCAGAGATAAATTGCATAGGCTATGGCTGGGAACGGATGATGGATTATATCTTTTTGACCGGAAGCGTGAATACATTGATTTGTATGACCGGTATGACAACATGCAGGGAGATGTATATTGCAGTAATGCTTTTTATCAGAATAAGGAAGGTGTCCTGTTTGTAGGTGGTACCAATGGTATCAATTATTTTAAGCCGGAGGAAATAAAAGATCGTACAGACAGTCTTGTTGTTTCATTGGTTACTATTTCAGTCAACCAGGATGATAGCAGTTATTTTGACCGGGAGAACCTACTGACCCTGGCACCTGTAGAGAATAATATTGAAATCAATTACATCGCCCCATTTTATGGTAATTCAAACCGGCTTAAATACAAATATCGATTGATGGGACTGAGCCCGGAATGGAAGAATGCAGGGAATGTGAATACCATACGATTTACTGCCCTGCCGCCAGGCTCTTATAAATTTAATCTGGCCGCCAGTTTCAATGGCATTGATTGGACCGAAAGTAAGGACACGCTGTTATTTAAAATCGCTTATCCGGTTTGGCAGAAATGGTGGTTTATACTCTGCTGCATTTGTATTGTATGCGGGTTTCTGATTTATATGGTCAGAAGACGGATTAATTCGATCAGGAAAAATGAAAAAGTTAAAAGAGATTATGAACGTCGGATCGCGGAAGTAGAAATGCATGCATTGCGGGCGCAGATGAATCCGCATTTCATGTTTAATAGCCTCAATTCGATCAATAATTTTATTCTTAAAAATGATCCTGACAATGCCAGTGGGTACCTGACAAAATTTTCAAGGCTCATGCGCCTGATCCTTGACAATTCGCGTAGTGAATGGGTGCTATTGGAAAATGAATTGAAAGCATTGGAATTGTATATACAGCTTGAAGTGGTGAGGTTTGATCATGTCTTCGATTATGATATCAATGTAAGTCCGGAAATTGATGTTACCACTACATCCATACCACCTATGATCATCCAGCCCTATGTGGAAAATGCGATCTGGCATGGATTGCTACATCGCAACAAGCCTGGTGGTAAATTGTGGATCAGGTTTACTAAAGAACGACAGGGATTGATCATCACGATTGAAGATAATGGAGTAGGTCGACAGGAAGCGCAACGGCTTAAAAGTAAATCCGCTACAAAACATAAATCACACGGGATGAAAATTACCGCCGAACGAATAGAGATTGTCAACCGGATCTATAATGTCAATGCCCATGTGCAGATCGATGATGTGCCAGGGGTGAACGGACATGCGGGTGGTACAAGGGTATCTTTAACTATGCAAAATCTGAACCATGACGGCTATCATCGTTGATGACGAAAAACATTGTCGTGAGGTGCTTGAACATCTTTTGTCAAGACATTGTCATGAAGTGCGGTTACTTGCGAATTGTGCTAGCGGTGCAGAAGTGCTTGGTATTTTGCAGGAAGAATCGCCCGATATTTTATTCGTCGATATTGAAATGCCGGGAATGAATGGATTTGAGCTGCTTGAAAAATGTGGGGAGAGGGATTTTGAGATCATCTTTACGACAGCATACAATGAGTACGCCATTAAGGCTATTAAGCACAGCGCATTGGATTACCTATTAAAGCCAATTGATAAAGAGGAATTGAAAATTGCTGTCGCGCGCGCCCGGGCACAAAAAACACAGAAACCATCCGACCGGATTAATGATCTTCTCCAGTTGCTGGAAATGAAAAAGCCAGCGAAACGTTTTGCCGCAGCGACCCTGGAAGGACTAATTATGGTCAACGCTGATGATATCCTCTATTGTGAGAGTGATAGCGCCTATTGCAAGCTTTATTTTTCAGATGGAAAATCATTACTACTCTCCCGCACGCTCAAGGATGTAGAAGAATCGCTCAGTGGTGAAAATTTCTGCCGCATCCATCATAGCTACCTGATCAATCTCAACTATGTCCAGAAATATATCAAAGGTGAAGGTGGAGAAGTGATCATGAATAATGGTGTAAATCTTCCGGTATCGCGCACGAAGAAGCAGGATTTTTTGAAACTGCTGGAGAAAATTTAATTTTTGAGTGCCAAACACACTAATCTTCTTTCTTAAATTCCCTCACACAAATATCTGCTCCGCCATCTGATTCAACACTCTCTCACGCTTGGTAGCATCTTTTTCATTAAACACAAATTCTGCTTCCTTGACATAGAGATAGAAGTATTCATTTTTGATACCAAAGAATTTTTTAAAACGATTAGTTGTAAATGAATGAAAATCATCAGCGATGCGGTGAAGGTCGCTGCAATCGATGCCTTGGTGTTTGTCATGGGCATGCGTTTGGGCATTGGATAAATTATGGAAGTAGGAAGAAATATTCATCACGTACCGCGAACCGTTCAATGCAATCTGCCGGTCAATATCTGTCAACAGCTCCCCTTCGACACACATGATACGGACCTGGAATTCTGTTTCATGTCCGTTGGAAGAAGAGATATTTTTTAACACGGAAGCAACCTGTACATCCGGTGTGCTGATCACAGAGATCATGAGGTTCATCTTCTGGTATTCCCTGTAACCGGCTATACATTCACGTATCCGCCTGAAATATTTATTGACTGTATTGCGATCCAGGTTGAGACGGTGAGCAGCCTGTGTGGCGGTCAGCTCATCGCAGAACGACTCGATTAATTTTTTTTTCTTGTAAGCGCTTAGCGGCTTATTCTTCATTTCGTTATGATGGTTGATCTGTGATGGTCAGTAGAGATCCACCTTCAAACTAATCGGGTCAGAAAAAAAATTAAGGTATAGCGGTACATCGCTAAATCATTCTTGTCAAACGTGACACATCATTACATTGCTGCCTTGTTTAGGCAAGCTAAAGAAGAACTTTAGCACAGGATTTTTATAAAACATACACCTGATAAAAACAATGACAATAGAATACTGCGTTTGTTGCATGAGCAAATGTGCTTATTGATACGTCTGTCCTGAATTGTGCACGTTTGATCGAATAATTAATTATGGCAGTTTTTGACAAAGCCAGGAAATGATAAATATGTTGCACGTAGTTTCAAACCACGTACAACATATTTATCTTTTTCTTGCATCGGAAATTTTATTGCTTCTGCAAAGTCACCGTAGCTGTATCACCATAACCATTCGCCCATGTATATGTAATCGTGCCGGCAGCAGCATCAGAGAGGCCTTCTCCCTGGACAGCCGTTCCAAAAGGCTCCTGGGTATCTACAATGGTAACTTCATTGCAATTGTAAAGGAATTGACCGGGTGAATTTTCAGGTGCCAGGATTCCGTACTCATCATACCATTCGAAGTAAAGGCCACCTGTAATATCCGATACAATGTAATTTGAACTCGAACCCGGGACAGGTGTAAGAGTAACGATATTGCCGGAAATTGTGGTTCCACCCGCACAACAAGCATCCGTGGAGTTGCCAATCGCCGAGACGACCAGGTATGAACCGGCTATATCGACAGGTGGACAAAGAATAGCTGTGATTTTCTGCACAGTGAATGCACCGGTATTTACATTACCCAGCGGACCGGTACCGATATTCAAAAGACTATCGCCATTAGCCAGGTGGACATATCCCGGATACACCCTGCCATCATTAAGAGCCACTACAGGATGAATAGTAAAAATACCTCCACGCGATCCATCAGCAAATCCCGCCACATTAAACCAACCGGCAAGATCTGCTGCTGTGATCGTGCCATCTACAGATCCATCATTAAAATCAGCCTGTGAATAGCGGTTGAGCAGGTGATCCTGTCCTTTATATGAGAGGATGATATCTACATGGTCGAGGTCTTTATTCACACTGAATGCTTCCCAGGAAATGAAATCTGTTGCCACAGCAGTGGAGCTGATCGTACTATGATCAGGATCTAAGACAATCCTGAGATTCGCACCCGTCTTAGCTTCGGGAATGTGGACATCATCTTTGCAGCTGAGCCAGCACAAACCGATACAAGCCAGGAATAATAAATAGGTTATATTTTTCATGTCGTTTTTTTCTTTGGTTAATTATTATTAATTCATATCCCAGAAGACCTTGTCCAGGTACTGGTTGCGCTGTGCAGGAGCATTTCCATTATTCGTGAGATCATTACCACTGTAGGGTAGTGAAACCGGATAAGGATTTGTCTGGATGGAATATTCATTTGGGTCCTGCGCAGGATCGCATACCTGTGGAAAACCTGTACGCCTGATGTCACTGTAGGATTCAATTCCTGAACCAAATTCCTGTATCCATTTTTCTGTCAGGATGATCTCAAGCTTTTTACCTGCATCTGCTGCATCATAAAGAGCAAGCACCTGGTCTGTATAAGAAGTGATGGCATCAGCAGCAATTAACGGAGCCCCTACAGCAGAAGCAGCCTCATTGACAACTGCAAAAGATTTTGCCATTGCACTGGAGAGCATTGCACGTGCATCATCAGAAGTCTGTTGTGTCAATGCAAGCTCTGCGCGAATGTAATCCACTGCAGCAGCAGTCAGCAAACGTTGCGGACCTTCACCTTTAAGACCGCTGTCACCCGAACCTACATCTCCCGATCCATCATCATATGCTCCACCGACAGGATATAATCCCACGAGTGTTTGTGAATGTGCCTGGTCAAAACCTTCATTCGGATCACGATCAAAAGATCCAAACCAAATGCTGAGGAATCCTCCGTCACGATAGGATTCGGGATTCTCAGCTTCTTCTCCGGGCACCAGCTGATTGTAGAAATAATATGGAATGCGCGGATCCTGGATACCAACCAGCAAATCATTCTGACAAGCCTGTTCGCCTTTCATCATCAGGTAGAAATATGGAGAGATGAAATACTCGGGTTTATTCTGAGCATACTCACGAATAAAACCTGGATTCCTGTTTTCTGGAGAGATCGAAGTGGTGTAGTTGAGTTGAAAATCTTCACCAGAGGATAACAACGGACCAGCAAGGAGTGTATCCACTTCCGACGCATTATACAGGTTAGTCAGTCGCGCTTTGTTGTATACACTCAGCTTAACTGAATTAGAATATTTTATCCATTTGTCAACATCACCTCCATAGATCAGGTCATCATCAGTCGGAGTCTTACCTCCCTTCTCAAGGTCTGCGATCGCAAGATCTAATTGGACAAGCACATCAGCATATACAGATTCTCCGGAATCATAATGAGGAAATGGAAACTTTAGCGGGTCACCGGCTTCGGTATAAGCTATATCATCCCACATGTCTACCATCATGGCAAATGCATGAGCCTTCAATGCTCTTGCAATACCTGCATACACCGGTTTGTTTTCTTCACCTGCCTGCTTGATGATCTGGTTCAGATCAGGTACACCCACTGCATACAATTTCTCCCAGCATTGACCAAGTGCAAATTCATTTGCCTGCACTTTGTAATCATCTTCGTTACCACGTTGTACAATATGATGCGTATATACTTCCAGTATGCTGGAAACTCCTGCTGTACCAATTCCCATAGCGCCAAACATATTCGCCTGCACATAAGGTAGCATGGTGGTCAGCTCAGCTTTCAACGGATTGTTCGGGTCGTCATTGATGTCCAGGAAATCATTACAGCTCAGGGAGAAAAGGACCAACGCGAGCATTAATATTTTTGTTTTCATGTTCGTTTTCATTTTTTTAATTAGAAGGTGAGTTTGACATTAGCACCAAATCTCCTGATTGATGGAAGGTTCTGGAATTCAAAACCCTGGAAATTAGAATCACCAAATGTGCTTGTCTCAGGATCGAAATGAGTATCCTCAGGAAAGTTGGGTGCGTTGTACCAAAGATTGCGTCCCACCACACTGATCGTTATACCATGTATGGGTGAATTCTTCAATGTTTTGGCAGGTATTGAATATCCCAGCGAAACTTCACGTAAACGCACCACGGTAGCATCAAACACAAGCCATTCATCCTGTGCATTTGCTCCGAATGTACTTCCGAACCAAAGATCATTTTGCTCTACAAGTGTCTGATTGGGGATCTTGTTGCCATGCTCATCCAGCAGTGGTGTCAATGTCACGTTATCACCGTATACACCTGGGATGACAGCGCCAAGCTCACGATTCACAGCCTGAAATTCAAGCACTCCACGGCCAAGTTCCTGGTTGACAGATTCTGAATAAAGATCACCACCTTGTTTCCAGTCAAGGACTGCACCCAGTGTGAAATTTTTCCATTTGAATGTATTGACTACACCCAGTGTGAAATCAGGATTAGGATTACCGATGATCTGTTCCGCATTCGCATTGAGCACATTGCCATTGCTTGGATCGATGAGTAGATTGCCTTCATCATCACGTGCGCTGACCGTTCCCCTGAATACACCATATTCTTCACCTACTCTCAATACAGGTGTGATCGAGCCACCGAATAAAGCGCGTATTTCTATTTCATTGACATCACCATATAATTCTTCAACCGTAGTTTTATATTTTGTAAATGCACCGCTGATGGTCCATTCAAAATCTTTTGTCCGCAGCGGAGTGATGCCCAATGTAATCTCTGCACCACGTGATCTTAAATTTCCAAAATTGGTATAGAATGCATCATAACCGGAAACTGTAGGAAGCGTCAGAGGTGCCAGCTGGTCTGTACTCACTGTTTCATAAACAGCTGCATCAAGTGTTATACGATTATTTAAGAAACCCAATTCCAGACCTAGCTCTTTGTTAGTAGTGAACTCAGGTTTAAGGTTCGGATCCTTCAATGTATTTTCCAATGTCAGACCTGCATGGCCATTGAATGGAAAATCAATATCACGCACACCTGCAGTAAGATTATCAGGTTCACCGAGATTGATATAATAAATAGGATCAATGCTGTAAGGCAATGGCGAATTACCGACCTGCGCCCAGTTCAGCCTTAATTTTCCACTTGATAAAAATCCATCAGGATCCATATCTAATGCATCACTGAATACGAAAGCAAGACTTGCAGAAGGGTAGAAGAATGAACGGTTCTCTACAGGTAATGTAGAAGACCAGTCATTTCTTCCGGTCAGCGTGAGGAATAAATAAGATTTCAGGTCAAATGTCAATTCGCCAAAAACACCTATGAGTCTTTCTCTTGTATAATCACCTCCACCGCTAACCTGCGTAATGGTATTGTCAATATCCAGGATATTAAAATCAAGCATCTGGCTGCCAAGCACATTTTGTGAAGTCACTGTACGTTGATTTAAATTATGTCCGATGCGAGCCTGGAGTGCAAAGTCATCATTGAACCGTAATCTGCGGCTGAGCATCAGGATAGATTCGATTTCTTCAAACTGATTGTAGCCGGAGATCACCTGGCCTAATCCATTAGCACCTCTTGAACCTGGCCTGAACCATTCAAGATCATTCTGATCATAGGTGTTGACGCCGATGCGGTAATCGATATCAAAAAGATTTTCGATCGCATAGCCAGCATTGAGATTAACAATGGTGCGTGAAACATCTGAATTGAATCCATTGTATTTAGCCGACCAGAGTGGATTGTCAGCATTACCACGACCGATGAAGAAAATACTTTCATGCGTGACGGGATCTTCATAAGGTTGTCCAATATCCCAGTTGCGACCCATGTACAATGATCTGGCCATGTAGGAAGAAGTTTCTGCCGAACCGATAGCACCACCCTGTAATCCTTTTTGTAAAGAACTGGTAAATGAAAGAGTGGCTCCGATTTTAAAACCGCTTGCCCACGAATTGCTTCCACCTACTGACACGCTCGTCTTGTCATAAGAGCTGTTTGGAAAAATACCATCATGATTGAGTTGTGATACAGTAGCAACAAAAGCTCCGTTCGTTCCAAGACCTGTACTCAGGGTCACTGAATGATCAAGGAGTGTGCCTTTATTGAAAAGAGATTTTACATTGTCAGGATAAGCCTGGTAAGCAACGCGTGGTGTAACACCTGCAGTTCCAAGTTCTCTAAAACGTGCATAAGAATCGGGAGCAGTAGCTCTGAACCAGTGGTTGATCGAATCCACTGTTGGATAAGCAACTGTGCCAGGGAAAGCTGCACCCCATGAACCATTGGATTGAGCATAATTAAATCCTGTTCCGGTTCCATAGAGATTCTGAAGGTCAGGTAATGAAGCGATGGATTCAGTGGCTAAGCCTGAAGAAAGTTCAATGTGAAGGCCGTCTCGTTTTTTTCCTGAGCCTGCTTTCGTAGTGATCACTACTACACCACGTGATGCACGGCTTCCATACAAAGCTGCTGCAGTGGCGCCTTTGAGGATCGTGATGGATTCAATGCTGTTTGGATCAAGATCGGCTATACGATTGCCATATGCACCGCCACCTGTGAGCTGGAATGATGCGCCATAAGTAGATCCATCGAAAGGAACTCCATCGACAACATACAAGGCCTGATTTTGACCGAGAAAAGAAGTATTTCCGCGTATGACAAGACGTGTCGCACTGCCAGGTTGGCTCGAGCTTCCGATGATATTGACACCGGCTACTTTTCCCTGCAGGGCGCGAAGTACATCCCCTTCACCTTTTTGCTGAATTTCTTCTCCGGATACTCTTTCTATCGCGTAACCAATTTCTTTTTTATCGCGCGCTATACCAAGTGCTGTGACAACGGCTGTTTCTAATACAACACCTTCCGGTAGTGTTACATCCACTATGTTAGATGCACCCAGCGTGATGGTCTGTGTCTGATAACCGGTGTATGCCAATTGAATGGATGTGGATCCTTCGGGAACCAGCAGCTCGTAGGTGCCATTGAAATCAGTAACGGTACCCACTGTTGTCCCGACAACAAATACACTTGCTCCAATGATGGGATCGCCATTAGGATCAGTGACCGTACCTCTTAAGGTACGTTGTGCCTGTGCAAGTGTGATGCTTAACAGGAGAAAACCAATAAGCAGAATAAAATTCCTCATATCATCATGTTTAAAGATTAAAGAATAAGTATGGATCAAATTGATGCAATAGAAATATTGCAATCATCGATCAAAACGAATGATGTGAGATCATGCTGCTTAAATTCAGATGCACAGCAGGTGAAATGGAATTAATAAAAAATTAACTTTTTGCAACCTGATTTTTATTCAGTGAAAAAAGAAATAAAAATGAAAATAAAAATAGTGTTGTAAGTAATTGATAATAAATAATGATGCAGAGGAATGATAAGTATTCATTAGTCAAGCTTTATTTTAATACATATCCATTCCGGTGACATGAGAATTGCATAAAAACAGGCCAGCTTAAATTTTTTTAGAATTATATAAGAGAGATAATGTGTTCATATTCATAGTGGTGATGTGAAGTATGCATGTTTGCTTTCATCAAGCTGTCGAAAAATCATGTAATAATTCTGAGGCAACATTCCTTCGGGTGCTATCGTTCAAATAACCATCATAAACTACACAAAGACAACAGGTTATAATCAAAACGTGCCTAACGAAATACAGATCGTTTTTGTGAATGGCGGATTGATGAATTCACAGTATTGTAGATGAAATAAGAATGTGCACAGATGAATGTTGATGATTCATGGATGAAAAAATAAAGAAGATGAAATAAGAATATCTCCATAAACGGGAAAATAAAAATGCCATGCAACCTTTTTGAAAAAATACCATCTACTGTAGATGAAATAAGAAATACAACCCTGAAGATTTTTACTATTTGGTTTTGAATTGATGATCGCCCTGATAGGGCGATTTTTTTTAATCGCAGAAAAGTTATCCGTAGTTTCAAACTACGGATAACTTTTCTGCGATCAAAAAAAATCAATCTTGAATAAGGAATTTAGAATTGTGAAGGAGAATTGTGAATGAAGAATTGCAAATAGTAATTCTTCAATTGCCCTGGCCTTTAGGCCAGGGATAGATGATTCTGCAAACCTTGGTCTAAATAACAGGGCAATTCAATTTCATCAAACAGTTTAAATGTTATGGGTTTTCAATTGCCCTGGCCTTTAGGCCAGGGGTAGAATGATATCCCTGCTCTAAAGAGCAGGACAATTAAATATTAAATAATAATGTTCATTTTCTTTAAAAGAATGAACATTCATTTATATTTGCCCCGGATATGAGAATCAGGGACGAAAATAAAGAAGCCGCCATCCGCGAAAAAGCCATGCAAATGATTGTGGATGAAGGCTTTCACGGGTTTAGCATGCAGAAACTCGCCAAAACAGCAGGTGTTTCCCCGGCGACGATCTATATCTATTTCAAAAACAAAGAAGACCTCCTCAATAGTCTTTACAATGATGTCCATCAGACTTTCGCCAGGGTCGCCCTGGAGAATTTTGATCCGGCCTTTTCTCTTGAAAAAGGCCTCTGGTTGCAATGGAAAAACCGCATGAAATTCATCTTTCAATACCCGGTGCATTACAAATTCTATGAGCAATTCAGAAACTCACCACTTATTCATCACAGGGACATCAGAAAAGGCGAGTTCAGAGAAAACATGAAAGCATTTGTAATAAATGCGATTAAAAATGAAGAACTCGCAAAAATGGATCCCGAGGCTTTTTGGGCATTGGCCTATGGTTCCTTTTATACTCTTATTCATTTCCATCTCCAGGGTAAAAGTATGATGCATGATCCTTACGCTATCAATGATGATAAAATGAAACGACTTCTTCAACAGGTACTTAAAGCCCTCAGGCCATAAATGACAAACCAACGAAAACCCGCTACAACATGGAAAACACAAACGAAATCCTGATCTTCAAAACAAATGTAAAGTCTGAACCTGACCAGCTTCGTGTAGCTGCATTGTTGGATTCAAACCCCGCGATCAATCACTGGAACGTTGATCTGGATGATATCGATTGCGTTCTGCGCATCGTCACGAAAGAAGTGAGAGCGGCAGATATTATAAAGCTCCTCACCGAAACGGGCTATCAGTGCCAGGAATTAGAGTAAGACAGTAAGAAGGTAAGACAGTAAGAGGTAAAACAGTAAGAAAGTAAGACAGTAATGGGAGGACTTAACTTATTAAACTCATCAACAAATAAACTCATAAACAAATAAACCTATTCCCACATCACTAAATCATCACATCACTAAATCACCACATCACTAAATCACCACATCACTAAATAAAATTATGGAAGAAAACCTACAGGCCGACATCTCAATCAATCCCGTAACGGAGGAAGTCCAATTACCTGGATTTACCGGGTATCAGAAATTTGTGATTGCAATTTTGGCGTTGCTCAATTTTACGATCATACTTGATTTTATGATCATCTCTCCGCTTGGGGATTTGCTGATGAAAAAATTAGTGATGAGCACATCCCAATTTGGATCTGTTGTATCCGCATATGCCATCAGTGCAGGAATCTCCGGATTCCTGGCGGCGGGTTTTGCAGATAAGTTTGACAGAAAGAAATTATTGATGTTTTTCTATACCGGTTTCATCCTTGGGACGGTCGTGTGTGGATTTGCGGATAGTTATTTCACATTACTTGTAGCGCGTATTGTCACCGGTGTATTCGGTGGTGTGGTCGGTTCGATCGGCATGGCTATACTGACGGATACATTCACCTTTCATCAGCGGGGCCGGGTGATGGGATTTATATCGATGGCATTTGCGGGAAGCCAGATACTCGGTGTACCAATCGGATTACTATTAGCCAATCAATGGGGATGGCATTCTACATTTTTTATGGTTGCAGGTCTTGCAAGTATCATTGCAATAGGTGTTGTGATGAAATTAAAACCTTTGACGATGCATTTAAGCATGCAGTCAGACAAAAATCCTTTGCAACATCTGTTGCACACGATCAGGAAAAAAGATTACAGGATTGGTTTTTATGCTACAGCCTTGTTATCCATGGGGGGGTTCATGCTCATGCCTTTCACCAGTGCTTTTATCGTAAACAATGTGGGCATCGCACAGGAAAAGCTGCCTATTATTTTCTTTTGCACCGGTATCTCCTCTATCATCATCATGCCGCTCATCGGAAAGCTCAGCGATAAAGTTGACAAATTCAGGTTATTTGCTACCGGTTCGATCATAGCGATCGTGATGATACTTATCTACACCCACCTGACACCGGTTCCGATCTGGGTGGTGATCATCATCAACATGATCATGTTCATGGGAATCATGAGCCGCATGGTGCCATCCCAGGCATTGAATTCCGCTATCCCGGAAATGTATGATCGTGGCGCTTACATGAGTATTAATTCTTCTCTTCAGCAATTGGCCGGTGGTTTCGCTGCCATGTTTGCAGGATTAGTTGTGGTGCAACAAACGAAGACGAGCCCGATAGAGCATTTTGATTTATTGGGATACGTGATGGTAGGGATTATTTCTCTTAGCATGTACTTAGTATATCGCATGAGTGAAATGATCAAGAGTAGAAGCGGAGAAAAAAAGGCATAGAGTATTCATAAGTGACTCGAGGTTTAGAGGGATAGGTTTTTTTATGTGGCTTCCTATGTTTTTATGTGGTTCAAAAAGGATTTGATGTGTAGAAAATTAAATATTTAGTTTTTTCAATGTAACGTTCTTTGTGTTCTATAGGTCTATGTGGCGGTTGCTGAGCTGTAGCACGAGGATGAGTAAAGCAGGTCGAAGCATTCCATTTATTTTCAAACAGAGGACAAGGATTTATTCAGAAAATCATGATCATTTTTTGATATAGTTGAGCTATAAATTTTTTTCTAAGTGGCTTCCTTAGGTTTTCTAAGTGCCTAAGTGGTTCCATTTTTTGTTCTGAATTATAAAGCTTATTGTTTAACACAAGGAATTAACCCATATCGGTGACACCTCCTTGCAAAACAGGTTATTTGAAGTCTGCGGTAAGATTTCACAAACAAATCAAATCACCCCTCTCTTTAGGGAGGTCATATTCGGAAGTTCTATTATTTCGTAAGAGAGGGGAAGGGGGTGAGTTCCCCGAAATGCATATCCACCCCGGAGGGATGTGATGATTGACGTTTAATTAAATTAATCTTTAAGCCTTTAATATAAAAAAGCGGCCTGACAGCATCAGGCCGCTTTTTATATTTGTTTAAATCGCAAAACCGAGTTTTGCAAACACCCCGACGTAGGTACAACCTACGCCGAACAAGTTCACTTTTTTATTATTTTTCAAAAGCTGTGCATAAGGAAAAGTTTTGTTAGACATGAGTACAACCTACGCCGAACAAGTTTACTTTTTTATATTATTGTGATTTAACTTTTTCCACAAGCAATGCTTGTGGAAAAAAAAATAGTTGTTCGGCGTAGGTTGTACCTACGTCGGAGCGTTTGCAAATTTCAGATTTGCGTCCACGAAATCATAATTGGATATTTTATGTTTTATTGATTATTTTGAATCTCAATGCATATATTGGATCTAAATGCAAAAGGATATAAAAGAACAATTCGACAGAGGAAGACTTAAGCTAAGTAGTTGGGAAAAAATATCTCATTATTGGTTTATAGGGCCAATACTTGTAATGTCATGGTTTGCCTGGTATCCTGAAATATTTGATCATGCGGTTGCCACCGCGTTTCCTATTGGCACTCTTTTAATCTTTGCATTAATTCTATTTTTTATTTACCGGCAATACTCAGTTCTGAAATTTAAACAATATGCTATCAAACATACAGCAACCCATTTCCAGGAAGCCGCAAAAGCTACTGCGATGGAACTGGATTGGCATATAGAAGTATTAGATGAATCTCTGTTAAGAGCTAAAAGAAATGACCTAAGCTGGAGTTGGGTGGGAACAAGGATAACCATCATAAGGAAGGATGATATCATATTTGAAAACAGCATTGTGGAACCTGCTATAGGATCTCATCCATTTTCATTTGGCAGAAATACCAGGAACCTGGAGTACTTTAATTCAAATCTGATCGATGCTGTCAAAGGGGAAAATGTAATACACAATGCTGAACTGGCTGTAAAAGAAGCTGAGGACGAACTCGAGAATGAGCCTGAGTGGAATCTTAAGAACATCATGAAAAGGGTGTTCATTTATGTAATCATCTCAGTGATGATGACCGTGAGTATTCTGGCGCTGATGGAACAACAAATCAATCCGAAAATTAAGTACGTTCCGTTAATCTGCATTGCTTATATTATAGCGGATATCAGTATATTATTAAAAAAACGGAAGGGGAAAAAAGCCTGAGTTTAGCGCAAATGTATTGAATCGACATAGGCTATAAATTTTGTAGTAATGTGTAAGCATAAAATCATTCAATGCATATGAAATATTTACAATTATGGTTATTGTTTTCTGTTTGTAATAATGCATTTGGACAAGAGAATGTCAGCAGCTCTTCGTTCGATCTGAAATAAAGCATACTGCATGGTCAGGCACAATGCAGTGGCTTCCTCTTCCGTTTCCGCACACACGGTCATCACTGCCAGGTTTGTTTTTGGATTATAATTTGATTCCTGATTTTGTGATAGGATACCTAACGATTGTTCCGGATTGATGAAATGAGCAAAGGAAAAGGGCACACCCAGTTTTGAAGCAAGTGCTGCACTTTCAGCACCGGAACTTAATATCCACACATCAGGTTTAGTCAATACCCGCGGATGTGCGGCAATCGCCTTGGCATCAAAATAAATGGAAGACCGGTCGGATAAAAAATCATTCAATAAGGTGAATGCATCTTCAAAACTTTTATTGTCGATAGAGTAACCCGGATTAAGCAATTGAGCGGTCACCGGATCACCTCCTGTAGATCGTCCGATACCGATATCTATTCTTTCCGGAAAAAATACAACTAACGTCCGTATCCATTCCGCGACTTTCAACGGAGAAAAATTTGGTAAAAGTATACCTCCTGAACCCACATGTATCTTTGAAGTCATCCCGGCAATCCTGCACATCAGTAATTCAGGAGAGGTATTGGATAATCCTTCGTGATTATGATGTTCGGATACCCAAATTCGATTGTATCCTAACCTGTCAGCGGCAATAGCTACTTCAATAGTCTCATGAATGGCTTCTGCATCGGTCCCATTTTTTTTGCGCGGAGAAAGGTCCAGGATGCCCAGTCGTATTTTGTGCATAAAAACGATACATTAAACCCCTTTTAGTTTGGATCGGATGAAATTAAAATATTTCGGGTCTTCACCTTCGAATAGTTCTTCGCCTCCGCTCATGTAAGCCCGGGTCAACTCATCGAGTGCGCGATCCATATTTCCCAGTTCATATTGTGTCTGACCCAGGCGCAAATGAATGAATTCATTGCCGATCCCACCCGGACAATACATAGCCGACGTGAGATAATAATGAGCTGCTTCAAATTCATTCAAAAGAAACTTACAATCTCCAAGTGATGCAAATATCCATGTTGACGTTTCCCATTTTTCGATGGGCTCAGGTACCAGCTTAAGCGCTTCCAGGTAATAGTCAAATGCTTTTTCGTATTGCTCTGATTCTGTCTGTTCATTTCCTAAATCACACAGATCTGTTATCTGCTTGTACAATTTTTTATCAAGTTCTTCTGCCATAGCGAAATGATATGATTTGCCTGAACGGTAATATATGGAAATTTGACTTTCACGAGATAAGTTACCATGTCCCGGTGAAACCTTTGGGCTGGACATAGGTCTGACCTAATTTTGCGCCGTTGGATGAATTTAATGGTCCATATTCTAATTCGTAATTATGTGGATCAAGCATGAATGTTCTGGCTTCCTTGGATTTTGCTCCAAACTTGTATAACGGCTTACCACCAAAATATTTTGAGTCACCTGAATTCCAGACAGAGACTGCATCCAGAATATGACCCATATGAATATTTCTATCTAATGGCTGCCAGACACGCGGACCTCCTAATTTCATCCGGACTTTTACTTGTTTTTTTCCACCTTTAATCCTTGCTATACCTTTGAGTTCCATCCGTTGGAATACCGTTCTTCCGGTTTTCGTATTTTTTCCCGGTGTCTTTCCCAAAGCCCGTAATCTTTTGGATGGCGTTTTGCATGGATTGTGTACAACTACTTTTTCTTTTCCAATTGTGTAGTTGTGTGTTCCTTCAACTTCAAAATTATAAACTGTGGTAGTTGTATCCGGAAGAGGGATTAAGAAAGTCACCATTTCTGATGCGTCTCTCCGGATCTCTTCAGGTGGATAGTAGGTATCGTCAAAATGTTGAAGGCGGGTTCCTACTGTCATAAACTGTGCTTCAATAAATACATCATCACTTGTCAAAAACGGATGTTCCGGAGTAGCATACACCGTATCACAACATCCGATTCCTATGACGATCAAACCCGTAGCAACCCGTCGGAATATTTGTGAAACAGGACTGAATACATACTGATCACGTTCAAGATCATAGGATAAGACTTCGTCACCTACCTGAATGTTTTCAATCGGAACTTCACCTGCAGAAGATGTCACAGATGTGCCTTGCACAAGCGAAAGTGGACATACTTCAAAAAGATTATCAACACTGTTTACGCGGCTGGATTTACTTCCCGCAGTCACTCCCGAATCTCCTCCCTTCGCTGCAGCCCTGGCACCTTTTCCAAATCTACCGATCAGCGCAGCACCAAAAGTCACCAGGTCGATACCCAGCATGATTCCGTTTGATAAACTCGGATCGGAAGCAAAGACTCCTGCATCGACACCGACAATCGCAATATCTGCTGTAAAGGCAATGGTGCCGGCACTTAATCCGGCTACGGTAACAGACTGAGCACTGACAACTCCAAAAGCAGCAAGGGCCGCACCTCCGGTCGCTACAACAGCCACACCTGTTATCGCACCACTGATGATTCCTATCCAGGTGTCTGCAGAGTCCCATTCCCATTCAGCCGGATTCAATGTGCCATTGGCTAAAGCTGCACCTGCATAAGCAAAAACAATCGCAGCTACGATCAGTGCAATTTCAAAAAAGAGACTGCCATCCGGATCTGTTCCGGAGATCGGGTTATTATCGCCATACAAATACGGACTGAAATATTGGTTGCCTGGATCGGGGCTGATAAACCTTCCAATATGTGCATCATAGTACCGTGTGCCGAAGTATTGCAGGCCGGTATATTCATCTAACTCTTTACCGGTAAATTTTCCTCTGAAATTATTTACACCGGTACTTTTCTCTTTTGCAAGTTTTCCAAAAGAAGAATACAACAAGCTGTTTGCCAATCCCCCGGTAGGGTCTGTCAGCATGAGATTACTACCGACCTGGTTTTGATGGAAATATCGTATTTCTCCTTTTTCAGGAACACCCGGACCATTTGGACCCGGAGTCATACCCAATGGAGATTGTGCTACCAATGGCTCCATCACCATGGTCAGACAGGCGATCAGCATCAGGCTGTATCTGATAGAGCTGACAGGTCTGAAAGGTGTACGCCAGGACCTGGATTTTTTACGCTGACGAATTATTAAACTGAATTGCCAAATGAATATGGTTGCTAATCCAAGAATAAACAGATACCTGTCAAAGTTTTTCATTTCATTCAACAACCCTCCAATGAAAATTGAAAACCATCCGGGATCTACGGAACCACGTAATACCTGTTCCATATTTCCTTTCTTCAAAAGTTTTACGGAAGCAGCATCACGTGTAGAGGCATAGAGGACACCCTGGTCATCGTGACAATACGTGGTGTATAAAAGCTGACCCGAGGAAAGACGTACGGCTTCATAAAATTCAGAAATATAATATGTGACTACCCCGTCAGGATCACGTTTGATCACACGTTCATTATTCCCATTGTAGGTATAAGAGCTGAGAAGGCCTTCATTTGCGAGAGAAACTGAATTTAGATTTCCATCTACACTGAAATCATAAGCGAAAGTGAGGTTTGCTTTTTTTCCAAGGCTATCACGCTTTATAAATTTACTTATGAGGTTTCCGGTTTTGGAATAGGCAAACCGGAACAGAGTGGTATCATTTCTCGTGATGCTGTCAAGCTGATGTTTTTTCTGAGATGAATAGTGATATATTTCTGTATTAAGCGAAGTACGATTACCTGCAGGATCATAATTCATATGTTCATTGCCTGTTCCGGAAGAAGAAGCTGTGAGTCGACCTGATTGAGCATATTGGTAGGAACCGGATTGATCTACCTCTTTCACCGGGCGATTGTCAGTTATCGTATTTATTACATTTGCATTGTTCCATTGATAGGAAATATCTCCATGGTAATACTGGCTTTTTTTAGTCTGCGTTTGACGTATTCTTCCGGCCAGATCATATTGAAAATTTGATTCCACCCGGTTGCCAAATTTTATTTTCAGTATTTCTCCTGAAGCATTATAAGAAGGATAAGAAGTCAGTGTATCCTGATTGAGCAGCACATGAGAATAGTTACCGGCATAATCATATTTGTAAGTTAAGATCGCGTTGTCCGGGTAAACTGATTTATATAACCTGTCCTGCGGATCAAAAGCAAAACCCTGAATAAACGTTTGATTCAATTCTTTAAAGAAAGTGCTCTTCTGGTATGGATCACCTGTATTCGCATAAGCATAGGTATACCTGACATCCCTGGTGCTGTTAGAAGACAGCTGTCCAAGTCCATTCGGTGAAATTGTGAGATCATCATATATGTAAGATGAAATCGTATCTTCTGGTCCTCCTGTCGGACGTTGCATCTGATAAAGCGGCCTTGCCAAATCATCATATTCCCATCGCAGCGTACCTTTCGCCGTGATATTTTGTATTTGCAATTCATTTTTATCAAAAACGAAATACGTAGTATCGGTCTCCGCCTGGAATTGTTTAATGATCTGTCCTGTGGAATTATGATAATAATATGTAGGTTGACCCAAAGGATCAATCACTTTGTACAATCGTTCCAATTGATCATAGGAATAGCTTGTTTCTCCAAACTCTCCACCAGGCTGGCCCGGCGTTGTATAGGGACCGGAATTGCTAATTACATTTCCTGTGTAATCATAGATCTCCTTATAGTAAACCACTTCGCTATTAGATACCGGAGATGGTTTTTTGATATAGACGATTAAGCTGTTAAGCGGATCATATAGATATTCTTCCGATAGCAGTAATTGACCTGATCCATTGGGTGCACTGGATTCGATTTTTTGAAGCTGACCATGAGGGTAATAGCTTTGTTGTGTGAAGCTGACCGAATCAGGTGGCGCGTTTTGATAGCGGGGAGCATATTGCCTGTATACCTGGCCTTTCAGATTGTATTCGATCGTTTCAATAATATTATTTGCCGGGCCTGTTCCATTGACTTCAGTGGTCACTTCCCGATCCATTCCATCATAATATGTTTTTGTAAAAGCCCAGTTTGCAGTCGGCACGTTTCCATCCTGCCATGAATTCGGTGATTGAGTTAATATATAATATCCAACACCGGCTTTTCCTTCCAGGTAGGATGAAACTGATAGATTGATCAGGGTTTTATCATCTGGGTTAGTCCCTTGTATAATGAGCACGCGGCCAAAACCATCAATCCCATTATCAGGTATGTTCATGATCAGATTTCCATTGGGATCCAGATCAGAAATTTTCAAGCCCCAACGCGGGTCGTTCGTGAATCTGGCATGTAGTGATGGTGATGCAGGATTGTCAGGTGATCCCGGTGTATTTATTGACTCAACGATGAATGTGTGAAACACATTATCGAAAATAGTACGTGTGACAATCGGTGAATTGCCCTGGTTAGGCGCATAGGTCTTTGCAATTGTATTTCCATAAGGATCAAAGGTCAGTTGTCCTGCCACCCAAAAAGAATTCTTCAACCCATTGTCATTCATATAACCACTGTCGATGGTCATATTCATATTCACATCATAACCCATGCGCTTCCAATAGAGATCATTGGATGTCCATGTATTCCAGTCCGGATTGAGATTCGTTTTCAAGCCTTTTTCTGCAACCGGGAAATAGGATTTCCACCACTCCTGGCTATTTGGATCGGCCACACGGTATTTGAAGTTTGTATATACCTCATCACCGGCAACTGCAATATCTCCCAGGTCATCAATCCGGACTACGTTGTTATGTTGATCATCATAATTGAATTTCTTCTCAAGGGAGTAGTTAAAGTTACCATTCGTATAATGTTCCATCCTGTAAGCAGAATTCCAGACCATCTGCACAGAGGAATAAGGAATAGAGTCGTGCTGATACGTATAAATTTCCTTGCCTAGTATTTTATCAGGGTTTCCGCTTGCATGTATGATTTTGCTTTCCACTGTTCCGGCAAAAGGAAAGGTCATCGCATAAGATGTCTTTATGACCAGGTCTCTCTGATCATCCTTTGTGGAAATACTTTGAAAGCCCAGGAAACCATTGAAATTATTAATGACGGCACCGGAATATTTTACGGAGAATGCCAATACCGATGTTGGGTTCACTTTTTTCTCCAATGCACGGTAATCACTGACTACATAAGTTGCAAATTGTGCCGTGTAGTATGGATAGGATACCGGTGTCCCCTTATCATAAATGGAACTATTGGTAAGGGGCAAATAATTGATCTCAATCACCTTCCCTATACCATCTGTGATGGACCTGATAAGATCCGGTTGGTTGTTTTTATCATCGAACTTATATGCAACCAGCATGGGAAGTTTCGTAAATCCTTCCTTAATGCCCGCCACATCAATAAGGCCATCGCCATTGAAATCCGTAACCATTCTTTCGACACCATCCGTATTGATCGCATTGGCTAAATCCGGGCTGATCTGAATTTGCTTGTAGATATACTTTCCCTGCGACTGGGAGATCATGGATGGAACGGATTTCAGACCTGTCTGGAAAGCCATGATATCTGTAATCCCGTCTCCATTAATATCGCCAAGTACTTTTTCAGATCGCTTGCTGGTGAAATACTCGGCATCCACTAAAGGAAGCTTTACAAAATAATCCTGAAAGGCACCATTTCCCAGGGAATACAATACGGGAATCGTCTTACCACCTTCAATAAATAAGCTAAGGTCTACGATGCCATCACCATTAAAATCACCCGTGATCCGTTCTGTATTTGGTGAATTGACGAGTTGACTTACACTCGCCGGATATCGTTCAAGCGAAGCTGTAAATTCACCTTTACCGTCTGAATAAATAGCAGGCATGCTTTGGTAGCCCTGGCTAAAAGTAATTACATCTGTTAATCCATCGCCATTAAAATCTCCCGAAGCGTGCCTTGCTCCGGCAGGATTAAAATAGGGTGCTACCGTCGATGGTAATTTCACCACCTTTCCGGTAAATTCTCCTCCCTGCTGAGCCATTAATACAGGAACAGATTGATAACCGGTCTTAAATCCAAGTATATCTACGAGTCCGTCACCATTGACATCCCCTGATATTTTTTCTACATCGGATTGATTAAAGAGCGTATTGAAATCTTTGGGAAGCTGTTTTGTGGTCCCTTCGAATTTCCCAAAGTCAGTTGCATAAATAATGGCAACTGTACTTTTGGCTTTTTCAAAAAAGAGCAGATCTGTTTTTCCATCTCCATTGTAATCCGCCGCGATGGTAGTGACATTGGGATTATTGAGATAGCCTGCATAGCCGGATGGTACAGCTGCATTGATGATCTCGAAGGCACCTGATGCATTGCTATAGATAAATGGCATCACGGGATTATTTTGCCTCATGAGGAGAATGTCTACTTTTCCGTTTCCATCGAAATCTGCTTTTACTTTTTCAACATCTTTCACCAGGTAGTTTGCAAAACCAGGAGGCAGGGTAGTTAACATTTCAGCGAAAGGTTTGTCCGGATCAAGAGATGTAAGATCCATGGTTGTAGCAGGAAGACAAGTCCCCTGGGCATCGCAAAGGCCGATCGACGTGATGACGGATCGTTGTGAGCTTATGCTGTACTTGTATCCGATCGAATAGTTCGAAACGAGATTTTGAGGTGCATTTATATTTTGTGCATCGCCATCCAGGTCTACATACGTTTTAATGCTTTTCATCCGCTGCCCGCATGAGAACTTAAGACCAAGTAAAAAATTGAGTATGGTATCCTGGCGTGTTTCGTATTCGAAATGGATCCTGCGTTGTGGAAGCAGGTTAGTGGATGCATTACCTGTATAGTTAATCTCTTCCGGCACAAAAAAGCCATCCGCGAAATCCTGGTGATATTTTACAGTTACATAATTTTTATTGGCGTCGGTCACCTGGTTAGCGGCCCACATCGTTACGGCAGGACTTCCTGCAGGTTGTATCCTGGAATTATCCGTCTGTGCAAAATCAATTGTACTTCCGTCCTTCATTGCGGCTTTAAAAGAACAGGGACCATTTCCGCAAACCCCAATGGAATATACTTTTGTTCCGGATTCTATTTCTGTCCGGTACTCAGTGCCTTCCCTGCCATATGCTGCAGCCCTTTCGGCGCGTGTTGACAATACTTTTCCTTGCTTGTCTTTATATGCAATGAGACGTTGTCCGTTGATGGCAAAGCGGTCATTATAGGTTAAGGTTATGCCACTGCTGATGCCATCCTCCTGGATATTTCTCCCTGTCCGTGTGATGACACTCAGGCCATTCAACTGCCAGCCATATCCCAATATTCCATTGCTTCCGGAGTTGGAATATGAAAGTGATATTTCAGGTTGCACATCATTCGTTCCGGGAGGAACTTCCAGCTCAATGGAATATTGCGGATCACCGGTTGCAGCAAGCTCAAATTCACCAGGTAAATAACCCACGGCAGATGAAGCGGCGGTTTGCCGGATATAGGAAAGATCTTTTACGTGACCGGTTTTCCGGATCAAGACCCAGCTTCCAATGATCAATACCAGGAGTGCAATGACACCCAGCTTAATGAATGGCTTTATGGTTTGGTTTCCTTTTAATATTGCTTTCATAATCCATATTTATTATAGTAATCCGATACATTCAAATCATTGAAGAGGCTGTCCTGATCAACATTGAAAATTTAATATTCATGTTGAAAGAAAAAGTTCAGATGGATATCCATAGGTACATATCTTATCTGAAAAATGAAATCACGATATCATCACTGAAGATGGATGCAGACAATTAAAAAATTTATGCAAGACATACGTCTTAACTGGAAACAAAAAATTTATTTTAGAGACAACACTTCCATTTATAACAGCCAATTGCCAATCACACAATCATCACATTTTGTACAAGCGGTCATATATGAATATACAAACGGCTTCATATGGGTCTTTTATCCAGGCTGTCAAAAGCATCTTTAATCAAAAAGGCCTTTCCAAAAAATGATTTCGCGAAATGGCCAGCATGTCATTGAGCTGTTGCGTTCCTGTCTCTTCGCCAAGTACATCTCTTTGTACTGAAGATGTTTCGACTAAAATAGACTTAGCGGAATCCCTGCTGAGGCAAAGCATGATCTCTAAAGCCGCAATCCGTTTAAAATTTTCTCCCACAGGAATATCATAGTAAGTCTGGTAGAGGTAATTTTTAATCTTATCCGTGATCGTATAGAAGTTTTGCCACGATTGGGCACCGATCAGTAAAGACTGGAAGGCTGCGAGTGCTTCTTCGCACATTTCAATTTCAGCGGAACTTAAATGCTCTTTTAATGCTGTGAAAGTGCTGCCAGCAAATCTTAACGCTAACAAATGCGCCAGAGGGGGTGAAAAAAAATCCCCCTCCTGTATCGCCTGGACTTTTTCATCATCCGGGATCGGCAATTTTGAAAGCTCTTCCATATTGAGAACCTGCTTATCGCCAAATAGCTCTTTCACTTTGACATAAGGATACCTTGCGCATCCGATGGCCAAAAACATATGTCGCCTATCAATCGTTTGCTCGAGTGAACTGTCCTGCATATTATTTAAATGATGGGCTTGGTCTGTGTAATGGTTACATCAACTGTGACTGAATTACCTGATATCGGTACTTTACCACCTGTCGTGTCGTAATATGTTGATCCGCCGGTCAGATTGCCGCTGTTTGCTTCGGAATAAGGAATTTCAAATTTGAGCGTGTACACGGTATCATCCGGGTCAGTCCCTTTGTAGACTACGGAGCCTCCTACCCCTGTGGCAGTGCATGCCCTGCCGGATGCTTTAAAGGTCACTTTAATACTGTCGCCTGCATTGGCAACTTTAATTTCATTGGGAGGGTCGGATTGCCATTTTCCGGAAGAAAGATCCTGGCTTTGGAGGATGAGTTTAGCCACGGATGTAACATTCGGGTTCACTTTGAATGTTAAGTTGTACGTAATGTTTCTGTTCTCTGCCATAATAGTTGGATAGTTGGTTTGATTAATTAAAAATTATAAAATCGAGTAAGGATAAATGACTCTATTGCTCTTTGGGTGAACAAATATTTAATAACATTATCAGTCAGCTCACGAGCTGATTATCAAAATCTCATACCGCAATTCATTTCTTTACACCTTGAAAACGATCGTATTGAAATCTGGCAAGGCAATTGAACTTAGTAAAAATGTATTCTTCACTTAGGATTGATAAACTTTAAAAGTATTATTTGGATACCAGGTCCTAATTTCCCTTCTATAACAATGATTACGTGAATTAAAAATGAAGTTAGAAAAGAATAATTGAACTGACAAAACTATTTTTAAAATTATTTTAAAGCTATGGTTCTAAGTTGCTAAAATGTGAAACGCAAAACCGGGTTTTGCATACATCCCGACGTAGGCTCAGCCTACGCCGGCATTGTACCCATGTCGGAGCGTTTGCAAATTTCAGATTTGAAACGACGAAAATCAACATTGCATTTGATAACCTCTCTTATTAAAGAATCTTTTGGTAGAAATAAATTCTCCGAGAGAGGGGCGGTAAGATTTCACAAACAAATCAAATCACCCCGCTATTTAGGGAGATTATTTTCGTATGTCTTGGCATTTCGTAAGAGAGGGGAAGGGGGAGAGTTCCAGAGAAATCTAATCACCCCTCTCTTCAGAGAGATCATTTTCGGAAGTACAATTATTTCGGAAGAGAGGGAAAGGGGGAGAGTTCTCAATCCTTCACACACCGACACGAAAACCCAATATCCCTTATACTCTTAAACTGCGAAAGCCCAATCAGATTAGCCGACTCTCCTGTGTTTCTTACTGCTTTATCACCTGTACCGATTTCAATCATGGTAGGTGATCCGTCAAGCAATGTAGCTGACCAGAACCGCGCATACTTTCCTTTATTTCCAAATGCATTGTATTGCGTTGATCCTTCAAGCCATGAATAATATTCTCCGGCAGGAACTGCACCAAAAGTCGTTTCATCCGGAAGATTAGAACTCGGCCATAGTATGCTTGATGCAGCCTTGGCATTTTTTCCAAACAAATTCAGCCCGCCCAATTCACTAATCAGAATATTCCATTCTCCATTCGAAGGAAGATGCCATCCATTCGGACAAATATTATCCTGTGCTTCATCAAATGTGTACAGCCTGCCAAATATCAGGTTCTCATCTGTATTCGCATTGTTATACCACTTGCCTATAGCGCCACCATTCGTATATCGAAGATTTTCTGCCATCCAGGTTACACCTCCGATGTCAGTCATGCAATATTCATTACCATCCCTGCCATCTATAAATTTATCAGAGCAATTTCCTACCAATGATGGATCCACATAGATATCTTCCAGGTAACAACCATAATTACCCACATCAACTATTGCAATCTTATTGACAAGCTGTGAAGAAGAAGGCAGATCTATTGTGTTCGTTTGATCGTAGCCATACACCTGGTCTGAAACCAATTCATCATTGGCATACACCTGGTACCCAAGGCCATGATTTCCGCCTGATGTAATGCTGATGTCGACAAGGCCACCACTATAGGTAATCGATGCATCCGGAAATGCATCACATGTATTGAGGTTGGTGATATTCCACTGGTTTGACTGGTATTCATAATCATCAGAACTATATCCGGTGGATAAAAAACCATCGAAAAGATTAAAATCGATTCCTACATTAAATCCTACCCCCTGCTTAGCATCAAAAGAAATGCGTGGCTGACGATCATCAAATGTACCCCGATGTAAAAAAACAAAGTCAGTGTACATATACGCATTCATTGCCAATTTAAGTTCGATAGCGTCGCTTGCACCGGACTCATAGAGACCGGTTGGTGCAACAATAAATTCTATGCCTACAGTCGGCTTGAATGAACCAGAAAGATTATCCACTGTTGGCAACGTAAATAGCGGACTGATCGCAGGATTAGGCAGATCACGCCAGAATAATGAGGATGTAGTATTGTCATATCCGCAACTCGTATTGAACGGGCCGATTTCCGAACCAACTATAGGGGATGTAAATGAGCCTTCAAAACTTGCATTAGCACTTAAATTCGGACTGAAATATAAAGTGAGAAAATTAGCATAAGGAATCTGTGCAATAGCTATTGGATCCACCTCTGCTGAAAATCCTGCATTACCTGAGATATTAGCTGTTACCTGGCCTTCAAGCTTGAGGTAAAAATTACTTAAATACAACCTGATATACGGACCCGTCGCATATTGAGGATCATTTTCATCCCACCTGTATTCAAGACCAAAATTGGAATACCTGCCTGTGAGTGAAATCTGTGGATCAAGTGATCCATTGAAGCTCCAATCCACACCACCAAAATCTCCTTCAAAACCAATCGTCTCTTCCCATGGTGAACGTGATACGATCGTAAGTTTATCTGTACGACTATCAATGACCCATGAAGAAAAAGCTTGTGTCATTTGAGCCGTCTCAGTAGTGAATTCAATTTGTCCGCCAGCGTTAGAAATAGATGTCACCTTGCGGATGAAAGATTTTTCGGCACCAAGTGGATTTACAATGATGTCATTAACCTTGACAGAATTTGCAAAAGAAGAATTCGCATCATAAATAACTTTGTCCGATGTCACAGATTTCACTTCCTGCTGATTATCAAAGTTCATGCTTTTGGTTCCTGTACGCAATTCGAGCGTATTATCCTTTGGAAGTTCAGGATCCCTGTAATCATTCGGATCAACATATTCATTCGTACATGTGGTCAGGAAGAAACCAATGACACATATGAGCAGTAGAAAAGGATTTTTCATCGGGATGCAATTTGGGTGGTGATTTCATTACTGAACGGACTAGTGCGTCCATCAGCAGTAGTCATCCTTACTCTGTACCTGAATATAAGATCGGATGGAATTTTTTCTGAGAAAGAATACGTTTCTGCAACTGCATGCTTTGTGTAGCTTCCGGTATCATTGGCCCTATAGACATTGAATTTCATGGAAAAATCCGGATGGGTCATGAGGATGGAAAGCGTCATGACATTTCCATCCACCGTATAAGATATCACGGGGGTTTCAAGTTGTGCTGGTAATGCTGTGAGAACAATGTCTTTGACCACATTGCTTTCGTGGCCTGATTTGTCAATAGCCAGAATGCGATAGGTGTACTGATGTTCTGCTACTACATTTTTATCAAGATAGGAGGATGGTATTTGTGTAAACGTTTCAATCGTTTTCCATTCACCTTCGGTTTCTTTCCGGCGTAATTCATGTCTTACAACATCTCTTGAGCTTGAAGGAAGAATTGTCAACCGGATGCCTTCCTGCATGACCCTGTAATCTCCGATCAATGCCGGTGCCGGTGGGATGACATCAGGCCTGTCCACTTCCACAATCTCTGATGGCTGGCTGATCATATAATCATCATCAACAGCTGCTACACGATAGTATCTTTTTTCATTGAGCAAATGCATGTCAATACTATCCACATATACAGTCGATCGGTATATCTGTGCATTAAGCTTGATAAAATTTCTTTGCTTACCATCTGCTGCATAAATATTGTACCCGATGACATCTTTCTCCGGATGATCATCCCACTGAATAAATATCCTGCCTGTGGTATCCGCTAAAGCGTGTGGCTTTACCGGAGCTGCAGGAGGAATGAGATCATATACTTTGGTGTAGACAGGTTGGGAGAAACTTTCATTTCCGGCCGTATCAACAGCGATCAAGCGGTATTTATAAACTCCTTCAATATTTACACTGTCCTTTTGAGAATGCATGGTTGCTTTTGCCCAATTCCGAATGACCACGGTTTCATTTGCAAAGCTGCGTTCAAGATTGTACATCTTCACATCTCCAGGATTGGGATGTGTCCAGGATAAAAGTTTAGAATGATGGGTAAGTGATGTGTCAGCAGTCAGTGAAGCTTCGGCTGGTGCTGTGCGATCCCTGCCCATGGCAACAAGTGACTCTGAAGGTTTACTTTCATCGCCGAAAGCATCCAGGCCAATGACACGGTAGTATTTCTTCTTATAATTTTCAGTAGCCACCGCATATGCATAATAGCGCAATGGTTCCTTGATGCTGACATCAGTCATCTGCACATAAGGAATGCTATTCATCCTTGTGAAGGATTTACTATCAGTTGATTGTTCTATCCAGTAGGCAGAGAAGTGATAGTCATGCAATTTCTTTTCCCATGTGATGGTCACCAGGGAATCCCCTTCAGAAATATTAAAAATGACCGGTACGAAATTCTTCTTTACGGCAAAAGCAACCTTATAATCTGAAGCGGTATTGCCATGCGTAGTTACCTTATATGCATATGTTATTTTTGGTTTTAGATTATTGTCAACATACCGAAGACCCGCTGCTGTAGCTGCTGCAGCATCTCTGTCAGCTGCAAAATGTACAAGCGACCACCTGTTGTAAAAATTATCCGTTCGCTCCAGTACGCTTGCATAATCTTTAAACAATGTATTGTCCCAATGCCTGTACATATTTTCGAGGACAACCACCAGCATATCCTGATGACTGGAAACAGCTGCTAAGGATTCAATCTTTGAAGAATCCCATGGCATGATCTCTGCGATTTTTTCATAATCTCCTTTGTTGGTCACATCCCTTCTCCACAAAGTCACAGGATGATAACATTGATGATACCAAAGCTGCGGATGATCATAGCCCCACCGGATCACCGTCGAATCACCATAGTATTTGTAATCAATATGAACATCACCGGCCAACAAAAGGCTATCATTATTCACTGTAGCATCTGTGCTTTGAGCATAACTGACAAAAGGTAGGAGGGTGATCAAAAGTCCTATTGTCAGATAGATATGTATTCTTTTTCTGGTCATGATATCAATTGTTGAAATTCATATTTCGAGTGGTTCCGATTTCAGAGCCACCGGATTCAAATGATTTGTTAGCTCTGAAGCGAACCGTATTTGAAAATCCATTGGCACCAGGTCCATTGATCAGGCTGCTGTTGATGATGGCATTGGTGACATTCTCCAGATCCTCAATAAGCTGATTTACCTCATATGCAGAGAGCGTTTGATCATAATGCAGACTGTGATAGGTGAAATTTCCATTGACTGCGTGGTCAATCCATTCTTCACCAAAATCTGCATAGGTCTGTGCATCATCAAGAATGTCTTCTGTTACATAATATTTGACACTGAATAGATTGGAAGGTGTCTGTACAGCAAACATTGCGTTCCCCATTTCAGTACCGACATAACCATCATCTTCATCATTATCCATCAGAATGGTAGCACGGATGGCATGCTCATTGAGCGATTGATGTACGTCATCTACATGGTACCAGTCATAGTTAGTATGAATGAGGATAGGGAAATCTAATGGGACATGCTCTTCTTCACTACCACCGTCACCTGATTCGCCTCCTCCATTGATACCTCCGTCATCTGAATTATCAGCACCCAGATCATGAGCAACTTGTACATCTATATCCGCCTCAATGTCCGGCGCACCCTCAGATTCAAGACCTGATGGTTCACCGGCATATTGATCCCTGTATGTCTGTGCAAAATTTCCAAGTTTCGGTTTAGACAGATTGTTGTGGAATGGTGCAGTGAACGGATCTGATATAATGACGCGTGGAGGTGCTGAATATTCATGATCATCGATCCAGCCATCGATGTCATAAATATCAAATCCTTCGAAGTCATCGAAGTCCAGGCGCTGATATCCATTATGCACTTCCATATCTACAGTCGCATCTTCCATTTTATCATTCAATGTATTGTAACGACTGGTCTCAAATTCGAATGCATGTAGTAATACCTCACCCGGATTCACAGCTGTCAAAGGTGAAATTTCCGGCAATTCAGGTTCGACCTGGTATTGAAAATTTAAGCTATCTGTATTTGCACTGGCCAATAAGTTCTGATCGATGATCAACTTCCTGCTACTCATCATAAACAAAGGATTCTCGATGCGTTGCTTCCTGACGATCTGAATGATGTAATGCTTGTTGTTATCAAGAACAGGTTTGTCCCAATGTAACTTCATTTCACCCACATTGTAGGTAACCCGTTTTCTGAATAATTCTTCACCATTGTTATCCTTGAATAAGGCGAAGTAGTCATACTCTTTGCCATAGATATCCGTCTCATAATAATATACACCTTCCAGTCTGCTCTTGGCATGTACATACAAGTCACCATTCATTTCATTCTGAAGAAAAAACTTTTGGTTTGTGAGTGGTTTTGTCTTACCAATTTCATCTGCAGGGATCTGTAAAGGAGCTGCGTCTGTCTTAAATGTGAAATCAAAGGATTCTTCCCAGTTTTCCCCGTCTATTTTTACGGTTCTCCAACTATTATTTTTATATTCTTCTGCAGTGACTTTGATCTTCATGCGGTATTGTTTCCTTTCCTGATCCCCATTGATACCACATAAAGGATTAAATGGATCATAGACGGCAGAGCGTCCATCCTCGGCGATCAGTGGATATCTGGTGTCGCGCTCAGCGGATTTGCAATTGTCACAATCTTTGTTGATATTAAAATTACTTTCCACAAGCTTTGGCCTGATCTGTTGTGTTTGACCATTTACATCAGGTATATAAAGGATCTCATTGATGGGTACTGTAAATGATACAGTCGGATTCACGAATGCAGCGATATTCCTGTTCTCTACTTCATTTGGATAATATTCTGCGATGATAGGGAAATCAAACGGACTTGTCACTGGAGGTATGCATTTGTTACCCACCGAAATCATCATCCGAGTGCTTCCTTTGATCGTTCCTCCCAGCAAATTATATTGCAATGTTGCACGTCCGTCAAGCCACATAGGTTTTGGACCACCGGCACTGCACATCATAGCAGCAAGGAGCTGAATGATCTTGATATCAATTTCTTTTCCGAATATTTTTCCTTTTACACCAATAGCACCTTCTAATCCTGTATATGCACGACCTGTACCATACCAACCATTGACACCCGGATTGTTCACGACTCCATTTGATGTATAACATGACTGTCCGTTCATATTGACCATCATAATATCCAGGCCTGCAAACATGGTCAAGCTCGCATAGAAAATGGCATGTATTTCACAAAACGCAGTAGCATGTGCACCAAACACAACACCGTGACCAGTGGATGCATTTGCAGGATCCCGATCATCTTCCTGATTGCCTCCGGAAAAACTTCCTTCATCCGTTGACTTTAATCCAAAGAGCTTTGATACTTCACCTGGTGGATCAGGCAGATAAGTTGGAATATTCTGACCGATCATCGCATAAATGGATGCTGAGAAACCGGCATCGATACCGAGATTATTACCATTGGATTTATTCTCAGTTAGATTAAAACCGGGAAGATCAAATACAACACCTCCGTAATCATTTTGGTAAGGATTGCCCGCATTGAAAAACCAAAACATGTGATCATCATCACTATTGCTGGGTTCTCCGGGAAAGAAGTCTTCATCTCCTATTGCAAAGGCTGTATTGATCAAAGCGTTATCCTCACCTGCTCCATATAACACACCATTGATGATATTGGCCTTTATTGTATTCGTACCCATGAAAGCCACTTTAGGCGGGTTATTCCCATTGTCCATAAATGTCAATGTATTCATGGAAGAACCATAAATACGCGCATCAGAACGTTGCGCATACTCAAGGGCAAGCGCCCAGAAATTTCCACCAAAGGAGATTGACTGCAGCCCAGATTGGGTATTCCATGTACCGGCTACATATGGATCGATCATGAAGACCGGATCCTCAATAATATTCCAGCTTGTGCGGAAAGCAAGTGTTCGATTTCCCCACATTGCTTTAGGTTTACTATCACGTGGAGCAGCTTGCGTAGTTGTATCATTTGAATTCAGGATGTCTTCCATGCTGACATTGACAGCAGGAGCAGTTGCATTCCAATACACACCACCACCAAAACCATTAAAGTGTGCAATGACTGTAGGAGGCACAAGAGGCAATCCCGGAAACACACGTGCCATGCCATCAAAATACCACCAACCGAAATAATGTCGTGTTCCATACTCACCATCATCAGGTTTACCCGATGTTCCGAATCCTGCGATGAGCGACATGTTGAAAACACCAAGACCTAAATCTATGTCACCATTAAATCCTTTGCTGCCATCTTCATTTTGTTCAAGACAAACTTCACCTCTGACTGTGAATGGATCAAAACCAACACTTGCATCCGGATCACTTCCACCAAATCTTCCACATTCAATCCTTATCCCTGTCAATCCATACCGCTCAATCCCACTTGAATTAGTATGTGGACCACTCCGCATATTGAGACGAGTGCCAATCATAAAATCTGCCATGTCTGTACTCAAACTGACATCAATATCAAAATCAATCGAAACATTCCCACGTGAAAAACCAAGTTCAATATCATTGATCGATATTGGAAACTTGTCTACATTTTCCTGTGGTGATGCATCATTGGGCAAACCTTCCCGCAATAGATCATCCAGGTCATCCACATCATATTCATATCCTTCAAAACCATCAAATTCGAATATCAGACCAGTGTATAGATCACCGCAAGTTGCATCCTGGAGATCAATACCAAATCCGAAAGCAGAACCAGTTCCGTCACTCACCATATCTTCTGTCACAAATCCATCTGTCGAATTGAAATTCAATTGAAAATCAGCAAGCCTGATTTCTAATCCTGGTATAACATCCGGTATTTCAATTTCCGGTGGAAGATTTTCAAGCACATCGATGACCAACTGACCTTTGAGGAATGTGCTGACTTCAGTGTGTTCCGAATCAAGTGTAAACTGTACATATGAATTTGGACACAAAGCAGCTTTAGCTAAAGAAACCGGTATGCTGATCAATGAATCCGGCATTGCCACTGCGTAGAAAGAAAACTGATCATTTTCATCACGATCCAGAATTGCTTTGTAATTAAGATAATCTCCATCGCCGGTGATCGGTGGATTAATACCTCCATACATGCCACCACTCACGAAAGTGTTTTGTACAATTTCAATTTTAAATGTATCGATCGAAAATCCCCATCCTTCGATATTACCATCACCAACAGACAGTAATCCACTCACACCTACATCAACTGTAAGGGTTGGATCAAAAATGAAATTTTCAGCAACGGCACTTCGACGTACACCATTTGAAAATTCTTTTGGTGACTGAATGGAAACCTGTTTCATGAAAAATCCCTGCCATGTCGTGATGAGACCGGGATCACTTCCATATATCGCTTCTACATCATATTGTTCAGGAAAAACCATGTCGTCCGGATTCTCCAGGTCAGACATATCCATCACTGCATCATGTGCTGGTGTGAATGTCCATCCTTCCAGACCTTTGATCTGAAATGGATCCATATCAAAACCCAGCATGATGTGCGTACCCACCATTTCTTCATTCTCATTGTAAGCATAAAGACTAGTAGCTGGATCATTACGTTTGTCAAGCTCCATGAAAAATCTTCCTTTGACTTTTCCTCCAGCTGGACGGCCATTATTGTCAGGAACAATCGTTCCTCTGTCAAATGCTACTTCTCCACGGATAGCCATCGATTTCATGCCTTCGCAATTCATCTCGATGTAGCAGTATTCATCCTTGATGGTTTCAGGATCACCCAATCCGCCAAACGTAGTGATATCCATGTTTCCAAAACCAACTTTTCGTTTTTCGAAAGCCTGGTGAAGAATATATTCACCGCCAAGACCATCAGGTGTGAGACAGATATCATTTCCTGCAATACTGACCCATAGATTTTCTGCCACTGAACCCAGCTCAAACAAATTGATCAATGCAATATTCGCACGATCAGCAGTGAAAACCATGTCTATAACACCGATAGTAAACTGTCTTCCCTCAAGCGACTGATTGATACCCAACGGGACTCCACTGGCTTGGTCAGCAACCATATTGAAAACACTTCTGGCAGTTGAAATATCATCCGATAATGCAGCCAGTGTTCGCGAAGGGCATTCAGAATGTCCCACAAACAATGTGTTGTACACATCACCCAGATCATATGCACGATCACTTTCATCAATTGCTTTAGCTGTGCCTTCATAGACTCTGCCATCGCGATTCACTTTCAGGTCATTGAAGGATACAGCGATCTTCTGATTGTTCAGCCAGGGGACACGGATCGAAGCAGTACCTTGTATGCCACTTGCAGAATTTTGTTCCACATTCATATCCGTCATCGTGAAATATCCGATTTGCCATTCTTCAAAGGATTCAGGATTTGCAGCATTTTGAGAAGGAATGGACCGGGTGTAATGACAGTTTTCAAAACAATTCGAAGCATCATCATCTTCCTCATCTTCATCTTCGTTCGGATTACGCAAGTACCAGAAGCGCCGGATTTCAGAATAGCCATTATTCGTAAATGCCACTTCATTGAAAGGATCTACGGCACGAACACGCACTCCATATTCATGACCTTCAGTAAGCTCGAAATCTGTACCATCGCTGTTATAAATATAGAGTTCATCATAGACCAGTCTTTCCAAAACAGGCTGAGCACTTCCATCCAGGAATAAAAGATCAAGATCTGTGTCCTCATATTCTGTCAGATCGATCATTTTGATTTCATATTCCAGGTCCATGCGTTTTATCGGATCTGTCATATTCGGATTCCATTGGATCGGAAATACTTCATTCAATACCACTTCCTCATCGAATGGTGTCATGATCGTGAGCTGATCACCATAATAGATTGTGAAAGGAGCAGAACATCCTACAGACAAAGGCTGGAAATCAGAATTGAAATCATACACGTTGATACACCATACATACTCACCTTCCGGAAGAGATCCGTTGATGTTGAGATCCTGCAGTGGGATGCCTACGATCTCAAGATCATTCAGAGTGATGTCTTCGTAGAGTGCTGCGATTTCTTCACCATTCATGATGATGACGCCGGATGGTGGAATGGTCACTGGCACATCAGCTCTGAATGTAGGCAGGGTGCGAATCAATACACCATTGCTTGTGCCTCTTAATTCGCCTAAAAAATAAACGGTCTGTGGCTCCGCAGTATAATTGATAGCAGTGATGCTATACGCTTGTGGAGAATTGTAATAGGCAGCAATCTCAACAGGGTAGGGCGGCATGAAATTGATGATCACTTCTACCGGTCGTTGTGCAGACAACATTCCCGCTGACATAAACATGCCCAGGAGAGAATTCAACAGAATACGATGGAAGGTGGTCATGTTGTTAAAAATTATGATTATACCGAAGGAATGTTCTTGTTTCATCAAATGAATGATGGATAAGGCTGGTCGAATTGCGAAATGAAAACTGAAAGGAGATGGTGCTCTTTGGTGTCACTTTGTAGGATGATGACAATAGGTAGTAGCTGACAGTTCCGTCTTTTTGCTGGTCATATAAATTCAAAGACCAGGTGCCTGACAGGCTGAGATTAAGTTTTTTATCCATCAATCGTTTCGAAACGCGCAAGCCGCCACCATACCTGTTCTGTTCAACTTCAGTATACGTGTACCGGTTATAATTTATAGACGGACCAATGGTGAGATCCAGTGAAGGAATCTGGTATCCATGACTAAGTGACAATGAAAGAATATTGATATCCCCGATTTGCTCTACTTCGCTTTGATCGCGGACTGTATTATAAAAAGCATTGAAGGTGAATGAAGCGGTGCGATTTTCATTTTTCAGATTATAATTGGATGTAAGCCCGTACTGAGATGATACGGATACAAAGCGGAGGGTATCATTGAGCAATAAAATCCGGTTGTCGGTCTCAGTCTGAAAATTGCTGTATATCAGTGTGGAATAGAATTTTTCATTAGGCGTAAAATTCATATTGCCATAAAAGATCGCGCGGTGTGTGGTGTTCATCCGTAATTGGGTGAGATTATTACTTTCCAAACCAAGCTGTATATCAAACCTGATCTTTCTTTTCAATACGGAGGAACCTACACTGAATGTGTATTGCTCTACATCCGGACTGAAATAATTACCTGCAAGGGTTGAGTAAAATGGATCTACTCTCCTGTATTTTACACCAAGCCTTGTTGCTTTGATCCTGAAATTGGCTCCTCCATCGCCAGCCAATGAAAGACGGGTTGTACTATTGGCCTGGAATAAATCTTTCAGAAAATCAGGCACTTCTTTTCCATAATCGATCAGGAGTGTGTCTTCTGCATTCGCAGTGATGGCACTGACGCCGGTATTGATATACACGTCGAAGCGTTTAAATAAGCTCACTCCTGCATTAACACCCAGTGTCAGGTTTTCTTTTGGTGTCAATACATTGTAGCCATAAATCGAATTGTAATCTTCAGGCAATTCAAAAGATGTCAGATCGTCTTTAACCTTGAGCAAAATAAATTCAAGCTTGTTTTTATCTTTTGCATAACCCACTTTTGCACCTGTGATTAACCGGTCATAACCCGGGATGATCGATGCACCATCGACTAAGGTATCTTTGATCGCCAGCGGATTTTGGATCTTCCCTTTTAATGCAGCAAGTATTAAATTGCCTGGCCGCAGTTCTACACCTATTCCATTGAATGATCTTCCCGACATGGTGTATTGCGAAAAATTCATCGAATTCCATCCGAGATACACTTTGATCCATTTATAGGTGGGTGTGATGCCGATCCTGTTGAATGTAAAATCATAACTAAACTGTGCATCGCGGTAACTACCGGAAATCGGAACGCTCAATTGATTGTATGCAAATACTACACGACCGCTGATCTGGTATGAGTATGGACTACGTCGATTGGGTATACCTGATACATTGTATAATTCGCCTCCGGCAGAAATGCCTCCACTCAGTGTCACAGCTTCCTGTGACATACCTGTCAAATAATTTAGACAAAGACCGAGGCAAAATAAAAACCGGATAAGGGAACAGCGTATCATGGCAATGGCTTGAAGGAGATAAGTATGATTTCTTTATTGCATCAACAGGAATGAACATGGATACGCAGGTCCACTCGTAGCTGTAATGATTGCATTTCCGCTTGTGTAGGATATGCTATATGTTTTGGCAGTTGTCCTTGATGTTACCACAAGTGCATTATTATTGGCAGTCAGCGTTTGGCCGGTGACACCAATGATGACATTATCTCCATTGGTGCTGATGATAAGTCCGTTGTTGAATACCGTATTACCTGCAGCTCCAACAGCGCCGGCTAGTGTGCTGCCTGATGAAGAAGGAGTAGATGGTGTCCATGCGCCGCCGGTAAATTTTAGAATTTGGCCTTCAACAGGTGATGTAGCAGAAATTGATTTTCCTTTTATTCTGTTGACAACGATATTGCCATATGTACCGGAAATGTCACCGTCAAAATTGTCTGTCGTGTTGACATCATCAGCTTCATTTGTATCACCTGTGTTGGTAACTGTATTGTTGACAATGGAAATTCCTGTACCTGCAGTATATACACTATTTGGCGGAGTGACATGTGTCCAGTTCGTGCCATTGAATTGCATGACTTGCCCATTCGTAGGAACACCATTTATATTTTTTCCTTTGAGCTTATCGACGGATAGATTATTGTATGTACCACTCACATCACCACCGAATGCATCAGCATCATTCACATCATCTCCTGCATTTGTATCGCCACTGTTTGCCACTACATTATTTACAATGGTTATACCTGTACCGGGTGTATAAGAATTATTTGGAAGTGTGACAAAAGTCCAATCCGTATTGTTGTATTGCATGACCTGGCCTGATACAGGTGTACCCGTGATCGGCTTTCCTTTGAGCTTTTGGAGTGTGGTATTATTATATGTACCTCCGACGTCACCACTGAATGTGTCAGTGTCATTGACGTCATCACCTGCGTTTGTATCACCGGTATTGGTGATGGTATTATTTGCAATACCTATTCCTGTACCCGGAGTGTAAGTTGTATTCTGCGGAGTGACATGTGTCCACTCAGTACCATTGTATTGCATGATCTGTCCGTTGGCAGGATTTCCATTTATATTTTTTCCTTTAAGCTTGTTGACGGACACATTATTATATGTACCACTCACATCGCCGCCGAATGGATCGCCATCATTGACATCATCACCTGCGTTCGTATCACCTGTATTTGTGATCGTGTTATTGTTGAGATTGATGCCTGTACCAGCTGTGTATGTTCCGGCAGGACCTGGAGGGCCTTGAATACCCTGAAGTCCTTGTGCGCCGGTGGCACCCGTCGCGCCTGCAGCACCAGTTGCTCCCGTTGCGCCTTGTGGTCCTGCCGAGCCTTGTGCACCTGTAGCTCCTGTTGCACCTGTAGGTCCTGTATTTCCTGTTGCGCCTTGTGGACCGGGAGGACCTGTTGGACCAGCGATGCCTTGCAATCCTTGTGGACCGGTAGCACCGGTTGATCCTGTTGCACCAGGTAGACCTTGAATGCCTTGGAATCCTTGAGGACCTTGTGCACCTGTTGCACCTTGTAATCCCTGCGGTCCAGTTGCACCACCAGGACCTTGTATACCTTGTGCACCTGTCTGACCGGGAGGACCCTGAATCTGACCGATCTGATTCCAGATGTTGCCATTCCACAGGTATCCATTGCCATTACTGATTACGATGAACATATCGCCGACCTCACCGGAATAGTTTATAGGGAGATCACCCGGAGTTGGTACTGTACCTACTATAGTTACACCTGTTCCTGCAGGACCTTGATTCCCTTGAGGACCTTGTTGGCCTTGAATACCCTGAGGACCCGTTGCACCTGTATCACCTTTGTCGCCTTTCACACCTTGTATGCCCTGAGGTCCGGCAGGTCCTGAATTTCCTTGCAGACCTTGTGGTCCGGTAATACCGGGAGGACCTTGTATTTTTCCTATCCGTGTCCAATCAAGCGAGTCATCCCGCCATGAAAAAGCCTCTCCTGTAGAAGCAACGTACAATAGGTCACCATCATCCCCAATGTAGTTTGCAGGCAGATCGTCAATGGTATTGACAGAACCTTTAATCGTTGCACTGCGACCCGGAGCACCTCTCAGATCAGTCCAGGGACCAAACGTACCATCAGGATTTTCAAACCTGATCTGTGTATTCATCCATTCATGATTTGGTGCTGGCCCCGGAATTGAACTGCCGGAAGTTTCTGCATAAAATGCATAAGGGACTGCAGCCAGAAAGGTAGAGTCCTGATACATTGGTCCCTGCGGTGTATTGATGGTAATATCTACACTGGCTCCGCCTTTGCTCCAATCAATGTTTTTAAGCTCAGGACCACCGATCTGCAGATTGATAATGCCATAGGGGTCAGTTGTGTCCTGACGGAACTGGGAAAAATTACCACCGGCGGTATGAATGGTCATCAGCACATCAACAGACTGATGAGCCAGGGGACGTCCCAGATCATCTTTTATGGCAGCCTGGTAATTGAAGACATCTGGTGTCTGTGCATGCACACTCAAGGTGAAGCATGTAAGTAGGAAGAATAAATATTTTTTCATGTTGATTGGGTATACAATGATGAAATTGATTTTAATCAGGCATATAGATCACCCAACCTGCAAATACAGGCCGATGTGAATGATCATGGATAAATATGGCATAAGCACCCTGTGCATTTCCTGTGAGATCAAATTGTAATTGATCCTGAAACTGCGATGTCGTTTGGGTAGCGATGGTCTGGCCAAGCGCATTTTTCAATTCGAAGACATATTTTTTAGCATCATCCCATTTCATCATCACAATATTCCGGGTTGGGTTTGGGTAATACTGCAACCTGAGTTTCAGTTCTTCCTGGTCGATGACTTTAGTGATGATCACACCGGTACCCGTTTGAAAGCCCTGGCATACATTGACCTGTGGGATATGGCCACCGAAAATGAAAACTTCCCCCAGGGTGCCCGACATGAATAAGTGCGTAGTTTCAGCAGACATTCCTGCGGAAGCAAACACTTGCTGAGAAACGGATTGTGCATTCACTGACAGTAGCCAGAAGCACAGACCGATGAGATTTAAACAGCGGATTGATTTCATTAGTCCTTTTTATTACCTGGCAAACTTATCCAAGCCTTAAAAGGACACCTTACAGAAATCCATGAGTTGTCGAAAATGTATGAAATCATAGATTTTTCAACCAAAGGGTTGCAGGGCATAAAATCTCAATAGATTTGTAAAAAGTAATGTTGCCGTGCTGAATAGACACTTGCTGATTTTGGTCATTCTTTTTCTTCCCTTCTCTCTTCTGTTCAGTCAGATCGATTCGCTAGTGCAGGTATTTAAATCCCTGGAAGAAGAAAAAGATTTGGTCGCTACGGCTATCCAGATTTGTAAAAAATGTGATTCATCATCTTTATGTCTCGCACCTTTTACACAATATCTGAATGAACCTCCGGTCCTGAATAAAAAAATTAACGGTCTTCTTGTTGTTGCCAACCAGACTTTTCGTTTCAATAAACATGCCTTAACTATTGCCTCTGCCCGTTCAGGAATTTCAAAGGCAAAATCCCTGGATGTGCATCATCATTTGTTGGGCCCACTTTATCTGGTCACATCTAATTCACAAAAATTTTCCAATCACCTGGACAGCGCATTGATCTATATCGATCTGGCCGATAAAGAATTGCATCACCAACGCGCAGAAAATATTTATTGGAAAATTCCTCATATGCGTTACCTGATTTATGTGGAGTTGCGTGATTACAAACGGGCAGATTTTTATTTACAGCAATCCTACCACATGGTCCGCAATTCATCAAACAGGATGGATAAGGGATTTGTATTGTACTCGCTCCTTGAGGCCAAGCACAACCGGGGCACGAAGGAAGAATTCAATTTTTATCTCGACGAATTTATTCGTTTCAAATCCAGTGGTCCCCAGGGAAAAATGGATGCCCAGCATATAGGTCTTGTAGAATTTTTTTCGGATAAAGAAGAAGCAGAAAAAGTTTTAGAAAAGAGAATGGCACTCGCACTTGCAGATTCTTCCAATTATACGATTGACGTGACCTATCTCGCTCTGGCTGAGATATATTTTCATTCCGGAAAATATGATAAAGCATTGAAGACTCTCGATGCAATGAATGAAAATGAATTCCTGGAGACCACAGCACAAAAAGAAAGATATCAACTCTACTACGATATCTATAAAGCCACCAACCAACCGGAAGAAGCGCATCAGTCTATCGAAAAGTACATGACCATCCAGGATTCATCCTATCAGCAAATCCTGAATAACAATATTGCTGAACTGGAAGTGAAATATGAAACTGAAATTAAACAACGGGAGATTGTGGAAAAGGATCTCGCACTTTCACAAGCGCGCCTGTCTCAACGATCTTATATCGGGCTGTCGGGTCTGTTAGGTGCCGGCATACTCACCGGCATGTTCTTTCATCGAAGGAAACTCAAATATCAAAGAGAAATGAATGCTAAAGAAGTGGAGTTGCAAACTCAGAAAATCAAAGAGCTGGAACAAAAAAACATCCTGCTCTCCCTCAATTCACTCATCGAAGGACAGGAAGCAGAGCGACTACGTATTGCACAGGATTTGCATGATGGCCTTGGCGGATTGCTGACTACGGTCAAAGCACATTTTAATTCGATACAACGGGAGATTGAAAATGTGCGCAACCTCAACGTATATGATAAGACAAATCAACTCATCGACGAGGCATGCGTTGAAGTACGTCGCATTGCACATGACATGGTACCTTACTCTATCAAGATCAGCGGACTGGCAGGTGCACTCGAAGACCTGAAGCAAAGCATCATCGTGCGTGGCCCCGCATGCGAACTGGAGATACACAACGTGGATCCTGCGACAATCCCTGAAAATAAATCCAATATGATCTTCCGCATCATCCAGGAACTGACGAATAATGCAGTGAAACATGCCAATGCATCACGGATATTCATTCAGCTGATGCAGCATGAAGATACTTTGCATATCATGGTGGAAGACAATGGAAAAGGATTTGATATCAACCAGGTTGTGTCCAACCGCGGATTGGGGTTGAAGAGCATCGATTCACGTGTCAACTACCTGGGAGGAAAGATCAATTTTGATTCTTCACCGGGTCAGGGTACAATTGCGAATATTGAGATTCCGCTCACCGGATCAAAAGAATAAGACATGATCAACCTCTGCATTACAGACGACCACCAGATGGTATTGGAAGGACTCCAGCTTCTGCTTCAGGATCAGAGGGAAATACATGTCGTTAAAATTTGCAGGTCCGCAAAAGATTTATTGGAATACCTGTCCCGCGAAGCACCTGATGTCATACTTCTCGACATCAACATGCCGGAGATGAATGGTATTGAGGCATGCAAAACCATCAAAAAGGAACATCCTGCGATCAAGGTCATCGCACTATCGATGATCACAGAAGCCAACCTCATCAAGCTTATGTTGAAAAATGGTGCGGAAGGTTACCTGCACAAGAATGCAGGTCGTGAAGAGATCGTCGATGCAGTCGTCGACGTGTATCATGGAAAAAAATATCTCAGCAGTGAAGTATCTGAACTGCTGATGCAGATCTCTGACAAAGATCCTATCAAATCAACCGAGTCTCCTTTCCCCAAATTGTCCCGTCGTGAATCTGAAATCCTGCAGCTGATCGTGGATGAAAAAACCACGCATGAGATAGCCGGTAGTCTTTTCATTGGTTTTGGCACTGTCGAAACGCATCGCAGGAATATCATGATCAAGCTGGGTTCGAAAAATACGGCGGGACTTGTGAGAACTGCGATTGAGTATGGATTGGTGAGATAAAGTCGCAAAACCGAGTTTTGCAAACACCATGACGTAGGTACAACCTACGCCAAACAAATTCTTGTTTTTTTTAGTTGTTTTTACATAGTTATTCGACGGAGGTACAACCTACGCCAAACAAATTCGTGTTTTTATTTAGTTGGTTTTAAATAGTTGTTCGACGGAGGTATAACCTACGCCAAACAAGTCCACTTTTTATTTTAAGACCTGTTTTCATTCTTGTTTATCGCAGGTGAAGCCTGCGATAAATAAAAGTCTTGTTCGGCGTAGGCTGGGCCTACGTCGGGGTGTTTGCAAATTTCAGATTTGCAACTACGAAAATCATCTTCAAATACAAAAGTCGCAAAACCGAGTTTTGCAAACACTCCGACGTAGGCACAGCCTACGCCGAACAAGTTCGCCTTTATTGTTATTTTTTTTAAATAGATGTTCGGCGTAGGTTGCACCTACGTCGGAGTGTTTGCAAATTTCAGATTTGCGATGGTGAGATTATCTTCCATCATAGAAGTCAATTTCGATCAATGCTGTCCTGTCACTATAATTCCTGGCACTACTATACAACCATTCTTCAGGCTTTTCGACCAGGCCAGCCCTTACAGGATTGAGATGAATATACATCAGCTTTTGCATCAGGAAATCATGCGAAATGATTTCTACCGGGTGATTTTCGTGTGTCCAGAATTGATGATCGCTGCTTCTGACATTTTTTTGGGATGCAAATTCAAATCGTTTCAGCATCCAGTCTTTCCGCGATTCAATTTCTGATGAAATGGCTTTGATGATCTTCGTAGCCGTGAATCGTTTGAAATCCCGGATGACATCCGGCAGGTTTCCATTTTTTGCACTTAGTATAGCATGCATGTGATTAGACATCAGGACAAACCCCCAAACGTACAGGCCTTTCTCTTTTCTGCAATATTCTAAGCTGCCAAGTACAATGTCCCGATATATTTTACGAGTAAAAATATCAACCCAATCAATGACCTGGAAAGTCAAAAAATAGGTGCCTGATGGATTTTCAATTTTACAACCGGTGGACATGCGGCAAAAATATGACCTGAATGTTGGGTTATCCGTTTTTAAACGTATGTAAACGTATGTAAACGTTTACGAACGGATCGCAAAACCGAGTTTTGCAAACACTCCGACGTAGGCCCAGCCTACGCCGAACAGATTCGTTCTTTTATTTTTGGTTCAGTCTTTTTTATTGCAGGCAAAGCCTGCAATAAAACTATAGTTGTTCGGCGTAGGCTGCGCCTACGTCGGGGTGTTTGCAAATTTCAGATTTGCAAGTACGAAAATCATCTTCTATTACAATAATTATATATTTTACAACTTGAAAACGCAATGGAAAAATGCGGTACCGACGATATTTTGAAGTAAATACAAAAGGATCAAAGCTGCAGCTTTAAAGAAAGATCAAATGGAACCAGACCTAAATTACATAGAAGTAAACCGAAAATCGTGGAACAAGCGAACTGATATCCATATTCAATCTGACTTTTATGACATGGATGGTTTTATCAAAGGAAGATCATCCCTGAACGACATAGAATTGAACCTGCTGGGAGATATCAAAGGAAAAACGATTTTACATTTGCAATGTCATTTCGGGCAAGACACGATTTCTTTGAGCAGGCTTGGAGCTGAAGTTGTAGGTGTAGATTTGGCAGACAAGGCAATTGAAAGTGCAAAACGTATCGCCAACGAGACAAATTCAAACACAACGTTTATCTGCTGTGATTTGTACGACTTACCAAATCATCTGGACAAACAATTCGATATTGTTTTTGCAAGTTATGGGACCATAGGCTGGTTACCGGATTTGGATAAATGGGCAAAAATTATTTCAACATTTTTAAAACCGAATGGAAAACTTGTTTTTGTAGAGTTTCATCCCGTGGTTTGGATGTTTGATGAAAATTTTGAAAAAATAGGCTACAATTATTTTAATGCCGGAGTTATTATAGAAACTGAAACCGGAACGTATGCAGATAAAAAGGCAGATCTGATCCTGGAAAACGTAATGTGGAATCACAGCATGAGTGAAGTATTAAACAGCCTCATTCAAAACGGGCTTGAAATTAATTCATTCGACGAATTTGATTATTCACCTTACAATTGCTTTAAGGGGACCATTGAAATCGGACCAAAAAAATACAGGATTGAACATTTGGAAAACAAAATTCCGATGGTGTATTCGATAGTAGCGACAAAGAAAGTTAACCACTAAAGCAATCTTGTCTGGCCAGCGAATGTTGCAGGGATAAAATCGGCCAGCCAAATCAGGATGATGAGATAAGGAACTCACAGACCAGGACATACATAATAGGGTCAATGGTGGAAATCAGAGGGTTGCCATAAACAATTTTATTTTTAAAGAATAATTTTTATCTTTCAAGGTATAGAGCACATCCCTGTTAAAACGGTAAGCAGGATCCCCGAACTTCGGGTTAGTGAAATGTTATAAATTAGGAGAACAGTATTTCGTGAAAAGAGTAGTAGTAGAAATCCATGGTTGCATGTAACTAAGTGCGTCAGGTGTCACCTATACGGATAGGCCCTAAACTTTAATGTAGAATGCATAATATTTAATAAAAGAAGCATAACAAAAACACAGTCACATTGAGGGCCAGAACACCATAAATTTAATGGCCTTTCCATTTTCATTATTCAAATCATAAAAAAATCTTACAGGTTCATAAGGCTGCCTCCCTACTATCAAAATAAGAGAATAAATAAAATCCCCAATTAAGAACTAATGACGTCTCCCTCAGAGCCGTGTAAAATGAGGTGGTGTTACCGAAAAGCCAAAACAGAGTAGGACTAAAATTAAAGCAAAACAAAATTATCATGGATCAAGCAACAGAAACTAAAGTATTAGAAGCGTTGTACGACAGATTATTTCAGGCCGTCACCTATGCTCCTGGCGGGCAGCAATCGCTATTTGATAAAAAAACAACATTTATTCAATTTGCCAAAAACCAGGCGTTGAATCCCCAGGATTTTGCCAACCCCCTTTCCCCGGTGAATCCTGCCGGTAATCTGAATTCATCCGAATTGTTTTCCAGGATGGTAGATATACAACCCTCCCTGAACTCAGACTATGCACCTACCGTCAATAGGATAAGCGATACCTATACAAAGATTGTAAATGGTGCAAATTCAAAGCTGGTCAATGATCCGGCCCAACTGGCCCTTTATCAAAAGGCATACGATTACCTGAATAAAACGATTACCATCGAGGACTTTACCGGAGCTAAGTCAACATCCGTTCAGCCAACACCTATTTACAATACATTTCAGAACAACAAAACGGCATACGTTGCAGCACTGGCCGCTTATCGTACGGCATATCTTGGTTACGATCTTACTAAAATTGCAGATCAGAGATTATGGCAGGCGAACGAGCCATTGCTAGCCAATGCTGTCAGTTCTACTTACAACACATGGAGGAGTCAGGGTGCAACTCAAGTAGAACAAGCGCTCGCTGTTTTGGCGTCTTCTATCAACAATATTGTGGCAAATACGATTGAGGCTGCTCAGAAAATGATGTTGTCAAGTAGTATGGCATCCAGCCTTGGAAATCCACAGCCCTGGTTTCTAGCTTATGCAACTCCAACCAATTGGTTTGACAACAGTGGATTAAGTAATTTTTCGACGCTTAAACTGACGAGTGAAAATCTTACAAAAACTGCCGATTCAAGCTATACTGATTATAGCGCAGGTGGGTCAGCCAGTTGGGGATTATGGAAAGTAAGTGCAGAGGTTGGTGGTAGTAACAAGGAATCGCATGAGCATATGCAGGCTGATAAATTTGAATTGTCAGCCAAGATTGCTGTCGTGCAGATCAACCGTCCCTGGATGAATGATCTCATTTTCAAATTGAAGGGATGGTCGATGTTGGGACAACCTGCCGGAAGTGTTTCAAATGGTGAATTGAAAGGCAATAGCGCTAATACACTGCCTATCATACCTACCGCATTCATCGTAGCAAGGGACATTGGTATTACAGCTAATTGGACCACCGAGGATAAGAGCCATGTAGAAAGTGCTATCAAAACAAAAGCAAGTGTGGGCTGGGGTCCGTTTGCAGTAAATGGAAGTTTTGCGCATGGTACATCCAAAGATTATTTTAATTCTACATTCAATGGTGGTACTCTGACGATTCCGGGAATCCAGGTGATAGGGTGGGTAAATCAAATCACACCATTTTCAGCACCGCTCGCGGGATAATGTATCATTGATTTATTTTAACGATCCATTTAATCAGCAGTTCCGGAAAAGTAATTCCGGAACTGCATTTTTGAAAAAAAATATGTTTCTCCAGATAACCGAACAATTAAAACAAGACCTGCTCGAGGAAGGCAGCCTGATCCCTGCAGCCAAGGGTAAGCGCGCGAATGCAAGAGGGGCTCTTCAGTCACCCGCATCGAAACCAGTGTTGCAATTAAATATGGTCCCGGCGCCCATTAATATCAATCAATACTTAAATCCTTATGGCCCCACAAATCCAAACGGTGACTACCTGAGTTTATTCAAGTTTCGCGACCTCACCAATGATATTCCTGATTTTAATACGCTCTATTTTCCGAGTGGGAACAGGATAGATGAAATCTATGGGAATGTCGTAACGGGGGTAACCATACAGCAGGGTGCTACATTTACGCAGAATGCTTTTTTAAAATCGCAGCAGAAGTTTGCCAGTGCACAACTTTCATCCTTAAGTATCACACCCGACCCGTGGTGGCCCGTGTATGCAAACCCTACCGACTGGATTACACAGGCAATCAAAAAGATCAACCTTTCTACTTCAGAAATTAATTTGCAGGATCCTGTAAGTTCGGTAGGAAATGATTTTACAATCATTGGTAATCCGGCAAATCAAAATTTAGATTGGAACAAGCTGGGTGGAGAGGGACAGATTGTGACTACACCGCTCAATAAGAACAGTGTCCTGAATACGATAAAGTATAAATTCCTGGTCGTGAAGCTCAACCGTCCCTGGTTGGATTTAAGTTTATTTAGCATGGGGGGTTGGTTTCTGGGAGGGCAGGAAGTGGGATTTGTGTCCAGTGGCGATCTCACCAACAATGCAGGCGTGTTTCCATTGTACCCAACTGCTTTTATCCTTGCCACCGACCTGGAAATCACCGGTGATCTCAACCATGACGACACAACATTGGTAAAAGAAACCTTAGATAAAAACGGGGAAATCAATTTGGGGTCCTTCAATATCACATCTATAGAAAGTACTTCATCAGGTAATGTGGATACCCTGGCAAATCCAAATTATTTTATCATTGCCTGGATCAGTCAACTGGTGGGGTTGACGCCGAAGGTGGATTCGTGATCGCAAAACCGAGTTTTGCAAACGCCCCGACGTAGGTACAACCTACGCCGAACAAATTCGCGTTTTTATTTTTTCTTAATTGTTTTTAAAAAGTTGTTCGGCGCAAGCCAGCATACGCACGAACAAATACGCGTTTTGTTTTTATTCTTAATTTATTAAGTTGTTCGACGCAGGCTCAGCCTTCACCCGAATAAGTACATTTTAATTTGAAGTTTTGTCTTAATGCTTTTTTTAAAAAATAGGTTCCTGAAGGATTCTCAATTTTACAACCGGTGGACATGCTGCAAAAATAATCCCTGAATAAATGCAAATGGTGCATTATCCGTTGTTATACGTAAGTATACGTATGTAAACGTTTACGAACGGATCGCAAAACCGAGTTTTGCAAACACTCCGACGTAGGCGCAGCCTACGCCGAACAAATTCGCCTTTATTGTTATTTTTTTTATATAGTTGTTTCTAAGTAGTTGTTCGGCGTTGGTTGTACCTACGTCGGAGTGTTTGCAAATTTCAGATTTGCAACTACGAAAATCATCTTCCATAAAATCACCTCACCAGCGTCACATCCCCCGTATACCTCACCACTTCCCCATCAATAAACTCCACTTCGGCTACATAAACGAATACACCGGGATTCAGCTTATCAGCTTTATAATTACCATCCCATCCCTTCGTCTCATCATTTGGATGGAAATCTGTCGCTTCATGCATGACATCTCCCCAGCGATTGACGATCAGGAATTTTTTGACCTGCACGATCTGGCGGTCATCTCCACTGATGAAGAATACATCATTGAAGCCATCACCATTCGGAGAAAATACAGTAGGAATGTAAAGCCTGCGATGCTTTATCACACGTATGGTCAGCTCATCCGAAACCTCACACCCACTTAACGCCACCAGCGTAGCAGTCAATGTGATGGTATTGAAAGTATGGACTGTGCCCTCGAGGCATGAGAAATCAAAACAGTCAACGATAGCATCAGGCTTCCAGATCAGCGTATCTATCTTATCCGCCGGTAGATTGGTTGAAGCCTGGACGACAGCATCATCACCTAATACGAGCTCAATGTCCAGCCCTAAATCAATTGTTATCTCAGGAGGATCTACTATCGTGATCGTTGTATCCCATCTGCAACCATTCACATCCTGTAAAGAAACAGTATAAGCTCCAGCTGATAAATGTTCAAAGTCATGATTACTACTTAACAATCCGTTGTTCAAACTATACTCGTAAGGTGCCACGCCTCCATTCACCTGGTCAACATGGATGAATGCATCCTGGTCTCCGAAACATGCAGGACCATGAATGTCGAGAAGCGCTCCGGTAGGTGCAGCCGTGTTTCCGATCACAGTAACGTTTGCATTATTGTTACAACCGGTCTGTGTATTCGAAATGATCAATTGATAATTACCAGCTTTATTGACATTCGGATGTAACGTATTTTCATTTCCATCCAATATGACGCCCGTGCCAATCCAATGGAGGTCATATCCCGCTCCAAAAGATGATCCGCTTGCATCCAGAGTTTGCACAGGGTGGTTGCAATCCAGGTTTCCGGGATTAGCTATTATTACCGTTGGTATTGTATTAATAATTACGGAAATCTCTGTGGCATCATCAGGACATGCACCTGTAGAATTCAAAGCATATTCAAACGTATAGGTGCCGGGAAGTTGATTGATAGTTTTGAAGGATCCATTAGCTGCATTAAATGCTGTGCCCTGCGAATGTAAAGTTGAAGTTTCGGTCCAGGTTCCAAAAGGGTCTTCTCCTATGATCAGGTCACGAAGGCCTGCTATTGAATCCTGATTAGAGCAATATCTGGCGGGGAAAGTAGCTACTCCCGCGTTCACAGACGGATCCACATTTACACTCACCTGGAAGTCCAACGGACAACCCGGAGGTTGTGAATTTTGCAAACTGAACTGAATTACATATTGACCCGGATCACTTCCTGAAGCGTTCATGTTCGTTCCATTCAATGAAGCAGGATTTGATCCTGTTGGCGTCTGAATGACAGACCATACTCCCGGTTCAGAAGTATTTTTTATTGAATTCAAATCAAGGACATCTCCTGCATTACACAAGGAAGGTGCATTAAGAAAAAAGACATCCGGACACGTGCAATCCATGATCGTCACCACCAACAGGTATGTTGCTTCAGGACATGGAGCAATCGCTGAATTCGTCGTGTATAAAAAACGGTAATCACCCGCAGGTATAAGATTAAAATCAAGATGATTGAACAAACCCACGGCACCTGATTGATCCAGGTCTTGCCAGTTTCCATTCACATCACCTGAGAGTACGAGATCATATAAGTTGAGTACTGAATTTCCGGCTGTTGTATTGCATAGCGTATCTGTACTTTGCAATTGAGCAGTCGGTGGAAGGACTTCCGTAACTGTAACTGTATCCGCACCTTCACACCCGGGGCCATTCGAAACGGTGACACTGTAATCACCGGTCACATTGACGAAAAGATTTTGATCCGTCGATCCGTCAGACCAGAGATAGCTGATAAAACCGGAACCTGCGTTGAGCGTAGTATTTCCATTTTCACAAAAAGCAAAATTTCCTGTGATGACCGGGTGCAAAGAAGTGCTCACATCCACCATCAGTGAAGCAGATCCCGTACAACCAAAAGGATCAATCACATCGACCGAATATGTCCCCGGAGTGGATACCGTAATCGTCTGGCCATTTGAATTATCACTCCATGTATAAGTTGCATAACCCGCACCAGCATCAAGTATCGTAGAACCACCAATGCAATATGTAGTCGAACCACCAATCACCACATTTGGATTTGGATGCATTACTGTGGTGATATTCGTAGATCCGCTGCAACCATCAGGATCCGTAACTATAACACCGTAATTGGATCCGTCTGTTACAGAAATAGTCTGAGTCATTTCACCGGTAGACCACAAATAAGTAACATATCCGGGTCCTGCATCCAGTACAGTACCACCACCTTCACAAAATTCCAACCCACCTGTGATGACAGGTGAAAGAGATGGTTGTTCAGTGACATCAAACATCGCTACACCCGTACAGCCATTTGAAGAAGTAACCGTAACCTGATACGTACCGGATGCGGTTACATTTATAGTTTGAGTCGGGCTTCCATTATCCCAGGCATATGTTGTATATCCTGTACCTGCATCAAGCATGGCAGAAAATCCGGTGCAAAAAACATGTTGACCGGTGATCACAGGTTGAGGAAATGGATTAATGACAATAGTTGTTGTGGATGGCAAGGACTTACAACCATTCACATCAACTACAAGTGTGTATACACCGGGTTCGAGTAAGCCGCCAGGATTTTGCAAATTAGATGTAAAACCATTCGGGCCTGTCCATTGAAAAATAACCGCTGGATCCGTCGATGTGGTATTGCCATGTAATTGAACTAATTGCACACCACAATAAGGACCATCATTTTGTGCCACTGCATCCGGTCTTGGACTAATGCTGACTACTGTGGAATCAATCGGAGATGCACAAACACCCAGGCTCGCCTGAAAATGATACGTTCCACCAAGAGTTGCATTTGTTGGATTTTGCAAATTGGATGTATATCCATTCGGTCCTGTCCAGCTATACGTAACACCAGCGCCGATAGTATCGGATGTGCCAAATAACTGAATCAAATCTCCTTCACACAGCGGGCCATTATTAGCAGCATCAACAGAAGGAGCAGGAAGAATGGTGATATTCTGTATATCCATTCCTTCACAGTTGTGAGAGTCAATATAATCGTAAGTAATGGTATAATTTCCAGGTGGAATATTGATTGGTTCCAATTCCCCCAATGAATTAATAAAGCTTCCACTGAATTCACCTCCGAATGGAGTAGCTGTCAGCACCATCAGATCGATATTCCCACATATGGGTCCGGGATCTGAAATCTGCACATCAGGATTTGCATTAAAGGTCACTGTTGTCGAAGCGGAACTTGTGCAACCATTATCATCGGTGACAACCGCGGTATACTGACCTGAAAAATATGCATCGTAAGTACTGCCATAGGTAGTCTCGCTTGGAGAAGTCCATTGATATGTATAACCACCGGCACCGCCATCACCAGTAGCTGTCAATTGGACGGGAGCTTCATTGTCACAAAACACTGCCGGATCAGGATCAATAGAAACCTCCGGCAATTCGAACACTTCTACATCTATGGATTCTGTAATCGTGCATCCATTAAAATCTGTGTACGTATTCGTGACCGTATGGATTCCGGGTCCGGCGACAATTGGCTTAAACATATTGCCTGATGCAGCGCCGCCCCAAATTCCACCACCGGGGATGGAGGTAAGCAGCTGCGGGGGATTGTTTGCGCAGAATGGACCGATCTGGTTGATTTCGATATCTGGTAATGGATTCACAGTAAGTTCTACTTCATCTGTACCCATGCATGTATCTTCAGTAACCGTCAGTGTATAGATAATAGATCCGGTGAAGCCAGGAGGTAATGTGACAGTGGGATCTTCAATGTCCGGATCAGAGAGAAAGCTCGTTCCGCCATTTGTACCTGACCAGGAATATATTTCGTTGCCGTGATTGCCTGAGCTCTCTCCATCAAGCGGAACATCCTCATCGCCTTCGCATGCCATCAGGTCTTCACCTGCCCTGGCACTTAGCGCACATGGAGGATTTGCTGCACAATTCAGAAAAGGTGCAGCGGTATCTGTCCACTTCAGTTGGAATCCGGTATTTGTTCCCTGCCAATTATCAATCAGCAAATAAAAGCCCTGACCGGGTTGTACTATAAGTGTGCTTACAAAACCATCTCCTGTGCCTGGGCCTTCAGTAAAATCTGTTGTACCCATACCCATACCGGTGGAAGGACAAAAGCCGCATGCGAAACTTGAAGAGGAGCAACGGATGGGTGATCCGAGGGCACCGCAATTCACATTTGGCCCAAATAAAGCCCAGTCATAATCTTCACCGAAGCCTCCGAAGGGAAGGATAATGAAACCTAAAACCAAATTAGGTGGTGCGGCGGGATCAATTTGAAAATAATACCAGGCAGAGTTTTGCTCAAGAGCGGTGATACAACCTTCGAAATTATTGGGGTCGGCAAAATCATCCTCACCCGGTCCTATCGGGTTGAATGTCAGATCAGAATCACTGCAAACTACCTCTGCAAGGGCGCAATCGTTGATCTGAGCATGACTGAAAAGCGGTAGAAGTAACAAAACCGCGATGAGGGTGGATGCAATTGATTTCAATATCTGAGGATTAAAGATCTAGTTTAAAATTAGCTAAAAATGCCGGTTTGAACAGAAAATACAAACCACTCAATGAATCCCGAAAACTACTCAATCTGACTTTCGTTCCACGGCTATAACCACAACCTTTCAGGAAAAAAATGAAACAGAATTTAATACTTCTGGTCTTCCTCTTTTTCTACTTATCCATTCTGCAAGCACAAGGCATCAGTATCAATGCAGATGGAGCCCCTCCAGATGCAAGTGCAATTCTAGATGTGCAAAGTTCAACGAAAGGGTTCCTCATTCCACGTATGAACATGTTGCAACGCAACGACATCAGCTCGCCTGCAGCAGGACTTATGATCTACCAAACAGATAATACTCCCGGGCTCTACATGTATGATGGTACGGGTTGGCAAATTCTTACAACATCTGCGAATGTCTGGACCACTTCAGGTAATGGTGGCATTGATCCGAATACTCAATTCATAGGTACCACAGACAACAATCCGCTGCGCATCAGGCTCAATAATCAATGGTCAGGTGAATTAAATGCAGCCACATCCAACGCATGCATTGGCGATAGTTCCGGAATATCCATTACGTCTGGTATGCATAATACAAGCTTTGGTCATAAAAGTCTTCAAGGCGTTTCATTTGGAAGTGATAATACGGTAATGGGTTACAAAGCTGCAGCTAAAACCAATACTTTTGGCCTGACTGTTGTGGGCAGCGAAGCCTTGTCGAATAATACTTCAGGACATAGCATTACGGTAATCGGAAGCTTCGGTTTGCATTCGAATACAACCGGGTTCTGGAATACAGGAATAGGATATTATGTTCTCAATGCGAATACCACAGGATCCGTTAATACAGCAACGGGCTGTTACGCCCTTTATCATAACACAGGTGGAATCAGCAATTCTGCTTTTGGCTTTCAAGCTATGCAGTACAATTTGACAGGAGGCGCTAATTGCGCCATGGGTACGACTGCCTTGAATTATAATGAATCCGGATCACGTAATACAGCTATTGGTACGTCAGCATTATATAAGGCATCCCAAAGTGAAAATACGGCCATTGGTTTTAGTGCCGCATCTAATACAACCATAGGTACTAACAACACTGCCATTGGCACTTTGTCTTTAGATGTGAATGAGACAGGTGGTAACAACGTGGCCATCGGACATTCTGCAGGCAATTCTTTAGGAAATATTTTCAATTCCATCAGCATCGGCAATCACAATTATCTCAATGGAGCTGACAACCAGGCTTTCTTTGGAAATCTCGGTATCGGATGGAATGGCGGGAATGTGACCTGGTCCACTTTTTCTGATGCACGTATTAAAACAGACATACAGGAAGATGTAGTAGGTCTCAATTTCATCAACAGGTTAAGGCCAGTGACTTATCATCGTGATATCGATAAACAAGCTGAACTCACAGGCAATACGCTGGCAAAAGATTTTCCGTCTGTTCGCGATGTCGAAAAAATAAAATTCAGCGGTTTTCTCGCACAGGAAGTGGAAGCTGCTGCACTGGCTGCCGGATATGATTTCAGTGGTATCACGATTCCGAAAAATGACAAGGCTGTTTATACACTTAGCTATGAAAGCTTCGTCGTCCCGCTGGTAAAAGCTGTACAGGAGCAACAAGTGATGATCGATGAATTGAAAAATCTTTACAACGTGCAACTTCAATACAATGAACAACTCGAAAAGCGACTTGCTGAACTGGAAGCAAGGATCGTTAAAAATTAATCAGTAAGAATTCGCCTGAAGCATTCAAAACAAATTCCTATGCTAAAATATATTTTGCTCATTAGTGTCTCTCTCTTCTCTTCAACAATGTATGCACAAAGTGTTTCCATCAGCAACAATGGAAGTCTACCGCACAGCAGTGCGATGCTGGATGTGCAAAGCACTTCGAAAGGAATACTGATTCCAAGAATGACATTAGCTCAGCGCAACCTGGTCCCGGCACCTGCTGAAGGGCTTATGATTTACCAAACGGATAATACTCCGGGTCTATACATTTATATTGGTACGGCATGGAATCTTCTTGCATCAGCAGCAAATGTCTGGACAACTGCAGGTAATGGCGGAATGGATCCAAATACTCAATTCATCGGTACGACTGACAATACACCGCTTCGTTTTAGAATAAATAATAAATGGGCAGGTGAATTGAATTCCCTTTATCGAAATTTAAGTATTGGTGATAGTTCGGGAATTTTCATTGCCGGAATAGGATATAATACAAGCTTCGGACATAAAAGCCTTCGTGATAATCAGAACGGTTTTGAAAATACCGCAGTCGGGTATGAAGCACTTTCCAGGAATGGTGAGTCATATAATGTTGGGATCGGTTACCAGGCACTTCTGAATAATATTTATGGTAGTGCAAATACGGCTGTCGGCAATAAAGCGCTTGAGTATAATATTGAAGGTTCGAGGAATACAGCAATTGGCCGGTGGGCATTGAACTATAACGTGGATGGCTATGATAACACGGCTGTCGGATTTGAAGCAATGTCTTATAATTCAACCGGCATCCGAAATACGGCACTGGGTGCATATGCATTAGATCATAACCGGTCAAATAATAATGTGGCTGTTGGCTTCCAGGCGCTAAAAAATAATACACTTGGAAGTGAAAACATAGCTATCGGAGCCGGAGTGCTTGAAGATAATATAGAAGGATATCAGAACACCGGTATCGGATATCATGCTATGTATTTTAATGTGATTGGCTCCGGAAATACCGCCCAGGGATATACAGCACTATGGAGTAATCATAGTGGTAATAATAATACAGCGATAGGAAAGGATGCTTTATTGGCCAATAACTCAGGTAATGACAATACAGCTATTGGAACTGCTGCTTTGTATTATAACCTGGATGGACACGGTAACACAGCAGTAGGAAAGGCTGCACTTCAAAATTCAGAGGAGGACTACAATACAGCAGTCGGATACCGGTCCCTTTTCACTAATGAGGCAGGCAATGATAATACAGCAGTAGGGGGGAATACAATCGAATTTAATGTAAATGGAACTTCAAATGTGGCCGTTGGTTCGCATGCTTTAAATAAGTCTGAAACAAGCTATAACACTGCAGTGGGTTCATATTCACTATTTCATAGTACAACTGGTTCGGCAAATACCGCAACAGGTCATGGAGCTATGTATTATAATACCGGCGGAACGAACAATACTGCACTTGGTGATTATGCATTAAGAAACAATCAGACCGGCAGTTATAATGTTGCAATAGGAAAAGAGGCCTTGTTCAATAGCGGATCGGGAAACTACAATATTGCTGTTGGCGCATATTCCGGTACGCTGTCATCAGATCTTTACAATACAATAGGGATTTCAAATACAAATATTCTGCATGCTGCCAGCAACCAGGCAGTAATCGGAAACACCTCTCATGTATGGATCGGTGGACAGGTAGGCTGGTCAACATATTCTGATGCAAGATTAAAAACGGATATTCGTGAAGATGTGAAAGGACTTGATTTCATCAATCGTCTTCATCCTGTCACTTACCATCGGGATATCGATGCACAAGTTGTTTTAACAGGTAATCCGGATGAACTGGACTTTCCAAACAAATACGACATCGAGCAAATTAAATTCAGCGGATTCCTTGCACAGGAAGTTGAAGTAGCAGCCAACGCATCCGGATATGATTTCAGTGGTATTACGGTTCCGAAAGATGAACATTCCGTTTATTCACTCAGCTATGAAAGTTTTGTAGTACCCTTAGTAAAAGCAGTGCAGGAACAACAGGCGATCATTGAAGAACTAATGCGAAAGATGGAAGTACTGGAAGAAAGGATATCTGTTACAGAGGCTGAGGCTAAGGCTAAGGCTGAGACGAAGGAATAGGAAATAAGCAACCAGCAATAGGCAACCAGCAAACTAGCAATAGGAAACGATGCATCATGAGTCCGGCATACTTCGACTACCTTAACTCATCCATGTGCTATACTTCGACTTGCATCGCTCATCCATATGCTACAGCTCAGCAACCGCAGATCAGCAACCGTCCGGCATCCATTTATCCGAAATCGAAAGAAATTCACCTTAAACATCACTAACTTTATTACATGCGGATTAGATCATTCCCAACAGTCTATTGTAAGATCCATACTCTTTTGTTGTGGGGTATTTCAATGGTCTTTGGTCTATGGTCTATGGTCGTGTTTTCTCAGACCGATTTCCGCATCATCAACCAGTACACCCAAAAAGACGGCCTAAGCAATTCCACAATCTATGTGATCTATGAAGATAGCCGCGGATTCTTGTGGCTTGCTACGAAAGAAGGATTGAACCGCTTCGACGGATACAGGTTCAAATCATTCTATCACAATAAATATGAGCCAAACAGCCTTCCGCACAATACCGTCAATGATATCCTGGAATATCAGCCCGGTATGCTGCTGATAGCAACTGCTAACGGCCTCGCAGTTTTTAATGCTTCCATCAACAAATTTGAAAATGAACTTATCGTGCATCGGTCATTAGCACCGGGTGAAGGGGCAAATGTCACAAGCCTCCACAAAGATAGAGACGGAAATATCTGGGTAAATCAAAATGGAGAACTTGATATCCTGGATACAAACCTCAATTATCAATACCGGTTTACAGACCTCGAATGGGCGAGAGGATTAAAAGGATGTACGATCGCATATGAAGAATGGCAATCTGATAAACAGGGAAGGATGTGGCTGCCAACGGATACCTCCGGTATACAAATCATTGATGTTAAAAATAAAACGATCTACAATCGCAATCACAATCCTGACAGCTTTCCTTTCATGCAATTCAGGCATATTCGGTCGATGTTGATCGATAGTGAAAGCAACCAACTTTATTTTGCGCCATGGGGTGATGGTATCTATACTTACAAATTTGACAGTGGCACCATGCATCACCAGGATTTCGGTCAACCTTTGACGGAATCAGGCAGCGTCAACGATATCATCCGTCTTGAAAACGGTAATTTGCTTTGTAGCTCGAATGGAATATTTTTTGAAACCAATCCGTTGACATTAGTATTTCACAGGATCGATTTTCCTTTCAAAACGCATTCTTCCGGCAGTAAAAATGAGATTCATCCGATCACTATCGTGAGATCAAATAGTGAACGATATTGGATAGGGGCAAATGAGGGATTGTTCCAGCTTCAACAAAATGTGCAGCAAGCTGAACTATCAATAGCATCTGTTACCGGATCTTCAGCATGCGTTGATTTGATCGTAGCTACTACAAGAGATATTTATGCATTGTATGACCATGGGATGCTGATCGAAACGGATCAATCAGGAAAATCTTTTGTTTCTTATCATCTTCCACTTCGCCCAGGCGATTTTATAACACAAATGTGTGAAGACAAGCAAAAGCAGCTTTGGATAACTACATCACATGGATTATTACAACTTGATTTAACTGGAAAGAAGTTTGTTAAACCGAATGCTACAATTGCTACTCTCGCTCCATATTTTGTAAATGCAGTTTACAGTGACCAGGACGGAGATCTATGGATCGGAACGCGTCAACCGTTTGGACTCTATCATTATGACTATAAAAAAGAATCACTTCAAAAAATAGAAAATGATGCAGTAAGACAAATGGGAATGTCAGGCGAATACGCAAGGATTTCATCATTCACCCAGGATCGACAGGGAAATCTCTGGATAAGATCAGTAGCGAGCGGAGGTATACTGCAACTTGAGAAAAATACCGGGCAGTGGACGCGATATCCAAAGGATGAAAATAAGATCAGCGTGCTGGAAAACAAAGGTCTCTATTCACTTTACCCGGATGGTGAGGGTTATTTATGGCTGAGCACTACAGTTGGTGATGGATTGATCCGTTACGATTATAAGACAGATGAAATCAAACAGTTTAACCGGGAGGATGGGCTATCAAGTGATTATATTTTCCAGATCAATGAATGGCACGATCATTTATGGCTTGCATCAGCAAACGGGTATACTACTTTCAATATGCGTGATCTTTCCATGCATTCAGAAGACTGGCCTGATATGAACGGTGATTTTGATTTGGTCATGGACACCCTCAAAAACCAAATGATCATGGGAGCGCAGGGAAAGCTTGTATTTATTTCAATGCATGAAAATGAACCTGGTGGGTTTGTTCCCGTTCCGGTGATAGATGCCATCTATGTAAATAATAAGGAACAATACATCGATGCCCGGCGCACAAAAATGAGACTTCCTTATGATCAAAAAAATATTACGGTTGATTATACGGCAGCTTATTATGACGATGTCGATGAAATCCACTTTGCATACTTTTTATCAGGTGCAGACCAGGAATGGCAATACCCGAAGGAAACGCGAACAGCTCAATACGCAGCATTATCTCCGGGCAATTATGTGTTCAGGATCAAAGCATCGGATGCAAACGGAAAATGGGGTGAGCCGCAGGATGCTTTTGCATTTACAATTGTTCCGCCATTCTGGCAGCGGCTATGGTTTTTTGCATTGCTTGCTATCCTGATGGTGACAGGAGTGTATTATGCAGGGAGGAAAAGAATGAAGATGGTCCGTTATGAATCGGGTCTGAAACAAAAAGTAGCTGAAACGGAAATGATGGCGTTACGTGCGCAAATGAATCCACATTTTATCTTCAACAGCATCAACAGCATTGATGCACTGATCCAGAATGATGATAAATACCAGGCGACACTTTACCTGAATAAATTTGCAAAGCTGATCCGGAATATCCTTGACAGCTCAAAACAAAATACAGTGACACTCGAAAAGGATATGGAAACCTTGCGGTTGTATATTGACCTCGAACAATTGAGGAGTGAGAATGAGTTTATAGCTGACATTGACATTGATCCTTCGATCATGCAAAAGGATATCCGGGTGCCTCCCTTGATCATACAGCCATATGTTGAAAATGCTATTCAGCATGGAATACGCAATCGTGCAGATGATCTTGGACAGCTGCACATTTCTTTACGCCATTCACATGAAGGGTTGGAGTATGTGATTGAAGATAATGGAGTGGGGAGGAAAGCTTCAATGAACGGACGTCGTGCTGAAAAAGTATCTTACGGCATGCAGATGAGCCATGACCGGATCATGATCTTCAACCGCGAGGAAAATGCATCTGTAAAGATCACTGACCTGGATGGAAATGGCATAGCATCAGGTACAAGAGTGGAAATAAAATTAAAATCAACATACATCTCATGATCACAGCAGTCCTTATCGATGATGAATCCAAAGGCAGGATGTCGCTCAGGAAAAAGCTGACTGCGTATTGCCCGCAGGTTGAAGTTGTAGGTGAAGCTTCGAATGGTGTGGACGGTATTAGCCTGATTGAGGCGCATGATCCGCAGATCGTATTCCTGGATATTGAAATGCCGAAGATGGATGGTTTTGAAATGCTGCATCATCTCCCGAGGAAAAACTTTCATCTCATCTTTACTACGGCGTATGACCAGTATGCGATTAAGGCATTTAAATATTCAGCTTTCGATTACCTGCTGAAGCCGGTTGATATTGCGGAGCTTCAATCTGCTGTGCAAAACGTAGAGGAACATGAAGGACAGAATCATACAAAGGAAAGACTGGAAGTTCTTCAGCAAAATCTCAGTGACCAGTTTCACCTGCATAAAATATCCATTCCCACGATGGAAGGCCTGCTCTTCTTCAATATTGCAGATATCATTTGCCTCGAAGCTGACAGTAATTATTCTACGGTGCATTTCAGCGATCATCTTAAATTACTGACGACACGTACGCTTGGTGAATTTGAAGAAATGCTTCCCTCGCATTTGTTTTTCAGGCCGCATCATTCATGGCTGATCAACCTGTCATACATTAAAAAATATATGAAGGGGGATGGTGGGCAGATCGAGATGCAGAATGGTGTGTTTGTGGATGTAGCGAGAAGCAGGAAGGCAGAGTTTATCAGGATAATTAAATAATTTTTGAGAAATATTGAATCCTGTTGCGGTGGATAGCTGCATGTAAATATTTTAATGAAGTGCTGGTATCTACCTTGTAGTGTAGGGTTTTGTGTACTTTACATGAAGAAAAGTGCTGGTATAGCCAAATTATAGGAGATGCTCGAGGATGATTTTACCCAGGAAAACAGTAAAAATAAATTTGCAGATTGTTACCTAATTAGCTAACTTTGCTAAGTGTCTGAAAAACCAGTTCGGGAAATCTTTTATTATAAAGATTATTATCTAAACTTTTTCGAAACTCTCCAACCAGAAGTTAAGAAAAAGTTCAACTGGATATTGCAACTGATCACGATACTTGAAAGAATTCCGAAAAAGTATTTCAAACACATTACTGATTCAAATGATCTTTATGAGATCAGGATAGAATTTGGGTCTAATATTTATCGTGTGTTTAGCTTTTTTGATAAAGATCAACTCATCATTCTCCTGAATTGCTTTCAGAAGAAAACTGAAAAAATCCCATTGAAGGAATTGCAACTGGCAGAGAAATTGAAAAAACAATATTTTGATGAAAAAAGTAAATAAAAATCTATCTTCTTTTACTGACCACATTGAACAACAGTATGGCAAACGAGGCTCATTGAAACGCGAGCAATATGAAGAAGGATTTGAAGCATTCAAGCTAGGGGTAATGATCCAGATCCTTAGGAAAGATCGGGGATTAACACAAGAGCAACTTGCTGAAAAATGCGGAACTACCAAAACCTATATATCCAGAATCGAAAATGATGCGAGTGATATAAGACTTTCAACCCTCATGAGAATTATTAGTGAAGGACTTGGAGGGAATTTAAAATTGCGTGTTGAAATGAGATAACGCTGAACGCACTCCCTATAACATCGGCTCCTATGTAAAGCAGTTCTTCCAGCAGACTGCCAAAAGTAACATGTATTTCCTTTCTTTTTATTTCATTTCATAAATCAAAATTTTATCATCATCAGGTTGTTGATAAATGGTAAAACATGCGCCGCTTT
>DASRXQ010000013.1:0-213433 GCA_035654115.1 Saprospiraceae bacterium
CGGCATAGCTGAGCGTCGGTTGACCGACGTTCTGGTGTGTTCAAAGCTGCGCTTTGAATGGTGGAATTTCCTCCTCCACCTCCTTCTCCATTCTTTTACGACCTTCATCCATTGATACGGATATCGATGCATAACACCTTACCTCATAAAATTCTGAACGCTTTCCTCCTGGTAGCAGCTAACCTGCTTCTATTATTTCATACTGTATCCCTCACTTCTCAAACAATTGGCTCAACTCATGCACCAGCCAATACAACCGGAGTTCCTTTTATCCGAAACTATTCGCCGGATGAGTATAAAGCCCACAATCAGAACTGGGCCATCGTTCAGGATAAACGCGGTGTGATGTATTTCGGAAATTCACATGGATTGCTTGAATATGATGCAGTCAACTGGAGACTCATCTATACTCCGAATCAGGACATTGTCAGGTCGCTAGCCATGGATAATGAGGGAACAATCTATTATGGTGGCTTTGGAGAATTAGGGTATCTCGCGCCTGATTCTGTACATCTTCTACAGACAGTTTCATTGCTCCCATATCTCGACACCGCTTATCATGATTTTTCTGATGTCTGGCAAACGTTGAAAGTCCAAAACAATATTTTCTTCGTTACCGCTAAATACATTTTCCGTTGGGATGGCAAGCAAATGTATACATGGACTGCTAAGACTTCATTTCATGCAGGGTTTTCAGTTAATGATAAATTCTATGTCCGCCAACGAGAGATTGGGCTGATGAAAATCAATGGTGATTCTCTGATCATGTCACCTCTTGGAGAAAAATTGGCCGACGAAAAAATTATGGCAATATTGCCGTATCGGGATGAAGGAAAAAATAAATTATTGCTTGCCACCCGTACAAATGGTCTCTTGCTTTATGATGAGCATTCTATTATTCCTTTTTCATCAAACGCAACTGATCTGCTGAAAGAAGGACAAGTGTATTGCGGCACTAAGCTGACGGGAGAACAATTTGCCATCGGCACATTACAAAATGGGATACTGATCATTGATGCAGATGGAAACCTTCGCCATCATCTGAATAAAGCATCAGGACTACAGGATGAAACCATCTGGCATCTCTACAGTGACCGACAGGGTGACTTGTGGACCGGCATGCATGTGGGAATCAGCCGATTGGAAATGAATACTCCTCTCACTCAATTTACATCCCTTGAAGGTGTGGAAGGAAGTGTACTTGACATCAAACGCCATAAAGGCACACTTTACATTGCAACATCGATGGGCATTTTCTATCTCGATGAAAGCAAAAATCAATTGAACGTACCTGGAAAATTCAAAAAAGTGTCAGGTGTTTCGCCGCAAGCGTGGGCACTTCTTTCATTTGGAGATATTTTGCTTGGAGGGACATTCGATGGCTTGTATGAAATCAATGGAGACCAGGGGAAGCTGGTAGACAGTGTTTATACGATGACCTTGCATCAGGATTTACACGACCCCGGGAGATTATTTATCGGCATGCAGGATGGATTTAAATCTTTGTATCGTACGGGCCATCAATGGAGAGATGATGGCAGAGTCGAAGGCATGGACCAGGAAGCACTTCATTTTTATCAATCGCCGGATGATAAATTATGGATCACTACGCGGTATACAGGAATTTATCTCGCTGATTTTTCATCCGGGTTTACGACAAAGCCTCTGATGCTGCATTATGATACTATTCAGGGATTGCAAATCAATGACAGGACCATTCCATTTGAGACTCCTTCAGGACTCCGTTTTGCAACGCCGGAAGGAGTTTATCTTTTTGATGAAAACCAACAACGATTTCTTCAGGATACAAACCTGATCACAGGAGTTTCCCAGGATCAACTTAATATTTTTTCCGTAAGCACTGATGAACAAGGAAATCTCTGGATGGCGCGCAGACAGGAACCAGGAATTGCCATGCTCCAGGATGACAGGTCATATAAATGGGAATCAACAACTTTCAGACGCATCAAGGCCATTGACGAATATTATTTGTATCCCGATCCGGATCATAAAGACCTTACATGGATAGGATGCATTGACCGGGTAATTCTGTATAATGGAAAAGTAACGGTTGCTAATACTCCTTCTTTTACAACACAAATCAGGCAGGTGATCATCAATGAGGATTCTTTGGTTTTTGGAGGAGTTGTAACCGGCATAGCACAAGCTATTCATCTTGATAGCCGATACAAATCACTCAGGTTAAAATATGCCGCTCCAACTTTTGGTGAAGAATCGAAAACAGAATATCAATATATCCTTGAAGGCTATGATGCCCAATGGTCTAACTGGAGCACAGAGACTTATAAAGATTACACGGGCTTACCTCAGGGCGATTACCGTTTTCTCGTTCGTTCAAAAAATATTTATCAACAGGTAGGCGAAGCGGCTTTCTTTGAATTCAAAATATTTCCACCGTTCTATTTAACGTCTTTCGCATTTATCCTTTATGTATTGGTATTGTGTGCATTGATCTACTTGTTGTGGCAATTCCAAATGAAAAGAGTTCGTGCAAAACACCAACAACAACTGGAGCAGGTGGAATTTGAAAAACTGAAAGAACTGGATCAATTAAAGTCACGTTTCTTCGCCAACATCTCACATGAGTTCCGGACACCTTTGACATTGATCCTGGGTCCTGTCGAAAACATGCTGAGCTCAAAAATACCAACTGAGTTTATCAAACAATGTCAAACCATCAAACGCAGCGCTCAGCGTATGCATATTTTGATCAATCAACTTCTTGACCTGTCGAAGATTGAAGCAGGTAAGATGAAAATGGATGTTTATGCTGAAGACATTATTCCCCTGGTTAAAAACATTATCCATTCATTTGAAAGTCTTGCAGAAAGCAAAAATCTGAAAGTCACTTTCATATGCGATAGTGATTCAGTTGTTGTGTCTTTCGACCGCGAAAAAATAGAGCAGGTGCTGACAAACCTGATCTCAAATGCAGTCAAATACACACCTGATGGAGGCGAAGTGAAAATTGAAACCGATCGTCAGCATGAAAAGTTATTCATCAAAATTTCTGATACAGGCATTGGGATCAAAGAAGACCAATTGCCTCATGTATTTGACAGATTCTATCAGGGTTCAGAAGCTTCCTTATCGGGTGAACCAGGAACCGGTATTGGGCTTGCATTGGCAAAAGAGCTTGTGGAACTGCATCATGGAAAGATTTCTGTGACTAGTACGGAACATCAGGGTTCTGCTTTCACAATCATGCTTCCATTAGTAAAAGTAAGCGCAGATACAAAAGCAGCAAGGAATGAAAAGTTAACAAACACAATCATTCGTTCAGGTGAACAAGAATTAACTGAAGAGTCTTCACTTTTCATTGAGTCTGAACTTACATCAGAAAATACGTTACTGCTGGTTGAAGACAATCCGGATATGAGGGCTTATATCAGGGAATCACTTGCAGGCAATTACCGGATCATTGAAGCTGTTGACGGACAGGATGGTATAGAAAAGGCACTCGAACACATCCCGGATATCATCATCAGTGATGTGATGATGCCGCGCAAGGATGGACTCCACCTTGTAGAAATGTTGAAAGGTGATGAGCGATCAAGTCACATCCCCATCATCCTCTTAACAGCAAAAGCGGATATCGAATCCCGGCTCGCGGGTCTTGAACGGGGAGCCAATGATTATCTGGCCAAACCATTCCACCGGAATGAGCTGCTCATGAGAACAAGAAACCTGGTCGACTTGCGGAAGCGGTTTTGGGAGATGTATACCGCTCAACAACCTCTGCTACCGGTGGACAACAAAGACCTGCAGATCGAGGATGCGTTTCTGCAGAAGATAAGAGCGATCATAGACAACAACCTTACAGATTCTGACCTGGAAATTGATAAACTATCCCACCTCCTCGGGATGAGCCGAAGCCAAATGCACCGGAAGATCAAAGCGCTCACCGGCCAAACTCCTTCCCTTTTCATCCGGGCTATCCGGCTTAAAAAGGCCAAAGAGCTTCTTGAAACCACAGCAATGAACGTTAGCGAAGTGGCCTACCAGGTGGGATTCTCCACTCCCAATTATTTTTCTGATGCATTTACCGAAACGTATGGCATCAGGCCCAGCCAGGTAAAAAAGTGAGCATTTATTAAGGTTTTGCGACATCAGCGGTGAATTTTGCCAATCTAGTGGAGGTCAACACAGCTATGCTTTGACAATTTTACCTCTGTCCAAAGCAAGCCTTTTTATGAAAACCTTTACACACTTCTCCGGTTTTTCTATTCTTCATTTTCACCATTCCCGGTTGCGTCATCTCGTTATTTTTATGATGGTCCTGGTAGCGAATTTCCTTTCAGTTCATGCTGCTTTTACCCAAACCACCGGTGATTATCGATCGGTAGCTGATGGCAACTGGACAGTTCTGACTACCTGGCAAAGATGGGACGGTAGTGCATGGCTAACCCCGACTGCCCCCCAGGGGTATCCTGGCCAAAACACCGGGACTCAAACAGTAACCATTCAGAATGACAACCAGGTTGCTTTGAATGTATCTCCATTTAACTCAGTTGAATATTTAGTGATTGGAAGTTCAGTCGCAAATGCAAATACAGATCTGACCTTTGCCGGCCCATTCAACCTCTATGTTAATTGGAATGTAACCATCCTGGCCACAAATGGAGGTGACAATACCAAAGAGATCCTGATCAATGCCGGTAACCTGAATATTGCCGAACATTTATATATCGGGTCAGGCGGACAGGGAGATGATCTGCCGGGTAGAGTAAGCAGGTTGATCATCACAACGGGTTCTGTCACGGTTTTTGGAAATGTTACATTGAACACTTTTAGTGCAACGTCGGATCCGGCCCAGGCTCAAATTGTCATGAGTGGCGCTGCAGGTAATTTTAATCTGAAACGCAATCTTATTTTAAATAATAATGTGGGTACCCTGATACCGGGCACTACAAGCACATTTACGTTCAATGGTTTTGTAGATCAATCAATAGCAGGTGGCAGCTCAATTAATTACAATCATGTAGTCATTAATAAAACATTTGGAAGTGTTGCTTTTTTGACTGCAGCCACCACGATGTCAGGCTTATTGAACCTGATAAGTGGCGATCTGAATCTTGCTGATTTTAATCTCACACTTGGTTCGCTGACAGGATCAGCTAATATCACAAATACAACAGGTGGAACAACGCCTCAGATGCTAACCATCGGGAGTGATAATTCAACACCTGGTACATACAGTGGAAACATAAGTGACGGAACAAATACGGGTGGCATTGCACTTACAAAAACAGGAACAGGAACATTGACATTATCAGGAACAAATGCATACTCAGGAATCACTACGGTGACAAACGGTCTAATGTTACTAAACAGTGCAGGTGCACTTCCCGGAGTAACAGGTGTTGCAGGCGGTACAAGTAATCTCACTATTAATGGTGGAATTGTGGGTCTGGGTGCAGGGGATTTTACCAGGGGATTAGGCACCGGATTAGACCAGGTTCAATGGACAGCAGGTGTCAGCGGAGGTTTTGCAGCTTTTGGTGCAAACAGATTGGTGAATATCGGAGGAGCATCCGGAACTTTGACGTGGGGAACAGCGCCTTTTTTAACTACCACTCCTTTGATACTTGGAGCAACAACCGCAACACACACTGTAGATTTTCAAAATCCAATTGACTTAAATCTTGCTATACGCACTATACAAGCGGAAGATGGTTTGGCCGCAACAGATGCAACAATGAGCGGCGTCATTAGTGGGCTTACGGCAGGTGTCACCAAAACAGGTGCAGGGCTCATGAAATTGACAAATACAAATACATTCAATGGGGCAGTTACCATATCAAGCGGCATACTAAGTGTAAGTGCAGTTGCAAATACATTGACAAACAGTCCGCTTGGATCAGGGGCTGCAACAGCAACGATTTCAATAGGAGCAACAGGTACATTGCAATACACGGGTTCCGGTAGCTCAACGAACAGAAGCATCACAGCAACAGCTAATGGGGCTACATTGGACGCATCAGGCAGTGGAACATTTTCATTAAACGGAGGCGTAACCGGAGCTACACGAAATGTTGTGTTTACCGGTACAGGAGTCGGAAGTATGAACAGCGTGATTAGCACAACAACCGGAACGGTTACCAAAACAGGCACAGGACTATGGATATACAGTGCCAATAACACATACACCGGAAGCACAACCATTTCGACTGGTACATTCAAAATAGGCTTTGCGTCTGAAAGGATAAATAATGCAAGCCAGCTAATCGTGAATGGCACTTTCGATATGGGAGGATTCAATGAGACAGTTACATCACTCGCCGGATCCGGAATTGTAACAAGCACCGCTACCGGCAATTCTGTGCTTACGACAAACGGCACCGCCTCTACAACCTTTTCCGGAGTCATTCAAAACGGGTCAGCAACTTCACTTGCATTCGTTAAAACCGGAAACAGTATTCTAACGATGGCAGGGAATAATACGCATTCCGGATCAACTACAATTAATACAACCTCGACAATCAGACTCGGTGCTAACAATGCACTGTCCAATAACTCACAAATTATTTTTGTGGCAGGAACATTTAGTACAGGTTCTCCCGCAGGTTTTTCAGATACGATTGGTACAATTAGTTTGAATACAACAGGTACGATTGCATTAGGAACCGGTGTGCATACAATAACAGTATCAAACAGCAGCGGTGTCACTTGGGCAGGTACGACATTGACGATCACAGGCTGGACAGGTCTTGGTGGTACATCAGGAGTAGGCACCAGCGGTAAGATCATGGTAGGGGTAGGTGGATTGACTGCAACACAACTGTCTAAAATTAATTTCTCTGGCTTTTTTGGATTCGGTGCATTAATTACGGCAAGTGGAGAATTAGTCCCTAACACAATGATTTTGTATTCGCAAGTCAGCGGAAGCCCCAATCTTAATTCAAACTGGAATACTATGCGCGATGGAACAGGTATATCCGGCGAGAATAGTGATTTCAGTGACGGATATATTTTTGTTATCCAGGGAACCGGAAATGGAGGCACAACTCCGCACACCATGACAACCTCAGGGACATGGGCTGTGACGGGTGCAGGCTCGAGTGTTAGAATTGAAAATGGTGCAACTTTAGCTTCACCTTCCGCTATTACATTTTCGACGTCTACTTTTTTTATAATAGACAATGGTGGAACGTATAAACATCAAAATACGATTGCCCCAGCGCTTGTTTTCCAGGGCGTAAATTTATTTGCACCTTCAGGTACTGTGGAATTCAATAATGGCAGTTCACCTTATCCTTCGGGAATAACTTTTGGAAACCTGACAATAAATTTCGCTCCGGCTGCGGTGAATAGTATATTTTTCACCGGGCTCACGATCAATGGTGATCTGAATGTTTTAAACACAAACGCTACAGAATTTGCCATAGCCGGAAATACATCTACATTAAATGTAGGAGGTTCAATCAATGTTTCCGGTGGTACGCTGAATGTATCAAGTGGTACGGGGATATCCACCATCAACGTAAAGGGAAATTTTTCGCATACAGGTGGTACCATTAAAGAGACTGGCAGTGGCAGCGGAATTTTTGTTTTCAATGGAATTACCACGCAAACATATACTTCCGGTGGTACGTTAAGTGGCACGATTAACTACCAGGTAAATACAGGATCGGTTTTACAAATGGGCACCGGAACCGTTCCGGCTATCATTTCAAATGGAAGTAACGGAACATTTACCCTGCAAACTGGTGCAACACTCGGTATCACTTCACCTCTCGGTATTACATCGTCAGGAGCAAATGGAAATATTCAACTAACAGGTGCAAGAAGCTTTAGCACCACAGCCAATTACATTTACAATGGAACAATAGCACAAGCAACCGGAAATGGATTGCCAGCTTCAGCTTCACTTCTAAAGATTGATAACAGTGCCGGTGTGACATTGTCAGGAAATGTAACTGCGACTACGCTTGATCTGACAAACGGGCTTCTTCATCCATCTACATTTAATATCATCATTCCTTCCGCAGGTTCTATCCTCAATGCATCTTCAACCAGTTATGTAAATGGAAAATTAAACCGCATCTATGATGCCATCGGTTCAAAAACATTCCCGATTGGTAGTAATGGAAATTATCGCCCGATCACTTTTGAATACACAACTGTTCCCGCAGGATCAAGTACAGTTTCTGCTACACAGGTTGAACCCGCATCAATGGGTGTTTTACCGGCTAATAATATTTTATTCACAGAAAGACATTGGTTGGTAACACAATCAGGTTTTACAAATGCTGCATTTACATACAATATTTCCCTGGATGGTACCGGTTTCACGCCGACAGGTCCTGCCCGAATTTTAAAGGATGATGCAGGTACAGTCAATTCATTTGCTGCCACATTCTCAAGTCCTTATTATACGACAACCGGATTAACTACGTTGAGCAAATTTGCGCTTGGATATATATGTAATGGACCAGATGTTCCAACCATTTCAGTTTCTCCTTCCGCAACCGTATGCTCCGGCACAACTGTAACTCTGAACATCGCTACAGGTGCATTAAATGAAGCCACTAACTGGCAATGGTTTTCCGGTTCTTGTGGAGGCCCATCCGCCGGAAGTGGAACTTCTATCATGGTCTCTCCGGGATCAACTACATCCTATTTCGTACGCGGAGAAGGTGGTTGCGTCACACCGGGATCATGTGCATCGCAGACGATCACTACGGTCAATTCAGGTACCTGGACAGGGACCACTTCCACCGACTGGCATACTTCCACCAACTGGTGCGGCGACGTACCCACGTTGCCAACAAATGTTATAATCCCACCTGGTGGAAATCAACCGATCATCGGTGCTGCTGCTATCTGTAATGATTTGACTCTCACAGCAGGTGCAACCTTATCGATAGTCGATGCTATCACATTAAGTGTGGGTGGAAATATTTCTGGTACCGGCACACAATCTGGTTTAGGTAAAGTGCTCATGACAGGTGCAAATTCAAAAACACTCTCCGGAGTCAGCTTAGGCAATTTTGAAATTGATATGAATAAAGATGTCACCCTTACCGGTGCACCAACCGTTACCGGAGATTTCATATTAGCTGGTTACCTCCATGATGCAGGATTTACAATGGCAGTTGGTGGAAATATTTCCGGCGGCGGTATTCATGATGGCGCAGGTAAAATATTAATGAATGGAAGTAGTAAGACAATTTCAACCATAACCTTAGGTAATCTTGAATTAGACAATGCAGTCGGATTCAGCCTTCTCGGTCACGTCACCTTATCCACCTTAAACCTTGCACCTTTTGCCATCTTAAATGTCAACATCCCTTATGTGCTTACAGTGCAATGAATGTAAGACAGTAAGAACGTAAGACAGTAAGAAAACTCAAGGCCAAGCCTTGAAGACACCAGAACGTCGATTGACGTATTGCTGAGCGTCAGTTGACGTATTGCTGAGCGTCGGTTGACGTATTGCTGAGCGTCGGTTGACCGACGTTCTGGTGTGTTCAAAGCTGCGCTTTGAGTCACAGGATCTTTTAAGTTCCGTATTCCCTATTTTCTTCAGAATTCTGTTTTCCATATTCCTTATTCCATATTCCCTTCAAAATTCCTTATTCAAAATTCCCTCTGGTACTGTACTTCAACATTCTTAAAATATCAAAACATAGTGCCGTCAGGCACGATCCATATTGTAACGGCGGAATTTATTCCGCCGAAACTTCTGAATTCAAAATTCCGCATTCCGCATTCAGAATTCTCTCTATATTAATTTGCCTGTCTTCTTCAAAATGTATAATTTTGTTTTATGACACCACTCAGAATTAAGATACTTAATCCAAAAGCTTTAAGCCTTATTAAAGGAATGGAAGAACTTAACCTTATTGCTGTGGAGAAGGATCCTGTTTCAAAATTTCAGGAATATCTCAAATCAATGAGAAAAAAGTCTGCAACAGCTCCTTCCCTTAAGGAAATTGGTGAAATCGTCGAACAGGTAAGGTCCCAGCGGTATGCCGCGAAATAGAAAGCTAAGGATCATCCTCGATACTAATATCTGGATCAGTTTCCTGATTTCTAATCGTCAAAATAATTTTGATCTTCTACTCAAGCAATCGAAAGCAGAAATTTTATTTAGCACTGAGCTCCTGAATGAAATTAAAGACACTATTGAAAAGCCAAAATTGAAAAAATACTTTTCTTCCAATTCCATGGAGGAAATGCTAAATGCTTTTGAAGTTTATATAGTATTGGTAAGTGTTTCAACTACGGTGTCAATTTGTAGAGATCCAAAAGATAATTTCCTTTTATCCCTGGCTTTGGATGGAAAAGCGGATTATTTACTTACCGGTGATAAGGATCTATTGTCGATGAAAACCTATAAAAAAACCAAAATAATTTCAATTACTTCCTTTGTGAATAATCTGAAATCAATATTGTAATGTAAGACAGTAGAAATTCCGACGGAATAAATTCCGTCGTTACAAAATCGGCCGTACCTCTGGTACTGGACTTCAACATTCTTAAAATATCAAAACATAGTGCCGTCAGGCACGATCCATATTGTAACGGCGGAATTCATTCCGCCGAAACTTCAGAATTCAAAATTCCGCATTCCGCATTCAGAATTCTCCCCTGCCCCCTGCTCCCTGCCTCTTTCATTCCTCATTCACCATTCTCCTTCCTTAATTCCATTTTCTATATTCCAGATTGAAGATTCCACTTCTGAATTCAAAATTCTGCATTCCACATTCCAAATTCTTTCCCTGGGTGTTTCCCCCTAGACGCAATTAATTCCCACATTGTACGATTTTTACACATAACTATTTTTACATATATCTGACATTTTTTTTAAATTACAAAACACTTACTTTTTCTAAGACACATTCGTAAATATTATTTTTATATTGCACGCACTTACATTCTTTTGTACCATTTTTTTTGATTTATTGCAGACACCATCAGTTTGATAGAGAGCTGATTTAACTTGAGAGGTTGGAATGGATCTCGCGACGTCTCCCTATTCGTTACACGGTCGTAAGGTGTTTCCGCAATGTTTAGAGTATTTTTCCAAATACTACTTTTGCTTTTTTTTTATTGAAACGAATTAACCAAGTATCTGATTGATTTAATTGCACTTCAATTATGAATAACCCCTATGCCTGCGGCCCAACCGCTCATCAACAACCCGACTTTACTACAATCCTGACCCCTAATTCATCTTCTATGAAAAACCTTCTTTTCTCCGCTAACTGTTATTTCAACCATGACACTGTAGCATCACCCGCCACAGGTATCTTATCCAAAATAATCTCCTCAAAAACACCACTCGGATTTTTATTGGTGTTGATGTTTTTGATGGGGGGAGTGAGTAATGGTTTGGGACAGATTAATATGATTTCAACTGGAAGCAATATCCAGGATTTCAATACTTTGAATACATCAGGTAGCCCAACATGGACTAATAATTCCACTATTGCTAATTGGTATTCACAGCGATCTGGAGCAGGAATAGCAATTGTAGCAGATAATGGAGGTGCAACTACAGGTGCATTGTATAGTTATGGAACAGGAACAACGACCGAAAGAGCACTTGGAACAATCGGTTCTGGAACTGCTGGGAATTTTGCACATGGTGTTTTACTAAGGAATCTAACGGGTGTTACTATTACCGATTTAAAGGTTACTTACACATTAGAACAATGGAGAGATGGAAACTCAGGTGCTGCACAGGATATTACTTTTTGGTATTTCAAAAGTGGTGCACCTATAACAGATGTCCAGCCTGGGGTAACAGCAGGTTGGACAACAGTACCAACATTAACATTGTCGAGTCCTGTATTTACAGGCCCTGCTTCAGCACTAAATGGTGATCTTTCTGCAAATAGGGTTACAGCTACGAATATTCCTATTCCTTCATTCACACTTTCAAATACTGATTACATAATGCTGAAGTGGGAGGATCCTAATCATTCCGGAAATGATCATGGCCTTTCAATTGAAGATGTTACAATAAGTTGGACAGTACCACCATGCACACCAGGTACCTGGTCAGGTGCCTTGAATACAAATTGGCATGATGCAGGCAATTGGTGCGGCGGTGTACCAACAGCATCAACAAACGTAGTCATCCCATCAGGAGGAAATCAACCAGTAATAAGCACTGCAAATGGCATCTGCAATAACATCAACTTAGCCGTCGGAGCTACTCTCACTGTGACAAATTCAAATAGTCTGCAGCTTTATGGTGCCGCATCAGGCACAGGTGTCATCTCTTATCCTACGGGTTCATTAGAGTACAAAGGCACAAGTCCACAGACAGCTACTTCTCTTGAAGTGCCTCTGGTAAACGGACCTATCACAGTTGGTATCAGTAATACCACTGGCGTTACATTCGGTACGCTGACAGTCAATAACGTCTCCATCTTTAGCGGTGGATCTTTAATTCTTTCCGGTTCAGGCATTCTGACGGTCAATGGCGACTGGGGTAATGGTGGCACATTCACACCTAATACCGGAACCGTCAAATTTAATAGCGCATCTTCAAAAACTGTCCTTTCTGGAGCCAGTTCATTTTATGATGTTGAACATAGCGGAGCAGGAACGATGCAATTAATATCAAATCCATTGACAGCTACGAATTCATTTAATATTTCCGTAGGCACAGTCAATGTCAATGGTCAAAATCTTACTGCCGGCGATCTGAGAGGAGGTGGAACACTCAACAACTCATCAGCTACAGCTGCAACAGTGACAGTAGGAAGCAATGGTCTGAATACAATTTTCTCAGGGATCATCCAAAATACCGGTAACCCCCTCAGCCTCGTAAAAAATGGTGGTGGTGCATTGACCTTATCCGGATTAAATACATATAATGGTACCACTACCGTCAATGGCGGCTCAATACAAGCCAATACACTTGCAAATGGCGGATCACCAAGTTCAATTGGTGCTTCCACAAGCGCAGCTTCAAATCTTATTCTCTCAGGTGGTACACTTGCATACACCGGGGCTGGTGCAACAACCGATCGTGACTTCACACTTTCACCTGCTACCACATCCACCATCGATGTAGTTGTGTCAGGTAATGTGCTTGCCCTTACAGGTGCAGGATCATCGTCAGGTAACCTGGTTAAGAATGGTGCAGGTAAACTTGAAATGTATGGTGCCAGTACCTACACAGGAAATACAACAGTCAACACCGGTACATTACAATTAAGGCGCGTAGGTGGCATGACACTGCTCACTAACAGCAATGTCACCATCACAGGTGGCCAATTGAGAGTTACAACCGATCAGGTGCTCAATAATTTATTAGTTGGCCCGGGCGTCACGTTGGCTGTAGATGGTTCTCCAAGTACACTCACTATTAATGGTGGCCTCAACCAGGCAGGTGGAACGATCAATGTCTCTGGTGGAAGCGTCATTGCATACGGCCCTGTCGGTGCATTAACCTATGGCGGCGGCACAGCACAGACTGCCCAGGCAAGTGAATTCCCATCTGTGAATGGTCCAAAAGCCCTTTTCATTGCAAACGTAGGATTAGCTGTTGTTGACTTACCGTTTTCAAGAACAGTGCCTGGTGCTCTTACATTTACCAATGGTAAATTGTCCATCGGCGCAAATGATATCACGGTCAATTCTACATCAGGTGCATCTCCTGCACGATATGTGATCACCGGCGGGGCAGGAAAATTAAAAATCACAAATGTTGCTTTCACATTTATGTCACCTACGCTTTTACCGGTAGGTGCATCAGCGACAAGCTATGATCCGGTCAGTGTCAATCCAACGAACACAGTAGATTTTGCAGCAAATGTAAAATCCACAAATCCTGGTGGCTTCACTCCGCCAATCAATAATCCACTGCTCGCTGCAGAAAGACAATGGGACATCACAGCTGCAGGTTCAGGTTCGACTAATCTGCATTTGACAAGTGGTGACATCTCATTCATACCTGCAGCACCACATGTAGTAGGCCATTACAATGGTTCAGCATGGGAAGAATTCCCTGCACTCTCACAAGCAGGACAAACATGGGAAGTAAATACTTCTACATTCTCACCATTTGGTGTTGGTACGGCAACTGCTTTCGTGACTTGCACACCTCCATCATTCAGTGTATGCCCGATGAATATCAATGCCAATACGGAAAGCGGCATTTGTACAGCAGTAGTAAATTATACGGCTACTGCCACAGGCAGTCCTTCACCAACGTATAGCTATGTATTTACCGGTGTTACTCCTGCAAGCGGTTCAGGTACAGGTGCCGGAAGTACTTTTAATAAAGGTGTAACCAACGTAGTCATTACCGCTACAAATGGTTGCAGTCCGGATGCAACTTGTTCATTCACTGTAACTGTAGATGACAACCAGGCACCCGTGCTTGTTTGCCCTGGTGACGTTACTATTAACACAACTTGCACAGGCACATTCTCCATACCTGATCCAATCTCAGATAATTGTACAGGTTCAACATGGGGTTATTCAACGACCGGTGCAACTACTCTGTCCATGTCAGGCATTGCTGACGGAACAGGTAGCGGGTCATTAACTTTTAATCCGGGTACGACCGTCATCACACTTTCTGGAACAGACGGAACGAACAGCGCAATGACATGCACTACCGAAGTAGAGGTCAGAGTTCCTGAGATCAATGTAAGAAGCGGTATGGGCGGAATCCAGAATATTGCAGATGGAGATAATACACCATCTACACTTGATTTTACTGATTTCGGATCAGTGAATGTTGGAAACTTCCTTACCCGCGGTCACATTATCCATAACACCGGTACAGCAACGCTTACGATTAGTTCTGTCACGATTACAGGACCTGATGCCTCCCAGTTTTCGATTCTGGGTATGACACCGGCATTTTTAAATGCAGGCAATGTTTATTCTGTTCCTGTAAGCTTTACACCTACCTCCGGCGGATTGAAATCTGCTACAGTGCATATCATGACAAATGACTGCAACGAAGCGGACTATGACTATGCTATTCAGGGCACAGGTGAAGCATGCTTCAATGTCATGAACACCAGAACGATGGAAACATTCTGCACCATTCAGGCAGGTATCGACGATGCAGAAACACTCGATGGCGATGTACTAACCGTTGCAGACGGCACCTACAATGAAAACGTAAACATTACAAAAGAACTTTCTCTACAAGGAAATAATTACGGTATCGACTGCTTCAGCGGACGTGTACCAGAAAGTATTATCAATGGTAGCGGAGGATCAGGTTCATCCGCTGTAGTGATTGGAGCAGATAATGTAAGTATCAATGGATTCACGATCACCAATGCACTCGGTACATATGGTGTCTCTGCTTCCGGCAAGAATACTTCAGAAATAAATTACAACATCATAACGAATATCGGCGACAACGTCAATGGCCAGGGCTCCTCATACGGAGTAGGTATCGCAGTGAATACAGCAGATATCTCCACAGTCATCGTATCAAATAACTGCATCGATAATGTACGCGGCGGTCAAAATCCGGGTAATGTAAATCCTGGTAGTGGATTTGGTATAGGCATCCTGCCTGCAGCTGCTAATTTTGATATCACAGGAGTATCGATCACCAATAATCGCATAGGGGATATTTCTGCTAAAACCACATCCTTCGGTACAGGCGGAAGAGGTGCATATGGTGTGATCATCAATGTCGGCGCAAATGGTGGCGCTACAGGTAAAGCTGTCAACCCACTCGTGCAGAATAATGTAATCTATAACCTTGAAGGTCTTTGGGCACATGGTGTAGGTCTTGAAGGTGAAACACCAGGCGCTATGGTGCTAAATAATATCATGGATGATTTTGCAGGCCATATAGGCACCAATGATGCTAACGGAGTGAAGATCGAAGCGAATGATGGTGCAGCTACAGTACAAATACATGAAAACAGCTTCACCAGCATGGTATTGGGAATCCTCAATACAATGGGGGCTACTGTTGATGCTACTTGTAACTGGTATGGCAGTGCTGTTCCGGCTACAGTAGCGACTAAAGTATCAGGTCCGGTAACATACATCCCATTCCTGACCAATGGTACAGATGATCAGCCAGGTATAAGAGGCTTCCAGCCTGTGGCTGGCTCCTGTAACGGTTACGCAGCTGATCTGTATGTCAATGACAATTCCTTATCAGGTGATACGTATACGACAGCTATAGGTAATGATGCTACAGGCAACGGTACAACTTCTGCCCCGTTCAGAACAATTCAGCATGCCATCGATGTAGCATCCGCTACCAATACAATATATGTGGATGCAGGAACTTATAATGAAAACGTGAATATTACAAAGGCGCTCTCTTTAAGAGGAGCTAATTATAATATCAATTGCAGCAGTGGACGAATAGCTGAAAGTGTGGTTACAGGAAGTGGTGGTCCCGGATCTTCTGCAGTTGTGGTTGGATCGGATGGAGTTTCGGTCAATGGGTTCACGATCACAAATACGCTCGGTACATATGGTATCTCTGCTTCTGGCATGAACAGTACCAACATTCAATACAATATTATAACTGACATCGGCGACAATGTAAATGGTCAGTTCTCCTCGTATGGAGTAGGCATCGCAGTAAATACCGCGAATATCGCTACAGTGAATGTATCCAATAACTGCATCAATAATATCCGTGGTGGTCAGAACGCAGGAAACGTAAATCCCGGAAGCGGATTTGGTATCGGTGCTTTACCTGCCAGTGCGAATTTTGATATCACAGGATTAACCATCACAAATAATATCATAAGTAACATCACTGCCAAAACCACTTCTTTCGGTACAGGTGGCCGGGGTGCTTATGGGGTTATTATTAATGTAGGTGCCGGTGCCGGAAATCCTGGCAGGGCTGTAAACCCGCTGGTTCAGAATAATGAAATCTCTGATCTTGAAGGACTTTGGGCTCATGGTGTAGGATTGGAAGGAGAAACTCCAGGCGCCATGGTGCTGAACAATAAGATCGATGATCTCACAGGCCATATAGGAACCAATGATGCAAATGGTGTGAAGTTAGAAGCAAATGCAGGTGCTGCAACAGTACAAATTCACAATAACAGTTTCACGAATTTAGTATTGGGGATTTTCAATACAATGGCTGCTACAGTGGATGGTACGTGTAACTGGTTTGGATCAACTGTACCTGCTACAGTGGCTTCCAAAGTAAGCGGACCTGTTACATACATACCTTATTTAACAAGTGGAACGGATAGTAATTTGGGCCTGGTTGGATTCCAGCCTTCTTCGGCATGTGCTCCATGTACATTCACGTATTCAATTGCAGTTTCAGATGCTACATGTCCTACATTGGCTAACGGTTCCCTTACCATTTTCGGGTATACCGGAGGAACAGGTCCTTATACATATTTATGGTCAAACGGCGCTACAACTTCCGCCATCACCGGGCTTACTCCAGGTATGTATTCAGTTACAGTAACTGATATCAATGGTTGTAGTGATTCTGGCATTGCTAATATAGCAGGAGCCAGTACAGGTCCGGTACATAATTTCGAAACAGGATTAAACTATTGTACAATACAGGCAGCGATTGATGCGGTTGCTACAGTTAATGGACACCATATTAATGTAGATGCAGGTACGTATGACGAAGCGGTCACTGTAAATAAGAGTTTATTTATACAGGGAGCTAACATAGGTATTGCAGGCAACGGAGTTCGTGGAGCTGAATCCATCGTGGATGGTAATAATGGAACACGTACAGGTTTTGCAATCACTACAACGGGTGTCACCATTGATGGATTTAAAGTCCAGAATTGTGGAGGTGTAGGTTTCGAATCAGGTATCTATACCAATTCAACCGGAAGCACTATAAAGAACAACATCCTCTTCAATAATGAAAAGGGGGTTTATGCTTCTAACAGTGGCCCGTCAATAGTACAATTAAATTTATTTGAAAGTAATAATCGTACGGGACCAGGAGGTGGTGTTTCACTGATCAGCTTTACTTCCAATTCACTTTCTGTTCTGAACAATGAGTTTAAAGGACAGACTATTAATTCTGCTGCACTCTTTGATGGTTCAGGAAGCCATATAAATCTGACATTCAATAATAATTACCTGCACAATAATGATCCGGGATCTTCTTGTGTTTATGTTTCTAAGGTTACGGGCGGCGAGTTTGCCAATAACTACATTACCAATGGAAGACGCGGTTTCAAAATAGCAGGTGGAAACAATACAATCAATATTCACAATAATATTATCACTGGTACTGTGCAGGCAGACATCATGGTCAATCTTGATTTCGGTGCTAACACAGCCATACAGGCACATCAGAACAGCCTGACAAGTCCGGTGACCATACTTAATGAAGATGTCACTGTTGTGGATGCCACATGCAACTGGTATGGATCAACAAATCCTGCAATAGTAGCAGCGACTATCGTACAGACATTTCCAAATACAGTAACCTACATTCCATATTTAACCAGTGGAACTGATGTAGGTGGAAATCCATTAAACGGATTCCAGCCTTCAGTAGCTTGTGCAGCATGCACTATCATGGTTTCAGCCACACCTACACCTTCTACATGTCCAAACAATAACAATGGATCTGTCCTTGCAAACGTCACGATGAATGCCGGAGCAGTTACATTCCTTTGGAGCAATGGCCAGACAACAAATCCTGCAACGGGATTAGTCAATGGTCTGTACACCGTCACAGTCACTGACGCTAACGGATGTACAACAACAGCAAGTGCAACTGTAGTAGGCGATAATATGGGCCCTGTGCATAATATTACTTTAGGTTTAAATTATTGCACCATCCAGGCCGCTATCAACGGTGCCAATCCAGGCAATATCATTGAAGTAGATCCGGGTACATATGCTGAAAATATCAATGTTGACAGATCTTTATTTTTATTCGGATCAAATGTCGGAGTATCATGCACAGGAATGCGTGTAACAGAAAGTGTGATCTCAGGAAGCGGCGGTGTAGCCGTCACGATCAATTCTGATGATGTCACAATAGATGGTTTTACCATTACTAACCCATTGGGTTCATATGGTGTCTATACGAAAGGAAGAAGCAACATAACAGTTGTAAAAAATATCATCACCGATATAGGTAACAACACAAGCGGTGCCAATCCTTCATATGGTATTTCTGTTGAAATGGGTAGTGCAGCAAATATGGCTAATGTCAATTTGTCACAAAACTGTATCAGTGATATTCGCGGTGGTGAAAACACATCGCTTACCGGTCTTGCTGCTAAAGCAAATAACGGAAGTGCTGCAGCTATAGGTGCAGGATTCTCTTCTGCTAATTTTGATATTACAAATTTGACGATCGACGGTAATACAATAGACGATATCACAGCTTGCATAGATGACTTCAACGATGGTGGTAAAGGCGCTTACGGTGTCATTATCAATGTCGGTGCAGGTGGAGCAAATCCGGGTAAAGCAGTCAGTCCTTCCGTTAAGAACAATGATATCACAGATCTTGAAGGTCTTTGGGCTCATGGTATTGGACTGGAAGGCGAAACTCCGGGCGCATTTGTGGTTAATAACTACGTCAACAATCTTGTAGACCATAAGATGAATACCGATGCCATCGGCGTTCTTCTTGAAGACAATGCCGGTGCAGCAACCGTACAGATCCATGATAATAGTTTTGGCACGATGTCATTTGCGATTAAAAATCAAATGGTTCCTGTAGTCAATGGAGAATGTAACTGGTATGGAGTTGTAGCAGCAGCTGCAGTTGCCGCAAGAATAAATGGCAATGTAGATTATACGCCATGGCGCACAAGCGGAGTAGATGGTTCAGCGGCTACTGGTTTCCAACCGGTAGGTGGTTGTACAGGTACACCTGTAGTGATAAATTCTGCAGTACCAACAGCAGCATCTTGTTCAAGTCCGGGTTCAATACTTGTTTCGTTCAGCGGAGGTACAGCCCCTTATGATATTGCATGGACAGGTGGATCTGCAACCGGCGTCACAAGTCCTTACAACATCACAGGGCTGTCTGCAGGACCATATGGTATCACAGTTACAGATGCTAATGGATCTACGGATACAGAAAGTGCTGTCGTTCCATACCTGCCGGTGACGAACACAACTACAAATACAAAATACGCTACGATACAGGATGCCATCAATGCAGCAGGTGTCGGAAATGCAATTTCAGTTTGCCCGGGTACATTCAATGAGAATGTGAATGTCACCCAGGAAGTCACAATCACAGGTGCTGGTAAAGGAAGCAACCCACTCACCAATACGGTATTGGCAGCACCTTCCGCTTGTTCAGGTAACGGATTTAGCATTTCTGCAGCCAATGTGACAATACAGGGCATGTACGTTTACAATTATCAGAATGCTGTGGTCCTAAATGGTGTCGTCAATCCGACGATCAATAACATGGCATTGGTGGATTATTGTATCGCCGGTGTTAACATAGCGGGTACTACAAATTCAAGTATTGATGTTACACTGACCGACATGGTTCGTACGTCGACCCTGATCAATACGATCGGTATCCGTTGCGGAACAGCTACTAACGTGACAGGAATGCTCGTGAGTGGATGTTCTATCACAGGTAATATCCAGGGCGCATTCATCGCCCAGGCCACGACACCATCTTTATTTGACAACATCACCATTCAGAACAGCAACATCAGCAACAATACCCAGAAGGGATTATATTTTGAAAAGCTGAGCAATGCAATGTTGAATAACCTGACCATGAGTAATAATGGTACAGATCCAACCTATGGCTTTAACAATGGTATTGATATCAACCTTAAATACGCCAGCTATTCTAACATCACCATTCAGAATAGTGACATCACCACTTCAGGTGCGAATGGTACTGCCACTGATCCGCAGAATGCTGCTGTCATCGCAGTGAAAGCACGTGATGATTCACCTTCATACAATACCATTCCGGCTTCCCTGACAAATGTGTTGATCAAAAACAATCACATCACAGGTCCACAGAATGGAATTCGTTTTGGTGAATTTGGAAAAATAAATAATACACCATCCAATGTAACTATAGAAGGTAATGACCTTTCAAATGCATTTGCTAACAAGACGATCATCAACAGGAGCAATAGCGATGTATATGTGGTATGTAACTGGCATGGTACGACAAGCTTGCCTGTTATCCTGGCCACATTTGCAGAAGCAGGTACGGGTGATATCGTACTCAGTTCAATTCTTAATTCCGGAGCAGACGGAAGCGTAGCAGTAGGATTCCAGCCATCAGGTTCATGTGTTTGTGCCGGCGGCAACATGGTGACCAATACAACCACTATGGAAAACTTCTGCACAATACAGGCAGCTATTGATGACTCAAATACAGGTTCAGGTGATATCATCACAGTTGGACTGGGTACATACATTGAAGATGTCATCGTAAATAAATCAGTTACACTCCGTGGTCCGAATTACCTCATCGATCCTTGCTCTGGCATGAGAGTAGCAGAAGCCATCGTGGTGCCTGCGACAGCAGCCATTGCAACAGGTGAAATATTCCATGTGACTGCTTCCAATGTAACGATCAGCGGATTTACTATCGATGGAGATAACCCTTCATTGACAAGCGGTTTCACCAGCACAAATGGTGCTGATATCGATGCAGCAGAAGGTGTTACAGTTTATGTGACAGGTGTGAATAATTTAAGTGTAACAAATAACATTATTCAAAACCTGTCTTATTTCGGAGTAACGCTTGATGATTACCTCGTAGCAGCCCCATCCTCAGGTCATGTTGTTTCCAATAACATGATCCGGAATATGGGAACATACGATGTTGCTTCAGGTATCAATCTCTGGGGTGGAGGCGTATTAATATATGACAACCAATACACTGCAGTCACTAACAACTGCATGACCAATGTACGTATCGGTGTACAGACAGGTAATTTCTTCTCAGCTAATCCGGGAGGCCCTGCTTCTCAGAGCATAGCTAACAATACCATTTCTGCACGGAGAAGAGGAATTTTCCATAACCTTTTTTACACTGCAGCTTCTCCTTATACATTGAATGCTAATAACATCACAGGCGTAGCACACGCCGGTGAAACAGCTGCATGGGATGCGATCCTGATATCATCGATGCAAACCGTAGCATCTACTGCTTCTAACAATGTTATCAATGGTTCAGCGATCACGGCACTTCCTACAGTAGGTATTTCCATCTGGAATGACCAGATATCACCTTTAATCTCAGGTGGTACGATCACAGGTGTGGGATTGGGTATCAATGTCAATAATTTCGAAGGCTATCCAAGCACAGGTTCAGATGCGAATAATACTTCTGCTGTCATTGATGCAGTCACCGTCACAGGTGCTACCATCGCCGGTATTCGTGTTCATGACAATCCACTCAATACGAATGGAGCTTTAGTATCTGCTGAAATCAGGGGCAACACGACGGTCACAGGAAGTCCTGCAGGTATCATCGTATTAGGTCCCCAGGCAGGTGCGAATATTCATGACAACAGTTCTTCTATCACAGGTAATGTGATCGGCGTTGATGTCAATGGATCTGTCGTCAGTCTGTACCGTAACAATATTTCATCCAATGGTACGGGTGTCCGCGTGATCACGGGTGGTTCGCTCACACCTACAAATGAAAATTTCATTACAAATAATACCGTTGAAGGAATTCGCATCGAAGCGACTGCAGGTTCTATTGCACCTATCAATCGCAATGATCTTTCAGGCAATGCTGGTTTTGCAATCAACTATCTGAAAGCAAGTCCTGTCCTTGACGCTACATGTAACTGGTATGGATCAATTGTACTGGCAACAGTGGCAGCTGAAATAAACGGACCTGTTACATACATACCTTACTTACCTGCGGGTACAGATACGGATGGTGGCACACCAGGATTCCAACCGGTAGCATGTGCTGCATGTACGATCATGGCCACAGCCACCCCTGCACCTTCAACTTGTCCATTGAATAACAATGGTACAGTGACAGCTAATGTTACGGGTACTGTCGGAGTAGTTACCTACTTATGGAGTAACGGTCAGACCACCAATCCGGCAACAGGCCTGGTAAATGGTACGTATACAGTTACTGTCACTGACGCAAACGGATGTACTACAACAGCAAGCGCAACAGTTACAGGTGACAATTTGGGTCCTGTGCACAATACCGACAGTGGATTGAATTATTGTACCATACAGGCAGCTATTAATGCAGCTACCCCTTCCACTCAACATATCTCCGTAGATCCAGGTACTTATCCGGAAAACATTTTAATAGACAGGCCCGTGGTTTTATCCGGAGCTAATACGGGTGTTCAATGCGCCGGCATACCTCCTCGTGGACCTGAAAGTATTATCAGTGGATCAGGGGGTAGTGGAAGTATTGCAGTGACTATCGCATCAGATGATGTCACGATCAATGGTTTTACAATTACCAATCCACTTGGCTCATACGGTATATACGGCAAGGGCAGGAATAATACGGATATTCAGTACAACATCATCACCAATATTGGTGATAATGTGACCGGGTCATTCGCTACCTACGGGGTGTCCATCGAAATGGGTAGCTCAGCGAATATTGCAAATGTCAATATTTCGAATAACTGTGTCAATAATATCCGGGGAGGTGACAATTCACTGACCGGAGCAGCAGGCAAAGCCAACAATGGAAGTGCTGTAGGTATCGGTGCCGGATTTTCATTTGCTAATTTTGATATCTCCGGGTTAACGATTAATAGTAATGCGATCGATGATATCACAGCTTGTATCGATGATTTCGCCGATGGTGGTAAAGGTGCTTATGGTGTTATCATTAACGTAGGTGCCACCGGTACAGGTAAATCAGTAAGTCCTTTCGTAACCAACAATGATATCACAGATCTTGAAGGTCTGTGGGCGCATGGTGTCGGACTCGAAGGTGAAACTCCAGGCGCTTTGGTACTAAACAATTATGTCAACAATCTCGTAGATCACAAAATGAATACGGATGCAATCGGTGTCATGATTGAGCAGAATGATGGTGCTGCTACAGTTGAAATCCACAATAACAGCTTTACCTCGATGGTTTTTGCCATCCGGAATCTAATGCCTCCGACTGTTAATGCCGAATGCAACTGGTACGGATTACCTAATACACCAGCATCAAATGCGGCGAAAATCAGTGGAGCTGTAGATTATACGCCATGGCTTACAAGCGGTGTTGATGCCGCACCTGGTACAAGAGGCTTCCAGCCATCAGTAGGTTGCGTTCCTTGTGCCATGATGTTGACGATGTCTTCAACGCCTGCAGGTTGTCCTCCGGCAATGGATGGTACAGCAAGTGTTACGATGGTCACAGGTGGTGTCGGTCCATATACATATTTGTGGAATACAATACCTGCTCAAACTTCAGCTACGGCTACCGGCCTTGCACAAGGAACCTATAGTGTAACGGTTACAGCAGCAAGCGGATGCACAGCTACCGGAAGCGTGACTGTCGCGTACAATAATGTCGGCCCTGTTCATAATATCAATACGGGTATAAATTATTGTACCATACAGTCAGCTATCGATGCTGCCCTTACACTCAACGGACATACGATCACCGTTGATCCGGGTACATACAACGAAGATGTATTGGTGCATAAATCTGTTACCCTCACCGGTTCAGGTATCGATGTATCTTATGTAGTAGGTCCTATCGGAGGCTCCGCAGCAACATTCCAGATCACTGCTTTCGGCGCCATCATCGAAGGATTTACAATCACACGCGCAGGAAATAATTTGATAGATTGGAACAACCCGGCACTGAATTCAGTCGGTGTAGCCATCCAGGGCCTTACTGTGAGCGCAGAGATCCGGAATAATAAATTCACCGGCAACCGCACAGGTATTGATATAAATAATAGTAACGGCAATGACATTCACAATAACATCATCGACTTCAACCGCACAGGTTTGATTTTCAGGAATCAGACAGACAATACTTCCATGATGGAGAATTTCATCACCAACAACTGGACAGTAGGTGTGTTGTTCCTTGATGCAAGTGGCGGAGTGAATATACCCGTGCAAAGTGCAATCAACAGTTTCTTTAACAATAACAATATCAGTGACAACTGGTATGCTGAAATCGTGGATCGCCAGTCAGGAGGTGCATTACCTCTTCCGGGTATGAATCTAAAGAATTTCGAATGTAACTGGTATGGTACAACATCTCCTGTAGTCACCACAGCTAACAGTGCAGAGCCAGGATATGCAGCACAAATTCCGGTTGCTTACGGCGGCATTGCAACTCCTCCGGGAGGACAACCTGATATCGCAGGACCAGCTTCGGCTAATTTCGATTACATCCCATACCTGGTCAGCGGAGCGGATGGCAATATCGCGACCGGATTCCAGCCGGCAGTAGCGTGTGTTGCTTGCGCAGTAGTCGCTACCATCACAGCACCTCCGGGAGTATATGAAAATACCGGAGGCTACACAGCATCCGTTCCTGATGCAGGAGCAGGTGCTACATACAGCTGGATGGTTTCACCAGGCATGATCACAGCAGGTGCAGGTACTAACAGTATTACATTCACTGCAGGCCCGACACCTTCCATGGTCATCAGTGTTACAGTCACAGCACTCAACGGTTGTACAGCTTCAGGAACACTGACCATTGAAGTGTTGCCAGGATGTTCTATGCTCGATTTCGCATCACCATTAGTGTTGAGCAATACACAGTTGTCGGGAGCATGGTATACAGATCGTTACAATCCATTTGGTTTCGCAGCGCAATCAACGGCACCTGATGCTACACCTAATACATTGAAGGAAAGCATCAATGCAGCCGATAGTGAGAGCGCCAGGCCATTCCCTTTCAATATTCCATTCTACAATACACAGGGAAGAAAATATGATCTGATCGATGGCACGCAAGCCATTGAAATAGATCTGTACATTCCTGTGAGCTTCGGTGCATCTATGAGTCGTATGGCCGGTATGTGGGGAACAGGCTTTGATGCAGGTAATAATGCTTCTGCATTCCCGATCATCGAATTCTCACATGATACAGGTACACCTCGATTCAGAGTTTGGGAAAGTGGTACCGGTGTTTGGGTGGATCTTGGTTTGCCTGCAGGTTTCTTGTATGACCGCTGGGTAAGATTAAGAACACAGCTTCTTGCTTCCGGTGAATTTAAGTATACAGTTGTGACTGCACAGGGAATTTTACAATACACTACCACGACCAGTGCACCCGATGCGACAATAGATATCGGCAATATCATTCTGCAAGGATATAATACACCTGCAGGTACCACGTATGATATCTATTGGGACAACTTTAAATCATCAACCATACTCACTCCGATCATCACAGCTGCGCCTCCGGTAGTATGTGCTTCATCTACAGGTAACCTTGCTAGTGTTACTATGTATGGCGGAGCAACTTATACATGGACGATCAGTGGCGGTATGATCACTGCAGGTGCAGGTACACCAAACATTACATATACAGCAGGTGTAGGCACAGCAGTTACATTGAATGTGACAGTTACCACTCCGGATTGTGAGGCGACTTCTTCATTGGTAGTACCAATCAATTCATTACCGGTAGTTTCTGGTCCACCTACGATCTGCGTTGGATATACAGCTCAGTACCTGCCATCATCAGGAGGTACATGGGGAACAAGCAATCCTGCAAGAGCTACGATTCTAAACACAGGTGTTGCTTCTGCACTCAGTCCGGGTCTTGTCACATTTACATACACGGATGGTATGACAGGTTGCAGCCAAAGCATTACAGTCAATATATTACCAACACCGAGCGCTGTCATCACTGCTAACATGACTGTCTACCAGGGAAGCATCAACAATGTTGCTTCAGTACCTGGTGCAGGAGCAGGAGCCACATATTTGTGGTCAGTTTCTGCAGGTAGCATGATCACATCAGGACAGGGTACAGCTTCAATGACATATACTGCAGGCCCGTCACCGCTCACCATTAGTGTTACGGTCACAGCAGCGAATGGTTGTTCAGCTACCGGAACTAAATCAGTTACCGTTCTGGTTCCGGGACCATCATCCCTGATGTGGGTTCCTGAAACCGGTGATTGCGGAAATCTGACGAACTGCTGCACTAACACACTTTGTTTTGATTTGAAGTATACTCCGGGGGTCACAGGTGATCTCACTACGTATACTACAGGCTTCTTTGCAAATTGTCTTGGCGGTATGACACCTCCGATCACATACAATCAATCCTGTGTGATGACGACTAATAATCCTGTAGTCTTCAACCAGTGCATGGCAATCGATTCATTCCTCTTCAATAGTTCAGGGAATAATGGAGTGGTGCCGATCATCCAGGGTTCACCGATTATCCTGCATAAAGTTTGCTTTACAATACCTACAGGTCAGACGATACAGATCAGGGAGGATAATACCACCAACCTGTCAACCAGTATTGACCAGATAGGCGGCGGACAGATATCAGAGTATCCCGGATACATGACAACTTCATTTACGAAACCTGCACCGGTCATTCCGGCTAACGTCACAATCAATGTAGATTGTCCATCAGATACAAGCATGTTGCCTACACCGGCAGTTGCATTTGACTTCTGTGGCAATCCGATCACGGCTACATTTATTAATAAAGTAAATACGCCGAACCCGCTGACATGTGAAGGAACACAGGTGCGTAACTATGCATACATCGATTGTTCAGGATATTCTCAACCATGGACATATACATACCAGATCGAGTATCAGGATTTCGCGATTACAGTTACTGCAGGTGGTTCTAACGTAGCTTGTCCTGACCTTACCGATGTAGTTCCGACTCCTCCGGTGATCATGGACAATTGTGGAAAACTATTGACACCTACATTTACCGTTACTGCGAAACCCGCGTGTGAAGGAATTCGTGTCTATACATTTACATACACAGATTGCGAATTGAATACGCACGCCTGGAGTTATGTGTACACCATCGAATACGAACCAATACCTAATCCGACGGATGTGACGGTGACCGTAGCATGTCCTGCTATGACTAACACAATGCCACCAGCTCCACCTGTTGTGATGGATTTCTGTGGTTTTGTATTAATGCCATCAGGCCCTGTTATTAGTCCGCAGGTAGTTTGTGAAGGTACCCGGACGTATACATGGACGTATACAGATTGTGAAGGCAACACGGAAGATTACGTTTACACTTACATCGTTGAACGTTTACCTTTCAGTGCACCTGCTGACGGTGGCAGTACAGTTGCATGTCCTGCATTAACCAATGTAGTGCCTGTAGCTCCAACGGTAACTGACAATTGCGGTCTGACGCTTGTGCCGACAGGACCAGTAGATAGCGGACCACTGACCTGCGAAGGTGTAAGAACATACACATACACATATACAGATTGCGAAGGCAACACTGACGATTGGGTATACACATACACCGTCGAATATCTGCCATTCGCTAATCCGGCAGATGTAACAGTTACTGTCGATTGTCCTGCAGACGCAAATGTTGCTCCACCATTGCCAACGGTTATAGATAATTGTGGAAATACACTTACACCTGCGCCTCCGACCATCAGTCCAGCATTGACATGTGAAGGCGACAGGACATATACATATGTCTACACAGACTGTGAAGGCAACACGCAGGATTGGGTATACACATACCATGTCGAATACGAACCATTTGTAGATCCTGTAAATGGAGGTTCGACGGTAGCATGTCCTGTACAGACCAATATAGTTCCTGTACCTCCTGTTGTCACGGACAATTGTGGTGAAATACTGATACCAACAGGTCCGATGGTAACACCGTTACCTGAATGCGAAGGCACCAGGACATACACCTGGACATACACCGATTGTGAAGGCAACATCCAGACATGGGATTATGTATATACTGTAGATTATCTGCCATTCCTTGATCCTCCGGATGCGGGCGTGACTGTAGATTGTCCTGCGGATACAGATGTTCCACCTGCACCTCCGGTGGTAGTGGATAATTGTGGAAACACACTGTCACCTTCAGGCCCTGTAGTAAGTGCAGCACTGACATGTGAAGGAACAAGAACCTACACCTATACATACACGGATTGTGCATTGCAGACGCAGACATGGGTATTCACCTACACAGTCGAGTTTGAACCTTTTGCAGATCCTGCAGATGGTGGCAGCACAGTAGCTTGTCCGGCTGCAACGAATATTGCACCGGCATTACCTGTAGTGACGGACAATTGTGGAACTGTTCTTTCACCAACTGGTCCTCCTGTAGTCAGTGCACCATTGACATGTGAAGGCACACGGACATATACATATACATACCAGGATTGTGAATTGAATACACAAACTTGGGTGTACACATATACAGTGGAATTTGAACCATTCCCGAATCCTGTTGATGCAGGTAGTACTGTAGCATGTCCGGCAGCAACGAATGTCGCACCACCATTACCAACTGTGACAGACAACTGCGGTACCGTACTTATACCATCTGCACCTGTAGTGACACCGATACCTGCATGCGAAGGCATACGCACCTACACATATACATATACTGACTGCGAAGGTAACAACCAGGATTATGTGTACACGTACACTGTAGACCGTCCGCCATTTGTATTACCTGCCAATGGAGGTAGCGTAGTGAATTGTCCTTTAGCAACAGATGCTGTTCCGATGCCACCACTTGTAGTAGATGCATGCGGTGTATCACTTACTCCGGTAGGACCAGTAGTCAGTGCACAGGTGACATGCGCAGGCATCGATCAGTTCCGCACATACACATGGACCTATACGGATTGCACAGGATTTACACTTAGCTGGGTGTATACTTACACAGTGAATTGTTTCCCACTGACATTGAAAGTATTCCTCGAAGGTCCGTATAATGCAGCATCCGATAATCTGAACACCACGCTGAACATGAACCATGTTCTTCCGGGTCAGGATAAGACATTGTCACCAAGCATGTCTGTTCAGTTGCTCGCACCATATACACCATTTGGTCAGCCTTATAACACACCACCATGGAATTATAGTGGTAACTCAGGTGCTACTTATGGCGACCCATCATCACCGGGTGCACCGATGGGTGTGACCACGTATCCACCTGATGTAGTGGATTGGGTTTTGGTGACGGTTCGTAAGAATGGAATCCTGCCGGCTCACAATTACTGGTCATGTGCAGGATGGGTACACTCCAATGGAGCAGTGACATTCCCTGATCCATGCGGAGGCCTTGTACTGACACCGGGCGATAATTATTACGTGTTGGTTCAGCACAGGACTCACCTCGGTGTGTTGTCTCCGACAGTAGCATCATTCTCCTGCGGTGGCATGATCATCAACTGGGACTTTACCGCTTCCAATTCTTATCAGCCTATCTTTAGGTATGGTCAGAAAGAAGTTGAACCTGGAATATGGGCTATGCACGCAGCGAATGGAGAACAGATCACTTCCATCGCCGCCATCAGTTCTTCAGACCGTACTACATGGCGCGCATTCCAGAATGCGTATGGCTATAACATCGGCGATTACAACATGAGCGCATTTACTGAATCAGCAGGTGATGAGACCCTGTGGAAGTTAAATCAGAACAGGACATCAGGTATCATATTCTACTAATCTAAAAAGACAACTAAATAAAAATGAAGACAACCTATTATATCAGCTTCGCATTCATCATGCTGATGGCCACGATCGGCCAGGCGCAGACGATGCGATGGGTACCGGCCCCGACAGGGATGGGTACATGCCCTAATCAATCAGGCGGAAAGGAACAGACATTGAGTTATGCCCTCGAGTACACACCTGCTGTTTCGGGAGTGCTCACCAGCTATACGACAGGGTTTTTGGTTTCTTGCACCACTGAAGGTTCGGCGGTAGCTAAAAATCAATCACGTGTCATGACTTCCAAGAGCCGTGAGATCAGCGGATGCAATACCATGGGTTCAGTCCTGATGAACAGCTCAGGCAATTCAGGTAATGCGATTCATAATACGATTGAAGCAGGTGTTCCTGTGCTCCTCCACCTGGTATGCCTGACCATTCCGAAAGGTGAAGCGGTCACGATACAGGAAGAAGTAGTGACGGATCTCACCACTAGCATTGACATTGGTAGTGGAGAATCCATTACTGAATTTCCGACCTTTGAAGGCATCACCATAGGCAGGCCAAAACTTGATCAGGGCCCGCCAATGCATTTGCTGGATTTCAAAAGTAACGCTGCAGGTGATTTTATTTCGCAGCTGGACTGGTCCACATCGCAGGTTGTCAATTTGACCCAATTTGTGATCGAACGCTCAGTAGATGGGATTGTGTTTGCACCCATCGGTACTATGGATGTTTCTGAAAAGTCAGGACAGATCAATAGCTACCAGTTTTTTGATAAGGAAGCTGTTGCCGGCAATAATTATTACAGGCTATTGCAGGTCAATCCGGAAGGAAATAACGAATACTCACCTGTGCGTATCGTGGACTTTACTCCCAAAACATTTTCCGTCACCTTTACACCTAATCCTGCAGATGAATACCTGCACGTGAATGTTCAAAGCCCGTCAGGCATTAAGAATATCAGGTTGGTGGACGCCTCAGGCCGTATCGTGATGGAAGAAAAGGACAACAATAAAAATTTCAATGCACGCCTGGACGTGAAAAAGCTCACTGCCGGTATCTATACCCTGGTAGTAGAAACCGAAAATGATAATTTCTCAGAAAAAGTGGTCATTGCACATTAATTCAAGCATTTATTAAAATTAGGGGTGGGGTTAGTACCCATCCCTATTTTCCTCAAAGAATCCGATTAATTGTTAAATTTACCAGCTACCGGCTCCCACAAAACCACTGTGTATCAATTTCTGTACATTTATAATAACACCCCTCAGGATTACCCATACACCATTTATTCACTGATCGAGTAGCGCAAAACTTTATGGAAAAACACCAATTACTCACTATTCTTCAGGATATTCGATTACTAATGGGTAATACAGGTATCAGAAGTCTGGAACAAGGAATAATGAAGCATGGAAAATTACTTTCCATTTTCATGGTGCTGATTTTTCTGGTCACAGGTGTCAACAAAAGCGTGGGTATGAATGCCCCGCCTCCACCTGACACCTCAACCCTGGAGTGGGTTTTTCTACCCTCCGGCGGCCCCGGTGGTCTTTGCCCGGGTATCTCAGATTGTTGCCAGGATACCTTGTGCTATGGCTTGCTTTACACACCTTCCAGTTCAGGAGAACTGACTTCCTATACAACCGGTTTTTTTGTCAACTGTGTCGGCGGTCTCTCCCCGGTGGGAGGTAATATGTCATGCGTGATGGCTGACAATAGCTTTGAAATAAACGGATGCATGGCTCAGAACAGGGTCCTGTTCAATAGCTCGGGGAATACCGGTTCTGTCATGGTTACTGCCGGAGTTCCAATCTTCCTGCACAAGGTTTGCTTCTATGTTCCGGTAGGGACTACGCTCACCATCGTAGAGGATCCTGTAACGGACCTGACAGCGAGCATCAAAATAGATACTATAACCTTTATCACCGAGCATCCTTCATTTGATAGCACACTTTTCTTCAGGACACCTCCTGTGGCACCAGCCGATGATTTTACTACCGTTGAATGCCTTGACGAAGTGGAAGAACAGCCCTATCCGGCAGTGTTTGATATGTGCGGTAATCCTATTATTCCTTCACTTGACTCTGTAGTAAATTATTTTACGATTGACTCCTGTGAAGGATCAGTCGTTTATTATTACACATTCACGGATTGTTCCGGACAGACCGATGATTGGACATTTACGTTCATCATAGATCATACCATTCCACCTTCTGAATCTGGTGGACCGGTTCCGACATCGGTTACATTTAGTTGTCCCGATTCCATTGGATTATTTGAACTGCCAGTAGTGCTCAGCGGATGTGGAGATACGCTTGATATTGTTTTCTTTGACATCGGAGGAACTTTCGATGGTTGTGAAGGAACACTTGAATATGAATTCCTCTATCTGGATTGTTCAGGCTTGTCATTTGAATGGACATTCACGGAAACTATAGATCTGAATCCATTCGTATTGCCTGCTAATGACACCATGACGGTTGCCTGCCCTGCAGCAACTAACACACTACCGACATTACCTATTGTCGAAGACGATTGTGGATTCTTAATAGATCCTGTCGGTCCGCCAGTAGTAAGTGCGCAAGTGGTATGTGAAGGCACCCGGACGTACACCTATACATACGAGGATTGCGCAGGTAATTCAGCAGATTGGGTATTTACCTACACGGTTGAACGCCTTGATTTTGTAGTACCTGCCTTCGGATCATTAGTAGTGACATGTCCTGCGATGACAGACGTGGTGCCCCCTTTGCCGGTTATAACAGACAATTGCGGAGAAGTGCTCATACCGGTAGATACGCTGGTCACTGGCCCGGTCATATGCGAAGGAACAAGAACATATACATTCATTTATATGGATTGCGAGGGCAATACACATAACTGGTTTTTTACCTATACAGTTGAGCGTACCGAGTTCGCAACACCACCAAATGGTTTTATGACTGTTGCATGTCCTGCAGCGGCTGAGATTCCGCCGACATTGCCGGTGGTCACTGACAATTGCGGAAATGTTTTGACTGCGATTGATACCACGTATTCAAGCATTCCCATTTCGTGTGAAGGCAACAAAATTTATGTGTATACATATGTTGATTGCGAAGGAAATATGGCTACATGGACATTCACCTATACAGTTGAACGTTTGCCATTTGCTGATCCGATGGATGCATCCACTACAGTGGATTGTCCTGCGGATGCAGCTTTACCTCCTACTTCCTTTTTACCGGTTGTAATTGACAATTGTGGCAATGTATTATCTCCGTCTGCACCCGTGGTGAGCGGAACAGTATCATGTGAAGGCAATGTCACCTGGACATATATATATACAGACTGTGAAGGCAATTCACAGAACTGGGTATTTACTTACATGGTTGAGCGTCAGCCTTTTGTTACTCCTCCGGCAGGAATGGTCACTGTGCCATGTCCGGCAAATGCAGCTATCCCACCTTCGGCATATCTGCCTGTAGTCTTAAGCGATTGCGGGGATACATTATCGCCAGTATTAATATCGAGTGGTATTCCGGTGGTATGTGAAGGCACCAGGCTATATGTCTATTCATATACGGATTGTGAAGGCAATACAGCCACGTGGAATTTTACGTACGTAGTCGATCGTCCATTGTTTGCAAACCCTGTCGATGCAGGTGCAACTGTAGCATGTCCTTCCGGGTCGAATGTAGTTCCGACTGCATTTTTACCTACGGTCGTGGATAGCTGTGGTGTTACACTTTTACCGGTCGGTCCGATGGTCAGTCCGTTTGTATGTGTAGGCACCAGGACATATACATATGTATATACGGATTGTGCAGGTAATACCCAGGATTGGGTTTTTACCTATACCATTTCTCCCAATACATCATTGGTTGTGAATTGCCCTGCTAATTTGGTATTAAATTGTACCACGACGAATTATGGGCCGCAGATCAATGCATGGCTGGCATCCGCTACAGCGACAGACGCATGTGATCCGCTTCCGGTGATCACCAATAATTATGACGGTATGAGCATTCCGGATTTTTCATGTACGGATGGCTTGCCGGTCACGTTTACGGCAACAGATAATTGTGGTAATACAGCTACATGTACTGCATTCATCAGGAAACCTTGCTTTAACCTTGAAACATGGGTATATATTGAAGGTGCTGCTGCGAATCCAAATGGAAGCGCCAACTACGTTCTTCCGATGAGGACGACGCTCAATGATCTCAGGATCTTACCGGGACAGCTATCTATAGATCCATTCTTTGGCAATCACTATACACTGCCCGGCCAGCCTTATAATGTGGCACCCTGGTTATACCCGGGTACAGAAGGGGCTATGTTTGATTCAGGGAATAATCCATTGTTTGCAAATGCGGGTTATCCTTCTACCGTGGTGGATTGGGTGCTTGTCAGTCTGCGGGCAGATTCAGCCGGTACTGGCGGACCTGTTTGCCAGGCCGCTGCACTGCTGCATAGGGATGGTGTGATCCAGTTTGTAGAACCTCTGGATTGTTGCGGAGTGAATGAAGACTCGCTGTATTACGTAGTCATAGAACAACGGAATCACCTGATCGTGATGTCGCATGTTTTCCAGCAATTTATCAATCATAAATTATCCTATGATTTCCGTTCACAGCAGAGTTATGAAGATCCATTATTTGCCGGCCTAAATCTTTTTGCACGTCAGAAAGAGCTTGTACCTGGCAACCCGGGCAAGTTTGCCATGTTTGCAGGTAATGGGCAGCAAACCATTTCATTGAACGCAGATACCGACATCAACTTTGATGACCGCTCTTTCTGGGAAACTCAAAATGGCCAGATCGGTGCATACAGGATTGGAGATCATAACCTCAACGGGGATACGAACTTTAACGACCGGATCGTATGGGAAAGGAATAATGGAAAATTTTCAAGCGTCCAGAGAAATTAGCGAACGCCTTTGGTTTTTCCTGTTTTCAGTCTGAATTGAAACTTCATCTCGTTTCTATGAGGATATTCTTTATTTGACTCTTGTTTCTCTTACACCCCGCTGAAAACCTGTGTGGTATACCCGCCCTATGAGGGTAAATGAATATCTTCGCATGTTCGTGAAAAATGATTGAGTAGGGAATCTCCTGGATTGCAACCCTGTAATCATTATCTGACACGAACCGAAACCCCGTTGTTTCAGTAGTGCTGATGATTTAATCTCCCTCTAATACCAATCTTGATGAGTAAACGCATTGTCTAATTACGCGCACATTTCACATACATACGCCATTCCTGTATTCTTATTTAACATCATTATATGCTTATGAAAACTCAAATGATGCTCCCTATAATCCATTTTTCAAAAATATTGTCATATAAAAACCGTGGTAAGTTTTTGGCATCGTTCATAGCATTGCTTTTGATGTTAATGAATACACAACATGTATATGCACAGGTTGAAGTAGCAGGTACCATTAACGGTACAATTCCGATTCCATATCTGACACTTAAAGCTGCTTTCGACGCTATTAATACAGGAACACATACCGGAGTCATCACTGTCAATATTACCGGCAACACAACAGAAGCTCCGGTGGCCGCAGCTCCTTCAGTGGTTTTAAATGCAAGCGGGACAGGTGGTGCATCTTATACCGCTATTAATATGCAATCCACTGGTGGTTCATGGACAATCAGTGGTGCTGCGACTGTAGGCCAACCCTTATTAGATATAAATGGTGCGGATAATCTGACGATCAATGGCCTGATCGGTGTAACTAAAAGTCTGACATTTTCAAATACGACAGTATCAGCTACATTAGGTACCTCCACCATCCGCTTTCAGGCAGATGCTACCACGAATGTGATCACAAATTGCATTATACTGGGTTCTGCAACAATGGGTCCAGGCGTTGAGGGCGGTAATATCTGGTTTGGAGCTGCGGCTCTGTCAACCGGTAACGATAACAATACGATCTCGAACTGCGATCTTGGTCCGGCCGGTACTAATTTACCATCCAAGTGTATTTATTTTAATGGTTCTTCAAACACTAATCCCGGTACAGCGAATAGTGGAATCGTCATTACTAACAATAATATTTTTGATTATTTCAGTGCAACCATTTCAACCGAAGGCATCGATTTGATTTCAGGCACAGTCGGTACTACTATTTCCAACAACAGATTCTACCAGACTGCAATGCGCACTATGACAACTTCTTCCCTGACGCATTCGGGAATCAGGATATCCAATTCATCAGGGAATGCATATCAGATTACAGGAAATACGATTGGTTTTGCAGCAGCTAACGGAACAGGAATGTATACAATTTTGGCTACTGGTATCAGTATGATCGTACCTATAAATTTATCCGTAGGGACCACAACTGCGACCAGTGTCCAGGGGAATACGGTTGCAGGAATAGCTATTTCAGGTGCTTCATCCGGTACATCTTCTTCAGGGCCATTCAGGGGAATATATATCGGGGCGGGTTTGGTTACAGTGGGAGACGTGACAGGAAACACGATTGGTAGTCAGTCTGTAACCGGTAGCATAACATATACATCTTCTGCAACAGGAGCTAGTGATATAATTGGTATACATAATTTCGGTTCAAGTAACTGGGTTTCTAGCAATAATACCATTGGAGGCATATCTGTTGCAAACTCGAATACTGGTGCTAGTAATATTTATGGTATTCGTTGTAATACCGGAGCTACAGTTACCTGGGCATGTCAAAATAATATTATTGGGGGTACGGTAGCTAATTCCATACAAAGCACAAATACGTCAACTGTAAATACCATTCAGGGTATAAGAAATGAAAATCCTATATCTACAATCTCAGGAAACATAATTCGAAACATGACAGCTGCAGGCGGAACTGCGACAACAACGGGTGCATCAATGATAGGCATCAATAACTCCGCAACAACTGTTACAATGACAATATCACAAAATACTATATTCAATTTAAGTAACACTCATGCCACTGCAGCAACTACAGTCACCGGCATCCAATTTACAGGTGGTACTGCAGGCAATATTGTTGAGAGAAATAATATCTACGGACTTACATCATCCAGTAACAGTACTGCTGCTGATGTCACGGGTATCCGCGTATCCGGTGGCACAACTACATATCGTAACAATATGATTGCTATCGGCGCCGGAATAATGAATGCATTGGGTACCAGCGCTACCGGTATAAATGGTATCGTTGAAACATCCGGCATTGATAATTTTTTTCATAATAGCATTTTTATTGATGGAGCACCTACAGCAGGAGTAGGTACTTCATTTGCCTTCAACAGTTCTGTCACTTCAAGTACCAGGAGCTTTAGGGATAATATATTTTATAATGCACGAAGCAATTCAGGAGCAACCGGAAAAAACTATGCGGTGAGGGTAGGGGGCACAAGCCCAAATCCTACGGGTTTAACAATTAATAACAATGTGTATTATTTAACGGGCACAGGTGCAGTCTTTGGCTTTTATAACAGCCTGGATGTCCCAAATCTTGCTGCATGGAAAACAGCAGTAGGGCAGGATGCCGCAAGTTTTGAAGGACTTAATCCGCAATTTCTCGATCCGACGAATGCAATACCAGACCTGCATATCAATCCCTCTGTCATCAGTGTCATTGAAAGCAATGGCGCTGATGTAGGTGTCACCATTGACTATGATGGACAGACAAGAGCTGGTTTAACTCCGGTTGATATCGGTGCAGACGCAGGACTTTTTATGGGTGGAGATTTTGTTGTACCCATCATCGTGTATGCTCCGCTGGGTAATGGCTGCACACCCTCAGCAAATCAAACACTCACAGCGACAATCACCGATGTGGGAAGCGGAGTGCCCACCGCAGGAATAGGGTTGCCCGTGTTATACTACAAAGTAAATGCCGGCCCTTACACAGGAGTAACGGGTGTTTTTGTGAGTGGTAACACGTATACATTTACATTCGGCGCAGCTGCAACGATGGCAGGCGATATCGTTTCATATTACATCGTTGCACAGGATGGAGCACCAACTCCAAATGTGATTGCAAATCCTTCAGCAGGGGCAGGCGGATATTTGGCTAATCCTCCTTCAGCAACAACACCTCCAACAACTCCAAATACTTTCACCGTTACCGGAACTATATCAGGAACATATACAATAGGTGTTGGTGGAAATTATACTACACTGACTGCTGCTGTAGCTGACTACAATAACAAATGCCTGGGCAGTGCTATTGTATTCAATCTTATAGATGCTACCTATACGGGTGAAACATTCCCGATTACCATCAATGCAAATGTAAATGCAAGCGTAGTCAATACACTCACCATCAAAACAACTGTTGCCTCAACTACAATTACCGGAAGCGCGGCAACCGCGCTCATCATTTTAAACGGGGCTGATTATGTAACCATTGATGGGTCTGTAAGCAGCACTGCAAATACAGTGTGCCCTCTTTCTGCTGCTTCAAAAGACCTGACCATTACAAATTCAAATACAGGTACTTCAAGCGCTGTCATCTGGATTCAGACTGCAGGCGCGAATGGGGCAACAAACAATACTATAAAGAACTGCAACCTGACAGGTAATTCAAATACAACCACATTGTTTGGGATCGGTAGCGGAAGTTCCACGATCAGCATTACTTCTTTAGGTACAGGGAATAATAATAATTCCATTATCAATAATAACATCAGCAAAACACAAAGAGGTATTTATGCACAGGGAGCAAGCGTAGCTAATAAAAATACCGGCACGATCATAAATCAAAACCTGATAAATTCAGCTGCACCTAATAATGTTCAGATCGGGGGTATTTTTATCGGATTTGACAATGGTGCTGTGATCAGTGGTAATAAAATTGCCAATATTAATCCTTCAGCAGTAGGTGCGTTCGCCATTGCATTGGGTATTGTGCCGGCAAATACATACACAAGTTTCACAGGTAATGAAGTAACAGGTGTTACGGTTTCTAAAAATGCCATAGATAACATCTTGCGTTCGGGTGATGGAAGCAGCTATGGAATAGTGGTTTCTGCAGTTACCTCAGTGGGCGCACTGGCCAATTCAATTTCAAACAATATGATTTCCGGTGTGAATACGACCGCAGCTACACCATCTGACTCGCCTTATGGAATTGAAATAGGAGGTGGTGCCACCAGCTCTACATTTATTTATTATAACACCATTTCCATGACCGGAGTCGGATCCAACTCCGCCAACTGTTTTGGGATAGCTATCGGTGGAAGTAATCCGACAGTAGATATCAGGAATAATATCATCGTAAATAAGCAGACTTCCACCACAGGTAAAATGTATGCACTGGCGTTTGCGTATTCGACATTTACAAACCTCACTTCAGATAACAATGATTTCTTTGTCACTGCAGATGCTAACCATTTTGACATCGGCACAGGCTCTTTTGCTACTCCTGCAGGTGCTACGCGCGCAAGTTGGAATACATCGACAGGAAAAGATGGAGCTTCTGTTAATACCGATCCGGTATTCATGACTGCTTCCAATCTTCATATTGATGCAGGCAATCCATCTAACCTGCCACTCGATAATGGTGCTGTCAGCATTGGCTCAGTGACAGATGATATTGATTGCGAAATCAGGATGACGGATATTGGTGCTGATGAATTTGCAATAGCTCCTTGCACAGGTGCAACAGGCGGAACAGCTGCTGTAACAGGACCTTCCTCGTTTTGCGCCTCAGGCACTCCGGTGATCACTGCCTCAGGTTATTCTACAGGTAGCAACAGCGGTTATCAATGGATCACGTCCACAAATAGTGGTGACTGGCCAGGAGGTGGGACAGCAGTGAGCGGTCAGACAAACCCGGCTTCTCTTTCTACAGGACCTGTGACCGTCACAAGACATTATTGGCTAAGGGTAACCTGCAATGTGGGAGTGATGACCGACAATTCTAATTTCGTAACCATCACGATTAATCCTTCAGCAGCAATTGTTTCAGGACCATCCGTTAAATGCTCTGCTGATCCTGCGATTACATTGAATGAAACTGGCGGAACCGGTACTTCATGGATATGGAGCACCGCCGAAACCACACAATCTATTTCCGTCAATCCGGGAAGTACTACGACATATTCAGTGACTGTTACAAGCCCGGGTGGTTGTACAGCTGTCACATCAAAATCGGTTACTGTAAATCCAAACCCGACAGGAGTAACCGCAATGGCCAGTGCCAATCCGGTTTGCGAAGGAGCTCCATTTGATTTGTCATCCACATTCAATCCGTATACGGCTGTCATTTTATCTGAAGGATTTGAAAGTGGCGCAGCAGGATGGACATTTGAAGACTCATCATCCACAGGTATAAATTTCCCTCAGCAGCTTTTCCACATACAACCATCGCCTTACACGGACCCTTTAGGATCAACGACATTTCTTAATTTTTCCGTTTCGGGTTCTAATTTCGGGTATACCAATTCGGATGCAGGTGGTACCGGAAGCCAGACACGTACTAATCTCGTGAGTCCTACATTCAGTACCGTTGGATTTTCAGGAATTGCAACCCTTACTTTTAAAAATGGATACAAATATTGGGCATCCAGCTTACCTCCGGAAAGAGTCGAAGTTCAGATCACCACCAATGGAGGAGCTTCCTGGACTAATTTAGCTTTCTATCATGGAGCAGATGTCGGTATTACGACCAGCAATGCGCAGACAACGGTAACCTCTACGGTAAATGTGCCCGCTATTTACATGGGTCTTCCGAATGTTAAAATACGATTCCGGTATCGTTCCAATTTTGGATATTATTGGGTTTTAGATGATATCCTGCTTACCGCAAATGGAGCTCCTGCTTTTACCTGGAGTTCATCACCGGCAGGATTTATTTCATCTGTTCAGAATCCGACAGGGCTTACTGAATCCTTTTCTCATAATTATACGGTTACCGTTACCGGTGCTGCAGGTTGTCAAACCCAGGCATCCACAGGTATAGTGGTTGTCACTCCTTCCATCGTCATGAATACCTCAGACAGCGGCCCGGGTTCCCTTCGTGATCTGGTCGCTTGTGTCGGGCCCGGTGCCACGATCTCATTCGATCCATCGCTGGTCAATCAAACCATCACCCTGACCAGCGGATCCATTTTGATCAATAAAAACATCACCTTCTCCGGGCCCACAGGCATGGGTGTCATTAACATTTCCGGCAACAGTGCTTCAGCGGTATTCAATGTAGTCTCCGGAAATATGCAGCTGATAGGGAACATCAACGTCAGGTTGTAGTCAATCAGCAAAAGGCAATAGGCAACAAGCAATTGACACTTGACGGTAAAAGCCTGAAGGGCTTAAATATTAATAGCCGCGGGTGAAACCCGCGGATGATGAGAATCATAAATTTGTCGACTCTGAAGGAGTCGAATAACCCTGCTGAGCGTCGGTTGACCGACGTTCTGGTGTTCTCAAAGCTGCGCTTTGAATGTTTCCGCCCTTCTGCCTTTTCCCCCCTTCCACCTTTTCCGCCCTTCTTCCCTTCTGCCTTTTAGCCGTCAAAAACCTATTAATCTTAACTCTTCCGGGCATGTAAAACCTATGTAAATGACTATATTTACAGGTTCGTGAAAAAATGATGAAACAGGATTTTTCGGGTTTGAACCCGTGCAATCACTATCTGACACGGACCGAAAGCCCGACTTTTCAGTAGAACTAATGATTTAATTACCCAACCCTCAACAACCCAACCTGATGAGTAAACGCATTACCCAAACGCGCGATCTTTCCGCCTGCACAACACTTTTTCTAACCTCTTCTTTATCGTCTTTACTGCTTATGAAAAAACAGTTTACCTCTGGTTTAATCCGGATAAAAAGGCTTTTGACCCTTTCTCCCTTATTCCTTTTCATGTTTTTATTTACACAATCGGCTTCGGCACAAATTTCCGGTACCAAAAACATACCCGGTGATTATGCTACCCTGGCTGCAGCAATCACCGATCTCAACATACAAGGCGTTGGTGCAGGTGGTGTCATATTGAATCTTATATCTGGTAATCCGGAAACAGCTCCTGCAGGAGGTTATGTGATTGGAGGAACTGGATCGTTGGTGCTCACAACATCCAGTGTTGCGAATCCGATAACCATTCAAGGTAATAGCAACACAATTACTGCAAATGCTACTTTGACAGTTGGGGCACTGACTGATGCAATTTTTAAGTTGATAGGTGCTGATTGGGTTACTATTACGGGTTTCATAATGCAGGAAAATGCGGCGAATACAATCGCTTCACCTGCATCTTCAAATAATATGACAGAGTGGGGTGTTGCACTTCTATACGTAAGTGTTACTGATGGAAGTCAAAATAATACAATACAAGGGAATACGATTTCCCTCAACAAAACATATACAAATACTTGGGGCATCTATTCAAATACAAGACACAGTTCAACTGCAATCGCAACTACTGCTGATATAACTAACAGCACAACTGCTCCAAATAAAAACAATAAGGTATATGGCAATACAATCAGTAATGTCAATATGGGAATTGCACTGATTGGTTCAGGTACAGCTGCTAATCAGGATACAGGGAATGATATAGGTGGAGCTTCAGGAGCAACTGGAAACATTATTTCGAACTGGGGAGGAGCAGCTGCTGTCAGCGGCTATATTTCTAATTCAGGCACCAGTTATTGCATTTTCGTGAATCACCAGGTCGGTGATAACATTTCTTTCAATACAATTACTAGCGCTACGATATCCGGAACGGCTGTGACCTTAAGAGGGATTTTTAAAGATTATACTACTACAAGTGCAAGTTTATCCGGTATAACCAATATCACGAATAATACAATTACCATCAATGATAATTTTACTTCCGGAGCCCTTGAATGCATCCGTACGCAAGGAACGGTCGTAAGTGGATCGACTTTCAACATTAATAGTAATAACATTCTGAATACTACGGTTGGTGGAGCGAGTTCATCAACTCTACTGGTGGGTATTGTTAATTCATCTGCTCCCGGTACATTGAATATGAACAGCAATGTATTAAGAGGAAATACGTCCACTGCTACTTCTGGAGGATTTACCGGTATTTCAAATACAGGTAGTGTAGTTACTGCGATTAATATGAATAGCAATCAGATTGGGAATGCAGGCGGTGGAGCTATTACATTTAGTGCAGCTACTTCGGGTGCAGTTTTAGCTTTAAACTGTTCCGGAGGAGCATCAACCTGCACAACTACAATTCAATCAAATGATATAAGAGGAATTGTACATAGTGTGGCTGGATCTTCTACGCATACTTATATTCTTTCTACTGGAACTCCCTTGAGTTTGAATGTTAACAATAATACATTCACGAATTTAAATGTAAGTACAACTGGTAGCGCAACCTTTTTATCTCATTCGTACAGTATGCCTGCAGGAGGTACCCAGACTTTTAACAATAATTCAATTGTTACTGCATACAATAAGGGGTCAGTTGGAGGAACAGTTTTCATTTCTACAACAAATGGAAGCACACCTAATGGAACAACTTCAAGTATGACCAACAACAATTTTTCCAATATTACCGTAACAGGTGCTACAGGAATTACTGGAATAAATAATACTGATGGTTTTTCTACAAGTGCTGCAAAAGTCTGCACAGGTAATACTTTCAACAATTGGACAGGAGGAACTGGTGCAATTCTCTGTATAAATTACGGATACATTGGTGCTACTACATCTAATATATCCAATAATATCATCACAAATATTACCGGTCAAGCCGCAATTACCGGGATAAATATTGGTTCTTCTTTTAGTGGAGCAACCACACTGCATATTGCCAATAACACATTGACTAATCTTACTTCAACAGGGACCGGAGGCGCCGTAATAGGGATAATATGCACGAACGTTTCTACGACAATTAATATTAATAACAATGTAATAAGCACATTAGCAAGCACTGGTGCAGTTGCAGTAACGGGTATTTCAATTGGTGGAGCAACAACGACAAATGTTTTCAAAAATAATATCTATGATCTCCTCGGTACAAATGCATCCAGCACAGTTAGTGGCTTGATAATTTCCACTGGAACAACAATAAATGCCTCTAATAATCTTATTGGAGACTTACGTGCTACTGCAGCAAATGCAGCAAATCCTCTAATAGGAATAAGTATAACGGGAGGCACTACTGTGAATGCATATTACAATACAGTTTATCTGAATGGAATAAGCAGCGGCGCTTTATTTGGATCTAGTGCCATTAGCGTATCCACTACTCCTACTGTCACACTTCGAAATAATATTTTTTACAATACATCTTCTGTTACAGGTGCTGGTTTGGCTGTAGCTTATCGAAGGAGCGGGACTACATTGACTTCATATGGTTCTGCCTCAAACAATAATGATTTTTTTGCTACTACGATATTTACAGATGGAACCAATACTGATGTTGGCATTGCTGCTTATAAAACAAGAGTTGCACCAAGAGACGCAGCTTCTTTTTTCGAAGATCCTGAATTTCAAAGTATAGTGGGTTCTAATGCCAACTTCCTGAAATATAAAATTTCTTCAGCTAAGCAGGTTGAAAGCGGTGCAGTGAATATTTCTGGAGTTACAGATGATTATTTTGGTACTGTGAGATTCGGAAACCCTGGATATATTACTTGTGTGCCTGCAAGTGGAGCACCGGATGTAGGCGCCTGGGAATTGTGCGGAATTTTGGCCGACTTTAATGGTCCCTCTATTTCATATTCATTATTGGGAGCTTCATCATGTACATCGACCAGGACCATATCCGGAGTGACGATCATTGATGCAAGCAACGTAAATACAACCGCAGGTACGAGGCCGCGCATTTATTATAAGAAGACAACTGATGCAAATGACCTGACAGGATGGAAGTTTTTTGAAGCTACAGGATTAGGTGGTTCGCCATTTAGTTTCGATATCGATTATACATTACTTAATGCAGGAAGTGTCACAACAGGGGACGTTATTCAATATTTTATAGTTGCCCAGGATCTTGCTTCAACACCAAATGTTGCAATCAATAGCGGAATATTTAACTCTACAGCTGCAAGCGTTGCACTTGTTGCAGGAAATTTTCCAATTACAGGCACGATAAATAGTTATACCATTATAACAGCCGGGCTGACTGGAGTCGTAAATGTGGGAACTGCTCAAACGATTAAAAGCCTGACAGAAACTGGGCCTGCTACCGGACTTTTTGCAACTATTAATACCAACGGCTTATCCGGGCCAACTACAATCGTATTGATGGATCCCACTATTACCGAAACTGGCGCAATTGCTCTGAATGCGATTAATTATAATGGATGTGCCGCAGGACCATATACATTAACGATCAAACCAAATACCTCTACAGTCCTGACCGGCTCAGTGGGCACTGGTGCTGTTCTAAAATTAAATGGCGCAGACAATGTAACAATTGATGGTTCAAATAATGGCTCTTCATCCAGGAATCTCACCATTGCTAATACAACCACAACAACTTCAGGCAATGCAGTTGTTTGGCTTGCGTCCCCAGCAACTGGTAATGGTGCGACCAATAACACCATCAAAAATTGCATCATTGAAGGTAACGCTGCCTTGACAACCTTTCTGGGTATGTATGTGGGTGGAAGTACTACGATTTCCCTCACAGCAGCAGGAAACGAGTTGAATTCAAACAATACCATCTCCAATAATCTATTCCGTAAAACACAATTCGGTTTAGCTTTATTCGGATTTGCTACTGTCAGCCCGGATTTAAATAATATTGTTTCCAATAATAGTTTTGGTACTGATGCTGCCGGTGAAGGCTTCTCTTTAGGTGGTATTAATGCAGACAGGCAGCAAAACCTTATCGTTTCAGGAAATGAAATTCAGAATATCACGAATGCCACCACATCAGCAAATGTCTTTGGAATTAGACTTCTCGATTTCAAAAACGGGTTAGCATTTAATAATAAGATACACGATATGGTGTATACCGGAGCCAGCACTGCAAAATTTTACGGTATTGGATTAACGAGTTCTTCATATACCACCATTGGAAATCCTTCAAATGCCCAGGTGTATAATAATATTGTATATAAGATGAATTCATCCGGGACTAGTGCTACATGGAATCTTACAGGCATTTTGGCCGGTGCAGGATATGGGGATAAGTATTATTTTAATTCAGTTCATTTGACGGGGCAGCTAGCTAACAGTTCAACAGGCCTTGTTGCAGCCTTTGCTAACGGTGATTTAAATCTTACCGCCACATGTACGAATATCGATGTAAGAAATAATAGCTTCAGCCTTACAGGTTCAAGTGCAACAGCTGGTGGGAATTTCTGGGCATATTTTACTCAAGCCACTTCGATGACTGGTTCTACATTGAATTACAATGATCTCTTTTGTAATGGAACCGGAGCTACAAATAATGTTGGCAGACTTAATTCTGTAAATTATCCTACGTTGAGTGCCTGGCAAATAATAACAGGTCAGGAAGCTAATTCGATCTCTTCTGATCCAATATATAATAGTGCTTCCAATTTGGTACCGCAGATCGGATCACCATTGGTTTTGGCGGGTACAAATATCCCTGGCATAACCACTGACCTGATAGGCACCACAAGACATGCAACAATGCCAACAATCGGAGCTTATGAAACCGCAGGTGATGCTGCATCTCCTACTATAGTATACACTGCTTTGGTTGCAACTTGCTCAACGGGCGATAGAATGATCACGGCAACTTTAACGGATGCTTCAGGTGTTGCAACAAGTGGAAATAGCCCCAGGATTTATTATAAGAAAAATGTCGGGGGAACCTGGTTCTCTCAACCTGGAAGCCTTTCATCCGGAACGGTTACAAACGGAACATGGACGTTTACGATTGTAGCCGCGGACATGGGCGGAGTTGCTTCGGGAAATACAATTTATTATTATGTAATTGCTCAGGATGTGTTAGGTAATGTGGGTTCAAACCCTTCTTCTGGATTGGTAGCAGGAAACGTAAATGCCGTGACTACTCCTCCTTCATCTCCAAATACATATAATATACAATCTACACTATCAGGTGGTACATATACAGTTGGTGTTGGAGGTGCTTATACAACACTTACTGCCGCGGTTGCCGCATATAATAGTTCCTGCTTAACTGGTACTATTATTTTTAACCTGATTGATGCCACTTATCCTTCAGAAACATTTCCTATCACAATTAATGCTAACACGGATGCAAATGCTACGAATACATTAACAATAAAGCCTACTTTGACTGGTACCACAATTACCGGTTCCAGCGCCACTGCCTTAATAACCTTAAACGGAGCAGACTATATCACTATTGATGGGTCTATTGGCAGCACCTCAAATACAGTTTGTCCGGTGTCGGCAGCTACCCGTGATCTTACAATAACAAATTCAAATACAGCAACAACTTCTGGCATAGTTTGGCTTGCCACAGCAGGCGGAACTGATGGAGCAACAAATAATACTATCCGGAATTGTAACCTGACAGGTAATAGTCCAACACAAACAATTGTAGGTCTTGGAAGTGGGGGTACAACTGTTGGTACAGCGGGCGCAGGAAATATTAACAACAAGTATATTAATAACAGGATATCAAAAGTCCAGTTTGGTATTTATTCCGGAGGTGCCAGTACATCTAATTATAATACAGGAACCATCATTAGTCAAAATACGCTGAATGTTTCGCCACCAAATAATATTCGGGTTATGGGAATATTTGTAACATTTGACAATGGCGTTCAAATCACCGGGAATTCCATAGGTAAAATATCCGGTTCAGGTGGCGATGCTGCGGCAATATCATTGGGATCAAATAATTATGCGACATCAACTACTACGGGTGCCGATGTCATCAATGCTCTTGTTTCAAAAAATGTAATCGATAGTATAAGAGCATCCAGTACGTTTTCGGCGATTGGAATTGGAGTTGTTCAGACTACCTCTGGCATCAATGAAATCTCAAATAACATGATCAATAATGTGCTGACCAATGGGACCTCAGGAGATTTCGGCGCATCCATTTTTGTGGCCGGTGGAACCGGAGGTACTACCAGGATCTATTACAATACGATTTCGATGGCTGCAACCACTACAGGAGGATCCTATGATAATTTTGGTCTTGCTATTGGAGGGAGTAATCCTATTGTAGACATCAAGAATAATATTTTAGTAAATACTACAACAAGCGGGTCTGGTTTCTCCTATGCTCTTGGTTTAGGGTATTCCACATTTACGAATCTTTCTTCCAATAATAATGACTTATATACTGCCGGAGCAGCTTCTAAATTTGTAAGAACAGGAAGCCTTCTTAATGCATCTGGTACCGATTATCTAACCTTACCTGCATGGCAGGTCGCATCAGGAAATGACGCATCCTCATTAAATATGCTTCCTGTATTTATGTCCTCAACCAACTTACATATTGATGGCACCAATCCAGCTAACCTGCCTTTAGATAATGCAGCAATAACTCTTGCCTCAGTCACTGATGATATTGATTGTGATGTGAGGATGACAGATATTGGTGCTGATGAATTTATGCCTCCGCCTTGTGCCAGCGCTGTCGGCGGTACTGCTGCCATCACCGGTCCATCAACATTTTGCGGATCTGGGTCGCCTACCATTACAGCTTCGGGTTATTCTACAGGTTCAGGAAGTGGATATCAATGGATGACGTCCACGAATAGTGGTGATTATCCCGCAAGTGGTACAGCTGTCAGTGGTCAGACAAATCCCGCTACACTTGTTACAGGATCTGTAACAGTAACAAGACATTATTGGCTCCGAGTAACTTGTCCTTCGGGGACTACTACAGCGTATTCCAATATGCTCACTATCACCATCACTCCCTCATCAGCTATAATTTCAGGCCCCACTACTAAGTGTACTGCTGATCCGGCAATTATGCTTAATGAAACAGGTGGAACTGGTATTTCCTGGTTATGGAGTACTACTGAAACAACCCAAACTATTACCGTTAATCCGGGGTCAACAACTACTTATTCTGTTACGGTAACCAGCGGTGGTTCATGCACAGCAGTCGCAACCAGAACGATAGCTGTAATACCAAATCCAACCGGAGTAACTGCGATGGCAAGTATAAACCCTGTTTGTTCAGGAGTGCCATTTAATTTGTCTTCTACTTTTACTCCTCTTTCATCTACGATCCTGAGTGAGGGATTTGAAAGCGGAGCTGCAGGATGGGCGTTTGAAGATTCTTCGTCTACAGGGATTGCTCTTGCACAACAGATTTTCCATATACAAGCGTCTCCTTATACGGATGCCACGGGATCAGCTACATTTAGTAATTTCTCTATTTCAGGTTCTAATTTTGCCTATACCAATGCAGATGCTGGAGGTAGTGGAAGTCAAACGCGCACAAATTTGGTAAGCCCTTCATTTAGCACAGTTGGCTACACAGGATCAGGAACCCTTACATTTAAACATGGCTATAAGTATTGGTCTACAAGTACACCTCCGGAACGTGTTGAAGTTCAGATATCAACTAATGGTGGTTCGTCATGGACAAATTTATCTAATTACCAGGGTGCTGATGTCGGTGTTACTACTAACAACCTTCAGACTACAGTAACTGCTACAGTAACAGTGCCAGCGATCTACATGGGACTATCGAATGTTAAGCTCCGCTTTAGATACCGCTCTAACTTCGGATATTATTGGGTAATAGATGATGTGCTGCTTACATCTTCTGTTCCAGCCCCAACTTTTGCATGGAGCTCATCACCAGGAGGATTTACTTCATCCCTTCAAAATCCAACTGGCGTTACTGAAAGTGTTCCTACAAACTATACAGTCACAGTTACGAATGGCGGAGGTTGTCAAGCTCAGGCATCAACAGGCATAGTCGGAGTTAATCCCTTGCCTTCAATATCATTAGGAGTTGATCCCTCAGTTTGTGCTGGGATAACATCAGCTAACCTAACATACAGTGCAACCACTGGCGGCCCGGATCAATACAGCATCGACTATAACGCCGCAGCTAATACTGCAGGATTTGTTGATGTTGTAAATGCATCATTACCCGCTACTCCAATACTACTTACTGTACCAGGCGGAGCACCTGCAGGTACATATCTGGCTACTCTTTCAGTAAGGAATAGCGCTACTACATGTTCAAGCAGCAGTTCTGCCATAAGCGTTACGATAAATGCATCACCAACTATTACCCTGGGAACAAACCCAACCGTATGTAGTGGTACCACATCAGCTAATCTTTCATACAGCGGTACCACAGGCACTCCGGATCAATACAGCATTGATTATGATGCAGCAGCAGAAGCACAGGGATTTGCAGATGTGACACTCGCATCATTGCCCGCAAGTCCAATTGTTCTCACTGTACCTGGAGGCGCAGCATTAGCTACATACAACGCTACACTGTCTGTAAGAAATAGTACAACTACATGTTCAGGTTCAGGTTCTGCGATCACAGTGACTGTCGCTCCATCTCCTACAATCACATTAGGAACAAATCCTTCTGTTTGCAGCGGAGTGACTACAGCTGATCTTTCATACAGTGGTACAACAGGCACACCGAACCAATACAGCATTGATTATGATGCCGCAGCGGAAGCACAGGGATTTGTGGATGTGACACTTGCATCATTACCAGCGAGCCCCATCACGCTCACCGTACCAGGAGGAGCTGCAACAGGTACATATAATGCTACTCTTTCTGTAAGAAATAGTTCCACCACGTGTTCCGATGCAGGTTCTGCCATCACAGTGACTGTCGGTCCGTCACCCACTATATCATTAGGCGCAAATCCTGCGGTTTGCGGCGGAGTGACCACAGCTAATCTTTCATACAGTGGTACTACAGGTACACCCGATCAATACAGCATAGATTATGATGCTGCAGCAGAAGCAGAGGGATTTGCGGATGTAACACTTGCATCATTACCAGCGAGCCCTATCACGCTTACTGTGCCTGGTGGCGCAGCAAATGGTGTATATAATGCGACTCTTTCAGTAAGAAATAGTACCTCTACGTGTTCAAGCGCAGGTTCTGCTATCACAGTCACTGTCGGCGCATCACCGACTATAACATTAGGAACAAATCCTACGGTTTGCAGCTGGGTGACAACAGCAGATCTTTCATACAGTGCTACCACCGGCAGCCCGGATCAATACAGCATTGATTATGATGCAACAGCAGAAGCACAGGGATTTGTAGATGTGACACTCGCATCATTAACATCAACTCCGATCGTACTCACTTTGCCTGGAGGCGCAATACCAGCCACCTACAATGCTACATTGACTGTAAGGAATAGCTCAACAACCTGTTCAAGCACCAGTTCTTCAATAACTGTCACCATCAGCCCTGCCATCGTCATGAATGCTTCTGATGCAGGAGCCGGCTCACTGCGCGATCTCATTGCCTGTGTAGGTAGTGGGGCCACCATCACATTTGATGCGTCCATCTGGAATTCAACGATCCTGCTGACGACCGGTCCTATTCTGATCAATAAAAACATTATCATATCAGGACCCACAGGTCTTGATTTCATCAGCATCTCAGCTAATGGAACTCCACCCGTATTTAATATTACTTCGGGTAATTTAGAGTTCGCACCTAATGGAAATGTAAATATCATGCAATAGCATAGGATCAATAGATCAAAATAAAAATGGAGGCCCTGTCACAGCGGCCTCCATTTTTATTTAATTCAATGTTGAATGTCATTCCAAACATGCTGCCAAACATGCTGAGCGTCGGTTGACCGACGTTCTGGTGTCTTCAAAGCTGCGCTTTGAAGGGGAAGAGAATTTTTCTCAGGAATATTGAAACAACAAAAAGAGAAACACAGAAAAGAAAAATTCGAAGGGGCGACATGAGAATTTCACTGTTTTGAACTACAGAGGAACATAGACGCATAGAAAGTCACATAGAAAAATTTGTCAATGGTAAGAGGTAAGAGCAACCGGTTTAGTTTCCGATTTTAAAATCATTTATACTGATTACTTTTTTTACTGAATACTGAATACTGAATACTGAATACTGAATACTGATTACTGATTACCTTTTTCTTGTTGTCTTACTCTCTTACTCTCTTACCTCACAAAGAGCTCATACACCTTCGGCCCGAATATCACAAACCCGATACACACCACCATAATCCCGATAATCAACACCGCCCCCGCGGCCACATCCTTGACAAACCGTATGTCCTCATGAAGCTCCTTCGTATGAAAATCACATAACCTTTCAATCGCCGTATTCAATCCCTCCGCACCAAGCACCGCACCAATACAACCAAAAACAAAACACCACTCCACAACCGAAAGCCCCAGCCACCATCCAAGTACAACAAAAAATATAGCCAGCACAAATTCAATCTGTGCATTGCGTTCTGTGGTTAACAAATCAAACAATCCTCTCCAGGCATAACCCAGACTACTGAACACCTTCCACATCGTTGTTATGAATTTGATAAGTTCCTGTTATGCCAAGACGGCCCACCTCACTGTTACCCACCTCGGAAAAAGATGTACACTCGTATTTTTGTCCATAAAAAATATGTTCGACAGGTATCCTCGGAAGCGAAATCGATCCGTCAAGATTCCTCGGGTTCGTATCCCGCCTGCTGTCCTGCAGGTTCGCCGACAATTTGAATTGCTGTACTTCTGCTGACCAGAAAGGCAGGTGAAGATCACCCAGCACGATCACATCTCCGTCAAGATCTTTCATATAGTCGGTCAGGTAATTAAAATGTTTAGAGATCGTCGAGAAGGCAGCCTGGTTCACAGGAGGTATCACCGTACAGCTTACGATATGACAAATGTGATCCTTATCCAGCCTGACAGATCCGATTAGACTGGGCACGGATTGAAAATAAACGGTATCCAGCGTTTGAAATGGAATTTTGGAAAAAAATCCCATCCCATACAGATCAAGCCTTGTCATCGTCTTGATGTATGGATAATCAGGAGATAACTTTTTTAGTAATTCGGCATTCCAGTCAGGTGTCAATTCCTGGAAGCTTATAAAATCTGCATTTAAATGCGTGATATAATCAATGACCTGGGCATAATCATTTTCAGCATTACCCAGGCTGATGTGCGATATTTTAAGTGAAGGATCAGATGTCACCACAGCAAGCCGCATTTGCTTATTCGCAGAACCTTTCAAATAAAGACAAAGCACGCAACAACATAGCAGGCTGGTGATCATGATCCTGTCCTGCCGGAATAAAAAAGCAGAAAAGCCAAGCACCATCATGCCCAGCATGATGTGAAATGTATAATCCGTCAGTTGCCTGAAAAATAATAGCGAGGGCGTAAAAACACAGATGACTGTCACAAGCACAAGCAAAGCCGAAATGCCTACTGAGCCAATGATCTTAGGCATCACGCCTGCAGGCTTTAGAAGTGTTGACATATCTGTAGTGTTCGAAATCAATCTCTTACCGTTTTACAAGGGCGCAGGATTGTTGGTACTCTTTTACATTTCCTTCCGGATCCCACAATTGCACAAAAATGATATACATTCCCATATCCGCCACATTGCCATCTGCATTCCGGCCATCCCATTGTACAAGGGCATTGGTCCCAACAGATTCATTCGATAGTAGTTGACTGATGATCCTTCCTTCAAGATCATAGACCCAGAGGGAAACAATATCATCACCAGATCCTAATGTAAAATCAACGAGGAGAAAATCTTTGTATCCGTCATCATTCGGCGAAAACTGTTTATTACTGATGCTGAACGGAGCTTCTGCAACAGCATTCAGTATGGTTTGTGAATTTGGACCTGTAGGCGTAGCATATCCGCTAAGTGAAGAAGCACTATGCCAGCTTGATGCTGATGATGTTGGCGCAGTGATTGAGATCCGTTCAAGGCTTACTCCGTTCTGATCACTGATGACAGGATGATGCCATGACGAAGAATACGTGAATGAATCAATATAAATACCGGCAGCTATGATTGAAACCTGGTCCACTTTGTCATCCCATGACGGAAGTGTGGATTGAAAAAGCTTAGTTGGATTTGGCACAACATATCTTGACAATATATCGGATGGATCAGGTGTGAATGCCGCAATTTCACCCGGTGCCAGGATTTCATCTATTCCAGTTGGATAAATATCATTGTGCAATGCATTTATTCTTCCGATGGCTAATGTGCTCACGTCAATAAATTTCTGGCTCACATTCACAATCTCGATAAATCTGCTTCCACCTGTGCCCGGGTTAAAAAGTAATTCATTGATCAGTACATCTCCGGGTTCAACAGGTGCTACCAGGCCGAATACAACGGTATCCTGACCTGCTGCAGGATTGCCAAGACAATCCACAGCTGAAAATGGAAGCAGGTGATAGACCACGTTTTGCTGCAAGGGTTGTAGTAAAGTGATGCTGACAGCAGATGGACTAATCAGTGTTATCTGGCTAATGTTCAATGCAGGTTCAAAAGTATATAATGAAGGAATGAGCATGAGTCCGGGTTCAATACGCTCATCAAATCTTAATTCAAGCACCTGGGGTGAAGCTGTAAAAAGTGATAGGATCTCAGGCCCGGTTAAATCAGGGGTTGTAGCCCATTGCGAGTTCACCTGCCCGGGGGTTCCTCCCAATAGATTTGAAGCAGCTTTCCAATTCTCCTGGTCAGCACAGATATGCAGTGGATTGATCATTTCAAGAGACCAGCCTCCATTTGATTTGACAGGATCACCATACCATGACATTGCATAATTCACTTCATGTAATATTTCTCCGGACGTATTGATCAGGGTTAATGAGGTTCCACTGTTTGTAAGGGTGGACATGCTTTCCATTGCAATGACCCTGCCAAAAGCGGATAACGATGCAATGTTCGCATCATCCGTCAGGATTACATACTCACCTGGATGTATGAGGCTGTCTGGTAATACTTTTTCAGTCGTACCTACGCGGATACTATTATCACCAAGGTTAAAAACCTCATGGCTTGCATTGTAGATCTCCAGGTACTCTGCATCAGGAAGGCCTATGATAGGAGTAGGGTCAGCCATGATCTCTGTGATGAGAAGATCGAATGGTTGAGGCTGGACGATCTGGGTGTACCGGAAAGTTTTATTGTCGGTCACCAGGAGATTACCGGACTGGTCTTTCAGGTTATTCACGGTGAGTGTATTATCCTGCTGGTTGACAAAAGGCTGATTCCAGGACAGGGTGATTACATTGCCATTCAATACGACATCGTCTGGCATTGTATTTCCGGGGGTCAGAACATAGTGATCCGGATCTTCGGTTGAAACCGGGTCAAGGGCTTCATCAAAAAGTAACCTGACTGTATTGTTATCTTCTACAGTGATCGTAAGCCATGTCGGTGCCGTTTGATCTGGTTGCAGTCGTGAGATCACGATATCGTCAAACCGAAATTTATCTCTACGTGTATCAGTATATTTTTCATAAAGGCCAAACACAGTCAGGGACGAAACAGGTAGTAGGCTGTGTGAAGCAGAAAAGAGTAACTCGGGCAAGGCGCCTGCAGTATTATAGATTTGCCAGGTACCCTGGTTATTTCGGATGATGCGAAGAGTAAGATCTACCGGTTCAAGGGCTCCCAATCCGGGTGTCGACGAAGCAATAGTGGATGGGCTGCCATTGTCCAGGTACTTCAGATCCAGGGCGTCCATATCCCCGGTCGCCCCTATTTCCAAGTAATAACCGGAAGCAGTAGCCAGGTCCGAAGTGGTCAGGCCAAGGTAAATTCTCAATAAATTGCTGGTAGAAGGGGCAAAATCAAGCCTGAAATAGACATCCCAAACCATGCTGTCGGTAAAGCTTACAGGTGTGTGGATCCATGAAGTAGTCGAGCCTGAAGGAGCATTTAGCTGCAACTGGCCGGATAGATTAACTATAAAGTTTTCAACATTCCCCTGCCAGCCATCCAGGTTGCCATCACTGAAATCATCTGAAAATTGCCCTGAAACCTCAATATGTAGAAGTAAAAAAACCAGGCACACGGTGAAGAAACATTTCATATTTCGAAGGTAACGAAGAAAAATAGTTTTCGGTTGAAGGTTATTAGATATTGGACTGGTTTTAAGGTTTAGGTCATGGAGGTAAAAACTATTCAAGATTCTCTTTTTTATTGCTTATTGCCAATTGCCAATTGAATTGTTTCAGACGGAGTAACTTTATACCCTAAAACGGAGTATATAAAAAATGAAAATAGCTGTTGTAGGTTCCACGGGTTTGGTTGGCCAGATGATGCTGAAGGTTCTTGAGGAAAGAGGATTTCCGGTGACTGAGTTGTTACCTGTTGCGTCAGAGAGATCTATAGGTCGTAACATCATGTTTGATGGACGATCGTTTCCTGTCATTTCCATGCAGGAAGCAATTGACAGAAAACCTGACATTGCTTTATTCTCAGCAGGTGCATCAGTATCTAAAGAATGGGCCCAGGCATTCGCAGCGGTAGGATGCACAGTTATTGACAATTCATCAGCATGGAGGATGACGGATGGCTTACCGCTCGTAGTCCCTGAAGTGAATGGCCATGTATTGACTTCGAAAGATAAGATCATAGCAAATCCGAATTGCAGCACGATACAAATGGTAGTAGCTTTAAATCCGATACATCGTCGGTATGGAATAAAACGCATTATAGTTTCTACATACCAGGCAGTATCAGGTACAGGAATGAAAGCAGTGAAGCAATATAAAGATGAAGCAAGCGGGTTAAGTCCGGAAGCACAGGTATATCCTCATACTATTTTTGCAAATTGTCTTCCGCATTGTGATATTTTTCTTGACAATGATTATACAAAGGAGGAGATGAAGCTGGTGCATGAGACCCGTAAGATTTTGGAAGAGCCAGGTATGCCTGTTACAGCAACTGCAGTAAGAGTCCCTGTAGTTGCAGGCCACAGCGAATCGGTGAATATAGAGTTGGCATCAGATGCAGATATTGCAGAAATCAGGTTGCTTCTTTCCTTAGCTCCCGGGGTGAAGTTGTATGATAATCCCGGCACAAATCAATATCCCATGCCGTTATTAGCGGAAGGGAAAGATGATGTATGGGTCGGCCGTATCCGGAAAGACGAATCGCGGGACAGGTGCTGGAATTTATTTATCGTTGCGGACAACCTCAGAAAAGGCGCTGCCACAAATGCAGTGCAAATCGCTGAATACCTGCTTGAAAAAAAGATATTAAATCCTGAAATGTCAGGCACATTGCAATATGACAACATCAGGAATATGTAAGATGAATGCTGCAGGAGCAAACTCCATGCAGCGGCCATTTGCCATTGTTGGAGTTTGCTCCAACAATACCTGGAGTTTGCGCAAAACATACCAGTAATCCTGAAATGTCAGGCACATTGACAGTGGAAGGAATATAATTAAGGAAACAAAAAACGTTAATACTGAGTTTAATTACCGGTTTTAATCGAAAATCGAAAATTGAAATTGTACGGAGAAAGGGTAAATCCTGAATCCAACGAATAACATCGATACCATTTAGTACCATTAAAAAATTTACGTATGAAGACGAGAATCGTAATGTGGGGGAATAATGAGAAGGATCAAAAAGTGCTGATCGCTATTTCACTCCGAGCTGAAGACAACATTGTGGATCTGTTCACATTTCCATTTGAATCTACTTCCGAAGAATTTTATAACCTGATGCTCAATGAGTGGCGTGAGGCTCATGAAGTTCCTTTTCCTGAAGGTTATACACACACTGAGCGACCGCTGACAGCCTCAAATAGCCTGCTTCCAGACAACCTTAAGGTAGACCGCCCGGATATTATCCAACGGGCCCAGACAGAATGGCATTTCCTTGTGCTTTCTAATAAACTATATCACTCATTCCTGAGTGAGCTGGAAGATATCAAAGACAAGATCAAAGGCGCTACCAGCTATAAAAATCAGCTCTGGGAAGAGATGAAAGAATCCTGGGAGAAAATCCAGAAAAATATTTTTGACAAAACCCTCTTACGCGAACACGGACAGCAATTAAGGGAAATGACCAATGACATCTTTACGCAATTGAAAAATATGCGTAAAGACATGGATTCCGAGATTGACCGCGTATCTCATGCCTTTGCAGATAAATTCAATACCAAGCTGGATGAAGTAGAGCAAAAGATAAAAAGCGGGCTTGGGTTACAACCTCTTTTCAATGACCTGAAACACCTGCAGCAGGAATTTAAAGATGCAGATCTGTCAAGGAATGACCGGTCTAAAATATGGAAGCGGATTGATGCAGCTTTTAAGCAGGTCAAAGAGAAAAAATTCGGAGAGAAAAGTTCGAAGGATACTTCGGCGCTGGACAGGTTATCACGCCGGTATGAAGGTTTGTTATCTGCTATTGAGAAGATGGATAAATCCATAAAACGGGATGATAAGGATAAAAGCTTCCAGGATGACCGCATAGCCAATACAGAAGGACAGCTGGAAGCCCAGATCCGCATGGCCAAGCTGAAGATGATCGACGAACGCATCCATTCCAAGAATGAGAAGCTGGCAGAGATGCAGAAGACCAAAGGAGAATTGGAGGAGCGGATCAACCGGGAAAAGAAATTTCTCGAGGAACAGAAGAAGCAGCAGACGATGAAGGTGGAATTAAATGAAGCCAAAGAGTCCGTTAAGCAAAAGATAGCTGATTCGATCCATGCCCAGGCAGATCATCTCGATGCAGATGCTTTAGGAAAAGCTGCTGAAGCCATTGCGGAAAGCAAAGCCAAAAAACAAAAGAAAGAGCCTAAAGAAACCCTGCTGGATGCCATCAGTGGAACCCTCGGCGAATCACTCACAGATCTCGGTGACAACCTGGGCGCGATTGCATCCGTTGTGTCCGACAAGATCGAAGATGCAGTAAAAGACCTGAATACACAAGCCAAAGAAAAAATCGAAAACATAAAAGAAACTTTAAACGACATGGAAAAAAATAAAAAAGAAGAATGGGACGACGTGAATGAAACACCCAAAGGAGAAAAAACTTCAGATGAGTCCTCAAAGGAATCTCTGTTTGACTCCATCACGGATAAAATGAAAGACCTGGGTGAAGACCTCGGCACCGTCACCTCCAACCTGGTAGAAAAGCTTGAACATGCTATGAAGGATATTCATGTGAAAGAAATCGTGGAGGACTTCAAGGAAAATCTGAAAGAAATGCATGTAAAAGAAAAGCTTGAAGACTTCGCTGACAACATCAAGGAGACCGCATCCCATCTGACAGCTGAAGCAAAAGAAAAGCTGGAAGAGCTTAAAAACAAAATGAAGAAAGATGATAAGTCCGAAGATGAAAAATCGGATGATTCATCAGCAACATAGTTTCATTCGATGCCGGATAAAAGGATGCCGGATACCGGACTCTGTACGCAAAAATAAAAAGGGCGAAAATAATTTTCGCCCTTTTTATTTTTATTCTCACGTCTCACTACTCATGCCTCACTACTCACTACTCACCTCACACCTCTCACCTCTCACCTCTCACCTCTCACCTCTCACCTCTCACCTCTCACCTCTCACCTCTCACGTCTGATTACTGATTACTGATTACTGATTACCACTTACCACTTACCACTTACCACTTACCACTTACTCTTTCACAAATTTCTTACTATACATCACATCCCCCGTGCTCACCTGGATAACATACATGCCGGAAGTAAATCCTGATACATCGATCACCTGCTGATTTATTCCCTGTGTCATTGCCCATTTTTTAGTAGTCATGACATGACCTGTAAGATCAAATACATTGATCACAGATTCTTCAGATCGAACAGATGTCAAAACCACCTGGATCAGGTCACCTGCCGGATTTGGCATGATGCCCAATGCAGCATTATCATGCTCTTCATTCGTAGCACTTGAGATTTGTGTGTCGACAATAGTTCCACGCTCTGGAGCCTCAACACATACGGCACCGGTTTCATCGCTTGTCATACAGGCTTCTGAATTGTATATCACTGCATCCATCACTTCGACATCATCTACATACCAGCCATCACCGGATACATTGTCATCAGTCCCAAAACGATACCTGACTTTCACTTCCTGGCCGATATAATCGCTGAGATCGATATATACAGGTGTCATGGTCTGGTCAGTTGAGCTGAGACCTGAGAATGCCAACAGATCAGGAATAACGAACGTCGCATATTGGATCCGCCGTGGATAACCATTTCTGAATACTTTATCGGCCAGAGGTACCCATACTCCTTCTTCAGTAGAAACTTCAAGAAATCCTCCGTCAGCACCTGCTTCCGTATTATAATAATGATAGAAACGGTACAGCGGATGACTTCCGCTAACGTTGTAAGGAAATAAATTTTCCAGGTAATGATGCGATTCCGTAGCAGGATCTCCCACGTTCCATGCCACAACACCGCTGTGTACAATTACATCTTGTGGTTGCCAGAAATTTGTGGTTGTCTCAAGATCATTATAGGTGACATCCCATCGCTCGTAAGGATCGCCTTCCATATCATCATACGCTATGCGGATCGAATTCTTTTCTGAATCAGTCTGAAGCAGGTATGTAATCGTCACTTCTTCATCTGCATCAACCGTAGGTAATGACCACACAAGAGTATTGCCTACGGCAGGTGCGATATTTGCTGAACCGCTTACATACGTACATCCGTCAGGAATTGGATCTTCAATAAAAACATTGGTAAGTGGAAATGCTTTGTAATTGATCAGGGTAAGTCTGACTTCTATCTGCTGTCCCGCAACAACTTCAGGCGTCATGGTTTTCTTAAACCTGATTTCATCAAGACACGTCGTGGGTAAATCAAATCCCTGCTTACCATCCGCTCTTGAGTCTACATCTCCACCATCTGCATTTACACCTAATCCTCTTCTTGCAAAAGCTTTCCAGATCAGGCATTGATTAGCGCCTCCATTGTTGATCGCATCAGCCTGGAGTATGGCATCACGTGCATCGATAAAACCCGGAGGACAAGGTTGCAATTTCAAACCGTCCATGACAAGCTGGATAGCCATATTATTTCCACCTGTACCATGCAGCACATCGGGATCCCATCCATACGCATCACTGAAGTCCCAGTACATATCCCAAAGCATAGCAGCCCATACAGAACCAACACCATGAGGTAAAGCCTCCGTGATGATATCATCATATGTATGCGGATCGATGGCCATGTCTGTGCTATAAGGATAGGTACGAATGCCCCGTCCATCTACAGTTTCTTTAATGGCATATGTTCCAATACCTCGTCTTTTTGATCCTGTTTCACCTACATTAACAGTAGTCACTAGTGCAAAAAAATCACTCCATCCTTCACCCATTCCTGATGCTTCTTCAGCAGCACCCAAGGCGCTACCATTCAAACAGCTACTGTTGCCCGGGCCACCTGTGAGCCGGGTGGATATACCATGTCCATATTCATGGGAGATGATACTATTGTCAAGGGATCCATCTCTAAGTGTTGGACCTGTAGTAACAGGCGCAACAAGTGATGCTGTCAGTCCATTGGCCGCAGCTATTCTGATCCTTGAACATTCTCCTTTACTTATAAAAACGGAAGGGATAGTGACCAGGCCTGCATTGTTTGCACCTGTCATGCCGATCACCGTTTCATCAAAATTGCAAATGATCACCCCTATAGCTCCTGATTCCTGTGCGATGTAAGCCTTTTCACTAAAATCACACAACCCACGATCGATGATGACGATCTTACCTTCCAGGGCCTTTTCATCATCCAGAGGTACACATCCGTAAGTTGGATTAAAAGATCCATCATTCATCTCTACTACAGGTCCTGTGACAGGTGTTGAGGTGATATCGGCACCGAAGTCTGCAAGACCGGTTTGTATTTTTCCGGATAGATCTATTGGTGTCAGTATTTCAAGAAATTTGCTGCTATTGTCCTGGTTCCATGTGAACATTCTCATCCTGCCATTGAATCCATCTATCGGGGTGCCAAAGTCAGCGTTGTTCTGACAGGCACTACCACCATTGGTTTCTGTACCGCAAAGAGCAGGATTGCTATCGCCGAATTGCGCATGTGCATTGACATAATCGTTTTCACCAAGAGCGCCGGTGTAATTATTGGATTGAAAATTACCTGCAGCTTCAGTGAAGCCATATGAATATGCAAAATCATGCATGAAGTTATTTCTGACGAATAAGCCGGTGACAGCCACGCTTTCATTATCTACAGGTTCCCCATCAATATTAAACGGAAAATCAAACGTCAGATCAGCACCTCCATCTAATTCTGAATCGGGAGAATAGCTCCAGTCCCTGTCTAAAAATGCATGCACATTATTTCCCTGTGTTATCGTGAATTCAGCACCTGCAGCACCATCCGTATCATGCCATCCGAAAGGCGACGCAGTGATATCTTCTATGCCGGTGATCAGCTGAAAATCGCCATGGTTCGGACTTTCAATCGTAAGAGGTAATACGCGATATGCACCTGCAACCCCACTGACCGGAGGAGGAGCCATAGCCGCTGTTGTTGAAATATGTTCGTCACAGTTATTTTCACTGGATAAATATCCTTCTTCGAACGAGCAATGGGATGTCAGCTTATCATTTGAAATCAATTTGCTATTGGTAGCATCTACAAATGACTGATATAATAAACCACTTTTTGCAGATTCAAACTGAATTTTCCATGTCAGGTGATAATCTCCTGCAGGTGTGCGCAGGTAGCCAAGCTCAGCAGGTATATCCTGCAATCCCATATCAGATTTATCATAAACAGCTATTCCTGCAGGTGTGGTTCTTTTTAATTGTGTAACTGATCGGGAGGCAATGCCAAGTGAGCCAGCCACAATTCCGATAGCCTGAGGGGCCTCAAGATCGACCTCGGTAGACGAAAAAGATAAGCCATCAATGATGGTTAGCCGATGCCCGACACTTGAGATTTTACCATTCGGCTGGAAGGCAAGGTTGATCTCAGTTCCGAAGATTTCATATCCATTTTTTACCTGCACGAGATGGACATGTTCAACGCCATTGTGAGTGGAAGTAAAATGGTCCTTGATCTTCAGGTCGCCGATGGCTTTCTGGTCCAGTCCATATTCTGTCCGGATAAAGTCAGCTGCCTTTGTATTATAATCAACGGATTGAGCGGAAAGTGATGAAATAAGTGAGAAGGACAGTGGACACACTGCCAGTAGAAGTAGCAATTTTTTCATAATCTGATTTGTAAGGAATTGATGGCCTAAATTTAATCAAACTTGAGTACACATGAGACCTGAAGTCGCATTCTTGCCTATATTGGTATGATATATGACAAAAAAAGGGAATTGGGTCATCATCGGACGCCATACAGTAATAGAGGCTATTGAAGCCGGTCAGGCCATTGATAAAGTCCTGATAGACAGACAGGCGAATCTGAATGAGGTGATCGAGCGATGTCAAAAGCTCGAGATCCCTGTTCAAAAAGTACCCAAAGAAAAGCTGGATAAATTTGGTGCTAATCATCAGGGAATTGCTGCCTTCAGATCACAGGTAGAATACACTGCACTGGAAGATCTGGTACCTCATCTTTATGACCAGGGAATCGTACCCTTATTGATGATGCTTGACCGGGTTACGGATGTAGGTAATTTTGGAGCTATCAGTCGTTCTGTCGAAGTGCTCGGAGCCGATGGATTGATCTTCCCGGCGAGGGAAACAGCCCAGCTCAATGCCGATGCAGTCAAGAGGTCTTCAGGAGCACTCCTTCGTATTCCACTATGCAGGGTGCGTGATCTCATTTCAGCTGTTCGTTTTCTTAAGGATAGCGGTGTCACTGTGATTGCAGCAGATGGACGCGGTACCACACCTTTGCATGAAGTTGATTTTAAACAGCCTATGGCTATTCTTATGGGATCAGAAGGGCAGGGCGTAGCACCAGAACTTTTGCGCGTCGTTGATCACATCGTTGTCATTCCGCAGGCAGGTGAAATGGATTCCCTGAATGTATCTGTTGCTGCCGGCATCATGTTGTATGAGGCACAGAGACAGAGACTTCCTTTATAGGTGTTTTAGATGTTTAAGTTTAGTTGTTTAGTTGGTTAAATGTTAATGTGTAATGACCTTGTTTGGCGTAGGTTGAACCTACGTCGAGACGTTTGCAAATTTCAGATTCGCGCCACGAGGTCATTTAATTAGTGATTCTTCACAAGCAAAACCGAGTTTTGCTAACACCACGACGTAGGTACAACCTACGCCTAACAACTACACATTTCAAAACTTACGGTCACCTCTCACGTCAACCCCTCTATATTTGAAGTTTGAACTTCAATTCACAATTACTTTTCAGATTCCAGACTCAAATCTGTTTCCAGCAGCTTGTAGCTGCGATAGTAAATCTTGTAGCGTGAACTTCTCTTTATACAACTCCCCGGCCCCCATTAGCGTTAATCAGTTTACTTTTGATTTCATTTCCTGACACACATTATCTATGAATAAATATTTAGGTGGCTTAGCATTCAGTCTGGTATGTAGCTTATTACTTTTTTCCTGCAAAGGATCCAAATCTGCTGTGCAGCCTGCAGCGGCGTTACCACATTCTCTTCTTTGGAAAATAGAAAAAGCCGGCCTGTCCCAGCCCTCATATCTTTTTGGAACCATCCACATGATCCCGAAAGAAGATTATTTTCTTCCGTCAGGGCTTGATGAAGCTTTTGATCAAAGCAAAAATGTGGTGTTCGAAATTGACCTGGATGAAATGTCAGGTATCGGTTCCATGATGGGTATGCTGTCAAACCTGATGATGAATGACGGAACAACGTTAGAAGATCTTCTCACCGACCAGGAATATGCTGAAGTATCAACCTATTTTGAAAAAATGGGCCTTCCTATGTTTTTGTTGTCAAAGGTGAAACCTATGTTTTTATCCATGCTCGCAGAAATAAATATGGATCCTTCGGAAATGCAATCGGACGATGTCATATCATATGAAATGGAATTGTATGAAAGGGCTCAAAAAACTTCAAAAGAAGTAGGTGGACTGGAGACCATGGAATATCAGATGTCATTATTTGACAGCATCCCTTACAAGGATCAGGCAGTGATGCTGCTGGATGCAGTCAGGAGCACCAATGCTGAAAATGATATGTTCGATCAGACCGTTGAACTTTACAAGCACCAGGACATTGAAGCAATGATCGATATGGTATCCGATGCACAGCCAGGGGAAGACAGTGATTTTGAAAACATGCTCATCAATAACCGTAATCAAAACTGGATCCCCGTCATGGCCAAAATGATGAATAACGGTCCTGTCTTTTTTGCCGTCGGTGCCGGCCACCTCGCAGGCGAAAATGGTGTGCTCAACCTACTAAAAAAACAAGGTTACAAGTTGACTCCAGTTTCCGTGTATAAAGCCGTCACGCCGAAAAGAGTTTAAAAAAGGTAGTAAGGAAGAAAGGCGGAAGGGCAGAAAAGGAATCGTTTTGAGTAAATCTTTTTTACTTCAATATTTAATGTTCGATATTCAATTTCTGAATTCTAAATTCAATATTCCTTATTCAAGATTCCTCAGTGACGTCCTATGTAAACTATGTGTCTATAAGGCGGTTGCTGAGCTTCGGTTGCTGAGCTGTAGCACATGGATGAGCGATGCAAGTCGAAGTATAGCAGTTGGATGAGTACAGTAGGCGGTGCACTGAGCGTTAGCCGAAGTGTCGAAGCATTCAATTTTTCATTGTGATAGTCGTTCTGTTTTTTTTTGATGATTTTTCTATTCTCTTTTTACCACTTAGAAACTTAAGAAAACTTAAGGAAGCCACTTAGAAAACCTTTTTCTATGTGACTTTCTATGTACCTATGTGTCTATGTGGTTCCATTTTACTTTGGGATAATGTAACACTGAAATATAAAAAGGTTTACAACATAGACACATAGGTACATAGGCAAACACATAGAAATAATTTTGCCTATTGCCTTAGCCTTAGCATCTTTTCTACAACTTCGCTTTCAAATATTTCCCCGTAATTGATTCCTTACATTTTGCAACCTGTTCAGGAGTGCCCTGTATCACAAGATGCCCGCCTTCATCACCACCTCCTGGTCCAAGATCTATGACCCAGTCCGCAGTTTTGATCACTTCCATATTATGTTCAATGATCACCACGGTATGTCCTTTTTCCACAAGTGCATTCAGTGCATTCATGAGGATATGTATATCATGAAAATGTAATCCTGTCGTCGGCTCATCAAAAATGAAAAAGAGATGACGATCATCTCTGTCCTTCGTCAGGAAAGAAGCAAGCTTTACCCGTTGTGCTTCTCCTCCGGATAAAGTGCTCGAAGCCTGCCCGAGCTTGATATATCCAAGGCCAACATCCTGCAGCGGCTGCAATCTTTCTGCTATATCTTTTTCATCATTGAAAAATTCAACCGCTTCATCCACACTCAACTCGAGGATATCGTAAATATTTTTCCCCTTGTATTTTATTTCAAGAATGGGTTTTTGAAAACGCTTGCCTCCGCATTCATCACACACCAGCTTTACATCCGCAAGGAACTGCATTTCGATCACGATTTCACCATCCCCTTTGCAGGTCTCGCAGCGGCCACCTTCTACGTTGAATGAAAAATGTTTTGGCTTATATCCATTCACTTTTGCAAGATGCTGATCTGTCATCAGCTTGCGTATGGCATCATATGCTTTGATGTACGTAATGGGATTTGATCTAGAACTTCTTCCTAACGCCTGCTGTCCTATGACTTCGATTCCATCGATGCGTTGAAAATCGCCGGTGATCGATTTTAATAAATTGGTGTGAGATCCGGTGGTGATCCCAAGGACTTGTGATAATGCAGGTTCAAGCACATGACGAACTAAAGTAGTTTTGCCTGATCCGCTTACACCTGTCACAACAGTCATGCAATAAAGCGGGATTTCTGCATTCACCTGGTCGAGGTTATGCACCCTTGCACCTTTCAGATAGATTTTGTTCGGAGATGTACGTCTCTTCTTTGGAGTTGGGACCGACTTTCTTCCGGTAAGATATTGATGGGTCAGGCTTATTTTCCCTGTCGGACCATTTTCAATAAACTCATCATAAGGTCCCTGGTATACAATTTCACCACCATGTATTCCTGCCAATGGTCCTACGTCAATGATATAATCTGCCTGTTGGATCACTTCTTCTTCATGTTCTACAACGACCACGGTATTTCCCAGGTCTCTTAATTCATACAAAACATTCAATAGCTGCCCGGTGTCCTTTGGATGAAGACCAATGCTTGGTTCATCTAGAATATAAAGTGAGCTCGTGAGATTACTTCCAAGATTTCGGGTGAGATGTATGCGTTGCGTTTCACCTCCACTGAGTGTTGAAGAGATTCGTTCCAGGTGCAGGTATCCCAGACCTACATCGCTCATCGTTCGCAACCTGTTCCGGATTTCGAGAAGAATCCTTGATGCAGTAGATTCTTCATGTTTGGTAAACTTCAATGCAGTAAAAAAAATGCGTAGATCCTTGACAGACATGTTTGCCAATTCGGGTAAGGACTTTCCACTCACTTTTACATAAGTTGCTTCTGGTCTTAATCTTCCGCCATCACATTCAGTACATGTGGTCCTTCCACGATACCGCGCGAGCATCACACGATTTTGGATTTTATAACTGCCCTGTTCGAGCTCTTTGAAAAATGCATGGATGCCCCGGATGTCGTGACTACCATCCCATAGTAATTTTCGTTGGGCACTTGTCAGGTCCATATACGGTCTGTGAACAGGGAAGCCCTGCTTTCCTGCTTTTTTCAGAAATTCCTGTTGCCATAAGCTTGATTTCTCACCGCTCCATGCAGCCACTGCACCTTCATATACACTGAGTGCTGCATTTTGAATGACCTTATCTTCATCGATACCTATGATCTTTCCGAATCCCTCACATCTGGGACAGGCACCAACGGGATTATTATAATTGAATAGCTTAGGTTCTGGTTCGATGAAAGTCAATCCATCTAATTCGAACCGGTTATTGAATTCAGTTTTTTCTCCTTCTTCAGTTTCAATGATGCATTCTCCTTCAGCTTCATAAAATGCGGTTTGTACACTGTCCGCAGTTCGCTTTTTAAATTCCTCATCATGACTGACCGGAAACCGATCGATCACCAGGCTCAGCTCACCTTTTTTAAGACTGTGTGCTTTTTGCTTGATGATGGATTTATACTCTGCAAGGAAATCATCGATCTTCAGTGTTTTGCCCTGCCATTGGATCCGGTTGTATCCTTTCTGAAGTAGTAATTGGGCCTCTTTTTCGAGCGTCCTTTTTTCATCCCGGATTGAGATAGGAGCTATGATCATGACCCGGGTCCCTTCTTTAAGTCCGGTTATGAAATTGACGACATCGGTTACCGTATGTTTTTTGACCTTTTCACCTGATATCGGGCTTATGGTCTGACCTACCCTTGCAAAAAGCAATCTCAGGTAATCATAGATCTCGGTCATAGAACCGACGGTGCTCCTTGCATTTCCACCTGAAACGCGTTGCTCAATAGCTATTGCAGGGCAAATACCGCGTATCAGATCCACATCCGGTTTCTTCATCCGGTTGAGAAACTGGCGGGCATAGGAGCTCAGGCTTTCAACATATCTGCGCTGGCCTTCAGCATATAAGGTATCCATGATCAGGGACGATTTGCCTGATCCGGAAAGGCCCGTAACCACTACAAGGCGGTTTTTGGGTATGGTGACATTGACGTTTTTGAGGTTGTTGCTCCTGGCCCCGATGATCTCGATCTGCTTTGCAGATGGTTGAGGGACAGGGGGTGGAGAAGAAATACTTTTTGATTTACCCGACATAAGGGAATGTTTTGGCGCAATTTTTGTTGATGTGCTAACAGGCTATTTGAAGGATTAGTTGCCAGGCAGCAGGATCTATCCGGTAGTCGTTAAGTTCATGTTAAAGAATTTCATCTTTGTGAAAATACTTGTACAAAGAAAGGAATTCTCTTAGCTTAGCAGTCTATTAATCATTTGGTCATTCTAAAATTATCTCTATAGTCACTACTCTACACTGTTTTTAAGACAAGGGTTTGAAGTCAGACCTGATCTATTTCTAACTGTAAACATGTGTAGTATGCAAGTGCAACCGCTCAATGACCAACAACTTATTGATTTTTACCTGGCCGGAGACGAGGCCGCATTTTCCACACTTCTTCATCGCCACAAGGCAAAGATTTACTCTTCGATCTACATGTTTACCAAAGATCGCGAGCTGGCGGATGACCTTTTCCAGGATGTATTTATCAAAATCATAGACACCCTGCGAAAAGGAAAATACAACCACGAAGGCAAGTTCCTTCAGTGGGCGTTGAGGATTTCCTACAATATGTGCGTTGACCAGTTCAGGCGTTCCAAAAGACGTACTAAAGTTTCTGCTACAGAGACCTTTGACATCTTTGATGTGCTGGAGTGTGAAGATCCGAATATGGAGATGAGCATGATGCGTGATCAGACATATGATCGCGTACGGACATTAGTGGACATGCTCCCATCTGAACAACGAGAAGTGGTCATTCTCAGGCATTATGCCGATATGTCATTCAAAGAAATAGCCTGCCTCACAGATGTGAGTATTAATACTGCTCTTGGTCGTATGCGTTACGCCCTGATCAATATCCGTAAATTGATTGAAGAAAAGGAACTAGTGATCTGATCCCATAAAGAAGAATAAAAAAGGCGAACCGATAATCATCGAGTTCGCCTTTTTTATTTATTTATTACTGAACACTGATTACTGAATACTATTTTTTTTATGGTGCTAACCTCTCAATCGTCCAGCCGGATTCATTTTTAGAAAACCTGAACCGATCATGCAATCTGTCAGGACGGCCCTGCCAGAATTCGATCATGTGAGGTATTACGATATAACCACCCCAGTAATCAGGACATGGTATCGGATCTGTATTTTCAAATTCACGATTCAGAGCAATTAGTTTTTCATCCAGCAATCTCCTGTCGGGGATGATTTCACTTTGCGGAGAAGCCATTGCTCCTATCTGGCTGCCACGTGGTCTCGATTGAAAGTATGCTTCTGATTTTTCCCTGGAAACTTTTATCGCTACACCTTCTATCCTGACCTGTCTTTCCAGTTCTTTCCATAAAAATACCAATGCCACTTTGGGATTGGCTTCAATATCTCTTGCTTTCTGACTTTTATAATTCGTATAAAATTCAAACCCTTCCATGTTAACCCCTTTCAATAAAACAACACGTGCAGAAGGCTGTCCTTCCCTGTCCACAGTTGCTAACGTCATGGCATTCGGTTCTACGATTTCAGAGGTAACAGCATCATTCCACCATTGATAGAATTGTTCTACAGGGTTTGATGAAAGATCATTTACATCCAATGTACCGTCCTGGTATGCTCTGCGTATATCTTCTATTCTGCTCAAAATATTTTTTAGTTGTTGTTGTTGTTGATAATTATTGCCAATAAAGATAGAGAGCAATTATCTGGTTAAGCATTATAGATATAGGCTTTCATCTAGCTCCCCTCGTAATAACCCTAAGCTTCAGCCATATCCTTTTTCAATATAACCTTCTTTTGTATCTTTGGAAACCTCACTATCGCAGAACAGGATAAAGAAATTGTTGTTTTTTTAGAACTGAATTAACATCCAGGCATGGCTCGATTTATTTCCATTTTGGTCTTCGGCTTTGTAGTTATGATTTCAGTGAATACCGGAATATCCCAGACATTCAATGGGGTAGGCCCGCTTCCTGTTCCTCCGGGTGCGCCTGTTTTAACAGTCGGCATCACAACTTCTCCATGCACAGTCACCGGCATCGGCGTCCTGGGAAATGGATGCACCACACTGGATCACCTCACATTGAATTTTACACACACGTTTGTAGGTGATGTAGCCCTTTTTCTTATCGCTCCAAGCGGCCAGGTTTTAGAGCTTTCTTCATCCAACGGCGGATCAGGAGATAATTATCAGGTCACCACATTCACAGATAATACCGGACCATTTATTACAAGCGGCTCACCTCCATATAATGGAACGTTCAGGCCGGAAGGCAGGCAAACCAATACGGTTCCTCCCTTCCCAAATACGAACCCATTGGGAACATTCACTTTTGCAAGCACATTTAACGGAGTCAATGCGGATGGTGACTGGACATTATTCATAAATGATTACGTTGCAATTGATGTGGGTGTATTGAATTCCTGGTCACTCACATTTATTGCAGGTGGCGGAACACCACCTACTGTAGATCTTGGTCCTGATCTCACGATATGTCCCGGTCAATCTACCACGATCACCGCTAATGTAGTTCCTTCTGCAACATCATATATGTGGAGCACAGGGGCAAGCACTCCTTCGATCACCGTATCACCTGTTGTCAATACAACTTATTTTATCACCGTTACAAACAACGGTTGTATTGACAAGGACACGATAAATGTTGTCATCAATCCCAATGGCGTAACCGCAAATGCAGGACCCGATAAAAATCTTTGCCAGGGAGGTTCTGTTTCACTTACGGGTTCAGGTGGAGGTGCATCCGCTACATACAACTGGAGCAGCGGCCAGAGCGGTCAGACCATCAGCGTCAATCCCACCAACACCACTACATACACACTCACAGTGTCAGACGGATCCTGTTCAGGAACTGACCAGGTAACAGTAACAGTCGTGCCAATTCCGAATGCAGATGCAGGGCCACCTGTTTCAATATGTGAAGGAACATCAATATTGCTGACAGCGACCGGAGGGACCATGACAAATCAGTATGTCTGGAGCAATGGACAAAATGGACCGAATAATAATGTCACTCCGTTTATTACAACAACGTATACAGTGACTGTAACTGTCAATGGTTGCAGCGCTACCGATAATGTAACAGTAACTGTAAATCCCGCACCATCTGTAAATGCAGGTGCTGATGTACAAATCTGTTCAGGTGAATCAACTGACCTGGATGCAACAGGCACAGGCGGCACCTACATGTGGAGTAATGGACAAAATGGTCAAACCATTACTGTTTCTCCCCTGAACACAACTACATACATAGTGACAATCACAGATCTGGGTTGTACAGCCACCGACAATGTAGTGGTCAATGTTGTAAATGTGAATGCTGCGATTACAGGTGATGACGATATATGTGAAGGCACATCGGTTTCGCTGCAGGCATCTGGTGGTACTTCATACGATTGGAGCACAGGTGCATCCGGTTCAAATATTATGGTGACACCAGGTGTGACTACTACATACTCAGTAACAGTCACTCAGGGGAATTGCTCGGATGTAGCCTCTGTTCAGATCGTCGTTAATCCCGTTCCTGTAGCAGGTGTGAGTCCTGATGAATCTATTTGCCAGGGGGGAACTGCTATGCTCACAGCTTCTGGTGGAAATTCCTATCACTGGAGCAATGGAGCTAACACAAGCACCATCAATGTGAGTCCTAATACAACTACATCCTATACAGTCACTGTCACTATCGGAGATTGCGATGATATTGCTACAGTGGATGTCATCGTAAATCCAACACCAAATGCATCTGCAGGAGCGGATGAAGATATTTGTGAAGGTGAAACCATCACACTGTTTGCATCAGGTCTTTCCGGCAGCGGAACATATGAGTGGAGTACTGGTGAAACCGGTGCTTCCATAGATGTAGATCCAACTGTCACAACTTCATACACAGTGACAGTGACCAATCAATGGGATTGTTTTGATACCGACGTCGTCACTGTCAATGTTCATCCTGTTCCGGTTGCAAATGCCGGTCCAGACCAGGATTTATGCGATGGAAGCATTGCAACGCTTACAGCAACAGGTGGAAGCACACCATCTTCTTATCATTGGAGCAACGGGCAGAACGGTTCATCCATTACCGTGAGTCCTGGTGCTACAACAACATATTCAGTTACGATTACTGAATTCGGTTGCACTGATGTGGACGATGTTGAGGTTGATGTAATTCCTTCGCCGGTTGCGAATGCAGGTCCTGATGAAACTGCATGTGCAGGAAGTGAAGTTAATCTGGCAGCTACAGGTGGAGGTTCGTATCAGTGGAGTAATGGACAAACAGCTTCGGACATTGATGTCTTTCCTTCAGTAACAACTACGTATACAATTACCGTAACTGCAAACAATGGTTGTACAGACGTAGATAATATTACCGTCACAGCGATACCGCTTCCACAGGCCGACGCAGGACCAGATCAAACCATCTGTGAAGGAGAACAAGCTATCCTGACAGGCTCAGGGGGTACATCTTATGAATGGAGTAACGGAGAAAATACACAAGGCATAACCATTACACCTGTGGGAACAACAACCTACAATGTAACGGTTACAGATATTAATGGATGTTCTGATACCGATGCTGCAACCATTATTGTAAATCCTTTGCCTGTTGCAAATGCCGGATCAAATGTATTCCTGATCACAGGTGAAATGACAACGCTGAATGCTACAGGTGGCGGAACATATTTGTGGAGCACCGGTGAAACAACACAACAAATAACAGTTACCCCTGCAGTGACGACAATCTATTCTGTGACTGTAACATTAAATGGGTGTACTTCGATTGATGATGTTACTGTTTTTGTAAATGAAGCGCCTGCCGTTGACCTGGGTCCCGATCAGGTCATATGCCAGGGTGAATCAGTGACCATCAATGCTTTTGTACCCGGTCCTTTTAATCTCACATTCATATGGACCAACGGTGAAACTACTTCATCAATTCTGGTGGCACCATCGAGCACCACATCATACGCAGTGACAGCTACGGATTTGAATTCTGGTTTGTCAAGCATCGATACCATTACTGTAACGGTTAATACTTTGCCGTTGGGGAATCCTGTGATCATGGGTACAAATGTTCTCTGCGAAGGAACAACCATCACGTATACGATTGATCCGGTATCAGGTGCAACAGCTTACTTCTGGAGCGTTCCGATCGGGGCAACTAATCTTTCCGGGCAGGGTAGTACATCTATCGATGTACAATGGGGTTCAATTTCTGGTGGCCAGGTACAATTGATCGCATCTAATTCTTGCGGCTCGCTTCCTGCTTCAATATCAGATATCATCGTCAATAGCAAACCACTCCTGGTAGGTCCGATCAATGGAGCACTCAATCCATGTGCTTTAGGTTCAGGAACCTATTCAATTTCTCCGCTTGCTACTGCGGATACATATAGCTGGACATTATCCGGCGGCGGAACTTTATTTTCCGGACAAGGCACAAGTACCGTTGAGATTGATTGGAATGGTGCGGCAGGTGGACAGCTTTGTCTCTCTGCCACAAATGAATGCGGGATCTCTGATACCGTGTGTCTTGACATTGTCACTACTTCAAATCCTGTAGTTGATGCAGGAGTTGATCAGGTGCTATGCGGTCTTTCAGGAAATTTGAATGCGACAGGAACCGGAGCATGGACATTAATTACCGGACCTGGAACAGCGCAATTTTCAAATGCGAATTCGGCCTCATCTTCAGTGCTTGTTTCAGCTCCAGGAATGTATACCCTTAATTATTCTAATACGCAAAGCGGATGTTCTGCAGCTGATGATGTATTAATGGAGTTCAATGATGAACCTTCCATCATTAACCAGGTCAATGATTGTAATAGCACAAATACCGCATACAGTGTGAGCTTTGAGATTTCCGGCGGACAGTCTCCGTATGTCATCAATGGAAATGCTTTTGCAGGAGGGATATATAATTCTGCACCCATATTGTCCGGTGATCCGTTTTCGTACCAGGTGACAGATGCAAATGGATGTTTGTCAAATACGATTGATGGCCAGATCACATGTTCGTGCACTTCATCAGCCGGTGATATGGACCTTACGCAGCTGGATGCCTGTATTGATGCAAGTGTAACCGCTATTTATCTTGGCGGTGGATTTCCGGATGGGAATGACAAGCTGGCGTATGTATTGCATGACGGGAATATTCAGACGGGAATAATTGCGTGGAATACAATTCCTGTGTTCTCATTTATTTCTCCTATGGTGGGTGAAACAACGTATTTTATTTCGGCTGTGATTGGAGATGAAGGTGCCGGCGGTTTGCCATCTCTGACAGATCCATGTCTTGCTGTTTCTCCGGGCACTCCTGTGGTTTTTCATGATTTTCCGACAGCATTTTCTGGCACAGATAAAGTGCTTGGTTGTGAGCCGGATTTCGTGCAGCTTAGTGCTACAGGTTCATCCACGGGTAGTGATGTTACGTATCATTGGAGTTCTCCTGACGGAGGGATCATCAATGGTTCTGCGGATGTTGATATTATTAATGTTGCATCAGCGGGCACGTTTGTATTGTCCGTCAGTAACCTGACTTCCGGATGCGCTTCCTATGATACTGTAGCCGTTAGCTCTACGCAGTTATCTGTTGATAACATTCAGATTGATGCAACACAACCCTTGTGTGTCGGCGATTGCAATGGTACGATCCAAATTCTGAATGGTGATGCTGCATGGTTGTTTGATTTTGGTGATGGTAATTTTACCTCGAATACTTCATTTCAATCTGCTTGCCCAGGCATCATGAATGTTGGTATTATGGATTCGTTTGGTTGTATTGTGGATACAGCGGTTTTAATTGATGCTCCAACGCCCGTCACCGTAAACCTGGGGCCTGATGTAGTGATTGCTTTAGGTGATTCCCTGATCTTAAATGCTGAGTCCGATGTAAACATACTTTCGTTCAACTGGTTTGCAGGGGATTCGTGTACAGCTTGTCAGAGCATCAGTGTAAGTCCTGTTGAAACGACAACATATGAAGTGGAAGTAACGGATCAAAACGGATGTATCGCTACAGATGAAATCATAATCAGTGTGCAGTTCCCGCGTAATATTTTTATTCCAAATATTTTCAGTCCGAATGGTGATCAGGTCAATGACAATCTTATCATTTACGGTAGCAGGGATATCGTGAGCATAGAATTCTTTGAAATATTTGACCGCTGGGGAAATAAAGTATTTGGAACTGAAAACTTTTTGCCGGGCGATATCTCAAGATCATGGGATGGAACATTCCATGGCAAGCTGCTCAACTCAGGAGTTTACGTTTACAAAATAAAAGTCCTCTTTACCAATGATTTAGAATTGGTTGACACAGGTGATTTTACACTTATTCGCTAGGTAAGGTCCGTTTGACTTCACAGTTTTTGCCCCTTCGAAATTTCATGCTTCGCGAAATTTCTCTCCCCGGTGTTTCATCGCTTGCTCGAAAACACCGGGGTACTAAGTCAGTTCCCTCGGGATTTTCGCAACGATGCGAAGCGAGATTGAGAAACACAGGCGAGAGAATTTTTAGCAGAGATGCAAAAGGTGTAATCATGGGTACACAAGGGAGAAAAATTCGAAGGGGCAGAAGGTGATTTCAATCGAAGTGTAAAAGCACAAGGTTCGCTTTCAATTTCAGAATTCATTAATTCCCCATCTTCATTCTAAAATCAAGATTCCAGATTCAAGATTGCCATCCGAATTCTAAATTCAGAATTCTCTTTCTAAGTGGCATTTGTGATCTAAATTTGCATATATGTTCAGGATCTTTTGTTTGGTTTGCTATTTAGGATTTACGTTTCCATGTTTTGGCCAAAATCAAACCAACCCTTTTGATCTTAAATACAGGCCCCTAAGACCTCACACGAATACGACTAAGCCTTCCATTGACTCCTCTTTAATTAAGACTCCTGTTCAGATCAATCAGGAAGAGCCCACCCGGGAGCAAATCAATAAACCTCAGGTTGATTCTGCTGCAGTAAATGACGGGGTATCAGGTGAACCTGGAAAGGATACTGCCTTTACCACATCCGGATCAAATCCATTTGAACTGCAAAAGGGTACAAAAAAGAATGCAGAAAAGCTTTCCCGGGGATCCTCGGATATTAAATTTCATAATAATCCATCGGTAAAGCTCCCTGTGAATAGCCCGCGGCACATGTCCAGGGGCATCCAGATCTTCTTTATCCTGCTGAGCTTATTGTTCCTCATATTCATAGTCAATGTGGAGAGGAACTTCGTGAAAGATCTTTGGAGGGTCATATCCAATGAGAATTACAGCTCCCTTCACCTGCGGAACCAAAGAAATACGATGAGACAGATCCTGCTGATGATGGGATATGTGATCTTTTTCATCCAGGCTGGGATCTTTTTAAGTCACCTGATTGGCTTTTTTGGATATTCCGGAGGGTATTTGAACAATATTTGGGTTTGCGTAGGATTTGTCGTTATCATCTATGGAGTCCGGCATATTGTCATCCGATATTTGCGCTGGCTTTTCAATAACGAGAAGGAAATGAGCTTGTTTGGATTCGATATCAGCACCTTCAATATTATGGTTGGCCTGGTTCTTTTGCCGATTAATGTTTTGTTGAATTTTGGGCCGGATTCTATGGCTAAGCCTCTGATTATCATAGGACTTGTCGTCATTGTGGCGGCTTATCTCATGCGACAGCTCCGATGGATGCTGACCGCAAGAAGGCTGATCGCGAATAGTCTATTTCTCTTTTTTGTGTATCTTTGCGCCGTCGAAATTTTGCCTTTATGGGCTATTTTGAAGTTTTTCTGGTAAGTGCCCTGATCCATTAAACACTACCGAATGGTTACAAAAAGTATTAACGCAAGTCCAATAGCTGCCCCTAAACTTAACGTGAAAACCATTTTGGTTTCACAACCCAAACCCGAACGATCACCTTACTACGATATTGAAAAGAAATATGGCATCCAGATCGACTGGCGCCCTTTCAATCACGTAGAACCGGTCACAGAGAAGGAGTTTCGCAAACACAGGATACGCCCTGACGAATTTCAGGCGGTCGTCATGACCAGCAAGAACAGCATTGATCACTTTTTCCGGATTTGTGAAGAAATGAGGATCAAGGTTTCCCAGGATATGAAGTACTTCTGCACATCCGAGACAGTAGCTCATTATCTACAGAAATTCATTCAATACCGTAAACGTAAAGTTTTTGTGGGTGAACGGACCATCCAGGATCTTTCAGGCCCGCTCCAGAAGCACAAGTCCACTACCAGGTTTTTAGTCCCCTGCTCCAATCTTGGAAAAGAAGACGTGATCGACTACCTCAAAGCGAAAGAGGTCAATTTTGAATCCGCCACCATGTATAATTCAGTGTCCAGTGATCTGTCTGATCTCAGGGACATATTTTATGACATGCTGATCTTCTTCAGTCCCCAGGGTATTGAATCGCTATTTGAAAATTTCCCTGATTTCAAGCAGAATAATACCCGCATCGCCGTTTTTGGAAATATTACCGCCAAAGCCGCTGAAGACCATCACTTAAGAATAGATGTTCTTGCCCCGGCCCCGGGAATGCCATCCATGTCCATGGCGCTTGATAAGTACCTGCAGGAATCGAATAGCCACAAGTAAAGCCTTATCAGGGCCTTTATATTGCATAAGAAGGAAATGAGATCGTCCTTCAAGGCTTTGTACGTTTTATGATAACTGATGATTCCACAGCTTTCCAGGCCACCGTTTATCAATACTCTTCATGCAGTATTGCTTGATCACAAGCTGCCTGGGTCTGAAGCTCATCAGAAAATGGCACATCCCATCCGGAAAGCCAATCTCTTTCCAACGGATACTCCGGTTCGAAATGCAGCTGTGTTGATGGTTTTATTTGAGAAACATCCCGAAGATTTTCATTTGATCTTTATCCGGCGCACCATTAGCAAGGAAGGCGACAAGCATTCAGGTCAGATTGCATTTCCCGGGGGTAAAGCTGAAGACCAGGATCCGGATTTCATGTATACTGCACTGAGAGAAGCCCAAGAGGAAACAGCTATTGATCTTTCGCAGCTTGATGTGCTCGGGGCATTAAGCCCGATCTATATCAATGTCAGCAATTTTTTAGTACATCCTTTCCTGGCCTATTCCTGGCAGGTACCGGACTTAATAAGGCAGGAGACCGAGATAGAAGAAATCCTTGAACTTCCCCTTTCGGCTTTCCTGGACATATCATCTGTGGAGGAAACCAGGATTCAGATCTCCTCCGGCATTATACTGAATCATGTTCCCTGCTTTCAGGTCCAGGGTCATATCATCTGGGGTGCCACAGCCATGATCATGAGTGAATTCCTTGAAGTCATCCGCCAGCCATAAGTTCTGTCCGCTGACATTTCCGTAAATTTGAGGACACATGGAGCCTAATCAACCGACCACCGCCTACCAGCCCAAACATCACATACGCATCGTGACTGCCGCATCTCTGTTTGATGGCCATGATGCTGCTATCAATGTGATGAGACGGATTATGCAGCGTTCAGGTGCAGAGATCATTCACCTGGGCCATAACCGGAGCGCAAGAGAAATCGTCGATACCGCTATCCAGGAAGATGTTCAGGGTATTGCATTGACTTCGTACCAGGGAGGTCATAATGAGTATTTCAAATACATCTTCGATATGCTTCACGAAAGGGGAGCAGGGCATATTAAAATATTTGGTGGAGGAGGAGGTACCATTCTGCCTTCGGAAATCGAAGCATTGCAGAAGTATGGTATTGCCAGGATTTATTCTCCTGATGATGGCCGGCACATGGGCCTGCAGGGTATGATCAATGATGTGCTCATCAAATGTGATTTTCCCCTTGGTGAAAATCTGAATGGTGAAGTAGCAAAGTTGTCTTCCGAAAATCATCTCGCGATCTCCAGGATGATCACTGCAGTGGAAAATTTCCCTGATCAAAATCAACATTGGATCGCTACGATTTCCAGCCAGGCGAAAGAAGCAAATGTCCCGGTGCTGGGTATTACAGGAACCGGTGGTGCAGGAAAGTCAAGCATGATCGATGAGATCATCAGGAGATACCTTCTTGATTTCCCGGAGAAAAATCTCGGAGTGATTTCAGTCGATCCCAGCAAACGCAAAACCGGTGGTGCACTACTCGGTGACAGGATCAGGATGAATGCATTAGTTTCCGACAGGGTCTACATGCGTTCACTGGCTACACGGCAATCTAATCTTGCATTATCAAAACACATACAGCAGGCTATAAATATTCTTAAAGCAGCTGATTTTGATCTGATCATTCTTGAAACATCAGGGATAGGTCAATCGGATACAGAGATCGTGGACCATGCAGATATGTCATTGTATATCATGACACCTGAATTTGGGGCAGCTTCTCAGTTGGAAAAAATTGACATGCTCGATTTTGCCGACGTGATCGCTATCAACAAATTTGATAAGCGTGGAGCACTGGATGCATTGCGCGATGTCCGCAAGCAGTATAAACGCAATCACAATCTTTGGGATGTAAGCGATAGTGAAATTCCTGTTTATGGAACGATTGCTTCCCAGTTTAATGATCCGGGTACAAATGCATTGTACAAAAAGATCATTGAAGTCCTTCGTACAAAGACACATTCGGATTTTAACTCCTCTGTGGATTTTAAAACAGGGGACAGTGAAAAAATTTATATTATTCCACCTGCACGCATAAGATATCTTTCAGAAATAGCTGAAAACAATCGCAAGTATGATGAATGGGCAGTAAGCGAAGCAAAGAAAACCGGGCTGTTGTATTCACTTCTCCAGGCTGAAAAACATTTCAACGGAGCGGATGCGAAAGAAGTCGCAGAAAAATTAAAGACTGAATTTGATAAGCTCAAACAGGATGTGGATGGTGATGTGTGGCGATGGATCCAGGAATGGCCGGACATCCGGAGAATGTATGTAGAAGACGATTATACTTACAAAGTCCGTGGAAAAGATATCAAGGTGGAAACACATACAAAATCACTTTCCGGGACACGCATTCCTGTAGTAGCATTACCTACTGCTGAAGATTGGGGAACATTGGTCAATTGGGTAACACAGGAAAATTTACCGGGCAGGTTTCCTTACACTGCGGGTATTTATCCCTTCAAGCGTAAAGGTGAAGATCCTACAAGGATGTTTGCCGGTGAAGGCGGTCCGGAGAGAACCAATAAGCGGTTTCATTATCTGTCAAATGAAATGCCTGCTATCAGGTTATCCACTGCGTTTGATAGTGTTACACTGTATGGCGAAGATCCGGATCATCGTCCTGACATTTATGGTAAGATCGGCAATTCAGGTGTGAGCATTTGTTCATTAGATGATGCTAAAAGATTGTATTCCGGTTTCGATCTCTGCGATCCGAAGACATCGGTTTCGATGACGATCAATGGTCCAGCAGCTACGATTTGTGCTTTCTTTATGAATGCAGCAGTGGATCAGCAGTGCGAAATTTATATCAGGGAAAATAAGCTGGAGCAAAAAGTCGAAGATGTCCTTCGTAAAAAATATGATGATCGCGCCATGCCCCGGCCGAAGTATGATTATAGTCTGCCTGAAGGCCATCATGGTTTGGGTCTGATGCTGTTAGGCATGACCGGTGATGAAGTGCTTGATGCAGAAACGTATGCAAAACTAAAAGCGAAAGCTCTTAGCTCCGTCAGGGGTACAGTGCAGGCCGACATTCTAAAAGAAGACCAGGCACAGAATACATGCATATTCTCAACTGAATTTTCACTCAGGCTGATGGGCGATATGCAGGCGTATTTTATTGACGAGAATATCCGCAATTTTTATTCGGTTTCAATTTCAGGGTATCATATCGCTGAGGCAGGAGCGAATCCGATTACGCAATTGGCTTTTACGCTATCCAATGGATTCACGTTTGTTGAATATTATTTGTCGAGAGGTTTAGCCATTGATGATTTTGCGCCGAATCTTTCCTTCTTCTTTTCAAATGGTGTTGATCCTGAATATGCGGTCATAGGAAGGGTAGCCCGTCGTATCTGGGCCAAGGCGATGAAGTATAAATATGGCGGCAATGATCGTTCGCAGAAATTAAAATATCATATCCAGACCAGTGGTCGTTCACTTCACGCACAGGAGATTTCATTCAACGATATCCGGACTACACTACAGGCTTTGTATGCAATCTATGATAACTGCAACAGCCTTCATACAAATGCTTATGATGAAGCCATTACAACGCCGACAGAAGAAAGTGTGCGGAGAGCGATGGCTATTCAGCTGATCATCAACAATGAATTAGGCCTGGCAAAAAATGAAAATCCACTCCAGGGTGCTTTCATCATTGAAGAACTAACAGACCTTGTCGAAGCTGCTGTGCTTGCGGAATTCGATCGCATCACTGAGCGTGGCGGTGTGTTGGGTGCAATGGAGACAATGTATCAACGCAGCAAGATCCAGGAAGAAAGCCTTTATTATGAAACGCTTAAACACTCAGGCGAATATCCGATCATAGGTGTCAATACATTTTTATCAAAAGAAGGTTCACCCACTGTTCTTCCGAGAGAAGTCATCAGGGCAAATGCAGACGAAAAAGAAGGACAGATCCGACGACTTGAGGAATTGCAGGCAGCAAGTGCTTCCACTTCAGCTGATGCGTTGAAGAAACTTCAATTGGTTTCGATGCGTAATGAAAATACTTTTGAAGCATTAATGGAAGCTTCAAAGATTTGTTCGCTTGGACAGATTACACATGCGTTATATGAAGTAGGAGGACAGTACCGACGAAATATGTAAAAATATTTTCGATTCCCTTCAGTCTGTTTTTTTTGTCTTTCGGGTACCTCACCCACTTCCCCTCTCTAAGTAATGTATACGTTGAGTAGAAATAACAATTGTTTGAGAGAGGAGCGGTAAGGTTTCACAGACGAATCAAATCACCCTTCTCTTTTGGGAGATTATTTTAGAAAGTCTGAGCATTTCGTAAGAGAGGGGAAGGGGGTCAGTTACCCGAAAGCTAGAACGTGCAGTATTGTTTTGATTATGAAGGAGGGCTGATATGATTTCTTACAGAATTAGTTAAAATCGAAAATCAAAAATATCTATGTGGCGGTTGCTGAGCTGTAGCACAAGGTTGAGCGTGAGCAAGTCGAAGCATTCTAGGTGAACTATGTGGTAAACCTTTTCTAATAAGGTAGTCATAATTGGTTCAAAAAAGAGGACGCGGATTTATTAAGAAAAATTAAGATTTGATTTTACAGATAAAACGTTCTCTATAAAATCTAAAATCGATTATTGTTTCTCAAAAGTTGAAAACACAGTTTGTGTGTTGTGCGTACCATTCAGTGTAATATCCACATCCTGACGAAGTCTCATCTTTGACCCGGTAAGTTCCAGGATTGCCATTTCTGTAACCTGACCAGCAAATGTCTGGGTAAAAACGTCTCCGTCTATCGACCATTCGCCAGATCCAAGAAAAGCATCGGCTTCAACTTCTTCTGTTGTCGATTGCCCAAAGAAAACGGTTGTTATTTCAAAAGTATAAGTACCCGTTGAACTAAAATTATTGGGATTCTCGGTAAAGGTAGTCACCGTGTTATACTCAATACCATGATAAGTATACGTTTGAGTGATTTCGGTACCTAATACGTCCGTAACTGATACTCCGTCATCACAATGGATGTCAGTCATTTTCCACTGCCCGGCCATGCTAATCGTTGCAGGGTCTTTTTTGCATTGTATCATAGAAATGACAACCAGCAGCAGTAAGGTGAACTTAAATATGATTTTCATAGATTCAGAATTAAATTGGTGAAGTATTTGATAATGAAAGCAAAGATAATGGTTTATACTAACTTAAAATCCACATTGCTTTACGCTCAGTATCATTTCTTAAATCTTAAATCTTAAATCTTAATTCTTAATTCTTAATTCTTAATTCGAGTCACGGAAGATCACCCAATTGTGGCCTGATAATAATCTCTTCCACTACAGATTGCGTACTCATCCTCAAAATCGCAATAACTGCTTCAGCCACATCTTCCGGTTTCATCAGACGATCATCCGGATAATCTGCATCAGCCCAGGACGCGGACCATGTTGCACCAGGCATGATAGCGGTTACTTTGATATCATAAGGTTTCATCTCCTCTCTTAACACCTTACTAAAACCCAACATTGCAAATTTGCTGATCGTATACGAGCCACCATTCGGATATGACATGAAGCTGGCTATCGAACATATGTTGATGATGTAGCCTTTTTTCCTGGCCATCATTCCCGGCAGCAATTCACGTGTCAGGTAATAAGCGCTGTAAAGATTGACATCGATCATATGCTCCAATGCACCATCTGCTTCTTTATGTATTTCACCGGGTTCGAATATGCCGACATTGTTGACGAGCATGTCTATTTCGGGCCAGGCTTTCTTGATTTTCTTTGCGTATTCGATCGTTTCAGCCTTTTTTGAGAAATCGACCTTATGGACGAGGCATTCCTGATTCGGAAATGAATCGCGGGCCTCTTTCCGGATATTCTTCAGATCATTTTCATCCCTGGCAGTAACTGCCACATTCCAGCCTTCTTTCAGAAGTGCATAGACGATGGCAAGTCCAATGCCTTTGGTAGATCCGGTCACAATAGCGTTCATATTCATAAACATATCTATTTTTTTCCGGTTTGGATAGGGCATTGGGTCCGGATTGTTTTCTTTGTCTTTTGCCGATTGTACCTATTTTTACTTTTTACACAGAAGATTTTGAATGAAGCATAATTTCATATTTCACCTGGGAAGGTTCCTTACCTGGATGCGACAGGTGTTCTCAAAACCTGAGAATATGCGCATGTACTGGAAGGAGACCATGCGGCAGATGAATGATATAGGTATCGGCTCCCTTATCATTGTGATCCTGATCTCAACATTCATGGGTGCGGTGATGGCAGTTCAGATCAGTTACCAGTTGGGAGGACAGCTCATTCCGAGATACTATGTAGGTTACCTGATAAGGGACATTACAGTCATCGAATTGGCGCCTACGATTACATGTCTTGTATTGGCGGGAAAGGTGGGCTCAAACATGGCAGCTGAGATCGGTGGTATGCGCCAGAAAGAGCACATCGATGCCATGGAGATCATGGGGGTCAATACACCGGCTTACCTGGTCATGCCGAAGATCTTTGCTGCGATTTGTGTCGTACCCATGCTGGTGGCCGTTGCAGCACTTGTCAGCATTGCCGGTGCGTTCGTATCCAGCGTCCCTACAGGATTGTTTACAGCAGCTGAATATGTAGAAGGCATCAGGGCTTTTTTCGAGCCATACAATGTATTTATGATGTTTGTCAAAGCGGTGGTCTTTGGTTTTATACTTTCTGCCATCTCCTGTTACCAGGGTTATTTTGTCACAGGCGGAAGCATTGAATTGGGTAAAGCAAGTACGGCAGCAGTCGTCATGAGCAACATAGGCATCCTGATCGCGGATTATTTCATCGCAGTACTTCTTACACAATGATAAGAGCAGAAAACATATCGAAATCGTTTGGCGACCAGGTGGTTCTTGAAGATATTAACCTGACGTTTGAAGCCGGCAAAACCAACCTGATCATCGGAAGAAGCGGTGCAGGCAAAACGGTATTGCTTAAAATTTTAGTGGGTTTATATCCACCCTCCTCCGGAATTGTGTGGTATAGTGATGTCAATTTTACAGCGCTTGATAAAAAGAAAGTGCGCGATATACGGATGCAGGTAGGCATGCTTTTCCAGGGAACAGCATTATTTGATTCCATGACGATAGAGGAGAATGTGCGCTTTCCAATGGATATGTTTACAAATAAAACCGCAAAAGAAAAATTAGATCGCGTGAATTATTGTCTTGAACGCGTAAGCCTGAAGGACGTGCTAAAAAAATATCCTTCGCAATTGAGTGGTGGGATGCAAAAAAGAGTGGGGATAGCACGCGCCATCGTGCTGGAACCTAAATATCTTTTTTGTGATGAACCAAATTCAGGACTTGATCCAAAGACAAGCCTTGTCATCGATGAGCTGATCCATGATATCACAGTGGAAAAAAATATCACCACGATCATCAATACACATGATATGAATTCCGTGATGGAGATCGGTGACAATATCGCATTGATCCACGAAGGAAAACTCGCCTGGGAAGGAAATAAAGAAGAAGTCCTCACATCGAAAAATGAAATCCTGCAAAGTTTTGTTTTTGCTTCACCTTTCCTCCAAAAGGTACGAGATCTTCACGCAGATGAATAATGGGCAGTAATCTGTAATTGGTAGTTAGCAGTAAGTCTGGTTTTGGGTTAATGGGCGCAGGATGATTATCCTTGTTATACATACGTATGAAAATTCAGTTATTGGGTATTGTATTTGTTTTAAGAAAACTAATAACCTATTCCTTATACCCATTCTTACTGCCAATAACCAATAACTCTTTTCTATTTAATCTAGAAAAGTGCCCGGGGAGGGACTCGAACCCTCACATCCAAACGGACACATGCCCCTCAAACATGCCTGTCTACCAATTTCAGCACCCGGGCGGGTGGGGTGCGAAGATAGAAAAAAGGGTTAAAGGTTATTGGCTGTAGGACACGGATCCTGTTTTTTGTTTTTGGGTTTCTTTTTAACATAAGACCTTTCACTTATAACCAATCCTACTGCCCTCGACCTCTAACCAATATGTAATGTAATATTTACAAATAAGGTAATATTATCATATATAACATATTAAAAAATAGTGCAATACGAGTTACGGTAAATGTAAATCAGGTTTTTAATCAAAAAGCATTGGTAGTTTATCGTTTTAATGCAGGAATAGATACCTTTACGACCGCCCGGAAAGACGTTTAAGCCATTAAAGTTTTTTTATATATATTCTAAACTTTTAATGCAAAGGGGTCGTTATCCTTAAGCTTTTGATATTCCACACAGGCCGGTCCTGTGCTGCTATAAAAATGTAGTTTTCTTATTTTGAGACCTTAGTCGAAAAAGCTCGTCACAAATGTGTGTACGGGCTTTTCGACATTTTAGTGAAAAATGAAAATCGAAAAGTGAAAAATGTAAAACATCATCATTTCTGTGCTTTAATTAAATTGTCCTTTTTGGTTTTTATAGAGGAAACTAACATGGGTATCAGCTCACCACAATCTGATCAATAAGAATCGTGTTCTTCAAGAACAATGTAATGCGTATCCTTAATAGATTTAACCAAATTCGGGTCTGGTTTGCCTCCTTTAATGAAACCGTCAACTTATTGATAAAATCTGCAGGACTTGCAGCAAATTCAGCTTCCCTGATATTCGCTCCTATCGAGGTGCCGCTTTTTAAGATTTGATTGCTTAGAATAAATTCTTTTTGTGACGTAAGCCTTTGAGCCAGAAGTACAACCCGGATAGCAAATGCATAGCTTTTCTCCTGAAGAATTTTGTTTTTCATAACTGATGATTTAAATGGTGAATGAATGGAACTAAATTATTAAAATAGTTTTTCTATTTGTAGAAAGAATCTTTACTTTTTTCGTTTTTCTCTTTTCGTTTTTCATTTCAGCTTCCTCCTTAAAAACATTTAACTTCGCACTTATTAAATACCTCCCTGGTAATGCCTGAATTCGTTCATCTCCATAATCACACACACTATTCATTACTGGATGGTGCATCCCATATTCCTGCGCTTATGGATAAGGCCGTCGCTGATGGCCAGAAAGGAATTGCCATCACCGATCACGGGAATATGTTTGGTGCATTTGAATTTGTATCAGAAGCAAAAAAAAGAAATCTCAAAGCTCTCGTAGGTTGCGAATTTTATCTGGTGGAAGACCGTCATCGCAGGCAGTTTCAAACTTCAAAAGGTGAACGCGACCATCGATACCACCAACTCCTGCTAGCAAAAGATCAAAAAGGATATGAAAATCTTTCGAAGCTTTGCTCGATGGGTTTTATCCAGGGCATGTACAGCGGATTTCCCAGAATTGATCGCGAATTGTTATTGCAGTATCACGAAGGACTGATTGCAACAAGCTGCTGCATAGGTGCAGAAATTCCACAAACGATACTCTCCGGTAATACTGAAAAAGCAGAAGAAAAACTGAAGTGGTGGCTGGATATTTTCGGAGAAGATTTTTATATCGAACTACAACGTCATCGCGGTCTTGAAAATATTGATGAGTGTGGCCTGAGCCAGGAAAATGTCAACCAGGTATTGATCGGCTTTGCTAAAAAATATAATGTCAAAATCATTGCTACCAATGATGCACATTATATCAATGAAAATGATGCAAGGGCACATGACATCTTACTATGTGTCAATACCGGTAAAAAAATGTCGGACCAGGGCCGCTTTCAATTCCCGAGCACCGACTTCTATTTCAAGACACAACAGGAAATGAATTTTTTATTTTCTGATTTGCCTCAGGCGATTGACAATACAAATGAAATCTTTGACAAGATCACTTCACCCAATTTAACACGGGATGTATTGTTGCCAAACTTTCCTGTCCCGGTTGGATTTGATGACCAGGCGAAATACCTGCGTCACCTGGTCTATGAAGGTGCAAAAAACAGGTATAAAGAAATTACTAAAGAAGTCAGGGACCGCATTGACTGGGAATTGAATGTCATTGACAAGATGAACTTCAATGGGTATTTTCTCATCGTTCAGGATTTTATCAGGGCAGCAAGGCAGATGGATGTGAGTGTGGGCCCGGGACGAGGTTCAGGTGCGGGATCTGCAGTTGCGTACTGTCTTACGATCACCAATATTGACCCGTTAAAATATAATCTGCTCTTCGAACGCTTCCTTAACCCTGAGCGTGTATCCATGCCTGACTTTGATATTGACTTCGATGACGAAGGCAGGCAACGCGTGATCAACTATGTGGTGGAAAAATATGGTAAAAACCAGGTAGCACAGATCGTCACTTTTGGAACCATGGCTGCGAAGTCATCTATTCGTGATGTAGGAAGAGTATTGGAACTTCCATTACCTGATACAGACCGTTTAGCCAAGATGATTCCATTGATGCCCGGTACTACGCTTGCTCACATATTCAAAGAAGGAAAAGGTGCAGAGGAAGGAGCTCAATCGCGCGACCTCGATAATATCCGCAAATTAAGAGAGCTTGAAAAAGAGGAAACTCATGAAGGGGAAATTCTGAGACTCGCACAAAAAGTGGAAGGCACGGTCAGGAATACAGGCATACATGCTGCAGGTGTGATCATTGCACCCGGAGATATCATGCAATACATACCGGTTTGTACCTCTTCAGAGACAGATTTATTGGTGACCCAGTTCGAAGGGAATCTCGTAGAGTCAGCAGGAATGTTGAAAATGGATTTTCTAGGACTCAAGACGTTGTCGATTGTAAAAGACACTATAAAAATTATTGCCGAAAGAAATGAAGGCATGGCAGTTGTAGATCCGGATACAATTCCACTGGATGATCCGGCAACATTTACACTATTTCAAAAAGGTGAAACGATAGGTATTTTCCAGTTCGAGTCTTCAGGAATGCAAAAATATCTTCGTGAGCTTGTGCCTACCAATATTGAAGACCTCATCGCGATGAATGCGTTGTACAGGCCTGGACCTATGAATTATATTCCGATGTTTATCAACCGGAAGCATGGCAGGGAACCAATTGATTATCCTCACGAATGGCTTACCGATTTGTTGAAACCTACATATGGTATTATGGTGTACCAGGAACAGATCATGCAGGCGGCACAAACCATGGCGGGATACAGTCTTGGTGCTGCGGATATGCTGCGGCGTGCGATGGGAAAAAAGAAAGCCGATGAAATGGAAAAGCACCGCCAGATATTTGTGGAAGGTGCTACAGCGAAAGGTGTCCCATCGATTAAGGCAGATGACATCTTTGAGATCATGTCGAAATTTGCGAGTTATGGATTTAATCGTTCCCATAGTGCTGCATATACGGTATTGTCTGTTCAGACTGCATGGCTTAAGGCGCATTATCCTGCGGAATTCATGGCTGCCGTATTGACGCACAATAAAAATGACATTACGAAGCTCAATTTCTTTTTACGTGAATGTAAACGGATGAATATTCTTGTGCTTGCACCTGATGTCAATGAAAGTAATATCAACTTTACGGTCAATACAAAAGGTGCTATCCGTTTTGGACTTTCAGCATTAAAAAATATGGGTGAAGGTTCAGGTGATGATATGATCACAGAACGTAAAGCAAATGGCCCGTTTAAAAATATCTTCGATCTGACTTCCCGCGTCAGCCTGAAATCGGTCAATAAAAAAGCGCTTGAAGCGATGGTGATGGGTGGTGCGATGGATTGTTTCCAGGGTACACACCGTGCACAATATTTTGCACCATCTGATAAGTACGAATCCCTTGTAGAACATGCCATCCGTTATGGACAATCCGTACAATCGCAGAAGAGTCAGACCCAGATGACATTGTTCGGTGATCAGTCCATGTCGATGTTTATGGAGCCTGTCATGCCTCAGGTTGCCCAATGGACATTGATGGAGAAATTAACAAGAGAGAAAGAGATCACAGGCATCTATATGTCGGGTCATCCGCTGGATGATTACAGATTGGAAATAGAAAATTTCACTAATTGTCCTCTTGACCTTGTGACATCTTACAAGGACAAGCATTTGAAATTAGCCGGACTGGTTACGTCTGCAGATCACCGGGTGACACAGAAAGGTACTGGCTGGGGAATTTTTACACTACAGGATTTCAGGGGTACGCTGGAGGTAAGGCTTTTCAACGAAGACTTTAAAAAATATAAAGACATATTTGAAGTAGGCACTGCATTATTTATTGAAGGCTTTTACCAGTTGAGCTGGAAAGGACAGGATCACGAATTCAGGATCACTTCGGCGCGTATGCTGGCCAGTATAGGTGCGGAAATGACGAAGTCAATCACTGTAAAAATATCAATTGATCAGCTTGATCAGTTTCTGCTCGATAGCCTGGATAAAATATGTGTTTCGCATAAGGGCAGGCATAAACTCAAATTGCAGGTCTATGATCTGGAAGATGATTTTATTCTTGGCCTGATATCGAAATCCAACAAGGTGAATGCAGCAAGTGGGTTGATTGAAGATCTCGATGCGCTGGGAGTGAAGTATAAGCTCAATTAAGTCTTCGTTCACTTCGCTTCGACTCCCTTTAGCACCGAAAGAATTTGACTTGCTAATTTTCGACTCCGCTCAACTTGAAATCCAAACAATCATTAGTTGAGCGGAGTCGAAACTACTTTCTGGAGAAGATTGTCGGTCGCTGAGGAAGCCGAAGCGAAACGACATAAAGTCAAAGCGAAACTACAGGAGTCAAAGCATATCTTGTATAGTTAAAAAAATGTTATAAAATCAGGCTGCCAAATCTATTGCAGTTCCTTCGGAGTTAATATTGAGGAATGTTTTATATATCCATATTCATCTTCAGTCTTTTTGGTTTTTCTTCACCAGGGGAGACAACTCATGAGTTACCAGGGATGGAAAAAGACTCCTTATTGATACCGATATATAACTATGATCAGTTGAAGCCTTTGTTATCAAAAGATAATGACACTACCTACGTGGTCAATTTCTGGGCTACCTGGTGTGTCCCGTGCGTGCAGGAACTCCCGTATTTTGTCGAATTGAATTCAACCTATAAAAATCAGGCATTTAAGCTTATCCTGGTCAGCCTTGATTTTAAAAAAGATTATATCAGGAGACTGCAGCCTTTTGTCACCGAAAAGTCATTGGAATCGCATGTGGTGGTCCTGGAAGACAACGATTCCAACTTCTGGATCGATGATATAGATAAGGGCTGGTCGGGGTCAATTCCAGCAACCCTGGTCTATAAAGGGAAGCAAAGGGTTTTTTATGAAAGAACTTTTCATGGCCTGGATGAGTTAAAAGATATTGTAAAACCATATTTAAATTTATAATTATGAAACATGTATTTGGCAAATTGATCCTTGCTCTTTTTGCAGTCACGATGATGAGCGCCTTACCTCCTGTAGAGGAATATAAAGTGGGTGAGCAGGCCGCTGATTTCTCATTGAAGAATGTAGACGGGTCAATGGTTTCCCTAAAGGATTATAAAGGTGTGAATGGATACATCGTGGTATTCACATGTAATACCTGTCCTTATGCACTGATGTATGAAGACCGGATCATTGCCCTTCACAATAAATTTGCTGCCCAGGGATATCCGGTCGTAGCTATCAATCCAAATGATCCATCCGTGAAACCTGGTGATGACTTTGCAAGCATGCAGGCCAGGGCAAAAGAGAAAAGTTATCCGTTCAAATATTTGTTTGATGACGGACAGAAAGTATATCCTGCCTTTGGTGCTACCAGGACGCCGCATGTGTATTTGCTGGATGCTAACAGGTATATCCGATATATCGGAGCTATCGATGATAATGCACAGAATCCTGCAGAGGTAAGTGTCAAATATCTTGAGAATGCAATAGCTGCATTAAAAGCCGGTAATAATCCGGATCCATCTGAAACGAAGGCTATCGGATGTACTATAAAAGTAAAGAGTTAGATAGGATTGGTTTTTCGATCTAATGTGAAGCGCCACCCGGGGAAGGTGGCGCTTTTTTTTTGCCCTGGTATTATTTTTCTTTGCTTTCGTCTGAACTCACATCCGGATTCTTTTTTAATCTTTTGATTTCCCTGAGCTTTTCTGAAAGGATCCATTCGATCTGTCCATTCACACTGCGAAATTCATCGGCAGCCCATCTCTCAAGAGCGTCGTAGACATCTTCATCAATACGTAGAACAAATTTTTTTTTCATTTCCTATATAAGATAGGGTTATTGAAATTTCCGTTCAGGGGATGGTTGCTGAGCTGTAGCACAAGGATGCATTTGGAAAGTCGAAGCATAGGGGCAAACATCAATAGATCGAACCCGTGTTAATGACAGGAGATATGTCCTTGTCACCGCATAACACAATCATCAGGTTAGTTACCATTTGAGCTTTACGTTCGTCATCCAGGTCGATGATCTTTTTCGCCGACAGATCTTTCAATGCCATTTCCACCATGCTGACAGCACCTTCCACAATTTTAAAGCGAGCGGCAACGATAGCTTCTGCCTGCTGACGCTTTAGCATGGCTCCGGCAATTTCTTCGGCATAGGCGAGGTAACCAATCCTGGCTTCCATCACTTCGATGCCAGCTATAGCTAATCGTTCTGATAAGGCATGTTCAAGTGCGTGGTTGATTTCCTGCAGCCCGGATCGAAGTGTGATTTCAACCATTTCATCATCAAAATTGTCATAGCAATATTGACCTGCCAGGTTTCGTACGGCAGCATCACTCTGTAATTTAACGAAGGTGGTGTAATCGTCAACTTCGAAAGCAGCTTTGTATGCATCCTGTACACGCCATACGGTGATCACACTGATCAGGATCGGGTTGCCTCTTTTGTCATTGACTTTGACACGTTCACTTTCAAAATTTCTTGCCCTCAGGGAAATGGCCCTTTTGGAGAAAAAAGGATTTGCCCAGAAGAACCCATTTTCTTTAACGGTGCCTTTGTATTTCCCGAATAACGTCAGCACACGTGATCCATTTGGATTGATGAAGAAAAAACCGGATAGTAGCAGAAAGAAAAGGATTATAGCACCGATGGGGATGATGTATATCTGGTAGATGAGGCCATAAACGCCCAGTGCCAGTTCTAAAAGCAGGATGAGCAGGAACAGGTAGCCTGAGAAAGGTTTATATGATTTTTCCATGATTTGGTTGTTTTGATATTAAAATGATATCACAAATATATCATAGATGAAATTATGAAGCAAGGTTTTTTTGGAAAATTTTTAAGAGGAGAGATAGGAATGTTTTTGGATGGGTTAGTAAATGATGCCTGAAAGCCTTTACGTGATTGGGTTTTCATTTTGAAATGTCCGTCCCTGTTGAGTCCTGGAAGAATCATTTCGCATTTAGGCGAAATGCGATTGCCAGAAGCCCTGTAATCATTACGTTTTACTGGTAGTTTCCCCGTCCCTATTGAGTCCTGGAAGAATCATTTCGCATTTAGGCTAAATGCGAAGGTTTATTTAAGATACCTTTAACAAATGCCCAACGGCCAGATGTTTATTCTACTTTCCTTCATCATCATTCTTATGGCATGTGGCCATCCTAAGTCTGAAAAGTTGTCCAGCCTGGATTTAACGCCTTACGGTCTTCCCTTAAGTATTCACGCCCCGGATAGTGCAGACGTGATGAAAAAAGAATACAATATCATGCGGGATATCACGATCCGGAAGGGGGATCACTTTTACGTACAGATTTTCGAATCCCTGGCCACCAGTGATGCTGCTGAAGTGAAAAGAAGCCAGCTTGAATCCGTGAAACAGGATAAATATTTTAAAGAGCTGATCCTGGAAGAGGAGAACGGATTCATATTTCGAAAGGAATTAGACAGCGCTCTCGTCGATTATGATTTTCGCTATATCAGGATCATGGATGACAAGGAAATCATATTTCAGACCGGCCTGATCGGAACATTTACACTTGAAGATGTAGAACAGATGTATAAAGCCGTAAGCAAGAAATAATTTTCGATGGTTGCTGAGCTGTAGCACGAGGTTGAGTTCAGCAGGTCGAAGCATTCGATTTTCGATTTTCGACTCACGACTCACGACTCACGACTCACGACTCACGAAAGAATAATATAATCAAATCCGGTTAATGACCAGATGCTCAAAAGCAAAAATCAGCATTTTAATTTGTCGTAAGAGGTGATGGTGTTGGGCTTCCACATTAATATACCTCACTCCGTTTTGAGCACAATACACTGAAAGACTGCCATCATCCGTCACGGTTTCTTTAGCCTGCAGCACCACATGATATTTGCCGGTAGAAAGCGCTTCAAAAATTTTAGGATCTGTCACAAAATAAAAATCATCCATATCCCTGATCTTTCCTTCATAAATGTCATCCGCTTCAAATTCATATTCACCTCCCGAAGCATACGTGCAAAAGCTGTAATTTTTATTTGAGTTATTGTGCAATGCAATGACAAGATTGCGTTCGTTGATATGAAGTATGGAAAGAAGTGAATCTCTCCACATGGCCAATTCTTCAAAAAGCAAGGTGTCTTCCATATGGTTTTTTTTCATTTGCTGCCATATGCCTGCATCGGTATAAATCCGGTTAGGATCGATAAAGATCGAATCTTCACCAAAAAAGAAAGAGATATTTCGTTCGCCGGTATGCTCAAGTTCCATGTACTGGCCGCCATATTCGGCTGCGATGATACGTCCGGCAATTGCAGAAGTATTCTCATTGTCATGCATATTATACAACAGCACAGGTGAGCCTTCAAAGCCCCGGATAGAAAGAAAAATGTCAGTTCCACACAACGGAATGCCCACTTTATGTTGTGCCAGGGCCATGGACAAGGTCACGACATAAATTAAGCTGGTATAATAATTCATCGGACGAAGATAAGGATAGGACTAAAGTATCTTTGCCTGTGATGAAATACAAGTGGATATTGTTTGACGCAGATCATACCCTGTTTGATTTCGACAAAGCAAGCGAAGAGTCTCTTTCTGAGGTTTTGAGCGAACATGGGATTGACTGGAAAGAAGGCATGTATACGGATTATAAACGCATCAATGTACAATGCTGGATGGAGCACGAACAAGGCCTCATCAACCGGGATACGCTTGTCTACGAAAGATTCAAAAGATATTTTGATTTCATGCGGCTGGACCTGGACCCGGTATCCACCCAAAAAAAATATCTCCGCGGACTAGGCACCAGGCCTTATCTCATGCCAGGCGCTGAAGATTTGATGAATGGGTTAAAAGATAAAATGCGATTAGGGTATATCACCAACGGAATGACTGAAGTGCAACGTGCCCGTCTTCAAAAAATCGATTGGGAGATGAAATTTGATGTGATTGTTATTGCAGGAGAGATCGGAGTTTCGAAACCTCACCATGATTACTTCAATCATGTGCACCGTGAAATTGGAAATCCTCTCAAATCAGAAGTGCTGGTCGTAGGGGACAGCCTCACTGCGGACATTGAAGGTGCAGCATCATTCGGATACCATACCTGCTGGTACAATCCAAATGACGAATTATGTCATCTACAGCAGGGACCTGACTTTACGGTCACGCACCTGAATGAGATAATGGGGTTAATCCTTAACTAAACAATGACTAGTGTTCAGCTTTAGAGACATATTCACCTCCGATACATAATAGTATCAGTAATAAGAACAGAAATAAGATCATGGGTACTATAATTGGACACAAACATATTAAATATTTATTTAATATGTCAAATTTTATGCCACTACCTGAACAACAGGCACAGATCCCCGTTACACTGTTATGACAGCTATTTCCAACTTTTTTAATCCGAACCGTAAATGGGCCGTTGATCTTGCACTTTTGGTGTTGAGAGCCGGAACAGGTTTATTGTTGTTACCTCATGGCCTGGGAAAATTTGAGGCATTCGATGAGAAAGCAAGTACCTTTTACAACTTCTTAAATCTCGGTAGCGAGGTGTCTATGGGGCTCACCATTTTCGGAGAACTTTTATGTTCCATTTTGCTCACCCTGGGATTAGGAACGAGGCTCGTGCTGATTCCCCTTATGATCATGATGCTGGTGATAGTGTTTGGGGTGCATGGAGAAGATCCGTTGGGAGATAAAGAACATGGGTTATTATACTTGTTGTCTTATTTTGCTTTATTTCTATTGGGACCGGGAAGAATATCGCTCGACCAACTCATATTTGGAAAAAAACAGGTTATGTAACCTGCTTTTTGAAAGCATTATTTCCCGGGTTGAAAATGGATTGTAAAACCATCGATGCTTCCCTTATTGATCACATCCATGAAATCATATTCGAGGAGGACTTTGTTATCCTTGGTCAGTATTGCATCCGGATTGGAACAAGAGATCACCTCGCCGGGGACGTGGATGATCGTTTTTATTTTACTGTTTCCAAACATCATTTCCATCATGCCTTGTGCATCGCTGCCACCTGTGCTGTCCTGGGACATTCCCATTTCTGCCGATACAGCGCCATAATCAACCGGAGCGACTTTAATATTGCCGGTTTTCATGTCTGCTTCAAATACTAAAAATGATTTTGTCTGAAAGCCCATCGGGCCTGCATCAGGCATCATGCCCGGCTTTTCTTCCAGGTTTTCCATGATTTGCATCATTTCTTTAAGCTGTTGCGGGCTATCAAAATTTGCAACTATTCCCACCTTCAGGTTAGCGCTGTTAGCCGGGGATGTTAGTCTCAGGAAAAGCTTTTTTGCCAGGTCGGGATTGGTTTGTTTTGCTTTTACGCTGTCAGGCATGATGCTTGAAATCGACATCAGCGTATCTACATCCCGGTCATAAGCTGGGTCAGTTATTTTTTCAATTAACAACGTCATAGGATCTTTTGCTGTATCGGGCATTGCTATGGCAGGCTCAGGCATGGTGTCATCCGTGAAAGAAGTACTGTCAGTGCCCATACCTCCAAAGCCCTTAGCCATGCTCATCAGGTCACCCAGATCAAATGAGGTCTCCAGCGATCCAGATCCGTCAGCATTAATCTTCAGATCAGAGATAATATCCCCGCAACTGGTTAAGCAAAACAGGGAAATCAACGTAAGTATGCTTATCGAACAGAGGCTTGAAAGGTGTTTCATAAGATGGATATTAGTTTTCAGATAAAGTGATTAAAAAATCAGGCATTAACAGAACAGGTTAATTTATTTTATGAATATACCTGATTTTTCCATGTATGTACAAAGGTAAGAGTTCGCCTCATAGGAATGTTGAAATTGAATCCAAAGGAGCCTGAACCTTTAGTGATTTTTTGGGTTCAATCATATGGAAATCGTATTCTTACATTTCCAAATTAACAAGTATAAATTGTATTAACATGGCCTTTACGTTAGCTCCGCTACCTTACGATTTTGATGCTCTTGAGCCTCATATCGATGCCCGCACTATGGAAATCCATCATGACAAGCACCATGCTGCTTATACGAACAACCTCAATGCAGCTATAGAAGGAACTGCACTGGAAGGAAAGTCGATCGAAGAAATTCTGATGCATGTGTCTAATCATAGCCCTGCCGTCAGGAATAATGGAGGAGGTTATTATAATCACAACCTGTTCTGGGAAGTAATGTCCCCATCAGGTGGTGGCGAGCCAACAGGAGATTTTGCAAAAGAAGTTGACACCAGGTTCGGAAGCTTTGCAGAATTTAAAGAAGCATTTTCCCGTGCCGGCACCACACAGTTTGGTTCAGGATGGGCCTGGCTTATCGTTGATCCTGCAGGAGAACTAGCCATAACGAATACACCTAACCAGGATAATCCTGTGATGAATGTAAGTGCTATCCGCGGTGTGCCTATCCTTGGACTTGATGTCTGGGAACATGCATACTATCTGAACTATCAGAATCGCAGGCCGGATTACATCACTGCTTTCTGGAATGTAGTAAACTGGAAAGAAGTAAATAAGAGATACAAGGTGGCCAAAAGCCATTGAGCTGAAATTATTTTTTTATCTGAAATTACTTTTGTGGATATTTCTCTCGGTGTTGAAAAGTCAATCATCATAAATGCTTCCAAATCCAAAATCTGGCAGGCATTGACGGATCCTGCAAACATCAAAAAATATTTAGTTGGTACGGAAGCCATTTCCGAATGGAAAACAGGAAGTGACATTATATTCCAGGGAGAATGGAACGGACAATCCTACCGGGATAAAGGCCATATCCTGGACATCCACGAAGAAAATCTTTTGAGCTATGATTATTGGAGTGCATTTTCCGGTATGCCTGATGTGCCGGATAATTATTCAATCGTCACGTTTACACTTAAGGATGAAGATGAAGGTATCAGAATAACTGTTCGTCAGCAGGGTTTTGCAAATGAAGAATCAAGACAGCATAGCGATGACAATTGGGAAGAAGTCCTTAAAAAAATAAAAGAAATAGCCGATAATCTTTTATAAATTCAGAAGTATTAAGGAATAATTCTCTTTAATTTTTAACCAGGAATTCCAGTTTGATTGGCAGACTTCTCATAATCAAATATGCATGGAAATCAGGATTAAAGTTTTTTGCACCCCAAATTTTTGAAAGTCATTTTTATAATTGAATGTTAAAGCGATTTGTCCAATTAATTACCTATTCTTAAGAAAGCAATTCTCATCTGATCAAAGTTAAATCCCCGGATCTTGAAAAAGATTCTTGGTTTTTTGTATATTTTATTATATATGCAAAAACACCGCTTTGCATCGGTGTGCCATTAAATTTCCCATCCCAATCAATTTGATTTGTTCCTTTCCAGTTTCCAACCTGATTACCCCATCGATCGAAAATTGAAACCGAATTCAAAGTAACATTTCCAGATATTCCAATACTCCAAAAATCGTTAATAAGATCCCCATTTGGGGAGAAAACTGATGGGACATACAGATCGCCTTCCTCAACTAAATAAATTCGAAAGCTTTGTGAAAAAGTACATCCTGTTTCTCTATGCGTTACCATCAAAGTTACTTCTGTATCATCTTCAGGGTAAATAGATATTGTGATGCAGGTGTCACAACTCAAACCACTTTCAGATATCCATTTGATTTTCCAATCCACAGGATCAATATTTAACATCAAACTGACCACGGAACCTTTACTAATAGTGGTATCAGAAAAGACTGGTAAAACTGAAATATCAGGAATAGCCGGAAGCGCTAAAAAGCGGTCTGCTTTACAAAGTGGATCAGAATAAATAATCCATCGTGCAGTATCGCTATTGAAATATACTGTTTGCTGAGACGTATCTCCATTGTCCCAAATGATATGCCACAAGTTACCACTTAATATTGTCAGATTAACGGAAGGTATTTGACAATCAATTTCAACAATCGGTTCTGGTGGATTTGGTGATTCCTCAATAATTATATTAAATAATGAGTCACATCCAAAGTCGGAATTCAAAGCAATTGAATACACACCTTCAGTATAAATCCACCTATTGATAGTCCATACGGAATCCCCCTGGCATAAAGTCAATGATACGTTGTTCAAATAATTGGGGTTAAAGAATGCCTCCGTCTGAAAAATTAAATCACAACTTGGTTGTTGGATGGTATCTGAATAAACCCCTGGAGAATTCACCCATTGATTAAATAGAAAAATTGAATCCCCATCACATAAATTAATCTCGTCCTTCTGAATAATTTCAGTCTCAACAACTAAATTTAAGTAGACTGTACTATCACACCCTTCAAGGGTGGATAATGAACAAGTATAATTACCCGAATCACTGATCCAATTACCATTAAATGAAATTGAATCCCCTAAACAGATAGTCTCCGAAAGATTTGTTTCGGCATGCAGTAAAACATCAAGTGATAAAGTAATTGTGCTATCGCAATTATTGGCATTGTTTAGTTTAATATTGTAAATACCTGAATTAAAAAACCACTCTCCTCCTACCTCGATGGAGTCACCCTCACAAAATGAAGTGATGAGATTAGTAAACGATGGTTGGTAAACATTGAGGTTGAGATAAATCAAGCTGTCACAATTATCAGATAAATGTGAGTATATACCCGAAACATTCAATGAATCCCCATAGAATTCAATTTTTTCATTTGCACATATTGACTCAAATATTTCTGATATTTCCGTTTGCACAACTTCGATATTAACCGAATCCTGTACAATACAATCCCCGTTTCCAGCTATTGCGATCAACAAAAACGATGTATCTGAAGTAACAAAAGTTGAAATACAGGTATCACAACTAATTTCCGCTGATGATACCCATTGAATCCACTCGAAGGAATTCTGAACCGTAAATTCCAAAGTATCCAAAGGACAAATGATTTGATCAACGCCGAGGTTGATGTTTATGGGTTCTTCGATTGAAACCTGAATGGTATCAGAATAGATTCTTTGGCACTGATCGAAGGCATTAACAAAATAAACTCCAGGAAAAGAAGTAGAAAATTGCTCACCCGTTGACCCGTCATTCCAAACATAATTTTCGAATCCTGCATCTGCTGTAAAAGTCACTACGGAACTATTACATTTGATTATATCGAGTCCAAGGTCTAATGTTTTAGGTGTCAGATCAATATCTATTAAATATAAATTATTTTGGTAATTACATTCTAATAAATCCGTCAAAGGAAATGTATAGGGTGAAGTTTCAGTGCCGGGATCGTTAATAACCACATATATGGAATCTACATTTATTAAAAGTGTATCGGTGATGCAGATAGTATCTCTCTCCGAATTCTGGAGAGAAAGAACAACCGATTTAGTTAATAATGGAATGCCGGCGATGCTTAATGGATTTGACTTCCAGAAAGTTATTTCAACGGGCCGCGCTGATAAATTTTGATTTCCGTTGTTTTGGATCTCAATACATAGCGTTATGCTGTCAGGTGAACAAGAATATCCAAGACTTTGAATTATTAGGTCAAGGGCTGGGAATTGAACACATCCCTCCTGCGTCCGATTTGTAGCCTGAGCCATAAAATTATTGTAAATATTGGGACAAGTTTGAAGAGTACAGTTTTCGGAACCCGGAATTTGTATCGCAATATTTTGAGGTTCTTTGGGAATTGTAAGATCGTCATTCACATTGGTTACATGGTAGCCAATCTGGTTCCAAACTGTTCTTGAAGGTGCCCAAGGTTCACTAGCAGATTCAAATGCCAGGATTCTCATTTCATTATAATCTGTTATAGATCCTGTGACTATGATTTCTGATGCTCCATCATTATCTATATCCGCAATTATGGGCCCTTCTAAGGCAGTTTTGCTTAAGACAGGATATGAATCAATGATTGTACCATTGTTTCCATTAATGATTAATAAATGGGTTTCATCTCTGTATATTATTTCCAACCTACCATCCAAATTAAAATCGAATAATGCTATACTTGTTAAGCCTGACTGGTCAGAGGTCGGCAAAACATATCTGGTTTTTAAAATTTGAGAACCATCAAAACCGTAAACAATAAGTTGCTGTTCAAACGCAATAACAATTTCAGGAACGCAATCACCATCTAAATCTCCGATAGCTGGAATTCCACCACCTATTCCTGTGGCTCCTTTAGCTATTAATTCTGCTGTTCGAGGATTCAATATCCATAAACCACCACCACCTTCAGCACTATTGGATCTGCATGAAACAATATCAAGACTTTGATCATTGTCAAAATCACCCATTCCAGTACTTCCGTCAATAATTCCTGCACTCGCTACGACCGGAATCATGAAATTTCCGGTACTGTCTGAAAGGTTATTTAATTGAACAATATACACGGTATTTCCTGCAGCAAGTTCTAACCCTGGATTTGGTAAAAAGTCTCCAGCTATAGAGTGGGCATATAAAAAACTATTAAAAGCTGAACCATTTTTGTTACCACCAATACCTTGCTTTCCAAAAGCCAGTATTTTTCCCGTTTCGGAATTAAATATTATACTGTTCATGTAGATTTCGGCAACGCCATCTCCATTGAAATCTGCGAAATTTAATATTGCGCGATGTGGAAAGACAAAAGGCTCAGACTCCCATTTTCTATTTCCCCATCGATCATATCTGACAATACGATTGGAGATAAAATCAAGAAAATACACATCTGCTTCTAAACCAATAGCATCTTTAGAAATTGCCAGGTTAGTAAAACTCCCTCTAACCCCATTCGGTGTGAAACTGAAATTATTTTTAATCGATCCATCTTGACCTGAAAGTATTTCAATTCCATTTATAGCGGAACTTAATGGAGGCACAGGGATCTTCATTCCCAAATAATAGGAACTTAAGATTTCAACAGTGCCATCATTATCTATGTCCCCACAAACTATATTTCCTGACAGAGCTTCATAATTACATATTTTACCTGATATCCATTTGAGCTGCAGTTTAATGTCAGGAAACGAATCTGGTACAGCTTCACAATCAATCTCACATTGAGCCTGATATGCATCCTCTTCACAAAAACAATCAGGATCAAATAAATCGATAAGATGGTCCCCATCATCGTCTATTCCATTATTGCAAATCTCTGAGCCTAATGTATAAATCCTGATAAATTTACATAGTGAGTCAGAACATAATTCACCCGAAGCCCTCAAGCATATCTGATAATAACCTGGGTCGATGAAATTAAATGTATCTAAGTTCTTAATCGAAGAATAAATATTAACACCACTACCTGAAACTATCGACCATATTATGTTAGTAGAATTTACTGAGGAATTTGCCAGATAAATTGAATTATCGATAAGGTCCAGAGAAAATTCTGAAACAGTTGGACAAGTAATGTTAATTTGAACTGAAAAAGAATCAGAGCTGCATCCCAAAATGGAAGAATGGACAATCAATTTTATTGTATATGTGCCTTCGAAATTAAACAAAATAGAAGAGTCTTCATTTGTCGAGTAAAGAGTATTGTTGATGAACCATTCATAGCTTCCTGCATTTGTTGAAATATTAATCAGATTGCTCTCATCATCGACAACTCCAATTACAAAATCTGTCGTAAAATTAGCTGTCACCGGATTAGGACAAGGTGGATAACAAGAGTAGGAATTTGAAAGACTCTTCCTCTGATGTTCTAAGAAAAATTCCATTCGTTTAACCTGACCGGGTGAAAATCGATTTTGACACTCCCCCGCACTATAGTCCATAAAGTTTTGAAACATATCAGGTTGGTCACCTATGCCTCCCAGACTTATTGGACGAAATGGGTTTTGTATGGAATAGTCATTTTCATCCGTAGTACAAGAGTTATATTCAAGGCTACAAGGTAAATATCCGACTATTTTATCCGGAGGAGTATCGCAAACTTTGTCTCCATCAGTGAGACAATTGTCATTTTTACAACCGCCCAGGAAGGTATGCCCTAGTCCAAGATAATGACCCATTTCATGAATAAAACTTGTAGTATTTGATGGAATAGTACCAAAATAGGAAGCTTCAATAACAATTCCATCAACTGGGCCTCCGTGACTGGGAGGGAATGTAGAATATCCTGCAACCTGACAATCACCATTAACACAAATCTCGTTCACCACCCAAACATTAATGTATTCCTTCGGATTCCAAAGGATCAGGTTTTTCAATAGCTGATCCTGGATAGAATACTCAACATGGGTTAAAACAGAACTTGTCCTTGTGATCCCATTAGAAGGATTATTGTTTGGATCTCTGGCCGCCAGGCAAAAGGAAATATCTGTTTCTATTCCGAAATCTGTGTAAAATGAATTTTGATTTTTGAAAGCATCATTCAGATAATTAATTGCATTTTGAACCTGAATGTCTGAAATATTCTCAACGCCCCCATTATGTATGATATGAACAACAATTGGAAGCTCATAACTAATATTGCCTCTTTGAAATGAAGGTTGGCTAAAGTGAACAACATATTCACTTTCTAATTTCCTTTCGGAATAAGCATATTGCTCATCCTTAGCCAACAGATCATTTCGGAATTGATCAGTTACACAATAAAAATCTCGTACAGTCACCTGGCCAGCTAATTTCAAATTTGAAACTATTAGAAAACATGTTAGCGCAAGCAACCTCATAGAAGTAGTTTAGATTCTTATAAATATACGAAAAGCTTCATTGTTTGCAAATGATTGAATACTAATCCAATATCAATGAATAACTACATTTTTTCTAGTCTCCATGACTCTATTTGCATTAGCAACAATCAGGAAATAGACTCCTTCTGCTATGCCAGATACATCAAAATTTGTTTGGTCACTTTCCGGTGGAATTCGATTTTGAAATATTTTTCTTCCGGACAAGTCTGCAAGAGTTACACTTAATTCATCTGATTTCCTTTCCATGAATTGTACATATAAGAGATCAGACACAGGATTAGGCATCACCCTCATGAGTAGATTGTCAAATTTTCCTAATAAGTGTGAGATGCTTCCTCATACTTCGTTTTACCTTCAAAGTATCAGCTTTAGATTTCATTAAACCTGTAACAAAGGTTAACTTGAAACAGTCAAGGATGATATCTTTAGACCATGATCGTGCGGCAACCAAACTATTACATCCTCCGGTGTTATTTATTCCTTTTGATTTTATTACCTGCCTTCATTGCTGAGGCTCAGGGTATTAAGGGCAAAGTGACCGATACACATGGGGATCCTCTTCCTTTTGCCAGTATCATTCTGATGGGAACGGATATGGGTATTGCTTCCAATATTGAAGGTGAATATTTGCTGAATGTGACCCCCGGGAAGCACAGGTTGCGATTTCAATATTTGGGATACAAGCCTTTGGATACAATGTTCATGGTAGGGCAATCCATAATAACTTTCAATGCCAGGTTACAGGATGAAGTAGTTGCCCTCCCTGAGGCCATCGTATCAGGAAATGGTGAAGATCCAGCTTACACGATCATGCGCCGTGCCATAGCGAAAGCTAAATATCATTCTATGCAGGTAGATGCATATGATGCGAAAGTATATATTAAAGGAAGTGGACGACTTCTAAAAGTGCCCTGGCTTTTCAAAAAGAAAATCATGAAATCTTTGGCAGAAGAAGGGATCGATTCGACCGTGGCATTTACGCAGGAATCAGTGAGTAAAGTACATTATACCCGTCCTGATCAATACCGGGATACAGTGATTTCAATCCGTACTACAGGCGATGATAATAATACAAGTCCGATGGGCTTCATCTACAGCAGTTTTTATGAACCTATGGTGGTGAATGCAGTCTCACCTTTGGCACCTGATGCATTTCAACATTATAAATTTGAATACCTGGGATTTATTGAAGACAACGGGCAGGTAGTGAATAAAATAAAAGTTACTCCACGCGGAAGAGGCGATCAGGTTTTTGAAGGTATAATATATATCGTGGATAAAGAATGGGGCATACATAGTGTTGATCTAACCACCTATGCATGGGGAATAAAATTTGAAATGCAACAGCAGTTCTCGCCCATCCTGCCTGATGTTTGGTTACCGGTGCATGAAATATATGATGTCAGTGGTTCCGTGATTGGGTTTGGTTTCGAGTACAGGTATTTTGCAAAATTGAATGATTACAGGATTACACTCAATCCTGATCTCGAAGTGCCTGTCGTGGTGCTGGATGCAAAAGTTGAAACGGATGAAGCAAAAGCTTCTGATGAAAAGCTTGGAAACAGGTCTTTTCAAAATGGATTGACAGAGCTTGAATCAGGCGAAGAATTGAGTGTGAAAAAACTCCGGAAAATGATGAAGGAGTATGAAAAGCAGGAGATTGAAGCTTTACCGGATAGTGATACCATGACATTGGCTTCTTCAACCCAACAGGTAATAGATAGTTCTGCATATAAACGCGATTCTTCTTATTGGGAAACCATCCGGCCCATGCCGCTTACTGATTATGAAGTCAAAGGATATGACAGGCAGGACAGTATTGCTGCATTACCGCCAAAGCCTGATGAAGATGATGGCCGTTCTGACACTGTATCAGTGAATATGGGTGATGAAGGATTCTCTGCGAACGTTAAAAAAAGAAGTAAATTTTCAATTTCGCATCTGCTTACCGGAGGAAAGTATGATATCAATGAAAAAATATTTCTTCAGTTAAAAGCTCCGCTTCAGTCCCTGAATTACAACACTGTCGATGGATTCCATGCAGGGTATGAAATTAAATTGGGGAACAATCAAAAACAAAAGATAAACTGGGAGGCAGGTCCGTCTGTTCGGTATGCCATTTCAAGAGAGGCAATTAATTACGATGGCAAGATCAGGCTCTATGGCAAGGGATGGAATGTACAAATCAACGGAGGAGACCAGGTCAGGCAATATAATTATGATCATCCGATGTCACTCTGGTCGAACAGCATTTATTCATTGCTCGCCAACCTGAATTATTTAAAAGAATTTGAAGAAAAATTTATCAGTGTACGGTACCAACAGAAACTGACCGGTGCTATGGGAATAGATCTGGGCGCTGAATTTGAGGATCGACATCGCCTGGTCAATACATCTGACCTTGTATTTTTTGATGATAAAAAACTTTTGTATACTTCAAATGATCCTCTTCATGTTGTAGGTGGCCCCCAGGTATTTAATGATCATAAAGCGATTATATCGGATGCATCATTCTGGATAAAGCCTTTCTGGGAATATAGGGTAAGGAATGGAGCGAAAAGAAAAGATTATAGGAATTCACCCATGCTGACATTGCGTTTCCGTAAAGGGTGGGGAGAAGAGAACGATCCATTCAACCTCATTTCTGCAGACTTCGAATCAAAGTTGCCTATTGGTGCCGGTAGCTTGTTTAGCGCGAATGTATCAGCCGGGGCATTCATTGGTGATGATAAGCCTGCATACTTCCATGACTTCGTTCACTTCCCCGGAAACCGGTTAATAGCTACACCGATCAATCCCGTAAGCTCGTTCCGCATGCTGGATTATTACACATACAGCACGAATGATAAATATGTCTATGGTTTATTCAATTATCAATTCAGACGTTTCGGCCTGACACAGTTCGATTATTTCAGAAGACAAGGGATAAGAGAAAATATATTGTTCAATGTTTTATTAACGCCGGAATCACAGCAATACGCTGAAGTGGGATATGCAATAAATTATATTCTCCGGATACTGCGTGTGGAATTTGTTACTTCATGGCAGGATTATAAATATCGTGACTTTGCTATCCGCATTGGAGTTGCAACAGACTTTCAATCGATACTGGGAGGGTTTTAGAACTATGCGATGCTTGCCATCTTGATGGCCTGTTGTGCTGCATCGCTGGTGACAAGTCTGCCGCTTATGCCTGCACGTTCTTCAAGCAGATCATCCCAGTGATGTGTATCATGCCATATCATTTGTTTGATGGCAAGCAAAGCTTCCGGACTTGATGATATCAGCTTTTGACAAAAATGATCCAGGTAAGCATCGAGCTGTGTGGTGGTATCAAAAACTTCATGAAATAAACCTTTTGATTTGGCCCAATCTGCTGTCTGCCATTCGGTGGCATTGATAGCAAGCTGGCTGAATGCGCTGAGACCAATTTTGCGTTCGATAGGTGGACCGACTACAAAAGGACCGATGCCTAATGCAAGCTCACTAAGTTTTACAGAAGCAAATTTTGAAGCCAGGCAAAAATCCACTGCAGCACAAAGACCCACACCGCCACCAATAGCTTTTCCCTGCACGCGACCGATGACAAGCTTAGGACATTTACGTATAGCATTGATCACATTGGCGAAACCTAAAAAAAACTTCTTTCCATCATTTGGATTCCGGATAGTCAATAGTTCATCGAAACTTGCACCTGCGCAAAAGGTACGGTCACCTTCAGAGCTCAATACAATCACACGAACGTCAGGATCATCTCCTGCATTTTTTATCTGTAGTGCTAAGTCAGCAAGAAGATATCCCGGAAGGGAATTATGAGCGGGATGACCAAATGTGATGATGGCAATGTTATTATCTATTGATGTAGTTACTGAACCTTGCACGATTTTGGATTTACGATTGACGATTTACGATTGACGATTTACGATTTACGATTGACGATTTTGTATTCTAAGCTCCGATTTTTATTGCGTATTGCCTCTTGCTTATTGCGCCCCTGCTCCATGCTCCCTGTTCCCTGCCTTTTTTTTCACCATCGTCAATATTGTACCAATAGCAACCGTCTCACCCGTTTCATCAAAAACATCAACGAGAAATTTTACGATCCCCTTTGGAATATCATCTTCGTCTTTCGGATCAACAGGTAATTTTTCTTTGACACTTAAGCGGACTCCTAATGTCATGCCCGGGTAAACAGGTTTTGTAAAACGACATTCTTCAAGACCATAATTTAAAATGACAGGTCCTTTAGCCGGGTCAACAAATAAACCTGCAGCCATGGACAATACAAAATATCCGTGAGCAACTCGTTGAGTGAAAATGGTTCCCTCAAGTGAAGTGGCATCCGTGTGGGCATAAAAATGATCCCAGCTTACATTTGCAAAATTGACAATGTCCGCTTCCGTGATTGTGCGTTTATGCGTGATGATGGTTTCGCCAATGTGCAGGTCTTCGAAATATTTTCTGAACGGATGCTCACCCGGGTCTTTGTATTTACTACCGTATTGATATGCAGAAGTAATTTCAGTGATAGTTGTTGGTGTCCCCTGGATAGCGCAACGTTGCAGGTAATGTAATACGCCTCGCATACCTCCCATCTCTTCGCCGCCGCCTGCTCTTCCCGGTCCACCATGTGTCAGCATTGGAAGAGGGGATCCATGTCCAGTATTTTCTTTTGCACAATCGCGGTTGAGCACTAGTATTCTTCCATGATGCGATGCTGCTCCTAATACGAATTGTTTTGCTTTCCGGTCTTCATATGTGGTGATGGATGAACACAATGAACCCTTACCCATTTTGGATATTTCAATAGCTTCATCAAGATCATGATAGGGCATCAATGTGCATACAGGTCCGAATGCTTCAACTTCATGCACAAGAGTTGATGTCAATGGATTTTGATTGACTAATAGCATAGGTGAAATGAATGACCCTTCAGTTGCATTTGCACCTACCAATTCCACATTGTCAGGATCACCATAGGCGATGGTTGATTCCTGCAATAATTTTTTTATCTGGTTCCGTACTTCGTCAACCTGTGATTTCCCTGCCAACGCACCCATACGCACACCTTCTACATGCGGATCACCAATGACTGTTTGAGAAAGTGCATTACCCAGTGCAATTTGTACATCATCCAATAGATCGGCAGGAACCAAGGCACGACGAATACCGGTACATCGTTGTCCGCATTTGATGGTCATCTCTTTGCGAACCTCTTTAATAAAAAGATCAAACTCAAGCGTGCCTGGAACTGCATCTTCACCAAGTACTGTGCAATTGAGTGAATCAGCTTCAAGATTAAAAGGCACTGCTTCAGAAATGATCCTCGGATGTGCTTTCAATTGCTGACCCGTGGATGCTGATCCTGTAAATGTCACCAGGTCCTGTGATTGCACATGATCCAGGATGCCATGTGCAGAACCAATAAGCAACTGAACAGCGCCCTCAGGTAATATTCCTGAAGAAATGATATCACGAAACATTGCTTCGGTAACGTATGAAGAGATTGTAGCTGGTTTCACAAGAGAAGGGACACCGGCAAGAAGAGTGACGGCTATTTTTTCAAGCATTCCCCAGATGGGAAAATTGAATGCATTGATGTGAATGGCTATTCCCTGGCGAGGTACCATGATGTGATGGCCGATGAATTGGCCTGTTTTTGAAAGCGGAACAGCTTCTCCATCTACATGATAGGGAAGGTCGGGAAAACGACGACGCAGACTTGCATTTGAAAATAAATTGCCAATGCCGCCTTCGATATCAATCCAGCTATCAGTTTTGGTAGCACCTGTCTGGTAACTTATAGGATAATATTTTTCTCTTCGTTCATGGAGATAAAGTGCAAGAGCTTTTATCATCCGTCCTCTTTCGTGGAAAGTCATTTTGCGTAATGGCGGGCCACCTGTTTTGCGACCGTATTCAAGAATCGAAGCAAAATCAACTCCACCTGAATTGGATCGAGCCACAGGGTTGCCATGAATTGCATGAAGCAAAGTGGTTTCCTTGCCTTCGCCTGGCGTCCACTTACCTTTTACATAATTTTCCAGTAATTCCACAACTGCAGATTAATCAGATGATACAGATTAAATTAATTCTTCAGCACTACTATCTTTTCAACACCGTATTCTCCTTTCTCAGTTCTCCACTGCAGAAAATAAAAACCATCATTCAACTTATGATTTATTCCATATTCGGCATCTGATTTAGCAATCTGTTCAGACGAAATGATCCTGCCCTGCATATCGCTAATTTGCAATGACAATTCATTTCCTTCGATATTATTTTCCGGTTTTAAATAAATAGTTGATCCATCTACCGGATTAGGGTAAATAAGGAAATGTTTTGCTGAAATCCAATTGTCATGTGTGCCATTAGCACCTTCGGTAACATTAAAATTATCCACGTGAACTTTTAAATAATAATCGCCTGTGCCGGCTGTAGTGTCAGAAGCGCTAAATAATATTTTGACATTATTCCTTGGCCCTTCGAAATCGGTTTGGGTGCCAAATCGCTCCCATGAACCGGCAGAATTATTGTTTTCAAAATGTTTAATTAAAGTTGTGTCCTCACTATTAGAAAGCCAGACTTTAAAACCATGATTCTCATTTGGAGGAAATTCACACAACCAATAATCAAATGTCAGGTTTAATACGGAAATGGAGTCAAGATCCATAGAAGGTGAAGATAGCCATGTCGTTCCTCCACTTACTTCATCAACGGCCACATCATCTGTGGTAGAAATACCAGTAGAATAAACAAAAATGCCCTGATCAAATGGTGAATCCGTATCAGATCCACAAATTGTACCGGCAAATAATTTTTGTTCTGTAGGCAAACCTCGCTCCCACTGACCTTCAGTAGCATTGCCTGAAATAGTCCAGCCAAGATTTAAATCAAAATCATCATAATATCCTGTGAGCACTGTGAGGGTAAGGTCTTTAGGTGCGTCAATCTGAATATCTGTTTGAACAGTCTGACCCCAAACCCCGGCCTGAACCTGATAATGCCCTTTATAAACAGATGGCATCAGGAAATCACCATTGGCATTTGCAGCCGCATGAAAAATTCCCTCGTCTCCAAAGATCACAACTTTAGCAAAAGGAATACCTGCATTTTGCGTATTGATGACACGGCCTGAAAAACTGAAAGCAGGTTTTGCTCTTAATGGAATGACAGGAGTTAAAATTTCACCATTCACAAAATTGGCCTGGATCGTTTTTGTATAATATCCTTCTTTCGAAGCTGTGATTGCGAAAGTTCCCGGCACTGCTTTGCCTGTCTTAAAAGTTCCATCAAACTTAGTAGTCTGCGGCAAAATGATTTCATCACTTATGATTTTAACTTCAGCACCTGAAATGGGAAGAGTGGAAATCGAATCGATCACAGTCCCTTCAAGGAAGGCAGCACGTACATAGTTTGGAATAAAAACAAACAATCCGCTTGTCCGGTCAGATGCTAATATTTTTCCGGATGGCAAGTCAACATATGCACCCCACACACCCTCATAATTTCCATCTGCTCCAATGAATGAATCAAAGTTGCCCACTTCAATAAGATTGTCCGGTCGTGATGCATCGACGATCAATGTACCGCTGGAATAATATGCCAGCACCAACCAATCCTGCCAGGTAAACACGTTGTGCACTATCGCACCATGACCTTCCACAGCAGCCTGCCGGAACCGATCCAATTCAATGATATTGCCTTTATCGCGAATGTCATATGATGTTGTATAGGAATTGGCCCGTTCATCTGTAGTGAACATATAATTTCCATCAGTCGAAAGAGATATATTATGTGTAAACTCATGTGGTGTTTTAACCTGTCCAAGAATCGTGACGTGCTGCGGATCATGCACATCATAGATAGATGCGTATCCCGGATAAATTTCTGCGCTATAAAGAATGCTATCCCTGGCTATACAATCATGAGAATATACGGGTGCAGAATAACCGATGCAGACAGGATTTTCAGGATCACTTTTAACATCGACCAGGACACAACCTCCGTTATTAAGATTGCTGCCATTCAGATATAGAATACCATTCTCATCGATATACAGTGAGTGTGCTTTGTTGAATTGTTGTGGTTCGTCAGGGCATACTCCAAACCATGAATGATATTGGATAGAATCAGGAAGGTATTGGAGATTGATGATTAGCAATCCTATGTGAGCTTCGGAGCTGACATAAGCATAATGCCCAAAGGTGTTGATGTCTCGCCACGTATTATTCTGGCCAGGAGCAAAAGCCACCTCGTGAATAGTATCGCTGTTGATATCTACTATCGAAACGCCGGTATTAAGTCCTACAAGCGCATATTCCTTTCCATCCGGAGCAACCCATCCACATACATCATTGACACCTACGGGATAGTCCATGCTATCCTGAAGGGTCATGTTGAGCTGGCTGAAAGATTTTGAAACAGGGAGAAGAAAACAGAGAAGAGAAAAAACAGGAAGAATATAGGATTTCATCTATTGTGTATTAGAACCGTGAAAATATCGGACTGCAAATTAAGGATTTAGTAGCTGGGTGTTCGACGTGCAAAGGACACTGTTTAATTCCTTAGGATTTCCAGGGTTTGTACTTCGGGCCGCCTTCATCTGAATGAATAGTTTTTTCCGATGGATGGTTCAGCGGCAGAACAGGCCGTAATGACTGGAAACATTGATCAGGTAATTGCTGATAAAGCCGGGTGCCTTCAGTTTTCCAGGCGATCATCTCATCTGAAACTACTTTTATGATTTTACCCGGATTACCGGCTACAAGACTTCGCCGGGGTATGATTTCCTTTGATTTTATGAATGTGAGCGCGCCGATGATACATTCTTCACCCATCACTACTTCATCCATGATGACTGCATTCATTCCGATGAGGCAATTTTTTCCGATAGTAGCCCCGTGGATGACGGCTCCATGGCCTATGTGAGCGCCCTCAGAAAGCCTCACTGTAATACCCGGAAACATGTGGATAGTGCAGTTTTCCTGGACATTGCATCCGTCTTCAATGACAATTCCACCCCAGTCGCCCCGGATGGCTGCTCCCGGACCAACGTAGACATTTTTCCCGATGATCACATTTCCAGTGATCGCCGCCAATGGATGCACGAAGGAAGAGGGGTCAATAACAGGAATGTGGTCGCCAAAGCGGTAGATCATGTGAGTCAGGCGTTTATGGAATATCAAAGGTAGTCATCACACTCGTGGCACCAGTACTGGTGCCACCAGTACTGGTGCCACGAGGTCATAACGTGTTGATTATGAGATTCTACAGGGGTATTTTGAGGTGCATATTTTGACCGTTTTCGGTACATTTATTGTCCCAAATGAGACGATTTTTACAAATCTTACAGCCAGTACGACCTAATTTGATTTTAGGCCCGTACAAAAAGACTTCGTGGTATAAATTGATTATTTTTACCAATCATAAATAATTGAATTGGTGGCATCGATCCACAATATCTGCATCGAGGGCATCAATGGAAAGGAACTCAGGTTAGAACAATTCCGGGGTAAAAAACTGATGATCGTAAATGTAGCGTCAGAATGTGATTATACCCCGCAATACGAACAACTGGAAGAATTGTACAGGCATTATAAAGAGTTATTATCTATCATCGGCTGCCCCTGCAATGATTTCGGTGACCAGGAGCCCGGTCAGGAAAAGGAGATACTTTCCTTTTGTCAGACCATGTTCCAGGTAACTTTTCCATTGAGTAAAAAGATAAATATCAGGTCAGCACCTGTTCATCCATTATACCAATGGTTGACAGACAAGACTTTAAACGCGGTAGAAGACAGTGAGGTAACCTGGAATTTTCAAAAATATGCGGTCAGTCCTGAAGGGGAACTGGATCATGTATTCACCCCGGAAACCTCGCCTCTTGATGATCAGATCATAAGCTGGATTGAGTCCACCTGACATGGTCAGGGATGAGACTATTAGATAATTTTGGCCAGCCGGCTATCCGGCAGCAATGGGATACAATCCTTCAGCAAGGTAAATTACCTCATGCTATTCTCCTGTATGGTGAACCCGGCTCAGGGATTCTTCCCGGTGCACTTTCTCTCGCCAATGATATCCTTTGCTCTACACCTGTATTGGGAAAAGCCTGCAGAAAATGTCCTTCCTGCAACAGGGCTCAAAAATTAATTCATCCGGACCTTCATTTCCTTTTGCCCTTAGCAGGTTCTAAATCGCTGAGTGTTGAAAATTATGATCCCTGGCGCGAAGCCATAAGCTCTAATCCCTGGTTGAATGTTTTCCAATGGACCCAATTCAGTGATGTCGAAGGCAAACAAGTGGATATTCACAAAGAAGATATCGAACAGACCACCTCATCCTTATGCTATGAATCTTATGAAGGTGGCAATAAAGTCCTGATCATATGGATGAGCCAATTCCTGGCAAAAGAAGGAAACCGGCTCCTGAAGATGATTGAAGAACCTCCTGCACAAACATATTTTATACTGGTTTCTAATCAACGGGAGCAAATCCTGCCCACGATCAGGTCACGCTGCATGCAAATATTTTTTCCACCCATGGCAGATGCAGATATGAATTCATTGCTTGTCAATTTATACAACATTGAACCTAAACAGGCAGAACGAATTTGTCTTCAGGCAGTGAATGATATGGGCAGGGCGTTGTCACTTGCTCAGAATTCCATCATCAGCTTCAAAGATGAGATTGCTACATGGTTCCGTGCGATCCTGAGCAGGAAAGCAAGTGAAATGGTAGCATGGTCCACAAATATGGCAAGTCTTGAAAAAGAAGAGCAAAAGCAATTTTTACTTTTTGCCATCTCTTCCGTGCGTGAAATCCTGCATGAAAAATCTGATCATAACATCTACAGTCACCAGGCAGGTAACAGAGATATGTTCAGGTATATGAATGAAAATATCAATCCTGCAGCCTGGCAACCCGTTGTGCACGGAATGCAAACAGGCTATGAAAAAATATCACGGAATGCTAATACAAAACTTTTGTGGCTGTTCCTGACTATCACTATCAAGAATACATTATCGGCTTATCGCCTTCAACATATAAATACATAGAATATGGCTTGTGCAACTTGTAGCAGCGGATCCCCGGGAGGATGTCAGAATAATGGTCATTGCGCAACCGGTGGTTGCAATAAAATGAATACCTACGATTGGTTGTCAGAATACGACTTTGAAGATCCCACCGGGACAGATATCATTGAGCTTAGTTTCAAGAAAGGGGCGCGGAAAGAGTTTTTCAGGAATCACCCCAATCATCCTGCACAGACAAAAGATTTTGTGGTAGTGGATACCGGCAATGGGTATGATGTTGGTGAAGTTTCACTTACCGGAGAGCTTGTAAGATTACAGTTGAAAAAGAAGAGGACGAAAGAACAAGCAGTTACGCTTCCTGTCATACGCATTGCAAATGATCGTGACCTGGAGCGTCTCAATGAATACCGGAAGATGGAAAAGAGCGCGATGATAAGGGCGCGTGCTATATCAGCAACCCTGGGATTAGATATGAAAGTATCCGATGTTGAATTTCGTGGTGACGGACGAAAGGCAACATTTTATTATACAGCAGAAGGACGTGTAGATTTCCGGGAGCTTGTGAGATTGTATGCGAAGGAATTTCAGGTGAAGGTGGAAATGAGACAGATCGGAGCACGACAAGAGGCAGGCAGGATAGGAGGTATTGGTTCGTGCGGACGTGAGTTGTGTTGTTCGACATGGTTGATGGATTTTAAATCTGTCAATACACATGCTGCCCGTTATCAAAATCTCTCTATCAACCAGGCAAAACTTTCTGGTCAATGTGGCCGGTTGAAGTGTTGTCTCAATTATGAGCTCGACACCTACATGGAAGCCATTGAAGAATTTCCACAGGATGTGGATGTCATCAGGTTCCAGGGAGGATCCGCGTCGCTGATCAAAATGGATATTTTTAAACGGCTGCTATATTATTCTGTTGAGGTGGAAAGAGGACGTAATACAATGGTTGCTCTTCCATTGGAACGTGTGAAACTGATCAAGGACATGAATCTTCGCGGTCAGCTTCCGGATGTCCTGATGGATCCAAAAGATATAGTTGCAGAAGAAGAGAAATATGATTTTGCAGATGTGACTGGTGTCATAGAGCTGCCGGATCACAAAAAGAAACGGAATAAGAATAAAAAGAAACCAGGATCCAACCGGGACAATCCACAGGGATCAGGCCAGCAACAGACACAGCAACCGCAGCAGCGTGCAGACAAGCCTCGTCGTGATGATAACCAGCAACGACCGCGTCGTGATGACAATCAGCCAAGGCAACATCGCGAAGGTCAGCCACAAAAACCGCATCGGGAAGGGCAACAACCAAAACCTGATCAACCAAATCAGCCTCAACGCCAGGATCCTCGCATGGCTAAACCCACGGATGGATCTGCACCACAAGTTCCGGGTAAGAAAAAGAAGAATAATCGCAACCGTAACCGTAACAGGGGCCCACGTCCTGATGGCGAAAGGCCACCACAAAATCCACCGGCAGCATGATCTATGATGTAGTTGTGATTGGTTCCGGTCCCGGAGGTTATGTAGCTGCAATACGGGCTGCCCAATTGGGATTGAAAACGGCCATTATTGAAAAATACAATACGCTTGGAGGTACATGTCTTAATGTAGGTTGTATTCCATCGAAAGCATTGCTTGATTCATCGGAGCATTTTCATCAGCTCAAAAGCAGTTTTGCAGAGCATGGAATTAATGCAGAGAAAGTTTCTCTTGATCTCGCACAGATGATCACCCGTAAAAATGATGTTGTAAAGCAAACGTGTGATGGCGTGGCTTTCCTGATGAAGAAAAATAAAATCGACGTTTTCACAGGCATTGGAACATTCACTGATGCTACACATATTAAAGTAACCGGCACAGATAAAAATGAAACTGTACTTGAAACTAAAAAAGTAATTATCTCGACAGGGTCCAAGCCCGTTACCCCACCATCGATGGGATATGATAAGAAGAGGGTGATTACTTCTACGGAAGCATTGAATATTAATTCTCTTCCCAAAAGCATGGTGATCATTGGCGCCGGAGTGATAGGTCTTGAATTGGGTTCCGTATTTGCCCGCCTGGGTACGAAAGTAGAAGTGATCGAATTTATGGACAGGATATTACCCGGAATGGATGCGGATTGCAGCAAGGATCTGATGCGTTCATTGAAAAAATTGGGTATCACTTTTCATCTCAATCATGAGGTGGTCTCAGTCAAAGGAGATGATAAAAAAGCCCTGGTCACGTTCAAGACACGTGGAGAAAAAGTCGAGAACAAATCCATTGAAACTGAGTATTGCCTGATCGCTATTGGCCGTCGTCCATATACCGAAGGCCTGGGTTTGGAAAAAACAAAAGTGAAGGTTGATGAAAAAGGGAAGATCGTAGTTGATGACCATTTGCTTACGGATGAACCAAATATTTATGCAATAGGCGATGTGATAAAAGGGGCGATGCTAGCTCATAAAGCGGAAGAGGAAGGTATTTATGTTGCGGAGACCTTAGCAGGTCAGCAACCGCATATTGATTATAATTTAATTCCTTCCGTTGTATACACCTGGCCTGAATTTGCTGCTGTCGGAAAAACCGAAGAGGCTTTAAAGGCTGAGAATATTCCTTACAAAACCGGTAAGTTTCCGGTTAAAGCATTAGGTCGTTCACGAGCAAGTGGAGATACAGAAGGTCTTATCAAAGTATTAGCGCATAAAGACACAGATGAGGTATTAGGTGTTCATATGCTCAGTGCTCGTGCTGCAGATATGATCATGGAAGCTGTGACATTGATGGAGTTCAGGGGTGCTGCAGAGGACATGGCTCGCATTTCACATCCTCATCCCACGTATACAGAAGGTGTAAGAGAAGCTGCACTGGATGCAACGGAAAAAAGACCATTGCATATTTAAAATATTATCAGGATCCAATTTTAATTTCCTGGTTTTAATAGACATTTTAAATTTCTAAGTAGGATAATATTTTAAATTTATTCATCATCTTCTCACCAGGCGAATCATCATCAGGTAGTACTTCAGCATAAAAACCAAATGAATCCAATAGTTGGATCAGGTAAGATGATCCAACATAACCGGTTTTACATTCCACCCGTAAAATGTGATCACAATCGTCCAGGTCAAAATTTGCTTTATACCGAAGATCACAATCATGAATCCGGCCGAGCAGCATTTGAGCATCCTCTTCGTTCGTCACATTCGTTTTAAATACTTCAATCATCTTTACTGTATTAAAAAATTGAACGCAGATCTTCATGATCATCATGATTTGTCATGATTAAATCCTCCTTATTATGGATTACCAAGACAACCACAATGATTGGTTTATATAATTTTCACGTCTCACGTCTCACGATTCACGATTCACGATTCACGATTCACGTCTCACGTCTCACGATTCACGATTCACGTCTCACGGTTTACTCTCCACTAGTTTTTTGCAAAAATCACATTCCCGATTATCTCAACTTCATCACTCAATACAGCAGATGGGGTAGAAGCAGAAATGCCAAAATCAGATCTCAGTATTTTCCCTTGTACTTTAAAACCTACGATAGGCTTACTGTCCCAAGGTTGTACACCGGGACTTGCTATCACATTCAAAGTAATATTTTTTGTAATGCCGTGCAAAGTCAGTGATCCGGTAACTACATAATTTTTATCATCTGTTTTTTTGAAGGTCTCGCTTGAAAACGTCATGAAGGGATATTTTTCAACCTCAAAAAAATCAGCCCCCTTCAGGTGATTGTCACGACCATCATTGTCAGTATCGATCGTGCTCATATCAGCCTTCAAGGTCACCCTCGCATCAGTGAAATCATCATTTGGGGTAGATAAGGTAGCTTCTGTGATTTTTAAAGAGCCCTCGATTTCAGATACCATCAGGTGGGTGACTTCAAACCGAAGATTGGAATGCGCTTCATCCAGTGTCCATGTTGCCGGTGGAGCAGATCTGAAAGATTGGATGGTGAGTATGGCCAAAAGGAATAATAGAGTTTTCATAATTGAATTCTTTTAGAATAGTAATATTTAACGTGATGAATTGATGTAAAGGGTTGGATGATCCATATAAACGAATTAGAAACAGGTATTGTCATTCGTTTCAGAGAACAATACAAATATACCGTCAATGTGTTGACAAAATGGGGAACAAATGCGGCAATCTTATGGGTTGATTGCGACAGGTCTGATGTTGAGGTAGGTGAAATACGCCAATCCAGGGGGTTGATTGCGACAGGATGTTTCTATACTTTTGGCATATGAAACACATCTCCATATTGGTACCAAAAGGAGCAATCCTGGGAAGCCTGGAAGGCTCACGTCAGTTGCTTACACAAGTCAATGAATTCATGAAATACAGGGGAGCCCCTCCGTTGTTCAGAGTCCAGTTAGTGGGCTTAACCAAAGAAACAACTTTGAGCGGAGGTTCTTTTACAGCACATGCTGATGTCCTGATCGATGAAGTAAAGAATACAGATCTGATCATCATACCAGCTGTGGATGGAGATATTCAGAAAGCCATTGAAGCAAACCGCGAATTCCTTCCATGGATTACAAAGCATTATAAAAACGGTGCTGAAGTCGCCAGCCTCTGTCTCGGCGCATTCATTCTCGCGTCTACAGGTTTACTGGATGGACGGAAATGTGCTACCCATTGGATGGCCGCAAATCAATTCAGAAAAATGTTTCCTGATGTGAATCTTGTCACAGAACAAATTATCACCGATGAACAGGGTATGTATTCCAGTGGAGGAGCATTTTCATACCAAAACCTGATTTTATATTTAATCGAAAAATATGCAGGTCGTGACCTGGCCATTCTTTCGGCAAAAGTTTTTGCCATTGAAATCGACAGGGCGAATCAATCTCCATTCATCATGTTCCAGGGACAAAAGGAACATGGAGATGAACCTATCCGGAACGCGCAGGAATTTATTGAAAACAATTTCCAGGAAAAAATAACGGTTGATGATCTTGCTTCGCGTCTTGCATTGGGCCGGCGTAACCTGGAACGCAGGTTTAAAAAAGCAACATCAAACACCGTTGTAGAATATATTCAACGCGTAAAAATTGAAGCGGCCAAGAAAAGTTTTGAGACCACCCGTAAGAATATCAATGAGATCATGTATGATGTGGGATATAATGATACCAAGGCTTTCAGGACTATCTTCAGAAAGATAACCGGGTTGTCTCCAATAGAGTACAGAAGCAAGTATAATAAGGAGTCAATCGTAGTTTAGATCAATCAGCAATAGACAATCAGCAACAGCCAATAAACAATAGGCAATAAGCAAAAGGCAACAAGTAAAAAATAAACTAATAACATTAGATTTAATAATCGTTAATCGTTAATCGTTACTCGGTACTCGTTATTCGGTACTCGTTATTCGGTACTCGTTATTCGTTACTTGTCACTCATTACTCCTCTAGTCTTCTGCCAAAACTATAATCTTATCCATCTTCTCAAAAGACAATTGTTTTGATTTGACAGGATTCACAACAATTCCATAAGCTTTGTGGTTATCGTGTGCCAGTGATGCAATCCTGTACCCGATCGCAGTATGTCCTTTGCGTCTCGCACTTTCCATCACCGTATAAAAATCAACTTTCTCTCCTGACTTAATATAATCATGCATAGGCTTGAGATAAATTTCACTACCTGCTGCGTTGAACAGATCATCAAACACACGCATCAGATATTTATTTTCTGAAACCTGCGACATCAGTAAGCTGATCAATTTATCACTTACGATGAAGTCATCAGCTTTTGTCACTTCCGCCAGGTCCCTGTTGCGCATATCCAGCATCTCGCTCACGATTTTCATGTCCTTACCGGTTTCCTCCATAATGCGCCGGATATGCAATAATGAAATTAAGGTTTGAGCATCAGCATCCTGGATATCCATTTCCCCTTTATAACAAAGCAGCTGAAGACTGTTGAAAGAAGTAATATCCAGGTCATCGATAACTTCCCTTGCAGCAGTATCTGAATGCTGAAATTCAAGCTTAATGTTTTTTAATGTTTTCTGCAGGCTCCGGATATCATCTTTATCATTGTCAAAAGTGGATACCACTTTCATGTAAGAACCGGGTCCGACATAATTGTCCATCTCGCGAATAATCACCAGGCCTCGTTTATTCCATCCCAACATTAATATTCGCTCGGCTATGACCTTGTCCGAATCGAAATTGACAATTGCATTTTCTGCAGGGGCATAATTTTTTTTATTGATTTTAAGCGTATCGTCATCTTCCGTGATAGCAATTATTTTATCGCCCGGACTAAGGACATAAGTCATAGGTGAATTTACTTTCACACGGCCATCTGCATATTGCAAACCAATGACAGCTGAATCTTCATATGCGAATATAGCGTCCCCGTAAGTGCTCCCTGTTAATTCTTTCTCCTCGCTAAAATAAATTTCTGCTCCATCAAAGTCCATCAATTCGGTATAGACTATGCTCAGACCGCTTTGCCTTGAAGTTTGCACCATTATTTTACCTATGACATCGTCAGTCAACACGAGTTCCACCTCATCCTTACCCACCATCCTGGCTACTTCCATATTTTTTTCATCTTTTATTTCGGCCACAATATGGTATGGTTTATCTCTTCTTTCCGGATGATTGGTAATAGCTAAAATGGTTTTAATCGTTAATGGATCAGCATTCCCTTCTTCGGGTGCGATGACAATGATGGATTTTGTACCATGAGGGTTGGCAATATTTAAATCTATCATATCATTCGGACTGCCTCTTCTGCAGATTACTTTTGTATTTTTTAAATTTTCGATTTTGCTGCGGATCTCATCTTCCATCTCTACTTTATCTTTATCTGCTAGCACTACGATCCTTGAATACTTGTGATTTTCATTTGCAATCACCAGCTCAGATATGATGGTGAAAATTTTTGAGGACCAGCCTAAGATAAGCGTGTGATTATCTTCGATGACAAAGCTTTTTCCTTTACGTAATTCTTCAAGCTTGTCATTGATTGCATTTGACAGTACGCCTATCAATGCAGATACGATGAAAATTCCTCCTAGCGTGGCCAACAATGCAACTATCCGGAAAGGCCATCCATTATCTCCTCCCATAGTGCCTGAATCCAGCGTACGCATTAAGCTCTGCCATGAGCCTTCTACAAAATTTAAAGGTGATTCGCCTTCAGGACCTATATGCAAAAGCCACAGAATAGCTCCTGCAATAGCGACGACAAGCAGAGACATAAGGCCAAGTAAAGACATCATAGCCAAAGGGCCTTTACTCATCAGGTTGTCGAACTTGTAACGGAATCGTTGGCCGAAGGTGATTTTATTCATGACTGATGAATTCTTTTGAGGAGATGGTGGATTGGATAATATTTTCCTGAAAGGTAATCAGGTTTGATTGATCTGATTTGGATGATTAATAGGTCATGATGGCGAAATGATCAGCCAGGTGCATGCAATGGGCGTCAGCGAATTGCGATTTTGATAATTTTCCAAACACAAAATGAGGCTTAAGTTCCTGGGTGAAATTTTCAAAGTCAGTAACTGTTTTTTTGAGATCAGATACTGCTTCATGGATATTTCCATTGGGCTGAATCAGGATTGCACCCGGAAGCGGTTCGTTCCGGTCGTGACGCATATAACCCTGGTGTTCAAATTGGTTAAATACAAGTTTGCCTACCGTTTCTCTGAATAACCTGGGTTTGTACTCAGGATATCCGGTCATGGAGAAAGCAATGCTTTGTGTGCAATGGACAAGGTTTTGATACAACGTCCAGTCATTATCAATTTTTAAGGAATGGGCATGTTGAATTTTATCAAGCTCATTCATGCCTTCATCCAGGTTTTTAAAAGACAAAAGTCGCTTAGCTTGATTATGATCAGCAAAATGATGCTTAAACCACCACACTCCAACCAATGGCACCGCCACAATGGGTATAGCAAGTTTAAAAATATCTTTTTCGTCCATCCTGTAAGCTATGAATTAATTCCTTCAGATGTAATGCATGAATTTGTTTTCCAAAGGTCATATCAAATTTAAGTTCGGAGAAGCAGAAAATTGTTGTTACTCAGCAGAAATGATAATCACGATTTCTCCCTTCACTTTTTCAGGGTGCTGTCCGAATTCGAGTAACAATTGTGATGCAGAACCATAGTGGTATTGTTCGTGAATTTTCGAGATTTCTCTCACTACGCAAACCTTTCTCAGATCTCCGAGGAATTCAAGTATTTCTTCGAGGCATTTTATTAACCTGTAAGGCGATTCATACAGTATGATGGTATGCGTTACAGCAGACAGGAATTTCCATCGGGTATTTCTACCTTTTTTATGTGGAAGAAACCCTTCGAAATAAAAACGGTCACAAGGAAATCCTGAGCCTACCAATGCAGGTACAAATGCAGTTGGCCCGGGTAATACTACAACCTGTTCATTTGCTTCCCTGCATGCACGCACGAGGAAAAATCCGGGATCAGAAATGCCTGGAGTGCCGGCATCTGAAACGAGTGCGAGTGTTTTGCCTTCGCTGAGCAATTCAAGTATAGCTGCTGTAGCCTGGTGTTCATTAAATGCATGATAAGAACGCAGTGGAGTAGTGATGTTATACTTATCCAATAGCCGTTTAGTGGTGCGGGTATCTTCAGCGAGTATGATGTCTGCACTCGATAATATTTCGATCGCGCGGTGTGTCATGTCACCCAGGTTGCCGATAGGTGTGGGGACGATGTAAAGCACCCTCAGGCAGGCTTGACTTCAAAAGAATAGCTTTCCATGATCATGTTGGCCAGGAATTTCTTACATGCTTCATCTATTGTTTCTCTGGCTGTGGCTTCATCCAGGGCATCAATGAGGATTTCCATATGTTTTCCGATCCGTACATCTTCTACGCCCATAAAACCAGCATGATCCATATTGCGGGCTACCGTTTTCCCCTGCGGATCAAGTAATTCTTTCAGGGGCATGACATTGATTTCTGCTTTGAATTTCATGCAACAAAAGTAAAAATCTTAAAGAGTTCAGCCTCTATTTCTGATTCTCTCCCTCTCTTACCTTCTTACCTCTTACCTCTTACTTTTTACCTCTTACCTCTTACCTCTTACTTTTTACCTCATACCTCATACCTCTTACCTCTTACCTCTTACTTCTTACCTCTTACTGTCTAGTACCACTTCAAAACTAAATTCAGCAAACCCAAAACCACATACCCCACGATAGCCAATGGAATACTGATAGGTCCCATCAAAATAAATCCAACTAAGCCGAAAACACCTAACAGGATGGCAGTGATAATTCCTGATTTAGGCGATTTCAGACCCGGTAACTTAAGCGGAACCTGGAAGCAAATGATCAGAAAAACTGGGATCAATACACCCATCCACGGACAATCAGCCATACCCAGGCCATAATCCCGACCTGCAAACTGAGCCCAGAACCATCCTGTCACCATGATCGCTCCCGCCGGAGTGGCCAGTCCCCAGAAATATTCTCTTGGCCTTGTGTCCACATTGAACCTGGCGAGTCTTAAACCGGCAGATGCTGCGGTAAGTGCTGCAAAAACTGAAATCAGAACCGGATATGGATATTCGTGAGAATACATGGAATAAGCTCCATAAATCATGAGAGCAGGCAAAACACCAAAAGAGATCACATCCGCCAGTGAATCTAATTGTATCCCAAGGCCACCACTGACACCCAATCTTCTTGCGATTGCGCCATCCAGGATATCCGCCAGCAGGCATCCGCCGATCAATGCCAGGACTATTGGAACAAGGCCATTTATCAATGCAATGATGGCCAGGGTCCCCAATGTGAGATTCAGGAGAGTTAAGGCATTGGGTAGTTGATTCAGGATCTTCATTATTTCAAAGTTAATAATATCAGGACAAGGGCATTTTTGGGGAGAATTCCTGTATGACCATTTTTTAGCTTGTTTTTGATCAGGATTAGTGCCAAAATGTGTACCCGCCGGCCACTTATAACATCGTGTATTATCAATGAGTTATGACCTCGTGGCACGAGTACTCGTGGCACCAGTACTCGTGGCACCACTAGTCGTGCCACGAGGATGTCCTGACCCGGATTTTATCCACAATTGGTGGAATTATTTGTGCCATCCGTCCACTTATAACTACGTGTAATATCAGTGAGTTATGACAGTGTGGCACACTTAGGTGTGGCACACTTAAGTGTGGCACGGATTTTTGCTGTCCGGGGATTAATTTTCAGCCCAACCCGTCATTGGCCGCAATACGTCTACTTATTCGTTAAAGAATCGTTACAATTCACCTGTAATGATAGATATCAGACAACATGCCACGGTACATAATTGTTAATTTCGTATCTTAATATTGATCTAGAAATCACCTAAATGAGGATTATTTACCTGGTACTGTTATTTGTCTGTTGTGGCATTTCAATATTTGCCCAACCGCTTAATGACGAATGCGGCTCAGCCTTCCATCTACCAAACACAACCAATTGGTGCAGCGAACCTGAAGCCTATACCAACATTAATGCGACACCTTTTTCTGGAAGTATTCCTCCAAGCACTTGTTTCATTGGACTTAATAATGAAGTGTGGTTCACCTTCAGACCTGAGACACCGGCCATGTATATCAAGGTTTCGGGTGCAATAAATGGACTTGGAACACTGCGAAATCCATCCATTGCTATTTTTGATGGTTCTTGTAATAATCTGAATAAAATTGGCTGTAATTCTATTTCTTCTATTACTGACCAGGTAGAGCTATCTCTCGCAGATCTTGTGATTGGAAGGGTTTATTACCTTCTCGTGGAAGGTCAGGGTCTTTCTGCAGGTACATTTCAGATCTGCCTCAATGGTTTTATTCCACCTCCTAACCCACAGTCCGATTGTTATAAAGGTGTATTGCTTTGCGATAAGTCACCATTTGTAATTGATACAATTTTGGGTATCGGGATTAGGGATACGGGAGTGACCGGTACATGCATAATGCAGGAATTAAGTTCTGCGTGGTACAAATGGACATGTGAAGTTTCGGGTACCTTGACATTTACACTTACACCGAACAATTATCAACCCGGATTTAAGTCAGACGATATTGATTTTGTAGTATATGAACTTCCGGGCGGCCTGAATGATTGCGCAAATAAGCGTGAAGTGAGGTGTATGGCTGCGGGGGCTAATGGATCACCAGGATCAGAAGATCCTTTTCCAACGTGGCGGCGATGTAATGGCCCAACAGGCTTACAAGTGGGTAGTACAGATACAGAAGAGGATGCAGGATGCAGGGAGCCTGATGATGACAGTTGGATTGCACCTTTGGATATGATCGCCGGAAAAAGTTATGCATTGCTTGTCAATAATTTTAGTCAGTCAGGTCTTGGTTTCACAATAGAGTGGGGTGGCACAGGCACTTTCCAGGGACCTAAGCCAGCTTTTGATGTTACCGCAGTTCAGGCATTTGAATGCGATAAAACCATCATATTCGATAATCAATCTCTTGCGCCTACAGATAGTATAGTGAGTTATGTATGGAGTTTTGGAGCAGGCGCAACTCCAATTTCAGATACTACGACAGGACCGATTTCTGTCATTTACGAATCATTTGGGGATAAAAAAGTTGCATTGACTGTGACAAGCTCTAAAGGCTGTGTTGTCACGGAAATTCTTGACTTTTTTATCGAACCGTGTTGTGCAGATACAAGCACCTTATCAGTTACAGGGATTGTACATGATCAGCTGTGTCCCAATACGTCATCCGGAGCAATACAAGGTGTAGGAATAAGTGGTGCGCCATTGTATCAATTCAGTCTTGATTGTGTCAATTATCAACCTTCAACCGTATTTCCATCTTTATTCCCCGGATCCTATACACTTTGTATCCAGGATGAAAAAGGTTGTGAAAGCCAGGTAGATTTAACTGTCTTGCCTGCTTCAGGGTTTAATGTGGAATTAGGTGATTCTATTTTCATTCAACTAGGACAAACTACTGATCTGCATGCCTTCACATTACCCGGTCTTCCTACGAATGTGGTATGGAATAACATTAATACCCTGACATTTCCAGGTTCTGATATTAATAGCCTGCTTAATCCTACAGCACTGCCCCATCATTCCGGTTGGTATTCATTGACGATAGCCAATGATTTGGGATGTGTTACAACAGATTCTGTCTTCATTTTTGTGGATGCGTACAAACCGATTTATATCCCGAATGTTTTTTCTCCCAATAATGATTCTGCGAATGATTGGCTCACGATTTATGGAAATAGTGCTGCAACATCTGTGAAGCGGTTTCAGATTTTTGACCGCTGGGGAGGTTTGATGTGGGAAGGCACTGATTTTTTATTGAACGAACCTTCACTCGGATGGGATGGTACATGTAACAATCAACCCGTATCTCAGGGTGTATATGCATATCGTGCTGAGGTCGATTTCCTGGATGATATTCCATTATTATTTACGGGTACTGTCACCGTGTTAAGATAGTCAGAGACTGTTCCCATGAAAAATTTCTTTACCCTTAGTTTCCTGTTTCTTGCATTGGCTTCATGTGTTGTGGAAGAACCTGACCTGTCGAGGTACATTGGTTCTAAGATTGACAATGTAGAAGAGGCCAGGGACATTGAAGTAAAATATACAGACAGCAGTTACCTGGTATTCATTTTGAAAGCTCCCCTTACCCGTCGTTCACTTGAAAAATATGCAGTGGAAGAAGAATTTCCGGAAGGCCTTGAAGTGACTTTCTATGATAAAACCGGGAATGCGCGTAGCTGGTTGAGATCCGATTATGCAAGACGAGATCAGATCAACCGGAAAATCATCATTCAGAAAAATGTAGTCCTGCACAATGATCGCGGCCAACGTCTCGATGCACCTGAATTGATCTGGGATGAAAAAACAAAAGAAATTTATACAGATCGTTTCGTGAAGATTACCGATCACGACAAAACGATATTTAGCTATGGATTCAGATCCAATGAAGCCTTTACCCGGTATGAGTTGCATTCAGGTTCAGGTGATATGAAAGTTGAAGAAGGTGGTAGATCCGAATAATTGCTTAAAGTTTATAGGTTTATTAGGGTTATAAAGTTTAAAAGGTTTATATAAGCGCTTATAAGTTTATTACCTGTTGCTAATTACCTGATGCTAATAACATATTCATTCAATATTCGATATTTCTTATTTTACTTCTTTATTCAAAATTCAGAATTCAAGATTCCGGATTCTCTTTTTTATTGCCAATTGCTAATTGCCCATTGTTAACTTTGCCTATCATGTTTTCGCTCATCATTCTCATTTTCATCACCCTGATACTTTCCGCATTCTTTGCCGGTACGGAGATCGCCTTTATCACGGCCAATAAGCTGGGTGTCGAGATTGAACGGGATAAAGGGACACGGCGAAGTAAAATGATCTCCCGTTTTTATGAAAAGCCAAAAGAATTCCTGAGTGTCCTTTTGGTAGGAAGCAATATTACCCTTGTAGTCTTTACGTATTTAATGTCGCGGTTGATTGAGCCATGGATCCTTCCCTACATCAGTTCAGAAGCGGTTCGTCTGATCATCATTACGCTCATGGCTACTGTGGTCATGCTCATTCTCGGAGAATTTCTGCCAAAATTAATTTTCAGACTTTTTGCAAACAGGGCGTTTATACTTGTGTCATATCCTATGGTATTTTTTCAATGGATATTGAAATTTCCGGCCTGGGTGCTGATTTCATTTTCAAATATTTTGCTGCGGTATGTTTTCAGGGCACCTATCCAGCATGTGCAAGATGTTTTTACACGTCTTGACCTGCAGGATTTTGTAGAGGGGTCCCTGTCGAAGGATGACGATTCCATGGAAGCGGACATGTTCAAGAATGCTTTGCAATTAAAAAATCTCAAAGCAAAAGCATGCATGGTGCCGCGAACAGAGATTGTGCATGTGGATGTCGTGGATGGTATAGAAGAATTAAAAAAATCATTTTTGGATACAAGACATTCCAGGATCCTGATTTCTGATGGAGATATTGACAACATCCTTGGATACATACATCATCAAAGTCTCCTGAATGGCCCCAAAGGCATCAGGGATATGATCATCCCGATTCAATATGTTCCGGAAGTAACAAGCGTATTGGATATCATGACATCCTTTACCCGCCAGCAAAATAATATAGCAGTTGTCGTGGATGAATTCGGCGGCACTGCAGGCATTATTACCCTGGAAGATATTGCTGAAGAAATTTTCGGTGAAATCGAAGATGAACATGATGTGGAAGACCATGTAGAAGAGATGGTCAATGACAGGGAATATCTTTTCTCTGCCCGTCTTGAGATCGATTATCTGAATGAGAAATATCCCACACTGAAATTTCCTGAAGGAGAGTATGAAACGCTATCCGGCTATATCGTCATGACATCAGGCACCATACCTGAACAGGGAAAAGAATTGGAGCTGGATGATTATCGTTTTGTATTTGAAAAAGTGAGCGATAAAAAGATTGAACTGGTAAGAGTCTTCCTTATAGATGCGAATGACTAAAAGCAGTGTTCACTAATCAGTGTTCAGTATTCAGTAATCAGTGTTCAGTAACCAATAATCAGTAATCAGAGCGCCCAGTATTCAGTTTTCATGGAAGATATGACCTGGGATAATTTTTATCTTCATCAAATATTTGTGAACACGAATAGTTGTAAAAAGAAAACGGACAATTTATCCGCTGCCCGTTTTCTGTTATAACCAATGATGTTTGTTTTTTACCAAACACTGAATACTGAATACTTTTTTACTGAATACCATTTTTACTGAATACTATTTTTACTGAATACTGAATACCATTTTTACTGAATACTGAATCGCCTCCACCTATTCTACTGCTTCCCTCCCTGTATCCTCTTCGATTCATCTTCAAGACCAGTGCTGCGATTTCGATTGCCTTTGATCTGATCATTACCGATCAGGTAAGTGAAGTTAAGTTTTGCCTGCCTGCTTTCCCATCCGCCATGAGCTCTCATCGCAAGCCCGCCGAAATCATTTACACCTGACCATTCCATGCTATCAAAAATATCACCGACGCCGAACTTGATATTACCACGGTCTTTCCATATTTTTTTCTGAATGCCGGCATCCACACTCCACATCGAACCGGTTGCAAAATTTCCTCCCCAGATTCCCGGCGAATTGTACCATCCCGATACTTCAAATGTAAACCCCTTAGGTAGTGTGAATGAATGTTGCATGTAAATATTAAAAGTAGTAGCCCTGATATCAACTATTTTCCCATCACCAAAATCAGCTTTATTATGTGTATTCGATATGCTTGTATTTGCAAATACATTCCAGGCCTTTGATAATGCAAATGGATAGCTCACACTGAGGGAATATACATCCTGGTTAGCTATATTTTCAGTGGTGATAAATGCTGCTTTCGTGCTGGCTGTATCTGTTATTTCAGACATCAGGTCATTCGTATGCGTATACGTCAGGCTGGTATTCAGGGTATAATTAAATGTATGTCCCAATGAAATACTATTGGAATATTGCGGACGTAAAAAAGGATTTCCTTTCTTGAAAGTCAGCTCATCCAACTTGAATTCAAATGGGTTCAAATCCCTGTAATTCGGTCTGTCAATACGACGGCTGTAAGTAATCCTGAGACTGTGCTTTTGATTAAGCTGGTAGGTCAATCCACCACTTGGAAATAAGTCAGCATAATCCTGCTTAACAGTCTGATCATCCTGGGGCTTCTGACTGGTGAGATCGCCTTTTGAATCTGTCTGCTCCATCCGCACACCAACCTGCAATCCTATTTTTTTCCATTGCCTGTTATAGTTGACGTAACCGGCATTTACATTCTCGGCATATTCAAAACGGTTTGTCTTGTCTATATCCAGGATCGGTTCATCATCAATGATGTTATAGAATTCGTAGTTGTTATCCGTATTTACAAGCGCGAGCTTAAATCCTGCACCAACAGTTCCACCAAACATTCCTTTTTCGTAATCCAGCTTGAACGTCTTGATATCAATATCAGTCGGTGCATGTGAAGAAAAGATCCTTGTATCGGTTAACGTACCATCAACCGGATCATAGTAATAATTAGGCTGATAGGAATCCCCTATGCTTGAATATTTTCCATAATCCAGATCGAAATTCAAAACGGTCCCTTTCTTATTGTCGAACCTGTAATTACCATTAACGTTGTAATTGTCCTGATCACCATCGTTCTGATTAGTTGCTTCAAGGATTTCCGTTGGAGCTGCACCTCTCGATGGAGATATAGCTGTATGGATCTTACTGGTCCACTGATCCTTGTTCATGAACCCGTCAAACAAAACGCCAAAAGTTGCATTTGGTGATGCAGCGAAATCGAGGCCGGCTCTCATGGAATGATTCTCCCAGAAGTTTCCACCAGTATTGGCCTGGTCGGTGAAAAGATCAGCAGTAGTACGCTCAAAGAAATTGAATTCGCTGCTTTGGCCATTCGCATAGTTGTAATTGCCATACACATTGACAAGCTTTGTGCGGTTATTGAGACTGAGGTTTCCATTGAAACGACCATGTGTTGCCTGGCTGTATCCAAGGCTTACATTGGCATTAGTTCCGAGCGATTTGTCTTTGATCAGCCTGATATTGATGATCCCTGCATTTCCATCAGCTTCATATCGGCTTGAAGGTTGTGTAATTATTTCTATTGCTTCTATCTGTGAAGATTGAAGTGATTTCAGATAATTAGAAAGGTCATCACCGGAGAGGATCGATTGACGTCCATCGATGTACACCTTCACACCGCTTTTGCCGATTAACATCAGCCGGTCATTATTGTCCACTACTACACCGGGAGCTTTACGCAACAATTCAAGACCATTATTTCCGATAGCATTGACACTTCCTTCTACATTGAAAACTGTTTTATCCGGTTTGACTTCCACCAGCGGTTTTGAAGCAGCCACTACCACTTCACCAAGCTCCGTGGTGAAAGGCAACATTTTTATGTTGTCAACTTCGAGGATATTGTCCGCTGCTATCTCAAGAACAGGTAACACATAGGTATCAAAACCTACAAAAGAAATATTGATATAATAATTGCCGGGTAAAATATGTGTAAATAAAAAAGAACCGTCTTCCTGTGAATAACCTGCTTTGGCCATCGAAGAATCTGTTGCGTTGAACATCGTGATGTTAGCAAAGCTGATAGGATCATTATTTTCATCCAATACTTTGCCTTTGAGACCTGTATCGCCATGCTGAGCGATAAGGGTAGAAAAAGAGAGGAAAATAACGGAGAGGAGTATGTTGAATTTTTTCATTTTCTGGTCTTGTTTGATTAAACAACAAGACTCAAAATTGTCCGAAAAGGTTGCAGTGAGGTTCTTTTTATCGACAGAATTAGTTTTTTAGAGGATTATATTGCTTCATCGAAGGTTATGAGCAGTAATAAATATCGTCGTTCGGCGGCAAATACAGATAATTCGTACTTGCAAAGCCTTGTTTTAGGTTAATTTTGGACTATGCAATCAGTCAATGCCCGATGTGTTTATTTGACTTTTTCTTTTATAACTCTTTGGTTAACATCAGGGATTAATTTTTTGCATGCACAGATCGATAGCATACATGTGCTTAAACAGGTGGAAGTTACTGCAGAACGCATCGACCTCACTGATATAGGCAAACATACTGATCAGATGGGCAAGTCCATGCTTTCATTTAATGACCATGATGACCTTGCATCTGTATTAGCTAAACAGACACCATTGTTTGTAAGATCCTATGGATCGGGCACATTAGCCACACTTGGTATTCGCGGAGGAAGCGCTTCACACACACAGATTTTATGGAATGGCATTCCATTGCGGAATCCCATGCTTGGTATGCAGGATCTTGCATTGATCCCGGGTGTATTTTTTGATGAAGCAGCTATTCATTATGGAGGACATGGTTCAGCATTCGGATCCGGTGCAGTAGGTGGGCTTATATCTATATCCAATGAACCTGTAAGTCTTCAAAATCGTATTGGTATAAATGTATATGCAGGAAGCTGGGGACGTCGTGGCGGAGACATCCAATTAGATTATGGAGTTGGAAAAATCAGGTTTTCTTCAAGATTGTTTTCACAACATGCAGAAAACAATTACAGGTACAGGCTTGATAAACATTTACCTGAACACAACCAGGTCCACAATCAAATAAACGATAAAGGCATACTGCAGGAAGTATCCTATGCACTCAATGATAGACAAACATTGACTGGCAGGTTGTGGTATCAGTATGCTGACCGCCAGATACCACCTATATCAACACAGACAACAAGCAAATCAGCGCAACAGGATAAAATATTCAGGGCTTCACTGCAATGGAATTATGTAGCAGATAAATTTCACTGGCAACTGAAAAGTGCATGGCTTGATGAAATCAATGATTACCAGGATACACTCATTATCCTGTATACACACAATCAATTCCGAACATGGCTTGCAGAAGCCGCAACATCGTACCACCCCGGAAATAATATAAGCATTGCAGGAGGAATCTATACCGAAGTTGCACAGGGGTTATCAGAAAATTATCAGGATCTTAAAACCAGGAATCAATCAGCTGTTTTTTCTTCCGTAAAGCTTGCATCCAAAAACTGGATGTGGAGGTTACAGGCACGACAGGAAATAACAGAAAGTATATGGTCACCACTCCTGGTGGATGTATCGACAGAATTTTCCGGAATAAAAAAGATAACTTTTAAAACAAGCCTGTCAAGAAATTACCGTATGCCTACTTTAAATGATCTCAACTGGCGCCCCGGAGGTAATCCTGATCTTGTACCTGAAGAAGGATGGGCAGTGGAAGCCGGCATACATTATAAATGGGTTACAGAAAAAATAAAGCTTTCCACATCGCTGACTGCATACAAGAGAAATATTGATCAATGGATCATGTGGATGCCCCCGGTGAAAGGTCTCCGTGAATATTGGTCTCCAATCAATATAGCCGAAGTGAACAGCCGTGGTTTTGAGACCCGGGCCAATGTAAGTTGGACCACGAATCAATGTAAATTCGATCTGCATGCAGGCCTGGATCTCACCTGGTCAACATTTGAATCCGAATTGAAGCAATTTCAGATCGAAGCGGGCGAACAATTATTTTATGTTCCTGTGGAAAATTATATGTCAGGATTGACAGTTCACTTTCATTCCTGGACGGGATATTACAACCATCATTGGTTTGGGCCTTCCACCGGGATCAATGATCAGATCAGGGCAGCGAATATTGGTTCGGCGGGTCTGTCCGTTGATTTTCAAAAGCATCGCTTAAAAGAATCTCTGTATATCCAGGCAGATAACATATGGAATGTTCCCTACAGGATCATCGAAAGAAGGCCTATGCCCGGAAGAAGCTTTACCGCCGGGGTCAGGGTATCATTTTTTTGACATTCGGCCATTTAAAATGGAATATCCATCCCGATTGCTTAACTTTATTGAATCAAAGGGTCAGACCTGGTTTAATGGATGTTAAAAAATAAAAAAGCAATGGTGAAGTTTAGTTTTGCACTTATTTTTTCAATAGCAATTGGGCATTGTTTTTCCCAGGCTATTGCAGGTTTTGAAGATTTCAACCTTGAGCCAGGACAATATCTAAATGACGCTTCACCGGAACGGGGATTTCGAAGCGGATCAATCGAGCTTCCAAATAATTATAATGCAGAATTTGATTTCTGGTCTGGTTTTGCCATTTCTGCGGATACGAATACTACTACACCCGGATTTTCAAATCAATATAGCTCTATTACAGGTTCCGGTGCGTTAGGTACTACTGCTTATGCTGTAGGATATATTTATGATAATACCTTCGTTCGTTTAACCGGCAAAGCGACAGGCAAACCAATGATAGGAATGTATGTCACTAACAGTACATACGCTGCATTGAGTATGAGGGACGGTGATTCATTTGCCAAAAAATTTGGTGGTGAATCCGGCAAGGATCCGGATTTCTTTCTTCTTACCATTAAGAAATATGCAGGAGGTGCCATCGCTGATGACAGCATCAATGTATACCTGGCCGATTACAGGTCATCCAGCGCATCAAAAGATTATATCCTCACAGATTGGAAATATGTAGATCTCACCAGCATCGGTGAGGTAGACTCTCTTGTGTTGAGGCTCTCATCCAGTGATGTAGGCACTTTTGGGATGAACACACCTGCTTATGTTTGCATTGACCAGGTGAGCACAGACAATCTCCTGTCCGCTTCATCCTTAAGCCGTGGCAAAGCAACCGTCAAACTCAGTCCAAACCCGGTGCGTGAAACATTGTTCATCGATCTTCCGGCAAAAGGAACCTGTACTATTTTTGATATCCGGGGCAGAACGATGTGGTCAGATGAATTGGAATCGGGACAACATAGAGTCTCTGTTATGGATTATGCAAAAGGCATCTATTTTGTCAGTTTCAACGGCAGGTTCGCTTCCAGGTTCAGCATAAATTAATTTTTTCTGACAGGGTTTATCAGATCCTCTTGTATAGCGTACCTATACAGGGAATGAACCGTATGGATGATATCTGCATTAGGAGCTAATTAGGTTTTATACGGTAACTCATTGGCATTTCAAAACGTTTTTTCATTGTAAAAAGACCACAAGATTATAGGGCTCAGGATGGTTTGATCTGAAATGTAAGATTTCCAAAAAGATTCATCAGGTAAATAGTCCTGTTCATCACCCTTTTCAATATGATGGTGCAAAACGGGGGAACAGGCTGAAAGAATGACGATATCTTGCAGCATATACATATGAAAAAAATTATTTTCTTCCTGCTTATCCTCTGTACGTGGACCAGCCTGTGTTTATCCCAGGCCACATTTTATGTTGCCCAAAAAGGGGAGGCGTCTTTTATTTCTGAAGCACCTCTTGAAACGATCAAAGCTGAAAGCAGATCCATAAAGGGGATGATCAATCCTGTCACCAGGGAATTTGCTTTCAATGTGAAAATAAATAGTTTTACAGGCTTCAATAGTGAAATTCAACGCGTCCATTTTTTGGAAAATTATATGGAACAAAACGAACATCCACAAGCTTCTTTTTCAGGTAAACTGATAGAGGATATTCCTTTTGATACACCTGGAACGTATTCGGTAAGAGCTAAAGGTGTTTTGGAAATTCATGGTGTTTCTAAAGAAAGGATTATTCGTGGTACGATCACTCTCAAACCGGGTGCAGCAATATTGACAACTGATTTTTTTGTTCCTCTTGCTGATCATGGCATTTCAATTCCTAAAATAGTCAGGCAGAAAATAGCTGAGCAAATTAATGTTAATGTCAGTATTGAATTTGTCACAGGTTCAAAATCATGAACCGTTTCCTGATTCTACTCTTCTCTGTTTTTTATTTGCCCTGTATCAAAGCGCAGGAGCCGAAATTCATTCAGCATGATGTAGGAAGTGCATATGCTGACATACCCCTGAATGTAATGTTGCAGGATCATCAGGGCATGATATGGCTGGGCACAAACAATGGCCTTGCACGATACGATGGTAACTCCTGGTATCCTGTAAGGTTCGATTCATCAGCATCTATATTATCGATCACATCACTCTATGAGGATAAATCCGGAAGGATCTGGATCGGAACTCAGTCAGGGAAAATTTATTTTCTTGACAACTCCCGGAAAGTGCAGGCTTTTGATATTGAAGAAGGACATCCTGTCAAACCTATCACCACCATACTACAGGATTCCTCAGGGCGTCTTTGGTTTGCCACGTATGGTGAAGGTGTATATGTCTACACCGGTAAACGGCTTTTTAATTTTGATGTAGGTGATGGCTTGTCGGGAAATGATATTTACTCCATGATCAGCACCGGCACCGGTGAGATATGGTTGGGGACCGATGACGGTATCAATATCTGCACTTTTGAAAATGAAGTAAAAAAAATCCGGAGCCTTGGTCTTGCCGATGGTTTGCCTGACCAGATCATTACAGCCCTTCGACTTGATGGCATGGGGAACATCTGGATCGGTACATTTGAATATGGTGTCGTGGTTTACGATGCCATGCTGAAAAAAATCACGAAGCCATTCGAAAACCAGGTGATGGACGAGATCACTTCTTTCGAAATCTTCAATAGTCATGAAATCTGGATCGGTACAAGGTCTATGGGTGTATGGCGTTACAATTTCCAGTTTAAATCTATTCGCAAACTTGTGAGCCTGCAGGCATTGGCACCTTTTGCCGTATCAGATATTCTCGCAGATATCGAGGGCAATATCTGGATTTCCACCAATGAAGGCACACTCATGTCAGCTTTCAATTCCTTTGAGTCACTGAATACAGAAATAGGTGAAATTCAAACTTTGTTTTGCGACCACCAGGATAAATTGTGGATAGGAACGATCAAAGGGTTGTATAAGCTGGAGCAGTATGCAGATAAAGTTTCCAAAACGATAAGAGTTGCACCTGGATATGATTTTAATACCACTAATATCCTGGAAGACAATTTCAATAATTTATGGATAGCCACTCTTGATAAAGGTCTGTTTATATATACACCATCAACCGGTGTCGTTAAGCCCATTACATCTTCTGTAAAGGACCTGGGCAGCTCGATCATGTCCATGGATCGTACGACAAAAGAAATTTATATCGGTACGCTGCAGGGTGTTGTATCCTATCCTGTAGATCGGGATATCACGAAAGAAAAAAATATTCTTTTCCATCTGTTGAGCGACCCATGGCAATCCAATCTGCATTTTGTATACCAGGTTTTTGTGGATTCCAGGGACAGGGCATGGTTTGCAACAGATGGTAATGGCGTTTACTGCGTTGATGGAGATCAGGTGACTCAATACAATGGAAATGATAGTGTCAATTTGCGAAAAGTATATTCTATCTGCGAAGATCAGCAAAAACATATCTGGTTAAATACAAAGGACCTGGGACTTGTTGAATTGGATGGAATGACATACAAGCCACTTGGTCTGAGACAAGGACTGTCGACTATGAATGTGACATCGATTGCCGCTACAAGAAACGGGGATATCCTGATCTCGCATCACAGGGGCATCGACCTTATGGAACCGGAGAGAAGACACTTCATGTACTATTCTTCAGAAATAGGGGCGGGGGATTTTGAACCGGGTGACAATGCCGTAGCTACAGATACAAAAGGAAATGTATTTATCGGCGGTAAAAACAGGATCATGAAATATTATGCCGCTGATCATGAATTTACAATAGATCCCAGGACACAGATCACACAGGTAAGAGTCAACCAGCAGCCGATTGATTTCACGGATGAACATGTATTTTCCTTTCATGAAAATTATTTTTCATTTGAATATGTAGGACTGTGGTATACGGCTCCCTATGCTGTCACGTACAATTATAAATTGATTGGATATGACAGGGAAGCAAAGATTTCAAAGGATAATATAGCCTCATACTCAAGTCTGCCTCCTGGTGATTACACGTTTTTAGTGAAGGCTTCGGAGAACAAATCTTTTTTTGACGAGCCGGTAGCTTCATATTCATTTACCATTGCAAAACCATTCTGGTGGCAACTATGGTTTATTGGAACAATCCTTTTTCTTGCCGTAGGTATATTTTACTGGCTTGATAGAATGAGGAGCAGGAGAGTGCAACGACAGGCTTTGCTGAAAAAAGAAATGATCGAGTCCCAGCTACAGGCGTTAAAAGCCCAGATCAATCCGCATTTTTTATTCAATAGCTTTAATACCCTGATTACCATCATTGACGAAAACACGCTCAGGCCTGCAATCGCTATTGAGTATGTCGAAAAATTATCGGATTTTTTCAGAAGCATACTTCAGTACAGGGAACAGGAAACCATTGCTCTTGAAGAGGAATTTGAATTAGTTCAGAATTTCGGATATCTCTTAACCAAGCGGTATGGTACAAATCTCATATTGCATATTGATAGTGCTCCGAAGGAAGCTTTTATTTTGCCCTTAACGTTGCAAATGTTAGTAGAGAACGCGGTTAAGCACAATGTTATAGCAGAAAACAAACCACTTGATGTTTTTATCACGGTAGATGAAGATCAATATATCACAGTGAAGAATAACCTGCAGCCAAAATCCAAAACTGAGCCATCTACTCAATTCGGGTTGCAAAGTATTGTCAGGAGGTATCAGCTGCTGAGTGAGCGAAAAGTAATCATCGAAAAGGACAAGGATACATTCAGGGTTCGTATCCCGATCATAAAAAAATCAACCGAATGAAAATATTAATCATTGAAGACGAGCAGGCTGCCGTAAGGAGATTGCAGAAGCTTTTACAAGACATTAATCCTAAAATTGAAGTCATCGGGACCCTGAGCAGTATCGAATCCTCTGTGGAGTGGATTCAGCATCATGCGATGCCGGATGTGATTTTAATGGATATTCATCTGGCTGATGGCTCCAGCTTTGACATCTTTGACAAAGTAACGATTACAGCTCCTGTCATCTTTGTGACAGCATATGATGAGTATGCCCTGAAAGCATTTAAGGTCAATGCTATTGACTATTTGCTTAAACCCATCAAGCAGAATGAGCTTGAGCTGGCGTTGAAAAAAGTTTCTAAAAAATCCTCGAAAAGCGATGAAGGTTCAGACCTTATACAGCGATTGCAGGATGCAGGATTCATCCACAAATCCAAACGCTTGCTTGTCAGGATGGGTCAGAGCATCAAGCTGATTGACCTGGACACAGTCGCGTATTTTTATTCCAAAGATAAAATCAGCTTTGCTGTCCTGGCTGGCAATAAAAGATATCCATTGGACCAAAGCCTTGATCAGATAGAACAAATGATCGACCCTTTGCATTTTTTCCGGATCAACAGGCAATTCATTGTGAAAATGAGCTCCATTGAAGAAATGGTGACCTATTCCAAATCAAGAGTAAAGCTCAAGCTTGATCCACCGACTGAAGAAGATACGATCGTCAGCAAAGAGCGTTCACCTGAGTTTAAGAAATGGCTTATCGGAAGTGAGTAGTGAGTAGTGAGTAGTGAGACGTGAGTCGTGTGAATTGTGAATTGTGAGTCGTGAGACGTGAATCGTGAGTCTGCAATATTATCTGAAGCTTATTAAATTCCTTTCGTGAAACGTGAATCGTGAATTTAGATCTTGTGAATCCTCTGCTCCCTGCATTATTTTCTGAATACTGAATACTGAATACTGATTACTGAATACTGATTACTTATTATTTTTTTTATACCTGCTCCCTGCATTATTTTCTGAATACTTTAGTCATTAACCGAACTTAACTCACGTTAGTAAATATTATACAATTGCACTGAATCCTTTGCAGATTCCAATGAAATGGAAGAAATATTTTAATTGGTATTTGCCACCATCGTGCAGGCTTAAAGGTGCCATGAGACAATCAAAGGAAGCAGAAATATTTTTTTATAAATTCCTTTCATTAAAAAAGGTAAGGAGCCTCGAGAGAGACAAGCTAATCAAATCATCCACTGAAATGCAGCGGAATTCGATAGAGGAGCGGAAATTGACCTTAGAATGTCCTTAGAATTTTACTTATATATTCCTTACAGCTAACCGTTAAAGCAGATTTTTTAGTTTTGTACGATTATACTTTGAATCCTTATTCGTTTACTAATCATGAAATCTCTCTCTTTATGAAAATAATTGTACACTATTGTTTTAGTTTTTTTCTATTGTTCACATGTATTGTATCTGCGAATGCGCAAACACCTACAGATGCTACACTGATGACAAAAGGACAAATTTGTATTGCCGCAATATACTCGCATGACAGTTGGGACGAATATTGGGAAGGTGCGCTTCTGCGCACCAATGGTAATATTGGGACGCTAACCCGGCAATCCATTACACCCATGGCCATTCTGGGGATTACGAATCGGATCAGTATCATAGCTGCTCTTCCGTGGATGAAAACGGATGCCAGCGGTGGCTATATAAAAGGTACAAGCGGTATCCAGGATTTGGGCTTTTGGATAAAAGGAAAAGCACTCGATCTTGTAGCAGGACCCGGAAATTTTACAACGCATCTGACACTGGGTGCAATGCAACCCCTTTCCAATTATTCATCCGATTATGGCCCGTATAGTCTTGGATTAGGTTGTAGTGAACTTTCGTTCACCGGTATTCTCCAATACAAACTTGATATGGGTTTATATCTGCGTGGACAAGCCGGTTATCACCTGAGAGGAAATTCTTCTATCGAACGTGATTACTATTATACAACGCATAGCATTTACTCCGATGAAGTGGACATGCCTGATGCCATTACCTGGGGCGTCAACCTTGGCATTTGGTTATTCGATTATTCACTTAAGATTGATGGAGATTTTTCCGGACTGAATACGCAGGGCGGATATGATATCAGAAGGCAGGATTCCGGTTTCCCTTCCGTCGCCATGTACAACTCAAGTGTTGGAGGGGAAATACAGTATTATGTTCCCGGGATAGATGGTTTTAGTGTTATAGCTAACACAAGACACGTTCTGACAGGAAGAAATGTAGGTAAGTCTACTATTTATTCTGCGGGTATTGCATATTTCTTTCCACTTTGGAAAAGTGGCCAGACTGAACCGATCATCAATGACTAATCAGGTACTTCACTTCATTTTTTTATCAAACTGAATTCACATTAACATGAAAAATACAGCCATATTATTTTTTCTTTTTTCAATTATCGCTACAGGATTTATTTTCCAATCCTGCGTTGATGAACAGCCTTCCTACATCGCATTCGATGCGTATGAGTATGCATCGCTTGACGCAAATGGTGGAAGCTGGCATCCTAAGCTATTGAGCAGCGGATCACAAATAGGAATTCCTGCACCGTACGATATTACCTCCGCTGAATACCAGGCAGAACTTGCCGCATTGAAAGCTGCATCTGCACAACTCACCGGTGAACAGGAAGAAGCTGTTAAATACTGGGGTGGAGATGGCTTGATTCGTTGGAATGAAATAGCCAGGGAGTTAGCTGCTAAATATAATCTCGCACCTTCACCTGATTCAGCAGGAAATTATCCGGCGCCAAATTCTGCAGATCCAGGAAAATATCCATTGTTTCCTTTTGCTCATCCACCGTACTCATGCAGAGCTTTTGCTTATTGGGCTGCCACAGAATATGATGCCCTGATTTCAACATGGTATCATAAGTATAATTTTAACAGGCCAGCACCCTATACAACTGACGCAACGATTGTAACTCATTTACCAAAAAATAATTTACCAAGTTATCCTGCAGATGGTGCTGTCATCGCTGCTGTTTCAAAAGCTGCACTTACAGCTTTGTTTCCACTTGAAAAGGATTTTCTTGCTGCGAAAGCACTTGAGCATGAAAATAGCCTGATGTGGGCAGGTCTGAATGTGCAAAGCGATATCACCGCAGGTGATTCGTTAGGCAGAGCAGTCTGGAATGTTGTAAAAGTCAGAGCAGGAAGTGATGGATTGAAAAATGCTCAGACACCAAGACCAAAATCAGATTCCATCAGGGATGATGCACAGGCACGTTTGGGATGGCATTGGGAAAACAAGGAAACTCCTCCGCGACCTGTCGGAATAACACCATTGTTTGGAAAAGTAAAACTCTGGAATGTACCGGATGTGATAACAGTACGCCCAGATACTCCACCTGCTCCAGGATCACCTGCATTTGAAGTGGCAGCAAATGAATTGAAGGATATTTCAGATAATCTGACAACAGATCAGCGACGCATTGCCAATTTCTGGTCCGATGGATTAGGCACCTATACTCCTCCGGGTCATTGGAATAGATTTGCATCTGACCTCATTGTAGAACACAAGTTGAATCCATTGCGTGCTGCACGTGTTTTGGCATATCTCAATATGGCAATGGCGGATGCAGGTATTTCCTGCTGGGATGCTAAATATTTTTATCATTATCCAAGGCCTATCCAGGCAATTCCAGGTTTTAAAACCATTTTGGGGACGCCTAATTTTCCAAGCTATACTTCCGGACATTCTACGTTTTCATATGCAGGTGCTACAGTCCTTTCTCATTTCTTTCCTGATGAAACAGGTAAGCTCACAGCGTATGCACAGGAAGCTTCTGAATCCAGGATTTATGCAGGCATTCACTATCGGTTCGATGTGGAAGCGGGTAAGCAACAAGGGATCAGCGTAGGTAATTTCTCTGTAGACGTGGCAAGAGCTGATGGTGGAGAATAAAGACATAAAGAAAATAAACCTTATGGTTCATTCTGCAAAACCAATAGGCAGATTTTCTCCGGGCATCAGTTTCGCCTTTGGTGTAATATTTTTATTAGTGGGAAGCCTGGTATTTATTAAATGCAAAGAGAATTCCCACGAAGCAACAACTACTTCAGATAGCGGACAAGAAAAGTACGTCCTTATCATTTACAATAATAATGAGCTCTCTCCGGATCATGACAAGGAATATGAAGCATGGGTAAAGACAGTAAGTGCAGAACACAAGATCGAATGGAAAAATCTGCATGATAATGGATGGGTTCTCTCACCAGGTCCCGGTGGCCCCGCTGTAGAAACCAGGAGTGAATTTCAGGGAAACAACGATGTGGAAAGTTATTTTGTTTTCGAAGCGAAGAACTCCGAAGATGCTTTGAATCTGGCTAAGACTTGTCCCCGGCTGAATTATAAAGGGACAGTTGAATTGCGTCAGATCCACTAAATAATTTCTGATCGAATTGTCGTGACCTTCATCACGTCATTACATTTCGATCAGAAATTATTTTATTTTTTTCCTCGAGAAGCCGTAATCAATTCCATTTCCATCCAGGCCTTCCACTCTCACGAGCAACGAGTCAATAGCAATATCATTGTCAGCTTGTTCCTCCATGGGTTTGAACTGGTAGATGATCCGCTGGGGAAAATCGTGACCGGGGTTTTCGAAAGTAAAAATCCTTCCTTCCGTTTTGACTAGCCTGAATTCAATAGGGTTCCCGTTATTTTGATCCGGAATGGTGGCAATGTAGTAGAATTCGTTATCCCTGTATGTGAGTTCGATTTGTTCAAGTATTGTGGTATCGGTATCATTTATCATCAGGCCTTTACCGGCTATGGATTCTTCATTGTGTGCAGTCCAGATTTCAAGACGGGTCCCTCCTGTAGAACGTCGCATTTCCCAGGTGCCGGTGAGCCATTCAAAGGGTTTTAATTTTGACGAACAATTGCTCATGAAGCAGGAGAAAATTACCATTCCAAGAATAGATATGACCGGGCTTGATTTTTTCATACGTGCAAATTACCGTAATTTATTCCTTCTGCGTTTATGGCAAAATCCCCGTGATTTCCTTCTTTTCTTTTTATTGCCTCACTATGCCCCATGTATTTATATTTGTCCTTTCGAAAAAGACAAGGTATCCATGTGCTGCCTATAAATACCTCAACAGATTGAAAATGACAATCATACCGATAACCCGAACCCTGGAATTTTAATGAAAACGGCTACTCAGAAAATTACCGCTGCCGGTTTATTGGTCACGATCGGAATTGTCTTTGGTGACATCGGAACTTCGCCTTTGTATGTGATGTCTGCCATTATTGGTGAAAACATCGTTACACGTGAGCTTATTCTTGGAGGGCTTTCCTGTGTTTTTTGGACATTAACACTTCAGGCTACCTTCAAATATGTGATCCTGACGCTCCGAGCTGACAATCACGGGGAAGGTGGTGTCCTGTCCCTATATTCACTGATTAAGCGAACCGCACCCCGTTGGACGATATTCGTCGCCATGGTCGGCTGTTCAGCGTTGCTGGCGGATGGAATCATCACACCGGCTATTTCACTTACAGCTTCTGTGGAAGGTTTGAAAAGCCTTAATGAACATGTACCCGTCATTCCCATTGTCATCATCATACTCATAGGGCTGTTCACATTTCAACAGTTCGGTACTGAAAAAATCGGTAAATCATTCGGTCCTATCATGCTGGTCTGGTTTTCCATGCTCACCATTTTCGGTTTTATCTGGATGAGCCAGGACTGGAGCGTCCTGGAAGCTATTAATCCTAAATACGGTTACCAAATACTTACCCATCATCCCAGTGCCTGGGTGATCATCGGGGCTGTTTTTCTATGCGTCACAGGGGCAGAGGCCATGTATTCTGACCTGGGGCATGTGGGTAGAAGCAACATCAGGATTTCCTGGATTTTCGTAAAGACAGCACTTATCGTGAATTATTTCGGACAGGGAGCCTGGTCATTATTGACGCTTGAAGGACAGGCGTTGCCTTTGCATATGAATCCTTTTTTTGAAATGATGCCGAGATGGTTTATTGGTACTGCTGTAGGCATCGCGGTTTTGGCTTCTATAGTTGGTAGCCAGGCTCTGATCAGCGGCTCATTTTCCCTGATCAATGAAGCGGTCAAATTAGATACCTGGTTCAGGGTCCAGATCAGGTACCCGAGCAAGCACAGGCAACAGATTTTCATACCCATGATCAATCATATATTGTTTTTGGGTTGTGTCTTTGTGGTCCTCTATTTCAAAAACAGCAGTAATATGAATGCTGTCTATGGTGTGGCTATCACCATGACGATGATGACTACCACCATACTGCTGATCTTTTTCTTCCGGCGAAAACTGCATTGGGACTGGATCAGGATTACTTTGCTGACCACTTTGTTTTTTACCGTCGAAGCTATTTTCTTCGCCGGCAATGCACACAAGATTATGCATGGGGCTATGTTCACCCTGATGCTGATGTTATTTTTTGTGCTGATCATGGTGATTCACTATCAGGCGAAACATGTCCTCCTCCGCAAACGGAAATTTGTAGATGTCCATCAGTATGAAGATATCATCACAGCTGTAAGTGAGGATAAGGACATCCCGAAGTTTGCTACGAATATTGTTTACCTGACCAGCTCCTATTCGGTGTACCGGATGGAAAAACAGATCCTGAAATCGATCTATCAGAAACAACCCAAGCGGGCAGATGCATACTGGCTTTTACATTTCAACGAAACGGAATCACCTTTTCAGCAGGAATATAATTTTCATGAAATGGTGAAGGATAAAATATTCAGGATAGATTTCAACCTGGGCTACAAAGTTAAACCCAACGTGCGCGAAATGTTCACTGCAGCAGTTGAGGATTTATCCAAAAAGGGAATCGTGAATCTTACAAACCGGTATGACAGCCTGCGGAAATACAACGTGGATTCTGATTTTCTTTTTATCGTCATGCGCAATACCTTCAACCTGGACTCAGATAGCCCGATCGTTGAAATTTTCCTGCTTAACGTATATGGATTACTGCAGAAGATTGAAGAACCACCAGAGCAATACCTGGGTATCGACCGCAACTCATTGCTGGTAGAGTATATCGCCTTAAAATAAGGCCACAGATTTCGCAGATAGCAAAGATTTTTTTGCTTTCTGTTTTTGCAAATTGTTTTTGCAAATTGTTTTTGCCTATTGCAAATTGCAAATTGCTTTCTGCGTTCTTACGCGCTTATTTTCATCCATTGAAGGATCGCCTTCGCGGGTTCCAGGGAGGTAATGATCACATCATGGATTTCACCCGGATTCATGGTGATAAAATCTCCGGCTGACATCCTGACTATGCGTGCATTGCCATTTTCGTCAGTAATATGGCATTCGCAGGTGCCTTGCAGAAGGATAAAGCTTTCTATGATATCGGAATGAACCTCTTCATCAACATATTCCTTCACCCAGGCTACGAACAACTCACGCTTCGGTGAGGACTCAAGCCTGTGCAGATGTATGCCATCAAAATGTTCAGGGGGTTTGATATCCTTTATCACTTCCTGCCAGTCCATCCAATTGGAAGTCTTATCCAGGACCGGTAAATGATCGAGGCTTAGTTGCTGACGGTTTTGGTTTGCGGAATTCAGGGATCTTATTTTATCGAGGATCTTTTGCTTCAGACCGGGGTCAGGAGAGACAGCATGCGCTTCGGCAAAACGAAGAATAGCATCCTCGGTCAGCTGCATGTCAATGGGAGAGGCATCATTCTCAAGCCATTGGCTGATTTCTTTTTTCGATATGTGATTAGACTCTTTCAAAAGACTGCAAATGTAAATTAATTATAATACGCCCTCAATTCTTTCAAAGCCAGCCGGGTACGCGATTTGACTGTGCCTAATGGGATGCCTTTCTGGTCTGCTATTTCCTGCTGGGTAAAACCATCAAAATACATCCACTCGATGACCTCCCGGCAAACAGGTGTCAGTTTCTCCACCAGCTCTCTGAGTCCTAATGTATCTATCAGGGGCAGCGTGATAGCCTGATCCTTATCACCACCTACGAGATTTTCGACGTTTTGGTTTTTCTGAGATTGATTAAAATACTTAGAACGTTTAAAATCAATAGCTGTATTGCGGGCAATATTGAACAACCAGGTAGCCAGCTTACCTTTTTCAGGATCATACCGGTCTATGTTTTGCCAGATTTTAACAAAGGAATCCTGCAGGAGGTTTTCCGCTTCTATTTTGTCAGGCACGATCCTGTAAATAATACCCAACAGGACTGCAGAGTAAGAATCATACAACATCTTAAACGCATCCTCATCCCCGGATCGCAATGCGAGAATGAGCTGGTCCTGTGCATCCAAAATGCCGTGCTCCATTTGGGAATTAGAATGAAATGTGCCTGATTGTTAAGGATTTAGCGGCAATCGATGGCTTTAAAATAATGATTTTTCATTGATCATAATCCAAAAAGAACACGATTTCGTAAATACCTGCATTCTTATAAAACAAAAGTATACATCCAAATTCAGAGCTATGAAGTATTCTACAAATGAGCATGCTGAACCTAAACCTGCGTTGATTTTTATTCCTGACATCAGTGGATTTACCAGGTTCGTGGCAGAAACAGAAATCATGCACTCAAAACATATCATTGAAGAATTGCTTGAAATCATCATAGACGCAAATCAGATTAATCTTGAAGTCAGTGAGATAGAAGGAGACGCCATCCTGTTTTACAGGTTTGGTGCAGCACCTACTACTAATGAAATGTTGAACCAGGTCAGGGAGATGTTTTCAAAGTTTCATTTACATCTTAAGCAATACGAAACCCGCAGAATTTGCAATTGCGGCGCCTGCAGAACAGCCCACAGCCTGGCCATCAAATTTATAGTTCACTACGGCAGCATCACGATGAATTCGATTCGTCAATACAAAAAACTATTTGGAAAAGAAGTCATAGTAGCCCATAGATTACTTAAGAATGATATTGATCAGAATGAATATGTATTGTGCACAGAGAACTTCACTAACCATAGTAAATTCTGGGATACCATAGAACAAACTGCCTGGTCGCCGATAGAGTATGCACAGGAGGAATATGATAGTGGAAAAGTCAGGTTCGCTTATTTATCTCTTGATCCGCTTTTGAATCAATTGCCAGACATTGACAAGGTTAATTACGGATTGCAGGGAAAGAAATCCATTGTTTTGGAAACGGAAACAATTATTGATGCCCCATTACAGGCCGTGTTTGATGTGGTTGCTGATCTTTCATGGCGATCCAAATGGATTCCCGGTATGAGCCCTGAAGTATTGGACAATAATTCACTTTTGATTCAGGAAGGGCAGACACATCGCTGTGTCGCTGATAAGCCTGTGATCATCAGCCATGATTACCATATATTTCATGATCATGTTCAGTATTCAGAGACTACTGCAGAAAAATCATTTGGAGTAACATATACATTCCAGCAATTGTCCAATGGGGGCACGCACGTCAAAGCAGCTGTAATGCTTCCAAAGAATCCGTTAAAAGAATTGATATTTAAATTATTCGTGAAAAGAAATCTAAATAAAGGCTTTAACCAGGCATGGGTAAATCTTAATCAATATTGTAGCGGACTTGCTTCACGCGGTGAAAATCATTCTTATTCGGTACAACTACAGTTTGAAGAGATGACAATAAATGCATAAACATTAAGTGTACCACACAAAAATATTTTTTCACTTTATAATCAAACCCAAATCATGCGAACTTTATTGAAATACACCCTCGATACTGAGGCATCTAATAAGGCAATACAGGATGGCTCACTCCCTGGCATTATTAAGAACCTGATGGGAAAAGCTATCTCATTTCTTGTTTTCTTTTTCCAACTTCTCCTTAAGTCCTTTTTCAAGGGATTCAGGGGATTGGGTTACCTGGTGGTTTGAAGTGTCTCGTAGCATGGGCACACCTTTCACTTCTACAATGGTGTCCAATTTAAATTTGGCTTCATAAGTGAGTGATCCATCTTCACCATAGCTCCTGAGGTAGCCATCTTTGAGCCCATTCGTAAATTGTACAGTCATCTGTGGTTTTCCGTCCTCATAAAAAGTAGTATCACCACCGTGTACTTTTCCGTCCTTGAAATACTGGACTTCTTTTCTGACACCATTTTCGTAATATTTGGTTGCTGTGTCTACCTGGATGCCATTCTTAAATTTTAGCTCTTCTTTCAATTTCCCACTCATATAATACTCAATCATCTTACCGTCTTTCACACCATTGACTTCAGAATACTTCCGGGACATTTCGCCGCTGGCATAGTGATCGATCTTTTCGACAACACTTGAATCTCCGGATTTGCAGCCTGCAAATAAAAGGATGCCAGCGAAAATGCTGAGCAGGAGTATAGATTGAGGGGTTCTGATATACATAGATTTCATGGTTAGTTTTATTTGATTGAGATAGATATTAAATGCATTTTTTTCTAAAAAAGTATTCAGCTGTAATGAATTCATTGTGATAAATAAGACCTGAATCAAAATAAAAAGAGACCGCGTAAACAGCAGTCTCTTTTTATATGATTTCTATAAACCAATCTTATTTTTTCCAGGGTAAAGCATCTACTTTCTGAGCGATTACTGTACCTAAACGAACTCCTTCTACACAGTCCATGTACCAGTGTGTTCCCAGGAGAACTCTTGACCAAGCATTTTCTAATGCTGCTTCATGAAGGCTTGTAAATGTACGAGGTGTACCTACGAAATCAGTTCTGCCAAGGTGACAATTGTCAGTAAAAGCATAAGAATATCCGAATACGCTTGCTAATGCTTCTGCACCTGCACCACCCATAGTCGAGTGACCTGATGGATAAGCAGGGAATGGAGGTACGAAACCTACAAAGCCATTCAACGGATTGTTAAGATTTGACTTGTAATTAGGATCTATAACTTTCTGAATATAACTTATAGGACGCTCAACATTATAGTAGAATTTTGAATACCAGGCAGCAACAGCGGCATCAGCAACAGCCATACCTGTTTTTGCATAAGCTTCAAGAGCTTTATCCAATGGAACATCATCTTTTTCAACGATCTGATCGCAAATTGCTAACCAACGTGGACCAGGGCTGAATGTAAGGTCAAATAAGTCATCACTCCAGAATTCACCAACCCATTTTACATTATAGTCAGAAGCAGCATTCTTTGTATAAGCCTGGAGAGCCTGAGCATAATATTCAGAGTGAGGATCTTCGCTATAATTCATAAAGTAATATGATGGAGGAAGAGCCAGTTTTTCTGTTTCATTCAATACCCATGTACGAGCTTTTCCATAGAAAGGACCCATTGGGCTTGTTGGACCAGGAACTGTTGGATGCCAGTCACCTGAGTGATCGCCATCATAATGTGCATTCCAGTCGTAGTCTTCATTTGTATTGTAGTTTCCGAATGGATTCAGGTATACCTGATGACCATAAGTGTCTGTAGTAGACCATTCCCACACTGCAGTACCAACACTGATACCATAATCTTTGGAACGATTGAATACTTCTTCTCCTGCTTCTGCAAGATATTTAGCATCAAGCTCGCTGATAAGAGAATTCCATTCGCCTCTGACATCTGCTGGTGGCTCATCTTTGTCACCGAACAATAGCGGCATCATTGTTTTATAAATATTGTGAATTACAGTTGGCCAATGGTATTCAGCACCTGCCTGTACTTCAGGAATGTGAACAGCAGGATATAAGCTCTTTATTGAATTATACTCTGGCATACCTGTAACACAAGCTTCATAAGAAGCAAAAGCCATTAAAGCTTCAGATCTTGGAGCAGGACCAGGACGGTAGCCACCTGCATAGCGTTCTACTCTCAGGAATAATTTATTCCATTTAAGAATGGCTTCAGCTGGGTAGTCTTTAACCAGCTTAGTGCTAGAAACTACAGGATCGTCTTCCTTGCAGCTCACAGCAAAAAGCATGATAAAGAGTGAGAAACAGGAGAAATACAAAAGGAGTTTGCGAGTATTCATAGGATACTTTTTAAAGTGAAAAAATAAAGATTAAGATTTACGAGGCCAAAGTTAATTTGCCCAATTGAATATCCTAATATTTAATCCTTAGAATTTCCTTAGAAAATGCTATTTACGCCTGATTCTTAGACAATTCGATTACCCGCCGTACCTTGTGCGGGATGAAAATACTCCTGATCGAGGATGAAGAAAAAGCGGTAAAAACTCTCAAAAAGGGTCTAAATGAGCATAATATAGAGGTAGATTTCGCTTTTGATGGTGACAAAGGAGCAGAAATGGCTTTACACAACGAGTATGATGTCATCATATCCGATATCATTGTCCCTGGCTTGAACGGTTTTGACCTGACTAAACATTTGCGTCAAAAAGGCGTTAAAACTCCGGTTTTACTCCTCACTGCTCTGAATGCTACCGACGATAAGGTGTTAGGTCTTGAAGTAGGAGCAGACGATTACCTGACAAAGCCCTACGAGTTTAAAGAATTATTAGCCCGTCTTAAAGCTCTATCGAGAAGGGGCAAAGAACCCCCGGTGCCCAAATTGATCCTCACTTTCGGAGATACCGAAATGAACCTGACCTCCAAGGAATTTATACGGGAAGGCAAAAAAATAGAGCTGACGCCAAAGGAATTTGCCCTGATGGAATATTTCATCCGGCACCAGGGCAGGGTCATCTCAAAAGCTGAAATCGCCGAAAAGGTCTGGGATATCAATTTCGAAACCACCTCCAATGTTGTCGAAGTGTACGTCAATTACCTCCGCAATAAAGTGGATAAGCCATTTGAAAAAAAGATGATCCACACAGTGTTCGGCGTAGGTTATGTGCTGAAAGACGAATGAGAGGATTGACAAGTAACGAATTACATATAACGAGTGACTTGTAACGAGTAATATCATCTTCGTCTACTTCTTAATTTAGACTATCCGGTTCTGACTGGCATCCATCTCAATTGTAATGTGAAGATTTATCCATAATGTAACTTGGAATCTTAAACGTTTATTCGTTACTCCTCATTCGTTACTCTTAAATAAACCACGATTATTAATCCTAAATAAAGATGTACAAAACATTTCCTGTTATCCTTTTTTTCTTCTTTGCCATTTTGCACGGTATCACAGGTCAGAAAAATTCCAATGCTGAGAGGTATCTTCAAATGGCTGAGGAATTTAAAAAAAGTGTACTCCCCGATAGCGCTTTGGTGTATTACAAAAAAGCAGCTGCGGATTTTAAGGAAAATAAAAAAACAGAACAATTAATAGATGCTTACAATCAGATCGGGAGAATGCTTACCAGGCAGGATAAATATGAAGAAGCCAGGATGTATCTGGGGATGGCAGAGATCCAGGGCAATACACTGCGGGATACAAATGATCTCCTAAGAGCTGCAACATTTATTAGTCTGGGTGTGGTGTATAGTTCGATGGGTGATTTCGGTGGGGCAATAGAGTATCATCACAGATCACTCGCTATCCGTCTATTGAAATCCGGGAAATTCGATGCCGATGTCGCCACCAGTTATGGTAATATCGGGAATGTATATTTAATGCAGAAGGAGTATGATAAATCCATCGAAGCACATCTGACAGCTTTGGAGATACGGAAGAAAGTTTTCGGAGAAAAAAGTGTGGAAATAAATCAATCCCTCAACAATCTTGGCAAGGCTTACAAAGAAAAGAAAGAGTACAATACGGCCATTGAATATTACCAGCAATTGGCTCAAAACAAAATTGAGCAGCTCGGTCCTGCCCATAAGGACCTCGTAAAAATTTATAACACCTTAAGTGAACTGTATTTCATGCAAGGGAATACTGACCTTGGAGAATTTAATAAGAAAAAGGCGGAAGAAATTTTAGATACCAAAGAATGAGAAATACGTATTCATTCTAATAACCATTGCCCTTCCACAAGAACTTATTCTAAAAACATACACCCAACAACCTAATATTTACCGCTTAATCAACCGGAAAGACCATTAGCCAAAATATGCTTTCCGGAAATAACATCTTCCACAAAAACGAACAAAATTTGCGTCGTCAATTATTTTTTTGTCACGTAAATAAAGTAAAGATGAAACCTGTTTTTGTATTCCGGATTATAACTATTCTTACAATATTTGTTTTTATTTCTCATCAGTGTAAAGCCGCTTTAGCTAGCATCCATTATGTCAATATCTCCTCGACAGGATTAAATGATGGAACCTCATGGACGAATGCATATCATGATCTGCAGGCAGCAATAAATGCTGCTATTAACGATGATGAAATATGGGTTGCAGCAGGCACTTACTTCCCTACTGCGGCAATCGCAGGTTCATCTGACCGGGACAAAACATTTTTTATCAATAAATCCATTAAGTTGTATGGTGGGTTCGAAGGACTTCCCGGAAGCGAAGGACATTTTGAAAGCAGGAATGTTATAACCCACCGCACCATTCTCAGTGGTGATCTTGGTAAGTTGGATAGCATTGCTGACAATGCGTTCCAGGTGATGCAGCTCGATCATGTAGGTAACAATATGGTATTGGATGGATTTACAATAACTCTGGGTTACGGACATGAAGGTTCCGCTGGCAATTCAGGAGCCGGAATTTACAACGATGGCTCTGTGACAGGCTCATCAAACCCGATCATCGCCAATTGTATCTTTGATCATAATAATTCGTTTGAAGCGGGTGGGGCATTTTTAAATTATGGACATGAGGGTGAGGCATCGCCGGTTTTCATGCAATGTATATTCACCCATAATTTGGCGAGTGGAGGAGGAGCTATCTCTAATATTGCCGGTTCGAATGGAAAGGCAAACTCTCTCATCATAAATAGTCAGTTCAAAGGTAATTCAGCCCGGACTGCAAGCGGAGGAGCCATCGGCAATATCGCTGTTGATGGTACGTCTTCTCCACAACTTTACAATTGTTTATTCAGTGGAAACTTTTCTCCAACCAGTCCAGCATTTCATGGCTTTGCTAATGGCAATGGCACTTACAATCCTTCCCTTGTAAATTGCACATTCGCCGGAAATTCCGGAGGTGCGATGGGTTCAGTAGCTCTGGGAGCAAGTGTTTCTCATCCGGAGATCAAAAACAGCATCTTCTGGAATAATGCCGGTGGTGGCGGAATATTTGACAACGGTGCGACTACAACTATAACCTATAGCCTGGTGCCGTTTGGAAATTTTCCGGGTGAAGGTAATATCGGCCTGGATCCTGTGTTTGTAAATACACCTGATTTCAATTCAGCACCGACTACCGCCGGCGACTTACATCTTACCGCTGGCTCTATTGCTATCAATGCAGGAAATAATGATGCACTAAATCCAAACATTCCAACCGACCTGGATGGATTGCCAAGAATTCAACCTGAAAACGGAGGAACCGGGGTCGTGGACATGGGAGCATTCGAATTCAAAGCAGCGACGGTTGGATTTTCGGAAATACAATCACCATTTGAATGGAATGTTTCGCCAAATCCCGCTTCAGACCAGATTATTATCAGGCTTGAAACATCACATACAATGGGTAGTCTTCGCATCTGTGATATGAATGGCAGGATAGCCGCACAACAAATGCTTGCTGCTAATATGTCAGATTATACCATTGATGTAAGCCATCTTTTACCAGGTACGTATACAGTGCAATTATTTTTCAATGGCAGGATTTCCGCAAAGAAACTGGTAGTGGAATAATGAGAATGTTACTATTATCCCCATTTACCCCATCGAAATTTTGATCTGCGATCTATAAATTTCTCTCCCCTGTGTGCTGCGCAACCCCGGGGTAATGTAATAATTGACTAATTAGGATTGACAAAGATTTCAGCACCCCGGGGTTTTCGAGACGATGCGAAGCGAAATTGAGGAACACAGGGGGAGAGAATTTTTCTCAGAAATATTGTAGTGGTTAGAGGAGAACATGGAGAAGAAAAATTCGAAGGGATAACTGAGTAATCATGTGTATTTTAGATGAATTTGGATGGTGAAGCGCTAACCTTTGGAATAGAAGATGATAAGTTCAAATTATTAGAATACGGAGAGCCTACAGCTTACATATTTAAACTGGAAGAAAATTCTATACGCTCATCCGGGGGCGATCTTGAACAACGAAATCACCCTAAAAACGTCAATGATCCGATGATCGTACTGGACGGAAGAGCTTTTGTCACCGCCTACAATAAGCCACCGTGGAGATAAGGTTTAGTTTTGCAGGGTTTATTTCCTGAGGGACTTGTAAAATATTGTCCTTTCGAAATCCATTCCGGGCTACTTTATGCAAATACGGTTTCGCTTAACATTACAATTTATCCTGATTGCTGCCGGCATCCTGCTGGCTGCGTTTTTTTACGTGCATTTCCAGTTCCGTAAAAACCTGCAGGATGAATTCTATGACAGCCTGCGATCGAAAGGGTATATCATCGCAGAAATGGTGGCCGGCAAGAAAACGGATGAATTGGAATTTGAAATACAACCACCCACTCAACTCTCAGGCCAGCTGGAAGGAAGCTACCCGGAAAATGTATCCTTGTATACGCTGGATGGAAAGCGGATATACACATTTAACCCTGGTCCTGACAACATCAGGACTTCCACGCTTGAAGATATCCGTCAAACGGGAGAAAGTCGTTTTGTCGATGGTAAGTTTCACGCTTTAGGTGTGCTTTACAGAAACAAGCTTGGAGAAACATTTATCGTAGTGGCCGAAGCCATATTAGATGAAATACATCTCAATAATCTGACAAGGATCCTTTTGGTGGTGTTTTTAATTTCAATCACGTTGGTAGCTATTGGCGGATGGTTTTTTGCGAGACAGGCACTTTCTCCTGTGAGTGATATCATGAATGAAGTGGATGCCCTGCTGCCTACTGATATGAGTCACCGTTTAGAAACTTCTGAACAGCAGGATGAATTATCACGGCTTGTGATTACTTTCAATAAGCTTCTTGACAGGATCCAGCAGGTGTTCAGAGTACAAAAAATGTTCTTGTCCAATATTTCACATGAACTGAAAAATCCGTTGAATGTGATCATCTCGCAGGCGGAAGTGACTTTGGATAAGGAAAGAAATAAGGAAGATTACCAGTATACGCTCGCCTCGATTCTTTCTGATGCAAAAGATCTCAACGTGGTTACGGACAGGTTGATGCAGATGGCGAGGATCAATTCAGACGGGACTGCTATAGAATTAAAATCTTACCGTATCGATGAGATGATATGGCAATCCAAGGAAACCCTGCTGAAAAATCACCCGGAGTATACCATCCATTTTGAAGTTGTGAATTTGCCTGAACAGGAACAAATGTTACAGGTACAGGCGAACGAACAACTTTTGAAAACTGCATTAGTCAACCTGATGGATAACGGATGTAAGTTTAGTCCTGATAAATCGGTCAGGCTCAGTCTTTCATTTCCACCTGAATCGGGTGCTGTGATAGAGATCATGGATAAAGGTCCGGGTATTTCTGAAGAAGAACAGCGAATGGTATTCCAGGCTTTCTACAGGAGTTCAAAGACAGCTTTCATCAAAGGAACCGGGATCGGTCTTGCACTTGTCGAAAGCATCGTTAAGATCCATCATATCGATCTCCGTATTGTCAGCAAACTTGAAGGAGGCACTACTTTTATATTGAAATTCCCTATTTATGCAAACTCATGATTAAAAAAGTGGAACAGATTGAAACAAAGAATTTCTTCCGTAAGCTTACGGCTGGAAAAATAGAGCGAATCGTGACAATCGTTACGATTGTCTGCGTTATGGGATATATCCTGGCATGCCTGAGAAATACGCGCCAGGTGGATGATGAAGTCAGTATAGCATTGAACTGGAATCAGTTCATATTAGATGCTGAATTGAACACGGAAGGATATCGCGGGCCAGTCGCTTCAAGAGCCTATGGATATATTGGATTGGCTGCTTACGAATCAGCCCTTCCGGGTCTTGAAGGGAATTACCAATCCCTCGTGACATTATATCCCGGGATAAAATTGCCTGTTGCTCCCGTTAGAGAACATTTTAATTTATCAGCATCGATCAATGCATGTTATGCTGCGATGCTTGGAAAATTATTTATGTCTGCTCCCGAGCCTGTAAAAAACCGGCGAGGTAAATTACTTGATCAGTGGAAAATCAAAATTTTAGAAATGACCGACACGATGAGCTACAGGCTTTCCAGTGAATTTGGAACTGGTGTAGCTGAAGCTATTTATCGATGGTCTGCTTCTGATACGATGGGTTATGAAGGGAATCATCACAATTACATGAAGGATTATGTTCCACCGGTTGGCGAAGGATTATGGGTGCCATCACCATATTTTCCAATGCCGGCATTATTGCCTTATTGGGGAAAGGTACGACCGTTTGTCATTCGGACTGAAAATTATAAAGCCAATCCTTTGCCAGAATATTCTTCAGCGCCTAATCAGTTTTATCATACGCAGGCGGTTGAAATACTTTCTTTGAGCAAGCCACTTTCGGCAGAAAATCAATGGATCGCTGAATTCTGGAACGATGATCACCCGGGCCTCACATTTTCACCTGCAGGACACTGGCTGGCGATCACTAACCAGGTTATCGAAAAGGAGCATCCGACGATTGAAAAAACACTTGAGACTTATCTGAGGACAGGTTTTGCACTGGCAGATGCTATGATCGCCTGCTGGTATTCCAAATATCAATACAATCACGAACGACCGGAAACCTTTATTCAAAAATACCTGGATAAGGACTGGAGACCATTTTCGCCTTCCCCTTCTTTTCCGACTTATCCATCGGGCCATTCGATGATGGCAGGTGCGGCAGCAGCTGTGCTTACAAAGTTATATGGTGATCATTATTCCATGACCGACAGGAGCCACGATGATCTGAAAGATATCGTCATCAAGCCGCGACAATTTCATTCGTTTGATGAGATGGCCAAAGAAAGTGCTTTGTCCAGGATCCTTGTTGGGGTCCATTTCCGTTTTGATTGTGAAGAAGGATTGCGTTTAGGAGATCTTATCGGGAAAGAAGTGTCAGAGCTTCCATTGGAAAAAAAAGTAAACAGTATTCAGTAAAAAAGTATTCAGTAGTAGCGTGTTTCACCCGCCACTAAACGTGTGTTGCACCCGCATCCGATTGCATTGCAACCGCCGCTTCAAAAGTTGTTCGGCATAGGTTGTACCTACGTCGAGGCGTTTGCAAATTTCAGATTTGCCAATATGTGATCATCTTCCATCTGCTGAAAAAAAACTCCCTGCTTCGACACAAATGTTGAATAATCTGTTTTTAAGATTTGCAATCGTATAGATATGGATCGCAAAGCCGAGTTTTGGTAACACTACGACGTAGGTATAACCTGCGCCGAACAATAACAATTTAGACAGAAGTTCTTCCAACAATGCAACTTCATTATTGAACTATAATTTTGAAAACTCTCACCTGTTCATACCTGGATATGAGTTTCATTAAATATACTCCCGGAGTTAATTTTTCTAAATGAAGAGAAGATTCAGGTTCAGTGATAATTCCATTTTCATGTTTGATGCCATGGACATTATAAAGATTCCATTCCACAGGCAAAGAAATATTTTCAGGAAGTCTTACCGCCAGGTGTCCTGGGGTTGGATTGGGAAAAACAGAAATTCCATTTTTGAATGACGGTTCGTTCGTGGCAACTACGAAATCAAAGCAGGCGAAAGCCATGCAGCCTTCAAAAGAAAGTACTTCAACACAATAGCAACCTGATGCCGGTGGTGTAAAACATTGTGTAGTCGCTATCGTGATTGTACTATCGCACTCATGCCAGTTGTAAGACAACATATTATCAGGAGCACAAAGGAGAGTATCTGCCGTAATACTAATAACAGGAATCGGATCATGAGCATGCGCGATTATGACAAAATTATCTCCAAGGATCGTTCCTGTACATAAATCTTCGGAACCTGTCACACCGATAATAGTAAAAGTGTCGATCTCCTGATTGATGCAAACGGTGTGTGTAAACGACGGTGTTAGAATCCCCGATATGGTGTCCAGGCCGGCACTACTTGATAAAATAATGGTCCAGGGTGCCGTCCCTGTAAGAATGAAACTCAAATCCACACAGTCCACGCAAGAGACAAGGCTGCAACAAATAGAAACTGTTGTAGCAGGCGATTCGATGCAAAATGAATCTGTGCATGTGAATGAACTTGTATCAGTTACAATGGTCAATGAAACCTGATAGCACCCGGTAGTATCATAGGTCATTTCCACAGTATCGCTTTCAGCATAAAGCACTTCGGAACTTCCGGGTATATCTATCAGCCAATGATATGAAGCTCCCGGAGTAACAGGACCGTCATAATAAAAAAGAACACTTTCATCAACACATATGCTTTTTGAAATAACTGAGCATGAATCAGAACACGGATCCAAATTATAATATGAACAAATCGTATTACTACAGGACCCACTGTCATAGATGAGACAATAGCACCCCGGAGCATTGATTACAAGATTTTTCTGGTCGGATAGTAATGTATCAAGGCCACAGGTATACCAAGTATACAGGATTGTATCCACAGTAAGAGTTGATTCTATAAGATAAGGTATGAGCAATGATTGCCCTTCGATACATAATTGTTCAATAAATAAATCCACAAATTCAAAATCCAGTTGTAAAGTGGCAAAAGAGTCACATCCATGGATGCTCATGTCCGGAAGGTCCAATGCATAAGTTCCCACATCATAATAGGTGAATCCTTGATAAAAAAAAGGGAACTGGCAGGAGATGGTATCTAAAAAGCCTGGAATAACATCAGGATAAGCATCTACATTCCATATTGAATCATATGGACATCCATTTGAATTATTGAGTGTTTTTCTGTAAGTTCCTGGACCGGCTATCGATATGCCCAGCCAAAAGAAAGGAAACTCTTCTGGACAAAAGGTCGCCGGATCTTTTTCTACATCTTCTAACGCTACAATTTCTACAGGAAAGCAAAAAATTATATCAGATGTATCACAACCACTGAAAGCGCGCACACAAATATCCCAGGTACCTACCGGTGCATTGTTTGCAATATCAATTGTGTTAAAGGGCAATGGGCTTGTTATTATAGTCGTATTCCATTCCAGGTGCCATTCATAAGCCTGCGCATTCGTGATATAAGGACCTGCTGTCATGATAAAATCATCAAATCCCTGGCAGACAACTGCTGGAATCGACTCACCCATGGTGATTTCTTCATAAATCTGGGGTTCAAATACTCCTGTCAGATACTCAATAGTATATTGGCAGACTGACTCAGTGTTTCCATCAATAAGCAGCCAATACGTTTGTCCGATCACTAATCCTGAGGCATTTAGGACCATCGTGCCACCCGGAGAAGTACCTGGGTTACAATCAAGGATATCAGCACATGGGACATTACCTCCGGGACAAGGCTGCCATCCACAGAAAGTGACTATTGCGCTTTGTAAGCCCAGGCCTGAAGAACAATTATCTACATGGATCTGGACCTGCACATCAGTTGCCGTTGCAATGAACTGGAAGTATTGAGGGTTATTGATTATCGTATTGAGTCCGCAAAAATTATTGCAACAAACAAATGGAACATTCAATGTGGAATAACATGCATCAGATAAACACGTTAATGGCGCAGCTGCACAAATATGGGATGGAAGTTGATCAGGTGGGTTGCATTGTGAATTGAGATCGCATAACAGGATTGAAGAAAAGCTTATGATCAGAACTGTCGTGTGTAAATGCCATGTGTATGTAAGCATGAATACTGGAATTATTAAATCAAACTAATATAGTCAGCTCAATTTAATCAATAATTATATCATTTATAAAATCCAGAAGATTATAGTTTTGAATTGTCTCGTGCTTGAGTATAATACTGGCTTATAAGAATTGAAACCGGCAATCCAATACAAACCATTAGGATTACCAGGTTTTTGATAACACTTTCCGGTGTTAATTTGATCGGACCGATTTGTGAAATCGGGACGACAACGATATTCATAAAGATCCATGCCCAGATGCCAATCCAGGCAGCGCTTAAGATTTTGTTTGTTTTTAGAAATGAAAGACGTGGATAAACCAGGAAATATATCACCGTGATCGTCATCGCAATCAGGTAATGAAAAAAAGCACCGAACAGGATCATTTGTGGCCCCGCAGTATAAGCTTCTTTGCCGAACGCACCACTGGCGATATATTTAAATACCATACCTGCCCGCATTTTAGCAAGTATGACAATGGCAGCTGTGATGTCCAACGTACCGGCCAGCAATCCGGTAAGCAAAATTGTGGTGAAGCCTGATGACTTTCGTTGAGTCATGATTAGCCCATAAATAAAAATACGATCGCCAGTATAGCCGGTAATGCCTGCACCAGGAATATTTTCTTATCAGCAGTCAATGCACCATAGATGCCTGCCACTGCAACGCATGTCAGAAAAAACAACCTGACATAATCTTTCCAGATCACATCATCAATAAAAAATGACCAGATCAAACCGGCTGCAAGAAATCCATTGTATAACCCCTGGTTAGCTGCCAGGATTTTTGTCGGTTCAAAAAGATCAATTGGAAAATGTTTGAATACTTTTTTCCCGCGCGTCGTCCATGCAAACATTTCAAGCCAAACGATATATAAATGGATCAGCGCCACAAGGCCAACAAAAATATTTGCAAGTAAAGCCATAGGGCAGTTTTTTAAAGTGGTTTAGTTTCGACAAAGTAATCGGTAATCGGTATTCAGTAATCAGTAAAGTGTGTCTTGTCTTATTTGGTAACTATTTAATTTAATTGTTTCAATACGGATTACCGTGTACCATGAATCGTTTATCAGTTACCGATTACCGATTACCGAATACCTCTAAGCCGGTGGCAAAGGATTCGGTACTTTATTCTCAACAGGTTTCAATGACCTCAGGTACTGCCACATATTTGCCAGGTCTTCTTTTGTTAAATTAACAAGATTAGGCCACGGCATAGGAGGGAGGATTGGTCGTCCGTTTTCTGCACCAAGATGTTTGCCTATTCTCAACGCCCGGTCGAAATTTTCCAATGTCCAGTTGCCGATACCTGTTTCATGCGGTGTGAGGTTAGCAGCAAAGGATGTGCCCCATGGACCTGTAAAGGAGGTAAGGCTGCTATTAATCAATATCCATTGCCCGGGAGCATAAACGGATTTATTCGGCATTTTGGGTAAAACTTCGCTTGCCGTGTGACCTGAAAGTAACCTCGCAGGATCAGGCATAGAGCCCTGATTGGTCATTGTTTTTGGCGTGTGACAATCGTTGCAACCCATAGTAGTGACAAGATATTCACCACGCTTGACAGAATCCGCTTTTGACATTCCAGCGGACGCGACAGCAGCCTGGTCGGTTGCCGTCGGACCGGTTTTATTTTCCGGCTGACAGGCAAGGAAAAAAATGCCTAAGAGGAACAGGCATCCAAAAATGAGTAGGTTTTTCATTGTACGGGTAGTTGTGGGTTTACGAATCTGGTTTACTGTGTGAAGATCTTTTTGATGAGGAGGGATGCCTTCACACTTCCGAAAGATAATATTAGAAAACAAAATATTCGTAAAACATGATCATGTAGTTGCAATGATGTAAGCTAAATGATCACCCGATTATTCACTCGAGTTCTGGCCTTCCTCAGTCTCCGGATTTTCCGGGACAATTCCGGTTTCATCTTCCTCGGGTTCAATTTGTAATAAACGGGAAGGGATTTTTTTGGCAGATTTTACACCCAGTATTTTCAATTTTTCTGCCTGGTCTATCAGATTCCCTTTGCCATCTTTTAACTGGCCCATGGCCTGGTTGTAAAAATCCTGCGATCGGGTGATATGTCTCCCTACGGATTCAATGGATTCGAGAAAGCCGACAAATTTTTCGTACAACCTTCCACCTTGCCTGGCGATTTCAATTGCATTTTTACTTTGTTGTTCACGTTTCCAGAGATCAGCTACAATTTTCAATACAGCAATGAGGTTTGTCGGACTGATTAATAATATCCGGTTGGTATATGCATATGTCCATAGATCAGGATCTGACTGAATCGCAAGCATATAAGCAGGTTCGATAGGGAAGAACATGATGACAAAGTCAAGCGATCCTTCCCGCTGTTCGTACTTTTTTGATTGAAGCTGATCGATATGGTTATAGATGGCCTTCAGATGATTTTGAAGGTGTATGGCATACTCTTCTTTCGATTCTGTTTCGGAATACCTCGAATAAGCATTGAGGGATACTTTGGAGTCTACGATGATGATGCGTTGGTCAGGTAGCTTTATGGTGATATCCGGACGCACATTATCTTCATTTTCATTTTTGTAATTCTCCTGGAGAAAATATTCCCTGTCTTTTACAAGACCGGATTTTTCGAGTATACTTTCCAGGATGGTTTCCCCCCAATCACCTTGTTTTTTTGTCTGGCCTTTTAAAGCATTGGCAAGGTTATTGGCTTCCTGGCTTACTTTGTTGGTGTTCTCAATCAGGTCTTTTACTTTTTCACCCAGAGAAAAGCGTTCTTTTGATTCCTTATCATATGTTTCATCGACTTTCTTTTTGAAAGTTTCGATGTTTTCATTCAGGGGTTTTAGTAAGGCTTCAATATTATTTTTATTCGATTCAGTAAATTTTCCGGATTTCTCTTCAAAGATCTGGTTGGCCAGTTTTTCGAATTGGAGTTGGGCCATTTTTTGTGTGGAGATCAGGTCCTCTTTTTGGGTATTCAATTTTTCCAGCAAAGCTGAGTTATTGGCTATGTACTCAGCTAACTTTTGATTTACAGCATTTAGTTGTGACTGGTGTGTTTTACTTTCTGATTTCTGTTCCTCAAATGCATGTTGCAATTCCTTGTAGCGTTCCGCATAGTTTTTTAAAGTGGCTTCGAGGGTTGCTGTCTGGGAGAGTAGGGTAGTGAGTTCGTTTGATTTCGCATCTGCTCTTTGCTGATGTGAAGTAGCGATGTCCGATTGATTTTTCAATCGCTCTTCTGCTATCCTGAGATTGGAAGAAACTTCATTGAGTTTGACATTGATGGCGTCGTAATCTGACCGGGATATATTCTTTCCTTTTGATAAAAGAGTGAATAGAATGTATCCGACGATAGCTCCGATGGCAATACCTATAAGGATGGGGGTTAATTCCATGGGGTAAAAATCGGTAAATTTTTGGGGAGTTGCATTTTTACCCCCTGGCCCCTGAAAAAAGGGGGAATTAGATTTTTTTTGAGCTCCGTAGGAGTGGAATCTCTGTATAAAAGAATGTGCAATCTTTTTTTTGAGCTCCGTAGGAGTGGAATATTTTGTACACAAGAATCATATGATTGAAAATAAATCAAAAGTCACAGTACAATCTTATTTTTTTCTTTCAACTTAATTAATTTCTCATAGCTACAAAATCTTCCCTTCATGGATCTGCGTAAATATTCCACTCCTCCGGAGCTCTGACATCTTTCGTTTTTCGTTCATCTACAGAGATTCCACTCCTACGGAGTTCAAAGCCTGGTGATCAAACATGGATATTTACTTTTCTGACTTTCTGAAGCAAAAGGAACCCTTAATGCTGAATAACCAGTTTTGATGTATAAACGCTACCTCCTGCTTACAGAGTTACGATGTATAATCCAGAGACAAGATTTCCTGGTTCAATATCTGTTTGTGGTTTGAGGGCAACATTTGTTTTTAGGAGCGTAACAGTGAAAAAATTATGGAAATAAATAATTTCATTTTTCTTCAAAAACTGACCATTTATAATCCTTAGTCAGCTTTCTGTCCAAATTTAATTCTAATAATCAGGACTATCTCAGAAACCGAGATTTTATACTGTCAGGAGGCAGGCAAAATTGATTTTAATAAGTAGTAAATTTCACGAAATATAAAGAGTGATGAAATCCAAACAATATCAGATTCCTCTTGAGCAGGCTTACAAGCTCGCAAATGACTTTTTTGAAACGATTGATTCAACACCTGTTGGTTCGATGAAGTCTCACGAAGAATTGCTCGCCTTATGGGATCAGGAGCTTTCCATAACAGGTATGGATCCGGAACAGATCATCATTGAAATGGATAAATCAGCTCGACCGGGTTTGCATCTCAATCAATCAGGCAGATTCTTCTCATGGGTCATCGGCGGATCACATCCATCAGGCGTTGCAGCAGACTGGCTGACATCTGCATGGGATCAGAATGCAGGTATGTTTACAGTTGCTCCTGCAGCCAGCATCGCAGAAGAAATTGCAGGACGGTGGCTTAAAAAAATTTTGAAACTTCCACATGATGCAAGTTTCGCATTTGTCACGGGTTGTCAGATGGCCCACTTCACTTGTCTCAGCGCTGCACGCAATCATTTATTTCATGAAGCTGGTTGGGACATTGAAGCAAAAGGTTTTTTTGGTGCTCCGCGAATCCGCGTGATCTGTGGTGATCAAAAACATTCCACGATCAACAGGGCGATGCGCATGCTTGGTTTTGGAACAGATATTCTTACCGATATTCCTTCAGATGAGCATGGAAGAATTAATGTAGTTGCTTTTGAAAAAGAATTAATGAAAGAACCTGATGTACCTACATTGGTCCTTCTTCAGGCTGGTGATTTGAATACTGGTGTTTATGATGATTTCAAAACCATCATTCCATTGGCACATAAAATAAATGCATGGGTGCATGTAGATGGTGCATTTGGTCTTTGGGCTTCTGCAAGCGATTCTTTATCTCATTTCACTGAAGGAGTTGAAGCAGCAGATTCATGGGCTACAGATGGACACAAATGGCTGAATGTTCCATATGATTGCGGATACGCATTCACTGCACATCCTGAAGCTCACTATCGCTCTATGTCGCAGCAAGCAAGCTATGTCTTCGGCGACCAGACTGCACGCGATCCGATGTACTGGAACCCAGAATTTTCGAGAAGAGCAAGAGGTTTTGCTACATATGCAGTCATAAAGGAATTAGGTACAAGAGGAATTGAAGAGCTGATTGATCGCACATGCAGACATGCTCATTCGATTGTTAAGCAAGCAGGACAACTCCCCAATACAGAAGTCATATCTATACCCATCATCAACCAGGGGCTGATCAGGTTCCTTGATCCAAATTCAACAAATGAAAAAGATCATGCAGCATTCACAGAAAAAATCATCCTTGCCATAAACGAAACCGGAGAAGCATTTTTCCAACCTGTCACCTTTAAAGGGAAAAGATGCATGCGTGTATCAGTGAGCGGATGGAGAACGAATGATGAAGATGTGAGGAGAACTGTGGAGGCAATTCGCCTGGTTTTAGTGAGTAGTGTCGTATCGTGAGACGTCAGGCGTGAATCGTGAGTTGTGAATCAACTGCACTTTTAACTATTTTTCATCTTATTGCAAATTTTAAGGGAATCAATGAGTTTGTCTTGATTTGAACTCACGTCTCACGTTTCACGGCTCACGATACTTGCGTAAACTACTCCCGTACACTCAAAATAAACCCAACCCGAAAAACATTCTCAATACTAATCCGCGGATCTTTTCCTAATAATTTTCTTAACCGCGAAATAAATACATCAAAGCTTCTTCCAAGGAAATAATCTTTTTTGCCGTAGATCATTTCCACCGCATCTTCTCTTTTCAAGATCTGGTTCTGATGGATGCAGAGAAGGCGAAGGACTTCATTTTCTTTTTCAGTCATCCGCCAGGTTTCCCTGTTCCAGGATAATTGTTGTTTGGAATAATCAAATGAATAATCACCAATTGAAAATGTACTTGTGCTGCAGGGCACATCATTGCCGGATGCTTCATGTCTCCTGGCCATCACCTGGATGCGGCATAGTAATTCTTCTTTGTCAAAAGGCTTGCGGATATAATCTTCTGCACCTAATGCAAATCCATGCAGCATATCTTCTTTCAACGAGCGAGCTGTGAGAAACAAAAATTTTACGTTGGGATCCATATCCCTCAATCTTTTGGCCAATACAAATCCATCCATTTTTGGCATCATCACATCCAGGATGCACAGATCGAATGCATCGGGTTTGTAAGAATTGAGACCAGCCTCTCCGTCACCGACAAGCTTGACAGAATATCCTTCACCTTCCAGTAAAGTAGATAATAAATACCCCATGCTTGAATCATCCTCGACGACCAGGATCCTGGAATCTTTTCTCATAGACGATCAGCACATTTTAGGTAAGTACACGTTAAAACGACTTCCTTTATTCATCTCACTATCCACCTGGATGAATCCTTTATGCAGCTCAACAATCCTTTTCACGTAAGCTAAGCCCAGGCCGAAACCTTTTTGCTCATGAAGATTACCCTGTTGAACACGCTGAAATTTTTCAAAAATAAATTGGCGTTGTGAAACGGGTATGCCAATCCCATTATCCTGGATCGAAATCAGGATTCCTTCATTTTGTTCTTTGGCAGAGATCAGGATCTTAGGTTGTTCAGTTGCATATTTGAGTGCATTCTCGATCAGGTTGCGGAATACATTTACCAGGTGCTGCTTGTCGCCAAAGATCTGAATGTCATCTGCAATGTCATCAAGGATTACTTCTGCCTTTCGTTGATCAATCTGAATTTCAAGATCATCAGTGACAGAACGAAGCAATGATTTCAGAAAAATATGTTCAGGTGTAAATGCATAATCGCCATTTTCTAATCGTGCAAGATGAAGGACACGTTCTACCTGGTGAATCAACTTGGCATTCTCCCTCGAGATAATGTCCAAAAATTTATCACGCTGCGGAGCTGATGTTTCTGTGGCTAATAAATTTGCTGCCAGGCTGATATTTGTCAACGGGGTCCGGAATTCATGCGCCATGTTATTGTACATGTCGACATTGGTGTGTAATAATTTTTTTTGTTTCAGTAACCACCAGTTTGCAAGCAGAAGAACAATAGCTGTAAAAAGTAAAATCAATACGCTGGAACCGATCATGTATCTCAGCTTCCCCATCATAAATTTTTCTTTTTCCGGGAAATCCAGCTTGATAAAAGATTCCTGCTGATCAGTTTGGCCGGGAATATTGACGACGCAACCGGTGGGGTGATTATTGGATTGGCTTACTGGTGCTCCATCCGATTGTGTCATCCGGTAATTCAGATCAATATTGTAAAAATCCAGTGTTTTACGAAGATCAGATCGGAATTCCTCATCATGGATGATAGACGATTGTGTGTCTTCTGTACTTTCCAGGTCTGCAGTGGAAGCGCCACTCCCACAGATTTTGTTTGATGCAGCTGGATTACAAATAGATCCTCCGCTATATTCCTCCAATGTAGAGCAAAGGGCCATGCTTGCGCGTTGGGAGAAAATTTCATCGGATAATTTCCTGGAGTGGTCTATCCATTTATATTGGAAAATCACCAGGCCTATCATTGCCAGTGTTGAAGCTGACAATAGAACAGCTACATGGTTTATTTTCCACTTCATGCTGCAATTTAACTGTCTCTATCCACTGGAGTTGCTTCATAACATGTTTTTAACATGTGGGTAACAGGTGCATGACAGCTTTCAGGCGGCACCGGGAATAGCTTTGTCAGGTCAATTTTATTTCTAAACCATTAAATCCGAATGAAAATGAAAACTGTTTTGATGATTATGTTTTTGCTTGGTGGACTATCTATGCAGCAGGCTGATGCTCAGAAGTGCGTCATACCATGCACTCCGGGTTGCTGTATTAAGTCTTATACTCCGGCGAAAGGTTCGGCTGCAGCAGCCACTACCGACCAGACTTTTGAGGCAACTTTTGCATCTTTTATGCTGGCGGCTGCTGAAACCACATGTCAGCCAAAACCTGGTGCGACGGCCGAAGTAAAATGTGCTCCGGCTGCCTGCAAATCAAATGTAATGCCTTCATCGACCTGCAAGCCAACAACAGCAGTTGCTGCATCTACAGCCGCATGTCTTCCAGCTGCATCAGCTCCGACAAGAGTAAAGGAGAAAAGTTAGTACGCATTGAATCATGTTTAATATATGAGCCCGGACTTTGCAAAGACCGGGCTCTATTTTTTTTCATCCAAATCGAAGATCAACTTTCACGTTTCAAATTTTACACACGTCTCACGCCTGCCGTCTCACGATAATTAAACGAACTTTCAACTAAAAGTAATAACTCACTATTCACTACTGACTATTCACTTATTTTTGTCAGGTGAAAAACAAAAACCCGACAATAACATATTGGATGGCTCTCTTCATGGGCATCTTCCTCCCAATAGCAGAAACCGTCCGTCGGTTCCACCAATTATCCGATTTCACTCAATTCTTTCATTGGTTCGATGATTACATTCTGGGTGGTATTCTTTTGTTTGCTGCATGGTATTTGAAAAAAGAAAAATCAAATGCAGCATTATACATGATCGCAGCATGGGGCATAGGAACAGGTGCTTTATTTCTAAGCTTTTTGGGACAGGTCGATTATATCATGATCAACGAAGGCGACCCCGGCGGAATATTTTCAGTCTGGTTTGTATTATTTGCTAAAGCAATCATATTAGGGTATATGATTTTCGGAATCTTTAAAAGTATTAAAATAGCAAGCGAATCAAAACTCCCGATTCACGTCTGACGTCTCACGATTAAAACCACTCACTACTCACTATTCACTACTCACTATCATGGTTCAACGAATATCCTTCATCACCATCGGAGTCAAAGACTTCAAAGCAATGTCAGATTTTTATAAAGGAAAATTTGGTTGGATACCTTTTAAGGAAATCGGCGACATCGTTTTCTTCAAAATGAATGGATTCATCTTTGCATTGTATCCTGCAGATGAATTGGCAAAGGATGCCCAAATCGAAAATACAGGGAAAGGCTGGAAACAAATGACCTTAGCCATCAATTTTAATTCAACAGAAGAAGTGGACCTGGAAGTAAACCGTTTGCGTGAAGCAGGTGTAAACGTGGTCAAAGATCCTCAATCTGTATTTTGGGGAGGCTACAGCTCATACATAGAGGATCCTGAAAACAACCTGTGGGAATTTGCTTACAATCCTTTTCTTGAAATGGACAAAAACAGAAATATCCTGGCACATCAGTAATCAATTTTTCTTACTGTCTTACTGTCTTACTGTCTTACCTTCTTACTGTCTTACATTCTTACTGTCTTACATTCTTACTGTCTTACTGTCTTACCTTCTTACTCTCTTACATCCCGAGAAAGTCTCCATCAATAATCAACAGCTTAGTTCCACTTTCCGTATTTGACCGGTGAGAGCTCATGTCATCAGATACTACATATGTCATTCCCTTTGACAATTGAAATTTTTCTCCGCTTTCCATTTCACTTTCAAAGCTGCCTTCAAGACAATAGACAATATGTCCCTTCTGACACCAGTGATCAGCCATGAATCCGGCTGAGTATTCCACGATACGAATTTTCAGGCCAGGATAATCTACTGCTCGTTGAGTTACATTTCCTTCTTCACCAACCTTTTCTGTTTTGGGAATTTGTTCCCAATCAATTAATGTAAATGGAATCATATGATTTAATTATGAATAATAAAAGATGGTTCACGAAAAGTAATAGATTCTGATTGAGCGAAGCCGAAATCAAGTAAGAAATATTCTGTCGGTCGTTGAGCGGAGTCGAAACGTACCGACCGGGAGCCGAAACCAAGTAAGATATATTCTGACGCCGTGAGTCAAAAGAAATGAACCACTTAGACACTTAGGACACTTAAGGAAGCCACTTGAGAATCTTGAATTTAGAATTATAAAGTAAAATTTTAATTTATTGATTGGCTGTAGGATCTAATTTCGTATTCCGTCTTTTCTGCCTTTTCCGCCTTTTAATTGTAACTCGAAATAATATTATACACTGACGTCACAATAATCACAAGCCCCACAATAAACATCAGTAACCTGGGTTTAATAAATCTCACAAAATAGGCTCCAAGCGGTGCCGCTATTACACCTCCAAGTATCAAGCCCAGAATGGTTTTCCATCCTTCCATTCCCAGAAAAAACAGGAACACACCCGTGCTGGCAAACGTCACAAAAAATTCTGCTGTATTGACCGTCCCAATGGTTAGTTGCGGCGTTTTGCCGCGCTGAATAATATTGGAAGTTACGATCGGTCCCCAGCCACCACCACCAATCGAATCAAGCAAGCCACCAAAGAATCCTAGTGGTGATACATTTTTTATTTCATCTTTAAATAATGGCTCGCGAATACTTTTTATTAAGATCAGCACACCCAGGATAAGAAGGTATCCTGCTATATAAGGCCTTATCGCTTTTCCGTCAAAAATATTAGATAGTAAAAATGCACCGACTACAGATCCGATCACACCTGGTATCGCCAGTCGCATGAAAAGTTTTTTATCAACATTCTTTAGCGCAAGATGAGACAAGCCGGAAACTCCGGTAGTAAATACTTCTGCTGTATGCACACTTGCAGACGCTAGCACCGGTGGAATACCAAGATGTAAAAGAAAAGTAGTGCAGCTCACACCATACGCCATACCCAATGTGCCATCAATCATCTGCGCCAGGAAGCCGGCAAGAACAAACAAAAAGAATTCAGTGTCAAAAACAAATTTCAGATTCTCACCTGATTTGAAAAATTGCCAGATAAGCCAGCCAACAATCAGGACTTTTAATCCCAGGATGACAAAGGTGATGTGTCTGAAACGAAGTCCTTCCATTTTATTATATAAGCTCGTAAAATAAGAAAAGGCCGGGTATCCTTCCGGCCATTTCATGATACTGAATCAAAAACAAATCAATAAATCATCCTGAAATTATTTTTTCGAAATTAATTTGCCATTCAAAAGATGATTACATGATCATTGGAAGAGCTATGGAGTCAAGGATCAGAATGCTTGTCTCAGTGTAACACCAAATGTTCTCGGGTCACCAAGCACACCCGCATATTGTCCTGCATTACCCGCAGCAGGTAATAATTGCTCAAAATAATCCTGGTCCAGCAAATTGCGAGTCCATAAGAAGATGGAGGTACCTTTCGATGACTTAAATCCTATTCGCGAATTGAGAAGGGCATAACCATCGATCACGAGATAAGCAGAAGGAGAAGGACTTGAAGAAAATGACGACCTGTAGTAGGTATCAAATGCAACATAAAAGCTTCCGGACTGTCCAAGAAATGATCCTTTAGTTTGGAGTTCTGCACCTAATGATCCTGCCCATTTTGATATGCCTGGCAATACACTTCCTGAAATATCTTTAAACGCACTCGCCCCTCCCGTTTCTTCGAGTGGAACAGGTGCATTCAGAAATGAAACATAAATACCTTCGGTATACGCAAATCCACCATTCAGAGATAGAAATTGTTTGATTTTGAAATTGGCTTCCAGTTCAATTCCACGTACCTGTACTTTCTCCGCATTGGCGAGATAACCACGATTCACACCCAGTTCAGCAGTCTGTACTTGTGTCTGGAAATTTTTGATGTCTGTGTTATACAGCGTTAGATTTAATGTTGAGCCTGGAGTTGGCATGGTCTTCACACCTAATTCATAGTGATGAACTTCCTCAGGTTTTATTACAGCTAGATCAAGCAGGATTGCCCCATTTGCGGTAGGCAGACCGCCAAGGTTGACTCCCACGGATTTGAAATTTGTGGAGTAAGTTGCGAATGTGTTGAATCGTTTGCTTGCTTTGTAAGCGAGTGTGAGCTGACCTGAAAAATTATCATCATCCGTATTGACTTTAAATGATTGATTGCTGTACACTGCATTCTTCAGAGCGATCAATGCAGGATCAGCTGTATCAAGACCACCATACGTTTGACGGTCATAGTCTACGTCTTTTTTATCATAGTTGAACCGTATACCAGGTAGTATATGTAACCGGTTGATGATTTCCCAGTCCACCTGTCCAAACAATGCACCACTAAAAGTCTTGAGCGATGAACGGGTTTTAATTCCATATCCATCAAAAAGTCCCGGAGTTTGCCAAAGAAGGCTCGTTGAGCTTTGCGAAAAACGCCACTGCGCTGAACCTGCTTCCTCAATCTGAACAGGATCAGACTTAATCTCCTGACCGAATGCATATACACCAATGACACCACTGAGATGAGATGAAAAAGTTCCGGCATATCTGATCTCCTGAGACCATTGATGTTGTTTCGAAGTGGCTTGCGATTTTGTCAACACGGGAAGACCTGTAAAATCCCTGTCTGTAGAAGGATCCCATTTCCAATAACGTAAAGCTGTTGTAGACGTCAATGTACCCGGACCTAATTTTATATCAATATTGGCCGATACTCCTCCAAGGTCATTACCAGATTTGGAAGGTGTGTCATGATCAATTTTGCGATCAAAAGGATTCCGTGTAGGCAATGTATATTCAAGATCGGAGATAATTTGTTCGAATTGGCGGTACGGAGCGCGTTGAGTGGGGGCAACACCGGCAAAAACCTGAGCATAACCATCAGGTCGTTGACGTGTGGCATCAGCAGCCAGAATAATAGTTGTCTTTTCCGAGGGTGTATACATCAATTGGCCACGAATACCCAGATTGTTGATATCATTTACAGATTTTCCGGTGACCACATTTTCAAGTACACCATCACGCTGTGTACCAGAGAACGATAATCTGCCGGCGATCTTTTTAGTCAATGGTCCTGTTAACGAACCTTTAGCCTGAATGTATCCATAATTACCAAAGCTGACTTCAAAGTTAGCTCCCGGAGTAAAGGCTGGTTTTCTTGTTATTACATTGAATGCTCCTGCGGTTGTGTTTTTGCCGAACAATGTTCCCTGAGGTCCGCGCAATACTTCGATCTGTTCTACATCGATAAAATCAAGTGAAGTTGCAGCAGGACGAGCATAAAATACACCATCTACATAGAAGCCAACACCTGGTTCAATACCATCATTAGTTAACCCGTAAGTTGAACCCAGTCCACGAATATTAAGTCCTGTGTTTCGAGGATTAGACGAATAGAGCTGTACTGAAGGAATGAGTTCTTTAACTCTGTTGACATTGAATGCGCCTGCATCTTCTATAACATTGCTTCTGACGACAGAGATCGGAATGGGAACCTCTTGCGCGGTTTCCAGACGGCGCCTGGAAGTGATTACGATTTCAAAAAGTTCGTTGTCATCTGCAAGAATGATCCTGAGAGGTTCATATGGTATTTTGTCAATCTGAATTTCCTGTGACACATAGCCGAGAAACCTGACCTCCAGAGTAAAAGGAAAACTGCTTTTTGCAGTTATCTGGAATTGTCCAGTATTATCCGCTGCCGTATTTATGTTGGTTCCCTTTATCTGTACAGTAGCTCCTGCAAGGGGAAAACCTTCTGTATTCTTTATCTCACCGGTAATTAAGCTTTGAGAAATTGATACACTGGCCAGTGTAAGATGTATAACGATGAATATGAATAATTGTCTCATTGTAAGCTATTTATACGATCCTATTATGAATGATAATGAGGCAAATGTAGGGGTATTATTGTAATTCTACCAAATTAGTAGAATATAATTTTAAAAAAATATTCAGCCACTTTTGACAAGCTTCTGAATGGTAATGTCTTCGAGAACATCAAAAGTCTGATCACGCACGTGTTTCATGGCAATTCGCAATGTACAGGTAGCCACATTTTCGCAATCCGTACAAGGCTTGTAAAATTTTTCTGCCGCACAGGCTATTAAGGCAATCGGGCCCTCGAAAATCCGGTGCAGATCTGCAAGGTTTATCTCAGTAGCCGGCCTGATCAGAAAATAACCACCTGTGGCTCCCTGCTGACTCCCGACAAATCCATGCCGCTTCAATTCCAATAAAATAGCTTCGAGAAATTTCTTTGGGATAAATGCACTGTCAGCGATGTCTTGTGTTTTGACAAGCACACCTTTTTCAGCCATGTAGATGAGAGCCTTGATTGCATATTTTCCTTTTTGTGTAAGCATTAGAAATGAAAAACTAAAAATGAAAAACTAAAAATGTGAATCATCGCGCTTTATTTGTTATTCGTTATTTATCGCTTGTTATTCGTTATTCGTAAGTAGTTATTCCTTTTCATTTTTCATTTTTCGTTTTTCATTTTTCGTTACTCGTAAATCCTTCTCCCATTCGCATCTGTGGAAAGAATCTCGCTCATATAATCAAAAAACGGACGCATAGCTTCAAATGTCAGGATAACTTCTTTCAGGAAGTCCGGGCTTGTCACTTCTTTATCTATAAATTTTCTCCCTATGGTAAATTGTTTTTTTCGAATCAGATCAATTGCCGGATGATCTTTGTCATACCCTGATGGAGCAGTTTTCAATTCGTCACCATTTATGCTTCCAAAATACTGTAGGAATTTTTTTTGACCGATGATCTTACGGATGATTTTATCATCGTGTGCAAATTCATCTCTTATGCGTTTCAGGTCAGCGGGTTCCGGTTCCCAAAAACCACCTCCGACAAACGATTCTCCGGGTTCGAGATGCAGATAATATCCACCTCTTCTTGCTTTGGTTGCTCTTATAAAATGTGTGCCCAGGTTTGTTTTATACGGTGTCTTATCTTTTGAAAAGCGAACATCCCGATATATCCGGAATACCTTTCCATCTTCAACCACATCTTTTTTATTCAATCCCCTGACAACCTCATCTTTAAATTTTTTTACATTATCAAGCGCAGCTTCATACTGATCCTTGTGCGCCAGAAACCATTCCCGGTTATTATTTTTTCCGAGATCCTTCAAAAACTTTACTGTTGCTGATTCGATTACCATTCCCATGCTTTTAAATTTTCAATTATATTAAACTTCAAAATTCTGAATTCAAAATGGTTGCTGAGCTGTATCAAGTGGATGAGAAGAACAAGTCGAAGCACAATATTCAGAATTTTTACGGTTTATATTACACCAGAGTGACTTATTATTAGCTTATTGCACCCTGCCCTCTGCTGGTTGCTATTTTGGAACAATAACAATCTTCCCCGCAGGATTGAGTTGTACCGTAATGTCTTCAAACGTCTTGGGGTCAATAATTGTATGCGGATTTCTGTCCAGCAAAATATCACCATTAATGCCGAGATATTTCAGGCAATAATCCCGAAGCGAGAATCTTGTATTTACAATTTTGGTTTCTTCTTCGTATGTAGACGGATCAAAAACCACAACAGTATCTGTCATTGTCAATGAATCCCTGTCAAGGATTGATACCTTCATCTGTTCATCCTGAACTTTCTTAGCCCTCTCGTATCCGGGAGGAGGCATCTGGGCAGAACTCTGGTAATGAATTGCAAACAGCAAAACAAAAACACAGAAAAGCTTTAAAAGCATTATCGGACTATTAACTATACTGTTTTTCATGTGTTAAAAGTAGGTAAATGAATCAATTCTTTGGAAAGTATCCACGTTGTGACATGAAAGTAATAACGAACATGAACATAATTTCTTTTCTTTCCCTTGCATTAAGCACTGCTGCACAACAGGCACCTCAACTGCCACTACCTATTCACCAGGAAGTTACTAATCCGGGAGAAAGTATTGAAGTTGCTGAAACAGTTTATTATATTTATAAGGACGGTGCATTTACTGAAGCTGCGCTTACGGTTGAGCCTGAACTTATAGGTGGTAAGTCATTAATGGAAACGTTGATCAGGCTGAATATCCGCTATCCGGATAAAGCAAGAGAGAAAAAAATCGGCGGAACCGTTTTAGTCAGCGTTGTGATAGATGCTGATGGTAATCTTGAAGATGCATTTATACACGAAGGCATTGGAGGTGGATGCAACGAAGAAGCATTAAGAGCTGTAAAGTTGCTTGATCAGACCGGATTCATTCCCGGTGAAATAAAAGGTAAAGCGGTAACTGTCAAATATGATATCCCGATTACATTCCTTCCTAAATCAATTAAGTAAAAAAAGGAGCGGACCAAAGCAAGGTATAAGACCAAAAAAGAAGCATGATTTTAATCATCAGGCAAATACAGGAAGTCATTTATACAGGGTTAAGTTATTGATTTCTTTTATCTTGACATCAATAAACTAAACCCTGGTATGAAACACAAGCTTCCGGAATTCAGGATTCTTTTCCTATTATTTTATACATTATCTGTCTGCTTCATTTCCTCATGTGCAGGAAAAAAAATGATTTCATCATCATCAGATAGCCCTGTTCCAAATACATTGTCATCAAAAGCAGAGCCTGAATTTTTTCCTTATTTTGTTTACAAAGATGGCTCCTATATTGAAACTGAACTTGACAAGAAGCCCGAAGTCATAGGTGGGATAGAATCAATGTATCGGGATATTAAATATCCTGCACTTGCCCGGGAAAATGGAATACAGGGCACGGTCGTTGTTACGGTTACAATAAATGAACTTGGACAACTTGAAGATGCACTCATTACTCGTCATGTTGGTGGAGGTTGCGACGAGGAAGCATTACGAGTAGTAAAGATCCACGGACAACAGGGTTTTGTACCTGCAGAAATAAATGGAATACCTGTAAAGGTCAGGTATGGAATTCCTTTGCGTTTTATTTTGCAATGAACTTTTTATTAAATACTTCCAGCTAATAAATTCATACCACTCACGCCTCACCCCTGACGTCTCACGAAAACTACGCGAGCTACAAATAATAGAATGAGCTCAACTATTCAGTATTCACGTCTCACGCCTGACGTCTCACGAAAAATATGTAAGCTTCTAATAATAATATCAACTCACTACTCACTACTCACCACTGGCACGGGTTTCTTATGTTCATCAATCGCAACAAAAGTAAAAACACCTGTTATCGCTTTCTCTCTATGTTCCGAATACATTTCTTCAATAAATACATCCACCCGCACTTTTAAACTTGTATTCCCCACTTTAATAACGGTGCCCACCAATTCCACAATCGTCCCGGCCGGAATAGGCTTTGTAAAATCAATCCGGTCACTGCTCACAGTCACCATTCGTTGCCTGCTGAATCGCGTTGAAGTTATAAAAGCCACTTCATCCATCAGATGCATAGCTGTTCCACCAAATAGAGTATCATAGTGATTCGTTGTATTCGGAAATACAGCTTTAAAAATTCTTGATTCCGATGCCTTAATCCTTTCTTCCAGGTTCATATCCATCAATCTTTGTGAAAATTTTGTTTGCAATAATAAAGCATTAATTTGTCATCCATTTTGAAACTATTTCTATGCATTAGTTTTTTAATTCATAAAAAATCGTCAATCGTCAATCGTCAATCGTCAATCGTCAATCGTCAATCGTCAATCGTCAATCTCATGCCTTTCATCAACTTCAATAACATTCCTCATCAACGCATCTGGGATGGCGTCCATGGTGCACTACAACATTCAGATGAACTTACATTCGGGCATATTATTCTTGAAAAAGGAGCGATTGTAGGTGAGCATCATCACATCCACGAACAATGGACGCACGTACTCGAAGGCGAACTTGAATTCACCCTCGGTGGAGAAACACAAATTATGACACCCGGCATTACAGCCCATATTCCTTCAGACATACCACACAGCGCCATTGCGTTGACACGCGTAAAAGTCATGGATTGTTTCCGCCCCGTCCGCGAAGATTTCAAAACACTAGAACCTTGGTTGTAAGATTAAACCAGGAACCATAAAAATCTAAACATTTTTTAGCCCTTTAACTTTTAACCGTTTTCAACTTTCTTCCTGATCAATCCACATTCTCCAATTCTAATGTTATCAATAGTCCCCTTTAGGGGATTTAGGGGCCAACCAGCAAGTCGTGCGATTGGAATCATCTTCGCTTTGTGCGGACTTGGCTTTGGTACCTGGGCATCTTTTATACCTTATGTCAAACAGACCTTTCATCTCGATGAAGCTCAATTAGGTCTTCTGTTATTATGTCTTCCGCTTGGAAATTTTATTGCAAACCCATTGACAGTTATTCTGATCAGGCGATCAGGTGCTGTTCGCATTGCGCTTGTGGCCGGATCATTTACAGCTTTCTTTTTTGCTGTACCTGTAAGTCTGCCCTCGATAACATACGCAGCCATTGGGCTTTTTCTGGCAGGTGGAACTTTTGGTATTACCAATGTAGCGATGAATACACTCGCTTCAGCTTATGAAACACAAACGAGTAAAAAAATTATGTCTACATGTCATGGCATGTGGAGTGTGGGTGCAATGTTAGGTTCGCTCATTTCCGGACTGGCAATTTTACCACTGGAGCGATTTTTCGATTATGGTGGTTCGCCTCAGACGAAATATGTTTTTTCAATAGCTTTCATTATTCTGATCATTACCTGGATGATCAGGAATGATCTTGTATCGATTTCACGAATTCAAATTCCATCTGGTGAACTACCTAAGATCAGCTGGAGAGCTTTCAAGCCGACCAGGATTTTATGGATGCTTATCACGATTTGTCTTTGCACATATTTGACGGAAGGAACCATGGCAGATTGGTCTGCTGTTTACCTGAAAGAAATCGTGATTGCACCGGCAACCATAGCAGGCTGGGGATTTGCAGTCTATTCATTTTGCATGGCAGCAGGCCGGTTCGTTGGTGATAGGCTGATAGCAAGATATGGTGCTATGCAAATTCTACGGGCAGGTGGGTTATTGGTTTTTGCTGGTCTTATCATTGTTATTCTTTCTCAAAATCCATGGGTCGCTTTACCGGGATTCATGCTTGTGGGTATGGGAATTTCACTGGCTTCACCTATTCTCTACAGTTCAGCGGCAAATGTATCCGGACTAGCACCCGGAGTAGGACTCGCTACGCTCAATACTTTTGCAATGGCCTCCTTCTTCGGAGGACCTGTTTTGATCGGATTCATAGGAAAGATGGCTGACCTTCGCATTGCATTTATGTTTGTAGCAGTTGCATCCATCATATGGTTGATACAGACGACTAGACTTTTACGAATTTTGAAATCATCCACCATTCAGTGAGATTAATCATGATAAATCATGACGATCATGATGATCTGCGTTCTTTTGTGAGAGGAGTGAGTAGTGAGAGTTTATGAGAAGCAATCTATTTTGAATTATGTCATAGTGTATTCAATAGGTAATACATGTATCAGGTGTTGAAAATGTATTCGCTGAAAAATGAATACAAAAAGTATTAATATTTCTGTCAATTAATAATGTTTTTGAGAAAGAGTGTTTCTCATTTTCATCAATTATATTGTTATTAATCAATTCAATATGATATTTACTTTCATTATTAAAAATCTGATGCGCCAACTTAAAAGAATATTTCATATTGAATGAAGAATCATATTCTGGATTTCTGTTTAATAATGTAATGAATTTAATTAATTCAGAATTATCCATCTTTTCTACATGCTTTAAGTAACAGAATATAGTATATAGTTTGGATTCTCTGTCCTTATAAATATTAATAAACCTATAATGATATTTATCAATCTTATAAGTGATATTTGATTTTATTGGTGTAAATAAATAATTATAAATAATCAATATAAAAAATCCCACAATTGTAAAAATTATAATACTGGAAATAATAACTATTTTTTTCATTTATCTGCATGATTTGAATTTCGTATAAAATTTAATTATGTGTGGTATGGATTCTCAAGTTAGTTAATCCATTACCTCATCACTCCATCACCAAATCACTTGATCACGAAAACGAAAGTTTCGACCACATTCTCCACAGCAGAAAACTTGAAATCAATCCGATTCCAAACGATATCAGCGCATGCATCCCTTCACCATAGATCCAATACCCGATGCCAAATAAATAACCATAGATCATAAGACAACCAATCAACATCGCACCGATTTCTAATCCTACACCTGACCTGTCATCATTATTATTTTCTAATAAACCTGTTTTTTTCAACCATGGTCTCCATCCGACATTATGAGGTCTTGTCTGTAAATAAAATTTCTTTAACACCTCATCGGATTCAGGTTTTGTCAACAGTGTCACCAGGATCCACACAACTGTAGTAATTAATACACCCGCTACCAGCTTTTCATAATCAAGCAAAGTGCCATGATAAAATTTAGCAAAATAAACAGCTACTACCAGGCTGGCCAGCATCCCTGAGATTTCAGACCATGCATTGATGCGATACCAGAACCATCTCAGAATAAATATTAGTCCTGTTCCGGCTCCGATTTGCAGCAAAATATTAAATGATTCCAGCGCACTGTTAAGTTGTAATGCAACAAGTGCAGCAAATATCATCAGCACAAATGTTGTCAGTCGGCCAATGTTAACCAGTTTTTTCTCTGAGGCTGTCTTATTTATAAACCTGCCATAAAAATCATTTATGATGTATGAAGATCCCCAGTTGAGATGCGTAGAAATAGTAGACATGAAGGCAGCTATCAAAGCGGCTACTACCAAACCAAGCAATCCTGTAGGCAGAAATGAAATCATAGCCGGAAAAGCAAGATCGTCTTTTATAATAGAAGGGTCTACATGTGGAAACCTGGCTGCGATGTCTGCAGTAGTAGGAAAAATAATCATTGAGCAAAGCGCAATGATGATCCATGGCCAGGGACGCAAAGCATAATGCATGATGTTAAACGAAAGCGTCGCACCCATGGCGTGACGTTCATTTTTTGCAGCCAACATTCGTTGTGCTATGTATCCACCACCACCTGGTTCTGCACCGGGATACCAGCTACTCCACCATTGTACAGCAAGCGGAATCAAAAAAATTGGAACCCATGATGCAGGATTGCTCCAGTCCGGAAAAACGGACATGGCACTTTGTACTTTAGGTTGTGCCAGCAGATTGCTAAGTCCGCCAATATCGGGGAGATTTACAATGAATATCGCCGCAGCCACCATTCCTGCCATCGCCAGGGCAAACTGAAAAAAATCCGTGAAGAGCACTCCTTTAAATCCTCCTACCATAGTATAAGCCACTGTGATAACACTGGATATCAATAATGTCTGCCAGGGTGACAAACCAAGTAATACATTGCCGATCTTTATTGCAGCAAGGCAAACCGTAGCCATGATCATTACATTAAAAAACAAGCCCAGGTAGATTGCTCTGAACCCACGCAGAAAGGAAGCAGGTTTACCTCCATATCTAAGTTCATAAAACTCGAGATCAGTCAGAACCCCGGTTCTTCTCCAGAGTTTAGCATACACAAATACAGTCATCATGCCGGTGAGTAGAAATGCCCACCACACCCAATTTCCCCCAACCCCATTATTCCTTACAATATCTGTGACCAGGTTTGGTGTATCTGCTGAGAAAGTAGTGGCTACCATCGAGACACCCAATAACCACCAGGGCATATTTCGACCGCTTAGAAAAAATTCAGCAACACTGCTTCCTGATTTCCTGGTGACTAAAATTCCTATCAGAAGTGAAATAATAAAGTAGGCACCAATGATGCCCCAGTCTAATCCTTGTAATGCCATGTCAAGTGGGTTGTCGTTTTGATGTGATGCTGAAAGATCGACATTTCAACGCATAATTAAAATCCGATTTTCTGAATTCCCATTCTTCAAATTCCAGGATCTTTTTATCTCCTCATTTCTTATGTTGATGCGCAGGAATCATTAGAAAATCTTTAGCAAAGAGGAGTGTCAATTTTGTTCAAAAACGTTTTCCACATCCGAATGTAGATAACCTATCAGAGCCCATGACAATCAACCTGTTAAGACAGTGTGGCACACTTAGGTGTGCCACACCTAAGTGTGCCACACTGTCTTTTGACTGTCTTTTGAGTCTTTCGCTCATTTCGGACCTGTTCTATACTCTCTTTAGCATTACTCTTCTCCCTATGCCCTATCCTCCCTGCCCCCTGCTCCCTGCCTTTTTTATATCTTCGCGCCATGTTCACGATCGACCTGAAAATTAAATTTGCAGCCATTATTATTGGTATTCTTGGAGGACTGGCATTATCGTTTACAGCCGGCTTTTGGTATGGGTTTCCCTTTATTTTGATTGGTATTGGTTTCCTGGTTTCCTATATCCTGCTGGGTACGGTTCAGTCCGCAGCCCAATTACTGGAAAAAGTAAAATTTGTTGAAGCTGAAGAACGTCTGAAATGGACGCTCAATCCTAACTGGCTATATGTCACCAACCGAGCCTTCTATTATATCATGAAAGGCAGCATCGCAGCTAACCTCAACCGGTCCGATGAGGCTGAAGGGTATTTTGAAAAAGCCAAAGACCTGAAGCTCCCATCTGACAATGAGCGTGCTCTTGTCTATCTCCAGTTGGCCAACATCAAGGCAAACCAGGGGAAATGGACCCAGGCCAAGAGTTATTTCCACCATGTTAAGAAATTCAATGTCTCCGAAGGCATGCTCAAAGAACAGATCAAACAATTCGAAAAAGCCCTCGGTCAGAGTGGAAATGCCGTCCACCTGAGGTCCGGCCAGGCCATGCAACCCGGAGGCAAACGTCGCCGCCCAAAGATGCGCTAGAATAGTTTTACTGGTAAATGGCTGGTAATCAGCATTTTGTTTTTCAGAGTCTAGAGTCCTGCGTCAGGCATCCATTAATCTGGTATCGAAGGAGACTATACTCTCCCGATGATATAAAATCCAAAATCTAAACTCGAAAATCTAAAATTGTTTCCCTATCTTTGCGCTCCATTTTAATAAAAAAGTTCTTTGGGAGATGGATGCATTGGCACCGTTCCGGATACCGGTAGCAACCTTAAAATCAGACCAGGCTACATTCGAATGGAGCCTAGGCCCTGAATTTCTGGTCATTTTTAATGATCAGCCGGATGTTGAAAAAGGCAGATTTACTGTCACTATGAACCTACACCGTTCAGCAGGAATAACAACACTTTATTTCCTGGTAGACGGCATCGTAGACACTCCTTGTGACCGTTGTATGGCTCCGATTCAAATGCCGGTCAAAGGCGAATACGATATCATCGTCAAATTCGGAGATCCGAAGGAGACCACCGATGAAGTCATTTTCGTCCACCCGGATTCGCCGGATCTGAATGTAGGATCACATATTTATGATTTTATCCTGCTTTCGATCCCAATCAGCCGACGCATCGAAGGATGTGATAGTTCATCAAATCCACCTTGTGATATGATTGTACTGTCCTATCTCTCCAAAAATGAAGAAAATAAAGATCCCAATGATGGTGATGAAGATTCACCATGGGATGATTTGAAAAAAGTAATTGATAACTAAGGGAATAAAACTGAAAAAATTTGTTAATCCACTTATATCTTATTACTGAATACTGATTACTGATCACTGAATACTAATTAATCATGGCACATCCTAAGAGTCGTCATTCCAAACAGCGGAAACACAAACGCCGCACACATTATAAAGCTACTGCACCACAGATAGCCATCTGCACTGAAACCGGTGAACCACACGTCTGGCACAAAGCCTATGACCATAACGGACATCTGTATTACAAAGGTCAGATGCTCGTCAAAACACCGGGGCTGGAAGAGTAATATCTTTTTTAGCACTATAGGATTGCATCAGAGGCTCCCCGGTCACTTCAGGTCAGGGAGCCTTCGCTATTTTACACTAGCTTTCCGGCATCAGACATTAACCACAACCTTCTCATGAAAAAAGCTCACTTAACTCAAAATGCTCCCGCTCCAATAGGCCCATATAGCCAGGCCATCCAGGCAGGAAAAACATTATACATCTCCGGCCAGATTGCCATTGATCCTCCTACAGGAGATCTGATCACTTCTACGATTGAAGAAGAAACGCACCAGGTACTAAAAAATATAGGTGCCATCCTGATTGAAGCTGACCTGGATTACAATGATGTAGTAAGCTGCACCGTCTTTGTCACCGACATGAATTTATTTTCACGGATCAATGCCGTTTACGCTACATACTTCAACGAAGGCATCCCACCTGCGAGAGCATTAGTGCAGGTATCTGCTCTTCCTAAATTTGTAAACATTGAAATTTCTGCCATCGCTCATTTCAGATCTAAATAGATTAACAGGGTAATCATGTCTTCAGAAGCTCAACCACGTAGAAAACAAGTTCTTTCCGGAATTCAACCCACAGGCAATCTGCATCTTGGACGTTATTTCGGCGCAGTGAAAAATTGGGTTGATCTCCAGGAAAAATATGATTGCATTTATTGCATCGTCGATTACCATGCACTGACGATGCCTTTTGATCCCAAAAGACTCAGAGAGCAGGTTTGGAATTTAGCATTTGATCTTGTCGCTGTGGGACTGGAACCAAAAAATATGTTCATTCAGTCCATGATCCCCGAGCATACCGAATTAGCATGGATATTCAATTGCCTGAGTTCATACGGAGAAGTATCCCGCATGACACAGTTCAAGGACAAGGTTCAACAGATCAATGAAAAAGATAAGGATGCTTTTATTCCTACGGGTCTGTTTACATATCCGGTATTGCAGGCAGCAGACATCCTGATTTATCGCGCAGATTATGTTCCTGTAGGAAAAGATCAGGATCAGCATCTTGAACTTTCACGCAACATTGCCCAGCGCTTCAACCAGATTGTTGGAGAAGAATATTTTGTTCTTCCTGAAACTTTATATACTGAAACTCCAAAAATTTTATCTACTGCAGATCCGGCAAAGAAAATGAGTGCCTCGCTTGGCCCAAAACATTACATCAATATTTTTTCAGAACCCGATGTGATCCGCAAGCAAATTAAAACAGCAGTGACAGATTCCGGTGATACACCTGCAGGCCAGATAAGCCAGGGTGTAGAAAATCTTTTCAAGCTTCTCGAAGCAGCAGGTGGAAAGGAAATAGCAAAATCACTCAGAGCAGATGCAGTGGCCGGAACGCTTCAGTATGGAAAGCTAAAAGAAACAACTGCAGACTATATCATCGCCCTGACAGATGCTTTCAGAGAAAAACGTAAATCCATCGAACAAGATCCGGAAACGTATAAAGAACAAATAAAAGATGCTTCAATCGGTATCAGGAAACAAGCTCAAAAAACAATAAGGGAAGTAAAGGACCTGATTGGTTTACAAAACGTCCGGTCGTTTTAAATTAATGTTGAAAGGAGATTGAAAAAAGAATTCCATCAGGGTTATCTTCAAAATCATATGAAACTGGTATTAAGGTTATTCGTTCTCTTTTCAGTTCTTGTGCTAAGCCCTTTCAACCTGGAAGGCAAGCAGCTTCAGTTCATTAATCAGAAGACGGGTAAAATAACTTCATTTCAACCCGGAGATCATATCGGATATATACTTGAAGGCTCCTTAAATCCTAAGCGTACAGGGAAATTGACAGATTTTAATCAGGAGCAAATTATGGTCCATAAAAAAACTTTTGAATTAAACCGAATCATTAAAATGTGGCATGTTAAACCTGTACCTAATTTAATTTTAAGTTTGTTAGGATACGGTGTAGTAATCATCTCATTTATTCTCTTCTTTCCTGTATTGCTTCCTATTCCAAAAGGAAATCTTTTTCCACTTGTACTATTCACGTTAATTTGGATTGCAAGCTTCGTAAGTAAAGAAATCATCAATGGTTATAAGGTAAATCTCGCAATTCATTCAATGAAATATATTGAGACAGAGGATGACCTATATAGATATCAACAAAATCATCCATGATCACTCATTCACTCAATAAAGACCACTCACGTCTCACGTCTCACGTTTCACGAAGAGTAAAATCTTCGAATAAATTACTGATTACTGATTACTGAACACTGAATACTGAACACAATTGAACTCACTACTCACTACTGAATACTCACTATGAAAATCATCTGTGTCGGCCGTAATTACGTAGCACATGCTGCAGAATTAGGAAATGAAATACCGGATTCACCCATGTTATTCATGAAGCCTCACTCCGCAATTCTGGCTAATAATAAACCCCTGTATTATCCCGATTTCACAAATGATCTGAATTATGAAGCGGAATTAGTATTGAAAATTTGCAAAAATGGTCGCAGCATTCAACCCGAATTCGCAGACTCCTACTATCAGCAGGTTGGTTTTGGAATCGATTTCACAGCACGTGACCTCCAGCAGAAATGTAAAGAAAAAGGCCACCCCTGGGAAATCGCAAAAGCCTGGGATAATAGTGCTGCACTTAGCAATGATTTTATCAATGTATCTTCTTTGCCAAATCCCGCAGCAATAAAATTTGAAATGAACCTCAATGGAAAAGTAGTCCAGCAAGGTGACAGTTCACTCATGATCTACTCATTCAATGACATCATTTGCTACGCTTCCCGTTTTTTCAAGTTGCAGGTTGGTGATTATATCTATACCGGCACTCCCGCAGGAGTCGGACCTGTCAAAAAGGGCGATATCCTCATTGGTTCCATCGAAGGCCGCCAGATGCTCACCTGCGCAATCAAATAAAACAACTATTGACTCTTGTTGAGAGAAGCCGAAACACTTTTTTGTAAGGTTCTTCCGATCGTTGAGCGGAGTCGAAACGCACCGGCAACTGACTACTCACTACTCACTATAAAATCCTATTTTTGCGCCTCCAAATACAGGTCTTTTCCCTTTTTCAGGAACCCATTTTGGAAAGATTAAAATCAATTGAACTCACTATTTAATAAATCTAAGTTTTCATGCCTTATCTATTTACCTCAGAATCAGTCTCTGAAGGCCACCCTGATAAAATTGCCGACCAGATATCAGACGCTCTTGTGGATCACTTTATCGCTTTTGACCCTCAATCCAAAGTAGCCTGTGAAACCCTCGTCACCACTGGCCAGGTCGTCCTGGCAGGAGAAGTGAAATCCAAAACCTACCTTGATCTCCAGCAAATCGCCCGCGATGTCATCGATCGTATTGGTTACAACAAAAGCGAATACATGTTTGAAGCCAAATCTTGCGGCATTCTTTCATCCATCCATGAACAATCGGCTGATATCAATCAGGGAGTTGAAAGACAAAACAAAGAAGAACAGGGAGCAGGCGATCAGGGAATGATGTTCGGTTATGCAACCAGCGAAACCGATAATTATATGCCCCTGGCATTAGATCTCGCACATCGCATCCTTATCGAACTCTCTGCCATCAGGAAGGAAGGTAAGATTATGAAATACCTTCGGCCAGATGCCAAATCCCAGGTCACCATCGAATACAGTGATGATAATAAGCCCATCCGGATTGATTCCATAGTATTGAGCACGCAACATGACGAATTTGTAATGCCAAAAAATGGCAGCGATGCAGAAAAATTACGCGCACAAAAAGCAATGCAGGCTCAGATTTCATCGGATGTGATCAATATCGTTCTTCCCAAAGTGAAGAGCAGATTAAAGCCTAATCTGAAAAAATTATTCACCGGCAATATTACGTATCACGTTAATCCAACAGGAAATTTCGTTATTGGAGGACCTCATGGTGATACAGGGCTTACAGGAAGAAAAATCATAGTGGATACATATGGTGGCAAAGGCGCTCACGGCGGTGGGGCTTTTTCAGGAAAGGATCCAAGCAAGGTAGATAGATCAGCCGCATATGCTACACGACATATTGCAAAGAATCTTGTCGCAGCCGGTGTGTGCGATGAAGTATTAGTCCAGGTTTCTTATGCTATCGGTGTAGCGAAACCAACTAATATTTACATCAATTCTTATGGTTCTGCGAAAGTAGATATGACGGATGCGCAGATAGCCGAAAAGGTTGGACAGATCTTCCCTATGAGGCCATATGATATTGAACAACGTCTTCAGTTGAGGAAACCAATCTATGGTGAAACTGCATCCTATGGTCACATGGGAAGAGTTTCCGAAAAAAAGACTGTCGAATTCAAAGATGGCAGCGGAAAAATCAAAAGAATAAAAGTCGAGACATTTACCTGGGAGAAACTGGATAAGGTCAACGAAATCAGGAAAGCATTTAAAATAAAATAACGGCCTTCAACTTAACATTGAATTTTATGTTGAAGCAATGTTTATACCCCCTCACATCTTATGTCAAAACAAGGAATAATTACCGGTTTCGCTCAAAGGCATATTGGTACTTCCGATCCCGGTGAATTGAAGCAAATGTTATCCGTGCTCAAAGCTGATAGCCTTGATCAATTGATAGCGGAGACGATCCCGGATGACATCCGGCTTACGCAGCCATTTAATATTCCTGATGCACTCACTGAGCAGGAGTATTTGCGGCATATGCGTTCAGTCGCTGCACAGAATAATGTCTTCAGATCTTATATAGGTCTCGGATATTATGGGACGCATACACCATCGCCGATAAAGAGAAATATTTTTGAAAATCCGGGATGGTATACACAGTACACTCCATACCAGGCTGAAATTTCACAAGGGAGATTAGAAGCTCTGTTGAATTTTCAGACTGTGGTAAGTGATCTTACAGGACTTCCGATTGCAAATGCTTCGTTGCTGGATGAAGGCACGGCCGCAGCTGAGGCTATGACCATGCTATTTAACCTGTCTTCAAAAAAATCAAAAAACGGTTCTTCTGCACCCACTAAATTTTTTGTGGATCAGCATATTTTTCCCCAGACACTTGCAGTACTGCATTCAAGAGCTGAACCTATCGGTATCACACTTGTATCAGGTGATTGGAATGAATGGAAAGGTGGAGATGATTTTTTTGGTGCTATTCTTCAATATCCGGATGGTGTCGGGGCAGTTCACAATTACCAGGATAAAGTAAAAGAATGGCAGACTGATCACATCAAGGTGGCTGTAGTAAGTGACCTGTTAGCACTGACATTATTATCTCCTCCCGGACATTGGGGAGCAGATGTTGTGGTAGGAAATTCACAAAGGTTCGGTGTGCCTGTTGGCTATGGTGGCCCGCATGCTGCATTTTTTGCAACGAAAGAAGAATATAAAAGAAATATTCCCGGCCGTATCATCGGAGTATCCGTCGACAGGTATGGAAACCGTGCATTGCGTATGGCTCTCCAGACAAGAGAGCAGCACATCAAACGTGAAAAGGCTACTTCAAATATTTGCACAGCACAGGCTTTATTGGCTATCATCGCAGGCATGTATGCGGTATATCACGGACCGGAACAATTGAAAAAGATTGCTCAACAAGTTCATAATAATACAGCTGCAATTTATCGTCACCTGGTATCAATTGGTCTCACTCCGCAACACGATTCATTTTTTGACACACTTTCCATCCCTGTTTCAGGCGATCAAAAAAATAAAATAAAAGTTGAAGCAGAAAAACGCAAAATTAATTTCCATTATACTGCAGGGGATATTCGTTTAAGTCTCGATGAAACAGTTTCAAAAGAAGATCTGAATGATATCTGCGCAACTTTTTCTGCAGCATTAGGTAAAAGCATTTCTGCTGAGACTCTGGTTGCAGATGCAATGATGTTTCCTGATCAACTGTTGCGGGATGACAATTATCTCTCACATTCAATTTTCAGTTCTTACAGGACAGAAACAGAATTGATGAGATATATCAAGTCGCTTGAGAATAAAGATTTGTCATTGACACACGCTATGATCCCCCTGGGTTCATGCACGATGAAGTTGAATGCAGCTTCAGAAATGTATCCGGTAAGCTGGCCTGAATTTTCAACATTGCATCCATTCGTTCCTGGTGAACAGGCAAAAGGATATAAGCTTGTCTTTGATGAATTGGCTGATTATTTGTGTGAAATCACAGGCATGAAGGCATGTTCGCTGCAACCTAATTCAGGAGCACAGGGTGAGCTTGCAGGCTTGTTGACGATTCGCGCTTATCATGCTGCTAAAAACGATCATCATCGCAATATTGCTTTAATTCCACAGTCAGCCCATGGTACTAATCCTGCCAGCGCAGTGATGGCCGGAATGGATGTTGTAGTAGTCAAATGCGATGAACGCGGCAACATCGATATGACGGATCTGAATATGCAGGCTGAAAAATATGCTGATCGCCTTGCAGCTGCGATGGTGACATATCCATCTACTCATGGTGTATTTGAAACCACTATCAAAGAATTATGCAATGTCATACATAAGCATGGTGGCCTTGTTTACCTTGATGGTGCCAACATGAATGCGCAGGTCGGACTCACAAGTCCTGGCTTTATTGGCGCTGACGTTTGTCATCTCAACCTGCATAAAACATTTGCTATTCCGCATGGTGGAGGAGGTCCGGGCATGGGTCCGATCTGTGTGAATGAAAAGCTTGCTCCTTATTTGCCTGGCCATCCGTTAAGCAAAGTAGGCGGCTCGAATGCAATTGACGCGGTTTCAAGCGCACCCTGGGGTAGTGCATCGGTTTTATTGATATCCTACGGTTATATCAGGATGTTAGGTCGTGATGGATTGACACAATCTACTATACATGCTATCCTCGCTTCGAATTATATAAAGTCAAGACTGGAAAATTATTATGAGATTTTATATACAGGTGAAGCAGGCAGGACTGCACACGAATTAATTATTGACCTGCGCCCTTTCAAACAATCCGGTGTTTCTGCAGAAGATGTAGCTAAGCGATTGATTGATTTTGGTTTTCATGCACCGACATTATCTTTTCCTGTTCCGGGTACGATCATGATTGAACCTACAGAAAGTGAATCCAAATCAGAGCTCGATTTGTTTTGCGATGCCATGATACAGATCCACCGCGAGATTGATCAGGTAATTGCGGGTTTGCAACCTGCGGATAATAATGTTCTTTCAAATGCACCTCATACACTCAATGTGATTACGGCAGATGAATGGATACTACCGTATTCAAGAAGTGAAGCTGCATATCCATTGCCAATGCTTAGGCACAGGCATAAATTCTGGGCTTCTGTGGCCAGGGTTGACAATGCATACGGAGATCGTAACCTGATTTGTATCTGTCCTCCTATTGAAGCATATGCTACTCCAGAACCTGTAGCATCGTGATCATAGTTACAGGTGCCATGGGTTTTATCGGGAGTGGCTTTGTCAGTTACCTCAACCAATTGGGCCACCAGGACATTATCGTGGTCGATGATTTTTATCAATGGAAGAAGGAAAAAAACCTTGTTGGTAAAAGGGTTTATGAATGGATCCATCGCGATCTCTTCATTGCCTATTTTGAAAAGGTGGCTTCACAGGTTGATGTCATTTTTCATCTGGGTGCCAGGACGGACACGATCAGTGAAGATGTTGAAATATTTGAAAAACTAAATCTTCAGTACTCAAAAGATATCTGGTCTGTATGTGCACGTCATGATATTCCGCTGATTTATGCTTCCAGTGCTGCTACATATGGCGATGGACAGTTCGGCTTTAAAGATGATGAGGATACGATTACCAAATTAAATCCTTTGAACGAGTACGCGAAGTCAAAACATGCATTTGATATCTGGGCACTTGAGCAAAAGAATTCTCCCCCGCAATGGTATGGGTTGAAATTCTTTAATGTATACGGACCGAATGAAGGACACAAAGGAAGAATGGCATCCGTCGTATTTCATGGATGGAACCAGATCAGGGAAAGCGGACAGTTAAAATTATTTAAATCGCATCGGCCTGATTTCAAAGATGGTCGCCAGCTCCGCGATTTCATTTATGTCAAAGATATTCATGAAATGCTGTGGACTATTTATTCTAAAAAACCTACTTCAGGAATTTACAATGCAGGGACTGGAATTTCGCGGACATTCGAAGACCTGGGCAAAACATCTTTTGACGCACTCAGCATCCCCGTCAATATAGAATATATTGATATGCCATCAGACCTCCGCGAAAAATATCAATACAATACCCTGGCTGATATGACAAAATGGAATAAAGCCAACCTCACTCTTCCAGGAACAACATTAGAAGCTGGTGTAAAAAATTACATCCAGCAATATCTCAACCCTTCCCGATTATTATAGATAAAACAGCAAAAGGCAAAAAGCAAAAGCTAAGAACAATTAACAATTCAAAACTTCCTCAAGGTTAATATTTAGAAGGATTATTTATCATGTGGCCGATAAGTTTTCCGATTTCTTCATTTTCACTTGAACGCTTTATGTGGACATCAGCTTTGATGTAATGACAGGCTATGGAAAAATCCAGCCACACACCTGTTTCTGAATTCTCTGCATCTGCATCAGTTAATTTCGAAATGAAGTGAGCTGCATATCTTTTCTTTCGGTAAGCTTCAGCGATATTCGTACAAACGCTCCTTGAAGCTCTTCTAATCTGATCAGTTAATGAATAGGTTTCTTCCTTAGGAAATGATTTTGTGATTTCAAATATTTCCATAGCCTGAGAGAAAGCCTTCTTATAGACGGTTGATTCTTTGAATGAAAAGTCACTCATTTTCTACTGGTTAAGGGGTGAATAAAAATAAGTAGTATTAAAAATAATATTTTGATTTCAAAAATTAAACAAAATAATTGCCGATATATTTTGCTCTTTGCTCTTTGCTCTTTGCTCTTTGCTCTTCGCTCTTTGCCTTTTGCTCTTTGCCTTTTGCTCTTTGCCTTTTGCCTTTTGCTTTTTGCTTTTTGCTTTTTGCTTTTTGCTTTTTGCCTTTTGCTCTTTGCTATTCCCTCTTCTTCTCCATCGGTCTCAATCCTGCATAATAGATCAAATACCAACCATCATCCAGTTTGGCAAATCTGCGATGAATGAACATATTGCTTCCTTTCATCTGGATCCAGTGTTCTATTATCCGGTCACCAATGACTTCATACCAATGTTCAAATTGATTCGAAGGGTCTGTAAATGTGTTGTGTTTTTTCCAATCCGCTTTTTGCCAGTAGAATCGCTTTTCAGAAATGGTGTCATTATCCTTTTCAGAACTTGGTAATCCTTCCAGAGGAAATAATATATGAGACATCTGGTAAGCTGAGTCCGAATGAAATTTTTCAAAAAAAGCTACGAAATCTGCCGGAAGTGTATCCGGTAATGCTTTTCCTTCATTTTCAACAGAAGTTGAAGTGTCTTTGTGTTTACATCCCGGGCTGATAAGAAGGATCAACAACAGGGCGCTGCAGGCAAAATACCCACGCGGCCTCCGGAAGAATTCGATAATGTATGTCATACAACAAATGTATGTCTTCATATCTGATCTCACCTACTGCCTTGCATTGTTCCATATTCACAGACTTTACAAATAAATGAGTACGAAATTCCAGTTTGCGTTTTCCATAAGCTTTGTACATGCATTCCTTCGCTCCCCAATAAACATGGAGATAGTGAAGCTTATTTCTCATTTTACTGATCTCTGTTAGTTCTTGTGGTGAAAGAAACCGATTTGAAATCCGTTGCACCGTATCCGTAAAGATCTGTATATCGACACCACAGGATAAATCACTTATCATGGCTGCGCACCATAATTCACTATGACTTACGGAAATATGTTTATCTATCCCATCCAGGTAGGGTTTTCCAAAGTCATCATAAAGGCATTCAACACGTTCAGGTAACCTGGCTATCCGGAAAAGTAATTCCCTGCTTGCCAGCCATTCACTTCTTTTACGTGGGGAAAGTTGATCAAGGATCGATCTTTCTTTGGCAAACAACATTTTTTCGGGATCTATATCCATACCCGTATGATGTCCCACTGCGACAGTAGTCTTATCTAATTTGATCTCATGCAGGATCTCCATCTGCATCAAATCTAACCGAAAATCCAATAACCTCTATTCGGGTATGGTACGAACAGGACTCATAAGTCTCTGGCCTCTAGGGCATAAGTCACGGATATGGAATAGGAATTCTCTTTGGGACACCGAACAGCCATATATCACTACATTTGCGCCTCCCTATAAACGGAACTTCATGATTTTAACAGATGTACAGATTTTAAAGGCTATTGAAAAAGGGGATATTGTCATTACCCCATTTGACAGGGCTGGTTTAGGTACGAATTCATATGACGTTCATCTTGCACGATACTTGGCTGTCTATAAAGATGCAGTGCTCGATGCACGTCTTCACAATGAAATAAAACATCTTGAAATTGGTCCTGAAGGTTTTGTTATCCAGCCCGGTGAATTATATCTGGGTGTTACAGAAGAATATACAGAAACACATTGTGCCGTTCCTTTTTTAGAAGGCAAATCGAGTGTTGGTCGCCTCGGTATTGACATTCATGCCACTGCCGGTAAAGGAGATGTAGGGTATTGTAATACCTGGACGTTAGAAATTTCATGCGTTAAACCTGTCAGAATTTATGCAGGCATGCCCATCGGCCAATTGATTTATTTCTTAGTCGAAGGCGACATTGAAAATACCTACAACAAAAAACCAAATGCAAAATACAATCAGCGTACCGATCGACCCGTCGAAAGCATGATGTGGAAAAACAAATTCTAAAATTCTAAATTTCTTACCCTCTTACCCTCTTACCCTCTTACTTTCTTACCCTCTTACATTCTTACTGTCTTACTGTCTTACTGTCTTACTGTCTTACTCTCTTACATTCTCTTTCCAGGCATTCATTCCTCCCTTCAGGTTAATCGTATTGTGCATATCAAACTGCACGGCAAGAATTTTTTGAGCCATCCCACTCCGGTTGCCGGACCTGCAATATAACACCAGGTCCACATCTCCTAATTCTTTCAGCCGGTCTGCATTATCAGGGATCGTATTAAGTGGTATAAGAATGCCCCCGATGTTGAATTCTTCATGTTCATGTTCCTCACGCACATCGATGAGCACTAACTTTTTATCCCCCATCTTTTCATGTAACTCCAAAGCAGTTATTTCTTTCATGTTCCTGAAATCTAAAATCTAAAATTGTTATTCGTTATTCGTTATTCGTTATTCGTTATTCGTTATTCGTCAATTGTCAATCGTTATTCGTAAATCGTTATTCGTTATTCGTTATTTGTTATTTGTTATTCGTAAATCGTTATTCGTAAATCGTAAATCGTAAATCGTTATTCGTTATTTGTTATTCGTAAATCGTTATTCGTAAATCGTCACTCGCATTTCCCTGGCTTTTCCTGCGATACAGTCAATTGAATAGCTGATTCCATCTTTATCGTTCCGCCATTTGCCACCGGATCCTGGGCAATGATGTACGCCGAAGATAATTCACTTACAGTACCTTCTGTTTTTACATCACCGACCATGAGGCCTAAATTTTCCAAAAGGAATTGAGCTTCATCATACGTTCTGCATACCAGGTTAGGAATCTCAATTAATCCACCTGATTTTTCAGAAATAATAAATTCGAGCTCATCTCCTTTTTCAATCTGGATCTCATTATTCCTGCCTTTGTTGTCCATGATTGTTTTTCCCTGGTATCGGACTTCAAGGATCTGGCCCTCCTCGGCCGGGTCATATCGTTTTTCGATCACTTTTGATCTGATCTGGAAGTGTTCATCGAGTTCACGTTTCTTTCGCAGATAATTTTTACCATACATCTCAGGTAATCTTCCGGACAAGATCTTGTCAGGACTCCTTTTAGTAATCGTGACATAGATCATTCTCTTTTGCTTGACAAGAGAATGAGGAGGAGGATTTTGTTTTAGGATTTGTCCACCTGGTTTCCCAAGGATATGCAGTGAATCCGAAATGCTCATCCTGAATTTCTTCCGGGTCGCATCCTTCACAGCATCTTCATACTGGAACCCCGTATAATCAGGCAAATCTAGCTCCTGGCCATGATGCGTATATATCCTCATCCAAAAGAATACAGAAAGGAAAAAAATTCCAAGAAACAAGAGGACAGCTGTCAACGTGTATTTGAAATCTTTAGTCCTTAGGTATTCCCATAAACCACCCGGTTCGTTTTTTACCATATTCAGAGTGAGGAGTTTTTCATAAAAGGTAAAAGTAGGAAAAGGACCTTACACATTTAAAAAACCGCCCTTACCTGAGCACTTCCTGTATGTATGGTGTTCGTGTCTCCCGCATGCCGCCCATTATATTGTAAGGTGAGTATCAGCGAAGTCGTCAACCGGGTATTGAACTGAAGCGACCAAAGCACATTGGAGCCATTTTGCAGGCCCTGTAACATGGTAAAGTCAATCGTGGTATTCCCTGCGGATGTATAATCGATCCTGACCAGGCTTATTTGTCCCCGTATATCCGAATAGCTGCTCCTTCTCCATACACTTTCCATAGAAAATTTATGACTCCGGTATCGTTCCTCTCCACCGGTATTCTCCTGGGATAAAAACTGGTAAGAACCGGTAAGTCTTAGCTTATCTTTTAGGATAACATTCAATTCAGGACTCACCTCCGCCTGCGATATTTCATAATTCCTGGCTTCAAAATTTTGGGACCGGTTACCCCGTATGCCTCTCCTGGCATTCAATACGATATCCATTTTTTTTCGGAGGCTTACACGTCCCCTGATGGTCAAATCCTGGAATTCTCTCAATTCAAATCCTGAAGTCTGCAGTACCTGGCTTTCCTGACGTATAAAACCTAGTTGAATATCATATGCTGTACTTGACCTGTTCCAGTAAAAAATATTCCTCCAGGTATTCGAAAAGCTTAGGATTGAAGTATCCGCATATTCACGGTAAAAAGGATTCCAATACGGGCTTTTCTCATCTTCTCTTATTTTACGGTTCATCTGGTAGGTAGATAATGCAGCTATTTTGGAAATCCAACCGGTTGATTTTAATTGCTTCAGATCAATATTCAGAGATTGTTGTACTCCTAGTGCTCTGGTTCTGATGAATTCATTATTGAAAGCTAATAACCGGATATATTCACCCTGATCGGCAAAAGGTGCTATTTCAAATTCATTTATTTCTTCAATCCCATTTCCATTATCTATCCATGTATAATTACCTTCTCCTTTCTGAACTTTCACATATTTAAATTCCGTTTTCGGTTCCTGTCCGTTGCCAATTTCATATCCCGCAGACCACTTAAAAGATTTTTTAAGCAAGTCAGTATTTAAATCTATTCTGCCTAATAAATTGCTACTATGCGACCCTGGAGAGATAAGAATGGATTCTACATTTCGATGTTTTATTGTGTATTCCATTTTGAAATTTTTCCATTGGTGAAAATGACCTTCCATATTCCATTCATTTACATTTTCGGATTGCTTCAATTGATTTTGAAATGGGATTTTCGGTCGCTCTATTTTGTAACGAAAGAATAAATGAGTATTCTCATCAATATTATTTTTTATATAAACAGACATTTGATTTTGAATAAAGCTATTTAATGACAATTCGTGATTGTTCACGTTTCTTACCTCATTTCGATCTTCAAAATATGTAGCACCTGCCCGCCAGTCACCTGACTTGCGAATGACACGTTCAAGAGTAATGGTAGGTCTGAAAAAGCGGCTTGTATTTACCATGTCGTTTGCATCAAGAAAACCAAGAACACCCGAAAGTTTCCAGCCGGCAGTATCAATCAGGATTTGTCCGGTATGTTTGTTTCCGGTATAACCTCCTGATCTGTACAATCCATCAAACCTGTATCGGGAAAGTATTGAGGTGCCTTTGACAATGCTTACACTCAGAGAAGGTAAATGTTCCTTTTCCGGTGATAAATTCCCCGACAAACTCCAGTCTCTGGCAAATTCCGGATTTCTGTAAGGATCCAGCGGCCGGAAGTTTGGAGCTATGTTTTCATAGCTGACTTCAGGAGAGATAGTCCATGATGTACCTAATGGAAATGATTCCGATATCGTCACTTTGGCCGCCCCACCGATATTGTCATTGTCATCAATGGACGAGTAGCGGTTTAGGTCCTGCCTGCTGATTCCTAATTCTGCATTTATTTTCCCGGTTGTATGCCATCTGTATTCCCCGCCGGCAGTCAGCATCTGTTTTTGTTGCGGAGCCTGGAGTGGAATGATGGGTGCAAAATTTCCTCTGTGTGCACCAGTAAATTCATCAGGTGAAATCCATATATAAATTCTTCCATTAGGTGAAGGGTCCGGACTGATGATGTAATCTCCATTGCCTGTACCAACCTCACTAAAGGTCACGATATAGTTTGCTTTCTGCGGATCAGTTGACCATGTAAGTATGTCCGGATAAAGCACGCCATTCACGATAGTATCAACTGCTGCATAAAGAATGAGATTGCTATTAAATCCCTCTTTCAATTCACGGATTCCGCTTTTCTGAAAGTGATTTCCTTCATCTCCTGCCATATTTAATAGTGCAAGGTCTTCTGTAGTAAGTTCAAAATCTCCTGTGACAGACTTGCTGTCATTCTCCTGGAAAAAATTGACATAAGAAGTTAATTTCTCTTTCTGATATTTCGCTTCAAAAGCATTTTGAGATTTTTGAAAATTAAATTGTGCATACTCAAATTCAATAGTTATACGGTGACGTGAATTAATAAGGATTTGACGTGTAAATGTGATTTCACTTTTATTGTAATCCATGATATAATCTGCATCCTCACCTCGTATCAGCAACTGCCCATCCAGGTAAACTTTCTCAGAGCCTGCTAAAACAATGATGAATAATTCACCATTTTCTCCTTTTAATGGATAAGGCCCCTGATTACCTTCTGCAGGTTCCAGGATCTGTCGTGTAAATTTTCCTCCTGATACAGCAGCTGAACCTTTTATGTTCCAGGGTTGGTGAAATTTATTTCCATTAAATGAATATTCTACTCCTTTTAATTTCCGGTTATACCGCATAAAATATCCTTCAGGTTGAAGGGCATTAAAATCACCTGCTAAAATGGAATGTTGATCTTTGTTAATTTCAATGAATACTTTATCAAATTCCTGTATTTGCCGTGTAGTGCCATCTGGCTGGATAGGTAAATTCTGATCCGTAATAGCAGCCCTGATCTGATATCCGTCACCGATATTTCCATTTAATTGCAGATTTAATTCCGAATCAAATACAAGACTTTGATTATTTCCAAGTGAAAATCCGCGTGTAAGCGCTCCGTCATATTCGAGCCCTGAAGACGGAAGTAGTGAATTTACATTATTCGGAATATCAGGAGCATAAATAACATCACCTCCTGTTATTCTTATCTGGCTTGAATCCCAAAGGGTTTGTCGCTCATGAAAAGGGTAGGGCAATGATTTGAACTTGACCCTGACAGTGTCCTTATTGGATTCCATTTTATCCCAATCGGGAATTATTTTATTATCCTTTAAGATGTAATTAACAAGAATAGGATGACCATTTTTTTTCCAGCTTATTGAGCCTGGAATTATAGTTTCCGGCCATGATAAAATAGTATCTTCAGGAATGTGAAATACAAAAGAGTGATTTGTATTTAATATATTTTCCTGTGAAATAACTTTACCAGGGCAAATAATGAATATTATAAATAAAATAAAAACACGAATTATTAAAGTATAAAATAATTTTATATTATCAGGAATAAAAATTAATATATTAATTATGTATTTCAGAATAAAATATTTTTTTTAATTAAATTATTTATTTTACTGTTTACTGTTTACTGTTTACTGTTTACTGTTTACTGTTTACTGTTTACTGTTTACTGTTTACTGTTTACTGTTTACTGTTTACTGTTTACTATTTACTGATTACTGATTACTGATTACTGTTTACTGTTTGCTGTTTACTGTTTGCTGTTTACTGCTTGCTGTTTGCTGTTCGCTATTTACTATTTACTGATTACTATTTACTATTTACTGATTACTGATTACTGATTACTATTTACTGATTACTATTTACTGATTACTGATTACTGTTTACTGATATTATCACTTTGCTCTCTGCAATATTCCTATCTTACCTCCTCCCGATCCGAAAAAAAGAGTGGAATCTCTCCAACACCCCAGCAATGTCATGCTCAAAGATATTCGCTCTTCAGGCAGATTGAAACGTGATTCATCAAAAGGGCACGTGATATCAGGATTGGGTTACAAATAGTGATTCGTATTTTTGTGGAATGATGCTATCAGAATACAGGCGGACATATTCTCTTTTCATTGCTGACGACCATACGCTCTATGTGGAAGCGCTGGTAATGGCTTTGCGTCATCAGACTTTTTTTCCGGTGGAGATCCTGGGCACTGCCCACAATGGAGAAGATCTCTTGTCCCAGCTGACCTCATTGCAACCCGATATCCTATTGCTGGACCTCAATATGCCTGTAATGAATGGCCTGGAAGTGATTCCTATCATTAAGAATGAATACCCTGACCTCCAGATCATAATTGTGACAAAATATAGTGACCCGAAATTTATAAGGGAATGTCTGCAAATGCATAAAGTTTCAGGTTATATCCTCAAAACCAGCAGTTTCCAGGAGCTGATCGAAGGACTCAAAAATGTTTCCGGAGGCCAGGTCCATATCAGTAAAAACCTCCAGCTTTACCCCAAAGACATGACGGATACGGAATTGCCATCCATTTTCGATGAAGCTTTTCTTATTAAATACCACCTTACCCGTCGGGAAATTGAGATCCTGGGCTTGATCTCGCAGGCTAAAAGCAGCTCGGAAATAGCCGAAAATCTCTTTATCAGCCCCCAGACCGTTGGAGCCCACCGGAAAAATATCATGCGCAAGCTTAGCATCACCACCACCGCCGGTTTGGTCCGTTTTGCTATCCAAAATCAAATGGGGTGATCTATACTCCAAAATTTATTCCATTTTTCTTTGCAAAGCATTGAAAATCCAATTTTTATAGTATTTTTGATCACCCTCCCACCAATAAGTAAGTATTTCTATTGCATTAATTTTAAACTGGACCCCCCGTCCTATTTAAAAACTTTATACCTTTTGTGCATGAAAAACAGACAAAACCTATAATCCTTTGATTATGAAACTAACTCTTACCCTTTTATCTTCCCTCCTATTTACTTTGCTCATTATCAATCCGGTACGTGCCTGTTGTTGGAACGATAATGTGGCACCTGTAGCAATTTGTGATGCGCACACAGTCGTTTCACTTTCCAATACCGGCACAGCGAAAGTCTATGCCACTGATATTGATGATGGAAGCTATGATAACTGCCACATCGCCGAATACAAAGTAAGGCGCATGACTCAGGGTTGGTGCCCTGCAGGCGTAGCAGACGACACCCAGTTCAGACCTTATGTTGAGTTCTGTTGCGAAGATGTTGGAAATACCATTTGGGTAGTTATGAGAGTTGTAGACAACCTCGGAAACTATAACGAATGTATGGCCGAAGTGACAGTCCAAGACAATTCTACACCCCATATCACATGTCCGCCGAATATTACGGTTAGCTGTGGTTTTAACTTTAATGATGATTGCCTTTACAATCCCTACAATCACACGTTTGGGACATGTGTCGGAAATGGCGGTACCTGCCAGCCAATCATCATAAACGACCCGGGCAATTCTTCGTGTAACCAGCCTTATAACTGGGGATATGATGGCTCAGCCGGTGGCGGTTGCGGTGGTAATGCCTGGATTAATATCTGCGATGTTATTGATTATCGGAATGCCTGCGGAGTAGGTATCATAAAACGCAAATTCTGCGTGGAAATGGGATATTGGTCAGAATACTGTTACCAGACAATCACAGTTAAAGACTTTTCACATTCTTATTACAGCATTAACTGGCCACAGGATTATACAGCTAATGCCTGTTTGTACACAGTAGATGAATTAGATCCTAACGATATTCCTGCTCCCTATAACAAGCCCACGTTCCCTGGCTACGATGCTTACAATCACGGTTGCACGCACCTGGCATTTGCCCACGAAGACCTGGTTTTCACATTTTCTGATGGTGCCTGCAAAAAAATACTCCGTACGTGGACAGTTATCGATTGGTGCAAGTATCAACCCAATAATCCATGGACCGGTGGCATATGGACACATATCCAGGTCATTAAGCTTATGAATGCTACACCTCCGCATTTCGTCAACTATTGTAGTGATGTAGTGGTAGATGGATATGAACCATATTGTTCAGGTCGTTATCAGGATTCACCTTATGTTGATGACGATTGTACGCCTACAGATTCCTATAACTGGGATTGGAAAATTGACATCAATAATGATGGCTCTTACAATGTTTCGGGTTATGGATCAGGTCAGCCATATGTTGACAAAGTGCTTCCTAACGGATGGCATAAGATCCTTTGGAATGTCTGCGATGCCTGCGGGAATTGTACCACATGCAGTCACAAGATCCATGTTATCGACAAAAAAGCGCCCTCACCTGTATGCTACTATGGCTTATCTAGCGTAGTCATGCCGCTGGGAGGTATGGTGACGATTTGGGCAAAAGATTTCAATGCTTCAAGCTCTGACAATTGTACACCTAATTATAAGTTGAAATACTCGTTCTCCGCTAACCCTTACGATGCATCCAGAACATTCACTTGTGATGATGTCGGAACTGTACCTATTCAGGTTTGGGTTACCGATGAATATGGCAATTCAGACTATTGCACCACCTTCATCAAGATCACCGACAATGCAAGTACCTGTGGTAGTATGCACCTGGTTTCCGGCGCAGTCACCACATTTACTAACATCGGTGTTCCTCATACCTCGGCTGCAATGGCTAAAATTATGCCTGACCAGTCTTTGGACGGTGAATCTGAAGCCACTTCGGACGCAGCAGGACATTTTTCAATGGGTTTTGGTACAACCCAGTTTGATAGAATGATCAAGCTTTCTAGAGAAGGTAAGCCACTGGAAGGTATCTCAACGCTCGACCTTATCGCTTTAAAGAGACACATAAGTGGCACCCAGCCAATAACAGAAGCCTATAAGCTTTTCGCGGCAGATCTTGACGGAAGCGGAAGGGTAGGAGCCAATGACTTATTGCTTCTCCGGAATGCCTTATTTGGTGCTTACCAGCTTCCAAGCTATGCCGGCAACCTCTCCTGGGTTTTCTTTGGAGATCCTTGCAGCCCGGGTACACCTGAAGATCTTTACAATAATTACTGCCATGACGGTGTGGAAATTAACCACAACGGATCATTTCCTGCTAATGCCTCCTTTAAGGCCATCAAAATGGGTGATGTCAATGGCGATATGGTCAATACCGCCTGGTTGCTTGCCCCAAGAACAGCAACAAATTTTGAAATTAACGTGAGCACAAACGAAGTCACAGGTACTCAGGATTTTATTCTTTCAAAGGATGCTAACCTGTACGGTTTTCAAATGTCATTAAAGGCGAAAGGACTTGATTTAATTGAAGGAGCTCTTCCCGTTAACACATCTAATCTTGCTGTTGACCACGATGGTATCTCCCGGATCAGCTGGGGACAGGCAGAGCCTGTAAGCCTGAAAAAAGGCACAATTCTCTTTTCTGTTGCTCATTTGCCAACTGATATTTCACTCAATCAATTACTGGTGCAGGACGAAGAAAGCCTTTATCCTGAAGTATATACGGACAAGCTCCAAAACCAAAAGCTTGAATTGAAAGCTGTAGTTTCAGGACAAACAATTACGTCTTTTGAGACCATAGTTTCTCCGAATCCATTCTCAGACGGCACAACCCTTAAGATTACCATTCCTGCTGGAGAAGAATTCAGGGTTACATTGTTCAATATGAAAGGACAGGAACTTTTCAATCAAACCTATTTCGCTTATACTAACAAGTCTGAGATCAGCATTGGAAACGATTTGATACAGGCTCCGGGAATCTACTATTATAAAGTGATTTCCACCCTTGGCGAACTGTCTGGAAAATTTGTAAAGCAGTAATTAACAGATAGATACCCTCATTCCCCCATCGGGAGAAAAACCAACATCTCTCAAAGCCCTGGCCACAAACCAGGGCTTTTTTTATGTCTTTTTCAGAAGTTTCTAAGATTAATCACTTTTTCCTTTTGCTCAGTAAGCGTCACTTAAGGATTAAGGTAATATGCGCTCTTCCGCATATTAAAGATTTTCACCATTTTTGCACCATCATCTCAAGGCCAGGTTAAGCCGGCTTCTCCCTCTTTTTGACTGTAATGTTAACATGGTACAGTTTTCGCTGTAAATTCTTACCCTGGAACAGGCTTTTTCGGCTACCTGATATTGCAACTAATATTACTATATTTGCCCTTGATTTGCTTTAGTTTAAGAAAATTGAATGACACAATAACGTAATTGCTAATGAGTAAATCTATATTCAGTCTCATAGTTGCCTTGTTCTTTGCCCTCCAATCCAAAGCAGCGCAACCTATTTTTAACGTCAGCAGCTTAGCTGATGTATCCCAGGGCCAGATCATCGATATTGACTTCCATGTTGACCACTTTAGTCAGCTGGTAAATGTTCAGTTTTCAGTCAATTGGGATCCGCAGATACTTAGTTTCAAAGCAGTTAAGAATTTGAATCCGTCAGTTTCCGGATTGAGTCTTTCGGGTAGTTTTAACCTCACACCAGCCTTTACCTCACAGGGAAAATTCTCTCTGGCATGGACTGAGCCGGGAGTCAATCAGATCACTATTCCCGATGGCTCACTTTTCTTCACCGTTGAATTTGAAGTTGTTGGTGATCCTTGTCAAAGCACACCTGTTGCTATTACAGACGACCCTACTCCAAAAGAAGCCTCAGAAGACGGAATTAACGATATAGGCCTCGTGAATCACGATGGCCAGGTTTCTATTTTTGGTGAAGGTTGTGTTGAGGATCTTACGGTCACTGGAAATTCAGTGATCGGAGCTTGTGGAGCTAATTCGTGTGTAAGTTTTACTGTGCAGAATTTCATTGAAATCGGTGCAATGGATTATACAATCGTATATGATCCGGCTGTTATCCAGTTTGATGAGATTAAGAATTATGCAACTCTTCTTGGATTTGGTGCCGGAAGTACAAACCTGGTATCCCCTGGTCTGATAAATGTCGTATGGACCAACATCAATGCACAGGATGAGTCATTACCTAATGGTACTGTTCTTTTTGAAGCCTGTTTTGATGTCATCGGTACAGGAGGCCAGTCAAGTGAAATTACATTTGGACCCGGCCATGATCCTGGAGGTTCATTCTATCATGTAGACCCGGACATCATTCCGGTTCCATATATTATTCAACCTGCTCAAATCACAGCACAGTGTGCACTTGAAGGTTTCGCACTTATTACAACAGATTCTGTTTGTACTACGCCTGGCGGAATTGTCTGTATAGATATTAGTGTGAATGACTTCGATGAGATCATTGAAGTGCAGGGAAGTATAAACTGGGACTCTACAAAATTCAAATTCCATCATCTTGAAGGATACAATCTTCCGGCTCTTGATGATGGCAGCTTTGGACATGTAAAAAATTCTGCGGGAGTAATAGATGAGGGTCAATTATCGATCGCCTGGCTTGATTTGACACTTAACGGTGTCACCCGTCCTGATGGAGCCATCATATTCAGGTTGTGCCTGGAAGCTGTAGGACCAGTAGGTTCTTCATCAGCAATTACCTTCACTGATATTCCAACAGAACTGGAATTCTCTAATCTTGACAGCGTACTTGATTTTACAGTAATTGGTGGAATTGCAGAAATAAAACAATCATGTGACGACCCTCCTCCTTGTACAATTGGCTATACAATTTCAACTACACAACCTGCATGTCCAAGAGAATCAACTGGAGCTATTGACCTTACAGTAACACTTACAAACTGCACAGAAACACCTACGTATGTTTGGTCTCTCAATAATTTACCTACACAGGATTTAACGGGTGTTCCTGCAGGAAATTACACAGTAACAATTACTGTAGGTACACAAGTAGTCATTGCGAACGTTACTGTAAGTGATCCACAACCGATTGGTGTTACAGCTATTATCACGGATCCAACACCTCCAAGCCCACCTAATTCAGATGGAGCTATTAATATTACAGTAACTGGAGGTACTCCTCCATACTCTTTTAAATGGAGTAACGATGCAATGACTGAAGATCTGACAAATATTACTTCAGGAACTTATAGTGTCACAGTCACAGACTCAAAAGGATGTGTATTTATTCCGGATAATTATATCGTAGGCGCTGATCTATCTGCTTCTCTCACACACGTTACATGTAATGGCGGATCAAATGGTGCTATTAATTTAAATGTCTCATTTGGGACATCACCTTATACTTTTAATTGGAGTCCAGCTGGCTTACCAGCAACTCAAAACTTAAGTAATCTTTCCGCAGGCACATATTGTGTTACAGTTACAGACGTTACAGGCAGTACACGTGATTCATGTTTCATTATCCAAGCAAATCCAATAAATGTTACAGCTTCGATAACGAAAGATGTTAACGAGGATTGTCACGGAGCGATTGATCTGAATGTTACGGGAGGTACTCCGCCTATTTCTTACATATGGAGCAATGGTGCGACAACACAGGATCTGATAAATCTTTGTTCAGACACATTTTGTGTGACCATTACATACAGTGGTATCTGCTCAGTAGACACATGCTTCATTATTAGGGCAGGAGGTATTAGCGTCAGTCTTTCCGCACATCAGTATGGTGGAGGTTTTGAAACTAGTTGCGAAGGCACTTGTGACGGATCTATTAACTCTACAGTGCAGGGAGGAGCAACACCTTATTCGTATCACTGGAATAACGGATTTACGACAGCCAATTTAAGCGGGCTCTGCGCAGGAACATACACATTGACAGTAACAGATGCATCCGGGGAAACTGCAGTTTCATCTATAACATTAGTGTCTCCACCTGAAATTCAAATTTCATTCCTTACTACATTGCCCTCAGATCCCTCAACAAATGATGGAGCAATTTCTGCTGTTGTCACCGGTGGCGTTCCAAACATAACATACAATTGGTCAACTAACGCTGGAAATACAGCATCATTGAGCAATCTTTTTCAGGGTGTTTATTCGCTTACTGTAACAGATGCAAATCAATGTACTGCGGTTAGTACTATTGATTTATTTACCGGGGATGTACCATGTTTCAAAGGACTGAGAATCATCACTCCGAATGATGATGGTAAAAATGATGTCTTCATTATCACCTGTATTTTTAGCGCAGATAATCACCTCTCGATTTACAACCGGAATGGTGGTCTGGTTTATGAGACAAATAATTATGAAAATAATTGGACAGGTGTGGATGAGGATAATCAGCCGATTGCAGATGGAGGATATTTGTGGGTTCTTGAAATATTCCAGACGAATAATCCTCCACAGTTACTGAAGGGTACGGTCAATGTATTGAGGACAGCTGACTAAAGAATTCATTAAAGAAAACAAACCATATTCATTCAACTCATAAAGTTGCGATCATGAATAAGAAAATACAAAAATATCTCCTGGCTATCGGTTTGACATCGGTGTTATTGATGAGTGCAATCCATGTTGGTCATGCGCAGGAAGCAGGCTATTTCGATCATCATTATCTGCAACCTGTTTTAATCAATCCTGGGGCTACAGGGTTTAATGGTGACCACGAATTTCTTGCTGCATACAAACTCAACTATACAGATTTTGAAGGTGCACCAAGGACGTTCACTGCATTATACAATGGATCCTTTGCAGAAAAAGTAGGATTGGGTTTCCAGGTTCTTTCTGATCATGTAGGGGTTACTAATCTCCTTCATGCCCAGATAAATTATTCATACCGTTTTATTTTCAACAATGCAATTGTTGGCGTTGGATTGTCTACAGGTATTCAGAATTTCAAAGTGACTGGTGTCGGTAACGATCCTTTAATTGATCCGACAGATGTATTGCTCAATGAAGGCATTGATGGATTTTTATTGTTTGATGGATCTGCTGGTGTTTATGCAGAAGTAGATAAGAAATTTATTTTCGGTGTATCATTTCCAAATGTAGTTAAACAACGTATTGCTGAAATTTCAGGTGATGTTCATTTGGACAGTCTTAAATCATTTCCATATGCTGTGCATCTCGGATATCGCCATAAAGTAAAAAATTACAATTTCGAAGTTGAGCCATCCATCACAGTGAAAGACCTTCGGTATAGTCCTTTCCTGATTGATTTGAATCTCAAGCTTTCTTTCCTTGATGATCAGTTGATAGGTGGAATAGGATATACAATCGGTGATGAAAACAGGGCAGCCCTTCTTTTAGGCACTCGTCTTGATAATCTTAAGTTCTTTTATTCCTACGATGTCAGCTTAGGTGATTTCCAACAGTACAATAATGGATCTCACGAATTCACATTATTGTACCAGTTGCCTGCCAGATCTAAAGCTGCAGAATAGGATTCCACTTTAAATCTTACTTTAATAGGTTTCCGGGAGTTGAATCAACACCCGGAGTCTCTGCCTGGATTTCAATCCCTTTTAAGCAGATGTAGAGATGGTTTTCTGTTTTATAAAAGCGGTTACGATTTCTGTAAATTATAACTCCCAGATTTAGTTTTTTCTTCTTGCCACATCCAGAATCTTATTAAATCAGGTTTTGGCTCGCTTCATATGAGGTTAAAGCAATTCATATCAGGTTATTTGTTGAACGGGCCAATTACCTTAAGGCCTGGTAAATAATCGTAAATCTTCCATAAATAGATCAATGAAATAAGAATTGAGCGGTTTTATCAAATTAGAAATATTAATAATTTGTAAAAAATTGATATGACCCTTAGTAAGCATTATCCTGTTTTGTAATTCAAAAATTACCCTATTGGTGGTATATATCAAGGAATGGCTACATGTATCTTTGGCCAACATACTGCGCTGAAGAATTTTTTGGCACATTTTTTGGCATAGTATGTAATGATATTAAGACGAATTATAGTCTCATACTGACCTGTTAGAACCTTTTGGTGGTTGCCTTTCCCCAATCCTATGGCAATTACCTCCTTTATTATCCTCTCTACGGCTAAGTCTGGGATTACAATTTGTAATCAAAAAAAGAAAAAGTGACTTCAAAAAAAGTTTTGAGCTCCTTTGACATATCTATTTCATTAACTGATTAAAAATTAATAAACCAAATCTTAATCTCATGAAAAGTACATTTTCTCATTTATCATCATTTTGGGTTAAAGTGCTCCCAATAATGCTTGTGCTTCTGAGCATAGGTCTTACACGGACGCAGGCCCAGAATTACAAGCCTTTTAATGAGGCTATTACTTCAGTTTCAAATGCTCTTGAAATACTTCAACATGAAGGAGGTTCAAAAGCAACTGTAGTTAAGAGCACTAGTGGAGGTGGACAAGCCACAACTGGTTCAGTGACTCCTGCTCAGGCAAATGCCTCACAACAGAAGACTTTCGAAGTTCTCTATTTCGATTTATTTGTCGAAAAAGCTAAGCTTGCTGAAAGTATCGCACAGGGTGTAATTGACCTGGACGCCACTATTAACGCTCAAGGCCAGCCAGCATCCAGAGCTACTGTAATTACTGCTGCAAGAGCGCACTTAATGACCTTAATCACTAACTAATGCAGACAACGAAGAATCCAAGGAAACCAATCTTGATTTATAAACTCAATGATAATCTCATGAAAAAGAAAAACTTTACTATTTTAACAAGCAAGCTCGCCCGGAATCTGTGGTTGGCTTGTTTACTCTGTATAGGGAGTATAACAGTGGGGCATGCGAGCGTTGCCGTAACCCTTACTTCTCCCAATACAACTTATACTGCTGGTATAAACAACACCTTTACATTTAATGTAAACTATACACAAACGGGGGCAGAATTTGCTGACCGTTTACAATTTGTGTTTCCAGCTGCATTGACCATCGTATCAGGTACTCCTCCTTCAGGTGCGGGTATTTGCGGTGGTAATGTTGGTATCCAGACTATTTGTGCGCCCAACATCAGTTGGACAAAAACAGGCGTACCTTGTTCTGGTGCTTTTGCACTAACAGGTTGCGGTGTTTATAACACAGGTAATTATGTATTTACTGTGACAGTTACTATTCCGGCTGGTTTTACTGGCCCATTAGCTGTGACTTTAAACACACAAGGTGATGGTTTCGGAGCTGTTCCTCACGAAGATACTGATGTAGTAACATTTGCTCAGGCTGTTCCTTTTGTACCATGTGCAATTGTTTGCCCTACGCCTATTATTGTTACATTGGATCCAGGTGCATGTTCAGCAATCCTGAACTTCACAGTTCCAACTACTGGTGATTGCTTTATTGGTGGTTCATTAACTGGCTTTACAGGTGCTTTTGCTCCTGCTTCAGTTGACTACTACCAGTATGATGCAGGTATCTTCACAAATCCTCCAACACCTTTCGTAAATGCTTATGCAGTTACTTTCAACAGCCCAACAAATACGACATTAACATTGAAATCTGCAGATTTTGGATTCTCCCCAGGTCCAAACCTCTATTTCTTTAATGGTGTGGAATGGAATAATACATCAGGTGGTGCTCAGAATGTATCTTTCAACTGGACATATACCACAGCTGATGGTGCATTTTTTGATCGTTTTGAAATGATGATCGGTACCAATGCACAGAATTTTGCTAATTCAAATTTTGGAAATCAGGAACCTCTCTGGACAACAATTTCAAATGAAGCCAATGGAGGGCCTATTAATCAAAACGGTACTGTATCTGTAGTGGTACCTGCTGGACAGCGTTTGGCTCTTTCCGCTTATACGTTTGATGCTAATTTTGGTCCGGCTACTATTGTTGTTTCGAATTTTGTAGTTTCATCTGTACTTCCTGCTGTTCCAGTTCAAACTGTAGGCTTACCAAGTGGATCTGAATTCCCAATCGGTACAACTCAGAATTGTTTTTCTGTAACAGCTAACAATGCTGCTGGTGCGCCAGTTACAACTTCATGCTGTTTTAACGTTACAGTTAACGAGTTTCCAAATCAATCATCTACACTTGCTTGTAATGATAATGTACAGGTATCGGTTAATGATGAGTGCGAAGCATTCGTTTCTACAAGCATGATCCTTGAAGGTGATGTATATGGCTGTTTCGATGATTTCCTCGTAAGCATCCAGGGTTTTGGCTCGGGCTTAGGTGGTGTTCTTCTTAACAGTTCTGCTGTTGGTCAAACACTTAACGTAACCATCACTGATCCTGCAACTGGAAACAGCTGTTGGGGCACAATCAGCGTAGAAGATAAACTTCCTCCAACTCTTGAATGTAGGGATATAACTATCCTTTGCGGAGAAGAAATTCCTGAGCAACCAGCTCCTGAGCTTATTGGTTATCAGAATATCCTCTATACTGGCTTGAATGACCTAGTTGAACAAAATTCATTCACATACAATTTTGACTTTAGTTATCTGCCAACAGCTACACCTGTATTGGATGTAGATGTTCGGATCAAGATCGACGACCATACATGGCTTCCTGACTTAAATGTCCGGTTGGTATCTCCATCAGGTCTTAACACATCAATCTTTACTATTGGTGGTTGTATCCTCCAGGAATGGCCAATCAATTGTGTACTTGATGATGATGGTGGTATTATCACATTGTGTCTTGAACTTAATGCAGGAGATAATGCAAGATTGATTCCTCTTGTAGCTGGTGTATCAGTTCCACTGTTATTCAATTACAATGGTTTAGATGCAGACGGTATCTGGCAGGTAATCATTTCTGACAACGCAGCTGGTGATGACGGACACATCCGTGAGGTAGGTGTATTCATCAATGTTAACTTACCAGCAGTTGATCCTGCTGACAATTGCGGTGATGTAGATTTGACTTTCACAGATACAGAATCAGGTGATCCTTGCGAAGGCCTGACGATCACCCGTCATTGGGTGGCTACAGACGAAAGTGGAAACACTGCTGCCTGCGACCAGATCATCACTATTCTTCCACTTGTACTTGACAGTGTTGATTGTCCTGCAGCCTTTGTAGGTCAATGCGGCGAATCAACAGATCCGTCAAATACAGGATGGCCTTCAGTAAATGGTACTCCGATAACAGATGACAATAACATATGTAATATTTTCGTAGGCTTCTGGGATCATGAGCTGAACGAT
>DASRXQ010000014.1:0-39347 GCA_035654115.1 Saprospiraceae bacterium
GCCCAGTCCTACTGCCAACGACCCATAACCAACAACCCTTTTTAAGCGTAGATCCAATAACCAAATACCTTTGCCCAGTCCTACTGCCAACGACCCATAACCAACAACCTTTTTTAAGCGTAGATCCAATAACCAAAAACCATTGCCCAGTCCTACTGCCAATGACCCATAACCAACAACCCTTTTTTAAGCGTAGATCCAATAACTAAAAACCATTGCCCAGTCCTACTGCCAACGACCCATAACCAACAACCCTTTTTAAGCGTAGATCCAATAACCAAAAACCATTGCCCAGTCCTACTGCCAACGACCCATAACCAACAACCCTTTTTAAGCGTTGGTCCAATAACCAAAACCATTGCCCAGTCCTACTGACAATGACCCATAACCAACAACCCTTTTTAAGCGTTGGTCCAATAGCCAAAAACCTTTGCCCAGTCCTACTGCCAATGACCTATAACCAACAACCCATTTCTAAACTGTGTTGATCAACTCTTCCAGGCTTCCTTCTTCTTCTAAAGACAGCTTTTTACGGAGACGATGCCGCATCATACGGATGGAGTCGGGACTGATCCCAAGAATGGAAGCCATTTCTTTATTATTTAACTGCAGTTTGGCGAGCGCCATAAACCGTGTTTCGGCGGGGCTGAGATCAGGAAGCTTTATCTTCAGTCGTTGCAGATATCCTCCATGCACTTTTTCAAAACGTCCACGGAATTCCTCCCAATGAGCATCCGTTAAAATAGCAGACAACCGGAGTTGATTCAGGTTCTCGATATCCTCAGACTTCAAGGCGTGTGAAGGGGATTCCTGCAATTTTTGAATTTCTTCGGAAAACTTTTCTATCAGGTTGTTCTTGTCCTTCAGGTTTTGTGTAAAATCATCTAGCTGCAATTGGGCTGTGGCCAACTCTTTTTCTGTCTTCCGTTTTTCATTTTCCAACTGTTGTTCTTTGAATGCATATTTTAATCGCTGCCGGTTAAAATATAACAATACAAGGACCATCAACAGGAACAAAATTCCGATGACATAATTGCGTATTCGTTTCTGATGCGTGGTCTCGGCTTTCAGGCGATTGGACTCAGCATTTCGTTTTTCGTTTTCAATTTTATATTCCGCCTGGATCTTTAACCTGGTATCTCTTACCGATTCAATTTTAGCTTTATGGATAAGCATGGAATCCTGGTACATTAAAGCAAGACGGGTATTTCCTGACTGCCTGTAGTACTGGCTTAAAGTGGAGTATAGTTTGAAAAAATTATCATCATCCCCTGCCTTTTGAGCGGCTTCCGTTGCTTGTTGCAAATAGATCCAGGCTTTTTGTATGTCTCCCTGCCGGAGGTAGATATCCGCAAGTGCGCAATTGAATCCGGCAGCATTATCCCAGATCTTTTCAGCGGTCGTTTTTTCAACACCTGACAGTAAGAAAGGAATAGCCTTGTCATACTCATTCTGATAGTACCAGGAATTGCCTATGTTCCCGTTGATCAATCCTTCCCAACCCGGACCCATTTTTGATAATGGAACTGTTTTTAATGCATCGCTGAACCAGTAACGGGCGGAATCATACGCTGCCTGTTTGAGATAGCACATGCCCAGTAGATTTGCATTGAGCGTATTCTGCCATGGAACGTTGTGGGCAGCATCAACTTGTTTTCCGATTTCGATCGCTTTCTCATAATCGTTGAATTGGTAGAAAGAAAGAGCGATTATATACAACTGATAATTTTTACCCGGAAAAGTTTTTGCATCAATCGATTTTAAAAATTCATACGTACGCAGATAATCCTCAAAGACTTTTGGGTAATTCTTCTGATCCAGATGCAACCAGGCTCTTCGCATATAAATACTGGCAAGTAGATAGGGATCTTGTGTTGGTTCTGCCTCCGCCAGCAGGGAATCCAGCATGTTTGAAAGCACAGTGTATCCAGTGCCTGTATTTATCAGAACAATGTACTTGTGAAGTTCAAGGAAAAGTTGTGAGTTGAGATCCTTCCGGTCTTTCGCTTCAGCCTGGCAAGCCTCAATTAACCGTATCGAAGCCGTATCGGATTCTGTGCCAATAAAAAAGGTATCAATTTGAAAATAACGTTCAGGAAAAGGATATTGGAAAATCCTGTCGCACTGTGCACGTGCCAGCAAGGGCAAAAGAAGAAATGTGATGTAGAGAGGGAGAAGGTTTTTCAGGTTGTAATAAGGTTTGATTAGTTGGTTATGGTATTGTTTTTAATGGGCAAAGAGGATCGATTAAAGGTAGGGTTATTAATCGTGATCCGTGAGATATGTGAATCTTGCCCCTTCGAAATTTTCTACAAGTGATTCTCATGATGCCCCTTCGAATTTTTCTTTTATGTGTCTCTCTTAAGATGCTGTGATATTCATGAGAAAAATTCTCTCCCCTGTGTTTCTCAATCTCGCTTCGCATCGTTTCGAAAACCCTGGAGTAGCAGGTATTCAGATACCCCGGGGTTTTTGTTACAATGTTCCGAAGGAACGAGCATAACAAAACACAGGGGAGAGAAATTTAAAGATCGCAGATCAAAATTTCGAAGGGGTAAAAGAAGACGGCTCACGTATAACGGTGCTCATCAATTCCCGAAACTTTGTATCTGCATGCAAGGGCTTAAGAAGAGGTTCTATATTCACATACAGCATCATTGGCAACCGGTTCTTCACACCTTCTTCAATGAGCCTGATTGCGCCATCATGATCACCCAACACAGTTTTGCAAAGGATCAAAAGATTCAGTGCTCTGTCCATTGATTCCGTTTTCAATGCTTTATCTAGTTTTATCAATCCCTTTCTTACTTCTTCACCATCTTCCAGAAATGCGTATGCAAGTGTAATTCCTCCCAATTTTAAAAGGGTATCTTTTTCATCAGAAAGACTTTGAAAGAAAACGAGTCCTTCGTTCAATTTACCCTGAAGCAATAACGCCTGTCCCCAATATGACAACGAAACCAATGAGTCTGGTTTCAGACTGACACATTTTTCAAACTGCTCAATGGCTTCTTCATATTTCTCTTGAGCGTAAAATATAAATCCATGGAGATGATAATTGATTTCTGAAAAAGGATCCATCTCCTTAGCAATGGAAATATGATGCAGTGCAGATTCAAATTTTCCTTCAGCTACAAGAACACAAGTCATTGTTTGGTAGAAGTCAACAATCGGACGTATTTCGAAGACTTTTTGTAAATGCCTGTAAGCACCTTCCACATCCCAATCCTGCAGGAAGCTCATCCAGGCAAGATGAAGCTGGCATTCCGGCAAATCCGGACCTAATTCAATAGCTCTTTCCAAATAGGGTTTGCTTTTGAGAAATGCTTCACTGGCGGGTATCAGGCCTAAAGTACCAAGCATGGCATAGGCATGATGTACTCCCAGATAGGCTAAAGCAAAACCCGGATTCTCTTCAATCACTTTTTGTAAAAGCACAAGGCCAAGTTCAATATCAGGCTTGCTCATTTTTAGCAGATGATACCTGCTCTTCAGGTACGCCTGGTAGCTTTCCACATTTATACCCGGAGCCACCACGAGCTTCTCATCTATCGGAAAATGTCCAAGGTGAGCACGCAACTTATCTGCTATCAACAGACTGATCTCATCCTGTACAGCAAATACATCATCAAGCGACCTGTCAAACGTTTCGGACCAGAAATGAAAGTCATCAGCAACATCAATTAGTTGCACGGTGATGCGCATCTTGTGGCCTGAAAGCCGAATGCTGCCTTCCAGGATCGTAGAGACATTGAGTGCCTGGCCAATCTGTGGAACCGGAATTTCTTTATTCTTAAAAAAGAAAGATGAAGTTCTGGAAGTAACTCTCAGCTCTTTGATCTTTGCAAGCGCATTGATGATCTCTTCCGTCATGCCATCGCTGAAGTATTCATTTTCTGCATTGGAGCTCATGTTGACGAAAGGAAGTACGGCAATAGATTTGGCTTGTTTCTCTGCTTTTGACGGAAGATCGGTAGTCGTTGGAATGTTGAGTCCCTGATTGGTGACAGCAAATACTTCTACAGGATGAGCAATATTCTTTAGTTCAAACTTTCCGAGCGAAATTGTAGTGATGTGATGATGATTTTTCAATTCATCGTTGATTTTTTCTGAAAGCAAAATGGCGCCGGCAATCCCCATATTTTCGATCCGGGCTGCAACATTTACACCATCACCATATACTTCTGTCTGGTTGTGCACGATATCACCCATGTGTAGTCCTATTCTGACCGGCACAGGTGTATTTCCTTCCTGTAAAAATCGTTGGATATCAACGGCACACTCAACTGCGTGGACAGAGCTTGTAAAAATGCTCAAAGTGCCATCGCCAAAATATTGAATGATCTCTCCGTGGTGAAGCGCATGTTGCTGATTGAATACTTCTCTATGACGCTCTCTTACATTGACTGCAATTGCTTCATCACCCTGCATCATAGCGCTGTAACCGACGATGTCGGTGAACATGATAGCGGAGAGTTTACGGGATTTTTGTTTTTGCAAGGGCTAAAGATGCGACAGAAAAGGCAGAAGTGGGCGGATAGGAATTTAAGCATGTGACAAACATAGATGGTCAGGGATCTTTTATGCAAATTTCTGAGGTTGCAAAACGTTGCAAATGGTGCTGCAAAGTGTTGCAGTGGTATAAGATGTTTTTTTTGGTGAGGTGAATGGTGAGGTGACTGGAACTTTGATGATGGGTAGAGTGATGGAATAAGGGTGTTGGTAAAATTGTGGAAAAAAAGGAGTGGGGGTGGGGTATAAAGTGGGGGTCTCGAGACATATAGGATAGAAGTCTCAAAAGGATTTCGACGAAATCATATTCTATTCACTTTAACCAGTTAAAAACACTTAAAATGGCTTTTTCAAAACACCACCTTTACAATCCAACCGACCAGATTTTGGCCGGTTATGCTCATGCGTTTGGACATGCTGCCAGGATACTCATTGTTAAGCAACTGATTACTATGGGATCAGGCACGGTCCAGGTGATCGCCGAGGATCATCCTATTCACAAGGAGTCTCTTTCAGGACACTTAAAGATTTTGAGGCATTTTGATTTGGTGGAATGGAGAGAAAGCTTTCCTTATACCATATACTCGCCGCATTATGAGAATTTGATGAAGGCGTGTGATCAGTTGGGTGGGTATATTGAAATGATAAAATCGGTGTGTTAGGCTGAAGTCTAAAAGACTAAAAAGGTTTTCGACGAAATCTTAATTTAGGGTTTCGGACTCCACACCTATGCCTCAAATCCCCTGCACAAACCCCTCCAACTCCTCATCCACCCCCAAATTCAACCACTGCCTTATCCGGATCTCTTCTTAATGACGTTATGAAGTGTTACTTTTCCTCCGATGAAATTCTCATGCTGCGTTTTCTTATTAATGCTGGTCGTCCTGATCACAACTTCAGGCTGTACAAATTTATCTGTTAAGCCTGAGGAATCTCAGTCGGTTTCATTTTACCCATCCTCAAAACCCTGCACTCGTTGGTGGTGGTTTGCAACAGAGATCAGGAAGGTGGATATCAAATACCAACTGGACTGGATGAAAGAGATGAATTTTGGAGGAGTGGAAATCGCCTGGATTTATCCGTTGTATCGCTACCAGGATATGTATGCCCGGAAATATAACCGGCATTATCCCTTAGATGCAACAGCGCAAAAATGGCTAAGTCCGGAATGGTCAGCGATAGTAGCTTATACCAAATCATATGCAGATTCCATCGGTTTATCATGTGATTTTACATTTGGCAGCGCATGGCCTGTGGCAGCCAGTGATCTTGACCTTAAGTATGCTACACAGATTTATGGCGATAGCACATTTCGTCAGCTGCTCACTTTTGCATGGACATTTCCGGATACCCAGGTCGTGATCAATCATCTGGATAGCAATGCATTTTTTCAGTTTGCATCACCTATGGGAGAGGCATTGAAGTACGCATTAAAAGGATCCAAATCTGCTCTCTTCACAGATTCGTGGGAGATCAAGCTCAATGCAAAAAATAAAATCTGGACACAGGGTTTTGAACAGACTTTCAAATCAACATTTGGTTATGATATTATTCCGTATATGAACCTTGGTCTTGATTCTTTTCCGGATGTACGCTATGATTACATGTTGTTATTAGACGAATATGTGACAAATGGATTTTATAAACCGTATATAAAAAAATGCAAAGAGCTTGGGGCGTGGTCAAGAGTGCAATGCCTGGGATCTCCTACAGACCTCATGACTACCTATTCATTGGTAGACATCCCTGAAACGGAAGCCATGCTCAACAATCCAATCTTTTCGCGTATTGTAAGTTCTTCAGCATGCCTGGCTTCGAAGAGGATGGTTTCAAGCGAAACATTTACATGCATGTATGGATTTCCTGGTACCTATTTGAGACAGGAACAAACTGCAGATCTGAAGATGGTAGCCGATGCATTATTTGCACAAGGAGTGAATCATCATGTCTATCATGGCACACCTTTTAATCCACAAGGGTCCGATACGATTGATTTTTTTGCAACTACTTATTTCGGACCCGGTGGAAATCTTATACCTGAATTACCTGCTTTTAATGCATACATGGAGAAAGTTTCCGGTGTTATGTCGCACGGAAAAACATACAGTGATGTTGCAGTATATATTCCCTATGAAGATGCTGTGATAAAAGGAGCGTATCCTCCGGAACGGCAGCGTGTTTGGGTGTGGGGTGAATATGAAATGCGATATGTATATCCACCGAAGGAAACCGAAGGTTATCATCCGTTATGGATCAACCGGCATTTTTTGGATTTGGCTGATTTTCAAAACAATAAATTAGAAGTCGGCGATGCATCGTTCTCATCTGTTTATATCGATGTGGAATACATGGATATTCGCGCACTTAAACGCGTTCTGGATTTTGCGAAAAAAGGATTGCATGTGTGTTTGAAGCGTATGCCTAAACAACCCGGGGTTAGAAAATCAGGTGAGTTTGAAAAAATGGTAATTGAATTAACCGGTTTGAAAAATGTTTCAGAAAATTTCAATCAGGTCATTGATCATCCTCCATTCCTCCGGGGTGAAAACATGCCTGATTATTGGTGTAGAGTGGGAGAGGATAGAAACTACTATGTTTTCCTTGCACAAGCAAATTCAAAGGACCTTCAATACCCCATTTATTCTGGTCAATCGCTGATGAAGGATTCTGACTTCAGAGAACTCACATTCAAGATCAATGGAAAGTTGATTAAACAAAAATTTGAGTTTAAGCCTTATCAATCCCTATTACTGAAGATCTCGCCCGCTGGAAAATTAGAGCAGATGGATATTACTTTTGTCCCAAAGGATCCTGTTGTAAGACCCAAAGAGTTGCAAAAGATGAATTTTTAACAAAAAAAAGGATGCGGATTAAATAAGAAAAATTAAGATCAATTTATATAACTAAACATCAAGCTAATTTGGATCAGATCTTAAAAATTCTGCGTCCTCCATTTGTTTGCGTTATTTTGCATGAGCAGTAAACCAGGTATGCGCTACTTACTATTCTTATTTATTTCATTCATCTACCAGCCTAACCTGCTTTGCCAGGACTACAATATCCTGCAATATGGTGCAAGCCCCGATGGATCCACACTTAACACAACTTATATCCAATCTGCCATCGACGCCGCGCACCAAAACGGCGGAGGTCGCGTGGTCATACCCGCAGGACACTTTCTCTCCGGCAGCATAATATTGAAATCCGGTATTGAATTGCATCTGCTCAAAGATGCTGTACTGCTCGGAAGCACAGATCCACAGCAATATATAAAATTGAACAGGTGGAAAGCTCTCGTGATGGCTGATGGCCAGGATAATATTAGTATTACGGGTCAGGGAGAAATAGACGGTCAGGGTCGAAGCCTTGCTTTGCATATCGATAGCCTTTTTTATGCCGGCAGGATTGATAGTTCTGACTATAATTTCCCGGACATAAGGCCTTCACATTTTATCCGTCCACAAATCATTGAGTTTGTTCACTGTAAAAATATACAGGTCAGGAATGTGACACTTAAAAACTCAGCATGCTGGGTACAATCATACGATCGAAGCACGAATATCATTATTGATAGTGTTAAGGTTTACAGCGATGCATACTGGAACAATGATGGAATTGATATTGTGGATTGCCAGAAAGTGCGCATTACAAATTGCTTTGTGAATGCTGCTGATGATGGGATTTGCCTGAAGTCTCAATTCGCAGATCAATATTGCGATAGTATTTATATTGCTAATTGTATCGTACGATCAAGCGCAAGTGCAGTCAAGTTTGGCACAGTGTCATTTGGCAAATTTAAGAATGTCGTCATCAAAAATATAAAAGTGTATGATACCTTCCGTTCTGCAATAGCGATTGAATGTGTAGATGGAGGTATCCTTGAAAATGTACTGGTAGATAGCATCAATGCCATCAATACAGGAAATGCAATATTCATCAGGCTGGGAAACAGAAATGCTTTAGATAGTACCAGCATGTTGAAGAATATTATAATAAAGAATATGAAAGTGGATATAGCGTTCGAACGTGCGGATTACGAATATGAAATACGCGGACCGGAACCGCCATTTTTTCATAATGTATTTCCTTCATCCATTACCGGCATCCCAGGTCTTCCCGTGGAAAATGTAACACTTGAGAATATTGAAATCAATTACCCGGGAAGGGGAAATAATGGTTTAGCCAATATGCCAATTTCGAGACTTGATGATGTCCCGGAAAAAGAATCTGCGTACCCGGAGTTTTCTATGTTTGGAGAATTACCGGCCTGGGGTTTTTATATGAGGCATGTGAATGGAATCACTATGAAAAATATCAGGCTGAATATCGCAGCTCCGGATTACCGGCCTCCTTTGGTTTTTGATGATGTGCAGAATCTTGATATCAAATCACTGATCATTGAAGGTGATAACAAATCAAGGCATATCATTCTCAACAAAACCCACAACGTCAGCATAGAAGACAAGGAAAAATGAAGATCAAAAATCTCAGGATGCTGAACCATTGCACAATGATGAAGGGAGCCAGTCGAAACATAGAACAAGGATGAGAATGAGAGGGGCAAGTGGTATGATTTCAATAGTTCGTTCTTGCATCCTGTTTTTTTTATTCACTTCAGTTTGTTGCAAGCGACCGCATCAAGGTGTTGCTGTGATACCTGAACAAACGACGATTCATACGGACAGTTTGGCCCTGGTGGAACGTGCAAATAAAGCCGGAAACGGAGCATTGCTCCTGACCAGATTTAAAACTTTAACAGAATTAAGAGAAGTAGTAGAGATTAAATATGCTAAGGACATGCCTGATTCAGCTGCCTCAAAGACTGGAAAATACCAGGTTAGTCTCCATTACAAAAGCGGTGGCAGTGAAGTCACAAGTATTTTGAAGTCTGGTATCAGTCAATCCGATTTTTTAAATGCACAGCGAGGTAATCTTTGGGATCGATTGATGCTGGGGATAAAAACCCCGTATGCTGTCATGAATAGAAAAAACCTGGAGAGCATTGAAAACTTAGGTAGAAGAAGGCCCTGGGTTTTTGGAAAAGGAGATGTAGCCTTTTATGATATTGCAGAGACAATGGTGAGGCAGATTTCATATGAAGACCTCATGTCTATACCCGGTGAAGATTTATCTGAAAAAGGGTATCTGAATACATTCAACCATATTACCGCCCAGGCTTTCATGACCTCTGTATTTTCTGAACGGTTGGCTGATTTCGTTGCAGATGTACATGAGCTATACAATATGCCGGAGTTAGTCACAGGACATTTTACAGATGATCAGTTAAGCAATCTTGAAACAGGTCCCGTGGATAATTATATCGATATGATAAATAATGAATGGGGACAGGAACTTGGAAAGGTGCTTCGACAAAAATATGGGATTTACCGGCTTACTTACTGGACCCCTGAATTATTAAAAAACTATCTAAATGATATACTCAGTTATAATAGCTGGGCTTTTCAAATTGGATTTCAACCCTTCAGAGATACGGATGAAATCGTCATACAATTTGCAAACAAAATGAACAAAGTAATATTAGATGAGTAAATGTTGAATGCTTCGGATCATTATCGAATTGTGATTTCAGCCTTTTATTTTAACCATTCTAAAATAGGGAAGCACTTTAGAGCTTTCATCAATCAGTTTGTATTTTCCCTGAATTTCTTTGGCTCCTTTTACAGTCCATTCCTGTAATCGATTCAGCCAATCCGGTGCTGAGACAACTACACTGGTCATGTCAGCATCAGTAAGATCTGTTTCAGTTAGAGAGGCATCACTCAGGTTGGCTAATGTGAGGTTTGCATCAGTCAGTATTGACTTTTCTAAATGGGCTTTAATGAAGCTTGCTCTGAAAAGATCAGTTCCGGACAGGTTTGCTTCATTTAAAAAGGCTCCGCTGAAATCGACCCATCTTAAAACTGCTCCACTCAAATCGGCTCTTCTCAATTGGGCTGAAGTCAGATCTGCTTCATTGAGATCTGCTTTTCTGAGATCTGCATCATTCAACACAGCCCATCTCAAATCTGCTCTTTTCAATAACGCTTCATTTAATTTTGAATTCATCAGGTTCGCACCCCATAAATTCACCATTTTAAGATTGGTTTCACTCAGGTTTGCACCCTCCAGGTTTGCGTCCTGCAGATCAGCACCTTCCAGGTCTGCCCATCTTAAGTCCGCTTCTCTTAAATCAGCATTCCTCAGGACCGCATGTGCAAATGATGATTTCAACATGATCTTATGAAAGGAACCGGAATCTATGCGCATTGCAGATAGCATGAGTAAAAGTTGTCCTCTTTCCGGGCTCAGTTTTTTATCTGATATGCTATCCCCAACATGGTAAGTATAAGGCTTGAACAAATAACACAATGCTGCGATACTGGCTATCCTTTCATCGCTCAGGATTCGTTTTGGATTTTGTTGAAGTTCATCTTCCGTTCGGTCCATTACATTGCTCATCATCTGCACCAGGTCTGTTCTTCGTAAAGAATCTATCAATTCAGCCTGTTGGTCGATGTGTAATTGCTGGTTAAGGACCCGGGTGTTTAATAATTTGTTTTTATGAAAGAGAGTTACCAATGCCACCATCATGATTGTGATGAGAAGTACACCGGTGAGAAGAGTTCTGTTTTCTTTCATGATTGCTGAATCCTGATAGTCATATCGCTTTCAAAGTAGGGTTATTCACTGACTTTTTGACCACATCATTTAACATTGGGAAAGTGTTTCACGTACTGAGTCCATTGAGGGTGCTCCTTAATATATTTTGCAATGAAAGGGCAATAGGGCAAAATTTTAAGGTTGTGGTCTTTTGCATAATTCAGGGCATAGAGAGCGAGTTTTGTTCCTAATCCCTTTCCACCGTACTCTTCAGGCACTTCTGTATGAAACAACCCTATGATGTCATCTTTGATATCATAAGGAACAATTGCAAATTTACCATCAAGGTCAATTTCAAAACGGTGATCTTTTGTATTATTGACCACTTCATATTTTTCCAGATCGGTTTCCATGGTATTGTTAGTAAAAGTTAATGGTTTAAAGTCTGGGCGGCCAGATTAGTCTTTGGACTTTCGTCTATGGGCAATAAATATTGTGATTTAATTTCCCAATTACTTTTTCCTTAAGACCAAACTGGCTACTTTGACCTTTTCCCTTTGACTATTTTTTCTATGTGGTGGTTGCTGAGCTGTAGCCCTAGGTTGAGTATAGCAGGTCGAAGCATTCTATCTGGACTATGTGTCAATGTGGTTTGCCTTTTTTCTGCGTATCATAAGCAATTAATGAATTCATGGAAATTTAAGTGTGATCATTTCTGTGTCAATGTAATGATGTACGATACAACAAAACAACTAAATGCCATCAGTACATATAAAAATATGGTTTTAAACCAATACTTTTTCGCCAGCCAGATATAAAACCCAACGCAAACAATACTAAAAAGAAAAAAGAAATGGTCAGTTTTCAATATTTCAAAATAACGGGCAGCTAAATAGAAGTTAAGCACGCCGAAAAAAATAGCTCCGCTGCTATGGGTTGCATTAAAGCTAACCCATCCTTTCCACATGGACATTTCATCAGTGAGTACGGGAAAAGAAACTTTCATTTCTTCCTGCAGCTTTCCATTCCGCGGAGAGAATTTATCAGAAAAAAAGATGAAGTACAGGTGAATGAAACCTAATACAGCCACAATAAGTGAACCTGTTTCCCAAAGATATTGTGCATGCATAATTAAACTTATGTTGCCCAAAGTTACTTTTAATTCATAATCTTAATGAACACGCTGTTAAGACCATTCTTAAGCATCGGTAAGAAGAATGTTAAGGATCGGTTGACCGACGTGGCGTGGTGAGGAAGTCGATGTATCGAAGCATAGCCGGAAATTTCGCAGATTAACGCAAATTTAATTCGCGTTGGTTGCTGAGCTGTAGCAAGAGGATGAGGAAGGCAGGTCGAAACACACGCCTCACGTTTTCACTAATCACGACTCACGTTTCACGACTCATGTTTCTCGATTCACGTTTTACTACTCACGACTCACGTTTCACGACTCATGTTTCTCGATTCACGTTTTACTACTCACGATTCACGACTCACGTTTCACGACTCACGTTTCACAACTCACGTTTCACGACTCACGATTCACTGCTCTATCGTCCTGTCATTTTCATATTCGCCTCGGCATAACGATCACCTACAATTTTAATTTGCGAAGCCGAATTTTCGATTTCTTTTAATTCGTCAGTGCTGAGTACAATTGAGACTGCACTGATATTTTCAACTAAACGGTTTGCCTTAGTTGTCCCGGGAATAGGAACAATCCATGGCTTCTGTGCCAATAGCCAGGCTAATGCAATCTGAGCAGTAGTTGCATTTTTTCTTTCTGCAATTATTCCCAACAAATCAATCAGGGTTTGATTTGCTTTCATCGCTTCCGGTGTAAAACGTGGATTGGTGCTTCGAAAGTCGGAACTGTCAAACGTAGTGTTCTCATTAAACTTTCCAGTCAGATAGCCTCTTCCAAGAGGACTGAAAGGAACAAATCCTATTCCGAGCTCTTCAAGTGTTGGCAGGATTTCTTTTTCCGGATCTCTTGTCCACAGTGAGTATTCACTTTGCAGCGCTGTTACGGGTTGAACAGCATGTGCCCTCCGAATTGTTTTTGCACCTGCTTCAGATAATCCGAAGTGTTTTACTTTGCCTTCGCTGATCAGGTCTTTCACTGTTCCTGCTACATCTTCAATGGGTACATTCAGATCCACGCGATGCTGATAGAATAAATCAATGGCATCTATCTGCAATCTTTTTAAAGAGGCTTCAGCAACTTTCCTGATGTGTTCAGGCCGACTGTCCAATGCTCCCCATTTTGATGGATCGTTTGGAGAAGGTGCAAATCCAAATTTTGTAGCTATGACTACTTCGCCTTTGAATGGAGTCAATGCTTCTCCTACGAGTTCTTCGTTTACAAATGGTCCATACACTTCGGCTGTATCGAAAAATGTAATGCCTTCTTCCACAGCTTTGCGCATGAGAGCTATCATTTCATCTTTATCTGGCGCCGTTCCGTATCCAAAGCTCATGCCCATGCAACCCAAACCCAGTGTTGAAACTTCAAGGCCATTGGTTCCTAATTTTCGTTTTTCCATATTTGTATTGGTTACGGGGTTGTTGAGCGAAGTAAGGCTTTAATTGTCAAAACATGATAAAATTTCTTCATCAAACAATTTATTTCCCCGGGATCACAAACATATCCAAAAGCACAGTTCCGGATCGGGATAATATCACCAGTCTCGGCGCAGGCGACCTGATTGCATCCGTTGTGATACCATCATTCCTGGAGGTAATAATCGACACATTTTACATCAGTCGTGAATACCATTAAATACAAATTGCAAACCCAGCGTGTCGAAGTTGCCGGGGTGATCTTGGGCAAAATTTTTAAGCACCTCAGTAATTGAAACATTTGGTGCAATCACGAAGTCGAGAAACAGGAAGGTATCCTTTCCGGTAAGTGTGCGGTCATGTTCAAAAATTGCATATCTGGATTCAGAAATCCTTTCACCTGAATCACGGAGTGCAAGTCTCAAAGGCATATCCGGAGTATCTACTGTAATAAGGCATTCCTGTCTGATGAATGGGAATGTAGAGATACTGTCATGCTTAAAATGAATACGCACAGAGTCATCTGAAGGAAATGAAATTTCATCGATGAAAAATTTATTATACGGAAAAATGACAGGTATGATATCCCGCCAATTGTTATACTGGGCAATAAAATTAGCTGTCAGGTCTGGATCCTTTACTTCCTTTTGAGTAACTGTATCATAAATAAATGAAAGGCTTAGAGATTGTTCATCCAAAACATAGGATGAATTCAGATGGCATCCTGTTTCGGGCGCTTCATCCTCGCATGAAATGATGCTAATTGTAAATACACATAGAATAATTACTTTCAATTTCATAAGTTATGCATTCTAAAAATTCATGATGACTTGATGAAGTAAAAGTACTATAATCTGGTTTTCTTAGTACTCAATAGTTTTCAGGTATCAGGAAAGAAGTTGAATTCAGGTAGGTTTATCCTGCGTATTTCTGATTAAGCTTATCCCCGCAGAAAAGAAAATAGCACCTAAAACACCGGCGATCAGAATAGCTCTGATATTTCTTCCTCCCTCAGCCCCATTTATAAATGTTACACCTGCATATATTAATCCGGCTATACCTAACACAGTTAAAACTATTCCCAGTATTCGCTTTTCCATTTATTTCAGATTAAGCATCAAAGGCTATATAGGTAAAAATCATCAGGATTTACAAACACCTTACCGTGAAGAAGGTTGCATTCAGGCAATCTTAAACAATTTTCTGCTCAATCGCCTTCGCTACAGCTTCTGTCCCTGTTCTGACATGAAGCTTTTCATAGATATGGGTAATATGACTATTCACTGTCGAATAGCTGATACTGCACTTGTCCGCGATCATTTTGTAGCTAAGCCCCTGCACAAGCATGGAAAGGATCTCATGTTCGCGGTCAGTCAGCTTGAAATCCGTTTCCGATTTTTTATTCCGGTTGTTAAATAGTTGCAGCACCTTCCATGCTACGGTAGGCGTCATAGGTGCTCCACCTGACATGACTTCAGTAATCGCATCGATGAGCTTTGCCGGAGGTGTCTTTTTCAGGATATATCCGTCAGCACCTGCACATATCGCAGCAAATATTTTATCATCATCTTCAAATACAGTCTGCATCAGGACTTTCATATGTGGAAACTGCTTTCTCAGTAGGTGCAGCCCTTCAATCCCGTTGACATGAGGCATGTCGATATCCATAAGCACTACATCCGGTAAATGTTGCATGAGGTCTTTGATGACATTGCGACAATCCTCATACGCACCCGTACATTGCATCTCCGGAGTGGAATTGAGCAACATTTCGAGCAATTCTCTTCGTGGCTTATTGTCATCAAATACAGCTACTTTTATCATGGTACAAATTTCGTTTTAACCTGCATAAATTGCAATCGTTGAATCCAATGATATTAGACTGAAAACCGGAGATGTATAGTTGTTCCTTTATCCCTTTCAGATTGGATCTTCATTTGACCACCCATTTCCACGGCTCGTTTTTTCATGTTGAGTATGCCATTTCCTGACATCCCTTTTTCTGCATCTTGTATCTCTGCTAATTCAAATCCACATCCATCATCTGTGATGTTCATGTCGATGATTTTACCTGCCCTCCGGATCTCAATAAGCACATTTTTACACACTGCATATTTGACAATATTATGCATGGCTTCTTTAAAAATAAGATAAAGATTTTTACGGTGCTGCATATCCAGGTGTACATCCTTCATGCCTTCATCTACATTGAATTCGATGTTGATATCAACCGGTTCTAATAATTCTATCGCGAATGCACGCATACGGTTGACGACATTGTCAAATCGATCATTCCGGGTATTGATGGCCCAGACAATATCGCTCAATGCTTCCATCATCGTATCTGTATTGGTGCTGACCTGCTGAAGGAGTTTATGAGCTTCTGTATGACTGCCATTCAATTTTCGCTGGATGAGGGTGCTAGACAAAGATATGCTGCTGAGTGTGCTGCCGATCTCATCATGCAGATCACTTGCGATGCGGTTACGCACCACCTGGAGCTTCATTACCTGGCTCATCCTGTACCTGTATAATAAATAGATGCCTCCGGCTATCATCAATGCAATGATAGATCTGAACCATAACGTATTGTACCAGGCAGGATGAATGAGTATGCTTATGGATGCCATTTCCTTGTTCCAGGTTCCCGTATAATTTGCAGCCCGGACTTTGAATGTGTATTTCCCGGGAGGTAAATTGCCATAGCTGGTGGTGGACTTACTTCCTGCATTGATCCAGTCTTTATCAGATCCTTCCATCATATAGGCAAATTGATTGTCGTTGTTGCGATAGAAGCTTAACGTTGAAAAATCAAATGTGAATGAATTCGCATCAAAAGGAAAGTGGAGTACAGCTTCTTTGAACGGGGTTTCTTTATCGAAAACCCTGAATCTAGTGATCACCACTTTTGGCACCGACGAATGCGTAGGCATTTCATCAGGATGAAAAATATTAAAACCAGTCCTGCCCCCAAAACAAAACCTGCCATCTGGCATTACATTGACAGCATTCGTATTGAATTCAAAATTCTGTATCCCATCACGTGGTGTATAATTCCGAACAGAATGATCTGTGATATTAAAACGGCAAAGTCCCGCATTAGTCCCAAGCCAAAGAAATCCATTATGATCTTCAAGAATCGTATAAATTGAATTGTTTGGTAACCCGTCTCCTAATGTATAAGCTTTGAATGTCTTTGCAGAGACATCAAAATGATTAAGACCGCCGTTGTTAGTTCCCAGCCATATTTCATCTGCAGAAGATACCCAGATTGACCTGATTTCATCATGACTTATAGGATTACCGTTATCCGGATCGTGATGAAATGTTTCAAATGAATTGTCCCTATAATGATAAACATACAATCCATCAGCAGTACCTATCCAGATCCTTTCATTAGCATCTTCTGTGATCGTAAAACATGGCATTACGTGATCCGGATCATAACCTGATGCTCCCGGCAATGCATGTGTAACGTTCAGATTTCCTGTGAAACTATTATTCTCGAACTCCACAAGATTGGTAATCCGTAAAAATCCTTCACTGGTTCCAATCCAAAGCACATCGTGCGTATCATAATATAGACACCGGATAACTGTGAATTTGAAATCCGGATGATCGTCCTGCTGAAGAATAGTCACAAGTTTTTTCTTTGACTCGTTATACATTATGATTCCGGTATTGCCCCAGTCGGCGATAAAAATATTCCCTTTTTTATCCCCGATGATAGCACTCACAGCACGATTATTTTGAACTGGCTGATTATCAACAGGGGATAGGAGATTGCCGAATTTTCCGGTAGCTGAATTGAAAGTAAATAAGCCATGCAAAGTACCAACTAATAGATTTTCAGCATCCAAAGAGTAAATAGCGCGTATATTATTACAATCATTGCACAATCCATCTGGTGTAAATGTTGAAGGTTTGTATGTGGAGAAGAGTTGATTATTGATTTCCAGCTTTATCAGGCCAGCCTCAGTTTGCATCCAGATCACGTTTTCATCATCGACAGCTAGCCAGATGATTGAATTGGTCAGATCAGTGGATGCATTTTGTTTTTCATAAAGAAAATGTTGCATTGACTTTGTGCATCTGTTGAAAATGCACAAACCTGCATTGGCAGTAGCGATCAACAGGTAATTATTATAGTTTCTGATCGTAATGATATCTAACGCGGATAGGTTCATGCCATGTATGAAGTCTGTCATTTTGTAACTGGTCACATTGCCGTCTATAAGATTGACTTCATAAAACATAGCATTGATTGCAGAAATAAAGAGAAAGCTGTCCTGAATGATCTCTGTGATTTTGGATATTTCAGATATAGATGCATACGTGCAAAATAGCCGGAATGAAGACGAGCCGGCTTCGTTTTTAAGTACCATATTTGAAACCACCAAAAACGAAAGGCCACCGGGTTGGCGAAGGATATTAAGGGGTGGTTGTCCTGAAGATGGGAGATGAATTTTTGAAGGTATGCTTATGGAATCAAATTTTTTTGTGTGCAGATCAAATCGTGTAATCTTATCAGGTGTGGTAATCCAGCAAAAGTCCCCATTTGGAAAATAAGCAAGGTCATAAGGAGAAATGAATTCTTCAGGAAGCAGGAAGTTCTCTTTTTTGTCCGTACGGACATCGACCCAGTGTAATGAATCACCCTTAACAGACCAGCGATAAATGGAGCCGTCTATATTTTCCTGGACACTGGAAGGTGAATTATTGATGAATTGCAATTTGACATTTTTGCCTGTACCTTCCAGATACTTGTATTCGTCAAAATTTGCATGGTAATCCTGACTTGGATCGAAATTCACACCATCATACCGCATCCATTTTCCATTGATGGGCTGAAAATAGCGATAGCCTATGCTGTCTTTACCAATTCCCACCAACATATTGGAAGCCAATCCATTTTCCTGCGTATAAAGGGTGGAGGTAATATTCAATGATGCAGGATCCGGACATTGTGCGGAAGCAAAATTTATTGCCAGGCAAAAGCAAGAAGTTATGAATAGGAATCTGAGAGGGGAGCAATTCATTTATACCAGCGAAAATACAATTACTGATAGCTTTTTACCCTTATCCTTGAATCCAACGATACAGATCCCCATAATCCCTCTCAATCCATTCCTAATCATTGGTTTCAACTATTGAGCCCATCTATCCCCAAAGGTAGATTTGCATCCGACATAAAATATGTATTTCATGGATGCTCACTCAACCTTTCGTTCGTTCTTTTCTATTCTTCTGATCGCCCTGTACATCCCGGTTTTTAGCCAGGGAAATGTAGGTGTAGGCACTACAACTCCCGAATTCAAGCTTACCGTCGAGGTTGATGGAGGTATTCTCGCCAAAGGCACATTCGGTTCCGGCAATTCGTTGCTGACCGCAGGTGCAGGCTCAAGATTGATCTGGTATCCGAAAAAAGCTGCTTTCAGATCAGGTGCTGTTGATGGTACACAATGGGATGATGCCGGTATTGGTAATTATTCTTTTGCCTCCGGATGGAATGCAAAAGCAAGTGGCCTCTATACATTTGCATTTGGAAATAATACCACCGCCAGTGGTGATTACTCCAATGCAATGGGATATTATGCTTCAACAAACAACCAGGCAGGTGCATTTGTATTAGGTGATAATTCCACCACGACGCTTTTGAATGCCACGGCTACCAATCAATACAATGCACGCTTTACAGGTGGATATCGTTTGTTCAGCGATGCTGTGATGGCTACAGGTAATGGATTGTTTTTTACCGGAGGAAATTTAGGAATAGGTCTTCCAGCTCCCGCTGCCAAGCTTGATGTCAATGGAACTGTAAAAATTTCCGGACAACTTACTTCGCTGGTGTCAACAGGGACAGCACCATTTGTAGTTACATCTACGACGGTGGTTGCAAATCTTCATGCTGCAACAGCTGACCTTGCTGCTTCAGCCACAACGGCTACAACTACTACTGACTTCTCAGGAACATTAGTGGGAGATATAAATGGCACGCAAGCTGCAACAAGCATTGGCACAGGAAAAGTGACATCAAATCACATCCTGGATGGCACAATTTTCAACACGGACATCTATGCAGCAGCAAATATTGCCGATACCAAACTGGCTACTATTTCTGCTCCTGGTAAGGTTTCTAATTCAGCCACGACGGCCACAAGTGGTAATACACCAAATGCTATTGTCATGCGTGATGCTTCAGGAAATTTTAATGCAGGGACGATCTTCGGTACATTGAATGGATCGGCCTCTTCTGCATTAACTGCCACAAGTGCTACTACAGCAACTACCGCAACTAACTTCATAGGAAGTTTAGCAGGAGACATCACCGGGACACAAAATGCAACGGTAGTCAATAAATTGCGGAACACCACTTTATCGACCACTTCTCCTATGAATAACCAGGTACTCACATACAACAGCACATTGAATGAATGGGAACCTAAATCACCAACCGCCACCGTCAGTGGAACCGGTACTGCTACGAGGATTGCCTTCTGGGATGCTTCAACCAATATCTCATCCAGTGCCAATCTTTTTTGGGATAATACGAATTCACGTTTGGGTATTGGAACGATCACGCCTGAATTCAAGCTTACTCTTAATTCTGATGGTGGAATTATTGCAAAAGGAGGTTACGGAGTTGGAAATGTACTGACCACCACTGGTGTAGGGACACGCATGATCTGGTATTCGAAAAAGGCGGCATTCCGTGCTGGATATGTGAATGGAAATAAATGGGATGATGCTAACATTGGAGACATGTCATTTGCATCCGGAACAGAAACAAAGGCCAGTGGTTATGCTTCCACTGCAATGGGCGTCGGGACAACTGCAAGCGGAAGTACTTCAGTAGCCATGGGTTCAGGTAATACGGCCAGCGGACAGAATTCAACCACATTTGGCAGTCAAAACATGTCCAGTGGAGATTATTCAACAAGCATGGGTGAACATACGAATGCAACGGGACCTACATCCACTGCGATAGGATATTATGCAACTGCCAGCATGGATTATGCTGTTGCACTGGGTGACCATACTACAGCGAGTGGATTCAGGTCCACGGCTATGGGCCATTCCACCATGGCTAGCGGAGGGCACTCTACGGCTCTTGGTCAGGCTACTACTGCGAGTGGAGAATTCTCTACTGCTATGGGAAATACGACAACAGCAAGTGGAGTAGGAACTACTGCGATGGGCTCATATGTCTCCACTAATGGTTTTGAAGGTTGCGTTATCATGGGAGATAATGCGACGCAAACAGTTACAAATTCAAGTGCGAACAATCAGTTTACGACACGGTTTAATGGTGGATACCGATTGTATTCCGGATGGAATCTGATCACTGGTGTATTGCTTGCACCTGGCGGTGGATCATGGACCAGCGTAAGTGACAGGAATGTAAAAGAAAATTTTCGCAGTATAGATACTGAAGATATCCTGATCAGGGTAGGGGATCTCCCTTTGTCCAATTGGAATTATAAGTCACAATCAACAGATACGCGTCATATTGGTCCGATGGCCCAGGATTTCTATGCGGCTTTTCATCTTGATGGGGTGAGTGATACGACCATCAATACACTTGATATCGATGGTATCAACATGGCCGCTATCCAGGGATTGAAAGTGAGAACGGATGAATTGAAGAAGGCTGTTGCAGAATTGGAAACACTAAAAGAAGAAGTAAGTGATTTGAAAAATGCTATGGCGGAGTTGAAAGCGATGATATTGAAAAAATGAAATGTCTGAAATTTGCAGACGCTCCGATACTTCGACGAACGCTCGGTATAAACTGCGGCCCAGCCTATGCCGAACAACTAAATAATATTTTTCATAAACAAAGCTTATGAAAAATAATCATGTCAAAAATTATACATATTAAACTTGTTCGACGTAGGTTACACCTACAGGTCGAAGAACGAAGGGAATTGATTCAATACTCATGATTTCCTAGTTTTCAATAAATTTCGGGTAGCAGGATAACTATCGTGTTTGATTTCTTCTAAAATTCTATCAGGCAATACATTATTGTCGATCATAATTTTTACAATGTCTGTGCGATGCAATCCGCAGGTAAGTTTGTCATAGAGTGCAGTTAAAGGTGGTACACATTCTTTTGTAGGATTTGCATTGTATATGTTTATATAACCCCATACCAGGGCATGGACTTTATATTCCAGTTTGGTTTTATTTACAATTGAGGTTAGCATTTCATGGTCTCTCTTTTTATAGTTCAGGACCAGCAGATCAAGATAATCAGCAGGGTTGTTAGTTTTATTCAGAATTTCTATTGCAAATTTTCTAATATCTGTACCTGAAAAATATTTTAATGCACCACAGGAAAATTCAGGCAACCTGTCTTTCCTGTTGTATTTACTTTTAGCAAGTTTAAGGATGGGCTGATAGTCGTAAGGATATTTTACCAGGTTAAACACCCGCATATATTTCTCAAGCTTTAGCCGGACTGTTTGTATTAAGAAATCGTCAGCCAGTTTTTTTATATCTTTCTTTGAAAGCTCTATTGCACCAGAAGGCCAAAGAGGAACAATCCGCATGCTTTTGATTTTATCAGTTACAATTTCATAATTGCATCTGGGACTCTCAGGTTTTTGAAATCCGGTTTTATTTTTTAGTATGGCACTAAGGTAGACTTTAATGTATTTATTTTTTCCGCTTGCTTTTTTTAGCTCTTCGTACACATTGATTGTTGGATTATTTTCCTGGAAATCATCGACTCTCCAGCTAAGTTCCCATCCATCCGGGTATTTGTTAATTATTTTACCCTTTGCTTCAGCTATGTACTTTAAACCTTCAATGCCATCAATTGCAATGAGGGCATCCTCTCCCGCCCAATCAGAACCTTGAATTGTTTTTTTTAAATATCTTTTGTAAATAGCTTTTTTAGCTTTTTTATCCCCTTGATTCGCGAACAAAGCTGCGAGATCAAAAAGCTGTTCAAGAGCCCAGGTGTCTTCCCGCTCAGTGGCCAGCGAATTAAGAATGGCTTTCCTTATTTTTTCTTTCTTATCAGAAAGTTGAATTAATTCAAAAACATATTCTGCCCGGCTACCTTCTGACTGAGGGTCGTATGATAAATTCTTCTTAGCAGCTTTTATGATTGCATTAGAAAAATCAAGTTTTGGGTTGGCTTTCATCAGCAGATGCGCTTCACCTGTTCCTCGTTTTATTGCATTTAAAAATCTTTCTTTTATTGTCATTGTCGCTTACTACAGTGTACAAATGTACACTGACCCGGGATAAAGTAAGTATTATTAAAAAAGCCGCTCTTTCAGGAGCGGCTTTTATAAATCGGACATTATTGTTATCCCAGTTAGCTGTTTTTTATCTCATGACAGTAACCGCATCACTATCACTTTTCCTGAATCCTTTCACTAACAACCACACCGCCAAACTCATCTCGTAAAGAAATACCGGAATCGCAAGCAGAACACCCCAAAGAGAAACCTGGAGAAATACTCCAAACACAACCAATATTCCACAAGTAAAAATGAATGGTCCACCTACAAGGCCAAGGATAGAAATGAAGCGTGGTACCAGTTTTGATTTATACAACAGATAGCCTGTCATAAATGTACTCGGCCCTAATGCGATGTTCGGACCAAATGCAAATGTCCAGTCATGCAATGCAAGTAAAGACTTGCCCACGAGACGATATGATGTGGGATCAGGATTAATTTCTGTTGAGAATGCATGATTTAAGGTAACTATGGTTAATAAGCTAAGTATCCCTATGATAATCATGGTAGCCTCTAAGAGCCTGAAACTAACCGTAGCAATGGCCATTCTTTGATTGTATTTTTTCAGGATTGGAAAAAGCGCGATCGGTGTGCCAATGACTGCAAATGCAGTGATGATTTCAAAAAAGGCTCCCCATAATACCTGGGTTTCATGTGCGGTGCCTTCAATAATATAATCCGGATTGTGAAGGATAGGATTGTATAAAAGAGCTCCAATGATGGCTGCAACCGCTGCGATGAGAAATAGTATGCCAGCAAGGTTTGCAATATTTTTGTTCGTTTTCATTTTTATCAGATATAGATTTGATTGTGATGGATCGCCAGGAAGAGCATTATGATTTTTTAGAAATATGCAGTCTGACAAGCAGGCTCCTGTTATATATTTCTTTGTCCCGGGAGATATCGGTCAGACCATAGCAATATCTGATATCCAGCGCAACTCTCTTTTGTTTCACAAGAAACGTATAGCCTCCACCGAATTGAATACCTGCGTCGAAGCGCTTGTAGCCACCGATTGAATTCTTAAAAGAGAGATCAGTCGTCGAGCCATCCAGCTTTTGTGTTCCATAAAAAGTATAGGCCAGGGATGGGCCGGCATTCAGGTGAAATTTACCCATATGAAAACGTGCCAATACAGGTATTTCCACACCATAGAAACGAAGAATGGATTCCTTATCCGTTAATGGATTGGCCACTAGTAATTTACCGCCCTTCATGACCAGTGATAACTCTGTAACCAAAGAAAAATCCTGACAAATTCCTTTCTGAAGTGATACACCTATCTGCACGCCCTGGACATCTTTCTTATAATCTGAAAGTGACTTGTTCAGATTTCCATAATTGAGGGTGGTATTTACTCCACTGATGAAAAAGTCTAAATAGGTTGGTTGATTTATTTGTTCAGTCTTATTGATTTGTGATGAGGATCCCTGGGATTGTCCGAAGGAAAAAGTACTAAGGAAAATTATACCTGCTGTGAATACGGATTGCATTAAATTTTTCATACTTAAGTTGTTTTTGTTGTTTAGTTAGATTAACAGCAACAAAAGTATGAGCGGGGCAGGGTTCCCTATATTCTACTATGCAAAGGAGGGAAAGTTGTCTGCAAAGTGGCTGTTTTGGACTGTATGATAGGGTCAAAGTCGGATGAAGTATGATTTTCGTGGGCGCAAATCAGAAATTTGCTAACACTCCGACGTAGGCACAGCCTACGCCGAACAAGATCATTATCTTATTAGAAGTAGATTTAGAAGTATTGGAGTAGTGCAGAAATTCAAATTGGTTTGTGAAAGTTTTAGCCTAACAAAATAATAATAAGTTGTTCGACGTCGGCACAGCCTACGCCGAACAAGATCATTATTTTATTAGAAGTAGATTTAGAAGTATTGGAGTAGTGCAGAAATTCAAATTGGTTTGTGAAAGTTTTAGCCTAACAAAATAATAATAAGTTGTTCGACGTAGGCACAGCCTACGCCGAACAAGATCATTATTTTATTAGAATTAGATTTAGAAGTATTGGATTAGTGCAGAAATTCAAATTTCTTTGTGAAAGCTTTGGCTAGCCAAAACAAGAAAAAGTTGTTCGGCGTAGTCGGAGTAGTGCAGAAATTCAAATTGGTTTGTGAAAGCTTTGGCTAGCTAAAAAAAAGAAAAAGTTGTTCGGCGTAGGCTGCGCCTACGTCGGAGAGTTAGCAAAACTCGGTTTTGCGAGTTGTTTTTACCCCCGACTATTAATCAACTGAAAGAACACATCCTTGTACGTGTCTGAAATAGGAATCAACTGATCAGCAATCTTTATCCTGTTTCGTTCGATGGATTCAATCTTGTGCAATGCCACCATATATGACTTATGTACCCTGCAAACGACATTTGGAGGGATCAGCTTTTCAAACTCACTGAAATTCTGCAGTGTCATGACCTTTTTATTGATCGTGTGAATTCTCCGGTAATCTCTCATGCCTTCAATGTACATGATCTCATTGATCATGATTTTCTCAAGCCGGTTTTCTGTTTTTACAAAAATAAAGTCCGGTGCTGAATCTGCAGTACGATGTGTTATATTGTCCTGGGCCTTATTGACAGCCTGAAGAAAGCGGTTGAAGGTGAATGGCTTTAAAAGATAGTCCGTGATTTGCAGCTCATACCCCTTTAACGCATACTCCTGGTATGCTGTGGTAATGATCACTTGGCTGTTTATTTTTGAGCTTTCCAGCAGTTCGATTCCGGATAGCTCATCCATATTGATGTCCAGGAAAAGGATATCTACTTTGTTGTTATTAAGGTAAGCAAGACCGGTCAGGGCGTTGTCAAATGTTTCACTTAAATGCAAAAAAGGGACCTTGTTGACAAAGTCCTTTGTTTTTTCGAGCGCCAGGGGCTCATCTTCAATGATGATGCAGGTATATTTATCCATGGGGTATGGTTAAGTTGACGCTGTAGCGTTCATCTGTTTTATGCACTTCTAATGTATGCGATCCTGCATAGATAAGATCCAGTCTTTTTTTTATAAGCTCATTTCCTAAGCCACCTGTAGTGTGCTGAACTGTCGATTTTGGATCAAATTTATTTTCACACATCAACTGCACAGTTGTATCTTTTATATAAATATGGACGTTGATGGCATTCTCGAGTTTCTTATTGTAGGTATGCTTAAAGGCGTTTTCAATAAATGGAATAAAGACCATAGGAGCGATCATTTTATTGCCGGCATGACCGGTGATCTCAAGGTGCACATAATTTTGATTAGAAGTCCTTATTTTTTGCAAAGCGATATATTTATCGATGTATTCAATTTCTTTGGCAAGCGATATTTTATCACCCTTGGTTTCGTACAGGATAAAACGCATTATATCGGATAACTTATTGAGATAATCTGAAGCTGCCACTGAATCTTTTAAGATCAATGCATCGATATTGTTGATGGTATTGAAGAGCAGGTGAGGGTCGAGTTGGGATTTGATCAGGGCCATTTCCATTTCATGGTTTTTTTCTCTCAGGACTTCTTTCAGCTTGATTTCATTAAACCAGGTGATAAATCCTTTGATGATCAGGGCCACCATGCCACATAGTGCTCCAATAAAAGTGCTCACCATGATGGTCCTGATAGCAGTCGATCTGCCGTTTTTGCCACCTTCATCCATATCTGCCAGCTGGCCTGTTTCAATAAAATACCGGTGCAGGATGTATGCTAATATGGACGCCGCCATTGAAATAAGGAGACCAAACAGTATGGCCAGCACAATCTTCTTTTGCTGCAGGTACCTGGGGAAAAGGAAAAAATAATACAGAAAGTAAGAGATCACCGAGGGTATAAATGCGAAGAGAAGAATGCTGAACAATGCAGTCTTCACCCTGCCTTCCTGGTCACCCGGATTATGTCCGCTCTTGGAGTAGACTGCAAGGACGATAAATACTAACAGGAAATAGCACGTCCAGAAACCAATGTGTAATAAGAAGACAAAAGATTTTTTCATGAAGAATGGCAGCTCCTGTAAAGTGATCAAAGCTCAACCTTTACTTTGACATTGCAGCCTGCGATCTGCAAGAAGGGAAGATTTGTCTGCAAAATAGGACAATTGGCTGTAAGCAATTGGCAAAGAGTAATTGGCGAAAATCTGCAGAATTTGAGTGAAGAATCGACTTCGGACTGCTAGAGTTCCATTGTTGCCCCTTCGAATTTTTCTTTCTATTGTATCTCATTTCCCTTGCAGCTTTAATGTGAAAAATTCTCTCCTCTGTGTTTTGTTAAGCTCGTTCCTTTGGAATATTGCAACAAAAACCCCAGGGTTTTCGAAACGATGCGAAGCGAGATTGAGAAACACAGGGGATGAGAAATTTCAAGATCGCAGATCAAAATTTCGAAGGGGCAAGGAGATTAGGTTTTGTGATAAACGCTATTTGGATTTTTGACATTGATGATATAAATGTCTTAATAGTTTTCTGGTAGTCATTACGTGTCAATCTGCGTTACATTAAAATCCGGCTTCCTAATATTTATCCACAGGTAAGTTTATCATAGAGCGAAAGTATATCCTGCACCTATTTGAATATTATTATTATGCTGATTCAGATCAATTTCCTCATTCCCATTGATGTCAGTAAAAACAAGATTGGATATATCCTTTAATCCGTAATTGTATCTTATAAAAAGAGAGAAATCTTTAAAATGGCCTTTGATGGAACCCACTAATCCAAAATCAAAAGATTTGGTGAGTTCAACTAAATAGGGGTCTTGCCAGTCCATATCTCCGGATTTTAGGTCCTCTTTTAGTTTGATCCCAAGATTACAACCTACGCCAATCCCAATATGATCAAGAATTCTATATTCTACCTGAGGTAAAAAGTCAAGATAAGTGAATCTGTATTTTGCCTTTTGGGGATATAGACTAGTGGTGTCGGCATAACCTTTCTGCGAAAACTGGATATCCGTAAGTATGGACATTTTTGAATTTAATTGATATTCCGGCGTAATCCCTGCGAAGTAAAATATCGTTCTTGATGGGGCAATCAAATCTAAATCAACAAACCTGTTAGTTGCATAATTAATGCCGCCTGATACGCCAATAGAAAACTGGCCAAACACATCGAAAAGAAATGTTGAGCAAAACAGAAAAATAGCGGTAAATAGAATTGATAGTTGAGTCTTTCTCATGTTGATTGGTTTTGATGATGAAGGCTAAACGTGAAGAAAATGCAATTATTGCTGTTAGCCTAAATACTCCTGGCCTAAACAAGTTAATGCCAACACCTTGCTGACTTTGTCATTAAATTTTGCCCGTTCGGCGTCGGTTGACCGACGTCGTGGTGTGTTCAAAGCTGGGCTTTTAGTCAAGAGATCCATTTGAGAATACTTCCTAGATAGCTCCATCATGACTGCTGTTGAAGATTATTGTGAAGATCATTTGGGTCGGGGTAAAGGGTAATGTTCAGCTTAAGTTTATTGTTTTCATACCATATTATCGCTATCAATGTTTAGTCTTAATAAATGATTCATTTCTTCTATGGTGAAAGGTATCATCCGTTTATGAATTATTGAATGACAGTTTGGGCAAACAGGTCGTAAATCTTTTATTGGGTCAACTTCATAAGTTTTACCAAAAGTGGAAATTTGTCTCAAATGATGAACATGGATAAAATTTTTACCAATTTGGCCATAGGTTTTTTCAAAGTTAAAACCGCATGCACTGCAAGAAAAACCGAAATGCTCCAGACATTTTTTTCTTGCATAAGGGTTACGTTCATATTTTGTTAATGTTACTTGATTTGGCGTTCCTTCAGTATATGTCTTTTGAGTTTCAATTTCTGTTGGCACAAAAGGATTGTGTCGAATGTTTTGTGTTGTCAAGAAGTCAAACCAAACTGCTTCAAGTTCTTCAACTAGTTCAGGCTTAATTGAAATTCCGGAGGATTGAGGCGTCCAATTTTGCATTGACAACCCACTGGCTTTAAGAATCTCCAATGATAAAATTGGATCTTTACCTGGGTTTAATAAAACTTCAAAATCGATATCTATAAATAAAGCTCCTTTATTCTCACCATTCCAATGTCTGTCAGGAAATGGTGCAGTTAATGCAAAGCCCGAGCCAATTAGCCCTTTGGGTTCAGTACCTAATTTAACTAAGAAAATTCTGTCCCCTGGAACAATTGATTTACTATTACCGCAACTCCATCTTTCAGAACATTTCCCATTCAATTCAACTTGCTCAATACTATCTTCGATGCTATCCCACTTCCAATGTTTCGGATTCCAAACAAAAAGAAAAGTATTATTCTTAGATGTTAAATTAAATTGGCTGAGTGCTTCTTTTAAATTTGGATGCATTTGCCATCCATACCTTTCATCATAAGGTCCAATTAATAAGAAATAAGCTGGAACATCATTATGTCCATTGAAATAAATTTCCGGAGCTATTGAAAGATAGGTAGCAATAGATTTGCCGATCTTACCGATTTGTCCACTAGCTACAATAGGGTTAGGATTTTCTGGTGAAAGAATTAGCGCTAATTCTTTCGCTGTCGCTTGGGAAAATGGAAATCCCCATAACGAATTGAGAACATTCCTCTGACTTTCAGATAAAGTGTTTCTAATAGCGGATAAATATTGCTGTGTCGTTATATTCATAAGTTCTAAACTAATATCTCCAAGAAAAACCAAGTAGAGTTAATTGCCCTGCCCTCTAAATTTTGGTAATTTTCTTCACGACAATTATTTCAAGTAATTTTAACAAACATAGAGAGAGAAATTTCTCGCAGTTGAAGCTTCGAATGAACAGAAGATCAACTCACCAACCTCCCCTCCTCATCCCACTGCGCCAACACATTTCTCTTCTCCTGATCAACACACTTCGCAATCCACTCCTTTTCATAACTCATCCCATGCATTTTAATCACTTTTTCAGGAACACCTTATTCGCAACATTTTATTATTTATGATAATTTTATTTTAATGGAATAGATAAATTTTAAAAAGACCTCACCGCACGAACAAAACTCGGTGCGTTTTTACTCAGACTGCCCTGCGCACCATTGTTGAAATTCTGGAACCACGCATTATTGTTATCCACCTCAGAAGAGCTCCAATAACCGCTGGCGATAAATCCACCAATCGCCACACGGCTCAAATACAATTTATTCAACTCATCTTTTGATGGCAAATACCAATCGCTATATCCATTCAATACCAAATCACCACATATCCGTGCTGCAATTCCTGCTGTAGGACAACCCGCCATAATATCGATCGTATTTTGATTTCCTGTTCCAAGAGCAGTTCCATCTGCTCCTGTTATGGTTGTACCGCTGCAATCCCATAGCAAACTCGTATTATGGTCTGCAACTGCTGCAATCAATCCATGGGTTTCACCAGTTATATACCCCGGGTCACCAGGCTGCAGAATGTAAGCAATCTTACCTCCTGTGTAATTATCTCCAATGGAAAGAGGTCCGGCAGTAGCATTGCCCAACATATTTCTCCATCCAACATTATTATACAATTCGATTTCTCCTCCACCACAATCTGTGCAATAAATCACCAGTCCCCGAGCTGGCGACATGATCGCATCCCGTTGTGATGCCGTCATTCTTGGAGGTAAAAATCCTTTCGTCGTGCTGGTCAAATCTAATTGCGCAGAAGCATTCGGATTTGATGTTCCAATACCGACATTGCCAGTTGATGGAGGTACAGTTTGCGTTGTGAAAGACAACACCGATCCAAATGTTGTAGCTGCTGCATTTTGAGCAAGCGCACAAGTGTAATATGTAGTTCCTCCGCTCAATCCGGTTATTGGCAGTGCAAAAGGCATCGGTGATGTTCCTGATCCAATGGATGCTCCACCGCTTGAAGGTTCGCGTGTTCCAAATGAATCATTGCACGTTCCCGGATTCGTTGTTGCATATCTGAACCAGCCAGTTGTCGCATCACCGTTAGGATTGATGGTACCATTCAATGTTGCTGTAGTGATCATTAACGATGATGTACTATTGGTCATCACAGTCGGTGGTGGAGGCAGAGGTAATGTAGTGAAAGTCAATAAAGCGCCAAATGTTAGGCCTGTTGCATTCTGTGAAATGGCAGCATAATAATAAGTTGTGGCAGGCAACAAACCGGATATTGCCTGCAAGTAAGGTACCGGTGATGTACCAGATCCAAGTGAAGCCCCACCGCTGGAAGGTGCTCTTATACCAAAGACATCATTTGGAGTTCCCGGACTTGTTATAGAATAACGAAACCAGGCTGTTGTAGCGCCATTGTTAGGATTTGCAGAACCATTTAGTGTTGCAGAGTTATATGTTAGCGATGTTGCACTATTTGTAGTTGTAGCAGGTGCGGATGGTGGTGTTGTAAATGACATAACGGAACCAATAGAGGTCCCTACTGCATTTGTTACAATAGCCCAGTAATAATAAGTTGTTGCCGGTATCAATCCTGTGATCGCTTGCAGATGTGCTACCGGTGATGTTCCTGAACCGAGTGAAGTTCCACCGCTCACAGGAGCCCTTGTTCCGGATACATCATCACCGGTTCCTGGATTGGTAGTTGAGTACCGAAACCATGCAGTTGCGGCAGCACCATTTGGATTGCCATTGCCATTCAATGTAGCTATTGTGCTTGATACTAAAGTTGCAGCATTGGTGACAGAAGCCGGTAATGTGGGTATGATAAAAGTCTGTAAGGATCCAAAAGTTGTACCTGTTGAATTGGATGCAATCGCACAATAAAAATATGTTGTCAAGGGAAGCAGTCCGGTGATTGGTTCCGAATAGGGTACCGGAGATGTCCCCGATCCAACCGAAGTACCACCACTTGATGGAGCTCTTGTACCGAATGAATCATTAGGTGTACCCGGACTTACGGTAGAATAACGAAACCAACCCGTTGTTGCACCATTGTTGGGATTTGCAGAACCATTAAGCGTTGCAGTGGTGCCAATCAGTAATGTTGCACTATTTGTTGTAGTGGTTGGTGGTGATGCAGGCGTTGTAAAAGACATAACGGAACCAAAAGAAGTACCTACAGAATTAGAAACAATGGCCCAGTAATAATAAGTGGTTGCCGGTATTAGCCCGGTGATGGCTTGTGGATAAGCCACGGGTGAAGTTCCTGATCCCAGTGAAGTTCCACCACTTGTAGGCGCTCTTGTTCCGGAAACATCATCACCTGTCCCTGGATTGATTGTTGAATAACGATACCATCCGGTTGATGCAGCACCATTAGGATTACCACTGCCATTCAATGTGGCGAGAGTGCTTGACACTAACGTTGCGGCATTGGTGACAGTAGCAGGCAATGTGGGAATAATAAAAGTCAGTAAGGATCCAAAAGTTGTACCTGTTGAATTGGATGCAATCGCACAATAAAAATATGTTGTCAAGGGAAGCAGTCCGGTGATTGGTTCCGAATAGGGTACCGGAGTTGTGCCCGATCCAACTGAAGTACCACCACTTGATGGAGCTCTTGTTCCGAATGAATCATTAGGCGTACCCGGACTTACCGTAGAATAACGAAACCAACCTGTTGTTGCACCATTGTTGGGATTAGCAGAGCCGTTAAGGGTTGCACTTGTGCCTATCAGTAATGTTGCACTATTTGTGGTTGTTGTTGGTGGTGATGCAGGCGTTGTAAAAGACATTACGGAACCAAAAGAAGTACCTACAGCATTTGAAACAATCGCCCAATAATAATAAGTGGTTGCAGGTATTAACCCGGTGATGGCTTGTGGATATGGGACTGGTGAAGTTCCTGATCCAAGCAATGTTCCACCGCTCGCAGGTGCTCTTGTTCCGGTTACATCATCTCCTGTTCCTGGATTGGTTGTTGAGTATCGAAACCAACTAGTTGTGGTGGCGCCGTTGGGATTGCCACTTCCATTCAATGTAGCGAGAGTACTTGTCACGAGAGTAGCGGCATTGGTTACTGCAGCAGGTGCAGTAGGTATAATAAAAGTTTGTAAGGATCCAAATGTTGTTCCTGTTGGATTCGAGGCAATCGCGCAGTAATAATAAGTTGTCGCGGGAAGCAGACCTGTGATTGGTTCCGAAAATGGCACAGGCGATATGCCCGATCCAAGGGATGTACCTCCACTAGATGGAGCCCTTGTTCCAAATGAATCGTTTGGTGTGCCTGGACTAACAGTGGAATACCGAAACCAGCCCGTTGTAGTACCATTGTTAGGATTTGCAGATCCGTTAAGTGTCGCAGTAGTACCAACAAGTAATGTTGCACTAGTAGTGGTTGTGGAAGGTGGAGATGCAGGTGTTGTAAATGCAAGAACTCCACCAAAAGTTGTTCCTGCAGAATTGGAAACTATGGCCCAGTAATAATAAGTTGTCGCCGGAATTAGTCCTGTGATGGCTTGTGGATAAGACACTGGTGATAATCCTGAACCAAGTGAAGTTCCACTGCTTGCTGGTGCTCGTGTTCCGGTTACATCATCGCCTGTTCCTGGATTGGTGGTTGAATAACGAAACCATGCAGTTGTAGCAGCGCCATTGGGATTGCCACTTCCATTCAAAGTAGCTGAAGTGCTCGTAACAAGAGTTGCTGCATTAGTTGCTGCAACAGGAGCAGTAGGTATGATAAAAGTCTGTAATGATCCAAAAGTAGTACCCGTTGGATTCGAGGCGATCGCACAGTAAAAATATGTTGTCAACTGAAGCAGACCAGTGATTGGTTCCGAAAAAGGAACAGTGGATGTACCCGATCCAACCGAAGTACCGCCACTTGAAGGAGCTCTGGTTCCGAATGAATCATTAGGTGAACCAGGACTTATTGTAGAATAACGAAACCAGCCTGTTGTAGCACCATTGTTTGGATTTGCAGAACCATTAAGTGTGGCTGAGGTACCAAGTAGAGATGTTGCACTATTTGTAGTTGTGGTAGGTGGTGATGGAAGTGTTGTAAAAGAAATCACGGATCCAAAAGAAGTACCTACAGAATTAGAAACTATTGCCCAATAATAATAAGTTGTTCCCGGTATTAGCCCGCTGATGGATTGTGGATAAGCCACGGGTGATGTTCCCGATCCAAGTGAAGTTCCACCACTTGCAGGTGTTCTTATGCCGGATACATCATCACCGGTTCCTGGATTTGTAGTTGAGTAGCGAAACCAGGCAGTTGCTGAAGATGCATTTGGATTCCCGCTGCCATTTAAAGTAGCAGACGTACCTAACACAATTGTTGCTGCATTGGTTATTGCTGCAGGTGATGCCGGAATAATAAAAGTTTGTAAAGATCCAAATGAAGTACCTGCAGCATTCGAGGATATCGCACAGTAAAAATATGTGGTCACAGGAAGCAGACCTGTGATTGGCTCCGAATAAGGTACAGGAGACGTACCTGATCCAAGTGATGTACCACCATTTGCAGGAGCTCTTGTCCCAAATGAATCGTTAGGAGAACCCGGACTGGTCGTTGAATAACGAAACCATCCAGTTGTAGTACTATTGTTAGGGTTTGAAGCGCCGTTAAGTGTTGCAGTGGTGCTCACCAGGGAGGTTGCATTATTTGTGGTTGTAGTAGGTGGAGATGAAAATGTTGTAAAAGAATTCACCGCGCCAAAGGTTGTTCCTGCAGTATTAGAAACAATGGCCCAGTAATAATAAGTTGTTGCAGGTATCAGACCTGTGAGGGCTTGTAGATAAGGCACAGGTGATGTTCCTGATCCCAGTGAAGTTCCACCGCTTGCAGGAGCTCTTGTTCCGGATACATCATCACCTGTTCCGGGGTTTGTAGTTGAGTAACGAAACCAACCTGTTGCAGCTGCGCCATTTGGATTGCCAGTACCATTCAATGTAGCTGTAGTTGTTACCACTGATGTTGGTGCATTGGTTACAGCAGTAGGTGCAGTAGGAATGATGAAGGTTTGTAAAGATCCAAAAGCTGTACCCGTTGAATTTGAAGCAATCGCACAGTAATAATATGTTGTTGCCTGGAGCAGACCGGTGATGGGTTCTGAATAGGGTACAGGAGAAGATCCCGATCCAAGTGATGTGCCGCCACTTGCGGGAGTTCTTGTTCCAAATGAATCATTAGGACTGCCTGGATTGGTAGTGGAATAACGAAACCATCCGGTAGAAGCATCTCCATTAGGATTGGCGCTACCGTTGAGTGTAGCATTGGTGCCAACCAACAATGTGGCTGCATTAGTTACCACAACAGGTGGAGGAGGCAGAGGTGATGTCGTGAAAGTTAGTATGGATCCAAAGGTTGTACCACTATCATTTTGTGCAATCGTCCAGAAAAAATAAGTGGTACCAGCTGTTAGACCGGTAACAGGATGCGAAAACGGCACTGGTGAAGATCCCGAACCGAGTGATGCACCACCGCTTGAAGGAGCCCTTGTTCCACTTGCATCATTGGGTGTGCCCGGACTGACTGTTGAATATCGGAACCATGCTGTTGTAGCATCACCATTAGGATTGCCGGTGCCGTTCAATATGGCAGTGGTTATTGTGATCGATGTTGCACTATTAGTTGTGACAGTAGGTGGTGGCAGAAGAATCCATGCTGAACCCATAACTGTCAAAAGAAAGCCAATGATAAGAGATAGAATTAGTTTCATATTGTATAAGTGTAAATACATCTGATAAATTATGCAACGCTCTCAAATGAATTTGGATTATGAAAACCTGTTGATCATCATAGCTCATCGATCGATGACAGTGACAGATAGTTTGAGATGGGCACATAAGGGTATGAATATACCTTAAATAATGCTATAGCGCCCTGTGGTAAATGAACTGGATTAAATTATCCGGTCTGCATTGATGACCTTTAGTTTCAGGACACATTTTACATCAGTCGTGAATACCATTGAATACAAATTGCAAACCCAGTGTATCGAAGGTTCCGGGATGATCGTGGGCAAAATCTTTAAGCACCGGCCTAATTAAGCAAAAGCCCCATAATCTGATTTCCTATTTGTCAATAATTATCAGGTAGCAGATGATCCTGTAATTAAATTATTTTTATTGAATAATTACTTTGGAAAAAAATCCTTCTTTTGCACGGATCGTTACGGCGTAAGCCCCGGGAACAGAGGGCAATTGTATCCATTCATTTTCGGATACAACTTTTGTGCAGACCTGTTGTGCATTCATATCATATACATCTACCTGCATTCCATTGTGTTTCCCATCTATGACTACCTTAAATGATGCAAGGTCTCTGTCCTGGATAATCTGTGCGCTAAAGTTTTTTAATATATCATGTGTTCTGGTTATGTTTAGATGGTGTTCTAATGAATAAAGTTCTTTTCCAACATTGGGATCAATTTTAGCCATAAAATAAATTTTACTCGCAGAGACACCTATCGGACGTATCTCATAGGTAACATTATTAAAGGGTGAAGGATGAGTATAAAGTAAGGTTGCGCCGTTGGTTTGAATATCAGACCACCAGACCTCGGGTGTCCCATTAAAGAATAAATCATTTATCCAAAATGCATAGGGGCCTTTTGAAACAAAATTACTGATACCATTACCTGGTATCGATTTACGAAGTTTAGTGCCCGCTGTTGTACCGTTTGTAGAATAGACTGCATCGGCCCCGGCAGCGTCGTTTCCATGAAAAAAGGCGCTGTTACCAATTCGAACAAAGGGTAGCGATGAACCGCTTGACACAAATGGAGCTGTTGAAAGTATTTTTGATGTACCGGAGGATGTTCCGTTGGTGACGTAAAAGCTATTATTGTCGGTTGTAATCAAAAGTTGATTGTCATTTAACCGGTTGACTCTGGAGACTACTATTGTGGTGGAATTATATTTAGATAGCATCCCTGAAGTCTTATTATACAGATAAAGGTCACCAATCAGAAGAAGCGCTGATAAATAATAGTATTTCATGGGTAACTTTTAAAATTGAAAATTGTATCAATCAAATATATATTAATTTTCAAAGAGGAAGATTGGCATGCATGAGTCAGGGATCGGAATTAATCCCTCACATACCTCACAGAAAACTCAAATCTATTAAGACCACAATTGCTGTAGGCAATCATTACAATCTCTGATTTGAATCCGAGGAATTTTGTATGCTTTTCCAGACCAGTTAGAAAGCTCGCAACTCATTCTTTCATTCGGGTCTCCATCAATAAGAAATATTTTAATTGTTTTACTAAATTTCATATTTATGAGCTTTAAACTTTGACCTTATGTTTTATCTGGAAGTTATAGAATTCAATCCATCAACTTACCAGATTCCCCTCCTCATCCCACTCCGCCTTCACATTCCTCTTCTCCTGATCCACACACTTCGCAAGCCATTCCTTTTCATAACTCATTCCATGCATTTTCAGCACATCTTCAGGCACGCCATCCCAGACATTGGCAACATTGCCCTGGTAACCCAGATCATCAATACCCATTCGCGTCGTGTAATAACCGGTTAACACAAGATTGCGGATGCGTGAACAGAACTCCGCTCCTTGTGCCAATTCAGGAGAAACCTCATCCGGATAGGCGATTTCATCCAATAATCTTTTTTGATCCTCTTTACTTCCCATCATGAACACAGCATTAAATCTTATCCGTGATTGATGATCAAGCCACATCAAACCACCACGAATGGGCAACTGGTGCGATGGAATATCCTTGACAATAAAATCAATAAACTCAGGTACACCCGCATCTGTAGCAGAGCCTGCTGTAGTTGTCGCAGGAAGAATGAGATCACACAGTACAGCAATTGTAGCTAACTCATGTTCAGTCAAAAAGGTGGAAGCATTCACAAGTTCATCATGCGCTTTTTCTTTTTCTGTCCTGCCATACGGGCCTTGCTTGGTTTTAGTGGATAAGGTTTTATCCTTTACAGCAGGGGCACACTCTGTCAATAGCAATGCACTGCCGAGTCCGGCGACTAATGCAGTTTTGATCGTTTCTCTTCTGTTCATCTTCGCTGATTTAAATATTTTGTTTTTTCAATTGGTCTACGATATAATCACAAGTCCTCCATGACAACGCCAGGATTGTCCACGTCGGATTTTTATCCGCCTGAGATACAAATGGCCCTCCATCTACGATGAATACATTTTTCGTGTCATGCAATTGTTGATTTGAATTGACCACTGACCGTTTCTTATCATTGCCCATGCGTGTTGTACCCACTTCATGTATGATACGGCCAGGTGCAAGAATTCCATAATCATCTTCCTTTCCAGGTTTGTCTCCCAAGAGAGTACCACCCATTGCCGTCAGTATTTCTTCAAATGTGTTGTGCATGTGCTTTCCCTGCAGCAATTCATGATCAGTCCAGGTATAATTAAAACGCAACACAGGAATGCCAAACTCATCAACCACTTGCGGATCAATTTCACAATAATTGTTTTCACGAGCGATACATTCACCTCTTCCTGAAATACCGACGACTGATCCATAAAATGATTTTACATCCTTTCGAAGCTGGTCACCATAGCCACCCACTTTTTTTCCGAGGTGAACATTCAATTCATTCGGATCAAAGCCAAATCCATAAGAGGGCATATCAATTCCGCCCCATGCTTCCATGTGATAGCCCCTTGGAAAATCCAGCTTCTTGTTGTCCAGCCACCATGGGAAATAAATATGCATGCCTCCCGTACCATCTTCATTATAAAGTTTTCGATCCATCAGCGAGGGAATGAAGGCACTGCGGCTTGCACCCGTACTATCATGAAGATATTTCCCAACCACACCACTGCTATTGCCGAGACCACCCGGGTGTTGTTTGCTTTTTGAATTCAATAAAATTCGCGCTGAACTACATGCTGAAGCCGCGAGCACAACCACTTTTGCATTGAGCTCATATTCCTGGCGATCTTCTTTATTGATGTACGATACACCGGTAGCCTGTCCTTCATCATTCGTCAATACTTCGCGCACCATGCTGTTGACGAAGAGATCGATCTGTCCGCCTGCTTTTTGCGCAGGAAAGATCAGGCAGGTACCGGAAGAAAAATCCGCATGCACTGAACAACCGCGATTACACTGTGCACAATAAAAACATACACCGCGATCTTCATTTATTTTTTTGGTCACAATTGACAAGCGGGCGGGAATAACAGGAATATTCAATTTCCTTGCACCCTCGATAAAGTATAATTCATGCAACCTCGGTTTTGGTGGAGGAAGAAAAAATCCATCAGGTTCATTCGGCAAATTTTCTTTACTGCCAAAAACGCCGATGAGCTTATCCACCTTGTCATAATAAGGTTTCACATCATCATATCCGATAGGCCAGTTATCTCCAAGTCCATCTTCATCCTTATGTTTAAAATCTTTCGGCCCGAAACGTAAAGAGATCCTTCCCCAATGATTGGTCCGTCCTCCCAGCATTTGAGCACGCCACCAGTCAAATTTCGTACCCGGTGTATGGGTGTATGGTTCTCCTTCGATTTCCCATCCTCCATACGAACTATCAAAATCGCCGAAAGGACGACTTTG
>DASRXQ010000015.1:0-37759 GCA_035654115.1 Saprospiraceae bacterium
ATTAACCATCAATAATGATTTCGTCATTCAGGGTACGATCAACGGCGGAGACATGACGCTCAATGGAAACGGAGACTGGCAAGGTGGTACATTAGGAAGGTCACTTACGATCAACGCAGGACGAACACTCCTACTCAGCACGGCGGCAGTAAAAAATTCATCAGGAGGTACAACACTCACCAACAATGGAATCATGACATGGCAGGAAGGAGGTATAAATGCCTCCGGTGCAGTAATCAATAATAATGTTCTCAACATCAGCGCCACGGCACTATGGCAATTTAGCGGAGGACTGATTAATAACGGTATTCTATCCAATACAGGCACACCGGATTTGAATACACCGGTAACAAATTCTATCTCAGGTACAATTCAGGGTTTGGCAACAATTCTGTTCAGTAATACTTTTACGAATAACGGAATTGTTGCCCCCGGATTTTCACCAGGAGTTCTTACAGTAAACGGCACACAGCCATTTTCTGCAAGCAGCACATTGAACATAGAAATAAACAATGCGTCAGGACCAGGTACAGGCCATGATCAGCTACAACGCAATAGTAATCTTACGCTGGCCGGTACATTAACAGTAACAGAAACCGGAACTGTACCGGATGGAATTTATACGATCATTAATCTTACTTCAGGCACGATAACAGGCAATTTTTCTACTATCAATTTACCCACAGGATATACGATCCAGGTAAATCCAACGAATGTGCGAGTCGGGAAGAACACACCATTAGCATTGAACCTTATCACCTTCACTGCGAAAAAAACAAGTGATAAAAAAGTAATCCTGGAATGGATAACCACAGATGAACAAAATGTTTCACATTTTGAAGTGGAACGCAGTACTGATTTGGTAACATTTACACGGCTGGCAGATGTAGAGGCTTTGAATAGTACTGAAGGAGGTTGGTACAACTACATTGACAAAACTCCACTCATAAAAAATAATTTTTACCGCCTCCGCATGGTAGATATTGATGCCTCTGCTAAGCTAAGCCCTGTGATTACTGTATATTTTAATAGTACAAATGAAATAGTTGTGTTTCCCACTATAACTACCGATAAGATTCAGATACAATCTTTAGAAGAAATTGACGTGCAGGTATACTCATTGTCCGGAACATTACTGCAGCAGAAGTATTTGACAGGTCATGATTTCATAGATCTGTCAGATCTGCCGGCCGGTCTATATATATTGAAGTATGGTGAAGAAGGGAATACATTGAAGATAATGAAAGAGTAAAAAATCTCAAGTTGACTACCATTTGCCTTCGGAATAAAACACCCAATGGAACAACTCTCGCGATCAAAACGTGATGAATTGATGCAAAAGATGATGACGCTATAAATGCTAACGGATCATTTTTTTGATCTTACCGATCAAAGGTTTTTTTCGAAAAAATTGAATAGCACAACAGGATAAAGAAAAGGGTACAAAGACCATTGGGCAAATCATATTTTAGAAACTGTTTCATCACAAGAGGTTTACAGGTACAAAGTTCATCTTTAACACAAGGGCTAACAATACCATAATCATGGGATTGAAGCTCGCTCCGGATCCTGCGCCCGGAACATTTCAATTGTGCTAACGTTGAAGGAATACATGAAAACTATAAAAATGCCAATCCTCCTGGTTTTGCTGCTATGCTTACTCACGTTTAATGCATTGAATGCGCAACAGGATAGTACATATAGCACAGAAACCATCTACCTGACATTTAGTGGCTTTGTAAAAAACAACAAACACGTTGGCATGAGCATTTCAGGGAAAGAACTGAAAAAAGAACTGATGGTGAGCCCGGATGCATTGATCATGTTTAAAAAATATCAACGCAAACGCAATTGGACATTTGTATTTTCAGGTCTGCAGCTGGCAACCGAGATTACAGCATTTACTACTAAAAACAAATCTCTGAAAACGGGTTTGCTTATTGGAGGTGGCGCTTTGTCTGCATTCACAATTCCACTCTATATCGGGTCGATGAATAATATTAATAAAGCTGTCTGGCTGAGGAACAGGGATGTGTTGAATAGTGAGTAGTCAGTAGTGAATAATGAGACGTGAACCATGGGGAAATTTAATTTGCGTAAATCTGCGAAATTTGCGGCAGCCAAAGCAAAGAGCGGAGTGCTTCTGCCAACTACGTATTCCGCGTCCAAAAAAAAACAAAATTGCTGAGCGTCGGTTGACCGACGTTCTGGTGCTTGCAAAGCTGCGCTTTGCGTGATGAAGACTTTTAACTCAAATTAAAATTTGAGAACACCAAAACGTCGGTCAACCGACGCTTAGCTTATACAACTTTCACCAAATAAAGTGTTCATTAAAAATCTTAAATCTTAAATCTTAAATCGACTAATTTCTCCTATCCGGATACGCCTTCGTTGCAGCTTCCGTCGCCGAATGCACTTGTAATTTTTCGTAAATCCGTTTAATATGCGATCGCACGGTCTCCAATGTGATGCCGCATTTCTCAGCGATCATCTTATAGCTGTGTCCTGTCACCAGGAGATTCAAGACTTCCTGTTCACGCGGTGCAAGCTTATCAAGCTCTTCGCTACGTGATGGTGTTTTTGGAAAAAGATCTAAAACTTTGCGTGCTATTGATGATGTCATGGGTGCACCACCGCTGAGCACATCCTGGATGGCCTCATGAATTTTCTCATGCGGAGTCCTTTTGAGCAGGTAACCTGAAGCTCCGGCCCGAATAGCCTCAAAGACCGAATCATTGTCTTCGAACACGGTAAGCATGATCACATGGACATGCACATATTTTTTCTTGATGATCCGCAAGCCCTGCAACCCATTCGTACCGGCCATTTCAATATCCATAAGCACTACATCCGGACGAAGCGTTTCCATATCAAGTGAAACATGGTCACAATTTTCATATGCACCTTTCAATTCAAAACCTGGCGATGATGTAATCAGATCAGCGATGCTGTTGCGCAGGAATATATTGTCTTCATAGATCACGATGCCTGTAGTCATACATTTCCGGACTAAAATAATTTCTAAAAGTATTGATACGCCCTCTAAGCTGCAATCCCATTTTTATGGGGTGGCAGGTATTCTTAAAGTCACTGTAGTGCCATGCCCGGGCGTTGTCTGTATTGAAATATCACCCTTCAGCATTTCAGCGCGAGCCTTCATGTTTTTTAATCCATTTCCACGGTAAGAATCATTGATATCAAACCCTTTTCCATTGTCAGCAATGATCAATGTGAGCATACGGCCTATGTACCGCAATTGAATGACCACCTTATCCGCATTGGAATATTTCGCGAGGTTATTGACCGCCTCCTTAAATATCAGGTAGAAATCTTTTCTTTTCTCAATCGGCAATATGATGTGCTTGCACTCATCATCCATCTCAATGGCAAAAGGGATCTGTGCCGCCTCAAGCATCTCGGATGCATACTGCCTCATACGGATGATGATCATTTCCATTTTATCATTTTTAGGATTGATGGACCAGACGATATCATTCATCAGTTCCATTGCCTGGCGTGAAGCAGAAGATATAGTCTGAAAAAGATCCGATGATTTTTTAACGGAAGGATCCGATGTATTCGCCATGCTGCTCATCATATTGATGCTGCTCAGTGTAGAACCTATGTCATCATGAAGGTCACGCGATATACGCAACCTGATTTCCTGCAGCCTGAGAAATTGATTTATCCTGATACGATACACTGCATACAGGACTGCACCTGTGAAGACTGCACAGAGAAAATAGAACCACCAGGTTTTCCAGAATGGAGGATCCACGATCAAAATCACTTCTGTTCCCAATTCATTCCATATGCCATCATTATTTGCAGCCTTCACCCGGAACGTATATTCTCCGCCATCCAGGTTGGTAAATGTTGCGGATTGTTTATTACCGCAAAGGATCCAGTCTTCATTAAATCCTTCCAGCTTATACGCGTATTGATTTAAAATGGAATTGGTAAAATTTAATGCTGCAAAATCAAACGTGATCATATTTTCTTTATACGAGAGATGCACCGGTTGAAGCATTTCTCCATTCCTCATCACCGGCGCCTGCTGATCAAAGATTTTAAAATTTGTGATGACCACCGGGGGAATCCGCCTGTTTATCTTCATTCTTTCCGGCTGACAAAAAGTGATCATGCCAGAGGTTCCAAAATATAAAGTGCCATCCGAGGTACAGCTTACCGAACCTGAAATGCTGTTAGTCGGAAGTCCGTCGTGCATAAAATAATTTTTAAAAAGATGACTAGCAGGATCATATTTGCTGACACCATTATTCGTAGCCAGCCAGAGATTACCCTGGAGATCAGGTGTAATACTAAAAATGTCATTGTTGCACAGGCCGTCATTCGTCGTATAGTTTTTAATCGACAGGTCGGCAAGATCCATTTCGGCGAGGCCATTTTCTGTTGCAATCCACAGATGGTGTTGTTCATCTTCATGCAAATCATAAATTCCGTTATCAGGTATTGTGCCCGGATCTCCTTTCCTGTGTTCAAAAAACCGGAATTTTCCCGTGGATGGATCTAACGAACACATTCCTTTGTTCTGCGTGCCCACCCAGATCAGGCCATTATGATCTTCCATCATGCAGAATACACGGTTGTCCGGCAGGGAATTTGGATTGGCTTCGTCATACCTGTATGAGGTAAGTTTTCCCGAAGCTTCATCATATGAATAGATGCCATTAGAATAGGTAGCATACCAGGTGATATTATTTTTACTTTGAATAATAATATGGATGCCTCCGGGTATGGTGTTGATCGGATCAGGTGACGCGCTGAATTTTTCATGTGTCTTATCAAATGAAAATATTCCTGTTCTTGAGCTTACCCACATTCTGTCTTTAGCGTCATGAAAAATAGTATACACGGTATTGTCCGGCAGGGAAGATGGATTTTTCTCATCATGAAAAAATCGTTTGAATTCACGGCTTAGTGTATTGTAATGAAAAAGCCCTGCACCTCCGACGCATATCCATAACCATTTTGGATCGTTGACGTCTTCATCGATCAAATAAGGAAGACGATACACAGAAAATTCATCAACGCTTGCAGGGATGGCAATGGATTTAAATTGCTGCGTGAGTGGATCAAACTTATCCAGACCGGCTGAAGTGCCGATCCATAATATTCCTGATGCATCCGTAAAAATATCATTGACATAATCGTCGCTCAGGCTTTTACTGTCTGCAGGGTTGTGATGAAAGTGATCTGTAAATTTTCCTTTCCCGGCATCAAACAGGGAAAGGCCATTACCATAAGTTCCTATCCACCATAATCCATTGGGGTTCTTCGCTATCCCGCTTACAATATGTTTTCGGGGATCTGTTTCTTCTTCATCCGGATATTGAACCATACGAATGCTATCATCAGAGAAGTTCACTTTTTGCAAACCCGCATACCAGGAACCAATCAACAAGCTGCTTTTATCCAAAGGGATAATCGGATGAACAGTAACGTTAAGATTTTTTGCAATTGAAAAAGGAGAAGTGATTTTTATCTCCGTGAAGGTTTTGGACTGCTCATCGAAAACTACCAATTGATTGTTTGTGCCTATCCAAACATGTCCGTCCGGGCTAGCGTGAATATATTTTATCGTCAGTCCTTCTGCAGAAGGTAGTGGATACGTCAGGAGCTCTCTGTTCTTAAACCATTTATGCAAATGAGTTTTCGTCGCAAACCATATTCCCCCATCGATGGAAGTAGTGACGAAATGTACCCGGTGCCGGTCAATTTTTTCTATGGTATCATTGAAGACAATGTTATGGAATGCGTTATCTGAAAAATTATAGTAACACAAGCCACCGTTAGTAGCCACCCATATCCGGCCTATGCTATCGATGCAAAGATTATTGATAATATTATTGGGCAATGAATTGGTGTCGCCTGGAATATTTCTGTAGATAATAAAGTTTCTACCATCGAACCGGTTCAATCCGTCTGTTGTGCCGAGCCATAAAAAACCATAATGATCCTGTCCTATGATCGTCACCGGGGAGGACAAGCCATTTGCATTGGTGAAATGCTCGAATGAGATATTGTCATGCTGCGCAAAAACAACATGCGGGATGTAAAAGGAAAGGAGATAGAATAATGCCTTGATGAGCTGATGGATTAAGCAAAACGAATCAGGATATCCTGATAAAATTACTCATCCTGGGCTTATTTGTATTTTAAAAAGATCCGGCTCCTTAGCCACGTTCCGGGCAAAACTTCTTTGCTAAGGAGCCGGATCCCAAAAGCTTACAGATTAAAAGTTATTATGCTTCTTGTTTTTGAAATTCATCCGCCCTTTTCTTCATTTCTTCAGGGCTTACATCTTCTACATGTGTAGCCATCCACCACTGATTACCCCAGGCATCTTTAACGCCTGCTGAACGATCTCCATAGAATTCATCAGTCGGTTCGCGCAGAGACTGGCCTTTTGCTTTTATAGCCTTTTGATAAGTTGCATCTACATCTTCTACATACAGGTAAAGCATGCAGGGCATAGGTGCGTTTTTTTCATTTGCATCCGATACCATGATATGACTGTCACCTATTGTCATTTCAGCATGCATTACTTTTCCATCCTCTCCGTCCATTTGAGCGGTGATCTTACCGTCAAAAGCTTTTTTAATAAATTCCATCAGCATTGCAGCCTGGTTGACGACGATGAATGGAGTTACGGTGTGCATGCCTTTCGGAATGGGATTGACAGTCTTGGAATTGGATCTTGATTTTTCTTCTTTCATGATTTATGGTTTTTATGTGATAAAACATATAAAAGTGTCATAAGGAAGCAGAAAACAGGCTCCTGTTTAAATAAGGAGCGCAAAAAGAAAAAAACAGCCTCAAAATGATTTTGTTGACAGGGATTATATTTTTAACAGGACACTAATCAAAAATTTACTTTGAGCCTAATGGTAAATACTAATATCAAATCTTATTAGATCTTAACTTTTCTTAATGAATCTGCGTCCTCTTTTTTTTAAATGTCGGATAAAGGGATACCTGGACGGTTGCTGAGTTGTAGCAGTTACCTGAGTTTGGCAGGTCGAAACATGCTGGACTCCAGCCGCAAAAAAAATATCCCGCTCTGATGGAGCTCAAAAAAATGATGTGCTCCTGATTTCTACAGATATGGTTGCTGAGCTGAAGCACAAGGTTGAGTCAAAGCAGGTCGAAGCATTCCGCTCCGATGGAGCTTGTAAAACGTATCGCAAAGGCGGCACACCACGTCACTAGTGTTACAATTTTTTACTGAATACAGATTACTTTTTATAAACTCACGCCTGACGTCTGATGCCTCATGAGCAAGCAACTCACTATTCACTACTCACTGATTACCCTATCTCATTATCACGCAGTTCCCTCGTCAATTTCGTGAAGCCGATGACGCGATTACTTTCATCATGCAATGCGGTTATTAAAATGCTTCCCCAAAAGATAGATCCGTCTTTTCTGACCCTTCTTCCTACATGCTTTGCACGGCCTTCAACTTTAGCCAGATCAATTAACTTTTGTGGAAGGCCCTCCTGTCTGTCCTGAGGCAGATAGAAGATGCTAAAATTCTGGCTAATGATTTCATCCTGTTTATAACCTTTGATTTGTTCGACACCCTTATTCCAGGTCAGAATAGTACCGTCCACATCCAGCAGGATGATCGCGTAATCCTGAACTTCTTCGATCATTCTTTGATGAAGATTAGCCAACTTTTCACTCTTCTCCATAGCACGATTTTAAGACCATAGCAGATAACAACAGATGTATACCCTTATGGTTTAAAGTTTCCTTCACCGTATAAACCCTTAACTCTTTCACCCGATACTCCTTTTTCACCCGCACGATTGATGAGCGAAGATTTCCTACATTTGCCACTATTAAAATTGACTCAATTCCGAACCTGCTTATGGTATTTCTATCTGACATTCAGGGCTTTCTGACTTCCCTTGACATCTGGGATATCTGTTTTATCCTTCTGCTGGCTGTGTTCCTGGGCATAGAGGTCATCAGCAATGTCCCTGCTATCCTCCACACACCCCTGATGAGTGGCGCGAATGCTATCCACGGGGTAGTCATCATAGGCAGTATCATCGTCATGGGCCATTCCTCTCCCGATAATTACCTGGCGCTGACCCTAGGGTTCCTTGCGGTGGTGCTAGGTACACTCAATGTGGTAGGTGGATTTGTTGTGACGAATCGAATGCTACAGATGTTCAGGAAAAAGAAATAAGTAATCAGTATTCAGTAACCAGTGAATTAAGGCATCAATCAAATCTTATAAAATCATAACATTTTCTTAGTTGATCAGCGTCCTTCTTTTAGATTAACGCGAAGCAACTATCGAAAATTGAAAATTGAAAATCGAAAATGACCAATATTGATCTCCTGAAAATCTGTTACCTCTTCGGCAGCTTGTCTTTTATAGTCGGATTGAAGATGTTGTCAAAACCCGACACTGCAAAAAAGGGAAACCTCTTCGCAGCTCTCGGCATGGTGGTAGCTATATTAGGAACCATCTTCCTGCATGAAAATATCGATGAAGCGACCGGTGCTGTATCAGGCATCGGAAATCTTCCTTTCATATTTGGCGCCATACTTATCGGAACAGTCATAGGTTATGCAGCAGCGATGCGCGTAAAAATGACAGCCATGCCACAGATGGTGTCGATGTTCAATGGCATGGGTGGAGCATGTGCAGCACTGATCGCCATGGTGGAGATGAACACTCATCATCCGCAGGAATTCGGACACCGGTTTATCATTTTCCTCAGTCTCATGATCGGTACGGTTTCATTCGCAGGCAGCATGGTTGCATTCGGTAAGCTGGAAGGAAAAATAAAAGATTACGGAAGCAAAGTGCAGCAGGTTACGAACAATACGATCCTGTTTGCGATCCTCGCGCTTATCATTGGTGTTTCCTTCATACCTGCATGGGGTGATTTTTTTATCTGGATTGTATTTGCGGCAGCGATGATCTACGGGATATTGTTTGTGCTTCCGATCGGCGGTGCAGATATGCCGGTGGTAATTTCCTTGTTGAATTCATTTACCGGGATTGCGGCCGCTCTCGGTGGATTTCTGTATGACAACCAGGTCATGCTCACGGGCGGAATCCTTGTGGGAAGTGCTGGTACCATTTTGACCGTGCTGATGTGCAAAGCGATGAACAGATCCCTTTGGAATGTGATCAGCGGCGCATTCAGCGCAAGTGGTCCGAGTTCGAAATCCATGGAAGGATTGTCCATCAGTGAGATCAATGTAACTGACACTGCTATCCTTTGTGCCTATGCACAACGTGTTGTTATTGTTCCCGGATATGGTCTGGCGGTTGCACAAGCACAACATACCTGTCATGAATTTGAAAAGGCACTTGAATCAAAAGGTGTGGAAGTTAATTACGCTATACATCCTGTTGCGGGCCGTATGCCTGGTCACATGAATGTATTGCTTGCAGAAGCGGATGTCCCGTATGAAAAGCTGAAAGAAATGGACGAGGTCAATCCCCAGCTTCCGAATACGGATGTGGTGATCGTCATCGGTGCAAATGATGTGGTCAATCCTGCGGCAGAGACAGATCCTTCTTCTCCGATCTATGGCATGCCTATTATAAAAGCGAATACTGCGAAAAATATTATTGTGATGAAACGCTCCATGGCTAAAGGCTATGCGGGTATTGAAAATGAATTATTTTATGAGAAGAAGACGAGAATGTTGTTTGGGGATGCGAAGGCATCGTTGGAGAAATTGATTGCGGAGTTGAGGAGTGTTTAAGCGCCGCACTCGTTGCACATGGATGCTGAGCTGTAGCATAAGGATGTGTCAGAGAAAGTCGAAGCATGCCGGCCCGCTTTGAGTTATGCTAATGTGCCACGAATGCCGGGCCGCGCTTATTCTACTACGTAAACATTTCTTTTAAGTATTACCTACACGTTCAATAATTATCAGGAAAAGCGCTTCATCGCTCTCTAGACTAAAGCAGAATAACGATTTCCGTTTTCAGCGGATTATGTGTTGAATGAGGATGCCATCATTGAGAACCTCAATCTGAAGCTGATCAATTCAAAAACGTATAAGATCATCTATCCATTTCTTGTAGCTGGTTTCCTTATTTCGTATACGCTTTCTTTTGTTTTTTTCTTTTCTGCTACGGTGATTATTCTCATGACGGCATTGAGCCGCGCAAAACCGAGTTTTGCAAACACCAGGATGTAGGTGCAACCTACGCCCAACAAATTTCGCGCAGCAATAAATTTTGAAGGGGCAAATAGCACTATACTTGCACAAAAATCATGGCTCCCAAATTCTTCAAAACCCCCACCGACTTCCGCACCTGGCTCGAAAAGAACCATCAAACAAAAACTGAAGTGATCGTCGGGTTTTATAAAAAAGGCAGTGGGAAGAAAAGCATCACATGGAGTGAAGCAGTGGATCAAGCCTTGTGCTTTGGATGGATCGACAGCGTACGAAATTCTATTGATGATTTAAGCTATTCAAATCGCTTCACCCCACGCAAGCCATCAAGCAACTGGAGTGAGATAAATATCAAAAAAGTCAAAGCACTCAAGAAGCTCAATCTCATGAGACCTGCAGGAATTGAGGCTTTTGAAAGAAGGAAGAAAAAGTGAAAACTTTATTTCATAACCCCGGGGTTTTCGAGCGCAGCGATGAAACACAGGCGTCGTACTGAGCGCTAGCCGAAGTAGAAGAGAAATTTCGCGCAGCCAGAAATTTCGAAGGGGCAAAATTTCGAAAGGACGGAAATTTCGATTTGGACCCACACTCAAGGCACAGCCTTGAACACACCCAGACGTCGGTCAACCGACGCCTAGCATTGTTTGAAATTTCGAAGGGGCAAAATCACCTCATCTTCCAAAATTCCCCGCTAAATCCCACTTCCCTGAAAATGTTTTCTGCGATCTCCGGTGTTTTTCTCTTCCAATCATCATCGAGATAATATCCATACCACAGTTTTGATAATTCCCAGACACGATCCATCGAATGAACTTCCCCTTTCGGTACGCGATGACGCTGACACCATTCATCCACCTGGTTTTCAGTTTTAAAAACAAGCGTATTCGCACAGGTATAAAGCACATTATCCCAAAGACGTTTCGCCGGAATCGGAAAATGCACAAGCAGATCATTTGTCATTAAATCATTTTCCCTGATTTCAATGATCACTCGGTCTTCTTCTCCACCGATCGTCGTAAAAATACGGGTATCCTCTTTTGCTAATGCCGCAATACCAAGCGCACACCATGCACAATTTCCCCACCATTGTTTATCACCCGATTCCACCCAGAATAGTGTAGGAAACAAAGCAAACGGATGCGCTACCCAAATCTTCGAAGAATCCGGATGAAGAACAAGAGCATGATCTTCGGCCAATTGATGTAATCCCTCTTCAACCCGTTTTGGATCTGCAAACATGCCCGCCGCTAATTCATCAACATCAGGTGCAAAACCATTATAAAAAATGAAACGATTGATCTGTAGCCGGATCTTGTCGTGGAATTCCTGTGCATTAGTCATCGCCGCAAATTTCGTGATTTTTGAAATATTGTTAATTGCCAATTGCTCTTTCTCCCTGCCCCCTGCTCTCCCGCAACATTACTGCGTAATGGCGGGATCTTTGCTGCGCTCGACCTGCTTCCTGCTTTTTTGCCTTTTGCCCATTGCCTATTGCTCATTGTTTAACCACCTGCTCATCCCCACATACCGAATTCTAACCGGTATCTTCCGGCTTCCGGTTTACCATTTTCATCCATAGCTGCCCACACTATTATTGCATGAGCAAATCAACAGCTATGAAAAAATTCTATGTTATCACTTCGATCCTTTTAGCATGTCTATGCTTTATCTCTCTGCAGGTTGCGGCCCAGAATGTGGGTATAGCAAATACTACCCCGAATGCCCCACTAAGCTTTGCTAATCTGTCAGGAAGTAAAATCGACCTCTTCTACAATTCAGCAAACTCCCGTTATGGTTTTGGCATTCAGTCAGGATTATTTCAGATGTTTTCAAATGGCCCTGCCGCAGACATCGCACTTGGCCATGGCAGCAGCTCCCTGTTTACAGAGTTGATGCGCATCAAAGGAAATGGAAATGTCGGCATCGGCATCACCACACCTGATGATGCGGGACTGATAGTAGATAAAAAAGTGGGTGCAGTCAATGCTATGTTCGGAAGAAATACAACAGGAATCGCTATTGAAAGCAACAATCCAGGCATCGGGTTTAACAGCTATTATAATGGAGGAAGAAAAACCATTAGCATCGGTTATACAGGACTGATCTCTTTTGAACCGGCAGTAGGCAACCTTATCCTGTACAACAGTAATCTTAGCTCAGCCACAGATGCAGCAGCAACTATTACTTCAAGACTATTAATCGACAAAGATGGTGATATAGGCATTGAAGGAAATACAGCACCACATGTGCCCCTTTCTTTTGCTAATACATCCGGAAGTAAAATCAGCTTGTTTGGTTCTACTGAAACATCTAATTACGGTTTTGGTATCCAATCCTCATTGTTACAGATGTATAGCAGCATCAGTACGTCGGACATTGCATTCGGATATGGTGGATCAACAGCCTTCACCGAAAATATGCGGATAAAAGGAAATGGAAATGTAGGCATTGGTGAAACTAACCCAGGTGCGAAGCTGCACATTTTTTATAACAGCTCAACTACAAGCCCGCATCTCCGTCTTCTTGAAAACGATAACGCAGGTCCGGCAAGAATTTATCTTGGTAATACAGCGCAGGCTAATGTGTATTGGAAGATCTCTGCAGCGAATTCAACTTCTGGTATCTTCAGTGACAAATTCATCATCGGTCATAGCTCCACATTAGTCGGAGCGGCCGGTGATTTGCTCACGCTTACCGGATCAGGCAATGTTGGTATCGCTAATATTTCACCATCAGCTCCTCTCGGATTTGAAAATACGGTCGGCAATAAAATTGATCTTTTTTGGACTGCCGCTAATGCTCGCTACGGTTTAGGCGTCCAGAGCGGACTACTGCAGATCTATTCAAGTGCATCCAATGCAGACATCGCATTTGGATATGGCAGCAGTACCTCCTTCACTGAAAGGATGCGTATTAAGGGAACAGGAAATGTAGGTATCGGAAATACCGACGCAGCCTTTCCATTAGACATCACAGGTCGCTTGCGTTTACGACATGTTTCCGGAACAACTCCTGGAATCTGGTTTAATAAACCGGATAACACGCAAGGGACCTTTCTGGGTCAGGTGGATGCCAACAACCTGGGTATATGGGGACCTGGTGCAGCCGGCAGTTACAAATTTCTATTTGATGGAAATGACGGAACGCTACGCATAGGTACACAACTAAAAGCTACAGGTTACCTGGTCAATGTAGGAGGAAAAATAATTGCAGAAGAAGTGCGCGTCCAGTTGCAGGCTTCCTGGCCCGATTACGTTTTTAAAGAAAATTACAAATTGATGCCTCTTGATGAAGTAGAAGCATTTATAGATGCTAATGATCATCTGCCCGGATTCAACAAAGCAGATGTTATTGAAAAGCAAGGTTCTGACCTGGGCGAAACACAACGCCTGCTGGTGGAAAAAGTAGAAGAGCTCACACTCTATGTCATCCAATTGAAAAAAGAAATTGAAGCGCTGAAAGGAAATAAATAAGAATGTTCAAAAACCTGTATCATGAAAAATTTTATTCCTGTTTTCAGCTTCCTGATTTTGTTTTTAGCATGCTCCATGCCTGTCACGATTATAAGTGGACAAAACAACCGCACTTTTTTTCCAACACAGGATACTGAAATACTTTCTGCGAAAAGTCAACCTGGTTTTTTTCATATCCGTGATGATGTGAAAATTGATGAAGCAGATATTTTTACAAGACATCCCCAAACCTTTGGCTTATCCGCAGAAGATCACATGACCCGGCTAAGTGCTGATGTGGATAAAAAAGGAAATACTCATACGAAATATCAACAATATTTTAAGGGCCTTCCTGTTGAAACCGGCTTACTGATCACCCACATAAATTCAGACAAAAAAACTTACCTGGTGAATGGCCAGGTTATCAGGGATCTGAATCTCCCTGCATATCCGTTGATCAGTGAAGAGGAAGCTTTACAGACAGCCCTGGATTTTGTACCCGCAAAAGTTTATCTGTGGGAAGATCCCCAACTGGAAAACCTGAAGAAAGAAAATGACCATGATTCGACAGCAACACATTTTCCGAAGGGCAGGCTATGTATTTTTCCCACTACGCACAACCCTGATTTTTTAACACAGGATTTTTCACTGGGTTGGCAATTTGATATCTACGTAAAAGAAGGAGGTCATTCTACAAAAGTTTATGTCGATGCACTGGATGGTCTCGTTAAAAATTCCTCCCAGCTTGGTCATGAATGCGCTGCCGGATCAGGAAATACAACGTACAATGGAAATCAAACCCTTTACACGAAATTCAACGGAACCACTTACAATTTTATTGATGATTGTCAGGCTACACTGATCAGAACATACGATGCCTTCAATGATACAATCAGTACAGATGCAACACATTTTTCTGATGCGAATAATGTCTGGGATGCTACAAACCAAAGAAGCCCTGCACAAACACACTTTTCTGCAGAAAGTACCTATGATTATTATGCTAACAATCATAGCCGTTACGGATGGGATGGAAGCAATGCATCTATGAATTCTTTCCATGGAGCCTATGGTGTCACATATGCAAATGCCTGCTGGGATTGCTGGGCGGATGTAGCCATTTTTGGTATCGGCCCTACAAGCAGCAATTTTGATGACTGGAATACACTGGACATTGTGGGGCATGAATTTACACATGGTGTTGTCAAGGATGAAATCAATTCTCCGTACTCCTACGAGCAGGGTGCACTGAACGAATCATTTGCAGATATTTTTGGAGAAATGGTGGAGCAGACTACGGAAGGATGGAATGCACAGACTTCCGCATGGCTTGTGGGTGAAGATAAGTCTCCCATAAGAGATTTTGAAACTCCGGGTGTGTATAATCATCCCGATACCTATAAGGGTACAAACTGGTTTAATCTCGCAACCTGTGCTGTGCCAAATAGCTCAAACGATAATTGTGGAGTCCATACAAATAGCGGTGTTCAGAATCATTGGTTTTATATTTTAGCTCATGGTGAAACGAATACGAATGACAATGGGGACACCTATTCTGTCAGCGGACTGGGAATTGAAAAAGCAAGAGATATCACATATGACAATCTTACGTATTACATGACACCCTCTTCAGGTTATCTGCAAGCAAGGAATGGATCTATTCAATCTGCGGAAGATTTATACGGAGTGTGTTCCAATGAAGCAATCCAGACAGCCAAAGCATGGTATGCGGTAGGGGCAGATGTAGATCATACTTCGTACAATGCTTTTTTAAATTGCTTCAATATCACCTCCTCCTCCGGCGTAGTATATATAGAGGGGATCGAAAGTCTTCGTCTGTCACATACCGTATGTGGTTTCTCCACCATAACAAGCACGATCTACGACATTTATTTATTGGCAGGAAAATATGTGGACATCAGGCATGATTCAAAATATGCGGCCACCGGCACATCGGCAGTGATCATTGCCCCAAATGATTGTTCGTTTACGGTGCATTAATATATGCTAAGCGTCGGTTGACCGACGTTTTGGTGTTTTCAAAGCTGCGCTTTGAGTGATGAAGGCTTTATACTCAAATTAAAATTTGAGTTCACCAGAACGTCGGTCAACCGACGCTCAGCAGTTTTGTTTTTTTTGAAAACTAAGAATCGTTAATTCGGAAGAAAATATTCCGCTCCTACGGGCTTATAATTTTTGTTTTTCTATGTGGCGTTCTATGTAACTATGTGTCTATGTGGTTAACCTTTTTTCTTGTGGAATACGAAAATTTTGAACACAGACGGTTGCTGAGCTGTAGCACAAGGTTGAGAATGGCAGGTCGAAGCATCGTCATGATTATCATGATGAGTCATGATTGAATTGCTTTTTGACTTTTTGATTTTCAATACCCGGAAGAAAATATTCCACTCCTACGGAGCTCAAAAAATTGTTGTGCTCCTGTGTGTTACAGATATTCCGCTCCTACGGAGCTATTTTGATTTTCGAAAATTAAAAAATGCCTGTTGCTAAATTGCCATTTGCTCTCCACCCTTTCCCTTCCTTGCCGCAAATTTCGCAGATTAATGCAAATTGAATTTTATTCTCTAATTACTACTCACGTTTCTATTTTACCTTTTACCAATTGCCCTTTGCTTTTTGCCCATTGCCTATTGCCAATTGATTATTGTTGCTCAACAGTTTTTACTGTAACGGCAGGAGGAATCAACACGTACAAAAGAGGTGTCACAATCCTGCTCAACAGCGTAGAACTAATCAATCCGCCAATCAACACTAAAGCAAGAGGTGAAATCAATGGCGACTTCTCCATCACCAACGGTATCATGCCCCCGATTGCTGTCATCGACGTGAGAAGTATCGGGAGGAATCTCGTTTCTGCGCCATTCATCACTGCTTCTTTCAATGGCATACCTTGCTCACGCAATTGATTTGTATAATCCACAAGCAGAATGCTGTTTTTTATTTCTATACCCATGAGAGCCACCATGCCGATCGTGGCCACAAAGGATAGTGTCTCACCACCGAGATAAAGGATCACCAACGCACCTACAACTCCAAGCGGAATCACGGATAGCACGATCAATGTGCTTTTGAATGTCCTAAACTCCAATACCAGGATGCCAAACAAACCGAAAAAAGTGATCAGGATGATGCTCCCCATTCCGCCAAAAGATTCCTGGCGTGTCTCTTTTTCACCTGCAGCAACAAACCGGTAACCGGCAGGTAATTGAATCGTGTCAAGTTTTTTCTCAATGTCATCAAACATGGCAATTGTATTATAACCTGTTTGTACAAAACTTGTCACGGATGTATATCGCTCTTTATCATAATGACGAATTACACTTGGTGATTCAGCCGGTTGGATTTCAGCTATCTGTGTGAGCGGGATCAATGCACCGGAAAGCGATGTCACATACATTCGTTTAAAAACTTCAAGAGCTTTATCCGGATCCTTGTCCTGCACAGTCATCATGATCTTGTATTCATCACCATCTGCATTACGAATACTTTGATTCGGCAGACCTGCTATCCCCAGCCTGACTGTCCTTGCAACTTCTGCGGGCAACACACCGAGGACACCTGCTTTTTCTTTATCAATCACTACTTTCAGATCTGTCTTTGGTAGTCGCAGATCATTACCGACATACAAAGTCCCATTCGTCTTTTTAATAATTTCTTCCAGGACACGGCTATACTTTGTAAGCGTATCAAGATTATTTCCAAGGATACGGAATTCGATAGGCGCAGGAACAGGAGGCCCCTGCTGGAATTGTTTCACTTCCACTTTTGCACCGGGTATTTTTCCATAACGCACCCGAAGTGAATCTGCCATTGCTACAATTTCAGGCACGCCCATTTCCGGATTTGTCTGAACAAAAAGCTGCGCATAATGCGGCGTGAAATCATGTTGGAACACATTGTAATACACTCTTGGATTTCCTTTGCCAACATTCGTGCTTACACTCAGGACATCCGGAGTGGCTAGAAGGTCTTGCTCCACGAGACGCGCTATTCGGTTCGTTTCTTTTAATGTCGTTCCTGCAGGTGTAAGAATATCCACGTTGAACATCGGTTTTTCAGAAACCGGAAATAAGCTGAAACCAATTTTCGGGATCAGTGCAAGACTTCCAATGAAGATTAAACCTGTCAGACAAAGTGCCATGACTGGGTGTACAAATGCTGCCTTCAATACTTTTTGATAAGGTGCATTTACATATTTTTTAAATGCCCGCATAAATATATTTCCTTCCGGTCGTTCATGTTTTTTCAAAATCATGCTGGCTAAAAACGGAATGATCGTAACGGAAACAAATAAGGAAGCAAGAATAGTGAGCAACACAGCCATAGGTAACGGCCTGATGAACTCTCCGGAACCTTCAGGCAAAAATACCAGCGGCAAAAATGCAAGCAGTAATGTTGCCGTACAACCGACAACAGCAAGAACGATTTGTTTCGTTGCTATGATCGCTGCTTCTTTCCGCCCATATCCCATTCGCATAAACCGTTCGATATTCTCCACGATCACGATAGAATCATCTACAAGCAAACCAAGTGCAATCACCATCCCAACAATACTTAACTGGTTGAGCGTATACCCGGCATAATTGAAAAATGCCAACCCAACCGCAAGTGAAAGAGGTATGCTGATCATAACAATCAATGCTGCGCGCCAACCCAAAGGCAATAACGTGAGCATGACCAAAGCAACCGCAATAGCAAAATCACGACCGAGACCATACAATCGTCGCCTTACATTTTTTTCCTGGTCAAAGCTGGTCTGCATGCTGATGTGATCAGGCAATGTAGGTTCAAACTGATCGAGGACCTCCTGTATCTGTACCCGGTTTTGAATGATGTTTTTCCTGTCTTTCAACGCTGTGATAACCCAGATCGCAGGTTGACCATTGTAGCGTGCGATGTGTGTATCCTCCTCTTTATCCATCCTGACCAGTGCAATGTCCTGGAGATGAATTGCATTTCCCTGCGGAGTTGTCTTTATGATAATATTCCGCAACTCTTCCAAAGAAGAAAGCTCACTATTGGTTTTGATGTTGTATAATTTCTTACCCAGATCCACACTGCCCCCGGGTATGTTCACATTATTTGCCTGGATCATATTGATGACCTGGTTGAGACCGATTCCATACCGGGCCATCTTATCGAGTTGCAAAGCAATATTGATCTCTTCTACCGGTTCTGCCTGGATCTCCACCCACTTGATGTCTTTGATGCGCTCGAATTGTTTTTCAAGTTCTTCCGCCTTATCAGTCAGTTCTTTTGGTGAAGCTGTTGATGAAACCAATGCAGTCTGAAGAATGCATACGTCAGAGGAAGTGGCACGCACGACTTCAAGTAATAGCAATCCTGCTGGCAGTGATTGCCTTATCTTATTGACTTCCCTTACTACATCATTGTTTTTGTTATCTACATTGACGCCATATGTGAATTCAAGCTGGATCAGCATCAAACCATCGCTGCAGACCGTTTGCATTTTTTTAATATTATCCAGGTTGTAAAGAACATCCTCGATCGGTTCCGCTACCAGCTGTTCCATATCAGCAGGACTTGTGCCGGGATAAACTGCATGTATCACAAATATCGGCGCATTAAAAGGAGGATCTTCCCCTCTTGGCATATTAATCAACGCATTTGCACCCAGCGCCAATGCCAGCACAAACAAGATGATCGTAAACTGATAATTCTTTACAGCGAATGATGTGAGAGACATGATTACTACATTTTCATTTTTTAAAAGTCCCCTTTAGGTGATTTAGGGGCCGAACGATTTACAAATGACGATTTACGATTGTCTATGATTTTTTATACCATGGGTTTCACCCATGGCTAATAACATCTGATCCCTTCAGGATCATTGTTGTTTGCCTTCGGCAAACTGTTCATGCTTTAGATAACTTCTTACAATTACCACTTACCACTTACTTCTTACTTCTTACTTCTTACTTCCTACCACTTACCACTTACTTCTTACCACTTACTGATTACTGATCACTTCTCTATTGAAATCCTGTCTCCATCTTCCAGAAATCCACTCCCCGCAGTAATCACTTCAGTAGCACCTTCAAGACCGGAGAGAACAGCTATGCGCTCACCTTCGAATTGTTGGATCTGAATCACTCTTCGTTGAGCGATACCATCTTTTGGAACATAGACAATGCCTGTATTACCATTGGATGATACAAGTGCTTCAATAGGGATCATAGGGTATTTGCTGCCTGCAGATGGTTTGATTTCCATATGCGCCATCATGCCTGCTGCTATTCGCTGGTCTTTTGACGGAATACTTACTTCTGCATCAAAGGTGCCGCTCTGTGGATTAGCTACATCGCTCAGTCGTTGAACCTGTCCGTCAATCTTCCAACCGGGATAAGCATCCAGTGTGATATTTACTTTATCTCCTTTGTGCAATCTGCCCCAATCTTTATCTGTAAGGCCGGCAACCAATTTCCAGTCTGATCGCAACACCCCCATAATGTAATACACAGGAATGCCGGGCCCGGTGACTTCTCCTTCATGAAGCAATTGAGTAACTATTTTTCCATCTATTGGCGAACGTGCTTCGGTGAAGGCCAGATTGAATTCTGCGATCTCCAATGATTTTTTTGCAACATCAACAGCAGTTATGGAATTCTGTAATTGCTCGAGAGTTGCAATGCTGTCAGCATATAAATTTTGCACACGCTGCTGATCCCTTTGTGCTTTTTCCAATGCCGCTTTTGCCTGCATGGTCATAGCTTCAATTTCAGTGGCATTGACTTTAGCCAGTAATTGACCTTTGCGTACATGATCCCCCTCCTTTGCATATGTTTTTGCAATAACACCACCGGTCTTAAAGGAAGGCTTAGCCTCACTATCGGATTGGATTATACCGGTGACATGCACGACATCATTCAGTCCACCTGATGCAATGGGAAATGTCCTGACATAAAATACATTCGCAGGTTTCTCTGTGTTGATGGCCTGCGAGTCAGCACCATCAGTGCTTTTCTTACATGCACCCATCATCAGCAAGACAGAGATGGATACAATCATTGTTGGTTTAAGCATTGTATTCAGGTTTATTGTCTTTATTCAATTGAAGCTGTAGCAGCCATTCGTTCAATATTGATATGGCGAATCCATGACTGATATTTGGCTATGTTCTGTTGTATTTGTGTGTTGGTGACGTCTGTTCTCGCGTCCAGCAATTCGATATAATTCGTGAGGCCTTCCTTATACCTGCGCAGCGTCTCAGCATAATACCGGGTATTGGTTTTCGTCATCGACGTATAGCTTTCATACAGAGCGAGATCCGAATGAAGATTTTGAATTTCAGCTTGTAGCTGAACTTCGAATGCCTGCTTGGTCCATTCATAAGAATTCTGGTTTGCTTCGAGAGAAGCTTTCCATTCCTGTTGTTTTAATTTACTTTTCTTGTTATCCCATATCGGAATATCGAGTTGGACGCCACCTAATACATAGCCACCCCAGTCAACACCATAAGCCTGTGAACCCAGATCCAACTGCATACCCAGCTTAGGAGCAAAGTGTTTTTGTTCAAGTGTCAAAGCCAGTTCCTGGATATGTTCACCGGATTTGATTTGCTGTAATTCTTCTCTTGCAGTAAGATCAGTGATCACAGGAATAGCGGGTACATTTTCAAACGTATCAGCGACAATCGGAGTATCTGCAGGTTGATGCAATAGAAAATTGAACCATGATGATGCATTCTTAAGATCCGTCTGTGCTTTTTGTTGTTGTGCATGGACAAGATCGATTTCAGATTCCACCCGCATTAAAGCGGAAGGGATTGCCTGTCCGTTTTTAATGAGGCTTTCGGTGATCCGCTTATTTTCATTCAGCAGGCTTAGTCCCTGGTCGATAATACCGATGACTTCTTTTGCCTGCATCCATCTCAGGTATGCCGTCTTTACATCCCGGATGAGATCGCGTATTGTTTGATCTGTTTGCAATCCGGTCATCGTGACTTCTTCCTGCCGGATCCATTTGTTGTATTTTATTTCGGGACGCAGAATAGGTTGTGTGATACGGAGTTTTACATCATAGAAGTTATTGGGAAGAAAATTGATGGACTGATCTTCGACTGGATGAAAATTTTGTGTTTCTGTAAGATCGTTAAGCGTCGAATACACAGGATTAAGTAATGAGCCCACTGGAAAATCAATATTTCTGCCTCCCGCAGCGAGCGTATAGTTTCCGATAAAATTTATTTCTGGTCCATAAAGCTTCGATGCTTCTTCAAGCATGATAGCTTGCTTGTGTTCCATGATTTTCTTTTCCTTAATCTGCAGGTTGTTTTGAATGGCTTGTGCTACATATTGTTGTAATGCCTGCTGACCAGAACTCATGGTGGTCAGGACGCTGATGATAATTACCATGGTGGAAATTTTCATCGCATAAAGCGAAATTGATTTTTTCATGCCAAACCCGTTGTGACGATGGTGAAGAAAACATCAAGTGTGCGAAACATAAATTCCTTTTTGTTTTCTATCGGATAAATATTAAGTCGCTCAGTATTGTACAAAGAAGTGATTCCATGCACCTGGCTCCAGAGTAGTAAGGTGGTTTCATCCAGGTTGAGGTCTTTGCGGAAATAACCGGCTTCAATGCATGCTTTTACATTTTCCTTCAGCATGCCGATCGCCGTAGCACCATCGCTCCAGAATTCTTGTTTGATCGCCAGCGCATCCATGGTGCAGGTCAGAATGAACATCAATTCATAATCCTGTGGATTGTCGATACCATACTGGAGGTAGCTTCTGCCAGTGGCTTTTAGTCTTTCCAGTGGATCGGCTATATTCTGGACATCCAGGAAGAGGGCTTTCATCTTGCATTCGAATGCCTTGTCGTGGAGCGCCAGGAGGAGCTCATTTTTGTCTTTATAGTGTAAATAGATCATTCCAGGGCTGTATTCGATCTTTGAAGCGATCTTCCGGATACTTGTATTTTCATACCCTTCAGAGAGAAAAATTTCCCTGGCGGCATTGAGAATCAGGTCTTTAACCTCTTCCCGTTCTCTTTCCTTGCGCTCTGCTATACCCATGTCTGAACTATCTATTATATAAATACACTGCAAATATATTGAACAGTGTTCAAAAATGCAATAGGTGTTCAATAAGAGAGATTAAATTTTAAAAGAATTCAAAAAATTAAAACCAGCCTACGTATCTTTGTAAAAAAGATACGTGTATCATGACCACCAAGCTTACATTATCAGTTGAGAAAGAAGTTGTTGAAAAAGCAAAATTGTATGCTAAAAGAACAGGACGAAGCCTGTCTGAAATTATTGAAGGTTTTCTTGAAACCCTAACGTCCGAGAATGCTCAAAAATCAAATAAGACGTCTCCGAAACTTCGGAAAATAATTGGAGTAGTGAAATTGCCAAAAAACTTTAATGAAGAAAACGCCAAACGTGCTCATCTGGAAAATAAACATTTGTGAGAAGCTTTTTTATTGATACAAACATTATCATTGACTTGCTTGCAGACACGGACCCTTATAGCAAATTTGCCATTCAATTGTTGGAAGCAGCCGAAGAGAAAAAGATCAATCTGTATACCTCTTCTCATTCAATAGCGACTGCATATTATATCTTAAAGAAATTAATAGATGAAAAAACGCTGAGACAAGCGTTGGATAACTTAATTGATATCGTTCATCCTATAGCCATAGATCTCCGAATATTAAAACGTGCATTGAAATCCAATCATCCGGATTTAGAAGACGCGATCCAAATTTCAGCTGCTTCTACGTTGAGCCAGATTTCATATATCATAACACGGAATATAAAAGATTTCAAAAATTCAGATATCCAGGCTATAGCACCCGATCAGGCGGTTAACATGATTTAAAAATGAACCATTGAGCAAAGGAAAAATTCTTGTAACAGGAGGATGTGGCTACATCGGCAGCCATACCATCGTAGATCTCATCGATTCAGGTTATGATGTGGTATCCATTGACAATTTTGTAAACTCCACTCCTGCTGCATTAAAGGGCATCGAAAAAATTACAGGAAAAAAAATTGAGAATATCAATGCTGATCTTCGCAACACGTCGTATGCAATTGAGCAAGCCTCACGTTTAGGCCAATTTGATGGCATCATTCATTTCGCCGCACTCAAAAGCGTTGAAGAATCAGTTTACCATCCCGTCAGGTATTTTCAAAACAACATTGGAAGTACGATCACCACCTTGAAAATGATGGAAGAATTGAACATTCCGCATTTGATTTTTTCTTCATCATGCACAGTCTATGGTTCGCCAGAAAAGCTTCCTGTTAATGAAGACACACCCATCAACAAAGCAGAAAATCCATACGGAGCTACAAAGCAGGCATGCGAGATTCTCTATGAACAATACGTCAATGCGCAGCATAAATCTCATGCATCCGGTTCGCCTGGGAGTTCCGCATCTTCTGTGATCTCTTTACGATATTTCAATCCGGCCGGTGCACATACTTCAGCACTCCTCGGAGAATCTTCTCTTAATGCACCGACAAACCTGGTTCCCGTTATTACTGAAACTGCTATTGGATTGCGTGAAGAATTGATTGTATATGGATATGATTATCCGACACGCGATGGAAGCTGTGTACGCGATTATATTCACGTCATGGATCTGGCACGGGCCCACACAATTGCCCTTGAGCAACTTCTCTCACAAAAAGAAAAACAACCTTACGAAGTTTACAACCTTGGCATCGGGGAAGGTGTCACAGTACTTGAAGCCATTCATGCATTTGAATCGGCAACAGGTGTAAAGCTCAATTACAAAACCGGACCGCGGCGTGCAGGCGATGTTGCCGCCATCTATGCAGACAATACCCGTATCGAGCAGCAATTGAAATGGAAACCTGCAATGGACATCAGCGCCATCATGTCTTCTGCCTGGGAATGGGAGAAGGCAAGAAGAAACGCATTACCTTCATAACCTCAAACTGCCTTCTTCCAAAATGAAAATCTTCAACCTGATTCTTGCCCTGCTTTTTTTCACATTCGCTTATCTCCAATTGAATGATGCGCCTGGTGATGTTATGTTTTGGTTCTTGATTTATTCATATACCGGAGTCATTTGCGCATTTGCAGCATGGAACAAATACAACATGTGGACCATCATCCTGGGCATTGTCGTTTTACTGTATCAGATGTTCAGGATGTTCCCGGCTTTTTCGCAATGGATTTCGGCTGGCACACCTTCGATTGTAGGTGAGATGAAAGCTTCCTCGCCGTTTATAGAGCTGGTCCGCGAATTTTTAGGACTCGTTGTCTGCATGGTAGTCCTGGTTTATCAATACATACGATATACAAAATTGAAGAAGGCAAGGGAGGAATGAAAACGATGAATTATTCTTCACCTTAAACTAGGCATTAACTACATTTTTAAGACCCTCATCTTTATTCCTCAGATCACGACCACCCTCTATGATCGATTTCATATTCGTGAGATGAAATGTCCACCCGGTCTTGCAGCCCACATGATAATTTTCCATCCCTTTTTCATTTGTGGGAATTCTTGTTTGTTCTAATTCAACAATGCTTTGTCCACCTTCGGATTTTATAGTAACACTGCAATTGCCTGCTTCTCCAAAAGTAAATTGAAAATTATCCCGTCCATTGCAAAACAGGATTTTCCCCCGCTCCTGCACTTCATCCGGCCATCCGTGCCAGCGCCATTCATATGTATCCCCTTCGTGCACCACTTCATACGGTCCACGCAATACCCCAGCAGAACTTTTGAACTCTGCTTTCCGAAGGAACCAGTGCTCAATCGCACGCTGACTTGTCCATACATCATACAATGCCTGTCTCGATGCATTGATAGGTATCCGGACTATAAAACGACTCCAGTTAAAATCAGACATGATAAAGGATTTACGATTTACGATGGTTGCTGAGCTGTAGAACAAGGTTGAGTAAAGCAGGTCGAAGCATACGATTTACGATTTACGAAAAGATATGTAAATTACAATTTATAGTTTTTGGGAAATAAAAGATAACGGACTCGTGACATAATTTTACTAAATATTCACTACTTACTTTTACTCACTACTCACTACTCACTACTCACGTCTCATGCTGGTACAGAATGCAAAGCAATACGATTCCCTTCCGTATCCAAAAAAACAGCCATATACCCGTAGTCAGGTGATATCTGGGTTCGCGGCACAATGATTTTTCCACCAGCACCTTCCACTTTATCAAGCACATGCTGAACATCAGGATTTCCATTCAGATAGACCAGCGGTCCATCAGTGGGTGAGGGTGCATAAAAGCCCTCTGCATGCACAAGCGCCCCGCCAATACCATTCAACGGATCATCGATCGGAAACATCCTCATCCGGATCTGGACAACATCGAGGGCGATCATCTCAATCCCAAAAATGGCTTCGTAAAACTTCTGAGCCCGGTCAAGGTCTGATGTAGGTATTTCAAACCAGCTGATTGCGTTTTTCATGTGGATTCGTTTGTTTTGAAATTAAATATAATTAATACCCTTTTTATAGCAACATTGAAACCTCTGGCCATAATCCACATAAACGATCAAAATAACCTTATCGTGGTCATGGGTGCTCGTATTTCTTCTTTCCTATCCCCGGATTTTTGTCATTAAAATATTTGTGAACGAGTAAACCTCACATGAAGTGAAGATTACCCGTTCCAACAGGGTGATTTCCGGTTTAGTCGCTTTATTGACAATTAGTTAGCATATTCTTCAGAGTGTTTTTGTATTTTGTGGCCCGCCTTAAAAAGCTGCACTCCTTTGCATCTGAAAGATTGGTTTTTATAGCCCCCAATTTCTATTTGGATTCTTTTTGAACTTGTGTACACATATGAGGAGGTTTTCATTATTCTTATTAAGCCTGGTTTTTTTTATCACGGTTTTGCACGCGCAGAAGCCTGTCGCCATTGAAGCAGCAGCTCTCTTTTATGGCAAACATCCAGAGACGGTTTCGCTCTTTAATCCTGCAACTTCAGTCAGAGAAAACCTGCGTCAATATGTTGACAAGGCATATTCCCTGACATTGCGTTCGGATGTGCTCCGGCAAATAAGCACAACAGGGCCAAACCTGCTTCGCCTTCAGCTACCCGCACCATTCAACATAGATCTTGATCTGTACCGGGTCGATATATTCAGTTCAACAGCACGGATTAAGACCAGTGATGGATTGACAATGACCCCCAATCCGGAAAATGTTTTTTACAGGGGGATCATCAGCGGAAATTCAAATTCCCTTGCTATCGTAAGTGTATTCAAAGACAAAATCCAGGTTTTATTTGCTGATGAAAATGGAAACAAAAGAATCCAGCAGACAGAGGATGGAAGCTATATAGCCTTTGAAGACAAGGACATCCTGATTCCAAGTCCAATGAATTGTTTTGTAGACGACTCAGCAGAAAATAGTCCTATTCAAAATGAGGATCTTTCTTCCAGCCGGAATATGACGGGAAACTGTGTGGAAGTATATGTAGAGTGTGATTTCAAATCCTACCAGGATAATGGATCGAATCTTGCAACCACAGAAGCATGGGCAACCGCCCTATGGCATGAAGTGATCACATTGTATGGCAATGAAAGTATCCCGGTAATCGTATCGGATATATTCGTGTATACATCAACCGATCCTTATGCTTCACTGGCCACTACCAGCGCAATTTTAACCGCATTCACTGCTCATATCGATACACTTACATATAATGGGCGTCTTGCTCATTTTTTAAGTACAAGGGCTCTGGGTGGAGGGATTGCATGGATAAATGTGATTTGCTCTAACTCTAACCAAACCGCAGTCAGCACTTCCTTAAGCACGACTATTGTCCCTGTTCCAACATTTTCATGGAATGTAGAATGTGTGACACACGAAATGGGCCACAACATGGGATCGCCTCATACACATGCATGTGCATGGAATGGTAACAATACTGCCATTGACGGATGTGGACCGGCAGCCGGGTATAGTGAAGGTGCATGTCCTACCGCACCATTACCGGTGTCAGGTACTATCATGAGCTATTGCCATCTTGTAGGAGGAGTAGGAATTAATTTTAATAATGGATTTGGCACTCAACCCGGAAATCTCATCAGGAGCAAATACAATAATGCCACCTGCAATACAGGAACATGTTCTCCACCCTCATGCACTGCTTTAATTGACCCGGTTCCCAATGCGACAAATGTGGATATCAATAATGATCTCTTCTGGAATAACGTTCAGGGCGCTAATGGTTTTTTCCTGACCATCGGTACTACACCGGGAGGTACTAATATTCTCAACAATGCCAATGTAGGTCTGGTCACGACCTATAATCCGGGAGTATTACCATTCAGCACTACCATCTATGTGAAGATCGTTCCTTACAATAACCTGGGGTCAGCGATTGGTTGCAATGAAGTGTCCTTTGTAACTGAAGCAAGCGGAGCACCTGCTTGTACGCATTTAACCAGTCCGTTAAATGGTACTACCAATGTTGCGTTGACAGCTGTGTTGAAATGGGCTCATTCTGTTGGAAACCAAACCGGATATAAAATAAGCATTGGTACTACGCCAGGAGGTACCCAGATAGCCAACCAGGTAAATGTCGGAAACGTAAACACATATGACCCACCAGGCCTGCTGCCACCTGCCTCAACCATATATGTCAAGATCACACCGTACTGGGCAAGCGGTGATATAAACGGATGTCCATCTGAAAGCTTTACAACCGTAACACCCATAAACGGAGATTTATGTGCGATGGCTATCAATCTTCCATGTGGTGTTTCGGTATCCGGTACTACAACAAATGCCCTCGTTGATCCTGAGGCGTTCACCTGTGGTACAGATATTCAGGCTCCGGGAATCTGGTATACTTTTGTTGGTAACGGACAAAATACAGTCATTTCCACCTGCTCTCAATATAGTTACGACACACAGCTCAATGCATATAGCGGAAGCTGTACAAGCTTGGCCTGCGTGACCGGTATAGATGATTTTTGTGCACAGGGTAGTCAGATCACTTTCCTGGCTGGGAATGGAGTTACCTATTTTATTTTAGTCCAGGGCTGGGGCGGCGAAACCGGTACGTTTACACTGACGCGCACATGTTATCCTGGTCCGCTTTATTGCCAGTCTTCCGGTTATTACCCTACTTCGGAATGGATCAAAACATTCAGTTTTGCAGGATATTCTAAACAATCCGGGATAAGTTCATATAGTGATTTTACTAGTGAAACGATCACCGTATCAAGAGGGGGAAGCTATCCTGTGACGATCACACCTCAATTTCTTCAGGGTAGTCGTACTGAATATTACCGGGTCTGGATTGATCTGAATAAAGATGGTGATTTCAGTGATGGAGGAGAACAGGTTTTTTCGGGCGGCCCTTCCAGTGCTGCTGTAAGCGGCACAATTTCTGTCCCCGTCTCCGCTGTTACAGGTACAACAAGAATGAGGGTTTCAATGGATCATGCTGAACCACCACCATTCTGCGGAACATTTTTAAATGGCGAGGTAGAGGATTATACGGTCAATATAAAATGCAATCTTGTCACTTCAGCCTTAGATGATGGTGGAAATGGCACATTACGTAGCGTATCCGTTTGCGCAGATGATAATGAAAATATACTATTTGCGTCCGCTTTGAACAACCAAACCATAAGTATTACCACTGGGCCTCTTATAGTTGACGGTATCTGGAAATGGATGGCTGATCCGGGTGCAAATATTGTTATTAAGGCTACCCAGTCGGTTACCCGTGTGTTATCAATTCCTGTTGGCAAATCAGCTGAAATTCAGTACCTCACACTCATAGGTGGGACCTCATCTCCGGGTAGTGCGATCGATAATGCAGGAACGTTAATTCTGCGAAATTCAATTCTAAGACCGGCTACAAGTTCAACTACAATTCCGTTGCGCAACGCAGGTTTGGTCACAATCTTTGGCCCAACCAGTATTAATAATTGAAATATTCAGGATAGAAAAATATTTCATCCGGTTATTTGTGGAATAATTCAGGTTTCCAATACTTCTACGACGAAGAATCCATCATCCCCCTGCGATTGATATTTGGGCATGAGTATCAATCCGGATACCGGGGACCTTACAGGCCCTTCATCATTACGTGCTAATATCTCACCGGCAGCAATAACCTGAAAATTTTTAAAGCCGGGATTCATAATAAAATTTTCTCCGGGTTGAATTTTATAGTGAAAGATAAGACGGCTTACTTTTGGCAAACCAATGGACATGCCTATAAGCAATCCATCATGGCGATGGTCAACATCCTTTGAATCCACTGCACCGATGCTGCGCATGCAATTGATGATCGCAGCTACAGAACGATGTACTCCCTCCGGATCATCATGACGTCCCGCTTCAAAAACGATGCAGTAGCAGCCTGCATCAGGATGATGAAAATAATCGATAGTCGTGCCCACAAGACCTTCCGCAATTCCGAGCACCACAGGAGCATGTAAGCCTTTCGCGAGGATGCGGCTCAGTTCGTCTTCCGAAGCGATGGTAAATATGCCCCCGTCCGCCGTAGTCGTGTGTATATCTAAAATCAATGTAAGCTGAGCATCATATTTTTTTCGTTCGGCATCGATCATGGTCACCAGCTCCAGACATTCTTTGTCTTCTTCTGTGACCTGGCCTGGATCGAGTTTTAGAATTCTATCCACTTCTGCCGCTGTCATCATGCGGTTGAGGTCCCTTTGGATAAATCGTTGTTTTGTATTCAGGGCAGCCAGGTTTCCTCTTAAACCAAGGAGGACTCCTCTGTAATGAAAAGCCGGATTCACAACGGGTTCATCATGTAGCAATCTGAATACTTCATCTATTGCTTCTACGCCCGATGGTTCATTGCCATGCATGCCGCCAATACAGATCAGGAGAGGGCCCTTATCCTTTCCCTCATATCGACCGATAATTCTGTTGTCCATCTCAGGCAATGATAATAAATAAATGAGTAGCGGATTTCCTCATCATTCTATACCAGGAACATCAACATTCAGGCTTTTTTGGGAATAAAAATCTCGCAGCACATATAATGTAATTAACAAATATGGAAGAAAAAAATGTAAAATTTTCATGGTAAAATCGCATGATAATTAACCTGAAAATGACCTGGAGCCTATATAAACATTGGAGTATAAGCAACCCGGCATGTTTTTTTACGTAAAGTATTCATTTGTATTAGAATAGATGGTTGGTATTGATTATTTTTCGATCTTGCACGCTATTAACCAAGTGTAATTTACCCCAACTAAAACCCATGAGGTTTAATCTCATGTCACATAGAACCCCCCAACCGACCAACTCCGGGACCTGCTATGCAGTAGTCTCAAAATCCTGCGCCTTCTATAGTTATCCTTTTAATCATGCTTCCCTCTCAGCTGTAACCAATACATACATATGTATTGAGCGCACCTATTTGGAAAAATGAGTAGCAACATTGAATTCATAAACTATAGAATTGATAAACAAAACAAAAATGAATCTAGGAACCTTTCAGGAAAAAGCACTTAACCATTTTCACGAAAACGGGAAATGTGATAATGCCTTTGTAACATCTCTTGATGCTTCCTTTGTTTTTTTCAAAACAAAATTAAACCCAATGAATTGCCAGACCCCAAAATTGAAAATGTTGATAGTGCTTGCCTTATATTTTTTAATATCAGGATTTGGCTCTACAGCATCAGCACAACCAGACTCAATTGTGACCATTCGGTTTGCAAATCCATCATTCACATGCGATAGCCTGATCTATTGCGTGGATGTGGAATATATTTCGAATACACCTGGTCTGCGCGTATTCGGTACGAACGTCCGGTTTTTTTATCCGGACTCTCTGCTGGAAATTATTGGTCCATTTACGGGGTATAGAAATTTTGCACCTGGATACGGTGTCACCGCAGATGCAGTCCCATTTACCGGCTCTGGATCTATTTTTGGTTTCGGTACCAGCCTTGTGGATTGGGAAAATGCAGCGGTAGAACTTATCAATCCAATGGCACCTCCTATTTTTCTTTCCACAGTGACGTGGACGAGGCTATATCAGATTTGTTTTTTTGTTGAAAGCACAGTTCCTGAAACAGATCCTTTTTGTCCTTCATTGATTTGGGACCTGGAGCAGAATCCTGACAATGGCGGTTACATATCAGGTGATGACGGGGTAGTAATCACTATTGCAAACCCGATGGACCCTACTTTATCTATTGCTGTTAATGAAGCCGTGGTTCAATTTAACTGGGCTTATGAAGATGATACTGTCCCTGGCCAAATGGGCCCTCCTTACGGATTTCCTCAAGAGGATATTTGTATTTCCATAGACTGCTCTGTGGAGATCATGTGTGCTGTAGATACCACGATACAATGCACAGAATCAACATCCCCTACGGTAACCGGTTTTGCAACCGCTACTGATAATTGTCCGGGATTGCCGGTCATCACCTTTAGTGATGTCACTGCTGCAGGAAGTTGTCCACATAATTCTTTAATTACACGAACCTGGGTTGCCACCAATACATGTGGCGGAGCTGATACTTGTGTTCAGCTCATCAGCGTAGTCGATACTATAGGGCCCAGCATTATGTGTCCTTCTAATATTACCGTGCAATGCGGATTCCTGATCCCTCCCCCAAACCCAGGCTTGGTGACAGCTACGGATGAATGCGGGGGTCCCACCATGATTACATTCGTCGGGGAAACAATCGGCAGCACCAGCTGCCCCAACCAGTTTACCCTGACCCGGACCTACAGGGCAGATGATGTGTGTGGTAACTTTTCAACGTGCCAGCAAACTATACGGGTTCAGGATGATACTCCTCCAGCTATTACCTGTCCTACAGATATAACTGTGACATGTACTCTAATGATTCCTCCGCCTAACCCCGGACTTGTTACAGCTACCGATAATTGTGGGCCAGCCATAGTTGTTTTCGATGCCGATGTCATTTCCAATGTCGAATGTGATAATCGTTATATTGTAAAAAGAATATACAGGGCTATAGATCTCTGCGGAAATTCCACCACATGCACACAATCCATAAGGGTGTTTGATGATGTTCCGCCTTTTATTGCTTGCCCACCACCGGTCACAGTGCCATGTGCCAATACTGTTCCGGCTCCAGATCCGGCACTTGTCTTTAGTTTTGATAATTGCAACGGGACGGTTACTAACACCTTTGTTTCAGATGCAATCTCTGGCATGTCCTGTCCAAACCGGTTTTTCATTTCCCGTGTTTACAGGGCCACAGATGGTTGCGGCAATTCAGCAACCTGTACCCAGACGATTATTGTATTTGATGCAACTCCACCGGCTATTTTATGTCCGGGCGATGTTACCGTTCAGTGTCACAACCTGATCCCTGTCGTGGATATTGCGACAGTTGGAGCATCTGATAATTGTGGCGAGCCGAGTACGATTGTGCATCTTGGGGACGTGGTTTCGGACTCGACATGTTTTAATAGGTTAGTCGTGACACGGACATACGAAGCTATAGATGCATGTGGAAATACGTCCACCTGTAACCAGGTCATTACTGTCTTTGATGATACTCCCCCTAATATTACATGTCCGCTGGATGTAACCGTGCAGTGTGCTAGTAACGTTCCGGCGCCAAACCCAAATCTCGTCATTGTACGGGAAAATTGTACAGGTCCTGTAAGCAGGGCATTTTTAGGTGATGTGATCACTAATCTGACTTGCGTGAACAGGTTTAATGTCCTCAGGTCATATTTGATCACAGATGCATGCGGAAATTCATCATCCTGCAGCCAGACGATCACAGTTTATGATGATACACCACCAGTGATCAACTGCCCTGGAAATGTGACTGTGCAATGCGCTGATAACGTTCCTGTAGCCGGTATCGGCCAGGTTACTGCTGTCGACAATTGCGGAGGAATTCCTGTTATCACATATGATGGTGAAGTCCTCGTTGGTCAGACATGTGTAGATGGCTTCAACCTGGTCCGTACATACAGGGCAACAGATGAATGCGGGAATTCAAGCACCTGTATCCAGATGATTACGATCCGGGATACTATACGACCCACTTTTGATACGTTATGTAACAGGGAATTGGACTTTTATACAAGCCTTGGATCAACCTGTCCGGATGCTTCTGTTCCATCCATCCTGACAAATGTAATCGCTGGATTACCTATAGGTGAGTCTGATACCTGGATGGTAGGTAACAACCTGATACCAAGTTTCGATGGTTGTCTTGCTGACAATTGCACAGATCCAGACAGCCTTTTAGTTTATCCTTCATCTTTTCAGGTTACCGGAGATGCATGCGACAGAGTCTACACCTTTACATTTTATGTTCAGGATGATTGCGGCAATACCAGTCTTGGTTTATTGGTTGCAGTTGTCCGTATACATGACGATGTTGCGCCTGTCATGACTTGCCCTATAGACGTGACTGTAGAATGTGGTCAATCAACATTACCTATTTCTACAGGAACTGCAACCGCAACAGATGATTGTCAGGTGGACTTAGTGATATCGAGCTCGGACGCAACTATACCCGGATCATGTCCACAGGAATTAACTATACTCCGTACCTGGTCAACAACCGATGACTGCGGAAATACGAGTTCGTGTGTACAGACCATTTCAGTGGTCGATACAATACCTCCGACTTTCTCCCTTGCATGTCAGCTGACAATGGACTTTAATACCAGCGATGGATACATTTGTCCGGGACAGGGTCAGATTTCACTTGTACCCGGCCAGATCGTGGGTGAAGATGAAGCCTGGACTATCGGCAATATTGTTTTGCCAGGTCTGGATGGTTGCTTATTTGATAACTGTTCAAACCCTGATAGTCTTGTGGCGAGGGTAGACAGCATTATTATAACAGGAGACGCTTGCGATCGAACGTTTACAGTGTACTTTACAATTATCGACCAGTGTGGAAATGAAAGTGTAACAGAGTTTGTGTGTATTTCTATTCTGCATGATGATGTAGCTCCGGTGATGACATGCCCTATTGATGTGACGATTGAATGTGACGAATCCACATTACCGGCATTTACAGGTTCAGCCACTGCTACCGATGCATGCAATCCACCGGCGACCATCTCATCAACTGATCAAATTATACCCACACTGCTTTGTCCACAATCTTTCGGGATACTACGTACCTGGACAGCTTCAGACGCATGCGGAAATTCAAGCTCCTGCGTCCAGAGCATAACTGTAGAGGATACTACTCCTCCTGCTATAGTATGTCCTTCAAGCGTAACTATTGAATGTAATACTGATACGAGCCCGCTGGCCAATGGCTTAGCAACAGCTACAGATAATTGCGGACCCGTAGTCGCTGTCGTCAATAATGATGTCACCATAGCCGGAGCCTGTATACAGGAATTCACCATCGTGCGTACCTGGACTGCAATTGACTTGTGTGGAAATACAAGCACATGTGTACAGACCCTACTGGTAGATGATTCAACTCCTCCTTTTATTCTATGCCCTGCAAATGTGACAGTACAATGTGCTGCATTAGTACCTCCTGCAAACACAGCATCAGTTACAGCTTCTGATAATTGCGGTGTCGCTGTTGTTGGTTTTATTGGAGATCAGATTTCAGGCCAGACATGCGTCAACAGATTTAATGTCAGCAGAACATATCTGGCTGTAGATCAGTGCGGCAATTCAGCTTCTTGCGTACAAACGATAACCGTTTTTGATAATACACCACCATCTATCCAGTGTCCTGCCAATATAACAGTACAGTGTGCAAGTCTTGTTCCGGCGCCGAATACAGCGCTTGTCATTTCATCAGACAATTGTCTCGGATTAGCAACTGTAACCTTTGTAAATGATGTCATAGCAAATCAGACATGTGTCAATAGATTTAATGTGATCCGTACATACAGGGCTACTGATGACTGCGGTAATTCAGCCACATGCTCACAGACGATCTCTGTATTTGATGATACGGCTCCATTTATACAGTGCCCTGCTAATATCACTGTGACATGCGCAAGTCAGGTCCCTGCTCCTAATCCGGCGCTGGTCATAACTTCTGACAATTGCAATGGATTAGCAACTGTGACCTTTGTAAATGATGTGCCAGTGAATCAGACTTGTGTTAACAGGTTGGATATTCTTCGTACATACCGGGCCACCGATGAATGCGGCAATTCGGCTACCTGTTCACAGACCATAAGTGTCTTTGACGATATCGTTCCTTTCATCATGTGTCCTGCTAATATCACGGTACAGTGTGCCAGCCTTGTTCCGCTACCAAATCCTTCTTTAGTTACCTCTTCAGATAATTGCAATGGACCAACCACTGTAACTTTCGTGAATGATGTGATCACAAATCAAACGTGTGCAAACAGGTTCAATGTGATTCGAACATATAGTGCAGCAGATGCTTGTGGCAATTCAGCGTCCTGCTCACAAACCATAACGGTATTTGATGATACAGCACCTGTTATCACATGCCCAACAGTGGTATCTCCGGTAGAGTGTTCTTCATTACCATCAACTCCTTCGATTTATTTTTCTGAAGATTTTGATGGCATCGGTGGACCGACAGCAGGTGGTGCAGGTACATATTCATTCCCTGCAGGTTGGTTAAAAGTAAATGTGGACAACATGATCCCTAACCCGCAGGTATCATATGTGAATGAAGCATGGGAGCGAAGGGAAGATTTTGGATTAAGCGTGATTGACTCCGTTGCTTTTAGTACCTCATATTATACCCCGGTAGGTTCAGCAGACGACTGGATGTGGACGCCACCGGTGTTAATTCAACCATTCAGCACCCTCAGCTGGCAAGCCAGAACATATGACGCGCTGTTCCAGGATGGATATGAAGTCAGAATCATGGTAGCACCCAATGTGCCCACGGGTAGTGCCGGAAATCTGGGAAATATGGTTTCCTCATCCACTTTATTATTGACCATACCAAATGAAGTCAGCTCGTGGATTACGCGATCATTAAATCTCAATGCATACTCGGGTCAAACTGTACGTATTGCATTCAGGAATACCTCCAATGACAAGTTTTTATTAGTCATTGATGATGTCACCATTACTGGCAATGTGACCGGGCTACCTAATTTTGGTATCGCAGTAGCAACAGATAATTGTGGACCTACACCTCCTGCTGTAACATTTACAGATGTAATAGTTCCCGGGGAATGTCCTCAGGAATTTACTGTGACCCGGACATGGACAGCTACAGACGCTTGTGGAAATTCAAGCAGTTGTTCACGCACGATTGAAGTAGTGGATACAACACCTCCGGCTATTGTGTGTCCTGCAAATACCACGGTGCAATGTGCCAGCCTTGTTCCGGCACCAAATATTGCACTTGTAATTACTTCTGATAATTGCGGAGGCTCAACTGTAACATTTGTAAGCGATGTTATCAACAGCCAAACTTGCATCAATCGCTTTAATGTAACACGCACATACAGGGCAACGGATGCATGTGGCAATTCAGCTACCTGTTCTCAAACCATTACAGTATTTGACAATACGCCTCCATTTATCTTATGCCCGGCAAGCATTACTGTCCAGTGTGCAAGTCTTGTTCCTGCACCAAATACGGCTCTTGTGATTGCATCCGATAATTGCAATGGATTAGCGACGATCACATTTGTCAATGATGTAACCTCAGCCCAAACTTGTGTCAACAGGTTTAATGTGACACGTACTTACAGAGCAACAGATGAATGCGGTAATTCAGCAACCTGTTCACAGACAATAACTGTATTCGATGATACTGTTCCATTTATCATGTGTCCTGCAAGTATTACTGTACAGTGTGCAAGCCTGGTGCCTGCACCTAATCCTGCTCTTGTCATTGCATCCGACAACTGCAATGGATTAGCTTCCGTCACATTTGTGAATGATGTCATCTCAGCACAGACTTGTGTCAACAGGTTTGATCTGACACGTACATACAGAGCAACAGACGAATGTGGTAATTCAGCAACCTGTTCGCAAACGATAACAGTATTTGATAATACAGTTCCGTTCATCATGTGTCCTGCAAACATTACTGTACAGTGTGCAAGTCTTGTTCCTGCTCCAAATCCTGCTCTTGTCATTTCGTCCGACAACTGCAATGGAGCGACGGTCACATTTGTGGATGAT
>DASRXQ010000016.1:0-70327 GCA_035654115.1 Saprospiraceae bacterium
TCAACTGCAACTCATATTGAACCCCGATTTCCGAAAAGCTATTCCTTTGATTGCTTATTACTGTTGTTACGACAGACGAAAAGACCGACTGAACCATTTTGAAAAAATGTATATGAATTTCTTAAGTTGACGCGTATGCCTGAAGGGGTTGAATATGGATCTGTTTCTATTAGAAAAATAACCTCAAAGAGTGACATCTCCAAACTTCATCACCTGCATCCCTAGCTTCATCTCCGCGATCAATTTATAAGTATATGAATTTAAATGCAGTCTGGAGACTGCTTGTGTATGTTTGTTTATTAAGACAAAGATTCATGATATGGATTCGAAGTTTGAAAACTTCGAATAGCTATACATGGTCTGGAAATTAAATGCCCGATTGGAGATTACATTAATACCTCGGGGCTTAACCCAGGGATTCATTTTTTATTACCTTAGAAAATCTATTCAACACCATGCACTGATGCAGCCAAGATGAACAAAATATTTTTCTCCCTCATTTTTTCCTTCCTGGGTACGCTATCCTTATTAGCTCAGGCACCTCAATATAGGTTTATCAGTTTTCCGCAGGATAATGTACTATCGCATAGCTCCATCACCGCTGTTTTACAGGATCACAGAGGCTTCCTCTGGATCGGCACATGGTCAGGCCTGATACGCTATGACGGATACAATGTAGTCCAATATCGCCAGGAACCGGGTAATATCAATGGATTGGAAAGCAATAAAATAACCTGTTTGTTCGAAGACAGTAAAAACCGGCTGTGGATAGGTACACAGGATTACGGGATCTATCTCTACGAAAGATCGGGTGATACATTCAAACATTACAAGAGAGATCCGGGCAATATGAACAGCCTGAGCAATGACAAAGTCTGGACCATCACAGAAGATTCTTACGGCGATTTCTGGATCGGTACCGAAAATGGATTAAATCAATTCAATCCGGAGAAAGAAACATTTGTTCATTTCATGCATCACCCGGAGGACATGCGAAGCCTGAGTTTTGATTTCGTAACTACCATCTTCGAATCACAGGACAGGACAGTTTGGATAGGCACCGAAAATGGCCTCAACATGCTTGTGCGCAGAGCTGATGGCATTCCGGATTATTTTATTCGCTATTCCCTTTCACCTGATCACACTACATTGCTGACCACCACGCATGACTATATCTATAAAATAAAATCTGTTTTCAATGATCCGAACTCCCTTTGGATTGGTACCAAAGCCGGATTAAAAAAAATAACCTATGCAACGGGTGATCCCAGAAAGATGGAGACCATCACTTATCATCATCACGCCGGTAATGCACAATCCATTAGCAACAATTATGTGTCTGATGTATGGGAAGGTGATAATGGCCAGGTATGGATCGCTACGTTCAGCGGATTAAATGTGATGAATACACGCCAGGAAACATTTACATGTTTTCTTTCAGATGAAAATCATCCCGATGCGCTGAATAATAATTTCATCCGCAGTGTATATGCTGATCAATCCATGAATTTATGGATTGGCACAGAAGGTGGCCTGTACAAGCTCAATCTCAAAGCAAAACCTTTTGTACACATTCAGCCTGATCGCCATCTCACGACGAACAGCCAGGTGATCACTTCGATAGTGGAAGCTTCTGATCAACGACACATCTGGATCGGAACAAGAGGTGGCGGTTTCCATTCACTTTCACTTGATGCAGACGGAATTGAAAGTCCTGTTCACATCCAGCTTCCGGTAAAACATTCATTAGAATCATCAGGCTTCATCTCCGACATGAGTCTTGACAAGGAAGGATTTCTTTGGCTTTCGACTTTAGGTGCAGGAGCCATCAGGATCAAAGAAGAAGATCTTATAAAAAATCCAACTCATATCAACCTGCAACAATACTCTATGGGATTGGGTCTTGATCATCTCACCGGTGAACACATCATGTCAGTCATGGCTTCTCAATCCGGCGATGTTTGGTTTGGTGGGTGGAACTTTGGCCTGGCCCGGTATGACCATGCAACACGCACATTTGAAAAGTATGAAACCACATCTGATTTCAAAGCGAATCTGAAAGCATATCCAAATGTTCATTTCCTGGAAAGCAAAGAAGATAATAAATCTTTTTTATGGGTTGGCACCAGAGGAGGCGGTTTGTTCAAGCTTATCTATGATCCGGTCCTGGATCGACTTGACATGATGGATCAATATACCAGTGAATCAACTAAGAAAGGCGCCATCAGCAACAATTATATCAATTGCATGTATTATGATGACACCGGTCGTCTATGGATAGCTACTGACAATGGTCTTAATCAATTTCATCCTGAAACAAAAACATTTACATTTTTACTCGAAAAAGATGGATTGCCCAATGGGAATATTCAGGCGATCCTGCAAGACCACAATAACAGGTTATGGGTCAGTACACAGCGGGGGATTGCAAGCATATCCTTTCCCAAAAATTCAATGCATCCGGATATCAAACACTACGATGCTTCTGATGGCTTGCAGGCGAATTATTTTTACGATGATGCGATGTGCCAAACTTCCACCGGGCTCCTGGCTTTTGGTGGTGTAAATGGAATGAGTTTATTCAATCCGGATATTATCGGGATAGATGGCATAGCTCCGCGCATGACAATGACCGGCTTTAGATTATTTAATGACCCTGTCGATATCGGAGAGAAATCGGGTAAGAGAATTATCCTCAATGAAAACATATCTGAAACAAAAAACATAGAGTTGTCGCATAAGGACAATGTGATCTCATTTGAATTCGCAGGTATCCAGTTTTCTGATCCCGGCAAAGTAACGTATGCACACAAGCTGGATGGCTTTGATCCGGATTGGGTGTATTCTAATGCATCAGAACGAATTGCTCATTATACCAATATCCCTCATGGTAATTATACATTTCGTGTGAAAGCAGCAAACGGAGATGGATTTTGGTCCGATGAAATATCCGTGGCGCTTCTGATCCATCCTCCCATATGGGCTACCGTGTGGGCATATTTGTTTTACATCCTCACTACTGCAGCACTCTTTATTTTCATACGACGCATCATGCTGATGAAGTCGGAATTCAGGCACAGCCTTCAACTTGAAAAAATAGAACGTGAAAAACTGGAAGAGGTCAACCAGATGAAACTCAGCTTCTTCACGAATATCTCGCATGAATTAAGGACGCCTCTTACACTGATCTTAAGTCCGCTTCAACAACTTATCAGGGAAAGACATGTAAATAAAAAACTGCACAACACGATCTCCCAGATGCATAGTAATGCAACGAGGTTATTGACGATGATCAATCAATTGTTAGACATCCGTAAAAGTGAAGCCGGCCTCATGAAGCTGAGTGTGCAGCAGACGGATCTTGTTCAATACATTAATGAGATTGTGCTTTCATTCAAAAGCATTGCCCGGGAAAGGAATATTCATCTGAAATTTATTCATCCGCATGACAAATTCCAGGCATGGATCGATCAGGACCAGATGGAAAAAGTTTTATTCAATTTATTGTCCAATGCTTTTAAATATACTCCCGATGATGGATTCATCCATGTCTACATGGATAATCAGAAGCAGGATGCGTTGCCGGAATTGAGCAAACCTTTTATCCATATCCATGTAAAAGACAGTGGTTGCGGTATCACTGCCGATCAGTTGCCTTTAGTGTTTGACCAGTTTTACCAGGTCGACGAGAATAAACCTCATATGCACAACTCCGGCGGAACCGGTATTGGACTGGCATTAGCTAAAAATATCATGGAGGTACATCATGGAAAGATATATGCTGAAAGCACACCAGGTGCAGGGTCAACATTTCATCTTGAAATTCTAACAGGTGAATCTCATTTTACAGATGAAGAAAAAATTCCACCTGCAACTTTTTCAAACATAAATAAAGGATTTGTTCTTCCACTAAGTGATGATGGGTCAGGCTTGCATACATCCGATCATACCATTGAACCGGGATCAGGTGACACCTTGAAAAAAACAAAGAGTCAGCGATCCACTGTACTACTCGTAGAAGACAACCAGGAAATAAGAGAATATCTAAAAGAAAATCTTTCGGAATTTTTTCACATCCTCGAAGCTGTGGATGGTGTCGATGGATTAGAAAAAGCAAAAAAATCAGGACCTGATCTTATTGTTGCTGATATCGCCATGCCGAGAATGGATGGCATTGAAATGTGTCAACAGATAAAAACGGATATCCTGACAAGTCATATTCCGCTGATCTTACTGACCGCCCGAACATCTCTTTTCTATAAGCTAAATAGTTATGAAACCGGTGCTGATGATTATATCACCAAGCCGTTCAATATGCATTTGCTTACGACACGGATCCACAACCTGATTGACAGCAGGACACAATTGAGGGAAAAGTTTGCTAAAAACTTTGAGCTCAGTCCGACAGGTGTAGTAATGAACAAGCTGGATGAAGAGTTTCTGAACAAGATCAAAGCGATAGTCGAAAAGCATATGGATGATTCCACATTCTCTGTAGAGCAATTAGCAGCAGGACTTTTAGTCAGCCGGATGCAACTGTATAGAAAATTAAAAACACTTGTTGGCCAATCTCCGAATCAGATCATCCGAAGTATCCGGTTGAAAAGAGCCGCACAATTATTAGCCACGCGACATTACAACATTGCAGATGTAACTTATATGGTTGGCTACAATGATTTGAAATCATTCAGGGACCAGTTTAAAAAAGAATTTGGTGTGAGCCCTTCGGGGTATGAGTCACCGAATTAATAAAGAGCAGGGGCGAGTAGGGGCAGGTTAATACAACCAATTCTCAAAAAAACAAAAAATAAAAAAATAGAAAAAGCTAGGCGTCGGTTGACCGACGTCTGGGTGTGTTCAAAGCTGCGCTTTGAGTGACGCAGCGTATAAACTCAAATTAAAATTTGAAGACACCAGAACGTCGGTCAACCGACGCTCAGCGGTGAACAATCTCCAAGCTTTGCTTTGTTTGTTTTTGTTTTTATTCGCAAAACGGAGTTTTGAACCGTACTGGGTTTACTGCGCTTTGAGTTTTGTTTTTATATCAATCTCTTCACTATCACATCCGGATCATCCAACATATCCGTATCCGGATCAAAATTCAACACCAAAACCCCCGGTTGTTTTCCAATTTCAAGTGACCCAAGTTCATCATCCATGCCTAATGCTCTCGCACCATTGATGGTAGCCCATTGCAATAGTGTGTCGAATGAAATTCCTGATTGATACCGGGAAATTGTTTTCATTTCCTCTAGTACAGAAAGTTGCCAATTGGATGTAAGACTATCAGTTCCTATCGTCATCAAAGCATTGGCATTGATAAAGGAGGAATAGTCAGGCAGCTTGTTTTCAATATAGAGATTCGCATTCGGGCAGGTGGCCCAGTATACATTTTTATTCCATCCATGTGCAGCTTCGATTTCGTCCGGTTTTGTCAGGGTATTATGAACGAAAAGAGTGCGATGTTCAGGATCCATGTGCTTCAGTCCATAATGGATAGAGGATTGGCCTGTCTTCTGAAAATGATCCAGGTTCATTCCAAAACCATTATAGAATTTGTAAAAATCTCCAGCACCGTTCAGAAACAATTCATCTTCTGCTTTCAATTCCTGGTTGTGAATGCTGACAGTTACAGGATTGGAATTGAGTGCATTGATTTGATGGAACAACCCGGGAGAAACAGAATATGGCGCATGAGGAACTGCAGATTTAGGTTCAGGTGCCTGAGTGTATGCATCTTTATAACTCCGCGTCAATTCATCCGTTCTGCTGTCCTGCAGGAAATCAAACATTTCAACAAAACTATAATACTTTATTTTACTCCGGCGTTTCACATCGAATGTATCCGCCTTGTTGCAAATATCACCGACAGCCTGGATGCCATGTGACCACATGTACTCATCCGCTTCTTCTATCGCTGCATCGATTTCATCCTGGGATACTTCTCTTAAGCTGACGACGCCTTTAATAAATGCAAGCAGGCCCGTTCCGGTAGCAATCCGTCCTTTGAGGTGTGAAAGTTCAAGATGACAATGGGTATTGATAAAACCCGGTATGAGAATTCCTTTATGATATTCCATCTGATCGGCAGGAACATGTTCGCGCGTGGTGATGTCAATTATTTTCTCACCATCCATGACAAGCACGCCCTGAAAAATTCGCGGAGAAGTGACCGGATAAATCCAATCCGCCGTGATGTATCGCCTGTTCATCAATATTTTTTCACGATAAAACCATTGATCATGCGCGGTTCGAACCATGTGCTTTTCGGTGGAAGCGTACCGCCGCTATCGGATACTTTGACAAGCTCGTCAAACTGAACCGGGTAAATGCAAAAGCCGATATGATGATCCGAAGACCTGGCTTTCTCTTCAACTCTTTCAGGCCCCAGATCACCGGATGCATATTCTATCCGGTTGTCGGTACGGGCATCTTTTATGCCCAGTATTTTATCCATCACTTCTTCATCAAGGACATGTGCATCAAGGATTGCAGGTAATTTTTTATATTTTTTGAGTACATCATCTTTCCACCTGAGCTGATACCAATGGTCCTGTATGCACATGGTCATGTCATGTTTCCTCTTTGGTTTGGCCGGCTTAGGTATGGATTTGATATCACACACCTGGCTGATTTCTGCCATGAAGCGGGTCAGCTTCAGATTATAAGGAAGCTGTACGACCCGGTTATAATCAAGAATATCCAGCTGATCAAATGGAAACAAAGCAGCGAGGAGAAGAGAATAATCTTTTCCGTCCTTATGCATCTTTAGTAATTTTTCACCTGTGCTGCAACGGTGATGTCCATCGGCGATATAAACTTTGGGGATCAGGGATTTATAAAGCTTTGAAAGTTCCTGTCCATCTTTCTCGGGAATCTGGTAAAGCCTGTAGTCAGTACCACTTCCCGGTGCGTCGATTTCTAAAAATAGTTTTTGCTTTTTTTTCTGCTTCTCAATTTCTTTGGCTATTTCTTTTACATCCGGATGGCATAGCAAAACGGGTTTGACCATTGCGCCGCGTTGTAGCAGAACTTTAAGCATTTCCTGTTCACTGCTGGCGATGGTTTGTTCATGTCTGACTATTTTTCCGCTCGAGTAATCTGTCACATCAAGACAAACTACAAGTCCCGAATGCGTTTTTTTCCCGGTCTTAATTTCAAAAATATAAAATGCCTTTTCAGGTGATTCATGAAAGAAACCACTATTGAGATATTGTGTATAATCATCTCTTACGGTGGAGAAAAATGCATCCGATGAAGCGATCAGGTTGGTGTTGGGGTAAATGGCGTGGAAAGGAAATATTTTCATTTGTGTTTATTATCTGCTGATCCTTTGGAAGTCGACTGTTTATTTTAAATGATGCAAGTACCTGAGCAAACCTTTTACCTTGGTCAGCTTTATGATTGTTTAATTTGAACAAACGGAACAGTGACAACTTTAGCCACCAGTATTTTTGATCCTGCTTTTACACCAAATGATGAACCTGCATTTGCGAATGAAGAAGGTACATAAGCCATTCCAATAGGCACCTGCAGAGTAGGAGAAAGCGTACCACTGGTCACGATGCCAATGTCATTTCCTTTATCATCACAAACCGGGTAGCCATGACGTGGCACTCTACGATCATCTACTACAAATCCTACAAGTTTTTTCTCAACACCATTTTTCTTTTGTTCCGTAAATATTTCCTTAGAAGGAAAAGCACTCTTCTTCTTCAGCTTTGTGATCCAGCCTAATCCCGCTTCAATGACAGAAGTCGTATCATCGATATCATTTCCATAAAGGCAAAAACCCATTTCAAGACGCAGTGTATCCCTCGCCCCAAGACCTGCAGCTTTAGGCTGAACAGGACTCCCGACAGCCATGACTGCATCCCACAATGCAGGAAGCTGCTTACTATCTACATATAATTCAAATCCACCGGAACCTGTATAACCCGTAGCAGAGATCAATACATTTTCAATTCCTGCAACTGTTCCTTTCGTAAAACTATAATATGGTATTTGCTTCAGATCTACTTCTGTCAATGCCTGTAATGCATCCAACGCTAATGGACCCTGCACAGCTATCAATCCTGTCTGATCTGAAATATCAATCATCCGGGTATCAAAGCTCTTTGCATATTGTTGTATGTGATCCCAGTCCTTCTGAATATTAGATGCATTCACTACAAGCATAAAGGCCTGCTCTCCTTGTTCACTCATATCTTCAGGCAACCTGTACACCAGCATGTCATCGACGATGCCACCGTTTTCATTCGGAAGGCTGGAATATTGTGCCTGACCAATCGAAAGTAATGAAGCATCATTTGAGCTGATGCGTTGTACCAGGTCAAGTGCCTGCTTTCCTTTGACTATGAATTCACCCATGTGAGATACATCAAACACACCGATTTTTTCCCGGACCGCCTGGTGTTCGTCTTGTATGGTAGTATACACAACAGGCATATTAAAACCTGCAAACTCAGTCATTTTCGCGCCTAGAGCGATATGCCTTGATTCAAGTGGAGTTGATTTCATGTAGTATCTGTCAGTAATCTATTTTGATTTCTTTAATGGTATCACCCATGCCGATGCGTTGCACGACATCCTTGCCTGAGATGACTTTTCCAAATATGGTGTACCTGCCATCAAGATGAGGTGTAGGTGAATGTGTGATAAAAAATTGTGTTCCCTCCGTATGCAAGCCTGCAGATGCCATACCTACATATCCTTCATCATCATAATAAGAACCAACAAGTTCAGAGCGAATAGTATAATCAAGACTACCAAATCCATCACCACGCGGACATCCGGTCTGAATTACAAAATTCGGTACCACGCGATGAAAAGGTTTTCCATCATAAAAATTTGCATTCACCAGCTGTACAAAATTTGCTACAGATCCCGGAGCTATTTCAGGAAACAATTCCATCGTAATATCTCCCTGCGATGTGCTTATCACAACTTTGCTATCCTTTTTCAAAGAGTCGATGATATTCCAGTTGATCGCTTTGATATTTTTTTTATCCTCTGTGATGGTGAGTGTCTCAATATTATATTCTTTAAGCGCTTTTGCAAGTTCAATATAGGTTTCCATTTCCTCAGGCAATTTGAGATTGGCTAAGGCTTTACTCAATTCACCTTTGCGATCGTTCATCACTGCTTTAAGTCCGGTCTTTGGATCAGAGATGCCACCCGCTATTAAGGCAAGAACGCCTGCATCATTTCCACGCATTGCATTTGCCAGGTATCCGCCGATCTGTGATCTGATCAGGTGACCCTGTCCTGCAAAAAAAGCATCAAAATTTTTATCCTTGCACACATCAATAAGGCAGGTCACAGCCTGTGTCCGGATGACGATAGATTGATCAGGCTGCGTATATTTTGGCAATGATTCAAAATTCCTGATTTCGCTTCCCCATGCCTTCAACCATGACGCTTTCTCGTACACATTTGCAGAGCGGCTCATATTCGCCAGTATATCCTTTCCAAGTGTGGTCTTGGCGCTGCTGAACATCGAGCTCATATTTTTATACGCGGCTTCTGCCATGCGTGTCTTCGCCTGCCATGTCTTGCATTGATCCATGGTTGCTCTGTAAGCAGCGGCATCCTGTTCCCTGCCCTGGTTGACAAAATATTGAGCTGCTACTTCTGCCGGACCTGCATGACTGTCTTTAGCGGCCTCCAGCAATACTTTTTCTATGATATTATAATCAAAAGCTTGCAGCGCCCTGATGATATTGGATTTCACACGTTCATCCGATTCTGTCTGAAGGCTTTCTGTTAATGTCTTACCTGCAGCAGGTGTTTTTAATTTTCCGATTGCCGTAGCAATGCACATTCTGAGGTATGGATCGCTTTCACTTTGCCAGATCGTGGTAAGCTGATCTGCATAAGATGTCAGGTCGAGCCCTGCAGCTCTATGCAGATACTGAGCCGCAATAAGTCGTACCTGTTGTGGAAGACCAGGATCAGAAAGATATTTTACCATGGTGGCAGTTCCTTCGGGGTCAACCATATTTCTTAAGCAATACCTGTAAATACCGCGTGCCTGTCCGAGGAGTAAAAGTGTATCTGTGGGTTGATAACTGGAAATGGTACCGAGCGCTCTGAGATATTGTGAGCTACCTAACTTTCCCATGGCTTCCAGGATGACACTATTTGCTTCTTCATAGAGTCGTGCACTATCACGGCCATCGAATGCTGCAGTGAGTTGTGCTTCTGCCCTGGAAGAACCTAACTGCCCGATCGCCATTGCAGCCATAGCCCTTACCTGTCCTTGCTTGTCCATCAGTAAAGGAAATAATGCATCCAATGCAGAAGAATCCTGGAACGAACAAAATGCCCGTGCAGCGGCATAACGAATGGAAGGATCATCGCTTTGTAAACTGATCAGCAGGCTGTCCTTCTCCTGCCTTGCCTGCATTTCATATATTTTCCTGACACTCTCCTGCCGGATGCTGGTTTCAAATGCAGCAGGAATTTTTTCTTCAGCAGGTACACATCCTGCTATCGCAAGAATAAATAATATAAGCATTAAAAAACCACTATTGCCCCGGGTTTCCATGTACACACGCTTTTGGTTTTTCTTTTTATCCATTTTCTGAGGGAAGTTCACTTCTTATGTTCAGGTTTACTTTATTTAGTTTTCAATAAATTCTTCTTCATACGTTTTATCCGGATCAAAATGATCTATGACTCCGCCCTGGTGACGCATTGCATTGTATTTGTTGCAATCTGTTTCGATATCCAGACCGCCTACAGGCATTTCAAATTTGGCATTAGGGTCATAATCCGTGGTGGTGGAATTTTCGAGCCGGCCCAGGAAAGCTTTGAAAAATGGTCTTGCCATTGCAGCCCCCTGTCCGTCAGCCAATGTATTGAACCTGATCCACGGATCTTCTCCTCCTACCCATGTGCCCACAACTAATGAAGGTGTCACACCCATGAACCAACCATCGACATAATCATTCGTCGTACCCGTCTTTCCGCCTACATCACTTTTAAAATCCCTGAATGCATAGTCGGCTGCAAATTTCAACATATCTACCATGACAGCATTTGCTTTCGGAGGCAGAGCTACCTGTTCTTCCCTGGTAGCCCTGTATATGACTTTGCCATTTGCATCTTCGATAGATGAAACAAAAAATGGTTTTACGAATACACCATTATTTGCAAATGTCCCATATGCACCGGTCATTTCCATAACACTCAGGTCTGCGGAGCCCAGGCAAATCGATGGCTGATTAGGAACTCTGAATTCTCCATCTGACCTGCGTGTAGAACTATCTATCCCCATGTTGTTGATCAGCCCCCTGACCACATTCGCATTACCTAATTGTTGCATTAGAAATACAGAAATCGTATTGCGCGAATCACGAAGGCCTTCAAACAAAGTGAAGGACCTGCCTGTAAATTTTCCATCCGCATTATCCGGTGTCCATGACGACAACAGTCCAAAACTTCCATCACCCGGACCTATCGTATAAGGTTGGTCTACAACCGGGAAACAAGGTGATATGCCTTGCAGTGTGATTGCAGTGGCGTACACGAAAGGTTTAAATGTAGAACCGACCTGCCTGCTTGCTCCTGTATGATCAAACTGAAAATATTTATTATTTATTCCACCGACCCAGGCTTTTACTTCGCCCGTTTTTGGATCGATAGCGAGAATGCCGGTCTGCATAAATTTCCTGTGATATTTGATAGAATCCAGGGGAGACATGTGCGCCATTTTTTCACCTTTCGGATTATAGTCGAATACCATCATGTCAACAGGCGCGTTCATCTCTTTCATGATTTCTTTCTGGAAAGAATTCCATACAGTCACCATCTGAGGCCACAGATCACCAGCCATCACTGCTTTATATTTTTTGCCGCGGTCAGGTGTAATCGTTTTACCGGAAACAAGACGTGCTATGCGTCCCGACTTTTGTGATTCCTGGAGAATGTTTTCTATATCCCAGTCGGTCAACGAAATGTCATGCGCTTCTTCAATTTTGTCAATCAACTCAGTCAATCTCATTTCACGCAACGCAACATACCGGCCACTTTGGCGAATTAAATGCGTAAGTGATTCTTTCCTGATTTTCTTTTGCAGATCATCTGCATGATATGTCCATGGATCCATTCCTTCCCAGACCCTATTGTATTTCTGCTGCACCGTGGCCATATGCTTCCACATTTCTTCTTCTGCCATTTGTTGCATGTCCAGATCAATGGTTACATATACTTTTAATCCGTCCTCATAAATATTATACTTATCTCCATTGGGTTTGCGATACTCATCCTGTTCAAAAAGACTTTTTAACCAGGTAGCTAATTCCGCCCTGAAATAAGGAGCTGGTCCAGTGACATGGCTTTGCTTGCTGAACCTGGAAAGATCAAGGGGCAGCACTTTCAAAGAATCATAATCCTCCCTGGAAATATAATGTTGTTTGCGCATTTGATTGAGCACCACCATCCTGCGGAACAAAACTGTATCAGGCCTGCGTACAGGATTAAACAGTGCAGGATTTTTCAACATGCCGATCAATGTGGCAGCCTCTTCGATCTTCAGCTCTTTTTGATTTTTTCCAAAATAAATTTCAGAAGCGGCACTGATCCCATATGCACCATAGATGAAATTAAATTTGTTGAGATACATCGCGAGGATCTCCTGCTTGGTATATTGTTTTTCAAGCTTAACTGCTGTGATCCATTCTTTAAATTTGGTAAGGGCAAGTGTCCATACTTTTTTCATTTTCCCCATCCCTTCAAAATCGGGCCGGTCAAATAAAAGCTTTGCTAATTGTTGCGTGATGGTGCTGCCTCCGCCTTTTCTTGTATTCATGGTGACAACTCCCATGACAACTCTTGAGAGGGCCTGGACATCAACACCGGAATGTGAAAAATACCTGACATCTTCAGTTGCTACAAGTGCATCGATCAGGAAAGGATTAAGTTCATTGTAATTGACGGGCAACCGGTTTTGGGTATAGTATCTTCCGATTTCGCGGCTTTTGATATCAATGACCTGGGTGGCCAGATCGAAGTCAGGATTTTCCAACTGCTTAAAGTCAGGAAGACCCTGGAAAGAGAGGATGACAAAAAATAAGATAAAGAGGATAGCCAGGGTAAAGGCAGCATACCATAACCTTTTACTATACCTGGTAAATGAGGAATTTCTACTTTCCATATTCAATTAATAATCCTGAGCAACTATTTATCCACTCTCAAACGAAAAGGTACGGATTTGACTTGTGCCCGCACCCTCTCAAATCCATCAATGATGGCATTCTCTTCCACCGGGATATCCCACCGGCATGATCCTATCTGATCGGGTAAGCTGAAACCTACCCTCCCATTGGATTTCTTTTTGTCACCGGCGATCCATGGCAGGATCTCTTCAACACCCGGCAAAGAAACGACTTCAGGACTCAGCAAACGATTTATTAAGGCTGTAATTGCTTCAAAATCAGCTTTGTTCAGTATTCCCAGGGATACAGATAGGGTTGATTCCACCAGCATACCGACCGATACGCACTGACCATGGGTAACAGGTGATCCTGAATGGAGAAAATAGCTTTCCAGCGCATGACCGATCGTGTGGCCAAAATTGAGGACTTTTCTCTGGCCTTTCTCCCCTGGATCACTTTCTACAATTTTAACTTTTACAGGTAAGTTTTCTGTAAAAACTTCTTCCCACAATATTTCATCTATTGTATTTACTGCTGATAAAATATTCCAGAGTGGTTTGCTTCCAATAATCGCATGCTTGACAATTTCCGCAAGGCCGGATGTGATTTCAACAGGTGGTAAGGTTTTCAAAAATGACGAGTCAATCCAGATAAATGATGGATTTTGAAAAAGGCCAATATAATTTTTGAAACCTTCGTGATTCACACCCAGCTTGCCTCCGATAGCAGCATCAGCCATGGATAAAACAGTGGTTGGAATATGGGCAAAACGAATGCCTCGATGATAACATGCTGCAGCAAAACCACCCATATCACAGATAACGCCTCCGCCAACATTCAATACTAATGCATCCCTGTCCGCATTTTTATCTACCAGAGCAGACCAGATCCTTTGGCATGTTTCAATATTTTTATTTTCTTCCCCGGGCGTTGTGATGATAAGTTCAACCTTATCTGTAGCATGTTGAATTTTTGGTGCGCACCATCCGGCTGTATTCTCATCACAAATAATAAATATCGATGAAGGCTGATGATCATCCAATACTTTTTTAAGTCCGTCATGGACATCACCACTGTAAACAGGGCACAGGGAAGAATTAAAAATTTTCATGCCTCAGATTCGATCGGATTCAATGTCCAGGCCCGGGCTTTTCCTGAAAATAAAGGTTTCACAGCGGACCATGTTTTTTGAAATAAATCAGACTTCCTGTAAGATTCAAGATCCGCATCTGACATCCAGGAACTTATCGTCCAGAGAATGGTCTTCCCTTCATGTTGACTTTGCAGCAATTCCAAGCTCATACATCCTTCCCGGGACCGGATCTCATTTTTTACCTCCCCAAAGATATCCAAAAATAAAGCCTCCTTTCCGGGCAGGATTTCCATGGACACGATTCGTTTTATCATACTTATCTGGTTCGTAGACCGTTAGATGTGGAAATACATATCATAGATCATAGAAATCGTTTTAAAAACGATTAAATCTGTATGTATTCACGATTTATTTTGTGAAGGAGCAAGTTAAAGAAAGGTTTATGCTTTACCGCGTTTGAACCTTCAATCAAATAAATTGTAAATTTATCAGTTACCCAATGATTCACTAACCTAGGAATAATTAGATTTGACACGAACTAACAGTAGAAAAGAAATCGGAACAACAAAAACAAAAGCTAAAGAAAAGAGTGAGATTGCATTGACGATAGAGGATCTTGACCCCCTTGAATTATTCGGACAAAATAACAGCAAGCTCAATCTCTTCCGGAAGGCCTTCCCTGAAGTTGTGGTCACATCAAGAGGCAACCAGATCAAGCTGGCCGGCAAAAAAAAGGAAACCCAAAATGCCAAGGATAAATTTGAAATGATGGTCCGGATCCTGAAGGACCAGAAAATACTTCCTATTCAGACGGTTGAAGAGCTTCTCAATGGCACACATACTTTCGAAGGCGAGCAACCTGTCATCGGAGATGATAATGTCATTCTTTACGGAAGGACAGGCAAACCTATCCGGGCCAAGACACGCAATCAGAAAAAAATGGTAAAGGCATCTGAAACACACGATGTGGTGTTTGCAGTTGGACCTGCCGGAACAGGAAAGACTTACACAGCTGTTGCATTAGCTGTCAGGGCACTGAAAAATTCTATAGTAAAGAAAATCATCCTCACCCGCCCCGCAGTAGAAGCCGGTGAAAACCTTGGTTTTCTTCCGGGTGATCTGAAAGAAAAAATAGATCCTTATCTCAGGCCTCTCTATGATGCCCTGGATGATATGATACCGGTCGACAAGCTCAATTATTTCATGCAGAACCGCATCATCGAGATTGCGCCTCTTGCTTACATGCGTGGAAGAACACTTGACAATGCATACATCATCCTGGATGAAGCACAGAATGCCACTGTGCCTCAGATCAAAATGTTCCTGACACGTCTCGGTCCTTCGGCAAAATGTATGGTTACCGGCGACCTCACACAAATTGATTTACCACGCAGTGTTCATTCGGGTTTGAAAAAAGCTATTGACCTTTTGTCTAATGTCAATGGGATTTCAACAGTCCGCCTGAACGCGGAAGATGTGGTACGTCACCGGCTTGTAAAAGATATTATCATCGCTTTTGATAAGGATGGTTCTATGCGAAGGGATGAAGAAGAGAAATCGCACGAGGAAGAATAATATATCATGTCCATTGTCTATCGTGTCTCCTGTCCACAGCCCACGCTGAAAGGAAGTATCATCCTTGAACCCTCCAAGAGTATCTCTAACCGGGTACTTATCATTCAGTCTCTTTGCAAAGATCCCTTCAATGTGCATCATCTGAGCAAAAGTGATGATACGGTCGTACTCCAAAAAATGCTTGCATCTGAAAGTGAAACCTTATATAGTGGTCATGCCGGAAGCAGCTATCGGTTTATGACTGCAAAAGCAGTTCTTGGAAACCGTGAAATCGTATTGGATGCTTCAGAACAACTTCGTCACCGGCCTATCGGAACTTTGGTGAAAGCGCTTCAGACGATTGGAGCAGATATTTCTTACATCAATAAAGAAGGTTTTCCTCCTCTTCGGATTCGTCCATCGGTTATCGGTAAGAAAGTGCATGAAGTTACACTTCAGGCAGGTTTCAGTAGTCAATATACTTCTGCATTACTGATGATCGCACCATGTCTGCCTGAGGGCCTGACCATACATCTTGCTGACGATCCTGTTTCATTGCCTTACATAAAAATGACATTGTCCATTATGGAATGGTTTGGTGTCGGTCATGTATGGGAAGGAAATACAATCACCGTAAAGCATGGTGAATATATGGGTAAAGATTATATGGTTGAAGCAGATTGGTCAGCTGCTTCTTATTACTATTCGGCAGCAGCATTAGCTGAAAAAGCAGAGATTGAGATTGTGGGACTTCCCGCACATAGTTTGCAGGGTGATTCAGTCGTAAAAGATATCTATCATCAATTTGGTGTAGAGACGATCTATACTGAAAAAGGAATCATCATCCGGAAGATACCGAATCATGAAAGGATAAAAGAATTCAAATATGATTTTTCTCCGTGTCCTGATATTGCCCAGACTGTGATGGTTACTATGGCTGGCCTGGGTATTAAAGGAGTATTATCCGGTCTTCGTACACTGCGTATTAAAGAAACTGACCGCATCACTGCCATGCAAACGGAATTGGCCAGAGTAAAAACAACATTAGAACTTATAGGTGAAGGGCCTGATCTGATATGCAAGCTGTATGGGAAAGCAAAATGGAAAGACAAAGCGAAATTCAATACCTACGAAGATCACCGCATGGCCATGTCTTTTACCCCATTGGCAGCTCTTCATCCAATAGTGATGCGGGATCCTGAGGTAGTAAGTAAATCATATCCGGGGTTCTGGAGAGATATGAATGCTATTGGGATCAATAGTGAGCGAGTCAAAATGAAGTGACTTGAGACGTGAGACGTGAGACGTGAGTAGTGAGTAGTGAGTAGTGAGTAGTGAGTAGTGAGATGCGTGAGGCGTGAAACGTGAGATATAATTTTCGGAAAGTGGATCAGTTGGCGAGGATCATAGAGCTTTGGAGTTGCACTAGCCACAAACAATTATTTGTAATTTAGTAAACTATTCGTAAATCGTAAATCGTAAATCGTAAATCGTAAATCCAAAATCGTAAATCGAAAATCCAAAATCCAAAATCGTAAATCGAAAATCCAAAATCCAAAATCGAAAATCGAAAATCGTAAATCGTAAATCGAAAATCCAAAATCCAAAATCCAAAATCGTAAATTATTTACATTCTATTTCCACAATCGGTGAAAGGTTATCGATGAGGATATGTCCATTGTACGCTACGGGCGTGAGATTCGCATAATAAGCTTCTATCGTGATATACGTATGATTTTCCTTTGGCCTTAATACAAACCTATAATGTTTCCATCCGGAATTTTCTACAGGATGAGATTGTCCGATTAACTCCTTCTGTTCACACGCTTCATTGCCACCCCAGATCCTGAGTACGGCCGGAGAAATAAAACTCACAAGTGCATAATTGGACCTCCTCGTCGCGCTCTTATACGCTTCCGATCGCGCCATGAATGCGGAGAAAGAATAACAACTGTCCTTTTTCATCGGTTTTCCCAGTTTTTGAGAAACACTTTCATACGAACCATTATACCTGACCACAAGTCCCAGGTATGTTTCACCATCGTAAGGCTTTAAAGCAACACTCCATGCATTAGATTTCTCACCATGAATATCGGGAGGTGTTTCAGCAGGAAATTGAAAATGTCCACAATCATCCCATCCTTTGATCGCTGGCGTGTAAGGTGTTCCTGCTCTTGGAGTATCCTCAAATGATGGATTATCAAGATGGATGGTGATCTGGCCCGACAAAGGATTTATATTACCTAAAAACCCGGAAAGAATAATGAAAATGCCGACAAAAGATGTTGCTGCTTTCATAGCTTAGATGATACATCGATTTTGAATCTGCAAAAAAGATAAGAAACATTTGTAAATGAATCATATTACCTATTTGCACTCAATTTCAATAATCGGCGAAAGATTATCTACCATGATATGGCCATTGTAAGTAGGTTGGTCAGGATCTGCATAATATGCTTCAATGGTGATATAAGTATAATCATTCGTTGGCCTAAAAATAAAGTCATAATGTTTCCAGGTATTGTGGTCGACAGGTCCTGATTGTCCGAGCAATTCCATGCGGTCACAAGTATTGTAACCACCCCAGATATTCAGAATTGCCGGAGAAATAAAATTCTCTAATTTGGAAACAGACCTCGCGGTACCACTCAAATAGGCATCAGATCTTGCAAGGAAAGCAGTAAATGAATAACATTTGTCTGCTTCAAGAGGCTTTTTCAGATCCTGGGATACACTTTCATATGTAGCATTGTATCTGACTACAAGTCCCATGTAAGTCTCACCATCATAAGCTTTCATATCTACACTCCAGGCATTAAACGGTACTACAGGATGAATATCAGGTGGAGTCTCTCCCGGAAACTTAGTGCGTCCACAATCATGCCATCCCTTAATGGAAGGTGTAATAGATGTGCCGGCTCTTGGCAAATCTTCAAAGGATGGATTCTTCAGATAGATCGTATCCTGGGCAGACAAGAAATGAATCATGCAGAATTGAAATCCTGCAAAGCAAATTATCGTTAGAATAATAGATTTTTTCGTTTTCATACCTGGAATTATCCATCGTTGTAAATGAAGGTTTAAGATATGATTTTTCACTCACGTCTCACGCCTCACGATGAACCCACTCTAATCTGTTGATTTAAAAACGAAAGTAATTGTACAAAGAAAACTACTCACTACTCACTACTTACTTAAGAGAGAGTATCTTAATCTCCACACGCTGATTTTTCAACCGTGCGTCCTTATTGTATTTATCATATGGGATCAAAGGATCATGCTTGCCATATCCTTTGTATTTGAGCCGGCTCTCCATAATTCCCTGTGTGATCAGGTATTCCTGAACAGATTTAGCACGGGCCGTAGAAAGTGCATTACAATATTCTTCAGAAGGGATAGTATTTGTATGTCCGCCGATTTCAATTGTGGTCTTCGGATAGGAAGAGAGATAATCTGCAAGCTCGTCAAGCACTTTATAAGAATTTGACAAAAGATTGATCGAGTCTGCTTTGAAATAAAGATGCGTGAGCCTGATCTTTTGACCTACAAATAATTTGCTTTGATCAAGTTCAGGCAACAGGTTTGCTTTAAAAACTTTTGGTGGGGTTGTCACTGTTTTTGGATCGGTATTGGATGAAGATCCGCCACCGGTTTTAGTTCTTGAGGACGAACTGCTATGTGAGCCACCTGAAGAAATAGCCGGCTCCATTTTTGATGGTAATTCATACATGACGGCTATGACATCCGTGGGTACCAGCGGGCAGTCTACCGGAACCATTTCGGACAATCCATCTACCAGCACATGACCGTTGTACGCCTCAAGTATGGGTGTTTTATAAAATGCTTCAATAGTGATATAGCGATGTGTCTGTTGGGGATGAAATAAAAACTTAAACAGTTTCCAATCTGAATTTGCGATGGCCGGTGATTCGCCAAGCAGCTCTGCTTTATCACAAAATGAATTGCCGCCCCAGATTTGAAAAACAGCCGGTCTTACAAAATTTTCAAGCACAGAATTCGATCTGGTGGTTCCGCTTTTATATTGATCAGACCTGGATAAGAATGCAGAAAATGAATAACAGACACCTCCTTCGACGGGTGATGACAATGCCTGTGAAAGTGATTCATACGTATCATTGTATCTCACGACCATACCGAGGTATGTCTCACCGTCAAATGCAGGCTTGGAAACTTCCCATGCGCTTGAAGGCACAGGATGAATATCAGGTGGTGTTTCCCCGGGAAATTTTGTAAGGCCGCAATCATGCCATCCTTTGATCGATGGTGTGTTGGAAGTGCCAGCCCTGGGCATATCTTCAAATGAAGGATTCTCCAGGCTGATGACTTCCTGAGCTTTCACCACCCGGCAAAAAGAAAAAATAAGAATTAAGGAAAGAATATAAAAGCTATACCGCATGCTGTATGATCTATGCCTTTCTGAATTTAGTCGTCTGATACTGAAAAATTAATTCAAATGTGGCTTAAAGGCAATGCTTTGAACGTTTTATTAGACCACAGTGGTGTATCTATCTACATATTTTCAAACTGCTTATGTTTTTATTAAGAAAAAGCATTCAGGCCTGTGATATCCTGCCCGGTGATGAGCAAATGAATATCATGGGTTCCTTCATATGTCAGTACCGTTTCAAGATTCATCATATGTCTCATGATGGGATATTCATTGGTGATACCCATTCCACCATGGATCTGGCGTGCTTCCCTGGCGACATCAAGAGCCATAGCTACATTATTGCGCTTTGCCATAGATATCTGGGCAGGGGTTGCTTTTCCGGCATTTGCCAATGACCCAAGACGCCATGCCAGTAACTGGGCCTTAGTGATCTCAGTTATCATTTCCGCCAGTTTCTTTTGGGTCAGCTGGAATCCACCAATAGGCCTGCCGAATTGCTCACGTTCCTTAGAATAACGCAAAGCACTGTCATAGCAATCAAGCGCTGCTCCAATGGCACCCCAGGCTATGCCATATCTGGCTTTCGACAGGCATGCCAATGGCCCTTTAAGCCCTTTTACATCAGCGAAAATATGAGTTTTAGGTACCCTGACATCCTCGAAAACCAGTTCCCCTGTGACAGAGGCTCTCAGCGACCATTTCCCATGAATTTCAGGAGCAGAGAAGCCGGCCCAGTCACTTTCCACGATCATTCCTCTTATCTGATCCTCCTCATCTTTAGCCCACACCACAGCCAGGTCAGATACCGGGCTATTTGTTATCCACATTTTAGCTCCGTTGAGGATATAGGCATCCCCGTCATCCGTGATACGGGATAACATTCCACTTGGATTTGAACCGGCATCCGGTTCAGTCAGGCCAAAACATCCTATCAATTCGCCTGCACCAAGCTTAGGAAGATATTTTTTACGGAGAGCCTCGGGGGCATACTTAAAAATCGGGTACATCACCAGTGACCCCTGAACAGAAGCCATGGATCTAACACCTGAATCTCCTCTTTCCAATTCCTGCATGATAACCCCGTAAGCAATCTCATCCATACCTCCACCGCCATATTCAACAGGCAGGCTGGGGCCAAATGCCCCGATTTCAGCCAGCCCTTTAAATAAATGAGTCGGACATGCGGCCCGGTTAGAATAATCTTCGATAATGGGGCTGACTTCCTGCTTTACCCATGCCCGGACAGCTTCCCTGGCGAGCAAATGGTCTTCGGTGAGCAATTCATCGATATTGTAATAATCATGACCCTGGTATTGGTCTGTCTTGACACTGGTCTTAACCTCCATTATAATGGTTTTAATTGGACGGCAAAGATAGCTAAGAACTAAGAGCTAACTATCTTACGCTCTCCCAAACATCTCTCGCATGGCTGAAATTAAATTAGATGGAATGTCCTTTTATGCTCATCATGGATATTATACTCATGAAAGGACAAGAGGAAACAACTACATGGTGGATGTGACAGTTGAAACTGATATTGACGGTGCGGCGCTGGAGGATGATCTACACCAGACCATCAATTATGAGATCATCTACCGGATTTGTAGCGACATTATGGAACAGCCCTGCAAGCTGATTGAAACGGTTGCCTTCCGGATTGCGCATGAGATCAAAAAGTCCTTTCCCAAAGTGAAAAATATAGTCGTTGTGCTCCATAAAATGAAGCCTGAACTTGGCGGTCCTGTACAAAGCGCCCAGATCATTTATAAACTCAAATGATGATTTGGCGTTAGAGATAAGGCAGTTTATTCAATTAAAGCCTTTTCTTATGCAAATCCGAATCATTATTTTTTCTTTATTCTTTGCGATGCTTCTCCCGTCATGTGATACGCTGAAACAAGTTTTGAGTGAACCTACATCGGCTGAAATCAGTGCAGGTCTGAAACAGGCACTTGAATTCGGAATCAGTGAAGGTGCCAACCTGCTATCGCAACGGGATGGTTATTTCAAGAGTGCTTATAAGATTTTACTTCCGGAAGAAGCAAGACGAGTAACTAACCGGCTCAAAATAATTCCCGGGTTCAGTGACCTCGAAAATATCATTGTAGAAAAATTAAACCGGGCTGCAGAAGATGCTGCAAAATCAGCAGCACCTATTTTCGTGGATGCCATAAAGCAAATGACCTTCGATGATGCATTGAATATTTTGTTAGGCCCTCAGGATGCAGCCACTCAATATCTCCAGGCAAAAACTTATACGCCGCTTTATCAGCAATTTCAACCCGTGATCGTCACATCACTCAACAAATTCAATGCCATCGAATACTGGGCAGATGCGATCAATGCCTATAATAAGATCCCGCTCGTTGAAAAAGTCAACCCACACTTAGATGAATATGTGACTGAAAAAGCACTGGATGGATTGTTCAATATGGTAGCCAGAAAGGAGCTTACAATACGAACGGATATAAGCAGCCGTACAACTGACCTGTTGAGGAAAGTATTTGCAAAACAGGATAAATAGTAGTGAGTAGTGAGTAGTGAGGAATGAGGAGTGAGTAGTGAGTAGTGAGTAGTGAGTAGTGAAAAACGAAAAGTGAAAAACTAAACATCAAAAGGACTAAATATTTTAGTTTTTCATTTTTAGTGGTTGCTGAGCTGTAGCATAAGGATGAGTTATGCAGGTCGAAGCATTAGTAATTAATGTTTTAATTCAATCACGATCACTCCGCTCGCACCACGGATGCCATACATGGAAGTTTCACTTGGTGTTTTCAGGACTCTTACGGATTTTATATCGGATACAGAAACCTGTGAGTTGGCAGCACCTAATCCGCCGCTGATCGGTGTCCCGTTGATTACAAATAAAGGTTCACTTGAACCGGTCAAAGAAGACATACCGCGAATTATTGCAGTTGCACTGGAACCCGATCCGCTTACACTTACGCCTGGAACCCTCTTAAGATGATCAGCAAGGTCTGTCGCCGGATTCAGGTCCTCCACTTTATTTGACGCACTTACTTTACCGGCAGAGGAGTTTCCTGATGCTGATTTTGAAGAACTGCATGCGATAACCATCATGAATGACAGGATACTAAAAAGGAAACTGAGCGTTTTCATAATCAAGGAATTTTAAAATGATCTGATCAAAGCTAAACGTACGAGGCACCCTGAAAGTACTGTTCTGCCATGCAAAAGAATTGATGGATCATACGAAAACAATGGTTTTTAATTTAAAACATCCCTTATTTCTCTTTTTTCTTCCTCTGAGAAATTCAGGTTGTTGAGGGCTGCTACATTGTCATCGATTTGTTCCGGCTTGCTGGCGCCGATAAGAACGGAGGTAACCCTGGGATCAATCAGCAACCATGCGATAGCCATCTGTGCGAGAGTCTGCTCTCGGCGAAGAGCGATCTGATTCAAAGCCCTGACTTTTTTCAAACGATCATCCGTGATCTGGTTTGTTTTTAGATAGCGGCCATCTTTCACGGCACGACTATCTTCAGGAAATCCGTTGAGATACCGATCGGTTAAAACTCCCTGTTCAAGCGGAGAGAATGGAATGCACCCGATTCCTTCTTCACCCAGCACATCCAGCAATCCGTCATCTTCTACCCATCGGTCAAGCATATTATACCTGGGTTGATGGATCAGACATGGCGTACCCATCTCCCGGAGAATTTGTGCTGCCCGCCGCGTATCCTCTGCATTATACTGGGAGATACCAACATAATATGCTTTCCCTTGCTGAACAGCGCTATGCAATGCTCCCATCGTTTCTTCCAGCGGTGTATCCGGATCTCTTCTATGCGAATAAAAAATATCCACATACTCAAGACCCATGCGGACCAGGCTATGATCCAGGCTTGATAACAGATACTTACGAGAACCAAGGTTCCCATATGGGCCGGGCCACATATCCCAACCAGCTTTCGTTGAAATAATCAATTCATCCCTGTAGCCTGTAAAATCCTGCCTGTATATCTTTCCGAAATTCTCTTCAGCAGATCCATAAGGCGGGCCATAATTATTAGCGAGGTCGAAATGCGTGATCCCATAATCAAAACATGAACGCAATATCCGTCTCGCATTTTCAATATCATCCACGTGTCCGAAGTTGTGCCAAAGGCCAATGGAAAGTGCAGGAAGCTGAATACCGCTCCGGCCACATCGCCGGTAGAGCATTTTATCATACCGGCTTTCATGTGCTACATAGACCCCGGGGGCGTGGATATCTCTTATTTTCATAGATCTATCTTTTAATGACCTTAACGCTAAACAGGTCACCATCTACTATACCTCTCACAAAATATATGCCCTGGGTTACCTGTGAGAAGTCCAGACCATTTCTTCCTTCCTGTATCACTTGCGGCACAACCAGTGATTGTCCGGTCAGATCCACAATGACTAGCTGGGTAATTTTATGGTGCTCATTTACTATCCACAGCATATCATTTACCGGGTTCGGAAATAAGCTGATTCTTTTGTCATTTGCATTGTCTACGGCAGTGGTGGATTCAATGGTGACATGCACCGGATCACTCCATGTGATGGCACCGTCGTCATCGGTTACTTGTACCCGCATCACATATTCGCCCTCACCCGGAAAAGTCCAGTCATATGTATAAGGCAATGAGCCCAGCGTGGCAATAGAATCATCATTCATATATAATACCACCTGTTGAACGGTTCCATCAGCATCACCAGCATCAACTTCAATCGTTAGACCAGACAAATCAATGGAAAAAACAGATTGATCTAAAGGATATAAAATATCCGCAGTCGGTGGTGCATTCACGGGTTCTCCTTTAATCCTGAAATTAAAATATCCTTCCGGTGCGACGATTGGCCTGACTTGCTCTCTTCCACTATTTGATCTTGCTGCTATATAATATTGCACCTCCGACCCGGCTGCCTGCGCAGGAATAATAGCAGACCAGATATTCTGCAGCGTATCCGTCAGGGCCATTGTGACTTTTGCATAAAGAGAGTCTCCGGATAGACGATAAAAAAGATCAGCACCGGCTATACCACTACTATGTCTGATGTAGGCAGTCACCGGATATTCGACTGAAGCGTCATCAGAATCACGAATACGTGCGTGGGCGATCAGCAACGGATCGCTGACACCTACAAGCTTGGTGATGCAATGCAATGCACCAAGGGAGGAAATGATAGAATTGCAATTGATCCCGACGACATTGTAACCAGGTAAATTTTCTCTGTAAATTCTCAGTGCAGTGGTATCATATTTTTCCTGATATGTCGGAACGAGTAAGGTTTTATTTAGAAAAACAGCATTTGTATAGGTCCTGTAATTGCCCCCGTTATCGGGATAACGGTTATTCGCATCAGGAGGCATGGGCATCCGGATGATCCTGTATGAATGACCAAAGGAGGTTTTGATTTCATTATTGAGGTAATCAATATTGGCATTAATCTGAGGCCCGTCTGCAACACCCTCAGGGTACTCACCTACTATGATCGTCTCTTCATCGATGATCCGCATATGCATGTCTAAGTGATGAATCCCATCATAAGGCAGCGTTGGGAATTTCACATATTGTTCGACACCAAGATATTTTTTGGCGATCGTATCAATTTCATCTTCGGTCTTATCCGTATTTTCTTCAAGCACAAGGAGGGAAGAAAATGCATTCCGCAATCCGTCCGTAAAATGATTTCCACCGGTATGCACAAAATCATCAGGATCAACGGTAGCTTCATAAAGGGGTATATGCAGATATTCAGCAATAGCTGCAGGAGTCTCATCATCCTTAGGGCGTGGCCGGTTATATATCCAGTCAATCTGAATAAGAGAATCCACTTCATTGCCATATACAGACCATCCTCCATAGTCACATACCCAGATGGAATTGAAAGGAGTGTTGATAAATCTTACAGAATCCAGTGATATGTCTGCATTTGTCAGCTGGGTAATGACATTCGAGGAATCTGTTGTAATGATCAGGACTTTACATTCCTTAACGGCATTTCGTACGATTTCCCTCAGGATCGTAGTTTGTCCTGTCCATGAGATAGTGACCGCTTGTATTTGCTCCCATTCCGCCATGGTCCTCACTGGCATAGGCGGAGGCCCGGGTATGCTCCTTGAGCCTGAAGACTGATGATGCTGTATATAAGACGGCATCATGCCCTCCTCGGCCTTTGTTATTTCGTGTTGACCTTCCACCTGGGCATGTAAACGAAATGACAGGAAGGAAAGAATAAGAAAAGTAAACGTAATCTTCATCATGTAAAGAGAATCCGGATTCAGGAAATGTAAAGGGAAACCGAAGATATTGATATTCCCTTATCGAACGATGACACGACTTCCCTGATTGTTTATATGGCCTGTCGGGGGATAAAGCGAAATGACCTATGCAAGGATATAGGAATCATTTTTTCACTGTTTTTGATTCCCAAAATGGGTTTGGGGTATCCCAAAAAAGAGGGCAGTACCAAACTTTTCAGAATAAATCTGATAAATCACGCGAAATGAAACTTTCTAATGAAATTTTAATATCTTTCTAACTATTTCTTAATATTGTCAATGGAAAATCTTAACGAAAATTTTCCAGGGTAAAAAGATCCTTAAGCCAATCTGTATTTCACATTTTGTATGCCGGGAAAAGCTATTGTCCTCACTTTCAACATATTTTGACACTTATTTTGACAAAGCTCCCTCATCAATCGAAGTCAGCCAGACATTTCGGTCAATTTCCCCTACCAGATAATTCAATGAACAAGCATCATGTATGCGCTATCATACATTTTGCAATTACGGGCATTGATTCTCTTTAAACTATGCAGTTTTAATCAAAACAATTCAATCATCAATTCAAAAACTAACTAAGCAATGAACAGACATTTACTCATTCCTTTTCGATGTTTGTTAAGTCTTTGTTTCGTTTTTCTGCTCGTAGGTTTCTCCTATGGCCAGCAAAAAGTAACAGGCACTCTAACAGATGATGCAACCGGTGAACCCTTGATCGGAGCAAACATCGTGGTCAAAGGGACAACAACAGGAACGGTTGCCGATTTTAATGGAAACTATACCATTATGGCAGCTCCTGGTGATGTACTCGTTATAACCTACACGGGTTATAAATCACATGAAATTGTTGTGGGTACAGGAATGGTCTACAACGTAAGCCTGACACCTGGAGAATTATTTGAAGAAGTAGTCGTCACGGGCTATGGTTCTCAAAGAGCAAAAGAAGTGACCGGAGCCGTGTCAAGTGTAAAATCTGAAGACTTCAATGCCGGCAATGTGAACACTGCTGCGCAACTCCTGCAGGGTAAAGTAGCGGGCCTCAGCATATACAAACCAGGAGGAGATCCTAACGGTGATTACAACATTCGTATCCGGGGCTTATCCACTATCGGTGCTCAGGTTGAGCCTTTAGTCATCATTGATGGTGTAGCCGGGGGAAAATTATCCAATATTGATCCACAGGACATCGAATCTATGGATGTATTGAAAGATGGATCAGCTGCCGCCATTTATGGTACGAGGGGATCTTCAGGTGTTATCCTGGTCACCACTAAAAAAGGCAAGAAAGGAACTTCAAGAATTGATTACAATGGATATGTAGCTGCCGAAAGCATTGCAAAGCTGCCTGATAACGCTTCAAAAGCTGAATTCCTCGAGGCTGGTGGTGCTGACAACGGAGGAGATTCCGATTGGTATGATGCCATTTCCCGCACAGGTCTATCTCATGCTCACAATCTTTCTATGACAGGAGGATCAGATCAAACTCAATACAGAGCCTCAGTCAATTATCGCAATAGTCAGGGTGTCGTATTGAATAGTGGTTTTGACCAGATCAATGGGAGCTTAGCTATAACTCAGAAAGGATTAAACGATAAATTGACTTTGACGACTAATTTAATTGCAACGGATCGTAAATACAAATTGAGCTTCCCTGAAGCATTCCGTTATGCAACCATATTTAATCCTACATCCTCAATCTTAAAACCTGACGGTACTTTCAACGAACCAGGTGGTTTTGATTTATTTAATCCTCAGGCACTTGTGGAATTAAATATTAATGATGGTCAGAAATTTTCTTTCCTTGGAAATGTTGCTGCAGAGTTAGAAATTCTGCCAGGTTTGAAAATTGGCGGTCAGTTTGCAAAGCAGAAAAGCACAGATTTTTATGGAGAGTATTATCCAAGTAATTCCCTTTACCGCCAGGGCGTAAGCCGTCATGGTGTCGCAAGGAGAAATACTGCTATCGAACAAAACAACCTATATGAAGCTACGATCCGCTATACGGGCTCAACGGGTAAAATAAATTATAATCTTCTTGGAGGATATTCTTATCAAAGATTTGACTTTACGGGTCATGCAATCGAAGCCGGAGGTTTCCTCACTGATCTTTTTACCTATAATAATATTTTTGCGGCGTCGGAGAGAACAACCGGAAATGCTGATATTCCATCTTCGTATGATAATGGATATCAGTTAGAGGCAGCATTTGCAAGGGTTAATCTTACTTTTGATGATTCATGGTTCTTTTCAGCCAGTGTCAGACAGGAAGGTTCTGATCGCTTTGGGGTTAACAACAAAAGAGGTGTATTCCCTGCTGTAAGTGCAGGAGTTGATCTCGCTAGCGTTGCAAATCTGGAAACATTCGATGCTTTAAAACTCAGAGCCGGGTATGGTATCACTGGTAATCTTCCTGGATTTTCATACCTCGCGTACTCACAATATGTAGCAGGTTCAGGCTTCTATTATAATGGTGGGTTCGTATCATCTTATGGACCGGTCATCAATGCAAATCCAGATCTGAAATGGGAAAGCAAGAATGAATTGAACATAGGCGTGGACTTCGCAGTAGCTAATTCCAATTTATGGGGAACGCTGGATTATTTCACAAGGAAGACCAAAGATCTGATCCTGTTGACACCTGTACCGGTTCCACCAAATCTCGCACCCGTAACTTGGTTAAATTCAGCTGCATTTACTACAAGCGGTTTTGAAATCGTATTGAATTATAATCTGATTAAGACAAGCAAATTCACTTACACACCTTCATTGATTTTCTCAACTTACAATACTATTCTCGACAAATATCTTGATGGTTCGCCAAAAAGTTATCGTACAAATGTTGGTGCACCTGGGCAGAATCTTGAGGCAGGACAAGGCATCCATCTTTTACAGGAAGGAGAACATATCGGTCAGATCATCGCTCCGATCTTCGAATCAGTTAACGCTGACGGCTCCAATAAATTTAAAGATAATGATGGTGATGGTGATGCCGATTTTGAAGACTGGCAGGTTGTTGGTAATGGTTTACCTGACTTTGAGGCTTCTCTGAATAATAATTTCACCATCGGAAGATTTGATCTTAATCTTTTCTTCAGGGGTGCTTTCGGTCATAGCCTTGTGAATATGTACCGGGTTTTCTATGAAGTAAATCCTCAGGGAAAAGGTCTCAATGTTGTAAAGACCAAATACTACAATGAAGGGATTTCCACAGCTTCTTATAATGATACACATGTTGAAGATGCGTCTTTCGTCAAACTTGATAACGCTACACTTGCTTATAACTTTGATCTTGGGACATCCAATGCTTTCAAGAGTGCAAGAGTATATGTTACAGGTCAGAACCTGTTGACCATTACCGGTTATACTGGTGTGGATCCTGAAGTTCGCCTCGCAGATAAATTTGATTCTGATAATGGTGGACGCGAACCAATTTTAGCTGATCAGCTTGCTCCGGGTGTGGATAGAAGGAATACGTATTACAGCACAAGGACAATTACGTTCGGTGTCAATTTTGGATTTTAATCATATGAATAGTTTAAAAAATACGATAATGAAAAACATATGCATAATTGCTATTGGGGTTTTCTTTTTTCTGTCATTACCCAGTTGCTCCGATCTTACACCGGAGTTTAAGGATGTGATTATAGAAGAAAATTTCTTTAAATCTGATGCCGAGTTTATTGCAGCTCTCGGATCAGCATACACAAACCTATACGGGATGTGCAACCATCAAACTTATTTTTCCCTGCAAGAGTGTTCTTCTGATGAAGCCACCATTCCTCACAAGGGACCAGACTGGGAAGATGGTAAGCAATGGATAAAAATGTACAGGCATACATTTACGCCCGGAGAAGGTGTAATCAATAATACCTGGAATTTTTGCTACGGAGGGATTAATACCTGTAACCGGCTGATTTTTACATTTGAAAAAGCCGGAGGCGCAGGAGCTGATGCTTTTATAGCTGAGCTGAAGAGCCTTAGGGCATACTATTATCTCATTCTATTAGATGTCTTCGGTAATGTTCCTATCGTAACTCAATTTGATGTTCCGGTTGGTTTTAAACCCACTACAGAAAGCAGGCAGAATGTATACAATTTTGTTGAGAGTGAATTGACTACACAAGTACCTCTTCTATCAAGAGATGTTAATCTGAGCACATATGCACGTGTTAATTATTATGTTGGCCAGATGATGCTTGTCAATCTCTATTTGAATGCGGAAGTTTATACCGGTACACCTCAATGGCAAAAGGCAATAGATGCTGCCAATGAGATCGTCAATTCAGGTGCATATACACTGGAATCAAATTACTTTGCAAATTTTGCCATCAATAATAGCGGTTCCAAAGAAAATATCTTTGTGATCCCTTATGATGCGATCAATGCTCCTGGTTTCAATATGTGTCAAATGACCTTGCATTATGAAAGTCAAAAGACATTCAATCTGATCGAACAACCATGGAATGGTTATACCACACTTGCTGATTTCTACAATAGCTTTACAGCTGATGATGCTCGTCTGACAGGTGGAGGACAACGTGCATATGGTGTTTTACTGTATGGTCCTCAGTATGATGCAGCCGGCGTCCGACTTGTAGACAATTCGGATCTTTGGTTTCCTGATACAGACGGTCGTTTAGTTAACTTCAATCCGGTCCTGAACCAGTTGGAACCAACTGCTGAACGAGATGGAGGTGCACGAATTTCCAAGTATGAATATGAATTGAAAAGTCGTCAAAGCATGAATAACGACTTCGCTATTTACAGGTATGGAGATGTCCTCTTATCCAAAGCAGAAGCTCTTTATCGACTGAACGCAGGAAGCGGCGAAGCTTTAGACCTGGTCAATATGATCAGAACCAGAGCAAAAGTTGCAGCCTTCGGTTCATTAACAGATGACAACCTGTTAGCTGAAAGAGGACGTGAAATGTGCTTCGAAACAAAACGTCGTACAGACCTGATCCGTTTCGGACATTTTGGAGACGCCAGATGGGAAAAACCTGCTGATGATGGTGCATACCGTACGATCATGCCGATTCCTACAGGCCAGCTCCAGGTAAATTCAAATCTGGTTCAAAATCCTGGTTATTAATTCCATGAAGAGTATTTCATGATTTAATGATCGAGAAAGATCATAATAAAAAAGAACGGACAGGTTGCGACCTGTCCGTTCTTTTTTTTAAAAGCCTTTAGTTACCTTGGTACCCTTGTCGTCCCGTCAGTTTTCCATATTTATTTTAGTGATTGTGACCTTGTTTGTACAGTGCAAACCAGGGCATAAAACTGATACGCTCTTCTCCTTGGTTCCTGCATCCAAATCAGGTATTCACTTCAACAATAAGCTGACATTCACCGAAGATTACAATCCATATATCTTCAAGAACTTCCTCAGCGGAGGAGGAGTTGCCGCAGGCGATATCAACAATGACGGATTATGTGATCTGTTCTTCTCAGGTAATATGGTGAGCAATAAGCTTTACCTCAATAAAGGAAACCTGACATTTGAAGACATTACAAATTCATCCGGAACAGAAAGTAAGGGTGTTTGGTCTACAGGTGTGAGCATGGCAGATGTCAATGGCGACGGATGGCTGGATATCTATGTTTGCAAATCGGGCAAACCGGGTGGAGAAAAAAGACACAACGAATTATTTCTCAACAATGGAAATCTCACCTTCAGGGATGTATCTCATCAGGCAGGTTTGGATGCAGTTGGGCTCAGCACCCAGGCTGTGTTTTTTGATTATGATCTCGATGGTGATCTGGATTGCTACCTGCTCAACAACAGCATACGATCGGTAGGGACATACGATCTCATCAGGGACAGCCGCCTGGTAAGAGATACATCTGGAGGCAATAAGCTCTATGAAAATCTTCTCATACAATTTGATGATGGAACGATTGTCCGGGATTCGTTTCCTCATTTTAAAGATGTAAGCGAAAAAGCAGGCATATACGGAAGCTCCATTGGCTTTGGTCTCGGGGTTACGGTTGCAGATCTCAATGGCGATCACTGGCCTGATCTGTATGTATCCAATGATTTTTTTGAACGGGATTATCTCTATATTAATCAACGGAATGGAAGCTTTACAGAATGTCTTCCTCAATCCATGCAGGAGACCAGCAAAGGCTCTATGGGCGCAGATATCGCAGATCTGGATGAAGATGGCTGGCCTGAGATCTTTGTGACAGAAATGTTACCAAAAGATCCTGTACGCTATAAAACAAAAGCGGCTTTTGATAACTGGCCGTTATACCAGGAAAGTTTTTCAAAAGGATATCACCGGCAGTTCGGAAGAAACGTACTTCAGCTACATCGCGGACTAGGGCCGGATTCATTGCCATACTTCTCAGAGATCGGAAGATTCGAAGGTGTGGATGCCACAGAATGGAGCTGGGGAGCATTACTGGCTGATTTTAATAATGACGGCCTGAAAGATATATTTGTTGCCAACGGGATTTTCAAGGACCTGATTGACCTGGATTATGTCAATTTTTATTTTAATCCGGAAGCTGTACGTGCATTGATCAAAAGCAAAAAGGAAGTGATCACGACCATGTTTGATGCTGCCGAAAGTGTACCTTTTCCAAATCAATTATTTCTCCAGGATACAGCGTTTCATTTCAGGGAATCTGCAACTGAAACGGGCCTGGACATTCCTACATTTTCAAATGGATCTGCATATGCTGATCTTGACAATGATGGCGATCTGGAATTGATCATCAACAATGTAAATATGCCCGGCATGATATTTCAGAACCATGCCACCGAAATGGGACAGCACTATCTGCGCATACATCTTAAAAATACTGGAGCTAATACGGGAGCTATCGGAACTAAAGTAATCGTATATGCCTGCGGCCATTCACATCGCCTTGAAAATTATCCTATGAGAGGTTTTCAGTCGACAGTTGATCAGGTACTTTCAGTCGGCCTGGGAAATTGTACTGACATTGACTCCATTGTAGTTTTATGGCCATATGGAAAACAATCGATGCTGACAGATGTGCATGCAGATACTACCATCATATTGAATTCTGAAATTGCCTCCAGGCCATGGCCGCACGTAAATCATTCCATCTCTCCCCTGCTTGTCAAACAAGATATCGTACTTCCATTCAGGCATCAGGAGAACAGGTATTCTGATTTTGACAGGGACAGGCTGATGTTTACCATGATTTCGAATGAAGGCCCAAGAGCAGCTATTAAAGACCTTGACGGAGATGGCCTGGAAGATATTGTGATTGGTGGAGCACTTGGAGAAAGTAGTGCCATACTTTTCCAGGAACACAATTCAACGTTTAAGAAAGTGATCCCTTCGGATATGCACCTGGATTCATTATCAGAGGATATAAGTATCCGATTAGTGGATGTCAATTGTGATGCAAAGCCTGACATCTATATAACGAGTGGCAGCTCAGAACTGCCTCTTTCATCATCAGCTATGAGAGACAGGTTGTATTTGAATCATGGCCATCGCGATTTCTCACGGGCGCCTGATTTCTATCACGCTTCATTTGAGAGTCATCATGCGGTTTGCATCAGTGACTTTGACCAGGATCATGATGCTGATCTGGTTACATTTGGACGATCTGTTCCCTTTGCGTATGGAGTGCCTCCCCAACATACTTTGTATCTGAATGAAAGATGTAAATCCTGGAAAGCATTGCATGAAGCTGATGATATGTTTAAACCTGGCATGGTGACATCAGCTATTTCTGCAGACGTGGATTCAGATGGAGATGATGATATACTTGCTGCTTATGAATATGGGCCTATACGCATTTATATAAATGAGAAAGGCATGTTCTCTGATAAATCTTCACTCATGGGATTTGAACACATCAGCGGATTGTGGCATCACATTTTAGCCTCCGATATTGACAGGGATGGTGATATAGATATTATTGCTTCCAATCATGGTTTGAATTCACGGATAAAAGCAGATACATCTGCGCCGATGGTATTATATATAAATGATTTTGACAGGAACGGGCAAACTGAACAAATCCTTTGCCGGAGAAAGAATGGATTAGACTATCCCATCGCATTAAAAGATGATTTGCTTAAACAATTGCCCTATCTCAATAAAAAATATACTACGTATGCGGCATTTGCGAATGCCACCATCCAGGATATGTTTGACCCTGAGCAGATCAAACAATCCATTCTATATACAATTACAGAATTGAGATCAGGTATTTTTTATAATGATAAGGGTAAGTTCGAATTCACACCATTGCCTGATGAAGCTCAATGGACGATTCAATACTGTAGCTGGACGGGAGATATCAATGGGGACCAGCGACCGGATATAATATTGGGAGGGAATCAATATTCTTCTAAGCCTGAAATGGGTATCTATGCAGGTTCTTTTGGAACAGTTTTGATACAGCAGGACGATGGAAGTTTTATGCCTGTTTCTATGCAGGAATCGGGTTTGTTTGAAATCGGTTCTATCCGGGATATTCAGCTCATCCACATAGGCAATCAACCTAAGCTTCTTATTGTAAAAAATAATGACGTTCCGGTTATATACGCTATGCCATTTTATACAACAGAAAAAAACATTTCAACATATCAATAATCCATGAATAAAAAAATAATACCCATTTTACTCTTGTTCATTGTAGTTGCCGGTGGCACCTGGTGGCTAATGAAGAAAAACCATTTCCAGGTAGGTGGAGGTGGTTATGATCCGGCTTTGGATTCCATATTCTATAACATCAATTTTGGCATGACCAAGCAGGCATTTTACGACACATGCTGGAGACTGAATAAAACCGGTGCCTTTGTAAATGGCGGAAGCAATCTTTCTGTAGAACATCCGCTTCCTACTGAGCTTGGCCTCCCTGTAACGATGAATTTTTATCCTGCATTTTCAGAAAAAGAAATTTTGTATCAGATGCCCGTGGTGTACAACTATCAATCCTGGGCCCCATGGAATAAAGAGCTTTATTCAGATACATTGATTGTGCGTGTAGCCGAAATGCTGGAAAAAGATTATGGCATCACCTTTACAAAAGAGAAAACCAAAGATGGCAGGCCTGCATATTACAATTACACCGGCCCCCGTAAAATCCTGATCACAACACAGGATGAACAATACGTAAAAGTTTTAATGGAAAATGAAAGATACAAATAGTCCTTTTTTGTATTTACCGCAATATGTGCTGGCGATATCCATCGTCATGAGCATGATTTTATTTTCCTGTACTCACAAACCGGAGAGCGAACCTGCAGGCAATAAACTTTTTTCTCTTATTGATGCGAAAGATTCAGGTTTACAATTTGAAAACAAGCTTGAATTTGATTCGAAATTCAATATCTACACCTACCGGAATTTTTACAACGGTGGTGGTGTAGCTATTGGGGACATCAATGGTGATAGTTTGCCAGATATTTATTTATCTGCCAACATGCATAGCAATAAGCTTTTTCTCAACAAAGGGAATCTTAAATTTGAAGATATCACTGCAAAGGCGGGCATGGAAGGCAGAAAAGGATCCTGGTCAACAGGAGTCACGATGGCTGATGTCAATGGCGATGGATGGCTTGACATCTATGTGTGTCATTCCGGGGAAATGGAAGGCGACAGTAAAAAAAATGAGCTTTTTATAAATCAGAAAAACGGATCATTTAAAGAAGAAGCTGAATCGTATGGTCTTGCAGAAGATGGCTATACTATTCATGCTGTTTTTTTTGACTATGACCTGGATGGAGACCTGGATTGCTTTGTTCTGAATAATTCTTACCAGGCGATTGGATCCTTCAATCTTCGGCAGAATGTAAGACATGTACGGGATGCCAAAGGTGGTGACAAATTTTTCCGGAATGATGATAACCACTTTGTGGACATCAGCGAACAAGCAGGGATCTATGGATCTGTGATCGGTTTTGGATTGGGAGCTACTGTCAGCGATTTGAATCTCGATGGTTGGCCGGATATCTATATTTCAAATGATTTTTTTGAAAAAGATTACCTGTATATCAATAAACAGGATGGCACGTTTAGTGAGGAGTTAGAATCAAGAGCAAATTCTACATCTGCGGCTTCCATGGGTGCTGATATCGCCGATATCAATAATGATTTATACCCGGACATATTCGTAACTGACATGCTTCCTCAAAATGAGCAACGTCTGAAAACCAAAACTACGTTTGATAACTGGCAACGGTATATGTACAGTGTGAATAACGGATATTATCATCAATTCATACGCAATACATTACAACTGAATAAAGGTGATGGCACGTTTTCCGAAATCGGCCGGTATGCCGGGGTTGAAGCCACGGATTGGAGTTGGGGTGCGCTATTAGCTGATTTTGATAATGACGGATGGAAAGACCTGTTCGTCGCTAATGGTATCTACCAGGATCTCACGGATCAGGATTTTCTTAATTACATAGCTGATGAAGATGTGATCGCTTCTATGACGGTAGGAAATAAAGTAGACTATCAGAAATTAATCTCTGCTATTCCATCTGAAAAAATTGCAAATTATGGTTTTAAAAATAATGGCGACCTGACATTTGGTAATAACACGGCTACATGGGGACTTGATGCACCGAGTCATTCAAATGGTTCTGCTTATAGTGATCTTGACCGTGATGGTGATCTTGATCTTGTTGTCAACAATGTCAACATGCCTGCTTTCCTTTACCGGAACAACCAGCAGAATAACAAGGATAGCACACATTATCTCCAGATCCATTTAAAACAATCCGGGAAAAATCCATTTGCAGTAGGCTCTAAAGTGACCGCTTATTATGCCGGCAAAAAACAATATTATGAATTCATGCCGATGAAAGGTTTTGAATCCTCTATGGATTATGCCATTCATATAGGGCTGGGAAAAAACGTTCTGGTGGATTCAATGAAAGTGGTTTCGCCATATGGAAAAAAACAAGTACTCTATGATATCAAGGCTGACCAGGAATTGTGGATTGAGGTAGATAGGGGAATTCCGATTGATTCAATCATCTCATTGAAAGCTGTAGCCTGCCTGGAAGATATCACTGCACAGGCAGGTTTATATTTTACACATCGTGAAAACGCATTTGTTGATTTTGACAGGGACCAGTTTTTATTTATCATGAAATCCACAGAAGGCCCGCACATGGCTGCAGGCGATCTGAATGGCGATCATCTGGACGATCTTATTTTCTGTGGAGCCAAAGGACAATCTGCATCCGCATATATCCAGGATGCCCGTGGAAAATTTCAGTTAAAAAAATCGACTGCATTTGAAAAAGACAGCAGCTGTGAAGATGTGGATATTGCATTATTCGATATTGACCAGGATGGCGATCTTGATGTATTTGTTTGCAGCGGTGGTATTGAAACCGCACCGGAGTCTTCACAAACACTCAACCGGCTCTATATCAATGATGGTCATGCAAATTTTACCAAAGCATCAGATGATATTTATTCGCCACATCATATAAGTTCAGGAGCAGTGGCTACAGGTGATATGGATGGAGACGGCGATGAAGATGTTTTTGTCGGTGAGCGAATTAAAGCATTTGCTTACGGTGTTCCCTGTGACGGGTTTCTCTATCAAAATGAAAAAGGGAAGCTGATCGATGTAACCGATAAAATAGGACCTTCTTTAAAAAACATCGGGATGATCACAGATGCGGTGTGGCATGATATGGATGGTGACAAGCTTCCTGAATTGATCATATGCGGAGAATTCATGCCGCTGATGATATTTAAAAATCAGGAAGGCAATTTTATAAATGTTGAAGTTTCAGGCCTGAAAGAAAATACAGGCTGGTGGAATGTTTTGAAAATAGCTGATATCAATGGGGATGGAAAACCTGATATCCTTGCCGGAAATCATGGCCTGAATTCCAGGTTCAGGACAAGCACTGAACAACCTCTTTGCATGTTTGTCAATGATTTTGATAAAAACGGATCTGTTGAACAAATCATGTGCAGCTATAACGGCATGGAATCCTATCCTATGGTGTTGCGACACGATCTCCTTTCACGCATGCCATCTCTCAAAAAGAAATATCTTTCTTACAAGGCTTTCGCCAACCAGCACATCACTGATATATTTCTTCCGGAGCAAATGGAGAAGGCTATTCGACTGGAAGCAACCTGTTTTGAATCAAGCGTATTTATAAATGAATGGCCTGCATTTAAACGAACTGCTTTACCTGCACAGGCCCAGTTTAGTCCTGTCTATGGAATATCTGTAATGGATGTTACACACGATGGAATTCCCGACCTGATTACTGGCGGGAATTTATTTGGTGTGAAACCTGAAATTGGACGCTTTGATGCATCGGATGGAAATGTATTCACGGGTGACGGGCATGGAAATTTTTCAATAGTTTCACCTGACTTACATCTATGCATCAAAGGAGAGATAAGGGACATGCAAATCATTACACGAAATGGTAAAAGAGCCCTGGTGGTTGCACGAAATAATAACACGGCTTTGATATTCAGCATGCCATGATTAGATATTGCTCTGTAAGCTTCTTATCGGTTTTGTGCGTGTGCATGTTTGATTCGTGTACAAAAACTATGGGAAAAAAGTCCGGCAAACTCTTCGAGATACTTGAAGCCCGAAAAACCGGAATTTCATTTACGAATCAATTGCATGATACAGACAGTCTTAATATCCTGAGCTATCTCTATTACTATAATGGAGGTGGCGTAGCGATCGGCGACATCAATAATGATAGCCTGCCGGATATTTATTTTTCAGGCAATGAATCAGGCAACAAACTTTACCTCAACAAAGGCAATATGCATTTTTCAGACATCACCGGAAAGGCAGGTGTGGCGTGTAACGGGGCGTGGAACACAGGCGTATCCATGGTAGATGTCAATAGTGATGGCTTCATGGATATGTATGTTTGCCAGGTCAAAAACATCTTTGGTGGCCATGGAAGAAATCAATTATTCATCAATAATGGCGACCTCACATTCAAAGAATCAGCAGCAAGCTTTGGACTTGACTTTAGCGGTTTTGCAACGCAAGCTGCATTTTTAGATTTTGACAGGGATGGTGATTTGGATTGCTTCCTGCTCAATCACAGTGTAAAAGATCCTGAACAATTCAGGCCATCAGAAGTGACACGCCAGGCATTTGATCCCGTAAGCGGGGATAGATTATTGGAAAATCAGCAAGGCCATTTTATCGATATCACACAAAAGGCCGGCATATATAGTGCACCTGTTGGTTTCGGCCTGGGTGTTGATATTGGTGATGTCAACAGGGATGGATGGCCTGATATTTATATTGGAAATGATTTTCATGAAAATGATTATTTGTATCTCAACAATCAGGATGGCACATTCAGGGAAGTGATCGCAAAGGCCACAGGACATACCAGTAATTTTACCATGGGTGTCGCAATTGCCGATATCAATAATGATGCACTCCCCGATATCTTATCGCTTGATATGAAACCGGAAGACGAACTGAATTATAAATTGTCAGGAGGATGGGAAAGTAATAATATATACAAATTCAAACGCTCATTCGGATATCATGATCAAAGTCCTAGAAATACTCTTCAAATCAATCATGGAATAGAACACGGAATTCCTGCCTTCGCGGAGGTTGCATGTCAATACGGAATAGAAGCCACCGATTGGAGCTGGTCGCCACTTATAGCAGACTTCAACAGTGACGGGCTGAAAGATATATTCATATCAAATGGAATCGAACGCAGGCCGAATGACCTGGATTTTGTAAATTTTTATTCAGATCAAACCAGTGCGAATGAGGTCGCAGGCCTTAAATTGATCGGACGGATGCCACGGGGAGGAGCTTCGAATTATTTGTTTTTTAATACTCCTGATAGCAATTCTTTCCGGAAAATATCACTTGCAGATCCTGGTTTAAAGATCACGAATGGAGCTTCTTATAGTGACCTGGACAGGGATGGGGACCTGGATATCGTATGCAATAATTTAAATAACATTTCATACATCATTCAGAACAACAGTGCGCCTTCTCCTTTCATGAATATCCAATTGAAAAACAATACATCTAATACATTTGGATTGGGATCCCAGCTAATACTTTTTCAAAAAAACAGGATACAATATCAATACATCAATCAAGTCTGCGGTTTTGAATCCGGTAAAGAGCCGTTAGCTTTTTTCGGAACAAATGATCAACCTGTAGATTCACTGATCATACAATGGCCTGATGGCATGCAACAGGTCATCCAAAAACCAAAAGCCGGTTTCCAGGTCATTTCTAAAAATACACAACTTTATAAGCCGGTTGAGGATACAGCAGTAATGGAACTTCCTTACAGATCCTTGTCTATTCATCATGATAATACAACTACTGATCTCAATACAGAAAAATGGATGCCATATAGCTTGTCATCGTTTGGCCCACGGATAGCTGTTGGAAAAAAATACTATTATGTTACCGATGCATCCATGCCCGGCAAACTTTACCGTTTGAGTGATGATCAGGATGTTTCAGCATTACTGAAAGAAAGGCCGGAACTTCCTAAAGGGATGGAAGAAAACGATGCAACCTTTGCAGATTTTAACGGAGATGGTATTGATGACCTTTTTATTTCCATAGGTGGAAACAATCATCCTGCCAGGCTTGATGTTTATCGTGAACTCCTGTTTTTTGGACAAGCCGATGGCACATTTCATTTTACAAAAAAGAAACTTCCAGATGCAGACCGGAATTGTTCGGTGGTCCGTGCATTAGATTTTGATCATGACGGTGACATAGATCTCTTTTTAGGAACCCTTTCCAGGCCTGGTCATTATGGATGGAGCGAGCCAAGCATTTTTTATATCAATGATGGTAAAGGGACATTTTCGATGGTGGATGCCCCGGTGTGGGAAATGGTGTTCGATGCCAGGTGGGCTGATATGGATCTGGATGGATGGGAAGACCTGGTAGTGGCTGGTCATTGGATGCCTGTCACCATATTGTACAACCGGCAGACACATTGGGAAATAAAAACTTTACCCTATTCAGAGGGACTTTGGTTTTCACTCCATATTACTGACCTGAACCAGGACAGTATTCCCGATATTATAGCAGGCAATTTTGGATTAAATCACCCATTTGATGCTGACACCACACATCCGCTTATCTTATTCCTGAATGATTTTGATTTGAATGGTCAATCTGATCCTGTCATAACCTATGTTCAACATGAGAAAAGATATATTTATCCAAATCTCGAATTGTTCCTGCAACAGCTTCCAGGCAGAAAGAAAGATTTTTTATTCAACAAAAATTTTGCAGGCAAAGAAGTAAACGAGATTTTCCCGGTAAATCAATTGGAAAAAGCAACGCAACGAAAATGCAATACGCTTTCCAGCAGTTATTTTGTTTCTGACAAAAAAAATAAAACGTGGACCTCTGCGCCGTTGCCGTATATTCTTCAAAGAAGTCCCATTTGGAGCATATGCATGATGGATAACGGAACTTTTGCATTCGGAGGTAATTTTTATGATATCGATCCTAACTGGGGAAGACAGGATGCCTTATTTCTTACATTCATGCATTATGACAATGAAAAAGGGTGGAGTCAGGATGATACAAGGAATCGCAACATCAATCGTCGCAGCCAGATCCGCGACCTCATGATGATCAGAAACAGGTTGTACATTGCTTCCAATAACGATACACTGATATCCATTTCACCATGGACTAAATAATAAAGTTTTTATCCTTTTAAAATATTGTGCAATGAATAAAATCCTGCTATTCACCTTTTGCCTGGTGGTACAAAATTCCTTTAGCCAGGAAGTATGGAATGTGACTGCTGATGCGATTGACCCAAATAATTATTACGGAGTCACTGTTGCAAATGGCATGGTGGGGATTATTTCTTCCCCCGATCCATTGAAAGTAAAAGATGTAGTGCTCAATGGTGTGTATGATCATTATCAAAGAGGACGTGTGTCCAATATTCTGAAAGTATTCAATCATGTGAATATGCAGCTTGATGTGGATGGAAAACGAGTAGAAAGAAAGAATATCGAGCAGTTCCGCCAATCGTTGGATATGGAGCACGCTGAGCTTGTGACTTCATTCATTGCAGACCATAAGATATCTGTGAGTCACCGCATGATGTCTCTCAGGCATCTGCCATACACTGCACTAAGTGTGATTGAAATAACCGCTTTGCAGGATGTTGAGATTACACCTATGTCGGTCATTGAAGCTCCTGTGCATTTGCAGGATGTGCGCAATTACTATGCAGAGATAGACAGGCCGCATGTATTGATACCGCTTATGACTTCCGTGGCGAAGAGTCCCACAGGACAGTTTGATGTAGCAGCATCAGATTCTTTTATTTTCGATGAGCCTCATGGAAGCGAGCCTGATATCATCCATGAAGACTGGGATTACAATATGCACCTGATGAAGTTTAAGAAAAAACTGAAGAAAGGTGAAACTTACCGGTTTGCTGTAGTTGCTTCTGTTATTTCTTCTGTGCAACATCCGGATCCGCATAATGAGGCTGAACGTCTGACCATTTTTGCAGCGCTCGAAAAAACAGACAGGCTGTTGAAGTTTCATCATGATGCATGGAAAAAATTATGGGATACCGGCAACATATTCGTAGAAGGTAATCCATCAACAGAACGGGATATCCGTTTTGCATTGTATCATCTTTATTCCTTTGCTCGAGCGGGAACACCTTACAGTCTTTCGCCAATGGGTTTATCTGGTCTTGGATATAATGGTCATGTATTCTGGGACACAGAATTGTGGATGTATCCTCCGCTTTTGATGTTGCAACCTGATATTGCAAAATCACTTTTAGAGTATCGGTACCAACGACTTGATGCAGCTAAAGCGAATGCATTTGAACACGGTTACAAAGGAGCTATGTTCCCATGGGAATCTGCAGCGGATGGAACAGAAGATACGCCTGTATGGGCATTGACAGGGCCATTTCAGCATCATATAACAGGATGTGTGGCGTGGGCGTTCTGGAAATATTTCCAGGTAACGAACGATACTGTTTGGCTTCGGGAAAGAGGTTGGCCTGTATTGAAAGAAGCTGCTGACTTTTGGGCATCCAGAGTTGAGAGGAACGGACCAGGACATTACGATATTAAAAATGTAATCGGTGCCAATGAATGGTTAGAAAATATTGACAACAATGCATTTACTAACGGGATGGCGATTACGGCTTTGCTTTATGCGAATAAAGCAGCAAAAACATTAGGCTATCCACAGAATGCTGACTGGCAGGAAGTAGCGGATAACATCCCGATCCTGAAATTTCCGGATGGCACTACAAAAGAAAATGCAACCTATACAGGTGTGCAAATCAAACAAGCCGATGCTGTGCTCTTATCCTATCCTCTTGAGATTATAACTGATCCTGCTGCTGTTCAAAAGGATCTCAACTATTATGCCTCACGTACTTCTCCTGATGGACCTGCTATGGGTTCCGCTATTCTTGCTATTCTATATAACAAGCTTGGAAAGGTTACAGAGTCTGCGGATATCTTTTCAAAGAGTTACAAGCTTAATGAAGTACCTCCTTTTGGTGTAATATCAGAAACCGCAGGAGGAACAAATCCTTATTTCGCAACAGGTGCGGGTGGTATGCTCCAGGCTGTACTTGCAGGTTTTGGAGGTTTAACTATTTCAGATCATGGCATTATTCAGGGACGATCAGAAATTTCAAAAGGATGGAAAAAACTTCGTGTTGTTGGAGTTGGAATAAATGATGTGGAATTTACGGTTTCAGAGAAGTGAGAAAAGTGAGAGAATCAGAGGTAAGCGAAATGAGGAAGAAGTGATCAGTAATCTGTCAGCAGTGATCAGTAAAAGTTATCTCTTGTTTTCGCACGAAGGTCACTGAGAAATTTCACGGAGTTCACAGATTCAAATAATACTAATTTTTTCTATGTACTCTGTGTTTCAACTTCGTGATCTCCGTGCGAAATGAGTAAATAGCAAGGACAGATAGCTCAGATCTGTATCCTTCGCTTATTCTGTTGCATATATAGGTTGTCGGTCCGTCATCCGCTTGAAGAAAAATATTGCTATCATGATCAGTGTAATCGGGATCAGCGAAAGATAAAAAGCATAGTTCCCTCCAAAATATTGAAATACATTTCCGGTAATAATCGATCCCGTCGTACCGCCCAGAGCAGAAAACACAACGATCAAACCCGACATAGGTCCATGTTGTACCAATGGCAACCTGCTGAGCATCACTGAATTGATAGTAGGATAGATAGGTGCTAAAAATAATCCAATCAATGGAAAAATAAATACCGCAACAGGAGCATCAAACCAACCTGTTGCACCTGAAGCATCAGTTCCCAATGCCAAGGGTAATCCAACCAATACCATGATAGCTGCAGCAACAAGACTGATCCTGATGACCCAATACCACTTCACTTTCTTCAATACAAATCCTGCCAGCAATCTTCCAACTGCTGTTGAACCTGCAAGTATGCTGGCCATTTCAATGCTCAGTTTTGAAGGAAGATGAAGTATCTGGTTATTAAATGTAGGGAGCCAGCTCATGATGCTCTGCTCCACCAATACATAAAAAAAGATGGAAACAATAAACACGATGACGATCGGCTTGATGATCAATGACAACATTTTTTGAAAATCCTGTGCAAATCCTTCAGGTGCAGTTTTGTGCACGGCCGACTCATCCACTTTAGTAGTGAGTAAGAGAAGGAAAGCAAAAAAAGCTCCTGCTCCCAGGATATAATAAACTTTCAACCATGATGTAGAAGCAGGATTATCCGCATCCACAAAAGCACTGAAAAGAAAATATCCTCCCAGAACACCCACCATAAAAAAAGATTCCAGGAAGCTCATGAAGCTGACGTGTTGTTTCTCATTTTCTGATACGAGCCCAAGTGTAGCAAATACAGATACTTTAATAAAAGCAAAACCAACTCCAATACTCAGAAATAATAATTTCGTCATCCAGAAATGAGGCACATTGGGCATGATCATGCAGGTAATGGTCACTAAGGCCAGACCCATGAGCATCGTCCGCTTATATCCGATACGAACTACGAAAGAAGCAATTAAAAAACTCGCAATTGCTATCGGCAGATCCTTGAACGCTTCCAGCACACTCGCTGCACCTTTGGTTACACCAAAATTATTCTGGACCTGCAGGATGACCGTTCCTACACTGTTGAGCAGCATCGCGAAAACAATATAATTCAGTACAAGAGAGAGTTTTAAACGCCAGTATTTCATGTTATGAAAGGTTGAAAAAGTAAGTTAGCTAATCTTCCTTATCCGGCCTATTTTAATATTGTACAATCTGTTATACCATTTTAATACCTTCTAAATATCTGAACGATCGTAATTATTAAGAATAAATTTTATTTAAAGGAAGTCCTCTTTAGGGGATTTAGGGGTAGATTTGATAATGATGAAGCATGAAATTTTCTATCCTGAAAGGGCTTTTCCTGATCTCTACAAAGATGTCATGCTTCTCCATATTTTCCAGGACAGCAAAACATTCGCAGATGCCATCGCTTTAAGTCAGCCGGACAAGATCAATTCGCTTTATCCACAAATCAACCGAAAAGATCCAGTCCAGGTCAAAGCTTTTGTCCTCAAATGGTTTCAGCTCCCGGTAGAAAATACAGGCAATGAGTCTTTTGAATCACTACCTATCGAGAAGCACATTTCTTACTTGTGGCTGCACCTGATCAAACAACCGGAAAAGCAAGTAGACCATACCTCGCTGATTTATTTGCCTCATCCATATGTTGTCCCCGGTGGTCGCTTCAGGGAAATTTATTATTGGGATAGCTATTTTACAATGTTGGGATTACGTATTTCTGGTCGCACTGATGTGATCCGGGAGATGATCAGAAATTTTGCATGGCAGTTGGATCAATTTGGTCATATTCCGAATGGCAACCGCAGTTATTTCCTCTCCAGGTCCCAACCACCTTTCTTTTCATTAATGGTCAACCTGTTATCAGATATTGATGGGCCTGAAGTGAACGAGGAATATTTACCTCAATTGTTGCTTGAATATTCTTTCTGGATGGATGGAATCGATGATCATCCTGATTTTTTTCGCAGGATCGTCAAGGTAGAGGATGGTCAATATCTCAACCGCTACTATGATGACAGTGATACTCCGCGTACGGAGTCTTATGCGGAAGATGTCGAATTGTGGAACGATGATAAACCCGGAGCAAAAGAATTTTATCGCAATATCAAAGCTGCATGCGAATCGGGTTGGGACTTCAGTAGCAGGTGGTTTGGTGGTGCAAATGATTTGCAAAGCATTCGGACGTTGGATATTATTCCTCCTGATCTCAATTCACTTATTTACATTTTGGAAAGGACGATTGCAAGATCATATCACTTGCAGGGTGAATCTGTATCAGGTGAAGACTTTGATCGCAGGGCAAATATGAGGGCGGAATTAATGCAACGATCGTTGTGGAATGAAGATGGTGGCTTTTTTACAGATCTTATTTTTAAAGAAAAGAAATTCGGCTCACCTTCTCTTGCCATGATGTTCCCGTTGTATGCAGGGATTGCTACACCCGGCCAGGCAGAACGGACTATTCAATATGCAACAAAACATTTCCTCAAACCTGGAGGATGGGTTACATCAAATGAATACACAGGTCAGCAATGGGATGCTCCTAACGGTTGGGCACCTCTTCAATGGATCACATATGAAGCATTGAAAAAGTATGGTGCTAATGAAATCGCCGAAGACGCAGGGAAACGATGGCTCGCATTAAATGAAAATGTATTTAACCGTACAGGCCGGATGATGGAAAAATACAATGTCGAAGATCTTAGCCTCGATGCGGGAGGAGGAGAGTATCCTGTACAGGATGGATTTGGATGGACGAATGGCGTTTACCTCGCTCTTCGGAATGCACTTGCATCCGTAGTGAATTCACAAAATGAAAAACTGTAAAAAGGCCCCGGATGTCTCCAACCTTCCAGAGCCTTCTTAAAAAAACTATTTACATTTTATGTCAATCCTTATTTTTTATTTAACTGGGTTAAATCAAATTGGATTACATATGATGAACAGAAAAAATTGTGTAAGGTTATATTCAGGGTGTTAAAGATGAATGGTTGTCAAGAAACAGGATGAATCTTCTGGTGAAGAAGCAAAATCTCTGATCATACTGGAGAGAATTTTCACTCTTTTTTTTGCACAAACTCAATGTTCCTTTTGAGGCCCTGGAAACCTGCCCGTTTCATTGCAGATTTTTCAAAAACTTCATCAAATATCTCAGCCGTCAATTCAAGCCAATCCTTTTTCTTTAATTCCTTTACTTTCTCATTCTTTTCAAATGCAGGTTCCTGGTGCGGTTTCGAAAACCGGTTCCATGGACATACATCCTGGCATATATCACAACCAAAGATCCAGTCCTCCATTTTCCCTTTAAACTCTTCAGGGATATTTGACTTCAATTCAATCGTCAGATATGAAATACACTTTGATCCATCCAAAATATATCCTTCCGGAGAAATGGCTTCTGTCGGACATGCATCAATGCATTTTGTACAAGTACCACAATGATCGCGCATCGGATGATCATATTCAAGCTCAATGTCAAGGATGATTTCGGCCAGAAAAAAATAACTGCCCTTCTTCGGATGAATAAGCAATGTATTTTTTCCAATCCAACCCTGCCCGCTTCTCTTCGCCCAATCTCTTTCCATGACAGGTGCTGAATCCACAAATACTCTTCCATGAAAATCACCAACTACTAGTTTCAATTCTTTGACAAGCTCTTTTAATTTCCTTCGAACAACTTTGTGGTAATCTTCACCATAAGCGTACTTGCTTATTTTATATGACCCTTGAGAAGTTGAATTCGTTTGTAAATCTTCAGATTCATCAAGAACAATAGTTTTATCAGAAGTCCCCGGTTGCTGAGCTGCAGCACGAGGTTGAGCATAGCTGGTCGAAGCATCGGGACTTAGGGGCAAAGGATCGGCTCCGGGAAAATAATTATACATCAGACTCACCACTGACTTAGCCCCGGGTACCAATTTTCGGGGATCCACGCGCATTTCAAAATGATTAGCCATGTAAGACATTTCCCCATGGTATCCTTTCGATAACCAATCTTCAAGTAGCCTGGCCTCCTGATCCATATGTTCTGCTCTTGAAATGCCAACTCCCATGAATCCATGACGCAATGCCATTTCCCTGAGTTTTTCAGTCCATTGAGATTTGAGATCAGGCATCAGATTTTGATCAGATTTCTTTTGTTGAAGGTATCGAATTGAACATCAAACCGTGGTGAGGTCATTTTGAGTAAAATATTATTCGAAAATCCAAAATCGAAATTCGAAAATATTTTTACTTGCATTAACCCTGGATTTACATTATATTTACATATCAGACAAGGATTATTAATAAATCCATTGATATTCAGGGATTTATATATTTTCTTTCACGCATTGAATGTAAAATTTATACCCGATAAGTCAATTGAGCCGCTTCCTTTTCATATTGATCTTCCTGGTCCCATTGAGGATGCTGGCTAATCCATATCCCATCACCATCGTTAACGGTTTGCTCGTTTCACAAGCAATCATAGACGGAAAAGAAGTATTGGTCATTTTCGACACCGGGGCTCCGGGTCTTGTATTAAACAACCGGTTTTATACAGCTGATGACAAATCCAAAATAGAATGCAACGGCATCAATGGCAGCTTCGAATGCAGCATGCATCAAGTCAGCAAGTGGTCCTGGATGGGAATCACACATAAAAAAACAAACGCCCTTCTGTCAAACCTGGCTTTTCTTGAAAATGAATTGCAGAGGGATGTATACGCTCTCATCGGCCTTTCTGCTGTAGAAGATTATTATGTGTCTATTGATTTTGATCAGCGCTCCATTTCCTTAACGGAAAAACTGAAAGTTGATAAGCAGGATATGATCAGGTTCCATTATGCCAATCATCTGCCAGTCATTACCTGCAAAGTAAATGGAAAGAAAAAGCTTTTGGGTCTTGACACCGGCTCTGAAATCAATTATTTATTCGCACACGACAATGGAAGCTCAAAAAATATACTGACTGATGCCACTGAAGTCAGCGTAGTGGGAACAGAAAACCGCGAGGAAATTAAATTCCGTCTCAATATGGAATTGTCATTGAAAAATACAGAGGTGTATACTTCTCCATTTATCATCGATCTTCATGACACAGCGATAAGCCTTGATGAATCTTTTGACGGATTATTAGGCCAACCCTTTTTATCTCAATTCAACATCACCATTCATCCCTCGAAACAAATCCTTATCCTGTCTCCTAGAAATCAATCAGAAAATCCTTCTGCTACGTTGACAGCTCAACTGTAAGTAGTGAGTAGTCAGTAGTGAGTAGTCAGTAGTCAGTAGTCAGTAGTGAGTTATAAAGTGTGAAGTGTGAATACTGAATATAGATACTGAATACCGAATACTGAATACTGAATACTGAATACTGAATTCACTACTGACTATTCACTGTTTTCGACAATCTGCAACTTCGCAAACCTCAGCATAATTCTCCTCTCATTATCATCCCCTTCTTCAAACTGAATAGTTGCTACCCTGTTCTCCCGGGCACCATCAATAGCCACTATTTTTCCTTTTCCGAATTGCAAGTGCAATACTTCCATTCCTTCCGCAATTTGTTCCGTAGGACTCGCTTTAAAATCAGCAGGACTTATACGTGGTTCGAAATCACGTTTTCGTGCAGGACGATCCATCAGTAATTTAGGTTCCGGTAAAGTCGTCTTACCTCTTCGCTCAACAATTGTCTCAAAATGCTGCTGATCGATCTCATCCAGGAACCTGCTGGGATCATTGTATCTAAACTGCCCGAACTGGTACCTGCTCCCCGCGTACGAAAGCGTAAGAAATAATTTCGCCCTGGTAATGGATACATAAAACAATCTACGTTCTTCATCGAGCTGATCCGGTGAACCCATCGATAAGTAGGAAGGAAATAAATTCTCTTCCATGCCCACCACAAATACAGATTTCCATTCAAGACCTTTCGCGGTATGCGTGGTCATGAGGCTGATATAATCAGGAAGCTCTTCTGTCTTCGTATCCATATCGGTAAGCAATGCAATATTGGTCAGATAAGCAGCAAGACTTCGGTCAAGCTCTTTTGCATTTACAGCATCAATATAATTCCGGTTATCAGGCGAGTCCTCTAAATCTGCATAATCTGTATAGTCTACAATGTCGTTTTCTACGAACTCCTTTATACCGTCAAGCAGTGCAGTTGCATTCTCCAACCTGCTAATCCCTTCTATGCTCGTATCCTGCCGGAGCTCTTCATATACTCCACTTTCTCTTGCCACTAATAAAGCTGCATCATACGCATTCGCTTCAATCGCATTCTTTCTGAATTTTTCAATCATCTGGATAAAAGCATACAGCTTTCCTTTGCTCGCCTGCTCGCTGCTTTTTAAGATAGTCCACATGCTCACTCCTTCTGCCACTGCACGTGCTGCAAGCTGATCTACTGTAGTTTTACCAATTCCCCGTTTTGGATAATTGATGATTCTCTTCAATGCTTCATCATCTCTTTCATTGATCGAAAGCCTCAGGTAAGCAAGAATATCTTTTACTTCCTTTCGCTGATAAAAAGATAATCCTCCGAATATCCGGTAAGGAAGATTTTGTTTTCTCAATTGCTCTTCAAAAACCCTGGATTGAGCATTCGTTCTGTATAGTATGGCAATATCCTTATGTTCAAGATGATTCCTGTTTTTCAATTCCACGATGCTGCTCGCGATCAGGCGTCCTTCTTCAACATCACTTACTGCTTTGATTAGTTTTATTCGCTGACCCACACCTAGATGTGTCCAGATTTCTTTCGGGATTTGCTTATTGTTATTCTGGATCACTTTATTAGCTGCCTGCACGATGTGTTCGGTAGACCTGTAATTTTGTTCCAGCTTATATACTATGACTTCAGGAAAATCTTTCTCGAATTTCAGAATGTTTTCTATCGTTGCTCCACGGAATGAATAGATGCTCTGTGCATCATCCCCTACGATGCAGATATTATGCGCGCTTCCTTTATATAAAGAAAGTAATTTGATGATCGCATACTGCAGGTAATTTGTATCCTGGAACTCATCTACCATCAGGTATTGGAATATGCGTTGATATTTTTCACGGACATGGTCTGTGTTCTCATCTAACAATCTGAACATTTGTAAAAGCAGGTCATCAAAATCCATCGCACCTGCCTGTGTGCAACGCAGATAATATCGCTCGTAGATCTCATAGATCATCGGCCGTTTGTTCATGCGGTCGTACAGGACGAGGTCATCATCCTTGGCATACATTTTTGGCGTGATGAGATTTGATTTTGCGGAAGATATCCTGGCGAGGACACCGCTTGCATTATATTGCTTTGAATCCAGCCGCATTTCCCTGATGATGTCAGCCACCAGGTTTTTGGAGTCATCACGGTCGTAGATGGTGAATGTGGGAGGATAACCGATTTTGGTTGCTTCCTGCCGGAGGATCCGGGCAAAAATGGAGTGAAAGGTACCGGCCCAAACCCTGTCTCCTTTTGGACCGACGACGCTCGCAATCCGCTCTTTCATTTCTCTTGCTGCCTTGTTGGTAAAGGTCAGAGCCAGAATATGTTGTGGGATTACACCTTGCTCGATAAGGTAGGCAATACGGTACGTAAGCACTCTTGTTTTGCCTGAGCCGGGGCCGGCAATGACCATGACAGGGCCATTCGTGTGGATGACGGCCTTACGTTGTACTTCATTAAGTGAATCGAGGTAACTCATGGATATCAGCAAAAATAGAAGATATGATCGTCCTGTCCTGCAAGAAAAATACACGGTAGCAGAAATATGTATTTTGCCGGGGATTGGCTACCCTGGATATCATATTACCCGCTTACAATCCTTTACCCGGATGGGAAAGTGTTGTGATCAACCGGTATCTGTCTTTGAAAAACAGACTTGCAGGAATCACTCTTCAACTGATCATCGTCAATGATGGTTCCGAACGAATCGATGAATCCGGCACTGTAAAGATACTGAAAGAGAACATCCCCGGTCTTATCTGGCTCAGCTATTCTAAAAACAGGGGGAAAGGTCATGCTCTGAGACAAGGTGTGTCCTCATCAACGTCTGATCTAATCGTGTACACCGATATTGACTGGCCTTATACTGAAGAAAGTATGCTTGGGCTGATCCAAATCCTGTCCGGAGATGCTGATGCAGTGATCGGGATCAGGGACGAAGAATATTATGCGCATCTGCCAAAAGCCCGTGGCCGTATTTCAAAATTGCTGCGTCAATTCAACGGCAAGCTGCTTCATCTGAAAGTGAATGATACGCAGGCCGGTCTGAAAGGATTTAAGAAAGGTGTAAAGGATATATTTTTATCAACAGCTATTGACAGATATCTTTTTGACCTTGAGTTTATTTATTTCCTGTCAAGGAAACCTGATATCAAGGTTGTTGGATTTCCAATCAAGCTTAGACCAGGCATTACATTTTCAAAAATGAACCGTAAGATCCTGTTCCAGGAAGCGCGTAATTTTATGAAAATCTGGATTAAATCATGAATCTGTGATCTCCGTGCGATTTTTTCTCCGTGACCTCCGTGCGAAATTCTCTCTATTCACCATACTCTTCTCATATCATCTCAAGTAAATGAATCAGCAGGAATTTCAAAATTCTATTCGCGATGATTATCCTCCCAAAGGTTTAACTCCATTTTTACTTGCTCTTTGGTATGATGCTAAAGGAGATTGGGAATCGAGTCACAATATTGCACAAGACATCAATACTAAAGATGGAGCATTGATCCATGCATATCTGCATCGGAAGGAAGGTGATATCTGGAACGCGGATTATTGGTATGGTCGGGCAGGGACAAAAAGACCGCCGGGCACATTGGAGGATGAATGGAAATATTTGGTGAAGGAATTTTTACTGAAGTGATGTTTGAGAATATTAAATGTTGAACCAGGGATTTCTTCGTTGATCTTAATCCGGATACAACAAGTATCCTAACATCATTATAAGAAATTAGTGAATAACAACAAATTTTTTCCAGGTATGCTGTCCTCTCTCATTGGTAAGGTTAATAAAATACATGCCGTCCATCAGGTTCTTTACTGAGACAACTGTTCTTTCACCGGTCAGAGTAAAGGATTCAACCTGAGCACCATAGGAATTCAGAATAGAACCATTCAATTTGGAAATATCAGGCTGCTCAATTTGAATATTAATTTCATCATCTGCAGGATTTGGATATATTTGGACGCCAACTGGAGAAGGTACATCCTCAGCGGATACAATTATGCTTGTGATTGCCTTGCAGTATATATCATTGCTTACATTCTGATCAGCTCTGGCATTTGGGCCTACAGTTGTTAAACATACAGGTGAATTTTGAGACGGAACACATCGCGTATTGAGAGCTCCTAATGGAATGGACATAGTTGACCCGGGAGCTAAGGGGGTATTGATCTGCCAGATTTTCTTTGATTCAAAACAAGCACCGCAGTCAAGGTCATAAAAGGATTGAATTTCATAATGATATACTGTATCAAGACTAAAATTAGTAACCTCTACACCAATAGAATTAAATTGGTACGTCCATAAACTCAATATAGGCCAAGGGGATCTGGAGATACGAACTGTATCAGGAAGAAATATATTCGTAATCCCGATATCCTCCTGCAATCTCAGATGAAGATTATCGCTTCCTCCTGTATAAATGAGAATTCCTTTTGAGACACTGTTTATATATTCACTCAGAACAAATACATTATTTCCAGACGTAACTCCAAAAATCGGATTCACTCCTGGTGGGATAATTCCCCTGGACAAAAAAGAGGGAAAATTGGGGAAAAATTTATCGACATGTCTTGCCAGGCTATCAACTGCCCAGTAATAATCTTTAGATTTCCAGACCACATCGTAATGTGCATTCCCTATTGCAAGAGTTTTGAGTTGGAGAAGACTGTCAAGTAAGTAAAATTTTTCACCCGTTTTAATAATAAACTCATTTCCCTCCTGAGGCCATATCCGATTAACTGTGTCGGCTAAGGTAAATGTGTTCTCGATTTGGAAGCCGGTATTAAGAATGAATAGCTGGTTATCTTTACTTGCTACATAACCAGAAAGAGTTTCTATGGCATTGCTATACGGAAAGTCTGCTTCTTCAAATGAAATCATATTTCCTTCCCTGTCAATGATGAGCATGTAACCATCATATGCATTTTTAATTCCGATCCGGTTCGAATCTAAAAACATGATCTCCACGGCCCTATATAAAAATAACTCCTCATTCACATTCTGAAACCAATCTATTCCGCCATCCTTATTGATTTTTACAATCGCAGGCACTGCCACATCACATACGTAAATAGTATTCATCAGCAAGGTTGAACCATCGGCAAATGGAAGAGCAACAAAGCCGTCCGAACTCCAGTTCCAATAATCACTATCAGGTACATATACTGTTTTCGGTTTAACCTCTTCCAAAGATTGACCTGGTTTCAGATCTGCATATGTGATCTCCGGATACCTGTAATTGGAATGAAAGAAAAACCTGATTGATCCATCCGGTAAGATTTGATGAGATTTATACGTATCAAAATGGGTAGTGTTGATCAGTTTATTTTCAACCGGTGGATTTGTATTGAGAATATGAATGGTATCACAGAATTTATCATTGACTGGATTTGCATCAGGAACATCATTGGGTGAAAAAGTCCACGCACATAATTCCTGTGGAAATACACAGTTCATAGTAAATGAATCAATGAATATATCAATGGATTGGTGTGGCATGAGAGAAATGGTATCCACTAACCACACTTTCTGAAATGATATGCATTGTCCCGGCCCGCCAAAATCACATCCTATGCTAAACTCATTGACCACTTCTTCTGAATGATTGATAACTGTAATCATCAGGCTGTCAAAATGAACTCCCGGAAATGTTGGACAATAAAGGCTTCGCACCTTATGTTGATCGGGAGGAATGGTAATCCGTGTGATGGAGATGTCCGTGCCAGATAACCTGATATTATCCTGGAGGCTAAATTTTTTCAATCCAATTTCCGTATGATCCAATCCATCATACTGAGTGATGATCAAGAGGCTATCTCTCCAATCGCCTATCCATTTAATTTGCTCATACGTATTACCTGGATAGAAATGCAGGACATTTAATTGCGTATCCACTTCATAGAGTCCATTCTTCGAACCAATCCAAATGCGATCATTGATTTCTCTACCGGAAGTAATGTCACTTACATGGCTATTGGAATAAAGCATTTCCAGCTGCTCATTCAATATGTACATTGTAAATTCGGTTAATACCAATATGTTATTCCCATTCAGGATATAGGTATGCAATATTGAATCTGATAGTATTTGATATTCCATCTCTGTCATATTCGAATCCAGCTTCACTATCCTGTCAGCATAGACGCCAATAAAATGATTATCAAAAGAAATAAGCTGATCCCATACGGGTGTAGTTTCAGAAAATTTAACCCTGTTTCCTTCAAGATCAAAAAAGTAAGGCTTACCTCCCACTTTCAATTGAACACCTACGGCATCATGTGTGACAGGTCCAATGCGCCAAATTTTGTCCCATCCCTTCTCGGGGTCAATCGTAATCATCTTCCGTATAAAACCGCTATCCGAAAGAAAAATTAAAACACTTGCATTATCAATGTCACAATGAAACTGATCTACACCTAAAACAGTACTCCCATCCGATAATTGAAAAACATGGATTTTCTGCGCGGGCAAATTGAATGTTGCTCCGGAAGAGTCTATAGTTTTGATTATCTCTGTGTCTTTCAGATCGCTTCCAACTAAAGCTTGTCGTGCAAAATCCCACACCCATGACTTGCTTTCTTTATTAATCATGAATATCCTGACCAGCGAATCAGGAAATTCCTGCACCCCCTGAAAATAATTGTAAGTGGTCGGACTAATGACGTGGTTTTGGGAAATGATTTTATTATTGCAAATAAAAATAATAACACTAATCAAAAACCCTGATCGAAATAAAGAAATAATTGCTGGTCTGTTCTTTCTGTTCATTGTTTTCTAAATGTACGATACTGAACATCGAATTCAGTTCAAAGTGAAATTAACTTAATGCATTGGATTATTTTTGACAAACTCATAAAATCAAATCATAAATTCAGGATATGTCATATACAAGTCTATTTTAATTAAGCAGCCTTTCACATTTCACACTTTGTTTTGGCAATGAAAGAGACGCGATGCTTCGACTCGCTAATGCACTTCTTTTAAACTACAACCCAGCAACAAAATCGTCCTCTCTACAGCCAATTTACTTTAACTCACGATTCACGCCTCACGTTTCACGATTTTTATTCTCTGATTACTGCTTACCATTTACTGATTACCCTTTTTCCAATTCTTCCCAAAACTCCGCCGCCCTCCTCATATGCGGAACAAAAATAGATCCTCCGACAACCAGAGCCACTGAACTGGCTTCATAGATCTGCTCCCTCGTCACTCCCAACTCATGACATCTTCCCAGGTGATATTTGATGCAGTCATCACACCTCAACACCATGGAAGCCACCAGGCCAAGCAATTCTTTAGTCACCTCTGACAAAGCACCGTCTTCATAAGTCTGATTGTCAAGACTGAAGAATCGTTTGATCACCTTGTTATCCTGTCCCAGGATGACATCATTCATCCGTTGCCTGTATTCATTAAAATCCTGTACGCCTGACATAGTAGATATCTTTAAGGTTAGAATATGCTTAGATGTAGTTTTTGATCGTTCCAAAGCTAAACACATGTTTTATATTCGCACTCCATATGCTAAAGTTTTCTAATATAAAATATCTATTACCGGTTTTAACCATCATCCTTATTGCCGGATGCAATACAAAAAAGGAACCGGAAATAACCGCAGAAACCGATACCCGCGTCCTGGTAAAAAGGGCTTTGGACAGTGTTGATATTATGGCCATTTCCATAAACTTCAATATGAAAAGAGCTTCGTTCATTAAGACGCAAATGGAGCAGGAACAAGATCCTGTGAAAAGATTAGCCATTGGAAATGCGTATGGACTGGAATTATTAAGAGGCGGTGAAATCGATGGCGCAATCAATGTCTATAAAGGCATACAAACCTTTATGACCCAAAATAAGATTGTATTGGATTCGTTGAGCAGGCGGAATTTTTATTCCAACCTGGGCATTGCTTACATGAGGCAGGGCGAAATTGAAAACTGTGTGCAAAATCACAACCATCAATCTTGTTTCATACCTGTTGGAGGTGATGGCATTCATCAGCTTCAATCCGGATCACGCAATGCAATCGCTGTATATGAACAATGTCTGAAAGAATTTCCTAATGATCTTGAGACTAAATACCTGTTGAATATCGCGTACATGACACTTGGTGAATTTCCGGGTAAAGTACCTGCAAAGTATAGAATTGATCCTTCATGGTTCTCGAATAAAATCAAGATCCAACCCTTTAAAGATATTGCACCAGAACTTGGTATCAATCGCAAAAGTCTTGCCGGAGGAACCGTGATGGATGATTTCACCAATGATGGCTGGCTCGATATCGTAGCTACTTCGATGAGCCCTGATGAAGAACTGGTTTTCTACGTGAATAACGGTGACGGGACTTTTACCGATCAAACAAAAGCATACAAACTTGATGGACAGGTCGCCAGTCTTAATATGAATCAAACGGATTTCAACAATGACGGCTGGCTGGATATATACCTTATGCGGGGTGCCTGGTATAGTACTGAAGGGGATATACCCAGTACGCTGCTGATGAATACAGGGAAAGGATATTTTGAAGACGTCACGATTAAGTCAGGTCTCACACATAAAGCAGCCAGTCAAAATGCTGCATGGGCTGATTTCAATCTCGATGGCTGGTTGGACCTGGTAGAAGGAAATGAATCATTCGGAAAATATCAAAGAGGTATAGATCTCTATATCAATCAAAAAGATGGAACGTTCAAACATGCATCAGCTGATTACGGCCTAACGATGAATCAATTCCTGAAAGGCTGTGTGGCCACAGATATAAATAATGACCGTTATCCGGATATTTACTTTTCAGGCCTGATTGATGGTAATTTCCTCATGATAAATAAAATAGCACAGCAGCAGGGATTTCAACGGGCAGGTGAGGAAGTAAATGTTCGTGAATCTAAATTTAGCTTCCCTTGTTTCAATTTTGATTTTGACAATGATGGCGACGAAGATATTTTCGTTTCCGGTTTTTCATATGAAGGAACACCAGCGCTCAATTGGATGAAAGACAAAACAGGAAAAGGTGACCCGACATTACATCCAAGATTATATCAAAACGAGGGCAATGTTCAATTTAAAGAAGTTGCAAGTGAAATGGGTTTGAATGAAGCTGTCAATACCATGGGTTGCAATTTCGGAGATATTAATACAGATGGGTTCCTTGATTTCTACCTGGCTACAGGCAATCCTTTATATCAAAGTCTTGTTCCCAACAAGATGTATCTCAGCATAGAAGGAAAACGCTTTGAAGATGTGAGTTATAGTGGTGGATTTGCAAACATACAAAAAGGGCATGGCGTGGGGTTCGGGGACATGGATCATGATGGAGATGAAGATATCTATATAGTGATAGGTGGCGCGTATGATGGTGACGGATTTTACAATTGTATGTTTGAAAATCCCAATGAACAGAATAATAATTGGGTCGTTTTGAAATTGTCCGGGACCAAGGCGAATAAACCAGCCATAGGAGCACGCGTTGCTTTATCCGTTCAGGAAAATGGCCAGGAACGTAAAATTTACAGAAACGTGACATCGGGTGCATCCTTCGGCGGAAATAGCCTGGCTCTTGAAATTGGTTTGAGAAAAGCAACCTCGATAAATCATGTCATGGTCAAATGGCCTTGTAAAGAATGCCCGGATCAGACTTTTACAGGTATGGAGATCAATAAAGCATATCTCCTCACGGAAGACACACCTGCTCCTGCCCCGATTGAATATATGAAAGCAGCCCACAAAGGAAAGGAAGGTCATGACCATCAAATGCAACATTGATAACTAAAAATCTTTCCGGGTATTCTACACACTTCAGGAAAGATTCTAAAAGTTAGAAAATGCTTAGATGTATTTTTTGATCATTCGAAAGCACTACACATGTTTTATATTCGCACTCCATATGAAAAAGCTTTTTAATATATCATACATATTACCGGTGATCATGATTATCCTCTGGACCGGGTGTAATTCAAAAAAGGATCCGGTAGCCACTAAAACAGAAGAGGATACCCGGGTTTTGGTTAAACGGGCTTTCGATAGTGTAGACATGGATTTTGTCAAGCCTATTTTTAACATAGAGCGGGCAAATATCATTAAGGGGCGTCTTGAAAAAGAAACCGATCCCGGGCAGCAATTGAACTTAACCCTGAATTATGCAGAGGAACTTTTAAAAAGTGGGAAAGCTGAGGAATCAACAGCTTTATATCAGAAAATCCTGGATTTCGTAAAGGAAAATAAACTCCCCATGGACTCCGCTACAAAAAGAAACCTGCTTTCTTCAGTTGGGATTGCATATATGCGATTAGGTGAAACTCAGAATTGTGTCCAGAATCACAATCACCAATCCTGTTATCTTCCTATTAAAGGTGAAGGCGTGCATCAATTACCTTTTGGCTCAAGGAATGCTATAACCATTTATGAAACGATGCTGAAGGAATTCCCGAAAGATCTTGAGACAAAATACCTGCTCAACCTCGCATACCAGACGCTGGGTGAATATCCTGCTAAAGTCCCGGCTGCATTCCGGATTGATCCGTCGTGGTATACATCCAAAATAAAAATTCAGCCTTTCAAAGATGTTGCGCCTGCTCTCGGTCTCAACCGGAATTCACATGCCGGTGGGGTGATCATGGATGACTTTACAAATGACGGTTGGCAGGATATCATTATTACTGCATGGAGCCCCAGGGACCCTATATTTTTTTATGTCAATAACGGGGATGGCTCATTCAGTGATCAGACTAGTAATTATGGTCTCACCGGATACACAAGCGGGCTTAATCTGAACCAGGTGGATTTTAACAATGATGGATGGCTCGATATTTTCATTATGCGGGGTGCATGGTTATTAACGCAAGGTGATATTCCCCCTACTCTTCTGATGAATACAGGAAAGGGGAAATTTGAGGATGTCACGATAAAAGCCGGTATTTCAAAAGTAGGCGCAACCCAAACTTCAGCATGGACGGATATAGATCTCGATGGATGGATTGATCTTGTAGTAGCCCACGAATCTCTTCCTCCTACATATGAGCGAGGCATAGATGTGTATCTGAATCAAAAAGACGGAACATTTTCTTACGTTTCCTCCGAATATGGTCTTACCCAAAATTCTTTTTTTAAAGGTTGTGTTGCGACGTATGCTAATGAAGATAAGTATCCTGATATGTATTTCTCAAGTCTTGGCGAAGGAACTTTTCTTTATTTAAATCAGGGAGGCAATGGTCAAAAGGGTTTTGCACAGGCCGGGCCTTCATCTAATATTGGCCAGCCTAAGAGATGTTTCCCAAGCTGGAGCTTTGATTATGATAATGATGGAAATGAAGATCTTTTCACTTCTTCCTTTACGAATGACGGTACCCCGGCGCTTCACTGGATGCTGAGCCATATGGGAAAAGCGGATCCAGGGCTCTTGCCCAAGCTATTTCACAGTAAAGGAAATGCAGTTTATGAAGAAGTGGGACAAAAAATGGGGCTTACGGAAGTTGCTTTTACGATGGGGTGCAATTATGGCGATATAAATACAGACGGGTATTTGGATTTTTACCTGGCAACCGGTAATCCAGCTTACCAAAGTATCGTGCCAAATAAAATGTACCTGAACATGGAGGGTAAAAAATTTGAAGATGTAAGCTATAACGGTGGATTTGCTAATATTCAAAAAGGCCATGGAGTTGCTTTTGGTGATCCGGATCACGATGGTGATGAGGATATGTATGTGGTCATAGGCGGAGCATTCGATGGTGATGTTTTCTATAACTGCTTTTTTGAAAACCCGAATGAAAATAAAAATAACTGGCTTATACTTAAGCTTACAGGAAAAACGGCTAATAAAGCTGCTATTGGTGCAAGAGTAGCAATCTCTTTCCAGGAAGATGGGAAGGAGAGAAAAGTATACCGGGTGGTTTCATCCGGTGCGTCATTTGGAGCCAATAGCTTAAATCTGGAAGTGGGGTTGCGCAAGGGAACCGCGATCAACAATGTCACTGTACAATGGCCATGTAAAGACTGTCCTGACCAGGTATTCACAGGGATGGAAATCAATAAAGCCTATTTGCTTACACAGGATGAAACAGCTCCGGCTCCATTGCCTTATTCAAAAGTAGCTTTTAAGGAGAATGCCGATCATTCAGGACATGGGGATCATATGCACAACACTGGGAAATAATAATTTCAGTATACGATGCTATAACCTTTCATTCAAAAATGCTGAAATTTCCTGATACAGGTTGGAGTTAAAACCGACTTCCTGATGGATCAATTTATAATCCTTGTCGAGTATAAAGAGGGTTGGGTAAGCATGTACGGGGATATTTTTATCTGCCTGGTTGTCGACCATGATCGTTTCATAGGACATTTTATTCTTACTTAAGAACTTCTCAATCCTGGCCTTGCTTTTCTCCGGATCATCAATCATATTGACACCATAAACCCGGACATTCCTGTCCTTAAACGCCAAGGCAAGACTATCTACCGCAGGAATGCTTTTAATGCATGGATAACATGCGGTATACCAGAAATCTAATATCACAAAGTCTACACGGATATCGTTCATATGGATTTCCTCATTCGTATTCAACAGCGTTCCTTTAAATGTTGAGAAATTGTAGTTGATCAAATCATTCTCATCGTGTTTGTTTTCAATATTCAAATGCTTCATGAGATAATCCGAAACATTTACTATTTCCAATTGTGGGATGCGAATTTCGTTTCCATATTTAATATTCGAATAATTCCATTCCTGGTATTGTTCATTACCCTGGAACATTACTGAATAGGTTTTCCTCTTAATCGCATAAGTTGCCTTTTCCACAGCAGCGAAATAATACTTATCAGTCAATGGCTCAGTATCAGGAAAATGAACCTTTATGCCTATACAAGGGATATTATCTATCAAAGTATCATTACTTGATACCTGCATCGTGGAATCATTTAATGCTTGCTTCAGTCCATTTGACAGATTAAGAAAGCTTTCATCTACTAAATCATTGATTGTAGTGCTTTTAATAAAAATTTCGGGGTGAAGAGATGCACTATCATAAATAATTGTATTAGTGTGTTTATTTCCATAAAATATTTTTACCAGATTATATCCATACCATACTGTATCCATTTCTATATAAATAAGACCCTTGAATAACGTATCCTCGGGAACTCTTACAAGTTCAACATCCGCTTTGTAATTTAATGTGTCTTCATAAGTAAACGGCTTTACATTATAGTTTATCGAATAATGAATGGACGTATGCATGGACCTTTCCTTGTGAATTTTCTCAGCCATATCCTCAAGGGCTTTTTGACAAAATGAACTTGCTGACAGCAAGCAAAAAAAGAAAGATAATATTATTGAGATATACATTTTCATTTCTATAAATATTAGAACCTTTATTAAATTAACAGCAAGATTTAAATTATTAAATCTTGCTGTTCTTTCGAATTTATTTCCTAATGCAATTGGACAATCTTTAAAATGAAAGTATATATTTTGAAATCATATTGCATTCAGATTCAGAATCCTTTGCAGGATCAGTACACTCACAAAAAGGAGACCATTTTCTGAAATTCAATCTGCACATACCACATCTTACACCAACACATGTAATCTCAACTCCCGGTCCTGCCGCGGCATACAAGGTGGATCCATTCTGATTCAATTTGATTCCTACTGAACTGATTGCATCATTAGTGACCACACCGGTCAAATAATATGCAGCATCATATTGTGAATACTCCAGTTTTACATCTATCACTGTTGCATTGGCAGGTAAATTTGCTTTTAGGACATTTACGGCCCCAATCTGATTGGTCAAAGTAGCGACATTATTAGAGACGGTGCCCAAGTTGACAGTTTTTGTCTGTGCCTGGATGGTCATTGAAAACATACACAATACCATTCCAAATAAAAGCCGGGTAATAAAATTGTTTTTCATGATGAAGTTATTTAAATTTTGCTTCCGATGCTCGCGCATCGTTGGCGACTCCCTACTTCTTGTTCAAGCGGTTTTCAGTTGCCCGCTGGACTATGTTGCAGTAGTACTCCTGGCGCCTCTAGGTTTACTACCGGATAGTTTCAACCTATTTTATATTCATGATCAGGTTCTGACATCCTTCTATCAGGATATCTCCTTTGCGTATGGACTGTGGGGTTGATGTAAATCGCAGATCATATGTCCATACACCTACCGGGATCTGAAGACAACATTCCTTCATAGCAGGAAGGATCACCATTTCCTTTTTTTCTTCAGTTTTCGATTTTTGCAAAACAACCGTAATGGAAGCGGAAGATTCATTGAGAAGGCACAGATCTGCATAGCTTCCTTTGCAGCCTTCATTTTTTTCGTGATCCTTTTTACCTGTCAACGCTTTTAATAATTCCACTACCACTTTACCTCCTTCGATCACCTGGCCAGCAGCATTGTTTGACTGACCTGTGCTATGGGTGCCACAAATAAATATCAGGCATAGACTTACGGCTATTGTTTTCATTTGTTTTCCTGGTTGAAGTATGCAATCCGTTAATCTGCCTGGTGATCAGTTAACCGTTAGAAATAAAAAAATTTCTGTTTTAAAATTGAGGGATATATATTAAATTTCCAATCTGAAAACAAGATAATTTCATCAGTTAATCCGATAAAATCATGTCTAATGCACACCAGATTGGCCTGATTATCCGGTCATGCAGGGAATCAAGGGGAATTTCACAGGACTACATAGCTGACATGCTCAACATGGCACAATCTACCTATGCAAATCTCGAATCCGGAAAAACCGTCCTGAGTGTAGACAGGTTAATGCGCATCACCGAAATCCTGGAACTGGATATACATCAGGTTTTAGAGGAAAGCATTCATTCGCATTTGCAGCCTCAACATGGAGATGCCAAACTTCCGGGCAGGATTCTTTTTCCTGACACAAAAGAAGCTTATGATGAATTAATACGGGAATTGAGAAATGAAATTGATTTCCTTCGAAGCCTGATAAAAAGTGAATCTGTTATTTCAAAATAACGCTACACCGTTCCTCTGTTCCTGACTCTCCACAAGGAGATGAGCATTCTGAAAGGAAGGATGAGTCCTGAGATAATAGCCCCAACACCGAAGAAGATCATTTCACTTTTCATATAATTCATCAATCTTGTCTGGGTTTTGACATTGAGATGTTCTACGAGTGTCTGCAGTCCTTGCTCGTCTAAAAAGTTGTGGAAGTCGCTCAATGCAGTGGTCATGATAAAAAAGAGGATGGCAGAAACAGCGATGATAAAAACCTTGATCCATTTCTTTCTTGCTATCAATGTGATGGGAAGTAAAAAAATGTATCGTGTAAACGTGACGAAAGATGCGATGAGGATAAAGTTCTGGAAAAAGAAAGGATACCTGGGGACGTTGGTCAGGATGGGTAGTAGGACAATTGCTGTGAGAAGGAATGTAAACAGCCACCAGATGAGTTCTACATTGATTTTATGTTTTGTGGGTGTATTCATTCAGGAGATGCAAATGTAAAATAATATTCGTCAAGTGATCAGCAGATTGGCCACTGACCATTAGACGAAATACCAATCACTAAATTTGGTAATCAGTATTCGGCAGATGCTAAGCAGACAACAATTTTATTTGTCGTCAATTCACAAAAACATGCTTCGAATGGGTAATAGTATTTGAATCGATGATCAGTTTTAACCTGCCAGCTTTTTTCAGGACGGGACAATCCTGGACCTGGAATGAGTAAGTGATCGGAAATTTAATTCGTACAATTCTCTTTTTTAATTTCCAATGTTGCTCAATTCATAAAATCCCGAAAAGCAAGTTTGTCTTTCTTGTGTTTACTGAATATTAATCGTACCGTTCATTGGGGGATGGATGCTACAATAGTAATACAGGGTAGCCGGAGCATCCATCGGCACTGTGAATTCTATGTTCCCGCTCCCTGCGCCATTGAAGGTTACGCCAACATTATATGAACTTGTTCCGGGTGTGTTGGTTATGAAAAAAGGATGACCGCCTGAATTATTTTTAAAATAATATGTAAAACCCCTGTATAATGTCAGCGTTGGATCTGCATTTGATCCTGTCCCATAATCCTGGGGATTATCGATCAACCAATTTGAGCCATCCCCTGTAAGTGTAAATATCCTGGCAACCGGCCTGGATGCCGGAGACCATGAAAGGTTACCGAGGCCATCATTCATCAGATACTGGAAAGCGCCTTGTGCGCTGGGAAAGGAATATTGTATGTTTCTGATTCTTATAATATTTCCGGTGTTATCTACTCTGAATTCGGAAGAACTGCCAACGGATAATTTGGCAAGAGGAGTCACCGTGCCTACGCCGACATTTTGAGATTGGGACTGTGTGCTCAGAAAAAGTGTAGCAATCAGGATTAGGTATAAATTCCTCATAGAAAGCTGAATTTGGTATCTCCAATTTACCGAATTATCTTCCTTGCCATCACTCAATCAACCCTGTATTATGACAGCCGATCATTATAAAAATGGCTTCATCTCAGCACTTCTCAATTGTCTAAATAAAAAAGCCCTGCAGTTTGCACTACAGGGCTTTAGTTGTAAAGATAGGCGGCGACCTACTCTCCCACCTTGCGGCAGTACCATCGGCGTGAAGGGGCTTAACTTCTCTGTTCGGAATGGTAAGAGGTGGATCCCCCTTGCTATAGCCACCATTTGTTCTTAAATGATTGTCCCTTTACGGAACTTGTCACGCTATTTTAGCGTGAGCCATCATTTGCTCTTCAATGGATCCGCCGGAGCGGAACTAGTCACGCGACTTTATGCGTGAGCTACCATTTGATCTTTAGTGGTTCCCGCCTTATGCGGGGTTTCCCATGCGTTCATGGGATTCCACTTATTTAGTATTGTGTGACTCGTTAAGCTGTCCATGAGACTTTACCTTTGAGCCACACTACATTTTGATTTACGAATAACGAGATGACGAGAGACGAATGCGAAAAGCAAAAGCTTTCAATGCAATCGAAAATCGGCAATCGAAAATCGAAAATAAAAAAAGGATGGGGTTTGTCGAATTATTCGGCGACGAGACATGGGAGTAAACTCACATGTTCATTTCTTAAAAAAAAAGGAAGCTTTCGGGTGATTAGTATTACTCGGCTACATACATCACTGTACTTCCACCTATAACCTATCAACGTAGTCATCTTCTACGACCCTTCATCTCCGCAAGGGAGAATGGAATACTCATCTTAAAGACGGCTTCGTGCTTAGATGCTTTCAGCGCTTATCCGTTCCGTACATAGCTACCCAGCGGTGCAGCTGGCGCCACAACTGGTACACTAGCGGTACGTCCAACACGGTCCTCTCGTACTAGTGTCAGATCTTCTCAATATTCCCGCGCCCGCAATAGATAGAGACCGAACTGTCTTGCGACGTTCTGAACCCAGTTCACGTGCCACTTTAATGGGCGAACAGCCCAACCCTTGGGACCTTCTCCAGCCCCAGGATGTGACGAACCGACATCGAGGTGCCAAACCTCCCCGTCGATATGAGCTCTTGGGGGAGATCAGCCTGTTATCCCCGGCGTACCTTTTATCCTATGAGCGATAACCCACCCATGTGGAGTTACCGGATCACTTGAGCCTGCTTTCGCACCTGATCGAGCCGTCGCTCTCTCAGTCAAGCACCCTTATACTCATACGCTCTTCGTACCATTACCAACGGTACTGAGGGTACCTTTGCGAGCCTCCGTTACTCTTTTGGAGGCGACCACCCCAGTCAAACTACCCACCACACACTGTCTCCCACGGATGCGGGATTAGAACCTAAATATAACAAGGCTGGTATTTCAAGGACGACTCCACCACCACTGGCGTGGCAGCTTCAAAGTCTCCCAGCTATCCTACACATATTAGACTCAAGACCAATGTGAAGCTATAGTAAAGGTGCACGGGGTCTTTTCGTCCCATTGCGGGTAACCGGTATCTTCACCGATACTTCAATTTCACCGAAATCATGGCTGAGACAGAGCCCAGATCGTTACACCATTCGTGCAGGTCGGAACTTACCCGACAAGGAATTTCGCTACCTTAGGACCGTTATAGTTACGGCCGCCGTTTACTGGGGCTTCAGTCAAGAGCTTCGCTTGCGCTAACCCCCTTCCTTAACCTTCCAGCACCGGGCAGGTGTCAGACCATATACATCTTCTTACGAATTAGCATAGTCCTGTGTTTTTGCTAAACAGTCGCCTGGGCCGTTTCACTGCGCCCCGCCGAAGCGGGGGACGCTTCTCCCGAAGTTACGCGTCTAATTTGCCTAGTTCCTTAGCCATGAATCATTCGAGCGCCTGAGGATACTCTCCTCGACTACCTGTGTCGGATTACGGTACGAGCAGTTTACTTCGGCTTTTCTTGGAAGACCTTACCTGACACTATCCCCTCACCCTTGCGGGATTGGGGTACTATCCTACCCTTACAAGTAGTTCAACGCACTATTCCGTCAGTGCGCGATCAGTTCAGATCTCCGTCCCCTTTTATTGTAAACTGGTACGGGAATATTAACCCGTTTGCCATCGAATACCCCTTTCGGGTTTTCCTTAGGTCCCGACTCACCCTGGTCTGTCGAACATCGATCCAGGAAACCTTAGTCTTACGGCGATACGGTTTCTGACCGTATTAATCGTTACTCATTCCTACATTTTCTTTTCTAAACGCTCCGCCATTGTCTCACGACCTGGTTTCAACGCAGTTTAGAATGCTCCCCTACCGATTTTTCAATCACAGTGCTTCGGTGATACATTTGATGCCCGATCATTTTCCGCGCAAGAACGCTCGACTAGTGAGCTGTTACGCACTCTTTAAATGAATGGCTGCTTCCAAGCCAACATCCTAGCTGTCAAAGCATCCTCACATCGTTAGATCAACTTAATGTATACTTAGGGACCTTAGCTGCTGTTCTGGGTTATTCCCCTCTCGGCGCGTGACCTTAGCACCCCGCGCCTCACTGCTGGTTATTTGTACTGGCATTCGGAGTTCATCAAGGGTTGGTAGGCCGCGAAGCCCCCTAGCCTTATTGGTAGCTCTACCTCCAATACAAAAAATACCAACGCTGCACCTCAATGCATTTCGGGGAGTACGAGCTATCTCCAGGTTTGATTGGCCTTTCACCCCTACCCACAGGTCATCCGAGCACTTTTCAACGTACACCGGTTCGGTCCTCCAGTCAGAGATTATCTGACCTTCAACCTGCCCATGGGTAGATCACCGTGGTTTCGCGTCTGCCCCAACTAGCTGTGCGCCCTATTCAGACTCGCTTTCGCTTCGCCTCCTTCCCTTCATTGGAATTAAACTTGCTAGTCAGGAGCAACTCGTAGGATCATTATGCAAAAGGCACGCAGTCATGGCACATAAATGCACCACTCCTACCGCTTGTAAGCGTATGGTTTCAGGGTCTTTTCACTCCCCTTTTCGGGGTCCTTTTCACCTTTCCCTCACGGTACTGGTTCACTATCGGTCTCTCAGGAGTATTTAGCCTTGGAGGATGGTCCCCCCATATTCAGACAGGATTTCACGTGTCCCGCCCTACTCAATTCACATAATGCTTCGTTTCGTTTACAAGACTTTCACTTTCTACGGTGTAGCTTTCCAGACTACTTCTACTACTTAGCACTATACTTAATGGGCTGTTCCCTTTTCGCTCGCCACTACTAAGGGAATCTCGTTGATTTCTGTTCCTCCGGGTACTTAGATGTTTCAGTTCTCCGGGTTGTCTTCATACTTTCGGTATGATCTATGGTCTTCAACCATAGGGGTTGTCCCATTCGGACATCTGCGGATCAAAGTTCGTTTGCAACTCCCCGCAGCTTTTCGCAGCTTACCACGTCCTTCGTCGTCTCTGAGAGCCTAGGCATTCCCCATACGCTCTTAATCGCTTCCTATTCTTAATGCCATAAGCACTTATTCAATTAATAACTCGTCTCAAAATAATAATAAAGAGTTCACTCATACCGGTACAACCGGTACAGTAAATCTCCTCACGACGCTCCCCATCCTTGTCAAAGAACTTTACTACATCGAACCCCGCTTCAAACCATACCTTCAGACTAGTCGGTAAGCCCTCCACGGCGATGCACATGGCGATATGATCCGGTATCGATCCGGTCTGCCTGTCCCGCTTTCACGATTACAAGCCGCCCACCTGGGCCACATCAAAAAATTCCTTTTCAAATCGTTTTTCACCTCAACTTTTGGCGAAACGGACGGCAAAAATAAGAACATTTTTCATCAGGCCAAATCTTAATGCTGAAAGGCCTTCTTTAAATGATATTCTTGCTCTACTATGAAATGATATCAGTAAAAAACAGGTTGGACAACAAGTAAAACGAAATGTGAAAAATGACAAATGAAACATTTTTAGTTTTTCATTTTTAGTTTTTCATTTAATAAGATAGGGAAGAAGGAGCGGGACTATTGACTATATTAATAGTACACTCTTGTAAAATAAAAGGAGGTATTCCAGCCACACCTTCCGGTACGGCTACCTTGTTACGACTTAGCCCCAGTCACCAATTTTACCTTAGACAGCT
>DASRXQ010000017.1:0-360792 GCA_035654115.1 Saprospiraceae bacterium
GGGAGCAGGGGGCAGGGAGCAAAGAGACGGGGTGAGTAATTAAAAGAAAACAGCGAGGTGTGGGATAGGCGAATTTCCAAAAAGGATTTCGACGAAATCATTGGGATGGTATTTACTGAGGGATTAAAAGGGTAGCCGAAAGGAGGGCATGGTTAATTTTCCAAGGTATTTTTACTTTTCACAACGCTAAACTAGATTTTGTCGAAATCCTTTTTTGTAAGTGACTGTATATGTGATAATTATAAATATCATACCCGCCTATTTTCCAAAAATCTTCCCTGATTTTCCAAAAATACTCGTAACAATCCACCTAAAACCAACGGTAAACCACCCTCACTTATCTTCCCTATCAAAAAAATATTACCCTAATTACTAAATTGAAAAACTATGCCTTACCAGGATTGTTCACTTTAGGAAGACTACCCAAAATATCCATTCCGATATTTTAGCATCATCACATTTCCGCTGCCTCAACAACATTTAATCAATTTCTTTTCAACCAGGACGCAATGGACAGCACTAAAGCCACACTTAACAGGTTCTTTCTTTTAATTTCCAGCTTCTCTTTATTCACTTTCTTTTTTACATGGATACTATTCCATAACCAACATGGTCCCACATCCATAAAATCATTCTCCAATAACTCTGACACACTTTCAATCCACGAACAAGTCAAAATCGAATCCACAAACTAGCTCACACTTAACAATATCATTTTTAATTCAATCAAATCTTTATTAAAATAGGTTAAGGTATTTCACCTTTCTGCCATTTTTCCTTTCTGCCCTTCCTCCCTTTTATCCTTCTCGCATTCTTCCCCTATCCGCACTCCCATTTTATAAGGGGAAAACCCCATAGCCCGGTTTATCCATTATTGTATCTTACAGCATATTTTTTAATACTTACACACCAACTCCATCATAAATTTTAAAATGTAATAAAACAGAATATTGCTCTGAGACCAACATCTTTGCTTACTTTGAAATTTTGAAATACCACCCCAATGCCAACCAACTATAATATGTCCGGAAGAAAATACCTTGTATTTTTTCTTGCGTCCTTTCTGACTTTATTTGTCGTTTACATCCTCATTCGTTCTACCGGCTTCAATCCTAGTCAATCACCAATCAATTCGTCAGGCGAACTACGTGACGATCAACAAGACACAGTTGAAGCCACTAAACAAGCCTGGGGGAAATTGTTGGCCTCACATCCCTATTACAACCGTACACCTGTCGTTGAAGAAGAAAGCGAAGAAATACCTGGTGCTGACCGGCCCGATCTCGCTTTCGAATTGCGTTTCATGCAGACGATGGATCCTGCATTAGGTGCTGTTCCATATGAGCGCCTTTATGCAGCAAGTCGTGAATTGGAAAATTCATTAAAGCAAAGAGCTCCCATCCCGGGTCTCGCATGGACAGAAAGAGGCCCGACCAATGTCGGTGGCAGGACGCGTGCATTGCTGTTTGATCCGAATGATGCCACAAAGAAAAAAGTATGGGCCGGTGGTGTTGGCGGCGGACTATGGGTCACCACTGATATCACAATAGCCTCGCCGGTCTGGACAAAGGTCAATGACTTTTGGTCCAATATTGCCGTTACAACCATCGCATACAATCCGGCTAATACGCAGGAGATTTATGTAGGCACAGGTGAAGGTTGGTTCAATAGTGATGCACAAAGTGGAAGTGGCATATGGAAAACCACAAACGGGGGTGGTGCCTGGACTAATCTTGCAACAACAATTCCCGGGGCTTATAACAGCAGCAGTGACTTCCATTACATTCAAAAAATAGTTTGTAAAAATGATGGAACTGTATATGCTGCAACAAGAGGTTACTACACCAACACAGGTGGCATCATGCGGTCTACAAATGGTGGCACTGCCTGGACTAAAGTACTTACAGTGTGGACAGGTTCCGGTTCACTTTATGATCGCGCCGCAGATGTTGAAGTGGCTGCCAATGGAGATGTATTTGCAAGCTTTGGAATGTCATCCACCGGAAAAGTTTTTAAAACAACTAATGCATCCAATGGAGCCGCATGGACAGACCTGTCAACAAATGTTGGAGTAGGTAGTGCAGAGCGAATTGAATTAGCATGTGCACCATCTAACGCAAGTGTAATATATGCTGTTGGCGAGGGTGGTAGCGGTTTTAATGATATAGCCTGGTTTAAACGATCTGTTGATGGTGGAACCGTCTGGAATTCATTAGCAATTCCCAGGTTGGTTGACGATGGAGTAACTCATTTTACGAATGGCCAGGCCTTTTATAATCTGATCGTAGCTGTACATGCTACGAATGCAGATCTTGTCTTGGCAGGGGGGCTTAACCTGCACAGATCCACGAATGGTGGTACGAGTTGGACGGGTATATCGGATTGGAATGGAAATTTTTCTCAACCGTATGTGCATGCCGATCAGCATGCAATCGTTTTCCGTCCCGGAGCTCCTAATGAAGTTTTATTCGGAAATGATGGCGGCTTGTTTTTCTCCACGAATGCAGGCAATTCAGCAGTGACACCATCATTCGCAGAAAAAAACACCGGATATAATGTCACGCAGCTATATGCCTGCGCTTCGAAAAATGAATTCAACTCCAATTTCTTTTTAGGTGGATGCCAGGATAATGGTACACAGCAATTTACCTTACCTCAGGCGAATACTACTGACAGAGTTGTAGGAGGCGATGGAGCTTTCTGTCATATCGATCAGCTTGATGGCGACATGCAACTGGCATCCTACGTATACAACAGCTTATACAGATCCGTAGACGGCGGATGGACTTTCAATGAAATCATGGACCAGGGTTCCGGACATTTTATCAATCCAAGCGAATATGATAATGTACGAAAGGTCTATTATGCAGCATGCTCAAATGATTCATTAAAGAGGATACCAAACATCAATGTATTCACTCTTAATGTGAATCCTCCATCCTCTGACCTTGGCCTATCCGTAGGAGCATCCAAGATCTCTGCATTGAAGGTGAGTCCATACAATGACGTCCTTTTCTTAGGTATAGCTAATGGACGCGTTTATAAATTAGCAAATGCAAGCACCGTACTCCCGGTACCAATGCCAGTACCTACGCGTCTTGATAATGGCGCAGGAGCTCCGATCACAACCGCAGGATGGGTATCAAGCATTGATGTAGGCGAAGATGATAATCATCTAATGGTGACTTATTCCAATTATGGCGTTACTTCTATTTGGGAAACATCCAACGGCGGATTGAATTGGTTTAACAAAGAAGGCAACCTTCCTGACATTCCGGTTAATTGGGCCATCTATAATCCTTCAGACCGGAACCAGGTTCTCGCTGCTACAGAAATAGGCGTGTATTCAACAGGAAATTTTGGTCACAACACATCATCTGCACCAGTCTGGGGTACTGCTGCAAATGCAGGTCCCGTGTTGACAAGATGTGACATGCTGAAGTTGCGTGCCTCAGATAAAATGGTTGTTGTAGCAACACATGGAAGAGGATTATTCACAACCGACATTTTTGCTACCAGCTCCGTTGCAGATTTCACTGCAGACGTAACAACCACTTGTTCAAATTCGCTTACAGTACATTTTTATGATGCTAGCTTTAAGCCAAATGGCAGCTGGGCATGGGATATTGATAATAATGGTGTCACCAATTATACCACTCAAAACCCAACGCATACGTACAGCGTACCCGGTACATATTCTGTAAAACTTACAGTAAATGCCGGTGCAACAAGCATCACCAAGTTGAACTATATCAAAGTCATGAACAGTACGCCTACAGTCAATACAGGTTGTACATTAGTTAGTAATATAAATCTCAACAATACGGCGGCTATTGGTATTTATCGATTTGCACTAGGAAGCATCGACAAATTAACAAGCTTCAATGATGGCTTTTATCAGAACTATGCATGTACTGCCGGAACTACAATGGAGCTGAACACCCTGTATAATGTTACGGTCCAGACAGGCTATGCCAATGATGAAGGTGCACGCTTCTACATTGACTATAACGACAATGGAACATTTGAATCAGGCGAAAGCGCTGTTTCATTTCCTGCTAACAAGGACGGTACACGCACATTATCCTTTACAACTCCTGTTAATGGCGTCGTGACAAGGAAAAACCTGCGATCAAGAATACTATCAAGATTTGCTGTCACGCCGACAAACGCATGCGATATCGCAACACACGGACAAGCTGAAGATTATGCAGTCTATTTTAATTGTAATCTTTTGGTTACGCTCACTTCGGGAACGGCAGTGGGAAGTTTAATTTCCGCTGTCAATTGTGCTAATAATGGTGACACCATCAGGATCAGTTCAACACTTGCTAACTCAACTATAAATGTTGGTTCTTCAACACTGGCACTAACCAAAAATCTTGTCATCATCGCACAAGGTGCAAATACAAATATTACAGGCACAGGTACAAGTGTCTTTGATATCGCAGCAGGTAAAACTGTTGAATTGCAAACCATGACTTTAACTGCAGGAACATCACTAACCGCAGGTGCTATCAATAACAACGGCATCCTCAAAATGAACAATGTCGTCATCCACCGAAACACCGGTATCTCAAATGCTATATTATTGCGCAATACTCCCGGTTCATCCTCGACGATGATAGGGATGTGCTTTGTGTGGAATTGAGAAAAAGAGGCGAAGGCGAAGGCGAAGGCGAAGGCGAAGACTGAGGCGAAGGCTGAGGCGAATTCAGAATGCAGAATGCATGATCAGGTTCAGCTGACACAAAAATTCATTAATTAAAAAGCAATTCGTTAAGCGTAGGCTGTGCCTACGTTTGTGCGTTAGCAAAACTCTGTTTTGCGAAATATTTGTTGTTTCGTTTAGACTCACTTCAACCAGAAATTACTCAATATGTAAAATTTCGCCGGTCGCTGAGCGGAACCGAAGCGAACCGGCCTTTCCACTATTCCTCCTTTCCTCCCTTCTTCCTTTCTTCCCTTCTTCCTTTCTCCCCTATTCCCTCTCCCATTTTATAAGGGGAAAACCCCATAGGCCGGTTTATTCATCATCATATCTTACATCATATTTTAATAAAGCACATACCAACTCAATCATAGATTATAAAATGAACTAAACCGGGATATTACCTTAAGTCAAATACCGTTTCCAGCATTGGAAATTTTGAAATTACACCCTCCATGTTAACCAACCGAAATAAACGCAAGAGAAAATACCTATTATTTTTTCTTACCTCCCTCCTCACACTCTTTGCCATATTCATCATCATCCGGTTCACCGGTTCCAATCCTGCCCAATCACCCATCAAATCAAAAGATGAAATAACCTACAATCAACAGGACACCATCGAAACAACAAAAGAAGCCTGGGGAAAATTACTGTCCACATATCCGTTGTACAACGGAACTCCCATCTCTAAAGAAAATAAGGAAAAAACACCAGGGTATTAAAAGAGGCGGAGGCGGAGGCAAAAAAAAGGCGGAGGCGGAGGCGAAGGACCAAAACCAATACATAAAAAATAATTCTGCTGGGCGTCGGTTGACCGACGTCCTGGTGTCTTCAAGGCTGTGCCTTGTGTAATAAATTCAAAATTCAAGTATTCCCAATTTTACTTCTAAATTCAAAATTCCTTATTCAAGATTCCCTTGGCTTACGGTTGGGCGTAGTATCCACTACGTCCGTGTGTTTGCAAAACTCCGTTTTGCGTGATAATTGCCCTTTTAGCTTTTCTGCCCCTTCTATCTCGTCTGCCTTTTCTGCCTTTTCCGCCCTTTCCGCCGGTTGCTGAGGCTGTAGCAAAAGGTTGAGTTTAGCAGGTCGAAGCATTTTTCGTATATTACCCTACCCTCTTAAAAACCCCATAAGGTTATTCAAACAGGTATTCACTGATTTCTCCCTTCTAAAAAGAAAAATTATGAGAATATTCTGTATCAGAATAATTGCTTCCATTTATATTTTATCCGTTTTCGAAGTAAATTTTATATCAGGCCAGGAAGCTCATTTTACACCTGTCATTTCCATGGATGAAAAGGAATTCAGTGGTTGCAGGCCGCTGGCCATTTCGTTTATCAATTATGGAGCACCAAATCTTACATATTTCTGGAATTTCATGGATGGAAGTCCTGTCTCAAATTTATATTCACCATATCATGTTTATTCAACCAGCGGAATTTATAAAGTGGAAATGTTAACGTATGATTCACTGGCATCCTTCAGTGATACGACTATCATAAAAGTCACCGTTTTTCCTATACCCAGGAGTGAGTTTGTCATCGTAGACAAACCATATTATGAACGAGCTGATTCCATACAACTGGTAAATGTGTCCACTGGTGCCGATTTACTCTATTGGACAATAAACGGAGATAACTTTCCGGGCCCTAAATTTCAATTCCTGCCGGATACTTCAGGGATGTACACGATATCACTTGTTGCAGAAAACACATTTGGATGCAGAGATACTATCGTAAAGACTGTTGAAGTTTTAAAATCTCCTGTCTCTTTGCGCAAGCCATAGCCAAAAGAGGGTCAAAAGGTTAATCGATTAAATGGTTAAACGAGAATCTTGTTTGATTGATTTGCTAATTGCAAATTGTTTCTAATTCAATATCCTTTATTCCTTTTGAATTCGAGATTATAGATTCATTCCAGTTTTATGTGTCTACTATTTTGGCACAGCGAACCATAAAAAACAAAGTCGTTGATAATTTTTTATTGCACACGCAGCTAGTAATAAAAACAAAGTCGTTGATAATTTTTTATTGCACACACAGCGAGCAATAAAAAACAAAGTCGTTGATAATTTTTTATTGCACACGCAGCGAGCAATGAAAACAAAGTCGTTGATAATTTTTTATTGCACACGCAGCGAGCAATAAAAACAAAGTCGTTGATAATTTTTTATTGCACGCGCAGCGAGCAATAAAAACAAAGTCGTTGATATTTTTTATTGCACACGCAGCGAGCAATAAAACCAATATTGTTAAGCGTAGATTGTATCTACGCTTTCGCGTCAGCAAAACTCCGTTTTGCGAAAAAGAAATTGTCGGTACTATAGGAGTACGTTAATATTAAATCTTATGCATGCTCTATGCGCTTCGCCTATGCAAATGCCTTCGCCTTAACCTTAGCCTTTTATCCCAAGTCTTTTATTCTCCTGTATTGTCACCATCGACAATGGTTGAACACTCAAACTTTTACAAGCCAATCCCGTCACATTCACAACAGGAAAATGTGCGGGAGCCGTCACGTTAGGAATGATGACATCCTGATTGAAAATAGGTACGCCATGCGGATTCCAGTTGAGCGGATCGTTCCAGTCAGAAGACATATTTCCATTCCATGTCATGACTGGAGATATTTGCGTGATGAGATCTGATTCCCACAATCCTCTTCCATAAGTGCCTGCCCTTATCTGCATTTCTGAATATTCGATGTCAAGACTGTTGACAATCACATTTGGCAATCCCTCATTGAATGGCATCCAGTCCGTCGATTCACCATCACGATAAAATACACCAAAGTCAGTTCCAATATAAACACCATCGTAACTGCCATCCATATACGTAATGCTGTTGACCGGAACATTAGGCAATTGGTTACCGGTGATATTGATCCAGTTGAGGCCACCATTCACGGACATAAAAACTTTATTAGCAGAAGAGTAACCTGAAAAAGACACAAATACTTTTTCGGGATCGGTAGTGCTGGCGCATATAAATGTAATCGCTGCACTGGCAACAGGAAGACCCGCTGTAATGTCAGTCCAGTTTAATCCTCCATCTTCACTTCTGATCATCTGATTGATGGAGGATGCATAGATAAAATTTGTGTCTGCTTTTGTTATATCCATTGCAATGATACTTGTGAGTATGCTGCCGGACATAGTGACGTAGGTACCTTGTATACCGCTTGCGATTGATTTCTTTACACCTTGCGTGCATCCCACATACATGGTATTGGGATTTAAAGGATTCATTTTGATCGGAGGATCCCATAGATATTGTCCGGGTGAAGCAGAGAAAAATGTTTCACCGTTGTCTATCGATTTGCGCAGCTGGCCTATTTGGAGACTTGCAAAAAGTATGTTCGTATTCGTAGGATCCACCAGGGGTTGAAATCCATCTCCACCTGCCAGTACATGAAAAGATGAATCGCCTGCAATCCATCGATACGTCCCTGCATCCTGAGCTCCGAAATAAAGTGTATCTGCATCATTCGGATGGTTGGCGATCTTATATATCTCGGCTATCTGAAGGCCATTGCTGATATCTGTCCAGGTAGTTGCATTATCATTACTGACTGCAATTCCTCCATCGTTCGCCAGGTACAATTTGTTTCCGCTTCCTGGTTCGTATACTATTTTTTTAATATCTGCATGCACCCAGTCAGGCTCTTCTATGTTCTGCCAGTCCGTCGCCGGGAACCATGTTACACCGCCATCAGGTGACTTCGCTGTGATGAGTCCACCCACCAGGACATTCAGCGCATTTGTATTGGAGACACCCATTGACCTGTCGACATATCCATAAGGCTGTGCAATGGTTTCAGGATTCGTCATCGTGACCAATGTATTTCCACCATTAACTGATCTTTTAAACCCGGCAGTCGGGCCCCATATATATACATAGTTTGTATCAGCTGGAGTGACCGCAAGGCTTACCCTTCCTCCCAGGATATTTGGATATCCGCCTCCCTTGTACGTCCAGTTTACACCATTATTATTTGAACGCCAGAGTCCAAGTCCGTTTGTGGCATACACAACATTATGATTGAGCGGATTAAATTCAATACTATAGAAAAAACCACTGGAATTGACCAGTGTCCAATTCGTTCCATGATTGATGGACCTCCAGATTCCTGTATTCGATGCAAGAAGCATAATGGATGTGTTTGCAGGGTCCAGGATTAATTGTTGCGGAATAAAACCATCCGCTTGCGTATGTGGTATTCCGGCTAAGCTCCATGTCTGTCCGCCATTATTTGATTTATATATGCCCGCGCTAAAATGTCCTTGCTTCAATACACCTGATACCGGGAAGCCTGTGAAATTATCTCCCGTGGCAATGTAGATATAGGCAGTATTTACCGGATCAATGACGATGCTGGTAATGCTTAAAGAAGGAAGTTGATCGGTATTGAGCACGGTCCAGCTTACACCTCCATTAATACTTTTCCATACACCTCCGCAGGCAGCACCGGCAAAGAGAATATTATTATTGCCGGGCATAAATGTCAGGCAGTTCACTCGCCCTGCACCTGCGCTCATATATCCGGAAGGTGCTAAAGGTGCATTAAGATTTTGCCATGTGGCTGGAGTTGATCTTTTCCCTGTGCGATCCTGCTTTCGGTGCTTTGTATCGCGGAGATATTTTTCATGTGTTGCCAGCTCTGTTTTAACAAGAGGAAATTCTCCTGAAGGGTACACTCGGGGTTGATTGAACCATTCCCAACGTTTGAATAGATTATATCCAGGAAATTTCCCTTCTTCTGCTTCTTCAGCTCTTACTACACGATTGTCTTCTTTGAGCAATGTATCCATTGCATTTTCATAAGTGGTAAAAGCTTTTTGGATATCATAGAAATTCGGGTATTCTGACCGGGTATTGCTTTTACTTAAATAGGTTGCATCCATCCATGGCTGAGCTATTGAATGGGATGTCCGGAAAAGTAAGATGAGGAAGAAAAAACTTTTGGAGATGGTGTCCATAATCTAAAGATACCTCGTTTCCGGATTGGCTGCCTGAAGGATCCGCGTTTACCCCTAAATCCCCTAAAGGGGACTTTTTTCCTTTTCGCTAATCACATCTCAACAACCAATTAATATATGATTCAATAATTTTTATTGCGCGCGAAGCGAACAATAAAAACAAAATTGTTAAGCGTAGGTTGCACCTACGCTTTCGCGTCAGCAAAACTCCGTTTTGCGAAACAATTTGCAAGCGCAGTAAGCAATTAAAATCCAAATGCTGGGCGTCGGTTGACCGACGTCCTGGTGTGTTCAAGGCTGTGCCTTGTGCTTCATCGCGATTTTTCCTCCGCAATTTCTTTTGACACCAGGGCATTGATATTTTCTTTAGCGCCCTCGAAAACAAGTATTGTTGTCCCGAATTCACGGGCATCGGGATTTTCGATTGCACCAGCGCGGTAAGCGGAATGAAATAATGGAGCAGTACCGTTGATCTCTTCTTCTGCACTATCACTGTCTTTGATGGCGATGACATTCAGGATGGGTTTGTCCAGCGGGAACCAATTGATATAATCGGCATTGAAGGATACGGCATTGATATTTTTATGTCTACTGTAATAATTGATAGCACCTGCTTCACCATAATTATCGCAGAGCACTAACGTTTGTTCCTGGTTTTGAATCGTATCATAGACGGCATCTACTTTTTCTGCCAGTTCGCTCCATCCTAACATATCTGAAAAATCCTGAGGAATAGCATGATCCTTGCCGTCTTCCCAACGAAGTAATCCAAAAAACTGGTAAAGCTCCGGATGCTGTTTAATCTGCTCTGGACGCTTATTGGGAAAGCCGATCATAAACAAAGGAATAGCTAATACGACAACAAGTGATAACGAAACCGGTCGGAGGATTTTTTTCCATCCCGATTGAGTCAGCTGAATTATATAAACGGCCCCGAATGCCATCAGTACCGGATAAAGGCCAAAGGGATAATAACTCTTTGCTTTGAAAAAAAGGAACAAACTTATCGTGAACAAATATGTCAACGCAATCACCCGGTATGGTTTGAATGGAGGATAAAAACAGAAACCGGTGAAAGCAGCGATGATGATAAAAAAGGAATTGATGAAGTAGATGAATTGATCTTTCATGAAATCCATCCTGCTCATGTTAACTAGTTGTGTCTCTGCAAGTTCGCGGAAATGGTGCAGCATGGGCAGATGATTTTTTAATTGCCAAAGGAGATTTGGAAAAACAAGAACAACACCCAATCCCATAGCGATGTATAAATGTTTGTTTGCAAATATTTTTCGTTGCGTGGTTATTAATAATGCAGGTAAAATTCCCGCCATGAGGAAAAGAATATTGTATTTGCTGTAAATACCGAGTGCAAAAGTGAGGGCCATCATGTAGATCCATCGCGGTTCATTCGTTTGGATCCATCGCAGCAGCACATAAAAAGCCAGTGTCCAGAAAAATACATCCAATGAATTGGGTTGGTACAGAATATTGATTCGCAGCAATGGGGAAATCAACATGGCTGTGGTACCCAGTACGCATGCAAATAATCCGCCATTCAGCTTTTCGATCATCTTCCAGGTAAGCACTAACGTCATCGCTCCGAAGAGCGCTGGCACAAACCTCACCCACAATTCACTCGGGCCTACCAGCTGAATAAAAAATGAAATCCACGAGGTCATCGGAGGCACCGAAAGATATCCCCATGCGAGATGGAGTCCCTGATCAAGGTGCAGGTATTCATCCCGCTGCAGATCATAGTCCGGGTGAACTAATACAAACTGGAGAATAAATTTTATTAAAATGATGGCGGCGAGGTAGAGGTGTTTCAATGTTCGTCAATGTTGATGAGATAGAATAGGTTGTTATGGGACGTGAGTTGAAATGCCGATGGAATAAATTCCATCGATACAAAATCGGTCGTGCCTACGGCACTTGAGATCAGGGAAATTGCAATTTATCCATGCAACCAATTTACAGAAAAATAAACTTCAGCATTCCATTATTTACATGCGAGCGCCGCGAGCAATTAAAAACGATATTGTTAAGCGTAGGTTGTACCTACTTGGTTACTGAGCTGCACAAGGTTGTGTGAAAGGTGTCGAAGTATCGCGTCAGCAAAACTCGGTTTTGCATAATCATTGCGAGCGCAGCGAGCAATAAATTGATTTTGTTGGGCGTAGGTTGTACCTACGTCCTGGTGTTTGCAAAACTCGGTTTTGCGATTAAGAAGTTTACCCCAAAAAATAATTTGTAAAATTGTTTGTTTCTCCTTAATTTTCATTCGAAAACAAATTTCTTCACCCTTATAACTCACCAGTTACCATGGGTATCACTATCTTTTATTCCGGCAGACTCCGTTCGATGGAGCTTTTACCTTCTCGTATCAAAGATGTTGTTCACCAATGCACCCAAATGAAATGGGGCTATGAAAAAATCCTTCCGTCATTTGAAATTCCCGTAGAAGGCATTGCTTTTGAACCCACCGGCAGTCAGGCTATATGGATGACCTTCCTTGAGAATCGTCAACTCGTCTCACCGGAAGATTATCTTTTTTCAAGGCATGTGGGGCAGCGGATAAAAAGAGATCACCTTATGGAGACGAAAACGCATTTTGCAGGCGCCACAATACATATGCAGATCATCCCCTATGTCCGCCATCTGAGTGATACATATTTTTCAGCATTCAGGCTCGTCGATGAAAGCCAATATTGGGAAACCAATGACAGGTCCCTCTGTGAAAGTGAATTCCGCTGGATGGAGAAATGGGTCTACCAGATGATCTCCAGGCTTGATGCGCTGGATGGAAGGGTCGGAGAAATCGGAAGATCCGGTGAAATCATGGATGAACGCATTATGGATTTGCTAAGACGCATGGATCCCATGGATGTGGTTGAAAATCTTCATACTCCACCTCCTAAAAAAGAAACAGTCGAATTTTTTTGGAATTGATTATTTTTTCTTCACTTTTTAAACCAGTTGAATCATGGGACTTACCATTCATTATTCCGGCAAGCTCCGGAATCCATCCGATTTGCAACCTCTTATTGACGAAGCCACGGACATTGCGATCAGCATGCAATGGCATCATCAGCGATTACCCTTTTTCAAGGACACGCCTTTAGATGGCGTGTTGATTACACCGGAAGGCAGCGAACCCATCTGGCTCACTTTTCACATTGCTCATGGAATGCTGATCAATCCGATCCTGTATTCCTACATTCAGGAAACCACTCATGAGGATATACCTGAAGATGCTGTAAGCGGAGTCTTTACAAAAACACAGTATGCCGGAGTCGAGAAACATATAGCCATTATCAAATTTCTTCGGTATATATCTGAAAAATATTTCGCCCACTTTGAACTCTACGATGAAAGCAACTATTGGGAAACCGGCGATGAAATGCAATGCAGGAAGGTATTCGGGAGGTACGACAAAATCATAGGAATGGTAGGTGATGCACTTGATTCAATGGAAATCGATAAGGATGAAAGCCGCGACTCAGTCATAGATAAAATTGAACAGTTGCTTGAGGAGAAATTTGGGATGAAGAGGCGCAATTAGCAATAGGCAAAGGGCAATAGGCAAAATGTAAAAATAAATATCAAGAAGGTTTTATTGCTCGCTGCGCTCGCAATAAAAACCGATATTGTTAAGCGTAGGTTACACCTACTTGGTTACTGAGCTGCACAAGATTGTGTGCAAGGTGTCGAAGTATCGCGTCAGCAAAACTCCGTTTTGCGAAACTGCAATTTGATAACGAGCGGATTTGGACAAATTACTTGTATCTCCACCTTTGACTTTACCTCAACCTTAGCTTCCATTTATGTTGAACTGAATAATGTGCGCTCGTACAAGTTCATAATCTAATTTTCCCTTGGCAACCTGAAAGCCAATTTCCGGGTGGTACGTATCCATGAAAAGTTGAAGATTATTCCGGGAACCTAAAACAAAGAACTTGTTGAGCTTAGTGTCGAATACGTATGGTACTTCAAATATGGTGCCTTTTGACGTAGCAGCCGTGGCCACGCCTCCTATCACGCCAAACATGAAACTCATAGCAGCAATTTCGGCAGGATCAGCTGAAGCAAAATAGGTTTCACCGTAAAAATACCGTCCTCTCTCCTGGATCCTGTGAAACCTGTTTTTACTTGCCGAATTCTTGCCCCCATACCCTTCCATTACATTTTGCCGGATCGCTTTCTCCTGGAAATAAATCTCTCCTTTATGTACGATCGCAAAGACTTTAGCGATTGGAGCATTGAGCTTATCCAGGAACAATACATGATCCACAATCGAATCCAAAAACGCCTTTGATGAAGGAACCCCCAGGTTCAGTCTTCGGATTTTAATGGATGTATCCGGAGAGTGATTGTTGAAATCATCCAGTGTCTTATAAATTCCATCCGGAAGGCTGTCATTAGCGTTCGATTGGCTACTGAGTGAGACATAGGATAGACATAACATTAAAATAAATAACCCTGATTTCATGTGCTTATAGGATTGTGAAATTTTCGGGATTTAAGATAAGAAATAGTAGACATTCTGAATTCGTTTGCATTGCCCAGCCTTGCAGTTCTTTTTAATGATTAACTTTTGGGTATAAATTCTATACATTATGAGCCATTTAATAAATTCAAGTTGCTGGATTTGTGGTGAAGAATATGAATCATTAATGTTTGGTGCAGGGATTTCCCAGAAGGTGCTAATCGTTCCCGCAATGGATAAAGCGACTAACAAAATTTGTGCGGTTGCCAGCGGAGACGATGAACATTTCCGGTATTATACCGACCCTTCCATGTATGAATTATCAGATGCGACTGAATTCATAACTTGGCATGAGTTACAATTGAGCAACGTCAATAATTACTGCCCCGAGTGTGAAGAGTTTTCGATGGATTTTGAAGTTGTTGGGGAGTGGGATTGATATTTACAAATCAAAAAATAAATTACAAAAATGGCCAAAACACCTAGTCAAGTTAAAAAAACACCTAAACCAGGTACGCAAAATCGCAGAACGGAAAACAATATCTACCAGATGGTTTGCCGTGATTGCGACTGGAAAAGTGACAAGATCCCATTCAGATCTTCCCTTAATCTTGCAGCAGATATGCACAGAAGATTTACCAAAGATCTCAAAACAGGCAAAACGCATCGGGTTGAGATGATTAAAGTGCAGGATTAAAGTTTTGGAAATGGAATTGTTTCAAAGGCTAGAACAAGAAAAAGATTATCGGGTAGATACTAAAACACATTTTGCCGGTGCCGGTTTGCATATGCAATTGATTACGTTCATCCGCTTTCTCAGCGATACTTATTTTACCACCTTTGGCATGTATGATGAAAGCCAATACTGGCAGACAAACAACAAATCTATATGTGAAAACGAATTCACAGTCATGGAACAATGGGTCCGCCAGATGATCAAAAAGATGGACAAAATAGATGGTCGCATCCGAGAGATCGGTAATGCCGGTGAAATGGTTGATGAACGTATTTTCAATTTGCTTTTATTCATGCCATCTTCGGAAATAATAGAGCAACTATATACTCCGCGGCCGATTGTGGATGAGTTGATCCGGGTGTGGAATTGATCCAGTCTCGTTTTCAGCCTTTATAAAATTAACCTAATTAGTTTAATATTTTAGTTAAATTACTATTTATTAAACTAATTTAGTTATATTTGCAATATGATAAAAGGCCATGTCCTCAGTAGTGGAGATAAATTCTTTATTGAGCCAACTGAAAACCAAGATCCTGGTCTTTGGGGTGGCATTCAGAGGAAGAGACAAAAACCTTCAGGCACTCCTCGACCTTGATATCACACCAAAACAGAGAGAAGATTACCTCAAAGATCTCACGAGTGACAATTATTATTCAGGGCCAAATCCAGATAGAGATGTACCTGGCAAGCCGGATTACTATGAATTCGGATTAGTGATCAATAACAAAAATGTTTATATAAAACTCAGTCCTGGCTTATCCGGCAAAATGGTGGATTGCATATCATTCCACGTCGCTGAATGGCCACTCAAATTTCCGCTTAAATCCCAACCAAATGAAGAAGATAATTGAATGCCCCTACTGTGTTGGACATGCACAGTTGAATATGAATCCAAAGGAAATCATATTCAAAAAAGAAAATTTTCACGTCCAGCAGCATTACTACAAATGTGATATATGCAAAGAAGAATTTACAACAACTGAAGCAGATACAATTTCGATGGTGCAGGTATACAACCAGTACCGCGAGAAACACGGCATACCATTTCCGGATGCAATTGCTTTGATACGTGAGAATTATGGCTTATCCGCAGCTGCCATGAGTGAAATACTTGGATTGGGCGCAAATGGATATGGCATCTATGAACGAGGAGAGATTCCGACAACAGCAATAGGGAACCTGATCTCATCTGCGTCAAATCCTGTTGTATTTAAAGAAATGCTGTTGAGGAATGAAGATAAACTAAGTCCTAATATATTTAAAAGGACGATCGAAAATGTAGAAGAATTAATAAAATCCAATTTATTACCGAAACCATTCTACAACAAGATTGATGTGGAGAGCAAGCCATCTTCCCTGACAGGATACAAAACTCCTGCACCTGAAAAGGTTAAATCACTTTTTATCAAATTTATAGTAAACTGCAATCCTGTACTGAATGACCGTTTGAAATTAAATAAAATGTTATTCTATGCAGACTTCCTTCATTATAAAAATACAGGATACTCCATTACTGGTTTGTCATACAGGCCAATACAATACGGTCCCGTTCCTTCGTGTTATGATAACCTCTTTGCTTTATTTGAATCAGAATCAGTAATTTTTGCAGACTGGCAGCTCGTCAATTCCTCACGCCCGAGTGAATTATTCTTTGTCAGCTCACCTGTGCCTGATGATGATTTAGTTGATACCGAACAGGAAATTGTTGACCAATTGTGCAAACAGTTTAAGGATACTCCTTCATGGGATTTAGTAGAACTAAGCCACCGCGAGAAAGCATGGATTGATCTACACGATACTAAGGAGTTGATCAACTATCAGTTGTATGCATTTCAGTTGATGGGCGTTGGATAAATGGATTTTGCTTTTTCTCGATGTCCCCTTCCCCTGTGTTGCTGCACGCAAAAGTTGGGCGTCGGTTGACCGACGTCCTGGTGTGTTCAAGGCTGCGCCTTGAGGAAATAATTTTAGAGCGCCGCGAGCAATAAAAAAACAACACGCGTTTTGAGACGCGATGGTTCGACCTGCTTTACTTAACCTTGTGCTACAGCCAACCGTGAATCGCCGTCTCTACGACCATCTAAATTTAGATTCAATTAGATTTTTATTGCGAGCGCAGCGAGGAATAAAAAGGATACGGTTAAGCGTTGATTGTATCTACGTTTGAGCGTCAGCAAAACTCCGTTTTGCGAAATAAGAATTTATTTCTCTTCTACCTTTTCCGCCGTTTTACCCTTTCCACCTTTTCTACCCTTTCCGATACTACTTTGAATTGCTTTTTTTAAAGCCGGGGCGTTTTGCAACCGCCCGGGTTTAGAAAAAAGCGAGGATGGATTTTGCTCAATCAAATTGAGAATAGCAAGTCGGATCACGGATCAAGGTTTTTCAGGTAAACTCAATAATAAACTGGCTGCCCTTACCTTCAACACTTTGAATTTCTAATTGCATATTCATTTTTCCGAGAAATTCTCTGACAAGAAATAATCCCAGGCCGCTGCCTTTTTCATCTCCGGTACCCCTGGAACTGCCGGATGAATTGTGCAGCAACTGGTCGATCTGTTGCCGGCTCATGCCAATACCTTCGTCGCTTACGATAAGGATAATATGCTGATCACGTGTCGCTGTACTAATGTCTACAGTGCACCCGGGATGACTGTATTTTACCGCGTTAGTTAATAGATTCCGCAGCACGATTTCAAGCATCCTGTGATCGGCGGGAGCGGTCGGTACATGCATGTTCTTACTGATCGTTATGCCTTTTTGGTTAGCCTGAAATTTCACAGCACTGATCGCATCGTCGATACAATCTTCCAGGTTGATCACGGTAATCACGGGTTTCGTGTTTTTGATTTGGGTATTGGCCCATTCCAACAAATTATCAAGCATGTCAGCTGTCTGGTTAAGAGCCTGCTGTGTTTGCATTTTGTAGCGGGATAATTTTTCTTCCGGTATGGAGCCATCATGTGGCAATGAGAGATAGGTTTTGAGTGTAACCAACGGATTCCGCAGGTCATGGCCGATCACTGAAAAAAGCCGGTCTTTTACTTCGTTTAGAGATTGCAGGTCATCTTTTTGACGACTTATCTGTTCATTTTGCTGGTTGAGCAGGCTGTTCTTCTGACGTATACGACTGTAAAAGATCACCAACATTCCTGCCAGGAATGCTGCCGCGATGGCGATAATGATGAAAGTATTGCGCTGGCTTCTTGTTCTTGCTTCTTTCGCTTCCTCGTTGGCAAGGCTGATATTTTTCTTTTCCAACTGGTAGTCCGCTTCCAGTTGGGTAAGCTGGTTTTTATTGTCGACACCGAAAACACTGTCTTTTAAATGATAATATTTTTCCAGGTAAACATTTTGTAACTGGTAATTTTTCATATCCGCATACATGTCCGACATGTTGCGATAATTCTCCATGATTATATATGGAATATTATCCCGCACTGCATAACCGTTGCTTTTGTCAAAAGCAACGGAGGCGGCGGCATAGTGACCGGCCTTTGATTCGGCCGCACCGATATTATCATAGATCGCAGCATAATTGAGCAATGTATTGCGTGTGGTATCATAGGATTCCAAAACCGTATTGAAGTATTGCAGTGCTGTTAGTGGTTCATTCCTCATCAGGTAAGTAAGACCGATATTACTGAGCGTTCCCAAAAGCGTCACACTGTCTCCGATCTGCTTCGTGATATCAGCTGACCGTTGAAAATAATATAAGGCGGTATCAAAGCTTCCCTGTTCCGCATGGATCATGGCCCTTTGTGAAAAAAGCTGACTGACCTGTTGGCTGTCTCTTTGCTCTTCCGCGATCTGCGCAGCCTTATCATAATATTCGGTAGACTTGGCGAATGATTTATTCCAGAAAAAAACTTTTCCTACCGACATATAGGCATCTGCAAGCCGGTGATTGTCATTTATGGATTCAAATATCTTAGCGCTTTGAAGATAATAATCCAACGCCTTGTCAAAATCATTTCGTCGCAGGTAAACAAGTCCCAAATCACCATAAAGATCCCCTAATTGCAGTTTTGTATTGTCCAGTTTGACAGCAAGCGCTACAGCTTGTTCAAAATATCCCAGTGCCTTGGAGGGATTGTTGTCGATATAGTGCTTACCTACAAGATGCAGGTTTCTTACGAGGATCGAGTCTTCTTTTTTGAAGTCAATTTTATTCAGCAGACTGTCCAGTTCTTTCGCCGGCTGGCAAAGACAAAGACCAGAAAATAACAGGGAGAATAAAACGGCAAAGATCCTTTTCATAAAAGCCCGGAGTGTTATGAAAAACGTTTGATCGCCTGGTTGCCAACCACGGATTTCAAAACAGCTTCAGTATATGTTTTGCCTATCGCCAGGCGGATCTTACCGATATGCACCTGTTCGTTTTCCACCGCAGTTACTTGTTGGCGGTTGACTAAATGCATACGACTGATACGTACAAAGCTGTCCCCTGGAAGTTGTTGTTCAAGATGTTTCAAATTCACCAATACGGTCTTCTTCTCAGTGTTTTGCAGGAACAAAGTCACAAAATCTCCGAGGGATTCAGCATAAAGAACATCTTTATAGGCAATCCGTATAAAAACACCTTTGTCTTTAATAAAAAAGGAATCAGGGTCCGTGGGTTGAAATGATTCTGCAGAGCTAGTCGATGCTTTGATACTGGCCAGCAATTTTACTTTATCAATGGCGCGCAGCATTCTTTCAGCCGGCACTGGTTTTACGAGGTAATCGACTGCATCCAATTCAAATGCATCGGCCGCGTAATGAAGATGTGAAGTGATGAAAATAATAAAGGGCAGATGTTTTAAACTTTTAGCCAATTGAATTCCGGTCAGACCGGGCATTTCCACATCGAGGATCAACAGATCGGGTTGATGGTCCTGCAGTTTTTCCCTGGTCGACATCGCATTCTCGCAAACCGCAAGACATTGCAGGCCGGGAATCGCATTTAATTGCTGCAGGGTATAGTCCCGGTACATATCGTCATCATCAGCTATGATATAGGTTAGAGTGCCTGTCATTTTCCGTATGACGAAAGTAATAATTTGAGGTCAATTGGGTTCGGAAAGCGGATATTCACCTACCGCAGTCCTCCACTCGTATACTTTATTTAACTGGTTCACCTACTTCACTTGCTGCTGTATTTTATTTCTCAGCATCTTGTTCTGCTTCCAAAAGAACTACCATGAAACTGCAAGTCCTTTTATTCGTCCTTTTACTGGTGCTAACCAACTCTTTTATTTCTGCACAAAATGTTGGTATTGGCACTACCACACCGGCCAACAAACTTTCTGTAAACGGGAACGCGGATTTTACCGGGAATGTCGGTATCGGGACCACCGCGCCTACGGGAGAGTTTAACGTCAAGTCGCTTTACACAGGCAGTGAGTACCTGGATGTCGAAATCCTTTTTTCAAACCTGGTATATGGTGCGGCGAATGGTTCAGACCCTGCCACACTCGACCAGTGGCAATCTTTTACAGCGGATACTACAGGGTTGCTCAGCAAGGTTGCATTAAGGATTAAATCACCATTAGGCAATGTTGCTTCTTCTGGCATTATAAAGATCTATCAGGGAGAAGGTACATCGGGCACATTACTCGCAACTGTTTCCGTAACGATGGCGGTTGCCGCCAATCAATTCCAGAATTTTGATATGCCGGATATTCCGGTGACGGATGGGTCAAAATATACGGTCAGGTTTACTGTGCCAGCCGTCACAGCCCACTGGATCTATGTATCCACTACAAATCCTTATTCCGGAGGCCATGCTGGTCATGATATCAATGAGAATAATCCTGCTGCAAATTGCGATGTCAATATCCGGACCTTCCTCAAAGCCACGGCGAATATTGATGCTCTTGTTGCTGATAACGGCAATGTAATGATAGGTTCCACCTCTAATAATTCAGCGAGATTGCGTATCGATGCCGACAACAGTGCATTGCCTGCTTTAAGCATTAGCGGCAAAGGAGAGGTCCAGGTTGATACCTTTGGAACCGTCGGCGGCCGCTTCATTATAAAAAATAATGGCAATGTTGGGATCAATACAGCAAACCCGGCGACAAAGTTGGATGTCAATGGCGGTATCAGGACCAAATACAGTGGAACTACAGTCATAAGTGTTCCTATTGCTGGAATCGCCATACCCCTGAACATCACTATACCGGAATTGCCTGCCGGCTGGGACTTTATGAACACGTATGTATCGGTGACGAACGTGGATGGGCCTGCCGGGTTTATCAAGCAGGCAAAGATCACAAGTTCAACGAACATTGCTATCATCTATATCGCGGATGCAGCCGCTCAGGCGAGATTTAACTGGATTATATTTAAGTTGTAACCGTGAATCGGTGAATCGTGAATCGTGAATCGTGAATCGTGAGACGTGAGACGTGAGACGTGAGACGTGAGACGTGAATCGTGAATCGTGAATCGTGAGACGTGAGACGTGAATCGTGAATCGTGAATCGTGAGACGTGAATCGTGAGACGTGAAACGTGAGACCATGATATTTTTATTGCGAGCGCAGCGAGCAATAAAACAGATACGGTTTGGCGTAGGCTTTGCCTACGTCAGTGTGACAGCAAAACTCCGTTTTGCGTAAATGATTCCCGCCACACAATGTTGAATCAGAATTTTCAAAATTTGATAAAAATCAGAATTACGAAGCTTTGCGCGCAGGACTCGTGGCACATTTGCCGGGTTGCTTTGGGTTTAGCTAATGTGCCACGAATGCCGGGCCGCTCTGTCTCTATTAATTTTCCTTTTCCTCTCGCTGCCCCCTTCCCCTGTGTTGCTCCTCCCTCATCCTTTACGCGCAAACCCCGGGGCGGCCTGGCGCGCAAGATTTTTATAATCCATCACATACAAAATCACATGTATTTCCATTGTCACACTTCCACAATGGGAAACGCGATGGTTCGACCTTCTTTACACAACCTCGTCCTACAGCCTTTAGACTTGCATTAGAACTAAAGAGAACAAAAAAAGAACATATCATCATTATCATCATATGTTTCTTTTTTGCTTCTTTTTTCTTTGTGAATTTCACATTAAAATTGTGGATAACTGAAGTTGAAACCGGAGATGGCAATTTAGTGCTACAGCCAGGATAAAAACCTATGGTGAGTTTTAATCCATCTCCGGTCTTCTAAGGAAAAATCAGATAGAAAATTAGGCTTAGAAGCCTGCTAGTAAGGTATTGATCCTCCTTAGATATTCAACTCCAGCATTATTAACTATCTAAATCAAAGTTATGGAATCGAATCTTTTTATGGGCTGTGACATTTCACAGGGAAAATTTAATTATTGCCTACGTAATTCTTCAGGCACATTGCTTGAAGGATGCGTGGAGAATGCAGCTAAACCAATCAAGGCCTGGTTGAATCAATTGCGTAAAGTCCATGCATTGAAGACTGAAGAGATCTTATTTTGTATGGAACATACCGGAGTATATGCATCCATCCTGCTGCGGGAATTAGCGGCTCGGTCTTACACCATCTGGCTCGAAAGTGCCATGAATATCAAACTTTCCTTAGGGATGCAACGCGGAAAAAATGACCGAGTGGATGCCCAGCGGATCGCTGAATATGCAATGAGATTTAAAGACAAACTGCGGCCATGGCAGCCTAGACGAGAGGTACTTAGCAAATTGCAGTTATTAAATAGAATGCGGAGTAGATTAGTTAAAGCGAAAGCTGATCTATCTAAATTCAATGAAACTGCAAGGCGCTTTTTGACCAAGGAAGAAAGTCAGTTAATCATCCAGGGTACAAAAAAGTCACTTTCCACAATTACCGATGAAATTCAAAAAGCTGACAAGCAAATTGAAAAACTCATCAAAGGTGACAGCCATCTTAAGCGCTTAGCAGAATTGGCTACCTCGGTGGATGGAATTGGCATGGTAACGTGCAGTGCATTACTGGTTAAGACAAATGAATTCAAAGATTTTCAGGAACATAAAAAATTTGCCTGCACTGCTGGCATTGTGCCCTTTGAGCATACTTCTGGAACGAGTATAAGGGGAAAATCCAGGGTGAGCCATAATGCGGACAAAGAGATGAAAAAACTTATCCACATGTGTGCTGTCAGTGTGATACGGCTGGATGGAGTGTTACGGGATTACTATCTAAGAAAAATAAAGGAAGGCAAGCCTAAGATGTTGGTATTGAATGCAGTAAGAAATAAGTTAATTAGCAGAGTTTTTGCCGTAGTCAGGAATAATACTATGTATGAAAAAAACTATCAATACAATTTGGCTATGTCATAGAAAACTCACCAACCGTAAATCGCCGTCTCTACGATCATCTGAATTTATATTCTATTAGATTTTTATTGTGAGCGCAGCGAACAATAAAAAAGATACGGTTAAGCGTAGATTGTATCTACGTTTGTGTGACAGCAAAACTCCGTTTTGCGAAATTGAAACGTTATTTACTTTTAGATGTCAATCTATGCATTATGAGTTATATCCTCAATTCAAGTTGCTGGATTTGAATTTCAATTCTTGCCACCATCCTGGAAATTCTTCGGAGCCCGGAGCGCTATAAGTGAATACAATAATGGTGTCGATTGAATTAAAGTAGGAAATTCCATCAAATCTCCTTTTTCAATTCTCACCAATCCCAACAAATGCATGAAACGTTCTACGGTTCGGAAGATATAGCAGAAATGCGCGTCTTCCTCTTCGATTTCATTTAATAATGCCGGAAAAGCCCGAAAATAACGGAACGTTAATTCAGCAGGATCAATCGGTTCTTTCCCATATTTATGCATCAGAACCAGACTGAATGACCACCCTAATCTTCCTACATAATTATCACCAAATTGATCAAATGCTGACAAGTTGACTTGTTGGCCGTATGTTATCAAGATCTCTTTGAGCAATGCATTGGAATCCTTCAATAATTCTCTGCCCTTTTTTGTGATGACCAGAAATCCTTTTATTTCTCGGATGGCCTTCATAAAATTCAGCGTGATATGAGCGATAAGGATAGAAAAGGAAGCAGCCTCCGTGGCCAGGTCATTTATACCGGTTTCCACTTCATCATCCTGATAGTAACCCAGGTGATATATTTCCTGCACAAGTTCAACCGGTAAATGCCCTGAAGGAGTAGGCTTGATTTTTCCTGAGTTCAGGACTTCCAGCAGATGCCTGATTATTTTATATAGCGGGACTTTGTTCGCAATGTTTGTTTCTACGGCCTTCAACCTGACAGGACACTCCTGTCTGAGTGGAGAATACAACAATGCATCCATCTCATCAGGATTATAGCCCTCAAAATCCTCAAGGCCAATGACATTGTTGCTGAGTTTCAGCGAGTCGCCAAGATTCCTCAATTCTTCTTCAGAGAGCATTGTGCGAAGTACGGAATTTTCGCGTAATCCATATATAGAATCCACAAGATTGTCATTATATAAATCAGGACTTGCTGGTGAACAAATTAAAATAAATTGTTTCTGAGATACTAAGATATTTCAATAATGCTAAGCTGCTAAGAAGCAGCTCAAACCGCAGCGAGAAATAATAATCCTATATTGTTGGATGTAGGTTGCACCTCGTCCTGGTGTTTACAAAACTCCGTTTTGCGAAAAAAGAGATATTACATTTTTGTTGTTTGATCTAAGCGAACTAATTCGCTTTTTGAAAACGTCATGCACGAATGCCTTCTTGCTTAATTATAGAGTAAAGCGGTGTCACAGACCGATCCTCCCATTCTGTTTTAGTATGAATAATGCTACTTAATATAAAATCTGTTTGAAGTTCGATTTCATACAGCTTTTCTAAAATCAATTCTTTTCTTGACTGATCTAAATGGACGTTGAGAAGAATAAGAAAATCCCAGTCGGAATCTTCCCTGAAATCTCCTCTCGCCCTTGAACCAAATAGAATTACCTCAGCATTAGGGTCAATGCCTTTGATTTCATTTTTTACAAGTTGAAGTAGATCCATTTCTAAAAAAAAAGTATTCGTAATAATCCTAATAAAGATAAGGGATTCGTAACAAAAATGGAAATAGCTCTAATTGACGTCTTTGACCGACCTATAAATGAAATGAAAGGTTAAGCTCATCCTGAAAAGTATATTTCTTTACAATCAAAGTACATCCCTCAGGGTAGTCCCCTGGGACCGACGCATCCCATTAAGGAGGCGTTTCCTTTTCCGCCCTTTGTATCTCTTCTGCCTTTTTTACATTTCCTCTCGCTGCCCCCTTCCCCTGTGTTGCTGCATCCCTCATCCTCTACGCGCAAACCCAGGGGCGGCCTCGCGCGCAAGAATTTTCTATATTAAATACACTTTATTGCGAGCGCAGCGAGAAATAAAATCTTCAATTGATGGACGATTGATAGGCGTGCATTAATGGGAGACGCGATGGTTCGACCACCTTTTTCTCATCCTCGTGCTACAGCCTTTACCAACCGTAAATCGCCGTCTCTACAACCATTAAAATTTAAATTCACTTAGATTTTTCTTGCGAGCGCGCGAGCAATAAAAACAACACGGTTAAGCGTAGATTGTATCTACGCTTTCGCGTCAGCAAAACTCCGTTTTGCGAAAAGGTTTTAGGAACCGCATTCCGCCCTTCTGCCCATTCCGTCTCTTCTGCTTCTTCTGCCTTTGCTGCCTTTTCCACCATTTTTTCGTACATTGTCCCAACCAATTACAAAACCAATTAAGATTATTCAATTTTGTTTGATAAGTATTATCATTTAGATGTTGAAGTTTCAGCGATTTAAGAGTGTTTAATTTTTGTTTTTTATCCGTTTTTAATGATTTCCCTCAAGACAAGCCTCACAGCCCTTTACCTCATTGTATTTAGTGTCCTTTCTGCGCAAGATCCGGCTGCTTTTCTATTTCGCCAACATGGCGGACTATTCAATCCTGCCCTGGCCGGAAGCAACGGATCACAATCATTAAGCCTTGCTTATCGCAATGAATGGGTAACCAAAGGAAGCCCAGCTTATCAAACAGCTTTACTCAGTTATGAAGAAAGTCTCCCATGCAGCATTCTCGATTACGGAATCAACGCACTCTGGGACCAGGAAGGTGATGGACTACTGACGACATATGAAATCTCACCACAGGTATCGGCTAATCTGCCTTTGGTTTCAAATAAAGACAATCAAATCAATATTCGTCTCGGCGCAGGCATAAGCTACGGCTGGCAAAAAATTGATTTTCAAAATCTTGTTTTTTCAGACCAACTGGATCCAAAATATGGAATTATTTTTCCAACAAACTTTTCACCTCCAGATGGAAATCTTTCGAACAGTTATTTCCAACCAGGCCTAGGTGGTGTCATTCAAATGGTGTTAAACAAACAACGTTACAATGCTGTCATCATAAATGCCGGAGCCAGTTTACACAATGCTTATAATCTTGGATCCAACATTAACATCGGATACGGCAAATCACTCTTAGGTCTTTTTCCACCACAGTCGCCAAAATTTTCAATCCACGCAGACTTTGAACTTATACCCGGTGCTTCGTTCAATCAGTTCATTAGCATCAAGCCTCTCTTCTTATATGAGAAGCAACAATCTCTTCACTATATACAATACGGAGTTGACTTCGGAATAGCAGATGCACTTCGGGTAGGAGCATACTTACATCAACAATCATTAGGTGGTGGTCAGAAAAATACAAATTGGATTTCAACAACCGTTTTGTTTCGTCCTTATTTAGGTAAGAATAGAATTGATTTTTATTTAACGTATTCATTCAATAGTTCAGGTTTACGCAATACAGTTAGTCCCCTCATGGAGATCGGGATCAAGAAACATTTCAGAAACAGCCCGGTATGTCGGATGATGGGCAAAGGCGATGATATAGGTTATAGCGATAAACCCATATGCAGGTATTCAAGGATTTCGCCTGCAAAAAAGAAAATTTATGAGAATATCTGGTATTAGTAAGAAGATTTCAATATTAAGTATTTTATTTTTTACACTTAATCATATCAGTACCGCACAAAGTTGGGGTCAATGCGGCATTGTAATTTGTACTGAGGAAGATTGTAACGATGTCAATGTCACCTTTGCCACACCATCGGGAGGGGTTAGCTTTTGTGAAAGCGCTATTGTTCCTCTGATTAATAATAGCCCAACAGATTTTACATTTTATGTGGTTGATTGGACTGATGGAAATAAAGACACAATATATATACCTATAGGAGATACAATATTTCATCAATATCACGTCCCGGATTCTTTACTCTGTAATGGTAATATAGGAATGCAGGTTTGTTTTAAAGGTGTTCTAAAATGCGATACAAATAAAATAAGCTGTGCCTGGGCTTCCTATGGATTTACATTAAAGGTTCGTCCAAAGGCCAAGCTCAATTTGCAACAACAATATTGTATACACTCACCTGTAAGTATGATTGAATCCTCGTGTAATGCCATAGGATATTCTTGGACATTTGGAGACGGAAATACATCAACACAATCTGATCCACTTCACACTTATTCTACTCCTGGTGTTTATAATGTTCGACTTATAGTAACAAATGCTTGTGGCTCAGACACAGCATTTGCATCAATTGTCATCGTTGATTATCCTCTCGCTGAAGTAAACTGGAATCTCGCAGACGATACTGTTTGTATCAATGAAGTACATTCCTTTCATGATGTTACTACCTCTTTGGGAGCCACAACCTTGTGGAACATTGTGCCAAATGACACACTCAAATGGATCTTCAATGATACACTGATGAGTTTTAACTCGACAAACATCGATGTTAAATTCCTTCAGACCGGAACATATACTATGACCTTGACTGCGAATAATGCATGTGGCACGAATATCTGGACACAGGACATTGTCGTTCTAGATGGACCATCTCTAAATCTAAGCCAGGGCCCAACACTTTGCATCACAAATGCAATATACACCCCTGTAATCAACTACACAGGCCAAAATCAAATACAATCCTATCAATGGTCTTTCGCAGGTGGTATTCCTGCAAGCTCCAATGTAGCTCAACCAGGAAATATTACGTTTTCAACTCCAGGCACACATAATGTATCTCTGACAATTCAAAGCGAATGCGGACAATCAACAGTCTCAACAATTGTTACTGTTGACAACTTACCATTGATCACATTACCTTTTGTCCCATCCGTTTATTGCAGCGGATCAATGCCTGATACACTTCATGCAACACCCTTCGGGGGTATTTGGACAGGACAAGGAATAACTTCCGACAGCATCTTTGACCCTGGTGCAGTTTTACCAGGTACCTATACACTCACTTATACAGCTGGCAATGGCACTTGTGTTGCCTCTTCAGATCTTACAGTAAATGTCGTTTCATCTGAAATTGTCACTGTAGTAGACACATCATTGTGCGAAAACACATCGACAGTTCAACTTCAAGCTACTCCCTTTGGAGGATCATGGAGCGGTGTCGGAATTATTGATACCATCGGACAATTTGATCCTGCCGTTTCAGGAATAGGTTCTTTTCAACCAGTCTATAACTATCCGGACAGCAATGGATGTGTTGTAGATATCACAGCCAATGTAATAGTCCAGGCATTTCCAATTGTTAGCTTATTAGATAATTTTCAGCTTTGCAATGTCAATACAGTTAGCCAACTTGCAGACATCCTCCAACTTACCTTATCTCCATCAGGTGGAATCATAACATGGACATTAAATGGGCTTTCATCTGATGGAACTATCAATGGCTCAACATTATCAAACACCCAAAATGTAAAAGTCACTTACAAGTCAGGTGCATGCACAGTATCAGACTCTGCAATGATCACCATTATCAGTCCACCTGTTTTACAATTTGCTAACGACACTACGTTATGCATCCAGGATTCAACATTTCAAATCGTAAGTAATCTTAATGGAAATTGGACCGGTCCAGGTGTTGATATTAATACAGGTATAGTAAATCTGTATTTTGCAGGAGCCGGAACACATCAATATGGATTTGAATACCAACCAGGCACAACCTGCGAACGAAAAGATTCATTACAAATCACCATAAATGATCCAGGTATCAGTTTAAATGCAGGCTCAGATATATCCTTGTGTGCAGGCCAGAGTTCATCATATACATTTTCTGGTTTTTCTCCTGCTGGAGGAGCATGGACAGGACAAAGTCTTACCGATTCAATTGCCGGCAATGTGAATTTGCTTTCACTGCAGGCAGATTCAATATATGCTTATTTCTATTGCCTTAATGATATGGGTACTTCAGGATGTCGCGCATGTGATCGCCTAGAATTAATCATTCATTCTTTACCGGATGCAGGCATTACATTGAATGGTACAACATGCATTAATACTCAATTCACATTGTCCCCGGATTTTTGTGATTTGACTTCAGCGTATTCATGGGATCTTGGTGACGGTACATTGTCTTCAGGTTGCATAGTAAATCATGCTTATACAACAGACGGTGACTACCAGGTTTCTTTACATGTTGCATCTCAATATGGATGTCTCAATGATGAAGCTCTACCTGTACACGTAACTGCTCCTCCCGTCGCATTGTTTGACGTGGTCATTGATGAAGGTTGCGCTCCTTTTCCACTGGAACTTATTAATTCGAGTTCCGGAGAAATCGGCAGTCAACTTTGGTTGATAGCCGGTGATTCTGTTTCAGGTCCGAATCCCGGAATATTGATCCTCGATGGATTTGCAGATGACTCACTGGTGATTATTGAGCTACAAATCTCAAATGTTTGTGCGATTGTTTCTGATTTTGATAGTGTACTGGTACATCCCTACCCGATCGTCGACTTCGGTCTGAATGTCGATGATGGTTGCTCACCGCTCATCATTGATTTTGGCAATGCGACCACCGGCAATCCCGTTACTTGGCTCTGGGATCTCGGCGATGGAACTTATTCAACGGATTCCGTTCCTGCACCACATATGTATACATCTCCGCATGACAGTACTTCTCTTTTTACAATTCAATTGATTTCATCGAACACATGTGGTGCTGACACACAATCACATGTGCTGACAGTTTATCCTCCTGATGTGACTGCATTTATTCAATTGGATACAACTTCCGGTTGTCAGCCACTATCCCTTACAGCACATTCCATTTCTACTCCGGGAGCAACCGTTGGATGGCAGGTGGTAGGTCCTGATGGAAAAATCACAGGGAGTACTGACAATGATCCTGTTTTTATACTTGATCAACCCGGTCTTCACATGATCATATTGACTGCTGCACGTTGTGGTGCAGATTTCGATACAGCTTATGTGGATGTTCTGCCTGCACCTTTCGTCGATTTTGCATTCGATCCGGTTGTGTGCCAGGGCGAAACCATTTCTTTTCAGAATTTGTCAATCGATGTCACTAGTGTCAATTGGGATTTTGGTGACAATACGCAAAGTGCATTATTCAGCCCCACGCATTCCTATACTGTACCCGGGAATTATTTGGTTTCACTTACCGAAAGCTCGATCCTTAATAATTGTCCGATCACCATCACCCGAAACCTGCAGGTTCATCCGACTCCGGTCATTTCGATTGACAACAGCCCTTTAAATGGATGTCCTCCATTTGATGTCTCATTTATCAATAATGGCTTGCAAGGTCTATCCTATGTCTGGAATTTCATGGATGGAACTTCTTTTTCAAATGCTTACGCCCCGGATCATATTTTCTTGGAGAGTGGCATTTATGAAGTAGAAGTCTTTGCATATGATTCGATAGGTTGTTTTAGTGAAACGACGATCATTACGGTTACGGTTTTTCCGGTTCCGGTTGCTGCCTTTGATTATGAGAAGGCGAATGAATGTGGTGTGCCTGCAGACGTAAGTTTTAATAATCTTTCAACCGGAGGACTTGCCTATGACTGGTCGTTTGGTGATGGGAATAATTCAGTTGTGGTCCATCCGGTTCATTCATTCCAATCAGCCGGAGATTATACTATATCGCTTTCGGTAAGCAATATTTATTTGTGTAAAGACACTGCGATCCTTCCTGTTTCCATCTATGAGCAACCTTTAGCGGATTTTAGTATTCTGAATCCATTATCTTGTCAGCTTCAGCCGGTAGTGATACTTGATCAATCTCTCCACGCCAATGAATATTATTGGTATCTGAATGGAGATCTGATTTCAGAAGACGCGAATCCTGTTTTACACATCAGTGATACAGGCGTTTATTATTTGACACTGATTGCTAAATACAATGACTATTGCCGGGACACTCTGACACTTGACCCGGCTATTTATGTCTATCAACTACCAACTTCTGACTTCACTTATACAGCTAATCAGGATCCTTCTATCCTCGGTGATATCCAGTTTCAGAATCTATCTACGCTGTTTGACAGGGACTTCTGGGACTTTGGAGACAGTACATCATCTGTTGAGTTGGACCCACTCCATGAATATGACATCAATCGTCCGGTGCAGGTTATCCTATATGCCTTCAATGGCAATGGAGGTGCTCTTACCTGTATTGATACTTCAATCCAGGATGTCAATCCCGAGTGGCTTACCACCTTTTATGCCCCAAATGCATTCAGCCCCGACCATGGCGAAGGACTTGTCCGTGTCTTTAAACCGGTGGGTATTGGCTTATCATCATATGACATATCGGTCTATTCTCCCTGGGGTCAGCGTGTATGGCATAGTACGGCTATTGAAGAGCAGCATCCTTCTGAGAGTTGGAATGGAAGACTTGATAATACCGGTGAAGAGCTACCTCAGGGAGCTTTTACCTGGTTAGCGAAGGTTGTATTTGTGAATGGGGATAGCAGGGTTTATAAGGGGTCGGTGACGGTGTTGAAGTAATTTGTTAATTTAATGCCACACATGTGAGTTGTTAAAGAGGATTTACTTCTGATTTTTAATAATTTAGATCCGGATAAGTGAACTTGCTGAATGTCATGGGAACTACCAAATTGTCAGATATATCAAAAAATCTAATTGCCAGTAATAAGATACAGGAGGTATTTGACTTACTTATTAATTATGCGAAAAATGATGAAGGCTTACATCCATATTTAAATGAATTGATTCTACTTACTTCCAGGTATAATCAACAGAAGAGGCAATCTGCTATTGGCGTTATAACTCATGCAGAAGAAACATTAGAACGAAACAAAGTTGTACACGGTCTCTTAGAAATTGTTAACCAGCTCGAAGGGAATATCAATAGCGTTGAGGTAATTGACGGAGAAAATATTTTAATCCATGGAGAACAAGGTTCAATAATAAATATAGCTGGAAATTATAAAATTGAAGATGAAATTGCTAAGGCAGATAAAACAGTAATTCATAACCTCCTTCAAGGGAAAAGTACAATTAAAATACTTTTTCTATCCTCTAATCCTTTAGACACGAATCCCTTAAGACTTGACTTGGAAATGCGAGATATAGAAAATGAGTTAATCCGCTCCAAGTTCAGAGATAGATTTGAATTTATTAAATTTTCTGCGGTTCGAATACATGATTTGCAAGATGCCCTTTTGAACCATTCTCCAAATTTTGTTCACTTTTCAGGTCATGGCAAAAACGAGGGAATTGCCTTATTGGAAAACAAAACTGATACTACTCAAATTGTTCAGTCGCAACCTCTTGCAAATCTTTTTAAGCTTTTTTCGAACGATATAGCTTGCGTATTTTTAAATTCCTGTTACTCCTATGACCAGGCCAGGTTAATTCGAACTTACATACCAAATGTAATAGGCATGAATCGTGCTGTTCCGGATAATACTGCAATAGAATTTGCTAAAGCATTCTATAAAGGAATTGGGGCTGGACGTGAAATTTCATTTTCCTTTGAACTTGCAAAAAATTCAATTGCTTTAAACAATATCCTTGGGAGTGACATACCTGTAATACTTTAAATTATAGCTGATTATACATTTTCACACTTACCATTTTAAAATTTATACAAGATTATTAATATGAAATATGCAACTATAGAATTCATACAAACTATCAAGTCTTTATTTTTAAAAGGTGAATTTAACAATACATTAGATACACTATATGAGTTTTTAAAGAATATTGACATCCAACTTTCAAATGATGTTTTACAACTCAAAGCCCAATTAATAGGAATTGAAGGAGCCAACAGAGTAGGTGTATTAACATTTCAGGAATATCAAATAGCAACTGCTAAATTAAATCGATCCATTCTGTATTTGATTGATCAAATTCCCACTTTAGAAAACGCTAAAAATTCAATTGACAGCCACAAACATCACGGCAGATTTTTACATGACATTCCATCTAATATGCCTTTAATGATGGAAACCAAATGTATTGTCAGGATAGCTGAAGATGATGAGATATTATTAAAAGGTTTTAATATTACTGAAGATACTGTCCGGGCAGATATTCTTATTTCAGAAATAATGGAGGTTGACCTAATCCCTTCTGATGAGACAAAAACTTTTATCATTCGTTCTTTCATCTCAAGTGAACAATTTATTGTTAACGGTGACTTTACTGAGTGGCTATTCTTTGTTAAACCACTCAGATCAGGTATTCATACGATGTTTATAAAATTCAGTATAATTCAATATATCAGGAACAAAGCACGAAAAAAGTATGTTGTATTAGAAAGAAAAATCACGGTTGTTAGTGATATTGAAAATATGGATTCAAGTCATAAAATAAAAGAATGGCATGACACTAATATAATTATTGATAATCCCTCAAAAGATAATCTGCTTTCCGCCCCAATTATATTAAAAAATAGTAAAGGCAAAAAACTTCGAGGAACTTTAAGTTTGATTGGTATTTTATTTATTATAGGTACAATTTCTGCAGCAATAATTTTTTACTTACTATTAATAGCAAACACAAATAAACAAGCAGGGAACTATCCAAATGTATGGACTACACAACCTACTCCATTGATTTTACTAATTGATTCTAATGGATTGGTTTTAAATCATTATCCTGATGTTGAATATTCAGATACAATCATTTTGAGTTATAAAAATACTCCTACAAATACCTATTTTCGAGATATGAATCCACTAATTAAAAAGGATAAAGCAATAAAAATAAATAGTGGTACAGATTCTTTAGTTGATTCTGTTAAATACATTGGTGAAGTTACAAGTTCTCATACAAGAAGAAGAACGACTACGATCGTTAGTGATACAAATACTAAGACAACTTCGAATCTTGTTAAATCAGGATATAAAATTGCAGATGTTCTTGTTGCTAAAGATACTATTAAATTAGGATTTACCACTGTCATTCAAATTGTTGCATACGGTTTTAAGAAAAATAGTCTTAAGTTTTATCTTAGCCAGAAAAGTCCAATTAAACCAACTAATCAGGATGGTAACATTTATTACTTCGATTTTACATCTTCTGATAAGCCGTTTTCATTGTTGGTTCTTGATACAGATAGTGGCAATTCAATTGAAAGGTTATTTAATGGCAATACAAGTTATCGCTGGAAACTAACAAGATCCACTGGTTCAATCGGTATCGGACCAGATTAGGTGAAGTAATCACGATTTAACCTGAAGTAGTCACGATTTAATCTGACTGTTTGATAATTTACGGATACCATTTTCTACGCCATCAAACTAGATTAATTGTAATTTCTTCATGTAACTACCTCATAAAATTGGTATTGACGGAAATAAAATCCTTTCTAAAGACTCTTTCAATTTCCACTTTGTGGTTTCAAATATTTCATCCAAACTGATTTTGTAGTCCAAGTCAGATGAAAGTAAGTTCCTATTCAGAACAGGTATTTGAAATGCCCTGATCTGGATCTTTCGGTTGTCAGCAAATGTATCCTGGATAAAAATTTCAAAACTCTTCTCTTGTTCAGCTTTAACAGTATTTGGGTAAAATAGAATCAATTCATCTATTTTAAATCTAACCGCGTAGGCAAGTAATTGATAAAGATCATTTTGTGATATACCTTTCTTAGGATCTCTTTCATCTGAATATACAATCTTATATTTCGTATCAGCTATTATTGACTTCAGGCCGATAGTTAAGTGTAAATCGGGTACAAGGTTAAATAATTTAGTTTCATCAAGATAGGTGTCACTTTTTTGAGCTTTTGCAGCAATATCAGGTAATTCCTTATCAATGAATCCAAAGACAAAGTCTTCAAAGACATACTCCATCGGAAGAAGAAAAGCAAAAAGTTTTAGATCATTTTTGTAATTAAAAGAAACGTAGTTAGACAGGAATAAATGACAGTAATCTCTAACTGTCTCAAATTCACCATGAAAAGGATTGAACTTGATTTTTAAGCACTGACTGGCAGTGGCTCTCACATCCGACACCTCATCAAGAATAAACAAAATTTCCCTCAGGTTCCTTTTGCTATCCTGACTGGTTGTAACACCAAAAAGTAAAGTCGCAACATACTTTACAATTTGATTGAATTCATTGTCTAACACGAAGGAATCATAAGTGCAGTTTAATTTATGCCATTGGCCTGTACCAATATTTTGATTGATGTAGCCGCTTGTATTAAGTCGCCCTTTAATGAAATTCAATTGTCCAGATACCTCCTCAAATCTTTGAAAGATTGAGTTGCTTAACAACTCCCTAGTGTACTTAGAAAACAAATAAATTAACACCTCAAAAAAATCACTTTTCTGACCGCTCAAGGCAGTTCTATAATTAGGAAATTTTATCTTCCTGCAGTAACTCAACCACCAAAGTATGTGGTTATGTATTTGATTTATTTGGTTTGGTTCAGACTCAAGTTCTGGGTTATAAAATATCTTAGGTAATAGATTGATTTTTTGACCATTGAAATGAATGACTCCAACATATTTATTAGACTTGATTTCATTGGTCTTATGAAGAAATTGAATGAATTGCTGATTTTCAATCTCAATATTTTCAGGGAGGTCATAATACGAATACTTTTCCCGGTTGCTCCAAATGCCGTCCAGGAACTTCTCAATTCCTTCAAAAGATTCGGAAAGAGTTTCTTTATTCTGATACTCATAGAGATTAACCACGTCTTCCAAGGATTCTGAGAGGCCAAGAATCAGGTTCTACTTCTACCCCCGCTTTGAAAAGAATACGCTTAACTTCCTTATCATCATTCATAAAATATTCCATTAATAGCGGAATTACTTTATTATTAAATCTCTGAATCAAATTGATATTTTCCTCCATGAAATACGAATGGCCGATTTGGAAATCATGACCTTTAGAACTTATAATTTCTGCATTTAGTCTCTCCAAAACGTCCACGTCATTAATATAATGCCCATCAATATCATATTGAGGATACATCGGAATGAATTCAAACCTTCTTCGCAAAGCAATGTCAAGGAGTGCAATAGATTTATCGGCGGTGTTCATTGTACCTAAAATATAGAGATTAGAAGGCACAACAAATTTGTCCCCTGAAGGTAATCTGACTTCCAGTGGAATACCACCATGAGACCTTTTATCAGGTTCAATAAGCGTTATGAGTTCACCAAAGACCCTGGAAATATTGGCTCTGTTAATTTCATCAATTACGATCACATAATTTAGTCTTTCAATTTTTTTTGGTGGATCTAATTTCTTAGGCAAATATTTAAGAATACTCTCATAAACATTGAAATAATAAGTAGCATGGTGTTTTGATAAAGCAGAAATAGAAGTTAAATTTTTAATATCCTTACGACTATTAACATTATTCCTATAAAACTCTTTTAGATCTGTAAATTTCATCCTTATCCCATTAGGATGGTGAGTCCAGTTTGGACCTGTATATCGAAATGCATCTTCATCAAAATCAATTATCGATACCGAATTTGTAATTTTATAGTCTTCCCCCTCATCTTCTAAATACTCTTTAAATTTTTCAAGCGCCAGATCGAATGAAACTTCCTTTGAAATTTCCTCTGGCTTTTTTTCAGAAAGTAATATGTTTTCCAAAGCCCTATCAGCTAATTTCTTAAAAATTCCATCAACTTTATTAAATATTAAAGACGCTTTATTATCAACCTCTGGCCGAAGGCCCTGAATGAAATCTTCATAACTATAATTCTGATGAAAAGTGATAAATTCAATTCGGTTATGAAGATTTGAATTAAATATGCTTAATGCTTCATTGTATGTTTCGATTTTTCGATTTTCAATAATTTCGGCAGCACGTAAGATGCTATAATAGGTTTTACCTGTCCCTGGAGGACCATAGAGGATAGAATTAAGCGGAATATTTATTATGTTGTTGTGCACTCTATCTGCAGTATCTGATTGGATTCCGATTATCTTAATTAGTTTTTTAACATAATCCGGATATTTTGTAATATCAGTGAGAGTTTTTAATACAATATCGCCCGATTCAATTGGCCAATCACCCTTCTTCTTCCAATCTACTTTTCGGTAACTTTTAAATTGGGCTTTATTTACATCATAGTGGTAGTCGGAAGCCACAACACCATACCCAAGGTAATTTTTCCTTCCTTTTTTGACTATCACAATATCTCCTATCTTAAGAATGTACCTAAATTCATAATTAGCTGTTGCATCATTTTTTTTAGAGGTATTAACATTTTCTATTTTCTGAAGCACTCCGTTTATTTCATCTTTGGATTGGTATTGACTTAAATCTCCTAATTCATCCCAACCTAATCCCATTATTCCCGACTCAAAGAAAGAATCCCACATGAATGCATCCTTTCCTGGGGCGTACATCCAATACCTTTTATTATCAATTTGCATTTCTGGGTTTGAATTCAGCATTATCTTTGTTTCTTGGATTAAGTTTAATCCTTTTTTAAAAACCTCACTCGTCACTAGGATCTTTTCCAATCCCATTTTAGTCACAAGAGAATCAAGCTTTGGTTTTGTTGTCTCCAGAAATTTAGTGAGTGCATGCAATCCATCTTTTTCAGCAAGAGTAAGGACAAAAAAGGTTTCACTCTTTTTTGTCATCTTTCCAAAATCCTTAGCAATGAGTTCCCTTGCTTGTTTATAAAATTCTTTTATTGCAGTTTCTGGTTCTGTTTTGAATCCATTTTCTACAGCACATAAAATGTCCAAGCCCTTCTTTTTTAATAACAAGCGCAATGCAGGACTATGATTAGTATTATTACTTCGCGTAATCCAGGAAATCCAAGCATAGTTTTCATCACCCAAAAACCACATTCCTGCATTCAGTTTGTCTTTTTTTAGCCCAGTTCTAGTGATATATACAAAATCAGGATGATTTTTGCGATAATCTTCTAATGTTTGAAACACTTTTTCATGCAAATCATTCATAAAATTGGGATTTAATAATTGAAGTGTATTTATTACTATTAATTTCTAATATTCTTAAAAAAATGATTTTAATTCTATTTGATAGAGATCATTTATAAAATCGAGTACTATTTTTTAGTATTCAACCCCCTCAGCACTCCCTAAAACTCTCCAGCCCCACCTCCAAATTCTCAATGATCTCTACGGCCAATTCATCTGTATCTGGTAAGTTATAAAGATCGGCTGGGTTCACCTTTGAGATACCCTATTATTATTCAAATATTCCTGGTTATTACCGTTTTTATTCCGAGTTCTAGGGTGTCCTCTACCCCCAACAAATCTAAAGATTCAATAGGAATGGACGAACCTTATATCAAAAATGGGTCATCCCGGCATCCTTCTTGCTATCTTCCCTTGGACCCGGCTAAAGCATATCAATGCATCCTATCACTTTCTTCGACACAGAGATTGATCCCAAATCGGGTAAAGTGCTTGATTTAGGTGCATACCGAAGGCCAAATGAACAGTTCCATAGCAAATCCGAAGAGGCATTCAAAACCTTTCTGTCTTATACATCCTTTTTTGCCGGACACAACATACTGCGTCATGATTTAAAGTACATACAGGGAATCATAGATAATGTATCACCTGATGCAAAATTCATCGATACTCTGGATCTGTCCCCATTGTTGTTTCCAAAAAGACCTTATCATAACCTCGTCAAAGATGATAAGCTCATCACCGAAGAACTCAACAATCCACTCAACGATGCCATCAAAGCAAGTGATCTTTTCCATGCTGAAGTGAATGCTTTCAATCAACTGGAACCGGAATTCCAGTCCATCCTTTTCGGACTTCTACAGAAAGAACTAGGCTTTTCCGCATTCTTTGAATGTATTGATTTCGACAATGCACCAATATCTCTTCTTACCAGCATTAAATCTGTTTTTCAAGAACGCATTTGTAATCATGTGGATCTCAGTCATATCATCGACCAACATCCCGCTGAACTTGCATATTGCCTTGCACTCATTCGCACTGATGATCCCTATTCGATCGCCCCACGATGGCTTAACTATTCGCGACCGGAGATAGTACAAGTGATGCGTCAGCTTCGCAGTAACAGATGTGTAGTAGGGTGTGCATATTGCAATCAGGCTAATGATGCACATGCAGGTCTCAAATCCATTTTCGGATTTGAGGCATTCAGGACTTTTGGAGGAGAAGCCTTACAGGAAAATGCTGTAAAAGCCGCTCTGAATTTCGAATCACTCCTAACAGTCTTCCCAACTGGCGGAGGCAAGTCGATCACATTCCAACTACCTGCATTAATGCAAGGCCAACAAAATAGAGGTCTTACAGTTATCATCTCCCCTTTGCAATCCCTCATGAAAGATCAGGTTGATAATCTGGAGAAGGTAGGCATCACTTCCGCCGTCACTATCAATGGTCTCCAGGATCCTATCGAGCGAAGTAAAAGTTTTGAACGTGTAAGTGAAGGATTAGCTCACCTGCTGTACATCTCACCTGAATCTCTGCGATCACCATCCATCGAAAAACTCATCCAAAGCAGATCCATCAATCGATTTGTGATCGATGAGGCACATTGTTTTTCCTCCTGGGGCCATGACTTTCGTGTCGACTACTTGTATATCGGAGAATTTATCAAAAACATACAGGCTAAACGACAGCAGGATACGATCATACCCATCTCTTGTTTTACAGCCACAGCTAAACCACAGGTCATCGATGATATCCGCCAATATTTTCTGGATGAATTAAATATATCATTGACAATCTTCCAATCTAAGGAGTCCCGCAAAAATCTACGCTATACAGTGTATGAGCAAACCGAGGATGCAGGAAAATATTCAACACTGCGGGATATTTTAACGCAGCAACAAGTTCCATCCATCGTATATGTATCACGTACAAAACGGGCAGAAGATCTGGCCAGAAAATTAACCGAAGATGGCCTTCCTGCACGACCTTACCATGGCCAGCTGGATTCAAACGTCAAAACCCAAAATCAGGATGCATTTCTGGCTGGCGAAGTCAGCATCATGGTGGCTACTTCTGCTTTTGGCATGGGGGTAGACAAAAAGGATATCGGGGCAGTGGTGCATTACGATATCAGCGATTCATTGGAAAACTATGTGCAGGAAGCCGGACGTGCAGGGAGAGATGAAAAGCTTAAAGCCAATTGTTACATTCTCTTTGACGAGGAAGACCTCAACAAACATTTCATTTTACAAAACAATACAAGGCTAACACAGAAGGAAATCAACCAGATTTGGTGGGCCATCAAGGACTTAACCAGGAAACGGATGACGATCTCACACTCGGCTTTGGAAATCGCGAGAAAGGCAGGCTGGGATGATTCAGTCAGGGAAATCGAAACACGCGTTAAGACAGCCATCGCCGCGCTGGAGGAAGCTAAATATATCAGACGAAAAAACAATCAGTCGCGTGTCTATGCAGATAGTCTGCAATACAAAACAGCACAAGCAGCTATTGATAAGATCAATGTGTCGGGAGTTCTCACAGAAAATGAAAAGGTTCAGGCAATCCGGATAGTGAAAAGCCTGATCTCCAGCAAGCGTACTTCTCAACTGAAAGATGATGATGGTGAAGCGCGTGTGGAATATTTATCAGATACCCTGGGTATTCCACTAAAAGATGTCATTAGGATCATCACCCTTCTGCAACAAGAGAAACTACTTGCAGATGCGAAGGATCTCAATGCGTTTATAGGCAAAGCCAATCCAACAGTAAGGCTCACAAGCAGAATAAAAGATTATCAAACTATATTGAAGTTAATCCTTGAACGAATTGAAAATGGTCCAATCACAATCCGGCTCAAAGAAATGCATGAAGACATACTAAAGGCTACAAGTATAGATGTCACTGTAAAGCAGATCCGCACGGCTGTGCATTTTATGGCGATCAAACACTGGATCAAACTCTTCTATCGGGACCTGGAGAAAAATATAGTAAGCATTGAACCCCTGGAACCAATTACATCCCTGCAAAAGAAAATAGAAGAGCTTTTGGCTGTTGCTCCGTTTATTGGTAAATTATTGATTGAAAAGGCACAGGTGATTGAGTCTTCCGAAGATCTGGTGTTGGTTGATTTTTCGGTCCTTGAAATAAAAGATGCACTCGTGCAATCCGGTGACCTTCAGTTCCAACATGTGACCCGCGAAGTGGTGGAGGATGCTATTTTTTATCTCACCAAGATAGATGCACTGACAATAGAAGGTGGATTCCTGGTGATCTATCAACGACTTATGGTAGAGCGGCTTGAGCAAAATACGCGCATACAATATAAAGCGGAGGACTATCAGGATCTGGAGCGTTTTTATGAAAACAAGATCCAGCAGGTCCATATCGTAGGAGAGTATGCACGTAAGATGATCCATGACTACCAGGGGGCACTACAGTTTGTGGAAGACTACTTCAGGCTCAATTATGATTCGTTTTTAAACAAGTACTTTCCCGGACGCCAGAACGATATCAAAAGGCCGATTACACCTCGAAAGTTTAAGGAGCTATTTGAAGTACTATCTCCACAACAATTGAGCATCGTAAAGGATGTATCAAAACACACTGCGGTTCTGGCTGGTCCCGGCAGTGGTAAAACAAAGGTTTTGGTGCATAAGCTTGCCTCGGCGGTACTAATTGAAAACCTGAAGCATGAACAGATCCTCATGCTGACCTTTTCAAGGTCAGCAGTGACTGAATTTAAGAAACGCTTGTATGGGCTCATTGGCAATGCCGCAGCGTTTATCCAGATTAAAACCTTTCATTCGTATTGTTTTGATCTGCTCGGGCGGTTGGGCGATCTAAAGGAATCTGACAATATCATCAGGAGTGTCATCAATGGCATAGAGGACAATCGCATCGAAAAGAATCGCATGACGAAATTGCTTTTGCTCATCGATGAGGCCCAGGATATGAATCAGGATGAATATGAGCTCATCGAAATGCTGGCCACGCAAAATGTCGATATGCGTATGATCCTGGTAGGAGATGATGATCAGAATATTTTCGAATTCAGGAATTCAAGTTCAAAGCATTTGCAGACATTTATTTCGCAGTATCAAGCTGCACGATACGAGTTGCTTGAGAACTTCCGGAGTGCTGCAACACTCGTTGATTTTACCAATCGATTTGTGGGCACCATCCGGACCAGGCTGAAAACCATGCCGATTGTTCCTGTTTCAGGCAAGGAGGGTGAGGTGAGCATTACAGAATGCAATCACGGTCCACTGACTGTAGCGGTAGCGGACAAAATTGTACAAGCGGAATTGTCTGGCACCACTGCCGTCCTTTGTCAGTCTAACCAGGAAGCAGCAGAAATCCATAGCCTCCTGCGGAAGCAAAATGTTAATGCCCGACTCATTCAATCCAATGAGGGTTTTAGCCTCATGAATGTGTTAGAGGTGCGAACGTTTGTCGACATGATCAGAGCGGACAACGAGGTCACCATTTCAAAGGAGAGTTGGGGAGAAACTATGAGAAAGTGTAAGCATCTATTTCAGAGGAGTCAGTGGTGGACCATGTTGCAACGATTGTGGAAGAATTTTGAGGATGCCAACCAAAAGACTTTGTATGTATCCGATCTCATCGCTTTTGTCAGCGAATCCAGGCTTGAAGATTTTATCTACGAGCAGTCAGGGGTGGTGATGATATCGACTTACCATAAATCAAAGGGTCGAGAATTCGACAATGTATTTGTCACCATCACCCGGCCACCGGTGAAGGATGATGAAAAACGTGCACTCTATGTAGCTATGACCCGTGCAAAACACAAACTGATCATCATAGCAAATGGGAACTTTTTAAAACCTATTTCCAATGATGTCACTTATTCAATTGATAACACACAATGCAAGCAGCCAGAGGAACTTTCATATGCGCTCACCCATGAAGATGTTAATCTTGGATTTTTTTCATCGAAGCAATCTCAGATTGAAACTCTCATTGCAGGAGATCCTCTTCAGATCAATCAAGATGGCTGCAAAGACATGGTCGGACATTTTATGGTTCGCTTCTCTAAAAAATTTCAGCAAACCATCCTGAGTCAGAAGAAATCAGGTTATGAACTTAATGGAGTCGGCAAGGTGAACTTTATTGTGTACTGGAGTGTGGAAGAGGGGGTGGAGATGAGGGTTGTATTGCCAGAAGTAACATTTCTTCGGAGGCTGAAATGAGAGCTTTAAAATGCAGGTTGTGGAAGAGGAAAAAGAGGTATTTTATTTGGCTGGCCTGGAAGAACTGAAGTGTATAATTAGATAAATTGCTTATATCTATTGATAAATCTTCTGATCTTCTTTTTTTGATTTTTTTTCATAAAAGATAAAAACGTAATAGCAATAAATTAGTAGAGATATAAGAACCAAATAGCATAGGAATAACTTTTCATTATTCAATAAAGCTGAATGGAATAAATTAAATTTATTAAATAAAACTAATAAAATCACAACAGTATTTAAGATGACATAAGGCTGGTAGAATTTATTATCAAATTTATTTTTCTTCTTGTATAAAAATATAATTACGGGGATTATCGACATATATAAAATGCTAAAATCATAATATCCAAGTTTAACTGCTACAAAACATAAAAAGAAAAGTACTGATGTAAACACATCGCAAAGAAGATATATCCAGTGTCGCTTATCTTCTTTAACAGTTTCATTCATATCTCCATATAAATGTAAATAATCCACAGAATAGAATAAGGTAATTAATATTTTAATAATAGTATCAAGATTAAAATAATTATTGAACGATAACTCTAATTGGGATTGAGGTATTAATTCATAAATCATTGAACCTATAAAGCCAGGATATAGTAATCCATAAATGAATCCACTCCAATGGGATTTACTTGTAATTTTCATGAGCTAGTAATAAGAATAGTATAAAAAAATAAAAGTAGTTCAAGTTTTAATGATATTTTCTAACATATCCTTTGAATTTGAAAATAAATAATTTGCACTATTATTTTTTGTTGCTAGATTAGCCAAATTTATTAATTCATTATTAGCTTCTCTATATTCAATAGTTTTCGTTCCGTTCAGCATTGTTGAAGCTTTTTCCATATCAATATATATTAACCTTGTTGGTGTAATGGGGAATACAAAGGCTATTGCACTTCCAAAATTCAAATTTCCAACAATATTTCCAGGGTGTATTGTGAATCCTGGGTTATCGCTTGTTATAAATGGGTTTCCCAGACTCGTTTGATATATTATTATTTTTCTACTTTCCATGAATAAATTAAAATGATTGTGCTTTGGCAATGTACCTGAGTGGATATTTAGTAAGGTAGAATTTAGAACATCGTTGGTCCCTTGTTTGTCATGCAAACCTTCTTCAAGAAGTTTTTTTAAAAGTTTAATGATGGAATCAATTTTATCATCCCCCTGAATAGCCCTATACTTATGACTTGATTCCACTATACCACTTAAAGCTCTTTCTATTAAATATTTTTGAATGACAGGATTTCTTAATGTATCATAATGGATTTTATTCCTTTGTTTAATACTTAAAAGCATTTTAATTAAATCAGCAATATCTGATTCAGATATAAATTGGTTTTGATTTAATTTTTCACTAATATTAAATAATAATGCTTTCTCATATTTAAAAGCTTTCTTTTCTATTATCAATCTATCTACGCCTATTGATGCTGACAATTTTTCACTGATTGTATATAAATTGCGGGAATAACCGAATTGTGAACTGTGTATAATTTTTATAATGTTATTCCTAGTATAAGCGTCCATTTTAATTGAATAAACTTGACCGGAATCATTAAATGTAAAATTATTTATATATACCCTTGGAATAAAATGTTGTTTCATTTTATTGTGATTGAAAGAATCTTTTAATAATTAATACTTTTCAAAGTTTTTAACAATCACAGTATCAATTTTATTATTAATCGAATCTAATTTAATAATCATATTACGAAATTGGCTTGAATTCAATATTACCTCATCAGCTTTAACTAATTCATTGTATGTCATACAAGTTGATATTCCTGTAAATAATAAGGCTAAAACACCAATAAAAATACCGTATTGAGATATCTGAATATTGACTTTATTAATATGATCTGATTTCGAAAGAAATTTTTGTTTAGGCAAATCATTAATTGAGTCATTTGTATGAAAGCTACATGCAAAATATGTATGAAACAGCGATGTTAATTCCGGATCTGAAAAGCCATAATGGTCATGACTTTGTGTATTCATATTTCCATAATAATAATATGCACCATGATTAAACATTATATTTGGCTGAGCTCTAAAAGATGTCAAATAATCTTCCTCTTCGAGGAATAAGATAATTTTAAGTGCTGATTTTAATTTAAGACTAATTTCATTAAATTTGATAAATAAATTTAATATCTGTTGCTGAGAATATGTTGCCAAGGCAAATTCAGTAAACAATCCTGAATAATAATTACCTTGCTCAGTTTGGCTTACAAACAATCTATGATTAGCAAATACATCATTATAATCTGACAATACTAATTCTAATAATTCATTAAAATTAATTGACTGTTTCCACAATAATCTATTAATTATTAGTCTTGATTGAGTAGTATCTAAATTCATTTTGATACAGTATTTTAGGTAATGTCAATTTATATTTTAGTTAATTAATCTATTAATAATAAATCTCTTAATATTGTAATTCCTGAAAGATCAATATTGTATTTCCTCCTCCATTTGTTTTTAAGTATACTATCCTTAACAGTAATCTCAAAAGTAAATGTTTTATCATTGAAATTATATACATCTCGTATATTTTGCCCTTCCATAATTACTTTACCAATCAGAGATTTAATTTTATGGTGATCAGTTGGCATTGGATTAAACACACATTCAATAATTTCGATGGGAAGCTTTTCGGCTGAAATAATTAAAGAAAATTCGTATCCTTCTTTAGTCATAGGAGGTGTTTTGTGCCCCCCTTTATGCACACTAAATCTTGGAGTAACCGCATATAAAAATGAAGGCTCCATTATTAAATCTTCAGTTAATTTCGTAATAATTGTCCTTGAAATATTGCCTAGAGGTGTTTGGCTCCCTTTTTCAACCATTGAAATGTACTTATTTAGTAATTCAAGATTACTCGATATTCTTGCAAATGTTAATTCTTTTTCCATTTTAGAAGCCATATCCTGTTGAGCCGTAACAGATTTCTTCATTTCCTGTTGTGTCACCTTAATATCTTGCCTTTGCACCCATAAAGTAGCAATAAGACCAGCAAACGCTAGTCCAGTGAATAAAGAAGTTAGTGGCCCGAATGAATCCCCATCGGGTACGTATTGTGAATTGGCCCAGCAAGTCCAGTAGTAAATAAAAATAAGAAACACAATAAAAATTGAAATGAAAAATGGTATCCAGAAATTAGTTGGAACTCCATCATCTTGGCCTCTTGATTCACCAGCGATACTTTCATACGATTTATCGTGCTCAAGAATAATTCGTGAGAACTTTATTTGGTAATTTGTAAATGGTATTCTCATAAACTCAGTTATTATTGAAGTGTTTTCTTATTTAGGGAATTTAACACCTCCCTAAAACTCTCCAGCCCCGCCTCTAGATTCTCTATAATCTCCACTGCCAGTTCATCCGGATCTGGTAAATTATCAAGATCGGCCAATGATTTGTCTTTGAGCCATGTAATATCCAGAGAAGTTTTATCACGCGCCAGGATCTCTTCATAACCAAACTTCCTCCAGCGACCTTCAGGATTCGTTTCGCTCCAGGTTTCTTTCCGCTTATTGCGGTTTTTTGGATTGTAGAGGGTGATGAAGTCTTTGAGGTCTTCGAGCTTGAGCGGATTCTTTTTTAGCGTATGGTGAATGTTGGTCCGGTAGTCGTAGATCCAGATCTCTTTGGTCCAGGGATTTTTGCTGGAAGGCTTGCCGTCGAAAAAGAGGACATTGGCTTTTACACCATTTGCATAGAAGATGCCGGTAGGGAGACGGAGGATGGTGTGGAGGTCTGTGGTCTCCATGAGTTTTTTCCTTACAGTCTCCCCTGCTCCACCTTCAAAAAGGACATTGTCGGGAAGGACTACTGCAGCCTGTCCCGTAGATTTCAACATCGATTTGATGTGCTGGACGAAGTTGAGCTGCTTGTTGCTGGTGGTGACCCAGAAGTCCTGGCGGTTGTAGGTGAGGTCTTCTTTTTCCTGCTCGCCTTCTTCATTGGTGAAGGTCATGCTGCTCTTCTTGCCGAAGGGCGGATTGGCCAATACATAATCGTATTTCGATTCCGGGGATGCGATCAGGGAATCATTTGGAGAGATGGAGGTATTGCTGTCGATGTCCCCGATGTTGTGCAGGAAGAGATTCATCAATGCAAGACGGCGTGTGCTGGCGACGATTTCATTACCGGTGAAGGTGTCGTATTTCAGAAATTGTTTCTGGCCTTTGTCAAGGGTATAATTTTTTTCATTGGTCAGGTAATCATATACCGCCAGGAAGAAACCACCGGTGCCACATGCAGGATCGGCAACAGTCTTTTTTGGCTCAGGTCGCACACATTCCACCATCGCCTTGATCAATGCACGCGGAGTGAAGTATTGTCCTGCACCACTCTTGGTGTCTTCTGCATTTTTCTCCAGCAGGCCTTCGTAGATATCGCCTTTGTCTTTTACACCCATGAGCACCCATTGCTCGGCATTGATGAGCGCAATGAGCTTGTAAAGCTTTGCAGGATCCTGGATCTTATTTTGTGCTTTGGTGAAGATCTGTCCAAGGATGCCTTTCTCTTTTCCAAGTTCTCTCAGCAATGTATTGTAGTGTGCTTCTAACTCACCACCACTCTTATTGGTCAATGTTGGCCAGGCATACTTCTTTGGGATCGGCATCGCCCGATTGTGAGGAGGCTTACTATACTCATCTGCCATCTTAAGGAAGAGGAGATACGTCAGCTGCTCGAGGTAATCGCCATAACCTACACCATCATCTCGTAGGGTGTTGCAGAAGGCCCAGATTTTGGAGACGATGGAGGAATTCTTATCCGATATAGGTTGTGCCATGAATTTTAGTTCTGTTCAACGCAAATATTACCTTAATCTCTTATTTGATCTGGAAGAATGTGGAAAATAATGAGCGATCTGGAAGAATGTGGAAAAATTATAAAAATGCCAATTTTTTATAACTACTTATATATCTATTACTTATATTAGTGATAAACCAATTTTTTTCCATATCTGGAAATTTTCAATAAAATCTGGAAGGGATCAAAGTTTCTTATCTGTCCTTAAGTACTCAGTATTTCTTGCTTTCCCTCTTACGAAGATAAGTCCATTATCCACTAAATCTTTAAGATCGCTTCTAATCATTCTGTCCGTTACATTTTCCTTTATTCCATCAATAATTTCTGAAAGAGACAAAGCTTTGTTTTCCGATAGAGCAGCTAATATTTTTTGTTGTCTTTTATTTAAATTTTCAAGTGAAATATTCTTTAAAGGTCTTAATTCTTCCTTAAAAAACGTAAGTGTAGTTGTTTCTGATTTACTTATCCATTTCGGTTCTTTCAAACCTGCAGTCCTGCATTGTTCTACAATTTTCAAAGTACCTCTTCCAATTTTTTCAATCAAACCTCTCAGATAGAAAATATGTGCAATATCGGGATTTGGGGGAAGAGAAAGATGATTTCTCTTAAGTTCTTTATCGTTTAAAGAAGGTGGTAATTCACCACTGTTTTCAATTTCTAATCTATCAGGATAAATCCCAATAAAAACACTTCCAGAAATATCTGAATAATCACGGTGGATAATTGCGTTCAAAATACCTTCATCCAGCGCTTCTATAGGGTATTTGAAACGGTCTTGCCTTTGCCATTCTTCTTTGCTGAATTTGCTTACAAGAGGGATATTCTTTTTAAAGTATGACTGCAATTGTTCAAATGAATCAAATAAATTTCCCTCAAGTAACAAAGAATTGTCAAAATGGTCTCCAGTTTTTCCTTCAGGAAGTTCGACAATTCTTATTCTACATTGAGGCAAATATTTAGTAGGTTCTTTAGCGAATAATACAACTGCAGCATTTGAAAAGTAATTATTTCTATAAAGTCCGAATCGTGCAAGGAAAGAAATGAAATCGTTTTCTGAGTATTTATTTGATCTTCCTGTTTCATTTGCAAGTTGAATGGTCTTAAGGATTTCTTTCTTATCAAGATCTTCAATTGTTGCATCCATCACAGGTAATCTTTCCCAGTGATTCTCTTCTACTTTTCTGTTTCTTATTAATAAACTTAATTCTTCGGGTGAAGAAATTGAAGTTCTTATTCCCTTTCGAACATAAATCTTTTGAAATACTGAATATGGTTTTTTTGAACCTTCAATCACATCTATCAAACAAATTTGATTGGAATTAATAGTGAATTTAGAGATATTAATAATGCTCTCAGGAATAATATTGTCAAAAATGTAACTTCTTAAACTAAGAAAATTCTGTTCAAAATCAGAAATGTATTTCAGTTTCTTCTTTGAATCCACTCCAATTAATATTCTCCCACCACGAGTATTTAAAAATGCACAGGTAGTTTTAGCAATTTCTTCGGAATTGAATTCAGAGAAGAAAGAAAGCTGATCACTTTCATTTTCTTTAAGAATTTTCTTTATATATTCAATATCATTCATGCTTGTAATAAGCTCATTTGTTTAACAGTATTAATGACACGTGATGCTTTTCTGAATTGTGCATCAATGAACCTTTGAATTTCTGGTAGATCGTGAAATTCCTGAACCCAATGCCCAATTTTCTCCTTTGGAGGCACTTTATCCAGAGTGACAGCATTGTAAATTTCAATACACCTCACATCTATCATTGAATTGGGTTGAATAACAATACTTTCAGGTTGAATTTGTTTGAGATTATGGCGTTCAACTATTTTTGTGTTTTTCAAAAGTTGTCTTGTAAAAACTACATCATGATGTGCTAAAAACCATCTGGCTTTTCTTAATTCAATAGCCTTCAAAATCTCTTCGTGGGTAATAGATCTTTCACCTATAACGCCGGAACCATATTGTGGTCGGATAATCCCAAGAAAAGCATCACACTCATCTACTGCATCTAAACAGCTTTGAAGATTTGATTTATCTGCTCCAGCATATACGGTTCCCATATGTGAGTTAAGAACATCATAACCATAAGTATCCAGCTGTGAATATATGGAAGCCAACTGGTCTTCGTAGCCGTATACAGTTGAAGCTACTAAGACTTTTATATTATTTCGCGGTTCCATTTACCTATATTAATTACTTGCACAAAAATATGTATTTCAGTTGGATGATTTAAGTAGCCTCCCTTCAAATAACCTATTCAATATACTAAATTTCGACATCTCATCGTGCTGTAGACTTGAAGACTGTGATGTACTCATACATTCTCAAAAAACTGAACAGCAAAATTGCAAAAATCAATGATCACATCTTTGTCCAGATCAAACTCCTTTCTGCTGCCTAAATAATTCCGACTGGAAGGAGTGATCTCAGCACCATCCTTCAATTCAGTTACTGTTAGGCATTTGATATGCTTTTTGGACACCAGGACGATGTAAGCATTTTCATATGGATAATTGGTAGGAAGATCCTTATATCTGAACTCTCCGTTTGCCCTGAATTTCACTTCTACAAAATGAACATCCTTCGTTTTAGGATTTTGCATCACGAAGTCAGGCATCCTGCGGATTTCCAGGGCTACATCCGAACGGACACCTTTGAGCAGCTCCATAATACCTGGAATCGTGTTTTCCATCCCATACCTGAATACATTGTAACCCAGGCTGAGAAACAACTCTTGGATTAGAGTCTCTGCAATCCGACCTTTGATCATGCCGTATCGAAAGGCCCTTTCTTTGTCGGTGAGGCCTGATAACTTTTCATCGCCTTCAATTTCTGCAGCACCTTCTGCTACTGGTCCACTAGATTTTGATTTGGAGTAGCAATCGGTGCAGAGGCCACCATTATATTTAGTGTATTTGCCACATTGGGTGCAGTCTGCCATAAAACATATTTTTAGTTGTTCTTTATTTTCTTAAGCTGGCTCACGCTATGGCACACAATGGCCAATCGTATTGAGATGGCAACAATAAACAATAATATTCCAAATGATCGATTTAATGAATCAAATTTATTGGACGATATTGCCTTGACGTGAATTTTATATGAATTAATATTATTGTTTATCCGTCTTGTAATATTTAAAAACTCATCAATGTATTTTTGTTGGTCATTTGTTCGATAAGGTAGACTCAAGATTGAAATAGTATCTAATAATACTTCTGGCTCATTGCTTGTGTTATAAACATCTAAGGAATAGTTCTTTGACCAATTGCAAATCAAGTCCTGGTCAAATTGCAAATCCGTCAAATTGTTTGGGCTATTCTTAGAGGTAATAAATATGAAACAGGTTTGTGAGCCGATAAATTTATCCTTAATGCGAGAAATTTCTTTATCAATCCACATCCTATTGAAACGACGTTCACCATTTATGTTATCAATTTTATTCTGATTTATTAGCGCAAAAAGTCCAATAGATCCTATAAAAATCCAAATGTATTCTAGGCGCTTCCAATTAACCTCACTGATTTTAATGATATAGCTAAATGTATAATAGATTACTAGCCATAATATTAAAATACAGACCGTAGCCCATCTTGGATCAATAAGAATGTTCTTTATTAATGTGCCTGAGTCCATAAATGATTAATTCGAAACAACTATTTAAGGTTCATACTCTTATTTCAGTTTATACAATTCTCAGAAAAGCACTATTGTGCATGTTTTATGATTTATAGATGTTCTGTTTTATGGTAAATAATCTGCTAGATTTATAGATCTAATTATTAAAGTAATTAAAAACAAAAAGTGAGTTTTTGATAAAAATAAAAATTAATATAAGAATTCCAGCCATATAGCTTACAATTGCTATCATCCGAATTAACAAAAGACTTTTATTTGCATGATTATATAAATCATCATATAATTCTTTTGAGACAGACTCAAACTGAACACTATTTTCATCTCTTGGTCGGCTTGCAACCAGGGAAGCGAAATTCGAATGATTTCCACTAAGAATTGAAAATAGTTCTTCGTATTGTGATAATTTATACGATTTAAACTTTAATTTTTCAGCTTGGTCGATAAGAAAAGTGGGTGGATATCCAGAGGAAATATATTCTGTATAATTTTTAAACGTTTTTATTATATAAGGACAAAATAGTTGATATAATAATGTACCAATTCCAAACAGGACTCCAACCATATATAATAAATACCACTTGAATGGTAGTGTAAAATTAAATTCAAATTGCTTTTGTGCTATAACTACATTTATCTCATTATCAATATTTTGTACAATACTAACAATCACAGGAATTAAAATTACCCAATAATAACTTGATCGGCTTAATTTCATATTACCCAAATAATCAATATTTCTCCATTTCATGCTGTATATATTTATTAGATATCGATATTTGAAGTCAAATCCAAAAGTGTGCTTGTACCACGTTGAATTAATTCTTTTAAAGATTCTTTACTTGTGAATTTTAAAATTTTAACTAGTAGTCTTGGGCTTTTATTCATTACTTTGACAATGAACCTACTATAATTCCTAACAAATTTTCTTTTAGAAGTTTTAGGCAGTGATTTCTGTAAAACAATGAGATCCTTGCATAGTTCTTCCCCTTCATTGCTAAGTTCTTCCTCAATAATGCCTTGCCACTGATTGAAGGTTTCTTCAAGTAATAAAATTTGGTCGGGCGAAAGACCTTCATCTGCTTTGTCATCGACTAATTCGAAATATTCAACCCACTCTTTTACATGTTGATTAAAGTTAGGATTCGAGTATTCAATTACTTTATCATACTCTTTTAAGATATGTAACCAATCTTCAAAAGTTTCAAATGCTTTCTGATGAGATAAATGCTGTTCTTTTTGACCGAGTTTGTGTGGTCCAAGAGGACTATATTTTACTGTAAAATATACGCTATTATCTCTTGTAAAGGCAGTAATTGAAAGAAAGAAGCCAGAATTTTCATCACTATCTAGCAATTTAAAAGAGATAGGACTATCTGCATGGAGTTCAAAGTATTTCCAATTTTCATCGTGCTTTTGAATTTCTAAAATAGCTTGAATCAATGTTGATGTAAAGGCTGCCTCATTCAGTGTATAGTCTTTTTTGGATGGCATTTTATATTAGTTTTTATTCGATATAATTTCTAGAGTAATAAATCCCCCTCAAAAGCCCTCTTCAACACACTCTGTCTCAACACCTCCGCTTGCTGTAGACTTTGATTAATACTTTCTTCCATTTTATCAACAACACTTAATCTACTTTCAATTTCTAGTATAATTTGATCTTGGTCCTTCAATGAAGGAAGTGGTATTATAATATTTTTTATGTCTCGAAGGTAAATTGCTTGTTGAGCAGTAGCTCCTGAAACGGAAATCATTTTCTGATTCGCTAATGGAGACTTCAAAATATGGCAAAGGAATTTACTATTTATTAGCTGATTTGACTTTATTAAAATTACACTACCCAATAAACAGAATGTCCTATCGGTATTGACTATACACATTCTACCTACTGTCGCACCTCTACTCACTATTAAGATATCACCTCTTGATGGTTTGCATCTTAGTAAAGCTTTTTTAGCAGTTTCATTGGAAATAAATAGAGGATCCACAAAAGAAACGCCTTCATCACGAACATCTTTAGCCGAGAGGAAAGGAATCCCAGAAAACTGTGTGGGAGGTCTAAAATGTTCGCCATCAGTAATTTTCTCAGAAACGGAATCAAGAGTTACCCACTTCCACCCCACCGGCAATTCCCCCGCCTTCACATTCTCATTTGTCAGTCTTCCTTCAAACGCCCATTTCAACACTGCCTGTCGGTACACCTTGAGCTGCTGCTGAGCCATCTTTAGATTTTCAATCCCTTTGTCTAGTTCGCTTAATAGTTCTTCGATTTTTGAGATAATAATTTCTTGAATTTCGAGAGGCGGAATAGGGAAATCTAGCGGAACAATGTTTTTGTTATTTATCTGCGGAACATTTGAGCCATCACAAATTTTGCCCAGATCTAACTTTTGGAACCAATAAAATAGAAACTTACTTAATACTGCTTCGTTTGGTAGTACTCCCATTAAATTCAAGTCGAAGGAAGAACTATGTGAAAGAACTCTTTTTTTATTCGTGAGAATAGCACCACCTCTCTTGGGAAAAATGACAGTTCCTTCAGGATATACTTTTAGTTTTAAGGCTCTCATTTCTTCAGAAGTTAATTTAGTATTCGATGAAATCATCCTGATTTCATTTCCTTCTAAATTCATATCACTCACCTTATAAAATTGGAATTGTCCAGTATTTGAAATACTTTCCAATCCTTTCGGCGTACTTCCACTAACAATTTCACAAGCGTCGCCAAGCTTGGACCACTTCCAGCCTTTTGGTAGTTCTATTAAACCATTTTCTATCATGCAGCTAACACCTCATTCAACTCATTCACAATATTATCCGTCTCCTCCCCAAACAACTGCCACATCCTCCCCAGCCCGCCATTCTTGTTGAAAGGATCCAATTCAAAATCATCCTTGTCCAGATGAAATGAAGAAGCAATGTAATCTTTAATCATACGCAACCACTCCATTTGTTCTGCAGTAAACTTAACAGGTCCTGCCTGCCTGCGGAATACCCAGTCCTGGAAATTTTTATCCACAGTCTTGTCATACGACACCAATGACTGATCAATGCCACTGACTTTCCGGATTAGCGATACCAGGGCGATCAATTCATTCTTGGCAGAACCATTCGCCTGATCAAGTTGCTCATAGGCACGCCATACATTCATGGGTGCGAGACGAGGCTCTTCCATTTTGATTTTTTCATACAGATCACGGATCATCGTATACGTCAGCTCACGCCGGCGATAAGGCTGATCATAAAAGATCTGCAGCGCAGTGATCTCATCCTTATGCTCACGGATCCACGCTTCAAAATCATCAATTGTATTCCGCGCATTTGACTTTTGATCTTTGACCCAACCGATATTCGTGATGTGATCAGGATTGACCGCATCGATGATCTGATCATATTTCCGCCGCACATCGACGATGTAATCCCTGAGCTCCGGATTGTTGAATACGTCCACCGCCTGCTCGATCAGCTTTTGCTTTTCTTTTTGAATAGCAAGTTCTATCGATTGCAATGATTCGCCCTGCTTTTCATTTTTCACTTTTCGTTCTACATTTTCAATCATATCCGGATCATACGCAACGAGCAGATTCTTCACGACATGATTGATCATAAAGCCACCTGCTTTCTCTGCAAAACCCATCCGCTCCTTTTCATTGATCTGCCTGTCAAGCCGGATGAGCCGGTTGGCCAATGAACTCAATATCTCCTCCTGCGTATTGCCCATCGCCACATTCTGCAACAGATCTTTAAGACTGATCCCGGGCTTCTTTTCCAGCGGACGGCTATCCGTCTTCTGCGAAGATTCCACACCGATCGCATCGATGATCACAAAATGATCCTTCGACATCTTTGCAGAAGGCGTGCCTTTCAATCGCAGCTCCTCGAGCGAACACGTCCGCGTACCACGGCCCTTCATCTGTTCGTAATAACTCCGGCTCTTCACATCGCGCATGAAGACCAGCACCTCCAGCGGCCGGATATCCGTACCGGTGGCGATCATATCGACCGTCACGGCGATGCGGGGATAATAGTCATTGCGGAACTGCGACAACACCGACTTCGGATCTTCTTCGCTGCGATAGGTGATCTTCTTGCAGAACTTATTCTCCTCCGCAAACTCTTCGCGCACGATCTCGACGATATCTTCCGCATGCGAGTCGGTCTTGGCAAAGATCAGGGTCTTCGGCACTTCAAAGGATACTTCGCCTCCATCTGCATCCCGCGTGATCCGGTCCGGAAACATCGCCGGCATGCTATCGCGAAAAGCCTGGACGATGAGGCGGATGGTATTGAGATTGACGATATCCCTGTCGAGTTGCTTCCCGCTGTATTCTACATCTTCATCGACGGCTTCCCAGAATTTCTTGCGGGTCAGGCGTTCGCGTTTGTCGACATATTCACCGACACCGATCTTGCTGCCATCCTTCGTGATTTTGGTTTCGATCGTAAATACATCATATGGCACCAGGACGCCATCGATCACCGCTTTCTCATAGCCGTAATCGCTCACCACATTCTGATTGAAGTATCCGAAGGTGCGATTGTCAGGCGTCGCCGTGAGACCGACCTGGAACACATCGAAATAATCAAGGACCTGTTTCCACAGGTTATAAATGCTGCGGTGACATTCATCGATGACGACGAAGTCAAAAAACTCGATCGGCACTTTCTCATTGTACGCCACCGGCACCGGCGATCTGGGTTCGAATCGCATTTCATTCGGATTGTCCTGTTCGGCGGACTCATCGAGTTCTTCGCCTTTGAGGATGGAATACATGCGTTGAATCGTGCTGATGTACACCTGGCTGTCGGGAGGAATAAAGCTGCTTTGTAGCCGGGTCACGCCATAGAGCTCGACAAATTTGCGGTTGTCGTCATTGGGTAGGAAGGCCTGGAATTCCTGTTCCGCCTGTTGCCCGAGATTCTTTGTATCCACGAGGAAGAGGATGCGTTTTGCTTTGGCGTACTTCAGCAGGCGGTAGATGAATGTGATGGCGGTGTAGGTCTTGCCTGAGCCTGTGGCCATCTGGATGAGGGCTTTCGGGCGGAATTCTTTGAATGACTTCTCCAGGTTGTTGATCGCTGTGACCTGGCAGTCGCGTAATCCGTCGATGGGCAGGGAGGGGATGCGGAGGAGGCCTTGTCTTAGTGATTTGCCGTCTTCCCTCCATTGGCGGAAAGTCTCGGGGCGATGGAAGCTGAAGACTTCTCTTGATCGTGGTTTGGGATCTCTGTAATCGGTGAAGTGGGTGATGTCGCCTGTGCCCTCGTAGGCAAAGGATAGCTTTTCGTTATTTAAGTATTTGAGTTTAGAGGTAGCATATCTTTCTGATTGGTCTTCGTCTTTTGAGAGATTAACGCCTTCTTCTACTCTTTTTGCTTCGATGACGCCGACTGGTTTCTTATCGACGAAGAGGATGTAGTCGGCGGGGCCGGTGTCAGTTTGGTATTCGCGGATGGCGACTCCTGTGCCTGCGCTGATGTTGAATTTCTTTTTATCCTGGATGATCCACCCCGATGCCATTAGAGCCGTGTCGATACGGTCGCGGGCGAGTTGTTCGGGGGATTGATTTGCCATTCGGTATTCAGAATTCAGTAATCGGTATTCAGTAAATTGTGATTAATTTATCTATATAAATTATTGATAATCTGTACTTAATAAAAGTAATGTTCTAATTTTAAACAATCTATTGTTTTAAAATGAAACTTTCTTTAATTTTGGAAGGTTTACTTAATCATCTTTATGAATTTCAAAATCACACAAGAACAGATCGGCAACCGGATAGCCAAATTACGCAAGGCAAAAGGATTATCGCAGGATGATTTGGCCAAACATATAGAAATGTCAAGACCCTCTCTTGTGCAAGTCGAATCAGGTAAACGAAATCTTGATATCCTGGAGCTGCAAAAGATATCCATGGTACTGGGTTTTTCTCTTGATGATTTTATGTCAAAAGATTTTGATGTTGCGAAAGAAGAAGAAAGGGAAAGTGCAATTGAAGACATAAAATCAGAAATACGTATTTCTGTTCCAAAGCTCAATAAAGAGAAATTTAAAAATGTACTGTTGTATATCCTTGAGCGATGTGCAGGAAAACCGAACGTGGGTGAAACGGTATTGTACAAGCTGCTCTATTTTTCTGATTTCAATTATTATGAATTGTATGAAGAGCATTTGACGGGTGCTAAATACAGGAAGTTGCCGTACGGGCCTGTACCCCAAAAACTGGATATCATTTTGAACCAGATGATGGAAAAATCCCAGTTGCAAAGGGTCAAAACAGAATTTCATGGATTGCCCCAGACCCGATACCTACCACTGGTTAAAGCAGATCTGACTGTATTGAAGGCAAGTGAGAAGGAAGTGATCGATAAAGTGATCGATCAGATGAGTGACTGGACTGCAAAAGCGATCAGCGATTATTCGCACAAAGACTTACCCTGGGAAGTGACTGAGGAGGGTGATGATATCAATTATGAATTGGCTTTTTACAGGGAGCTGCCATATTCAGTCAGAGTGTATGATGAAACTGAGGAATAGAAGATGAAGATTGAATGGCTCGCGGAGTATGAAAAGGATCTGAAACATTATCGGAAGAAGTTTCAAACTATTGACGCTGATGTGGAGGATGTGAAAATCATCTTACGTAAAAAACCGGATCAACGACCTCCATTCAGTTATCGCATTGAAGGATTAGGCATTGAGACTTGTGTGATCAAGATTAAGAAAATAGCATGCAGATCTTTGAAAGGAAGAGGTGTGAACTCGGGGTTTAGGCTGATCTACGCACATTTTGAAAGAGAGGAGAGGATTGTATTGGTGGAGTTGTACCATAAAGCGGATAAGGAGATGGAGGATAGGGAGAGGATTAGAAAAAACTTTAAATAGATTCTAACATCAATAAACGAACTATTAATACTATATGAAAAGAATTAACATACTTGATTGGGGTATTTTTAATTTAATAATTTATGGCCTATTAATTTTTGTAGGGTGTTTACTAATTTTACTCCTTCCATTTGGTATTGGTGAATATCATAATGTTGGCGATTTTGTTAGTGGCATGGTAGGATCACTTTGGTCTCTGGCTGGAGTTTTATTAATCTATGCTGCTCTGAAATCCCAAAAGGAGACGCTTCAAGATCAGAAGAAAGCTACTACAGCAAATATTGAAGCTGTCAATACCCAAACAAAAGCGCTTGAATTTCAAATCAAGGAATTTCAACTGCAGGTCAAAGAATTAGAACAAACAAGAAAAGTTTTTGAAGAGCAAAGTGAAACCCTTGAATTACAAAGATTTGAAACTACGTTTTTAAACTTATTAAATCTTCATCGTGAAGCGCGTCAAATTGTTTTCACAAAGCGAGTTCAAGATATAGTATATGGGGCAGAAGCTCTAACAAAATTATGGGAAGGTTTCGTAAATTCAATCCAATCAGAAGATAAGGATTTGGAAAGTGTTTATAGCAAGTTTCAACAATATTTTTATGTGAAGCACAAAAATGTTTTAGATCCCTATTTTTCAACTGTTATTCAAATATTAAAAATATTAGACCGATCTACAATTGTAAATAAAGAAACATACATTGATTTGTTCATATCTCAGCTGTCAGATGTCGATAAACTATTTATATTTTACTTAGGGGCTAAAGTCTCCCCGGGCAACTCTCTCAAACCATTAATAGAAAATTATGCAGTACTTCGATTTCTAAACGTTGATAAATTAATTGTTTTGGATCATCAGCAAATTTATATGGACAAGGCCTATAATCATAATTCACTTCTTTAATTGCATAGAAGCAAAAATTAGCTGAAGACTTCTCTTGACCGTGGTTTGGGATCTCTGTAATCGGTGAAGTGGGTGATGTCTCCGGTGCTCTCGTAGGCAAAGGATAGCTTTTCGTTATTTAAGTATTTGAGTTTTGAGGTAGCATATCTTTCTGATTGGTCCTCATCTTTTGAAAGGTTGACACCTTCTTCTACTCTTTTTGCTTCGATGACGCCTACAGGTTTCTTATCGACGAAGAGAATGTAGTCGGCAGGGCCGGTGTCGGTTTGGTATTCGCGGATGGCGACTCCGGGGGCTGCACTGAGGTTGAATTTCTTTTTATCCTGGATGACCCAACCGGACTGGACGAGCGACGCATCGATGTGGTCGCGGGCGAGTTGTTCGGGGGATTGATTGGGCATTTATTTTGAAAAATTATTAATGGAAGTTAGGGTTGCTTTAAAATAGTTACTTGTATTAGCATATGCCTACCCTTTTGGTTTTGTAAACAGTAATTCTTTCACCCCATTTCTTCCGGTCATCATAACGACAATCAAAATAATACCATAGATTATTTGACGCAAATTAGCTGCAATGTTGTCTGGCATCCCTACAAATCGAAGTGCTTCAGGTAATAGGATTAAAAATGCAGCTGCTAAAAAGCTACCAGTAAGATTTCCAAGCCCACCGATGATTACACTTGAAAGAATGAAAATAGATTCACTTACTGTAAAGCTTGTAGGATCAATGTAAGAAATATAATGGGCATAAAGTGTCCCAGGGATAGCTGCGAATATAGCACTCATTGTAAAAGAAACAGTCTTTGCGAGATAGACATTCTTGCCAATGCTCTGTGCATAAATCTCGTCCTCACTTATAGCTATCAAAGTCATACCAAACCCGGATTTAGAAATATTCCGCAAAACTAACCAAATGAGTGCGACAAAGAAAAGTGAAAGACCCAGGAACGGAATCTTGTCATCTAAACTCAAACGAAACAAATGGATAGAGGGGATACCTGAAATACCTAAAGGTCCTCTAGTCAAATCCATCCAGTTATTCATAATAGAGAAAAGAATAACCTGAATCCCAAGAGTGCAGATGATAAAATAATCATCCACTGTGCGTAAAGCGATCAATGAAACTAGAAAAGCAATCGCTCCACTAATAAACATTGCTATCGGAATGCTTAGCCAGAAAGTAAATCCAAACTGGGTTGAAAGTATTGCAGTTGTGTACGCGCCTATGCCAAAAAAACCTGCATGTGCCAGTGAAATTAACCCAGTGAAACCAGCAGATAGATTTAAACTTTGCGAAAGCAGAGTATAGAAACATATCAGAATCAAAAGATGAAAAATGTACTCCATAGCTTATATCTCAACTTTCTTCAGACGATTTCCACTAAATCCCAGTGGTTTCCAGATCAAAAATAAAATAAGAATAATATACGTAATTGCATCCATCCATTTTGTGTCAATGTAATAAGCAGCTAGATGTTGTGCAGTAGCAACTAGGAACGAACCTGCAAGTAATCCTCTTGTGCTCCCTACTCCTCCTATAATCATAGCTACTACTCCATAAAGCAAAAGATTAAAACCGAAAGTGGGTGTCATATTTGTGTCCATTGCTGAAAATATGCCGGCTGTGGCAGCTAAAGCCGAACCGATACCAAATGCAATCAAAATCACTTTGTTGGATGAAATGCCATATATATTACAAAGGTCTGGGTTGTTGGCAACGGCACGAATGGATTTACCCGTTGTTGTGAACTGCAGGAACAAGTTTAACAAAATGAATAAGGTGATAGATGCGGTTATAGTAATTATTTGTATTGTGGTAATGTAGGCGCCTAAAATCTGATTACCTATGGTTATTTCTGCTGTGTTGATGATTTTAGTATCGTCTCCAAAAAAAAGTGAAACACAATTTTGCAACACCACATACAACCCGATGGAAGCAATAAGATAAGATAATGCAGGGGTATTTCTTTTACGCATTTGACGGTAAATTAAGCTCTCACAAAGGATGCCTAAAATTATCGAAGTAGCAATTGATAAAGCCATAGAAATAGGCAAAGGAAATGAGAGTTTATGTACAAAAACATAAACAATGTAAGGACCTATTGTTATTATTACCCCATGTGCAATATTAAATAATTTAGTTGGAAAATATATTATTGAAAAAGAACATCCAATCATTAAAAGTAATGAAAATGATATTATTATATTTATTATCAATTGTGATAAAAACATTTAAATTTAGATATTTTTTATAAAGGCTAGGAATTCATTAATATTGGTTTATTCCCAAGATGTTAATCTTATTTTCGATCGATAAAAAAATAGAATCCCTACAAATACTAAAGCTAAGCCAATAACACCGATTGTCGAAGGGATTATTACACCAAACGTAAGCCATTCCCAAAATAAAGCCATAGGTGCTTCTGCAGATTGTGTGCCATCAGCTGCTGAAAGCGCGAATGTACTATTGTTTGATAATTGCCTAGCTTTGTATAGAAAGCTTGTGGCAATAACTCCTGTTGAGAGAGCAATGAAGGCTGTGCTGTATAATTGACTATTTGTAGGATGAGGTGGCGAAAGGAAGATTCCTACAATAAACAAAATTGGTAAAGCCCCTAATGTCATGAGAAGGATTTGACTGAATATATTCTTAGAAATTCCATACTTATTAATTGGTATTTTAAAGTATCTACCTTCACAAGCGTATTTGCAAAGAGTATTTCCAAGTGGATAACAAAATGCAGCGACTGATATTGGTACAATAGATTTCAAATTAATCATAGAAATTTCAGAAAACTCATCCACATTTACAAACACAATTCCAATAAAGATGATTATTAAGTAAATTAGTCCTTTGGAAGACATTTTGTTCCCTAAGAGCATTATTACCATTGGAGTCATTAAAATTGTAATTTGCCAAGAGGTTGCCAATACCCATCCTGATGAATAGCTAGCTGCATAGCATAAAAGCAAATAGAAAAGTCCGAAACCAATTCCACCCGCAAAAATCCAAAAATACCAATAAGATAAATAACATTGAATTGTTTCTGTGAGAGACTTTCTGCCATGACAAAGTAAAATTATAGCAAATAAAAAAATGGAAACATAAAAATAACGTAAGCTACAAGTCCAAAACCAATGACCATTTTCATGAACATTAAGCCATCGATTAATCGGAAAAGTACTCGAAAAGAAAAAAGCAGCAATAATACCAAACAAAATTATTTTCCTCATTTCTGTTACAATTTGCAACAATTTTTATTAAATATCATAACGCTCTTGGTTATATTTGCGAACAAATGCTAATTCATCAGCCGTCATGTTTGGTATTTCTGGCAAAACTAATTGTGTTAGTGATCTCGGTAATTCACATACCATTTTGTAATATTTTGTAACTAATTCCCTGAATTCCGGATTGGGGTGTGTAATTGGAGACGGTGTAGACGTAAAATCTAAATTCTGAAACAACATAGGATATTTATAAAATTGTTTTCTGAGCTCTTCATTCTCAGGGCTCATCCATCCATCATTACCAGGAACCATATCTTTAGCAATATGAGGTCTTGGTATTGCATCAAAATTCTTTGTCATGTCTTTACAAAACTGGACGGCAAGATTTAGAGCTACTTCATCTTCCAAATTATTATGACCAAAAACCATTAAAATTTCAGGAGTAATATTATAATTTTCCTTACAAATCCTAACCACATCCAAACTTTCTTGAACACTCTGTGGCTTTCTGGTCTCCTTATAAACCTTAGGTGTAGCACCGTCAATTCCAAAGCCAATCTGCTCTAATCCAGCCTCTACCAATCGATGAATAACATAATTAAAGTTTTTGTGAGCATTTAAGAATGATCTGGAGGTTGATAATCCTCGTAATCTAATTTGAATTGCTGAATATTTATTTCTTAAATGAATTATACCTTCCGCAAATTGAACAAGTAATAAAGGATTTTGAAACAAGTCAAGGTTGGATAAATACACATTTAGTTTGCCAATATTAAAACTTATTGATTTCATAATTATATATTCAAAATCGCCAAGAGCAATATTTATGTTTCTATAAATTTCCGATACACGATGCCTCATTCCACCTTGAGTAATTGTTCGATTTGCTGCACAAAACGTACACGAATGTTTGCATCCTTGCGAAAGGTAAAATCCAAACTCGTTTGTTAAGTATAGTTTTAAAAGGTTTGGACTAATTGATTCAAAAATATTTATTAATGAAACATCTTCCTTTTTAGGAATAGCTTGTTCCTTAATATTAAATATTTTGCTTAAATTCTCAGGCAAATTTCCATTAAGTGTGTGTCCTGAAAATAGAGAATTAAAATCAAATTCACTTAAACCTGATACCACTTGCCCACCAAGAAGCAAACTAAAATTATTTCCATATTTCTCACTTAATTTATTTTCAATTTTAATTGCACTCGGAATATATGGAGCGCCAAGCAGATTAATTCCGACAATATTATTATTGTACGTTGCTTCAACAATATTTTCATCAATAATTTGTACTTCAATACCTATCTCTTTTAATATTGCCGCTATTGTAAATAATGATGTTGGCATATAAATATGTCCAAATTTATTCTCTGAAATTGGAGGGGCATATATGTGTCTTGGTTGGACCAAAAGAATGCTTTTAGTTTTCCCCATATACCATTGTAAGCTTGCCATTTAAGTATGAATAAACTTTCCATTTCATATTGATATTATCCCCATTTTCATCAAATGAATAGTTTCCAGCCTTCCCATCGTTCAGTATAATCTCGTCTCGATTTTTATAAATAAAACTACTCACGCTTTCTCTAGTGATATTACCCTTTATTCTTTGTATAATAAGCTTAGCAAGATCTCTTGCATCCTCACCGACAGGTTGATAAGTAGGAGCTTCTTCCTCATCATTCGCTTTTTTCACGGCAGAAATAAAGAAATGGTTCGGGTTATTTTTGGATTTTTCCATTAAATTATTTACTGTACAACCATCAGTATAAATTATTGGAATGTCTATTTTCATTCCATTTAATTGTTCATTTAATAGACTTCCGTTAGACGAAATTCCTACAAATACTATTATATCAGGCAAAAGGTTATATTTTCTCAAATACTCAAAATCACCCATAAAGGTATTTGTATTTCCGTAGTTTTTCTTGAGGACAATTTTTCCATTCGATAAAATAATATTATCTGCAATTTTTTGAGATAAGTTGTAAGAATATGTAATATTTTCCTCATCACATAATATCATCACCTTGGGTATTTTAAATTTCTTGAAAATGAAGTTTTTAATTGTTTTAGCTTGTTGATCATTATTAGGCATCATTCTAAGAATTGCCTTATACTTTTGATCTTTAGCTTTATCGATAATATTATCTGCTGTAGCTATTGGTAAAATAAATCCTGGTTTGATTTTTTGTGAGCTTAATATTTCATTTAAAGTCACTTCAGTTAATTGACTTGTTGAATTCCCAATAATCAGAACACAATTTTCATCATTTATCAAATTATTTGCAATAATTTTGGCCTGTTCAACTGATAAAAAATCATCAACCTTTTCAAATGAAATATTTTGGGTTGTATAGGTGGTCTTAAAACTAATTTCATTTCCGAACCCTCTTCTAAACTCTTCGGGTATTGTAAAAGTGGCATCACTTTTCTGTGTGATAACTACTGCAATATATTTATCTTTCCTATCACCGTGTAGAAATCCATTAATACCATTTTGAGTAAATAGTTCAATTGCACCTCCAAATGAAATAAGCAATATGGCAATCAAACCACCCCATATCCATCCAGCTTTTGGTTTATAGTTGTCATTTAGTCGTTTTAAAAAACTCCTATTATCCTTATTATCCACGTCTGCCATAATTAAATGTTTAATATATTTTAAAAAAATGTAACCTTTGAATATTTATTGTGAAAAGGAACCATTAATAACTTTTAATATTACATAATCCCTTATTACTTCGCCATCTTGATCGAAATTTAATTTTCCCGTTAAGGAAGGAAATGTATTCGAATAGAGATATTCCTTTACTTTTTCTGAATTGTAACCAGCTATTTTAATTGATGAAAACAGAATTTTTGCTGCTTCATATCCATAAGAAGAAAACACATCAGGTTCAGTATGATATTTTGATCTATATTTTAATACATAATTCTGGTACATTTCACTACTTTCATCGACTCCCATCATGGTAAGATAAAAATTATCAGAAGCACTTCCTGCTATCTCAATCAATTTAGGTGAATAAGCACCATCTGTGCCTACAAATGGAATTGTTATTCCAATTTGGCGAGCCTGTTTTAGAATATTTGCAGTTTCTTCATAGTTGCCAGGGACAAAAACTGTTTTTGCACCTGAGGACTTCAAATTTGATAACATTGTTTTGAAATCTACTGTTCCATCTTGATAACTTGCTTCAAAAACAGGAATAATATTTAATGAGTCTAATTCAGACTTAAATTTTTCTGAGAGATTTATCCCATAGTCAGTCTGATTATATATAATAGCAATATCTCTGACATTTAAATCCTTAATAATAAATGTGACAGCTTTAGTGGCCTGTTTAAAGTTGCTTGGTGCGTTTCGAAAGACATAATCACCACTTTTAATAATTGCATCAGAAGTTGCAATAGCATCAAACAAAATTACTTTATTTTTTTCTGCAATTGGCGCAATTGCAAGAGTGACACCCGATGTAGCATCACTAAATATGAACTTTACAATATCACTGCTGATAAGTTTATTGATGGCACTTATACCTGTATTTTTATCCGCTTTTGAATCTTCATAGATTATTTCAAATCTGACACTATCTTCATCAACTGCCATTTCAAAACCTTTTTTCAAAGATTCTCCATAGGTTGCAACTTCACCAGTAAGTGGTATTATGGCGCCAATCCTCAGAGCTTCTTTTTGCATTTTATTATCTTTATTATTGCAACCAGATAAGATCATTACGAACGCTGTAATGAGAACCGATGTTATTCTAATGCTTTTCATTTTTATTAGTTTTTATTTTTATATAAATACTGATTTTAAGTCTGCGATATTAAAAGAGGAATTCACCTGTATTTCACTGAAAATATTTCCAAGTTTCAATCCAATTACTTTAGTGGCAATTGACAAACATTCTTTAATACTATGTTCAACTATCAGTAAAGTAATTTTGTTTCTCTCGTTCATAGATTTCAAATTATTAATCACTAAGGTAATATTTTGAGGTGATAAACCTGTGAAAGGTTCATCAACTAATATCATCTTTGGAAGGTGTAAAGTTACCATCGCCAAACTAAGCATCTGGCGTTCACCTCCACTTAGTTTCATTGGTGTCTGGTGTAGATAAGGCACTAAAGTGGCAAAGGTGGAAAGTGCTTCTTCGATTCTATGTTTTAGTAGTTGGCGACTAAGTGTTAGTCCGGCCATTTCAAGATTCTCCTTGACAGTTAGCCCCTCGAAAAGATTGTTCTTTTGAGGAACGTAAATCAATCCTTTATCTAAAAGTGCTGAAGTTGATTTGCCAGTAACGTTTTCTCCGGCAAAAACTATTTTGCCATTATTCCATTGAGGCAAAATCCCATAAATGGTTTTGAGCAAAGTAGATTTTCCACTACCATTGCTTCCAACAAGTAAAATAATTTCACTTTGATTCACTTCAAATGAAATGTCGAAAAGCACTTGCTTTTTGCCATAACCTGTTGTCAAGTTTTCTACTTTTAGTATTGGTTGTTTAAATGTATGCATTTATAATTTGTTTGTCATTCCTAAGTGTTTCCATGGTCTCAAATGTGGAAATTATTCCTCCGTCTAAAAAGAAAATTTTGTCTGCAACTTCGGCAATAAAATCGGTGTTGTGTTCAATCAGTAAAATGGTTTTGTCTTGTGTTTTCAATTGTTTAATGAGCATAGCAATTTTATTTCGATACTCTGGTTGTATACCCGCCACTGCTTCGTCAAGTAATAAAAGAATTGCGCCATTGGAAACACAACAAGCAAGTGAAAGTAACTTTTGTTGTCCGTAAGAAATTTCTGAAGCCAGAGAATTTACAACATCACCTAGGAAAAATTGATCAATGATATCATTGGCTGCTTTTTCCATTACAGAGTTTGTTTTATTGTAAAAAAATGCAGGCATTATTGCATTAATATAATTATCTGTTTGGTTATACTGCATAGCCAAAATGACATTTTGTTTAACTGTGAGTTTTGTAATGAGCCTTAAGTTTTGGAATGTCCTGCCGATTCCGTGTTGATTAGTTTTGAATGATTGCTGTTGTGTAATATCTTTTCCAGAAAGAATTACTTCACCGCTTTGAGGTTTAATAAAACCAGTAATGAGATTGAACAAAGTTGTTTTCCCTGCCCCGTTGCTTCCCATCAAAGCATAAATCTTATTCTCCTCTAATGACAATGAAAAGTCTTTAAAGATTTGCTTACCTGAAGGGAATTTGAAGTTAATATGGCGGAGTTGAAGATTCAGAGTTAAAAATCTAATAAATAAATTGTTTAAATTGATATTTGATTGTTTGAAAATTGTATTTATAATTTGATAAAAACTTTACGTATTATTATTTGAAAGTTTTCTTGAATGCTTTTGTTAATCTATGTCTGTTTTTTACCTTTTTCTTCCTTCTTAATTTTTGAAAATTCTTCAATATTTGGATATTCTTCTGGAAAGTATCTTGTTCTACCAGCTACGATTCCAGAGAGCTCATCATCATCTTCCTCAGCCTCTTTTTTATCAATGCTAATAGCAATGAATGATTGTAAATCTTTCAAATCGCTAAGTGTTAATTTGGATATAATTTCTTTTAAATTATTCATGTTGTTCTTTGATTTAATTCTTAATGTATTTTGTTATAAGCAGGCACAAGTAAGATCTGTAGAATAATATAAATGTTATGCTACCAAAGATGAGTTCTTAAAACAAAATTTTGATGGTAAGATACTACACAATATTTGAAATTACAACAAAAAGACCTTAAACGGGTCCATTCTTTTTTAGTGTAATATTGTCCAACTAGAACGGCAATAAGGGTGTATAATTAGTAACCCCATGTATGGAATTGGTTGTTGTTTATTGTCAATTTCTTACCGCCAATTACTCACGATCACCTCTACTTATTCCCCCCTTCATTATCTCCACCCCCACCCTCCCACCACATCCAAAATGCTCCTTTATGAAACCAGTATTGTTTATCCTCCTCAGCATCTGCCTGACCCTACACACTTTTTCCCAGACCAACAAAGTAGACATCAAAGCAAGCCGAAGGCTGAGGAGAAGGCTAAGGTGCGGCCTTTAACACCTTTTCTGCCTTTTCTGTCTCTTCCGCCTTTTTGCAAGCCGAATTAACCACATAGGGTCAAGGCTAAAAATCCCCCCCTTTCAAAATACCCTATCTTTATCCCATCATGTTTGCCACCATAAAAAACAAGCTTTTCCTCTTCGTATGCACCTTGATGCTCATTTCTTCTGCCACCTATTCGCAGCAAGTCATTTTCGTAGATTTCATAGGAAGTAAAATAGCCTACGCTCCTGCCATCCATAAGATCTTTGCAGCAGGACACCCTTCAGGAGAAAGCGACTATAAATTATACGAAATAGATGCGATCACCGGATCCCTGAAAATAGCCTTCGATTTTAATCTGGACATTGATGCCCTGGCCGTTTCCGCTGATGGATCACTCCTCTATGTAGGTCTCAGACACCTGGATTCTTCTGTCGTCGTCGTCAACTTACCCTCGATGACCATTGCAAATGTTTTCTCAGTACGCCCTAACCAGTCCTCTCCGGTTTATATCATAAGGAAAATATTTCCATCTCCCAATGACCCTGAACTGGTGGCTATTTCAAGGAAAACCAGTGCCGGAGATTTCGGTGACTTTGTCCTATATGATCACGGTGTGCCAAGACAAAATACGATTGGCACCATATATAGTACACTTTACTGGTCAGCCAATTCGCCTGTCATCTATGTCACTACAGGATCTGAATTATTCCTCCTGGAATATGACAGCCAGGGCCTGTTCGGCCTGGACACAGCATACCAATCACTAACCTCCAGCGTGAACATGGTTTCCTACAACGACAGGATCTATACTGCCGAAGGAACAGTGATCGATATTAAAAATAAATACCCGGTTCTATTCGGAAGATTTCCACCGTACTTTACTTTTCACGGCACGTGGGTAGATCAGGACAATCATCGCATCATACAGGCAAAGACCGGCAATGAAATCATCCATTTATATACATACGACCCGGTCCGCCTTACTTTGCTTGGACCGCCGGTCCCGGTTCCTTCTCATGGACAGGTTTTTAAACAATACATGCAATTGGGCACAGGCTCTGATTTTGCCGCCTGGGCAGAAGGAGAATTAATGATTGTTCATTTTTGTACCACCAACCTTCCGGCTCCTGCTATAGATCCGAAGTATGATGAACCGGTAATCCTGTGCATCGGCACCCCCATTGTGATTCCAACTCCACCCGGTTATAATTATGTGATCGATCAGGATGGCATGTATCATGACAGCCTGGTCATTACCACGCAAGGCATATACACGATCCGTATAGCCGATGCTAATGGTTGTCTAAGTCCTCCTTCAAAACAAATCAGGGTAGATGATGTATTCACTACAGGAAAACCCAGCATACGCATATGGGATGGGGATAAATTTACATATACAGGTGCCGTCAACAGATGTATTAACGGATCGACGCTTTTCGATGCTTCAGGTGCCAATGCAGATTGGTATGAATGGTCAAACGGATATATCGGTGACAGCCTGATCACAGATCAAACCGGAAATTTCTGGGTCTATGGTATTTCTGCTGATGGTTGTAAATCAGTAGCGTCAGATATTATTCATGTCAATGCACTTCCACTTCCTGCGCCGGATCCACCGGAGATCCTTTCAAAAGATGGTACGAATGGTTGTAATAACCACTCTACCATTGTTCTCATAGCAGAAGATGGGTATACAGATTATCACTGGTCGTTTGGAAAAACGAATTGGAAAAGTAAAAACATAAATATTACCAATACCTCTACCAAATCAATTTCACTTCGGGGCCGGAATGCACAGGGATGCTGGAGTCAATTCAACACCGTGGACGTCTTTTTCTATGATATCGATCCTGTGACCCCGCATATCAATGTCCAGTTTAATCTGTTATCATCCAGTGTCAGCGCAAACGCGTATCAATGGTTTTTAAATGATGTAGCCATTCCGGATTCAGACAAACCAGCCTGGAAAGCAAATATCCCGGGAGATTACAAAGTCAGGGCATTCGATGGCGTATGCTGGAGCAATCTTTCTTTAAGTGAAACTGTACACTAAATGAGGACCAGGAACCACATACGTAATGCTTTTACCTGGCTGATGCTTCTTCTTCCGTCACTTCCGGCTGTTTCACAATCTTTTCTGAAAGTAAATCAGCAATTTAATGATATAGCCTACAGCCCGGTGACTGACAGGATCTATGCTGCATATACCGCTAGTGCTCCACGTGGCAATTCGATATTAGTCATCGACCCGCTGACAGGCCATGCGGAGGATACTATCGTAGTGCGGGCTGAACCCTATTTACTTCGTTTTTCTTCCAATTATGAATACCTGTATATCTCTTTTTATTATTGGAATGGAATAGCCAGGTATAAGATATCGACCGGAGAGTATGAAGAAATTACAACGTTCAGGAAACTGATTGATATTTTCGGAAACAAAAAAATTCAGCTTGATGGAGTTAACGAATTAATGCCTGTTCCCGGGCAACCTGATGCAATTGCAATCGCTTTTTCTTCCATTTCATCTATAAAGATTTATGATGGCCCGTTTGCCCGGCCTGACAGTACTTCTTCACAAATGCAGCTGAGTTCCAGCCTGGGTTATCATTCTTCTTCAGGTAATGTATATGGTTTTGGAAATGAATACCGCAAAAACGGTTTAGTCAGGTATATCTTAAGTCCATCCGGCATTTCATATGACCAGACATTTGATTTACTACCTGGGCACCGGTATGAAATTGAAATCGAAGGGGACCGGTTATATAGCCAGCATGGAGAAGTAATCGATATCAGCGGGGCAACGCCTGTGCAGACAGGAAATATTTATAATAGCGGCCGGACATATTTTTCAGGTGTTATGGAATATGACCCATTGTCCAACCTTATTTATAACGTTGATTTTCGCAATACACCATTCGGTTATGCTTTTTATAAAATTAAGCCTGACGATTTAAGCTTGTTGAGTCAAAAGATAATTCCTGATTATGGGACATTGAAGCCGATGAAAATGATCAGCACCGGCCAGGCAGGCGCACTTGCCTTGTTAGCTGATCCGGAAGGATCAAATACTTTTCCTTTATCCGGCAATCTTATGCTGATCCATGATTGTGATGAAACGAATATTCAAAATATTTCCATAGCGAATGCAGGGGCAGGCACGGTTTGTAAAGGTGATTCAGTAACACTTACTGCCAGCGGCAGCTATGATCAATTCATATGGACAAATGGAAAAACAGGTGCTCAGATCAAATTCCCATTGACCGCTACTTCGACTATTGCCGTTTCAGGATATGATCAGAGTGGTTGCCGGCAAGGCAAATCAACACCACTGACAATCACAGTGGTGGATCCGCCTTCTTTAAATGGTCCAAAGGATATCTATTACACGATCTGCAAATCGGATACGATTACACTGACAGCTTATTCGGACGATGCGTCTTACTTCATCTGGTCCACGGGTGAACAGTCTCCCACCATACAGGTATCACAGCCTGGTTATTACACCATGCTTGGCTATCACAGCCCCGGTTGCACAGATGGAATACCTCAGGGCAGAGTAGTACAGTGGTACACTCCTGAAGACATTCCACCGCCTGTCATTTCACCCGGCGGACCTTTTCTACTCTGTGCAGGAGATACTGTCGAACTAAGCACACATTCAGATATATACAGGTATGCCTGGCGTCACAATGCAAATCCGTTTGATCATGTTTTTATCACAAAGAATGGTGACTACCAGGTAAGGTTCAGGGATGCATACGGATGTTATGGGCCATATTCAGATCCCGTAAATGTGCAGTTTCGGACACCTCCTCCCACACCGGTTATAAAAAGAAAAGATTCATTATTGTATGTCGTCACCACGTATGATCTTGAATGGTTTTTGAATGGTGAGCAGATTGCCACACCGGTAAATGATTCCCTGATTGCTACAGCTTACGGTTTTTATTCTGTGCGTGCGATATCGGCAGAAGGATGTTATTCTAAATTCAGCGCAGGATTGAAAATGGATACACCTGTGTTACCTGATCCTGCACTTTTGCAGGGTTATGTATTTGTAGATTACAATGCCAACAATATGTTTGACGGAACGGACATAAGATTGGCCAACCAACAAATCCGTATTCTTCCTTCTTACTATCTCACATTTACAAATGAATCGGGATATATTAATTTTATCGTCACTGAAGGTCAGTATCATATTCAACTTGATGTGGATACTACGTTGTGGGAAGTGAGAATTGGTAAGAATGGATTGGATGCTGACGTAAGTGCCACACAGGTTAATTCATACATCTTTAGTGTTGTGCCTAAAGAAATCAGGCGGAAGTTCAGGGTAAACCTTTGGTCATGTCCCATTCGCTGCAGTCGTGAGACCCCTGTGTTTTTGGAATTGCGCAATAAGGGAAACCAGGTTATTTCAGGTTCCTATTGTTTTATTCCTGATGAACAGATACAGGCTGTGACAGACAGTGGTGTTATACAATTACCTCTGCCGGATACTTTGTGTTGGAGAGTAGATTCATTAGCACCAACACTTGAATGTAAACATACTGTTTATGTTTTGTCGCCTGGATCTGAATCGGTCTTTGATACCCTCTTTTTGAATGCCTTTCTGACCCTGGATTCAGGAGAAACGGGTGCAAAAGAAAAGTCAGAAATATTGCATTGTGCTTATGATCCAAATGATAAAGCCGCATATCCAAGACGTGGTCATAACGGAAATTATGCATTGCTGAAAGATACGTTGGAGTATACCATTCGATTTCAAAACACCGGAAATGATACGGCTTTCCAGGTGACACTTGTTGATCAGTTAGCTGACGATCTGGATTGGTCTACCTTTGAACCTTTGAGTGCAAGTCATGAATACCGTGTCATGCTGGATCTGACTACCGGGAAAATTGAAATCGTATTTGATCAGATCATGTTACCTGATTCAAATGTCAATTATGCAGCTTCCCAGGGGTTCTTTTCTTTTTCCATTCTTCCCAAATCCGGTCTCTCAGATCATACCAAGATCAACAATGAAGCAGAAATTTATTTTGATTTCAATCCCGCGGTCACGACGAATAATGTTGAGCTGGAGCTGGTAAATGAGTTGCCGACAAAAACAAATGATATAAAGGATGAATCCATTCATGTCACCGTATCACCCAATCCGCATATGGAGTCATTCACGGTGAATGTCAGCGGGATAGAAAAGAAATGCACACTTGAAGTATTCGATTTATTAGGCCGCAGATGGTATGTCAATACCTTATCAAGGGAAGATCAGTCAGTAGTGATTAATACGTTGAATTGGCCGCCGGGCATATTTGAATTCCAAATCAGAGAAACAGGTAGTCATCAATTGCGTGCAAATGGTTTGGTGGTAAAAGAATAGAGATTCTTTTTCATCAGGAGCAGGATTCAGGGATTTCCACCAATTTATGTCACAAAACCAAGGTAATTTTTCGTAATATTTGTCACAAATCATGGGCAACTAGATTAAAATATTGTCACAAAACCAGGGTAAACGTTATTTATCCCACTGATTCCCTGTTCATCTTCCCACTGACAATTGGCACTCTTTTAGTATATAATCAAGATGGATTCCGTTCAAGCAAGTCTCAGTTCTCTTAATCCTCTGCAGCGTGAAGCTGTCATCAGTGAGGCAAAACGGATATTGGTCCTCGCAGGAGCTGGCTCTGGTAAGACCAAAACCCTCCTACAGAAAATCATCTACCTCATTGAAGAGAAAGGAGTCAGCCCCTCTTCTATCCTGGCGATCACTTTTACTAAGAATGCGGCGAATGAGATGATAGACCGTCTGATCCTGTCAGCTGACCGATCTGAAGAATATGAAAACATCATTTATGATAAAAAAACAAATCAACGGGAAAAGGATTTTAAAAGACAAGGATTCTTAAAAAAATTCAAATGGATCAATGGACTTACCATAAAGACATTTCATAGCTTTTGCTACTCCGTCCTTCGCAATCACGGCGTACATGAGTTCGACAATAAATTCAGAATCATTGGAGATGAAAAACAAAGAGAGGAAGATGAATTTATGAAATACACCGCAGCTGAAACGGTTCATGAAGTTATTAATAAACAACTTATAAAGCTTTGCGAGGATGCTGAATATTTGTTAAAACTTTGGAGATATATTCTGGATTATTATGTAGACAAAATTCATAAAAAGACATTGAGCACTTATACTTCAGCTGAACGAAATCCTTATACAACTTTCAATGGAACTAAAGTCAAATCGAAGTCAGAACAACTCATTGCAGATTGGCTTTACCGGCATGACATCAAATTTGAATACGAACCTGCTTTAAATGTAAAGGACTTTCCATTCCGTCCTGATTTCTACTTGCCGGATGCCAATCTATATATTGAGCATGTCAGCAACGTGAGTTATCCAATAGTCGATAAAGAACGACAATTTCAGAAAGGAGGCCTATCAATAGTAAAAACCTTCGAAACTGAAATTAGGGACACAGCACATTTCCAGCTGGTGCTAGAAAAGCTGATACGAGGGCATCTGCCTCAAAAGCAACTACAATTAAGAAATGTCAATTTTAAGGAGGTATTTAATGCTAATCTCTATGCCGTCAATGAATTTCTGCGTCATGTCAATAATATCATTGACATGATCAAGGTAGAAAACATTGACATAATTCAGGTAGAAGAGAATGCGTCTAAAGATCAACATGAACGTGTAAGAATTTTTTATGAATTAGCCATTCCTTTGGTCAAAAGCTATAATGCATATTGCATCAATAGATCCTATCTTGATTTTAATGACCTTATCCTGAGATGCATTTCGCTTTTCCATAACGATGAAGAAATCATTCAAGGCTTCAGGCAGAAGTATCAATACATTCTTGTAGACGAATTTCAGGATGTCAATAACCTTCAGGTTGAATTGATCAAGCTCCTCCTGACAGATCAAACCCAATTGTTTTGTGTAGGTGATGACTGGCAGAGTATTTATGGATTCAGGGGATCCAATGTGAGTTACACAATTGATTTTGAAAAACATTTTCCCGAAGCAAAATCATTCAAGCTCAATCTTAACTACAGGAGCACACAGCACATAGTTGGTGCAAGCAATGAAGTCATTAAACACAACAAATTTAAAGTTGAAAAGGATATTATCGCATCAAAACAGTCAGAACACAAAATTGTCGTGTATGCAGGAAACACTGAACAGGAGAATCTTGACTTTTGTGTGAATACGGTTAAGGAACTTATTGAACAGGGAATGAACCCGGAAGAAATCCTTTTTCTATACCGTCGAACCAATATGTATCGGGGAACATATGGAACAAATGGAGATGGATATTCAAATACATTTTATAAGAAAGGATTGAAAATCCAAGCCAAAACTATCCACGCTGCAAAAGGTCTCGAGGCAAAAGTTGTTTTTATTCTTGGCCTGACAGATGGTTCCGGTGGATTTCCAGACGTTTGGATGGAAGACAGGATATTTCAGATCATCAAGAAAACAAATCGCGATCTTTTGCTGGAAGAAGAACGAAGATTGTTTTATGTAGCAATCACCCGGGCGAAGGATAAATTATATCTCATTACCGAGAAAGGGAATGAATCAAGCTTTCTAAAAGAGATACCAGAAATTTATACAGTGAAAACAAGCGAACCCATTTCACCACTCGTTGAAAAAATTCCGTTGTGCCAAAAGTGTTTCAGTCAATTGCAAAACCTCTGGATCGTTTGTCCTTATTGCGGGGAACCTGTGGTTTAAAAAAACTATGTTTTACTTTTCCATCCCCTCTTACCTCATAACTCATACGACCAAAAAAATGCCGTAAATTTGCTCAACATGGAGTCATTTAAACTTGATCGAAACCATTTTCAAATCTTATCTTTTGAACAAGCTGATAAAGAACTGAATGATCATTCATCGATGGATTGGAAGGAGAGATTATTATTGCATCAATATCTCAATAGCATAGCCTATGGTTATCTGAATCAGGAAATGCCTAAGATGGACCGCACACATTTTGAGATCCGCAAATTTTCTGATGGGTAATATCTTCAATCCGGATTTCAGAGATTTTCTTGAAGCACTCAATCTTCATGACGTCCGCTATTCATTGGTTGGAGGTTATGCGGTCATTTTGCATGGATATGCCAGGACAACCAGCGAAATGGATATTTGGATAGATAACACAGAGGAAAATTATGTTCATCTGACTAGCGCTTTTCAATCCTTCGGAATGCCTGTTTTTGACATGACATTAGAAAATTTTTTGGCATCCGAAAAATTTGAAGTGTTCAGATTTGGAAGAAAACCTGTGGCGATTGATGTCATGATTAAAATGGCTGATTTCAATTTTAGTGACTGTTATAACAGGGCTGAAATCTTTGAAGATCACGGATTAAATATTCCCGTAGTGCATATCCAGGACTTAATAGCAGCAAAAAAAATTGCCGGGCGTGCTAAGGATTTGTATGATATCCAGCATTTATAAATTCATTTGAAGTTTATTTCGAAATCGGAGAGGAAAATATTCTAAACAACAAAGTTATCTGGCCCGCAATTCCACATGCTTTACTTTCAATCTCAAGTAAGAATCCACCATTTGATTGAGATCATCACCGAAACTTTTTCTACCCAAACAAATCAATATAAGGTTGAAATGCATAAAGCCTGTTTCGACTATAACCCGTAAGCTCTTGTAGAATTTCAAGCCTTACCAGATCCGCAATGAGTTTATTTGCATTTGAAGGATGTTTATCCAGGACATTTGCAATCTGCACTCCTGAAAGTATCGGTTGCCTGTACAATGCATTGATCAGCAGTTGGGCAACCGGTTGTCTTCGGCCCAGGGTGAGTAACTTATTTCTCTCGACATCATCGCGCAGCTGAATGATATGCTGAAACGTAGCAATGCTGTTCAATGCCGTTTCAATAATACCTTCGAGAAAAAACCGGATCCATGCAACCAGGTCATTGTGTGTTCGCACCCTGTTCAAATGATCATAATAGTCACGTCTGTTCTTCTCAAAAAAATCGGACAAGTATAAAGTAGGTCTGTTGATCAGCTTCTTACTGATCAGGTACAATGTGATCAATAGCCTGCCGATCCTTCCATTGCCATCCAGAAAAGGATGTATGGTTTCAAACTGATAATGAATGATCGCGATTTTAATGAGGTGAGGCACAATCAATGGGAGTTCCAATTCTTCGGCATTGACGAATCGCTCGAGGTCATGCATCAGGTCGGGGATTTCCTCATGCGACGGAGGAACAAAAATGGCATGCTTCAGACTATTGCCTATCCAGTTCTGGCTATGACGATATTCGCCTGGGTTTTTACCTGATCCTCTTGAATCACGCAAAAGAATTCGATGCGTTTGCCGGATAAGCCGGTTTGAAATGGGCAGCTTGCCCATTTCTTCGATCGCAAGATTTGTTGCATCGATATAATTGTGGACTTCTTTCCAATCATCCCGTTTTTCCGGGTCTACATCTTCCACCCTGATTAAAGCTTCCTGAAAAGAAGTCTGGGTACCTTCTATCTTACTTGACACGGTAGCTTCTTTTGTGATATGCATTTTGATAAAAAAATCAACGTCGGGCACCAGTTCAGAAAAAGCATCCAGTCTCCCCAAATGCCTGTTGGCCTCATCAAGCAAATGTTGCAGATCAGGATCTGTCAGAATCCACTGGAGTGTGATTGAATTGGGTGTAAAACTCTTATATTCAAGGCGTTGTACCCAAATTCCGGATTCAAAATCAATTAAATCCCTTCTTTTCATACCGCAAATATAAATATTTATAATTGCGTTTTGTATAGTTATTCGCAAATATGATTAATTATATTTGCGTTTTATGAGTATTAGCAAATTTGATTATTTAAAGTTGCGTTTGCCTTTACCTCTGCTATTCCCCCTTTTAACTGGTCCACTTTCTCTCAGCTTATAATTCAATCATATGTGTTTGAAACCAGCCTAAGTATTTGTCCAAGCGGCAAACCAGGTAATACGGCAGATCGGTAGGCTGAATTTCCAAAACCTACAAGTTGAACTCTTTTACTGGTTAAAGAGAAGGACACATGTCACAAAACCAAGGCAATTTTTCGTAATACTTGTCACAAATCATGGGTAAAAAGATTAAAATTTTGTCACAAAACCAAGGTAAGCGTTATTTGTCCAACTGATTCCCTGTTCATCTTCACACTGACAATTGGCACTCTTTTAGTATATAAGCTATGATGGATTACGTACAAACAAGCCTCGATTCACTTAATCCTCTTCAAAGGGAGGCAGTAGTCAGTGAGGCTAAAAGAATCCTGGTCCTCGCAGGTGCCGGTTCAGGTAAAACCAAAACCCTTCTTCAGAAAATCATTTACCTCATTGAGGAGAAAGGAGTCAGCCCCTCATCTATCCTGGCAATCACTTTTACGAAAAATGCAGCGGGACCGTACTCAATTTCAAGCCCGCAAATTTTCAGATGAAGATCCTGATGACATCTAATAAAAAAAATGAATGCTTCGACCTGCTCAACTCATCCAAACTGCTACAGCTCTGCAACCGCCACATAGACACATAGTACACATAAGAAGCCACATAGAAAAATTAGTCTAAAGGAAATAGTCTCGGCAGCCTGTTTAGGCAAAGGTCTTTGGTTAAAGATCTTTTGAACAACTTAGGAAAATCAAATCTTAATAAATCCTAATTTTTCTTATTTAATCCGCGTCCTTATTTAAAAATTGAACCACATAGAAACATAGAAAGTCACATAGAAAGTCACATAGAAAAAAATTTCCTCCTCTTCCGCCTCTTCTGCCTTTCCTCCTCTTCTGCCTTTTCCGCCTTTTCTGCCTGGTTGCTGAGCTGTAGCACGAGGTTGAGTCAAGCAGCTCGAAGCATCTATCCTTTCTTACTCAAATGCCACCCACTCCCATGCGGACATTTATACGGATACAATTGAATCCTCTTCTCCTTCCTTATCCTTTCCGCTGTACTTTGAGCGTCATCCCTGGTAGCATAAATGTCTTTCTGGAATAACGCACTATCGGTACAATGAAAGCATTGCTTTCTTGACTGCACAGGAATAAGATGCCAGTATCCACAGGTCCGGCATTGAGCAGGAGCCAACTCATGACCAAACTCCTTTTTGATTTCCCCTGCATCATGAAGCGCAGCTGACTGGCTGAGATACTCTTCCAGGAATTGGCCTTTCTGGCCTTTGCAGGTTTTGCTTTTCATAATTATCGTGCACCAAAATTATCTAATCAAACAACTCAATATACTCCTGAAAAGCATAAAGTCTGTTACGCCCATACCCTGTTAATTCATTAAGTATTCCAAGCTTCCATGATCACTTTCAAAGGACGCAGATCAAAAAGGAAAAGTTATGATTAGTTAAGATTTGATTTCAGTTACTCAAATGCCTCTAAAACTTATCACCTGTCTACTTTCCTGCAACCAGAATTAGCTACCTTAGAGTGGCTTATGATACCCTATTATAAAAGGAAGTTTGTTGTATTCACCGTCGCAGCCATGTTGTGTTCGTGCTTTGCGACCGGACAACAGGTCGTCAGCGTGGATCTTAAAGCGCATGACCTCCTGTATGTACCCACCATGAAAAAGCTCCTGGCTGTCTCCTACTTTAGCAATGAAATCACAAAAGTCTATGCCATAGATGAGATCACAGGAACGAAGGAAGTACTCCTTGATTTCCACATTCAAATCTCCAGGATGGATGTTTCTGCAGACGGCTCACTTCTCTATCTCGGGTTAAGACACCTGGACTCCTCCATCATCGTAGTCAATTTGCCCTCACTGACCATTGAAAATGTATTTTCTGTCAGGCCTAATCAAACATTGCCCATACATACGATAAGCCGCATCAAAGTTTCACCTCAGGATCCTCACCTGATTGCCGTCATGAGAGATAATCCGCTGGTGCTGGATAATTATGCCGAAATAGTCCTTTACGATCATGGTGTGCAAAGACCAAATACTATCCAAAACACATCCGGTGCTTTTTACTGGGCAGAAAACAAACCTGTGTTGTATGTAAGCAATGGAAATGAATTTTCCTTATTGCCATTCGATGATCAGGGGGTCTATGCGACAGATTCACTTTATCGTTTCCCTTCAGGGTCCACAACGCTGTTTTTTTACAACAACCGGATCTATTGCCCCGATCGCACTGTCATCGATATCACACAGTCCCGGCCCGCTTATTTTGGAAGGATGGCCCTGGAGGTCAATTTTAATGATACATGGGTGGATCACGATCATAACCAAATCATACAAGCCTATGGAAATACAGACAGAATTGTATTGTACATGTATGATCCGGTTCGGCTTACTCCCCTTGGACAACCCATCACAGTTCCTGCGCATGGGGATACCTTTGGGCACTACACATCATTAGGCAATGGCCTTGATTTTGCAGTATTAGGAGAGGAAGACATCATGATCGTCAGGTTTTGTGAAAACGCACCTCCGGCCCCCGTACTTGATCCGAAGTTTGATGTCCCGGTCATTTTATGTCTCGGATCAGAAATCAATATCTCCCCACCTTCCGGGTATAATTATGTGATCGACCAGGACGGACGGTATCATGACAGCCTCGTCATTACAGAACAAGGCACGTATACGATCCGGGTCGCAAACGGAAATGGTTGTCTTAGCCCTGCATCATATCCCATCAAAATACAAACGGCCAGCACTCCTTATAAACCTTCCATAACGGTATGGAACGGAACGATATTTAAATACCAGGCTACCATCAATCGATGTGATGGTGGAACGACGCTTTTCAAAGGAAGCAGCACGAATGCTGATTGGCTTGAATGGTCGACAGGATATATCGGGGACCGGTTAACAACAGATCAACTGGGGAATATCCGGGTTTATGGGATATCGGATGATGGTTGCAAATCAGAACCTTCGGACATTATTAATGTGAATGCTATGGCACTTACTACACCCGAACCACCTGAGATCTTTTCAAAAGATGGTGCAAACGGATGTAATAATGTTGACAGGGTTATCCTCCTCGCCGAAAAAGGCTACGCTAAATATCATTGGCACACTTCGGATGGTACTGAATCAAGTGACACTTTAAAATATGTTAGCCCGCCCACAAAAAAATCCATTTCACTCAGAGGTCTCAGTGCACAGGGCTGTTGGAGTGAATTTAGTACGATCGATGTGAATTTTTATGATATTGATCCGGCGTACCCACAAATCGCGGTGTTGTACAATTATTTATCTGTTAACCTGTCAGGCCATGCATATCAATGGTTTTTAAATGGAGTGCCGATTCCGGATTCAGATGTTCCCGTATGGAAAGTTTTTACACCGGGAGATTACCAGGTCCGGGTATTTGATGGTGTCTGCTGGAGCACCCTTTCTTCCAAAAAGACAATGCCATAATGAGGACAAGGTTCAACATATTTTCTACATTATTTGCATACCTGGTTTTGCTTAGCCTGGTGACCCCGGCTGTTGCTCAGTCTTTCCTGAAATTAAACCTTCAGTTTAATGATATGGATTATAACCCGGTGAATGACCGGATCTACGCTGCGTACACCGGCACTGCATCACGTGGTAATTCGATATTAGTCATCAATCCACAAAACGGTTTTGTAGAGGATACGATCGTAGTGCGATCAGAACCTTATATACTTCGATTTTCTGCCAACTATGAATATCTCTATATAGGTTTTTATAATTGGAATGGAATCGCCAGGTATAAGATTTCAACAAGCCAGTATGAGGAACCTGTTGTGCTCACCAAATGGATTGAAAATTTTGGGATCAAAAGAATGCATATCAATTTCATAGATGAATTGATGCCTGTACCTGGTCAGCCTGACGCAATTGCTGCCGTAATGTCACGGGAATCATCTACGGTGATATTTGATGGTTCAATCCCGCGCCAGGATATCGTCACCGGATCACAGCAACAGAGCCATAACATGGCGTATCATGCTGCTTCCGGGTATATATATGGATACGGCAATGAGTTTCCGGACAGGGGCCTCGCCAGGTATATCCTGAGTCCTTCCGGAATTACCTACGACAACACATTTAGTTTGCTGGATGGTGAGCGGTATGAAATTGAAATTGAAGGGAACAGGTTGTATAGCCAGCACGGAGAAGTTCTCGACATCAGCGGGCCTGCACCTGTACAAACGGGAAATATTTACACGAGTAATGGAAGGACCTATCATTATGGTGTAATGGAATACGATCCGTTGACTAATGTGATCTATAACCTGGATTGGATTCCCACTCCATATGGTTACTATTTATATACCATCAAACCGGATGACCTCAGTTTGTTGGGCCGGAAATTAATTCCTGATTATGGCACATTGAAGCCAATGAAAATGATCAGCACTGGTCATGCAGGAAGCCTCGCTGTTCTTGCCGATCCGGAAGAAACATGGAAAACACCTATCAGTGGAAATTTAATCCTGATTCATGATTGTGATGAAAGCGGAATCACAAATATCCCGGTTACGAATTCAGGGGGAACAACAATCTGCAGCGGTGATTCCCTTACGCTGACTGCAGCCGGAAGTTACGATCAATATATCTGGACCAATGGAATGTCAGGAAGCCAGGTTACCATTCCCTTCACGGCTACAAAAACAATCTCTGTTTCCGGATATGATGCCACAGGTTGCCGGAAAGGAGCTTCAACACCTTTGACGATTACCGTTATCGAACCGCCGGCATGGACCGGATCCAACATTATGTTTTATGATATCTGCAAAGGAGATACATTGACGCTGACCCCTTATTCCTCGAACGCTACTTATTACATATGGTCCACCGGTGAACAAGCACCAACTATCAAAGTGACACAGCCGGGATACTATACGATGAATGCATATACGGGGCCTGGATGTACGGATGGAATAACAAGAGGCAAGGTGGTAAATTGGTATTCAGCTATTGATATACCTGAACCCGTTGTTACACCCTCCGGTCCTTTCAATTTCTGCGAAGGAGATACTGTGGAGCTAAGCACGCATACTGATATTTACGAATATCAGTGGAAGCATAATGGGAATCCTTTTGATCATGTTTTTATTACGAAGACAGGAGAGTACCAGGTTCGTTTCAAAGATGCATATGGTTGTTATGGCCCATATTCCGACTCTGTTTCTGTAAGCGTTAATACACCTCCTGCAGTACCGGTATTGCGCAAAAAGGATTCATTGTTATATGTCCTCAATACCACGTTGGAATTAGAGTGGTTTTTTAACGGGGACCTGATCCCAACACCTGTCAATGATTCACTGGTGGCTACTGCTTATGGTTTTTATTCTATCCGTGCGAAATCCCCTGAAGGATGTTATTCTAAATTTGGTGCAGGTGTTAAAATGGATACACCGGCATTACCTAACCCTGCATTGATGAATGGGTTTGTATTTGCCGATTACAATGAAAACAATGTATTCGATGGAACAGACATCGTATTGGCAAATCAGCGAATCCGGATTCTTCCTTATTCTTTTGTAACCTTTACAGATGATCAGGGAAGATATGATTTCTTTCTCCCCGGAGGACATTATGAAGTTCTTCTGGAAGTCGATACAGCAATATGGGAAGTTCGTCTCGGTAAAAACGGGCTTAGCATTGATCTTGATGCAAGCCAGCCGGACACAAACATTTTCAGCGCGGTCCCAAAAATATTGACACCACGTTTTGACATCAACTTCTGGAACGGACAATTACGATGCAACAGGGAGGTACCTGTCTACCCGAGCTTACGGAATGATGGAACAAAGATCATTAGTGGCGCCTATTGTTTTGTACCTGATGAACGGGTACTGGCTGTAATTGACAATGGGATTGTGCAACTTCCCTTGCCTGATACGATATGTTGGGAAATTGATTCACTTGCACCGACTTTCGAATGGAGACATAATCTCGAAATATTAATTCCCGGTGTAGAATCTGCTCATGATTCACTCACGATGGGTGTTTATGTTACCTTAAATAGCGGCGTAACGGATTCGAATGAAAAGAAGGAAAGGATCCGGTGTTCCTATGATCCTAATGACAAGCAGGTATTGCCGGTACGCAGGCCAAATGGAAATTATGCTTACCTGCACGATACGTTGGAGTACACCATTCGTTTTCAAAATTCAGGAAATGATACGGCATTCAGCATCACGCTTGTGGATGAATTGTCCGATGATTTGATCTGGTCGAGCTTCAGGCCGTTGAGCGCCAGTCATCCGTATCACGTCATGCTTGATCTTATCAAGGGAAGAGTTGAAGTAGTGTTTGACCCTATCCTCCTACCAGATTCAACGACTAATTATGCAGGCTCCCAGGGATATTTTTCATTTTCAATTTTACCAAAACCTGGTTTGACTGACCACACCCCCATTATAAATGCAGCAGAAATTTATTTTGATTCCAATCCGGGAGTCGCTACAAATAGTGTTGAAGTAGAGTTGGTGAATACATTGCCAACAAAAATTGATGATATTGAAGATGAATCCATTGAAGTCATTATTTCTCCCAATCCAAATGAAGGTTGGTTCACACTACATGTAAACGGACTCAGGTCAAATAGCATATTTGAAGTGTTTGATCTATTGGGCCGGAGGTGGGTTACGAAAGAATTGATTGAAACAAATCAGGATTTATCCATTGATACGTTCCATTGGCCGGCGGGGTTGTTTGAGTACCAGATACGGGAGAAAGGTAGTCACCGGTTGAGAGTAAATGGATTGCTTGTAAGATTGTAAGAAATTATGCAAATCAATTTCAAGCTTAAAACCACTATAGCATCCATATAAGATAAAATTTCGAGCTGCATAGCGGGTGTGCTAAAGCGCTAACCGAAATAAGCTAAATATTGAAGCCCAATATCAGCTGAGTAAATTTACAGTGTGGTATTCTGTTATTCTTTTCCTAAATTATATAATGGTTATTCATTGGGATCCCCTGAATTTTGTGGTAATGTATATGTCCAAAAATATGAATGCTTCTAATCTCATAACCGCTATTCTCATCATCATCCTAATTGTGTTATTAACCATATCATAAGCCGGAAGGATGCAAAAACATGTGGTTCATAAAAAAATAGCCATCCAGGCTACCCCTGAACAGGTATGGGATGCACTCACTAATCCTGAAAAAACAAAAAAGTACTTTTTCCATTGTGCAGTGTATTCACACTGGAAAGAAGGAAGTGACATCGTATTCAAAGGAAGGATTTTCTTCATCAAAAAAATTGAGCTGAAAGGAAAGATCCTGAAAATCGAGCCTCACAAATTATTACAATACAACCTCAAGAACCGGGGAAATAAAAAACATCCACCAACCACATCGACAGTTACGGACAAACTGACTTTTGCAAAAGGCATCACTACCCTATCCATCACAGATGATGTCGGCACCGGAGAAGGCGCAGAAAAAAGATACGCAAGATCAATGAAGGGCTGGGATAAGATCTTGAATGGCTTGAAGACTTTAGTGGAAAAGGAGAAATAGCATAGCGCTAGGGGCATAGAGCAGAGAGGTATTTATTAAAATGTTTCGACTTTGCTCAAACTGAAAAACGCAAATGGTTAATAATTTTCTTCTAAATGCAACAATTCATTGCATTTAAAAGAAAATAAATTACGGCTCAGCGTAGTATCCACGGAGCTTGTGCTGAGCTTGTCGCAGCATCAGGAGTGTTGGCAAAACTCCGTTTTGCGAAATAGAAATATTGTGACGCGCAAAACCGAGTTTTGCTAACGCCAAGTCGTAGTGGATACTACGCCCAACCATAATGCTTTTACAATATGAAATGTATAGACGCGATAAATTGCGTCTATACATTTCATATTGTAAAAAACTGAGTTTATTCATACTTCTTTTGCTAATTGTCTTTTGCTTTTTGCCTATTGCTAGTTGCTCTTTGCCCTATGCCCTATGCTCTATGCTCTATGCTCTGAGAAATATCACGATCTTCACCCCATGCTACGCACAGTAACTGTGACCCGCTATGTCACCCCTCTTCGCGAAGGTGGATCCCTACCCGCTATCGTAGAGGCTGACGATGAATTCATGTACGTCCTGAAATTCAAAGGTGCCGGCCAGGGACCAAAGGCATTGATCGCCGAATTATTGGGCGGAGAAATAGCAAGAGCATTGGGCATGCGTGTACCAGAATTAGTTTTTGCAAACCTGGATGAAGGCTTCGGTCGTATGGAGCGCGATGAAGAAATCCAGGACCTCTTGAAATTCAGCGTCGGTTTAAACCTTGGACTGCATTATTTATCAGGGGCCATCAGCTTTGATCCCACTGTGAATCCGATTGATCCTGTGACAGCTTCTTTGATTGTCTGGCTAGACAGCTTCCTGATGAACGTAGATCGCACTGCAAAGAATACCAATATGCTTTACTGGCACAAGCAACTGTGGATGATCGATCATGGTGCTTCTCTTTATTTTCATCATGGCTCACAGGACTGGCAGGAGAAGGCAAAACAACCATTTACCTTGATCAAGGATCATGTATTGCTGAAGCAGGCAACGCAACTTGAAGAAGCAAATATAAAAGCTCAATCCCTGCTCACACCAGGTAAAATAAATGAGATCGTTTCTTTCATTCCAGACGAATGGTTGGCTGACGATATTTCAAAAGACGACCTAAGAGCCCGGTATTCTCAATACTTTACCACCCGATTAGCGAATGCATCCATTTTCATAAAGGAAGCCAACCATGCAAGAGAAGCACTTATTTGAATACGCCGTCATTCGCGTCGTCCCCCAGGTTGAGCGGGAGGAGTTTATCAATGTGGGCGTCATCCTCTATTGTGCAAAACTGAATTTCCTGGGTGCCAAATGGATGCTGGATGAAAACCTCATGTCACTCTTCACCCCAACTCTTGATCTTGCCGAACTAAAACAAAATCTCTGCGCATTTGATATCATCAGCAAAGGCGGACCTGATGGCGGCACCATTGGCCTGATGGACATGCCCGGTCGATTCCGTTGGCTCACCGCTACCCGCAGTACCATTTTACAACCATCGAGTGTGCATCCGGGATTTACGGATGATGCGGAAGGAATGCTTATTAAATTGTTTGAGCAAATGGTTGTGAGGAACAACCATAGGCAATAGGCAATTGGCAAAAAAGGCGAAGCCTGAGGCGAAGGCAAAGGAAACAGTAAGCACAATTTGCCAAGGGCAATTAGTAAAAAAATATTCGCTGACAAAAATGAAAAAATGATATTGTTCGGCGTAGGTTGCACCTACGTCGAGGCGTTTGCAAATTTCAGATTTGCAAAGACGAGGTCAAAAACTGAATAAACCGTTTGAAAATATATGTAAACGTATAGAAGCAGGCGCAAAACCGAGTTTTGCAAACGCCAGGACGTAGGCGCAGCCTACGCCCAACAATGATGGGTTTGTAAAATGAAAAAAGGAGACGCGATTAATCACGTCTCCTTTTTTCATTTTTTAAAACTCCGAGTTTATTGTAATTCAAATTGCCTATTGCTAATTGCCTATTGCTACTTGCCTTTTGCTTATTGTCTATTGTTAATTGTACTTTAATTTTTCCTCCGCCTCCGCCTTTTTTGCCTTTTGCTTATTGCCTATTGAAATTCACTTTCTCACTCACGACTTCCCTACCGTCCTTATCTTTCAATTTGATCACATACGTACCATTAACAGGTACATTGCTTAATGACAGGCGGATTAAATCACCGGATGTATTATCAACCTTACCCTGCTGAACAATCCTGCCCTGCAAATCAAATACTGCAAAATCCGTAATGCCGAATTCACGACCGATGATTTTGATATTTATCTCATTTGAGTTGGATGGATTAGGAAAGAGCAAGGTAGCATAATCATCACTCTGTAAATCTTTCACACCGGTGGTAAGATTATTAAGATTAGTACGCGCATCTGTCATATTTGTATACGTCGGATCATTATCATAAAAGAAACTGATGAGATATGGATAACTGCCGGCACCTTCACGATTGAAGCGATAGAAATAGGATTCATTTGTATGTTGTCCCTGTGATACACCAAATGCAAGGAGCAAAATTGGCGATGCAGGACTTCCATTCAGATAAAAGCTGTCTACATTGTATTCATGCACCTTGTCCATCAGCACATCATACTCAATGCTGGGGCCACTGCCTGTATGCACGCTCATTTTTCCCCAACCGACAATTTCATCGGTTCTCACATTCGTATACACATGCTGTCCGGGCGCATGGTCTAAACCAAATGCCTGCACCGTAAGTATAAAATCAGTTACACGACGGGTCGTGCTTCCCCAGGTTGTCCCCATTGTAAATGGAAAATCCATGATGGTCTTATCTGTCAAGAATAAATGCTTCTGTTCAGGGATGATCATACTATCGTTGGAGTTACCCGTGAAAGCAGCCAGTGAATATTCAGCAGGATTAATTCCAAGTCCGACTTCATAAATACCGTTCGAATTGAAATCAATTTCTGAATTCAATAAATACCCAAGCGTGGATGTCAACCCTTTAAATGTCAAAACGTGAAAATCGACACCGTTTGCTAAAAATAACGGATCTGTCTCTGTCACATAATTAACAATGATCACCGAATCCCCGAAATAGCCGGAATAATCCCAAGTCTGATTATCGCCGATAGATGGATCAGGCGGATTGGTAAGGATGAAATCATCAAAAGGCACGAGGGTTGCCGGAAGAGGTACATCTCCTGCATCTATTGTTAAAGCCTGGCTAAAGCCAGCCATAGTTGCCAACAAGGCATATAAGAGAATGGATAATTTTTTCATACGGAGAGGTTGAATGGTTATGGTTTGGAATGAAAACATTTATCGTCGTAAAAAGATGTTAAATGTAATTAATAAATCCACGAAAAACAGGGAGCGTGTTTCGCGGGCTACAGGCTTTAAACCCCGGGGTTTTCGAGCGCAGCATTGAAACACAGGGGAGAGAAATTTGACGCAGCATGAAATTTTGAAGGGGCAAAACAGTGAAATTCTCATTTTGCCCCTTCGAATTTTTCTTCCATCTCGAAGCACGCTACCAAATTGTATAACTCTTTACGTAAATTTTATGATACCTGAACCATTCTATCATGGCACCTTCGTGTCGATATTATTACTCATCCTAACAATTGAAACAAAAATGGCCAAGAATCAAAATGTCAATCCAAATCAAAAAGCTACGACGAAAACTCCAGACCCAAAAAATCCTGGGAATAAAGGACAAGTTAATTCGCCAAAACCGAAGAAAGTGGACCGTTCTCTGGATGATGACGATGATGACGATATGATCCCAACTAACCGGAATCAAAATTCCGACTTCGATGATGAAGACGATACAGATGATATCGTAGAACGCGAAGATAATTTCGATGATGACATCGACGACGAAGATGAGCGTGAGGAGCCCGGATTTGAAGAAGATGAAGATGATGAAGAGCGATAGTCCGCTTCCATCGGATATAAATTGCTTCACCAATAATTTTCATCCATAATGAGGAAAAATAATTTGCTACAATTAGCAATTCTAATTTCAACCGGGTTATGTTTCGGGTCCTGTTCTGTCGTAGAAGGGATCTTCGAGGCAGGAGTTGGTGTCGGGGTTTTGATGGTTGTTCTGGTAATCGTAGTGATACTTTTCTTCGTCTTACGTATGAGAAATAAATAATACCTCCCGTCAAAGCATTACAAAACCAACTATTATCCAATTCTTATTTAACAAATTCAGTTTCTTAAATACAAATTGAAAATACGTTATCCTAAATTTAAAGCTCAGGATAACGTATTTTCATTTTCATTATAGATTTAATATTTATACGATCAATTAATAGTTACAATTTGATGTCATTTCGGAAATAATTCTGAAGTAAAAATTAAGACATATTATAAAATTCCATTATTTCCTTTATTTTCATAGTATCAATTTCATCAATATAATCCCATATATCATGAAATCAATACTTTACATATTTGCATTTTTAATTCCAACAGGAATTAACGCCCAGGACCTCGTGATGCAGATCACAAATCCACAGGTTAATGGCAACCAGGTAACCTATGATGTAGTTACCGTACATTTCAATGAATTCATTGCGGCTCAATACAGCATTACGTATGACACGAACATGCTTGTATATAACGGTATCCGCAACATCAACCTGGATCAGCTGGGCGAAGAAAACTTTTACGGCGGCATTCTAGGTTCTATCACTACTCTATGGGTCGATTTGACACTTGAGGGCACATCGGTTGCTGACAGTACTGTTCTTTATCAGATTGTGTTTGATATGAAGGATGGTAACTATGGCGGAGTTTGCTTTTCACAACAGCCCCTGGAAAGTGAATTCGCGCGCGTAAACGAAGTGCTCAGTTCATATTTCGTTATGGATGATTGTCATGATGATCCGTTTGAATTTGTGATCACTACTACAAGTACAGAAGAGATCATCGAACGTTTTGGATTGCGCGTAGCTACGATGGTGACCGGTCAGAAAATTGAGTTCTCACTTATTGACCAACAATCACTCGCATTCAATGTATATGATCTCAGTGGAAATCAAATCTCTGCTTTTCCTTCAACAGAATATTCAGCAGGAATGCATGCTCTCCATGTCGACAGATCCGTTCAATCAGGAATCTATATTCTGATGACCGAGATACAACATCAGCCTGTTGCAATGAAGATTTTCTTTCCTTAAGATCCAGGTTACCCCTCTCACAAAACGATGCCGGGGTTTACTATAACTAAAATCATTTTAAAAAATTGGATATAGGTGCTTCCTGTATCCAATTTGTTTTTAGCCAAGGTCCTTTTTATCTTTACCTTAAACTGGAAAGAAAATTAAAATGAAAGCTATCCTTTTTGCATTACTTATGCTCCCTCCATTCTTCACATCCGCACAGATCCTGAATGGGAATTTTGAAAAATGGGATACAACCAAAGTGCTCTGTGAGAATGGAAAAATAAGTGTGGGTAAAATTGTTAAACAATAATATTCCCTTGCCCAGTATTGTTAATCCCAAAGACATAAAACATCTCATATCCATAGAACCTATCTTCGGTTCCATCTTCAATAAATATGGTGCTCCTCCAGACTGGTCAAGACCGCCCGGCTTTATTTCCTTAAGCAAAATCATCCTGGAGCAGCAAGTAAGCTTAGCTTCTGCGAATGCTCATTTTCTTAAACTTGATGGATATCTGAGAGAATTTACACCACAACAAATACTGACACTTTCAGATAACGAGATGAGAACCTGCCAGATCAGCCGCCAGAAATCCATCTATCTCCGTGCTTTGTCAACTTCCATACTTGAAGAAAAAATAAACCTGGAATCCCTATCCTTACATGATGAGCCTGAAATCCGGAATCAACTCACTTCCATAAAAGGCATTGGCCATTGGACTTCAGATATCTATTTAATGTTCTGCCTGCAGGCCAAAGACATTTTCCCGATGGGCGACATCGCTGTCATCAACACTGTGAAAGAACTCACCTCTATTCATTCCAAAGAAGAAATATTCAAACTTTCAGAAAAATGGAAACCGTTGCGTTCACTGGCTGCATATTTTTGCTGGCATTATTATTTAAGCAAAAAAACAATAAGCAAAAGGCAATGAGCAAAAGACAATAAGCAAAAGGCAATGAGCAAAAGACAATAAGCAATAGGCAAAAGGCAAAATAAAATTGTTCGGCGTAGGTTGCACCTACGTCGGAGTGTTTGCAAAACTCGGTTTTGCGTCTGTTTCTTAACCGTTAACAAATATTTAGTAACAGCTAACTCAAATTTTGACCTCGTCTTTGCAAATCTGAAATTTGCAAACACTCCGTCGTAGGCTCAGCCTACGCCGAACAAGTCCGTAAGTTCCTTGTTTATCTGGAGTACCATCCCGGATAATCAAAATGAAATCAAAAAAACAAAGCTGGTTTGAAATCTTTGCTACTAAAGCTACACATGCTGCCGGGAGCAACTATGCCTTTATCATAGCCTGCCTGATCATCGTGGTCTGGTTGATCACAGGGCCCATCTTCAATTACTCTGACACCTGGCAGCTTGTCATCAATACCGGTACTACCATTATCACTTTCCTTATGGTATTCCTCATCCAAAAGACACAGAACAAGGATGCGATCGCCATCCAGATCAAGCTGAATGAGCTCGTTGCTGCCAGCGATCATGCGAGCAACCGGATCGTAAGTGTAGAAGACCTCTCTGAAGAAGAATTGATTCGCCTGAATACGTACTACACCAAGCTCGCTGAACTTATGAGAAAAGAAAAAGATCCTAAAGCTTCCCGATCCATTGAAGACACGAATATTCTGAAGGATGAAAAGGAAAAATTACATAATAAGATCAGGGAGATTACCAAATAATCGCGCCGACGACTTTACCTATTCTCCAATTAATATTATATTGGTAAAAATTTCACTCTTGTTCCTAAAAATATTCATTCCCATATTCTGCTTCTTCATTTTCCAGGGCTGCAATAAAAAAGCTGTCCTTCCAAATGATGCTGCGAAGTCATCGACAGAAGCTCGTCATCCGGAAAATCCATATTATTCACGGACGGACACCACAGTCCTTCACGTCACCGATGCTGAATGGAAAAAAGTACTTCCCGACAGCGTATACCAGGTCGCCCGGAAAAAAGATACAGAAGAAGCCTTCACAGGAAAATTCTGGAACTACTCCGGCATTGGCACTTATTATTGTGCAGCATGTGGCAATGCTTTATTCCGCTCAGATTCAAAATTTGCCAGCACATGCGGATGGCCCAGCTTTTTCGAAACGATAAGAGTGCACTCTGTGGAATACAAAGACGATCATTCATACAACATGGAACGGATCGAAGTCCTTTGCGGCCGATGCGGAGCACATCTCGGTCATTTATTTGATGATGGCCCGCCACCCACAGGAAAAAGATATTGCATGAATTCTATTGTGTTAGATTTTGAGCCGGATTATAAATAGTAAAATAAGGTTTATCACTTTAGCTCAATCAGGATACTTCGACCTGCTCCACACGTCCATTTGCTACAGTTCAGCAACCACCACTTAGAATGTCAGTTCTTCAACTCTCGTGAAGGGCTTTGATGAATAGTGGCGAAAATTTAATGCAATAGGTGGTCATGATATTCGTGATCCTGTGTCATGTAACATCTTATATCAACGCTATTGTTCCATCTCAATAGTGTGGTTGATGGTCTGAATTATGAATACTCATCGATTTTCTTCTCACATTGGTATTTTTTAACAACTCCGCCTTCAGCTATACTAATATTCTTAAACGTTTATAAAAAAACGATACTCAATGATGTCCACAACAACTCTTCTGCTTAAAAAGGTAAGCATTCTTCTTTTTCTGATTTGTACGATCACCTTCAATATGCAAAGTCAGGCTAAATCAATATTTAACGTTGCAATTTTTCTTTACGATGGAGTTGAAATCCTTGATTTTGCAGGTCCCACCGAAGTATTTTCAGCCACGAAGGATTTTAATGTTTATACGGTCTCTGTCGATGGAAAGGATATTCTTTCTCAGCGATTGGTTACGGTAAAACCCCAATACTCAATAGACAAGGCCCCTGATCCGGATATCATTGTTTTCCCCGGTGGTTCTTCCGGGGCATCCTCCAATGATCCGAAAGTGCTCAGCTGGATTAAGACCACAGTAGCCGGTGGGTCCACTATGATGTCAGTTTGCACTGGAGCTTTTATTCTGGCGAATGCTCATCTGCTTGATAATCTGCAAACAACTACCCATTACAGTTCACTGACCGATCTTCAAAAAACAGTACCAAGTGCCAACGTCCTTGAGAAAACACGATTTGTTGACAATGGAAATGTCATCACTACCGCAGGTGTTTCAGCAGGTATCGATGGTGCTTTGCATCTTGTAGCGAGAATAAAAGGAATTGAAACAGCAAAAGCAACCGCACATTATATGGAGTATGACAAATGGAATCCGGGGGACGGGAAGATTGTATATACCAATCCATATCTTCTACAAGGAGCTATCCCTTCCGGAACTCCCATTCCTTACCAGGGAGAAGTTATCGACCTGGTCAGAAAGCTTCAAACCGAAGAATCATTCGAGCAATCGGCAGTATTACTTTCTAAAGTCGTCTCGTGGTATCCCAATTCAAGTGAGGCATATTCACTTATGCATACCGCTTACAGGAAAATCGGAAAACCCGCTCCATTGAAAGAAGAACAGTTTCTAAAGTTGGTGGACGAAGGTCAATTGGAAACAGCAAGGTCAGAGGTATCAAAGAATTTAAAAAAATTTCCTGGTTGGAAATTATTTAATGAAGATCAGATGAATCTGAGATCGTATGCATTGCTTGGTGATAAAAAATATCCTGAAGCTTTGATTGTATTCCAGATGATAACAGATGTCTATCCGGATTCATGGAATGCCTGGGATAGCCTGGCTGAAGGATACCTCGGTTCAGGAAATCAGAAGGAAGCTATTAAATACTATAAAAAATCCCTGGAATTAAATCCCTTAAATACAAATGCTATTATGATCCTTCAAAAAATCCAACCATAAGATATTTTAATCAACAAAAAAAACAGTACGGAACATTCGCAGTACTCTGTTTTTAAAACTATCTGTTTTGATGCGATTTTGTATTAAAAAAACAATTTGAAAGGTTTGTGTCACATTTGTGTCACGGTTATAAAAAAATTGAGAACCTAAATCGGGGCAATAGCCCCGTCTTTATTCAGTGACCTCGCAGGGACTCGAACCCTGGACCCGATGATTAAGAGTCATCTGCTCTACCAACTGAGCTACGAAGTCAAATTTCAATCTGGGTTGCAAATATAACCGGTTTTACAGATATGTCGCTCCTACGGAGCTTTCCATTAAATACTTAAAAGCAAAAATATTGGAGGCTCAATGTATGAAATGATTTGAAAAATCCCTAAAGCGTTTAGTTTAAAGGATATACGAGCTCCATAGTAGCGAAATATCTAAAACATCATATTCTCGACTCCGCCTTTTTTTGGGTGCGATACTGAGATATCGCGAAGTGAGCTAATCTCTCCTCGTGGAATTGATCCCCCTGTTATTGTCGTATTCACACCACTAAACCATAGGTTATATCACCTACTTTTGCAGGGTTGGTCAAAAAGCATATTGCCTGGAATGAAAATAGCAATCTCCGGAATCGGTGGCTTAGGTGGTTTCTTTGGTGGATTACTCGCTAAGCATTATCAACATGCGAATGATGTTGAAATCGTCTTTCTTTCCAGGGGAGAAAATGAAAAGGCAATCCGCCGGAACGGCCTCCAGGTTTTGACTGTAAACGGAAATTTCACAGCCTTTCCCAAAATGATCACATCTGATGCAAGTCTGATCGGAAAGGTGGATTTGCTAATCTGCTGCACGAAACGATATGATCTGGCAGAAAATATGATCGAATGCAGTCCTTGTGTCAATGAAAACACGATCATACTACCTTTACTGAATGGAGTCGACAGCCGCGAATTAATTTCTGCTATTTTCCCCAACAACCTGGTACTTGATGGCTGTGTGTATTTAGTGGCACGGCTTACTGAACCCGGTATCGTCATGGAGACGGGAAACATCAGTAAATTATTTTTTGGCTTACAAACAAATTCAGAACCGCGATTAAAATTATTCCTTGAAATATTTAAAGAAGCCGGGATTGAGGCTACACTTTCAGAAAATATACAACAAATAATTTGGGAAAAATTTTCATTTATATCCCCGATTGCAACACTTACTTCTTTCCTGGATTGCAGCATCGGGGATATTGTAGCAGATGTGGATAAAAAAATGTTGTTAGGGCAATTACTATCAGAATTAAAATCAATAGCGGATCAAAAAGGGATTCTCCTGCCTGAAAATATTTATCAGATCACTATTGACAGGATGGCGGCATTACCTAAAGATTCGACTTCTTCCATGCACAGCGACTTTAAAAAAGGTAAACCGACAGAGCTTGAATCCTTAACAGGGTACATACTCAAAGAAGCTGAAGTTTACAAAATTGCTGTCCCGACCTATACTGAGATATTTAATTCCCTCCAAAATCGTTGATACACCTGAATAAGATCGTTGTTGAAGGCTTAATATTTATATCAACTTTCTTTTACATTTGGTCAGGCAATGAAAGAATCAGGAAAAATATTTTTGACGCATGAAGAATAACTGGATACCTTATCCTACTCATCTTTCCGGGCAATTGGTTGAACTTGTACCGCTGGAAGAGAAACATTTTGATGAATTACTGATTGCAGCTTCGGATAAGAGGATCTGGGAATTTTATCCCGGCGATTGGTCAGCACCTGACAGGTTTGAAAAAATTTACCGCTCAACCCTGGCTATGAGAGAACGTGGCCATGAATATCCATTTGTCATCCTATATAAGCTAACGCAGAAAATAATCGGTTCTACACGTTTGATGGATATTGTGCCTTACGACAAAAGACTCGAGATTGGTGGTACCTGGCTCATGCCTGAGTATTGGGCTACTGCGATTAATATTGATTGTAAATTGACATTGCTTACCTTTTGTTTTGAATCCTTACATGCACATCGGGTTCAGCTCAAGACACAACACAATAATATTCGCTCCTGGAAGGCGATTGAAAAAATAGGGGGGATCTATGAAGGTATTATACGAGAGCATATCCTGAAAGATGATGGTTCGTACAGGAGTTCAGCCTATTTCAGCATTCTCGAACAGGAATGGGATAAAGTAAAATTGAACCTGGAAACGAGGTTATATGATTTAATTATTAACCGGAATTCAAAAGAGGAGAAGGATATTCCTTTTTGATGAATTGCATAAATGAAAAAATAATTTTTTACTATGGCTAAAGAACAAGGAACTAAAGAAAACCCATGGATGCTCAAGACGCCTCCGCTCTCCTCTGAATTTACCATGCATAAGGATGAAAAGGACGGAAAAGAGATCCTGGTTTGTACAATAGGCAAAACTGTTTTGCACTATGACTACCGGTGTCTTGCAGATCTTCTTGCGATGTTAAAAAAGCATGGTGACTGGATGGAACTGGGAAGTGCTGACGAACAAAAACCTGCGAAGGAAGGTACTGTTGAAGCGTGGGGACGTTCAACAAAAAATCCTGTAGGTGGATGGTATGGAATGAAGAAGGGACTCCGTGGACGTTTTGGAATGTATGTTCCACCGTTGATGGAAAAGCTTGGCCTTGCTGAGGTTACGCATGATGCGAAAGGAAATAAGATGAGGGCGAAGTAGCAATGGAAACCTCCATATACCTTGCCCAGGTCATGGGCCTTTTCGGAGCTATAGCCACCTTTACCATCATTCTCCGATACAAATTCTATGTTGCTATGGAAGCCAATGTGGCTGAAAACCTGACCACCATATATATGTCTGGCTTCCTCTTTTTATTGCTCGGTATCCTCATCGTAGTCAGCCATCAGGTTTGGGCATTCGATTGGCGACTGATCATCACCATCCTCGGCTGGGTGATCCTGGCGAAAGGTTTGATGAGAATCCTTTTCCCTGAAACTACGAAATCAATGCTCCTGAAAAAACAAACTGAGAAGAAGTTCATTTTTGGCGAAATTGCAGTCTTCCTGTTAAGTTTGTATTTGATTTTTAAAGGATTTATCAACACAGGTGTTGAATAATATCATCCATTCATTTATTGAAATAATTTAAACTGAAATGTCTTCCCTCATCTATACCACTGCTCAAACAGAAAGAGATCTCCTGGGTATCATGGAGCTCCAGAAGAAAAATATCGCACCTCATCTTACTCCTGAAGAGATGAAAAGCCAGGGTTTCTTAACTGTAGTGCACACTCTTGATGACCTGAAAAAGATGAATGACATTGAAAAGCATATCATCTGCAAAGACGGAGAAAATGTTGTGGCCTATACATTGGCCATGACCGTTAAATCGAAAAATGATCTCCCGATACTTTTCCCGATGTTTGAAAAATTTGAAAAAATAATCTACCTGGACAAACCTGTTTCAGAATTCAACTATATCATCGTTGGACAGGCATGTGTCGACATTGATTATAGGGGCCAATCTGTACTGGACAAATGTTATGAAGCTTTCAAAAATGCTTTCAGCAAGAATTATGATTTTGCAATCTCCGAAATCTCATGCAGGAATTCAAGATCGCTCAGGGCCCACCAGCGCATTGGATTTTCAGAAATATTCATTTACACAGCCCCTGATGGAGAAGAATGGAGTGTTGTGATATGGGAATGGTAAGTGGATAAAGGCATGAATCCCAAATGTGTCGAAGTGAAACGGCAGCATAAAAAAATGGAATGCTCAAAAAAAAATGAACCACTTAGGAACTTAAGAAACTTAGGAACTCACTTAGAAAAAATCAAATCTTCATATCATGAGAAAATGATCATGAATTTTCTTATTTTATCTGCGTCCTCTTTTTTGGAGACAAACGTTTGCTGAGAAGAGGAGATTCAAAAAAAATGAACCACTTAGGAACTTAAGAAACATAGGAAGTCACTTAGAAATTTTTAATCCCCCTCTTTGTTTAAAATTGGTAGCTTAAAACAATTAAAATGAAGACGGTGTTTGATTAAATGAGAATAGTCTCATTTCAGGAAACGTAGAATCATGAAAGTCATCGGAATTGATATTGACAAGACAAAGGCTATTTTCTACGCACTTGAAGAAAATGAAAAAGGAAAGATCGTTAACCTAACAGATACCTTCAAATCTTTGTCATTGAATGATGATACTGACAACTCCGCGATCAGAGAGTTTCAATCCACAGTCCATTCTTATTTTGACAAAATAAAACCCGGAAGAATAGGCATCCTGAAAAGGCAAACCAAAGGAAGGTTCAGATCAGCTCCTTTGTCTTTCAAAATTGAAGGTTTGCTGCAATGTTATAAGAAAGTCGATATTGAATTTATCCAACCGATGGCCGTTTCAGCTTTTTTTAAAAAGCATGAATTCACCATTGAACCTGAATTTGAATACCAGGAAGATGCTGCAAAATTGGCAATGTACATGCTGAGATCTAATCCTTTCCGGAATCCCGAATAAATCATTCTACAAGGATCCTTAAGAATGCTGATCAGGGTCTTCCCAGCTTCTTCAACATCCTTGCATGTTCCAACAGCGCACTTCGAAAAGAAGGCTCTGAGTGATAAGGTATGCCAAAGGATGCTGTCGCAGATTTTACGATCGGGGCAAGCTTCCGATAGTGCACATGACATATGTCCGTAAACAAATGGTGTTCGATCTGGTAATTAAGTCCGCCTATAAACCAGGTCAGCCAACGATTAGTCGGTGCAAAATTGGTGGTATTAGCTACTTCATGTATAGCCCATGAATCCTCCATTTTTATTTTTCCATCCGTTTCAACCGGAGCTGCGAATCCAGAAGAGTCAACAATGTGTGCAGGCTGGAATATACATGAAAGGATCAGGCCTGCTGTTAAATGCATGACTACAAATCCCAGGACTACCATATACCATGACATGTCTGTAACTAAAATCGGTAACAGCATGATATAACTATAGTACCCTATTTTGAAAATGGAGATCCGGAATAAAGCCTGCTTGAGTGATACCTTTTGCTTGATAAGCAGGTTATGTTGCTTGTAGCGTATTGCCTGTTGAAAATCCTTCACAGTCATCCAGTACAATGTCATCAGCATGTAAAAAAACCATGCATAAAGATATTGATAACGGTGAAACCAATACCTCGGCTGACGTGGAGAGAAACGTAGCAAGACAATGCTGTCAATATCATCATCCAAACCAGAAACATTGGTATAAGTATGATGCAATACATTATGTTGAATCTTCCAGGTCACTGCATAGCCGCCGATGACTTCAAGGATGTGCCCGATCCAGTTATTTAATTTTTTATTTGCAGAATATGTACCATGATTAGCGTCATGCATGACAGATGTGCCAATGCCAACCATGCCCAGCCCCATCAGGAACCACATGCCAAAAAAGAAGAATCCATTGCTATCAGCGATTCCTGTCACGATCAATGTATAGGGAAGAAAAAACAGCATCAGCATGATACCTGTTTTAAACCACATCGCACCATTCGCATATGGAGAAATATCATTGCTTTCAAAATAATTTTTTACGCTTTCTGTGACCGAATCGTAAAAACTATCTTTTCCACCCAGTGCGAAACGCACGGAATTCATTTTTTTAATCATCATAATAAGGGAAGTTCAACCTTCAAGACTTACGGAAACTTTAACATTGCAGGATTGCAGAATTACATCTGATTCGGAAGGTTTGTGTTGAATAATTCCTCTGAACTGCAAACACATTATCCTTTTTAAAGTTCCATTCATCCTTTCCATGCTCATTTATCCAATCGTACCAGCCTACTAATCAATTTATTAACTTTACAGGAGCAACAAAAAGGAATAGACAATGCAAAATACACATACATTTTTGATGTTTGAAGGAAAGGCTGAAGAAGCCATGAATTTTTACACCTCCATTCTTGATAATTCAGCTATCAAAAGCATATCGAGGTATAAGGCAAATGAAGCCGGACCGGAAGGGTCAGTGATGCATGCAACCTTCACTTTGAACGGCCAGGAATACATGTGCATTGATAGTCCGGGAAAACATGCTTTCACATTCACCCCGTCCATATCGTTATATGTAACCTGTGATTCAGAAGAGGAAATAAACATCCTTTATGAAAAGCTTTCAATGAATGGCACTATACTGATGCCATTAGACAAATATCCTTTCAGTGAAAAATTCTGTTGGCTCTCAGACAGGTTTGGAGTTTCCTGGCAATTAACCCTGTCTAAAAAATAAAATCATGGATACGAAAAAGGATTTAAAATTAGCGGTGCTGATAGATGCAGATAATGTTCCTTATTCCAACGTCAAAGAAATGTTCGAAGAGATAGCTAAATACGGAACTCCTACATTCAAAAGGATCTATGCTGACTGGACAAAACCGACGGTTGCCGGCTGGAAAAAAGTGCTCCTTGAAAATGCCATTACACCCATCCAGCAATACAGCTATTCCACGGGAAAAAATGCAAGCGATAGTGCCCTCATCATTGATGCAATGGACATACTGTATACCGGCAAAGTAGATGGCTTTTGCATTGTTTCCAGCGACAGCGATTTTACACGTCTTGCTACCCGGCTGCGTGAAGCAGGAATGAAAGTGATCGGAATCGGAGAAAAGAAAACGCTAAATCCATTTATAACTGCCTGCGACAAATTCATCTACATTGAAATATTAAAACCTGAAGTCATAGTACAGCCAAGTGCAGGCAACAAAAGAATATCAAAAAATGTAAATATCACATCCACGAATCCATTAAGTAAAATTGATCCTGAATTGATCAAGCTCATAGCGGATAGTATTTCAGATCTTGCGGATGAAAATGGCTGGACGTTCCTCGGCGAACTTGGAAACCTGATGTTGAAAAAGAAACCTGATTTTGACCCCCGGAATTATGGCTATTCTAAAATGTTGCCACTTATAAAAAGTATAAACCGGTTTGATATTGATGAGCGTGAGACCGGAAAAAATAATATCAAACATATCTATGTCAGAAAAAAGTAAAAAGCTGAAACAGGATATCTTCTAAACATTTCCCGAAATCATACACACAGATATTGTAATTATATAAAACTGCAGTGCAGTTTGGTCAACATGTATTGATTTCCCGATTTCATCACAACATTATTCCTGGTTCATTGGTTTGCTAAATGTATAATGTCACTGTCATGGCTATTGCTGTGAAAAGACATTTCATTTACAATCACTAAAATAAAAAATCATGAAACACGTAATTAAATCATTATTGTTATTTGCTATTCTTGGCCTCGTTGCTGCATGCGCTAAAGATGAGGGATCAAAACCAAACATCAGTTATAAATCAGGGCCTCTATATGTAACAGCTGATATCTCGCTTGCTGCCGGAAGTCTTGTGGCTGTAGGAATTAATGCTTCAAAAGCCAGTGATGGCGCTAATCTGAAAAAATTCACCGTTACTAAATCGGTAAATGGAGGTGCTGCAACTACGGCATTCAGCCAGGACCTGAGTGGCACGGAAGTAGATAGTTATTCATATGATTACACAGAATTCCTTACGGGCAATGCTGGCAATACAATTAAATACACTTTTACGATTACAGATGTAGATGGTGTATCCAATTCACTGTCGTTGACAGTTACTATTTTGTAGTTCAGAATCATATAATAAATAGAAAAGGCGGATCGCTATCGATCCGTCTTTTTTATTTACCAACAACGGAAATAAATCAGGAAAAAATGCCTCATACTTAGCGCTAGTCGCATCCATAGCACAAGGCCGGGCAAAGCAAGTCGAAGCACAAGATTCAAGATTCGAAGTAAGCTATTACTTCACACCATAGATATCTGTCAGCCTTCGACCTTCAGTATTAACAAACTGCGAAAGTTCTTCCTTTATGAGACGTGTATCCTGATCAAAATCAATAATGATCGTATCACGCGTTTCATTCAATTCACCTACAGGACCTGCAAAGGGATATGCTTCACCGGTATATAGTCTGTATGCAACAGTCCTTCCGGGAAATACAAGAATGGTATCTACCCCTCCATCTACGGGTCGAAGAAATTTCTGAAGAGGATACAGCCGTTCATTCTCCGCATCGTTCTTCGTGATGTTCTGAAATTTATTTACCGATATAAAGGAAAATATGGTGGTCAATAATACAAAACCGATAAGTACAAGTGCAAAGATGGAACCTATCCAGAACGATCGGGTATAATGACCTTTCCTGAAGGATATCCATGCAAAAAACAGGACGAGCGTAAGAACAATCAATGGCAATACAAAGATCAATATCCTGTTCATCCAGGCCACAGAATCACTTTCTGAACCCGGTGCATCAAATGACATCGCTAATCCCAGCAAACTCATAAAGCCAAGACCAAGAATCAGGAATACCCCAAAAAGCATAAGGAGGATTGCAGCAATTTTCATGAAGGAGCTTTTTTTAGGTGTTCAGAATACCTAAATATAAGGCGATAATCAACTTATAAACATGCAGGATACAAGTATATTAAATAAAGTAAGGCAATGTCGCACCATTGCCTTACTCTTAAAATTTATTTTGTCAAAGTAAAATGTTCAATCCATTCTCCAATAAGAACAATGAGAAAGATTAATCAAAGTGCACTTTAATCTCTGCGCTATGATTTTCGCTCCCTCTCCCCTGCTCCATGCCCCATGCTCCATGCTCTTTTCACGCAGGAACTTTCCCCGGAATTTCTCTTTCCCAAAAACGATGCTGCGCTATGGCATTGATAAATTCTTTTGCATTGCGATCAAGAAGCACACCCTGATCTTTTTTTGCAGCTTTCTCTTTCATGTTGATCTTATCACCCATTCCAGATGCTTTTAACAGTTCAATTCCTGAACCTTCCGCAGCTATAGCTTTACAGTGCTTATAGGCTTCATTCACAAAATGGATGGCATCCGGTTCAGCTTTTAATACAGCCACACTTTTTTGTCCATCAGGTATATATACTGCATCAAATAAAACAGAAGAGGCCCCTAAAAAGCTCTGATCCACTTTTAATTTTTTACCTTTTTCTGCATCAATAACACCAAGATGCGTGGAAATAATTTTAACCACCGCACCTGCTTTCTCTAATGCGACTTTCATAGCAGTTAATGATGGTTCGTTGACCCCATCCCCAGCCAGTATTGCTATCTGCCTGGTCTTAATGGTGTTCTTAACTGTATTCGCCATGCTAAGTGCCGGAGATACTGTCAATTCAGGCTTGACTTTAACCGGTTGAAATTTCTTCGGATCTCCATCAGCAGGGATACTTAGATTCATGGGTTGTTCTGGCCCTTTAGGAACAGGCATGCCTAAGCCTTCTGCCACTTTTGCTGCAAGCGTTTTATCGATCTGCGTCAACATACCAACAACTCTGACGCGGATAGCTTCCGTTTCAAGCTTGCCCAATTCAAAACGCAATGCGTTGATGATATGATTTTTTTCAGGTTCACTCTGGCTGTTATAGAACAAAGTAGCCTGGCTAAAATGATCAAAAAAGCTTTTGCTCCTTGCTCTTACTTTACGTGCATCAATCCGTTCGTTGAATGAAACAAAACCTCCTTCCATTGCTTTTGCCTGGAAAGGACAACCATTACCTGTCGTGTTGGGATGATAACTTGATTTCCCCGCATCGATGGTCTGCCTCATATGCCCATCCCGTTGATTGTTATGGACAGGAGCTATCGGACGATTAATCGGTATTTCGTGAAAATTAGGACCTCCTAACCTGCTCAGCTGTGTATCCGTGTATGAAAACAAACGTCCCTGCAACAAAGGATCATTCGAAAAATCAATACCTGACACCACATGACCCGGATGAAATGCAACCTGTTCCGTTTCTGCGAAAAAATTATCCGGGTTGCGGTTCAATGTCATCTTCCCTATGATCTGAACAGGGACAATTTCTTCAGGTATTAGCTTAGTAGGATCGAGAATATCAAAATCAAACGAATGTTCATCTTTTTCTTCAATGATCTGCACGCCAAAATTCCATTCAGGAAAATTACCCGATTCAATCGCCTCGAATAAATCACGGCGATGAAAATCAGCATCCTTTCCTGATATCTTTTGCGCTTCATCCCATGCCACAGAGTGTACACCTAAAACTGGTTTCCAATGAAATTTTACAAATACAGATTTATTCTGTTCATTCACAAACCGGAAGGTGTGAATACCAAATCCTTCCATCATCCGCAAACTGCGTGGAATAGCACGATCACTCATTGCCCACATGATCATATGCATGCTCTCCGGCATCAGGGAAACAAAATCCCAAAAGGTATCATGGGCCGAAGCAGCCTGTGGTATTTCATTGTGCGGCTCAGGCTTTACAGAATGAATTAAATCAGGGAATTTCACAGCATCCTGTATAAAAAAAACAGGGATATTATTTCCAACCAGATCATAGTTGCCTTCCTCCGTATAAAATTTCACAGCAAATCCACGTACATCCCTGGCCAGATCCGTTGAACCACGTGAACCGGCTACAGTGCTAAACCTTACAAAAACAGGTGTCCGGGTACCTGGAGTCTGAAGGAACTTCGCCTTTGTATATTTTGACATGGAAGTGTTAAGCTCAAAATACCCATGAGCTGCAGAACCTCTTGCATGAACAATCCTCTCCGGAATACGCTCATGATCAAAATGTGTGATTTTCTCCCGAAAGTGAAAATCTTCCATCAGGGTTGAGCCTCTTTCTCCTGCTTTCAGAGAATTTTGATCATCGTTGATCCGAAGGCCATGATTCGTTGTCAGGAATTCATCCTGGCCATAGCTTGTATTTTTTGCCAGGTCATCCTGCTTTGCATTAACATTGTTTTGCCTTTTAGGTGTTCTGCTTTTTGCCATCTTGATTATTGTTAGGTAATGACAACAACGTTTGCAAGCAATGGTTGAGCGTATTGGTTTTAATTGATTAAAAATCCATATATATGTGCAGGTAATCCAAAAAGCATTAGTAATTTACATGGACAATTAATCAAGATTTTTTTTGATCCGGTCGCTATAAAATTGACGAAAATGATGTCCCTCACCTCAAATCACAAATCCAATATCCGGAGACCTAAATATTGGCTGGCGCTCTTACTACCCTTCTTCCTTCAATCTTGTGGCATATTGTCGGACTGTGAAATTGAAGCATCCATTGATGCAGCATTTCAGGAATTTTGCGGACCCAGCTATCCTCAGGCTTCCTGCGACGAATTTGCCCTTTTCATGAATGTTGCTGTTTTGTATGCTTATGGGCCCGCAGCTTTAGGGTCATCTGCATCATCCAATGAAACGGAAGATCAGGGATTACTTGCTGATGTCAATTATCATGTGCCTTTCCAACAGAAATATTTAACTCCATCGAATGCAGGTGAATCTTCTAAGATCAAATCTTCGGATACCTTCATGGATAACATTCTCTTTATGGGAGGCCTGGAGCTGATCAACAAGAAATCAAAAGATGGAGGATCAAAAGTGAATCTCGTATATCTTGAAGTTCCACTATATGCTCTTTACCAGAAGGAATTAGGTACAGGACAAATATTTGGTGGATTAGGTCCATTCTTCGCATATGGTATCGGCGGCAATACAAAAGAAACATTTTCAGGAACAAAATTCAATTCATTTGATAAGGACTTTGGTTACAAGCCTCTTGATTTCGGAATTTCTTTGACTGCGGGTTATCAATTACCAAATGGATTCCGTTTCAGGCTTGCCACAGACAGAGGCCTAGCAAATCTTCAACGAGGAAATTCAGGAAACAAAGCAAAGAATGTGTCCTACAGCCTTAATGTTGCCTACCCGCTGAATAAGCTTATGATGACACCATGACGTGAAACGTGAGACGTGAGACGTGAGACGTGAGACGTGGGACGTGGGACATGGGACATGAGACGTGAGACGTGAGACGTGAGACGTGGGACGTGGGACATGAGACATGAGACGTGAGACGTGAGACGTGAGACGTGAGGCGTGAGGCGTGAGATCAATCCTGAAGGGATTGAATATTAATGGCCGTGGGTGTAACCCATGGAATTAAGTAGTGAAAATTTTTTGCGACCCTGAAGGGGTCAAATATTCTTCTTCTTAAATAAATTTATTCTTTATCAGTGGAACCCTAACATTACTAAACATGAAACGAAATTTACTTGTCAGCTCATTCTTCCTAACATGTTGCACATTATTCGCCCAGTATCCAAAAGAAATCCTGAAGCAGGCTAATAAAAATGCCTTTCTCTTCAGAATGGCTATTATGAGGTGACACATACGCATAAAAACATGCCTGAAAATGACACCATGCAAAATGCCTTTTATTGTTATTTCAAAAAAACCGATAAAGACAGGATTAGTCCCACCCTCTTCCACTATATATCTTTTTGGGAATGAAAACATGCCTGGGATGCCCTGTACACCGGAAATGCATTATGTCACACTTTCCACAAAAGATAGTACCGGTACTGTGAAATCAAAATCAGAATGGTCTAAAGAAATAAAATCGGATGTTGAGGATTTTGAATTCTAGGACAGTATTTACGGAGCTTGTAGTGCTGCTTTGCAGGATCGGTGTTTCAGCAAAATTCAGGTTTGCGTCATTACCTTCTCTCACGGACGGCAGTCATCCGACGCCCAACATTTCGCTTTTTATTTAATACCCTGATGAATCAATACTAACCAATTACTTCACACTATTCACTACGCACCACTTTCTTCTCACTACTCAAATATGACCACTTACTACTCACTACTTACCTCTTACCCTTTTCGTTGTCTATCCCAGTATTTCTCCCTGATAATCTCATGCAACGGTTTTTCATACACTTTGCTTTCCAACCAGGAAACAACATCTAGATACACTAACGCCCGCGTTTCAAAACGGCTTTTTTCAATTTGTTTTATTTTCTGCAGCAGCTTGACAAATTCAGGCTTTAATTCCCGGGCTGACAAATGAAATGATTTTTGCAAAAACCTGAACATCTCTTCTTCGACAACACTGAGATTTTCCATTTTATACATATACCTGTAAACAGACTTCACCAGGTATTCTAATAAATCATAATTGCCCAGTTCATAATGCGCGATAAGGTGAAGCAACCTTGCATAACATTGCAGGTCATTCCTGAGATCCACCTTCCAGTTTATGATCTTGTTCAGGTAATCAATGCTGTTGTCAAAATCTCCTGCACCGAAATACAGGGAAGCTATTTTATAATAATACACGAGTATCCGGTGACTATCTATATAAAGCTGAAATTCATTTAATTTCTCCAATATTACCGGCACCAGCAATAAACCTTCATTGAATGTGCCGGTAAGGATATGCTGATTGATCCTGGCGATGTATAAATAAAGAAATACCTGCACCCGGTTATTGTCACTACGCTTTACGATATCGGAAACCGAAAATTCATCAAATGCACGCAGGTCCTTTTCAAATTTGCTGTCATTACGCAGCATAAAATGAGACGTGAGCAGGTTATGCATTCCCTTGATATAGCTCGCCGTTTCGATTTCCATCATCAGGGCCTCGTGGTGGAACAAATCCACCCAATGCTGTGTATTGCGATAGTAAGCGAGAAAATCCTGTCTTATAAATGCATACCAGCAATTGCATTGATACAGGTATAATTTTTCATAAAACCCATTCGCCTTCTTCAGATCTTCAGACATCTGCGCCTGGAAATATTCTTCTACTTCAGTTTCATCCTTTTCATTCCGGGCATGTCCGTTATTGATATACCAGCTGTACAATTGAAGCGCCAGGTTTGATAATTTCGTAATCCGGATGATATGTGCATTGACATTATCAGCTTCATTTATCAGTTGCGAAGACCTGTCTTTAAAGCTTCGCGTGATGTGAAGCGTTTCTATCTTTTTTTCAAGAAATAATACCTGCACAAGAAGGGCTGCCTGGTTATGTGCTCTTGCGGTTTCCTTTACCTTATCAAGCAATTTCAGACTTTGCTGATACAATCCCTTATTGTAAAGGATCCGCGCATTATCCAATTGTTCATTCAGAAGGATTTCGATATTGCTACTCTCCAGCAACCGGAGGCTGGCCAGGATCTGCTTATACAAATGTGCTTTTGCGTTGCTGAGCTGCTGCTTTTTTAAAGTATTCGCCTTCTTTAGCAGGACGTCTTCATCATATTCATTCATTGTCTCCAGGGCATCGAATAGCTGGATAACTTTCATGTCCTCTTTAGCTGAATTCCGTTGCATATAAAGCTTGAAATTGCGCTTTTCATGCTTTTGCAGTGACTGAATCAGTTGGAACAATGGATCTGTAGAGCGGTTTGGCATCGTAATTTATCTGGCCTATAACTGTGTATTTATAAGGGCTTTGTTCTTTTTAACCCCGTTAAGGAGTGTAAAAATGGTAATAATTTGATTTACCCATACCCTCCTCCTCACCATACATTTAGTTTCATACGATTCTACAAGTTTTGTCATTCCCGGTCATCAGTACGTGGAAATAGCTGAAAGTATATAATGGAGCTGAATAAATATAGCCGGACAATCACACAGGATGTCACCCAACCTGCCGCACAGGCTATGCTCTATGGTATCGGATTGAGAGAAGAGGATTTTCAAAAAGCACAAGTCGGGATCGTAAGCATGGGTTACGAAGGCAATACATGCAATATGCATCTCAATGAACTGGCTATGCTCGTAAAGCAAGGTGTGTGGGAAAACGATCTTGTAGGATTGATATTTAATACGATCGGTGTGAGCGATGGGATCAGCAATGGAACAGATGGCATGCGATATTCTCTCGTGAGCCGGGATATCATAGCTGACTCAATTGAAACTGTGTGCAGTGCACATTATTATGATGCGTTGATTGCAGTTCCCGGGTGTGATAAGAATATGCCAGGTTCCATTATCGCAATGGGAAGGCTTAACCGCCCTTCTATCATGGTGTACGGAGGCACAATTGCACCGGGTCATTACAAAGGAAAAGATCTGAATATCGTTTCTGCTTTTGAAGCGCTTGGTGAAAGGTTGGCCGGTACAATGAATGATATAGATTTCAAAGAAATCATCCGTCATTCCTGTCCGGGTGCAGGAGCATGTGGTGGAATGTATACAGCCAATACGATGTCAAGTGCGATTGAGGCATTGGGCATGAGCCTTCCTTATTCTTCTTCGAATCCTGCACTCAGTATTGAAAAGAAAAACGAATGTCTCAATGCAGGCAAAGCGGTCCGGATTCTCCTTGAAAAAGATATTAAGCCTTCAGATATTATGACAAGGAAAGCATTTGAAAATGCTATCACTATTGTCATTGCTTTAGGCGGAAGCACAAATGCTGTATTGCATCTTATCGCTATGGCCAGAAGCGTAGGGGTCACTTTAACGCAGGATGATTTCCAGGAAATCAGTGATAGCGTACCTGTGCTTGCAGATCTTAAGCCAAGTGGTAAATATTTAATGGAGGACCTGCATCATATAGGTGGTGTGCCTGCAGTGATGAAATATTTGTGGCAACAAAAATTACTGCATGGAGATTGCCTTACCGTAACCGGGAAAACAATTGCGGAGAACCTGAAAGATGTACCTGATTTAGATTTCAGAACGCAAAAAATAATTCTTCCACTTGAAAATCCTGTAAAAGCCACAGGCCATCTACAAATATTGTACGGCAATTTGGCCGAAAGAGGAAGTGTTGCTAAAATCACTGGAAAGGAAGGATCCATATTTACAGGTCCAGCCCGTGTGTTTGATGGCGAACAAGAATTAATACAAAGCATCCATACAGGTAAAATCAAAAGTGGTGATGTGATCGTGATCAGGTACGTAGGTCCTAAAGGTGGCCCGGGAATGCCTGAAATGTTGAAACCTACATCTGCGATCATCGGAGCAGGGTTAGGAAAATCCGTAGCCCTGATCACAGATGGAAGATTTAGCGGGGGTACACATGGCTTTGTTGTTGGCCATATCACTCCAGAAGCATTCGATGGCGGACTGCTGGCACTTGTTCATGATGAGGATATCATAGAAATAGATACAGTAAATCACAAAATGACTTTGGATATAAGTGAAGCTGAAATCCAGAGAAGAAAAAAGAATTGGAAACAACCGCCTTTAAAAGCATCAAAAGGGGCTTTATTCAAATACGCAAAATGCGTTGCAACAGCAGCAGAAGGGTGTGTAACTGATGAGGCCCCGTTTTTTGAAGTGAATGGCGAATTGAAAGTAGCTAGTGGGAAGCTGAAAGTAATGAGTCGTGAGACGTGAGACGTGAGACGTGAGACGTGAGGCGTGAGGCGTGAGTTGTAAGGTGTAAGGTGTAAGGTGTAAGAGGTAAGAGGTGGCATCTGCGACAGATTGAATTTATACTAAATTGAATGTAGTGGCGGGGATTGATCAACCTTCATTCATTCATCTAAAAAACATACACATTCTTAAATTTTAAATCTTAAATTGAAAACATCTTCACTTCAGAAACCTCATTCCACATCACTTCAACAACAAAGTGAAAAGCAGGCCGTATCCGGCTCTGAGGCACTGATACTTTCTTTGCTGGCAGAAGACGTGGATACGATATTTGGGTATCCGGGTGGAGCTATCATGCCGATCTATGATGCACTTTTTCATTTCGCTGATCATATAAAACACATTCTCGTTCGCCACGAACAGGGAGCGATCCATGCAGCACAGGGTTATGCAAGAGTAACCGGAAAAGCAGGAATTGTATTTGCAACTTCGGGACCCGGTGCAACCAACCTGGTGACAGGCCTTGCAGATGCAATGATCGATAGCACACCACTCGTGTGCATCACAGGCCAGGTCGCTTCACATTTATTAGGTACAGATGCATTCCAGGAAATAGATGTAATGAATATTACCGTACCTGTCACTAAATGGAATATTCAGGTGACCAGGGCTGAGGATATGGCAAGCGCAGTAGCAAAAGCATTTTACATAGCCAAGACCGGAAGACCAGGACCCGTATTGATCGATGTGACTAAGGATGCTCAATTTGCAAAAACCAATTATCATTACCAGTCCTGTAAATCAATTCCCACATATCATCCTGAACCTTCCATTGAAATCACTGCGATTGAGGATGCCACACTTTTGATTAACGCTGCCAAAAAACCATACATCCTTGCCGGTCAGGGCATCCTGTTAGCGGATGCAACGAAAGAACTAATTGCATTCGCTGAAAAAGGGAATATCCCGGTAGCTTCTACCCTGCTTGGCTTATCAGGTTTTCCTCATGATCATCCAATGTATGTAGGCTACCTGGGCATGCATGGCAATTATGGTCCCAATAAAAATACTAACGATTGTGATTTGTTAATCGCAATCGGTATGCGCTTCGATGACCGGGTAACAGGTGATGTTACCCGGTATGCGAAGCAGGCAAAAGTGATCCACATCGATATCGACAAATCCGAAATAAATAAAATCATCCAGGTCGATGTAGCACTCCATGCAAATGCAAAAAAAGCACTTCCCCTTCTGACTGAACGAATTCACGCACGGGACCGGAATCACTGGCTGAAAACATTCAGTGATTATACAGAAGATGAGCACGAAAAAATCATAAGCAAAACATGTCTCAATTCGGAAGGTGAAATAAAAATGGCTGAAGTTGTTTTCCTATTAAATGAGTTCACCTCCGGCGATGCTGTTGTGGTCACGGATGTAGGCCAGCATCAAATGGTGACATCGCGCTATTTCCATTATAAAAATCCACGGACGAATGTTACTTCCGGCGGATTAGGTACAATGGGCTTTGCACTACCAGCAGCGCTCGGAGCGAAATTAGGTACGCCAGATAAACATGTCATTGCCATCATCGGTGATGGAGGCTTCCAAATGACATTGCAGGAATTAGGCACCATTTCGCAATACAATATTCCTGTTAAAATAGTCGTGCTCAACAATGAATTCCTCGGGATGGTCCGGCAATGGCAGCAGATGTTTTTCGAAGGCCGCTATTCATTCACGGAAATGAACAATCCCGATTTTGTAAAGCTCAACCAGGCCTATGGAATAACCGCCCGGAAAGTAATTGACCGTGCTGATTTGCCCGGAGCAATACAGGAAATGCTTGACCATGAAGGACCTTATTTTCTTGAAGTAAAAGTAGAAAAAGAAGAAAATGTTTTTCCCATGATACCCACTGGTGCGGCTGTGAGTGACATGATACTGGAATATAAACCGAAATAAGGATGAACAGCGATTTTACACTTGAGGTATTTTCTGACAATGGGTTTAACATCCTGAACCGCATGATCAACATTTGCAACCGGAGACGTGTAAGGATAAAGAATCTGTATGCTTTTCAATTTGAAGAAGATATCCATAAAGGCGCAGCCAGCTTTGTATTGCATACAACTCCGGAGATGGCTCATAAAGTGCAACTCCAGATAGAAAAAATAATTGAAGTAGAGAAAACAAGATTGTACGAAGGAACGAGTAGGTTTTTCGACGGTTCGCTTCGACTCCGCTCAGCGTCCGACCAAATCTCGCAAAGGAAGTTTCGGCTTCGCTCAACTTGAAAATCTAAAATTAAAATCCAAATTCTTAAATCTTAATTCTTAAATATATAAGACATGGCTAAATTAAATTTTGGCGGAACAGAAGAAAATGTTGTCACACGTGACGAATTTCCTTTAGAAAAAGCACAACGGGTGCTTAAGGATGAAGTCGTTGCCGTCATTGGTTATGGCGTACAGGGCCCGGGCCAGGCACTGAATCAAAAAGATAATGGCATAAATGTAATCGTCGGCCAGCGGAAAAATTCCAAAAGCTGGGACAAAGCAGTACGTGATGGTTTTGTCGAAGATCAGACTCTTTTTGAAATTGAAGAAGCAGTCAGAAGAGGCACGATCATTTGTTATTTACTCAGTGATGCTGCCCAGATTGCCAATTGGCCCATCGTAAAAAGACATCTGACCGCAGGGAAAGCTTTATACTTCTCTCATGGTTTTGGCATTACATACAATGATCAGACAGGAATTATTCCACCTGATGATGTGGATGTATTCTTAGTAGCACCAAAAGGTTCCGGAACTTCGCTGCGAAGAATGTTTCTGCAAGGCCGTGGATTGAATAGCAGCTATGCCATTTTCCAGGATGCAACAGGAAGAGCATTTGAAAGAGTCGTTGCCATGGGCATTGCGATTGGTTCAGGATATTTATTTGAAACGAATTTTAAAAAAGAAGTCTATTCAGATCTTACAGGAGAGCGTGGAACTTTGATGGGCGCCATCCAGGGAATATTCGCCGCCCAGTATGAAGTGTTGCGGAAAAAAGGTCATTCCCCTTCCGAAGCTTTCAACGAAACAGTCGAAGAATTGACACAGTCATTGATGCCTCTCGTTGCTGAGAATGGCATGGACTGGATGTATGCTAATTGTTCAACAACTGCACAACGAGGGGCATTGGATTGGTGGAAGAAATTCCGTGATGCTACCCTACCCCTGTTTAATGAATTGTATGAAAGTGTCGCTGCAGGAAAAGAGGCTGCTCTTTCCATTGAGAGTAATAGTAAGCCTGATTACAGGGAGAAGCTGGATGAAGAACTGAGGGAGCTAAGAGAAAGTGAATTGTGGCAAGCCGGAAAAACAGTACGGAGCCTGAGACCGGAAAATCAACCTGCTGCCGTGGAAACAGCACTTGAAGAAATTTATTTTGAAAAATAATTTCAAAACATCCTTATAGATCACGTGCAAATGCAAACCCTTATTCAATCAAAATCAAATCCGATTCCTGGTCTCACAGGTTTCAAATTTGATTTCGCATCTGCTGCTGACCGGTTGAAAGAAGTTGTGATCAGGACACCACTGACTCTTCATGCAGGACTGTCCGGAAAATATCAGGCAAATATTTATTTAAAACGTGAAGATCTGCAGGTCGTTCGGTCGTATAAGATCAGGGGAGCTTACAACATGATGAGCCAGTTGCCCTGGGAGCAGCTTCGAAATGGAGTTGTTTGTGCCAGTGCCGGGAATCATGCACAAGGTTTTGCGTATTCATGTAAAAAATTAGGTGTGCCTGGAGTGGTGTTTATGCCTGTCACCACACCAAATCAAAAAATAAACCAGACAAAAAAATTCGGCGACCAATATGTGGAGATAAAGCTGGACGGTGATACATATGATGAATGTGCGGTAATCGCTCAGAAATATTGCCAGGCAAACAAGCTGACCTATGTTCACCCCTTTGATCATTACAAAATAATTGAAGGACAGGGAACGATCGGTATTGAAATATTAGAAGACCAGCCTGATGTTGATTATTTGTTTGTTCCTGTTGGTGGAGGTGGCTTATGTGCAGGAGTTGGGACATACTTCAAAACCTATTCACCACGCACTAAAATAATAGGGGCGGAACCTGAAGGAGCACCTTCCATGAAGGCCGCTTTAGAAGCGGGTGAACCTGTGACTTTAACTGCCATTGAAAGATTTGTTGATGGTGCTGCCGTACAACGTGTGGGCAATATTACGTTTTCACTTTGCAGGGAAGCTTTAACGGAAATTCATTTGGTGCAGGAAGGAAAAATATGTTCATCCATCCTGTCGATGTACAATGACGATGCTATGGTTGTGGAACCGGCTGGTGTGCTTTCTGTCGCAGCATTGGATGATTATGCAGAAAAAATTAAAGGAAAGAATGTCGTATGCATTATCAGCGGTAGCAATAATGATATCAGCCGGATGCAGGAGATCAGGGAGCGTTCGATGCAATATGAAGGTTTGAAACATTACTTCCTGATCCGGTTTGCCCAGCGCCCGGGATCATTGAAAGATTTTGTCAATGAGATCCTGGGACCGGGTGATGACATCACGCGATTTGAATATTTCAAAAAACACAATAAAGAATCCGGTCCTGCCCTGGTAGGTATAGAAGTAAGATCCAAAAACGATTACCTCCGGTTGTTAGCAAATCTTGATAAACACCAGGTAAATTATTCTGAACTCAAGGAGAATGATAATGCTTTTGGGTTTTTGGTGTAAGCTTCCGGTTCGATTCGACTCCGCTCAGCGACCATGTTTCGGCTCCGCTCAACTTGAAACTAAAGTAGAATATTAATAATAGAGACGATTCGGCGTAGTATCCATTACGTCGGTGTGTCAGCAAGGACGTAGGCTCAGCCTACGCCCAACAATGATCATTTTAATAAATGAATTGTTGCTTTTGGAACAATCAATGAATTCGAAAATCCAAAATATTTTTTCTCTTTTGTCCAATTTCAGAACCTCAGTCGTCATAGGGTTGAAATCATCATATTATTCACTTTTAAAACCCAAAATCATGACGACAAGTCAAAAAACAATGACCACGACTGATGTGGCCAACCGATTGATCGAATTGTGCCGGAGCGGCCAGATATTCAAAGCCCAGGAAGAATTGTACTCTGATGATGTCAGCAGTATAGAACCTGCCAATAGCATGCTGAAATCTGTAAAAGGTAAAAAAGCACTGGATCAAAAAGGCGCTGAATTTGCCTCCATGATTGAAGAACGCCATGGCGGCAGCTTCTCTGATCCCATCGTGAGCGGCCGTTTTTTCAGCTTATCCATGACCCTGGACGCTACGATCAAAGGAAAAGGAAGAATGACCCTGGAAGAAATATGTGTCTATGAAGTAAAAGATGGAAAAATCGTCCTTGAACAATTTTTCTTTTAGCAACCTCATTTAAAAGTCAGGAAATAAGTTGTCCGTAGTTTGAAACTACCAATAACTTATTTCCAGACTTTTAAAATTGAAAATGAGCATATTTGCATTTATTCAATAAAATAAAAACCTAATTATAAAAAACATCAATATCATGCAGGAATTCTTATTTGTATTCAGAAGAGAAGCCGTCAGCAACGAGCCACCTATGTCCCCGGAACAATTACAATCCATGATGAAACCATGGCAGGATTGGATTGGAAACATAGCAGCGCAAAACAAGCTCGTGAGCTCAGGGAACAGGCTTGCTTCCGAAGGAAAAGTAGTAAAGCCCAATAATGTAATTACAAATGGACCATATGTTGAAATTAAGGAAGCCATTGGTGGTTATATCATTGTCAAAGCAGACTCGCTGGATCATGCAGCAGAGCTTTCAAAAGGATGCCCCATTCTAAACGTGGGAGGTAATGTAGAGATCCGTACGATCGTCCCGATGGAAGATTAACATTCGAAGAAAACAAAAAACGCTTCTGTACCTTAACAGGAGCGTTTTCATTTTATGGAAGAAAGGCAGCTGTTACCTCATTTATTCAGGACCGAATACAGGAAAATAATTTCTGTATTGTGCCGGCATTTCGGAATCGGACATATTGAAATCGCTGAAGACATCGTCAGTGATACTTTTCTGACCGCATCCGAAGCCTGGGGCCTGAAAGGACTCCCTTCAAATCCAACTGCATGGCTTTATACGGTGGCAAAAAATAAAGCAAAAGATTTTTTAAAGCATCAGCATATTTTCGATCATAAGGTTTCAGTTGCTATTAAGACATCTGAAGCAAATGATGATGAAATCGAAATAGATATGTCAAGCCAGAATATCAATGACAGTCAGCTGCAGATGATATTTGCCACGTGTCACCCCTGCATTTCCACTGAAGCCCAGGTAGGTCTTTCATTGAGCATCCTTTGTGGTTTTGGAATTGATGAGATCGCTGATGCATTTTTGACCAGCAAGGATGTCATCTATAAGCGGCTGGCAAGAGCCAAAGAAAAATTAAGATCCGAGCAGGTAAAAATTGAATTCCCGGCTGAAGCAGAGATCTATAACCGGATGGATGCAGTGCTCACTACGTTGTATTTACTCTTCAGTGAAGGATATTATTCCACCTCCCAAAACACCACGTTACGAAAAGATCTGTGCATAGAAGCTATCCGGTTAAATATCATGCTTGTTGAAAATGAGAAAACCAATACGCCTTCCGCAAATGCATTGCTTTCGCTAATGTGTTTTCATTCGTCCCGTTTTGATGCGCGAACAAATGAAAACGGTAACATCATTTTGTACGAGGAACAGGATGAAATGCTCTGGAATAAAGAGCTCATTGAAAAAGGTGAATACTATCTCAACAAAGCATCCACTGGCAACCGGCTTTCAAAATACCATCTTGAAGCGGCAATTGCTTACTGGCATACCCACAAAAGTGACACGTCTGAAAAATGGGAAAACATACTCCAGCTTTACAACAGGCTGCTTCAGATCGAGTACTCTCCTATTGCTGCCCTGAACCGGACATACGCGCTGGCTAAAGCCAATGGGGTTCTGGAGGCGATTGTGGAAGCGGAAAAGCTCAACCTGGCAGATAACCATTTTTACTTTACCCTCCTGGGAGAATTGTATAAAACCATTGATACCCGGAAGTCTAAAAGCCATTTTCTTTCCGCCCTGGCACTGGCCAGAACTCCTGTAGATCAACAGACCATAAGGTTGAAGCTGGAGCAGCTTTGATCTCCAAAACCGTATCTGTTGTTAGTATAAAAATGGTTAGCTAATTTAGCCTATCCTAACGGAGGACCAGAAAGGCACTTGACCATGACAATTCCGGCAGGATAAACGAGGAAGAGGGGTGGAAAATCAAACTCAAAGCAGGTTTTCATTCGTCTTTCTCATCTGACACCTCAAATGTATGTCGAGACGAGACCTGACAAAAGGCTTGATTATTGTTCTTTGTTCGCTCCTGACGGCGATAAACTTCTCTCTCACTATAGACCAAAAACCTGACCTGCTGATCATAGGGCAGGACACTCTTTTCCTCCGGTCCTTTCCCCTGGAAGAACTTGGTTTTGAAATCCGGCCCTATCGAAGCGGCGATCTTTATGTCCCCAATCTTGATTGCCTGAGGGAATACCAGGCTATCTGGAAAGTGATTGATAAAAAACTATTCCTCGCTGAGATTGTCAAGGATAATGAATTTCATGATAAGGTGGATATCCCCAGTTATTTTGAAGCCAATGGGTACAAACCCATCATCATTGATGGCCTTGTCTTTGCAGATTGGGTGACTATAGAATTATCTACGTATCCAAAAAACTATGGGCATTGGGGATGTTATTCAAAGGCGCATAAGAACAGGAAGTGGAAGAGATCATTGGCTTTTGAGAAAGGAGTGGTGAGGTATAGTAAGTTTGGGAATGGCTGAAAAACAAATCATTTCAGGATATTAAATTTTTACATTCATAATTTTAGAATACTTCAAAAATAAATATGAAATTATTTGGAAATACAAAACAAGCATTATATTTTAGCATTTGAACTGGATGACCCAAATTTTTAGCCAGTTCTACATCTCGTTATTAATTGCATAAATTTTTTTCGTAATTTTTTTTTCGGAGGGATTTTGAAGGGAATTATTTAACCATTTCATTTTAGAGTTTATTAAAATGAATACAAATAAATTTATTGTTCTCCAATAATTCTGTAGCAACATTCATCAGAACTATGCTGGATCATTCTCTATTCTTTTTCTTATAGCTTAATTAGCATAATAGACTTACAACACATGTCCTCCTTGAGACAGTATTGATGTACCTATTCTGTTTCTTATTCTTTTGTCAGATCTGATCGAAAGTAATCCAACAGGATTACGATCATCTGATTATCTCTATCACTAATTGTGCGGTGTTTTCTGATAGATTGCTCGACTCCTTTACTTAACATCAGTGTTATTTAATCTTTCTATGCGTGTATAGTCACGTTTGAAAATTAATTCCCTCGTAATTTTTAAAACCAAAATGATACATGTATTCTTATTCCAACCTCCAAACAACCGTCATCAACGGCTCAGTCCCGGAATTGCGCTCTGACTACCATTGGTATGCCATTTATACCAAATCCAGGTTTGAAAAAAAGGTTCACCGGGACTTGCAGCAATCCAAATACCAGGTTTTTCTGCCACTGGTTAAAGAAATAAAAAAATGGAGTGACCGCATCAAAACGGTAAATGTTCCCTTGTTGCCTGGTTATGTTTTCGTAAAACTGGATAAGCAAAATATCCCCAAGCTATTTTACTATCCTGGTGTGGTACGATTAGTATCGTTCGAAAGCAAACCTTGCGAAATCCGTGAAGAAGAAATCCGTCTCCTGAAGGAAATCACATCACACGGATTTCCGGTACAGCAAGCCGTCCCTTGCGATGTTGGTGACAATGTCAGGATTGTGAGGGGACCATTACAAGGTTGGGAAGGAAAAGTAGAGACTAAAAAAGGACAATCAAGAATTGTCTTTCAGATAGCCAGCATTCTGCAGTGTATAAGCGTGGAAGTGAGTATGGGAGATGTGGAAATGATAAAGTGAAACATTCATCATTAAATTAAGAAAGAGATTGAAAACAGCCTGATCATCAGGTTTACAAATTCCCTATTGTAATTTTCCATCGATTGAGTTTATCAGTATCCTGGCCGGCGACATCAGAAACCTTTAGCTTCCAATCACCCTTGATAGGCTGTCCTTGCAATGTGGCCAATGCCACCAGATTGCTTGCCTAAGACCTTTATATTTCATAAAGTCCGTTTAAATTCTTATAAATAGGATTAGGACACGTTAATTTTTAAGGGATGTGTTGTGACCCACCTTACGATTGTGGTTTCGGATTTGGGTTTGTGGAAATTCCAAAATATGCACCTAAAGCACTTAGACCCAACACTGCTATTTCATTTAATCCGGCACTAATACTGAGACCCGCCAGATTTATTCCAAGGAAATAATATGCAACAGCGACTATGAAACCGACTAAGATTCCTCCAAGAATTGGTTTTATGGGAAACTTTCTTTTCCGTGTATTGAAATAATACTTCACCAGACCACCGATTAATCCTCCTAAGACTGACGATAGTAGAAATGCCCATGGAAAAACGTATTTGAAATTCAGATCATTCGACTGCAAATTATTAGTGTATGCGGTGAGTTTGACTTCACCGGTGCCTTCAGAGCTTAAATAAACAGTTGAAGGCTTGTTGTAACTGACTACTACTGAATTTGGACTTACCGTTCCCTTTCCGGCAGTAAAATTAACTGTCGCCGAACCTGAGGAATTTAACCCTAAAAACCGGACATCAACAGGTATTTTTTGTATGCCATAACCCTGAAGTGTGGTTACGTTTGTCAAAATTTCCAATGTAGGTTCAACTTTTAGATAAGTTACATAGCCACCCGGGTTAGATGTGGTTATTACTTTTACTTGTGCTGAATCACTCACGTGATCTGCCATCAGATCAACTGTTGATGAGGGTAAATTTAAATGAGGTATTTGCAGATGACGAGGAAGAATGGATGATACCTCACTGGATACGATTTCAATATCAACAGGCTGTAAAACATTGGCGGTGCTGGTTCCTGTTTCAGGCATCAGAAAAAAGCCCAGCGTAGCCTTAAATTTTTTTACCTCATTACTATATCGAAAAGGTTGAAGCAATGAGAATACAATTCTAAAAGCTTCGGTCCCTGGACTTCCGGTTTCGATATGAAGTTCCGGAATAACTTTATATCCTTCACGGGGTCCGCTCATCAGCGGAATTAATTTAATCTTTGAATAAAGTGCGGCATCAATAACTGAAATTTTCTTCTCATACGTTATAATGCTTTTTGAATTGGGGCGCACCTGAACGTCGGCTGATGAAGCGATGTGCGTTTCCATGACTTTTCCTTTCTCAATAGTCTGAACCCGCACTGAATCTTCAGCTTTGAAGACGTGTTCATATATTTTTGGTTTTAGAGTGGTTGATTTCTGAGCGGATAAAACAAATGGGACAAACGTCAGTGTAAGAACCAGTATTGATATACCTGGAATGAGGTTAAGCTTAAGTGATTTCATAGTTTGTAATGGAATTTAATATTTTAAAAAATACTTGTTAATAAATTCAATAAAGAGGAATTGCTCATTCGGACTTCTTATAAAAGATTTAAATAAAACTATTATTGCTTGCATTGTATGTTTTATTAAAGCTGCCTGAAGTTACAGCTTCGGTTATTTTTCTTTTAAGAGAATTTATGCGTTCAGTGTAGTGAACCTGTCCTATCGCTGAAAGATTTGTGTAAGCTCGTTCCCAACTACCATCTGTATCTAAAGCAGCAGCGATTCTGTCAAAATTAGCTCTCCCCTGATGCAGAATATCACAAACGACGGAACATACTTTTGCAGGTGCCTGGTCCAAACCCAGCCTTTGATGATACCGGGGTAAATTTTCCTGAAAGTGCTCTATACCCAGTCTGACTTGTGTTGAACGATGTTCCGAATCGTGCTGTGCCCAATGCACCATGCGAGCTGTGCAAATGGTTTCCTGAGTATCTATTTCCAGTAACGATGGGTTTAGATAATCCATCAATGGCTGGGTAGAGGCATCCGTCTCCAGCTGGGTCAGCATCTGGGTGCTGCTACGATAGTGGATCCTGCCCTGTATTAATTCAAGACGCGGAAAATAGTTTGCTGCCAATGGCTGCTGTAACAATGCTCTTAAAAATTTAACGAAATCACCGTTCGGCACATGGGCCGCATATTGCATAAAACCGAATGTGAATTTTGCGCGATCATAGGTATTGAAGCAAAAGAAAGATCCCTTACTTTCTACATATGCGGTAGGATAAATAAAATCTGCCCAGAACCCGTAAGCAGCCCTAAAATCATCCGGCTTGTAAATCAGTCCGGTCCTGGTTTCAATATTATACAGTCCATAGTTATCAAGGTATTTGGTCCGGTAACCAATCATAAACCTGGTTTCTGTCGAATTAGTAAGTATACCATAATAAGCGGTTCTTCCATTTGGTAAGACACTGGAGCTAATATTAAAAGTGTAAGACATACGTTGTGAGATTGAGTTTAATTTTCAAGAGGTAATCAGGATCACTTTATTTAATTTGTTTGCTTATACGATCTTTCCATCTTTAACATATTCCCGAAGCACTGCGGCCTCTATACGTTTTAAATCAATTTGTTTTGAGTTATCTGCCAATGCTGTGATTGCACTAAAATGAGCAATACTCATAATACTGGATCCTGTCAGTTCATATCGCGATGACAATAACTTCCAATCAATATCATCAGAAATTTCGATTTGAGGAGGAAAGGCTTTGCTCCAGATTTCGAATCTTTCTTCAGGACGTGGCATCGGGAAATGAATGATAGAATGGAACCGGCGCGTAAATGCCTCATCGATATTGTTGCGCTGATTGGTAGCCAGGATCACTAATCCATCATATCCTTCAACACGCTGGAGCAGATAAGCCACTTCCTGGTTAGCATATTTGTCATGAGCGTCCCGGATGCTTGTGCGTTTGCCAAACAGTGCATCGGCTTCATCAAAAAAAAGTATCCAGTTTTTGTGTTCTGCTTTATCGAAGAGTTTGGAAAGATTCTTTTCTGTTTCACCGATATATTTGGATACGACGCGGGAAAGATCGATGCGGAACACGTCTTTGCCTGTGTATTTGCCCAGGAGTGTTGCTGTAAGTGTTTTCCCGGTGCCGGGGGGGCCATAAAACAAAGCTCTGTATCCGGGTTTTATTTTTTTCTTCATGCCCCATTCCTTCAGATAAGTATCAGTGTACATGATCCAGTTTTCGATTTCGCGGATCTGTCGCAAGGTATTCGGGTGAAGTACCAGATCATCCCATTCCATTTCTGTCTCGACATGTTCAGCGGGGAAGTCAGTACTGAAACGTGGTTTACTAATGATGCCAGTGGTAAGTTGTTCAATCACTTCTGAGTCCAGGATGAGCCGGCCGCTCATCACAGGTTCACCTTCCCGGACGGGTTCCAGCCACAGGATTTGTTTTTTTGCAAACCAATGCTCAGATGTAAACATGTGTTGAACTTCAATTCTCCCGATGGTGCTTTCTCCTGCTAGCAGAAACAATGCTGTTTCCCCGGTTGGTAATAGTCCCCTATGATTCGTCCCACGAATTCCACCGAGCTCCGGTAATTCACCTCCTTCAGGTCTTATACTTGCAATAATTGAACTAAGGAAATGCGGTTGAATATGCGGAATGAGTGCAAGAAGTAAAACAATGAGTTCTTCATATGTTGGTTGGTTGTGATTAATGAAATGCGTTAGGTCTGAATCTTCTTGGACAAGACAGAGATGTAGAACATTTATTGATTCTTGACGTCCGCAATGAAACTCAAGTCGAGATCGCATTACGCCTTGGAGCCATTCGATTGCACTTAACAGATTTTGATTTTCACTTTTCATGTGATTATTATCCAGGTTTCACCGGTGTTGGCGCAAAACCACTATCCAATGTCCATCCGCGTTTTAAGTGGTCGACGTGGTTCTGAAGTTTTGGACCAACAAGTTCGGGATGACCGTCATCAAGATGTTGTTGAATTGAGCGATTCTCACTGCTGTCGCCAATGAAGATGTTACGTGCATAACCAAAGAACTTCTGATAACGTGCTTTTGCTGCAGTTTGAATTGCCTTTTCATCAAGGGGCTCACTAACGACTGTAAGAGCTTCGGTAACAGAACCTCTTTTTTCAATAAGCACCTTGCCATCAGTGACTAACTTACCATTCAACGATTGTTCGTAATGTCCTGCCATGTCTGCTGAAGATACAACGTGCCTCCTGTCAAGTCCTGATTGCAGACTAATCTTTTCACCAGCCTTATTCTTTTTCAGATCTCCTTTGTTCTTGTGCTGAGCAGCAATATTCACCTTTGCAGTGTGAGTGAAAGAACCTCTCGGAATGGAAACACCTGTAATCTTCTTATTGCCAACCTTCCATTTTGTCAAAGCACTGCTAATGATTCCTGCAAGCTTGGTCAGCAAGATATCAAGTGCGCCCGATTCTATGTCTGCTTCTGCACTCGGTGCGCCAAGCTTTACTTTCTCTTCGATTGCAATAAGGTTTTTCTGTTTTGTAGCGATTTCGCCTTCAGTCTCACTTGATGCAGCAATTTCATTCGTGCTGTCTTTTGGTTTCACTGAATTGTCCGCAGCAATCTTTTGCAGAAATGCTCCAGGGGGCATGGGTGAAGATTGAATTATCACCCTGGCAGTAGGTCCAGAACCTTGAAACGTCACGGTGTGACTCTCTCCACCACCTGATACAGGCGCTTTCTTCGTCCACCAACTCAATAACTTTGCAACCTTTTCTTTGGCTGCAGCACCGAGTTTCTTAAGCATTCCTCCAAGCCATCCCACAATCTTATCCAACCCCTTATCTATCGGCGCCCGGATCTTCTTTATGATACCGACTAATTTATCAGGTATCCCACCAAGGCCTGCGAACTTCGCTAAGAAGCCGATGATAATCACCAGGGTATTGGCCATTGTCTGTTCCACTTTTTTCGCTGCATTCTCGATAGCACCAGATGCAATTTCAGAAACAGAGTCTATAAACGAAGCCACTACGGCAGCGATCTGGTTGATCTTCTCAATGAAAAACGTAATCGTATTATATATCGCAATGATGGCTTGTATGATCGCACCTGCCGGATTCAACATGCTCACCAGTTTCATCACTGCAGCTTTCACAATTTCAGTCGTGACCATTTCTGTAATCTTCGCGATCATCTGATCTTTCAACTCCGTGAGTTCAGATTTGATCTCCTGCCATGCTGCAACCGGACCATCTTTCACTAAGGTGACCAACACACTTGCAGTTTTTTCAATGACCACCAACACAGGCTCCGGAATAATCTTTACGAGTTTGCTCCTGATGTTTTGCCATGTCAGTCCTAATACTGAAAGTACCAGCTTGATAATCTCTATTAATGTAAAGGCCTTTGGAATGTACACACCTGCATCCCCCAGTGGTCCCGTGATCCATTTGATCAATGCAGTCTTAAGGTGAGTCAGTATATTATCAGCAAATTTCTGGAAACCCAATTTTCCTGCGCGTACAAGATTTCCGACAAAGCCAATAGGGTTTTTGATGATCTTCTCAAATGCACCCTGCGCCTTTTTGATATAGGGTACCGCACCCGGAGCTACTACAGAAAAAATAATTTCTAATAAACTGATGACCTGCTTTAGTCCCCAACTAATAAAATCAACGGCAATGTTGACAAATGCACCGATGATTTTTCCAAGCGCACCTACTACCGTGATAATATCCTGGAATGTGAGTGACTTGAGGGTGTTGATGATCTTTCCAGGAATAGCACGCACCATTCCCATCAGTCCGGACAATGCACCCTGGAACCAGGCCCATGCCCGGGCGATTGCATTTCCTTTTTTGATATTCTCCCATACTTCATCCTGGCCAATAAGCTTCATAAAACCACCTATGAGCGTATCTGCATTACGGGGAACCGGTTCGCCAGTGATCGGATCTTCTCCCAAAACAGCTTTCAGCAAATCATAGCCTCTTGTACCCTGTGCCAAAGCAGCAAGCGGTTTTAGGACTGCATCCTTGACCATTTTCAGTATCTCAATGACAGCAGTTTTGCCAAAGTCAATCAGCCTGACGATAGGATCAGTAAAGATGCGCTTAGCTCTGTCCCACACTCCGCCAAGATCAAAGATGTCTGTCCAACTCAGCGAATCGATAAACTTCTTGAGTCCTGCTACAATGTCACCTCCGATATCACCCAGGATAGTGATCTTTTGCTCGATCCATGCGGCAGCTTTATTAATGACACCGTGATTGTCCAATGCCTGAGTGATGAAATGGCCGCCAGGGATCAACTCAATCAGGCCCCGAAGCAGATTTGCTGCATTACGATCCACCGATCGCATATTGATAGGATTGAACCCAAGCAATATGGTGAGTAACCGGAACCCTGGTATATGGTAGGCTTTATCAGCGAAATAATCCAGTGCATCCTGCATGCCAAGACGCTGTACCTGCGGAGATGAACTTGTTGTGCTCACCGTTGTATTGTGCTGAGGGGAATGCCCTTGTTGAATAGTGTGTGTGAGTTCGTGTGCAAGCAATTGTTTTCCTTCGCCTGTACCAGGCTGATATTGATCTCTGGAGAAAAATACGTGGTTTTGATACGTGAATGCTCTTGCACTTAACTGATTGCTTAAGCCGGCAGATTCAGTATCACTATGTACCCGAACATTACTAAAATCAGCTCCAAGGCGTGGCTCCATATAACTTCGCGCATCATTGGAGAGAGGCTGACCACCGGTTGTTTTATTTTGAATTGCAGACTGCGTTTGAGCTGTCATACCATTTGATCCACCACTTTCTTTCTTTTGCACTTTATCATCTTTCACTTCGGCCTTCTGAACTTTATCATCTTTCATTTCCGCCTTCTGCACTTTATCCTCCTTCATCTCCGCTTTCTGCACTTTATCTTCATTCAATGCTTTCTTTTGAATTTTACTACCTGAAGATGCTGGCAGCATTTTATCATTTTTCACTAATGGAGTTGGCTCTTGCAATACACGGTTAGACATCTGGTCTGCCTCCTGTTCAAATTTGTCTCCCGGTTGATTCACCGTAAGTTTCATCTGTACAGATGGAGTGCTTGTTTTATTGACTGACCCGAAGAAATTACCTCCATCTGCTTTTTCAAAAAAAGGACGATCTGCAACTGCCGGTGTGGACGTAGTTGAAGAAGTTACTGTCGCTTTTTCTGAAGAAGACTTCAAACCTTTGATATTAAATTCAAGCGCGATGGAAAATTAAGGGGTTTGCCATTCTACTCTAAGCATGTGGGTCATCCATGGAAGCTTTACCATTGAAAATCCCCATGGAATATGGTTTAGAAGAATGTCGAACGATTGAGTTTCAACCTGCAGTAGCCATTCGTTATCTGAGAGGAAAGAAATTTTCCCCGGCCTTTGCAAGAAAGTATTGCGCAGCCCTTCATGAGAGGTGTTTTGAAGAATAGACCAATGACGGATTACAGCATCCAGGACAGCATTAGCTTCTTCAATCTCTTCAGGTGCCAATGTCACCTGCGACGAAACAGGAAGTTCGATAGGAATGCCACATAATATTTTTGCAAAGGTCAGTTCGTACTCTTGCGGCTGCAATGATCCCGTTACAAGAAAATGCAGGAGATATAATGCGCGTTCTGGTTGGATAAGTATTTCATCTTTCGCGATGCCCGTTCCCTCAAACAGCATTTGTAAAAAAGGATGCAGCAATATCAATCCTGCATTATCAATATAGATTGCTTCTTCTTTTTCTTCTTTATACGGTTCGGGATTGCCTGCAGAATCAGGCGAAGCAATGGCATCATTAGACACGTATGCATTATTTTTTAAAAGAAGCGAAAATTGGGCAGGAAGTGTTTTGGAATTTTTAAAAAGATACTGTATGGTAGATTTTGCCTGGTTGTTCTGATCTGATCCAAGTAGTCTCAATGCGGTGCCAAATAATTGAGATGCAGATGGAGCAAAATATCCGGCGGATAATAATTCCAATCCTGCCACAGTGAATTTTTGACGGAGCAGAATGTACTCTGATGCAGAAAATAAGCTCTTCAGCGTTTTTATTTCAGCTAAACTTTCAGGTGACAGCTTTTTAAAAAACAAATCACCTGTGATGTCATCAAAAGTGGATTCAGAAATACGTTTGCGTGCATTTTCATTTTGGAGGGCATGTAAGATCAATTGGAAAACACGATCGTCACCGCTTGCATGAATTATGGAATGAATAATCTGGTTCAGCGACTTGTCTTGCGGAATACGAAAGTTCCATGGAAGGCGTCCATTTTTAAGGAAATAGATATAGGCTTCGACCGCATAAGCAGGATCATCTACATAACGTAAATTTTCATTTGAAAAATCAGGTGTGGAAATAGTACGAACATCATATTTATTTGCAGTGATTTCACGCAAGGTGCTCTCCATGCTCTCCCGGAAAATGATGGGTAAGCTGGATTCAAGATCATGCAGATTGATTATTCCCAGGTCAATTTCAAGGCGATCTATCTGCAAATGTCCATGTGCAGGTGCATATTGTTCAAGTATCGAATCCAGGACTGGAATAAGGTGACGGCTGCAGGAAGAAATGAATCGTTCCTGCAGGGTGATTGCTACATCTTCCTGGCCATTGAAGGAAATATCCAGGTATTGCTGTTGCACTACATGTATACCCATCTTTATTTAGGCTTGGCAGGTTTGCCTTTACCTTTCGCGGGGGATTTTACAACGTTTACCTTTTTGACACTTTTGGTTGGTATTGCTTTGGCTCCTGTTTTAATATCTTTTTTTGGTTTAGCCCTGGTGCCTGGTTTAATATCTGTTTTTGGTTTTGGATTTGATTTAGGTTTACGCTGAGACTTGATTGTTTTGTTGATTCTAACCTCGGGTGTAATTGTAACTACGTCAATTATTGGGTCGATATTTGTCATTTGTACATTATCATCTATGGAAATCATCCCGCCATTTTTAGTGAATACTGTCAACCGCAGGTTAAGTACTTTCTTTTTATTTTTTTCAATAATAAAGACAGGGTTTTCTTCATTTGACACTGATGGTTTGGCGTCCTCCATTTCCCATACGAGGAAAGTTGGTTTATCTCCAGCGACTACTTTAAAGCCCGTAGTGACCTTATTTTTATCTACTTTTTTAGATATCTCAACTTTTGTATCTGCTTCTTTAAAAAGATTCTTCTCTGGTCTCAGCGGATTACACTTGTTGATTTCTATACAATTGAAAGCCGGAACGAATCCCTTATCAACATTATCCATGGTAAGGTCGGTTATGGTGGTGCCTTCCATTGTATACAGATATTCAAACCTGTGGTTTCCTGATTTACTATAGAATGGCCGGATGATAAATTTGAAGCCCAGGCATTCAAAATATTCTATAAAAAGAGTACCATATGCATCCCTATCAGATTGTTCGTAGGATAACCGGACTGAATCCTTACTTCCTGTGAGGCTTTCGATTTTATCATTTATACCTGCAAGCCATTTTCTTACCACTGCTTCGAAATTCTTATTTAATTGGTCAGGTGAAGCCTGGATAATATTAGTGACTTCATTCGCTATGGCAAAAATTTTGCCTTCCGGATATTCAAAGGAGAATTCCACAGCACCTGATTGATGTTCAACATAAGGTGAGGCAGGTGATGGAACAGGTAGCCAGAAACGGAAGCTGCATCGACGTGATATGCCATCACACGGCAATGTACATGGTGGATCTGCATCGTGCCTGAATTCTTTTGAAACAGAACAGCCAGCTGAATCTACAATTTCTATTTTAACTGAAGTACCCGCAGGAAAAACATTACTTTCGAAATCATCTCCGTTAATCGTACCTGTCCCGCCTGATACTTTATAGGGTGGTGTTCCTCCGGTGACAGGGAATATAACTCTCCAGGTAGTATCTGAAACAGAAATAATATCTTCCTGTCCTATGGCAAGCGGGGATGGTATGTTGATGTTTTGAGGACTTGATTCCGTTCCTTCGTTATCCCTGATAATAATTGAATGCGATCCTGCATTCAAAGACACCTGTCCGGCGAGTGGCAGAGCAGTTTGTGCATCCAGTTGATATGTAAAAGGAGGAGTCCCTCCATCTGGGGTAATGGTGACCAAAGCAGAGCCATTCGGATCCGTACATCCGATCTTGATAGTAAATCCTAAAGGAGGAGATGGCAACTTGTATTGGATGGGTGAACAGTCAGAACAACAGATATAAGGCAAATAGAAATCAGCGATCACAGTTCCGTTGACCATTTCATTTACAGCAGCAGAGATGACCTTTTGAAGTTCGCTTGTTTCTCCCGGTAACGATATATTAATATCCGGGACATAACCGGTATACATTTGGTATAACGTGCGGATTTCATTTACTTTCAGCAGATCCTGATTTGATTTGATTTTTTCCAGTAAATTAAATACAGCTTCATCTTTAGTGGGTATGGTCCTGGCCATTTTATCTCCCACTTTAATTCCAGTTGTTTTTTTGGCAACTGCATCAGCAACAAAATTTTCTCTGACAAAAGGAATATTCGGAACGGCTACTTCATCCAAAATGAAAGGCCGAATCACAGGTACCGGATCTTCATGATAAACAAGGATGAATGTTCCACCTGTTTTTGTGCCCGCACCATGCTGAATTCCTGGATTCTTGTTCAGAAAAAAACCCAGAAACTGTTTTTGTTTGACTTCTTTCAATCTCCTGGCAAACTCAATATAGATGGCATGGATAGCTTCGTATTTACAGGAAAAAAGAATGTGATCGAAGTGATCGATGAGATCCTCCTGTGGTGCAAATGCTTCTAATGCTGCAGGCGCTGATTTAGCTGTTTCACTTCTGAAATAACGTATGAGGCTAATCAGGTCCTCGTATTTATTTTTAAAATCGGCGAAACCTAAATGATCAAACCTATCGGGGAGTATATCTGATAATCTGGAGAGATAATAAATCGAAACGACGTGGGGAAAATATTTGCCCTCAAGACCTGAGGTCCCCGTAAATAACTGACAATACACGCCTAGTACATCTGAGCCATCCAGCTGGTTTTGGTCAACATCAACATAAGGCAATGTCTGAAATTGAGTTAAATATTTTTCATACCATGCACCGACGGAATTAGCTTTGAATCTGAAACCCGGGGCACATCTCTTTAATAAATTTAGATTGGGCGTACCGGCCGCCCTGGCTTCAGCAGGGTTTTCAAAATTATAAAAATGCATCACCCCTTCACACAGGGTGCAAAGTAATTCTTCGCGGAGTGCATCATATAAAGTTTCCAGGTCCTGAAATCTGCATTCTTCCTTGCTCAGATCCACCTCCATATTCTCATCAAACACTCCTGTCCGAAGCGCAATGATTTCAATCGGTAATCGATTTTGATTTTTAAGCGTTATCAACGTTTGTAATGCAGAAGCATAATTTTTCCCAAGATGTCCTTCAATACGGAAAAAATTATATGGCTCCAGATCGAAATGCAACGGCTCTCTGATAAACTGATCCGACGCATATTCATCAGCCCGGTAACTCAGGTTATGATCAGCTCGCCCATGTCGAGTTTTTTCGGCATTCCATAATTTGTACAAAGGTGTAGTACCTCCCTGCACATAATAATAAGGTATGCTTTTGAGTGAAAATGGTATGTCACCTGATTTATTGGGCGTAATCTTTATTTGTGTATCCAGATTTGAAGCGTTGTTTTGAACCGGTAATGGTGGTGTATTCGTAAAGCTTGCTATCATTGCAACCAATCGGTGAAACAACATTTTTAAAGCCTGTGATTCCTGTTCACAGCTGCAGCAGGTTGCAGGAGAAGGAAGAAAGGTATGCCGGTATATCACGGCATTTGCTGAAGGGAATACCTCTCCTGCCATCAAATGCCTTGGGAATAGATCCGCTGACGGACAACAAACACATAACAGGTCAATACCTGCCCAACGAAATTCATCATAAGCTTTGATCAAATCATCAAAAAAATCGTAATAGTATTGAAGAAATCTAATCTGTGTAGAATTCACAGGCAGTGTATCCAGAAATCCAAAGGTTGACTTGAACCCTACAAATGGATCCGTAGAAAATTCTTTTTCCAATATGGGTTTGAAGGCGAGGTAAGCGGCGCTAAGGGCATCCCCCATCGATACAGCCAGATTAACTTTTTGAAATACTTTGAGGAATCCGGATAGTACATCTTCCGATGTAGCCAAACCTGAAGCCGGTACATCAAATCGGGGTAGCCGTATATCAGCCAGGTTTGTTTTTGTAGAAAATTTTGCAACGAGGTCATTAGCAGATAAACCTGAATCCAGGCCCTGCGAAACAGCAATTATTTTATCAAGATCCGTTCTCTCAACCAAAAGTTTACGCACGATGGATGCAACTTCTTCTCCCCGATCATCACAATTGTTTGGACTACAATTTCGAAGGCGGTCTTTCTTCAATTCCAAAAAAAGTACGACGACTTTATTTGTCAAAAAAGCATTCGTTAGTGGAATAGAATCAGGTTCGCCCACAGGAAACATTTCCCAAAGTGGGTGCGGAGCTAATTTCGGTGGAGTGCCCGTGATATGCATAAATGTCTCGTAGGCGATATCATCAGGTAATACATAGGGTTTGTAAGAAACCAGTGTTACGTCCTCCGTCAATTGTATCAGGTATCCTTTTGACGTTATCCCACATCCCCTTGAAAGCTGTACACCCGGAAGAGCAGCATTGTATTTCGGCTCAAGCCCGCACACTATTCCGACTCCGATCAGGTTAGCGCGAGTAAGACGATCCTGCTCATCCAGATAGTCAAATACCTGGTTGAGATGAGCATTGGTCAGAACCTGGTTGGCTTCAAAGACCGGATATTTATTTTGTGCCGCGTTCATAGCTTAGGACAATTTGACTTTTGAAAAAAAAACTTTGGAAATAATCATTAATGACTGCCTAGAGCAGTGTGATTGAGCAGGACCGGATTGATGTCTGAGCCATCATCACAATCATGCAGGGTGGCTTTTGGATAAGCATTTCTCAATTTCCCGAGCAGGTCGAGAACAATCCATAATCTATACGAAACTTCCACCCATCCGACGTACAGCCCCGGAGATGAAGGCGTTCCAACTAACAGGTCATTGATTTTTTGTTTTGCAGCGACTGAGATGGAAACACCTGTACAAGGAGATATGACAACATCAGGCACAGGTCCAAAATCTTTCCATTCTTTTCCGATTGATATATTATCAGCCATCCATTGATAAAATAATACTGCATATTCACTAAGTATTCTTGCAGAACAATGACAAATTTGGTCAGATGAAGGCAATGCGATTCCTGGTAATTGATCCGCTAACAATAAAGCTTCAATTTTTTCTTCCAACCTTACTTCAGTCCAATCGCCAACCGATGCATTTGCATCTAACCACAGTCTCCAGGCGGATTCAAATTTTTCAAACTGAAAGCCATAAAAAGCAACCTGTATGAAGTAATCAATTATAATAGCTTTGATTTCAACAATCAGAGGCGGAGTGAAAATAACCTGGCATGTAATACCCGTCCAGTCCACTACAGCAAATTCAGTATCAAGGAGGAAGCGTAATGCGTCCTGTGTAAAGTGTTGCAGTTTTTTATCTTCAAACCAATTAATAAAAACCTGTGAGTAGGTATCGTAAATGACTTTGGCGCAATCACATGCCTCCTTTGGTGTAGGTCGCTTCCCGGCTCCGGTGAGACCTTTTAGTTCCAATACATCCGCGATAAGTATTCGCAACGGATCACATTCATCAAGCTCAAATCCATCATTTCCAACCCAACAAATTTTAGGCAAAAGATGAGATGGAGTTTCCATCTTTATGGTTTTGTCGGCGAAAGCACGCATGTCCAGATTGCCAGCGTAAGGTGCATTCCATGCAGGCATAACAAAAGTTAATCTGAAGGAATAGGGATCAATATCACACGTATGACAATCACCATCCACACAAACCGGGAATAAAGCATCACCAGGGAACTTAGGACGGAGTAATAAATGCTCCACTATGATGACGCGCTTTTGACCTGCCCAGGCTATCAATTCACCTCTCATCTCTTGTGCCAGACCTATTGTTTTAAATGACGGTTGATTCCCGGCCAGTAAACTCCCTAAACTATCATTGACAATGAGCTCAAATCCATTTGGTACAGGAATAAAATCGTAAGCTGACAAACGTGACATTTGTGAAATGATAATATCAAAAGCTATAGTGGTGACTTTACCTGCATCTGCCGTAGTGACTGAAAGAGATCCTGTTAGCCAAAGAGTATTGTTACCGTCTTTTAGTTCAAAATCTACCGTATACACACCCAGAACCGGCCCCGTAACTGTCCATGTGAAATCAAGATCCGGATACCCCAGAAGTAAATTGATCCTTCGTTTTAATCCTGGATGGATGGATACAGGGGAGGTTGGATGATCAAGCACATTGAGTGCTCTCGCACGGTCATGACTTATGACAGGATATGCATTGAGAAAACTGATTTTATCATCGATTAATTTTTTTGGCGCCAATGCACTTCCATTCAAATTATTGATCAGAAGAGCATATTCACCAAAGGACTCACCAAACCGCGCCAGAATATGGTCCAGAAAAAGATTACGACGTTTCAGAAATTCAGGTTGAGTCTCAACAAGACTATTTAATATATTCTGGTTGAACGCGGCTTTAAAAATATCAGATGCCCCCAACAATAAAGCGTTATCAATTTCACGGGTGAAATAAGTTCTATCTACTTTGAAATCGAGAGAAAAAAGTTTATCTACGTTTGCTATTTGTGCAAATTCATTCACTAACAGCTGTTCAAATATCATCAGGTATCCTTTGAGTTGCCTGGCCTGTGCTATTCGTTTGTTTCCTGCATTGCCGGGTAGTCCGATCGGGCTGATTCCATAATTACGTGGCAGTGAGTATTGTACCGGGTAATAATCCTGGGGATTACGATACTGTCCCTGAGGTACCGGAATATCCAGTTGAGGATTTTTAATTTTTAATCGTTCGGCCTCACCTCGCAATTGAGTCAGCGAATCAAATGCTTCATCCTTGCGCGGCAGAAATGGCAATCCGTTTTTATAAAATAGAAAATTAGAAATTTGATGGTAAAGGCGCGGTTGATGATTGGAGGTAATAGAGAGTGTCCATTCAGCACTCAGTTTGTTCGGCTTGAAAGATGCAGTTCCGATATCTGCTGATCCCCTGACTGCCTGGCCTTCTGCATCGTATTTGGTGAGAAGAAGATTATTGACGGCTTTCACACCATCGATATCCATCAGGAGATTGATGATATCAGACGTGCGCAGTACAGATTTCAAACCCGCATTGGCCAGCTCATCAGATTTTATGAATCCGTTGTTCAGAGAAGGACCATTGAAAATTTCTTCCACGGCAACTCCCTCAGCCAGAAGTTCAGTTAATGTGTAGAAATTGACAGAGGGGTTAAAATAGTTTTCAATCTTAAACCAGATATGGGCCTGCACCCGTTCAATATCGGCATCCGGAGCAAGTTCGATATCCGCGCAAACGGCAACATCTTCTACATCTACTCTTTTGACACGGCAATAATCTTCATCGAGATTCCTATGGCTGTTTAGGGCAGCTTTAGCAGCAATGATTTGCTGTAAGGTGATTATTAATTTCCTCCTGTATTGCTGAATGAATCCTGTGGGTGTCCCGTCTTTTAATAATGTTAAAAGGGAAGCAACAGTGATAGTATTTTTTACGGCTGTATTACCAAATATCCGTAACGCCACATTATTAATAATGATGGGTTCAACACCTACTGTAAATTGAAAGGAAACATAAAACACACCATTCCAATATTGCCTCAGGTCCTGTATGTCCAAAATAGAATTTATTACCGTTTTACTTCTTGAAAACTTCCCTATGGTAATGGTAAGCGGGGTATCCATGCTTTTGACAAAGACATCATAAGTATGTTGCCCGAGTAATTCCCATTCAGGGAAACGCAGTTCAATCTCAAACTGCTCCTGCTTATTATTGATATCCTGATTGAATTTCCGGATGATTTTGCGGTCATTCAAATCACCGAGCTCGGGATCGTTTTCTAATTCTATTAAAGCCTCATACAAACCAAGTGGTTGAACCTTTACAATTTTATTTTCAGGAACACCTGATGGTTTTTGATATCCGAGCTGCAATTGCTTTTTAGCATCGCACCATCCATACAAAAAAACATCGCAGGCACATTCTTTACAATGCATCCATGCATTGCGTACGCCTGCCAGATCGATGAGCAACCTCCGGAAATCATCTGTCGTCCAGGGATTCACCGTAAGTATTTTCGCAGCTGTGAAAAAAGGCTGGTGCGTATCAGTACCAAAAATCTCAGGTGCAAGATGGTCTACAATAGGCCAGCTCAAACGATAGCCCAGATCAGTCGAGGCATATGCAAATGCATCCAGCAATGTGATGCCTGCATCGTGGTGATTATAATCTGTCCATTTTTGACTACCCAATTGTGAAATAAAACCTATCCCTTCCCTTCGAAGACGGTAATAATCTTCTACAGGCTTTAGCAGAGGTGCATTGAGTATTGTTTCAGAAGTCTTACTCATGATTCACATGAACATTTTTCGGTAGCGGATTCTATATCAGCCGTCAGAATAGGCGTGATGAGATGTAATGCAGCTGGCACTGAAACTAAAATTGAAATGGCAGTAGAGGCTTCAGCCTGATTTGTATCCTTTGAAAAGACCGGTGATCCTCCGGGCTTATGTCTTAGTTTGAAATCAGCTATATAATCCACATAAGTTCGCTCCTCAATAAAATTGATGAGCACTGACTTATAAATTTTCCCACCAAAGGAAGGACTTCCACCATCCGGGAAAGCCCATGGTGACAGAAAGCGGGTAATTTCTTCCTGGAGTTTTTTTGTATAGAACGTTATGTCAGCATCTTCTATGAAACGAACCAGAAATTCAGTTTTAACTTCTTCAAACTGCGGGTTTTTTATGTGGAGTTTTACAAAACAGGATAGCTTCTTTTTCAGGAAGGATTCAATCTCCAGCAAAGTACCGAGGCTTGTATATGGCCGAAGAGGATTGCGCACATTTTGTTGAGATTGATTAGGAACGGTCACTATAGTTACATGTCCCGGAGCAAGTTCGCGATAGGTACCAAGTCCGCTTTCGGTAGGTTCATACTCCGTATGATTCAGACATTTCACTTTATAAATTTTTGGGAATGCTTCCAGTATCAAATGCTCATAGTCCCAAAGTGTGATACCACGATCTTTATGTCTAAGCCTTTCACTTACCCTTCTGTAAAAGTCTTTGGAAGTTTCTTTTCCGCGACCTCCATAGCTATCGAAAGGCTGTACAATTTTTTTGATCGCAGCATCAGGCTCTTTAAGCTTGCTGATAGTGCCCGGAGCTATCGTTTTAGCCGGGAATTCAGGATCATTGAGCTGATCAGTAAACTTTGTGAATACTCCCTGAGCAGCCACAGTCAAAAGCCTGCAAACTGCTTCGCTTTTTTCTGAAACAGCCAGACGTATCCAAAATTTTCCGGCAGGTAATATGGTATTAGTGGATGTTGCATCGCGGGGGACGGTCAGTGTTATAATGCCGGATTGGGTCAATTCGCGCGTTGCATCTTCTACCTTGTCTTTAGTGAATGCTGCCCATTCATTGCCACTCAGATAATCCCAATGTATGTGTTCTCCCGGTTCAGGTTTTTGAGCAAGCGGATCTGCGGTACCATCAGCAACCTGAAAAAGAAAAGCTAAATTTTGCGGTGGTTTGAGATCAGTGATGCCGATGTAAAATTCTGAAATGCTTTCATGTAAAATACCCTCGCGTTTAAAATCAAATTGAGGTAAGAGATAAACTTCATACGAAGCTAAAGGATTTAGAAAAGCGTGCTTTTCCGCCTCACCAAACGGGCCGATATGGAAAAAACGAGCCTTGCGTGTTTTGAAATTATTTTCAACGCTGCTATGTACAGGAATTTGCTGCGTAGCGGAATAATCTATTGACATGCTCAGCGCAATGGGTATGTCCGGACCTTTGCCGGGATCTGACCCGCCACTGGAATCTTTTGCCCGGGCGATGAGAAAATTTCTTAACGCGATTTGATAATCAACCTGCCCCAAACTCTGGTTGAGTGCAACTTTTACAAACCCGTTGGCTGCACTTGTGTTGTATGGTTCATTCTCATTGAAATCAGGTACTTCTTTTACGGCATTATTAAAACCCGTCAATGGAACATGAACAGGGTCGCCAAGGAACAAAGATGGTAATTCAGGGGCTTCTAACCAGCTACCATTCTTGAGATAAGACACTGTTGCGGTTGGCACAAAAGCGGAATCTGTAGGTGGAATATATACACTACCATTCACCTGCCAATCGATATTCAAAGTAACAGGGGAGCAAATTTTTTGAAATAACTCTTTTGATCCTAAAACGAAGCTTGAGTTTGTGATCGGTGATGAACCAAAAGGCAAAAATGGTTTTGAAGTATCTACAGGACCGAAATCATTTGATACAGCCAGTGTTTTCAAACCAGACACATCGACCTTGAGACTTATATTCGTGATTTTCGTTTGCTGGAATAAATCATAAATGTATTGGTTCGTATCTTGTCGGAGGGCAATGATCATGACTGGTAAAGCAGCATCGAAATGATATCCATGCAGGGCATTGTCATACCGTTTAATAGCTGCGTCATTGCCATCAAGATGAACCTGCAATTCCATATTTGTTGAAGATGTCCGCTTAAAGTGAACGGGAGTTTTCTCTATCCATCCTTCTTCAGTAGTCAGTAAGCAACTCAAATCCGAGCCTATATTAATATACATCGGAGCAATGGTTGTATCGATGGTAATGTTGAGCGTGATGGTGCGCGTGCCTTCTGCCAGTAACAGGTAATGCGATGCAACTGCAAATCCTATTGTTCCTTTTGGCATTTGGATGCCTGTCAGAACTCCATCTAAATATGTTTTATTAAAAAAGGGATGCCACGATTGGTCTTCAGTCAGAATCGGTGCTCCAAAACCATCCTCTGAATTAGCAACAAGTGATGCAAACAGTCTTCTGTCCATTCCTGTCAATGAATCGCCGGGTTTATTTTTATGTCGGTAGACACTTTTAAGTTCAGCAACTTTTGCCTGGTTAGATACGAAATCACGTTCACTGGTAAAAAATGCATCCCGGCCTAAATTATCTTTTCCTGCCCTAAATAATGTTCCCGCAGGGAGCAAATGAGCATCGACATGTTTGGCTAATTCCAAAAGCAAATGGACCTGACCAGGTGCAGCAGGTTTTTCTTTTAATTTCAATACATCCCTGTAATAAAAATCTAAATGCCGTGATGTCAGTGTATTTGTTTCCTGTCTTGCATATTCATTGAGCTTTAGAAATGCAAGAAATAAAGTGTAGTGAGGTTTATGACCATCCCATGACATTAAGGTTTCCTCAAGTGCTGTTTTAGCTTCCGCTACCAGACGGGCATATACTTTCAGGAACTGGTCAAAAATGGAAGTGAAAAGATTATGGGTAGAGGCGTGATTTAACTTATCAAAAGGTGTAAGTCCATTTCCAAAAATACTTTCATCCTTTGCGATAGCTGCTTCATATGCAATCCAGTCTGTTGCAGGAGCAGAGATCCAGTCATTTGAAAACCCCGGACCAGACATTGCATTTGAAAATGTTGTAACACGTTCGCCAAGAATCCAAAATTCGGAAACCGGAACGACATTATTGATTAATCCTAAATTCGATCCACCTTTGTGATACGCTATTAGGCTCTTTAATCCCGGGGCTAATTTGGATTGAATCAGATTACTGAGCGTATTTTTTAATGCTATATCTTTTGGCAATGCATTTTTTAGATTATCCATTTGCCTGGCAAGAGCAACGACATAATCAAATAGATTGCCAAAGTGATCGCCCAATCCGGTGACATCATTTTTATTGTCCAGGTTATTTAGAAAAGCAAAGATCTCCTGCAAACGAGCAGCATAATCTTCGACATCCTGGATGACGGCTGTAGCTAATAATGCTGATACATCATCCGAAAAGAAACGTTTCCAATTACCTTGCACTGAATTGGTTAAATCATAATAGTTAAGATATTGAGCATAGGCCCTTGCAAAAACCATCAGATGCGCAGGTGTACGTTCATTTACCCTGGCATAATCCGGATTTAATGCAGCAAGAAGACGCTGTGCCTGGCTCGTGCCCTCACGAATAAGCTTCAACAAATCGGTATTTTGCGTACAATCCATCAGGTAGCCGCAGGCAGCAGATTTATAGTAGTAGTAAGATTAATATCTGTTCCTTCATCTTTATAAAATGGGAACACGAAATTGAATCTGGAATTCGTAGATCGCACGCGATACACGATTTCAATCAGAATGACACCTTCATTTTCCAGTTTAGTATCGAGCTTCACAGTCTCCACTTCGATCCGGGATTCATAATACAGAATGGCAGCTTCGATTTTATTTACCATCAATGTCTTAAGTGTATTGTCCAGGCTTTCGAAAAGGAGCTCTTCAAGATTGCATCCGAAATCAGGTAACATCACTCTCTCACCAGGTGCTGTAGTTAATAAAACTTCAAGGCTGGATGCAATATCTGCTTCCTCTTCAAGCATATCCACGCCATTGAGATTTTCATTGAACGTCGGCGGGAAAGACCAGCCCCTGCCAAGGAAAGGAAGTTTCATGTTGATTTTTGTAACAGGATTTATGAAGTAATTTTATCCGCCTATTAAGACTGTCACTGCGCCGGGTGGAAGGATAGCACCTCCTGATGCTGTAAGATCAGTGATACGTGCAGCAGGTAAGCCCCCTATTAATACCGTCGCGGAACCCTTGACGATAGCATCCACGCCACAAGTATCGCTCATCCTTGCTGCCGGTAATCCACCGATAAGAACGGTGATCGCACCCGGCGGAATAATAGGAACAGGTGTTCCTACGGTAGCCGGGCTTACGATCATGTCTGTTATTCTTGCAGCAGGTAGCATTAATCTATTTAGTTGATCTTTACAATTCCACCTTGGATCGTTACAGCTCCGCTACCTTTTACGGTGGTGCTCGCGGAGGATATTTCTGCACTGCCGGTTCCCTGCGCTTTAAAAGATGCTGATGCTTTGGCTTCGATGTTGACACCATCTATTTTTATGTCTTTTGAAGCTTTCAATATTAAATCTTTTGCACTTTCGATTTTAATTCCCTTATCATCCAGTGTAATTTTATTTCCATTTTGATCCTGGATTTTTATGGCTTTATCTTTTTCTGAAAGAATAAGTTTATTTCCACCGGGGGTTTCAAACGTGATCACTTTATTTTCATCGTCAAATGTCATTTTCATTTTTTCACGCGAAACATATCCTTTCAGGTGGTTGTCATCTTTTGGTGCCACCGGTGCTGGTTTGTTACTGCTATGACACATACCCAGGACAACCGGATATCTCGGATCATCATGCAGAAAACCGACGATCACTTCATCATCTATTTCCGGCCTGAAGTAAGTCCCGCGTTGCTTCCCTGCGTCCATGGTGGCTATGCGCGCCCAGGTACCTTCTTCCTGCGTACTGATCAGCGGCAGTCTTACCTTTATGCGATCTTCTCCATCAGGATCACTGCTGAGCTTAGTCACTATTCCGGTATGCAGGCCACTTACTGCCGGAATTAATCCCGCTGCAGGCAATGAATTTAAATTGTGCATGATAGCAAATCGCTCGGGATTAATACCAAACTGAACATCCGTTTCCCAATTACCACCTGCGAATTGATGACGAACTGCAGCAACAAATACTTTGCCTTGCATGCGTTCACCTATTCCCTGTAATTCAATCACATTTCCAGGTTTAACTCCTGCAAATCCCTGAAATTTTGCACGGCCGCGGACTTTCGCAAGTCTTTCGCGCATGATCTGACCATCAGCCCAGACCTGGAGTTCAGCGCTGGAGAGCTTACCTCCGTGTTTCAAATCTTGAGAGCCGCCTTTGATTACGCCTGCAAGAGTGGATGCTGATAGATTTCCATTGTTTGTTGTCGAGGGCTCGCTTGCTTCTGCTTCAATGATTTCCTGATCTGATGCATTCCAGCTTTGAGCTTTGATGCTTTCACTTTGATGCCGTGCATCCATCTCCGCATCCAATTCCAGTAGTGTGGCACCGAATGCGGCGGTGACTACGGGATCTTGATTTGTTTTAGGTTTTGCAATTACAATTTTTCCGTCTTCCACCATGACGAACTGACCGTTTGCTTCAGCGCGACATACCATAAAGTCCCAGTCAGTGACATCATATTGTACTACTTCTTTTTGTTTGGGTGTAGTAGCTTCTATATCTTTTTGTAAACCATACTTACTGATGATATCCTCAATAATATCACTGTCCTTTTTATCCTCGTAATAACCGCTCTTAAAACCGGATGTCATTTTTACCGAAACATCACGGCATTCCACCATTAAGAAACTTCCGGTTTTTCTGATTTTTACTCCTTGCTTTATGACAATTCCTTTGAAAACTGTTGATTCCTGCGAACGATAGCCCAGTTTGATCTCTATTTTTTTACCGGGTATAAACTGATCTGAATTTCCAATATCAAATGAAGCCTTGGCAGCTTCTCCATCCTGGATATAAATGATGGAAGAAGGTATGCGGTTAAGTTCACGGGAAACTGCTATAGATAAAACATGAATTGCACTCGATATCTCTGTTCCTTCCACAATGATTTTGGCAGTGCACAGATCGGGCGTAGCTGAAGTAGGAATCGTTGAAGAGTTGTTGCTCACGGGCAAAATCATTTTGATGTTTTATCAACAGGTGGAAATAAAATTTCTTGCCCGGGTTTCAAATCCCTGAAATTACCCAGTTTGTTTTTTTGGGCTACCTGGAGATAATGCCTTGGTTCTCCGTAGACTTGGGTACACATCAATGGCAAGGTGTCACCTGCTTTCACTGTACGGATATGTGTCAGATCAGGCGATTTTCTGTTTTCTTTGGCAGCTCTTTTCTTCTCTTCTACCGAGCTTTTAAATTTCACTTTGGCGATAGCGCGCAAAGGACTGCCATTTGGACTAAACAGTTTATAGGTAATACTCAATTCAAGCACACGCCCTACAAAAATTGCATTGTCACCCCACACCAGTTTGATTACATTGGGTTGGTGCGCGTCCCCCTGAAATTCGATAAGAATGGATTTGAATATTTTAAGCTCTGCCGCTATACTTTCACGTGGTTTTCCATCTATAATACCTGTATTATCGAAAAGGAACTCAAATGTTATTTCCTGGGGTTCTGTCTTCTCGTATTTCATTTCCTGGCCACTCGTACCCTGGCCTTGCGCTGAATCTGCGTATTTCAGCTTGTACTCATGTGTGTAGCTTTCAGGATTAATCAATGCCCTGAATACAGCTTTGTTTTTTGTGGCTTCGACTATTCCACCTGTTTCAGCTTCCTTGGAATCTTTAAAACCAAGGATGAGCATTTTTTCCAATTTCCCTGTACCAGCCATTATCGTTCGCGTTTATCCTGGAGTATTTTTAAAACCTGCTCTATACATTCTGCTACAATGGTTTCCTTATCACCGGTGTTGTTGTTACCCTGTGATGATGAAGCATTTGGACCGGGTGACGGAGAACCGCCTTCTGGGGCATTTACTGTCAACCGGATATGCAATTCTTTTATTTCAATTGGCACGAATGAACAGTTATTTAATCGTGAAGTATCTGTAGATGAGCTCGAGCGACTCGATAACAATCGAATTTTCATTCGCATTGAAGTCGTTCACACTCCATTTTTTAGGAATGGCATGGGAGACGTTCCATGTGCGGAGAGGTTCGCTTTTTTCATTCATTAGGATAATGCTGAGATCCGCAGGTTTAAAATCGCGGTCTCTGAATGCAGCCAGACACCACTTGGTGACATCTGAATCTATCAGCATTCCGCGTTTCAGAACCAGGTCCGCATATTTGGTACGAATAGGAAGTTTGTGCGTGAATCTGTTTTCACCACCTTCTTTAAACTCTTCTGTATCGTATTCAACAGAAAGACCGGAAACAGTTTGAAAACGAACATCATTTTTCCCTTTGCTGATGCTGAATTCTACTTTGTAATAGAATCCCCAGGGCGGGTAGTAATCAACCATTTACTGAGGAAGTTATACTTTCATTAGTTTCAGACCTTCATGAGCTATTTCTATGCTTTCCATGGATATTTCATTAGCATCTGATTTTAGATCGGGTGCCGTGACTTTGACGGGAAAACAACGAGTAGCTGACCATGCAGCAACAGGCACATGTTTTTCATTGAGCAGTCTGATGACAACATCGCGGCGGGCATTGACTCTCTCGTTAGATATTTCATCAAGCCAATTGTTATAATCAAAATCACCTTCAAACTTACCACGCTTCATGGTGATGTTGCTGAATTTGCGCATTCCAGGCATCTTGATTTTATTGAAATCTTTACTGTCACTGTGCCGGTATTCGATAAGTTCCACCTGCATGTCGAGACCTGTGACTTCGCTGAAACTGATTTTTGCTCCACCCCAGTCAACCTGGAAATGAAATCTTGGTATTGGATATTCCTGAGCCATAATTTTGAGATTTTAGAATTTAGAATTTAGAATTGTGACTGATCGTCAAATGATAATTGATTTGGGAGATCTTCATCATGCATCATATATGAATGTTATGAAGAAGAAAGATTTCAGTCAATTATGATTCAGGCATTTTATGAGAGAACCTGAGGATAATAAACTCTGCGGGACGTACAACTGCCAATCCGATTTCGATGATCATGCGACCTTCAAGGATGTCGATCGCTCTCATCGTTTTATTTAGTCCGACTGCTACATAAAAGGCATGTTCAGGTTTTACACCCTGCAAAGCACCTTGCCGCCAATATGTGTTGAGAAAGTTTTCAATCATCGCCTGGACTTTTACCCAGGTATTGGCATCATTGGGTTCAAATACAAATTGCTCGGTTGCTTTTTTAGTTGATTCTTCAATGAAAATAAAAAAACGCCGGACATTGATGTAACGCCATTCATTATCGTTACCGGCCAAAGTACGGGCGCCCCAAACGAGAGAGCCTTTGCCGGCAAATGGGCGAATAGCGTTGACGGACTTTCCTGCCAACGTGTCAACATTTAGATCACTTTGAAACTGGCTAGAAATGAGAATGGTGGGTTGTATAATACCGTCGAGACTTACATTGGCAGGAGCTTTCCATACCCCCCTGGTGTTGTCTACTTCAGCATATTTACCTGCTATCAGACTGCTTGGTGGCAGCACCACGCCTGAGTTTTTTATGGTGTCCAGGATTTGATTGTAGAGTCCATTGTTGTTGTCCTTTACTATATTCAGTTGCGTATAGGAATAATCTCCTTTGGCAAAAAGTGCATTCGAAGCAGTGGACATCGTACCCTCCGCTGAAGTAAGTGCCGTTTCTGCGACACCCTTTGCAGTCCCTGCAGCAGATAATAATCCATTGTTGGTTATGACCAGGTTCCCTGCAGCAGTGATCAGATCAGCTTTATTGGTAGTTGATTCTACGGAAACATCCACATTGATCTTACCGACAGCTTCATAAATAGCATCTTTAATCTTATCACTATCATTTTCAACTGGAACGAGATTAGTAACAATGGTATTTATTTTGTCAGCCAGTATTTTTGCTTTGTTTGCTTTACTAAATTTACTTAATTCGTTATTATAAGCTGATTCTGCAATTAGCAGTGCATCATAAGCAATCTTTCCTGCAGCAACCTCAGCATTTGTAGTTGTGAGAGCGGATCCACTTTCTGTATAAAGACGGATAAAACTTAGATTCGTACCATCGGATTCTGTCAGTGCGTAAGAAAAAGCAGTTTCAATAAATGGATAATATGCCGCTCCATATTTCGCCTCGTCAACGGTGGAGGGTACAAAATTTCGAAACTGGAGAGTGACATCAGCGTTTGTTTTATAAGTATCGGAAACATCGAGAATAGTAAATCTGTCCTGTAAAGATTTGCATTGCTTTAATGCTGCACCCGCCCATTGCCCATATTGACTTGGACTTAATAATACCGCTTCAGGACTAATGAGAAGCGTTACTTCATCAGTTTCTGAAACTGCCTTTAAGCCGGCAAGAATTCGCTCAATGTCCACCGTTCCATCCAGGAATGATCCTACGGATACGATATAACATGGGCCTCCTCCATTCGCATAAAAGGCTTTTATACAGTAATACAGTATGAAATCGGGATTTGGTTTTTCTGTCACATCCACCTGTGTGATCCCGGTCGACGTATTGAAATCGACATCAACAAGAAAACGTACCGGTTGGGTATAGCCAAAAAGGTCTTCAAATTCCAAAAGGCTATTGATTAATGTTGGAACCAGTGTTAAATCTTTTTTACCTCTTGCAGCTTTTTCGGTATACCCTATAAATGCAGGAATAGCCGTTTCGACAGGCGCTATCGAAGGGGGAAATTTGGGGATCTCTTCGACATAAACCCCCGGGGTCTTATACGTTGTTGCCATAATTAATTGATTTTATTTTGAAAAAAAATGGGATGGTTACTCAAATATTTCTGAAATGATTTTTTCAACTTTTTTTGTTGGGTCATTGCTCTCGAAATTCACTTTAATACCTCCCTGATTTGGTTTTTGATGCTTTGGTGTCACTGTCGATGCATTACCGAAAAATGTCAGGGGGAGAGGATCAGGTTCTGTGAAGATGGAATTATCCGGTGTTTCAGTTTTTTCAATCCTTCTGCTGTAATACTTCCAAATGCTAGAGCGGTTTTTAAACCGGATTTCAAATACAGGTTCACGCATTTCTATTTTTATGGGATCAGCCGGATTGGCAGGCACCACATTCTTCAGTAAACTGAATTCTTCAGTGGGCTGCAAAGTTTTAATACGGATCAATGCGAAAATGTTATCCGGGATATCTGTTGTCAATTCCACTCCGCGATCAGGAACTCCTGAGAGACCTACAGGTGGAATTATCTTTGATATATCATCCTGATGCACATACACCGGATGATTGGATGGAGTTGTAAGCGTCTGCCAACCAGCAGAAGGAGGAGCAGCAAGCGGATGATCTTGTAATGCCTGATGTAATGAACCTACGAATGATTCAGCTCCGTATTCAGTCCCTCCTGCAAATGCAGGAATAGGCCTGGATAGAAATAATATAGCCCGTTGAGAAATCGGAGGGTTAGGTGGATTCGGGAGTATTTTTGAAGATCCTGACTCATTTGAGAATGTAAATACATTTTCTTTATACCTGTATATTTTATCAAAAGGCTGGTAATACAATTCGTAAATATTTTGCTTTCGCAACGTCAGTGCAGTATAGTTGAAAAAATTAGAGTTTTTTATCGTTAGAATAAATTCAAAGATGGTATCTGCAGGGAGTAATAAATCTTTGGGTGCAGCAACTACCAAACCTAAAGCAGTGGTTTTGAACACGCAATGCAGCCCTTGCAATATCTTTAAAGTGGACTGAGTTGGTGAAACCTCTAAAAACTTTCTTACATCAAAGGATAAGAGCCGTTGTTCACGGGTTGGTAGTTTTTGGTCAGCTAAAGGTAAAAGTGCACGTTCAATATTATCTTTTGGCAGGAAGTCAAAACACTTTTCACCTTCATCCAGCCAATAATGGTGTAACATTCGTACTTCAAACAATCGTTTATATCCATTGAATATTTGCTCAGCCATACTATGAATTCACGGGGTTCTTGTGATAAAAATCGCTTTGGATCGCAGTAATCAAACCGCTTTCACTTTGTACGGACTTAAATTTCAAATCAAGTAAACGCATCATATAAAGGACGAAAGGAAACTGCTTACCTCCCAGAGTGCCCCATAAATGATTGACTTCTTCGAAGGTGGGAGAATACAGGTCAAAAATCAGTTTAAAGGATTCAAGACCATCCAGAGCTTTAAACTTCACAGGGTCCTGGATGATCGATTGTGGAGAAACATTCTCCGGCGTAAATACATTTTGTGCCTGAAAAAAGCGAATGACCCTGGATAAGTCCGTTATGGCATTACTATACTCATTGTGAGTAGCCGACATTAAAATCATGAAGTTCAAAAAAACAGGCTGGTTCTCATATGTTACTCTCAATGTGCTGTCATTCCGGACATAATTGGGAAGGTTTTTTAATGTTTTTTCTTCTTTATAATTGACCAGGGATAAAATAACTTCTTCTGCCGCCACATTGCCATTATCTGTTCCAATTCCTCTTCCAATGTTTCCGATTTCAACCTTTATTTTATCTGTTGGCACAGCATATACTTCATGAAAATGTCTGTTCAGTTCGTTGACAATAATGTGTAAAGCGTGTGCTATCATAAGATCTTAAAGCCTGACCAGGCTGGATTTGATCAGAAGTACTTTTGTGATATCAGGATTTTATTTGACCGGAAATAACTAAAAAACAGAAATGCAGCTATGCCTTTATACTAAGGAATCACAACATCGGCTTTAAAGTAAAATCTAACAGTATAGGGAACACATTTTAAAACAATAACTATACAATGAAAAACAATAAATTGATCAATACATTTTGAATACTAATGAACTGTACTGGCAAATAAGCATAGTACCCTGTTGTGGAATATTGAAAAAAGTAAAGAGAGTGGTACTGATTAGATTAAAGAAAACAGCTTCGCCTTTTCAGTCACAATAAGCCTGTGAAGCTGATGGAAGAATAGGATAGTACTTATGCTGAACTATGGCGATCTCAATTATTATCAGTTATCTATTGCATAAGTAGCGTTAAAGTATAAAAGGGTTTTAAACAAAACAACATTTTTTAATTATATTTTTTATTTTAATATGATTAGCACTTCAAGACCTGGAACAAAACCTTTGGTAGCTTTTAATAAACCATGTGCTTTTACTGAAGATAAAACGTAACAGTCTAAAGGAATGTAGTGCACTCTATCGTGTATTATAATGCATATTCATAAAAAGAAGATGAATCCTATTGAAACCTGCAAAAAAAATGTATCCCTAAGGATAAAAAAACCAGGATAATAAACCAACCGAATACACTGATACCCAGAAAGTGACATGGAATATTGAACCTACTTACAGGATTACGTTCTTCCTGTACAAAATTTCTTGTTTTATCAGTTGTATGATCCATTTTCACCTGCAATTCCCTGAAATATTGAATCATCTCAGTGCTTATCACAACTGCTTCTGATTGAGTTTTGTTTAAGTTTGAACACAGTTTAAGTTATAAAATTCAGGTAAAAGATTATGTAAACTGAAGCTGTTGAACAGATAACTCGCTACAGGAATATTATTCCATTAGCTATGATGAAAAAAACAAGCCCATACTATGGAGAGTGTATTAAACAGAATGTAACTAACCAAAATTATCCAGATATCCCGATTGTCATTTTTTAGTAATCCTTCTAAATCCCCGCCTGATGCTGCTTTGAACTTAAATAGAAGTCTTGCGGAATAAGCGATGATGATCAGGATAAAAATAATGGTTAAAGAATGTAGCCAATCTACGAGTGAAAACCTGGGAGACTGTGGCATAATGCTCTCCATAATATATTTATTGGCAATAGCAGCAAAGAGGCCGCCTACCGGAAGGTCGAACCTCGATTGAGCTTCGTTAATATTGACATACAAAGAAATAAAGGCGACAAAAAATGCAACATACATACCAATCAATAATTTAAAAAAAAGTAACCATCGATGCTCTCTCCACACGGGTATAGAAAAGTGAACAGCGGAATATGATATCTTTAAAGTATCATTTCTGCACCCTGATGAATCAATCAGTTTCCGATTAAAGGGATCGTGAACAATGGTGTCACTTTTTTCCAAAATGGCTGAATTCCTGGTAAATACCCATCCATTTTCAATTTCAATGGTTTTTTGCAAATGATCAGTATTATAATTAATTACACTATCCTTAGGCATTAGCTTAAAACAATAATTGATCCGGGCAGCATTATAAATGATGATATCAAGCACTTGCTTATCAAATGGATAGCCATATAAATCCCAGTTCTCTATCATAGTGCATTTGATCTTTAGTTCCTTTGAAAAACGGGTACCTTTATTTGTAATAGCTCGATTACCTCTCCAACTCGGTATCGTATCCACTGTCATTTCCTTCGCTCCCTGAATTGTAATTTGATTTTCAATATTTTTTAATGTGAGGCTATCAGGTGAGTTAAAAGATAACCAAAGCTCCATCTTGTATTCTAGTTTCACAAAATCAATATCTGAAATATGCTGAATGCTGGCTCTTATATTTACAATATCACGATTACACGGAATAAACTTTCTTGTCACACGTTTTGTTTGTGCTAATAGAGAAACCGGAATGAATACAGCTAAAAATATTACTACTAAATTTTTAAGAAACTTTCCCATTGTATAAGATTTTGATTATTGGAATACTTTTTAAATCAACCAATTTGCCCAAGTCAACTTTCCAAAAAGATTAGATTTTTACTACTAAAATTGTATGATATACCTGGTCTTTTTTAAAAAAATTTTAATGCAATTTATTTATGTTTATTGATAATAATAACTAATAGTTTTTACAAAATTTTAATCCCTAAATTGACATTGCTTTAACATGCATAATATCAGTAAAAGCATTTGGATCATTAAAAACCTTTCTTTCAATTTTCCTTACCTCAATTCAAAACCTCAACCTGTTTTTATTGTTTTTGTATACTGAAAGATAATCAGAACATTTAAATTTTCATAACGATATGATACGCAAACTCAAATCCGGAGAATACAGGCTATACTCCCGAAAGTTAAATCCGAAAACAGGGAAGCGAAGAAACCTCGGAACTTTCAAAAGCCGTGCTGCCGCAGAGAAACACGAACGTGAAGTCCAGTATTTTAAACGGCATGCATAAACATGCTGGTACCTTATACAACCCCTGAATGAAGTATCCGATTTCATCGAACAATACCGCAAATTCTGGACGCACAAATTAGATGCCCTTGGAGAATTCCTAGCTACAGATACAAAACCAAAAAGAAAGACAAAAACTTCAAATCATACATCCTCTAAAAAATCCAACCGCCAATGAAAAATGAACCGCTTGTCGTTGAACGCACTTATCACGCGCCTATAGCTAAAGTCTGGAAGGCCATCACCGACAAAAATGAAATGAAAAAATGGTATTTCGACCTGGAAGACTTCAAACCCGAAGTTGGTTTTGAATTCACTTTTGAAGGAGGCTCTGCCGACAGGACCTATCTTCACTTCTGTAAAATAACAGATGTTATCATAGGCAAAAAACTGACACACACATGGAAATACGAAGGCTACGAAGGACTTTCCTACGTTACCTGGGAATTGTTTTCAGAAGGTGATAACACAAGAGTGAAACTTACACACACCGGACTGGAAACATTCCCTGCTTCAATTACGGATTTTGCAAAATCAAACTTCGATGAAGGATGGAATTCAATCCTTAGTACCTCGTTAAAGAAATATCTGGAAGACGCAAATTGAGAATATATTCTATTTGGGAATAGAATAATAATGGACGGAGAGTTTAATGGTTAACTGATTAAAAGGTTAATTATTTGCTCACCTTTCTGTTTGTTTACATCATGGCTGATCATGATATTTATAATGGTATGTGTTCAAAATTAAATATGCTTTTCTTTACCACTTAGGAACTTAAGGAAACTTTAGAAAGTCACTTAGAAAAAACGTCGAAACATAACTTCTTTAGCCAACAAAAGAAAATAATTGAACCACATTGTAACATAGACACATAGAATGTCACATAGAAAAAATTAAACATTTAAACATCCTTTCTGCCCTTCTCCCCTTCTGCCCTTTCCGCCAGGTTGCTGAGCTGTAGCACCAGGATGCGAGATAGCTGGTCGAAGCATTTCGCCTTTTAAAGTCCTAAAAGCATTTTCATTTTTTGAAAGATCTCCGTATTCTCGTAAATGCCTGCAAATTCTTCAGCGCCGGGTCCGTGGGCAAACACCGGGACCATCTGCGATGAATGTACTTTACTTCCGAATTCAACGCGGGGAGCACGCTTTCCTTTTATACTGATATACCCACATTCATGATCCGCAGTTACGATCAGCAGTGTGTTCATATCCATCTTTTCAAGGATCACATCAAGCATGCTATATGTATCCTGCATCTCAAGTGCAAGCCACTCCTGGTCATTCGCATGTGATGCCCAGTCTATCTGTGACGCTTCAACTAATAGAAAATAACCTTTATCTGATCTCAGCTTCATCGCATCTATAGCCTCAGAAACCATTCCCGGCAAATATGTCCTGCCCTGAGTTGCCCTGGCCGGGTCTTCATATGCCGTAAAAGCCGCTATTTTTTTGTCTTTATTGATCTTCGACAGCCTGAAGACCACATGCGGATCTTCACTGCGCAATACAGCATAGTTTTTTTTCTCCAAATCCTGGATGAGGTTTGATTTATCAGAATACCGCTCTTTAAAATATTTTTCTCCTCCACCCACGAAAAGATCCATGTCAGATCTGACAAGCTGTCTTGCAATGTCTTCATATGAACCTCTCGAATCCACATGCGCATAGAAGGCTGCCGGGGTCGCATGCACTACCGGGCTGGTCACCACAAAGCCTGTTTTCAACCCTTTCTCCTTCGCCAATTCCATAATTGTAATCACAGGCAGGCTATCAGGGCCTACGCCTTCCGCTGAATTAAATGTTTTAACACCACATGCTATCGCGGTAGCAGATGCACCACTATCCGTCTCAAGATGGCTTGAAGAATGTGTCTTCTGAAGACCCACCACTTCCATACGTTGCAATGGTGACGGAGGTTTGGAGAGTAATTCTCCCAACGCGATATGCGCAAGACCCATGCCGTCCCCGATCACTAAAATGATATTTACAGGCCTCTCCGGTGGTGGAGATGGATAGTATCCGGAGGTGAAAAACAGCCACCAACTAATAAAGCAGGCCAATATCATGGCACAAAACTAATTTTGCAAATCAATATGATAACAATATTTTTACCTGCGTGGGTGAAATTAAATCCCTAATGATGAGGTTTAACCGGTTGATTATGCGATTTATTTTACTTCTTCTTGCCTTCTGGATTCAAACCTCATTGCCTGCCCAGGAGAAATCCCGCATCTCCCTCTTCGAAAAGCTTTATGGATTTGACAGCATCAGGCTCACGATTACTTATCCTTTCGATTCATTAAAAAAATCAAATAATAATGAAGTAGAAGCCCTGATCACCATCGAAACAGATCGCGAACTTTTAGTGACCAATCAGCCGCTTACCCTAAACATCAGGGGAAAGTATCGTCGCATGAAATGCACATTCCCTCCTATTCTTCTCAATTTTAAAAAATCAATGCTTAAATCACTAGGACTGACAAGCGGTGATGAAATGAAACTGGTGACACATTGCATCGAAGGCGAAGAAGGGCAGCTCAACCTGCAGGAAGAACGAATGCTCTACCAGGTTTATGAATCCATTACACCAAATTCTTACCGGACGATATGGGTTACTGTACATTATTGTGACTCACAAGCGCCGGCAATATGCGATACATCTACAGGTTTTTTACTTGAACCTGATGCAGATATTACTTCCAGGCTTGGCATCTTTGAAAAAAAAGTTTACAATCCTAAAGAAGATTCACTCGATTTTGAAACCTATGGCCGGACGGTTGCATTTAATTTCCTGATTGGCAACAGGGACTGGAGTATTGCAGGTGCGCGTAATGCAAAATTATTTTATGATACCTCTGCAGGGAAATATATAGTCATCCCCTATGATTTTGATTTTTCCAATGTAGTAGGTGCATCATACAGAAGGGAAACACTACCTCGGACCATGGTTCATCCCTTTGACCGGATCTACCAGGGAGAATATTTCAATGATAAAGCAGGCCTGATCCTAAAATCATTTTATGCCTTTCACGATACCATCATCAATACAATCAAAATTGCCAGGAATCCCCTTTTTGAAGAACGCCGTATGCAGATCAGTAAATATTTTGAAAAATGGTTTACAATGATCAAGAAAAACAGGCCGGGAGATTTGATGTACGATTGTGTGTGCAGGTATAACGGAGGGCTTTAAAAAGCAGGGTAAATAAAAAGTATTTAGTAATCGGTATTCAGTATTCAGTAATCAGTAATCGGTATTCGGTATTCAGTAATCGGTATTCAGTATTCAGTATTCAGTAATCGGTATTCAGTATTCAGTATTCAGTAAAAACAAGGAGCAGGGTAAATAAAAAGTATTCAGTAATCGGTATTCAGTATTCAGTAGAAAAGCATGGAGAAGGGTAAATTAAAAGTATCTGGTATTCAGTAAAAATTAAAAACACTGATTACTGACCACTGAATACTGACCACTGAATACTGGTCACTGAATACCGATTACTGAATTCGGTTTTCAGTATTCAGTATTCAGTAAAAACAAGGAGCAGGGTAAATAAAAAGTATTCAGTATTCAGTAATCGTATTCAGTCTTGAAAATCTGATCTGCAATATCCCGATACTCTTTGAACCGCCTGATCTCGTCCCAGATCGGATCTGTTTCAAGGAAAATCAATTTCGGCATCTTTGCATCAAGAGCTTTTTGAAGCTGTTCGAACATTGCAGGATATTCCTGGGCACCCAGATGAGCGATGGCCAGGTCAAGATAGATAAGATGTGATGGCATGTCCTGGGCTACGGAAATAAGCAGCTCTTTTAATTCCACAGCTTGCCTGGCTTGTGATGTTCGGGCATATGCATAAGACAAGCCCGCTAATCCGGCAAGGGGAAGTGCTGTATGATTTCTATAATATTCGAAAGACTCAATTCCTTCACGTTGCTGACCGGATGTAAATTGTATCCATCCTTTGGATTCATATGCAGGAAGAAAATCAGGACGGGTATGGATGATCAGATTGACCGTATCCAACGCTTTTTGATAATCACGATTGTATAAATACGCACGGGCCAATTCCATTTGAATCGCCAGATTGAGCGGATCTAATTTCTGAGCCTTACGCAAAGTGACAACTGCATCATCAAGATTATTTTTTGCAATCCTGAATATGCCGGTTGCATGAAGCACTGAATTGTATAAAATAAAATTATCCTGATCCTGGTTCTTACCGGTACTGTCGAGATGGATTTTAACCGCACGCCAATCCCAGGTAAAAAATAAATGATACAATGCACACACCGTTTGTGTACGCGAGTGTGCAGGTTCAATTCGCTGCGCTTCACAAATCGCTTCAAGGCAATGCCTCGCAGCCTCTTCAGGTAATTCCTGATTGAAATACCCTTTGTATGCATATGCTTTGCCCAGTGCCGGCCATGTCAGATAAAAATCAGGATCCGCAACGATTGCTTTTTTAAAACATTGAATTGCCCTGTCAATATAACCCGCCTGCATTTGTTTCCATTCATACCGTCCTTTGTGGTAATATTCATATACCTCTGATTGAGCATTTGGCTCCTGATCAGGTATCATAATTTGTTGCTCAGGGAATTCCTGGTAACTTGCTTTGAGCTTGTTGGAAATCATCGAAGATATTTCATCTTCCAGTTGAAAAACATCTGTGACCTCCCGCGTATAAATCTCGCTCCACAGATGAAAATCATCAGCAGCATTGATGAGCTGCGCAGTGATACGTACTTTTTTTCCATGTCTCCTGATGCTTCCTTCAAGCACATGATCTATTCCAAGGTCCTGGTGCAGCTGCCTGAGATGAACCTGCTTATCCTTGAATGTAAAGCTTGACGTGCGGCTCGTGACACGCAAACCTTCGATTTCAGATAATGCATAGATAATCTGTTCAGTCATCCCATCACTCAGGAAATCATCTTCCGGGTCTTTGCTGAGATTATAAAACGGGAGCACCATGATGGTTTTTTCCTTGTACCCAATTTTGCCTGCAAGGTCTACCAGATCAGGAACGCGAATACCTTCGTTAGTCACTGCATGGATTTGCATCGGTGTACGGACATTTTTCAATTCAAACAAGCCTAAATCTTTTGTCTGAATATTCTTATCGTCTTTTATTTCTTCGAAAACGCGTTCAGAGATCAATACAGAACCAGGAACACTCATGCGTTCAATCCTGCTCGCAATATTAACGCTATCGCCATAGATACCATCGGGGCCCAGGATAATATCACCTGCATTGATACCGATCCGGAGTGGGATCTGAGGAGCCACATTAAATTCAATTTGCATAGACATGGCACACTGGACTGCATCAACAGCATGATCAAAGATGCTGAGTGTGCCATCGCCATAATATTGGATGATGGTGCCTTTGTGCTGGAGTGTAAGGCGATCTACGACTTCCTTGTGACGTTGCCTGACCTGTATGGCGTAGTCTTCATTCCGCTGCATGAGCGAAGTATAGCCTGAGATATCATTGAATACTACAGCCGCTTGTCGTCGTTTCATTTATTCACTTGATCTGAAAGATAATGGTACTATCGATTCATGAACGCATTAACGGCTATCCCCTACCCTCTAAGTATCTGCCAGCGTATGTAATGCAAAAATTAATCGATCTAAGTCTGTTTTTACGATATAAACATGAGGGGTAACCCTTACGCCTTTCACATTGTAATAATCAATTGCAGTCGTATGGATTTTATGTTTATCGTGCAATGCGGTAGTCAGCTCCCCGGCAGTCATACCCTCTATTTCTACTATGCAAAGAGCGCAACTTTTATCGGGATGTGTATCCGTTTTAACCCTGATTTTAGGGTGGTCTTTAACCGCATCAGTCCAGTATTTCTTCAAATACTGAAGTCTTTCCTGTTTTAATTCACTTCCTATGGAATAATGAAAATCAAGTGCTTGCCCGATGGCCTGCTCAATGGGAAAAGAGCGTGTTCCAAGCGATTCGAATTTTCTGATGTCTGCACTCTCGGGCTCTGCATTTGCTAATAAGGGATACAAAGCAGCAATATGTTCCTTTTTAACGTACAACATACCTGATCCGAATGGAGCGCACAACCATTTGTGCAGGCTTGTTCCAAAAAAATCAGCGCCAAGCTCAGGTATCTTAAAATTAAGGTGTGCAAATGTATGTGCGCCATCTACAAGCACCTGTGCAGATTTTGCATGCGCTTTATCTGCTATTTTTCTGACTGGCAATATCTGTCCATTCCAGTTGATCATGTGCGTAATATGTACGATGCGGACATCAGGTGTCATCTGTGCTTCGAATGCATCGACGATTTCATCTTCTGTCATCTTTGGAAGATCAAGCTCAACCCATTTGAGAACGATACCGTCCCGCAGTTCTCTCTGCTTCCAGGCATTCATCATATTCGGGTAATCGAGACGCGAGAGTACCACCGCATCTCCTTTTTTAAGCCTGAGCCCGAAAATGACTGTCTCCAATGCTTCGCTTGCATTCCGGCATATGGATACTTCTTCAGCAGAGACACCGGCCAGCTCGGATAATCGCTGGCGAAGTGGTTCACGACCCTGATCCAATATTCTCCACATATAGTAGGAAGGAGCTTCATTGCACATCCTGTCATAGCGTTCGTGTGCTTCCTGTACGATGAGTGGTTGCGGACTGACACCACCATTATTAAGATTCAAAAGACCGGGCGAAGTAGAATACATGGTTTTGACCTGGTACCAGAATTTTTCATCCATAGCCAAAGGCAAAGCAGCAGTTGACTTTTTATAACTGCTGATCCAGCTCAGGTCTGCTCCGGGAAGCAGGAATGAAGGAAGAAGAGGAGCGACTCCGGCTGCAGCAATCTGGCTCAGGAATGTGCGTCTTTGAAATGATTTCATGTTTTGAAAGTTATGGTTTTGTTAAACCGCATGCTGAAATTAAAAAATCATATCATCTTGCACGTTGCCTAAATAAAACAACTATGCGCTATCTGATCTTTACCTGTATATGTCTTCTTTTCCCTTCCGTATCACAAACACTTACTGCGCAAGGATCTTTCCTGGCGGATTATAAGCTGAAATGGAAAAACGCAGCCGAATATACACTTGAATTTGCACAGGCTATGCCGGAAGACCACTATGGGTATAAGCCTGTTCCGGAAGAAATGAGCTTCAGAGAACAATTAAAACACATTGCTGCCAACATGGTGTGGCTTAGCTCATCCTATTTAAAAGGGAAACATACGGTCATCGATCCGACAAAGGCAGGCGATTCAAAAAAAGAAATAATCGAAATGCTCAACCAGTCCTTCACCTATGCCAAACAAACTATTGATGTACTGCAGGAAAAAGATCTCAATGAGACAGTGGATTTTTTTGCAGGTATAATGTCAAGAAGAAGGATCCTGCTGCTGATGACAGATCATGTCACACATCACAGGGGTCAGCTTGTGGTATATCTGAGATTGAATAGTGTGGCTCCGCCGAGCTATCGGGGATGGTAAGCAGTATTCAGTATTCGGTAATCAGTATTCAGTATTCAGTATTCAGTATTCAGTGAGTGGTGAGTAGTGAGTAGTGAAAAGTATCTCGGTAATAAATTGATTGTTTATCATGGATTGCCAGTGATAATAAAACTACTACCTAGGATCTTACTTAATCCTGATCACCGATTACTGATTACCGAATACTGATTACTGAATACCGAATACCGATCACTGATCACTATTTTTCTTCCTGATCTTCCGTATCGCGGGTTGGTCCAGAATTTCCAGCAGGCCTTTTACAAAAACATTTTTCCGGTTGATATCATAAGCGCGTTGTGCATAATCATACGATTCATTATAACGCTTGAGTTGAAGCAGGTTGGCTGCTATTTTGTAAAGTATGACATCATCATTCGGTTTTATCGTATCTGCTTCCTGGTAATTGTAAAGTGAGCGGTTGAAATGTGAATTTTCCAAAAATATATCCCCCAGCTTTAAATATGCATCGAGATATTTGCGATTCATGTTCCTGGCAGCTTCCCAACGCTCAATCCCTTTGACGAATTCATTTGTAGCTACCAGTGCATTTCCCATCTGGTACTGGGCAGTATCTTCCTTGAAATGCCTGTTGATACTTTCCTGGAATGCAACCATGGAGCGGTCATAAGCTTTATTCCTGATCAGGTAATCTGCTGCATCAAACAGATCTTCATTGTCAAGGGATTTAATAAAGGAGACAAATTTGTCGTTAGGCACCTTTAGTGGATTGACTTTCACCTTAGAGATCGTAAATCCATCGTAATGATCCACAACGTATTGGTACGTCATTGCCCGCATTCTTTTATCTTCTTCAAACATGGTTTGCCTGGAGTGGATTTCATTTTTCATGATCACCATGCGCCACAATTTATCTTCATCCATCTCCAGCAGGATTGTTTCAAAAGAGTCTTTCTCTAATTTCTTACTAAATTTTTCCAATTGGACATCATCAGCAGTTTTGAAAAAATATTCGTACCTCAATATTCCCCTGGTATCGAGCGAACCAGCTTCAGCACGTGAAAAAATCGAATCGATCTGAGCAGCGCGTATTTCCTTTTTCGATAAATGTTCCTGTGCTAAAGAATGAGCTGTCCACCCGCTCATGAGCATCGACAAACAAAAGAATCTGAAAAGATGGAAAGCAGGGTGGTGAAATGAGTCTCTGAGCATGATGGCCATAATAATGTGGTGTCCGGGAGAGAGACTGATGGTTAATAACACATTCTGACCTAAGAGAGTTTAAAGCTCATGGATAAATGAAAAGAAAAAAGTTATGCGTAGTTTGAAACTACGCATAACTTTTTTCTTTTCATTTGTCTGTAAAAAAAATAGAGCCGGGTTCCCACACCAGGCTCTCAACTATGAAAAAACTATTACCCTCATGTTAGTAAGGTCACTCTAATTTCGGAGTGCCTTTGATGACGAACCTCAACCTCGCCTTGTCATTGTCAGGTATCACCTGTTGATTCCGGACATAGGTCAGATTGTAGACATTTGAGATGGAGCTGCTGAATCTTTCAAACACAGTTCCGAGCTCGTCAATGTTATTTGGAAATGCTGCATTCCCGCTATTGGCTGCAAGATCTTCCAGCACAGGCTTATCAACCCCACCATTTCCTTCAAGGCCAATGGTAAAACTGTTGATCCGGACATGATTCGAAGAACTATCCAGCTTGCCTAATAGATAAGCAGGTGTAAATTCAGGATCAGAATTATTGTCCGTTCCATCTGTAAAGACAAGCAATGCCTTACCTTCTGCAGAACCATTGTCAAGCATATCAATTCCCATATTCACTGCTTCATAAAGAGAAGTGAACGGTCCCTGTTGAATGCTTGCAATATAATTTTGCAATGCAACTTTATTGTTTGTTGGCGGAAAGCTATGGATCTCATCAGAGAAATCAATCACTCCGATGCGTGCGTTTGGAATGTCTGCAAGAACTTTTGTAATAAAATTGCTGGCATATTGTTTCACCTTGTCAAAATCACTTCCCAGCGACGCGCTTGCATCCAATACCATCATGACCATGAGGTCCTGTACCTGCGTATACTGCATTGTAAATTCAACGTCCACTTTCCAGTCATTGATATCTTCACGGAATTCATATGCCGTGATGCCATCGATCTGGTAGTTGACATCGTTGTCATCGATGATACGTACATTATCGATGATCACATTCGTGTACTTCGGAGGAACGATAATTCCGGCAAACGTCTTACTGAAGTCAATTTTAACTTCAGGAGAGGAATTAACCGCATCGAAAGTAATCTGTGGATTGGTGCCCTGAGTATTCCAGAAATCGATGTAAAGCTCGAATTCACGGCTCTTCGGGTTTTTTGGATCCACCCCATTTTTACCACATGCGCCGATGAATAGGACAAGGGTAATCGCTGTTAAAATCCTGAAAATCTGCATCATATATAATTATTTAAGTTAATCTCAAAAAGGGATGGATTCGTTTTTCCGGTATTCCGGTAGTTTTATGGGATTGCTGGTTTACGTTATGATTACCAAAATCTTAGACATAAGACCATTTGATAATATGAATGACATATTAAGAACAATTATCATGCCAGAATAAGTCGATTTGCCCGGTAAAACGGCTTTTTTATAAGTTCAGGGTAAACACCCATTTTCTGCTGCTAACCATTCGGTACGGGATCATTTTTATACTTTGGGCATGTCTTACCAGTACCACTCCCCTTTTTAACTTCTATCGTGGATTAAAATTTAGCTGCTCTGTATCGTACCACGCATTGTTCGATGCAGGCGGGTGTGTTTGATCAACATTTGATTTGAGGGATAAGGTGACGGCCCACATTTACCCATAGGTTTTTTTATCAACCTGAGTGCCGTATCCGGATTGCCGGTTTCTTTTACTTGAAATCTTTTTACATTGGAGGTATATGCTTAGCCTTCAACGTCAAAGGGAGATCTATTTAAATGGATTGGCGGGATATTTCCCAAAAACCTCGCTTTCCTTTGCCGGGCTAGAACACAAAGCCCGGCAAATTTTACCTGCGCATGCATTTGCCTATCTGGCAGGTGGAGCAGGACGAGAGACCACAATAGATCATAACAGACAAGCACTTGATCAGATCAAAATCCATCCACACATGCTGGGTGGTGTGCAGGAGGTTAGTATGCAACTAAAGTGGAGGGAGCATACGCTTCCTGCACCTTTTATGCTGGCTCCTATCGGTGTTCTGGAATTAGCTCATCGTGAAGGGGATAAAGCAGTTGCACAAGCAGCAAAGACAACCGGTGTACCGATGATCATCAGCAGCCAGGCATCATTTCCGATGGAAGAGATTGCCAGTAAGCTTGAATCCAATCCCAGGCTCTTCCAACTTTACTACAGTAAATCAAAAGAATTATCTCAAAGCTTTATCCGAAGGGCAGAAGCTATTGGGTGTACTGCATTAGTTGTTACTCTTGATACCACAATGCTGGGCTGGAGAGTGAGAGACCTGGATCTTGGCTATTCTCCATTCCTGGCAGGAAGAGGAATAGCGCAATATTATTCAGATCCTGTTTTTAATCAGCTGCCGGATCCGGTTGACAACAATACTTTCAAACCTCCATTGTCTCTATCACTTATAAAATCCCTTATCAGTTTAAACAGCCGGATGCCTGGTGGATTTATTTCAAATCTTACTTCAAAGAAAGCCATGAAGTCGGTGAGAAAATTCACGTCTGTATTTAATAATCCTGGAATGAATTGGGATGATATCGCCCTTATCAGAAGCTGGACTAAGATGCCTGTCTATCTGAAAGGAATAATCAGATCCGATGATGCAATGAAGGCTGTTGATGCAGGAGTTGATGGAATTATCATTTCAAATCACGGGGGCAGGCAGATCGATGGATCTGTTTCAACAGCAGAAGTTCTTCCCGGAATTGTAGATGTGGTGAATGACAAATTAGAAGTTTGGATGGACAGTGGAATACGGACAGGGAGTGATGTCTTTAAATGTATTGCACTAGGTGCTAAAGGGGTAATGATAGGCAGACCTTATGCATTTGCACTTGCTTGTGGAGGAACGAAAGGTGTTATCGATTGCATATCCAATATTATGGCTGAGCTTGAATTGATCATGGCATTATCAGGATGCAAGACTTTATCAGAAATAAATGCGGACCTTATCTCACATCCATGGCCAGTAAAATGAAATATTTATTTCTTCTTCTTTTTCTCACCGCCATTTTTTCCTGTGCTTCAAGGAAATGTTGTCCGGATATCATTACCTGGAAAAAAGGAAAATCATCACCTATTGAATTGCGTGACCCTCTGGTTTTCAGTGATGATCATTATATCTATGTGCTTAGCACCTCCGGAGAATTTGCTCGATTTGAACCGGGCACAAAAACCTGGTCGGCTCTACCCACCATTCCCCATGCTGTTGGATTTGCTTCAGGAGCATTATTAAATGGTGCAATTTATATTTTTAGCGGAATGGATTACACTATCAAGGTTACTAAAGCAGTGCAGAAGTATGATATAGCGCAAAATCGATGGTTTCAAATGCTACCCATGAAAAACCCACGTAAGGAAGCCGTTGCGGTAGCATTCAATGATAAAATATATTTGATGGGTGGTAATAATGCTGATTTATATTCTGATAGTTCTTTCATTAGTTCCCTTGTAGAAGAATTCGATCCTGTTAACGATACATGGATTCAAAAAACAGAAATGCCAACAGCACGAGACAACCATGCTGCTGTAAGGATTGGTGATAACATTTTAGTTGCAGGTGGTTTTGCAAATGAAGGGAAAACTAAGATTGTGGAGGCATATGATCCGGTAAAAGACCAATGGGCTCGAAAAGCAGATCTGCCGTCACCAAATGCATTGTTCAGTCTTATTTCCATTCAGAATACTATTTATTCACTTGGGGGCTATCCTTACCGGCGAGCTATATTAAAGTACGATGTCAATGCTGATCAATGGACACAAGTCAGCATATTACCAAAAGGGAAAATTGATTATGGAACAACCGCAGCAGATGATCGCATTTATTTGATCGGTGGTTACAGAAATACACAAAGTGTCTTAATTGGAAAAAGGGGTTAAATATTTATAATATGGAAGACCACATCAGCTATATCCTTAACGATCTCGGCGAGAACCGCGAAAAATATTTCAATGCCGTATCACCACCCATCATCCAGACAAGCAATTTTGCATTTCCGGATGTAGAGAATTTCAGAAAGTCAATACTTGATGAAATCAACAGCCATGTATATACAAGAGGCAATAATCCAACGGTTGAGATACTTCGTAAAAAAATTGCAGCACTCGAAGGAACGGATGATGCTCTTGTATTTGCCAGTGGTAGTGCGGCTGTGGCAGCAGGTATAATGAGTTGTGTTGGGCAGGGAGATCATGTCATCTGTGTGCGACATCCCTATAGCTGGACATCTGCATTGCTCAGCAAGTATCTTTCACGATTTGGAGTGGCTTATGATTTTGTGGATGGAAGTGATATGTATGCAATCGAAAAAATGATCAGACCCGCCACAAAGTTGTTATTCCTGGAAAGTCCAAATACATTCACTTTCGAATTACAGGACATAAAAGCCTGTGCTGCGCTGGCAAAAAAACATAATATCCGGACAGCCATTGATAATAGTTATTCAAGTCCGTTGTTTCAGCAACCGGCTAAAATGGGAGTTGATATTGTCATACACACATTGACAAAATACATCAATGGACACAGCGATGTGGTGGGCGGAGTGGTATGTAGCAGTCATGAAATCATCAATAAGATGTTCGTGGAAGAATACATGACATTGGGTGGGATTATTTCCCCGCATGATGCTTCACTGGTGATCCGTGGTCTTCGCACCCTACCCCTTCGTATGGAACGTGTACAGTCTTCAACCAAAATCATTGTAGAAGAATTGAAAAAGCATCCTAAAATTAAACGGGTGATATATCCTTTTGATCCGGATTTTCCACAATATGCATTGGCTAAAAAGCAAATGAGCGGGTGCGGTGGTTTGTTTACTGTAGAATTTGATCTGCCTGATATTGAATCTTTGCTTGAAGTCGTAAGTAAAATAAAACGATGGAAGATTGCAGTTTCATGGGGAGGGCACGAAGCGTTGATGATGCCGATTGCTGCTTTGTATAATTTACCCGGCAGAGCTGATCCGCATATACCGTGGAATTTTATCAGGTTTTATGTTGGGCTGGAGGAACCGGAGTATCTGCTGGAGGATCTATTTACAGCGATGTGAGAAAGTTAGATAGTAAGATATTCCTGTGCAGCTACAAGCTGCTTGAAGAAGATATTCGTGAAAGAATGAGATACGTAATATTGATTTTAAGTTTGGAAACTTAAAATAGCGGGGACAGTAAGATATTCCTGTGCAGCTACAAGCTACTTGAAGAAGATATTCGTGAAAGAATGAGATACGTAATATTGATTTTAAGTTTGGAAACTTAAAATAGCGGGTAATATTGATTTTAAGTTTGGAAACTTAAAATAGCGCGTGATATTGATTTTAAGTTTGGAAACTTAAAATAGCGGCACGTAATAATGATTTTAAGTTTGGAAACTTAAAATAGCAGTACGTAATATTGATTTCAAGTTTGGAAACTTAAAATAGCGGTACGTAATAATGATTTTAAGTTTGGAAACTTAAAATAGCAGTACGTAATATTGATATTAAGTTTGGAAACTTAAAATAGCGGTACGTAATTATGATTTTAAGTTTGGAAACTTAAAATAGCAGTACGTAATATTGATATTAAGTTTGGAAACTTAAAATAGCAGTACGTAAATTAATTACAAGTGCACGATTGATTCATCATAAAATCCCAGCAATAGCAGGCACCCATACTGAGAAGAGATTTTACTTCAATTTTCTGGTAGGCCATTTCAATGATTTCAAGATGTGCATACTTTCCATCAGATCTAAGAATAGATTGATATTCAATACTGGTGGCAAAAGCATTCCTCAATTCAATGGTTTGATAAGGCGATACGCCAGGAGATTGTGGAAATTCTATAATCGCTTTTGTTAAGTTTGTGGCCTGGATTACCTTTTGTATAAGGAGAGGTGTAGATTTATCAAGCTGTTTAATGAATTTAAACTTGTTCGCAACGGGTGTCCCATTTGTGCTGATTGTAACGCCTCCCTGATTTAAATCTAAGATAAATATGGTATCTGGCATCGTCGGAGCCGTAGTAGTAATAAGCATATAAGGTCGAAGCTTTCCTGTAGCGCCATCTCCGGGATCCGCGCTGCTGAAGGCTGCAGTCTCCTGCAATGTCTCATCGGGAAAACGGATGCCTCCAAGGTTTGAATAAATAACTCCGGCAACTTCGAGTTTTTCGGATGGCGTTGGTGTGCCTATTCCAACTTTGTTCTGACTGAAAACAAAAAGAGGAAAGTACAACAAAGTAAAAATCATGAGTGGGGTGTGGATTTTCATGAGGTTTGGATGTTATGATCTGAACTTGCACTAAAAATAAAAACAATAATTAAATACCAGGAACAATTTGATTTTTATTTATGCAAACAGGCTATTCCAGCGGTGGTTCTACATATTGTTCCACTCTCGGCTTAAGATGATGGCTCATGATCTGGCGGGCACATGTATTCCAACGTAAGATGGAATCATCATTGCCTTGTGGACGAACGTTTTCAGCTCTTTCAAAATGTTCCATAGCGTCTGACAAATAATCAAATGCTGTATGATGATCGCCTGGTTTTCCCCTGTTGATGCATGCGTTTCCTTGTCGCTCGCATATGATGCCTGAGTAATAATGCCGGTCATATTCATTTTTCATCTCATGGACCAGATGACGGGCGGCATGTGCATTGGCGGATGAATATTTTCCAAACTGATCAGTGATCGAAAGAAGCTTCGTCACAATAGCTTGTTGGTTTTCAGGATCAACGTCGAGTATATCCTGGCAAATGCTTTCAGCCAACTGAGGTTCATTTAATAACCTGTAGCGTTCAGCCTTCTGGAGTGCTTCATTGACCGCACCTGTGGAAATGGGCTTGAGTTGGAACATGACGAAAAAATTTATTCTTCCGATTTAATTTTTACAGGCTTAAGTTAATAAATTTAGATGAATCCAATAGTGGGTAAAATAAAAAACTAAAGAGTACGACAGGCTGCGACCTGTCCGTACTCTTTAGTTTTTTATTGAACACAAATTCCCTATGCCACCACAAACTTCTGACCGTGCACATCCACGACGTCTTTAGTATTAGGCATTGTGGCTTTCACTTCCTTAAACTCAAAAGTGTCTCCGGGTTCGAGACCCTGCAGCTTTGTAACCATTTCATCGGACAGGACATTTGAACGCCCAGAAAAGGCACTTTTTGTTCCCCGTTTATTGATTTCCAAAGTGTATGAAATGATCTTTGATCCCTTAGCACATCCTTCTACTTTTAGTTCTTTCTGGCCTGCGAGATCCTTCTTTTTGATCTCACCTCCATATTTACCAGCGAAGTATAGATATGCTCCCCCAAAAGTAATGGCTGTTGAAATTCCTTCCTTTGTTATTGGATCGTTCATAACCGGACCTGAAACAAAAGAACTGCTCAGGCAGATTATAACTACTGAAAACAATAGATTTTTGATTGTAATTTTCATGATTTATAGATTTACGAAATTAGATTATGCTCGACCCCCCACCCCCTGAAAGGGGGAGTTGCTGAAACAAGATGCTTTCACTGTCAATTGATTTTTGCTTTTTGCCTATTGCTTTTTCCCTGCCCCATGCACCCTGCTCCCTGCCTTTAAGCTCTATCCTTTTTTAAACTGGCTTACTCGTTTGAAATCGTCTTCCCATTTACTGTTTGCATTTTTCAGGATAAGTTTCTCTATACCCCGACCTGCTTTGTCATACGTAATTAGAATTCGCGTATCAGGCTGTGTTTTTAAAGTACCAGGTATTAAAGCTGATTTATCCGCATAAAATATTTCAATGGAAGAAGCTCTATTCCCGGGTGAATCATGGTATACTGATTTTTGATGCGTCACCCAATCATTATTTTCCCACATCTGAAAAATATCCCAGGCAACTTTTCCGTCACTATCGTATCCGAATAAATTCCTGTCCTCCGGATGCCATTGACCATTCTTGTATCTCAGGTATTTTTTTTCGACAACATGGTTATCTGCATCCGTTATATACAAACCACTGACATTGACAATCCGGGTACCGGTCAATGAATCGAAATCTTCAAAGGTCACTCCGGTTTCATTTCCCTTACCATCCAAAACATACCTGGCCCTGGACATGTCTTGAGCATTGATTTCGAGTCGCAAACTGTCCCCGGGAAATACGTACATCGTCTTGTCTTTGATTTTCCATTCACCATCCTCTCTATCTGATGCAGTTGATTCGGTTAGTTTCGACAGTTTATCGTATTGGTAATCTTCTCTACCTACAAGGTTCCAGCCTTTCTTCTCTTTTTTATAATACTTATGACCAAGAATACCTTCCTGTAGTTGTCCCTTCATCAGTGTATAACTGCACAATGCAAAAAACAGAAGAAAGATGTGACGTGTCATGCTTAACTGATTTTCATATTTGGTAATTCCATTTTCATCTTCAATCCAAATTATTATACATCAAACTTATTCCATTCAGGAAGGTGAAAAATGAAAAAGAGACAAACTACATGAAAAGGTATAGGAACAACGAGTCAGTCTAGCTCTACGAAAAGGGGAACAAATCGTTGTCCGTAGTTTGAAATTACGGACAACGATTTGTTCCCCTTTTCAAGTATCGTCATACATACGGTATGCTGTTCCTCTACCTCAATTTGTCGTTTGTCTCTTTAAACAATTTAATAAAGGAATTAACGCGTTATTGTTAAGCCGTACATTAGAGGGAAATGAAAATGACCAGGTCACTTATATCATCCAGAGAAGTAGCATACCACATCCTGTTCTGGTTGCTTTATGTCGCTTCCGAATACTTTGCCAACCTGATGCATATACGACCTGCTTACAGGGCACACTTCTTCCAAACCATATTCTTCACCCTGCCGTTATTGATGGTACCTACCTATTTTATCACATGGTATGTAGTGCCTCGTTTTTTAAAATCCAACAACTGGCTCTTTTTTATTCTTTGGATCCTTGCGGTAGCTGTATTACTCTTCTATGCAAGGATCAAATGGGAGGAACTTTTGGGTTATCTGATGAACGGTGAATATTATAATATACCGGCAAGTAAAATGCTTAAGAATATCATCCGTGATTATTCCATTATCGCGTTGGCGGTCTGCATTTATATTATTGGTGATTACAAGAAAAAACAAAAACACAATGAACAATTGATCAGGGCGAAGGCTGAGGCTGAAATCAAATTGCTGAAAGGCCAGCTCCACCCCCATTTTTTATTTAATTCACTCAACAACATCTACAGCCTCGCACTCGTAAAATCAGACCTGACTGCTGATAGCATATTGAAGCTTACAGAACTACTTGAATACCTGGTATACCGGGCCAATAAGGAAAAGGTTGCTTTACTAAAAGAAGTGGAATTGCTTCATCATTACATTGATCTTGAAAAATTAAGGCATGGTGAAAAGCTGAAAATCGAAACTGATATATCTATACACAATGATTCGATCCAGGTAGCACCACTTATTCTGTTGCCCTTTGCTGAAAATTGCTTTAAACATGGAGGAGCCGGAAAGGATGGTTTCTTCCACATTAACATAAAACTGCATACGGATGAAAGGAAACTTATTTTCCAGATCTTTAACAGTAAAAAACAAAAGAAAGAAAAGGAAAAGGAAAATGGGGGCGTCGGTCTTGAAAATATCTGTCAAAGGCTCGCTTTACTCTATCCCAACCGTCATCAGTTAGAAATTTTTCCTGATCATCAAGACACATATATTATAAGGTTGGAAATAAAATGGAGCGATGAAGAAATATAAATGCTTTATTCTTGATGATGAACCGCTCGCGTTAAATGTCATCGAGCAGCACTTGTCAAGATTCAACCAGATGGAAGTGTGTGGAAAGTCAACAGATCCACTAGAAGCATTGGCACAAATCAAGATCTTACAACCAGACCTTCTTTTCCTTGATATCGAGATGCCTGAGATCACCGGTCTGGAACTGATAGCATCCATCCAACATAAGCCTGAAATCATCATCACTACAGCGTATCGTGAATTTGCAGTTGAAGGTTTTGAATTAAATGTGCTCGATTACCTTGTCAAGCCGATAGCTTTAAAAAGATTTGTCAAATCCATGGATAAATTTTTTGATAAAATGGCCACCAATACTATGCCTGATACTCAAAATGACCCTTCTTATCTTTATGTAAAAGCGGACCGCAAGACCATCAAGGTTGCATTTGATGATATCTTATACCTCGAAGGTGCAAAGGATTATTCTAAAATTGTATTAGCCAATCAAAAAATTATAACCAAAATTTCTATTGGCAATCTCAACAATGATCTTCCGGCAGATCGTTTTATACAGGTGCATAAATCTTTTATCGTTGCTAAAAATAAAATCACAGCTTACACTGCACATGATGTTGAAATCGGGGAGATTGAAATTCCGATTGGGAGGGTTTATAAGGAAGCTTTTATAAAAGTAGTAGAGAAATCCTAAAAGAGGCAGGGGGCATGGTAAAGCAATTGGCAATAAACAATTGGCAAAAAAGTAGTGGAAGAGTTGAGTGGAAATAAGAAAATTTCTTTGTGCCTTTGCTTCTTTACGAGAAATATCAAAGCCCGATATAAAATTTTCTATGTGAATTCCTATGTGAACTATGTGTCTGTGTGGTAAACCTTTTTTTTAGGTCGAGGATTTATTAAGAAAAAATGTGATCTTTTAAGATTTATTTTCATTACCAATTCACAGATCACACCATCACAAAAAAATGAACCACTTAGAAACTTAAGAAAACATAAGGAAGTCACTTAGAAAAAAAAATTAGTAAAAACGATTTAGAGGATCAAGTTGAGCCGAGCCGAAACATTTTAAGTAGAATATCGCCGGTCGCTGAACGGAGTCGAAGCGAAACGACAAGCAAAAATAATGAACCACATAGAAACATAGATACATAGGAATTCACATAGAAAAAACTCACTTAAACATCTAACCACCTAACCGCTTAACCCTTTTTTGAACCACTCTCAAACAATCTCAACAATCTCTGCAGCGGATCATAATACCTATCCACCACTCTTTCCTTCAATGGAATGATTGCATTGTCGGTAATGTGGATGTCTTCCGGGCAAACGGTGGTGCAACATTTGGTGATATTGCATAAGGCGATGCCATCTTCTTTCTTCAGGTGCGGGACACGATCTTCTACATCAAGAGGATGCATTTCTAATGCAGCTGTGTAAACTAAAAAACGTGGCCCGATAAATTCATTGTGCAAATGATGGTCTCGCAGCACGTGGCATACATCCTGGCATAAAAAGCATTCAATACATTTTCTGAATTCCTGGACGCGTTCGATATCTTCCTGGGCGATATTCCAGGTTCCATCTGTATGGTCAGCAGGTCGTGGCTTGAATTGTTTGATTTTTTTCTTGACTTCAAAATTCCATGACACATCGGTTACAAGATCTTTGATGGAAGGGAATGCCTTCATAGGCTGCAGCTTGACAGGATGCTCCAATGGCAGGTCGCTCAACCTTGTCATGCACATGAGCTTTGGACGACCGTTGATCTCGGCACTGCAGGATCCGCATTTCCCTGCCTTACAATTCCATCTCACGGCCAGATCATTAGCTTGTTCCGCCTGGATTTTATGCACGGCATCGAGCACAACCATACCTTCAGATGTTTCCGTTGTGTAGGATTGAAAATTACCTCCACCTGTGTTATCAGTTCTCCAGATATCGAATGTTGCCGTTTTCATATTTTGGAATTTAGATTTCTTATGGATGCCTGATAAAATCGATGCCGGATGCCGGACTCATTACTCATTACTCATTACCCACTATTCATTTTTAGTTTCTCGCTAAGTCGCAAAACACATATAAAAAGGTTTACCACATAGACACATAGCGCTCATAGCAGTCACATAGATACAATTACGCCTTACAACATTTCAACCCTTCTTACCTTTCCAGCCTTTATACTTTTTTCAAACTCCCGTCTCCCGTCATACGTCATACGTCTCACATCTCACATCTCACTATTCATTACTCACTACGCACTACTTCATTTCCTCAATGATCTCCTTAAGATCCGATCGGATTTCAGGTAACGCTTCCTTTGTGATCACCATCTCGCCGTCAATTCCTTTGCGGATCACTGAATTAAATTTTCCTGTATCGTCATTCTTTGCGGGATAGTCTTCTCTGAAATGGGCTCCCCTGCTTTCTTTTCGCTGGATAGCTGCTAATGTCACTGCTTCCGAAACAGTCAGCAAATTTTTTAAATCAAGTGCAGTATGCCAACCATTGTTGTACTCCCGGTTTCCAATCACTTTCACATTTCGGGCACGTTCCCTTAGTTTTTTCAATTCTTCTTTTGCAGTGAGTAATTCATCTTCATTTCTCACGATGCCTACAAGGTCCTGCATCATTTCCTGTAGATCATATTGCACCTGGAAAGGATTCTCCCCGTCAGTTTTCTCAAAGGGTTGTGTTGATGAATCCACAATGCTTTTTATTTCAGCCTCATTTACGATTCCGAAATTATTTTCTTTTGCAAATTGAGCAGCATATTCACCTGCCCGTTTTCCGAAAACTAAAAGATCGGAAAGTGAATTGCCACCAAGACGATTAGCGCCATGGAGGCCTGCACCACATTCTCCTGCTGCAAATAGTCCGGGAATTGTAGTCATCTGTGAATCTGCATCTACTTTGATCCCGCCCATCATATAATGTGTCGTCGGACCAACTTCCATAGGTTCCTTTGTAATATCGATGTCAGCCAGCTTTTTAAACTGATCATACATGCTGGGTAATTTTTTCCGGATGTGTTCGGCAGCATTTGGTAATTTTTCTTTTATCCAGGAGATATCAAGGAAGACTCCTTTATGCGGACTTCCTCTACCTTCTTTGATTTCACGCACGATGCAGCGGGCAACATGATCACGGGTCAATAATTCAGGAGGCCGCCTTGCATCACGATCACCTTGTGTGTATCGCCAGCCTTCCTCAGCATTATCGGCCGTTTGATTTTTGTACAGTTCAGGAATGTCGTCAAACATGAATCGACGTCCTTCCTTATTCTTCAAGACTCCACCTTCTCCACGAACTCCTTCCGTAACGAGAATACCCTGTACACTTGGAGGCCAAACCATACCCGTCGGATGAAATTGCAAAAACTCCATATCAATTAGATCTGCACCTGCATGATAAGCGAGAGCCTGTCCATCGCCAGTATATTCCCAGCTATTGCTCGTGATCTTATATGCTCTGCCTATTCCTCCCGTGGCTAATACAATCGCTTTTGAACGAAATACTTTAAACCTACCTCTGTCTCTATCATATCCTAATGCACCCGAAATGCGATTATCATCTTTCAATAAAGAAATCACTGTGAATTCCATGTGGACTTCAATGCCTTGATGAATACCATGATCTTGCAGTGTCCTGATCATTTCTAAACCTGTACGATCACCGACATGTGCGAGTCTTGGATATTTATGTCCACCGAAATTGCGTTGCAGAATTCTTCCCTCTTTCGTGCGATCGAATAAAGCGCCCCATGCTTCGAGCTCACGCACGCGATCAGGAGCTTCCTTTGCATGTAATTCTGCCATGCGCCAGTTATTCAGATATTGTCCACCGCGCATGGTATCTGTGAAATGCACTTTCCAGTTATCTCTTTCATCCACATTAGCGAGAGAGGCTGCGATTCCACCTTCGGCCATAACGGTGTGTGCTTTGCCGAGCAGGGATTTGCATATCAATCCTACTTTAATTCCGTGTGCTGATGCTTCTATGGCTGCACGGAGACCGGCGCCGCCTGCTCCTATTATGAGGACATCGTAGTCGAGGGTTTCGTATTGGGTCATAAATTAAAAAAGTCTATGGGAAAGGGTCTGAGCTGCCAGTTTGGTTTGAGGTCTAAGGTCATTGGTTACCATTCTATTTGATTATCTGATAGAGTATAGGTTCAATTTAATGAATGTCAAAAGGAAAAGGTCTGAGCTGCCAGTTTGGTCTAAGGTCTAAAGTCATGACATTTAAGTTGTTTTGTTTTTATCGGGTATCTGTAAATTTAGACCAGGCTTCTCTCAATTTGAATATCTGTCGTCCAATAATATTATATTCATTGGCTAAGGTTTGAGAAAGAGATGGGTCTATTTGAGTAAAATATAAATCTTTGCATTGCATCATTCCTACTTCTGTTTCATTGGATTCACTCATTGCATCATCGAGATATTTTTGAAATCCCTTTTTCTGGTGCTTTTTAGCATATCCTTCACCTATTAATCTGGGCACTGCCTTACTGGATCTTGAAAGCTGACTTTTCATATCATATTTTTCTTCAGGTGGTAGCTTAGGCACGACTTGTTGCATCACTATAAGACAGGCTTTGTAAGCTCTTTGATACACATCTAAATCTTTATAACTAGAAATTTTAGTTTTTTCCATTGTTTTTGTTTTAACTGGTTAAGAATTTCTGTTTTCAAAATTTATGCACTTTGACTTAGATCTAAGACTTTAGACTAATCTGGCAGCTCAGACCTTTTCCTCAAACTTTTTTATTATAAAGTCAGGTAATTCTGTTTTCAAATACTCCTGACACATTAAGATTTACATTTGCCTTAAGACCTTGGACTAAACTGGCCGCCCAGACCTCTTCCCTTAGACTTTTTTCAAAATATCCTTAAATCTGTCCACACCCCCATCGCACACATCCTCACATATATATCCGAAAAAGCTACCCAAAACAAGCTCATCCACGCAAACAGCATATGGCGCCGATTAAAACATGTGGCACACTGAAACATCTTCCTTCGGTAAGGTGAACCTGAAAGACGGTCTTTGATGCCGCCTACAACATGACGGAGAGAATGACATCCGAATGTGTATCCGCCGAGCAATACAACATTCACAGCCAGGACTAATGTGCCGATGCCTAATCCAAAATGAGTTTTGCCGGACGCCGTATCCGTAAACCATAATGCTTTCCAGACATCATAGGAAAGAAAGAATAAAAAAATCAAAGCGATGTACATGAAGTAACGATGGACGTTTTGCATGATCAAAGGGAATGATCGTTCGCCGGTATATTTTTTCTTTGATTCGCCTACAGAGCATGAGACGGGTGACAGGAAAAAGGATTTGTAATAAGCACCCCGATAGTAGTAGCATGTTACCCTGAATAATCCTGGAGCCCATAGCACTAATAATGCAGGTGAAAATGGAAGCCACGATGGCCAGGCTTCAGGCTTTGGCCCAAACCAACTATGTGGAGAATCACCGAAAACCTCGGGAGAATAAAATGGAGAAATATATGGGCCATAGGAATAATACTGATCCTGGAATGCAGCCCACGTCGAATACACGAGAAAAGAACCCAGGCAGATAAATACTACCAATGGCCCTAGCCACCATGTGTCCTTACGGGCTGTCTGTCCAAATTGCTGGCTTTTGCCGGACAATTGAATGACTGACATATAGCTGGTTTTTAACTTTTAAATAAACCCCGCAAATCGCTACATCAATTCAAAGAAGAGCAGGAAGTAAACCCTGCGAACTAAAGATAAAAATATACCGCAGATTATCAGATTTCCCTGACTTAAAAGATTACACTGAGGGAATTCTGAATAAAGAATTTTGAATTTTGAATTCAGAAGGAAATCTTGAATAAGGAATATAGAAAATTGAATGAAGAAAGAAAATAATGAATTTGGAAGTGAGAAGTTTTATGGCTTGATTATTTTCTTAAATGAATTATCATAATTAGATGCGCGTACACTCAAAGCGCAGCTTTGAAAACACCAGGACGTCGGTCAACCGACGCCCAGCATTATAAGCTTAATAATGTAACCAAATGGAATCTGGCGATAGCATATGCTATCTGCTCATCTCCCCTTAAACTGCTGCATCATTTTCTGCATATTATCGCCTTTACTCAGCGTATGCATCATCTTCCGCATCTGGTCGAATTGCTTGATGAACATATTCACTTCATTCAGGTCGCGGCCGCAGCCTTTGGCGATGCGGGTTTTGCGCATCATGTTGAGGAGTTCCGGATTTTCTCTTTCTGCAGGTGTCATGGATTGAATGATGGATTCAATTTTGACAAAGGCTTTATCATCTATGTCAATATCCTTCATTGCTTTGCCGACACCGGGTATCATGCTCATGAGTGATTTGAGGTCACCCATCTTTTTGATCTGTGACATCTGTCCCAGGAAGTCATTGAAATCAAATGTATTTCGCTTGATCTTCTTCTCAATCCGTTTTGATTCCTTTTCATCGAACTGTTCCTGCGCTTTTTCAACGAAGGTGACAATATCACCCATGCCGAGTATACGCTGTGCCATACGATCCGGGTAGAACATATCGATGGTGTCCATCTTTTCACCCGTGCTAACAAACTTGATCGGCTTGCCAACAATATATTTTATTGACAATGCAGCCCCACCCCTGGTATCACCATCAAGCTTTGTCAATACCACACCATCATAATTGATGACATCATTGAAAGCCAGCGCAGTGTTGACTGCATCCTGACCGGTCATGGCATCCACGACAAACAAAGTTTCATTCGGTTGCACAGCATCTTTAAGCGCACGAATTTCTGTCATCATCACTTCATCAATGGCTGTACGACCCGCTGTATCGATGATGACTACATCAAATCCATGTGCCTTTGCATGTTCAATCGCTTTAAGCGCGATAGCAGAAGGATCTTTTGAATCCGGTTCTTTGTATACAGGAACACTGATCGACTCACCGAGCACTGTCAACTGATCCATGGCTGCAGGACGATATACGTCGCATGCAACGAGAAGAGGCTTGTTATTTCTTTTTGTTTTCAGGAAGTTGGCCAGCTTGGCAGAGAATGTAGTTTTACCACTACCCTGCAGACCTGCAATAAGAATTACACCTGGATTACCTTTTACATTGATTCCTGCTGCAGTACCACCCATGAGATCGATCATCTCATCCTGGACGATCTTGACCATGAGCTCGCCGGGCTTTACTGAATTGAGCACATTCTTCGTGCCCATGGCTTTATCCTTGATCTTATCAGTAAACTCCTTAGCAATCTTGTAATTCACATCAGCGGCTACCAGGCTACGTCGAATTTCTTTAATAGCTTCAGCTATGTTGAGCTCTGTTAGCTTTCCATCACCGCGAAGGGTTTTGAATGCATTATCGAGACTATCGGTCAGTGATTGAAACATAATAATTGAGATCTAGGGTTTTTGTCGGTTCTAAAGCGCAAATATAACACGGAAGCGTAATGCTGCAGTTTATCCACCGGAAGGATTGGTTTCTACTATTTTTTGTTTTTTCTTTTTGCCGGCAAAGATTTCAGGCAGGCTGTCATATTCTCTCCGGTAAGCGAGACCTAAGCCTACCTTATTTTTCCTGCCTTCAAATGTAACCTCATTCCTGTTGTAGGCCCTGATCTTGAGCCTGCCATCAGGCGTAAGTTTATATTCAAATGTGATATCCCCTGCAAAATACTGTCCGTTATTACTGGCTTCAAGTGAAGAACCACTGACGTAATTACCACCCACATTTACCTGGAGCCGATCATTAAAAAAACCAATTGGCAGGTTGACATAATACTCACTCGCGGTATTATCATAAAAATCCTGGCCCTCACCGACTGTATTGCCTTCCTTATTAGGCAAATCCACAGCCACATTCAAATCGATAGAAATCACATCGCTTTGTATCAGGTCTCTCAGGAAGCCGCCAAGATAATTGGAAAGCGTAGATGATATCAGATCGCCAAGCGTACTTGTCAGCCCTTTTGAAACATTCAGACTAACCCCTGAAGTGGTAGGCAAAAATGACCTGGTGATCAGGAGACCCATGACTTGCTCATTCATCGCATTTTCATTCGTCTTCAGTGCTCTTATCTTTGTTTCCACAAATCCTTTCAACTCCCCGGTCAGTGTAGGAAATTCAATTTCAAAAGCAATATTCGGATGAAGAAGTGATCCGGTCAGGATCATGATCAGATTGATTTCCACACGTTCATTTGCCTGTTCCGTCAGACTCGTATTATTGACGAGATATTCTTCAATCAGGGGCTTAATGGATGCCCTCAGATCTTTATACTTCGCCCTGATATTTATGGTAGCATCATATGGATCTCCATCCCAACGAATCTTACCGCCTTCTAACAATTCAAATTGTTTTCTGACAATGGCGAAATTAGTAAACAGGTAATCCCCGGTCTTGATCGTATAATTTCCCTGCATCGATAAATTACCCGAACGGCTCATATTGATCTGCAAATCACCACTACCGATACCCCGCAATACTTCACCGGTGTTGTCATCAAAAATAATATCTACCTGAGCCTCATCCGTGATACTAATTTTCAAAGTCAGGTCGATTCCGCTCAATTTGAATGTATTAATTTTCGAAGCAGGTAATAAACCATTTTGCAGAAAGACAACAAAATCTTTATCCGTATTTACTTTTGAACCTGACAGTGGAATATAAAGATGCGTGCCTCTTGCTGTGACCAGATCAATCACCATTTTCAGGTTTGCAATAGGACCGGAAAATGTTGCCACCACTGCACCAACGCCTTTCCCATAAAAATTTACGTTTTCTTCAGAAGTTACATCGAGGCCAATGATGCGGGGAGAAGTAATTGTAGCCTTCACTCCAAAATCCCGGAAATACCGGTGTGTGAGCCCCCCCTGTATTGTTGCTGAATTTCCTTCCACATCATAGAGCTTATCACCTGTCATATCAATCTCTGTCTCAGTAATCTCAAAAGGCTGATCATGGAATGAATAAGCCGTACCGAGATAATTGATCGTCGTGCTTCCATTATATACCCTTCCTTTACCTCTCGGATTGAGCTTATTCGTCTTGCCTTCAATATTGAGTGTGAAATCTACTGATCCTTCTGTATCATGTACATTTCCTCCAAGGAAAAATTCAATAAAATCAAGTGGGAATTGTTGTCCCACTAAATCAAGCCTTAAATAATTCTGATTTTCTTTTGGAATAGAATTTATGGGTGGCAGATAGGCTCCTTTACCGCTAAGATGTACTTCGTCTCCCCGCATATTCATAGAGAGATCAATTTTTACGGAGTCTTTCGGATCATTCATAAATGCATTCACAGTCCAGTCTCCATATGGTTTGTCATTCACCCGGAGTGCAGGAATATGTATCATCGTATTAAACTGCCGGATGTTATATACATTATCAATACTCAGATCGAGCGTATATGTGCCTGAAAACCGAAACTTATCATTGATCCATAGTGAATTGAGATAGCTGACATCAAAACCCGTGATGAAGGCTTCAATTCCTTTGTTGTCTATGTCATTGACTACAATCTTGCGGTCTCCGGAATTCAATTCAAGATTCTCAAGATTGAATCCACCTTTTTGGATCTGCACCCTGTTGGAGGATGGCATGGTCCAGTTATCATCCAGCATCACCAGCCTGATCGGGTTAAAGCTGAAAGTCCATAATCCATTCTCAGGATCTGCATTGATTTCGAGATCAAGTTCCTTGATAATATCGGCTATGTCATCTGTTTTGACCCGCATCCTGATACTATCATCAGTGGCAGTTCCAGAGACAAGCACGTCTTCAAAAAACAGATTTTCTTTTAAGTCAGCTGCTATCATTTCAAGATCCAGGTCTGCTCTTCCACTTTTTTCTGTGAAATTGATCGTGGATCCATAGACATTGACACCTGCATAATGTAATTCAGGCAATTCAAAATAACCGGTTGTTTCCTGTTCTTTGAGATTGAGTGTACCTCGGGTGTGAGCATTTTTGATGACAAGCCCTTGAATACCTGCAAGGTCAAGCCACTGCTGGCTATCATGAATATGTACATCCCATGAAAAGCGCTGATTAAAAGGCGCAGTAACTATTTTTTTAGGGGCATCCACTGCACTGGGATACTGATCATGCAGGTATTGTTGAAGCTGATTTGGAAATGAGATTGGATCAAATACACCGCTGAAGGTTCCGGATATAACATCTGATTCGAAACTATAAAACCTGTCATTTGTAACAGAATCGATCAGAGCCAGGATAGAAACACTGTCAAGTGCATAGTTTACACCTTTGATCGTAGCTCTTACATTTTCACCAAATAATGATCCATGAAACTTGTCAATATTTCCTGCAGTAAGATTGACATCAAAAATACCACTGATGGAAACCGGTATATCTCCAAATCCAAGCTGTGAAAATCTTACGCTGTCAATGCGGGTTATAAAATCAAGTTTGGGCCTCTCTCCTTTTAAGTCAACATTTCCTTCGAAATGCATCACCATATTCGGATCGTTGATATCCAGTGTTCCGTTGAATAGCTTTCCACTGATCTGGCCTTCTAAGCGAATGTTTTGATATGTATATTTTTTGTAGGTGATGGATGATATCACAGTTGAAAGATCGGCAGAAAGAGATTCGGGTGTAAGACCAGTTCCATCTATTACACGTCCTGTCATCGTCACAGTGCCTATATCCGGCTGATCAATCAATTTTCCGATATCAAAATTATCAAGGCTGATGGCTCCGGAATATTTTCCTTTAGCAATACCATTGATCGTATTGAGATTCATGTCCAGCGTCAGGCCTCCGAGTGAAGTATTGAATTTTCCGAATGCCACGAAGTTGTCCGGGTAACCATCAAATTTTCCGGTGAAATTTATTTGTCCCAATTTATACACCAACGGAGGCAGGTTCATATCCGGAAAAAGGTCTTTAAGACTTGCAGCGCTGAATTTTGACCGATCAAGATCGAGACTCAACAATTGCGAACCCTTATGCGCAAGATCACGCGACCTGAAATCACCGGTGAGTGTGATGCCACCAAGACCTGCATTCATGTTCAGGATCTTAAGCCTGTTGACAATCCCATTGATATTTCCCTGCAATACAATATCCTTGTCTTTATTATCCGAAAAGAAAGTGACATGTGACAGCACAGGAAACAAATCATTAAGATCATTGATATGCAACTTTATATCTGCAGCCGGTATGTTAAGCTGAACCGAATCTTCAAAAGTTTTAAAATCATCATAACCTGAATAGGTCAGCTTTACAGAATTTTTAATCAAACTTTTTTTCGTCTGCAGCACCAGGTCTTTAAGGTTAATTCCTGACGATGAAATATCGGCTTCAGAAATTGAAAATGTTTCCAGCTCAAAACCATTCTCGTGCAACAGATGCATCATCACATCTTTGGCTTTCACATTCGTGCCCCGGACCTGCAAAGAGTCCAGATGAAGATCGACGTCGACCAGATTCATATGTGCATAATCGAGACCATGCACCTGGCTTGTGTCGTGCACTTTATTTTGATTATCGACATAGATCTGGCCATCGGTCCAATTCAATGCATCCACATCAAATGCCCATGGTCTTCCCGGGGGACTGATGGTATGTTTTAAAACTACCTTAACTGGTTTCGAAGTAATGCTGATAATGGGCTTATCAAAATCCAGATCGCTGATGTCCATGAATTTACCTCCGAGATCCATGGAGTCCAGTTCGATATCAGCGCGGGGAAAAAACATGCTGACTAACATACCGGTGGTATTGTCATCATATACCACTCTCAATTGATTACCACTTATCTTATCCAGGTCAAGTTGAAACGGAGCTGCGCTTGTATCCTTATTAGAAGGGAACATGCGGATCAATGCCAGGTCAAGATTGGATAGAGAATCACCCTCTTTCTTTTCAATGTTGAGTAATCCATATTCAAGAACCACCTGGTTGATCGTCAATCGGTTTGAAAAAAGATCCCAGAGATTTTTGAAATCAACCTGCAACATATTCACCTTGATCAATGTGTCTTCGGGAGAATCAGGAGAACCGATAAATACATCTTTTAAAGTCAGGTCTGAGATTGGATTCAGGCTAAATCCACCGATGGAAACATCCGTTTTGAGATTCTTTGCGATGATCCTGCTCACTCTCCCGGCTCCCCACATCTGGACGAAAGGGATTTCGATGATGATCATGAGCGTAAGGAACAAGGCAAGCAGGATGAGGAAAAAGCGGCCTATCCAGAAGGCGACACCTCCTGGTTTCTTTACTTCCGGCTTGATTTCCTCGGTTTCCTTAGTCATTGAATGTTCCTATAACGTCAGACAGCACATTAAGATCATACGGGAGGTATGATTTCATAATCTATTGTATGAATGGTTTTTAGCCTCATGAAGTTTATTAAATATTGCAATAGCATCAATTGCTGCTTTGACATCATGAACCCTGAGAATGGAAGCTCCATTTTCAAGGGCTGTCATATGCAGTGCAGTGGTGGCATCAAGAGTTTCTTCAACCGGCCTATTTATGACCTTACTCAGTGAAGATTTGCGACTTACCCCAATTAAAACGGGACATTCGAGGAGTCTCAGGATCCGGAGATCGCGGATGATCTGAAAATTCTGATCCATCGTTTTTGAAAACCCAAAACCCGGATCGATAATGATATCCCGGATGCCTCGCTGATGAAAGCTTCTCAATTTATTAACAAAATACTTTACCAGGTCCCCCATCAGGTCATGGTAAGTAGTATGTGACTGCATATCTGTAGGTGTGCCTCTCATATGCATCAATACAAATGCTGCTTTGCGGGATGCGATGATATCGATCATGCCCTCATCTAATGAGCCTCCGGAGATATCATTGACCATTGTGGCACCGGCATCGATGGCCTGTTTAGCTACTTCAGCCCTGTAGGTGTCTACGGAGATGATGGCTTCGGGAAAAGAGTTCTTTAATGTTTCAATGGCTGGTATCACCCTGTCTATTTCTTCCTGAAGGTCAATTTCGATGGCTCCGGGGCGAGAGGACATGCCGCCTACATCGAGGATTTTAGCCCCTTCTTCAAGCATCCGTCCTGCCCTGTCAGTCAATTCTCCGTTCGAATTTCCGGTTCGGCTGGGTGCATAAAATGAATCAGGTGTAATATTTAAAATACTCATTACCACCGGAGTTGAGAGATCCAGCAGCATTTGACCACATCTGACTGATTTTGTTACCGGGCCCATTAACACTTCCTTAGAGGCTCATTTTTAATGAATTAAATTAACTTGCGACAAAATTAATCCATTGGCCAGGACTAAGATCACCCGTTACGCTATATCCGTGCTGTTTGTTTTACTGACAGCATTTGCGATAGACACAGCTAAAAGTCTGCATTTTTTATCGCCCAGGAGCAATGAACAGGTCTGTCAGCTGGACACCTGTGAAAAGTACCTTCACTGGGACCTTGGGATAGTCGGCATAGAAACTCTGAAGCTCAGACCGAATGAAGTCCTTGGAACATTACTCTCTGACCGCGGTGTGGAATATTTTAAGATTAACCAGCTCATCGAGGCTGCAAAGTCCATTTTCCCCTTCAGATCAATACGTTCCGGAAAAGAGCTGACTTTCGTGAGTGATCTCGCTGATTCAACAGTACAGGCCGTCATCTATGAACCAGATCCATACCGTCAGATCCTTTTTCACCTTGATGACAGTGTACGTGTTGAGGTGATCAATAAGCCAATTGAAATCAGAACTGAAACAGCAGGAGGAATCATTGATCAGTCTTTATGGGTCAGCATGAGCGAACAAGGTTTACCAATGGATCTGATTGCTTCCATGGAAAATGCGCTTGGATGGTCAGTTGACTTTTATCATATCCAGAAAGGAGATGCATTTCAGCTGATCTACGAAAGAAAATATGTGGATGGACAGCCATTGGGTATACAGCGTCTTGTAGGTGCGAGGTATACGTCAGGAAATACGGTTTACAATTCGATCTTATACAAAGGCACGCAATACGAAGGATATTTTGATCTTGAAGGCAGGCCGATGAAAAAAGCATTCCTGAAAGCACCTGTTGAATACGCGCGAATCTCCAGTCGCTTTAATTTGAGACGTTTTCATCCGATTCTGAAAAGGACTAAAGCTCATTTCGGAACTGACTATGCTGCACCTTGTGGCACACCTATTCGTGCTGTTGCTGATGGACGTATTACAGCATCCTGTTACAAATCCGGCAATGGAAATTTTGTAAAGATCAAGCATGACAAGACATATGAAACACAGTATCTGCATATGTCAAGATTTGGTCCTGGCATCAGGCCAGGTACTTTAGTTAAGCAAGGTCAGACGATTGGATATGTCGGCCAGACAGGATTAGCTACCGGATGTCATGTATGTTTCCGTTTCTGGAAAAATGGAAAGCAGGTAGATCCGCTTCGTGAAAAAATGCCACCACCGGCAGCAATGGATCCTTCACAATTGCCAGGCTACTTTGAATACAGCAAGGGTATAAAAGAAATGCTTGACAAGATCATCATCGTCAAACCTGCAGAGAAGAAGGTGGAGGAAGGACCTGCGGTATCATAGAAAGTAAGAAAGTAAGAGAGTAAGAGAGTAAGAAAGTAAGACTTTATTACTGCATGTAATGCCTTCACAACCTTCTAAAAGAATTTCATTATTAAAGATTTGAATTTCGACTGCACCGCCAGGCAGCAGTAGAAATAGTTTTCATTTCTGATCCTGAAGGGATCACACAACCCCTAAATCCCCTAAAGGGGACTTCCTTAAAACAGCTTAAAAATAAATTTGCAAGTCTGATCCTTAATGGATCAACATAAATAAGCCGCAAGTAAAAGAAGGGGTGATATATTAATTGCCCCGGGTTTTAACCCGGGGATAGAGTGATCGCGAAAATTTGCAACCCCGAAAGGGGTTGAATATGAATCTGTTTCTATTGATGTTTTATCTCAACAACGTCACATCCCCTACCCTCATCACCTGCGTCCCATCCTTCATCAGGCCAATCAGCTTATAAGCAAACACCGCAGAATTCAACTCCCTTCCTTTCAATCTTCCATCCCACGCAACATTCGAATCATTAGTCTGAAAGTGACCTGCGGAGAAAACCATATTTCCCCAACGATCAAAGATGGTCAACAGAGAAATCTCTTTCACATTCGATCCGGCAGTGATCAATAATTTATCATTGATCTGATCACCATTCGGAGAGAATATATTTGGCACAAAAATGTCATTGTTGATTTCCAAAAACAAAGTCAACTCATCTTCATCCGAACAACCATCAATACTGCTCACTGAAACTGAATAGGTAGTAGTTATGATTGGATATACCGGCTGCGTAAGACACGTGGGACAATCCGGATTTGAAAGACCCGACCATGTAATGGATACAAGCGAATCAAAAGGAATATTTACGACTGCATGGATGACAGTTGTATCTCCTGGTTGGACAGTCTGATCATCTCCCAATTCGACGTTGACTAAAAGAGGGACATTGATCCAGATGATTTCTTTCTTTTCACAATCATTCGCATCGAGAGAAGTGATTTGATATGTACCTCCACTAAGTTCCGGGAATGAAGGTGATGATTGAAAATTAATTCCATCAATTGAATATCGAATTGGAAATACTCCTCCATTTTGTTCAACCGTGATGCTTCCATTGTGCTGATCAAAACAATCAGGATTTGAAACCATAAAATTGATCATGAAAGGATCCGGCTCAACTAAGACTATCTCCCCATCAGATTTACAGCCATTTGCATCTGTGATAGTTACTGAATATTGCCCGGCAAAAAGACCTGAAACACTTTGGTCTGGACTGCCTGTTGACCAGATGTAAGAATATGGAGAAACGCCGGAAACATTTGCAATCACACTTCCATCCGATTCTCCGAAGCAACTGATGTCAAATCCATTGAAATCAGAAGTGACTTGTAATTGAAGATCAGGTAATGGATACAAGCTTGTTTGTTCGATAATAAGACTGTCACATCCATCCTGATTTGTGAATGTGTATTGATTATTTCCAACCAATGCTGGTTCACAGGTTTTAAAAGAAATAATTGTAGTATCCGCAGGAATAAGCGACACGGTAAGCGTCACAATACTATCACACCCGTTTTGATTTGTAAGTGCTGTGATGAATATGCCGGCTTGTGATAACATGCAGGTATTTGAAAAAAGAAATGTCTCGCTTGATGCCAACAAATCAATGGTTTCAGTCACTATGCTGTCGCATCCAAATTGATTGGTCAGGGAATGAATATAAACACCAGCTGCTGAAGTATCGCAGGTTGAAGTATTAATGAATGTTTGATCTGATGGACTTAGGGAAACATTTGTTGTGACAATGCTATCACAACCAAAACGATTGATGAAGGATTGCATAAAAATACCCACATCGCCAGGATCACAGGATGAACCGGTGATGAATGTAGAATCGCTAGCAGAATAACTGATTGTTGTGAATACTGTACTATCACATCCTGTCTGCGAATTAAAATGCATTTCAAAGACTCCCAGGCTTGAAGAGTCGCAGGATGTGGTATTTGTATAAGTTGTATCAGGAATACCTGCCCTGACTGTCGTGATCACAAAACTATCACATCCATCCTGACCGGAATATATCAATTGAAAAATACCAATGGCCGCAGAGTCACACGATTCGGCACTCAAATAACTTGTATCCGTAGGTGCCATCGTGATCGTAGTAATAACTAAACTATCACAGCCCGAGTGATCTACCAACAATTGTTGAGAAACACCCAAAAGAGAAGAATCGCATGTAGTCTGCAATATCATTGTTGTATCCAGCGGTGGTGTCAGTGTGACTGTTGTAATCACCAGGCTATCACAGCCATCCTGATTTTGCAATAATTGCGTGAACACACCTATATTGGATGAAATACATGAAGTAAGTGAAATTGAAGTTGTATCAGAAAGCAACAATGTAACTGTTGTATGCACCACCGTATCACATCCATTTGGATTGTCAAGATGCGTAATGAATACACCGGCTTCTGCAGGAATACATGTAGTCGTTTGTGCAGAAATATTGACTGCAGGTGAAACGCTAATCGTGAAATTGACGGTGCTGTCACATCCATCTGCAGAATAAAATAGTATCTCATACTGACCAGCTTGGTTCTCCCAATAATAACCCAGCCAGATGCTGTCACCATCGCATATGCTCTCTGATACATTGGTGACATAGGTTGGGAAAACAAAGATGACTTGTGTAGAATCAGTCATCTCGATACAGGCAGGTTGTGAAGGAACAATACTTGTAATCGTGTATACGGTCACACCTCCCGGCAAATCAAAAAAAGTATAATCACCTTCAACATCTGTCAATGTAAATGCTGACCCGGGATCAGGAGTGATCTCAATCGTCATCGGAAATGGAGCATCGTTTTCGATGGTCATGTCGGCCTGCTCGTTGTCACAAATATCCGTGTCTCCGGTGAGTGATACATGGATCACAGGAATGATATCAAGCTCTACAGTATCCAGGCCTGGACACAGGAAGCCATCGGAGACAGTGACGATGTATTGACCAGAAGTGCCTGTTGTGATCGTCTGGCTATGCTGGCCTGTGGACCAACTGTAGCTTGCACCGGGATTACCTGCATCGAATGTAGTGCTCAATCCATCGCATTGCAATTGATCAGGACCAAGATCGACAGGGACCCGCTCGAGTTCATTCACTTGTATAAATGCAGTAGCAACATTGCTCATAGCACCTGACTCAGTTGTAAACTGTACCTCTACAGTGCGTAGGCCTCCTGTAGGATAATTTGAAATGTTATTATACACTACGAGTCGAAGTGCATCTTTGAAGTCAGTGGATTTAGCACCGCCACCATTTGATAATGTGATCATATTTGTACCTGATCCGGACACATTAATTCCGGCAACTGATCCGGTCATAAATAGCAATTCGAATGGATCATCAGGAACAAAACCTGTGATCTGAATTGTCATTTCACTTATAATGGCGTCATAGAGCATTTTTGTATCCTCATCTGCTATACCTACTCCATTTGTAAGACAATCAAAATCCGGAGAATTGTAATCTGCATTGGTGGCGCCGGAACTGTCGTTGCAGTCAAGATCTAGAGTTAGAATACATGGTGGTAAAGGGGCGTGTTCAAGGGGAGAAGAAATCCAATAAAAATTAGTAGGTGAGAGGTCGCAAAGGAATGTTCGGGCACCATCAATTAAATTTATAAGGACTAAATTACCATCAAAAGATTCAATTCCTAATAATGTATTACAGACAGGAGATGCTGTAATTCCATGAATTGGATCAAATAAATCAAATGTAATTACTGGTTGGCTATTAAACGGATTGACAGGATCAAGATGAATGATGGATCTTGTACCAGCAGGTTGATTTTTCGATAGGTAATATATTTCACCACCTGAGATTGTCATTTCACCATCACTATTAAACCCCGTTGCTCCAATGGCATTAACGGTTCCTGCAATAATATCCCATTTATAAACCAAATCTGAATTGGCAGGGCCCCATGGCATGGTGTAAAAAATGCCACCACCAACGCTAACCAAACCAGTCATATTAGGCAAAGAAACAGGACCTGTAAAAATTGGTATCCCCCAATTCCCTGTCGAAATATCAATTTGATAAATCGACTCGTCCCAAATACTATACAGGTTGCCATCGGGACCGAAAGAAATACCATTTCCAACTTCAGTGGGACCTACAGGCAGAAGTGCGCACCCATTACACAATTCACTATTCACTTCTAATGAATAAAGACTATGGGATGGGCTTGTAGAAATCAAATGGAATGTTTGGCTATATAACCCATTTGAGGGTGTGAAAAAGATATTAATTGAATAAAAAATAAAAAACAAATTTGCTTTTTTACAATTTAAACTTAAGTAATAATTTGAATAAATTTTCATGTATTAATATTTATCAGAATAATCATACTTCTTCTAAGTCCAAATTGTTTACTTCATTTAGAATTTGAATATTTAGTTTATGCTAAAAAAGAGGTAATCACAGGATTACCTCTTTTAACACATGCTTAAGGTTTATTGACATCCACCTACGACACACCCATTTGTTGTTCTAAAAAAGTATGTTGTATTTCCAGGTATTGATACAGTCAGTATTTGAGGATTAACAACATCATCCTGACATGTGATAGTTATCTCTGCAGTTGATGAAGTTAAATTCTGAACAGAGAATGAATTTCCTGGTGCCATACAGAATCCATGTTTAGGATCAGCAAAATTTAGCAATCCTGTTGATTGCAAACCACCGCTTATTGCTATGCAAGGACTTGGAGGTGAAGGGAAAGAACATGAACCCGCACCATCAGTCGTACCACATATTCGTAAAGAAGCTGAACCTGACATTACATCTTGTAATTCAATACCGCAACAACAGTCAGTTTCATTGGGACACTCGCTGCAATCATCAATTTCTCTGAGTGTAATCAACCCATCATTATTTGGGAGTGATTTGTGTAATTCTGCCCGTTCACATGCTGTAGTCATCATGATAAATATGGAACAGATAAATATAATTGAAAAAACTGTATTTTTCATGTTGTTATATTTTACGTAAGGCACAAGCCTCCGAAAGCTTCGAGGCATAGGAGGCTCCGTGCCTAATTATATAAATAAATTGGAATATTAAAGAGTCTTGGTTGAGGATATTATTCCTCTTTGGTTTCCACCCTGACCCCAAGACCGATAAAGGTGGAAACCTGGTCGAGAGGCATCAGGTATAATTCCGGAAGCACCTGTGGAGGAAGGAGCAGATTGTGAAGATTTGATTTCAAGTCGGTCATAGCACGGTGTTCAAAAGTTAAATTTATGGGTGCCGACTTTGTAGACCGTTAATCTACCGAAACATTTCAATATAGTATAATATATTTAGTTAAATATTCAATCAAATTCTATTTCGAATTTTCACTTTTTTGGAAAATGACAAATTTCAAATATAAATTGTAATTCTACTTTCCAAATATGGATAATGAGTTAATTTTTTTTTGAATTAAATGAATTGATTTTAACTCGCAGTCAGAGACTGCTTGAGGATAATCGCTTTTTGGACTTTGATCGTGATATGGATTCGAAGTTGAAAACTTCGAATAGCGATAAGAGGATTGCACATCAATTGCCACGGGTTTTAACCCGTGGATTGATGAGTCAGTGGATGATTTTACTTTGTTTTAAACTCCCTGTCTTTTTCAATCTTGCGCTTTATCCAACGTAAATCCAAACGTAGATCCTCTACCCGGTGTACTTCTTACATTGACAGTCTGATTGTGCGCTTCGAGGATGTGTTTAACAATAGACAATCCCAAACCTGAACCTCCTGATTCACGGCTGCGGCTTTTGTCGACGCGGTAGAACCGGTCGAAGAGATGATTGAGATGTTTTTCTTCAATCCCGATTCCATTATCTGCTATCTCAACAAGGATCTGGCGGTCCATGACATAGAAGCTGACTTTGGTGACACCATTTTCATTACCATATTTTATGGAATTTAAAATGAGATTGGTCAACACCTGGCGGATACCTTCACGATCACCCTGCACTGCAAATGGTTTGTCAGCTCCTTCTTTAAATGTGAGCGTAACATTTCGTTGACGTGCATTGACTTCAAGATCATTGAAGACTTCACGTACCAATGCTTTGATATCAAACTTCTGAATATCCAGGATCAGATCTTCTGATTCAAGCTTGCTGATCTCTTCCAGGTCCTGCACGATCGTGAGCAGTCGTTCTACATTGGAAGCGGCACGTTCGAGATATCGCATGTTGACATTTTCATCATAAACTCCTCCATCGATCAATGTGTAGATATATCCCTGTATGGAAAATATCGGAGTCTTCAATTCATGAGACACATTGCCAATAAACCGTTTACGATAGGATTCAAGTGTTTTGAGTGTTTCAATTTCATTTTGCTGCGTTTCTGCCCATTGCTGCACTTCCTGTTCCACACCATCAAGGAGAGGGTCATCGCTTTTTTTCAATGCTCTTTTATCAGGCACTGAAGTTTTTGCTTTTCTTATGATTTTATACATCAGTTTAATCCTCCTGTATATAAACCTATCAAGAATAAACTGGATTGCAAAAAATGAAAATATACCAATAGCCAGGATGACAAATATTCCCGTATCCCATGAAAATTCAACATGAAGGACCTGCGTGCCGAGCCATATCGCCAATGTCGTAAACACCGTCATGGCAAGAGCGCCGTAGACGGACATGGAGCGTAGACTGATATTTTTGAACAACGTTGTTTGGGTTTAAGGTTATAGGTTATTAGCAGTAGGATTGGTTATAGGTTATTGGCAGTAGGATTGGTTATAGGTTATTGGTTATTGGCAGTAGATAAATTAGTTATTGGTTATTGGTTATTGGCAGTAGGACTAGTTATTGGTTATTGGTTGTAGGATTAGTTTTTAGTTTTTAGCAGTAAGATTGTTTTTAGTTATAAGTTGAAGGATTAATTTATAATTAGTGTTGATAATACATTTTAAATTACCCAATAACTTAAAACCATTCCCCTCTCTTACCGCCTATAACCATTACCCAATCCTACTGCCAACAACCTATAACCATTCCCTTCATTGAATAGAGTCAGCCATCTGTTTAGCACGATCAATGGTCATTTTCAATTTTTTAGGATCCGTTTGAAGAAGATCAATTTCATTTTTTAATTCTGAGTATGGCAAATGATAGATTTCTTCAAGCTTCTTTTCAAAAAACAATTTTATCGAATCCTGCTGCTGTGCGCTCATATCCATCAACGCCACTTCAGCAAGCTGCAAATCCAGGACAAGATGTGCCAGCTGTTCATCCGAAAGCTTAAAGTCATATTTGGATGACTGGCAGGAAACCATGATCATAAGAGCAGGCACCAGAAATAAGAACCTGCTCATGCGAATTGTTTCGGATAGTGAAAACCAATGAATCCGGCATGCTCGGGTTTGAATTTTTTCCAGCTTGAGATTAATGCCTGTGCATGTACAATGCCACAAGTAGGAACATTATCAATATGCACACCTGAAAGATGATTAGCTATCCATGTAAACGTTGGGTTATGCCCAAAGATGTACACAAACTGAGCGTCATCGGGAGCGGCTGAAAGCACATCATAGACCTGTTGAGCCGTGGCTTCATAGATCTCATTTTTTATGAGAAACCTGGATTCCGGCAACTTGAATTCTTTCCTGAAAAATTCGGCCGTAGATCGGGCCCGGTTTGCACCGGATGTGATGATCAGGTCAGGAACAAGACCCAAATCATGCATTTTGGCAGCCATCATGGGAGCGTCATGCAACCCTCTTGCATCGAGCCTCCGGTCAAAATCATCTACTCCCGGCTGGTCCCATGCTGATTTGGCATGGCGGACAAAACAAACATCTTTTACTTCCATATGACTGCGTTACCTTAGCAAATTTATGTCTAACAAAGGGGAATGACTTCATTAATTCACTGAAAATGAAGATTCCCTGAAGCAAAAAGAGCGATAAAAGAACCTAAACGCAGAATGACCCGATGAAAGTCCTTCTTTCTGAAATTGAACATCATATCACCGCTGAAGCCCTGGAAGAAGCCCAGGAGCTCGTCAGCTTCACCCAGGAATATGATATCAACCAGGTCGAAGAGGGCTATTATCATTTCATATCAAGACAACCTGACTATCACGTCGAAATCACCATCAAAAAAGATGGCCTGGCCGTCCCAAAATGCCAGTGCACCATCTTCAAAAGGTCAAGACAATGCAAGCATGCCATTGCTGCCCTGCTCCTGCTAAGGGATCAAATCCAGCGAAATAACCGCTCCCGGAAGAAATCCAACCAGGAACACCTGGTCACCGATGAAGTCCTGAAGAAACTGAATGTCACAGAGTTAAGGACATTTCTTTCATCTTATGCCTTATCCCATTCCACCTTCAGAGCAGAAATTCTATCCAATTATCTGCACCTTATCCGGAACCCGAATTACCATAGCTTATTCATGGACATCGCTCCCCTGGATAAATACGGGCAAGTCAGGTTGAATAGAAATAGCATCAAAACCGTCCGGAATGTCAGCGCTACCCTGCTTAAACAGGCACAACAGCTTTTGAAAGAAAAAGCACTTGCTGAAACGCTACAAATCCTTGAAGCCAGCATTCTCCATCTCCATAGGTTGTGGACTAAGCTTCCCCAATTCCAGGAACAGTTGATGGTGGAGATGCGAATGGCCTATAAATTATTTGAAGGATTGTGTTCGCAACATATGGCACCAAGATTACAAATACGTGCTATCAATCTTGCCATGGAAATATGTAACCGCGAAGGCTATGTTTTTCCATCAGGCATGAAACCACTTTTGGCAACTACCGAACCTTTTCTCCTCGAAGAAAAAACAAGGAAGGCCGCATTTGCATTAGCAGAAAAAAAAGTAAGAACCGGATTACAGCTCATCCAATGGGCAAGCCTGCTTCAACGATGGACACGATTGTGGTCAATACAGGTTTCAAACGCAGGCATGCAGAAACAACTTGAAAAATTATTGCCTTCCATCATTCTTGAATCAAGCCAGCAATCCCAACATGAAGATGTCCTCCATCTCATCGGCAAGATGAAGCCTGAACATTATACAGATGCAGTGAATAAATCATCTTTGCAGGCAGCATTGAAATCTGCAAGGTTGATTTCAGATCAGGAAATGCTGGTCAACATTGCATACAGGCTTGCCCTGAATCATCTTGACATGGATGCATGGGATTTGCTCCTTGAAAAAGATCCTTCAAGAGCCGACCGGATCCTTCACATCATAGAAGATATGTACAAGGCTGGTTCAGATCAGGCGGCAGATGAGCTCCTGTTGAATGGCTGGCAGGCAAAAGGTGAAGGCATACCTGTCATCAAAAGACTCAGGGCAATGGGTCAACTGGAATCCCTTCCCCATTTTGATTTTTTGCTAAAAGAAAAATTCTGGTCAGAGCTTGAAGATGCTTATGCAGAACATATCCTGGACGTGCGGGAAACTTATGGCGGTGTCAATGCAAGGCAGAAACTGAATAATATCTTTGCCCACCTGAAAACAATTGATTTATTTCAATCCGTTGCAACGAAAATAAAAGAAATGGAAAATACGAGGCATGATGAGCCCATCAATGGGAAACCCATCATAAAAGGATTTGTATTTGACCTGGATGGCGTCATCGTGGATACTGCGGTGCATCACTTTAGTGCATGGACCAAAATCCTGAAAGAGCTCGGAATAGATATTGAACCAGCTGATGATGAACATACCCGTGGTGCAGGAAGAATGGAATCGCTTGAATATCTACTCGACAGGTACAATGTGAAACTCAGTGATGATGAAAAGCAATATTGGGCCGCAAAGAAAAATGATATTTATGTAGAAGCTATTAATGAGATCACACCTGCTGATCTTTTGCCGGGTGCATTGTCATTTCTACAGGCATCAAAAGATCTTGGATTGAAGATGGCTTTGGGCTCAGCGAGTAAAAATGCAAAGCCTGTCATCAAAAAGCTTGGTGTAAAAGATTATTTTGACGCAATACTGGATGGCAATGATGCAAAAGCATCGAAACCTGATCCGGAGATTTTCATCAACGCGACGGCAGCATTAAAATTAGATCCTTCACAGGTTGTCGTTTTTGAAGATGCTGTCAAAGGAGTGCAGGCAGCATTATCAGCAGGCAATTATGCGGTTGGCATTGGCGATCCGCTTACCTTGTCAGCTGCGCATATGGTAGTATCAGGATTAGATAAAATAAGTCCTTCAATGGTTATCGAACGATTAGTATGAAAAATTATCTCAAACATCATCCCTGGCAAATCGTAGAGGACGGATTTCATCATGATTTCCACCAGGTCAGTGAAAGCATATTCAGCCTTGGCAATGGCCGGATGGGTACACGTGGAAATTTTGAAGAGGATTATTCCGGTGAGACATTGCGTGGATCTTATTTTGCAGGCGTTTATTATCCTGATCTCACCCGCGTGGGATGGTGGAAAAACGGATATCCCGAATATTTTGCAAAAGTCCTCAATGGAGTGAACTGGATCGGTATCCGCATTCATGTTGATGACATGGCATTGGACCTTGCCATTGTACCTGTTGCAAAATTCAAACGTGTACTTGACATGGAAAATGGCTTATTGCTCAGAACATTTGAGTTAAGTCCTGCATCAGGTGGTACATTGAAATTTCAATTTGAACGGTTTTGCAATATGGCTGATCCTGATACGGCAGCCATCCAGGTAAAAATAAAATCAGAAGGATTTTTTGGAGAGATCAGTTTTGAACCCTATCTCGATTTTGATGTCCACAACAAGGATTCTAATTATGGTGATCAGTTCTGGGTGAGAAGATCTGAATACCAGGATAAGACAATTTCCATGGTTTCTGCGATCACGAAAAAAACCAGTTTTTCAGTAAGCTCTTTCATGCAAACATCCCTTCATAAAAATGATGTGCTGACTGAACCTAATTTTTTCTCTAATGAAAAAATGAAAGCCAGTTATTTTTATCGACAGGAGGTCAAAGCAGGAGATACCCTTGTGCTGACAAAATATGTAGCGAATCTCAGCAGCCTGTATATTCCGGCTGATGAACAGCTTGACGCAGGTAAAATTAAAATACAGGCTTTGTTTAACACAGGCTATGATACTCTTAAAGCAGCTCACGTAAAAGCATGGGCAAAAATATGGGATGGTGCTGATGTCGAGATCACAGGTGATATCTCTGCGCAACAGGGGATCAGGTTTAATATATTTCATCTCTGGCAAACCTATACAGGCGAAGATGACAGATTGAATATTGGGCCGAAAGGATTCACCGGTGAGAAATATGGTGGAAGCACATACTGGGATACGGAAGCGTATTGTGTTCCCTTTTACCTGAGCAGTTCAGAATCAAGGGTGGCGAGAAATCTACTGGTCTACCGTTATCTGCATCTTCCGAAAGCGATAAAGAATGCTGAAAAACTCGGCTTTGCAAACGGAGCTGCACTTTATCCCATGGTGACCATCAATGGTGAAGAGTGTCACAATGAATGGGAAATCACATTTGAAGAAATACATCGTAATGGTGCCATCATCTATGCGATCTACGATTATATCCGCTACACCGGCGATATGCATTACATGGTCGAAGGCGGCCTGGAAGTGATCATTGCTGTTGCACGATTCTGGTCTCAAAGAGCTAATTATTCCCAGGAGAAAAAATCATGGGTCATCCTTGGTGTCACAGGGCCGAATGAATATGAGAACAACGTCAACAACAACTGGTACACAAATTATATAGCACGATGGTGCCTGCAATATGCCATTGAGCAAATCAACTGGGTGAAAGATCAATATCCTGCACCCTGGAGTAAAATCAGCTCCGACGTACATTATCATGAAGGAGAATCTGCAACCTGGGAAGAGGTGGCTAACAATATGTTTTTTCCAAAAGATGATGAACGTGAGGTTTTTCTCCAACAGGATGGATTTCTTGACAAAGAATTGATGACCGCTGATCAACTTCCGGCGTCTCAACGTCCCATCAATCAGAAATGGTCGTGGGACCGGATATTGAGGTCATGTTTTATCAAACAGGCGGATGTACTACAGGGAATGTATTTTTTTGAGGACCATTTTGATCTGGAAACCCTGAGGCGACATTTTGATTTCTATGAGCCTATGACTGTGCATGAATCTTCCCTTTCCCCATGTGTCCATGCTATCCTGGCATCGAGGCTGGGGAAAATGGAAAAGGCATATGAGATGTACCTCCGCACAGCCAGGCTGGATCTTGACGATTACAACAATGACACGGAGGACGGCTTGCATATCACCAGTATGGCCGGAACCTGGATGTCTGTGGTCAGGGGTTTTGCAGGCATGACGGTCAGGGATGGGATGCTGATCCTGTCACCGGTCCTGCCTCCGGACTGGAAGGGGTTGCAGTTCAACATCAGGTTCAGAGACCGCGTCCTGTTGGTAGATATTACTTCCAGGGGGTGTGATGTGACCCGGAAGTCCGGTGACCCATTATTTATTCTGGTCCATAAAGAAGGACGTCACGTTTAATTGATGTTAGTTTGTACTTTTAAAGGGTAAAATTGAGTTTAGATCCATGTCTATGATACGAGTTATGATTGCCGATGATCACAATATGTTTGTGGAGGGGATAGAATCTATTCTTGAAGGGATAGAAAATATCCAGGTCGTCGCCAAGTGTTACAATGGGTTGGAGGTTTTTGAAAAAATAGTGAATACCCCTGTGGATGTCATTTTACTGGACATCAATTTACCCGGTCTGAATGGCCTTGAGGTATGCCAGCGGTTGAGCAAAGAATATCCTGATGTCAAAGTGCTGGCCCTGTCGATGCACAATGAAGAAAGCTTTGTGACGGAAATATTAAAGTATGGCGCCCAGGGTTACATCTTAAAAAATACGGATAAAAAAGAATTGATCAACGCTATTGAAATGGTCAATAATGGGCAATCTTATTTCAGCGATGAAGTGACAGAGACCATCATGAAAAGCCTGGTGAACCAGCGCACCGGCAGTAAGAAATCATCTATGCTCACTCCGAAAATATCAAGGCGTGAAAAAGATGTGCTTGAGCTGATAGTCAAAGAACATACCACGCAGGAAATCGCGGATACACTTTTTATCAGCCTTAAGACAGTAGAATCTCACCGGAGAAGCTTATTGACAAAACTTGGCGTGCGAAATACTGCAGGGCTAGTGCGGGTGGCTATTGAGCACCAATTGATGAAACCTGTCTGAAGATAAAAATGAGCGATAAGCAAAAATCAACATTTTGTTGGAGCAAACTCCAACAAAGGCTGGAAAAAATCAACAGTTTGTTGGAGCAAACTCCAACAAAGGCAGGATGGCCGATGCCGGAGTTTGCTCCTGCATCCAGGATATGAATACAACCATAACACAATATAAATTACCCGGTTACCCGGTCACAGTGAACTTTTGAATTTTCTCTACCCCAATATTTTATACTTCCATTATTTGTTTATTGCCAAATGGAACTTCAACAATGACGGTCTGTCGTTGCGAGGGGTTACTAATGCAATGTTTAAAAACGATTGCTGTTGCAAGGTGAACATCTGCTATTTCGGCGGATGAGTCAGCTCATGCGGCATATTAATTTTGATCCCAGGATATGAGTGAACATGCAATGCATAACCTATTTACATCTTTAGGAGGCGTCCTGTCTGCCATCTTACTGCTTTTATTTCCATACAGCAGCATAGCCCAGCCAACAGTCAATGAACAGATGTCAAAAGCTGAACTCTACCGGCAGGTTTCACAACTGGAACAAATCGGCGAATACAGCACTGCGGCTGAAGGGTACCGCATGATCGCTGAACGTGACCTGGCTGAGATCGAGAACCTTGACAAGGCTATCAAAAATTATATTGAGGCTCAGAAATTATTTGGAAAAGCGGGAGATTCTGTACGGATGTACCAGACCATCAATGATCTCGGTCATGTCTACAGTGGAAGTGAATATTACCTTGAAGCTATTGCCATGTTTGACAAAGTAAAATCATATGCTGTCAGGACAATGGACACATTGCTACAGGCGCGGATGCTTCAACAGATAGGAGAAATATATATAGCCCGAAGCCAGGTAAAAGAAGCTACAAAATATCTTGAGCAAGCCGGCAAGCTTAACCTCCTGATTCAGGATACATTATTGTCCGACATCAATCAGCTTACGATTGCCGCACTCACCGGGCATAAGAAATTATTCAGTGACCTGCCGGATTCCATGAAGCTGGAGCTATCCACGTATGATAGCATCCGGTATGAATCATTTCTTCCATCCATCCACCTTCATGTCGGGATGTACAATATGCATGCAAAGAAATACAGGTTAGCTGAATATTATTTTCAACAGGGATTGCGTCTGAGCGGCCGTGATATTTTTGTAAAAAGAGAATTGTACAAGCATCTCTCAGCCAGTTATGAAAAGATGAATGACTATCCGGCTGCACTTCTTGTCCTGAAAACCTACAATCAATTCAATGACAGCCTGAATGATGCCAGCAAGTCGACGCAGGAAATGTTACTGAGACAAAAAAATCTCGAAAGCAAAACTGAACTCTCGGAAATGAAGAGTGAAAGAAATATAACTGTCCTGAATTCCAAGATGCAAAATTTAACGAGCTATGGCCTGCTCATTGGTGTCGTCATCATGCTCATTGTTTCATACATTATCATCCGAAGTTACCAGGAGCGTCTCAATGCCAACCAGATCATCACCAAACAGAATGAAGAGCTGACGCTACGGAAAATAACTGAGCTTGAAACCAATCTCAAAATAGAGACGATGAGTTCGATGCTAACAGGCCAGGAAGTAGAAAGAGAACGCATAGCAAGAGATTTGCATGACAGCCTTGGCGGCTTACTGTCAACTGTAAAGCTTCACTTTGATGCTATCCAGACAAAGAACCCGGAAATAACCAATCAAAAGGAATATAAAAAGGCTTACACCTTGCTTGATGAAGCCTGTGCTGAGGTCCGCACAATATCCAATAACATGCAACCCGGTGCCTTACTAAAGATGGGCATCGTACCTGCTATCAAAGATCTGATCAACCGTATCGAGTCTGAGGAAATGCCGCACATTGAATTCATTCATTATGGTGCATTACATGATCTGCCGACAGGGATCATCCTTCATATCTATCGCATAGTGCAGGAATTATTGTACAACTGCCTCAAGCATGCGCATGCAAAAGAAATTCTTATCCAGCTGATCCGCAATGAAGAAGACCTGGAGATCATGGTAGAAGATGATGGAAAAGGATATGAGCCGGGTGAGGTAAAAAAAGGCATGGGCACAGAAAATGTTTCTGCGCGTGTAAATTTTCTAAAAGGAGAAATCTCAGTGTACAGTGTGATTGGTACCGGTACTACGAGCACGATCACCATTCCTTACACCCAGGAGATGGCGGAGGGAGAAGTTTTTTCAAATTTTGATCCGGAGATGTTTTGAAGAAAGGGGGAAAAGGCAGTAGGGCAGAAAAGGCAGAAGAGTAGAAAAGGAAAAGCAAGATTTTTCTATGTGAAATCCTATGTTTCTATGTGTCTATGTGGTTCAATTTCTTTTGTAATGGTGTGATCTTTGAATTGGTAATGAAATTAAATCTTAAAAATCATATTTTTTCTTAATCAATCCGCGTCCTCAAAAAAAGGTTTACCACATAGGCACATAGAAACATAGGAAGGCACATAGAATTTTTGAAAGCTTTATGTAGTTTAGTATTATTACTTTTTTCTTATGTCTGACGATGGTTGCTGAGCTGTAGGACAAGGTTGAGCAGCGTAGGTCGAAGCACACGTCTGACGCCTGACGAAAATTAGATGTACTTTTACACCATAACAGAACTGCCTAAAATGCTTCATACGATTTCTCCTATTGATGGCCGGTATGGTGACAAAACATCCATGCTGAGTGCATATTTCTCCGAGTCTGCACTCATGAAATACAGATGTCTTGTGGAGATCGAATACCTCATAGCCCTTATTGAAACCGGAATCATCCAGGGAGCCAGGTTAAGTGATGAAGACAAATCCAACCTGAAAAATATAGTGACTTCATTCAAGGATGAAGATGCATCCCACATCAAACAGATCGAATCCAAGATCAATCACGATGTCAAAGCCATTGAATATTTCATCAAAGAAAAACTGGAAAAAATAAATCTCTCTTCGCTGCGCGAATGGGTGCATTTCGGTCTCACATCGCAGGATATCAACAATAGTGCATTTCCTCTCATGATCAGGAATGCTTTCAGGGAAATCGTTTCGCCAGAGATTAAAACTACAAGGCTGGCTATTTATGATTTTGCACTTGCGACGAAGGATATTCCCATGCTGGCATTTACGCACGGGCAACCTGCTTCACCGACATTGCTTGGAAAAGAAATGATGGTTTTTGTCGAAAGATTAGATATTCAGCTCGACCAGCTTGAAAAGATAGAACTCAGTGTCAAATTCAGCGGTGCAACCGGCAATTTCAATGCGCATGTTGCAGCATATCCTGATATCAATTGGTCCGAATGGGCTGATCATTTTACATCGAAGTATCTGAACATCGGGCGATATAAGTACACCACACAGATCGAACACTATGATCAGATCGCTGCATTGTGTCATGCTGCCATGCGGATCAATACGATCCTGATCGATCTATGCCGTGATGTCTGGATGTATATTTCCATGAATTACCTCACGCAGAAAGTTAATCCGGATGAAGTGGGCTCTTCTGCCATGCCACACAAAGTGAACCCGATTGATTTTGAAAATGCAGAAGGAAACCTGGGCTATGCAAATGCCATCTTCGGCCATCTGGCTGATAAATTACCTGTAAGTCGTTTGCAACGTGATCTTACGGATAGCACAGTGTTGCGAAATATCGGGGTGCCGGTAGCGCATACTTTTCTTTCGTTGAAATCCCTTCAGAAAGGACTAAGTAAAATATCTGCGAATGAAACGAAGACACAATCCGATCTGAACGACAATTGGGCTGTACTGGCAGAAGCTATACAAACTATACTTCGTCGTGAAGGTGTGTCAAATCCTTACGAGCAACTGAAAGATCTGACGAGAGGAAAAGAAAAGCTGACTAAAGAAAACTTACACCTATTCATCCAAAAGCTCCAGGTGCGGGAAGAAGTAAAAGAAGAGCTTAGAAAATTGACACCGGGTGGGTATACCGGGATGAGATATAATATTTAATGATGTAAAGCTTCTTCAGTCCTTGCCAGACCAACGTTAGAATGCATCATTTTGTCAATTAATAACCTTACCCTACTCCCCATTCTCTCTGCAATAACTTCATGGTATTTCTCATTCACATAAATACCATTCTTTTCAAATACAGGCTCTCCATTTCTTTCGAGGTCAGCACCGCTGATAAACTGCTCTGAAGAAATTGGAAGTGCTTTTCTGAAAAATGTATCCAGTTTCCTGGAAAGCAATTTTTCCATAATTGTATTTGTCCTGATAGCCGGACCAAGGACGAGCAATTGTATATTCTTCATTTTGCAAAAATCAATTACATTATTCAGCAGCTTTAAATATTCACGCCTGGAATATTTATCATTGCCAATCACCAAACCAAAGATGTAGTTAAGGTTAATGAACGCTTTCCGGATGTTGGATTTAGAACCCAGCATCAAGGGATGAAATCTTGTATCAGCAGATAGAACATCATGCTTTTCCGGATTGATATTATTCAGAAAAGGGAGATTGAATGACCGTCTTATTTTTCCATCCGTAGTATCCGCGTATTTGTAATACAATTTTACCAGGCGCAAAAAAGGCTCCGGACGGATGGAGAAAACAAGAATATCCATAGGGTTAGCTTTCTCTGAAGCCGATATCCTGTTGATGCAATTCATATATCGCTCATACCGGATGATATTGACATTAAATCTTACTTCATACCTGTTTTCAATTTCCTTCTTCATGATCTGATGAAAGCGATCCTCAAATAACACATTCCCTTTGACCGGAAAGCAACCTCCTACAAACGTGAAATTGATTTCAGGTAATTTAATTTTATCCAGATATTGCTTAGAAGCAAAAAACTCATGGGGAGATAAAATCATCCTGTCCGGCGTTATAGCAAAACCATTTTTTCTTTCACTTTTCCCGAAGGCCTCAATAAAATCCGTCGCATAGGATTCCGGAACTTTCAGATCCAGCGGATTATCTGTTTTTTCAGTAATTGTTTTAGTCTTATCAGGGATGAAGGAACTGCAAAGCTTTGATTGCCTTCCTGTCAAAGTGATCTGCCCAAAATGATCACCACAAATAGAATAAAGAAGCGATAACATATCCCTGAAAGACAAATCATCCCTGAGCTTCAGGAAGGGCGAATTCACGAAAGTGACCTGATAGTGCCTGATGATTTTATACATTTTAATCACCCAGTTCCAGTATTCTCTTTCATCCTGGTGAATAAAGGGATAAATACCATTATCGAAATTATAGTCACAATGGCCAAAAGCAATAGCCGTTATTTTATTAGATTTGATTTTCAAAATGGATTCCAGATTAAGCAGTCCGCTCTTGGTTTCAATTACCGGTATGATTTCAGTATAATTTACTTCGCTGAGTTGCAATCTGTTTTGCAAATCCAATACCTGATCTGCATTATTTGCTTTAGGAAGAAAAATAGTGGAAATATGTCCTGACTCTGAAAGTGCTTCAATATCCTGCAAATACTCAGTTGTATCAACACCATTGATCCTCACTCCTATTTTAACCGGGACAGAATGGATACGGATTTTTTCCAGTATTGATTTTAAAATATTTCTATGCGAAGATTTTAGAAAGGGTGTATTGGCTGGCTGGATACTGTCCTGGATGCTGTCTTCAAGATCGAAGCAAAAAATCGTATTCTTATCTGCATTATCAAATAAATTTTGAAGCAAGGAATTGTCATCATATCTTATGAATTGATAGATTTTCATTTCATTCATTTAATATGCAGGATGATTCAGAGAAAACGTACTGTTTTGAAAATATCAATATATTTCTGAAGATCGTCCGGAGCCGTTATATTCAAATGACCGTGTTCCGTTGCATTTGTTCCCTTTTTAAAAAACAAGAAGAGTCGATCATCAGGATCACTTTGAACACGTATCGCAACAATTTTGCAAGGCACACCGTCAATTGTAATTTCTTCATAATAAACATCATCCGGAGAATGCGTGTAATCGCTACTGGTGAAGAATCCTGCGCTATACCCTATTTCCTCACATCCATTCGTAAAAATACCTTCTATTGTATCAATTCCCTGCTGCATTTCGTATTTCCAATCTGACCAGAGTGACAAAGAAAGAACTCCATTTGAGACAATAGCCTCTTCAACTTTTTCACAAGAGGTACATAGTATTCCGATAATCAGTATAAAGCTGATGAGAGATGATTCTAATCTTTTCATTGTTGCAGGTAAAATTTGATCAGATTAAATAACTAACCGAGTCAATACTAATTTAAACCAGATTGCCTGAATGATAAGGACGGAAATTGAAAGATATGCTGATTTGATATCCACACGACAAAACTATCTAATCCATCTCCTCCACCCTTCCATTTCCCACCTTATACACCCTACCCGGAAATCTTTCAATCACACCGGTATTATGTGTTGCCATCAATATCGCTGTATGATATTCCACAGCAAGACGACGCATCAATTGAAGAATTGCATCCGCTGTCTCCGGATCCAAATGCCCGGTAGGTTCGTCAGCAAGAAGAATCTGTGGCTTATTGAGAACAGCACGTGCAATGACCGCTCTTTGTTGCTCACCACCTGATAATTGGTGAACGGGCTTGTGGATATTATCTGAAAGGTGAACATCCGCACACACTTCCGATATGATTTTATTTTGTTCAGCTTCATCATTCGTACCGGTAGCATCCAGGACAAAACGAAGATTTTCAGCAACCGACCACTGAGGAAAGAGATGGAAATCCTGGAATACCATCCCTACCCTTCTTCTTAACGTAGGAATAGAGGCTGGCTGAAGCTTTGAAAGCGAGATATCGGCCACCTGGCCATCACCTTCTTTCAGCGGCAAATCACCCCATAAAGTCCGCATCAGGGAGCTTTTTCCACTCCCGGTTTTCCCTATCAGGTACACGAATTCGGTCTGGCTGACAGACAGGTTGACATCGCTCAGGACTTTTACCCCTTCCTGGTAAATTCCGGCATTTTTTAAGCTAACGACTTCTTTCATAAGGTATAAAGGCACTTTAAACAGGCACAATTCGTTACTGCTTTTGTATCCTTTTGTGGCTATTTTCCTGTAAATTTGCACAAAGATTCAGTAGCACAGGGATTGAACCCGAAAACATAGCTTTTACCAATGAAATTAATGCCTCTCATCATCATTGCTCTCATGGCCGGCGGCGTAGTGATGCTCATCTCTGCTTCAAAAGACATGAGCACCTATAGTTCATTCACCCATGTGAAAAGTTCAGGTGAAGCGGCTAAAGTCGTGGGTATGCTTTCAAAAGACAAGCCGATGTACTATAATGCAGAGGAAGATCCCAATCTTTTCACCTTCTATATGAAAGATCAGAATGGTGAAGAACATAAAGTCAAACTTCATGCTGCAAAACCCCAGGACTTTGAACTCAGCGAACAAATCGTCGCCACAGGTTCTTTCCAGGGTGATGAATTTGTAGCCTCCAGCATTCTGATGAAATGCCCTTCGAAGTACAAAAATGAAGAGGTGTTCGCCAGAAGCAATATGTAATCATTCATGCAGGATATCCAGTATATAGGAGAGCATCTCCTTCCGGGCAGGCTCGGTCATTTTTTTGTTATCACCGGCTTAGTTTCCGCTCTTCTTGCATTCCTTTCCTATCGTAAAACATCTGTCGCGAGTGATGATGCATCCTGGTTAAAACTCAGCCGCATCTCCTGGGGCATTCATTGCTTCTCCATATTGTCAGTGATCGGCATGATCTTCTTCATGATGATCAGCCAGTACTATGAATACAAGTATGTCTGGGACCATGTGTCGGATGAGCTACCGATGAAATATATTTTTTCCGCTTTCTGGGAAGGACAGGAAGGCAGCTTTCTACTATGGATGTTCTGGCATGTTGTGCTGGGTACAGTAGTCGTATTTACGGCTAAAAAATGGGAGCCGGGAGTGATGACCTGGTTATCACTTATTCAGCTCGTTCTCGCCTCAATGATCGCAGGTGTTTATTTCGCGGATGATTTCAGAATGGGAAGCAGCCCGTTCTTGATGATCCGCGAAACCATGGACATACCACTCTTTCAGAATCCAAATTATCTTACACTGATCACTGGTAATGGACTCAATCCATTGCTGCAGAATTATTGGATGACTATTCATCCCCCGACATTATTTCTTGGCTTCGCTTCTGTATCCATTCCTTTTTGTTTTGCTATGGCCGGATTGTTCAGCAAAGATCATACGGATTGGTTAAAACCTGTTATGCCATGGACCTTGTTTTGTTGCGGAATACTTGGAACAGGTATTTTGATGGGTGGAGCCTGGGCGTATGAATCTTTGACCTTCGGTGGATACTGGGCATGGGATCCTGTTGAGAATATGTCTCTTGTTCCATGGGTAGTCATGCTTGCAGCGCTGCATGGCAATTTCATAACAAGGCATACAGGACATTCATTGCGCACAACGTATCTCTTTTATATACTATCATTTCTGTTGGCTGTGTATTCAACATTCCTCACAAGGTCTGGCATATTAGGCAAAGAAAGTGTTCATGCATTTACACAGATGGGTCTTGAATGGCAGCTTGTCGGGTTCCTCGGGATATTCGGACTTGCCGGCACTTACTTCTTTTTTTCGCGGTACAAATCAATACCGGTTATTAAAAAAGAGGAAAGTATTCACAGCAGGGAGTTCTGGATGTTTGTAGGCTCGCTGATTTTAATTTTCTCTTCTGTGCTGATTACATTCACGACCAGCATTCCGGTTTGGAATAAATTGGTTGATGTTTTTGGATCAGTGACCGGAAAGGGAGACATGAGCTCTTATCACAGGGCCATTCCATTAGACCCGATTTCCCATTATAATCGGTTTCAACTTTGGATCGCCGTGCTGATTACATTATTGACTGGTGCTACCCTCATGCTTAGGTTTGGCGGTATGGGATGGGAGATCCATAAAACAAAATTTTTCAAGCATATTGGTATATCTGCTGTCATAGGTACAGTACTCGCTTTCCTTCTTTCAAAATGGATCAATATTCCAGGTTGGCAATATGCTATACTTCTTGGTGCCGCAAGCTTTGGAGTGATCGCTAACGTGGATTACCTGATCAGCTTTGGCAAAAGAACATTAGGGGCGATGGCATCAGGCTTATCACATGCAGGATTTGCATTGATGGTGGTAGGTATTATGGCTAGCGGGTTAAACAAAAAATTCGTCAGTGAAAATAAATTTGCAGAAGAAGGGATTGCGAATGGTTTTGATCCGGGTGAAAGTGCTTTCCTGATCCGCAACATGCCTATGTTCATGAATGGATATTGGGTCACTTATAAATCGGATACGCTTGAAGGCCTGACAAGATTCTTCGAAGTTGAGTTTTTGAAAATGACCGAGCAAGGTGACACAGTGGAACATTTTACAACTTACCCTGATGTTCTTTACGACCGGAAGATGACAAAAGTAGCAGCACCAAATCCGGATACTAAAAAATATGTAGACAGGGATATTTTCACTTACATCGATGGCCTTCCTCAGGAACAACAGGATGCTGCAAATATTGCCAGAGGTGATAGTTTGCTTGACTATCGGTTATATTACATCAGTCCGGGTGATTCAGTGAAAGCCGGTGACTTCATTGTTAAGCTGGATAGCATTTCAATCGGAACACAACATAGTGAATATGTAAAAGCAGAAAATGATCTGGCGATTTCAGGCAATCTTTCCATCAGGCATATTGACGGACCCAATGTCAAAAAAGCATATCCTACGCTGCTCGTGAGAAAAGGATTATTGTATGGCATGTCCGATCAGATCAATGACTTTAACCTTAGAACACGACTTAAATCAAGTTCTATAGACAGTCTCATTCCGCTGGATGAAAATCTAAACTACGAACCTTTAGTCATTAAGCCGGGACAAACAAAAAACTGGAAAGATCTTAAGGTTACATTTTTAGGCATTGATAAAAATATAAACCATCCTAATTATGTCGCTGAAGAAGATGATATCGCGATACATGGAGTTGTAAAAATTGAAAATCCAGAAAACCGCACATACACAGTGAGACCGCTATATTTTATACGTGGAGGGACTCCTTACAACATGAAAGCATTTGTGCCTGATCTTGGACTTCATGTTCGGCTTGAAAAAATAGATCCACAGAAAGAAGAATTCACATTATTGCTTTCTCGTCCTTTGGATAAGATGAGGCTCTCCGTTGAGATTGCAGAAAAAGCACCGCGGAATGATTTCATTGTGCTAAAGGCGATCATATTTCCGGGGATTAATTTGTTTTGGGCCGGATCTATCATCATGTTGATGGGGATGTTTATCGGGCTTTACAAACGACTTCGTAAGACGTAGGCTGATGAGAATCGTCTGTATCGGGGCCGGTCGCCTGGCACATCAGCTCATGCCCGCACTACAGGTAGCAGGTGGTGAAGTTGTACAGGTGTATAACAGGACTCCGGGGACTGCAGGACTTTTGTCCGAAAAACTTCCATCCGCATCTTTTACATCCGATCTTGAAGAGATCATTCCTGATGCGGAAATTTATTTTCTGACCGTTTCTGATGATACGATAAAACCGATTGCTGACAGGCTCATTAAAATCATTAATTCAGATTCTCTTGTAGTTCATTGTTCAGGTATACTGGAGCTTGAAGTTCTTCCATTTCTACGAAAAGCCGGGTTCTATCCATTGCAAAGCTTTTCGGACAATCATGATGTTTCATTTCGTTTTATCCCGATCATTATCACCACGCATGATGATGACATTTGGATCATGCTTGACCAAATCGCCGGGAGATTATCTTCTGCTGTGTACAGGATGACAGATGGGCAAAAATCCATCCTCCATGTGGCTGCAGTTTTTGCCAATAATTTTTCAAATCACATGTTGACATTAGCGGAATCGATTTGCAATGAACATCAATTGCCGTTTGAAATATTAAAGCCGCTGATCATTGAGACCTTCAGCAAAGCAATACTTTCCGGGCCGAAAGAAAGCCAGACAGGACCTGCGTTAAGAGGTGACAGGAAAACGATTGAAAAACATCTGCAACTTCTGGAATCGCAACCCACCTTGAAGGAAGTTTATGAGGCTGTTACAAAGAGCATTCAGAATAAAATTTAATTATCCTTTATTACGAAAAATCCATTGTACACTGACCAATCGAAATCAACATGAAATTAATATACCTTTCTTTTCTATTCCTAATCTTCATGAGTTGCCTTGAGCGGGATGATACTATCCCTGAGCTTTACTGGGGAACTGCTTTAGTTGAATTTAACGACGAACAAAAGGATCTATTTCCATATTGTGATATGATAGGAGCTTTTCTAAACATCACACTGGATGATTACAATCCGCACAACCTGCGTGAATATCAATTGGTTTTCGGGCATATCGAGCCAAAGGTATATACCATAGATTCACTCGTCAATTTTAAAAGTGTGGGCGTAAATGAAGCAGAGTTTACCAGTCTGGCCTCTATATTTCCTGAATCCGGTATTATCGGTAATATTTACAAGCCTCTTGAAACTGAAGATAACGTCCTCGAGATCACTGATTGGGATCCTTCAACAGGTGAAGTAACAGGTAAATTCCATGTGATATTTGTACGTGATCTTACACAACCATGGGGTGATCATTCTCGACCGGATACGATCAGGTTAGTGAATGGAGAGTTTCATACGAGAGTGTGAACAGGATTTTCGATTTTCGATTTTCGATTTTCGATTTTTAGGACGCAGATTTTTTAAGTAAAATCATAATCTATTAAGATTAAACTTCCTCAATACATAAATGATCTTAATAAATCTTAATGTTTTCTTATGTTTATCAGCGTCCTCTTTTTTACCACAGATTAGGCAGATTAGATTATTGCCTATTGTCAATTGGTTTTCCCTGCCCCCTGCTCACTGCCCCCTGCTTTTTTTGCCTATTGCTCATTGCCCTTTGATTTCACTTCAATCACCGCCGACAATACTTCAATCGCTCTGAAATAGCTTGTGTGATTATTGATCACCAGGTGGGCTTGTTGCTTGAAAGGCTCAATGTGCGCTTTGTAGGATGGAAGGACATGAAATTCATACCGGTGAAGGACATCTTCAAGCGGATAGTTTCGTTCGCCGGCGTCGCGGATGATGCGTCGTTTTAGCTTGATGACATCTTCAGCATCGATAAAGATCTTAAGGTCAAGGAGCTCACGTATTTCAGGAAAATAAAAAACAAACAATCCTTCGACGATAATGATTGGAGCGGGTCTGAAGCTAAGGATAGTCGTTTCCTTATTCGGATTGTTAAAGACATATTGTTCTTTTCTGACTTCTTCACCTCTGATCAGTTGCTTAATATCATCTGTAAACGCCCTGTCATCAATTGCTTCCGGAAGATCAAAATTCTGGTACCCGGCTTCGTCCCAGACCTGCAGATGGCGTGGATGATAATATTCATCCTGGGAAATGATACAAAGCTGTTCTACGGAAAATAATTCCCGGAGCTCATGGATGATCCTCGTCTTACCTGAACCACTGCCACCAGTGATGCCGATTAAGTATGGTTTGTACGTCATGCGGATGTGAAAGTAAGTGTTTGCCCCTAAATCCCCTAAAGGGGACTTTTGACTCTCATGCAGTAATAAATTACTTTACTCGTAAGCTTTTGTTAAAGGAATTCGAAAGGAACTGAAAGTCCCCTTTAGGGGATTTAGGGCAAAGAGAATCTAATGCTTCACAACATCCATCTGCAAAGGATCATGCTTATACTTAAACACAAGCTGAAACGCAATTCCAAGCACGAGTGCGTAAGCCGCAAATGTGAACCAGATGCTTTGCCAGTCTTTGATACCATCCACTGTAAAATGATCCACGACCAGTCCGCTCAGCATACCACCAAAAAAAGCGCCGATCCCATTTGTCATCAGCATAAATAATCCCTGCGCACTGGCCCTGATCTTTATATCTGCTTCTTTTTCTACAAACAGGGAACCTGAGATATTGAAAAAATCAAATGCCATTCCATAGATGATCATCGACAAAAACAGGAAAATAAATCCACCACCCGGATTACCTATACCGAATAATCCGAAACGGAATACCCAGGCAAATATGCTCATGAGCATGACATTCTTGATACCAAACCTGCGCAGGAAAAATGGAATGGTCAGAATAAAAAGTGTCTCTGAAATCTGGGAAACCGAAATCAATATATTGGGATGTGTTACTGCGAATAAGCCTTTATATTTTTCAATAGTACCAAAGTCATCCAGGAAAGGTTTACCAAATGCATTTGTGATTTGCAAAGCTGCACCTAATAGCATGGAGAAAATAAAGAATATCGCCATTTTAGTTTTCCTGAACAATACAAATGCATCAAAGCCCAGAGAAGAAACCCAACCGGCTCCTTTACTTACCCCGGCAGGTCTGCATGGCGGCATGGTAAGACAATATATACCCATGATGATAGAAGCCGTAGCACTCACGATAAATGGCATCGGGGTTTGTGTCCACTCTTTCAAATCCACTAACCACATGGCGCAGATAAATCCAACCGTTCCCCACACTCTTACCGGTGGAAAATCTTTAACGATGCTGAAACCTTTATTTTCTAAAATGATATAGGACACCGTGTTGTTCAACGCGATGGTAGGCATGAAAACAAGCGCATTAAAAAACATGACCCAGTACATCATGCCCGGATCATTCACCGTAGATGCCCAGAACAACAAAGCCGCTCCTATGAGATGACACATCCCTAAAACTTTTTCTGCATTCACCCATCGATCGGCAACTATCCCAAGCAAGGCAGGCATAAATAATGATGCGATCCCCATGGTGCCATAGGTGGCTCCTATCTGGGCTCCTGTTGCATGCAGTACAGTAAACATATATCCGCCCAGGGAAATTAACCAGGAACCCCAGATGAAAAACTCAAGGAAATTCATGATGATGAGGCGGAACTTTATACTCACGGTATGGAGGTTTTAAAGGTTAAGGGCAAAATGTTTGGGAAGATAGAAAAGAATGACGGAAGAAGAAGCGCGAAGGGATGAAAGGAGGAAGGGCAGAAAGGAGGAAAAGGCAGAAGGGTGGAAAGGAGGAAAAGGCAGAAGGGCGGAAAGGGGAAAAGGCGGAAGGGCGGAAAGGGGAAACGGCGGAAAAGGCAGAAAAGGCGGAAAAGGCAGAAAAGGCAGAAAACTAGAAACAGTCAGAAACTAATAGAAACAGTCAGAAACTAATAGAAACCGTTAAGCGTAGGTTGTACCTACGCTTTCGCGTCAGCAAAACTCGGTTTTGCGATAAAACAATAATTTCATCTATTTCGCAAAACGGAGTTTTGCTGACACCAGGACGTAGGTACAACCTACGCCCAACAAGTACTAATTAAAAATGAGCGCGATGCGCTCATTTTTAATTATTTGATGTACTAACATTTCTGCAAATAAATGAGAAATGCGCTCATTTTAAATTCATGAATATGTTCTACATTTCAGATATCAGATGAAAATCACCGATGACCCAACGCAAGCACCACATCCTGTCCTTCAAATAATTTTGAATCGCCTGCAGCATTAAACAATTTGACAGATAAGCTCAATGCTGTTTTGTAGGCAGGCTGTTGTAAAGGAGATAATCCAAAATATTCAACACTTCCAATATTCAGATAAGATGAATCGGGCTGAATGCCCGCAGTGCTACTCCACTCCATTCCGTTTTCATCGGTATAAATAATTTCTGCCCTGTCTGACAACAATGACGGTGATGTATTTTCTACAGGAGTGCTGACAAGCGATATCGGGAAGTAACAGGCATCGATAGTACTATCCTGCAAACGAATGGTCTGCCTGAGCTCTGACCGGTTGCCTAATGCATCCGTCACCGTAACTCTTACATAGAAATCCACTATGCTGTCCTGGTGAAAAAGCAGGATGCTTGATCCTTCTGACTCATCATACCACAGGACATTGAATGGCGGAGTACCCATTTCAGGCCGAACTGTCACACTTATTGTATTTGTATCTTCATATTTAGCATGGACTGAGGCAATGCAGGGAACAAGTGTGGAAGGTTTAAAATATATACATTGATTGTAATTGCAGCCCGGGAAGGCCAGAGACTGAAAACAAACGTTTAAAACTTCTCCATAACCCACTACATCATTAAATTGTTCATTTAACGTAGTGATTGAATCATTGAGGTTTTCCCAGGAGCTATATCCACTCATGAATAATACGGATTGAGTGTTCAATTTAACTTCGAAGCTATCTCTTTCCACGTGGGAGGGAACAAACTCCTTGCTACCTGTCTTTATCGTTTGCAAAAAATCAGCTTCTGCATTTACGGATGATGATTGAGCCTTGTAAAATCTGAATTCCCACGATGGTTTGCAATCATCAGTACAAGCATCAAGGCTAAAAATAGATGTATAGACGAGAGAAGAACCCTCTTCCTTTACAAGTGGCTGATCTGTCCATCCGGTTTCTCCTGCACGAATATTCATTGACTGCCCGTTAAATGAACCTGATACTCCGAAAACAGGATTTCCGGTCAGGCCTGCAGGAATATCCTGTGGATCTTTCACACAACCTATCCAGGCGAGTGAAAGAAACAGACAAGCCAATATTATTTTTCTAACGTTTCCCATAGAGTTGATAATTAATAGTAAATGTGGGTGAGAAAGAAGAAAAATGCCCATTCCAAAAATAACCTTCTTTACGTAAATCTTCATCTTCCAGTTTTATGGACGAGAAGTAGTATTTGATTCCTGATCTGATATTCAACCGAGAAGTCAACCTGTAGCCATATACAATTTCTCCATTCCACAACAACCGTCGCATCCCATCTGTATTTAACCAGGAATAACGAGATTCATCCTGAACCGGAACAAACTGATTTGCGGATTTGACGACTATAGTTCCCTGCGCTCCATATAAATATTGCATGCCTCCAAAAATGGAAAAAATGTTCCGCTTCATCTCATACTGCAATCCAATCCTGGAATAAATAAAATGAAGCTTGTCAGGTTGCAACGTATTTGAATTGCTTCTGATCCAAAAATCCATTTGAGTGACTGTCGAGGTTCGTTCAAAATCAAATCCACCATTTTGCAATACATATCCTGCAGACAAAGTAACACCAGTTCTTGAACCAAGCTTATACCCTACTCCACCTCCGGCATTGAATGTCCATCCTGCTCCATATTTATTTTTCACACCCGGGACAAATCCAAGACCCGATTCTCCAAACAAGCTAAATGCATGACGATGCAAAGCAGGTTTTATAGCGTGTATTTCATTCGCAGAAGAATACATGATCTCTGAAAAGGAAATAGATTCCACAGGTTCAGTTACATAAGCATTTCTTTGTTTTGCTTCAACAGAAGGCATTACATCTGCATCCTCCGGCATGACCACTACAGCAACAGCCTGTGAAACAATAGCCGGTGAGGTATTTGGAATTACAATCACTTCATTGTTCGTGGCATTCGGTGCAGCAGAAAATATATTTTCTTTTTTAGCAATAATGTTATTCTGCTTTTGAGCAACAATTTTCGTTTTTTGATCAGTAGATTTTTTAGCAGCTTTATTTCCTGTCACTCTTTCATGATTACCCGATGAGTTTATTTGCTTATTAAGTTTTACATCCTTATGATTTGCTGAAGAAGATGCATTACCTGTAACTGCAGACTCATTTTTGATTGCAGAAGCCTGGTTATTGGAATTCTCCATCGTTGGATTGGTAGCTTGTGCAACATCATTGGCTTTCAATTCTGAAACGACAGGTGCTGGAATAACAGGTGAAATTATTTCATGACCATTCATGAAATACAATAGTCCTCCTCCAACAGCTACTGCCACGACCAGGCCTCCGAACCACCAGAAAACTCCTTTTTTCCTGCGATTTGATTCAAGGAGAGCAAGCATGTCCTGCCTGTGCTGATTATCCACAGGGAAATGCTTTTCCTCCCATTGCTTCCTTAACTGATCATCGAAACTATTACTCATTTCAATGCGGTTTTATATTCTTTTGATAAATTTTCTTTCAGCTTCTTCCGTGCTTCATGCACGTGCCATTTTGATGTTCCTTCAGAAATATTCAACATGGTGCCTATTTCTTTGTGTGTATATCCATCGATTGCAAACAAATTAAATACCTGCCTGTCCATAGGTGATAATTGCTGGATCATGGTCATCACTTTTTCAATATCGATCTGTCCTGACCAGTGACCGGAATCGCCATTAGTCCACATTGGCTCCTGAACGATCTGTCCCTGGTATATATGCGTGTGATAATGCTTTTGTTGCGAACGGAATTCATCAATGATACTTCGCAAAGTAATCTTTGAAACCCATGCTTTGAAGGAACCTGAATAATCATAATCCTGCAGATGCTGAAGCACTTTCAAAAAAGCAAGATTGAGACGGGCGCCGGCCTCCTGCCGGTCCTTACAATACCGTATGCAAATGGACATCATAAAACTGTAGCATTGATCGTATAAACGGATCTGGGCCTTCTTGTCCCCCTGTATACATTGCCTGATCAGTCCTTCTTCTATATTCATTGTGCAAGTGTAGAAAAGGCTACTAACGAGTCATTCCCTCTAAATGACAAGTTAATAGCCCTTTTCTCAAAAAGAGATCAAAAAGATCATCTCCGTCATTCCAGTTTTAAAAACCGGCTGTAGTAGTTTTGATTATCACCCTTGAGGTTAATGTGGAATAAACCAGGTGAAAAATGTCCTACTTCAACAGGGATGATACCATTGAAACTCTCTACGCTGCCTGTAAATATCTTTCGTCCTTCCATATTGACAATCTGAATATCATATGTCGCATGGTTCACCGGCATGATGATGTTGATTTGATCTTTTGCCGGATTCGGATATAAGTTCAATACTTGTGCTGCAGGCTGATCTACGGATGTTGTTGCCAGATCAACAACCAATGTCACCTGTAATCTTTCAGGATCTTCAACTAAAATAGTCACCCATACATCCGGTGAATGAACGCCCGGAATATCATAACTGATCCTGTATGTACCATAAGCAAGCTCAGGGAATCTAAAGCTTCCATCTGAAGAGGTGAATACAAAATCCAATGGCTCACCTGCTTCATTTTTCAGGATCACTTCTACATTTGGCACTCCTACTACATCCCGGGGCTCACCACCTCCAGCGACAATACCATGCTCCTGAACACCACCACCGATGATACCACCACCAGGCGTGCCTGTAACATGTTGCATCCATATATCTGTCGTGATCGGCAGCCAGTTTGGAATCAGTGATGGATTTGCTTCTTCCCATGTTGTACTGCTTACATGATAGGTAGGGAGAAATTGCTCATAACCGACTGAACCCGGATTGAGCTGCGCTTTCACGAGATATGCTCCATTGGCCAGGTTGTTAAATGTATAGTACCCATAATCACCTGTCTGTGTAGAATCCAATAATTCAAAAGGCTCACCATTATTGGAATTAACGCTATACAAAAACACTTTCGCTGTAAGCTCCGAAAGACTGTCAGCAGATACATAGCCGTTGATACTATTTGAACCACCACTGATGGTATCAAAAGCACATGCAGTAGCAATACATCCGATCGCATCAGTCACTGTGACACAAACATTAGGATCTCCAAGGTCAATGGTCTGGATTTGTTCTGTGGAACCATTAGACCAGAGATACGTAAAAGGAGGAGTACCCCAGTTATTGGCAGTGTATATGATACCGAGAGGTGAAGGAACAACTGAAACCCAGACTCCGCATGTAGTATCTGCAATGTTAATGTAGATCTGAACACATGCAGTAGATGAGCAACCACTGAATGAATTGAACGTCACGCAATAGTATCCGTCATTGATCACTGTCAGCACACTACCTGTCTGTCCATTTGACCAGGTATAAGTTCCCTGATTGACAGCACCACCATACCATGATGTAGCTGTCAATACAGCACCTCCATTGAAATGAGCTATATCAATATACACCTGGCAGGGATTAAAGAATGTATCTACACATGCTTCTGATACGCAACCAAAAGAGCTGATAGCCGTAACACACAGGAATTCATTTGGTGAATTAAGTTGTGTTACAGAATTTGTATCACCGTTAGACCACAGGTATGAAAATGTTCCATATCCCCATGAATAAGCCTGTGCAAACCATTCATTGGTAACCGGATCCTGGAATTGCGTTACCCAAGTAGCACATGAATACTGAAGGCTGTCGAAATCAACATAGACACAAGCCTCTGCAACACAGTTTGAACTCATGGTAGCAGTTACGCAGTATGAGCCACTCTCGCTAACTGTAGTAGTTTGAGTAGTGTCACCATTGGACCACAAATAAGTAACTGTATTCGTACCTCCGCCAAATATTGGATCTGCATAAACAGTAAGCACAGCAGTATTGGTATCGATATACTGGACCTCAGCCCATGCATAACATGATTGACTGTTGTCGTAACAAGCTGTCGACACACATCCATATGGATCTGTTGCAGTGACGCAATATTCTAATGTCGGGTCTATAGGATAAATGACATCGAGTGTATCGCCGGTATTCCACAAAAATGTTCCGTAAAACCCGGGAATGGCCTGAAGACCGACTGTATTCGAGTCTATATATACAGGAACAATGTAGACAAAACAGGAATCAGGATTAATACCCCAATCAATACAGGCTGTAGCTGAACATCCTGTAGTATCATAAGCTGTTACACAATATACCCCGGGAATTGTTGGATAAATAGTTTGGCCACTTTCTCCGGTGTTCCAGTAGTAAGTGATAGGTTCCACACCGTTTCCGATAGCTGTGAGACTATTAGTAGCGGGATCACTAGCGATGGCCACTGTACAAAAGAAAGGATTAAGAACAGTACATGTTGAATAACTACAACCTGTAGCATCTGTCATCGTGACACAATATGTACCGGCCGGCACATTGTATAAGTTCGGGGTTGTCATTCCGTTACTCCACTGATATGTAAAAGGAGCTACTCCACCAGCGGAAGCTAGCAGATTATATGTTCCATCATTGTTGAGGAATGAAAAAATATAACCATAACATATATTGAACGAATCCACGTATGAATAACAATCATTGCCGACGCATCCCCATGGAAATATGACATCAACACAATATATCCCTGCCTGATTTGGAATAATAGACTGCGTGGTTTCACCTGTTGACCATTGATATTCTACCTGGACATTTGCATTTATATAGGCGGTAAGAACAGGGAGTGCGCCGGGATTCCATTCTTCAAGAATATAGACAGCACAAGAATCGATGACAATATTCTCACAATAGACAAAATCGGCTTCAATATCATTTGGGCCAGGAACTACCGTGAACCATTGTGCCACTGTAGCGCCGAAACAATCTACCATAGAAATCTGCACCCACCCGGTCAAATTAGGTCCAGGTGATGGAAAATCTACTGCATAATCCCCATTCGGATCTGTGTTTACTGATTCGAATACAACTGTAGAATCAGAATAGATGGCAGAAATCAGGATATTGATATCTTCCATGAGGTTCCCATCTGAGTCTACGACATTTCCATGAGCGTGTACATTGGCCTGGGCCATGAGGCCTGCCATTCCAAAAGCTGTAAAGAGGGCAATGAGTAAAAGTTTTCTGCTGAACATAGTTGAGTGGTTAAATTGAATTCAAAAATAGTTTGTTTCAGACTCTAATACGGAAAGGATGTCCTCAGGGTTGGGTATGGATCCTGCTTTTTAGTTATATGTTCAAATAATCACTGTGAGGATATCGGATAAAAGGTACCAGTCTACCTCCCACTTCCTGAAAAGGGAGTTGCTGAATGTGCATATGGTAAGTCCCCTTCAGGGGATTTAGGGGCTACATGTTTCAGGAAAACCTGTTATGATGCTTTTAACCTTTTAACCGTTTAACCCTCTTGCGGGTAAATCCCCTAAATTGTCCTCCGATGTCCAACATTCCATTAGCTGAACGTATGAGACCCAGGACATTAGCTGATATCCTGGGACAGGAGCACCTGCTCAGTGAGGGGGCTATCCTGCTTAAGGCTATTCGTTCAGGTAAAATTCCGTCAATGATCCTGTGGGGCCCACCGGGTGTAGGAAAGACTACCCTGGCGAGAGTCATTGCAGGAGAAATGAACAGGCCATTTATTGCTTTGTCAGCTATTAATAGTGGTGTCAAGGATGTAAGGGATGCAATAGACCAGGCTAAAAAGCAGAAGTTTTTTGACCGACCCGGCCCGATCCTTTTTATAGATGAGATCCATAGGTTCAGTAAATCGCAACAGGATTCACTTTTAGGTGCCGTAGAAGATGGAACAATCACATTAATAGGTGCTACTACTGAGAATCCATCTTTTGAAGTGATATCAGCCTTGCTTTCCAGGTCTCAAGTGTATGTGTTGAAACCTCTGGATGAGGACACGATGAGAAAGCTTATAGACCGGACCATTCACGAGGATCCTGAACTGAAAGAGAAGAATATCATCATCGAAGAAGATTCAGCCTTGCTTCAGCTGACCGGTGGAGATGCAAGAAAATTACTTTCTGCTTTAGAGATTATCACCAGCCAGCCGGAAAAAGATATAGTTGTCAACAATGCAATCGTCCAGGAAGCGATACAACGAAATATAGCTTTGTATGATAAAGGAGGTGATCAGCACTATGATATTATTTCCGCATTCATCAAATCGATGCGTGGCTCAGATCCTAATGCAGCAGTGTATTGGCTGGCGAGAATGTTGCATGGCGGTGAGGATATAAAATTCATTGCTCGCCGGATGGTGATTCTTGCAGCTGAGGATATCGGTCTGGCCAATCCAAACGCACTTTTACTTGCCCAGTCATGCGCTAATGCAATTCAATTTGTTGGCATGCCTGAAGCAAGGATCATACTTTCGGAAGCTGTCATCTACCTGGCCACAAGTCCTAAATCAAATGCAGCCTATGATGCAATCAGCCATGCCATGCAGTATGTCAATGAATCAGGCCCCTTGCCTGTTCCGCTTCACCTTAGGAATACACCTACCCAATTGATGAAGAACCTGGGCTATGGTGCAGGCTATGAATACAGCCATCAGTATGAAGGCAATTTTTCCCAACAAGAATACATGCCTGATGAAGTAGCAGGAACTACTTTTTATATTCCGGGGAATAATAAACATGAACAGGAATTGGCGAATCGGATAAAGTACTGGTGGAAAGAGAAGTATGGTAAGGAGTGAGAGGTAAGTGGTAAGCAGTGTTCAGTATTCAGTTGAAATTGGACTCAATGTGGAATCGTGAGAAGTCAGAATGAGTCATTTCTATGTGGCTTTCTATGATTTCTATGTGTCTATGTAGTAAACCTTTTTTTAAGTGTGGTTGAGAATTTCAAAAAGAGGACGCAGACGGTTGCTGAGTTGTAACACATGAATGAGTTAATCAGGTCGAAGTATTAGTTAGGATAATTTATGATTTATTAAGATTTGATTTTAATGATTAGAGGAGCTTTATCAAGAATTAATTTGCGTTAATTAGCGAAATTTGAGGCAATAAATCATGATCATTCAAGCAAAATTGGAAGATTTAATTTGGAAATAATTTGCGTTAATTTACGGCATCAAAACTCACGACTCACGTCTGACGTCTCACGATTTTAAGCAAATCACTCACTATTCACTACTCACTACTCCCTAAATGATCGTTTACAAATTTGGCGGCACATCTCTGGGCACAGCGGAAAGAATGAAATCTGTCGCAGACCTCGTCGTCCGTGATGATGAACAAAAGATCGTTGTATTATCAGCAGTATCAGGCACAACTGACTTGCTGATAAAAATCGCCAACGCTACTGAGGAAGAAGGAGAAGCAATCATCCGGCGGATGGAAAATCAATATGAGGAATACGTAAATGCCTTGTTTTCAAAAGAAGAAAACCTGTCAGAAGCAAAAATTTTTCTGGAAGCTATCTTCAATACCCTCAGGACAGGCATTACAAAAGCACTCCCACGCGATGAACGATTGTTTGTGGCATACGGCGAAATGATCTCTTCTTCTTTTTTCATCAATCTTCTTTTGGAGCGTGGTGTCAATGCGTCATTTCTTTCGGCACTGGATTTTATGCGCACGAAAGATGGTGAACCCAATATGCCGGCCATCAAATATTTCGTCCGTGAATCTTTAGATAAGGCCGGAGAAAAAAACATCTATGTCACCCAGGGTTATATCTGCAGGAATGAGCATGATGAAATCGACAACTTGCGTCGCGGCGGCAGTGATTATACTGCAACCATCATCGGTGCCGCATTGAACGCTGATGAAATTCAGATCTGGACAGATATCGACGGTGTGCACAACAACGATCCGCGCATTGTCAAAAAAACAAGCCGCATCGATGAATTAAGTTATGCCGAAGCTGCGGAGCTGGCTTACTTCGGAGCAAAGATCCTGCATCCGTTGTGTGTACGTCCTGCACGTGAGGCGGGTGTTCCTATTCGTTTGTTGAATACTCTTAATCCTTCAGCAGAAGGCACCATCATTCAAAGCGAACACCAGAAAGAAGCAGCCGGAGTAAAAGCCGTCGCCGCCAAAGACGGGATCATCGCTATCAATATCCGTTCATCTTATATGTTGATGGCCTATGGTTTCCTGAAAAAAATATTTGAAGTCTTCGAACTTTACAAAACATCCGTAGACATGGTCACTACGGCTGAAGTCGCCGTCTCTCTCACCATCGATGATGATACCAACCTCGACCAGATCGTAGCTGAACTTGAAAAATATTGCACGATCACCATTGATAAAAATCAAACGATCATCTGTGTCGTAGGTGCTTTTCGCAAAGACGACGCAGGTATTGCAGTGCAGGTATTAGAGCCATTAAAAAATATTCCGATCCGCATGATCTCATCCGGCGGAAGTGAGAGCAATATCTCCGTCCTTATTGATTCAAAATATAAACAGCAGGCATTGGAGGCTCTGAATCGGGATTTGTTTGGACATCAATAAAAGGAGAAAGGGAAGAAAGGCGGAAGGGCTGAATTTTCGATTTTCGATTTTTTTTAACCTGAACAAAGCTTGCATTAAAAAAGACAGATCGTTAAGCATAAGCTGAGCTTACGCTTGTGCGTCAGCAAAACTCCGTTTTGCGAAATGAATGCCTTAAAGATTTTAAACGCAAAACCGAATTTTGCTGACACGAAAGAGCCGAAACTACTTTCAGTAGAATTCGGTCGGTCGCTAAAGGGGGTCGAAGCGAAACGACAAATCACCTCACCACCACAAACTTCTCCCTCAACATTTTCCCCTGATCATTTTTCAAAGTAATGATGTAAGTCCCCGCACTCAATGACGACACATCAAACGCACCATTCGCATCAATCTCTTCAGTCAATCTGATTGAACCGGTTATATCTGAAATGAAAACATCTCCCCTGAAATCCTGATTGAATGCAGAACTGACCCGAATAAATTGATTTGCAGGATTTGGTATCACGGAAAAATGATCTTCATCCAAATCATTCGTACCCACAGCTACGCATTCTCCCGGAATATTTTCGTCCATCCAGGCGAGCCGGCCGATGATCCAGTCCTTCATGTAATTAATCTCCTCTTCATACGTCTGCCCGATAAAATTATTTGGCCAGATATAAATACCCAATATCGGCCAACGATCATAATTCCTGGATTCAGCAAGTGCAAAGGTTAATGCCATGCTATCTACATAATGCATTATGTTTTCATTGCTCAACACATTTTCACGAAGCGATTTGTACCTGCATTGGATTTGATCCTGCAATAAAGTATCCTTCAAAAACCTTGGCCACCAAAGCGGTGTATTCCCACATGCACCACTATCATCATACGCCCACCCTTCAAGGTTATTTGAACTGCAGTAATCTACATTTCCAAAAGCAAGATTGAAATCCCACAATGGACCGAAATGAAACAATGAATCTTTCGAATTACGATCCTTGTACATGAATGTGCTCAGGCGGTACGCATCTACGTTATGCCCGAATTCATTTATCAGAAAAAAATCCACAAGTGATGGTACATCTACATATTTCCGGTATCCGATATGTTCGTCAGTAAAGTTAGCTCCATACAAGGCAGCCTCAAAGCCATGGAAGAAATCCTGGATGTATGCTTTCTGCAAAGGATGAAGATCCTGGCCTTTCGGATCTTCATAAACAATCCTGACTTCATTGACCTGGTCTGTTCCAAAATAATTGGATACGAAATAGGTGCCGTCACCATCGTCACGATCCACTTTGATGATGTATCCTCCGGTCACCTGATCGCCAAGCGTATCCGCAGGATTTAGCTTTGCGATGTCGACGCGATTTTTGTCACGTTTTATTTTTTCTTCAAGACAATACACACCCTGGTAGTCGCCATTTAAAAACAATTCGATGAACCTGGTGTGTGGTGCATATCGTCCCTGGTCATTTCCCAGTTTATACGTCAATGCATCGCGGATAAAACTTTTATCAGTGTATGGTGCATATAGTATCCAGTCTTCCTCTGCAGGCAAACCCAGCAATGCAATTGCAAAATCAGCACCAAGTGAATCCTGAGTTTCCAATCCAAAGTTCTTTTTTGGAAAGCTTTGTGATGACGCGCCTCTTACCTCAATGCCCATGAATCCTTCATAGACAGGCACATCGGTGATGTGATTGAAATTACCATTTCCATTATCAACAACTTTTATTTTCCCTGGAACTTTTGGTTCGTTTGGTACAGTCACATTATCTGTTGTGAGCAGTATAATTGGGAATGAAGAAGAATCAAATCTTACAGGCTCGGGTGCGCCGTTTCCAAAAGTGATATTCCAGCTTACCAATGAGCCAATATCAGCATAAGGAAACAAATCAAATATGCGGAGTGTCCATCGTCCGTTTCCTGAGCTGCCATTATTTACATTTCCAAGTGGAGTAAAGGGTTTAAATCCTGACGTAAATGGTGCAAACCCATTGATAATATGTTCGGATGCAAACATATCGAAACATGTATTCTCGTAGTTGTCGCCGTCAGCACCGAGTGATGAGGACAGCATAATGTTTGTTCCATCGGGAGCGATCAGACGGATATCGAGATCTGCGTCCCAGGTATGTATGACGTTGATACAAACATTGACGAGGCCGTGATCGGGAGTTAATATATCAGGCGTGAGCCCGTCTACCTCGATGACAAAGTCGCTGAGCGTGTTGTCATCATTGATGATGCCGCCTGTACCTGAGAAGGTTTGAGCTAAAGAGGAGGAGGAAAAAAAGACGAAGGCAAGGGCGTAGGCAAAGGATCGTAGGGTGGATTTCATGAGGGGGTGTTTGCGATAGCGAATGTAAGCAATTGGCCCTAACCAGTGAGTAGTCAGTTGTCAGTAGTGAGTGCCTATGTGAGCTGGAGTAAAAGGATGTGAAATGGAGGTCGAAGCACAGACCTTTTCCCTAAGACCATTTTATCTATATTTATACCCTCAACGAGAATAGTCGAAATTTATGTCCACCGAGAAACAAACCCTTCTGGATCAGCAAATTATCCAGGAAAGCGCCCGCCAGTTTGCTCAAACGCATATCCTGCCGCATGTCATGGAATGGGATGAATCACAGCACTTTCCGATGGACCTCATGCATCAGATGGGCGACCATGGATTCCTGGGTGTATTGATCCCTGAGGAATATGGAGGTTCCGGCCTTGGCTACCAGGAGTATATCACAATCATCACGGAGATATCAAAAGTTTGTGGCTCGATCGGGCTTTCATTGGCTGCACACAATTCGTTGTGCACGAACCATATCTATACGTTTGGAACTGAAGAGCAGCGGCAGCGCTGGGTCACTAAGCTTGCTACTGGCGAATGGATCGGTGCATGGGGGCTGACCGAACCGAATACGGGGAGTGATGCGATGCGGATGCAGTGTACGGCTGAGCGTGATGGTGATCATTTTGTATTGAACGGCACGAAATGTTGGATCACGCATGGCAAGTCAGGTCATGTGGCAGTGGTCATCGCAAGGACGGGCGAGTTGTTGGATAGCCATGGTATGACTGCCTTTGTGGTGGAGAGGGGGACGCCCGGATTTAAGGCTGGCAAAAAAGAAAACAAGCTGGGCATGCGTGCCTCAGAGACGGCAGAGATGATCTTTGAAGATTGTCGTGTGCCTGTTGGGAATATCCTGGGTGAGGTTGGCGATGGATTTATCCAGTCGATGAAGATCCTTGATGGTGGGAGGATATCGATTGGTTCGCTCGGTCTTGGGATTGCGAAAGGTGCATATGAGGCTTCTGTAAAATATTCGCAGGAAAGACAACAGTTTGGAAAGCCGATCTCAAGCTTCCAGGCGATCAGCTTCAAGCTTGCGGATATGGCGGTGAAAATTGAAGCAGCGGAAATGTTATTGCGCAAAGCTGCTGATCTGAAAATGGCCGGCAAATCTTCTACCAAGCTTTCTGCGATGGCTAAATATTATGCTTCTGAAATCAGTGTGCAGATCTCTACGGATGCTGTGCAGATCTTTGGTGGGTATGGATATACAAAAGATTTTCCCGTGGAAAAATTTTATCGTGATAGTAAGTTATGTACGATTGGTGAGGGGACGTCCGAAATTCAAAAGATTGTTATTGCGAGGGAGATAATGAAGGATTTTCCTTTATAGTGAATTTATTTTTTACACGTTGTACTACTAGTTCGGGTTAAAAGGGGAAATGGTTAAAGGGGAAAATATTAAGTCCGCGATAGAAATATTAAAACAATGAAAATCCTCTACCCTTTCATTTTCCAATTCCTCCTCATCACCGAAATCAAAAGCCAACTACCTTATTACGAAATCGGTGACACGATCATCGTCCTGGCCAAAAGTGGTATAAACCTAAGAGATAGCACTTCAGCTACTTCAAAGAAAATCCAATCCGTTCCATTCGGAACCAAGCTCGTGACGCTTGATCAACCCCGGGACTATGTACGGATTGAAAAGAGAAGCGGCAGCTGGATAAAAGTCAAATATGGATCAGTAACCGGCTATGCATTCTCTGGTTTCCTCACGGATCTTAAAATCCCCAAGTTTGATGAACACATGCTCCAATGCAATAATTTAAGATGGTTTGAAGATGTGATCAGGGCGAATATGGATACCCTCCTACACAAAGGAACAACCCTCAAAAAAGGATTTGATATCGATGGAAAAGACTGGCATCAATCCATGTGGGAAATCTACAAAGATGGTACTATGATCGATTACCAAACAGGATATGAGTGGAGCGATCTCATGATCACCACCAACCGCATGGCGATGAATGATATCCTCAACCTCCTTGATATCTACATTGACAAACTTATGGAATTTTGTTCCCCAAGTTATTTTGAGGATGGGATCAAACCAAAAATAGAAGTTACAGGAGATAGTTACCAGACTACAAAAGTTTCATGCCCGCATTTTCTTTTTCAAGCTGATCAGGTGCTCAATAAAATCGTGATACAGCTTCATGTTGAAGATAGCTGAGGTACAACATTGCACATTTCTTCTTTCCTCCCTTCTTACCTTCTTGCTATCTTCCTTTCTTCTCTTGTTGCGTCCTCGAAAGATCTTACAATTTCTTCCTACATTTAATTATCATAGCATTCCATTCAATGGATCTATCAACCACAGAAAAATTCAACTGGAAACGCATCACTGTGATCCTTCTGTCCATGGTGCTTATCTCCATTCTAACCACTGAATTACCTAAGTTATGGTCAGCCAGAGCCAATCTGAACAGCATAAAAGAATTACAAGCCCAATGCCCTATCGATTTTAAAAATGGATTTATCCTGGACAGCATAAACCTGTTGCATTCCAAAGAATTTAATCTTTATATCTCTGATGGTGGAAACATCAAAACAGAAGATGATAAGGAAAGGATGAAAAAAGCATTTCAACTAAGCTTTGACAATATCTTAAAAGGAGAAACATTATCAACTTTCAGAAAAAACGGATATGCATTTGTATGCAATTTCATGGATGATGATGGCACGTTAATCTTTTCGTTCACACTGGATGGAGAAAACGATACATTGAAAAGAATGTGAAAAAAGGCGAAGGCGGAGGGAAAGGCTAAGGTTTTAATCATCGTGATGCAGAAAATAAATTGCGTTACGAGTCCGGCCTCCGTTATCCGTTTATCCGGAATCGAAAAAATCATCATTTCCCTTTTTTCTTTTTTGCCTTTCTTCCACTAAATCCTGCATCGAAGTGTAGAACAACCGTAATGCTTGCTGAACTGCAAATGCCTTATCTTTGTTGTAAACAGGGAATTTTATGGATATACGAGTAATAAATATTGACCCAGACATATTAGGAGGCACACCTGTTTTTTTCGGTACGCGTGTTCCCATTAAAAACCTATTTGACTGCCTTGAATCCGGCGAGTCGATTGATTATTTCCTGGACGACTTTGAAGGCGTGCAAAGAGAACAGGTAATAAAAATCCTTGAAATTTCACAAAAGCTAATCGAAATATCGTCAAATAGTCTGCATGAAAATTTTACTTGACGAATGCGTTACTAAACATTTAAAGCCGATTTGAATGATCATGAAGTACACACAGTAAGAGAAATGCATTGGAGCGGAATCAAAAATGGAGTTCTTGTTTCTCTATGCGTGGAACACAATTTTGATATATTATTGACAATCGACAAAAATATTCAAACCCAATTTTCTCTCGAGAAGTATCCGTTAATAGTCATAATATTGAATAGCACTACAAGTAATATTGATGAGCTGATTACCTTTTTACCATCTTTTTGAAGCCAACTAGTAGCTTTTAAGAAACATAAAGCCTATTTTATCGATAAATAAGATCGAAAATATTAGAGGATATCATCCTTCTTGCCTTCTGCCTTTCTTCCCTCCTTCGGCATCGAAAAAACATCATAACTTCAAGTCATGAAAATCCTCCTCCTCTCTCTCATCCTCATTTGTATCGCATCGGTCACATACAGCCAACATCTGTACATCTATGTCAGCAACGGAGATATCTATGAGGTGAACGCGGACTATTCACTGTCCATTCAAAGTGTAGTGAATTACCCTGGGTTCATATCAGATATTGCCATTTCGCCAGCAGGCATCATGTATGCAGTGGCTGATTATGAATTGATTCAAATCGACATAATTACCGGCAATGCGATCGTTATTAATGACGTACCAGCCACGGACCATTATGTGTCTCTTGTGTGTGACGAAAATTACCAGTTGTACATGATTACAAGCGGCCAGAATTTATACCTCTACAATATCCTGGCAGATTCTCTTGGCTTTGTTGCCAATCTGGGCGACTTTACACCCGGCGATCTTACATTTTATAAAGGAAATCTTATTTATCAAAGCTCAGTAGATGGCAATATCAAAGCATATAATTTGCAAAATGGAACCCAATCCACGATTCAATGCCTCATCCCACCGCTTAGTGAGGGTACCCAGCTTTGGGGACTATCCAATTTATTTGAAACTTGTGATGCAGGAAAAATTTTCGCGATAGATAATCTTGCTAATCTTTACGAACTGGATCCCGAAAATGGAAGCATTCATTTGCGGACGCATTATGACATATTTGATGCGCTTGCCATCACAGGCATGGCCTCCACGACGGAATACTTAGCATCCGTCTGCGATCATACGTTTGAAAATATTGAATGCACTACTTCTATCGGGGACACGAAAGCAACACCGGCATTAATAAACATGTATCCTAATCCTGCACAGGAAAGCCTGATGATCGATAGCAAACAAAGCATTGATCACATCAGCATATTTAATCTTTCCGGAAGCCTGCTTAAAAATTTTTCACCTCAATCAAATCATATTGATGTAAGCGACCTGAATAGTGGCATTTATTTTTTCAGGATTAATGTGGATAGGCAGGTGGTGAATAAAAAAATTGTTATCCGGTAGGAAAGGTGAATTTGAAGGCGAAGGCTGTGGAGGAGGCGAAGGAAAAATCTCCATTTTTATTTGGTATCTACACTCGCAATTAAAAATCCTCAAGAGTCCATCGTCTGGCATCCCTTATTCCGGTATCGAAAACCTAATGCTTTCAAAACACAACTAATCGAACATACCCCCCTACACGATCACCATAAATCTTCATGAAGTAAACACCAGATCCAATACCGCTCACATCAATCGAATGTTTTTCATTCGGAATGAAATCCCCGATGAGCTGTCCTGATATCGTATAAAGTGTGACCGAATAAACATCCTGATCCGAATGGTTGATGATGTATAAAATATCACTGCCAGGATTTGGATACACCGTAAAACGATCTTTGAATGGATCATCCTTCAGACTTGAGATGATTACATGGGTACAGGCAGATTCACCTGTACATCCGGCAGCATCCACGATATGCACAGCATAATTTCCAGTCACAGTCACTTCAAACTCCTGGCTTACGGCACCCGGAATATCTTCTCCCGTATCACAATTATACCATTGATACGTACCATCGACCTGCTGAGCAATTAAGCTATCATCAATGGATATCACTGTGGGATCAATCACATCAACATGCAAGGTGAGAAAGACAAGACTGTCACATCCATTAGCAGCAGTAAGCTGGATCATGTAATCACCTGAAACATCAAACGTTTCATTCCCTACCGTATATACTTCCCCTTCACATATTAATTCTTCAAGGTCCTCAGTAATCGGCTGGCATAATTGATTCTGATAATACCTGAGATTCAGGTTTTGACTATTGCCATCGAATACAAACATATCCAGATCGCCATCACCATCTATATCCACAAGACTTGGAAATACCAATTGGTTCGTTCCATGCGTGGTAGGCAGACCATATGGTGACTCCAGCACGCTGTTAAATGCCGGTTTGCCATCCGGACCGGGTGTGTTGATATGCACATAAAGATGGAATAAAGAATCGGCCGGAATATTGATGAGAGATCCGACAAAATCCATGTCACCATCATTGTCTATGTCACCGCTTTCCAGGATCTCACCTGAGGAATGAGGAGACAAGGAATAAGGATTTTCATACCAGCCTTCGAACTCTGGTGAAGTTTTCGAACCGACATTCCTGGCGTAATAGAAAACCGGAACATCAGGTCCATCTTCCTCACCAAATGCAGAATCAAAACCACTCATCATCAGATCAGCATCACCATCTCCATCCGCGTCAACAAGATTAGGATAGAACATGCTTTCAGGAACAAAATCCCGAAGGCCAATTGCATCCAGTGTAGACACCTGAAATTCACCGGCACCATGGAGACCCGTATTCATCAACAACCGGCCTTGTTCACTTCCGTAAGAATTGATGTCTGCCATGGTGATAAGATCCATCTTGTGATCATCATTCAGATCCCCACCATCAGCAAAAAAATAGCCGACGGGATACGGAAATTGTGTGAATACATCTTCCCGCGGACCAAATTGCGGGTTTGTACGCGAGCCGGTATTTTCCTGCATGTCAATGAAAAAGTGCAAATTCTTCCATTTGAGCGGTGAAACATTGTCGAAATAATCAAGGCCGCTCAGGAATAAATCAAGATCACCATCGTCATCGTAATCATAGAAAAAGACGTTCTGAGCTTTACGGGTAGAATCCGGTTTGACGGTCTTTATACCAAATTGCAATCCCGGAACATATGTGAATTGCTGTCCGAAGCAGGACAATATCATCATCTGAAATAAACAGATCAGGGTCAGTCGATGCATCTTCATCATGGATGTAAATTTAAAATCGGTGAGGATCTTCTACAAAAAAATCTAACTGGTCTTTCGTATACGTGGCTACCTGCAATTCCCTGAATCCTTCAAAAAAGCCGCTTCTATTGACTTTAACTTCAACTCTGAACAGGTCAGCTTCATTGTCATGTACAAAGCCAGGTGTGGTATACTGGTATTTACCATTAGCATCTAAGTGAAAGTTAATAAAAGCATGTGTGTTGTCATACCTGCAAGTCATGGTGTCGACAATTTTCTGATGGGTGATTGCTATGGCTCCTGCCACTCCATTAATCGGGTCTCCATCTTCATCAACATATTCAACTTTGATAGTCAATATGCCGGAATAATTGGGTCTGGGTGCGCAGTCTTCTGCCTCTATTTCTGTATTGGTGGATTCTTTTAATAATTCAGAAGCCGCCGCGAAACAAATGAATAACGCAATGACAAAAGCGGAAAGCATTCGGTTTATCTTGTTTTGCATAGAGGTAATTTTAAAGATGCAATATGAGGGTTCGAAACTTCATTAAAGTTGCTAAAAATTTCCCTGAAAGTCAGGCTATATTACTGTATTCCGTTCATTTCTCCAAACGGACATACTGAGGTGAAGGCTATGACTGAGGGGAAGGAATGAATTAAAGTAAAAGTCGGGGCGTTTTGCAACCACCCCTTTTATTAATATGATAGCAAAAAGTCAGGACGGTTGCAAAACGCCCCGACTTTTTGCTATAAACATTTTCTAAAGTCATGAAGTCATTTTTTATTTTCTCTTGTCGGGGTGTTATGCAACCACCCGGTAAGAGAAAAGTAGATGAAATCATCACTTTCTGCTATTTGCATTCTGCCTTTCCGCCCTTCTGCCTTACTGCCTTTTCCCTGAATTCATACCTGAAAATTATATATAAATAAAAAATAATTATAAAGTCTATCTCATATTAAACTTTATGTTTATGTTAGCGAATTGTAAACCAAACCTTTGAAATTTATAATCCATGATAACTACTTCCGCTGAAACCCGGAATGCCCAGGTGATAAGTGATCACATGATTGCCAGGGTACAGATGAATAAATCATCGGGTCAGAAATCATTACATGCCGCTATCCCTTTTTCGCCGGGAGATCTTATATCTCCATTCAGTGCAGGGACTATTCAATCCTTTGCTACGTATCTAACTGTTCAAACCGGCGAAGAGAGGCACATTACCCTTTTACCCGAATTCCTGCAGTACATTAATCACAGTTGCGATCCTTCAGCATTTTTCAATACCACCACCATGGAATTGATATGTCTGAAAGCACTGAAGCCGGGAGATGAGATTACTTTTTTCTATCCGAGCACGGAATGGGAGATGGCTCAACCTTTCGAATGTCACTGTGGAAGCAAAGGATGCCTGGGAACAATAAATGGTGCATCGGTCATTCCTGTGGAAAAGCTTAAGAAGTTTAAGCTGACAGATTTTATCATGAGGAAATTGGAGAAAAAAGGCGAAAGCTGAGGCTGAGGCTGAGGCTAAGGAGTTGGATGAAATCAATTGTAAAAAGTATCGTTTAAATTGAATTACATGCAATTTTCTATAAATGCCAAACTCGAGGACAATCATATTTATCTTAATAGCTGCCCTGGCATTTATTGCTTCAAGGCTTTACCAACGACATCTTTTCAGGGAAATTGACCAGGAAACAGAAGCGTTAGCTAAAGAGAATAAATTATATTATGAAGAATTAAGTTGGGAGCGTATGGAGTTCATTGACAAGCTGAAAATGAAATATTCGTATCAGGATTCATTCAGCTTTATCAAAACACTTTTCGACATCAGCAACATGGATACAAAATCTATTTATGATACGATTGAAAAAAATGACCTGTTAAATCTGGTCACTGAAAATTCGGCCTTAAGGAAAATGAAGACACATCGGTATAATTCTTCACTTGAGATATACGATGAAGCTTTTGCCATAGTACTTAAAGTGATAGATTCATTATCGTCCCCAGGGTATATTAGGGAACCTGTATTGATTGTTGAAAAAGTCAGGTCGTCTGGCGACACATGCTATATTAATATGTATCCATTGACCAGTTACCGCCTGCGAGAAAATGAATTCAAGGTTTATAATGGGGATAGTGTTTTGGATATTTCCGCACTCCCTTTTGTATACCGTGGCGATCCCAGGCACCTATCTCTTCAACTAACGCATAGCCGCAGGTATGAATATAATTGACTATGTGCTAAGGAGCCTTGCTTTTATGGCCTTATCTTTTTCCCTGTTCCAGAATTACACAACAACGATTCAAAAGAATGAAAAAGAGGAGTTATTAGCGGTCCATTTATCCAGGATAAAGAAAGAAAATGACAATATTGAAAAAGCAGTGTTAAATGGCGCAAAAATTCAGGCCTCATATCGCTGCAATGTTGCGAAATTCCTTAATAACGAAGGCCAACTAGATCCAGAATATAAATTCAATGTAGATTCTACATTGGGTACGATCAAATCCCTTGAAGGAGAACATCAAAGGGGAAAAGTTTTAAATGAGCCATTACGCGAACTTTTTAGTCATACTTCTCTTTTTATAGATCCTGATCTTTTCAAAAAGTCTATTATCGATAACCGTGTCCATTTTGGACAATTTGAAAGCCTATATTTATCAGGGAAATATGACATTTATATTAATGGGCTTACACCATCATTCAATTATTTCGATGAGTATGTGGCGCTTTGCAAGGATACAATGAAGTTCAGGATAGACATCATAAAAATAAATAATGAAACATTCGATATCGATACTACGATTCTGAGTGAAACACTGATTTTAAATCAAAACATTAAATAAATTTATATAATGTTTAGCAAAGCAATATCTTAACGCATACAAACCCAGAACTAATGAACTCGCACAAGATCAAAATACTTTTTTTCCACCTCAATCATGATCGCCCCCTAAGTATTTTATGACCTCCATTCGTCCTCTCTATTTTCCAATCCCCGTTCAGCAAATGAAAGTTTGGGTCCTTGCTCCGCTATTGGAGTCGAATGATGAGAAGATAGATTACTACTACGACTTCACACAAAGCATAGCTGAATACGAAAAGACCTTTGCCGAATTGGGTATCGAATGGAAATGGCAGCCTGTTACCACAAAGAACTTTCCGCAAATTATCGACCTGATCGTCAAAGAAAAAGAATCAGGCCATAAAACTCCGGTGGTGTTAAACCTCTGCGATGGCGATGAGATCAATGGAACTCCCGGCATCTCCGTCCTCCGCATGCTAAAAGAAAAAGGATTGATCTTCACCGGATCTGAAGAATACTTCTATACCATCACCACTTCCAAGATCCCGATGAAGGAAGCCTTTGATCGTGCTTCAGTCCCTACGGCAAAATGGATAGCTATTCATGATAAGGACATGGACCTCGATGATGTTTTTGAAAAACTGGGAACGCCGGTGATCCTTAAACCTTCTATTTCCGGAGGCAGCATGGGAGTAGGTCTCAAAAATGTGGTGCACAACCTAGCTGAATTAAGAGAACAGGTAGACAGGATGTTCAATGGATACCGGGGATGGGATTTGTCAGCCGATGGTCTTATTGCCGAATCGTTTATTACAGGTCCCGAGTTTACAGTCCTGATATCAGGTTCGTACAATTATCCCAAGGATGCTAAAATCTATACGCCTGCAGAAAGGATTTTTCACCCTTCCCTTCCGGATGGCGAAAAATTTCTATCCTTCGACAGGCTTTGGGAAATCTATGAAGATGAAACTCCAATGCCCAATGATGGGAACTTCTATGAATATGCGATACCCGATCCGTCATTGATCGAAGAAATAAAAAAAATATGCTGGGATGCATTCGTGGCTACACGGGGCACCGGCTATACGCGTGCCGATGTGAGAATGGATAAAGAAACTGGCCAGCTTTATGTTCTTGAAGTAAATGCACAATGCGGCTTAAGTGAAGATGAAGATTTTACTTCCATTGGTGGCATATTGCGGATAAGCGGAAAAACGTTTACCGAGCTGGTTGCAGAGATTATTAAAGATGCATTTACCCGGCACGCTGTGAAAGAAAAGAAACGTCCTTTGTACAGGAAAAAACTTGTAAACGAATGAAAATTTGTGTTCTTCAGCCTGATTACTCCACCACGAACGTGGATTATCAGTATTATGATCCGGCAAGGGATTTAAGCCACTTATTGCCCGAAGCTGAATTCGATCATGTGCTGATCAATAAGCTTACAACCTATAAGCAGCTTAAGGAGCTAAAGAAAAAGAAGTACGATATTTTCATCAATCTCTGCGAAGGCTACCTCGAATGGGAAGTTCCGTCTATCGATGTGATCTATTTCATGGAGCTGCTCAATCTACCTTTCACAGGTCCCACTTCTTTGCTTTACGATCCGCCAAAAGATCTGATGAAGTATGTGGCATACACGGAAGGTATCAACACGCCTGCATTTGCATTGATCGAATCGCTTGATGAAATTGAAAAAAGTTGCAGGCATCTCCGTTACCCTTTATTTGTAAAACCTGATAAAGCCGGTGACAGCCTGGGCATCGATCAGCATTCACTCGTGCATACGAAGGAAGAGCTGGTCCTCAAATGTTCGGAAATCATTGAAGAATACGGGCCTTTGTTGGTTGAGGAATATGTAGAAGGAAGGGAATTTACAGTCATGCTTGTTGCAAATGCAGACAATGGAAAAACCTGCACCGTTTTTAAACCGGTTGAATATATTTTCCCTAAAGGATTTCAATTTAAAACATATAGCTTAAAAACATCAGAGCTCCATCCTGAAGCGAATATTCCATGTAATGATCCTAAAGTGGAGAAGCAGCTTAAAGAAGCGGCTCTAAAAATTTTCCAGGGATTTGGCGGAGTTGGATATGCCAGGCTGGATTTCAGGATGAATGACAAAAAGGAGATTTTTTTCCTGGAGATCAATTTTACCTGCTCCGTATTTTATAAAGATGGGTATGAAGGATCAGCAGATTTTATACTAAAATATGATGGCATCGGCCAGAAAGGCTTTATCCGGAAAATCATAGATGAAGGTATTGCCCGTCATCAGCGCAAGCAGAAGAATTACGCGATGAATGGAAATGCAATAGCCGGCTACGGTATTTATGCAACCCGAAATATCCGGAAACGGGAAATTATTTTCATGGGAGAAGAAATGTCCCAGCGCATCGTAACCCGTAAATATGTGGATCGCCACTGGAACGAGAAAGAGAAAGAAGTTTTCAGACAATACGCATATCCGCTCAGCAAAGAAGTCTTTCTCCTCTGGGACAATAACCCGGTAAACTGGGCTCCTCAAAATCACAGCTGCGATCCAAATACTTTCTATGAAGGATTGAATGTGCTGGCCCTCCGGTATATCACCAAAGGCGAAGAGCTTACTCTCAATTACGCCAGTTTCCTCGACGAACACATGGAACCTTTTGCATGCGCCTGTGGTGCTTCCAATTGTGTCGGATGGGTGACAGGTATTCCGGGAAATTCAGTAACGAAAAGAGAAGGTGGTTTCAAAGAGCTCAGATCAGCCAAGCTGGCCTCGATGAATAAGGGAATCTAAACTTTGGATGCCGGATAAAAGGATGCCGGATGCCGGACTCGCGACACACGATCTTCAATTTTCCACATTTTCCTAGAATCAACTGCTTTTTAGTGGGCGATTATAATTTTTTTTTACAGCCCTCATTTCTTCTCCATTGACGTTTAAAAAATACATGCCGTCGTGGAAGTTACTAACGTCAACTTCCAGTTCCTTCCATGTATTCCAGTTTACACCAAGGACAATATCGCCCGCCGCGTTGAGTATAGATACTTGTAATTCATTTTCTTTCCGAAAAGCTGGATCAATTTGAATAATTAAAATATCGCTTGTGGGATTGGGGGAAATCGAAATAACTGGTTGTGGTATTTCCGGCGGCTCCTGTACGGCTGAAAGGAGCTCGCAATCGAGAGAATCCCCTTCACAAAAGTACTGAAACCACACTAATTGCCCATTTCTCCCATAATTAATCAGCCCATGTTGTTCATATCCATAGCCTTCTAGAATAAGTCCAGTGGTTTCAAAAAAATCTCCATAATTGTCGAAAACACCCTGCATATAAAAAGCCCTCGTCTCTAATCCAGAATAAGTTAAGTGCCGGATAGAATCTACATGGGGTTTATTAGGCATGAAGTGCAGATATATGTTTTCCAACACACAATCATTTAAGGTATCCCCCTCTTGCAGGGAAAAATCATATAACAAATGCTCCGTGGGCTGGCACATAGAAATAATGTCACTATATGGCAGCATATAGACTTTTCGTGCATTTGTATCTTCTCTCATCAATGCATACAGATATGAGTTCAGGATTTCTTTTGGGTTTTGAATAGCAGTTGATCCGGCATTTGTCTTTAAGGTGCGCTGATAAATTTTCTTGTAAGAATTACCTTGAACTAAAGTATCTCCATTCATTGACAATGCAAAAGCCAACGTAATATGAACTGGTGGCTCTTCTCCTGACACCATTTCAGTGTATATCCAGTTTCGACCATCTTTTAAAAGTTTAAAATAAGATTGTCCAAATAAATTTGAAAAGTTTATCAGAAAAAAAACTATCAAAGTAAAATGTATTGCTCTCATAAGTCCTTGATTAGATATTATCAATTAATGGGCAACTATGAATTTTGCAGATACCCAATCCACTAATAATACTGCGCTTGCGTCATGAGTCCGGCATCTGGCATCCCTTTATCCGGCATCCAGCTCAGATTAATTACCAGGTTCATTAAATTATAAATATTTTTATTGATTGTCAATAATCTTTTCTATCCACATTTTATTTTCAGATTGAAGCTGTATAAAATATATTCCAGCCGGAAATGCAGTCAAATTTATTTCCTGGATAATATTACTTTGTTCAATATGGATATCAAGCTTTCTTCCGAGGGCATCGAATAATGAAATATTTCCCGGAACATCAATTTTCCATACCACCTCCATTACATTCTCCGCATTTGAATACATGATCCTGTAAGGCTTATACTGATCATCAGAAGGCAACACCACTGCTGTCGTCCCTACTAAAAGATCGGTGTGAAATAATTCTATCCCTCCGCGCTGATTCCCTGCAAGCAATTCAAATTTTCCATCATTATCCAGGTCAGCTAGTGCAGGTGCACTCCTGTTTCCGAAATCAAGGTCACCGAATTCATTTTCCAGAAGTGTAATCGGCCCGGTCTTCCCTGCTTCAAGATCACCATATAAATAAAGCTTCCCCGGATCACCACCAATCATTAACTGCGGACCATCAACTGTAACGAAAACATAAGGCACACTATACTGAGGCAAGCCGGGTTGCAGATCAAACAATACCCTGCCATAACATGCAGTATTCGGTGGTGTATTCATGTTCGGGTTAAAAACCGGATTCCCTATGCTGCCCAGGTTTTCTAAATAATTCAGGTTACTGCAACGGCCGCTTCCATCCGCATTTCCGGTCCTTTCACCTATGATCAGATCTCCTAACCCATCACCATTTATATCTGCAATTTGTGGAGTTGCTGAAACACCAACAGCAATATTCATAAATGGAAATACGGGAGGATCAAAGCTCACCGGCTCACCAGGAAGTGCATTATTTTTATAAAAAAATAATTTTCCATTCTGCTCACCCACTACTAAATCCACTGTTCCATTTCCATCAATATCTCCAAATGCAGGTGTAAAATCAAAAGTAGGATTGCCACAAGAATTAAACAGGCTCATGTTGAGATAATCATCAGTCTGATATTCAAAGTAAGGCTGTAGCAACGTACCTGTATTGTGAAAAAGCCATATTGATGGAATCCTCGTTTCACAACCATCTGTATAATGATATCCTGCTATCAACAAATCCTTCAGGCCATCTCCATTTATATCCGCGATTGCAGGCCTTGAATATGAACCTACATCAAGCATCTGGTTTTGGAAAACACCTTTTTCTGTCAGCTTATATTCTAAAGGGCCGTTAGCCGGATCATCATCATACCTCCATACACTTACCCGGTCTTCAGCAAGACTTCTTGTATTGACTGCAGCCATGAATTCAGGTTCAGGATCATCATCCAGCTGCACACTATATGACCCCACGAAATAAGGTAAATTGATAACCGTGTCCTGTGATGGAAAAGTAGCATCCTGCTCCACTATCCATGACTCCTGTGCATTCAACCCGTTCAAACCAAATACAATATGCTGGGATGAAATATCACCGATATAGATATCCTGATCACCATCAAAATCAATATCCAGTGCAAGTGTTGTACTACCTGAATGCCGTGGAGTAAGCGGAACTTCACCTGTGAAGTTACCATCCGAGCATATGTCAGGATCATCACTCAGGTAAACTTCCTGGTTAAGTTCATTCTCAAGAATTTTTCCCCAGCACAAATCATCAATGGTATATCTGAGTGAATCACTACCCCATCCGTTTTCCACCGATTGGTTGATGTAATAATTGATGTAGCTTCCTCCCGGGTCGAAGGAAAGTATATCCACATCGCCGTCGCCATCCACATCTGTGACAGAAGGAATGTCATCCCATGATACATACAAATTGACCAGCAGGCTTTGCACAGGAATCTGCAGGTAAAATTTATCCCTGTCCTGCAGAAGGGTAAAATGCCACTGCTCATTTTCATATGAACCTCTATACACTGAAATCCCTGCAATGCCGGTTTCCGATGAGCTTGTAAACAAATCCTCAACTCCGTCATGATTATAATCCACCACCAGCACCCAATCCACGAGCTTTGGAAAAATGGATGCATATGACCAGTCCACAATCCACCTTCCCGATGCCGGCAAATGAATGTACGGAATCAGGATATCACCCTGCCTGTCAAAACTGATAAGGTCAGTAATACCATCCCTGTTGAAATCAATATTAGAAAACTGTGGCGCATTATATCCACCTGTCCAGGGCATGGTCCTTTCTTGATTACCTATTTTCACACTGATATCAAATCGCTCCTGTGATTGAACACTGAAAAAATGAAGCATTGAAAAAACAAATAGGATGTATGATTTATTTTTCATTTTGATTTTCATCTATTAATAATTTCTTTTACCATTTAGGAACTTAGCTAACTTAAGAAGTCACTTAAGAAAATCATTTCTGAATTAAAGAGCTATCTGACCAACCATTGTAATTCAAATTTTTTCATTCATTATTTACCTTCTTAATTCAGAATTCAAAATTCTATATACAGAATTCTTTTTGGCGACCGTCCAAATTCATCCTACTATGTTTCGACTCCGCTCAACTTGAAATTCTTAATGCTCTTGAACATACTTTTATTCAATTGTTAATTTCTATGTGACTTTCTATGTTTTTCTATGTGTCTATGTGGTTCAATTTTTTCCTTACTACCAGAAAAATTAACTTCACATTACGATTACCAACCCGAAGTTAAGTTAAGCTACCCTATTATTATGTCGCCTATCATTAAATACGTGATATTAACACCTCTTCATTGGTATTTGTTATGACTAAGCATTATAACCAAAGAACATACTCAGTCCCTCCATCATCCATCATCATGGCGCTGATCCTGATCGGTATCACTGCCCTCTTCGGTGCGCTGAGTGTTGCATATCTCTATTCACGTATTGACAAAGGGATGGAAAGCATCAGGGTGCCCTGGCTTTTTGTCTTCAACACGTTCATCCTTGCTTCAAGCAGCTACTGCATACAACAATGCCGGAAATATTTTACCCTGAAGAATGAAAAGCTCGTGCTCAGATGGGGACTCCTCACGATAGCGGCTACTCTTTTATTCCTCCTTCTCCAGGGTATTGCATGGAATCATTTGTTATCGAAGCAAATACTGCCCGGATCATCCGGCGGACATGGTTATCTATTTGCGATTTCAATCCTTCATTTCTTACATGTTGTAGCCGGTCTTCCCTTCCTCCTCAGGATATTAATGCCCTTGTACAAATCTTCGAAAGAAGGAAATGCTGTATTATATTTTCTCAATGATGAAGAAAAGACAAAGCTTAAGCATACCGCCTGGTACTGGCACTTTATCGATGTGATGTGGATCTATTTGATGATCTTCTTCCTGTTGAGCAGCTTAGTGTGAGACAGTAAGAGGGTAAGAAGGTAAGAGGGTATAAAAGTGATAGAAGTGATAGAAGTGAGAGAGTGAGAGAGTGAGAGAATTGAGAGGTGTGTGAGTCAGTAAACCAAAAAAAACCTTGCTGAGCGTCGGTTGACCGACGTTCTGGTATTCACAAAGCTTTGCTTTGAATGCCAGGAATTCATTTTCCCTTCCGCCTCTTCCGCCTCTTCCGCCTCTTCCGCCTCTTCTGCCTTTTCTGCCTATTATTGTTTCAACTCATGAGTGCTCTGCCTGATGATCACAGGTTCATCGCCTGTCAGATCGACCACAGTAGATGCTTCCTGCATCACTCCTTCTTCGATGATTATAAACCCTACCTGTTTTTCATAGCGATTGATCAGCAGATCCGAATTTGAAAAATATTCGCCGATGTCATCATCATTGAGAACAGAGCTGACGATCAATGGAACATCCATCCCTGACATGATCGATTTGATCACCGGATGCTGAGGTATACGCAAGCCTAGCGTTTTCCTTTTGTTTTTGAGAAACGATGGTGCACGATGTCCGGATTGCAGAATGAATGTGAATGGACCGGGAAGATTCTTATTCAACATCCTGAATACCGGCGTCGGCCATTGAATAAAATATTCCGATGCCTGGCTAAGGTCCTTGCATACAATACTCATCAATGCATCTTTCGGATCAATATGTTTCAACGCGCATATCGATTCAAACCCGGATTTCTGATTGGACAGGCAACAAAACGCGTACACTGAGTCGGTGGGAACAATCCCTACTTTGCCTCTCTGCAATTCAGTAACAACCAGATCAAGATCTTTTGGATGGAGGCCATATGGGAATGCTTCAAATAACATAGGGGAATTTACGATTTACGAATGACGATTAACGATTTTTTATTTTACTCTATTTAAGGAAAACCGATTTTTAGAGTAATCAAATCTTAATTTCTCATAATTTTTCTTAATAAATACTTCGACCTGCTTTACTCATCCTTGTGCTACAGCTCAGCAACCGTCCGCGTCTTCTTTTTGAGGCTAATTACATCACACTAAAAAATTGGAACCACATAGACACATAGAAACATAGGAAGTCACATAGAAAAATAAAATTGCAACTCCCCCTTTTTTAGTGGGTCGGGGGGTACAGGTGAAGTCACATAGAAAAATCCTTGCCTTTTCTGCCTTTTAAGCTCACGTACTCGAAGCTGACACCAACGAATCCGCATATTGAAGAAACAATTGCATCGCTTCTTTCTTCCTTCGATCAAATGAATAGGAAATATTATTCAACAGATATTTCTTCTGCCAGGCGGGTAATATTGTTTCCGGAGATTTGATATAATCGATACCAAGCTTAAACGCTGCATCTAATTGCTGAATCACTTCAATTGGGACACCAGGCTTTGCGATCCAGACTGCGAATGTCATCGGGAGACCCGTCATCGCTTTCCATTCACCAGCAAGATCATTCCGGAATGGATAGCTTTTCTTGTGATCAAATACTTTGTCGCCAATCATCACACAGGATAAAGGCTGTTTTTCATTTGCATCAAAATAAAATTTCCAGTTCGTCTGCCAGTACCTGTCCGCCAGTATCTGCACCAGCTTGTTGGATGTCTTTGAATGTTCATCCAGTCTTACCTTTTCAATTTTATGGATAGGAACATGACTTAACAACATCACACTCTCCACATCACCATCTGCACCAATGCAAAAGTCACTGACTACTTCATGCGGAGGCATATCCTCCAATGCACCAATAGGGCACAAGCTAATGTCCACTTTGTCCTGCTGGAATAATGCAGCACATTCAGCAGGTGTGACGCGGTGCACTTCCATTTGATCTTCAAGCCCGCTCAACTTCAAACCTTCCGAAAAAGGCATCGTGTTGAGATATTCAACGAGCGCAATACGATATTTCATAATGTTAATTTCAATTTAGTATGGGCAGCTCCACATAACCGCGGTATGCCGTGTCTTCTTCAAAAGAATGATCACTCCAGTCTTTCAATTCGTGATATAATGTATCACGTTCGATGGGTGTGCGCCCTGCATTTTTGATCAGCGAGACGAGGTCATATGTGCTCATCGCAGGTTTTTGTTCTTCCGAACCTGCCATGCTATATATTTTCGTGGTATCATCGATCGTACCATCGAGGTCATCTACTCCAAAGCTCATAGCCACCTGTGCCATCGAGCGACCAAGCATCGGCCAATAGGCTTTGACATGTGGAAAATTGTCAAGATAAATCCGGCTGACCGCATAATTCTTCAGGTCTTCTATCACAGTTGTTTCGGCCAGGTGCGACATCTGGTTATCCTTATTCCTGAACTTCAGAGGAATGAACGTTTGAAAACCACCCGTACGATCCTGCAATTCCCTCAACCTACGCATATGATCTACACGATGCCAATATTTTTCAACATGGCCATATAATATAGTTGCATTAGATTTTTTTCCTAATCCATGCCATATTTCATGTATGCGCAACCATTGATCCGCATTGCATTTATCAGCAGCTATCTGCTCCCTGATCTCAGGATGAAATATTTCCGCACCACCACCGGGTATGCTATCTACACCTGATTCAAGTATACGTTGCATGCCCTCTTCATAGCTCACTTTTGCTTTTTTAAAAATATAATGATACTCTACAGGTGTCAATGCTTTTATGTGAAGTTCAGGACGATGTTCTTTAATGGCTTTAAATAATGTGCAATAAAAATCCAGATCATACTGCGGCATCACGCCACCGACGATATGCACTTCGGTGACAGGTTGATCATCATATTTTTTCACAATATCCAGCATCTCCTCCATCGAATATTCCCATCCTTCAACGCGGTTTTTGATCAACCTTGAATACGAACAAAACTTACAATCATAAATACAAACATTGGTTGGCTCGATATGAAAGTTCCGGTTGAAGAAAGTTTTGTTTCCATTCAATCTTGTGCGCACAGTATCTGCGAGCACACCCAGGAAAGAAAGAGGTGCATCTTCAAAAAGCCTGATCGCATCTTCATCGGTAATTCTTTCACCTTGCAATACTTTATCACGAATAGATCTAAGCTCAGGCGACAAGGTCTCATCCTGGATCAAACCAACGTATTCATTTTCGATATTGCTCAATTGCGGCATTGTGGTCACAAGTGTTTTATGATTTCCTTCGCTTTTTCCTGATCTGAAGGAATATGAGAAAGAATCGAAGCGCGTTCTGCCAGATGGGATGAAGAAAACTCCATAGGCCAGAGCTTTTTTAAGAGGGAACCCAAATCCTGAACGAGAGGGTAAATATGCAACGCTTTATCCAGATCCGTATGTGTTAAACTGTTTTGGTTGGCAGCTATGAACCTTCCCATATATAACGCCGGAAAAATCTTCACCTTCATGCCTGCAGAATGCCTGCTGTGAATCAGAACTACCTGGGCATCCCGTATCAATTCTGCCATTCGCTCAGATGAAACGTCAATTTCACGCTGAATGTTGGGATTATTCCTCAGTTTCTGCTCAAAACCCTGATCTCCTGATCGTCCGGCCACACATATGGGGTAATTATCCTCTCCCGGAATGTTTTTTATAGCCTCAAAAAGGGATTTTTGATTAGTCTCTATCGACAGGTCTCCCTGATAAAGAAGGTATTTCCCACGGCCTTCCGCGATGCTTAGGTCCTTAAAACCATGAAAAACAGGGGAATAAATAGTTTTACTTCCTTTTGAGGAATACCACTCCTGGTCTTGTTTTGATATGGTAAAAACAGCGTCAAAAGATCGTGCATTGTTGTTCTCATAACGCTCCAAAGCAAGTGCTTCACGCTGAAAAAACAGGTACTGGAACCGTTGACTATCCTTTGCCAGGCCAGCATAATACTGGTGTTCGATGTTATGCGCTCTCAATAACCTCTTCCTCCCTTTCAATTCGTCAGCAAAACCGGTGGTATGGATGCCTTCAAACAGGATAGGCGCATTATCCAGCTTCAGTCTTGCCAGCAGGATAGGATTTTTTCTTGAAGCAACGATATATGGCTGACCGGGATACATGATAGCAGGCCAGGTAATACGCGGATAGTAATATACCTCATCGACAACTTCCTTTATGGCGTCATGAGGTTTGAAAGTACCATAAACAAAACAGTGGAGCATGATCTTCAGCCCCTCCTGGTGAAGCGCCCTGATCCGATTCCAGACATCAATCGCTCCCCCGTAATGAGCAGGATATGGAACTCCGAAGGAGATAATATGTAAATCCGGTTTAGTCATACCCTGAATGTAAAATTAATCTTACCTTTCTCATGCCCGGCATTTTATGCCGACCCAATAAAAGAAAACACTGCTTTTTTCAGAATCTCCGATTGTCTTGCTCCCGATCTCAACATCATGATTTAGTTCCGGCTTGCAGGATCGGTAGAATTCCATATTTTTCAATCATCAATTAAAGCCCTGCATGAGAAGAATGATGAAATCCACCCTGGTGTTATTGGCTCTTTTAAGCTTTTGGTTTCCTGGTTTGAATGCCCAGGAAATCCTGCGGGGAGAAGTAGTGGATAAAAGTACAGGTGAAGCATTGATCGGAGCAAATGTCATTGTAGCGGGCACTTCAACAGGAACAGCCACCGAATGGGATGGTTCTTTTCAGATCAAGGTCCCCCAGATTCCGGCCACGCTCCAGTTTGTCATGACCGGCTACGAATCGATTTCGGTAGATATTTCCGATCCGAAAGTAAAAATCAGGGCAGAGCTTGAATCCTCTTCGATCCTCTTTGAAACAGTTAATGTTGTTGGCAGCCGTATCTCAGACAAACGGAAAGAATCACCGCTTACGATCGAATCCATCGATTTGCTGGATATTAAAGAGACTACCTCCAATGATTTTTATGAAGGATTAGGATCGTTGAAAGGAGTTGATTTGACGACCGCCAGCATGGGATTTACAGTGATCAACACAAGAGGCTTTAATAGTACGAGCCCGGTTCGATCACTCCAGATTATTGATGGTGTGGATAACCAATCACCAGGTTTAAATTTCTCCTTGGGCAATTTTCTCGGTGCCCCGGAATTGGATGTGCTTAAAGTAGATCTTATACAAGGTGCCAGCTCTGCATTTTATGGCCCTAATGCATTCAATGGTGTGATCGATATACAGACAAAAGATCCTTTTTTACATCCGGGTTTGTCAGCCAGTGTAAAATTGGGTGAAAGAAATTTGCTGAAAGGTGAATTGCGTTATGCAAAAGCATTTCAGAATGCTTCAGGAGAAGACAAATTCGCTTTCAAAATCAATGGGGCATATATGAAAGCCCACGACTGGGAAGCAGAAAATTACGAACCTACTTCTCAATCTGAGACCGATGAGACAAATCCCGGAGGATATGATGCTGTCAATATCTATGGGGATGAAAATATATTCGTTCAAAAATATACGGGCGCTCTCGAAAGACATGATTATCCCGGACTCAAGATTTTTAATAGACGTGGTTATAAAGAAACTGAGCTTGTAGATTACGATACAGAAAATTACAAAGGCAACGTTGGCTTGTATTATAAAATCTCTCCACTGGTACAGGTCAATGGCGGATTTAATTTTGGTTCCGGCACAACTGTTTACCAGGGAGAAAACAGGTTCAGGCTGGATGGAATATTTTTCTGGCAGGGCAAACTGGAAGTAAAGCAGGAAAATAAATTTTTCATTCGGGCATATATGACCCAGGAAGATGCAGGTAAAACGTATGATGCATATGCAACTGCGCTCCGTCTGCAATCTGCTGCAAAGACCACTGAAGAATGGCAGAGCGATTACATTCAATACTGGCAAACGTACAATACTCCTAAAATAAGAAAACTGGAAGGATATCCCTCCGGTTTTCCCTTTGATTTTGACAAGCAGGAAATGGTCCTCAATGACAACATAGATTCTATTTTCGCCTGGCATGCAGATGCACGGATTTATGCGAATAAGAAATCGCCCAATAAACCTAACCTTCCTTTCTTCGAACCAGGTACAGCCAGGTTTGATTCCATGTTCCAAATCATCACCACCAATCTCTCAAATGACCCGGACAATCCGGGAACGAGGTTTTATGATAAATCAGGTCTGGTGCATGTGCAAGGTGAATATTTATTCGAAACACGGCTTGCTAATATTACTGCAGGTGCCAATTTCAGACAATACAACCCTGATTCAAAAGGGACTATTTTCAGTGATACAAATGGTGTAAAAATTACAAACAGCGAATTTGGAATGTATGCTGGTGTAGAAAAGAAGTTGATCCCAACAAAACTAAAACTGAATGTCACTGCACGGCTTGATAAGAATAAGAACTTTGATATGGTGGTTTCTCCGGCTGCATCATTGGTATTCACACCAAATCTCAGCAATACTTTTCGCATATCATTTTCATCTGCAGTACGGAACCCAACCCTTTCAGACCAATATCTTAATCTGGATGTGGGAAGGGCACAACTACTAGGAAACATTTCAGGATATGATTCCCTGATCACACCTGCATCATTTTTAATTTATCTTGATACACGCAATCGTGACACCCTTGTATACTTTAACGAACCTCGCATTCAACCAGAAAAAGTAAAATCCATCGAAATAGGCTACCGCGGTGCTTTAGTGGAAAAATTATGGATTGATGCCGGATACTATTATAGTTTTTACAAAGACTTCATTGGTTACAAAATTGGAATCAATTCGGATTTTAGCCCCTTAAACTTTCCAATTAATACAAGAGTATATCGGATATCAGCAAATGCCCAAACCCAAGTCACTACTCAGGGGTTTAATGTGGGGGCGAATTATTTTCTGGGCAACTATTATAATCTGTCAGGAAATTATTCGTGGAATATCCTCAATAAAAAAGGTACTGATGATCCGATCATCCCGGCTTTTAATACACCGGAACATAAATTTAACGTAGGACTCTCAGGCCGTAGCCTTCCTATCAATCTGATGGGTACGCAGATAAAAAATGTTGGCTTCAATGTTACCTACAAATGGATTGAAGGATTTGTCTTCGAGGGCTCACCTCAATTTACCGGCGCGATACCCACGTATGACCTGCTCGATGCCCAGATCAACTGGACAGCTGAACGATTAGGATTAACCATCAAAGCCGGCGCATCCAATGTGCTCAATAAAAAACAATTCCAGACTTACGGAGGTCCTCGTGTGGGCCGTCTAGCATATATTTCTTTCCTTTATGAATCTAAGTCCTAACTAACCAAAACTGTTGAATATGAGAAAAATTATTACACTTTTGATTTTCATTACTATGGCGGGTCATTTGCTGACTGCGCAAGATGTTCGCTATGTTGATGAAGTGTTTACAGATGTGGTGAAAATCGAGAACCAGATCTACAGTGTCAATATCACTGTAGTAACAGGTGCCCCGGCCCTGGACACGCTGAGGTTCGATCTTTACATGCCGGCAGGTGACAACTGTACTGCACGTCCTCTTGCAGTCGTACTGCATACAGGTACATTTTTACCTCGTGGTTTTGTCGCTCCTACAGGTGATAAAAATGATTATGCCAATGTAGAGGTATGTACAAGGTTAGCGAAACAAGGTTATGTAGCTGCTGCCATTCAGTATCGTAAAGGCTGGAATCCGGTAGCTCCTACAGATATTGTACGACGCTCTACGATCATCAATGCGGCTTACCGTTCGATACAGGACATGTACGCATTTATCCGTTACATGAACCTGACTGTTGAAGACCTTGGCAATCCATACAAGATCGATCCTGATCGCGTTACCGTATTTGGTATAGGGACAGGTGGTTTTGTAGGTTTCAATGCCGCAGTCCTTTCCCAACAGGAAATTTATATCGACAAGTTCAGGGACCCGATTAGTGGTGTTCCTTTTATTGATACGAACCTGGTAGGTGACCTTCATGGCATCAAAGCAGGTGCGATCAATATTCCTAACCACGTCGGATATAAGGATGATTTTCAATTTGTATTCGGTCTTGATGGCGCCGTAGGTGATTCGTCATGGCTTGAAGATGGTAATTCAGTTCCGCTCGTTGCTGCAGGAACAGTGACTCATCCTACCACTCCATATGGTATCGATCCTATCACAGGTGAGATCAATTGCGAGCTTCCTGTTTTTGCAGGAGCAGGTACTGGGATCTTTGTAGTTAATATCGGTGGTTCAGCATGCATGATCAAGAAAGCAAATGAACTGGGCATCAATGATCCATTGAATAAGGCAACATATAATGATCCTGTCTCTGAGGAGCTTCGTCAGAATCCACTCACCTTCGACCAGGAACATTTATGGGCGATCTCACTTCCCGGCCCACAAACAGGTCCATGGGAATACTGGGATTCTACCTTCTGGAAAACACGTCCTTACCCACTCGATCCTACAAAATCAATCCATGAAGTAGCCCTTGCTACGAATCCGGATATGTCGATCGAAAAAGCAAACCGATATATCGACACAGCGATGTGGTTTTTCAGCCCGAGAGCTTATGCAGCTTTAAAACTCAGCGAATTAGTCTGCTCATGTGAAGGTGTTGTTCCCAATCCAAAGATCTTTATGATCAATGATTTTGAATGCCAGCGCAATTACAGTTTTGGTGCAGGTAACGACAGGTTAACTATCCTGGACAATCCAGATCCGGATGGTGCAAACAGTTCTGAAAAAGTCGGTGCATATCTTGATCCTGCACATGATTCATTTGCAGCTCTCTGCGTGAATTTCGGTGGAAGTGTGGATCTGTCTTCATTCAATCAGTTTAAGGTTGATGTCAATAGCCCTGCTGCCGGCACTCCTTTCCTGTTAAAACTGGAAGGTGGTACAAGTCCTGGTTCTGAAGTCTGGGTGAATACTACTTCTACAGGAAACTGGGAAACACTTACAGCAGATTTCTCATCACAGGCAACGGCTGATCACACTCGTGTGTGTGTATTCCCAAATGGTGGTGTAGATACTCCGGATGAAGACACTTATCTGTTAGATAATTTCCGTCTGGAAAAAGTTGTTCCTCCAGTCCGATATATTGATAAAGTATTTCCTGAAGTTGTCAGAGTTGACAACCAGATATATAGTATCAATATCACTGTGGTCACAGGTGCTCCGGCAGTAGATACACTTCGCTTTGATCTTTATATGCCTGCTGGTGATACGTGTACTTCACGTCCTCTTGCAGTCCTCCTGCATACAGGTACATTTTTACCACGTGGTTTTGTAGCACCTACAGGTGATAAGAACGACTATGCGAATGTGGAGATAGCTGAAAGGCTGGCACAACAAGGTTATGTAGCTGCTTCTATCCAATATCGCAAGGGATGGAATCCAGTCGCTCCAACCGATATTGTACGCCGGTCAACAATCATTAATGCGGCTTATAGGGCTATTCAAGATATGTATGCATTCATACGCTATATGAACCTTACGGTTGAAACCCTTGGCAATCCTTATAACATCGATCCGGACCGTGTAGCCATTTTTGGTATAGGCACGGGGGGCTTTGTTGGATTCAATGCTGCTGTACTTACGCAGGAAGAAATCTACATAGACAAGTTCAAGGATCCGATCACAGGTGTGCCGTTTGTGGACACATTACTGGTAGGTGATCTTCATGGTATAAAACCAGGTGCGATCAATATTCCTAACCATGTCGGATTCAGGGATGATTTTCAGTTTGTATTCGGTCTTGATGGCGCTGTAGGTGATTCATCATGGATGGAAGATGGTGCTTCAGTTCCGCTGGTTGCTGCGGGTACAGTTACACATCCTACCACTCCATATGGTATCGATCCTATCACGGGCGAGATCAATTGTGATCTTCCTGTATTTGCAGGAGCAGGAACCGGAATTTTTGTGGTTAATATCGGTGGTTCTGCATGTATGATCAGGAAGGCTAATGAACTGGGCATCAATGACCCATTGAATAAGGCATCTTACACTGATGAGGTTTCTGAAGCTTTACGTCAGAATCCGCTCACGTTTGACCAGGAACATTTATGGGCAATCTCACTTCCCGGCCCGCAAACCGGTCCATGGGAATACTGGGATTCTACATTCTGGAAAACTCGTCCTTACCCGCTCGATCCTACTAAATCGATTCATGAAGTTGCGCTTGCTACTAATCCTGATATGTCAATTGAAAAAGCAAACAGGTATATCGATACAGCTTTATGGTTTTTCAGTCCGAGATCGTATGCTGCTTTGAAACTAAGCGAAGTAGTTTGTTCATGTGAAGGTGTTGTACCTGATCCGAATATTTTGATGGTCAATGATTTTGAATGTCAGAAAAATTATCCTTTTGGTGCCGGTGCAGACAGGATTATGATCATGGACAACCCGGATCCTGATGGTGGAAACATTACTGAGAAAGTGGGAGCATATTTCGATCCTTCTCACGATTCATTTGCGGCGCTGTGTGTTAATTTCGATGAGGCTATCGAACTTTCGCCTTTCAATATATTTAAGGTGGATGTGAATAGCCCTGTTGCTGATGTTCCATTCCTGTTAAAGCTTGAAGGTGGTTCAAGTCCTGGCTTTGAAGTCTGGAGGAATACTACAACTGTTGGAGAATGGGAGACGCTTGAAGCTGATTTCTCTTCTCAGGCATGTGCAGATCACAGGCGTGTATGCATCTTCCCTAACGGAGGTGTGGATACTCCTGATGAATTAACATTCCTGCTTGATAACATCCGTTTTGAACCAAGCGCAGAAATATGCGTCGGCTTGATTTACCCAACTATCAAAACGTTGGAAATATCTCCGAATCCGGTGGATGATATCCTCTACATACGGAATCCGGGTGAAGCCGTTCAATTCAGATTATTCAATACGCTTGGACAAATGGTCCTTGATCTGAATGCTGAAGGACAGGAAGTTGCTTCGATGACTATGAGCAATCTGTCTTCCGGTCTTTACATGGTGGCTGCCTACAATAATCAAGGTAAGCTGATTGCCAATGCAAGGATTGTGAAGGATTAAAATTCTTTTCTAACTAAAAAAAAGGCTGATCCTTGCGGATTGGCCTTTTTTTTTGGTCAAAAAGCGGATCTCAAAACATCTCCTGAGCCACAGATAATCAGCCCGTTAGGACCTCGTGGCACGAGTACTGGTGGCACCAGTACTCGTGCCACGAGGTTTTCTTTGGAAATTTTGGCTTCATGTTATGATACGGACTTGAAATTTTTAGCTCTTTCAACCGTTTAAACCTCTGACAAAAGCCTGCATTCCAATGTGTTTGCAGGCTTTTCTTTTCCATTTGATCCTTGTAGATATATCTTTGGCGCCACGATGCAGTTTTTATACCCCGCCTTCTTATGGGCATTGACAGCACTTTCCATCCCCATTATCATTCACCTTTTTTATTTCAGGCGATATAAAAAGATCTATTTCAGCAGCTTACGCTTCCTTCGTGAAGTAAAGGAAGAGACCTCCGCCAGGAACCGGCTCAGAAATTTATTGATCTTGCTGGCCAGGCTTTTGGCTGTTGCTTTCATGATCCTTGCCTTTGCCCAACCTTATATTCCCATCAGCGAAGCCCAAAAAGAAGGCATCCGCAACGTCAGCCTGTTTGTGGACAATTCTTTTTCCATGCAGTCTTTTGGACAGGACCTATCCTTATTTGACCGCTCTCGGCAAAAAGCAAAGGAGATCATCCTCGGTTATGGCCAGGAAGATCATTTCCAGGTCATGGGGCATGAATTATCCCCATCCCAAAATCTCTGGATCAGCCGTGAGGAAGCTCTTCTCCGTCTGGAAGAATTGGAATTCACTCCTGAGGTCAAGCCATTGTCCATCGTACTTGGCAGGCAAAAACAATCTTTCGCCCGTGAAGATGGCGCTCCGGTATCATGGATCATTTCTGATTTTCAAAAATCCATTACAGATATTACATCCGTAGATTCATTATTTCCTGTTAATCTTCTTCCGCTGAAAAGTGTGCAGGAAAAAAATGTAGCCATCGATTCCGCCTGGTTTGAATCCCCGCTGCAGATGCTCAATCAAACTACTGCACTTCTTTTTTCGATTCATAATTATACTGAAGAAGATGCCGACAATGTGCGTGTCTCCGTTTCCCTTGATGGCCAGGAAAGACCGGAAGGAACATTGGATATCACAGGAAGCACTGTGAAAATAGATACATCGATGATCACTGTTCTTTCCACCGGATGGCATGAACTTGCGATCCGCATCAGTGATTTCCCGGTCACGTTCGATGATATTTATTACCTGACATTTTATGTGGAGCAGAATTTAAAAATACTTTCGATCAATGACCGCACATCGAATGAAACTATTTCAGCTGTCTTTTCAAATCAGAAAAATTTCATTCTTGACCAGGCAACCGTCAATAGTCTTGAGTATGCATCACTGACAACCTATGATCTCATCATCCTCAATGAGCTTACTTCGTTTTCATCAGGACTTGTATCTGTGCTGCATAAGTATGTACTGGATGGTGGAAAAGTTCTCTTCATCCCTGCGGCAGGTGGTTCACTCGATCAATACAACTCCCTGATGAACATCATGGGTGCAGGTAAAATGCTGCCCTACATGACACAAGAAAGGCAGGTCGGGAAGATCAATACAGAAGCGTTTGTTTATCATGATGTGTTCAGCAGGACGCGGTCGAACATGCGATTACCTAAAGTGAGTGCTTCGTTTCCTATCGAAGGTTCAGGTAGCAGGGGACAGTCGCTTTTGTCTTTCAGAGATGGAGGTGATCTCATTACTTTTTACACACCGGGTAAAGGTGCATTTTGTGTTGTGACCGCACCGCTTGATCAGAAAACAAATGATCTTTCTTTACAGCCTGAAGTATTTGTGCCATTGCTTTATAAGATGGCTATTTATTCCTCTGATGAACGCAACCTGGCATATACGATAGGCAGGGATCAGCTGATCGTTTTGGATAAATCTAAAATCAATTTGGATCAGGATCTTCGCATCAGCGGAAATGTTCAATTTATTCCCGGTGTTTCGGCATTAGGATCAAAGATCCTGCTGGATGTACAGGGCCAGGTGAAGGAAGCAGGATTTTATAAAGTTAACCAGCTTGATACCCTCGTCGCTTCGATAGCATTCAATTATGACAGGAGAGAATCTGATCTTACACTGAGCAATGTAGATGAACTATCTAAAAACAAATTGCAGAAAGTGTGGACAGATGATGAGAAAACGGATTTCACACAGTTGATTGAAGACACACGCCAGGGAAAACAATTGTGGAAATGGTGCATTATCCTGAGCTTGTTTTTTATTGCAATGGAGATTGCTTTGATCAGATTGTGGAAGAACAGTTAGCAATCGGCAATAAGCAAGAAGCAAGAAAAATAATCAGCGGAAATTAGCGCAATTTGGGGCAAGAAATACATTTGGCAATAAGTAATGCTATTTAAACCTGTTTGCCGAAGGCCAATAACAATGACCCTGAAGGGATCAGACATTATTAGCCATGGGTGAAACCTATGGAATAAGAAAAAAATAATTTGCGGTAATCTGCGAAATTTGCGGCAAGGAAAAAGATATGAAAGTATTAATCAAAAAAGCCACCATCATCAACCAGGGCCAGGAACCTGTCAAAAGGGACATCCTGATTGAAAATGGAAAGATCACAAACATTGCCAAATCAATTACTGCAGATAAAGCAAAAATCATCGAATCTAATGACCTGCATGTATCTCCGGGATGGATTGATATCGGTGCACAACCAGGTCAGCCGGGATATGAGTTTCGTGAAACTTTTATTTCTCTCGCCAATGCTGCCCGCGCAGGAGGTTATACTTCATTAGCTACGTTTCCAAGAAATGCGCCACCCATTCACAGCAGGATTGAAATCGAATATATCCAGCAATGGAATGATGCCCTTCCCATTCATATTTATCCTGTAGGTGCAGTCTCCCAGGAACTTGCCGGAAAGGATCTGACCGAGATGATGGATATGGTGTCTATCGGTGCCATTGCTTTCAGTGACGGACGCAAAAGCCCGATTGAAACCAGCCTGCTCACACGAGCACTTGAATATGTCATTCCACTAGGTGTTGTGATCATAGACTTTCCGCTTGACCGCAGCTTTACATCAGAAGGACAGATGAATGAAGGTAAAGTGAGTGCGTCCATGGGTCTTACGGGGATACCTACAGTTGCAGAAGATGTCATCGTGCAGCGTGACATGCAATTGCTGGGGTACACAAAATCAAAACTTCATCTTCATGCAGTCTCCTCCGGCACATCCATCCCTTTTATTCAGAAAGCACGATCAGAAAATCTCAAAGTTACCTGTGATGTTCCTGCCATGCACCTTCTCCTGGAGGACAAGGATGTAGGTGATTTTGATAGTTATAAAAAAGTATTGCCACCATTTCGCGGACAGAAAGACCGCAAGGCCATCATCCGTGCATTGAAGGACGGGATCATTGATCATATCTCTTCTATTCATACTCCTCTTGAGGTGGAAGCTAAGGATTGTGAATTCACTTATGCCTCTTTTGGATCGATCGGACTTGAAACTGCTTTTGCTGCGGCGAATACGGTTTTAAAAGATGTAATGCCGGTCAGCGATATCATTGATAAATTTTGTTTCGGACCTGCGCGAATTCTCGGCTTACCTGTTCAGGACATAGAAAAAGGAAATGACGCAAATCTTACCTTTTTTGATCCGGGTACAGCCTGGACGTATAATGGTTCGCTCCATTCCCTTTCAAAAAATGATGCCCTGTCCGGGACTGCTTTTATCGGGAAAGTGATCGGTACCTTTTCTAAAGGACGTCTGTTGATTAATTGATATATTTGAAGCTTTAGTCATTCACCTCTTAATCAAAACGAAATATGTCAACTACGCTTAAATGGGGACTTATCACCGGTATGGTGTATATCATTTTATCCTTGGCCACAAATATGTTGGGAGTTCACGAAAGTGGAAGCCAAATGCTTGGATTTGGGATGAATGCAATTATCCTGGTAGCTACTTTCATCACTATTTACATGGGCGTGAAAGAAGCCAGGGACCAAGATCTGGGTGGATACCTTACGCTGGGTCAGGGATTTTTGACCGGATTTAAGATTGCATTAATTGCAGGTATTATTTCAGCTGTATTTACACTTATCTATACTAAAATCATCGATCCTGATTTTGCTGATAAAATAATGGAAGGGGTAGAAGAACAATGGGACAAAGCGGGCATGCCTGAAGATCAGCGTGAAATGGCAAGAAAATGGACAGGCTACATGATGAACCCATATGTGTTAACCGCTATTTCCCTGGTTAGTGCCTTATTTTGGGGTCTTATCAAAGGACTTGTAGCCGGAGCGATGCTCAAAAAAGAAGCTCCGCCTTCAACCATGGCAGGAGCCTGATCTTATCTATGTCGCAAAAAGGTATCGCATTATCCATAGTCATTCCACTATACGACGAAAGAGATTCGTTGCCTGAACTCATGGCCTGGATCGAAAAAGTGATTACCACAAATGGCATCGATCCTGTAGAAGTAATTTTTGTCGATGACGGCAGTTCTGATGATTCATGGAAAGTGATTGCGGAACTGCGGAAAACTTATCCACGAATTAAAGCCATCCGCTTTCGACGCAATTATGGCAAATCTGCAGCCTTGCAAAAAGGCTTCGAAGCTGCTAACGGTGAAGTCGTTATCACCATGGATGCCGATCTCCAGGATTCACCCGAGGAGATCCCGGAATTGATGAGAATGATCCGTGAGGAAAACTATGATCTCGTCAGCGGATGGAAAAGAAGCAGGAAAGATCCTATCAGTAAACGCTGGCCATCAAAATTTTTCAATGCAGTGACGAGTCGTGCGAGTGGCATTAAGCTTCATGATTTTAATTGCGGCCTGAAAGCCTATAAAAATGAAGTGATCAAAAACATTGAAGTATACGGTGAAATGCATCGTTACATCCCAGTGATCGCAAAATGGTCAGGCTTCAAAAAAATCGGAGAAAAAGTAGTACAGCATCAGGCACGCAAATACGGAAAAAGTAAATTCGGATGGCAGCGCATGATCAATGGTTTTCTCGATATCATGTCGATCATGTTTGTTGGGAAATTTGGTAAGCGTCCAATGCATTTCTTTGGCACATTGGGCATCATTTTTTTTCTGTTTGGCTTTGGCATTCTTACCTACCTCAGTATTCTAAAATTTGGAAAGAATATCTTCAGAATTTCAGATCGTCCTGTCTTCTTCTTTGGTATCCTCACCCTGATCATTGGTTCGCAGTTATTTCTCACCGGGTTTTTAGCAGAGATGATCAGTCGGAATGGGCCTGCGAGAAACAGGTATAGGATCGCGGATACGATTGGGTTGGAAGCGGAGAAACTGGAAGATTAATCTAAAAAAATAGAAAGACGTTCGAGTGTCTCTGACCTCGAACCAGGAATATACCAGATTCCTTTTCCTTTTCTTTAATTAAAAAATTGCGACGTTCGAGTGTCTCTGACCTCGAACAATGAATATAGGATGGTTCGAGGTCAGAGACACTCGAACGTCATTCCGCAGAAATTAATACTGTATCCCAACCTTTTTAAAAATAAAACTCAACAACCACGCAGGCCCTATCAGAAGGAATTGTATATCCTGTAAGAAAGAAGGTTTCTTTCCTTCGATCTTATGCCCGATAAATTGCCCTATCCAGGCAACTACAAAAATAATGACGCCATACAATGCAAGTTTTCCTGCATTAAATCCGGAAGCTGCATACAATTGATTTATTCCCCAGATCATCAGCAACCCGATCACCACAAATCCTGCAAACATGATCATGGATAATCTTGCATAATACAGCAATGCCAGCAACAGGACCACCATCGCCCAGTTAGCTATAAATGTCCGTTCAGTAAAAAATGGAATGGAAAACAACAGTGTAAATAAGCTGAACATGATAGCCGGCACACATACCCAATGAATGAGCTTATTGGTAGCGTTCATATGACTTTCTCCATACTGGCCTAGAAGGGATTCGATTTGTTTCATACGAGACAGATTTGAGATTAGAAATATACCACTAATTCAGAAAGTAAGTAGGTAAGATAGTAAGACCGCAAGACCCTGAAGTTAGCGTGTCTCCGACTTCGAACACAAGTGGATATTGCAGGTTCGAGGTCAGAGACACTCGAACGTCCAGTATGATTTAATAAAGTAAGAATGTAGGTTTGGATCTTACTTTCTTACCTTCTTACACTCTTACTGTCTTACGTTCTTACTATTTTTACCCGGAGATGATCAAGATAATCGAGTGTCCGAGGGATGCCATGCAAGGGCTGCATCAGTTCGTACCTACTGAATTGAAAGCCAGGTATATCAACAAGCTGCTGCAGGTTGGTTTTGATACGATTGACTTTGGCTCTTTTGTATCCTCCAAGGCTATTCCCCAGATGAGTGATACGGCTGAAGTCCTTAAACAATTAAACCTGTCAGGATCAACCTCCAAATTGCTGGCGATTGTAGCCAACACACGAGGTGCTTCTGACGCTGTCCAATTTGAAGAAATCAATTTTCTCGGTTATCCATTTTCTGTTTCAGAAACTTTTCAGCTACGTAATACAAATGCTACGATAGAAGAATCGCTGCACCGTGTAGCTGAAATCCAGGAGATCTGCATGGCCAATAACCGGAAGCTCGTGGTTTATCTCTCTATGGGTTTTGGAAATCCTTATGGCGATCCGTGGAATGTAGAGATCGTACAGCATTGGGTGGATCATCTTGCAGAAATGGGCATTAAGATCCTTGCACTTTCGGATACCATCGGTGTTTCAAATCCTGAAAACATCAGCTACCTTTTTTCAAACCTTATTCCACCCTATCCCGATGTGGAATTTGGTGCACATCTCCATACACAGCCACACAACTGGAGAGAAAAAATTGAGGCCGCATACATAAGTGGTTGCAGACGGTTTGATGCAGCCATGAAAGGTTATGGAGGATGTCCGATGGCGAAAGATGAGCTCACTGGCAATATGCCTACAGAACACCTGATCTCTTACTTTGATGATCAGAAGATCGATTTAGGTATTAACCGTGAAGCATTCCTGGATGCAATGGCCTTAGTTCCTGAAGTTTTTACCGGACGGGATTAAGTACTTGACGTTCGAGTGTCTCTGACCTCGAACTTGTATTCATCCCATCGTTCCACTGTCTCCGACCTCCAACATCCACTCATCTCAAATTGGTCCAACATCCTCATCTTTCACCGGATTCAAAGCCATATAAGCCATCACAAGCCCTCCACCGATCATGAGTATCCTGATGATAATCCCTTGCGGTGTTCCAGGTCTGTCGATCCACGCAAGGTAACTGAGATTTCCCCCGATCAGAATGAGCGTGAATGAAATAAATCCAGTGACGAAAAGAAGAAAACCGATGATCAATAAAATGAGGCGGGATGATTTCATGAGGCAATGTTACACATTTCTTAATCGTCGATATCGTTAATAAATGTCTTTTCTGTGTCCAATTGAGTTAATCTCAATGATCTTTATGACATCTTCTATGGAATAAATTACCCTGTATGTTCCAACTCTAATTCTCCATAAATCTCCGCCTCCTTATAATTTCTTCGAACCTTTAGGCCTGGGATTTAAACCCAGATTATCGATTCTTACAATAATGGTTTGAACTTCTTCTGATGATAATTTCATTAAATCCTTAAATGCACTTTTCTTAAAGATTATCGTATAAATCATAGCTTTCCATATTTCTTAAGTTCATCTTTAACATGATCAAAAGAAATACTTTCCTCATCTTTCCTGGAATCAGCAATGAGAATGTCATAAAAATCTTCCCATAATTCCCCATGCATATCTAAATCAATTTGAACAAACTTTCTTTTGTTTTGCTCATCGACTACATATAAAATACCGTCCACAGCTTTAGTTTTAATATTTCGAAAATACGGATAAAACATGAATTCTTAGACATGAAAGGCATTTGAATTTATGAAGAAAAAAAAATTACACTTCAAATCTTTTCCTGATAACCTCCCCCACCGTCTTCCCTTCTATCCTGCTATCAATCCATGCAATAATATCAAGATGATGAAACGTCCTTCCTTCAAATGGATTTTTTTCAAGCCTGATCACTTCTTTACGCAATGCATGCAGGCTATGCGAAAGCTCCTGTTTTTTTACATCAAGATTATTTCTAAAAAAATTGAACAGTGTCCGCTGCACTTCGTTGAGATCTCTCATCTTGCTGAAAAATCTACCGACACTGCCTACAAGATGTTCCAGTAAATTGTAATGTCCCAATTCAAAATGCGCCATCAATTGCATCAATCGTGCATAACATTGTATATCCGTACGCAAATGACCGGCTGCCTGAAGGTTTACGATTTTATTCAGGTATTCAATGCTTTGTTCCGGGGCACCTGATCCAAAATAAAGCCAGGCTGTCTTGTAATTAAATACCATGATGCGGTGCACATCAATAAATCGTCCATATCGTTTGACCAGCCTGTTGATTTCAGGTACAAGTGCAAGTCCTTCATCAAATGAACCTTCAAGAAAATGCCTATTAATCTTCGCAGTGTAGAGATAAAGAAAACTGATGATCTGTCCTGTCATGTCAAAAAAGGGTTCATGCGAAATGGTAAATGCTTCGAATTTTTCCAGGGCAATAACATATCTCCGATAATCACGCATGCTGTACAATGATGTCAACTGGTATGACAATCCCCGCATGTACAACACAGGATCTTCGTTCATGAAAGAAGGATGCTCATCAAAGGCTTTTACCCACGCTTCTGCATGATGATGACATTTATCAAAGTCGAGCAGAATATAATAAAACCACATGTAGCTCTGCTGCAGATAGATCTCTTCTGTCACTGACAGATTAGTGGTTCTCACTTTCCGCAATTCCGATTCAAAATATTCATTCACTGTAAAGTGATCTTTCTGATCTCGGACGTGCCCGGTTTCAATATACCAGCCGTGAATTTTTATTTTCAGATTTGACAGGAGCACAAGATTTGAAACACGGGATTCCTGTTTTTCAGATTCAATGAGAAGTGATTGAACCTTCCCTGCTTTTTTCCTGCTACGGGTGATGTGACGCTCTTCAATAAATTTCTGGAATTCGATGATCTCCAGACGTAACAGGTCATGTCCTCCTTCCGGCATCATTTCTTTTACCCGGTCGAGCAATTTAAATGCCTGGAGATATAAACCTTTGCTGTACAGGATGTGAGCAAAATCGATCTGCTCCCTTACTTTGATCGATTCTATATTTTCATGAATAAGCCTCAGGCTTTTAAGCACTTGCGTGTAGAGATGCCGCTTGATGTTGACAAACTGGGATTTAGGCATGTCCCCCAGCTTTTCAAGGATGACATCTTCATCATAGTCCTCCATTTTCTCCAGCAAATCGAAAAGACGGACATATAGAACATCCTCATTGCTCTGAAGCCGTTGGACATAAAGCCGGAAATTCCGTTTTTCTGCCTTGGTCAGGGATTTAATAATGGTAAAAAGTTGTTCTGAATGTGCTATGGGCATAACAATTTAATATAGTGCAATGTACGCAATTACAGCTTATTACGCATATTAATGGCTGTTTAGCGATAGCGTAAATCGGATATATTGTTTTGCTATCGTGCGATCTGACTGGTTAGCTTCGCATCATATATTCAAATAAACCATTATTCATTATCCCCAAATCCTAAAATCTTTATCTCTATGGCTAAGCTCAAATTTGAATACATCTGGCTCGACGGTTATAAACCTGAACCCAATATCAGGAGTAAAACGAAAGTCATCGAAATGGACAGTTTCAATGGTGATCCAAATAAGCTTCCTGAATGGTCATTCGATGGCAGCAGCACCATGCAGGCAGCCGGTCATTCATCTGACTGCTTACTTGTACCTGTAGCATGCTATCCTGACCCACAACGGAAAAACAGCTGGCTGGTCGTAACCGAAGTTTATAGCCCGGACGGAACTCCCCACCCTACTAACATGCGTTGCCTCATTCCAAATGACACCGATGATTATTGGTTTGGGTATGAGCAGGAATATGTATTGGAACAGGATGGCCTTCCTCTTGGATTTCCTGCAAAAGGATATCCTGCACCACAAGGTCCTTACTATTGTGCAGTAGGGTATAAAAATGTAGCCGGACGGGATATGGTGGAAGAACATCTTGATGCTTGTCTTGATGCCGGACTTGGCATCACGGGTATCAATGCAGAAGTACTTTTAGGACAGTGGGAATTCCAGTGCTTTGCAAAAGGTGGCAAAAAAGCTGCTGACGAATTGATTGTCAGCCGTTATCTCTTGTACAGGATTTCAGAAAAATATGGAGTGAAAGTGAATATTCATCCAAAACCAGTATTAGGTGACTGGAATGGCTCAGGCATGCATGTCAATTTCTCCAATGGTGAAATGCGCGAAGAAGGTGGAAAAGATCTTTTCGATGCAATCTGCGAAAGCTTCCGCACTGTACATAAAGAGCATATCGAAGTATATGGATCAGACAATCATCTCCGTCTGACCGGCAAGCATGAAACACAATCCATGCATACATTCAGTTATGGTGTAAGTGATCGTGGAGCTTCAATTCGTATTCCTGTGTACACAGTACAACATGAATGGAAAGGTTACCTGGAAGACAGGAGACCAGCTTCAAATGCAGATCCTTACAAAGTGGCTGCACGTATTATCAAGACGATCCGCGGTGTAGAAGTGATGGCACACTCTTAGAGTAGTCAGTAGTCAGTAGTCAGTAGTCAGTAGTCAGTAGTCAGTAGTCAGTAGTCAGTAATCAGTAGTCAGTAATCTGTAATCTGTAATCTGTAAGTTCAATTCCCGATTTCAATACTCATAATTTTATTGCCAAAGGCTAAGCGAAAACTTAGCCTTTTTTATTTTTATTTCATTTCGCAAATCAGAAATTTGCTGACACGAAAGCGTAGGCACAGCCTACGCTTAACGGTATCTATTTTTTAATGCAAGTTTTACTTGCATTAAAAAATGAAAAAGTTAATTTGATTTCAATCTCAAAAAGAAGTATTGCAAAAAGAAGTATTGCAAAAAGAAGTTATGTTAATAAGAAAATTGACAAGTCAATTTTCTTATTAAAACAAGATCGTTAAGCGTAGGCTGTGCCTACGCTTTCGTGTTAGCAAAACTCGGTTTTGCGATCGTTTACTCACATCCACCTACAACATGCACATTCGCAATGCCAATTAATTGTCCACCAGGCTTCACGTGAATAAACGCACATGTCACCGATCCCAATGCCAACGGCACTGTGATCACATGCCCTGTATTGACGACAATTGCATCTGTAGCAGCGGGAATGCAATTGCAAGACCATACCGACGGCGTGTTTCAATTGCCAGAAGCCACCGATTGAATCGTACGAGGTTTTATGATCACAGCAAAATCTTCAACCTGCCCCACTCCTTCACCCGCAGTACCGGTAAGCATACAAGCTGTTGGAACTGGTGCAGAAGGATGATCTGTCACCACTCGTAAACGCAGAGGCTTACAAAACACAGCAGACGAAGGAATTGAAATATTCGCTGACAAGGATCCACCATCACCGGACATGATTAATTCTCCCGGCAGATTAAATACTCCATTATTGTTATAATCAACGAAAACCCGGATGTGCTGAAAATTTTCATATGATCCGGTAACGGTCACAGGTACAATATCACCGGCATGTACTATGATTTGCTGGTTACACGACCTGTCAATATAAAAATTACCATCCGGAAGACTTGCATTTGAATACACATTCATTGAACCAAACTCAACACGCTCGATTCCATAATAAGGCGACAAACCATTTACAGCAGTTGGAATGCATGCCGCGACAGGCATATTTCCATTACCATTGTATGTGGCCAAAGAAGACATTAAACCCGGCCTGAATGATTCCGTAGCATCTACCATTTCATTTTTTTGCTGGAGTGTGAACATCCATTGACAATTTGTGTATCCCATGTAATTATTCAACACCGTGTAATTAAAAGCAGGATCTGCAATTAAATAATTATTGCCTGTGCATGGATTGAGGGTAGAAGAACAATCAAAAGTGAACATGCAATTTTCAGTATCACAGATATGATCACCATGTGTTGCACAATTTGTTTCTGTTTCACATCCTGACCATGCAGTTCCAAATGTGTGATCGAGATTGAAAAAATGTCCAAATTCATGCACAATCACTTTATCCGTTCCATTCACTACATCTGCCCGAATGACAAGTCCATCTGTCAATGCAGAATTATATTGAGGGAAATAGGCATATCCCGCGGTGCCCGAAGGATTTCCATCGATCATATTGACGATCCAGATATTGATGTAATCAGTGTTTGACCAACGACTCAATGCTTTGACAAATAATTCATGGGCACTGTTGGGAAAAAAGTTTGTGTCGATGGTAATCCCTTCTGTTGCATATTTTGGTACACTGCTCCCGTTGACCCGGTTTATTCCGTTTGTGGTTCCGCAATTGGGACCCCGTTTTGAAAGTTGGAGAACATATGGGACGACTGCTCCGCCAAAGAAAGGTCCATTCTTCTTAAAAGCGTTATTCACCAATGTGATCATAGCATGTATCTGGGCATCGGATGGATTGCCCGCAGAGCCCACAGGTGTGTCTGTGTGGATGACATGGACGACCACAGGTAAAGTATCCGGTGCCTGGCCAAAAACAGAACAACAATGAAAGATTAAAAACAGGGAGCTTAAGATATTCAGTTTGTAAAATGCTGCCATTTCCCTATCCATTAAGCATTGCAAAGTTAGCGGAATATCAGGGTCATTTTCATTAAGAAATGTATTTTTACTGCGAACGAACAATCTCCTTTATGACCAATAACAATTATGAGGAAATGGTGCATAATCGCATCATCCAGGAAAGATTTGCCACCCATTTTATAAAAGCGATCAATGACCTCTGGTATGATATGGGAATCGAAATTGTGCTTTTCCGCAATCAGCTCATAGACAAAAGGGCTTCGGAAGTATTAAGTCTGCATAACTACGCCCGTAAAATCGTGGGCAAACCCATTGATATCGAGACAACTACAAAGCTGCTGGAAACCATGCTCTCTCTTGATCTCTGTCCTGCCCGGATCGATATCGGACGATTGGCATCTGAATGGATTGAAAGTGGTCAGCATTCAGGTGATGAAATAACCTTTCTTAAGGACAAGCTCAGTGATTTTATCGGCCCGGAAAATAATATTCCCATCATTCCAAAGGATGTTGTCTTGTATGGCTTCGGTCGAATCGGTCGTCTCCTGGCGCGTGAATTGATCAGCCAGGAAGGTCGCGGTGAGCAATTGCGTCTTCGCGCTATCGTGACAAGAGATAAGGGAACGGGCATGGCAGAAAAACGTGCCTCATTATTGCGTGTAGATTCTGTACATGGCGCTTTCCCCGGAATCGTCGAAGCTGATGAGGAAAATAGTGCATTGATCATCGATGGCCATATTGTGCATCTTATCTCTGCGCAGCAACCTGAAGATATCGATTATAAAAAGTATGGCATACATGATGCACTGGTGATTGACAATACGGGGGTATACCGTGACAAAGAAGCTCTCAGCCGTCACTTGAAAAGTAAAGGTGTGAGCAAAGTTCTTTTAACCGCTCCCGGAAAAGGCGTTCCGAATATTGTGCATGGTGTAAATCAAACCATGTTCGATCCAAAAGAAGTGGATGTCTATTCCGCAGCGTCCTGCACTACGAATGCAATTGTTCCTATCCTGAAAGTTGTGAATGATGCATTAGGCATTGAAAAAGGACATATCGAAACTGTACATGCCTATACCAATGATCAGAACCTGGTAGACAACATGCACAGCAAATACCGTCGTGGTCGTAGTGCAGCTACTAACATGGTCATCACTGAAACGGGAGCCGGATCTGCAATCGATAAAGCTATTCCGGGTTTAGGTTCAAAATTTACTTCCAATGCGATTCGGGTACCTGTGCCAAATGGTTCACTCGCGATTTTGAATCTGCAGGTTGAAAAAGGAACAACTGTGGAAGATATCAACAGCATCATGAGAAAAGCTGCACTTGAAGGAGACCTTGTCGAACAAATCAATTACAGTCTCAGCAATGAATTGGTCAGCAGTGATATCATCGGCAACAGTTGTCCATCAGTATATGATTCAAAAGCTACACAAGTGCATCCGGATGGAAAGAGTGTAATCCTCTATGTGTGGTATGACAATGAATATGGGTATACGAGACAGGTGATGCGGTTGAGTAAATATATCGCACAGGTGTTGAGGAAGAGGTATTATTGAGATTTTCGATTTCAGATGGTTGCTGAGCTGTAGTACAAGGAAGAGTTTAGCAGGTCGAAGCATTTGATTTTCGATTTCGCAAATCTGAAATTTGCAATCACTCCGACGTAGGCACAGCCTACGCCGAACAAGTACTTTTTTATTACTTATTATAAAAATGAAAAAGTTTTATTAAAATGTTTTCGCAGAAAGCATTTTAATAAAACAATCTTTTGTTCGGCGTAGGTTGTACCTACGTCGGAGTGTTACCAAAACTCGGTTTTGCACTATTTTATTTCACCACGTAGATACTTCGTTATCGCCTCAGCTTTATTATTCACATGCAATAACTTGTATGTCGCTTTGACATGTGTGCGCACAGTTTCTATCGAAATGAATAATTCGTGTGCGATCGTTCCGTAACTTTTTCCTTCAACTAGTTTTTCAAGAATTTCTTTTTGTCGCTCACTTAAGATTGTGGCTTTGCTTACGCGTCCACCCATGAGGTGGGTTACAATTTCACGGGCTATGGATGGAGACATGTAAGATCCGCCTTTCACTACTATTCTGATGGCATCCACGATCTCTTCAAGACTAGCTTTTTTGGAGAGATATGAACAGGCTCCGGAACACAATGCGCGCAGGATCACATCTTCTTCTTCATACGAAGTCAGCATGATGATATCCACTTCTGGCATGCGTTCAAGAATCATCGGGATGCCATCAAGACCTGAAACACCAGGCAAACCAATATCCAATAAGATGATATCTGTCTTAAATCTTGGTTCGATCTGCAGTTTATGCATAAAGGACTCGATCGAACCAACAGTCTCTACAACATCAAACTCCTCGTGAAAGCGAATGAAGCGGGATACATTGTCCCGGATGACCTGGTTATCTTCGATGATCGTGATGCGTGTTTTTTCCATGGTCATGACACTCAGCGATGTCCTCAGTGTATTACTATCGGTTAACATACAATAAATTTTCAATTTTGGATGCCGGATAAAAGGATACCGGATGCCGGACTGCCGTTCTTCCTATGCAGTGTGTCAGCAAAACTCCGTTGGGCGTAATACTTTCTAAACTTTCTAAACCAAGGGCACTGAAAGGGCCATGACTCAACTTTCTAAACACTGTTTTCTATCTATTACTTTCCTCAGTTTTTTCTTTTTCATCAGAAGATTTCGCATGCAGGACTTTAAGTATAGCAGCTGCAGCAACGGGAAAATTTCCTCCATTGATACTTAGGTTGATTTCACAGGCTGCATTTCCTGCGACGAATTTATTACCCTCTACTGCAAGAAAACCATCTGTGAGCAAAACGAGATCACCCGCTTTATAAGTTACATCTCCACCCGCACCGAGAATTACTCGGTTTGAGGTCAGCGTATTACTTGATTCATATGATTGAAAACCAGGAAACCCAAAGCTTGGGTCATTAGCAACTGTAAGTGCAAGATCTAATGCACATAAGCTGTACAATCCGGATTCCCATATGCCTCTGCCAAATGTAGCTGCACGGATGATACCTTTAGTTTGATAGATTTCCAGATCACGTACAATTACATTTGGAAAACCTTCATTCAAAAATATCCAGCCTGAAAAAGGATCCAACATATTGATATAATAGACACCCATATCATTACCGACATAAACCAAAGCAGAACCATTGACATCTTCCACAGCTATCACATTTGCAGGAATAGCCGGTAAGTTTAAAGTTCCATCAGCAGTACTTCCTCCATTGACCAGTATGACTTTAGGGTCAGCAGTATACCCACCTCTCGTAATATAGCAAATAGCCGGGTTCCATGGATCTACAGTGACTGAAGTGATGGGCGCATTAAGAAAATTAGAAGCTGTGTATACGGTTGACCAGGTTGATCCAAAATTTGTAGACTTGAGTACACGTGCAAATGTCGCGGCATAGATTGTATTATGATGCCTTGAACTGCTGATCGAAATGACCGGTTGATCTTCACCGCCGTTAACCATATTTATTTTTGTCCAGGTCACACCTCCATTAAAAGTTCTTTGAATAGAATCCTTGTTCCAGCCACAAAACATGGTATCCGGATAATTCAGCAGCATTTCATATGTGGTCACAAAAGGTCCATCCCCACCTGGTCTCAAATCATCGATCCATGTCTGCCCTCCATCTTCAGTTTTACGCAAACCTCCCAACTGAGCAGATACCCAGAGTTCATTTTTATTGGTAGGATTGATCATACAATCAACCCCATCGCCACCTCCTAAGTTGATCATCGAATCCCTCCCGGTGATAATGCTCGATCCATTATCCTGCATTCCGGCCAGCATAAAATTGACATCCTGATCTGTACCTGTGAAGTGATAGATCATACTGACGTCCATATTGTGCGTAAGGTTCGACCATGTCACACCATGATCTGTAGATACATATATACCCCCATCACTTCCGCTATATAATTTGTTGTTGAGCGGATTATATTCAAGCGCATGCATATCGGCGTGATTGTAACTTATTGTGCCGGGATTGGCGACAAAATAATCCCAATTCCAATAGGCCCTTATTGTCCAATTGACCCCTCCGTCAACAGAAGACCATGTATTGATCCCACCGGCAATTACATTTGAAACATTCAGAGGATTTACGGCCAGGATCAGATCATAGGGGACTTGATTTATTTTGCTGTTACCATCTACAGCTCCGCCTATAATATTCGGTGTGTTTGATACAAGATTGAATGTATTGCCTGAATTAGAAGAATAATACAATCCTTTGAATCCATCACTCGTATCCGGAGGCATCCCAGGTTTGATAATTTGATAGTATTGACCACCTATCGCATACACTGCATTCTCATTATTCGGGCTGACGGCTAATTGAATTCTTTCTGAATATGTTCCAAGGGGTTTTTCCACCCAGTTCAAACCATTGTCTGTTGAAACATAGACACTCCAGTAAGTAGAGGTATAAACGGTGGTGGGTAAACCCGGCTTGAATTCCACATCATAGTAGGTAAAGGTGTTTTCAATCATCTTTGTCCATGTTACACCTGCATTAGCAGTACGCCAGAGTCCATTTGAAGTAGCTGCGTAGAGGATATTCGCATTTGATGGATTGATGATAAGCTTAAATCCCAATACTGAAGATGTCACCGCCCATGAAAGACCGGTGACTGTCCAGGTCGTACCACCATTCGTAGATTTGTAAACACCAATAGATGATCCACCACCATCGCCATCACCTGTCAGGATGTATATAATATTTGCATTGGTGGGATCAATGGCTATACCGGATACACCCACATGGGTCATCAAATTTGTTAGGCAAGTCCAGGTCGTACCACTATTTGTGGATTTCCAAAGACCACCTACGGGCGCTCCCGCAAAAATGGTGTTCGGATCTGTTGGATGAAAAGCTATGACATTGATGCGTCCTACTCCGGGATTCCAACCACCCATCACATCAAATTCAGTAGGCCCCCAACTTCTCCAATCACCCGTTGGTGAACGTTCTGACCTTGGATGCTTAGATACATAATCTTCGTATGCAAAAAAATCGAGGGCTGCATAATTCGTAATTTTCCCATCACTATCCAAACGACTTTGATTGTCAAATTCCCATCGCTTCCATTGTTTGTATCCCGAACCCCTTCCATGGAATTTTCCTTCGAAATACTTTTCAACCTGGATTTGTATTTCTTTAAAATTTTTTGTCGCCGGATTCTGCCACAGATCCCATGGCAGGTTTGGTTGAATCTGACCAGTCATGACAACAGCCAGGGAAATAAAAAAAAGTATGATGAATGATCGAAGAGAATACATACGCGCTAATAATTAATACGGATAGTCAATTTTGTGTCTGAGATGCGTCATGAGTCCGGCGTCTGGCATCCCATAGTCCGGTGTCCAGATTATTAGGATTTTTTCAATGATGCTATTTCCAAAGATTGCTGTACATTCTCCTTCTTCAATTCCTCCATTTTTGCATTTAGTTCAATGATATAAAGTGTGAGCTCTTCAATCTTCTCCATCATTCTGGTTTGCATATCACCTACTTGTATGCCGTTGTTATTTATTTCTTCAGCAGAAGGAATTCCCGGGAGATGATTGTGCGCATCGATTTCTTCTTTCAGCAGTGCTAAAGGTTTCAATGCATAATCATCCGCAAATACATAATCAGGCCATTGATTGACAGGTTGTACACGGACTTCAGTGCATGCAATTTTACCATTGACAGATAATTTATGACCAGTTGCGAGAATTGTAGTTCCAATACCAACATCCCCTGTTGTTTGTTTTATGATCATACGACGTCCGTCACTGACACCTGCGTTAAATGTTTCAAGCACCATCAGATCAAGTACGCCATCATAATATAGATCTCCGCCAGTATCATTGACCTGGCGCATAGAGACTCGTCCGGAGTTTTCTGTAAAACCATCAGATTGCAACTTGATAGTTGGTTCTGTGGCTGCATAGATATGAAGTGATGCCGAAGGTGCATTTGTAGTGCCCATTCCAATATTTCCACCAGGGGCAATGACGAGCCTTCGATCGGTTAAACCTGACTCTGAAATGCCCAATGCTCCATTTGATTCAATCCGAAAATGCCATTTAGCGGCATCCGCATTATTATAAAACTGAACTATATTATTATTGACATCACTTTTTATCACTAATGGAAATGTACCTGGACTCCTTCCTATGCCTACATTACCGGCAAGATTCATGGTGAGTTTTTTACCTGCACCTACACCAGCATTAAAGGGTTCAAAAGTTAATTCATCAGCAACACCTTCATAATACATGTCTACCCCACTCTCATTAGATTGTCTCATTGAGACCCGGCCTGATACTTCACTCACGCCATCAGATTGCAACTTAATGGTAGGATTATTTCCGTTGAAAATATGAAGGTTCGCACCTGGTGTTTTAGTGCCGATTCCTACGGGACCACCCATCAATGCGATCCTGTTGAGTCCATAGATTAAAAGATCATCATCAATGTCCTCCTGGATAAAGACCCTGTCGATATCACCAAAAGTAATTCTGGCTTTTGAATAATAGGATCCCGGTCCCAGTAGCCTTAATAATGTGGAATCGGTCGAAAAGATCGTCAGCTTATGGTCCGGATTGGTAAGGCCTATGCCTACATTTCCCTGTGCAGAAAGGAAGGAACTCAGGCTGAGGATAAGGCTGAGGCTGAGGAAAAGGCGGAGGCGAAGGAATTGAGACATCGTACAAAAGGTTTTCATTTACCTCTGCAAAATGGCATCATTGAGGGATTAAGGCAATCACCCTACAGGGTGAAAAAGATTTAAGATTTAAGATTTAAGATTTAAAAAATTTGGTCACGGTTGGGCGTAATTTTTTACTACCTCCAAAAAGATACGGTTGGGCGTAGTATTTACTACGTCCTGGTGTTCGCAAAACTCCGTTTTGCGTGATGAATATTCTTTCGCAAATCAGAAATTTGCTGACACACCGATGCTTCGACGAACGCTCAGCACATCGCGTAGTGGATACTACGCCGAACTATCCGGAGAAACCTTATTTTACGCCCATGCTGCAGGATCAGTTGCTTCTCATACTTGTATTGTTGATGTCCGTATCGCTGTTATCTATCGTGAGCGAGAAGTTGCGGATTCCCTACCCGATCTTCCTGGTGATATGTGGCCTGATCATTGGATTTATCCCAAATGTCCTTGACATCATTCTGAAACCTGACTTGATTTTCCTGATTTTCCTGCCTCCATTACTTTTTTCAGCGGCATGGAATACCTCGTGGAAGGATTTCTGGAATTACCGGAGGGCCATATCCTTACTTGCCTTAGGTCTTGTCATTTTTACTTCATGTGCAGTGGCGGTAGTTTCCCACATGCTTATTCCCGGCTTTACACTGGCACTGGGTTTTTTATTAGGTGGCATTATCTCTCCTCCGGATGCGATCGCTGCAACATCTGTGCTTCAGAAATTAAAAATGCCTAAACGCGTACTGGCTATTCTTGAAGGTGAAAGCCTTGTAAATGATGCGGCCAGTTTGATCGTATTCCGTTTTGCAGTTGTGGCAGTGATCACGGGTCAGTTTACACTTCTAAATGCAAGCATTGATTTTGGTATTGTTGCAGCAGCAGGTATAGCTGTCGGGCTTGTGATTGCTTTTATTATTTATGCAGTGCATAGATTTCTACCAACTACAGCAAGTATTGATACAGCCATTACCCTGATCACGCCATACCTGATGTATATAATTGCAGAGCAATTTCATTTTTCCGGTGTACTGGCAGTGGTAAGCGGGGGATTGTTTCTAAGCGCAAGATCTACGGAAATATTTACTTATGAGACGCGCATTCAGTCACGCGGTGTATGGGAAACACTTGTGTTCCTGCTTAATGGAGCGGTCTTTATTCTCATCGGTTTACAATTACCTGTTATCCTCCACAATCTACCCCAGGGACATGTACCGATGCTCATTGTATATGGCCTGGTGATAAGCATTGCCACCATTCTTGTGCGCATTATCTGGGTGTATCCAAGTACTTATCTGCCGCGCATGATAAGTAAAAAAATACGTGAGAAGGAACCTTATCCGCATTGGAAACCCGTATTCATTGTTGCCTGGAGTGGAATGCGTGGTGTAGTATCCCTGGCAGCGGCATTATCCATTCCACTGATGATCAATGAAGCCGATGGTTTTCCCATGAGGAATGAGATTTTATTTATCACGTTTATTGTCATCCTCATCACACTTGTTGTGCAGGGCCTGAGTTTACCCTTCCTCATACGCAAACTTAACATCGTTGCAAAAGACAACACGGAAGAAAATGCAATAGAAATTCAACTGCACATCGTCACGGCTATTCTTAATTACCTGGATGAACACTACAAAAGTGAGATTCGAAATGATAAGGCGTTTAAGATGTTGCGGGAACGCTATGAACATTTTCAGACCTTACAACAAAAGCAATTGAAAAAGCAGGTGAGCGCTCCTGTCCATCCAAAATATTTCGAAGTGTTACTGGAATTGATCGAAGTCAGACGGAAAGCGCTGGCGGAATTGAAACTTGAGAATAAATATCCGGATGATTTGATTCGTCATGAAGAGCAGGGCATTGATCATGAAGAAGCCCGGTTGAGGATGCAGGTGAAAACGGATGAAGAGAAATGATGAAATAGAAAAGAAGAAAATAGTTATCCGTAGTTTTGAAACTACGGATAACTATTTTCTTCTTTTCTATTTCCTTATCCGCTTCTCCACTTTACCGGCTGAAGGAACAACACTTGCAGGTGATGGCATGATCAGAGGAATATTCCCATCATCACAGGGTTGTTTCTTTGTGGTAAAATAAGTGCCTGTGCCTGCTTTGAATCCGGGTAATAATTTTATGGTTCCACCGGCTTTAAATGAAATGGAATCCATCGTGGTACCGGTAATTTGTGAAGAAGATGTCAGATCATCATCACAATCAAACTGTAATTTCCCGGCCAGAGGATAAGTAAGATTAATATCTTCAATACAATAACTTCGTTGCCAGACACCGCGGCCAAATGTTGCTGCAGTCAGCATGCCAATTTGCTCATCAACTAAAAGCTCGGTGACAGGGCTATGGGGCATATTCTCTCCGATATTGATCCAGGTACTTCCGGACTTGAGTCGGTAATAAACGGATATATCTGTGCCGACAAATACAGCATCCTGTGTAGCGACTATGCAATTGGCAACAACATTTGGAAGATTTGCAGAATAGTTCGTCCAGTTTGCTCCGAAATCCGTTGACCTGTATATTTTAGCTCCTGCTAAAAATCCTCCGCGTGTGACATACACAGTTCCGGCGGATACCGGATCAACTGCGATATCAGTGATGATATTGATCGTGCCTGGAAAACCAGGATTCCCGGAGATTCCAGTCCATATTTTCCCCGTATCTGCAGAAGTCCATACTCCGGGTGAAGATCCCACAGGCCAAAAACTGCTTCCACCAGTTGCATACATTCGTGAAGGAACTGTTGGTGAAATAGCCATCCCCCAGATACCTGAAGCCCCAACGCTGGTCCAGGTCGTACCCTGGTCTGTGGACCTGGAAATCGGGGTGCTTCCACAAAACACGAGATTAGATACAGTGGGATGTGCTAAAACTTCTTTGAATGTTTGCCCGTCTCCGGGAGGCGTAATACTCACATCACTTCCATCAGAAAATTTTATTCGGTCCAGACCTGCATTGATGCTCGCATAAAATACATCTGAATTATTCACCACAAAAGATGTGGAAAAACCATCGGCACCATACATGTGAATAAAGTCAGTCGATCCGGTATTTCTGTATTTAATGCCATTGTCCTGCAATCCACCTGTAAACTTATAGGAAACATTTGCATACTGGGAGAGATGATAAAATTGATTGACCACTAATCCTTCACTGATATTCGTCCAGGTACTTCCAAAATTTGAAGTAACCCAGATACCTCCATCATTACCCGCATATATCTTGTTATCAAGCGGATTACAGACAAGTGCATGATGGTCACAATGGACATACGCAGTCGCTCCCTGATTTTCGAACCAGCCTGTGTTGTTCGTAAATGTTACTGCACTATCAATGGAAGTCCAAATATTTATGCTTGAAATCATAACCTTTTTAGAATTTAATTTATCCACTGCAATAACTAAATCATAGCCAGCCTGTGACGAATTTCCACTTCCATCGAGCTCATAACTCAAAACATTTGGACTGATTGCGCGCCTGGTGAAATTCACCCCTGAATTCTCTGACCGATAAACACCTGCAAATTGTCCTGCTGCTCCGGAATTCCCAAAGAAGGCATATACCCTTGATGGTGTAGCAGGAGAAACAGCAATTGAAACTCTCACAGGCGTGACATTTGGAGCAACATTTAATCCGCTTGATGACCAATTGACGCCTCCATTTGTACTATAAAACAATGAGTCGTCTGTTGCAGCATAAACGGTTGTCCCACTACCAGGTTTAAATTGCAGATCAAAGTGAAGACCATTTCTGACTTTGGTCCAGGTGGTGCCGCTGTTTGCAGTACGGAATATTCCATCACTTGTTGCTGCTAACAGTACACTTGCCGTCGTGGGACTTTGTACAAGATCATAGCTGAAATATTGGGTGAGTCCTGCAGTCGTTGGTAAGGAGCTTGTGAATGCCCATGTCACACCAGCATCTGTTGATTTCATTACACCCATTGATGGTGCTGACATTCCCAGGACAAAGGAATAGCTGTTGAGATTATCGTCACCTGTTCCGGTCAGAATATATAGGTTAGCCGGATTTACATAATCGACAACGATACCTGAAATCCCAATAGAAGGTAATGTATCTGTAAGGCATTCCCAATGTTGTCCTCCGTCATTTGTCCTCCATAATCCTCCATTAGGACATCCGACATAAATAATGTTGGCGTTCGTAGGATGGAACGCAATACGGTCTACTCTACCTGTGCCTTTTGCATAAGAATTGCCTGATGCTCCGGGAGGGTAGTTAATTGCCGTGTCAGCGCTAAAGGAACTCTTTTTCATACCGATTGAAGTCCATGTTCCTTCAATAGCGTTTCGGGAGGACCGTGGAGTTGACTCGCTTTGCAATGCCTGTAAATTCATTTTAGGAATATGAACGAATTCTCCATTGGGACCTAGCCGTCGTGACATATACCATTCCCAGCGTTTCCATTGTAAGTAATCGGATTCAAATTCATCACCATCTACTGTGCCCTCTTCAGAATGTTCACTGTAATACTTTTCCACTATAGGCATGATTTCAGCCAAAGTTGTTTTGCCTACAAGTTGCTGCTTTAATGAATCAGTTCCGTTTTGTGCAGTTACCTGACCCAGTGAAAAAAGGACTAAAAAGAATCCGGCGATATTTATTTTAGTCATCATATTCCGTATGAAAAATTTGTACCACATAGACACATAAGAAACATAGAACGTCACATAGAAATAAACGAAAATCACACTTACCTCTCAGACCTAAAGTTTCACGAAACAGTTTCTACTCTTTTAATCTGCTTTTTATCTGAAATCCACTGATTACTGATTTCTCACCTTTACTTCAAGAGCTTTAATCCGTTCCTCCTGATCAATGATATACAACGTGAGCTGTTCTATTTTTTCCAATAAAACTTTATTCATCTCACCCAACATAATTCCATCTTCTTTTACGGTAGCTGCTGATGGAACTCCGGGCAGATGACCGTTTTCATGAATGGATGCTTTTAGATCTTTAAGAGAAATCAGCTTGTAATCCTTTTGGAAAACATAATCAGGCCATGCACCTGAAAGATCGACAAGGACTTCTTCCGTTGCGATTTTACCTTTGACAGAAAGCTTATATCCGGTTGCGTAATCCGTCGTACCGATAGCGACGTTTCCTGTCCCTTCTTCAATAACCATCGCCGGATCAGAACTATCATTGGTGAAAAACCATATGGGATGATTAGAAAAAGTACCGAACCATCCGGCAGTACCATCTACATACGTACCCATCGAAGTGATTCCGTCTGTTTGACGAAAGCCATATGCGCTTTTCCTAATTTCCAGTAAACCATTGACGCGGAGGAAATCATTGTCAAACTCACCATACAAAAGCGCATTGGTGGCATTTGCAGAGGTATTTTCAACATACAGCCTGTTACTTCCGGTTTCTCCTGATCCTGCCTGGTATCCGAGAAAAATATTATCACTTCCTGTACTTGCTACTCCTGCACTCCTTCCGATATAAGTATTGTTATTTCCCAGGGTATTAAGCGCTCCTGCCTCATTGCCTAAATAGGTATTTTCGCTCCCTCTCGAAAGTCTCCCGCTACCTCTTCCTATATAGGAATTGTTATTGCCCGACTTATTAGATTGGCCTGCGATTTCACCTATAAAGGTATTGCTCTCCCCTCCACGGTTTTCCTGACCGGCACCAAAACCAATCAGCGTATTAAAGCTTCCGGTTGTTTTTCGTCCTGCATCTCCACCATAAAAAGCATTGAACGATGATCCAATTGGCTCTACCATGATGTATTGGCTTATGGTGTCATTGCGACGCACAGTAAGCTGTTGTTGTGCAGAAACTGAGTTCAAATGAAGGATTGAAATGAAAATAACCAGCAAGGTGAATTGGGTCTTCATCAAATATGATTTTTGAGGTTGCAACGGAGAGCAAATTACAAAAAGCAGTCAACTGGATATATTTATTACAAAAAGATAGTTCTATGCATTCCGAGATCATTGAAAAACACCTCGTTTCATTCCTGATCATCCATGTTTTGAGAGATTACCTGATGAATCAATCAGGATATCTCGCCGTAGGGATTGTATTACTATGCATGTCAGCAGCATTCCTGATTTACTACAGGATGCTTTCTAATAAAGTTTAATTCACCAAAACAATCTAAATCGTATGAAATTAATTCAGATGCCTTTCTTAGGCATAGCGCTGCTATTGCTTGTTGCTAACAAAAATTCAGCCCAACCAGATAGAAGTCTGACACTCAGTGATAAGTCTGAAATTGTAAAAACTGCCATTCACCTCCAGTATGAAAATTATATTTTTCCCGAAAGAGTGGAAAACATTGAATCCTATGTGCAGGATAAATTAAAACATGGCCAGTATGATTCACTTCAGACATACGAAACATTTTTAGAATCACTGAATAATGATTTTCACTTACAGGGACATGACACACACCTGGATATCTCATACGGTCCGGACAGGGTAAAACAAATCAGGCTGGATAATCAACATTATGATGCTGATATAAAAGAAGAGATCTCGGCAGGATTCCTCGCTAAAATGCAATATGAAAATTTCAGATTGCGCAAGCTGGAAAGACTGGATGGCAATGTCGGATATTTCAACTTCTTAAGTTTTGCACCTCTTGGGCCTGCTAAAGAAAGCATTACATCTGCCATGAATTTCCTCCTCTATTCGGATGCCATCATCATCGATCTTAGAGAGATTTGGAATTGAAAAGAGAATCTGGAATAAGGAATTTAGAATTTGGAATTCTGAAGGAAAATTATAAATGAGGAATAATAATTAATTATTCCCGGTGTAAATAAATTCAAATTGTAATGGCACGGTGGATCGTGTCATTACAATTTGAATTTATTTTCTTACATAATCAACCTGCACATCCATTCCTGCCACTTTATCTTTGACATATTGCAGATCTGTTGCTTCCGGACCGACACTTAAGTCATGCCATTTGAATTCTGCCTCGATGGATCCGGAACCATCAGCAGTAGGATGTAATTCAAAATAGGGTTTAAGATCGATATGTTCTATTGTAGCGATGTAGGCATGGTCGGCATCCGAGAAAGGGATCTCAATCTTTTTTTCCTGGTCACCCCAGGTTATTTTGCCTTCAATGACGCTTACATTAGGAATCTTAGCACCGTTTACAGGGGTTATTTTAAATGTGGCCTTCAGTTCGACATCAATGCATATATCTTCCGGAACATCCGCTGCTGCGAAATAAAGCTCTCGAAAATGGGAATCATGATACGAGCTTACATAAAAGCCTTCTTTACCATTTCCTGTCCAGGTTACAGATTCCGTGCATGCTTGCCGGACATCTTCTTTGTTACACACGCCTTGCATAAGCAGCGGACATAGAGCGAGGGCAAAATATAGGTTCCTGAATTTCATAAGTAGCTATTTGTGATCATGTTTATGCAAATAAATATAAAAAAATATCAGAAAATCGTGTAAAAGGTCAATTTGTAAAGCTCTTTCTAAACTTTCTTAACCCATGAAGCAGAAAGTGCCCTGGATAAACTCAAACTCTGTTGCAATGGTGCCGGGGGCGCTCATTTCTAAACACACTCCAGGAGTTCACTGATCCCTGAATACTGATTACTTACTTTTACGTATGACTCTTACAGAAGCTATTGATCTGATTCGTCCCGGCGTTACACCTATTTCAGGCACATGGGCAGATATTGGTGCCGGCACAGGGCTGTTCACTGAAGCTTTAATCGAAATCCTTGAAGAAGGGAAAATCATAGCAGTTGATAAAAGCCCTCATTCTCTTTACTCAAATAGGCATCTTATATCAGCCAATAAGCAATTGGTAACAGGCAAAAGGCAAATAAATATTGAAGTAGAAATCGTAGAAGCTGATTTCAATCTTCCTTTAAACTTGCCGCCACTTGATGGAATCCTTATGGCTAATGCTTTACACTATGCCAATAATCATATTGAAGTTTTGAGAAATGTTTTGGCTTCACTAAAGCCCAATGGCACTTTTATCCTGATTGAATATGATACGGACAAACCAAATCCTCCGTGGGTACCCAATCCGGTTCCACTGGAAAGGTTTCAGGAATTGTGCAGGATTACCGGATTAAAAGAACCGGAGGAGATTGGGAGGAGGAAATCAATTTATCAGGATGGTGAAATATATGCAGTGACAACTAAAAGAGTTTAGATAGTTTAGTTTTCATCATCTTCGATGATGAAAGTTTAGGAAGTTTAGTTTTTTTTCTAAACTCCCTAAACAATTGATGTTGATAGCATCAATTCTAAACCCTCTAAACACTTCTGCGGAAAAGATTAACTTTAACAATTCCAATAATTCCATTTATGCCCATCTCCGAACAAGTATCCTGGCTTTTTTTACTGGCGGTACCCATTGCGTGCATTGCCTGGACGGTAACTCATGAAGAATTATTTCGTGAGCCCAGGGATTATTGCGTGCAGAAATCGAAATCTGCTAAAAGCATGGTCATGCGAAAATTCTTTTACCTGTTTACCTGTGAATATTGTTTTAGTCATTATGTGACGATCGGTTTTTTAATCCTCACCGGTTATAAATTGCTCCTCATGGACTGGCGTGGTTACCTGATAGGAGGATTTGCATTGGTCTGGATGGCCAATGTATATATGAGCGTTTTCGGATTCATCCGAGTGGGTATGAAGGAGACGAAGATGGAAGCGGACCTGGATGAATTGAAATTAAAGGAAGTGAAAAAAAAGATGGGTATATAAGCATCACAGCACCGTTGGTCATTAAGACCCCCATTAATAAATTCTCACGGTTCACGTCTCAAGGTTCACTTCTCACGATTCACGTCTCACGGTTCACGATTCACGTCTCACGGTTCACGGTTCACGTCTCACGGTTCACGTCTCACGTTTTTACTTATACGTTGCACTAAATGCGATCAGCCTTTTTTGGATCATATCAGAGATTACCTGTGACATGCTGGCTATATTTCCACCGACTGCATAAGGCTTTTTCGCATTGCTGTCCTGATCCTGAAGGCCAAGGATGTCCCACCCACACTGTAGATAATATTCGACGCGGTCAAGATCTGTAGTCACGATCCCTCTTTGCAGATCATCATTCCAATTCCCAACCGGGTGATCATAGGCATCCATTGTAGTAACCGGCGTGATATGCACTTTACCCTGAAGGTCTGTGTAAGTCGTCCCTAATAGCTTTTCAACAGCCATGACAGTTACAGCCTGGTGAGCCCCTGTTGTGTTGGTATTCCACCCTTTTGCAAAGTATGTTTTCTCAATAGTCCGGGTCTGACCATAGTTGGCGGAATAAAGGAACCCAACACCCGGAGCGCCATTGCCAATCAGGGTTCTGGCTTCATCTAACAGCTTTACGCCCATATCATGTGAAGGAACATTTTGCCCGCCTATTATATAGGGCAGCATAAAATCAATAAATTTTCCGTTTGGCATAATTAAGTTTTTTACGATTTAAAAAATTAAAATAGTTAATGATATGAATGCCTCAATTTTGTGGATGTGTACCTGGAATTCTTCCACAAATAAGCAAATAATTTTGAAGATGTTTAGAAAGTTTAGATTTTGCATCCTGCGGTGCAAAAAGTTTAGAAAGTTTAGCTTACGAAGGATACAGAAATTTTCAAACACAATGATACTGCAAAAAAAGAGTACAAGTCTTCATTGCTGACATTTGCTGCACCGACTTCATGGAATAAAGCTTTTGAGGATGCATTTGACAGCGGGCTGACGAATACCTGGCGATACTATAATATCATCGACATCGTTCCGTTTTCTGCCACTAACGTAGCCGGCCTGTGGCAACTTTATCCTCCTCCGGGAACGATGGCTAATAATATCTATACAGTATACAAGGGAGAAACAATCACACTTGCTGAAGAATTCGACGCTATCCAGTTGGTCATCCTGGGAAGTGAAGCCATTTACGATTCATTTTACACCACTGTAAATCAGACACGTGGTTCAATTCCTTTAAATACCAATAACAAAGAATATCCTTTGGATACGAATTATCCACTTCTTGCCCAGTGGTTTGAACAGGCAGGTGCGCAGCATGATCACAATCATTATTTAGAATTTCTTGGTTCGACAGATTTGAAATGCCAGTGATAATAAAAAAGGCAGGGAGCAGGGAGCAGGTACAAAAAGCAACAGGCAATAATAAATTTTTCTAAGTTAAGGTTGCTGAGCTGAGTCAAACTGAAAGGCCAGTCGAATGTCTAGCACAAGGATGAGCCTAAGCAGGTGGCCACTGAACGTTTAGCCGAAGTGTCGAAACACTAGTTTTTAGTTTATCAGGCAGAACTTATTCTATGTTTTTCGTGGACAAATGAATGCGAACGTAGTGAGCATTCATTGTCACAATACGGTTGAGCGTAGTATTCACTACGTTCGAGTGTCTGCAAAACTCCGTTTTGCGTGATGAATATTTTTTCGCAAATCAGATATTTGCTGACACACCGACGTAGTGGATACTACGCCGAACCGTATTATCTTTATAGTGAATACTACACCAAGCCTGGAACTATAAATAAACATGGGTTCTAAAAAAGATTAATTTTGAGTGGCAAATCATACCCAAATACTTTTATCAAATTTCAAGCTATGCATCCTTCTTTAAAAAGCTTCTTATTCTCTTTATTCTTCGCCGGTCTCCTTTTTGCAACAGCCATGCTTGCTTTCGATCTTTATGATGGCAAATCTTTTGATTTGTGGAAATTTCTTTTCAGGTTTGTTCTCTTTGGTCTGGGAATGGCTCTCATCAGAACATTTACGAAGAAGGATAAGGCGGTTAATGAATAAACCCGAGTAACAAATTATTTGACAGTGTATTTTGCTGAAACACTTCTATTTCCATGACCCCTTTTCAATATCATTTCCCACATTTTCTTGAAATCGAAAAGCTAAATCAGGAATTGCATCCATTCAACCTGAGTGCTCATCTGTTTATCGATCATGATCAGAAGGATGCGGAATATCTCGCTATAGGTACTAGAAAACAGGATTCGAACACAAGTCCAAGTCAAAACCTGCTATTTCCGTATGGCACATTTCTTATGATTCAAAATTCTTCACTGTTTACCTGGCAAAAATATCATGAAGGCCTTGAGATACGTAAGTATGACCTGACTCACCAGGATATCCATTCCTCCATGAAAAGTGATCTTGTAAATATTTTAAAATGTTCTCCCGGCAAACATCTGCACGCTGACAAGCTTCAGTTTGATCATTTCATCACGTTTAGCAGGAAAGAAAATTTAATTACCCCCGATGAGTCTTTTGAGAAATATGTAATTGTTCATTTGAATAAATACCATTTGACCATTATTCCTTTTGACGAATTCAATGAAACAGGTGGTGATCCCATGTATAAATGGCCTGCCCTCGCCACACTCGATCTCAACTCCGGAAAACTGCATGGCATCGGCATGAGAATGGGCACGTTCACAATACAATTACCGGAACTCCAATAAATCCATCAGGTTCAGAAATAGGGTTTCGAACCAACATTCTCTTTTAATTTTATGATATGAAACCATCTACAAAAAAATATATCCGTGTTTTCCTGTTCACCGGCCTTATCTTTTCATTGTTCAACCTTGGGATAGATTACTCCGGTGATTTAATGGTTAATCTGATGAGATTTTCATTCAATATGTGCCTGTACGGTGGCTTAGGTGTGCTGGTGTATTTTATAATCATAGTATTGCCAAAGAAGAATAGAACTTTAAGGAAATAAGGCGATCAGCTTTAATGTCAGCTATCCTATTGAAAAGATCATGGAAAAGCTGGTGAAATAAAATTTTGAATAAAGAATGATTGCTGAGCTGTAACACAAGGATGAGGGCAGCAGATTGAAGCATTGAATTCTGAATGCTGAAGTTTGGGTAAAAATATTTGGACCCTTATACCAAATAACATAATACGTGTCCAATTTCTTAAAACCTGCAACTAATAACTTCATTTATTATCTTTCCTGCTCTTGCGACTCCCGACTCCTATATTACTCTTTAATCGAATTATAACCAATTCGAAAAAGAATCTCACGCAAAGACGCAAAGACGCAAAGAATGTATTGGACACTTCCCCTGCTCCCTGCCCCCTGCGGTTGCTGAGCTGTAGCACAAGGATGAGTAAAGCTGGTCGAAGCACCCTGCTCTACGTCCTGTATTTAAGTATTACCACAATCAATGCACAAACTTACAAGTCAATAACACCTCAGCACGAACTCTACCACGTCGACCTCAATGCATCCGAAAATTTCGGACTGATGACCAATATGATCCAGGACAATGACGGATACCTTTGGATCTCATCAAGCCGCGGGCTTTTAGTATTTGATGGAAATAAAACGGTGACCTATTCACCCGACGATCCCAAATATCCGATGGGTAGCAGCATCGAAAAATCGCGCGGATATCACTACCTGCGGAAAGACAATGAGGGAAAAATATACGTCTCCATATCTCCACATGCGGATATTCTTTCTATTGATCCGTTGGATAGAATTCCACTTCATCAATACAGCCTGGCTAAAAAAGACACAGAAACCTTTTACTTTCTTGATGTATCGGATAATGAAGAAATTCTTTTTATTTCACGAGAACAAAATTCTGAATCATTTTCCATTGTCAAAGTCAATCTGCAGGGAGAAAAACAAACGATTTACAAGATTGATAAAAAAGTACACGGGGACATTCGTTCATATTACTACTTTCAAAACCTGCACTGGCTTCAAACCAACACCGGAATCCTGAGGATCAGCAGCGATGGAAAGGAATCAAATTTTTACCCATTTGACGAACCCTTCTTGCCAAGATGGACTGTCATACATGATGATCAAAACTTCTTTTTTTGTGATGAAAGAAAACGATCCGTTATGTGTTGGAATTATAAAAGTAAATCTCCCCGGGTTTTCGCACCCATTCCGGCACCATTGCTGATGATTTGCAATTACATGTATATTGATCAGCACCTGTTATATATTGCAGGTGGTACGAATTTTTGCATCATCGATACATTGTCACGCACCTACGAAGATATCTCTGCACAATTTTATGATCTGAAATCAAACAAGCTCCCCGGATCGCTTTCAGAGGATATGGCAGGATTCAGCAAGGTGGAAGGACAAATTTATTACCTGGGACACAGAAATTTATATGCCCTTAGAGATGTGCCACCTGCGGTATCATTTTTCAAAGACTCTTTTCCTGCTGAAGCAGCTCATGTAAGCATGCGCGGCCTTACGGAGGATGAGGATCACAATGTGTATGCATCTTATTACAGCAACCTTGCTGTCAAATCTGTGCATGATGATCGGTTCCAGTCTTTTGATCTCTTGAAGAAAGTGAATACAAATTTATATAGTGCATTCGACCTTACCTATCATGATCATCATCTTTTCTGGCATTCGCTTTCAATTGATCTCAATTCAGGACGCATTCAGCAGATCATTCCAAATGTGACCAATGGTCATGTTGCCCAGATGTTGTCAGGCGATACGCTTTGGTTGTATACCTGGTATACGGATCACCTATATACCTATGACCTTTCATCAGGCATCACAGATTCAATTCCTATTGACCTGGCAGTAACTAATTCCGGCCATAACCCTTTGGTCGTCAATGCGATGTTGCAAAGTGAAGATCCGTCAGCGATCTGGCTGGCCACACGTACATATGGGATCGTACTGCTTGGCAAGAATGGAAAGGTAAAACGCACATTTTCACATGAGGTCCTGGGCATAAGCCAGGAGGAAGGCATTTGTGATCTGTTCCTTCATGGAGAAGTCATGTGGTTTGGTTGCCTTGATGGTTTAGGAAGACTTAATACGCGTACAGGAGATCATTCCATTTTCAAAGATCCTGTGATGAATGTAAATGGCAATCAAAATACAAGAACTGTATTTTCGATTTTGCCTGATGAGAAAAACGGCTTTTACCTGGGCACAAGCAGTGGATTGGTTTATTTTGATACGATTACCAAAGAATATTTTCATCTTGATCCTGCCCATCCTATGGCACAAAATGAGTACAACCGTACATCTTCTTTCAGGGACAGCCAGGGACGTTATTATTTTGGGACTACTAACGGACTGTATTCATTTAAACCGGAAGAACTTGATTTTAAGCCCGCATCGGATACGCTTCGTCCGATCAGGTTATATAATATTTCCATTTTTAACGGAAGTGAAAAACAATACAGGTATTTATCTTCTGAATTAAATGATTTGAAAAAACTGGAGCTCCAACCTTCAGAGACAAATATTGAATTTTCATTTTCAGTAGCTGATTTTGAAAAAAATATTTATTACAGTTATCATGTGGTGGGGATGAATGAGAAATGGAGTGATTATTCCCCGGAGGATCACGTGCTCTTGTACTCACTTCCACCTGGCGATTATACGTTGGAAATAAAAGCGTCATCAAATGCAGATGATGAAAAGGCGTCGTTCTATTCACTGGATATTCACATGCCAGGCTATTGGTATCAAAAAGCATGGGTGATAGCGTTGTTTATATTGCTGACGTCGGGATTGATCGTGGCTGTGATTCGTTACCGGTTTCAGCAAAAATTTAAACGGCAAAAAGAGCTTGAAAAACTACGGGTTAATATTTCTTCAGATCTGCATGACGATGTCGGTACTATTTTATCGGGTCTGGCGATGCAATCCCAGATGATGTCGTATGAAGCTTTGGAAGAACAACGAAAACCTTTACTTGAGCTTAGTGACATGAGCCGTGAAGCCATGGACCGGATGCGGGATACTGTATGGGCTATTGACGCACGAAAAGATAAATTTGAAAATCTTATCGACCGCATGCGGGATTTCGCAGAAAAAAACCTGGAACGAAAAAATATTACCCATGCCTTTATTGTAAATGGCATTGATGGAAAAAAATTCATCAGTCCTGAAACCCGTCAGAATATATATCTCATTTTCAAAGAAGCTATAACCAATATTGTGAAACATTCAGATGCAACGCATGTGATGATAAAATTTGTGCAGGATGGAACGCATCTTCATCTCATCATACATGATAATGGCAAAGAAAAACCAATAGCTAAAACGGATGGACTTGGCGTAAGTAATATGATGATGCGTGCAAAGAAGATTGGTGGCGAGTTAAATGCAGGATATGATGATGGGTTTAAGGTGGAATTAATAATATGATTTCGCAAATCTGAAATTTGCTGACACCCCGACGCAGTGGATATTACGCCGAACCGTGTTGTTATCAAATACAAACTCCGTTTGTATTTGATAAATAAATTTTTTTTCTACCCTGTTTTACGATATTTTGAATGCGAACGAAGAGAGCATTCAATTAAAATCACGGTTCGGCGTAGCATTCGCTACGTCGGTGTGTCAGCAAAACTCGGTTTTGCGTAACATTTTCTTATTTTAGCAGCATATGTTGAAATCGATCTTCCTGATCTTCTTTTTATTTAGTACTACCTCCCTCCTGCTCGCCCAGGAAGTCCAGGACTATTACACCCAGCTGATCGAAATCATATCCGAAAACCTTGAAAGTGGTGAAGAATTTGATTACAACGAGCTCGGAGAACATCTCGATGACTGGCAACGAAATCCAATCAATATCAACAGTGATGAAGCTGCAGCACTAGCCGAATGGAGCATCATCACCGATTATGCATATCAGCAACTTCTGGATCACATCAGGCGAAATGGTCCGCTGCTTTCGATTCTCGAGCTCCAATCCATACCCGGCTTTGATCCTTCAATGGTAAGGATACTCCAGTCGATCACGAATGTCGCCGGACGCGATATGTTTACACAGACATCAAGCCTGAGTAAACTATTATTGCATGGACAGAATGAAATCTATCTCCGGGGTGGACGCACTATAGAAAAGTCAGATGGCTATATCGGTGACCCACCAGAGTATGAAGGCAGCCAGGACAAGGTATATCTGCGGTTGCGACACCGGAATGCAAATGTATTGAGCTATGGCATCACCGCAGAAAAAGATGCGGGAGAAGCTTTCTTCAAAGGTTCTAACAAATCAGGTTTTGATTTCTATTCTGCACATCTTTCATTGCAGAATTACAGATCGTGGTTGCCTGCACTGATGCTAGGAGATTTTACAGCCAGTTTTGGCCAGGGTCTCATCATGCATTCAGGTTATGGTGTTGGAAAAAGCAGTATGGTCACTTCTATAAAGCGAACAGGCAATCCCTTAAAATCATACACTTCTGTGGATGAAAATAATTTCTTGCGCGGCATCGGTATCACGGTAAGACCAATGGATAACCTGACAGTCACTCTTTTTGGAAGTCAGAATGATCGTGATGCAAACCTTGTCACAGACACCATACGCCTGGATGGTGAAATCACCGACATACAAACGGATATCTCAAGCTTACAAACTGCGAATCTTCACCGCACCACTTCCGAAATAGCTGATGAAAATGCCATCCTCCTTCACCAGGCTGGATTAAATGTGTCATATCAATATCGAAGAACCCATATTGGAATTAATGCATTGCATTCAAAACTGGGTGCTCCGCTCAACAGGACACCTGATCTGTACAATCAATATTATTTCAATGGTGATAAGCTGACAAATGCAAGTGTTGATTATGGTTTTTGGCTGAGCGGAATCCATTTTTTCGGAGAGACTGCCATCAGCGATAATGGCGGTCTTGCAACTGTAAATGGATTACTTGCAGGTCTTGATCGTCATATCCTGGCAGCTATCTTGTTCAGATCATTTGCACGCAACTATCAATCGCTCTCACCAAATGTTTTTGCAGAATCATCCACAGCCAGCAATGAAATAGGTTTATATACGGGTTTAGAAATCACACCGAGTGTAAAATGGAAGCTGCAGCTGTATCACGACATGTGGTCAAATCCATGGCTGCGATTCCGTGTGGATCGTCCTGCCGGTGGTGAAGAGATCTTTGCAAGGCTTACCTATACGATCAAACGACGGTTAGAAATTTATGGTCAATTCACCACTAAAAAATCCGGCCTGAACTTTACAGAAGAAGGCGCTTCCATACCTGATGTGCTTGATCAGCGAAGATCCCAATTAAGACTGAACATTAATAACATGCTGGATAAGACCATCCAGCTTCGGACACGATTTGAATGGAGCTTCTATACATTTAATGGTGATCATGAAAACGGATTTTTGGTTTACCAGGATTTTATATTTAAACCTGTTTCATCTCCATGGTCCCTCAGCGGCAGAGTAGCCTTGTTTGATACAGACAGCTTCAACACGAGGATATACACGTATGAGAATGATTTGATTTATTATTATTCCATTCCTGCTTTCGATGATAAAGGTTCACGATTCTATATCAATCTCAGGTACAAAGGCATCAGGAATCTGACTGCAGAGATTAAGTTTGCCCGCACGCAATGGCTTGACACAACTTCCATCGGTAGTGGAAATGATGAAATCCAGGGGAACCGCAGATCTGAGATACGCGGACAGTTGATATACAGGTTTGAAAATTAATTGCTTTCGCACATCTTTTTTCGTGAAACGTGAGTCGTGAGTTTAATTTGCGTTAATGCTTCGACTTGCTAAACTCATCCTTGTGCTATACTTCGACTTGCGGCGCTTCCATCATGTGCTACAGCTCAGCAACCGCAGCTCAGCAACACTGCGAAATTTGCGGCTATCATTGAGGAGTGAGAGAAGTTAGAGAAGTTAGACGTAAGTCGTTATTCGTCATTCGTTACTCGTTACGCATCGCTTGTTATTCGTTACCAGGATAAAGCAAATACGGTTTTCGTTTTTCCTTAAATGCGTCTATTCCTTTTTTCCAGCTCGCTCTGATCTGTGCTTCTGTCCAACTGCTTTCAATAGCTTCTCTAAAGCCCGGTCCTCCGGCAAGCTTGTCAAAAAATGCCGGGTTAAAAAAACGTTCTTTTTTCAATGCAGTATAGAATTTAATCAACAAGCTTAAATTTATCTGTCTTACCTGAAACAAAGAATCAATATCTGCAGAAGAAAGATCGATACCATAACATTTCTTTCCTTCTAATGGAGGATGCATGGCTCCCGGAGTGGGTATGGGAGTAAAAGAAAAACTTGTATCCGGATAAGAAGGATTACCAAGCACCTGGAAGGGCACACTTGTACCACGGCCTAAGCTAACAATGGTTCCTTCAAAAAAACATATGCTAGGATAAAGAAGAATTGATCTGATATTCGGAAGATTAGGTGAAGGCTTTACAGGTAATGTATAAAGCTTCGAATGATCATAATTTTTGCATTTTATTACCGTGAGATTGCATGTGGAAGCAATCCATTTTTCACCATTGATCATCTGACCCAATTCCCCGATCGTCATTCCGTAAACCACAGGAATAGGATCCATTCCAATAAATGACCTGAATCTTGTCGTATCCAAAACAGGCCCATCGACATAATGTCCATTTGGATTAGGCCGATCAAGAAGTATAAGTGGAATACCTTCCTTGCCAAGAGCATCCATCAGGTAATGCAACGTGCTGATGTAGGTGTAAAACCGGGCACCAACATCCTGAATATCAAATATCATGATATCAACTCCTTCAAGATCTTCGGGAGTCGGCTTCTTTTTTTCCCCGTAAATCGAGATAACAGGGATGCCTGTTTTACTATCCAATCCACTATCAATGGATTCTCCTGCATCCGCTTGTCCTCTCAATCCGTGTTCAGGCGCATAAAGCTTTACTACATTGACTCCCAGGCTGATCAGGCTATCCACGAGGTGTGTTTGAACGATCAGGCTCGTCTGGTTAATTACAAGCCCTACCCTCTTTCCTTTCAATAAAGGCAGATAATCCTCCGTTTGAAAAGCACCGGGCCGGATCTCGTCCGAATAAGCAGTTTTATTGATCGGAACCTGTGCGCAGCCCTGACATATGAGAAAAAATATTGATATTAGAGGCACCAGGCAATAAAATGCGGGACCCGAAGGAAAGAGCATGGAACGGAAATACGCCATAGTAGATATTGAGACAACAGGAGGATTAGTCAAGCGTGACAAAATTACGGAAATCGCCATAGTCCTTCATGATGGCCGCAATGTGATCGACCAATATCAAACGCTGATCAATCCCGAACGTAGCATACCGGCTTATATCTCCAGCATGACCGGCATCACGGATAATATGGTGGCTGATGCACCTCTTTTTTGTGAAGTGGCGAAAGAAATCGTGCTGCGTACAGAAGGCGCAGTTTTTGTAGCTCACAATGCCAGGTTTGATTATGGATTCCTGAGAGAAGAATTTGCACGCCTGGGATACGCATATACGCGCAAGCAACTTTGCACAGTACGTCTGAGCAGAAAATTACTTCCCCAATTGAAATCGCACAGTCTTGATTCCCTGATCCGTCATTATGCATTGCATGTGGATAACCGGCACAGAGCTTTAGATGATGCATTAGCTACAGCTGAAGTATTCAGGCGAATGACAGGAATGCATGAGAGTGTTGCTGAAGTATCTGACCTGATAAATATGGGGATCAAAGAAGCAAGATTGCCCACTTCCATTTCGCTGGAAAAATTGCATCAGCTACCTGAAACCGCAGGAGTATATTATTTCCATGATAATGAAGGCAAGGTGATATACGTCGGGAAAAGTATTCACATCAAGAAGCGAGTCATTCAGCATTTTGCAGAAATATCAAACAAATCCGGCAAGATGCAACAACGTGTGCATGATATCACTTGTGAAGTTACCGGCAGCGAACTCATTGCCTCCCTGTTAGAGAATGCCGAAATAAAAAGATTGCAACCAGAAATAAACCGTGCGCAACGAAGAAAGAGTTTTCCGTTTGCTATCTATTATTATTTTGATGAAGGTGGATATATCCAGATGAAAGTGCGGAAGAAAAACAAGATCGATGCTCCTGGAACCGCAGCTATCCTTCACGAACTGCCTGATCAATATGCGGCGACAAATTATCTGAGAAGTCTTACAGATAAATATTCACTCTGCATGAAGAAGACAGACATTGATACAGGCCCGGGAAGTTGTTTTTACCACCAGGTTGGTAAATGCGCAGGAGCATGTCTTGGCTTAGAGATACCTGATCAATACAACCTGCGAGTGAGACAGGCTGTTGCAGAAACGCAGAAAAATCTGGATGAAGATTATGTAATCGCCGACCAGGGACGTCAGCCCGGAGAATCCAGCCTGGTGTTAGTTTCCAAAGGACGGGTGATGGGCTGGGGTTATGTAGACCAGGAACATTCCATCACTTCCATTGGTGATGTCATTGATCACATCAACGTACGTCATTCACTACCCGAAGACAGCAAATTTGTAAAAAGCTATATGCGGGCAGGTAAGTTTGAAAAGATGATTCTACTTTGAAAAAGGGGTTAAAAGGTTTAACGGCAAAAGATTAATCGGTTAAAAGTTTAGAAAAAAGACCATCGCCCATTGACTACACTGGCATCTCAGACTTTTTCCTTAAGACCAATTTTTCTATGTGGCTTTCTAATGCGTCCTATCTGTCTATGTGGTTTAAAAAGAGATTAGATGGTTAGATGATTAAATGGTTAGACAAAGACCATTTACCATGGACCACCGACCAAACTGGCTGCTCTGACCTTTTCCCTTTGACTTTTTTTCTATGTGGCTTCCTAAGTAGCCTTAAGTTTCTAAGTGGTTCTCTTTTTTCTATGTGAATTCCTATGTATCTATGTGTCTATGTGGTTCCATTTTTCTATGTGAATTCCTATATATCTATGTGTCTATGTGGTTCCATTTTTTTCTAAGTGGCTTCCTTAAGTGCTCTTAAGCTTCTAAGTGGTTCCATTTTCCTTTGTGAATTCCTATGTATCTATGTGTCTATGTGGTTCCATTTTTTTCTAAGTGGCTTCCTAAGTGCTCTTAAGTTTCTAAGTGGTTCCATTTTTCTTTGTGGCTCGTGAATCTGATTGGAACAAAATGATATTAAATTCTCTTTCCACAACTCAGGAACTTCAAAAAACTTAAGCAAGCCACTTAGAAATAATCTTTTTTGCTTATTGCCTATTGCTTTTTTTACGCTTCAGGTCCGTTCACGTATTGAAAAAGAAATGCTGCCAGAGCACCGGCAACAAAATTTGCCACAATAAAAATCCAGATAGATGCCCATGATGTCAACCCTGCCATGGTGATACCCAAGGCAACTGCAGGATTAAATGCTCCTCCGGAAATCCCTCCAAATATGTAAGCACATGTCATCACTGTAAAGCCTATGGAAATACCGAAATAGGAATTGCCTGCACTTCGCTTAGAAGTTGCCACATTCAGAATGACATATACAAGAGCAAACGTCCCTAAAAATTCACCAATCAGGGAAGGCACTACATCTAATTCTTTGGGTGTAGGTTCCGCACCACCGATGGATGTGATCAGAAATCCGGCCAGCATGGAAGCTAATGTCCCTCCAAGGACCTGTGCGACGATGTAGGGCAGGAGATCACTGATATGAAGAGCGCCTCTCAGATATGCTGCCAGGCTTACTGCAGGATTATAATGACCCCCGGATATGGGTCCGCCGGCATATACCATCACCATGAGCATTACCCCTATGGCGACCGGGGCGAATTGTCCCAAGCCCTGTTGGACTGACATACAGATGGCCACCAGGAAAAAGAAAGTACCTATGAATTCTACCACATATCTTCTGAAAGCGCCGGTATTATCTGCTTTTGTTGCCATTTCGTTTTGTGTTTTTGACTGAAAGGAGATCAGTTCATTGGATTCTGAAAATTAGAAAGAAATTTTTGAAAGTCGGAGGTAAGCTTTCTATTCCAAAAAATAGGAGTAAGCTTCGGTAAGGTGAATTTTATAAGCCGGAATGTGGCCAAAAAGTGTGCAAAAAAGTGTGCCACCCTTCCACTTATAACTACGTGTATTATCAATGAGTTATGACCTCGTGGCATGACTAGTGGTGGCACCAGTACTCGTGGCACCAGTACTGGTGGCACGACTTAGGACGCTCCAGGCACCTCCTGTTGTTCAAATGTGATTCTTTTCCCAATCTTTGTAATCAATGCCTAATAACAAGAGTACCGATCAAAAATGGATCTCCCGCTGCTTAGATCTCGCGAGACGAGGCATAGGTTATGTATCCCCAAATCCACCCGTTGGAGCTGTACTGGTCCATGAAGACAAAATCCTGGGTGAAGGATATCATACCCACTTCGGTGGCCCGCATGCCGAGGTAGAAGCATTCAGAAGCGTGCCTGATGAACACAGACTTCTGATTCCCAAGGCCACTTTATACGTTTCATTAGAACCTTGTTGCATCACAGCCAAAACTCCTCCCTGTACAAGCTTGATCTTACGTGAAGGCGTAAAAGATGTACGCATCTCAGTCAGTGATCCAAACCCGGAAATTGCAGGAAAAGGAATTGAATTATTGCGATCCAACGGAATACATGTGACGAGTGGAATTCTGGAAGAGGAAGGACGTGAATTGATCCGGTTTTTTACAACGAATATTCTACACTATCGACCCTATGTCATTTTGAAATGGGCGCAATCTAAATTTGGTTTTATTGGTAGCCCTGATCAAAAAATATGGCTTAGTCATCCCTACACAAATATCTGGTCGCACAAACAACGTTCTATGGTCGATGCGATCATGGTCGGTGCCCGAACCGTGATGCTTGATGATCCGCAACTGACAACGAGAGGTTATGCAGGTCGTTCACCACACAGGGTGATTTATGATCCGAACGGAATACTTTCAAATTCATTCCGGGTGTTTTCTGATGATGGCCAGAAGGTTTTTTATTTTTCAGAAAAAGATAATCAAGCCCTTGATGGAAATCACATTTTCAAATTCATATTGTCAACCGGCTTGTCGCATGCAGTTCAGATCATAGCAGGTCTGTTTTCACATCAGATAGGAATATTGTTAGTTGAAGGTGGCGCGTATTTGCACAATCTTTTTATTGAACAAAATACATGGGATGAAGCATGGGTGATTCGAACGAATCATGAGCTGGATAATGGAATAAAAGCTCCGGTAGTAAAAGGAAGATTATTAGATAGGCTTGAATTGGGAACGGATGAGATTTTATACCTATTGAATGATGAGCGTCATAATAAAACTACGGTAACGCGATAAGGGGCAAATAACATATTATATATTTTTTACATATTATTTTTGTCCTTATACCAATGTCTTAAGGAGTAAAGTATTAACCGAAAAGCTTCAGAAATAAACATATTATAATTTTTTTACATATTACTTTTCCCAATACTACCAGTGACTTCAGGCTAAAGTATTAGACGAAAAGCTTCAGAAATAAACATATTATACATTTCTTACATATTACTTTTCCCGGTAATACCAGTGTCTTCAGGCTAAAGTATTAGACGAAAAGCTTCAGAAATAAACATATTATAATTTTTTTACATATTACTTTTCCCAATACTGCCAGTGACTTCAGGCAAAAGTATTAGACGAAAAGCTTCGGAATAAAAAACAAAGATTATACCCAAAATATCAACCCCAATCCCCCAAAAATCTTTCTCTTGTTTATACGTAATTCACCAGGCCTAACTATCAGTCCTTCTTCGGAATCACTCCATTGACTGGAACAGGATGCTGCAGCTGATACATCTCCTCATATTTTTTCCAGGGAGTTGTTTTATAATAATTCTCCGCAAAATATTTCATGATCTTATCTAATGAGGCGGGATCCTGGTAACTAGGAATAGGTTGGATAACATTCAATTGTTCATCAAGGAAAACTAATGTGGGATACGTAAACCTGCCAAAAAGTATTTCCTGCGCTAATTCATGATACCCGTTTGCACCGGCACGAACAAATTTGTATACTTTATCTTTGAAATTGATATCCGTTTTGATTTCAGCATCAAACTTGACAGCGTAGAAATTCTTATTGATGTATGAGGCAATATTGGGATTCTCAAACGTAGCCTTATCCATTTTCTTACACCAGCCACACCATTGTGTATACACATCCACGATGATCTTCTTCGGCATCTCCTTGTTTTGAGCCTGTGCCTCTTCCCATGTAAGCCACTTAATCTGGGCTATTGCAGGAAAGGCAGGCATCATGAGCACTAAAAAAGACACTATTGAAATAAAACGGATCATCATCGTCAACATTGAATGTGAACTCAGCAAAGGTAATGGTATAGAAACACAGTTGACCCTACCCCTATCATGCCTAACAGGTCATTTATTAAATATTTAACTTTTATGCCTTAACAACAACTATTCCGAACATCAGGTGGTTAAAAGGAAATCACATTTATTTTTATCTTCAATGTTAAATATTTGATAATCATGGGATTCTTAAGTGATATAAAACGCCTTCTCTGGGTCAATAAAGCTGTAGCTGAATCTGCTGCTGATAAAGTCGTCGAAAAAGGACGTGAGATAACTGACGATATCGCCGATAAGGTTTCCGATACCTGGCATAAAGGGAAGGATAAAGCAGAGGAAATCAGCGATAAAATCGTCACAAAAACCAAAGAAGGGTACAAGGATGTAAAAGAAAAAGCAACCGATATGTGGGATAAAAAAGATGACTGGACTCAAAAGGATACTCCGAAAGAGCCAAATGAAGAATCCACTACTTTCAAAGCCGGTGAAAAGCTCGGAGAAACTGTAGGCAAAGTAAAAGAGGCCGCAGAAGAAACCTGGGATAAAGCAAAAGAACAAGGCAAAGAGCTCCTGGACAAAGCAGTCAAAACCTCCGACAAGCTTTGGGAAAAAGCTGAAGACACCAGTGAAGACCTCTGGGAAAAAGCAAAAAATGTAGCCACCAAAGCCACCGATAAATTTCATGAAGGCGTAGACTCCATGCTTGAAAAAGCAAAGGACCTGGACAAAAAAATCCAGGAAGAAAAAGATAAAATCGATCCGAATGGTGACGGCTGGGCTGACAAACCCATCAGTGAAAAACTTCGCGAGCATGATTCAACACTCAAAGGAAAAGATGATTTTTTTGAACGTGCTGAACGCTTTGCCGAAGGGGACTATTCCATGGGCAAACCTGTCGTGACAAAAAAGAATGAAGAAGAACCCCTTTCAGAAGAAGGAAGGACTCCGCTTCCTCCACTGCCGAAAGATGACATCATAGATGATGCTATTCTTGATGATGAGGACGACAAAAAGTAGTAATCAGTAATCAGTATTCAGTATTCAGTAATCGGTATTCAGTAAAAGCAGTAGGCAATTAGCAAAATTATTTCTAAGTGGCTTCCTTAAATGCTCAGCAACCGCAGCTCAGCAACCGCCACATAGAATCATAGCTCACATAGAATTTCACATAGAAAAATTCTAACCTTTTCTACCTATCCTGTCCTTTCTGCGAAAAATGGAACAACATAGACACATAGCACACATAGAAAGTCACATAGAAAAATAGGGCTTAAGTAAAAAGTCTGAGATGCCAGTTTAGGCAAAAGGAAAAAGCAATACGTTAAATAGGGAAAATCATTTGGTTAATTTACCATAGACAGAATCCCTATGACTAAACTGGCAGCGCAGACCCATTTCCCTATGCCCTTTTTCTTCCGGGAGATATCTTCATATCAGGATTAATGCATTATGTTTGCACCACAAAACAATACAGACAATGGAAACAGAAGTAAATCAGGATAAAGACGAAAACCGCAAGCTCTATTGGTTGATCACCCTGGTCTCCCTGGGCGTAGGCGTGGGTCTGCTATTTGTTTTACCATCCTTTTTCTGGATAGCCTTACCTTTCTTCTTCACATACTTTGTGAAGGCTATCGGAATGATGTAAGGGGATTTTCCTTATCACATCGTTTCGCCTCTCCTCTGACGTCTCACGATGAGGTAATGCGCCGCACCCATTTCTCAAACTCCTCCAGCCCCAGCGCATTCAGGCAATTTATTTTTTTCAACATTCCCTTTCTCGCTGAATAAACTCCAAACTTCACATAACCTACCTGAGCCCTGCTGTGTGCATCCGGATTGATCGAAATCATAACATTTTTTTCCTGGCAATATTCCAGCCACGAATAATCCATATCCATGCGTTGCGGATTTGAATTCAATTCTATCACAACTCCATTTGCAGCACAGGCATCGATTACTTTTCGATGATCAATAGGATAACCCGGCCGAGCAAGAAGCAAACGACTGGTGGGATGTCCAAGAATTCTTGTATATGGATTTTCAATTGCCCGGATCAATCGCGTAGTTGCTTTTGCTTCATCCATTTTGAGATTGGAATGAACAGAAGCGACGATAAAATCAAATTGCTTGAGAATATCATCCGGATAATCCAGCGACCCGTCATTGAGAATATCCGATTCTATTCCTTTAAATATTGTAAACGGAGAAAGTTTCGCATTCAGCTTATCGATCTCTTCCATTTGTTCAAGCACACGCTCAACCTGTAATCCATTAGCATAAATGGCACTCCGGCTATGATCCGTAATGCCAAAATATTCATACCCCTGCTCCCGCACATGCTTAGCCATTTCTTCAAGCGTATTGATGCCATCTGACCAGGTGCTATGATTGTGCAATACACCCCTGATATCTTTCAATGTGATCAATTCAGACCACGCATCCGGAGACGCCTTTTCAATTCCCTCGTAATCCATCAATTCAGGTGGAAGGTTTTCAAATCCATTTTCAGCTAACATCTGGTATGGATTTTTCTTTTTATCCTTTGAAATAGCTTTGGATAATGATTCAAAGAGCGGTTCGCTCATGGTTAACTTCGACCAAAGCAAATACTTTTCTTCTTTTGAAGAAGTATGAAAATGAATAGTGAAACGATCATTATAACGGATCGTAAACGTTGAATCCGATATCTGTTCGAGCAATTCAATTTGTTCCATCCCATGAAATTTCTCCGGAAAAAATTCAGGTGATATGAGACAATCAATCGAACTGATGACAGGACATTTTCTTTCTACCTCACCAACCCACTCTATTTCATACGCCGGAAATTGCGTCTGCCAGAATTGGATGAATTGGTCCAACTCACTTTCAATGACACCATACAGATACCTATCCAGCGAATCCAGGTAATACGAGATCTTATTACACAGATCTTCCTGTGTCTTCAGGCCAAACCCCGGAAGCTTAACCAGCCTGTTTTCTGTACAGGCATAAAGTAATTCTGCAGGTGTTTCGATACCAAGCGCATCCCAGATCGTCCTGATTTTTTTTGGACCTAATCCTTTTATGGAAAGTAATTGCTGAATGCCTATAGGTGTAACCGCTTTCAATTTCTCAAGCGGCTCAATAGTTCCTTTCGAAATTAGGTCCCTGATTTTCGAAGCTACGGATGCACCGATGCCGGGTATGGCAGCAATTTCTTCATCAGACATGTCTGCCATCGGACGATCCCACTTGCGCAGGCTCTGATATGCATTCGTATAAGCCTTGATCTTAAATGAATTCTCCCCGTGCAGCTCCATGAGCGCTGCGAGAAGATTGAACTGAGATGCTATTTCTCTATTTCCCATCAGGCCAAAATTGGCGAAGATCTCCGAATATATGCTTATAAATTCCCATGGAATCGGAAATAAAAACACCTTCGGGATTTGCAGATGAATTTATTAAAAAGGGTTTTGCAGGATCCTGGTTAGCATAAGCTGATATGACTGTAGGCCCTGTCATGTTATTTCCATATAAAGTTAACTGCTCTACAACAGTAAGACCAGAGGTGGATGATAATTCACTAAACTCAGACCCCTGTGCATTTGCAAGCCCTGTCAGATAACTTTTTATGGCAGAGGTATCAACCGCTTCCATTCCGGCAAAATGCCAGATCGATCCGTCTTTTTCCAGCGACTTGATTTGACCTGCACCATACGACCACTCCAGTTTATTCAGATCATCTGCATTTGCTTTGACAAGCTTTTTATCCCTGTACTGACTAAACCTTTGTTTCAGGCTCATGCTGACAAAACCATCCACCAGAAATACTTCAGGTTTTTTATTCACCCTCACATAGCTGGAAGCTGTTCTTGCAGCCTGATCAAATTTGAATCCCCCGATCCAAAGATCAGCTACCTGCTTACTTCCCTGCCAGACCATAACCCTTGAAGCCTGGTCATCCCCTATTTCATATTCGGCATACTTTGCAGGATCGTTTGTCAATAGTCGTTGTGCATTCAATGCAGACAAGGTGTTGATCACAGCATCCACATTTCTAGCAGGAGCAGTTATTTTTCTTGAACCCTGGATAGCTTCCCAACTATCGCCTGTTTTCTTTAATTCGAATTCTTCCGCTTGCGCACCACCGGAAATAAATTTGATCCTATCCACTTTTGCAGAATCTACTGAACTGATCTCCGGATCAAACGAACCTTTTTTATGACCTCTGAAAAGCATGCTCAATCCGAATAAAAGAAGGCATGCACTAAAAATAAAAGCAAGAGTCCGTGTGGTCATGATCAGAAGGATAAATGATTAAACATATTTTTCTTCCATACGCTGAGTGCGATTGCGACGAGCTCTTTGGGAACGCCATATACCGACAACTCCAACAAGCGCCAATGGTAATAGGAAATTAAAATATTTTGTAAATGTCCGTTTTCCTTCTTCCAGGTCTTCGATCGGGCGAAATACAACACCTTTGTCACGAAGCTCTGACAAACCGGATTTATCTACAAGCCATTCAATCGTATTGAGCATAAGATTGATATTATCCGGATTAAGATTTCCTTCCTGCGATACGACAAAATCACCATCAGAAAAAACCACTAACCGGGATTCCTGATTATTCATCAGCCCTTCCACTACTCCACCCAAAGGAATATTAGATAATGGAAAATCAGCTTGTGTCCATTGCTTCTGCACATCAAATTGAATCGGAGGAGTCAATGTACCAGCCTTGTTGGAACTTGTTACAAGCGTGGTAAACAGTGCGCCATCCTTCGAACTAAATTTAACCGGACTTGCAAACTGAAACAGTACGGCTTCAATTCCATTCGTAGCCGGATGATCAGAAAATGTCTTGATCAACGGTAGGTAAGGGAAATTAATTTGCATCGGAATATTGAAATTACCCAGTCGCTGTTGTACCGTCACTTTTCCACATGAATTATCCACTACAAACGTGGGATCAATCATGATGCCATGAGATGCAAGCCATCCAAAAATATTACTATTGACAGCAGAACCGGTAGCCGTACTAAAATCTCCGGTCACTGCATTGACAGCAGCTATTACTTTTCCACCTTTAGAAATATAATCATCAAGCTTTCTGAATTGAGCATCAGGAAAGGAATCCATGGGACTTACTATGACCAATGCTTTGATCCGGTCAGCTATCGGTTCATCTTTTGACAGATCTACATTCTCAACTGTATAAATCACACTCAACCCCTGCACCAGCTGAGGCATCTGCTGCAATGAGGGCTCACCATTCCCCTGCAAAAATCCAAGAGATGGCTTGTCTTTTACACTCATCTTTTTGATAGCAGTTGTCAGATCATACTCCATCGGGGATTGCTGGTTGATAAACGGAAGGACTTCCTTCTGGTCACCTACTTCGACAACTGCGCCCATGTATGCTTTTTTCTGTGACGCTTCATCCTTCTTTCGCTCATTGATCAGAAAAGGCTGTATTCCACTTTGTGCAGCTTCCTGTTCTTTCGCCTGGTCATTTCCCGGATCGATGAACTGGTAATTCACCTTGCCTTTTGAAATATTATTGTATTCTATCAACAGGTTCTGAAAATCCGTTTTTACGCGTTCAAATTCAGGAGAAAGTTTTTCTGTGAAATATGCTTTTACATTGACAGGCTCATCAAGATTGCGCAGTATGGATTTAGTCGCTTTGCTCATGGTAAATTCTTTGTCTTCTGTCAGGTCAAGACGAAAGAAAAATTCCCTTGACAAAAGAAAGACAAGCGCCACAATGCCGATGACCAGTAAAACCGAGAGTTTATTATTTTTCATGATCAGCTTCTTTTGGAAATATTTAATTCAGTCAGCATTAATCCCAGGAAGGTCAATGCTAAAAAATAAATAACATCTTTCGTATCAATCACACCACGCGACATCGATTCATAATGGTTGGGAACACTCAGGTCGGATAATGTACTGCCTATCCATCCGGATTGACTTGATCCAAGTGCGCCGAATATGAACTGGAATACAACCCCTATCAGCAACGCCATCAAAAAAGCTACAATCTGATTGTTGGTAAGACTGGATGCGAGCAATCCGATCGCGATATATGCAGAGCTCATCAGGATCAAACCGAGATAACCGGTGATCGTGCTGCCATGATCGATATTGCCCAACCTGGCAACACTCACATAATAAGGTATTGTAAATGCAAGCGCGATGACAACAAGTAAAAGACAGGCAAGAAATTTACCAAAGACCAATTGATGATTGCTCAGCCTCTTAGTCAGCAGCAATTCGATCGTTCCGGTTTTTTTCTCTTCTGCAAACTGTCGCATCGTGATGGCCGGGATAAAAAAGAACAATGACCATAAAGCCACGTTGAAAAAAATATCCAGGCTCGCCTGCTTGTGAAAGAAAATATCATTTCCCCAAAGCCATGTAAAAAATCCGCTGAAGCCAAGAAATGCGATCAGCAGGATATAGGCGACCAATGAATCAAAAAAGCTATTCAGCTCTTTTTTGGCAATGATCCACGATTCTCTCATTTCAATTAAGTTGATTTGTTATCGATATGTAATGTTATGTTCCTGGGTGATTTAGTTCATCGTCACATTCCTGAAGATGTCTTCAAGTCGTACTTCGACAGGGCTCATCTGGAGCAACATCCATTCTTTTGCAACACAAAGTTTATAGATGCCTCTCGCTGTCTGATTCCCATCGTTGCATTCGACTTCAAGCAGTCTGTGATCTGCACTCAATCCAACACTTGTGACACCGGGAAGTGATTTGATAGCTTGTGTGATCGCTTCTCTGTGTGCACCTTCGATGTCGACCAGGATGAAGCTTTTTCCGCTTGCATGGCTTCTGAGGGCTTCAGGTGTTCCGTTAGCAACGATACGTCCTTTGTTGATGATGAGGATCCTGTCGCAAGTTGCCTCAACTTCCGGAAGAATGTGTGTGCAAAGGATGACAGATTTGTGAACGCCTAATCTTTTGATCAGGTCCCGTATTTCAACACGTTGATTTGGGTCAAGACCGGTGGTAGGTTCGTCGAGGATCAGGATAGCCGGATCGTGTATCATCGCCTGGGCAAGGCCGACACGCTGACGATACCCTTTCGAGAGTTCACCTATCTTTTTATGTTTTTCGTCATTGAGGCCGCACATCACCACCATTTCCCGGATACGTTGATCCAGCTGGCTGCGTTGAATGCCTTGCAGCGAACCACAAAAGCCGAGATATTCGATGACCGGCATATCATCGTAGAGTGGGTTGTGTTCGGGAAGGTAGCCGATGGAGCCCCTGAGGTTGTTGCGGGATGTGGATTTGCCACCGATCGTGATCTGCCCTGAATCCGGGGTCAGGTATTGGGTGATCATGCGCATCGTGGTGGTTTTGCCTGCGCCGTTGGGTCCGAGGAAGCCAACGATCTCTCCAGTCCTGACTTCGAATGAAAGATTATCGACTGCTTTCTGGGTGCCGTAGGATTTTGACAACCCTTCTATCACAATATCCATATGTTCTGTCTTGTGTTTGTTAATCTAAATTGAATAAAGACCAATAACCCGTTAAAAAAGAGCGCCAAAATTATAAATTTCTCTAATCTTGCTCCCTGTTAACGACAATATACATCCTTATGAAAAACTTACCTCAAACGATTCTTTCCCGGTCCTGTTTTATGGCAGTGCTCTGTTATATTTTCATTATGAATTCGGGATGTAATTCGGCCCCAACCCCTGTTGCGGGAACAGGTGATCTGACCGGTTTTGAGCTCACTGAGATACCTGGCACTACTGCCAAGACAGCCAAGAGGAGAGACCCGAGCGGCCAGGTGGTCATGGAAGGTTTCCTGGATGCCGACAAGAAGACCGGCACCTGGCTTGAGCATAACAATGAAGGGGATATAAGCTTAATGCAGAGTTATCTGAATGGTTTCCTCGAAGGCCCATCGCTGAAGTTTTCATTTCGTGGCCAGATCGATCAGCGTTCCAACTATCATTTAGGCCAGCTTGACGGTCCATGGGTCCAGTATAAATTCGGCAAAGTGATGGAGACGCGTGAATATAAGAACGGAAAGCTCGAAGGCCCTGTAAAGCAATACGATGATAAATCATTCAAGCTGCGCCAGGAATCTGAATATAAAAACGGATTGCAGGATGGCTACTTCAGGTATTATGATGACAATGGCAATGTGACGATGGAGTATGTGTATAAGAATGGGGAGAAAGTGAGTGGAGGATTGGTGGAGAAGAAATAGGCGGAGGGTTTATGTTTAGATGTTTTCTATGTGATTTCTCCTTTACCCCCCACCCCCTGAAAAAAGGGGAGTTGCAATGTTTTATTTTTCTATGTGACTTTCTATGTGTGCAATGTGTCTATGTGGTTCCATTTTTTTCTAAGTGGCTTCCTACGTATCCTTAAGTTTCTAAGTGGTTCAAAAAAAAAGTTTAAAAGTTTAGGTGGTTAGAATTTTTCTATGTGAATTCCTATTTGTCTATGTGACTATGTATCTATGTATCTATGTGGCGGTTGCTGAGCTGCGGTTGCTGAGCTGTAGCACATGGATGAGCGATGCAAGTCGAAGTGTAGCAGTTGGATGAAACTTCCAGGATCAATGTAATAGAGAATGGAATGTTGAAATCGGTATTTGGCAATATTTGCGGATTCATCACAGCTGTCCTCTGATAAAAGTTCTATTTCCTTTAGTATGCAAACAGGGACACAGTATATATTGTCTCTACTACAACCTTGTGAGAATAATGAAGTGAGTATGGTGATCAGCAAGTACTTCATAGATTCTAATTTACTTCCATTTTGGCAAATGCGTTTTAACGAGCCCATTTAAGCACCCTGTAAAGTGAAATATTATTTCATTTCTCTTGTTGGGGCGTTTTGCAACTGCCCCAACATGTGCAATGCAGGTCGGGGCGTTTTGCAACCACCTGACAAGAGAAATGCAGAATTAATCCTTTTTTACACTTTTTAATATTTCCAAAACACATTCTTGCTCCGCGTGCATGCAATTTAGCGTATCGCTGATGATCATTTATAACCTGATTACAAAAAATGAAACACCTTATTATACTTTCCGTGTGCTTATGCATCCATCACGCACTATTCGCCCAGGGAATCTCATTCAGTGAGACCGGTGCTGCACCGCATGCCAGTGCAATGCTGGATGTGCAATCAAATACCAAAGGTGTCCTCATTCCGAGAATGAGCGTCGTACAACGTGTAGGCATTGTCACACCGGCTATAGGATTATTAGTTTACGAAACAGACTCACAATCATTTTGGTATTACGATAGCATAGGCTGGGTAAATCTAATAAGCGGGAAAAGCGGTTGGTCATTGTCAGGAAACAATTCAGGCATACAGGCTTTCCTGGGGACGACCAACAACCAATCGTTGTTATTTAAAGCAAATAACCAACAGGCAGGTAAAATTGACTTATCCTTTCTAAACACATCATGGGGTGCCAATGCAGGCTCGTCAATAACTATCGGAACAAACAATACTGCTTTAGGAAGAAATGCATTGTTTTCTAACACAACCGGTATTGCAAATACTGCCGGAGGTGAAGGTGCACTATTTTCCAACACGACTGGGTATTACAACACTGCATTTGGAATGGAATCTCTTTATACCAATAGTACCGGATCACTTAATACATCCACCGGGAGCCTTTCTCTAAAATTTAATACAACCGGTTCCGAAAATACAGCAAGCGGTTACGCCGCTTTGTATTTGAATACCACAGGGTACAGTAATGTCGGTATTGGGACACGAGCACTTTTTTTTAATCAGACCAGTCACAACCTGGTAGCGGTGCCCACGGAACTTTAGCGTTGGCCGGGAATACGTCCGGTGATGATAATACGGCTATTGGATGGCATGCCTTATTAATTCAATCTGCCACCGGGAATACGGCCATAGGAGCCGAGGCTGGCGAAAGTTATGATAATGGTAATAACAACACGTTCATCGGCCGACAAGCGGATGGGAATGCAGCGGCGTTTACCAATAGCACCGTTGTGGGTTATAATGGAACGGTCACTGCAAGTAACCAGGTACGGATTGGTAATAGCTCTGTCACTTTGATTGGCGGCTATGAGCCATGGTCCAATATCTCGGATGGCCGGTATAAGAAAAATATCCGCGAAGATGTAAGCGGTCTTGATTTCATCCTGCAATTACGACCGGTGACATACAACCTGGATATCGACGGCATTAACGAAATGTTATATGCAGATCGGGAACAACAAGTTTCAGATGAAAATCGGATTGCCATAGAGCATAAAAAGGCCATTCGCAAAACCGGTTTTGTGGCGCAGGAAGTAGAGACGGCTGCCTTGCATGCCGGATATGATTTCAGTGGTGTGGATGCGCCGAAGAATGACAAGGATTTCTATGGACTTCGTTATGCTGAATTTGTAGTACCCCTTGTCAAAGCAGTGCAGGAACAGCAGGCGATGATTGAAGTCTTGCTGACCACGGTAGAGGAACAACGTGTGTTGTTGAATCGCTTGCAGATGGAGTTGCAGGCAGAGAAAGCGGATTAAGTTCTCTTTTACGAATGCAAATTTTTTTTTGATTATTGGTTGGACTAACAAGGTCTAAATTGCCATGTGTTCCTTCCAGGGCTTGTTACTTTTCACCTAATGCTGCATACCTGAACAAACGGAAACGATAGGTCTGCTGATCGCGAATATTCTTACCGAGAATGCCATGCAGATGATCATCCCACTTTGTGTATTGTTCAATAAAACGATCTGAAGCAGCCTTGTCTCCCTGGTATTGAATATCCAGCACTTTCGTTAAAAGTTTTCCAATTACGCTATGATATCTTTCATAATCGATCGTAAGTTTTTGTGTGCTTGTATTATATGCTAATAATCCATTCTCCATGAAAAAATTCCATTGCATTAATTGCATAGTTTGATAAGGCTGGCTACGGCGAGGTTGGTTGTCCAGCAGGACACGCCTTATTCCGGAAGCGTAAACCGACCGCAATTGATCTTTGGTGTAATAACCTTTTTTCTGTAGTGCTTCAGCCACAAAGAGTGAAACAAGGTCTGCTTTCATTTCTTCGTATATGTCTGCGTTTTCCTGCAATACTGCATCTAATTCTTCACCGTTTTTCGTTCCGTCTACACCCAGGTAGTGGCCTATCTCATGCCAAAGTACTCTATAAAAATTACCGTCAGGCGTAAGATCATTCCCCTGGTCCGCGATAACAGCCACCTGAAAGCCTTTGAGACTGGCATTAAAGATCTCGGGGTTTTGCAATATGTTGGCGCGGATCATGATCGTGCGTCCATACCGGCGTGAATGTAAGCTCTCATTCGGAAGGATGGTAGCGGTATTTCCGCCTCGCGATTGTGCAAAATCTGAAATGACATCATATACACCCACTGAAATATCTTCCTTTACGTGTTTATGATTTTCATACGGCAAAGAATTCTCCAAATCCTGCATTCCGCTCAATGCACGTTTCAAATTTGCAGTTTCATTTGGACGGCTTTTCAATACGGCAAGCGAAAAGAAAGTTTTTACTCCATAGAGGGGATCATCATAGGTTTCGTAAGAACCGATCTGGCTGTTTAAATTTTTGAAATGACCAGTTACCCACGCGGCATCACCCGACTCATAATCATTAGTAAGTAAATCCCTACTTCGGTTTCTTAAATAACCTGCATACTCCGCATCATCCTTTTCCACTGCTAATGCAGCTTCATTTAACAGTGCGTAAGCACGCAGAAGCTGATCAGCATATGCTATTGAATACGGAACAGCATAAAACGTTTTAGGATTTACCTTCAGCCCTTGCAATTCCCTTTTCAGTCCAATATGAAGTGCATCCAAAGCAGGATACTGACTCAGTTTCTTTACGTCTGATTTAATGTTTGCAGCAGTAGCACGTCGAACCACCGTGCGTGGATGCAAAATTGAATTCCGGGAATCAGGATTCGCCGCCAGAAAAGCATCAATTTCTTCTTTCGTTGCATCTGCAGGATACATTCCAACCCCGGCTGGCTGATTTGTTATGGGTAAAAAAGGTTCGCGTTTATTCTCAAGCGTTGTAGTAATAGGTCCCTGGTTAAGACGATAGAGAGTTAAAAGATTTTTCGTTGCAGTTGGAGAGCCAAGGCGCTTATCAAGTTGCTCGAGCTGTTGCAGTGATGATACTGATTGTGGATGGCGCTGAAGTTCGTAAAGAGATTGAAAGATCCTTCCTGCCTGGTTCAGCTTGTCGATTGCAGACAATTCTCCATTACTCAATCCGGAAAGGTCAGGTGAAAGGTAAGAGGTTTGTATCTTATCAATTATGGGTTGGCTTGTTGCGACAGGCCAATAGCCGGCTGGAAGATCTGCATATTTTTTATTACCTGTTTGTGCCTGTACGAAGCTACAAACAGTTGATAGCAACAATACAAATAGAAAATTCGACTTCATAGGTTTAAAGTTTAACAATTAACAGGGAATTAATTTTAAGGCAGAATGGGAGCAATATTAGTAAATCTATTTATCTCTACATGAAACGCCAATTTTCCTGGAGACTTAATAGGTTTCAGGATAATAAACTGTCTGCCAAAGCAAAGCTTAGGATAAGCAAGTAGTGAAGGCTGGTTATTAAAATAATAAACAGAGGAATAATCAGCCTGATATCAACATGAAGGAATGTAGTTCTACTTTTTTAAAAAGCAGATTATTGTTTTTGAATTTTCGCTGTTATAAATTTTCCTTCAACAGAAGTGACTTTCACCACGTATGTACCCGGACTTAGCTGATTTAACTTAATCTGGCTTACCTGATTTTCAACCGTGATTACATTCTCACCCAACGTATTGAAGATTTCAACTTTATTAATATTCTCATCGGAATCAATGTTCAGGATACTGCTTACCGGGTTGGGGAATAATTTAAGATTAAAGGCTTGGGGTAAATCAATAGTGCCGGTGATGTCAAGATTTTGAAAATACTGCATTACACCATAATAGTCGCCGACCAGTAAGTCCTGGTCACCATCTCCATCTAAATCAGCAAATTCAGGAAATGCGTAGTTATAGCCTGAAACCAACCCGAAAGGGTTCATCACCTGAGATGCAAATTGGGGATCAAGTGCTGTTCCTGTATTTTGAAAATATTGCATCGCACCATAATATTCGCCTACGAGCAAATCCATATCCCCATCATTATCCAGGTCAGCAAAATCAGGAACAGCCACTTTATAAGTTGATTCTAACCCAAAAGGGTTCGCGAATGGTCCTTCAAATTGCGGATTGGAAATGGATCCTTTATTTCGAAAATATTTCATCGTCCCGTAAGCTTCACCAACGAGCAGGTCCAGATCACCATCACCATCCAGATCAGCAACAGCAGGTACGGCCACATTAATAGTTGAAACTAAACCAAATGGGTTCATCTGTGGTGCAGCAAAATGCGGATTAGTAATGGATCCTGTATTTTCGAAATACTGTATGGCACCATACGATTCACCCACGAGTAAATCCATATCACCATCACCATCCAGGTCAGCAAAAGCAGGAATCGCATTGTAATACGTAGAGACTAAACCGAATGGGTTCACCAGTGGTGCTGCAAATTGCGGGTTAAGCGCTGTCCCGGTATTTTGAAAATATTTCATTACCCCAGCATATTCCCCAATGAGCAGGTCCAGATCACTATCACCATCCAGATCCGCAAAGGCAGGGAATCCAAGGATAACCGTCGATTCCAAACCAAAGGGATTTGCAACCGGTGCAGCAAACGACTGCGCATGGGCTTTGCTAGAAAATGAAATGCCCATAAAAACGGCGGCCACTCCCAAAATTTTCTTTAGCTCTGCATGAGACAGCACAACTGCTAATTCCTGTACCAGTCCTTTTATTTTCTGAATAAGCTTTTCAATTTGAGCTCCGGCCTCCACGCGATGATACATGATAAGGTGCTTCAACTTCTCAGCTAAGACTTTCAGCTGTCTTTTTTTTCTACCAAAATTGTTTTGTCTCATTCCTTTAATAATTTGCAGTTAACAACTATGAATTATCCTATCGGTTTTGCCCAAAATGTTGCCTCCGGGGTCATTAATCCGTAAGTATGATCAGGCGTACTGGTATTCAAAATGTTTGGACGGATCTTATCCCCGAGAATTTGTACATCATATATTTCATCCAATGAACTAAGATAAGTGATTTTCCCTGCAATGCTGCCGGTTGGCAAATGAATGACCATAATGCCGGAATGTTTTGCTTTTTCAGCGAAGTCAAGCTTGCCAAAAGTGGAAGAATTTTTCCTCAGTTTTGAAAGCCCTATAAAAAGATAATCCCTGTACAGGGACATTCCTCTTACAAATCCATCCAGCTTTACGATCACATCATATTTCCCATTATTAAGATTGATTTTAACCAGTTCACCGGTTGCAGATAAAAGCACATATAAATCATTGTTAAATAATCTTGGTGTATGAGGCATCGGAAGGTTGCCTGCAATCACTTCACTGGTTTCTACATCAAAAATGACTCCCGTGGTGGTAATATTTTCCCTCCAACTCTGGAAGCTATTTCCCTGATTAAAAGCAGTAGCATATTTAGGTATTCCCGTTTGCAATGCCATTCCATTCAAATGACACCGGTCTTCAGATACCATCTTATCAATGAAAGGAGGGATCCAATAGGGAGAAAAATTATAATCATCATTGATCTTGATAATGCAGGAGAACAACGTGTTGACGGCGTAAAGACTTCCATCAGCGCCAAAACTTAAATCGTGTATATCTAACGGCCCCGTATGATAGGTAATCCTTGGCATGTATAATGCATCATAGATATCAGGTGATTTTGGATAATGAGCGGCGAGCTCTTTGGAATTGGAAAACACGATGATCTCATCTTTACATGCTAATGCCAGCTTATCTTTTTCTTCATCGATTGCCACGCCCATCGGTTTTTCGAAAGTTCTGGGCAACTGGACCAATGAATTTTCATCTTTGGGAGAAAGAAAAATTAATTTGCCGGCCTGGTACGTTGAGATGACAATACTACAATTCAGACGAAGTAATAGCTCAGGAATTTGAGGAGTATATTGACAACTGAATGGTGCTAATGAATTTTTTATGTCCATGTCGTTTGCGAAATAATTCTAGCTTTCATGAAATAGATTAGTTTGATTTAATTTTATACGTTAGTTATTAATTGAGCTTTTATTGGCATTTTGATAACGCTATAGGCTGTCTCGTAGCCCATGTTAGGCGATGCTTTTGGCTTAAGAATGCCGCTAATCAGTGGCCTAATCACTCATTTTTAATTTGGCCAAATACTATTGACTTATCCAATAACCGTCCGGGTCCTGAAAGAAGACTTGCTTAATGCCATCTGCCTGAATGTTGATTTTATGATTTGCACCTGGCCAATCAGAATACGCAATATTCATTTTATCCAGATTACCAACAAATGCATCAAAAGACTATGGGCGGCTGGACTCTCGCCCCTTTTTGCTAACAACTTGTTAGTGGATCTTTGTTCATTATCCGTCCTTTTGATTTCTAATTGTCTCTGCAAGCACATTCATGGTGTTCATTGATATACGCTATGCTGATTTTACAAAGCTCCTCTAATATCTGAACGTTGATGTCTGAAAGTTTTTTAACATAAATACACGATTTTCCTATTTTGAATTTTCCTAAATCGTTCAAAAGTTCTTTACTTTTTTCGGTTGGCGAATAAACATACAATGAAAACTCAGTTTTCCTCGGCGAGAAACCTATAATTGGACAGTCTCCTTCGTGTCCGCTTTCATATTTATAGTGATAACTACCAAATCCAATGATGGTTGGACCCCACATTTTGGGTTCAAAACCTGACCATTCCCGCATTAAATCAATCAACCGAAAACTATCGTCTTTCTTTTGCTGAGTGTCAACATAAGAGTTAATGAAATCAGTCACACTTACCTCTGTTTCAGTTGTAATATTTTTAGCCATAAATATTAATTGTCTGTCTGTTTTCTTGTTTTCAGTTTCGTTATTTACAATGCCTGATGATTAAGGTTTTGGACAGTGGAGACTCAATGCGGATATCTTCGGGGCAGCCGTAATCTGTTTCAAGATAATAATCTTCGGGTAAATGGCTATCCATCAGTGCCTGATACCCATGTTGCGAGAGTTTTTGGCTTAAGAATGCCACTAATCTGACTGCTGCATATCAAGCTTCCTTTTAAAACAGGACAATAGCATTCACCTGGCCTTAATATCTTGGGAACTCTATTGTAAAAGTAGTCCCCTTGTTATGTTTACTGATAAAAGTAATTGAGCCATTTAATAGCTCTACATATTTTTTTACAATGTTCAAACCAAGTCCTGTGCCCTGAATATTTTCTGTATTCTTTGCTCTGTAAAATTTACCGAATAAATATTTCTGTTCTTCATCTGGTATTCCGATCCCTTCATCTTTCACATTAACAGAAACAAATTTATCGTTGACTTCAATTAAAAATTGAATTTCCTTACCTTCTTCTGAATATTTAATAGCATTTGAAAGAAGGTTTAGAAAAACATTTCGTAAAATTCTCTTATCCTGCACAACTTCCTGTTCTCCCTGATGGAAAAATATTATGCGTTGCTCTGGCTTTAACAATCCATTTACTTCCTCGATGATATCCGCCGAGAATTCAATCAGGTTAAATGTTTCTTTTCGTATTTCCAATATGCCTTGTTCCAGTTTATCAAGTGAAAGAAAATCATTTAATATGTCTACAAGATTATGTACTGATGATTTAATCCTTTCACTATGCCTGTCTCTCTTGTCTTTCTGTTCAACTAGTTGATAAGAGTCAATAAGTGAAATGCTTGAAAGTATTGCGCTCAAAGGTGTCCGGAATTCATGCGAAGCCATTGAAACGAAACGTGATTTCAATTCATTCAATTCTTTTTCACGTACAAGTGATTGCGTGAGCTCCAATGTTCTTTCTTCTACCTTGGCTTCAAGTTCTTCATTCATATTTATAATCCGATCTTCTGCCTGTTTGCGCTGCGTAATGTCTGAGCGGATAGCGAGATATTTAAATGGTTTTCCTTCCTCATTCAGAAAAGGAACAATGGTGGTGTCTACCCAATAAATAGTTCCGTCTTTTGCTTTATTCTTCAATTCACCTTTCCAGATATGACCCCTGGCAATGGTTACCCACAGATTGCGGATAAATTGTTTGGAATGATATCCTGAATTAATGAGCCGGTGATCCTGTCCTATTAATTCATCCTGACTGTATTTTGATATTTCGCAGAAGTTATCATTTACGTGTTTGATGATTCCCTTCTGGTCCGTGACAGCCACAATAGCGGCTTCATCCAGGGCGAATCTATATTCCAGCACTTCTTTAATGCTTTTTTGCAGGTCCTCTTCAGCCTGTTTGCGGGCCGTAATATCACGGAAGTTGGTAACAATACCTGAAAGATTGGGGTCATGAAGCATATTGGTAACTATTCCTTCAAGCCAGATGTAATTTCCGTTTTTGTGTTTTATACGATACGTGAGATGAACGGCCTTTGCAGGACTGATAAGCACCTGTTGCATCAACTCTTTCACATTCGACAGATCATCGGGATGGATGAGACTAAGCGTTGTCATATTTTTCCGCTCTTCTTCCGTCCAGCCTGTGTAGCGCATTGCAGAAGGACTACGGTATACTGGCTCAAACTTTTCATCCAGCAGGGCAATGACGTCCTGATTATTTTCCACCAGGGCCCGAAAGCGATCTTCACTCATTTCTAATTCTTTTTCAGCGCTTTTTGTCCTGGATTTTTGCCTGAAAAAAATTACAGTTGTATACATGAGTATACCCAAAGCCAAAATCACAAAAAGTACCATCCATGACTGTACTTTGCCAAGGGTTTTATTCATCTGCCTTTCTCTGTATTCCAGTAGAAAATTTGTTCTTTCAATACCTTGTTTTGTGAGCAGGTCAATATGTTGAAGTGCTAAAATATGGTCAGCGGCTTTATGGTGAATTATTGAATCGGGGACATTGCTTTTCAGCAACCAGGACAATTCTGATCTAACCGCTATATCTAATTTAGTTGCAAGCTGAATATTTATCGAATCCTTTACATTTGATTTCAAAAAATCCAGTTCCTGAATTATGGAAATGCTATCTGTAAAAAATAATTTATCCGTAATTAAGTTTTTTTTGCTTTCTTCAAGCAGTTCAGGAGTGAGAACGGCAGCGTTGTTTACCTGACGTAAAAGATTAAGAAAACTACCATACACAAAATTGCTCCTGTATGTAAGTGCTGAAAAACGAATTAATTCCAGGTATGCCTTACTTAAAAGTAAAGAGACCATACCAAACAGGATTAAAGTAATACAGTATGAGAAGATGTTTTTTCTTATGGAAGTTTTTAAATTCACGGGTTGCATAGAAAATAAATTAATTGCGCCGTTGGTGCCAAGCCGATTAAATGACAGACCGATCCCTTAGATATCAATCCGTTGAAAACGTATAAGTATAATTGATGCAAACTTCATCGTCCTCACAAAAGCATTTAACTTTCTTTATGATGACAAGACAATGAGGCAATAAATGTGAAGGCAAAGATTCTTTTACATAAAATTTGCCTGAATCAAAAGCTTATTCTTGTTCTAAAATATTCTCTGGAAGATACAAAATATTTGTCTGATTTACAAGTAGATATAACATACGATCTGGCCGCCCACAGGATTTCCGCCATTGACTACATCCAAAGTGAGCATCAGCCGTCTTATCCGAGCTGCCACTCGCTATCCACTTGCCATCAAAACAATACGCTACATCATTGACATCATTTGCATGTTTTGAAATGTCTGAAGAAGTGTGCCAGTCTCTACGATTTTTTTCTCGTCATCTACATTTTTAATAATGCTTATATTCTTTGTTTTTGTTCGGTGATCATAATGTCTTATTGTAAAATCCGTGCTCTACTTTAATTCTTAATACAACGCACACAGAATCCATAAGCACGGTGTTCGGTGATCATAAGTGCATCGCTGATATCGAAGAAGAGATGCCGGGAGGCGGTACCATTCCTCGTACTGGACCAATAGAGACCGAAGGAACCGTCACTATCAACTAAACCATTAATTCTGATGCGGTAGCCCGCCCTGGTCAGCTTAAGCGGGGAAGCAAAAGCACCGGCTTCATCGTTGCTGCTCCAGCTTAGACGTTCAGCCTCCCATTCAGCTTCAGTAGGTAACCTGTAACCACTTGGACAAGGATCGTTTGTGCCAGTAATCGCTTGCCATAAATTAATGTTTTGAGGACTGAGCCAGTCAAATGGTGATCCTCCTGATATTATAAATTTCCCATCCCAGGTATTTCCGGCATTGGGCACAGCAGTATTGGCAAGGCCGGAGCTATGAACCAGACTGGTGCGGCACTGATGACCATCCGCAAACCGGCCCCATTGGTATAAATCGCCATAAGCGTTTTCATCCAGGCTACTTGTAGCTACCTGTGTCGCCCCTAAGTTTCTATCCATCCAGGTTCTACCTGTGGTTGAGTTGGTTACTTCCACAATTAATGTTGGGTTGGAAGGGCTGCATGGTATAAAGCCGGAAGGGTATCTTGGCCCGGTGCCACAACTTTCAATCCAGACATATCCAATATAGTAATTAAGACAGTTGGTGGTTGAGTTATAAATAACCAACCCAATGGCCGGAGAAACGATTGCATTTCGTTGAGAAGTTGTCATTCGTGGAGGCAGAAAACCCCTTGTAGTACTTTCTACGTCTAAAACAGCAGATGTATTTGGTGTAGCGGTATTGATACCTACACGCTGCGCATTGATAAGCGCAACAATAGAAAAAAAAGTTAGAAATAATACTAATCGCTTCATGACGAATTGATTTTGTTATTTGTATAGAATGTAGTTTTATTTGAAAAGGTTTTATTTTTCATTAGATGCATTTAACCAGGGCTATAGCCGGTGGCAACTCCATGATCAGGCCTTCCAGATCGCCTCAATACCTTTCAAGATAATAAACTGTCGTTAATACTCTACACCCACCCAATAATGAAGACTGGGCCATCTGCTGGTCTATGTCAGGTAAATACCAAACCAATATTCCAAAGCAATTTGATTAATTCCATTTGCTGTTGTCCACCAATCAACGGGATAAGCAAAATCTCCATGTGTATGCTTTGGAATTTGCTCTTTCATCGGAACAAACACTTCTAAATGTCCAGGACACTCTGGATTCTCAAGAATACTTAAAAAACCCAAAGTCTCTAAGAAGGTCTGCCTTTCCTGGGCATTTGATTTTATTATTTTCTCCTTTCCAATCAGGATCGATAGTTTTGGTGCAGTTGTTCTATGCGGTGCAGATAATATCAAAGAAATAATTTGATTAAATATTTTAATGTCCTCTTGGCCTGGTGATTGATAAGGAAGTCTCAAGGATTCACTTAAATAATATGCTAAAGTGACCGGATCCGCATTATTTGAAAGCAAGCCACCATGCCCATATATGACCTGGTTTAAAAACGTAAAGTCTCTTCTTTTACCTTCATAATCACCGCAAATCGTACAATATCCAGAATGCGGCTCAACAGTTTGATCATGCCATGGCATGTTTTGTGCCATAGCAAAAGCAGCAAGGCCGGCACGATAATTTAATTTCCTGTTACTTAATGAGAATAGAAAATTTTTAACGAAAATATCTTTCTTACATAGGGTTTTGACTTCTTCAAGCCAATTCATGCCTTTTTCATGACTAATCTCAGCAACTTCATGAATTAAACCTGATGACTTTATGTATTGCTTTTCCGGCGCGCTTGCTTTATGCAGTTTTAAAAGAATTCTGATTGCCTTTTCATCTTCCATATTATTTTCTTAAATGACAAATAAAATGATCCGAGAGAGTGTTTAATTAATAATTAGAAATTTTTGAACACATCTTCCTTCATCATATTCGAGGACAATGGAATAATATCCGGGAGCAAGGCTAATTTCTATTAAAAATTCATTTGCTTTCGGGCTGCCTGACAATAATAATTCCGAAACAGCAGTATATACTTTATATCCTTGTATTATCTTCTCACTCCTAATGTTAATTTCACTTCTTGCCGGATTTGGGAAAAGCAATACAAACGGCTCTATTTCCGGTTCATCCGTACTGACGATGCATTTAGGATGAGGTGTTTCACTAATGTCGTAATCACCAGTAGTTTTTATGATTTTAAGAATACTCCTTGAGACTCCGTCTATAGTTGTGTACGTTGGTGAACATGTAAACCAGCCGCCATCGTGTGTAAGTATAGCTCCAATCATATTCGCACCTCCCAGCACTGCAGGTAAATGATCAGTGAAAAATATTTCTCCACCCTGCCTGTTAAACCATGCCACAGTCCCATTGGCAGACACACATTTTAAAATGCCGGAATCAAATACACATGTAGAATACGTAGAAAATCCGGTAAATTCTACCACTTCCCTTTGCCAAATTATTGAATCCTGAAAATACTTACGGATGTACTTATGACTTACCTGACCCAGTAAGTTGCGATCCTCTATTGCAACTAACAAGGTGTCATGATCCAAAAATCCAATGGTACCTTTTATAGTATTATAGTGTAAATCAAAGTGCCCTCCTATCTCGAAGAGTGTAAGCAGTTTTTGATCCTGACATCTCAGTACATCGTAAACCCGGTTGGTGGTGAGATTTTTATAGCGCCCAAGAGTATAGAATCGGTTAGCTAGTGATTTTAAAAAAAAGACACTTTCAAAACTGGCTTCCGGCAAATCTTCAGGATCTTTATATAAATGAAGATTTCTGTTAAGTGAATGATTCAGTACCGTAGAAACTATTGAATATCCTGTAACACCTGACTGATATATCCTGCCATTTTCCTGGATAGAATTGCCTGCATCTATAATTCCATAACCAAAAAAACGTTTGTCCTGGTGGATTTCAAGTGTTTGATTATCCAATACAAGATTTATAGAGTGAACTGTTGAATCTGATGAATATCCTGTAGCGAGAAAGCTTAGTGAGTCATAAATCATAAGATCTGATATCACCATGTATTCTTCAGAAGTGCTTATCGGCAAGGTTGTCACTAATTCTCCGCATTCGGAAAACAAATAAATAACATTGACCCAAATGTGATTATGAGAAACAATCGCAGAACATGCAAAATTGCCATTGGGCAATTCAAGTGGAGGCGAAATCCTTTGGACCGCATCATAAGCCAAATGTCTTTGGATAAAACTGATTTGCCCATAGCACCAGCCAGGAAACAGAAAGATAAAGCAGAGGAGCTTACTCATTGATCCTGAGTTTAAAGACATGCGTATACTCAAAATGTGCATCTTCAATCAGGATTTCCCCATCTGATACTTGCTGAAATACATCATAATTATTTATATAGACGAAAGCAAAATAATAATCATCGATCAATAGCCCGGTCATGGCAAAAGCTATCCATGGTGTTACAAATTCCTTACTGGCATATGGAAATCCTTTCTCGTCAATAAAATGTAAAATAATTTTATCCTGGCGGTCATCATCATGGCGAAAGGATGATTCTAGAATACAATAATGGTCACCTATTTTTTGGATATCCTCAAGTTCAATAAACGAAGCGTCATAAAAATTCCAACGTAAAGTATCGTCCCGAAAGAGGTAAATGGATGATTCGGACACTGCAAAGAGAATATCATAACTTACAAAAGCCGTCTCCCTGTCATCAAGTTTTACGGATTTCCTCAAATAATCACGATCAAAATATTTCATGCTAAAATCCTGGCGTATTGAATCCCCCTCAATCTTTCCAAACCAGACATCCTGATTTTCATAGTCGTCATCATAAGGATGGTGCGAACCCGCCACTGCTCTTGGATCATTTTGGTCACCAAGTGGTAATAAATGTGTGTCTTCCGTCTGAATTTCGTGGCTTTCAATTTCCGTGAAATCCTTTGAAAGCGTAGTCAGGATGATCAGAGGGTTCTGGTTAAGATACCCCTTGCTTCCATATAGATAAAGTGTATCATTACCCGGGAATGTACTGAGGTCCTGATACACCCTGATATCATCAAAGCAAATAAAAGTGTCCTTTTCAACCATCCCATTGCTTAAACTAACCTTGCTGAAATGATACGTGCGATACATCTCACCAATGGATTCACAGCCTGCGGATTCCGCTACAGAAATGAGATAGATGAAATTGTCGTCTATTGCACTCTTTATACGGTATGATGGAAGGTAGTAGGAACCTGCATCCGGGTTTTCAATATTTAGTATTTCTGTTTCTCGTTGAATCGTACCATCGACATGCATCCAACGCACAAAAAGATTCATGGATAGTGTATTCACATTCGTATTCAGTCCCGCTGTAACAATAATACTGTCATTAATCGCATAGGCTTCCGGCATGTACTCTTGCCAGGCCGACTTCAAATAGAAATCATCTTCAAATTGTAGTAATGGTTGCTGGGCATTCAATGCTGGCAAGGGCAATACACTTAAAAGAATTATTTGTAGCGAGAACAACCGAACTTTCATCATGATATTATGCCACTCATTCACAAATAACTTTACCCGTTTCAACTAAACGCCCATCTTTTACCACGCTCCAAAAGTAGATGCCCGGTGAGTTTAATTGTGCAGTGAAATTTAGATCTGTCAATTTGAAAGATTGAATTACTCTCCCCACGCAGTCAGTAATGGTAAATGTAGCATTCAACAACTCTTCGCTGATGTTAAGTGTAAATAAACCCTGAGTTGGGTTCGGACTTACTGTTAGCGTATAATCGTTTTGAGGTTGTTTGGTACCGGAAATAAAGTCAATAAAAGGACAGTCCAGGTTTTCAGGAGAGAAGATACTGTCACCGGTTTGAAAACAATTGAGATGAGTAATATATGCTCCGCCTGAAAGAGAACCAAATTCAGGTTGAAATTTCAATAATCCATTGCTGCCTCCGATTCCCTCAATGATATAGTTGAACCAGTCTACCCCACTGTCACCAATGTCTAAGACAAATCGTTTTGCCGGAACACCGAAAACCGTTATTGTGTCAATAGAAGCAATGACCGTAATTTCGAAATTAGGCGATTGCAAAGGAGTTGTATCTCCAATCTGCAAATTAAAATCATAAATCAATCTTTCTGTGGAATCAATGCCTGGCAAATGATACACTCTGTTCAGCAGTGTGTCATAGCGGAGAAATGCTGGTCCTACACTATCATAATAATGGAAAGTCAGTGGTGGCATCGGGTAGCTTAGGTGGGCTACTCTCCTGTTGTGAAAAGTACTGTATAGTTTAAAATAAGTTAGTCCGTCGATAATAGTATCACCATGTATGATGTATTGTTCGTCTGATGAATGGACAAATTCTTGTCCCGGCTCGGAAGTTTCCTGGGTGTGATAAACCCATCGCGAGCCATCTGCTAAGAAATTTGCTGACTGTGCGTGGCTGAAATTTGTCAGGAGGATGAAAAGAAGGATAGCGATTCCTTTATGCATAGTGTGTGAAATTAAACATTGCAGCCAACTTTTAGTCACTTCAATATGTTCTTCCCTGCTTATTGCAATCTATATGTCAATTTTAATTCTTTACGAACCCGTACTGCAACTCCGCCTAATATTCCGGGACTATATGAAATCCCTGCTGTCACAGTTTCAAAAGCTGACACTGCCGATTGCCCGATTCCGCCACCGGGATCTTGTATAACAATAATATTCTCAACAGTTCCCTGTTCAGTTATTTCGTAATGAAGAATACATACGCCCTGAATACTATTCTCCCTTGCTTCTGCAGGATATTTGAGCACTTCAAACATTGCTGTAATAAATCCATCATGACCACCATCTAAATATGCTGGTGGCTCATCCAGATCAATATCTTCAAAGGTGCCATTAATTTCTACGAGGCAAAATTCAGTATCACTTATTGACGTTCCTTCTTCTCCTTTATGGCAACTGATACTTGTAAACATAAGAGCAAATGCTATCCATTGGAAACTATTTATTAATGGATTGCGAATGGCAAAAGGAAGATTTGGTTTAATGTCCATGTTGAATTAATTTAAAGTATTATTCTACTCTTTTTTATTGCATAAGATGCTTCTCACTGTTTTATAATCTTTCCTGTTTTAATTACCGCTTTGCCCTGCTGCACCTTATAAAAGTATATACCTGCCACAAAAGGCGCTGTGTTTATTATGGCAGAGTTTCTAAAGGTGTGATTCAACATTTCCCGTCCAAGAAAATCGTATAGCGAAACGAAAGACTGTTCGCTGTTGGGGAGTTGTAAAATGAGATGAGTAGAAAATGGATTTGGAAATAACCTTATATCGGCTACGATTGGCTTTGATACATCTGAAATAAAAGTACTATCCGTTGTCGTTGACCAGAATGAGGTATCCCGGTTTTCAGTTTCATAAAACGAATAATACCTGGATGTAATGACATCGGTATACACAGAGTCACACAAAATGCCGGTTCTTTCGAAGATGGAATCAGTTAGTACGCTGTCTTGTCGATTGGAATAGGAAATGAGAAATGAATCTGTTTGTGTAATAAGATAATTTTCTGTTGAATCAGTCATGGTAGTTGTAAAGTAATAAGCATATTGAATAAAATGCGTAATGGTATCTTCCACTGCTGATGTATCAATATCAATAAAGGCAGATGGGATTGAAGAATTATATAAAAGCTGAATGGTAGTAAAATTTCCAACCGCTATTATATCAGGCTTACCATCATGATTTATATCTCCTGAGGTTAATCCTTCAGGGGATGGATGCTGTGCTACCGATACCTGGTAAGTATCGTAATCAGTATAATTACCTGCAGCATCCGGAGACCAAACGGTGATAGCATCCCATCCACCATGATTCATAAAGATTTCTGGTGCGCCATCGCAGTTGAAATCGACAATCTCAATATTCGAAGGAATCTCATACGCAGGCGTACTGATCGCTTGCTTAAGCAACCGTGTAAGTGTATCCTGATACCAAATAATCAAACTTGCCTGTGGACTATTCCCACCTTTGGAAGCCGCCACATCATTATGACCATCGTTGTTCAGATCTCCAATAGCTATTCCGTTAAGCGCACTGAAACCCATTCCACCAGGGAAATAAGAAACATAGTTATTCAAAGTCCCCCCTGCATTTTGGGTAAAAACATGAATTCCTCCATCAGATGCCCCAACCATATACACCACATCATTCAAACCGTCCGAGTTTACATCACCTATTTCCAACTCATCATACGCGGAAAGAGGCTTGGCATAAACACTAGTTGTAAATCCAGCTTGTGCCTGATAGAACACACGGATATAGGAAGCCGACGAATGACCCACTACGATATCATAAAGGCCGTCATTATTGATATCTGCTGCTTTGACATCTTGCACACCGTTACCGCTATAATAGCTCACCCATGAATTGAGAGTGCCGGATGCATTTTGATGAAATATCGCAATACTATCTCCGTAACCAATAATGATGTCATTTAACGAGTCATTATTTACATCCTCAATATCTATAGCTCTTAGTCCGGGATAGTTCTTTGCATAGGAGTAATATTGTGTAGTTGGTAAAGTTCCTTCCGCAGATTGAATATAGACTAACAACTTATAATCAAACTGATCGTCAAAATAAAAACTTGTTCCGGCAACGACATCTTCCAGGCCGTCATTGTTTATGTCTCCTACTGCCACTACTTCGAAGTGAGATCCCGGAGTACTTAACGATTGCCCGCTTTGAAATAACACTTGCGTATAAGTCGCCAATGGGAGGAATAGAAAAATTCCGAAGGAAATGCAATGGAAATAACTCATATGCTTCATGCTGATTAATTTAAGTTGTGCTTAAAACGATATGTCGATTTCCCGGAATACTCTCTTGTTTTTCGACCACTGCGAAAGTCTTTAATTTTCTTTTAGCTGAGATATCGAAGGGTTGCTGGACTTATTGCCAGCATGTTCCACCACTTTATATAACATAATAAAATTTACTATAGCCAGGAATAACATGGGTATCCTTCTATAAATGAAATCGGTAGATATAAGTCGTTCAATTAATTCTAAAGAAAACTTCTTATCGAGCTCAACCTGAATAGGGATTTGAATAGTTATAGTTGAAACAAGAGTTATAAAATTAAATAGTAATGCCACCCAAACTAACCATCTGGGTATAACCATCGGTCGCAACCACAACAATAAAACCTGAGGAATAAAGGATAAAAGAAAGAAAACAACAAACAGAGGAATAATCAGCGCACTATCAATATGGTGAAATTCAGGAAATTCATTTGGGCCTACTGCACGCCAGGTTCTGTATGCAACTAACGAATTTACAATACCTCCTCCAAAAACATAGAAAGTTAACAGAATATATACTGAAAATACAACAGCAGAAATTTTGTTCTTATTATCCATTTTATATTATTTCTTCGTGTACTTAAGTATTGGCACCACTGATAGCAGTGGTTGCATTCAATACCTCGGCAAAATCTGAGCTTGTATTTTGGTAGCTCAATTCTTCATCCAAAAACCATTTATTGAGGAATTTGTTCTTGCAAAATTTCATTTCCTGCTATGTCAAAGTATGTGCATGTCATTTTATTCATTCTGACAACCCATCTTTCAATCCCAAATGTTGCACACATTCCGATGAAAGTCAGATAATCTGTTTTTCCCTGTTGATGCTCCCTTAATTCCTTTTTGAATTGTTCAGATTTGGAAGTTTCTGCAATTGTCAATTCAGCGTATTTTGCAGGCGCTGTTGTCTTGTAATGATTTACACCGTAAAAGTCGGTATGCCCGTCCGCTACATAAGTTTCATATAAGGTAACTCCCAATTTTTTAATCTCCTGAATATATGCAGGAAAGTCTGCACCTGATTTTACTTTGCTGTGTGCCGCTTTGACTTGTTCTACTGTAAACATTTTATTCTGATTTTTAACGGTTAAACTACCTATTGAATTACGTTTAATCGATTTGCCAGCTCCGGCTTTTGGAATTACTCCGAAATCCGGATCCCATTTGCTTGGTACACAATCTTATTCCCACTGAAAACCGTAATCACATAAAGTCCAGGCCCAAGGTCTTCGGTACTGATCTTTACATGGCTTCCTGAAAAAGATTTTTTCAAACGCTGCCTTCCCTGCATGTCAGTGAATTCCACACTGGCATTCAACTCCCGTTCAAATTCAATTGTAATCTGATCCTGGAAAGGGTTTGGATAAAATGAAACATTCGAATCGTAATGGACAGTTGAAACAGCATTCGGAGATTCAAAATCTGCGACCCATGTCCCTCTTCCAAAGGTGAATATGAAAACTTTTTTATCAGACTCACGGATCTTTATTTCATTGATCTGAACATTTGGCATGTCGATCTCTTTTGTCCATGTCAGGCCTCTGTCCAACGTCACATACAGACCACCTTCTTTTGATCCGACAAATATGATCTGATCATTTCCCGGATATAGGGCTATACACTGGATCGTTACATCTGTCAACATTGAGACCGGAATATCCGTCCATATGGAGTTTTGGTCAAAAAGATTTTCGCAATAACTGATCCGGTACGGAGGTGACCGGTTAATCAGATACAACGAAGAATCATTATCGGGATGTGTAAAGCAGCGCCACGAATCAAATGGAGCCGGTCTGCCAAATTCAGAAAGCGGTAATGCAGTTGCAGCATTTTTTAATACAAAAACAGAATCACTATTGGTCCAGTACACGATCGGATCCGGATTATCACTACATGCAATCGTTACATCTGCATATTCATTTCCATATGAATGAGAAACCGGAGTCCAGTTGTTACCGTAGTCAGTCGATCGCCACAGCATATGAAATGTTGGAAAATACAATTGACTGTCATCAGCGTTGTTCATCACAAACGGATGAATAAACATTGTACCATCGTCGACATAGCCGTCATGATCTGCGTCCAGTTGATTTAATATGGGTACAATATTGAGATTGGTTGTTGTCAGTTGATCTGATCGGTAGATGTCACCGTATTGAGCACAGAAATATCCAATGTCCGGATTTTGCTTGCTGATAAATGACCATCCTCCATCGCCTGACAACATATATCGCGACTGTGTTAGATTCTGAATAAAACGTGAACCAAGATCCTGGTATCCCTGCAGGGTCTGAATGCCGGCAGCCGCATGATCTCCAAAATACGCCTCCTGCGAAAACAATAATGTATCAGCAGGATATTCTACATGAAAAGAATTGGCAGTAATGGGATCTACTTCAATCGTGGAAATTCCAAAATCACTTGTCACATACACTTTCCCCGGCCGGTGCGGATCAAAATTGTAACTACGCAGATCATGACCGCCTATGGCACTCTGCCATGTAAGTCCACCGTCCTGGCTGACGCCTGGTGACACCGTACCTGCAAGTAAAAAATCAGGATTGTCCGGCTTGACGGCCAGCCTGAAACCATAAGGAACTTTGGTGAGATGGGTCCACGTCCGCCCTGTGTCAATACTTTTATAAAAGTCGTATCCTCCAAAAAGATATACGGAACAATATTGAATGTCGGGGCGTGATTGACAATATGCAAGCCGCGTATTATATCCTGTTGTTCCGATTCCGGTGGACTGGACAAACGTACCGAAGTCACCTGTAGATGATCTCCATACGGAACGGCTAAATCCGATTTCCAATATTCCTGTCGGAAGTAAGATCATATCATCAATCTGGCTGTCCGATTTAAACACTAATTGAAATGTGGTACAATTATCAATAGTGCGATACACTGCTCCTCCGCTTGTTGACGAATTATGCAGGACGTACAATGTATTTGCATCGAGAGGCGAAGGAAGGATCTTATCCACACTTCCGAACCTTGGAGTTGAAACAGAATTTACGTTTGAAAACGTCTGGCCAAAATCGACGGAACGATAAATATCAAAAAGCAGCCGGTTATTCTCAGTGATATTCACCCCGGTGCTGTAATAAAATTCGTTTGCCCGGAAAAAATTTTGCGCGATCGAAGTGACCCGCAATGATCGTGCAGTATCATTGACAGGTTGCCAGGAATGAGCGGTATTATGCGAGATCCATACACCTCCGTTTTGTGAACCGGCTAGAATAAGACTTGAATCGGTCCGGCTGACAACAAGACAATTGATCGCACCTGCCTGGTAACGTAAACCAATGTCAGTATAATTTACAAGGACATGTGAAAATGGAATATCCGCATTGACAGTTAATTCAGTGACAGGGGATTCTTCAGGATTATGATCATTTTCCTCTTCGATCTCCCATCGTTCGTCCTCAAGAGCTTCATTTTTATTATAGACCAGCGTCGAAATAGATATGCCTACAAGGCAACAGGACAGAATAGTGAGGAGTTTAAGCATGGGTAGTCGTTCACAGCTAAGTTATTACGAATTGTTCAGACTGTAGAATTGGCTTTGTTGACAGAAGCTATTTCCGTGCTTCCGGTTTTGTCTTGTAATTGATTTCCTGTGTTATTACAGTTCGTCAAAAAGAAAAATGTCATTACTGCAAAAAGTAGTTGTTTCATTTTTCGTTGGGTTTGTCCTGAAAAGCTCAAGATATACAATCCTGCGTATGTCAAATTAAAACTGGCATGAAGGGAAGGATCCAATATGTAAGATTGAATGCCTATGAATTTGATGAATAGGATAACTATTTTAAAGTTTGCTTTTCAAATCCATCATTCCGTGCAACACTCTTTCAATTTCAATCTCATTTTTTGAAATCTCCCGATAGAAAATAATATGTTCGCCACATTTATAACCGAGAACATTTAACGAAAGGATTTCATACGATTTTCCGAGATTTGGATGATTAGCTAAATCCATGCACGAAGCTATGATCAGGTTATAATATTTCTCAGCCTGATTTCTCGACCATTCTTCAGCTGTGTAATCCCAAATTTCTATTAGATCCTTAAGCGCTCTTTTTGTAAAATGATAATTTGCCATTTATTTTTTCCTGGCTTTTAATTTTTCCAAAAACGCTTTGGGCTCAAAATCTTTAGCAATGCCACTATCTATTCCTTCCTGGATAGCATTTCTTAAAGCAATAATTCTGTTTTCTTCATCTTCAAGAAGTCTAAGACCAGCACGCACCACTTCACTGGCATTATTAAATCTACCATTCCTGACTGTGCTTTCAATAAAATCTTCAAAGTGATCTCCCAATGAAATGGATGTATTGCGTCCCATGTCTTTAATTTTTAGCTAAGTTACCAAATATTGGTAACTTTTCCAAATCATTATTCCCACAACCGGATTTGTAATGGCGGTACTTTGGTCTTGAATGCGATCCGATCAGTTCTGGGAAAATGAAGGTTCGATAGGTGGAGGTCCACTTTTGTCATTCGTCGGTGTAATAAATTGTAGCTCGAATTTCAATTTGATTCCATTGAATTCATTCATTTCAGCCTCGCTAAAATGCTTTGAAAAGAGTTTAAATCTTCTAAAATACTCCAGCGTATCATACAATTTCATAGCAGAGCTCATGGGTATATTTTTGTTTTTTATGCATTTCCGGATGATTCTAGCTCTGGTCAATTCGTCATTTTCCATGATAGAATTTAATTGTTGAATTTCTGATGCGCTATACCTTTCCTTTATTAATTCGGAATTCATTAGTTCTGGCCAATGCTGGCGCGCAGAAAGAATCACATGAATATTTCGAAAATGACCATTTGCAAGCACATATTTCAGAGGCTCAATTCTTTTGAATTCAACATTTCGAATTGCCGCTTCTTTCCAAAATCTTTCGACATCTATACTGACTGCCTCATTCCAATAGATCAAAAACCCAGTGGCTACAGCACCCAATGTTGATGAATTACATTGCTTCTTATATTCATTTTTAAATTTTTCCAATGTTATCCTGTCTTCTCTGGAAGCTCTATAACGCCATTCCTTTTCATCATCAGTCATATATTTTGAAGTATTGGTGATATCATCATTTATATCGTACAAGACTTCAATTTGAGCGAACAGTTTTAGTATTCTGGATGTGAATGGCATAGCTCTAATAATCGGCTTTGGCGCTTAGGGTAAAAGCGAGCATAAATAAACAATTCATTACGATTAGTTCTACTACATCCTAATCCCTGAAACACCGGACAGAATACCCATTATGCTTATTTATGAAGCCGCTGTGCAAGTCGTCATTCGAGTAACTCAGATCCCGGTAGATTGCGGAGGAGCTTGAGGTGGACGTAGAACTCCACCAGAATCCTTGGGCAAGAGCGCCGCTGAATGTGCCTGTTTGTGAACGGATCCCGCCAGGAAGACCTGTGTACCCGCTGCTGTTAGTTGCTCCGGTATTAGGAGTCTGCCAATGTGCAAAGCCGGTTTCTTTCATCGCTCCTCCGGCGACAGATGTACCTCCCAAACAGATTTCTGTATCGAACCATTCGTCATCGCTGGGTACATGCCATCCTGCAGGTGCCAGGCCTCTTGGGTCATTCACTGCATACCAGTTGTAAAGTTTTCCGTATGTGGCTGCATATGTGGCCGAGTCGTTATTATAATAACAATAAGCTCCGGTCAGTAATCCTCCCCAGGAACCATCGCTTACCTTTGGTATCGGGTCGCCATTTCTATACCTGTCTACATCCAGGTTTTTGACAGCGCATATCTCGCTGCAGATAGTCACAGTTCCGGAAGGGGTTGTGCCACCCATCATGTTAGTCCAGCTTAGGCCATTGAATACCTGCAGTTCGCCTGCAGGGGCAACACAATTGTTGCACCATATCATTAATCCCGCAACCGGATTTGTGATAGCGTTTCTTTGGTCTTGTGTCATACGAGGAGGCAATAAACCACTGGTGGTAGAGGCTATATCCAATTGGGCGGAAGATGTTGGGTTAGTGGTTCCAATACCCACCTGAGCAGAAATATTAACGGTGAGAATAAAAGCTAAAAATAAGATTGAGGTTTTCATATACGATTTTGGCAAAAATACTTTTTTATTATAAATGAACCTTAACGACGAATTTGGCCATGCACAAATGATAAAAGAATGTAGAAGTCCGAAAGGAACAGAAGAATACTTCGGCTAACGCTCAGCACAAGCATCGATCAACGATATTTGAAGTCCGAAAGGAATGAGAAGTTGAAGTACTTTATTTCATGATTAAACATTCGTTGATCGATGTTCTTCTGTTCATTTCAGCATTCTGCTTCGACTTCATAAGCAACTTTGCCACCTCCTTCAACATCACCTATTTCCGGAATACCGTCGGCAAGACCTCCTAAGATGTTTGTCCAGGTGAATCCGTTATAAACATGCAGCTGACCATGGACTCCACAATTGGTGCATCAGATGACTAATCCTTCTACCGGACTCACTATTGAATTGCGTTCCGTATCGGACATCCTTGGAGGTAAAAATCCTTTTATGGTTGAAATGACATCCAGTACAGAGGAAGGATTTGGGCTAGTGGTTCCAATGCCTACCTGGGCATACATATGAGTGGAGCAGATGAAAACGAATAATACGATTGAGGTTTTCATCTTAAGTTTTTTTAAATGTAGTTTTTTCATTAGCAATGGAGGATAGCGATGATTAAGGTTATGTGTAAGTCCTGTTTTGTCTGTTTGTAAAATTGTCTGGAAAGTTATAAATTTACATAAATGTCCTTAAAACATGAATTACAAAGTGTCATTTCAGGAAATGGGTCGGTTAGCAATGGAGAAATTATCCAAACAATCACCGACTACCTTAGAGGAAAAAAGAAAGCAATTTCAAAAGTTGAAAAAACGGGCTTCAACAAAGAGCAGGAAACGCAGGGCCTGATTGACCTTATTGAAACCAAAGGTCTTTGGTATAACACCCTTGACGAATCCAAATACATCGGAGAAGGAGCCGAGCAAAAGATCTACGAATATTCCAATCCAAATTTTGTAATAAAACTTAATGACAGTATTTTTTATGCTTTCTGGGAAGACTATTTCAATAGTCTTTTAATTCATAACTATTTCTTCCCTCATTTAGCGTATGAATTACTAGGCTTTTATAGGTCCGAAGGAGAATTATTCGCAGTTGTCAAACAACCATTCGTCAAGTCAACTGAAAGCACGGATCTAAATAATGTCAGGGAATTTTTATATGCGAACGGATTCGTAAACAAAAAAGAAAATGATTATCACCACCCGGAACTTGGAATCATTTTTGAAGATTTACATGACGAGAATGTCCTTACGGAAGATGGGGCATTGCAGTTTATTGATACAGTCTTTTTTCTGATGCCGTCTTTTTATGAGAAAGAGTAGCGGATTTAGTCTATCAGATTGTCGCGGCACATTTGAAATTGACGACCAAAGTTCAGGATAGTGGCGACTCAATGCGCAAAGAACGAATAATGTCGAAGTCCGAAATGAACAGAAGAACATCGATCAACGATATTTGAAGTCCGAAAGGAACGCAGAAAATTGAATTCAAAAGGCACGAACAGCACGTACATAGAAGTTGTTGATCTTAGAGTTGCTGGCCTGACCACCATTGACGAAATTCAGGCTCCATGCCGAAGTGGAACCGATCTCGCTCGAACTCCAATAGACGTTGTCGGTAAAACCACCAATAAGAGTTCTATTCAGGTAGAGCTTGTATAACTCATCTTTACCGGGTAAATACCAATCGATATATCCTTCTAATACTAAATCATTACATATTCTGGCTGCAATATCTGCTGTTGCACACCCATTCACAATATCCATTGTGTTTTGATTTCCTGTTCCAAGTGCTGTACCATCCGCTCCCGGAATACTTGTTCCTGAACAACCCCATTTATAAGCACCATTAGGACCTTGTTCGATTTCAGTTGCTATTAGGCCATGGTTCTCACCAGCCACATAGCCAGGGTCTCCTGCTTGTAGAATATAAGCAACTTTGCCACCTCCCTCAACATCACCTATTGCCGGTATGCCGGCGCTAGGACCTCCTAAGATGTTTGTCCAGGCGAATCCGTTATAAACCTGCAGCTGACCATGGACTCCACAATTCGTGCACCATATTTGTAATCCTGCTACCGGACTCACAATTGAATTGCGTTCCGAATCGGTCATCCTGGGAGGTAAAAGTCCTTTTATGGTAGAGCTGACATCTAATGCAGATGATGGATCCGGGCTGGTGGTTCCAATGCCCACCTGGGCATACATATTTAAGGTGCAGATGAAAACGAATAATACGATTGAGGTTTTCATCATAAGTTTTTTCAAATGTAGTTTTTTATATCAATAGAGGATGACGACGACCGAGGAGATGGGTAGTGGGGGCTAAATGTGCAAATCATCAAAACCTCTGTATTTACGGACTTTTGTCCCCTCGTCAGTTAAATGATTGTCTAAATTCCAGGGGCGATAAATTTGTCCTGGATTTAAACAATCTGTTGAACGACTGCGAATGCTCAAAACCTAATTCGTAAGCAATTTCGCTGACGGATAACTCAGTGGTAGATAGTTTTTCCTTTGCCTTTTCAATCAGCTTGTCATGAATATGTTGTTGTGTGCTTTGTCCTGTCAGGACTTTGAGCAAACTGCTTAAATAGTTTGCTGAGACATTCAAGGTTTCGGCTACGAAATGAACTGTCGGCAAGCCTTTTGCTGTCAAATCATCGCTATTGAAATAGCCGGCGAGCAGACTTTCCAAACGGTCAAGGATTTGGTGATTAGATATTTTTCGGGTAATGAATTGCCGTTGGTAGTACCTTTCTGAATAATTCAGCAAGGTCTCCAATTGGGATATAATAATACTTTGACTGTGCCCGTCTATATTGGAATGATATTCCTGCCTGATGTTATGAATGAGGTTGTTGATGATCCCTTCTTCCTTTTCTGAAAGAAACAGTGCTTCATTTACAGAATAACCAAAGTATTCATAATGTTGAATTTTCTTTGCCAAAGATGTATTCCAGAAAAAATCAGGGTGAATCAGCAATATCCACCCGGTAGGTTTGGTCTTCTGCTCATCTGAATTGACTTCTACTCTGAATAGCTGGTTGGGCGCAGTAAAATACATAATGCCCTCATCAAAGTCATATTCCTGTTGCCCGTATTTTAATTTGCCAACGACTCCTCTTTTGATAGAAACCGAATAAAAACCAAAAATCCCTGTTAACGAATTTTCATCCTGTGAATATTTGAGGGCTGCATGTTCAATAACACTTATTAACGGATGTTCCGGCTGTGGCAGGCCTCTCAACCGATGAAATTCGCTGATTGTTTTTACTCTGATAGGTTTCAGATTTGACATATACAAAAATAGTTTTTACAATGACTGATCACCCAAAATTTCATTACGTTGTCCGTTTATCCAACATGCATCCATGACCTTGATCAGGTTTCCAATGAAAAATGTTTTTTCTACTGGCTTCCACCGCCATTTACCAATAAATGTTGTCCGCTGATAAACGATGATAAATCGGAAGCAAAAAATTCGGCTGCATTTGCAACGTCTTCAATGGTTGCCATTCGTTTCATGGGGTTCATGTCGGAAAGCCATTTCAATGCGGGTGTGTTTCTATCCATCCCGGTAAATATTCCTGCATTAGCAACAGCATAAGGTACAACGGAATTTACCGTTACACCACGATACCCGATTTCTTTTGCCAAAACTTCTACCAGATAATTTGGGGCTTTCTTACTTCCACCGTACACCGCAAATCCCTGAAACGGAAAGGCAGCAGAACTGGAAGAAATATTAATGATCCTTCCGTTGTCTTCCACATTTTTTGCAGCGTATTGCAGCGTAAAATATGTTCCCTTTGTATTTATCGCAAAAAGTCTGTCAAACTGTTCCTCGGTAAAATCAGTTACGGGCACGTCTGCTAATTCAACACCGGCATTTGCCACCACAATATCAATTTTACCAAATGCCTTTTTGGCTTCGCTGAATAGCTTCTCAATCTCTATTGGTCTACTTACGTCTGCCTGTACTGCTATTGCACGTACACCCAATGATTTGATATTTGAAACAACTTCATTGGCAGAATCAATGTCCTTAGAATAGTTCACTACGATATCTGCTCCCAACCTTGCAAAACGTTCTGCTATTGCTTTTCCTAAGCCCCTTGCTGAGCCGGTGATCAGGGCGGTTTTATTTTTTAAGCTTGTCATATGCTTTAATTTTTATTGGATTATTAAGATTTTAAATAAAGATTTGCTCCCACCTTACTCATTTGTTTTAAAATAAATGTAGGAGCTAATCTGCTCATTAATTTCAGCATCTTGCCAAGTCCCGGTGCTATCTCGAACGTGTCATTTATCAACCCTTTGATGGTATCGTTGATGATTATTTCAGGTGATGCTAACAGTTTTGGATTGAACCCATCCACATTATAAAATTGGTCATTTAAAGGCGTGCTTGCGGCAGGTGCTACTAATTCAAAAACTTTAATTTTCGTTTTTTGCAGTTGTACTCTTAACGAAACCGTATAGAAATGCAAGCCGGATTTTGAAGCACTGTATATAGGAGCTATAGGTGATGGCACATAAGCTATCCCGGAAGAAACATTTAAGATAGCCGCGTTCTGTTGTTTTTTTAAATGTGGCAAAAATTGATGCACCATTCGTATCGGACCAGACAGGTTAATGGAAATTTCTCTGTTAATGTCATCTAATCCTATAGAAGAATCGTGTAAACTCAATTTCCTCATTTCCCCCGCATTGTTGATGAGTAGATTGAGTTTGGGAAATTGGGTTGTAACCTTTCTGTGTAGTTCTTGTATGGCAACAGGATCGCTCACATCACTTTGAAAAGTGTGTAGTTTCGGAAACTGCTTTTTTATTTCGTCTAATTTCGCCTGATTTCTGCCTGTGATCAATACTTCGTTTCCCAGGTCAAGAAATCGTTTGGTAAGTTCCAGGCCAAATCCGCTTGTTCCACCTGTGATGAGTACGGTATTATTTTTTAAATTCATTTTGCTTATTTTTTAATGATTATACTTTTATGATCCTTCCTGTGATAATTCCTGAAATTGATTTTTCATAAGCTCTGGCTACTTTCCAGGCTTCAACAGGAATAAACCCCGGGAAGAATGGATGAAATGTTTCTGATTCCATCAGGACATTAGGACTGATACAATTAATGCGAATACCTCCTGGTAATTCGTGTGAAGCGGCTTTTACGAAGCCTTCCACCCCGCCATTTATCATTGTACCAATCGTTCCGCCTAAAATGGGCTCATCAGTTAGCACACCTGAAACCAAAGTGAAAGAACCGTTTGTATTTATATAAGGTAATGCGGCACGAACAACGTTAATTTGTCCCATTAACTTGCTGCCGATAGAAAACGAATAGTTTTCGTCTGTCAGGCTTTCAAATGGTGCTGCTGCCACTTCACCTGATGTAATGGCAACAGCATCAAACGAACCAACGTTTTTATATAATGATTCAAGACTTTTCTTGTCTGAGATGTCTGCCTGAAAGTCGCCCGATGTCCGGGAAACGCGTATTACTTCATGTCCGACTTCCTGCAATCTTTTTGAGACTTCTTTCCCAATCGTGCCGCTTGCTCCTATTACGATAATTCTCTTTTGCATAGTTCAACATTATTTGTTGATGCAAAAGTGGGGAGCCATTATCTGGCCGATGTAACCAAATCTACTTTTGTTGTAGCCGAAAATGAAGAGGAAATTCTGTACATTCAAAGCGCAGCTTTGAAGACACCAGAACGTCGGTCAACCGACGCTCAACTTTACGTTTATTATTATTAATAAAATAAATTTTTTAAACCGCCATGTTCAGCTAATAATGCACCATAGTTGAGCGTCGGTTGACCGACGTTCTGGTGTTCACAAAACTGCGCTTTGATCGGTAGATGAAATCACTCAACAATCGGAAAATTTTATTTTTCACCGAGGGATTTCCTGTTGCACCGGTTAAGATGACTTTCATGGTTCTAGTTTTTTTTCCATGAAAAGGATAATGACCAATTTAAGAAATTTTCCATTTCACTATTATGGCCGTTTAACCATTTGACAACATCAGGAGTTTCACTTGATGCAAACGCAATGTAGGCGTAAGGTTCAACTCCTTCCTCCACTAATTTTTCTGCCTCTGTCTTTTTTTGACCAAATGAGACACTCCATATGGATACGAGCATCAGAATCAGTATAGCTTTTTTCAATTTGTTGTCTGTTTAAATGTTGTCGTAACAAATATTATTTCCACTAGCGACGTAAACGAATGGCAGCGGCGGCTCAAGGCCCAAATCTTCTTTCACCTGCCGAAGCTATGCATTGATTGAGCGAAGGCATGTAGCCTTAATCTGTTTCAAGGTAATAAACTGTCGGGTAAACGGCTATTCGTCCTTGTCAGTACCTGATGATATCATCAGTCCTTAAACATGGGTCACTTACTTTTATTTTTGCCCAATACTATTGACTTCAATCCAATACCCATCCGGATCCTGAAAGAATATCTGCTTAATGCCATCTGCACGAATGTTGACTTTATGTTTTACACCAGGCCAATCAGAATACGTAATTTTCATTTTATCCAGGTTACCAACAAATGCATCAAAGTTAGAAGTAGTCAGTAACTCATCTTTACCGGGTAAATACCAAGACCAAACATGTTATTCAATTCCTATTGATAATAAATATCTCTTTCAAAAAGGTGTTTGTATTATTTGACACATGTAAAATATAAACACCTGATGCTCAATTATTCAGCTTTACTGAAAAATTTCTACCCCATCCATAGGTGTTCAACAAATTGATTCCGCGAATATCAAATATGTCAATTTTGTATTAAAAGTGAAAAGGCTATATAACCAAATTCACGAATACATTTTCTTATGTCAGGCATCATGGTCGATCAAACTTATATATTACTACCTGGTAACTACGAGTTTTGAAGTTATATAGTGAAGTATCATAGATTTCATAAAACTTAATTTAAAACTTCAAATTTCTTATTCTATAGTTTGCTTTTCAAATCCATCATTCCGTGCAACACTCTTTCAATTTCAATCTCATTTTTTGAAATCTCCCGATAGAAAATAATATGTTCGCCACATTTATACCCGAAAACATTTAATGAGAGGATTTCATACGATTTTCCGAGATTTGGATTATTAGCTAAATCCATGCACGAAGCAATGATTAAGTTATAATATTTCTCAGCCTGATTTTTCGACCATTCTTCAGCTGTGTAATCCCAAATTTCTATTAGATCCTTAAGTGCTCTTTTCGTAAAATGATATTTTGCCATTTATTTTTTCCTGGCTTTTAAACTTTCCAAAAATTTAAGGGGTTCAAAATTTGTAGCTATGCCACTATCTATTCCTTCCTGAATAGCATTTCTTAAAGCAATAATTCTGTTTTCTTCATCTTCAAGAAGTCTAAGACCAGCACGTACCACTTCACTGGCATTATTAAATCTACCCTTCCTGACAGTGCTTTCAATAAAATCTTCAAAGTGATCGCCCAATGAAATAGATGTATTGCGTCCCATGTCTTTAATTTTTAGCTAAGTTACCAAATATTGGTAACTTTTCCAAATTTCGGTGAAGTTTTCCGATTTGATGGATACTGCTTTTTAACTTAATGCGATGCCTTCTTTTTTCATAAATTGTCGGTCAAAGCTTATCCGCCTAAAAATATAGCTGATGCTAGCTCAGTTTTTCTTTATTCGTAAACTAATTGACTGTTTTTAAAAACTTGTGTCCACTTTACAATAAATTCTTTATTCAATTTACTCTGTCTTACTGCAACAAAATTTATATACAATGTTGAATCTCCCTGGATTATAAACCACAGTTGAGACTCCGGATTAGGGTCATTGGGAAAAGAGGAAGTTTCAGCTTTAAATATTGTCCAGAAATTTTTAGTGTTTTCCTTTTTTTCAAGAACCTTAAATTTGGCATTGGATGATTGCTGAAGAGCTGATTTTCTAAATTGATCAATGACCTGATCAATATCAGAAACGTGAAAATTATTTTTAACAATACTTATATTTCCTACAATAGTATTTGTTTCAATATTTTCATTTCCAGGTATCATCTTTAAAGTACTGGCCAAAGAATCAATTTCTTCTGAAATAATCTTCCAGTTATACTCTTTGGGCCATGGAATATTCAATGATTCATGGACACTTTGGCCAAACAATTTCATTATAACTATTGAATGAAATATGAAGGATAAAATTAAAATTCTCATATAATTATTTGTTCTCTGAATTTAATCCTCGCATTATTGTAACTAACAGCAAAAGCTATGGTAGTGGTGGCTAAATGCACAATTCTTCTTTCGTCTGCCGAAGCTGCGCCTAGGTTGAGCGAAGATAGCGAAGGAGGGGTAGTCCTAATCAGTTTACTTGTGCTGAGGTTAGCCGAAGTGTTCTTCTGTTCATTTCAACATTCTACTTCTACCTCTACTTCATACTTCCCCTTCCTATTTCGATATTCGTTATTCGTTATTCGTTAGCTGACCATGGACTCCGCAATTCGTGCACCATATTTGTAATCCTGCTACCGGCCTCACAATTGAATTGCGTTCCGTATCGGACATTCTGGGAGGTAAAAATCCTTTTATGGTTGAGCTGACATCCAGCGAAGATGAAGGATTCGGGTTAGTGGTTCCAATGCCCACCTGGGCATACATCTTAGTGGTGCAGATGAAAACGAATAATACGATTGAGGTTTTCATCCTAAGATTTTTCAAATGTAGTTTTTTTATGATCGGTGGAAGGTATCGCTGATGAAGGGTATGTGCTGTGGTGGGCAATGCGGAAATATTCCGGGTAGTCTTAATCTGCTTCAATATAATAAACGTGAGTAAACTGTTATCCTTTGTCCATAGCAGATGTTATCTGCCGTTTGTACTGTTAGAGTTGATCAATGAATTACCAAGTTAATAAATCTATGTTTTAACTTCAATAATTAATATCAATTCTTCTCTGCTGTAATTTTCCTTTATTCCTTCTTTTGAAATCAAATAGTCTAAGATTTCAAACGTGTTTAAATTACCAAACGCCTCTTGTATGCCACTAATAATTGTTTTTAAATACTGTGTACTTGGTTTGGTTGTAGGTGTTAAGTTTATCTTATTTGTGAAAGTAAATATTGGATAGTCGTACTGAATTCCCAAATAAATTAGGTTGCCATACCAAGAAGGATCTTTAAATATTAATGACCCTTCAGAAATTGCATTTCCAAAATCTATGTGTAATGAATCAGAACCATTCGTTTCTTGCTTCACAACATCAATAAATTGTTCAGGAGTAATCAAATAAATTCTTCCAAAAGTTGATTGTTTCGGTTCAAAATTTGTTTTTATGAAAGCCACTCCTCCGTTATCCCATGAATCAGATTCTTTGGCAAAATATAATTCACTTGAGATATAAAATTCTTCTTTAACAACTGGAAGCGATTTATCTCGACAGCCATCATAAGGTTTTTTTGAACCAACAGGCTGACCCCCTCTGATGTAACATAGAAATCGCTCCTCTAATAGGTTTGAACCGTAACTGGCATACCAAATATGCTTTGTTAGTTGTGTCATTTCTTATCGGCTTCAGTTTTTCATTCCTGGTTAAACTACTTCTATAAGTTGCAAGCAACCACCAAGACTATAGGGAGTTGCGGTTCAAAGTAAAAATAGGATAATATTCAAAATTTACTGTCCAAATAACATTACTTACTTCTTCGTCTTCTCAATCACAGGCTTCAGATATATCATCACTTCATTTAAACAGCTTAAAAGCCCCGAATAAAATTCATCATTTTCACCAAGATCCCATAACTTATGATCTTTTAAGGCATAAAGAGTAAAAGAAGGATTGAGGTATGTCCAATACATTCTAAAACAGTTAACCACCCGATATTCGTACCTATTATTTTTTGTATTCAAAAGCTTAAAAATATCTTGTAGTCGGCTTTCTTCGAAATTTAATTCAATCGTAACTCTTCCTCTTTCATAGACTATATTTATTCTGTCCAGAAAGTTCTCACATTTAGCATACCAATGATCACTCGATTGGTAAGGAACAAACTTCTTATTTTTTGAATACTTGTTTAGCTTATTACATGTTTCTATGATAATATCGTAGCTCGTTTTTGTGATTTCAAATTCAAATCCCCGTTGCATCGTTAAACTACTTTCCTTTTCGATGTTGGATGCGGTAATAATGCTTTTTATTTCCGAAATAGCATCTTGAAATATGCTGTCATCATCTTTACCGAGTTTATAATTGTCCCAACCTTTAGATTCTTCGTTGGTTCTTCTGAAAAGAACACCCATTTCACGATTATTACGTTGAGAATAATCATATAGATTTAGACTTCCGATAATAAGATACTTTTCATTATAGAAGCACTTGGCATGCAAATTTGGATGAGATAACAGGTTAAGATTATCAATTTTCACTAGTTTTTGCTTTTCAGATTCGTTGATGTTACCTTCTTTGTATACAATTGTAATTGAAACACCACGATTTGCTGCTGCAGTAAGTAGATCAATAATTGATGGACTGGTTTGAATGTAAGGTGTTATGAAAATCAACTCCCTATCTGCGGTTTCTATGATTTTGATTAAATATGTTTTAAGTTTATCTGTATTTAAAAATTCAGCCATTTTATCAATTTTAGCAATTAGGGAAAGTGAAGAAAACTACTTACACAAAATAAAAATAATACTTTCACAATCCTTTGGAATACAAACTTTTGATGTGGACAAAATTAGGCTAGTTGAATGGAGCTTCCCAACCGAACAACCAGTAATTGGGCCGTCATTTTAGATTGGGTTTTTGAGATCCGGGTTGTCTTTAATAAAATCAGATATTTTCTTTTCTATTTTCAAATCCTTGCTTTCTTCCTTACCTTCTTCATTATTAAATTCTCTTAATTTTCGAAGAAAAATTGCTCTGTTTCTCGCTCCGACAATCTTATATTGATTCAGTAGATTTTCCTCAATTTCTGTGACTCGTACTTTTACTTTTTGTAAATTAATACCATGCTCATTTGTAACACCGTCAAATTCATTTAGAAGAAACTTAAAAGCTTGTGTCGCCAGATTCAAAAACCCTGTTTTTAGCTGTTCCTCCGCAGAATCAGTAATTTCATTGCAATATTTCAACAATGGTTTTTCAATTCCGTTAAGAAATTTAGGTAAGTCTTCAAAATTATTGCACTCAAAATTGTGTGCAAATTGATTTCTTATACTTATCACATGCTGAAGGTTTGAATACGTTACTTTGTCAATCATACCACAATCTGATAATAAATCTATTTTAGACTTTAGACTTATTGATGATGATTTGTTGTCCAAGGCTTTAGTATCCCCATGCAAATCCAATCCAACTAAATGCTTAATTAGTTTTGATGTTAAATCTTCAATTATAAGTGTTTTTTCAATCGCAATCTGTCTGTTTTCAAATGTAGGCATACAATTTTTTTTAAATCAAAGCTAACGACACAAGCTATATGTAATAGCGACTCAATGACCTTATTTGTCAGGTAGTCTTAATCAGTTTCAAGATAATAATCTTCAGGTAAATAGTTATCCGTCATTGCCTATTGCTTAGGTTATGTGTGTTCAAAAATTACTCACTTTGGGGGCGTATTTTTAAAATCATCAATTATTGCATTCAAAATAGCTGTTAATTGATCTTTGCTTGCAGGGATATCTACTCCTTTTGCTAGCGATTCTATGTTTGTGTCTCCAGAGAGAAGTTTTGCTTCAATTTGATTTAACACTATCTGTTTGGCTTCATTAAAAGTTGTGTAATTCACCTCGGTGGCAGTAATTTTAAAATCAGACGGATCTTTATTCATTTGATAAAATTTAACTTTGGGGTTCTGTCCTTTCAAAATAAGTGCTATGATTTCAAAATTTACAAGATCCATTTTACTTCCAAAGTATACTGCATTCAAAGCACTTGGCAATAAATAAATTACTTTATACATTTCTTTATGTAATACTCTCCATTCTTGTTCATGACTCCAATCAATATATTTTGTAGTTAAGTATGCCTCAACAATTCCACTAGGCTCCTCTGATCCATCAAGAAATTTATTAGAATTGAGCTTAGGAACACTTTTGACATAATTCACTTTATGAAGTTTAGAAAATGGCTCCTGGCTTGTATCATACTCTAAACAAAATCCTTTGTGTCCATCAGCATAATGCGCCCACATCAATAAATCATCAAATTTTTCAGTGAAGCAACTTATTCCGATCTTAGAAAAATCTCGATTTCTAATTTCCGTTAAAGCTACTCTCATAAGCATTGAAACATGCTTGTACAGCATATCCTTTGAATAATTCACAAAAGATTCAAAATCATTGGGGTTTTGATTGAAATGCTCATTAAGTGCGTCTACAATTTTTTCAAGATTAATAATATTAAATTTTGTGATAATTTCAAGCCTAACTGTTGTGAAATTAAATGAGAGAAAATTTAAATATTGAGCTAATTCGAAAGGTGCTATATCTCTGTTAATAAGTTTATCATGTAAAGATTTATAGAATTTATTTGCAGGGATTTTAAAGAGTATTTGATTTATTAAATTTTCATCTGTTTCTTCGATTTCCACTGGTTGAGTTGTATCGTATGGATCGTTAAAACTTGCTGGGTCATTAAAATATATACAGTTATTCTTAAGATTTTGAAGTGACTGGAAAGAGAGTGGTTGGTACTTATATAGAAATTTTGGTTTCATCTAACTTACTTTGACTTCAAGTATGAACACAGCTTTCAGGCTATCATCTGGCAAGATGAAGCTAGGTTAGCAGCAGTATATTACATAAACAGAGAGTTGTCCTTGTCCATGATGTCTCTTTTTGCATCATCTACTAAATACATAGTTTTACAACCTGGGCATATTAGAGTGTATTCGTAGTAATAAGTCTGTCCCGGTTTTGCCATTTTCTTTTTTGTTGGTTTTTTCACAACACCTAGCCCACATTTTCTACATAGATCTCCCTCCGCATTTACTTTAATACTTTTGAAACTGCTTTGAATATTGATTCCTTCGCCATTTTCGTCACCTTCCATTTTATTTGACTTGTAACCAGTATCAACTAACAAATTGTCACCTTCTAAAGCTGCTAAGGCCAGCTCATCGCATCTTTCGTTTTCAAGATGTCCTGCATGGCCTTTAATCCAATTAAAGGTAACTATTTGTTGGGCCGAAATAAGAATCAAAAGTCTGTCCCACAGATCAGAATTGACCGCTTTTTCAGTCTTTGTGCGATACCAATTATTTGACCTCCACTTTTCAGCCCAACCCTTTTCTATGCCATCAATTACATAACGAGAGTCCGAATACACATTGACTATTGACTTAGTTTTAAGTCTTTCAAGTCCATAGATAACTCCCATAAGCTCCATTCGGTTATTCGTTGTCAATTCGTAACCTTGACTGAACTCCCTTTTAATGCCTTTAAAGGACATTATTACACCAAATCCACCTTTACCTGGATTAAGTTCAGCTCCACCGTCTGAATACAAACTTATTTCAGGTATCTCATTCCACTCCATGTATCACTAGTGAATTTTTTATTACTCCAAACGATCTAAACTTTAGGGAGTGCCGACTCAATGCGTTTATCTGTCGAGAAACCTTAATCTGTTTCAATAAAGTACACTGTTTGTAAATGATTATCCACAATTACATAAGACAATATTAGCTCTATTTATCTTTTGTACTCATCTTGCATAGCTGCGTTTTGAATTCTGTTATTGATGTCAATTAACATATTCAATATTTCACTATGAATTATTGAATATTCTGTTCTATCAAATATTAGATCATGACCGTGTGCAATCGTATTTCTATAATGAATTAATTTACCATCGATCAAATTTTCTTTTAATTCATATGGCGTACAGTCTATTCCAATTGTTGTTAAGATTTCTCGCAAGATTGAATAGTTTAAATTTGATTCAGTTTTTATGACTTTGTCCGTATTTATATTAGCTCTATCATTAAGTGTTGAGTATATAAAATCAAGTAACTGGACATGAACCGTACTTTTGGATGTTGATGTAAATGATGTTAGTTGTTGTCGAATAGCAATTGCTAAAAAACAATTACTCAACTCATTTAATTTTAATTTTTTCGATTTAACAAATAATAAATATTTCTCAGCTGCTGATTTCGTAAATCCCTCCCAATGAGCATACAGTAATACTGTACCAGCTCTAACAGCTGTATCAACTTTATGCATTGTTGCTGTATTGATGTCATTTTTAAGATTTGTAAGCTCCTTTTTTCTCCATGCCAAATCTGCATCCAATAAGTCTATTAGTTCTGCCTTACTTCGTATCTTCATATTTGAAAACATTAACCCCCAAAGGTATAATTACAGGTATTCTATAGTTCGCACGAACACCACTGCCGGATTTTGACTGATATTCTTCTCTTTCCCAGACATCTTTTACTTTATTAATTATAATTGACTTCGTATTTTCATTTAATGTGAGCTTACTATACTGATTAATATTTCTTCCTAAGCCAACAGCAATTGTTTCAAAAGCAGATAATAAGAATTTTCCTTCGAATCTATCTCTATCTTTATTATATCTTTTAAAAGCCTGTTCCGACATTGAATAATCAAGAATTTCAAATGTCCGCTTAAAGTTCATTCCTTCTTCTTGTAAATTTAATCCCGTATCCTGACAAAGTATTAGCATCTTTTCAGTTAAGTAATCACTAATTTCCTTTGTATATTTGATATCATTTGAATCATATAACTTGAAAATCAAAAATCTTAAAGCGAGTTCCATGTTATACTGCTCATCAATCGCTTTGTCTGTAAGCACAATTGTATTTAGAAAAGGAGTGAATTCAGATAATCCTTTAAGCCATTCATAAAAAGGCTTGTTTAACATTACTAATAAGCAATTTCTAACTTCCTGATCAGAGAGCTTAGATCCAAGTGTATTTAATCTTTGGAAGAGTTCAAACTTGATGGTAGAATCACTTTCTTTTTTTACAATTTTAACATCAATCTTTTCTCTCTTAAATGATAGCCGTAGCGCTTGACTAAAAGAAGTGGTGATATCTTCATCATCCCATTTCAAATTGTTAAGTGAGGGGAGATATTCGGTCTCAAGTAGAATGCTGGGAGGTAGAATTTCTTTTTTTTCGTTTTTCAATATCCCAATAAACTCAAATATTGTCGAAAGCCTTTGCAACCCATCTACAACATCCCATACACCATCTTCTCGCTGGGAGACAAAAATGGATGGAATAGGTATTCCTAACAAGATGCTTTCAATGAGCTTAGTTTTTTGTAAAGGTGTCCATCGAAAAAATCTCTGAAATTCAGGGTGGATATCAAGTTCTCCCTCCTTATACAAACTGATAAGCTCTCCAATTGACATTGGATATCCATCTGTACTAATTTCCTTTTTCTTTATTAGAATTTCTTGTTCTAAGCCCATTTTTATTCAGCTATTGGTAGATTCTAAAGACCAAGACTGAGGTGCAGGCAAGGTGAATAAATCCCCCAGATAGCCTTAATCTGATTCAAGATAATAAACTGTCGGTTAAATGCATTCAACCTTTGCTTGTAGTTGCCGTCAGATGAAGTTTTTTGTCAATTTAGTTCTGTTTTTTGTCTTGGGACTCCATTTTGAAAATACTTGATTTCATATTGTCCAGCATTACTTCCCGTTCCAAAAACTATTGCAATTCCTATTTTGTAATTATAATGGTTGCCCAAATAATCAATTGTTAAGTGCTCAAGTTTGATTAAGTCAAAATCCTTCAAGTTTTGCGAATGAATGTCTTTTTTTACTTCGATTACTACTAAATTACTTTTATTGGTTTCCCTTTTGTGTATTATGATATCAGGGCTTAGTTTATAATTGTCATTTGCATTTGGTTCTTTTCCTATTTCTACAATTCTGTTTTTTGCAATATCAAGGGCCTTTCTGTCATTAGGCTTATCAATATCTCCATTGTATTCTGGGTCAACGTCATATTGTGTAAAAAAAGGCTTAAGATAAAATGCCAAATGCGTTGAAACATTTAGTTCATTCAAACCTCGTCTAAGAGTTTCAATTTCACCAGTTAATAAGATCGAAATAGCACCGTCTAAATTTTCTAAAATAATATTTGTTTCCATTAGCAGTTGTCTAAAAAACCATGACTAAGCATGTATTCAACAATGTCATTCATTCCTCTTTTTTGAAGCTCGGCTATTAATACTTTTGGTGGAGGCCAATTTCTCATATATGGCTTTGAGTCCGCACCTATATAAAGCCCACCCCCAACTCCTTTATACAGTCCTCCATCAACTCCAGTATACAACCCACCCCCAACTCCTTTGTAGAGTCCACCGCCTACACCAGTGTATAAGCCACCGCCCATGCCACTGTAGAGTCCACCACCTACACCAGTGTACATTCCACCACCAACTCCAGAATACAACCCACCACCAACTCCAGAATATGCGCCACCGCCAACTCCGGTGTATAATCCGCCACCGACACCGGTATAAAGTCCACCACCGACTCCTTTGTATCTATTTCTGAGCCACATATTTATATTTCACCAAAGATTTAGACAGTGACTACTCAATGTGCAAATCTTCCAGGTAGCCTTAATTTGTTTCAAGATAATAAACTGTCGAGCATTAGGTTATACGTCATTGCCAATTAAATAACGTTAGTGTCATTTTGTATTGTTTTTTGCTCTTTTACAAAGTTTTTAGTTTCCTTAAACTTTCAATCTGTTTAATTTCCTCGTAAACTCTCATTTCATAGTTAAATGGCCATTCATTTTTGGCTCTCATTCGTATTCTCTCGAACTCTTCTTCTGTCAAGTCTTGGGGTTTCTCCTTTTTCAATTCTTGCACTGCATTTCGTTGTCGCTTTATATGATCAAATTGCATTTCGTAGTTGTCCGGCCACTCAATTAAACTTTGTGCTTTGATTACGCTTTCATAGTCCTCAGTTTCTGTTTTTAAGGATTTATGTTTTATAACTTCAGGAACTTCGGTCTTGTCTCTCCTGCTTGATATCTCCTTTAAATGCTGAATTTCCTTTAAATAAGAATTTGTATTTTCTGGCTTGCTGTCAAGATGAGTGCCTAAGTCATAAATAAATTGAAGTATATCGGAAGGATCAGTCGTTTTAAGCGCATTGATGTTTCTCAGTGGGCCTTCGAGCAGGGAAGAACCAATTGGGTCACAAATAAGTGGCAATAAGGGATAAGTTGTTCCCCACCTTGCTCCTAATTCGAATAACACATATGTAGAAGTTATGCTATGCGATGTAATAACTCCAATGAAAACTTTGGATGAAAATATTTCCTTTTTTAATTGCTCGTCAGTGCTAACTCCAATTGGCAATTTGTAGCCTTCTACACTTGTGCATCTAATCCTGTTAGCACTTAAATTGTATGCCTTCCGTATAAGGTTAATTATTGATTCAGCAATATCCATATCTTGATTGCTGTGACTAATAAAAATATCCATTAAGTGCAGTTCTTTTTTTGGTTGTCCACTTGATTTAGACTCTACATTTATCACAGATTCTGCTTGTGGAATTAAATCAATTTTATTGAGAAGTCTTTCAAGAATTTTAACTCTGTCCATTATTGCATTTTTATTACCAGTCACTTTGTCTTGTAAGCCATGAGACGATTTGAAGGCATGTTTCCATGTTTCTGGTGAAGGAGTTGGACTTTTCAAACTTGAATAATATTCATTTTCCGAAGGAATAAATGATCGATGAATCAATTCTACATTATATTCATGCCATTTCCATAGATCATCTTGCAATACTTCTGCCTCACTTTTAGTTGTTATTGCCTGTCCAATAAATTTTTTCCCAATTCTTATTCTGTCCTCTAGTATTTTTTTGAATTTGGAATGCTCAGGGATTAGTGTAGGAATACTAGATTGGTCGTTTGAATTAGTTTTATCCATTTTGCCCATTAAATCAGTATTTTTATTTTGTTGCCCTTCTTGCTTTATTAGCATTGAACCAAATCCTCCTTCGTTTTTGGTAAGAATTCCTTTATTCTGCAAGCGAATAATTTTTGGAGGTTCAGGACTACTTATGAAGTTCAATTCAAACAATATTTCCAATGCGTTTTTTATTTCATTTGATCTGTCTAAATAATTTTTTGCGCTTCGGTCCAAATCTTTTGTAAGTATGTTTATAATATTTCCTTTTGAACGACTACCAGAAGCAACCAATTCTAATATTAAATCAAATATTTCTATTTCTTTCGATGTGTACATCATTTTCTTTTTATTGATACAACGATCAGGGTCTACTTGACTGCAGGCTTGCTGGCAAGATTCAATTGTGGGAAATTGAACTTACTGGAAGTTATTTTCTAACTCTCTCTTGCTTTAATTTCTCAAGTTTCATCAAAGTTTCTTTTATGGGTTGTTGTGTGATTTTTCCAAATCCTTTATCAAATTTGGCTAGGGTAATTGAGGGGAATGCTAAATGCTCTAATTTCCAGTCGGACATTTTTACTGGCAAGCTATCCTCTAATTCATTTCTTATCATTTCAGCATTTGAAAAAAAAGAAGTGTTATACCGTATAATACTATCAAGTTCTGAGTCGATAATTATTCCTAAATTTTCATTTGGAACCAGTTTGTCGATCGAAATAAAGCAATTCTTAAGCACCGGTCCATTTTCTTTACAGACAATTTTGGTAGCTAGTCCTGCAATTATTTGCAAAGTATCACTTCTTAGTAATTGAAATACTAATTCTATATTATTGACAGTGTTTTTTGATGTGTTTTTGATAAAATATGAAGTTGTAAATATTTCTCCTCTAACGCTAGGCTCTCCTTCTGTTACTTCGAAACTTGATTTATTGTAATAATCTAAATAAAATGGAGTTGAAAATATGAATTGTAGTAATGATATTAATAGAGCAACTCCAGACACCCAAAGGGAAACATCAATTTTCCTATTTTGCTTTTTTTCTTCTGAATCTTTAGTACCCCTTTCTGATTCGGTCTTGGGCTGATTTTGAAAAAATTCACTGTCTTCAGTATTTGTCATAATATTGTTTAATAATTTCCAAGAACTCATAAATATACGTATCCCAACTTCCACCAAACCATCGTAAATCAGCCAGGTTATTACGTTTACCAAATTTTCGTTTTTTAGATACAATGGTCCGGAAAGTTTGAATCCTAATCCAAACCCCTTATCCTCTACCCCACAAAAACAACCCCCATCCAATATTTCCCCTCAAATCCCGTAATATATTTGACAAAACCCTCCTTCATATTACAAATTTGTTTAATGTTTGCAGGATAGAAAAGGCAGAAAAGGCTGAAGAGGTAGAAAAGGATTTTTTTATAAGAACAGGTTTCTTCACCGGGACTCATTTGCCTTCTTCATCATACTTTCCTCTTCAAACGAGCTGCGTTTTCCTGATTTCACTTTTGCTTATAGCTTACTATTTCTTTTTCTTTTTTAATTGTTGTTGTAGCGTTTTGCCTTTTGCGGTAAGGCGGTACTTTTGGTTAGGACTTGTCGGGGCATCAGGAATGGTCATCTCAATGTATCCTGACTCCAATGCCGGTATAATATAATTAGTTCTAAAAAAATCATCGTGTTTTAACTGTAAGGCATTTTGAATATCACCTCTTTTCATTGATCCTTGTAGCATTATCACTACTCTTTTAATAGCTTCATTAGCTTCCCCACTAGCTTCCCCACTAGCTTCCCCACTAACTTGTTCCTTTCGCCAAAGTGTTATCCTGAAAGCCTCTTCCTGAACGATATCAGGCTCTTTCAATCCGGCTTTAAGGCAAGCTTTCACCATGTCAGGTATACCGGTTCCCATTCGTTCAATATATCCTGCCAGGTAAAGAGGTTCGGCAATAAGCGGGTTGGTGGGATAGGAAGCATGAGGCAATTTAAGCTTAGAAACCGGGAGCAGATAAGGTAAATGACCCGGATTCCAGATCTCAAGCCGATTACGGAACAACATCCCCTGAACCGAACCTGTGCTGGTATAATCACGGTGAGCAACAGCATTCACAATCGCTTCGGTCACAGCCGTGCGCGGGATTTCGTATTCAGTGGGTACATCCACCGATTTGCTGCGGTCACCAATGGAAAGGTTGATACGGGATAAAACAAAATCAACAGCTTGGTCAACCAATTGAAAAACATCGCCTTTGTAAACCTGGTAAGATGGAATGGGTTTACTTACTTCATTTCCATGAAACAGTGCACACCTTACTTCCGAAGTAATAAACCATTTCTGTGGCTTTTTACCAAACAGCAACATGGCTGCATTGGTAAGTCCTGCATCTTTCATCAGATTTAGGTGAGTAAGTATTTCTTCAAGACCTGATGTCGAAGAAAGAGGGAAGCTCCTTTTTGCACGGGCAACTTCAACAAACCATTTAATTCTGTCAAAATCAACATCAACTATGGATGCTCCTTTACATACAGATGCATCAAAAGGGCCGGAGCGAATTAGTTCTTTTTCTTCAAGCTGGTTTACCAAAGAAGCATATACAGCGGTTTTCAGTTCCAATAAAGAGCCAAATTTTTTCCGGACAACCACATCCTGAGCTTTTTTAATAAGCACATTTTCCTTCGGATGTCTTTCGTCAGTCTGTCGTATAAAAATCAGCCGGGTTTTGTGTGTGGAAGAAGCTAAATTAAATTCCAGTTCGGTAGGCGAAATACCTTCCTTATTTTCAAAACCATATTCCTTTCCAAAAATGCCGAGGTAAATATCAGATTGATTTATCTGATCAAGATAAGCAACAGAAGCTTTTACATCCGATGCAGGAAGCTTCTCGAAAATAAATGGTTCGAAGAACCTTCCCAACAATGCATCGGTAGTCAGATAGTCGAAAAGCATCAGCCTTTCATCTACAAACTCAGATTGAACGCTACTTATAAAAATCTTCAGTTTATTCATGCGTTTACCAGCAATAATGCTTAAAGTCACACTTCTTTGCAAACTTTTGTTTTGTCAGGCATATTTTTAATTTCAAAATCTACTTCAATATCTGTAAAGTTTTAGTTCTAATCCAAGACCCTCATCTCCCGCCCTCCACATTTCCCACCCCCCATCCAATATTTCCCCCCAAATCCCGTAATATAATTGACAAAACCCTCCTACATATCACAAATTTATTTAATATCTGCAGGATAGAAAGGTATAATGCTTCGACCCGCTAAACTCAACCTAGTGCTATGGTTCGACCTTCTACCTCACATCCTTGTGCTATGGTTCGACTTGCTTGACTCATCCTCGTGCTACAGCCTCCCAACCGCAGCTCACCAACCGCAGCTCAGCAACCAGGTAGAAAAGGCAGAAAAGGCGGAAGAGGTTATTTTGATGCGTATGAGGGAATATATCAACCGCCGCGGATAATTGATTTAGAACCATGAGGCTTGTGGGTATACAATGCTAGCTGCATATATACTCTTCATTCAGCGTTTGTCACTTTTCTTTTTGAAGCCGGAGTTTCTTGGGAAGTCTCACTCTCCGAAGCATTTCATTTGCTTTCTCAAGTTTGTCTGGAAAGAGAACAACCTTATCATACTTATCCAGCGATTTGTCAATCCTGACAATCGGAACTTTTTTCTTTTTTAAATCTTTGATATTCATAGTGACAAATAAACAGGCTCTGTTATGCCAAGTGTACTTTTTGTTCAGCAAGTTCTCTTAGTGAGTTGGGGCATATATCAAAACCATTTTCCCAGGCTAACCCTCCACCTGTTTCAATAGCAAGTTTACTAAAGGCAGTAACATCTAAAAGTTCCAGAGCGATACCTCTGTTTAATAATGGTTTAAGATGGATGGTACTTTCAAAGCCATCCCCGAACCGGAGCCAAATCCTGTAATCATTTAAAACTTTATATTCTTTTACGATATTCATATTAGTCCAAAGGTCGGATTTTTTTCAGTCTTTCAGCTTGTTGAGCCTTTTCCCAGTTGTCCAGCAATTCGTCTCGATGGATTGAAGCCCACTCCAGTACTAACGCATTTGCACGTCCTGGAAGTTTCCCATCGATAATTTCAAGAGTCCTGATGTTATATTCTGCCGTATACTCTCCATATTCTGCATGAAAATGTGGTGGATTATGATCAATAAAATACATTTTGATCAGGATACCGTAAAACCGTGAAATTTCTGGCATGGTGACGCTAAGTTTTCAAGAACAAGTGAAAATCATACATGTGACATAACGGTCGAGGCTTGGCGATGTGGTGGAATTTGAAAATCGTCCAACCGGAACCGCAGCCCCATAAAAATACACAAGATGAAGCTAACAAACAAAAGCCAAAGAGAGTTACGTCCACCGAAACCATTGCTGCTAGCGCTAAAATGCCGAAGCTAACAACGTCCAGCCACCATATTACCAAACCGCATGTAATGCGAAGTTGGTGTAAAATAGAAAAGAGCATTCATTATAAATCTAAACGCTGATAAGCAGAAATTACGAACAATAAAATACCCACGTAAAAAGTTACCGCCATGATAAAGTATACTAAACCTGGGCGTGAATCAAAATATCGAGCAGAAGTTTTTTCAATTCTGGATTAAATTCTTTTAATAGCAAAATATTGGTAAAAGAGCCCTGACGCAATTGATATTAAAAGAAACACCCAACACCAAATAAGAAAGCAATCTAATTTGAATGGATTCGGATCATCTTTACTTAGAAGTTGTTTGTAAAATGTGATAGGAACTAATAAACTAGCCATCGCTATTTGAACATAATTTTTAGAATTATCAATATACATTGACATCTTTTTGATATAATAGTCACTGAATTCTTTGTCATTAGTTGGTAACTTTTCAGTTGTTAATTCGCCTGCCATATTAATTTATAATTTATAAATTCAAAATAATTATCGAAGCTTTCGCATAACACCTAAATATAAACAATCTAATTTTCATCAATCATCTGTAAATCATACCGACCTTATTACATTTCCAAATATTCATTTGCGCGGATCCAAATCCGCATTTTTAAGATACAGAGTTCCGTAAAGTTTTAATCCTAATCCAAGACTCTCCTCTACTTCCTCCACAATTCTCCCCCCATCCAATATTTCCCCCTAATTCCCGTAATATAATTGACAAAAGCCTACTTCATATTACAAATTTATTTAATATTTTCAGGATAGAAAAAGGCAAAGAAGGCGGAAGGGGCGGAAAAGCTAGAAGAGGCGGCAAAGGTAGAAGAGGCTGAAGGGGCAGAATGCTTCGACCTGCTTTACTCAACCTCGTGCCACAGCTCAGCAACCAGGTAGAAGAGGCTAATCAATATCAGTCGATGAACTTGTTCGGTAGCTTGTTCGATAGCTAAATCTTTAAAGGCTCGGAATTCTGTTCAGGATAATAATCTTCAAGTGAAGGGTTCCCGGCATTGCCTACATCCGATGTTCGGTAGGATGTTTTTTATCTGATGCCTTTTCCCGGGTCGATTGGTTAATTTCTTTTTCTTTTGCTTTTTAATCCAATCACTAATGCGCAAAAAATCCTTCTCAGAAGGTTGTCTGCCTGTGGTCATAAAATCAATATTCTTTGCTTCCTTTATCATCTTATGCTGCGTTAGTATTGATCTTTGGAATTTCATCTAACTCGCTTTTCTTGTTTATCCCTTCCTCTTCTAAATCGTAATCATCCTGAAGGCCAAGCCAAAACTTAGCAGATGTGCCAAAATATTTAGCGAATCGCAATGCACTGTCAGCAGTCACCCTTCTTTTTCCTTTGAGGATTTCACTGATCCGGGTCTGTGGAATAAATGTATCCTTAGACAGTCGATATGCTGTTATGCCAAGAGGCTCAAGAAATTCCTCTTTGAGCACCTCTCCGGGATGGATGTTTTTCAGTCTGCGCATGATTGACAAACAACTATTTTAGCGTTGGCTTCATTTGATTCTTTTTCAGGTATTCCTTGAATTGAGCAAAGGTCATATGTTCAGTTTCCAGTGCAAATTTTTCTTTGATTTGCCGAAACACTTTTACAGTGTCAAATTTTTTTTCTGTTTTAATCTTCGGATTCATAATATACAATTTCTTTTGGTGAACGAATATCTAGTTGGATATATCCATATTTCAAATTTACAGAATTATACCCACGAATTCTAAAAACATTCACGATATGCTTGAAGTTCCAACTTACGAAGTAATCAACTTTGTTGATTGTAGCTGTGGCAATCTGGCGGCAATCATCTGCACTTGTTTTACCTACAATGTTTTCTTCCAAATATTTTTCTGAAAGTTGAAATGCCTCCTCTGTTACTTCAACAAATTCTAAATGCTCTTTCGGTAATTCATTAAAAAGTTCCCGCACGTTTTTGGGTGCATTGCTTAATTCAGATATAGATAGAATAGAGTAATTATTTGCTATTCCCGCTCCTCATTTTGCATTACATGTTTTTCGAATTAAAAAACCTTCCTGCCTTTACCTGTAGTAATCAAACTAAATAAGCTTTCCTGTATAAGCAGGCTCCAGGCATTTGAACAGTCATCATAACATTCAATCCTTGGAACTAAACCCTGATGCGTGAAACGAAGTTGCGTTTTGTTATTTATTTCAGCTATTTCAAAAATAATTTTTGTTCCTGTCCATTCGCTTTTGTCTTTCGTAAAATTCAGCTTACTGTCGGTGACAAGCCATACTATTTTTTTGCCAGGGATAACCTCCACTAATTTTTGTCCTGAAAAATGAATCTCCTCCATACGATAGGTAAACTCATCATTGAGCTTGTCTGTGTTGCCTTCAATTTCTCCCTGCCACCAACCACGAACATTATTGATAGCATTGAACACTTCTTGTGGAGTTTGATTTACAAAGAAGGTAGTTGTAAAATCTGATGCTGACATTTTCTTTTCGTCTTCGGTTTGTGGCTTGTCCTTGCCATTAGGTTGTCCGATACCGGTGGTAATCAAGCTGTGTAAACTATTTTGAATGTATGTGGTCCATGCGTTTTGACAAATATCATAACACTCGTATTCGGGAACTAAACCCACCTGAGTGAATTGTAGTTGTGTTTTATTCTCCTTTTCCGTTATCTCAAAAATAATTGTATTGCCCTTCCATTCGCTTTTGTCTTTCGTAAAACTAAAATAGTTGTCCATCACCTGCCAGACTACTCTCTGATTTGGAATGATTTCTGTTATTTTCATTTTACTGCGATGCACATCCTGGTAATGATAAGTCCACTCATCGTTGAGTTTGTTTGTGCTGCCTTCAATTTCTTCACTCCACCAGCCACGAACATTGTTGATAGCATTGAATACTTCGCTTGGAGAATTGTCAACTAAAAGAGTTGTTGTGAAATTTGATGTTGTCATCTTGTTTTAATTTGTAGCAGGAAATTATTTAAGCAATACGAATTGTCCGATATGATAGTTTAAATGGGTTGTTCTTGTTAGGATGATGTTTAGTTTGTTGCGATGTGGTTCCCTGATAAAATCTTCGTCAGAAACAGCAGTATGTTTTTCAAACCATTCCTCCGGCTGCAGGCTTTCAAAATTTTGTTTTAACACTTCGCATTGTTTACTCCAATACGCTCTCAATTCTTTTGCAGATGGAATTTGTTCAATGGCTTTATCCGGTGAGTCAAGAAATGTCTTATGCAATTCGGGATATAGCTTATCACCCATGTTTAATAGTATAAGCATATCATCATGCACCGCTATAAGATGTCCCAGCAGGTATATTCCTCTGTTCTTGTTCGGTGCAATTTCCTTTTGCAATTGTTCGTCAGTATAGGAATTAAGCAGTGTATCATAATTTTTTATGGCTGTATACCACCTGTCAAAAACCATTTTTAGTATGATTCGATTTGTATCCATTTTTTTCGATTTGTACTTGTTATACTATTTATGTGGCAAATGTATTGTCTAAATATTACCCGGATAAGGTGTAATATGGACTTTGTAGCGGGTTGATTTGGACAGGATGAATTCCTATCTTTGCCAAAATTATTTTCAATGAAACACCTTACCATATTAGTCCCTGATGGACAAGGCAACAACCTAAGCAGCATTGTGGGTGCTTACAAAATATTTACAAGAGCGAATGCCCAATGGAAGGGAACCCACAAGAAAGAATTGTTTACCATTCAATTAGCAGGTGTTTCAAAAGAAGTGGATTTCTATGAGGGCTTATTTACGGTGAAACCACACACCAACATTTCGACAATCACAAAAACGAATCTCATTATTATTCCTTCGCTGAATCATCAATATCAAAAAACAGTGAAGGAAAATAAATTATTGATTAATTGGATTGAGAAACAATATAAACAAGGTGCTGAAATAGCAAGCATTTGCACAGGTGCGTTTATGCTTGCATCAGCTGGTTTGCTCGATGGGAAAAGTTGCTCTACGCATTGGTCTGCTGCGGAGCATTTCAGAACAATGTTTCCAAAAGTGAATTTGCAAACTGACAAATTGATTACGGATGAAAATGGTATTTATACGAATGGCGGTGCTTACTCTTTCCTGAACCTGGTAATTTACCTGGTAGAGAAATATTATGACAGGCAAACAGCCATTTTTTGTTCCAAAGTGTTTCAGATTGAAATGGACAGGAATAGTCAATCGGCATTCACCATATTCAGAGGCCAGAAGTTACACGGGGATGAAATGGTCATAAAGGCACAAGCGTACATTGAAAGTAAAGTGGATGAAAAAATATCCGTTGAATATTTGTCTGCTAAGTTCGCTGTTGCCAGAAGAAATTTTGACAGGAGATTTATCAAGGCAACCGGAAACACACCTGTTGAATATTCGCAAAGGGTAAAAATTGAATCCGCAAAAAAAGCATTTGAAACCAGTCGCAAAACCATTAATGAAGTGATGTATGAAGTTGGCTATTCAGATGTGAAAGCTTTTAGAGAAGTCTTTAGAAAAATCACAGGAATGTCGCCTATAGAATATAAAGGGAAGTATAATAAGGAGGCGTTGGTTGGATAGAAAAGGCGGAATAGGTAGAAAAGGCAGAAGGGGCAGAAAAGGTAGAAGGGCACTGTTATGCCACGTGTACTTTTTGTTCGGCAAGTTCTCTCAGTGAGTTTATAGTTCTTTGAGGAACTCATCAAAGGATTTTCCTTTTTTCCTTCCAGCCTGGATATCTTTTGCTTCTTCAAGTGCCGAAATAATCTTATCTACTTGTTGTGTGACCTCCTGGTCATAAACCTTATTTACCTTTTTTTTTGAACTTGTAAGTCGGGTTCTGGACAAAGTCTTACCATTAGTTTTAACAACAGCAACTCTGACTTCTCCACCTTTACTAAGCGTCTTTCCCATGATTAATTTTGCTTTTTTATTAAAATTATTCTAGCAACTTTCTAATTAGGAATTATGACCATGATGTTGTATAAGCAGTTTCTACTTCGATCGCTGTCGCAATTTGATATTTAGTTGGAGTTCTCCATCCAGACCTTCCTCAACAATCTTTTGGAGTGTTGAGATACGGACCTCCCTTACATCATTCTCAATCTTTGAAATATTACCTTTATTGGTACCACATCGATCAGCGAGTTCTTCCTGGGTCAGACCTTTTTTTAACCTGGCTTGTTGAAGGAGAAAGCCAATCTTAAAGGTTTCATATCCCCTTTCAAACTTGTCACGCTTTGGCGTACCCTTCTTCCCATATTGTTCATCGACAAATTGGTCAATGCTTTTTAGATTGCTTTTCTTGCTCATATTCCTTTTTTATTCTTAATGCTTTTTCAATTTCAAGCCTCGGTGTTCGTTGGGTCTTCTTCTGGTATCCATTGGCCAATACAACAAGTTGACCTTCATCAAAGAAGCAAAATATCCTGAAGATGTCACTTCCGTGTTTGATACGCATTTCATAAAGTCCATTGGTACCTTCCAGGTGCTTTAGATAATCCTCGGGTACATGTTGTACATATTCTATTAGCCGGAAAGTCCAAAGAATCTTATCCCTTACTTTCAGTCGCTGTCTGGCATAGAAGTCACTGAAGTAAGTCTTATATACGAAGACCGTCCTAACCTTCAACTGATGCATTGATGTAAAGATAGAGGAAGTTGTCTGAATGTACAACTACAGTTTTTAACCCGCACCCAATATTTTCTCACAATTCCCGTAATATATTTGACAAAACCCTCCTTCATATTACAAATTTGTTTAATATTTGCAGGATAAGGACTCTACATCTACAACTACACGTATGACGATTGCAAATATCCTGGGGAGCCATCTCAACCCACAGCAGGCAAGACTTTTCTCCGCACCCTTCGGAACCCGTAAACGCTGGATCTGGAGCCAGCAGGATGACCACTTCCAACTATTAGCCGCCCGCACCGCCACCGATGTCCTCAACGGCACCCCTGTCGTCATCTGGTACGACGAAGACGCATGCGCCGAAGAGATCCTCAGCCAGTACCCCTTCAACCAGCTCAAAAGCGCCATATATCTCGCCGACAGCCACGGTTCCGTAAAATCATCAAACGCCCTCCTCCCCCAGTCAGCCGAAGAAGGCATCCATCACATCGAACTCTACAAACTCTCCGGCGACTACCAGAAAATGCGCATGCCCTGGGCTTCTCTCCATGAAGAACTATGGCCCGGCACCAACCGCTACGACCTGATCCAGAAATTCGCCGGCTTCTTCAATCACAGCACCGTCAACCCGCTTTTCTTCCGATTGAGCAGAACCGTGTTTGAAATATCACCTGCCGAATACAAGCGCCTCAGAAATAAGATCGAACACCACATCAAGCTCAGCAAGCTGAGACAGGACGGATTCGAAAGCCTCGACATGCTCGACGTTAGCCTCCTCGTCAATCACTCCCTCGACTTTGTCAAAAGCGAAGTGATGCAATCCATCTCCCTGATGGCCGACCAGGCAACCGAACTATTGAAACGCGCAGACTGGATGATGCTCCGCTATTTCAATTACGTCAAAGCATACTGGATCAAAGAGATCAATGCGTACGTCAGCAAGATCGATAAGCTGCTCGCACATGCACAAGAATTGAGCATGACCTTCGGCGATACATTCGCATTCGAAAGCAGCATGAGCCATATCGCGGATAAATTCAAGGGCCAGATCAGCCGCAAAGCAAAAATGATCAGCCAGCATCGCAAGGCCATCAAAACCCAATACCTCGAACTGCTCGCAGAAATCGAAACCGGCCAACCGTGGGTAACCATCTCATCATCCTACAAAGAAAATCCATCGCTGAATGATGCGATTCAATTCCTTGGACAGATCAGGACAAACCTGCTCGGTTCAAAAGATGCAGTGGAAACACACATCCGCAGCCAGCTCAAAAGACTGAACTCACATAATGCTCCAGAAAACACAGGCCTTGCCTCCGAATTAAAAGACTGGGAAGATGACCTTCTGAAATGGTACAACAATGCAAATATCTGCGGCTATTTCAAAAAACGATTTGAATCGCAGGCACTCAGCATACATCGCAGCGTGGAAGGTTTAAGAGATGTCAATGCATCACTCACCGGCATTGTGGAAAGACAACATCACCTGGAAGATTATTTTTTCTGGGCCGGCTTCCATGGTTCATTCCCTGAAATGGCGCGCACCATCGTGCAGGCATTGCAGCTCATTCCTGTCAGGGACTGGCTGACTTATTTTGACGAATGGTATATCACACAACTCGTGACCGGCGACGCACTTGAAGTGGAGTGGCCAAAAATGATGGATGAAGATCTGAAAGAAATGATCGAACGTATCCGTCATCATTCGATCGCTGAATTTGAAAATGAACTGAACCGTCAGCGAACGGTATTGCGTGAAGAAAATGCAATGACGCTTCGCAAGTTGGCGAACAACAGGGGAGAAATTAATGATAGTGTTGCGGAGAGGTATTTTTCTGATATGCGGGTTGAGGAGAGAGGGAGGTGGTTTCCGATACAGTTGTTACCGATGAATATGACCGCTGATAGCGCTGATCAAAGTGATGGCGCTGATGTGAATTCCGGGGGTCCAACAACTAAAGTTGTTGGTAATTCAACAGGGAGGCTCAATCAATATGTTCTTCTTTGTTCGAAAGATCCTTCGATGGATTTCAATTGGCAGCGGATACAGGATATGCCTTGTGATGTGTATAGCAATGTACCGCCGGTTAATCAGCGTTATCTGAATGAACGCTTGGAGATGCCGAAGATGATCACGGATTTCAAACTGGGACAAAGCAGTAACAGTGCTGCGCTTCGACATGTGACAAATCTTGCGCGACAGTTTTCACCTTTCCTTGAGCAGGCTTGTATTTATTCTGCACATCGGGTCAATATGATATCCTTGTTGGGTGCAGAGCTGGATCGTCTTGTGTTGGATCAGTTGCCAATGCCTTATAAAATTTCCGAGCGCAGCTTAAATCCTGATGAAAATTATTTAGTGGAAGCGCTGCTCGAACCTAATAAACCATTTGTATTACTAGTCAGGGATTTCTGGCCATCAGGCGCCTGGCCTGACAATAGCCTCTGGCATATCCAGTTCAAAGATGACATGGAATCCCTGGGCATCAAAGTCATACACAGCTGGTCCAAAGGCTGGCTCCTTGAATCCAAGACTGAAGTGAATCGCGTGAAGGATGAGATATTGGATTATGTGGGGAGTTCGTATACGGGGTTTCAGATGGCGTGAGTCGTGAGTCGTGAATCGTGAATCGTGAATCGTGAATCGTGAATCGTGAATCGTGAATCGTGAATCGTGAATCGTGAATCGTGAAATAATAAATAAATATAAATTAAAATCAAAAAGCAAAGACGCGATTAATCGCGTCTTTGCTTTTTGATTTTAATTTAATCGCCATTGTTCGGCGTAGGTTCCACCTACGTCGGGGTGTTTGCAAATTTCAGATTTGCAAAAGGTAAATCATCATTTATCAAAATAATTAATAAAGACGCAAAACCGAGTTTTGCGAACAACCCGACGTAGGCCCAGCCTACGCCGAACAACTGGCCAACGAGGAAATCTACCAACCAAATTCATTTCGTATTTTGACTAAATACTTTTCTAAAAGTTATTCCCCTGCTCCTTGCTCCTTGCCCCCTGTTCCTTGCCCCCTGCTCCCTGCCTTTTTTCACCCAACCCCACTCCATAATTATCAGTCTATCCTTAAAAATTTGAAATCATGAAAGCGATCAATTTTCTTTTCTCACTGATTTTTTGTGGTATTGCCATACAATCCAATGCTCAGTTTTCTGTAGGTCTCCGTGGGGCGTATGTGAAAGCATGGATGGAATATGGAGATGCTGAAGTACCTGCAGGTGCTATCATCCACGTCAAAAGATTCTAGGTTTCTTCGTTGGTGAATTATGATATCAGTCAACATTTCAGTATTGGGATTGAACCGGGGTTTACGCAACGAGGCGCTGCATGTTTTCCGGGATGGGTTGCTTTCGTAGGGGATACAAGACTTTTGCTCAATTATGCTGAGTTGCCTGTGATAGCTTCCCTGAAAATTCCATTGTTCCAAAATAAATTTGAATTAACCTGCAGGGGAGGTTTTGGTGTGTCCAGGGTGATCACCGCGTACCGCCACATGACGAATGCAGGGACCGGCGATCCCCCTGAAAATTTTAAACTGGACATGGAGGCTGCAGATTTGAAAACGTGGGATTACGGACTTCATGGCGGACTGGGATTTGGTTATAAGATCGGAGACAACAGGATGTTTGTAGAAACCAATTATTATCATGGATTGATTGATGTGGATAACTTAAATACTTCAAAAAACAGAAGCTTACAATATAGCCTTGGATATTTGGTGAGTTTGTAGATTTACCGGATGGAAAAAAACGTAATCACCATCAAGGCCAATATCAATGCGCCTGTCGAGACCATCTGGAAAGCATGGACCACCCCTGAAGACATCATGCAATGGAATAGTGCCTCAGATGACTGGCATACCCCGCATGCTGAAAACGACCTGAAGCCGGGTGGAAAATTCATGTCGCGCATGGCTGCCAAAGACGGAAGCATGGCCTTCGATTTTGGTGGCACCTACGATGATGTGAAGACGGATGAATTAATCTCTTACACCATGGATGACGGCAGACATGTCGAAATCACCTTCGAAGACTATAATACCAACGTCCTCGTCACCGTAAAATTCGAAGCCGAAGATGTCAATTCCCTCGAGCTGCAAAGGATGGGATGGCAGGCTATTCTCGATAATTTTAAGAAGTATGTTGAAAGTAAATAAAGGCGGAAGGGCGGAAAGGAAGAATGGCGGAAAGGGAAATTAAATCATGACAAATCATGATCACCATGACGATGCTTCGACCTGCGATTCTCAACCTTGTGCTACAGCTCAGCAACCGTCTGCGTTCTTTTTTTATTATTTAATTTGTGTTAATCAGCGAAATTTGCGACACTATATTTACCTTTTCTCAAAGCTTATTATTTGTAATTCCATATTTCACTTCTTAATTCAGAATTCAACATTCTGCATTCAAAATTCTATGTGGCTTTCTATGTGTCTATGTGGTAAACCTTTTTTCTCTTTTATAAATAAATCTTTGATTTGAGTATTAT
>DASRXQ010000018.1:0-102930 GCA_035654115.1 Saprospiraceae bacterium
CCTGGATTTTAGATCCCGGATTGTTTCCAACCCGATTTCCATTCCAATTTCTAACCTTGATTTCTCTTACCTAAATTTATCACCAACCACTTCCTCAGTGTTTGATCATAAATCGTTGTCCAATCCTGTCAATGAACTTTCTTTTTTTATCCCCCAATCTCTCCGGCCAAACATGGCTTTCCACAAACCAATTTCTCGATTGGGAGTGCAAAGATAGAATTAATTTATATTCTCCCCAATAATATTCAGAATATTTTTAAAATGTTCAACCTATATCTCTTTCCCCCAACCCTAACTGCCTGTTAATGTTTATTTTAAGTGAAATCCCTACAGAATTACAACCCTTAAAAAATCCCTCCGTTATCTTTGATCCGTCTCAATCGATGATCCAATTATGCCCATCAACATCCCAGAATCCCAAAATCCCCGGATTGTTATCATAGGTGCAGGCTTTGCAGGCATTAACCTGGCCCAAAGACTTTCCAACAAGCAATACCAGATCGTCATCATCGACCGGAATAATTTCCACCAATTCCAACCTCTGTTATACCAGGTAGCCATGTCAGGGATCGAGCCCAGCTCTATCGCATTCCCTTTACGGAGGCTTTTCAGCAGAAAAAAGAATGTACACATCAGAGTAGCTGAACTCCTTTCGGTGAACCCGGGCATGAAAAACGTAACCACAAGCGAGGGAATTGTAAACTTTGACATATTAGTCCTGGCCACCGGAGTTACGACCAATTATTTTGGCAATACAATGATTGAATCTAATGTCTATTCACTCAAATCCGTAGCTGATGCCCTCTTTCTCCGTAACGCTATTCTTTCCGACCTCGAAAAGGCTCTGACCATCCGCGAAGACGACCTCCGGCAAAGACATATCGATATGGTCATCGTAGGAGGCGGACCAACCGGTGTTGAAATGGCAGGCTCCCTGGCCGAAATGAAGAAATATATCCTGCCGCACGATTACCCCGAATTAAATGCTGCAGAAATGGACATCTACCTGGTCGAAGGCACAAAAAAACTTCTGTCTTCCATGTCTGAGGAAGCCTCGATCAAATCAAAAGAATACCTGGTGAAAATGGGCGTCCATGTCCTCACAGAAACCCGTGTAACCAATTACGATGGAAACGAAATCACACTCAGCAATGGTGATAAATTGTACGCCCGTAAAGTGATTTGGGCTGCAGGCATCACCGGCAATAAAATCGATGGCATCCCTCAGGAATCCTATGCGAAAGGCAACCGCATCATGACTAATGAATTCAACCAGGTAAAAGGATTGAAAGACGTATATGCCATCGGTGACAACGCATACATGGAAGAAGGTATCTATAAAGGACATCCGCAAGTAGCCCAACCTGCCATACAGGAAGCCAAAAGACTTTCAAAAAATCTGAATGGACTCCCTGCAGGGAAAGCTATGCAACCATTCAAGTATCATGACCTTGGAAGCATGGCCACCATCGGAAGAAATAAAGCTGTTGCCGATCTTCCATTTATGAAAACCCAGGGCTTCATCGCCTGGATACTCTGGCTGGTGGTACATCTTAAATCCATTCTCGGTGTAAAAAATCAGCTTTTTGTATTTCTCAATTGGTTATGGTCATACATCACCATGGACCAAAGCCTGAGGATCATCGTGAGGCATAAGACGAGGAATAACCAGGATCATTGAATCCTCCTTTCCAACTCCAACGCTTTAAACTGCAGCAATTTTTATTGACCTTCAGCCTCTGGAATGAGTACAAATCAGATTTTCGATCCTCTTTCCAGAAACTTCTCAAAACATCAATCCAGGAATCATGCGATTAAATTTATACGTGCCATCAGTGTGCTTACTTATTTGTTCTTCTGCTGACAGTTGTATTCCCTCATGCTCTTTCTTCTCAGAATTTTCCGGCTGAATTTCATCTTTCATCAGATGGTCGCATATTATCAAGAGGTGATGCATCTGCAACCGGATTTTATGACCTGAACATCATCCGGGAAGTAAACCTGGATTTTACACAGACGGGTTATTGGCAACAACTCAAGGATAATTATGAAGCAGAAATCGAGATACCGGCTACGATGACTGTTGAAGGTGTGGTGTTCGATAGTGTAGGTGTCAGGTTTCGGGGAAATACATCGTACATGGGGGTACAGAATTCCGACAAAAAATCATTTGCTGTGAATACTGATTTTGTGCATGATGATCAGAAGATCATGGGTTATGAAGGTTTGAAATTTAATAATGCGCACCAGGATCCTTCGATGATGCGCGAAGTATTGTATTGCCTGATGGCAAAAAAATATACACCTATCGCCAAAGCGAATTATATCCACTTATTTATCAACCAGCAGGATTGGGGTATCTATCCGAATGTTCAGGACGTGGATAAAACTTTTCTGAAAGAATGGTTTCAGAATAATGATGGTGCCCGTTTCAGAGCAACAGTAGAAAATACCGGGGGTGGTCCCGGTGGCGGCGGGGGTGGAGGCCAATGGGGTGATGGTACAGCCGGCATGAATTACCTGGGCACCGATACAGCGACGTATCAAAAGTACTACGATCTCAAATCAACTGATGTGGAAGATCCATGGCAAAAGCTCATTGATGCATGTCAGGTCCTCAGTGTTGCTACCGCAAATAACAAAGAGACCGTTGCCTCGAAACTAGATATTGATAAGATATTATGGTTCCTGGCTGTTGAAAATGTTTTTACCGATGATGATAGTTACATCATGAAAGGTAAAATGGATTATTACGTTTATTATGATCCGGAAAACGATTTAACCTTTCCGTTTGAATATGATGGCAATTCTTCTTTTGAAACGAATGCAGCTACAAGCTGGTCGCCATTTTATAATGCCAACAAAGTCAACTATCCCTTACTTAATAAACTGCTGGCCATTCCTGAATGGCGTCAGCGATACCTGGCACATTACAGAACTATTCTGAACGAGACGTTCACTACTGCAAACGCTAATGCTATCATTGATTCAATGAATGCCCGGATTAAAACCCTGGTATCAGCAGACACAAAAAAGCTGTATTCGACTACTCAATACACGAATGCGATTCCCGGATTAAAAAATTTCGTTACTAATCGTAGAAATTATCTGCTCGGAAACGCCGAAATCGCACAGGTAGCACCTGTCATTGCGAACGCCATATTTTCAAATAGTCAATCAAAAGAGTTTATTCAACCAGGTCCTGATGAAGAAGTTTTCGTAAGTGCACAAGTGGCCGGTTCGCCAGGTATCAGTGCTGTCAAATTGTATTATGATAATGACCTTACAGGTAATTTTGATGTGGTGCTGATGACTGATGACGGATTGCATCATGATGGTGTGGCAGGTGATAGTTATTTCGGCGCAAGCATTCCAGGGCACTCCGCAGGTACATTAGTGAGGTATTATATTGAAGCTATCGCTTCCAATGCAGCTTTGTCGGCATCCTATCTTCCTGCAGGTGCTGAACATGATGTCTTCGTGTACACCGTGAAGAGTGGATCTGCTCCAAATGGAGTTGTCGTCAATGAGATTTTAGCGAGCAATACAAATGGTGCGGTAGATGAGGATGGTCAATTTGAAGACTGGATCGAATTGTATAACAATAACGATTTCGAAGTAGATCTCAGTGGGTATAATTTATCTGACAAAGTTGATGAGCTGGATAAATGGCAATTTCCGGCAGGTTCAATCATCCCGGAAAACGGATACCTCATCGTGTGGGCTGATGACGATGAATCTGACGGACCTTTGCATGCAGGATGGAAATTATCTGCTGATGGTGAAGGTGTATTTCTGTCAAATACTGAACTTTCAGTTGTTGATTCAATAACATTCGGTCTGCAGACCAGTGATATAGCTTTTGCAAGAGTGCCCAATGGTACAGGAGGATTTATTACACAGGCGCCGACTTTCGAGGAAAACAATGAGACGGTTTCTGCGATTCATCCGCTGAGCGTGAATGATATCCTTGTTTATCCTAATCCCGCCCATCAAACAGTGAATGTCAAAATCACAGATGAGGTCATGGGTATGAAATATGACGTCATAGATTTTCTTGGAAGATCGCTGGTCAAAGATGTCTTCACACAGGAGATCAATACTATTCAACTGAATGCATTGGAGCCAGGTCAATATTTCATTCGTATCCGGGGGAATCGCACACTTACGATGAGCCTGATAAAAATATAGCAGGACGTACGGAATTGAAATAAAGAATTTATTAAAGCCCTCTTGTAAAAAATTGCAGGAGGGCTTTTTCATGCATTAGTTTGTTGCCGGAGGTGACAACATCAATGTTTGATCCTTGACGAAATCATACAACGTAAGTCCGCGTATATCGTAAAGAGCCATCCAGAAATCACGAACAGATTGCAAATATCCTCTCCGAGCTCCTTCCTGGTCAGCAAGTGCAAGATTTAAATCAGTAATGGATATTTTACCGATGAGATATCGTTGATACGTAATACCATATCGCTTTTGTGCGGCTTCAAAATATCGTTGCGCAACTTCTGCATTGCGCCGTATCAGATCAAACTGTTGGGAACGAAGCACAACTACATGTCTGAAATTTTCTTTTTCCTGCTCAACCTGTTTTTGTTCTAATTCAAGACTGGCAAGGGCCACAGCTTTGCTTGCTTTAGATTTACCCCAGTCTGCGATCGGGACTGTAAGACCAACCCTCACTACTTCCTGGTCAATGAGATTTGTATATACCTGGTTCAGTTGTGATCCGGTTTGAGTGAGTCCGAATTGAGTTTCTACATTAACCGTAGGACCTCTCTCTCCCAATGAACGGGCTACTTCCCGTTTAGCTTCTTCAAGTCTTCGATCAAATCCAACTATAGTACTTCTGTTTTGCAATGCATAATTCAATGCTTGCTGAGGATCCACTGAAGTAGGTGGAATTTCATACGGTGGAATTAAATCAAAAACGATTTCTCCGTGCAATCCCAAAAAATCCCGTAGCTCTTCTGTATTCGTCTGCATGTTAAGTTGTGCTTCTGCAAGCCTTGTTTCAGCCTGCATAGCATTGAGTTGAACCTGCAATAAATCTGTTTCCGCTATTTTCCCAACTCCATACCTTCCTTCAGAAAGAGCAAGCAATGTATCTGCATTTGCTTTATCCTGAATGGCAGCATCAGCATCGAGCTGGCTGATCAAAAGGTCAAAAAATAAAGTTGCAGCCTTGTTTGCAACATCCTCCATCTGCTCTGAATATTGTTTTTCTCCTTCTTTATAAATAATAGGTTCGATTTTCTTGCGCCACTTCATGTTATTGTATTGAAAAAGCGGCTGAGAAAATCCAAGACTTACAGGATTCGACAAGTATGAAACTAAGGCTGGCTGCCCAGCTGTAGCGAAAAGGTCAAGTCTGCTCAATCCGCTCCCCAGGAAAAAAGTACCTCCCGTAGGTGCAAAATCCTGCAGCAGTGAAAGATCTGCCTGGTTCTGCATAAAAGATCTTTCTGTAAATGCAACACTACCATTTGGCAAAGTAATTCCTTCAATCGTTCTGTTGAAAGATGGATTTGCTCTAAGGAGTATTTGTGGTTTAAAATCAGCAAGAAATGATTGATATGACCAATATGTATATTTCCACCTTGTTGTTGCGAGCAAAGCATCAGGCGCATCACTCTGAGCCAAAGCCACAACCTCATCCAGTGTGAGTCGATATTCATTTTGTGCAGAGACCCGGTTTCCGGCAAACACGGAAAATAAGATTGCCAAAATAAAAAGCACTTTCAATTGTATACTCATCATATCCATACTTTTCAAGAACCCACCTTTTAATTTATATCGCAATTGTTCTTTATTAAAATCACTTTATCACTGACCACTCCATTACTGATCACTGATTACTGATTACTGCTTTACTCAGTGCGAAGCGCTTCTATCGGATCAAGCTTCGATGCTTTCCTTGCCGGGAAAATTCCAAATACAAGACCTATAGATGCAGCAACCCCAAACGATAACAAGATCGACCACAATGAAATAATCGTTGGAATTTTTGCAGTCGTGGAAATACCCTTTGCAGCAGCGACCCCAAGGAGTATTCCCAAGATGCCTCCTATCGTGCTGACCATAACAGCTTCAAATAAAAACTGAATTACAATATCCTTGCTGGTCGCTCCAATAGCCCGACGCAATCCAATCTCTTTTATCCTTTCATACACAGAAGCCAGCATGATATTCATGATGCCTATTCCTCCAACCAGCAAAGAGATACCGGCTATGACAGCAAGTACAAGGTTGAAAATATCCTGTGTTTTTTGTTCCTGTTGCAATAAGAGCTCAGGGATCTCCATTGAAAAATCCACCTGTCCTGCATGTCTTCGTTTCATCATCCGGGCTATCACATCAGCCGTTGATTGCAAATATTTAGAATCACTTACTCTCACCACCAACCTGTCAATCTGCTGAACTTCCACCTGCTTATCTGTATTTTGTCTTCCCTGCATCCCCAGATGTTCCTTGCGTATCCTGGAACGGTCACCAAACCGGATCAATGAAACATCAATCGGAATGAAAATATCCGAATTGAGATCGCGCAGACCGAGTGAAGAAAGACTCTCTTTTGTAGCAATTCTTTTTTCAAGTACACCGATCACGGTAAAATAATTATTGCCACATTTTATAGATTGTCCTACCGGATCTTTCCCACTGAATAATTTTGTTTCTACATTTTTACCAATCACGCAGACCGGCATGTTGTGATCAAAATGCTCCTCCGTAAAAAAGTGACCCTTCGATGTGGTCAGCTGATTCACTTCAAAAAATGTATTTGTCACACCTACACATCGCACTGCAAGAATCTTCCCATTGTAGATAGATTTTGTTTGCCTGATGATCTCGGGACTGACCAGGTCAACAGAAGGGATATTCCTGATGATCTCCAGGTCACCTTTTGACATGCCCGGAGCCCATGTGACCAGCTTTGTATCATTACCTGCAGCAGTAGCTGTCTTTTCTTCCTCATCACCATCCTTTTTAGAATCCTGCGACAAATGCGTAAATACGATATTGTTAGTCCCGATCAATCGCATCTGGTCAAGCAGAAATTTCTTGGCGCCGGAACCAATAGCAAGCATCGCAATCACAGCCGCCACACCGAATACAACACCCAGTGCAGTCAGCATGCCGCGCATCTTATTGATGAGCACACTTTCCACAGCAACCCTTAAGAGGAATAAATATCTTTCCATGCTAATATAGCTGAGTGAGCTTTAGAAAATAATGAACATTCCTCCCTCACCGTTTTCTTCAGCCAGGTTTTCAGCTTTAATTGTCTTGGCGACGTCCTGCTGAATTTTCATCCGGTCAGCTTTTTCTTTTTCCAGTTTTGCTGTAGCAGCTGCTTTATCAGCAGGATCCAGATAAATAAAAGATAGTTTCTCTGGATTGGCCGGAGCATTGATGCTCAATTCATCTCCTGTTTTCAGTCCTGCACCGATACAGATATTCAGATCATTCGATGGCCCTGTTACAACTTCCTGTTTGACAAAGCCTGATTTACTTTTCATATACACGAAACTGATGCTGTCTGTCTGAATAGATTCGAGCGGGACCTGTACACATCCCGGGATGGAATCCACCAGGATATCAAGCCCTGTTGTCATGGCAGGCCGAAGAAGGGAGTCGATGGAATTGAGCTGGATGATGACTTCAAAAACTTTTGTATCGAAATTGCGCACCTGCTCGCCAATGTTTGCTTTAGAGATCACAACACCCGTGAATTCCTTCCCAGGGAAGGCATCCAGGGAGATCTTTGCTTTCTGACCCAGCATCACCTGGCTTATATCTACTTCATTGATGTAGGCTTTGGTGATCATCTCGCTCAGATCGGGTAGCTCCGCGATAACCGGATCCCACGATGAAACCTGTGAACCGGGTCCTCTTTTTCCATTCCAGTCACGTACATAGATGACCATGCCTCCTTTTGGAGCTGTCACTGTCATTTGAGATTGTAGTTCCAGGAGACGATTGAGCTTAAATTCCTGCTGGCGATAAGAGGCATTTATTTCTTCAATTTTTGCGACTGATTTTTCTTTGGTGAGTTTGAGCTTAGAGGCAAGCTGGTTGAGTTCCCGCTGTGTCCGTTCTAGATCGAGTTGCGATTGCTGAATGATCGCCTGCGGTTCATATTTGCTCAACTCAAGCGAGAGTTGCTTTTCTTTCATGGAAAAGGTGACATTCACGAATTCGTCCCTCAGGCCACGCATTTCAATGGCTGTATCAATTTTCGCCTGATCAAGCTGAGTAACGATTTTTTCAATTTCCGTCTGGGATTCCTTGATTTTACCATCCAGCTCAGTGCGATCCAGGGAAGCTATGAACTGGCCCTGCTGTACGACTGTACCTTCAGGAACCAATGACTGGATCGTGATCTGGTAGATATTGACTGTTCGTAATCCTTCGGGGCCTTTGATCTTTTCAGAACGTTTTGCCTGAAGTTCACCAGGGGCGTGAATGGAAACTGAGAGAGGGGCTTCACTGGCTTTCACGATCAGATCGCCACTAGGGATTGAGGAGCCTGGTTTGCGAAATATAAAAAAGGCGACAATGGCGACAATGGGTAGGCCAATAAGGAGAAGCTGGCGAGGTGGTTTCATCGTTTTGAAAATAATGGTTAGAGGGAAAGTTTGATTATACTATATATGAAAGGAATTTTATGGTCATCATCGCACAATAATGGGAAGAATATACTTTCCAACGTCAATTACCCCGATGTGATTGTACTGAACTTGTTAAGTGATGCTAACAGGTATTCGATTTTTAACCGCTTTTATTAGACCAAATCCTGTATCTGGTGATCACATGGAAGGTGGAAATATCTGTCCGTAAAAAATCGTTTTTATTTGATTGATTTTTCATGCATGATTCATCTAAAAGTCAGATGATGAATTGTAGATTTGTCGTCATAAGTCTATCACAGTTATGCCCAGGATCATAAACTTCTCTGCAGGACCTTCGATTCTGCCCAAAACCGTTTTTGAACAAGCCTCTCAAGCGGTTCTAAATCTCAATAATACCGGATTATCTATCCTTGAGATTTCACATCGTTCATCCTATTTTGAGCCTATCCTGCATGAAGCAGGGCAGCTTGTCAGGGATCTCCTGGGATTGGGGGATGATTTTGAAGTGCTATTTCTTTCCGGAGGAGCAAGCACACAATTTTTTATGACGGTGATGAACCTCCTTCCTGAAGGTCAGAAAGCGGCATATGTCGATACAGGTGTTTGGGCCAGCAAAGCTATACATGAAGCCAAAATGCTTGGTTCTATTGATGTCATAGCCAGTTCAAAGGATGCTAATTATAATTATATACCCAAAGGTTATCCGATCCCTGAAGATTATGCTTACCTGCATCTGACCAGTAATAACACGATCTATGGTACCCAGTATCAATCATACCCGGATACGGCATTACCGATCGTGTGTGATATGTCCTCCGATATATTCTCAAAACCGATTGAACCGCATCGTTTTGGACTGATCTATGCGGGAGCTCAAAAAAATCTGGGGCCGGCGGGAGTTACTTTAGTGATTGTACGAAAAGATATGCTGGGTAAAGTCAAAAAGACAATGCCAACGATGCTCCGATATGAGACGCATATTCAGAATGAATCCATGTATAATACACCTCCGGTTTTTCCTATTTATGTAAGCATGCTCACGCTCAGGTGGCTCCGTGACCTGGGAGGATTGTCTGCCATGCAAAAGATCAATGAGCGGAAGGCAAAATATATCTATGATGTGATCGATACCATTCCGTTTTACCTGGGACATAGTGTTCCTGAAGACCGGTCCAGGATGAATATCACCTTCAATCTTGAAGACAGTGCATTGAATAAAGAATTCCAGGCCTTTTGTGAAGATGCAGGATGCGATGGGTTGAAAGGTCATAAATCAGTTGGGGGATTCAGAGCTTCTGTATATAATGCAATGCCGGAAGAAGGGGTTAAAGTTTTAGCTGAGGTCATGAAGGAATTTGCGCTAAAACATGCGTAACCGGCAAACCAGGACATCCGTGAGGTGGCAGGGGATTCATCTGCCATTGCTCATCATTGAAGAACAGAGGATTGATACGAGGGTTTCTTTCGGAAAGACATCTGCATACCTTCGTATGCCTTATACCGCTCCAAAAGAATACAAGCAGGAAAAGCTGATCTGGGCAAAAAAATGGCTTTTAGAAACTCTGACAGAGAAACCGGACCTGGCAGAACGCTGGAAAAATAAAGAATACCGTACCGGCCAGATCATTAAGACGGCATTTAAAAATTTTACGTTGCAACTTTCCACAAGCAATGCAAAATCTACTGGCACTGCTCATATTGATGGCTCAAATCTTGTCCTTAGCCTACCAAAGCTTGAAGAACAGGATTATTACACCAGGGATTTTATCACCACGTTGATATCAAGAAGTATTAGCGCCGATCTTCTGCCATCTTTTTCAGCGCGTGTAGAATCTTACAATAAACTTTTTTTCAAGGAAGATATCAACGACATCCGCCTGAAATATGTACATAGTCGCTGGGGTAGTTGTGCAACGAATGGTAATCTTAATTTTTCTTCAAAAATTTTACTGGCTCCGCCAAATATCATGGACAGCGTCATCATCCATGAATTATCTCATCTGAAGGAAATGAATCATGGCGCCCGTTTCTGGAAATGGGTTGAAAAAGCAGATGAGAATTTTTTGAAACATGAATCGTGGTTGAAGAAATACGGAGACAGATTGGATTTCTGATTGACGAATTACGATTGACGAATTACGATTGACGATTTTCGATTGAATTTGTTTATTTACTACTCGTATGGATAAAGCATTAAAAGATGTCGATAGCTACATTGCGGATTTTCCTGATGATGTACAAGTTATTCTTGAAAAAGTAAGAAGCACTATCCGAAAAGCCGCTCCTGATGCGGCAGAGAAAATCGGCTATGGTATTCCTACTTATACCATGAATGGTAACCTTGTGCATTTCGGAGGTTTTAAAAAACATATTGGTTTTTATCCCGGACCGGATGCAATCGTGGCTTTTAAAAAAGAGTTAGCAGGATATGATGGAGCTAAAGGTTCTATTCAATTTCCTTTAGACAAACCTATTCCTTTTGGGCTTATCACAAAAATGGTAAAATACCGTGTGGATCAGAACAAGGAAAAAGCAGTTAAAAAATCTTCTTCCGCGCAGAAAAAATGAAGAATATTTAACAAATGTCCTTTATTTCCATGCTTTTCAAAAAAACCAGTTCACTATCCAAAGCGAAAAGTTTGTGAAGCACTAGAAATACTGTAGAAACTGTTAGCCTGTTTTAACTGTTACACGAGACTCAATACCTTTGACTTAGAATGGATACATCTGACAGGCAGGATTTAGCAGTGCGAATCGGAGAAAAACTTCAGGAATATAAATCCTCAGGTAAAAAAGCGTTTGTAAGCTCATCATTTCAAACCCATAGCTTGCCGCTATTGCATATCATCAGCCGTTTTCAACCGGATATTCCGGTGTATTTCCTCAATACAGGTTTTCATTTCCCTGAAACGATCGCTTTCAGGTATGAGATAGCAGACCTTTTAGGACTGAATATTATCGATGCGATATCTCCTGTATCCAAAGCCGGACAAAGAGATGCCAATGGGAAATTCTTTTTTGTCAATAATCCTGATCATTGTTGCTACCTCAATAAAGTATTGCCCTTAGAACCTGTCATCCAGAAACATGATATCTGGATCAATGGTGTGCGTCGCGACCAGACAAAATTCAGAGCGGGTCTGCAGGAAGAAGAAATGATGGGAGAAGGTAAGATGCGTTATCATCCGATGCTCGATTGGACTTCAAAGATGATCTATGCGTATCGCACAGAATTTAATCTGCCTGAACATCCGCTCGAAGCGCAGGGATATTTTTCAGTTGGATGCATGCCATGTACAAGGTCGGTGGTGGAATCATCTGATCGCAATGGAAGATGGGCCGGACAGTCAAAGGATGAGTGTGGGATACAGACGGAATTTGTGAAGTCAGTGAGTAGTGAGTCGTGAATCGTGAGACGTGAGACGTGAGACGTGAGCAATAAGCAATAGGCAATAAGCAATAAAATGACTTCCTTCATCTTTATGCTTTAACAAGAACAAAGAAGTAAAGTGAAAACATAATTTGCGTTAATTAGCGGAATTTGCGGCAAGGAAGTAAGTAGTGAGCATTGCGTCCTGCATCCGGCATCCCTTAATCCGGCATCCAAAAATATAATTCGTAATTCGTAAATTGTAAATCGTAAATGAAGATTCTCATCACCGGAGGAGCCGGATATATCGGATATAGTTTAGTAAAGCAGCTGCTGGAAGATGTGGATCCATTGCTTTCGATCACGATCTATGACAATTTATCGAGAAGGAATTATAGTTTTTTTACCGAAGCAAAATTTGATCACAAACCTGTAAAGCTGATCCAGGGAGATATACTGGATGGAAGGATGCTGCAGCAGGCGCTTGAAGGAGTTGACTGGGTGGTCCATCTTGCAGCGAAAGTCACAACCCCTTTCGCTGATTCGGATGCGCATACCTTTGACCAGGTCAATCATTGGGGATCTGCACAATTAGCCTATGCGATTGAAAAATCATCCGTGTCACAGGTGATCAATCTCAGCAGCATATCGATCTATGGAGAACATCCGGGCCCGGTCGACGAAAATACAGTTCCCAATCCCCAATCGTTCTATGGTCGTTCAAAGCTTGAAGGCGAAAAGCAGATCAACGTACTGAGCCGCAACAGGAAAATTTATACGTTGCGTTCAGGTAATGTATATGGGTATAATCCTTCTTACAGGATAGATGCAGTGGTAAACAAGCTTCTCTTCCAGGCTAATTTCCTTGGAAAAATAACGATCAATGGAAACGGTGATCAGCAACGCAGCTTCATACATGTAGACAAAGTAGCGAATGCCATAGTCCGGATCATTGACGGGAATGTTAAGCCCGGGACCTATAACCTGGTGGAATACAATCTTTCCATCAATGAAATTGCAGCCCGGATTAAAAGCCTTTACCCGGATCTGGACATCATACATGCCAATCACAATATCAGGATGAAAGATGTGCTTACATCCCTGCCCTGCACTATATGGTCTCAGCTAAATCTATCTGAAAGGACATTGGATGAAGAGCTATCTGATTTTAAGGCCCATTTTTCTTTCTAAAATATTCCTTGCTGCAGGAGCAAACTCCTGCAGCGGCCATCCAGTCATTGTTGGAGTTCGCTCCAACAATTTGGAAACCCCGGGCAACAAAATTGGCTGTACCTGCGGCACTTAAAAATGCCGGAGGCATAACCGATTTTGTAAAGGCGGAATTCCTTCAGCTGGATTCAATAACAGGCAGAACCCTGAAGTTTCCCTTATTTATAGCTATCTTTGCAACCCTTCGGGCTAAAAGAGCTCAATCCTGTGCATATATTTTGATGACCTAAGGATAATTTATACAATGAGTATTAAGAAGCGAGTGTTGTTCCTTACGCAGGAAATGTCACCATATACTGATCTTTCGGAGATTTCGGAGATAGTGAAAAAATTGCCCTTATATACCCAGGACAATGGCATGGAAATCAGGGTGTTGATGCCCCGATTCGGGAGCATCAATGAGAGAAGGCATCGCCTTCATGAGGTAGTGAGATTGTCAGGGATGAATATTATCATCAATGATGATGACTATCCGCTCATCATCAAGGTGGCCTCCCTTCCGGGAGCCAGGCTCCAGGTCTATTTCCTTGATAATGAGGAATTTTTCAAGAGGAAATTTATGTTCGAAGATCAGGCAGGCAAGCTGTTTGATGACAACCAGGACAGGATGGTTTTCTTTTGCAAAGGAGCAGTTGAGACAGTTCGTAAATTTGGATGGGCCCCTGATGTGGTGCATTGCCATGGATGGATGACCTCTTTGGTTCCTTTTTATCTCAGGACAGCCTATAAGGATGATCCTCTTTTTAAGAAGAGCAAGATCATTTATTCCGTCTATAACGAAAGCCTGGAATCCAATTTCAATAAGGATTTCTTTACCAAAGCCTCTATCAATAATCTTCAGCCGAAGGACCTGCTGGCATACCAAAATGGCAGCGGACACGTTAAGCTACACAAGGGCGCCATGGAGTATGCGGATGCGTTGATCCAGGGAGCTAAAAAACTTGACGCAACGCTGGCAAAAGAAGTGAAAGCGACGAATAAACCTTCACTTGTTTACCATGACATGGACAGCTATTTGCCGGCTTATTTCGATTTCTACAAAGGGCTGATGAATTAAACGATTCGGCTGAGCAACCGCTAATTTCATATGGCATTATACAGACGACTTCTTTTTGTCCTTAGCTTTTTTATTTTGGTGCTGGCCTCATGCACAAAACCTGTACTCATCGGTTCTGATTTTCTGGATGATGAATTTCAATCCTTGAAATTCAAAGATGATTTCGGATTAACTTTTTTTACTGAAAAAACGGACAGCGTTCAGGTGCATGGTGAACTTGTCACTGAGCAGCTTTACACCTATCTCCTTGGCGAATTAAATGATCCCCTGTTCGGGAAATCAACTGCTGAGATTTATGCTCAACCGCTATTATCTTCTGTGGCAACAATACTAAAAAATGCAAACCTGGATTCTATAGTGCTCGAGATGAGATATGATACCCTGGGCAGCTACGGCTCGCTGACAGATCCAGTAACCATCGAAGTATACCGGATGACACAGCTACCCGACAGGTTGCAGGATTATTTCTCTAATGATCGTTTTGAGCACAGTTCAGAATTATTAGGTTCTCTCACCTTTGTACCGAAGCCTGAAGACAGTGTAATTGTGTCAAGACCTACAGATTCCACGACAATTAAAGCTGCAGCTCATATACGGATTCCATTATCCTTGTTGCTTTTAAGTGACCTTACTCAGCAGGATTCAAATGTGTATAAGCTTCAGGATACATTTCTTGCCTACTTCAACGGTCTTTATATCAGGATGACGAATGCCAGCAATACCATGCTGGGATTCAATTTAGTCAATTCAGTCAGTGGCTTAGAAGTCTACTTTAGAAAAGATACATTGGCGCAAAGCAAATACAAATTTGTTTTTACCGGCGGCAGCGTCAAGACGGTTCATATGGAACATGATTATTCCGGAACAGTCGTAGGTGCTGCTTTATCACCGGATCCCGAGACGGATTACTGGTATGTTCAGGGAATGTCCGGGGTAACGACCACCATGAGAGTAGATGGCCTGTCTGATCTTGATGGCGTGATTGTAAATGAAGCTGATCTCGAAGTCTTTTGCTCGTTCCCGGATGGTGATAATCCGCAATTTTATCCTCCTTTTAAATACCTGGTTACGCAGTTTCTGACGGATACCTCCATTGAAAATTCATCGGATGTGAATTCTGCTATAGAGAGATCAAACTTCAATTCTAGCAGTGAGGCATACAAGCGCTATTTTGGAGGGGTACTCGAACAGGTGGCGGATGGTCCCCCGGCTATCTATAAATACGAGATGAAGGTCACGGGCCAGATAAAAGATATCATGTCAGGGAAAAGGGAAAATATCATATATTTCAACCCGATTGACAAAGGAAATGTACCCGGCAGATCTGTGATGTTTGGCCCCGGACACCCTTTATACGCCCCCAGGCTGAAGGTGTATTATACTAAAATTTAAATATCAGTTTCGATAGTTGAGGGCTTGTATTTCAAATCTTAATTAGCCTGAATGATGTTTGACCAACCGAGGATGATTCAGGATTCGTCCGGCATCAAAATTGTTGACTTACATTAATACGTTGATCTTATGTGTGGAATCGTTGGATATATAGGTGATCGGCCTGCTTACCAGGTGTTGATGCAGGGCCTCAAGCAACTGGAATATCGGGGATATGACAGTGCCGGGATTGCCTTGTTAAATTCCTCTATGTCTTTGTTCAAAAAGAAAGGGAAAGTATCCCAGCTTGAGGAATTCATCGGTGACCAGAAATTAACGGCGACTGCCGGAATGGGCCATACCCGGTGGGCTACACATGGAGAGCCTAATGATATCAATGCACATCCTCACGTTTCCAACAATGGTAACCTTGTGATGATCCATAACGGCATCATTGAAAATTATTCAGTACTCAAGGAAGCTTTATTGAGAAATGGTTTCACCTTCAAAAGTGAAACAGATACAGAAGTATTTCTCAACCTGATCGAAGCTTACCAGGATAAACAAAATCTCGACCTTCCGGAGGCACTGAGCATGGCTTTGAGCAAAGTCGTCGGCGCATATGCTATTGTGATAGCAGATAAGAGAAACCCTGATGTGCTTGTTGCTGCCAGGAAGCAAAGTCCTCTTGTCGTAGGCATGGGTGAGAATGAATATTTCATAGGGTCTGATGCTACACCCATAGTCAGATATACTAACAAAGTGATCTACCTGAAGGATGATGAGATCGCCATCCTTGACAGGCATAACGGTGTTACCATCAAAAACAGCAAGAACCAGGTTCAGAAACCACGCATCGAAGAAATATCATTGAAGATCGAGGAGTTAGAAAAAGGCGGGTATGAACACTTCATGCTTAAAGAAATTCATCAGCAACCACAGACAGTCTCGGATTGTATGCGGGGCAGGCTGAATGATGTAGAAGGCTGGGTAAAGCTGGGCGGCATGGAAGAATATGCAGTTCAGTTTGAAAATGCACAACGGATCATTATCGCAGGTTGCGGTACATCATGGCATGCGGGTCTCATAGGTGAATACTTATTTGAAGATCTGGCACGTGTACCTGTGGAAGTGGAATATGCATCAGAATTACGATATCGCAATCCTGTCATCAGGGAAGGAGATATCGTGATGGCCATATCACAGTCCGGTGAAACTGCAGACACACTCGCTGCACTTGAACATGTGAAGAGTAAGGGTGCCATTATTTACGGAGTGGTAAATAGCGTAGGGTCTTCTATTGCAAGGCTTACCGATGCTGGTTCCTATATACACTCAGGACCTGAGATCGGTGTTGCATCTACTAAAGCGTTTACAGGCCAGGTTACATTATTGAGCATGGCTGCGCTTTGGCTAGGCCACCGGAAAGGTACCCTGTCGACTTCGAGATATAGAAACCTGATATCAGAGCTTGCGAAGATCCCGGAGCAAATCGCGGAGACACTTAAGGTAGAAGATCAGATCAAATACATCGCTTCCGAGATGACGGATTATAATAATTCTCTGTATCTCGGCAGAGGTTACAATTTTCCTGTAGCACTTGAAGGTGCATTGAAGCTGAAAGAAATATCGTACATACATGCTGAAGGATATCCGGCGGCAGAGATGAAACATGGTCCGATTGCATTGATTGATGAGCACATGCCTGTAGTGGTATTGGCTACAAATCAGAGTGCTTATGATAAGCTCCTGAGCAATATCCAGGAAGTGAAAGCACGTAAAGGGACTGTGATTGCCATTGTATCAAACGGTGCAAAAGAGATCCGCAAGTTTGCAGATCATGTCATAGAAATACCAAGCACAGCAGAACCATTTTCACCACTGCTGTCGGTGATACCTACGCAATTGTTGTCTTACCATATTGCCCGTTTACGTGGATGCAATGTGGATCAACCGCGTAATCTTGCCAAGTCGGTGACAGTTGAGTGAGTAGAGAGTAGTGAAGAGTGAGATATGTGTTTTGTGAATGAAATAATTGAAAATCGAAAATTGAAAATTGAAAATGATTAGATCAAATGAGGGTGAGAAAACCCTGGAATATAATTCAGGCAGGGAAAAGCTTATTCTTCCGGAATACGGACGGAATATTCAAAAGCTTGTGCTCCATGTGAAGGAAATAGAAGACCCTGAATTACGTCAGTCCTATGTGGAAACACTTGTAGAGCTGATGAATCAAATCCTGCCGCACAGCAAGACGGTGAAGGAGATAGAAGATAAATTGTGGAACCACCTGTTCTTCATTGCGGGATACGATATTGATGTCAAAATTCCGGAAGGCGTGATCATTCACGAGAAAGGGGATGTATTCATGATCCCTTCTGAGGATATGGGTTATCCGCAAAAGAAGATCCCTTATCGTCATTATGGCTGGAATGTCCATACGATGATCCAGAAAGCCATTACGATGGAAGAAGGACCAAAGCGCGAGGAATTTGCAAAGATCATCGCTTCCTATATGAAGCTGGCATATCGCACTTGGGGTAAAGAGCAGTTTGTAAATGATGAGCTGATCAAGCAGGACCTGAAGAAAATATCACAAGGACAGCTGGTGGTGGCTGATGATGCCAGCATTGACAGCTATAAAAATGTAACACCTCCGGGTGGTAATTCACAGCGTCGTAAACAATATAAAGGTTCAGGTGGAGGACAGCAGAATCGTGATGGTCGAAGGTTCCAGACGAACAGGCCCTCGAATAATAATAATAATAATAATAAAAGGAAGAAGCGCTACTAGTGAGTAGTGAGTAGTGAGTAGTGAGAAGTCAGTAGTCAGTAGTCAGTAGTCAGTAGTCAGTAATCAGTAATCAGTAATCAGTAATAAATAGTAAGTTGTAAAACGTAAATAAAAATTTGCGTTAATTAGCGAAATTTGCGGCAGGAAACTTAACTGCATTTAGCAAATCACAGGGGCATAAAATGAATAAACCATTATTTAGAAACTGGCCCCGCATTCTTTGGATCGTATTCGTCCTGTCCTTACCTGCGGTCATCATCAACGGTTTTTTTTCGAGAATCATTAAATGTCCTGCCTGTTATCTTTTTGCAGATGAAGGAGACGGATTAAAAAATTATTATACCCTCGCCTGGTATGTCCAGCATGATAAAGGATGGCATTTTTCGGGCATGAACTATCCGTACGGTGAGAACATCATCTATACAGATAATGAACCGCTACTGGCGCTCACATTGAGATGGATAGACCAGCATGTGATCGATATGGACCGGCATGTAGTAGGTACACTGAATATGCTCTTACTCCTATCACTCTATTTCTCTGTATTACTCATTTATAAATTATTACGACGATGGGAAGTAGGCAAATGGTGGGCTCTCGCTTCATCCCTGTTTATCATTTTCCTCTCACCACAGCTTTGGCGTATTCATGGCCATTATGCACTTGCTTACGTATGTTTTTTACCATTGCTTTTTCTTCTTCTTGATTTATTGATCCGATCAGAAAAAAAACGATGGGTGTGGAGTGTGTTGTGTGGTTCACTTGTCATCGTGATGAGCCTGACACATTTATATTTCCTGTTGATCAGCGTAGTCATGCTTTCTTCATTTTTTATTTTCTGGTGGTGGTATTACCGGAAAGAAAAAAATCTTCTTCGTGCAGTTTTACCCTGGCTGGCAGGAGTTATTGTATTCCCGGTTTTCATTATCCTGGGGATCCGGCACATCACGGATACGATCACAGACAGGCCAACGGAACCATTTGGTCTTGATGTACTTTCGGTCAACTTTGGATCTACATTCATTCCTTTCATTTCACCTTTTGACAAAATATGGACAGTATTATTACACCAGGAGGTACCCAATTTTGAAAGGATAGCATATACCGGATTTATCGGCCTGCTTATGCTGCCAGTCATTTTATTCTTCCTCTTTCGAAAACGCGATGAGCAACCGCTGACCTTACATGTAAAAGCTTTCCTGGGTGCAGCAGTTATGACGTGGTTGATGGCAGCCGGTATTTTTTATCAGAATGGATTTAAGTTTCTATGGGAGATCGTACCTGTTTTGAAACAATTCAGAAGCCTGGGCCGGTTGGGATTCTCTTTTTATTATTTATACATGATTGTTTGCAGCTACCTGCTTTGGCAATTTTTTGTGCGCATGCGTCTGAGGGAAATGGGAAGTACTGCAGGATATATATTAGTCATCATTTCTGTTTTTTGGGGTTTTGAATCTTATCTGAATATCAAAGGTGTGAGAGACCCGGTCTTTCGTCACAATAAATTCATGTCCTCTGCGAAGGATGATTATGTTCCTCTTTTGGAAAAAGCCGGCCATAAGGCTGAAGATTTCCAGGCCATTCTGCAATTTCCCCTGGTAGCTATTGGTAATGAAAATCTTGGTGTTGCCCGTGGGTTTTGGACATTCAGGGAAGGTATACATGTTTCATTCGAAACCGGTCTGCCCATGATTGATTATGCAATGTCACGCACTTCCGTATCCCAGGGCCTTGACATTATCGAATTGATATCATCACCTTATTTTGAAAAGAAAAGAACCATGGCTATGGATACACGGCCCTTATTGCTGGTTTGCGAAGAAGAATTCGTTATCCCTGCCGAACGCCGTATCATCTCCATGGCAGAAAAAATAGGAACTTATCAATCGATCACTTTGTATAGCCTTGATATGGCTAAACTAAAAATGATCAGCTTGCCTACGTTGCCTGTAGACAAAAAGGATGTATTTAATGATGGGTTCTATAATGGCTTTGATGAAATAAAATGCGATACGACAATGACAGGCTCAGGTGCATTACCTGTAAAATCTGTACCTGCTTTGCTATGGTCATACACAGACACTTCAAAAACTCAGCGACAATGGGAGGTAAGCTTCTGGTCACATGTGGACAATAGGAAAGGAACGCTTCCTGTACCGCGGTTTATTGAAACGGATCCGAATGGACAAAGTCAATCGGATAATGGACAGGGCAGGGAAAGAATTGCATGGTCGGAAGTCTTCGGTGAATGGATACAGATTGCACTTCCGCTCACTACGAAAGGTGCAGGGTATAAATATGAACTGTATATTGATAACACAGGTCCTGTCATAGATAATCTATTGGTCAGGCTTGCAGGAGATACATGTATTCTGCATTTTCCTGAGATGATTTTGTATAATAATGTACCGATCCCAAATTAAAGCATTGAACCCCTACCTCTGAAATGGGGAAAGAGTTATTGACTACAGTTATTGAGTACAGTTATTGAGTACAATTAAATTAGTTGATGAGTAACGTTATTAAAAGCACACTTAAAAGAATTGTGAAAGTATGGCCATGGCCGGTAACTGCCAATGAGCGATATGACCGTCAGACTGAAGCTGTGCTGAAAAAAGTTTGCAAGCCTGATATGGCCTGCATTGATATAGGCTGCTATAAAGGTGAAATTCTTTCCTTAATGCAGAAGTACGCCCCGAATGCACTTCATATTGCTTTCGAACCCATACCTCAGCAATATCAACTTCTTCAAAATAAATTTGGAAAGCACGCCACCATTTATCCCTTTGCATTGGGAGATGAAAATAAAGAATCCACCTTCAACTTTGTGGTCAGTAATCCTACGTATTCCGGCTTAAAGAAAAGGACATACAAAGGAGAAGAGAATATTGATGAAATAAAGGTGCAGGTGAGGCAACTTGACCAGGTAGTACCTACTGATATTCCAATCCGGGTCATTAAGATTGATGTCGAAGGAGGAGAATATGATGTATTAAGAGGAGGGGTATCTCTTCTTAAAAAATGGAGGCCATATCTCATCTTCGAACATGGCATTGGCGGGGCTGATAAATATGGAGCGAGCCCCGGAGATGTGTATCGTTTCCTGGTAAAGGAACTTGGTTACACCATTTGTCTAATGGAAGATTTTTTGCAGCATGAAAAAGTAAAAGGGTTTTCGCTTGCAGAATTTGAAGACCAGTTTTGGAAAGGAAAAAATTGTTATTTTCTCGGCATAGCGGGTTAAAGACTTCTCATAAAAATAAATTGAGAACGATTAGGTACCCTGAGCCATTTACATCCGACATGGAAATTTTTTATACCTCAGCAGTGGATTCCCCTACTTTAATACTTCGCCAAGAATTAATATCTCCTTATCATTTGTAATATATTCCGGAAGCGACTGGTTATCATCATTATACTCAAATGCAGCAAATTTATATCCAAGATTTTGCAAAGAATCTAATATTTCGTTAGATGGATACCAATGGTAAGCAAGCACATCTTTATAATACATGAGTTCAATATTCTCATAAGCGCGCGTATTGAGAATTACATATTTGCTTAGTATCGCTTCATCCATGTTTTTGAAAGCAGTGGTATTAGCTATTTTATTATTCCTGGCCAGATTCTTTTCGGATCTATGCTCTATAATTAGGGCGGGTTTAAGGGATAAAAATCCTGCGGCTAAAGCGACAATACAAAATAATTGATTCCTGTGCGGCTCTATTAAATTCAGGTAACTAAACACTTTCGTGCATGTATAATATATTCCGTAAGCCATTAATACTAACATAAGGGAAGAAACGGGATAAACGAAAGCAGGCATTTTAGTGGCCACAACCAGTGAGAAAAAAGAAAAAATCACCACGATCATGGCGATAAAAGAAATCGTAATTTTTTTGTTTGCTTCTTTGGAAAAAAAGATGCTGGAAATACCAACTAACAAGAATAAGAGTAATATCCCGTGATAGGCATTGGGTAAAAATCTGATGTGATAAAATACATTGCCGGGATGTCCCAGGTCTTCATGGAGATGCTGTCGGTTATACTCAAAAGCAATCGCACTCTCAGCCGGAAACGCTTTCAAAATATAAAATTGCCATGGAAGAAAAATAACGCATGCCAAAATAACCGACAAAGCAATGTGTATATATTTTTTGTAATCAAACCGATGCTCAGATAATATCAGGTAAAGGCCCCATCCACCGAAAATCAATAATCCAACCAACCATTTATTGAGTATGGCTGCTCCTGCAAACAGGCCAATAAGTAAAGCCCATTTGATTTTATACCCTGAATAAACGTACCTGGTAAATGCCCAAAAACAACAAGTCATATAAAACACAAAAGCCAAATCATTATGGTCAAGACTGTTCCATCCGGAAATGAGTTCTAATGTATAATTAGAAAAAGCTGAAAGTATCGCTGCGATAAAAGCGACTTTATCATTGGCTATCCACTTTCTACTGATATCGTATGTCAGCCAGACCATGATCGTTCCCATGATCGCAGAAGGAAGACGCAATCCAATCGTATTGACTCCGAAAACCTTCATAGAAATGGCCATCTGCCACAGAAAGAGAGGTTGCTTATGCACCCAAATATGCATGTATGCCCAATCCAGTGGATTGTATGCCATGATATGTTTTGTAAACAACATCGGTTTAAATGGCATGGTCATCATATTCTTTGCTACTAATGCATGATAGCGCTCATCCCATTCGTGCAGGTATGGATCCAGAGAAATCATGACCATTCTTAAAAGAAAAGCCGAGATGATCAGCAGTATAACCGCAATATTTTTTTTCTCGCGAATAAAATAAAAATAAACGCTTAAAACCGCCGGGATAGCGGCTAATAGCAACCCTCCTAAAGTTTCGTTCTCATTGAAAACCATACCTATTTTTTCTTTGGTTTAATCCTGTCAACTTTAGGTTTTTCTTCCTTTGATTCCAACATCTCCAGGTCCATTTGTCTTGAATTCATATCGATCTTTTTGATCCTGACCATGATTTTCTGACCGATCGTATAGGTTTCTCCGGTCCTTGAACCTGCAGTATAGGGTGCAGTCATATAAAAACTGCCATTCATGGTTCTGAATGGTATCAATCCTTCAGCGCGCGATTCTTCCAGCTCAACAAAAATGCCGCTTTCGATAACTCCTGAAATTACACCTGCGAATTCCTGTCCTACTTTGTCCTTGAGATATTCCATCTGCTTGTATTTGATGGATTCGCGCTCAGCAGTCATCGCAGCTCTTTCCCTGTCAGATATGTGCTTGCATTTTGCTTCAAGGTTGGTTTTATCTTCCCGGTATATTGTTTTGAGATTAGCATCAAAGATCCGGTGGACCAATACATCCGCATATCTCCTGATCGGAGATGTAAAGTGCGTGTAGTAATCAAAGGCAAGACCGTAATGCCCGATATTGTTGGTGGTGTAAATCGCTTTTGCCATTGTACGAATGGCAAGAGGTTCAAGCAATCTTAGTTTTTCATCTTCCTTCGCTGCTTCTGCCAGCTTGTTGAATGATTTTGCGATCTGCTTTGGTGTATCTATCTGAAGATTGAATCCAAGCTCACGTGCAAACTTTTGAAAATCCAATAACCTGTCAGGATCAGGAACATCATGTACACGGTATGGAAAAGGAATTTCCTGTGATTTACTTTTCTGAGCCATCAGTGTAGCTACCTCACGATTGGCCAGCAACATAAAATCCTCGATGAGCAAATGGGCATCCTTACGCTCTTTCACAAATATCTCAAGCGTCTGTCCAAATTCATCCACCTTAAACTGAAGCTCATCAGTCTCAAAAGTGATCGCACCATCTTTTAATCTTTTCTTCCGTATAGATTTTGAAATCTTATTGAGCTTTTTCAACTCTTCCGCAAATGGCCCTTCGCCGGTTTCTAAACCAACCTGTGCATCCTCATATGAAAACCGGTGATCAGAATATATGATAGTTCGTCCGAACCATCGGTTCACTACATGATGATCAGGATCAATTTCAAAAACCGCGGAATAACAAAGACTCTCTTCCAACGGGCGCAACGAACAAAGTTCATTGGATAATTTTTCCGGTAGCATGGGACATACGCGATCCACCAGGTAAACTGACGTAGAACGGAATAATGCTTCCTTATCCAAAGCTGATCCGGGCTTCACATAATGAGATACATCTGCTATGTGAACACCAACTTCAGTATTTCCATTCTCTAATGTCTGGATGGAAAGAGCATCGTCAAAATCCTTTGCAGTGATGGGGTCAATTGTAAATGTTGTGATCTTTCTGAAATCGCGACGCTTGGCTATCTCTTCTTCAGAAATACCATCCGGCAAATTCCTGCTTTCAGCGATCACTTCATCAGGCCATGCGAGATTGAATCCATTGTTGATGAGGATGGATTGCATCTCCAGTTCATGACTACCTGAAGCACCCAGGACATGCACTACTTCCCCGGTGGGTGAATTGTCTTTCCATTCGGTAATCTTTACTACAACTTTATCACCATCCACTGCTTGCGCCAGCTTATCCATCGGGACAATGACATCAAACTGAATATTGGTCCGGTCAGGGACGACGATTGCAAATTTTTTATAAAATTTTAAAGTGCCAATGACCTGTTCGATTGCCCTTTTTATAATATTAATCACGAGACCTTCTGGTTTTCTTCCACGCCGTTGGGATAGTAGTTCGAATTCAACTATATCTTTATGCATTGCACCACCTGTATTCCTTGAAGTGACAAAGACGTCATCTTCCAGATCGTCCGTGATAATGTATGCGGATCCTGATCTTGTCATATCCACTTTCCCGCTATAGACCGGTTTACCCGAAGCTTTGGCTGGTCGTTGAACTGTTGCTTGTGGTTTCGTTTTTACAAGAAGGCTTGTATAGACACCTTCTGCATCAACTGATAGCTTCCCTTGCTTTACAAGACCATCGAGGACCCTGGTTACATCGGATTTGCCATTTGCAATCTTGAGCTTCTTGATGAGTTGACGCGCAGTCCATGCCGGGTTTTTGCTCTGCTGAATGGCATCAAAAACCAGCACTCTCAGTTTTTCATAAGGCAGTTTTTGGCCCTTTGTCTTTACAGGCAGAGGTATGGAATTTGTTTTATTCTTCTTTGACTTCTTCATTCATATCATAACTAATAAATCCATCAGGCAGTATTGCCATCTGGTATGTGCTTGTATTATTCAGATCCAGCGAATGATCATCCTCCGGTGTCAATCCTTCAGCGATGGTTATGCTCATATCTGTATTGATGATGGCCACTGAATGGAGGATACCCTCATCATCCGACCTGAGCCCGGCGATGATAGCATGACTGATCAGGTGGCCATCCAGGCCATATGTGGCGAGGATAAATTCGTATTTTAAAATACCGGCTTTCCAATAGATCAATGCCTCAAAACCTTTCGTACCCATGATCCTTCCGTAAGGAATATATTCAGTATACTCATCCACTTCATCACCTTCAAAAGGTAAAATATATGCTTCAAGCATGATAGCCGGCAGCGGCAAAGAATCGGAAGGTATCTGACTAATATCCGGCAAAAGACTAAAGGGCAGATCCCGTAGCGGGAAAAATTCGATAAATTCGGCAAACGTTGCCATTGGAATCTTGTTCACAGGGCAAATTTATGGGAATAAACCCAACCCAACGGTAATCGGTCGGCGTCTATTCTAATTGTAAAAGTTTAATCACCTCATTCATGATGGATTCCTTACGAATCAAGACCGGTCTCATCCTGCTCTGGGGGTTATTTTTCCTGAATGCGTGCAATCTTGACAATCCTGTCAATTCCGGTAATGATCCTGCTTTAACGCTACATGCCGAACAGAATCTTTCTTTGGTCACCCTAAGCTGGGATCCGGTGCTGGTAACGGGTTTTAAAGAATACATCATCCTTCAATCCACTACTGACATACCGAATACACCTGAGCCTGTCATCAATGCTGAAACTACTGTCCTGAAGCGAATTGATAATCGCAATATCCATTCTGTTGAGGTATCTAACACACTTTTTGCAGCACATCTTTGCTATAAATTATATACATCAGTTGATGAGCGGTTTCTTTATTCTTCTACGATTTGCCTGGATCAGGATTTTACTTTATTCAATGGATTCAATGACAGGGCAGGTCATGAGGCTGGACTTGATAAAGTAGTCATGTTTGACCGGATCAATGCCCGCTTATCGGTGCTTGATTATAAAAATGAAATTATCGACTGGACGTTGAGTGACAATGTTCTTTCTTTTCCGATCATTGAAGTATCCACGTTCGAAGGGACTACGAATGTGTATGCATATGATCAGTCACCTCCGAGATTGAGGAAATATAAATTTCCAGAGCTATTGGCATTGAACTCTAAGGACTTTGGAAATGTGCTCTTTGCCATGCGTACATACAAGCAATTTATTTTTGCTTCCGTGGATGATTTTAGCAAAACATTCCAGGTATTGAACAGGAGTAACTTTAATACCGTGTCCTCCTCGTCCGGAATGTCAGGAAACAGGAATATAGCCCTGTTCGAAGGCGACCCGCTGATCGTGATAGAAATCGGTGAAAACTTCATGATCAGGTACAGCATAGATGCCACCGGAAAAATCATACAAACGGAACCGATTTCTGCAGGAGTGAGCCAGTTAAGCACTGAAAACACAACTGCAAATAACGATGCATATTTTATCGGTGGCCGCGCGGGCAACATAGTCAATCGAAATGGTGAAATCCTTGGAGCGATTACTTCGAATGTCAATTTCGCTAACCTGCTAAACCGTTTTTCCAGGGATAACACAAAAGTGATATCCATCATTAATTCTAATGTCAAAACCACATTGGAAATAAATGATATCTCCTCATTGCCAGTCATCACCAGGATTCAATCCTTTGATCTGCCACCGGCTACATATGCAGACATCATTGTGGAAGATCATATTATGTATGTTATCGGTGTGACATTTGCATCCGGTCAGGCTCAGACATTCATTCTAAAATATCCGATCTGATCATGATAAAAAAGATCCTGCCATCGGTTATCTTTTTCATGCTCTTCACCGGTATGCTAAAGGCTCAGTCAAAAGAACCTGAATTCTATCACTGGAGCTTTGGGATCAGTGCAGGTGATATATTGCATCATCTCTTCAATGCCGAAAACGCCAACAGGTCATATGCAGCATTCGTGCTTGAATATGCAGGACAGCATTATGCATTGCAGGCTGGTTTCAGACCCGGATATAATACCAGCAATACAAGCCACGAAGGATTCACAGATAGTGATGTGACAGAAAAGCTTTCTTTTTCAGGACATGTGAACCTGACCCGGAGTATTTATGCCGATACACGATGGAACCTGCGGGCCGGATTAAAATATGACGGAGGCTGGTCCAAAGAAGATATCATCAACGACAGTGGATTCGACAGGGTCACCACCCGCAGGTTGGAATGGAATGCAGGAGGAGGACTGGTGGCTGATATCCGATTTCGCGTTCATCCAAGAATAAGCCTGGGAACAGAAGCAAGCTTACTCTACACCTATAGCCAATCGGAATTGCAGCAACTCTTTACGAATTTCCCTGATTTCGATACGACAAAAGATAAGATCATCGGCCGCAAGCTTGATGTTTTTGAGCCTATGACTATTTATTTGAGATTTCATTTTTAACTTTAATAAAAAAATACCGCGTTATGAAAATTCGCCTTACACTCATGACCCTCTGCTTACTGGTTGTGGCACTATCCTGCCAGAAGGACACATTTACTACTGTAATCAAGGCTCCTGAACTGCCTGCCCAGATGTATGCATATGCTCCGAAATGGGGTGGCATGCTCAGCCATATGGAAGGACAGGATTTAGGTATCACCGATGCAGGTGCTACACTGGGAAGGGTTTTGTTCTATGATAAGATATTATCGATAGACAATTCGATTTCCTGTGGATCATGTCACCACCAGGCGAATGCATTCTCAGATGCAGCGAAAGAAAGCTTAGGCATAAATGATCAGAAGACGACTCGTAATGCTCCTGCCATCAGCAATCTCTATGATGATAATCTCCTGTTTTGGGATGGACGTTCTCCATCGATCAATGACCTGGTGTTGAGACCTATTCGTAACCACAAGGAAATGGGAATGGAAAACATGGATTTCCTGGTTGCAAAAATCAAGGCCGCGCCATATTACACTGATCTTTTTACAAAAGCATTCGGAAATGCGGATGTGTCTTCCGACAGGATAGCTGATGCTATGTCACAGTTTGTAAAAAGTATGGTGGGCTGCAATAGTGAAATGGACAAGTCAGCTCAATCAGGTCAGCCATTATCTCCATTAGCTGAAATGGGTAAAAATGTATTCTTTGGAAAAGGAACATGTTACAATTGTCATTCAGGTCCCGATTTCAACAGCCGGGGATCATTTTTTGTAGATCCGTTTTTTCCGCCTAATGGTGGTGGATTTGGTTGGGCTCAAAACATTGCTGATATCGGACTTGATAAAAATTATACTGACGTAGGCATGGGTGTTTTTGACCAGGCTTTAGTAGGTGTCTTCAGGATTCCATCGTTAAGGAATGTGGCCATGACAGCACCTTATATGCATGACGGCAGGTTTGCCACCCTGGAAGAAGTAGTCAACCATTACAACAGGGATATACAGAAATCACCTAACCTGGATAATGTATTCAAATCCTGGGATACCGGTGAAGCCATAACACTTGGCTTATCTGACGAAGAGGCTTCTTCCCTGGTTGCTTTTCTGCACACCCTTACAGATACAGAATACCTGGCGGATCAGCGATTTGCAGACCCGTTTATTGAGTAGAAAAGCCCATGGCCAAAGGCTGGAAATCTTGCCCTGAAGCAGGAAGTTAAAGTCCTGAATGGGTATATTTTTAGTTTGACTTTTATATTCAAAAATGTTATATTTGGCCTCCAGTTACCACCTGGCTTTCAATTTGCTGTGGCCGGCATAACATCCAAAGTCTCACCTTTTGCAAAAAAGGAGAAATATCGGTCCCCCCAAGTTTGGTGTCAGGTGGTATATTTTAAAAAATAAGGCATGTTGTACACAACATGCCTTATTTTTTTTGCTCATTGACGGATATCAATTATGACAGGAATTCTATGCTGTCATTGATAAACGATGACATCTCTTCTCCTTTGAGCATACCCTGATTCAATTTCGCTAAGCGGAGTAAATACGCTGCAAATTTTTCCTTCTTTTCATGGCTGCGCATGCTGAGAAGTTTTTCAGCGATTAACGGATGATTAGCATTCACGATGACCTGGTAGTATTGGTCCATCATATCCAACCCATTAGCACCCTGCATCATCTGCATTTCCTGCATACGTCTCATGAATTCAGGTCGTGTGATCAATACGGGATGTGAATCCGGTGCCATAGGACGGATGATCAGCTGATGATCCTGTCCTCCCATCAGCGGTGTGAATAGATCTTTTACTTTTTCCTGATCTTTTTCGGTAAGCAACGATTCTGTTTTATCATCTTTTTGAATCAGGTGATCCGGTGTATCCGCATCCACTCGTGCAAAAGATATTTTATCTCCTTTATATTCCAGGTGCTGAATAAAATGATTGTCTATCACATGATTCAGGTGGAGCACATCATACCCCATCTCTGTTGCATGGCGAACATACGATGTATGAATTTCGGGTGAAGGTGTGTATAGAGCTACTACCCTCTCATGCTTATCAGTCTGGTTGTCCTTTATTTTATTTCTGTATTCTTCTATCGTAAAATATTTGCCTTCCGTGTTTTTCAGGAGAACAAAATCAATTGCTTTTTCTGCAAATTTCTCATCCGTGATCATTCCATATTTCACAAACACACCGATATCATCCCATTTTTGTTCGTATGCAGCCCTGTCATCTTTAAATAATTTTGCAAGACGCTCGGCTACTTTTTTCGTCAAATAACCTGTTATCTTTTTCACATTGGTATCACTCTGCAGATAGCTACGGGAAACATTGAGGGGAATATCTGGACTGTCTATCACACCGTGAAGCAATGTCAGGAATTCAGGTACGATCTCTTTTACTTCATCCGTCACATACACCTGGTTACTGTACAGGTGTATTTTATTTTTTTGCTGGTCAAATTGATTTCCGATTTTTGGAAAATAGAGTATGCCGGTGAGGTTGAAAGGATAATCGATATTGAGATGAATCCAGAACATCGGATCAGGAGACATCGGGTATAATTTCTTGTAAAATTCGAGATAATCGGTATCGCTTAATTTTCCCGGTTTCTTTTTCCACAAAGGATTTGTGTCATTGATAATATTGGGCACTTCAGTTTCAATCTTTTTCCTGTTCTCCCCTTCACCTTCCCAACGCACATCTTTTTTCATGCCCATCTGGATGGGAAATGGCAGAAAGCTGCAATATTTTTTAAGCAGGTTTTCTATTCGTGCATGTTCCAGGAATTCTTTACTGTCGTCGCTGATGTGCAGGATGATGTCCGTGCCGCGTTCCTTACGATCGATTTCTTCGATTTCATATTCCGGGTTTCCGTCACAGATCCAATGGACGCCTTTAGGTGTCTTCTTGTATGAACGTGTGATCACTTCAACCTTATCGGCTACCATGAATGCTGAATAAAAACCAAGCCCAAAATGACCGATGATATTATTCTTGCCCTGGTATTTTTTTACAAAATCCTCAGCGCTGCTAAAAGCCAGCTGGTTGAGGTATTTTTTTACCTCCGATTCGGTCATGCCGATACCCCTGTCGCTTATCGTAATCGTTCCTGCAGCTTTGTCGACAGTCACATGGATGGTCAGATCCCCAAGATCTCCATCGATCTCACCGGAAGCTGCTACCGTTTCCAGTTTTGAGGTGGCATCAATAGCATTGGAGATTAATTCCCGTAAAAAGATCTCATGGTCAGAATAGAGGAATTTTTTGATGATCGGAAAAATATTCTCAGTCTGTACAGTAATATTTCCTTTTATCATAATTGATTGATTTATAGGGTTGTATTTATTCAAAGATGCTTTGTCAAAAGGTATGCCACCAGTCAATATCTGTCATAATGACGGTTTGTATAGGGTGATGAATGAAAGTTTGGCAAGGTATGTGCTATTCTTTACGTCACAGAGATGATCAAATGTCGATTTTCTCATTAAGACCGGTCCAAACAGGGGGGTTAGGATCGGTCTTTTTATTTTTTTGACTGACGAGGTATTAAATTCTGAATGCCGAATGTAGAATTCAGAATTTTGAAGTTCAATTTCAATGAATTTTGAATACGGATGGAAAGATTCAAATTTGAATTATGAAGTTGAATAACATTTCCCCACTGCTCTTTGCTTAGAGTAATACCGGAAGATTTGCTGTTCCCGCTATATATGATCCTGTTTGTGCAAATGCTGTAGCAGGAGGTGCGCTGTCTGTTGTTTTGACAAAAGCTACTGCTTGTGCCGGGGTTGATGGATTCGGGACAAGGTTTTCAATGGCAAAAGTAGTTGCCGACGGATTAAATCGATCGAGGTAATACGCTGCTACTGCAAAAACGCCGGGATTAGAGTTATTCAAATCCAGATGGACATATAGCTTATTTGTTTCTCCTGCTGTGCCATTTCCTGACCGCATTAATATACCCGCAAACGGAGCAGCAGCACCAGAGGAAACGACATTATTACGAATCGTAGCATCCACACGGGCTGTTCCTCCACGTGATTCAACATCAATTCCGGTGCTGCCAAATTGATTGATCATATTTCCATTAATATCTACGACAATATTTCCATCACCTTCCGATACAACCCCCATGGCTATAAAAGCACTTCCTGTGGGAGAAGTAGTAATTGTATTGCCGGAGATGATCCCCTGCATCTGGGGTCCTATACCATCACCGGGAACTGCATCATTACTCTTCACATTTATCTGGCTTCGGGTTCCGTTCATGTTAGAATTATTGGCCACATCAAAATTCAGCATAGCCGTTCCGGTTGCAGAAAGATCTACACCCATATCATTTCCTGTGAAGATGCATGTTTTGATATTTAATCGACTGAGCATTCCTGATCCCTGGATGTTGGCACGAATAGCTGTGCTGATATTATTGGTAAGCGTACAACCTGTGATATTGACTGTGCCGAAAGACCCACTACCTCCAGCCGGAACTTCTATGTTGATTCCGTTGAACCCGGAAGGAATACCGGTAACGGTCATGTTCTGAAATGTAAATACAAGCGGACCTTCAGTGGCATTTGTCACATGTATACCATGACCTGTTGTCTTTTGAATGGTGCCCCCATTTACGAACAGGCCGATATCCGAACCTGTATTATTTAAGACAATACCATTTACAGGATCAGGATCGAAAATCGAATTATTTCCGGATGTGATGCTTTGAAAATTCACATTCCCAATTCTTGTGTTTTCGAAATAGAGAGCTGTTGCTGAAAGACTGCTTATCGTATTATTGTTTCCTGTTACATTGATCGTGCCTCCACCAGTAGCAGTAAACGCAGTTGCCGTTGTGGAAGTCATTACAAGATTCCCTCCACCGAAATTAATTGTAGCGCCGGCGTTATCAACAAGGCGCACACATCCGTAAATATTTCCGTTAATATTTTTCTGCGGATTATTGAACGAAATAATGCCTCCATTGCAATTCGAAACAACAATGCCTTTTGATAAGGATCCGAGATTTCCGGTCTGGAAAATGATATTGCCTGCATCATGATCATTAATCTGAACGGCATAGTCCGAGTTCAGGATACTTCCATTATAAACGATATCGATTGAACCGCCACTGACAAAAAAAGAAGTTCCGGCACAACCAAACATCGTGCCTCCTGCAGCATAAAATGTACCTGACGTATTTATAAATCTGGTGCCACAGCCGTTTACATTCACAAAATTTAATGCCACTGGAGTGATACCTCCAGGTACATTGGTCACACTCACACAGGTAGTGTTACAGGTAATATTTCCTGTAAGGACAGTGATCAGGCCTGTATTATTTATACACTGCAAACCTACAGGAGCAATGATGTTAAGATCAGCAAAAGTTACAGCACCGGTATTCCCGGTTACATTTCCACCAAGGTTGATAGCCAGACCGAAATATCCGGTTTTGTCTATTGTAGTTGTTGCAAAAGTGACAGACGAAGAAGAATTTTGAATATCAATGGCAGTGCCATTGAGTTGGGTAATATTTGTTGCACCAGTGACAATGGTTGCACCAGGTGCCCCCATTATGAATCCTGCTCCGCTCACCAGAGAGATGGTAAGTGTATTGATCGTTCTTGTGCCCCCTGTATTACTCTGAAAAGAAACTCCGCTATTACTACTTCCCGATACAACTACATTACCCAGATCCACATCCGCAGTGGATGATGCTATCCGAATACTCTCATTTCCACTTCCCGTAACAGTTGCGCTGCCAAGAGAAAGTGAACCTGATACGAACGCCAGCAGAATACCGTTGCCAACTGCATTTGCAGAAGTGACACTGATAAACTTCGATGCGTTTACAAATGAACCGGTAGTAAGACTTAATGCCTGACCATTGCCATTCAATAACACATCAGGTGCTGTGGTATTTCCTACAGTCAATGAGCCAAAATTTGTTCCTTTTATCTTTGCATTTGATCCCGTCACTGCACCAACTTCAACACCTCTTACCGTATTGCCGGACGCCAGTAAAATCCCGTTATTGGCAGATGGTGTGAGGATCGGCCTGGGACCATTGATCGCCGGCAATACCTTGCTATAAGGAGCAAGTGGAAACGGTAATACATCTGCAAGGTTTGCTCCACCTGTATGACCTGTTCCCAGAAAGGACTGGCCATTTTTCAATACAATACCGTGTGTATAATTTGTACCTGAATGCTTAATAAAAACAACCTGATTGACATTTGGTCCGGATGCGACATTAAAATCGTTGATGGTCCTGAAAGGATCAGTTAAAGTACCTGTTCCTCCGGTTCCGCCTGCAGTATTATCAATAAACCAAACCACACCACTTACTGTGAATATTACAGTGGCCATGTTAGTCAGTGGTACCGGAAGTCCGACAGGATTTCCATCAGTCAGGGTATATGTATATGAGTCAGTACCTGCAAAACCTGTAGCCGGAGTATAATTGAAGCTTCCATCCGATGCAATGATAATTGTGCCTCCTGCTGTGGTGCTGAATGTCCCCACTGCAATACTTAATCCGGAAATATTGTCATCGAAATCATTAGCTATTAAACCGTTCACTGGATTCACTATAATACCGACATTTCCAATTGCTGCATACGAATCATTAGTAGCTAAAGGTGATGTCCTGAATGATCCCGGGACCAATGCAGTTCTTGGATCAATCACTGCATTCAGTTGTGTCATGATGGCTGTTGACCCACCTACATTCTGAACAGTCACTGTATAACGAACCCGATCATTCGGATCCGCGAAACCTGGAGTGCCAGCGTCGATAATAATCTGATCGGTTTGGGTCGGAGGAAGAATGACGGGTTGAGCGGAAATGCCAACAGCAACCATCATCTGGCACACTAGAATCCTAATGAATCTCATCTTTATTCAGGTTGGGTGAGGAGGTAATCTGTAAAAATAAGTATTCAGAAAAAGCAAATAAAATCCAGAAAATGAGCCAGTTAAGTCATTATTTCTAATGCAATTCAACTTAGGTACAGGACAATGCTTTTGACTGTTTCAAAGTGGCTTTCGATACGGGTAAAGATAGCTTTTTTGGGAGGGTTGGAAGGTTAAGAAGAGGTAAAATTTTAGGACTCTTTAGGTTGAGTTAGGCCTTTTATTTTTGCCTATCAGGAGTAGTTTGGCTTAAACCCGGAGAGAATTTTGAATTCAGAATTTTGAAGTTCAATTTTCAAGTTCAATTTTGAAAACGGAATTTAGAAGTCAAGTATAGCTAATCAAAAGTCAATATTTATAAAAGTCTCCTTTAGGGGATTTAGGGGCAGGAGATTTAGGGGTTAAAGCAACTCACCTTCAGGTTATCTATCAGGATCGTATTCGGAGAATCTGCATTCCAGATGGTCATTACACATTTATCGAAAGACTCTTTTGGAATCCGCACATCAAAAAATAAATGTTTTATTTGATGATCTTCAGGAAGGAGTCGTTGTACGCGAATAAAATTTGACTTGATGACCTTATCCCCCTGATGAAATTGTACAATCCATTGTGCATTTTTCCGAATGTCCCATTCTCTTGATTCAACGATGAAATCAGCTTCCAGTCTTAACCAGACCTTACTGCTGCATTCATCACCGATAAGAAGAATTTCTGGTCCAATGTACTGATGCCCTGCGTTCAGACAAGTTGCTTTCCCACCTGCTGGCCAGGGAAATGAGCAATAGACAGAATCCTGTTCAAAATCTTTTTGGAAAAAAGGGATTACTTCCTTCGGCTCACCTTTGAAATATTCTTTTGTATCGAGCATTTTGAAATAATCTCTGTCAGGATGAAGTCTGCCGACGACATTGTAGAAATATGGAGTAGTCATTTGTCCTGGCTGAAAAAAGCCTCCAAAATGTGCCTGGTACAGCCACCAACCGGAATAATAAATATTCGCAGCGAGGAAAATAATCCATGGAATTCTCCCCCACTTTTTTCCTGTTAACCATGTGATCATCGTGGCCAGAGGAAAAGCCAGTAATGGATAGACCTGGATAAGATTTCGCTGACCTAATCCTCCTCCTCCTTCCCAATGTCCCCAACTTAAGGTGATATATATCGCAAGCATGGAGGTAACAAATGTGGGCCAGAAGAGAGGTTTATGTTTGTTATAGAGAATAAAGAAACCAACCAATGCAAATAACATGAGTGGTGTATAGATCCACCATCCTACGTTCACACCCATGAGCCCTCTCCAGAGTTGAGGATGCAACCAATTAAATCCTTGATCACCGTAACTGTACACAATCCATTCTCCTGCAACACTCTTCCAATAGATCATCTGGATGCTAATGATCAGGCCTGAAATGAAAGCAGCGAAAAAACATTTTTTCCAATGATGTAATAAGAAAGCAAAGCGATCGCGAACAGATTGAATGCCCCACAGAATCGGAACAAACACCCAGACGATCTCTGTTGGTCTGGTCAATACAGCAAGTCCCAGGCATGCGCCAATGCCGATAGCTGAATTCCAATTTGTTTTTTTAAAAAAATGAATTGAATACCATATCAGTCCGCAGAGCAGTGTGAAGAGCCATGTATGATTCATTCCATTACTGATCGCTGCATATTCCATCCAATTCGTAGCAAGGCCTAAGGCAGCAAGGACCCAGGCAACAACATGGTCTTTGAAAAATAAAATCAATATTTTCCTCAATACCAAAAGCCCCAGAAGGGAAATCAGAAAACTGCCAAGCCATATCGCTAACTGGTAGGGCTTACTGTAACCATCTGAGGGATAAGCATGGGTAACCTTTGTGAATGCATGAGCCACCAGGAAAAATGGCGTGAACATGACCGCTTGCCCTATGGCATACTTGTTTACCCGGTTTCCTGAATCATGATGTCCGAACGATTGATCATGAGCCGGTGAAGGAAGATACCTGGCATCAATATCTGCCATGTAAGCCTGCTTCCTGATATCGTGATAGATGAATATCGCAGGGAGATAATGATAGTATCCGCTGACATCCCAGCTAATGGCTGCTTCCGACCCGGGCTTATTCCATTTTGGATAATAGACCGTACCCAGGAAAAACCAGATAAGTGAAATAAAGAGGACAGCCAGTATAGATTTCATTCAGGCTTTAATATAGACAAAAGTATAAGAAGGGCGGAAGAAGAGGAAGAGATAAGGCAATGATTTCCGATGGCAGTTTATAAACTGCCTTGCACGGATTAATTTATAGAAAATGATCCTGATATTGATTTTAAGTTTGGAAACTTAAAATAGCGGGTAATGACGACCAGCAGCGATTTCATGCAACAAACTTAATCAGAAAGAAAATGAATAATGAATCAGATTTCTTCATCCAAAAGACTATCTTTAGTTACCCACAAGAAATAGCAAGCGGCTATTTCAACATGCAAATGGATTCAACGGCACTCATTTATTCAGGTTAATAAATCTTTAATTATGAAAAATATTTTACTCTCTGTTCTGGTTGCAATCGGCACATGCCTGAATGCACAACATACTGTTTATTTTTCCCTGGAACCTGTGGAATTGAATACAACAGAAAAAATTTACAATTTTATAGTTTCTGATTTTGTAGATATGGTTGGCTGGCAATTTTCAATGCTTTTTGACGGCACGAAAATGCGGTTCAAAGAAATACGTAATCCGATCCTTGATGATTTGACGAATCATGATTTTAATGAACCCCACTCCGGGATATTATTGACAGCATGGATAGACAGGGATCTTCAATCTCTTGATTATATAGAACCCACGGTTGCATTTCAACTGGTATTCGAGTTATTATCACCAGAAGGTGCTGACGTATGCCTGTCTGAGACTCCATTATCATATGAATTTATCGTGCACGATTCCCCGGGGCATATATTTCTGTCAGAAGTCGTGATCAATGATGACTGTCATGTTTCATTCCCTATTCAATTGAATACTACAGCTGTGGATGATCCGGCATCAGGTGGAACTGAGCTTATTGACCAGGTTTATCTTTCAACACAAGGAGAATTATCCTTTACGAATACTACTGAACAAAATCTAAGCCTGCAATTATTTGATATTCTCGGACGTCCTGTTGTTAATTTTGGCAATGTCCTTTATCCTTCGGGAAGAAGTACGCTTGACACAGGAAGGAAAATTTCAGATGGACTTTATATTCTTCACATGACGAATGATCATGGCAAAACGTTTACCTCTACAATAATCGCACAATAATAATTGCTCTGGATTTAATACGATTAAATCCTGCACAAGAAATGATTGTACTGATAAAATGTCAGTGGGCTCAGTTGTAGCTCATCCATTTAGCCTGCCAGTGATCAATGTTAGGACATTGCCGGTATTGTGGATCTAACAGGATATACGTATTTGCTAATTTTTTATGGAGCCAGTCACCAAATGCCAGGTTGCGCTTGCTTTCACGGGCAGCATCCTGAATGCGGCTATAATCCTGGCTGAGGTTTGCAAGGTGAGGAGCAGATCGGCCCTGTAGCTGGACAATCTTATATTCATAATCACCGAGAGGAGACCGGTATTCAATAGGCGGGGTGATCTCACCTATGTCAAGCGTATCGATGCTGAAAAAAATATCACTGTCTACATCTCCTGTTTCAAAAAATGTATTCGCTGTTTTGGGATTGATCATGCGACCATTGTTGCTATGGCTCTGCACATTTTTATCCCCAAATTTATGCACGGCTTCTGCGAATGTCATCGAATCTACTTCGATCAGCAGCTTAATAGAATCAAGCAGGTCTTTAGTTTTTTGAAGATCTGCATCTGTGATTCTCGGACGGACCAGAATGTGGCGTGTATTGATTGAATTGACGCGGCGCTCGATCAATTGTATAATATGAAATCCAAATTCACTTTCTACTACATCTGATATTTCTCCTTTCTCAAGTTGAAATGCGGCTCCTTCAAACTCAGGCACAAAACTTCCCCTCGTAGTCCATCCCAGATTGCCTCCATCTTTAGCACTACCATCATCAGAAACCTTCCTGGCCAGTTCTTCAAAATCTCCTCCCGCTTTGATCTGATCCCTGATCGTATTGATTTTCTGAAGAGCTTTAGTTCTTTCTTCAGCATTGACCTGAGGGCTGATGACAATCTCTGCCAGTTCAACTTCTGCATTGAAATAAGGAAGACTGTCCACAGGAATGTGATTGAAGAATTCTACCACTTCATTCGGAGTGATCTGCACCTTATTCATGATCTCTGATCGCATCCTGTCGGCGAGTAATTTTCGCAGCATATCATCTTTCACCTGTTCGCGCATTTCACTCACCGTCTGTCCATATACATCCTGGAACATTTTACGATCGTTGTTCATCATGGCGAGGATCTGGTTCATCCTTGAATCAATTTCGGATTCCACCTGGTCATCAGTTACCTCGACGCTGTCGATTTTAGCATAATGGACCAGCATGGCCTGTGCCATAAGGCTCTCAAGGATAAGGCAACGCTCAGCATCACCGGGATTGGATTTTCGTTCACGCAACATGGCCATCTGCTCTTCCACATCTGAGTGAAAAATAACTTCTCCACCTACTTTCGAGATGATCTTATCCAGTACGATGGTGTCCTGTGCATGCAGCAAGGGATACGCGATGACTAACAATACAATGGCTACGCTTTTTACTATCAATTTTTTCATTCCGTATTTATTTTGACCTGGTCAAGCTGTATGTCCCTGTCGTAAATTTCTTTTTTTATTCTTTCCAGGAGCTCAAGCTCCCGTTGATGTATGATATACTTCGCTGCCTGGGTACGTATCCGTGATAAAGGAGCAATATCCCTTTCATAATAAACCTCAGTTGGATAAAGGAGGTAAATATATTCATGATCTTCGCGGACAACGCTGCGACTAGAACGAATACCGGCAGGAGAAAGTGTTCCTTCCGGAAAAAGCTGTACCACCATGTTCATTTCATGCCATTCTGACGAATCCGCCCAATTTGTGCGGGCATGCTTACCTGTATATGCAAGGATTTCATCGTAGTGTTCTGAGGGAAAAGTCTTCCACCATTGCAGAATCCTGTCATTCCGGCTTAAAGGCTTTTTGATTTTGAAATAGAATCCCCTGAGCAGGCCTGATTCAAGCCGGTGTTGCTCCTTATTAGCCTCGTAATACCGTTGGAGGTCAGTTTCCGTGATCACAGTATCGAGTCTTTCTTCGATGACCTGTTGCTCAAAGAAATGCATTACCAGGGATTGGCGGTAATCCTCCAGCAATTTGTTCATGTTGACTTCCTTCGGAAAGTTCTTTTCTGCTTCTACCAGGAGAAGCCTGTCCCGCACCCAATGCTCTGCGAGGCTTCGCACCTGCTGGATGCTGTCTTCCTCAGTCGCGTACCCCTGGATCAGGTCCCGTATGTCATCAAATGTGAGCTTATACTGAAATACCTGGGCCAGGACAACAGGTTCGGGGACCTGCTTTTCAGGTGTACTGGATTTTGAGCAGGAGAGGATAAAGGTTGTCATGAGGATACAACCTAACTCAAAAACTAAGAAACCTTTAATTCTATGCAAAATGCGGTGATTATTTCTTCACGAGGCCCAGGAGAACTTTCTCATCAACCTTAATCGGATATTTACTCTGGAGAGAAGCGACCCATTCTTTTTCTAACTGGTCCTGGTAGTCGGCGATGATATATCCCCTTGCTTCTTCCAGGGATTTCGGCTGTGGAGGAATGATCCTTTCCACCCGCATGATGCCATTTCCATCCGGAAGCTCGGCCTTCTGACCTACTGTCCATGTCAGGCCGGTTGGCAAGGTCTCATCTTTCTGATATGTCCTCCGGGTAAGTTGTACAGGTATCTTTTTCTTTTTTGCTTTTGTAGCCACGACAGCCAAAGATTTCTTTGCTGCCCATTTGCGGATCATTGGCATTTTATCGACGGCGCCTGAATCTAATGTAAGTGTTGCGACTTCGACTCTTTCTTCCCACATATAATTCATGCGGTGATCTCTGTGAAATGCAATTAGGCCTGTGGTGTCTTTGCTGGCTTTATCCCAGACATTGATTTTGGTCGCTTCAAAAAGTAAAATACCTTCTTCATATTCTCTCATCAGGGCCTTGAATTCAGGATATTTATTCACCAGGTTGCGTTCTTCATAGAACAATGCTTTTTCTCCTACAAAATCACTGAAGATCTTGTCCATGATTTCTTTATTCGGTGTGCCTTTTGCGACACCCATCCTGATCCTTGCGTTGTTACGGATGTAATTGCCAAAATCAATATTTGTATACACATCCTTTCCGATGGTTAATAATGGTTTTTCATCTACCGTAGGAACCTGCCAGCGATAGGTTTGTAAGTCATCACCAATAAGGCTTAGAAACTGATCATAAACATTCTGATCAATCGAAAATCCGGCATCTTGTTTTATGCGGTTGATCATGATCTGTTTTGCACTGACCATTCGTTCATCTCGGCTTACTTGCGTTTCGATTTTTCTTTTCGCTGCATCATAAGTTAACACCGGGCGTTTTTTAACTCTCTTTACAATATGCCATCCCAGGCGGGTACGAACGGGTTCCGAAATATCTCCATCAGCCTGCAATGCAAATACTGCATCCTCAAATGGTTTTTCAAACTGATTGATGATCATCGTACCGATGAATCCACCTCTGTCGGCAGTTGTTTTATCTTCTGATGATTTCCTGGCAGCATCTTCAAACTTTCCTCCTTTTTTTATTTCCTGGCTGATGACATCTATTTTTGCTTTTGCATCCATGGCATTGCTCTCGTCCGCTTTGACACGAACCAGGATATGTGCTACATCCATTTCTCCTCTTGCAGGCCGCTTGCCTATAACTTTAATAATGTGGTAACCAATGTTTGATCTTATCGGAGTAGAATATGTGCCTTGCGGAGTGTTATATGCAGTGGTTTCGAAATTATAAAACCCACTTGGAAGAAGTGCGGTGATATATCCCAGGTCACCGCTCAGCTCTTTAGAGCCGTTGTCTTCAGAATAATGACGCACTGCATCATCCCATGATTCTCCGGCTTTAAGCTTCGAATACACTAGTTGAATTTTTGCATACGCAGCGGATGTATCTGCAGGAACATTTGGGTTTGAGCGAATAAAAATATGCGCCACATGAATATCTTCCTGCATACGGTCATATGCTTCACGTACGAGGCGATCCGTTACTTCCTTGTCATTGAGATAGCTTTCAGCAAGTTGTTTGCGATAACCATCCAGTTCGGTTTTAAGTGATGTCACTGTGTCCAGTCCCATCGCATATGCTTCACGGACTTTGAGCTTAAACTTGGTATACAGGTCAAGATATTCGCGAAGGCTGGCTTCCGAGAAATCCGCGTCATCGCGGTTGTTTTTACTGTATATGTATGTGAATTCGGATGCCGGTACGGGTTGTCCATCAACGGTAAAAAGAACGGGGTCCTTTGACTGGCCAAACAGGGAAGAGGTCCAGATAACAGCTACTAAAGAAAGAATGAGAGAAAATCGCATGTTCAGATTTGGTTGATTTACGTAAACAGGGCGCAAAAATAGCCATAATAAGGCTACTGCCTCTTTTGGAGCAGCGATTTTAGTTAAAAAATGAGGACTAAATGGGGATGTAACAAATGGTTAACAGATAAGCAGGGGGCATGGGGCAGGGAGCAGGGAGCACTATTGCCATGGCTGGAGTTTGCTCCTGCCATTACCGATATACAAAAAGGGATTACCTAATCAAAGTTATATCCCCATTCCTGACCTCTCTACGTCCATCTTTGGGTGCCGACTTTGTAGAACATCCATTACCCCCTACCCCCTGATGCTTCGACGTGCTAAACCTCAACCTCTTGCTATGGTTCGACCTGCTACTTCACATCCTTGTGCTACAGCTCACCAACCGCAGCTCAGCAACCAGGGGAATTGCTGATTTTTCATTTCCAATGTTGTCTAAATGTGGTAGTAGAATCTTCATAGCCCCGGAGGGGCCAAAGGTTGGTAACACAAGTGCCCGAAAAACATATCTCGTGCCGGAGGTACGAAAGTGAATCTGTTTCTATTTGATGAACTGTATCTATGACGATGATCACCTCTTGCCCTTAAATCCCGATGCTTCGACCAGCTAAACTCAACCTCGTGCTATGGTTCGGCCTGCTACTTCACATCCTTGTGCTACAGCTCACCAACCGCAGCTCAGCAACCGGGGACTTCTGATCATCCCTATCTCAACAACGTCACATCCCCCACCCTTATCACCTGCGTCCCATCCTTCATCACTGCGATCAGCTTATAAGCAAACACTGCAGCATTCAACGCCCTTCCTTTCAATCTTCCATCCCACGCAATATTCGAATCATTTGCCTGGAAGTGATCTGCGGAGAATACCATATTTCCCCAGCGATCAAAAATGATAAGGGATGAGATCTCTTCTACATCCGATCCTGCGCTGATGATCAGCTTATCATTGATGTTGTCACCATTCGGGGAAAAGATATTCGGGATGTAGATGTCAGTATTTTTTTCTAAAAATAAAGTCAGTGCATCTTCATCATTGCATCCATCAACACTGGTGACCGAGACTGAATACGTGGTAGTCACAATAGGCACCACCGGTTGTGTCAAACATGTCGGACAATTCGGATTTGTAAGGCCTGTCCACGTAATCGATGCGAGAGAATCAAAAGAAACATTAACAATGGCATTGATGAGGACGGTATCTCCTGCTTCGATGATCTGATCATCACCAAGTTCCACACTGACCATCAGGGGAACATTTATGAATAGGATCTCTTTCTTTTCACAATCATTGGCATCAAGAGCTGTGATTTGATAAGTACCTCCGCTCAGTGATGTGAATGAAGGTGATGATTGAAAATTTATTCCATCAATTGAATATCTGATGGGTTCTACACCTCCTGTCTGTTCAACCGTGATACTTCCATTTTGCTGATCAAAACAATCCGGATTGGAAACAATAAAACTGATCATGAATGGACCCGGATCTGACAATGTAATTTCACCATCAGTCTTACATCCATTTGCATCCGTAATAGTAACTGTATACGAACCTGCAAGAAGTCCTGTTATGCTTTGATCTGTACTTCCTGTTGACCAGATGTAGGAATTTGGAGAAACACCGGAAACATTTGCATTCGCACTACCATCTGATTCTCCAAAACAACTGATATCATATCCGTTGAAATCTGATGTGACCTGAAGTTGCAGATCAGGCAAAGGATATAAAGTTGTTTGTTCGATCACTAAACTATCGCATCCATCCTGATTTGTGAATGTGTTTTGATTACTTCCTACCTGTGCAGGGTCACAGGTTTTAAATGAAATAATTGTCGTATCCGCCGGAATAAGCGACAAAGTCAGTGTCACAATACTGTCACATCCATTTTGATTGGAAAGTGTAGTGATGAATATCCCGGCTTGTGAAGACATGCATGTATTTGAAAAAAGAAATGTTTCACTTGATGCCAACAAATCAATCGTTTCAGTAACAATGCTGTCACATCCAAATTGATTAGTCAGTGATTTACTAAAAACACCTACTGCCGAAGGATCGCAAGTAGTAGAATTAATAAATGTCTGATCTGATGGATTAAGGGACACATCCGTCGTGACAATACTATCACATCCAAAACGATTGATGAATGCCGAGATAAAAACACCCACATCGCCAGGATCACAGGATGCACCAGTGATGAATGTAGAATCGCTCGCCGAATAACTGATGGTGGTAAATACCGTACTGTCACATCCGGCCTGCGAATTAAAATGCATTTCAAAAACACCCAAACTTGAAGAATCGCAGGAAGTGGTATTTGCATACGTTGTATCCGGAATACCTGCACTGACAGTAGTGATCACAAAACTGTCACAACCATCCTGGCCGGAATACATCAGTTGAAAAATACCAATGGCCGCAGAGTCACAGGAAACAGCACTCAGATAACTTGTATCTGTTGGTGCCATAGTGATCGAAGTAATAACTAAACTATCACAACCAGATTGATCTACCAGCAATTGTTGAGACACTCCCAAAAGTGAAGAATCACAGGTTGTCTGCAATATCATTGTTGTATCCTGCGGTGGTGTCAACGTGACTGTTGTAATCACCAGGCTATCACACCCATCCTGATTTTGCAATAATTGAGTGAACACGCCTACACTGGATGAGCTACATGTAGTAAGTGAAATGGATGTTGTATCAGAGGGCAATAACGTAACGGTTGTATGCACCACTGTATCACATCCATTTGGATTGTTGAGATGCGTAATGAATACACCGGCTTCTGTAGGAATACAGGTAGTAGTTTGTGCAGAAATATTGACTGCAGGTGAAACGCTAATCGTGAAATTGACGGTGCTGTCACATCCATCTACAGAATAAAATAGTATCTCATACTGACCAGCTTGGTTCTCCCAATAATAACCAAGCCAGATACTGTCTCCATCGCATATGCTCTCTGCTACATTGGTGACATAAGTCGGGAATACAAAGATGACTTGTGTAGAATCTGTCATCTCGATACATGCAGGTTGTGAAGGAATGATGCTTGTAATTGTATAAACTGTCAGTCCTCCAGGCAAATCAAAAAAAGTATAGTTGCCTTCGACATCTGTCAGTGTAAATGGTGAACCGGGATCAGGTGTAATCTCAATCGTCATCGGAAATGGAGCATCGTTTTCGATAGTCATATCGGCCTGTTCGTTGTCGCAGATATCTGTTTCGCCTGTGAGTGAAACATGAATGACAGGAATGATGTCAAGCTCCACCGTATCCAGGCCCGGACAAAGGAAGCCATCGGAGACGGTGACAATATACTGACCTGTTGTGCCTGTTGTGATCGTTTGGCTATGCTGACCTGTAGACCAACTGTAGCTTGCACCGGGATTACCTGCATCGAATGTAGTGGCCAATCCATCGCATTGCAATTGATCAGGACCAAGATCGACAGGGACGCGCTCGAGTTGGTTCACCTGTATAAATGCAGTAGCGACATTGCTCATTGCTCCTGATTCGGTTGTAAACTGTACTTCAACTGTGCGTAGTCCTCCTGTTGGATAATTTGCTATGTTATTATAAACCACAAGTCCAAGAGCATCTTTGAAGTCAGTTGATTTGGCACCACCAGTATTGGACAATGTGATCATATCCGTACCTGAACCTGATACATTTATTCCGGCGACCGATCCTGTCATGAATAACAATTCGAATGGATCGTCGGGAACAAAACCTACTATATGAATAATCATTTCACTTATGATGGCGTCATAGAGCATTTTGATGTCTTCATCTGCCACGCCTACGCCATTAGAGAGACAATCATAGTCGGGGGAATTGTAATCTGCATCGGTCGCGCCGGAGCTGTCGTCGCAGTCGATGTCGAGATAGATATCACAAATGGTTGGTAAGATAAATTCCTGAACTGATGTGATAGATTCCAAATTAGTTTCGCATAAAGGTGTAATGGTTCCATCTATGGTATTTAATAAAACCATTTCTTGATATGCTATGTCAGTACCAAGAAGAGTATGGCACATATTAGTTGCTGTTAAACCTCTGATGTTTCGAATAGGTGGATAATTAAAAACAAGAGATACATTGGTAGGGTTAGTAATATTAAAAGTTGCAATTCCAGGAAATGCAGCATTATTATTAACGCGAGTGGGATAATAAAAATCGCCATTATATAATGTCAAATCACCATGAGAAGGGAATACTGGATCAGAACCCAAATTAGTAATTATACCTGTATTGACATCGATTTCCAATAGTCCATTTCCCGCAACTTGGTCAATCATTGAATAAAATATTCCGTTTCCGCCAGAAGCAAGTCCAATTAAAAATGGGTATAAGTTATTAGGAATATCAAAATATAAAGCGTATGCTCCTGATAATGTATCAATCAAAAAAATATCCTCATTTAAGCCATATAATTTTCCATCCGGAGTCATAGTTGTCGCATGATCAATATATACGGTTGGTCCAATGTAATCTATATTACAACAGGAAGAACAAGAGCAATCTAATATGACTTTATGTAAACTAGCTCCAAATGATTGATTTGCAAAATAAATTTGAGCTTCACTTTTGAAAGAAGATAATATCCAAATAGTGAAAATGGCAATAATAAAAACTAATGAATTATTCACATTATGCATTTATAAAATTATATATGAAAACATATTTAACATTTGTCTCTTTTTTTCAAAAATCCTGATCTGCAATTCCCATTCTTAGGTTTTGCAGATCAGGATAAAATCAAGGTTAAATTACAAATTATTCACAATCGTTAACTTCACAATCCCCATTAACACTAAAGTATTGAGGGGTATTCGCTGTAAGAATGACATCCTGATGTTGAGGAGATGTTAGATCATACTGGCAGGTAATTCTTACAGAGACTGTAGCAGTTGACACTATGCTAAATGCTGTATTTTGAGCCATGCAAAATCCCTCTTTATCACCTAACCCAGATAAAGGAAGGATTAGAATAAACCCTCCGATTTCACATTCACCTACAAAAGTTGGACCACATGTAAACATGGTGTTATCAGGAGAAGTGGTACCGCATAGCCGTAAGGTCGGACTTCCAGAGGATAACATTTGGACTCCACAGCAACAATCTTCAGGAGGGCAATCTCCACAATCGTCAATTCGTGGGGTAATCTTCTCATTATTATTTATGGAAGATTTCTGTAGATCTGTTCTTTCACATGCTGTTGTCATCATGATGAATATGGAACAGATAAATATAAATGAAAAAACTGTATTTTTCATGCTATTAGTTTTTAAGTAAGGCACAAGCCTCCGATAGCTTCGAGGCATAGGAGGCTCTGTGCCTAACTGTTATAAAAATGGTTTCTTTTGGAGTCTTGGTGGAGGTTGTTTACACCTCTTTACTTTCCACCCTGACCCCAAGACAGATCAAGGTGGAAACCTGGTCGAGAGGCATTAGGTATAATTCCGGAAGCAACTGTGGAGGAAGGAGCAGATTGTTAAGATTAAATTTCAAGTCGGTCATAGCACGGTGTTCAATAGTTAAATGTTTGGGTGCCGACTTTGTAGACCATTAAACTACATAAATATTTAAGTATTACATAACATATTAAGTTAAATATTCAAACGAATGCTATTTCGAGTTTTCACTTTTTTGGAAATAAATGAATTGATTTTCACTCGCAGTCAGAGACTGCTTGATGATGATTACTTTTTTGGACTTTGATTCTAATATGGATTCGAAGTTGCAAACTTCGAATAGCGGGTGCAAGAGTTTTTCACTCACAGCCTTATGCAAACTTGAGGATAATTTTTAACGCAACAACGTCACATCTCCTTCCTTAATAAACTGGCTCCCATCTTTAAATTTTGCAATTAATCTATAAGCAAACACTGCAGAATTCAACGCCCTTCCTTTCAATCTTCCATCCCACGCAACATTTGGATCATTTGCCTGGAAATGATCTGCGGAGAAAACCATATTTCCCCAGCGATCAAAAATGATGAGGGCGGAGATCTCTTCCACATCCGATCCTGCGCTGATGATCAGCTTATCATTGATGTTATCACCATTCGGTGAAAAGATATTCGGGACATAGATGTCAGTATTCTTTTCTAAAAATAAGGTCAATGCATCTTCATCTTTGCATCCGTCTACGCTTGTGACAGAGACTGAGTAAGTAGTTGTTACAATTGGTACCACCGACTGTGTAAGGCATGTCGGACAGTTCGGATTTGTGAGGCCTGTCCAGGTGATCGATGCGAGTGAATCAAACGGAACATTGACTATGGCATTGATGATGACGGTATCTCCTGCTTCGATGATCTGATCATCTCCCAGCTCCACACTGACCATAAGGGGAACATTGATGAAGATGATTTCTTTCTTTTCACAATCATTGGCATCAAGGGCTGTGATTTGATATGTACCTCCGCTCAGACCGGTGAATGAAGATGATGATTGATAATTTATTCCATCAATTGAATATCGGACTGGCTCTACACCTCCTGTCTGTTCAACTGTAATACTTCCATTGTTTTGATCGAAACAATCCGGATTTGAAACTATGAAGCTGATCATGAATGGACCCGGATCAGATAATGTAATCTCGTCATCAGTCTTACATCCATTAGCATCCGTGATTGTAACAGTGTACAAACCAGAAGAAAGGCCAATTATGTTTTGATCGGTACTTCCAGTAGACCAGATGTAGGAATATGGAGAAACACCTGAAACATTTGCAAACGCACTGCCATCTGCTTCTCCAAAACAACTGATATCATATCCATTGAAATTTGATGTGACCTGTAATTGAAGATCAGGTAGTGGATACAAACTTGTTTGTTCTATCACCAGGCTGTCACAGCCATCCTGATTTGTGAGTATGTTTTGACTTTTCCCAACCAATGCAGGATCACAGGTTTTAAATGAAATAACTGTTGTATCGGCAGGAATAAGCGAAACGGTAAGCGTCACAATACTGTCACATCCATTTTGATTGGAAAGTGTAGTGATGAATATCCCGGCTTGTGAAGACATGCATGTATTTGAAAAAAGAAATGTTTCACTTGATGCTAACAAATCAATGGTTTCAGTGACAATGCTGTCGCATCCAAATTGATTGGTGAGAGATTGCATAAAAACACCAGCAGCTGAAGGATCGCAGGTTGTAGAATTAATAAATGTCTGATCTGATGGGCTAAGAGCCACATTCGTAGTTACAATACTATCACATCCAAAACGATTGATGAATGCTGAAATAAAAACACCTACATCACCAGGATCACATGATGAACCGATGATGAATGTAGAATCACTCGCCGAATAACTGATGGTGGTAAATACCGTACTGTCACATCCGGCCTGCGAATTAAAATGCATTTCAAAGACACCCAGGCTTGAAGAGTCGCAGGAAGTGGTATTTGTATAAGTTGTATCGGGAATACCTGCACTGACTGTCGTGATCACAAAACTGTCACATCCATCCTGACCGGAATACATCAACTGAAAAATGCCAATAGCCGCAGAGTCACAGGATACAGAACTCAGATAACTTGTATCCGTTGGTGCCATTGTGATCGAAGTAATAACCAAACTATCACATCCTGATTGATCTACCAGTAATTGTTGAGATACTCCCAAAAGGGAAGAATCACAAGTTGTCTGCAATACCATTGTTGTATCCTGAGTCGGTGTCAGGGTGACTGTTGTAATCACAAGGCTATCACAGCCATCCTGATTTGTCAGCAATTGTGTGAACACCCCTACACTGGATGAGCTACATGTAGTAAGTGAAATGGATGTTGTATCAGAGGGCAATAACGTAACGGTTGTATGCACTACTGTATCACATCCATTTGGATTGTTGAGATGCGTAACGAATACGCCAGCTTCTGCAGGAATACAAGTGGTCGCCTGTGCAGAAATATTTACTGCAGGTGATACACTGATCGTGAAATTGACTGTGCTGTCACATCCATCGATGGAATAAAATAATATCTCATACTGGCCGGCCTGGTTCTCCCAGTAATATCCCAGCCAGATGCTATCTCCATCGCATATGCTCTCTGCTACATTGGTGACATAGGTCGGAAATACAAAAATGACTTGTGTAGAATCTGTCATATCGATACAGGCAGGTTGTGATGGAATGACGCTTGTAATCGTATATACAGTCAATCCTCCCGGCAAATCAAAAAAAGTAAAATTGCCTTCAACATCTGTCAATGTAAACGGTGACCCGGGATCAGGTGTAATCTCAATCGTCATCGGAAACGGTGCATCATTTTCGATAGTCATATCAGCCTGCTCATTATCGCAGATATCCGTTTCTCCGGTGAGTGATACATGAATGACAGGGATGATATCAAGTTCAACTGTATCCAGGCCCGGACACAGGAAGCCATCGGAGACAGTGACGATATACTGAGCTGCAGTACCTGTTGTGATCGTCTGGCTATGCTGACCTGTGGACCAGCTGTAGCTTGCACCTGGATTACCTGCATCAAATGTAGTAGTCAATCCATCGCATTGCAATTGATCAGGACCGAGATCGACAGGGACTCGCTCGAGTTCGTTTACTTGAATAAATGCAGTAGCGATATTGCTCATCGCACCTGACTCAGTTGAGAATTGAACTTCTACTGTGCGTAATCCGCCGGTAGGATAATTTGAAATATTATTATAAACCACAAGACGGAGTGCATCCTTGAAGTCAGTTGATTTTGCCCCACCGGCATTTGATAATGTGATCATGTCGGTACCTGAACCCGAAACATTTATACCTGCTACTGAACCAGTCATGAATAATAATTCGAATGGATCGTCTGGAACAAAACCTACTATCTGAATAGTCATTTCACTGATGATGGTATCATAGAGCATTTTTATGTCTTCATCTGCGACGCCTACACCATTTGAGAGACAATCATAGTCGGGAGAATTGTAATCTGCGTCGGTGGCACCGGAGGAGTCGTTGCAGTCGAGATCGAGCTCAATTAGACAAGGAGGTGGTGGAGCAAATTCCAACATGGAAGTTATGGGACCATAAAAATTTGGATTATTATTAATACAAATCGGTGTTACTGAACCATCTATCAGATTAATCAAAACCAAATTTCCTCCATGACACTCCCAACCTATCAAAGTATTACAGATTGAATATGCGGTGATATCGCAATAAACCTGATTCAATGGATAATAAAAGACAACCTGGCTGTTGGCTGCATTTACAGTGTCTAAATGTAAAATGGCATTCATGGCAATGGTAGGATCATATACTGAGAAATAAATATTTCCCCATGCCATAGTCATCTCACCTTTGATAACATATCCCGAGTCACCAAGGGAAATGAGAGCCCCTGTATTTGTATCCCACTTATAAATGGTAGAAGTATTGGGAGGATTATTTGACCCTAAATAAAAAATACCACCCCCCACACTAACAAAACCGGCAACAAAAGCCTGAGTCGCTACAATCCATGGATAGGTATAAACCGGCGGTCCAGATGTTCCGGTTACAGGATCTATAATCAATATCTGGATTTCCGTATTTGTTTGCGTGAGTGCATACAACACTCCATCAGGTCCAAATGAAAGTCCAACACCCGAATTTACACCTGGACTAATGACATCATAAGAACAATCACCGCATCCAATATTGTTTATCTCATATCTCAAAAAACCAAACATGCCTATATTGGTGTAGAATTCCTGACCAGTTAAACCATTGCTGAAGATCAGGATGAAGCCACTAACAAATGCAGAAAAAACAAAATTGCTTTTTCTTTTAGATGTGGTGTCAGCCTGTATTACATTAAGCATTCGCTTAGGCAATGATTTGTATTTGAAAGTATTTCGCCACATGATCACGTCGCGGATTGAAAGATCTGAGTTGAGGTTTGGGTATTTCAAGGTACAGAAATATCATGACCCGGCACCCGTGATCCGTCACTCGGCCCTCACCTTGCCCCTATGTTTCGACTTGCTTTCCCACACCCTTGGGCAACAGCTCAGCAACCAGGGGACTTCTGATTTTCTTTACGAATTATGATGCTTTTCTACCCATGCTCATAAACCTTCCTGATACGTGGATTAAGATTAGTCATGATCTCATATGGGATGGTGCCACAGGCTTGTGCCAGGACTTCAATCGAATGATCTTTATCGAAGATGACCACTTCATCTCCGATAGCTGCTTCAGGAATTTGGCTTACATCAATCATGGTCATATCCATGCAAACTCTACCCACGATGGGAGCCAGTTGTCCGTGCAGTAAAAATGTTGATCCAACATTTCCTGCAACCCTCGGAAGACCATCAGCGTATCCAAGATTGACGGTTGCAATGGTCCGGTCTTTGTCGGTGATAAAACTGCGAGAATAGCTGACGGATTCACCAGGTCCGATTTGTTGAATATGAAGTATTCGCGCCTTAAGACTGTGGACAGGCATCAATTGGGGATGATCAGGTAAGCCGACTCCATACAATCCAATTCCCAATCGCACAGCTTCAAATTGATATTCAGGAAATCGAAGAATACCATTTGTACTTAACACATGACGAGGAGGCTGATATCCAATTCCTTCTGACAACAACGTATACATCTTATCAAATCTTCTGACCTGCTCATGTGTAAAGCTGTCCCATCGTGGATCATCCGTGCCGCTCAGATGTGTAAACACAGTGCCTACTTTAATCCATGGCTGATTCAGCAGGATCTTTATTAAATCCGGAATCTCATCTATGGCAAATCCAAGACGATGTGTACCCGAATCGATTTTGATATGGATGATCGCACTGTCCTGGCTAAACTGACATGCAGTCAATAATTTTTGCAGAATGTGCTGATTATAAATTTCAGGTTCAAGATTGTGCTGCAGGATAAGATCCATTCCTTCCGGATCCGGATTGAGCACAATGACCGGCAATGAAATGCCTGCTTCTCTCAATTCAATGCCTTCATCTATCACTGCTACCGCCAGCATATCTACATGCTGGTATGATAAAAAGCGACAAACTTCAAGACTACCTGCACCGTATGCATTCGCTTTCACTACAGCTATTTTTTTTACACCGGGACGTATCATCCTGTAGAAGTATCTCAGGTTATGATCCAATGCCTGGAAATCAACATGCAACACAGCAGAGTGCGAGCGCAAACGGAGACGTCTCGCGATTCGTTCGAATCCAAATCTTCGTGCACCTTTAAGCAATATGACTTCGTTGTGCACATCTGTAATTCCACCTTTGCGGAATAAATCATCTACATCCTGATAGGTATAACAATGTACATCCGGAGATACTAAATTCACTAATGCTTTTACCTCCGTTCCGATGCAGATCAATTTATCAATCCCTGCGCCAGAGATCATTTCAGCAAGCGCTTCATAAATGCCCTCGTGTCCATGTGCATGATCGGATAGAATAAGTGTTTTCCGTTGTGTCTGTCCGGCGATGTCAAGACTTTCCAATGCATATTGAAGTGAATCAAGATCGAGGCTATAACTATCATTGATCAATACACAACCCTGTATGGCGTCCTCTGCTTTCAGACGCATATCAATGGGTTGCAATTCTTCAAAATATGGCAACCGTTCTTCAAACGGTATATCCAATGCCACCATAGCGGTAAGGCATGCGAGACTGTTTGATACCGGGACTGCACCGGGAAAAGGTAACGTGTAACTCCAATGATGCTGATCAAAAGTGAAGCTCACTTTAGCAAGATCATTTTCTGTCGTTGTATTTGCATTGATCAAACCATTTCCTTTGGTGCTCCAGGTAAAAAGATTTTTACCGGGAAATGATTTGTGAATAGCATCGGCAACGATTTCTTCATCGGCAGGATAAACAATAGAAGCTGCATCTGTACACATTATGAGTTTCTCCTTCAGCTTGAGATTCGCATCATAGCCAAAACCTTCATTGTGTGCATCACCGAAATGCGTAAAGACAACTACATCAGGGCGTATGATCTTACGTAGTTTTTCCATTTCATTTGGATTGGAAATCCCTGCTTCGATGATAGCATACGAGGTATCCACCGGGATGTTCCATACCGATAATGGAACTCCTACCTGGCTATTGTAACTCCCGGGGCTACGATATACTGATTGATCACGATACAACAGCATATATAACCATTCCTTTACCCACGTTTTTCCATTGCTTCCGATGATAGCTATCACCTTGCCTTTGTAAAGATTCCGATGATAGCTGGCCATGGCATGAAATGCTTCAAGGACATTGGCAACAAATATGTAATTGGCTTCGGGTAAATTTTTTGTATCAATATTTTCCTGGACGAGAAAACTCCGGATACCATTTTCAAAAGCCTGTTGAATATACTTGTGTCCATCGGTACGCGCACCTTGCAATGCTATAAAAAGTGCGTGAGCTTGCCATGCTGCTCTGCGGCTATCAATACAGATATTCTGAACAGGCGACGATGGGAACGGAAGTTGATGGGATGCACCCGGAAAAAGAGATGCAATGGATTCAGCTGTATACACGTGATGAAGGTACTGATTTATAAAACTCCTTTGGGACGTTTGTAGACAGGAACGGTAGAACAAGGTTCTCCGAACATGAGTGATTTCACAACAGGCACAAGCTTATTTGTCAATGCCATATAAATTTCAGGGCCAATGGTGACATCATCACTGCAACCTTTGATGATCACGCGTTGATCATGGTATTGCGAAACATCGAGATGATGGATATAATCAAGCAATTGTTGGCTAATGCGTTGCTCGGGTGTTCCAAAAAAAATATCCTGTGTAAACGGGATCGCATTTGTTGAAATCAGCATAAACGCCCAGCTGGGAATGATCGCATCTGTCGAACAAAAAACGCAAAGAGGCTGGTCTTTATACTGAGCCCAGTCATGCGTCTTCATCATTTCGCGAAAGTCTTTTTCTTTCAGGATCAATTCCATGAAGAGAAAATCTTTGAGATCAATGACTGCAGGTTGAGTCCGTTGAACCCAATCTTCAGGCCGAAGGGTGATCAACCCACTTTCGGCTATTTTATTTACCAGTGTGTCGCTCATGGATTGTCATTATTCAGATTCGTCTGAAGCTGAGGCCAGGAGGTTTTCACCATTCTGACTTCCTTGCGAATCATAGGAGACAACCTCATTCATGGAAGAAGGTTCACCGATTTCCTCGGATGCGGCCTGGAATTCTTTCAGCTGTGGCAGATCTTCCATTGATTTTAATCCAAAATAGTCCATGAATTTTGGGCTTGCCGAGTACAGAAGAGGTTTTCCCGGACCTGTGGATCGGCCTACGATCTCGATTAACTCTTTTTCGAGAAGCTTGTCGATGGCATAATCGGCATTTACACCCCGGATTTGCTCGATTTCAGCTCTTGAGACAGGCTGCTTGTAAGCGATGATAGCCAGGGTCTCAAGTGCTACTTTTGATAAGCGGCGCTTTGTAAGCTGCTTCAGGTAGTGGCCGGCAATGTGATGATAGGCTCCTTTAGTAACAAATTGGAAGCCTTCTGCCACTTCAACAACTTCAATGGCAAAATTGTCATCCCAATATTTCTCTTTCAGCCTGACCAGGGCATCCTCTATGTCTTCAGGTTCGATTTTTACCTGCAGGGCATTTTCCAGGTTGTAACGTATGTCCTCCCTTTTTACGGGTTGTTGGGCCACAAAAATGAGGCATTCGATGTGCGTATCCAGTCTATTCTCCATTGGGGGGCGCAAAATAAGGGATTATAAATGCAATATCAAGAAAACCGCCACGCTAATCACCAGGATAAATGCCACACCCACGATTAATGTCTGCTTTGCCTGATCCCTGTTCATTTTTCTTCGACCCCGGTTGCGCGGGGTATCGGTCACCTGATCGATGGTGAACCCATAGGAAAACTTACCTTCTTTTTCCTCAATGGCCACGTCGCAAAGCTCGTCATCAATAAAAAAGGAATAATTCTTACTGGTCAGCACATTAAAATCAATGACTACGATCCTTGCATTGCAATAGACTACAAGGTGACCCGAATTGTCTCCATGGAAGAGCCCTACATTATGGCTGTATCCATCATCATCGACGTATGTCCAGGTGATCTGGCTCATGTAGAAAATAAGGTATAAGCGGTGCCTTTTTTATGGAATGAAAATATCACCTCCTAAACGAAGCAATCCCGGAATACAATATAAAAAACTATCCCTAGACAAGGATTAACACCTGGGTAAGCAAAGCAGCGACAAACAAAATAAAATGAATGGATTCGGCAATAGCAGGATGCTTTACCATGCGCAGCAATAAAGCCAGGAATAACGAGAATGGGATCAACAACACCATGAGAAAAGGGGCTCCGATAATTTCGCAAAAAAGGGTCATGGGGAAACAAAAGAAGATCAATGCATACAGCGTGTCGATCTTCTTTTGGGCATGGATATTTTTACGGGCTATAACCTGTGAATACCCCAGCAGGCTAAACAGCATCAATAAACCAAGTATGGTGGCAACAATGATATCCGGTGTGCCATGACCATTGCGGAAGGAAGGGATGCCAAATTTGTCAAAAACATGGAGGATTCTCGGGCTGAATTGGCCGGTTAAAATAATCCTGACCATCCATCCGATCAGGAATGGACATACATATCCGGTCAGGTACTGGAAGATGTCCTTGATCTTTAGTGTTTTGAGCATGCTCATGGCGATGAGGCCGAAAAAGATGAGCACCATGTACGGCGTGTACAGAAGCCCGGATACAGCCAGCCACCACCCTGCCATAAACCTGGTCTCCTCCTGTTTTTCTTTTTTCAGGATATCAAAAAGGTAAATAAGCCCTATCAGAAGAGTCGTATTGGCCAGTAGTATAGAAGAGACCCCAATAAATGAAGGATGAAGGGAAGTCAGCAGGATATAGCAAAGACCCGGAAACAGATTGATCTCCCCGATCATGGACTGGCGTATAAAAAGCCTGTTGATAATGGCCGCCTGGATAAATACAAGGAATGTGGAGAAGAAGAACTCACCTATTCCCCATGAGTGGGTATTCGTGATGAAATCTGCTCCCCAGGCACCGAATATCTCACCCGGGATACGGGCACCGGCAAATAGAATAGCCACCAGCCGGATGACAAAGGCATACGGCAATAAAAGAAGGCTATTGAAAAGGTGATTCTTTTTAAAGAATTCGAGCACGGTTCCCAGGTTACTTGAAGAGGGTAAAAATAGAGTTTTCTGGCTTCCGGATGCTTTAATGGGCGGAGACCAGCATATACCTGCAAGACAAGCAACATCTATCTTTGGGATCAATGTCTGAGGTATACAACCGTATTCTTTCTTTTTCTGGCCGTCGCGTGGGTGTTTTCGCGGGTCTGACGGCGATTTTCTTCCTCTGCTTTCTGGGCTATCTTTCCACAGAAGAGATTGCTTTTTTAGTTGTCCCTTTTGGATTGCTGGTATTCCTGTGGGGGCTGGGGGATTTCAGGCGATTATATTTATTGATCTGGGCTACTATTCCTTTTGCTATAGAGGTTGATCTGCCCGGAGGGTTGTCAACTGATTTTCCTGCAGAGGCACTTATGTGGTTGTCGTGTCTTTTATTTGGAGGGTATCTTTTCCTTTATCACAAAAAACTTGATTTCAGCTTTATACTTCACCCGGTATTTATACTGCTGGTGTTTCATTTTTTCTGGATCATTTTCACCTCGATCATTTCGGAGGAGCCGTTGATATCTTTTAAATATACGCTCGCTAAATCCTGGTACCTGGTATGCTTTGTATTGATTCCGCTGCTTTTATTCAGGGACATTAAAGACTTTAAGCAATGGGGATTGTATTTCCTGGTTCCACTTATCGGAACAGTTATCATCATCATGATCCGACATAGTCAGTATGGATTCACTTTTGATACCATCAACAAAGCAGTGATCCCTATATATCGCAACCATGTGGATTATGCATGCTGCCTGGGGATAGTGCTTCCATTTGCATGGTGGATGCGCAGATGGTTTGTGGAACGCATGGCTAAAAATTTCTTTACGATTGCACTGATATTGTGCCTGGGTGGAATTTATTTCTCCTTTACAAGAACTGCATGGGTATGTGTTCCATTAATGATCATCAGTTTTTATGCTATCAAGCTCAGATTGATGAGAGCTGTAGTTCCTATCACTTTTGGAATCGCTTTTCTTGGTGTCGGATGGCTTGCTGCCAATAATAAATATCTTGAATACTCACCTGATTTTGCAAAAGCCATAACGCACAAAAGATTTGATGATCTTGTATCTGCTACATATAAGATGGAAGACATTTCTACCGTCGAACGTTTTTACAGATGGGTAGCAGGATATTATATGGTGAAAGAAAGACCGGTGGCAGGTTATGGGCCGGGAAGCTTTTATAGTCTCTATCAGAATTATGTAGACAGGCATTTCACCACGTATGTAAGTGATAATCCTGAGCATTCAGGCATGCACAATTATTACCTGATGGAAGCTGTGGATCAGGGACTGATCGGCTTAATCATTTTTCTGGTGCTTATCATCGGTGTTTTGCTTTATGGTGAAAGTCTTTATCACCGGATGGAGAAAGGCCCGGCGAAAGAATTGCTGATGGCAGCGCTGGTATCATTTTGCTGCATTCTTTTTATTCTTACACTGAATGATATGGTGGAAACCGATAAAGTAGGAAGCTTCTTTTTCTTTTGTATTGCTATCGTGATCCTCACCGGAATACAGAAAAATCAATTTATGATCAATACATCCGAACCTGTGATTCAGAAACAATGAGTAAAGAACTCAATGCCATAAAGGCTCCTATTGTTACCGAGCTCGAAGCTTTTGAAAAACACTTCAGGGAATCTGTTCGCAGCCGGGTGCCTTTACTGGACAAGATCATGCATTATATTGTCAACCGGAAAGGAAAGCAGATGCGGCCAATTTTCGTACTTCTTTCTGCCAAGATTTGTGGAGAGATCACTCCAAAGACATATACTGCTGCCTCCCTGGTCGAACTCCTTCATACGGCTACCCTTGTCCATGATGATGTGGTGGATGACTCCCATCAGCGAAGGGGAATATTCAGCATCAATGCATTGTGGAAAAATAAGATTGCAGTGCTTGTAGGTGATTATCTTTTGTCGCGTGGTTTGCTTGTTGCATTGGATACGCGAGCATATGACATATTACAGATCATGTCAAGAGCTGTGAGGGATATGAGTGAGGGAGAGCTTTTACAAATCGAGAAAGCCAGACGGCTTGACATTACAGAAGAAGTTTATTTTGATATCATAGGTAAAAAAACTGCATCGCTGATCGCTGCATCCTGTGCTGCAGGTGCTGCTTCTGTAACAGATGATCAGGAAATGATCGACAAGTTTTACAAATTTGGCGAAGCGATCGGGGTTGCTTTTCAGATCAAGGATGATCTCTTTGATTACGGAGATATAGATGTGGGTAAACCGCGTGCTATTGATATCAAAGAGAAGAAAATGACCCTGCCATTAATTTATACACTTCAGAAAGTAGATCCGTCAACGCGGAAAACTCTAATCCGTACAGTTGAAAAATACAATACAGATAAAAAACGTGTCCGTGAATTAATTCGCCAGGTGCATGAAAGCGGAGGGATTAAATATGCGGAAGAAGTAATGGAGACATATATTCAAAAAGCGAATAAATTACTGCAGGAATTTCTGCCCAGTCCGGCTACTTCTTCCATGAAGGGATTGATCGGGTATGTGATAGACCGGCAATCGTAAGCTTATAAGATAACCCTCCTAGTTGAGAACTCTTAGAACGAGATGTCTGGAGTTTTCAAGTTTAACACCTTAAAGTACATTATCACTACAAATTGGAAATATGGACTTTAAATACAATCCTGTATTTTCAACATCAAAATATTTCTCCTTGATAATTTTAATCTGCAATTTCCGAGGAAGGTAAATTCCCCATTTTGAAAAATCCAAAAGGGCTGGATTAGATTCCAATAAGTCCGCAATATATGGATCTAAATCTAAAAGCGGATTAGAAAGTGATGACCAGACAGTTAATAAATCTTCTTTAGGTGCTTTAATTTCAAAAGAACTACTTCGATCATCCATCGTATTTTCTAAACCCGCAATATTCAGTAGCATTTGAATTGTTCTATTTATTCTGGTTCCAGTAAAAGTATAAAGATCTAAAACTTTTTCATTGATTTGCAGAGGTCGGTCTGTTTTGACATTCTTAATATTGAAAATAGAAAAATCCTTGCGCATTGATTCAATCTCGTCAGTACTTATTTTGTTTAAGACTTCGTATTTATCATTTGTAAACAAGATTTCAATCATTTTTTCTCGGACTTTTGGATGAATTATCGAACCGCTTCCAAAAAACATAGGCTTCTTTCCATCATTCGTTGGAGTTACTTCAATTTTCTTTGATTTAAAATCAATGAACCTAATTTTCCAGATTTTAGCTGCTAATAAGATATTTTCATCTTCTCTTACTTGTGGCGAAAACGGAATATTACCTATGGTACTTCCAGCATTAACTACTTTGAAATTTTCCTCAGTCTTAAATACACTATAAAACTCCCTTGAGTTTACAACTCTTTCACCTTCGATACCTATAATAACTTCTTGCTGAAGTTTTTCCAAAAAGTCGATTTCAATTAAGTGGTTAAGTATTTGTTCAATTTCATGTGTATCAATCTGGTTGAATGCAAAATTCTCATGTAGTTGAGTAATAAGGTCGTTAACTCTTATACCAGAATGTCCCTTAGTAATTGACAGTGCTTGATGAAGCAAAATATCATAGGCCTTCGCCGGTGATCTTTGCGGCTCAATAAATCCTGCTTTATAAAGAAGCCAACAAGCCAGGGATTGTAATAAACTCCATTGGTTAGTTGCATATAAAAACAAGTTACTACTTTCTCCGTCTTTTCGTCCACTCCTTCCAACTCTTTGAATCAATGAGGCTATGCTATTTGTTGCATCTATTTGCACTACTTCATCTACTGTCCCGATATCAATTCCTAATTCTAAAGTTGAAGTACAAGAAATGCAAAAATTTTGCCTTGTATTGTTCTTTGCAAAATATTCTACATATTCTCTTACATCCTTATCCACAGAGGAGTGATGTGAGAAATAATTAATATGGCCTTTAACTTTTTGGGATATCTTTTTAAGCTTAACTGCTACTTCTTCTGCCCGGCCTCTGCTATTAGGGAAGATAAGTACCTTATTATCTTTTGTTTCTAGATATAAATCTTTCATAAGATCTAAAGAAAGTTCATCAGTTTTGGCTTCAAAAAAGCGAAATACTGCATTTATATCTTTAGCTTGTTTATCCACCAGAACTTTGGTATTAAGTTCATCTCCAGTGAACTTCTTGGCCTCATCAGGATCTCCAATAGTTGCTGATAACCCTACAACACTAAATCGTTTTACATTAATAAACTGCAATCTCGATAAGATAGATTTAAGTTGTGTACCTCTATCAGTTCCAATAAATGAATGTATCTCATCTATAACAATGTACTTTAGATTTGAAAAAAGTTGCGGAACATAAAAGGGCTTGTTTACAAACATTGCCTCAATTGACTCAGGCGTAATTAATACAACACCCTTTGGAGATTTTAATAGTTTTTCCTTGAGTGTTCTATTTGATTCACCATGCCATTTGGTTACCGTCACATCAAGATATTTGCAAAGATCTTCTATGCGATAAAACTGATCATTTATTAGTGCTATCAAAGGAGAAATGTATAGAACCTGAACCCCTGGTTCTTGAAAGTTGACTTTTGAAAGTATGGGTAGGAATGCGGCTTCAGTTTTTCCAGATGCAGTTCGTGAAGCCAGAATAAAATTATCAGAAGAGGCGAGAATCCTAGTAATTGCTGCAGCCTGGATTGGCCTTAGTTGTTCCCATCGTTTATCGCGAATATATCTACGAATAGGTTCTGAAAGAGAATCAATTATCATTATAATTCCTCTATGGTATCAAGTGAGACATCACTTGGTCTCTCGTCGTAAATCTCTAATTCAGCAAAAAGCTTGTTTTTGTCTAACCCTGGATTTTGTCTTAATATGTTTAGAATGTTAAGAAAATCTCGGATCACTTCTCTCGGTGTTAAAAATTCTGAAGCTCCTGGTTTGTTGAATAACTCTTCCATGAATTGAAGAATTTCACTATCGACAAATGGAACTTCAGTTTTATAATTATAATCGAAAATTTGCTTTAAATTCTTTAATAGTACAAATATTTCATTATGATTTAAAGGTATGAGTCGAATGACTGGTTGAGCATAATCTCTAATCTCATCTGTCTCAAATTTATTTGTTTCAAGCCTTGACTTTAATGCACTGTAACTGAACAGTCCACGACGTTCATTCTCTAAAAATTCTTTGGTTCCTGCAAAATTGAAAAACAAATTTGCAACTTTACCTTGAAAACAATCATTATAAATTGTCAAAATTTTTTCGTAGTTTTTTTCTCTCATTACTGAGGTCGAGATTTTATACAAATTTACAGCTTCATCTAAATTCACCATAAATCCACTATAACCCATACTTACAAAAAGCCTACAAAAATTCTTTAGCATGTCATAATAATTCAAATCAGTGATAATTTCCCTAACACCTAAATCTTGCTTGGCTTCTGTCTTGGTTCTATACTCTCCTTTAAGCCATTTCAAGGCATTTCGCCTCAATTGCTCCTCATCTTTAATATAACCTTCATAATATTTTAATACAACCATTCCAAAATCAAAACCACCTATGTCGGTAATCTCATTGACGGTTTTCATTATATTATTCTGGATAAGTTTGAGGTATTGTACGCTTCGGATTTCAGTTAATGAAATATTGTTTTCAGATGCTGTTTTTGTAACAATTTGCTCAATCCATTTCTCCAATAAAGTTGGTAGTGCTCCACCTTCGGGTTTAGTCTGTATTGCAATATTATCAACTATAGCTGAGTACAAGGCTACTCCTTTCCAATCATTTGAATATAGTCTGTTATCTGGAGTAAAGTCTGCATTAGCGATAACAAATTTCTGCTTTAATGCAACCGTGTTCAATAAGTGAAGTAAAAAAGACTTTCCTGAGCCAAAGTCGCCAATGATAAATTTTACCATGCTGTGACCATTCTTTACATCCTCTAAAGCAGAAATAAATGCATTGATTTCTGCCGACCGGCCTACTGCTATATGCTGAACTCCTATTTTGGGTACTACTCCACCTATCAATGAATTAATGATGGATGTAGCTTCTTTTGGTTTAATGTTTTCATTCATATTCCTAATAATGTTTGGTAGTTAGCTTCTTTAATAGTATAGAATTCATCTTCTTCTTCAATCAGAACATCATCTAAATCATCGTAACATAATTCATTAATGCTGTCAACAAGTTGGTTTTTGAAAACACCATTTGATTTCGCGAATATTTCAAATTCACTAAAGGAAACTGTAAAACTGTTTTTGGCAAAGAATTCCAGCGCTGTAGTATGTAAATTTGTAAAAGAAAGATCATTCCTGTAAATTGATCGAGAGATCTCTGTGGTTTTTTGTGTAATACTAATTCTAACCTCTTCGGTACTAATTTCTTTTGTAGAGATTGTATTCATTTCATCTTCATACTCATCGTTCAAATATTCGTTTAATAAGCCGACCGTACTGGCATGTAGTTGTTGAGCTTCCTTAATTGAATCCTCATCCAAATTAATTTTCTTTCTTTTAATGACATAAATACTGCAAACCGCTAGTAGTGCTTGCTCAAGATTTTTATCCTTTATTAATCTACTCAGTATCATTTCAAATTCATGCAATTGTTCATTTGTTTTAAATAAGTTTTTCTGGATAGTTTTAGTAAGTTGCTTGTTATCAAATTTTGATGACTTTAAATCGTAGAATAAATAGTGAACATAAAGTTTTAGGGAGGTCTCCTTATCGTATTTTGAAATAAATTTAGATGCCTCAAAAAAGATGTTTTCAATCGATGGGTTTTTTTGATTCAAACTTCCCAGTGAGAGAATATTTTCCAGATAGTACTTTGGGTTTCCATTGTACTTCAGAGTAAGGTCCTCAAATTTTATTTTCCAACGACTGGTGTTTAATAAATTTAACTCTATTTCGGTTTCTTCATTTGGAGCATTTATTTTGGTTTCAAGAATTGAAAGAACTTGTGTAACCGGAGAAATAATCTTTGTCTCTAATTCTGCCTTAACACTTGCTACATAAGGAACATCAGTATTGATTTTTCTTTTATGTCCATAGTTTTCCCGAACAGAATTCTCAGAAAGTTTGAAAATGTGGGAATAGAAATCGGTAGTAGTTGATTCAATACAATATTTGTGATTTGAACTACCGGATCTAAATCTGAAATGCTTTTTGGCAATAGCGTCGGCAACTAATGTAAACTCCTGTTCCAAAGTAGTATTCTCTAATACATAATGATTTCTGAGTTCTCGAATTGTTGCTAAGAATATTTTTGTTACTTCAATTAAGCAAAATTCAATGCTGCAAAAATTATTGATTGGGATTGAAATTTTGTTCAACGTAAGTACTTCTTCTTCGTTAAGATTTAATTTAGATTTATACTTATTTCCAAGTTTCCAATTATCACTATAAACATTATAACTTTGGTAGATGTACCTTGTTCCCCCATTAAGTCTTGCAATGCCTTCAATATCACCTCTCGCTTCCATTTTTTTAAGAAGGAATGAAATTCCATAAGGTTTCGTTTTAGGGTAGTGCCGACCTAGTGTGTGGAGACGGCTTTCTAATTCCCCGATGTTTTTATGATAATCATATTCTTCAAGAAGGTCAAACAGCAGAATGAAAGCATAATTCATATTGCCCTCTAGATCAAGATATTCATCGACCAGAAAGAATTTCTTGAAAATATCATAAAATATTTTCTGAATAGGAGAGGCGCTATGGATTTCAGAATATGAGTAAACATAATGATGTGCCCAATAAGGGACGCCATTGGCATATTTTCTTAAACTATTGTTTGAAGTAAGTGAGTAACTCTTGCCTGTAACATCAATAATAGAATCTTCAAGTATACTATTATATGATTGAGAAGTTGATACAGGCACTTTCCAATTACTTAATTTTTGACCTTGAACTTCAGGTGGTTTCACTGAAGGTTTAGGCGTGTAGGATGTGAATGATGGTCGCGAAGAACCCTTCTTCTTACCTGAGAAAGCAGAAATTATCACAGCTATTATTACTATGGCTACTATTGTTCCCATATTTTTCGATTATTCAAATATTGGTTCTGAGCTAATTTCAGAAAAGCGGTTAATTTGTAAGTTCTTTAGGTCTAAATCTTTATCCTCTAATACTTATAGATAGCCTTTGAATATTAATCTAAGATTTGAACATGCAACATTTACTTTTTAAATTTTGAGGTACTATTATGTTGTCCTGACATTGGATTTTAATTTAATATAAAAAGTTGCGATTAATCAGACTTCCAATCTTTTTATCTGCGCACCCAAAGCCTGTAATCTTCCATCAATGTTTTCATATCCACGATCGATCTGGTTGATATTATGGATCAGGGATTTGCCCTGAGCTGATAATGCAGCAATCAGCAATGCCACGCCGGCACGGATATCCGGTGAGCTCATTTCGATGCCCCTCAATGAATATTTCCTCTCGAGGCCGATCACCGTCACCCGATGTGGATCACATAAGATAATCTGTGCGCCCATGTCGATCAGCTTGTCCACGAAGAAAAGCCTGCTCTCAAACATTTTCTGATGTATCAGCACACTTCCCCTTGCCTGTGTGGCCACCACAAGGACGATGCTGATCAGATCCGGCGTAAACCCCGGCCACGGAGCGTCATAGATATTCATAATAGACCCATCGATAAAAGTCTGGATCTCATATAGGTCCTGTGCCGGTATGACCAGGTCATCGTTTTCGATGTTGATCACAATGCCCAGGCGTTCAAAAATTCGGGGTATGATGCCCAATTCCGGTATATGGCAGTCTTTAATCCGGATGGTGGATTGTGTCATCGCAGCGAGACCAATGAAGGATCCGATTTCAATCATATCCGGAAGGATACGATGTGTGGCGCCTCCCAGTTTCTTAACCCCATGAATGATAAGGAGATTGGATCCCTGTCCTTCAATCTTTGCGCCCATGGCGGAAAGCAGGCGACATAATTGTTGCAGGTAAGGTTCGCAGGCAGCATTGTAAATGGTTGTCGTTCCTTCAGCCAATACGGCAGCCATGAGGATATTAGCTGTTCCGGTTACCGAGATCTCGTCCATGAGCACGTATGCCCCATGTAATCCGTCTTTGGCCTCGACATAATACTGATCTGACTTTTCATCAAATACAAAATTGGCGCCCAGATCTGTAAATCCATTGAAGTGCGTATCCAGGCGTCGCCGACCTATCTTATCACCTCCGGGCTTTGGTAAAAATGCTTTGTGGAACCGGGCCAGTAAAGGACCTATCAGCATGACGCTCCCACGGATTTTTCTGCTATTGGTCTGAAAGCTTTCGGAGGCAAAATTTTCGAGGGCCACATCATCCGCCTGAAATTTGTAATGGCCTTTACTGATCTGATTTACTTTAACCCCAAGACCTCGAAGTAATTCGATCAACATCCGGATGTCGATGATGTCCGGGATATTGGTAATCTCTACTACGTCATTAGTAAGCAGGACGGCACTTAAGATTTGAAGAGCCTCATTTTTTGCTCCTTGCGGAACTAGATCTCCCGACAATGATTTACCACCAAAGACTTCGAATGCTTGTGACTGACCCATTTTTATTTTTCCCGCTATGTACGGCTAAATTTAGTTAATTCTATGTAGGTCAATTTTCTACTCGGAATAAATTGATTTTTAATGGCTGAAAATAAAAATGCTGCCTATGAAAATCAAAGGCAGCATTTTTATTAATTCGCATCCGGTCCCGCTTATTCAGATTAAATCGTAACCGGCCCAGGACCTGTTTGTATTCATACCTAAGGAATAGCTAAGCCAATAATATTACGGGATAATTTTCCTCTGTAGGTTGTTTTTGCAGATTGGAGATTTATATCCCAGATCCTGAAAGCGTCAGTATTCAGGTTGTCAGCTGTGCCTGTGCTTGGAAGCAGAGAGCGACCGAATAAAGCTGCAGTGCCTACAGTGCTGTTGCTGCTTCGAAGGATATCAAAACCACCTTCTCCTGAGATGACCATATTCAATGGACCAATCGGAGTAATCACTCCTCCGTTTTGAGGATCTTGCCTGGTCAGATAACCGCGTGAAACATCTATATCATATAAAGGATATGTTCTTGATGCATAATTATATCCATATGCTATTGCATTCATATTGTAGACAGCAGGATTGATATCAGTATCTGCCAGAATCAGAGCACCGGTATTAGGATCAACCCGAATGTTCTGATCCAGATCCGTGACGATCCTTATCTGGTCATTTTTTGGATCAAAGTCAAAACCAATAAGTCCTCCTTTGATTCCGGGTACAAAAGCACCACCTACTGCCTTGCACACTCCAGTGGCTGGATCAATCAGGTAGATCGTGCTTCCTGAACTTACGCCATAAAGTCCTCCGTCACCACGAAAGTCAATAGCTCTGATGACATCACCTCTGGGCACTGACAGGGTAACACTTGAAACAACAGTGATAGGTGGTCCAAGCTTTAAGAGCTGCAATTGATTATTATCAGTCAGACCATATACGGTTTTTGGACCTGCACCACCACCGGTACCAGGACCTATCGGGCCCCGTGTATCTACTCCTAAATCTTCTTTAGGCTTGATACCTTCATCCTGGGTACAACCTGCAAAAAATAAAATAGCAGCGTAGAAGGCCATGCTGCGAATCAATAAATTGATATTTCGTTTCATTTTTTCAATATTTAATTAGGTTATAAAAGTAGTTAATTGGTAATACATCAATGTATAGAGGAGGATGGAAAGCTTGCCGGAATTGTAAGGGGAGATACTCTATTCCCATCAAACATCATACCAGCAATGCATTACAACAGAGGGCAAGAACAGGATTGAAGATAGTCAAATTCTTTTTTTATTTACACCCATGGAGAAGGAATAAAAAAAGCTGTCGATGTATATCATCGACAGCTTTTCCTAATAAAAATATTGATTAATACTTCTAAATATCGATTACGGTACAGCAATGCCAATCACATTCCTGTCAAAAAGGCCTTTATAGGTTGCTCTTCCTGTCTCGAGGTTGATTTCCCACAATCTGTAGGCATCAGCTGCAAGGTTATCACCAGTGTTCAATCCACCTGATACAGCATGACCGTATAATACAGCATATCCTACTGCGGTCTGGTTAGGACTGATGAAATGTGAATTAGCTGAACTTCCGATATCAAATCCTCCTTCACCTGAGATGATTAATCCAAGTGGTCCGATAATAGTCACTAAGCCATCATTTGGTGGATCCTGTCTCATCAGAACACCACGAGAAGCATCAATATCATATAATGAGAATGTCCTGGTGGCACCAGTAGCTACTCTTGCATAGGCAACAGAATTAATAACTGCTCCTACCGGATTGATATCCAGGTCTACCCCCACTACGGTTCCAAAATCCGGATCTATCCGAAGATTCTGGCCCTGGTCTGTGATAAGGCGGATCTGATCTGTAAATGGATCAAAATCAAAACCTACGGCAGATCCCCACCTCAGCGAATCTAAAAATTTACCAACAGGTTTTGCCTGTCCGCCATCGGTAGCTATAAGATAAATCGTGCTTGAATCAGAAATACCATATAGTACACCATTCGATGGTCGTATATCTATTGCCAGCATATGCTCTGTGGGTCCTAATCCAATAAAAGGAGTTACAGAAACCAATTGAGCAGGTGGGCCTGCTTTATATCTCAGAAGTTCATTTCGATCACTTATTGCAAAAAAGTTGACAGTTTTACCTGCTCCGGCTGTCGTGAATCCACGATCGTCTAATTGACCATCAGGTACTAATCCATCATCTTTGGAGCAACCGACAGTTAAAAGGATCATCAGTAAGAATGAAAATCCTAAGCTGAATAATTGATTTGCACGTCTCATATTTAGAAGTAATTTTTGGTTACATGTTATTCCGGGGTGCGGACTTTGTTGTGAATCACTAACTTCCTGAAGGAAATCAGCTCTGTTCCAAGAGCGGCAATAAAAGGGCGGGCAACGAAGAAAGAGTCTATAAAAAATTGCTTTTCATATGCTCTTTTAACGAGACCAAAATTTGCATTAAAAAATGATCAGCACATCAGTGTTTTACCTGAATTATAAAATCAGGTTTTTCAGGATTAATACTGAATAAAAAAAGGCCCGTGATTTACATCACGGACCTTCATAGTTTATTTCCAGGTTCTATACTTGGAAATCAGGTTGGTTCTATTCTTCTACAACTTCAAATTTTATAGTGGCGTGAACCTCAGGATGGAAGTTGATATTTGCAGTATACGTTCCAAGTACTTTAACTTCTTCAGGTAATTCAATTTTCTTACGAATGACATCGATACCCATCTGGTCTTTCAGCGCCTGCATGATCTGAACACTGGTGACGCTTCCAAAAATCTTGCCTGTAGTACCTGCTTTTGCACCAATCCGGAGGGACTGGCCTTCAAGCCTGGCGGCAACGGTTTTGAAATCGTTGATTCGGTCTGTTTCATGAGCAGCTTCTTCTGATCGTAGTTTTTCCAGCTTGGCTTTATTGGTGGAATTAGCGGCCAGGGCCATTTTTGTAGGGATCAGGTAGTTCCTTGCAAAGCCTGGTTTTACATTGACGATCTCGTGGCGTTCGCCAAGTGTGTCGATATCTTTTAATAATATTATTTCCATGATGTATAAGTCGGGAATGGATGAAGAATTACTTCAATAAGTCAGTTACGAAAGGTAACATTGCCAGGTGACGTGCACGCTTGATGGCTTCAGAAACCTTACGTTGATATTTCAGTGAATTACCTGTGATACGACGTGGAAGGATCTTTCCCTGTTCGTTGAGGAATTGAGCGAGGAAATCAGGATCCTTGTAGTCTATATGACGGATGCCGAATTTAATAAAGCGGCAATATTTCTTGCGTTGCTTTCCAATGTTTGGATTGCTGAGAAATTTAATATCTTCCTGTGATGCCATGTTATATGATGATTATGACGGTAGAGAATTTGAAATGATGATTATTCTTCTTCCTGTTCAGGAGCGTCCGGAACAAGTACTTCAGCTACTTTCGCTGCGGGAGTTGGTGTAGGCATGGGAACGCTGTCCTGCTTCTTCCTTCTCATACGTTGCGTTTTCTTGATCAGGCCATTGCGTTTGTCTTCATTGTATTTCACACCGAATTTGTCGAGTGCAATGGAGAGGAATCGCATGATACGCTCATCACGTCGTAATGCTAGTTCGAGTGGAGCTATGGCTTCGCCGGTTTCCGCTTCGAATTCGATAGTATAGTAAATACCAGAGTTGCGTTTGTTTAATGGATAGGCCAGTTGCTTGAGGCCCATATCATCTACATGGATGATGTTGCAACCTAGTTTTTTGACTTGATCCTCGTATGTCTGCCTGACGGTTTGAATTTCCTCATGAGACAAAACGGGATCGACAATGAATGTTAATTCATAATGCCGCATGGCGTTTGCTTGGTTTGTAGCCTGCACACTCCCGAGGGCTGCAAGCGCGATTTAGTAATACAGATAATGTCAAAAGGGGCGGCAAAGATAGAAAAAAGGCTGAGGCGGAGGCTAAGGCGGAGGAAATATTTTTACAGGCATACCTAAGATCGACTCTCTCCTAGCCTTCGCCTTCGCCTAAGTCTATAAGAATCAACTTCTTATGTTCGCCAATGGCATTGATCTGTCAATGTCTCCGGCCAGGATTGGGGACTGAAGATTACCTGAGTATTTACGCACCTGGGCATAAACATAGGTATATAGCTCATCGAGGGTCACGATACTGTCTCCGCTTGTATCTGCCTCACCCTTAAGGCCCAGGACAAGATAATAGCTAAAAATACCTTGTCTCAGCCCTTGTGATTCAAGAGAATATTCTTCGCTTTTACTGGATAGCAGGAATGCCGTACCTCCTCCGCTTGCGGATAGTTTTTTATAAAAAAGATCGACTGATTCAAACATTGGGGTTTTGGCAGCCAATAAAGAACCCGAGTAACAGGCATCGGCTATGACCAGCTTTTGACGGGCCTGGCATGTGCTTAGCCTTTTTTTGATATCGTCATATTCCACCCTGTTCCTGTAGCCATCACTATTCGTAGGAACATAGAATCCCTGCAGGCCATGCCCGGCCAGGTAGACAAGCACTTCATCATCTGGACCGGCCATAGCGATGATGTCATCCAGCCCTTTGTATATATTTTCAGCTATTGCACTTTCATCGATAAGGATACGGATATGATCATCGGGGACTGCACCTCCCTCCGGGCTGCGGAGAAAAGCATAGACTTTGTATGCGTCATCATCTGTATATTTCAGAGATTCAAAAAACTCATACCGAGAAGCGCCTACGATCAGGGCGTATATATTGGCTCCTTCCGCATATGATTTTTTAATTGCTTTTACAGGCTCGGTGAACTTGCCATTCTTCCAGTCACCATTCAACACCATCCCATTAGCGTATGTATACATTCCATGGCCATCAGGTCTTCCATTAGTCCACAGGCCGGAATACAGATCCCCGTTTACAAATTTGCAAATGCCTTCACCTGCAGGTAATCCATTGTAAAAAAGACCTGTGTAAACGGAACCGTCATCAAATACCAGCCGGCCTTTTCCTGATCCACAGGGCAGAATATTACAATCGGGTATATATTCTTCCGGCTTTGCTTTTGAAGCCAGGCTATTCTTTTGTATAAATCCTTGTTCGGACCATTCACCACTTTTGATGGTTCCGTTTGAAGCGATGTATTGGCCTGTTCCATAAGGTTGGCCATTGACCCAATTACCTTCGAAATAGCCACCCTGCTGATCGAAAACCTTGATCTTACCATTCAGCTGGTTGTTAGAAAAATTTCCCTGGTAGCTCAGCCCTGCCTTTGTTTTGAATATGCCCTCTCCTTCCCTCTTATTGAGCTTCCATTGTCCTGTGTATACATCACCATTACTATAGTTCAGGGTACCTTTTCCATTCAGTCTGCCATAGGCCATCTGTCCTTCGTAGACAGCCCCATTCTGAAAACGGAATTTACCGATACCGGTTTGGCAATTGCCTGATAAACATTGACTGGAACCAAGTTGCACAGAAATGCATATGGAGATGAGCAAGAGACCTGTTCTTAACATAATGCCTGAGTTAGAAAGCTAAAATGAAATCAGAAGTACAGGTCCGGTATAGGTATGGATTGAAGGGAAATGATGGATTTGACTTATAAAACATATTTTTGCCCCTGGATATTATATAAAACTCTTATGAAAAATTTTCAATCCCTATTTTTCTTTCTGCCGCTTTTTGTGATTTGTCTTTCCTGTAAGACAACGCCGTCTGTGGTGGGCGATTCTTTTGGCGCTGGTGTTTCCAAGCCTTCTGAATCAGTAGCCTTTGCGGACGTTATGCAAAAGCTCGAAGTAAATGACTCAGTCAAAGTCGTCATGAAAGCCAAGGTAGGTGAGGTATGCCAGGCCAAAGGTTGCTGGATGAATCTTGTGGATCCTGTGGCAACTTCTGATGATGCACTCTTTGTAAAATTTAAAGATTATGCATTCTTTGTTCCAAAGGACATCTCCGGACGCGAAGTCTTAGTGGAAGGTGTGGCTTATAAAGAAGAAACCACGGTCGACGAGCTTCGTCATTATGCTGAAGATGCAGGAAAAAGTGCTGAGGAAATTGCAAAGATCACTGAGCCTGTTTCTGAGAAGAAATTTATGGCAACGGGAGTTGTTCTGCTGAAGTAGTATTCAGTGATCAGTAATCAGTGATCAGTAATCAGTGATCACCGATTACTGATCACTGATTACTGCTTACCTTTTTTACTTTAATCCGAGTCTGTCTCGTATCAATTGAATATCCACATATTCACCTACGAGCTCGATAGCTCTTCTTACTTTCCATGGTGTATTCCGGTTGATCTTGACCTCGATCTTGCTGATCTGCAATACGGATCCATATGTATCCAGTTCAGTCCTGATCATGGGGATTTTATGTTTAAGGATATAATCTATAGAACGTGGTTCCGGTGTGCCCTGGCCGGTTAGCACGATGCCTGACAATGGTGATTTCGTTTTTCGCAGGACTTTCATGATCATGTTGATTTTATCCAGGGCCGGTTCGAGCTGACGTACTGCAGCAACAAGCAATACATTATCAAACGATTTAAGTTCCTGTGTATCGAGCAGAGAACCTGCGACGATATCTTCCACTTTATTATCCAGGTTTTCATGATTGTGCGTAGTCAATCCGGAAATCGAATCTGCTATCGTGCGCATGACCGGATATGCGAGGCTCTTTTCATATGGAATAATTCCAAGGAGAGGTATGCCATGAGGTTTGAGCCATGTTTTCAGATAATGATGGACGCGGTCCATTTTTTCAGGGATCACTTTATTGACAATAACCCCGAGGATGGGGACGCCTTCTTCACGGAACAATGCAAGATTCATATTGAGTGCATCCACTGTGCTTCCGATCCCTCCTTCCACGACCATGATGACAGGTGCCTGAACAAGCTTTGCCACATGTGCATTTGACATACCGACGATGCTTCCTACACCCGGATGGCCAGTCCCTTCGAAGATGACGATATCGTGTGTTTTGCCGAGCCTGCTGGCTGCTGATAGTATATCTTCTTCAAAATGGAATTCATCCGGATTGTCAAGATATCTCGTCGTGGCTCCGGATCCCAGGATGATCGGGCTATGCAGTTCAGGTTCAATATCAAAATGGATAAGATCAGCAAACAAGACTGTGTCCTTATCTACTCTTTGATTTTCTTCCAGGGATTTCTGGCCCACAGGTTTGCAATAGCCGACATTATATTTTTTACGCATCAATGCAGAAACAAGGCCAAGTGTGCAGGTTGTCTTGCCCACGTGCTGATTCGATGCGGCCATGTAAATACTTTTCATAGTAACCTTATTTTCAGTCAGCTGATCAATTTTCTGTCCAGATCATATTGTCTATTAACCTTACACCTTCTACGTTTACTGCACAGCAGGCCACTACAAACTGAGAATCTTCTTTGATTTGAATGTCAGCCAGGTTGATGCCATCCACAATTGAGAAATACTCAGGTGTAAAATCTTTTCGTGTTAGTTTATTAATTGCCTGTTTGATAATTTGATTTACAGGCACATTTTCTTCAAAGGCTGTCTGAGCTTCTGATAAGGTTTGATAAATGATGCCGGCATCTTTTCTTCCCTGTTCACTTAGCCTTGAGTTTCTCGAGCTCATGGCAAGTCCTCCATGTTCCCTTAATGTGGGACACATGATCAATGTTGTGTTCAGATGATAGTCAGCAATCAATTTCCTGACGATAGCGACTTGCTGAAAGTCTTTTTGTCCCATATATAAACGGTCTGGTTCGATGATGTTCAGCAATCGGTACATGACTTCACCGACACCGGCGAAATGTCCCGGTCTGAATTTACCTTCCATCACAGAGCCCAGGATACCAGGATCAAAATCCAATGGAATAGAACCCGGAGGATAAATGTCTTCAACATCCGGAAGGAATAAAACTTCAACATTTTTTTCAATAAGAAGCTTCAGATCATGATCAATCGGCCTTGGATATTTACGCAGATCCTCAGGGTCATTGAACTGTTTAGGATTGACAAAAATGGATACCACCGTAATATCGCATTCTTCACGGCTTCGATCGATAAGTGATAAATGCCCCTCGTGCAAAGCGCCCATGGTAGGAACGAAGCCAGTTTGGAGCCCTCCGATTTTACGGGTTTTCAACCATTCCTGTAACCCGGCGACCCTTTTGAATATAATCATGATGAAAGTTTACAATGCACCGGTGAATCATAAGGCAATAAAAAGATGCATGCCATAAACGTATGTATAAATTAACATATAAGCAATAATACTGAACACTTATCCTGTAAGGCCGTTATTCAGGTAAGTATTGTGTTGCCCTGTGGATAGCGGAGAAAGCTGTAGGCGTCAGGGCATAATCCCCGCTATTCTTTAAGAGTGCTTTTTCATTAGCGGGAAAACCATACTTTTGAACCCCATGTTTTTAAAAGTAGTCAAATCAAAAATTCACAGGGCAGTTGTTACAGAAGCAAATCTCAACTATGTAGGAAGTATTACTATTGATGAGGTTCTGATGGAAGCCAGCGGTTTGATCGAAGGCGAATTTGTCCAGGTGGTGAATAATAATAATGGAGAAAGACTGGAAACCTATGTCATCAAAGGCGAACGCAATAGCGGACAGATATGTCTCAATGGAGCTGCTGCACGAAAAGTACATGTGGGTGATATCATCATCATCATGGCTTATGCACTGATGACACCTGAAGAAGCGAAAGATTTTAAATCCCGAACCATTTTTCCCGACCAGCACAATAAGATCAAGTTTTAGCCCGTGGCATTACCTAAATATTTAAATAAAATAATACAGTTCATTCTCTTTACGGGAATAGGTGTGCTTATCTTATTTCTGTTATACCGCAGCCAGAATGCAGCATATGTAGCGGAATGCGAGCTGAAAGGAATTCCAAAAGAGAGTTGCAGTCTTCTTGAAAAATTAAAGACGGACTTTTCTGAAGCCAATTACTGGTGGATTGCGGCGATTGTTGTTGCTTACCTGTTCAGCAATCTCATCAGGGCACACCGGTGGCTTATGCTGATCAAAACACTGGGCAGGAAAGGAAGTCTTGTCACTGCATTTTTTACGATCATGGTTGGATATTTTGCGAATATGGGCCTTCCCCGGGTGGGTGAAGTGGTGCGTGCAGGACTCTTCGCGAGGTATGAAGGTATCGGACCTGAGAAAGTCATGGGTACCATAGTAGTCGACAGGATATTGGATTTACTGAGCCTGCTTTTTGCTATCATTCTTGTCCTGGTACTCCAGGGAAATATTCTCTTCAATTATTTTTCTGATAAGATAGGGAATTCCATTTTCGGCAATAGCTGGCTATACATTGCGATCGCACTCGTGCTTTTATTCTTTTTCCTCGCTTATTGGTATCGTGCGGTCATCAAACGATGGGGTTTATATCAACGCATCCATCACCTTGTGGATGGCTTTCGTGATGGTCTTCGCAGTCTGCGTCGCGTAGAAAAACCATGGCTGCTTATCCTGGATACAATAGCCATCTGGTTGATGTACTATTTAATGATGTTCCTTGCATTCAAATCCTTTGAACCCACTGCCCATCTCGGTGCTATGGCCGGCCTGATGGTTTTTGTATTTGGCGGACTTGGTGTGGTATTCCCTTCTCCGGGCGGAATGGGTACATTTCATGTCATGGTGATCTCCGCATTGGCGATCTATGGTATTCATGGCGATGATGCATTTTCATTTGCCAACATCCAGTTTTTTTCTATTCAGCTATTTGGAACCTTGTTATTCGGTATCATCGGGATGATAGTATTACCCCTCATCAACAAAAAAGATAAACAGCATGTCACGTATTACCCTCCCGGCAGGAAGTAAGATCTTCGACATCGATCGAATGGAAAAATTATGTACTTCCTGGCGACAACGAGGGGAAAAAATAGTTTTTACAAACGGATGCTTTGACATACTTCATGCAGGTCATATCAAATACCTGGAATCAGCTGCACAATTGGGAGATCACCTTATCATCGCAGTGAACAGTGATGAATCTGTACGCAAACTAAAAGGAGAATCACGACCCATTAATATTTTATCAAGCCGTCTTTACCTGCTTGGATCATTGAGTTGTGTAGATGCTGTATTTCCATTTACAGAAGAAACGCCATTAGAAGTAATTAAAATAGTAAAACCGGATGTGCTTGTGAAAGGCGGAGATTATAAACCGGAAAATATGGTAGGTGCTAAAGAAGTATTGTCATGGGGTGGTTTCGTAGAAGTTATTCCTTACGTTGATGGATTTAGTACCACAAACCTGGAAAGCAAAATCCTGCAGCTTCACAAGCGTTACAAAAAAGATTCATGAAAACTACTGCTGACCAACTATTTCAATTCCTCGAATCTATAGCTCCGCTTCATCTCCAGGAAAAATATGATAACAGCGGACTCTTAGTGGGATCCTCTGTGCAGGAAGTAAAAGGGGTTCTCATTTGTCTCGATTGTACTGAAGAAGTTTTGGATGAAGCGATCCGGTCAGGTTGCAATGTGGTGATCTCGCATCATCCTGCGATTTTTTATGGTATGAAACGTATCACGGGGACAAACCTGACTGAGCGCATAGTGATGAAGGCTATCAAAGAAGATCTGATCCTGTATGCTATACATACTAACCTGGATAATATCCTGAATAACGGTGTGAATGAACGTATAGCCCGACAATTGGGACTAAAGATTGAAGGCATACTTCGACCGATGGCAACTGAGGCAAGTGTCGGAGCCGGGATCATAGGATCTTATTCAAGTCCTAAATCTGAATCTGAATTCCTGCATCTTCTAAAAGACCGGATGAAAACAAGTGTCATCAGGCATTCAAAGCTGGCCGGGAAGCAAATTGAGAAAGTTGCAATATGTGGGGGGTCGGGTAGCTTCCTGCTTGAAGATGCGGTTAAAGCCGGTGCCCAGGTTTTGGTTACCGCTGACTACAAATACCATGGGTTTTTTGATGCAGATGGAAGGATAATCATCTGTGATATAGGACATTATGAAAGTGAGCAATACACGATCAACGTATTGCAGGAGCTGATTTCAGGGAAATTTACTACCTTTGCGGCCCATTGCACCCAATCAAACACTAACCCCGTCCATTATTTCACCTGATTCTCTTTTAAACTTATGGCAAAAGCAACCGAAATCAGCGTAGAGGAAAAGCTCAGACAGCTGTATGCTCTACAAAAAGCTGATACAAAAATTGATGAAATTGAAATTCTCAAGGGAGAGCTTCCTATCGAAGTAAGTGATCTCGAAGATGAAATCACCGGCCTCGAAACCAGGCTCAAAAACTTAAACGATACCGTTAAGGATATAGAAAAAGAAGGCCAGAAATTTCTGACCCGCATATCTGAAGGTGAAGCTCTCATCAAGAAATACACAAAACAGCTTGATGACGTGAAAAACAACCGCGAATTCGATGCCTTGTCCAAGGAGCTTGAAATGCAGAAGCTTGAGATCCAGCTGGCAGAAAAAAAAGCCCGCGAGAATCAGGAAAAAGTTAACGCGAAAACAACCGTCATCAAGGAAGTAAAGGAAAAGTATAAATCCAAAAAAGCAAACTTTGACCTGAAAAAGGATGAGTTGAAATCCATTGTTGCCAAGACCGAAAAAGAGGAAAAGGCACTCCGGAAAATTGCACAATCTGCTGAGGCAGTAATTGATGCCCGACTGCTCAATGCCTATCACCGCATCAGGAATAATTACAGGAATGGATTAGCCCTTGTCGCTATTGAAAGGGATTCATGCGGTGGTTGTTTTAACCAGATTCCCCCGCAGATCCAACTGGAAGTATCTCAGCGTAAAAAGATCATCGCATGTGAACACTGCGGACGCATTCTCGTCGACAATGAGATAGCGGGATATACTGTTGAGGCTTAACTAAAACTTCTTCATTCTGTGATTACAGACATCCAGGCACGGATAAAAACACTGGTTTGTGCCTTGATCTTTACTGTCATTACAATCCCTTCTTTCTGCCAGAGCATATACTGGACTGAAGAAGCCAAAACTGCTTATGACTACATCAGCGAACTCCGCATTGATGAAAGCATGTACATCATACGGCTTCAGTCCATCACGCATCCGGAGAACCTGATCTGGCCTTACCTCGAAGATTATGCGTTATTCCTCAGGATCTTTTTACAGGAAGATATCCATGAGATACCTGACTTCCTGGAAAGTTCGTCGCTTCGTGCTGACAGGATCTCTGTCATATCTGATTCCAATCCATTGTCGTTGATGTGCCAGGCACAGATACATCTTCATCAATGTGCTTTGCGGATGCAACAAAGTCAATTTGTATCTGCAGCCACTGATCTCAACCAGGCTTTCAGGATGTTGAAGAAAAATCAAAAATTACATCCTGAAGATTTTGCAAATCTCAGGCTTTATGCTTTGATAAAAATTGCTTTCGGGGCTATTCCTGATCAGTATCGCTGGCTTGTATCTATGGTGACCAGCCTGACCGGATCGATTGATGAAGGCCTGAAAGAGTTGCATATGATCCTGGATAAAAGCACCGCTAACGATAATATTTTTATGCAGGAGACCATATTGTTAACTGCATTAGCTGAAGCCCGTTTGAATAATAAACCTGAAAACGGATTACAGATCCTAAATAAATTTTACGGTAAAATCCCTGTCAACCGCTTTATTCAATATGTAATGGCCAATGTCAATATTGCAGCTGGAAACAATGAAGCTGCGATTAAGATCCTTGTACCGGATTTAGGTGATTCCAAAACCATGAAGATTCCGTTTATGGATTTTATGCTTGGCAGGTGCAAGCTTTGCAAAGGAGATGATGATGCCGATATTTATTTTAAGAACTTTATTTTATTCAACAAAGGAAAGCATTACATCAAGGAAGCTTATCAGAAGTTAGGTTGGTATTCCCTGCTCAGGGGAGATGAGGTGAGCTATGCTGCGAATATGCAACAGATCCTGATGAAAGGGATCTCTACTACTGACCAGGATCAACAGGCGATGAGGGAAGCGGAAACAAAAGAAAAGCCTCATCCTGAATTGTTGAAGTGCAGGTTGTTGTTTGACGGAGGATATTATGACCAGGCTTTATCGCGGCTCACGGATGATTTTTTCAATAGTCTCACGCATCAGACACAGCGTCTTGAATTTTTATACAGGAAAGGAAGAGTTTTGCAGGCAAAGAAATCTTATGCTGAAGCACTGCATTATTATAGTCTGGCTATGAAATTTGGTGAGGAGGATAGACATTATTATGCATGCAGTGCAGCTCTTGAGAGTGGTGTCATTCATGAAACGCTGGGTAGTGACTGGGCTGCTGCGAAGTTTTACAACATGTGCCTTAATATGTCACCGGAGACATATAGTACCAGCCTGCATCAGAAAGCGAGGACGGGGTTAAGCAGGATCGGATTAGAATAAAAAAAGCAGGGAGCAGGGGGCAGGGGGCAAGGATCAATAAGCAATCGGCAAAAAGCAATAGGCAAAAAGCAATAGGCAAAAAAAATCGATGGGTATAAAACCAGGTATTTGAGAAAGTAGCGTGAGGCGGGATTGAACCGCCGACCTTGCGATTATGAATCGCACGCTCTAACCATCTGAGCTACCACGCCAAAAAAGGACTGCAAATATAGATGAATTCTCCTTTTTTGACCCCGGTGGAGAATATAGACTCAAAAGCCAGTCATTCAGTGAATAAACAGCTTTTAATGTAAAAATCTATTCCGCCACTCAATTGGTGGCAAAGGACAGCTGTCAAATCGTTTTCCGAATTTATATCTCCTTCCGGCAAACCACTTGTACACCTGATCGCGGATGAAACCGGGAACGATTAAAAAAACAACTCCGAGGCTGAGGGGAAAACCTAGGTCCTTCAATATGCGGAGGGATGCATTGCTTCTGAGATAAATGTGATCATGTTCAAAAAGGATAATCGTGTCCTCTTTCAGGTAATCCGGAAACAATGGAGTAAGGATTTCTTTAGCGGTTTCACTTTCGAGAGCGGCAAATCTGAATACCTTTTTCTTATCCCATCTAATGATACGCTCCACCCAGGAGTTGCACATGGGACAATTACCGTCATAGAAGACTATTTTCGATGGTTGCTGAGCTGTAGCATAAGGTTGAGCGCGAGCAGGTCGAAGCATTCGATCTTTGATTTTAGATTTTGGTTTTGGACCTTTAGATTTTGTATTATTAAACGATAGAAAACATTTTATGAAACATTAGTTCGTTAATTTAGAAACAAAATAATCCAAAATGAAACGAAAACAAGGATGGTTTTTCCTGATGCTACTTACTATCGTGTTGACCATTGGGGTTCCTTCATGTGGGGGTGAAGATTATGCTGCGGTCCGGGATATCCGACAGGTGATCATCTTTGATCCGGAATTGCATCAACCTTTAATATCGCCGGCATCGACTTCAAGTGATACACTTCTTTTAATCATCTCAACTGAAATAGATTTTTTTTCATACCACGAGGCTTACGTTCCGGGCACCATGTCTGAAGCATGGGCATTCCGACCCGCCAATGCGTGGATGGCAAATGAAATCACAGATATCCGCGTGTTTTGTGATCAGCCAATATATGGACAACCTGCTCATCACAACCTGGCTGATCAATTAACATTCGGGAACGCCTTTGATTTTCAACTTTCTCTTGGAATGTTTTTGGAATCGTTGCCTGATATCCGGGATGATTATGATTTCGCCATCAGAGATTTCCAGATATCCCTGAATACCAAACCGGAAAAGGGGACGTATATATTCACGATAGAGATGGAAGATAATAATGGTCATGTATTTGTGGCGAATACTATTCCTGTTGAATGGCTATGAAAAGAAATTTACTCTTTCTGATTTCATTGTTTACAGGTCTGAGCTTAAATGCGCAGGACAAACGTGCATTTCATCAACCCTTTCAAATAAAAGTGGAGCCTCTGGAATTAGGATATGATTATTCGAGGATTGGCATCGGGATCGAAAAGAAATTTATGGCGCACAGCCTGTGGACCTCATTTCATTATGGTACAAATCTGGATTATTCCCAGGCGCGTGATTCACCTTCCGGGCATTTTGAATATTATGAAGTAGAATTAGGAGCCAAACGAATTCTTTATAGTGATTATGGAGAATATTTCTTCGGCGGGAATGTGGGTTTTGATAAAGGTAAGAGATATGTGGATGATGATGTATATTATGACATCGATGGAAAATTTGCTGTTTTGCTTGAAAACGCTTACAATTATCGAACACGCCTGAGCTTGTTTCTCGAAAATGGGTATGAGTTTTATATCGGAAAACGATTCAGCATTGAGACGTCGGCCGGACTTGGATTGCGGAGTGTTCAGAACTATTATTCCTATGTTACAAACCCATTCCGATTAAATAATATTGAACCTCGCGAATACAGAAAGAAATCGCAACAGAAGTATGTTGGACAATGGATAAAAGTAGCTGTGACGGGTGGATTGAAATTGGGCTGGAGGATCTGAAAATGAAAATTATCCAAATACGTTTTCAAATAATTCCCGCAATAACCTGACTTCAATCACCGAAGCATTTTTTGATTTTTTTTCTAATTGACTTCCTGCTGGAATATAGATTTTTTTGTAACCTAAACGTGTTGCTTCTGCCACACGAAGATCAACCTGCTGAACAGGACGTATTTCTCCAGAAAGACCTACTTCTCCTGCAAAGCAAACATCTCTTGGAACAGGGATATCCTGTAGAGAAGAAACAAGTGCTACTGCCAGCGCGAGATCGATAGCGGGTTCATTCACTTTCAATCCTCCTGCGACATTCAGGAAAACATCCTGGTTTCCGAAAAAGAAACCGCATCGTTTTTCCAATACGGCCAGCATCAAATGCAATCGACGGATATCATATCCCGTGGTAGATCGTTGTGCAGTTCCATACACAGCCGTGCTCACCAAAGCCTGTGTCTCAATCAGGAAAGGCCTGAACCCCTCACATACCAAAGCAATGCACGAACCTGATGTGCCCTGGATGTGATCTGCAGGAATAAGCCATTCGGAAGGATTTTCTACAGGTATCAGTCCCAGTCCTTTCATTTCATAGATGCCGATTTCGCGTGTAGAGCCAAACCTGTTTTTTATACATCTCAATAATCTCAGGTGATATTGCCTGTCACCTTCAAGATGAAGGACGACATCGACGATATGCTCCATCAGTTTGGGTCCTGCGATGTCTCCTTCTTTTGTAATGTGACCTACCATGATGATGGTGACGCCGGTTTGTTTCGCCAGTTGCTGAAGACGATAACTGCATTCTCTTATCTGGCTTACTGTACCAGGAACGGATTCAAGCTCGGGAGAATACATCGTCTGTACTGAATCAATGATCACTACACCGGATTGTATCTCGATGATGGCTTCAATGATTTTATTCAGATCGGTTTCGGCGAGAATATGGCAATTATCTCCTTTGATGTTCAATCGCTGTGCACGCATTTTAATTTGCGATGCGCTTTCTTCACCTGAAATATACAGGATACGTAATGCAGGATTTGCAGCCAATTGAAGACACAGTGTAGATTTCCCTGCACCTGGTTCGCCGGCCATGAGGATCAATGAACCCGGAACAATACCTCCTCCAAGAACGCGCTCTAATTCACTGTCACCGAGGGCAACGCGCATTTCGTTTTCAATATTCAGCTCAGAAAGAAGAACAGGAATGCTTTTCTCTTTATCAACGACGCGGATGCTTTGTGCAGATGTGGTCTGAATGATTTCTTCGGTGAAGGTGTCCCACTCGTTACATTGCGGACATCTTCCCAGCCGGTTAGAGGAAGTGGCTCCGCAGTTGTTACAGACGAATCGGGTTTTGACTTTACTCATTGGTAAGAGAGTAAGAAGGTAAGACAGTAAGACGATAAGCGCATGTTAGGAATATTTCAACGGTTTGGTGCGAAGATAACAAATCGTGAGGCAGGAGACGTCAGGGTGAGGCGTCAGGCGTCAGTTGCGAGATATAGCATTTAGACGAAAATACATTTCGTCGAAATGCGAAATGATTTTTTATTCAAGGCTAGTTCATTCTTCCTGGTACAATAGGCCACCAGGTTTGAGATATAACATTTAGACCAAATTACATTTAGACGAAATGCGAAATGATTTTGTGCTTAGCAAGCTTAATCAATCGTTCTTTAGAATATCCAAATTCGCCACCCTCGTTTTACGCCTCACGAATTCACGTATCTTGTCCTCCATGAATAATTCATTTAATAATGTATGTCTCCACTGATAACGAATGATGCTGTAATCCTGGGAATACTGATCGTCATCCTGGCTATTGTATTTTATACATCGCATTCTGACTGGTTCATTTGGAAAATAGTGTATAAGTATGTGCCGGCCATATTGGTTTGTTATTTTATTCCTGCATTATTAAACTGGCCACTGGGATTAGTCGCCGGTGAAGCTGGTAATTTGTATTTCATAGCAACCAGATTTTTATTACCTGCGAGCTTAATATTATTTTGTTTGGGTGTAGATCTGAAGTCAATTCTTGGATTAGGCCCAAAGGCGTTGATCATGTTTTTTACATCGACGTTTGGGGTCATGTTGGCTGCACCCCTTGCGGTGTTGATTACGCTTGGATTATTTCCAAATCTTGTAACTGTTCCTCCTGATCTTTTGTGGAAAGGGCTTGGTACAATTGCTGCCAGCTGGATAGGTGGCGGAGCAAATCAAACGGCTGTCAGAGAAATATTCCAGGTGCCTGAAGATCTTTTCGGTGCCATGGTAGTCATTGATGTATTAGTGGGGAATCTTTGGCTGGCTGTGCTTTTGTACCTGGTAAAGTATGATGACCGGATCAACCGTTGGTTCAAAGCAGATACAAAAGCTATCACCAGGCTTGAAGAAAAGGTCAGTGCATTCAGATCAAGTATCGAACACGTTCCTTCCACCTCTGATATTTTCGTGTTGATGGGGGTTGCTATAGGAGGTGTGGGTTTGGCACATTTTGGATCTGATAAAATTATTCCATGGCTGAGTCTATATGATACTACTTTCCGGGCCATGCATCTGGAGGCCTTACTGAATGGTTTTTTCTGGATTGTGCTGATTGCTACGACAATAGGAATTCTTCTTTCGTTTACTCCTTTCCGAAAACTTGAAGGAGTAGGAGCTTCGCGTTGGGCTACGTTATTTCTTTACATCATGGTGGCTACAATCGGCATGCAAATGAATCTTGGAGCTATATCCCAACATCTTGGATTGTTTGTGATCGGATTGATATGGATCTTTTTGCATGGTGTGTTATTAGTGGTTGTGGCGAAACTGATCAAGGCTCCTTTTTTCTTTTTGGCTATTGGTTCGCAGGCGAATATTGGTGGCGCGGCTTCGGCACCGGTGCTCGCGAGTGAATTTAATCCGGCATTGGCTCCGGTGGGTGTTCTATTAGCAGTGTTAGGTTTGACTATTGGGACTTATATGGGATTGATATGTGCTTATATGATGCAGGCGGCGTTGGGGCTTTGAGAGAAGAGAGAAAGTGATAGAATGTGGCAATGTGATAATGTGGCAATGTGAATCAGTTGGTTGATTTCATAATGCTTTCCACGTACTGCTATTGAAATGAACCTAATGTTGAATGATTATTGTTTTTGAATAATTTTCTGAATTTATAAAATAAATACCTGATGGCAAATCAACTACATCGATTGTTAGTTGACCGGTATTATTTTCAGTTTTGATCTTTTTTACAATTCGACCATAGACATTTACAAGATTCCATAAAATGGGGGAAGTGCTTTGTGTTGGATAAGTGATATTAATTATTGAGTTTGCAGGATTTGGAAAAGCAGAGAATGAATGATCAGGAATTTCATTTGTGTTGACGATCCTGTCAATGCAAAATAGATCATCCTGAGGCTGATCGTCCGGTTTTGAATTATTGCCTGAAGTCCAAAAGCAAAATTTATCCGGAAGTGATGACTGACTTGTGGCATTGATGTCTCCAAATTTAATCCAAATGGATTCTCCGGCCAGGAGCTCCTGGTTTTGAACATACATATGTTGTGCAGTAGGAGGAGCACAAATCAAAGGTTGATAGGGAAATTCGAATGAAGTATTTACCCAAAAGGAATACACAGGAACGGTACCTGTATTGGTCACTTGTACTGCAAAATTGCCGCCTTTAAATTTGTCAAGATATCCATAATAGCCTCCATAACCTGGATTGTAGGTAGAGTCGTATATGATAGGTTCTTGTTGCTTTATATCAGTGACAGCCAGGCTTGCGTGAAGTGGCATGTCTACGAATTCGTACTGAGGAAAATACCGAAACCAACCTTGTTGTCGTCCGATGTATAAATAATCCGGATTGTAAGTGCTGTTTCGTCCGGAACCATAATTACCAGTGACTCCCATTCCACCAGGATAGCATCTCAATTCCCTGGGCCGCAATCCGGATTCAGGGGACTGGTATTCAGTGACCAAAACACCCGAGGTATCATACAATACAAGTTGATACGAGTTGAATAAATTTCTTTTCAACGTTGCAAGTCCTCCTGTCATGGCCTCTATGTCATAAAATTCAACAGAGTCCAGGATAGTGTGTGGAATTAAATCATCACGGAAGCGAATTACCTCTTTTGCAAGATATTTGTAAGCATAAAAGATCCCATCGCCGGCAGTTTGCAACATACCAATAGAGCCATGGTGTGGTATCAATTCTGACTTAAATAATACATAAGATACTTCACCTTGTAAATAAATTTGTTTGTAATATTTTAATCCATCTTCATCAGTTACAATAATGTCTTCCGTACCAGGAACAAAAATTGTTTCAGTGGAAAAATAAGTTACAAACCCGGTTTGCCAAAGAACTGAACCATCTGCATTTGATATTTTGGAAACTTTTCCTCCCGCAGTCAAAAGGATATTGCTGTCAATGCCAACGCCATAAGCAAACGGATAAAAATGCTCAGGCAAATGAATTAGCCATAAAGAATGACCGACAGAATCAAATTTTTCAAGATACATTGCATTGCCTCCAACGTCGCAGGCACCTCCTCCATAATTCACAAGAAATTGGTCCCCTGGCAACGAGAAAATTTTATTTATTTCAAATCTTTCTTCCCATTGTGGTGGATGAAATGTTACTGTATTCAATTCAAGTCCTGTGCTATCGATGATGCGTAATGTAATTGTGTCTGCATACACACTATCAGGCAATGCCGAATCAAGCGTACCTATTACCCACCGGCCATGAGTCAATCGACAGAAATCGAATACATGTGTATCATATCCTCTTGAAAAAACGGTTTCCAGGTTTTGAGCAAAGCTTTGGCCATCCAGAGATAGAAATATGCAGCTCCATAAGAAAGCCGGAAGCCATCTTATCTGTCTTTTTAGGATAATTCGCTTAGATATCAATCTTTCAATTTTGTAATTGAATCCAATATAACCAGGTAAGAGCGAAATGAAAAATATCCACAACTCCGAAGATGAAAATGTCTATAATTAGGCAAAAAGCCAAATTGCATTCAACCGCGCAGGATCTGTCCTTTTACAATTTTATTTTCTTTGTTCCTACATTTTTACAAATCCTAAATTCCTGAGCCGGGAGTTTTTTAATCGAATGGTTGCATAATAATAACCTGCAGGTAAATCAGAAATATTTATAGCATTGTTCATTCCTGTGAAAATCAATTGACCATTCGTATTAAAGATTTTAATTTCTTCTAAATCACTTTCGTAGCCCATTAATGTTATTTCTTCAGCTGCGGGATTTGGAATAAAATAGATTTTCTCATTGTCGATTTCATTAGTTGAGGTGGTCATCAACCAGCAAACATCCTGATCCGGATCATCATACACAAGCGTTGAATCCCAATACATACATAACATCGTCGAAGTATTCCAACCTTCAGTCCATGGATTGGAATTGGTCATCAACCCATTGATATTCCCAATGTCTTCGATCCAAATCACATGATTTGCATCTGAGTTTTCATCAATTGGATTAATTGCTTCAAGGTAGTAGCGCCTCCTGTAATCATCATTGATCAAATGGATCGTGTCAACTTTATTAACTATAAAATCATGAACAAGATCAACAGTACCAAAATGAAAAGTATCACCTTGCATTAAGTTGAAATCGTAAAGAATTTGTTCACCTTCAGCATGATACATATATATCTTACCACTCTGCTCCCTTAAATATATATTTCTAAGAAGCCACGAAGTAGAATTCTCAGAAAATGTGTTTTTAAGTCTTCTATAAACTTTACCGTCGAGCGTAACAGGATTTGTATCAAATGCATTTTTACGGGTATGCCATCCATTACCTCCAGTATAAGTAGCTTCAGTCCAAATTTTCTCCGGATAATAGTGATGAAGTCCGCTATTCAAACAATACAGATCATCTTCAGGAATAAAATCAGGATGTTGGTTAGGTCCTGATGTCCAAAAACAAAAATTAACAGGAAGAACACGCTGAAGAATAGCATCAAAATCACCAAATTCTACCCAAGTGCTATCTCCCGGGAATAATTTTGGGATTATATACTTACGCTGAGTGGCTGATGCAGGAGAGCACCACCAATAATTAGTCAGGTAATTGAATACCGTGTTAACCCAAAAGGAATCTACAGGTTGATTGCCAGTATTCACGATTTTCAACTTGTAGTTTCCACCTGAAAAGGAATAGAGATATCCATCGTAATCCGGACCAGGAGAATAGAAGGAATCAATGATGATCGAATCTTCTTCGATCATTTCTTTTATGCTTAAACTAAATATTTCATCCGTTTCTTTCAGGTGATAGTCCTTATAAAAATCAAACCATCCTTGCCGTCTTCCCGAATAATACAAATCATCCGGATAGTCTGGAGTGTTAGCTCCGGATGTATACTTTCCCACCAGGGCGAGTCCGTCATCAAATGCCCCGTACAGGCGTGGTTTCACTCCGGGCCAATCAATTTTGATTGAATCCTTCTTCACCCAAAGAGTATCATAAATCAAATATTCCTGAATTATTCCAAATTTATAACTGGCCAAACCTAGTCCATTCGGTTTAGGAAAAAAAGCTGTATTAGCAGGACACGTGAGTATGACTTCTGGTATCAGGTCATCCCGGAATCGAATGATTTCCCTGGTATCTGATTTTAATGCGTAAAATAGACCGTCACCGGCACTCACCATTTGTGTAATGAATCCTGAATTCATCGCTATATCCTGTGATTGATTCAAAATATATTTGATATCCGAGCCAGATGTATGTTTCTTATATATCTTAAGTCCCTCTTCATCTCCAACCAATAAATTGTCGGTGCCCGGCATGATCAATATTGACCTAAAAGGAATGCTGTCTAAATTCGATTCCCAAAGCGTTGTGCCGGTCAGGGATGAGATCGATCGAATCCAGTTACCGTAAATCCACTTATCGTAAAAGCCGATAATATTTCCATCAGGAGTAGTGCCTGAAGTATTAAAAGAAGCATATGTACCTACGTGGAATGACCATAAAACTTTACCTGTTGTATCTAATTTCTGTAAAGCACCCTCGCTTAAATCTGAATCACAATCCCCTCCCACATCCATCACAATAAATTCATCATTTGGCAAAATAAAAAGATCCCTGATCTCATATCTTTCCTCCGTAAATATGAAAGGGACAGGAATTGTCTTTATCTGAACACCAAGAGAATCGGTGATAATAACTGCAAGTGAGATATCTTCCAAAGCATCCGGAAGTGCCAAAGCATCCGGAAGTGGAGATATTTTCACTGCAAAAATCCATTTCCCGTCAGATAATCTGCCAAAATCAAATATCTCAGTGTCAAACTTTTCAGAGATAACTGCGTCGAAATTTTGTGCCTTCAGATTTACATTGATTACAAAGCAGAAAATGAAGTACAGGACAAAGCGATTATAATGCATAACATGGGATATGTTAAAAGCCAGTAGGATTGTTGATAAAGTTAATTCATTTTCATCGAAAGCAATCCGGCCCCCTCCTTCTCCATTCCCTCATTATTAACAGGAAGATCAATTTTAACACCATAAAAAACCGTATTTTTGCACCCTCTAATGAGTGATGAGATCAAACACGAGTGCGGGATCGCACTGATCAGACTCCTTCAACCGTTGCAATACTACCAGGACAAGTATGGTTCATCCCTGCACGGATTGTACAAGCTTCAATTGCTTCTCCAAAAGATGCGGAATCGTGGCCAGGATGGCGCTGGAGTAGTCACCATCAAGCTTGACCCTAAGCCCGGAAGCCGGTACATCAGCAGAAAACGAAGTAATGGACCTCAATATCTAAAAGAAGTCTTCCAGGGCATATTTCACCATTTTGAAGACCTGACCCCTGAACAACTCAGTGATAGTCAATGGCTTAAGGAACACAAACCATACACAGGCGAAGTCCTTATGGGGCATCTCCGGTATGGGACACATGGTGACAATTCTATCGAAACGTGCCATCCCTTTGTGCGGCTCAATAACTGGATCACCAGGAATTTGGTCCTGGCCGGCAATTTCAACCTGACCAACGTGGACGAGCTCTTTGATGAGCTGGTGAAGCTTGGCCAATATCCGAAGGAAAGATCTGACACTGTCACTGTCCTCGAAAAACTGGGTCACTTCCTTGATGCCGAGGTAGAACGGCTCTTCAAATGGTATAAAGGAGATGGATATGACAACCAGCGTATCACGGACCTGATCATCGAGAATATTGACATCCAGCGTGTGCTTCGGAATACCTGCAAGAAGTTTGATGGCGGTTATGTTATGGGAGGTATGATTGGACATGGGGATGCTTTTATTTTCCGCGATCCAAATGGCATACGGCCCTGTTTTTATTTTGCCGATGATGAAATGGTAGCTGCAGCTTCTGAACGACCTGCCTTACAAACAGCATTGAATGTGAGTGCCAAGTATGTCCATGAGCTTGAACCGGGGCATGCATTGATCATAAAAAAAGACGGTCGTTTTGATGTACTCCCGTTTATTCAGAAAAAGGAAAAGAAAAGCTGTTCGTTTGAGCGCATTTATTTTAGCAGGGGCTCGGATAAAGACATTTATGTAGAACGAAAAAATCTTGGACTCAATCTTGTCGCCCCAATTCTTGAAGCTGTCAATTATAATTTTGAAGAAACGGTTTTCACTTACATTCCGAATACTGCTGAAGCTGCATTTTATGGATTGTCTGAGGGACTGCATAATGCCTGCAATCAACAAAAGGCAGATCAGCTCATTGCTTCCGGTGGTAAAATGGATGCTGATGAAATAAATGAGCTCCTCGCAAAACATCCACGTATTGAAAAGCTTGCAAATAAAGATGAAAAGCTAAGAACATTCATCGCCGCATTGGATTCCAGACATGAGATGGTGTCGCATGTGTATGATGTCACGTATGGGATCATACGCAATGACCTCGATACACTTGTGCTGCTTGATGATTCGATTGTGAGAGGTACGACCATGAGGGATTCGATCATCCGGATGATAGCATTAAGGTTAAAGCCAAAACGTATCATCGTAGCCAGCAGCGCACCACAGATCAGGTATCCTGATTGCTATGGTATCGACATGTCAAAGATGGGAGACTTCGTTGCTTTTAAGGCTCTTGTGGAAATCCTTCGCGAACAAGGAAAGGAACAGTTATTACAGGATTGTTATGATCGCTGTAAAGAACAACTTAAGCTTCCCAAAGAGAAAATGATCAATGCGGTGAAAGAGCTTTATGAACATGTATCTGAAAAATGTATTTCCAAAAAAATCGCCCAGATCGTAACCCCTGATGATATTGAAATCGAAGTAGATGTTATATTTCAAACCATTGAAGGACTTCATCAGTCCTGCCCGGATCATACAGGTGACTGGTATTTTTCAGGTGATTATCCGACAGCGGGCGGAAATAAAGTTGTCAACAAAGCATTTGTCAATTTCATGGAAGGAAGGAATGAGAGAGCGTATTGATGAATAATGAATAGCGAATAACGAAGTAAGAAGTAGAAGTAAGAGGTAAGAAGTAAGAAGTAGGAAGTAAGAAGTAAGAAATAAGAAATAAAAAATAAAAAATAAAAAGTAAAAAGTAACAAATAACAAATAACAAATAACGAGTAACAAGTAACAAGTGACGAATAACGAATTTTGTTTCCCTGCCTCATTATCTATCGTTGAGCGTAGCCGAAACGACTTTCGTGAATACTCCTCTGGTCGCTGAGCGGAGTCGAAGCGAAACGGAAACAAAATCCAAAATCTCTTTATGCCCGATATTATCAGATTGCTTCCGGATTCAATTGCTAATCAGATCGCTGCAGGTGAAGTGATACAGCGGCCTGCATCTGTGATCAAGGAATTACTGGATAATGCAGTGGATGCAGGGGCAACAGAAATCAATGTCATCATAAAAGATGCCGGGAAGACGGCGATCCATATCCAGGATAATGGCTCAGGCATGTCACCGACTGATGCACGGATGAGTCTCGAACGACATGCTACTTCCAAGCTGAGAAAAGCAGAAGACCTATTTGACATCCGTACGATGGGATTCAGGGGAGAAGCATTGGCCTCGATTGCTGCTATTTCCCAAATGGAGATAAAGACCCGGAGAGCTGATGATGTAATCGGTACAAGGCTTATCGTTGAAGCATCTGTAGTCACCGCACAGGAAGGATGTCAATGCCCTGTTGGTACATCGATCATCGTGCGAAATCTTTTTTACAATGTTCCTGCCCGCAGAAAATTTTTAAAAAGCGATCCGGTGGAAATGCGTCATATCCTTGATGAATTTCATCGCATAGCGCTTGCTTTTGAAAATGTACAATTTAAATTGTATCACAATGACCAGGAGATATACAATCTCCAGGATGTCACTTTAAGAAACCGGATACTAAGCATTTTCGGAAAACGGATAAATGAATTTTTAGTACCGGTGGAAGAAGACACTAACTATGTCAATTTCAGCGGCTACATCGGGAAGCCGAAGCTTGGGAAAAAATCGAGAGGGGAGCAATTTTTATTTGTCAACAAAAGATTTATCCGAAGCTCTTACCTGCAGCACGCAGTTAAATCTGCGTATGAGGATATTTTACCTGCAGACCAATTTCCATTCTTTGTTTTATTCCTGGATATTAATTCGGATAAGATCGATGTCAATGTCCATCCGACAAAACAAGAAATAAAATTTGAAGATGAGCGCATCATTTACAATTATCTGCGTGTCGCCTGCAGGCATGCATTAGGTAAATACAGTATAACACCGAGTCTTGATTTTGAACAAGAGACAGCCTTTGACCGTGCATCTGGTGAACGAGCAAATCAGAACTCTTCAACAGCAGGCATGTCAAGACTGGAACAGGACCGCTACCAGGAAAAAGAAAACATTAAAAAATGGGGAGCGCTGCTGGAGTCAATAGAAGGATTCTCCATTGAGAAAAGTGATGACCCGGGAGATGTATCGAATGCCTATGGCCCTTTGTTCCAGGGAAGTGAAACCGGAGAAGATCTTTTGTCTCAATCAGCTTCGCCTGTGCAACTTTGGCAACGATATATTCTGTTGCCCGGTCTGTCCGATTTAGTGATCATAGATCAGCGTGCTGCTCATGAAAGAGTGATCTTTGAATCGATGATGAAAGACCTGGCGATGCACAGTCCTGCCATTCAAAAATTATTGTGGCCGGAGACAATACAAAGTCATGCGGCAGATGCATTACTGCTAAACGAGCTCATACCACATCTTCAATATCTTGGTTTCGACATTGCTGAATTCGGGCATGGCAGTTTTATAGTCCATGGTATTCCGGCTATTATCACTGATCTGATATCACCACAGCAAGCGATCGATGACATCCTGGACCGGTTCAAAGCGGGACATGATACACCTGATATGAAGCCGGTTGAAAAGATCGCATTTGCACTCGCATCCAATCTGAGCCGGAAACGTGGAGATGCCATGACATTGGAAGAAATGCAAATCCTGATCGAGGACCTGATGGCTTCTGAAAATCCATATACCAGTCCTTCCGGAAGAAAGACGTTTATTACCATTCCGAAAGATGAAATGTCAAGGCGATTTCAATCTTAACCTAAACGCACTTTACGACTATGATGCCCATTACACCGATTGTAAAGAACCTGTTGATCATCAATGTAATTGTGTTTATTGCCATCAAATTATTGCCTCCGGGCTGGGGTGATATGCTGACATTTTATTCACCAGTAGCAGATCCTGATTTTTTATTGGTATTGCAGCGGGATCGCCCGGATTTGGTTTCCTTTTTCAACGAGCATTATGGACTTTTCCGTCCGTTTCAGATCATATCGTACATGTTTACACATGCTGATGTGGGCCATATTTTTTTCAACATGCTCAGTCTTTATTTTATGGGACCTTCTGTCGAAATTGCCCTGGGGCCAAAGCGTTTTTTAGGATTGTATATGATCTCCGGATTGGTAGCTCTCGCAGCACACTTCCTGGTATATTATTTTCCTTACCTGATAGGACATTCGGAAGTGATGCCGTTTTTTGCGGTACTGGGTGCCTCCGGAGCCGTATTTGGAGTTGTGATTGCTTTTGCCACTTTATACCCTGACCGCGAGCTAATGCTCCTCTTTCCTCCCATCCCGATAAAGGCCTGGATCATGGCTTTAATCCTGGTAGGGATCGGTTTATACCAGGGCCTGACAGGTTCAGGAGGGAATGTTGCTCATTTTGCTCACTTAGGAGGAGCTCTGGCCGGCTATATTCTGGCCAGGCACTGGAAGCATGGAGGCCGGTTTCTAAAATAGCAGGGAGCAGGGGCAAAAGGCAAAAGGCAAAAGGCAAAAAGCAAAAGGCAAAAAGCAAAAGGCAAAATGCTTGAGTCAATTAGCGATGCTTAGATCTGCTTTTCTCCTATAGTTTTTAATTCCCGACGTACTGGAATTACAAGAAAACTACGTTCTATAAGGGAGGACTTTCCAATACCCTTTGCTTTTTGCCTATTGCTTTTTACCTTTTACTTTTTACTTTTTACCCTTTACTTTTTGCCTATTGCTCATTGCCTATTGCTTTTCATTCATATCAGTTACTTTTGATAAAGTGTTCCGCTCCATTCTAAACGACGTACGATTTCAGTTTCAATCCGGTAATACGATTACCAGGCTGATCATCGTAAACGTTGTTTTATTCCTGATCATCATCTTATTTAAGGGTATCCTTCTGCTGACAACCCCTTTTGGCCAGCATGAAGGGCAATTTATGAAGGTGGTGGAATATCTTTTTCTTTCGCAGGATGTGCTATGGGATGCAAAACATCCTTGGACTGTATTAACCCACATGTTTACGCACATTTCCTTTTTTCATATGCTTTTCAATATGCTGGTGCTGTATTGGTTTGGAAGAATAGCGGGTGATCTGCTGGGTGACCATAGGATGCTTCCGCTTTATATTTTTTCAGGGCTTGCCGGTGCATTGATTTACCTTATCGCCTCGCCATTGTTATATACCGGTAGTAACATGCATGGGGCGTCCGGAGCGATCATGGGGATCGTAGCTGCGGCAGGCATGACTGCGCCTGACTACCAGATGCGACTCATGTTTTTTGGTGATGTACGTTTGAAATATATTGTCTTTGGCCTGCTCATCATTTATTTTATCAGCCTTGTAAACCTGGATAATGCAGGCGGGCAGATGGCACATTTCGGTGGAGCCGGATTTGGTTTTTTCTATGTACATATGCTGAGACAGGGACATGACCTCACCGCTGGTTTCAGGCGAATTTTATTCTTTCTTCGAAAACCACCTTACAAGCCCGCTCCTACGGCCAAACATAAAGTCATCATGGAGGTCCGCCAACGCAGCGGATCACGACAAAGAGAAATTCATCCACCTCCTGAGCGCACCTATATAGGTGACCAGGAGCGTCTCGACTCTATCCTTGACAAGATTAAAAAATCCGGATTCGATAGTCTCGAAGAAGATGAAAAACAATTCCTTCATGACGCGAGCCAAAAGTAATCCAAAGGCCGGTCGACTGAAAAAGTGGATGCTCCTGATCAACTTTTCCTTTATCATCCTTCTCCTACTCACTTACGCTACACCTTACATGTCCGTAAAAACATGGGGATGGTTATCACTACTTGCACTCGCCTACCCATTCATACTGCTGGCCAATGGAATTTTTGCAACCGGATGGATCCTTGTTCGCAGTTGGTTTGCTGTATTTTCAATTATTGCAATCCTTGCGGGTGCGGGTATTCATAGCAGGTATATACAGATCCTTCCTTCCCCCGGTAAAAAATCTTTGTGTAAAGAGTCTATAAGGATCCTCACGTATAACATGCGTGGGCTTTCCATGATTTATGTCCGGCAGGATGCAGGCATACAAGCCAAGATTGATTCTTTATACAATGTCCTTACCGACCTTAAGGAATATCCGGATATCATTTGTCTGCAGGAAGCGATAAAAGGAGATCTCATCGGAAAGCGATTTGGTTTGAATTACAGCGTACACGCACCCAAATCTTCACTTTGGTTATTGTCCCGTTACCAGATATTGAAGAATGGACAGATCGAAGGAGCTGAAGAAAGTCCAAGCACCATGTGGGCTGATATCAAAACACCCCAGGGTATAGTACGGGTTTATAATATGCATCTTGTATCTAACCGCGTGACAAATACTACGGAAGAACTCATCCAGGATATGGATCTTAAAAATGAGAATACGTGGAATAATATCCGGTTTATCGTAAGCAGGTATAAATCCACTACCCAGAAACGGGCCAAAGAAGCATCAGCGATCAGGGCCCATATGGCATCTTGTAAATATCCCGTCATCCTGGCCGGAGATGGAAATGATACACCGCTGTCGCATACATATAATGTGCTGAAAAAAGGCCTGAAAGACAGCTTTGAGGAAAGAGGGCTTGGCCTGAGCACGACATATGAGAGCAGGTTGCCCTTATTGCGTATAGATTATGTCCTGGGCAGCCCCGGTATAAGTTTCAAAGACCATTACACCCATCACATCAGGTATAGTGATCATTTCCCTGTCAGTGCCGGCATATGTATCCAATCCAAAACCGGATCCTGATCTCATCATTCTAATAGCTTATTTTTGCCGTCATGAGTTTGAAGATTAATAATAGTGTCAGTGGTCAGAAAGAAACCTTTATACCGATCGTTGAAGGCCATGCAGGCATGTATGTCTGCGGTCCTACCGTGTACAGCGATGTCCATATTGGAAATTGCAGGACATTCGTAAGCTTTGATATGATCTACAGGTACCTTCTTCACCTGGGGTACAAGGTCAGGTATGTGCGGAATATTACGGACGTAGGACACCTCGAAGGCGATGTCGATACCGGTGCAGAAGATAAGATCAGCAAGAAAGCCAGGCTGGAACAACTGGAGCCCATGGAAGTGGTGCAACGGTATACGAATGGGTTTCATCATGTAATGAGGCTTTTCAATACGCTTGATCCGAGCATTGAACCACGCGCTACCGGCCATATCCTTGAACAGATCGAATTAGTGCAGAAGATCATTGATAAAGGATATGCGTATGAGGTGGATGGAAGCGTTTATTTCGACACCGTTAAACTGATCCGCGAGGCAGATGTGTATGGAAAATTATCCGGGAGAAAAGTAGAAGAGCTATTGGTGGAAACAAGAGAGCTAAAGAAGCAGGATGAAAAACGACATCCTGCAGATTTTGCCATCTGGATTAAGGCAGAAGAGAACCATTTGCTTCGATGGAATGCTCCGTGGTCAGAAGGATTTCCGGGATGGCATCTTGAATGTTCGGTGATGAGCACTAAATATTTAGGTGAAAGATTTGATATTCATGGCGGAGGAAACGATCTTAAATTTCCCCATCATGAAAATGAGATCGCACAACATTATGGTGCCTGCGGAAATACTCCTGCCAATTACTGGATACACACGAACATGCTTTTGATGAACGGCAGGAAGATGTCGAAGAGCGAAGGAAATTATATCACCCCTGAACAATTATTTACCGGTGATAGCGAACATATCTCGAAAGCCTATTCACCGATGGCGGTAAAATTTTTCTTTTTACAGGCACATTATGGCAGCACACTGGATCTGAATGATGCATCGCTTAGCGGTGCAGAGAAAGGTTACAAAAGATTGCTTGATGCGTATCAGACATTAAGCCAGCTTACTTCTGAAATACCCGTAAGTGATAAGCCGTTAGCAGTTGAACTTGAGGACGGAGTAAGGGCTGCATTCGAAGAAATGGATGATGACTTCAACGTACCAAAATCGTTGGCGAGACTTTTTGAGCTTTGTTCTACGATCAATAAAATGGCAGATGGACAGCTCAATGTTGATGATGCTGGTCAGCAAAGTCTTGATGTAGCGAAGAAAGGTTTTAAAAATTTATTGTTTGACATCTATGGGCTTTCGGATGAATCTGCTTCAGCTACGGATGATCATATGAATCAATTGGATGGCCTCATGAAACTTGTGATCGATATGCGACAGCAGGCCAGACAAAATAAAGATTGGTCAACATCAGATAAGATCAGGGATACACTTGCTGCTATTGATATTGAATTGAAAGATGGGAAGGAAGGAACGAAGTGGGTGATAGGTAAGTCGTGAGTCGTGAGACGTGAGTAGTGAGTAGTGAGTAGTGAGTATAATTTGCGTTAATCAGCGAAATTTGCGGCAAAAATAGTTAAGAGCAGCGGGATCGTATTTACTAAAATTAGTTAACAGAAAATAATAGGCAATAAGCAATTTGGTAAAAAAATAGACAACGACTATCACTATGGTCTATGGTCTATGGTCTATCGTCAATAAACAAAAAAACTTACAAACCTCATAAACCTAATAAACCAAATAAACCAAATAAACCAAATAAATCAAATAAATCAAATTGAAAAGAACAACTAAATATTTATACTTCGCCATCATCATATGTATTGGATCACTATTTTTTTCCTGTAAAAATGATACACAGGTTAGTACCGATGCGACGAAGGATGGTACTGCGAATCATGCACCGATAAAAGTCCCAATTTTTTCAAGGGATACTGCTTTTGCATTAGTTGCTAAACAGGTGGCTTTTGGTCCCCGTATTCCGGGAACGGATGCACATCAGGCTACAAGAAAATGGCTGGTACAAAAATTAAAAAGTTATGGAGCCAGTGTGAATGAGCAGTCTTTCAAGGCGAACACGGTTCCTCTGGGTGAAGTCAGATCTGTCAATATCATTGGTTCGTTTAATCCTACCTATGCACGTCGCGTGATCCTGGCTGCGCACTGGGATACCCGATATACAGCAGATGAAGATGATGAACGTGCGACAGAAAAATTTGATGGTGCAGATGATGGTGGCAGTGGTGTAGCCATTCTATTGGAATTGGCCCGACTGATAAAAGACAACCCGGTTTCACTTGGTGTAGACATTATATTCTTTGATGCAGAAGACCAGGGAGCCTCTGATGGCAAAGAAGATACATGGTGCCTGGGTTCACAATATTGGTCACTGCATCCACACGTGAAAGGATACCGGGCTGAGTATGGAATCCTGCTTGATATGGTGGGAGCGAAGGGAGCTACATTTCTCAAGGAAGACCTGACAAATGTATTTGTGCCAGAAAAAGTAAGAAAAATTCATTCCATCTATGACCGGCTTTGGGCACAGGCAAAAGGTATGGGCCAGAGCGCATACTTCCTCGACATCAAGGGTAAGCCTTTGATTGATGATCATTATTATGTCAATCTCAATACGGGCATACCGATGGCTGATGTCATCAATAAATCTGTGGATAGCGCGAAAGGATTTGGAAAACACTGGCATACGCATGATGACAACATGAGCATCATAGATCCGAAGACCCTGGGTGCCGTAGGGCAAGTGGTCACCGCATTTTTATATAATTCATCCAGGGCTCCTTTGTAAGCCTGCCATAACCTATCCCTCTCGATTTATTACCTTCGGCTTCTGATCAAATTTCAGGGTTATTATGAAATTCGAAACCCTTGCCATTCGTTTGCAGACATCTCTTACACAACAAAGAGAGCATAGCACACCTTTGTTCCCTACATCCAGTTTTGTATTTGATGATGCTGAACAAATGCGGGCCATATTTGCCGACGAACAAACCGGGAATATGTACAGCCGTTTTACAAATCCGAATTGCAAAGAGCTTGAAGATAAAATGGCAGCTTTGGAGAATACTGAAGATGCTGTTTCTGCTTCATCCGGTATGGCCGCCATCTTTGCTTCATTCATGACATTCCTCAAAGCCGGTGATCACCTGATATCTTCGCGTGGAGTTTTTGGTTCTACACACACGATCTTTACACAATTCTTTCCCAACTGGAATATTGATGTAACCCTTGTAGATCCGGTGGATGAAGACACATGGGAAAGCGCATTAAAACCCAACACAAAAATGTTCTTTATCGAGACCCCGTCCAATCCCGGTCTTGATATCATAGATCTGGCTGCGGCAAAATCTTTTTGCGAAAGAAATGGACTGCTGATGAATGTTGACAATTGTTTTGCCACACCTTACCTGCAACAGCCAGCCAGTTTTGGTGCAGACCTGATCACACACAGTGCAACAAAATATATTGACGGACAGGGAAGAGTTTTGGGAGGCATCGTTGCAGGCAAGCATGATTTAATTGCGCAGGTAAAAAAACTTTGCCGAAGCACAGGTCCTGCACTTTCACCTTTCAATGCCTGGATCTTATCAAAGAGCCTTGAAACCCTGGCGGTAAGAATGGATCGACATTGTGATAATGCAGAAAAATTAGCGGATGTTCTGGTTCACCATCCACAAGTTTCAAATGTTACATATCCGTTTTTAAGTAATCATCTTTCATATGAAGTTGCGAAGCGACAAATGAAACGAGGTGGTGGTCTTGTCACTTTTGAAATAAAAGGAGGACTTGAACAAGGCCGGCGGTTTTTAGATGCTTTGCAGATGTTATCCCTCACAGCCAATCTTGGTGATACCCGAAGCATAGCTACACATCCAGCATCTACAACACATGCAAGGTTAACTCCGGAAGCTCGGGCTGAAACGGGAATTACAGATGGCCTGATACGTATATCCGCAGGACTTGAACATATAGATGACATCATCGCTGATATTGATCATGCATTAATAACCAGCACATGACAAATCATGATCAGGATTATAAGATACCAGTTGCTATTCCGGGTCTTCAGATTTACAGGGACAATCAACCTTTCAAACTGGATTTAGGGAGTACACTTTGGAATGGCATTACCATCGCATACAATACATATGGCCAGCTCAATGATGAAAAAAATAATGTCATCTGGGTTTGTCATGCCCTGACTGCAAATAGTAATGTTGCGGATTGGTGGGAAGGATTATTTGGAGAAAATAAGCTGCTCGACCCTTCGAAATATTTTATCGTCTGTGCTAATATTCTTGGATCGTGTTATGGCACTACAGGTCCGAGGAGCATTGATATTTCCGAGGGTGAACCGTTTGGGATGACATGGCCTATCATCTCTGTTCGGGATTGGGTGCATGCACATGAGAGATTACGGATCCATCTCGGCATTGAAGAGATCAGCTTGTGTATCGGTGGATCTTGTGGCGGACACCAGGTGTTGGAGTTTGCATACCTGATACCGGACCGGATAAAACATTTGGGCTTGCTGGTGACGAGTGCACGCGAGACAGCATGGGTGATAGCCGGACATGAAGCGCAGCGTTTGGCCATGCAGGCAGATCCTACACTTGAAGGAAATGATGATCATTCTGGCCTGGATGGAATGCGTGCTGCACGGGGAATGGCTTTGTTAGGCTATCGTACAATCCAGTCTTTCAACAATGCACAGACAGATGATGATGAAGTGGTAGATGATCATAAGGCAACAACCTATATCAGGCACCAGGGAGAAAAGCTGGTGAATAGATTTTATGCACATTGTTACTGGAGCCTTACAAAATCTTTGGACACACATCATATCGGGAGAGGGCGTGGCACTATTCCGGAGGTGCTTCGTTCGCTGAAAATGAAAGCGACTATTATAGGAATTGATTCGGATCGATTGATCCCGGTAGCAGAACAGGAATTGCTTGCGGCTCATTTGCCTGTTTCAAAACTTTATGTTCTTCAATCCCTGTATGGGCATGATGGTTTTTTGATGGAGACGGAGAAGATCCTTGAGATTTTTCGAAACGAGTTTTGATTTCCCTTCACATCAGGTTTTTATTCACCCCCTTCTGGGTTGTAAAAAAACAAACATTCTTAATCCCCCGGGTTGCAACCCGGGGCTAATAATATGTGATCCTTTCAGGATCATCATTTTAATTAATGCATATCCAATTTTTCACCCACAGACATTAATTTGATCCTTTCAAGATCATGGTGAAATATTATTTTAAGAAGTCCGAAGGACTTCAATATAAATGGCTGTGGGTGAAACCCATGGAGATTTGTGTATGAGCTGAAGTTCAACCCTGAAAGGCATACGCGTCAACTTAAGAAATTCATATACATTTTTTCAAAATGGTTCAGTCGGTCTTTTCGTCTGTCGTAACAACAGTAATAAGCAATCAAAGGAATAGCTTTTCGGAAATCGGGGTTCAATATGAGTTGCAGTTGA
>DASRXQ010000019.1:0-2378 GCA_035654115.1 Saprospiraceae bacterium
CGCAGAGGGCACAAAGGATCAGTATTATGCCGGTCTACCGGAAGAATTGCACGAGCGGGTAAGTCCCGAAACCTGGATACTTGACTGGGAACGCCTGAGCAGGCCCGGCAATTTGGATATGCAGTATGAATTAAGCTGTGATTACAAAAGCAACATTGAAATGTTCCCTGTATTTCAAAACTATTTTCGTACCCACCAACCCCCTGCGCTGGTAATATGGGGCAGGTACGAAGTGTATTATGATGTGGCGGAAGCTTCCTGTTATAAAAGGGATTTATCCAACGCACAGGTACACATTCTTGATTGCGGGCATATGGCCCTGGAAACAAATTTTGACGAGGTGTTGGGACTTATTAGCAATTTTATGTCTTCAAAATAAAATTGCTTTTTTGATTGATAATATAAAACTTGTTGCATACAAGATGGGATAAGTGGTCATTGAAGGATATCTAAATTTCTAAACAAGCATTAAATGAGAAAAGTAATACTAAACCTGGCAGTGACATTTGATGGTTTCATTGAAGGGCCAAATGGAGAACTTGATTGGATTGTAAAGGATGAAGAAGTAGACTTCGGAGACATACTGAATGAAATATTGAGTGACAAAGACATTATTTTCTATGGACGTGTAGCCTATGAAAAATTTGGCAATGCTCAACCTGAAGCAAATGTAAGTCCGAAAATTAAAGACGCACACAAATTGATGAATAGTAAAACTAAGTATGTGTTTTCAAAAACAATGAAAGACGACAATTCCGGTGCAATTATTATTGATTCAGATATTGAACAAAGAGTGTTGGAAATCAAAAAGCAAGTCGGAAAAAATATTTGGCTTTACGGCGGGGCAAAAATTGCAACTACTTTTTTCAATTTAGACCTGGTTGATGAATTAAGACTAGCTATTCATCCAGTAATATTGGGAAAAGGAAAACCACTTTTTCAAGATATTGATAAAAAGCAAGACTTAACTTTATTAGAGATTAAAGATTATAAGTCGGGAGTGATATTAGTTAAGTATAAAGTAAAAAAGAACAACAGCAGTTAACAGGCCTCACAGAGGTCATGATAAATGTAATATCAAAAAAATAGAAAACATGGATAATAAAGAACTTCCAGGTTTCATTGCTGATTGGTTAAAAGTTACAGAACGACAGGTTCGGCAGGCCGGGCAAACCAATAGTGCTTATTTGTATTGCCATATTAACGCACCAATAGATAAAGTTTGGAGCGCCTGGACTGAATCAAAACAGCTAAGCCAATGGTTCGCAAAAGTTAGTGGTGAAATAAAAGTAGGTTTAGAAAGATCATTTGATGTTGGAGCTCCGTTTCAGATAGCATCAGAAACATTAAAGATCGAGCCACTTAAAATATTCAGGTTCACCTGGTCGTATCCGGGAAGAGAGGTTGATGAAGTTGAAATAAGATTAAAAGCTGATGATAACATGACATTATTGGAATTAGAACAGTATTCAAATGACAGATCAGATTGGTGGTTTGGAGCGGGCGCAGGTTGGGAATCCGCCCTCATAAGACTTGATCTGTTTCTCTTGGGAAATAACCCTAAAATGATTCCTGATGATAAATTCGATGAATTACTCGGGCCACTTTGGATAACTGCCGGACAGTCTAAATGATACTTAATAAAAATTCAAAACAGGAAACTCATGACTAAAGCAGAAATTTCCGGTATTGCGCCATTCTTTATCGTAAAGAACGTTCCCATAGCGCTGTCATTTTATCGTGACCGTCTCGGGTTCAACATAACGTTTCAAGGTCCGGATGAAGACGATATCTTCTTTGGCATTGTACAGCGTGGAGCGGCGATGATTATACTAAAGGATGTCGGGGTTGAGCCGGTGCCCAACTACACGAGAGATATCAAAAAAGGCATTGCCCGGTGGGACGCTTACCTGTATGTTCGGGATCCTGATGCCCTGGCGGCAGAATTCTCGTCACGCAACGTTGAATTCTTTCAACCACTCAGGGACGATTATGATGAGGATGGTTTGCGGGGATTTGAAGTCAGGGACGCTGATGGTTATATTTTGTTCTTCGGGCGTACTCAAGACTGATAGCCACATTCATTCTTCGGTTTTCAGTCTCTACTTATGGCATTGTGAATGGCAGGACTCGCCGCATTTTCAGCCACTTTTCAAACTGATGTTTGAGAATTCTCCGGTGCACTTTTATATTGATAATCATTGGAAAACTGTACCAGGAGTTGCGTATATTTATGTGTTAGCGGCAAGGCCAATTGAGCATTTCATTCCTAATGAATTTATGTAAAATGAATACTTCAGACATCTGTTGACTATACATTTTAAATGGTGCATTTATGAAAAGAACAATCTTCGTTGCTTTTGCAATATTTATCACAA
>DASRXQ010000020.1:0-1138936 GCA_035654115.1 Saprospiraceae bacterium
TGATGTCATCTCAGCACAGACTTGTGTCAACAGGTTTAATGTGACCCGTACATACAGAGCAACAGATGAGTGTGGTAATTCTGCAACCTGTTCGCAGACGATTACGGTATTTGATAATACAGTTCCGTTCATCATGTGTCCAGCCAGCATCACTGTACAGTGTGCAAGCCTTGTACCTGCACCTAATCCGGCACTTGTCATCGCATCGGATAATTGCAATGGATTGGCCTCTGTCACCTTTGTAAATGATGTAATTTCAAATCAGACTTGTGTCAACAGGTTTAATGTAACACGGACGTATAGAGCGACAGATGAATGCGGTAACTCAGCAACCTGTTCACAAACGATAACGGTATTTGATAATACAGTTCCGTTCATCATGTGTCCAGCCAGCATCACTGTACAGTGTGCAAGCCTTGTACCTGCACCTAATCCGGCACTTGTCATCGCATCGGATAATTGCAATGGAGTGGCCTCTGTCACCTTTGTAAATGATGTAATTTCAAATCAGACTTGTGTCAACAGGTTTAATGTGACTCGTACATATAGGGCAACGGATGAATGTGGAAATTCTGCGACATGTTCACAGACGATAACCGTATTTGATAATACAATACCGTTCATCATGTGTCCTGCCAGCATTACTGTCCAGTGTGCAAGCCTGGTTCCACAACCGAATCCGGCACTTGTCATAGCATCGGATAATTGCAATGGATTGGCTTCGGTTACTTTTGTGAATGATGTGATCTCAAATCAGACTTGTGTCAACAGGTTTAATGTGACACGAACATATCGAGCAACCGATGAATGTGGAAATTCTGCGACATGTTCACAGACGATAACGGTATTTGATAATACAGTTCCATTCATTATGTGCCCTGTCAATATCACAGTAGCATGTGCAAGCCAGGTTCCATTACCAAATCCAGCCACTGTTGTAGCGTCTGACAATTGTAATGGAATAGCCTCTGTAACGTTTGTGAATGATGTGATCTCAAATCAGACTTGCGTCAACAGGTTTAATGTTACACGTACATATAGGGCAACGGATGAGTGTGGAAATTCTGCGACATGTTCGCAGACGATAACTGTCTTTGACAATATTGCACCGTCTATAACATGTCCGCCAAATGTTACCCTCCAGTGTAACACAAGCACTGCTCCGGGTGGCACCAATGGTGTAGCTACAGGTTCAGATAATTGTGGAGGCGGAGGCGCTCTTCCTGAAGTATGGATCAATGAGTTCCATTATGACAATGTGAGTACAGATGTCGGAGAGTTTATAGAGCTGGCTGGACCTGCGGGAACTGATCTGAGTATCTATACAATAGTCCGATATAATGGAGCCAATGGAACCGTTTATACAACACCTACCGGACCGGTTATTACCGGGATTATTCCAAACCAGAGCAACGGATTTGGAACACTATTTTTTGCATATCCTACTGATGGAATTCAAAACGGAGCACCTGATGGATTTGCCCTTGTTAAGAACGGCACAACTGTAATTCAATTCCTTAGCTATGAAGGATCATTTGTAGCTGTTGGAGGTGCTGCTAATGGCATGACAAGTACGGACATCGGCGTGCTGGAAATAGGAGAACCAATTGGATTAAGTTTATATTTAACGGGAAGTGGTAATACATACGCCAATTTCACCTGGACAGGCCCATTGGCACAGACGCCCGGAGCTCTGAATACAGGACAGATCTTCACAGCTTTCGTACCCGGCGCTGGTCCGACGATTACATCAAGTGATGTGATCATTCCGGGAGCATGTCCACAGGCAATGACCATCAACAGAACCTGGAGAGCAACAGATGCATGCGGAAACTCAGCATCCTGCCTTCAGACACTTTCAGTCATTGACAATACTCCTCCGGCTATTACATGCCCGGTTAATGTAACAGTACAGTGTGCCAGCCAGGTACCTGCATCCAACATCGCTTCTGTAACAGCTTCTGACAATTGTGGTCCAGCAACAGTTACTTTCGTGAATGATGTTATTTCTAACCAGGTTTGTGTCAATCGTTTTAATATCACACGTACTTACAGAGCAACAGATGCATGCGGAAACTCAGCATCATGTTCACAGACGATAACGGTATTTGATAATACACCACCATCGATCACCTGCCCGACCAGCATTACCGTCCAGTGCGCCAACCAGGTGCCACAGCCTAATATTGCCAGTGTAGTTTCCACAGATAATTGTGGTGGACTCGCAACAGTTAATTTTGTGAGTGATGTGATATCAAATCAAACCTGCGTAAACAGGTTTATCATTACACGAACATACAGCGCATCTGATGCTTGTCTTAACACTGCAACATGTTCACAGACGATCACTGTCTTTGATAATTTAGCACCTGCATTTACTTGTCCGACTAACGTCACCGTACAATGTGCGAACCTGGTACCTCCTGTCGCAGAAGGTCTTACCGCATCGGATAATTGCGGAGGATTCACTCCGGTGATATTCGCAGGAGAGGTCATAGCGAATCAAACATGTGTCAACAGGTTTAACCTGCTACGCACCTACAGAGCAACTGACGAATGTGGTAATTCATCATCCTGTACCCAGACGATCACGGTATTTGATAATACACCACCATCCATTACGTGCCCGGGTAATATCACCGTACAGTGTGCTAACCAGGTGCCTGCGGCCAATCCGGCCCTTGTGGTATCATCAGATAATTGTGGTGGCCTGGCAACAGTGACATTTGTAAATGATGTGATCACAAATCAGACATGTGTCAACAGGTTTACAATAACCCGTAATTACAGAGCAACGGATGCATGTGGCAATTCAGCATCATGTTCACAAACGATCTCGGTGTTTGATAATATACCTCCATCCATCACTTGTCCAATAAATGTGACAGTACAATGTGCAAACCTTGTACCTCCAGCTAATACAGCCGGTATCGTTTCAACGGATAATTGCGGTGGAGCATCCACTGTGACATTTGCTGATGTGATCACGAATCAAACTTGTACTAACAGGTTTACACTAACCAGAACTTATATAGCCACTGATGCCTGTGCCAACTCTGCAACATGTTCGCAAACGATCACAGTGTTTGACAATACACCGCCATCTATCCTTTGTCCTGTCAGTGTGACAGTACAATGTGCAAGCCTGGTGCCGGCAGTGAATACTGCAAGCGTTGTGTCTACAGATAATTGTGGTGGCGGCTCTACGGTTAGCTTTATCAGCGATGTGATCACAAATCAGACCTGTACTAATCGATTTATCTTGACACGAACGTATCGTGCTACAGATGCATGTGGTAACTCTGCATCCTGCTCACAAACAATTACCGTGTTCGACAATACACCGCCTACAATATTGTGTCCTGCGAATATCACAGTACAGTGTGCAAGCCAGGTACCGACTGTAACGACAGCCGGTGTAACGGCTAATGACAATTGCGGAGGTGTTCCTACTATTTCCATTGTAAGTGATGTCATCACTAACCAGACATGTATAAACAGGTTTAACGTGCTTCGTACATTCCGGGCTACAGATGCCTGCGGTAACTCAGCTACCTGTACGCAGACAATTGTAGTGTTTGACAATACACCACCTGTGCTTACGGTTATTGATCCTCTTCTGAACGGAATACCTAACGGTGGTAGATTAGAAGTTCAGTGCCTGGGTCAGGATCCTGCTTTTGATCTGCCTGTATTTACAATCAGCAGCGTCAACGCTACAGATAATTGTGCAGGTAATATAACTTTCACATTCAACCAGGTTCTTTTAGATGAAGGTAATTGTGCAACCGATGGTTATATTCTCCGGTACCGTTTGACGTGGGCAGCTATTGATGCCTGTGGTAATAGCAGCACATACAGCATATTCATGGAACTCGTAGATCATGTGGCACCGGCGATACACAATGTGCCTCCGGATATCACGGTCAACTGTGACGAAATTCCGGATGCCCCAACAGATATTTTCGCTACTGATGAATGTCTATGTGCATGTATCATCCTTTTCAATCAAACACAACCTGCACCAGGATGTCAGGATGGACAAGTGGTCGTAAGATCATGGACAGCCAAGGATGATTGCGGAAATATGACAATCGAATCACAGAATATAACGCTGATCGATGACGAAGCTCCTGAGCTGATCATCACCCAGCCGGAACTTGCAAATGTGAGCAATGGTGACATTCTGAATTATACATGCAACGAAGGAGGTATTCCGGAATTCTACGATGATCTCAGCGCTGAATCCATATTCAGTCCTGTATCATGTGGAAGCGCAGGCATTATTTCTTTTGATGTCAAGACAGTAGAGACCAATAATTGTAAGCACTTCGGTTACCTGGAACAAAGGATCCTCCATTGGAGAGGTGTTGATCTTTGTGGCAATGTATCTGACCTGACGATAACAGCACGTCTCATCGATGATGAAGCACCTGTTTTATTTGGTGTACCAGATACCACCTGCGTTGATGATCCTGCGTTGAAAGATGTGGAAGCAACTGACAATTGCGGTCATCCTTTCATCCGTTTCTGGGATACAAAGATTCCTAATCCATGTGGAAACGGAATTGCTTTCCAACGTACTTACGAAGCGTACGATTATTGTGGAAATTCCATGAGGGATACTTCCATACTGATCCCGAATGACAATACACATCCGAATATCACATTTGTCAATCCAATACTCGCCGACCTTAATTTTGGAGAGATCCTGATCATAGAATGTAGCGGAGCTAACGGCAATTACTCACCATTCGGACCTGAAGATGTCAGTGTTCAGGATGGTTGTCCAATGGGACTTGAGATAACCTTTGAGGAAACCATCAAGGAAACCCGTGATTGTTCAGAAGGTGTACTTGCAGTTGTTGACCTGACCTGGTATGCAGTTGATCTATGTGGAAACCTGGCATGGGAAACGATTACGGCTCATGTCGTGGATACGACTCCTCCGGTGATACTCAACTACCTGCCTGCCTTATCGATAGGATGCGATGAAGCGCTACCGGATGTAGAGGCAACAGACAATTGTGGAGATGTCGTGATCACTACGACAGAAACCATAATACCAGGCAACTGTGAATTCAAATATGATGTGAAGCGTGAGATAACGGCTACAGATCCTTGTGGAAATGTAACTGTACAAACACAAATCATCCATGTAGGAGTGAACGGGGGCCCAATCATTGAAGGTGTAGTCGAAGAGATTTGCGATGATCTATCCATACCTGATGTGACTGCGTTCGATCCATGCTCAGGTAAGGATGTAAGCGTAACAATGACTCAGGACACAATTGATGTTCCGGAATGTAAAGACGGAATCGTGATCGTTAGAACATGGACAGCAGTTGATGTATGTGGTGATGTTTCGGTAGTTAAGCAGACCATCATCGTAGGTGATGATCAGGCTCCGGAAATTCAGGTGCCTACATGGTCTATCATTCTTAAATATCTTGAGGATGTAGGTACTGGTCTTGTAAACTTATCACAAGAGGAGATCATGAAACAGCTGAATGATCTGGATGATGGAAGCATATTTGTTCATGACAATTGTGATCAACAGATCATACCTGTATTCAGCTTAGAAGTAACCTTTGCCGGTAACTGTGCTGAAGATGGATATTTTGAACACAGGGTATATACCTGGATCGCTTCAGATGCTTGTGGAAATTCATCTTCCGTATCGTTCGATCTGAATATCATGGATGACATAGCACCTGCATTTTCAGCTGTACCATCTGATGCCACTGTCATTTGCGATCAGTTACCTCCGGTACCACAGGTATTTGTTGATGATCCTGCACAGCCGGTCGATGTGGTCTACGAACAGATTATCAATCCGGGTGCAGGACCAGGCGAGTTTGATGTCATACGCAGATGGACTGCAACTGATGCATGCGGAAATGTCGCAGTTGCTGAACAGCACATTCGGTGGATACCTGATACAGGCCTGAGTTGTGATATTATAATGCCTTCGCAGGTAGAATGTAATTCACATGGCGTGCCGATCCTGAGTGATGTGTTTGGTGGACTTGGAGGACTGACTTACGAATGGGAAGTCATAGGTGAAGCATGCTTTATCCAGGCAGGCCAGGGAACTCCGGCAATCGACATCTATGTAGGTTGGTCTGAAGTGACCATCGTGCTAACAATTACGGATGCATTCGGATGTACTACACAGTGCAGTGCAACACTTGATTGTGTACTATCTCCATTAAATCCATTCACAGGTATTACTCCTGAAACAACACCGGAGGCTCATGTTATTCCGGGTGTGATAAACGCACCTCCATATGTGGATCAATCCTCTGTTGAATATCTGACCCGATTGAACCTGTGGCCAAATCCGGCTAACGGAAGCGTTAATCTTAGTTTTGAAAGTACAGCCCCACAGGAAGTTGAATTCACATTGTTAAACTTCCTTGGACAGGTCATACTTACAGATAAGATCGATGCAATCAAAGGATATAACTCCAGGAAGGTAGACGTTTCTGAAATTCCTGAAGGAGGATACCTAATGCAGATCAAATCAGAAAGGGCAATGTATTCGAAAGTCGTTGTCATACTTCACAATGATTAATGATCATTTGTGATCATAAAAAGAAAAGGGGCAATCATTTGATTGCCCCTTTTCTTTTCGGTTGCTGGGAATAATTATTTTTTATACTTATTCACTAACCGGGAAAGTTTTGAATTCGATTCACCTAATATCCAGTATCGCCTCGGTCTTTTTTTCTTGACAGTGTAGAAATCCGAGATATATTTTTCAAGATGTGACATTGCTTCCAGGGGATCATCCGTGACAGCTACAAGCTTTAGGTCCTGTGCAGATATCGTTCCTTCTTCCAGCATGATATTCAGAAAATCTACCAGTTTCTGATAATAATCTTTACCCATAAGCACGACAGGGAATTGATGGATCATTCCTGTCTGAACCAATGTCAGCGTCTCAAATAATTCATCCATAGTCCCCCAACCCCCGGGTAGCACAACAAAAGCATATGAGTATTTGAGCAATAAAAATTTGCGAACAAAAAAATATTCCAGTGTCACCCATTCGTGCATGTAAGGATTTGGTTTTTGTTCGTGCGGCAACCTGATATTGCATCCCACGCTGAACCCACCGGATTCAAATGCTCCTTTGTTAGCAGCCTCCATTATGCCGGAACCTCCTCCTGTCATCACAGTGAAGCCGGTTTTACCAATGTGATAGCCAACAGACTCTGCCATTTTGTAATATTTATGACCGGGAGGAAATCGCGCAGATCCAAATACGGTGACACATGGGCCTACAAAATGAAGTTTCCTCAAGCCTTTAATAAACTGCATTAAGACCTTGAACGTGAACATCAATTCACTTCCTCTTGACTTTGGACCTTCCAGGTAATCATGTAATTCAAGAATGGCTTTCCGCTCCTGCGGCTTGCTATCGGGGGAAATATTACTAACAGGTTCAGCCATGGTGAAAAATAAGGAAACGATTTTGTTGGAGCAAACTCCAACAATGGCAGAACGATTTTGTTGGAGCAAACTCCAACAATGGCAGAACGATTTTGCACAAGAGGAGTTTGCTCCTGCAGGTTTTATTTGCCGCTGCGGGAGTTTGCTCCAGCAGCATTAGGGTCTTACTCTTTCAACATTCGAATTCTGGCATGGAATTTGGCTTTAATGGAATACACGACTACAGACGCTTCTTTTCAGGTATGATATTGATCAAAGTCTCACTCATGATGATGGTGCTGTTATGCACAAAACCGGAAGAAACGGTCAAGCCTTACGTGTCAAACTATATCGAAGAATACAAATTTTTGGCAATAGATGAAATGGTGCAGTCGGGTATACCTGCAAGCATCATCATAGCCCAGGCTATTGTCGAGTCAAATGCAGGTGCATCAACTCTTGCACAGGAAACCAACAATCATTTTGGAATAAAATGTAAGGATTATTGGGAAGGAAGCTCATTCTATCATCGTGATGATGACCGGGATATTCATGGAAAATTAATTCCTTCCTGTTTCAGGAAATATGATTCTGTACGCGACTCCTATAAAGACCATAGTAATTTCCTGATGCATACAGATCATTACAAGCCGTTGTTTACGTACGATAAAACCGAATATGAATTGTGGGCAACCGGACTAGAGATATGTGGGTACGCATCCGATCAGGGATATGCAGACAAGCTGATCCGGACGATCAGGCTATATAACTTACACGAACTTGATTATTATACTATTCAATATGTGGACCGCGCAAGTCTTTCCCCAAAATAGAAAAACGCTCCACTATGGGTGAATTAAATCGATATCAGAAATAGCTCATTCATACCCAACCAAAGCCTCCGCCGACCTGGTAAACCAATCTCCTATTTCAACACTACATTTCTTCAGGTATTTCGGATGGCTTTGGTGTTTTTCTTACCGCATTCGCATGGTCTTTCTTATGCCGTTCCCGCGACTTGAAAATATCGAGTGCTGCAAACAATGAAGCCCTGAACGAAGAAGGATCTGCTTCATTCTTTCCTGCGATTTCAAAGGCTGTCCCATGGTCCGGAGATGTGCGTACATAGGGTAACCCTGCTGTAAAATTCACACCATCCTGGAAATGCAACATTTTGAACGGGATCAGGCCCTGGTCATGATACATCGCTAGTACAGCGTCAAACTTTTTATAATTCAGGGTGCCAAAAAATCCATCAGCAGCATAAGGGCCCATGATGATGTCGCCTGATTTTTTTGCTTCAAGGATCGCCGGGCGTAAGATGTCTTCATCTTCCCTTCCAATGTTTCCATTTTCACCGGCATGTGGATTTAATCCTAATACCGCAATCACCGGGCGTGCAATACCAAAATCCACCTGCATCGTTCTGACGAGGAGATCTAATTTGGCGCGTATGCTATCCTTTGTGATGGTTGCAGACACCTGGTTGAGAGGAATATGTGCAGTAGCCACAGCAACACGAAGGGAATCACTGACCATCATCATCAATCCGTCCTTCACCCCAAAGGAGTGTGCGAGGAATTCTGTGTGGCCGGGAAATTGAAAACCTGCCATCTGCATGGACGTTTTATTGATCGGGGCAGTCACCAATAGATCGATGTGTCCGTCTTTTAGATCCCTCACAGCCTGGTCCAATGCAATATGTGCGAACCGTCCACCTTCTTCAGATTCTTTGCCAAGTGCGATATTGGCGGTGTCCTGCCAGCAATTCACTACATTGATTTTCTGATTGTAGATCTTATCTGCTGACCCTGTGCTGTGGAATGAAAACTCCTGCGGGTTGACAATATTCTTATGATAGCTGACCACTTTGCTCGATCCGTAAATGACCGGGGTACATAATTGAGTAATGGAGGGATGTGCGAGTGTCTTTATGATGACTTCAAGGCCGATGCCATTGATGTCTCCTACGGTGATGCCGGCTCTGATAGAACCCATATATGGTAGATTGTGTAAAGGAATGAATAATACTAAAAGTAAGTCTTAGGGTAAAGGTCAGGGCAGTCGGTTTGGTAAGAAGTCAAAGGCATAAGGTTTTAATTTTTTCTGTAAGACCAAAGCCTTGGGACTAAACTGGCTGCTGAGACTAATAAACTTAGACAATTGGTGTAAAGATACAATTCGAGGAGGGAATCGGGATATGGAAGGCTGAGGCTGAGGCGAAGGTGGAGAAGAAGGATTGAATTCAATCAATTTCACAGTTGTGATTGATGCATGCCGGGTGTTGATTAGAGAAGTTCAATAAAAATTACATCACCCTCCTACTCCTCATCCAACTTGAATCCATGCTCAGCAAAACACCTATTAGCATACTAAATCCTAATAATGAAGATCCTCCAGAACTAATGAATGGCAGAGGTATACCTATGACTGGCATGATACCCATGGTCATCCCTATGTTGACTACAAAGTGTGTAAATAAAATTCCGACAACACCATAAGCGTAATGCCTGATAAAGGGCATCCGGGCCCGCTCACCGATATCCACCATTCGTAGTAACAGGATCATGAATAATACAATTACAGCTATTGAACCGATGAAACCATGTTCTTCGCCGATGATGCTATAAATAAAATCCGTGCTTTGCTCAGGTACATAATTCAGCTTCGTCATTGTGCCCTGCAAATAACCTTTTCCTGTAAGGCCACCTGAACCAATCGCAATTTTTGACTGAAGAATATTGTACAATGATCCTCGTGGATCACAATCTTCCGGTTTCAGCCAGACATTGATCCTATCCTGTTGATGCGACTCCAAAACATTTGTAAATAAATAACTGCTCGTGTAGGCAAATCCAAACAACAGTATGATACCTGTTGATAACAAAATGACCTGTCTCGTTTGCTTGGCCATGATGCTTTCCACTGTGGCATAAACCATGTACAGCCCTGCAATAGCAATCACCGCATTGAGATATCCGAGAAATGCAAACGCAAGGGAAACCAGGAAAACACCAAGACTGATGAGCACGTGTGCCTGTGTGCGCTTCAGACCACCTAACAGGAAAACAGATCCCGCAAACATCAGCAATGGAAGCACAACCCACACATCATATTTAAGCGCGAGGATAAATAGTATGGCCAGGATAAAAAACAAAACCGGTATCCACATGGCAAGGCCCTCACGGAATAAGACGATAAAAATGGACAGGAAAACCAATGCAGAACCTGCATCCCCCTGTGCTAGCACAAGAGCAGTAGGCAATAAGATAATGCCCGATGCAATCATCAGGTCCCTTGTATCTGAAACCCTCGTACGATGATGTCCCAGAAACGAAGCTAACGCCATGATCGTCCCCATCTTCGCAAGTTCTGAGGGTTGGAGGTTAAACCAACCAAATTCAAACCAGCTCGTAGATCCATTGATCGTAGAGCCCACTATCAATACCAGGACCAGTAATAAAATGGTGAAAGCATAAAAAGGATAAGCGACACCCGACCAGAATTTCCAGTCAATCAATTGTGTCAGGGTAAGGATCAGGATTGTAGCAACCACAAAAATGCTTTGCTTTCCTGCCTGGGTAGTAAAGAACGGAACAACAGAATCTGGTTGATATCCGGCTGCATAGATCATCATCAACCCGATAATGACAAGGCTGATAACAATCGCAAAACTTATCCAGTCAAATTTCCGCATCGGTCTGTCTCCTCTTTATTGATCGTACAACAACAATTCTTCAGTCTTAATCATATCCTCCACGATAATAGCTCCCGGATAATCACGCTGAAGCTTTTTCAAAAATGCCTGTGCTTTCTGACTGGTCAGAAAGGCTCCTGTCTTGAGATGAAAATAAGGCTGATTATTGACCATGTGTGTCGGATAATCCGGATACTTATATTCAAATGACCGTTTTTCTTTTTCCATCTGACGCCTGTCAATAGTAGCTAACAACTGGATCCTCCATCCGCCTACTTCTGTTTTTTCCAGGTTATATGCTGTCCAGCGATCCATCAAATTTGTGATCTGAGGTTGCTCAATGATTTGTGCATTCAATTGGTAAAAACCACAAAACATGAACATGCAGGCCATGACCAGTGTAGAGAAAAAATTTCCTGTGTTATGTTTTTTCATTTAACTAAGCTAAACCTGATTCCTTTCTTTGACAATAGCAACACTCTGGCTGCAACCTAACCTGTCCGCACCCGCACGGATCATATTCAATGCCTGCTGATACCTGTTGATGCCTCCTGATGCTTTGATCCGGGTGGAAGGATCAAGATGCCTGCGCAATAGTTTTACAATTTCTTCTCTTACCGGATCACCAAAAAAACCTGTGGAGGTTTTAACGTAATGCAATCCGAGATCATTGCTGATCTCACAGATGTGCATGATTTCATTTTCTGTCAATAGCTGCGCTTCAATAATAGATTTCAGGGTGATGCCATGCTCAACTGCTTTTTCATGCAAAGCTTTCAATTCATTTCGCGTCAATTCCCAATGTCCGGTCTTGACAGCTGAAAGATTGATGACCACGTCCACTTCATCTGCCCCGAGGTTAGCCGATCTCGTGATCGAGGCCAGCTTGGCTTCCACATGATCATATCCAATGGGGAAACCTGCTACGGTGCAAAGTAAAAATGATCTTTCACCAGCTTTCTCTTTTGCATATTCAAGATACATTGGCGGGATGCATATGGCCTTGAAACCATACTCTTTCGTCTCTGCTATCAACCGGTCAATAATCTCTTCTGTACCGTCAGGCCGGAGGTAACTATGATCAATATACTGTGCCAGTTGCATGAAGCCCCGAAGATAACACAACTGGCTTACCTCAAACGGTTACCTGGTGCTCACGCAGAGCGGAATTGAGAGATACTTTTTTATCCGTGGATGCCTGTCGCTGCCCGATAATCAAAGCACAGCTCACATTGTACCTGCCCGCAGGGTATTCTCTTTCATAGCTTCCGGGGATTACTACGGACCGGGCCGGAACCCGTCCTTTGTGGATGACAGGTTGTGCTCCTGTTACATCTATGATATGAGTGGATTGGGTCAGGACTACATTGGCACCCAGAACTGCTTCCTGTTCTACGATCACCCCTTCTACTACAATACATCTTGAACCTATAAAACAGTCGTCTTCGATGATGTTAGGACTGGCTTGTGGAGGCTCAAGGACACCCCCTATGCCAACGCCACCACTCAGGTGTACATTTCGTCCTATCTGCGCACAGGATCCTACTGTGGCCCATGTATCGACCATAGTACCTGCTCCGACATACGCCCCGATATTGACGTAAGATGGCATCAGGATGGCGCCGGATTCTATAAATGCTCCATACCTGACCAGTGCATGAGGCACGACGCGAACTCCCTGGGCCGCAAAGCCTTTTTTGAGTGGGATCTTATCATAAAACTCAAAGGGACCGACTTCTATCGTCTCCATAGTCTGAATAGGGAAGTAAAGAGTGATCGCTTTCTTAACCCATTCATTTACCTGCCAATTCCCTGGAGATAACCAGGTAACGACTCTTAATTCGCCGTTATTCAACAATTCTATGCAATCCCGGATAGCTTTCTGAGTCGATGGATCCTGGAGGAGTGACCGGTCGTCCCAGGCTGATTCAATGGTGGTTTGTAGGTCTTGCATTTGGCATCTATGTTTGGATTGCAAAGATGATAAAAAGGTCTACAGGAAAAGGTCAGGGCAGCCGGTTTGGTTTAAGTTTATAGGTTATTGGCAGTAGGATTGGTTATAGGTTATGAGGAGGTAGGATTGGTTGTAGGTTATGGGCAGTAGGATTAGTTATACGGTTTAAGTTGTTCGGGGATCCATAAATTTTAGAGGGAGATGAGTAAGAGAACCAATACCTATGAACTCTAAACCAGTTCTATTGCGAATAATCTTAAACTTAAAACCTAATAAATTACTGAAGATGTCGTTAGCGAACCAATACCCATAGAGCCTAAACCAATCCTACTGCCAATAACCTTAAAGCTTAAACCTAATACATTACATATTATAAAAATACATTATCTTTAAGCCGGTTTTAATCTGGTCATTAAGAAAACTACACACATCATGAATAGAATTATCACAATACTCGTCACCATTTTCATCCTCCTGCTCCTTTATATCTGGATCAGTCATGTATGGGGTTCCGATAAGCCAAGACATCCCCAGCAGATCGTGGATGCCACCCAGAGTGAACATACCCTGGGCGCAGATGACCCAAGCGCAGATATCGACACGTTCCTGAATACCAGTCCTGATCCTATGGGCAACGGAACCGGCATGACAGAAGAAAAAACCCCGGAAAACAAAACCGAAGAGGTCGCTGAACCTTCAAAGCCAGAACCTTTGAAATCAGAACCTGTCAAAATGGAACCTGTGAAACCAGAACCAGTGAAGAAGGAAGTCACCCAGGAGAAAAAACCAGTAGTGACAAAAACGGAAAACAAACCTAAGCCATCTACAACTAACCCGACACCTGCTGCAAAGTCATCACAGGCTGTAGCGAAGAAAACATCGCTACCATCATCCATAGAGGGTAAACACCTGGTGATAGCTGGTAATTTTCTTCAACAGCTTAATGCAGAGCAACGCATGGCAGAACTGAAAAAAGCCGGATTCAAAGAAGTTGAGATCCTCAACTTTGATCTGTCAGAATATCATACGGTGTGTGCCGGACGATTTACAGACGTGAACGAAGCACGACGGCTTGTGAAAAAATTAAAAGACTATCATAAGATAGATGCTTACGTCAGAGTAGGGAACTGATGTGCGGACGGTCATCGCTGACAAAGACCGAAAAAGAACTGGAAGAACGATTCAGGGCAAATTTTTACAGTGAAGACCTTGAACGATATAACCCATTGCCGAATTTCAACGTAGCACCTACGCAGATGCATCCTGTCATCACACAGGAAGAACCTCATGTGATCCACCTGTATCGATGGGGCCTCATTCCATTCTGGGCCAAAGACATGAAAATCGGCGCAAGCATGATCAATGCTCGCATCGAAGGTATCGCTACGAAACCTGCATTCCGCCAGGCATTTGAAAAACGCAGATGCATCGTCCCGTTTGATGGATATTATGAATGGATGAAAACTCCGGAAGGTAAAATTCCGTACCGCATCAAAGTGACGAACACAGATATCTTTACGATAGCAGGTCTTTATGAAAACTGGAAAGGGCCAGATGGAAAAATAATCCACAGCTTCACATTGATCACCAAAGAAGCAGATCCGGCGATCATTCATCTTCACGATCGCATGCCTTTGATATTACTTCCAGAGCAGGAACAACTATGGATTGATGCTTCAGTTCCCACAAAAGATGTGATAAATAATTTACAACCTGTTCCGGGTGATTGGATTACCTGGCAGAGAGTTTCTGATCGTGTGAACAAAGTGAGAGAGAATGATGCGGGTTTGATTGAACCTGTTTGTTGAATTCGTCAGCCGTCAGACGTGAGTAAAAATCCCCCGACTTAGCCTCTTCCGCCCTTCTGCCTTTTCTACCTTTTCTGCCTTTTTACCTTCCTATGCTATCTTTACCCCATGATAGATCGGCTTCGTGCGATAAAGAATAAATATATGGACCTGGAACTCCGCTTGTCGGATCCGGAAGTGGTGAATGATATCAAGCTCTATTCCCGCATGCATAAGGAATACAAAGACCTCAAGCCTGTAGTAGAAGCTGTAGATGAATACGAATTGATCCTCTCTAATATTTCGTCCTCAACAGAGATGCTTCGTGAAGCAGACCAGGAAATGAGAGATATGGCCTATAGCGAACTGGGCACTCTTAAGGAAAAGAAAGAAGAGATTGAAGAAAAATTAAAATGGCTGCTCATCCCACGCGATCCGGATGATACGAAAGATGTGATCATGGAGATCAGATCAGGTACAGGCGGTGATGAAGCAAGCATTTTTGCAGGAGATCTTTACAAGATGTATACCCGATTCATGGATACGAAAGGATGGAAATATGAAATTGATTCCATCAGCGAAGGATCTGTAGGCGGGTATAATAAAGTGGTGCTTGAAATTTTTGGCGAGGATGTTTATGGAACGCTCAAATTTGAATCAGGTGCTCATCGCGTGCAGCGTGTTCCTAAAACTGAATCACAAGGCCGTGTACATACATCAGCTGCTACAGTAGTAATTCTTCCAAAACTTGAAATGGAAGATGTCAATATCAGGAAAGAAGATCTCCGCGTAGATACATTCCGCTCAAGCGGTGCAGGTGGACAACACGTCAATAAAACTGAATCCGGTGTACGATTCACACACCTTCCTACAGGTATTGTATCTGAAAGTACAGATACACGATCCCAGATTAAGAACAGGGAGATTGCATTACAACGATTGTATAATAAAGTCAATGATGCACAACGCGCTGCACATCATTCTGCAGCAGCAGCGCATCGTAAATCCCTTGTAGGGACCGGAGACAGATCAGATAAAATCAGAACATACAATTACCCGCAAAATCGTGTGACCGATCATCGTATAAACCTCACGCTATATAATCTTGATCGTATCGTACTGGGAGCACTTGATGAAGTGATAGATGCACTTAAATATGCGGAGAATACAGAGCGATTGAAAGAGATGACTTCGGAGGAAGTGTGACATCGTTTTACCCCCCGCCCCCTGAAAGGGGGAGTTGCTGAAAAGCTATCCGTTGTACCTCTACTCTGAAAAAGGGAAATACATCTTACTTGATTGCTAAAATGAAAAAAAATCAGCAACTCCCCCTTTCAAGGGGTGGGGGGTAAAAGTAAATCAGAAATCCGCTCCCATCGAAAAATGCAAAATCGGCTTCCGGTTTGTTTTCGTTTCCCAGTTCCATCCGTAATCAAGCTTGAGGAGATATCCGAAAAGGATGGTGCGTACTCCTGCACCATAACCCACCACCAGCGGATTGCGATAATAGCTGATCGTGACTTCTACAGTAGGAGGATTAGTCAATACGACTGTATTCAATGGATTTTCAGAACTGAAAGGATTCGGGCCATGCCATGCAGTACCCGCATCAATAAAACCGACAACCTGGATATTCCGGAGAAAAGAAGACCGGATCTTTTGCCTTGATAAATACTGAAGAAGCGGAATGCGCACCTCCGTATTCAACAGCACTACGCTGCTCCCGTTTCTTGCATTGTATTTAAATCCACGCATATTGGCAGCAAGACCCGTGTACGCAAAATTAACATCATCAGGTACGCTGACACCCTGGTCAAATGAAGGAAACAACCAGTTCTCCACACCTCCCAGGTAATAAAGAATTCGCTCAGAACCCAAGGAAGTAGCACCCGTAAGCCGGAAAGCAAGAATGCTGCGCCGGTCAGGTGAAACATAATGTCTTGCATCAAAACCAAGCACTGTCATGAAGCCTTTGTTGAATTGTAGTTTGGGCCCGGCTTCAAAAAGATTGAGATCAAATCGTTTGATAACTTCAACCCAGGATTTTGCACGTGTCCCAAGGCGACTATTGATATCCAGTACGCGCGTGTTGTCGAAAACCCATTCCAACTTTAATCCGAAACGTTGCGTATCATCTGTTTTATCCTCAAGCGAACTTACATCTGTGGCTAATGAAATGGCACGGTCATTCCGTAATGTTGCAGCCAAACGTACACTGTTATATACATCAAAAGGATAAGAATATTTCACCAATCCGAGCATGGTGACAAATTGATTCCTGTGAAGTGCATTTGTCTGTGTCAGGTCCGGTTCGATGATGGATTTCCGGTACAAAGCATATTCCTTATCAATTCTTTTTTTACGATTATTGAAAACGAGAAAATATTCAGAACCATTAAATGTAGTTGGAAAACGTGCACCACCGGTGATGATGTAATCTTCAAGAAGATCTTTCACGCTACCTTTTATCAGGAGACCCAGTGGGGATGGTTCGAACTCCCGTTTAGTTCCGGCATAGCTATCGAGTCCACCGAAAAGAAGATCATTATCCATGGTGGTATTGAGATAATCAAGCTTGAACTTTAGCCGCGAAGCAATGACTCTCGTCCTGTTAAAAGGTACCAGGTCACCTGGTCTGTAATCCAGCCACCTGGAAAAAGATGGTTTGATCCAATCTGCCACATCAACATTATCTTCTGAATCGATATCGGAGGGAACAGGTTCTTCCGGTGTTTTTACAATTGTAATCGGAGTGGTTTTAGTAACCGGTGGTTGAGGAAATTTTGTCTGAAAAAGAAAACCAGGATCTAAATCTTCATCTTCAGGTATTGCCTCTACCGGGACTATACCTGGCTGATTTTTCAAAAGAATTGAAGAAGCATCTGTAGAAGATCCCAGATAAAGTTGCATTGTATCAATCCGGCTTACCTGGAAATAAGGTTTGTTCCATTTCTCTAGCCAATCAATGACTACCGGAGATGCGGGTACATACTCGTGTAAAAGAATATCCCTGTCATACCGGGTGATGATCGTGTGCACAGGAGGATCATCAAATATCCGGCTTACTTCCATCCGTTGCCAGCGTCCATTCCTGTCAGTAAGGCAGATTAATTTGTCATCACCTGAAAGCCGGGCCTGTCTTTCACTTTCATTCGCTGTAAAGGTTAATCGTCTCAACGAACGTGTGCCTGCATCTAAGGATAACAAAAACAAATCAAAAGGACCGATAGGCAAAATGGAATCCAGTTCCATTTTTCTCAATGCCTCATCCGTACGATTGGAAGAAAAAAGGACATATCGTTTTCCATGTATTTCAGCTACAGTAGCATCAAGATCATCATAGAAATCTTCAGTCAACCGGACGCTTTCTCTTGTCGACGGAATGTATAGATAAAGATCTGATAATCCATCTGTAGATGCAGCCAGCACCAACGTATCAGCAGACCAATAATCCACATCATACACCCTTTGATATTCAGGACTTACTTTGTCGGTGACTATTTTGTGGGATTGAAAATTGAACGTGGTCTGGTATATGACATCGCGTCTTTCATAGATCATGCTCAGTTCGCTGCCATCTTTTTTCCAGGCGAGCGAGGGATAGTTCGGATCAGGTTCCTGCTCATAATTGCGTACTCCATATCGGAAGAGCATTTTCTTATCACCGGAATGCATGTCATACATGATAACTTTAACCCGGCCGTGATCATTGACAGAATATGCCAGCTGGTTAGCATGTGGGCTTAATCTCATACGGCCAATGGGAATATTCAATTTTTGTTTTGAAAGATCAAGGTCGTTTCTGAAAGTGCTTTGAACTTCATTCCTGAGATTATATTTTTTCTCATAATAATCCAGCCACTGGCGGTACAATTCTTTTGAATCAATGCCAAGCACATAGAGAAGTCCATTTTCAAGACTGCGGTTGATGCGGGTGAGATAAAGAATATTGGATATCGAAGCACGGCCATAATAGTTGGCCAGAAAATTCCACATCGAATGGCCTGCAAGTCTTGGATCGGATTTCGCAAGACGTACAAAATCTTTTTTTTGCTTTTTAGGATAAGTGAAATAATCTTTTAACCGGCTATCCAGCTTGGGGCTCCATTCTTCTCCCATGTAGGAGACTAAACCTTCCTGAAACCAATCGGGCAAATTGAGCAACACTGCATTTTGTACGATTTCCTGGAGACTATTGCCGTGAAGCATCGAGTTGATGTAGACAGAAGCAATGCCTTCCCTCAAAGATTTCCGGAGTGCATTGTGGTCGCCATTGAAATAAAGGAATACTTTATTCTCAACCACTTTTGTGATCCCGCCCTGGCTTACGAACTGCTCACCGATACCCAGGTTGCTTTGTTTCATGTCTGTGAGATCGAGATATACGATGAGCTCGATCTTGTCATTCATTTTGTGCTCAAGGACATTCTGGATGGAGGGATTATCGAGTTCTGCCATCTGGACGACAGTATGTGCGATTTCACGGCCTTTGCCATACCAGTAGGTGACGAAGTTCTCCGTCTCGTACATATTCCATTGACTGAAGTCATCGTGGTACTGAACGCGGTTTTTACCGAATTCAGTAACTACGTTTTGACCTCCAAGTCTGCCTGAATAGAGGAGGATAACGAAAATGAAGAAGATAAACCTGCCCACATGACGAATATACGGGTATGGGGAGAGAAATACAAGTTGGGGAAGGGTTGTAGGTTATTGGCAGGAAGACAGGTTATTGGTTGTGGGTTATAGGCAGTAGGACAGGTCATTGGTTTTAGGTTATTAGAGGTAGGATGAGTAAGGTGTTTTAGGTCTATAAGGCTTTTGGTTTCAACATTTCACCAAGATTCTGACCTATAACCAATACCTAATGAACTGTCCTCCTGCCAATAACCTACAACCGATCCTATGGCCAATACCTAATAACCTGTCCTACTGCCTATAACCAATAACCTATAACTATCCTTTTTTCTCCCAATTGTGAAATTGAATGAATTCTTATTAATTCCTGTAATCCAGCGGCGGCTCACGGTCTCCGATCAAAGGTTTGTATACAAAATCACTTCCGACACGACGCTTCAATTCCTCTTTTGCTTCCACAATGATCGATGGATTTGAAAACATATCAATTGCGGTAAGTGCCATTGTTTTTGCAGCGATCATCATTCCTTTCGTACCGATAGAAGTGCCACCTGCAGCTACTGCCTGCCACGAATGTGCTTGCGTACCCGGCACCCATGTGGCTGTTCTAAGACCAGCTGTAGGAACTACCCAACTTACATCTCCTACATCAGTGGAACCACCCGTACCTTTTTCTTCCAGCTTGTAGGTTGTTACAATGTTCGTATTCGCAAGATCTGATGGTGCTTCGAGCGTTGCCTGAATTTTTTCTGCGAATATTTTCTCATCTGTTGTATATGTATATCCTCCTACGAGATTGAGATTTTTGTTCATGATTTTTGATAAAGCTTCGTTGGGTTGAACATTGTATACGCCATTGATCACTTCATAGTCCATTGTTGTTTGTGTGCCAAGAGCTGCACCTTCTGCAGCTTTAATGAGCCATTCCCAATTCTTTTGCATGATCTGCATTTCCGGATGCCTGCAGTAATAAAATACTTCTGCCTTATCAGGCACGACATTAGGTGCTTTGCCGCCTTCCGTGATGACATAATGGATACGTGATTCCATAGCGATATGTTCTCTCATCATATTCGCCATGTAATTCATGGCTTCTACACCATCCAATGCTGAGCGGCCAAATTGAGGAGAAGCCGAGGCATGTGCTGAAACACCGTGGAAACGAAATTTAGCAGAAACATTGGCCAGGGAAGAAGCTGCATCTGCGCTATTAGCACCGGATGGATGCCAATGCAGTACAGCATCCACATCATTGAATAAGCCTGCTTTGACAAAATAAATTTTTCCACCTCCGCCTTCTTCAGCAGGTGTTCCATAAAAACGAATGGTTCCTTTTGTTTTGGATTTTATAAGCCAATCTTTTACGGCAATCGCTGCAGCAGCAGACCCTGTTCCGAAGAGATGATGTCCGCATGCATGTCCCGGTGCTCCTTCCACTATAAAGTCGTGTTCAGGGATCGCCTCCTGTGACAATCCAGGAAGTGCATCGAATTCTCCAAGGATGCATATGACCGGACTTCCACTTCCATATTCTGCAGTGAAAGCAGTAGGCATACCGGCAACGCCTTTTGTTATTTTAAATCCATCTTCATCCAACATTTTTTGAAGTAAGGACGAGCTTTTAACTTCCTGGTATCCAAGTTCTGCGTAGTTCCAGATCTGCATGGCAACCGCTGAATATGTTTTTGAATTTGCATCGATTTTTTGTAAAGTCTTTTGATAATCCTGAGCGACACAAGATGGTGTGAGGAGGCAACAAACCACAAAAATCAACAGTGTATATTTCATATGAAAGCAAATTAAAAATGATTTCAATAAAAGGAGATTTAAAGAGTAAGAAATTATTGATTCATAAATGCATCTGCAATAAATACAATAGTACTGCCATCTGCATTCGTGAATTCCATTTTCACAAAACCTATATTTGGATTAAAAAATGAAACTAAGGTTGAGTTTTTTATTTTATCATTAAAGGCTTTTGCCTCAATCACATAGCACTCAACAAACCCAAATTTTGTTTCAATAGTTTTTTTCCCTGAGATATAGTATTCATACGTATTCTCTAAAGTGCCTTCCCATTCTACAAATCTATGATCCGATGGAAATTCACTATGAGTGAAATGCCATTTCCATTTATTCTCAATCACATATGGCGATTTAATAAACGGCCAGGGTGCTATTTGAAGAATGTTAAACATTTTGAGTCGTGGAGGATGCATCCATATGTTCGCCGAATTTTCAATAACACCTGTAGTCTCAACAGCTATTGCATGTCCATCAGGATTAAGGTATTTAATTTCTATGACTGTCTGATCATAACCAGGTGAAAAATTTTCTGGAATTGTGTCAAGGATACTTAACACTAATTTCTCAACAGTATTTTTGTTTATATTTTTTAAAGGAGTAAAATCCCATGCCTTAGGACTTGGACTATACAATGAATCGAAAGAAAATTTTAAGCTATCCCTGTTTTTGATGTAATAATAATCATATGTAATTTGCCGACCAGGGACAAAGGTTATGTTATCAAGAGTATAGCTATATTTTGTTAATTTCTCCGGAATTTCTTTGGTTACTCCGAGGGTATCTGTTTTAATTAGTTTTTGTAATGGATAATCCTGGTTACTTTTCAATTCAAATATTTTGTTTTCTTTAGTACAGCTTTGTAAGTTAATGAAGAGTATGAAGCCTATTATTGGATACAGGATGATTGTATTTTTCAATGATCTAAATTTAGACAGCAATTGATCCAATGCTTTTTTAATACCTTATGACGATGATAATCCTGGTTTAAAGTAGAAATAAAATCTGACAGTATGTCTTTCATAGATCTGTAGTGAACGTTTTATTATAAGGTATCTTCACCGCTCAATACACAAAAAATGAGTCTTCGTGTCCATTCCATCACCTTTAATCCATTTGAAGAAAACACCTATTTTATCTATAATGAAACGGGTGAATGCATCATCATTGATCCAGGATGTTTTGATGAAACTGAGCGGATGGAGGTAAAGGATTTTATCAAAGAAAATAATCTGAAGCCCGTCCGGTTGATCAATACGCATTGTCATATTGATCATATTCTTGGAAATGCATTTGTAGCTGATACGTATTCATTAGGTCTTGAAATTCATGAAGGTGAAATACCTGTGTTGAATGCAGGACTTGCAGTAGCGGGCATGTATGGTATTCCTTATAATCCATCTCCGGCACCGCAAAGATTTATTAAAGAAGGTGATGTGATTTTACTCGGAGATACAAAGCTGAAAGTATTATTTACACCTGGCCATTCACCGGCGAGCATTTGTTTTTACAATGAAGCTGATGGATGGGTGATAGGTGGTGATGTACTATTTTATGAAAGCATAGGCCGGACAGATTTGCCCGGAGGAGATCATGAGACACTTTTGAAAAGCATCCGAACCCAGTTGTTCACATTGCCGGGCGATACAGTTGTTTATCCCGGGCATGGACCGAGTACGACGATAGGGTATGAGAAGATGTTTAATCCGTTTCTCAATTGACTTTTCTGTTGATTAGAGTTACACAAATTCAATGAATAATCCCAATGAAGGAGAGGTTAGGGGTTTAGATGTTTAGCGTAGCTTTGAGAACATTATTATTTTCACTAATAAATTAGTTCGTATTCGATAGGATACAATTAGATGAAATCTATTTTATTAACCAGTTACATTTTATTCCAACTGATTTACATCAGTAGCGGACAAGTCTATGATCGTTTTTGGATAACAGGTTACGATTATTGGCATCAGTCAGATTCTTTGTTTGGTGGGTCATATATTGATTTTAGTCTTGACCCACCAAACATCTTTTATGACCCCAATCATAAAATGAATTTTAATAGTACTGAAGCTATTGTATGTGATAGTTCGGGGTCATTACTATTTTATTCTAATGGCATGACTATTCATGACGCGGAGCATAAAATTGTCCCCAATGGAGATACAATTGGATTTGGACCAAATTGGATGGGGAATATTATTAATGATCAAATCGCAGGATTGAAATTAATTCAAGGCAGTTTTATCGTTCCTGATCCTAAAAATCCTTCATCTAAGTATTTTTTAGTACATACCAAGGCTGACATAAAGGATGTCGTATTGCCTGAAATGAGCGATATTTTACTCACAAAAATAGATATTGTTGATGGCAAGCCTATAATAATATCTAAAGATGAAAATATACTTCACGATACTTTGATGTACGGTAAAATTGCAATTTGCAGGCATGCTAATGGTCGGGATTGGTGGGTTTTGGTAGGAAGAAAAAATGATAACAAGTATTACACTTTATTAATAAATGAGGAGGGTATTTCAATAGATACGGTGCAAATAGTGGGCGAAAAAGTTCTTAAAGGAGTTGGTCAGGCTGGTTTTGCAAAGGAAGGCTCATTATATTATAGATATGAAGGCTATAATTTTTCTGACACTGGAGCGGTAGTTCACTTATACGATTTCGATAGGTGTACGGGATTGCTTTCGAATCATCGTCATTGGATTCTTGCAAGTTATAGCCTTTGTGGGACAGTAGCTTCTCCTAATGGCAGATATCTATACACAACTGATGCCTTAAATATTTGGCAATGGGATTTAGATGCAACGGATATAAAGGGTTCTGGAATTATTGTCTCAATATTTGATGGCTATGTTGAACCTGATTGGTTTCCGACTTATTTTAGTTTCATGAACCTTGGGCCGGATGGCCGAATCTACATCATACCTCCAACAGGTGGGAGTATGATCATGCACACGATTGAAAGACCTAATGAAAGAGGAGAAGCATGTAAAGTAATTCAACATAAAATCAAGCTCCCCACCTGGAATGCCAGAACAATTCCTTTTATACCTGATTTCAGATTAGGGCCTATTGATGGATCCTCTTGTGATACTTTAGGAATAGATAATCATCCCGTTGCTAAGTTCAGATATGAAGCTGAAGTGCCTGATTTGGCTACGCTTCATTTTATAAATTTATCATATTACTCTCCAACGGAATGGACGTGGGACTTTGGTGACGGGGACTTGGGTAATGATATAAACGAGTCTCATACATATGATCAAACAGGTACATATACGGTATGTCTTACCGTGAGCAATTCGATTGACTCAAATACAAGTTGCAAGGATGTATTTGTTGAAGTTCCTACAGGAACAAATTATACCCCTCTCTCACCTGACCTGAACATGTATCCCAACCCATTCAATGACTTTATAAAATTGAATGACACATTTGCAGGGCCGGTTGACATTTCATTATTTGATATTGAAGGACGAAAAATATTAAACGTAAATATGACCTGCCCCTGTACAATTGTTACTGATTTTCTGACACCGGGAGTTTATTTTTATGAAATATCGATGGGGCAAATGAGGAATACCGGGAAGTTGATTAAAATATGATTTAGCTCCTTCACATCTAGCCATCTAACACCCTGCTCATCTAATCACCTCCACCCTTTTTTAATACTTTTTTACCCTTCTTGCATCTTTATTGATGCTCCGTAAGCTATGATTTGATCACTTTTGTAATGCTGGGCTGCAGCCACTCAAGGTGCGACCTATTTATGTTTTGGAATAACAGGCAAACAAATATTGAAATGAATTGAGCTTATCCCGTTCCATATTCAACACTGGTCTTCTCCTGATGCTGGCCCATTCCATATCAGGCCAACCGTCAACGACTATGTTTGAATACCTGAGCACAGATGACGGTCTTTCTCAAAATCATGTTTTTAATGTTACCCAGGATGCTGATGGCTTTATGTGGTTCTCGACCATGGGAGGTCTTTCCAAGTATGATGGTTTTACATTTACAAATTATGACCACCAGGAAGGGGATAGTACGACATTGAGCGCTTCATATGTTAACTCTTTTTACCAGGATCATCTTGGACATTGCTGGGTGGTGACCATAAATGGTTTCAATAGCTGGGACCGACGTACCGGCACTGCGCGAAGGTTCTATCATGATCCACTGGATACGAAAAGCCTCGGTCACAATTATACCCGTGCAGTTCTTGAAGACAAAGAAGGATTTCTGTGGATAGCGCACCAAAAAGGATTGGATAAGTTTGATCCCGCCACACTTGAATTTCATCATTACTACAATGATCATTTCAGTGTAATGCGAAATGCCGGTGCACTCGCGATGAATAAAAAGGGTGAAATCTGGGCGGTCGGATTAGAAGGTATTTTTAGAATAGACCGGGCTACAGATTCTCTGCTATTTGTTAAAGGGTTTCCTGCCTCAACAACCAATCCACCACATTATGCAAGAGAAATCCTGATCGATAGCCATGACAGGATCTGGATGGGATACAGGAATGGTTTTGTCCTATACCATCCTGCAACAAATCAATACGATGTCTTCAACACAGGTCCTTTCTCAACCGGCGTGATCAAAATGCTTGAATACGATTCATCAACATTAGCAATTGCTACCGGAAGAGAAGGATTAGTGCTTTGGGATATCGGATCGCGGAAGATAATGGCACAATATGTTCATTCGCCTTACGATGAGTTCAGCATTCGCGGAGAATCGATATACAACATGTACATCGATAAAGTAAAAAATATCTGGCTTGGTCTTTTTTATGGAATAAGTGTAACCAACCTTGAAACTGAACGATTCAGATTTATCCGTCATGCTACGGGATTTGCCAACTATGCAAACTTCATTCTGCGTGTGTACAAAGATCAACGCGGCGGAATATGGAGCAACACCATGAATGGACTATACTATCAACCCGACATAGATTCTGCCGGTTCTGAATTTATACAGGCTCCATTTTTTCCGAAGGGATATAAAAATATATATGCGATCACTGGTGATGCACGGGGAAATGTTTACCTGGGATTTAAAGAAGTAGGACTGTTTCAATACACGCCTGAAAATGGACAGATAACCCAATTGGATGCAGGGAAGAAACTGGATGTGGTGAATATAAATTATCTCCATCTTGATCTGCTCAATGAAAAGTATCTGTGGATCTGTACATCGGATGGACTATGCAGATGGAACAAAGAAACAAATGACACCACGCACTTTCGTCCGAGACGTATGCACAAAACTTTGTCAACCAATTCTGTTACTCGTGTTGCCCAGGATGATTCCGGCAGCCTCTACTTTATTAATTCAGGTAAAATATGCCGGCTGAATAATGTAAGTTCAACGCTTGATACATTGCCATGCGCCATTCAGATTGAAGGAAGCATACAGGGATTGGATATCAGCAAAAATATACTGTGGATAGGAAGTCGCAGTACATTATACAAATATGAGCTAGCCAATGCAACATGTCATATCATCACCACAGCAGATGGTCGCGAAATTGAGAGTGAAGGACTCTCTGTTGATGCAGAGGGAAATGCCTGGGCAGTAGATGGCAGATATGTCACCAGGATTACATCAGATACGACATGGCAATATAGTTCACCAACGGGTTTCGTAACTGGTATCGGTGCTAAAGCTTCAGATGGACAGCTACTCTTCGGCGGTGATAAGGGGATCATTGTAATTCAACCTGATGCATTTTATACAGATACCAGTCATCCCGAAATTGTGTTTTGTGGAATAGATGTCGCCAACAAAAGAAAAATACTTCCTGTAGAAGCAGAATATACAGATCATATCGAGCTCAACGACAAAGATCAGGTCTTCACGCTTCATTATGCATCTCCTCATTTTATCCATCGGCATGGACTCACGTATAAATATCAGTTGGTTGGCTTTGATGAAGACTGGATTGATGCAGGCACTAACCGATCAGTGACATATACTAACCTGCCACATGGCTTATATAATTTCCGTGTCATCGCCATCACAGAAGATCAGTTGCAATCAAAGAAACCCCTGGAGGTTATGATTACGATTCATCCTTCGTTTTATAAAACCATCTATTTCTATTCGCTCATTGCTTTGCTGGCAGGAGGACTGATTTATTTTGTGTATACGCTCAGACGCAAAGCCTCCAATCTCAAAAAGGAAAAAATGAAAGCTGAGCAACAAACAGCTTATAAGAGTATGTTCCTGGCCAATATGAGTCATGAGATACGTACACCGATGAACGCCATCATGGGGCTCAATAATCTTTTGTTGCAAACATCCTTGACAGACAAGCAATCAGAATATGCCCTGGCTATAAAGACTTCCTGCGACAATATGCTATGGATCGTCAACGATATACTCGACCAGTCCAAGATAGAAAGCGGAACTTACACGATCGAAACCAAGCCCTTTGATCTCGCAGCAATACTGCATCAATTAGAAGTTTTATGCAAACATTTGGCGCTGGAAAAAAATCTAAAGCTTACATTTTCGCAAACCGGAGAATTGCCAACATTGTTGCTGGGAGATCCTGTCAGGCTTATCCAGGTGCTTTCGAATCTCCTCAACAATGCGATTAAATTTACAGACGAAGGTTCAATAAACCTGTCAACTACCATCCATCCCTGGATGAAAAAAATGTGCAATGCACTTTTATAATTAAGGATACAGGTATCGGCATTCCTCCCGATAAAATCAATGCAATTTTTGAAAGCTTTCAACAGGTCAATGAAAAAGTGCTTGCAGGCAACCAGGGTACAGGCCTGGGGCTATCGATAGTCAAATATCTCGTCAACAAGATGGGAGGCAGTATTGAACTCAACTCTACACATGGTGCGGGTAGTGAGTTTATAGTCAGATTGCCTTTTCAACTCAGCGAATCACGAGTTGTTGAAATATCAGAAGTACGATCTACTGTCGCGTTGAAACCCGGACTCCGGATATTGCTTGTGGAAGATGCTCCGCTCAATCAACTGGTAGCTTCAGAGCTGATCAAAAAATGGATGGTCGATCCGGTCATTGATGTTGCAGAGAATGGGGAAGTGGCGATAAAGAAAGTCCGTGATGACAAGTATGATTTGGTATTGATGGATGTCAAAATGCCGGTCATGGATGGCCTGGAAGCCACGCGAAGGATACGTGCAATGGAAGGTTCATACTTTAAAACTATTCCGATAGCGGGGCTTACAGCCAATGTGATTCCACAACAAATTGAAGAATGCCTGCGTGCAGGCATGAATACTTTTATTTCAAAACCTATACGGCAGGAAGATTTTCTGCAAAAAATATCTTCACTGCTTCCGTCATGATCGATACCCGCACCCTGCTATCCCTTTTTGATGATGAGATACTTGTCAGGAAATACCTGCAACGCTTTGTACAAGACATGCCGGTATTATTACAAAAGATGCGGACAGCATATGGTGCGCAACATTGGAATGAATTGTCCATACATGCCCATAGCTATAAGTGCCAGATGCAATACATACAGGAAACAGATGCTATAAATCTGGCTTATGAACTGGAGAAAAACAGTATATCATCAGCTCCTGACTCCGGCTTAATTGAAAACCTGATCATGGAATTAGATTCTCGCCTTGACAAATCAATAGAAGAAATACATCTGATCATCGGATGATCATGCGATACCCGGTAGCATGAATGTTCAATATCTCAACCCCCGGATCACCTTTTAGAATATGCCGGAGACGACTGACAAATACATTGAGACTTCTGTCCCTGAACATATGCTCATCCGGCCATAGTTGCTTTAAGGCTAAGTCACGCAGAACGATGCCGTCCGGAGCTTTCAAAAACATTGTCAGGAGTTGAGATTCAATTTCACTTAATCGCTGTACATTTTCATTTTGTATTAATTCCCGGGTTTCCGGATTGAAGACAAAAGAAAGAAAAGGAACAGGAGCATGGACAAGCCTGGCAGGTGATGTCCTGGATGTTCTGCGCAGGATGGCTTTGATGCGCAATGCCAGTTCCTGCATGCTGAATGGCTTGAGTACATAATCTTCAGCCCCGAATTCAAAACCTTTGATGCGATCTTCTTTATCGGATTGTGCGGTAAGGAAAAGAAAAGGAATATCAGGCTTGAATGAAACCATATCCCGTGCCAGGTCAAAACCACTTTTCATAGGCATCTGGATATCCAGCAAACAAAGATCAAACTGATTTTTTCGGAAGAGGTCAAGCGCTTCAAATGCACTGTGACAGAGCGTGCAGTTCATTCCCTTTGCGTCAAGGTATTCTTTGACCAACGGACTCAGCGTAAGGTCATCATCTACAAGGAACAGTGCAGGCTCGTGGGTCATGAATTGATTATTACTAAAGTATTGATCAATGTAATGTATTGATTTTTGAGTATTAAAAATATCTGTTTTGATTTTATCCTTTTTTACACTTTTTTATATTTCCAAAACACAACCATTCATTCGTTTAACTCAATTTAGCAGGGATATTTTCCATAGACCCATTTCTCAATTTTCAGCAGCATGGCTGGTATTTTTTCAACTAATCTTTTGATCTCAATGAAACACCTGCTTCTACTTTTCATTTTCTTCCCCGTCCATTACCTGATCCAGGCACAAGGTGTATCTGTAAATGAAACCGGTGCAGCTCCGAATGCCAGTGCAATGCTGGATATTCAATCTACTTCCAAAGGTGTGCTGATACCGCGCATGACCACTGCACAGCGAACAGGCATAGCTGCACCTGCTACAGGGCTTCTGGTGTTTGATAATACTACAGCGAGTTTTTGGTACCGGACCGCATCTGCATGGGTTGAATTAACCGACAACTTTCATGGCCTTCGTGATGCAGATCATGATACGCAGGTGCAGGTCGAACAAAGCCCTGATGAAGACATCATTCGATTTGACATCGGAGGAGTAGAAGCTATGGTGCTGGATGAAAGTGTGCAAGGTGCTACACGTCTGGAAATAGGTCCTGATCATAGTCTTTTGATCGGGCACAATGCGGGCCTTAATTCCTATGCAGGATGGAATACATTTCTTGGATATGAAGCCGGACTTCTAAATACAACAGGAGACCGGAATGTTTTTGTTGGATATCGGGCAGGCCAAAACAATACAGGCCACTTTCGAAATGTATTAATTGGATATGAATCAGGGCTTAACAACAATGGAGATTACAACACATTCGTAGGACATCAGACAGGAAGGGTCAATACCACCGGTCTGAGCAATACATTCATAGGTGCTGATGCAGGAGTGCAAAATACCACAGGCTTTCGCAATGTATTCATGGGACAAAATGCAGGACACAATAATGAAATTACAGATGAAAACACATTCATTGGATTCAGTGCAGGCTACAACAATGAAGCGGACCGGAATACATTTCTGGGTTATGAAGCCGGACTCGCTAATCGAACAGGTTTGTACAATACGATATTGGGCGGAGAAGCTGCAGGTACCAATCTCAGTAACCGCGATATGGGAAATGGAAACACCATCGTAGGTTATGAAGCAGCACAGGTTGCGAACGGGATGACAGAAAATGTCCTGCTTGGGTATAGGGCAGGTTACTCTATGACAAATGGTATTCGAAATATATTCATCGGACCAAATGCAGGACTCTCGCAGGTATCTTCATATGCAAACATTGGCATCGGCCCTGGCTCCTTGAGATCAAATATGACCGGAAGCAGAAACGTGGCTGTTGGAGATTCTACTTTGTATAGCAATACAGCAAGTACGAATGTTGCTGTCGGATCTAAGGCCGGAATGGATAATACAACAGGATCAGGAAATACATTTCTTGGCTTCCTCGCAGGATCAGATAATACCACCGGTGGTGACAATACATTTCTGGGTTCTCGTGCCGGTAATTTTAATAAAACCGGTAGAGGAAATGTTGCTATTGGTACTGAATCCGCGAATGCAAATACGAACGGTGACTATAATGCTTTTATCGGTCTTGCAGCCGGCTTTAGAAATGATAGTGGACATGAAAATGTATTTCTTGGCAGGCAGGCAGGTGAGCACAATCTTGATGGCATTTCAAATATCGCAATCGGTTCTCGAGCCGGTAATCACAATGATAATGGGGATTACAATATCGCCATTGGGGAATTATCGCTGGGAAATCAGGTAAATAACCATGTTGCAATCACTAAAAATATTGCTATCGGATTTCATGCCGGAGAAAATGCAATCGGCAGTTCAAATATTATCTTAGGAAATGATAGTGGAGGATCGATTGCCGGAGGTAATAATTTGTTGATTGGAAATAATATTACTCCGTATGGATATAACAATACTTATCTCGGGACCGGAACTACAGCTTCATTATTTGGAAGCCCACACAATGCAACTGCAGTCGGATATGGAGCTTCGATTTCGCAGGACTATTCAGTGATCCTTGGTGATGCAGATAATATTTTCACCAAAGTTGGAATAGGTACTACTTCACCGACTGCATTGCTGCATGTCAATAGTCATTCCGGCAGTGACGTATTGTACATTACATCCAATGGAAACAATGCTCTCAGGGTGCTCCAGAACCGCGATGTCATCATAGATCACCAACTCATGGTCAATACCACTACAGGTAAAGATGGATACGAAGTAAGCATCAATGGTGACATTGCTTGTGAAGAAGTGTTGGTGCAGGCTTCTGAAGACTGGCCGGATCATGTATTTGCTGAAGACTATGCACTGATGAATATGGATGAGTTACGCAATTATCTCATAGATAAGAAACATCTCCCTGGCATTCCGAGTGCGACAGAGGTATTGAAAGAAGGTGTTAAGCTGGGTGATATGCAGGAACGTCTACTTGAAAAAATTGAAGAGATGACATTGTACATCCTTCAACTTGAATCCAGAATCAATGCATTGGAAAATAAATAGATCAGCTTCAACGTGCATGACGATGAAATCAAATCATTTTATAGTTTGTTTTTTTTGCATTATTTCCATTCAGGTCAGGCAGGGTTGGGGTCAGGTTATTCATCCAATTGAATCATTTACAGAAACCACGAAACCAACGGATGGAAAATCACCTGTCTATATGCATGAAATCATGCAAAAGGCAGACAAGCATTTTCAAAATACAAAAGCTGGCTTTAAGCAATATAAGCGAATGGAATATTATGCCATGAGCAGGCTTGGAACAGGTGGCCGATTGCTAAATACAACTACGTTGAACTACGATGCATATCAGCATTATATTGAGTCCGTACCTCAGACCTCATCAAGGGGAATTGCGCACAACGGACATTGGACTTTTTTAGGACCTGTTTCCACACTTCCTCATCCAAGTGCCATTTCCGGTGGCATTGGCAGAGTGAACCGTTTTGGATTTCATCCTACGGATCCGGATATTGTCTTTGCCGCTACAGCAGGTGGTGGTCTGTGGAAGACAGTAGACAAGGGCTTGCACTGGGAGTCTTTATCCGATGGTATTCCGGTCATGAATACGACAGGAGTGGCTGTTGATTTTGTTGATCCCGACATTTTGTATTTGCTCAGCGGAGATGGAGATGCAACCGGAAGCTTTTATGGGTTTAATGAATTTTCACGCACATCCATAGGCGTATTCAAGACCTATGATGGAGGAAATCTATGGCAACCTACAGGTCTTTTCTTCGATGAAACCGCAGCTGTATTTGGCAACAACTTATATATGAGTCCCGAAGACAGGCTGACACTTTATGCATGTACAAACATCGGTCTGTTTCGTACTCGTGACGGCGGTGTTACATGGGATACGATCAGAAGCGGCCTCGTCTATGAACTCGAATTCAAACCGGGAGTCGCCGATCGGATTTATTGTGTTGACAATAATAGTTTTTTTGTTTCCGATAATGGTGGAGATACATGGATTGATTCAACGATGATACCCGCTATCGATGGAAAGAATGGCCGTATGTGCATCACGACCTGTGCCAGCAATCCAAACCTCGTGTATTTAATCGCGTCACCCATAGACACACTCAGTCCAACGGATACGTTACCTGACCATCGTGGATTCTGGCGTTCAACCAATAGTGGAAGTGATTTTACCCTTATCTCCACACGACCGAATCTATTGGCAGCTGAAAATGGAAATCAATTTAAGAGCCAGGCTTACTATGATTTTACCTTAGAATGTAATCCATTAAATGCAAGTCAGGTCATAGTCGGTACGATAGGCAGATGGAAAACGATTGACTCAGGCAACACCTGGATACATGATGATGGCATCAACACAGCTTATCACGCCGACATTCATAGCATCCAGGTTAATCCACTCGACAACACACTTTACATGGCCAATGACGGTGGTGTTTTTATAAGCCTTGATTTTGGTGAGGTATTTGAATTCCGGTCAGATTTTCTGGCTATTACACAATATTATAAAATAGCTACAAGTCCGTTTTTTACTGATTATGTAATGGCAGGTGCTCAGGACAATGGCATACACCTGCGTGATACCGTGGAAATACAATTTGATCATGTTGTATTCGGTGATGGGATGGAGAGTCTTTTTCATTCTTCTTTACCTTCCCTGGCTCTTTCAACCTGTCAGTTTGGAGAAGTCAGAATTTCCCATGATACCGGACATACATTCGTGAAGATTCTTCCGCCCATTGATACAACAGATGGACCAATAGTGACAGCCTGGACAACGCCACTTGCATTTGATGCTTTGGATACTAATGTTATCTATGTCGGATATAAGCCTATCATAAAAAGTACTGACCAGGGACAAAGTTTTTTTGTTACATCCAATGACACCATTTCTGCACACAAACTCCTGGTAAACAACCTGAGCAATCCAAACCGGATTTATGCTGGAGACTGCAGGAATTGTGGGGATTCAACGATTACGTTTGAAATGTACATGTCTCCGGATGCCGGTTCAACCTGGGAACGCATTGATCTGAATACCGGCTTTCCACGCACAAGCTTTGTCACTGCAGCAGAAGTAAATCCGGATAATTCAATGGAAATATGGATCACATGTGGCCGGTATGAGGCAAGCAGGAAGGTCTTCAAATCTATGGATGCAGGTGTCCACTGGACGAATGAAACAGGAAGCCTTCCAAATGTACCTGTCAATGAGATCGTCTACGAGGACAATAATGGCAATCCTTCCGGAGCTGTGTATGTTGCAACTGACATTGGTGTCTTTTATCGAAATGATGATCTCAATGACTGGATTTATTTTTCCAATAACCTGCCTCGTGTAGAAGTGACAGATCTGGATATTGATTACAATGGAGGTTTGGTAAGAGTATCGACTTATGGCCGTGGATTATGGGAGAGTGAGTTATACACATCCTGTCAACCAACTCTATCTCTGAATGCATTGAATCAGCCAATCGGGCATTCATTCGTACATCAGGCTTCGCAACAGATTTTTTCAACGGCACGTATTGATGGTTATGGATCACGTGTCGTTTATAAAAGTGATGGTGAGATTTATTTGTCAGAAGGTTTCCATGCAACTGCCAAAAAGGGTGCTACGTTTAATGGATTGCTTGGTCCTTGCAATGTTGGAGGAATTGATGTTCCAATGACTGTAGAAACTCCGGTTGGCAATCAATAGGACGGGTTATCGCTTTTAGTTATTTCCAGTATATTTATCCGATACAACCCAAGTCTATGAAATCCCTGATAACCGTAGCCATTACATTTCTTTTTCTCAACCTGGCATATAGCCAGCATATCGTTCCTGACAGCGTAAGATACCATGAAGGCCAAACCATAACGGTGTGCGGAAAGATCGTAGACACCTTTGTCACAAAATCGGAGAAAAAAATAACCCATTTAAATTTTGAATACGGGTATCCCAACCAGACTTTCAGCGTAACGATATTCGGAAGCGATCTTCCAAAATTCAGTTACGTTCCTGCTGAATTTCTGAAAGGAAAAAATGTGTGCGTGACAGGAAAGGTGAGAATGTATAATGGCAGGCCTGAGATTGTAGTCAATGCTGAAGACCAGCTGAAAGTGGAATAGATAATATCGTAACCCGATAGATAAAAAAGTATAAATACCGGCGTGTGATTCGTACCATCTTCTTTTTCTCGGTCATCACTTCTTTGATCTTCTTCTCCTGCGAAAAAGATGAATCACAGGTAGTATATGATCCAACGCCTTACACGTTGAATTTTGGAAATTTTCCTCCTCCTCTTTTGCCCGCTGATAATATCCCTACGAAGGCCGGAGTGCAATTAGGACGAATGTTGTTTCACGAAAAAGCACTTTCAAAAAACGGGACAATAGCCTGTGCAGACTGTCATCAGCAGAAGGATATGTTTGACGATATCCGGCAGTTCAGCCTGGGTGTGGATAACCTGCCAGGCAATCGGCAGGCAATGCCTGTTTTTAATCTTGCGTGGCACAGGATTGGTTTATTCTGGGATGGCAGGGCAGCGACCATTCGCGAGCAGGCATTGCGCCCCATCCAGGATCCTCTTGAAATGAATGAAACCCTCGACAATGTTGTAAGCAAGCTCACTGCTATGCAGATTTATCGCGATCAGTTTACCAGGGCATTCGGTTCGCCGGATATTTCATCTGAACGTATCGGTCTCGCGATTGAACAATTTGAATTAACCATTATCTCGATTGATTCTAAATATGATCGCTTCGAACATGGACTGGCTACATTGACTGAAGCAGAAGAACGTGGGCGACAATTATACTTTGGTAACCAGGATCCTCTCCAGGGGATCAAAGGAGCGGAATGTGTTCATTGTCATGGCGGGCCAAATTTTTCAAATGATTTTTTTGTGAATAACGGATTGGATATAGAAGATAAATTCACAGACCTGGGCAGATTTGAAATCACCCATTTGGAAAGTGATCGTGCCGTTTTTAAAGTTCCTTCTCTTCGGAATATTGCGTTGACACCACCCTATATGCATGATGGCCGATTTGCAACCTTAGAAGAAGTCATCGAACATTATAATACAGGCGTTAAACCATCTTCCACTCTTCATCATTCTATGGAACATAATATCCAGCACGGCGGTCTTCAACTCAATAGCCAGGACAAATCAGACCTGCTGGAATTTTTAAAGACGTTGACAGATACAGGGTTATTGACAGATCAAAGATTTTCTTCTCCTTTTTAGAAATGATTGTCACAATACGTGATTTTTATCATTCGCAAAACAAAAAATTCAATTTGCATTTGCTTTAATACCCAGCAAGGCTTCCAGTTTTTCTATGCGCGCGATTAATTTTTGATTTTCTGATTTTAATTCCTCGTTCAATTCCTGGACGGCTTTCACCAGGGGCACCACGAATTCTGCATATCGCAGACCATAATTATCTTTTTCGTTTTGTGGCTTCACGACGCCGTCAAAATCATATCCGATTTCGTGGGCTGCAGCTTCAACCTCCTGTGCAATGAAACCACTTTGAATCGTTTCGGAATGCTGTTTTTCTTCTACATGCCATTGTAATAAGCTTTTTTCATCCATTCGATCCTGCCAGCCTTCCGGCATGATGAAAGAATTGAATGCAGCTACATCAAACTGATATGTCACTGGGCGAAGACGTTGAATAAAATCAAGACCCGGCACATCATTTTTGACGTTGTATTTGAAGCGGGCATCGGAAGGAAAGCTCCAGCCTACCTGTCCTTCAATCACGGTCATCGAGGTATTTCCTATCCGGGTTTTATTGGTAGAAGTAGCGATAGCATTATAGCCAATGGCAATGGTATTGTCCAGCGGGGTTTGATTGAAATTTGCACCGGCACCTACAGTTACATTAAATGATCCGGTTTGATTTGAGAAAAGGGCTTCCGTTCCAACAACGGTATTGTAAGAACCTGTTGTGATATTGCCACCGGCGCCGCTTCCTATGGATACATTTCTTTCTCCGGTGGTATTACTTGAAAGAGCGCTATTGCCTAAAGCTGTATTGACGCTGCCTAAATTGTTTTGAAGTACAAAAGCACCAATACCGGTATTTGACGAACCCACGATATTTTTCTGAAGCACCTGAAATCCAACCCCGACATTACTGATCCCACCTGTATTTGAGAATAAAACTTTTGCACCAAGGGCAAGATTATAGGAGCCATAAATGGTTTGCGCAAAGCCCACACCGTTATGGTATAAAGCAGAGTCACCTATTGCAATCAGGTTATCTCTTGAATTATTCAAAGCAAGTGCGTTTGAACCGATGGCAATATTGGTGCTGCCTGATATATTCGCATACAATGTTTTATTTCCAATGGCTAAATTGTTATATCCGACTGAATTTCCATATAGAGCTTTATTGCCGATGGCCAGATTTTCATTGCTGTAGATCGGAAGGTTAGCTCCTAGTCCATTATTGTAAAGTGATGAATCACCTATTGCGATAAGATTCCCCCGGTTTGTGTTTTTATTCAACGCATCATTTCCCAAAGCGATGTTTGAAGAACCTGTGGTATTACTGTAAAGCGCCTGAGTACCCATGGCAATATTCCTGCTGCCAGTTGAATTTGACAATAATGCATTTGCACCCATGCTATTATTCTTAGTCCCTGTGGTATTAAAAAACATTGTGCTATGACCTATGGCAATGTTATCACTTCCCGTTGTATTACTTCCCAAGGCATTATAACCTAATGCGCAATTTTCAAAACCTGTCGTATTGGTGTAAAGCGCATCACTCCCAATCGCAACGTTATGATGTCCGGTCGAATTAAAATTAAGAGAAGAACTTCCCACACCAGTGTTGAAGCTTCCTGTAGTAGTGTTGTTCAATGCATTGTTTCCAACTCCTGTATTGTTCTGACCGGTTGTATTGTGGTTCATAGCATTGAAACCGAAGGCTGCATTAGAAAGACCTGTGGTATTATTGGTGAGCGCATAAGAGCCCGTTGCCGTATTCCAAATGCCGGTGGTGTTTGCCACCAATGCATTATGGCCAATAGCTGTATTGTCAAATCCTGTTGTATTGGAATACAATGAAGCATCACCATTGGCTGTATTGTTAGTGCCTGTTGTATTTTGATTCAATGTATTGTAGCCTGTAGCTGTATTGTTAGATCCTGTGGTATTTGCATATAGCGCTTTACTTCCTACAGCTGTGTTGTAAGCGCCTTCAGAAATGGATGAGACACCAGTTCCATTTTTAAATAATGCGGAATCACCCACTGCCACAAGATTCCCTCTTAGTGTATTGCTGAATAATGCAGAAGCACCAACCGCGACATTTGAATAACCTGTAGTATTCGATTTCAGGCTTTGGGAACCCACGCCTGTATTTGTACGGCCGGTAGTATTCGATCTTAATGCATCATAGCCTGCAGCGGTATTTGCAGAACCTATTGTATTGAGCAAAAGTGATTCGTAACCAAAAGCTGTGTTGTAAAAACCTATAGTATTGGAATAAAGTGAATAGGTGCCTTGCCCTGTATTATTGTAACCGGAAGTATTGGCCTGTAAAGCCCAAGCACCGGAAGCGGAATTATATTGACCTGTGGTATTCAGGGTTAATGCTTTAAAACCAAAAGCCGTGTTATCATAACCTGTAGAATTAGAAAACAAAGCCCTGAAGCCAAGTGAAGAATTTTCAATACCTGTACTGGTTGTACCTGCACCGTCTCCAAGGAATGAATTACCCCCGGTGCTGATGATTTCAATCCGCGGATCGCCGTTTGGATTTTTTTTAACATTTACATCCTGACCTATTGCGGATGACAGGATCAATAAAAGCATGGAGCAAAGTATACTTCGGATCATTTTATTGAATTTTTAACCGACCCCAAGGGTCTTGAGAAAATTACCTGATCCTAAAATACATTTTTGCATCCGAATGTTTCATCAGTAAGAATGAATATCGGAATGCGGAATTGAAATCTATTTTGATTAATTAATCAATTAGGCCAAAGCTTTGTCCACCTGCAAGATTAGAAATAATATTTCCGCTACCACCTCCGATGGCTTTCCCCGCTAATCCACCAGGCGCTCCTAAATTTCCGCTTCCATTATTACCTGCCTGACCTCTGTTGCCTCCATTTCCACCCGGAGCACCTCCAGTGTTACCGGCACCTCCTGCACCTCCTGCAGTAGCTGTTCCGGACATGCCCGGAGATCCAATATTCGGATATATAAGACAAACACTGACAGGGCCACCGGAAAAATGAGAATCACCTCCACCCGGACCACCTGCTCCTCCCAAAATACCAGCACCACCTCCACCGCCGCCACCATAACCGGATGGGTTCGCTCCACTTCCACCGCCGCCACCACCACCACCAGCCACGATCCCATAATTATTTATAATGATCGTTATCCCGGGCTTTGTAGCAACAGCATTGCCTCCTTTCTTGCCATTAACAGCAGGACTTGTGACAGGTATGCATCCGGTTTCTATCGTGCCATTGCCTCCTGATCCACCACTACCTTCTATGGTGCCGTGATTGTGAATTGTAATATTTGCATTCACCGTCATGTTGATGAAAGTAAGTGCAGTGTCACCGGGGTTGCAACCACTTATAGTTACACCTGCAGGAATATTAATTACATATTTAGACGCAGGGTTACTCTTTGCATAAGCTTCATAAAAATCAATTTTGCACGCACTCTGGTTGATATTGATTATTACTGTCTTACATTCATCACAATAGCAATTCCAAACCTGGTAGATGAAATCGTAATAATTGAGACATCGCTCTTCAATGTTGAATACATGGAGGCCGTGCGGAGGAACACTTATTGTATTTCGCTGGGCTGAAGTCAGCATGGGAAATAGTACGCCCTGTGTAGTTGATTTTATTTCGAGGATCGCTTTTGGATTGGGCGTTGTTGTGCCAATACCTACATTGCTGTTTTCTGTAGCACCATTCACTCCGTTGATGGATCCGATCACTACACTATTGCTTGCGCCTGCATAAGAGTGCGAACCGATTGCAGTGGCATTAGAGATTTCATCACCGGATACGGTCGCTTTATAACCTATGGTAGTATTATCATTTCCAGTGAGAATGGAATACAGTGACTCTGCTCCGATTGCTGTATTGTTCGAACCTGTTGTGTTTGCGTATAGTGCCTGGCTTCCCGTTGCAGTATTGTTGAGTCCTTCGCGATTGTCGACAAGGGTTGAATATCCAATAGCGGTATTTCTTCCTCCTGTCGTATTATTAAACAAAGCATCTGTTCCGGATGCTGTATTGGAATATCCTGAAGTATTATTTCTTAATGACCTGGAGCCAAGAGCTGTATTTGCATTGCCGGTGTTCGCGGAAGCATTCGATGAGCCACGCAAAGCTTCAAAACCAACAGCCACACTAAAATTAAAATCAGTTTCAGTAGTGTTGTTTGCATTTTTCATGGCGTTATAACCAATAGCAGTACCACCACTTAATCTAACATTTGAATACAGCGCATTCATTCCGAAAGCGGTATTGTAGTCACCTCCTGCATTTGCATATAGTGCATCCGTTCCACTGGCGGTATTATATCCTCCAAATTGATTCGAGTAAAGTGCCCTTGAGCCGAAAGCAGTATTGAAAGGTCCAGAGGTATTGGAAAATCCCGTATTGCTTCCGATAAACGTATTGAAGGTTCCTTGTCCGTTAAGAAGATCATTCGCTCTCCCTGCATGCAAACCAATAAACACATTGGAGGTATCATCCGCATGGATCCACAGCAAATCACTGCCCAGGCTGTTTCGAAGCTTAATTAATGGAAATGTATTCGCTTGAGTACTGTTCGCATCAATGACAAGCTGCGAATTATTTGCAGATCCTTTGACATGTAATTTGCCTGCAGGTAGTATCGTTCCGACGCCGACATTTTGTGGAAAGACATTCTGTACAATGACCAGAAGGCAATAAATAAGCAAATAAATTTTTTTCATCGCACAATCGTTTTCATTGATAGTAAACAGTTCAGATGTTTGTCAAATACAGGTTTTATCCAAAATCTAATCCCTGATGCACCGAACCGAACCTCCAAAAATCTTAATCTCGGTGGTATTCACCAGGTCATCATTGGCATTGGTCACATACGCCAAATAGCGGAAGATGCATTTAACCCAATAGAGCTCCACCATACGCCAGTAGTGCTAATAGCGTTGAAGAATCCACTGTTATCTCGGAAGCCAGCAGGAAGGCCTGTGAATCCACTAAGGTTGGTCGCTCCGGTATTAGGACTAGTCCAATGTACTGTTCCGGCTTCCTTCATTAGACCTCCTGCTATAGAATTTCCACCAAGGCAATTTCCAAGGGTCGTCCATTCAAAATCAGTAGGTATGTGCCATCCCTCAGGGGCTAATCCCCTAGGATCATTTACAGCATACCAGTTATACAGTTTGCCGTAGGTGGCAGCATATGTAGTAGAGTCATTATTATAGTAGCAATAAGCGCCTGTAGTCAACACAGCCCATGCCGAATTAGTAGTAACTTTTGGTATTGGGTCACCATTTCTGTAAGTTGTTACATCCAGATTTTTAGTCATCCAACTTTGGCAACATATGCCTACGCTTGCATAATAAACCGGGGGAGGCGAAGAAGGTGGTTGCCAACTCGCAAAGCCTGTAGCATCACTTGTGAGTATTTTTCCTTCACCCTGCGTGCCATTTTCTATTCTCAGGGTTCCATTTATATGAAGCCTTGCATTGGGAGCAGAAGTTCCAATACCCACATTTGCATTTGCTGTTGCACCATTTACTCCGGTGATGGAACCGATGACAACACTATTACTTACACCTGCAAATGCTTTTGAACCTATAGCTGATGCATTCGAAATATCGGCTAGCGAGACATTTGCTCCGTGACCAATGGCAGTATTATTATTTCCTATAGTGATTGTAAGAAGTGCACTGTCTCCGATGGCTATATTGTTGATGCCGGTGGTATTCTTATACAAGGCACGATATCCTATGGCAGTATTGTTTTTCCCGGTTGTATTGCTTCGTAAAGATTCAAAACCATGTGCGGTATTATTACTGCCGGTAGTGTTAAACAACATTGAATTATATCCAACTGCTGTGGAACTGGTACCAATAGTATTCATAGACAATGCACTAAATCCCAAACCTGTATTAAAACCTCCTATCGTGTTACTGCGCAATGCATTTGAACCTAAGGCCACGTTAGCTGATCCTGTAGTATTTAATAACATCACCGACATACCCACGGCAGTATTGTGGCCGCCGGTTGTATTTGCCTTCAATGAATTGTAACCTACAGCGGTATTTGAATGTCCTATCGTATTTGCATATAAAGATTTGGAACCAATGGCTGTATTATTCGTTGCGTGGAATATCTCCGATGCTCCCTGGCCGTTCGTGTATAATGCAGAATCTCCAATGGCCACGAGGTTGCTTCGAGCCGTGTTGAGGTTTAATGCCCTCATCCCAATGGCAACATTTGAAAAACCGGATGTATTGCTCCACATCGCTGAAGTTCCGTAAACTGTATTGTTGGCGCCGGTGGAATTTAAATAAAGAGACTCATATCCAAATGCAATATTATTGGTTCCGGTTGTATTCGAGAAGAGTGAACCAAAACCGCTGGTGGTATTATTATCACCTGTCGTATTGGAACCTAAGCTAAAATATCCAACAGCAGTATTGTTAGCACCGGTGGTGTTTGAAAATAATGCTGCTGATCCATTAGCAGTATTGTTGGATCCTGTAGTATTGGAGAATAGGGCGTGATTACCGTTGGCCGTATTGAATTGACCTGAGGTATTGGCATAACCGGCGTCGCCGCCAATAAATGTATTATACCATCCTGAAGAGGCAGCATTATTGGATTTTCCTGCACGCAGACCGATAAATGTATTCGATGTATCATCCGAGTGAATCCATAGAAGATCATTACCCAAACTGTTTCGAAGTTTAATCAATGGCAATAAATTGCTTTGTGTACTATTCGCATCTATGATGAACTGCGGGATATTTGCAGAACCTTTGATGTGCAGTTTAGCGATTGGTGTTGTGATGCCAACACCGACATTTTGTGAGAAGACGACGGTAGTTGAAATGACCAATATAAAGAGGAAGGAGAAAAATGAAAATTGTTTTATCAAAACCATGATTTCAGTTTTTTTGACGGAGTAATTGCACTAATAGATCATTTTGTTCTTTCAGCAGTTCCATATCTTTTTTCAATTCCGTAATCTGGTCCTGTTGTTCCTGGATCGCTTTAACAAGCGGTACTACAAACGCTGAGTACCCTATGCTGTAATTATCAGTTTCGTTTGTAGGTGCATGCACAGCATCGAAAGAGGTGAAGCCAGTTTGTTGAATAACATCTTCTACATCCTGTGCTATAAAACCCACAGAGCGAATTTGGGATTGGGCCACTAGTATTTCTTCGCTATCAAGTGTGAGATGCTCACGCACATGCCTGGCGTATTTGAGCCTGTTAAAATTGTAAGAGATCGGCTGTAGTCTCAGGATAAAATCCAACCCTTTCACATCCGCCTGAATATTTTCTTTGAATCGCCCATCTGAGGGCCAGGAATATGAAACCTGTCCCTCTATTACACTTACTGCAGAGCTGCCAATTCGGACTTTATTGCTGGCATTGACTGAAGTATTGTATCCGAGAGCAGTCGCATTAGTAAGTGTCCCTATGGAGACATTGGTATTCATTCCAATACCTGAATTGTTGGATCCTGTGGTGTTGGAATAAAGAGCACTTCCTCCTAAAGCGGTATTCCAAATTCCTGTGGTGTTGGAATTTAGTGTTTCTCTTCCGATGGCGGTATTGACTACTCCACTTTCGTTGTAAAAAAGCGCTTCAAATCCGATGGCTGTATTAAAGCTTCCACTGATGTTAGAATAAAGGGCATTCGCACCAATTGCAGTATTGTCGAATCCTATAGTGCTGGAATACAGTGCATGGTATCCGTTGGCAGTATTCACAGATCCGGTAGTGTTATTAAAAAGCGCTTTAAACCCATTCGCCGTATTACTAGTGCCTGAGATGTTATGATTCAGAGCATCTGATCCTGTCGCTGTATTGGAGGAGCCAGTTGTATTGCTGATCAGCGCGGTATTTCCAACTGCTGTATTACTGTTTCCTGTGGTGTTCGCAAAAAGTGCATTTGCGCCCATGGCGGTATTCCAGGATCCGGACCCATTAGAAAAGAGTGAATTTAATCCGTGAGCGGAGTTGAAGTTTCCTGTAGTGTTTAAGAAAAGTGAATTCGCACCAAAACCTGAATTGGAGTTTCCGGTTGTACATGAGTAGCCAGCATGACTACCGCTGTAAGTGTTAAAAACACCTCCTCCAATTGCATTATTCACTCTTCCGGCATAAATACCGATGAAAGTATTTAATGCAGTGTCAGATTGGATCCAAAGCAAGTCGCTACCGCTGCTGTTTCGAAGCTTAAGTAAAGGTGAAGTGTTACTTTGACTGCTATGGGCATCAATGATTAATTGAGAAACATTAGCTGACCCTTTAATGTGCAATTTCGCTGCTGGACTAGTAATGCCAATACCTACGTTTTGTCCAAATGAGAATGCGTGCACGAGAAAAATAATTAACCAAATGCATATTGATTTCATCATGGCAGACTTTCTTTTTATTCTTTCCATCAATAGTTATCGTATTGCAAATCACAACTCGTCATGTTGAAAGTAAGTCAATGAAGGAAGTGAAATGAAGACTAACTCACAAACGGTGGGTTTCCTTTCATTTGCGGCGATGCACACAAATAAATTGTGCTATCGGGTTTGCATTAACGGCCCTGTTCTGGTGATTATCGGCGGGCTTTGTATCACGATGGAATGATGTTCTTCAGTAGCCAAGGTCGTAAGGTGTTTTGTAAACATTATAGAAGTAACTTAGTCATTGTGATGCGATCAGCTCTCTTCAACTTCAGCATGCATTGCTCAATCTTTTGGATTATATCTTTCACCCCGGTCATCGCACAATACAGTGATGAAAACTTTGTCAGGTATACAGTCAAAGATGGCTTGAGCGATAACAATATCACCTGCATCGACCAGGATAGCAGGGGTTATATATGGATCGGCACAGAAATCGGGCTGAACAGATTTGATGGAAGCCAATTCAAGAATTCATATAAAGGATATTCAGGTCACCTGCTGCCCTCTTCCAATATCAGAAAATTATATTCAGTCAAAAACGACCGGCTGATCATAGTCACTACAAATGGCTTCCAGGTGTTAAATGTGATGACAGGACTACACCAGGATTTTACAATCCCTGATAGCACACCTTTCGTAACCCTCAGAAATCTCGTATGGGATGTCATCGAGATGGATGACGGCTCATTTGCCGCAGCTACAGCATCAGGATTTTATGTATTCGATCAGCACGGTGCTATCATATTCCAACATGATGCATATAGTCTTAAGGACATTGGGATCAAAAGGATATTTTATGGACGAAATATTTTTTCTGTGCCAGGTAATCAACTGCTTGTCTATGTCGAACAAATGAAACTGGCGCACTACCAACCTGAAAAACATGCATTTCACGAACTGACAATTGCAGACACCATATGGAAATCTTTTTTACATCCGGCCAGGGAGAATGGAGGGCCATGGATATCGAGAAATCAGATCAGTGATCATGAATACATATTTCAGCCTACCGCGGATAGCATTATTTATTACAACTATACACAGAAAAAAAGAGTGACTTCTCCGTTGAGTTTTCGATGGATTGATGAATTTACATATGAAAGCCATGTTTGCATGCTCAATGATTCTACATTTTTGGTGAATGGAGGTTTTAATGGATTTTATTTATATCACATTGATCGTCGCTCAGGGCAGATTACCGGAGGGCAGAAGAAATTTCTGCCTGCTTTTAAGATCAACGCATTATTCCTTGACAAAGACAAACGACTTTGGATAGGCACTACAAAGGGTTTGCTTAGGCAGGCTATACATATGAGCATGATTGAAACCTATGACTGGTCAGTAGGTGATTTTTCGATAGATGGATATGTTGACGCTATCCGCTATGAGGACAAACTTTACCTGGCCAGGTTTTCACGGGACGCGGGCCTTGTGATCGTGGATACGGCCACCATGCAGATAAAAGAACAAATTCATTTTTACGGTTTAAAAAACGACTGGAATGAAATTAATACGATACAGATGTTCTATCGCGATACCTTCTGGCTCGGGTCTTCGCAGGGTATACTATGGTTCGATACAAAATCAAATAGATACGGAAAGGTTGTTGAGCTGTTGAAGTTACCATCTTCATTTCCCCGCATTCAGGTACTGGCACCTTCCAGGCCGGATGGGTATGCATGGATGTGTGCCGAGCTGCGTGGTGTAGTCGCACGTTATAATCTTAAGCTTAGGACATTTGACCTTTTCTCTGCGACATCAAATCCCCCACTGCCTTTTGAAAAAGTAAAAAGCATCGCTTATGATGCATTTGGGGATGTATGGGTCAGTGGCCACTCCCTCACCAGGTGGAATAATCAGGAGCAGCGATTTGATACATTGATTACAGTGTATGGGGGTGCCAATAAATACTATGATGACATCCTCATGATGGCAGCCGATGATGATGGATCACTTTGGTTGCATAACAATGAGAACGGACTTTTGGAATATAAAATCAAAGAGAAAAAATTTATTAACTATTCGATGAAGGAAGGACTTCCTTCAGATGTATTGAGATGTTTTAGTCCTGTCATAGACCATACCTTATGGATCGGAAGTCACAATAATCTTTCAAAATTCAATACAGCATCAAAAAAAATTGATGTGTACGGATACCGGGATGGGGTGCCCGAACAAAAACCAAGTTCCAGGAAAATAATAACGGACAAGCAAACAAGTAAGATGTATATGTTTTATGTGGATAAAGTCATTCGGTTTCCAATTGAACCGGTTTCTTATCCCGACCTGGGAAGCGACTTGCTTGTCGAAGAGCTGATCGTCAACAACAATAAGATATTCCCTTTTCCATCGGAGCACATTCATTTGAGCTCCACGGAAAATAACCTGTATGTGAAATATACGATCATTAATTTCGAAAGCAGCCAGAACTATCAGTTTGCATATTCTTTCAATAATGCAGATTCCTGGACAAATGTTGGTGATCAACGGGCACTCAACCTGAACAATTTATCCTCAGGCCAATATACGCTTCACCTGATGGCAACCGGAAGATCAGGGTTGACAAAAACTGTAGTATTTACATTTTCAATATCTGCACCGCTCTGGAAGCGGCCCTGGTTTATTGCCTTGTCTTTTGCATTGCTGGGATCATTGATATTCCTTGCCTACAAATCCAGGATCGCCAGCTTCAGAAAAAAAGCTAACCTGGATAAATTATTATCACAAACTGAAATGAAGGCACTGCATGCACAGATGAACCCGCATTTTATTTTCAACAGCCTGAACAGCATCCGTGAAATGATATTGAATAATGAAAACAAAGAAGCATCCCGATACTTAAGCAAATTCGCACATCTTATCCGTGTGACGCTGGACCAATCCGGTCAGTCTTTTATTTCTCTGCGAAATACGATCGATTATCTTGAGCGCTATATTGAAATGGAAAAGATCAGGAATGTACATTTCAATTGCCGCATCACCGTTGATACTGACCTTGAAATCGATGATACGATCATGCCCCCTATGCTGATACAACCGTTTATTGAAAATGCGATCTGGCATGGCACAAGTTCCGATCACGCGCAGATTGATATACATGTGCAATTTAAAAAACAAAATGGCCAGCTGATTTGCATTGTGGATGATGACGGCATCGGCATCGACCGGTCGCTCAGCCGGAAGAGTGAATCAGATCGAATGCACCACTCTGTAGGCATATCAAATATCAAAAGCCGGATCCAGTTGTTGAACAAAAAACATAACCTTCAAAGCAGCATTTCGGTCGAGGACAAATCAGGTGTTCCCGGCAGGCCTGCGACAGGGACACGGGTCACTTTAAAGTTGCCTTTAGAAATAGCAGAAGAATGAAATCCATAAGATCTATACTAGTCGATGACGAACCCAGGGGACTGACGTCACTTGCAAAATTATTGCAGCTCAATTGCCCTGAAGTTGAGGTCATCAGCTGTTGTACAAGTGCCGATGATGCAAAAACGAAAATAGCTGAGCTGAATCCGGATCTCGTCTTCCTGGATGTCGCCATGCCGGGAAGGAATGGTTTTGATCTCCTCAGTGAAATGAAAGAGATCAATTTTGAGATCATCTTCGTGACCGCATATAATACGTACATGACCCAGGCTTTTCGGTATAGTGCGGTGGATTATTTATTGAAACCTGTAGAAGATGAACTGCTGATCGAATCGGTGAAACGTGCGGCAAAAAGAATCGGGCAAAGAACAGAGACAGCACAGGTGGATACATTTCTTTATAATGTGCAGCATTCGGGCAATCCCCAGAAACTAAAATTGTGCATCCATTCCCTGAAAGGTTTCCAGGTAGTTGAAATAAAAGATATCGTCTATTGCGAGGCCAGCAGCAATTACACCAATTTTCATTTTGTCAACCGTTCTATCATTTGCGCATCAAAGCCCATTCACGAATATGAATCCTTGCTGGAGGATAGCCAGTTCGTGCGCATTCACAAATCCTATCTGGTCAACATCGAATATATCAAAGAATACATCCGCGGAGAAGGAGGTAGCGTGCTGCTTGCAGGAGGCCAGGAAGTGGAAGTGTCGAGAAGAAAGAAGGAAGTGTTGATGAGAAAGATGAAAGAACATTATAAATATTGAAGAACGAAGAACGAAAAACGAAAAATGAAAAACGAAAATGAAAAACGTTTCACGTCTCACTTTTCACGACTCACGACTCACGTTTCACGCCTCACGCCTCACGCCTCACGCCTCTCGTCTCACGCCTCAGGCCTCACGTTGTTTATTTAATTTTTTCCTTTAAGTAATTTTTCTAATTGTTCAATGCGTTGAGAAAGTTTCTCGTTTTCGGATATCAATTTTTCATTTAATTCCTGTACAGCCTTCACAAGTGGCACGACAAATTCCGCATACCGCAATCCATACAAACTCTTATCATTCTGTGGTGCATCGATGCCGCTGAATTCATATCCAATGGATTTAGCTGCTGCTTCGACATCCTGGGCGATGAAGCCGGAATAACGGATTTTCTCATACATATTATCTGCTGATAATTCCTGCAGACTCCTCCTTCCAATAATCGCTTCTTCAAGAACCAGACTCTTGTTGTATGTGACAGGATGTAACAGATTGATAAATCGTAGACCCGGGACGTCTTCCTGAATATTTAATTTAATTCTTGCATCTGAAGTATTAGTCCAATTTTGTGGTCCGCCAATAGAGGAAACTGCGTTCCCGATTCTAACCTGGTTAGATGCGGTTATTGTCGAGCTATTCCCTACACAAGTTGAATTGAAGTAATTGGCCCCATTCGCATCAGCCTCACTTCCCAGGAATGTATCAAAGTTTCCATTGCTATAATTAAAACCAGCACGGAAGCCTATGGCGGTGATGGATGCTCCACTAATTGTATTATACATAGCCGTAGTACCAACGGCCGTATTATAGTAACCAGTTGTATTTTTATATAATGCTTCTTCACCACAGGCCAGGTTTGCAGAACCCGTAGTGTTGGAGTAGAGTGCTTTCGCTCCAAGGGCAGTATTATAATCTTCCCTGTTATTGAAAAGGGATTCGTATCCAATGGCCGTGCTAAAACCTCCTATAATATTGTGGCTTAGAGAGCCTGATCCTATAGCCGTGTTGTAATGACCGCTTTCGTTATCAAAGAGTGCAAGCAAGCCCACTGCCGTATTTTCTTCGCCAGTTTCGTTTTGATACAAAGACTGGGCACCAACTCCGGTGTTTCCATAGGCGGTATTCACACGAAGCGCTGACCATCCTATTGCAGTATTGGCATTGGAGCCCGAATTGTATCTTAAGGTCTCGTAGCCAATTGCGGTATTATTATCACCATTGATATTATTAGTCATTGAACCGGCGCCCACTGCTGTATTCTGCCAGCCTCCAGTATTACTTGATAAGGTTCCATTTCCAATAGCGGTGTTATCATATCCGGTCGTATTGTTAAAAAGAGCACCTTGTCCTGTCGCGGTATTTCGATCCCCTGTAGAATTGTGAAAGAGCGTGCCTGATCCCATAGCTGTATTAGAGGTTCCGGATATGTTTTCGGATAATGCATTTGGTCCAAAGGCTGAATTATAACTGCCGGTGGTATTCAGCTTAAGCGTATTCTTCCCTACCGCAGTATTATACCATCCGTTTGTAATCGAGCTCCCCGAGTTTAAGCCAAAAAAAATATTTTCCTGAACATTACTATGGATCCACACCAAATCTGTTCCGTCACTTTTACGCAGCCGGATCATCGGATTCAGGTTCGTCTGATTCGTATCCGCATCAATCAACAGTTCCGATATATTGTACTCTCCCTTTATGTGGAACCTTCCCTGAGGGGTAGCTGTGCCAAGACCTACATTCTGTGAAAATGTAAGAGCGTAAAACAGTAAGAAAGTAAGAATGAGAAGACTACGCACATGATTTTTCATAATCTTTTTCTTTGCCGTTTTGAATAAGGTAGGTATCAAATTATTGCAGATTTTGGCGTAGATGGACAGCATTTATTTTACGGTGCCATTTTTCATATTATCGGTTGAATCGTGAGTAGATCTGAGATTTTGATGGCTTTTTTTTCATGATATCAGGACGATTATTTCTCAGAATCCGATGGATTTTTATGCGACCTCGGTTTTGTATTTAACTTAGAGAAGTGTACACGAATTTTGAGTCCTTTCAATTGGCCAGAATAGCTTTCCTGATGTTTTTTATTGGGGCAATATCACTGTATGTGCATGGACAGTATTCAAAGAATGATTTCGTCCACTACACGATCAACGAAGGGCTAAGTGACAATAACATCAGCTGCATCGAACAAGATAGCCGTGGCTTTATCTGGATCGGAACCGAATTCGGACTGAACCGGTATGATGGTTTTCAGTTCGAAAAATACTACCAGGGTTCGCCGGAAGGTTTTTTGACATCCTCCAGTATTCACCAATTAACTCACTTTAAAAACAATCGATTGGCTGTAATCACCCGGAATGGTTTGCAGGTCGTCAACACAAATGATTTTACGATTACACAAATTGCCATTCCGGACACTACTCCCTTCCGGGTAAGATTGAATTATTTTATTACAGCAATGGAGTTTTCAGATGGAACAATTGGCGCAGTAACCGCTACAGGGTTTTATGCATTTGATTACACAGCGACGCTGATATACAGGTTTGATGCTTTTAGTGATGAGGATGTGGGAAACAAGCGAATCCTTTATGGGAAAAAAATAATTGAGCTTTCTGCAGACAAAGCTTTTATCTATGCCAATGAAGACCGACAAGCGATGTATGACATTCAGCAAAGATCCTTTCGTGAAGTGTCATATGCAGAAAAAGAATTGGTAAAGTTGTCTCAACCTGCGTTCATGGGCTGGAGGGGTATTGAGCAAGTGAATGAAAATGAGATTTTTTTTCTTACCAGGACTGATTCGCTCATCTATTTCAATCAAAGCCTGGATCAGCAGATCGAATCGGATATGCCAGTCCAGTTCAATTTTAATTTGACCTGGGAAAGCAACGTATTTATGGTAGATGATTCCACCTATTTCATCAACGGCGGATTATATGGCTTTTATATTTTTCATTTTAATAAAACAACCGGCCAGGTCAGGTATGATGTACAGGTTTATTTAAAAGATTATAAAGTCCGTTGTTTTTACAAGGACAAAGACAATCGCATCTGGATCGGGACATCGGAAGGATTATTGAAACAAAAATCTCCACCGGTTTTTTCACAGATATATCATTGGCCTGTTCAGGATATCTCGCGCCTGGGATACACCAATGGCTTTCATTACAAGGATAAACTATACTTCAGTCGTTTTTCCAGGGACACCGGATTGATTGTGGTGGATCCCAATACTATGCAGATAGAAAAGAGGTTCAGTTTATTCGGTCGAAATAATCCGGCCAATTCGATATATACGATGCAAATGTATCATGCGGATACACTTTGGCTTGGTACAAACGCCGGGCTTATTTGGTTTGATACAAAATCTGAACGGTATGGGAAATCAGTTGATATTCTTTCCGGCGCCAATGTCATGTGGACCATTTTATCACCTCAGCAAGAGGACCAATATGCATGGATGTGTGATTTCCTGGAGGGGCACGTGGCCCGGTATCACATTCCTTCAGGACGTGTCGATCTATACGATGACCATTCCCATCCTGTACTACCTTTTTTGCGGGTGAAGAGTTTATGCATAGATGCATACGGTGATACGTGGCTTGGCGGCCATTCATTAGCGAAATGGAACCACAAGGAACAGGATTTCGATCTTTTGCTGACCGCTTACGGAGGGCCCAATCCATATGAAGATGATATTAAACTTTTGCGTGCAGATCAGGAAGGATCGCTTTGGATGCACAACCTTGGAAACGGTTTGCTGCAATATCAGATACAATCTAATACATGGACTCATTTTGGCATGAAAGAAGGATTACCATCTGAAGTCATTCAATCGATGAGCATCGTCCGTGATCATACCTTGTGGCTTACTTGTCAAAATCAATTGATCCGGTTCGACACGCACACTAAAAAAATCGAAACCTATGATCAGACGGATGGGGTTCCGGATATAAAACCACTTTCCGGGAGCATGTATTTTGATTCCCTGACCCGGGATTTGTATGTATTTTATAAGAATGATGTGCTGACTTTGCCTTTTGATTACCACCAGGATGCTGCGTCTGATAATGAATTAGTCATTCAAAAAGTAAGTGTGAATACAACACATGCGTATTTCTTTCCACAACAGAAATTGCGATTACGTACAAAGGAGAATAACCTGAACATTGATTTTACACTGGTTGATTTTCATGAAGGTCAACCGTACAGGTTTGCCTACCGGATGGATCCAAATGATGAGTGGACCAATCTGGGCTATCAGCGCACGCTCCATCTTACCAATCTGGCACCAGGCGAATATACCGTCGAGATTGGTGCTACCAGTAAATCCGGAGTGAAGAAAACAAAGACAATATCCTTCAGTATTGCACCACCGTTTTGGGCGACAACCTGGTTTTTATTGGCTGTCCTTTTTTCCATGGCTGGAATTATTTATCTCTTCTACCGCGTACGGATTTCACGCATACAGCAAAAGGCAAATCTTGACCGGTTGCTTTCGCAAACAGAAATGAAAGCATTGCATGCGCAGATGAATCCCCATTTTATATTCAACAGCCTGAACAGTATCCGCGAGATGATCCTCAATAATGAAAACCGTGAAGCGTCAAGGTTCCTTGGGAATTTTGCACATCTCATTCGCATCACCCTTGACCAGTCCAGGAAATCCTATATTTCACTGCGGGATACAATGGATTATCTCAACCGGTATATCGAAATGGAAAAAATTCGAAACCCGGATTTTCATTTTCGAATGGAAGTAGATAATGCACTTGAACCGGATGAAACCATTCTCCCTCCATTATTGATCCAGCCTTTTATAGAAAATGCCATCTGGCATGGGATGAATGGAGAAGAAAAAGAAATTAATATCCATGTCCGGTTTATAAAAAAAGATGACCAGTTAATCTGCACCATTGAAGATGACGGAATCGGAATAGACCATACGGTAAAAATGAAGAATGAGAAAAACTCAGGCCATGAATCGGTAAGCATCGCGAACATTAAGAAACGGATCGATCTGCTCAATCAAAAACATGATCTGCATAGTAGTATACTGATAAAAGATAAAAACAACGAAAAAGGTTATACTGGAACTGGAACAATTGTGAGCATTACTTTGCCACTGGAAATTAAAGAAGAATGAACCGGATCAAATCCATACTTATAGATGACGAGCCCAGGGGATTGTCCTCACTTCAGAAATTACTGGAGTTTCATTGTCCGGAAGTTGAGGTCATGCAATCCTGTCGTCGTGCAAGTGAAGCAAAGTCAGCTATCGAACGATTGCATCCGGAGTTGATTTTTCTGGATATCGAAATGCCCGGAAAAAATGGATTTGAGCTGTTGGATGAAATCCCGCAAATTGATTTTGAGATCATCTTTGTCACTGCATACAATGACTACACTACACAGGCACTGCATCTGAGTGCAGTTGATTACCTGTTAAAGCCTGTGGATGAAAATCTTCTCATCCAGGCCGTGAAACGAGCAGTAAAGCGAATAGGCAGTACTACGGACAAGCAACCGGTTGAAACATTCCTGCACAACATGCAACAAGCCGGAGCTGCGCAGAAGATGCGACTTTGTATCCCTTTTTCAAGAGGCTTCCAGGTGGTGGACATTCAGAAAATCATTTATATCGAAGCCAGCGGCAACTATTCGAATATTCATTTTACTGACAGGCCGATGATTTGTGCCTCCAAAACGATCCACGAATATGAAACACTGCTGGAGGATTGCAATTTCGTGCGCGTTCATAAATCCTTTGTGGTCAACCTGGACCATATCGCAGAATACATCAAAGGAGAAGGTGGTAATGTTATTGTGACAGGTGGAACAGAGATCGAGGTGTCGAGAAGAAAGAAAGATGTATTGATGAGGAAGATGAAGGAGTATTATAAATATTAGGTTATAGGTTTATGAGGTTAAAGTTTAAATGTTTAGATGTTTTTTTACTGATTACTGATTACTGATTACTGATTACTGATCACTGATTACTGATTACTGATTACTGCCTTTTTATATTTCTTCAACTACAGATTCTCCTTTCCCGCTCCCCCCATACGTCCACTCCCAAGCTTCATGTAGACGGATGCGGCCATCGGGTAATAATACAGGCGTACTGATGCAATGACCGCTTTTCAGATTTCCACCGAAATCAAGATGGTGATATACAAAATCTAGTGTGTTGTCTTCATGGACCAATCCTAAAATATATCCTTCACGGATCCTGCCGCCGCCATAGGTAGCCGTGAGGATGTCATCATGCTGGCTGTAATGAAAGACCGTATCTCCATTCACCTGTCCGTTAGGGGTATTGAATACGCCGGCAAATTTTCGTCCGTGATAATTTATTTTCATGGTATTGAATATTTTTTTCTTTGCGTCTTTGCGAGAAACTATTTCTTTGCGTCTTTGCGCCTTTGCGAGAAACTATTTCTTTGCGTCTTTGCGTCTTTGCGAGAAACTATTTCTTTACGTCTTTGCGTCTTTGCGAGAAACCATTTCTTTACGTCCTTGCGTCTTTGCGAGAAACCATTTTGCTCCGAAAAATACTTCTATGTTTGTTCCTGATAATCCTTCACATGAATCCGATCCTGGTACGAAAGATAAATCATCTTACTGACGCCCGTTACTTTGCAGCTATGGGGGTAGATTGGATCAGCATGGAATTGGGTAGCGATCCTGCCTCTTTCATGCGATGGCACACCCTGAAAGACTGGGTGGCCGGAGTAAAGCTGGCCGCAGAAATCGATATGAATGATGAAATGGTTTTGGCCAAAACCATCATTGATGCCAGGCCGGATGGTATTTTTGTGGAAAAGGACAGTTCAGGCGATCTTCTTTCAGAACTGGAGATATTTTACCAGGTAAATTCAACAGATGAAATAATACCGGGTAATGAAGCAAAACTCATTCTTCCATACAGTGATATGACACCAGTTGAATCTCTTTTGAACATTCCATCAGATAAAATTTTTCTCGAGGCAATATGGACCGTTGACATGCTTACAGATCTGAGGATGAATGGCTATGTAGGCGGAATTTGTTTTATGGGTGGAGACGAGGATATTACTGGCGTGAGAGATTATGGAGTGATAGACGAAATGATGGAGATATTAGGACATTAATACCTGTATTATTTTACAAGCCCGACATTGTTGACCTTTCTGATCAAAACAAAGGAATTATGCTAAAATACGGTTACTACATTCTCGCCAGTATCTATGGATTGTTTCTGATCTATTCCCTGTTCACCTATTTTACAAAACAGGCACCTACAGGAGATGCCTCCGTAGACTGGGCCAGGGGAATTTTCTTTTCCGCAGGACTTTTTATCGTTCTTGTCATCGGATTGTTATTTTGGAAAAGACCAACTATTGGTTTCATTATATTGTGTATCCCGCTTATCTACCTTGCCATTCCATTCATCCGTCGAAAAATGACCGACTTGTATGCAGCAGCACCTCCGCTAAAAAGTGTGCCGCCGCTTACACTTACCATTCAAAACCCAACCAACGCAATGGTACACGTACAATTGAGCTGTTGGTTCAGCACTTCTGACAAAGGAACAGTTTCACTTTATAAAACGATGGACTACACAAGCGATCCACATAAAACCAATGACTACACGTTCACGCCTTACGAAACCAACCTGCTGGCCAGTAAATCAAGCTATGTATCTGTCATGCTGTATGAACAAATAAAAGTCAATTCAGACCAGGGCCCATACATCAAAGAAATCCAACCATGCATGTATTTTTATGATGAACAGATCGAAGCATTCAGCCAGGGTATGTATACAATCGTCATCGACAGCACAAGGAACACACCTGCGTTCAGAAATGAAGTAAACCAAATGAAGGAACAGGGAATGTATGAAAAAGGGGTGTTTTAACAATTTTCAAATTTATTTTTATGTAATCATATGGGTTTGAATAAGAATGCCATTGGCATGATGATACATATATTAAATTACCTGAGCTATGCTTTTTAGTTCATACACCGGAACGTGTAAGATAAAGTCAGAAGCAACTAACGTTTAGGTGAATACAGGTTTTTTAAACCATATCCAAAGCAAATTTTACACATTGCATTCTTCAATATACGGGCATGTCTAAATAGATAATCTATGAAAGGAATATTATTTCCTGAGGAGATAAAGATGCAGATTGCTTAAACAAAACATTTTAACCGGTAAAATTTGACTACATTGCCAGTGCACAATACTCTCTCATTTGATTAGCACCTCATTTGACAAGGAGCTTTCAGAAAAACTTGGTGCACCAGTAATATTTGCTGAAGAAGCATACCCTTCCCCCAAATGATGATAACGAGAAGCATGGATTAAATGCCATGACTTGACTGTATTGATAGACCTGCTACATTCCTGAAACGATTGTTACTAAAAGCATGTTTGCTCAGAAGACTGTTATCACAAGTTTCCGTAATATCTGAGGTCAATGCTTACTATGACCTTTAAAATATTGATCAGTTCATTGATTGGAGCTGTGTAATTTCTATATAATCATGGACACCTTCAAAAAGCACGATCATCAGATTGCTAATTGTGCAAATTAACAGGACTTAGAAATAAATCCTGGCGTAACATTTTTTTTAAAACAATAAACTAAATCATGCCCTCAGCTTTAATTATTGCCCAAAAGGAATTAGCGTTTTTAAAAGAAGAAAAAGGAAAACGTGCTGTCGAATTAGTCATTGCCAATAAAAAACTTGTATTTCAAGACGAGGAAAAAAGAAAATGTACTTCAGAACTGATCTTGGCCAACCGGGAACTTAAGTTTCAAAACGAGGAGAATGAAAAACGAGCAGCCGAATTAGTCATTGCCAATACAGAACTTATTTTTCAAAATCAAGAAAAAGGAAAACGAGCAGCAGAATTGATCCTGGCGAACAATGAACTAAGTTTTCAATATGCGGAAAAAGAAAAGCGAGAAGCAGAGCTGATCCTTGTCAATCGGGAACTTAAATTTCAAAACGAAGAGAAAGAAATACGTGCCGCAGAATACAGGAAATTCAATCAGGACAAGGAAATTGTTTTGAATCGGATCAGTGATGGGGTAGTGTCTATTGACAATGACTGGCGGTATACATTTTTAAATCAGGCCTCTATGAAATACCATCCCGTTGATCCTTTGGAGGCAGTGGGTAAGGTAATGTGGGAAATTTATCCGGAATTGGTAGGGTCATTGCTTTGGGAAAAATTTCATGAGGCGATGCATACAAAAAAAGTAGTGAAATTTGAAGCCTTCGATCCACTTTTGAATATCTGGTTTGAACTGAAGGTATATCCTTCATGGGATGGACTGACGATTATCTACAAAGATGTAACAGAAAGTAAGCAAGCTGAACAGGAGTTGCTACAGACACTGAAAGAAGTTTCGGATTATAAATTTGCACTCGATGAAGCTAGTATTGTAGATATAACTGATCAGAAAGGTATCATCAAATATGTGAATGATAATTTCTGCAAAATTTCAAAATTCAACAAAGAAGAAATCATTGGACAGGAGCACAGCATCATCAATTCCGGTTACCACCGTAAAGAATTCATCCATGACTTATGGGCCACCATCGCACAGGGAAAAACATGGCGTGGAGAATTGAAAAACAAAGCCAAAGACGGAACTTTCTACTGGGTGGATACCACGATAGTGCCGTTACTCAATGAGGCAGGAAAGCCTTTGACGTACCTGGCTATTAGCGCAGATGTCACACAGCGAAAACAGGCAGAAGACAGGATTTTGAAAATGAATGAAGAACTAGAAGACAAGGTAACAGCTCGCACACTCGAATTAACTCAATTACTGGAGAATGAAAAAGAGATAAATGAAATGAAATCCCGTTTTGTTTCACTTGCTTCTCATGAGTTCCGAACCCCGTTAAGCACGATACTTTCCAGCGTCTCTCTTATAGGCTGTTACAATGAAGAAAACCAGGTAGAAAAGAGAAGTAAGCATATCCACCGGATCAAATCATCCATAGCTGACCTTACCGGTATATTAAATGATTTCCTTTCTCTTGACAAGCTCGAACACGGTAAAACGGAAATGAATCCTGAGGCATTTGACTTTTATGAATTCTCCCTGGATATTATTGATGAAGTAAGTCTTATGCTTAAACTTGGACAAGAAATCAACTTCAATATGACAGGTGACAGGCAATTGTTCCAGGATAAAAAGATCCTGAAGAATGTATTTCTTAATCTTATTTCGAATGCAAGTAAATATTCAGCAGAAGGTCAAAAGATCTTTTTGAACATTGAGGTATTCAACTACAGGGTTATAATCCATGTAAAAGATGAGGGAATAGGAATACCTGAAGAAGAGCAAAGATTTCTTTTCCAAAAATTTTTCAGAGCAAAAAATGCTATCGCCATCCAGGGAACTGGCCTGGGATTGACAATTGTAAAAAAGTATGTTGAACTGTTAGGTGGAACGATAGAGTTCAGTAGTAAATTAAATCGCGGATCTACCTTCATTGTAGAGATCCCACAAAAGATGATATGATTGAATTGGTATAAGCTATTAAATTAGCGGTCGAATTTAATTTTAAAAAACATTGAAGTGAATATTGAAAACATCATTTTTGATTTTGGTGGTGTATTGGTGGACTGGAATCCACGATATCTGTACAGGAACCATTTCGACAGTGAAATGGAAATGGAAAGCTTCCTTCATTCCATTTGCACCGACGAATGGAACCTCGAACAGGACAGGGGAAGATCATTAGCTGAAGGCACCACACTACTGCAAAAAAAATTTCCGGAACATGAGGACATGATCCAGCTCTATTACGATGGATGGGAGACCATGTTGAAAAGTGACATTCCTGAAAGCGTGTCCATTCTGCATAGGTTAAAAGAAAAATATGTGCTCTATGGATTGACAAACTGGTCAGCTGAAACATTTCCAATCGCGTATAAGAGGTATTCATTTTTCCAGGTATTCAAAGGCATCGTCGTATCCGGTGAAGAAAAGCTGATCAAGCCGGATAAAAGAATTTTTCAACTCCTCTTTGACAGGTACAGGATACAACCTGAAAATTCATTGTTTATAGATGATAATATTAAAAACGTTCAGGCTGCTCATGAATTAGGGCTAAAAACAATTCATTTTCAGAGTCCGGAACAGTTGAAGAAAGAGTTATTAGTTATTGGTTAAAGGGAGTAGGAATGGGTATTGGTTGAAGGTTATTGGCAATAGGACAAGTTTTTGGTTGTAGGTTTATAGTACAAATAACCAATCACCATTAACCTGTCTTATATCAGGTTTGCTAAAAAGTTTTTGGCTAAAAATATTACATAGAAGACCCCCCAGCATTAATTGTGTAGCACTTCTGATTTTATATAATTTGATCTGTGCGCTTTATAACCTATTACTAAAAACCAAACCTACTATCTATAACCAATAACCAGTCCTACTGCCTATAACCAATAACCTTTTGATTATCCCAAAATCCCTTAACTTAGTTGTATCTGAGAAATGAAACTAAATTTCAAAATACCAATACCTACTGTACTAGGGCTATCCAAAGCAGAAACGAAGATTCTTGTTACTGTCCTGTCCATCCTTATCGGACTATGCACGTTGGCTTTTTTTGCACACCGGAACAGCAAGCGCCTGATCGAATCCTCCGAAAGGATCGAAGTGGCAGAAGATTTCAAAAATCATATCCAGGAAGTCCTTTCGATAACGTTGAATATGGAAAGCAGGGTGCGCGGTTTTGTGATCACTGGTGATGAACGATATCTTGAGCCCCCGCATAAATCCATAGCAGATATCTCCCTGCACATGCATCAATTGATGCAAACACCTGGTATTACTGAAACTCAAATGCAGCATGTTACCCAGCTAACCGAACTGGTCGAAGCTAAATCAGTTCTTACTTCACAAATCATTGAAGTCGGCAGGCAGAAAGGAATGAAGGAGGCGGCTACCCTGATAGCAGAAGGAAAGGATAAAATTCTGTTGGATCAGGTGCGCAGTGTTGCCGGTAGTCTGATAGCAGAGACAGATATTAGCCTGGACAAATTAAAAGAAGAACATAAAAGCGCCATCCATCATTTTGCTCTCACATTTTATTTCCTGTTGCTGAAAATCGGAGTTACAGTCAGTACTGTTGTATTTCTCCTGACCTTTTATTTTATCAGGCGAAATAAATCTGAAAAAGTCCTCAGGGACAGCAAGGAGTTGTTTCACAATATCCTGGATCACACCGCATCCATTATTTCGATCAAGGACCTTTCCGGAAGATATATTCTAGTCAATAAGTCTTTTGAAAATGCCTTTGATACAAAAGAAGAAAGCATAAAAGGAAAGACTGTATATGATCTGGTTGACAAAGAAACGGCAGACCAGGTCAGGCATGACGACATGGAAATGTTGAAGAAGCAAAAACAGATAAAAACAGTGGAACTCCTCCCGGATGACGGTGGAGTGCGTCATTATGTCTCGATCAGGTTTCCATTGTTTGATGCCAATCATCTCCCCTATGCGGTAGCATGCATCTCAACGGATGAAACCGAAAAAATACAGTCAGAGCTGCAGCATCGCACGCAAATGAGTCGCATCCTGGATCTTTTCAATAATGCCCCATGCGGATACCAGGCCACGGATACGAATGGCACGGTCATCGAGATCAATGATACGCTGCTCAAATGGCTGGGCTATGCGCGGCATGAGATCATCGGTAAAATGCCATCGCGAAACCTGATCAGCAAGGAAAGCCAGGATAAGTTCGCATATTACTTTCCATTGCTTAAAACCGGAGAGATTAAATCTGTGTATGATGTCGAGGTAACGTATCTCCGTAAGGACGGCAGCAAAATTGATATTGTAGCAAATACCATGGGGCAATATGATGATGAAAGAAATTTCCTGTACACACGCACAAGCATTTTTGATCTTTCATTTCGTAAAAAAGTGGACGAGCTCGCTACGCATAATTGAATTTCATTTGGAAATCTTTCTTTCATGATATATATACGGTTCCCTCTTATTTGCATTTTCATGCTGCATTATTTTTTTGTGGAGGGTCAGGTCATAAGCTTTCATGATGACAGCCTGAAAATAAACAGGATTTATATTGATGCAAATACCTCTCCGAAGCAGCTTGATCTTATCCTGGGATCTAAGCATATCACAGTAAAATCCAAAAGCGATTTTCAGATCAATACGCATACAGGGCAGAAAATAAAACAAGTGACTTATTATTATCCTGATCGCGGAATAGCTTTTCATACGTATAAAAATGATCGCTCGAAATTTTCATTGTCCGCAAAACTTTCTTCTGCTCTGGATCCGGATGATGAGTTTGATCAAAAATTGAAAAAACCTTTTACAGGTTATCTTTTCATCGCAGGAAATGACCTGACCAAAAACAGATCGATTGATGACATCAAAAAGATGAAAAACGTAAATATAACTTTCCAGGAAGTTACGTATGGTTCAACAAAAGAAATCAGAGGAGGCCAGATCCTTTATCAAAATGATGTCATCAGGGTGAATGTGGACAGGGAAACAAAGGAAATATCGGCAATTCATATTTACCATAATTTTAAACACTAGGGGTAATAAATTTTTGATTTCATTATGAAATATGAGGTAATGAAAAATATTTTGACCCTCATCTCAATTCTTGGCATATTCTTGTTAGTAAATTATATAAGCTTACCAGATCCTATCAGTTCCCGGTGTTAAATACATTTTCATTTATTGCAATTCAACTCCATTTCCAAGATCAAACTCGATCACTTCAGGGTCAAATCCAAATTTTTCAAAATAGGACACGCTACACTCTTCTAAAAAATCTTCCATCGCTTCTTCTTTAACAAGGCAGATCACACAGCCGCCAAAACCACCGCCCATCATCCTGGCTCCATAAGCACCCTTATGCTTATTGCCAACTGCAGCGAGATGATCAAGTTCAGCACAGCTCACTTCATACAGATCACGAAGGCCTGCATGTGATGCTTTCAACAACGCACCCGCTTTTGTGGCGTTATTCTTTTTTAAAGCTTCAACCATTTTATGCACACGATCATTTTCTTCAAGAATATAAACGCTCCTTTTTCGGATCAGCTCAGGAAGGTGGATTTCACTCAGCATATCCGGCGTGACATCTCTCAGGCTTTTCACCGCAGGATATAATCGTTGAATGATCGATACCGCTCTAAGGCATTCATCAGCCCGGTTATTGTAATCACTGTCGATCAGCTTGTGCTTTACTTTTGTATTGATCAGCACCCATTTGCATCCGGGTAATTCTGCAGAAATGAATTTATATTCTTTTGTACGGCAATCCAGCATCATGACTTGATCTGCTTTACTCAACATGATCGCAAACTGATCCATGATACCACCAAGCAAACCGATGATCTCCCTCTCTACACGGCTTCCTTTAAGTGCAAGATCATCTTTCGTCTCTTTTCCTCCGGTGATTTTCTGAAGCGCATACAATATCCCACAAACGAGTGATGAGGACGACGAAACACCGGCACCTACCGGCAGGTCTCCACCAATTAAAATATTCAGAGACCCGATTTTCGGATCATATAGTTGTATGGTACCATCAATGTATTTTCCCCATAATGGCATGATGGCTTCATTGCCGGATACATATTCCTCGTTCATATTGTCCGCCACCCAATGATGAATTCCCTTTTTACTTCTGGAGACAAGCACATATACCGAGCGGCTCATCGCCCCTGGCAATACCCATCCTTCATTATAATCTGTGTGTTCACCGATGATGTTGACACGACCCGGTGCGCGGACGATGACTTCAGGCGAAGCAGATCCGAAATGGTGATGCCATTTTTTTTTAAGTTGATCGATCATTTGCTGCGAAGATAACAAGAGTAAGCAGAAGGCAAGGAAAAGGCTGAGGCTGAGGCGAAGGAAGGTTCATGTTAGCCAGTGTAGTCTTTATAAAATAGGTAATTACAATATTCTTAAGTGACTTCCTAAGTTACCTTAAGTTTCTAAGTGGTAAAAGGAGTAGAGAACCATCATTGTGTTATGAAACAGAATTTACGTATCAAAAATGAAAAATGGAATGCTTCGACCTGCTTTACTCATTCTCGTGCTACAGCTCAGCAACCGCCACATAGAAACACAAGAAATTTTGAATCTTGAATAACGAATCTTGAATTGTGAAGTAAAATATAGAATAGTAAATATTGAGCATACTAACTACTCACAATGACTGACTTCGAATTTGGTTTTTACCCTTTTCTGCCTCTTCCGCCTTTTCTGCCTTTTAAAACCATCCTCCCCCAAGCATCGCCCTAAACGGCCATGGTATCGCGGCAAGTATGATCACAAGTGCAATGAAATAATACCAGAATTCTTTTTTGAAATTGCCCATTTTAGCACTGCGGTTTCCAATTGTGACCAGGATGACAGCGATCAGCATCATGACCGTATGTTCCATGGTGAAAAAACGGAGCATCGCATTGCCCATCGTACTTGAAGAAAACAGGACTTTGGGACTGATGGAATACAACGCCAGTCCAAATACGACCTGGGTATGTGTCGCGATTAAAGCAAAAAGACTTAATCTTTTATCAGCGGGAGTAGACAGCTTCTTTTTGTTCATCCCACCGAGGGCATTGATGACATTGATGATGATCAGCAAAAGGACGATCCATCGGAGACCGGAATGAAAGTGAAGAAGTGCAGAATACATAGCTTTTCGTTTTAATGATTCGCTAATGTACGCAATGAATAAATGTTATTTTTTAAAAATAATATTATCCGAACTTAACCCGGAGTTCTTTAAATACGTATCAATATCATCTACCGGATCAGGCTTTCCTTCAGGTGAAATAGCGTAGCTTTTGTATTGATGATAGTAAAGAATTTTTGCAGCCTCCTTGTGAAGCACACTTCCTTCACTATGTAGTAGATATTCCATGGCTATTGTCAATGGCTTTTCTTTCAAAGTGGATTGAAGCCCTCGTAATACAGACGATTCACCACCTTCAACATCTATTTTTATGATCGCACTTTCTATTCCTTCCTGTTTAATAAGTTCATCCAGCATCAAAATAGGAACTGTATTTACTTTTTCACGAACGGACTGATACCATGTCTGATCAGTATATGCTCCGGGAATGATAGTATTGTATTCAGCATACGGACCTGGATATTCATAAAATGTAATGGTGCCTTTTGTATCACCCGCTGCGGCGTGATAAGTTTTAATATGAGGATATGACGCTACATTTTCTTTAAGGTCATTGTAAGAGGATATCGATGCTTCGATGCTGAATACTTTTCCGGAACTTCCGACGAGTGCAGATGCAAGCAGAGAATAATATCCGTAATGTGCACCCACATCAATGAATGTATCTCCTTCATTCAATGCATTCACCAGAAATTTCGTAAGTCTTATTTCCGAATCATGAGACTTAATGCCATTCAATGCAATGTCAGTCCCCGACGGTAACAACGTCCGGAATGAACGGCCAAAAAAAGTTAAGGGTTTAATGTACAATCCTCTTTTAAAGAATGGATACCACACATAATTGAATAGCATCAGGGAGGGATATAATACAGGAGATCTTAGAAACTTATTGAATTTGCCTGATCCCGATTTTTTTTCTGCCCTGAGAAGTGCTTTGCAGATTTCTTTTTTATCCTTCACGCATCGATATTAGGCAAACTTCTTTTCATAGCAAACTACTTTCATTGGATCCTGGTCACGATAGGGTTCGATCTTTGTAAAACCGAGCTGCCTGTATAATTTCTGTGCAGCATGCATTTCATTCATCGTATCCAGGAGCATGCGTTCATAATTTTTTTCTTCTGCATAGGATAATATTTCCAGGGCCAAATTTTCACCCAGGTGTAATCCACGACATGCCGGGATCACATACAGTCTCTTCATTTCTGCTACACCCGGAGCCAGTGTACGCATAGCTACGCAACCCACTATTTTTTTGTCTGATTCTTCTATAGCGATGAATATCTGGCTGCCCGGGGCATTATATACCTTTTCTACATTGGCCATTTCTTCCTCGAAAGAAGTAAAACAGGTTTCATCATCGAATTCATTCCTGTAGTCCAGCAATAATCCGGGTAGTTCGGCCCATTCTTCAGGGGTTTGAGGGGGGCGGATGATATAATCGTCAACATGCATGATAAAGACAACAATGAAGCTCTAAATTTGATGCAGAATTAATGGATATGAGTGACAATGTATTTGAAAAATCACCTCTTAACACCGTAAAAAGGTTGCCCAAAAGAGGTTTTTACGACAAGGAAACCATTTTCGGGATACTGGATGATCATTTCCTTTGTCATCTGAGCTGGGAAGTCGACGGCCAACCCTATATGATCCCGACTGCTTTTGGCAGGAAAGGAGAAACCCTCTATGTACATGGCAGCAGTAAAAGCAGGATGCTGTCAGCGCTGACTGACGGGAGGCCCCTATGCATGGTGATCATGCACATTGATGGCCTGGTGCTTGCAAGATCAGCTTTTCATCATTCCATGAATTACCGTTCAGCAATCATATATGGCCACGCGCACGAAATCGAAGGTGAAGAAAAAATGGAAGCCCTTCGGATTGTTTCCGAACAGATACTTCCGGGCAGGTGGGACGAAGTAAGATTGCCTACTGAACTTGAAATGAAAGCAACCACTGTACTGGCGATTGAAATTGATTCAGCTTCCGCCAAGATCCGGTCCGGACCGCCATCTGATGATGCGGCTGATTATGATCTGCCAGTGTGGGCGGGAATATTACCTGTTCATCTTGAGTTTGAGAAACCTGTTGTTGATCCGGCTATGAAACACGAGTTACCGGCATCAGCAAGTATTTATTCAAGGTTTAAAAAAGAAAAGCAATAAAAATTATTTATCCCAACCATGTTATGGCAAAGAAAACTGCAAAAAAGAAAAAGAGTAAAATACTTCCATTTGAAAGTGTGAATGAACCCATACTTGATGGTCAATCATTTTTAAAAAGGCAATTGAAATTCACATTGCTGGCAGGAAGCTTTTTGGCGTTTTGTCTCGCCATCGGAATGGTGGGTTATCATTTGATGGGCAAACTTGATTGGGTCAGTGCATATCACAATGCCACCATGATCTTATCCGGCATGGGCGAAATAGATACCATGCCAACGAATGCAGCAAAAATATTTTCCGGCTCCTATGCTCTTTTCAGTGGCGTAGTTTTCCTGAGCACCATTGCAGTTTTGTTTTCTCCGGTCGTACATAGGTTTTTGCATCTCATGCATGTGGAGGAACCGGAGGAAAAATAGGTTATGGTTTTAGGTTATTGGCAGTAGGACAGGTTGTGGGTTATTAGTTATAGGTTAAATGAAACATCCAAAGAATTAATCATCTATACATTCACCAATAACCCAAAACTTTTGACCAATCCTACCGCCAATAACCAATAACTTATAACCTGTCCTACTGCCAATAACCAATACCTAAAAACCATACCTACCGCCAATAACCAATAACCAATCCTACTGCCAATAACCTACAACCAATAACCTTCATTTATCTTTGACGATATCATTTCCATCAACAGCATGCTCTATCCATATATATTCATCAACGGCGACATCCTGCCTCGTGAAAAAGCCATGATCCCGGTATATGATCTGGGCTTGCTTAGAGGCCTGGGTATTTTTGATTTTTTCAAGGTATGGGATGGCGTTGCTGTTTTTGCTGAAGATCACATTGAACGGCTACAACATTCTCTTCGCCTGATCGATCTGAATGTCAATGTAAGTGAGCAGCAATGGAAGGAATGGTTTTACCAGATGATAAAGATCAATGAAGCTGATCGCGCAGGTTTCAGGGTCGTTGTGACAGGCGGATATAGTGAAGATGGGTATACGATACCAGAACAAAAAAATATTTACCTGATGCTTCATCATCTGCCACCTAATGATCCGAAGCAGTATGAACAGGGTGTCAGCTTATTGACTTCATCTTATCAGCGCGATATCCCTTCTGCAAAGACTACGATCTATATTCAATCGATGCATTTCCAGCCTCAATTGAAAAAAGCAGGTGCTTTCGAAGTTCTCTATCATTGGAAAGGCGAGATCACCGAATGTTCACGGTGCAATATTTTCTTTATTGACAAAAACGGCGTCATCAATACACCCAAAAACGGGTTGCTCAAAGGGATTACACGCAAGCAGGTCATTTCACTAGCTGCAGAAAATAATATTCCTTTGGTTGAACGCGAAATTTATCTCGATGAATTACCAGATATGGCTGGGTCATTTCTGACGGCGACGACAAAAGGAGTATTACCGGTTGTAATGATCGATGATCAGAAGATAGGGGATGGTTCAGTCCACGCGCTTGCAAAAAAAATGCAGGACCTTTATCAACAACGGATGAGCGATTACCTGGTAAAAACCCTCCAAAATCAAACAGCATAAACCGGGATGCTATTTCCGTTTATTTTTTTAATCATCTTTGTGAATCAGCACAACCTTTAATATTGTTTTTTACCTATGGCAAAACGCATCCCGCAAAAATCGACTGGCAAGCCTGCTAAAAAACAGAAATATTCACAAAGTGTGAAGGACTGGTTAGCACCTGCAAACGAATTTATTACCCTTCATTCAAAAAAAGTTGCCGGGCTGATTTTTGTGTTATCGCTGGTCCTCAGCTCGATTTATTATTTTGAAGGACACAATTCCCCGCTGAAGAGTCTGTACAAGTGGGAGAATTCGGATATGAATTTTTTTGATTCATGGGCCAGGCATATCGAGGGTGGGGATTGGTTATGTGATACGATCATGCATCCATTTCATGATTGGCATGGGGTCATAGCAGAATCTTATTTCAGATTGTATCCTGACGTCGCTGCTCCCTATTACCAGGCGAACATGCACAATGGAGTACTGGATACCCTCGCTGCACGCAAAGCGCTGATCAATGATATTTATAAAGGCAAGACATATCACCAGGAACCTTTATATACCTACATCCTGGCAGCCAGCTTCAGCATTTTCGGATATGATTATGAATGGATTTATTTCTGGCAGTTTTTATTAGGTGCACTGACTAACGTGCTGGTGTTTTACATCGGGAAACGATATTTCAATGCATTGACCGGGTTGCTGGCAGCTGTATTTGTCATGTTCATGGGTAGCATATTAGTGTATGAAATGGTTATCCTGCGGACCACGATGACCAATTTTTTCACAGTGCTTCTTTTGTATTTGTTTTTAGCATTGCTGGAAAAACCAAGCTGGAAACGGCAACTTGCATTTGGTGCAGCTTCGGGAATAACCCTGATGGGACAATCTTATTTTATACTGTTCCTGCTTCCCGCATTAGGATGGTTTGCATGGATGCATTGGAAAAACAAAAAGGAAGTTGCCATCAATATTGCAGCTTTCATCGGGGCGATGCTGCTTGTCATGTCACCGCTTTTCTATCGTAATCTCAAAGTAGGTGCACCCGTGAATGCATTAGCCAGTCATGGAGCCATGGCTTATATACCGGTCAATACAAAATATGCAGCACCGATGGAATCATTTTCCATCTACGTCCCATCACTGGTAAAGATCCGTCATGACAGCGAAGGAAAAATGATACCTGCTGTGATCGAATGCCTCAAAACCTTCAATGGCATCGGTGATTTTATGAAGATCTATATTCAGAAAATCAACGGCATGTTTATGTGGTATGAGATGCCCAATAATATGAGCTACTATATGTATTGCACATATGCACCTATTCTTTGCCAGCTACCTGTGAAGTATTATTTTATTGCACCCCTGGGTCTTGTCGGGCTTTTCATGGGATGCTGGAGATTGAGAAAACGATTTGTACCCTTCATATTGATGACGGTAGTATCCATGGTGCCCCTCATGGTAGCAGGTAATCTTGCACGATATAGGACACCATTGGAAATCCTGATGGCATTAGCTGCCGCGTACCTGCTTATTGAATTGGCAAACTATTACATTTATAAAAAATGGAAACCATTCTTCATTTCGTTAGGGTTGATATTGCTGGCATTTATTTATACAGGCAATATTGTAAAGAAAGGTTTGTTTGTCTACAATTCGAATGACCTGGTCAGCATGTATGGCAATCACTACGTCCAGCAACTTATAGCTCTTGAAGAACAAAACAAAGATTCCGAATACCTTGTGGTCACCACGGACCTCATGAATAATATCCCGGATTATTTTTTCAAAACCAAGATATCAGATAAGATCTATTTCGCCAATGAAGCTGATTGTTGCAATTACGTTTCCGAACTAATGAACGTACATCTGCAGACGTTACAGCTCTTCAAAGACAAGCAGACAGAAATTGCGTTTTACCAGGACCGGATTAATATTCTGAAAGCGAAGGCGGATAAATTTTATGGTAATAAATGACAGGCAAAATAAATTTTAAAAGAGTACGGACAGGTCGCGACCTGTCCGTACTCTTTTAAAATTTATTTTATGCCATTTCCTGCACCACTTCCTTCACCTGCGGCATCATTCGCTTCAGCATCGCTTCAATACCGGATTTAAGAGTAACTGTACTTGACGGACAACCGCTGCACGCACCCTGCATGATGAGAGTGACAACACCATCCTGGTAAGATTTGAATTCGATATTACCACCATCCATTTCTACGGCAGGCTTGACATAGGTCTCGATCAGTTCTTTTATCCGTTGGACAAGCTCTCCATCGTCATCGCTGTAGGATATTTCTGCCATTTGCTTTTCTTCCAAAGCAGTCATGGCTTCTCCAAAACCATCAAGGATGATGGGTTTTTCTTCAGCTACATAATTTTTGATGAAATCCTTTGTGCGGATCATCACGTCTTCCCATGCATAATTGAGCTCCTTGGTCAGGGTGATGAAATTATTTGATATATAGACCGACCTGACATACGGAAGCTCAAATAATGCAGCGGCAAGAGGAGAATACGTATCAGCGAGCTCCCTGGTACGGAAATCTGCAGTACCTGAGTAAAGCATTTTATTGGTCACAAATTTCAGTGACTCCGGGTTGGGGGTTTGTTCGGTATAAATGAGGACCGGGCTTTTGGTGGCGGTGGTTGTTTCCATGGTCTGAATAATGTCTAAAAAGGCTAAAAAGTTTATAAAACGCTATAATTCAGAGACAAAGGTCGTGAATTAATTGATAACCCAGAGTTTGCCCTTATTCCTCTTTGAAGGGCAGGAGGGGCTCGTGATATATGTTTTTTGCCTGAAGGTGGAACTCAGAATAATTCCTGTGACAAATTCGGTTATTCCAACTTCCATCAGGGTATTAGATGCATCTTTAGAAACATCCCGCACCTCCGCTCCAGCCAAAAGATTTGCCGCTCCCAACATCGTTAAAGTAATGCCTACAGATTGCATTGGCGTAAATTTTTTAATTCTCTTGTTACCCTTCCTGGTAATTGATAAGATATTGTCTTTATTAAAGGACATTAAAGGATAGTCAGTTTTCTGATATGATTTTACGGCACTGCCTACACTTTTATTTCCATTAATGATCGGTTCGACAGATTGATACACTTTAAGTTTTAATACACCATCTGCAAAGGAAATTAATTGTCCGCGTGCTCCATTACAACATCCGCTGCAAGGTTCCAGACCGGGATAGGACAACTTTACATCAATGAATTTTCCGACTTTAATTGTTCTTATTTGATCTGCATTTTGAAGCTGAATATCCTGGGCAGGCAATGTCGAACAGAAATACAAAATGAATCCAAGATGATACACTAATGCAGTTGTTTTTTTCATAATCATATCCAATAACCTATCAACACATAACCCTATAAACTCCATAAACTTCATAAACTCTCTAAACGCTCACGCAACTGTTTTTAGTTTTTCATCCGCAAGTCCGGCGATGTATTCTCCAATTGAAAGACATGATGTGGCCGCAGGACTTGGGGCATTGCAAATATGGATCATCCTTTCCTGACGGAGCACCACATAATCATCGATCATATTTCCTTCTTTGTCCAATGCCTGCGCCCTGACCCCGGTGCGGCTTCGTTTGATATCTTCCAACCGCAATTCGGGAACCAACTTTTGTAGACTTTTCAAAAAAGCGCGTGCTGAAAACGAACGGGCCATTTCATCCAAACCCTTACGCCAGTGCTTAAGCGCTAATCGCTGAAAACCTTTGTAGCTCAGGGCTTCCATCAATTCGCCTGCATGAATATCCATGTGCCTGTATCCTTCTCTCCGGAATGCAAGCACTGCATTTGGCCCTGCTTCAATACCGCCGCTGATTCTTTTCGTGAGATGCACACCCAGAAATGGGAAATTGATGTCCGGTACAGGATAGATCAATCCTTTCACCAGCTTTTCAGCTTCAGGGACAAGGCTATAGAATTCACCCCTGAAGGGTACAATCTGATGCGGAGGTTTAAGGCCGGCCATCAGGGCCAGGTGATCTGAATAAAGCCCTGCACAGCCTACTGCTATCCGGCTCTTAATTTCATGTTTAGATGAGGCTATTGTAATACCATCTTCATCTTCTTTTATTCTCTCTACTTTAAAGCCGGTAACCACCTCTCCGCCCTTCTGAAGGATCAACTGCTTCAACCGTTCTGCAACAACCCTATAATCAATGATCCCTGCCTGGGGAACCCAGATACCACTGAGTGCAAAACAGTGCGGTTCAATTTGCTTTACCGTTGCAGCATCAATCATTTTTATTCCATTCAATCCATTCTGCAAACCTCTTTTAAATATCCCTTCAAGAACCGGCAATTCTTTTTCATTGACTGCGGCGATAACCTTCCCGCATAGGTCGTATGGAATTTGATGGTCCTTGCAGAATTCAACCAACATGGCTGCTCCTTTGACACAGTTCAGCGCTTTCGCACTTCCCGGTTTATAATAAATACCTGAGTGAATGACTCCGCTGTTCCGGTCAGTTTGGTGAGTGGCTACGTTCGTTTCTTTTTCCAGGACAATGAGAGATATCCCGGGATGTTTTTCCAGGATTTTATATGCGGAAGCCAGGCCGACTATACCACCGCCGATGATTGCTACGTCATACGTCATGCGAGGGAAAAGTAGTGACTATTTTTTGTTCGAACTTTTTAATTATTTAAGAATGCTAAGCGTCGGTTGACCGACGTTTTGGTGTTCTCCAAGCTTTGCTTTGAGTATTTCAAACCAGAATACGGTATTCGCAAAGCGCAGCTTTGCAGACACTCAAACGTCGGTCAACCGACGCTTAGCTTGGACTTTATACCTTTATCCTAATGTCAACATTCCCCATACCAGTCAGCTAAAATGAGCAAGAGAATATTCCTATCCACTATTCTCTGGCTTATTGTGATCAATCTGATCATCAAAGCCTTTTTCATATTTGGAGTAGATATCCAGGTGCAGTTGCGCGTGGGGCCATCATCATATGGATTATATTTCACACTCCTCAACCTGTGCTACATATTCCAGATCATTAATGATTTTGGATTGAACCTTCTGCACAATACAGACACGGCTGTACATGGAAAGGTGAGGGTGGAAAGATGGTACCAGATCCTGCGGCTCAAAATTATTCTCGCCTTATTTTATTCCCTGGTAGTTGGACTTGTGGCCTGGGCGCTTGGGTATGGTGATGCCTGGCAGCTGCTGATATGGCTAGTGATCAATAATATACTTGTCTCCATGATCATGGTTTTTCGAGCAGGTATTTCCGGGATGGGACGATACCGCTTAGAAGCTATGATATCTGTCATGGACAAAGCGCTCATGGTTGTGATCTGTGGATTTTTACTTTTCCGGTTTTCTGATTTTCAAATGCAATGGTTTGTCTGGGCACAGACAGCATCGCTGGTCGTCACGATGATCGTCGCCTTGATGATATCTCTGAAATTTATTGACAGGGCGCCGACGTCAGTTACCCTGACACCGATGGAAGTTGTTTTCAAGGACACACTACCTTATACCATCGCCACCCTGCTAATGTTTATTTATACAAGAGCTGACAGCATCCTGATCGAAAAATTAATGCCTGATGGAACCTATTACGTAGGTATTTATGCGGCGGGTTACAGATTGCTTGATGCAGCCAACATGATAGCTTACCTGTTCAGTCCATTACTGATCCCGATGTATGCACGTCTTATGCAGGATAAAAAAGAAACCATGCAGTTGCTCCGGCTTTCCAGTGGTATAATGATTTGCATGACAGGGTTTATAGCATTGGCAGGGTTCTGGTGGGGAGGACCGATCATGACACTTTTGTACAGGGATGTGAATGATACGTGGATACTCACATTCCGTCTGCTTATACTCAGTAGTATCCCCATCGGCCTGATGTATATATTCAGCAGCTATCTTACGGCAGTCGGCGAGATGCGAAAACAGAATATCCTGTTTGGTGCATCTGTTGTCATCAGTATTTCGCTCAATGTATATATGATTCCGACTTACGGAACGGTAGGCGCAGCCATTACCTCTTTGATTGTTCAGAGCATTACTACCATAGGGTTGATCATCATCGGTCAGTTTCATCTGAAAGAAAATGCAGAGCTGAAAAGAGTAGCCAATATCCTGATCTATTTTATCATCCTCGTGACGGGTGGCTGGATATTGGAATCCACGATATTGCCGTGGATGATTGAGCTGGCGATGTTTTTATTTGTGGCTGTGTTTGCAGGCTTTCTTTTTAAGTTGTTGCAGTGGGATTCGTTCAGGCAGCTGATAAGTAAGAGAGAGGAAGTTTTACTGGCAGACAATAAGGATGCCAGATAAAAGGGATGCCAGATGCCGGACGCATGATGCAATTATATTTTTCGAGCACAACAAACAAGATTTTTACTATAAGTATTTGTTAGGTAAGCTGACCAAATAAAGCGTGAATCGTTAAGGTAGGCTGTGCCTACGTCTGCGTCGCGAGTCCGGCATCCGGTATCCTTTTATCCAGCATCCAATTTTACAGATTAATAAATAATTCCTGCACATAATTTATGATACCATCCTTCCCATAAGATGCCTAAAGATGTACATAAATAAACCTGTTTAATATCCTTTAATATATTCTTATTCATCGCAAACTTATCCCGAAACATGGGGTCAGTAACCGGAACATCATATATAGAACCATTGTATTCAAATGAAATCCGAATCTGCGGACGGTTTGGCTTATCAGGATATATTTTTTCAAAAACACTAAAATTATTTACCGAAAGTAAAGCCAGGGAATGATTCAGGTTGTGAATGGATTCCTGTGAAACTGCTTTCCCCCTGTTTCCAAATAGACTGATACGGTCATCGCAAAGGTGTTTTAATTCATTCTGATCAAAAGACCCCACCTTTTCTATCGTATTCATATTAAAGTTTACATTTTCAGTTTGAAAATGGGATGGTTTGGATTCAATGACATCCAGCTTGATAATGTCCAGCAAATCAAATGGAAATGCAATATGAATGGGAACTTCTCCGTGTTCCGTATTGCAGACCGGACGGATCCATTTTGGCTTTCCATCATAAAAAACGGGCTTGTTATGCATATCCAGCTCGATGCCTGCTATACACCTTCCACCTTCTTTCAGTGAATTAGCCAAACAAACAAAATGCGTTTGCATTTTTCAATTACATTAAATGAATAATTTCAACTGCGTGGTTACTGGTTTTTATATACTCGGCCAATATTCTCCGGTGACATTGGTCCGGTTCGTGTTCACTGCACAAAAGACAGGTTTTGTGCAATTGTTTTATGTTAAGGTCTTTAGTTATCTCTCTAGCCTCCAAAAGCTTTAAATATGCAATCTCATATTCCGCCCAGGTTACTTTTTTATCCCGGTAATCTGAAAGGAGTTCTTTTGTTGGTGCAAAATCAAGATTGTGTTCATATTCAATACCTCCAATCGCTTTGGCAAAATATTTAAGGTCATTTCCTTTGGCGAACCCGGCTAATTGTGAAACGTTGTTAACCCTCGAATCAATAATTTTTTTTACTCCTGCCTTTGCCAGAAGGTTAAAGAATTGTTCTGCAGATTTGCCGGTGAAGCCAATGGTATAAAGCTTAATCATAATTCTCTTCCAACGGTTGTTTCAATAAAGGCGAATACGCAACTTCCTTATTATGCAATCTATAAGCAACCCTCAGTTGATCTTCGGGTGTGATATCAGGTTGAAATAAATCTGGTCGAGGTATTTTCTTTGCATACTTTTTCAGGATCTGGCTTTCAAGCTGACCATTGGTCCTGATGGTTTTGTCTTTTAGTATATGTCGCACTTCAATCCCGGCATTTTCCAGGGCTACAGAAATCATTGAAAACCGATGACAATCCATAGGATCACTTTCAGAACACATCAAAGCAATAGTAGACCCTTCATTCAATTCTGACAAAACCCGATCTAATCCAGTTTTAAACGGCCATGATTTGCGTACAAATTCAAAATTAACCCTGCCTTCTTCATCCAGTAAATCCGGGTCAGTATGCCTTGCCCCAAACTCCTCTCCAAAATGCTTGTAAGCAATCCCATTCAATTTTAAGAAATTAGATAAGGGCTCCTTATTGTATTGAGGATTATAAGAGCTCGCAGCTACGCTTCGCACATCAATAAGGCTATTCACTGAATATGTTTTCAACAGCTCAAGAAAAAAATCCAATGGATGAGTCGAATGACCTGCTGTATAAATTACAGGCTTTTCCATATTAAATCCTTTCGGCAATTAAAGATAAAATTTTATAATAAAATTTAATACAAGTTTTTCAAACAATTGGGTTGAGACGGATTACACCCAAATGATAGTGTCGTTGTTGCTTATGTTTGCGCCATGAGTCCTGCATCCGGCATCCTTTTATCCGGTATCCAATTGTTTCAAATACGCCTCCTCCTTCGCCCGTATCTCCTGTATATCCTCCTCCTCGTGATCATCATATCCGCACAGATGCAATATGCCATGAATCATCACACGGTGTAATTCCTCCTCAAAAGAAATATGAAATGAAGCCGCATTTTCCTTCACGCGATCTACGCTGATATAAATTTCTCCGGCGATGGGATTTTCTTCCAGCGGGAATGTAATGATGTCTGTGTAATCTTCGTGATTAAGATGCGTACGGTTGATGTCAAGAAGAAATTCATCTGAACAAAAAACATAATCGATCCTGTCCAATTGATAACCTTCTTCTTCAATGGCACCTGCGATCCAGTCCACCAACACTTCCGTGTCATTGAGCTCAAAGTCAATATCATTGCTGGTAAAAAAAATGCCTGGATTCTCCCTGTGAATGCCGGGCCAGGATGGGACAATTATATTTTCCACATCAATTCCACTGTGCGGCCATGATCCAGGAAGTGAAGCTCATCCGTCAATTGTTTCATCAGGAATACGCCACGCCCTCCTTCTACTTCAACATGATCAGAACTTGTCGGGTCAGGAATTTTCACCGGATCAAATCCGCTGCCTTCATCTGAAATCGTGAGCCGGATTTGATGTCCTCTCTTTCGATAAGATACCATGATTTGTTTGTGGTCATCAAACTGGTTACCATGCTGCATGGCATTATTCACAGCTTCAGTGAGGCTGATAAGCATGTTCGGATATAAGTTGGGATCGATATTCAGTCTCGTCACAAGCCGTTGTACGAAGTTTTCGACTTCGCAGATGCAGCTCGGATTAGAAGGAAGTTTCAATATTTCAGTGCTTATGCCGATGATTGACTTATTTTGAATTTTTCAACGATTGATAATACTCTTCAACAAGGAATTTGTAATACGGTTTCAAATCAGGAGATACGGACTTGTACTGTTCGATTTCAGCTTCCCGTTGCTTGATATATTGTTCAAGTGCAGGTGGCATGGATCTTTTTTGTTCGCGCGCAGTTTCTGCCTGTCGTTTCTGATCCTGGTCACGCTGGCGTTCCGATTTCTCTGCTTCCAGTAATCGTGTTGTGATATCCTGTTGACGCTTAAGTGTTTCGTTACTCAGCTTTTTATTGACAAGATCAATTTCGATTTTATTCATTTCATCACCGATCCCATCAAGTTCAGGCATTCCTTTCCCCTGTTCTTTCTTTTCCTGGGACAATTCTTTCAGTGCTTTACGCATCGCAGCCTGTCTTGCAGCCATCTCAGCAAATTCCTTGCTCATTTTTCCATTGTCACCTTTCTTCATTTTCTCCGACATCTTCTGCATGTCTCCGTTAATGCCCTCCTGGCCTTTTGTTATCTTATCCATAGGCATCCGGCCGCTTTTGCCTTCTCCCTTGCCTCCCGGTTTATCACACATTTGAGCGCCAGGCATCATTGAAGCCATTTGCTGCTGCATCTGGTTCATCACTTCACTCAACATTAATGCCAAATCATTCAGATAGGTCATCGTACGTTGCTGGTGTTCCCCAGAAAGAGCTTTATTTCTCTCTTCAAGCTGCTCGATAGATTTATTCAGATTGACTTTTATGTCGGTCACTTTTTCCTGTACGAAACTTTCGATCTGGGTTACTCTCTTGCTCAAAGCATGTAGTGTGTCTTCCACTACTTTGAAGTCATCTTTGATTTTAAACTGGTCCTGCACCAGGTTGACATATTTCGGTGTGGATACTTCCACGCTACCAAAGTCCGTCATCAGTTGTTCCTGGTCAAATGAAAGGGTCACCAGGTTTTCAAGAAGCTGGCGAAGCATAGCCATGTCCTCTTCCATTTGTTCCATATCACCGGCCTTCATCTGGGCTGACATCTGGGAAGCCATGTCTTTCATCCGCTGTGCTGCATTTTTCTGGGATTTAGCAGCATTCTTATTTTCTTTCTGATCGATTTGCTCTTTGCTCTTCTTCATGTCCTGATCGATCTTTTCAGTCTGCTCTTTTGTGCCTTCCAGATTCTTTGGCCGCTCGAGCTCTGCATTTTTCTTTTGCAGATCCTCCATCTCTTTTTTGATGTCATCAAATTTATTGTTGAGCGAGTCCTGCTTTTCACCCAGCTCCTCGTTCTCTTTCTTGCTGTCTTCTGTTTCTTTGCTTAGCTCTTCCTGTTCTTTTGCAAGCTCTTCAAGCTTTTCAATTTCTTTTTCTATTGCAGCTTCTACCTCGAGCTGTTTGAAAAGCTCCAGCATACGATCCAATTCTTTTTCAAGCTGCTGATCATTCATTTCTGTTTTTTCCATCATATCGATGGCGCTTTCTTTATCAAGGTTTTTCATGAGCTCTTCCATTTTTTTCATGAGCTCTTTCATTTCCTCGCTTTGCAGCTGATCAAAAAGCTTCTGCACCTTCTCCTGCTTTTCCTTGAGTGCGTCAGAAGGCTTGCTATGCTCTTCCTGGTTCTGGAGATTCTCTTTGTATTTTTCCACGGCATCCTTCATCTCCGACTGAAGAGAATTGTGACGCTCGATCAATCTTTCCAGCTCTTTTTTATCCTGCCATTCGACTTTTTTCTCCTGCATCATTTTTTCGCGGATGGCTTTCATCTCCTCCTGCAGGTCTTTCGTTTCTTTCAGTGATTTCTCAAGATTAAATTCAATGCTGGCGTTGTTTTCAGATTCCTTCTTTGCAAATTCCTCAGCTGTAGGTTTGCGGTATTGCATTACCGGTGTGCGGCTTGCTTTGCTGCCATGAATTGCATCATTGTCATGCACTTCAAAAAAGTACCTGATCTCTTCACCAGGTTTTAATTCTATTGAATTGATATCAAATGCATGTGTATAGGAGAACTGGGTAGGATGAGGAACGTCCATGCCATCTGTTTTTGTAGTGATGATATTGCCTTTCTCATCGACATGCTCATACTGGAATGTAAGTGACCGTATTCCATAATCATCATCTGCATGACCTGCAAAGTAGATCAGGTTATTTTCAACACTATCGACAAAAGACTCAACCGTAATGCCTGGAAATCTGTCAGGTATGACCCTGATCGTATACTGGATGCTATCCGGGTGAGCGATTAAGCTGTTGTTGAGAAAAAGAGTGTAATGTCCATCCCTCGTTGCTTTTGATTTGATGATGAAGCGGTCTTCGCTCCGGCGTTCAGCAATAGATTTCGCTGCCATGCCTTCGAACCTTGCATCCATGGCTTCAGTGTGTGCAGCCTGGATGTCCCATGTCAGCTGTGTTCCTTCCGGAACTACAAGGTCACCTATGTTGCTGAGGCTTTCATCTCTGCGTCCTGTGTACGATGGATAATCAAGCCCGATATCAAAAGACATGATGCCGGGTTTTTTAATCACAGCCAATGTCATCTCCTGTGAAGACACAGGTCCCGCATAAATCTTAAATGGTGTATCGTCCTGCACATTCTTAAAATGATAAGAAAATTCAGAAGCACCATCCTTGCGCAGACGATATGAATAATTGTCAATCTCAATGAAAACTTCAGCAGGCGTCATAGAGCCTTCTGTAGAAACTTTCAATTCATAATCATCATATTGAATGACAGAAAGAGATTGCGCGGGATCTATCAGAAACCTGAATGGGGCTTCACGTTCATACACCTTGTTAGTATGTATCAACCGGTTTGCACTATCCCTGATCATGCTGGGTGCTGCTATCAGTAAGGTCAGCAGGATCAAAGCTGGTGGAAGCACATATCGCAGGTACCTGCGGTTTTTGTTTAAATCGATAGCGGTCTTGAAAGGGACAAACTCTATTTCTTTCGTCTTTTGGTCAATACCGGCGAAGAGAAGCTCAGTGTTGCCGCCTGCTGTTATGTCAGCCTGGCGTTTGAGCTGGAGGATATTTAAAAGCTTATCCTGGATGGGTGCAAAATGATTTCCAACGATGGCAGCTGCCTGATCGTGTGAAATCACTTTTCCAAGCCTGTAATATTGGGCAAGAGGCCATAATACAAGGTAGCCGAGGCTGGCCAGGGATATCAGGATGAATGAACCGAGCAGCAGCTTTCGCGTAGCTCCCCCAAAATAAAACTGGTTTTCAAGCAAGGCATACACCAGGAATACGGCCAGCACAGACCCTATGGTGATGAGACTGCCACGAATCAGTTTGTTGAGATAAAATCGTCTTGTGAACGCATCCAGTTTCTGGATGAGGATTTGATAATTGCCAGATTGCGCCATGAAATGATTGTCAGTAATGTAAGTTAAACGGTCGAGGTCTAGAATTAATTCAACAGCTGGTCCGCCTGTTTACAAGTACAAGAACGGCAAGTTAGGGGTAAAATGGCCTACTTGTCAATAGAATAAAATACCCCAATCCAGAGCTATGAAAACAGCCAGGATTAAAACTATATGTAAGAGACTGAATTTCAGGCCAATAGCCCACTTAATAAGGTTAATAAAAATTGGTCATTTTTTGGGCCCTACAGGATTATTTTCAACAACTTCTGCATGGTGGAAGTGTTGAGATATCTTTGAATCCATATTACCTATCCTTAATCTCCTTCCATGACCACAGACGAGCTGATGTATCTCATTTTTGGTATTGTTATTTTGCTGGCACTCGTATTTGATTTAGGGCTGATCAGCAAGACCAACAAAAAGATCACCATACGACAGGCTTTATACCAGACTTTATTTTGGGTTTCGCTTGCCATGGGGTTTTTTGTATTCATGTGGAACTATGACAGTCAGTTTATAGCACTGGCTTTTCTCAGTGCATACCTGATGGAATGGAGCCTTAGCATTGACAATATTTTTGTGTTCATTCTCATCTTCTCTGCATTTTCTGTCAAGCCAAAACATTATGGAAGGGTATTGCTGATCGGTATTCTAATGGCGATTGTATTGCGGGTCATTTTTATCACCGTTGGTGTGGCTTTAGTAGAAAAGTTTCACTGGATACTTTATGTATTCGGTGCATTCCTCGTGTTCACCGGGATTAAAATGTTCCTTGCAGATGAAGAAGATGAATTTGATCCGCTGCGTTCGAAGACGTATAAGTTTTTGAAAAGGATCATTCCGCTCGCACCGCATGATGGAGATGGCAAATTTTCGGTCATAGAAGATGGAAAACGTAGGTATACCACCTTGTTCATTGTAGTACTCATGCTGGCTACCATTGATGTCGTTTTTGCACTTGATTCTATTCCTGCTGTGATGGGTATTTCGACAGACAGGATGGTGATTTATACTTCCAATATTTTTGCTCTGCTGGGCTTGAGATCATTGTTCTTCCTGCTTCGTAGTGCGGTATCCAAATTTGATTATTTGCCACAGGGAATCTCTATTGTGCTTGTCTTTATCGGTCTCAAAATGCTTGGAGAACACTGGATCACACCCTATGTGGCGAAAAACACACAAGTGCTCATTTCACTTTTATTTATTGTGGTGTGCCTCTCGGGCTCTGTGCTTTACTCATTGATAAAACAGAAAAAAGGAATTCCCCAGGATGCAACGGATGCGGATAGTGAGGATAGCAAAATCCAATAGCCCACTAGCTAAAGCTAGTGGAAATTCAATCAATATAGCTGTAGAAATTCAATGAATCACCTCGATGAATTGCCGCCACTTTTAAGTGGCGGATATTGGAATAGACCACTAGCTAAAGCTAGTGGAAATTCATCCAATGGGGCTGTAGAAATTCAATAAAATACCTGGATGAATTGCCGCCACTTTTAAGTGGCGGAAATGTGGAATAGGCCACTAGCTAAAGCTAGTGGAAACTCAATGGATTGGCACGATGAATTGCCGCCACTTTTAAGTGGCGGAAGTGTGGATAGGCCACTAGCTAAAGCTAGTAGAAATTCATCCAATGGGGCTGTAGAAATTCAATAAAATATCTCGATGAATTGCCGCCACTTTTAAGTGGTGGAAGTGTGGAATAGGCCACTAGCTAAAGCTAGTGGAAATTCAATTGTAGCTAGTTGTAATGCAATGAATTGCCGCCACTTTTAAGTGGCGGATATCTTAATGTAGCTAGTGGAATTCAATGAATTAACCCCACTTTTAAGTGGGGGGTTATTTCAAAATGTTTTCCGAATCATACACCACCACTTTCTGCCACAAGGGTTCGCATTCTTTGATAAAAGCTTTATGTACATCTTCATTCTGATAAGCGTCCTGCGCTGCTTTATCTACAAAACTGACGATAAGGCTGTATGTATAGCTCCGGTCAATAACTGGTCTTACAGTTTCAGCCGGCACGCCGACATGCTTTGTGGAAATAAATTCCGATGCATTGAGAAAACGGGACAAGGAAGATTCAAACGTCCGGCGGTCTTCTGCCGAAGCAGGGTTCTTTAGCCAGAAATAAACCACGTGATAGAAATCACCTGTCTTTTCCTTGGGGGTATCAATAGTTGGAGACATGTCGTTGTTTTTTAATGATCCGTGGGTGCCAAAAAATAAGGATAAAACGGAAATAAAAAATATCATTATGTAATTCATGACAGGTATGTTAAGCATTGGATTAACGATCAACGGGCCGGAATATTTATAACAGCTTCCGGATCACAGGAATTAATTCCTCGGCCATCATTCTGTGTTGTTCCACATCCGGATGTCCATCGCAACCGGTGCCTTCAAATATTTTAAACGTGAAAACAGAAACCGGTTTTATTTGGTTGATCGTTTTTTCAGCTTTTTCTTTTACGGCCTGCAGGCACGCATTCAATATTTCATTGTCACCACCGGTCACCGGACTATTCAGGAGTACGATCAATGCATCAGGATAAAGCGCATTAATTTTTTCAAGAAAAAGAACATACGCATTGATGAATTGTATGGAATCAAATGGTAGTCTCGGTGTGACTCCATCTCCGCGTGAAAGATCATTAGTTCCCAGGCAGATGGTCAATATATCGGGTGTAAATTGCTTAAAGTCCCACTGCGGGCCTGCCGGATTGCCATCCATGTAAGATTGTTCATACACACTTCCCATGGTGGGTCCATCCGTATTCCAGTTTCGATATATGCCAATGCCACTGACACCGCTAACCATGTAATCAAGATCCAGTGCACGGGCAGCTCGGGGACCATAAGCATCATATGCATTATGTTGATCATACCATGTTCCATGCATGCAGGGAATTAGAGAAGTGTCTGAAGCCATCCCTACCGTGATCGAATTGCCTATAAATTCAATCTTCTTTCTTTTCAATCCGGTTGTAGCCAGCAAGGAATCTGTTTCAATCCGGCTGACCACAATCCGCCCGTTGACAGCCTCTGTTTCTTTATAAAGATCGACATTATGATAAGGGGATTGCTTTGCAACCTTTATTTCAAATGGGGTAAGTGTATCAAAATGAATTGCTCTCCTCTCCTGGTGTATGCCATCGAGTACTATGGATATATAGTTGTAGTTGTCGTCGGGGGCATCGTTCTTTAGCCAGACAACGCATTTATCACCGGTAAATCGAAATGTAACTCCGGAAGCACTGCTGATTAATTGCCTGCCGCCTTCTGCATCCTGCATTGTACGTCCATGCCATTGAAGAAGGCCTGAAGTACCGGGATAAACAGACATTACTTTCTTTGTACAGGCAATGTTGAAAATGAAAACGGGTATTAGTAGAAACCGGAGAAACTTGTCCATAATACACAAGATCAAAAATGTCATTCAAATATCAGCATGATTATTGACGTTCACACCACCGAGGGATCAGAACGCCAATATCCCCTCCTGCCTAATTATTTTTACTTTTATGCCCCGGTTTAAAAAACGGGTTTACATACAGCTCATGTCGAATGTCAAGGATAGTCTCTTACCAATAGTGGGTACGCTGTATCCCTGGCGTCGCCGTATTGCTTTTGTTACGTTGGCTGCCTTTGTATTGAGCATCGTGTTTTGCCTCTTCATGAAAAATTATTACCAGGGCAAAACGATCTTTTATGCCGCCAGCCAGGACCTTTTCAAGCCGGAGAAAGTCTTTGGGAATTCCCAGAATGAGGTATACTACTATGGTAGTGGTGAAGATATTGACCGGGTCATGACCATCGGCAATTCGGATGAAGTCATCGATTTCCTGATTGATTCATTTGATCTGTGGAGCGTGTATAAGATTAAATCCGGCACTTCAAAAGCGCATTACAAGCTGCGGAAGGCATTTCGTGAAAACTATAATATCCTGCTCACCAAGCAGGATGCTCTTGAACTTACGATAGAAGACAAGGATCCGGCCAGGGCAGCCAACATGGCAAATGCCGCACGGGACCGGATCGATCACCTGGTGAGTGCAATCATGAAGAGTAGCCAGATATCGCTGGCGTCATCTTTTCAAAAGTCGATCCGCAATAAGGAAGCGCTTATGAAGACCACGCTTGACAGTCTTATCTATCACCGGATGAAGTCGGGGATCTATGACTCCCATGGCCAAACGGAGATCCTGGCTACGCGAGTGACGGAGGTTACCAATACTGTCGAGCGTGAAAAAGCTGCTTTGGAGGCACTGGAGGCATCCCATCTCTCCACGAAACTAAGTGATAGTATCCAGCTGATCAAGGCGCGCATCGCGGGTCTGAACCGTGAGCTTAACCTGTTGAACAGTGCGGATACGGGTTCTTTGTACAGTCTCAGGAATTTTAACAGAGCAAAAGGCAGGGTGGAAGTATTGGAGTCCCAGTACGCCAGATCCTACGACCAGATAGCGTATGACCTTGAAAAGCTAAAGACCTATAGTTCTGCAGCGGATATTAATGTCTCCTCCCTTCACCTGGTAGAATCTGCTGAGGTGCCGCTCTTCAAGAGCAGGCCTAAGCGATCGGTGATTGTGCTTGCCTGTACGATGGCGGCTTTCCTTTTTAGTCTTGGGGCGGTGTTAGTGATTGAGTCGTATCGGAGTACGGATTGGAGGGAGGTGGTGAGGCCGAGGTCTGTTTGAGTTTAGAAGGGTTAGAAATTATCACCTTCGGTGCTTTTGTTTAGAAAGTTTAGACTTATCCCTAATTACTAATTTCCTGAAATAACAACACGTACCCTTTTCCATTTCTGCCATTCCACCATTCTTCCCGGTTACTGAGCTGTGGTTACTGAGCTGTAGCACAAGGTTAAGCGTTGCAAGTCGAAGTATAGCACAAGGTTGTGTATAGCAGGTCGAAGCATCATTCGTCTAACTAAAGTTATATAGGAATCGCGTTTCGTTCGGGATAGGTTTGCGACACGCAATTGTCACAATCCAAAAACCAAATGTTTTTAATTCTACACAAACGACGCACAAAACTTCTTGAAGGTTTCCTGGCCTTCATCATGATCCTGACAGTAATGTTTGTGCTTTCATTGTTTGTTGGTTTTGTGTGCAGGGTTTTGGCATGAAATAAATTCATAGCACGATTCTTAAATCCCCGGGCCTACTCAATCCAAATAAGTTAGCATATCCAATTAAAAAACAGAGACGAGATTATTGCGTCTCTGTTTTTTTTATGAAGAAAGTGACTTCAATTTTTTTGGTCATCCTATAACAAAGGTTATATATGAGGCCATTTTTCTGACTGATAGGTTTGCGTCATTCTTTCATCAAAACAAGAATGTCATGAAACCAGCTTTTTTTACAAAAATGAAAGGGTACGGATTCGCCCAAACAATCATTGGGGTATTCATTGTATTTCTATTGATTTTATCTATTCAGGTTAAACCCTTTGCACAGAGTTATAACATCGATGATGTCGATGGACAGGTGTTGTATATTTATTCTGAAACGATTACGCTGTACGATTCCGGAGGCCCTAATGGAGATTATGGTGGGGGCGAAGATTATACAGTCACGATTTGCACTGATTTTCAATTGGCAGGTTGTCCGGCTCCACGGGAGATCAATGCGATCTTCAATTTTATAGATATCGAGCCTTTCGTTGATTGCTTTTATGATGGTCTCACCATTGACGGTGTCACGTATTGCAATTTTAATCTTCCACCCGCATATGGTACGACAGCGATCAGTTATGTATCCAATCCTGACGGTTGTATGGTGGTTCATTTTTATTCTGATCCTGCTGATCCGTTTGGAGGTTTCAGTGTAAACTTTGTGGCAGATCAGGTGGCCATTGTGGTTGAGGATCCACTGGAATGCGGATCAGAGATAGACGGTTTCATTGGAGGGGCTATTCACGGTTGTCCTTCATGTCTTGAAGAATATGAATGCGGTGGTTCGTATTATGGATTTGAGGAGCAATACAATATTTCAGCAACCGGTAATGTCACGCTGACCATCGATGGAGACGTTGATTTTTTCGTGTACGGATTGTTCACAAACATTGGCCCGAACGGATGTCCGCCAGTCACTATGATTGGTTGTGCCATCGGGTCAGAGACATCTGTATCTTTTAATGCAGATGATTTTCCATTTGGTATCTGGGTTATTATTGATTCTGAGTTTGCAGGTGAATATCATATTTCACTAAGCTGCGGCTCGGGTGACCTGGATTGCGATGATGCCGAACCAATACAATGCGGCGATAACTTTTTTGATGCCACATTCGCTGGCACAGGAGGCGTCAACAATGTCAATGATTATTGTGATGTCGGTTTTAATTCTTATACAGGCAGGGAAAAGCTCTATGAGTTTGTCGCAACGTATACAGGTGTTGTCACGATCACATTGACGGGTCTGGAAGCTGATTTGGATTTGTTTATTCTTGATGGGTGTGACGCCTCATCATGTGTTGATGGTAGTGATAATAGCAACACGGAAGATGAAAGTGTAACCTTCGATGTGATAGAAGGCGAGCACTATATCATCGTGGTCGATGGATATGAGTTAGCCGAATCAGTTTACTGGATTAATGTCACTTGCCAGGGAGATCTCGATTGCAGCGATGATGAACCTATTGAATGTGGTGATGTAGTTCTGAGTTCTAATTCAGTTGCTAATGGAGGGAACAATAGTGAAGTTGATTATTGTGGAGATGGCAGTTCAAAATGGACAGGCCGGGAAAGGATATATTCATTTTATGCCGAGCGCAATGAAATCCTGAATATCACGCTGTCAGATCTTGACGCCAATCTTGATTTATTCCTGCTTGAAGCATGCATTAGCTCTGACTGCGCATCCCGAAGTGATGGTCCCGGTACTTCTGATGAGACCATAACTTTTGAAGTGCACCAGGGACAAACCTATATCATCGTAATAGATGGTGTGAATGATGCTACATCAACCTATCGTCTTGAAGTGGAATGTGATGAGCTCATGTGTAAAGATTGTGGTGATTGTTTTACATACACCATTTTTGATAAAGGCATCACTTCGAATGTAACATGCTATCCTAAATATGTCGATTGCGGAGTAGATCATTTTCCATCCGGAGATCACCAGTTTCAGTGGACAGTGGATGGCAATGTCAAATCCACTAAGTTCAGTCCCACACTCTCGCTGGAAAATAATAAGAAATCAAAAGTTTGCCAGGTCGTCAAATACAAAGGCACCGAGATTTTCAAATGTTGCTGGGATATAACACCTGTAGCGGGCTGTTCGAAACCTCCGGTAGCGCATGCGAAGTTGGGTGGGGAATGGCCGTTTTATGATGCAGTACTTGATGCCAGTGAATCTACAGACGGTAAAAGATACAATTGGGAGTTTGGAGATGGAACATTGATCACGGATAATGGTACTGACCCCACAATTGAGCATACTTATTCTGCAGGAGGGCCTAAGTATAGCGCATATGTTCAAAATGATTTTGGTATATCTGTTTACACAAGGGAATTTGCTCCGGGTGCTATTGAATGTACTGCAGGAGAAAATCCAAAATTCACCTATACGCTGAATGGTCGCAGCCTGACAGTTAAAGATGTGGACAATACTGCTGCAACGATTTTTTCATATAAGATCGATTTTGGTGACAGCACGGCTATTGTGCAGGGAGATGGTTGGGCTAACAAGGTTCATAATTTTGCGAAAGACAGTGTGTATGAAATCTGCATCCGGTATGTGACTTCATATAACCAGGGATTTTTTCAATGTTTCCATGAAGGATGCGTATGTTTTTCTGTGAAGGTGGGCTGCTGCCAGCAGGCCATTGATCAGTGTGAGAACATCAATTATAAATTCATCTCTGAAAACGGAGGACTCGAATATAGTTTTACCCAGATCGCTGCAGATGTTCAGGTGCTGAACTGGGAAATTGATGATGTCAGTATTTCAAATTCGCAATCCAATACAATAAATCATGTATTTACTTCTTCGGGGTTGCATAAAGTATGTTGTTATTTCCGCGATCCTTCGAATGGTTGTTATATAAAATGCTGCAGATTGATCAATATCGACAATCCTTTTACATGCGGCAATATTAAATATCGCTTCCACGAAAACCAGGGTGGATACCGGTTTACGCTTGATGAGCCTGCTGCTGAAGTTGAAGAATTAACCTGGAAAGTGGATAGCCCCGGTAGCCAGGAATTAGGAACAAACATGGAGTCAAATGTACTGCCTGTGCCATCCGGCCAATGCAGACAATATGTGATATCAGCCAGGTATTATGACAAGGTCTGCGGATGTTACCGGTTGTGTTGCTTCCGCATGTATTTGTGTAATCCGACAGGCTGTAGTGATGTCATCAAGACGAGTGTCACCAATGAATTGAAAACCAGGTTCTATACGGACCAGGTATATCCGGAGATGCAGTGGTATGTCAATGACGAGCTCGTCAGCACCGCCAGTACCTACGAAAGATGGTGGCCAACGAATGCTCAATTGCAGGTTTGTCTTTACTTCCTCGATCCTTCGACTAATAATCATCAGGTGTGTTGTACCGATGTTACAACGAGTGTGAAGGAGGATCTTTCCCTGCGACACGTAGACATTTATCCCAGCCCGGCAACGGACGAATTGAATATTTCGATAGATTTTTCAGAACCTACACGTGTAGGGGTGGAGCTTATTAATGAAATCGGTGTAGTAGTCCGGCATGCGCCGATGGGGACGATGAGCTCCACCAAATTTAACCAGCGGCTGGACCTTGAGAGCGTAGCACCGGGTATGTATTTCGTAAAAGTAAGGACGGAGAAGGAAGAGATGGTGAGGAAGGTTATTTGTTTTTGATGAAAGTGAGGTCCCTGGCTATCCGTAGACTTCAGTGCGGATAGTCCGGAGGCATCAAAAAAAACTGGTTCTGTCAACTTAAAAATTAAAAACATGAAAAACTATATCATTCTCTTCTCTCTTTTCGTATTCTCCTTTTCAATTCTACAGGCTCAAACATTTTCAGGTTCTGCAGGGGCATTAACTGATAACAACTGCACAGGTGCCTTTAATACATTTACAGCCACTGTAAGTAATGTTGGTGTAACTGATGTCATTCAAAGCGTAACTATAAATATATCACACACATGGGTGAGTGATTTGAACATATTCTTAGTTGGGCCAACGGGTATAATAATTGAATTAAGTACGGTAAATGGTGGATCGGGAGATAATTATGTCAATACTGTTTTTAGTGATAGCGCACCTTCTTATATCACAACCGGGGCTGCTCCATTCACGGGTTCCTTCAAACCAGAGGGAAGGACGAATAATGACAACGCATGCGATCCTGCTGGCACTGTTGGCACATATACCTTTGCTTCGCAATTCGGAGGAATTAATCCCAATGGAAATTGGACATTAAAAATTAAAGATGGTTCCCCCAGCGATATAGGCACTTTAAATTCATGGTCTGTTACGATTGGATCTTCATCAGCTTCACAGAGAGTGGGAATTAATACGATTACTCCACAGTCAACGCTTGATGTAAACGGAAAGGTAAAAATTGGTAACGATCAAGCGGTGCAAGCTGCAGGAATGATAAGGTACTCTACGGCGGTAAATGACTTTGAAGGATTTAATGGCAGTGTTTGGAAATCAATGACAGGTGGTACGGGTACAGTAAATGGATTCGTGCATCCTACTACAGGCTCAACTTTTGAAAGTGGCTTAAATAATCCCGCTATGACCGGGCAAAATAATACAGCAATCGGGTTGGGAGCTGGTGATAGCGTCACATCCGGAGCTGATAATACAGCAATTGGAAAAGATGCACTTACCAATAACAGTTCCGGAATTGAAAATACTTCCATCGGCAGTAATTCGCTTTCATTAAATACTACAGGCTTCAGCAATACAGCCAGTGGCTTTTCTTCTTTAAAAAATAATACGTTTGGAAACAATAATAGTGGCTTAGGAAAAGACGCTTTATTAAACAATACATCTGGAAATAATAATACAGGTGTAGGAAGTTCTGCCATTAAATCCAATACAACCGGAAATGATAATACCGTAATTGGCCGATCTGCTCTTGAAAATAATACAACCGGAAATGGCAACACAGCCATAGGTAACGCAGCATTATTAAATAATACATCCGCCTCGGGAAATACAGCTGCCGGACAGGCAGCATTACAGGATAATACCACAGGTGCTAATAATGCAGCGTATGGGTCGAACGCGTTAAAAAGTAATACTACAGGTGCAAATAATACATCATCAGGTTATTTTTCGATGTTGACCAATACAACGGGTAGTGATAATACTGCTAATGGTTATTTTGCCTTGAATAACAATACTTCAGGAAGTAGTAATACAGCACTGGGTAAAGATGCGGGTAGATATATTTCAAATGGATCTGCCAATCAAACCAGTAATAGTTCAATCTATATTGGAGTTGATTCCCGGGCATCCCAAAATGGGAATACAAATGAAATCGTAATCGGCAATGGGACATTAGGAGCTGGTAGTAATAGTGTTACCATTGGAAATAATCAAACACTTTCCACGAATTTAAAAGGTGCTGTAAGTTATTTTCCAATGGGAATAAATGCAGGAGAAACCGGTCAGATAAAACTTCATGAGTTATCTGCAAATGGTACAAATAATATCATGTTAAGAGCTCCTGACGATATTACTGCCAATATTAATCTAACCTTGCCTTCCACAACAGGCACCATAGGCCAGGTATTAAGTACAAATGGGTCAGGCATTTTAGGATGGGTTACACCGTCTGGTGGCGGAAGTGGAAATGGATTAGTGCATCCTACTGCTGGATCCACATTTGAGAGTGGCACCAATAATCCTGCTATGTCCGGGACAAATAACACTGCTATTGGTGTGGGGGCGGGGGATAGTTTTACGACCGGAACTGATAATGTTGCGATTGGAAAAGGCGCACTTACAAATATTTCAACAGGAAAAAATAATGTGGCAATTGGCTCGGGAGCACTATTCAGCAACGTTGTTGATGACGCAAGTGTAGCCATTGGTAAAAATGCATTATACTATGATGCCAGAGGATTTAATGTTGCTGTTGGTTATGAAGCCTTATATCACAATGGGCAAGGAAGTTTATTTAGTGATGAGGGCGTAGCTAATACAGCAGTAGGTAATGGAGCACTGCGTACAAACACAGTGGCATCTTTTAATACTGCTGTGGGCAATTTTGCTTTAGAGCAGAATATAAATGGCTATGAAAATACAGCAATAGGAAGTAATGCATTGTGGTTTAATTTGACCGGAGATCAAAATACTGCCTTGGGGTATCAGGCACTTCAATCTTATAAAAATGGTAATTATAATACAGCAGTTGGACATAATTCACTAACTACTTCTGGCCTTCCTGATGACTTTGGTGACATATACAATACAGCCATAGGCTGGGAATCAGGATATGATATCGAAAATCATGATAAAAATACTTTTTTAGGTGCTGATGCGAATTCTACCCTTTTAGATGGCTTAACTAATTCTACAGCCATTGGCTATAGTTCAAGAACCACTGCAAATAATCAAATCAGGGTTGGCAATAGTTCAATAACAAGTATTGGCGGGTATGCAGGTTGGACAAATATTTCTGATGGAAGGTTTAAAAGTAATATTAAGGAGGATGTGCATGGATTGGATTTTATTTTAAAGCTCAGGCCTGTTACCTATCAGCTTGCAGTGGAAAGAATCAGCGCCTTATTAGAGGAGGATAAACTTAAAAATGAAAGCAAGGAAGAAAGTATAAAAAGTGCGCTTGAAAACGATAAACAGATCAGGCTTCAGAAAGAACAAATTGTATATACCGGATTTATTGCCCAGGAAGTAGATCAATTAGTAAACGAAATTGGATTTGATTTTAGCGGCATAGACAAACCTCAGAATGATAAAAGCTTGTGGGGATTAAGATATGGCGAGTTTGTAGTTCCACTTGTAAAGGCAGTTCAGGAGCAGCAGGAAATGATCGATAGTTTAATTAAAGAAAATGAGATACTTATTGAATACAAGGCTGGTTTTCAAACTGAAAATACAGTGTTAAGGGAGGAGATAAATCAATTGGCTATAGAACTAAAGGCACTTAGGGAAATAATTTTAAATAAGTGAGTTAGGTACGGGCCAATTTGCATTTATGGGTGAAACTTATTAATAGTATCTGAAAGGAAATTTAGGAAGATAAAGGGGTGAATAAATTTTTTGGTTCATCGATGAAAAGGGGGAGGATAGGTTCGCAGGAAGCCTGCAGTGGTTTTCGAAGGGGTATCCTTCCCTCAAGATTTAACTGGCGTATATACGCTGTGAAATGGAATTACTCACTTTAATAAAACGAACCAATACGTATGAAAAAGTTAATGTATCTTGGGTTATGGCTCTTTGGAATTGTAATTATTGGTCAAAGTTGCCAGAAAAGTGAACCGCTTCAGGACGAAGAATTTATTCAGAGAAGGATTATTTATTCGACAGATACCATTGTCATCCTTGATCCTGAAATCGGAAATGAGATTACAAAAGTGATTGAAAAAACGGATACCATCTGGATTCTTAAAAACGAAAAATGAAATTATTTTTTATCGGTGTTTTATTTTCGACTCTCATTAATCAACATTTAATTGCGCAGGACAAGGAAAAATTATTTTCCATCCTTCATCCCTCCCAAAACAGCAACAATTATATCTATACCAGCCCAAGGCATCATTTGACGTTTCTATCGTCTACTGATGGATTAAATGTGTATGATGGTCAACACATTAAGACTTATCGTGAAAGTACTCATTCGATGCTTGGTTATAATATTCAAAGTAATTTTTTTGAAGATAAAACCGGGCTGATCTGGTTTACCACGTATGAAGCTTTAAATGTTTTTGATCCGATAAAAGATGAATTCAAATACCATTTCATGGTCAATTCATGCGGAGACACATTGAAGGATAATTATAAAGCATTCTGGTTGGACGGTCAGAATCTTTATTTGAAAGCCGGTACAGAGTTCTTTGTTTTTGATGTTTATTCAGGAAAAATTGTAACAACTTATGGACTGAACTTGTCTGATTATTTTGAATTAGCTTGTTTGAAATCCGGACTATCAAATACAATTGTATATGGAAACATAAGTGGGTTGCATTCATCAAGGATTTATCCGGATGGCTCATTCAATTTACTGCATTCCACATTTACGAATGTTTCAACAATTTACCCCTGTGATATGAATTCAGTTTGGTTGGGGACATTCTCAGGTGTATTGATAAGATACTTTCCAAACGATAATTCTTTTCGCGATAGCATTAGTATTGTAAGGAAACCCATTACGGGAATCACACGAAATTCTAATGATGAAATACTTGTATCATCTTCAGGCAAGCTTTATAATATAGGTCTTCAGTCAAAAGTTGTGAATGATTCAATATTACCTCTCATTTCTTCTACAAGAGGAAGCGTAAAATATTTGAATGTACCCTACATGGATAATGACTCAACATTATGGATTTGTGCTGAAGGGAAGGGTACATTGTTCTGCAATTTAAAAAAGGTGAAATTCAAACATTGGTTAAGTACTGTGTCTGTTACAAAAATTTTCAAGCTTGAATCGGGAGAATATATTGTTTTTACACACAATTCAGGAATATATCAATTGGATCATACTGGTGAAGTAATCCGACAATGGAATAAATTACCTGATCAAAAAGAAAATTTCACTTCATTGACAAGTGTCCAGACAAGTGCTTCCACTTTTCTTTTTTCATATTATAATCAATTGTTCAGACTAGATCTTAAGAAAGGAACAATTAATGAATTAATCCAGAAATCCGGATATTCATTTAGATACATTGCACAATTAAATAGGTTGCAAAATGGAAAAATCATTACGAGCATTTACAAGAATATGCTGTTTGAAATTACGCTCTCAAATGAGAACTATACCCTAACTCCTTATCTAGATTGTTCTTCATTAACACGGAAGACCACTTTTTTCGAGGAAGCACCTAATCAGTCACTCATATTAAGCAATGATGAGGTGAATTTGTTAGTCTTCAAGTACAATTCAGCTCAACACAAGCATCAATATGCTTTTTCGTTAGCCATTTCTGGTGGAATTCGTACTCTCACAGTTGGCAAGCATCTTCAAGAAATTTATCTGGGTAATTCAGTAGGCCTATTTAAAATAGATCTGGATAAACAGGAACAAAAACAGATAATTGATCTGAATTTTCTTTTATTGCAGACCATCTATTCTTCTTTGACGGACCGGTATGGCAATCTTTGGCTTGGTACGAACCATGGATTGGTAAAATATTATACAGTAAATGAAGAATCCAAATCATACTCAATCATGGATGGCATACAGGATCTTGAGTATAATACCCATGCCAGCCTTTTGACAACAGAAGGTGAGATGTTGTTTGGAGGAGTTAATGGAATAAATTACTTCATTCCGGATAAGGTCCATCCATCTGAAATGCCAGCTCCTGTCTATATAAGTGAAATATTAATAAATGACGAGCCCGATACTACTTATGACACTCCTCATTATATCGATTCATTAATTTTACCCTATTCCAGAAATACTATTTCATTTGCATTCCATTCGATTGATAATGGAGATCCGGAAGCAACACGTGCAAGGTACATTTTAAAAGGAAGTGACCAGGATACATTAGATACAAGGTCGGCTGATGGTTTTGCTCGATACGCTAATCTGAAACCAGGATTATATACTTTTTCAGTATGGTCTCGAAACTCAGATGGCTTCTTAAGTAGTAAGCCAAGAGAAATATCTATTAAAGTAGGGAATCCGTATTGGATGACATGGTGGTTCATCACTATAGTGGTAGGAACTTCAATTCTAATCATCTATTATTTTGTTCGAGCATATTACAAACGTAAATTGGAAAGAAGTAATCAGATGCTACGTGAACAAGCATTGATCATTGAAAAGCAACAGGCGATTGAAAGTGAACGCACGAGAATTGCTGCAGAAATGCATGATGATCTCGGTTCGGGGTTGACAACCATAAGGTACCTGAGTGATAAAGCATTAAAAGGGATTCAGGAATCGAAAGAAATAAACCAGATCAAACGTATAGCCGACCAGAGCAATATGTTGATCCACAAAATGTCAGAGATTATATGGGCCATGAACTCGCGCTACGACAACACAGAAGAACTGATCGGATACCTGCGTCGATATGCATCTGAGTACCTCGAGGAATATCAACTACCAGTTGAGTTCATTGTACCTGATTACTCAATTCGTGAATTGAGCATTGGAGGTGAGAAACGCCGGAATATTTTCATGGTGTTTAAAGAGACGCTCCATAATACGGTAAAACATGCACATGCAAAATCAATCAGGATAATGGTGGAAGTGAATAAACGATTTATGATCCATATTTCAGAAATTGGAGGAACTGGTTTTGATCCAACTGGATCTATTGACAAAGGAAATGGACTGTATAACTCAAATAAGCGAATCAAGGCCATACATGGTGAGATCAAATATGAAAAAATGGAAAATTCAATGGATATTCATATCTCTATTCCGCTAGAAGTTTAATTTATGGAAACAATTCGAATTGCTGTTCTGGAAGACCTGAAAGAAGTGGCAAGTGAGCTCATGGATATGTTTAATGAGGAGCCGGGCATGGAATGCCGTCAGGTCTATTCAAATGCGGAGGACGCAATGCATTTTTTACCGGCCAATCCCCCGGATATCCTGATCGTGGATATTGGTCTGCCCAGGGCAAGTGGGATAGACGCTATGAAGGTGTTGTCCGAAAAATGTCCAGGTATACAGTACTGTATGTTCACCGTATATGAGGACGATGACAAAATCTTCAATTCTTTGCAAACGGGTGCTAAAGGATATATTTTGAAAGGGTCTTCAAAGGAAAGGATACTGGAGGCAGTTCGTGAGTTGTTCAAGGGAGGTTCTCCGATGAGCCCTAGTATAGCCAGGAGGGTATTGGACGTATTTCAGCGAATGAAGGTCACACCAGTAGTGGTTTCACTTCCACTGACGGACCGCGAGCAGGAAATATTAAATTTGTTGGCAAAGGGATTATTATATAAAGAAATTGGAGAATTGCTCAATATTACTACCGGTACTGTAAAGCAGCATATACACAAGATTTATGATAAGTTGCAGGTATCGAATAGGACTGAGGCGATAAATTTGTTGAGTAAAAATTAACAAAGATGGTATAACTAAAGTTATATTCTATCTAATCTTAGAAACTCTAATATTGTGAATGCAAAATAAAAAAGGTCTTCTAAAATAAATTAGCAATTAGTAACTTACCATTTAATACTTCAAATATCACATTCCTAATTCCAAATGGAATTCTAATAATTACACAGGATTTATTTGTTGATAATTTATAATTTGATAAAAGTAATTTTAACCAACCTTAAATCTAATTAATTCCAGAGATTTTATACATTTACGCATATACATTTTATCCAAATCAAAATTCGAATTAAAAAGAAACTTAAAACCTTAAAATATAAAAAAACTTAAAATCATGAAAATACTTGCTAGTATACTAATATTTATTAACAGTTTTTACTTCCAATCCAACTGCTATAGCCAAGTGTCCATGGAATTTAATCAAGCCAACGGACAATTAAGTATCAGCCCTAACCCAAAGTGGCGGGTAGGTAAATCTTTACAAATCACAATAAAAAATTGTCCCTCTTCGGGTAACAGGTATGAAATCTCTTACTCATCAACTGAAAACATCAATACAACAGGATTTCAATTATTTTCCAAGTTAAATTCAGGTATACCTAAAAGCGGCGTCACAACTTGTCCTGACCAAACCCTTACATTTAGAATTGAAAATAAAGATTATTCTGTAATTACGATAACTCAATTTGGAACAAGTAACGCTGCAATTAATACTAAATCATACACTTATCAGGTGACTGGTGGTATTAAATTCGACGTAAGTTCTGGTGCTTTTTATACAAATATGTATGATGAGTCGTATATCTTGAAAAAAGTTGATGATACCACTAATCAAATTTTACGTGAAATATCTGGTTCTTTCAGAATTGGGACAGGTATCTTAGCTCATCTACACACTCGATGGAATACCTTAATCAATCTTAGTGTTTCATCTGGCTTTGAAATAAATAATGATGCCAAAATTGGATATTTAGCCGGTGTAAGTTTGATTTTTGGAAAGGAGAGGAAATTTTTTATAACCTTTGGAGAGGCATTTAGCAAGAAAAATGTGTTAAGTAATGCTTATGTTGAAAATGAATTAGTTTCTGACGAACTTACAATTGTACCAGTTGTATCTATTTGGGATAATAATTGGTTCTGTTCAGTAACATATAATTTTTAATTAATTGTAAAAATAAATCTTCATAATTTAACTGCAAATTAAAGGTTTAGTCTCAAATCACATATCAAATACCTGTTGGTATTTCTAAAGAAATCTGATATAGCATAGGGGTTCATTCTCAGGCTTACTTTTTAGGGTAACCAAAAGAAATCGATAGTCTAGAAAAATTGAAATATTTAATAGTTTGCTACAGGTAACGATAGGCAAAGAGGCTTTAAGTAAAATTTAACTCTAAATAAAATTAACATTAAAACAATTATTAACCTCAATTTTTCTTAGTAACATTTAGCTTAACAAAGTCATTCACATATTGTCTGGAGCCCATAGTTAAGCAAATCATTCCTATTTCATGGCAGTCCTCTATGGTTTGTGTTGAAACATAAGTTTTAATGAATCCTAATGAATAGCGGTATCCAGGAGAATCACTCATTCCGTGGTCTCCTGTTCCGGCAAACAAAGTCATTGGTATACTATATTTAAGTTTTGAAAAATGTCCTTTTGAACATGCATAATCAAGTAAAAGAATATCTTCGTTTTCAGAATAAGTATTTAACAATGATTCCATATCTATATTATTCAAATGCTCCTTTTTTTCATCATCGTTTTTTCCATCCAGAATTTTATACCCTTTACTCAAAGTACCATGACCCCATAATATCAATAAAGTAGGTTTATAGGAATTGAGTTTTGAAATTATTATGAATCTGTTCCCTTCAATAGGATAGATATTTTGCTTCGTAAATAACTTAATGGCTGCAATAGTTCTCTTAATGTAGAATATATCTTTTATTTTACCTGTGCCAAGTACATTATCAGTATTTTTAACTATATATATTTTTCTTAAATTTGATGTTTTAAGTTCTGTTAATAACAATTTATTCACATATATTAAATAATCAGAATAATTAAATAAACTATAATCATCAATTATATCTTGGCATGACTTTAAGTAATTTTTGCAATCTTCTATATTATCTGCCAAATAATATAAAATTGCTAAATATAAATTAGAAATAAATGAGGTATTAATTTTTTTAATTTCATCAATATAATATAATAGTTCCTCATTAAATGATTTATTAAAGATTACTTTATTTGAAAATATTTTTTTAATATTTGAGTAACTATTTTTATAGTTATATAAAATATCATATAATTCGTCATTGTCAAAAGATGTTAAAGTTTTGACAACTAATTCCTGTATTTCATTATCCTCAAAAACCGGAGTTATTTTTCCATCTTTAATATTAATTAAGCTGGCATTAAGAATGTGCACAATACTTTTAGGCTTAATTAAATTACTCTGCCACAAATACTCGCCATCAGCCAGTGTTGGTGCAGTAAAGTATGAGAAAACAGGACACAACTTGTTTTCATGCAAATCAGTTTTAAATTTATCCCTGTTAAATATTATTTTTGAAGTAGGCAGCATCTTCTTTCAGTCTGATAATTTAAAATGACATTTTTGTTTTATATAACTACGAAGACGTTATACCAAATATGTAAAAAAAATGGGGTTAAATCTAGTATTCCTAAATTAACCCCACTGAGAAAATAATATCATTACAATTTATCTTCTAAAATCTTAATACGCTCTAATAGTTGAATAAGCGTATTCTCTCCAGTTTCAAAAGGAGGATTTGGCGCAAAACATTTCAATTCAGAATCTACATCTGGCCAGCGAATTACATAATGAGCGCCTTCCTGAACAAAATCATCGTCCTTATTCTTACTATTACATCGAGCAAGTACATATTTCCAACGTTGGACAGTAGGAAAATCCGTCTCATTGGCAGGAGTAATTGTTATTTCTCCAACTTTTGCAAAATTTGCTTTAATGTAACTGTTCCATTCAATACTCATACAATTTAATTTTATAGGTGAATAATATAATTACAGTATTTTATTAGATTATCTCGTCTGTGACTTGCAGCTACAATAGGAAAACTTATCAGTTGTATAAAAGAAAGTACCCTATTCATCTCTGGCATCTTTAATATTTTTCTCAGTTGTCCAATACAAGGGCCATGTCAAAAATCTCAGTGGAAGTGGATCGCCTTTCTTATAGTAAAAAATAACCAACAAGAAAAACAATAAGCCATATAATAAGAATCCAACACCTACGCCTGTTCCATACCAGCCCAAAAGTTCTAAACTGCTTCCAAAAAAGCTAAAAATAACAGCCGTCATTAGTGCTGTAGAAATTGTAGCAATATCACCGATGCCAACTCCTGATTTTGCTCTGTGTCTATTAATAAAATACAAATTCCAACCCAATACTAATCCAATAAAAAAAGCACCCCAGCACATCACTGGTGTCAAAGGCTGAAATTCCTTAAGGGGAAAGGCATCAAGAATATTTTGACCGGAAAAGAATAACGTATCGCTTTTACCAACGTACTTATAATATAAAGTTGGATCTAATGCTATAATTGTATCCTCAAATAGCCTTGTGTGTATAATATTATCCCTGATTTCCCTTCCATATACCACAATTGTATCTGGCCTGTTCAGTTGATATAAATCTTCGGCAATAATTTCATGTACTATGAGGGAGTCCATAAAAGAATTTTATGCAAATAAGTTGAATATAACTTTCCAATGCAATATAACTTTAGTTATATCAACATTTATAAAAAAGTATAGAACAAGGTAATAAGAATTAATACACAATATATTAATAATAATTTTCTCAATTAAACCAATTGCTTGTTCCATCCGAATACATCATCCTTGTCCTTATCCTCTCCTTCTGTTGATCAATGCTCAATAATCAATGATGCAATACCTTGAACTGCAGGCACTGCAGGTGAACGAAGCACCGCTTGGATCTTATGCTCCTCCACATCAAGGCGATAAAGATAGCTCAGCAAAAGGTCCAAGTTGTTGCGGATCTGCTCTTCGACACGAGGGGCTAATAACTTAATAAGTGCTTCTTAATCAAGGATCGAATCATAGTTCGGTATGATCAGGATCAAAGGATCCGGTGAATCATGCTCTTTTTCCATCAGGGATTTCAAATCTTGTGGGGTTGGTAAGGGGTCTGATGCTCAGCACTTCTTCAAGGATGAGGCGGTCATTGGACAGTTGGGGGTATATTAGCCTAGCTTCCTAATTTTCCTTTTTTCTGTAGCCACTTATTGAATGTTCTTTTGGGAAAGATATTCAACTTAAGACGTTTGAGAACAAATCTTTGATATCGAATAGTTTTTTAATCTCTGTTAAAACTCTGAGATTGAACTTTTCGCGATAGATTCAATGAAAACTGGATGTCTTTCGGAAATTTCAACCTATCCCGGTTATGTCAGCCTTACCACTTACTAATCGTGAGCAACAGATATTGCTGTTAGTTTGGAAGGACATTTTCTAAAATGAAATTAACGATAAACTGAGCATCACGACAAGGACAGTGAAGCAACATCTCCTCAAAATCTATAAGAAGCTCCAGGTTTCAAATAAAATCGAAGTAATAAATCTTTTTAATAATAGCGACTCAAGTATTCCGTAATTATTTTATTTTACCACATGCTAAACTCTATAACTAAAGTTATATTCCTTAAGAGATATAAGGCACTTAATATTGATGTATAAATAACGATAATAAATTTATACATATGAAAAATCTAACTTTATCACTTGCATTCTTATGCATTTCCAACCTAACATTTACACAGAGTTCACAAGAATGTGAGAAATTTCTTGAAGATGGCCTATATCAACTTATTAAAATTAATACAAAATCTTCATTTAGTTCTGACATATGGACCTATTTTTTATCTCAACAATTCAGATCAGATCTTAAAGATGGAAAATGGGGAGGCACTCTGACTTTACCCATTAATGGTGTTCCTATCAGTATTGGTGCGAGTTCTTCTAACGAACAAATATCAACTTTTCAATCTACGTTACAATCAGCCACGCAATCGAGTATAAAAATTGTTGATTTTGTGAATGTAGTTCGTACTCTTCCCAATCCTGAATTATATGCTGCATACAACGATTGTATCGGTATAATACATGATAATACGAGAACAGGATTAATTTTAGGGAAGAAGGTGGAAACAGAGGAAACTGTCCTATTTACATTTTATTATAGACCCACTGGGGTCAATCAACCTGTTCCCAAAGTGAAATCATTTACAATAACTCCCTCCAGTGCTTTGGTTGATGGAGGAGGGATTAAGAAGGGTCGTAAAATTCCTTCATTTTATGTTTCCGTATTAGCTCAGCGAAGTGAGGTTAACGATGTGGTTTTAAACCTTCAAACGGGTAATGGATTTATCAATGATATTTCATCACCAACAACTAGCTCAAAATTCGAAACACCTGTTGGGACTATAATTGCTTCTTATTTATCATTTGATCGGTTTAGAGAAATAACGGGGACAGTTGGGGTTTGGAAAAGAACTGATAAGTGGGCACCATGTGATGGTCGAGATGTTGTCGGATCAAAATTTTCTAAATTTTCATCAAATAATGCTCCGGATCTAAGAGGTTATTTTTTGAGAGGGTTGAATACTTTTGATCTGACTCCACCTGTTGGAGTTAACCCTGTTACCAGGGATATACTGAGAGTCGTTGGAAGTCCTCAGGATGATCAATTCGCAGCACATAGTCATAAAATTGCCACGATGGACGGCCAAATCGGGATCGGACCACCCAATAAACCAATAAAAGGAAATGGGGCTTCTGGCACCGGATGGACTACAGATTCTGCAGGAAATGGTAATGAAACTCGTCCTAAGAATATTGCTATTTACTATTACATCAAAATTAATTGATTTTAAAAATTATTAGAACATTGTTTTTATATATAGAGACACATTAAATTTTAGAATTCATTCATAACAGATAAAATATTCAAAATGAAAAACTCCTTAATACCTAAATATTTATATTGTATTCTGTACTCTTTAGCCTTGACATCATGTCGATCAAAAATTATTTTACCCTCGGCTCCCATAAATGAAGCAGCAGAGTATCCTGAGCTTCCTCAAACGGATTTGTCGTCGATAATCCAAATACCGGTTTCAATTCCTCTTAATCTAATAAGTCAAAGAATAAACAGTGAAATACCCTCAGATTATACATTCTATAACGAAGTTAACTGTCCAGAAATACCAACTCAAGGTCAAGAATATGATTGTAGGATTTCAGGAAATATATCAATAGGTAAAATTGAACTAAAGGGCAAAGGAAATAAATTAACAGCTACAAACAGTATAGGAGGCACAATCACTTTTTTATGGTGCAATAGATGGGACGTTGTGTTAGGTAGTCACCATGAGTGCCATGATAAAAATTTACATTTTGGAGGAAATGTAACTTTAAGCGCTTCTCCTTTTGTTGAAACCAATTGGAATATTACACCTCATCTTAGTTCAAATCTGGATCTTACAGAAGCATATATTCATGTAGGCCCCAAAATTAGCTTACGCACAGTTATTGAAGATAAAGTTAATCCCAAATTGGCGGAAAAAATAGCCGCAATTGAAGAACAGTTCAAAAGTAAGATTAATATTAAAGAAAAACTTTTGCCATTCTGGTCCAAACTTAGTAAACCAATTTTACTGAATGCCGATTCAAACATTTGGGTAACAATGAAACCTATGATTATTTATTACAATAATATGGACATTGTCAATGATACTATTAAAATGGATTTAGCGCTAAAGTTTGAAGCAAGAACTTATTTTGGACCTAAACCTGAACCATTACAACTAAATGATATTCCTAATCTTTCAGCAATTGACACGCGCGATAATTTATTTAACATTCATATTCCTGTCATCATTAACTATGCAGAATTAACAAATCTGGCTAAGGCTAAAATACCTGATACAACATATATTTTGGACGATAAAGTAAGTTTACACGTCTCCGATGTTGAAATTATGGGAGATACTCGAAACGTTTTCATTAAATTATCTTTTGATGCGAAAAATAAACTTACAAAAGCTAAGGGAGTTTTATTCCTTAAAGGATCACCAGTGATGGACAGTGCTAAACAAATTCTTTCAATAAATAACCTTGATTTTGACCTAAGCACAAAGAATATTTTGCTGAACGCAGCGGATTGGCTATTACACCCACAACTGCTCAATAAAATTCAAGCTTTAGCTAATTTTGATTTAAACCCAAAGATTCTATCGGGAATACAACGTGTAAATAGTAAATTGAATAATTTATTAATTCAAGATCAAATTAATGTTAGCGCTAATATTGACCAATTTACAATTAATCAAATAATTTTATCTCAGAATGGGATAATTATTATTACAAATACTAAAGGACATTCTAAGGCTAGCGTGCTTAAGATATAATGAGTATAAAAAAAATATGTTTTGCAAGTTGAAATAATTATTTTTACAAAACCCAAATTTGTATTGCGAAATATATTCCCTGTGATGGTTTCAAAGTAAAAATTCTAACGGGAAGGCATGTAAATTTTTATAAATATTGGACCTTTTGAAGTCAATGCATAAATTATTAACAGTATTTAAATCGTAAATAAGTTTAATTTTATAATTTTAACGAAATAATCATTGTCATACCTCATCAGTGCTCAATGAAGCTCACGCCCGCATCAAAATCAACCAACTGCTCACCGATGCAGGCTGGAGATTCTTTGATGACGCACATGGGTCAGCAAACATCCTCCTCGAGAACCACGTAAAGATCTCCCAGCAAGCCATCGACGCCTGGGGCAATGATTACGAAAAGACAACCCATGGCTCCCTTGACTTCCTCCTGGTCGATAATCAAAACAAACCCATCTGTGTCCTCGAAGCCAAGAAAGAAAGCCTACACCCTCTTGTTGCAAAAGAACAAGCCCGGAAATACGCCAACACAGTCGGAGCTCAATTCATCATCCTCTCAAATGGAATCATCCATTATCTGTGGGATCTTAAGAAAGGAAATCCACTATCGATCTCCAAATTTCCCTCCCCGGATGAGATCGGAGCTATCAAAGCATGGAATCCTGATAGAAATGCTTTAGCCAAAGAACCGATCGGCAATGACTACATTGTCGATGTACAGATGCCAGACTACGCAGAGAGACCTGGATGGAATGGAAGTATTGCAGACAGTAAAGACTTTATCTGGACAAATGGTCTAAGATTTCTGAGGCCCTACCAACTGAAAGCAATCCAACATCTGCAAGAAGCTGTAAAAAGAGGCAAGGATCGTTTTCTCTTTGAAATGGCTACCGGTACAGGAAAGACTCTGACCGCAGCTGCAGTGATCCGTTTATTCCTCCGCACAAAAAATGCACGAAAAGTTTTGTTTCTGGTAGACAGACTCGAACTAGAAGACCAGGCCGAAAAAGCATTTTCAAAATACCTGAAGCCAGATTACACAACCTACATCTATAAAGATCACAAAAGCGACTGGCGAAAAGCAGATATCATTGTCACCACCATCCAGTCACTGATGTTCGACAATAAATACCGCTCTGAATTTTCACCCACTGATTTTGATCTCCTTATTTCAGATGAAGCTCATCGATCCATTTCCGGAAACGCAAGAGCCGTATTCGAATATTTCCACGGATACAAACTTGGTCTGACTGCAACACCAAAAGATTATCTCAAAGGCGTAGATCCCGACAAAATCAAAGAAAACGATCCAAGAGAAGTCGAACGCCGCATGCTACGCGACACCTACTCCACATTCGGATGCGATGGCAATGATCCTACATATAGATACTCACTACTCGATGGAGTCAAGGATGGCTTCCTGATCAATCCATGGGTCCTCGATGCTCGCACAGAAATCACAACACAATTACTTTCAGATGAAGGCTATGCTGTAATAATCCCCACAGAAGAAGGAGAAGAAACCGAAACATTCGTCTCACGCGACTTCGAACGGAAATTTTTCAGCGAGAAAACAAACAGCATTTTCTGCCAGACTTTTCTGGACAACGCATTGCGCGATCCGATCACAAATGAAATCGGGAAAACAATCATCTTCGGAGTAAGTCAAAATCATGCACGCAAACTGACAGAGATGCTCAATGAATTTGCAGAGCAACTTTATCCCGGCCGGTACAATTCTGATTTTGCAGTCCAGGTGACTTCACAAGTAGGAGGTGCACAACAAATGACCATCAACTTTACAGAGAATCGATTGAATGGAAAAACAAACTGGCTTGAAGGATATGCATCATCCAAATCAAGAGTGTGCGTGACAGTGGGCATGATGACCACGGGTTATGATTGCACTGACCTTATGAACATCTGCATGATGCGCCCGATATTCAGCCCGGCAGATTTTGTACAGATCAAAGGAAGAGGCACACGCAAAAATACATTTGAATACAAACACAAAAATGAACTTGGCGAAGAAGAAAACATTCAGCATGAAAAAGAAGTGTTTAAGCTGTTTGACTTCTTTGCCAACTGCGAATATTTTGAAGAGAAGTTTGATTACGATGAAAAGCTAAAACTTCCGTTGCCGAAGAAAGGCAAGGGTGAAGGAAGTGAGAAGGGTGTCGATATTGATAAGTATACCAACCTGATGCCCGATCCATTGCAGTCGATCAAAGAGCAACATATCGGGTACGAAGGCATGAAGATCGACCGCATGCTCTTTTCTAAATTCCAGGACAGGATCGTGATGGATGATGTGATCCGGAAGAATGTGGAGCTCGGCAACTGGGAACATGTGATCAGCCACATTCAAAACGAGATCTTTGATAAGCCGGAAGAATATTTCAATCTTGAAAAGCTGCGCAAGGCTGCCCTGATCGATCGCAAGGTTTCGATCCGGGAAGTGGTGGAGAAAATATTCGGGATCATTCCGAAATTCAAATCAAAGGATGAATTGCTCGATGAGGAATTTGATAAGTTCATGTCTATATATCCGCCCGCTGAGGATGTCAATGTGCGGGCACTGAAATATTTCTTCAAAGCCTATATCGTAGACCAGGATATCCGGAAGATCATTGAATCCAAAGACTTTCATGCCCTTCAGACTCATCCGACACTGACCATTTCACAATTCAAAGATGTGGGGGTAAAATATCGCGAAGTAATTCCTGTGTATATTAAAGATTATGTGAATTTGGAAAAATTTGCGGCATAACCTATGTCAGCCAAATTCAAAAATAAATTCAGAATTGAATCCACACGGATGCGCAATTGGGATTATGGATGGCAAGCCGCCTATTTTGTAACCGTTTGTACAAAAAACAAACAAATTTTTTTTGGTGATATCACCCATGACGTAATGAATTTATCCCCCATCGGCGAAATTGTTTTATCCGAATGGTTAAGAACCCTGCAAATCCGTCCCGATATGAATTTGAAATTGGGTGAATATGTGGTGATGCCCAATCATTTTCACGGGATCATCATTATCGGGGAAAATGAATATAATAGGCGTGATACGAACCCTCAACCCGACGCCCGTATTCCACAATGCAGTAGAGACGACATGCATGGCGTCTCTACTGCATTGTGGGATACAGCGTCTCATCCGGGGCAACCGCATGGAATGTCGAATCCGAATGATACAAATGATACCCGTCAAACCGATGATTCATCACAAAAATCCGATAGAACGAATTTAACGCATGGCGTCCCCCATGATTTTTCTACGCATGATCAGAATGATTCCGAAATAGATGACCCCGCCACCATTGAAAAATCGCCATCAAAAAACAAATTCGGTCCGCAATCCAAAAATCTGGCTTCCATCATGCGTGGGTTTAAATCGACGGTTAAAACGCAGGCACGGCAAATCAATCCCGAATTCGCATGGCAATTCCGATATCACGACCATGTGATCCGTAATGATGGATCATTTTTTAGAATTTCTGAATACATCAAAAACAACCCTGCCAATTGGAATGATGATATTTTTCATGTTTTGTAAATACCCCATTCGAACCGATGCCGTATTGACGCAATTCGCGGTAGAGACGCAATGCATTGCGTCTCTACTGCGCATTGCGTCAATACCACCCATTGCATCCCCTTCGTCCCCCAACATCCGGATATTCCCATCGCGGATATTTTTCATATTTTGTAATCAATGTTAGACACCGCTACGAAAAAGAGAATTGACGATTGCCGCGATATACTTGTTGGGAAATTACCTGATCCGAAGGCGCAGATAGAGCAGATCACCATCGGCCTGATCTATAAGTTCATGGATGACATGGACAAGGAGGCGATCGAGCTGGGTGGCAAAGCGAAATTCTTTTCAGGTGCGTATAAAAAATATAGTTGGGATAGTCTCTTTGATACGAGAGTCACTGCTACTGAAATGCTTCGCCTGTATTCAGAGGCGATCACAAGCATGGATAAGAATCCGAATATTCCGCAGCTCTTCCGGGATATATTTAAAAATGCATTTCTCCCTTATCGCGATCCGGAGACGCTGAAGATGTTTCTGCGGACGATCAGTGAGTTTGAATATACGCATAGTGAAAAGCTTGGCGATGCATTTGAATACCTGCTATCGGTGATGGGATCGCAGGGAGATGCGGGTCAGTTCCGTACACCGAGGCACATCATTGATTTCCTGGTGGCGATTGTCGATCCGCAGAAAGGGGATACGATCCTCGATCCTGCATGTGGTACCGCGGGATTTTTGATCTCTGCATTCAAGCACATCAGGGAAAAGAACAACCATGAGCTGACACCCGTCGAGCGCAAGAACCTGATCAGGAATTTTACGGGGTATGATATATCGCCTGACATGGTGCGGCTGAGCCTGGTCAACCTGTACCTGCATGGTTTCAGTGATCCGCACATCTATGAATATGATACGCTGAGCAGTGAAGAGCGATGGAAGGACAACTACGATGTGATCCTGGCAAATCCTCCCTTCATGAGTCCGAAAGGCGGGATACGGCCGCACAAAAAATTCAGCATCAGCAGTAACCGGAGTGAGGTTTTGTTTGTGGATTACATCGCTGAGCATCTCAATCCGAATGGCAAGGCAGGTATCATTGTACCAGAGGGTGTGATATTTCAGAGTGGCACTGCATATAAAGACCTGCGCAAGATGCTGGTAGAGAATTATCTCTATGCAGTGGTGTCATTGCCGGCGGGGATATTCAATCCGTATAGTGGTGTCAAGACTTCGATTTTGCTGATGGATCGGGAAGTGGCGAAGAAGAGTAATGAAATCCTGTTTGTCAAAATCGATAATGATGGTTTTAATCTTGGTGCGCAGCGGAATGCGATCAAAGGAGGACAATTAGGAAATGCTACTAAGATCATTCATGATTTTAATGCGTATGGAAAGTATCCGTCTGCTGATATTGCACATGCGGTAAAGAAATCAGTGATTGCTAAGAGTGGGGACTACAATTTGAGTGGGGAGAGGTATAAAACTGTTATGAATAGAGGGTCTAATTATCCCTTAAAAAAAATAGAAGAAGTCTGTACAATAAATCCACTCAAAAGTGAAATTCAGAAACTTGCTAAAAGCATAATGGTATCTTTTGTGCCAATGAGTGATATAAATGAAAATTCTATTGACTTTGAAGTTAAGCAGACTAAATCTTTAGAAGAGGTTTATAATGGATACACATATTTTAGAGACAATGATGTCCTTATTGCTAAAGTCACTCCTTGTTTTGAGAATGGAAAAGCAGGTCTTGCTAAAAATCTTACTAACAGTATTGGGTTTGGATCTTCAGAATATTATGTACTGAGATGCTCTGATAGTATTAAGCCTGAATATTTATTTAGAATTTTAAAGTCTCCTTTGTTTTATGACTATGCCATTCCTAAGATGACCGGTACGGGTGGTTTGCGAAGAGTTCCCAAAAACGTGCTTTCAGAATTTGATATTCCTGTTCCTCCTTTATCTATCCAGGCAGAAATCGTAGCCGAAATAGAAGGCTATCAAAAAATCATAGATGGGGCAAAAATGGTGGTGGAAAACTACAAGCCGAAGATTGATGTTGATCCGGAGTGGGAGATGATGGAGTTGGGGGAGGTTTGTGATATAAAAGCTGGAGGTACACCATTAAGATCAATTCACAAATATTGGGAGGGTAATATTCCCTGGTATAGTTCAGGGGAATTAAATGATTTGTATACCTCAGACCCATATGAATACATTACGTCGGAAGGGTTGAAGAATTCAAATGCAACAATTTTCCCAAAAGGATCGCTTCTTATAGGAATGTATGATACTGCTGCTTTTAAAATGTCTATTCTTGATAGGAATGCAACTTTCAATCAAGCAGTTTGTGGGGTTAAACCTAATCCTTCTTTCGATTTATATTTCTTGATGTTATATTTCATCATGAACAAGGAAGAATATTTGCGTCATAGAGTTGGGGTGAGACAAAGAAACTTAAACAAAGGATTCATTTCAGAAATACTGATTCCCAAAATTCCTTTAATAGTCCAACATCAGATAGTTGCAAAAATTGAAAAAGAGCAGGTTCTGATTGAAGCTAATAAACAGCTCATTGAAATCTTTGAGCAGAAAATAAAAGATAGGATTGGGAAGGTGTGGGGTGAATTGCCTGTTGTTAATAAAGTAAAAGGCAAAAAAACGAAGGCATTGAGTGAAGTAACCGAAGGATAAATGGAATATTTAAGTGATTTGTTATGTTTTAACCAATAGGAAATCAACGAAATAGTGTTCAAAATATTAAGCTCTATATTAGTTAAAGAATTATTATTAATTATTGTAATAAAAAAAAATATGGCTAGAATTAATTCAGAATACAACGAAGATTGTGGATGTCGTAAATGCTCCACGTGGGCTACAATTGCTGAATACACTTGTGGTTGCGTCACTGTAAATGTTCATCAGGATACTTCTCCTTGCGATGAATGCACTGATTTTAGTGGACGAAGAGAGTCTTGTGGTCAATCTGGTTATCCAGAAGATCATGACTAAATCTGAAATTTAAATTTTGAGAAATTAATTTTCTAACTTTACAGTGTGAGCGGCTGAAGAGCTGACATATGCGTTTTAAGGTATAGGCGAAAGTCTTGTTATGCCCAACTTGATCGTAAGAAAAAATGTTGGGGAAAGTGCATTTCAGAAATGCAAGTCAGGAATGGATTCTCTCCAGAAATGACTACAGCAACAATCTGAGCCGCCAGGATGAAACCTGAAAGCAGTGCCTTGTAGATTGGATGTTTCATTAAGTTCTTTATTGAATGGATATGTAAATATACAATAAATATTTAGCCACCCAGCTAGAGTCGGAGCGGCATTTAGGTGTCGTAAAAGCATGCATATGTCGGGAATCAAATTAGTTGATTCTAAAAGCAAATAGCTTCGCATTGGGTCTTCAGCCCTCACTTTTATATTATCATGGAGGAGAATAAAAAGAAAGACTGGTTTAAGCTTAAGCGATATCCACATATCGGATTACCATTAAAGAAAAGTGATCGGTATTTATGGATTGAAAAATATATAAAAGATCCAGAAAAAATTGCAAATCATTCCTTTTTGCCATTTATTCATAGAACAGCAAGAGTAAAGAAATTTAGAAAGGAATATTCTAAGAGGGAGGGAGTACTTAATGAATTTACACAGAACGATAAAGTAGTTTACAGGAAATCAAGTGAGAAAAAGAGGGAGCTGTTTTATGCCAGCCATCTAGATTCTTTAGTTTATAATTATTATGCTAAAATACTTTCAGAAGCATATGAGGATAAAATACGCCAAAGTGAAATTAACATTGAAAAAGTTGTAAATGCATACCGATCAATTCCCGTCGATCCTAGCAATGAAAATAGTTCAAATAAATGTAATATTGATTTTGCTAATGATGTAATAAACTTCATTCTTGAATATCCTGATGATGAATTCGCAGTAATTGATTTTGATATTTCTAGTTTCTTTGATAATTTAAATCATGCCCATTTAAGAAAGACTTGGGCTGAGGTATTGAACACTTCCAGGTTAACACCTGCCCATTTTAATGTATTTAAAAATATTACACGTTTCAGCCATGTTGATATAGTAGATATATTTGAAGAGTTCAAAAACAAAATTTACACTCAAAAGATAAATAAATTTGGTAAGCCGCTAGAAGTAAAGCAAAAAGAAGTAAAAAAGATTTGTTTTTTAAGAAATCAGAATGCGATTGCATTCTGCACAAAAAAAGAATTTATCAAAATAAAACAAAAATTACTGCAACCTTCCAAAACCAAAAAAATGCCCAATGATCAAGTTGTTGAAAGAAATTTTGGCATTCCACAAGGTTCCCCGATCAGTTCAGTTTTATCAAATATTTACTTGCTTCATTTTGATCAATCCATAAATAATTTTATTTCTAGACACGGAGGTATCTATCGAAGATATTCGGATGATATGGTAATTGTTTGCCCACTAATTCACAAAGAAGAAATTTCTGATTTAATTTATAAGGAAATTACTAAATATAATTTAACAGTTCAGCCAAATAAAACGCATACATTTATTTTTAAGCGAGAAAATTGTAAACTCATTTGTGGACAAGAATTTGACGAGAAAATTAATTGGAATAAAAACTTCATATACCTTGGTTTTGAATTTGATGGTGAAACAGTTTTATTAAAATCGGCTAGTTTGTCAGGTTATTATCGAAAAATGAAAAGATACATTACAAGAGCTAAGCATTTTGCAAACAACAAACAAAATAAAAACAAAGGCACTTTATTTAAACGGAGAATATTAAGAAAATACTCATACAAAGGAGCTAAAAGAACACGAAAATATTTGTGGGATCAGTCAAAAAAAATGTTTGTTAGATCAGAATATTACAACTGGGGAAATTTTCTGTCATATGCAAAAAAAGCTGCAAAAATTATGGTAAATAATAAGATTGAAAATCAAATCAAAAGGCATTGGAATATTTTAAACAAATTGTTAAAATAGTAGTGATCGTGGGTTGCTGACTGAAAAACCGACCAGTATACTAATTATGGATTCAGAGCAAAGAAGTAAATTTGCCTAATGAGAACTGAAGTAAATGTCAATGCTAACATGCTCACCTGTGTAATAACCCGGGCCGGATATGAATTGCAGGCATTTATTGATAAGTTTCCTAATGTTCAGAAATGGCTTGAGGGTGATAAAAAGCCTACAGTCAAACAACTGGTAGAATAGTAATATAATAAAATAACCTAAGTCAAAAATCATTTAGGACTATTTAAAATATTTGAATATTCTTCAGTTTCATTTGTAAAAATCTCCTGAATTAATGGCTGATGAGTTATGCGAATAATAAAATTAGGTTGCTTTATATCATATGTTTTATGATGAGGTCTATTTACAAAGACTGGAATAATATTGTTATGTTTCAATGTTAGTAAGATATTCTCTAATGAAGTTTTTACAGGATATATTTCTATATGATGAAAACCGGATATCTCATCAAGATCTGGCTTCTTGTCGGCCAATTCCAAGAAATTAATATCCCCCATTTCAGTCTTAAAAGGAATAGTCAATTTAAAATAACTAACTCTACGATTTGATAAAAAACTCTGATACAGATACAAACTATAAGGACTTTTTTCGATAATTGATCTTATAAAATCATATTCACTAGATGATTCGCATTTATAACAAACATGATCTAAATTTATTATATTTTCCAATTCATATTGTTTCAAAAAATGAATAATTGAATTAATGAATAATTCTGTGTTAATGAAGAAACTTGAGATGTTTGTATACATTTTTCTAGATTTTATGTAAGTCTGGAAATTAAATAAGGGTAATTTTTCGAAATGTATGTTTAGCATTGATTAAAATTTAATAATTTGCTCTTATTCTCAAATCGTTAAAATCATATACTTTTAAAGGATCTTTATTATTAAGAGAAAATTTTATTGGTAAATTTACTACTTCTAGAAAGAGACCTGTACAAAACTATTGGATTTTACAACCTTCCTCCAAGGAGAAGCTGGAAATTATGAAGGTTCTAGCTATCTCAAGCATTTGGTTAGACTCGGGAACTAAAAACTAGAAATATGTTCAAAAATTGTAATAAAAATATGTAAAAAGCTGATTATCAATATATTAAATAATTTGTTCTTTCAGTTTTTTGATATAATTTTGATGTACAAATATAATTTCGCATCATCATATTATAATATAATTTAATATGACTACTTTTAACTAATCCACTCTTCAAAATGAATATCACTTATGTCAACTGAAAGAACCAGTGCTGAAAAATATCAGTTTATCAAAGAACTGTATATGAAGCACAAAGACGCCATCGTTTATTATCGCGAACATCACATCTCTGAGTTAAATTTAGAAAATATTAAAAAGGAAGATTTAATAATCAATACAGAAAATTCAACTAATGAAGTTGAACTTTGTTCAGATGAATCAATTGCTAAGACTCTTGCTAACATAATTAATAATTCGCAAGATTTCAAAAGGCGCGGTCTCTAGTTAAATCCGTTTTCCATTAAGAACTTAAGTATTATTTGGTTAATCAACCAACTATTATGCTTTTCAAATAATCAATATGAGCGTTGAAGAGTTATATTTTGAATATAAAATGTTTTACGATCCTTCGAAGAGAGTAGAGGAAATAACAAAAATAATTGAAGGGTTCATCTTTCATATTAATACACACACTTCGATTTCAATTGAATGTGAAAATATTCAGGTAAAGGCTGAAGAGATTTTATCTTTTTATAATGAAATAATGCATACGGAAATTAAACCAATAATGGTTCCAGGAGTGCATGTATCTAGGTCTAAAGTAATTGCAGGAACACAATTCGCAATTATGATAGTTCTCCCTTTAACTTTTTCTGAAACTTCCGAAACGTCACCTCTCTCACTCCTAAGGCTGAACGCAAATCTATGTTGGGCTTTTTATAATTGCATTGTTCTTGATTTCCATTCAGCTTATGATGGAAAGGCAAATGCACTTAAGCGCCATTTTAGACATGACCCGGAATTAGAATTAAGAAAAAATGATTATATAAAATGGCTGACAAGTAGGAATTGCTGGCAAACTCCTGTACTAATTACCTCTTGGTATTTAGATTTACTTACTGACCGATTTCTAGAACTCAGTTAGGTTTCTACCAACTTAGATGATTGATCTTCAACAAAGCTTCTGATTATAGAAATGTACTCTGATCGTCCTAAAGTTTCTGAAGAACTAAATGCCAATTTCAATGATTCAAAAGAAGTGTTATCAATTATTGATTGGACTCTTTTAAAATTTTCTTGTTTAAAGTCGGTAACAAAAAATAAAAACTTGCATGTTTCACTCCCTTCAATGTAACCGGTTAAGTAAGTTCTGTTGATTTTATAGATGAAATAATATCCAACTGTCAATATTGTACCAATATATCTACAGAATTTATTTTTCGAAAATTCCGAACTTGCGAATGTAGAACTGCCATCATATAGCAGACCGATGAAATCCTGTAAGTCAAAGCCTAAATTTTTATTGAAATATACAGCGGTATAATAGTCTGCCTGCATGTCTAAGCTAATCATAAAATTATTTCCAAGAACTTCTTTTAATTCATCTACGTCTTTTTTAAACGGAATACCCTGATGAATGAAATGATAAAATTCATGAATGATGATCGAAAGATAATATTGCCCACGGCACCTAGATTCAATGGTTGTATTGAAAACAATATGTTTGCCGCCATCCCGAGGATCAAATAACCAATCAGCAGTATTATTTTCAAATGTAAATTTGATGGAACAAGGAACACCTGTAACCATCAGGTAGAACTGACTCAAGTGAGTTGAAAGTTCGCTTATATTCAAATTCATCTTTTTTGAGTATATTTTGAAAATCTATAAAAATATGTTTTAATACTTGAAAATACTGAAGTTGGTTTTTCATACTATTGCTTGATTAATAGGAATTTACGATAGATAACTTTGATTTACATAATAATATAATGCACTTACGCTATGCCCAAAGTCCTACTATTGTTCATAAGAAGCTCAAAATCAGACGAATCGAACAATAGAATTTGTTATGCCATCCGAACATTATTGGCAGAAATGAGCATTCAATTTTAAGCGAACGGGTATAGTTTCTTCCCCAGGGACCAAAGAGTCATTGTTACAAATTACGTTCAACCGTAGCTCTGTGACCCCGGGGTTTTCGAAACAATGCGAAATGAGATTGAGAAACACAGGGAAGAGAAATTGCCATTAGCAATTTCGAAGGGGCTAAAGCTTTTTCCTGATCTTATATCTAAGCTACTTAGTCTTTTTCTTCGGCTCACTCAATAAGTGTTCAGTAGTTTTCTGAATCATAGAAATAAAAAATATCTCCATGAAACACCTTTATCTCCTCATATTCACCCTCCTTTATCTTTCAAGTTCCGCCCAACAAGTCGCCGACGCATCATTTCATCCGGATATTAACCATCCAGCATATTCCCCAGCAAAAGGCCCCGTTATCTTCATCGACGAAGGCCATCATAATTTTCACACGAAGACAGGTCGATATCTTCCGTTTGCAAATCTGCTGGAACGTGAAGGCTACCAGGTCAATGCATTTGCAGATGAATTCACAATGGAAAATTTATCCAAAGGAAAAATCCTAGTCATCTCTAATGCATTGAATGAAATCAATGTTGACAACTGGTATCTGCCTACACCTTCTGCTTTTACAAATGCAGAGATCGCATCAGTAAAAGACTGGGTCAATGAAGGTGGCAGCTTATTCCTGATAGCAGATCATATGCCAATGGCCGGTGCGGCACAAGATCTTGCCGCTACATTTGGATTCGAAATTGCAAATGGATTTGTCATGCATACGGTGACAAACGGAATGGGTTATTTTAAGCTGACAGATGGTTCTTTAATGGAAAGCCCGATAACTAAAGGCAGGGATAGCAGTGAACAAGTGAAACAAATTGTAACCTTCACCGGTCAGGGATTTAAAATTCCGGCCGACGCCATATCGATCCTGACACTTGATGAAAACTACAACTGCCTGCTGCCGGATACCGCATGGGCATTTACAGAAAGTACACCAAGAATAAATATGAAAGGATGGTCCCAGGGTGCGTACCTAAAATTTGGCAAAGGCAGAGTTGTTCTATTTGGTGAAGCCGCCATGTTTACAGCGCAATTGAGCGGAACAGAACAAACGAAAGTCGGTATGAATAGCGAAAAAGCTCCTGAAAATTTCCAGTTGCTTTTAAATATTGTGCATTGGTTGGATGGGAAGGTGGAGGGGTTGGATGATAAGTAACTTATTCCAAAGTTTCCTTTTATTGAAACCAATGTAGTATCTTTGTAAGCAAACTTTACCAAATGGAACTGAAATTTGATGTCCTCTTTATGGAAGAGGCACGGACTTTTCTAAACAGTCTTGACGAAAAGTCAAGGAACAAAATAATTTACAACATTGACAAGGCAAAATCAAAAAACGATCCGGAACTTTTCAAAAAACTCAAAGGAGAAATTTGGGAGTTTAGAACATTGTACAATAAAACATATTACAGACTGTTAGCTTTTTGGGACAAAACGCTGAAAACGCAGACTCTTGTTATATCTACTCATGGCATTGTGAAAACGACCGGTAAAATGCCGGATAAAGAAATTGAAAAAGCAGAATCCTTACGTCAACAATATTTCATATTGAAAAAACAAAAAAATGGCAACAAAAAATAGCATGAAACTCTACACCCTTGATGAAATAAAACAGGAATTCATAGGAAAAAAGGGCACAGTGAAGCGTGACACATATGAACAGGTATTGCAGATGGAAGTACTCGGAGAAATGATCAGGCAGGTCAGGTTGGAACGTAATCTGACACAAGAGCAATTAGGAAAACTAGTGGGTGTACAAAAAGGTCAGATCTCCAAACTGGAAAATAATGCAACCAACGTCACCATAGAAACGATCCTAAAAGTTTTTACAGCATTAAAAGCTAAAATCAGCTTCCGTGTAGAATTAAAAAATGAAAGGATAAGAATTGCTTCATAAAGAAGAGGAATGATCATCCTTCCGTTTTTCAGAGGCTCTCATATGTATCAAGTGTTCCATATAGGTGAGCCTGAATATAAATATATGAATCATTCTACCTTTGAGGCAGGGATCAAACTGATAGGATTTGCCTCATGCACAATATATCCATATTTATTCGAAACTATTTATGATCTTCATCATCCTTTCCAAGTGCAGCGATGCTTTAATCTATTTTTCAGAGTAGTTGCGCCTGAAGAAAGAAAATAGACCAGCAATGGTAATTTTATATATTTTTAAGGGTCAATAAATTTTACAAATCAAATCTTTGCTATTAATATTTTAGAAATAAATCCAACCAAAATGAATCGCTATTTTCTTCCAAACTGTATTTTATTATACGTAAGTTTTATTTGTATTAACACGGTTATTAGTCAGGGCACTTACCCTGTGTATCCTGATATATTATCCCATTCCGTTTCCGAAGATGTGAAATTTCTTGGTGCATTTGATGGCCGGCTGGTTTATTTTGACAAACTGAATGACAAAAACAAATTGTGGGTATCAAATGGTACCCCCGAAGGAACAATACAAATAAGTACTCCTGATCAGACAGATATCAGTCTTATTATAGGGGAAAATAATACGTGGTTCTTTACAGAAAAAAGAGGAAGCACGTATTATATTTCAAAATTAACGGAGGGATCTGACACCCTTACTCGAATTCATGTAAGTGGAATTGTATACCAGAATATCTTTTATTGGAACGGTAAGTTTTCGTGGATACAAAGTTCGATTGGTTCAAACTATGATAAAGTGCAACTTTATGATCCGGAGAACCAGACACTCACCACATTGGTCAACAGCACATTTGGTCACATCCAGGGTATAGGTGCTTCCGATGGTATTTTGTATTATATACAGAGTACCGACCAGGGAAAGATGCTTGGAAAATCTGATGGTACGATTGCTAATACCTCTCTTTTTGCTACACTACTTCCTACCGGAAATGATAATGATCACCTGACACGCTTTTTCAGTAATGGTCAGAAAGTATATTTCTTCTACAACAATTCATCGGACCCATTCTATTTATGGACAACTGATGGAACATCACAAGGAACGATACAGCTAGGTGATTTTCAAAATCCATCGTTCAGCTGGCCTGAAGACCCCGCCATTTTCTTACATGACAAACTTTTATTCATCCTTCGTGAATCAGACGCACCCAGCGGAACAACCTTTGAACTCAATGCTACAGATGGTACACCCACAGGAACCTTGACATTAGATACTCACTCTAACGATTATATGCAACCCGACCATCTGACCTTATTCAATGATAAGATTTATTTTACCGCCCAAATATTTGGAAGTGATCTTAGAGTTACAGATGGAACACGGGCGGGGACGAAAGTTATTTTAGAAACACATGGACATGATAATGGGAGTGTTGGTTTTATAGGAGATCTGGGCACTTATAATAACAGCATGGTTGTTCAGGCGTATGAAGCCACGCACGGATCTGAGTTATATAAAACCAATGGAACGGTAGCAGGTACAACATTGATGGCAGATGTGATCCGGGGAAGTGCCGAAAGTGTTCCCGGAAATTTTATGCAGGTGGGGTCCAGGCTTTTTTTTACAACATTTTATTCAAATCGTTATCGGATGTGGATCTATGATCCGGACTTTATAGTTTCATGCGATTCGTTCAACATAGGTGATGTAATCATTTCTTCGGTAACAGATAGCACGACTGGCTCAATTCACCTGGCACCTTCAGGAGGTCAGCAACCTTACATTTATAAGTTGGATAATATGAATGCAACCACTTCGTCGCAATTCAATAATCTTGCTTTAGGAAATCACATCATAATCGTAACTGACAACCTGGGGTGTGTTATTAATTTCCCATTCCTGATAGAAGAATCGACAGGAATTGTAGAGCCAGATTATCTAAAAGCTATTACAATTGCACCAAACCCTACTACGGCAAATAAAGGCATTGAGTTGCAATTAAATTTAAATCCTGTCCATCTGGAGCCCATTTCAATATACATTCATAACATCAACGGACAAACAATTTTGAAAGAAAATGTAAATGTCACATCACCTTACATACGCATTCCTATTGTAATGAAAAATTTTACATCGGGCCAATATATACTATCTGTTATACAGAATGGTAAAGTATTGGGAAGCCATAAAATGATCGTTGATTAAAGTTCATGATTTAAGATACATTTAATTGTTTCGAAAACTCCGTGGCAATGGACCTGTACCCCCGGGTTTTCGAGCGCATCGATGAAACACAGGCGGAGTGCTGAGCGCTAGCCGAAATGAAATAGAAATTTCGTGAAGTATGAAATTTCGAAGGGGCAAATAATTTACCCAATCCCATCAACCTCCCGCCCACATACCCTTTCCCAGTCTTACAGCTAACGTACTTCGTCTTTTTCTTCGGAATACTCAATATGTGTTCAGTAGTTTTCTGAATCGTAAAAAAAACGCATCCCCATGAAACACTTCTATCTCCTCATATTCACCCTCCTTTATTTTTCAGCTTGCGCCCAACAAGTCGCCGACGCATCATACCATCCGAATATTAATCACCCTGCATATCCCACAGGTAAAGGCCCCATCATCTTCATCGATGAAGGCCATCATAATTTTCACACGAAGACAGGCCGATATCTTCCGTTTGCAAATCTGCTTGAACGCGATGGCTATCAGGTCAATGCATTTGCAGATGAATTCACAAAGGAAAATTTATCCAATGGAAAAATCCTCGTCATCTCTAATGCATTGAATGAAATCAATGTTGACAACTGGTATCTGCCTACACCTTCTGCTTTTACAAATGCGGAGATCGCATCAGTAAAAGATTGGGTCAATGAAGGTGGAAGCTTATTCCTTATAGCAGATCATATGCCTATGGCTGGTGCGGCACAGAATCTTGCCGCCACATTTGGATTCGAAATTGCAAATGGTTTTGTCATGCATACAGAGACAAACGGCATGGGTTATTTTAAGCTGACAGATGGTTCTTTAACGGAAAGCCCGATTACGAAAGGCAGAGATAGCAGTGAACATGTGAAACAAATTGTGTCCTTCACTGGCCAGGGATTTAAAATTCCGGTTGATGCTATATCGATCCTGACACTTGATGAAAACTACAATTGCCTGCTGCCGGATACTGCATGGGCATTTACAGAAAATACACCCAGGATAAATATGAAAGGATGGTCCCAGGGGGCGTACCTAAAATTTGGCAAAGGCAGAGTTGTTCTGTTTGGTGAAGCCGCCATGTTTACATCACAATTGAGCGGATCAGAACAAACGAAATTCGGAATGAATAACGAAAAAGCTCCTGAAAATTTCCAGTTGCTTTTGAATATTGTGCATTGGCTGGATGGAAAACTGGATAGGTAGTGCCCCTTCGAATTTTTCTTTTCTGTGTTCATCTTTTTGCCACTACAATATTCCTGAGAAAAATTCTCTTCCCCTGTGTTTCTCAATCTCGCTTCACGTCGTTTCGAAAACCCCGGGGTATTGGACTTGTGCATGAAACTTCGAAATAGCAAAAGCACGCAAAACCGAGTTTTGCAAACACCAGGACGTAGTTACAAACTACGCCCAACAGTAGTGATTTTAATTTTTGCAATTTCTGGATGTAGGGGCAACCTACGCCCAACAATTTCGCGGACCATGAAATTTCGAAGGAGCAAAAAGCCAGAAACATTTCCACCCTTTCCTCCTCTTCTATCTGGTTGCTGAGCTGTAGCAAAAAGGATGAGGAAGAGCGGGTCGAAGCATTCTGCCCTTTCACCTTGCATCCCTTCTACCCTTCCTCCCTATTTCAGGCACGTTCTTTGCCTCCCCTTTATCGGCCAAAATGCCCCCAAAACCCTCTTTTTGGTTGCTTTTTAAGCCATGATTGAGTAATTTTGTTACTCAATTAGTGAATAGTCATGATAGAAACACTCATCTCGTCCAAAATGAGGATCAAACTTCTACTGAAGTTCTTCCTCAACAGCCAATCCCGTTCCTACCTCCGTGGCCTGGAAACCGAATTCGGTGATTCTACCAATGCCATCCGCCAGGAACTAAACAGGTTCGAAAAAGCCGGCATGCTCAAAGCCTACACGGAAGGCAACAAGAAGTACTTCCAGGCAAATACCGACCACCCGCTTTACAACGAAGTACACAATATCCTGATCAAATACATCGGCTTCGATACCATCATCGACACCGTCATCGAACGCCTGGGCGAGATCAAAGAAGTATACATCATCGGCCAGTTTTCAAACGGCCTCGACAGCCCGGTCATCGACCTGATGTTCACCGGAGATATCGACGAGAACTATCTCATTAACCTGATCCATAAAGCTGAAGCATTGATCAAACGAAAGATCAGGTATATCATTTACCGTCTTGATGAACTCCCAGCCATCGACTGGAATCAATTTGATCCTAAACCACTACTGTTATGGTCGAAAGACAGCGAATAGAAAAGAGTGATCAGTATTCAGTAATCAGTGATCAGTATTTGTATCCTGAAGACCGATCATGTCTTCCCGAAGTAACGAATGTTTCAAAAGAACCCTGGATCGTAGTTCGCACTAAAACGAAATGCGAGAAATTTATCCGTGATCGTCTTCAATTGATGGGGATGGAAGCATTTGTACCACTCCGAAAACGTACAGCGAAATACAATCGCAAAGTGAAAGTGTATGAATTGCCGCTCATCACGTGTTACACATTCGTTCGGCTGGATAAAACAAGAAGAAATGAAGTGCTCGCGCTTCCTTATGTACAGGGCATGTTACGCATTGCAGGACATGATTGCCTTGTAAGCGATCGCGAGATACAATGGCTTCAAAAAATAAGCGGAACAGATATCGACGTCAGAACAGAACCACTGTCAATGCGACAAGGTGATCGTGTAGTCCTAGCTTCAGGTCAATTGGCAGGCATGGAAGGTGTGATCATGTCACAACGATCAAAACATGAAATGATCGTAGCACTTGAAAGTATAGGAATGCAAATGGTGATTCAGGTAGATACTAGTGTGCTTGAATTGGCCTGGTGAAAAGTGAGTAGTGAGTAGTGAGTAGTGAGTGATGAGTGAGATGGGAGTAAGGGCGAATTGCATTCGCCTCTTTACTGATAGACCGCGACCTATCAGAAGGCGAAGCCCTGTCAAGTAACGAGTAACGAGTAACGAAAAATGAAAATTTCTATGTGCCCTTATGTGTCTTATGTGGTAAACCTTTTTTCATTGTGCCCTGAAAATTGTATAATCATAGTTGACTAATCTATACCCAACATTAGATAACGTCCTCCGTGAAGAAAAAGAACTTCGCCTGGGTCAGCACGCAAAAGTTTTCTGGATGACCGGATTGTCAGGCTCAGGAAAAAGCACGCTTGCACTTGCATTGGAAAAGAGATTATTTGAACTGGGATATCATATCACCGTATTAGATGGCGATAACATCCGGACAGGTATAAATAATAATCTCACTTTTTCACCTGAAGACAGGATTGAAAATATTCGTCGCGTAGCAGAAGTAGCGAAATTATTTGTTGCAAATGGGCAGATCTGCATCGTCAGTTTTATTTCACCCACCATCGAAATGAGACAAATGGCAAAACAAATCATTAGTAAAAATGATTATGTTGAAGTATTTATTGATACGCCCATTGATATCTGTGAATCAAGAGACGTGAAAGGCCTTTATAAAAAAGCACGTGCAGGGGAGATAGCAGATTTTACCGGGGTGAATGCGCCTTATGAAATACCTGTACATCCGGATATTCATTTCGAAACAAAAGATAAATCCATTGAACAATCATTTTCAGAATTGTATGAACAGGCATTACCATTCATAAAATGGTGAATATAAAATTGAGGAAGACATCCTATAAGTGGTTGAGTTTAGAGATGACTCCTGGCGGAGTCATCAGGTTTAGCGAAATCACCTGCGGTGTTTTCTGTTTTAGGTGTTTAGAAAACAAAAACTAAACTCTCTAAACTTTTTGCCACCGAAGGTGACAAAAACTAAACTCTCTAAACTCAGTGGAGTAATAATAAACAAAGTCAACACATAATCAACGAATGAAGTATTATCTGAATCACCTGGAAGAACTCGAATCAGAATCCATCTTCATCCTGCGTGAAGTAGCCGCGCAATTTGAAAACCCTGTCATCTTATTTTCAGGCGGAAAGGACAGCATCCTCATGGTATACCTCGCCATCAAAGCTTTTTATCCGGCGAAGGTCCCGTTCCCATTATTGCATATCGATACAGGACATAATTTTCCTGAAACGATTGAATACCGGGACTGGCTGGTGAAGGAATATAATCTACGTCTGATCATTGGTTCGGTGCAGAAAGCCATTGATGAAGGAAAAATAAAAGAAGAGCGAGGCTTTAATGCAAGCCGAAATGCATTGCAGACCTATGTGCTGCTTGATGAACTTGAAAAAGGAAAATACGACGCAGCATTAGGTGGCGGGCGACGCGACGAGGAAAAGGCGCGAGCCAAAGAAAGATTCTTCAGCCATCGCGATGAATTCGGTCAATGGGATCCAAAAAATCAACGCCCCGAATTATGGAATTTATTTAATGGCCGAAAACATTTCGGAGAACACTTCCGCGTATTTCCAATCAGCAACTGGACAGAGCTCGATGTATGGCGCTACCTGGCAGCAGAAGAATTTCCTTTACCCAATCTTTACTTCGCACACAAACGAAATGTCTTCGATCGAGACGGTGTATTACTGGCCGATTGCGAATACATCACACGCAAACCCGATGAAACGGTAAATGAAGAAATGATACGTTGTCGTACAATAGGTGACATGACCTGTACAGGTGTATGGCGATCGAGTGCTTCTACCATTGAAGAGATCATACAGGAAGTAGCGACATCACGTTTGACAGAACGAGGAGGAAGATCTGATGATAAGCGCAGTGAAACAAGTATGGAGGATAGAAAGAAGCAAGGGTACTTCTAATGAGGAAGATTTCCTGTATGAGGCAGAGTTTAGAGATGAGCGCCTTCGGCCTCATCAGTTTAGCGAAAAGCACCTTCGGTGTTTTCTGTTTAGAAAGTTTAGAAAAAACAACTAAACTTTCTAAACTCATGAAGTCGAAGACTTCATGATTAAACTTTCTAAACACTGTTGTAAAGAATGAAATATCTAATTCCCGGAATACTGTAATCAATAAAATCACCATAAAATGAAAACGTATTCTTTTGAAAAATTAGATGTTTGGCAGGAAACCAAAAAATTGGCTGTTAAAATCTACAGAATTACACGGGAATTTCCAAAGGATGAAAGATTTGGTCTTATAAGCCAAATGAGACGGGCAGGTATTTCTATTTCTTCAAATATTGCAGAAGGTACTTCAAGGTATTCCGGCAAAGACCAAGTACGATTTTACGAAATAGCCTATGGAAGCCTTATGGAATTATTAAACCAGCTAATTATTAGTTGTGATCTAGAATTCCTAAAAGAAGAAAACTTGGAAGTACTGAGATTGGACATTGATAGCATCTCATATAAATTAACCAGGTTGAGAGACTCAAAACTTAACCAATCAGAATAACAGGACTAAACTCTCTAAACTATTGATACCGTAGGTATCAATTACTAAACTTTCTAAACACTTTCTCTATTGAGAACCTAATGACACAGAGATCACAAACACAAAGTACCAGCTCAACGGAACTACTGAGATTCACAACTGCTGGTTCTGTGGACGATGGCAAATCCACGTTGATCGGCAGATTACTTTACGATAGTAAATCTATCTTCCAGGATCAATATGATGCCATTGAAGAAATTTCCATACGCAGAGGAGAAGAAGGAATTAACCTTGCGTTACTTACTGATGGATTGAAAGCTGAACGCGAACAGGGAATCACCATTGATGTAGCGTATAGATATTTCTCAACTCCAAAACGAAAATTTATCATCGCCGATACACCCGGTCATATCCAGTATACACGCAACATGGTCACAGGTGCAAGCACAGCAAATGTTGCACTGATACTTATTGATGCAAGACAAGGTGTTTTGGAACAAACCAGGCGACATGCAATCATTGCCAGCTTGTTGCAGATTCCTCACCTTGTGATTTGTATTAACAAAATGGATCTGGTAGATTATAGCCAGGAAGTATATGATCGCATCCACGATGAGTTTGAAGACTTTGCCGGTAAGCTGGATGTGCATGATGTGAATTTCATTCCCATCTCCGCCTTACGAGGTGATAATATTGTGGATCGCAGTCAGCATATGCCTTGGTACGAAGGTTCTACGCTGCTCTACTATCTTGAAAATGTACACATCGCGAGTGATTATAATTTTATTGACTGTCGCTTCCCGGTGCAATACGTGATCAGGCCTTACAATGATGAATTTCATGATTACCGTGGATATGCGGGAAGGATAGCAGGAGGAATATTGAAGAAAGGCGATGAAGTAATGTTGTTGCCATCCGGATTTACCACACGCATCAGCAGGATAGATACATACAAAGGAGAAGTTGAAGAAGCATTTCCACCGATGAGCGTGGTCGTACATATCGAAGATGATTTTGACCTGAGTCGCGGCGATATGATCGTGCGAGCCAATAATACGCCTCGCCAGGAGCAGGACATTGACCTGATGATCTGCTGGTTCCATGAAAAGCCATTGGAAGAACGTGGAAAATATACGTTGAAGCATACGACGAAAGAAGCGCGATGCATTATCAAGGAAGTGAGATATCGTATGGATGTGAATACGCTTCATCGCGATATGAACAACCGGAAGATCAGCATGAATGACATTGCCCGCATCTCCATTCGCACTACATTGCCTTTATTCGTCGATGCGTATCAGAAAAACCGGATTACCGGTAGCATTATATTAATCGATGAAGGGACGAATGAAACTGTGGCAGCGGGGATGATCATATAATATCACAGGATCCCCTACCCCCAGAAAGGGGACTAGCGAAAAAATTGTAGGGGGTACACCAGAGTTTAGAACATTTAATTAAATGAAGAAAAAAATAATGATTCATAAAGATTTTGAGTCTCAAAAAAATCATGAGATTGAAGAATCATTGAAGATGACCCCGGATGAGAGAATAGCCCAGGTTGTAGAATTAATTAAAAGAGTTTATCCTTTTATTAAGCCGGACACAACCAGAAGAATCCACATCGTCCAATGAATATTTATTACCTGAACATCAGTCAATGATAAGTGCAAATTCCGGTAATTAACATTCGGGAATTGATCCTTTCAAAAATGAATACAGGCAGAAAAAAGGATGAAGCTGACATTGAAGAATTGCAGAAAATCGTAAACACTAAAAAGTCGGAATAAACTAAACTTTCTAAACTTTTGCCGTCGAAGACAGCATATCTAAACTATCTAAACGCTTCTCATTAAGTGAACATCTTCGAAGAACTAAAATCAAAACAAAAAGCAATAAGCGTCACTGGCCTGGGCTACGTAGGTTTACCCCTTGCCCTTGAATTTGCAAAACATTTCAAGGTGATCGGCTTCGATATCAACGAAGATCGTATAGCCATGATGCGACAGCATATTGATCCTTCAAAAGAACTTTCAAAAGGTTCATTCGAAGGTTGTGATATCACGTTTACAAGTAATCCGGCTGATCTGCGCAATGCACATTTTCACATCATCGGCGTGCCTACTGATATTGATGAACATAAAGTGCCTGACCTGATGCCCCTGTTAAAAGCAAGTGCAAGTGCAGGAAGAGCTTTAAAGAAAGGAGACTATGTCGTTTATGAAAGCACGGTGTATCCAGGTTGTACTGAAGAGGATTGTCTGCCGGTGCTTGAAGCAGAATCGGGTTTGAAAGGAGGTGTCGATTTTAGTTATGGATATAGTCCTGAACGCATTGTTCCCGGAGATAAAGTAAAAACACTGACTAATATTTTAAAAATTGTAAGTGGCAATGATGCAAGTGCGTTGGATGAAATAGCAAAAGTATATGGCCAGATCATCCAGGCCGGACTATATAAAGCGTCATCCATAAAAGTAGCCGAAGCAGCAAAGGTGATTGAAAATACACAACGCGATATCAATATCTCGCTGATGAATGAGCTTGCCATCATCTTTGATAAGATGGGCATCGACACCCGTGAAGTGATCGAGGCTGCAGGAACGAAATGGAATTTCCATAAATATTATCCCGGTCTTGTCGGTGGACATTGTATCAGCGTGGATCCGTTTTATCTCATGCATAAAGCAAGAGAGTTGGGATACGAACCTCAGGTGATTGCTGCAGGCAGGAGAGTGAATGATTTCATGCCGCATTTTATTGCTAAAAAAGTTGTGCAGGCTTTGATTGAAAAAGGAAAGAATCCCGGAGAATCAAAAGTATTGGTGATGGGGATCACATTTAAAGAAGATGTAGCGGATATCCGGAATAGTAAGGTGGTGGATCTGATCAAGGAGCTGGAGGACTTTTCAATTTCTGTGACGACAATTGATCCGTTCGCTTCGATGGACGAAGTAAAACATGAGTATGATATTGATCTTAAGCGAAAGGCGGAAGGGAAATATGATGCTGTCATTATAGCGGTAGGTCACCAGGAATATGTTGATCTTGACGCCGGATATTTTAAATCCATTTCGAATGGTGAATTGATCATGTTTGATATCAAGGGAATAAAGGATAATCGCATTTCACGATACTACAACAGGTTGTAAGCGTGAGAAATTTATTTAATGTACTAAGGTTCATTCTTCGTCATCCTCTTTCAGGCAGGCATAAGGCAGCTGCATTAAGGCGGTTCTTCTATTATCAAATTAATCGCGTATTCAATTCGTTCCCTATTGTTTTCCAATGGACAGACCGTACCGTTCTCATCATAGAAAAAGATATGGCGGGTGCTACAGGAAATTTGTACTGTGGATTACACGAATTTGAAGACATGAGTTTTTTGCTTCATTTTTTACGGGACCAGGATTTGTTTGTGGATGTTGGCGCGAATATCGGTAGCTATACTATCCTGGCTTCTGGACAAATAGGATGCAGAACCATTGCATTTGAACCAGTGCCGGCAACTTTTACCCGATTAAAAAATAATATTGCTATAAACCACATCAGCGATAAAGTGGAAGCGTTGAATGTTGGAATTGGAAGTATATCCACGAAAATACGATTCAGCATTGACCAGGATTCTGCTAACCATGTGCTGGTGGAAAATGAGACTTCACCTTCAATAGAAATTGCAGTCGAAACGCTGGATCAATTGCTGGGTCAACATTTTCCTGCATTGATTAAGATTGATGTAGAAGGATATGAATCCGAAGTGCTTAAAGGAGCTAATAATATACTGAGCAATCCTGGTTTGCAGGCAATCATTATTGAGCTTAATGGATCCGGAAGGAAATACGGGTATAATGATGATGACATTCATCAGAGCCTGATCCGGAAAGGATTTCAATCAGTGGAGTACCTGCCATTTGAAAGACAGCTCAAAGACAAACTTATATATGGCGATATGAATACAATCTATGTAAAAGATAAAAATAAGGTGAATGAAAGGCTCACTACCAGCCAGGGGTATACATTATTTGGTGAACATATTTAAGGAGTAAACCGGCAGACGGAAGAAAATGAAAAAACTGATAAAACAATTACTTGGTGAATACTGGATTTATAGACTCAAGGAAATAAAATCAAAACTACTTCATGCGCCTGAGCAAATAATAACTGAAGAACATTCGATATACCAGGATTTTATTAATCCGGGCGACTTGTGTTTTGATGTAGGGGCGAATATTGGAAATAAAATAGATATATTATTAAAAGCAGGAGCGAAGATTGTGGCAATCGAGCCGCAGGACAGTTGTTATAGGATTTTAAAACATAAATATGGCCGGAAAATTACCCTCATCAAAAAGGGCCTTGGAGAATCTGAAAGTATAAAAGAATTTCACATATCCAACAGCTCTACTATTTCTTCTTTTTCAAAAGAATGGATAGACTCTGTTAAAAAATCAAGGTTTAAAAATTACAATTGGGATAAGGTGATTAAAGTCCCGATGACAACCCTCGATAATTTGATCAGGGAATTTGGAAATCCGGTGTTTATAAAGATAGATGTGGAAGGATATGAGCTGGAAGTATTAAAAGGACTCACACAACCGGTTAAAATGTTAAGCTTTGAATACACTGTACCTGAACGTACGGAACGAATTTTTGAATGCCTCGATCAAATAGAAAAATATAATAAAAACGGTAAATGCAATTACAGCATTGGCGAGAATATGGAATTGATCCTGAGCGAATGGCTTACCCTGACGGAGTTAAAAGAACATATTCGTACTGACAAATTTCCTGTTTCTGATTTCGGAGATATCTATATCCGTTCTATGCCGGATTTGAAATGATATTGGTTTTGAAAGTTTGTTCATACCATACTATGGAAAATATTCTTATTCTAAACTCTTTCTAATTTGAAGAGGCGAATGAAATTTATTCAATACCCTTCGTTGTCTTTCTGGATATTATTTATTATAGTTTCCTGTAAAACAACTGTGGTATCTCCGGACAGTACCAGAATTGCATCTGACCGAATGATCGTGATAGATAAGGAAAAAGTATACTCCTCCGAAATCATTTTTAACAAGGAAGTGACTATTTATCCGGAAGCATTTATAGCAACAAAAGGAAATGGCAAAATCATTTTCACAAAAAAAGTAAACATCATAGGTGAATCCCAGGTCTTTGATGATAATGTAAAAGTCGTTTTTGATAAAGCCACAATTAGCTCACTTAACCCCGCCTGGTTTGGCGCAAAAGGTTATGATGAGATAGATGACACAAAAGCGATTAGGAAGACTCTTCAGATAGCCCGGGATTACCCTAATTCCATCAATATTGAAATTCCGATTGGAAGATTTATGATTTCAGAATCTATTGAGATCAGGAACGAAAATCCAAACAGCAAATCGATCAATATCCTCGGGAAGGCCATGAGCGCATCTGCTGATGCCGGTTCTTGTTTCCAATGGACAGGAGCTCAGGATAAAAGTATGTTGGTCATGAGTAATAATTGCCTGAGTCATGTGGAAGGAATGGATTTTTGTGCCTTGCAGGGATATCCCATGAAACACAATATAGAATTAAGACCTTTTGATTATCAGATCAATTTTAAAAATTGTTCTTTTTCCATGTGTGCCGGACCAGGTTCTGCCAATATTAATTTGAACAATGGAAATAATGCGCAGGTCTCAGAAATTCAATTTGAAAATTGTGTATTCAGGGGATACACAAAAGACAATAAAACATGGGAAACAGAATCAGCCATTATAGGTGGCAAAGCAAATACAAAAAACTTTTCCTTCCTTGGATGTTCCTTTCTGGGCTATACAGTTTCTGCAATCAATATAGATATCTCTGATATTCTTCGGGTCGAACATTGCACATTTGCCCTGAATGAAATAGATGTCACCTGCATGCTTTGCAATACATATGCAAGTTCAAATTATAGCGAACAATCCAGGTCGTTTTTTAAAAACGGAATATCCGCAAATATTGCTTTTACATCTTTGATGAATAATTATTATGACGGAAGTGAGGTGGATGATTATTTTATCAGGGATGGCTCAGGAAGCTTGTTCCTCTTGAACAATAACTTCGGAGGCTCAGGTGGAACTGACAGCGTGAATAAGATAAAATGGAATGATAATATATTAAGCAGTATATATAGCATTGGAAATTTTTATCGGAACAATAATAAAATTTCCAATCCATTTCAAACCAGGAATCTTAGGGATCAAATATTATCTAATATTACGCATGGTGATAAGATAGGGACTGATGGAGACCATGTTAAATTGATTCAGGGTAACTAGTGGTGCTGGCATGAAATTACTTATCGTGGGTTCCCAATCACCGGCGGCTATTGAAATATATTACATAAAATATCTTAAAAAGGCAGGTATTGAGGTTGATGTGTTTGAGCCATCGCATTTTTTCTCGGTTACGAACCTCATGGAAAAACTAAAATTCAGATATTTTTCCAGATCCTTATTCCATCTCGCCAATAAAAAGCTGATTGATAAAGTAAATGAATTCAGACCAGGCATCGTTTGGATTTTCAAGGGGCTTGAAATATTTCCGGACACACTGATGTATTTAAGAAAACAAAGTATTTACCTTGTAAATTACAACCCGGACCATCCTTTCATCAGATCGTTTGCAAGCAATGGTGGTAAAAATGTTGAACAATGTGTGCCTTTATATGATTTGCATTTTTGCTATTCGAGAGACCTGGCATTTAAGATTAACCAGGAATATAAACTAAAGACGCATTGGCTGCCATTTGGATACGAATTGTCAGCTGAGGATTACAGGAAAATTCAAAATACCAGCGAGATACATAAATGCTGCTTTGTAGGCAATCCTGATAAGAGTCGTGCAAATACGATTAAAAAGCTGGCAGCAAACGGAATTCCGATAGATGTCTATGGTCATAACTGGAATAAATACCTGGACAGGCATAAAAATTTATCTGTTTTTGGTCTCGCAATGGGACTGGATTATTGGAACGTCCTGAGACAATACCGGTTACAGCTAAACATGTTCAGGCCATATAATTTTAACGCCCACAACATGAGAACCTTTGAAATCCCGGCATGTGGCGGAATACAATTAGCTCCTGTCAGTGACGACAATGAATATTTTTTTAATGAGGGTGAGGAAATATTCCTTTATAATGATACAGGTGAGCTGCATGATAAGATTTATGGTGCCTTGGATATGCCTTTACATATTGCAGATGGCATCCGTGAAGCAGCGAGAGACAAAGTTATTTCGAATCATCATAGCTATGAGGACAGAGCTTTGAAAGCCGCTGATGTATTAAGGGAAATCTGAATGTTTAGTTTTGTTACCAATGCCACCCTCAATGATGCTGTAAGGCTTGATGTTTTTATCCCGCATGTTTTAAAAGTTTTTGATTCGCATATTGATGAATTACTAATTGTGATTGATGCAAAAACAGAAGAAGGCAGAATTAAACACCTGCACGCAACTGATATAATAAATCCGAAAATTAATGATGCCTATATAAGCAGAATACAAGCCCTCGATTACCGGATCAGATTTATAAAGTGTGATTATTCAGAAGTAAAGGTTATTTCCCCTAAGTGGTTTAATAAAAAAAATATAAACCGGTGCCAGGCAGGCACACCGATTTTTGCTTTCCTTTTTGGTATTGAACATTGTAAAAATGAAAAAATTATCAGGTCTGATTGCGACATACTATTTTTTGATAAAGGATTTATTGACCGGCTATGGAATGATAATAATCATGAAATGATCCAGCTGCCCAGATTGAATAATACGTGGAATTCTTTTTCAAGCCGGTCATTTTATATAGACAGACGTAAAATGGAAATGAAGCTCCCTTTGACCGCATACAAACTAAATTTGATCAGGCAATTGCACAGATTCCTGAAAAAGAGGCCTCCGTACCTGGCTCTGGAGCAAATGCTTGATGCAGCGATCAGAAAAGATAAATTTAATTTTGAAAAATGCTCAACAGCTTCAGGTTACACCATGCATATTGCCAAAAGAGAAGAATTTAGGAATATTATCATACATGAAGTGGAGCGAAAATTTAGGCAGGGCTTCATTCCACCGCAACAATTGAATTATAATCATGACTACAAAGAGGAAGCCTGGATTGACTTTACTTAACTCGTTCATTTCTATGGCCAGGGGTCGTGAATTGAATCTGATCATAAATCACCATGAATAAAATATTGATAACCGGAGGGGCAGGTAATATTGGTGGGAGCCTGGCTTCCAGACTGGTAAAAGACCCTGCTAATTATATTGTGATCGTGGACAATTTATTGACCGGATCAATGGCTAAGTTGCCTTCAAAAAATCATGATAACTGGCGTTTTATCAAATCGAATGTAAATGACTATAATCAGATCAGCGCTGTCATGCTGGCTCACCATTTTGATTACGTATTTCATTTTGCAGCCGTAGTGGGGGTGAAGAGAACGCTTGAAAATCCATTGCTGGTCCTGGAAGATCTTGAAGGGATTAAAAATATATTGACCCTTTCTAAAAATACAGGCGTCAAGCGTGTGTTTTATTCATCATCATCTGAAGTATATGGAGAGCCGGTAGAAATTCCGCAATATGAAGACACAACTCCTCTGAATTCCAGATTGCCTTATGCTATTGTGAAAAACGTAGGTGAAGCTTTTTTCAAAACCTACCATCAGGAGTTTGGGCTTGAATACAATATTTTCAGGTTTTTCAATACCTATGGCCCCCAACAGAGCACGGATTTTGTGATTTCCAGGTTTTTGCAACAAGCTCTTCATCAAGACAACATCACAATCTATGGAAATGGCCTGCAAACCCGGACCTTTTGTTACATCGATGACAACCTGGAAACGATGGAAAAAATACTCATAGGAGAACTTCATAAAAACAGCGTATTGAATATCGGTAGCGATCATGAAATTACTATCCTGGACCTGGCTAAATTAATAATAGCGGAAACAGGTTCTAAATCTGAAATTATTTTTCTGCCTGCATTAAAAGAAGGTGACATGACCAGAAGAAAACCGGATATATCGAAAATGAAAAGTATTCTGCAACGGGATTTACTATCCCTTCCCGAAGGAATACGTAAAACCTGTAATGAAAGTAATCTGCTTTCGTGAAGAAAAATATTTATTTCCTGGTCAGCCATCCCATTCAGTATTACGTTCCACTCTATCAGCTCATGGCGAAAGAAGAGGATGTGAATGTTAAGGTATTTTATTGTTCGGATGAAACAATCAAAGGCGCAATAGATAAAGAATTTGGTGTTAAGGTAAAGTGGGATATTCCACTTCTCAGCAACTACAATTATGAGTTCCTGAATAACCATGCCATCAAACCGTCTATTCATAGTGGATTCTGGGGCCTGGTCAATCCGGGGATCATATCAGCTTTATTCAAAGCTGAAAAAGGACTGGTCATCATCAATGGATGGAATAATTTCAGTTACATACTTGGATTTGTAGCGGCAAAGATGTTTGGTCATACAACGGCCATCAGGTGCGAGGCGCCTTTTTACAAAGAGTCAAATAGGAAAAAAAGCCTGGTGAATAAAATCCGGTTTATTCTATTAAAATATATTCTATTCGGTTGGCTAACGGATTATTATTTATATGTAGGCAAGCAGAATTACCAGTTCTACAAATACTTTGGTGTGAAAGAGAATAAATTAATATTTACACCGTATGCTGTGGACAATGACCGCTTCCGGAATGAGTTTTTACAAACGGCCGCTGATTCAAATTTTCACAGTAATAACGGCCACCAAAAACAATTTACTGTCTTGTTTACGGGCAAGCTTTATAAAATAAAAAGACCATTTGATCTGCTAGACAGTTTTAACAGAATACAGGTTCCTGGTAAGCGGCTTATTATCGTGGGAGATGGAATTTTAAAGAAAGACATGGATGCGTATATCAAAAAAGAAAATATAAGTGACGTGGAAATCACTGGCTTCGTCAATCAAACAGAGATACCGAAGTACTATTTAAAAGCAGATGTACTAGTGCTTTGTTCTGAATCTGAGACCTGGGGACTATCCATCAATGAAGCCATGAATTTTGATCTCCCGGTTGTGGCTTATGATTCGGTTGGGTGCGCTGCTGATCTGATCAGAAACGGAATAAATGGCTTCGTTGTAGAAAATAAAAATGTTGGATTGCTGTCTGAAGCCATTGAGAATATCTATCGGCAGAATTGGCCGGACAATCAAATGGGCAAAGCATCCGGTGTGATCATCAGTGACTATTCTAACAAAAAGATTATTGAAGGCATCAGGAAAATTGATGTATAATTATTTATTCAGATTTTCTGCTAAAACGCATCGGCGGCAGCATTGATTAGGAAACGAATTCTGTCCAGCATTTCAGGTAACATTTTCGTTCAGTCAATAAATGTAGTGGTGCAGCTATTTGGCATCCCTTTGATGATAAAGTATTGGGGGATGGGATATTACGGAGAATGGCTAATCCTTTTTTCTATTCCCAGCTATATTGCTATCAGTGATATGGGACTCGGAACTTCCACTACCGCTGAGTTGAGCATGCTTATTGAAAGTGGGAAACGTCAGGAAGCCAGGGAAGTGCTCAGAAGTGTTTTTTGGTTTATCGTGGCTATTGGAGGTATTCCGTTTTATTTGTTATTGTCTTCTGTATTTATTTTTCCATGGCACGAATGGCTTGGACTAAAGGCCATATCTGCCACTGAATTTAATCTGACTTTTATTTTATTGATCCTCTATGTTTTTCTGGCTTTGTTTCTGACACTACCTCTTGGATATTACCGGGTGGAAAAAGCATACCATATAGAACGTTATATATCAGCCTTCTTCAGATTCCTGGAGTTTGTCCTGGTCGTTACTTTCGTCATGATGGGATACAAAGTTTTATGTGTTGCGGCAATTTACTTTACTGTACGGCTGGCTAATTTCTTATTTGTTCTATTCGATTTGTACAGGAGATTTCCTCATTTCAGTCTGTTTCCATTCTCGGTGCAGTATAAAAAAATGAAGTATTTGCTCAAGCCTGCATTGACCATCATGACCATATCAATGGGGCAGAATTTTATGGTCCAGGGGATGACAACATTGATTGGGCTTTATTTAGGAAGCACACAGGTAGTTATATTTAATACTTCCAGGGTGTTGGTAAACATGACAAAACAGGTTGTAGGAATAGTTAATTTATCATTTTTCTCTGAATTCAGTTATGCTTTTGGCAATCGTAACATATCCCTGTTACGTAATTTATATCAAAAAGCCCAGGTCATCAATTTTGGTTTGAGTTTCGCTGCATTGGGTTTTATTTTTCTTGCTAAAGGACTGATTATGTATTATTGGCTTGGTGGAAAAGTAGAAATTGTCGAGCCATTCTTTATATTACTCCTGCTGGGTGCATTCATCAATATCAACTGGAATGTGCCGCTTACCATGATCGGAGCGACCAATAAACAGGAAAATATTGGTGTTTATTTTATAATTGCCTCCCTGCTGGCTGTACTTTTTAATATACTTTTCTTAAAGTCATTTGGCCTTCAGGCTGTTTCAGTTTCCATTTTAATATTTGAAACCATCATGCTGGTGATCTCCTGTAAATATGCAATAAAGATCCTCCAGTTGAATTTTACGGGGTATTATAAGCTCCTGACTACTTACAATACCATGACACGCTCGCAAAATGGTTAAGCATAGTTTTTTAGCAGCTGTGTTTTTGTTTATTATTTTAAAAATATCTGGCGCGCCATGGATTGATGCTGCTGTATGGACTCTTTTGTTTTATTCATTATATACATTTATTTCCGGGCTGACGTATCGTATTGGCATCTTAAGTGCCATTAATGTGATCGCATGCCTGGTGTACCTTGTTTTTCCTTTGCTTGCATTCAATGTATTTAACCAAAGTCATGCATTGGCATTCAGATGGAAATCCTTCATGGTGATTGATAAAGCAGATTATTTTTCATTTGCCTTGCCGGGTACTATATTGCTGATCCTTGGATTGGGATTTCCTTTTGGTAAGTATAAAAAAATCAGCGATGTATATTTATTGAGAAGGGTCAGACTCTACTTGCATAATAAAAGTTTTATCGGGTTCCTGTTTATTTTCATTGGCCTTATTTGTTCCGTGATTGTACCTTTTCTGGGAGAGAGTATAAAGGCCATTGTATATTTTTTCAGCCAACTGACCTTTGTCGGAGCTATTTACCTGTTGCATTCTGACATCAAGTCTAAAAAATTAATATTACTGGTTATACTTTCTTTGTTGGTCGTTCAGGTCGTCCTGACAGGTATGTATGGTGAATTGATTTTTTGGGGACTCTTAGGCACCATGATCCTTTTAGTGGGGAATACTAAGGTGAGCCTGTTTAAACGGATCGCCCTGATGATGATAGGTATGTTTTTAATTTTACTGATACAATCAGTGAAGCACGAATACAGAGATAAAGTATGGAAAGGAGCAGAACGTGGAAATGATCCCGGCTTTTTATTCCAGTTGGTAAGAGACAGGATTTTAGACCCATCCAGCATAGTCAGCACAGAACGATTATATAATTTGACAGTACGTGGAAATCAGGGTTTTCTTGTGGCGAGGGCTATGGATTATGTACCAAGGCATGAGCCATTTGCAGCCGGAGAAACAATTCTGAATTCAATTATCTCTTCTGTAGTACCCAGGTTATTCTGGAGAGATAAACCCAGAGTAGGCGGACATGAGAACATTTGCAGATTCCTGGGGGATTGTGGTAAGTACAATTACAGTTACAACATTGGTCAGTTAGGAGAAGCGTATGTCAATTTTGGTAAGACAGGAGGTGCCATTTTTATGTTTTTCTATGGCTTATTTATCAATTGGTGTTTTTACACAATTAAAGGGATGAGTCTTCGGCATCCAACATTGATATTGTGGATCCCTCTATTGTTTTACGCAGTGCTTTCCCTTGAAACTGATGTATTGACATTTTTGAATTCTTTTATTAAGGGATGTATTTTTTGCTGGATATGCTTCATGGTGTTTAGATACTTATTTAAGATAAGAATTTGATGGATGACCATTTGAATAAAGTTGCCCTGATTACAGGAATAACCGGCCAGGATGGTGCATATTTAGCTAAGTATCTTCTTGAGAAAAAATATAAGGTTGTAGGTTTGCTGCGCAAAAAGGAGAACAACAATTTTAATGGGTTAGCTTATTTGGGAATACTTGATCATGTAGAATTTTGCAATGCTGAATTGACGAATTTGGATGATTGCCGGAAATTAATAGCAGAGGTTAAGCCTGATGAAATTTATAATCTGGCCGCACAAAGTTCGGTGTCATATTCTTTCCGGTTTCCCGGAGAAACCATCGTATTCAATATCAAGTCCGTTTTAAATTTATTGGAAGCGATACGGCTTGAGGATAATAGTATAAAGTTTTATCAGGCAAGCAGTAGCGAGATGTTTGGTAAAGCAGCCAACCTTCCTATTTCAAGAGGAACCACGCTTCATCCATTGAGCCCATATGCTATCTCAAAAGCCACCGGACATTGGTTAGTCAGTCAATACAGAGAATCTTATGGTCTGTTTGCCGCAAGTGGAATTCTTTTTAATCATGAATCCTATTTGAGGCCTGAATCCTTTTTTGTAAAAAAGGTCATATTATCTGCTATACGGATCAGGTATGGAAAACAGGAAAATCTAATCGTCGGAAATATTGATGTGAAAAGAGATTTCGGATATGCCAAAGAGTATGTCAAAGCGATATGGCTGATCCTGCAGGAACCAATTCCGGATGATTACCAGGTATGCAGTGGCAAATCTGTTTCTCTTAGAGAAATCATTTATTACGTATTTGACCATTTTGGTTTAGATAAAGATCTTGTTGTCCAGGATAAGGATTTATTCAGGCCTTCAGAGATAGAAGATATGTATGGAGACAACACAGAAATTAAAAAGAAAACAGGATGGGATTACAATTTTACTTTTTTTGATGTGCTGGATATTCTTATTGCAGAAGAAGTAAAAAACTATGCAGATGCCGGGCAAGCCTGAGGTAGTTCATTTTCAACGAAAAAACAGGGTAGGAGGAAATTTCAGCCTGGAATTTATTTTTGAAGATGTCCGTAAGAGATTAGCCGACAGGATAAACTTTAGAGTCGTTTATGCCAATCGATATAGCAATGGTATTTATAACAGAATACGCAATACGCTGGATGCGTGTCGTGAACAAGGTGAAATCAATCATGTCACAGGCGATATTCATTATGTCAATCTTTTTTTTGATAAAAGGAAAACTATCCTAACAATTCTGGATTGTGGATTCATGAAGGACAGGGGTGTCTTAAGAAAATATTTACTGAAATTATTCTGGTTAAAAATCCCGGAAAAGAAATCAACATGTATCACTGCCATTTCAAATGCGACAAAGGATGATATAGTCAGATATACCGGCTGTGATCCGGCAAAGGTTTTTGTGATTCCTGTCGCTGTTTCGGAATTATTTCAGCCCATACCTAAAGAGTTTAATTCACACTGCCCTGTTTTGCTTCAATTAGGGACAGCATCAAATAAGAACCTTGATCGCTTAATCCGGGCAATTGAAAATATAAATTGCAAACTGGTTATTATAGGAAGGTTAAGCGAAAATCAGATAGCCTTGTTAAACGAAAATAGGATTGAGTATTCCAATTTTGTTTTTATAACTCCCGAAGAAGTCTATTCACACTACATAAATTGCGATATCGTAACACTTGTTTCCACTTATGAAGGTTTTGGAATGCCAATTATTGAGGCAAACTGTGTAGAAAGGGTGGTTGTCACAGGTAATAACACATCAATGCCTGAGGTTGGTGGTGATGCAGCCTGCTACGTGGATGCATTCTCTGAACAGGATATCCGGAAAGGCATATTATCTATCATTGAAAATAAGGAGTACAGGGATAATTTAATAGAGAAGGGAAAACAAAACAAGTTGAGATTTTCCGGTGAATCCATAGCAGCTATGTATGAAAATCTTTATAACCGGATTTACCTGGAAAGTAAAAATGAACAGGTATAGATATGCAATGAAAATCCGTGTTGATTAATTCAAAACATCGTCCATTAATACAAGCCTTAACATTCTGATCGTTGTACCTTCCTATAAGCCGGCTTTTATATATGGAGGTCCCATCAGGTCAATTGCGGGACTTTGTGAAGCATTAGTAAAATCCGGTCAGCATGTAATCGTGTATACAACTACTGCTAACGGTAAAACCGAATTGGATGTCAACTCAAATGAGTACTATAATATTGAAGGGGTGCAGGTGAAGTACTTTAAAAGACTGACCGGCGATCATTCTCATTTCAGTCCGGTACTGGTTAGAAAGGTTTTTAGCGATTGTAAAAAATATGATGTTGTACATATCCAGTCCTGGTGGAATTTTGTCGCTATTGGCAGTGCGATGGCATGCTTGTCCAGGGGAGTGATACCTGTGATCTCACCAAGAGGGTCATTGACAAAATTTACATTTCAGTACCGACGAAGCAGATTAAAAAAATGGTTGCATATGCTGGCGGGCAAAGCTCTTTTGGAAAAATCAATCATTCATACTACTTCGAATCAGGAACAAACGGAAATAAAACAATTTATAAAGGCAAAGAAAATATATGTAATACCAAACATATTAGAACTGCCCGAAAGAATTTATGGAAAACCTTTAGACGAAGGGTTGTTAAAACTGATTTTTATCGGGAGGATTGACCCTGCAAAGAACATTGAGATGTTATTGCATGTGCTGACTTCAAAAGTTAAGATCCCCTATCAATTGAACATTGTCGGGGAAGGCCCACATGAATATGTTAATGAACTGAAGATAACAACCCGGGATCATCACAATATTTTTTGGACTGGAAATAAAGACGGAGATGAAAAATTTAAGATGATCGCCGAAGCAGACCTTCTTCTCTTACCTTCTTTAACCGAGAATTTTGGAAATGTGATATTTGAATCACTGAGCCAGGGTACAGCAGTACTGATTTCATCGAATGTCGGAGCAAAAGATTTTATTGTTGAAAATCAATTAGGCTGGGTCATTGAAATCGATGAAGATAGCCTGGCCAGTGCAATCAATAATATATGGGATCATAAAGCAGATTTGAGCAGGATCAGGAAAACAGCACCTGCAATCATTACTCATCATTTCGATCCCCGAATGCTGGTAAAGGAATATGTTAGTATGTATTCAAATGTTATAGAATGACCTGCATTACGGTCCTTATATGAAATCAATGCCGGATCTGACAGTTATTATACTGACCTATAATGAAGAAAAACACATTGAGCGTGCATTGAGAAGTGTTAAGAAAATAGCAGATGTCATTTGGGTCGTAGATTCCTTTTCCACTGACAATACATTGCATATCGCGGAAGATATGGGTGCCCAAACGGTTAAAAATGTATTCACAAATCATGCAGCTCAATTTGCATGGGCTTTAGAAAATTGCAACATTTCAACTACGTGGGTTATGCGGTTAGATGCTGATGAATACCTGACTGAAAATCTTGTACTTGAAATAAAAACAAGATTGCATATGCTCAAAGAATCCATAACCGGAATCGTGCTTAAGCGCCAGGTTCATTTCATGGGGAAATGGATACGGTTTGGTGGTTACTATCCTGTTAAATTATTGCGAATCTGGCGAACCGGAGCAGCAACCATGGAGCAAAGGTGGATGGATGAGCATGTCGTCCTGTCACACGGGGAGACGGTGACATTTGATCATGATTTCGTAGATGACAATCTCAATTCGCTGACATGGTGGACAATGAAACATAATGATTATGCAACACGTGAAGCCATTGATTTATTAAATAAAAAATATGGTTTTTATGTAAACGACGATCGTTTGATTCAGTCAGGCTCAAGCCAACAAATCATAAATAAAAGATGGTATAAAGACAATGTCTATGGTAAAATGCCGCTTTTTCTAAGGAGCCTGTTTTATTTTTTATACCGGTATTTTATCAAACTTGGTTTTTTAGATGGAAAGAAAGGATTGATATGGCATTTTCTTCAGGGATTCTGGTATAGGTTCCTGGTGGATTCAAAGATTTACCAGATGGAATATTTAGCTTTTTCTGAAAAAAAATCAATTAAGGATATCATAGAAGAAAAATTCAATTTCAAAATATAATATGAATCATTACATGAATAAAAATCTCTGTATCATTCGAAGTCACATTTTCAAGCACTTCTTTAAAGACGGCAGATAAGATGTACATCCTTGGATTAAATGCATACCATGCCGACTCATCAGCAGCCATATTTCATGAAGGTGTCTTAATCGCCGCAACCGAAGAAGAACGCTTCCGCAGAATAAAGCATTGGGCTGGCTTTCCGGATGAGGCGATTAAATTTTGCCTGCAGGAAGCAGGTATTTCGTTGGATGAAGTGCAGGCGATTGCGATCGGGAGAGATCCGAAAGCCAAAGTATTTAAAAAATTAGCCTTCGCAGCTTCTCATCCGAGTATTGGATTGAATGCCATCAGGAACAGGATGCAGAATGCAAAAAAAATATCTTCCTTACCTGAAGAATTCATGAGATTATTTCCGAAGAATGATAAAGAGGAAATAGCAAAAAAAATAAATTATGTAGAGCATCACAGGGCCCACTTGGCTTCTGCTTTTTTTGCATCGCCGTTTGAAGAAGCTGCACTTTTGTCTATCGATGGAAGTGGAGATTTCACGACAACTATGCTTGGCCAAGGAAAAGCATCTGTCATGCACATTCATGATTCAATTGATTTTCCGCACTCCATTGGGATATTCTATTCAGCATTTACCCAGTTTCTGGGCTTTCCTCATTATGGAGATGAGTATAAAATAATGGGGCTGGCACCTTATGGGAAACCTATATTTGTAGATCAAATAAAACAAATCGTCAGGCTCCGGAACAACGGCCTGTTTCAACTGGACCTCAGTTATTTCAGGGCCACCAGGGGTAATATCATATCCTATGGTGATGATCATATTCCTGTGGTAGATAAATTATACAGTCAGAAATTAGTGGATGCAATAGGCCCGCAGAGAAATAGCAAAGAACCTCTCACACAATTTCATATGGATGTTGCAGCTTCTGTTCAAAAATTTACGGAAGAGATAATATTTCATTTGCTCAACGGCTTGTATGAAAAGACAAAACTGAATGCCGTATGTATTGCCGGAGGCGTAGCGCAAAACTCTGTAGCCAATGGCAAAATAAAAAAGAATACACCCTTCACAAAAGTGTATATCCCATCAGCAGGTCATGACGCCGGCATTGCGATGGGTTCGGCGCTATATGTATACAACCAGGTTTTGCAAAATAAAAGAATGCCTGCTATCTGGAGTGCTTACACCGGAAGCCAATTTAGTAATGAGCAAATTCAATCCATGCTCAACTCAGAAAACATTCATTACACACATTACGCAGATGAAGAATTGTTTGAAATTGTTTCAGCGCGATTGGTGAATGGAGGAGTAATAGGATGGTTCAATGGAAGAGCTGAATTTGGCCCAAGAGCGCTTGGTGCGAGGTCCATACTTGCAGATCCCAGGAGAAAGGATGCAAAGGAATTATTGAATTCCAAAGTGAAACGTCGTGAGAGCTTCAGACCTTTTGCGCCATCCATATTGAAGGAATATGTAGGCGAATATTTTGAGATCATCGATGATGTACCCTTCATGGAAAAAGTATTTCCTGTCAAAAAGGAAAAACAAGAGCTGATCCCTTCTGTTACACACGTGGATGGGACCGGTCGATTACAAACCGTAGATGAAAATACAAACCCAAGGTATTACGGGTTGATCAGGCGATTTTATGAAAAAACAGGCGTTCCTATTTTATTGAACACATCCTTCAACGAAAATGAACCCATTGTGAATACTCCAAAGGAAGCTCTTGATTGTTTTCTGCGGACCCACATGGACATGCTAGTACTGGAAAATTATGTCATCGAACGTCAGTAACTGATTGATGAGTTTATTAGATCTGAACGAAAAGCAGCATCCCGTAGTCAGTATTATTACAACTTCGTTTAATAGCAGTCTCACCATAGCAGACACACTCGTATCCATTTTCGTACAGGATTATCCGTGCATCGAACATATCATAGTCGACGGAGGTTCGGCGGATAATACAATTGAGATTGTAAAAGAATTCAGTCATGTCAAAATGATAATTTCCGAAAAAGATAATGGCATTTACGACGCGATGAATAAAGGAATTAAAGCCTGCACTGGTGATATTATAGGGATATTAAATTCAGATGATTTTTACCCGCATCCTTCTGTTATCAGTCGCGTGGTGCGACAATTGGAAAAAGAAAATACACAAGCACTGTATGGTGATCTTGTATATGTAAGTCCCCAGGATATTAATAAACGACTCAGAACCTGGTTGGCAGGTTCCTTTAAGCCATCAAAATTCCTCTATGGCTGGATGCCACCTCATCCAACATTTTTTGTACGACGTGAAATTTATGAGAAATGGGGACTCTTTAATTTATCCCTTCATTCGGCTGCAGATTATGAATTAATGCTTCGATTTTTATACAAGCATCGCATCTCAGTCAGCTACCTTCCTGAAATTATTGTAAAGATGAGAGCAGGTGGTGTAAGCAATGCCTCTCTTTCAAACAGGATCAAAGCCAATAAAGAAGATGCTGAGGCTTGGAGAATAAACGGGCTGACACCGCGCATTTATACCTCATGGCTGAAGCCTCTGAGAAAATTATCACAGTTCATACACTTATAAACAGATACATGAAAAGAGCATTGGTTACGGGTATCACGGGTCAGGATGGTGCATATCTTTCAGAATTGTTATTGAAGAAAGGCTATGAAGTGCATGGTATTAAAAGAAGAAGTTCATTGTTTAATACCGCAAGGATAGATCACTTATACCAGGATCCGCATGTTGACAACCGGAATTTTATATTGCACTATGGTGACCTGACGGACTCTTCTAATATTATCCGCATTGTCCAGGATGTGCAGCCTGATGAAATTTATAACCTGGGGGCGATGTCACATGTGAAAGTAAGTTTTGAAGAACCTGAATACTCAGCTGATGTTGACGGAATAGGAACCCTTAGGATATTGGAAGCTGTCAGGCTTTTGAAATTGACAGAGAAGACTAAAATATACCAGGCATCAACTTCTGAATTATTTGGAAAGGTGATGGAAACACCACAAAATGAAAACACACCTTTTTACCCAAGGTCACCATATGGCGTTGCTAAATTGTATGCATACTGGATCACGGTCAATTACAGGGAGGCATACAATATGTTTGCATGTAATGGTATTTTATTTAATCACGAAAGCCCGTTGCGCGGAGAAACATTTGTAACGCGAAAAATAACCCGGGCAGTTGCAAAAATGGCACTGGGACTACAGGCAGATCTTTATATCGGAAACCTGGATGCCAAACGGGATTGGGGTCATGCCAAAGATTACGTGGAATTGATGTGGAAGATTTTACAGTTTCATCAACCGGAAGATTGGGTGATTGCCACAGGTATCTCAACTAGTGTCCGTGAATTTATCAACATGACGTGGAAAGAATTGGGAGTGACCATTGCATACTCAGGAAAAGGAGATGATGAGACAGGTTTGATTGATCACATTGACCATGATTTATTTAATTCGGCGGTGGGCATCCGTGCACCATTTGATATAGGGCAAACTGTACTGCGTGTGGATAAACAATATTACAGGCCAACAGAAGTGGATCTGTTAATTGGCGATGCTTCAAAAGCTAAAGAAAAACTTGATTGGACACCCAAACACGATATTCATTCGTTGTGCAGGGAAATGATTTTTGCAGACCTGAAATTATTTCAGAAACTTTCTTTTCTCAAAAAGGAAGGGTTTGATGTTCGAAATGAATTTGAATAGGCATCATGGAAATCGTAATGAATACATCAGATAAAATTTATGTTGCAGGACATAACGGAATGGTAGGTTCTGCCATTGTTCGAAAACTTTCTTCACAAGGGTATCAAAACCTGATACTCAGGTCCTCCGCTGAAGTAGATCTTAGAAATCAAAACGCTGTTCAAGCATTTTTTGAAAAAGAAAAGCCTGACTTTGTATTTATGGCTGCCGCAAAGGTGGGTGGTATCATGGCAAACAATACCTATCGCGCTGAATTCCTCTATGATAATTTAATGATCGAAGCCAATATCATCCATGCTTCTTACCAGGTAGGAGTTCGTAAATTATTATTTCTTGGTTCATCCTGTATTTATCCCAGACTGGCTCCTCAGCCCATTAAAGAAGAATATTTACTCACGGGTTTGTTAGAGGAGACTAATGAACCGTATGCGATCGCTAAGATCGCGGGAATAAAATTATGTGATGGCTACAGATATCAATATGGCTGCAATTTTATATCCGCCATGCCAACGAACTTATATGGCCCAAATGATAATTACGATCTTAACGGATCCCATGTGCTTCCGGCCCTGATCAGGAAAATCCATGAAGCAAAAAAGAATAATATCGAAAAAGTGACACTTTGGGGATCGGGAACTCCCTTGCGTGAATTTATGCATGTGGATGATCTGGCAGATGCCTGTTATTTTTTAATGAATCACTATGATGATTCAGGCTTTGTAAATGTGGGTACCAGCGATGAAATATCAATAACAAATCTGGCTTTACTCATTAAAAAAATTATAGGATTTGAAGGAGCTTTAATATATGATACATCCAAACCTGATGGAATGCCCCGAAAGTTAATGGATGTGAAGAAGCTTCATGCTATGGGCTGGCATGCATCCATTACGCTGGAAACCGGGATCAGAAAAGTTTATGATCAACTTACAACACAAGACTGGTATTAAACAAATATGTGCGGTATAGCCGGCATCATTAATATAGGTCATGAAAAACTTAAGAAGACAGCTATCCAGGCGATGACGGATGCTATTGCCCATCGTGGACCGGACGCAGAAGGCATATTTGTAAATAAAAAAATTGCGCTTGGCCATCGTCGTTTATCAATCATTGATCTCAGCGAAACAGCGAATCAGCCAATGGCAGATTTCAGTGGAAGGTATATCATCATTTTCAACGGAGAGATATACAATTACCTTGAAATTAAAGCTGACCTTCCTTCTTATCCATTTCGTACCCAATCTGATTCAGAAGTTATCCTGGCTGCATTTTCAAAATGGGGTCCTGACTGCCTTTCACGGATCAACGGAATGTTTGCGTTCGCCATCTGGGACAAAGATGAAGAATCATTGTTTGTTGCCCGTGACCGGTTAGGAAAAAAACCGTTCTATTATTATTTATCCGCAGAACATTTTGTATTCAGTTCTGAAATTCGCAGCATGCTGGCTTCGGGAATAATTCCACGAGAATTAGATAAAACACATTTAGCTGAATATTTCCTTTATCAGGCACCACTCGGTTCGCATACGTTGGTAAAGAATATTAAGGAACTACATGCAGGACATTATGCGATCATCAAGAATGGACAATTTCAGGAAATACCTTATTGGGAATATAAAAACATAACCCCTGCAACGGAAGACTACGAAGCGGCAAAGAAAAAAGTTAAAGAATTATTTATTGATTCAGTGAGGTTAAGACTTGTTTCTGATGTACCAATTGGTGCCTTCCTGTCCGGTGGAATTGATTCAAGTCTCGTAGTAGCCTGTATGGCTGAATTAGTAGATGGCCCTATTGATACGTACAATATTAGTTTCAGGGAGAAAAAATATGACGAATCTGTATTTGCACAACTGATTGCCACAAAATATCACACGCATCATCATCGCATCATCATTAAGCCGGAAGAATTCCTTGATTCAATGGATGAGATACTGCAGGCCATGGATTCGCCAAGCGGGGATGGACCCAATACATATCTTGTATCAAAACATACGCGTAAAGCAGGTATCAAAGTAGCTTTGTCTGGCCTCGGGGGAGACGAATTATTCGCCGGATATAATTACTTCCTCATGTATCATAAGCTTATTCGAAATAAGCGGTTGACAAAATTTCCACTGGCTATCAGAAGACGACTTGCGAAGGGCTTATTGTCTTTCAATTCCAGCCGGAAATTTAATAAGCTGGCCTCGATACTGAATCTGAAAACATGGGATTTGCCATCATTATATCCTGTTTTTCGAAGCTCAGGAAATTTAGCAGAAACGAATTCTTTATTATCAGAAGTATTTAAGAACGATGAGGCAGGGTTAAATCTTAAAGCTATTGACAAGGACACGTCATGGATGGGAAATATAAGTAAAGCTACCATAGGAGAAATTGAACTTTATACAAGAGATGTTTTGCTGCGGGATACAGATCAGATGGCGATGGCGCATGCACTTGAGGTACGGGCGCCATTTTTTGATTACAGGTTAGTTGAATATGTCTTATCCCTGCCTGATGAATATAAGTATCCGACAACACCGAAAAAAATGCTTGTTGAATCGCTTGCTCCACGTATACCATTGGAAATTGTGAACAGGCAAAAAATGGGTTTTTCACTTCCTATGAAAGGTTGGTTGCAAAATGAGCTTTGTGGAATGGCAGATCAAAAAATAAAATACCTTGCTGATCGAAAGGAATTCAATGGCGACCAAATCCTGCACACCTGGAATGGTTTTAGAACAGGAGATCCCAGGATCTTATGGACTTCTGTGTGGAATCAGGTTGTGTTGTCAGATTGGTTACAACGAAATAATCTGTGAAGCACTTGATCATAATTAATCAATACGTATGATTTCCAGAAGATTAAAAGCTGCATTTTATTCTCTGGCGGGTCCTTTGATGAAATTGAATGGTGTGGTTTATAAATCATTCAGATCGCCTTCTAAAGGAGATAAAAAAAGAATTCTTGTCCAGCTCGGTCCGGGAAAAGCAAATTATCTAAATGAATGGATTAACGTGGATGCTAATATTTTTAGCGCAAAGATTGATGTATGGGGTGACTTAAGAAATCCACTACCTTTTAAAGATAATTCAGTTGATTTTTTTTATTCTCATCATGTCGTTGAACATCTGCCGGATTTAGAAAGCCATTTTAAAAGCATGTTCAAAAGTTTAAAGCCAGGAGGGAAGGTACGTATTGGTGGCCCGAATGGAGACAGTGCTATTAATAGATTCATTGCAAATGATTCCAAATGGTTTGGTGATTTTCCATATAAACGGACATCCATAGGAGGCAGGTTTGAAAATTTTGTTTTTTGCCGCCAGGAACATCTTACTATACTTACCTTCTCGTATTTGGAAGAATTATTTGGAAATGCAGGGTTTATAAAAATTACCAACCGTTTGCCCGTGAAGGATACCGGATATCCTGAGATTATCGACCAACAGGTCCTGTCAAAAGAATGGGAAGATAATTTTACTTATCCTCATACCCTTATCATTGAAGCTGAGAAACCGATTAATAATAATGAAATATAAACGCAGACGTTCGAGTGTCTCACCACGAACTCACGATGATTTATTAAAATGAGTAAAAGTAAACCCACAGAAACTGAGTTCCCTGTTGTACTGATCATGGCAGGTGGTGTTGGTTCACGTTTCTGGCCGTCAAGCCGCGAAAATTTACCTAAACAGTTTTTAGATATAACCGGCACAGGAAAGACCCTGATCCAAATGACATTTGAAAGGTTTGCATCCTTTATCCCTATTGAAAATATTTATGTGATCACGCATGAGAACTATGAGATACAAACATTAGATTCTTTACCCGGCCTTCACCCCGGCAACGTTATCACCGAGCCATCGAGGAATAATACAGCTGCCTCCATCGCTTTGGCTTCCTTTAAGCTTATTCAAAAATATCCTTATGCAGTGTGCATCGTGACTGCCGCAGACCATATCATCAGGGATACGGACGAATTTGAAAAAAATATCATGACCGCATGCGATCATGCGGATGCCAATTTCAGTATTGTTACGTTAGGAATAAAACCGACGAGGCCGGATACAGGTTACGGATATATTGAGTTTGGAACGGATGATCATGAAATCGTGCGAAAAGTAAAATCATTCAGGGAAAAGCCAAATGCAACCGATGCCCTGTTTTATATGGAAGCAGGAAATTTTGTCTGGAATTCTGGCATATTCACCTGGAGACTGGATACAATCCTCAATGCTTTTAAAACACATGCGACAGGTATCTACGACTTGCTGGAAAATGATAAAGTATATAATACAGATAAGGAACACGATTTTATTCAACAACAATATCCCCTGACGGAAAAGATCTCTGTGGATTATGCCATACTTGAAAGAGCAGAAAATGTTTTCACCATACCGTGTGATATCGGATGGTCAGATCTGGGCACATGGAATTCATTGCATGAGTTAAGCGCAAAAGATGAACAACAGAATGCAGTTTTAAGCAAGCCGGTTTATCTGGAAGACACGCAGAATTCATTGATCATTTCTAAAAATTCAAAACTGGTCGTTGTTAAAGGTCTCGAAGATTTTATTATTGTGGATACCGATGATTGCCTGATGATTTTTCCAAAATCAGAAGAACAGAACATCAAGGCTTTAAAGGAAAAACTTATGAATGAGGGATTGGGAAGATACCTCTGATCGAATGAAGGCTAAGCGCATCATTATAGTTGCAAATACAACCTGGAATATTTACAATTTCAGGCTGAATATCATCCGGAAACTGATCAGCGAAGGTCATGAAGTGATCGTGATGGCACCTGTGGATAAATTTATTTTTTATACGGAGACGCTCCCACAGGTTCAGCATATTCCGATCCGTCATCTTTATCGGGATAGTGTGAATCCATTTCAGGACATCAGGTTATTTTTTGAGTTTGTAAATCTTTATAAGCACTACAAGCCCGATCTGGTGCTCCATTATACGGTCAAGCCGAATATTTTTGGTGGGTTCGCGGCCAGGTTACTGGGCATACCATCGGTTGCGGTGGTTACAGGGCTGGGTTACTCATTGATACACGAAGGATGGATCAACAGAATTACAAGATTGTTGTATAAATTTTCACTTCCCTATCATCGAAAAGTCATCTTTGAAAATAGTGATGACAAAAAATTATTTGAAGATGAAGGGCTTATATCATCATCTAAAAGCATGTCGATCAAGGGTTGCGGAGTAGATACGAAAGCCTTTAGCCCGAATGGCGATGGACGAAAGGAAGGATTGATCACCTTTACATTCATTGGCCGGTTGTTGTATGACAAAGGCGTGAAGGAATTTATTGAAGCCTCACAGTTAATTCAATCGAATGATCATATACGGTTTTGGCTTGTGGGTGAGATTGACAAAGAAAATCCATCTTCGATCAGCAATGAAGATCTTATGAAATGGATCCGTAACCCTAAGATCCAATATCATGGTGCAACGGAAAATATCCGGAAATTCATCGAACAGTCAGATTGCATCATATTACCATCTTATCGGGAAGGCATGCCGCGTGTGATCATGGAGGCCATGTCGATGGAACGACCTGTGATCACTACAAATACAGCAGGATGTCGCGAAACCGTAGATGAAAATATAAATGGTTACCTGGTACCTGTTAAAAACAGTGCGGCCCTTGCAGATGCGATGAATAAATTCATTCATTTGAACAATACTGACCGGCTGGAAATGGGAAAAGCCGGGCGCGTAAAAGTGTTGAATGAATTTGATGACAGGCTCATCGCTGACCATTTATACAATGCACTTATGGAAAGCCTGAACATACCAGTTCGACATTGAACACTCCTCCCCGGTTTCTCTTCTTGCTCTACCACTATCCTCCTCTCCCGGGAATTTCTCCTAAACGGAATTACCTGATTTCTTCTGAAATCGCTAAAAGGTCCGCGTGTTCTTTAATATTTACTTCTACCAAATCTTCACAGTCACGCAATACGGACAATGTAATCGTAGAGACGATTTCGGCCCTTGACTTCAGATATTTTTTGAGAAAGAAAAAATCCGGTGGTACTATCGTGGATAAAAAAAAGAACAATGCCTGGTTTCAGAGAGCGATTAAGCTGATGAATACATTTCCTTTTTCAATTTTAATCGGGGAAGGTGGACCGGTATACTTAATGAATCTCATCCGGAAAGGAAACAAAGCCATACGGGAACAAAAGATCACACATCTTTATTCTTCCTTCAGGCCATTTACCGATCACTTTGCAGCGTATATTTTAAAAAAAATGAATCCGCACATCTATTGGATTGCGGATTTCAGGGACCTGATGTACGATCCGTATTTTAATAAAATATATTTCAAGACCATTCACCGGAGGTTTTTTAGAAATATTTTTTATACAGCTGATCTGCTGACAACGGTGTCGGATGGATTGGCCGTTCAATTAAAGTCATTCAATCCTTATGTGATTACAATCAGGAATGCAATTCCGACATTTCCGGAATATTTTACGCCAGTCAGCAGTTTAAAATTTTCAATCGCATATACAGGTTCTATGTACCTGGATAAAAAAAATGCAGAACCACTTTTCAAAGCACTGAAAGAATTAATTGGAGAGGGAAAGCTGCAGAAAGAAAATGTGACCATCATCTATGCAGGTAAGGATGGTTTTTATTGGAGAGATATGGCTGCTGCATTTGATCTGATAGATGTAATGGATATACGCGGAGAGCTTACTTCTGAAGATGCAATGAAAATTCAAAAAGATGCATGCGTTAATCTGTTGCTTACGATTTCTTCAGATGATCTTACAGGAATCCTGACAGGAAAAATGATTGAATACTTTGAAGCAGGAAACCCTATCCTGGCTATTGTTAAAAATCAAATTGATCCTGAGCTTGAAAATAATTTAAAGGAACTTCAGATAGGGAAATCATTTTCTGATCAACATTCAGATTTAACGGGAATAAAAAATTTTCTCTTGGAAGAATATCTCCATTGGCGGGAAACAGGCTTGAATCGAAAAGCTGTGAATGTGAACATATTGAAAAGAAAATATTCTGTGGAAGAGACGATGAAGGGGTTGTTTGAAAAAATAGGTGTACCCATTTTGCCCATAGATCCCGACCCGTCTGCCCCTAAATCCCCGGAAGGGGACTTTTGATTTTACTTATTCTGAATTTACGAAAGTTGAAAGTGCTTTGATTTTCTGTTCAATTTTTTTGATCACATTTAAAGAGTCATGTAGCACTTCATCATTGGTGAATCTAAGTATGGTGAGTCCAAACGACTTCAGATTCGTTTCTCTATCGACATCATTCTCATGAATTTCTTTCAGCAAGTGTATAGAGCCATCGACTTCGATTACAAACTTTAGGGGGTGGCAATAAAAATCAACAACATAGATCCAGGTTGGGTGTTGGCATTTAAATCGATATTTCATCAAATGTCTGCGAAGAAATTCCCAAAGAAATTTTTCTGCAGGAGTGAGGTTGTTCCTCAGTTGAAGTGCAAAAAGAAAGGTGGATTTCTTCGCTCCGTAGTGCATACTGGTGGCCATGGCAATAGCATCGAGTTCTAAAATTACATGTGGTATGACTAAAAAGCAAGATCAAAAGTCTCCTTTAGGGGATTTAGGGGCAGACGAGGCTATCAGAGGCAAAGGAGATCATTTTAAAATACATTCCACAGATCCTTCCTCCAGTGCCCGCGCAGGTACTCTTCATCTCCCACACGGTGATGTGGAGACACCCATCTTTATGCCCGTGGGAACTGCTGGCACGGTGAAAGCTGTGCATCAACAAGAGCTAAAGGATCAGATTGGCGCGCAAATTATTTTAGGTAATACATATCATTTATATCTGCGCCCCGGAACAGATGTAATACAGGCTGCAGGCGGTCTTCATAAATTCAATAACTGGGACAGGCCAATGCTCACCGATAGTGGTGGGTACCAGGTATACTCACTCAGCCAGCAACGAAAAATAAAAGAAGAAGGTGTAAAATTCAGATCGCATATCGATGGATCACTGCATGTGTTTACACCTGAATTTGCGATTGATATTCAACGCAAGATCGGTGCTGATATCATCATGGCTTTTGATGAATGCACACCTTATCCTTGTGAAGAAGGTTATGCACAAAAATCAATGCACATGACGCATCGTTGGCTGGACAGGTGCATTACCAGGTTCAATGAAACAGAAGGATTATATGGTTATGATCAGATACTTGCTCCTATCGTACAAGGCAGCACCTACGCACATCTGAGAAAACAATCTGCAGAATACATTGCATCGAGAGACATGCCCATCAATGCAATCGGTGGACTCTCCGTTGGCGAACCTGATCATGAAATGTATTCGATGACGGAAGAGGTATGCCAATATCTCCCTCATGATAAACCAAGATACCTCATGGGTGTTGGTACGCCTGCCAATATCCTTGAATCAATTTCGCGGGGTATAGATATGTTTGATTGTGTGTTGCCAACGCGAAATGCACGACATGGTTTATTGTATACTTCAAGAGGCATAGTTCATATCCGAAATGAAAAATGGAAACAATGTCATGATGTTATTGACCCGGAATCAAATGCATCCACCAGTCGCGGGCATTCGCTTGCGTATCTCCGTCATCTCGTCATATCTGGCGAGCCTCTCGGCGCGATGATTTCTTCTCTTCAAAATCTCTCCTTCTATCTCCAGCTTGTACGCGATGCGCGTAAGCACATTCTTGATGGCACCTTCAGCACCTGGAAGGCTGCTCTTCTCCCGACACTGACGCAGTCAGCCTGACGGATGTTTGTAGTTTGCAACTACAAACCATTCCGCTGTTTGAAGTTTCCAAACTTCAAACCAATATTACCAACTGTATCCATTTGAAATCTGTTTCAAGCAGTTTCTAAACTGCATTGAGAATCTTCCTCACCTTTCCTATTTAACACAACTTTATAGCCCTTTCCGGCAATATTCCCCCCACTACATAGTTTATTATCACAATGAAGTTCCTGTTGTCCCTCTGTTTTGTTATTTCTTATTTATCCCTCTTCTCCCAGGAAACGGCGAGCATTGAGTATTCACCTGATGTGGACTTCAACTGGAGCATATTCAAAGGAAAAGTGAATCCGCGTCACGTAGCTTCGATGGGGAAAAATACAGCGGCCGTTACGGTCTCTTCATTAACCTACAGGACACAGGTCAAAGGCAAATCTGCCACTATAAAAGTTTCAGCCCTTTTTCTTCCATTCGAATCCTGGACCCGTTATCCAAAACTTGAACATGCTGACGAAGCCCTCAATCACGAAAAACGTCACTTCGAGATCTGCGAGATCTACGCCCGCAAGATCCGGCAGGCCATCATCACCAGTCATTTTTCCCAAACAAGATTCAGTACGTCATTGGAATCCCTCTTCAATAAGATCGTGAATGAATATCGCCTCGAACAAAGCAAGTACGATCGCGAAACCAAACATTCCACCGATCCTGTGCAGCAAAAACGATGGAACAAGATCATCGATGCACAACTGGAGTCACTGTCCGCGTATGCCAATCCGATGGTGAAAATTGCTCTTTTCTAACTTCTGCATTTTTGCTGCTGTCACAATGTTATTTGTAGTTTTTCAGCTACAAATCTTCCCAATTTTTCTTTCCAAACCTGGATTGTAGGTTCCAGATACAAATCTTTCCAAGCGGTTGGGCTGGATATGGATATGATTTTGCCGATTGTATTACTTCTTGCCCCTATTCTTCCCATTCAGAGGCCAATTGTTCTAATTGAGAACAAAATTTGGCTTGTTCAAAGAATAAATTAAATTTGGACTAGAGAAATAAATGGACGACCCAGTCCAAGGTGAGTATTCAGATTTTTTTGATGTATACTTTTAACAATAACGGACTGCCATGTAACCAAGGCATAGCAGTCACGTATATCACTTTGTTCAAACCATTTATCTATTCATAAAAAACTTACCCTCTTTATGTTCTTACCCAAACTATGCAATCTGCATGCCAGGTTGCAATCCCAAAGATGCAGGTCATTCTGCTTTTCAATCCTACTGATGCTGACATTTGTCATCCAGTCTTTTGCTCTGGCACCACCGGCCAATGATGATTGCGCCAATGCAATTAATCTGACCTCAGGGGCCACTTGTATACCCACAGCAGGCACGAATGTAGAAGCAACTCAAAGTATCCCAGCCATTACCTGTGGAATTTTCACAAGTAGTTCAGCACTGGATGTATGGTATAAGTTCACCGCTACTGCCACTGCACATACGATCACTGTCGCGGGCGGTACCGGCTTTGATGCGATCATAGATGTCCGTTCCGGTGCCTGTAACGGAACGAATATTGGATGTGCTGATGCCACGACTGGAGGTGGGATAGAAACAGTTACACTTGGAGGCCTTTCGATCGGCCAGGTGTATCTTATCCGTGTATATGGTTGGGCTGGTGGTACAGGTTCGTTTACGATTTGTGTGACAAGCGCACCCACAGGTCCTGCAAATGATGATTGTGCCAACGCAACTAACCTTACATCCGGTACAACTTGTGTTAATACAAGCGGAACGAACGTCGCGGCAACACAAAGTATTGCTCCTATTACATGCGCATCATTCACCAGTTCTTCTGCACTGGACGTTTGGTACAAGTTTACTGCAGTCGCCACTTCACATACCATTAAAGTCGTTGGGGGTACAGGTTTTGATGCCATCATTGATGTTCGATCCGGTGCCTGTAACGGGACCAACATAGGATGTGCAGATGCCACAACAACCGGCGGTACAGAGATGGTTACAGTTTCTGGTCTCACGATAGGCAATGTTTATTTAGTACGTGTTTATGGATGGTCAGGCGGCACCGGTACGTTTAGTATATGCGTGACCCATACGGCTCCGGCAGGACCAGCAAACGATGACTGCGCTAATGCAACAACACTTACACCGGGAACAACATGCACTCCCACAAATGGTACCACAGTCGGTGGCACGCAAAGTATAGCTGCCATCACTTGCGCTACTTTCACAGGAACAGCTGACGATGATGTATGGTATAAATTCATAGCCACTTCTACCAACCACAATGTTACGGTTGTAGGGGGCGCAGGATTTGATGCTGTAGTAGATGTAAGATCCGGAGCATGTAATGGTACAAATATTGGTTGTGCAGATGCAACAATCAGTGGCGGAACTGAAGTTGTAACATTGACAGGGCTTACTGTTGGCACCACGTATCTCGTCAGGGTTTATAGCTTCAGTAGTTTAGCATCCGGTCAGGGTACATTTACCATTTGCGTTACAATACCAGCACCTGCCAATAACGATTGCGGAAATGCTTCAACACTTACACCTGCTGCAGGATGTACACCCACAAATGGTACAACCGTAGGAGCTACACAAAGTATCGCCGCCATTACCTGTGCAACGTTCACAGGTACAGCCGACGATGATGTATGGTATAAATTCGTTGCTACTTCTGCTAACCACAATGTTACAGTCGTAGGCGGTGCAGGATTTGATGCGGTAGTGGATGTGCGCACTGGTGCATGTAATGGTACAAATATCGGATGTGCAGATGCTACTGTCAGCGGAGGAACAGAGACAGTAACATTAAGCGGGCTTTCCGTTGGAACAACCTATCTGGTCAGGGTATACAGTTTTGGAAGCCTTGCCTCCAATCAGGGCACTTTTACCATTTGTGTGACCACACCAGGAGGCACACCTGTCTGCCCACCTAATCCTACGAGCCCAAACAATGGGCAAGTGGTTTGTCCGTCACCAAGTACTATCCTGTCATGGCCTTCAGTTGCCGGAGCTACGAGTTATGATGTTTATTTTGGAACATCAGCGATTCCGCCATTTGTAGCTAATACCGCAAGCACCACCTTTCTGGCTCCTACGCCCACGAATACATCCTATTTTTGGCAGATCCGCCCGGTCGGTCCCGGAGGTACAGCGACCGGATGTACGATTTGGACTTTTAGCCTGGGAGACGTCACACCGCCTTCCATCACGTGTCCTTCCAATGTGACCGCCAACGTATCACCGACCACCTCCTGTAGTGCGGTTGTGACATATGGTTCCGTAGGGGCTACAGATAATTGTACAGCGCCGTCCATCGTACTTGTATCCGGACAAGCTTCAGGCTCATCTTTCCCTGTGGGTACCAGTACAATTGTTTACAGAGCTACAGATTCCGCAGGTAACACCATGACTTGCTCATTTACCGTAACAGTGATCGACAACCAACCTCCTTCAATCACATGCCCTGCTAATGTTACCGCGAATGCCGCACAAGGAACATGCGCTGCAGTTGTGACATATGGTTCTACAAGCGCTACAGATAATTGTACTGCTCCGGCGATCACACTTGTGTCAGGACAGGCTTCCGGTTCAAGCTTCCCTGTTGGCGTGAATACCATTGTCTTCAGAGCTTCAGACGCAGCAGGTAACAGCTCAACATGTGCATTTACCGTAAGAGTGTTCGACACTCAGATACCTACCATCAGTTGTCCGGCAGCCATCACAGTCCAATGTGCTTCAACTGTACCGGCAGCATCTGTGGGATCTGTCACTGCGAATGATAATTGTGGTGCTCCAACAGTTACTTTTTTAGGAGATGTTATTTCCAATCAAACCTGCGCGAATAAATACACCATCACCCGATATTATCGTGCTACGGATCCATCCGGAAACTCTGCTTCATGTTCACAATCTATCATCGTTAATGATAATACTGCTCCGGTCATTACATTCACAGCACCTCTGATTGCTAATGTTCCAAACGGCGGCCGCTTTGATATTCAATGTCTTGGCCAGGATCCAAACTGGGAGCTACCCACGTTCGGAACAAACAGCGTCAGCGTGACTGATAATTGTGGTACACCAACAGTCACATATAACATTGTCCTTCAGGATGAAGGCAACTGTCCTGTGGATGGATATATCACTCTCTACAAACTCACATGGACAGCAACAGATGCTTGTGGAAACAGCAGCTCCAAATTTGTCTTCATGGGTTTAGTAGATCACATCCCTCCTGTACTACACAATGTCCCTGCAAATATCACGGTCAATTGTGACGAAATTCCTGATCCACCAACGAATGTTTTTGCTACGGATGAATGCATTGAAGCATCGGAAGTTCAATTTCATTCAACACCTGTACCGAATGGTTGTCAGGATGGAGTTGTGATCACACGCACTTGGTCTTCAACGGATGCATGCGGAAATAAATCTACCGGTACTCAACTGATTACATTGATTGATGACACACCTCCTGCTCTTCAATTCATACCGGCAGAATTACAGAATGTGGGTAATGGTACAGTTCTCCAATATACTTGCAATGAAGGAGGCTTTCCTGAATTCTACGATGATCTGAACGCTGCATCAGTATTTAGCCCTGCTTCCTGTGGCAGTAATGCGATCATCAAATTCGACAAGAGCACTATTCATCCTGTCAATTGCGCACGTGACGGATATCTGGAGCAACAGACATTCCATTGGAATGCAGTGGACAATTGTGGCAATGAAACCAATCTCACTATTTATGCACAGCTTATTGATACTGAAGCACCGATGATAGTTGGGGTACCTGACACCACTTGTATCGGTGATCCTTCATTGAAGCTTGTCGAAGCTGTTGACAATTGTGACAATGGTTTCCTCAGTTTCTTTGAGGTAAAAATTCCTAATCCCTGCGGTGCTGGTTTCGGAGTAAGGCGCACCTATGAAGCAAATGATGGATGTGATAATTTTACACGTGACACGGTCATCCTGATACCAAATGATCATGGAGGACCGGTGATGCTTTTTGTAAATCCGATTTTGGCAGCATTGTCTCCGGGTGAAAACCTGACAATTGATTGCGCTGGTCAAAATGGAGATTATACTCCATTCAGTGCTGAAGACGTAAGCGTGGACGATTCATGTACAGGTGTCAATGTCACATATAAAGAATCTGTAACCCAATCAAATGGTTGTACAGAAGGCATTGTAGCTGCTGTTTTAATGCAGTGGCAGGCTAGTGATCTCTGCGGAAATATCAGCAACCTTTCTGTACAGGCTACAGTGGTTGACCATACAAGCCCGGAACTTGTCAACTTCAAATCTGAAATAACCATTGCTTGTCATGATGTCCCGCCCTCTATCAACGCAATAGATAATTGTGGAAACGCGGACCTGGTAGTCAATGAGACCAGGACCAATGGACAATGCGAAAGTGAATACACACTGACCCGGATCATTACGGCAACAGATCCATGTGGAAATGTAACCAACGCAACACAAATTGTACATGTGGGAGATGGTAGCGGTCCTGTCATTCACGGAGTTGTGCCTGAAATCTGTGATGACCTTTCCATTCCAAAGATCACAGCATCAGATCCATGCACTGGCAAAGATGTAATTGTATCGATGTCAGAAAAGGTTCTGCCTGAACAATGCCGCGATGGAGTCATATACGAGCGTACATGGACAGCAACCGATGCATGCGGTCATACATCAACTATCAAACAACTCATCATAGTTGGTGACAAGACACCTCCGGAATTCCAGATACCCACATACTCCATTATCCTGAAATACCTGGATGCACCAGGAAAGAGCTATGTTAATCTTTCTCAGACAGACATCATAAAGCAACTTGACGATCTGGATGACGGAAGTGTTTTTGTAACTGACGAATGTGATGAACAGGTAATTCCACATTTTAATCTGGAAGTCACATTTAATGGAAACTGTCAGGACGATGGCTATTCAGAACGCCGCGTGTATACATGGTGGGCCACAGATATTTGCGGTAATACCTCATCTGTTTCTTTTGATGTTTATATCCTCGATGATTTTCCACCTTCGATGATTGGGATTCCTGAAGATGTTACCATTATTTGTGCTCAATTGCCGGCACCTCCTACAGTTCATGCAACAGATCCATCACAGCCTGTGAGTATCCAATACAGTCAAACGATAACATTTGGAGTCCAGGGCCCCGGGATTGCCGATGTAGTCAGGACGTGGACAGCAACCGATGCGTGCGGCAATGTTGCTTCACAAAATCAACACATCACCTGGATACCTGATACATTTATTGAATGTCAGGTATCTATTCCTCCGGGAATAGAATGTAATTCACATGATGTTGTCATCGGAAGCAATATCACCGGTGGACTGGGTGCAGTGACATATGAGTGGGAGGTCTTAGGTCAGGGCTTTATCGAAAGTGGCCAGGGGACTTCACAAATCAACATTTATGTAGGCTGGACAGAAGTCACTATTGTGCTCACCGTGAAAGATGCGTACGGTTGTACATCTGTATGTTCCGATGACATTGATTGTATCGACACAGAAATCAATCCTTTCACGCAGTTTACTGAAAATGTTATTCCTGATGCAGATCAGACACTGACACTGAAAGTTGCTGATGTATCTGATGCAATATCTACTATATCAGGATTGATGCTTTGGCCAAACCCTGTGAATAGTAGTTTAAATATCAGCTTCATTTCTGCTACACATCAGGATGTGTCCTACAGATTGATGAATAATCTAGGTCAAACCATGATGACTGATAAGATGAATGCGAATAAAGGTCCGAATTCACAGCGAATTGATGTGAGCAAGATGTCTGCAGGCAGCTATATCCTTGAATTGAAATCGGAAAGCGGTACGTATACAAAAGTGATCGTGATCATGCGAAACGATTAAAATGCAAACCAATATTGAACATAGCAAAGGGGACAACTGCAAAGTTGTCCCCTTTTATTTTACCAAAATTCTTCATCAGGTTCCGGACTAACAGAAAGGGGTATAATTCCCTACATTTGCAGCCCCATTCTCAACAGGCAATTTAGCCATGGGCAATAAACTAAAATCGTAATTCGTAATTCGTAAATCTGCAATTGTAAATGGCTGACAATAAAGTAATCTTTTCCATGGAGGGCGTCACCAAAACCTACCCCCCATCCAAAGTAGTCCTCAAAAACATATGGCTCTCCTTCTTTTATGGAGCTAAAATCGGTGTCCTCGGTCTCAATGGATCAGGAAAATCAAGCCTCCTGCGCATCATCGCCGGCAAAGACCAAAACTATAATGGCAAAGTTTGGTTCGATGGCGATTACAAGATCGGCCTCCTCGAACAGGAACCTGTCCTCGATGACACAAAAACCGTACGCCAGATCGTGGAAGAAGGTGTACAACCCATCGTCGACCTCCTTAAAGAATACGAGGACCTCAACATGAAACTCGCCGAACCTATGGACGATGATCTCATGATGAAACTGATCGAACGCCAGGGCGAACTCATGGAAAAGTTAGATCACTTCAATGCATGGGAACTTGACTACCGCCTCTCTACAGCAATGGAATCCCTCAGGTGTCCACCCGAGGATGCACTGATCGGTGTTTTATCAGGAGGTGAAAGAAGACGGGTCGCTTTGACAAGATTACTCCTTTCACAGCCCGATATACTTCTGCTCGATGAGCCTACTAATCACCTGGATGCAGAAAGTGTTCTCTGGCTCGAACAATACCTCAAGAATTTCCCGGGAACAGTCATAGCAGTTACACACGATAGATATTTCCTCGACAATGTTGCCGGCTGGATACTTGAGCTCGATCGCGGCGAAGGAATTCCATGGCAAGGCAATTACTCTTCATGGCTCGAACAAAAATCAAAACGTCTTGAGCAGGAAGAAAAAGTAGAATCCAAACGCAAGAAAACACTTGAGCGCGAATTGGAATGGATCCGCATGGCGCCAAAAGCAAGACAGGCGAAAGGTAAAGCACGTCTTACAGCGTACGACACACTGCGCAATGCTGAGATAAAAGAAAGAGAAGCGAAGCTCGAGCTATTCATACCACCCGGTCCGCGTCTTGGTGATCTGATCATTGAGACGAATAACCTGACAAAAGGCTTTGGTGACCGCGTGCTCATCGACAACTTTACATTTAAAGTTCCTAAGAATGCTATCGTCGGCATCATCGGACCGAATGGCGTAGGAAAATCTACTCTGTTCAAAATGATCATGGGTGTTGAAAAACCTGATGGTGGTACTATCACCATCGGTGAGACAGTTCAGATCAGCTATGTCGACCAGGCACACAAAGATCTCGATCCTGACAAAACAGTTTATGAAGTAGTCGGTGGCGGAAATGAAATCATCACTGTAGGTGCCCTACAGGTAAATGTTCGTGCCTACATCAGCAAGTTCAATTTCACCGGGGCTGACCAACAAAAGAAAGTAGGCGTTCTCTCCGGAGGTGAAAAAAATCGTGTGCAGCTAGCCATCACACTTCGCGAAGGTGGAAATGTATTGCTCCTCGATGAGCCTACGAACGACATTGACGTGAATACATTGCGGGCGCTGGAAGAAGCCCTGGAAAATTTTGCAGGATGCGTATTGGTCATCTCACACGACAGATGGTTCATTGACAGGCTTGCTACTCATATCCTGGCATTTGAAGATGAAGGAGAAGTAGTATTCTTCGAAGGAAATTTTGAAGACTATGAAGAAGCAAAGAAAAAACGCCTTGGCGATATCACACCGAAGAGACCGCGATTTAAAAACATGATCGGATAAAAAGGCAGGGAGCAGGGAAGAAAAACTAAATGCAATCTACCTCTCATACTACTTGTTTAATTGGGCCATAGGTGCTCACAAAATCGAGAATCGAAAATCGAGAATCGAAAATTCCAAATAGACTTTGTCGGAATTGGTGCTTCCAAATGCGGAACTACCTGGCTGGGACATATCCTGGAAGAACATCCGCAACTTTGTCTTTCAGAACCGAAGGAAGTGAATTTCTTCAATGATCTTCAAAGCTTCAATACTAGGAATAAGCAGAGACATCATAAGGGATTAGTATGGTACCGGAAATTTTTTACGCATTGCAGCGAAGAAAAGCTCAAGGGGGAGATAACAAATTACTATGGAGTAGATCCCATTGCCGCCATACGTATTAAAGAAATGAATCCGGATGTGAAAATTATTTTCTGCATACGTCATCCTGTAGAACGCATATGGTCCCACTACCAGTTCGCAAAATATTTTGAAAAAAAAGAAAAACGGACTGTTCAACAAGCTTTACAGGAAGAAAATCAATATATCCGGATGTCATTGTATGCACAGACGCTGTCTTTGTACTTGAAGCATTTCCATCGGGACCAGATTTTTCTGCTATGGTTCGAAGATATTTCAAAGCGACCTGAAATATTAGTACAGGAAATATTCTCATTTCTCGGAGTTGATCCTTCTTTCACACCAAAGACGTTGCACAAAAAATCAAATCCGGCACGTAGCAGCCACTATGCCCCATTGCAACTTTTGATACGACGTTTCAATACAGCTCTTGCAATGATCGGACTTTCCGGTGTGATCAAAAAACTTAAGATGGCAGGACTAGGCAACCTTGTGATGAGCATGACAAGCAAACCCATCCGGAAAGAAACCATCCCCGAAGATGTCAGACAGTATATCATTCTCCAGGTAAAAGAGGACGTTCACACTCTGCAACGCATTACAGGAAAAGATCTGAGTCACTGGCTCCAATAGTGAGAAGTGAGAAGTGAGTAGTGAGACGTGAGGCGTGAGGCGTGAAACGTCAATCGTCAAACGTGAGTTTTGATTTCTTGCAGTCGTCCCAAATTACTGAGTACCAAAAACTGAACACTTTCTTTCTTCTTTAGAATTGTATGAGGTAAGAAAAGGCAAGCCGTAACCACTCTTTACTTTCGCAATGGCTCATCGTCTCACTACTCACTACTCACTACTCACGTCTCACGTCTCACTACTCACTACTCACGTCTCACGTCTCACGTCTCACGTCTCACGTCTCACGTCTCACGTCTCACGTCTCACTTCGCCGGTTCGGCGCTCATTTTTTTCATAGAAATCGTATACGCCGTTACACTATTCCCAAAGAAAGTAGGAACAAACAACAGGTTTTTGTTCTCGATGACTTCGATATCTGCCGTGTTCATTTTTATTTCTTTTGTATCAAGCACCTTCGATAATTTTCCGGAAGCATCGATATAATAGACTTCTCCATTCCAGTTGGATTGAAAGATGCCGTCACCATATCTCTCGATACCATCGCCAGCGGGTATTCCTTGTGCGATGACGTTGACATGCTTACCGGCTATATCAAATGAGTATGTCGTACCGTCAGCAGCAATGAGCAACCTCTGTCCATCGGCAAAAAGACCATTCGTACCATGTAATGTGGTGTCAGAAAAAACAGGTGTTACTTTCCCTTTCGATAATTGATGAATAGTGCTTTTATTCGAATCCGAGATATACACGGTACCATCATGTGAAACCGCTATATCATTCAGAAAAGAGGCACCGGCAACTTTCCAGCTATTGCTGATTTTGCCGGTATTGACATCAATAGCAACTACCCGGTCTATATCAGTTACGTACAATGTATTTCCGGATCTCCCCATTCCCTTTGGAGCGCTCATGCCTGTAGCCCATTTGAGGGTAATGATTTTTCCATCTAATCCAACCTTGGCTATAAATCCATCATTATCTTTTTTGTCCGGAGGTACTCCGCCAATGCAGGAAACATAGAGCAGATTGGCAGTAGTATCATAATATACGGATTCAGAAGTAGTAAGTTTTGCATCCGTATTCCATAGCCTGGTTAATGACTGCACCGGTATGCTGTCAGGAATTGTGCTAGGCGGAGGGGCAACTGTCTGAGGTTCTTCTTTTACAACGGCGGGTTTGCAGGATGCAATTGCAATTACTGCAAATAAAAAAAGGAATGTGATACGATTCATAAACATGGCAGGTTGATTGATGATCAAAGATAAATATTGACGTTATTATCAATAAACCAAAGGACAGCAGATAAGTTTTTGAAAATGCAGAAGCGTTTTACTTCAACATGCCGGTGACAAAAATGAACCTGTGGATAACTATTCGGAGATCCTGACAGACAGTGCGTTAGGACTTAGTGGCACTATTAGTAGTGGCACTACTCATAGTGCCCCTCCGTTTATTATACAGTTCCATATTGCTTGTCATAATATTCCTGGTAGGAACCGTCAGTGATACGTTGCACCCAATCCTGGTGAGTCAGATACCAGTCAATGGTTTGGGATAAACCGGTTTTGAAATCAGTGGCCGGTGTCCAGCCAAGCTCATTCTTAAGTTTACTGAAATCGATGGCATACCGGTGATCATGCCCGGCCCTGTCCCTGACAAAACGAATCAACTCTTCAGAACTTCCTAACAGGCGTCCCATCTTATCATCCATGAGCTTGCATAATGTACGCACCAGCTCAATGTTTTTCAATTCAGTTCCTCCGCCGATATTATACGTCTCCCCAACCTTGCCTTCATGATAAATCAAATCAATGGCTTCGGCATGATCTCCGACATACAACCAGTCACGGACATTGGTTCCTTCACCATACACAGGCAACGGCAATCCTTCTTTAATATTCCGGATCATCAATGGGATCAGCTTCTCAGGAAATTGATTCGGACCATAATTGTTGCTGCAATTACTGATGAGCGTCGGGCATCCATAGGTTGAAAAATAAGCCCGCACTAAATGGTCACTCCCGGCTTTTGAAGCGGAATAAGGACTACGTGGATCATAGGCTGTTTCTTCAGTGAAATAACCGGTATCACCGAGTTCCCCATACACCTCATCTGTAGAGACATGATAGAATCTTATAGCCTGTGAAGTTTCCTTCCCATATTGTCTGCAACTTTCAAGTAATGTCCCTGTACCCAGTACATTCGTTCGAACAAAAGCCAATGGGTCAGCAATAGACCTGTCTACGTGTGATTCTGCAGCGAGATGAATGATCCCATGGATTTCATATTCCCGGAGAATAGAACTGACGTGAACCGCATCATTTATATCACCCTTGATAAAAGTATAGTTGGGTTTATTTTCAATATCCCGTAGGTTTTCAGGATTGCCTGCATACGTCAGCGCATCAAAATTGATGATCCTGTAATCCGGGTACTTTGCCACCAGACGACGCACGACGTGAGAACCTATGAATCCGGCACCACCGGTGACAAGTATATGTTGTTGATCAGAAAGATTTGACATAGATAAATTCTATTGTGTATTTAATTCCGGGATAAAGGTAATACGCTATACGCATCCTTTCTTCGTGAATCGTGAATCGTGAGCCGTGAACTGTGAGGACATGTGATGTTAATTTTTCTTTGCGTCTTTGCGAGACATATTCTTCACTTCAATAATGATTTTAATTGCTAAAAAATTATTTGACTAACCTTAGTTAGGGTTAAATAAACCAAATTTGAGGAATATTTATACAGACGAACATGAATCCTGCTTCTGAAAAACCAAAATCTATTTTAGCCGATGGAGACCAGGCGGTGAGTTTTGCTGAATTATTTTTTGACCTGGTTTTTGTATTTTCCATCACCCAGGTAGTCCACTTGTTTCACGACGGATTTGACCTGGCTCATGCAGGAAAAGTCATTCTGGTGTTTTGGCTGGTATGGTGGGCATGGACACAATTTACGTGGGCATTAAATGCAGCAGATACAACCCATCAATGGATACAACTTGGGACTTTACTGACTACAGCCCTGGCTTTTTTTATGGCCATTGGAGTGCCCGAGGCCTTCAGCAGCCAGGCATTGTGGTTTGCAGTTTCATATGTTGCTGTCAGATCTATCGGCTTGCTGATTTACCTGTGGGTATCGTGGGTAGATCCAAAGATGAGAGCGGCAGTAAGATTATTCAGCGCTGTATCGATCCTTGGTTTGATGGCAGTTATTGCCGGGGGAATTTTAGGTGGAACATTACAATACTGGTTATGGGGTCTTGGCATTGGACTTGACATCATGGCGGCCGCACTTGGAGGAAAAGCTGACGGTTGGAATTTGCATCCCGGTCATTTTGCAGAACGACATGGACTATTCATCATTATTGCATTGGGAGAAACATTAATTGTTGCTGCGGGAGGAATTTCATCTGCTTCCTGGAACTTTTCATTATTAGCAGTAGCCATTCTTTCTGTAGGCATTTCTGGCTGCCTGTGGTGGATCTATTTTTCAAAAGCAAAAGACAAGCTTGAACATATCATGGCACAGAAAAAAGATGCAGAACAATCAACCATGGCCCGTGATACATATAGCCTGTTCCACTTTCCAATGCTCTTTGGCCTTATTGTATATGCATATGCGATCAATGAATGCATATCTCATCCTGATCTGCCATTGACAATCAATGGACGTATTGCACTCGCACTGGGAATTTTTTGTTTTTCAGGAGGCCTGATTGTCGTGATGTGGAGAGCCACAGGTAAGATTGAATGGATAAAATTAGGGCTTACGTTAATTACTACAGGACTGGTGTTAGGAATTTCCCACATGACAGTTATCTGGACAATGTTGGCAGCACTGGGAGGATTGATGGTATTATGCATTATGGAAGAAATAATTCCTTCAGTTGAAGATTAAGTGTCTCAAAAAAAAGTCAATGGTTAAAGTCTGAGCAGCCAGTCGGTTGCTGAACTGTAGCACATGGTTGAGTCAAGCAGGTCGAAGCATTGTCATAATTATCATGATCAGTCATGATTGATTTTCATGGGCATTTGCCTCTTTCTAACTTCTCGAAGATTTTCGGAAAGAAAACATTCCGCTCCTACGGAGCTCAAAAAAATGTTGTGCTCGTTTTTGCTACAGATATTCCGCTCCTACGGAGCTATTATAAATTCTGCAATATTTCGTTGGACATCTGAGAGAAACCATTCAGCTACTATGGAGCTCAAAAAATGTTGTGCCCGTTTTTGCTACAGAGATATCGCTCCTAGGGAGCTATAATGAATTTTTGAATTCCTTCGCAGAACATCTGATTAAAAATATTGCGCACCTACAAAACTCAAAAAATGTTGTGCTCGTTTTTGCTACAGATATTCCGGTCCTACGGAGCTATGCCTATTGCTGCACGCTCACGATTCACTACTCACTACTCACAGCTCACAGCTCACAGCTCACAGCTCACGTCTCACGTCTCACGATTCACGATTCACGATTCACGATTCACTACTCACTACTCACTACTCTCACCTCCCGTGGCACTGCTTATATTTCTTCCCACTTCCACAAGGACAAGGATCATTACGTCCCACTTTCGGTTCATCGCGCTTCACAGTTTCTACGACAACTTCAGGACGACGACCGGCAGAAGCTGCAGCAGCCTTACGCGCTACTTCTTCAACCCTGTTGGTGCGCACTTTGCTAAGATCTGTTTTCTGTTCGCGTGCTTCTCTTACTTCATCCGGAGCATTGATTAAAAGCTTGCCTTTCATGAGATACGAACAAACTTCCATGTTGACTTTGTAGACAAGATTTTCAAAAAGCTCATATGCTTCCATCTTGTAGATGACCAGCGGATCTTTTTGTTCGAAGGAAGCTGCCTGTGCGGATTCTTTCAATTCGTCCATGTCACGGAGATGTTCCTTCCAGCTGTCATCGATGAGTGATAAGCTTACTGCTTTTTCAATATCGATCATCACAGATTTGCCTTTTGTATCAATGGCTTCTTTAAGATCTGCTGAAACGGGCAATGCATTTTTACGACCATCTGTATAGGGAACAGCTATCCGCTTGTACCGGTGCCCTTCATTTTCATATACACTGCGGATCACAGGCATCAGCACTTCAGCGATCTTGTACCGCTTATGCTCATAGTCTTTCTGGATCTGCATCTGGTATTTCTCAATCAGATCATCGTTGGAGATGGTGCTGAAGGTTTCTTCATCGAAATCCGGGATCGTACCGAGGATGCTGATGCTGTCTGAAACAAAACCTTCGTAGTCATTTGCATTTTTAGATCGTTCGGCTATGTTTTCTGCCATGGACATGAACATCGTGTTGAGGTCCAGCTGCAGGCGAGCTCCTTCAAGCGCATGTTTACGCTTCCGGTAAATCGCTTCACGCTGGATATTCATGACATCATCATAATCGAGAAGACGTTTCCTGGTGCCAAAATTGTTTTCCTCTACTTTTTTCTGTGCCCGCTCAATGGATTTCGTCACCATTGAATGCTGGATCACCTCTCCTTCTTTATGGCCCATGCTGTCCATCACTTTGGCAATACGTTCAGAGTGAAAAAGGCGCATGAGATTATCCTCAAGAGAAACATAGAACTGTGACGAACCCGGATCACCCTGGCGGCCTGATCGACCACGAAGCTGCCTGTCAACTCTTCTGGAGTCGTGTCGCTCTGTACCGATGATAGCTAAACCACCAGCTTCTTTCACACCAGGGCCAAGCTTGATGTCAGTACCCCGGCCAGCCATGTTGGTAGCTATCGTCACACGGCCTGCATGACCGGCTTCAGCTACAATCTCAGCTTCACGCTGATGCTGTTTAGCATTCAACACATTATGTGGTATGCCGCGCAGTTGCAGCATCCGGCTTAATTTTTCTGATATGTCAACGGATGTAGTACCTACAAGCACCGGCCTTCCTTCCTGTGTCAGCTTCACTATGTCATCGATGACAGTATTATATTTTTCACGTGCGGTTTTGAATACAAGATCTTCCCTGTCGTCACGCACTACAGGACGATTTGTTGGGATGACTACTACATCAAGCTTATAGATCTGCCACAATTCACTTGCCTCAGTTTCAGCCGTACCGGTCATACCGGCAAGCTTATGATACATCCTGAAGTAATTTTGCAAAGTGACGGTCGCATACGTTTGTGTGATCTCACCGACCTTTACATTTTCTTTTGCTTCAAGGGCCTGGTGCAAGCCATCAGAATATCTACGGCCTTCCATAAGACGACCTGTGGATTCATCGACGATTTTGACATTGCCTTCGATCACCACATATTCTTCATCACGCTCAAATAAAGTATAGGCTTTCAACAATTGACTGATGGCGTGAAGACGACGTGATTTGATCGAAAAATCCTGGGCCAGCTGTTGTCTTGCCTCAGTCATTTCTTCACCCTGAAGATTTGTATTTTCTGTGATCGCCTGCATCTCTGAGACGATATCCGGAAGGATGAAGAAGTTTGTATCCGAATTGTATTTTGATAAATATTCAGTCCCTCTTTCTGTCAGCTCGATCTGCCTGTTTTTCTCATCTATTGTGAAGAGCAACGGTTCGTCGGCAATGTGCATTTTCTTATTCTGCTCCTGCATGTAGAAGTTTTCTGTTTTTTGCAACAGCACTTTTACACCTTCTTCAGAAAGGAATTTAATCAGGGGCCTGTTTTTGGGTAACGCGCGATAGGATCTTAATAATGCCAAACCAGCTTCACCTTCCTGCGGGCCTATTTTACCTTCCTGGTAAAGCTTCCGCGCTTCAGTCAGGTATTGTGTGGACAACCTTCGTTGCGCATCAATTAATTTTTCAACATAAGGCTTCAGCTCCATGTACTCCTGCTCTTCCATTCCTTCCGGAACAGGTCCGGAAATGATCAAAGGAGTACGTGCATCATCGATAAGAACAGAGTCTACCTCATCGACCATGCAATAGTGATGTTTCTTCTGAACTTGTTCTTCAGGTGACCTCACCATGTTATCACGCAGATAATCAAAACCAAACTCGCTATTCGTACCATAGGTGATGTCGGCATTATAAGACATCTTCCTCTCTGCGGAATGTGGCTTGTGCTTGTCAATGCAATCGACAGTCAGATGAAGAAATTCGAAAATGGGTCCGACCCATTCGCCGTCACGTCTTGCGAGATAATCGTTGACTGTGACAATATGGACTCCTTGACCTGAAAGTGCATTGAGATATGCAGGCAATGTAGCAACAAGTGTTTTTCCTTCACCTGTACCCATTTCTGCTACCTTACCATCATGCAATACCATGCCACCTATAAGCTGCACATCATAGGGAACCATGTTCCACCGGATGTGTCCGCCTGCTGCCATCCATTCATTTTTGTAGGTGGCCTTGTCACCATTGATAGTGATGTAAGATTTGCTGGCTGCTAGATTCCGGTCATGCTCCGTAACTGTAACCTCCAGGTTCTCATTCTTGACAAACCGGCGACTGGTTTCTTTTACGACTGCGAAAGCTTCCGGAAGTATAATTTTCAGTATTTCTTCGAGGGCTTTGTCTCTTTCTTTCGTGACCTCATCGAGCTCTTTATACAGTTCTTCTTTGACTGTAAAATCAACCTCTTCTTCGGCATCTGTCTTTAAGTTCGTGATTTCAGCATCGATATCTTTGAGGTGTTCGCTGATGCGTTCCTTGAATTCGTGCGTCTTTTGTCGAAGCTCATCGTTTGATAAGGTTTCATACTGAGCTGCAAATTCATTGATGATCTCTACATTTGGACCATAGGTTTTGACATCCCGATCGTATTTCGAACCAAATACTTTGGTGAATATTTTAAACATGCTATTGGTTATCAGTTATAAGGTGTAAAGATATGATCAGATACCGTACCACACGCAGCCTGCTATGCCAAATTGTCATGTGTTTGTTCATATTTCTGACGAAATGCAAAAATCCGGATGAAAACCCACAGGACTTGTCCGGATATTACTTGCCTGTCACCTCTTTTCCGGCTGCCGGTATGCTGTATACCTACAGGAATGTGATCGATACTTCAGCGGATCATGAGGTGTGGCACCATACATTGGCATCAAAAAACCATATCACCAGTATAAACTATGATAGCAGGCAACAAGTTGTACAAAAACAGTACGAGCAGGTAGTTTACAATGGCGTCATCATAGACTCCCTGATCCTGTTTTCTGAGGATAGCTCAGGTACCATTCGGAAGATTCCGGTTAAGGTCCTTTCAGCCAGCAAGTTCCCCTTTGATGTATCTGATACTTCGAAAGTATGGTTGTCTAAACTGGAGTGGTGGCAACCCGGTGATTCACTGCATGTGGTCCTGGAAAGAAGAAGACGATTTATGGGCTATACGACATGGATATCAGATGGAAAATCCATTCCTGCTGTCCGGTTCAGGACAGAAGATAAATTCGAGACTGAAGAAGTGGGCTGGACTACATCTGAGTGGAAAGGAGAAGAGATCTATGCGAAAGGCATCGGGCTTGTCCATTATTTCAGGCAGGTATCTGATCAGCTTCGCCTGGAGTTTGAATTAGAGAGTACTGAGCAAGTGAGAGAGTGAGTGCTTTGACCTACAGCAACCAAAATAGAGAAGCTTAGTGCCAAAATCACGGAACATATTGTAACACCGGAATTTATTCCGGTGACATAAAAAAACCGCAAGGAACATGTGCGCTTGAAATTCTGATTGCATTAGTTCAATCAAAGCCGGCGCAATAGCTCCTTGCGGAAGTATTTTAAATATTGATTATACAGCAGTAAATCAGGAAATGGATTTAAACCACTGTTGGAACATTTCACCCACTACAGGCAATGGTTTTTGCTGGCCACTGAGTGCTCCTAACAGGCTAAGTACCCAGAGCACAGCTATCAGAATATAAACGATCAATGAAAGGAAAGGAACCGGGGTCATGCCTAAAAGCCAGGCTACCAGGCTTAATACCACCAGGCCTAACATCTGCCGGAGATAATAAGAAGTATTTGGTCCTTTGTCTGATTGATTCATCACCAGTGCTATAATCCATCCAACAAGCGTGAGGTGAGCAACGATTGATTTTGTTTTGTCGTCCATAATTGGTTTGGGTTGGTTTAGTTTGTACTCGATAAAATTAGTAATCCTTTGGACTTCCGGATAAATTTTCTTTTAATCGGTTTACCAGGAGGCTTGAACGGATAAAACCGGGATTATGCCCAGCTGATCCTGAGTTTCGATGCGGGCAAGAAACGGATCATAATAATGGTAAGCAGTGTTTGAAATTCCAATGGCATTCTGAATGTCAAGTGCATAACGCCACCTTACTTTAGGATTCGCGATTGTCCTTGAGATACTGATATCCAACCGTGAGTAGTTAGGTAGTCGTTGATCAAAAATGCCTGGACGTTCATAGACGGTGTTTTCAGCGGCCGCTGATAGATTTTCATCTATGATTTGTTCTTTCAAACCTCCGAGTACAAATCCTCTCAGGCTAAAATTCCAGATACGGTTTTTACCTTTCCGTTCACGTACGATTTCTTTCGAAGCGAGGATATTAGCAGCAGCAACACCACTAAATCTTCCCTGTTCCGGTTTTAGGATAGGCTCACCTTCGTTAGTACCTCTTATGCTCTTATAAATATTTGCATTGAATTCTAAAGTCAAACCTTTTTCATTTCTATATCTCCAGGATTCTTCTAAACCATAGGATTGACTTATTCCTGTATTATTGAAAGGTAATTTCAAACCAATGGTGGAATCAAAAAAATCAGCAAGTTGAATGAACCTGCCTTGTTGTTCATATATAGTAAGTCTGTTAAGCTGTTGAAAATATATTTTCAACACACCCGTATGTTTTCTCACAGTGCTGCTTAATCCCAGTTCATATTTATCTACTATGATCGGTCGCGTAGTTACTGTTAGAGTCTGTGTCACATCGGTCAGTACCTGGCCGGCAGCATGCCTCGCACCCAGATAATAATATCTTTCTTCTCTTCCCCATTGAATCACAGCCCTATAACCAGGAACAGTAATATTATTCAGGAATGAATGATTGATTTCTATACCGGCATCGATTTTAAATTTTTGAGATAAATCAAATGCTGTATTGATATAAGGACGGATAAAAGACTCTTCTCTCAGCGGGCTTTCCCCGGCAGTCTTTCGTGTATAATTCAATCCTAGATCATAATGTATTTTGGAGGAGTGCTTAATATTCAATTCGGCCAGTGAAGAAAAAATATTCACCAGGTCATTGATATGTATGGACACAGGTATCGGTCCAAATTGTCCGCTACGGTCATATTTCGCATTCGATTGAGAAAGAGAAGCCCCGGTGCGAAGACTCATTTTTTGGTTAAATGCATGATCATACTTTATTCCCCCACCATACACTTCATTTGCAAAGTCAATGTCAAAAAAATCTTTATAGCGTTCACGGTCTGCAGGCTCTTCGATGTGATCAAACTGGTTCAGGCTTTTCCCTGCCCAACCATATATTTTTAATTTATGCCTGGGACCGATTTGACGATATGAAATCACACCATCGTAAAAATTAATTTTTTCACCACCAAAGTCAGCCCCCAGGTTAGTCAATAGTCCGGTGAAACTATATCTCAGATTTAAATCCAACATTCCATTATCACCGATGGCCTGCGCTCCGCCATATTCAAAACCAAGAAGTCCTGCTTTCGCTCTCATCTCTGATTTTGCACTTTCATGGAGATGCATATCAATCACAGCTCCTGCGCTACGACCTATATCCAAAGGATTTATACCTGTGTACACATCGGTTGACCCCAGGACCTGTGCAGAAAATAAATTCACTCCACCACCTGATTGTGTGGGCAGATCAGATAATGTACCTGCATTGCTAGTATGATTCGGATTGACGATTTCAAGGCCTTCCAGGTACCAGCTATTAAAAAGTGGGGATTCTCCGCGCGCAGATAAATGATTAGCCTGATCATTGACGAGAATAAGACCGGCTTTACTTTGTGCTACCCGAACAGGGTCATCAAAATTTGCAGCAGTTAATAAGAGATCTTCTTCAGATATTCTTTCCAGCATTGGGTTCGCAGGCCTGATGGAAGAGATAGTTACGGTCTCAAGATTAAATGCATCCGTTTCCAGGAAATTTTCAAGCCGGTAAGTTGTGTAACCATCTAATAAAACCTGCTCTGGAGTTCCGGGTTTATAGCCCAGTGCATGTATCCTGATCTTGATCCTTCCCGCATTCGAAGAGTGAAAATCATACCTGCCGTTATCATCTGTTGTCATTGCAATCAGCACGGAATCACCTTTCAGGATGGAGACAACTGCTCCGGGAATAGCATGATGGGAAATATTTTCTTTGACATACCCGATCACACCCTGTGATGATATCGTATTTGACAAGAGGAAGAGATAGAACGAACAGGCTATAAAAAGGGAATCCCTCCATGAAGAGGGATTCCTGAGGATCATAACTTGTTGGCTTTTCGACCGAAAAATTTCCATCGAAAAATCTTTTTGATCAGCACGAAAGATAATGGAATTATTATGACAACAAAACGAAAAATAAAAATTTTCACGCTAAAATTAAATTATCCAAAGACGGTATAAAAAATCAGCTGGTTTGGTTTTTGTATTTTTATGGAAGTGAACTACCTACATGTCAGACATGGTCTTCTTTTCTCCTCTCTCTTTGTCCTCTGTTGCCACGTTGTAACGGCACAGCAGAACATTACTTTAAAGACAGGCACCTTTCCGCTTTTAAAAACTTCTTCCTCTTCCCGTGTTTCAAATCAGGATGAATACCATTTCTTCAAAGTTGATCACACACTTCTGCCGCAGGAAAGGTTATTGTTGAAGCAAAAGGGGATAGAGATTTTATATGCACTCCATGATCATATATATTGGGTTAAAATTAAAGGAATAACAGATGAACATTATTCTCAATATATTTTTGACATTAATCCGCTATATAAAAATGCAATTTCAGGCAGAGGAGAAGTTAATAAACTAAGAGTCACGATTGCACCAGGCATGTCATTACCGGTGATCAAAAAATGGGCTGGTGACAATTCTGTTTCTCTTCTTGACACAAGAGCCCTGCAATTTGGTTTCATGGATGTAGAACTTGAAGATTATTCAATTGCAAAACTCATCAATACACCATGGATATCATTTATAGAGCCTATTCCGCAAGATGAGCAGATCAACTTCAGGCTGCTGAATGCGGAGCGTGGATGGGGACTGAAATCACCTCTGACCCGAAATTTGGATGGGACCGGTATGATAGTCGGCATTGGAGACGGAGGAAGGTTAGGCTCCCATCAGGATCTTTCTTCTTCCGTACTTGACCTGGCAAGCTTTGGTAAAAGCGATCATGCAACCCAGGTCACAGGCATCATTACCGGAGCAGGACTGCTTGATCCTGCGTTTGGATTCGGCTATGCACCTAATGCACACATCCTCGTCAGAAATTTTTCAGACATCCTTTGGGCATCGCCACAGTATATCGCTGATTTTGGCATGAGCCTGACCAATAATTCCTATGGCGTTAATCTGACAGATTGCACATATATAGGTGATTACAATGGAACCTCCGCTGCACTTGATGCCATGATCTTAGCGTATCCATCATTGCTTCATGTTTTTGCTGCAGCTAATTCAGGAGGACTGACCTGTACTCCTTATCCAACAGGATATGCGACAATATCTGGTGGATATCAACCCGCTAAAAATGTGCTCACTGTGGGAGCGATTACCATTACTGATCTCATCGCCGGTTTTTCAAGTCGCGGACCTGTCGAAGATGGACGATTGAAACCTGAGGTGGTTGCATACGGACAAGGACGGTTCAGCACGATTGACAATAACAATTATGCAAGTAATAGCGGCACAAGTTTTTCGTCTCCGTCTACAACAGGCACTGCAACACTTCTATATCAACGCTATCGTCAACTCCACAATGACAGTCTTCCAGATGCTGCATTAATAAAAAATGTTATTTGCAATGGAGCCGATGACCTGGGTACGTCCGGTCCTGATTTTCTATATGGATTCGGACGCATCAACGGCGTTCGTTCAGTAGAAATTCTTGAATCAAATCATTACACATCCGTTTTGGTCGATGATCAGCAAATTATTACGAAGACAATTACAGTGCCGTCAGGCGAAGCTTCCATCGATATCATGCTGATGTGGTCTGATCAGGCATCCGCACCGTATGAAACAGTTACGCTTGTCAATGATCTGGATATAATAGTAATTTCACCCACTGGTGATACGATCAAGCCATGGCGTCTGAATTATACACCGTCAGGTGTTTCATCGAGTGCAACAACAGGTGCTGATCATTTAAATAATTACGAACAAATCACCATTCAGACACCTGTCTCCGGTACATATACTATTCGTATCAAAGGGTATAACATTCCTCTTGGTCCACAGTTGGCATGGCTTTCATGGGACATTCAGCATGCAGGTATTACAGTTCAGACAACGGATGGAGGAGAAATATTCAAACCCAATGACACGCAATATATCCGATGGGATGCGTACGGAACAGGTGCATCAACTTTTACAGTGCAATACAAAACCAGCGCAGGAGGTGCCTGGACAAATATTGCGTCCGGCATTCCTTCCAATCAGCGATACCAGGTTTGGGTTGTCCCAAATACTCCAACCTATCAATTGAAAGTAAGAGTGTTGGCTACAAATGGAATGCAGGATTCTTCAAATAATAATGCGATCATTTTAGCACCTCCCGGAAATCTCATAGCCACATCACCCTGTAATGGATATATTCAAATGGTATGGAATGCGGTGACAGGTGCAGATTATTATGAAATATATTCCCTGGAAAACGAAGTGTTGACTTTATTGGATACAACCCACAACACATCAATAACATTAGGAGGGTTCGCAGCTGATTCTTCCACCTGGGTCACAGTCGGTGCAGTGATTTCATCTGATAAAAAAGGCCTCAGGGCAAAGGCAGTGCTGATCACTCCATCGGGAGGAAATCAATGCACCTGGAATCACGATCTGAGATTAGATTCAATCACGGAACCTGTTTCGGGCAGAAAATTTACTTCGTCAGCATTATCTCTTGACACAGTCAGAGTTCATATTACGAATGAAGGCACAATGAATGCTGCCGGTTTTTCACTTTCATATTCGATCAATAACGGATCAGCTATCACTCAGTCATTTATTGGAACATTAAATGCCGGTGCTGGTAATAACTTCAAGTTTACTCAACCTGCTAATCTATCCGCAACAGGTGATTACAATATTCGTGTCTGGACAAACTATGCATCAGACCCGCTACATCAAAACGATACCATAAGCACTACCATCCGGCATCTTCCTAATCCTGTGATAACCCTACCATGGACAGAAGACTTTGAATCAGTACCAGATGTACAGGTTTTAAATAACCAGACCGGATTGCCCGGTCTTGATAAATGGGATGCTGATCTTGATCCCACCGCGAGAATAAGAACATTTGCAGGTTCACCTTTTTGTCATTCAGGTGAAAGAGCGCTTACAGTTGACGCAACACAAAATGATTTATCTAAAAACGCAAACCTATTACTCACACTGAATTTGGCAGGCTATTCAGTGAATAATGATGACATCCTTATGAGCCTGGATTATATGCATCATGAGATCATCCCGGATGTCACGAACACAGAAGCGATATGGATACGTGGATCAGATACAGATACCTTTCTTCTCTTAACCAATTTGCCAAATGAAGCAGCGCTTCGTGGGATTTATCATCACCTGGCAGGTCTCCGCATCACTACATTATTGGATCAGCACGATCAGGATTTCAGCTCTTCCTTCCAGGTGAAATTTTCTCATGATGTGATTGGCACTGCAGGGCAGACTACCAGTGAAGACGGTCAGACTATAGATGATATTTCTTTTACCCGCATTCAGCGGGATATTACGGTTGACCAGCTAAATCATCCGCAAAGCATATCGTGTGGATTAGGAATCGAAACCATCGAAGTTCACGTAAGCAACACGACCAATAAACCTGTCGACAGCACATCTGTCTCCTGGCAAGTAAATGGAGGTACGATTCATTCCATGCCGATAGGAACGATTTCAGGAAATGCATCCATAAATGTGATGCTAAATCCAACATTTGATTTTTCAATTCCCGGAACATACAATCTCGTTGCATGGGTCTTTAGCCCACAGGATGATTTTCATGATAATGATACACTCCGCATTCAGATTGTTAATTCAGCCCTGATCACTGTGTTTCCTTATCGTGAAGGTTTTGAATCCGGAGGTAATGGTTGGTTAAGCGGTGGTATAAATTCTACCTGGATGACAGGCGCACCGGGAAAAGAAATTATTTCCCATGCTGCAGAAGGAAAGAAGATATGGACTACAAATTTATCCGGAACACATAACCCTGATGAAACTTCCTACCTGTATTCACCATGTTTTGATTTTACCGGATTTACACAACCCTTTCTTTCATTTGCATTTCAATATCAGCTTGAAGCGGGTTTCGATTATGCATGGGTTGAATACCGGGTGGAAGGAACAGAGGACTGGATAAAATTAGGCACCCAGGGAAGTGGTACTAACTGGTACAATGATCCATCAAATCGCTGGAACGGAACCCAATCCCGATGGATCACGACTGGAATTCAAATCCCCGTGACAAATATGGTGGTGCAATTCCGCTGGGTGATGCAAAGTGATGTGGGTGTGGAATTGGAAGGTATCGCGATAGATCAAATCAATATTTATGATCGCGTTCAGATCTATAACGGTGCTGCAATACAAATGACACTCCCTGTATCAGGAAATAACTGGATCCATTTTGACCAGGGAGGACAAAGAATATTCAGTCTAAATCCTGAAGGACAGAACCTGGGAAATGTTACCCTCAGTCTTTTCAAATCAGGTCAGAATTTTTTATTAACAGATAGCATATATCTCTTATCGCGAAATTGGGTGCTGACCTCTTCACTTCCTGCAATTAGTCCGGTAAAATTGAGAGGCTATTTTACTTCAACTGAGGCAAACAATCTTGTCAACGCCACCGGATGCAGTCAATGTATACTCGCAAGGGATGGATTTGACGTCACTTCTTTGAGATATTCCGGACCAAATGAAGACGGGCAATTCAATAATAATATTTCAACACAAGTAATCACTTATCCACTTGATTCAACAGAAATTCATCCCTATGAAAATGGGTACTACGCAGAGTGGAACACGGTGGGATTGTCAGAATGGTGGATTACTTCGCAGGTCACCAAAAAATCAGGACAAATATCCAGGAGGGTAAGTGGTGTTGGTGATGATGCAGAAGAACACCAGGACAATGGTTCGGTCAATCCCGTGCGTGAAGTAATAGCGATGACTAAAAAAAACGGGCAGCAAGCTATCGGCTGGCGTTTCAAAAACATAACCATTCCTCTGGGTAGCTATATTAAAAATGCAAGGATAAAATGGACATCGCGCTATACATCTTCTTCATCAGCGAATTGGACTTTGCGCAGCGAATTATCTGCAGACGCATCTACATTTATAACCCGCAAATACAATATTACGTTAAGGCCTCAATCCAACCAGGTGGTCGAGTGGCAACCTGTGAACTGGAGTTTAGTGAATACAGAATATGCTTCACCCGATATTCGTCATCTGATTCAGAACATTGTAGATCAACCTACATGGAAAACCGGAAATGACCTGGTATTAATCATGAAAGGCTCAGGCCTGCGTGAATCATGGAGCTATGACGGCGATCCCCTGAAAGGAGCAGAGCTCGTCCTGGATTATGATTTCACTTGTCTTGCTGCCGGCACCCTGTATGTCAACCGGAATGCAACAGGATTACAGGATGGTTCATCATGGGTGGATGCATACAGATCATTTGAACAGGCCCTTGACCGTGCAGCACATTGTCCGGCCATAACCCAGATTTGGCTCGCCGGAGGAACATATTTGCCTTTTCCCGAAGTAAGTCGCAATACGGGATTTATGATCAGACCCGGACTGAGCATCTATGGTGGATTCCAGGGAAATGAAACAAATGTCAACCAACGGGTCCTGGGATTGTATCCGACTTTACTGAGCGGTGATATCGGAACAGCGAATATTTCCGGCGATAATGTATACCACGTCCTCACTATATCCGGAGGAGGAAATGTCTTGCTCGATGGACTCACTGTGCAGGGTGGGATGGCTAATGGTGGTATACCGTCACTTCAGACCGGCAGCGGGATTTATAACCAGGGAACACTGACCTGCCAACAGGTAACATTGGTGAGCAATTCTGCACCTGCATTCTTCAATGCCCCCGGAAGCATGTTGATATCCAACGGATTAGTTGAGGTAAAACCGTAACCGTAGTGGCGTTTTGCAACCGCCACGTTTTGCAACCGCCACGTTTTGTAACCGCCACGTTTTGCAACCGCCACGATTTGCAACCCCCACACTTTGCCCCCACCACGTTTTGTAATCACCACATTTTAAGCGTAAATGGCATGATTTTGTGATGAAATCTACCAGGAAGGCGGTGACTAATTCTGTTTTTCCAATTCTCCCATAGAGGCAAAAAAAACCTGAAACCGACGAAATAACACATTACATAATAGTATAATGTGTTAAGTAAACAGTAGATTTGTCAAAACCTTCTGATGATATTGTCCGGAGGGCCATGATGGTATCAGTATATTTCTAACTTTGCAGTCGTTTTTACCCCCTGATTTATTGCTCCTATGCTCATATCAAGACTCTTCACTCTCCTGCTATTCCTGTGCCTTACCCATGCGATAAATGCTCAAAGCATCATGTCCCGGGTTACTTTTCCGATAAATGATCAGCAAACAAGTGGAGACCTGGCAAAAGCAGGCATTGACCTGACACACGGCCACGGTAAATTGGGAGTCTCATTCTCAACCATTTTAGAAGATTATGAGCTGGCCCGTCTTGATAAGCTTGGTATTAAATACAAGGTTGACATACCAGATCTGAACACATTTCGCCACCAGCAACAAAATTCAAACCGTACCCAGCTCCTCAATTGCCAGGATGATATTTATACCAGCATCGTACCGAAGAATTTTGAATTAGGAAGAGCAGGTGGATTTTTCTCATTCTCCGATGTCCTCGACAATCTCGACATCATGCAGTACTATTATCCTGATCTGATTTCGGTGAGGAAGCCTATCGGAAATTTCAAGACATGGCAGAATAACAGCATCTTTTGGGTGAAGATTTCCAGGAATCCTGAAGTCAATGAAAATGAACCTCAGATCTTGTACACAGGCCTGACGCATGCACGTGAATTGATCAGTGTAAGTCAGAATATTTATTTCATGTGGTACCTGCTCGAAAATTATGAGAAAGACCCTGTAGTAAAACAAATCCTGGATCATACGGAATTATATTTCGTACCTGTCGTCAATCCTGATGGCCTCAACTATAATATCGCCGGGTATGACCAGGAGGAGGATAAATTCACACGCAATCTCCGCAAGAATATGCGCGATAATAATGGTGATGGCGAGTTTAAACCGGAGGATGATGGCGTCGATCTCAACAGGAATTTCGGATATCACTGGGGCTATGACAATGAAGGCTCTTCCAATAACCCGGGAAGTCCTACCTACAGAGGACCTGTTGCATTTTCAGAACCTGAAACAAAAGCATTGCAGCTTTTCTGCACCACACATGATTTTCAACTTGCGCTGAACCACCATTCGTACGGAAATCTACTTGTCACTCCATGGGGATATGAAGACCTCAATACAGTTGACTCAACGATATTTGATCATTATGGTGAATTGCTTACCAAACAAAACAAATTTATTTACGGCAGAGGATTACAGACAGTAGGATATGTCAGCAATGGCGATTCAGATGACTGGATGTATGGTGCCATGGGTACTTATTCCATGACGCCTGAAGTAGGCGATGAAGAAGATGGATTCTATCCGCCAAAAGACAGGATCATCCCTCTTTGCAAATCTACATTACAAATGAATCTTCTGTCTGCACGACTTGTCAATTCATTGGTTTCTATCACAGATGAAACACCGAAGTTTATTGAAGCAGGTGTAAACCATTTAAATCTTGAATTCAACCGGTATGGCCTGCTCGATGGTATCGTGACGATCTCATTTAAATCATTGAGCCCATACATCACGCAGGTACCTTCTTCATTCACACTTGATCTTCAAAAATTTCAACCTCATCAGAGAGATCTGGAATTTACAGTATCCTCACAGATTCAATATGGCAACGCTGCAAAAATTGAAATCCAATGTCAGCAGGGAGAATATATATTCAGAGATACGCTGACTAAAGTACGTGCTGATTTTTTCACACTTATCCAGGACCAGGGAGATATGTCGCATTGGGATATCAGCCAGGGGGAAGATTGGGGCCTTACAGCGGATCAGTATAAATCTCCTCCGATGTCTATCACGGATAGTCCGAATGAATTATACGGAGCCAATGTGAATGAAATCATCCTGCTCGACCAGGAAATTAATCTTCAGGATGTCACATCAGCATATGTTCAATTCTGGGCACGATGGGATGTTGAAGATGATTATGATTATGTGGTTTTCCAGGTGAGCACAGATGGACAGAACTGGCAGAATCTATGCGGAGAAAGATCCAAGCTTGGATCCTTATTCCAAATGTATGAGCAGCCTTTGTATGACGGAAAGCAATTGCAATGGGTGCTGGAAACAACAGATCTTGAAGCTTATATCGGCGAACGGATTCAATTGCGTTTTATGTTAGTTTCAGATGGATTTGGATTTAAGGATGGTTTATATTTTGATGATTTCAAAGTGACTACGATCCGAGAAGGTGCTGTTGCTACTACAGATGTAGATGCATCTTCATTTTCTGTCTTTCCAAATCCGGCAGAAAACAGCTTTAATATCCGGATACCTGAATTGACCAAACCTGCTATCTCAGTATTTAATACGCTGGGACGGGAAGTGTATAAAACAGGATCGATCACAGGAAATACTCAACGCGTGAATACACCAGGATGGCCGGCAGGTCTGTACCAGTATGTCATTTATTCAGATGGTACGCCCGTTCACAGTGGGTTGCTGAACCTGTTGCATTGATCTATTTTTCACCAATACATGATTTCATTTTTCCCCAGTGACGGATGTAAAGAGTTTGGCGGGATTAGCCATCTTTGCAGTGAATTTTGTATTGCTCATTTTGAGAATGATTTTTTAATTCAGTACACCCATTAAATAAGAAGAGACATGGCTATAGACACAAGATTTCTGGGTAAGCTTAACATTAAGAAATTCAACGACGGTACATCTACCGGTCAGAAATCATCGAATTCGAAAAGCTTTCAGCCTTCACAATCTCCGGTAGACGGAAACCTGATAGGCGCTGTCAGCAATACCACACCAAAGGAATATGAAAAAGTAATCAAGGCTGCCACAAAAGCTTTTGAAACATGGAGGATGTTGCCTGCTCCAAAGCGTGGTGAGATCGTACGTCAATATGGTGAAGCATTGCGTCGCAATAAAGATCCGTTGGGAAGACTTGTTTCCTATGAGATGGGAAAGAGTCTCCAGGAAGGTTGGGGTGAAGTGCAGGAGATGATTGATATCTGCGATTTCGCAGTTGGGTTATCAAGGCAATTATATGGATTGACAATGCATTCCGAACGCGTGATGCATCGTATGTATGAGCAATGGCATCCGCTGGGTATTGTAGGTGTTATTTCTGCATTTAATTTTCCTGTAGCGGTATGGTCATGGAATACGATGCTCGCACTAGTATGTGGTGATGTTGTTGTCTGGAAACCATCAGAAAAAACGCCCCTGTGTGGAGTAGCCTGCATGAATATATTCCATGATGTGCTCAAGGCAAATAATCTTCCTGAAGGAATCGTGAATATGATCAACGGAGACTATCGCGTCGGAGAATTTATGACACAGGATCATCGGATCCCTCTAATATCTGCAACAGGCAGCACCCGCATGGGAAAAATAGTAGGATCTGCAGTAGCCGGAAGATTAGGAAGAGCATTGCTTGAACTGGGAGGAAATAATGCAATCATTGTGACACCTAATGCTGATCTCAATATTATTCTCACCGGTGCAGTATTTGGTGCAGTAGGAACAGCAGGACAAAGATGTACATCCACCCGGCGGCTGATCATTCATCAGTCCATCTATGATAAAGTCATATCAGGATTGATCAAAGCATACAAACAAATAGTGATCGGTAATCCGTTAGATCCACATGTACACATGGGACCGCTGATTGATCTGCAGGCTGTCTTTCATTATCAAAAAGCTTTGGAGGCCATAAAAAATCAAGGCGGCAAAATGCTTGTGCAGGGTGGTGTATTGAAGGGTAAAAAATATTCAAGCGGCTGTTATGTCTTGCCATGCATAGCTGAGGTCAGGAATGACATGCCGATTGTACAGTCAGAAACTTTTGCACCAATACTGTATGTGATGTCTTATAAAGATATCGACGAAGCAATACGAATACAGAATAATGTGCCGCAGGGTTTATCATCCGCGATCATGACTGACAGCATGAGAGAAGCAGAAAAATTTCTTTCTGCAGCCGGTTCAGATTGTGGAATAGCAAATGTAAATATTGGAACATCCGGTGCAGAGATCGGTGGAGCATTTGGTGGAGAAAAAGAAACCGGTGGAGGACGTGAAAGCGGTTCAGATTCATGGAAAGCCTACATGCGCCGCCAGACAAATACTATCAACTGGAGTAAGGATTTACCACTCGCTCAGGGAATCAAATTTGTGATATGATTTCGACTTTTGTTCCATGGGTTTCACTCATGGCTAATAATGTCTGATCCTTTCAGGATCATTGTTGCTTGCCTGCGAAAAAAAAACATATTGAATTTGCATATTGCTTTTTGCTTTTGCCAATTGCTCCTCACTCCACCCGGTTCCAATACTGCGTCCTGCCTAAAGCAGGAATTCCAATATATCCCCTGATCTTAAGTTTGTCTGCATTTTCAAGTTCGACATAGCAGCTATAGGTTTTTCCATTATTGGGATCTATGACACTTCCACCGGTACCTCCGGTTGCAGTTTTCTTCAGATCATAGATAATCGTCATTCCAACTAACGGTTTGTCTTTGAGATCTCCTTCACATTTGCTGCAGGTGGTATATGTCGATCCTTTCAGAAGTTTGACGACTTTACCATATAGCATTCCATTTTGTTCATAGATCTCAATCATTCCTTTTTCGGAACCATCCCTGTCATCAATCGATCTCCACATCCCGATCACCTGGGCTTCCGCACCGAATGAGGATAAAATGATCAGCATTAGCGCTGAAGCTTGTATTATTATTTTGTGCATATACTTATTATTCAAACGAAATCCGGAGTTCAATCGCTTTCACGGTTTCTCCTCCCGGGCATCATTCTTATTGATTAAGCCCGGTCTATAGCAGGCATTCCTTAGCTATAATGAGTTATATTTAATTGAAAATCAGTTGATTATTTAAAAAAAGAGGCAAAAAATGAAGTCTCAGGGAAAGGGCCATTTAATCGTTTCGTCAGAAGAAGCAGGAGCCCCGGAGCAAACCCTTACACCTATAAACTGTAAAGCGGCGTATCTTTATTGTCCATTCTGGTTAAAAACAAATTCCAACATCATGGTAAACAAGGTAATCCTTATCGGTAACCTGGGTCGCGACCCGGAAGTCAGGTACCTCGAAGGCAATGTAGCCGTTGCTAAATTTTCAGTAGCCACCAATGAAAATTATCTCGACAAAAAGGGAGAATGGCAAAAAGTCACCGAATGGCATGATGTCGTGGCATGGAATAAGCTGGCTGAGCGGGCTGAAAAACAATTAAAAAAAGGAAGCCAGGTATATGTAGAAGGCAAGCTTACACATCGTAAGTATGAGGACAAGGATAAAATTGAAAGACACGTGACAGAAGTCGTGGCCAATAGTTTCAGAGTGCTTGATCGTCGCGATTCAAGACCGGGCGGACATGACGAAGAGTCTCCGGCTCAGGAAGACATGGGTGATACATCTTCTTCTATGACTACAAGCGGTGAGCAGCATGCGGATGATGATCTTCCCTTCTGATCATATAGCGTCTGATTTTTTCGAATTAAAATATTGATTTTGGATCCTGCGCATTGTTCGTTGTTATTATTCTTACTTTTTTCCTGGGGATTAACAAGCGGTTTTTTATTACTCATTTTCCTGTTAGCATGCTCTGCATTGATCAGCGGTTCTGAAGTTGCATTTTTCTCTCTCGATAGAAATCAATTGAAAGCTTTGGAAGATGAACATGATCGATACGGACAGATCATTCTCAGCTTAAGATCAAAACCAAGGAGATTACTCGCTACCATCCTTATCTCCAACAACCTCATTAATATCGGGATCGTAATCCTGTCGTATTACCTGCTCAATCATATCATGCATCCCGAGATCTTCGCCTATTGGGGTTTTCATATCAGCCAACTTGGAGCCTTTAGCTGGTTGACATCTCTTGAATGGGCTTCGGTGCTGAGATTTCTGATTTCTGTAGTGGGCATCACATTTCTGTTGGTCCTTTTCGGAGAGGTCGTTCCGAAAATTTATGCTAATCTCAACAATGTTGGTTTTGCAAGATTGATGAGCGCACCTGTAAGTTTCCTGATGACTATTCTTTCTCCCTTGAACAGGACCCTGGTGAGATGGGGTATTATTCTGGAACGCAAGCTCGGCACAGAGAATACATTGGGAGCAAATAAAGTGGACATCGACAAAGCCATTGATCTCGCAGTTGCAAAAGACAAAGACTCAAAAGTCGAAGCGGAAATATTGAAATCCATCGTATCGTTCAATGATGTGGCCGTCAAGCAAATCATGAGATCACGCATGGATATTATAGCACTCGATACAGTCATGAGCATGGATGAAATGCTTGTTGTCGTACGGGAAGCCGGATATAGCCGCATACCCGTTTTTGAAGAACAGCTTGACAATATCAAAGGCATATTATATGTAAAAGACCTGATAGGTTATTTAGACCAATCAGCTCCACGTCATGAATGGCCCGAATTGATCAGGAATGAAGTTCTGTATGTTCCTGAAGCCCGGAAGATTAATGAATTGCTAAAAGACTTTCAACGTGAACATCTGCATATGGCGATTGTGGTCGATGAATATGGAGGCACATCCGGTATCGTCACGATGGAGGACGTCATAGAAGAAGTGATCGGTGATATCAAAGATGAATTTGATGAAGACCAGGAACTGGAATACAGGCGGCTGAGTGACCATGAATTTATATTTGAAGGAAAGACGATGCTCATCGATGTGTTCAGGTTGATGGGTGTCGACAAATCAAGCTTTGCCGATGTGGATGGTGACGCGGATTCACTTGCAGGCTTGATTCTTGACATTAACGGCAAAATGCCTGTGATAGGTCAGAAAATTTCTTTTCCACCTTTTTCATTCACGATCCTTTCCGTTTCACCTAAACGGATCGAGCGGATCAAAGTCCAGATTGACAAATGATAAAACCTATATTCCTGATATGCATGTTGTGCATTCTCTTTGGGGGATGTCAGCATGAACCCACTACTCCAAAACCAAGGGCATATCCAAGGATAGAATATCCTTCACGCAACTTCATAAAGTTCAGTGATGAAGAATGTCCGTTTACATTTGAATATCCGGATTATGCGCAAATCAAAAAAAGAGATGAGGCATGTTGGTTTGATCTGTTCATGCCTGCATTTGATGCCCGTCTCCATTGTACATATGTGCCGGTTACGAGCAGGGCTAAATATGACGACCTGATCAAAGACTCCTACGATATCGCCGACCGCATCAATGCCCGTGCAAACTACATGGAAGAAACTCCCATCGTTAATGACCAGGGTGTGCGTGGCATGGCACTTACCTGGACAGGGCCTGCCGCTTCCACATTACATTTTTTTCTGACTGACACCACGCAACATTTTTTCACTGCAGCTTTATATTTTGATTCGAAAGTAAATCCCGACAGCCTGCAACCGATTGCGCAATTTATTCGACAGGATATTACGCATATGATATCCACGTTTGACTGGAAAAAACAGTAATCAGTATTCAGTGATCAGTTATCAGTGAAAATCTAATTTGCGTTAATCTGCGAAATTTGCGGCGAAAAAAGCAGGGGGCAGGGGAAATGAAGATTAACGGGATGCGTCAGACATCAGTTTAATTTTTCTTTGCGCCTTTGCGTCTCCCGCTACAAATGTGCCATTTGGCGGGATCTTCGATTTGCGAGAAACATATTTACTCTTTACACCTGTATCTATTTCCGATACGTGAATAAAGCTCACGACTCACGATTCACGTCACACCGGAGCTAACTTTATCTTCAACCCATCCAAATCTTCAGTGATCCTCACCTGGCATGCAAGCCTGCTACTCTCATCTACAAAAAATGCCTGGTCCAGCATGTCCTCTTCTGCATGAGATCTTTCACTCATCTGATGGTCACTGAGGATATATACATGACAGCTCGCGCATAAAGCCATGCCACCACATGTCCCTTCCACCGGCAGATCTGCAGCTTTGCAGACTTCCATCAGGTTCAGGCCCATGTCGACAGGAGCTTCGATGACATGCGCTTTTCCTTTGCGATCAGTTACTTCTATTGAAATCATGTTTTGTTTGTTCAAGCCAATTCTAAAGGAAGTCGGAATTTTCGACATCCTCAAAATAAACCAAATAACACAAACTCATTGAATATGATTTGTTCCCGCAGGGAAGGTAGTCGCAATTTGCGACGACCTCATTAAAGGTTTCTAATGAAAACTGTTTGAAAGGTCGATCAAAAAAGTATTATTAGGGGTAAGATTAAGATTTTAAATACTATAAATTTCCTTCAAAAAAGGAAGAGGTTGGACACTGAGTATCTATAATAATTAAATGAATATCATTATCTGTTTCATGCACAGAACCCATTTCACTTCCAGTGGAAAAGTCATGGAGATCAAATACTCTTGCGATGCCTTCGTAAACATCGCATTCATATGCAAGAGTATCGCTATAATAATAATGGAAGTTTGGGTTTGTACTAAATAATGAAAAAATTAAAGAATCAGTCTTAACTGCCAAAGAACAGATCCCCACCTCATAAATCAGTTCTGGATGACCCTGAGCATTACATAAAGTGATATGGCCATTGTAAATAACTCCGTCTAAATTTTTTACGGAGTCAGTTTGGCATTTTAAAGGATCGTTTTTAGGATCACAAGACAAAAGAATAAAAACTGCTGGTAAGACAAGATATCCAAATGACTTCATTAGAATTTTCTATATAAACGAGAAATAACATTCTTCATTGTATAAACAATCACCGACCACATCCAAGCCTTATACTTCTCAACGGCAATTTTGAATCTGTATTTGTACAGAATTAGATATGTTATAATTTCGTTTAATTGTTAATATAGAACTATGGAAACGATTACAAAGACCAGATACAAATATTGGCAGGAAGCTGATTTTTGGATAGGTTATTTGGAAGAATTTCCTGATTATATGAGTCAGGGTAACAGCCTGGATGAATTAAAGGAAAATCTTTCTGATCTGTATAAGGAGCTTTCCAGCGGAAGCATATCCTCCGTAAGAAGGGTTGGTGAACTTGATGTCTCGTGAAGAGAAGAGATTTAATAAAAAAGATAGAAGATATGGGTTGTGTCTTTATACGGCATGTAAGTAATCATGATTGGTATCAAAACCCTAAAACAAAAATTTCAAGGCCTATACCACGTCACCGGGAAATCAATGAATTCTTATCCAGGGCATATTCTTAAAATGCTGGAAGAAAAATCAGTTACTGATGAATGAGCAGATCTGAAGTTGCAAAGTAAATTTCAGAAGTCAACATATTTTTCCATGGACCGTACCTCCTGGCCAAACCGGCCGCTCAGACTTTTACCCTTGACTTTTTTATTGATCTATTACTTTTTTCCTTATTTTTACTAAAGAGCAAACAAAAACATCTGTTTGTTCCGGATAGTAACCAGTTTGAAGTAAGCTGAACCAGATAAATACGGGTTGGATCAGTTCAGTCACCAAGTTTAGAAAACACATCCATGGTAGCAAAAACGAATGCTGCAAGTATTCACCATGTGAATACATCTGTCATTCCACCGGAAGTAAAACCCTTTCGTTGGCAAATTGCTCCATTTCCTGAACTCTCAGAATTGGCAAAGTATGCGTAATCAAATAACGCCAATCGAAAGGATACAGGACCTGATTCTTACCATCAGGAGTCAGAAAGTTATGTTGGATCGTGACCTTGCTGAAATTTATGGGGTTGAAACCAAAAGGCTTAATGAGCAGGTCAAAAGAAATAGTAAACGGTTTCCTGCTGACTTTATGTTTCAGCTTACTACAGAAGAAAAGCACGAGGTGGTCGCAAAATGCGACCACCTCAAAGTCCTGAAATTCTCCAGTACAAACCCGTATGCATTCACTGAACATGGTGCTGTGATGCTGGCCGCAATATTAAGCACAGACATTGCCGTGCAAACGAGTGTGCTGGTTGTCAGAGCTTTCGTACATCTCAGAAAACTTCTTTCCACAAATGAAGAGCTGGCGAGAAAAATTAATGAGTTGGAGCTGAAATATGATGGTCAATTTGATCTTGTATACAAGGCCATTAAAAAACTGATTGACGTACCCAGGCCGAACAGAAAACCGATTGGCTTCATACGCAGGAATGAAAAAGAAGACCATACTTCACATTAATAAAATCAAGACTCGGAAATATGTAACATTAATTTAAAGAAGCTTCGCCAAATACTCTGTATTGACGAAGTTTCATCACCAGTTAAAAGAAAACAAATCCATGCTAGCAAAAACCAATGCTGCTGCTGTCCACGGTGTGGACGCACGGACCATCGAGGTCGAAGTTAATTCAGGTGGCGAAGTACCTGCAGGACAACCCATGTATTTTCTTGTTGGCCTACCTGACAATGCTATCCGCGAAGGATGGCAACGCATGGAATCTGCTATCAAGAGTATAGGCTATCGCTTACCGAGATGCAGGATCGTAGCCAACCTTGCACCTGCCGATGTACGAAAAGAAGGCGCATCATACGATCTCCCGATTGCAACCGCTATCGCAGCCAGCACAGGAATTATCGAGGCGCATAGCATCGGGAAATTCATGCTCGTCGGTGAACTGGCATTAGATGGTTCTGTGAGACCTGTGAAAGGCGTATTGCCAATTGCCATCCAGGCGCGTAAGCAGAAATGCGAAGGATTGATTGTTCCGGAAGCTAATGTAAAAGAAGCTGCCATAGTCAATCAGCTGAATGTATATGGTGTAAGCAACCTGACAGAGGTTTTTGATTTCTTCAATGGAACACAAGTCCTTACACCTTATAAATATGACACAAGGGAAGCATTTGCAAATGCGCAGGATAAGTATGCATTTGATTTTTGCGATGTGAAAGGACAGCAGAATATTAAACGTGCGCTTGAAATAGCAGCAGCAGGCGGACACAACGTGATCCTGATAGGTCCTCCCGGTTCAGGGAAAACAATGCTTGCAAAACGATTACCTACCATTCTCCCGCCACTCATGCTGAACGAAGCACTCGAGACAACAAAAATTTATTCTGTTGCAGGAAAATTATCAAAGGATTCATCACTCATAACGAACAGACCATTTCGTGCACCACATCATACAATCAGTGATGTGGCTTTAGTCGGTGGGGGCTCGACTCCTAATCCCGGTGAGATTTCGCTTGCACACAATGGCGTATTATTTCTTGATGAGCTTCCGGAATTTAAAAGAGGCGTGCTTGAAGTATTGCGCCAGCCGATGGAAGATCATAAGGTCACGATATCCCGGGCAAAAGTAGCTGTTGATTATCCCGCAAATTTTATGCTGATCGCATCTATGAATCCTTGAGGGTTTGTTGCATAGTTGCATTGATTTGATTGATATGATCTTCGCCTGTGTTTATTGCTTTTTTGCCCTCTTGTAAGAGGGTTGGGATATAGGAAAGGTTTATTTCGATGTCTTCTTTCCCGACGATAATAGATTTGGTTATTGTTTCGATGATGTTCTTCTTTTCTTCCGGAGTGAAGGTATTCCACTGAGTTTGGAGGTTTCGAGCATCGTGGAGTACCTGGCTGTTATCCAAAGATTGCATCTTAAGAGCATCAATTTCACCTTGCAGATCCATCAAGGAAAGCTCAACCTGCTTTTGTTTTTCATACAGAGGCGTATGGTGATCTTTAAATGCTTCTATAGACATACCACCTTTATGGTATAAATCCATAACATCTGACACTTTTTGCTTCAGGATTTGGTACTCCTTTTTCCTGGATTGCAGTAGTTCTTCTTTATCAAGGAGGGTTAGTTTTTCCTGATTCAGATGGTTTTGGATTTCAGTATCAGAGAATAGAAAATTCTCAAGCTGTTCATGGAAGATTGCTTCAAGGTCATCAGGTCCTATTTTATTCTTGCACTCAGGACAGATGTATTTTGGATAATTTGACCTCATGTACATTTTTACTCCACAATGGCATTCAAGAATTCCACTGAAAAGATGTACTCCTTTTCGTCTAACTTTTCCATTTTTAGACATTTCGTCAAGAATGGTATTGCAATTATTCCAAAGTTCATCGGAAATGATTCTTGGAACTTCAATAAACAACCAATCCTCTTTTGGTTTCAGTTTCCAACCTTTCTTCTCTCCCATACTTTCGGTATAATTCACTCGTCTCATTCCTTTGACGATTGGATCACGAAGCATACGGTCAATTGAAACGTCCGAAAAATTATCACCTCGCCGTGTTTTATATCCCCGATCAGTAAGGATTTTAGCTACAGTCCGCTTCCTTTTGTGCTGAGCAAAAAGCTCATGGATAAGCTTGCGAACAGGTGCTTCACTGGGATTGAGCAAGAGTTCCTTATTCTCCCATTTGTAGCCATATGGTGCTTCACCTCCTAACGATTTGCCAAGCTTGGCACGAACACCGACTGAAGCTTTAATTCGTGAACCAATTTCAGCTCGTTCCCATTCCGCCATTCCTGCAATTAGGGTGTAGAAGAATCTACCGGCTGGACTACTTGTATCAACATTCTCTTCGAGGGAAATTAAGTCAGCATTATACTTCTGAAAGATGTCTGCTATTTCAAGGAGTTCACGAGTATTTCTAGCGAGCCTGGCGAGCTTAGAGAAAATAAGACCAGTAATATGGCCTTTACGCACGTCCTCAAGCATACGTTTGGCTTCTGGGTGATTGATTACGCTCTTACCGCTTACGGCCTCCAAGTGATATATCTCTACAATCTGCCACTGCTTCAGTTCAGCGTAGGACTTAGCCCTATGTTCATGGTGTTGAGGACTATCGCTTTGGGCTTGATCCTCAGTTGAGACTCTAATCCAGATTCCTATTCTCTTGCTCATGTTTTAACTTTAAGCAAATATACAAATATGCAACGACCAATGGTTCGTTAAATGACACTTTCTTTGCCCTTAAACAATCAACTCTGATATTTTTACAGAAAGAACTTTGGTTTTGATTAAGCCAGATGAAATTTCTAGTGGATTAATTGGAAGTATTACTATTGTGATAATCTACATAAAATAAATATTGTTAATTCGCATTAGGCAGAGAAAGTTTCAAGTTTAAAAGGTGATTGCATAGATTTAGGCTCCATAGTCAATATTGTACATGGCATTCTATATAATGTGATGAAATTAACCCAAGATATACATCAATCGAATAGAGAAACAATTCAACTATTAGGTAATAAAGGTTATTTTTTAATTAAATTAATTAAAAATGGAATTAATGTTCCTAAAGGCTTTATTATCCTAGAAACAGCATATAAGCTTTTTTTAAAGCAATCATTGATTGAACCTGAAATTAATCGCTTGCTAAATGGCTTGAATGCAAGTTCAAACCAGACCAAGATCAGCACAGTCTCCAAAAGATTACAAAGGTTGATACTAAATCCTACCATCCCTTTAGAAATTAAACATCAGATAAATGTTAGTTTAAAAGGCTTAGGCGTCAATACAATCGCAATTCGCTCTAGCGCTACCGTAGAAGATAATAATGAATCTGCTTGGGCTGGAATATTCGATTCATTTATAGGTGTTTCTAGGCATAAGTTATTTCTAACAGTAAAGAAATGTTGGGCTTCGCTTTACAATGAACGGGCTTTAACATACGCGTTAAACAAAAAATTGAATTTTAAGAATTTTTCTATAGCAATTATTGTACAGGAATTAATTGAAGGAGATATTTCTGGTGTTGGCTTTACAATGAGTCCAGTTACAAAAAAAAAGAATCAAATAGTTGTGGAATCAACTCTTGGAAGGGGAGTTCATCTAATGTCGGGTAATATAACACCCACTTTATATACAATTGACAAGATTAAGAGTAAAATTATTGAGAAAAATACTAAGTTAACAATAAAAACACAACATTTAGATAGCTTAAAAATTTCACAGTTAGCGTCAATTGCTTGTGAGATTGAAAATATATTTAACTGTCCTCAAGATTTTGAATGGACTTACAGAAATAATGTACTGTATATACTTCAAGCGAGACCTATAACCACACCAAATAAAATTAATATTATTCCTGATGAACTTTTTAATATTAGAAAGAATGATTATAAAATAATTTATTCATCAAAAGGTCTACCTTATTTATATGAGGACCTAATAAATAATAATTACATTAAATGGAACAACTTGATAATTTGTGAAAAGGGTGGAGATGTTGTTTTTGCAAATAAGAGCTCATTAATTGAAATTGAAAAGATCGGTATTAAAATGAGCTTTATCGTTTTAAATAAGTATTTAGAAGAAATAAACTATTTTTTTGATCAAGCAGAAAAATTGTTACTTAAATTAGATAAATATAAAACCATATCAAGCCAGAATATCAAAATATGCTTTGACATTTTTAATAATCTGCTTCGACTATATGGTTACTTTGATAGTTTATATTGGGAAAAGCTTTACAATGAAATTTTATTAAAGTTAAGGTTTTCTAAAAAAATAAATTTCATTCAATTGAATAAGAATATTATTAGAGATAAACTTAATAATCTATTCTTTGTTGAAACAGGTCTTTTCAAAGTTGTTTTAAATAAATTAAGCCTACAATTTAGTATTCCAATCAAAGATTTATATTGGTATAAGGAAAATGAGGTACTAGGATTGTTTGAACAAAATTTAATTGCTACAAAATTGTTGAAAAGCAGAAAGCAATGCTCAATATTCTATAGGTCCTCTAATAACAATGTCTTCTCTTTTGAGGGGCTTGAAGCCCAAAGATTAACTAAACTATTCCTAGGTGAACAGGTTCAAAAAGTAAATATTTTAAAGGGCACCGTTGCTAACAATGTTGGGGTGGTAAGGGGTTTTGTTTATAAAATAATTAGGGATTATAATAATTCAATAATAACAGAAAAAATAATAAATAATATGAAAAAAGGCCAAATATTAATTTCAGATACTACAGATCCTGAACTCAACAAAGCAATAATAAAGGCTTCTGCATTAGTTACTGATATAGGGGGAATGTTATCCCATGCTGCTATTTCAGCAAGAGAATTTAATATACCTTGTATTGTAGGCGTTGGGAATGCTACAGAAATACTTAATAACGGTGATTTTATTGAGGTCGATTCTAAACACGGAATAATAAAATTGTTGGTTTGATGATTTTGATGCTTATCAATGCCAATTTACAGTAAAACTGAATTCGGAAATAGTTTCCTAGTGCTTAATTCATTTTGTCTTTATATATTAGATAATCCACAACAGCTCAATGTGAATCAGGGTATTACAAAAATTAAATATGTCACGGTTGAAGAAAAAAGTGTTAATGCACTAATACGATTACTGCCTGACAATTTAGACACTTTAAGAAACCTTGAATATTCTAATCTGAAAAATGGATACATTGAAAAGAAACTTTATTTTGCAAATGAATTTCATTCAGTTTCCAATGGAGAAGTGTTCCTGGTTTCTTTCGAGTCAGATGTCGAACAAACTAAGAAAGCAATATTGTCTCTTATAGCAATCATAGGAAATTCAATAATGGTTGAAGCAAATATTAGTTCATTTTGGTACCGCTTAGAAGTAGATTTAGACGCGAGCATAGATGCTGGAAGTGGGATAGGTGAAAATCCACTCCACATTGACATGTTAACCTTTAAAAATTATCCGAAAGGTATGGTGATTTATTGTGAACGACCAGATTCTAAAAATGGCGGAGAAACACTTCTAGCTCCTCTAAATTTGTATTCGTTTTTACCCATAGCATACGCAAATGTTTTAATGAAACCTTCCTTTTCATATTGGCAAGATAAAAACTTGGAGCAAATTGGAGATCACTTAAATCAGTTTTCTGTTCTACCTACGATGGATGATGATCGGGTTCGATTCACCGCCAAATTACCAAAATGGATAAATAATAATAATCAAGAGAAAGTCCATTATGATCGTGAGCGGATGTTAGAATCAATTTATTATTACGATTGCCTTCTTAAATCCAATTGTATAAGACTTTCATTACAACATGGCCAAGCTGTCATTTTTAGTCAACTTCATTTTGCTCATGGTCGATCAACCCTGGGTAGTGGGCAGGTAGAAATTCCTACGGAACTACGAAGATTATTGTGGAGATCTTATTTCAACTACTAAAATAGGTTGTCTGAGATTTAAATGCATCCTCAAGGACCTTTTGTGCCGATGATTTTAGTTCCTCAGATGCGTATATATATCCCATATTAAACAGTAAGTCTAAAATAGATAAACAAGGAACAAATTCATTTTTATGAAATCGTTGTTTATACTTAACATGACGTTGTTGATAGTTATGAAAAATAGGGATAATCCCAAGATTTAAAATTTCTTCTGGACTACAATAATCTAGCATTCCCGTCCCTGTATATAAATGAGTTGCCTTAAGTTTAGAACAAATTTCAGCAATACGGACAAGCTTGCTTCTCGAATTTGTTTCTAACTCACTTGAGCATACAAATTTACATTTGCAATTTAATTTGTTCGCTATCCATTTTAGCAAACTAATATTTAATTCACATAGCAAATCACCAGCTAAGTAATTATTAAGAATATTTGTAAAATCATGCATTACTTCATTGAAATAAATTGTCCTACCATAAGCCGATTGGATCGCTTTTAATATGGATGAAGGATCGTAATTAGGTGCAATCTTAACCTGATTCAATTGAGTTTTAAATTTAACAGAAACTGGAATTGTAATCCAATCAGAACCGTTTTTGGATATAATCTTATTTCTATTTTGATATCCACCGTTTTCATACTGCACATCATCGAGTATAACGAAGTGCTCCGTAGCAAACATGCTTTCTATTAATCCTAGCCAAGGCACAAAAGCGGCTTGGTGAATACAAACAACATGCTTGGTATTCATTATAATATCGCTTTTGATATAAAAAACGACTCAACATGTTCCTCAGTATCAATCTGAAGGAAACTTATCCATACAGAGCTTCGATTTGTATGAAAATTTTCAGACAAATAATTCCTACCTGTCTGAGAGTTATGGCTACTTAAGGCCTTGATTTTCTGTTGAAAGAACTCACCGACTTGCATGAATAAGTTTGGATTAAAATCTGTTCCCCTTTTCAATGGCTCTGTTAGCAATAAAAACTTAACATAGTTTTTCCTAAAACAAATATTTTTAACAATTTTAGAAACATTTTGATGATCTTGGTGGTCAATTCCAGATTGATCAGTATAGTGAGTAAGCACTATAGAGGGGGTCAATTCATTGAATAAACTTTCAATCATTGAAATACTCTCACCATTGAATTGAACGGCACCATCGGGTAAGTTAAGGATTCTAATATCGTTTGAGATTTCCTTCAGGGCATGTTTTGTCTCTGAGAGTCTGACATCTTCAAGGTTTGGTATTCTTTCTTCATCCACTGATACTCCATGCTTTCCACCTGTAACAATGAGAATTGTTATTGAAGAGCCTTGCTTTTTGAATCTGGCCAATGTTCCATAACATAAAAGCTCAACATCGTCTGGATGTGAAAAAACAGCACAAACTGTATAAAATAAATTGCTTGGATTACTGCTTATCATATATTAAAAAATATCTTTTGCTTCATTTGATATCACCAATATAACTAATGCATTTGAATGATGTTGGATAACGAATACTATAATAAGAATTTCCTAGATACCTACATTCAGGGATCACCTCCTTTACTTAAAGTTCAGGAGGAAGAAATGCTTGTTCTCTCTAATTTATATAAAAAAGTTGGTCTTGAGTCTCTAGCAGGAGTAACTCATCTTGATATAGGGACTTGTACTGGCAGATATTTGCAATGGGCATATAAACATGGAGCACAGAATATCTATGGTATTGATAGTTCGCCTGATTTAATTAATTTTTGTAAAGAGTATCTCCAATTTTCGGTTAATCTTATTCTCGGTAGTTGCGCTGATGAAAAATCATATAGTAAAATTAAAAATATTGATAGTTGTACGGTAATGCTTGGAACCATAAGTCATTTGTCAGAACTTCAGTTAAAGGAATTCCTCAAAATTTTGGAAATTAAAATGAGTCCATCTGGTATTTTAGTAGTTTCCGCATGGAACCGTCTGCCTGATGATTTAAATATTTATTCTGAAATGCCTGCGCATTACTTATTGAAGCAGTCTGAAGCTCTTAATTATTCACACTTTGAATTTAATAATTTTAAAATCAAACACACAGAAGATACTCAATATTTAACGATTAAACTGTTTGAAAAAACAAATAATAGTGGGGTGTAGCGTAGTTGGTGAGCGCAAATCGTTTTAGACGATGAGGAGTTGGTTCGAATCCAGCCACCCCGACGAAAGATAAATCATGAAAGCTAACAACATAGTACTTCCTGATGTAAGGGAGTTAACAACCAAATTTCAAGGAATTAAATTGCTGGAAAAACTCAAGTTAGTTTCAAAGTCTTCAACGGGAGTGTATTGTATTCTTCCTTTGGGCGCCATTATACTTTCGCATATTGAAGCAGTAATTCGAAAAAAATTTGATGCATTCGGCTGTTATGAAGTGCGTTTTCCAACTTTAATGACTGAAAATATTTGGAAGAAAAGTTTGAGATGGAATTCCTTTAGTTCATTATATAAAGTGCGAGATCGCCTAATTAAAAACTACTGCTTAAATCCTACACACGAAGAAGCAGCAGTTGAAGCAATGAGTAATATTTTTCAGTCACACAAAGATTTTCCGATAACTTTATATTGCATCAATAAGGTATATCGAGATGAGGATCGACCAAAGTTTGGTTTATTGAGATCTAAAGAATTTATCATGGCTGATTCATATTCATTCACAATAGATGATGAGTCACTGGTAAAAGATTATTTTCAATTAGTTGAGATTCATCGGTCTATATTTCAAGTGTTAGGAATAAATTGCTTAGAGACTAATGCTGACAATGGTGACATTGGGGGATCTTCAAGTGTTGAGTTCATTTTTCCTCATATTGATGGCGAATCTTCTTTAGAAGGATGTGAAGTATGTAATATTTGGACATCTAAAATAAATTTTCAAAGAGTTACAACGTGTGAATTTTGTGCCAACAATCTTGTTAAGAGAAAAGGTATCGAACTTGCTCATGTATTTAAGCTTGATCAAACCTACACCAAAACAATGAAACTGAAAACTCTCACCTCGAATAATAAATTCGAATATATCCACATGAATTGTAGTGGGATTGGGGTAACGAGATTATTACAGGCTATAGTAGAACACACCTTTACAACACATGGCAAAATAGTACCTTATATAGTAGCTCCTTTTGATATATTTGTATATACTAAAAAAGGCATTGAAAACAATCGTGCACGCCTAAGGGCAATTTATGAAAAGTTATCTGCTGAGGGACTTAAAACACTTATGGATGATCGTATAGTAACAGAAACACCAAAACGCACCCTTGCCAGTATTTTAGGCTGCAAAGTGATGATTGATGTTGGGGATAGTATAAGTAAGGTTAGAATCGGTTCGGAAGAGTTTGAGGTTCTCGATTCCGATATTCTTCAATTCGTGAAGCAATTAATTAACAATAATCAAAGTAGCGTAATTTTATAAACTATTGTTCTTCTATGTTGAAAAAACTCATCATTGGCGGAGGTGGTAGCGCGGGACATGTTCTTCCTAGCCTAAGAATTGCAGATTTCGTGAAAGATTATTATTCAGATATTATTTTTATAGGCGGTAAAAATTCCATCGAAGAATCTATTTGTAAGGAAATGGGTGTAAAGTTTATTTCAATAGAGACAGCAAAGTTTGACAGAACTAACAAAATAAAACTCCCTTTAGCTGCAATTAAGAACTTAGCTGGCATTTTTCAAGCTTTAATTTTATTGTTAAGACTTAAACCCGATGCGATATTTGTCAGTGGTGGATATGCTAGCGTGCCTCTTGTAGTTGCAGGAAGAATTGTCGGAGTAAAGCGGATTGTACTCCATGTTTGCGATCTAACAATGGGACTAGCTCACAAATTATGTGCTCCCTTTGCTACTCATATAACTTCTACTTTTTCTAAAACAGTTGAATCATTGGATAAAGGCAAATTTGTGGGCCCTATTTCGCCTTTTGTAAATAAATCAATATCAAATATTGTTAAATCAGAAAATAATAAACCTTGCTTATTAGTATATGGTGGCAGTTTGGGATCTCAAGTTATTAATCTAAAATTAAGAAAATCTCTTGATGAAATACTTCCTAAATTTAATATTATTCATGTCTGTGGTAAAGGCAATTTAGATTCAACTGTTACTGCAGCTGGCTACACCCAATTTGAATTTGTGCATAATTTCCAGCAGCTATTGTTAAAGGCAGACTTTTCAATTACTCGTGGAGGATCTAATTCGTTATGGGAATTAATCTTGGCTAAGATTCCACATATAGCCGTTCCTTTACCATTAAGTGTAAGTCGAGGTGATCAAATTGAAAACTGCAAGTACTTTGCTTCTTTAGGTGTTAGTAGGTACTTAGAACAAGGCCACTTTGTGATTTCTGATCTTGCAGCTGAATTGGAAAATCTTGTTTCATCTGCTATTGAGATTAAACAAAATATGGATCTAATTACTCCTAAAAAACAAGCTACTATAGTTGTTAAAGAAATTTTACTCAATAATTTAGAAGTAAAATAATCTCCTTTTGGACCATGGAGTTGTGAATTAGACAAATCGTGAATTAGATTACTAAGAGAAATTGTCTCTGACATCAAATTTATCCACACGATCAGGAAGTAAAATTGATAGCAATGAAATTTTCGCTTTAAAGGACATGACTTAATAAATAAATTTAAAGTTCAGTTAATGAAGTACCACGTTATTCCTAAAGAAAGAGCGTCGAAAATCGCCATATTTCTATCTTCGCTTGTCCACAACTTTCTTTTCTTCGGAAGTTTATCCTCTAATTCTGTAAATTCTTTAATTAGAACTTGGGAGATTTCATATTTGGTAAAAGCTCCAAATTGTTCAAACACATATCTTATTTGATCCCTAGAAAACTGTACTACAGATAGATTTGATTCTTTTGCTAGTATTACTATTTTTTTGATCAGGTTTTCTACTCGATTGCCAGATCTAGATGATTTACCTTCAGGATCTTGGACGATTACAATTGACGGCCTCAAGTAATTAATAGTTTGATTGATTCTCTCAAGGACCTTTCTGTTACTTAGAGGTCGAACTCTTATTGCTCCAAAATCAATAAGCTTACGTGCATTTTCCATATAAACAAATCCAAACCCATTTGCATTTGGATATACTGCAAACACTATTTTATTTTTTTCTTTTGACATATACTTTTATGTTGTTAATCTAGTAATAACTTGTTCTAGAAACTTGATTCTAGATGAATTGCTCAAATCGGTTTCATCTTTTTTGAGTTTTTCTATTAACTGCTTAATCCGGGAGATTAGTTTTGATTGAATGATTTCCAATTCAGGTTCAAAGAAATTTTCAATAGAAGTATTAAAAATCAGATGATAAATAATTAGGAATTCAATACTTGGTTTTCTTTGTCCCTTTTCATACCTAGACACACTCGTGTAATCAGGAAATTCCATAACAAATCCAACGTCCGATTGAAAAAGCGGTGAACGTTTACGATATAATCTAAAATAATTTTTTACATGTGACATAAAAAATGGACATTAAGAATATTCTTCTTAATGTTCTAAGTTTACTCACCTTTCTTACCCCTTCGTAGACTGTAAGACTTGCCATTTTGGCAATTATTTTCAGTGGTGGTGGAACGTTTTGTGGAAAATCTGTGAATTTATCTAAGAGCTATTAAAGAAAAACATTTTTAATATTGCTTATCTTGTAATGAAGTTATTATAGCACCTCCATTCGTTAGGTTTCCTGCACTTTGCGAAATAAAAAGGATCGCAAAGTGGATGCCAACGAATGAAGCCGCTTTAATATGTAGAAGGTTGTGTAAACGATACTATCGCACGGGTAATGTATTTTTGTATAGATTGAACAGAAGCAAATAGATTGAATATCATGAATCGATCACATAGACATCATTATCTTCCTGAATTCTTTCTAAAAGAATTTGCAAACGAAGAAGGTAAATTGTTTGTGTACAATAAGGAAAAAGATGTCATTGAGCCTGATCCAAAGAATCCAAAATCGATTTTCTTTGAATGGGATAGAAACACTTCAAAACTCGATGGTCAAGAATTTACTTGGATTGAAAATTTGTATTCTCACTTGGATAATTCGTTTTCGAAGGGTTATAAAAGTATCATAAGTGGGCAATCCCGAATTACTGAGGAACGCGATATGATTGGTGTTGGGTTTGAACTTATAATGTTTATTAATTTTATAAGGTGGCGAGTACCGGCAAGAGATTCAATAATAAATACTTTGTTTGAGAAACACTCATTTCATGACTTTTCATTTCATCTTGTCGATCAAATAGGTAATAAAGTTGAGAATCCTGCAATTGAAAAATTCTTATCGTCCTTTGAGCCTTTTATTAAAGCGCAATCGGCATCAATGATTTTTGAGCCATTTAATAATTACGATCACATCAAGTTTGTTACTGAAAAACTGGTAATGGTAAGTGGAACTAATAATGCAACGCTAATATGCGATAATCCTTTCATTGAAAGAGATTTTTCTGAAAATGTAAAAGAAATATCAGAATTTTTCTTCCCACTTTCCAAAAACAGGTTAGTTTTTTATATTAAGAACTACAATGATGTTGAATTGAATGGGTCATTTAGTTTACTGTATGAGTTGGCTAAATTTGAATCAGCTACAAAATATGTTGCATCTGCAAATTTGGAAGTTTTGCAAGTCTATACCAATCATTATCAAACGCTCCGGAGTGGTAAAGTGAGCTTTATACAAGAATTGTTTTCATACACTCAAAAGTGAATTTTAAACTAAGGCATGAATATCCTTCAAGACGGTTGTTAGCCAAATAAGTCTAGGCTTCCTTTTAATACGAATAAATTATTATCAACCTTTCAAAATAGAACATTACTTTCGAGGTAACTTTTTGCCAAAAACCGGAACGAAGAAAGTTTCTTTACTAGTTATCTGCCTTGAATTAATTAATCTTAATTACTAACGAATTATGATCAATGATCCTGAATTAAAAGCAATGTCAGAAGTATATGATGCTTTGCAAAGCCTCGACGTCGCAACACAAAAACGAGTTGTCGATTGGGTTTTAGCAAAGCTTCTTTCACCTAGCACAAGCAATTCTACTGGAGCAAAAAGAGCGCCGAAGCCAAGCTCCAAAAGAAGACGTAAACGTGGTCATAAACTTGAGATCACCACTGTTACAAAAACTCCAGGAGCAAAGAGAGGTCCTAAGCCGAAGTCCAAACGAGGATCAAAGCCGGGGACAGGTGGTAGACCTAAAGGCTCAGTTAAAAAGCCTTCTAGTGGTCGAAGGGGAAGACCTCGTAAAAATCCTATACCTACTTCATAACCTGAATGACGGCTCAGGAATCCACTTTTTCTCAAAGGGTTCGAATGAGCTGGCCTATATGCTGGGTCAGGAAAAGGCCTATTTGATTAAATCAATTATTGCCTTAGGATCAAATGCTCTTGTAATAGTTAGCCAAAGATATTCATCAATCAATTTTACTAATGTAACATTCGGTCTTTTAAAAATCCGAGGAATGTCATTCAAGTCAATTTTCAATTTGGCACATTCACCTTTTAATTTCAAAATTTCATCTCTGACATACATTAAGTATTCTGTATACCCAGTACCATTTTTGGAGAACCCCAGATGATCAGCTATCGGGTTATCCCAAGGCGGAAATACGTTTCTTCGAAGAGCAAACAATGCTTTTGCAGCTCCAACTGGTCCAACATTTTTATTAACCTCAGTTTTATTAATCGACGCTCGTGAATTCATTAACACATCAAACATATCAGAGTATAGCGCGATTTTCCGGTTTGAATGATTTATCAAAGAAGCACTATGCGGGGGTAAGGAGGATTCAAATTTATTAAACCAACTTTTCAAATGCTTTCCAGTTTGTGAGTGTTGCTCCTTAATGAACTGTCTACAACCCCACGCATTTAAAAAAGTTAATAGCTGTTTGGTATCATCCTTACTATTCAAGTCTAAATTTCGATTACTAAGTGCATCATAGTTTCTATCACCATTTGAAACAACATTCATTAAATATGATGCGATTTTTAGTTCTTGAAATGTCATAAGGTTTTTTATATGAGTGAAAACATAGATGAGTTTAAATTAGGACTATTTATGCAAATGCCTGAAGTATAAAGCAACGAAAATTTACCATACTGCCTTATCATAAAAATAGGAAATTCCATTCATAAATTAATTTTCCTTGGCGGCTTCTCTTTTTTCAAATTCTTCTTTGTACAAAGCAGGCCCGACTACTTCCAACAAGGGTGGTCGTTCATACAATCCTAGTTGGTCGAAATGCTTATCAAGAAAAAGCGAAAACGGAATTAACGTATCCATTCTCATCTGTTTGTATTCTTCTATAAACTGTTCCTGCTCTTCTCTTGACTTAAATTTTCTTTTCCTCTTTATGACTTTTTTATTTTCATGATAAAGTCTTAGCGTTTCATGTAGCGGAATGTCATTAGCTAATCCAATTTGATTAAAGATTAGGGAATCAATGTTTACAACCGACAACGGTTGAACATGTTTGGTAAATACACCTTCTCCCTGCAAGCCTTTCAATTCGTCCTGAAACCAATAATTTAAAAGTTCATTAAATCCTGGAGCGTCATATTGATGGTCATGAGTTAGAAGAACCGGGTAAATAAAAATATGTTTGGCGTGATAATCTTTGTCCGCAGAAAAATTATCGGTGAGTAGACTTCTTATGCTGTTTATCAATTGTAAAACGGCTTTTTGTTTTACTTTTCCCTTAGCTAAATCTTCATAATATAGTACCTTTTGAAACTCTTCTTCATAGATGGAAAAATCGAAACTCATTTTTTTAGCAGCAGCTATTAAAAAATCCTTAGATTCAAAAATCACAATATTATTACCTTTTCTTATGTAATAATCGGGGGAACCATCTATTTTTCTATCTTCCAATTCTTGTCCTGAAAAACGAATGTAATTTGGGGAGTAAATACCCTCGATAACTTTATATGAGAGAATTTTCTCCGAAAACTCCTTTCCATAAAAACTCCGGATGTCCTTTTCCTTTTGATCATTGGGCAATGTTTTATTCACATCACGCAATTGGAAATAAACACCTTTGAAAACTTTCTCCACTACAAAAAGGTTGAAAATAATTCTGTAAACGCCTTCACTAATTTTATAGAACGGCTTGGCTCTCGTAGTCAGGAAATCATTTTGATCCAGTTCTTCATTCTCTTGAAGCATTAGCTTTTCAATAAATGCACAGCCGTTTTCAAAATTTTCACCAGCTTCTACAACAATGTCTGTATGAGCTTCTCTATCACTCCTTATAGCCGCAGTTGTTAATGGTAATAAACTTTTTAAATACTCTTGCCAGGTAGAACAGTTGAAGTAAGCCAGAAATGCTAATAAAAGTGGTTGAGTTTTTTGATGTGTTTCTAGAAATTGGAATAGATGAATGGATTTAATCATTTGAGTAACCGCCATTTGATAAATGTCATAGTTGGACTTGTCGTATACAGGGTAGTGCATACAGAACAACATCATTGGCAAATACAATTCATCATCAAGTTCACTGATCGATGGAAATGCAGCACTTTGGTTTTGAAGATACTCGGAGTTGAGAACCAGATATGCCTTGAATAAATTGACTTCAAACTCGGGTTGAGATTGCGTTACTTCCTCTTCTGGTTTAGAAAAGTAGTATTCAAAAAGCTTTAAACTTGAATATGCTTTGACGATCGATACCCGAATCCCTGTTTTTTCAATAGTATATATCTTATCATACACATAATTAGCAAAGTCGGCGTTATCTTTATGAAAGAACCGTCCAAGGAACTTTCGGTTGTCCGCAAATTGTGAGTTATGATTCCTGAACCCTAAGAATAAAGCAGCAGCATTTAAAATGACGGTCCTACTTCCACCAGCGAGGTATTGTTCAAAGCTTAATTTTTCTTCACCAGAAAAAACAACTTCAAATTCTAGTATCTGTCCCATGGATGCCGCATTTCTTATACGGGGAATCTTATTCATGAATATTTTACTTTTAAATGAATATTTAGACGTAATGAAAACTATTAACTATTTATCACTTTCGAATTTTTGCCTCGTAAACTGAATAGCCATCAAACAAAGGAATAGCAAGAAGTGTATCTAAAGATTATTGCTAATTGTAAACGTTGAACTGTTATATTTGATTTAAAGTTAATGAATTATGTCCATTGGTATTCAAAATTTTCTCCCTAGTACAGACAACCTGTATAAATTTTTATTCGTTGGCGGCTTGGCAGTTCTTTTATTTGCTTTTGTATATCCGTTAGAGAAATTACAAGAGCTACAACTGGCATCAAATGACTCAGGGAAAAATCAAGAGATTTATGTGGAAGAAAGTAAAGCTTTTCAAGCGTCATCTCTTCAATTTCAAGGTGAAGTCAATCGAATATGCAAACTAATAGATTCACTATCAACTATAAAATCAAGTACTCAACGGATCTCAAATCTCAAGGAGTTCTTGTTAGAATACAAAGACACATATGACAAGCTTAATGAAGAAGGAAAGGCACTTATTCTTAAAAATATAGATGGAAAGTACGAAGCTTTGAAAATTAATATTCTCCTACATCAAATCGACACTTTTAATGTCATATTTTTTATCCTAGTAATTTTAGGATCAATATCTACCTCCTATGGATTTAGACAATGGTATCGTTCAACCAAAGAAGCCGAAAATTGGCAAAGAAAAAGAAACGAAGCTGAGTTTAAAGCTAAAGAATTGCCATAAACAAATAGTTTTTATTGTCATTCCGAAAATTATCTTTTTATCTGTATCGCAAACAGCCCATGCATGCCTCTGGTGATTACAGCCAAGGTCAAAAGCACGTTACAAATCCGACGACAAAAGCTGCTTATGAATCACAGGTATCCCCACTTATTGCCATTTTGGCAATTATTCCCGTCTTGGATATAAATGCATATAAGAATATTCTAAATAAGAATTAGTTCAATAACTTAAATACCCTGAAGTGAAATTGATGCTCTTAATTTCTAATAATGCCGCGAGTGTATTAGAATGAGAGCATCAATTTCACTTCAAATTTGGTATTATGAACTTAATATTATTATCCGTGACTCAACACATTGCCACTATAGTATTACCGAATTATTTAAGGATATCAAAACCCAATACATTTGATTACTTGCTTTTCTTAGTGGTAATATTATTCGCTCTGTATGTGATCTTCAAAAATGGAAGATCCAACAACCTTCATCAATAGAAAAATAGGGTTTCTAACCCTATTTTTTTTATTAGTCAAACATTCCCAAAACTGGTGTAAGGAGAGGTCCAAACCAAGGCCAAAACCCGGTACAGGTGGAAGACCTAAAGGCTCAACTCAAAACATTCAGGTAGACTTCGAGGAAGACTATAACGATAAAATCTTAAGCTATGAGGATTTTATTGCCTCCCATATGAGCGATCTACATTAATCCTCTTAGCTTCAACAGATTTGATGCGTTCAGGCCTGTAGGATTCATAAATCAAACGTAATTATTAGAATTACTGAATATGATTTAATAGTTTTATCAAGCCCTGAATTTTTTCAGCAATTGAGGAGATCGAATCAATTCTACTCATCCAATCCCAATAAAAACTTGGTATTGGTTTCCTGGATTTAATGCGGATCTCAATTTCATCAAGAAATTCGCCGATCATCGAAAACATACTTTCATATACCTCAGCACTAACTCGTATTTCATTTCTAAGATTTTCTATTTCTTGTAAAGCTTCTGCGGAATTTTGATGTATTGTTTGGCCTTGTATTCCAACTATGATTGAGGAGCCAGGACTATCCAATATAGTAGCGAAGGTAATGGCTGTTACTGCAGTTCCGGGTTGCGACTGAGAGTCTTCTTCACAATAAAACACTCCTTCTGTCTCTAGTTTAAGTAAAGTACGACCTCCAGAGATATAATTTGCTTTAACATAACCCTTACCTTCTAACCAGTGAGATATACGTCTCTCATCGTCCGAGGAAAGGTCTGGCAGGAAAGTAGATGGAGATTTTTGTTTGCCTGTGCCTCGGAATTCGTATAAACCACGAAGAATGACGTCGATACACTCTTTTTCTGTCATAAAATTCAGCTATTTCCAACAAAATACAATTTAGGTTAATGATAACTTACTGCTTCACCAATTCTGGTGAAAGAAAATCCATTCAAATGGTTTTATTTCATCTTTTCAACTGGAAATTAAAAACCCAATCATGGCTAGATACTACGTCAACCAAAATGCCCAAGCGAATGGTGATCATGAAGTGCATAAACAAGGCTGTTCTTATATGCCTTTACCACACAATAGTACCTATTTAGGTGATTTCAGTAATTGTAAGGATGCTGTAAGGGAATCAAAAAAAACGTATACCAAATCGAATGGCTGTTATTATTGTAGTAAAGAATGCCATACCGGATAGCACCTTTTGTTTAAAAATGTTTGCAAGTGCTTTTTTGATAAAACTCGCTTCGAAAGTGAATAGGGTATCGTAAGAGGTTAGATATAATGTTACATCCTTTAGACGCGATAGAAGAGCTTATGAGATACTAAACTAGCTGGACAATATTATCAATTATGAAGTATCAAACCGAAAATGATAATCTAAAGGCAGTTATTAACTTTTTGGAGCAAGAAAATATTGTATATGAAGATCTTGGCAATCCAAAACTAAGTCCATCTGAAATTATTGCATCTATATTTAGCCCTGGGGAATACTATTACTTTATTCTAAATTTTTTTAATTTCCAGATGGAGTATGTACATCCTACAATTAGCAATATTTACGGATGTAAACCAGAAGAATTTTCGCTTAATATGTTTTTTGACCGAATGCATCCTGATGATGCTCATCAAATGCAGCTTAAGGAAAAGGCCGCAGGAGAATTTTTTTATAATAGAATACCACCCAATAAAATCCTTAGATATAAGTCAAGTTATACTTTCAGGATAAAGGATTCTGATGGAAATTGGAGGCATATTTTGCACCAATGCACTCCAATTCAACTTAGCAAGCAAGGCCGAATTCACCATTCTTTATCTGTGCATACAGATATCTCTTTCATGAATCTTCTTCAGGATGATAGAATTTCATTTATAGGCCTTCATGGTGAGCCATCTTATTTTTCATTAAGTACCGATCCTTCGAATATACTAGAGCCTGAAAAAGGATGGTTCCTTTCTTTAAGAGAGCGTGAGATAGTAAAATTAATGGGTGATGGTCTTGGAAGCAAACAGATAGCAGATCTATTATCTATATCCTCCCATACGATTGATACACACAGAAGAAATCTTCTTAAAAAAACTGGTACCAAAAATACACTTGAGCTGACGGTAGCTTGTGTAAAGAAAGGACTCGTATGAATATGAATACTCAAATTTGAGTATTGTATTGGTACTTCTTATAGATTATTTTCGCTTTAATTCTATGTTCCATGAATCGGGATACACAAATTTTCAATTTTACAAAGATAAAATAACGACTAAATCATTCAATATTATGAAAACAGTAATTACTTTCTTGGTTTTTTTAGCCCTGCAAACTTCTGTGATTGGGCAAGATTTCATTTCACAAACTGAATCTACCTTTAATTCAGATTCAAGTTTAATTACAAATCTTGAAATCAGGGAAGATTTGGCTCAACCCAGACTAAAAGAAGACCCATTGATGCCACCCAGGTTTGTAAAACAAACATACATGGATATAGATGGAAATATCCCAGCTCTTCAAAAGCGAGTCAATGATTTTCTTAGGACTCTTCCTGACTCCAAATCGGCAGTTGTAAGCTTTAAAACATCGCCAATAAGTAAAAAAGAAAATCCTGGTGGCCCTTATGTAATATTGGCGGTACTAATAGAGTATTTCGTTGAATCTAATTGAGCTTTACTTCTTCAAGGTCGGATGACCCATTTAAACTGGCTTTGTGAAATCCTATCCTTCGATTCGTGATGTCCTGTAAATTTATCTATCCAAATAGTAAAGATAGATGTATCGCATTATTTGAAACACCTGATTGATAAACGTGAAATGTTAGGTAAAACTCAAAATAATAATTATGAAAAAAATACTTTATTACTATCTCCATTTTAATATAGGAGGTGGAGGCCGTGTTGTATACCGTTTACAGAACGACCCTCAGGACATTATTACTCCAAACTTAAATGCTGTGGAATTTACTGCATTAGCACTCGTGTTAGCTCAAAAGAGGTTAACCTACGATACGACTAGACACACATTTATTTCTTACGATGATGACAATCCGATGATTCCAGATTCAGATGCAAGAGCCTAAACACATAATATGAAACAGTTATCTTTTTATTTGGCAATTTTGTTAGTGGTGTTTGTATCTTCTTGTATAAACCAAAAATACATATTTCCAAATAACACAATTGGCAAGAGGACTTCTGTACCTTTTACCACTAAGAACGAAGATGGACAAGACATCGTCACAATTAAAGATTTCATTACTTTATATAATGTAGAGGAAGGATTTATCAGTAATATAAAAATTGATGGGAACATTATTATTATTGAAGGGGCTGGAAATAGACTATCTCTCATAGAAACATTTGAAACTACGTCTAGTATTAATACAGATAAATTGTTTTATACTGATTTGAAATCCGAGAGCTTTAAGAATAAATTTAGATATTTTGATAGTAAACCACTTTTGCAGGCTTTAGCTATACCAATAAAAATACGACCACGTCTTGATGACTCTGCACTTCTTGACTCATTTCCATCTCAAACTGAAACTGGTTTTAATCCGGCATTAGCATTTGGGTTAAAAATGAGTTTTAATAATTTCAGAATTAATAACGATATTTTCGGGAGAAATTTAAGGCAACTTTCGTTAACTCCAGGATTTTTCTTTGGGACTGGTGCCACTGATCTTAAAAAAACAAATACTCGAAATCCTATTATTAAATTTGAAAGGAAAGCTACTGTAATTTCTCCTGGTATGTTTCTCATGTTCGGATATAACAATATTAATTTTGGATATTCTTTAGGAATAGACTTTGCTACTGGAAAAGGCAGTCAGGAATGGCTGTATCAAGGCCTGGTCTGGCATGGGATATCTCTTGGTTTAGATATATTAAAGTAGGTTATGCTTAAGTTTCAAAAGAAATGTTTTCACACTGAAAAGCGTTTCACTTAAGGAAAATGATAGATGTAAAATCATAGTTTGAAAATCACTTGTTCTAATTGGCCATTTTGTCAATATTTTCTTCAACCGATTTCATTCCATTAAACAGCTTTCTTAGTTTTGTTATGTGCACTTTTTGCACATGTTTGTGTCGGAAAGTGCACTAGTCGCGGTTGAAAAGTGCACAAGTCAGAGGAGTAGTAGAGTACAGGACTTCCTCTCCTTTCATGAGAGAGATGCTTTGACTTGCCAGATTGACAATTCACGTTGATCAATTGTTTATCAAGGAGCTTTTGAATAGCAACAGAGACTACTCTTCTGGATAGCCCTGTTTTAGCAATAAATTGACCATAGGAGAGCCGATCTCGCTTTTTCCGTGTACCAGTTCGTTTGTCGATCCAACCATTCGTCTGACGCAGTATAACGAGCAGGATCTTAAGCTCTGCGCTGGTCAAAGCCTGCAGGTAGTTGTCGAATAGGACGTTTGGTATTTGTGTCGTCTGTTTGTAGTTCATTGAACTCTAGAAGCATATTCTCTTCTTTTAATTCTCCACTTTCGACCTTTCTTGCTTCCTCCTCAAAGAAGCCTTGAATCATATCCAAGAGCTGTTTCATACTCTCTCTGAGTTGAGGCGTATCTTCTGTCTGTGGTAGAATGGGAACGCTATTAGAAAAATCAACCTAGCCGGTCACCGGGTTGATTTCCAAATCGGCAACATAAGAGACAAAATTGTCAAATCCGGGAGGTAGTGATCGAGGAGGACGTTTGGCAATTGTGTCGTCTTCTCGTAAATCATGTAGAAGCATCTCTTCTTCTTATTTAATTGACCATTCTCGACCTTTTGCAATTCCACTTCGAAAAACCCCAGGATAATCTCTAGAGCAGTTCCATTTTATCCATAAACTGAACGGTATTTGTTAGATATGATTCAATAGGTACACTACGAGAAAAATCTACCTCCCTAGTTACAGGATAATTGCCAAATTGGCAACAAGATTGCCTGAGTTTCAGCGGTATCCTCATTATTTGCCATATTTGCGTTTTCTGCCTTACAAGTTTCAGGTATTTTACGATCAGGTGCACGTGTTGCCAAATTGGCAACTATAGCCGTCTTGGAAATAAACTCGATTTTAGGATATTCTCAATAAGAATTAGTTCTATAAAAGAATGCCTTTGAAGTGTAATTGGTGCTCTCATTTCCATTACTTGGCTACTCATATTTATGTCCCAGAAGTTCACTGCTTGGTCCAGAAATCTGGGTTTTCACCAGAGATACATGAAACAAGTTTTTAATTTTGAGATAGTTTCAGTATTTTTTAAAGGCTAGGTCATAATGTATTTGATTATCAATTATTCGGAAGTCCTAGCTTGTCAAAAAAAGCTCTATTTCTCTCTTTTGCCATATTAACAAGTCGATCAAAAGAGATAACTTCTACAAAAATTTTGTGTATATCATTATATCCGAAGTACCCCATTTTGTCTGCTGTAGGCCTAAAAGAGTAACTATTACATCTTCGAATCATTGTCTCTGTTAAATCAGCAATTACATATCCAAAAGCGGGAATGTCAGGAGAGTTAGGAATTAATCGGCCATTTTTTGTTTTAACGGTACCGTTTCTGATCCGTTCTACATATCCATAAATTTGATCAATTGGGTCTTTCTCTTCTCCTGAAGCCATATCGTTACGCATAGGCCTTTTTAGTTCAATTACAGTGATCGATGCAAGTGGTGGACTGGTTCTGTCGTTCACAAGTATTGGAGTATCATAAACTTGCAACGCAACTATATCTGGTTCTTTAGTTTCTTGGTTATCCGTAATTGGCATTGATAGAAGAGTTTTATCGGAGGCGAGAAAGTCATGGAATGCCAATCGTTCATCAACGAGCCACAGATTCATATGGTCAAATTTGATTTCTGTAGACTCTTTTCTTAAAGGCATTAATAGATGATGGATTAATTCCTCCCTTGAATATCTTCCTTTCACATTTATCGAAATAGCCTTTTGGAGCAGATCTATAACTACTTTTCTATGTGAGACATAGGAGGCAAGATCCGATTGCTTAATTTCTTCAACCTTTGATAAATAGTCATCCAATCTGGACTTGTAGTCAAGGGTTAATTCAGAATCAAGTGGGTTCATTATATCATGACCTTCAGAAATTAAGTCACGTTCAATATCATAGAATAACTTATGGAGATGGATATCAAGATCTTTATCAGAAATATCTGGATCGATCGCAAATCCATTACCGTTCATCCTATGTAAAACAGATTTGTATCTTGGTGCCTTATAATTCACAAAATTTTCAACCCGCTCTTGACCTAATTTTTTGTTCGCTTGTATGAAATCTGATAAATATTCGGCGACTATTTGTAGTGTTTCTGTTCTTATATCACTAAATGAAATTTCTAAAGCAGTCAAAGGCCCAGTGTGTTCTTCTGCCAAATCAAAATCAAACCTTTCTGTACGGACATTGCTATCCAAAAATGGTGAAGTGACATAAGCGGAATAAACAAACTCCTCACCATTCTCTGAAATTCGGCCAAAAATTCCGGGAATTTTACCTCTAATTAATTCTTCACGAACTAGTCTGCCAGCAGCGCAATATCCAATGTGGTGGGATTTTGATGAAGTTGTTTTTAGCTTAATATGAGTTATTTCAAATTGTTTGCCTTTTACATTAAAGGAAGATGAATCAGAATGGGTAAACAAACTTTCACGTTTTATATCATCTAAATTTATTGTGTTGTTGCCATCATGAATGAAAATATAGGGTGCCCCACCAGGCCTTAAGAAATACCAAAGACAATGTTCAAAAATACCTTTTGAAATACCTTCTGAAGTTTTTTTTGATGAATCTCTGTATGAATCAATAAATCCTCCAAGTCTTACTTTGGTTGAAATAACATGACCATCGGCCATCTTACTTGGAGAACCTTTTGTTTGAGAAATTCCTTTAGAATCGAAATTGAAGGAACGTTTTTTGATACTCCCATCTCCATCTTTAAAATAACTTTCAATTTTGATTTTTGAAAAAGCTTTTAGCCAAAGTATTCGACCAACTCCAAAACACCCTAGAGATGCTTTATAGTCACTATCCAAGGTTTCAAAAGATTTCATGTTGGCGTCATTAAATCCAATTCCATTGTCAGTAATTTCAAATCCATGTATTTCTTCCACAGGATCTGGCCCTGGTTTAGTTGGAGATTGAGATAGAGATGTTTGCGGATTACTTCTGAGTATTGTAATATCAATTCGGCCTTCATGAGTCGATAACCCAGCCTCGTCAATTGCATGAATAGAATTTATTATTGCCTCGTATAACGGAAATAATCCATGAGCCTTTGGTAGTGATGTATGGACAACTCTATTCTTAAGGTTTGTTTCCATTATTATTAATTGACTTTAATTTATGTAACAATATACATGTTTACACTATGGTTTAACCGGAGTAAGAGTTGGCCTTTACTTTGATCTCTTCGCCAAAAGCCTATACTTAAGTTACACAGGGAATATCACATATAAAGATAGAATAAAATGACTTAAAATACGTCATAAATTGACCCAATATTAGCCTAAACCCTATATTTACCCTAAAATTGGGTGATGGGTAGCGTATATTATAATAGGAAAATCGTGTTTAGGGCTATGGATCAGGGTATTTCCCGCGAAATCACGGGGAGGAGTTTAACTTCATCTCAGCCGACTATAACGCTATTATGCGCTGGAAGTACAAACAGGAAATTGATATTCGTTATGAGAATCCTGGAATTACCGATCTAAGGGAAATCTTATTTCAACTTAATGGCCCTTATGTGTACCCATCTAAAGTAGATAATGGAAAATATATAGTTCTACAATGTAAAAGTCACGATTGCCGTGATAAAATAGGCAAGGTTAAGGTGTATGTTGAATCTGCAGAACAAGCATTTAATATCTATCCAAAATGTAGACTTTGTAATTGGGATATGATGGTATGGAAACCAGTTGGTGTTTAAGATTAACAGTAAAAAAGGGAGCACTAATTGCTCCCTTAATTGTCTGTCTAAACGGGTTTGTCTACCATCTCAATGTGCCATCTTTGGCAATAATCTCCTTAACAGATATTACCGCAGTTTCCAGTCTTAGTTTTGTATAGTTAGTTTTATTCATAATAATTTTGTGCATCACCTTTTATTGGATTTAATTTTTCTGGTGTGAATTCCATTGAATTATATCATTTTACCATATTGAGGTTCGGTTTTCTAATAGTTGCCAAAGAGTCAATCACTTCACTAATACTTCTTACGCCATTGAACCTCTCGCTTAGTTTTGTCTTAGTTAGTTTTGTATAATTAGTTTTGTTATGTGCACTTTTTGCACTTGTTTGTGTCGGAAAGTGCACAAGTCGCGGTTGAATAGTGCACAAGTCGGAAGAGTAGTAAAGTATGGGATTTCCTCTTCTTTCATGAGAGAGATGCATAGATTTGCCAGACTGAGAATTCACGTTAATCAACTGTTTCTCAACAAGGCTTTTGATAGAGTTAGAGACCACCCTCCTGGACAGGCCCGTTTTAGCGATAAATTGACCATAGGAGAGACGATCTCGCTTTTTCCGAGTTCCAGTTCGTTTATCAATCCAACCATTCGTCTGACGGAGTATAACAAGCAGGATCTTAAGCTCTGCGCCGGTTAAATCCGGCAGGTAGCTGTCTAATAGGAGGTTTGGAATTTGTGTCGTCTGTTTGTAGATCATATGGGGCAAATAGCATCTCTTCTTCTTTTAATTGACCATTCTCGACCTTTATAACCTCAGCTTCGAAAAACCCTAGGATCATGCCCAGGAGCTGTTGCATGTTTTCCTTGACCATGTCCGGGTTAGCTAGGTATGATTCAATCGGGACACTACGAGAAAAGTCTACTTCCCTGGTTACAGAATGAATTGCCAAATCGGCAACAAAAATTTCCTTGGTTTCAGAGTTATCCCCATTTATTGCCGTACTGGCATTTTCTGGCGTACAAGTTCGAGGTGTGTTACGATCAAGTGCACACATTGCCATATTGGCAATTTTGACCGTCTTGGTAATGAATAAGATTTCAAATATTCTGAAAACAGAAATAGTTCACTAACATAAATCCTTGAAGTGAAACTGGTGCTCTTAATTCCAATAACTGGATGAGAGCACCAGTTTCACTTTAAATAAGGAATTATGAACTTAACAATCTCAAATCAAACTCAGCTCTTTGCAACAATTGTGTTACCGAATCAGATAAGGATACCGAAGACATCAGAGTACATTTTAATTTCCTTACTCCTGATAATACTAGTTATTCTGTTTTTAATCTTAAAAATAAGATCAAGTCAACTCCATCAGAAAAAATAGGGTTTTAAGCCCTATTTTTTTTTGCTTCAATTCTCGTACTTGTTAAGTTTCACACCTCCTTCCCGTTAAGACCTCTTATTCTTTTAATTCTCCATTATCGACCTTTCTTTCCTCACTCTCAAAGAACGCCATCATTACTGCTACCAATTACATCATTTTCGCCCTCATTTGAGAAGGATCCGCTTCTTGTAGAAGTATGCGAACTAGATTGATATGTTCAGCATTACCGGTATTCGGATCGATTGCCAGATCGGCAACAAATGTCCGAGGTGTGTCTTGATTAGTTTCTCTAAAAAATAAAATAAAATAAAATTTTCAAATTCTCTTTGTGTTTCAACTGAATATGATTATTTTAGACCTGTTTTCAACTGGTGAAAGGGCTGGTTGATGTAAACTTCACAGTTGAAAGGCCAGCCCACTATTCAAACATCCATTCATATATATTTTTGTTTATTTTGCTTTTTCTTTTAGATCATTTGTAAATTTTTGGTGTTAACATTTCTGTTGCCAAATGTGGTATTAGTTCATCATATATAATAAGTCGTACATTATTAATAATTAAAATACAAGTTTCTGTTAGCCAAAGAGAATTTACTCTTCCAGTAAAACAATATTTCTATTCTAAATATAGCCAAATTTGAGTTATACTGGCCATTAATATTCCAACGATTCACAAAATGTAAATCATGAAAAATTTAAAAGCAAAAACTGAAAAAAGGCCAGGCTTAGGTGTTCCTGGTAGAATTTATGATATCGAGACTAGAAAACAAAAGGGTGAACCAAAGAAAATTGCTGATAATTTATTGAAAAGAATTGCACCTGATTTAAAGATCCATTCGGACTTATCACAATTAAAATTTGATGAGGTTAAAGAAACCTTATTAGGCACTCACGTTCTATATCAACAACAGGAAGAAGGAAAACCTATTTCAGGCGCATGGATAAGAATTGATATAGATTCTGAAGGCAAAGTATATAATATTCAAAACGATTTAATCCCCTTACCGCAGATTGAAAAGGCATCTAAGGCAAAAGAAAAGAAAGGAAAAGTTAATGACAAACAATTAACGCTTGCAGAAGCTACAATAATTGCCGAGAAGGCTATGAAAGTTAGCAATAATCCCACGAAGAGTATTACAGACTCTGAGTTAACTTGGTATACTATTGATCAAATTCCAATTTTAGCTTGGAAAATAGTCATCTCCATACAAAAGCCAATAGCAGAATGGAAATTTTACGTAGATGCTTACACAAAGAAGGTGTTAAAGAAATTTAATCTTCTTAAAAGTGTAAATGGACGTGGAAAAGTATTTGACCCAAATCCGATTGTTAAGTTAAATGGGGTAAAGTTAAAACCCAATTCAAAAATTCCAACTGAATCTTACATTGAAGTAGAATTAAAAGGTCTGAAAAATAGCGGATTTCTTGATGGTTCTTTTGTTTCCACCAAAAACACCAAAAGACGAGTCAAGAAGAAAGATTTAGATTTTAGGTTTACGAGCGATAAAAGAGCATTTAAAGAAGTTATGGTTTATTATCACATTGATAGAGTTCAAAGATATATACAAGAATTAGGGTTTACAAATCTTATGAATAAAGCAATACTAGTTGATGTTGATGGTGAAACAAAAGATAATTCATATTACATTCCTTCAAGTAAGTCATTGCAATTTGGAACTGGTGGAGTTGATGATGCTGAAGATGCTGAAATAATTATCCATGAATACGCACATGCAATTCAAGATGCTCAAGTTCCTGGTTTTGGTCCCGATGGCGAATCAAGAGCTATGGGTGAAGGCTTTGGAGATTATCTTGCCGCAAGCTTTTTTGCCAACAACAAACCATCAAATTTCAGGCAGACGTTTGGAACGTGGGATTCATATTTCACAGGAACCGGCCAACCCAAATGTTTAAGAAGGCTTGACAGTAATAAAAAGTATCCGAAAGATTTGGTTGGTGAAGAACATGATGATGGTGAAATATGGTCATCATGTCTTTGGCAAATTAGAACTAAACTTGGAGGAAAACAAACCGATAAACTTGTCATTGCACATCACTATTTACTTAAACCAATGGCTACATTTACGGAGGCAGCAAACGCACTAATTTTAACAGATAAAAATCTAAATAAAGGTGCTAATAAAAAAATGCTTCAAGAAGTGTTTATGGATTGTGGGATTTTAACTAAACCAAAGAAAAGAAAGTAACATTATTCCTAATTTAATATAAAGCAAGTAATATGGCACTGAAACATCCAATTTCCGATGGAGGTTATCATCATCAATTTTTAGGGTCTAAATTTAAAATTAATCTACCCGTACTAAATGAAGACCAAATCAGAGATATAGTCAAATTCGGAAGTAATAAATTTAAGTTAGATTTTATACACTTTTCATCTGTAATGTCTAAAAGTAGAAGACTTCCTTTTTTCACTGCAGTAAACATTGATGGTAACTTATGGCAGAATAACAACAGAAAGGGTGACTTCCAAGATGATCCCAGAATTAAGTCAGATGAACAATTTGGTAAAAGTCTTTACAGTGCAGCTAAAAGTGATTTTGACCGAGGGCACCTTGTTCGAAGAGAAGATCCGGAATGGGGAACTCCTGCGTTAAGTAAACAGGCAGGAGAAAATACTTTTTGGTTTACAAACTGCGCACCCCAACATAAAGATCTAAATCAAAAAATATGGGCTGAGCTGGAAGCAAATATTTTACATCTTGGAGCAGACGAACAAAATTTAAAGGTCAATGTGTTCACAGGACCAGTTTTGGCAAAAACAGATGGTATTTTTGTTACCCTAATTGCAGGTAAAGAAGTTCAAATTCCCAATCTTTTTTGGAAAGTTGTAGTATGGACTAAAAGTAATGGAAAGGCTTACGCCGTCGGTTTTTTAATGAGTCAAGAAAAATTCCTTATTAAATACGGAATTATAAAAAAACAGTTTATTGCTAATGCTAAAAGTCTTAATAAAATTAAGGATGAAGATATTTTTGAGCATCTTGAATTTAAGGATGGGAAAACTTACCAAGTAAGGATAGAGGAGATTGAGAAAGTTAGTGGATTAAAATTTAATTGGCCAGGTGTGATCAAGCCATTTAAAGCTGCACCAAAAGTTATTCGAGGAATTCGCGTTAAAGAGAGAAAACAAAAGAAAATCGCTGAAGCTGGCATGAAAAGGGCCTATAGTTTACAGGGTCTCACACTTTAATGTATTAATCTTTGAGAAATCGGAATGGCAACAATTTTTTGGCACCTCTGGTAAAACCACCAGGCAACGCTAATAGTGGAAAAACGGAAAGCGAATCCTGACGACTTAAATTGAAGTAATGCACTGGGACACAAAACTTATCTCAAAAATGAATTCTTCCAATTGTGATATTATAAATATTCTATTATGAGAGTAACAGTTGTAGGTAGCTTTAAAAAAGAGTTATCGATACATAACAAAGTAAATATTGCTTCGCAAAAAAAAGATTTTGAACGATTTAAGAATGCTTGTATCGAAATTGGTAAAGCGCTCGCTGAGGATGGTCACAGACTCATTGTAGCTCATGCAGAAAAACCTCTAACTGCTGAGGCACTGGCTCTTTCAGGATTTCGCACAAAGGAACCTAATAAATTTTATAAATGTATCCAGCATAAAGGAGATGCTGATTTAAAAGCTCATCTTGATGCGGTAGAAATGAGTGATGTGGTGATATTAATAGGTGGTGGGAACGGCACATATGCTTCAGGTCTTAGCGCACTTCGTAGGAGAAAAGTAATAATTCCTATTTTAGCTTTTGAAGGCTCGGCCAAAGATCTATGTGAGATTCAAGAGATCGATAAAATAGTAACAGATGAAATTCGGAATTTAGATTTAAATAGTGACAAGTGGTTAAAGAGCCTCACGAATGCAGTCAGATCTGTTTTGAAGCAATATCCAAGAGTTCTTATTATCCATGGCCGAGGTGATAGTGGAATTGGTCTCAAGGACAAATTAAAGACTGAGTCTAAATCCAATAAAGAACTGCTTGGAGTTGCTGATCCAGTAATAATGAATCTTACAGGCTCTGGAGCAGTTACCGTGCCTAGTGTTTTTGAGGAACTCGCCTCCCAAGTTTCCGCTGCAATAGTGATTGTAACAGCAGATGATATTGGAGGATTTGCTAGGTCGCCAGGTAAAGAAGAAACTATCCCAGCAACATCTCTTAAACTTAAAGTACGAGCACGTGAAAATGTTTGGGTAGAAGTCGGATGGTTCTGGGGTCGCTTGGGCAGGGAAAAAGTCTTCCTTTGGCTAAAAGATAAAGTTGAAATACCCTCTGACCTTCAAGGTGTTGCTCGAACAAACGCAGAAAACTTAGATCTAGCATGGCCAAGTATAAGTTCATTTCTTATTAAAATGCGCAGTAGTGAATAGACCGCAAAATATTATAAAAGTATTTCGCATCGCCTTTAATTTGACTGAATTTTTCAGGTGTAAATTCCATTTGATAAAATCACTCTATCACAACAGGCTTTAGATTTCTAGTGATTGTCATTTTATCAATTACTTCCAAGATAGATTTCATTCCATTAAACCGCTCTCTTAGTTATGTCTTAATTAGTTTTGTAAAGTTAGTTTTGTTATGTGCACTTTTTGCACATGTTTCTATCGGAAAGTGCATTAGTCGCGGTTGAAAAGTGCACAAATTGCCAATTCAAATTCAATTTGAAAGATATACAACAGTACCAACTCCAGCTTTCCACCTAGTATTCTTAATTTCAGTAACTAAGCAATAATATTTAATAGTGCCTGAGATACTTATTACATCGTCATCTTTGTTGATTGGTAAAACATTTTCTACCAGTCTTGAGATGACTTTATCTTTTTTTGATAAAAAAAGTAATTTATCAAAGCTGTACCCGGAATCAATTCCTGTTTCAAATTCATCATTAGGTGGAATTAGGCAATTACCATTTGAATCCAAAAGTATAAAGCTGAAATTCTTTTTCCATAGTAGTTTAGCCTCATTTAAAGGTAGTGTACCATCTCCTATTTGGCAAGCTGAGAAAAGTAATCCTTGAAATATATTATTATCTATAATAGGAAGGCAAATTGTAAAAGTGGAGTTTCCATTAAATACAGACTTAAATGAATCAGATATAAATGGTTTACGAAATGTTTTGGACTGTCTAAAATATGGTCGGTCATTAAGTATCGTGTTATTAATATTGGGTCGTGAAGCTTTTGAATAGCGCTGAGGAAGCTCATGCTCTAAAATTACTCCCTGATCATCACACAAATAAACTCCTTCATTTGCTAGTATATCTAAATCAATTTGTAATGTCTTCAGCCATGTGTAACTACTTCTCTTCTTTAATGAATTAATCGCACTGAGTGAATGTTTTGATATAATAGATAGAGAGTCTTGAAGTGCTAATTCAAATTTATCTTTAAGTTGTTTTAATTCTGTTTCAAGCGAAACTGTACTTTCCAAATCAAATGCATCGGCCACAAATAATTCAGTTAGTGCTGCATTTAATGAAAGGCTACGATGATCTCCTGTCAAAGTTAACAATGGAGGTTCTATTGCAACAATGCCCTTAGCCGCAAATATTTCAGGTGTGTGTGATAACATATCAAATTGCAAACTGTAGAAATTTGGTTGCAAAGAAGGTCTATTATGTAACATTTCATTCTCATATTCAAAAATTACATCCTCCACAAGGCGTGTAACTTCCATATCTTTATGACTAAACCCAACAAAAAGCACATGGCACATTTTAAACACCTCTCGAATCTGGTTAAAATAGTTCGAGTTGCTTCTATAATGTAGTCTATAATCTTTTCTAGTAAGAATTAGTTGCTCATCTTTTCTCGTAACACAACCATGTATCTTAAACAAATATGCTTCTTTTGAATTAGGGTGATTCAAATTTGCTATAGGTTGGTTATTTAACAAATCGATATCATTCGTTAAGACATGCAATTGAATATTTGGATTGATAACCTTCCATGCAGTTTCAAACATTTCATCGTAATTAGTAGTAATGTATATTGGAAAACGAAGAGCAGCTAATATATAATGATTCGTTACAGGATTTGCATTTGGTTTATTATATTCATTTCTTAAAATAATTTGCAGATTTTCACTACCTAAAAGATTACTAGCTAGTTCAGCTAAGGTCAGAGGATCATACTCTAAGTCTTTGTCGGTTATATATCGATTGTCTAATTTCAAATAATTAGTTAATAGTGTGTTCCAGCTAGGAAGACCTGAAGGAATTGATACCCCTGCCCCAAAAAAGCTAACAAGTTTTTGATGCTTATAAGCTGTAAGTAGTCTTGGTGGCCAAAAAGATCCGAAGTCCTCCCAGCTTACTAGGGTTCCCTTTATTTTATTTGTTAACGAGTTTAATTTGTCTTCTGAAAATTTAATTATAGAATTAAATACTTGTGGATCTCCAATTCTTGAGGTATGCAACACATCTTTCAAAGTGTTTACAAAATTTAGTTTATTAATTTTATTAACTGCCATTATCTAAATAAATTTTAAACCCCACATCATATGTTGGGCTGATTCCTTTAGCAGCGAGTCAGCCGTCTTTTCCTGCTCCTTTGGTAAGAGATTCAACTTCATTTTCGCCAAGCATAAAACCTAGAGCACATTCAGATACATGAAAAAACAAGTCTTGTAATTCATCTCGAGGAAAAATAGAACCAAAACATTTTAGGGCCGCGAAAAATTTAACAGTGCCGATCATAATTATTAAGAAATCTAATACACCTTAAATATCATCTTTTATTTCGACTTTATTATCCAATATTTCTAAATTACCTTTCACTGCAATATATATAAATTGAAAAAGGGAATTTGATTTAGCCTTCTCGTCCACTATGGGAGCTGTTGCATACTCTCTCGTAGTTAGGAGTTGTCTGAAGGTGGTAGAATAGGAGTGCAATTAGAAAAATCAACCTGGCCGGTCGACTGGGTCGATTGCAAGATCGGCAAATAAATTGGAAGCTCATCTCGAACAATCTGTGAGTTATCACCAGTTATTGCCACAGTGGCGTTTTCTGCAGTACAAATTCGAGGTGTTTTGTTCAAATGCACAGGTTGCCATGTTAAAACTCTTGACCAAAATCATCAGTGATCTCAGGGATATTCGCTCTTTCCATTCTATGAGCTATTCCTTTACGATCAAGGAAAACTCCTGAAATTTTCTTCGGCTTCTAAAATATTTTTCTCTTTCTGGCCTTCTAATAACCCAAGTATAAAGGAACATATAAAAATGATAATAGGGCTAGAAAATAATTCTAAGTCTTCATTGAGAGAATAATTTTTTTTGTTTCAAAGTGTAGCTTTTTTACAAAGTCAAATAAATAATCTATTTTATTTCCAGATCTACTTGCTTCAAAGTACCAAGGGTTCATAACAGTTGACCTTAAAACAAATATTCCATATTTATTATATTCTCCAATTTCAATTTTAAGACTATTCAAGAGATTTTTTATTGAAGTAGCCCAATAGCTATTTTTTTCAATTACGGTACGCGAGATAAAATATTCTTGGCCATAAGGCATCTTAATCTTATCCTGAGTCGAGCTTAATGAAAATGCTTCATATATTTTCTCATTTAACAAATTAATATTTTTTAAACTTGTATCCCTACGAGTTAATTTTCCACCACTCCAAAAACATGGTAAAGCGATGTAACACACAATGTTGCTGTCTGGTTGGAAAAGAGGTACAAAATAAAATGCAGGGTGATCTTCAATAAATTCACCAAATAATTCTATCTCAAATTTTTTATAGAGTCTTTTATGATGTGCAATATATGTATACAGTTTTCTAGCATTTAGTAAAGACGTTCTAATGATTTTTCCATGATTATCATTATCTAAAGGAATTGATTTGTGAGCTAACCATGTTGCGGCGGCTGCAGCACCAGGCTTTGAACCTTCCAGAATATAAGGTCCTACATTATTTCTTATTATAGGCTCGTCAACAGCCGAAAAACCAGATTTCTTAGTTGAAATATAAGGAGCTTCTTGCGTTAATAATTCAGTAACCAAGCCATTTCTGAAGCTTATTATTCCTGAAGGGTAAGGAATATAACCTAATTTATGTGGATCAATTGTTATAGAATCCGCTTCGTACATATAAAGAATTGAATTGAATAAGTTTGGATTATTCCATTCAATTGTAACTTTCTTCCTAAGGAGGATAATCTCTTCGACTTTATTTTTGACGGCAACATATGAATGAAATATTTCCTCATCACTCCTATTTTTAGTATCAAGGGAAATATATTGGTCATTTTTGTCTTTCTGATGAAGAATTGATCTTAAATACCCACCCCATGCAGCATCAATATGAAACCAAAATGATCGATTTCTTTCTTTCTCAAATTCCTTGCGAAGTCTGCTAATTTTATCAATTGGGTCAATTGCACCTTCCTCGGTAGTGCCAACTATTCCAATCACGCCAAACACAATTTGATTTTCCTTTAATCTGAACAACATGCTTTTCAATTGTTCAATGTCAATTCTAAAATGCGAATCGACAGGAACATATTGAATGGATTTGTGGCCAAATCCAAGAAGATTTGCTATTTTTTTAAAGGAGTAATGGGCAGCTTCTGATACGTAAATTATTGGTTCTATTTTATATTTTTCAAATATGTAGTGGAGGCCATTTTCGTTAATATTTAATTTACTTGAAATGAAAAACTCATTAAACTTCTTTATAATGGTTTCCGGTCTCCTGAGATCATCAATTAAATAACGCGATAACTTCCTAGGCATAAAAATAGATTCATTTGGAATCAATTGTAACAATGTTAATGGATGGATATTTCTAATATCTTCGAGATCATTATTTTTCGGTAGTTTGATTTTGAAATTAATCTCATTCTTCAGACAAAATTCTTGAATTATTATAGGTGTAATTGTGGAAATTCTGGCTGCCCATAGCGCTTCAAGATTAGCTATCGTTCCTCCGGAAGTAATATGTGTCCATGATTTGAGTGGATCAAATCCGAGCATCTCGCTCACCATTTGACCGACTTCTAATTCTAATTTGACTGTTATTGGTGCAGCTTCATCAGTGACATTATTTGGATTATAAAGCATACCTGCAAAGTATCCGATAACACTGGGTAGGGATTGTTCGGATAGCATATGGGCTAAATATCTGGGAGAGTAAAATGGATAATGTGCTTTAAGATGATTTAAAATTTGATCAATGTTGCTATTGAGTTTATCAAACCAGGCTTCATGTTCTCTCCTATTGCTTCTATCGACTATTGACTGATCTGCTGGAAAGTAATTTCTTCTCCAATGAATATAATCTTGAAAAACATATTGAATTATTTCGGCCCATTCAGAACCATGTTCAGCTTTTGGCCCTAAAAACCAAGCAGCTAATGGATGTTCTTTATCTTTATTTTCCATGATAAATATTTAGTTGATTAAAATTAAAGTGTTATTGACATTTAGCTAAGAGTATGAGATATATAGGTAGATAATTGATATTTATAATTTAATACTCTACATCATGACTACAAAATATTTAGTTCTTAAGAATAAGGATGTGGTTTTTTGCACTGGATATAATAAAGAGAAAACATCCTTTTACGGATACAATTTATCGTCTCCAAACCTTAGGGTAAAATCCTTTAGTAAATCCAAGATTGCAAAAAACACTTTTCCTTTAGTAAATCAACTTAACCTTGTTCTTGAAAAATTAAGTCTTAAGGAATTTTATTGTCTTTCTAAGGACAATAAATTCCATAAAGCTTGTACAACTAGAAAAAGGCATGAGGAAATCCTAATACTTTTATTAAATTTATCAAGAGAAGATTCTAGTCTTGACACATACCCTGGGCTCACTAGAAAAATAGCAAAACTCAAAGAGAATGTGTTCACTTAATAAAAATACAACAGAGTCGATTAAAGCCATTCAACATTAAATGCGAATGGTTTTTTTATTTATAAAAAATCAACCTAGCTAACCATTACTGAGTATTTTCAGTAAACTTCTCAACTTTCTTTTTTAATATTCCAACCTTCTTTATGGCTTCATGAATTTTGCACGTTGGATGATGTTCCCTAGTTGCATGTCAAACTTCTCGTATCTATTCTAAAATCATCTTGACTACCTTGGTTCTTCTTATTGTATTGCAAATAACTGAAATTTATTGCCTTTAAAGTTAATACAAAAATGGAAATCTTCACAATAGAAATATTAAGTCATTTTTGTAATTACTTCTTTAATTGACCTCACTCCAGTAGATCGCTCCCTTAGTTTTGTCTTATTTAGTTTTGTATTGTTAGTTTTGTTATGTGGTTAGTTTTGTTATGTGCACTTTTTGCACATGTTTGTGTCGGAAAGTGCACTAGTCTTGGTTGAAAAGTGCACATGTCGGAAGAATAGTAGAGAACAGGATTTCCTCTTCTTTCATAAGAGAGATGCATGGACTTGCCAGATTGACAATTTACGTTGATCAGCTGTTTATCAACGAGTTTTTGAATGGCATCAGTAACTACTCTTCTAGATAGCCCTGTTTTGGCGATAAATTGACCGTAGGACAGACAATCTCGCTTTTTCCGAGTTCCAGTTCGTTTGTCGATCCAACCATTCGTCTGCCGCAGTATAACAAGCAGGATCTTAAGCTCTGCGCCGGTCAAAGCCTGCAGGTAGTTGTCGAATAGAACGTTTGGTATTATCGGCAACAAAAATTTCCTGGGTTTCAGAGTTATCCCCAGTATTTGCCATAGAGGCAATTTCTGGCGTACAAGTTCGAGGTGTGTTACGATCAAGTGTACCAGTTGCCAAATTGGCATATTTAACTCTCTTTCGGAACTTCAATGTAAACTCACCAAAAATGGTGAAGTCGGTTCCCCAAAAAAGCTCATATTTTTATAGTTGCAAATGGAATTCGCTTTCAAGAAACTCATTTCAACCTGAGATTTACTGCAATGTTTTATAAGGATTTTTAAGATTTTTTCATTACTAAATAAAATATTAAGGCCCGCTACTATATTAATCAAAATAATCTCCATTACGACAACTTGTTTGGTTACTGTAGCAATAGTAACAGCGATTATATCAGCTCTGTTTGAAGGCCTGCTAATAAATTAAGTTGATTCCGGTGTATTGCCTTTCATCTACTTTACGATATCCGTTTTATTTCTGTAGACACAAGGGAAGCCAATTTTAAGAACTTAGCTAAATGATATAAACGATTACTAAAATTTAAAGTGAAATGGCAGAAAAAACTTCTGGACATGATAAAGTTATCCCAATTCATCGAAAAACACTTCGGCTTACCTTTCGAATTGTGAATGGTGAGGTTGGATTGATATCGTATGAGCGATTGGGTATGATCTGTCCTCCGTCAGTAGGTGAACAACCTGAAGTGGGTAAGCACGGTGGTTTTTGGATTGAGACTCGTGATGATAATGATAGTGTCTTATTCCATCGACTGCTGCACTCGCCAATCAAAAACTGGGTTGAAGTGCATTCACCCGACGGTAAAATTCGAAGAGTGTTTGGAGATGCACAGGAAAGCATTTTCGAAGTACTTCTTCCGGATGACATCAATTCAAAGAGTATAACGCTGATGGGTGAATATTTGGATCTAAAAAAGGAAGGAGAAAATCGAAAAGAGGTTTCAAGAGAGTTAGCACGATTTAAAATCCCAGAAGGGGAAAAAGGAGGTAACAATGAGCGCAACTGATGGATATATAGTAGGCACAACCAAGGTTGTGGATCATGGTCCTGATAATCTTAGATGGAATCTGGTCATCATAGGTGATGGATATCGGGAAGGTGAATTGACACAGTATCATACTGACGTTCAAAATTTTGTGACAGCACTACGCAACACACCACCTTTTGACGAACTCTTTTGCGGCATCAATGTGCACAGAATTGATGTAGTATCAAATGATAGCGGAGCCGACGATCCTGGTTGTGCTGGAGGGGCAGCCACAACTGCAAATACATATTTTGATGCAACATTTTGTACCGTTTGGGCCGGGACTCCAATGGATCGGTTGCTATCAATAAATGATGCTTTGGCGATATCAGTATCCTCGATGTACGTACCTCTTCGGCATCAAGTGCTTTGTATTGTCAATTCCAGTAAATATGGTGGTTCGGGTGGAACTATTGCAACATGTTCTACGGCTGCGGCATCATCGTCCATTGCAATACACGAAATAGGACATAGTGCATTTGGATTAGCCGATGAATATGGAGGCGATGGTACTGGTACACCTGCTGGGGAACCCCCTGAACCTAATGTTACTCGCAATACAAATCGGGCTACAAATAAATGGCGTGCCCTCATAGCAGCAGCAACTCCTATGCCATCCCAGTGTGATGGAAGTTGTGGTGCGTCAACATGTGTTGCTCCTGGTGCGCCTCCTCCCGCTGGCGCTGTTGGGACATATGAAGGAGGAAGCTATTCAGATTGCAATACCTATCGCCCGTTGCCAAGCTGTTACATGCGGAATTATCAACCTTTCTGTCCTGTCTGTTCCGGCGTTATTCGTCAAACCCTGCAACCATTCCTCCCGGCTGAATCAATCAACCTAATAACACCAAGTATTACTTTTTTAAATGTACCTGCTGGTATCGGTGGAATTGGTGTCACAACACATCGTGCAATTGTTTGGGAAGTAGTGAGTTGTCGTCGCCTAAGATTTCAAATCACTGCTGGTCCAACAGGAGGCTTTGGCACACCTGCTGGGACATTAGTAAGCGTCTCATCTGATCCTATTTTACCTGTGGCGAGTGCACGAATTTGGGTTTCCTACACCTCCACAAATCCTGGTGATTCCGCAAATGGTACTGTCACAGTTCGATGTGTTGAAACCGGCCAGATTTGGATTATTAATATAATTGCTAATACAATTGCGCGTCCTCGATCTGCCGTAACATTAGTACTTGACCGTTCAGGTAGTATGAATGACGATGCAGGTGATGGTATCACCAAAATTCAAAAATTGCGAGAGGCTGCCAACTCGTTTGTAAGTGTTATGCAACCAGGAGATGGAATTGGTATTGTCCGATTCAACGCATCAGCGCAAAGGCTGATGGAAATAGAAGATGTCGGTACTGCACCGGGTGGGTCGGGACGAATAACGGCAATTGGAATTTTAAATGGTACAGCAATCAATCCTTCAGGTGCTACATCTATTGGTGATGGTGTGGTAAATGGAAAACAAATGCTCGATGATGCCCAGGTGAGCACTGTACCACCTTACGATGTTTCTGCGATGGTTGTTTTAACCGATGGCCAATGGAATACTCCCCCATCACTTGCCACCGTTAGTGGTAGTATTACATCAAATACATATGCGATCGGGTTTGGTCTTCCTTCCAATATTAGCGTTCCTGCACTTGTGACACTTTGCCAGGGGCACAATGGGTATCTTCTGATTACTGGAGCGATTACAGCTGATCAGACCATGCGGCTTAACAAATATTTCATACAGATTCTTGCCGGAATAACTAATGCTCAGATTGTTGCTGACCCACGTGGAGTTCTGGATATTACATCAGAACATCGAATACCATTTTGGATTTGCGAGGCGGATTACGGAATGGATTTGATTATTTTGAGTCCTGTACCTCAGGTTATTGACTTTCAACTTGAGACACCAGATGGAACACGCATTACACCAGGTTTTGGGGGAGCCAATTCCCAATTTGTAATTAGTCATAATACATCCTATTATCGGTGTGCTTTACCAGTAATTCCCGCCAATGACGGAGGCAGTCATAGCGGGCTATGGCACGCCATTTTAAAACTCGGGCACCAATCATCAGAGCCATTGAAGTATAACCGTCTTAAGGAGTTTAATCCATCTTATTATGATCCCAAGCGAGCTGTATTGCCATATGAATTCGTCGCTCATGCTTATTCTAGTCTGACATTTGTATCGTCACTTAGGCAGAACAGTTTCGAAATAGGTGGGGTTGTACATTTGGTTGCCTCCATTCTTGAGTATGATGTACCACTCTTAAAACATGCAAGGGTGTGGGCAGAAATACAGTTACCGGGTGGATTAACTGAATATGTCTCGTTTAGTCGTGATTCGAATCAAAAGTTCGTTGCTAACTATGAATTACAACTTCCAGGTGTTTTTACTTTCCGAATTCGGGCACGTGGTGCGACAATGCATGGTTCACCTTTTGAGCGTGAACAGACTCATACAGCAGTTGCTGTACCAGGTGGTGACAAATGGGATCCGAATGATCCTAAGACTGATGATTGCTGCGAGTGGCTTCAATGTCTAAGCGAGGAAGGGGTTATCACAGATCAACTGGTGGAACGATTGAAGAAATTGGGGGTTGATCTTCCATCTCTTTTGAGGTGCCTTGGTGAAAGATGTAAATCGAAATTAGATGAAATTGAAGTTCGTCAACCACATAAGCGATACATTCCGAATACAAAACAGCTTTCAAATGAATCAATCGAGCATATAATTGAATTGGTAGTCAATAGAATTAAGGGTAGACTTTCTTAAATGTCTGGAATTGTAGTTTTTCCAATTACCGTTCTGGGGACAATTGTCGTCAAAATATTGTCAATGATATAACATATTGAACGTTGCCACATTCAAAGAAGAAAAATATTTATTTACGAAATAAAAAAAGAAATGAAATCATTGTCAGCGGTTGCATTATTGATTCTAAGCACTATTAATTTAGGATATTCCCAATTTAGTTACATACCTTCTGGTAATACCTTGCACATTTATAATACCAATCCTGGTAATGTAGGCATAGGTACAGGAAGTTCTATACTTCCCAAATCCAAGCTCCAAGTCAGCAACGGTAATATCCTTTTGGATTATGGGGGAAGTGGTACAACTGGTAACCTTTATTTTGGTGGTCAAACTGACATTAACCAAAGCGGATTGAGGCTTTCTCATATAAATATGGGCAGCAGTTATATAGATGTAAGAACTGCAGGTACTGCAGGTTCAAATGGGTTGATATTTCGTATTGATGCATTAGGTACTGGGAATACTGAAAGAATGCGAATCAATGCCAATGGTAATGTTGGAATTGGAACAGCTAATCCAACACAAAAACTAGAAATCACTCATAATGACCTTGCTGGCGGGATTGTATTAAACCAAACTGCTCCTTTATCATCTAAAAGTGAAATTAAATTTAGTAAGAATGGTGTGGAAAAATGGGCAATTGGGTCGGATATTGATAATAATAATGGCCAGACTTTTTTCATTTGGGATCAACCAGGTAGTGCTTCTCGGATGGTAATTAATGGTTATGGGAAAATAGGAATCGGAACGAACCCACCGAATAATAATTCCACTATATACAAATTATATGTAGAAGGTGGAATTGTGACTCGTGATCTCAAAGTTACTGCAAACACTTTCGCAGATTACGTTTTTTCCAAAGACTATAAATTATTAAAACTTAATGATCTTGAAAAGTACTTGCAGGAAAATAAACATTTGCCGGGGATACCATCTGAGTCTGAGGTGATTAAAAACGAAGGTTTTGAAATCGGGAAATTGCAAGTACAAATGCTTGAAAAACTAGAAGAACAAGCTTTATACATTATTGATCTTCAAAAACAAATTATTGACATGCAAAAGCAATTTAGTGACTTTAAGTCCCAAATAGAAAATTCTAAACAGCCATAAATGTATTGTTATGAACTTATTATTAAAAACATCTTGTTTGTTTATTTTGCTTATTTCCTCCATTTATACGGATGCACAATTTGTTTACTTAAAAGGAAGACAGTTTATTGATGGATCCGGAAGCCCTTTCTTTCCAATGGTAATGAATTATAGTGCAAGGCTAGTACATGACCCTTTAAATTCAGCAAATTTTAAAATTATTCGAGACAGAGCAATAGGATCAAACGGAGATTTGTTAGAACCTGTTTCAAGGTATAAATGGAGCAATTGCGAACTCAGTCTTGAAGATGACTTTGAAAAAATAAAAGAAATGGGATTTAATTCCATTCGCCTAATATTAACTCCAAACAGATTGGATTTGCCTAATCATTTAGGAGGTTTTAGTGTGATTTCGGATGAGTTCAGTACTACTACTATGGGAAATCCTACAAAACAGCAAATATTGTACTTAGGTCCTTCTTCTTCAATCAATTACAGCGGAGGACAATCTGCAATCTTTTTTAATCTAGTTGCGCATGTTCTGGACATTGCCGCAAGTCATAATATTAAGGTAATTCTTTTATGTGCTAATCATTCAGGGTCAACGTATCCGGAGATGGGTTCAAGCGATTCTGATGCAGCTGATTATTCAGCTTATCTTTCTGCACTTGCCTATACGCTCAAAGATAAAACTGCTCTAATGGCTTATGATCTTTATAATGAGCCCTCGTTCCTATACTGGTCGTCTGCAAAGACAATGAATAAACCTAAAGAGACCATTTGTCAATATGTAAGTCAATGGTATGATGCAATTAAAACGGTTGATAAAAATCACTTGATTACAATAGGTGGAATAGATGTCTACGATGCAGTAGCGTGGGATCCGGGTGTTATGAAAATTGATTTTGTTTCGATGCACATTTACCCTTATAAGGATATTTATGTTGCACCTAATTCCACCTTGGCTACAGAAATTGTAGTGAACCAGATAAAGTGGGCAACAAATGCTTATCAAAAACCTTGGATAATAGGAGAGACTGGATTTATTACGGCAAACGACAAATGTCTTATTCCTGCCCTCTGGGGCAATGTTAATGAACAATACAATTATGTTTCCGCTATTCTTCCAGCACTCCGCGATTGTGGGGCTTCAGGTTTTAGTTGGTGGAATTTCCAGGATGTACATTACTATTGTATCCCCGATGTAATTTGCTATCCAACTTGTAAATTTTGCTATAACGAGCCCGGTTATGATGTACCTGGATTAGACAGTCACAGTTGGTGCGGGAAAACAAGTAAGTTAGGCCCTTTTGATCCAGTTTTTTTGCAAGAAACAATAAATAATGTGCCAGGAAATTTTTTCGGGTTACTTGGATATGGCGATCCAAACAATTCGGATGGTAAATATTCTTCTACTTTTAATAAAGAACCAACATCAAGTTATATAAAAAACTTCTTGAATTTATCCACTGGAGTATGTCCTTCCACAACAAACTATTATAACCCAAAGGGATTTCCAACAAGTTCAGAAAGTCGATATGGTACGGTTCTAGATACTAGGGGGATACCAATTAAGGATGCGGTAATAATTGCTCATACCAATAAAACAGTCAATCCAACACGCAAAGACGATTATAACATATTTACATTTTCAAATAGTGCTGGGTATTTTATACTAAATCCACCTCCTGGAGAAAGTATTACAAACATGCTCATTACTGCCATAGGAGCAGAAAAAAAATCCCGGACATTTCCTATAAATAACGGAGAAATATTTCGCCTCAACAAAGTAAATATCAATTTTGATGAAATAATAAATTCTGTTATTGTAAATCCTCCTACCAAAGAATATTTTAAAGGATGGAATACATTAACTGTCTCAAATTTGATTATTAATGCAGGTGCAAGTGTTGATATCAAAGCGCGGTCTGAAATTCATGTATTACCTGAGATGCAAGCTAACTTTGGTTCTTCTGTTCATATTTACTGTGCACAAACATTTTCAGACTGCTCTGATTTTACACTATATACAGACAGGGCAATACCCAATGATCCAGAGATTCCTTATAACTTTTCATACACTCCTAAAATGATTGTTGAACTTAATACAAATAAGTATTAAGTTTCCTCACAGAATACGAATTCATTGATGTTCTACCATAGCTTAAAAAAAATACTATAAATTTTGAAATATCAACTATGTAAGCCGCTTATAGTGAATTCCTAGTTAGATCAAACTACAAGCAATTAAGAGTATTTTCATCTGGTATTTCAGTTTGCTCGATTGTATTCAGTATGATATACTCTTGAAAGGCATTTGTGAGGAGTTCGCTTCTTTCGCGGTTCAAACAAACTGCAGCCAAATGCCTTTCAAAGGATCTGCCTAACGGCGGATTTTTTGATTTCTAGTCGTTCTCTGGATTGCCGCTGTGCATTATACGTTCCCCATGCTTGTCAGTTCCCCAGAAAGGTATGATACTTAAAAAGTATCTTTCACCATCGTTTACTTGCTTAGCAATCACTTTCACTCTGATTCTAGAACCATGTGACTCCATTACTGCAATAAATTCAAAGTAAGTAGTCAGTTTCAAGATTTTCTGCCAGGTGCTATCATTTTTCTTTACTCTCTCAAATTTTTGCCTTGTCCATACGCCCTGCAATGTCCGAGAGTTTTGAATAACTTCAGGTGCAAGTTTGATATGTCAAAACCTGCTGAATTGATCATTGATAGGGCGGGTTTTGTTCCAATCTTTAAAAATCAAATGTTCCCATCCTTTTGAGTTAAAATGAATTTCTCTTTGAAAGTATGGGCATCTGACTTTTTTAATCCCATTGTAAAAAACCTCTGCATCATTTTTGATTTGATTGAATTTTTCTGGTGTAAATTCAATTTGATAAAGTCACTCTACCACAATAGGCTTTAGATTTCTAGGGAATGTCATTTTATTAATAATATCTCCAATTGATTTCACCTCAGTGGTTCGCTCTCTTAGTTTTGTCTTAGTTAGTTTTGTATAGTTAGTTTTGTTATGTGCACTTTTTGCACATGTTTGTGTCGGAAAGTGCACTAGTCGCGGTTGAAAAGTGCACAAGTCAGAGGAGTAATACAGAACAGGATTACCTCTCCTTTCATGAGATAGATGCATTGACTTGCCAGATTGACAATTCACGTTGATCAGCTGTTTATCAACGAGCTTTTGAATTGCCAGGGAGACCACCCTTCGCGATAGCCCCGTTTTAGCGATAAATTGACCATAGGAGAGACGATCTCTCTTTTTCCGATGTCCAGTTCGTTTATCTATCCAACCATTCGTCTGACGCAGTATAACAAGCAGGATCTTAAGCTCGGCGCCGGTCAAAGCCGGGAGGTAGTTGTCGAATAGGACGTTTGGTATTTGTGTCGTCTTCTTGTACATCATTTAACAGCATCTGTTCTTCTCTTAATTCTCCACTTTCGACCTTTTGTATTTCAACTTCGAAAAACCCTAGGATCATATCCAGGAGATGTTGCATGTTTTCCTTGACCATATCTGGGTTAGCTAGGTATGATTCAATAGGGACGCTTTGAGAAAAATCGACCTGGCCAGTTACAGGGTCAATTGCCAAATCGGCAACAAAAATTGCCTGAGCATTCAGGTTATCCCCATTAGTTGCCACACTGGCATTTTGTGGCGTACAAGTTCGAGGTGTGTTACGATCAAGTGCACCTGTCAAGACGGTAAAAATTGCCAAAAAATTGTAATTTTTAATGAAAACTATCTATATTTAGATACAGTTTTCGAGTAGCCTTGAGTTAGTTGTTATAAATTTCACTTTCGAATCAACCATTATATCAACTATTAAGGCTTAAGATCGGATTTGTTAAGACTTATCCAATAAGCAGAACCTTCTTTATTCAAAATCTATCATAGTGCTTTTCGAAGCGCCACTTCAATTGGTCCCATGAAAATGGGATCTTTTTATTTACACCCAAATAAAAAGAGGTCGGATAAAGAACCCGACCTCCTCTAAAACTGCCCAAATAAGAGCCATTGTACTTTTCGGGAGGCCACTTCAATAGGTCCCTGAAATAAGCACAATTAAAGTGGTAATCATAGCGCAAATTCCTGCTGCTATTGCCCAAAAGGCAATTGTGAATTCGCCACCTACACGCTTTACCATGGCTTTACCAATGACAAAGGATAGGATTAGGATCATTAGCAGCACGATAAAGGCTACAAGAACCACATTAGCCCCACTTAACGACAGCATGATGATGACAGGGTTAATAAACCTATTCATAGCTGAAAATTTAAATGGTTAGAAAATAGAATAAAAAGAACTTAGCATATAGATAATTGTAAGTCAATAAATTTCAATAAATGAAATTCAAAATATCCTTCTAAATGATTCTTGTGGAGATTTTGGAAGCTACTCTAAATTAACTGCTAGAACTGTTTTTCCATAAAATCTCTTAAGCTTTAATAAATGTTATGCAATATAAGTGGACACCATGAGGTGGGTTTTTCACATCGTATAATACTATGAGAAAAAATTCCCATTGTTTCCTCTCTTAATTTAAAAATATTGAAAATAAATCATAAAAATAATCAACCTGGTAAAATCTGATTTTATGGCCTAAGCTTTCTTTTAATGAGATCCAGGTTAAATACAGAATGTAAAATCATGTGTGAATGAATTACCTTAATCAGAGGCTCAGAGTTTCTTATAAATTTCAATACATAGGTTAAAGTTTCAGGGAAAGAAAATTTTGATATAATGCCTTCGGATGGCTAACCTGATGCAACCTTAACTACAATATTGTTAACTTAATTAGTGCTTCTTATCTAGTTTGAATAATGGAATTCAAAGTTTTTCAAAATATGCCTTTATACCTCAACAAACAACCTATGAAGATTTAGGCGCAACGGGACGGACGATACGTAATCAACTACATAGGAACCATGCCTTAAGTGTTAGAAACTGGAAGAAGATGATAACATATTCGTATTTATTATATATATATGTCTCAGAATAATGAGCACTTATGAAATGATTAAAATTTATCTAGAAAATACGAGGAAAACTGACTGCTTTCCTTTCATTATAGTAACAACCTTATAGTAAGTTCTGACAAGCAAAAATACCGTCTTATGCATAACATTACTCACCCGCCCGGGCACCAACAAGAAGAAATAAAATTATTCTTTGTTGAAAATATAGTAGAATTAAACTTTTTTGCAACAAAGAACTGCAACTTCAATGATGCCAAGGCACGACTGGCGATCAACTTAACATTTTATAATATGATAAGCTGTAAAAAACAAATCTTAGATATCCGTAAATATTCATATTCCGTTCTCAAAAGGATTTGCAAGTATCCTAAAGAAAATATGCAAATCAAATATGAACAGATAAATGACTTTATTGATATTAAAAAAGATTATTTATTTCATGATGATTTAAACGATTTAGAAGATGAATCACGATATGATCAAATGATTAAAATTATTTGGAAAGAAATCAGGAGACTGTTTAGTAATAGAGAGCTTGAAGTTTTACTTCTTATCATAGATGGATTGACTCCTGACGATATTTCTAAATTCCAAGGGAAATCATTAAAATCTACATATACAACAATGGATCGATACAAGATTAAACTTACGAAAATCAAAAACTTGATTAAAAGTAAGTTTTACTAGCAGTACACAAGTAATCACGTAACCAAAAAAAACATAACAATGGAAAATGAATTTGTCAAAACAACCACCCATCCAGAAAAGCCCCCGATTAAAATTTTCTTTAAATATATGAGGGGTGAATTATCTCCATCTGAAATGGAAGAGGTAGATAACTATGTTAAGTCTCATCCGGAGTATGTTGACATACTTGAAGGGATTCGGTACGCCATTAAAAAATATGGCAAAAACGCTGAACGAGTTCAATTAAGAGCTTCGCTATCACTATTACCAAATTTAATGGCTCTTAGGAAACGTTTATTTGCAAAGCCAAATTACGAAGTAATTCAAACAGGTCCAAGTAAAAAGAAATCTTTATTTGGTTTTGAAGTAACGCCAGCCTTAGTTTTTGGAAGTGGCGGTATAGCAATCGCAATGTATATACCACTCTCTAAGAATATAATTGACAACAACTCTTATTTACTTATTGTACAATGGTATTTTATTATTTTTTCAAATGTGTTTTTCAGTAAAATTTACAGCATAAATTTAAGAGTACTGAAAAGCTTACAACATATTAAAAGGATTGCTTTAGATGCAGTTATTCTTTTAATTCACTGCAGAGATTATTTAGTAACATCTTGCTTAGACTTAAGCAACCATATTCAATCTAAATCTCTACGTCTAAATGCTATTAAAATTAAAATACCTCACCGTACAGGATGAGGTAAATAAAGAATAAATGAAAGGGCAAACTATTTACTTTCAATAGGTGCCCTTTCATTAAAAAACAAAAATACCTAGCTTATGGTACCATATAATATAGATGAATGCAACATTATGTGTAATTCGCTCGGAAAAGGGTAAGGCCTGAAATTGGACGTACTATTTCCTCACCCACTTATTATTCAGCCAATTCACTATATATTGAGACACAAATTCTTTTTTTCATGACCATTAATATAAGAGATGTTTTAGCTAAGTATATAAGCATCGCCTTTTAATTGATTGAATTTTTCTGGTGTAAATTCCATTTGATAAAATCACTCTATCACAACAGCCTTTAGATTTCTAGGGAATGTCATTTTATTAATAATATCTCCAACTGATTTCACCTCATTGGTTCGTTCTTTTAGTTTTGTCTTAGTTAGTTTTGTATAGTTAGTTTTGTTATGTGCACTTTTTGCACATGTTTGTGTCGGAAAGTGCACTAGTCTGGGTTGAAACGTGCACAAGTCGGAAGAGTAATAGAGAACAGGATTTCCTCTCCTTTCGTGGGATAGATGCATTGACTTACCAGATTGACAATTCACGTTGATCAGCTGTTTATCAACGAGCTTTTGAATAGCATCAGTAACTACTCTCCTGGATAGCCCTGTTTTGGCGATAAATTGACCGTAGGAGAGCCGATCTCGCTTTTTCCGAGTACCAGTTCGTTTATCTATCCAACCATTCGTCTGACGCAGTATTACAAGCAGGATTTTAAGCTCTGCGCCGGTCAAAACCTTCAGGTAGTTGTCGAATAGAACGTTTGGTATTTGTGTCGTCTGGTTGTAGATCATTGAGTTCTAAAAGCATCTGTTCTTCTTTTAATTCTCCACTTTCGACCTTTTGTGCTTCAACTTCAAAAAACCCTAGAATCATGTCCAGGAGCTGTTGCATGTTTTCCTTGACCATGTCCGGGTTTGCTAGGTATGATTGAATAGGGACGCTATGGGAAAAGTCTACCTGCTTAGTTTCTGGATCAATTGCCAGATTGGCAACAAAAATTTTCTGGTTTTCAGAGTTATCCCCATTTATTGCCGTACTGGCATTTTCTGGCGTACAAGTTCGAGGTGTGTTACGATCAAGTGCACCTGATAAAAAATCGATTCTATTTGCTATCTCGTAGAATGGAGATTTCATTGTAATCATTAGCTTTCTTCCCTGAATGGCAAAGTTCGAGGTGACAGATTTTATTATTTTCCGCTTTTCTTCATTGATACCATTTAGGTATGATTTTTTAGAGCTTTTTACTAGTTCGAGGAATTTTGAAGCTTTTTTGAATATTGCCTCTTTTTGATCCGAAAGGCTCATTGATTTATGCTTAAAACCTTGTAACGCGACAAGCAGTTTTTCTTTTTTATTTTCAAATTGGTTCTTGTCAATAACATTGTCTATGAAAGCGTCTGTAAGCCTTTCTAGTTTCTGAGAAATTTTACTCTGTTGCATTTTTAGCGATTCTTCAACCTCATCATGATTGGATGTCCATTTCACTTGGGCATCATGTAATAGTTCATTTAAAACCTTTTCTTCGACTGCATGAAGTTGGATTTCCTCAATAGTCTTAATCACGGCTTTTTCAATAAGTTCTTCTCTTACCGTTTTAGTTGGACATCCCTTTGTTTGACAGCGATAGTATACATGACCCTTTTGCTTTTCACCTATAAGAGAGTAACAGCAGTCAGCACATTTTATTAACCTCCGAAATAAGAAGTCGTGTTTAAGGAGTCTAGTGTTCGTTTTACCTCTTAGAATATTTTGTGTTTTGGCGAATAGCTCTGGATGAATTAAAGGATCATGTTTTCCTTGAAAGGTTTTGCCTTTCACTTTAATTACTCCAGCATAAAATGGATTATTCAAGATTAGTGACAATGAATTTAGAGTTAGAATATTACCATTTGAATTTCTTAAACCAAGTTCATTCATGACTTTGGTGAGAGCTTCCAGTGTGTACTTACCACTTGCATACAGTTGGAAAGCTTTCTTAACCAATGGTCCTTGAATTGGGTTGATGGGCTTAACTTGGCCTCCACCTTTATTGTCATAACCTATCGGAGCACCAAATGGATAGATGCCTTGCTTCAAACGCCCATAGAGGCCTTTAATAGCCTCTTCACGAAGGTTTCTAATGTAATCTGATGCAATGACCGCTTGAATGTCGGCAGCTAGTCTACCTCCACGAGTATCCATGTCAAGACTTTCATGAGCAAAGTGGACATCGACACCTTCATCGATTAAATCACCCAAAGCCGCCCAATCTTTAAGGTTGCGAGCACTTCTGTCAATTTTATGGATTATTACACCTGCCGATTTACCAGTACGTAATAGCTTCATCATCTTTGTAAAAAGCGGCCTGCCCTGTTTAGCAGCAGTTTCCAATTCTTCAAACCATTCAACGATATTTAGATCGTGCTTTTCCGCATAGCGAACAATCGCCTCCTTTTGTTCTTGAAGCGATACCCCTGTGCCTTGTTTGACGGTTGAAACCCGTATGTATCCATATACTTTTTTCATTTTATCTAATGACTTTACTACCAATTTTACTATTCGTCAAAGCCTGAAATACTCGTGTTATCTGCTAATCGATCGCACATTCCTTTTATCACCAATAGATATTCTCTGAAATTTTCTTCAGCTTCTAATAATTCTTCTTCCTTTTTTCCTTTACAGATTTCCCGAATGAATTTGATCTGTTCTATTTTTTCATGTTTGTCACTCATGAAACAAGTTTAAAAGGTTCAAGTAATAAATCGTAGAGGGTTGAAATTGCCTCTATGGAAATTTTGGCCGTCTTGGAAAGAAAATCTTCACTCAATACAATTCTTTGTATGCAACTAAACCCAAACAAAGACATCACATACTTTGGTCAAGTTGGATATCGGAGTGATCGCAGGGTCTTTGGAATCAAACAAGCAGACCGACTGATGCACACTTACATGATTGGAAAAACTGGCACTGGAAAATCTACTTGTCTTGAAACGATGATAATACAGGATATTCAATCTGGACGAGGATGCTGCTTGTTAGACCCTCATGGTGATCTCGTGGAAAAAGTTGTAAAAGCAATCCCTGATTCACGGAAGGAAGACCTGATATATTTCAATTTTCCAGATCCAAAACTAAACCTAAAGTATAATCCCTTTAAGAGAGTGTCCCCAGGAAAAAGGTCTCTAGTTGCTTCTGGAATCTTGGAAGTATTCTCCAAGCTATGGGACAGTGCTTGGGGAGTGAAACTGGAACATATTCTCAGGCACGCTATCCTGACACTTCTGGATCAGCCAAAGGCAAATGTTGCCGACATTGTTGAGATATTATTGGATAAAGATTTCAGGAGGAATGCACTCCTTTATGTTAAAAGTGAGACAGTAAAGAAATTCTGGAAAAGAGAGTTCGTAGAATATCACAAGTATGATTTACTGCCTGTAATGAACAAGATCGGAGGTATGTTGGTACATCCGGTAATTCGACGAGCATTAATTGAAAACACAGAAGAAGTTTCACTCCGGAAAGCAATGGATGAAAAGAAGATTGTCCTGGTCAATCTTTCCAAAGGTCATGGAGGGGCCGATGTTGCAAACATGCTAGGTGCTCTGTTTGTAACATCAATTGCTTCGGCAGCTTTTAGCCGCGTAGATACTGAAGAGGATAAGCGAGTCCCATTCATGGTCTATATGGATGAGTTTCACAACTTCACTACACTGTCATTAGTAGATATGTTTTCAGAATTACGAAAGTTTAAAGTTGGAATGACTCTGGCCCATCAATATCTCCATCAGATTGATGAGGAAATTAAACAAGCTGTGCTTGGCAATGCTGGAACCGTAATTTCATTCAGAGTAGGAACTGAGGATGCAATGCACATGTCCAAAGAGATGTATCCTGAATTTGATGTAGAGGATTTTATTAATCTTCCGAACTACAAAATTTACTTAAAGCTTATGATTGATGGGAAGCCAAGTCGACCCTTCAGTGCATCCACCATGGAAAGCTAAAAGAAAAAGCCAGCCTCAAACCCGGCGGCTTGGGCTGGCACTTCACCAGTTGAAAACGGTACTAAATTATATAATTTTCCGAAATAAAAAAAGGTAGGATGACCCTACCTCTATATAAAATTGATATGACTATTGTTGGGGGCAAATTTATAGTTATTTATCCGATTTGGGCCCTAACCCAAAAAGTCCTATCGGATCATTGCAGTTCTGAAAAGAACTGGAATGTAAATTGCCAAACTGGCAATTTTGGCTGTCTTGGCTCATCAGAGCGATAATAATAAACTGGATTTAGAATATTCTTTAACAATCTAAACCAGTTCCAATGAGACGTTCAAATGTTTCCTTTCCTAAAACAACTACATCACCACCTTCAAGAAAATTGAAGGTACACTATGCTTATTACGGCAATGGATTCAATAACAACTATCCTGTTATACGCATTGCTGGAAAGTACCTTAGATCTTTTGGGTTTGAAATAGGAACAGACCTTCGTATAGATCTGGAAGCAGATAGAATTACTATCAGCAGGATTGCTCATTCATGATTTTAAAATGGGAAATATCATGGAAAAAAACAATCAATCAAACGGTCAATCGAACCTCTATCTAGCTGTTACAAATCAGATAGTAGAACTACTTGAAAGTCAGAAGCTGACATGGAATAAGCCCTGGATAACATTAAGTAAAGACGGAAAGCGACCTCATAACGCAGTCTCCGGACGTACCTATTCCGGCTTAAATCAAATCCTTCTCTCATTGAAGCAAATGAAATCCAATTATCTATACAGTGGATGGATGACATTCAAACAAATTCAGGATGAAGGAGGGAGGGTTTTGGCAGGTAATAAAGCATCGTCAATCTTCTATTACAAACTGATGTACTCCGACAATATGGGCAGAAAGCACGAGCTAGCCCAAGTGTTACAGATGTCGTTGAATGAACAACAAGATCTTGAACTTAGAAAGCATTCAATACTTCTTTACTATAATGTTTTCAATCTGACTCAAACATCTGGCCTTCCGGATATTTACTACGACTTGAATGAAAGACCACTTTTACCAGAAGTGGAAAAGGATGAAACTGCGGAGAACTTAATCACTAACACTAAGGCAAGGATCATTTACATGGAGGGTAATGAAGCCCGCTATAACTATGTAAATGATGTGATATTCATGCCTGAAAGAAATCAGTTCACAGGAATCGCACCCTTTTATGAAACCGTATTGCACGAACTGGCTCATTGGACTGGACATAAATCAAGGCTTGATCGAAGTCTTAAGAATGTATTTGGTTCAGATGAGTATGCAAAGGAAGAATTGATTGCTGAATTGTGTTCTGCATTCTTATGTGCTGATCTTGGATTTTCCTTGGGCATTACTAATAGTGCAGCATATATACAGGATTGGATTAGAGTCTTAAAAGCAGATTCCAGATTCATCTTCAAGGCTATACGAGGTGCCGAAGAAGCTTCGAATTACATTCATTCGTGCGGTAAAACAAATACAGAATTCGAAGCGATCAAAGATGAATCGAGTACCGAATAGTTGGATTTCCACCAGCTCATCAGTTCATTCATTTAAAGAAGGAGTAGCCTATTTCAACTACTCCTTTTTCTTATTGCAAACCAAGGAGAGAATGTCAGAATAACTTAAACTTCTCTGTTTGTCAATAAATGAAAATGACGTTTTAATGACATATTTGTTAAAAAACATACAACATATTATAAAATGATGTAATATTGCAATTGTTATTTATTGAAAGGCCGACCTGAACCAAGTTTACAATTTTTTAAACTATAAATATTCAGGTTATGAAATTTTCACTCTCATTTCTACTCATTTGTTTTTTTTTACCGGTATTCAGTCAACTAGAAGAACCATGTGGAGGCTGGCCAGACCATGCACAAGACTCAATAAATAGGGCATCATATGGACATGTAGTCCTATCCTCAATGTCAAATATCCAGAATGTCCCAGTAATGGCTGTGGATGGAAATAATAATACTAAGGCAAAAACTCTTCATGAACAAAATCCGTATATTCAGATAGACCTAGGAGAAAGGTTCCATGTGCCTTTTGTAAGGATTATTTCAGAGGACACTATTCCACAATTCTACATTTTTACTTCTGAATATCCTATTGATCCTAGCAGATCGTTAAGTGATTTGCTTACTGATCCGAGTATCTTCTCTAACCAAGTTTTCAATTATAATTCCGGAAATAATTTCTATTTAAATGAAGAGATAAGATATGTCCGACTTCAATTCGGTGATTCTAGAATTCTTAATATATCTGAATTCTACATTCCTGGAGATGGCCTGGATGATGAGATTTGCGGTAACCATATTGATGATAATTGTGATGGTAAAATCGACTGTGATGATAATGAATGTGGCGTTAGGATATTCAATGTATCTGTTATTGATGCAAGCTGTCCCATCTGCAACGATGGAGAAATTAGCATCCAAGCTTTTGGACACAATAAAGTCTATAGTATTGATGGAGGAGTTACATATTCAAATGCTTGCTATAACTCGTTTGAGAATATGTGTTATTATTCAGGGTTAATACCAGGAGTATATCACATTAAAGTTAAGAACTCGGTTTCAGGATGTGAAACGACTTATCCTGACCCAGTTGTAGTCAGGAGTCCTCCTCCAGGTAGTGATGGGCCATGCGAGAATGGAGGTTTTGAACATGGGAATTTTGACTCATGGACTGGTGGCTTAGGAGTCCATAACCCTCGCACCGTTGCAAAATTTAATAATAATAATACTGATTTCTTATTAAATGATCGGCATACAATAATTAATACAGCTACATTTCAGGATGAGTATGTAGCAATATTGAATGGAAATTATCCGGGCTTAGGTAGTTATATAGCAAAACTAGGCAATAATGATACTGAAGGCCAAGCGGAAAGATTAAAATATTGCTTTACTGTTGATGAACAAAATAAAGATTTTAATTTTGTTTATGCAGTTGCTTTAAATGCATATCACGATAACAATGAATTAAATTCATTTTTCCGATGGATAATTTATCCTGACAATGGACTGCCACCAGATCCATTCACAATTATTGAATATAAAAATATTGTAGCAGACGTGGATAATGACTATTTTAGTTCTCTTGAAATTCCTAATTCTGCTGGCCACCAAATACTTGTTTACACGGGTTGGGCCTGTCAAAATTATGATTTATCAGACCATCTCGGTGAAAATTTATGCATAGAATTTATTACAGCAGATTGCTCTGAAGGAGCACATTTCGGATATGCCTATATCGATGGATTATGTTCTTCTAGCGAAGATCTATGTCCTGTTGTTGAGATTGAATCTAACGACATTATTTGCCAAGACCAGGACCTTCCTATTTCAGTAAATGGTGGAGGTTATGTGCGATATAAATGGAAAATATCAAAACTGAATAGTTCTGGAAATCCATTTGAGTCAATGGAAACAGATGTGATTATTGGTAATAATGCTACTATTGATCATTTGATAGCTTTCTATGCGGATAATTCCAGTTATGAGTTAAGTTGTGATGACAAAATAAAGGCTGAATTAACAGTTTATAATGATTGTTGTTCAAGTACCGCATCAAAAGATATTCAATTAGATTGCGCTATATATGACATTAATTATTGCAATGTGATTATAGATTGTTTGAGTGATGAAACTCAAAGAATTATAGGCACCAACGATTGTGATGATTGTGAATATATTTGGAGTCCCTCACAATTTCTTATTCTAGATGACTTAAAATTTCCTCTTGTGACCGCCCAAAACTTTGCCAATGCATTTGATCAGACTTATAATGTCACTGTCACATCACCAGAAGGTTGCATTTGGAATGAATCAATTGTATTTCAAAATGATCATTCTTATACAATAACTCTAAAACCAAATCTCTCCTATTGTGATTATTCCATGGACATTATTATCGAATTTGAAGACGAAATTGAAGAGTCACTAATTGATGTCTCAGCATTCGATATACTCACAGCACCACCATTTACTTCATATAATCCTGTTTTTATAGAAAATGAAAGCACTGGATTCAAGAAAATATATCGAGTATCAGATATTTCAAGGGCGGAGGCAACCAGAATAAAAGCATTTGTGCAAGTTAACCCGGAAGGGCAAAATTGCACCACGGAAGATATGTGTATGAAATCGGCTTTGAATAATATTGTAGCTAAAAGTCCTTGGAGCGACCCTTGGACTGTTTATCTGCCAAATTCATTTCAGCCAAATGGAGACGGATTTGCTGATGTCTGGTTCCCAACTTTTTTTGGCACGGGTCCAAATTGTGAGGAAATTTTACAAAACGGAGATAATAATCATGTATATCGAGCTAAACTGACAATTTATTTTAGAGGCGCAACTCAATTTGAGATAGAAACATCTGCTGATCCAAATGAAACATTAGGAGTCGACCAATTGAAACTTTCATGGGATGGAAATGCCCCTAATGGCAAGCAAATGGCATCAGATACATATACAGCCAAACTAGAAATATGGAGCTGTCATAACGGTCCACAATGTCCTCCAGAGGGAATTGATTGTGTATACCCTGACTACTTTTGCAGTGCTGATCCTTATTCTTTTGTCATCTGGGATATCACACTTTCACGATAATAAATAGAATGAAAAAAAATATTTTTATTTTAATATTTTTGACTACCCTAATTTCCTTTGAATTACAGTCTCAGGAAAAATTGGATTACCGATTTGGAATTAGTGGAAATACAACAATACCTATTTTTTCATACGGTACTTTTAATAATAAAAACGCTATTAAAATTGGAAGAAATAAAATAGGTTATACATGTTCGGTAGAAGTAATAAAGAAATTTAATTCTTTTTTTATTGGGCTAAATACTAAATTTGATCACTTCGGGTACAGTTACGAAGCTGATCTTTTATTCCCTGAAGATGGGCCGGCAGGAACGAGATCATCAATTGTAGCATCTAATGTTGTATCTGGCTTAGGGATTGGCATTGAGGCTGGAAGTAGGCTTTTTAACTCAAATTTTTTTGTAAGCGTGGGGCCGCAAATAGAATTTGAAGTATATAATAAAGCGTTTCAACAAATAATATTTGGATTTAACCCCAATATCATAAATATTAAAGATGATAAAGAAAGTATCTATGAATCAGGATTAAATACAATTGTTTCTATTAACATTGGAACTAGAGGACTCGGTTCAAGTAAAGTAGGTTTAATATTAGGGTCCGAATTTAATATCAATAAATATAAATATTACACTTTTAATTGGGATGTCAGGCCAATCAAAATACTAATAGGAATAACTTACAATATTTTTGAATGAAAAATATCTATCAGTCTGACTCAATTAAATTGAAAATTGTAGATAAATTCTAAGTTAAAAGATATTGTAATATTAATTTATTGATATGCTGGATTGCACATTGAAAACTATTTTTATAAGTATACAGAATACTATTTGATTGTACCTGAAAAAATTGAAGGTGTTGAACAAGTATCATTCTTAATATATATGAACAGACTTGTACCATCTACTCCAATATTTCCAACAATTGAATTATCCTCTATACTATGAAGGACATGAGTAAATATATTTTTTTCTCGCTCTACACATTCATCTTTAACTGACACTGAGTAATTAAAGCTGATATTTGAATTCTTGCTTTCTATGTCGAATAGAAGTAATGTATCAGAAATAGTCATTACAGCAGAACCCAAAAAGTCTAACTGTTGCCCAGGCAACGCATTACAAAGCATTACAACCCCGGAATAGGATTTACCATCAAAAATATCGAGTGAGCAAGTTCCTGTAGGTCCTTCAGGATCGCATGACATTATATAAAATGAAAAGATGAGAAACATATATTTATTCATTATTTACTTTTTTAGCAATTAAAAAATATTCACTTGATAACTTATTTAGGATAACATATTTCGAAGATTTTCCTTCCACTAATATTTGTAAATATAAGCATTTTTTAAAGGTTTTCCACTGGCAGAACCCCAAATCATTGGATAACATCTGAGTTCTCATTTTTTTCAAAAAAAAGTACTCTAAAAAACTAAAAAATATTATATTTCAGTACTTTTTTCATCATGCGAATCAAATTTTTTAGACCCCTAGTCGCAAATCAATATTATCATTCACTTATAAAATTATTTATCATGATTGGTTTTCTCATCTTCATTGTAGTTGTCGTTTACGTCATTATTAAATCTACACAGAAAACAGAGGCAATTGGCAATTGGAGCCACTTGTTTCCGGACATGCAAAATGATCCGAATTCATTTTATGAATTGGTCGAAAAAATTCTAGAAGAGAAACAAATACCTAATTTTTATTCTCGTAAGATTACCCTTAGCGAAGAGGGTCTGGTTTCTCATAATCGTTTGTATTTGGAAGTTTCGAGAGGTGATTATATTTTTCATATCTGTGCTGCACCTTGGGGAACTGGATTCTTCTTTTCTTGGTGGGTCAGACAAAAAATGAGCGACATAGATCACCTACTGATTCTCGTTCCCTTCGTTGGTTCGCGTCTAATAAAAATGAGACAACAGAAGTCGTATTATAAGCTTGATACAGATTCGATGTTTAGAAAGAGTGTTCATCAATGTGTGCTAACGGCAATTGATAGTTTAACATCTACAAAAGGTGCACGAGGACTAAGCGAATTTGAAAGAAGGGCCGATGTTCGATCAATGATAAAATAAGATGGGATATTCTCTTTCCGAATATCTGACAGCACAGTTCTATGCTTGGGAACAACGAGGACGTGGCTGGAAGGTATTTGAAGAACCTGTCCATCTCGAATCTGAGTTTATCCCGTTCTTTGGTCATCTACCTCCTGAAAGAGTAGAACAAATTGATACCGGAAAAAGACCAAGATTTTTTCCTGCTTTGCAAGAGACACTTGGATTATATAAGACTCCTTCCTCTGAGGCTCTAGGTGAAATCGCATTTACAAAGCTTGAAGAGATGTATCCTCTCAATGCTTACACTTACGTTGAGTCAATTGAAATAAGTGAGCTTCAGATAAATTTTAATAAGGACACAAGAATATTATTTGATAGCATTGAACAATTACTCTTGATGATCTCTACCTGTGAAGGAATTGTAGGGTTTGAAATTTTTGGAAGCGGCGAAAAAATAACCATCCAATTCGTATGTCCTCAGAGTAATGCAGGCAGTATCAAATCTTTCATTGCGACGTATGCACCAGGTGTATCTGTCCATGAGAGCATTAATACTCTTATAGGTGCAATAGACTTTGAAAAACCTGCTTTTGCTATTGACCTTGGCTTAAAGGATGAATTCATGCGTCCCTTGAGAGTATGGAACAAGTTCGATCCAGATCCTTTGACTGGATGTATTGCTTCTTTGGAATCGATTCAATCGAATGAATTTGGAATGCTTCAGATATTATTCCAAAAAGCAGCAAATCCGTGGGCTGAAAGCGTGTATAGATCAGTAATGGATGGCTCCGGTGGTCCTTTCTTTGAAGATGCGGTCGATATGCTTCCATTGGCCAGAGAGAAAGTTTCATCTCCGTTGTTAGCGGTAGTGATTCGAGCAATCGGGCAAGCTGAAACTGAGCATAGAGCTATTGCCATTTCAAATCAGATTGCTCAAAGCCTAATCTCTTTTCACAGAACTGGAAGCAACACATTGATTCCGTTAACAGGAGAAATAAGTGGTGATGCAGAAGATATATTAGCTAGAAAATCAAGAAGGATTGGGATGTTACTTAATAGTAATGAGCTTGCTTCTATGGTTCATATTCCTGATCGTTCTGTTGTCTCTCCAAAACTTCGAGCTTATTCTGGAAAAACTAAACAAGCTCCAAAGGATGTGTTAGGTAATTCCTTTTCATTGGGTATCAATTCGCACTTAGGAAAAGAAAATCTTGTCACTTTATCTGATCCGCTTCGCTTGCGACACATGCATGTTATAGGTGGAACTGGCACTGGTAAGTCCTCACTACTGCTCAACTTAATTACCCAAGATATTGAACAAGGAAGAGGCTTAACGGTCCTTGATCCGCATGGTGATTTAATAGAAGAAGTAATAACACACATTCCTGAAGAAAGGCTTAAGGATGTTATTTTAGTTGATCCATCAGACAGTGAATATCCAATTGGCCTTAACTTACTTTCCGCATATTCTGAAGCAGAGAAAACAATTCTCGCATCTGACCTGGTTGCCTTGTTTAGGCGATTTGCAACATCTTGGGGTGATCAAATGACTTCAGTACTTGCCAATGCCATCACTGCAATACTTGAAAGCCACAATGGCGGAACACTTATTGACCTAAGGCGAATATTAGTTGAATCAAGTTTTAGAAATAAATTTCTTCAAACAGTCGATGATCCAAACATTCAATACTATTGGAAGAATGAATATCCATTACTCCGAACAAATGCAGTAGCTCCAATACTGACACGCTTAGATACCTTCCTAAGACCTAAACTCATTAGGAATATGATGGCGCAAAAGGAGGGACTTGATTTTAGGGACATTCTCAATACACAAAAGATACTTCTAGTAAAACTTGCACAAGGATTAATCGGTGAAGAAAACAGCTATCTCCTAGGTACTCTTTTTGTTGCAAAACTCAATCAGGCTGCACAATCACGCCAAAATCTACCACCTGACCAACGAAAGCCACACTATCTATACATTGATGAATTTCAAAACTTCATAACTCCTTCGATGTCATCTATCCTTTCCGGTGCACGGAAGTATGGTTTAGGCTTGATACTTGCACATCAGGATTTGGATCAATTAGCACGAAAGGACGGTGAACTTGCTAATTCAGTTTTATCGAACCCTGCAATCCGAGTTTGTTTCAGATGTGGTGACAAAGACGCTTCCAAATTAGAGGACGGATTTTCATACTTTGATTCAACCGACTTACAAAACCTTGGAGTTGGTCAAGCGATTGTAAGAGTTGGCCAGAAAAATCATGACTTCAATCTTTCTTTCTCACTTCTTCAAAAAGAAGAAAATGCAATTGCTGAAGAAAAACAGAACAAAGTAATTGATCACTGTCGATCAACCTACGCTCTGCATCAAAGTAAAGTAGAAGAATTACTGAAAGATGCTTTGCAAGTTCTAGTTGTTACTTCAAAGCTAACTAAACTACAAAAACTAGCAGTAGAAGATAAACCAATTCCTGAACCAACAATTATATTACCTGAAAAAGTAACAGAAAAAGAAAAGACAGAGCTTAATTTGAATGTGGAAGCACAGCAATTCATAGCTAAGGAAATTGCAAAAGAAAAGCTAAAAGAACATCGCTTCATTCAAGAATACATAAAGAGTGTAGCTGAAGCCAGAAATTTCAAAGCAGTTTTTGAAGAGCCAATTAATGACAAAACTGGGAAAGTTGATGTTAGCTTGCTCAGGGATGAATTAAAAATAGCATGTGAAATTTCAGTGACCAATACAGTAGAGTATGAAGTACAAAACATCCTGAAATGTTTGAAGGCAAATTATCTAGTGGTATTTATGATTTCCAATGATTCAAAGCATTTAAACGCAATACGTGAATTGGCGACAATAACAATTGATTCCTCACTCCATAGCCGGGTTTATTTCGTTTCGAAAGATGAATTTATTAATCAACTGGATTTGTTACTTGCTCAACAAAATCAGCCAACAGAAACAAGAGCAAAAGGCTATAGGGTTAAAGTTACATACACTAGTTCAAATGATAACTTAGCACAACAAAAAACATTAAAGGAAATCGTTCTTTCTTCATTGCGAAGAAAGGATAGGGAAGAATAGAAGAAGATTTATTGTTATATTATATATAAAAAGGAGACTAACTAACTTATTGCGGTGGTTTTGCTCTCTCTAATTTATCTCTTGCTTCATTAGACTCCAAGTTAAGTACAGTTAATTCAGCTTCTACTGATTGACGCAATTTTTCAATTCTCATTTCATCCTCAATAGCTTTTCGATATAAATCTCCGATCTTTTTTTGTTGTGGATATGATAGCAGCGGAATGTTTTGTTTTTTTAATATCTCCCAATCCACTCTATGCCTTGCAAGACCTGATGAAGCAGACAGCCATTCAGCAATAACAGCTGATGATCTCATAACAGCCCATAAATACATCGGGTCAAGTTGTATGCCTGGCTTTAACCTCAAAACGGAATATTCATTTGAAATAAGTAGATTGTCCATTCCCTCGGGTAAAATGCAAATTGCCCCGTAGACAGCTCCAATTCCACTGACAACAAGGTCTTTTTCTTTTGCTGTATACATTGTAGTATAAGTTATTTTCCTACCAAGTCGAGCTTCTCCAATTTCGCACCTTCCTGAATAGGTTACGCGAACAAATGAATATTTAGTGTTAGGATTAATTGTAGCTACTGACTCAATTGGATCAACAAGATTGGAAAGTAATTCATAACCAATGCCGTCTTGTTTCCACTTTTTTGAAAGTTTCAAAATAGACCAAGGGCGTAAAAACTTAGCGTCAAGTCTGTCAGTCAATTTATCAGCACTGACAATCCACTCTCCTTTTTTGCAATTCTTAAAATCCGAATATGCTTTTATTATTTCTTTCATTTCGGCTCTGGCTTGTTCACTTGCTTTTTCGGCTACACTCAAAGGGGTTTTTGGAACAACGTCATCAAGTCCTATATACCGGCTTTCATAAACGAAAATATCAGGCTGTTTATCCTCGGAAGATGTTTTCTTTGTAAGAATTAAAATAGATGTTTTTACCCTTGCCCCTGATCTTTGGAAAGCGTCTCCATGCAAGCTGATTATTCCTTTAATAATGAAACGATCATGCAAGAAAGACCTGATGAACTTTTGTGATTTACCACTCAATATGCTGTCATCTATGACAGTCAGTAATCTTCCATCTGGCTCTAAAAGATTCCAATACCGTTCAAAGAACATAACGGATGATCTTAGGCTTTTTCTCCTTTTTCCGTCGTAAGTCAAAAGCTCATAATCTTGCAACACTTCCTTTTCATCTGGGAAGTTAACCGAATAGTCCATTGAAAAAGGTGGGTTGGTCAAGATAGCATTGAACAGTGTTCCCTTGTCTAGAAGAGATTTTAATTCATTGGTATCATTTATTACTTCTGTACCATCTGCTATTGATGATTTTGGAATAAACCGTAGGGCATCGGTCATGTAAATTCGACTTCCTCCATCTCCATGCAAATACATATTTATTCTCGCGATACGCGAAATCGGAGGGTTCTTTACCTGCATCTATTCCGAATATGGCTTTGTTTGCGACTTCTTCAATTAGCTTATTTCTTTGAGTACGTGTTAAAGACTGATTATCGTATAACTGTCTTCTCATTTCCGTCAGGGCCTTGATCAAAAAGCCTCCTGTTCCGCAGCATCCATCCAAAACCTTTTCTATTTTTTCTGGGGTTGCTTTAAGATCAGCGAGATAGGTAATTAATTTTGTAATACTACGAGGTGTAAAGTATTGGCCCAATTCCTGACCTCGCATGGTAGCCGTAAGAAAGGCCTCAAACATTCTTCCGTTCAAGTCTTCATCAATCCCAAAAAGATAGAAGTCTTCTAATTCAGTAATTACTCTTTTTACTGTACCTGGAGATAACCCCAATTGCTCGTTAGCTTCAAAGATTCTCTTTCTTTTTTTGGCCCCAATCTCTAGTTCAAGAAAATCTACAAGTTGTCGAAAAAGTATTAAGTCCACTGGATTGGGTCTATTAATTTCTTGCTCGTTTATCCAGTGTACCGAAAATCTGACTTCATTTATAGGAAGTGGATCTCCATTACCAATAGCAGATAATAGGACAGGATTATCTCTTAGTCTTCTATCTTCCCATAGCTTAACAAATAAAAGTTTTGCGAATGCGACGAAAGAAGCCTGCGGACTCATTTTTTCGGCCTTCCATATAATGCGATGACATCTTTGAAATGCTCTCTTTATACCATCCATCGATGGTCGCTTTAATAGATGTCCTGTCCTTTGCTTATGCTCCTTTATAGGAGTTTCTTTAATTGTATTAGAAGATAAAAGGCTTTTAAGAGCTTGGTATTTGATGTTATTATCAAAGAAATCTGTGAACCTAAGTGACATTATTGCTTCTTCTTGGTCCCACAAGTATACACGCGTTAGCAATCCATTTGTTAGCATGTAAAAACGGACAGGCTTTTGGGTGTACTTCCTATTGATCATCAATGCATATCCAGCGCATTGATAGGAGAAGTTATCAACTCGTTCGTATGTTCCTTTTGCATCAATTATCCAACGTGGTAATTTCTTAGAGGAAATGATATAGTCCGGCCTGTAATTTTCTTGCTTCCTTCCTTTTGGTATTTTTAGTTCTTGGATTGACTTTTTAGTTGCGATTTCTGAATCCTTATAGCCCAAATCCTTGAGGAGCCTTAGGACGAAAAACGACTCCACACTTGCTTCGTTGATTAAATCCGAAGAATCGCAGAATTTATTTAGAGATGCACTCTGCTTTTTAGTCATTTATTTTTGGATAAGCTCTGAATAAGAAAAGGGTGCCCTTTCAATGAAAAAGTCTGAAATTATAGGTAGTTGGTACATGAAACGTAGCTAGAACTTAGGGCCAAATGTAATATGATAATTCATCATATGATTGAAAACTCGTCAATTAAATCTACAAGTGGCCTTCTTAGAGACCCATTAGTGTATCCTTTTTGTTTGAAAAGCCATGAAAATGGGGCTAATGAACCCTTGAATTTTAGTTAATGTTTGGTTTCCCGGTCTTCTTTGATCTAATTCAATGTACCTCAAATTTGATTCATCACAACCCAGCTTAGCGGCGATCTGCTCTTGGGTCATTCCGCTAATCAATCGCGCAAGGTATAGTTTCCCTCCAATTGAAAGATCCTCGGTCTTGAAAGGCAAGTAGCCTAAAAATTTAATGATTCTTTTGGCTAACCTGGCTTGTGGTTCATATCTATTTAGCTCCCATCCAGTTATTGTATCTGTGGTGACCTGAAGCAATTTTGCTACTTGATGCTGGGATAGACCCCGATCCAGTCGTACCTTTCTTAAATGATCTCCTAAGGTGGTTAGCGAGATTGGATAGGCAGTATTTACAGGTTTTTTAGCAATTAACTGCTTGTGACAACTATGCAACGAACCCATGTCCATGCGGCTTCTACAATCATCCTGAAAAAGAATGTGTTTGTGGTCCTGGTGTTGTGAAAAAATATTTGAATAAAATCTCAGGTCCGTTGCTTGATCGCATCGATCTTCATGTAGAAGTCACACCAGTGTCGATTGATGAGCTTTCGAAGTATGAAATTGTATCAGAGAAAAGTTGTGAGATCCGTGAGCGGGTCATCAAAGCAAGAAAAATCCAGGAGGAACGATTTGCAGAACTTGAAGGTGTGCATAGTAATACATTGATGCCAAGCAATCTTGTGCGGGATATTTGTCGCATTCAGCCATCAGGTTCAGCACTATTGAAAACGGCTATGAAAAAATTACAGTTATCTGCCAGAGCGTATGACCGCATTTTAAAAGTTTCACGGACGATAGCTGATCTGGAGGAGAGTAAAGAGATTGAGATTCCGCATCTGGCAGAGGCGATAAATTTCAGGAGCCTGGATCGGGAAGAGTGGGCTGGATAGGGGCATAAGATTCCAAATGATTTCATTCCTTTTCTCTGGTCCGGGCGGTTGCAAAACGCCCCGACCAGAGAAAAGAATATTGAATTTTTTTCGGAATTATTACAAAAGAGTGCTAGCAAAAAGTCGGGGCGTTTTGCAACCGCCCAGACTTTTTGTTAGGTTTTCACATAAAGATTGAGTATAAAAAACCAACTGCCAATTATCGACTTGAAAATGCTTAGATCTATTTAGATGCTACCCGCGTTCTTCCAGATGTTGGTTTTATCTTGCCAGACTTGAGATTAAGATTCTTGATATTTACTGTTTCAGCACTAGGTAATTGAATACGAATCTCAAGCTTACCTCCGAGCGAATTTACATACTTGCGCAAAGTGGATAAAAGCATATCATGACGCTTTTCTAAATTTGAAATGTTTACCTGCTTAACACCCTGGTGTCGGGCAATCATTTCCTGAGTAATGCCCAGTTCCTTCCTGAGATCAGCCAGTTTTTTAAATTCACGGATGTACTCATTTGCTTTCGCCTTTATTTTTTCCTGCCTGTCTTTTGGAAACTCGGCCAGTACTTTTTGAATTGGAATTCCCATGATTTTCCTTCTTTTTTAGTTTGTCTAAATGATTGGGAACCTACCTCACCTAATGTCAAAGCTCTGGCCACCAGTTCCTCCTTGACTAGAGTATTAAACTGATCGTATTCTTTTTTGAACTCGTCGTCAAATTCAATGGACCAGGCCATGTGCAAATATAGTTACAAAGGTATATAACTTCAATGCTATATAGAAAGTTTCCTGAAAATTTTGTTTTTGGCATGCACATCTTTGTTTCCTAGGGCTATAGGTAACTTCCTTCCTAAAAGGATAATTTACCTAACTTTATAAAATGATGAAAATAAAAAAGCCGTTCCTGGTTCCAGGAATTGTTCAGCCCATCTCAAAGACAGCCAGGATCAGATTATCAAGAATGGCTAAATCATTGTTAGGAAAGGAATCATTTCCAGAAAGCATTCATAAAGCAAAAAAGAGACTCGAAAAAATCTGGTTTTTGTATAAAGAGTAGAAACAACAGCATAAAAATTTTAAGATGTTAAAAATATTTTTTACAACATTGACAAATCAGATCCCTCACAAATATTTCTTCACACTATTTTTTGTTTTCCATATTTTAGGAGCTTCTCATGCCCAGCATCAATATGATGCATTGATCCGCAAGGCTGCCATCAATACATATGTCAAAGGCAGCATGTCCTATAAGATTGAATATTCACACCTGAGTTCCGCAGGAGACACGATGTCGGATATATACAATGTAACGGTTATTAAAAACAAAAAGGAATTTTCATTTAACAGCAGGTTCAGGGACAGTCTTTTTCAGGTGTATTATGAAAATATTTTATTAAGAGGGTGGGAAAAATCTAAACGATTTGAAGTTTCAAATTTGGGGAGTGAGGACGTGATTGATGATGTTGAATACATTTTCAAACCTTTTTTTAATAAAAAATTCCTTGATTTAATTTTAGAAGATGCTATCAATACAAGTATGCTAGTCGAAGACCCGGAAAAAATAATCCTTAAAATAAATTACCCCAATCAGGAGGAAATATCTGAAATATATCAAATCATCAATATTTCTAAAAAGAATTCAATGATATCGGAATACGGCCTTCACGTTTCCATTGCCGGTGTACCTGTATGGCAAAATGAAAAAATCTTATCATCTAATAAGCTGGATACAAAAGACAATCTACTCGTAAACAAGAATTTATTTTTTAATACGTTAGGCAACTATAAACCCTATTGTAACTGTCCAACAGTTAAAAATCCTGTACCTCAAAAAGAAAATGCAATTGTAGACATTAAAGTCAAGCTCCCTTCTCTCAGGCTGATAAATACACAACAGGACACAATGCAACTGAACCAGCTCCACGCAAAATATTACCTGGTTGATTTTTGGTATAGAGCATGTCACCCCTGCATTAAAGCCTTGCCCATGCTGGCGGAGCTTCATAAAAAGTATGATACCTCGCAATTACAAATCGTATCGATTAACAATGTGGATAAAAATGAACTGGTGGATAAATTCCGGTTGGATAATCAAATAGAATATCCCGTGTATGTTAAAAGTGTTGAACTTGACCAGGCTTTTGAAGGTATACACGCTTATCCGACATTTATTATTTATGACAGTAATTTTAAAGTGCTGAAGGTGATTGAAGGTTTTTCTGCTGATTTGTTGCAAAAAATTGAGGAGGTAATTAAATGATTCAGATATTGCTTGAGAAAGAGAGAAAGTCATATTTTATTTCAATTTCAAAACTCTATTTATTTAAAACAACAACTCTTTTTATTATCCATTTATTATTTGTAAACATTCTTAGTATAAACATCCCATCCTGATCAATCCGGATCTCCCCATCTGTGAAAATACCACTTTGTATTTTCAATCCTTGTAAATCATATACCTCATAAAACACTTCTGTTCCCAGATCTGATAAGTAAATAATACCAGACGTAGGATTTGGATATACAATTGGATTACCGTCCTCAGGATTAAGTTTTCCATCTGATAAGTGTATGCTGGTCCATGTGCTATCGCATGGGTAGTCAACGAAATGATATTCTACAGAATCATTTTCAAAACATCTCAATTTTGTAATGTGCGTATTAAAATCACAAACATCAAATACCAGTGGCAATCGTAGACCAAATTCACGCAATCCAATATTTTTATACACACCTGCTATAATGTCATCTTCATTCGATCCATTATTCTCAATCGCAATATGCTGGATTTCTAGAGCATCTCCTTCTTGAAAATACGAAGTGACAGAATCAATTCGAATTATCGCTTCTCCCTCATTACCACTGCATGCATGCCAATCAGTTTTGTACAATGAATCGGATTCGAAATCATATGTCAGCTGAAAGCTGCCGGTTGCATCATCCCAGAAATAAACCCTTGCATCCTCGACATGCATGTACTCCACCTCATGACCAAAACCATCTTCTATCACGAAAACGCTTTCCCCGTGCAGTTGAGCGGTATCCGTAATTTGAAAAAGCTCAAAGCTGGTTTTAATAGGTAGCGGACCTTCAACAGTTTCATAGATCCATTTAGTGCCGATGTGGAAATTTGGAATCTGGGCATTTATAGAACCTGCAGGAGTAAAAAAAACTAGAAAACAATAAAGAGCTACGGAATGAAAATTCAAGAAATGCTTTTGCATGAGTGCCATTTTTATCTATGAAAGTTACAACGAGCAGAGCACATGTTAACCAAAAAGTTTTTTGAAATCGTCAGTTCAATGACACATGAACAGATTCCACAAAATTTCCATGATGGGTTATTTCTATTGTTTTTTTAACTAAGCTCACCAATCGTTTTTACCAGTACATATATCTCCATCTCACTCAACCTTAATAATTTTCCCTTCTTTAATAGGGATCCCATTTGTTGTTAAAGAATATAAATAAATTCCACTTGACAGTTCGGGAAGTGAAACTTTATTTTCTCCGGAATGAAGTTCTGAATTATACACAGGCACACCTAGAATTGAATATAATTCAAAAGAAAAATTTCTGAAATCTTTCTTGAAATTAATAGATATGGAGGAGGAAAATGGATTAGGATATACTTCTATGCCTGATTCATCCATAGAATATTCCACACTGGTTAATGAATCGTTTAATATTACATTTCTGCAAAACGTATCACTCCCATATTCATTTGCAACAGTAAGGCAAACTTCATACTCACCATATTTTTGATATACCACAGGAAAAGGTCTTTCTAAGTTAGAAGATGTCGTATTTCCAAAAGTCCAGTAATAAGTATCTGGCAAAAAATAAGATAGATTGTTAAAATGAACTTCGAGATGGTTAATAGTATCAATTTCATACCGAAAATCAGCTATAGGTAAATTGTTAAGACCTAATGTATCAGCGATGCTTCCATCGTCTGGACCTAGTCTAAAAAAAGGCATATTTATTGATCCAATAAAATCGAAAGTAGGTAATTCCATTCCATGTTGCACAAATGTACATGCTGAGCTTTCTCTTTCAGGATGTTCTATTACATGGATCGATTTAACTGCATTTGTTGACGTCATATAAATTTTACCATCAGGGGCAAGGAGCATTTGATAAAATGTTGTGGGAAATGGATTGAAATATCCGTCATATGTAGCTATTAAATTTTTAGTAAGTAAGATATCTTCTGCATTTAGATCAAATTGATAAAGATTAATATTTTCAGATACATATAGATATTTCGAATCCAATGATACAGCAGCACCACCACCGACTTGCACGGGATCAGAAAAGGGTCCGGATTCTCTTATGTTAGAAAGTTGTCCAGTACTCCTATCAAAATCGAAAATGTCAAGTCCTTTCCAGGGATTATACCGAATGTACTTTGTTCCATCCGGAGAAAATACGGCCTGACCTCCCCATTCTCTAAGCTCTAGCGGTTGACCAATACTCAACGTATCCACAATAGAAACACCACTAGGATCAAGAAGCATTATGTAAAATTTATTAGTTTTCGCTTTAGGCATAACAATCCACCAGTCTCTACCATTGGCGTGTTTACAGGAAATAATATTAGCACTGAATCCAGCATTTATCAATAAGTGATCTTTTTCAACAACTTTTCCTTGGTGTTCCGCATCGCTAAAATCAACAATGGTATATAAAAGATAATTTGTTAAAAAATTGTCTTCCGTCTTCATGTGAAACAAAATAGTTTTTGTTGAATCTCCTGGCCAATATAAAAATAGCTGTTCCTGGGTGCCTGGATATCCATACTTACAATGATCTTCCCATATATAACCAAATCCAATTGTATCACCATCTTCGATTAAATTATGAGTTGCGTTATATATATTGCATCCATTGGAGTAGGTTAATAATTCACCTTTGTTTGTTGACAAAATTGCAGGTTCATTTAAGGCAGAATAAATATTTATAAATTTTGGGGAAACTTTATTTTCATTGAAATCCAACATAGTACCCCCTAAATTATCTTCAGGCTGATTCGGGGGATATCCCAATAACCAGATATAATTATTATCAGCTTGCCCATTAGATTTAAAACAAGAAACTAACAAGTATATCAATATTAAAAAGAATTTTTTCATTGGATGATTGTTACTTTAATAAAAACGTCCTTAATTATTGAACAAATATTTTAAATTCTTCATAAGATTTAATCACTTCAATTTATCGTTTAAATTGCTTCTGTAATTTACGATTCATTAGCGATAAGAAATGCATAGCGTGCTCTGCTAGTGTCATATTGGGGACATAACCTAAAAACTTTACTATTTGGGCTATGTACACCCAACACCACCCAAAACCATCAATTATTGGGTCATATCATCTATTTAAGCCTATGTCCCCCATCAGACAAACCACCCCATCCACCAACCCTTTCCGGGTCCTTTTTGTATATTCGGTCTCTTCCCCTTCTATTTACTCGCCTCATTCTCACAACATATGTTAATTTTGTTAGATGCGTCTGATTTTACTTATTGTCGTTTTAGGCTGGTTTGGAGCAGGTTATAGTCAGGGAAGCGGCTTCACGTTCACTTATACAGGACCGACCCAGATCATCGTGGGCCAGCAATGTTTAGCCCCCCTCAATTGGGGCGCCCCTGGTACCCCCACCGTCACCAGCAATATCCCCGGAGGCATGATCGTCTCCTTTGGAGTTTATTCCATCAGTGGCGGCTATCATATCAATGATCCCATCCACGGCGGTAATACGGTCACCGTTTTCTACCAGGCCGTCGACAATTTCGGAAACACTGCACTCTTCGGTTTCTCGATTGTATTCATCGATATCGTCCCACCGGTCTTTGATCCGTTTTCCCTGCCACAGAATATTACCATTAACTGCGCCAGTAATCTTCCTCCACCCGCGAATGTAGAAGCTACGGACAATTGCGCCGGCGAAGATCCACCGCTCACTATAACCTACGTCCAAACAGGAAATGTCGCCATCTGCGGAGGCGGGATCATCAAACGCACCTGGGTCGCGGACGATGACCTCGGCAACACATCCATATTCATCCAGATGATCAATGTCACACCGGATGTAACTCCACCGGTCATCACAAATAATCTGCAAAACGGCTCAGCACCCTGTGCCACAGCTATGTCCCAATATGCTACATGGCTTGCTGCCCAGCGCGCAGCTTTTACGGCGACCGACAATGGCTGCGGCCTGATGTCCAAAACCGACAACGCCCAACCTGCTTCTCAAATCACATCTTTCTGCGGAGTTGTGACTGTCACCTTCACCGCAAAAGATAATTGTAACAACTCAAGCACCGTCGACAAGACATTCACAGTTACAAACAATGTAGCCCCTGTCATCACTACAGCAGCATCAGGAGCAACTGGCAATTGCAGTCAAAACAACATCAACCAGGTTTTTAATAACTGGATAGCTAATCATGGAGGTGCAGCAGCTACAGATGATTGCAGCTCTATATTCTGGACCACATCACCTGCATCACCCGCCATACACGATACATGTGACGCTGCGATTGCTGTCATGTTCATCGCAGGCGACGGTTGTGGAAATTTTGATACCACAAGCGCAAGCTTTACACTGACAGATGATACAGGCCCATCTATCACCGTGCAGCCGTCAACTTCTATTCTCAATTGCAGTTCTGCAACTCTTGATTCACTGTTGATGGATTGGCTTGTCGATGCAGGACATTCTCAGGCTCATGATTTGTGCACTGCAGATGCGGATCTTGGATTGATCTACAGAGTCGGCGGAAATGATCTTAACCTTGAGGAAACATTAGACGCATGGCAGGATTCACTCGTCAGCGGATGTCATGATAATGTGGTCATCAACGGAGTCGGTATTAATAATGTCAAAGCGTACCTGGAAGTACACTTTGTATATACCGACAAGTGCAATAATGAAGGCACAGCAACCGGATTTTTCGGGATCACCGATAATGGTAAACCCGTTTTTGTAACATCCCCTGTAGATACTTCTTTCACATGCTCAGCGAATCAAACCTGGCAGGATGTGTTCAACTCCTGGTACAATGCAGCCGGAGGAGCAACATATTCAGATGCCTGCAGCGCAGTCTCAGTGAATGCAAGCATGACTGCAGATAGTGCTATGAATATTCTAAGCGCGTTCCTGGATACAGCATGCATGCAGGGCGCACATGTCACCATTCAATTCGGTCTCACAGATGATTGCGGAAATACAAGTCTCACTTCACCGTCTGCAACATTCAATTTATCTGATACGATACCACCTGTTTTGCTTTCACCTGCTTTAGATTTCATTGCCTCATGTTCAGTGAATGGAAGCGAGGCTATCCAAAACTGGATCGACACACTGGCCGGTGCTTCTGCTTCTGACGGATGCGGTTCACTCGAATGGATGTTTTCATGGACAGACACTTCAGGTGCAGTGATCAATGGCATACCCGGAACAGGTCCGTATCCATCCGTGGCTACACTCGATTGTTCGACGGGTCTTGAAGTTATTTTCACAGCTTCTGATGCTTGTTCGAATTCAGTATCAGACACAGCTGTTTTTTCATTCATTGATACGATTCCTCCGGTCATCACCATAGCTGAAGATTCTATTCATCTGCTCTGTCAGGATACGATTCCATTGACATTTCCGCAGGTAAGTGATGGATGTACGGATTCATTAATACTATCATTCGTTGATGTGGCAGGCATTGATTCCTGTTTTGGACAACCTAACATCGTCAACAGGACGTGGACAGCTCAGGATGCATGTGGAAATTCATCCACAGCCATGGAAGTTTTTCTAAGATTCGATACGATACCACCTTCGTTCTCGCTACCATCTGATACAGTTCAGTTTTGTAGTGTCGACACATTATTTCTTGTTAATGTGCTGGACAATTGTGATCCATCGCCTGTGACCTCATGGGTAGACATGTTACTGGGTTTGCCTTGTCATCAAACATTGCAACGTATATGGACGGTGACAGATGCATGTGGAAATTTCACTTCTGCATTTCAGCAGTTTGATCTGAGCGATACTTCTCCACCCACCATCACACATTCTCCGGGTGATTTTATTTACTCATGTAATGCATCATCAGGTGATCTCCAGGATGTTTATGAACAATGGACAGATTCAGTGACAATAACGGATGGCTGTTCTGAGACAGATTATTTCATTGCGTTGAGAGGTTCTTATGTGCTCGCAGATACAGCTACGTGGCCCGGAACACCTGTACCTGATTCGATCATCCTGTTTTGTACGCCGGATTTTGTCATTGAAGCAGATCTGGTAGCATATGATGTATGTGGAAATGTGGTTGTAGAAGAGATTTCATTTTCAGTGATTGATACTACTGGCCCTGTATTTACTTCTTGCCAGGCTGTGATTCCTGTATTACCGGATACTTCAGGATGTAATGCGATTGTGACTTTGGTAAAGCCGGGAGTGGATGATGTTTGTTTTCCGGACACAATTCATATGCAACTGCAGATCGATGGAGGAGTTGCTTTCGAAGTAGACACAATTCTTAGTTTAGATACATTGCTTGATGTAGGCATTCATTCAGCTCTCTGGACAGCGACTGACTGCAAAGGTAATGTGGGCACATGCTTATCCAGCATTGAGATCATCGATGAAAATGCCGTAGAACTTACTTGTCCATCTGATACACTTTTATTCACGGATGCGAATAGTTGTTCCACAAGTCTTTGGGTATTTCCTCCGCAAACCGAATCAGGAAAATGTGCCAAAGGTGTGGTAGTGCTTCGCGTAGAAGTGCAGGGAAATGCTACCCCGGATTCAGTTATTTTCAGTTCGGCTACAGATAGCGTCCTGGTCACATTTATGTCAGGTATTCACAATGTACTCCTGATAGCAAGAGACAGCACGGGTGATATCGATACATGTATTTACCTGGTGGAATTGAGAGATACGATTCTTCCTTCTATCATTTGTCAAAATGATACATTGCTGTTACCTCCGTCAGGTATTGATAATGTTGATTTATCCACTACCTCGTTAGTTGTTTCCACTGCAGATAATTGCGGTATTCAAAACATCGTGTACGATCCTCCTTTCGTCAATTGCAATAATTATGGCCAAAATGTACCGGTCACTATTACTGCTACTGATCTTAGTGGAAATGTAGTTTCATGCGTGAGCTCGCTTTTTGTGTTAACGCAACCCCTGTCGCCTCAATGGTCCCGTGGACTATGTGATGATACGCTCAGGCTTTTTGCAAATCTTCCACCCGGACCTCCGGTGAATTATATATTTACATGGACAGGACCAAATTCATTTGGATCTGCTGATGAAAACCCTGTTCTTCCTGGCTCGGATTCCACTTTCAGCGGAACATATTTTCTGACTGTGCAAAACGACAGCGGTTGTATATCAACAGGATCTGTTGAAGTGCTCATTCAGACATTAACATTGCCATCAATCACACCATCAGATGATACAATCTGTGCAGGTGATGAAATTATATTGACCACACAAAATTATTCCGGCAATGTATCATATCAATGGTATGAAGTTTTACCAAATGGAGATACGGTACTTACGAATACAATTGATCCTGTGCTTACCCTATTCCTGTCTGATCCTGGTACGCATATCTTCTTTGCTGTTGTAATACAAGATACATGCAGTTCGGAACCAGGACCTGATGTTGCAATATTTGTTTCACCGATTCCGGATGTATCCATACTTGAGGGTATGATGCCTTTATGTATTGCAGATACATTATATCTCCTGCCACAAACCATTGATACGTCGTTAATATATCATTGGACAGGCCCTAATGGTTTTGAATCTTTTGAATCAAATCCACCTGGTATTCCGGTTTCAGATATTGATTCCGGGGCGGTATTTATTCTTACTGCGTCTAATCTGTTTTGTACCTCTATTCCTGATACATTAATTGTCCTGGTGCAAAATCCGCCAGGGACGCCTGTCATTACAGGTGATTCAGTCACATGCAAAGACGGCACGTTTGTACTTGTAGCAAATTCATCGGCTGAAAGTTTTGAATGGATAGATCCTTCCGGCAACATCATAGTGACCACAAATGATTCTCTTCTTGTGTTTTTGGCTGATACTTCGGATGAAGGCAGCTGGGGTGTTATTGCATTTATCAACGGATGTCCATCAGATACATCAGCTGCGTTCAATGTAAGGATTGATACCACCATTGCTGTTCAGATTATCGGTCCTGTTGCCGCATGCGAAGGCGATTCAGTTCAGCTATCAGTAGTGCCTGCAAATCCTGGAACGTACGCATGGACAGGACCAAATGGTTTTACATCTGATGAGATTTCACCACTAGTGTTAGCACAAAATGGCATTTATACCGTCTCTGTCCTTACTGCCACGGGTTGTGCTTCTGCTGACACGTTTACGTTGCAGGTTGATGTTTTACCGGCTATCACTTCCCTGTCAACAGATGCTGACAGTTGTGTCAATGGTGCATCAACGATTCATATTACACCTTCAATTGATCCGGTTGACAATGGATCATATGTTTATCATTGGGAAGGACCATCAGGTTTTAATTCGCAGGACTCTTTACTTGCATTTAATAATGCAACGTCTGATATCAATGGTGTTTACACATTATACATTGAGAATGGTGCCTGCACTTCTGATACCTCTTCAATTGAATTGTCATTGAATGATAGTCCTGAAGCACCTGTGATCAGTGGTGACAATGTGTATTGTTTTGGTGACACCATAATATTAAGTATCACTTCACCCATATCAGGAGGAATTTATACATGGACTTCATCCGATACCACGGCCGTCATCAATAGTCCCGGAACACTGATCATTCCACATGCTGATCAGACACTTACAGGCATTTACAAAGTAGAGGTAACAGTGGATGGATGTACATCGTCGAAGACACAATTTGCCGTACAGGTCAGGCCGCCATTAAGTGCACCAGTCATACAGGCTCCTGTATTGGTATGCGAAGGTGACAGCCTGGTGCTCACATCAAATGCGCCAGGAGTGATTGTCGAGTGGACAGGACCAGGTGGTTTCACAAGTAATGAAGTTAGCCCGGTTATTTTTCCTGCCACACCGGCGAATGCAGGATTCTATTCAGTCTTTTATACAATAAATGGATGCGAATCTCCTGTTTCTATTCCTGTAGAAATCAAGGTTCAGTCATCGTTAGCAACCCCAGGCCTGAATGCTGATCTTACAAGGATTTGTTTAGATGATCCTTCACCGGTTAATCTCTGTCTTGAAACAGGAAGCGGCACACCCGGAGCAACCTACACATGGATACTAAATGCAAATGATGTCATAGGAACACCCGGAACGGATAGTTGCATTGTGATTAACGGATCACCATTGCTTAGTGGAATAAATTCTATTACTGTTATTTCTTCATTGCAGGGATGTCTTTCTGATACAAGTGAAGCATTGATCATCATAGCAGATGAAACTCCGGAGCAAAATGCAAATGCCGGTCCGAATTTACAGTTCTGCCCGGATGAAACGATCGAACTGGAAGCTATTGATCCATCACCATCAACAGGTGTTTGGACCACTCCAATGGGCGAGATAGTATTCTCTGACATCAACAATCCACATACTACGCTCAATGCTTTACCTCCGGGTAATTATGAGCTGACATGGACACTGAGCTTTGAATCATGTCTCAATTACAGCGCGGATGATGTCTTTGTAGATGTTCTTTTTTCTCCACAGTTATTTGCAGACACGGTTAGCGTTCCTTTTGGTCAGACAATACAATTTACAGCTACAGCAAATGATATAATTTCACCGGGTCCTTTTATCCTGGAGGTCATCAGCGGTACACATGATGGAAATCTGTTGCATGCCGGCAATGGGATTTTCAGGTACACGCCGAATATCGGTTTTGTAGGCACCGATTTTTTTACATACCGGATCTGTTCAACAGAATGCCCTGAAGAATGCAGTGAAGCTACGGTTGTGCTTCATGTCGGAAACGAAGATGATTGTATCGTCCCTACCTTATTTACACCAAATGAAGATGGTGTCAATGATGTGCTGATCATACCATGTCTGGAGTCCTCACGTTTCCCTGAAAATAAAATCATAGTGTTCAACGAGTGGGGAGCAGTCGTGTATACATCTTCTCCATATCAGAATGATTGGGACGGTACAATATCAGGAGAGTCTTTGCCTGTGGGTACATATTTCTATATCATGGATTTCGGTGACGGCAGTGAACCGAGGAGAACTTTTTTAGTACTTGAGAGATAAAATTGAAAATCGAAAATTGTGAACAGATGGCTAGAGGATATAAGTTGAGATTGACAGCAATAAGTGTCACGCTAATGTTGATCATTAGTTTGAAATTGACTGCACAACAGCAGCCATTACATACCATGTTTATGTTCAATAAGCTTTTGGTCAACCCGGCATATGCAGGATACCACGAGCATCCTTGTGCAACAATACATTTCCGCGAACAATGGCTTGGCTTTGACGGAGCACCACAAACCGAATCACTCAGCCTGCATGGGCCACTTGCATCTCAACGCATCGGGATCGGTTTTAACCTGCAGCGTCGTTCAATTGGAGTTTCAAGTGCAACTACATTCGATGGAATCTATGATTACAGGATTCCGTTGGGCAGTGGTACATTAAGTTTGGGTGTACAGGCATCTGCCCGTTTTCTGAAAGTAGATTATAATGACCCTGCTGTGAAAACTGTACAGGACATCAACATAGATCCCGGAGTAGAATCCATTTCGGAAAGCAAATTTTTAGCCAATGTCGGTGCCGGTTTATATTATAGCACACCTTCATTTTTTGCAGGACTTTCTGCACCCAGGCTGATGAGCTCTGATATAGATTTTGAACTCAATAATCTTTTCATAGCGAGAGAACAACCTCACTATTATTTCATGACGGGTGTAGCATTGCCAATTACACATCGTATGAGTTTTGTTCCACAGGTCATGGTGCGGTATACACAGTCAGCTCCTGTCAGCGTTGACCTGAACCTGGGTGTAAGATGGTATGAAGATTATAGCCTGGCTGTGAGCTTACGAAAAGGTAGTATTGACAAGAAGCTAATCGAATCTGTTGATCTCATTGCTTCAGTCAAAGTCCTTCGCGGATTGCGGATCGGCGCAGCATATGATATCACATTGAGTGAATTGAAAAGCTACAGTGATGGAAGCATCGAAGTGATGATGATGTATTGTTTTGGCGAACCGGCAAATCCGTCAACGTTTATTAACCCAAGGTATTTTTAATCTATTCCATGAGAATTCTATCCATACTTATATTTTCTTTTTTGACATCCATGTTGCTGGCACAGGATACGGGATATGTATGCCAGACATTGAATGTCATCTCGTTGCCAATGGGAAAATTGAATACCAAATCAATTGAATTTTCACCCATTTATTATCAAACTGGAATTGTCTACGTTGTAGCCCGTGAACGGAACAGCATATTGGATCCTAAAACAGGACAGGCATATTTTGATCTCATGTATGCAGATCTGGGCCCGGATGGATTGGGTGACAAGCCGGTCTTTTTTTCACCAAATATTCGGACGCAATATCATGAAGGCCCGTGTACATTCAACAAGGAACAGAACGAGATATTTTTCACCCGTTCGAATATTGCCGGTGGCACAGTGGTCAATGATGAGAAAGGTGATGTGCAATTAAAAATTTACCATGCAGTCAAAGGCACAGAAGACTGGGAACAAATAGAAGAGCTTCCGTTTTGCAGTGACAGCTATTCTGTCGCTCATCCTGCATTGAGTGCTGATGGACGATATCTTGTTTTTTCTTCCAACATGCCGGGTGGATCAGGCGACATGGATTTATATTTCGTAGAACGGATAAGTGAGGGTTGGTCAACTCCTGTTAATCTTGGACCAAGTATTAATTCTAAAGGGAATGAGGTTTTTCCATATTTCCACACGGATGGCTATTTATTCTTTTCATCGGACGGTAGAGGAGGCAAGGGAGGATTAGATCTTTTTGTTACAGCCTTTTCATCTGATAAAACATTTAAAGGCCTCCAGCATTTACCTGCACCCTTCAATAGTGGCAGAGATGATTTAGGCATGATCGTTTCAGACGATGGCACATCAGGATATTTCGGTAGCGACAGGAAGCCTACGACCGGAAAAGATGATCTCTATCGTTGGAATTCTCCAGTCTCGATTTTCTGCTCACCTATGGTTCCTGTTGTTGATCTAAGGGACCTGCTTGTCACAGATCAATCCGGTGATGCTCTTGACCAGGCTCATGTCTGGTTGATCCCCATGGACAAGGAAGGACCATCTTTATACAAAGAACACTTTAATACAGACCTGGTACCGAATGAAGATAAGGAAGGAACTTTCTTTTTGCGATGGGGAATCCAGGATACACTATCATTTGAAACTTCTGATGCCATCACCAATGAAACAGGAAGGACACAATTAAAAGTTGATAACAAATTGAATTATGCTATTGTCGTTCAACGCAGTGAGTACATCCCGTTTGTAAAAGTGATGAAAGGAGATGAAATTCCTGCCTACATCAGACTGGCTCAAGTTCCAATAGCTCCCGAAAAATGTCTGAACACTTTATTTACTGTCTACAATGAAAAAGGTGATGTCGCATTAAATGGCGCAAACATTATGTTATCAGGCCCCTGCGTCAAAGTGGACCTGAATATATATACAGATCCGGATGGAAAGATTTCAGTTTGTCTTCCGGTGGGATGTAAGATCAAAGCTGAGATTCAGAAGCAGGGTTATGCTATGCACACATTCACGTTTTCACCTACAGAAGAAAATGAACACTGGATCATCAACCTGAAAGACGCTGCCGGACTTACTGCACCTACTGCCCCTATAGCTACAGGAACTGTCATTGTATTAGATAATATTTATTACGACTTCAATAAATCTGAGATCCGCAAAGGAGATGCTGAAGAGCTCATCTCACTGGCTGATATACTAAATAAATATCCGGATCTTACGATTGAACTCACATCGCACACAGACACAAGGGGTACAGCAGAATACAATCTTGAATTATCCAAACGCAGATCAGAATCATCTAAATCATACCTGGTATCACGTGGAATATCAGCATCCAGGATTGTAACAAAAGCCGCTGGCGAAACCACGCCCAGGAATCACTGCACGGACGGCGTTTCATGTACCGAAGCAGAACATCAGTATAACCGTCGCACGGAAGTTCGTATCATTAACCCTGCACAAGGGATGGAAGTGAGGTATAAAGCAACCGAGTAAAATCCGCAGACTGAACTTAACAAGTCACTGTATGTTATGAAGGGCTCAGGATTTCGGTTTGAAGAATGTTAGTCTTTGCCTCCTGTAAAGTGAGAACAATTATTATTTTGGAATTATGAACGTGAAAAGAGCTACAGGAATTTTTATTTTATCCTTTTTCTTTTACATCGGGCACGCACAAACGCTACCTGACATTCAGCATGCAAGCCGCAAAGGGAGTTTCTATATTTATTGGGGTTGGAACAGAGCTATGTACACCGAATCTGACATTCACTTCATCGGTGAGAATTTTGATTTCAGACTGGAGAATGTCAAATCTCACGACGTTCCATCCTCAGACATTACCAATTATATCAATCCCTTCAAAGTCACGATTCCCCAGACGAATTTCAGGGTGGGGTATTTTATACAAAATCATTACGCACTCTCCGTTGGCTTTGATCATATGAAATATGTGGTAGGGACTGACCAGGTCGTCAAAATAAATGGAGTAATAAATAATACCGAAACGATTTACGATGGAAATTATTCAAACCAGGATATCACCATCAATTCAGGATTTCTTCAATTTGAGCATACGAATGGATTGAACTATATCAACATGGATGTACGACGATTCGACGAAATCCTGGACCTGAATAAAATTAAAATCAACCTCACTGAAGGTGTCGGCGCCGGCATCCTGTTGCCAAAAACCGATGCAACATTATTCGGTAAAAATAATAATGATGAATATCACCTGTCCGGATATGGTATGAGCAGCCTAGTGGGCCTCAATATTTCATTTTTCAAATTTTTATTTCTGCAATCTGAAGGTAAATTCGGGTACATCAATATGCCTGATATCCGCATTTCAAAGCATAATGAAGAGAAGGCCAGCCAGAGCTTCCTGTTTGCTCAGTTTAATATCCTAATTGGAGCAACATTTAAATTTCATCATAAAAAAGCTTAGGACACCATTTGGCAGATTGAATTCATTAACTACGGTCATTCATTAAAAGTCTTTAGTTTTACCATTGCACAGTGAACGTGCAGTGATTAATACGTTATTACAAAAACAAAGAAATCAACACGATACATGAAATACTTACTTCTTGCCTCTTTGCTTATTTTCTTTACCGGAAATGCGGTTTCTCAAAATGAATACATTGGATATGGATTCCGGGCAGGACTCAGTCTTGGCAAATTCGATGGTCCTTCAGAATTGGGTCCAAATGGAGAAACGTTGGAGACTAGTAAAATGGCGAGCGGATTCCATATCGGGATGACCATCAATTTTAAATTTGGGGACCTGATGGGTCTTCGTACTGAGCTCATGTTTTCCCAACGAGGTACAGATTATCTTTATAAGGGGCCTTCATATTACACCCTCGAAAGAAATACTTTACGAACCATTACTCTTGCAGGTACTCGTACACAATCCATCAATGTTTCCAATGCTTACCTGGATATTCCGTTGATGCTTTATTACAGGATAAAAGGATTCGAACTTTCAGGAGGTTTGAATACAGGGCTGTTGATCTCATCGGCTGCAGGGGGCAATATTAATTTCCAGGGTCTTTCTCCAGTCACCGGAGCTGCTATAGCCCCTTTTGATATTAATCTTAATCATAATTATAAAAAGGATAAAGCCGGGGAAGCTTCCTCGGAAAATCAGCAGATCAGCGTGGATGGAAGTCCATATGTTGTCCCATCTTTTGTGGGTGCTTATTATGATTTCACTACAAAGGATAAAAATTTGTACAAGCCATTGGACATAGGTCTTATCGGCGGACTATCTTATTTTTTAAACCAGGGATTATTCATCGGCGTACGATATGTACATGGCCTGGGAGATGTAGATAGAAATGAATACGATATATCTCTCCAATCACTAAATACCGACGGCAGCTTTAAAACAAGAGCTGATATAAATAAAAGCAGGTCCTGGCAGTTTAGTGTAGGTTTTGCCTTCTAGTGAATAGTCAGTAGTGAATAGTGAGTACCTGCGCAAATCCTCATTCGTGAGACGTCAGAGGTGTACTTCGACCAGCTTTACACATCCTGGTGCTATGGTTCGACTTGCTCTTGCACAACCTCATGCTATAGCTCACTAACCGCAGCTCAGCAACCATCGTGAGTAAAATTTTAATTTGCGTTAGTTAGCGAAATTTGTGGCAATCCGTTGGTTTTTTTCTTTGGGTCTTTGCGTCTTTGCGAGACATACCTATCCGTGAACCCGGGTGTTATTTGCAAGATTTAATTAGCATTAATTAGCGAAATTTGCTGCAATTAGTGAACAGCTTTCCTCCCACTAATATAGATGATGTCTTTTTAATAACCTGACTTCAGAATGATTAAAGCTTCGTGGAAAAAACTTGTGTTGGCCAATTACATTGTCGATCCTCAAATACTCGCAGGCTATTTACCATACAAAACCGAATTTGATCAATGGGACAATCATTGTTTCATTAGTGTTGTCGGTTTTATGTTTTTGGATACCCATATCCTTGGAATTAAATTCCCGTATCATATTGATTTTGAAGAAGTCAATCTGAGGTTCTATGTTAAACATCGGGATGGCGATAATTGGAAACGCGGTGTTGTCTTTATCAAAGAAATAGTTCCCCTTCCCGGTATCACCCTGGTTGCTAATTCAGTGTATAAAGAACATTACCAGACAATGCCCATGAAGCATACCTGGAACATTTCTTCTGAAGAATTGAATATCGAATACAAATGGAAAAAACAACGATGGTATTCAATAGGCATCACTACGGATAGTACGCCCATTGAAATGTCCGCCGGAAGTGAACAAATGTTTTTTACCGATCAACATTGGGGCTACACTAAAGTAAATCCTCATCTGACATTAGGATATGAAGTCAAACATCCGGATTGGACATATTACAGGACAAAAAAATTTGACATCGACATAGATTTCGGATTGTTGTACGGTAATGAATTTGCTTTTCTTAATTCGCAAAAACCATATTCTGTTTTTCTGACTGAAGGCTCCGGGATTTCATTAAAGAAAAGCGCACGAATTCAATAGGCAATAACCAATGGATTGTATGTTGAGCGAAGCCGAAACATCTTTCAGGAAAAACCTGGGTGGTCGCTGAGCTGGAGTCGAAGCGAAACGGCCGAATTAATGTAAAATCAAATAAGAAACCGTCATTCCCAGAATACCCATGATCAACCCAAGATAAACCTCCCTGGATTCATGCGACTTTAAAAGCAAACGCGCAGTACAAACAATACCGGCAAGAATAATGACACCATACAAAATGTAATCAATCGAAAGTACAAGATTGACACCACCCGGAAATCCAATTTGCGCTACATCGTATCCAAATTTTAATTTCGTCAACGCCACAAGCACCACAAGTCCACCCATCCCCGCAGCATGCGCACTGACCTTCATAAAATTATTGATCAGAAAACAAGCCCACAACCCGATCAGCACGCCTAGTGTAGCCACTCGAAGCGATGTAGGAAAATCTGCTTTAGAAATATGCAGGTAAAGCGTCAGATATAGAATACCGGCCACGATATAAGGACCTATCCGTTCATGACGTGTCTCCATTTTGAAAGAATCAATCCAACCCAGCATCTTCATCATGATCACAGCGATGGCAGGCAACGTGATCGTAGTCATGACTACGATGATCAGCAATGTATCTGCTTCAGCTACATGCCTGAATCCAAATGAAAATGGATTGGTCCACAACAAGACCAGGGTCATGTAGGTAAGGATCAGCAAAGGATGAAAAACAATGGAAAAAAAATTGGCAACGGCCTTCATGCATCAGGGCTTTATGATCTTGATTTCTACCCGCCTGTTCTTTTCCCTGCCGGATTCCGTGGTATTTTCATGTACAGGTTGCGTAGCACCAAGACCCGAAGTTAATACTCTGGTATGCTCTATGCCATGCGCTACCAGGTATTCTTTTACAACCTCAGCTCTTTGCTCGGAAAGGTTGATGAGAGAAAGTTCGTCACCCACATTGTCGGTATGTCCTTCTATCAGGATTTGCATCGTAGGGTGCGATTCCATTAATGAGATCAGATCCTGCATCGCCTGTTTGGATTTAGTAAGGATCACAGGGCTGGCTTTGACAAACTGGATTTTATAGATGAACAATTTATCCGCGAGGCTTATGCTGTCTTCCTGGTGTCCGGATTTTTTACTTTGATAGGTTGACTCTTTCAGTTTCCTCGCAGTTGAAATTTTCTCTTCTGTTGAAGGAATCATTTCCTCTATTTCGTCAGGGGTCACAAAAAGCACCATGTCAATGGTATCTTTTCCCTGTTTTTCGATAATGCGCGGATCGACTAATATTTTTTGTGATGTATTCCGGGCTTTTCTAGGTTGAAATTTATAAGGTTCATATTCAGCGAGTGTCACTTCAAAATGGCCATCATAGCTATTGAAGTATTCAAGAAACTTGCTCGAAGATTGTTGTCCCCAGAAAAGTTCGCTTCTTGTTGGTTGTCCTGTATTGACATCGATGATTGTCCCGCGAACGAAAATAGGTTTCTTCAATTGCGGTCTTGGTGTCAGCCTGATCCTGAAGATATCGCTGCTGCCGTCTCTTCGCGAAGTGAAATACATATAATGGTTATCCGGATCAAAATAAGGCTGACTGTCATCAAATGATGAATTCGCTTCTCCTTTGAGCAATACAGGAGTCGACCAGTGTAGCCATGTGTAATCAAGTCGCTCTGAAACATAAATATCATTTCCTCCTGGTCCGCCCGGCCGGTTAGAAGAGAAATAAATAAACCGTTTATCAGGTGTGATATGCGGAGTGGTCTCCTGAAATTCAGTATTCAATACATCTCCCATGTTGATAGGTGCTGACCAAACATTTTCACGCACATAAAAAGAGACAAACAAGTCATTAGCTCCTCTGCTGTCAGATCTGTGCATGCTGAGCACCAGCACATGACCTCTTGGCGTCATCGTCAGGTTCACATCCGAACTATCTGCTTCAAACTCGTAGATATACATGGGCTTTGGAAAGCTTTGTTCGCCGTTGTTAAGGATATTCACCCTGGAGAAGCCTGCATACATGCTTCCGTCTTCATAGAACTGGTTGATGATCACATATTCCTCAGGATTCATGCCCGTAGATACCAGGCTATTGGTAAGTGCGCTGTTCAGCGGATAGCCGGGATGGTAAGTGCTCCTGATCGTATCGTCTGAAATGGACGCGTACCAGATATCCTGGTTGTATACCGAGTGGGTTGGATCGTGGATCGTTCTCCCCGCGATCTGAGAATAAATAGTTGAAAGGCGTTGATGGTAGATTTCATCTTCATTGTTGGAAGACAATTGGCCATCATCATTCATAATATCATGATTAAAATCGGGAGAAGCAGTCCGGGTAAAGAAAAGCCGGGTGCCATCTTTGCTCAGTACAGGGCTGCTTTCGTCATATGCCATTGTATTTACGGTTGAAGGTAACTTTTCAAGTTCTCCCTGCCCGTAGCTGAAAGGGATGACAATGACTATCCACAGGATGACCCGTACGAGGCTATGCATAGGGTAAAAATAAGATCTTAAGTGAAACTACCTACTGTAAAATTATCCCCTCATAAAATGCTAAAGGCTTGTTATTAAGCATTTTAGTAATATAAGCGATCTGACCGGTGTGGTAGGAAAAGTGTTCAGTCACGTGTATCAGTATGGTCAATCCGGTTTCTTCAAATGTCTGGACCGGCCTCTTACGTAACAACTCATCGGTAGCTAAGTTGCTGATGACAGGCCTGACAAGTTCCATCGTCTCAGTAAGTTTTGAAATAAGTTCTCCTTTGCTGATCGGCCCCCGCTCATCAAATTCCGTTTGCCTGTTTCTGTGATCCTCATGGTCCTCAAGACCGGTATAAATCCATTGCAGGACATTCCCGCATAGATGGAGGACAAGATTGCCGATGCTGTTTGATGTTTCATTTGGACGCCACCAGATTTGGGTTTCATCTAACTGATCAAGGCATTTTAGTATGCGAGGGAGAGATTCGTCGTAAAGGCGGAGCAGGACTTCATTGATCAGCGCATTTCTAAAGTCTTGATGGTCTGTCATTGTCGAAAGTAAATTGTAAATTGTAAAAGGTAAGTGGTAAAAGGTAGTGGTAAAAATCAGGTAGAATAAAGTAAGAAGTTAGTTGTGATTGTCATTGTTTGAATCGATTGCAAAATTCTCCTGATTTATTTATCATTGAATTTAACATTTTTCCAATTGATTCACATTGATTTAGCAGAGTGAAAACTTTCTCATTTGTGATGTAATGACAATCATGAGCTGTGTCGATCCAGTGTTGTGTTTCAAGTTGTTCGCCATCAGCATCAGTTAATTTGCTCACAAAATGCTTTTCATAACGTCTTTTACCCCATGCTTCTGCAATTTGTCCGCCAATTGATCGAGATGCCCTTCTCGCCTGATCTGTGAGCGAGAAAATCTCTTCCTTTGGAAATGATTTTGAAGTTTCAAATATCTCCTTCGCTAATTTCCTTGCAAGTTTATAAACCTCTAAATCTCTATAACTCTCTACAAATTCCATTTTTATTTTTTATCAACTCTAATTTACCTACCTCCAACCACTTACCTATTACCACTTACCTTTTACTTCTTACCGATCACTACAATTCTCCCGTTGCGATCGTCACCATCCTCAAAGACGCCACAGACGCTGAAGCCAATGCAAGTGCACATGATTCCAAAGTTGCTCCTGTCGTCAAAACATCATCAACGAGCAATACATGTTTATCTTTTACAGCATTAACATTTGCTAAAACAAAAGAAGAGCCAATGGTCTCCACACGTTTCAATCGGTTCATACCCGTAAGACTATTATCATGCGTAGAACGGCGAAGTGCATTTTTATGACACGTGATTCCCATTGCCTCAGCAATCCCTTCTCCGAAAACAGCACTCTGGTTATAACCCCGCTTTCGTTGCTTTTTCCAGTGAAGTGGAACAGGAATAATGACATCCACACAATTCCATAAATCAGATTGTAGTAATTGCCTGCCATACCATTTCCCAATAGTGCTTATGAGGTCAGGTTGATTATTATATTTTATCTGGTGAAGCAATCGTTGCGTTCCACCACCTCTTGAAAAATACAGGAATGCCGCTCCCGCTTTAAGTTCAATACGTCCTTTGAAATGTGCAGTAAATGGATTTTCAGGATGCAGGTGGAATCCGGTTTCAGGAAGCTCATCAATACAGTCAAGACAAAAGATATGACGGTCCAATGGCCGCTGCAGACCACAGCTCGCACACAATGGCGGATACACAAGATCCATAATATGTCTGTACCATTGGCTCATATTCAGGAATGGAAAAAAAGCCGGACTAAACGGGGTGCATCGTCCGGCTTTAATTCAACTGGCAAATCAAAAAATGAGGATCCAACCTCTTCTTACGCATATACTAATGTCTCGAGGAGGTCAAAACGTGACCGCTTTTTTCATTTTTTTTTAAAATATTTTTCAACACATTAATTCTTACATGATTTTTTGTATACTTGTCTGATGTCTTTCCTGTAAATCTGACGGGGGTTTACATTTCACCGGGAAAGCATCCCGTTGAAAACATGCACCAGTTAGACCTCACTCCCTATCTCAGGGATCAATATTATCTCAACACGATTAAGGCAGGCGGCTTAAACGGAGAAAAGGCAATCATAAGCCTGTATACCCAATATCATAAATCGGTAAAAAACATAGTCTCTGAGGTGATAGACATTTACCCCGCATGTCGCACCGAACCGGATGACATCACCCACGACGCCTTCCTGGTCATGATCCATAAAATTCAATTCGAATCCGCTACCTCAAGATCGTTGAAAGCATTCTGGATAGGCATCGCCAGAAAACTGATCCGCAACCATGCGAAAAAGCTCAAACGAATAACACTTGTCGAGGAACTGGATGAGGAATATGGTATACCCGAAATATCACCAGAAACATTGTTCTTGATAACTGAAGAAAATCAGCAATTTGAAAACTTTCTCTCAAAGTCGGGCAATCGCTGCAAAGACATCCTGTTGCTATGGATCGCACAGTATAACATGGATGAAATAGCGAAACAACTAAATATCTCCGGCGCCTCCGTCGTAAGAAAAATGAAGTCGGCCTGTTTTAAAAAGCTTAAAATATTAATCCGGAAAAATAATTTTTTCAATCTCCGGACAGATGAGAGATAACAAATCATAAAGAACACTTAATAACCTCAGGATGGAAGAAAAAGAATTGACAGAGCTTATTGATCATTACCTGTTTGGCAGGATCAGGTCACAGGATTTGGCCAGGTTGGAATATCTCAGGAAAACTAACCCTGATATTGACCTGCAGGTCCGCGAAAGTCTTGAAGCTTTCAGGTTGCTTAAATATCTGCGGTATAAACAGCTTCGTCAGAAATTGCAACAAATCGATGCTACTGATGGTAGCAATGGAAAAGTATTTATGAAGCACAGGTGGATGCTTGCTACGGTGTTAATGGTTGCTTCATTCCTTTGCCTATGGCTGTGGACTGAATATCACTATGCACCTGAATCAGTTGCAAGTCGTTATTTCAAAGCAGCTCCTGAATATTTTATGTTATACCAGGAATTGAATGATGAAGATGTAAGCAGATGGGTACTGGCTACGAATGCATTTGATCAAAAAAATTTCCAGCTCGCGATAGACCTGTTTCATCCTTTTGAAAATTATGAACAGGATCAAATTGCAGCTGCTGCAAGATGGAATGCACTGCTCGCTTATTTTGCGCTTCATGGACCTGGCGTAGTCTGGAAAGAAGAAGTGATCCAATTCCAAGCCAACACCATTGAACCATTCAGATCTGAATCTATTCGATTGCTTCGCACTATAAATTCTCCATGGTATCGGTTTTTTATTTCGCGGATTTCAGACAATCTCTCGGCACTCAAGCCACGTCTCATGTGAAGACCTGGCCATTGATATCCATCCGATTTAAAGTGTCCGTTTTCAAGGCCGCTGTTAAACAATTGTTAAACGAAAAAACTATGGATACTTACTGCCATACACTTCCGTTTAATTAGCCACTTACAATTCTCAAAACCAGTGGAAAGGTCTATGAAACTTAAACCATTTTTCTCGCTCATTCTGGCAGGTATTCTTGGAGGTTTGATTTGTTTTGGAGGTATTCAATATGCACAGCATTTCAACATGAATAGCCAACATCCTGCTACTACTGTATCATTAACTACGCCGGCACCAGTCACAGGACCTGATTTTGCAACCGCAGCTGAGCTGGCTCAGAAAGTAGTTGTGCTGATTGAAGCTTCTGAAAGCGAAGCAACGGCACAACATCGCAGGCAGCAGGATCCATTCCAGGATTTTTTCGAACGTTTTGGAATTTCTTCTGACGGATTTGGATACGGACCACGCATCAGGAAAGGTGCCGGTTCAGGTGTGATCATTTCCAGTGATGGATATATTCTGACGAACAATCACGTTGTTGATTTTGCTGACGAAGTAACGATCATTACAAACGGCAATGAAAAACATAAAGCTGTGATAGTGGGACGTGACCCAAGTACAGATCTGGCCGTTGTAAAAATCGATGCTAAAAATCTTCCCACATTAGAATATGCTGATTCAGACAAAGCACGTGTGGGTGAATGGGTGCTCGCAGTAGGAAATCCGTTTGAATATCTTACTTCTACCGTTACGGCAGGCATTATCAGCGCAAAAGGACGTGACCTGGATATTATTCCGGGAACCAAAACAATTGAGCAGTTTATTCAGACGGACGCAGCCATAAATCCGGGCAATAGCGGGGGAGCTTTAGTGGATGCAAATGGCAAACTCCTTGGAATTAATACAGCAATTGCCTCTGAGACAGGAAGTTATAGCGGATATTCATTCGCCATCCCCATCAATCTGGCAGTTGGTATAGCTAACGACATTATTAAAAATGGACAGGACATTGAGCGAACATCTTTGGGAGTTACAGTGTTTGTATTAAATGAAGAGTTTGCTAAAGAGTTGAAGTTATCCATAAACGAAGGTTTACTGGTCGACGAAGTAAGTGAAAGTAGTGCAGCCCAATACTCAGGGATCTTGCCAAATGATGTGCTTGTTGAGATAGATGGTAAAAAGCTCAAGACATTCAATGATCTTAAAGAGAAAATTGACATGGCAAAGGTGGGAGATTCAGTGGGTATCAGGGTGTACAGGAATGGAAAATATATTGACATTCCGGTACGATTAAAAAAGGGACTTTAAAAAATGAGCAGAAACTCATTTTTATGATATAGTTGGTTTTTCGTTTTGTTTTGATGCGCCTGTCTTAAAAGAAAGACAGGCGTTTTTTTTTGAAATATTTTCCATCGATTCTTGATTTAAAAATATATTTTGGGCACCCGTGATTAAAAACGGTTTTTAGTTAGACCCCGAAATATGTCCATTCTCAGATTAGACAAAGTGACCAAGCGATTCAAAGATCATCTCGCAGTGGATGAGGTGAGCTTTGAAGTAGAGCAGGGCACTATTTTTGGCATGCTTGGTCCCAATGGTGCCGGGAAAACCACCACGATCAGGATCATCACTACGATCATGGGACCTGATAGCGGCCAGGTTTATTTTCAGGGAGAACATCTCAATAAAAACCATCCCGCTAAAATGGGTTACCTGCCGGAAGAAAGAGGTTTATACAAACGAATGAAAGTCGGCGCCCATCTCATCTACCTCGCCCAGCTCCGGGGCCTGTCAGTTCAGGATGCCACCAGGAAATGCAAAGAAATGCTTGACCGTTTTGAAGCGCTCGATTGGTGGAATAAAAAAATTGAAGAGCTGTCAAAAGGCATGCAGCAAAAAATCCAGTTCATCGCCACCATCGTTCACGACCCTGTACTCATCATTCTTGACGAACCATTCACCGGACTCGATCCTATCAACACAAGCATGATCCAGGATGAAATATTCAGATTACGCGATCAAGGTGTCACGATTATTTTTTCAACACACCGGATGGAACAGGTAGAAGAAATGTGTGAAAACATCATCCTCATTAACCAGGGTAAAAATATCCTGCAAGGCAATGTCAATGAGATCAGGAACAAGTACAAGGAACATCTTTATAAAGTTTCATACAGAGGTGAATTACCACAACGATTTTCAAACGGATTGGAGCTCGTCAGGACTGAAGATCATACAGCTACATTCCGGATTCCGAATCATGCATCTCCGAATGAATTACTTCAATACCTGATAAATGCCGGTTGCCAGATCCATTCGTTCCATGAGATCCTGCCTTCTATCAATGAAATATTTATTCGCCAGGTTAAAGGAATAAGCCATGAATAAAAAAATCTGGATCGTAGCCAAAAGGGAATACCTGACGCGCGTGCAAAAGAAATCCTTTATCCTGGTGACACTGCTTACACCGATTTGCCTTGCTTTGTTTTCTGTGCTGATAGGGTTTATCATGAGCGCCGGAAGCAAATCAGATCAACGTGTCCTGATCCATGATGACACCGGCGTCATACGGCAAATGGCTGCAAATGATAAAAACTTTCCTTACGAGTTTTCAGAAAAGGATCTGAGTGTGCTGAAAGAAGAATACACTTACATGGGCTATGATATCCTCGTCCATATTCCTGCACTCAAAGATTCAGCATCCACACATATCGCTGCAGCGTATTATAGTGAAGAAAAACCTTCACTCGTTTTATTGGAATCCATTGAATCCAGGCTCGGTGATCAGATCCAGGCGTTTCGAATGCGCAGGTCAAATATTGAACAATCATTGTTGGATTCTTTTTGGGCGGATATTGATCTCGAAAACGGCGCGATGGATCCGAATGATCATTCAGGTTCTGTTGCCACCGGGAAACTTAACATCATTATTGGCACTGCCTTAGGGGGAGTGATGGGTTTCCTCATGTATCTCGTGATCTTCATTTATGGAAGCATGGTCATGAGAAGTGTCATGGAAGAAAAGTTAAGCCGTATCGTTGAAATCATGGTGAGTTCAGTCCGGCCTATCAATCTGATGATGGGTAAGCTGATCGGTGTTGGTGGGGTTGGCCTTACACAGCTTGCATTGTGGGCAGTTCTTATTCCCTTGCTCCTCACCATAGCATTAGCTTTCCTCCCCGGCGTAGATCATGCACAATTATCTGATATGAGCAGCGTGACACAAGTTGACCAGCAATCACTTGATGGATTTTCCGGACGGCAAATTATCGAAGCAATATTCAATATTAAATGGTGGCTCATTCTTCCGGTGTTTATTCTTTTTTTCCTGGGTGGATATTTTATCTATAGCTCAATGTTTGCTGCTATAGGTTCCGCGATCGGTGAAGACATGGGAGAAGGCCAGCAATTAATGTTGCCGATTGTCATCGTCGTCATGCTTGCATTTTATATGTTATTCCCCGTGCTGACCAATCCAAATGGAACACTCGCTGTCTTTGCCTCGATGTTTCCATTATTCTCACCTATCATCATGCCGGCCCGTCTTGCTTTCGACCCTCCCTGGTGGCAGATTCTGGTTTCGATCGTGTTGATGCTCTCGACCGTTTGGTTTTTCATATGGCTGACCAGCAGGATCTATCGTGTAGGCATCTTAATGTATGGGAAAAAAGCCACCCTCCGTGAAATGATCAAGTGGCTGCGATATTCAGAATAAACCCAATAAAAAAAGTCGCTCCTCCGGAACGACTTTTCGATGAGAATTCGTTTTGAATGATTGGTCACATCAATCTATGCCCATTCATCACGCGTCAAAATTCTAAATAAAATCGATACAAAAAAATCATTTTGAAAGATTTCACCAATCTTAACATATCTGGATTTTTAACAAAGAGGATTTTGGAAAAATAAAAGCGCAGCTTATTTCATTAATCCCCATATTCCCTTCTACCTGGCGCAACTTTTAAAATAAAAATGGAGTCCTCAGCAGAAAGCTGCAGCTCAATGAGATAGCCTAGCTGGGACCAGATCAGGTCAAGCTTGCCTATGATGATGGTGCTCATGCCGTTGGATTGCATTTCAATCCCCGGGATCTCTCTGAGATTCTGAAGAAAGTTTAGCACAGAAGAGGGATAGGCTGCATGCAGAGGATAAAGGCTGATTTCGATAGTAGAGGTCATCCCTAATATTAATCAATCCCCGTTATATCTTAGTCCTATCTTTACTTTCAAATCTATACTGATGAAATATTTCCTCATTATTCTAACTGCCGTGTTGTCGGTTCAGTTTACCCAGGCACAGACATGGATGTGGTCATCTGAAATGCCTAAAGCAGGTGAAATCGTAAATGTTGAAATCAAAGGACTTGATCTGAACAGTAATCTTCATTTCGTTTCATACACATTCAATGGTAAAGAACTTGTCGCAAATGATGTGTTTTATTTAGCAGAAAATGAAAACGCCCGTATCTCACTTCTCGTTCCGGCCGAAACAAGCTGGGTGCGCCTGGTTGCAAAAGATTCAGACAACCAGGTAATCGCCGGAGATCATAAATATGTACTCAATTCAGGAGCTGCCACGAAATCAGGTCAAATCGAGCAGGCCATGGGGATTTCTACTTATGCAAGATACACTGGCCTTAAACGGGATGATGCCGGGGCTACTGCATTGTACAGAGAAGCTATTCAGGCTAATCCTGAATTATTGAACCGTCCGGAAGTTCTGTCGGGTTATGCAGCTTCAGCAAAAGCTTCAAAATCGGAGAATGATTTGAAACTTCTCAAAGCAAGCCTGCTCACATTTGATTCAAAAAAATCTTCTGAGTCTACTGATCTTTTGATCGCCGCTGTGAAGGTTTCAAAATCATTAGGTGATACCGCTTTATCGTTGTCATTACGTAAAAAACTTGATAAAATATATCCAAAGTCCATGATGAAACAGGAGGACCAGATAGCTTTATTGGGCAAAGCGAAAACGATTGATGATAAAATTGCCATCCGGAATAAATTCAAAACAAATTATGGTATTTCAGAGCAGAACAAGGCCATTTACGACAGAATGACATCTGCGATAATTGAAGACTATGCTACAAAAGAAGATTGGGCTAAAGTAGAAAGCACAATCAATGAAATCTTAGATCCCATGACAAAGGCCAGCAATGAAAATGAGTATGCCTGGACTTTGTCCGGAGAGGCAGTTGATAAAGATGCTCTTAATCTCGAGCTTGCTGCACGACTTTCTTCTGCGTCCCTCGCTGCCCTGACACCTCAATTGAAAAAACCTTCACTTGTCACAAAAAGTGAATGGGAAAAAGATCTTGACAATTCAAGAGCATCCTATGGCGATACATACGCACTCATTCTTTTTAAGATGGGGAAATACAATGAAGCAGTAGACCACCAGGCATTTGCTGTTAAAACCACTCAATATCAAAGTACAGATATGAATGAACGTTTTGTCATCTATCTCGATAAAGCAGGTCAGAATGATGAGCTGGTCACCTTCGTCGATGAAATGATAGAAACGGGAAAGGCTACAGCAAAAATGAAAGAGTACCATAAGAAAATCTGGATGCAGGAGAAAACACCAGATCAGCTTTACACACGATATGTGACAAAGCTTGAAGAAAAAGCAAAAGATAAAAAGCTGGAAGAAATAAAAGCTATGTGGATGGATGCCCCTTCCATGAATTTCACACTCAAAAATCTTGACGGTAAAGAAGTTTCACTCACCGATTACAAAGGAAAAACTGTCGTCCTTGATTTCTGGGCTACTTGGTGCGGCCCCTGTAAGGCAAGCTTTCCCGGAATGAAAAAAGTTGTGGAACATTATGCGCAGGATAAAGATGTCGTTTTCCTCTTCGTAGACACATGGGAGACCGGAGAAAATATTCCCGGCAGGGTGACCACGTTCATCAAAGACAATAATTATCCTTTCCCTGTAGTGCTGGATAGTAAAAATGAAGTTGTGGTAAACTATAAAGTGGACGGTATACCTACAAAGTTTATCATTGATAAGGATCAGAAAATTAGATTTAAGGCAGTGGGATATAGTGGAAACATTGATTCACTGGTCGAAGAGCTGACCACTATGATTGAAATGGCACAGAACGGAGGAACACTACAAAAGTCTTGATCCTGAAAGGATTTCACATTCATAGCCCCGGGTTGTGCAACAGCATCGATTCGCTTTTCGAAGAGCTGACCACTATGATTGAGATGGCAAAGAACGGAGGAACACTGCAAAAGTTTTGATCCTGAAAGGATTTCACATTAATAGCCCCGGGTTGCAACCCGGGGTAAAATGTTTTCATTAGTAAACCGACCCTGAAAGGGTCGAATAAATCTGTTTCTGTCAGATAATCTTCTCATTCCTTTATTGCCTTTATCCATCCATCAGTCAGCGAAAGCCCGACATAATTCTTTTGAGGCAATATTTTTTGAAATGCAAGTTGTGAAGGCGATAGAAATACATCTGCATTCTGTCCTTCCGCCAATGCACTATTTACTCTGCATTTCTGGATCTCCATCATGGGAATGTTTTTGTATTTCGAATTACTGAGATAATATTTCGGGGTACTGTCTGGCCTGAAGGTTCCTCCACTGACTGCTTTGCATGTAGATTGTTGAGCAACTTTATCCAGCTGGGATTTTGAAACAACCACAGGATCATATTCAACTTTCACAGCTTCCTTTCCTTCCTGGAATCCGGCACTTGTGGAGACTACACCATTGACTGCACCAAACAAAGCCTCACCACTCCAAAAACAATACATGGTATATGTTGCAGTGGCTGTACTTCTTTGTTTAGCTGCAAGTTCATCCGTCATTAATTGAAGATACATGGGTGCCTTACCATGTGTTTTGATCAACACATTTGTCATCATCGCACTCAGGCCATGTGCACTATAATTCCCGTTCAGCCTTGAGGTGAGATCTTCTCCGGTTGAATTTACAATTCTGACTACGGGATTATTCCATGAAGGTTCATTAAAGCGCTTTAGAATTTCTGCATCAGCTCCCTGCCTGTTATTATAGATCGCCAGTGGTACAAAATAAGTTTCAATGCTTTCTACAATTAGCGGATGAGTGAGCACTTCACTTCCATATGTTCTGCAGGTGATGCATCCCGGAATTTCCTGGAAGAGAATGAGAATAGGTTTTTTTTGCTCTTTGCTCCTTGCCTGTGCCTCATCCATAGATCGAAGCCAATGCACATCACCCAGTTCAACAGGATTTCCCATGACTGGTTTAGCAAACATGCTTAAGAGTATAAGAAAATAGATCATGATAGAAAGTTAACAAAAAAGGCGGAGGCGAAGGCGAAGGAAAAAGCATCTGACGTTCGAGTGTCTCTGACCTCGAACCAGCACAATCTCCGATTGAGGCTATTGGGGCGAAGGCTGAAACAAAGACAAAAGGAACTGAGGACAATCCTGACCCGTCTTTGTTATGTTAAATGCAAGCACCTCAGCAATCAATGTCAGCTTAAATTTTCATTACCCTTTTGCATGAAATTGAAAGTGAATTATTTTTCCTTTGCCTCCACCTTCCTCTCAGCCCTGGCCTCAGCTTGAGCCTTATTTTTCCTTCTCCTCCGCCTCTGCCTTAGCCTTCATTTCACGAAAAAACATCATATTCGCAAAAACTCCAACGAAATGAAAATCGTCAGCTGGAATGTAAACGGTGTACGTGCCGTAGCCAAAAAAGGATTCGCGAATCAAATTAAAAACTGGGATGCAGATATTATCTGCCTGCAGGAAACAAAAGCTCAGGATGCTGAAGTTAAGCAGGCACTATCTGAAATAGCAGATTACAACGTCTATTCCTATTCAGCCATACGAAAAGGGTATTCAGGTACAAGTATTCTTACAAAGGAACATCCTCTGAATGTTACCTATGGATTAGGTATTGACGCACATGATCAGGAAGGAAGAGTAATCACGGCAGAATTTGACAAGTTTTATTTATTGACCGCCTATATTCCCAATTCAGGAAGCGAACTGGCAAGGCTTGGCTATCGCAAAACCTGGGACGACGATTTTACATCCTATCTGAAAAAGCTGAGGGAAAATAAGCCTGTGATTGCCTGCGGCGATTTCAATGTAGCTCACCAGCCGATCGATCTCGCCCGGCCTAAGGAGAATTACAACAAAACTTCAGGTTACACGCAGCAGGAAATTGATGGCATGACTGCGCTTTTAGGCTGCGGATTTGTAGACACCTATCGCCATCTCCGGCCTTCAGAAGTGGGTTATAGCTGGTGGAGTGCACGATTTGGAGCAAGAGCAAAAAACATCGGTTGGAGGATTGATTATTTCATTGTATCCGATTCGTTTTTACCCTCTATTGTGGACAGTTTTATCATGCCTATGGAGATGGGTAGTGATCATTGTCCGGTTGCACTTGTTATAAAGTGATCTTTACCAAAAAAAGTGGCGATGACAAAAAAAGAATATACAATCGGAGAGGTCACAGTTGTATGGCAGCCTGGACTTTGCATTCATTCCGGAGTTTGTTTTCACAGCCTCCCTGCTGTGTTTAGGCCCAGGGAGAGACCCTGGATCCAGATGGAACAAGCAGACACACAAAGCATAATATCTACAGTGAATGCCTGTCCATCCGGAGCCTTGTCCATGAAAATAGCAGCTGATTCTGTTCAGGCTGTTCCTCAGGTTGAGAAATCTCAAGTTAAAATCATGCCTGATGGTCCTGTCCGGTTTGTCGGCCCTTGCATGGTAACACTCCCGGACGGAACGATAGTTGAAAAGCCCAATGGTGTAGCCATATGCAGGTGTGGCGGGTCGGCCACATACCCTTTTTGTGATTCCAGTCATAAGACCAATGGCTTCAAAGGGTAAGGGTGGTTTTTTGAAAAGTTTTGAAATATTTCTGATGACACATTATATTTTTTTATAAAGTGTTTATATTGTGCTAACCATTCTTAACGGACCATGACAGCATTAGCTTTTTTCATGAATCTATGCGCCCGAATGGAAACCCTTCATCCTCATCTCAGGAAGTCTACCTTGTTATCCTCACCTTCTATGGAATACAAGGGCAGAGCCTTTGCTATGATGCACGATGACAGGATCGTATTGAAGCTGGACGGGCAAGAATTACCTGAGTCAGGTGTATTAGGCTGGCAGTATTACAAACCCTATGGACGACCGGTCTATCTTCAGAAATGGGTAGAAGTACCCTTTTATTACCATCACGACTGGCCTGAACTGGCAGAAAAAGCACTTTACGGCTTAAAGGATTCCCTCGGCGAATAGCAAAGGGCAGAGAGCAAAGAGCAAAAAGGTCGTTAGTATAAGATTTCTCAATATCTATGCAAATCGGTTGTCTCTAAATTAAGCTGCGTCTTCAAACCTGGCTTCTATGCTCGACCCATTTGCTCTTTGCTCTATGCCCTTTGCTAATTTAGCCTTCGCCACCGCCTCCACCTTATTTATTAATTTCGTGCATGTTATCACCTAAGAGAGTTGGCCTTTTTTTTGGATCTTTCAACCCCATCCACACAGGGCATCTGATCATAGCAGAATACATGGCTACTCTTCCTGAACTCGACCAGGTATGGTTCGTCGTTTCACCCCATAATCCCTTAAAAAACAAGGCAACCCTGGCTAATGATTTTGACAGGCTCCATATGGTAACCCTCGCTATCGATGACAATTCAAATCTGAGAGTATCAAACATTGAATTTTCACTGCCCAAGCCCTCATACACGATTGATACCATGGCATATCTCCATGAGAAATACGCGGAACATTCATTCTCCCTTATTATGGGGAGTGATAACCTCGAAACCATTCACAAATGGAAAAATTATGATCTGCTGGTCGGACGATATACCATACACATTTACAATCGTCCTGGCTCATTGTCCGGTAAACCACCTGAACATGCACTGGATATCAGGTTTCATGAAGTGCCTATGCTTAATATTTCCTCCACTTTTATCCGTCAACGGATTGCTTCAGGACTCTCCATCCGGTACATGGTGCCTGAAAGCGTCTATCAATTTTTAGATGGCTCAAGGCTTTACAGGCAATAATCATAGCCCATCGTTCATTTATTAACAAGAATCTGACAAATATCTACTTCGGGAAAGTGACCCCGGAAACACCATTTATCTTTGACCCGATCTATGAAACTACATTTCCTGATTACCATTTGCTTGATATCTATACTTCTTCCGGCTTACGGTCAGGGTGATTTGCATATTGGCCAATGGTCCGAACTCCTCCCGTACAATATCGGCTCGTCAGTCACACAAAGCCCCACGCGGGTTTACTACGGCACCGAATTTGGATTGATCTCGATTCGAAAAGATGACTCTTCAAGTGTAGATTTTTTTTCTAAAGTAGATGGCCTTAGTGATGTAGGACCAAGCTGGATCCGGTATCATAACGGGTTAAAAACTCTTGTCATTGGTTATAAAAATGGAAATATTGACCTGCTGGACTCTAGTGGAACCTCAAATGTCAATGACATCCTACGCAGTTCTTCTATACAGGGAGACAAGGCAATTAAAAATATTTACACTGACGACAGTCAGCTCGCATACCTGTCCACACCTTTCGGTTTAGTCATACTTGATCTTGTCACACGACAATTTCGCTCTACTATTTTCACGAGCAGCCCTGCACATGGCTTTGCAATTTTCCAAAGCAAATATTACCTGTCTACGGACAATGGGCTTTATGTATTTGATCCGGCATCTGGTAACATCATTGAAAATTTTAATCAGTGGGAAAAAATTATCATACCGGGAATACCGGCCATTTATAGTTCAGAAGCGGTAGCCGTTTTTCATGATCAGCTTTATTTCGGTGCCAAAGGAGATCTGTACAGGCTGGATCACCTTGACTCGGTTTGGTATCATGTGGATAATAATACAGTTTCATTTATTTCCCCTGAAGGTCAGAATCTGATGGTAGGGTTCCGATGTGGAGATTGCCTCGGGAAAGTTTTGTTTTTCAATGAAGGTGTCTTCTGGCATGAAGCTGGAATTTACTGCATAGCCCGTCCTGCGTATGCGATTGAAGATGAGAAAGGCCGCGTTTGGTATGCCGATATGTTTCCTGATTTCAGGATGGCCCAAAATCATTTTGCCACATGCGAGTTGCTTCAGTTTGAATCACCGTATTCCGGCAATGTAAGTGAAATGGATGTTCATGAGGGTATCTTATATGTCGCGACAGGAGGTGTTTCTGAGAGTTACAATTACCTGGGAAACAAGGATGGTTTTTTTTCCTACGACAGGCTTCACTGGACTACATACAATCAATTCAATTATCCGGAATTTGCAGCACACCAACTGGAGAATTTTTTCAGGATACTTCATCATCCTACTGAAAACAAATTATATGTTGGATCCTACTATGGTGGCCTGCTTGAATATGATTTTGAAAACTTCAAATTTTATGACACTGCCAATAGCTCTCTCCAGGGAGCAGTAGGGGATGAATCAAGGGAGCGAGTGAGCGGACTTGCATTTGATCAGCAGAACAATCTATGGGTCACAAATTATCTCGCACCCCGTCCATTGAGTGTATTAAAAACAGATGGAACATGGAAGTCATTTGATTTTCCATGCTCCACCATCACGAATGTCTCCCAGGTTGTGGTTGATCATCGCGGATATAAATGGATCATGCTGTATAGTAAATCAGCCGGAATTGTAGTATATGATGATGGGGGTACGATCGATGATGAATCAGATGACAGGTGCATTCAGCTGGGCTCTTCCAATACAGCGATTCCTTCCAATAGCGTGAATTGTCTTGCTGTTGACCTTGATGGTGATATCTGGGTCGGAACCGCCGAAGGACCGGTCGTATTTGATGGTGGTGCAGATATTTTTGACGGGCATGAGGGAAGCCGAATCAAGGTGGAACAGGATGGAGTGCTCAACTATCTCCTTGGAGAAGAGACGGTATATGCAATAGCTGTGGATGGTGCAAACCGGAAGTGGTTCGGAACAGGCAGCGGTGTTTTCGTACAATCCCCTGCAGGGAATGAAGAGGTAGCTTCCTATACGACCAGCAATAGTCCTTTGCTAAACAATAGAATCATAGATATTGCTATTGATCAGAACAATGGCGTGGTTTACATAGCTACTGTGGGGGGCATCATGAGTGTCCGTACGGATGCTGTCACAGGAGAAGCCATCCATAGTGACAACGTATATGCATGGCCTAACCCGGTCAGGCCGGATTACGATGGTTTGATTGCGATAAGGGGTCTGGCCAGGGATGCTGTTGTCAAGATCACAGATATTCGAGGCCAGGTGCTGTATGAGACAAAATCGCTGGGTGGACAGGCTGTGTGGGATGGCAAAGATCTCAATGGACAGCAGGCTTCTACGGGTGTCTACCTGGTCTTTTCTACGGCTGCCAGTGATGGATTTAACAAGCCGGATGCCCTGGTGACAAAAATTTTGGTGGTAAAATAAAATTGGGTACCGGTTAAATGGGTAAAAGGGTAAAGAGGAATGAAGTCTATTGCCGCTATGCAATGTACTTTTAGATTTTGCCTATTGCCTATTGCTTATTGCCTATTGCCTATTGCTTATTGTCTATTGCTTATTGCCAATTGTCTATTGCTTATTGCTTATTGCCATGCCCCCTGCTCCCTGCTCCCTGCCTTTTACTCTCCGCTCCCTGCTCTTTCCCAAAAGTTTGAACTAAAAGCTTTTAGTTTTTAGTTAATCATCTATCTTTGGCGCCCGTATTGACCCATTGTGTAACGGTAGCACGGCAGATTTTGGTTCTGTTAGTCAAGGTTCGAAACCTTGTGGGTCAACTTTTTTATGTGTAATAACATTGATTTTTAAGGGGTAATGAATGCAATAAAAGGATCAACTCAGATTTAACAAAATTTCTCTTGTGGGTTGATTTTATTATAGTTACATTCACTCTTTCTAATTTGTTCCCCTCAGGAAAGAAAGGCAAGATGATTGAGGGTTTAAGTTTGTCCCCTACCCCGAAAATTTAGCTGAGCGTGTTTGAAAGAATAGCTTAAACCTCCTTCCAAAATCAACAAGTGTGATTCCGGGAAGTAGTTTTTTGTCACTTTACTCAATGAAACACACCAAAAACTAAATAAGGAGAACATTTCAGTAAAAAAACTAGCAAATAATGGGCAGGTTGCCTATTTTTGAGAACAGTATAAAAGATTACCCCTGATTAAACCCATTTTTTAATTTTTTGAAAGTATTTAAGCGGATGAAAATGAAACTACTTATCCTATCCCTTTTGAGCCTGATGACGATATCATCCTGGGCTCAGGAACTTATCCACAATGAATCGACTATTACGGTTCAGGCGGGAGCAGTGCTCTATGTAGAAGGCACAATGCTCAACACCAGTACTGGCGTCATTGCCAATAGTGGGACCATTGAACTAAAAGGAGATTTCACAAATGGAAATCCCGCGGGTTGGAACTCTCCGAACCCGAATACATTAAAATTCAGCGGAGACCTGGCTTCAAATGTCACAAGTAATGGAGCGCAATTCTACAATGTTGTCGTTCAAAAAGGAACCACATTCAATGTGAATTTGCTGGATGCGATGAGCATTACGAATAATCTTGATTTCGCTGCACCGGCGCCCGGCACAGGAAACAAGATTAGTCTTGGCAACAATAATCTCACAATCGGCAGTGCTGCCACAGTAACAGGCTTTGATGGTGACGAATATGTTATGACAGGAGGTACAGGTTATATGAAGAAAACACTTGCATCAGGAACTTTTACATTCCCACTTGGATTTGATGCCGCCACATATAATCCTGCCACAATGCTTAATGTAGCCGGAGGATCTGATACGTATCAGGCCCGGGTGCTAGCTTCTCCTACCAACGGAAACGGTCTTACAGGCACTCCAATCACATCACAGGTGGTAAATGCTGTATGGGATATGAATGAAGCAGCAGCAGGTGGAAATACATATGATCTGACGCTTGGATGGACAGTAGGTGATGAACTTTCCGGATTTAGCCAAACTGCAAATGCAATAAGCAGGAATGATGGGGTTAATGGATGGGATGCTTTACATGCAAGCCTCGGTGGTTCAGGAACAACAAGGACGAGAACAGGTCTTAATGCTTTTGGAGCTTTCGCAGTTGGTGGTGAACCAATTGCTAATACACTTCTCGTAGATGCTAAGGTATTGTTACAAGGTCCTTTCGTCAATCCTTTGATGGTGGATTCGCTCAGGGTACATGATTACATTCCAACAAATGAGCCATACGCTGCAGCTCCATATAACTATCTTCATAAGGCTTATGGTGGAGGAGAAACATCTACTCTTGCCACATTTAATCAGCCTCTTAATGGTGATGATATCGTTGACTGGGTGATAGTTGAATTAAGAAGTACACCTACTACAATCGTGGCCACAAAATCCGGTTTACTTCAAAGAGATGGAAATATCGTGGATGCAGATGGTGTAAGTAAATTAGGCGTACAAGGTGTCGCAGATGGTAACTATTATATTGGTGTCAGGCATCGTAATCACCTTGGTGTAAGATCTAATGCTACTGTTGCTTTAAGCAACGCCCCATCAGCGCTTGTCGATTTCACTTTATTAGCTACAGCATTTGATGATCCGGCTGTTACAAAACCAACGGATCCAATGAAATTACTCACAGGTGGTCTGTATGGATTGCATTCAGGTGATGCAGGCTTCAACGGGCTTGTTAGCTATAACGGAGCTAATAATGACAAAAATGTCGTGCTTACCACAGTTGGTCCTGCCACTCCAAATAATGCTATTATTGGATATAACAGAGCTGATGTTAATATGAATGGGGTTACACTTTATAATGGAGCCTTAAATGATAAAAATGTGATTCTCGTGAATGTGGGACCTGCAACACCTAACGATGTTCTTACTGCCCATAACAATAACTAATTGATTGAATCAAAATCTAAATTGCAATTAAAATGAAAAAATTATATATACTTCTAGGCTTTATATTCATCAGTGCTATGTCTATGGCACAAAATAACCCGGGTTTTTATCAGTTTCGTTTGGTAGTCCCAGGTGGAGAACCTAATACTTTTCGTGTTCAGGTTAGAGCTATATCGACAGACATTCCAAATACGGGAAGTTTCTGCAGTGATGCCGGCTTTAGACTTCATTGGAATACCAGTAATATCACTAGCGTTAACTTAGATCAACCGACTAGTTATGGAGCTGCATTGAATGAACAGGCAGCTGTTGCAGGTTCAGGTAATAACAAAACTCAAGCTATTGGTTTTTGTGCATCTTGTAATTTTTTCTTAAATCCCTTTAACTGGACAGTCAATCAGTGGGTAACTCTGGGAACTGTTTTTATAAATGGTACAGGTAGTGCTGCAGATTTTGACATCTTGCCTTATGATGGCCAGTTTCCGAATTTTGGAAATGATTTCACTGATTATACCCCGGCTATTAATACTCCTCTTCCATTAAATCTTATTTCTTTCAGGGCTGAAAAATCAGGAGCAAAAGATGCACTTATTTCATGGGTTACTACAAATGAAGAAAACACAAGTCACTTTACTGTAGAGCGTTCATTTGATAAAAAATCCTGGACTAAGATCGGTAGCGTTGCTGCTGCAGGGTTTAGCCTGGGCACAGAACAATACAGCTTTACGGATGCTAATGTTTACAACGGTCGTGATAGTAGGCTTACATCTTATTACAGGATTCAAATGGTTGACCTGGATACAAGATTTAAAATTTCTCCTATTGAAAGTGTAGTATTTGGTAATACTGGAACTAAAGGAAGAGATTTCGTAGTATATCCGAATCCATCTTCAGATGGAATACAGATCGAATGGGATGCAAACCTGGCCGATCAGCCAACCTCACTTGAGTTTTTTGATCTTCAAGGCAAATTGATATACGCACAGAAAGTATCTGAAAACACAGATCAGCAATATATTGATTTTGGTAAAACATCCATTCTGCCTGGTCTATATATGTTGAGGATACTGAGCGGTGAAGAAGCACTTGACTTTAAACAAATCGTCGTAAGTCAGCGCTAATTAAGAGAATCTCATCCCCCTTTTTTACTGATTTCACTTTCCGTCAGAAGGAAGGGTGTGATTAACATGCTTGGAGCCGTATACCTTTTAAACAAATCTATAGCGACTCAATTAACCCTATACGCTATCTAAGCTTTAAGATCTTCCTTCTTTTGGATAATCCCATATCAATCACTGATATGGGATTTTTTTTTGTTTAATTCTTATGTAGTGTAATTATACATGCTCAGATGTTTGAAGCATTTGCTTCAAACCATTATTTCGATTTTCTTCTTAAGGAAGGTCTCTAATAGCAGCTTGTAGCTGCCAAATAATTTTCTGCCGATGTTTGAAGCATTTGCTTTAAAGGAATATATTCTATCTCCCACTAAAGCGATTCTGAAAAGCAGCTTATAGCTGCCAGGTAATTTTCTCTGTCCATTCAGTCTATTTGCTTTTTTATTCATTGCACCCTATATTTATTACACATTTGTATTCACCAGATACAAGCCTGTAGATTGAAAACAATTTTTAATAAATATGAGTGAAGGAGGTTATAGGATAACCGATCAGTTTGCCACCTATTTTATGACATTCACTATTGTTGGATGGGTTGATGTTTTTACCCGAAAAGAATGTTGTCAAATTCTGATCGACAGTTTTAATTATTGCAAAGACAATAAAGGCCTTATACTTTATGCTTATGTGTTTATGGAAAGCCATATTCATTTGTTAGCAGCAGCAGCTTATGGATCTAAAGGGATGTCTGCCATTGTTCGGGACTATAAAACATTTACTTCAAAAAAGATCATCGAATGGATTACTGATAATCCGATGGAAAGCCGACGTGATTGGTTAGAAATAGTCTTTAAATATCATGGAAAATACAATTCAAATAATCATGTATTCCAGGTTTGGCAGCAACACAATAAACCCATGATCTGTCTTACACCTCAGTTTACGCTTCAAAAGCTGAATTATATTCATTACAATCCAGTTAAATCAGGTCTTGTAGATCATCCTGAAGATTATCGTTATAGCAGCGCAAGAAATTATCTTGGCAGAAAAGACACTGTGCTTGATGTTCAACTCATCGATTATGGTCCACTGATCGGTTATATTGCACATTAATAATTCGCTTTCACCATGCAGCTACAAGCTGCCCATAAAGCATATCGTAAAGACATAGTATTATAATATTGGTTTTAAGCAAATGCTTAAAACAACGTTTGGCAGCTACAAGCTGCCTTTTGAAGTACATCTTATAGAACAAGTATGCCAATATTGGTTTTAAGCATTTGCTTAAAACATCTTTAGGGATATATAGCGGGTTAAAAATATCGCATTTGACAAGGGCAGCTACAAGTTGCCTTTTGAAGTACATCTTAAAGAACAAGTATTCAAATATTGGTTTTAAGCAAATGCTTAAAACAACGTTTGGCAGCTATAAGCAGCCTTTTGAAGTACATATTATAGAACAAGTATGCCAATATTGGTTTTAAACAAATGCTTAAAACATCTTTCGTTTTTTTTTAATGAAAAATCTTTTATAAAGTCATGGCTTCTTTCACAATTCTAGCCTGGTCTTCATCATGAACTTTCTTATACCCGGTAGCCGGTGAAGCACTTGTCTTACGTGAAATCAATTTCAGACCAAGCTCAGGGAATTTGTTTTGAATAAAAGTCCACGCACCCATATTCGCAGGCTCTTCCTGCACCCATAGCCTGGATGCTCCTGCATATCGCTCAGCTATTTCCTGGATTTGTTTTTTATTGACAGGATACAATTGTTCGAGCCGGACTATCGTAATATCCTTTACTTTATTCTTTTCCCTGAAGTCATCGAGATCGTAATAGATCTTGCCCGAACAGAATATGACACGTTTTACTTTTTTTACCTGTTCAGCGGTTATCTTATCTTCAATGACAGGCTCGAATTTTGTTTCACCCGATAAAGCAGATACAGGTGAAATACATAAGGGATGTCTCAACAATGATTTGGGCGACATAACGATCAAAGGCTTTCTGAAATTCCATACCATCTGCCTCCGTATCAGGTGGAAAAAATTGGCAGGTGTGGTTACATTACAAACTACCATATTTCCATCTCCGCATGCCTGGAGAAAACGCTCAGGCCTCGCACTAGAATGTTCAGGACCCTGGCCTTCATATCCGTGAGGCAGCAGCATGACCAGGCCGCTCATCCGGTGCCATTTGCTCTCTGCTGCGCTGATATATTGATCCACTATCGTCTGCGCTCCATTTGTAAAATCACCAAATTGTGCTTCCCACAATACAAGATGCCCCGGACTGGCCAATGAATAACCATATTCAAATCCCAACACACCAAATTCAGATAGGAGCGAATTGTAGATCATGAACTTACCTTGCTTTTCAGCGAGATGATCCAGGCGGTTGTACGCCACATAATTTTCATGATCAAATACCACCGCATGACGGTGTGAGAAAGTGCCGCGTTTTACATCCTGACCACTCATCCTTACATTCATTCCTTCTGTAAGTAAGCTTCCGTATGCTAACAATTCACCGAGACCCCAGTCAATGTTTCCTTCTTCAATGAGCTTTAATTTGGATTTATAGATCCTCATGATTTTGCTCAGTGGATGAAAATCAGCAGGCAGCTTATGAAGACTTTCTAATAAAGTTTTTATTCTTTCGCCTGCAATTCCTGTGACCGGAACCGTCAACATATCTTCAAGCGATGCATGCTTTTTCAATTGACGCCATGCAAGCTCAGGCTCCTGGTATTCGTACGGAAGCTTTTTCTCCTTCACCATGTCCAGGCGTTTCTGGAGATCATCCCAGAAATTTTTCTCAAGCTCTTCCGCAAGCTTCAATTCAACATCACCTCTGCCGGCTAATTTTTTTACATAGATCTCGCGTGGATTGGGATGGTTCTTTATGATCTCATACATTTCAGGTTGTGTGAATTCAGGATCATCACCTTCATTGTGCCCATGCCGCCTGTAACACACCATGTCAATAAATACATCACTATTGAACTTCATGCGGTATTCAGTCGCCAGCTGTGAAGCAAATACAACCGCTTCAGGATCATCTCCATTGACATGAAAGACGGGGGCCTGCACTAAGCTTGCAGCTGCAGTACAATACGTTGACGAACGCGCGTCATCAAAGTCAGTAGTGAATCCAACCTGATTGTTGATGACAAAATGAATGGTGCCTCCTGTAAAGTATCCTTCCAGCTGTGACATTTGTACTGTCTCATAGACTACACCCTGTCCTGCTACAGCAGCATCACCATGTATAAGGATTGGAATGATTTTATTGTAATCCGAATTATATAACAGGTCAGCTTTAGCCCTTGAAAAACCTTCCACGACTGGATTTACAGATTCCAGGTGTGAAGGATTCGGCGCTAGCTTAAGATGGACTGTTTTTCCATCCTTACTGGTGATTTGTGAGGAAAAACCCAAATGATATTTCACATCACCATCACCGAAACTTTGCTCGGGCATCATATTGCCTTCAAATTCATTGAAGATCTGCTCATAGGTTTTTCCAAGAATATTTGCCAGCACATTGAGACGTCCCCTATGCGACATACCAAAAATAAATTCTTCAGCACCCAAAGATCCACCCAACTGGATGATGAGGTCCAGCGCAGGAATGGTACTCTCGCCACCTTCCAGTGAAAATCGTTTTTGCCCTACATATTTCGTATTCAGAAATTTTTCAAAAACAACGGCACCGTTTAATTTTTCAAGGATACGTTTCTTGGTGTCCAATGATAGACCGTAATCATCATTTTCCTCCCGTATCACTCGTTTTTCAATGCGATCGCTCAGCCACATACGTTTTGTACGGTTTTCGATATGTGCATATTCAAAACCAATATTGCCGCAAAAGATAAGCCTGAGACGATCCAGTATATCTTCCAGCCTGGCATCTTTTAACCCGATCTCTATCCCTGCCGAAAAAACCTTGCCCAGATCGTCTTCAGATAGATTATAATCTGCAAGATCCAGGTGTGGTTTACGATCTCTTCGCTGGCGAATAGGATTGGTAGTTGATAATAGATGCCCCCTATTCCGAAATCCATTGATGATAGACATCACACCAAATTCCTTTACAGCATCAGTCAGTGGACCAGCCGGCGGGGAACTGACTCCTTCAGCGTGTCCATTTTCATTTTGACCGAATTCGAAACCCTCAAAGAACAGGCGCCATCCCGGGTCTACACTAGCTGGATCTTTTTGATACGATTGATAAAGTGAATCAATATATTGAGGATGGGCATTGAATACGTGACTATAATCTTTCATTGTGGTTCAGCATAAATTGCGAGCTGCAAAATTAGGTGGATTTAGGGTAGGGATTACTTAACAAAGAGATAAATGAAGAGTTGTGATCACTTTATGACTAAAGACATCGCAGGGAAGAACTGATATAACCCGTATCAGAAGTGGAATAAACTTACATCAAGCAAAGAAAGCTTCCAAAAAGAGTTGCCCGCAGTTTAAAACTTCGGGCAACTCTTTTTGGAAGAGGAATTGCTTTTTGAAGACTCTTTACTTAAAGCTTTTTACCCATTTCCACCAGCTTCTTCTGCATGTCCATGACTGTCTCCTGCAGCCAGTCAGTTTTTTGCTGACGTGCATCTGAATAAACGATATGGGCGTGATAGCGCCAGATCTCCTGGATATCAGGATAGGGTATCGTGTAAGGTGGATAAGATTCGTTATCAGAAATTGCTGTCAGACACTTTTGATCCTTATGGTTACGCACCCTTTTGTAGACGATGCCGTCACGCTGGGTGATGATGATATAGGTCTTGTCATCTTTCAGATCAGAAAGAGATTCCACATATTTTGAAACTACCAGGGAACCTGAAGGCATCGGCAACATGGAATCGCCACGAATCTCAAATGCCCGGTAGCTACCTGAAGGCAGATTTGGGATGTACATTTTAGGAAGATCGCCTATATATTCAGGATCCTGGAAACTATCAAGATATCCTGCTTCAGCTTTTGAATATACCAGCTCAATATTTTGTCTCTGGTCCTGATCCATAGTGATCGCAAGAACCCGCAGTTGATCATTCCGTGTGATTTCAAAGGCATCGAAATCGATTCTCTGGTTGAGCAACCTGTCGATCGATTGATCGAAGAAAGTGGAAATCCGCTGGAGCATACCAATGTTGGGCTCGACCTTTCCAAGCTCATACCCACTCCATGTAGTACGGGGAATTTCCAAACGATCCGCTATTTCCTGCTGGGAGTGTCCTGATTTTCGCCTTAAGTATTGGAGATTCTGTGAAAGCATCATCTTGAAAGCTTTAGTTTACTACAAAAGTAGTGAAATTCGTCAATAAATGACGAAAAATAAGACAAAAAAAGGGTTTAGATGTTTAAATGGGGAAATGTTTAGGAAAAATACATTTCTAAACACCTCCTCAACTAAACTCTAAACTCATTTACAGGATGTTTTCTGCGGGATGCCAGAAGTGCTTCTTAAAATCCACTACAGTATCTTTTTTGACTTTGACGCCTTCTTTTTCAAGGGCTCGTGCCATGTATTTAGGATCCGGGAAATGAAGACGGCCACTCAGGTGTCCCTGGCGGTTAACCACACGGTGTGCAGGGATCGGGCCATCCATAATGCTTGAATTCCGGAGAGCCCAACCAACCATTCTTGCAGATCCAAGAGCAAGGAAATCAGCTATCGCACCGTATGTGCTGATCCTGCCTTTCGGGATCGACCTGACGACTTCGTATACATCTTCGACATAGTGGGAACCGGCTTTTGCAGTCATCGGATAAAAATAGAAAAACAGCCTGATGATACAGGTATGGATTGACTTCGCAGAGTTTCCTTTTGAGGTTGACGACAATCAATTATATTGTTGCATCGATTATCAATATCTCATCTTATGAAAGGGCCCGCTATTTTTCTTGCTCAGTTTATTCGTGACGAAGCACCCTTCAACAGTCTTGACGGAATATGTGCATGGGCAGCAGGTCACGGCTTTAAGGGTATACAAATGCCAACACTTGATCCATGGCTTATTGACTTAAAGACCGCAGCTGAAAGTAAAACGTACTGTGATGAATTAAAAGGAAAAATAAAATCACATGGCCTGGAGATCACTGAACTTTCGACTCATCTTCAGGGCCAATTAGTTGCAGTGCATCCCGCATATGATCTTTTGTTTGACAATTTTGCACCGGCAGAAGTAAAAGGAAAACCAAAAGCACGGACAGACTGGGCAATAGATCAACTAAAACTTGCAGCCCGTGCAAGCGCAAATCTTGGACTGGATGCACATGTTACATTTTCTGGTGCACTGGCATGGCCTTATGTTTATCCGTGGCCGCAAAGACCCAATGGTTTGATTGAAGAAGCCTTTACAGAATTGTCAAACCGGTGGATGCCCATATTGAGGACTTTTGAAAAGCACAATGTGGATCTGTGTTTTGAATTACACGCAGGAGAAGATTTGCATGATGGAGCCAGCTTTGATCGTTTCCTGGATGAGTGTGATGAGCATCCAAGCCTTTGTCTGAATTATGATCCCAGTCATTTTGTTTTGCAGCAACTGGATTACCTGCAGTTCATCGATCTGTATGAAGACCGCATCAGAATGTTTCATGTCAAGGATGCAGAGTTTAATCCGGATGGAACGAATGGTGTGTATGGCGGTTACCAGGATTGGATTGACAGGGCAGGACGATTTCGCAGCTTAGGTGATGGAGAGATTGACTTCGGTGCCATCTTCAGCAAGCTTGCACAATATGAATATGAAGGCTGGGCTGTACTTGAATGGGAATGTTGCATCAAAGACAGTGAACAGGGTGCTGCAGAAGGTGCAGCATTCATCAAAAATAATATGATCAATGTTACACAGCGTGCATTTGATGATTTTGCAGGAGGAGTTTTTGATCAGAAAACGAACAGGAAAATCCTGGGTCTCGATTAATTGAAAATGAAAAATGAAATTTAAAGTCCCCTTCAGGGGATTTAGGGGCAAAGCAGGAGGAGTTTTTGATCAGAAAACGAACAGGAAAATCCTCGGACTTGATCTTTAGCGAAAGACACAAGGACCAAAAACAAAAAAGAGGACGCGGATTAGTTATGAAAAATTAAGATTTATTAAGATCGATTCCATTAATCAATCAACAAATGAAGATGATTAAATGCATTAAATATTTTTCCATACTCCTGTTCCTTTTAATTCAAAGCTCATTACTTAATGGACAGGATATAAACTGGAATGAATGGATTGAACGATGGAGAAAAGAATATCATGTGCCCGGAATGTCCGTGGGCATTATTAAGGATGGAAAAGTGATACTGTCCGCCGGATATGGTGTGCAGGAAGAAGGAAAAAAAGGGAAAGTTGATGAGAACACGCTTTTTTCAATTGCGTCTAATACAAAAGCTTTTATATCGGCTTCATTTGCAAAGCTTGTGGATGAAGGTAAAATGGACTGGGATGATAAAGTACAAACCTATCTTCCTTATTTTGAATTGTATGATCCCTGTGTTTCTGAAATGATCACTGTACGTGATCTTTTATGTCATCGTTCGGGACTAGGGACTTTCAGCGGTGATGTGATTTGGTACAGGAGTCACTATAGTGCTGAGGAAGTTGTGCGTCGTGTTGCGGAATTGCCACAGGATTTTGAATTTCGCAGCGGCTTTGGTTATTCCAACGTCATGTTTCTTGCCGCCGGTGAAATCATCCGGAAAGTCTCAGGAAAAAAGTGGGATGAATATGTGAAGGAAAATTTTATCAGGCCCTTGCACATGGACAGGACTATCACATCTACAAACGATATCTCTTCAACTACAAATGTAGCCTCACCACACAAACCTGAAGGCGATCATGAAGCACCCATTGATTGGGTCAATTGGGATAACATGGGAGCCGCGGGCGGAATTATTTCTTCATCAGATGATATGCTAAAGTGGATCTCCATGCAACTGAATCACGGTGTGACAGGAATGGATACATTTTTCTTTTCTGATTCTCAAATAACATTTTGGACACCGCATAATAATTTTCCTGTCAGTTCGAGATCACATGAATTATATGGCCGGAATTTCAACGGTTACGGATTGGGATGGGGTGTCGGGGAATACCAGGGTCATCTCGTCGTATCTCATACGGGTGGCTATGATGGCATGTATTCAGGTGTGATGATGCTCCCTAATGAAAAAATTGGAATTGTAGTATTGACAAATGCCATGCACAACATAAGTACAATGCTCAGCTATGAAATTATTGATAAGCTGCTGGGACTTCCACAGGGTGACTGGGAACAGAGAGGATTAAATCAAGATGCAGCAGGATGGAAAAATAAAGCTGACAGGATTACAGAAAGAATGGAAGCCCACAAGACCGGTACGGTGCCATCGATGAGTGCTGTTGAAATCTCTGGTTTATACAGAGATCCTATGTATGGAGATATCCGCATCAAGCAGGATGGAGGACAATTGATGATTGATTTTACCGCATCCCCCGGATTGAAAGCAAAGCTTACGCATTGGCATTATGATGTGTACCAGATGGAATGGTTGGAACCACAAGCCTGGTTTAGTTTTGGTACTGTCCAGATTCTTCAGGATAATAATGGTAAACCCGAAAAGTTGCTTTTTGATGTGCCTAATGATGATATCTTCTTTGAAGAAATCAAATCAGCAACCCGTGTAAATCCATGAATGCAGAACCGACAGGATTTATTTATGAGTTGATAAAAAATATCAAAGGTGATGTGTACGATGACCCTGTCACACTTGGTATTTATGCTACTGATGCAAGTGTATATCAGATCATGCCTGTGGCTATTGTTTGCCCGAGGCATGAAGAAGATGTGAGATCATGTCTTCTCATAGCAAATGAGTTTCATATTCCAATTTTAGCAAGAGGTGGGGGCACAAGCCTTGCTGGTCAGGCTGTAGCTGCGGCTATCGTCCTTGATTTTTCGAAATACATGAATAAAATTCTTTCTTTCGAAAATGATATCGTAACCGTTCAGCCTGGTGTCGTCAGATTTCAGCTCAACAAATTTCTTAAACCGCGTGGTCTTGAGTTTGCTCCAGATCCTGCTACCGGTACACGTGCTACTATAGGCGGCATGGTGGCCAACAATTCATCCGGTACAAAAAGTATTCTCTATGGAAAAACCGGGGATCATGTAGTTGAATTGAAAGTGATGTTGGTGGATGGCAAAGTCATTCATACAAGAGCCCTGACATCAGAAGAATTGCAAAAGAAGCTGGAAAGTAATGACGAAGATCGGATCTATTATAAGCAGATGATGGACATCGTGCTGCCTTTGCAAAATCAGGTGGCTGAACGATATCCAAAAACTATGCGAAGAGTAGGTGGATATGCGTTTGATGATTTTATCACATCCGGATATGGTGATCTCAACCGGATCATTATCGGAAGTGAAGGTACATTAGGTATCATCCTGGAGGCTAAGCTCAGTCTTGTGAAGCTTCCTAAATTCAAAGGACTGAGCGTTGTACAATTTGATCTTGCACTGGATGCTATCAAAGCGACAATGACGATGGTGAAATACAATCCGTCAGCAGTTGAGATCCTAAGCAGGCTACTGATCGGATATAGCCGGAAGAATATCGAGACTGCACCCATGTGTGGTTTTCTTAAAGGAGATCCTGACGCTATTCAGATCGTTGAATTTTACGGTGAAGATCCGGAAGAAATCAAATTGAGAGCACAATTGATGCATGCTGAATTGCAATCGCTCGGATTTGGATATGCACATGATTATTATCCGGAAGGAAAAACATTTCACGATGTGTGGGGGATCAGGGAGCGGGGATTAGGATTATTACTGGGAGAACCGACGGACAAAAAAGGGGTTCCTGTAATTGAGGATGCTGCGATCCCACTTGAGCATCTTGATGCTTTTATTGGAAAAGTTGTGGAGATATGTGAATCAAAAGGAGTAGGTGTTGATTACTATGCGCATGCCAGTGTGGGAGTGATCCATATCAAACCCATCCTGGATCTGAGGCTGCAGGAAGATATCGATCTGTTTAAAATAATAGCAGATGAAGTATTTCAATTAGTTCTTTTTTATAAAGGCTCATGGAGCAGCGAGCATGGCGATGGACTGGTGCGCAGCAGTTATCTGCCGGAGTTTTATGGAGATGCTATCTATGAAGGATTCAGAAAAACAAAATCGTTGTTTGATCCTGAACATCTTCTTAACCCGGAAAAAATAGTGGATGCACCACCGATGGATAGTAACCTGCGGTATGGAGCTTTGTATCATGACTGGCCTTTTCAGTCTGTATATAAATATCGGGATCAACACAATTTTCATACAGCGGTCCATCAATGTTCAGGACTGGGAGCATGCAGAAAAATATCCAGTGGGACGATGTGTCCGAGCTTTATGGTGACGCTTGATGAACGGGATTCTACACGTGGCCGGGCTAATGCATTGCGTCTGGCCATGTCTGGCCAACTTGAAGATGGCCTGGCGAATATTGATCTGCCCGAAATACTTGATCTCTGTCTTTCCTGCAAAGCATGTAAAGCAGAATGCCCAAGCAGTGTGGATATGGCAAGATTGAAAGGTGAAGTGATGCAATACCAGTTTGATCACAGGGGTGTATCACTTAAAGATAAGATGATCGGAAGAAGTGCAGACATGGCGCGAAGATTCGCAGGAAAGAAAGCAGGTGTCATCAATGCATTTCAAAACATGGCCGGCATCAGGCATGTAATTATGAAATCTATAGGCATGGATGCAAGGCGAAAATTACCTGCCTATGCTTCGAAGCTATGGACTCAATCTCACCTGGAACAACATAAGCAAAAAATAAAAGGCGATCCGGATATCATCCTGCTCACAGATACGTATACGCAATGCCATCAACCGGAATCGGGTATTGCTGCAGTGCAATTGCTTGAAGCATTGAGACAGAATGTGATGTTGCTGGATGCAGGTTGTTGTCAGCGGCCGCGTATTTCGCATGGCTTTCTGAAAGAAGCTGCACAGAAAGTATTGCCTGTCATTGAAAAAATCCGGCCGTGGCTTGATAAAAATATTCCTATCGGAGTATTGGAACCTGGCTGTGCTTCTGCCTGGACTGATGATATACCTGATCTCATAGAAGATGAAGCAATGGCAGAAGCATTGAAAAAGATCAGGCCTTTCGAGCAAATATTATTGGGTGTTTTGTCAAAAACAAAAAATGCAGGTGATGTCATTAAGCCCAAAAAAAACCACATCCTTGTCCATGGACATTGTCATCAGAAATCCATCTTTGGAATGGATCCGGTGAAAGAAATTTTTTCCATATGGCCTGAAATAAAGTATGAAGAAATCGACAGCGGTTGTTGCGGTATGGCAGGTTCGTTCGGATATGAATCAAAGCATTATGAGATTTCAAAAAAAATGGCAGAACGTGTATTAATTCCTTCGATAAAAGCCAGGCCGGAAGCATTAGTGATTGCTAATGGATTTAGTTGCAGGCACCAGATTGCTGATTTCGCTGACAGGAAAGCGGTGCATATTGCGGAGGCGTTTGAAATTGTATAGCAAGGATTTTAAAAAATAACGTGGGGACGTGTTCTTTGTATAGACGTGATGCATTGACATGCTTGATAGCTCACTGAATGAGACTATAAAAAAATAAGATCAGGAAAATCAATGATTTTAAGATATACACTGCCTTTCTTCTAATGTTTAATTAACATTTTCAAAGTAGTGTTAAAGTCAGATACGCTTTTAAGTAAAGGTGTAACTGAATTGCGATCAAAATCAAGAAAATCTGCATAATCACTTTCGTTCCGCCAATCAAATAAACGAGAATACAGTTTGCCATATTCACGTTCGATCATATTAGTTTTAATGAAAGAAAGAAAAAATTTAGTTTTTATGCCATTGTGTGTATGAGCGGTAATCTGGTGACTGTACAACAAAGCACTCACTGTATAATAACTGGAATAATAAAGCCTGTTTACACAAGCATTCCAGCGCTCATTTTCAAAAAGCAATGCAGCATCTGCGTACGCTTCCTCTGATTTCGTCAATCGATAGGTAATATAATCTTCTCTGGAGCCTTCCATTAAAGAGAAATGCCTTCCTGCATGACACTTTTATAAAAAGGCGAGGCGACATGGCGGGTCTCCCAATCACTCCTTGAAAAAACAAAAGTGGAAATCGGTTCTTCGATCTCCAGTTCAACATCAAACAGCACATCCCGGAATTCCTGTTCTAAAAGCCTGGATACCTGGTTCTGATTGAGGAGAATCAGAACATCCCAATCGGAGTGATCGGTAGCTTCCCCCCGGGCTCGCGAACCAAATAAAATGACTTCAGCCAAAGGATCCTTCCCTTTAACAGAAGATCGTATCTTTTCCTTGATGTTTGATAAAAGCATTGACATATTGCAAAGATAGGGGATAGACCAGAAAGATTATAAAATTGCACTGCCATTGAGGCTGAGACGGGGTGGTAATTTCTGGAGATCCTAATCTTTTTAAATTAAACGATAGCATTTGAGATTATATCGTAGGGATATGATGGTTCGACCTGCATTCCACAACCTAGTGCTACAGCTCACCAACCGTTAATAGCGTCTTTACGATATTCCCTCATTTCTCCCGATCTTCACGCCCATACCACCCATGAACACACTTATTCTCAAACCCCGCCAGGCACTCAATAAAGCATACCTAAAGGTCCGGCCCATCCGGTCTGAAATCGACCGTTTTAAGACAAACCTGATCCACCTTCTTGATCATATCAACGCCACGGAATCAGAAGAACATCACAAAAATCTCGTTGCTGATTTCCTCAAACGAACCTGGTATGATCAGCAGCACTTCATCAACACAAAAGGCCGCAATGACCTGGTCATACACAATGGCAACAAGGACTCCACCGTAGGCGTCATCATCGAAGCCAAAAAGCCAGGCAATAAATCCGAGATGATCACCAGGGAGAAACTCAATGCCAAAGCTTTCCAGGAACTGGTGCTGTACTACCTGAGAGAACGCATCACATTCGGCAATACGGATGTGCGCCATCTCATCATCACCAATATCCATGAGTGGTACATATTCGATGCGAAACTGTTTGACCGGCTCTTTGCCCAAAACACAAATTTCGTGCGGCAATTCACGGAATTCGAAGAGGGCAAAGCGGCGGATACCAATACTTCATTTTTCTACCGGAATATCGCGGAGCCTTTCATCGAAAGCATCCACACACAGATTGAGTTTACTTATTTTGATATTCGTGATTATGAAAAGCCACTGCGCAATACAGATAAAGCGGATGATGCACGTCTTATCGCACTATTCAAATTACTGTCGCCGGCACATCTGCTCAAGCAATCTTTTGTCAATGACAGCAATAGCCTCGATCGCAGGTTTTATACAGAGCTGCTTCACATCATCGGTCTCACCGAAGTAAAGGATGGTGGTAAAAAACTCATCCAACGTCATAAAAAAGGAGAGCGCCACACCGGCACTCTGCTGGAAGATACGATCCAGCAACTCGACTCGCTGGACAAGCTTAGCCGAATTGAAAAACCATCCCAGTACGGAGCAGATCGCGAAGAACGGCTCTTCAACATCGGCCTTGAACTCTCGATCACATGGATCAACCGCATACTCTTCCTCAAACTGCTCGAAGCACAACTCATCAGCTATCACAAGGGCGATAAAGCATATAGCTTCCTGCAATCCGACCGCATCCATAATTATGATGATCTCAACAGTCTGTTTTTCCAGGTATTGGCAAGACAGATGGATGAAAGGCAGGCCGAAGTGCAGAAGGCCTTTGACAAAGTGCCGTATCTCAACTCATCACTGTTTGAACCCACCGATCTTGAGCACCTGACACTACTCATCAGCAATCTCCGCAATGATGTGACGATCCCTGTACACACGCAGACGGTACTGAAGGATACTAGTGGTAAGAAAGTAACCGGCGCGATAGTCACACTTGAGTACCTGTTTCGCTTTCTCGATGCCTATGACTTCAGTGGTGAGGGCTCCGTGGATATCCAGGAGGACAATAAGACACTGATCAATGCTTCTGTGCTCGGACTCATCTTTGAAAAGATCAATGGATACAAGGACGGCTCGTTCTTCACACCAGGTTTCATCACGATGTACATGTGCCGTGAGACGATCCGTCGCGCGGTGGTGCAGAAATTCAATGAAACAAAAGGATGGACGTGCGAGACGACTGATGACCTCTATGAAAAAATCACAGACCGGAAAGAAGCTAATGTGATCATCAATTCGCTCCACATATGCGATCCGGCGGTAGGGTCGGGGCATTTTCTCGTATCCGCACTCAACGAGATCATCGCCATCAAGAGCGAACTGAAGGTGCTTCTCGACCGCGATGGTAAATGGCTGAAAGAATACCACATCGAAGTCTCCAATGATGAGCTCATCATATCGGATGAAGATGATTTCTTCGTCTATCGTCCCGGCAATAGGGAGAGTCAGCGTGTGCAGGAAGTGCTTTTCCATGAGAAGCAGACGATCATTGAGAATTGTCTCTTCGGGGTCGACATCAATCCCAACTCGGTCAAGATCTGCCGGCTTCGCCTGTGGATTGAATTGCTCAAGCATGCGTATTATAAAAATGACACGGAGCTCGAGACGCTGCCTAATATCGACATCAACATCAAATGCGGCAATTCACTCGTGAGCCGTTTTGCTATCGATGCGGATCTGCGACAGGCACTGAAGAAAAGTAAGTTTACGATCGACAGTTATAAGATCGCTGTGGATACGTACCGCAATGCCGAAAACCGTGAGGAAAAGCGCGAGATGGAAAAGCTCATCACGTCCATCAAGTCCGACTTCCGCAGCGAGATCTCGGCCAATGATAAGAATATCAAAAAACTCAACAAGCTCAATGATGAACTCTTCCACACAGCTAATCCTGGTGGTCTCTTCGAACAGACGAAAGATGAAAAATCAGCGCGTGATCTTAAGGTCCGGCAGCTCTCAAAAGAAATAGAAAAGCTGGAGGCAGAAGTTGAAGAGATCAAAGCCAACAGGATCTACGAGAATGCTTTTGAGTGGCGCTTTGAATTTCCGGAGGTGCTCGATGATGATGGTGATTTTGTGGGGTTTGATGTGGTGGTGGCGAATCCGCCATACATACGGCAGGAAGAACTCAAGGAATACAAGACATATTTTGAACGAACGTACACGACCTACGCCGGTACTGCTGATCTGTATGTCTATTTTGTGGAGAAGGGGATTTCATTTTTGAAGCAGCATGGAGATTTTATCTACATCCTGCCGAATAAATGGATGCGTGCCGGTTATGGTGCTGCGATGCGCAGATATCTTAAGCAATATGCCATTCGCAAGATCCTGGATTTTGGAGATCTGCCTGTATTTGAAGAGGCTACAACGTATCCGGCCATTCTGCATATGGGTAAGTCAGACCCGATAGAATCTTTGTTGGCAGTAAATATTGAAACACTGGATTTTACTGATGGATTGCAGGCTTATGCTCTTCAAAATGAAAATGCAGTTTCTTATGCTGGCCTTTCTGATGAGGGTTGGAGTCTGCAGGATCAGAAAGTTCAAATGCTTCTGAATAAAATTAAGAGCAAGGGAACTCCGCTGTCTCAGTATGTAAATGGGAAAATATTTTATGGAATAAAGACTGGTTTCAATGAAGCATTTGTGATTGATAAAGTAACGAGAGACAATTTAATCAAAGACGACCCAAAAAGTCTTGAAGTCATCAAGCCTTTTTTAGCCGGACGAGAAATAAAACGATATAAATCACCGATAAATGAAAAATATTTAATTCTGATAAAAAATGGTGACACGCGCAACTGGCATGGGAAATTAGATTAGAAGGAAGCGTTTCAGCGAATGAGTGAAATGTTCCCAGCCGTTATGAAACATTTGGTTCAATTTGAAGTGAAAGCAAAGGCACGTTATGATAAAGGCCAATATTGGTGGGAGTTGAGAGCCTGTGATTATTACAATGAATTTGAAAAACTGAAAATTATTTTCCCTGACATTGCCACTCGAGCGGAATGCATGCTCGATTATACCCAGTCATATTGTGTGAATACGGCATACATAATTCCTGTCGAAGATTATTATTTATTAGGGATTCTGAATTCCAACGTAGTTCATTTCTTTTATAGCAGTCTGACAACATCAATTCGAGGTGGTTATTTACGATTTATTAGGCAATTTGTTGAACAGATTCCAATACCTCTTGGCGAACCTCAGAAAGAAATTTCAACTTTAGTAAATTCAAGAATAAAGTCCGAGGATGACCATAAATCTTATGAAATCGAATCTCAAATCAATCAGCTTGTGTACCAGTTGTATGGGTTGACAGAGGAAGAGATAGGGATTGTGGAGGGGAGGTGAGTAGGGAGATCTCAATCTGATTGAATTAAATGAAGCCGATATCTCAATTCTTGATGATGTGCTGGTGAAGAAGTTGTTGAAGCTTGGTATTAAGTTTTGTTACTGGAGTGATTGGATTTTGAGGCGGGTCAAGGACAAAAGACGACTAAGGCTATGGGCAGTATTAACAGACGGGGCCGCCTACTCGATTTTAGCCAGTTGTTATATTGTCCCAATCCATCTGTCGCTTATTTTTTTAAGTTCAATTGTCTTTGTCGGTTCGTTAACCCAGCCTTTTACAAAACTGATGTCATTAGAGTCTGGCAATTGTTCCGGTAGCAGTTTGTTTATTCGTATTCGACTTGGTAATGCAGCAGCCTCTCCAACAAAAATGGCCTCCCGTCTAGTAAGAGAAGGAAGCATTTTTGTCAAGCCCACTAAACTATCAGGTAAGAATTTAGCAACATGTTCTTGATCATTTGAATTCGTAAGACGGAGGATTATCCACGAGTTGCATTGAGATAAAACAGTTGCTTCAACATCTGAAGGTCTTTGGGAAATTAGCATTAAACCCACACCATATTTTCGACCTTCTTTCGCAATTCGCCTGACCGCTTCTTGCGCTTCTTTATATTGTGCCTCTCCATGATTTGGCACATAACGGTGAGCTTCCTCACAGATAAACAATACAGGATCCTTTTCTCTTTCCTCTCTTGTTTGCCATAATTTGTATTGAAATAATAGCCTTGCGATCAAAGCAGTTAATGGCCCAGCAACTTCATTAGGTAATCCTGATATGTCAATAATTCTTAGGTTTTTGTCTTCTATATCACCCACAAATTGATGCAGTATTTCTTCTAATTTCGGAGATGATGAACTATGTTCTTCCATTAAAAATGATAACTGTGGATTAGAACGTAATACTTTCAATTTTTTAAGAATGGAATCAATTTTATCTCTTCCAGAACTAGTAGCAAGATTTTCAGATTTGCCAGGCTTTTGACCTTGAACTTTATCCAAATGTTTAGTGAATTCAGATAACAAGAATGGAATCGGCTTGTCACGGTCAAAATTTAGAATTTTTTCTGCTGTAGTCACTCCTTCTGGTTCGTCATCTTTTGCCTCACCAACTGCACTTTCGCCCAGCCCTTTTACCATACTTTGGCTAAACAGTCTTGCATAGGTAATAGCTTGATATACCATGTTGGTTTGTGATGTTGCTTCAAATTCTGTTTTGCCAATAACAAGAGATCTGAATTCATCACTTGACATTAACCAATAAGGCAATTTTAGTTGCTCTGTTTTTATTGAAGTTGTTGATGCTTCGCTATAGGCTTTATATACAATTGCTTTATTACCAAATGCCTTTGCATACTCACCATGAGGGTCAATAATTACGATTCTAGGCGATATGGTTTTCCCTTTTATTTGATGTGCTAATACAGAGTGTAAAATGGATGCCACTGTTCCAGATTTTCCTGAACCAGTAGAGCCTAAAATTGCACAATGATGGCCAAATAATTTATCAATATTTGCACGACAAACTGCATTATTTCCTCCAACATAATTTCCTATCGGAACCATTGGATTGTTTTCGATTTCTTTTAAATCTTCTGCAGCGCGATAAATACTTTCTAGTTCATCATTTAAGCATAGAAAAGCATCTTGTAAAGGAAGAGGATAAGTTTCTACTCCTCTAACAAACAAAAGTTTCTCATCTTTTGAACTCCAAATACCTTGGCCAAATAAATCAGCTTCTAATATCCTTTTATCATCACCAGGTAGAATAGTATTTTTACCCTCTTCAGCAAGAATATCAGACTGCATTCTCAACATTCTAACATATGCGAATAGTATTTTTCTGCCGAAATGTATTTTAATAATACTACCAATTTGACCTACCGAATATACTTGGCCATAAACTGACCTTGTAAGTTCTGTAATTTTAATATCAAGTTCAATTCTTATTTGATTACCGCTTACTTCTACAATTTTGCCAATTCTCAAAGAAGGTAGTGTGATAAATAGTTCTTTACTCATGGTCTCCGGTTAAAATGAAATTTGTTAATCCTGAAAATGTCCACCAAATCAAATCTTTCTTATCGGTATTTTGCAGCGGGGCTGTAGAATTATAGTAAACTCCTTTTTGTCCAGCAACATAAACTCTACTTCCAAATTGTTTATCTGTGAGCCATGCATCAAGTGTTTTGTTAATTACAATAGAGCCATCAGGGTTTTCTTTTGCAAAAGCGATTATCGTAGTTCTACTGTTTCTACTTGATAGAGCCGCTTCAATTTCAGCATTAATATGGTCATCTCCAAAGCTATATCCACATGTAATTAATACATTGTCTTCATTTGAATTTAGTGCGTTTCTAAAGCCATTAAACAAATATGAAAATGGGTCTTTTTGGGTCTCTACATATTTTGTTGCTTGAGGATAAATCATTATCTCAGATTTATTTGCTAAATATTTTGTTCCGTATCTAGTTCTAACTAAACCCTTCTTTTCATCACGTTGCCAATCTATTGACCCATGAAGTTTGTAAAGCAGACATTTATTTGGCAAGCTATGAGCATCTTGAAATTCAAACTGAGGATTCCAATATGCAATTGCACCACCTGAGAAACCATCAACAACAGTGAATTTTTCTAACCCTAAAGCATCTTCCAACAATGTATCATAATTAGTTGAAAAGAAGGTGAGTTTTGACCTAGATAGCAAGTTGGATCTATTTGAATATATTGCCTGAACAAATTTGATATGATGTTCTATTTCAACAATTGGATTTGAAAAATCACCTATTATTTCAGTTCCATCATTTGAATAACCGTATCGAACAGTTTCACCAATTGCGGAAATTATGGATTTATGAATATTTAATAGTTCATCTTTAGTGAACGATTTTGCACTCACAGTTGCTGATTTTGTTTTGGACCTGTCCGCTAATGCAATCAAATCACCGATATGACTTAAATAGTGTTCTATATGTGACTTATCATGTAATTCAGCAGTAAGCAAGCTATAGATTTCAATATCCTTGTCGATTTTAGAAGCATCAATAATACATTTTACTCGAGTAGTCAATGGGTACATCAAAGGAATATTTGAATTGCAACTTATACCTGCTCCAAAAAGCCAATTTTGTCTGCTAGAATCGAGCTGCTTTCTCAGCTCTTCTGTTATTGATTCAAAGTCTTGGTCTGCCATTTTATTCTTTTAATTCGGTTAATATATTCTGCATTTGGGTTTTTGAAATAATCAGAAAATTAGTTGTATCGTATGTATTTTTCTCAGCCCTTTTCAAGAATCCCAAATAATTCATTATTCTGATAAAAGTTTTCATAGTCTTTTCTGTATAAGCTATTCCAATGCCAATTCTTCCTAAAGATGCTGCATTAATAAGACTTCCCATATTGTGTTTCTTTGAATTTTTATTTTCTATTTCTATTGCCAGAAAACATCGAGCATTTTGATTTTTGTAAATCAAATCTTCAAAGTTCGGAATTGTAATTTCATTATGTACTGCTAGTCCTATATTTTCAATATGTACTTGATATAATTTAATTAAGAATTTCTTAATTTCTTCAGATGCTACAAGTTTATTATAATCATGAATCTGATTTTGTCCAGCAACTATGCTGAATGGCCCAACAGCAATGTCGACTCGAGGCGAATAGTGATTGTGATATCCAGTAAAAGCTACCCATTCATTTTTCACATCAAGACCTTTAAATTTGTTTTGAATTAATGGATGAATTATATTTTGATATTCTTTAGTTGTCATTTTACAATTTGCTGACTCATTATTACCCGCAATCCCATTAATCGAAATCTAAACATATCATTCCTTAGGAATTGCGCTTTCAAAATATTCATCACGTATATCCAAATTATTTTTCCCGATCCCTACAAATTTACCATGAAGCGACTTCCAGATCAAAGAAATAATTTTCGCACTTTGATAATCAAATCCGATTTCAGCACTCCATTCAATATTGCCGTTTCACTTTCTAAAACATCAGCGCATCAATAAATCTAAGTATACTAATCATCCCAAAAACCTAATCACTTTTTCCAGTCCTCTCAAATATAGAAAAACAAGACGACAGTTCAGGATGGAAAAAATTTGACCATTATTTTCAGCTACTATTCCCGCCCAAAGCCAATCATTTTCCAATCCCTTCTTATCTTTTCTCCACAATGCGCATACCCCTCCGTCAATTCGAAACCATCATCGACCCCACCATCCTGAAACGTGGGCTGGATTATTTTAAGAAAGGAGCAGTAATCCCGGAAGATGAGGGTGACGATGGAGAAATGACCTTCATCGTTCAGGGTTCTGAAGAGTATTTCGGGCGGATTCAGATCGAAAAGGATATCATCGTACTGACCCTTCGACACGCTCCTGGCTTCAACTCATCCTGCTCACTGTAAACCAGGCAAGGACGGAATAGGAGCCTTATTGAAGAGGATAAATCAAGATTTTCGATTAAATTTGCTCAATATAATTTATAATGAAAGCGCTACTTGTAAAATCCAAAAGTCAGGCTGAGTTGAAATTCATTTCTGACTTGTTAAAAAAACTTGGTGTATCAACAAGGGTTATGGATATTGAGGAAATTGAAGATTACGGAATGTCCATTCTTATGAAAGATGTTGACCGAAGTAAAAAAGTAAGTCGTGACACCGTAATGAAGAAACTCAAGTCCAGATGAAGGTTGAGTTCTTAAGCAAATTTGTGAAAGATCTTGATAAATTAAATGCAGTGCATGTCAAAGCATCCGTAATAAAAACAATTGAACTTGTTGAAACAGTCAAAAATTTATCTGAAATCCCCAATCTTAAAAAACTAAAAGGGCACAAGTCCGCATTCAGGATTAAAATAGGAGACTATAGAATTGGAATTTTTATCAAAGGCAAGACGATCGAAATGGCAAGAGTCGTCCATCGGAAGGATATTTATATGTAAAGTGTTCCCGTAGGATAATTGGCACTGACGGCCACCCATTTTCCAATCCCTTCTTATCTTTTCCCCGCAATGCTCATACCCCTTCGTCAATTCGAAACCATCATCGATCCCGCTATCCTGAAACGCAGGCAGGATTATTTTAAGAAAGGAGCTTAGTATTCGCGAACTAAGACCTCTGTGGGTATACCTAATTCCTCATTAAGCTTTCGAATCATGCCGAGCGTTAATTTTCTTTTTTTATTCAAAATTTCACTTACACGACTTTTAAGCCCCAACGCATCTTCCAGATCTTTTTGTTTATAGCCAAGCTGTTCCATTCGAAATTTAATCGCTTCAATCGGATCGGGAAAGTCTATAGGGTTCTTTTCGAGTTCATAGTTGTCAATAAGCAGAGAAAGTAGCTCAAGTTCATCTCCCTCTTTTGAGTTCCTGGATGCGTCAAATATCAATTCTAATCGCTTCAACGCTTTTTGATATTCTCTTTCCGTTTTTATTACTTTGTATTCCATGGCCATTAAATTTTTATTGCATTTATTTTATCGTATTGATCGTGCGTGCCAATGAACCTGATCCAGACGACGCCGTAGCCATAATTGATTCTTACAACAAGTCTGTAATGGTTGCCTTTAATATTAAATACAACCCTGTTGTCAGCTAAAATGCTGGCTGATGGGTAATCCTGTTTGATATCCTGAGCCTTTTTCCAACGCGCTTCCAAAGCCTCCTTATACCAGGACTTGAGTTGTTGTTCACAATCCTTGTGATTGTTCCAAAAAGATCTGAGGGTTCTTTTAGCAATTACTCTCATAATACAAAGATAGGTAAAGTTCCCGATATGGGAACAAAAATATCATGCGTTTAGCAGGAAGCTACGAAGACTGATATTTGTGATAACACATAAATACCCGCAATACCATTAATCGCAATCTATCCCTTTCAGTCTTAGGAATTGCTTTTTCAAAATATTCATCACTACAGTTCCGGAACGAAAAATTTTGACCTTTCTATCCAGTTACTATTCCTACCACAAGCCTTCCATATTCCAATCCCTTCTTATCTTTTCGCCACAATGCGCATACCCCTCAATCAATTCGAAGAGATCATCGATCCCACCATCCTGAAACGTGGGCTGGATTATTTTAAGAAAGGAGCAGTAATCCCGGAAGATGAAGATGACGATGGAGAAATGACCTTCATCGTTCAGGGCTCCGAAGAGTATGTAGTGCGCATTAAGCTTGTCAAGGATGTCATCACGGACTATGTGTGCGACTGCCCCTACGATCAGGGACCGGTATGTAAGCATTTGGCAGCAGTGATTTTCTTCCTGCAAAAGGATGAATTAATGCTGAACGAACCTCAGCCTAAAGTAGTACGCTTGAAAGCGAGAAAAGGCAGGCCGCGAAAAATCGTAGAGGAAGCATCAGTTGACGATACACGATTCCGTCCCACCGGAAGGGAGGCCATTTTTTCCTTTGGAAAAAAGGTGAAATCAGATCCTATAAGGAAGTCAAAAGCTCCATCTGAAAAAACACAAATTGATAAATTGCTGAGCAGTCTCTCCCTTGATGAGTTGAAAGATTATCTGGCGGATTGCGTTCTTCAGGATAAGATCCAGAAAGCGAACTTCCTGGCCCATTTCGCCGCAAAGAATGAGTACGAATCCAAAGAGACGTATACCAGACAGATTAAGGCGATACTGAAATCTGTATCGGGCAGACATGGCTATGTCGATAGGCGTGAAGCCGGCAGGATTGGCAAAGCTGTGCATGATATGATGTGTAATGCTATTGACCAACTCGACGCAGGTAATCACAGGAGCGCCATACTGATCAGTACCTCTGTACTCGAAGAGATGACTGATGCTCTGAGTTTCATTGATGACAGTAATGGCGATGTAGGGGGCAATATCGAAACCGCCTTTGATGTACTGGTTCGACTCAGCAGTCTCCCTTTGACGGAAGAAATACGAAAACCGTTGTTCGATTTCACCATTGAAAAATTCAGCAGCCGGGAGTTCGAAGGTTGGGATTGGCATATCGGGATGATGCGCCTGGCCTTCAATCTGCATCGCACAAATGAGGAAGTAGATCTGGTCATGTCATTGTTACAGAGTTTTACAGGATCTGACTATGATAAGCAGGAAGCCGAAACCATCTCGTACTTGCTGCTCTTAAACTCGAAACAAATTGAAGCGGCGCAGACCTATCTCCGACAACATCTAACTAATCCGGACTTGCGTGAACATGCACTGCAACAGTCATTCGAAGAGGGAGACTTTGCACATGTCAAACAACTTGCGATTGACGGTATCAAGGCAGATCAAAAAACAAAAGCCGGTCTTTTGTCAAATTGGTACGATTGGCTGATCAAAACGGCTGAAGCAGAAAACGATAAAAGCAAAGTCATCGAATATGCCCGTCTCCAGCTGATGGATCATGGTCGAGAAAAGGAAACGTACTACAATATCATCCGGCAAAACACAGCTGCTGATGAATGGCCGGAAACGTATGAAAGTCTGATCAACGAGATGTGGCGCTCCAGGAAATGGGACACAAAGGAACTCATCCCAAATATTCTCGTTGCAGAACAAGACTGGGCAAAGCTCCTTTTTCTCCTGGAGCATGAGACAAAAACAATCGGTTATATATTCGACAGGCTCGTTCACTTTGGAAGGCATCTGATACCAACGCGCAAAAATGAAATAGGTAAATTGCTTGAAGAAGCCCTGATCAGATCTGCCCGTTCAGCATCCTCTCGGCGCAATTATACAGACTTGACGAAAGATCTCAGGCAGATGAAGAAACTGGGCTACAGCGATATCGTCAATCATTTGCATGAGTCTTTTATGAAGTCCTACCGGCATCGTCCGGCTATGATAGAGGAATTGAGGAAGATGTAAGAGAGTAAGAATGTAAGAAAAAAAATTACATATGGAGGGGCGTTTTGCAACCGCCCCAATGTAAAACCATAATATGAATTCAATTTCAAAATACCCACCTGTCGCCAGCCGCATACGATCATTCCTGAATGCAGGTAAGTTTATTAAGAATCCATTTCCAGTACTGGATAAGGCTATTTCCAAATTAGGAACGACATATGGATTTTATATGGGAGGTGTTGAGAAAGCCGTGCTGACCATTGATCCAAAGGTGGCAAGATATGTTTTGCAAAAGCATCATCGGGCGTACGAAAAATCAGAAATTGTCACGGAGATCCTCGCTAAATTTTTAGGAAAGGGTTTGCTGACGAATACAGGAGATAAGTGGCTTTCACAACGCAGATTAATTCAACCCGGTTTTCATCGGAAACGAATTGAATCTCTGCAGGCATTGATGAAAGCTGAAGTTGATGAGTGCATGATGAAATGGACCATACAATCATCCGACGGAAGGATGATTGACGCGTATAAGGAAATGAATCAGCTCACTTTCCGGATTATTGCAAAAGCATTATTCAGTGATTCAATAGAAGAAAGCGGGCTTGCTGAATTAAGTGAATTGATCAGCACCATACAGGCTTATATCATCAGGGAAGTCCGGCAACCACATAAACGATGGTGGTTCAAACTAAATGGCACAACAGCAAAGCACATAGCGCTTGCTAAAGGAACGAACGAATTGATCCGCGACATTATCAGGAGAAGGCGAAATGACTCGGAGAAACCCGATGATCTGTTGACGATGCTCATGGAAGCAAAATATGAAGACACGGGATTAGGCATGGAGGAAGATCAGCTGATTGATGAATGTCTGATCCTTTTCGTAGCCGGGCATGAGACATCAGCGAATGCTCTTTCCTGGATGATCTATTTATTAGGTCTTCATCATGAGGAATATACAAAGCTGCAAAATGCCACAGCTGAATCGCAGGCAGCAATGGTGCGAAATGTAATTGATGAATCGATGAGATTATATCCGCCTGCATGGGTGATTGACAGAATTTCTCTTGAGGAAGATCATGTATTAGATTATCAATTACCAAAAGGAACATTGTGGGTGATCTACATCCGGGGAATGCATCGCAACCCTGATTATTGGGATAAGCCTGACGAATTTATTCCTGACCGCTGGAATGATCCTAATCTGAATAAAGAAGCTTACATGGCTTTCGGTGCCGGACCAAGATTATGCATCGGCGAACATTTTGCAATGATGGAAATGCAACTCATCCTGACCACAATCGTCAACAAATGGAATTTCAAATTAATCTCTACGGATGTTGTTGAGAAGCCGATGGTGACGTTGAGACCTGGTGGAGAGATTTATATTTCGATTTCACCACGTAAAATGCTAGGCGTCGGTTGACCGACGTCTGTGTGTATGCAAAGCTTTGCTTTGCGTAATGAAGCTTTATATCTCAAAGCGCAGCTTTGTGAACACCAGAACGTCGGTCAACCGACGCTCAGCATTCTTATAATTAATACGTGGAAACTTTACTGGTGAGATGCCTGACAATCTTATGTGCATGTTCCCTGGCATTTTCAATAGTGAATTTATTTGTACGCATTCCTCCGCATACTACACCGGCCAGATATAATCCGGGGATGATGGATTCATGTGTGTCTTCATTATATACTAATTCAGGTTCTGCATCATTCGTAAATGTGATGCCGATTTTTTGTAAAAACCTGAAATCAGGCTGATATCCTGTCATGGCGAGCACAAAATTATTTGGTAAGGATACATGGCCATCGGGTGTATTTATTTCGATGGTATCTTCTTTGATCTTACTCACTGTGCTGTTGAAATATGCTTTGATAGAACCTTCTTTAATACGGTTTTCAATGTTCGGTTTAATCCAGTATTTGACACGCTCACTGATCGCTGCTGATCTGATGATCATGGTGACATCAGCGCCCCGGTAAAAAAGTTCAAGAGCAACATCACATGCAGAGTTGGCAGCACCGATGATGGCCACTTTTTGTTCAACGTAAGGATGAGGCTCATCATAATAGTGTCTAACATTAGGTAAGTTTTCTCCAGGTACATTCATCAATACAGGTAAACCATAAAAACCTGTTGCCACGATAACGGCTTTTGAGGTGAGTGCATCTTTCGAAGTTGTAACTACAAAGTGGTCATTCTTTTTCGTAACATTTTCTACAAGTTCATAAAACCGCGCATTTAATTTCCAGCTTTCAAATACCCTTCGAAAATATTCTAACGATTCTTTTCGCGTAGGTTTCTCTCCATGACTGATAAATGGAACTTCTCCAATCTCCAGCAATTGAGAGGTAGAGAAGTACGTCATATTAGTAGGGAAATGAAAAAGCGTGTTGACGAGCATGCCTTTGTCGATCATGAGTGCATTGAGGCCAGCCCTTTTTGCCTCAAGAGCACAAGTCATGCCTATAGGTCCGGCTCCGATGATGATGATATCGTACATGAGGTGAAGATAAGGTTAAGAAGAAGGCGAAGTAAAAAGTATTCAGTATTCGGTAAAAATGGTAATCAGTTATATTTTCTATATGGTATGCATCCTTAACTAAATACCGGTTTCGCAAAACGGAGTTTTGCAGACACACAGACGTAGGCACAGCCTACGCCTAACCGTAAGTGTTTTCTAAAAATTGGCGAAGCCAATTTTTAGAAAACTATATGTTTCTTGTTTTTGCCAATAGCCAATGGTTATTGTCCTTAGCCTCCGCCTCCATCTTAGCATTCACTCAAACGTTTTTTCTGTCACCACCGATAATAAGTTATTTTTGAACGTTCCAAATAAAAACGTCTTAGCTGATGAGTGAAGAAAACAAACCTTATATCCCGGCAGAAACAGTACTTCCGGAAACTACTGTGAAAGCCTTTATCCTGGGTGCATTGCTATCTGTCATACTTGCTGCAGCTAATGCCTACCTGGGTCTTTTTGCTGGTATGACTGTATCTGCCTGCATTCCGGCAGCGGTCATTTCCATGGTGGTGCTTAAGATGTTTAAGAATAATAACATCCTGGAGAATAACATCGTACAGACTGCCGCTTCTGCAGGTGAAGCATTAGCCGCGGGTGCCATCTTCACATTTCCGGCATTGATCATTCTTGGTTATTGGACAGAATTCGATTACTGGGAGACGATGCTGATTGCATTATGTGGTGGCGTATTGGGAGTGCTTTTTACGATCCCTTTGAGGAGAGCGCTTATTGTAGAACAGAAATTGAAATTCCCGGAAGGGGTTGCCACTGCAGAAGTTTTAAAATCAGGAGAGGAAGCCGGCAAGTCAATACGCTATCTCGTGACAGGAGCCCTGCTGGGCGCTGTTTTGAAATTTGCTGAAGCAGGATTGAAGTTGTGGGGTGCAGTCGCAGAAACAGCAACAACCTTCGGAGGAAAAGTATATGCATATGCAGGACTCAATCAATCACCTGCACTCATGGCAGTTGGATACATTGTGGGATTGCGTATTTCATTTTTGATTTTCCTCGGTGGCGCCATCAGCTGGTGGGTAGCTATGCCTATTTATTTATACGTCACAGGCATTCCACAGGATGACACTCTCGTCGCAGTCGGAGGAAATATATGGAGCAGCCAGATCAGGTACCTGGGTGTAGGAGCTATGCTTGTCGGTGGCTTATGGGCGATCATCAGTCTTGTCAAGCCGATCATAGCTGCAGTAAAAAATGGATTGGAAGCGATCCGCAATAAAACAGGAGGCATGAATGCGATCAGGACAGAAAGAGATATGCCGATGGGACAGGTCTTGATCGCGATTGTTGCAATGATCATTCCCATATTTATTATTTACCTGCGGGAAATTCACAATGTGCCGATCACACTTTTCATGTCTGTCATCATGCTCATTGCAGGTTTTATCTTTTCTGCAGTGGCAGGTTATATGGCAGGACTTGTAGGTAGTTCGAACAATCCGATCTCAGGTGTGACGATTGCTACGATCCTGACATCGTCTTTGATATTGTTGGCATTGATGGGAAAAGATTCTGCAAGCGGACCGGTGGCAGCTATTATGATCGGAGCAGTTACATGTTGTGCTGCATCTATTGCCGGAGATAACCTGCAGGATCTGAAAGCAGGATATATTCTTGGAGCCACACCGCGTTCACAGCAGATCATGTTGATGGTGGGTGTGGTAGCAGCGGCAGTGGCTTTGCCTGTGATCCTTAATTTGTTGAATACTGCATATGGAATAGGGGCGCAGAGTGGAAGGGAGTCAGCATTGCAGGCGCCACAGGCTTCTCTGATGGAAAGTGTGGCAAGAGGAGTATTCAAAGGCGGATTGCCATGGACGATGGTGTATATCGGGATGGCTATAGGTGTAGTGATCATCATCATTGATAAAATACAGGAGGCACGTAAAAGTGAATATCGCGTTCCTGTTCTGGCTGTAGCAGTTGGTATTTATCTGCCGTTTGATTTAGGTAGTGCAGTGCTTGTCGGTGGATTGGTATCATGGGCTGTATCGAGATTTCAAACTAAAAATCCATCGAAAGCTGTACCCGATGTAGCCAGTGCTACAAGCAGGAGTGAGCGTACCGGTTTGCTTTTTGCTTCAGGACTCATCACGGGTGAAGCATTGATCGGAATATTGCTCGCTATTCCAATTGTTATATGGGAACGAAATGTTTTTGATCTTCATCATGCGCTTCCGGGTCTTGTGGGATTGGCTTGTTTGCTCGGAGTTTGTTTCTGGGTTTACAAATCGTCAACGAAGAGTTTTAGTGAGAAATAAAGTATTCAGTATTCGGTAAGCAGTAATCAGTGGATTTAACTTTCTGAACAACTTTTAGTGTAGAAACAGGTTCGTTAATTGTGTATTTCGACCAGCCTTTCTCATCCTTATGCTACAGCTCTGCAACCGATGTCAGGCGTGAGTTTTATTTGCGTTAATTTGCGGCAGGAAAGGATGTGGTAGTAACAAAAAGCAAGGATAGTAATAAAATGTATTTTATAAAAATTTCAAATGAAAGTGAAAATAATCATAGCTTCTTTATTATTCTTTTTGGTAACATTCGTCAGTTGTAAATCAGCTGATAAGAAAAGCAATGTGCCTGAACCTGTCAGTGCCAAATTTTCTTCGATGTATCCTGAAGCTGCGGGTATAGAATGGAAAATGGACGAAGGAAAGTATGTAGCCACATTTCATCAGAATCGAAAAGACCTGCGGGTCATTATGACAGAAGATGGAACGATCGTGAGATTTGAAGAAATCATTGATCCATCGCGACTTCCGGCAAATATCCGCGAGTATGTAACTGCAGAATTGGAAGGAAAAAAGATCTCCTCAGCTATTACCTATACCGATCCTAAAGGACAAAATTCATATGAGATCGAAGTGGATCATCGGCATTATGTGTTTGCTAAAGATGGTCAGTTTGTGGGGAAGAGGAATGGGGAGTAATCAGTAATCAGTGATCGGTAATCAGTAAAAAGTAAGTGGTAAAAGGTAAGTAGTAATCAGTTTGCTTTCACTCAAACTTTTCGTGAGACATGAGACGTGAATCGCGAGTTTTTTTATTCGCTTTGAGTTTTGTGGAGGTTGCGGGAAGGCTAAATCGAATGCTTCGACCTGCCAAGCTCATCCTCGTGCTACAGCTCAGCAACCATCGAAAATCAATATTGTATCCTCACCAGATTCAACCGGTTATTTCGTTCACTTGGGACTATGCATTCATTGTAGGCGACCTGGATGCCATCTTTGAATCGCAATTTGAGTCGTTGATAATCGGTGTTGAAAACAGTTTTTCTTTCCACATGGCCGCCACCGGTTACTTCATATCCGCCGACGGTATTTTCCTGTTTGATTTCATCGTTGAATAAAAACCGTAAACGGGCAGGGGTTTTAAAAAGAAAGAAGGATGAATAAATAGCATCATCATCCTGTGAATACTGACGTTTGCGTAATACTTTTTTCCAATGAGGTGTTCCGTCGGGATTGATGGCAAAGAGGATGAGGTCTTCATAATAATAATCCACCCAGCCACCGCGTGCAAAAGTTCCGTTATCCCTGCGCACAGGCAGGCTTGATCTGCGGGAAAATTCTTTATTAAGCTCAGCTATCACAACCGCTCCGCCATCTTCACGCAACGCGACTTTCTGAACGTTGAAATCTGAAAGACCACGTGAAACAGATACATCTTTACCATTGACTTCCGATAATAGCGATTCATCAAATGGGAGAAGATTTACAAGATTTTCTGTTCCCGGCTGATATCTTGTAAAATAAAATCCCTGTGCACGGGCAGCATTCCGGTCACTATACAAACCGGTGATGACAAGATCAGAATGGACATTGTCAAACTGGGTATAATAATCATACACCTGCTGACCCGCCATGTCAATCGTTTCATGTATAAATGTTTCAGAACCCGGTACAGTTGAATACACTTCAAGGTTTTGCACCTTTTGCAAAAATTTATCGGGCTCAAGCGTGAGATAGAATTCACCTGCATTGCTCACTTCCATCGCTGTAAAATCTCGCTGAAAATTACCATTTGGCAGCTTCAGTGCTTTGATCCACAACATTGCGCGGTTATTGAGATCATAACTATACAGGTGCAATCCATCACCATCTTCCCGGTACAACACGGCTTTGCTGTCATCTTCAGAAGAGACCATCTGCACTCTTGGAGTAATAAATATATTTTCCACAACGCCGAGGGTCATCGTATCCATCACGTTGATGGAATGATCGTATGTCCGGTGCTGTATGTAATAATCCCCTTTTTGTCGTAATCCGTATACGATGTCAATCCGGTCCTGATGAGATACTACGCCTATGATGTCTGCCCTGTTCTGTCCAAGGATGATCTCACGTTCCCATTTCAGATGTAGTTCTTCATCGAAGGCCTGGATAAAAAATTCATGGCCGCGATCCCTGAACAGGAGCAGGTCACCGCTCACCCAGCCGAGGATGGTGTAATCGTAATCGTTTCGAAGAGCAAGTTCTTCGGAAATGGTAATAGCCTGGCTGTAGGAAATGTATCCCAGGAAGGAAAAAAGGATTGCGAAAAATGATTTGATCATATGCTGAAAGATAGGATGATTTGAGGGGAAAAGCAAAAGTAGTAAGAAGTGAGTAGTGAATAGTGAGTTACAATTCGTGAGAAATGAGTTTCTCCCCCGTTAAGCGTAGGATGTTCCTACGCTTTCGTGTCAGCAAAACTCCGTTTTGCGAAACCATTAACATCGGAATTTTAATTTGAGTGATAAATCGCAAACGCAAAGAACAGGTTTGGACCAGATCCATCCGGAATCATCACCTCTTTTAATCAGAATGCGCAGAATAGAAGCAGCTTTTTCCCATTCACCGATTTGATATAAATGGTAAAACGCTTTCAGTTCTTTAGATTCCACTTTCGGCATTGGTGTATTTCGAATTTATAGATTTAATGCTTCGCAAAATAAAAACCACCACTAATACTATGGAAATCAAAAATACAAACCAGTATAGAAAACCAAAATCCAACCAGGTAAACAAATTATCGTAAACCGATCGATTGTTTCGGACAATAAACCACAATAAATTATATATCACATGAAAAAATATTGAACCCTTTAATCCAAATCTCAGGTAAATCAAGCCTGGCATGAGCCCCGAGACTAAACTGGCGAATACACGAGAGTCAGGATGAATAAATAAAACACATGATGCAACTAATCCTATATAAATATATTTTCCCAGATTAAGGAACGAACCTAAAATCCATTTTCTAAAAATAATCTCTTCAATAATTGGTGCCATAACAATGCTTGTAAAGGCAATAAGGATATTTAGAGGTATTCCGGGATCATGTGTGATAGGTTTTTGATCTATGGGAATATTATTGAAAAATTCATCCAAGGATAGCACTGCAATAATAAACATTCTGGTCGCTAGTGCCATTACAATAATTGAAATAATGGGAATGCTTTTGAACGGAAATGATAATGGAAATATACCCCTTCCTTACCAGTTAAAACTTAACATGTATTTTTACCCCAACTAAAAAACAATTCATGAATCAACCCGCTATAATCGAGTGTGTACCTAACTTCAGTGAAGGTCGCAGACCTGAGGTTATTGAAGCAATAGCTCAAAGTATAAGACAAGTAGAAGGTGTCAAATTACTCGACGTTGATCCGGGGAGGGCAACGAACCGGACCGTCATGACCATGGCAGGTGCACCCGGTCGGGTAATAGAAGCTGCATTCCAGGCAATAAAAACTGGAGCCTCACTAATCGATATGCGAACACATAAAGGTGAACATCCAAGGATGGGTGCTACCGATGTATGTCCTCTTATCCCGATCAGCGGCATCACCATGGAAGAAACAGCTGATTTCGCACACAGGCTTGCAAGGAGAGTTGGAGAGGAATTAGGCATTCCGGTGTATATGTATGAAGCTGCTGCATCAAAACCTGAACGAAAAAACCTGGCTACCATTCGCGCTGGTGAATATGAAGGATTCTCTGCCAAAATGCAGGATCCCGAATGGCAACCCGATTATGGTCCTGAAACTTTTAATTCTGTTGCCGGGGCAACTGTGATAGGTGCAAGAGATTTTCTCATCGCCTATAATGTCAATCTCAATACACGATCAGAACGCAAAGCAAATGCAGTTGCTTTTGATGTTCGTGAAAATGGACGCATCCTCAGAAAAGGAAATCCTGTGACTGGTGAGATTATCAGGGATGAAAAAGGAGATCCCGTGCGTGAAAAAGGAATGTGCAAAGGTGTGAAAGCAATCGGATGGTATATCCAGGAGTATGGCATTGCACAAGTATCGATGAATATCACTGATGTCAATCAGACATCCCTGCACCAAGCTTTTGATGCATGTGTGCAAAGTGCTACAGCACGTGGATTAAGAGTAACCGGATCTGAACTTGTCGGACTTGTTCCTTTAGATGTGATGCTTGATGCAGGACGATATTTTTTGAAAAAACAAGGCTTGTCACATGCTGCTCCTGATCGCGAACTTATTCATATTGCTGTCAAAAGCATGGGCCTTGATGAATTGGCTCCATTTGATCCGAAAAAGAAAATCATTGAATATTTATTACAGGATAGTAATATGAATCCACTGACATCATTGACGCTGGAAGGATTTACAGAAGAGCTTGCCTCTGATTCTCCTGCACCTGGTGGTGGTTCTGCTGCTGCATATGCAGGAGCGCTTGCTGCATCCTTAGGTGGCATGGTCGCAAACCTGAGTGCACACAAAAGAGGATGGGAAGAACGGATGGATTATTTCGTTGAGTGGGCAGCAAAGGGACAGGAAGCAAGGAAAAGACTTCTCCATTGTGTAGATGAGGATACAAGAGCTTTCAATTTGCTGATGGATGCATTCCGACTTCCGAAAGAAACTGACGAACAAAAGAAAAAAAGAACTGAAGCCATTGAAGAGGCAACGATGAAAGCTATCGAATCTCCATTAAACATTATGCGGATTTCATTCGAACAATTTGCATTGCTTGATGCCATGACCAATGAAGGCAATCCAAATTCGGTTTCAGATGCAGGTGTAGGTGCTTCATGTGCATTGGCTGCAGTTGAAGGTGGATTTCTCAATGTCATGATCAACCTGGGCGGATTAAAAAGTAAAAAAGCAAGTACCGCATTTAAAAAGGAAGCGGATGAACTTTTAGAAAAGTCACATAAAGAAAAGGAGAGAATTTTCAATGCAGTGATTTCGAAAATGGGATAGGATGTTCGCTTCGGCTATCGCTCAGCGACCATCCAGGATTTTCCCTGAAGATTTCGGCTACGCTCAATCTTTGAGTAGAATTTCATTGTAGATTAAGAAGAAGTAATTTCACAAATGTTGAGCGTAGCCGAAACATTCATTCGAAAACTTAAACGGTCGTTGAGCGATAGCCGAAGCGAACGATACCTGTTGCTCATTGCCTATTGCCTGTTACTACTTGTTTTTCCTGCAAGCGCACAGCACACCATCATGAGATCATACAACATCAATGATGGTCTTGTCAGCAACCAAATAAAGGGGTTTTACCAGGATAGAAATGGGTTTATGTGGATCATGACCTGGGAAGGACTAAGTCGATACGATGGTTATGCATTCCGAAATTATACGTTAGCAGAAGGTATTGCACATCCATTGATCAATGCCCTGATCGAAGGAACGGATGATAAACTATTTATATCCGAAAATGACGGTTCTGTTGATGTCATGATACAAGGTGAAATAAATAAAGAGCTGAGGACAAAGTTTGAGAGACCGTTTAATCAATTTATTACCGAATCATCAGGAAGGATTCTGGCACCTTCGGATGAAAATGGAATTTTTGTTTTTGATCAGGGATCTTTTACCACTCTCAATACTTCCGGAATGCAACTTTCGGTGAATGATGTCATTGAGTATGATGAGTATTTTATTGTTTGCGGCACAAAAGGCGGTGTGATGCTTCATGATCATACATTTATAAATCAATGGACGGATACGCTGAATGACTACAAATGCATATTGAAGGATCACCTCAACCGGATATGGGTGGGCACCTCCAATGGACTTAGGTGGGTGGATCTTTCATCGGACCCGGCTAAGCGTTTCGATTTAATCTCTACCTCATATGAAAAAACATCCTGGAGTCACTGGGATATAAATGACATCATCCAGACATCGGAAGGCTCTATCTGGTTAGCTGCCTTTGGAGGCTTAGTCCAAATTAAGCCTGATCAATCATGGCGGTTATTTAACCGAAGAGATGGATTGCCAAATGATAATATCACTTCTGTGTTTGAAGACAAGGATGGGTTTATCTGGATTGGGACCGATCAGGGAATGGCTCAGCTCGATACGAGAAACACAATAGATATATTCACCATTTCAGAAGATTTGCCTAATTCGATGGTGTTAGATATTCAGCCCATTCAAAATGGTGCTGCATATGTTGTCTCCAATACACCTGCTGTGTACAAAATAAATGTGGGCCACCCTCGTCAATCTATTGCGATGGACAATTATGGAAATGCCTATCAGTTTTTGAAAGTAAGTAATGATACATTGGTTTCCACAATTGATGGATATTATAAGGTGAAAGATACCGGGATTAAAAAATGGACGGATCTTCCATATTCACGCAACGTGCTTTCACTCTCGATTGAAGGTAGTTTGATCTCAGCATTGGGTGGAAAGATCACAATGGTTTCATCAAAGGAAAGTTTATTGGACACATCACTTAATGACCAGATTTTTGCGATGGCGTATGATACAGATAAAGGAATTTGGGTTGGTTCTTTGAATAAGGGTTTATTTAGAATAAAATTAAAAAAGAATAGTGCCGGACAATCAGCATTTGAATGGTTGGATGCCAATAAATATCTTCCGGAAAAAACCATCAGGAGTCTTCATGCAGATTCAAAAGGGAATATTTGGGTTGGGACACGTTATAGTGGACTTGTTCAGTTACGGAAAGATTCATCGGGCAATGGATATGCTACTCGTGTTTTTAACCGGAATGATGGCTTCATCTCGGATTTTATTAAATCGATTGATTCAGATGAGGAGAGCAATATTTGGGTCGGTACAAGTGCCGGAATTGAAAAATTAATTCCGACAGGGGAGGATTACCGTGTGTTTTCGTTTAGCCGGGTGCTGAATTATTTTGCAGTTGTACAAAAAATTGTTGTAGGTCCGGGGCATACTCTTTGGTGCACTACTACTTCCGGTGTGGATAGGATAAGAGATAGTAGTTACGATACTATAGCGCCAACAAGTGTTTTTATCACTTCGGTATCAACTGTAAAAAATATTTTGTTGGATCCACGAAACGTACTTCCTTTTAATCTGAAATATAACCAGAATTATCTTGGCATTACCTTTTCATCTAATGATTTTATAAATGGTAAGCAGCTAAAGTATAGCTATCGTCTCAAGGGCAGCCAGGACACTTTATGGTCAAAACCTTTGCCCGTGCATACAGTCTCTTTCGCCAATTTGCTACCAGGAGACTATCGATTCGAAGTAAAAGTAAAAGGCTGGAATGGAATATTCGGAGAAGAGACTTTTTTTAGTTTTAAAATACTTCCACCTTTCTGGCAACAGGCCTGGTTCGTTATACTTTTCATCCTGTCCATTTTAGGATTAGTATTTTCATTTTACCGTTATCGCATCAGGCAATTGCAGCGTATCCAGGATGTAAGGAACAGAATTGCATCAGACCTGCATGATGAGATCGGATCTTCGCTCACTCATGTCAACATCCTGAGTGAAATAGGCAGGAAAACATTTCATGCGGAAGAAAAGCCATTGCAATTATTTAAACGCATCGGAGAAGAAGTGCAGTCTTCATCGGAAGCGCTCGATGACATTATCTGGAGTGTAAGCAGCCGGGTAGATACCGCTGAAGACCTTATCTCGCGGATGAGAAGATATGCTTCTGAATTATTTGATGCGAAAGGCATCACATTTGAGTTGCTGGTGGAAAACCTGGATGAAAACCAAACGCTGGGTCTTGAGCTTCGACGTGATTTTTATCTTGTGTATAAAGAATTATTGCGCAATATCATTCGTCATGCCGAGGCTACCAGGGTAAATATGCGTGTCCTTCGGGAAGATCAGTTTCTTTCGTTGGTAGTTGCAGATAACGGTCATGGATTTGATACTGAGCTGTCATCGGATAGACATGGACTGAAAAGCATAAAAGGACGCGTATCAAAATGGAAAGGTCAGATCTCAATTGAGTCATCTGACCAGGGTACGACGATTAAAGTTGGATTGCCATTAAAGAAAAATATATAGCGCTAAAATGAGTGAGTCACTCAATTGAGTGAAATGAATCGATCAAATATCACCTAGATTTGTCTAAGATGCCTACCCGGATAGTAATTTTTGAAGACAATGATCGATTGCGTGAATCGCTGGCGGTGCTGCTTCAGCATTCAGAAGATTATACTGTGGTGGGTCATTTCAATAATTGTAACCAGGCGACGGAAATTATCCTGATGCATCAGCCTGATGTGGTGCTGATGGATATTGATATGCCGGGGAAGACAGGTATAGAAGGTGTATCTCTTGTCAAGGAAGCACGGCCGGAGACAGCAGTCATCATGTATACTGTCTTTGAGGATAATGAAAAATTATTTCAATGTCTTTGTGCAGGTGCGAATGGATATTTATTAAAAAAGACATCTCCGCAGAAATTGTTTGATGCTATTCAGGAAGTGATAGAAGGCGGAGCCCCGATGTCACCGCAGATAGCAAGGAAAGTATTGGGTTCATTTCATACAAGATCAAGCGAGATCAGTTATGATCTATCTCCACGGGAAACTGACGTGTTGCAGCATCTCATCAAAGGTTATGGTACGAAACAAATTGCTTCAGAATTATTTATTTCTTTTGATACAGTACGAAGTCATTTGAAAAGCATCTACCAAAAGCTACATGTCAATTGCGGGAAGGAGGCAATTGTAAAAGCGTTGAGGGAACGGATTGTGCATGATCTGTGATTTTTCCATAGTAAGGACGTCGAGTGTCTCTGACCTCGAACAAGCAGAATTCGTTCCAGTTCGAGGTCAGAGACGCTCGAACGTCAGTTTCTTTTTATAATGAACCCAACCCATTTTGGAACTTTTCGACTCACTCAAAAGGAGGATTGCGGCAACAGTTGATTTCTTCAATTTTTGAAGAAAAATATGCTGATGAGATTTTTCATCGTTTTATTTCTATTGGTTTCTCCTTTTCTAAAAAATTTTGCTCAGGGTATTTCCATTACCCCGGATGGATCACCACCGGACTCGAGTGCGATATTAGATATTCAAAGCACTACGAAAGGGTTATTAATTCCAAGGATGACGCTTGAGGAAAGAGATGCAATTCTAATGCCCGTGCTGGGACTTACGGTTTTTCAGACTGATGATGTTCAGGGCTTTTATTTTTACGATGGATCATCCTGGGTGCCAGTGACCCGTCCGGCAACAGATATAAACTGGACAATCAGTGGAGGTGATATGTACAACAACAATGAAGGAAATATTGGTATTGGCACTTCAACACCTTCCGGAAAAATGCATATCAGTAGTTCATCAGATACCACTCAGTTGATCATTGACGCCAGCATCAATCAAACCAATACTCATCCTTTTATAAAATTTCGCAGAAGTGATGGTGTGGAATTGATGTGGATAAATTCGGATCATCAATCAAATACATTTATGGGATATGGGTCGGGAAGATTGAATAATTCGCACAGTGGGGCAGCTACAAATAATACATTTATCGGTAGTTATGCCGGTTATTCCAACACTGTCGGGTATGGTAATACAGCCAACGGTGTAGCGGCTTTGTCCGGGAATACACTTGGTTATAATAATACAGCTACGGGTTTATGGGCTCTTTCTTCCAATACCACAGCCTGCCAGAATACAGCGGTAGGTTATGATGCATTATTTTCTCAGACATACAGCAATAATAATATGACCTGGAATAGTGACAATGTGGCCATCGGATATGCAGCACTTACTTCCAATGCTCCCACTTCCACAATAAATGGAATTTCTAATACTGCGGTCGGAAGTTATGCACTGACCGCGAATACGATTGGATATGATAATACAGGTATAGGTACTTCGGCACTTTATACAAATACTACCGGACATGAGAATACGGCGCTGGGAAGGCAATCACTTTTTTACAATACAATTGGTGAAGAAAATACAGCTGGCGGGTATAAGTCATTAAGAAATAACTCTACCGGTTCCGGTAATACAGCCTTTGGTAATTATTCGCTTACGAATTCACTTGGGTCATTTAATACTGCAGTAGGATATCATGCCCTTGAAAATAATCTCACTGGGAGTCAGAATTCCTGCATTGGCAGCTATTCCAATACTTCAATGGATTATCTTGGAAATGCAACTGCTATTGGAACTTTTGCAGTAGTCAATGCTTCTGAAAAAGTTCGATTAGGAAGTTCGGATGTTACTGTCATTGAAGGACAAGTGGCTTATTCCTGGCCCTCTGACGGTAGGTTTAAAGAAAATATTCAGCATGATGTGAAAGGATTGGATTTTATCCTGAAGCTTGAGCCTGTTTCATACAATTTTAATCGGCTTACATACGCCAGGCATATCCACGAAACAATTACGAAGGACAGAGAAGCGAAATTAATTGATCAGTCTAAAAACAGATCAGTGGGTTTCATTGCACAGGATGTGGAAAAAATAATTCATCAAACCGGTTTCACGTCATTTGATGCCATACATGCACCGGTCAATGAGACGGATAATTACAGCATGGGGTATGCTGAGTTTGTAGTGCCTCTGGTAAAAGCTGTGCAGGAATTAAATGAGAAATTGATTTCAGAAAATGAAATGCTGATAAAGCGGATTGTAAAACTGGAATTATTAATCGCAGAAAAGGATAAAAATTAATTCAAGGTATTGAGTTAAAAATTAAAAAAAATGAAAAAAGAAATTCGCGTATTCTTCATTATCATCTTTTCTGTAATGCCTCTTTTATTTTTTGCGCAAAATGTAGGTATTGGCACCACCTTGCCTACTGAGAAACTGGATATAGCTGGAAATCTCAGAGTAGATACTTTAAAGCCTGCTATAATAGGTTCTAATGAGGATGACGATGTGATTGGATCAAACCAGGGCTCTGCAAGCATTTATCAGTTTGATGGCAGTAGCTGGATATTAATGCAAAAAATATTTGAAACGCTGGGTTATGGCGGAGCAAATTATCGTTTTGGTAGCAGCGTATCCATTTCAGGTAATTATTCAATTGTAGGGACCAATTCAGGAGCTAACCAGGGTTCTGCCAGCATTTATCAATTCAATGGAAGCAACTGGACTTTAATGCAAAAAATTTATAATACGAACGGCGTATTAGCTGATTATTTCGGATGCAGTGTTGCTATTTCCGGAAATTATGCGGTCGTGGGTGCACTTTCGGATGATGAGGCCGTGTCAGGTAATGAAGGGTCTGCCAGTATATTTATTCGGTTAGGTAATACATGGCAAAGGATACAACACTGTATTGACCCATATGCAAATCCGGCGGACCATTTTGGAACTTGTGTTTCTATAGATGGCTCAACTAAAAGGTTTATAATCGGAGTACCTAATTATGCAATTGCGAGAGGAAAATCTGTTTTTGGTAAAGTAAATTAGAATGGTTTTATTGATAACCAGGATGTATACACGGATTCACTCAAAAGGAGGATTGTTTTAACTATTGATTTCTTCAATTTTTGTAGAAAAATACTCGCATGAAATTCTTCATCGTTTTCATAATTGCATTTACTTCTCTTTATTTTAACGTATCCGGTCAAAGTATATCCATTTCACCGGATGGGTCCCCACCGGATTCAAGTGCCATACTGGATATTCAAAGCACTACGAAAGGATTGTTGATTCCAAGGATGACGCAAGAACAAAGGGATTCAATTATCCTCCCCGTTTTTGGCCTCACCATATTTCAGACCGATGGTATTCCGGGGATGTACTATTATGATGGATCAGCATGGACTTCTGTTGGCGCTTCGATACCTGTTGGAGACTGGCCACAAAATGGAGATGATATTTATAATGGCAATTCGGGGAATATTGGGATTGGTACCGAAATTCCTGAAGGGAAGCTTCACATTAAAGGATCTGTAGATGCTTCTGAACTTATAATCGAGGCAAGTGAAGGACAGAGCAATAATCAACCAATGATCAGATTAAGGAAGAGTGATGGTGCAGATTTAATGTGGATACACACGGACAATAAATATAATTCATTTGTTGGGCTGGAGGCAGGCGGATTAAATAACGCTGCCGCTGGTGCGATTGACAATACATTCATAGGGGCTCAGTCCGGATATCAAAATGTGTCCGGACATCAAAATACAGGAATAGGCAGGGCAACATTGTGGTCAAATACCACAGGACAATTTAACACTGCAAGTGGATGTTTTGCACTTTTTAGCAATGTTGAGGGATTTTATAATACGGCCATGGGATACGAAGCTTCTTTGTATAATGTGGGGGGTAGTTATAATACATCATTGGGAAGTAAAGCTCTGCGGTGGGGCGTAAATAGTTACTTCAACACAGCTATAGGAAGTGAGGCACTTTATTCCAACGTGGGGAACTATAATGTAGCCGTTGGCGTACAGTCACTTTTTTACAATATCGCAGGTTTTCAAAATACAGCTCTTGGCTATAATGCACTATTTTTTAATACAAATGCAAGCAATAATACTGCAGTGGGTTCTGAGGCATTATATAAGCAATCTTTTAATCCGTCATATTCATGGATAAGTGATAATACAGCGGTTGGTTATAAAGCGCTATACTCTAATCAGCCTGTATCGGAGGAAACCGGAGTAAGCAATACAGCTATTGGTGCATCTGCCTTATCCGCAAATACGATCGGTTATGACAATACAGGAATTGGAGCCGGAGCACTTTATACCAATGTTAGTGGCGATAGAAATACAGCGGTGGGCAGACAAGCTCTTTTCTATAATACAACCGGCGATGATAATACATCTCTCGGATATAAGTCACTTCGGAATAATACAAATGGATTTTTAAATGTAGCTTCAGGAATCAATGCACTTTATGAAAATACTACTGGAAAGTACAATTGTGCTTACGGTGCATTATCACTTATGGATAATTTAAGTGGTAATTCAAATGTGGCAATAGGATATTCTGCACTTTTCGTTAACACCACAGGATTTCACAATACAGCTATTGGTCCTGGCGCACTATATTGGAACCTTACCGGGAACAATAACATTGCAGTCGGGGATAATAGCGGATGTTCACAGTCTTCATCTAACCTTATAAATACGATTAGCATAGGTAATGGTGGATATTTCAATACGGCATCTAACCAGGATTTCATAGGCAATCTAAGCACAGCCTGGATAGGTGGCCAAACCACCTGGTACACTTATGCGTCAGATGCCAGAGTCAAAAATAATGTTGAGGAAGATGTAAAAGGACTTGACTTTATTTCAAGGTTGAGGCCTGTGACATATAATCTTGACATCACTGCCATGAGAGAAATCACTGGCAATAGTGACACAGAAGATTACTCTGAAAAATATGATATTGAAAAAATAAAGCAATCCGGATTCCTTGCACAGGAAGTAGAACAGGCCGCCAATGCTTCCGGATATAATTTCAATGGTTATACCACTCCCAAAAAGAATACCGAATTATACACAATGAGTTATTCATTGTTTGTAGTTCCGTTGGTAAAAGCAACACAGGAATTAAATGCTAAAGTTGAACAGCTCGGCGAAGAAAACCAGCTTTTGAAAACTATGATTGCTGATCTATTGGCCAGGATGGAGTCCCTGGAAAAGAAAAGTGATTGAGATTCCTTAAAGTGTCATTTTGCCGATTGGCTATTGCGCATTGATTTTTCTAAGTGACTTTCGAAATTACTAATGTCTTCGTCGGCTCACTTCGACTCCGCTCAGTGACCGACAGAATTTTACTGATAGAAGTTTCGACTCCGCTCAACCTGAGTTATTGTATGTCCTGAGTCCGGTATCCAGTATCCTCTTATCTGAAATTCACCGCAGATTTCACAGATTACCCAGATTATTATGAATGTCATTCGTAAATTGGCATTCATAAATTCCTATCTGCCCCTAAATCCCCTGAAGGGGACTTTTGTAATTCTCTAATTAATATGCCTTAATGCCAATAATAAGACCAGCACACAGCATTCATCCTCAATTCGGTAAAGATTGTTTCCTTGCTGATACAGCCGTTGTCATCGGTGATGTCATCATGGGTGATCAATGTTCCGTATGGTGGGGAGCTGTTGTAAGAGGTGATGTCAATTTTATCCGTATCGGTGACCGGGTGAATATCCAGGACGGCGCAGTGTTACATGCCACATTTCAAAAATCAACAGTGTTGATAGGTAATGATGTCTCTATCGGGCACAATGCTATCGTTCATGGATGTACGATTGAAGATGAAGTGTTGATCGGCATGGGTGCTATCATCATGGACCTTGCCGTCGTACAGAAACATGTGATCGTTGCCGCAGGAGCAGTGGTGCTTGAAAATTCTATCCTGGAGTCAGGATGGATTTATGGTGGTACCCCTGCCAAAAAAATAAAACAGCTTGATCTGGAAACGAAACAGTTTTTCATCACGAGGACTGCAGCGAATTATATTAAGTATGCGGGATGGTTTAGTGAGTAGTCATTTGAAACATGAAACGTGAGTTAATATGAAAGTAAATGAAGTTAATATCGTGGAACTGTCAGGGAGCATTCAGAAAGAAGGCAGACTATATCCTGGATCTCAAGCCGGATATTTTGGTGGTCCAGGAATGTGAACATCCTGACAAACTTGATTTCAGTAAAATATCACAGCAACCTAACGACTCCTATTGGTATGGCGATAATGTCCATAAGGGCATTGGCATTTACTCCTTCTCTGATTTCAAATTTGAATTGCTGGAAGAATTCAATCCTAAATTCAGGTACATATTACCGTTTCGAGTCACCGGAAAAAAAGAATCCTTTTTACTCTTTGCTATATGGGCAATGGATAATAAGGAGAACCGTAAAGAAAGATATGTCGGACAGATCTGGCTGGCTATCCATCATTACCTAAAAATGTTTGCTGAGCCAACTATCCTGGTGGGGGATTTCAATAGCAATAAAATCTGGGATCACAAAGACAGGAATGGCAATCATTCGGATGTTGTCAACAAGCTGGCAGAACATAATATTCACAGTATTTATCACCGGCATTCCGGATGCGAACAAGGAAACGAAAAGCATCCAACTTTTTACCTGCACCGTAATTTGCAAAAGCCCTATCATCTTGATTATTGTTTTGCTTCAACCAGTTTCCTTGATAAGCTTATTGAAATTGAAATTGGTAATTATGAAAATTGGACAGCGTACAGTGACCATACACCTGTTATGGTGAGCTTTGAAAAAAAATAATGTCCGTTAAGCGTAGGATCTTCCTACGCTTTCGCGTCAGCAAAACTCCGTTTTGCGAAATCATATAATTGGAATTTTCCATTCGCAAATCTGAAATTTGCAAACACTCTACCGATAGCTATCGGCATAGGCCCAGCCTACGCCGAACAGTTTGCTTTTTTATTTTGGACAAGTCCCCTTCAGGGGATTTAGGGGTTTGAGAAGTAATGATTATAATCTTGCCTCGACGCCTCAATCACCCTCATCGCTTCCTCCCTTCCGTATATATTTGGTATCTCCACAGGTTGAGTTTTTCCGGGATATAATTTATAAGTCAGGAAATAATGCGTCAATCGCTGAAGAATGGCTTCCGGCAATTGAAAAATATCTTCGATATGAGCATACATAGCATCTTTCTGAAGGACCGCTATGATTTTATCATCTGCCTGATTAGCATCGATCATTTTTAACCCACCGATAGGTATAGCCTGTACAAGAATGTCTCCGTGAGCAATAGGATGTTCAGTAAGCACAAGAATATCAAGAGGGTCACCATCGCCTTCAATTCCGGTCAGGCCGGTTTGCTGCATGCAGAGTTTTGCAATTTCTTCTTTGCAATATGTCTGTGGAACAAAACCATAGAGCGCCGGTACAAAATTTGAGAACAATTGCGGTCTGTCTACTTTCAGGATCCCGCTTTCTTTATCGATCTCATACTTGACAGTATCCGTAGGTGTGATTTCAATGAAAGCAGTGACTATTGAAGGGGCTTTTTCTCCTATAGAGACTCCATGCCAGGGATGCGATTTGAACAGATTTGTCATATGATGATGATTTGCAAAAAGAATTTTGAATATAGAATTTTGAATTCAGAATTCAGAAGGAAATATGAAATAGTAAATTTTAATTTTCTCACGATTCACGATTCACGTCTGACGATTCATGTCTGACGATTCACGTTCTGAATACGGATTACTTTTTTTACTGCTTACTGATTACTTTTTTTACTGATTACTTTTTACTGCTTACTGCTTACTGATTACTTTTTTTACTGCTTACTGAATACCGGTCACTTCGATCAGGTATCTTTTCTTCAATTTCATTGGCCTTGTTTTCGGATTTAGAAATTCAAGGCTCAAACGGGTTACACTGTATTCATCAAAAGCTTGTATGACTTTATACTGCGGAAACTTACTGAGATTAGCTGATGATACGTAAATCCAGCTTCCGGCTTCAATAGAATCCATCTGAGAAATCTTGACATTCGGAATCGTATATCCGCTGTAGTAATCAAGAGCGAAACCGGTTTCATTATACCAATACGCATGCGACGGTTTTGCTGCTGCAATATATTTACCGGCCTGGCTTGTAGATTGATATTTCAATAAGTGAGGATAAAAATGAAGACATAGCACGAATTGAAAAAAAACAATCCCGGTTAAGGAAGGCAAAACCCACCTGTCCACAGCATCCACAGATTTAATTCTAAACCACCAGAACAATCCATAGAAAATAGAAAATAAAATAAAGCACAAAATATTGATCCCGGGAAATACCCAAACCAAAATCAGCAATGCAGCTACAAACAATAAATGAAGTAATGTAATCTGTGCAACTTCAAACCACCGCGGAAGCTTTTGCGCCAGCCGGATCAAATAATCCGCAATGATGATGACTGCAAATGGAAACAAAGGAAAGATGTAATGCGGTAATTTATAACCTGACATCGAAAGTGCGATGAATGGTAGCACAAACCCTGACACGGTCATCCATTCTTTATTTTTTTCTAAACTATTCTTTTCTTTCCACCATGCAGTTATCTTATTCACTACTGCCGGAAAAAATAAAATCACCCATGGTTGCAGATCCCATAGCATGGTTTGTAAAAAATAAAACCACGGCGTATCATTGTGCCATTGACTGTCTCCGGAAATTCTTCCAAAGCTTTGTGTCCAGAAATAAAATTCAAGACCCGAAGGCCCTTTGATCCCATACACTTCTTTCTCAGGATGCAAATCAAACTGCGTATACAATCCATAGCACATCGGCGCTAAAAGGATGATCACCGGTATAAGAATAAGGAACCATGCCGGGAGGATTATTTTTTTCCATTGTTTTGTCAGCACAAGATGTCCAAGTATGGCCATGCCCGGAATAACCATACCGATAGGCCCTTTCGCCAGCATAGCAGCACCTATGCACACTCCACTCACCCACAAATCCACAAGCTTTCCATTCTTCAAATACCGGGAAAGAAACAATACAGATAATATGACGAATCCGGTGAGCAGCCCATCCGTTCGTACATCATTTGTCATCAGGTGAAAAGCCTGTGTAGTGCCGAGGATAAGTGCTGCTATTATTCCCGTGCGCCTGTCATACCATAATTTTGCAAAAGCATAAGTAGCCCACAGTGCAATCATCAATACTAAAATGGATGGTAATTTGTAAGCCATATTCGAATTTCCAAAAATGGAAATGCTCAACGAAGAAATCCAAAACAAGAGCGGGGGTTTGTCAAGATAATCTGTCCCGCGTTGCATGACTTCGAGATAACTTCCATTCCGGGACATTTCTAAAGAGATGGATGCATATTGTGCCGCATCTATTTCCATGATATCGATCGTAAGATTGATAGCCGTCAGGAGGATGATCATTCCAAAAAAGAAATGATACCGGAAAGCATACAATACAGAGGATATACCAGGTTCCTTAATGCTTTCCATGAATTTGCATGATAATCGGGGAGAAACAGTCGTTTTTCAACTTTCCTGCCTTTTCGTTGTTTTAATTTCTTCCCTCAATATATGCATTACTGTAAGATGGTATCAACCTCCAATGACATAATTGCATAAAGCCAAAACATAATTTTATAAACCAATTTCTCACTTTACAACAAATCAAACTCATATGAAAAACGCATTAAAATTTAAGCTCATCGGGTCGTTCATCTTCCTGATGTTCATTTGTACTCAAATCCAGGCACAAGCGGATGCAAGAGTTGGGATCCGCGGAGGCGTACTGTTTTCGAATCAGGACTTCAAAAACGGGTCCCTTGATCAAAATACCAAAGCCAAGCTTGGACTTGATCTGGCATTGGTAGCTGACTTTCCTATCGGTGAAATTGTTGCCATAAGTCCGGAATTCCATTGGCTCCAAAAAGGCGCCAAAATAAAAGACCTGACCGGCACGATAGCTGAGATTACAAGAACCCTGAACTATCTTGAAGTACCAGTTATGTTGAAACTCAGATTTGGTACGGATGTTGGATTCGAGCTGTTTGCTGGTCCCAGCTTTGGATATCTTTTAGATGGGGATGATGATATAAACCTAAACGATTACAAAAAAATTGAAATTGGCTTACACGCAGGAGGAGGAGTTTCAATAGGACCTCTGGTGATTGATCTTAGATACTTGTATGGTATTTCCAATATTTCAGACAATGAAATAGAGATAAGAAATAATGGATTGGGGGCAGGGGTCAGCCTGATGTTCTAAAATCTTATTTCGGTTGTAGAGACGTCCATTTATCGCGTCTCCAACACCGAAATCAAAACCAAAAAATCCAACCAAAAAACGATGCCGGGACACCTGTCCCGGCATCGTTTTTAATCAATACCTTTGCCGACCTTATGGCTTCAGCAAAAGAACAGATTAACCTATCCAGATTGCCCCGGCATGTGGCAGTCATCATGGATGGAAATGGTCGCTGGGCTAAGGAACATGGTAAGCCCAGGATATGGGGTCATCGCAATGGAGTCAAATCTGTCCGCGAGGTCACTGAAGCCGCTGCAGAAATTGGTATCCCATTCCTCACTTTATATGCTTTCTCCACCGAAAACTGGAATCGTCCCCGGCTGGAAGTCAATGCCCTGATGGACATCCTGGTCTCAACAATCCGGGAGGAGCTGGCTACGATGAACAAAAACAATATTCGCCTAAATGCCATTGGCGATATGGACAGGTTGCCTGTTAGAACTAAAAAAGCTCTGCTGGAAGGTATCGAGAATACAAAGACTAATGACCGCATGACGTTGACCCTGGCACTTAATTATTCCTCTCGTTGGGAGATAACTGAGGCCATGCGAAAGGTTGCCGGGCTGGCAGCTGAGGGCAAGATTAAGCCTGAGGATATTGACGAATCAGCAGTGAGTTCTTTCCTGACTACAGCGAATATGCCCGATCCTGAATTATTGATCAGGACAAGCGGAGAACATCGAATCAGTAATTTCCTTTTATGGCAGATTGCCTATACAGAGCTGTATTTTTCAGATGTGTATTGGCCTGACTTTGAAAGAGAAGACTTCTATAATGCCATTTTAGATTTCCAGCAGCGGGAAAGGCGATTTGGCATGATCAGTGAACAACTGACCCACCCGTAACTTTCCAAACAACACAAGACCCCCGCTAATCGTTTTTGACGCAGATTAATTGATCACCCGCATGAAGATTTTGAAATACTCTACCTATATATTTTTATCCCTTTCATTTTTCTTATTACCCCAGAGAGCCCTTTTCGCCCAGAAAACCACTGTGGAATATGGGCAGGTAGAAGAGCTTGAAATCGGCGGTATCGAAGTGACCGGCATATTCTTTAGCGATCCTACAGCTATAAAATCCGTAGCCGGCCTTAAAGTCGGTCAGATCATCAAGATCCCGGGAACAGATATCACAAAAGCCATGCGTAACCTGTGGAAGCTTCGTCTTTTTGATGATGTGAAGATCACGCAGGATAAACGTATCGGTAATATCGTATTCCTTTCCATTCATCTCATGGAACGTGCGCGTCTTGCAAACTGGTCTTACCGGGGAGTAAAGAAAGGCACACATGATGATCTGAATGATGTCATCAAACCATTCCTGATCAAGGGACAAGTAGCGGGGACTGCCATGCAGATCAATGCCCGGAACGCGATTCAAAAATATTTTATTGAGAAAGGATACCTGGATGTCGCAGTCATCGTCAGCGAAGAACCAGTGTCAGATCGCACGAATGCAGTAAACCTCATCTTTGAAATTGATACCAAAGACAAAATTAAAATCGGTCATGTAACATTTGCCGGCAACAAAGAGGTGAAAGATAAAAAGCTGCGGAAGCTGATGAAGAAAACCAAGGCGAAAGCAGCCTTGCTGAAAAAATCAAAATATGTAGATACAGATTTTGAAATTGACAAGGAAGCTATCGTCGATTACTATCATACGTTAGGCTTCAGGGATGCATCTATTGTTCATGATACGATCTGGAGAGGTACAGATGGCGACCTTGAGATAGCCATGACAATTGATGAAGGAGATAAATATTATTTCGGGAACATTACCTGGAAAGGAAATACGATCCATGATGATGATGCATTAACCAGGGTCCTGGGCATCAGGAATGGTGAAGTGTATAATGAAAAATTACTGGAAACACGTCTTCGCTTCAGCATCGATGGCAGGGATGTCAGCAGCATATATCTCGATGACGGATATTTATTTTTTACAGTAGAGCCTACCGAAATAGCTGTGCGAAATGATACGATCGATCTTGAGATGAGGATCTTCGAAGGGCCGCAGGCTACCATTGATGAAGTAGTCATCAAAGGAAATACACGTACACATGAGCACGTCATACGTCGCGAGCTCAGAACGCAACCGGGTCAAAAATTCAGCCGCTCTGATATCATCCGTTCACAACGACAGATCATAGCACTGGGATATTTCAATCCGGAGAAGCTCGGTATTGAAACACCGGTAGACCAGACGAATGGTACCGTGGATATCATCTATGAAGTAGAAGAGAGGCCATCCGATCAGTTGGAATTAAGCGCAGGCTGGGGCGGATTTGGCCGAAGCAAAGTGATCGGGACTTTGGGTGTCACGTTTAATAATTTTTCTCTGCGGAATATTTTCAACAAGGATGCATGGAGCCCATTGCCACAAGGTGATGGCCAGCGTCTTTCTATCCGGGCTCAGACGAATGGTGACTTCTTTCAATCGTATAATTTTTCATTCACCGAACCCTGGTTAGGGGGCAAGCGACCAAACTCATTTACACTTGGCGGCGTACTTACGAAATTCAACCAGGAATATTTTATGGGTGGCCGGCTCGCTATCGGACGTGCATTTGTCGGTATCGGTTCAAGATTGAAATGGCCTGACGATAATTTTGTTTCCAATACAACCTTGAATCTTGAGTATCTCAACCTGGACAATTATGCGACAGGTGATTTCGTGGATCCCAAAGGAGTGCTGATTGAAAATGGATTCTTCAATAATTTCTCTATCCAGCAAACGATAGCGCGGACTACAATTAATGAACCTACATTTCCAAGATCAGGTTCTTCGATAAGCCTTTCGCTGCAGGCTACATTACCTTATACAGCATTAGGGCGTAAATATAATCCCAATGATCCTCAGTCTACATACAGATTTGTAGAATATCACAAATGGCGTCTGGATGCCGAATGGTATACGCCAATCGTCGGAAAACTGACATTGAAGACTGCAGCAAAAATGGGGTACCTCGGTTCATATAACAAGAAGATCGGCCCACCCCCTTTCGAACGTTTTGAAGTGGGAGGAGATGGATTAAGTAATCAGCAATTTGGTATCACAGGAAAAGATATCCTGGCGATGCGTGGATACGAGGTAGTAGACATTGCTGCAAATGCATCAGGTGGTGCTACGGTGTTCAATAAATTCACTGCTGAAATTCGTTATCCGCTTTCGCTTAACCCAAGCTCGACTATTTTCGCCCTTATGTTTCTTGAAGGAGGAAATGCCTGGAAGAAATTTGAAGATTATAATCCATTCGATCTGAAACGAAGCGCCGGTGTTGGTGTACGTGCATATTTACCGATGTTTGGATTGCTTGGATTTGATTTTGGTTATGGATGGGATAACGAGAGATTGATCAATTCAGGTGCGAAGTGGTCTCAGTTTGGCAATTTCAATATCATCCTTGGATTTGAACCCGATTGATGACCAGGAATCATTTTCTTTATTTCCTCTCAGCGATACTCATATGCACATTAGCGTCGTGTGCTTCTCTTTCCGGGAGCCGTGCAGGCGATCATTCCCCTTCAGTACCTGATTATACATTAACACAAAACTGGGCCGCATTACCTATGATGGCTGATAGTGCGGATGTGATCCCGATCACAAGCTGGAAAGACGAACAAACTTCCTCGCACGCAGATGTCTTTTTTATTCATCCGACCACCTACACAGGGAAAGTAAAAAACCATCAGTGGAATGCAGATCTCAATGACAAAAAATTAAACCTGTCTACGGATAAATCTACCATTCGTTACCAGGCAAGTATTTTCAATGGCGCGGGTAAAGTGTATGCACCCAGATACAGGCAGGCTAATCTGAAAGTTTTTTATACACTACGTGGAACACCTGAAGCGAAAGCGGTGCTTGACATAGCATATGAGGATGTGAGAAATGCGTTTCAGTATTATCTCGATCATTATAACCAGGGTCGTCCGTTTATCATTGCTTCACATAGCCAGGGTTCATTGCATGCCAGCCGGCTGATCAGCGAGATGATCGATGGCAAGCCATTGCAGGATAAAATGGTGGTGGCTTATATGCCGGGATGGCCGCTGAAGAATGATCAGTTTCAACATATTACGCTGTGTAAATATCCTGATGACACCGGATGTTTCTGCACATGGCGTACATTCAAGGCAGGATATATTCCGCCTGAAATGCATTACCCGGATCAGAATATTGCTGTCACCAACCCGGTGAGCTGGAGTTGTGATCAGCCCGGATGTTCAAAGGATATGCAGATTGGCGGAGTGTTGCGTAATTTCCATACACTTATGCCAAACCTGGTGAATGCGGAAATCCATGAGGACCTGCTGTGGGTCAACAAGCCTGTGTTTCCGGGGAGCTTTTTATTCAACCGGAAAAATTATCATATCGCGGATTTTAATTTTTTCTATGCGGATGTCAGGAAGAATGCACAGGATCGGGTCCGGGTTTATTTAAGCACGCATTGAGATGATGGATATTTACGATCAGAGGTCACGTTGGAAAATATATCTCGCAGCAGCCGGGGTTGCCATTCTTTTTATTTCACTCTATTATACAAATTACCTGGCTCAACGGCTTCGTGAAGGGGAACGAAATAAAGCATCCCTTCTTTTCTACGCGTATGATGCTATCAATAATGCGAATGATCCCGAAGCACAGGATCTTGAAACAGACCTCTCATTACCATTGAGTATTCTTGAATCGAATAAGGATATCCCGATCATGTGGGTTAAGGCGGATAACATAGTAGTCTCTGCAATAAATTTTGGACCAGGTCTTGATTCGAACGATGTTTTTTTACAACAAAGACTTATTCATTTAAAGAAAAAAGGACCAAAGCCTATTGAGATATCAGGTGAAAATCAATTTCTCTATTATCAGAATTCCAGGGTGCTTGAGCTGCTTACGTATTTTCCATATTTGCAATTATTATTATTGCTGGCTTTTATATCTGTTGGATATATCAGCATCAATAATGCCCGTCGCGCGGAACAAAACCGTGTATGGGTCGGTATGGCAAAAGAAACGGCACACCAGCTGGGAACACCGATCAGCGCTATCATCGGTTGGATCGAACACTTGCGTGAATCTCATTATCACAGACCGGAAGACCTTGAAGTGTTGGATGAAATGCAGAATGATGTAGGCAGACTCGATTTGATCGCGGATCGTTTTAGTAAGATCGGATCAGCTCCTGAATTAGAGCCCGTCAATGTGTATTCACAAATGCGGGAGATCACGAATTATATCCGTCGCCGTGCATCCAGGAAAATTATTTTTGAAGAACCACCGGAAAATTCACCCCCATTGAAAGTAAATATCAATCCACCACTTTTCAACTGGGTGGTTGAGAATATCATGCGCAATGCACTTGATGCTATGGAAGAAGGTACAGGCACGATAAAATGGGAAGTGCATGATCATCTGCATGATATTGAAATCAATATTTCGGATACCGGGAAAGGTATAGCACCTTCTAAATTGAAGACCATTTTTGAACCTGGTTTTACCACGAAAGCGAGAGGCTGGGGACTCGGGCTGAGCCTGGCACAACGGATTATTGAAAATTATCACAAAGGGAGAATCCATGTCAAGCATTCAAAGCTTGGAGAAGGAACGGTGTTTGCGATACACCTTCCTAAAAAAGGGTAAAGATTCTTTCACCCCTAAATCCCCTAAAGGGAACCCTTTTACTTAATCAAAAAACCTCTTGACGTTCGAGTGTCTCCGACCTCGAACCACAACCGGACGTTCGAGTGTCTCCGACCTCGAACCTGCTCCAGGACGTTCGAGTGTCTCTGACCTCGAACCTGCCGAAGCTTTTTCCGGACGTTCGAGTGTCTCTGACCTCGAACCTGAAATAGCTCGACGTTCGAGTGTCTCTGACCTCGAACCTGCCGAAGCTTTTTCCGGACGTTATAGTGTCTCTGACCTCGAACCTGAAATAGCTCGACGTTCGAGCGTCTCTGACCTCGAACCTGCGAGATTCTTTTTCTTAAATCTTTGATTTTATCACGGCTCAAACTCGAACAGTGGGAGATTGTACAGGTTCGAGGTCAGAGACACTCGAACGTCAGGAATTTAACAGGTTCGAGGTCGGAGACACTCGAACGACATCTTTAAAATTGTGCTGATTTATTTTTAGTAAAAAGGTCCCCGTTAGGGGATTTAGGGGTAGAATAAGGTTTTACATTTGTGGCGGCAATAAAACAAATCATGAATTCCCAACTCACCATCTTCCTTCAGCACCTGGCGCTCGACCCGGCAAAAATTCATTACATGCTGACCCCGTCAGAACTGATAGAGGATACGATAAAGAAAGGCCAGGGTGTCCTGAATGATACAGGTTCATTATGCATTGATACCGGAAAATTCACCGGCCGGTCGCCTAAAGACCGCTTCATTGTGAAAGATGATGTGACCCATGATACGGTGGACTGGGGTGTAGTCAACAAGCCTTTCGAAGAGAGCGATTATGAAGTGCTTAAAAAGGATATCCTGGATTATATCCGGGAGCGGGACATTTATATCCATGATGGCTATGTGTGTTCGGACGAAAACTACAGGGTCAATGTACGGGTCCTGGCGGAGTATCCATGGAGCGCTTTTTTTGCACACAATATGTTCCTTCGACTTACAGGTCCTGAGATTGACGGGTATGCTCCTGAATGGACAGTGATCTGTGCACCGGGATTTTTAGCTGATCCCAAAAAGCACAAGACAAGACAATCCAATTTTGCTGTCATCAATTTTCCGGACAGGGCAATATTGATTGGCGGGACGGGGTATACAGGTGAAATCAAAAAAGGAATATTCAGCGTCCTCAATTATTTATTGCCACACGAAGAGAAAACGCTTTCGATGCATTGTTCTGCCAATGTGGGTAAGCACGGTGACACAGCTATTTTCTTTGGTCTTTCCGGCACAGGTAAGACAACATTGAGTGCAGACCCGGATCGATTACTGATCGGTGACGACGAGCATGGCTGGTCGGATGAAGGCGTGTTCAATTTTGAAGGGGGTTGTTATGCAAAATGTGTGGATCTCACCGAAGAAAAAGAGCCGGATATTTTCAGGGCGATAAAGCATGGAGCCATACTGGAGAATGTTCGTTTTTATCCGGGCACACGCACAGTTAATTATTCAGATATTTCTGTGACGGAGAACACGAGAGTTTCATATCCGCTATATCATATTCAGAATCTCATGCCGGGTTCCATTGCAGGGCATCCGAGAAATATTTTCTTTCTGACGGCAGATGCATTCGGTGTATTACCTCCGATCAGTAAGCTTAATCCGTCGCAGGCGATGTACCATTTTATTTCAGGATACACGGCTAAAGTTGCAGGTACTGAAGCAGGTGTTACTGAACCTCAGGCGACATTTTCTGCATGTTTCGGAGCACCTTTCCTGCCTTTGCATCCTACAACCTATGCTACCATGCTGGGTGAAATGATGAGGAAGCACAGAGTGGATGTCTGGTTGGTCAATACCGGGTGGTCAGGAGGTGGATATGGTGTCGGTAGCCGTATAAAGTTATCCAATACAAGGGCTATGATCGCTGCAGCGCTTGAGGGAAATCTCAATCATGTGAGATATAAGAATCATGAAATATTCAACCTTGCAATGCCGATGTCATGTTATGGCATTTCAGATCAGAACATGCTCAACCCTGTGCAGACATGGAAGGATCCGGAAGCCTACCGGACCAAGGCCATAACGCTTGCTCAATCTTTTCATCGCAATTTCCTGAAATATGCAGATCAAGCATCAGATGAAATCCTTACGGGAGGTCCGAATAAATTTGGTGAGATAGATATGAGTGTTTCTGTAGGAGATGATATTCCTGGCTAGTGTAAGAGAGTAAGACAGTAAGAGAGTAAGACAGTGAATGTGGCAATATGAAAATGTGAGAATGTGATATTCCCTTCTACCTCTTCTGCCCTTCCGCCTTTCTTCCCTTTTATTTCATTTTCATAATAGGCTTCAAAGCATTACCCACTTTTATCCAATACAGATTTGCGGGAAAAGCTGACATGTCCATCTTTATTTCATCTGTTCCGGTATGTTCGGATTCCATAAGGATGCTTCCTTTCAAATCCAGCAATTGAATTTTCTTTCCTGACTCCATGGGAGTTTTGAAAGTTATATTCACCATATCTGAGGAAGGGTTCGGATAAATTTCAAACGAATTTTTCTCTGCTGATAAATCCGTTACAGCAGTAGTGGTGTTCGGAATATATTTAACAGTGAGCGCTCCGAACAGGTCTGCTGTTTCAGTTCCGGAGTCACTGAATATTTCGCCTACTGCATAGAACGTATTGCTTCCTGCACTGACATTGTATACCCGCGTGTGAGAAAATGAATACCGGTTTTGATCATTATCTAAAGCCTGATACGTTACGCTACCATCATTATTACTCCATGTACCATCATTGCTTGCAGCGAGAAGGATTAAATATCCTTCATTCGCTGTCAAATAGCCATCGAGGCCAACCATGACTTTGCCGGCAGAGGGGGCATTAAATGTAACAGAGGTTATTTCCGTAGACTGTCCATTCATGTCAAACTCTGGCAGCGTGAAGCCATCAAATAATATTTTTTCAGGATTGGAATCCGGAAAAAATTCAACAAGCAGGTTGCCATGAATAGAGACCATGTGATTGCCTCCGTCTTCGCCAAAGATTTGGCTCACTGCATAATAGGTATAGTCTCCGGCTGAGGGTACAGTGTATACACGGGTGTGCGAAAATGAATTTCCATCGACATCTCCTTCATTGAGCGCTTCGACAGCCACATTGCCATCATTGAATGACCAGTTGGTTGTATTGCTTGCGGCGAGCACGATGCGGTCACCCGGATCACTGGTAATAAATCCATCGAACCGAAGTACAATTTTCCCTGGAGCAGTTACATGGATGGTTTGTTCAGCCACAACTTTTGTATTCGTCACATCTCCGTTGAATGAAAAACCTTTGGAGGCTACAGTAGCTGTGCCTGTCTCCGGAAAAAATTCAACTGTAAGAGTTCCATAAATCGAAGCCATCCCGCTGCCATCTGTTTCAACAAAATTTTGAGCTACTGCATTATAAGTGTGAGCTCCTGCGGTGACAGGATATACCCGCGTATGAGAAAAAGGTCTTCCGAAGCCGGCTCTGGAAGTCTCGACGGCAACATTGCCATCATCAGTCTGCCAATCCCCGGTATTGCTTGCAGCCAGTATAATCCGGTCTCCTTCGGTGGCATAGCATTCGCCATCAAAGTGAACTACGGCGTAGCCACCGGATGGAAAAGAAGCGGTCACAGATGCCAGGACTTGTGGGCCTCCCCGAAGGGCAATATTGGTCTTATTGACAGAGGCGGAATATATATTGGCCTGGGCCTGAAGTGTAATGGGTAAGAATGCAAGAAGGAGAAGAGATAGGAGGTAAAATTTTTTCATGATGATGTTTTTAAGCTATGGATAGGAACAATGAAAAAGCTGGGTGGTTGTGGAAACTTCAATACTTTAAAGTGATGATCAGTAAAGTTCTCTTTTTGTTTTTTTGTTTGATGTATAGACTCTGCGGAGGCCAGGATTATTATTTCGAACATTTCGCTCTGGACCAGGGCCTTTCACAGGGAAGTGGTTATGCAACTGTGCGATTTGATGATTACATCTGGTTTGCCACGAATCACCCCGGTTCCATTTGTTCAAATTATTTCTACCTTGACATTCGAATCACTTCGATATCAACCATGTTCAACATTTCCTTCAGCAGGCTTTTTAATTTAACATGCATCATGTTGTTTGCAGGCTTGTTTTTATTCGCCTGCAAGGCAAAAAAAGAAGTTAGCCTTAAATCGGTACCCTGCCGGTTTTCCGCAGGATTAAACGAATTGTCCAGCCAGGATGAATTGATTATCAAAAATCAGATCGCTGTTTTTAATCAGCATTATTCTTTGTTTAGCAAACAAATGCCTTCCGGTGATGCAGCGCAAAACCCTTATGCAGCCACTGATTATATTTTAACACATGATCCGCTTAACGAACCCAATGCTACGTTTGAAAAATTAGGCTTATCCTCCGATTCATGTGGTTTGTTTATCGGATTCGGAAAGCCCTATTCGGACAGGAATAGCATCACCTTATACCTCATGCTGGTGAAACAAAAATTGAGTGTAACAGATGGTGGCATGTGTAAAATTGATTATGCCTATATATCAAATGCGAATGGTCCGGTTTGTTTCTCTTACAACACTGCTATGCAGGGATGGACAGGTCTGGATAAATCTATCATCGATAAATGGACGGCCAATCTGTACAGCGCAAACACTGCAAGCGCACCGAAATTTAAAGGATATTATATCCACCACACTTTTGGAGAAAAGCCATTACCTGTTGAAAATATGTACATCGGCCTTGCTTCTGGCAATACCGGTGATACACTTAATCTCTTCAGCATGGACAAACCATTCGAAATCATCAATACCGGGGGTACAAACGACATAAAGTTTCATTCCAGTCATTTACGCGGCACCACCGGCATCTCCGGTATTTCTACAACCTTTACACTTGCTGATTCTGCAATAGAAAAATCATCCATGGTAAGACCTTGTCCTCCGCATTGCCCGCAGTAGTTTGATTATCACCACTTCACTTTTCGCGTCAGATACATGATCAGGGCGATGATGACAAACAAAGCAATGCTGCCTGCCAGCAATGCAAAATCCTCCAGCTGCAGGATGATATAGATAAATCCAAAAAGCACTACTAACAATCCGCCTGCAAGCGTTGCATATCGTTTTTCTGAAAATATACTCCTGCTGTATAAAGTAATCAGTAAAATCGTAGCGAACGAAGCAATAAAATAAGCCGGATCAAAACCAAGGTGTTCTGACAGAGAAAGCAGCAGGACAAAAAAGATGACCAGTGCTGCACCTACCAGACCGTATTGGAGCGGATGAACTCTTTGTTTTTTCAACACCTCGCAAAAGAAATACACTGCAAATGTGAGAGTGATCAGCAGGAACGCATATTTAACCGTGCGTTCATTTTTTGTGTAATGATCCACGGTATCAAAAAGCTCAACACCAAACACAGGTGTATTAGGTGTTGATGTATTATATCCATATTGATCTGTGTAGCGACTTGCTGTGGCATTCTGAAAAGTTTGTGGCGTCACATCAGTCCATTGTTGTGTGATCTGACGATTGATATCCAGGATGGTCCAGCTTGCTTCGAATCCTTTGTCGTTGATGGTACTTGTATCCGGCAAGAACTGGCCTTCGAATTTTGGTGAAGGCCATGTAGAAGTCAATTTAACTTTGTTATTGCCGGCTACAGGAGCAAAGTAAATACCCTGGCTTCCTTTAAGGTTTAGCCGGATGCGAAAATCAAGCGTTTCATTCTGCGTAACACCTCCGGGTAGATAACACATCAATCCATTGTTCAATTTCAGACCGGTGGGTGCCGCTGCAGTCATAGGGATGAGCGTGTCACCCATTTGAAAATTCACCTGCGTGCTTATACCTGACAGATCAGTGATCGCCAGATGGATCGTTGCTTTATCCCACAGGATTTTATCGGGTGAAATATTTAATGCTTTTAAGTCCGGGTAATTAAAGGTACCCCTGATATCAAGCTCACTTTCATACAGGATCACTTTGAAAATGCTGCGCTTCTTCACGACCGGTGTCATGGATCCGGTGGTTTCCAACGCTGAAGGAAAATAATATAATGTATGTTCGATCAGCTCAGACGTTTTGTCGTTGAATTTCAATTCCTCCAGGTAAGGGATCTCGATATACGGTCCTGTGACAGTCTGTAGCTGGCCCCATTTGCTGCTGACTTCATTCGTCACCTGCATTTTTCTGGACGATCTTTCCTGCACGAGTGAAATGATCATCATGCTGGGGATCATCAGGACAAGGATCAGGAATCCGATGATGACAACTTTGATGAGCGGATTGTCCGTCCATTTTTTTACTTCAGGGTCATTCTTGTTTATTGCTTCCATTAATTAAAATGTGAATTTGAGTTTAAAAGTCCCCTTTAGGGAATTTAGGGGCAGAAGGCGTATAAAAGTACTTTGAAATACAAAGTAAGTGACTTTAAATGGATCCTGCAAGAGGAAATTATCTTTTTTAGAATTTTTTCCTGAAAAGGCTAAAAAGAATTCCATCAGGGCATGCAATCAACAAACACAAAAGCCCTGGCCATCATCAATCTTACCGACGAATGGTGGTACTGCAAGCTCACCAGGGAACAGGCCGATTGCGTCATCAGGAGCATAAGGTGTTCGGTTTTTTATGCAGAAGGACAGGATGTCCATTAATTCTCTTGTTGAAAAGATTGCCGCATACAAGCTTTAAGGCATAAAATGACACCCGGTCACCCGTTTCTTAAGGAAAAAAATTATTTTCCCCACTTCACCAATTTTGGTGAAGTCCCCCAATGTTTCACCATATATATTTACAACCATTAACTCTATAGAGAGGAATGCTCTTGCGATGTAATGCATACACACCCTCAAGAACTTTTCTATAGGTTGAAACTTAGTTATTAACTGATCATAATGTTTACTTGCTTGAATTAGATTATTAATTGTCATGACTATTTTTTGAAGCTGGCAGAAAAACGTTCCTGCCAGCTTTTTTTATGCCCGCCTGTTATGGCTTTTGCCTAATTTTCCGGTATGACCCTTTATCAGATAGATGCCTTCACAGACAAGCTTTTCGGAGGCAATCCCGCAGCCGTTATCCCCATGGAATCCTGGCCTGATGACAAGTTGATGCAGTCCATCGCCATGGAAAACAATCTTGCTGAAACTGCTTTCATCGTACCCGAAGAAAATGACTTCCGGATCCGTTGGTTCACACCTGCTGTTGAAGTTGATCTTTGCGGTCATGCAACACTTGCCGCTGCCTTTGTTATGTTCAATGAACTTGCCTTTCCCGGCGACGTCATAAAGTTTCAATCAAAGAGTGGTTGGCTTACAGTGAGTCGTAACGGATCATGGCTTACACTTGATTTCCCGGTGGATAAGCTTAGTCCGCTGGATATCAATGCAGCTATGAAAAAATGTACGACAGCTAATATCCTCGAGGCATACCAGGGAAGATCAGACTATATGTTCGTGCTGTCAGATCAAAAGACGGTTAAAGAAAGTCACTTTGATCTGCTGGCGATAGCAGCCCTTGGACGAAGGGGCATCATCGTTACTTCGGAAGGTAAAGAAGTAGATTTTGTCTCCCGTTTTTTTGCGCCTGCTTATGGCATTCCTGAAGATCCTGTGACAGGTTCATCTCATACAACACTAACTCCTTATTGGTCCAACAGGTTAGGAAAAAAGAAACTTATGGCAAAACAGGTTTCTTCCCGGGGTGGCGATCTGAAATGTGAACTTTCCGGCGACCGGGTGCTGATCAGCGGCCAGGCTGTGATGTATATGAAAGGAGAGATCCTGTTGTATTCCTGATGATCAGGTAATAATCTATCGTAAATCTCATTAATACACCATATGTAAAGATTTATTAGCCGTTTATTTATTAAATTTATGGCAATAGATAATTATGACCAATAAAGGATTTGTATAGAAAGTATACATATTTAAGAATGCATTCGAAATGATCGTGATTAGTTCTGCTATGCTGTAATTTTTTAACCTCTTAACCTTTATTATTATGTCTAATAAAATACTTATATCCAGTGTGATATTCGGAGGAGCAGGTACTGATAATCCTGTTCCATTGACAATGGATAATTATCATCTCACAAGTGAGGAACAGCAATTTTCATATATCAATATGAATATTATCTCTCCTTTTACTACAGGTGGAACAAGGGACGTAACTGCACTCATTCGGCTGGATCCAAGGACAGGCGACCCACTGGTAGGTCCCAATAATTATGCCTGGCGACCATGCCCGCCATATTGTTGATAGCTGGAATATCTTTCCCTGGATGTATGCTGTAACCGGTAAAGGATTTTTTTGATAGGGATCTTTATCTTATTTTGTTGATCATCTTCACAAAATGAGAAGTACCCATTTATTTCAGTTTGGTTTTCTTTCAATCATCCTCACGCTGATTTGTAACACAAATCTATATTGTCAGCAAGGCAGATTATTATTTCATCACCTCGGGCTTGAAGATGGTCTTAGTGAACTGACGAACCAATACGTATATAAGGATTCAGAAGGATTCATCTGGATAAGCTCACTGAATGGATTGAACAGGTTCGACGGCACTACTGTAAAAAGGTACCTGCCAAATCCGGAAGATACACTATCTATTTATGGAGATCTTGTTCAAAGTAATTTTTTTGAAGACACCTCCTCCTGTTTATGGTTTTCTACCTACAATGCTGTCAATTGCTATAACCGGAAACATGATTGTTTTTATCATTACAGGATAACCGATAGCATTCCCCACCGGCTCACAGACTACAATGTTTTTTATTTCGATCCCAATCATCAATTATGGCTTACAACTGATGATAGCACGGTGTATACCTTTAATATTAATACACATACCTTTCATGCTGTTGAAAAACTTAAAAATTATGGCCAAAGATCTTTCGTCATACCTGATCACCAGGGTTTTGTAAATCGAATATTTACTTATTCACAAACCTCAACAGGCATTATAGAGCTTCAATTTGGAGAAAATGAAAATGTAATGCAACAAACCGTGATGTGGACGGATGCGGAAAATATGCTTAAGAAACCCAGAAAAATCGTACCTGGCGGGGACAGTGTAGTTTGGATTGCTGCCGAAGACAATTTAGTCAGATATAATTTTATAAACAAAACTGAAAAACGTCTTCCTCTGAAAGGTATATTGACGATCGAACCCTTTATGGATTCAATATTATTGGTTTCCATTGATAAAAAAGGTGTATTTGAATTTAATACGAATAGATTTTCATTCGGTCATTTGTACAGGCCTGAAAATGATAATTCACTTAGCCTGTTATCCAATAAAATTGAATACATATCAAAAGACGTGGACCAGGGTTATTGGTTTTCAGAGGAATTCGGAGTAAGTTATGCTTATGCGCGTAAAAAGAAATTTAACAGTTACAATCCGGTTTCAAAAACGGGTACTGAAACTTCTGATTTCAATGCGACAGGCTTTATAATAGATCATTCAGGTCGTATCCTATGCCATACAAATGCTGGCATCTTTGAACTGGATAAGGAAGGTAGCCTTATCAGGAAGATCGAAACCAAAGACCCGGAGACAGTAATGAGGATGGAGGCCATTAACAGCATTTTCGAAGATAGCAAACACCGGTATTGGGTGAGCTCTTTTTCAGGACTGTCACTTTTGTCGTCAACATTTGCAACGATCCGGAATTTCAAGGATATACTGATTGAGGGGATTAATTTGGGTGATGGACAAGTCCTGTTCTCCAGGAATGATTCCGGGTTATTCGAACTGGATGGAAACAGTGATTCAATGCGGCAAATTAAACCTAACGTCTTCAAAACATCCTATCTCAATCTGTTTAAAGATCAACGAGGAAGACTTTGGATGAATGAAGGGCTTGAGCATTTTATCATCCTTGAACCTATTACATATAATATACTGGCTCGGATTCCTATTTCAGGCTTATGGGCATCTATGCTTGAATCCGGCGACGGGCATAGTATATGGATTGCAAGCACAAGCGGACTGTATAATGTGGATGCCGAAAATCTGGCCATATGTAATGTGTATAAAGAAGTGAAGGGTTTTTCATTCGTCGGTCTAAATAGTTTGCTGATGGATAAAAAAGATGAATTGTGGATCAGCAGTAATATTGGTATTATTCATTTCAACCCTGAAACAGAGGCAACCAGGTTGTATACATATGAAGATGGCTTGCCCGCTTCCAATTTTAACCCTAATGCAGCATATCAATTTCCGAATGGTGAAATGTGGTTTGGATCTAGTCAGGGAATAACTAAATTCAAACCTGATGAACTGAACATGATTGATATTCATGCAATCCCCCAAATAACAGCCTTATTAATCAATGATCAGCCCTTGTCGCAAAAACTAATATGTGAAGAAACGCAGAATACAAACATCGCTGAAATTAAAAAACTTACTTTCTCATACCTTGACAGGACACTTACTTTTATTGTCAATTCACTTGAATTCAGTGCCCCGAAAAAGAATAAAATAAAATATTGGATGGAAGGAATTGATGCTGATTCCATCGAAACTTCTTCAGGAAGCAGAATACGGTATCCTAACCTGCCCGCAGGGAAATTTACGTTTTGTATCCAGGCAGCTAATTCAGATGGTGAATACAATCCTTTCGTCAGGAAAATGGAGATCATTATCAAGCCCCCTTTTTATAAGACACCGTGGTTTATGCTACTTGCAGTATTGATTACCATGGGACCTGTTGCTTATATCATATATCTAAGGATCAGCAAAAAGCTTGAGCTGCAAAAAGTCCGGCTCGGCTTGTACGAAAACCTTCATGATGATGTGGGATCAAGGTTAATGGCTATCGTCATGACAGCGGAAGAAATAGTGAACCAGGATAAATCAACAAATCCGAAAATCCGGCACATCTCAACAGTGGCAAAAAGTATTGTAGGCAATATGAAGCGATTGGTTTGGGCTATTGATCCGGAGAATGAAAGCATGAATAGCCTCATACAGAAGATCCGGTATGATAAAAGCCTCATTCTTGCAGATGATACTATTGCATTTCATCTAGAATCGGCCCCGGAACTAGATGAAACGATTGTGCCCGGTGAAATAAGGTACCAGATTACCTCTATTGTAAACGAAGCATTAAATAATATTTCAAAATATGCCCGGGCGCAAAATGTCTGGATCCAATTCACGAAGAAAGAAAAAGAGCTGGTCATGCTCATTCGCGATGACGGCATTGGTTTCAATACCGAACAGGTCATCAATGATAAGGTCAAAAGCAGCGGGTACGGCCTGGGCAATATGGAGAAAAGGGTTTCACGGGTTAAAGGTCATATAAACGTTGATTCTAAGCCCGGTGAAGGCACTACAATCATGGTCAGGATCCCCTTTAAATAAACATAAAAACCACCTGCACAGGAAGCATTCAGGACAGATAAGTATATTTGTTTTGAGACCCAAACATGTTTTATGCCTAAGACTGTCATTGTTTATGAAGACGAACCTTCGTTAAGAAACCAACTGGAAAATATTTTTTATGCTGTCCGGGATGATTTTCTTCTTCTGGCTTCATATGAGGAACCTTCTGATGTGCTCATGCACATGTCATCTCATAAGCCGGATGTAGTGATCATGGATATCCAGATGAAACAGGATGAGGATGGCCTCATGGCGCTGCACAGGATTAAGAAAAATAATCCGGGCATCAAAGTCATGATGCTGACCACGTTCGATAATGATGACAAAGTTTTCAACGCCATTTGCCTGGGAGCTGATGGGTATATGCTGAAAACGGATTTTACATCCTACCAGGTACCTCATGAAGCCATGAGAAAATCATTGAAAATTCTGTTTGAAGGAGGTGCATACCTTACACCTACAGTTGCAAAAAGAATTCTCAGGTTGTTTTCAGATCAGACGATTGCCGACAAGATTCTCCAGGTTAAAAACAGGTTCCAGGCTTTATTCCAAAAAGAAACGGAAGGTCCTAAGCAACCCTCCAGGCTTACTCCCATGCAAACCACTGTACTGAAAAAAATCATTGATGGAAAAGCTACTGCTGAAATTGCAAAGGAGCTCGGACTAAAAGAAAATACAATCAATACACATATCAAAGCGATGTACAACATACTGGAAGTGCATTCCAGGGCAAAAGCTGTCAAAAAAGCTGTCGAAGAAAGATGGATCCGATAGAACGTATGTAAAATTTATATATCTGCAATTATTTTTAATCAGTTCACCATTTCTGGTGAATACAAACATTCGGGCGCGGTATATATTTGCCCCCGAACTCTATTTGAGAAAAACACGGATGTATCACATATTTCAATTGTGATAGCGGAGTAAGGAACATGTCGGAGCACCACGTCGATCGAAAAAATGACTATTATTTATTGAATAACTCAAGCTTCGGATTCTTATAAATAAATCTTACAAGTCTTACCCCATTCTTTCATAACACCCATTTATAGATCCTTGGTGTTAATTGCTCACCCTGGATCAAAATTGGCAGGGCTGATTGTTCATTTATGAATGGTCAGCCCTTTCTACATTAATGCACAAACAAAACTGAATTCAGATTTCCTTTTCCATCATCTTCCACAATGGGATTTGTGGGGTCCGTATGCCACTGGCCATTGATGATATATTTATATAGATGCTTTCCACCGGAAAGCTGAAGGGTCGTAGTCCACACGCCATTTACATTTGTCATCATTATTTTATTCTCATTCCAGTTGACAAATGATCCTGTAAGAATAACTTTTCGCGCATCCGGGAATCCCTTCAGGTTAAAAGTCACCGATACTGAAACATTGAGCACGGAGTTAAGCGTGCCGTGTTCATTCAGTACATGTTCTTTATTTACCGGATCATGCATCCATATGCCATCGACGATAAATTTGTATTCATAACGACCCGGTGGAAGATCGGCTTTGAGCTCCCAGCCATCTGCCGTTTTTTGCATCAACGTCGTATGCTCATCCCATCCATTAAATGTTCCTGCCAGGATTACCTCTTTAGCCAGTGGATATCCTTTCAGAAAAAACCTCGTATTCCCCTGGTCTGTGCATTTCAACACGGACAGATCCAGCTTATAAACATCTCTCAGGAATTCATCAGAGTAATTTTTGTTTTTCCCTTCATTTTGGTTAAGATCCGCAATGTATTTCCCATTGATGATGTACCGGAATTCAAGCGGAAATGCATCATTGAAATCGAGGATTTTTTTTCGTAATTCAAAAACGAACTCTCCTTTCTTTTCCATGTGCCATCCATTCTTGCTCCAGGCATTAAATTTTCCACTGATGGCCACATCATGAATTTTGAGGTCTGCAAAATCAACCTTTTCTTTATTCTGTGATTGCAACGCTTTAGCATAATTCCGCACATCAAAAACAAATACCACATCCTCCCCATCAAGATAATATGGGTTGGCCGCTTGCTGTGCTTTTGTCATCGCAGGCGTAACCCACAACAGGACAATTCCAACAATCAGTTTCAGATAATATTTCATTTTCATGCTCCTCACGATCTCATCGGATTAAAAAAGTACAGTTTTCTTTTTTTGTAATTGATCATCACCCGGCGCGAATTTAGAAATTCATATCCAATCACTCCATTCAGTGCAACACCGAAGCTTTCATTGATATCATCCAGGCTTGTAAGCAATGTATTCATGCTTTTGCAATGTTCGCCACCTATCTTCAATTCATCCAGTATTCCGGCTAGAACTTCCACTTCTCTCTTACCTACACCGATCAGGTTCACTCTTTTTATTACTCTGAACCTGTCCAATGCTTTCCGGTTTATTTTCCTGTCGATCAGGTTCAGCTCCGCACCGGAATCCAGCATCAGGCGCAATTTCACATTATTTACAGAGCCTTCTACAATGATGACATGTTTTTTCAACTCAAATTTTAAGCTGTCATAAGGTACCTCCCAGTTGCGAATGCTATCCAGCCGAATTCCATTCCTATCCAGGCGGCTCAGCACAATCCTGAAATGCTGGAAATCAATGAACAATTCAAAATCTTCAAACACATCATACCCCAAAATACCAATAATCCGCGTGTTCTTTTTCAATTCAATATGACTGAGATCCACCACATGTGCCCTCAGGTTTGGAATAAACAATTTATCGATCAATAAAGTGTCTATCTGCATTTCTGTTACCGAAGCAACTATACCCGTATTGCCTGCAGCTGCAACAGCCCTGTTTTTGTTTTCCGGCTTGAAATATTGGTAATTCAGCACCAGCCTTTCAGACCCGGTATCCAGGATAAAATTACCTGATAATGTATCCGCATTCGCCTGCACGACGATCAGGTGGCCGACCAGCGAAAAAGGAATATATATGGTATTAATATTGGGTCTTGCTGCGTCAGGAAAGGATAGATTGCAAAAGATCTCTGATCCATCGGGCCACACCTCTTTCGCCTTTCCATAGCACACAGATATGGATAGAAAACCTAGACATAAGAGGAAGTTCCTGAGCACTTCCAATTAACTTCTTTTTTGCAAAAATATTTGAGGAAAGAAAAAAAGGTTTAGGGAAAAAGTCGGGGCAGCCAGTTTGGTTTAAAGGAAAAGGTCTAAAATAAAATGCAGATAAGCTGAGCGTCGGTTGACCGACGTTCTGGCGTGTGCAAAGCTGCGCTTTGCGTGTTGAATATTCTTCGATAGGAATTAATTAGTTTGAACTCAAAGCACAGCTTTGAAATCACCAAAACGTCGGTCAACCGACGCTCAGCACTCATGTTTTTTTTAAGTGCTATGAAAAATTATCTTTCTATCGAAATATGAATTTCTTCTCCATCCATCCATTCAATTTTCGACGATGAAAGCAAGTCCTCTTTTGGGGCAGAAGCAGGATCAAAAACTTCAAGATTATCTGCTAAAGTCTCACTTTTGATGTAGTCACCAAAAGAACTTACAGCCTTTTCAATTCCAGGCAGCCCTTCCACTTTTATTGTAATCCTGTCCGTCACATTCAATCCACTACTCTTTCTCAGATTCTGTATCCTGTTCACTAGCTCACGCGCAGTTCCCTCAGCAATCAGTTCATCATCAAGCGTCACATCAAGTGCGACCGTAATACCATCTTCAGAAGCCACCTGCCATCCCGGGATATCTTCAGAGCTGATTTCAATATCCTCTTTACCCATCACATATTCCTGCCCTTCAATAAACATCATCAGCTCACCACCTCCTTCAACCCTATTAATTTCTTCCTGGGGTAAAGCGGTAATAAGATCTGCAGCCGTCTTCATATTTTTTCCAAGACGCTTCCCTAAAGTTTTAAAATTAGCTTTCGCTTTTTTCGAAACCATTCCTGAAGTGTTCTCGATATATTCTATCTCCTTCACATTTACTTCAGACAGGATGAGATCTTTCACCTGTTCAATATCATCCTGAAATTTATCATCCAGTACAGGCAGCATAATTTTTCGTAAAGGCAACCGTACCCGCAATTTTTCTTTTTTGCGAATCGAAAGCACCAGCGAACTGATATGCTGTGCATAATCCATCCGCCTGATCAAAGCCTCATCTTTCAATTCGTGTGATGCCGCAGGCAGATCACTTAAATGCACACTCTCCGGATATTGATCCGACGACGACGTGAGATTCCGGTACAACCAATCTGAAAAGAATGGTGCCACAGGCGATATCATCTGAGACACAACAGTGAGACATTCGAATAGCGTTGCATAAGCAGCTTTCTTATCATCCGATAATTCTCCTTTCCAAAAACGACGCCTGTTGAGACGCACATACCAGTTGGATAAATGATTATTGACGAAAGTTTCGATGTCACGACATGCTGTAGTGACATCATAACTGTCCATGTTGTCATGATATGCATCTACGAGCGTATGAAGCCTGGATAGTATCCACCTGTCTATCTCAGGTCGCTCTGAAACAGGTATTGTGCCCTGATCATTGCTCTGCCAAATATCAAGATTTGCATAGAGTGCAAAGAATGAATACGTATTATATAATGTGCTGAAAAGTTTTCGTGTCGTCTCTGTTATTCCATCTTCATCAAACTTCAGGTTATCCCACGGTTGTGCATTTGACAGCATATACCAGCGTGGAGCATCTGCACCATACTGATTGATGATCCTGAATGGATCCACTGCATTACCGAGTCGCTTCGACATTTTCTGTCCATTCTTATCGAGCACCAGTCCATTCGACACCACATTCTTAAATGCGATGGAATCCTTTACCATGACCGCAATAGCATGCAGTGTAAAAAACCATCCTCTGGTTTGATCCACGCCTTCTGCAATAAAATCAGCAGGAAAATTCTGGTTGAAGACTTCTTCATTCTCAAACGGATAATGCCACTGTGCATAAGGCATCGAACCGCTGTCAAACCATACATCGATGAGATCTGTCTCCCGTTTCATGACATTGCCTTTTGGTGACAGAAGAACAATTTCATCAATGAAAGGCCTGTGCAGATCAGAAGGCACAGTCTGTGTTAGATTCAGATTTTGATTTGCAATTTTTATCTCACTGGTCAGTTGTTCGATCGAACCAATGCATATTTCTTCACTTCCATCTTCTGTTCTCCAGATCGGAAGTGGTATTCCCCAGAATCTTGATCTTGACAGATTCCAGTCCTGGAGATTTTCAAGCCAGTTGCCAAATCTTTTTTCACCCGTATGAGCAGGTACCCAGTTGATCGTCTTGTTCAGTTCGATCATCCTATCTTTGCAGGCGGTTGATTTGATAAACCAGCTGTCCAGCGGATAATATAATATAGGCTTGTCTGTGCGCCAACTATGAGGATAACTGTGCTCATACTTCTGGACGTTTAATGCTTTGCCTTCGGTCTTTAATTTGACCGCGATGTCAACATCAACATTTTCATACTTTGGATCGTCAGTGTAATCTTTGACATACCGATTGGAAAATGGACCGACATTCTCTTTGAATTTACCTCTCAGGTCGACGAGTGTTAGTGTGCCAACACCATTGGCTTTTGCTACACGTTGGTCATCAGCTCCAAATGAAGGAGCTGTGTGTACTACACCCGTACCATCAGAAGTCGTGACATGATCACCGGTCAATACAACATAAGCATCGGTTCCTCCAAACAAAGGTTCTATCGGATTTCCGAAATCAAGTAATGGTTCATACCTGATACCGCGCAGCTTACTTCCTTTGAATGAATCTGATTTTTGTTCGATCGGAGGTTGATTTTTTTCACCAAGCCAATTACTCACCAATGCTTCTGCAAGTACAACACTTACTGATGCTTCTGTATATGGATTCTTTGTTTTGATCTTGACATAATCAATATTCGGTCCTACAGAAAGCGCAGTATTGGAAGGAAGCGTCCATGGTGTTGTTGTCCATGCAAGGATGCGCACATCTTCAGACGAATCATCAAATAAAAATGAAGATGTTTCATCTTTATTTACCTTAAACATTGCCACAACGGTGGTATCCTTCACCATTTTATATGCACCGGGCATATTGAGCTCATGAGAGCTCAATCCTGTTCCGGCATCAGGTGAATACGGTTGAATTGTAAATCCTTTGTATAGAAGTCCTTTGTCGTATAGGATCCTGAGAATATTCCAAACAGATTCTATGTAATCATTCTTGTAGGTGATATAAGGATTGTCAAGATCCACCCAGTATCCCATCCTGCGAGTGATGTCATCCCACTCCGCTTTGAAACGCATGACGGTCTCGCGGCATTTTTCATTATAATCTTCTATCGATATTGTCTTGCCGATGTTGTCTTTCGTGATGCCCAGTTCTTTTTCAACGGACAATTCTATCGGGAGGCCATGTGTGTCCCATCCGCCTTTTCGCTCTACGCGGTTTCCTTTCAGGGTTTGATAGCGGCAGAAAAGATCCTTGATGGCGCGGGCCATGACGTGATGGATCCCGGGCATGCCATTGGCGCTGGGCGGTCCTTCATAAAAAACCCACCTCTTATCCTCAGGTCGTTGTGATACGCTTTTTTCAAAAATGCCATGTTCCTCCCACCAGCTTAGCAATTCTTTATCGATCGAGGGAAGGTTCAGACCTTTATATTCCGGGTACAGTTTCATGTCAGTAGTTCAGTGCATTACATTAAAAAAGCCCCGGCTGCAATCTGCCGGGGCTTCAGTCAAGCTGAGATTGCAATTCTGTTTACGTTATAATAATTTGAGCTATTTTTCTATTCATCAGGATGGTAAAGGTAGTAAAAGGGATTGAAAAAAAAGCGGAGGCGATGAATAGGCTAAGGCTAAGGAAATAATTCAGTATTCAGTAAGTGGTAATCATTATTCAGTTTTTGATTACTAATTCTACATCGATTACTGATCACTCACATCTCACGTCTGACGAACCTAATTCTACAAAATAAGCTCTTGTGAAAGTGAAATCCGCTGATTACTGAATACTGAATACTGATTACTGAATACTGATGTCTGCCTTCTCACGCTTCACGTACAACCAGGTAATTCCAACGATCCCAATCACAATCAACAGAAAAGCAATATACTCGGCCTGCGTAGCTTCTATTCCCATGAAAGAAATATCCGGATTCGTCCGAATTTTTTCAATGAAGAATCTCTCAATACCATTCAACAAAACGTAAATGAAAAATATGATGCCTGGTATTTTGATTTTTTTTCTCAATGACCATAGTATACCAAAGATGATAAACCCTAAAATCGTTTCATAAAGCGGAGTTGGATAAACTCCTTCACCAAGATGTTTGCAATAATTCCACAGGCAACCTTCGATCTGGATGCCATCGTTCAATACATTGTGCGGATAATCAAAAGACCATGACCAGTCAGGCAAAAACCACCATGAAGGTTTTGGATTCGTATTGACAATACCCCAGTCACCATCACCGGAAAGCTGACATCCAATTCTGCCCACCGCATATCCCATGATCAATGCAGGAGCAACAGCATCCATCATGTAAATAGGTTTCATGCCATTTCTTCGGACATACAGATAAACCATAATGAAGGCCAGAATAAGTCCGCCATAAATAGCAAGACCACTACCGCTCAGCAACTGATCAAGTGGATCTTTTATAAATGCTTTTATATTTTCTTCACTTTCAATAATCGAAAATAATCTTGCACCCACCAGGCCTGAAATAGCAGCCAGGATCGTGATATCGCCAATCCGTTGATGAGGCATCACCATAACTTCATTGATCTGTGGTTTTGGAAGCTGTTGCTTTTTGTGATCCCAATATTTCAGAAATCCGAAAAACGCAGCAGAGAGGATACCCCATATCAGCGTTCCTTGTGTAGACAGTAAAACCGAGGCAGGATCAGGCTTGAATTGTTCAAAATGCTGGATGATATAGGGCAGCTTGAAACCAATGATAAATCCGAAAAAAGCATTTTGAGCTATCTGCTGCCAGGTCGCCGGAAATCCTACCCGCATTTTCTCGATAGTCCCAGTCATCAATCCTTCTGTTTCTTTTCGTTTGATTTCAAGCTTAAGCACATAAGCACTGATGATGAAAGCCAGGATCAGAAATACCCCGAATGTCTTAAATACGCTCAACCAGTTATCCGGGTCGCTACCGAAGAGATCATGGAACAAATATGAGAGATCCGGATACATAGATTAGCCTGTTAGGTGATAGAAATCAATAATCAGAACGCGAAAATACCCTACTTTTGTGGTGAAAGCCTCCCCCTAAATATTTATCCTTATGAACTCAGCACTTCGCGTGGTGTATTTGGCTTTGATTTTCAGCCTTATATATTTAAATACAGGGCATTCCCAGGCTCGTTTCAACCTGAAAACAGGGGTACAAACCTGGTCCATCATGGATGAAATCAACCTTGGTGGCGAGTCACACCACAGTGGTCAGACCGTCGGATTCGACATGCACATCATGAGCAACAGGTTCATATTTGCACCGGGATTTCATTATAACCGGATATCTGTTTTGAATCAGCCGGAAGGCTTTCAGTATAGTTTTCATAAAAGGAATCACCTGCATTATTTCAACATTCCGTTGACTGCAGGTTACGAGCTTTTTGATTTCAAAGTTGTAGATCTTTCTATCATGGCCGGAGCGGAGGCATTCTTCTTCTACAATCTTGATTCGAATGATATAGGACTTAAGGTCGATGAGATGTATGGCGTTACACCGGCTCTTACGGGTGTTATCCAGGCCGAGATATTCTCATTGATTACCCTGGATATAAAATATCATCATGCTCTTCACGAGCTGATCAGGGAAAGAACGGAATCAAAGCTCAGAGGATTTTCTTTTGATCTCGGTATCATTTTTTGATAACTACATTACCCATAAAAATCTGGTTCCCTCAGGAACAAAACATCGTTAGCATAAAAAAAGCCTGGAACTGTATTTCGTTCCAGGCTTTCTTATGTATATAATGATCAGATTAAAAGAACTCAGCGATGATAGGTTTCTCAATCCGGAAGATGAATGTCAGCTGGCCGCATTCCTTTGCAGGCCCATTATACTTTTCTTCGAATCTATATTTTGCTGCCAGGTGTGAAGCTTCATTGATCACTGCCTTGTCTGTGATCGTGGTTTTTACAGGATCATAAGCAACACTTACCACTCTTCCTGCTTTATTGATACAGATATTTAAGACCACTTTTCCGTTTACTCTTGCAGCTTTTGAGATATCTTCCCTGTAGATCACACGACGTGTGATGATACCGTCACCTTCAAGTCCGTCACCACCACCACCATCACCGGCTGTAGCAGCACCTGACTGATCACCTGCGATAGGGCTTCCTTCGCCACCACCATCAGCATGTGTTTCTGCGTCTGATCCACTGTCATTGCTTTCACTTGCAGTTACTTCAGTATCATCATTGCTCACTACATCCGTTGGGATAAGACTTACATCTTCGGCAATAGTTGTTTCTTCAGCAGGATCTGTTTCATCTACCGGAACAGGGTCATCCGTAGGCTTGTCAGCTGTAGGTTCTGGTTCTTCGTTGAAAATAGGGCTCCTTGCCTGGAGGCCTTCACTTCCTGCTTCTGATATCTGTGGCATTTCCACATAACCTAATTCTACAAGTACTTCTTTAGGTTCTTCCTTCACCATCTGATGAGCGAAAGGAAGAAAACCAAGCAGCAATAAAGCTACATGTACACCAAAGCTCCACTGGAGGCTTTTCTTTTGAGTCAAATTTTGTGTTTTCATCATTCAGTCTTTTAAGATCAATTATATGTGTAAATGACGCCCCCTGCATTGTTAAGGTGAGTTGCCGATCTATTAAGAAATGCATAAAAAAAGCCGCACCCTCATCGAGAAGTGCGGCTTCTTGCCCACAATATCTATGATTTGTTATTTGACGAACTTATACGTTTTTGTAGCATTTCCATCAGTGATCATCAGCAGATAAAAGCCCGCAGTTAAATCGGCAGTTTCAATACGGACATCGTTTTTGCCTTCTGATAAGTTGAACGGATGAGTAGAAATCCTTTTTCCGGATAAATCATATACATCCATATCTAAAGAAGTCTTTGTACTTACTTCAACGCTTATGTTGAGCTCATCCGTTACCGGATTTGGACTTAGTAAGACTTCTCCTGTGATTTCTTCAATCGGTTCATTACCGGTTGCGATTTCACATAAAAATTCTTTTACAATCTGTCCGCGTAGCTCTCCACCGGGATGTAGCGCGGTATGCACATTCGCATACACATTCCCGGCTATAATGGCATTTGTAATAGCAGTATCCATAGGAACGCCATTTTCAAACATAGCACCATCGACGAAAAACTTTGTCAATGGAAATATGACACCCCCATTCACATCGATAGGAGCTTCATGAAAATGTGCAGCTGTAACATCACCGGTCAACCCATCTGTAACAATCGAAATATTCAGATTCGAGTGAAGACGATCGATCGATACAAGACCTGAGCCTTGCGCATTCGGTGCATTGATCGGAGCAACTTCCTGGTTAGTGCACATATCAAATCCATATCCATCGCGTGCCAACCTGAACATTTGTCCTCTTAATTCTCCGCCTGGATAAGCCGGTGTATGAGCATTGATATATATTTCTCCTGTGAGTAAAGAGCTGACTACATCACTTGCTATTGGTCCTGTAAAACTGAGCGCATTATTAGCCAGGTCTGCGGAAAAATTAAGCACTACCGGTCCAGTGGTGCCTATAGCACCGCGATGAAAATGGGAGGCGCCTATGATTCCGGATACAGCATCTGTAGTCATCCATACATTGACATTGGACAGATCAGGTGAAACAGTAGCTACGGCAAATGCGCTGGCACCCGACGTTGTAAATGGATTTTCCTGCAGGCCGGACATCCATCCATCAAATGTTAATCCGTTTTGAGGCGTAAGTTGTCCCCTGATTTCACCACCGGGATTATCTGATGTATGGACATTTACATATACCCCACCAGTCGCCACATCAAAAATATCCTGGAGCGTAAGGTCAACTGTTCCCTGGATTCGATGACCATCAATAAGGTCCGTCAGATCAACGATCACATCTCCGTTCTCACCAGGCACTGCTGCATGTAAATGAGCAGATATGATATCACTTGATAAGCCAGTCAACTGGACATTCACTTCAAGTGTAGTTTTTCCAATTGTATAATGAAATGCACCCAAACCCTTTCCATCAGTTGTAATAGCAGGGACTTCCTGTGCACCTTCAAGATTAGCTACAAGGGTTCCATCTTGATCAGGGAATATCTGTCCTCTGATCTCACCTCCCGGATTTGCTGCTGTATGTACATTGATATAATAACTGCCATCTACAAATTTTCCGAACTGCGCCGGTGTAATGCCCGGAATTTCCATCTGTATTCTGTTGCCAACAACATTCAATGGAAATATGACAGGTCCATTCACACCAATAATTCCTTCATGTATATGAGCAGCAGTAGCAGGCCCCGATAAACCATGCACGGTTACATTGATATAAGCTGTTGTTTTGTCTTCTTTAAAATAAAAGGTAGCTAGTCCAAAACCGTCAGTAGTAACAGGTGGATTCTCACTATTACCTCTCAGCTTAACAGCAAATATCAGATCATCACCAAACTTAGGATCAAAGGGAAGATCCGTAAACAAGGAACTGGATTGAAACAGGTTACCTCGTATTTCACCACCGGGAAACATGCTTGAATGAATATTCGCATAGACTTCTCCTTCTGTAAAATATTCTGCTGCAACCGCATCAAAAGGCTGTGAGCTTTGCTGGTTCCAATATCCTTCAGCAAAACCAAAAGTGTCAAAGAAAGAAGCCAGGCCAAAAATTACTGGTCCCGATACTCCGGGTTCTTCATAGTGAAAATGTGCATTTGAAAATGTACCCTGGAGACCACTATATACCATCATAAAATGCACATTCGTTTCATCCCTGTCGATAGTAGCTACTCCGGCACCTGTAGCAGTGCTGCTATTGGATGGAACTTCCTGGCCACCATTCATATCAAAAATGTAAGGCTCGCGTGCAAATTTGTATACCTGTCCCCTGATCTCTCCACCCGGATGTGCGGCTGTGTGAATATTCATATAAAGACCTCCTTCAAGCATTTGATTCACAAGATCAAGAGTCAGAGGTTGAGATCCTGATATTGTATTTCCACTGATATCACCGGACATATTGATCACCACACCACCATTAGCGCCGACATTTCCTGTATGAAAATGTGCAGCACTTGGAGGTCCGGATAAGCTATCGAATACAACAAAATATTCTACTTCAGACAGATCAGGCCTTACCGTTGCGATGGCGAGCGCTTTTCCTCTCGTGTCCACTGAAGGATTTTCCTGTGCACCGTCAAAGCTTGCATCAAAAGTGAGTCCGTCCTGCAATAATATTTGTCCACGAATTTCTCCGTCCGGATTATTGACTGTATGTACGTTGACATACAATTCACTTGAAGTTAGAGCAGCTATGAAGTCTATTACATCCCATGTACCGCTTAACACATTTCCAACAATAGAAGAAGAAAGGTCAAGTATGACTCCTCCATTGCTTCCAATGGCTCCCTGATGGATATGTGCAGCAGTCACCGGACTGGTTAATCCTTCGAAGATCATTTTATAATCGACCTTGTTTCCGTCTGCTGAAAAATGGGCTATGAAAAGACCTCTTCCATCAGTGGTCACTTCAGGCACTTCAGAATTCCCATTCAACAATGCGGCATAACGCAAATCAGTTTCCAGTTTGATCTGGCCCCTTATCTCGCCATCCGGATTCAATTCAGTATGGGCGTTGATATAATATCCACCGGTGAGAAATGCAGCCATCGTCGCTTTTGAAACATCATGTACTGTTCCTTTCACGCGGTTCCCGCTCAGGAAAGAAGTCAGGTTGATGATGACCGGACCATTTTCTCCGGGAACTCCTTCATGAATGTGTATGCCGGTGATAGGGCCACTGAGATTGCTCAGGCTCACATTGATATACAATGTGGATTTTTTCTCGTCGAAAGTAAAAATGGCCACGCCTCTTCCATCAGTAGTCACGGAAGGTTCTTCAGATGCACCATTCATACGGGCAGTGAAAACTAATGCGGAAGAATGCTCCCCGGCGAAAGCAACATTGCATAGGACAGAGAAAAAGAGAGTTAAGGAAAGTAATGTTTTGCTCATATGGTTGTTTTTTTAGATATAATAAAAAGAATTCAGAGTGATTTCAAAGAAGTGAAAAGACAGATGCAAGGCAATTTTTTTTATAGTGTATAGGCCTTTTTACCAATTTACGGTATTGAGCCATAGAAGGTGATAATCCCTTGCTTAATAATGCCGAGTGAGAAAAAAAACACGCTAAACGGAATGTCCATCAATCCGGATGATTTACCTGATGCCTGATTTGTTTAGTAATACAAATCAACCATGCCGAGTGTTCAAGTGGGATTCAATTTCATCCGGATGTATAGGAATGGATTCCATCAGGTTGAGCGACCCCTTCCGGGTGATGAGGATATCATTCTCAAGTCTTATCCCGATATTTTCTCCGGGTATATACATACCGGGTTCGCATGTTAATACCATTCCGGGTTTCAGCGGGGCAGATCTGTTGCTGATATCATGGACATCATATCCGAGATGATGAGTGACGCCATGCATGAAATATTTTTTCCATACCGGGTTGCTCTTTGCCTGGTTTCGGACGTCACGTTGAGTGATGATTTTGAGTAATAGTAATTCCTGCTCAATCAATTTTCCTGCTTCTTTATTCAACTGATCGATGGTAATACCGGGATTCATCATGGATGTGATCTCATTCAAAACCTTTAATACAGAAGTATACACCTGTCGTTGACGCTTTGAAAATTTTCCTGATACCGGAATGGTCCTGGTCATATCAGATGCCATATATGCGTATTCTGCTCCAAAATCCAAAAGCACAAGTGTGCCCGGTCTGATCACCTGGTCATTCCGGATGTAATGCAATGTGCATGCTGATTTACCGGATGCCACGATGGGTTCAAATGCATGGGTGCATCCATTTCGTGATAGTATATAAGATAGTTCTGCTTCTACTTCATACTCTTTACTATTTGTTTTGATGGTTTTAAGCACACGATCAAAAGCCAATCCGGTCACTTCCACCGCACGCTTCATCAATTCTATTTCCCCAGGATGCTTGATCATGAGAATATCTCTCAGGATAGGTTGAGTTTTCAGAAAAGTTTGAGTGGGGTATGATTTTTTCAATTCTCCAGCCTTTCGATCATTTTGTGACGGGATCTCAGCATGAAAGCGATCTTGTTCCCGGTTGTTGATATAAATGCTGTTGGCTGTACGAAAAAGGGCCGGCATGATTTTATCCCATTCATCCAGGGTTTTAATTGTGCCGATCCCTGAGATTTTTTTTGCATCAGCCTGTTGAAGCCTGTCACCATTCCATATTGCGTGCTCTGGATCCGGTGGAAGGATAAAAGCAATTTCCTTCAGCTGATTTTTTTTCGCATCAGGATAAAGAATAAGGATGGTCCCCGGTTGATCTAAACCTGATAATGCGAAAAGAGCTGAATCCTGTCTGAAAGGAAAATACTGATCTGCACTTCTTGGCATCAGGTCATTCGAATAAAAAACAGCGATGGCACCGGGCTTCATTTTTTTTATAAAATTCAGGCGACGGTCAGAGAATTGTCCTGAGGATATCAGATCATAACGCATCTATAAAGGTGGTGAAAGTATTCAGGAATTCAACTCCGCTAGCTAAAGCTAAGGGCAATTCAAGGATACAATGAGTTGCTGTCACTTTTAACTCCACTAGTTAAAGCTAGTGGCAATTCAAGAATAAACTGAATTGTCTCCACTGCATTGCCGCCACTGAATTGCCACCACTTTTAAGTGGTGGAAGAAAATCATTTTCAGAGTTGGTCATCGATTTTTCTGAGATTTTCATGGTCTACAGGGCCAATCCATGACTCAAGGGTATGCCTCGCAGAAGACCTGACCTCATCATTGATGTAGGCTGCTATCAGCACAAGACCATAGAGCATCACGCCCATATCATCCGTATAACCTATCACAGGTGTGATATCCGGAAGTGCATCAAGTGGTGCAAAGAGATATACGAATACACCCATCACAATGCGTTTAGCCCATGCAGGAGTTTCTTTTCGCCTGAATGCATAATACATCAGAAGTGCAGCATACAGCAATGAACTGCTGATGTGTCTGATCTTCTTGCGGAGCGAGGAGAGCAATTTTGATTTGAGGATAATATCTTTTTTCATGTTTGCAGATGAGATGAGTGATGTTTGTTCACCAGATGAAAAATGTAAAAAAGGGTAGCTGAAAAAATTGGATCACTTTTTGTATTTTCTGTTTCATCATGTGAAGCCAAAGTTAGATCGCACGCGCGTGATAAAAAAAAATTGAAATATTTTAAAAAAAATATATACATAATAAATATAATTTGTATTTTTGTCACGCAATATGATTGGATCATTCCATATACTTCCGCACAACGCATCTCCACGAAAAATAATTCTATCGCTCATGGCGACCTTGATGACAGCGGGTCAGGTCAACTGCGATCACTAAATCTGCAAACTTAATCTCAATATTCATATGGCTAAATCAGCAAAGAAGGCAGCACCTAAGAAGGCTGCAAAGAAGGCAGCTCCAAGAAAGGCTGCTAAAAAAGCAGCTCCAAGAAAAGCTGCTAAGAAAGCAGCTCCAAGAAAAGCCGCTAAAAAAGCAGCTCCAAGAAAGGCTGCTAAAAAAGCAGCTCCAAGAAAGGCTGCTAAGAAAGCTTCTGCTAAGAAGAGAACTTCTGTGAAAGCTAAAGTGATGCCAGCCGCTAAAGCAGCGCCATCAAAGAAAGCTCCAGCAAAGAAAGCAGCTAAAAAAGCAGCTCCTAAGAAAGCAGCTAAGAAAGCAGCTAAGAAGAAGTAAGCAGTAGCAAACTACTTTTGCCATTTTAGGCAACGGGATCCCTGGAGAAAGTTTCTTTCTTTACACCCGAGACGTACATCAAGAGAGAATTAAGAGCGTTGACGACAGTCGACGCTCTTTTTTTTATAACTACACCGTGATCGATCGTTTCGAAAGCACACGTGCTATATCCTCTTCACGCTGAGTTCCTAACAGGATTCGTTTTCCATTTTTCAACACCATCTGGATGCCCTGGTTCCCTTTCGCAGTATACGCCCAACCTTTTCTCCCATATCGTATTCCCCATCCTCCATATTCAATGAATGGAGAGTATCTGCGCACATAGATCTGATCTATATCTTCCCATCGAACAGTTTTATATTTCATCAGGAAAGGACTAAGACGATAATGCACTCCTTCGTTATCAATCTTTGTGAGAAGCCGGAATGATGACAACAGAGCCATAGAGGATACAAGCACAGCACCAAGGAGAATCATAATCCATCCCCATTGACCAGACATCAATAATGAAACAAATATGCTCAGGGTCACAACTCCCATCAATAACCAGAGCCAGCCCTGGTCTAAATTTTGTTCCTCAATGAATATCTCTTCCGTTTCATCAGGTAACTGAACCCGGTCATCTTTTTGCAGCTCCTTCAGGGATTCATCATATTTGTATCGTTCTTCAGGAGTAAATTGTGGGAATGGCAGCATCAGATAATATTTAATCTCTTCAAAGGAGAATCTAAATTTATGCATTGTATGATCAACGACGATCAAAAAATTATGACCCAGCTCCAACGAATGGATCATCAGAAAAAAGAGCTGATGAGCCTCATCCGTTCAATATCAACAGAAAGTTATCTGCGCCAACCCGATCCATACACCTGGTCAGCTGCCCAGATAGCTACTCATCTCTATCTCAGTGAAAAGCTTTCACTGGCATACCTCAGGAAAAAATTATCCTATCCTGACAGCCTTCTTCCATATAATGTCAAATCGTGGTGGTCACTTCATTTGGTCAACTTCGTGTTATGGTCACCAATAAAAGTGAAAGCACCTGCCCCGATCAATATGTGGAAGGAGTCTGAAATCCTTTTCCCGGATGATCTCGATGTGAAATGGAATGCGGTACGTGAAGAGATGACTGCATTGATAGCCGAAAGCATGCCGCAGTTTAAAAGTCATCTCGTCTACAACCATCCTCTTTCAGGAAGAATGACGATGAGGCAGATGCTTATCTTTTTTAACCATCATATTGCACATCACATTCGCCAGATCCACCGGGGACTTAAAAAAACCGGGATCAACAGGTAGTTTCATTTTTTTACGTGCGAACGTCTTACGATGCCGGCTATTTTCATAGCCAGTCCATTCATTTCTGCATAAGAAAGATTTATAAGAGTGACCACGACAAGCTCTTCAGTTGGATAGATCATCAGCATGCTTGTTCCCCCGACTGAACCACCTGAATGGCCATATCCTTTGAAACCTTCATCGTCAGTGATGGACCTGAAACCAATACCATAGTTTGTGCTCTTGCCATCAGGAAGCGTTTGAGAAGTTGTAAGTTCTTTCAACGTTTCAGATTGAAGTAATCCGGGTACAGTCACAGCTTCTCCAAATTTTATAAGATCATGAGCTGTGCATAAGAAGCCACCACCGGCCCATTTATTACTAAGGTCCACAGGAGGGGAGATAATATGGTGGCTATCCTGGTATTCATAAAAATGAACACGATGAAATTGAATGGAGTCCCTGAAATCCGGTTTGAGATCGTTAAGCTTCAATGGTGACTGGACCTCATCACGTATGATCTGCAGAAAAGGTTTATGGACTGCATTTTCCATCACCTTGCTGAGAAGCGTATATCCATATGTAGAATAATGATAAGCTGATCCGGGTTGAATGACCAGGGTATCATGAATGAATACTTCTAAAGCATCATCAATAGTTGTATAATGAATGTTGCTTAAAAATTCAAGCCCGTTATAATGTCGGATCCCGGCTGTATGCCCTCCCAATTGTCTGAGCGTGATCAATTTTTTATCTGCCGGGCAATCGGGATAATAAGAGGAGATGGGCAGATCAAATGAAATTAAACCTCTTTCTTTTAATCGTCCCAGCGCAACAGCTGTGATCGTTTTTGAAATGCTGCCTATTCTGAAAAGATCATCAGCCGGATCAACCGGGCGTTTTTTTTCCAGATCTGAATAGCCATATCCTTTCGACCATATTTTTTTTCCTTTTTCACCAATCGCAACAGCAAGACCAGGATAATGCTCTTTCTTAATGTACAACTGGCAAATGGAATCAATGGAATGAATGGCTCCAGCCGACAAATCCAGCGTTGTATAACTTCTTGTGGTCGTGCAGGAAGCACATATTAGGATAGCCAGTAGGAAATTAAACAGGGATAGATTCTTTAAGCAATTGAAATTATTTTTCATGTGACAGGTTTGATATTCAAAAATGAAGAAAGAACTGGTATTTAAGCTATTTGCGGCTTTGCCCTTTGCGAGATAATATACATATAATCTATAATCGTAAATTAGTCTTTCAAACTTAACCGAAAACCAAATGAATTCTCTTACCCGCTTTAAGCTGTCATTGATGATGTTCCTTGAATTCTTTATCTGGGGCGCATGGTTTGTTACAATGGGGACATATCTGTCTCAGATGCTTTCTTCTGAGGGCAATCAGATAGCCGCAGCGTATTCTACACAATCTTTGGGAGCCATCATTGCACCTTTCATCATAGGTCTGATTGCTGACCGGTATTTTGCAGCACAGCGGATACTTGGTTTCCTCCATATTGTCGGTGCCATATTATTATTTATGGTAGCCAGGGCGGACGATTTTACAGCTTTCTATCCTTATATCCTCGCTTACATGATCCTGTATATGCCTACCCTTGCACTTGTCAATTCGGTTTCATTCCGCCAGATGAATGATCCCGCAAAGCAATTTGCAAGCATCCGGGTGTGGGGAACTGTAGGATGGATTGTGGCAGGTCTTATCATCGGGTATGTCATGAAATGGGAAACAAAAGGTTTACTGCGGGAAACATTTTATATGGCTAGTGCCGTATCCGCATTTCTCGGATTTTTTAGCTTCCTGCTGCCTGATACACCACCGCAGGGTAATACCGGTAAAAAACCTACATTGAAAGAGATCCTTGGACTTGACGCATTGAGCTTGCTGAAAGACAAAAATTTTCTGCAGTTTTTTATTGCTTCGATCCTGATCTGCATACCCCTTGCTTTCTATTATCAGAATGCCAATATTTTTCTCAATGAAACCGGAATGGAAAATGCAGCCGGCAATATGACATTCGGCCAGGGTTCTGAAGTTGCTTTTATGCTTTTGTTGCCTCTTTTCTTCAAACGGTTTGGTTTAAAAATTACATTGCTGGTCGGGATGGCTGCCTGGGCAGTGAGGTATCTCTTATTTGCTTATGGTAATGCCGGTCCGGGCGAATGGATGTTATTCATGGGAATCATATTGCATGGAGTATGCTATGATTTCTTTTTTGTCTCCGGCCAGATCTATACGGATTTTAAAGCAGGTGAGAAGACAAAAAGCGCTGCGCAGGGACTCATTACATTGGCTACCTATGGGGTTGGTATGTTTATTGGGTTCTGGCTAGCCGGAATTATTTATAATAAATTTCAATACGACGACGGATCACACGAATGGCGAATGATATGGGTGATCCCTGCAGGTATAGCTTTTGTTGTTCTATTATCGTTTGCGCTGATATTTAAAAACGAAAAAGTGACATCGGAAACCTGAAAGAAATTATTGCCCACTTCGAAAATAAAAAGCATCTTGCTGCTCCTTTTCATCTGAGTTGACAGCCAGGCCCCCAATAATTTCTGAAAGCCCTTTTTTTCAAACCTATTGAATAGAAAAATTCATGCAAGAAACTTTTATCATAGACGGTATCCGTACAGCGATTGGTTCATTTCGGGGAGGGCTTTCCTCTGTTCGCACCGATGACCTGGCAGCGCATGTGATTCGTGCTTTATTAAACAGGCATGAGCAGCTTGATCCTGCAGTGATTGATGATGTGATCATGGGTTGTGCTAACCAGGCCGGAGAGGACAACAGAAATATAGCGCGGATGGCTTTACTTTTAGCTGAAGTTCCATGGTCAGTTCCGGGAGAAACAGTGAACCGGTTATGTGCCTCAGGCATGTCCGCGGTCATACATGCGCACAGGGCTATACAGGCAGGTGACGGAGATATTTTTGTCTCCGGTGGTGTTGAAAACATGACGCGGGGGCCCTGGGTAATTTCAAAATCTGATCAGCCTTTTGGTGCCAATGTTGAAATGCATGACTCCTCGTTTGGGTGGCGTTTTAAAAATCCTTTGATGGATACCATGTATGGAACAGAATCCATGGGAGAGACCGCCGAAAACCTGGCTACTATGTACAAAATATCCCGTGAAGACCAGGACAGATATGCATATAACTCACAGCGAAAAGCGGTGGCAGCCAAGTCTGTATTCAAGGAAGAGATAACGCCTGTCATGATCCCGAGAAAAAAACAAGAGGTTCATGTTTTTGATAAAGATGAATTTATGAAGCCACAGACCACACTTGAAGGATTAGCTGCATTGCGTCCGGCTTTCAGAGAAAGTGGAACGGTGACTGCAGGAAACAGTAGCGGACTTAACGATGGGGCTGCTGCGCTTCTTATGGCATCCGATTTTGGTGTTCGTCATAATGGACTTAAACCAATGGCCAAAATTGTAGCTTCTGCGGTAGTAGGTGTTGAACCCCGGATCATGGGTATAGGACCAGTCACAGCTACACAGCTCGCATTAAAAAAAGCAGGATTGACATTAGATAAAATGGATGTCATTGAGATCAATGAAGCTTTCGCAGCGCAGGTGCTGGCATGCACACGAGCGTTAGGACTGGAAGATGAAGATTTACGTGTGAATAAATACGGTGGAGCTATTGCAATGGGTCATCCATTAGGAATGAGCGGTGCCCGGATTATACTTTCGGCAGCCCGTACCCTTCAACGACTGGATAAAAAATATGCGCTCGCCACGATGTGTGTAGGTGTCGGCCAGGGATATGCGGTTATCCTCGAAAAAATGTAACTTAACATGAATAATTAAGTAAAAAAAGTAATCAGTGATCAGTATTCAGTAATCAATAACAGACGTTCGAGTGTCTCTGACTTCGAAACATGTATTTATCAAGTGAGCTTGTAATCCTAATTACTGAATACTGAATACTGAATACTGACATTTGATTGTCTCTGACCTCGAACATGTAATCATCAATCACCAGGCACAGAATTAATTTTTAAAATTTAAATGATATGAATAAAGCATACAAAAATACAGGCATCAGTTTCATGCTGATCTTCGTTGCATCACTTGCATATTCTCAGGCAAATAAGCTTGCGGATATTCCAAACCGGGATCCGAAAGATCCGGTGTATTCCAGTGTAGAAAAAATGCCGGTACTGTCCGGTGGCACGGAAACCATGAAGATGTATATTGATTACTATCCATATCCAGACTGTGGTCTTGCAAAGAAAATAGAAGGCAAGGTCATCCTTCAGTTTATCGTTGAAAAAAATGGAGAGATTACCGGTTTGAAAGTACTCCGTAGTCCGGATGAATGTCTCAGCAAAGCAGCTGTTGAATATCTGAACCAATGGCCCAAATGGGAACCCGCGAAATTAAATGACAAGCCGGTCAGCTGTCTGTTTACACTGCCGATTGAATATAATATCGAACAGTATAACACAAGGCCGAAGTAAAAGAGTATTCAGTAATCGGTATTCAGTAATCGGTCATTAATCCAACCACCATAGAGTTATCTTATTTTCTGACGCTCAAATGTCTTACAAGTTAAGGTGAAATAAAAAATGAGCGCATCGCGCTCATTTTTTATTTTATAAAAATACTACTGACTACTGACTACTGACTACTGACTACTGACTACTGACTACACATCAACTCTCGCGTACTTCGCATTCGCTTCGATGAAAGCGCGACGTGGTGGAACATCATCTCCCATCAGCATGCTGAATGTGCGATCAGCTTCAAGAGCATCATCGACACCAACCCTGCGGAAGACACGTGCATCAGGATCCATGGTGGTCTCCCAAAGCTGCTCTGCATTCATCTCTCCAAGACCTTTGTATCGCTGTACTTTGACACCTGATTCTTTTTCACCTGCAGTATAGGAATCTACTGCTTCCTGGCGCTCAGTTTCATTCCAGCAATACATGAACTGCTTTCCTTTTGAAACACGATACAACGGTGGAGCTGCAATAAAGATGTGCCCGTTGTCAATCAGGGGTCTCATATACCTGAAGAAGAAAGTCAGGATAAGTGTCACGATGTGACTGCCATCGATGTCGGCATCGCACATGATGACGATCTTATGATACCTGAGTTTTTCGATATTGAGTATACGCTCTCCATTCTTTTCTTCAATGCTTACACCGAGCGCGGTGAACATGTTCTTGATTTCTTCATTGTCGTAAATCTTATGCTCCATCGCTTTTTCGACATTGAGGATTTTGCCCCGTAGAGGTAGTATCGCCTGGAAATTACGGTCACGACCTTGTTTCGCTGTTCCACCCGCACTGTCTCCCTCGACGAGGAAAAGTTCACAGATTTTTGGATCGCGTGAAGAACAATCGGCTAATTTTCCCGGGAGACCGCCACCGGTCAGGATATTTTTACGTTGTACCAGTTCACGTGCTTTGCGGGCAGCATCACGCGCCCGCGCAGCGAGGATTACTTTCTCAACGATTTTTTTCGCATTACCTGGATTCTCCTCGAGATAAGCAGATAATGTTTCACCCACTGACCTGGACACAATCCCTACAATTTCTGAATTACCAAGTTCACCTTTTGTTTGTCCTTTAAATTGTGGCTCTGGTACTTTCACAGAAATTACAGCAGTCAGCCCTTCCCTGAAATCTTCACCGGATAAGGTGACTTTGGCTTTTGTAAATTGTCCGCTATCATCACCATATTGCTTGAAGACCCGTGCAATGGCTCTTTTAAAACCGGCCTCATGCGTTCCGCCATCTTTTGTAGAAATATTATTCACAAAAGAAAAGACATGTTCCTGATAGCCGGTATTGTATTGCATGGCCACTTCGATTTCCACGTTATCTTCTTTCCCTTTGACGTAAATCGGAAATTCAATCAATGGTGTCCGGCTTTCATCCAGGAATTGGACGAATTCCCTAAGGCCTCCTTCTGATACAAAAGTCTCCGTACGTGGATTTCCCTGTTCGTCAGGATCACGATCATCTCGTAACGTTAACTTCAGACCACGATTTAGAAATGATAATTCACGAAGGCGGTTAGCAAGCGTTTCATATTTGAATTCCAGTGTTTCGAAGATTTCACCATCAGGCCAGAATGTGATCGTTGTACCGGTTTCAGTTGAGATCCCGATTTCATCAACACCTGTTGTTGGTTTTCCCCGATGATATTCCTGCCTGAATATTTTTCCTTCACGTTTCACTTCCGCCCGGACCTTTTCACTCAATGCATTCACACAGCTTATCCCTACACCATGAAGGCCACCGGAAACTTTATAAGTGTCCTTGTCAAATTTTCCACCTGCATGAAGAATCGTCATCACCACTTCAAGTGCTGATTTCTGAAGTTTTTCATGCATGCCTACTGGAATGCCCCGGCCGTCATCTATGACCGTGAGCGAACCATCCTTATTAATATAAACTTCAATATGTGTGCAATATCCCGCGAGATGCTCATCAATAGAATTGTCGACAACTTCCCATACTAAGTGATGTAAACCCTTGATATCAGTGCTGCCGATATACATGCTCGGGCGCATGCGGACTGCTTCTAATCCCTCTAACGCCTGGATATTTTCGGCGCCATAACTACCCTGAATTTTTGTCATAAACCTCCTTTAAAATTAAGTGCGCAAAGATAACTAAAATTCACCGGATTTCCTAACCTGATTTGAGATATATAATCCTGATTTTCAGATAGATATAATTATTTTTCAGAGCTTTTCTAAAGATGCTGAAAAGTCAGGAAGGGAAGCATAGTTAGGGTCCTTTCAGAGTGAATAAAACCCCAGGGGAAATCCAACTGAATGTTGACATGCCGTATTAGTGGCACTACTAATAGTGCCACTACTTAATACTGCCACTACTAGTAGTGCCACCAACTCTTAATCCGCTGTGAATGAGAGTGTTGGAATAGTTATGAACATGCTGGCCCCGGACATGTTTTCTTCTCTTACCTTTACCCTCCCATGACTGACCTGGAGCGGCTGATTGACCTTTATAGTCAGGACGCCTCCGTTAAATCACTACAACTTGCACTGCAAGCTGATCAGGCCCATATAGAGGTGTCCGGATTGGCCGGCAGCGGGAAATCCTTTGTCCTTTCCGGACTAACTACAAATAGTGTAGGCCCATGGCTGGTCATTTCACCTGACAAAGAAGCGGCCGCTTATCTCCACAACACCCTTGTTTCACTTTTGCCTGATGCTGATATCTTATTTATCCCCGATAGCTTCAAACGGCCAGGTCTTTTCGAAGAAATCGTTGCCGGCCAGGTAATGGAGCGCACAGAAACTGTCAACAAATTTTATCAGAATGGATTGACTGGCTACATGAAAGCTTCACTGATAGCAGTGACATATCCTGAAGCACTCGTGGAATCAGTCATCTCTCCATATGCAGTTGCTCAGCAGCAAATACAAATTAAAAAAGGAGAAGACCTCGGCGTGGATGGCTTGCTTGCTTTGCTCGTTGATATCGGATTTGAAAGAGTGGACTTTGTCTATGAGCCTGGCCAGTTTTCAATACGTGGTGGTATCATTGATATTTTTTCATTTGGTAATGAATGGCCATATCGGATTGAACTATTCGATGAAGAAGTGGAAAGCATAAGGACCTTTGATCCGCTGACACAACTTTCTCAACGCAATCTTTCCTACGTCAACATAATTCCTAATGTCCAGACGCATTTTGAAAGCGGAGAATATGTGCCCATCCTGGAAGCTATTCCTTCGAATACTCATGTGTGGATTCAGGAACCTATCATACTAATCGACAAATACCAGGAAACCTTTGAACGTCTTTCATCTCTAAGGTCGATTGATATCGAATCAGAACATCCAGCCACCCAACGATTTATCAAAGAAAAGCATTTTGTTCCCACGCATAAATTATTGTCAGGCCTGCAATCCGCGAAATGGGTTTCAGAAGGTGATGCAGCAGAACTTCTTACTCCTGCAACGAAGGTCACTTTCAAAATGAAATCACAGAAAAGTTTTAATAAAAACTTTCCATTACTCATCCAGGATTTAAAAAATCAGACTGCTGCAGGTAGAACGAATTACATCTTCATGGCCAATGCCCGGCAGGTAGAACGCTTTTATTCCATCTTTGAAGATCTCGCCGCCAAAGTTCAGTTTATCCCGGTTACAAAATCAATTCACGAAGGATTTGTAGATTATTCTGCCAATGTGGTTTGCTACACAGATCACCAGATCTTCGAACGCTTTCATCAGTATCGACTCAGAAGGGGATTCACAAAAGACCAGGCCCTCAATGTGCGCATGCTCCGCGAGCTTCAGCCCGGAGATTATGTGACACACATCGATCATGGTATCGGAAAATATTCTGGTCTTGAAAAAATAAATATCAGCGGACATCTCCAGGAATCTGTACGTCTATTTTATAAAAACAATGATATCCTTTACGTCAGCATACAATCGCTGCATAAGATTTCAAAATTTGTTGGGAAGGATGGAACAGAACCTGTGCTGAGCAAGCTCGGTTCGGATGCGTGGGAAAACTTAAAACGCAAAACCAAAACCAAAGTCAAGGATATTGCCCGTGAGCTCATCAAATTGTATGCATTGCGCAAAAGTGCAGAAGGCTTTGCCTTTGCACCTGATGGATACCTGCAAAACGAACTGGAAGCATCTTTTATCTACGAAGACACACCGGATCAGCTGAAGGCTACACAAGATGTAAAGGAGGATATGGAACAACCCCATCCAATGGATAGGTTGATATGTGGTGATGTTGGTTTTGGCAAAACTGAAGTAGCTATCAGAGCCGCCTTCAAAGCGATTGTGAATGGAAAACAAGTGGCAGTGCTTGTGCCCACTACCATTCTTGCGCTGCAACACAGCTATAGTTTCAAAGACAGGCTGGAAAGTTTGGGGGTGAGTGTTGATTATGTCAATCGCTTCCGTTCCTCCAAACAGAAAAAAGAGATCATGGAACGTCTGAAAGAAGGGAAGCTGGATCTTGTCATTGGCACGCATGCATTGCTCAACAATAAAGTTGAATTCAAAGATCTCGGCTTGCTGGTAGTTGATGAAGAACAAAAATTCGGAGTAGCGGCAAAGGAAAAATTGCGCAAGATGCAGGTCAATGTAGATACCCTTACACTTACTGCTACACCCATTCCGAGGACATTGCAGTTTTCACTTATGGCAGCACGCGATCTTTCCATCATCAGGACACCTCCGCCTAACCGTCAACCCATACACACCGAACGGCGCGTATTCAGTGAAGAATTAATACGCGATGCTATTTATTATGAAGTGAACAGGGGAGGCCAGGTATTTTTTGTACATAACAGGATCAAAACACTTCCGGAAATCGTGGCACTCATCCGACGCGTATGTCCGGATGTAGATGTCGTCATGGCACATGGACAGATGGAAGCAGATCATATGGAAGAAACCTTGCTGGAGTTTATCAATAAAAAACATGATGTCCTGGTGTGCACAAACATTATTGAGACCGGTCTTGATATTCCTAATGCAAATACCATCATGATCAACCAGGCCAATCAATTCGGATTAAGCGATCTTCATCAATTGCGCGGCAGGGTGGGGAGATCGAATAAAAAAGCGTTTTGTTATCTCTTTACACCACCTTTGAGTACATTGACACAGGAGGCACGCAAGCGGCTGCAGACGATCGAAGAATTTACCGACCTGGGCAGCGGATTTGATATTGCGATGCGTGATCTTGATATCAGGGGCGCCGGTAATTTATTAGGTGGCGAACAAAGCGGATTTATTTCAGACATAGGATATGAGACTTACCAGAAGATTCTTGAAGAAGCAATACAGGAATTAAAGGAAAGCGACTTCAAAGATCTTTTCAAAGAACAGATGGAAAGGGACAGGAAATATGTCCAGGATGTGCAGATCGATACAGATGTTGAAATGCTTATTCCGGATGAATTTGTTTCGAATATTGACGAACGTCTTCGTTTGTATACTGAGCTAGATAACATTGAATCAGAAGAGGGCATCCAAAAATTTGCAATGAACCTGGTGGATAGATTTGGATTGCTTCCCCGGCAGGTAGAAGAATTGTTTGACGGTTTAAGGCTTCGATGGATCGCTCGTTCCATGGGATTTGACCGTGTGACGCTCCGGGGAGGCGTATTGAGATGTTATTTTCATAAAAATGCGCAATCCGCATATTATGAAAGTGCCATTTTTGGAAAATTAATTAAGATACTAGGTACAAAAAGCAAAGTGTTGGATGTTCAACTCAAACAATCCGCTACAAGGTTGATCATGATCAAAGAAAAAATAAAATCCATGAAGACTGCAAGAGAATTTTTGTTTTCACTTCAGGAGCTCACTGAGAACGAACCCATCGCAAGCACATGAACGATCAGGAGGAATTGTTCACCAATCCACAATTGAATATTCAGCATCTTCCTGATGCGGATCAGACAGTGATGATCAGCCTGGAACCGGCATATAAAAGCGTACGATATATTTCTGCCACACTGATTTCGGTGATCCTCATCTTCATTTCATGGTTTATTCTTTTTACGCAGGTTGACCAATGGCCTTTTACCATTCATCTTTTTGTGCTGATCACGTTGATTGCAGTGTGGATGATCATTTACAGCGGGTTGGCCTATCATTATATGGGATATGCCTTGCGTGAAAAAGACATCAGTTATAAATCAGGTTGGTTATGGCAGAGCATGATTACAGTCCCATTCAACCGTGTGCAGCATTGTGAGCTTAAGCAGGGATTCATTGACAGGAGGTTTGGATTGTCAAGACTCACGATTTATACAGCAGGTGGTCAAAGTACAGATCTGACGATACCGGGTCTGTTGCCGGAGACAGCCGAACGTCTCAAAAGCTTCATTCTCAAATCGACTGAACAGTCTGTTGATGAAGGATAAGCAATGAACGGATCATCCACCTTATATCAACCACAAAGGCAATCTCCAAGGGCTGTTTTCCTGATATTGATGAAGTATGGCCGCTTTATCATCAGCGGGCTTTGGCCTATACTGCTCGTCATTCTGATCAATCCCACCAGTCGCAAAGGGATTATTATTATTTCGATAGTGATAGGTATGGCGGTTCTATCGCTGGTCTATTCCATACTTTCTTACCTGAGGTTTTATTTTTTTATACAGGACAACGAATTATGTGTCAGGTCCGGCGTGATCAGGAAAAAGGTGGTAAATATTCCCTTTGACCGGATCCAATCTATCGATTTCAGACAGAATCTTGTCCATCAGTTTTTGAATGTAGTGAGTGTGCGTGTGGACACAGCAGGGTCAAAGGGTGTCGAACTGGAATTGGATGCGATTGATCAACCCCGTGCAGAAGAATTGCGTGAGATCGTATTTGCATATAAAAGAACAAAGAGCAGCACGGCGAATACAAACTCAGAATTAGTTTCTCCTGCTGCTGATGAAAACCAGGTTCCCGAATTAATTCTTACACTTTCTCCGAAGGACCTGATGAAGATCGGGATGAGCGAAAATCATCTCAGGACGGCTGGCATCATATTCGCTTTTTTCCTGAGCATCGCAGATGATATCCACCAGGTGCTGGGATGGGATGTGTATGGAAAGCTGGAGGACACCACTTCTTCAATATCTCTTGTTGGCGTTTTTGCAACACTGGTGGCTATCCCGGTTTTTATCTTTTTCTCATTTTTGATCACATTGATCAGGACGGTATTAAAATATTATGGTTTAAAATTCTGGCGTGTCGGTCAAAATTTTAAAGTCGTAAGTGGCTTGTTTACGCGCAATGAAAAAACCATTCAGAAATCTAAAATCCAGCTTATCCGTTGGATGACTTCTCCACTGAAGCAAATCTTCGGCATCTATCAGCTCAACATTTACCAGGCCACGAATATGGAAGAGCAAAAAGATAAATCCCTTGTCATTCCTGGATGTTATCAGGAGCAGGTGGACCTGACATTAGATATGACTGTTCCGGATTTTAGAAATGCAGTATTCAATACGCACCGGATGGATGCATCCATCGTCATCAGGATGGTTTTTTTGTTTGGATTCATTCCTGCATTGTTATTTGGGATCATGGCCTGGCGCAATGAAGGTTTCATGCAATGGTTTCTCACATTGATTTTTCCATTGGCCATTGCCATGGGAATAGCTTATCAAAAGAAACGGAGGTTAAAGATTCACCCGGATTTTATTCTCTCTGAAGGAGGAATATTCGGAAGGACATATAAGCTGGTGGAGATCTATAAGATCCAGGGAGTGCTTGTTCATTCGTCACCCATCCAGCGTATGCGCGGCCTGAGCTCACTGCATATTTATACAGCCGGTGGTGATATCTCCTTTCCGTATCTAAAAGAAAACATAGCGAAGCAGGCTCGGAATTATATTATGTTCCGTGTCGAGAGAGACCGTGCGCCGTGGATGTAAAAAAGGTAAGAAGTAAAAGGTAGGCAGTAAGTGGTAAGGAGAAGTAACCAGTAGAAAGTAATCAGTAGTCAGTAATCAGTTTTGGTTTCGTTTTTATGATTGAGAAACAATCGTTATCACAAACTACCATTTTATTAAATACTAAGAGTTGTTTTTTGATCACTACTTACTACTTACCATTTACAATTTACCACTTACCATTTACCATTTACCACTTACCACTTACCACTTACTGCTTACTGCTTAGCTCCCATTCCGCGATAAGCACCTACAATTCCGCCGACAACTGCAAACATGAAGCCGAATGCAGCAACATCCAGGAAAAGACCTGTGGTATCACTTATGATTTTGGTGGTCGCGAAGGAAATTAAATCCGCGCCCAATATGATCAACAGGCCTGTGATCAGGCACGTAGTTGCACCTCCTCCAAAGCTGGAAGTATTTGACTTGCTCAGAATATAAGAAATCGCAAATCCATATGCAATGTTACCCAGAAGCAAATGTACCCAGTCCATTTCTTCGCGGCTGACACCTGGCATGGTATGAGCCTGTAGTGTTGTACCCAGAGCTAAGACGTAAACTACATATCCGAGTAAGAAAAAGGCGATAAATCCTATGACGCCGCCAATCCAGAATTTGTTGTTCATTTTGATTTGATTTTAAAACGTGAAAAATAGTGTTCAGTAACCCGTCTTATTATTTTAGTCAATTTCAATAACTGATTACGGAACACTGATTACTGAACACTGATTACCTATTTCCTTCCCATCCACCAGCCGACTACACCACCTGCGATAGCCAGCATCACACTGGTAGTGATGATATCCATCAACACACTTTTCAGATCCGCATACATTGTTGTCGTCCCATACATCAGGAAGTCCATTCCTCCGTACATCAATAACCCGATGATGAATGCCGCTAATGCACCACCACCAAGTGTAGTAATATTGGCCCATCTCGAATAAATGTGTGCGAGTAATAACCCGGTTAATATATTCCCAATGGCGATCATAGGAATATTCAGGGTTTCATGCGTCCGCATGCAAGGCATGCTGGTCATGGAATCTGCAAAAATGACCCCAAAAAGGAGCCAGCCGAGCAGGAAAAGGACGACTCCACCAAGGATGCCGCCAATTAACACTTTTGCATTCATACGTTTTGTTTTGATTTATAAGTGAGAGAATAAAATAGTTGGCACTTAAAATTAGCTAAAATTCACGGGAACATATATTTATTTTCCTCTTACCGGATTTCAGCCTGGAAAGCCTCCGATCACCAGGGGCTACATGAACCTGGCAACTGATGCTCATTCGTATTCATTCAGGAATTGAAGGAATCGACAGCTCTTAAAATTAGAAAAAGAATTTGTCGGGTGACAGTCTTTTTGCCGCTTAAAAATGAGGTCGGGCTTCAATGTCTTAACTTGCTTATCTAATCAGGTTATTATGTTCAGGAGTATCCTCATTTCCCTATTACTGATTGGAATTAATCTTGTATTATATGCCCAGCCATTTGATACCCTTCTTGTACAATATCAGAATATAAATCAAATCTATGCATTGGATGATGGAAGCTTTATCCTCATAGGACATGGTGAAGAATCTATTGTGGAGCGTATCGATTCCATAGGAACATCCATCTGGTCTGTTTCTTTAGGTCTGAACTATGATGAGGATGATATTCTTCATGATTATGCTGTTCACATGCTGCCTGAGGATAGTACTATACAAATAGCTGTATCAAGAAAGTATTGTGATTCTTATGATACGAGCGATGTCAAAGTTTATACATTAAATTTTGATGGTCTTGTCATGGATTCATTGCTTGTTCGGGCAAAAGATCTGCCAACACGTATAACATTACTTTCAGGAAATCCCAGATATCCGAGGCTAGCTTACATAAGGGATAGCCATGTGGTGCTTCACTATACTGGTGGAGATACTGTCCAGTTGAGAATGACTATACCAGGAGCAGATTCGACTATTAACCAATTTGTAGGTCTTCCTGTATGCATGGCACTTTCTCCTCAAGGTACACTACTAGTTGGAACATCTCTCAGCAGCTTAATGAGGTTCAAAGACGATGGAACAGGATTTCATTTTTTCAAGAATAAGTTTTTTACACTTTCAAATACAATCCATCATCAGATAAGGCAATTATTTTCTGTTGATGAAGAGTATTATCTGCTGGTATATTATGATAAAATCGAATTGCGTTCTTTTTCCAATGGGTTGGAAAAGAGCTTTTCAAGTGAATATGTCTTTTATCCTTCCATAATCATTAGCCCTCCATTTCTGTATGTTATAAGCGAGAACTTTATAAGCGAGAACTTTATGAGCGAGGACTCTTTTTTCATATTCGATTTATTTTTAAATAAAATTTATAATGAGCCAATTCCTGATTACGAACAACGCATTGATGGTTTCGCCATCCGCAACAGAACTTTATTCACAGTAGGTAGTGGATATTCTTACTATGAAGGGGGTTTCCTCGGCAGTGAAAATCTGGACACGTATATCGGTCCGAAATTGTATGACATTGAATTAGTCGATTTCGAGGTAGGACCCTATGATTCAGTTTTCCTTCAGTATGGATTTCGCTATGTGTATTCTATTCCAAATGCATCGGTGACGGTAAAAAATAATAGCGATTTTACTATTAATCAAATGCAGGTGCTTTATACGTATCCGTTCTCATTTTGTTCAGATGGCAGTTGGACAAAAGAGATACGGCAGATGGAACTCCTTCCCGGGGAGACCAAAACGTATGATTTGCATGACATTATAATAGTAAAAAAATACCCTTTTTCAGGATGGTATGGAGCATGTATTACTGTGTTAAGACCGGACGATCATGCCGATGATAATTTTAGTGACAATGAAATTTGTAAAAAAGTGGAATTGATTCCAGCATCACTCGCTTTGCCGGAATTCCCCATTCAGCATTCGCCACCAATCATTGCAGATCAGATCATGTTTTTTGCTCCACAGGCATTTGATTTTGATCTTACCATATATAATTATAGCGGAATTGAAGTCTTCAATGCTCACGCGAATACATCTACAGGGTATTCTGTGGACCTAAACTTTCTTCCCTCCGGTATTTATATTTTTCAATATTTTCTGCCGGATCAACAAAAAAGATATGTGGAGAAGATTTTTAAATGGTGAGGCTAAGGCTAATGAAAAATGGAAGGGTGAATTTTAAATGTGTGTGATTTTCTTCGCATTTATAATTCAAAATTTTCTTCTGAATTCTAAATTCAAGATTCCAGATTCAGGATTGACTTGTCAATTCAGAATTCTATCCTTGCTCATTGAAACAAATTCCGCATATCAATCCTTTCCGAAACAATATCCCGTATTTGTGAAATATTCACACGCTCCTGCTTCAATGTATCTCTCTCACGGATAGTGACCGTTTGATCTTCCAGGCTCTGATGATCAACCGTCACACAAAATGGAGTACCAATCGCATCCTGTCGCCTATATCGTCTTCCTATCGCATCCTTTTCATCATACTGACAAAGAAAACTAAGCTTCAGATCATCAAATATTTTCCGACCCATCGCTGTCAGATCATCATTATTCTTCAGCAACGGAAGTATAGCACATTTAACAGGTGCTAATGCCGGATGAAATTTCAGAACTATTCGCGTTGAATCCTTTCCATCCGCATCAGGTACAGTTTCCTCTGTATATGCAATGCTCAACATAGCCAGGAACATACGGTCCAGACCAATAGAAGTTTCCACTACGAAAGGAACATAACTTTCATTCGTCTCCGGATCGAAATACTGCATTTTCTTTCCGCTCAATTCCTGGTGGCTGCTGAGATCAAAATTGGTACGTGAATGGATTCCTTCAAGCTCTTTGAAACCAAATGGAAATTCAAATTGCACATCCACCGCAGCATTCGCATAATGTGCAAGATTGTCGTGATCATGAAAACGAAGTTTTGCAGGATCTGTTCCAAGGGAAAGATGCCATTTCATCCTCGTTTCCTTCCAGTAATTATACCACTGCATCTCTGTACCCGGCTGAATAAAATATTGCATTTCCATCTGTTCAAATTCGCGCATCCTGAAAATAAACTGACGCGCTATGATCTCATTCCGGAATGCTTTTCCGATCTGCGCAATCCCGAATGGTAATTTTTGTCGCGTTGTTTTTTGAACGTTCAGAAAATTGACAAAAATCCCCTGCGCAGTTTCAGGACGGAGATATAATTTTCCTTCTTCTCCTGCGATGTTGCCGAGCTGGGTATAAAACATCAGGTTGAACTGACGTACTTCTGTCCAGTCCCTGGAGCCACTCACCGGATCTGCAATCTCAAGCTCTTCGATGATCAGCTTGAGTTCAGGCATATCACCTTTCCCCATCGCTTCTACAAATCGTCCATACAGCTGATCATGTTGTTTGATATAATCTGCTACACGTTGGTTTTCGGTTTTGTATTTATTTTCATCAAACTCATCCCCGAATCGTTTGCGGGCTTTTTCCAATTCCTTTTCTGCTTTGGCCATGATTTTTTCAAGGCCTTCTTCGATCAGGACGTCTGCACGATATCTCTTTTGAGAGGTTTTGTTGTCTACCAAAGGATCATTGAATGCATCGACGTGGCCTGAGGCTTTCCAGGTCTTGGGATGCATCATTATGGCTGCATCAAGACCGACAATGTTCTCATGGTTTTGCACCATGGATCTCCACCAGTAGGTCTTGAGATTGTTTTTCAGCTCTACGCCATACGGTCCGTAATCATACACGCCGCTCAGGCCATCATAAACTTCGCTTGAAGGGAAGATGAAACCATATTCTTTACTGTGGGAGACGAGGTCTTTGAAGAGATCTGTTGACATGCGAGGTATTGATTTGAAAGGCGGCAAAGATAATGGGCATAGAGCATAGGGCATAGAGGAGAAGAGAGAAGGGGGCAGGAGTACCGGGAGTAATCCTGACCATACATCTGATAATTTTGGATATCAGGATATTAAATTTACTTCAGGATTTAATTTAAATCATATCAAAATGGCCTATAGCAAAGCACTGGAAGACAGGGTCAGACAGATCCTGGATGCATATAAAGTCAAATTCACTGAGAAGCTTATGTTTGGTGGGCTGTGCTTCCTGGTGAATGATAAAATGCTCATGGGCGCAAGAGAAGGACGGATTATGGCCCGTATTGATCCTGAGGATGAAGCAAAAGCCCTGAAGAAAAAAGGAGCGCGGCCTATGGAATTTACCGGCCGACCCATGAAAGGATATATATGGGTTGATGAAACAGGATTTGACCTTGATAAAGACCTGGAATACTGGGTGTCGCTGTGTCTGAAGTTTAATCCAAAGGCTAAGTCTTCGAAGAAAAAAGGCTGAGGAAAGGCTAAGGCTTAGGCGAAGGCGAAGGAAATGTCAGAAGTTACATCTGCATTTATTCTCAGTGCATTACAAACATCGAGCACGAAACTCTGGATGTAAAAATTAAATCTCCAAGAAGCGACACTATTGCTCTATGCACCTCACTCTATGCTCTTTGCCCCTGCTCCCTTAAAGGCTTTGCTGTATCGTAAATAAGAACTGGCCACGCATATTTTTCAATTCGAGGGATTCAGCATTGACAAACATGCCTTTGCCGACTCTTGAAAAATTACCCTGGTATTCGACTCCCAGGCGGAATTTTAAGATAGAAATACCGGCACCGGTCTGCCATCCCAGTTGGGTAGAATGCTCATCAGAGCTGAAACCTTTCAGTTGATGGAGATCTGTTTTGGTGGCCATGGTTTGAATCACCCTGAAGCCGCTGGTGACATCCACAATACCCAGGTTAACACCGATATTGACAGGTAACAAAAGAAGATGATCTGAAACATTAAATAAATGGATTGAGCTTAACAGGTCTTCATCCTCCATGGTAAATAATGCCTGGTACGTGGATTTTTGTTTGCCATAGAGGAGACCGAGGTCTACAAAAAAGGAACCTTTCAATTTTATGTTCCCTTTTACGCCGGCATAGATCTGTGCATCCGATTGCTTCATATTGAAGCGGAACTCCTGCATAGGTGTCTTACTGTTGACAAACAAATCTGCTGTTACAGGATTGGATTCAGGGCTGACTCCTACAAGGATATCAAAAGTGAATTGTGATAAAGCGATGGTAGTTGAACCTGCCACGAGGATGAGGGTGATCAATAAATTTTTCATGAGAAATAGTTGGTGTTCTTTGAATAAAGGTGTGATGCAAAAGTAGGCGGAGCACCTTTGACGTGATATGATCAAAGTCAGTGATGGATACGATATAGATCAGAGAAGTTTTTAGAGCAAATGACAGGTGTGATGAGGTGACGATGAGAAGGAAAAATTGAAGCGATCACACTCCTTTTTTCTCCCAGGTTTTGTTCTTTTTAAGATCAAAAACGGGTTTAATAGGATTGAAGATCGTCCTAAGCCCTGGATCTGGATTTAATCGCCTGAATATTAGGTAATTCGTCCAATTTTCGGTCTTTTATCCCTTAAGCTAAAAATCTTCTATATTTGCCGTCCCAAATTGCCTCCTTAGCTCAGTTGGTTAGAGCGCCGGACTGTTAATCCGTAGGTCCAAGGTTCAAGTCCTTGAGGGGGCGCAAGATTAACAAGGGTTTACGCAAGTAAGCCCTTTTTTATGAATGACATGTTTTTGTGGATTTGTCATGCTTGTACTTTGGAAAGAGACTTTTCATGTTTAAAGCATGAACTTTAGATGAAATATTAACTGATATCCTTTATTTTTTAACTAATAATTTTAATGTGTATGAAAAAGTATCTTTTACTTATCTGTTTGACATTGCCCCTGAGCATATACCAGCTCGGAGCACAAGACACTGCCAGCTTTAAACCCATGGCGGGTGAATGGGGTTTTCAGCTTACCGCTCAAGGTATTGGCCCATTGTTCGAAGACAATTGGGAAGACGTTTTTATTAATGAGTTGCATATCAAATATGCGGCATCGGAAAAACGATATTATACTCTTGGCCTATTCATCAATAGCTTTTCTGATAGCAATGAGCAGCGAGACTCCGTTTTGCTTAGCTCAAGAACCGGTTTAAAGACGACTACCACCTCAGAATCTCAAACCAGTGTTTTTCTCGTTCCAGGCATGGAATGTCATTTTCCCGGGACGAGGCGAATTGATCCTTTCATGGCCCTTAGAATTCCTATCGGATATATTGGTAAGAATAAGCAAGAAGAAGAAAGTTTTGAAAACTCCATCAGAACCAATGGCGATATTTATCAATTAACCGAAAATGAGGAAACAACTGAGGCCGGTGGTTTTCAAGTCGGATTGAGTGGATTGTTGGGATTGAATTATTATTTAACCAATAGAATTGCAATCGGAATTGATTATTCTCTTTCACTTCAATTTTCAAAATCAGGAGGTGAAATTGAAGAAACCAATTCCACCAGGTTTGTCGATGGAACAACAATCACAACATCAAATGATGCTTCAACCAGTTTTGACAGGGATAAAGAATTCGATATCTCCAATGGAGGTGTCCTGGGGCTGAATTTTGTATTCTTTTTTGGAAAAAAGAGCGAATAGACCAGAATCATTTCAGCTGCTTGACAGGTCGTTTGTAATATGGGAAGATCACTGAGCACTTGGAAAATAAATGAATCGCCGTAATAATGACATAGCATTGGAATTGTGACAAATTAGAAAAAAGGGTTTGCGTAAGCAGGCCCTTTTCGTTTCTCCAAGAAACACTGTTGCAAAGGGATCATAGATGAGTGTGGAAAGAGAGTTAGTGGTTGCAACAGGTTCGGCAGTCTGCCTTGTACGATTGAAGTCAGTGGAATAAACTGCATCCAGATCTACTTTGCTCAATATTCGATTAAGCTCCTGCGCCCTGGCCTGCCCAGCAGCACTTAATACAGGATTGCTTCCTGCTCCGGTAGTTTCTGCATTACGCACGAGAATAAATGTTGTGGCGGTATCCGGAATGGTTTGAAATACAGTTTCAATCAATGTAACGGTATCAATCACGATCAATGTATCATGCACCGTTTCTTTTTGAATGATGATCTCGGGCTCCTTATCACAACCAAAAAGAACGGGCAGTAATGCGACAAGCATTCCAAAAAAAATGCATCCTGATTTCATGAATTATACTTTATTGATGAGGGGGTGATGGTGAGCCTATCTACGTTCCCTCCTTTGAAAATTTATCCATTTAAGCAAACAGACAACCTGCAAAAACCTGCATTATGAATGAAGGTAATTTTCAATTTGACAATTCACAAGCAAGTTACTCTACCTGGATACTACAGTCTGAATAGAGTGCGCCGCTATAGTCTCTTCAATCGCATCACTATCGATATATAATTTATACGTCACCGGCAGATCTGTCGAATTCATCACAACAGTCGCAATGCTTCCATCCATGTTTTTAAATGAGGTGGTCATCAAGGAGCTTCGACTGGCAACAGCACTGATGCGCCTTGCTCCCGGACGAATAAATTTGGAGAAGTGGCCAATATAATAGTATGAAGGCGTAAAGATCAGCTCACCTTTCTGCTTATCAGCATGCAGCGGAGCAAAACAAAAATTCTGCACATGATTCGGGCCACCGGTTTCATCAAGGAGAATATTCCAATCCGTCCAGGCGACAGTACCGGCATTGAAGTCATTGATCATCGAACGGCCATAGAGCTCACCATTGGGCCAATGCTGATATTTAGAGGAATCAAATTTATCCACGCAACCTTCCGTGAAGATTAGATTTTTGTCCGGATAAGATTTATTAACCTGGGAAACATTATTAAACATCGGATCACTTCCGGTCCACGTTTCATACCAGTGAAAACCAATACCCCATGCATATTTAGCTGCCTCAGGATCGCTGAAGATCACATCAGCACGATGATTGATAAGATCACGATTATGATCCCAAACGATGATCTTCCTGTCCCCATACCCTTCACGTTTCATCGTGGGACCTAAATGGTTTTTTAAAAAATCACGCTCTTCTTCAGCCGTATAAATACATGACTCCCATCGTTGAGTTGCCATCGGCTCATTCTGGACAGTTATACCCCAGATTGGAATTCCTGTCGCTTCATAGGCTTTGATAAACTTCGTATAGTACATTGCCCATGAATCATAAAATTCCGGAAGCAACTTTCCTCCTTTCAACATGCTTTTATTATCCTTCATAAAAGCAGGCGGGGACCAGGGACTTGCATACACAGGAATGGAGGGGTATGCAGCCAAAATATTTTTGATCAACGGAATCCGATATTTCTGATCATGTTCGATCGAAAAAGTCGATAGAGATTTGTCTTCGTTAGTTACATAAGTATAACTTCCACTGCTAAAATCACAACTGTGAATCGAAGTGCGAAGTAAGCTGTAACCAATTCCTGAGTCCGGGTTAAAATATGATGTAATAAATTTCTGTTGCTCTTCCTGTGGCAAAGCAGCAAATACTTCTGCTGTGGCATCCGTCACCGCTCCTCCAATCCCTATGAATGTCTGAAAAGTTTTTGCCGGATGTACAAAGATGGCTACTTCTGTTTCGAGTGGCTGTGAGGCATGCTGAAATGTTTTATTGCCGGTATCAGTAAGACGCAGATTTGTATTTTTTGACGTGGTATAAATCCGGGCTTCCATGCTGCTAACCTTTCTGTCTGTAACATTATTGAGAAGCTGGCAATCGTTTTTTTTATGGAGGAATTGAAATCCAATGAAAAAGTTGCAAAGCCCCAGGAGAAGGAACCATGATTTCATAGAAGATACTTTATGAATGAGAAGAAAAAAGAATTAACGATTGAACCTTACCACACAAATGTCCCTGCAGTATTCGAATGAAGAGAAGCAGTGATCCACTTATCGCCTGCATGAATATTAAATGACTGAATATCGTTGCCTTCATTCAAAGCGATCAGCACTGTCTTTCCTTCCGGAGTTTTGAAAGCCACATTCGATATCGCACCGGGATTGGTACTGTTAATCCGTACAGAACCAGCAGGTACAAACTTCGAAGCATGTGCAATAATGTAATACGCAACATTACGTGTCACATTCGAACCATCAATAGTAATAGCACCTTTGCATTGTGTGCAACCACCAGGTGTGTGCGGATTAAATTGAGGATCGCTTGCGAGATTCCACTCAAGCGCGACCTGGCTCCAGTTGCGTGCCGTTCCGATGATGACATTTTTGATATGCCACTCCAGATCTCCGTCGAATGTGCTTGTAGAGCCTGTCCATTGCTCTGTGAAATACAATGCCCTGTCAGGATGTGCATCATGAACAGCCGAAAGTGCACTGACATCACCGTTGTATAGATGAAATGCTGAGCCCTGCACATATTGCTTGGCAGAAGCATCATTCAATATCTCGATCGGGTAGTCAGGCCGGTCACAGTTATGGTCCCATATCACGATTTTCGTATTGAGCCCTGCAGCCTGAAGTTTAGGCCCAAGATGATTTTTGATAAAATCACCTTGTTGTGCTGCAGACATCACCAGGCTTGGATTATTTCCACCATGCTGTGGTTCATTTTGCGGAGTGATCGCATCGATGGTGATGCCTTCATTTCGCATGGCCTGTATATATTTTACAAAATAATCTGCATAGACACTATAATATTCAGGTTTGAGGTTACCACCGACACTGTTGTTGTTACTCTTCATCCATGTAGGAGCACTCCATGGAGAACCCATGATCTTAATCGATGGATTAATGGAGAGAATTTCCTTCAATACAGGGATCAGGGCAGTGGTGTCACGAGACAAACTAAAATATTGTAACGTCAGATCTTTTGTAATTCCATTTGGAAGATCATCATAACTAAAAACTACAGGATCAAGATCTGAAGCACCGATCGAAATACGCAGATAGCTTACACTGATATCGGCACTATCTTTTCCAAATAATTCTTTCAGGATAGCAGCGCGGGCTGTTGCATTCATTTGATGCAACAGAATGGCACTCCCACCTGTCAGCGAATATCCAAATCCATCCATCGTCTGAAACGTTTCAGTGGTTTTGATGTCAAGTACGGGAAAGCGTGTATCCTCAGCAGTTGCAAAATCAATCGTTTTATGATAAAGGAGGTTCACCTGGTTGCCGGATGTGGTCCACACACCTACAGGTAGAACCTTTGGTGTCCCGGGATCGGATGGATCATCGGGATTAGAACAATTGCAGGCCATCAGCCCGATCAATAAACAGATAAAAATGTGCAATGGTATTCTGTGCTTCATAGCTTGTAGAAATCGAATCGGTGATAAAAATCAAAAGTCTTTAGTAACCTGGATTCTGAGTCAGGTTTGCGTTCTTATCCAATTCTGCCTGTGGCACGGGCCATAGCAGATGTGGTTCTGTCAACATGTAGCCAACAAGATTTCCATCGGGGCCTTTAGCCTGATTGACTACATCAATGGCTCTTCCGGTTCGTTTGAGATCAAACCAGCGTATACCTTCAAATGCAAGCTCGAGGCGACGTTCTTTTTCAATAGCAAGTCTCATTATACTCTGATTGTTAGCAGACGTTGGTGCTAAGTTGACTCTATCGCGAATCTGGTTGACGATAGCAGCAGCTCCATTGGCATCACCGAGTTCATTGAGAGCCTCTGCTTTTAACAGCAATATATCTGCAAGGCGAATGAAGATATAATTCTGTGCACCATCGCCACCGAAATTTCTCCATTTGTTGATAAATGGATAAGCGTTTTGAGGATAACGGGCATCAGACCATAAACCGGAAACATCTTCGAAAATGATGGATGCATTTTTCCGGATATTATCATTTTCTGCTGTAAATGCAGCGATCAGATCATTGGCAGGAAGATTAAATTTTTTCCAATCCTTACCTCTGAAAATAGTCACACCCCAATTGCCATCAGAAGGCCCACCCTCATAGTTAATCTCAAAGATGGATTCGGCTGAATTTTCTACAGCGTTGTCCCACAATTGATCATACTCAGGTAACAAGGAGTATCCACCACCAATCACTGCATCAGCATATTGACTCACTTTTGCCCAGTCATGAGGTTCGCGAGTCGCATACACTTTAGCAAGCAATGCATTGACAGCACCTGTTGTTGCAAAACCTTTATGAGGAGCTGTAGTACGAACTCGTGTAAGAGCTGTTTCGAGATCAGATATAATCTGTGCATACACTTCGGCAGCAGATGCTCGGGCAGGGAATATCTGAGCATATATTTCTTCAAGCTTATCAGCACTAATGGAGGTTACCTCCAATAACTGTAAAGGAACATCTCCCCACAATTGCACCAACTGGAAATACATGAAGGCACGGATAAAAGCTGCCTCGCCAATGATCTCCTGCTTCCGCGAATCTGTAAGAGCAGGATCTGTAACATCATCAGCATTGTTGATGATATTATTAACTTTTCCAATAGCGGAATACAGATACGCCCAGTCACGGCTGACATTTCGATTGACCGCATCCAACATATAATCGTCGATCTGGAAATTATCAGGATTATCACCACCTGCATAAGCATCATCAGATTGTGCATCGCCATTGACATAATAGTCGAGCTGGAAATATTCGTTTTTGAAATCACCATAAGCACCTCCCAATGCAGCCTCCAGTTCTGAGGCCGAATTGAAATAAAGTGAATCACCAGCCGTATTATCTACAACGACACTTTGTGAATGTGGCTCGAGCTCAAGAAAATCATCACATGCAATCATTGAGATGAAGAGCAGGGAGGAAAGGAAGTATATATATTTTTTCATAACGTCTTATTTAGAATTCCACATTGACACCAAAAGTGACTGTGCGCGATTGAGGATATGTGCCATAATCGATACCAAGCTCAGTAGCACTGCGTCCAAAAGCATTCACCTCCGGATCGAAGCCGCTGTAACCGGTAAATGTGAGAAGATTTTGTCCTGTAACATACACAGAGAGCTTTTGAAGATTAAGCCGGTCAAGTATTCTGTTTCCAATACTGTATGCAAGCGTAACTGATTTCAGGCGCAGGTAAGATCCATCCTCGACGAAACGGGATGAGTTTAGTACGTTTTTCACGTTACCACCACCTATCGCCCTTGGAATTTCTGTATCCCTGTTATCAGGCGTCCAGCGATCAAGAACAACGACAGATTGATTTTTACTATCGAACATTCCTTCCAGGTCGATACGTGTAGCATTGAAGATCTCATTGCCCTGGCTGCCCTGGAGGAAAAGATTTAGTTCAAAATTTTTCCAGGAGAATGTATTTGTAAGGCCATACGTGAAATCAGGATTTCCATCACCGATGATCGTGCGATCACCCGGATCAAATATTCCATTTTCATTGAAATCTTTATACACGATATCACCTGTCTCCGGATCCACACCTTCAGAGATATATCCATAAAATACACCCAAAGGCAACCCTTCGCGGACAATCGACACATCCTGGTTATTACTGTAGATCCTTCCAAAGAAATAAACTTCCGTAAAGTCCAGCTCGATGACTTTATTCTTATTGAAGGAAATATTCGCATCAGTTGACCAACTGAAAGTGCCTGTTGTATTTACAGATCCCAGGCTGAATTCAAATCCTTTATTTTCAATCTTTCCCGCATTCGTCTGAATGGTGGAGATCGGTAATGAATTGGAAAGCTGAACATTGAGCAACACATCATCTGTCTTCTTGACATACGCATCTGCGATCAGGTTCAACCGTCCTCCAAATAAGGATAGATCAATTCCAATATTCGATTGTGTAGTTGTTTCCCAACGAAGATCTGGGTTTCCATACGTCACCTGGGCAGAAGAAGGGCCACTAAGTGGATTTGTCGGAGAACGTCGATAATAAGATACAAGTCCATACTGCGCATAATTTGGAATACCTTCCTGGTTACCATTTTTACCCCAACCTGCCCTCAGTTTGAGATCATAGATGGCATTCATGTTTTGCATGAAAGGTTCTGCCGAAATACGCCATCCTGCTGACACAGAAGGCATCGTACCCCATGGATTGGCAAGTTTGGAAGAGCCGTCCCTGCGTACAGATGCTGCCAGCAGATATTTGCTTTTGTAATCGTAAGTCACCCTTCCGAAGAATGAAGCAAGTGACCATTCCTGCACATCGGTAGAACCCGTAATCACATTGGCTGCATTTAATGTATGAACCGCTATATCATCCGGATAGTCTGTCCCGTATAAGAATGACTGGCTCCATTTAGATTTCTGGATGCTGCTACCGGCGAGTATGGAGAAATGATGAACATCATTAATTTCTGAATTGTAATGAGCTGTATTTTCCCATAGCCAGATAGAGGAGGTAGATTTATCAGCCTGTCCGATTCCATTATTATTGCGGCCGAAAGTTGTTTTAAACGGGTCGAGATAATAATCCCATTGATGGTTATTATGATCAACTCCAAAATTTGTTTTTAATGAAAAACCTTTAAATACAGAAACCTCACCACTCACATTGCCAATCACACGCGTATCTGATGCTTCCTGGTCAGCACCAAACATATAAGCAATTGGATTTTCCCATGAAGGCTGGAATGGATTCGGATCGTATTGACCACTGCCATCAGTTTTAAAGACATGTAAGAATGGTGGTGTATTCAAAGCACTCATGATGACACCACCACGACCGCTACTTGCATTGTCTGGTGTGTCTTTAGTTCTGGAACGAAGCATATTGAGATTGACACCGATATTAAGCCACTCGGTTGCTTTGTTATCAAGATTTAACCTGACAGAATACCGGTCAAAACTTGCAGGCTTTGCGATACCTGTCTGATTAAGATAATTACCGGAAATGAGATAACGGGTCACATCCGTACCACCCCGGAATGAAAGCTGATAGCTTTGATTTGTACCATATCCGAATGTTTCATCCTGCCAGTCCGTATAGCCTGTTGCAGCAGGATCCAGTGCACCAGGAATAATCTCATCGATCAGGTCCCGGTATTGTTTTGTACTTAATGTCTGGATGGTCTTACGAATATCTGACACACCATAGTATGCATTCAATTCAATGACTGATTTTCCAGCTATACCACGTTTGGTTGTAATCAATACTACACCATTAGCAGCACGAGCTCCGTAAATCGATGCAGAGGATGCATCTTTCAATACTGACATCGTGGCGATATCATTTGGATTTAATCCGCGTATGTCTGTTGTCGGTACTCCATCAACCACATATAAAGGTTCATTGCCTGCGAGCACTGAAGTTGTACCGCGTATACGAACTGCAAAATCATTCCCTGGCTTTCCGGAAGGTTGTGTGACTTGTACACCGGCTGCTTTGCCTTGCAATGCTTCTGCTGCAGACACCATGGGACGATTACGAATTGATTCTTCGCCCACTACCACCACTGCAGAAGTAAGTTCCGTTTTCTTCTGTACGCCATAACCGATGACAACTACATCATTGAGGTTGTAGAGAGCATCTTCCATCACAATATCAAGTGTAGTTTGACCGGTGAGTGGAATTTCCTTTTGTATAAATCCTGTGTACGAAACGACTAGGGTTCCTTCATTGGCACCAACCGTATAATGTCCATCGATATCGGTAAGTGTTGCCACATCCGTATCCTTTAACCTCACGACTGCACCGATAAGAGGTTCGCCTTTTGAATCAGTGATCCTGCCGGAGACCTGGCTATAAGAGCATACAGTGATGAATAAAAATACAAGGGTAGAAATGATCTTGACCATAAGCATCAACTATAAGGGAGTTTGAAAAATAGCGTGACAGGCAAGTCAATTTTATACTCTACCTGCCACGCTGATAATGATTTTCGTATTAACGCACCAGGACTATTGACCAGGCACCAGAGTTATTATGATCTGCAGAGATGTCGACAGAGACTACTAAAGTTTCAGTAGTGCCATCATTGACATAACTCATGACCTCGTATTGGTTGGCAGAGTTGCCTCCATTTGGCGGATTGGCACCATCGCCATTTTCTCCACCGTAATATCCTTTGTAGAATCCAATAAATGCAGCACCCGTTGCTCCATTCGTTACTGTCACTAGCGGTCGTCCTGACGGAGAACCCGATGCAGGTGTAAATGACCAGGTATGTGTAGCAGAACCGAAGGCGGAACCATTAACACTTGCAGCTACTTCAGCATCTGTCCAGCAACCATTTGGTGTACCCATGTAACCATCGTTACGTGCATCACCATTGGTTTTATATTCATAAGAACCGTTTGCATTGAAGATGAATTCGTCATTAGTCATACATGACCAGTCATCACCACCTGTGGAAGTACCATTCAGAAATTCAGGGGCAACCTGCCACCAGGAAGGGTCACCTAAAGCAGGTCCAACGAAAATGGAATTTGCAGCATTGCGAATATGCCAGGCTGCACCGACCAGGTCATTCTGTGATAGTTCTCCGGAGATTGTTACGTCTTTGGATGTTTCCACAGTTGCACTTCCTCTTGTACCATGAAGTACTACAGTAAATATTCCACTGCCGGTGTAGGTATGAACAGGATTTGCCTCGGACGAAGTAGTACCATCACCAAAGTCCCACGAGTAACTTGTAGCATCATAAGACAGGTTCGTAAAGGTTACTGTTTTCTGAACGACATCTGCATTAAAACCTACTACCGGTGGTTCACTAGCCGGATTGTCATAATGAACAAGCGTCACTCTCCAGTATGCATCATCCGCACCTGAAGTATTGCCAGCGAATTTGTAATTGGATTCAACGATCAATGTATCAACAGTTCCTTCCGACAGTTTGATGATGTCATAGGTAACTGAAAGCTGTGGAACGCTTACTTCAACATCAGTACCGATCTTAGGTAAACCTAAAAATGCACCTAGTCCTGAAACTGTAAGTTGATTAGCGCCGAATGCGAACGCGTGCGTACCATTACCAAAAGCTGAAAGATCGCTTCCTCCGGGTCCGGTCAGGTTGGCCGCAGTTGATTCCGCACATACATTGGCAGGTTCGAAGACTCCACCCTCTGCCCAGAAGTCACCATTCGTTTTGTATTCAAAGGTGCCGTTGCGGTTAAAGATCCATTCATCATTCATTGTACAGGGGCGAATGACGATATCCTGATTGTCACGACCTAATCCCCACCAAACAACAGAGCGGTCAAATGGTCCCACTTCCAGTGGCCAACGGCCGACCGATGTTGTGCGAAGCAGTTTCCAGGTTTTAGTGCTGGTTCCGGCGAGGATTGCCAGGTTAGCATCATTGTTGGAAATGGTTACTTGCTGGCTGATATCATCAGTTTCGCTGCCACGTGTAGCGGTGATCTTAACCGTGTAGACACCTTCCTGTGCGTAAGTATGGATCGGATCCTCCTCCGTGGATACAGGAGTGTTATCACCAAAATTCCAGGAGACACTCTCATAGTTTTGGGATGCATTGACAAAACTCACCTTTTTGAAATCGGCGGGATCAACCGTGTAAGAAAAGCCTGCTATGAGTTCAGGAGCCGGGTCATCCTTTTCGCAGGACGCCACGAACATCAAAGAGATTGAGAACACAAGAAGCTTTGTAAGCGTAAATAAATTTTTCATAAATGACTTGTTTTACAAAGGTTAGAATTCATTTTTGGCCTGCATGTCAGGCATTTCTTATTGCTTAAGATTTACCTGACAATGAATACTCTGGCAGGCAGCAGAGGGATAGAAGAAAAATGAGATAAACTCAGAACAAAAGGATAGAAAGTAACCCAAAGTCGCAATATTTATGGGATATTATTGATTTCTACCATTTTATTATCGGTGCCCGGCATTTTTATTCATGTCTACAAATCAAGTTAAATAACGGCTAAAAGTGGGAAAATGTACACCTGACAAATACACGACAGGCACATTATACTAGCCTTGGCCGGGAAAGGAGGTTTTATCTATTGGTATTCTGAACCAGGCGCCTACCGTAAACTAAAGATTGGCGATATAATCATTGACTGACGCATCTCTGTCGAGGGCAAGTTTCTTTTTTAAACGATACTTGCTTTGCTCCACCCCGTTGACAGTAATATTCAGGACAGAAGCGATTTCCGCATTGGAAAAACCCATCCGGATGAAGCAACATAACCTGCTGTCATTTGTCGTCAGACCCGGATTGCGGTTATGGAGCGTATGTACAAAGTCCTGGTGAACCTGATTAAATGTAAGCTGGAACTGATCCCAGTAATCCTTTTGGCTAATTTCGGAATCAATTGACCGGGATAGGCGATGGAGCTCATGGTGCCGATCCACAGATTCATTCCATTCCATTTTCCGGATCTGGTTTTTGAGATCTTCCAGGAATTGGTTTTTATGAGCGCTCTGCAGGACGGAGGCACTTAGCTGAGCTTGTTTATTGAGAATGTCTTTTTCCAGGTTTTCATTTTGAAGCCGTAGGATTTCCTGTTCTGCCCGAAGTGTTTCCTGGCGAAAATGACTTCGCTGCCGTTGTAATAAAAACCTGAGTACTCCAATGACAAGTATTATCCCGATGGCCCCGGATCCTGCCAGGAACCACCATGTTTTCCAGAATGGAGAGGATACATAGATCTTAAGCTCCCTGATATTTGTACTCCATGTTCCATTACTGTTTGCTGCTTTTACCTGTAACACATATTGACCTCCGGGTAATGCTGAATAAGTTGCAAAGCGTTGCTCGGGACCTACTAATCTCCATGTTGTATCAAAATCAATAAGCCTGTAGGCAAACAAATTTTTATCTGGCTGGATATAATCCGGCGCAGTAAAATCAAAGCGTATTCCTTTATCCTGGTAACTGAGCCTTACTTCAGTAGCCGGATCATTCAAAGGACCTGATAGAACTGAGCGCCAGTTATGCTCCCCGATTGGAATGGTTTCATTTGAAAGGCTAAGTCCTGTAAAAACAACAACTGGTGCAATGACATTCTCTGAAACACGATCCGGCATCAGGATTGAATAGCCATTCATGCTCCCCAGCAACAATCGCCCATCATGCAATTGCATCGCTGCCCTGGGATTGTATTGATTGTTTTCGAGATAAGGTTCTGAGCCAACTTTAATAAACTGGTTATGACTTTGATCCCATCGTACAATACCTGCCTGTGAGGTAATCCATACATTTCCTTTCACATCCTGCACTATGCTGTTGATCATATTAGAAGGAAGTCCATGATCAGTCGAGTACGTGTGAAAAGTATTATGGGATATATTGTAATAAGAAAGACCTGCATTTTCAGTACCAATCCATAAGGTGCCTTCATCATCCTTAAACAAGCATCGAAGTTTTTCACTGGCAAGACTAAGCGTATCATCGGGATCATGATGATATTGAGAAATTACAAAAGGTGTCGAAGAAAGATCGATGCGACTAAGTCCGGCATTCTCACTTGCGATCCATAGCCAATGATGAACCTCATCAAGCAATATGTCAACGATCTGTGTACCGGAAATACTATTTGGATTTTGAGGTTCAGGTAAAAATCGTTCAAAATGCATTTGTCCCGGAGAAAGATGACATACACCACCACCTAATGTGGCAATCCATAGTCCTCCATCTTCCGCAAGTTCGAGATCCCATACATTATTATGACTTAAGCTTGCAGCATCTTCAGGGTGATGCTGATATTCTTTAATGATCCCTTTTGATTTATTATAGAGATATAAACCTTGTGCAAATGTACCCAACCAGATATTTCCGTCGGGCCGGACAACAAGACTGGTGATCACTTTTAACCCTGTTGGATATAAAGATGATTTTTCAACGGAAGTAAGCTTTACAGGACTTTCTTTTACGTTCAATTGAAATAATCCTCCACCGTCCGTACCCATCCATACAGTATCGGATGTATCCTGGTCGACGCACAACACAGACCTTAATCCTTCTGCATTTTCTAATGCATATTGACGTTCGATGACAAAAGGAGGAGAAATTACTTTATGAAGGTTGATGCCTCCATTAAATGTTCCTATCCAGAGGTTGTCTGAAGAGTCAAACATGAGGCTGTACACTGCATCGGAATTTATCGAATTCAGAAAATCAGGTTGATAGCTGAAATGTTGCCATGAATCTGTTGAAGGATTGTATCTGTTGAGCCCTCCACCATCAGTTCCAATCCAGATATTGCCATTTCGATCGGGGAGAATGTCAGTAATGATCAGATGACTCAAAGGTGAATTAGATGGTTCGAATCTGCGTGTGACAGTAAGTTTTTTTCGGTCGATTTCATACAAGCCACTTCCTTCTGTACCTACCCATATGCTGGAACCTTGTCCCATGCAAATAGATTTTGAAAAACCATCCATGTCTGCATTATCGGTGCCATGAATCACTTGCAGAGTTTTTGTTTTCCAATCGAAGAGTGTAATCCCTCTGCCAGCCATGCCAATCCAGATACGACCGTCCGGGTCTGCTTTGAAATCAAATACAAAATCATTTGATATTTTTCTGTTGTCCGGTAAGCAGGTAGTACAAAAATGAGCTATCTGGTTGTAAGCTGAATCAAAAACAATGGTTCCTGCTCCATACGTACCAAACCATATATTGCCCAGCGGATCCCTGAAAATTTTGCGGATGGTGATCGTGTTCCAATTGAACGAAGTATTTTCTTTAAATGGAAATCGCAGAAAGCGGCCCGTGCTTCGCTCCAATACACTCACACCTCCATTTAAATGACCAATCCATATATTTCCTTTCTCATCGTTTGAAAGACACAGGATCGATTGGCTTTTGATAGCATAAGGATTTTTTACATCAGGTAAAAAGACTTTAAATTCATAGCCATCAAAGCAGTTGAGCCCAAAGCGTGTACCTGCCCATATCATCCCCAGGTCATCCTCTAACAGATCATGAACAGTGGAATAAGAGAGGCCGTCATCGACCGTCAGGTGATCGAAGGAAAATGACGAGGGCGGAATCTGGGCAATTCCTGCTTGGAGGAAGTTGATTAGGAATAAAAGGATCCAATACCTCTTCATGATGGTGAATATACTTCTGTAATTGGAAAGCGAAAACCAAGGATTTGCTAAAGCAAGCCCTTTTCCTTTATCCGAATATTACGATCATAATTTTATAATATGTTACTCCCCATACTTCATATGGATCACCGTAGCATCCCCCTTCTCAGAAACATGCACCACAAACAGGTTGTCATATTCTGTCTCAGGAAAGTCGGGGTATGTATTTGCTCCCACCATCGCATTCAACAGGGCAGGTGTTGTATTTGAATGACCGACGATCAATACGATACCTTTTGGATATGCATTCAGCACCTGATTGATTAATGCATCAGTTGCAAACGGATCATAGATGAGTGTGGAAAGAGAGTTAGCGGTTGCAACAGGTTCTGCAGTCTGCCTTGTACGATTGAAGTCGGTTGAATAGACAGCATCCACATCTACATTACTCAGGATACGTTTGAGCTCCTGTGCCCTGGACTGACCAGCAGAACTTAATACAGGATTGGTTCCTGCTCCGGTAGTTTCTGCATGACGTACGAGAATAAATGTTGTTGCAGTATCCGGAATGGTTTGAAATACAGTTTCAATCAATGTCACGGTATCAACCACAATCAATGTGTCATGGACAATTTCCTTTTGAATAATGATCTCAGGCTCCTTATCACAACCAAAGAGAACGGGCAGTAATGCGACAAGCATTCCAAAAAATATGCATCCTGATTTCATGTGTCTTATGTATTGATTAGCCTGGAATTGTGAAAGTAGGCTATTCTCTACAAGATTAAAAACTGCACAACTTTATGGAGTAAATACCACCTTCTTCTCCTCCCCGGATACCCCGTTGCTCAACCGGACGATGTATGGACCAGGAATTAATCGAAGCTTCCTAAGATCAAGATGGTGTTGCCATAAGCCTCCTATATGCGGGAATGTAGAACGATACACAACTTGACCGGTATCCCCAAAAACCTCTACCAGCAAATCGCTGATGTTATCTCCTAAATGAGCTTCCAATTGGATGATTGAATTGGCAGGATTGGGAAATACTTTAAAATCAAATGTGGGCTTTTCATCTTTCACAGCATTCACAAGATCCTCTTCAATGGTGAGTATTTGATCGGGAAGCACAACTGTTCTGTATTGTTTGATCCCTGAAGGCCATTCGATCAGTATACTATCCACAAGCGTTGCATCCCCTAAACCAAAATGAGCACGCATATCATTCTGGCTGCAATACGCACTCTGCGCAGAGATCTCCCGCATTTGCCAAATCGTGGCACCATTCACCACTGCTTTCACTCTGACTTTTGCACCTATGGCTGAGCTGTTAGAATCTGTTCCCTTTAACGACAACAGTATCCAATGATTATCATTACCGTTATTGTGATACAAATAATCCGGTTCGTCAGTATTGCCAAACCTTGTCGTAGCTACAGCGAGGTCCTGAAATCCGTCATTGTCATAATCTCCGAAAGCACAACCATAAGACCAGCCTTTATCCAGTAATACCACTTCATTGGTCACCTCTGTCAGGTGCCCTGTCCCATCATTCAGATAAAGATTATTTTTTAACCTCACACCATTCTGGAAAGCATTGGTCACAAACAGATCCAAATCACCATCGTTATCAATGTCTGCCCATGCACTGCTGAAGGACTTAGCTGATGTTTTCGAAATGTCTGTCGTAAGTATCCTGGTAAAATCAAAATTCCCATCGTTTCTGAAGAGTTGATTTTTACTTCCATCATTTGCGAGGAACAAGTCAAGATCACCGTCATTGTCGATGTCACCCCAACTACTGCTCATGGTACTAAATAGATCTTTAGTGATTTCCGGTTCAGTCAACTTTACAAATACACCATCATTATCATTTCTGTAGAGATCATCTTTCTCACTATTCTCATTGGTGACAAAAAGATCGGGATCACCATCACTGTCAATATCCGTCCAGTTCACACTTCTTGAGGAACCTGCATCTGTGACCTGTGGTAGCCCTATTACATTCTCCATGACATGCTCTCCCAGGTTCCGATACAAAAAATTCTTTCTGTTTCCATCGCTATTGGTGACATACAGATCGACAAGTCCATCATTGTCATAATCACCAAATGAAGCTGTCTCTGAATACCCGAAATGATTTACCCAAGCTCCATCCAGTACCTGGGTAAATTTTCCTGTCCCATCATTGATATAAGCCAGGTTATTCCTATTGTACCAATTCACAACAAAAGCATCGAGATCACCATCATTGTCGATATCAGCAAAGGTTGCTCCATCGGAGGGCATGCCATCTTTGACAATAGGATCATCCAGCACTGCCGCGAACCCTCCATGTGTATCATTGATATATAACATGTTATTCTGACCGGCCTGTGGTCCGTTGGAAATAAAACAATCCACATATCCGTCCCCGTTCACATCGACCCAATTAACACTCCTGGAATCACCTTTGGCCGTACTTAATGGTGAATCAATCACTTTGGTAAACAATTGGGCACTTACCAGGCTGGAGGTAAAGATCAAAATCGAAAGAGGAAAAAATTTCATGTCATAAACTTTAGAATGAATCACCAGTCATGCACCTTGCTTTTTCTATAAGGTTCATGTATCAAACGCAAATCAAAACAGAAAACCGGCACTGGCAATAAATTATATACTACTGTTTGATTGGACTGGTCACATAACCTTATATGCATTACAGAAGTCGTTTGAATGGTGGAACCCGTCGTTTGGTGGCAGCAAGAGGATAAGGAAGAATGAAAGGCTAAGCAGCAGGTCAAAATGTCCTACTTTGCGTTTTGAAATTTTAAAGAATGCAATCAAAAAGGAGTTTCCGGCACCTCATCTTTTGGGCATTATTTTTTTTCACTAGCCTCTTCAACGAGCTATACTTTTCCACCAGCTTTTCGCAACATCCCAATTGGGATTTTTTCCTTAAGGGCGTTTTGTCCCAGGCATTAATCTATTGTATAAAAGCATTGGTGGCGTATTACTGTATTTACAGCATCATTCCAAGATGGTCAGGACATCAATTGACAATGACTACAAAACCGTTACATTCACCGGAACGATCAAGCTTAAAATATTTCCTGGAATTTATTTTCGTCTTGCTGACGGGTGCATTCCTCATGAGGCTGATGGTGCAGTACGTCATTTGGATATATGTCTTTCCGGGTGAAGAGCGCATCCTCACCTTTGCAAGTCTTGTGGGCAGGTACCTGTATTCATTGTTCGACCTGATTCCCATCACCCTGGTAGCCGTGTCTATTAAACTGGTACAACTGCGGATCAGTGCATTAAAACAGGAGACGATACTCGTACAGGAAAAAATAAAATCGGAGCTTCAATATCTGAAAGCACAAACCAATCCCCATTTTCTTTTTAACACACTAAATGGAATCTATGCATTGAGCCGCAAACAAGATGCCCAAACTCCTGTAGCTATTCTCAATTTGTCTAAAATATTAAGGTACATGCTGTATGAGACAAGTCATCGCACAAATCCATTACGGGATGAATTGCAGCTTATATCCGATTACATCGCGCTACAAAAATTACGCTTTCAGGAGCATTTAACGATAACCTATTTCAAAAATGTTGAAGACGAAGGCGCAGGGATTTCACCTTTACTTCTTCTTCCCCTCGTAGAGAATGCCTTTAAACATAGCCATGGATTACATACGCATATCGATATCCGGGTGAGTGAAACAAACGCTATTTTAAAATTTTCCATTTCCAATACGTTGTCTGAACAACCGGATGACCATCCGCTGATTAAAGATGGGATTGGCTTAAATAATATCAAAAGACAACTGGCTATATTATACAGGGAATATACTTTCTCGGCATACAAAACCGAATCTGATTTTACCGTAGATCTTATGATCAGGTTAAATTCGTATGCACATGTATAATTGTTTGATTATTGAAGATGAGCCATTGGCGGCAGAGATTCTTTCTGATTATATCAGTGAAGTATCTGATTTACATTTAATGGATGTTTGCCGCGATGTGATGACCGCTTCGGGATATCTACGAAGTCATAAGATTGACATACTATTTGTGGATATCCATCTGCCAAAAATAAATGGAATTGATTTTATCAAAACCATTCAAAACCAATCCCAGGTGATCCTGACGACGGCTTATGATCATTATGCCCTGGAGGGATACAATCTCAATGTGGTGGATTACCTGTTAAAGCCCATCGAGTTTAGCCGGTTTTTGCAGGCGATTCAGAAAATCAAAAGAAACCATACAACGATTAGTGAACCGGCAGAGGGCAATCCACGAAAGGATTCATTTCATTTTTTCAATGTTGACAAGCGACAGGTAAAAGTATTCCTTGATGATATTCTCTACATTGAAAGCCTGAAAGAATATATAAAAATTCACACCCATGAAAATTACCTGCTCACTAAGCTACAGATCGGTGAATTCGAATCCTTGCTTGCATCGCCTAATTTGCTGCGAGTACATAAGTCCTATATAATAAACCTTAACAAAGTAACTGCTTATAGTGCCAACCTGATTGAAATAGGTAAGCATCAAATTCCTATCGGCAGGACGTATAAGGAATTCATCATGAAGCATTTGAAATAATAAAATTCGTAATACGGATTAAATCAGTAAGTTTTTTTGAGATGACCTCATTTTATTCGTCTTTGTATTTATCTCTTTTTTCTCTAAATTTCATCTGTATTATCATATACCCTTAGAAGTATATCAGAATGTAAATATAGGATTTAATCAATCGCTAGAACTGGATTATATCTGGCAGGTGAGTAAGTCTCTCTGGCGACAATTGCATAGAATAATTACTAAAATAAGTATATAAGAGAAATAACTATTGTAATTTGAACTAGAAAAAAATAACCTTCCATTTATTTGACCCAACTATATATTGAAAAGATAATGTCAATAAGAAAAATCATCCTGCTTTCAGGGCTCATCATTTTCATTTGCAATTATTCATGTGAAGCTCAGCGTTGGAGGAAAATAGTTGATTTTCCTTCCCCGTCCGGAATTAAGGATGCGGTGATACTTCCAAATGGTGATATCATTTGCCTGGTGTCTTCAGACTCAATTTTTCTCTTTGCAATGAATCAGCAAGGTGTGATGAAATGGAAAAGAAATATAGGTAAGGGAATTGGCCTTGTTGTAGAACTGATTGATGGAAATGTAATGGTTGGCGGTACTACAGGCCCGAACTTTTCTGGCAAATCAATCCTCGTAAAACTTTCAAATGAGGGTAATGTTGATTGGCAAAAAACGTATCAGTCGGGATTTATCAGCGCAATTACTAAAGATGGTAATGGTTATTTGCTGGGAGGTAATTTGGATTCTCCCGGCTCGTCTTCAAATTCTGTATTGTATAAAGTTGATCTCAGCGGCATTGTTCAATGGATGAGTGAATATGATGTGTATTCTAACAGTGGAGTGACAAGGATACTTAATATTGGATCTGAATTGTACCTGGTTCTTGACGCATCTACTATAGGTGTCGGTTATGAAGGAATCGTATTAATCAAGGCTAACGCATCAAACGGTCAGGTGATATGGAGACGCGACAAAGCCCTTGAGAGGAATGATAATTTTCCTGATGCAAACCAATTCCTCCGCCCAATGGAAGTAGTTATAGATGCTGCCAATAACATTGTAGTAGCGACCCCTGTAAATTCTTCATATGGCATTATCTACTCTTATTCACAGGATGGAGAGTTGATCAAAGAAGTAAAGTTGGCGAAGGCTTTGCCGCATGCACTTCAGATTTTACCAAATGGGGAATATTTGATCGCCGGAATCCTGACAGAAACTTTGGATGGTACTAATGCAGTCATTGAGCGGTTGACTCCTGAAGGTTCAGTGATTTGGCAACGAACAATTGGGCAAGGCTCATTTTTTACAATAGCAATGTACGGCGATACTATTATCGCTGGTGGAACGAACCAGGACTTCAGATTACAATCTGAGTATACTCCATATATCGTTAAGATGACATCGGATAGTCGGGTATTCGATACCCGGTTAATCTTTGAAGTATCTGAAGATCTAAATGAGAATTGTATCAATGACATAGCAGATCAGTCACTTTCAAATATCATCCTTGAGATTGATGATCGCCTGTTTTCTACCAATCCGGATGGAACAGTGATAGTGGATGTGGATACCGGATTGTATGAATATAAAGTTGATTTGCCGCCCTATCTTCAATTATGTGCAACTCAACAAAGTGTTTATGTGCATTCAAAAGACGAAATGCTCGCACGTAACATTCTGGTGATCCGAAAACAATGTGCTGATCTCAGTATAGGAATCACGTATACTGAATTTATACGTGGAGAAAATTCACATTTTTATGTTCAATACAAGAATAATGGTTCCGTTCCGGTAAAAGATGTAGTGCTGAATATTAAGTTGGATGATCGGGTTCAACTGGAAAACGTGTCCGGTAACTATGAGATTACAGACAATGGAATTCAAATAAATATTCCTTTCCTGGCTCCCAATTTTTCTGATCGGGTGCGAATCGATCTAAGCATTGATGAAAATCTGTTATTGTTCTCTACGATTTGTCTTGAGGCTTCTATTGAACCCCATAGCACTTGTGATCTCAGTACTCTCCAATGGAATGGTCCTGAATTGACATTGAATACTACATGTGAAATGAAAAAGTAGTTTTTCGAATTAAGAATGAAGGAACAAGCATGTCTGCCGCTACTCCGTATGAATTGTATGCGGATGGCTTCAGGTTTGAAAATGGAACAATACAACTTAATGCCGGCCAGGAAAAGATTTTCAATATTGCTTCTGGCGGAAACACGATTTCGATTCGTAGCAGACAAGTTCCTGGCTACCCAAATAACGAAGTAGTAGCAGGTTCGATCGAGGCATGTGGTAATGCATCTGGAGAAGCAAGTTCTTTGGGCGTGGTTCGAATGTTCGAAGAGGCATCATTGACTCCGTGGTCATCAAGAGCTTGTATTGAAATCAGGGATCAATATAGTTCTGACAGAATAATGGAGATACCACGTGGTTTGGGCAGATATCACCTTATCGATAGAACTCAGAATCGATGCGAGTTTTCTCTTATGTATCAAAATGAAACGGGAATACCAGTTGAAAAAATCGAATTAACGATTAGTCCGGGCAGCCAATTTGATATGTTGACTTTCAGAGAATGTGCCGCATCGCATGGTGTGAATTTTGAATTATTTAGTGCAGGTCAGATCAGAGTAACGGGTGAAAATATGCATTTAGCACCCGGAGATCAATTTCAATATCGTTTTGCTCTTGAATTGATTCCTTCAGGAGTTAAAGATTTCATTTCTATTGAAGCGAGTGGTGTTATAAATGATACGATCCCAATAAATTTTTATGGTGGATTTTACAACAGAAATAAATCCGGCGAGATTTCAGGCGTATCTCCATTTGTATCCATTGAAAATGGAAAAATCATTGGCCGGAGCCATACCTGGGAATTTGATGCAGCGTTACAGGTACAGCAAAATGGAACCGTATTATACGCAGGATCAACCTCTGAGTTTGGAGTTGATGGAATGATATTTCTTCTGGCTATGCATTCAGACAATACCATCAGTTGGCAGCATACGTATGCTTTTAAAGAAGGAGGTGGTATCATCCAAAAAATAATACCCGGAGGAGAAGGTCGTTTTTTATTAATCGGTAGCGTTGATGACAATCAGGTGGCAGATAATTATATAAATGATGCGTACGCCTTTATGCTGATGCTGGATGAAAATGGCAGGGAGATTTGGCGTAATGTTTGGAAGCCTGGAATTGGAACCAGGATAGGAGGAAGTCTAAATAATGGACACTTTTATAATGAAGACAAGATATTATTACTGGGATTCCGGTATACTCCGGATGGGGCACGCCAATTTATTATCGAAATCAACATGAATGGAGATATCCACTGGATCCGTGATTTCACTTTGGGTTCAAATACTTGGGGTGATCCGGTGACAGCGATCAATGATATTCCTATGAAGGTTTCTCCCGCCGGAAATATTTTTATTGTTACCAATAGTGTTGACTATTATACATACTTCGTCAAGCTCGACGCAGAGGCTCATATCCTCGATATAGCTCAGTATGAAGCCAGTGAAGATATGCAGTCCATCTCTATCAAAGACTTTGTTATATTGAATAATGAGGAAGTGTTATTGGTGGGTGATGGATATTCTTATGACCCGGATTTCAATTTTACTGTATTTGGTATACTTATCCGAATGGATGATCGATTCAGATTGATAGAAAAGAAAAAGATACTTGAGGAGTCTTATTCCATTGAATTGGATAATGCAACTCTCCGGGATAGCACACTTTTCGTAGCAGGAGCTATACAGGTAGATTCCAGTTCAAATAATGATGCCATTATTATACGTTCTGATCTGAAAGGTGAAAATGCCAAAATTCTTAGGATAGCTGATTTTGGTGCCCGTGACTATGCAAGCAATGTAAATGTAGGTCCTGATGGCAGAGTATTTGCCAGTGTGCAAACACAAACCATCGATGATTTTTATAATTTACAAATGGGTTTTTTTTGGGTGCCAGATACAATTACATCTAATCACGACTTTATTGATGCGCCGGAACATATTCAATTATTTCCAAATCCTGCAAAGGATATTGTTAATATCATTTCTCGGGAAGAAATTATTAAAGTAAAGGCAGTTGCGATGAGTGGAACTGTATTCCAATTGGAGAATGAAACTTATAACACTTATAATGTGAAGCTGCTAGCTCCCGGAAATTATTTATTGGTGGTATATACATCAAGTGGTACTCGCTATATAGCCAAGTTGGTTAAGGTAGAGTAATTGATCTGGTTCTTATAAATTATTTATTTATTAAAATCGTAAAAAACAGTTTATAAAAACAACATGATCAGGCAAAAAAAAAGACCACAATTGTGGCCTTATTATTTTTATTTTCCCTGCTCCCTGCTCTATGCAAGATTTTGACGATCATCAATAAATCCCGTCTTGGTCTTCACATTAAATCCCTTTTTCTCTGGCATTGTTTTGAAAAAGAAATCCCACAACGGAGAAGACACACCATACGCAGCATTAGACTGCTGGTAATGATGCAAAGCATGATGGATCCAAAGATGTCTTAAGATATTCTTCGGAGGCGGAAATGCATGCACTGAATAATGCACACACAAGTAAGATGCATAACCGGCAATAAATCCTGCAGTGAAAGGAATGCCCAGCTTGCCGAGTATAACACGGTAAACGATAAAGAAAATGGCAGCTAATACCACACTTACAATCGGTGGCATAGCAAGCCGTGTTTTGTCTTTCGGATAATCATGATGCGCACCATGTAATACATATTGAAGCCTTTCCTTTTCAGGCGTATTTGCTTCCATGTGAAATGTATAACGATGGACAAGGTATTCAACAAGTGTAAATCCAATCAGCCCGGCAAAGAAGAGAAGAATGCTTGCACCCGTTCCGATAAATCCTTCGTACAGGGTATAAGCTAATAAGACCACTGCCAGACCGTAAAAAATGGAAAGAGGCCACGCAATATGCGTACGTGTCAGCTTGTCAAGAACAGGGTTCTTGAAAACTTTGCCGTCGCCCTTTGGTTGTTGCCCGTAAGCCATAATTATGATTTCCGACAAAGGTAGCGATTTTTAAGGCTGCTCGCTCAAAATGTTGTGTTAACGGACGCATTAAAATTTCCTGAATATGTAGCTAACTGTCAGAAAATCAACTACCTGTATTTATCATTCAGCCCGATCCCGGCCTTAATATTGGGAATTGCCTTTTGTACGCGTTTTAGGCGTGTTTCCTCAGTTTTGGCATCCAGTACATGCTCCAGGTATTCCCTTTGCTTTCCGGGTGTGAGCTTTAAAAAAGCATCTTTTAAAACCTTATCTTTTTTAAAAGCAGACTGGTACTCAGCTGGAATAGCGGGAAGAGGTTTTTTCTCAGGTTTTATTTTAATACCTGCTTTTTCGTTGGCTATCGCTTCCTTGATATACTTATTGATCAGAGCAGGTTTGACTTCTTTGATTGATTGAAACCGCCATTGACGCAATCCTCTCGTCCTTTCTTCATTGGCATTGACAAGCACTTTTTCCGGATCACTCAGGAAGGCACCATTGTGAAACCAGATCGTGAAATAATTCTTGAAACCACCGATGGCCAATACATTTTTTCCATTCACAGTGTAGATCGGACCACCCCATTTGATTTCTTCCTTCAGCTCTTTATGTTTTAAAACAATATCCCTGACCATCATCAATTCTTCTGCCCAGGGTTCTTCGGCGAGGATGTCGGGTACGGAAGTTTTGTCGGATCTCATGTTTTTAGATTATTCTGTAAAGATAATTAGCCCACTATTTTTCGTGAGGCGTCTGACGTGAAACGTGAGTGAGGGGTTAAATACGGAAGAGAATGAAAAAAAGGTTTACCACATAGACACATAGGAACATAGAATGCTTCGACCTGCTTCACTCAGCCTAGTGCTACAGCTCAGCAACCAGCACATAGAAAATAAGGCGAAAGGAAAAAGTCAGGGCAGCCGGTTTAGTCTATGGTCTTTGGATATTTTTACCACTTAGGAAACTTAAGAAAGCCACTTAGAAATAAGCGAAGCAAATGAAAAAAGGGTTAGAACATTAATCTGTACCCCGGGGTTTTCGCAACGATGCGAAGCGAGATTGAGAAACACAAGGGGAGAGAATTTTTCTCAGAATGATTTAAGCGTCAATTAGAGGAACGGAGGAAAGAAAAATTCGAAGGGGCAGCAAGAAGATTCACAGTTTTAAAGTATGGTTAGCCAATTCCTGTATAGAAACAGATTTACCTTACACAAACATTCCACTCCTACGGAGCTCAAAAAATCTTTTGGTCACCCAGGGTTACAGAGATTCCACTCCTACGGACTTCTAAAAATATTTACTTTCTCTTTTGTTATAGATACGGTTGAGTTGTTTCACAAGAACGAGTATAGCAGGCGAACCACTAAGCCCTTTGCCTCACGCCTCACGCCTCACGTCTCACGTCTCACGTCTCACGTCTCACGTCTCACGTCTGATTTGCAAGCTGTCCACACGCTGCATCAATGTCTTTGCCCCTGCTGCGTCTCACTGTGATCATCACTCCCTTGTCTCTTACCCGTTTTGCGAAATTATCAATTTGTGTTTCATCGGATTTTTCGAATTCGACGCCGGGGACAGGATTGTATTCGATAACATTTACGCGAACGGGAAACTGGCCTCGGCATAATTTGACAAGCTTATCTGCATCATCAAGACCATCATTGAATCCTTTCAATGCAATGTATTCAAAGGATATCCGGCCATGCGTTTTCTTATAAAAATAATCAAGCGCCTCCATCAGGGTGCTGAGATGATTCGTTTCATTGATAGGCATGATGCGGCTGCGCTTTTGATCATCAGCGGCGTGCAATGAAAGAGCGAGATTAAATTTCACTTCTTCATCGGCGAGACGCGTGATCATTTTCGCAATGCCTGCAGTACTCACGGTGATACGACGAGGTGACCAACCCATGCCATCACTGCCTGTTATTTTCTGAATACTTTCCATCACCGGTCCGTAATTCAGCAAAGGTTCGCCCATACCCATATAAACAATGTTGGTCAATGGAGATCCATACGTTTCTTCACAGATTTTATTGGTTTCAAATGCCTGGTCATATATTTCCGCACCCGTCAGGTTCCTGATCCGGCCCATCTGCCCTGTAGCACAAAAACTACAGGTAAGGCTGCAACCGACCTGCGATGAAACACAAGCTGTATATCGTTTGTCCCTGGGAACAGGGATCAACACCGTTTCGATCTTCTTTCCATCATGAAGTGTGTAACGTGTTTTCACCGTTCCGTCAGCACTTGATTGCCGGGTATCGCTTACAATGCTATGAAAAGCATAATGATCGGAAAGGCTTTTACGAAGAGCAGCAGGAACATTCGACATGTCATCGAATTTCTTTGCTCCCAGCTTCCACATCCAGTCAAAAACCTGTTGAGCGCGATATGCCGGTTGGCCTAATTCAACAAAAGATTTTTGAAGATTAGCTAATGTGAGTGTCCTGATGTCTGGAAGTGTGGCCATGATGTAGAAAGGTGGATAACGAAATCATAGGCGCACTGGTTCAGCCACAATTTTTCGAGGTGTTATTTTTTTGTAAAGCGGGTGTTTGATCAGGCCCCAGATCTGAAGCCTGTGAAGCACGGATACCCTCAGCACACCAAACCCGTATTTCATGCTTCTTGAAAGATTGATAGACGATGCTTCTTCAAAATATTTTGTAGGGCAGGTTACTTCCGCAATAGGAAAGCCTGCATAGATGATCTGGGAAAGCATTTCATTATCAAAAATAAAATCATCCGAATTGGCATCAAAGGGAATAGACCGAAGCACTTCTCCGCTAAAGGCCCTGTACCCTGTGTGATATTCTGATAGCTTATAATTGACCATTATATTCTGAAAAAGGGTAAGGAACCGGTTTGCCCAGTATTTATAAACGGGCATACCTCCTCTCAGGGCACCTTTTCCTAAAATCCGGGAGCCGAGCACTACCGGATAGAGATTTTCACCGATGATGTTGACCATGCTTGGGATTAGTAGTGGTGTATACTGGTAATCGGGATGAAGCATGATGACGATATCTCCGTTTAGCTCAAGGGCTTTTTTATACAGGGTTTTCTGGTTACCTCCATAGCCACGGTTTTGTTCATGACGGATGACGTGATTGATGCCCAGGGCCTGGGCTTCCTCGTAGGTATTGTCGCGGCTGGCATCGTCACATAGCACTACCTCGTCGACGAGATCGTGTGGAATTTCCTTGTATGTTTTAGCCAGGGTACGTGAAGCATTGTACGCGGGTAAAACAACTACCACTTTTTTATCCTTATACATGATCCAAAGATAAGTTGAAAGGACTAGACCCTTTCAGTTTGGAAAGAAATGAGATTACATAAAAAAGCCCCCACACATCGTGCAGAGGCCTTTTTTTCTTACCGTTTCCGGTTTTTTTTCAATTACTTCTTCTTCATTGGAGTAGCAGGCTTCACAGTAGCTGCAGCTGGTGCAGCATAAGATGCCATCATTTGCTGAAGATTTGTAAGTGCAGCTGCAACGCCATTCTTAATGGTAGCATAAGATGCTGTCCATGCTGTCATGTTCTCATTAGCAGTAGCGATTAAAGCTTTCAGCTCAGTAACTTTAGCATTCACATCACCTTCAATCTTGCCTTTTGTAAGGCCTTCTTTAAGTGCATTGACTTCAGCAGATTTTTCTTGCCATGTAGTCATGAAATCACCAATAGTCTTCTGGAGAGGAGCATAAGCGCTTAAAGCGTCAGTTACACCTTTCTGAGCAGCCTGCCAAGCAGTCACCTGCTCTGGTTTAAGCTTTGCCATGGTAGCTTCATCTACATTCATAGAAGCCATAGCCTTAGTATAGTTGGTCATGTCAGAAGAAACCATAGCTGAAAAATCAGATGCAGCTTTAGTAGTAGCATCCCATGATGTAGCTACCTCTTCAACGGCAGGACGGTATTGTTCCACACCTTTGCAAGAGAGCACGAGAAGCGGAAGAAGAAAGAAAAATAGTTTTTTCATAATTGTTTGAGTTTATATCAATATTGGGCGCAAATGTAATGACATTTTGAGGATTACACATGTTTTTTTAACAAAATATTAAAGGTTTAGAGGTGTCGCCACAGAAGAAAATATCATCAATACGGGTTTCAAAAGAATATAATATTGGTCATTCACATCAAGGCCAAGACTTATGAGCCGGGAAGGGAGCTAAGGGGTATTTAATTAAAACCGTATTCAGGCATTAATTCATTAAAAATCATGGTTTTACCTTACCACAACAAGAGGATATACGTCTTAAAACCTGTAAAGAGTTAATTTTTTATCATCTTTCCAATGATGCGGAAACCCAAATTTCCCGTAATTCCGACCATGTAAATGCCATTGGCAAACTGACTCATATCAAATGAGTTTCCTGTTTGACCATCCTGTTCCAAAATTACCTGTCCAAACATGTTTAAAATGACCATACGATACGGTGAGGAATTTGTATGATGGCTTTCCACATAAAATATGTCTCGTGCAGGATTCGGAAAGATTTGGAATGTCAATGAAGTATTTACCTCACTTGTAGTTAAAGTCATTTCATTTTTACTTCCGGGAGTGGGAGCTAAAACCTGAAATGATCCCGTGCCATTCGGCAGTCTTCCAAAAGCAATATCGGGCAGCTGTGCACCGAATGCAATACCATCAATAAGTGCATTTCCAGCAACATCATTGTCATATAAAGCCACATATTCTCCTGCAGCACTTAGTTTGAAATTGGCATGTAATTCTCCCTGGGACCCATCTTCATCAGCCCATACTACCAGATATTCACCAGGCTGAATAGAGATATCAGGAAATTTCCATTTTACAGGATCGTCTGCTTTATCTGAGAGATATTTGTCTCCCAGGTAAATCGCGTCCATTCCGAAATTGAATATCTCTACCCAGTCTTCATATTCACCATTTTCATCTGTCACTGTTGTTTCATTGCTCGCCATCAACTCATTGATCACAAGTGTGAGAGCGGAATTGCATACTTCAATGGTTTTGACATCGCAAACAGGATAATGACTTTCTTTACTATTTAAACCTTTTGCCACGATAGAATAGGAAATTATATTACAGACGCCCGGAAGTGAAAAAGATACTCCATAAATTCCATCATCCGCTTTTTCATCCTGATGTAGTCCATCATCAACGAATGCTAGGAGTAAGGTTGGTCCTGCACCATTTATTTGATAGAAAAGCTGTACACTTTCAATTGGCTGATCATCTTCAATCTGTGCCTGCATGGTAAATATCTCTGCCGGATGCAGAAGATTATTCTTCACATCTGAAATGATGGGCGAAATATCTTCTAACTCCATTTGTTGAAGTGCCGATGAACGACGTGTTGAGATAAATGGCTTAATGCCTATAGGTGTATGTGAAAAGGGTAATGACTGACTAAATCCTTTATTGAAATCTTCAATCGTAAATCCATAATCCATCGTATAGTATGCATCGTCCTGAATAAACGGAGCAAGTAAGATTTTCAATGAATCCAACCTTGGAAAAAGAACCGCTTCTTTATAATACTCATGCGAGATCTTGTTGATATAGTATGAAAACCTGTTTCTGTACTCTTCTACCTGCAGAATATTCCAATACAATGGACGAGGTTGAGACTCATGACACCAGGAATAGATACTCCGATCTGACCAGTCAACATGGAACCAGTCGATACCAAACGTATTGTCAAGATCAAACGGGATATATTCAAATAAACCCGTCACAGGATTGTGATACAGGAAAAAATTGTTTTTGTTGTATAAAGGTCCATCCCAGTTGCCGGCAAGGATATCAAAGACCATTGCCTTGAGATAGGCATTGACATTGAATACTTTCTCAAGAGCGCACTGCATTTCATCAGCTGAAGTGTTATTTAACACATCAATAAAATGGGCAAGATCAGAGTAATCATCAATTGCTTCATGGGTATTGAGTTCATAAGCTCTCCGGCCTCCACTCATGAATTTATATGCATCCGGATTGCTTCCTAAATAAGTAAGATCGGCAGGATACAGACATTTATAAAGATTGCCATCATTGCTGCCAAAGCGGGTTCGCACAAATTCTTCATCTATATGTTCATCGTTGGCATAAAGACCGAAATATTCTCCGTTTATAAATAGTTGGATATGATTAGCTCTTGGTGCAGGTATGCCGATATCCCTCAGAAGATCCCAGCAGATCTTTGATCTGCTCACTGTGGGATCGTTATGTTCACCATTGAGATCTAATTTTTCAATACCATGCCATGTGCGACCCGGAACGTATGTGTTGAGGGAGAGTTGAAATGATTTCTTTTTTGAAAAGCGCGAAGTATTTCCGCGCAACTTCAGACCTACACTATTAAAAGTATCGCGGATGGATCCATTGTCAAAAATAAAAGAGACATTATAGTACTCATTCATTTCTTCATTGCCCGGAGCAAGAAGGGAAGTTAGATCTGAAATAGAAATCTTGATATCAATACGACCGACAACATCATCTTTATAAATGGGGGCGTATTCCGGGAAAGGATTTTGGGCGCGTATTCCGAAAAAAATAAAAAAACTTACCGTGAATAATATGTAATATCTGAATGTGGAAATTATATTCCTGCTTGCAGTCATGATGAAGTATGTGCAGGTGAAGATATGAAAAAGGGGAGGGATGAATGAATTATCCGAATAAGGCTTTTAATTCCTGCATATAGGAATCGCCTATACTGAGGGGTCTTGAATATCCTTCAAGTATCAGGGTATCGTCTTCGTGGTTGATGTGATGCATTTTGTGAATATTAGCCGCATTGAAACGGTTGATACGACGAATGTAACCTGGCATTGAACCCATCAATACATTCAGGGTCTTTCGTACAGTCACCTGTCGCCCACCTGTCATTACAAATGTAGTCTGACCCTCTCCGGCAACTTCGAGGAAGAGGATATCAGTGATCTGAAACCGATGCGTCATTTGGTTTGAACGTATGTAGAGTACTTCCTTGGTTTCACTCAATGAAATTGAACTCTCCTGTTCATCGGACAGGGATTGGTTTATACGGGCCAGTATTGATGCACGGATTTCAGGCAGCGTATCGGCCCAGTAAGACCAAACTGGTTTTTTCAGAATTTTTATTAATTGCTGACCCCAGTCATTGACAGCTTGCTGGGCCAGTTCAAAATCTTCGTGGCCGGTAATGATGACAAAAGGTGGTATCGCAATAAGGTTATCTTTTAGCCTTTGTAATAAATGAAAAGCAGTTCCACCAAATATTTTAATATCTAACAATAATGCGTCTGGTTTACTTTGCAGAATACCTTCAAAGCCTCCTTCCACAGAGTCGGAAGAACCACAAACAGTACATCCTTCGGTTTCATTGATAGATTGTTCAAGAGCCTCCCGGAAATCCGGCATATCTTCAAGAATGTAAAATTTTATTGTTTTCATAATATTGATATTCGAAATGTTTTGGAATAAAAATATGAACCCTCGTTCCGACTGCAATTCCTGTAACAGGGTCTGTCAAGGGAAGATCTTCATATGTAGATGAAAATTTGTAATCATTGTATTGGTTAAAAATATCATAGAGACTTTTGAGCATCACTGTGCCTTGTTGTGTACCATGTGATCCAAGTTCAATGGCTCCTTTACGGCCTATACCATCATCTGTAATTGTGAGATGTACATAATCTTTTTCATCTTCTAATGCAATATAAAGCAGATGCGCACCGGTCCGGTTGCGGATCCCATGTTCGATGGCATTTTCTACATGAATTTGAATTTGCATAAGGGGTACAAAAATGTTTTTGAATAGCTCAATAGTTGAGAGATCTGGTAATGTAATATCTAAGAACTGGCCATACGTGGCTTGTTGGATCGAGATATAATTTTTGACCAGTTCAAACTCATCCTTCAATGAATGAAATGCCTGACCTTCGCGGCTTCTGTTGAAGATGGTACTGATGTTGGATGAAAGCTCATTGATGACTGTGACTACTTTTGGATCTGAGCGAAAGCGGGTTTGTGCCCAGTTGAGAGAGTTCTTGATAAAATGTGGATTTAGTGAGCTGGCAATAGCGCGTATCTGGAATTGTTCTTTTTCACGACGTTGTTCTGAAAGGTTGATTTGGTATTCTTTCATTCGCAACTGTTGACGATAAAACAAAAAAGAAATAAAGGCTCCGATGATACTCAGGCCTCCGAAAGAACTAATCCAAAACCAGGGGCTTTCGGAAAGTGCAAGTGGAATGTAAAGATCAAGTATTGCAACATCTGCGATCTGGTTATTTTTAATAGCTCGTATTTCAACACGATTTTTACCTGGTGGCATGTAGCTGAATGTGATTTTATTTGTTTTTGCATAATGGCTCCAGGTGGTATCCTGTACTTTGTCATGTAGCAGTCGGTATTGAAATCCGACATTATCATTCAGCAATCCTGTGAATGAAGAGTGAAGAAATATTTCAATATAGCGTTTGAGTGTGGGCAGTTTTTTTGAAGAAGTTATTTTGGATAATTCAGGATTGTCTACTGACAATTCAATTTTTTCTGAACCAGCCAACATGCTATCGACGATAATTTTTATAGGTAATGTGTCTGGATGAAATGTCAAAAAATCAATTCTTGTGGCACCTTTATCTTGTCCAAACCATAAATAATCTTTTGAATCTATCAGGACGGCGTTTTGTTCACATGATCCACCAAATTTTTCAGTGGGATAGAAATATATCTTTGGCATTGCGGGATGAAGACTGAAATCATTTAAGTCAATGAATCCATAACCAGTTAAATTTCCAAAGACAATATAATTATGATACTGGTTAATAAAAGTGACGAGAGAATAGGCTGCTTCATCCATGGATATTTTTTGAACAACATCAGTAATCTCATCCTTAAATATTTTGAACAATTCAGGTTTTTGGATCACTCGAATACCATCGGAGCATCCCATCCATAATCTTCCGGCAGCATCAAGGGTCGAACTACAAACACCAAAATTCATTAAAGAATCCGGAATAAGGAGCCATGTGCGGGCAGTATCATGAACAGGATCATAAATAGCCATACCCTGGCTGGCGCGACCTGTCCATAAACGTCCATTCAGGTCTTCGGTAACGGTCAATACATTATCCAGAAGAAGCCCTTTTTCTTTACTTATAAATTGCCAGTCAGTGGTTGGTGTAAGTGGTTTTTTTGTTATTCCCAGACCCAGGCTTTGAAAGCCTGCAGCTACCTGATTGTCCTGTATAGGAAGAAAGAAATAACCTACTTCACGATTGTGGTTTTTCCCATTGGTTTTTGTGTCCGACCATTTTCCATCATGATAGGTCACCATCCAGTAGTCTTCTGTCCAGAATGCCATATTCGCGTTTTCGTCCCGATAGCTTCCCGGAAGAATTCTTTTGTAGTGTGAGGTTTCTTTTGGTGCAGGATTTATTTTCTCTCCATCGAAATAGCATAGGCCCGATTCATAGCCACCAAACCAAATTTGTCCTTTTTTACCTTCATTGATGGAATGAAGAGAAGCTACCATGTTATTATTATTTTCAAAACATTGGAGGATTCCAGGATTGATCCGGACTAATCCGGCTTGTGAAGCTGCCCATAGGTGACCTTGCTTATCAATCGTCATTTGGATATTTCTGTTTGGGTTTTCAAATATAGCCATGGCTTGAAACTGCTGAGTAGAATCACTATAATAAACGGTGATCACATAATTCAAACCATTTTCTGACGGAGTTGAATATGTAAGAAGGGTTGTGTTGCCTGACATGAATAACTCACGGTAAGTGTCCTTTTGTTTTAATAGAGGGAATTGAGAAGTGACATATACCATCTGATCAGAAGTAATATCATGCAGATTCCATTCAAGACTGGTATAAATCAATGCAGGATTTTCAATCCAGTCAGGATTCATTAAAGAGGAAGAAATAAAAGCATTCACTGGTTGCCATGGTGCACCAGTTGCTATAATTTGTAATAAGTATTTATTTTCATGTAGTGAACTTTTAAGCGAGTATTCATGATCTTTTGGCAGATGAGGAGCTTTGGCATGAGATTCCCATTGCATCTTCAATGGATCGAGGTGATAAAGGATGCCGGCACTGTCGAGAGCAACCAGTTGATTTGAATTTTTATCTACTTCTATACTTCTGAAAGACGGAACTTTCCAATGTGTCCATTTTTCATTTTTAAATAATGAAATGGATTCAGTGCTTTGAAAAATCCAAAAGCCCATATGATCTTCAGCAAATTGTGCCGAAGCACTGTTATGGCCTGTTTCTTCCGGTGCAAAACGCCTGAAGGAGATACCATCGAAACAGGAAATCATTGAATTGGCATGTGGGGTCCAGATTCGACCTGCATGGTCGCAGTACACACCGTTACATTCGGTCAAAGCCAGGCCATAGCTGATATCGAAGGTTTGCGTTTGGTTGTATTGGGCGATAAGCTCACTTACAAGTAAACAGAATATAGAAACCAGGGGGAAGCGGATAAGCATTAAAGTAAAAATAGGACAGGATGGGTGGTTTTGCATAAGGATTTTATGAAAAGTACTTTAAGTGGGATGAAGGATTGGTCCATAGTTATGAAGTCAGGGAAAAGAAGAAGAATATTCCGTTTTCGTGAAGACCTTTCATGCAATGAAAAGGGGGGTTTATGGATTTGTACCGGTAGTCCGTAATTACTCCAATGAATGGGGTGGAAATTTTACTTAAATATGTTAGTTGAAAAATGCAATTGTAAATATTGAAAAAGGAGAGTGGACAAATATTATTAAATGATAGGAAACCGGTTGTTAGAGAACCTGGATAGAACGTAATTAACATAATCGTAAATAAAGTTCTCAATTTAGAATCTAGATACTTAAGGAACTGCTATGAGAGATAGCTTCATTTTTCTTGGAAAGTCTATTGACCGTATATTTTAACTTAATTTATTATACAAAATGATAGGGATAATTATTTTATATTTCATAATAGTGGTCATACTATTATGCATAGCATTAGTAATAAAAAATAAGATTTTTATTTATTCCATACTAATAATTTTGGTTGGAGGAATTGGGTGTTACTTCCTGCCAAAATTAATGAGCAAAATTGAGGCAATAATATATCCGGTTCCACAGGAAGAGCATGCTCAAGGATTAAAATATATCAATAATCAGGTTTACCTGTTGAATGAGTGTGAATCGTTTTTATTTATTGCACTTAATAAAAAACCAAAATTTGTCAGGGTGCTTCACAGAGTGCCGGCAAAATCAACTCAGTATCATTTGAATGCATTGTTAGATAGAGATGCAAAAACATTAAGTGGAGAGTTGACAACGCCTAATGCTGATATTGATTTTAACGGCAGACTGAGAACGAATCCCAATTCAATAGTAGCTCATGTACAAATTGAGAAAAAGTCAGCAGGAACAAAATATATAAACAAGATAGTTCCAGATGATGAGATTGAGAAAAGAAAAAAGAATTTATCAAACAGCCTGGATAGTTTAAAGAACCAACCCAAGAATCATCTTTTCATTACATTTGTTCACCAGGTGCTTTCAGCAAATGATTCAGTCACATTCGCATTGCTGCACGGTAAATTGACTGATATTTTTGATACCCTCGAAAGGGATAAAGCCGAAATTACCACGAATATCAATAAAAGCAGAATAGTTGCTTTTATCCATTTATCATTTCTTGCGATAGCCTATTTAGTGCTGATGGTTTTTATGTTTTCCTGTATCGTTAAGTTATGGTTAGAATTAAAATACAATGAAGAATATTCGTTAAAAACAATAGATCAAAATGTACCTGAGCAAAAAAAATCAACAACATCGTCCAACAGGATAACACTTGAACCGTATTCGAGTAAAGTATCAATTTCATGGGTAGGATCTAACAAATTGGAAGAGATTTCAAATAAATTCGGAGTTCAGAATGATTTAGAGTCAACCGAATCAATCCATCTTCAAAAAAATAATTCCCGATTGAAAGAGTCTGGAAGTAGGTTCAATAATTATTATATGGTGGAGTTGAAAAAAGAACTTGACGGCTCTGCTATTCGCCATAGGGCACTTGGTGTAATTGGCTTTACGTTGTTGATAATATCTGTATTTTTAATTTCCTGGTATATTAATTTCGATTTTATCCCTTCACAGGCGAAAATGATAGCAGAAGCGAAGACAAGAGATGAATCTCATATCAGTTTAACGATTTATTTTTTAGGACGTGCGTTGTTATTTGGAGCTTTCTATGGGGTTTGTGTCTTCTATTTTTATAGATTAGCTAAAGACAGTCTTGATCAATCTGTCAGATATAGAAAACGGTTGAATAGCACAACCGTCTTACAGGACTTTTACTCGAGGCCTTATTTTAATTCCAGACCTGATTTGATAAAGTATTTCCTGGAACCATTTGAAAAATGGACTCAATCCATTGATTCAGCCTTTTCTGAAAAGCATGGAAAGGAAGTAAAAAATGGGTTAATGAATGGAGCTTTAGGATTAAAGAAAAAGTCCCCGGGCAGTGAAGTTGAGGGAAATATTAGCAAGGAGTAATTTAACGATACGAATCATTAATCCCCTCCAACGCCTCCACCCCCGGCATCAAATCCTCCTCCTTCAATAAATTCAAAGGCGTATCCACCGTATTCAACACCCTATGCACTTCCATCTGCTGTTCATTTATATAGAGCAATCCCGTCAGCACTTCGCCCTTTGCATTAGCCTGGTGAACAGCATTGATAGCAGACAATCGATCAGTCGGATCCCAGCCTGATGCAAGCGCACTTAAACGGATCTCTGAACCATCATGCATTTCGATCACCTTTTGTTCACCCGGAGCAACGGATGCAGTGATCTCGGATTTTTCAGGAATAAAATCTGCAATGGATGTTGACTCCATGTGATCCCTCACATGTGTATATGATTTTGTAGAAGTAGTCGTGTTATTAAACGTTACACACGGTGACAACACATCGATCAATGCAAAACCCTGGTGACTGATGCCTGCTTTAATCAATGGGATGAGCTGTTCTTTATCACCCGAAAAACTGCGAGCAACATAACCTGCACCTAATTCTAAAGCCAGGCCTGCAAGATCAATTGAACTAAACATCGTTGGAACTCCAGCCTTACCCATTGAACCCGGATCCGCTGTGGCCGAATCCTGTCCTTTCGTAAGACCATAACAACCATTATTCATCACGATGTAAAGCATATTCAGATTACGACGGACGACGTGAGCAAACTGCCCCATACCTATCGATGCCGTATCCCCATCTCCACTCACACCGATGTATGTCAGATCGCGATTTGCCAGCACTGCACCGGTTGCTACAGATGGCATACGTCCATGGACAGAATTAAAACCATGACTATTGGATATAAAATAAGTAGGAGTTTTGGAAGAACAACCAATGCCTGAAATCTTGGCAATGCGATGTGGTGCAATAGATAATTCAAAACATGCCTGTATGATGGCTGCACTGATCGAATCATGTCCACAACCTGCACATAAGGTAGACAAAGCACCTTCATAGTCTTTCTGATGAAATCCCAGTGCATTCGTAGCAGAGGAAGGATGCCGGAAATTTGGTCTTTTATAACTCATATGAAAGGAACCGAAGCTGATTGAGGTTGAGGGATATGATTGAAGATCTGCCGGATGATATGATCAGCCGTGATCGGAAAGCCATCATAATTTAATACTGCAAGTAAACGTCGCGGATCAATTTCCAATTCATTGATCAGGACACTGCGCATCTGGCCGTCACGGTTTTGCTCGATGACAAAAACTTTCTCATGGTCCAGAATAAAATCAATAACTGATTGTGGAAATGGACAGGCTTTCAAACGCATGCCATCGATAGTAATATCTTGTTTTCGTAAAGCATCAATGGCCTCAAGTGCTGAATCAGTAGTAGTGCCAAAAAACAAAACACCTAATTCTGCAGTATTCGGATCATTGTAAAATTGAGGAGCGGGCACAAGTGTTTTTGCCGTATTCCATTTTTTTACTAACCGGTCCATATTGCGTTTATACACAGCTCCATCTTCCGTGTATTTAGCAAACTCATCACGCGATGTTCCTCTTGTGAAGAATGAACCTTTGGTGGGATGTGTACCAGGTAAGGTCCGGTATGTGATGCCATCATTGTCGATATCCAGATATCTTCCGAACTTATCGATCTTGTCAAGCTCTTCTGCACTGAGCACTTTACCGCGATCATATTTTTTCTTGGGATCCCATGTCAATGGTTCGCTGATATGATCATTCATGCCCAGGTCAAGATCTGTCATCACCATGACCGGTGTCTGAAGACGTTCCGCCAGGTCAAATGCCATTGCAGTCATCTCGAAACATTCAGCAGGTGTGGATGGAAATACCAAAACATGTTTTGTATCACCATGTGATGCATAAAATGCAGAAATGATATCAGCCTGTTGTGTCCTTGTTGGCATGCCTGTCGAAGGACCTGCACGCTGAACATCAATAAGGACCGTTGGAATTTCTGCGAAATAAGCAAGGCCAAGAAATTCATTCATCAATGAAACACCCGGTCCGCTCGTAGATGTAAATGCACGAGCACCATTCCAATTGGCACCGATGACAACACCAATAGCTGCAAGCTCATCTTCTGCCTGGATTATGGCGAATTTATTTTTGCCGGTTGCTTCGTCTACTCTCAGTTCTTTAGCATATTGTTCAAATGCATCGGCAACAGATGTAGATGGTGTGATCGGATACCATGCCATCACTGTAGCACCACCATATACAGCACCCAAGCCGCAGGCTGTATTGCCATCGATCATGATCTTCCCTAAGGTCTTTTCAAGAGGAGATACATGAATATTTAGCGGACAATCCCAATGTTCTTTTGCATAATCGATGCCAAGATCAAGAGCCTTTACATTATTTGCAACGACTTTTTCTTTTCCGGGAAACTGATCATTGAGCAAGCCGATCAAAACATTTTTATCAATATTTAATAAAGCGGTTAAAGCGCCGACATAAATTATGTTTTTAAAAAGTTGCCTGAAACGCGGATCGGAAAAATGAGCGTTACTCAATTCCATCAGGGGTATTTCAAGGTATTGAATGTCATCTCTGCGTTTCTCTTTCGCCAGCGGCCATGTGCTGTCATACATAAAGTATCCGCCGGGTATAGTCGATTTCAAATCCTGGTCAATGCTTTGGGGGTTGACACTTACCATGAGGTTAATGCCTTCCCGTCGGCCGATGTATCCTGAACCATTGACCCGCACTTCATACCAGGTAGGTAATCCCTGAATGTTGGAAGGAAAGATATTCTTTGCTGAAACAGGTACGCCCATCCTGAATATGGATTTGGCAAACATGGTATTGGCGCTTGCAGATCCGGTTCCATTGACGTTCGCGAAACGAACGACAAAATCATTTACACCACCTCTAGATGACATACATGCGAAGCTTTTGTGGTATTGTAGAAAAATTTCTGCATATCCCATGCTGATGTAGGACAACGTTCTGCACACAATCCGCAGTGCAGGCACACGTCTTCATCTTTCACCATGATACGCATTGTGGGCAGCAGATCTGAAACATACAGATCCTGGGTTTTATTTTCAGCCGGCATAGTCAGCCGATCTCTTAATTCATCTTCCTCACCATTCGCAGTGAATGTAATGCATCCTGTAGGACAGATATCCACGCAGGCATCACATTCGATACAACGGCTTTTTTCAAATACGGTCTGCACATCGCAGTTAAGGCAACGTTGTGCTTCTTTAAAACCGGTCAATTCGTCAAAACCTAATTCAACTTCAATCTTCCTGTTTTGAAGCGTCAGGTCTTTACTTGCATGAGGCACTTTAAAACGTTGGTCATCCACTACGTAATTGTCGTAGCTCCATTCATGGATCCCCATTTTGAGACTGTAAAGATTCGTCATAGGATCAGGACGAACATGAATATCAGCATTCTGGCAAAACAGATCAATGGATACTGCTGCTGAGTGACCATGTGCTACAGCAGTAATTACATTTTCAGGACCAAATGCAGCATCGCCTCCGAAAAATACTTTTGGCAACGAAGACTGAAAAGTAGTTTTATTGACAACAGGCATTTCCCATTCGCCAAATTCAATTCCGATATTTCTTTCAATCCATGGAAATGCATTATCCTGTCCGATGGCCATCAGCACATCGTCTGCTTCAATCAGTACATCGGGTTCGCCTGTAGGAACTAAACTTCTGCGGCCTTTATCATCATAGACAGCTTTCACTTTTTCAAACATCATTCCTTTCAGCACTCCGTTTTCAACAACGAATGATTTAGGATTGTGTAAAGGCATGATCGGGATGTCTTCGTGCTGTGCATCTTCGACTTCCCATGCAGAGGCTTTCATTTCTTCAAAAGGACTTCTGACGACAACTTTCACTTCTGTACCACCTAATCTTCGTGCTGTCCGGCAACAATCCATGGCTGTATTACCACCACCGACGACGATCACTTTGCGACCGATTTTTTCGATATGTCCAAAAGCTACACTCGCCAGCCAGTTGATACCTATGTGGACATGATCTTTTGCATCCCATCGGCCTTCAAGCTTTGGCAAATCTTTACCTCGAGGTGCACCAGTTCCAATAAAGATGGCGTCGTAGTCTTTGTCAACTATCTCCTTCAGGCTCGATACGTAGGTATTAAAATGGGTATGGATCCCCATATCAAGGATGTAATTGACCTCTTCATTGAGCACTTCTTCAGGTAATCTGAAGGATGGGATCTGGCTGCGCATAAACCCTCCACCTGCGATCTGTTCATCATAAAGATGGATTTCATACCCCTGTGGAACCAGGTCCCGGGCTACAGTAAGAGAAGCGGGTCCGCCACCTATGAGAGCTATTTTCTTACCATTTGGAGTAAAAGGCCCTTGCTGGATGCGATCCGTGATGTCTCCTTTATGGTCTGCAGCCACCCGTTTCAAACGGCAAATGGCTACGGGCTTCTCTTCAATCCTTCCCCGCCTGCAAGCTGGCTCGCAGGGGCGGTCACAGGTTCGGCCCAGGACACCCGGGAATACATTGGACTCCCAGTTGATCATGTAGGCATCATCATATCTTCCCAAGGCGATCATCCGTATGTATTCCGGTACCGGTGTATGGGCCGGGCAGGCATATTGACAATCAACAACTTTGTGGAAGTATTCGGGATCTGAAAGATCTGTAGGTTTCAATATCGTGTCTGTTGGGTCATAAACGTCCTCAAAAAAGCGGTGAAAAATACAGAAAAATAAGTTTCTAATTTTCTTCAAAGAGAATCCCTTCCAATCCAGGCAAATGAGTTGGATATATCAGGGCCAGATATCCAGACCGTCCCGGCCCCATCCAGGTTTCTTTTTATACTTTTATAACCAAATCCTGGCCTGGCAAACACACCTGAAAACCTGCCGTCAGGCCCCCAAATTAAAGTCATAATATCCAATGCTAAATCTGAAAACGTTCAATATTCTATTGTTTGCACTACCTGTTTTTTTATTTGGTTGCAAACCGGATCATAAGACCAGCATCCTGGCTGAAAAACATTCTACCGCTTTTGAAAAAGTTGGAAAAAATAATTACGCTTACCGCTGGGCTGAGGTGGCACTGGCTGCAACGGGCAAGGATACAGATCGTTTCAGACCGCGTCCAACTATCACCTCCAGGTACCTCGGGCTTGTATTTGTAACGATTTTTGATGCATGGTCCAGGTATGATTCTACTGCAACCACCGTGTATCTTGATGGGGTCGAAAGAAGACCGGAGCAGGAACAAACCGAAAAGAATAAGGAGATAGCCATAAGCTATGCAGCTTATGGAGCACTAAGCGAGTATTACTACAGTGATTCATTGATGTTAAGGGAATTTATGACTGATCTAGGCCTTGATCCTGATAATACTTCACTGGACCCTTCAACACCTGAAGGAATTGGCAACCTGGCAGCAAAGGCAGTGATCCGGGCCAGGAAAAATGATGGCTCTAATCAGTATGGTGATGAGAAAGGATCGGATGGCACATTCTACTGTGATTACACAAAATATCAGCCGGTAAATAACCCGGATAAGAATACGGATATCAACCGGTGGCAACCGAAATATTTTGCTGATGGAAAAGGTGGGAAGGTATGTCCTCCGTGTCTGACTCCTTTTTGGCATAAAGTAAAACCCGTTGCTTTAAAATCTGCGGATCAATTCCGTTCCCCACCGCCACCGGAAGTAGGATCAGCACAAATGGAAGCTGAAGTAAAGCAAGTGGTGGATATGCAGGCTAATATTACCAATGATCAGAAAGCATTGGTGGAGTTTATGCGTGATGGTCCGTCCTCAGTGCAGCAGGCAGGACATTGGCTTAAGTTTGCACAGAATGTATCGCTGCGTGATTCGCACAATCTTGATCAGGATGTAAAAATGTATTTCCTGACAGAGGTCACGGCGATGGATGCATTTATCGCTTGTTGGGATACCAAGATGAAGTATGATAATGCAAGGCCATATGCGCTTGTACATTATTATTTCAAGGATAAAACAATTAAGGGATGGGGTGGTCCGGATAAAGGGATCATCTCCATGAAAGGTCAGGACTGGAGACCCTATTCTCCGGAAACGTTTGTTTGTCCGCCATTTCCTGCATATGTCTCAGGGCATAGCACGGTCAGTGGTGGTTGTTCTGAAGTGTTGAGATTATTTACAGGCAGTGATCATTTCGGTGAAGAAATAAAACGCGTACCAGGAGTGCTGACCGGTGAAATGCATTTGGGAGACACTGTCACAATAAAAATGCCGACGTTTACTGAAACTGCTGAAATCGCTGGCATTTCCAGAGTTCTAGGTGGTTATCATATCCAGGCGGACAATTTGGAAGGATTGAAATTGGGGAGGAAAGTAGGGCATGCGGTTTGGGCGTGGTATCAGGAGCATGTAAGAGGCTAAGGCTAAGGAAAAATATTTGAATTTCTCTTTAAGGAACTTTATTTCTTTTCTATTGTCGGGGCGTTTTGCAACCGCCCAAGGCAAGAGAAAAGATAAGCGTCTTTTATATGCTAATATTGTTTTTATAAACGATGCAGATTCTATATTTCTTAAATATTTCTTTGCTTATAAATTTTCTTTTGGTTGGATGGACAAATGAATTCGCGATGAATGATTGTGTCAAGCATATGTAAATCACCATCAATGAAATCAATTATTCTGTACGCATATTTCCTGGTCATGGCATTCACCTCGAGCGGATGTGATAAGGAAACATTAATTTCTGAAATAACAATTTCGAATAGTCAGACGCATTTTCAGGATCTGAATATTTGCGGAGATGAAGAAGGTGCAGTCATAGAGGTTCAGGCAGAGCATGTTGAAGAAAGCCGGATCGTGAGAGATATTACAACTGGTTTTTGCGTATTTTATTTTTACAAACCTGAAGCAGGTTATACAGGAAAAGATTTTGTCAGAATCAGAACAAATACCGGTTCCAATGGAGCCAGTAAAGGACAAACGAAGTACGTGGAGATCAATTTTACGGTGACCAATTGAATATAATTTAAAGCATTAACTTAGGCGAGACGAGTTTTTATCAATATAAAATTCTCTCCCCATGTATTTTGACGAGAAGACGATCATCTACCATGATGGAAAATGGGCTAAAGCCCGTGATGCTAACGCAAGTGTCTACGATCAAACCCTCCATTACGGAACCGGAGTTTTTGAAGGCATCCGGTCTTATTCGATCGATGGTCAGCCACGTATGTTTCGCAGTGATGAGCATTTCAAGAGGTTGATATATTCCACGCTGTCGATTGGTTTGCCATTTCAAAAGACAGTGCTTGAATTAAAACAAATCGCTTATGATTTGCTGCGACGTAATAATATGGTTGAAGCGTATATCCGGCCATTTGTATATAGTGCTCCCATGATGTCACTTTCGAATGCAGAATCATCCCACTTGGGTATCAGTGCTTGGCCATGGAGGAAATTGCATGGTGAAAAGCTTACGCGTCTTTGTATTTCCGGTTATTGCCGGCCGCATCCACGTTCCTGTAAAATTGAAGCAAAAGTTTCCGGGCATTATGTCAATTCAATCCTAGCTGCTACAGAAGCCCGCGCGAAAGGATATGATGATGCCTTACAGCTGGATGTAGATGGTTATGTAGCGGAATGCAGCGGTGCGAATTTTTTTATGGAGAAGGATGGTGTATTGTATACATCGCCACCGGGACACATACTGCCGGGGATCACAAGAGATTCCATTCTCCAGATATGCCGCAGGTTGGGAATACCTGTGAAACAAACAAGATTTTTACCAAAAGAATTGGCAAGTGCGGATGGAGCATTTTTAGTTGGCACTGCTGCGGAAGTCACAGGCATTGAATCTGTAGATGACAAACCTTTTGCAAAGCAATGGACTACCACTTTTGGGTATACGTTGCAAAAGGAATATGAGAAAGCGACGCGACAGGATATTACGTGGGAGGAAATGAACCAGGAAATGGATGCAGGTTAAAGGGATATCGGATAGAGGGATGCCGGATGCCGGACTCGCGACGCATCGTATTAAACAGCATCCCATATCAACACAATGATTTCACTTATCAAGAAGCGAATACATCTGCTCCCGATTTTTGAACGCGCCTGGAGTCCGGCATCCAGCATCCCTTAATCGAGCATCCCTAACTCACATGCGAAAAAATGTACTTGCAGTACAGGGAATAAAGACTTAAGTTCACCACGTAAAAAGAACGAAAGATCTTACAGGAGGACATCATATTACTCATTAAGGAAAGAAGAGAGAAAGGAATGTCTCTTCTTTATGACCATTATGCAGATAGCCTGTATGGAATCATCAACCGCATATTGGGGGATGTACAGTTGGCTGAGGATGCCCTTCAGAAAACCTTTCTGAAAATCTGGCAAAATATCGACGGGTATAATGAAGACAAGGCATCCCTATTTACCTGGATGAGTGTCATCGCGAGGAATACAGCCCTTGATCAGAAACGCCTTAAAACATTCCAGGCAAAACAAAAAACTGTTTCCGTCGATGAGATCGTATATAGACAAGGATCAACAATGCCAAACGGGACAAGCATCGACGCGACGAGATTGCTGGCCACTCTTGACGCCAACAATCGTATCGTACTGGAATATGCTTATCTGAAAGGTTACACGCAACAGGAGATTTCAGATGAGCTGAACATACCGTTGGGAACAGTTAAGACGAGATTACGCAAAGCCATAAGCGTCCTTCGCGAGGAGTTGAAGGATGAGAAAAAATATTTCCTGGATGGTCCGGGACTGAGAAGCTTATTGATGTTCATAAAGTGGATGTAGAAGAAATCAAGGCATCGGGTTTGTTGGAGCTGTACGTGATGGATCAGCTTTCACCCGCCGGGAAGGCGGAAGTGGAGGGCTATCTTAATACGTACCCTGAGCTTCGCAAAGAGCTGAGAGAAATAGAACGAAGCCTTGAGATTTTCGCTGGCACTGCTGCACTCAAAAGTCCTGCAGGGACCAAGGAGAAAGTGCTCGATGCGATTCGTGGAGATGTGAATGCTACGGAGAACACAAATCAGCAAACGCTTAGTTTTTGGCCTCTCGCCGCAGCTGTTTTTGGAATAGGGCTTTTATTGTTTGTTTACCTGTATGTCCAGAAAAATAAAGACACGAAACGTCTTGAGCAGGATATAGCTGCAGTGAGAGAGACATGCGTGAGCAATACAAATGCACTGACAAAGCAGCTTGATCTTCTTCGCCAATTGACGGAGCCTGCAAATAAGATATTGCCATTCACAGCTACGCCGGGTTTTGCATCAACGGATATTTATCTGCATACGAATAAAATTTCAAAACGGAATTTTATCCAGGTGCGTAACCTTCCTGATATCGCATCAGGCCAGACATATGAATTGTGGTCTATTAAGCCAAACCAGGCACCGATCCCATTGAATGTATTTGATAAGCCTTCAGACGGACTTATTGAAGTGTCGTATGTCGATGGTACGGAAGTGTATGCGATCACTATTGAGCCGAGTGGAGGGAAGAATACGCCGACGATGGAGAATCTGATTGGGACGGTGAGTGTGGCGGGGATATAGTCCTTTACCCCAGTCCTGGAAAGGATCTCGTTTTACCCCCTACCCCCTGAAGGGGGGAATTGTTGATTTAATTTCCAATATTAATTTATTTGCATTTCTGATCCTGACTGGCTCAAACAACCCCTAAATCCCCTAAAGGGGACCTTTCTCCTGCGATACAACCTTTTTCTGAATAATAAATAATTCTTCCTCGAATTGATCCTGAAAGGATCGCACATTAATAGCCGTGGGTAGCAACCCACGGATAAAGTAGAAGCAAAAATTTGCAATCCTGAAGGGATTGAATATGATCTTTTTCCATTTGATGATTCTCCTCAAAAGTAAAGATGATTGGTGCCTGCAGTCAGAGACTGTTTGAGGCAGATCTCTTTTTTGGACTTTGATCCGTGATATGGATTCGAAGTTGATAAACTTCGAATAGCTTTTAGGATATTTCTTCCTGCATCTCTAATGTCTCCTCAAACAAATCCAGCTGAACAGGGTCATTACAAAATCTAAAGCTCATGCGATGTTCATGCATGACGCCGTGTTCTAAAATGGCGGTTCTATGAATTTCAGTTGCATATCCTTTATTCTGATTCCAACCGTATTGAGGATAGATCTCATGAAGTGATCGCATGTGCGCATCACGATGTGTCTTTGCTAAAATAGATGCTGCTGCAATCGATCTGAATTTGCCATCACCTTCGATGATGCATTCGTGATCGATATCTTCAAACGGATAAAAACGGTTTCCATCGACGATGATGAATTCAGGTCTCATCGTGAGTGAGCGAAGTGCATTGTGCATCGCCTGGATAGATGCTCTCAGGATATTGATGCGATCGATCACTTTTGAATCGATGCTGGCTACGGCCCATGCAATTGCATTTTTTTCTATCAGGATGCGGTATTCCTCACGCTCATCAGGTGGGACTTTTTTGGAGTCATTCAGACCGGGACATCTGAAACCATGTGGTAAAATGACGGCAGCTGCAAAGACCGGCCCGGCAAGGCAACCACGCCCGGCTTCATCACAACCTGCTTCCAGACGGCCTTTTTGCAGATAAGACTTGAGCTTTCCCATCAGGACAAGAATAATATTTTTTGGGGAGATAATGGGCTGATTTTAAACATATGTCTTTTGATTTTCGAAATGCTGGGCTTGCCCGGTAATGAAAATCGAGTCAGAGACTCGCAAACGTGTCCGGCTGGTTCGAGGTCAGAGACACTCGAACGTCCAGATGTAGTTCGAGGTCGGAGACACTCGAACGTCCGGAAGTGGGATGGTTCGAGGTCAGAGACGCTCGAACGTCCAGAGGATGGAAGAAGGATCGTTAGAGGTCAGAGACGCGCAAACGTCCGGCAGTGGGGTGTTTCGAGGTCAGAGACACTCGAACGTCCGGAAGTGGTGGTTCGAGGTCGGAGACGCTCGAACGTCCGAGCAACAAATGGTTCGAGGTCAGAGACACTCGAACATCCAAACTAGGGTTAAAGACTGATAACTTTTATCTCTACTCTTCGATTCAGGCTGCGACCTGCTGCTGTTGCATTTGTACTCAATGGTTCCTTCCTACCTTTTCCTGAAGAACGGAGGCGGTCCTTGCTCACACCTTTGGAGATCAGCCATTTAACTACTGCTGCCGACCGCCTTTCAGATAGATCCTGGTTGTATTCCGGGGTGCCTGCTATATCCGTGTGGCCGATGATCTCCAGCTTCATGCCCGGATGCTGATCTATAAAAGCCAATAACTGCCTGAGCTGTATCAATGCCTGTGGCATAAAATCGGTCCGGTCGTATTCGAAATAAATACGGCTCAGGTTGACAATTTCTCCGGCTTTCGGGATAAAGGTGGTAAGCGGAGAATCATCAGCCGGGATCTTCAGTATCGGAGGTATTTTGTACAACCTGACCAGATCTATATAGTAATATCCAAACCGGATATTGCTCCGGGAAGTAATTTTTATCTGGCTGTCATCATCCGAATTGAAATTGCCGATCAAAAGGAAAGAAGATCGATCACCGGCTATGAACTGACCGGTCCACTTATACCACTTCCCATCTGACGGGATCCAGCGATCCAAAGAAAGAGTCGGCTTTAGATAAAGCGGATCATCGTTGGCTTCATCGATTTCATCTTTGGCAAAAGCTATATGGATATTTCGGACGGTGACTGATTTTTCCAGATGAGATAACATGCAGACGAAAGCATATCGTTGGCCGGGGACGAGAGGCTCAGTGAGCTGAACCTGGATATATTCCCGGCAATGCGGCTTTCCCTTATTGCATCCGTAAACGGTGATCCCGGCATGAGAAACGCCTTCGTAAGATTTCGTTGATCCAAAACCTGTATTTCTCCAACTTTGAGGGACAATGACTTTTGGCCCATAGAGATCCGGTGATGCAGCAGTAGCAGAAGTCCAATACATAGCCACTCGTGAAAAGTCATTACCTGAGTGATACCAGCCGGACGCTTCATCAGAGTATTGCTCAAAACCTGGATTTGGAACGATGTTCACCTGATCTGGTTTCTGGGATAAACCCCTGAGAGATAGAATGGTTAGTAGCGCAATGATGATCATCCGGAAGGAAAAATTCCTCATAAGCCGATGTGGATATCTTCCATAACGCATAATCAAAAATATATATATGAATTGGCGAATTATTGTACTTCCCGGGCTGCCAGGTTAAAAATGGCTAAAGACCCCAAATCGCAAACGGCATCCGGGATCAATTTTCTACTTTTGCCCTATGTGCAGTAAGAAATTATCCCTTTATCCTGTCCATGTGAATATGCACTTAAATTATTCTACACCCTAATACAACCTGCCGTCGCATCCCCGTTGATGTACGGATATCCTGATCTATGAATAAAGAAAAAAAATTAGCTGTCATCACCGGATGGATCGTTTTTGCCATTGCCATGGTGGTTTATTTTTTCAGCGCTGAGTCCACCGGTAGTCTTTGGGATTGCGGAGAGTTTGTATTGGGAGCCTATAAGCTTCAGGTAGTTCACCCGCCGGGGGCACCCCTGTTCCTTATCATTGGCAGGCTATTTACCTGGGTGGCAGATATGATGTATGATGATCCATCGTACATCGCTTTCGCAGTCAATCTTATGTCAGGCATGTGTACTGCTCTTGCAGCTATGTTCATTGCATGGACGACAATGATTTTTGCAAGACTTGCGATGGTTGGAAGAGATCAACCTATCAATTTTGAACAAACACTAGTGACATGCGGTGCAGGTCTTGTGGCAGGATTGACTACAGCATTTTGTACTTCGGTTTGGTTCAGTGCAGTGGAAGGAGAAGTTTATGCGATGTCAACCATGTTTACGACGATGACATTGTGGGCTGCTGTCAAATGGTATGGCATGGAAGATTCATCTGATGCGGATCGTTGGCTCATCTTCGCGGTTTATTCAGCAGGTCTTTCCATCGGCGTACACTTGCTCAGCTTATTGGCATTTCCCGCGATTGGTCTTCTTTATTATTTCAAAAAATATAAAACTTTCAATTACGGACGATTATTCCTCGCGATGTTATTGGGTATGCTGATGATCCCTGTTGTGCAAAAAGTAATTATTGTCGGGATACCCTCGCTTTGGGCGCAGATGGAGCTTATGATGGTGAATGGATTTGGAATGCCGGTACATTCCGGAATTTTTCCAACGACTATACTTTTAGTTGCTGCATCCTTTTTTGCAATACGATGGGCGCGAAAGAAAAATAATGGTTTGTTCGAAAGACTTTTTATTGCATTAATATTATTGGGTATAAGTTTTTCAACAATTGGTGTTGTAGTAATCAGGGCGAATGCGAACCCGCCTATCAACATGAACAATCCAAGCGACCCGCTTCGTCTTATTCCATATCTCAATCGTGAGCAATATGGTGAGCGTCCGCTATTAAGAGGCCCTAATTATGAAGCCGATCCTATCAGTACAGAAAAATCTGACAGATATGGTCTTGTAGGTGATCACTACGAAATCGTAGATCAGAAATTATCCTATGTCTATCGCGAAGAAGATAAAATACTCCTTCCGCGCATCAGTCATAGTGATGGAAACCGTCCGGAATTATACAAACGATGGATGGGTGATCCGAAACGAAAACCGGATATGGGTTTCAATATGGAATTCTTATTCCGTTACCAGATCAACTGGATGTACTGGAGATATTTCATGTGGAATTTTGTGGGACGTGAAAACGGAGAGCAGGGATACGAACCCTGGAATCCAAGAAATGGCCACTGGATATCTGGCTTCAAATTTCTGGATAGCGCACGACTATATAACATGAGCCATCTGCCTTCCTCGGTAGAGAATGACCAGGCCCGAAACAAATATTATTTTATTCCCCTGATCCTCGGGTTGATTGGTTTATTCTATCAGTTTGGAAGACAGAAAAGAGATTTTACAGCCTTGCTCGTATTATTCCTGTTTACCGGTTTTGGAATTATATTTTATTCTAATGAACCACCGAATGAACCGCGTGAAAGAGATTATGTACTGGTAGGTTCGTTTATCACATTTTGTATTTGGGTTGGGCTTGCGATTCCATCCATTTATGGAATGCTAAAATCAAAACTTAACTCTTCAGGAGTGATGTTGCCTATACTGGTGACTCTTGCAGGATTGCTCGCTCCTGCGATTATGCTTCAGCAGAATTTTGATGATCATAGCCGGAGGTTCCATTATGCATCCAGGGATTATGCAAGTAATTTCCTTGAATCGCTGGATCCGAATTCGATCATGTTTACGTATGGAGATAATGATACGTACCCGCTTTGGTATGCACAGGAAGTAGAAGGTATCCGTCGTGATGTCAGGATTGTGAACTTAAGTCTTATCGCAGTCGACTGGTATATTGACGGATTGCGCCGGAAAGTAAATGACTCTCCTGCGATAAAGCTTACCATTCCTTCTGAAGCTTACCGGGGCAGTAAACGGAATCAGATATTTGCACTGCCGGGTAAGACCTCTGAAAAAGAGATGGCATTAGATCAGGCTTTGCAATTTATGGCAAAGGATAATCCTCAGAATATTCAGGGGACTAAGCTTGAAACATATATGCCCTCAAATAATTTGTATATACCCATTGATCCTGCACGGGCACTCAGCTCAGGGCTTCTGCAACCGGGTGACTCTTCAGTCGTCACGAAAATTCCGGTGTCTGTCAATAAGCAATATATGACCAAAGATGAGCTGGCGATACTGGATGTGATCACGAGCAATATTTATGACCGGCCGATTTATTTTTCGGTTACGTGCCAGGAATCCAAGCTTATGAATGTCCAGGATTACACACAAATGGAAGGATTAGGTCTCAGGATTATTCCTGTGCGATCACAAAGCCAGGAAGAATTTTATATCTATGGTAGTGGAAGGGTGAATACTGAAAAAGTGCATGACAGGGTTTACAACAAATGGAGATGGGGCAATTTTGACAAGAAGAAATTATATGTTGACGGTAGTTATGCGGCAAGTATACAGGCACAGAAAATGGTGATCTGGCGTTCAGCTGAACAAATGTTAGCAGAAGGAAAAGTGAAGGAGGGTGTAGATATTACAGATAAATTCTTCGAAGGATTTCCTGCTATGAATTTCCCATATGATGCACGGATCATGCCGCATATCAATATCTATGTTAGAGCGGGAGAATTTGAAAAAGCTAAATTCCATATCCGCATCCTGGCAAAAGAGATGGTGGAGTGGGAGGAATTCTTTGCGACGCTCGATGATGATGATCTTAAGGCCGGTTTCAATCTTGATTATCGTCTGGCCAATAGTGCAATCAATGAAGTTCTCAAAGTTTCAAAGACGTTGAAGGATGAAGCATTTGCAAAAGAAATGGAGGACCTTTTAGGACAATATGAGATACAACCCGGACAACTGAATAAATAAACATGGCAGATCAGAATCAAAAACAAACGATCGCAGTTGGTGCTGACCATGCCGGTTACAGGTACAAAGCTGAAATCGTAGAATGGCTTGAGAGAAACGGATATGACATACTTGATTTCGGAACGAATAGTGAAGAGTCCACGGATTATCCGGATCATATTCATCCGCTTGCAAATGCGATAGAAAACGGGGAGGCGACCTTAGGAATTATTCTATGTGGTTCAGGTAATGGCGCTGCAATGACGGCTAACAAGCACCAGGGTATTCGTGCTGCTTTGTGCTGGAATGAAGAATTGGCTTCACTAGCAAGGATGCATAATGATGCTAATGTGCTGGCTATTCCTGCACGTTTTGTAAGTGAAGAGCTTGCTCTTTCGATGGTTCAGCTGTTTTTGGAAACACCTTTTGAAGGTGGACGTCATCAGCGGCGTGTAGATAAAATTGCATGTGCATAGATGTTGTTGGAGAATAGAGCCTCTGCAGGAGTTTGCTCCTACAGCCTGAGAATTGTTGGAGCGAACTCCAACAACGGCAACAGCAAATAAAGCCGCTGTAAGGAGTTTGCTCCTGCAGCCAGATAACTTAGATAACAAAGGTGCACCTATGAAAATCCTTTTCTGTTTAATTCTTCTTATCCCATCATTCTCTTTTTTCGCTCAGGCACCTATTACAGTAGCTGCTCATTATGCAGCAACGATTGAAAGCAAAGAGCTGAAAGAGCACATAAATCTGCTTGCCTCTTCTGCATTTGAAGGAAGGGAAACCGGAACAGAAGGAAATAATAAAGCAGCACGGTATATCGCTCAACAATTTTCGTTGGATGGCATTCCGCCGATTCCCGGGGATAGAGATTATTTTCAGGATGTTGCCTTTTCAAGGATCCAATGGAAAGTAAACCGGTTGATCATCAATGGAGACGAGAAGGAACATCTCAGAGATTATCTTTCTGTTTCCCAGTATTTTCCAGACTCTGCAGCTTCATTACATATTCAGTCGCTCACGTTCCTGGGTTATGGAATTGATGATCCTATGTATTCAGATTATGAAGGAAAGAATCTGAAAGGACACAATGTGATTGTCTTCAGCGGCGAGCCCCGAGACAGAAATGGCAATTACAGGACAACCGGAACAGATGATGCATCATCATGGACCACTGATCCGCTACGTAAAATTGCGGCTGCAAAATCTGCCGGTGCTGCATCTGTCTGGATCATTGAAGATGATTTCAAAGACCTGATGGCCTCTGAAGGAAGAGAATACATGAGTGGAAGGATGCTGATGGGTTCTGCGAAAAGCCTTAGTGCATCGTATGTACCTCATGCTTTTATTTCTTCTTCCACCGGAGATCAGATCATGGGGAAAAGAAAAAGTAAAATCATCAAGCTTCGGAACCGCATATCACAGACAGGCAAAACAGGACAACTCGAAATACCCGTGGACATCAACCTGAATGTAGTAAAGTTGGTAAATACCATGTACGGTCAGAATGTGCTGGGGTATATCGAGGGAACAGATCCATTACGAAAGGATGAATTGGTAGTCATTTCTGCGCATTATGATCATCTTGGAAAACGTGGTGATGAAATCTATTATGGTGCTGATGATAATGCATCCGGTACATCTGCTGTGCTTGAAATCGCACAGGCGATGTCACTGGCTAAAGCAAAGGGTGACGGTCCTGCAAGAAGTGTCCTGTGCATGTTAGTGACAGGCGAAGAGAAAGGTTTGCTAGGCTCAGAATATTATGCGGAGCATCCCATATTTCCATTGAAGAATACAATAGCGGATGTCAACATTGACATGATCGGGAGGGTGGATACTTTGCACAAGACGTCAAATTATACCTATGTGATCGGATCCGATCGGCTAAGTACAGAATTGCACGAGATCAATGAAGCGATGAATAAGCAATACACGCATCTTGATCTTGATTACACATACAATGCTGATGATGATCCTAACCGTTTTTATTACCGTTCAGATCATTACAATTTTGCGAAAAATGGCATCCCTGCCATATTCTTTTTCTCTGGTGTGCATGAAGATTATCACCGGCCCACCGATACACCCGATAAGATCATGTTTGACAAAGCGCAGAAGATTGCCCAATTAGCTTTCTATACAGCGTGGGAATTGGCAAATAGAGATCAGCGGATAAGAGTGGATGTCGAGGGAAGGAATTGAAAAGCTCAAAGCGCAGCTTTGAAAACACCAGAACGTCGGTCAACCGACGCTCAGCGAATCCAATTTTTTATAATCATTTAATAAAAACATATTGTTGAGCGTCGGTTGACCGACGCTCAGCGAATCCAATTTTTTATACTCATTTAATAAAAACATATTGTTGAGCGTCGGTTGACCGACGCTCAGCGAATCATAATTATTTAGATAACACAAAAAAAACACAATGCTGAGCGTCGGTTGACCGACGTTCTGGTGTTTTCAAGGCTTAGCCTTGAGTGATGTGTTATTAATGAATTACAATAGCGTTTCTTCCAAATGATCCAATTTCTCAGGATAATCCGTCGTATAATGCAACCCTCTGCTCTCATGTCGCATAGACGCAGATCTTGTCACCAGGTACGCAATCGTGATCAGGTTACGTAATTCGCAAAGCTGCGGTGATAATGTCGTTGAATTGTAAAGTGTCTCTGTTTCCTGGTACAATAACCACAATCTGTCAAGTGCTCTGCGTAGACGCACATTGGATCTGACAATCCCGACATAGCTGCTCATGATATCTTTCAGTTCTTTCCAGCTTTGGGTGATCAATACCATCTCCTTTGGGTGCGTGGTGCCCATTGCGTTCCAGGCAGGTATCCCTTTTTTAAAATCAAACTGTTCAATATCTGTCTTGACTACTTCTGCAATATTGTGACCATATACTAATCCTTCAAGTAATGAATTGGATGCTAAACGATTTGCACCATGCAATCCTGAAGATGTACATTCTCCCGCAGCATAAAGACGATTGAAAGATGTCCTTCCATCACGATCCACGACAATACCGCCGCAGAAATAATGACATGCAGGTACGACAGGGATCATTGATTTTGAAATATCAATCCCTGCAGCAAGACACTTTTCATAGATGTTAGGGAAATGGATTTTGAATGCATCGACATTTAAATGCCTGCAATCGAGATAAACATATTCATCCCCGAGACGCTTCATTTCGCTGTCAATAGCGCGGGCTACAATATCTCTGGGTGCAAGACTTTTTCGTTCATCATATTTTTGCATGAATTCTTCACCATCGAGAGTACGCAGCACTGCACCGAATCCACGCACAGCTTCCGAGATCAGGTAAGCCTGGCTTTCTACTGCAGGATTGTAAAGTGATGTGGGATGGAACTGTACAAATTCCATATTGCTGATGCGGCCTTTTGCCCTGTACATCATGGCCATGCCATCACCTGTGGCAATGATCGGATTGGTAGTGGCGCGATAGATCTGGCCAGCACCACCTGTAGCCAGGATGGTGATCCTTGCCAGGTGTGTTTCTACATCAAGGTTTTCTTTATCCAGGGCATAGACACCATAACATTCAATATTCGGTGTCATGCGTGTCACATTGTAACCGAGATGATGTTGTGTGAGAAGGTCTATGGCAAAATAATTTTCAAGGATCAGGATGTTTTTTAATGAAGCGGCTTTTTCAAGCAATGTGCGTTCGATTTCCCATCCGGTGATATCCTTATAGTGGAGGATTCGGTTTTCGCTATGGCCACCTTCACGACCCAGGTCATAGTCGCCATCATTTTCTTTGTCAAACCTGGCCCCCCAATCAATCAATTCACGCACTCTTATGGGGCCTTCTGTGACGATCATCCGCACGATATCTTCTGTGCACAATCCATCACCTGCATCAAGAGTATCGGCTATATGTTTTTCAAGGTTATCCTCTTTCGCATTCCACACAGCAGCTACACCTCCCTGGGCATACCGGGTGTTGCTTTCATCTTTATTCGCCTTTGCCATCACGGTGATCTTCAGATCAAGTCTCGCCATGGCCAGTTTAATAGCAGATGTGAGTCCGGCGATTCCGGATCCTATGATCAGCACATCTGTTCTTTTTTCGATACTCATTGATTCGGTGTAATTAAAGGAATTCCAAAGATCGGAAAATAAGGTTTGTGGTTATAGGTTATAGTGGGTAGGAATGGTTATAGGTTATAGGTTATCGGCAGTAGGACAGGTTATTGGTTTTAGGGTAATTAAACCTAACAACTAAAATTGTTTTTGAAAAAAAACAAAAAATTAATAACCAAAACCTTATCCCATTTCCAAAAACCTACAACCAACGACCAATCTTACTACCTATAACCTGTCCTACTGCCGATAACCTATAACCCATAACCGGAACTTTCTGTCTTACATTTGCTCATGATGAGGATAGCCGTGAATGCCAGGCACATGATGCAGGACCGTCTCGAAGGGATCGGGACAGTGACGCATGAGATCATGCAGCGGATCGTGAGAGATCATCCCGAAGATCGCTTTGATTATTATTTTGATCGTCCGTATGATAACCGGTTTGTTCATGGGCCTAATGTCTTGCCGCATGTTTTTGGTCCTCCGGCGAGACTTCCTGTCTTAATACGATATTGGAATAAATATCCTGTGCAACGTGATGTGAAGCTCAGGAAGTCGGATGTTTTCTATAGCCCCGATGGTTTTGTTCCGTTGAAGATGAAAATACCGAAAGTGAGTGTGGTGCATGATGTGGCGTATTACCGGTATCCTGAATATTTTATACCGAGGATCAGGAATTTTTATAAAAAATGGATGTCGGTTTATCTTGAACATACGGATCATATCATTACGGTATCGCAATTTTCAAAAAGCGACCTGATGGCTGCGTATAATATTCCGGGTGAAAAAATATCTGTTGTACACAATGGTGTGTCATCCGGTTATACACCATTTACGGTAGAAAAAATTCAATCATTTCGTGACACTCATACGAATGGGAAACCTTATTTCTTTTATCTCGGTGCGATACATCCCAGGAAAAATGTCATCACGCTGATCCGCGCTTTTGAGCAATTCAAATCCATCAATCGCAATGATCATCAGTTAGTGATAGCAGGAAGAGCATCATGGGATGCAGAGGATGTTTTTAAAGCCGTGGAACAAAGCCAATGGAAAAATGAAATCCACATGCCAGGGTTTGTTGAGAGGGAGCAAACAAAAGCATGGATGGCTTCTGCGCATGCGCTTGTATATCCATCACTTTATGAAGGGTTTGGTTTGCCTCTGCTTGAAGCAATGTCAAGTGGTGTTGTGGTATTAAGCAGCAATTCTTCTTCCTTGCCTGAAGTGGGTGGTGATGCGGCACTTTATTTTAATCCAACGGATGCTGAACAATTGGCACATCATATGAATACCGTTTCTGTCAATCAAAGTGTGAGAGAAGATTTGATTGCGAAAGGATTTGATCGCATTAAAGAATTTTCATGGGAGAAGGCTGCAAAACAGACATATAATATATTGAATAAATATTCGCGGTAGCATTCAATCCATTCAGCATAGAAATGGAGGGATGGGAGAAAATCCCTAATTTTGACGTTATAATGATAGTATTCACGTTCATAGTATTTCTCTTTTCCAAAGCAGACTATCATCATTTGCCTTTCAATATATCCATTCCATATTCCATCCATCAAGTGCCGGATCATTTTCAACAGGAAAGAAATGGTCCACCTCCTTGTTCAATGGTGGTTGATCCCCAGTTTTTATTTTCTTCCAGCATTCCGTGTTTTGCTGTTCCCAATTCCGGATCAATTATATTTCAATCTGAAGGAATATCCGGTGGTACTCCCCCATATACCTATGATTGGGATGCCTTAAGTACACCCTATAATGATAACTTCGATCCGGATGGAGAATATTATCTGGATTCTGTTCCCGCTGGATTCTACAGGATAATTGTAACAGACCACCTGGGATGTAGTGCAAGTGCCATGGTGGAAGTTGAAGGACCACAAAGTGTCAGTGTTACGACACAAATTGATTCGGTGAAGGGATGTGTTTTAACAGGCAGTATTCAGATCACTTCTTTTTTAGGTCCTCCGATGTATTTAAATTATAATTGGGATTATGCTAATACGGCTTTTGATGATGATTTCGGAACCGGCACAGAGAATTTTGGATTACCGCCGGAAGAAAATGACGCTGAAGACCTGCTCTCAAATCTTAAAGGAGGTATTTATTATTTAACCATCACCATGCGGGTTGAACCAGACGATACCATACAAGAATGCATTTTCAGGGATACGTTTAATATCTGGAGTGAGCAGGAAAGGGTATTCTGTCCGTTTGGTAATATTTCACTTTTTGCAGGTACTTCAGATCCCCTAAAAACATATCAATGGCAGATGGATTCGTTGGGAAGTTTTCTGAATATTAATCCTGATGCACATTATTCAGGAACGAGTGCACCAATCCTCCTTATATCAAATACTCCATCTTCGTGGTATGGGTATCGCTATAGATGCATTATTTCTCAAGGAACAGAAATGACTTATAGCGAAATATTCACATTAATATTCCGTGATTGTTGGAAAGGGAATTGGAATCTCTGGACCAATAATTATTTGGCCTGGAATTGTTCATGCCTGCCGGACAAAAATATTGATGTTTTTATCGGTTCAGGTCTTCCTCAATATCCTGAATTATACCTGACAAATGCTTATTGCAGAAGTCTGACATTAAAACCGGGTGCAAAACTCAAATTGACCAACAATACGCACCTGTTTGTAAAAGGAGACAATCCCTGAATTCATTCACATGTTTCTTTTTATCTGTTCATTCCAGATAGCCTCATTTCAGATAAAAAATAATTTATATATTATTTTCTCACATGTCTGATCCTCTCCACGGGTTGCCCGCAATAAAAAGTCAATTCTTAATTGTGAACCTGTTACACATTGATTTTTCATTGATATAACTCCCTTACCCTTATAACTTCCTGAAAAGTAAGCACCGGAAAACGCACCATTTCAAATTTCAATTTGTTATAATGTGTACTTTTGGGATGAGGACTGAACGCAAAGTAATTGCTAACATTCTTTTCCACAGAATTAAGGCGAGTTCCTAACACACAAATGGAATAATCACAAAATGTGATTAGGTGAACTGTGCCAAGAGACATAGTTTTGAGCCCCTTTTGATATAATGAGTAATAATCATCTGAATCTTTAAATCCCCTCATGGCTGAGCCAAATCAATTTACCCCTCAAACCTCCGGAACCAGGCTTAAACCTATCAGGTCAGATAATGAACTGACCAGCCTTGTCTACGGCAAGCTACAACCCCAGGCAACACAGATCGAAGAAGTCGTGCTCGGAGCCCTCATGCTCGACAAAGACGCCATGGCAGTCGTTCTCGACATCCTGACGCCAGACAGTTTTTATAAAAAACCCCACTCGGTCATCTTTGAAGCGATGATCCGTCTCTTTGAAAGATCCCAACCAGTCGATATCCTCACTGTTCACGAAGCCCTGAAAAAATCAGGCAATCTTGAAATGGCAGGCGGTGTCGGTTTTCTGGCAGAATTAACCAATAAAGTTGCAAGTGCAGCCAATCTTGAATTTCACTCAAGGATCATTGCACAAAAACATATTCAGCGTGAGTTGATACGCGTGAGCACTTCTACCATCGGTGATGCATTCGAAGATACCAAGGATGTATTCCAGATGCTGGATGAAGCGGAGAGTAATCTCTTCGACATCACGCAAAAAAATCTCAATCGTCGGTATAGCAGACTCGGTGACCTTGCTGTCAAAGCACAAAAAGAACTTGAAGCCCTTTCGAAAAAAGTGGATGGCATCAACGGTGTTCCTGCAGGATTCACAGAACTTGACAAGCTCACCAACGGATGGCAGAGATCAGATCTTATCATTGTCGCTGCACGACCTGGTATGGGTAAAACAGCTTTCACACTTTCATTGACAAGAAATGCTGCACTTGATTTCAACAAGCCGGTTGCTTTTTTCTCATTGGAAATGTCTGCGCTGCAATTGACACATCGTCTCATGTCAATGGTCGCTGAAATTCCGGGTTCAAAACTCAGAAATGCACAACTTGAAGATTACGAATGGCAGCAACTGAACAGTGCTGTTGAGCGCTTTAGTGATGTACCAATCTTCATCGATGATACACCGGCTATCAATATCTTCGAGTTACGTGCAAAATGTCGCCGTCTCAAAATGCAACATGATATCCAGCTAGTAGTAGTGGATTATTTGCAGTTGATGACAGCAGGTCCTGATTCCAGTAAGCGGGGAGGAACACGTGAGCAGGAAATCAGTTCTATCTCCAGAGCTTTAAAGACAATGGCGAAAGAGCTTGATGTACCCGTAATAGCATTGTCGCAGTTAAGTCGTGCAGTAGAAACACGTGGTGGAAATAAACGGCCTCAACTTTCCGACCTCCGGGATTCAGGTGCTATCGAGCAGGATGCTGACATCGTTATGTTCATCTATCGTCCTGATTATTATGAAATGGAATCCGATCCGACAATTTCAAAAGACCAGGCAGAAATCATTGTCTCCAAACACAGAAATGGTGCACTCGGTACAATCAACCTGAAATTCATCAGCCAGTACGCTAAATTCACTGATCCGGGTGATGACTTCTTTAATGATATTTCCGGGAAAGCACCGGTAGATAATTATAATGCGATCATCACGAGGCCATCGAGGTTAAATGAGGAGGATGAACCGATACCTTTTTAGGAATAAGTTATAGGTTATTAGCAGTAGGACTGGTTATTGGTTTTAGGGTGCAAGGTATTTTACTATAAGTTGAAAATATTTTTATTTCATAAAATTAATCCTTTGGTTAAAGTGGATTTGTAATCCCAATAACCTATTCCCAATAACCTGTCCTACCGCCAATAACTAATAACCTATTTTTGCCCATTGCTAATTGCCAATTGAACCATGGAGGAAATGCGCTTAAACAAATACCTCGCTCATGCCGGCATCGCCAGTCGTCGTGCAGCGGATACGCTCATCATGCAGGGTCATGTGACGGTCAATGGCGTGGTCGTGCAGGAGATGGGATATAAAGTTCAGGACAAGGATGTAGTGCATTTCAAAGGGAAGCCAATTAAGACAGTGGACAAATTTGTGTACTACCTGTTGAATAAGCCGCGGAATATTTTATCAACATCATCAGATGAAAAAGGACGCAAAACGGTGATCGATATTCTCGAAAGTAAAATCAGCGAACGTGTGTATCCTGTGGGAAGATTGGATAGAAATACAACCGGTCTTCTTTTACTAACCAACGATGGTGAGCTGACAAAAAAACTTTCGCATCCAAAACATAATGTGCCTAAGGTGTACCAGGTAACGTTGGATAAAAATCTTAGCCTGAAAGATCTCGAACAGATCCGCGAAGGCGTAACGCTTGAAGACGGAGAAATAAAAGCAGATAGCTTACACTACATCGAAAACGAACCCAAACGTGAAGTGGCGATCGAAATCCATTCCGGAAAAAACCGCGTGATCCGCCGCATCTTCGAGCACCTCGGCTACGAGGTCATAAAACTTGATAGAACCTATTACGCCGGATTAACAAAGAAAAATTTACCCCGCGGACGATACAGACTATTGACAAATGAGGAGATTCGCATGCTGAAGCATTTTGTGTAATGACAAAGGAAGAATCTCGTACACGGCAGATATTGCAATAGTATTCAACATTTTTTTGGTTTTTTAATCGCTATTTGCTCTTCTATTATACAGGGGCAAGCCCTGCATATACTGTGAATCAACTACACCTTCATTTTCCATTATCTAAAAACTCAAACAACATAGTAGAAGCAGGGCTTGCCCCTGCATAATGGAGGAACAACTACACCTTCAAATCTCATTTTCTAAAAACTCAAGCAACATAGTAGAGGCAGGGCTTGCCTTGCCTTATGGAGAATCAACTATTGATTCTATTAGTCTTCAGTTCTACATCCTTAGCCTTAGCCTTAGCCTTTTCCTCCGCCTTTCACACGAGTTTTTATCTTTGAACAATGGAAACCGGCCGCAATCAAATCTATACTGACCTCATTAAAGCCAGGCAGCTGGGTAAGAAGAAGTTAGCTGTATTGATTGATCCGGATAAAATGCGGCTGGGAAAGCTGGACCAGATCATCGAGCTATCCATTCATTGCAAGGTGGACTATTTTTTCATAGGAGGCAGCCTGCTTGTCAATAGTCAGCTGGACCAGTGTCTCCAGATGATCCGCAAGCGATGTCCTGTTCCGCTTATCCTTTTCCCCGGGAATTCTTATCAGCTGAGCTATCATGCGGATGCGATCCTTTTCCTTTCATTGGTTTCAGGCAGAAATCCGGATTTGTTGATTGGTCAGCATGTCATCGCAGCACCATATCTGAAGTTGAGCGCGTTGGAAGTTCTTCCGACAGGTTATATGCTCGTGGAGGGAGGAGTAGGTACTACGGTTTTGTATATGAGCAATACCTCACCGATACCGGCCAATAAATCTGACATCGCGGTGTGCACTGCGCTTGCTGCTGAGATGTTAGGATTGCGATTGATTTTTATGGATGCAGGAAGTGGTGCAACGAAACCTATTCCAACAGAAATGATTGCAGCCGTGAGAGGTGCGATTTCGATTCCTATCATAGTAGGAGGTGGAATAAGATCCGCAGAAAAAGTAAAAGAAAATCTTGAAGCCGGAGCAGACGTGATCGTCATCGGTAATGCTTTCGAATATGATCCTTCATTGATGATCGATATTGCAGCCACTATTCACGATCACAACATAGCCCTGAATGTTTAGGTGGATTAGTTTCTTCGTGGTTGCCGGAATAATGATGTTCGCAGGCTATGCGAATGCCCAGCGAATAGGCCTTTTACCACCCGGGGTGAAATGGCATCAATTACGCGATGATAGCATCCGCATTATTTTTCCGGAAGGCGAAGAAGTAAGAGCTCAAAGAGTGGCATCACTCATGCTTAGGTTGGCAGGCACAGATCCGATCACTACTAAAGGTCGTTACAGGCCTATCTCTGTTTTACTACAGCCTCAAACGAATATATCAAATGGTTATGTCGGCCTGGCGCCGTACGTTTCAGAGTTTTATCTGCAGGCTCATGAAAATCCCTTTGCTTTAGGATCGCTGCCTTGGGAGGATTTATTATCAATCCATGAATATCGTCATGTGCAACAGGTCAATACGGCCAACAGGGGCATAAGTCATCTTGTAAAATTAATTTTCGGTGATCTTGCTTTCTCTGGTCTTTACAGCTTATCCGTTCCCAATTGGTATCGTGAGGGCGATGCAGTTTATGCAGAAACGAAGTGGACATTGCAGGGACGTGGCCGCTTGAGCAGTTTTGTTTTGCCTTTTCATGAAAAGCTGCTGCAAGGTGTTACATGGGATTACTATAAATTAAGAAATGGCTCTTATCGCGAATTTACACCTGATCATTATTCATTGGGATATCTTCTTGTGCAATTTGGGAATCATGCTTTCGGCGAGGAAACCTGGGATACCATTATACAGGAAGCGCCCACGTTTAAATATTTAATAAAACCATTTTCCGGCTCCTTGCAAGCCAGGTATGGGAAACGTTCCAAGTTTTTTTATCTCGATGCCATGGAATGGTATGCTGCAAAATGGGAAGGAGATAAAGAAAAAGACATTGTATATCCGCTGATTTCAATGGAGCAGAAAGATATGCGCAATGATTATTTCGATATGTCATATCCCGGTGTGTCTGAGGATGGTCATATCTATACTTCTGTCAAAACATTTGATCACACTACGGCTATTTTTAAAATTGATCCTGATGGAAAGAAAAAGAAAATAGTCAGCATGGGATTGCAGCAGGATCCTTATTTTGATCAAAAGAACCAACGATTAACCTGGACTGAATTGAGAGCTGACCCGCGATGGGTCAGGAAAGATAAAAATGTGATTGTGGTATTTGATGAAAAGAATGGTCACCAAATCACCATTAAACCGAGAAAAGGATACTTCACTCCTTCACTTGACAGATTAGGAGAAAGAATAGCTGCCTTGCATGCAGACGGCAATGGAAATTATAATATTCACATTCTTGATGCGCGCACCGGAAGCTTGCTGGCTACCTTACCAAATAAGGACAACCTCTACCTGGAATATCCGATATGGAACGATGATGAACAATCTATTATAGCTATAGCCAGGGATGACCAGGGAAGAATGGCCATTGTCCGGGAGGATATTGCTACCGGTGACATCCGGCCCATTACGCATTACAGTTTTAATATATTGGGTCGTCCATATCTTCATGATGATTGGATATTCCTGACTACCAATCTTGACACACTCGACCAGGTATATGCAGTTGATAAAAATGAAGGGATCTTCTATCGTATCAGTAAAGGAAGCACTGCACATTATAATCCTGCATGGGATCCGATCCATGATGCCATCGTATGTTCAGAATATCGACTTAATGGTAATAAAATTATCAGGCTGCCCGCTGCTCCGTCGAGAGATTGGAAATTAACCGGGCTCAATGACGGAGTAAAATATGTGGAAGGGGCTGCATCAGATTTATTGGCACCTCTTGAAGAAGAGCGGAAATTCGAAGTAAAAAAATATTCACCCTGGTCGAATGCCATTAATGTACATAGCTGGACCGTCGTAGTAGATGATCCGGTCTGGTCTGCAGAGATACGGTCTGATAATATCCTTAATAATATTTCATTAGCTGCAGGATATGAATATGATCGCAATTCGAAAGCGAAAGGTCCCTATGCTGATATCAGGTTGGGTATGTGGTATCCGGTGATATCATTTGGAATAGGCCAGACATCAAGAAAAGTATCTAATAGCGAAGGCATGGTATTCAGGGAAAGTAATAACAGGTTTAATGTAGGATTGACGTTGCCATTGTATTTTACAATAGGGCCCTATCAGCAGGTTGTTAATGTTTCTTCTACATATAATCAGGGATTAAGCAGGTTAAGACCAGTTGATGCCAGGTTCCCGGATTTTCCATTTAACTATGTCACCAACCGCATCATTTTGATCAATAGCCGGAACCAGGCTTACCGTCAGGCAATGCCTTCATGGGGCCAGCGATTGGACTTTACTTATTCCAGGGAAGTATCCGGTGTTCCTATTTCCCTTATTTATTTGTCATCGGATCTGGCGTTTCCGGGAGTGAAGCCTTCGCATTATTTTCTTATGCAGGGAGAATATTTATCACAGGACATAAGTAAAAATTCAATTCAGCTCAGTAGCCCGTATCGTGGTGCAAGAGGTTATAATGAACTCAATGGAAAAAATCAATACGGCGTGAGTGTTACCTATGGATTTCCGATATGGTATCCAGACTTTGGATATGGAAATATTTTTTATTCGCGTCGTGTAAGGTTGCAACCTTTCTTTGATATTGCTCATTCGGAAGATGAATTTGATGCATCCAGATGGATGCGTAGTATGGGAGCTGAATTGATTGTTGATTTTCATTTCCCTCCGATATCCGTGGGCATACGATATTCAAGATTATTATCCGGTGATCAAAGCAGTCCTAACGTCTTTGAATTTTTCATACCAGTTCAACGCTTTTAAATGGAAGGAGTAGTTGTGAAAGTGACAGGTAGCTGGCATGAAGTCAGGCTTGGAGACAATTCGATCCTTCCGTCGCGTATGGCCGGTAAGTTGCGTATGGAAGATATCAAAACCACTAATCCCGTTGGAGTAGGAGACCGGGTGACAGTGCAGTATGATGCAGGTGAAACGACTAAAGGCATGATCACTGAAATACTGCCTCGTGCAAATTATATCGTCAGGCAATCTCCGCGTAAAAAACATGATCTCCATCTTTTAGCTGCCAATGTTGATCAGGCGATATTAGTGACGACGATTGTCAGCCCGATGCTGAAGGTTGGTTTTATTGACCGCTTTTTATTGATGACAGAGCCGCACAATATTCCGGTAGTCATCGTTATCAACAAAAATGATTTGTTCGGTGAAGAAGAGGATGAGATATTCGGAGGGCTCAAAATCATGTACGAGGATATCGGGTACCAGGTGATCAGTTGCTCCTCAATAACAGGTCAGGGACTTGATGATCTGAAATCCATATTAATAGATAAAACTTCTCTTGTAGCCGGACAGTCTGGTGTGGGAAAATCCACACTCATCAATACGATCGAGCCAGGCCTTAGTCTTAAGACGGATGAAATATCAGACTATTCGGGCAAGGGACAGCATACAACCACATTTGCAGAGATGCACCCGCTGACGATGGGAGGATATATCATTGATACACCCGGCATCAAGATGCTGTCTTATAATAATCTCGAACCATTGGATGTGGCGCATAATTTCAGAGAATTTTTTGTGCTCTCAAAGGACTGCCGTTTTCAGAATTGTCTTCACAAAGAAGAACCCGGATGCGCAGTCAAAGCTGCTGTTGAAGATGGCCGTGTATCTTCATTGCGCTATGAGCATTACCTTCAGATCATGTCGGAAGTGGATGATCAGAATTATTGGGAAAGACATAAGGACTTGTAGTAAACGGTATTCAGTATTCAGTGTTTAGTGAAATGGTGATCGGTTGATATCAGTGATAAGTTTATTGCCAATTGCTTAAGATTGAAATAATATGACTAGTAGCAATCAGGATGAATCAAAAGTCCCCTTTAGGGGATTTAGGGGCAAGGGCAAACGCAAATGGCCTCTCATCCTTGCTATCCTCCTGGGTAGTATCTCTTTACTTTATTTACTTGGTCCCAAAGCACCCGAACCGGATTTCTCTAACCTGCATTTGACAAAATATACTACAGATCTGCATGCACTTGAGGATAGTATAAAAAAATCTGAAGCATCACTACCGGTAAAACCGGATAATGAAGCACGGATTATCTGGGAATCACCGTATGAAAAAACACCTTATAGCATCGTATATCTTCATGGCAATGCGGCAAGCCAGGAAGAAGGTGATCCCATTCATGAAGGACTGGCCCACCGGTATGGTTGTAATATGTTTCTTGCAAGATTATCATCGCACGGATTGAAAGGAGATAATCCAATGTTGGATATTAATGATGAAGCCTGGATGCAGTCTGCTTTAGATGCTATTGAAGTTGGAAAATCAGTTGGCGAGAAAGTCATTGTAGTATCCTGTTCGACAGGAAGCATCTTTGATCTGTATTTATCTGCGAAGTATCCTGATCTCGTCGCAGGACATATCATGATGTCGCCCAATGTGGATATATATGATCCGCGATCTACACTTCTTGCAGGACACTGGGGATTGCAGATAGCGAGAAAAATAATGGGTTCTCAATTTTATGGCTGGAAACCTCCGGGGCCTGCGCAACAATACTGGTACGCACGTTACCGCATCGAGGGCCTGACAAGATTAAAAGCGATGATCAATGCTACGATGACAAAATCTACTTTTTCGAAAGTAGAAGAACCTGTGATGATATTGTATTATTACCAGGATGATGAACACCAGGATAAAACGGTCTCCGTGATAAGAATGAAAGAAATGTTTCAGCAAATTGGGACTCCCGCGGATCAGAAAAAAGAAATTGCATTGGCTGATGCCGGCACGCATATTATTTGTTCATCTTATTTCAATCAGCACCTTGAATCGCTCTGGATACCCTTAACTTCTTTTGTAGAAAACGTCATGCATATTGCACCTGTCAATGATACAGACTGGAAACCATTTTTAGACCATTAGAAATGTATGTCTGCACTTCATGAATATTATCCGGCGAAACTTTTACTCTTTGGAGAATATACCGTGTTGAATGGATCGCAGGCGTTGGCTGTTCCATTGAATCAGTATCAGGGTAAATGGATTAAGAAAGATGGACCCAATCCATTATCGAAAAATGGATTGGACAAATTTGCAGCATGGTTAAAGAGCAAGGAATTAATAAATTCAGAAACAGAACATCGTATTCTCTCAGATTTTGAAAACGGATGGAATTTTGAATCAACGATTCCGATAGGTTATGGAATAGGAAGTTCAGGTGCGCTGGTGGCTGCGATGAATGATCGTTATCTTTCCGCTTCAGAAGATATCAATGTTATTCATTCCACAATGGCGCAAATGGAGTGTTTTTTTCATGGCGCAAGTTCGGGGTTGGATCCTTTGATTTCTTATACACAGAAAGCGGTGTATAAGGATGAAGAAGGTCGCTACCATGCAGTGGTTGATCCGGGATGGCCGGAAGGATATAAAATATATTTGCTTGACAGTGGGATAGGCAGGGAGACCGGACCGTTAGTTCAGAAATACAAAGAGAAATTACTTGATCCTGTTTTCGCAGAAAAAATTCAACGACAATATATCCCGGTGGTGGAACATGCCATTCATTTTTATCTTGCCGGAGAGGATAAATTATTGGAAGAATTTATCAGCACCATCAGCCAATTTCAACGTGAATATTTTCAGGAAATGATACCTGATCATGTTAAAACGAAATGGGATGAATTAGTATCAAAATCCGGTGTGTATGTTAAATTATGCGGTGCAGGAGGAGGGGGATTTTTTATGGTCATAACAACGCAAAATAAAAATGATTTCAATAATTTTTTAGTAGATGGAATATTAATACATAATTAATGTTAATATTATTTATCCAGCATGCATAAATTTATTTTTATTATTCTATTTTCAATAATTAATTTAATTACTTGTATTAGTCAGGTAAGAATAGACTCCCTTTATGATCTGCTAAAAATTCAGTCATTTGGAAATATGATTAATAAATCCAACGATGGATTTTTCTTAATCGGCCAAGGAACAGACACGGTGCCATGGAATGTGTATGGATCTATTTTTACATCAATGAATTATGATGGCACAATTAATTTTTCAAAATATACACTTGATCGGAACAAACAGAAATCTTATGATAATCTTAATGCAGTTGTTTTTGATAGTTTAGCTTATACAACATTTGTAGGCTCAAAACCTATTCAAATCCTTCAATTTAGTTTAGCCACAGGAACTATAGTTCACAGAACTGAAATAATAAATGCAATAGGGGGAAGTGACCCGACATTTCCTTTCTCGATTCAAAGAATTGATTCCAATAATTTAATGGTTGTCAGTTCAAGTCTTAATAAGAATGAAACTCAATATGTATCACAATTTTCAATCTTAGATCTTCAGAATGATAATCTAACATATCATTTTAACAGTTTTCCAGGTTACGAACAACATTTAACCAATGTAAAAGTGACACAAACAGGATATATTTTAGGAGGGTATATCAGAAAGGGAGATCCCTGGAAGCTTGATTTTGAATCTCATGCAACTATTGTATGGCTGGATAAAAATTTCAATGAGGTCAAAAGATATATTTCAAATGACGAGCCATGGGAAATATTTGGAACAGATATAATAGTTAATCAGGATGGATCTGTGGTAAGTACAAATTGTATTGGAAGAAAATACCAGGTGGGAATTTATTATTTTGATGAATGGAGACCCTCTCTGTACAAAGTAGATTCTGGAGGGAACTTTCTGTGGCAAAGGCCAATGGGAAGAGATTTATTTATTGATGACCACTATTTCTTTAGATGCCTGCTCCCCACGAATTCGGGAGATGGTTTTATTGCCGCTGGGGGACAGCCCAATTTCAGTGATTCCATATATTACAGTGGTGCCAATTATAACGAAAAGGGTGAGAACCTGCGATTTGAGGCATTGATAGCTAAGGTGTCAAATGAAGGTGATAGCCTTTGGTCAAGATGGTATTATAAAGCTGACTTTTTATTCAGCAGATCTGAATTTTATGATATCATTCCTCATCCTGATGGTGGATATTTATTGTCTGGTTATGCTAACAAAGGACCTATTCAGCCACAAGAAATTTCAACATATACCTGGCTGCTGTATGTAGATGAATATGGATGTGCAGTCCCCGGCTGCCAGAATATCGTGAAGACAGATGATCCAACGCTACCTGATCCTATTCGCCTTTATCCAAATCCTGCAACTGATGTATTGTATGTATATCAACAGGAGGATGAAATGATCAGATATATGATCACCGATATTCAAGGCAAAATCATGACCGGGTTTACCTGCAGTCAGGGTAGTACAAAGGTTGTTATAGAAGTAAACGGATATCCACCCGGAGAATACATTTTGATCAAAAAAGATAGTCAGGGCCGTACCCGATCAGAAAAGTGGATTAAAATTTAAAAAACTGGTTTTTCCATTTAATAAATTATCCAGAACTGGATTTATTGAAAAAGTAGAAAAATTTTTCATCTTTGGCACGATGAATCAAAGTGTTCTGGAACGCATATCAAAATACTGTGCCGCCTCCGAACGCTCCACACACGATGTCCTTTCAAAACTAATTTCCTGGGGAATTCCCATCGAAGAATCTGAGATCATCCTGGCCAAGCTCCGCGCAGAAAAATTTCTAGATGATAAACGATATGCAAACAGTTATGTTACTGAGAAGTGGAACCTGGATAAATGGGGGAAAATTAAAATTGAAAATGCACTTCAGCTTAAACATATTGACCCTTCGATCATTCAGGAAGCCATATCAGTTATTGATGATGAAGAATATTTGCAGGCATTGCATGAATTGCTTGAGAAAAAATATAAAGAAGTAAAGTCAACAAATAGTATGGATGACGCCAGACGAATTTTGATGTTTGCATTGAGCAGGGGATTTGAGGAGGAGTTGATACAGGAATGGCTGGAGAAGCAAGGATTTGATTGCCCCTAAATCCCCTGAAGGGGACTTTTGATTTTTTGAAATCTTATGTTTAACTAAGCGTACAAAAGTCCCCTTCAGGGGATTTAGGGGCAAATGAAATTAAACTATAAAATAACCGGCTCCGGCCCACCTCTCATCATCCTACACGGCTTGTTCGGCATGCTGGACAATTGGCGAACAATAGCACGGATGCTTGAAGATAAATATCAGTGTATCCTTGTCGATCTCCGCAATCATGGCCGCTCACCTCATGCTGATGAGATGAATTACAATGTGATGGCTCAGGATGTGCTGGAACTTATGAACGATCTTAACATCGAACATGCATGCATGATGGGACATTCTATGGGTGGAAAAGTAGCCATGTTGTTTGCCCTGAAATATCCGGAAAAAGTTGATAAGCTGATCGTCGTTGATATTGCTCCCAAAAAATATCCAACCCACCACGAAGCAGAAATGGAAGCAATAGAATCCATAAATCCATCAGAACTTAATAACCGCAAAGAAGCAGAAGACCTACTTTCTCAAAAGCTGGGTAATGACCAGGCCACCATCCAGTTTCTTTTAAAAAACCTGACCAGGATACCCGATGATGGTTTTGAATGGAAAGCCAACATGCCGGTACTTATTGCGAATTATGATAAGCTGATGGAAAATATCTCTGGTCCGGAAGTCTTTGATAAAGCCGTTTTATTTATCCGGGGACAGAATTCCAATTCGCTGAAAGAGGGAGATTGGTCATCGATATTATCCCTTTTTCCCAAAGCGCACCTGTCCACGATTTCAGGCGCAGGGCATTGGGTGCATGCTGATCAGCCGGAAGCCCTGAAAAACCAGGTCCTGGATTTTATAAGCGCCTAGCTGGCAATAACGGCCTTTCCATTCCTGGCCTTTCGCTGTTACCCCTGAAAACATTAACTTTGGTAGCCCTAGTAGTGTTAAAAACCCTATGTCTAAGATGGAACACAGAACATTCTTTACGCTTCTCCTTCTTTTTATTTCTTTACAGGTTTCCTTTGGTCAGATGGTCGAGGGACAGGATACACTTGTGGGTAATGAATGGATCCGCTATAACCAGAAATATTACAAATTTTCTCTTGCCCAGGATGGAGTGAAACGGATCTCAGAGGGCGATCTGCAGGTTGCAGGAATTCCGAATTCATTTTATACAGGTGCCAGTGTAAGGATTTACAATAAAGGAAAACAGGTTCCTCTGTTCGTGAGCACCGATGGTCAGTTTGGAGCAGCAGATTTCATTGAGTTTTATGGATACAGAAACCGGGGTGATCTGGACCGGTACCTTTTTGCTAATCCTGACGTAGATATGTTGCATCCGGATCACAGCATGTATTCTGATACAAATGTATACTATCTCACATGGGAAGGTGACGATGTTCCATTGCGTGTCAATAATATCATCAATGACCTTTCAAATCCTCCCGCTGCAGCTTCATATTATTTGCATACAGAAGCTATAAGTTTTACCAACGCCTTCAATGATAATTATTTTCCTGTGGATGGAGGAGGTTCGGTTTCGTATTCAAGTTATCTCCACGCAGAAGGATTTTGTAAAAATGCAGAGACGAATAGTACAGTCCAACTTTCATCCGTGAACCGTGCTATATCCGGACCTAATGCAACTCTCCACTTGAGAATGACATCTACCAACTATTCAGCTGATCTACCAAAAAGATTACATTTTTTTTTAATAACATTCAACAATCAAACTCTTGATACCATTGCAGCAAGTGACCTCCAAATCCGTGATACCACCTATTTAATCCCGATATCTCTTTTGCAGGATGACAATCAATTAAAAATCACAAGTATTTATCCATCAAGCAGGCAATCTCTTGTAAGCATTGAATTAACCTATCCACACATCACTGCACTGAATGCAGGCCCACAAGCTTCCGTGATATTGAGTAGTCAGCCTGGTAACCAACATTTTTTATTTGATGGATTTCCACATCAGGGTATAGCCCCCATCATTTACAGTTTTGATGGAAAGAACAGGATGATCGCTGCCATCAATGGTGCTAACCAGGTAGAGTTTGTATGGCCTGAAACATTTACAGGCAAGAGGCTAGCCATCACGGATCCTGCTGCAGGAATTCAATTCATCACTCAGTTAAAGGAAAAACAATTTGTAGATTTTACATCTGACAATACAGAATTCATTGTCATCACACATCCCGACCTTATGGAAGCCGGAACAGGTAGTGATTACATTCAATATCGAAGCTCACCGGCAGGTGGTTCATACCAGGCAAAAGCGTATTCTATTCTTGATCTGTATGATCAGTTTGGCTATGGTATTGAAAAGCATCCACAGGCGATCCGGAATTTTGTAGAATTCATGCATCGCAAATGGTCGTCTGCTAAAATGATTTTTATCATCGGGCGTGCTATTGAATATAACCGGTCCAGGTATGCAGGTACAGGATGGGAACCTTCTTTTTTTGTACCCACATTTGGACGACCAGGTTCTGATCAGCTTCTGACTGCTACGAATTGGAAACTTTTAGCCAGGTATCCCATCGGCCGCCTGGCAATTACAAATGCTGCTGACATAACTTCGTACCTGAATAAGATCAAGGAATATGATAATGCAGTAGATGGTGATCAGACATTAGAAGATAAAGCCTGGATAAAAAATGTGATTCACCTGGGTGGAGGAGAGGATGCTAGCCAGCAAGCCGAGTTTAAGGCTGAAATGGAGGTTCTCGGAAATCAATTAGCCAACTCAGATTTCGGTGCCCAGGTAAGTTTTTTCCAAAAACAATCTACCGATATCGTCGGTGAATCACAATCCAAACTACTTGAAAAACTATTGCATGAGGGCAGTACGATCATCAATTACCTGGGTCATTCATCTACCAGCACGTTCGAATTTAATGTGCCTGATCCATCGGATTGGAACAATAAAGACCGCTATCCCATCTTTAGTGCGATGGGATGTAGTGCAGGTGCTATGCATGGAACTGTGCAAAGTCTCAGCGATCGTTTTGTACATCCGCGCGATGAAGGCGTGATTGCTTTTGTGTCCGGTTCAGGTTCCCAATTTCCTTTGGCTTTGTATAATTGGGCTGAACCCTGGTATGATTACATCGGTGAGTTTGGATACCATGGAACATTGGGAGAATCTATTCTCCATGCACAGAGCAACATCAGTAATTTTGTCGACCCAAAATATATTAACTCTAATCCATCCCGTTATTTACTTGAGCAACAAACGTTGCAGGGAGATCCTGCCATTCAATTTCATCCGTTGCCTGGTCCTGACTACATCGTGGATGCCGGTTCAGTTTCGATCACGCCGGAGATATTGAGTACGAAGCTGGATAGCTTTGATCTTCATTTCTCCATTTCAAACCTGGGCAGGAATGTAGGAGAAAATGTAGGCTACACGATTAAGCTCAAATTGCCTGACGGACAGGAGAAGCAATTAATACACAGTCAGATCCTGGCGCATACATTTCAAACTGAAGTATCGGTCCGTTTGCCTTTGAATACAAATAAAAAACCTGGGGCGTTCAGGCTTTTGATCAATGTAGATCCTGATCATCTGATCAACGAGCTGCCCGTTCCACAAGCTGAAAATAATAATGAGCTGATAGATAATCTCGGAACCATTGGAGTTTCTCTACTTGTGATCGACAATGTGATTTCTGCAGTATATCCTCCTGATTTTGCAATTGTAAATAAAGTAACACCTGAATTAATTGCTACCAGCAGTAATTCATTTACAAAGTTCCAGGATATAGTGATGGAGATAGATACCACGGCACTTTTTAACAGCCCTTCGAAAGTGCGTGATGTTTTCCCGGATCATTCTGCAACACTTAAATGGTCGCCTGCAATCAGCTATGCAGCGGATCAGGTATATTACTGGAGAGTGAGCACAGATAGCATTTCACCTGAGCAGCCTTACTTATGGAGTAAAAGATCATTTATCTACAAGCCGGGTAGTCCAAATGGATGGGATCAATCTCACTTTTACCAATTTACTGATGATCATCTTTTACAGCTTGTCAGCGACAGCTCAAAACAAAATTTCAAATTTGACAGGAAAGCTAAAAATTTCCGAATGGTCAACAGGTATCACAATGTTGATCTTGGCTTAGTGCCGCTCTTTTATGAAGATGGTGTATTCAATGCAAAACTTTCATCAGGGCTAAGAAATTTTGATGTGACAGGTGTGGTCGTTGCGATCGATTCTATCACCGGAAAATATATGATCAATCCGGCCGGAGGACTTTATGGTTCAGTTGGTCTTCCCTCCATCCCAATGGAAGGATTCGCTTATGATCTTAAAACACCTCAGAGCCGTCAGAATATGATCAACCTGATCGAAAACATAATTCCTTCAGGGTATTATGTTTTCTTTTATACGTATCAACATCAGGGCTTTCCGGATTACGAACCACAGGAATGGGCGGATGATGAAGCGACTTTTGGTAAAAGTATTTTTTCCCTGATCGAACAACAGGCTCCTTCATCCATGATCAGGACACTGGCTACGACAGGCAGTAAACCTTATATTATTTTATTTCAAAAAGACAGGGGACTTATTGATGAAGAGATAGCAGCTGATTTTGATGGTGTCATTACTGTAAGCTTTGATGCAGGAGGTTCACTTTCATCAGGGAAGCTTACATCCACACTCATAGGTCCTTCTTCCAAGTGGTATTCTATTGAAAATAAAATATCTAATCTCCTGGATACTGCCGGCATCAATGCGTTGTCAGCATATGCGCTGAGCAAAGATCTCACAGATACCTTGTGGATTTCACATGACCTCAATAACCAGACTCAGGTGATAAGCGATATCGATGCAAAAGCATATCCGTTTATACAGCTTTCATTACTGACAGGGGATAGCTCGTCTTTCAAGCCATCAGACATTGATTTATGGAGAGTCTATTATGAAGGCTATCCTGAATTTATAATCAATCCGGATCTTGGTTTTTTCTACCAGGCTGATAGCCTGTTACAGGGAGAATTAATGCGATTGAGCACGTATGTTGAGAACCTGAGTCCGTATGATGTGGATACGTTGCCGGTTTCACTCCGTATCATCAGTGCAAATAATACCACCATTGCATTAAATTATAAAATTCAGCAACTGAATGCAAACTCCAATGCACCTGTTTATTTTGAAAAAGCAACGGATCAGCTGTCAGGAGATTACCAGGTGATAATGGATGTCAATCCCGGCAGTGTGGTCAATGAATTGGATGCTTCGAACAACATAGGTATTCTTCCATTGCACGTGGAAGGTGATGCGCTTAATCCCATACTTGATGTAACCTTTGACGGACATCATATCCTCGACGGGGATCTTGTAGCTGCAAAACCTGTAATTGCAATTCAACTGCACGATGAAAACCAGTTTTTACGCCTGGATGACACGAGTTCCTTTGCAATGTTTCTTTCCTATCCTTCGGATTCTGATCCACGGTATATTTCATTTTCAGAGGATTGGGTGCATTTTGATCAGGCTCCCGGCTCCGGTCAGAATAAAGCAACTGTGGAATTGACGCCTGACTTAACCGAGGATGGCATTTACACCTTGCAGGTAAAAGCAAAAGATGCATCAGGAAACCTGGCCGGCGCAAATGATTATCTCATCACTTTTGAAGTGATCACCGAAGAATCCGTTTCGCATATTTACAATTATCCAAACCCATTCAGCACGGCTACAAGATTTGTATATACATTGACAGGCAGCGGCTCTCCTCCGTATTTCAAAATCCAGATTATGTCTATCGCAGGTCGGATAGTGAGAGAGATCACACAGGATGAATTGGGTCCATTGACCGTAGGGACGCATATGACAGATTATGTATGGGACGGATCAGACGAAACTGGTGGCCAACTGGCGGCAGGCACATACTTATACAGGCTTATTGTAAAAGATGAAAATCTAAAAGATTTTGACCATTACAGAACATCCGGGGACGACACGTTTTTCAGAAAGGGTTGGGGTAAGATGGTGATCATTCGATAATATCAGAATGAAGACAATCAGGCGTTGGTTCTTTTTTAATGATGACCAGAAAGAACATGCCAGATATCTATCTTAGCCACATAAATGCAAAAACCAATCGTCATCGATGCTCATTCAGGCGTAAACATCCCTGACAGGCTTAAGGAGTGTTGGCAACGATGGGACCTCATCCTGATGTTAAGTTACAGGGATATTAAGGTCCGGTATACACAGACAGCTATTGGCATGCTTTGGGCACTCATCAATCCGTTGATCTCGATCCTGCTGCTATTCTTTGTTTTCAATGTCATTGTGAATGTAGATACAGATGGCATACCGCCATTGTTATTTACAGTAAGCGGTTTATGTGCATGGAATTATTTTTCGAAAGTAGTATCCGAAGCAGGGACTTCTATCGTCGGTGCACAGGCACTGGTCAAAAAAATATATTTTCCACGACTGGTCATACCCGTATCAAAAGCAATCAGTGGCCTTATTGAATTGTTTGTAGTGCTGGTCATCTTATTCATTTTATTGCTCTATTACAGGTACCCGGTGGATTTGAAAATATTTTTATTGATACCATGTATTGTACTCGTTTTTTTTATAGGACTCGGATGCGGCATCTGGGTGGCAGCACTCACGATCAGGTTCAGGGATTTTCATTATATCGTTCCTGTTTTGTTACGGATAGGGATGTTTGCAAGCCCGATTGCATTTGGGACGAAAATGGTGCCGGAGGGATACAAATGGGTCGTAAGCTTAAATCCGCTGACAGGTATCATCGATGGATTCAGGTATGCATTATTCAATATCCCGTTGGATTATGAAGTGTTCATGATCTCTATGGCTACAAGTGTGGTGTTGCTCATCAGTGGAATTATTTATTTTCTCAGGATGGAGAAATATATAGCTGACATTGTATAACCTGAAACCGAAAATGGCAGCTATCCACATCGAACATGTATGGAAAACGTATCAGAGAGGAAAGTCCCGAAGAGGTGACATACGTCAAAGCCTTACGTTTTGGTGGAATAATATTAAATCCGGTCACGAATATTTCAATGCACTGGAAGATATCAACCTGGCTATTGAAGAAGGAGATGTGGTAGGTATCATTGGCCCGAATGGTGCAGGGAAATCTACATTGTTGAAAATATTGTCCCGTATCACGTATCCATCAAAAGGAAAGGTTGTCATCAATGGAAGCTTATCTTCTTTGCTTGAAGTAGGCGTTGGTTTTCACCCGGAGCTTACCGGAAGAGACAACATCTATCTCAATGGTGCCATCCATGGCATGTCAAAAAAAGAAATTGACAGGAAATTTGAAAGCATTGTTGATTTTTCAGGATTAGAATTATTTCTGGATACACCTGTGAAGCAATATTCTTCCGGTATGTATGTAAGGCTGGCCTTTTCCATTTCAGCACACCTGGATACTGATATTCTTTTGCTCGACGAAGTCCTCGGTGTAGGTGATCTGGAATTTAAGAAAAAGAGTCTGGAGAAAATCACTGAAAAACTAAATGCAGGCCGAACGATCATCATGGTCAGTCACCAGCTGGATGTGCTAAGGACCCTCTGTGTGAATGGCATCTACCTGGATGGAGGAAAATTAATAGAAACCGGCAAGATCGATCATGTGATTGAAAAATATTTGTCAGCAAAAGGCGAATTGAAAAATATTGATCTCGCACAGCGAAAGGATCGAATGGGAAATGGACAGGCGATCGTTTCTTCAATCCGGTTTGAGGATAAAGACGGAAAAATCCTTCCGACAATACATAGTGGGCAGGATATTAAAATAATAGTTGCGTTGAAATCCGCAGATAAATTTCTTCAAAATGTAGATCTCCGGCTTGATGTATTTGATAAAATGGGTCAGCAATGGTTTTTGCTCAGCAATACTATCAGTGACGGCACTTTTTTACAATGCCCGGGTGAAGCCATATTAGAATGTGATATCCCTTCATTTCCCCTGGGTGAAGGACACTTTATCCTAAATGCATCCCTGAACATCAATAATCAGAAAAGTGATTTTATTCAACAGGCTGCGGCGTTTGAAGTTCTTCCCGGCGATTTTTACAGGACGGGCAGATTACCTTCGGCATCAAATGGTGTGCTGATCAATTATCATTGGAGTATCAAAGAGAAATAGAATTCTCCTTCATTAAAATTTTTGACGGATACGTTTTAAAGTATATTTCATAGTATTTAAAAATGAAAAGGGAAATGCTTCGTTTGAAATTCCTTCAAAATAAATTTCCTTCCTCTTAAAAAATGGTTTCCCTTTTAACTTGCTTTTGATATTTTTTTTATGGATTATTTTCAACCATGATCTCTCCCCTGGAATATTTTCAATGATTATATCAGATGGGGGATGATCATGAGGAAATCCCAGCACAGTTAATAATTTACCATCGCCGTTATTTTTTTCAACGAGGCTTGTATAGTGATTGTGCTGACTTTTTTTAATTTGTGTCATCACTTTTTCATGGACATCATACACGATCCCTCCTGACGGATTCAATAATAATTTGTCTGCTTCCTTAAAGTGATCCTGGACATGTTGCATAAAATTGTTTCCCAACCCGTCATCATTATCCAGTCTCGTAGTGATCACATAAGGAGCAAGTTGATTTGAGATAAGCTTCTTCAGATCAGATAGCATTTCACTATGATCAGGTACAAGTCGGATTTTTGCACCGGGGATCATCTTTACGGATTCTTCAATTTGTTGCTTATCCGCAGTGAAAGTATGTATGTCACAATAAATAACCCAGTGGAAATTTTTTTCAGTCTGGCCTGAAATGGTGGGAACACAATACCGGTTAAACAAATCCAGCCGGTGCCGCATCCAGGTTCCATCCAATGTGGGCTGGCCTGTTTTATCCCTGTTCCAGTTATCTACAGGAACATTAAATCGAGTGACCAGATAATGCGTAAATTTCACCATCATTCAACAAAGTAAACCAAAACTAACTATGAAGTGGTTCAGAAATTTAGCCTGCATCCTTTTTGTCATACTGGCTACCGGGTTTTTATTATTAGCAGGCCAGCCTATTCTATTTCCTATCTTCTTTGGGATGTTTTTCAGCTTTATGCTCATGCCGCTTGAAGGCTGGATATTTAAGCATGTCCCGAATAAATTTGTTTCGATCGTCACGAGCATATTATTGGTGCTGATCGTATTCTCCGGTCTTGCCTTTCTATTCGGCAACCAGCTGGTGAGCATCATCATGGACATGAGCTCAATACAGGATCAGCTTAAGCAAGGGGTGCAGACACTCCTGGGATATTGCGATAAGCATATGCCCTTTATGAATCTACATTCCGATCCGGAATCAGTCAACAACATGATGAATAAGATCCTGCAGGCTCCGGTCCAGTTTATAGGTGCCGGCATCACGAATATCGGCCTCTTTTTATTCAACGCATTCCTGACCCTCATCTACATCATTTTTATCCTGATGTATAAAGAAGCGCTCCGGGACTTCCTCATGATCCAGTTTGCAAAAGACAAACGTGAAGAGCTGGGCATCATCCTTGAAGAATCCGTTCTCCTGATCCAACGCTATCTCGTCGGCATGCTCACCGTGGTCATTATCCTGGCTACGATGAACTGCGTAGGACTTTTAATTCTTGGTGTTAAATACGCGATCTTCTGGGGTGTCCTGGCTGCATGTCTTGTCATCATTCCATACATCGGGGTGACGATCGGGGGATCACTTCCCTTCCTGTATTCGTTAGCGACCAGTGAAAATAGCTGGCAACCATGGGTGGTCCTGATCATGTATATCCTTATCAACCAGTTTGAAGGAAATTTTATAACACCTAAAATTGTGGGTTCAAGCGTCAGGATAAATCCATTCTTTGCCCTCATCGGCATAGTCGTCATGGGCGAATTGATGGGTATCGGTGGCATCATATTAGCAATCCCTACGATGGCTATCATAAAACTCGTCGCTCAGCAAATCGACGTGTTGAAACCAGTTGCTTTGCTTATGGATAAGGACCTGCTCAAAAAACGGAATCAATTCTTTGGAAAGTTTGACCGTGAAAATTTCCGGATCTCAAGCTTGCTTAATGAAGAAGGAGAGAAACGGGGATGACAATTTCTTCCATAAAAAATCTTGCCAGGAAAGTTTTACCCTGGCCTTTGTATAGAACGCTGAAACGATTTCGTGAAGAAAGCAGGGCTTTTATATCGCGAAGGGATCTCACTTCATTGGCTAAAATATACCAGACTGATAAATGGGGTAAGCATTTTTATACACCGGTATATGATCATTGGTTTCGCGATTTGCGTTTTAAGCCCATTCGTCTCCTGGAAATAGGTATTGGTGGTTATGCAAAGCCTCGTCAGGGAGGTAATTCATTACGGATGTGGAAACATTACTTTCCGCAGGGCATCATCACGGGTATTGATATCCATGATAAAACAGAACTGGCTGAAAAACGTATTCACATTTATACAGGCGATCAGTCTGATGCAGATTTTCTAAAAAAAGTAACCGTTTTGGAAGGCCCTTTTGATATCATTGTAGATGATGGGAGCCATATGCAGTCTCATATTATCACAAGCTTTGAAGCTCTTTTTCCCTTGATGAAACCAGGTGGCATGTATGTCATCGAAGATACCCAGACATCCTACTGGCCAAAATTCGAAGGCAGCACAAAAGAAATGGAAACGGCACCTACAGCAATGAATTATTTTATCAGTCGGATCCATCTTGTCAACAAATCAGAATGGATAAAAGAGGATTTGGAAAAAGAATATACTTCTGATGATTTTGCAGCCATTTCATTTTATCACAATCTTATTTTTATAACGAAAAAATAAAAATGAAAAGTGAAAAACTGAATGCTATATTTTAGATGCCGGACTATGGACTATTGGTTATTGTGTATAAAAAAATTGGAACCACATAGACACATAGAACACCTAGGAAGTCACATAGAAAACCCATAAAACAAAAAAGTTGTTCGTAGTTTCAAACTACGAACAACTTTTTTTACTCACTACTCACTACTCACTACTCACTACTCACTACTCACTACTCACTACTTCTAGTATTCATCATTCTGATGTATCGCCCCTCCACTCAAATCAATTTCTGATTGTGGAATTGGTAATAGCGTATGTTTTGTAGCAACAAAACCTGGTTGTAAAGGACCCATCACATCTGCAATGCGTCCCCACCTGGCGAGATCAAACCAACGATGCTCTTCCATAGCTAATTCTGAACGGCGTTCGGCATAAATTTTTTCTCTCAAAACATTTTTGTCGGTATCAGTCACATCCTTGAGTATAAAGGTATTAGTGCCACGTGCCCTGGCCCTGACTATGTTGAGATATTCCAATGCTTTTGACGAATTATCGATTTCATTATAGGCTTCAGCAGCAAGCAAGAGGATATCTGCATATCGAAGGATCCGGATATTACCCGGGCCATTATCCTGCAAACCTGCATGTGCTGGCACCCATGCCTTTTGATTGTAGCGCGCATTCAGCACATCAGCATTGTGTTGCACGATTGTAGAACCGTCAGGTAGCACTTCACCTTCATAGATAATGGTGGCCTGTCTTCTTGGATCACCTGATTCATAATGTGATATGAGATCATCGCTCGGACGATTGAATCCCCATCCCAGGTTGGGAACACCACGTACTCCCTGGATCATATTGTAAGGAGTAGCACCAGGTCCTGCAACGGGAGCGTTGACGGCCACAGCTCCGATTTCAAAAATACTTTCTGCTCCCTGCTCACCAACAGGCAGAAAATTATCTGCATATCGTGTCAGCAAACTATATTCTCCGGATTGAATGACAGCTTCACTGTATTCAACACCTTTTGCAAAATCATGCTTCACCATATAAAGATTGGCCAGCATGCCTCTCGCTGCACCTTTTGTCGCTCTGCCCAGATCAGCTGGAGGATAATCTGACTTTTCCGGTAATACCTGGATAGCATCCAGGAGATCCTGTTCGATAAAATTATAGATCTCCGCTACCGGTATACGGGTTTGTGTATAGTATTCATCACTTTCTAAAGGTCGTGTGATCAAAGGCAAATCTCCGAACCATTGTACAAGACGTAAATAACAATACGCGCGAAGGAATTTATTTTCTCCCACCAGCCTTTCGCGAAGCGTCGCATCCATATCTATATCCGGAATATTGATGATCGCAAGATTGGCGCGAAAAATGGTTTGATAATGTCCTTCCCATGCCTGTTGAAAAGCAGTATTAGTCGAATTGAAAGAAAAATCATCGAGCTCCAGGACATATAATGCATCATTTGGCGAACTGCCCTTGTCAGAATCATCACTGATGATATCTGTAATCCCGATCCATGGAAATGCACACATCTGCCAGGACCTGAAATTTTGGTACACCGCATTCGTAGCCCAGATAGCGTGATCCTGTGTTTCAAAAAAAGTGTCAAACGTGAGCTTGCCTTTAGGTTTTCTTTCCAGGAAATCATCGCTGCAACCCGAGATGAAAATTAAAACAAAGAAGCTGCTCAGGATAAATGTTACCCGGCCTCTGATTTGCGCGTTTATTGATTGCTTATTCATGATTACACTTTAAAAAATTAAAACTGAATTTCTACACCGCCCTGCCATGATTTCCAGATCGGATAACCTCCGAAATCAAGGCCTACCTCATATGAATTAGAACCGTTGGCAAACTCAGGAGAGTAACCACTGTATTCTTGTTTTGTCCACACATTCAAACCGGTTACATAGAACCGCAACCTGCCGATGCTTGCTTTGGAAAGGATCGTTTGCGGAAGCGAGTATCCTAATGTGATGCTTCGCAGGCGTATAAAACTTCCATCCTCCAGGAACCGGTCGCTGACCCTGTAATTGTTTCCCCCATTAGTTATACGTGGCTCCGTCAATGAATGGTTTTCAGGGGTCCACCTGTCAACAACATGTTTTTCCCAATTATAAGTTGCAAAACGGAAAGTTTCTTTTGCATTAAATACTTTATTTCCACTGGCTCCAACAACATCCGCATTGAAATCAATTCCATTCCATTCAAGTCCTGCTGTCATGGAATAAGAAAGCGTTGGGATCGGGCTTCCCAGGTACACACGATCATCTCCACTTAGTTTGCCATCGCCGTTCGTATCCTGATAGCGTACATCTCCTGCCTTTTCACCACCAAATTTTGGTGACTGATCAACCTCTTCCTGCGATTGGAAAATACCTGCTACTTTATAACCGTAAAAAGAACCGATTGGCAAACCCACTACTGTATGTGTTGCAGGTTCACCCTGGAGGAATGCAGAAAAGATTTCATTTCTTCCTTCTGCAAGCTTTATGACTTCATTCTTTACAGGTGATAAAATCACTCCCAAGTTGTAGGATAATTTTCCGGATTTTCGATAACTGGCTGCTATGTCCCAACCCTGGTTATTTACTTTGGCAGTATTTACAACGGGATCATCCTGAGAACCTACATAGTCAGGAATCGGAACAGAAGCGATGATATCATACGTCAGTCTGTTATACCAATCCAATTCCAGTTCAATCGCTCCACCAAATATGGCTACCTCTATTCCGATATCTGTCTGTCTTGATGTTTCCCATTTGAGATTTGCATTTGCAAGTGAGACGAGAGTTGCTCCCTGGTTGAGACTTTCATCAGGGCCAAATATTCCATAAAGGCCGCTTGTGACTGCACCTGTTGAAGGATATGTTGATGAAGCTGCCTGGTTACCAAGGATTCCAAAACTTCCACGGATCTTAAGTCTGTCCAGCCAGGCAATATCTTTTATAAAAGATTCTTCAGTCATATTCCATCCAATGCTACCAGAGGGAAAATTACCTGTCCGGTTATCTTTTGTAAAACGGCTTGAGCGATCTGTTCTCCAGCTTAATGTGAGAAGATATCGATTACGGAAAGAATAATTGATCCGATAGATGTTTGAGGTAAGCGCTTCATCTCCTGCATTCTGAAAATTCATCTGCGTCGTATCATTTCCGGCCGAGAGAAATAACAATTCTTCTGCAGTGCCCGGAAAGTTTTCCCTGCTACCCCCCAGCTCTTCAAATTTTCTTTCCTCTGCTGTATAACCAGCCAGTACAGTTAAGTGATGGTCATTCCATGTATGATCGAATGTCAGGGTTTGTTCCCATATCCATTCAGTGCCATTACCTGTGGAGACACTAAGCCGGTCATTTAAATTTCGCTGTGATGCACTCACTTCAAATTTAGGTTCGAAAAAACGTGATTTTTTACTTAACCTGTCAATGCCAAGATTAGATCTGAACGTAAAATCTTTGAAGAGATTAACATCAACATACAAATTCCCAAATAACCTTGTTCCGGTAAAATGGTGATTGCTTTTATAAAAAAGATCTGCCGCTGGATTGGCAACAGCTAAACCAAAAAATGTAGGATCTGAAAAATCGCCTGTAGAATCTCTCGCCGCAAAAACAGGTTGCATACGATATGCAGATCCAACTACATCCGGAGCTGCATCTTCCCGAACATTGGAATGCGCAAGATTATGCCCGAGTATGATGGTAGGAGTTAATTTATATTCGGCATTTAACCTCAATGTCAGCCTGTCAAAATGCGAATTTTTGACAACACCATCCTGTGAAAAATAATTACCGCTAAAACTATAACTGTATTTGTCCGAGCCTCCGCTTGCACCAATGCTGTAATTGCTGGTCGGCGCCATCCTGAATATTTCATCCTGCCAGTCAGTGCCTTCTCCCAATGCAGATGGATCCGGATAATAAGCCTGACCTCTGAGATCATTATAAGCTGATGCAAATTCGCTTGCATTCAGAAGGGCAACTTTTTTGGTGATCTGCTGAGTCCCAAAGTATGCCGTACAGGATATGAGGGCGCGATCCCTGGGTATTCCTTTTTTGGTAGTGATGATGATAACGCCATTGGCACCACGGCTTCCATAGATTGCAGCAGCGGAAGCATCCTTAAGCACCTCCACACTTTCTACATCCTGCGGATTGACAAGTGATGGATCATAGGTGATCATGCCATCGATGACAAAAAGCGGATTTGCATTATTTAGCGTGCCTGTTCCACGAATTCGTATTACGGCACCTGCGCCTGGTGCACCAGAAGAAGGAGCCACATATACCCCAGACACTTTACCCTGAAGAGCCTGTTCAACACTATTTGTTGCAACTCTTGAAATGTCTTTTCCTTTAACTGTTGATACCGCACCTGTCAGATCACTTTTTTTCTGAATTCCATATCCCACGACAACGATCTCATCAATTAAAAAATCCGCCTCTGACATTTTAACTTCCAGTTCAGTACGGCCGTCTAATTTTATTTCCACGGCGGTATATCCTGTGTACCTGAAAATCAAAACAGGATCAGGATTCTGAACAGTAAGCATAAACCTGCCATCAATGTCTGTGATCGTACCCCGGTCAGTGCTTGCTTCCTGTATAGTGACACCTATGATGGGCTCATTTGTTTTAGCATCCAATACTACACCGGTTACAGGTTGATTGATCGGTGGCTCAACCTGGATTTGCGACCAGCTCCACAACGGGTTCAGCAAAAGAATAAAAATGATGGCGTGTAAATATTTTGATTTCATATGGCTTAGTTAGCGAATGAATGAAATGATTCGATTACGATAGTTGGGATTACTTGATAAGGGTTACCTCACGTTTTTGTAAATGTTCTGAATCAGGACCTACCATGATCCAGAACTTTCCTGGCTCAGCTTCGAATTTCATATCAGCAGTGTAAAAAGCCAGGTCATCAGTGGTCAGTTTAAAATTAACCATTTTATGTTCACCTTTTGCAAGTTTTATTTTTTCAAAACCTTTCAATTCTTTTACGGGACGGGTGACACTTCCGACCAGGTCTCTTACATATAACTGAACGATTTCCTCTCCGTCCCTGTCGCCGGTATTCGTGACATTTACAGATACCATCAGCGTTTCTTTCATTGAAAATTCCGTCTGGTCCAGTTGTATTGAATCATATTTGAAGGTGGTATAGCTCAGTCCGTATCCAAAAGGATAGAGGGGTGAATTGGGAATGTCCAGGTATTTTGTATTCCATTTACTGTTAGCATCATAGGGGCGGCCGGTATTTTTTTGGTTATAATACAAAGGCACTTGTCCGATAGATCTTGGAAATGTCATCGTCAGCTTTGCAGATGGATTATAATCTCCAAAAAGAACATCTGCAATGGCAGGACCTGCTTCAGTTCCTAACCACCAGGCTTCAAGTATTGCACTCGCATGTTCAGCAATCCATGGAATGGTCAATGGCCTTCCATTCATAAGGACGACTATGACAGGAGTCCCTGTACCTACGAGATCTTTAATCAATTGTTCCTGCACACCTGGTAAGGTTAATTCTGATCGCGCTGCCGCTTCGCCGCTCATATCTTTTGATTCACCTACGACAACGATCACTACATCCGAGTTTCTGGCTGCAGTAATGGCTGGGGTAAATCCCTTTGTAACATCACCTTCTATTTCACAACCTTTCACATATTTGATTTTGAATCCCTGCTTGTCGGCCCTGTCGGATAAGGCTTCTTTCACGCTGATGCATGACTCGCCATCACCTGCGCCGCTCCATGCACCCATGAGTTGCGATTTTTCTGCAGCAAGTGGTCCTACTAGAGCTATCGATTTTATTTTCTTTGGTAATGGGAGGGTGTTTTTATCATTTTTTAAGAGCACGATGGATTTCCGCGATATGTCTCTTGCAGCTTCGAGATTTGCAGGTGACATGATGACTTCTTTTTCTCTGGCTTCATTACAAAAACGATATGGATCTTTAAAAAGTCCTAATGCATATTTTGCTTCAAGGATCCGCCGGACGCTTGCATCAATGGTTTTTTCCGAAACCCGCACTGCAGAAACACCATCTTTTAGAAATCGCTCAAATTCTGCACCCTGCAAATCCATATCCACTCCGGCATTTACTGCAAGTTCTGCAGCATGTCTTTCATCACGTGCATATCCATGATTGACCATTTCATTGATGCTGGTATAATCTGTCACCACGAATCCTTTGAAACCTAATTCGTTTCGCAACACATCCTGGAGTAAAAATTTATTTGCAGTAGCAGGTATGCCATCATATTCATTGAAAGAAGTCATGACTGTCATAGCACCTTCTTCAATACCCGCCTTGTAAGGAGGAAGATATGTATCACGGAATACTCTTTCACTCATGTCAACGGTGTTGTAATCCCTGCCTGCAACAGGAGCACCATACCCTGCATAATGTTTTATGCACGCCATAATTCTGTCAGCATGATCAAAATTTTCTCCCTGGAAACCACGCACGCGCGCACGAGCGATAAGTGTTCCGAGATAAGTGTCTTCACCCGCACCTTCCATCACACGTCCCCATCGCGGTTCACGTGAAATATCTACCATCGGTGCAAATGTCCAATGCAAACCGGCAGCAGAAGCTTCGGCAGCAGCGATAGAAGCTGATTTTTCCATGGCTGCTAAATCCCAGCTGCAGGACTCCGCAAGCGGCATTGGGAAAATCGTCTTGTAGCCATGGATGACATCATAGCCGAAGATGAGCGGTATGTGTAATCGGCTTTCTTTTACAGCGATCTCCTGCAATTGACGGGTGAAGGCGACGGTATGACTATTAAATAATGCACCACACAAGCCCTTACGGATATCTTCCTGGTATCCTTCCCGAATGGTCGGGCCTGTCGAACCCCAGTCTGTGGTGAAGAGAGTCATCTGGCCTATTTTTTCTTCCAGCGTCATCAGTGCCATGATGCTGTCGATCTTCGCAGTCACCTCCTTACTTGCTGAACCTGTTTTCGCAGCACTCCCTTTAGGTTGTTGTGTTTTACAACTAAAGAGAAAAAATATTATCACACAGATACTTAAAATACGCACCATATTATAAATTTTGGATTTTAGAATTTAGATTTTGTATTGCCTCTCGTTCCCCTGAAGAGGATGAAAATTTTTCCTGTTTATTTTCATTTCAAACTCAATTTCTCAAACTAATTCTGATTATCACACCTCTCATGTCTCACGACTCACGACTCATTACTCATTACTCACTACTCACGTCTCACGTCTCACTACTCACTACTCACTACTCACTACTCACTACTCTTCATCCATCCTCCTGTGAATCCGGCTTTTTTCAAACCTGCGATGATATACGGATTCTTCTTCATCACTTTCCATAAAAGCTCTGTTCGTTGATTTTCAATCATCAGTAATATCGGTCCCTGGTCAATCCCTAAATAATCGATATCAAACCAACCCTTTGGTGTGGTTGAAGTAATATACGTGAGATTGAACGCATCTTTGAATCCATATTCACCGACTAGATTTTGGGAATACGTTTCCCACATGTATTTCAATGTTTTATCACAAATGTCCGGACTGAATACATAAGATCCACCGGCAGCCGTTGGTGCAATCGTTCCATCGTCCACTATTGCATAACTACATGCACCCCTTGCGCGATAATCATAAAACACCCTTTCCTTTCCCTGCACTGTCATTGTTGTACTTGCAGGTCCGTCACAAGCTGTCAGGCCCCAGCACCATTGATGATAACCTGTTTCTGCCTGAGGATTTTTTATACAATAAGACCGGTTTGCTAATGTCGCTCTGCGGCTGTTTTCAAAATAATCAATTCCTTTTGATTTCATGTACGGATCCTGTATACCTTTAAAATCAAGCCATACATGGCTATATTGATGTCCGAATAACGGATCGAACTGAATGCATGTCTGACCTTCAAATGCATCCCAGGTATAGGTTTCACACCATTTATCCCAGGCTTTAGCGGGTATAGGATGTGTAGGTGAACCCATGGCCATGATCAATAATACCATCGCTTCATTGTATCCTTTCCATTCAGCAGGAATGAATCCATGTTCGGGATGCCAGCCCATCCAAAGTCGTGAACTGTCATTGAACATCCAGTCCCATTCAACGCGACGGTAAAGGCTGTCACTTGTTGCGCGAATAGATTTTTCGGTTTCATTGTCTGCATCAAAATAAGACATGGATGATAATATGCCTGCCATAAGCAGGCCTGTATCAATCGATGATAATTCAACTTCTTTAAAACGGACCGCTTTATCAAGCGTGAGAAAATGATAATAAAATCCATGGAAACCGGAAATGTTTGTCCTTGCAGGCCCAACCGGTAAGTGCCATAATGCTTGTAATGTTTTTAATGTCCGTTCAGCAGCCTGCGACCTGCTCACATAGTTTCGTTCAGCACCTACGATGTATGCACTTAATCCAAAACCGGTAGCTGCGATAGATGAAAACGTTAAAGACGGATACCTGTCAGGAACCTGGTAATTGGTTTTATCGGCAAGATCCCAGAAATAATGGAACGTCCGTTTTTGCAATTCATCCACAGAATATGGAACGGTTAGTGCCGGCTCCGATGGTGCAACTTTCGTTTTGCATCCCAACAGGAAAGCACAAAGCAAGATCCAAATGGAGAAGGACCTGAATAAAAAGAAATCGGGGAGGCAATGCACTCCCCGATCTTCAGTTGGAATTGGTTTATAATTTAACAAAACGGGACATCGCTAAAAGTTCACCTTTTGAGCTATATCCGGTCAGTATGTAAGTACCCTGATTAAGCGCACCTACATTTACATTAGCACTGTTTGCATTTCCGGTGGAAACACTTGCCAGTTTTTGACCAAACAGGTTGTGAATATCTAATCTGGATATTCTGCCAAGTTCTTCGATGCTGAGTTCGTCAGTTACCGGGTTTGGAGAAATACTAAGATCAGTTGGCCGAACCGGTCCTGAAGTGCTTGTTGTTCCACACTCACCTCCGGTCAGAGAAACATCATCAAAATAATACACTACATCTTCTGCAGGAAGATTGTTGATGTCCCAGATCAAAGTCACACGTACATAATCACCATCATCGATGATCGGTGTTGTAGAGAAGTCCCATGTTAATTCTTCCCATTCATTCACTTTTGTATTGGCAACTGTAAGGTCACCTGAGCCAGGGCCAGGAGGCACAGCTTTACTGTTTTCAATTTTCATTGTAACAGTTGCAATCTGTGGTGAATAGATCTTCATCTTTACGATCTTATCCGCACCAAACTGTATCGGCGCAGGAAGATCTGTGTACATGCCTTGCCATGGTTGCCCACTTGATGCTTTTTCAACAGCCTTACCTACATTAGGACTTGTATTAATTCCACTTGGATCAGGATTTGGCACGAGTTCAAAATCACCTGAATCATCCGCGGGAAAATATTTCCATTCGGTTGAAATGAAAGCTGCATCATCAAAATTGATCAGGCATCCTGTGAAAGGTGCATGAGCAAATTGCAAATTGTCAATATAATAATCTCCGCCATCAGGATCTTCAACTCCGGCATTGATAAAAATGCACGCACGTTTGTGATCCATTCCGACCTGGCTTGAAAAATCGCCTGTGATGGTTTCCCATTCACCCGGTGTCGTACTTGCAGTCCAAACTTCAAAACCTGGTGCGGTACCGCCTTCAAGTTTCAATAAAACAGGAACTGCAGCATCACTCAACATTTGGAATGAAAGCTGATTGTAAGATGACAAATCAATTCCATCAGGAAAATCAACACACAACGCTGCAAATGCATCATTTGGAGGATCTGCATATAACCCAACCAGAGTTGAAGCATTAGTTGTCGAGACTAATGGATTGCCAACTACAGATACTTGCGCAGCCCCGGAACCAAATTCATAGTTACGCTGACATTCGAAGTCATCAATGATATTGGCTAATGTCACAGTGCCTTCGCAAGGGTCAACTGTAGTTTCGCTTTGCGTTAAGTTGTCGAAATAGAAAACCGCGCCTTCTTCAGCAACACCCGGATTGAAAATAATATTAATGGATTCCCAATCAGAGATAGATTGGAAGGATGAAAAATCAAATGATATATTTAGCCATTCTCCTCCGACTGTAATATCTCTTTCAACTTCTTTATTTCCCTGTGATACACTTCCCAGCTGGAAAGTAACTGTACCCGCAGACGGTGCATATACATCAAGATTGTATTGTGGCCTTGTAGAAATATCTATAAAACCTGGAGCAACCGCTGTGACGGTACTAAAAGCAGAAGATCCTTTCGTGTATTTCCCTACAAACAAGGAAGTATTGATACCAAGTGGATCCGGATTGTCAACAACTTCAAATGAGCCATGCAGAAGTGCCTGCTGATCTAGCGGCTCCCATGGAAGGAAAGCAGTTCCATCTTCAAAATCTTCAAGTGCTACATCTGTTTTTTCAACAAAACGGATATCATCTATGTAGTAGACATCACCTGCTTGCGGATCCTGGCCTGCATTAAAGAAGATGCCTAGTTTCTTGTGATTGGCAGATGCTTCTCCACTAAAATCAATGGTATATTCTACCCAATGACCCGGATTAGATGCATCCACGAAAACTTCTTTTGCCGGTGATGATCCACCTTCAAGCTTGAACAGAATAGGAACAACACGAGGAGACCAGATTTTTACTTTGAGTTGATTGTTGGTACTTAAATTGATTGAATCCTGAAAGTCGATAAGAAGTGTAGCCCATTGCTCACCTTGAGGATCAACATATTGGCCAACTTTTGTCGAAGAGTTTACAGCATCAGGAGTTGGATTGCTCACAACACTCAGGCTATCCCATCCATTGACATACGTAGCATTCCGGTTGCATTCGAAATCATCTATCATGTCAGGATTTAGGGTTACATTTTTACATGCGCCTTCAGGTAGTGCATAAAGATTGTCGAAGTAGTATGTATCTGCACTCATCTCAACACCCGGATCAAAGAAAAGGATCACTTTTGACAAGGTGGTAAAATCGGCTGCGTCTGAAAAATCAAATGTATACTCCTGCCATTCATTTGCGAGTCCGATATTTTTAGTTCTTTCGATTGATTCTCCACCAGTGCCTTCAAGCTTTAAGAGTACCTGGGTAGCAGCCTGTGCGTGCACCTGAAGATGAAACTGATTGAGTGTGCTCATATCAAAAGGAATACCTCTGTCAGCAAGTAACAAGCTGTATGAGTGCAGACCTGATTTGACATAGAGGCCGACACTATCAGAACTATTTACACTATTTGGATCCGGATTGGTAACCGGACCATCGAAGAATCCATCAAGACCCTGCCATGGAAGATTCGCTCCGTTTTCAAATGTTTCATAATCTTCACGTGCTACAACAGCTTCGATATCGTCAAAATAAAAAGTCTCAGTACTTGTTTCAACACCAATGTTGAAAGCAACTAATATTTTGTCCATCATGGTGAAACCTGCACCACCTGTAACATCAAATGAGTATTCTACCCATTCGTTCGCTACTGTAATATTGCGTATAGATTCTACATTATTTCCACCTCCTTCAAATTTGAAAAGAACCTGAGCCGGTGCAACAGGAGACCAAACTTTCATTTTGATCAAATTGAACTGAGTCAGATTGGCTGGACTTCCTAAAGTTCCCAAAGCAAAATTGTATGCGAATCCATTGGCATTGGTATACGAACCAACAAAACCACTATTATTCACAGCATCAGGAGCAGGATTTGCCACCACTCCATTATAAATTCCATTTAGCCCTGTCCAGGCTACATCAGCAGTACCTCCTTCGAAGTCCTCATAGACTACCTGGGCCTGCAGCAGTTGAAAAGTGAAGAGGGAGAAAAAAAGTAGAAATACATTTTTCATATATGAGTTTTATTTGTGAATGTGATAAAATGAATAAGGTTTAAAAATAGGAAAACCCATTGAAAGCAAAGTGTAAACAGGAAATTAATATGATTGATGTTTTCTGAATGACATTTGCATATTTTTTTAGTTAAAAAATGCAAAATTCAGAAAATGAAGACTATACAGATAAGGACTATTCTGCACATTAAAAAGAGGCGCACAGTGTCCTGCATTGCAGTGGCTTCTCGGAGACCGCCGTTATTGGAGTTCGCTCCAACAACCTCTGGCTGCAGTGGACAAACTCCTGCAGTGGACAAACTCCTGCAGTGGCCACTCCCTGTATTAGTAAACTCCTGCAGCGGCCACTCCCTGTGGTAGCAAACTCCTTCAGCGACATTTGGCTGCAGGAACAACTTCTTTGAGAGAAGTGAATACATACATTCTTAAAAAAATTAATTTATCCAGATGGCTTTGGTATCACTGAAATGAAGGTTATCAGTGATAAATACCCTGGCCCAGCCTGAGAAATTTTCATCAACTTTCAATCCATATTGAAAACCGTTATTGGAATATTGATGGAAAAGTATTTTTCTGCCAAGCGCATCGACTATGTCAATGGTCCATTTCACATTTTTATTTTCCTCATCAATAGTTATATCGAGATGACCATCTCCAATCGTCGGATAAAGAGTCCAGTTAAATTTTTTTAAGGGTTGATGATCAGTGGAAGTTATATCTTCTGTAAATCCAATGTCAGCCAATGCAGGATCAATTTCCGGATTGGACATGAAGGATGTCCACAAGATTCCGGAGCGATAGTTTTCTATCATATTGATGATAGGTCCCTGATCAATCGCCAGGTAAGAATCTGCAAACCAATTCTCATCCGGATTAAAAGCATCATAAAATCCATATTGCCCCCAAAGATTTTCTCCATATACCTGGTATAAATGGCGCATTACAGTTTTGCTTTCTTCAGGAGTATAGGGCATGGAAGGAAGAGCCGCAGCAGGAGTAATGGTGCCATTATCTGTATTTCCTCCGGGTGCATGCGCGGAGTATCCAAAAGGATCATCACTGGCAGTAAGGCCCCAACATTGATCACTATACCCTGTATGATGTTCCGGATTAGCCACGCACCATCCACGATTGATCAATGTATGATTGGTATTCTGAACAAAATAATTTGCATACTGATCTTTAATATTCCTCGGATCAAAACCCTGGTATGAATAATGTGCAAAAAATAAAGGCCCGCCTAAAGGAGGTCCGACCAACAGTTTAATGCCATACCATTTGAGGCCACTGACATATCCTGCACCTGCCCAGCCACTTTCCCAGTATGATGCAGTAACAGGATGCGTAGGTGATGCAATGGCCAGAAGATAAACGATCAAAGCTTCATTGTATCCCCTGATCTGGAAATTCAATTGCCACTCATATTGCGGTGACCAGTGCCAATACAACACACCTGAATTATTACGGGAATAAAAATCCCATTCCACATCTTCCCATAAAGAAGTGATCACATCGCGGAGCACATTTTCTTTTTCATTGTCCTGATCAAAATATCCGCGCGCAGTCAGCAATCCCTCCATCAGAAATGCAGTCTCCACCAGGTCACCGCCATTGTCAAATGTGCTGAATGGATAAACCTCTCCTGTCCTGCCATTCATCCAATGTGGGAACACACCGTGAAACCTGTCAGCGAACTGTAGGAAGCTCACCACTTGAAGCAACCTGTCAACACCCTGTTGGCGTGTGATGAATCCGCGATGCACTCCGGCAACAATGCTCATCACTCCAAAACCTGTACCGCCCGTTGCCACGATATCATCACTCCCTAATCGCTCTCTTGCCATGCCGCTGACCGGATGTGCATATTCCCAGAAATACCTGAATGTATATTCCTGCACCATGTCAAGAAACTGTTCATCTGAAAATGGAGTAATGGTAGTTGATACGGTGTCCGATACAGAAAGTAAATTTCCGGGGACTGAAAGTGCATCTATATAATATTGGTATACATGATCCAATTGATCTTCTCTTCCGGTCCAGTCAATCCAGCGTAATTTTCGGGTGGTGGTTAATAAAACAAACTGGCTATCGGTTTCAGATTTTCTCCATATTTCATATCTGTCTGCAGAAGAAAATGGATTCCAGCTTATCTCAGCATGCATATCATATCCTGAACCTGAAAGCTGAATGGCCTGTCCATGAGATACCAAAAAAGAATTGATGAGTAAGAATGGCAGGATTAAATATTTCAGCATCGACATCTTTTAATTTAGTTTAACTCCCGGTCTGTAGCGCCTCCGCTACGTTGAGGTATAACATTGATCGCCATGTTATAACTAACGATGGCCATAAAAAGATCTCAGATACTGAAGTCTCTGATTCCGGTTAAGGTTTGCGGATTTGATTTTTGATGGCCTGTATCAGGTTTGTAGAATTGACAGGCCTGTAGATGTGTTTTTTGATATTGTCCCGGATCACCTGCTCATGGTTGTAAGCCTGCTGGTAGCTTGGATCGGAATTAACTTTCTGGAGGAATTCGTCCTTGGACTGAGCGTCCAGGGCCTGGTCGAAATACATCCCTACTTGTTTCCTTAATTCATTTTTGGCGTTGAGGTCTTCCATCGATAAAGGTTTTAATACAGTTCAGTTCGGATCATGGGATGTTAAAAAAAAAATAGTATTCGGTTTCTGATTATTCTTCTTCAGTATTGTCTTTTTCAGACGAATCGGTTCCGGGTTTCAGCTTTTTTTTCTTGCCTCTGAAATCCGTAAAACCCATTTTCTGAGCATAATTAGTCAATTTTTCTTTCAGTAGGTTCCTGGCCCTGAAAAGCCGTGATCGCACAGTGCCAATGGGTACATCAATGATACTTGCGATCTCCTCATACGTGAACCCTTCGATGTCGCATAGCAGGATCACTGTTCTGAAATCTATAGGTAAGCTATTGATCGCAGAAGTTACCTCATCTCCCATCATGTGAAGGAAGATTTCTTCCCTCAGGTCACTATAGCCTGATATCCGGTCATCATCTGTATCATGATAGGCTACAATCTCCTCATAATCAACTTTTGTGGGTTGTTTGACCCGTTTCCTATATTCGTTTATATAGGCGTTCTTGAGGATTTTAAACAGCCATGCTTTGGCATTAGTTCCTTCGTCGTACTTATCAATGAATCTATATGCTTTAAGATAAGTCTCTTGTACCAGATCGTCTGCATCTTCCTGGTTATAAGTCAGGTGATAGGCAAAGGTCTGCAGTGCATTCACATGCGGCAGGAGTTCCTTTTCAAAAATGGTATCGTATTTTGACTTGGCTGGTTTCTTCGGCATTTGTTAAAATCCGGTCATTAATAAACAGGGTGTGAATGTAGATAAAAAAGCCAAATGACCGGAAATTGAAGCTGTGTTAATCCGGCTCAAAAAGGATCATCAGGCAGCCCGAAACCTACCCAAAAAGACCTCGTGGCACGAGTACTCGTGCCACGAGGTCTTAACTCACTGATAATACACGTAGTTATAAGTGGAACGATGGAACACGTTTTGGCACATTTCTGAAGTGATTTCCACATATGATTAGCTTTGCGGGAATGGGCAGAAAAAATAAATTAAAACGGTTTGCGGAGGTAGCGACATTCCCGAATGTGTATGAAATCGATCCCGCCCAGGAATCTTTTATTTCGAATACGGAAGGGATGAGCCGGGATTTACGGGGTCAGTGGTCAGTAAATCATTTTCAAAATGACCATCCCATCGTGCTTGAGCTTGCCTGCGGGAAAGGTGATTATACCGTAGCCCTGGCAAAAGATCATCCGAAACAAAATTTTATCGGGGTGGATATTAAAGGTGCACGCATGTGGCTTGGTGCAAAGAAGGCCCTTGAAACTTCAATGAATAATGTTGCATTCCTGAGGACAAGAATCGAATTTATTGATCGCTTTTTTGCCCCCGGTGAAATCTCGGAAATCTGGATCACTTTTCCGGATCCGTTTGAAGGAAAAATTACACGCAGGCTCACCTCATTTCCTTTCCTTCAGCGTTATCGTAAAATTTTAAAACCTGGCGGAATCATCCATCTGAAATCAGATTCCCGTTTGCTGTATGAATTCACACTTGATGTAATCCATTCCACTCCGGGATGTCATGTGTTGTATGCGAATCCGGATATCTACAACGATAAATTAAATTTTCCGGAGTTAGATCATAAGACGTATTATGAGAAGAAACACCTTGCAGATGGAAGAACGATAAAGTATTTACGATTTACCATTTAACGAAAAATGAAAAATGAAAAATGAAATTTGGGTGATTTATAAATGCTCATAATCATTTTTCATTTTTCAATTTTCGTTTTTCATTTAAAAATGTTTCCAACCTTGTGCAGTGATGGGTAATATTTGTCCGCTGCTCGTATGTAATGTCACTCCATCACTCTTTGGAGTGATCTCACCGATGATATACACACTGTCCATAAATCTTACTTTTTCAAGATCCTTTGGAGAGACGGTGAATAACAATTCATAATCTTCACCGCCATTCAATGCACAGGTGATTGGGTCAAGACGAAATTCCATTGCCTGTGTGCGGGCTTCATCATGAATTGGGACATGTGCTTCTTCAATAAATGCACCTGTACCTGAAGCTTTGCAGATATGCATGAGATCGGAAGCAAGTCCATCTGAAATATCAATCATCGCCGTAGGAAGTAACCCTGTTTTTTCAAAATAACGAACGGATTCAAGACGTGCTTCAGGTTTTAATTGCCTTCCGATTAAATATTTTTTATCACTCAGCTGCGGTTGCATATCAGGTGCGGCCAGGTAGACTTGTTTTTCTCTTTCTAAAATTTGTAAACCAAGGTATGCTGCACCAAGATCACCGGTTACACATAATATATCTCCTGCTTTAGCACCACTACGATATACGATTCGATCAGCTGCTACACTTCCTACTGCGGTAATGGAAATCGTTAACCCTCTGGGTGAAGAAGTTGTATCCCCACCGATCAAATCAACCTCATATGCATTGCAAGCCATGCCAATCCCTTCATACAATTCATCAATAGCTTCAACGGAAAACCTGTTACTGATCGCAATCGATACGGTTATATGTTTTGGAATGGCATTCATCGCACAGATGTCAGATAAGTTGACAATGACTGCTTTATAACCCAGATGTTTTAACGGATGATACATGAGGTCGAAATGTATTCCTTCTACCAGAAGATCCGTTGTAACGATGACAGGAGCACCTCCGTAATCAAGCACAGCAGCATCATCACCTATACCAATTAAAGAATCCTGACGATTCAATTTAAATCTCGACGAGATCCGGTCGATCAGGCCAAATTCACCTAATTCACCGATGTCTGTTCTTTTTAGATTCTGTTCACCCATGTTGATTTGGTTTTAGGTTATTGGTTATTAGCGGTAGGACAGGTTTTTAGTTGCAGGGTATTAGGCACGTTGTTAGTCGCCAGTTGATTATGGTTTTTACAATTACACTCGTACTGTCTTACCTCTTACTGTCTTACCTTCTTACCCCTCACTCGACAAGGGCAGCATCAATATGCTTCCATAATCCTTCTTCCGGAAAAGGTGCAATGATCTTAACAGGCAATTGTCCGGAAGGATGTAAGAAATCGAGCGAATACGCATGTAAGTCAATCGAACCATCAGGGTTAGTTCGCTTAGAACCATATTTTATATCACCACGAATGGGTATACCTATGGCCGCGAGCTGAGCCCTGATCTGGTGCTTCCTGCCGCTGATCAGTTTAATACGCAGGACCATGAAATTATCAAGTTGTTGAATGACTTTGTATTCTAATGTGCCTTCGAGAGCTCCGGCTACAGGTTCTGCATGTGCTGTGGTGATATTGTTCTTATTGTCAAAGCTGAGATAATGAGTCAACGTTCCTTCAGTAGGAATAAGAGTAGTGGGAACGATACCGAAGTAAATTTTTTCAGTTGTTTTTTCCTTCCATTGTCTTGACAGAAATGCAGCTGCATCTTTTGTTTTTGCGAACACAAGCACTCCGCTAACCCGCTGATCGAGACGATGGACTACATACAGATCACGATGCGCATAAGCCATCATCATCTGGTGGGCGTTAGGATCTCCGGTTTTGTCTTGCTGGGTAGAAAGGCCGGCTGGTTTATTCAGCACGATGATGTGATGATCCTTGTGAAGGACAAGGTCACTTATTTTTTTCATGCTCTTTTTTTACCTCTTCATGGTCAATGTACAGATCAGGCTCCTGTGGCTGCTTCAATGCCCGCTGCGGATTGAAGACATATTTGTACAGGAGGTAAACAACAGCAACCATTAATAAAACTTTGCCCATAGATGACGTATTGGGTTATGCCGCAAAGGTACGACATGACTTGCTGATTACATGTGGTTTATGATGAAATACAAATACATTGTAAATTCTGTCTGCTTCCCTTTTCCTGGTATTTGCATGTGGTGAACTAACATTACAAATTTTTAATATTAGAACTTTCCCTATATTTCGCCTTCGTTAACTCCCAAGAACATTCATACATGATATATCAGGCCATTATTTCTTCTCCCATTGGTAAAATCCTGCTCAAAGGTTCAGAAAATGGTGTCTCCCGCGTCAGCTTTTGGGAAGATGATACAAACGGTGAAATCACACCTGTTCCCGATTGCCTTAAGGAATGTGCACAACAGCTGTCAGAATATTTTAATGGCACCCGAAAAGAATTCGACCTCAGGCTGGATTTTGGCGATGCACCTGAATTTCATCAGGAAGTCTGGAAGATGGTCAAATTGATACCTTATGGCCGGACCCGAACATATGCCGATATTGCTGAGATCATAGATCATCCCAATGCATTCAGGGCTGTAGGGCATGCAAATGGAATGAACCCTTTACCCATCGTAGTTCCGTGTCATAGAGTGATTGGTAAAGATGGTAACCTCACCGGCTACGCTTACGGACTCGAGATGAAAAGATGGCTTCTCTCGCATGAGTCTCCGGGACAGTATATGAAACAGGGGAATCTGGTGGAAGTACTGGAAGCGACACACTAGTATTCAGTAATCGGTAATCAGTGTTCAGCAAAAAAATGGTGAACAATAAGAAAAAAAGATATTCAACGAATAACTTTTTTTCTTATTGAAGACTATAAATCTTAAATCTTAAATCTTAAATCTTAAATCTTAAATCAGAAATCGTCTTCCCTGACCTTGCCTTCTTCCAATAATAATTTGATTGCTTCAAGGATAGAAGACCAGCCTCCTCCTTCTACAGTGTCTTCATATCTTCTTTCACCATCAGCGACGGTTGAATAATCTCCTTGTGATATTTCTAACGTGGTTTGCCCGTTTTCTTCTGTTAATTTGTAAGTCACTGTCAGATAATTTTCAGGGACGTCGGGGACTTCAGCATTGTTAGGATCAATCGTTGTATAGGATAAAAGTTTCTCCGGTTGGAGATCTACAATATTGCCTTTTACAAATACCATATCCTGTCCTTCATAATTTCCTCTCCAATGCAACGGGCTCCCGATTTTCCAATCGGATACAGTCTCGCAGCCGAACATATATTTTTTGGTTTGCTCAGGATTGACCAATGCATCCCAGACGCTTGATGCAGATGCATCAATGGTGATGCTGTCTTTTACAAATAGATTTTTTTCCATTGAATTTGTATAGGGAGCGCAACATAATAATTTTTGTTCTATTAAAATAAAACAAAAAGAAATAAAACAGTTGAAGAATAAGCGTGGGATTTTTTTGAATTGTTGATTGGATTTTGATTTGCGATATGAAGGAGTTTTTTATTCGATCCCTTCAGGATCGACAATATTCATTCCATTCAATTCCCCCGGGTTGCAACCCGGGGCTATTAATGTTTGATCCCTTCAGGATCAAAAAAATCTATAGCTCACGTCGCACATCTCATATTTCACACACATCACGCCTCACGCTTCACACATCACGCCTCACACATCACGCCTCACACATCACACCTCACACCTCACACCTCACGCCTCACGCCTCACACCTCACACCTCACACCTCACACCTCACACCTCACGCTTCACACCTCACGCTTCACACCTCACACCTCACACATCATGCCTCACACATACACCTCACACATACACCTCACACCTCACACCTCACACATCACACATCACATATCACATATCACGTCTCACGCTTCACACATCACGCCTCACACATCACGCCTCACTCATCACGCCTCACACATCACGCCTCACACATCACACATCACGTTTCACTACTCACTAATTGAGCGCATCCGGCATCACAAGGTTGAATGCAGGAATATCTACATTGAATTGTTCGCCTGTATCCATTCTGACCATGGTGTAAAAACCTGACATCTTTCCGATCGGAAATGCTAACACACAAAAGCTGCTGTATGAATGCAGGCCACCAGCATCAAGCAAAGGTTGTTCTCCAACTACACCCTGGCCATCAACCACTTTTTTTGTGCCATCCGCCTCTGTAATATCCCAATGTCTTGAGATCAGCTGGATGGGATATTCATTGTAGTTTTTAATGTGGATGGTATATACATGCAGATATTGAGACCGGTGCGGAAAAGAGTGCCCGGGCTGAAAATTACTTTCAACACCGATACGGACTCCATTTGTGGTCAATGCGTGCATGATCGCTAAAATAAAAATTTTTGCACAATGTCTTCTGATTCCTTCAGGGTCACTTCCAGTGCATCATTGATCAATACAACATCAAAATGAGACTCAAAGGTTAATTCTTCCCTGGCTTTTGTCAATCTTTTTTTCAGGCTCTCTTCCGTTTCATTTCCACGAAGGCGAAGTCGTTTTTCCAGCACCTCCATTGAGGGCACTTTGATAAATATCGTCAAAGTCTCTTCCGGGTAAAGCTGCTTGATGCTCATCGCACCTTTAACATCTACATCGAAGACGACATGCCTTCCCAGGGAAGTCAGCCGTTCAATCTCTGATTTCAGTGTCCCATAAAACTGGCCATGATACACTTCTTCACATTCGGCAAAGGCATCCATTGAAGTCCACAACTTAAAGGTCTCTACAGACAGGTAATAATAATCTTTACCGTGGATCTCGTGAGGCCTTTTGGAACGGGTAGTAGCAGAGACAGAAAATCCAGTATTCGGGAATGCAGAAAGGATATGGCGCACGATCGTTGTCTTTCCTGAACCACTGGGTGCTGTAAAAACAAGAAGCTTTCCGGGCAATGTCATACAATATTGGCCAGTTGTTCTTTAATTTTTTCCAATTCATTTTTCATCCCCACGACGAGATGCTGGAGCGGGCTCCATTGTGCTTTTGCGCCAAGCGTGTTGATTTCTCGTCCTAATTCCTGGGCGATAAAATTGAGCTGCTTGGATTTCATCTCCATATTCCCTACTAGAGTCTGGAGGAAAAAATTACAATGCTGCTGGAGCCGGACTTTTTCCTCATTGATATCCAGGCGATCCAGGAAGTAAATCAGCTCCTGTTCAAAACGATTTGAATCGATTTGATCACCATTCAGATATTCATCGAGCTTTTGTTTCATACGTGTCCTTACAAAAGCAAGGCGCTCCTTGTCATGGGCCTCGATGCTGTTGCACATATCATGTATTGCTGTAGCAGATTGAAGAAGGTCATTGTATTGACTCTGGCCTTCATGTGTTCGGAATTCGATGAGACGATCGATGGATTCATTTACGGCCTCGAGGATTTTATCCCAGAGGGTATTGTCTATTTCAGCATTGTTGACAGACCGCAGGATGTTTGGCAATTTGAGGACTTCATGGAGGATCTGATCCGGACCAACTCCCAAGCTGGTCGCAATCTCATTCAGCTGGTTAAAGTGTTTTCGGATAAGTGCCCTGTCATAATCCAGGTTGTCTATTGCCAGGTCCCCTTCAAAGCTAATGGTCATTTCTATCTTGCCCCGTTGGGTACGCTGCAAAACCAGGTTCCGGAGTTCTATCTCTTTCTCACCGAGGCTCACCGGCAACTTGATCCGAAGATCAGTGACCTTTGAATTCAGAGACCTGATCTCTGAAAGCACCTTCATGTCATTGTACTCTGCGCTTCCCCGCCCATAACCGGTCATTGATTGTATCATGGAGCGAAGATAAATTAAAAGGCGGAGGCGGAGGGAAAGGCAAAGGCTGAGGCGGAGGGGAAATTATCTGACTCGAACGTAAGTTAATTTAACAACCTAATCTTTTGCTAATTGTGTATTGCCTATTGCTATATGACTATTCTCTATTGCTATTTGCCTATTGCCTATTGCTATTTGCCTATTGCCTATTGCCTATTGCTAATTGCGTATTGCCTGTACCCTTTCCGTCCTTCCTTAGCCTTACCCTCCACCTCCGCCTCCGCCTTCACCGCCCCTCCGCCTTTGCCTCCCCTCCGCCTTCGCCTTCCCCTCCGCCTTCGCCTTTGCCTTAGCCTCCGCCTTCGCTTCCGCCTATTGCACCAGAATGGTCATTAAACATGTATTTCCAACACTTCCAGATAGTTACATTGATATGTGCAAAATAAAAATATGTAACCCCATGATTCAAAATCAAAACAAATTGTCGAACTTTGCCCTCCCGATTAGCCTGAAATATGGCATAACTTACTATAAATCAGAGTAATGAGAAAAGCAGATTTGGTTAACACCATAGCGGAAAAAACAGGCGTACCCAAAGTGGACGTCCTTGTGACGATGGAAACATTTTTTTCCGAAATAAAAATTTCATTATCTAAGGGAGAGAATGTGTACATCCGTGGCTTTGGTTCCTTCATCACTAAAAGAAGGGCTAAAAAAGTAGGCAGGCACATCAAAAACAATGTGTCTATTGAAATTCCGGCTCATTACATACCATCATTTAAGCCGGCTAAAATATTCGTAGATGAGGTGAAGGACGGAGTGAAGCCAGAAGAGAATTTGTGAAGAATAAACAACAAGCCCTTTATATCATCGGCGCTATACTTTTATCAGCCGTATTGTATTGGGGGTTTGATACAAAACCATCAAGTCAGAAAGCTCTCGAAAAGTCGAGGGTATTGAGCGGACAGATTTTTGACATCAATTCATTACAGAACGAGGCCAAAAAAAATTTGAACCAAGGGGATCTGGAAGTCGTTGAAGCTCTTGAATCGCAGGCCAGGTTTGCCGGTGGTGATTCAGCCAGGGTAGAAATACTTAAGCAACTTTCCGGTTTTTGGTTTAAGCAACAAAAACCTGTTTTGGCTGGTATTTATGCTAAAGAAGTTGCTGAAAAGCTTCAGAGTGCTCAGAGCTGGGGAATAACAGGAACCACTTTTGCCTCTGCCTTAAAGCAATCCGAATTGGCAGAAAAGGATCGTTCCTTAGCAAGAGATCAGGCAGTAGACGCATTTGAACATGCTATATCGCTTGATCCCAAAGCAGTGGAATACAGGGTGAATCAGGCTCTATGTTATATAGAAATACCTGATGCAGCCCAGCCGATGAAGGGTGTTCAGATGCTGGCGGGACTTGCTACTACTTATCCTGAATCTTACCTGCCGGTTTATCATTTGGCGAGATTGGCGGTTCAGACGGGACAATACGAAAAAGCTGAGGGGCGGATAGAACAGGCGCTAAAACTGGCTCCGGAAGATCCAAGGATAGCCTGCCTGGCAGTTGACATTTATAAAGCGGTAAATAAACCGGAAAAGGCTGAAGCACTGGCCGGTTTGTGTGCCAAAACGAAGTAGACATAATTTCTTATAAAATAATAATTTCAAGACTATGCCTTGCGGTAAGAAAAGGAAAAGACATAAAATCGCTACACATAAGCGAAAAAAGCGTCTGAGAAAAAACAGACACAAAAAAAAGAATAGATAAGCATTTTTTTTAACCGGCATCAAAGCAGTCCGATGTCTACGATATTAACGTTCTGATATGAAGAACGCCACCGGAAATAGCTGAGTCAAAAAAAATACCCTCTATTCAATCCTGACCACTCAGGATTTATACTCAGCCTCCGGTGTATCATCGCTGCATTAAGATCGATATACCCTATTGCCGTCAATCAATGCCTGATCCTCCGCCTGAGGCGGAGGTGACCAGAAAGTTGTGTTGATTTCATTTCAGAGGACTTACGACTGCTGTGTATGCCATGTGCATATAGGGTATTTTTATGGACAAAGAATTAATCGTCCAGGGTTCGCCGACAAGAGTTGAAATAGCTCTCGTGGAAGATCAAAAACTGGTTGAGTTACATCAACAAAAAACGAAGACTAACTTTTCAGTTGGTGACATCTTTCTTGGAAAGATCAAGAAATTGATGCCAAGTCTTAATGCATCGTTTGTAGATATCGGTCATCGAAAAGATGCCTTCCTTCACTACACTGACATGGGCCCCAAGCTCCGGACAGTGATGAAATTTACCGAAGACAGCATCCAGGGCAAACAACAAACAGCCCTGCTGGATAACTTCGAATTCGAACCGGAGATCATCAAGACCGGTAAAGTCGACCAGGTGCTCAAAAAGAATGAGAACATTCTCATTCAAATCCTCAAGGAGCCAATTTCCACTAAAGGACCTCGCTTAAGCTGTGAAATCACGATCCCGGGAAGGTTTATCGTGCTCACACCTTTCAGCAATACGATTGCAGTTTCCAAAAAGGTGAGCAGCCAGGAAGAACGAAAAAGATTACAGCTTCTCGTTGAATCCATTCGTCCTAAGAATTTTGGTATTATCGTACGGACTGCTGCTGAAGGAAAAAAAGTAGCCGACCTGCATGAAGAGCTCAAAGAGCTGCTGGACAAATGGAGCCAGATCCACAAACAACTTTATAAAAGACAGCTTCCTGCTAAGCTGCTCAGTGAGCTTGACAAGACAAGCTCAATACTACGGGATATGCTGAATGATGATTTTACCAATATCATCGTCAACGACAAAGAGATTTATGACAATATCCATGATTACCTGGACAACATCGCACCGGCTAAAAAAGATATCATTTCATTATACAAAGGAAAAAAGCCGGTATTTGATACCTATGGTGTCAACAGGCAGATAAAATCTTCATTCGGCAAAACAGCTACACTGCCCAGTGGTGCCTATCTCGTCATCGAATCGACAGAAGCCATGCACGTCATCGATGTCAACTCAGGCCCGAAAATGCAACGCAAGGATCAGGAGAGCAGCGCGGTGGCAGTCAATCTTGAAGCAGCAGAAGAAATCGCACGACAGCTTCGGCTCCGTGATATCGGGGGACTTATCGTCATTGACTTCATCGATATGCGCAGCCCGGAAAATAAAGCCGAGCTGATCAAGCATATGAAGGAAGCGATGAAAAGGGATACAGCACAGCACACGATCCTTCCTCTTAGCAAGTTCGGCCTCATGCAGATCACTCGCCAACGTGTACGGCCTGAGGTTAAAATTGATACTACCGAAGTATGTTATACCTGCCAGGGAACCGGAAAAGTAAATCCATCTATTCTCATCACCGATGACCTCGTCCGCGATCTTGAATATATCCGTCAAAGCCGGGCAAAGACATACGTGAGGGTTGAAGTACATCCTTACATCAATGCTTTCCTGAAACAAGGCTTCCCAAATTTCCAACACAAATGGTGGTGGAAAAACCAGCGATGGATCCGCATTTCAGCCAACTCTGAGTTCAGTCTTCATGAATACAAGTTCTTTGATAAGAACAATGACGAAATAAGACTTTACTAATTTTCGATTTTTTAATATCGTTCACTTCGACTCCGCTCAGTGACCGATAGAATTCTTCAAAATTCATTTCGGCTCCACTCAATGAAAAATATTTTCCTTGAAAAATATTCCTCATTGAGCGGAGCCGAAATCATTAACCAGAATTGATCTACTCACGTCTCACGCCTCACGTCTCACGATTTTAATTCAACTACTCACTTCATGAAAGACATCTCTACAGTAGAAGATATCAAATCATTGATAGATTCATTCTATTCGAAAGTGAAGAAAGATGATGTCATCGGATACATATTCAATGATGTCGCTCATGTCAACTGGGAACATCATTTGCCAAAGATGTATGCATTCTGGGAATTCTTATTGCTGGGGATGGATACCTACAGGGGAAATCCTTTTGAGGCGCATAGGAAGTTAAGTGAAAAAATTCAGCTTAGGCCGGATCATTTTGATCGCTGGTTACAACTTTTTACACAATCGGTTGATGAACAGTTCGCAGGATTGAATGCAGAGGAAGCAAAAAACAAAGCAAAGCTCATCGCGATGACATGGGTTCCAAAATTTTCAGAATAATAATATCTGGTTCATCACGTGTTAAGTCCGGTTCATCATCATTTATCATTTATTTACCCTGGTCATGCAATACGGGGTTATCAAAATTCATTTACTTTAGATGTATCGAATAGCTGACAAGTGAAGATATTTTTTCCAGTGCTCAACTGGGGTCTTGGCCATGCAAGCCGGTCTCTGCCTCTGATCAAAACATATATGTCTGCTGGGCACGAAGTATTATGCGCCTCTGACGGCGAAGCACTATCCATGCTGAGAAGAGAATTGCCAGACCAGATGGTGTTACAGTTACCTGGATATGATATTCTTTATGGAAGCCGTTACATGCCGATCAATATGCTGAAACATGGCCGGGGCATGTTGAAAGCAATGAAAGCTGAACATGAGCTGACGAAAGTGATCGTTGACCGCCATGGTATCGAATGCATCATTTCAGATAACCGCTACGGCTGCTATCATGTTGATATTCCTTCAGCATTAATTACACATCAGCTGCAAGTATTCACAGGTCAGAAATTACTTGATGTTTACATACGAAGACAAATCAGGTCCTGGTGTAAAAATTTTTCAGAGATATGGATCCCTGATCAGTTTCCTCCCAACAACATTACCGGCGATTTGTCCGGGATCAATACAGAACCTATTCCAAAATATTATTTAGGTGTATTGTCTGAATTATCCTCTGCTCCGAAAGCAGGCAAGTATGATGCTATAGCTGTAATCTCAGGACCGGAACCTTCCAGGACTCAATTCGAACAATTGGTCATCAAACAATTGTCTGACATGAATGGGAAATATGCAGTCGTCTGCGGCAAGCCCGGAGAAGAAGAAAAAATACGTGAAGAGAAGAATATTACTGTCATACCCTATCTGTCGAGATTAGAATTATCGGTTCTTCTTGACCAAACGGAAATCGTCATATCACGTGGTGGATATACTACATTGATGGACCTGGCGAAAACTGGACATAAAGCCATCATATGTCCGACTCCCGGCCAGTATGAACAAATTTATCTTGCAGACAGGCTTGCAAATCTTGGACAATGTATATACAGGCGTGAGGAAAATTTAAATTTAAGCCAGGCACTGACAGAAGTAAATAAAATTCACTCAATAGGTCAAAATACAGCCAGCAGGTATGAAGATTGCATTGAAAGATTGATGCATCTTAACGGGCGTTCACTCAATGAACAAATCATCACGACCAAAACCGGTTAATTCAGCTTTCGTTTGATTTTTTTTGTGCAGCTGTTGCATTTACAGTTTCCATGGCTCTTTTCAATCCTATACTTGCAAACGATTTTATAGCTTCTACACCCGCATCAAGTATTGCAGGTAAAAGAATAAGATCTTCAGATGACCATTTGCCAAGGACATAATTCACCTGTCCACCAATAGGAAAATTTCGTCCGATACCAATACGTAATCTTGGATAATCAGAAGTGCTTAATTGTTCCTGGATATCCTTCAGTCCGTTGTGTCCACCGTCAGTTCCTTTACCGCGTAACCGGATTGTACCCAGATCCAATTGTAGTTCATCCAGGATCACCAGTAGATTTTCGATCGGGATTTTTTCTTTTTGCAACCAGTAGGAAACAGATTTTCCGCTCAGGTTCATATACGTGTTTGGCTTCAACAGGATCAGAGTCCGTCCTTTGAATTTTACTTCAGCAATGCTTCCCAACTGAACTGTTTTCCATGTTGCATTGAGTGATGATGCAAGATGATCAACCACCTGGAATCCCACATTGTGCCGCGTCCTGGCATATTCATCGCCTATGTTTCCTAAACCTGCAATCAGATATTTCATACGTGAGACAAATGTAAGAAGCAGAGTGCAGAGAGGTTGGAACTAAATGAAAAGAGAAGGAAAAGTTCTCCGTAGTTTTAAACTACGGAGAACTTTTCCTTCTCTTTTCATTTATCTTTTACCTCGAACGTTATATCAGGGAGTAAGCCCGATCCTTTTTACCAGATCATTAAATCTTGGATCACTGCGGATAGGATCAAGTTTCGGATCCACTTTTATGCTGCATAAAGATTCTTCATGGCGTTCCCAGCTTTTTTCGAGCCATTCGAAAGCTTTATCAATATCGCCAAGAGCTGCATATACTAATGCCATGCCACGGTAATCATTGCCGGTGAGTTTGAGTGAATCTTCTATTTTGAGGATTATATTTTTTGCTTCTTCCTTCCGGCCTCCTGCTGCATAGATCTGGGCTAATGAAACATTTGATTTCGCTTCATTTTGGATGAGATTTCCCCAACGTGCATTTTCGACAACGGCATCATAGTACATTCCCTTCGCCTGGTAGCACATCGAAAGAAGCCGGTGTGCAAAGCCTGAATTGGGATCCAATTCCAATGTTGTCTTTGCCATCGAGATCGCTTTGTCATAATGACGTGTATAGTAAAAAATAATTCCCTGGTCTTTAATGATGGCCTGCGAAACCGGATCTAATTCTACGGCAAGGGCCATCTCGCGTAAAGCTTCTTCTGATCTTCCTGTATACAACAACCATTCTGCAAACCAATGATGTCCGGTTGCATAATTTGGATTCAATTCTATTCCAATGTTGTATTCTTTGCCTGCATTCACCCAGTCCCATTCATTGAGCATGATCACCGATGCCAGCGAAATATGCGCTTCTGCAAGATGGCTATCGATTTCCATGGCTTTATGCACAGCGGCTTTTGCTTTAGGATATAATTCTCTCCTTGAAAGATTTGTGAATTCTCCGAGCAGGTTGTATGTATCAGCAATTCCTGCCCATGCAAGCGCATACTCAGGATCTTTTTCAATGGCTTTTTCAAAAAAACGCAAAGCCGTTTTTAATCCGTCTTCATTTCGTTTGTTCCAGAAGAAACGACCCTGCAGATAGAGCTGGTATGCCTCGGTATCATCGGTGTATCTTTTCACAAGCGTATCTTTCTCATCTTCGGTAAGCTGGATGCGCAAAGCTTCCACAATCTTAGATGAAACGCTCACCTGTATTTCAAAAATATCATCGAGTGTTCCGGAAAAAGTATCAGCCCACAAATGCATGTCCTTATTGGCATCCACAAATTGCGCAGTGATCCTGATATTGTTACCATGCTGTCTTACGCTGCCTTCCATTACGTACGCTGCACCGGTTTCAATACCTATTGTTTTTATGTCTTTGGAAGTGCCTTTATATTTCATTGAAGTGGTCCTCGAAATCACTCTTATTTCTTTCAGCCTGGATAAATTGGATATCAGCTCTTCTGTCAGGCCATCACTGAAATAATCCTGTGCGCTGTCATGGCTCATATTGACAAATGGCAAAACCAGGATGGATTTGTGCGGTACTTTTTCTCCCTTACCATCAAAACTTGACCGGTCAGGGATGCTTAGACCTGTATTACTGATTGCAAATATTTCAACATGATCTTTTACATTCTTGAGAATATATTTACCCAGGGAGATCGTCTGGATGTCTTTACGGTTCTTGATATCATCATGCACTTTACCGGAAATAAAAATACTCCCCGGGACAGCCAGGGATTCCATCCGGGATGCGATATTGACGCCATCTCCATAAATCGATTCGCCTTCGATGATCACATCACCGGTATGCATACCAATGCGAAGAGGAACCACTGGTATCAATTGCATATCTAATTGTACAGCAATAGCGGCTTTAACACCTTCAAGGGTGCTTGAAAAACTGCATAAAGCCCCATCACCTCTGAATTCAAGAATGCGGCCCTGATGATTGGCTACCTCCTGCTCTAGCTTTTTCCTTAGCTTTTGCAAAAGTTGCAACGCCATTGACTCATCTTCCTCCATCAGCCCGGTGTAACCGGCGATGTCAGCAAACATGATAGCAGCTAGTTGACGGGTTGAGGGCATTTTTTTTTAGTAATTACTTAAAAGTATGATTTTGCAAAAGATAAAGACTTTAATGTTTAAAAGAAGCATAGGGCAAATAGATAAGGCATATTGAAAAGAGAAAAGACACAAAATAGTTTTGATTTGAATTTTTTTTTCAATTCAAAACACAAGACATTATTATTTCTTTTTGGTTTTGGCTGTTGGCTATTGCCTTTTGTTTAATGGGTTTCACCCATGGCTAATAATGTCTAATCCCTTCAGGATCATTTTTGTTTGCCTACAGCAATCCGTTTTAATACTACTTCTAATTGGTTTTTGTTTTTTTTTTGCCTTTTGCCTTTTGTTTTTACCTATTGCTTTCCCTGACCCATGCTCCCTGCCCTGTGATCTTTGCTCTTTGCCCTATGCTCTATGCTCTATGCCCTATGCTCTCTGCTGATTATCTTTGGACCTATGAGTATATACACAACCACAGTTTTTCCAAGACCCTCAGAAGGTGACTGCGCCGAATATTATTTCAGATATATTAACCTCGTACCCGAGGTAGATATCCTGACTTTATTGCATACCCAGCGGGATTGGTTTGGAGATTGGATTGAAAGCTTAACTGATGAACAACTACAGCACCGGTATGAAGCCGGTAAATGGTCCCTCGCAGAAATGATAGGGCATATCCTTGATACAGAAAGGATCATGTCATACCGGATGCTGTCGATCAGCAGGAATGAACAGAAATCATTACCGGGTTTTGAGCAGGATGATTATGTAAAAGAATCTAACTTCAATGCAGTTTCTGCCGAAGACCTCGCCAGTGAATGGAAAGCAATACGATTATCTACACTTCATCTCGCAAGGAATATGAATGGAGAAATGGCATCACGACTGGGAACTGCTAATGATGTTTCTGTTCGTGCTTTGTCATTTCCATATATCATGGCAGGTCATGTGATCCATCATTATCGGGTAGCACAGGAAAAATATCTTGCCACTTCTTAAGCGATAAAATGCTGCATGTACGGGACACCAGGCGGTTTTTGTCAAAGATGACTTTTTCAAAGATCATGAATGCCGCATCCGTGTGGACTTCTTACCAGTTAACAAACCGGACAGGCAAGCCTGTGCAGTGGGGTAGACCGATGACCATTTCAATCGAACCTACAACAGCATGCAATTTACGCTGCCCTGAATGTCCAAGTGGTCTGCGTTCATTTACAAGAGAGACCGGAAATATGAAAGAAGATTTTTTCCGGAAGCTGATTGATGATATGCATAAGCAATTGCTGTGGCTTATATTTTATTTCCAGGGCGAACCGTATATCAATCCCAAATTTTTGGATATGGTCAATTATGCACATCGCCATGGCATCTATACGATCACCTCTACTAACGGACATTTTCTTCATCCTGAAAATGCAAAGAAAACAGTTGCATCAGGTTTGGACAGGATCCTCATCTCTATTGATGGATCGACACAGGAAGTGTATGAGCAATACAGAAAAGAAGGACATCTTGAAACAGTTCTACAGGGAGCCAGAAATCTGGTGAAGGCAAAAAAAGATGCACAATCAAATACGCCTCATATTGTATTCCAGATGTTAGTTGTCAAGCCAAACGAGCATCAGATTGATGAAGTTAGAAAGCTGGCAAAAGAGATAGGCGTCGATGAATTAAAATTAAAAACAGCGCAGATCTATGATTATGAGCATGGCAGTGATTTGATCCCTGATCAGCAAAAGTATAGCCGCTATTACGAGGATGCACCAGGTTCATGGAAGGTCAAAAATAAATTGCTCAATCAATGTTGGAAGCTCTGGCACGCGTGCGTGATCACGTGGGATGGAATTGTTGTGCCTTGTTGTTTTGACAAAGACGCAGTTCATAAGCTCGGTGATCTGAAGAAACTTTCGTTTAAAGAGATATGGCATGGACCGGCATATAAAAATTTCAGGAACCAACTTTTAAGAGGACGTGATAAGATTGATATCTGTACGAATTGTACGGAAGGATGTAAGGTGTGGGCATAAGGAAGGCAGAAAAGGCGGAAAGGCAGAAAAGGTAGAAAGGGCGGAAAAGCAGTTCAATTTCCTGAAACGGGATACCAAATATTTGGGAACCCATTATCAGCTATAGCTTTAATCCAACCTTTAAGCTTCTTTTTTTCTTTCCCCATACATCCGTCAGGCTTCTCTAAAATTAGATCATTAAATGTTACGTCTACATAAGCCCAACTTCCCTGATATTCGGATATGGTCATTTCATAATACTCATTGCTTTTACCCTGCTGCCAATCATTGCCGGGTATACAATAGATTAATGCTGAATTTATATTTGGTTCAGCTCTGAGATTTAGACAATTTCTTTTAAGATTAATACCTAAAGCAGGTAAATCAGAAAGTGTCGGTGAAAAATCAGGAATATTTGTTCTATAAAGCAAATCCTTATAAGTATAAAAAATAGCGCCCTTACCTTCTAATTCTTCTAAATCAACATACATTCCACTTTCGTAAGTATGCCATAATACTTTTAAAAACCTCGAACTTTTTATTGACTTAACCTTTAAAAATTCTAAAGAATAGCTTCCAATATATTCAATGTCGCAATACTCCATTTCAATTCTATTCCCCGCTGAATTATAAAGGAACAAGTTGGAATATGAAGTTTTAAAGGTTGCAACCTGGTTTCTTAGTGTATCGTTATAAACATTCAATTCAAAAGTAGGCGGTATAAAATATGCACCTATTCCCCAATCACCGCCGCATTCTCTAGGATACATAACACAACCCACGCCTTCTGTACCAGAATTGTTGGCTAATAGAGTTAAAAGATTCAAAAAAATTATAAATGTCATATGAAATAAATTGTGAATTCTTTTTTGTTAATATTAGGAACATATACTGAAAACCAATTTTTATATTTATTGCTTATTGCTTATTGCTATTATTCCCTGCTCCCTGCCCCATGCTCCATGCCTTTTATCTGGTAAGCTTATACACAATATCCAGAATCTTACTTTTCGCCTTAAATATTTTCATCAACGGCACTGTCCTGGCACCAAATTGTCTTCTGATTTCAGTGATGGGTTCAAGCATGCTGCCACAGAAATCAAATGTCTTTACTTTTTTCTCCTCGAATGCAATACGCAAGGCTTCGCGGCAAATTAAAATGCTCGCACCTGAATCTCTACCGGCTTCATCATCTCCTGCGAGAAAATAATATGCAGTATCCTTGTCCAATAATAAATAGGCTACAGCAACTAATTTATTTTCTAAAGAATAAGCTCCCAGTTTCACACCGGCATCATGCTTCATGATCGCGGTATCTATTTTTTCAAAAATCGCATAGGAATAAGGCATCGCCATTTTCTGACGTCGATATGTATTCCTGCACAAGTCAAAGAAAATTTCAGGATCAACATCTTTCCTGATCTTTACTTCTTCTGAAGCCTGCCTGATATTTCGTTTCAGGTTGCGGTTGATTTTCAGATCAATGGTTTCTTCATCTGCACCTTCAATGACGAAGGTATACCTCATCTCCTGGTGGAATCCTTTCCAATGAAAGGGTAGCCAATTGTCAAAACTTTTTTCTGCAAACACAAGAGAAAAAAATCCATGAGGAGGAAGATCCTCTATTAATGACCATATGATTTGTTTTTCTCGTGTGAGCCATTTGTGATCAGAAATATCAATCGGTTTTTCCATCCAGATGCGCATATGATGAGTCAATGCAGGCATCCCGATGTATGGCATTCCCCATTTTTTTCTTAATGCAAATGGCATAGCACCGATAACCTGGTCATTCCGGAAGGCAAGGCTTACATCCCAGGAGCCTGTAGCATCAAGCCACCAGGGTTGTAGAAACAACGATTTGATTTTTCCCTGTTGGACAAGTGATTTGTATTGGGTCTTTCGTTCTTCGCGTTTCATCCGTTTACCATATTACGAAACTTCCTGAGCCAATGGACGTACAGTGGATAGTATTGAAATAAATTCTCTTCTCTGCCATGCGTTCCTTGTTTCCATGCATACACACCTTTCAATGCAGGATCTTCTGTTTGTGGTTTGTATCCATTAAGGTCCATGATTTCAATTCCTCCGGTCCGGTAATAGATTCCATCCTGCCACAGCAAATAATAATGCGCTCTGCCGACTAATGAACTATCATTTTGTTCTTCATGATGATCGCTTGCATTTACGAATAATAGCATCCTTTTTTCTTCTCGATCCATCATCCATATATGTCCTGCAAGAATTTTATTTTCAAAATATACAGCCGAACATTTAATCCATGGCTTCGAATCGAAATCTTCGATTGAATACCCGCGCAATTTTTTTACATGTGCTGTTTTTTGAAATAATTTCAGGATATCAGGTAAAATTTCGTGGCCACGTTTGATTTCCAGGTTTTCTTTTTCTGCCCGGTTTACTTTATACTTTGTAGATTTTGACCAATCTTCAATAAAATTTTCTTTGGCTAAATCAATGATCATAGTTGGAAAAGGAAGGCGTATCATCCCTGGAATATTCTTTTTTACGGGTGAAAATAAATGGACCATTCTCATCAGGAATTTTGGATTCCTGTTAAAATACGAATAGGTGAGCCATTTTCTTTTCTCTGTGATCAAGCTAAAAAGTTTTTATAGAAATGAACCCATTCATCCATGACGATATCTTTTTTGAAACGTGATTTGACGGCAGCAACTATTGAACCTGGATGATATTTGGTATAATTCAAATACATTTCTGACATCGCATGAGCAAGTGCATCCACACTATTTAATTCGATCAATATTCCCTGTGCAGGAGAAGTAATAATGAATGAAGCTCCATCCGTTTTCGTAGCTATTACCGGCAATCCACATGCCTGTGCTTCCAGAATCGTTTTTCCAAATGTCTCCGTTCTACTGGCGGAAACCAATATATGGCTATGCCGCATGAACTCGGCTACAAGTTCAGGTGAAATTAAACCAGCCCAGGAAATTTCATTTTCAATCTTCAGCTTCCGGCTGAGATCCATCAATTGGTTTTGCTCATGGATCCTGTCTATCAGGATAAGCTGCATGTCGACGTCCTGAAATTTCTGCCTGAATATTGCAAATGCTTTCAGCAAAAGATCAAGTCCTTTAACATAAGCAGGTTCACCAACAGATAGAAAGGTGAATCTTTTATATTTCTCTCCCGTAGGATCACGATAAAAAATGGATGGATCATAAAAATTGGGAAATACCTCAATGGGTTTCTTTGTATATTTTGTAAGATGCGACTTTAATCCCGGGCTGACACATGTAATGGCAGTTGCGAAATCAAAACAATCCCTGATAAAGGATTTGTGACGTAATGGAATTTTCCCGGAGATAAAAGTGGAAACTCTTTCTGTCAATACAAAAGGAATATTTGTTCTTCGATATAATTCTGCACAAACCATTCCCGCCATGTAGCTCTGTGCATGGATAAAATCAGGTTTCCCTTCAATTTCCATATAGGCCAGAATTGCTTTTACATATTTATTGACCCATGATCGGATGATGATGGAATTGATCCTTGGTGGAAACTTTTGCCGAATGCGATAGGTGCGTATACCTTCTTCTTTACTGACATTTATTTCTTTCCTGAAGGGTGCATCGGGGGAAAATTCTGCGAATAATATTCTGGCATCAATCCCTTTTTCCTTAAGGCCCACAGCAAATGCATGGAACATACGCCCACCTATCTCATCTGAGTTGAGCGGAAAGTACCATGAAGGGATGATCAGCACACGCATGAAGAGATCAGAGATTTTTTGGTAAAAATGGAAAAACTTTATCCCTTACATTGCTATAGTTTGAGAAGAAGCGCTCTGTAAGATTGAAACCAAATCCACGATATATAAATGTATAAAATGGAATTCCGGTTTGCTCCGGGATAAAATGTTCATTTGCGAAGTGCTTCTTATATGTTTTCATTGCTGCGGACCTGTCGAGCCTGTACAAACCACGCAATTGCCGGAAGATATATTGTAGGAAAGCATTTTTTCGGGTGGGTGTATCCAGTTTTTGTTGCACAAGATATTCCCATATTTTTTCCCTGAGTTGAATACCTTCTTTGGCACGGACAGGTTTTGACTCGATGGTAATGGATCCGGAAACCCGTTCGCGGACAATGGTTTCACGATGATCGACCCTTGCAATAGGATAACCTGAAGATGCAAGCCTGAAAAGTAATTCGTATTCCTGGTGACTTTGATATGATGTGGACCATCCACCTAGCTTTAATAAGGTTTCGCGATGCCAGATCGTGGATGAGGTAGAACCAAAGCCGCTGTTTAGAAGACCTATCCATGTATCCTCAGGCAACCATTTTGAAACTTGGGTTGACCCGTCTAAAAATTTATAAATGTGAGGAGACACCATAGCCTCTCCTTCAATTTTTGCCAGCTGATGCAGGATCTTACCGGGTAAAATCAAATCATCGACATCCAGGAACTGAACCCATTCGCCGGATGCTTGCCGAAGTCCAGCATTACGGGCATGAGCTGAACCGGATGCAGGTTCATGAATGAGTTTGATCGATGGGCAATCAGGTAGTGGGTTGTATCCTTCAGGAAGTGTGCGCTTATTACATACCACGATCACTTCGATAGGCACAAAATCCTGGCTCATGGCAGATTTTACAGCTTCTGCGAGGAAGTCGTGTTCGTCAATGTAGGTGATGATGATGGAGACCAAGATACTGTAAGCTATTTATAAAATTAGTTGACTTTCATCATGTGTGAATATATAAAGGTCGTAATCTTTAGCAATCTTACATTTCTAAGAACATGGTAACTTTGAAAATTCAATTTCGTTATCCAATTCGAAAATGTATGAGAATTGCACTCCTCAGCTTTCTCTTTGTATTGAATGGTCTTGTACTCACAGGACAGTCCGAATCTTTTCTCCAAAAAATCAAACAAGACAGCGCCGTTGATCTTTACCTGACCCTGGACTGGAAGGATATGGAACGGCATAAAAAAGATAAAACCTATCTGCCGGGGCAAATCAAAATACACACAGCGGGCGGCGATTCCCTGAACCTGGATTTGAAAATGAGGACGAGAGGCCACATGCGACTGGAGATATGTTCCTACCCACCCATCAAGCTCAAATTTGATAAAAGTGATTTAGCAGCCCATTCACTTTCGTCCATGAATGAAATGGATCTCGTCCATCATTGTCATGAAGGAGATCTATATGATCAATATCTCCTGCGGGAATACATGTGCTACAAATTATTTGAGCTCATCAGTCCGTATCATTTTCATGCGCAGCTTGTGAGATTGCATTATAAAAATCCGGATGGTAAGGAAGCACATGACCAGGCATATGCTTTCCTGGTTGAAAATGGAGAAGAGCTTGCAGACCGGCTTCATGCAAAACTGAATAAAAGTAAAATCGTCAGTACCAACGGTCTTGAGAAGATGCCTTTTCTAAAAGTATGCTTATTTGAATATATGATCGGTAATACAGACTGGTACATTCCTGCTCGACACAATCTTGAATTTATTGGTGTTCCTGCTTACAGGATTTTAGTGACAGTGCCTTTTGATTTTGATTATTCAGGGTTAGTTGATGCACCTTATGCTGCTCATCATGAAACTATAAAACTTCCCTCAGTCACTATCCGATATTACCAGGGATGGTGCCAAACACCGGAAGAAGTAAATGATGCATTGAAAATATTCAGGGAACAAAAGGAAACTATACTGGGGATGTGTGATCATATCCATGGATTCAATGAGCGATCAAAAAAATATACACGCGATTATCTTGAAGATTTTTTCAATATCATCGAGAATCCAAAAAAACTGGAAAACCAGATTATAAAGCATTGTGATATGTGGCCTGTAAAGTAAAGGAGGAAGGGCTGAAGGGTAAAAAGGAAAAAGGGAGACAAAAGGCAATAAGCTTAAAAAGATTTGCTGAAGGCAAACGACAATTATCCCGAAGGGATTAGACATTATTAGTCATGGGTGAAACCCATGAAACTACAAGGATGGGCGAAGCGGGTCGAAGCATAAAATAAGAGGTTATGTTTTATTAAGATTGCTTTTCCTATATTTAAGAGTCTTCTAATTTTGAATGATTTTTCCTCTCGGAAATCAAAAATGGGAACGCAGATCATATTGATTATCATGATTTGTCGTGATTATTTCTACTGTTCAGCCCATTTTGCCCTTCTTCCTTTCCTCCCTTTTTCCTTTCTTACCTTTGCCCTATGCCCAGACCAGATCGCAAGCCGAGGAAAATATTCAATAACGTTGATATCATTGATACTGCAGACGAAGGATTAGCTATCGGACGATGCGAGGATGGCCTTATTATACAGGTCCGCGGGGCAGTTCCGGGAGATAAGGTGAATGTCGAAGCGCTTGATAAAAGGAAAGGGATGTACATGACGAGAGTGACATCCATTTTGACTTTTTCACCCGACCGGGTAGAGCCTTTTTGTTCGCATTTCGGTACTTGTGGCGGATGCAAATGGCAACATATGGACTATGATGCACAAGTCCGTTTCAAAGAAAAAAAAGTACATGATGCTTTTCAACGAATTGGTGGTCTTGATACATCCCTGATAAAGCCCATAGTTAAAGCCCCTTCACAGAGATATTATCGCAACAAACTTGAATTCACCGCCACGGACAGGAGATGGCTGACAGAAGAAGAACTTGCAAGGCAGGATGAAATATTCAATAAAAATGGAATCGGATTTCATCTCGTCGGGGCTTTTGATAAGGTCCTTGATATTCAACATTGTTATTTGCAGGCTGATCCTTCTAATGATATACGTCATTTCGTCAAGCAACTTTGTATCGACCATAACTGGTCCTTCTCAAGCCTTCGGTTTAAAAATGGTTTTTTACGCAACATCATCGTTCGTAATAATCTCGCCGGAGATGTCATGGTCATCCTGGTGGTAGGAGAGAATGAAAAGGAATGGATCACTACCATTGTTAATGCACTTAAAGAAAAATTCCTTCAGATCATTTCAATCTATTCCTGCTACAATCACAAAGTGAATGACTCACTTCATGATCTTGCTCTTGATCACCTGTTTGGTGAAACAGGTTTGATCGAGACATTGGGAACGACAAGATTTAAGATTGGTCCCAAATCATTTTTTCAAACAAACAGCGCACAAGCATTCACACTCTACAGCCTTGCCAAAGAAATGGCAGCTCTGAAACCGGAAGACAACGTCTACGATCTCTATTGCGGTGTGGGAAGCCTGGGTATATTTATGGCCGATCAGTGCAGGCAGGTAGTAGGTATCGAACAAATCAGTGAAGCTATCATTGATGCAAAAGCAAATGCAGAATTAAATGGATTTACAAATACACAATTTGTGACAGGACAGGTAGAAATGATACTGGAACCCGGATTTATATCAAAGTATGGTAAGCCTGATGTAATCCTTACAGATCCACCTCGTATGGGCATGCATCCCAATGTCATACCTCATCTCCTGGCAGCTGCACCAAATCGAATTGTATATGTCAGCTGTAATCCTGCGACACAGGCACGTGATTTGAAAATGTTAAGTGAAGATTATGATTTAGTTTCGGCGGTACCTGTAGATATGTTCCCTCATACGCACCACATCGAATGTGTTGCATTACTGCTGCATAAATGACACAACCATCGGATTCTTTTATAGAGCAATTTGCCATTGAGGTTAAATTCTATCGCGCACTCATGATGGAAGCTTTTGAAGGCGTGATCAATGAGGGTGTATCGAAATACCCTGTCTTTATTTTTCACAAGCAGGAAGTTACAGTTGGCCTTCCCATTGCTGACAGGCATCAGATAGTGGGGGATTGGTCAGTCAATATTTCAACACTTGAAGAGTTTTATATCAAAGGCCCGGTTACGATCGAACAGGTAGATGAAATAAAAACAAAGATCAAAGGTTCTCATCCGCAATATTGTTGCCTTGTGCTGACAGATGAGAAGGCAAACCTGATATTTATACCCCGGTAAAAAAGCGCATGGATTTTCTCCTTATCTTCAATATACCAAGTCATCAGCCTGGTCAGAAAAATTCCCTCTTATTTACAAAATCTTTATGAAATCACAAGTAGGTGTAGTCGGCCTTGGGATCATGGGTACCGGTTTGAGCAGAAACCTGGGCAGGCAAGGTTATGCGCTCTCTGTATTCAATCGCCACGTGAAAGATGTTGAAGAAAATGTGGCAACTCTTGCAATAGAATCATACGAAGAACTCAAAAGCGCACAGGGATTTGATGATCTTTCTTCATTTGTAAATAGCCTGGATACTCCACGGATCATCATGCTGATGGTCAATGCCGGTAATGCTACAAGTGAAACGATAACTTCATTGGTGCCGATGTTGGATAAAGGCGATGTGCTGATTGATGGTGGCAATGCACATTACCTGGATACTGCTGCGCGTGAAAGCGCATTGAGTCAAATAGGAATTCATTTTTTAGGGTGTGGCATTTCTGGTGGTGTGGAAGGTGCATTGTACGGGCCATCCATCATGCCTGGTGGTAGTCTCAGAGGTTATGAAATAGCCTCTCCGATATTAAAAAGCATTGCAGCTAAAGATCTGAATGGAGAACCTTGCTGCAGATATATCGGACCGGGTGGTGCGGGACATTTTGCAAAAATGGTGCACAACGGAATTGAATATGCAGAAATGCAATTGTTGGCTGAAGTGTATTCTTTGCTACGATGGGCTGTTGGATTGACTCCTGATCACATAGCAGAAGTGCTTTCAGGCTGGACAAAAACAGAAGCAGCAAGTTATCTTGTCGATATCACGTTGAATATACTTCGTCAAAAAGAAGATGATCAGTGGGTCATTGATTCTATACTTGACAGCGCAGGAAATAAAGGGACAGGAGGTTGGGCTGTTCAGGCAGCTGCATCCTTTGGCATTCCCGCCATGATGATCACAGCATCTCTTCATGCGCGATATTTATCAGGACAACGACATATCAGGATTCATCTTGATGAGATCACCAGGGTGCAGAGCAAGAAAAATTCTTCGCTGGGTACAACGGATTTGTTTAATGCGTATCAATTGTCACGTCTCATCAATTATCATGAGGGTTTTTCGATCATTCGTGCAGCTTCAGCCACTTATTCCTGGGATATTGATCTTTCAGCATTATCTGCTGTCTGGACCAATGGCTGCATTATCAGATCGGCGATAATGAACCAGTTTACCACACTTTGGGCTACGTGGAATGACGAATTGATATTACATCCTTACATAAAAGGCCTGATCACATCCGGTTGGTCAAGCCTTCGCCGGATCAACCAGGTCGCCTCGTCTGAAACCCTTTTTACCCCGTGCCTTGTGGCTGCTTCCCAATATATTTCAGGGGCTTCTCTTCGTTATCCTTCGGCCAATCTCATCCAGGCCCAGCGCGATTATTTCGGTTTTCACGGGTTTAAGAAGATAGGTGACCGATCTGACTCAGTTTACCACTTTCCCTGGAAAAAGGATTAATTCGGTTCTTCGGGTTAATTTTGCAGGATATTACACATTTCAGGTATGGAAGAAATAATGCACCAGGACGCTCCTCAGCCTACGTTAAAAATGCATCGCAGGAATGTGTGGAAAGAGCGTGCGCTTTTTCTTCTGAATTTTATCAAAAATCCAATCCGGAATGCCTCCATAACCCCCAGCTCTAAAATAGCCAGCAGCGCTATGATGAAAGGCATTGATTGGGAAAAAGTAAATACGATTGTAGAGCTAGGACCTGGAAGTGGAACGTTCACGAAGGAAATTCTTGCCCGAGCGAAACCCGGCACCCAGATTATTCTTTTTGAACTGGAAACCACGTATGTGGATCTGTTGAGGAAAAAATTTGGAAACCGCGTTCACGTTATTCATGCCAGTGCGCATTTGTTTGAAGAAATTCTCAAAGAAATGAAATTGCCAAAAGCAGACCTGATCATCTCCGGTTTACCTTTCCTGGCCAGACATCTGAATCAATTGATCTTTGATTCCATTCAACATCAGACAGATAAAGGAGCCATCTTTAGATTTTTCACTTACATGCCTCCGCTTATGAAGCTGGTTTACAAAGGGATCAATTTACGCAAGGTTGCATTTGTGTTTAAAAATATTCCGCCGATGTGGGTGTATGGCATCAATTGAAATGATCGTGCATCAGGATGCTGAAGCCTGTCGCAACCTCATCCCTGTCAAGAAAAGTTTTAGCGAGATAATGCAAAGCGATTTTAGGATTTGATTGCCTTAGCACCGCATTTACTTCTGGCAACTCCATTACTGCATTTATTTCTTCCCTTTCAGGAAAATGTATCATGCCTGCCAGTTTTCCTAAATCATTTCCCGTGAGAACAGGACTTTGCTTTATATCCGAAGGAAGATTGTCATATCCAATAGTGATCGGTAGATAATCCTGTACAATGGTATGAATAGCTTCACCGCTGCATCTGACATAATACGCCCTGCCCATGCGTCCCATCAGATCCATTTTGTGTGGATCGATCCTGTTGCGTTCGCCAAGCACATCTTTCGAGATATGCATGCGCACGATTTCGCAAATGATAAGATGGCCTGCACCGCCTTTATCGCCAAGCGTGATGATATCTTTCACTTTGCATTCCATTTGTGATGGTGATTCTGCAACACGCGGAGGTGCAACAAGATCAGATGGAATAGGTGTCAGTCCAGTTTTGGCAAACTCGCTTACTTCTTTTGGAAATTCGACAGAAGCAATTGCCATTTGTCTTACCATGGCATAGTTGACTGAATTGATAACGCATTCTCCCGATAGCCGGATATTTTCAAGTGTATCTTTTGTAGTGTTATTGCTTCCTCTTCGGTTACTTGAAAAAACAACGATGGGCGGATTTGAACTGAAAGCATTGAAGAAGCTATAGGGTGCGAGGTTGTCCACACCATTTTCGTCTAATGTGCTTACGAAAGCAATGGGTCTTGGAGCGACACTGCCGAGGATAAACTGATGCAGGTCTTTATGATCAATAACATGAGGATCAATGGTGAGCATTTCCATATTCGTTCAATTTAGCTTCGAAGGTAACTGTGAATAAGCAATAGGCAATAAGCAAAATGCAATAAAATCAATCATGATATATCATGACAATCAAGATAATCTGCGTTCAAAATTGAAGCATGTCCTTTTTAACCACTTAGGAACTTTAGGAAACTTAAGGAAGTCACTTAGAAAATTTTTGATTTTTGCCTATTGCCTTTTGCTAGTTGCCTATTGTTCATTGCCCTGCTCCTTGCCCCCTGCTCCCTGCCTTTTTTTAACCATTTTTGCATCGTAATTGTTAGCGTAAGACATGAAGAGCATGGTTTTGATGGTTGGCATAAGTTTATTGATTGTATTGGGCTACTACGTAGGAAGAGCTTATTTTTTAAAACCGGGATTGGTACAGGGACAGAAAGCAACTGAGATCGTGGATAAAATGCCTGACGGATCTGAATTTGCGTTATCGGAATTGAAGGGCAAATATGTGCTGCTTGATTTTTGGGGAACCTGGTGCGGACCGTGTATTCAATCCCATCCGGCGTTAGTGGAATTATATAAACGGTACCATGGACAAACATTTACAGATGGATCTGATTTTGAAATTGTCAGTGTAGCTGTTGAGTCACATGACCGGAACTGGCTGGCTATCATCCAACGCGATCAATTAAGCTGGCCGTATCATTTATTAGCGGTGGATTTGTTCAATTCTCCTGTTGTCAGTGCTTATGGTGTCAAACAATTGCCTACAAAATTCCTGATCAACCCGAAGGGGATTATTATCGGAGTGGATCCTTCGATGGGTCAGATTGACAAGCTTTTGAAAGAAAGGCTGAAATAAAGAGTAGATGGGAAAAGAATTGGGTAACTCCTAAATGAGGGGAACTTTTTTAGTAGTATTTCGTCTAAAACTAATGCCTGAGATATCAGCCACGATTACAATCTAGCACATCTGTTTTTCTATAATATGAATATTTCCCGCACGGTAATTGAATAGTTTTGAACCCAGAAATACCTGCCTTTTAGGTCCTCTTTCTGCCTGTTTAGTGCATAATCCTGAAATCCACTGTCAAATTGGCATAATTGGCCCGTCTGGCAGTACTTTTGCCCTTATAACCCATTCAAGTAAAACCAAAGGCCCGGAGCCTGTCTTAATAAAAATACAAATGTCAAAAGAGAGTTCAGATCATCACAAAAAGCATTATAAAAACCATCCCGAAAAACCCGAGGATGAAAAACTTTTTAATTTTGACAAATCATTCCCTGAAGATCCGGAAGGCCAGGATTCCAATGAAGAGAGTTCAGAAGGAAATATAGCCGCTCTTAATGCCACTATTGGAGAGATGAAAGAGAAAAATCTTCGCTTGCTGGCTGAATTTGAAAATTATAAGAAGAGAACGGTGCGGGAGAGATTAGAGCTTCTGAGTTCTGCTTCGAAAGATTTGATTCTATCGCTACTCCCGGTGCTGGATGATTTTGAAAGAGCAATAAAACATGCTAATGAATCAGCCGATGAAACCATAAGCGAAGGAATCCGCTTAGTATACAATCGTCTGAATAATATCCTTCAATCTGAAGGTCTGAAGGCAATGGAAGGCAAAGGAGAAACGTTTGATCCGGAATTACATGAAGCGATTGCAGAGGTTCCTGCACCGGATGAAAGCCTGCAGGGTAAAGTATTAGATGTCATTGAAAAAGGATACATGTTGAACGATAAAATCATTCGTCACGCGAAGGTCGTTGTCGGTAAATAAAATGGAATTATGAGCAAACGTGACTATTACGAAATTCTTGAGGTCGCCAAAGATGCTGATGAGATTGTAATCAAAAAATCTTACCGGAAAATTGCGATGAAATTTCACCCGGATCGCAATCCTGACAATAAAGCTGCCGAAGAAAAATTTAAAGAAGCTGCTGAAGCATATGAAGTGCTCGGTGACCCTGACAGGCGCGCCCGCTATGATCGTTATGGTCATGCAGGCATGAATGGACAAAGTGGTTTTCAGACAGCAGATGGCATGACGATGGAAGACATCTTCAGTCAATTTGGAGATGTTTTTTCAGATAGTCCTTTCGAATCTTTTTTTGGCAACCGCTCGCAACAACGAAGCACAGGCCAGAAAGGAAGTAATCTCCGGATCAAGCTTACACTAACACTGGAAGAAGTAGAAGCTGGAGTTAAAAAAACCATCAAGGTTAAAAAAAGAATTAAGTGCCAGACGTGTAAAGGAAGCGGTGCAAAAGATGGTGCAGTTAAAAATTGTCAGACATGTGGTGGTGCAGGTGTTGTGAGACAGGTGAGAAGCACTTTCCTGGGACAAATGCAGACGACTACACAATGTCCTAATTGTCACGGTACAGGATCCATAGTTGTCGAACCTTGTCCAAAATGTCGTGGAGAAGGACGCACAATTGAAGAAGAAACTATTGATATTGAAATTCCGGGAGGAGTAGAAGATGGCATGCAGCTATCGATGCGCGGCAAAGGAAACGCAGGCATTAAAGGTGGCCCGGCAGGAGATCTCCTGATCGCAATCGAAGTTAAACCTCATGCAGATCTCAAACGGGATGGAAATAATCTTATTTACGAATTACATATTAGTTTTCCGGAAGCAGCGATTGGAACATCTGTTGACATTCCAACACTTAGCGGTCCGGTCAAAATCAAAATTCCACCCGGCACTACAAGCGGAAAAATATTCAGGTTAAATGGTAAGGGATTGCCATCAGTGCAGGCGTATGGAAAAGGCGATCAATTGATCTATGTCAATATATGGACACCACGCAAACTTTCTGATGACGAAAAACATATCCTCGAGAAGCTGCAGTCTTCGCCTAATTTCAAGCCTCAACCCAGCAAGACAGACAAAGGATTTTTTGAACGGATGAAAGAATTCTTTAATTGATCAGGGTTCTTTTCATGAGTCTCATTATATCCATGAGCATGTCTTCCTGTAAAAAGGATGTGCTTGCATCTGTGGAATGGGACTTTACCGGGCAGCAATGGATCACTGGTGATAATAAAGTCATGACCATCAATGCGCCGGATTCTACCCAGGCTTATCTCATGGACATCCGCATCGATCACAGTGATAAATATAAATACCAGAATTTATACATCCGGCTTCTGACAACTTTCCCTTCCGGTAAAAAAATAAGTTCTGTCACCTCTCTTGAGTTAGCAAACCCTGACGGGACCTGGTCCGGTAAATGTGGCAGCAAGACTTGTTCGGTGACCCTTCCCCTTCAACGAGGATTTACATTTCCTGAGCTCGGTGATTATCAACTTACAGTCGAGCCCTTTATGCGCATGGATACCATTGATGGCCTTAAACAAATGTCGGTCACATGTCGCAAACGCGCAGAATAAATTCATACCAGGCTGATCTTACGATCAAAGTATTCCCGCACTGGGTCGCAAGGATGAATCAACTGGGTGCTGAAAGAGTGCCATTTCTTTTCATACTGGACTTTGATCTTTCCTCTCCAATGGTGTTGACTTTGCCGGAAGCTGCAGAAAGAAAAATCCTTTTTGAAATGCATAGTGACAATGCACCTATTGAAAATGAAGACCTCCTGAAAAAAGAAATTCCTCTTCAATCTTTTCCTATTCATGCAGAAGTATATCAGGAAGGATTTGAAAAAGTCCAAAAAGCAATCCTGGCCGGTGATACGTATCTTTTGAATCTTTGTTATGCCACCAAATTGTCAGGTATTTCTTCTCTTGAAGATGTATTCCATTCTTCCAAAGCACCTTATAAATTATATGTTCCCGGAGGGTTCGTTATATTTTCTCCCGAACAGTTTGTTGAAATAAAAGATGGAGTGATCAGGACGTTTCCTATGAAAGGTACTATTGATGCTACGCTTCCAAATGCAGAAGAAATTTTACTGGCTGATATTAAAGAGCAGGAAGAACATGCTACTGTGGTTGATCTTTTGCGAAATGATCTGAGCATTGTAGCTAAAGAGGTTGAAGTAAAAAGATACAGGTATATAAGTGAGATCAGGACTTCCGGGAAAACATTACTTCAGTGCAGTTCAGAAATCAGCGGCAAATTACCCGCAGATTATATGAATCGACTGGGAAGCATTTTTTATTCACTTCTTCCTGCAGGTTCTGTCACAGGTGCTCCAAAAAAGAAAACAGTAGAGCTGATTCATGATATCGAGCCGGAGTCCCGTGGTTATTACACAGGTGTATTTGGTTATTTTGATGGCGAGAATCTCGATAGCGGTGTGATGATCCGGATGATTGAACAACGGCCGGACGGATTTTATTACCGGAGCGGGGGAGGGATTACGTATAGAAGTGAAGTAAGGCAGGAGTATGGGGAGATGATTGATAAAATTTATATTCCACGATGATCTTCCTTTTTTGCCCCTAAATCCCCTAAAGGGGACTTTTGATTTTAATATATAATTTAAATAAATTTCTATTCTAAATTCTCCATTATTGTAATAGCTATTTTCATGCAGCAAAAAGTATTCTGATGGAGAACATTGAAGTCCCCGTTAGGGGATTTAGGAGCCCATTTCTCGAAACCATCTGTATCCTTGACGGCATTCCACAACACCTGGAATGGCATCAACGAAGGATTGATGAAACGATTCAGCATTTTTATCCTGTTCACCGACATACATGGACATTGGCAGAATGTATTGAAGTCCCTTCTGTCTGGCAAAATGGTATTGTTCGTTGCCGTATCATTTATGATGCTCATCTTTTTACCATCCATTATTATGAATACACACAAGGAAAGATCAATTCATTGCAGCTGGTAGAAGCTCCTGCAGGAACAGACTACTGGTATAAATATGCTGACCGGAAAATACTTGAAGATCTTTATGCGCAGCGAGGAGATGCAGATGATGTTTTGATTTCCAAAGATGGATGGATCACAGATACTTCCATTGCAAATATTGCTTTTGAAAAAAACGGACGATGGTATACACCATCCATTCCTTTACTGGCCGGGACGACGTGGAAACGGTTAGTTGAAACCGGGAAAATAATTCCAACGCCGATTGCTGGATCCCAGGTGAGAAATTTTGATTTTTTTAAAGTCTTTAATGCGATGAATGACTGGGAAAGAGGGGAGAAGATTTCTGTAGAAAAAATACTGGATTAATTTTTCAAAATCAATTGCGCGACCGTTTCGCTTCGGCTCAGCTCAGCGACCGGGATATCGTTCACTTCGACTCCGCTCAGTGACCGATGGCATCGTTCACTTCGACTCCGCTCAGTGACCGATGGAATTTTACAAAAAAATGTTTCGGCTACGCTCAACATGAAAACAGTATTTTATTTAAAATCATCCGTGGTCAAAAAAAGTAAAATTCATTTTTGAGCGTACAAAATCAATTGTGTGCAACGAAACAATGCAATTGTTTTGTTAGATACTTCATTTTTTACAGTTACGTCCCATACCTGGGTTGTTTTTCCGGCATGTTGTAAAACAGCTTCTGCGATGATGCTTCCACTTTTGATGGCGCCTAAAAAATTTGTTTTTAATTCTATGGTAGTAAATGATATTCCAGATTCGGGAAGATTATAAAGACAACCATACCCGGCTATCGTGTCAGCCAATGTCACGATACTGCCTGCATGCAGATAACCGTTTGGTGCAAAATGGTTTTTCTTAATTTCCATTCTTGCAGTGGCTGCATTTGTATTGACGTGAATAATTTCCACGCCAATAAATTCAGGAAAAAAACCAGCACCGAATGATTTATAATCCAGAGTTTTAAAATCCATATAGAAAAAAAGTTAATGGTTAAAGGTCAGAGCAGCCGGTTTGGTTGTAAGTCTTTCCGGTTCGCATCGACTCCGCTCAGCGACCGGGAGGCTTTAACAAAAAAAATTTCGACTCCGCTCAATTTGAGAATTTATGGGAATCAGCAAATCAATCTACTTTGAATTCAATATTTCCAATTTATAATTTTCCTTCTGAATTCTGAATTCAAAATTCAATATTCTAGATTTTTACTGACCTTTTCCTTAAGACTAATTTTTTAATCACCCACAAGTATCCTGTGCCCGTCACAATCCTGTATTATAAATTCACGACTTCCATACACGCGCTTCACAATACCTTCCTTGATGTCTGCTCCTTTAGATTTCAGTTCGTCATAGAAGTTATCGATTTCAGGTACCCAGATAATGAAATCACAGGTCCCTTTCCTGATCTGCTCATTGATGTGGATTGTGCTGTCATTTGATTTTCCAAAATGAACCTGGAATCCGTCCCGTTCCACCATCGCATATACCGGTGGATCCATAAAGTAATCAATGATGGTAAAGCCAAGAATATCCCTGTAGTATTCTGCAGTTTTCACTACATCCAGTACGACGATTTGGGGTGCGATAGCGATTAGCTTCGGTGTCATTTAATGAAAGTTACAATACGGAAGTAAATTCATCCTCTGTACTAGATATACCAGCAACAGACAAAAATATTATTATGAAAACTTAAGGAGGATAATTGAATTTATTCTCACATCTCACTGACTACCGACTACCGACTACCGACTACCGACTACCGACTACCGACTACCGACTAGCTCAATATCAGCTCATCATACCTGAATATCACATCCAATCCTTTTCCCTTAAAATACTCCCGGGTCTCCTCCTCGCTTTTCTCGGATGTGGCAAGTACAAAATCTCCTCCCCATGCTCCCAGTGATTTCACGCAGCCCCAATAATCAGCAAACTCGTGACTCTGCACAGTAGGAAGACCGATGATCTCTGAGACAAGCGTCTCGTGCTGGCGAACCAATGATTCAAACTCCCGGAGTGAAGTGGCAGCATTTATGCTCTCGGTCAATCGGGAGACTTTATCCACTGAACCATTAAGGCTGGCTTTAGACTGATGATATCTTTTCAGGGCATCACGGCTGTTTTGCTTGCGGCCGAGATAGACGAGAAATAAATTTTTCTTGAATGCAGGATCGAAGTCCGCGCCATCGATATGCAGCTCATCTTCCAGAAACTGGTACAACACCGGACCATCAGCATCTGCACAGGCAATATCATAGCCGGAACCCCCAAAAGTGTCAAATAATAAGATGTAAGGATTGACTTCGGCCCACTGCGCTACACACCAGACAAGCGTCGAACTGCTGCCCAGGCCCCATTCACGATCAAATTCCAGGTATGTTTCTACAGAGTATTTGCGCCATTGAGATAAGAATTCCGAATTCTGTCGGCAAGCGGCCTTGAGTAACTGCTGGATACTGTTAGCGACGTCTTTGTCTGTGCAGTCAATACAGTCGAAAGCCATAAGGTCAAAGCTTCCTGAGAACCAGAGCTGGCCCTTGCGATCATATGATTTCCAGACGATTTCACTCCCGGGACGTTCATTGACGTTCATCGATTGGCCTAGCTTACAGGGAAGCGCGAGTGAAATAGCACCATTCAGTACAAGATACTCTCCCGTGAGGAGCAACTTGCCATTTGCTTTATAGTGGCGCTTTGTAGTTTGTTTTGTTTGAATTGCCATGGGACGGGGGGCAAAATGGTAATTTGTTCAAAATAATGATCTCATATACATTGCTTTCGAGGCCGCTTTCCGACTGTATAGGCTCTAAAATATGAAATACCACCAGCAGCAGCCAATGGAATCAATCAGGTTTGGAATGCGCCAAGATATATACTTTTTAATTATATATAGGTTTTCTATATAAATTTTATTCACAGAAAAATTAAACCGCTGCCTGGCAACCGCTTTTTTTTCATCTTTTTGGTGAAAGAATTTTCCTTGATATCCAAATCAAGGCTGAAAATCACTGACTTGTAACTTAAACATAGCTTATTGCGCGTCAGCCATGCCAGTTGTTACGAAAATTCGCAAGAAACAATACCTGATCACCAGATAGGAGATTTTGAGACACAAAACCACCATTCAAAAATGAACAGTTTTGGCCAAGTGAAGTGTACCACGCTTCCACTTATAAATGCGTGTAATATCAAGGAGTTATGACAGTGTGGCACACCTACGTGTGGCACATCTAAGTGTGGCACACTGTCGAAAGAATATTTGAAGCTCATTTTCATAAGAATTCATAAATAAATCTCAAATTCAATCCTTTAGCTACCAGCGAACTCTGCACATCTCCTTCTTGTTTACATTTGACTTCTAAGCAATTAAATAATGACCTACGATAACTTCACCATCAATGCCCAGGAGGCTATCCTGGCAGCTCAACGACTTGCAGCAAGCTTGCAGCAGCAAACCGTGGATACAACCCACATGATCAAAGGCATCCTGGATGCCAGCGAGGATAGCGCCAAGTTCATTTTTCAAAAAGTGGGAGTCAGCATGCCCCAGCTTATCAAAGCACTTGACGAAATGATCCAGACCTATCCCAAAATCACGGGTTCTGATAAGCAATACCTTTCTGATCATAGCAACAAGGCCCTGGCGGAGGCAAAAAAAATGCTTCCTGAATTTGGGGACGAATTCATATCCACTGAAATGATGCTGCTGGGAATTTTGGTAGGCAATAGCAAAGGAGCCCAGATCCTGAAAGACCAGGGAGCTACGCTCGAGGGTGTGAAATCAGCTATCAAAGAGCTCAGAGGCGGTCGTCATGTGACGGATCAGAATACAGAAAATCAATACAATGCCCTCAAGAAATATGGCATTAATCTTAATCAACGTGCCCTCGATGGCCAGCTGGATCCCATCATCGGTCGCGATGAAGAAATAAGACGTATTCTGCATATTCTCTCCCGGCGCAAAAAAAATAATCCCATTCTTGTCGGTGAAGCAGGCGTTGGTAAAACAGCCATCGTTGAAGGTATTGCATGGCGCATCGTTCAAAAGGATGTACCGGAGAACCTGCTCACGAAAAAAATATTTGTACTCGATATCGCATCACTGATCGCAGGTGCAAAATTCAAAGGTGAATTTGAAGAGCGCATAAAAGCCGTCATTGAGGAAGTAAAGTCATCCAATGGTGAAGTGATCCTTTTCATTGATGAGATCCATACGCTGATCGGGGCAGGAGGTGGTAGTGGTGCTATGGACGCAGCGAATATCCTAAAGCCAGCTTTAGCGCGCGGTGAACTCAGAACTATCGGTGCCACTACGGCAGACGAATACCAGAAATATTTTGAAGAAGATAAAGCTCTCGTCCGGAGATTTCAAACCGTCTACATCGATGAGCCTTCAGTAGAGGATACGATTTCTATACTACGGGGCATCCAGGACAAATATGAATCGTACCATAAAATTGCCATCCTCGATGAGGCACTGGTTGCTGCTGCAGAATTATCCCATAGATATATTGCAGATCGCCAGCTTCCTGACAAAGCTATAGACCTGATTGATGAAGCTGCTGCAAAGCTTCGTCTTGAGCTGGATAGCCTGCCTGAAGAAATTGATGAAGCAGACCGGAAACTACGCCAGTTCGAAATCGAACGTGAAGCCATCAAGCGTGAAAACGATCCTAAGAAATTAAAAAATATCACCGAGCTGATCGCCAATACGCAGGAAAAACTGGATACGCTGAAAGCGACCTGGAAAAATGAAAAGGATATAGTGGATTCCATTCAGAATATCAAGAAACATATTGATGAGCTGGAGCACGAAGCCATCGTAGCTGAGCGCGAATCAAACTATGAGAAGGTTGCTAAAATCAGATATGGAGAACTTGTTTCGGAAAAGGCAAAGCTTATTGATGAAGAGAATAAGCTAAAGGCCTTACCAAAAGAAAGCAGGTTTACAAATGAAGAAGTGACTGCGGATGATATTGCAGAAGTAGTTTCAAAATGGACCGGTATTCCTTTGCAAAAAATGCTGCAGAGTGAAAAAGATAAAATGCTTACGCTCGAAGACGAAATTGGCAAGCGACTGATCGGCCAGGCTGAAGCAGTGAAAGCAGTTTCAAATGCAGTACGCCGGAGCCGTGCAGGTTTGCAGGACCCTAACAAACCAATTGGTTCATTTATTTTCCTGGGACCAACGGGTGTTGGAAAAACTGAATTAGCAAAAGCATTAGCTGAAGTTTTGTTTGATGACGAAAGTGCGCTGACGCGTATTGACATGAGTGAGTACCAGGAGAAATTCAGTGTATCCAGGTTGATCGGTGCACCTCCCGGGTATGTAGGATATGATGAAGGCGGGCAGCTGACAGAGGCTGTCAGGAGAAGGCCTTATTCGATCATCCTGCTTGATGAAATAGAAAAAGCGCATGCTGATACGTTCAATATCCTGTTGCAGGTGTTAGATGATGGACGATTGACAGATAATAAAGGGCGTGTCGCTAATTTTAAAAACACGATTATCATCATGACCTCTAACATGGGTTCAGATGTGATCCTTGAGAATTTTGAAGATCTTGAAGCGGTGGGTGAAAGCAAACGACAGGATATCCTGGCCACAACTAAAGAAGAAGTTTTCAATCTGCTGAAGGATACGCTCAGGCCTGAGTTTCTCAACCGGATTGATGACAAGATCATGTTCCTGCCTTTGACAAAAGAGGAAATTAAAAAAGTAGCCGGTCTGCTTCTTCGCAAAATCAAAAAGAATCTTGCTAATCGGGACCTTTCACTTGAGTTAAGTGAAAAAGCATTGAACCTGCTTGCTGATCTTGGATACGATCCTCAATATGGTGCACGGCCGCTGAAAAGAGTCATTGAAACTGAAATTGTCAATGAATTGGCGCTCGAAGTATTAGGTGGAAAATTTATTGCGGGAGATACGATCTATGTAGATGCTGACAATAAAGGATTTGTATTCAGTGAAGATGGATACAAAGGAAACGGAACGATGCCTGCAGCAAATAAGGATGGCCAAAAAACGCAGAAACGGGAAAACCAGGTGGATAAATTAAATAAGGCCACAAAGGATGTGAATGATCTTGTAAAAAATATCAAGGCCGATGATGACGATGATGATGACGAAGAAGGAACGCAGCGTCAGACGGAGACGGGAAAAAAATAATGAAACAGTTATTGCTTGTTAAAGCCACAGATTTTCATAATTCAGCAGGGAGCAGGGAGCATGGGGCAGGGTGATCAAACAAGCACAAATTGATACAAAATGAGAAAGTACCTGGTTGTATATGAAAAAACTAAAACAGGCTTTTCTGCGTATGCTCCGGATTTGCCAGGAGTAATTGCGACTGGTAAAACGAAAATGATTGTTGAGAAAAATATTTTTGAAGCAATCCAATTTCACATTGAAGGATTGAAAGAAGAAAAACTTAAAATCCCAAAATCACAAGCGGAGAGTGAGATTTTAGTTTTTGCAAAGTAAAGACACATAAAATCCAGGGATTTTCCCTTGCTCCATGCCCTATGCCACATGCTACTTTATCCTTTCCGGATTTTCCTTAATGAACGCCTTCCAGCCGGATTTTTTCGATGTCACGATTCTACCTGATTGATAGTGATGACACATCGCCACTGACAAAGCATCGGTTGCATCCAGCTGAAGCTTTTCAGGTTTTAGATTTAACATGCGGCACAGCATATCGGCGACCTGCTCTTTTGCTGCGTTTCCATTTCCGGTGACTGATTGTTTTATTTTTTTGGGAGAGTATTCTGTGATGGTGAGGCCCATTGTCATTCCTGCTGCTATCGCCACGCCCTGTGCACGACCGAGCTTTAACATCGATTGCACATTTTTTCCAAAGAATGGAGCTTCGATGGCAAGGTCTTGTGGAAGATACCTTTCGATTATCTCCTGTATCTCAAGAAAGATCTCGCGTAGCTTTTCCTGGTGGTCTTTTTTATCTTTCAGATGCAGGACCCCAATCTCTAGCACGGTGACCTGATCACGATCAATCTCGATAACAGCAAAACCTAAAATGTTAGTTCCGGGATCAATTCCAAGAATCCGTGCAGCTTTCATATTCCGCAAGGTACGAATTACAAAATTATATTATGTATTAGGTAATCAACTACTGTATCCAAAAAGAAAACAGGTAAAAAAGTTATCCGTAGTTTCAAACTACGGATAACTTTTTTACCTGTTTTCTTTTTGTCTAATTTACTCACTACTCACTACTCACTCGATGAAGATCATCACCACATCAGTACTTAGCAAAGCTCAAAAAGAAACCATAATCTATTTATGGAATCGAGAGTACCCGCAAAAAATCAATATCACAAAAGAGGGATTTGATGAATATCTTAATTTAACCAGCAGGCATCAACATTTCCTGATGCTCGATGATGCTAATGAAATCATCGGGTGGGCGTACACCTTCGATCGTGAAGGAGAGCGATGGTTTTCCGTCATCATCAATAGCCTGTATCATGGATTAGGTCTTGGTCGCATGATCCTAAATCAGTTGAAGGAAAATGAAACCCGGCTGAATGGATGGGTCATTGATCATCCCGACGAAATCAAAAAAAACGGTGAAGCGTATGTTTCACCATTACCATTTTATTTAAAAAATGGTTTTACACTTATTCCCGATATCAGGTTTGAAACAGAAAAAATGTCGGCGGTGAAGATTGTGTGGGAGAAAGGAGAATGAAAATAGTTATACTTAGTTTCAAACTAAGTATAACTATTTTCATTCTTTGTTATTGGTCAAAGGCAGTAGGACTAGGGGTATGTTTTTAGTTATTGGTTTTTTTATTTTGATTACCCCATTACCTATAACCAACCACCTGTCTTATTTCCAATAACCAATAACTAATTTTATTTATTTCGTCAATGCAGCATTGATCAGTGACCTGTCACTATACAGGATCATCTGATCTATTTTACTACTGGAATCAAAATGTGCAACTGAATGCATCCATTGTGTCATTTTCTTGCCGGTAGTTTTATACTTAGCGTCTACCTGGTACCATGCTAATACCCACGTACCTGGCTTTTCATTCGCCTGGGGTGTATTCACCATTAAGGGAAGAAAGATCTGGTTGCTAAAGGTGATAGAATCGATCACTTCTCCTCTGCGTTTCACCCAATAATCAGTAATGGCCTTCTTGCCCGCCAGGCTATCTCCTGTATTCCAGTTATAGACAGCGTTGTCTGAAAACTGTGACATATACGCGGGTATATCTCCTTTTGATAAAGCATCCATTCCGGTTTTTACGATTTCACTGTATTTCGGGTCAGCAAATTCAGCAGGAGCCTTGGGTGCATTGGCAGCAGTGGTATCGGCTTTTGTGCCGGCAGCAGCTTCATCGGTTGTCGCCGCAGGTTTACATGCGACCATAAATAGAACAAATAGGCTAAACGCCCAAACAAGTTGGTTTTTCATACTAAAGAATTTAAAGTTGAAGAAAGATGTTTTGCAATTTGAGGGAGTGAGGAGATAATTATAAAGTAATATATAAATCTTTATTATTTAAAATACAAGTTTTTATCTCACGATTCATGTCTCACAATTCATGTCTCACAATTCACAATTCACTACTCACTACTCACCTCTCTTCCTCACCACCAAAACTTTATCAATCTTCGGCCCGTCCATATCCATAATTTCAAATTCAAAATTTTCCCAGCGAGCTTTTTCAGTTTCTTTCGGGATGTGTCCCAACACCTGGATGATCAGTCCTCCCACTGTGTTCACTTCGAAATCTTTGATAAAATCTTCCATGCCAAATTCAATTAAAAAATCAGGCAACGGATAATGTCCGTCAATCAGCCATGAATTTTCATCGCGTTTTTCAAATTTATATTCCTGGCCATAAAATTCGGAGACCTCACCGACCAGCGCTTCCAGGATATCACTCATCGTGAGAATGCCCTGGGTCGAACCGTATTCATCAATGACCAACGCATAATGAATGTTTGTTTGCTTGAACTGCTCCAATGCCTGGTAGGCTGATGCACCCTCTGCGATGTATGAAGGCTCTGACAAAATATTTCTCAGCATGAAATCTTCCTTTTCCATTTCTGCGAATAATTTTTTCAGGCTGACTATGCCGATGATATCCTGTACGTCGCTATCATAGATGGGGTAAAAATTGTGCATATCGTGCAGCACCAGTTTTTTCACTTCCTCCCTGGTATCCATTACATCCAGTGCAGTCATCTTTTTTCTTGATGTCATAAGAGAGCTCACGCTTCTGTCACCTACGCTAAACACACGATTCACAATATCCTGTTCGATTTCCTGCACTTCACCTTCTTCTGTACCTTCTTTGATGATCGCTTTTATTTCTTCTTCAGTGACTTTACTATTACTTGATGGCTTGATGTTGAATATTTTCAAAAGCAGGTCCGTAGTGCGGGTCAGTAAAAAGATAAACGGAGCTAAAATGATCCCGATGATCTTCATGGGGAAAGCTACAGTTTTAGCGATTACCTCAGGATAGGTCAGGCCGATCCGCTTTGGTACTAATTCTCCAAGAACCAGTGCAAAAAAACTGATGATGATTAATACTGCAGCTACTGCTAACGTGTGAGAATAAGGAACGAGAGCTGGTATCTGCATGATATACGCCTCCATATTTTCGGTAATCCTTTCACCACTATAAATACCTGTAAGCAAACCTACCAGGGTGATTCCGATTTGTGCAGTAGAAAGTAGCTTGCTTGGATTGGACGCGAGTTCGAGTGCGATTTTAGCACCTCTGTTTCCTCTCTGCGCAGAATAATTAAGCCTGTTTTTGCGGGCAGATACAAGGGCTATTTCAGACATGGCAAATGCCCCGTTGATCAGGATCAATATGAGAATAATGAAGAGCTCCATGGTTTGGCTTTAAACTAAATAGGCTAAAGGAAATGGTCAGGGCCGCCGGTTTGGTCTAAAGGTAGTGGTCTGTGGGAAATTGAATTCTCTTTAATGATTCGATTCATCAATTAATAAAATAAGAACGCAGATTGTCATGATCATCATGATTTATCATGATTGTTTACGCTTTCTCCTCTTCCGCCTTTTCCCATACTTTTACCTTACATGAAATGGCTAAAACATCCTGCCGTCAGATGGTTGATGACCTTTGTTTTGCTTGGGTTGCTGGGATATCAGTTATGGTCCAGGAGCGATCATTTTGTAAACCTTTCGCTTATCAGGCTTGACAGAAACCTGTGGTGGTTTGGCATAGTCTTGCTGGCCATGCCGGTCAATTGGTTGCTGGAGACTATCAAATGGCGGACCTTAATATCCATTCATTTACAAGTGCCTGTCAGACAGATGATTAAGGCTGTGGCCGGGGGTGTAGCATTATCCATTTTTACACCCAACCGGATCGGGGAATATGGAGGAAGGATCATGTTCATGCCGGTTCAAGCCCGGTGGCCGGTCGCGATCTCTTCATTTATAGGCAGTCTTTCGCAAAACCTGGTCGCTTTTACCACAGGTATGCTGGCTTGTCTTTTTTTGTTTGATGGATTGATCCTTCTTAAAATATTGGGATTGCTGTGCATTTTAACGGCATGGATATGTTTTTTCAAAATCAAATGGGTCATCCGGCGAATATCTGACTGGCAACTCCATTCCTTTTTCAAAAAGCTGGTCCTGAACCTTCAATACATGGACGATTATTCGTATAAAATACTCTTCCGGGTTTTGGGTCTTGCCTTCGCCAGGTATTTAGTCTATACGACACAATTTGTGCTCATTCTCCATGCTTTTGAACCGGATATTAGCCCTGTTGTTTTGTATCTGGGTGTGAGCACGATTTTCCTGTTCCAGACGCTGATTCCCTTGCCACCGGTGGCGGATGTTATGGCACGTGCTAATATTGGGTTAATACTTTGGTCCGGGACCGGGATGAGTGAACTTAGTATATCGCTGGCCAGTTTAATGATCTGGTTTGTCAATTTGCTCATCCCCGCTATGATAGGTAGTTTTGTAATAGGTACGACAACCCCATTAATTTCGTTAGATAAACATGAGTCAATTCTCCCTTCTGCTAGCTTGCCTGTTACTACTGAGCAATCCAACATCGCCTGAGTCTGCGACTCAGCCTTATAACTATTGCGATACACCAAATGATTCCTGGCAGGGAGGAGAGGAAGTCACGTATAAGCTCTATTACCAGCTCAATTTTTTATGGATAGCAGCCGGAGAGGCGACCTTTAAAGTCAAGGATGTAGGTGACCGGTATTATATCTCCATCGATGGTAAGACGATAAGCGCATTCGAATGGTTTTATAAAGTCAAAGATCATTATGAAAGCGTAATTGATAAAAAAACGCTCCTTCCACTTTCCTTTTACCGCGAAGTGCATGAAGGAAAATATGAATGGTGGGATAGATTTTATTTTGACCAGGTCAATCATAAAGTGACTGCATCAAAAGGAGGCCCGGATAAAGAAACCACCTATTATACAGCTGACCTTACCGGTTGCATGCATGATATGATCTCCATTATCTACAATGTGCGGAATGTCAATTTTGAACAGTATAATAAGGGCCAGCAATTTGATGTCAAAGTTTTTATCGAAGAAGAATACCCGTTAAAAGTTGAGCTCAGGGAAAAATCATTTGAAACCCGGATCAGAGGTCTTGGTAAGCAAAAAACATTTCTCATACGTCCCCAGGTAGTATCCGGTCATTTTTTCAGCGAGGATACAAGGATGGATATATATATTTCTGATGATGGCAACCGACTTCCGCTTATGATTGAAAGCCCTGTATCAGTTGGAAAAGTTAAAGCAGTGCTGAAAGAATATAAAGGTTTAAAACATCCGTTTACCTGTAATGAATAAGCATGCCTGATGAAAGGACTTCGGGCATGGATCTGGGTTTTTATTGCAGCTGCTGCATTATTTCTTGCCTTTACCCTGGGTTCAAAGTTTCATTTACCAATACCAAAAACAACGGAGGATAGTGTCGTACTTCTTGAGAAGATCAGGACAGTATGTAAGCTCGTAACGGCAGAAGGAGAATTCTCAGAAATTTATTCATACAAATCATCTTATCCATTTGATTTTTCATTTTTTACGAAGAAAGCTTTGATACGTGTCAAAGCAAAAGTTTCTGTTGGGTATGATCTGACTAAAATTAAAATTGAACCGGATACAAAAAATCATACACTGATTATTTCCGGGATGCCGCCTGCTTAAATATTATCTGTTGATCATGATCTTGATTATTATGATCTGACGGAAGGATTTTTCAATCGTTTTTCTACGGATGATTATAATAAGATCAATGCGAATGCCAAGGACTTTATCACTTCCCAGGTGCATAAGAGTTCGCTGATGGAAGCGGCGGATAAGAAACGGGATGAGTTAATTGAGGTCATCAGGTTTATGGCTGAGTCGTCTGGATGGAAGGTGACAATTGCCGATATGAATCTAAATTCTCCTGCATTAGATTGAGAGCTATATATTTTTCATTTTATTGGTGAATTTCCTTTTCTCGTATAATCATCATTTGGCTTTTGACCGACATATCGTCCACTGGATAGATTGTAGATTTAATTACTACGATCAGCCAATATGAAAAAATTTGCTTTCAATATTTCCGTCTTTTCCTTGATTTGCCTATTCCCATTCATGGCTTACGCTCAGGAAGATTGTTCAGGAAGTTTCACGGAATATTATTTGAATTCGAATAATATCCGGGCTTCTTTTTTTCCAAAAGGAAATAAATTTACGGATGGATCCAATCCGGGATTCCTGGTGCCATATCCTTCTCCACAAAAGCTTTCTACAATATTTGCTTCATCTCCCTGGATAGGTGGTTTTGATGATGCCGGTAATTTAAAACTCGCGGTGGAAACATATCCGGTACGTGGCAAGAATGACTTTAGTGTTGGTCCACTGACAAATATTGGAATAATCAATGACACGATTTGCGGAAAATTTGACCAGGCATGGAGCGTTTATTATGAAGACATACAGGCACATCGAAAGGATTATTCAGAAGATTTCATAATTGATGATACGATTGCTTCCATTTTTGGATGGCCAGGACGGGGCAATAAATTTTTTAAAAATTATTATGGATTTGAATTGCCATTTGACAACCAGGGACTGGCACCTTTTTCTGATCAAAATGGGAATGATATCTATGATCCTGAGAATGGCGATTTTCCAGTTGCAAGATTGGAGAGTCACAGTCGTGAATATATACCTGATCAGATACTCTGGATGGTTTTTAATGATTTAGATACAAATGAGGTTACAGGTCATAAACCGCTAAGATTTGAAATTCAATTGACAGCATTTGCATTTCACTGCCAGGATAATGAAATATTAAACAATACAATTTTTAGTTCTTATAAGATCATTGACAGGGCAATTTCTGTAATAGACAGTGTGTTTTTTGGAATGTGGACGGATTATGATTTGGGATGCTATTTAGACGATGGGATAGGATCTGATAGCATGAGGAGCACTGAGTTTGTTTATAATGCAGATGACAAGGATGGAGATGTTGGAATGGATTGTAGTAACGGAGCGGATACATATGCAAATGATGTTCCTGTGCAAAGCATGACCTATCTGAATTATCCTATGCACAGTATGATTACTGCTGCTCAGGAAACTGACTTACCCCTGGAGTTTTTCAGGCAATTAAATGGACAATGGCCCGATGGCACTCCTATTACTCCTGAAGGAGATGGTTATAATCCAGGGTCAGGATTAAGCCCGACCAAATTTTTATTCAATGGTGATCCTCGTGACCCGCAAGATTGGGCTACAATAAATGTTTTACCGGAAGGAGCAAATCAAAGAATCGTTTCATCAGTGTATTTGGGAAGAATGGATCCGGGAGCCATAAGAGAAGTTAGTACAGCGCACATGTTTCATTATGACCCGGCTTTAGGTCATCTTGACCAGATCACAAAAATGTATAGCAATATCGATTCATTATTTACTTTGTTTACTCTCAGTCCGGCATTACCATGTACTCCTTTCCCCATTTGTGACGATGATGATTGCGTCTGGCCGGGCGACTTTGATAAAAACGGAATTGCAGATCACAGGGATTATCTCATGTGGGGTGTCATGAATGATTTGACAGGTGCTGAAAGAAATGGATTAGTATCCTGGAGAGGACATTATGGTGAAGACTGGAATGAAGAAGTTAATGGAATTAATTCGAAACATGGTGATGGTGATGGAAATGGGGAAGTGAATATTCTCGATATCGATATCAATATGGAAAATTTTCTACAAAAAAATAAAGACTATGTTGCCGAAGCAAATTATCCTGCCGGGCCAGAGATTGTTTTAACCGCTAATCCATTCATTGATGATCGGGGTAGAGTCAGAAGTTTTACAATTATTACAGGACGTGAGCTTCAGAATGTGCTTGGTCTGACATTTGAAATTGAATATGATACATCCCGATTCCAGATACGGAATCTGATTACGTCCTGGCCTGTAGACACCTCACGATTGATTTACAGGTCACCCTATGATCCATATCAGTATTTCAATGCTTCATTTGTGCAAACAAACAATACGGGTATTACGATTGAAAATGATTTTCTACTGCTTCGAAGCCTGAGTACTCTTTTAGATCTGAAACCCGGATCACAGATTCCGGATAGTACCATCATAAGACTTCGCAATTTAATAGCCATCGATCCGGAGGGAAATGATCTTCATATTGGCTCCAATCAGCTAACTGTGTACAGAGAAGGTTTTACAGCTACTTCAGATTTAGCAGAAGACAATATATCCATCTATCCAAACCCTTCCCACGATGTATTATACATTGATACTCCAGAAGCGCTTTCAGGCGAGATCATAAATCTCCAGGGCCAGGTCATAAAACAAGTTCAGTTGAGAAGTGATTCTCCGGTAGATGTTTCAGCCTTGAATCCTGGATTGTATTTATTGCGTATCTCCGGCTCCTCACACACCTTTAAAATTGTAATTTATTAAGACCGGTAAGTTGTGAGTCCGGTGTCCGGTATCCCTTAATCCGGCATCGAATAAATTTCCTATTTTGGCACCCGTTCAATCCCATGGACGTCGTCATCACTCCTAAAATTTAACTTATATGAAGAGTTTCTTTGGGCATCCGCCCGGCCTGGCTACGCTGTTTTTCACCGAAATGTGGGAACGATTTTCATACTACGGAGGCAGGTCAATGTTGATGCTATACATGATTGCTGCGGTATCGGGAGTTAATCCCGGTCTTGGAATGTCCGTGGCAGAAGCTGGCGCGCTATATGCCTTATACACTGCGATTGTATATATGACCAATCTTCCCGGAGGATGGATTGCGGATAAATTTATAGGGGCACGAAATGCGGTCTTTTATGGTGGTTGCATCATCGCTTTAGGCAATTTGTGTCTTGCAGCACCCTTCGGACCACCAGCCTTTTATTCAGGCCTTGGACTGATTGCAATAGGTACAGGATTGCTAAAACCCAATGTCAGCACAATGGTAGGAGCCCTGTACTCACAAGGTGATGGCCGTCGGGATTCTGCGTTTTCAATATTCTATATGGGGATTAACCTTGGAGCTTTACTTGCACCCCTGATTGCCGGTTGGTTTGGACAAAGAGTCGACTGGAATGTTGGCTTCCTTGTAGTGGCGATCGGAATGGTGTTGGGATTAATTCAATATAAATTGGGGGCCAAGCATTTAGGAGACGCTGGGTTAGTAGATCGAAGTAAGAAAATTGTTGAAACCGAAAGTTCTCCAAAATCTCCAAATAAAAACATCGCTTGGTTCTTGCTGTCAATACTTATACTTGGAGTTATTTTTTTCCTTCAAAGCAATTTAGTTATTGCACACTCTGGTGGAGAGTGGCTTATTTATTTCTCAAGTAATTGGAAAACTGAGGGAGTTACTATTCTTGATATTTCTAATTTTGTTGGAACATTATTAATTATTGTTCCTATAGTCTACTTTGGATTCTTATTCGCTCGTGGTGGTTTCGATAAGGCAGAGAAAAACAGGATTATCGCCATTATCGTTTTCTACATCGCCGCTGCACTCTTTTGGTCAGCGTTCGAACAAGCCGGATCAACGCTTACCCTCTTTGCTGATCGCAATACTGAGAATAGTGTTTTTGGTTTTGAATTTCCATCCACATGGTGGCAAAGTATAAATGCAGGATTTATCATCATCCTTTCCGGTGTGTTCGCATGGCTTTGGCTGAAGCTGAATGAATTGAAGAAAGAACCATCCACCCCGATGAAATTTGCTATCGGGCTCTTATTGGCCGGTGTCGGATTTTTAATCCTTGTTCCTGCTGCCAATATTATTGAAAGCACAGGTGCGCGTGTTGGCGTACATTGGTTATTATTAGTATACTTCACACACACCATTGGTGAATTGTTTTTATCACCTGTAGGATTAAGTGCGATGACCAAGCTGGCTCCACATCGTATTGTAGGTCAGATGATGGGCATCTGGTTCCTCGGTGCAGCTACAGGTAATTTCATCGGCGGACGTATCGGTGGTTTGTTTGAATCATTCCCTCTCAAATCCATATTCCTGGCGATATTCGTGTATTGCGCAGTTTCTGCCTTTATTATGTTCCTGCTGGTACCATGGATAAAACGACTGATGGGCGAAGTGAAATGACGTGAAACGTGAGACGTCAGTCGTGAGTTGCTATTTTTAAAATCAATTCACGACTGATGTCTAGCTTTAAAAAAAATAATCTCACTTTTATTTTTCGTTACTCGTTACTTACTACTTACTACTTACTACTTACTACTTACTACTCACTACTCACTACTCACCACTCACGCCTCACGATTCACGCTTTGACTTATGTTCGATTTCGAATTATTAAAAAAAATTTCAGAAACTCCCGGCGCACCGGGATTTGAACATCATATTCGAAAGCTAGTCACAAGTGAGATTAAGGACCTGGTCGATGATCTCTATGTGGATTCCATGGGTTCGTTGATCGGTGTCAGGAAAGGTCGTAGTGATAAAAGAGTACTGGTGGCTGCTCACATGGATGAGATCAGCTTCATGGTCACACATATTGATGATGACGGCTTCATTAGATTTCATCCGTTAGGTGGATTTGATCCAAAGACATTAACTGCACAGCGGGTGATCGTGCACGGTACACAGGATGTGCCGGGTGTAATGGGGAGCAAGCCTGTTCACCTGATGACTTCTGAAGAAAAAAACAAAATGGTGCAGCTTCGGGATTACTTCATCGACTGCGGCATGCCTGCAGAGCAGGTAAAAGAACTTGTCAGCATAGGCGATCCGATCACACGGGAGCGCGAACTTGTAGTAATGGGAGATTGTGTCAATGGTAAATCCCTTGACAATCGCGTCTCCGTCTACATACTCATCGAAGCACTGAAAGCATTGAAAGGAAAGGAGATCCCGTATGACTTTTATGCGGCATTTACTGTTCAGGAAGAAGTCGGTTTGCGCGGTGCATTTAATGCGGCCGGTCATATTGATCCTGATTTTGGGATTGGACTCGATACGACGATTGCATATGATACACCTGGCGCGCTTCCATTTGAGATGGTTACAAAATTAGGTGCGGGTACTGCGATAAAAATCATGGATGCATCTATCATCTGTGATATACGGATGACATCCTACATGAAAGCCACTGCCAGAAAACATAATATCACTTACCAGGCAGAAATACTTCCTGCAGGTGGTACCGATACAGCAGCCATACAGCGACAAGGTGCGAAGGGATCGATAGCAGGTGCTATTTCCATTCCTGTCAGGCATATTCATCAAAGCATTGAGATGGCACACATGGGCGATATTGCCGCTACGATTGATCTGTTGACAGCTACCATTTCGGAACTGGATCAATGGAACTGGGAATTGTAACGAAGAATGAAAAGTGAAAAATGAAAAACAATTGGCAAAAAGCAATATGCAATAAAAACGGAAACAATGATTTGCGATAATGCTTAGTCCTGTTCGAATTTCAAATAATTAATACTGAATACCGATTACTGAATACCGATTACTGAATACTGAACACTGATTACTGAATACTGATTACTGAATACCTAACTCACGTCTGACGTCTCACGATTCACGATTGTAAAACCTCACACCTCTCACTCCTCTCACACCTCTCACTTATGTGGACCGAATTAAACAATAAACTAAACGCCGAATTTACATTCGAAGATTTTTCACAGGCATGGGCTTTCATGACTGAAGTTGCTTTCCTGGCGGAACGAAAAAATCATCATCCGGAATGGACCAATGTCTGGAATAAAGTTTCGATTTCACTTAGCACGCATGATGCCGGTGGAGTGGTAACAGAAAAAGACAGAAAGCTTGCAGATGGTATCAGCAAAATTTTCGAGCGATATCAGAACCGTAGCTGATGACACTGCAGAGTAAATTGCCTGATGTCGGCACCACGATTTTTACAGTGATGTCGAGGCTTGCAATGGAACATGGTGCAATCAATCTCTCCCAGGGTTTTCCTGATTTCGATACAGACCCACTCTTGCTGGCATTGGTTTCCGAAGCAATGAATGGAGGCCACAATCAATATGCGCCTATGCCGGGGCTTCCTGATTTAGTGCAGGTGATTGCAGAAAAAATTAAAAAAGATTATGGTTGGCGTCCAGATCCGGAGGCAGAGGTAACCGTTACAGCAGGAGGGACACAAGCGCTGTATTCCATCATTGGCGCCATGATCAGCCCGGGTGATGAAGTGATTGTAATAGAACCGAGCTACGACAGTTATATTCCTTCTGTGATTTCTTTTGGTGGTATTGTAAAAACCGTCCAGTTGCTTCCGCTGTCTTATAAAGTAGATTGGGATCAGGTGGAATCACTGATTACAAATCGCACGAAACTGATCATGATCAACACGCCGCACAATCCGTGTGGTGTGGTTTTGGAAGAAGAAGATTTAAAACGATTGGAAGAGATCGTTATAAAGCATGAGATCTATCTCATCAGTGATGAGGTCTATGAGCACATCATTTTTGACGGACATCGCCACCAATCGGTGTTGCGTTTTCCGGAATTATACAAACGGTCTTTCGTGGTTTTCTCTTTTGGAAAAAGTCTGCATGTGACAGGATGGAAGATCGGTTATGTGATCGCTCCCCCTGCATTGACGACTGAATTAAGAAAGATCCACCAGTTCAATGTCTTCTCTGTCAATCGTCCAATCCAATTGGCAATTGCAAAGTACATTCAGCATCATGGCGATTTTGGAGCTTTAGCTTCTTTCTACCAGGATAAACGTGATTTATTTTTAAGACTGATGCAAGGTCTGCCATTGAAGTTCCTGCCATGCAATGGAAGTTATTTTATACTTGCAGACTATAGTGAAGTGAGTGATCTTGATGACCGGGCATTTGCAAAACTATTAACTGTCGAAGGTGGAGTAGCGACGATTCCGTTGAGCCCGTTTTATAAGAACGGAAGTGAAGAGAAGATCATCAGGTTTTGTTTTGCGAAGAAAGAATCTACACTGGTTGAAGCTGCGTCACGATTGAAAAAATATTTTGGAAGAAATTAATTGAAACGAAAGCTATGGAAAAAGCAGAAGTAGAAATGGAAGACTCAAGGCGCAGCCTTGAAAACACTACGACGTCGGTCAACCGACGCCGAACAGTTTTTTATTTTTGGCGTAGTCAAAAATAAAACCAACGGTTGGGCGTAGTATTCACTACGTCCTTGCGTCAGCAAAACTCCGTTTTGCGAAATAAAAAAAACTGTATCCATTTCGAAAATCAGAAATTTACTGACATTCCGATAGTGAAATTAAATCGAGAGGTACTTAAGTTTGCCAGAAGTGAAGCAGAACATCACCTGGTACCTGATTTTAACTACACTGCCGAACTATATAGGTTTATCCAGAATAAAATAGATGCACAATACTACCTGTCATCCGATTTCGGGTTCAAAAAATTTCTGAATGATTATGGTGTAGTCCGAACCTTAAAAGCAGGAGATGAGGCCAAATTGGAATTGTTGAGCCTTATCAAAGAATTTCAATATCAAAGATCGCATGTGCATAACATTGCTACTCTCGCCGGCAGGATTCAATCAAACGGCTTATCTTCTAATTCCGGCAAAGGAGGACCCGGACTCCCTCAGTCTTTCTGTTCAAAATTGCTATACGTTTATAAACCGGATGAATTAATCCCATATGATTCTTACGTATTGAAATCCCTTCAGTTGAAAACAAGTCAAAATGTGAAAGCTTTAGATCAGTACTACAGGTTTGCAAATGAATTCAGAGTTGAATATTTTCCTGAAAAGGGTGATGAAGTCATGAGGATCCTTGAGAAAAGGGATAAACAATTTATTTCCGTAACCAAAAAATTGAAACTCAACCCATATAAGTTATTAAGCTGGAAACTGACGGACAAATATCTATGGTGTGAAGAATATGTCCGTAAGAAAAATGCCTTATGAGACGGCGTTATTGTAACTTTGATCAAAGGGGATTGAACTGTTCAAATACATTCCACTTGAAGACAATTCAAAATAATCTTGACATGAAAGAATTCAAATTACCCGACAACCTGAAGTTCAACAGGGGCATGATCCAGAATCCTGTTCACTACTTCGATGAGACAGGATGCAATTCCTGGTTATTTCTTGTCGGTGAAGAATTCGCTGACATGCCCGGGGGCATGTCATATGAACAAGTGCAAGAGGTAACCCCTAATGCCAGGAATGTGATCAGTGATCCACCGAGAGAACTTAACCTGGAGCTTGCGAAAAAACATGTTGAGGCACTTGATGAACTTCCAGGACCTACGTTGATTTCGTGTCGCAGCGGACCGAGAGCATCTGCAGTCGCTTATATGTATTCAGGATTGAAATCAGGAGCTGATCCGCAAGATGTTATTTCCGCGGCAGAAAAAGATGACGCCCCGTTTGTGCAATCTGAGGATTATAAGAAATGGGTGGTGGATTCCATGGAAGCTTTGCGAGGGCAATAACGTTTTCTTTTATTTCAACACGGTGATATCTCCAGCCTTTTTTTCCTCTAATACAATATTATTTACTTTATAAGTGAACGTCATTGAATAGACGTATACACCTGCCATCAGTTCTGAGCTGCCAAATTTTCCATCCCAGATAAAAGGATACGATGTAGATCTGAACACGAGATTACCCCAACGATCAAATACAGAACCATCGATCGAAAGGATTTCTATCCCCGGACCTGGAAACAGCCTGAAGACATCATTGATGTTGTCACCATTGGGTGAAATAATATTAGGTAAAAATATCTCATTTGTGGATGAACATGAGGGATTATCCAAAATGATAATTTCATCCGTATCATTCAGGCAGGGCGTCATCACTGTAACAGCGTATACACCCGCTGTGCTAACCACAATGGATGATGTAGATTCTCCATTGTTCCAAACATAAGTAGCAGGTGAAGACAGCGTAACATCCAGGAGGATCTGATCCCCTATACACAATGAGGTATCTGATCCTAACTCAACGACAGGAACCTGATCGTCAAAAGCAATGACAATTTCATCAGATTGAATTCCACATTCATTTTCCAGTTGAAGAGAATATGTCCCCTGAATAGTTGCAATAAACTGTGGAACAGAACTGCCATCCTGCCAATGATATTCAAATGTGGAATCCGGGACAGTTAATAATAAAAATTCACCATTACATAATAGCGTGTCTGTTCCTAAATCAAAAGGCTGAGGTGCATCAATAAACAATATCTCAATACTGTCTGAACTTTCACCGCAATGGTTGACCCGGGTTAAAGAATAGATACCCGGTGACTGGACAACAAATGTCAAACCCGTTGATCCATCCTGCCACGTATTCGTCGTAATTAAATCCGGTTGAGAAGTCAATATCAAAAGTGTTTCTTCACACAATGTAGTATCAGACCCTAAATCAGTAACCGGACTTGTCCCGCTAATTTCCACTTCAATTGTATCTGTATCTGTTCCGCAAAGATTGTTGACGTCGAGGTAATAAGTACCTGATGCGGTAGCTATATAAAAACTATTATCTGACCCATCCTGCCATAAATAATTAACGCCGGAAATATTTGAAGGAATAATAATCGTGTCACCTTCGCAGGCTGTTAAATCAGGACCAAGCTCAAGTTGCGGGCCATCAGTACTTTCTATGATCAGTAAGCTATCCGTATTTGTCCCGCATTCATTGGAAATCATAAGTGAAACCCAGTCTTCCTGCGTAACGCTTAATGAATTTCCCGTAGATCCATCCTGCCACGTATATAATACATCCGGAATTCCCGGTTCAATTGTAATCACTTCACCGGGACAAATTGTCTGATCATTACCTAAGTCAAGTGAAGGAATATCAGGAAGTAAATCAACCAGGATTGTATCCCTTGATATTCCGCAAACATTCGATATGGATGCAAAAACCTGGGTAGGATCATCAATCACGACCTGGGATGCAGTAGAACCATTGTACCATAGAATATCAACATTCGCAATATTGATAGTCAGCATCAACTGATTATCCGGGCAGATCAAGGTATCAGGCCCAAGTGACAATAATGGTACTGCAGGTAATGCTCCAATTAAAATAGTATCATATTCCACACCACAATTATTTGAGACAGCCACATGATATTCACCCGGAGAAGAAACTAAAAATGTCGGACCGGTAGATCCATCCTGCCAAAGCCAGTTCAAAACGTTCGATGCATCTGGTGATAATAAAATGGATCTGCTTTCGCAAATAGAAGTATCAATACCTAATTCCACTACTGGCACAATTCCACCGTCTGAAATAATGATTGTATCAGTGGCAGTACCGCAACTATTTGAAATCGTGAGTGAATACATACCGGGATTAGAAACAAGTAGCTGAGGTTGCGTAGACATGTCATTCCACAGGTAATTTACCCCGGCGATATTCGCATCCAGGATGAAAGATTGTCCATCGCACAATGTGAAATCTTCCGGCAAACTTAATACAGGTGCTACATCATTCAATGTAACCAAAATAGTATCTGATGCTGAACCACAAATATTTGAAACCTGGACAAAATACACTCCGGCGGTATCAACCAATAGTGAATCCAACGTTGATCCATCGTTCCAAAGAATTGATGCTGATAGTCCATTAATATGGAGCACGTCATGATCGCCCGGACATAAAATAAGATCAGGTCCGAGATCAGGTTGAATTACTGTAGGTAAATATGTAATCGAAATGGTATCCCGGTCAAATCCACAATCGTTGGTCACCGATAATGCATAGAGTCCCGTGCCAGTGACTTCAAAGGTTGGTGAAGAAGATCCATCCTGCCATTGAAAAATTCCTTCATTTGGAAGTGCATTGAGCATGAAAGTATCACCCGTACAAGTTTGTATATCCGGTCCCAGTTGCACAAGTGGTGTAACAGTTACCTCAACTACCATTTGATCAGTCTCGAATCCGCAAACGTTGGCTACAGTGACACTGTATACGCCTGATGTCTGAATTGTATATTCAGGGTTGTGGCTTCCATCCTGCCATGTAATGCTGCCGATAAAAGGGTCAATAAATATCTCAATGTTTTCTCCCTGGCAAATGCGTGATGTATCAGGTCCGATATCGAAAAACGGGTATGGTATTTCAGTCACTTCTATCTCATCTGATTCCGATCCGCACATGTTAGTAATCGTCAGCATGTAATTTCCTGCATCATCGATATTGTATGAAGACGATTGTGATCCGTCCTGCCATTCAAAATCACCTAAACCGGGATCAAAATCAAATGGAATTTGTTCCCCGGGGCATAAGAAGGTATCAGCACCCAGGGAAAACGGTAACGGAGGATCCAGAACAACTACTTCGATAGTATCGTATGTCAGATCACAACCATCATCAAGCACTACATGATATTGACCGGCATCGCTTAATGTGTAATCAGTATCGGTTGATCCATCCTGCCATTCGTAATCACCGAGGGCAGGATCGAGTGAAATAGAATATGAGTCGCCCGGGCATAATAATACATCCGGACCTATATCTACAGCAGGTGTATTGAAGATCTCAACTTCGATGGAAGCCTCATCACTGCTACAACCATAATGTACCGTCACAGTGTATTCACCTGAATTAAAAACTGTCAGTGTAGGATTGTGTGATCCATCACTCCAGTTATAAACTACTTCAGATACATCAGGATTGAGAGTGGGTTCAATTAAAAATGAATCACAAACTGTCACCGGACCGTCGAGCTCAATATCGATATCCACAGGCACAACTTCCTCTACGATCACATCTTCAAAATAATAATAAGCCCATTGTGGATTGTTACAGGAAGGATCGAAATTTGTTTCTGTACCGGAATGAAAATTGCCAATCGTGATATAAGCCTCATTTCCGGTTGCCATGATATAATCGAAAATAAATACCCATTCCTCTTCATCTGAAAAATAGGATTGATATCCATCGACCTGCGGAGTCATGCCAAATGGATTGACAACTGGATTTGGTGTCAACAGGGCACCCATAAAATTGATCCCGCAACTGGCATTGCCAAGGTTGGTATAAAAACCCACCTTATAACAATGACCTGCTTCGAGTGTCTGGAGCAAAGGCGCCTGGATGTATTCCCTGTGATCGGTTCCTGTAAGGAATTGATGGCCACCCACATACGCAAAACCGGTACGTGGTTCCTGAAAGCCCTGAGGATTCCAGGGGACGCTTGATTGAATATTACCAGAGCATTCATGATAATAATCCGCTGTGCCTATTACTGAAACCCATGGGGTGCAAAGCATAGGACCTGCACCACCTGAACCGTTAGGACACATGGTATTTACTTCAAAACTGGGATTAGGCACCAGGTTTTGAGCCAGCATATTTTCTTTTGGCCATATCGACATAAGGATGCCTATAGCCGCATATAGCAAACGATTAGAACAGCCTGATGGAAAATGTCGCATGCATTTGAATTATGGAATTAAGATAGTAAAATAGTGAACGATCCTCAACCGATGCTGAATGTATTTGTGCATTTACACGTCTATGAACATCTTCATAGAAAAAAGTAATAAAGACCATAAATCATATGAAGTTGAAATTTCTCACATACCCCATCTTGATCCTTCTGGTTTTATTAAAATGTGGTGCATCCCCTCTGAAAAACTATCATTCACTTATACAAGGCAATTGGAGTAAGGATGTTTACAATGCTGCTGTGTCCAATATGGGAAAGCGTACCATTTATTGTTCATTTGAAGATAGCTTATGCGCCGTTGTAAATTGGCCTCTGGCGCCATATACCATTCACAACGATACGCTCATAATTTACAGTAAAAGGCAATCTGATTTGGAGCATGGATATGACCAGGCTCGTTATCGCATACGTCAACTGGATTCAGATAGGATGACACTTGAGCATTTCGGAGGTTGGGACTGGAATCCATTTCATGTTGATGTTGTTCAATTGAATAGGATCAAACCCATACATAACGGTACGTTTGATAGAATGGGATTTTGCTATCATAAATTTCCAGATGGCCCTGAAGTAGAAACACAATATTTTGAATTAGATAGTTCAGGTATTTTATATCTTGATGGACTGCACCATGTAGGTTTGAATGGTCTCTATTCAGGTACAATTCAAAAGCAGGATTTAAATTACCTAAGCCAATATATTCGATCGATACCCCTCGAGGAATTAAATCTATATTATTCAATTCAGGCAACTCATCAGGATTCCTGGCGTGTCTTGCTCAAGACCTCACTTGGTACATATGAATCAGGTGGATATGGATATGGAAATGCACCTGTGGCATTGCTTATGCTTTACAATAAACTTAAACAGCTGTATGTAAATGCTGATATTAAACAAGATTCTTCTGTAATCAATCAATTTCAATTTACTGAATTCTACAGGAATCGAAATGATTTAAGGAATATGCAAATTGGAGAACCCCAACCCAAAGTAATCACGCGTTTTATCCGAAAAGGAATAGATGAAACAAATCTGTTCAACGAGTTTACTTTTTTCTTTCAACCAGGTGGTGAATTGATAGCTATTGGAAATGGTGTCAAACACATAGGTACTTTTGAATTGATAGTTAATAGAAATGATAAAAAGCAAGCCGACCTTGTATATTATTTTGGATTTCAAAATATTGAACCTCTAGACAGATTGGATCTTGAATGGAGGGAATCTCCTGATGCTAAAGGCAACTCTAAATATTACCACAAAAATGAAGGTGAGGAAGAATCAGTATTAGAGCTTATGAGGATCACGGAATGATATTTTCTAAAATTAATGTGATCCTGTACTGCGTATGTTTCTATAGAAAACCGAAAACAACTAGCCAGCGAACGTGGTTACATAAACATCTTCGTAAATCGGCAAGGCTACAGAATGAAAGAAAAATCCGAAAAAATCACAGAGCTTCAGGCAAAACGGCAGGTAACAAAAGACCTGTTTATTTCTGTGCTCGCACTGATCAGCGTAGGCATAGGATTATATGACCTGAAAAACACCCGTCAATCATCCCATTTCACCTGGTACGATATCCTTGATCTTATTATCGTTGGGATTTTTATTGTTGACTTTGTATGGAGTGCAATAGGTAGTGGCAACTGGAAGAATTATACCCGGCGACATTGGTACGAAATACCATCCCTGATTCCAATTACAGGAAATATGGTTGTGGGGGCACAGGCCATACCGTTGTTGCGAAGTTTACGATTGGTGCGACTGGTCCGGGTGGTGAGATTATTGCGTGTGGTAGGTTCAGCAGTCAGGCTAAAAAGATTTTGGACTACTTTTTTCCGGATTGCAAGACGGGCGCATATCGATGTATTGGCGCTGTTTGCATTTCTGGTCATTTTAGCAGGTGCAGGAATAGCGTGGGTGATAGAATCCAGGGCGAATGCCGATTTTCGTGATATTGGTGATTCCTTGTGGTGGGCTGTTAATATGTTTACCAATGTGGCTTATGTAGAATTTCATCCTGTTACTTTCGGAGGTCGTATTGTAGCCGGGTTGCTTGAATTTACAGGCATTGCATTTATTGGATTATTTACAGCAAGCCTTGCAGGAGCACTGCTCACGGATAAACATCCGGAGACTGAAGAGAAGATGCAGCCGCTGGAGTAAAAAGAAGTAATCAGTAAAAAAAGTAATCGGTAATCGGTATTGCATTGACTATGGCTTGCCCCAAATTGCGTGTTATACTGAATGTTGATTACCGAATACTAGGGAATATAACTCTGTGTGCTTCGTGCGAAACTTTGAGAATCTTTTTTTAGTCTTCCGTCCATGGGTATGTAGTAAAACCTTGATTTCGCACGGAGAGCACGGAAGAAAATTTTCACGGAGAGCACAGGGAATATTTAGTTCTCATTAATATGCAGAATACGCTGGTATAGAATTATTCTACTGTCACCATCACGCGCTCTGTCATTGTTCCTTTCTCGTCAGAAATTTGTACAACATAAATTCCCGCAGGCCAACCTATCGTCTTAACTGTCGTTTTATTTCCTTCCATTTTTCTTTCGAAAAATAAATTGCCGGACGAAGTGTAAATCTGCAATTTCGCATTTCCACTTGCCTCCTGATCACGTGTTATTTCAAATGAATCACTCGTTGGATTTGGCGTAACCTTTATATGTCCACGGAAAGTTGGTTCCGAAACAGCTGTGACCGGATTCTCCAATGTGATCGACAATATCCAGGAAGAACGACCTGCGAGGGTTAGAATATTTGCTTTCCAATTTGCAAATCCACCATTATCATCTATGACCACTTTGCCCATCGCCTGATGACTCATCAATTCCGTAACAAAATATTCTCCTGAAATTAAACCAGACTGATCCAGTGTAAGGAATGGCTCAATAGATTGTGTAGCCGTATTTGCAACAACGATAACTGCTTCATCTTTCAATACCCGTGCAAAGCTGAATGCACCTGCTACATTATCATCTATCTCTATTGTCTGTCCTCTGCGCAATGCTTCCTGCTCATTGCGAATCCGTATAAGATGGCGATAATGCCAAAGCAACGAATTGGGGTCTGCTGCTAATTCTTCAACATTATTTACCTGATAATTTGTCCCAGGGTTTGTCCATGGATTGACAGTTGAAAAACCTGCACCGGCTCCATCAGACCATTGCATCGGCCGGCGTTTGTTGACATCATCCCCTGTTCCCAGCATCCCCAGCTCTTCACCATAATACACAAATGGAACACCAGGTAGTGTCATGTACAACGATGCAGCCAATTTCATTTTTTCTACATTGGATCCCAGGCCACTGAACACGCGATCGATATCATGATTGGTTAAAAATGTTCCATATTGTAATGCCGGATAAGCATCCAGCACTGCTTCTAATTGTTCTTCAAGTGCCGGGGGATTCGAATTGTCCACAGCTTCGAGGATTGCACCTGCAAGACCAAATTCAAAACAAGCATCCAGTCGTCCATCATGCACATAAGGAATGATCGATTCGGTACTTGACCATACTTCTCCTACAGTAAAAGCTTCCGGATTTTTAGCTTTATACAAGTCATGAAATTCCTGCAATAAACTGTATGTCTCATTTGTGTTTTCAAGGAGTTGGCCATCTTCGATTAAATATTTTATCGCATCAAGCCTGTATCCGTCGACACCTTTATCCAGCCAGAAATTAACCACATTGAACATTGCATCTTTCACCGGTGGATAAGCATAATTCAAATCCGGCAGTCCGCTTCCAAAGAGCCCATAATAAAATTTGCCATTGCGGTTATGCCATACTGTTTGTCCCCATGGACCCAGATAACCGGGATTGGTATCAGACCATCTGTACCAATTCCTGAAATCTGCTGTGCTACTGGCCGATTGTGTAAACCATGAACTTTGACTTGAATTATGGTTCATCACGAGGTCAATGATCACTTTTATACCACGCTGATGTGCAGCGGTGAGAAAAGCTTCAAAGTCTGCCATCGTTCCATAATCGGATTCTGTTCCGTAATAATCAGTGATGTCATATCCGTGGTAACTTGGAGAAGGCATCATCGGCATCAGCCAGATACCGGTAATCTCGAGATCATCATGTGTATCCGGATTGCCATCGTTGAGATAATCTAATTTTTCAATCAACCCCCTGAAATCACCAATCCCATTTCCATTGCTGTCATAAAAGCTGCGAACGAAGATTTCATAAAACACTGCATCATTCCACCAGTGTGTATCATATTCATAAATTACGGAAGGATGACACGCATTGCAGCTATTGAAACAATACACCACCGGACTTTTGTCTGTAGCTGAAAATGTAAATGTCCTCGTTCGACTTCCGTTATTTCCCAAAATGGTACAATCCACCGGTAATGATTCTGCATCCAGAATGGTATTGCCGTTGACAAATAAAAATTGATAATCACCAAAAGGTAACTGAAACTCTGCCTCATACGTACCATCTCCGTTTTGATCTTTTAAAAGAATGGATGATGCATCCCAATTTTGAGGAAGACCTGCAGCTTGTTGAAAATCACCCATCACATGCAGGCCTTGTGACGAAACCACCTGCCCGGTCATATTCACAGCAAGACGCATTTTTGAAATACAACCATTGAAAGGAACCGGAGCAAGGATAAGGTCGGCATCACCAACTGTGATTTCACGATTATGATTATTACCTATAGAACATTCAGCAGGAGGGATTTCATCGGAACCCCAGGCATTTCCATTGATATACTTGTATTCGTAAGTGCCGGATGGCAATGAAACAGTCAGCTCATAAACAGCATCACCATTCGAATCATTCATAAGTGTAGAACCGGGAGTCCAATTCGCACCCAGGCCTGCAGGCATTTGAAAATTTCCTGCAATATGTACTCCGTTTGCAGAAATAATCTCTGCGCTCATATTCACCTGGAAAGTAACATTCACATTCTGGCCCTTGGCAAAAAAGTAACAAAATGTCAGCAATACGAATAGGAATGATTTCATTGAATTTAGAGTTTAGAGAGGGAACTCTATAAAGGTACGGGGAAAAGGCGGAAGAGGTGGAAAGGGCAGAAAGGGCAGAAAGGGCAGAAGAGGCAGAAAGGGCAGAAGAGGCGGAAAGGACAGAAGAGGCGGAAAGGACAGAAGAGGCGGAATAGTTAATTTTTATTTTTTATAAAAATTTTGTTGAAAAATGGTCATGTTTTGTATGTGTGGAGACATATACTAGTATGGAAAATAAATATGACTCGTTTGAAGACCTCTGGATCTGGCGGGAAGCTATGTAGATTTGCTATGAAATATATGACTGCATGAAAGATTGTCGTGATTTCAAATTGAGAGACCCAATGCTTGCTAGTTCTGTATCCATTCCTTCCAATATTGCTGAAGGTTTTGAATTAAATACAGATCGTGCATTCATCAGGCACCTTTTTATTTCAAAAGGATCAGGAGGTGAATTGCGAACACAATTGTATGTTGCTATCAGACAGCAATACATCACTCTAGATCGTTGTCAAAACCTTGTTTAGCGGATTAAAAGATTATGCGCAGGAATCCAAAACTTTATTGAGGCTCGACAAAACAACAGTCGTAGAAAACCAACATGATCGTTAGATGCATTTTGATATTTGCTATTCCACCTCTTCTGCCCTTTCCGCCTCTTCTGCCCTTTTTTTATTTCTAGAGTTTCGCACCAGGCAAAACAAACGATTTCAAAAACTCCTTTGCGTAAGGAGAAACCCAAATGTCACCATTGGCTAGCGGATATGGCGCACTTAGCATATCACTATTTGCCAAAAGCACAAAGGACAGGTTTTTTTCAGGCGCTCTGACCATCAATGAGGACATACCTATCCAATAGCCATAATGCCATGTCAACGATACTCCTTCCTTTTGTTGAATAAACCAACCTAATCCATATGGAAGTATTTTGCCATCATTGGAAACCATGGGCGAAAACATGATTTCTTTTAAGCTATCTGCAAGCAATTGGTTTCCATCAAACGATGCAGCGTATTTAAGCATATCATCTATATTGGAAATTAAACCGGCTGCTGTACTGAAGTTTTTTGGATAATTAACTTTTTGAATACCATTTGAATTGTAGCCCTGTGCAATATTTTGTTTTAGCCTTATAGTGTCAAATCCATCTGACGCGGCTAATCGCATATCACTTGGAGCTGTATTTTGTAAGTCAAGAGGCAGTATTATTTTTTCAGTTGCAAGCTTGTCAAATGATTCACCCGTTGCAGATTGTATCACATCTGAAAGTAAGGCATATCGGTCGCCATTATATTGATATTGCCCGCCCGGTATTCCTTGCGAGGTATGGGTCAGCAGATGGATTACACGGACAGTACCATTTTCATTTAAATTGATTCCATAATCGGAAACAGGAGCGTTAAGATCAATTTTATGCTCACTTACAAGTTGCATCATAAGGGTTGAAGCAAATGTTTTAGTAAGGGAAGCCAGGTGAAAAATAGTGGCATTCGATACAAGCTTATTGTATGCTCTGTTTTCGTACCCATAAGTTTTCGTCCAGATGACCTGTCCATCCTTTACAATACCGGCAACCATTCCGGGAATGTTTGATTGTTTTCTGAGATTGTCCAGTCTGGTTTCGAAATCTTCAATGCTAATACTGGAAACAGGATCAGAAACGGATTCTTTTTCGCAAGCAGGGAAACCAGTCAATAACATCAAAAAGATTGTCGCAATGAATATGGTTTTTGGAAAAATAATTTGTTGCATAAAAATTAAATGACCAGTGTGTATCTGTAAAATACGCTTATTAAATGGTAAAAAATGATATTTACTTCACTTTCAAATCTGAATTGTCGCATTTTACCCGCTACAACGCCGCAAAACTCCATTATCAGTTTTATTTTTATTCAGATATTTACTTTGAAATCAAAAACTAAAACAATATTCATTTTTTTTGTAAAATCGAAAATCGAAAATCGAAAATCGTCATTCCTAAATCGTAAATCCAAAATCCTTTCTTATGTCTCGAGTTTCAATTTATCTCAATTTCCAGGGCAACACAGAAGAAGCCTTTAATTTTTACAAATCTGTTTTCGGAACTGAATTTGAAGGCGCCGGTATTATGTACAACCGCGACATCCCGCCAATGCCGGATATGCCTGAATTTCCAGAAAAAGAAAAAAACATGGTGATGCATGTTGCTCTTCCTATCCTGGGCGGCACTGTGATCATGGGTACGGATATGCTGGAATCCATGGGCCATCATATTATCATCGGCAACAACACTACACTCAATCTTGAACCTGATTCCAAAGAAGAAACGGATCGTCTTTATAATGCCCTTTCCCAGGGTGCTAGCCAGATGGCGGCTCCTACAGATCAGTTCTGGGGTGCATACTGGGGCGTATGTCTTGACCGGTTTGGTGTACGGTGGATGTTTAACTATACGTACCCGAAGGACTAGTCTCGAGATTTCAGCATACTCGAAAGATTAACCTATCTCAGGTAAGTAGTAAGAAGTAAAAAGTAAACGGTAAAAGAAGTTATTGATCTTAAAAGTAACATGGAGATTGTCGAATCAAATCGCATTTTGTAATAAGAAGCTCAACCAACTGCTTACTTTTTACCTTTTACTTTTTACCACTTACTTCTTACTTGACCTGGGTAAAACTTAAATTCATGTCATTTTACTTCTTTGGAGGCGGACGCTTCGGCATCTTCAGACTATCTGGCGGATACTGCATTTTCAGCGTATCCATTTGTGCCGCCGCCCAATCCCTGATCATCTCACGTTGCTCATCAGTAATTTTAGCTTCAGGATGCAGGCCCAGCCAGGTATAGGATGACAAAGGCATTTTCCTGTCCTTTACCATTTCAATTGTTTCTTCAAGCTTATGATTTTGGACTGCAATCCTGCGTGTAGTAAATGTTGAAAAATTGAGATGTTGTTTTCCCTCATCGACATGATGTGCCAACCACCATGCTACAGGTTGTATTTCAGAATACCACGGATAAGCTGTTTTGTTGGAGTGACAGTTATAACAGGCATCATCCAGCGTTTTTGAAACTTCGGGAGACATCGCATATTTTGTCGAGATGGCGAAGGTGTTGTCGTCTGACAGGTTTTTGGTGGGGCGGAAGAACTGGATGCTTATAAAGATGGCTATGACACCAATCAGGATTTTACGTTTCATAGTGGCAAAGCTAAAATAATCGGGTTGTCTTCCGCTTATGGGTATTTAAATACCTGATAATTAAGCAATTAAATATTTTTTGGCGATTTACCTAAGAGATGGTATGTTTGCAGTCCTATTTTAAGAAAGGGAGTATAGCTCAGCTGGTTCAGAGCATCTGCCTTACAAGCAGAGGGTCCGCGGTTCGAACCCGTGTACTCCCACAAAAAGAAGGTCACTTACGAGTGGCCTTTTTTATTTTATCAAATAGCTCAGCAGGTTCAAAGCATGGCGCCGCAGGCGCCAGGGTCCGCGGTTCGAACCCGTGTACTCCCACAAAAAGAAGGTCAACATCCAGTAGCCTTTTATATTTTAAAATTTCATGGCTCAGATGGTTTTGAACATCACGCCGGTCGACGTGAAAGTTCTCCCGGAATCACCTGAGGATCCTTGATCCGAAACGAAATCAAGTGTTATTCCTAATTTGTCATCCCAATGATGAGAAATTTATTCACCCTGTTGCTTGCAACCTGTGTTTTACAAATTTTTGGACAAGACGTGCGATTCCCATATTTGATGAATGGGAAATATGCCATTTCGAATGTTGATGGAGAGCTGTTGACTGAATCGATATATGAAGATCTGATTATTGCTAAGGGGCAGCCGTACATAGCGGTTAAGAAAGACGGCTTATGGGGATTTCTGAATTATAAAGGCCAGACTATTTTGCAACCATCTATTACAATAGAGGTGAGAACAAATTTGATTGGGTTACAAGGTCCGTCTACTTTACGCGCAGGCACCATTTACACTTCAGATCCAGGTAACCGCTTTCTCTATGATAGAGCAAATTTGTTTTACACTTTTGTTTGGCCATATAGGTATTTCTACAATCTGTTTACCCCAAATGAAAGTGCCCCACCTTTTCTGGACGCATCCAAAATAAATCATGATAGTAAGTCACGGTACAGAGATGGCAGTTTTGAGAGAACAGGTTTGTATAAGGTAGCGACTCTTGATTCTAAAATTAATTTCCTGGACACAACCGGCATTCCCATTTTCAAACAGTCAGTATATGATGGCTTCCCTGTTTCCGCCTCTGTTCTGGCCATCGAAAATGAAAACAAAAAATTTGCCTTATACGACAGATATCAATCCGCCATTACGGCTTTCATTTATGATGAGATCCAGGTCGAGGATGATGGAAATTTTATTCGAGCCCATCAACAAAATGAGTCAGGCTTGTATGCACTCTATACAAACAAAGGCAAACTCCTCATTGACTCCTTATCAGAATATCCTTCTCTAAATCATGGTATGGCCATTATTAAAAATAGGAAAGAAAATACAGTCATGTTATTGGATACAGCAGGGAAAATATTGTTGTCATATCCAAATGCGTTCCTCGAATTCAATCGTAAAAGAAATGATCAGTTATTTTATATACAGCAAGGCCGATATGGTTTAATCGATATAGATGGGAATTTCCTGATCCTGCCAACATATTCATCCTTGACGCAACTTGAGAATGGGAACTACAGTTTCATCAAATCAAATGCAGGTGGCATATTGGATACAAATTATATTGAATTATGGCGAATAGAAGGTGTGTATGTTTCACAGGGGCAGTCCGGCAGATCGGACTTGTATAATATCAATTATCAAGGGGTATACGGTAAGCATACTACTGGCCTTGTTGATCAGACAGGTAAAGTCATTTTTGAGCCACAGTTTAAATTCGCCAGCTTTTGGAAAGGATGCGATTTGTTTTATACACAAACCGATTCAACCATAGCATTTTATAATTTGAAATTGGAAGTAGTGATTCCGCCCAGACCTAACTTTAAAACCGCTGATTGTCAGGAAGGAAAAATCACTTTTGAAGGATCTGAATTGATAGAATTCGATTTAGCTGGTAAGCCATGGGTTTATCCTAAAAAAGAAATACAGATTCAGAGTGTTGATGGCAAAAAGTTTTTATTAGGGCAAGGCGGCAAACCACTTACAAAAGCTATGTACTCAACATTGAAAGGGTTTAAAGCAGACTCTACCGGTCAAAAGGTATTTCTTGGTTTGCAGAATGAAAACGATTCGTTTTACGAAATCATTAGCGACCAGGGAACATCATTGGACCTAAGAGATTATGGTTTACCAACAAAGGATATCAATTTCCCGTATGAAAACGGACTTATCATCGTAGTTAACAAATCTGAATACACAAAAAAGGCAGGGCGGGTAAAAAAAGGTGTTATTGATTTTAACGGTCAATGGGTGATTGAGCCCGACTATCACCAAATACTTATGGTTCAACATGAATTGATCTTTGTTTCAAATCCGATTAAAGAAAGCATCGCAACGTATAACCGACATGGAGAAAAAATCTCATCAAAGGCATATATTTTTGAACGCAGAAATGGCAATGTCCAACCTTCAGGAAGAATTGAAGTCACCTATGGAAAAAATGAGAAAGAATATCTGGATTTTCTGAAACAAATGTGGAGTATTTGGCGGGACGCCTCAACCAATGTATCGTATGAGCCAATTCCTGCAGATTTTCCTGAAATGGTATACGGTTATATTGATTTGAATGGGAAAGAAATAGTTGAAACGAAATACAAAAAAGTTTCTGATTTTCACTATGGATATGTATGTGTCATGGGTGAAGACAAAGCCGGAAATCCTTTCTCCGCTCTGCTTGACCAGGAAGGAAAGGAATTACTTAAAACTGATTTTGATGAAATAAGTTTTTTTGATCATGACAGTACAACATTTCGCATTAAGGAAAATAATTTATTTGGCGCTATTGATATAAAAGGGAATATAAAGCTGGCGCCAACTTTTCTTAAAATCGAAAAAGATCATGAAATCAATTACCTCTGGACAGCACATGATGCTGAGGCTACATATTTAATAGGAATGGATTTTAATCCGGTAAAAATTGGTCTCCCGGGTAAGGCAGATTTAATAAATATCCCGGGTAATTATTTTTGCCTTCAAATCAATAATATCGATCAATCCTCGCAGGATCCTTTAAAAAATATATTCTATAATAGCCAGGGAAAAATGCTCAGTCAATACGACAACGCCTATCTCGCGAGCAATAAATTTGGTAAATATGATATACCGGATGGATTTGTCCTGATGGTTGAAAAAAATTCAAAACTCCCCTTTGTATTTAATATCACCAATGGTAAAGCGTATCGAAAATAACCAATTGGAGGCATCCGAAATAAATCGACCTTCTTGCAAGCATTGACTATCAGGTTTTGACTTGCAACTCAAGAATAAGCTTCAGGATCTCCTCCCTGTTCTTTGCACTTGTGATAAATGTGGGCAGCCGGCTAAACACTAAACGGTTTTTACTCCCTTTGTTTTCAATTCCCCTTTCGCGGAGTTTGGCACCGACATATTGTTCAAGCAGACTGAGGTGCTCATAATTAAACACCCAGAATAATTCCTGTCCAAATTCTTTTTGCAACCAAAGCGGCAATCCAAAGATCGAATCACACATCAGTCCATGATGCATAAAATGTCGTGAAAGCTTTGCTTCATATTCACATGTATCACCGCAGTGCTCACATTTCATTTTTAATTTAGCCCATTGCCCATCCACCTCCGCGCGACGAGACATTGGCTCATTACATTCCCTGCATTTCACAGAAACATAAGCAGCTATGCTTCCATACCAATGGCCGGCCAATTCAACGTGAAAGCATTTGCTACATGTCAATCTCCAATTGTCCTCAAACGGAAAGACCTGTGCTTTTCCATCACACTTCGGACAGTGTACTACAAAATGAGTGGCCAGTTCTGATAATCCTATACCCGGATCTGCAAACCGTTCATCAGTTTTCAAAGCTCTGTCTCTTTTTTGATCTGTGTAAAAACTTTTTTGTCCACATCATAAAGACCGGTAACAAATCCTTTTCGCAATCCTTCGACATCCTCACTTCCTTCAACTGGCTTTTCTGTGAAATACGGAAAATGAAAATGAATGGCCATAGGATTTTCCTGATCCAGTTCATAATAAACCATTTGGTCTGGCTCCAGGTAATAGGGTTTAGAAAGATTTTTTTCCGCCCAGGATTGAGCAAGCACAAAAGCTTTTTCACGATACACTGATGACCGGTTTGATTCGGTATTCACTGTCCAGTGATGCATTAAGGTATCTATACTTAATCCCTGTTTCCATTCAAAATCAAGCGAGACGGTTTTGTTTAGCTGGTGATAGGAGTCAATCCTGGCCCAATAACCTGCAGGTACGATATCTTTAAACTTCTGATGATAAGCACTATCCTCCATGAATTCAATGAAGATGTTGGTTTGAGGATGACCATTCTCTGCTTCAAGCATGCCTAAGATTTCCTGCAGGTATTTTTCTCTTGTTGATTTTTCAGGATCCATATAGATTAAAAAATATGCTGCATCTTCCAGCACACCTATGGATATTTTTGATGAATCATTTTTATTTAGTTGTTGAAATATCTCCCGAGCTCGCGCGATATTGTTTTTGCTTTCAAGGAATTTATCTTCTACTTCCTCTGGCGTAATGCCGAGACCTGCTGTATCCTTGTGCCAATCGATAATAAATTGGATTTCCGGTTCTTCTTTTGAACCTACGATGGCTCTTACTTTCATATTATATTTAATCCTGTCCATCAGGCTCCGGTGATTATCGAGCACCTCATATTTGCCAGGAAATTTTTGTTCCAGCCAGGAATCCAGGTTTTCCTTTTTTTTCTTACTAAAGCAGCTAAAGATGGACATAAGGATAGCGAGAGTGAAGCTGGTTTGGAAAACAATTCTTTTCAAGACAAATTTTTCATAAAACTAATGTTTAAAGGGCAAAGGCTAAAGGTCCGGGCAGCCAGTATAGTATTAAGTCTAAGGACTTTGGATAATAAGATAAACCTATGATCCTATAAACAAGTCCTCAATTAACCTGTTAACCTATTAACCCTCAGCCTCTGTAGTTGATGCTGTTGTACCAACTGGAATATCCTCATCCGAAGAACCCCCGAAGTACGAATAAATATGTAATATTGTCCTCATATATTAAATGACACGATGAAAGTTACCGAAGAACTAATTGACAGCATCCTTGAACAGGGCGAAAACGGATCCTTAGACCCTTCACCTTATATGGAGACTCTCCAGTACCTGATCATGGAGGACGACGAAGTGGACCTTACGGAAGAGGACCAGGCATACCTGATCTTCCTGGGCACGATCTGCATGGAGAGCCTTAAGCGCACCGATTTATTACAGGAAATAGAAGATGAAGAATATCTCTACGACCTCGAAGACGCCAATTGGGATGCCCTTGAAAAAGCGGATGGTGATCTCGATGCTTTCATTACTGCCGTTTCAGAAGATTATCCCGAGATGGATCTTCTCGACTTCCTTGCCTTTTCGATACTTCCGGTGGATGACCCGGAAGATGATGAAGATGATGAGCCTGTCATGAGCTCTGAAGATGGTCAGCTGCTCGGCTTTATGCGGTTGAAGGCGATACTGGATGCGGTGTTGTTGCCGAAGGTGTAGATTTTTTCACAAGTCTCAGCATTTTATAACTTAATGATTTTCATAAAATCTTCTTTTCGCCTGCGTGAGATCGGGATTTTTGTATCATCATTCATGATGACATAACCTCCATCTTCTTTTAGTATTTTTTTTACAAAAGTCGTGTTGATGATATGTGACTGATGAACTCTGAAAAAATCAGGTTCAGGTAACATCTCTTCAAATTCTTTAAGATTCCTCGATACGAGAAGTCGTTCACTCTTCGCCAAAAACACAAAGCTGTAGTTACCGTAAGTTTCAATCCGGATTATATCATTTGTTTTTGCAAAGACATGTCCTTCACCGGTATTAAGTGTGATCCGATCGAAAGTATTGTTTTGAGCTGTAGTAAGTAATTGAGCAAACTGCTTGTGAAGAGTTGAAAAGTTTTGATGTTCTTTCGCTTTATGGACAGCAATAACAAATTCATCCGGATCAATTGGTTTTAGCAGGAAGTCAATAGCATTGTACCGAAAGGCCCGAATCGCAAATTCGTCATGCGCTGTGGTGAAGATCACGTTGAAATCCAGATCAGGTAATTTGTCCAACAGCATAAATCCGGTACCATCCCCCATTTCTACATCAAGGAATACCAAATCGATCTTTAATTTTGGGATCATATGTAGTGCCTCTTCCACACCGGATACCTCACCTGAAATAATGATTTCAGGGAAACTTTGTTTCAAAAATCCTTTTATGATAGACCGCGCACCAGTTTCATCATCGACAATAAAAGTTCTATATGGGATTTCTGCCATTCCTAAAAAGACTAAGATAATTAGGTTTACAGGCCCAATCTAAGAAAAAAATCGCCGAATTTCATTTAATAAGTGGTTAGTAGTGATACTTTAGTTTAAATTTTAAATTGTGCCACTTCACTGGATTAGGTTTTCTTTTCTTCTCTTAATGCTTTCGGGCGGCTCTTTGCCTTTGAATGGGCAACATAAGGTGTGGAAGCAGTACACTACAGATCAGGGATTGGTGGGGAACGAAGTATTTGATATTATTCAGGATTGTAAAGGGTATATCTGGTTTGCAACTAACCATGGTATATGTAAGTTCAATGGATATGAATTCATCACTCCACGTGACACCAGTTCTTTAGTAGGAACAGAAGCATTTGTACCAGCAGAAGATGATGAAGGTAATATTTGGTTTGGAAGACTGGACAAGTCGATTTGGATCATTGAGAAAGATGTAGTGAGACCCTGGAGATATAACCACCTCTTAAAATTATATAAAGATAAATTCTCATTTATAGATAATTTGACTATTGATACAAATGGAACTGTGTGGATTGCATTAGGTACTTATGGGTTGTTGGTTGTGGAGAAGGATGGACAACATCAAGTTATTCGCGAGTGGAATCATAAGAATTTATTGATAACAAGAGTTGCCAATAAAATTGTTTTTGCCCAACAAAATGCCGCAGCAGAAGAAGGAGTATTATTAGGATCAAACGAGTTTACAGATATACTCCTTTTCCAGAATGGGAATACAACAAAGATTGATCAAGTTAGTAATAAATCAACTGCTTTAGAAAACTTCTATTCTGCCTGGCTCTTGGAGAATAATGAAATCTTAGTTTGTTCCAGTGGAAAAGTGATACATCTTAAGGATCGGAGAATAGTTTCCAGTTTCTCATCCGGGATTAATGCACCTAAAATTATCCAAACAGAAGATGGAAATCTCTTAATTGCTTCTTATAGAGGTTCAAATCCTGGCTTGTTTTTGTACAAATCCATCGCACATTTTAAGGAAGGCAATGGTGAGAATATCCTGCCCGGATACTTAGTTTGTGATATTTTATGTGATGCTGAAGGAGGTTGGTGGGTGGCAACGCGTGAACGAGGCATACTTTATTGTAAGAATCCGGACATTGATGTTTATGATACATCTACAGGATTTTCTTCGTCAAATGTTATGCGCTTAACGTCTGACCACGAAAAAAATATTTATGCAGGAATTTGGCCGAAGCAGGTCTGGAAGATTAACGCCTCCAATCATCAGGCAGAATGTATTTCAACAGATGAAGGTCCAGAATATGAAACTTGGGCTTTGTTTTATGATACAGTTCAACAAACACTTTGGCGAAGTAAGCCATTGGAATATTTTGAAAATGACCAATGGAAATTAATTTCTGGATACAATTCTGCCGGACAAGAGGGATCATTAATCGCGAAGGAAATTACTTCAGACCCTTCGCACAAATATTTATGGGCTAGCTCAACATTTGGATTTTATAAAATAGATGTTCCTTCCTACAAAGTAACCTACATAAGAGGAGAAAACAATCAATTAATGTATCAACGCACATTTTCAATAACAGCTGATCATAATGGAAATATTTGGGTTGCTACAATTGATGGACTTAGGATATGGAAGGATGATCACTATGAACTTCCTTTTTTCCGGCATCCAGCTTTAAGATTTCTTGTTTCCGATCTGGAATTTTTACCTGATAGCAGTTTAGCAATTGGCTTCAGTGGAGGAGGTGTTTTAGTCAGAAGGCCTGATGGGCTCCTATCATATTTAACTGTAGATGAAGGACTGTCTTCCAATTTAATCACCAAAGTAAAGTCAGGTTTGACTGGAGATATTTATGCGTGTTCAGATTTTGGATTAAACCATCTTACTAAATCTAAGAATAATTTGTGGGATGTGGAAACAATAACTTTGAAACAAGGATTGCCATCTAATTTAGTAAATGATTTGACCCTTTTAGATAATGAGCTTTGGGTAGCAACTGCAAAAGGATTAGTCCATCTAAAAAACACACCGAAACGTTACAATGTCTCCACTCCATTATTAGAAAGTTTTATAGTTAACAGTCGGGATACTTCGTACCAGGAGAACATTCAGATGCCATTTGATCGCAATAATATTACGATAGTATTCCATTCGCTTCATTATAGATCAGAAGGAAATATTCTTTACAGGTACAGATTTTCAACTGAAGATTCTTTATATACTTATACTACCTCTCGGCAGGTTAATTTTTTAACTCTTTCGCCGGGATATTATAAATTAGAAATACAGGCTCAGAATGAGGATGGGGGTTGGAGTCAGGTTCTTCCATTGTCTTTTTTTATACTTCAACCATGGTGGAAATCTTGGTGGTTTATAACTCTTGTGTTTTCAGGCATAGTATTAATCCTAGTAATGATCATTAAAGTCCGACTGAAAACAATTAAAAATAGAGCAGAAGTTAGGAATAAAATAAAAGATCTGGAAATGGCCGCTCTTCGCGCACAAATGAACCCTCACTTCATTTTCAATTGTCTTGGTAGTATACAGCAGTTTATCGCTGAGAATGATAGTGCTTCTGCAACACGTTACCTGGCTCGATTTGCAAAACTTGTGCGTTTGTCTTTACACAGTTCTGTGGATGGTAAACATTCATTGATGGAGGAAATAGAAATGCTTGATAATTACCTTGCCTTGGAGCAGATGAGGTTTAAAGGTAAATTTGGATATAAAATTGAAAACAATTCAATCCTCAATCCTGAAGAAATTTTTATTCCCCCGATGTTAGTACAGCCATTTGTTGAAAATGCAATTCTTCACGGGATGAAGAATAAATCAAATGACGGTCTGATAACTATTGATCTTGATCAAAAAGAAAATTCATTGATTGTAACCGTTTCAGACAATGGTCCAGGATTTGCTCATGATGAACAAGACAATACAAAGTCTTACAAATCACTTGGAATAGCACTGACAAAAAGGCGGCTTAATATTCTATCGCAGGCTTCCACTGTAAGCAATTTTACTTCAGAAAATCTTGTTGGACCTGACAATAAAGTAATTGGATCCAGGGTGATTATGCAGATTCCTGTGGATTAATTGTTCCGAATTTCCGCTCATTCCGACCGGATTTCATCAGATCAATACCTTTTTTCATCATGTTAGGTATGATTGGTTAGGGATGTGCCATATTTGATTATCAAATGTCATAGCAGAGTTAGTTCTGCAATTTGGCATGATGATTTGGGAATTATATTTTATATCCAATTTAAGTCAATAACTGAAAATGAAGGATCTGATATTCATAGCTTATTTATTATTTACTGCAGTCGAAGCAAAATCTCAATTTGTCCTCGGTGCTACAGGTGGCGAAGGCAATGTGGGGAATATAAATATCAATTACACAGTAGGTGAGACAGCTATAACTACTATTTCAAATGATAGCTCAACTTTAACGCAAGGGTTTCATCAGCCACAGTTTGTTTTCACCAGTGTAAATGAATCATTTTTGTTGGGGGAGGTAATTATTTATCCAAATCCAACCAAATCGATACTCTTTGTTCAATTTAATGACAAAGATTTTTCAGATCTGAACATATCAATTCATAGTTCTGCAGGTAGAGAAATATTGAATACAAAAGTGATTACCTCGATTTGGCAAACAGATCTTTCAATTTTACCTGATGGGTTTTACGTGGTTACTGTAACTGACATTAAAAGTAAAAAACGAAATTCTTATAAAATATTTAAATCCAACTAACGTGAAAAAACTTATTATTTCTTTGCTCTTTGCGATTATCGCATCCATTATGGTTGCACAGGCTCCGCAAGCCATAAATTATCAGGCCATTGCCCGTGATGCAACTAACAATCCAATTGTACAGCAACAAATAGGTGTTCAATTCCGAATTTTGCAAGGAAGTGTGACCGGAACCCAGACATATGGTGAAACCTGGTCAGTTATGACCAACCAATTTGGCTTGTTCAATCTTCCCATTGGTAAAGGAACCCTAATATCGGGTTCTGGTATTTTCTCTGCTATAGACTGGTTCATTTCTCCCTACTTTTTAGAAGTAGCAATTATTCCACCAGGCAGCTCAACATACCAAATTATTGGAACTTCTGAATTGCTTTCTGTTCCTTATGCACTTTATGCAGGAAGAGCCCCGAAGATTAGTGATGGTGATGGAGATACATGGATTGACCCAGACGCAACTGACACTGACCTGGATGAGATTCATATGAGTCTGGGACTTTCCCCAGGTAGTACACCGGGAATACAAGGTCCAACAGTTTTAATACTAAGGAAGAACACACCAATCCCAAATCGTACAGCGAATACAATGTTGGAAATTATTGATCCATCTTTGGGCAAAAATACATTTGTCGGTGATGGAGCAGGGAGGATAAACTCCTATCTTCCTCAAACTCCATCTAATCTTCCGGAAGGGGAATTAAATACAGCGTTTGGATATCACACTTTAAGACACAACGATAAAGGAAATTATAATACAGCAATTGGTGCGGCTGCCCTTTCTAATTTGACGGATGGGAGCAACAATACAGCAATTGGATTGAATGCACTCGTTTTAAACTCGAGTGGAGGAAAAAATACTGCATTAGGGGTTGGAGCTCTGTATAGTTCTTTATATAATAGTAGAAGCACTGCACTGGGTTATTATGCCATGTTTCGTGCAGATAATAATTCAGGATCAAATCCAGTGGGCCGTCTGACATACAACACAGCAGTAGGTTATGAGGCATTAATTGGCGGCAATAATGAAGGGGAAAACACTGGCCAATATAATACAGCTGTTGGAGACCAGGCACTTTCATCCAACGAATCGGGTGAAAAGAATACATCAATAGGTGCAAATGCACTTTTCAACAACACTAAAGGTTCCTCGAACACTGCTATAGGTTATGCGGCGGATGTGGATATTACAATGCCGAATCTAACAAATGCCACTGCTATCGGCGCTAATGCTAAAGTGACGACAAAGGATGCGATGATTCTTGGTAAAGACGTAAATGTTGGGATTGGACTTTCAGGTAATCCAGTAGGACCTGCTAATAGACTTGAAATAAATGCAGCATTGCCGGATGCCAGTGGGTTACGATTCAGAAGACTCAATTCTGGATCTCCCTTCACACCTAAACAGATAAGTGCAACAACCTCTACTCCAGTATTGAGTTTAGATCAATCAGGAGATGTAATATTAGTAGGTCTAAAAGGAAGCGGAGGCGGAGGTGGAAACTATTGGGACCTTAATGGAAATTTGATCAACCCTTCGACAGATTATCTTGGTACGAACAGTGCTGATCCGCTAAAAATCAAAACAAGTGGAATTCATTCCGGTATCATCGATCCTCTTGGTCAGGTCTTTCTAGGTTTTCAAGCAGGTCTTATCAATACTGTTCAATCGAATACTGGTATAGGTTATCAAGCCTTAAAATTTAACTCCGTGACCGGAGATAATACGGCAATGGGTTACCAAGCCCTTACTAATAATGGACTTAATGCGACAGGTGATCAGGCCAAGTTTAATACAGCCATTGGATCCGGATCGCTTTTTAGCAATACGGTCGGCAAAGGTAATACTGCGATCGGTTATAATGCTCTTAATTCAACGCTCAACAACGACAACAATACAGCTATTGGAAGCGAAGCATTGCGAGATAACGTAAGCGGCACTGCAAACACAGCTACAGGAGTATGGGCATTACATGAAAATAATTCTGGTTCCTATAACACGGCATATGGAACTTTTGCTATGACTAAGAATCAAGGAGGAGGTGCAAATACCGCTATGGGAGTAGGTGCTTTAGACCAAAATGTGAGTGGGTCTAACAATACCGCTATTGGCGTTAATTCTCTTGAGCGATCAACAGGAAACTTTAATACAGCCACTGGTTGGCAAGCACTTAGGAATAATAAAGCTGATGGAAATACTGCTAATGGTGTAAATGCGCTTGAAATGAATACTACAGGTACAAACAATACAGCAGTCGGAGTAAATGCACTAAAGTCCAATTCTAATATGGGTGGGGAAGTTGGAAGTTGGAACACAGCGATGGGGGCAGATGCTCTTATTTCTAACATCTGGGGGGTAGCAAATACTGCCGTCGGAGCCTTTTCTCTTCGGGATAATGTTCAAGGATTTGAAAATACAGCTGTTGGAGTTTCAGCTAATGAAACATCACAGGGAAATAGAAATACAGCAATTGGATATGGAGCGACAACTAATAATTTCGTCAACTCTATTGCAATTGGGCATACTGCCACAGTCAATAATCACAATAAAGTTCGGATAGGAAATACAAGTGTAAGTGTGTTTGAAACTCAGACAGGTGTTTGGCAAGCATCTGACGGTCGTTTTAAAGAATATGTAAAAGATGATGTTCATGGCTTGGATTTTATCATGAGGCTTCACCCTGTCTCATACAATTTCAATCGCCTTTCATTTGCAAAACACATTAAAGAGAAAACAGAAGGGCGTGAAAGGGAACTGGATTCGCTTTCAGCCCTTCGTTCAGTAGGTTTCATTGCACAGGACGTTGAGAAACTAATACAGCAAACAGGCTTCGCGTCATTCGATGCTGTGCATACACCAGCGAATGAAACAGATAATTATAGTATTGCCTATTCTGAATTTGTCGTGCCATTGGTAAAAGCCATACAAGAGCAGCAAGTACAGATTGATGTGCTAAAATCACAAAATGCAGAACTTAAAGACTTGAAAGTGCTTAACTTATCCATGCAATCTCAAATTACAAAACTGCAAACTCAATTTCAAGCGCTTCTGGCAAAATCAGACAAATCTCTGGAGAGGTGATGAAAGTTAATTAAATTAAAGAAGATTTTGGAAAGAATTGCCTTGCTCAGAGATTGCATAGTACAGAAATTTTAATAAAAATTTGGTTGCTAAAATAAATAGTTATAACTTAGGATAGTAATTTAGCTTATTGTGTCATGATCTAAAGATCGAAATGCAAATTATTTTAACAATCAAAATCAAATTGTCCTACTAACATTTACTTATTATCAAGCTGACCTCATAGTTTTTAAGTCCCTCACGAATCTAAAATTGATTGATCGAATATTTTTCTTCCTGACTTGACATTAGGGACAGGTGCTTTGCTATGTCGACAATCTAATTACCTGAAATAATCAAGATTTAATCTTTCATTTTGATAATTTAAAAAATGAAAACTAACGTGAACTGAAAAATAATACCTAGCGGAATTTTAAAAATAAAATGCAGTAAACACTGAGTCCGTCATTTTGAAATTTCCGAATGCAAAAAACTCAATCCTTCAATTTTCACTTAAAAAATTTTGATAATGCAAACCAAGATTAAAAACACTTTCCAAGCTTTCATAATTGTCCTTTTTGTCGCTATTTCTCCGGTACAAATGCTGTAGGTGATGAACTCGACGGATACGCAACGCCTTGCGACACAACGCAGGTTTATTACAGCATTAAGAAATCGGCGGTATCCCTGATGTCAAATAATGACAGTATCACGTATACGATTACAGTTACCAATACATCACCGTTCTATACTACAGGCTATGATATAGATGTGCTGGATGTTCTCACAGATGAAATGATTTTTCTCGACGCATCAGGAGCACCTTACACACATGGTCATGATTCATTATTTTTTACCATCGATTCACTCACGAAAGGACAATCAAAAGTTATACATGTCTATGCATTTGTTCATACACCATCAACATCTCTTCCGGTAGTCCTGTATGATTTCGAATCAGGTGCTCATGGATGGTTGGCTATTACAGGCGGATTTAATGAATTCACCTATACTACAGATGCGCCGAATGCACATTCAGGATCATCCTTTTATTTCACAGACAATCTTGGTCTCACGGGTGCAAATACAATGCTGATCAGTCCGGTTCTGGATACGTTGATCACTAACCGGCAATTACGTTTCTGGCACAAATTCGGAACAGATCCAGGATACGACGGAGGTTTTGTAGAAATCACATCCGATGGGATTGAGTGGACGAGATTGCCACTCCAGGTGAATGGATATAATGGAGCATTAAATTCCACATTCAATCCGGTCAATGCAGGTGCAGCTTTCACCGGATTGGTTCCGGGGTATATTGAATCTGCAGGAAGCTTACCGGACGGTGTATCACAAGTGCGATTTGTTTTCAGTGAAGATTTGGGAATGGGGGGTGGTGACGGTTGGTGGATTGATGATGTACGTATAGTACAAAATCCTGTGACGGTTACGAATAAAGTTTTCGTTGATGACCCCATAGCAAGCGGAGGCCGTACGCATTCCTCCTATGCAACTACGCTGATCATGCCAGCTGATCCTGATAATGCCTGTGCCTTGGTATCTGTCACAACTGATGGTGGAGTAGGCTCATTACCATTTGCTATTAATTGTGCAGAAGCAGGTGATACCATTCGATTTGCTGAAGCATTGCATCATGATACGATTCAGCTTATGACACATAAAGCGATTATCGGTAAAAATCTTATTTTCAATTCGCTATCATCGGACAGTATTTTTGTTGCCGGTAATACTGTAAATCATTCATTTGAAATCAATACGGGTGCAAATGTTGAATTGATCGGCATGCATATCATAGCAGGCACGGGTACCTCCGGGGCAGCAATTTTCAATGAGGGTTTTCTCCGGCTCCGGAATGTAAGCATTTATGAACGTGCGTCGGGGAATACAGGCTCAATTTTGTACAATGCAAATGGCGCACAGCTTGACGTGAGTCAATCAGTCAGGATCTATAGGAATTGAGAAACAGTAATCGGTAATCAGTAAAAAAAGTAATCGGAATTAAGTGAATAATTTTTATTCAGATTAGTGCGACTTGTCTATGAGCTCCGTGTAATTTCTCTGTGAACCCCGTGCGAACGCCATTTCTATAACCTTTGATATCAAACTTATTCCTGGACCAATTCTTCCAAATATCTATTTATAGAATCATTCTAAAAGTGAATAATTTAGTATTGAACATCAACTTTTTCGCACGGAGTAAAAGGAGATTAGCACGGAGAGCACTGTTTTGAAACTCTGATTCATTAAAAAAAGTAATTGAAATCAATTATGTTGTTTTACAAGTCTTACTGAATACTGACCACTGATTACTAATTATAGACTGTCATCCTCTTTCGCCTGCGACTGCTTAAGGATACTCTCCTGGTGTACTGCACTCAGATAATGTGAAATAAATCCTTCACTCAATCCGCGCTCTCTTCCCATATCCTTTGCTTTTTCAAGGATCTCATTCCAACGCTTCACCTGGAGTATCGAAATGCGATTATGTTTTTTGTGCTTGCCGATTTCTTCACTCAGCTTCATTCGTTTTCCGAGGAGATTTAATACTTCAAGATCGATCTCATCTATCTGGTGTCTCACAAAATCCATGTATTCGAGAAAATCACTGTCATCCGTCATTTCCCTTTTAAACTCCAGCTTTTTAATCAGCAGCTTGTAAGTTTCAGGAGTAATTTGTTGTGCGGCATCACTCAATGCATGATCCGGATCACAATGCGTCTCTGTCATCAGGCCATCGAAATTGAGATCCAATGCATATTGCGCGACATTCAGCAATTCAGTTCGATTTCCACAGATATGACTGTTGTCACAAAGCAAGGGTAAGCCCGGCATTCGTCTTCTTAGTTCAATCGGAATTTCCCAATAGGGTTCATTCCTGTACATTGATTTTCCATAAGATGAAAATCCACGATGGATGGCAGCTATTGTTTTGATTCCTGCTTTTTGTACACGTTCGATAGCCCCGATCCACAATTCAAGATCAGGATTGGTTGGATTTTTTACCATTACCGGGATATCGACACCCTGCAATGCATCGGCCATTTCCTGCACTGAAAATGGATTCGCAGTAGAGCGCGCACCGATCCAAAGCACATCAATTCCAAACGCAAGTGCTTTTTCAACTTGTTTTGCATTCGCCACTTCTATCGTAGTACGTAAGCCGGTTTCTTCTTTCACGCATTGAAGCCATGGAAGTGCTACCGATCCTTTGCCTTCAAATACACCGGGACGCGTACGTGGCTTCCATATCCCAGATCTGAATAAATCAATGCCTGCATCAGCCAGGCCATGGGCTACACACATTACCTGTTCTTCAGTTTCGGCGCTGCAGGGTCCTGCTATGAGAAATGGCTTATTATCTTTTTTGAGAAACAAATCAATTTTGGATTTTAGAATTTAGATTTTTGATTGGTTTTATGCTCAGGATCAAAGCTATTCACTCAAACCGGATTTTTAGTAATTGTGTTCAAGGACTTTATCAATCTAAGAAAAATGATAAAAAAGGTTTACCACATAGACACATATCTCACATAGTAAAACACATAGAAAAAAGGTCTAAGGGATAAAGTCGAAGCAGCCGGATTGGTAATTAGTCTTTGGTCCTTTTTTACCACTTAGTCACTTAAGAACACTTAGAAAACCACTAAGAATTTTCGATTTTCGATTTTCGATTTCACACTCACTACTCACGTCTCATGTCTCACGTCTCACGTCTCACGTCTCACTACTCACGTCTCACGTCTCACGTCTCACGTCTCACGTCTCACGTCTCACGTCTCACGATTTCCCAGGCACATTCTCCTTCGTCACTCCCGGACTCCTTTTCAAAAACTCTTCATACAAAAGTGTCTGTCTTGACTCCAAAGGCACATTCCATCCATTGATAAAAAGATGTTTGAGTTGTGTAGCCGGTTCAAACGGATCTCCCGTGGAAACAAAAATATTAGCCTCCTTACCTACTTCGATCGAACCGATTCTATCAGCGACGCCAAATATTTCTGCAGGAACAATTGTCACCGCTTTTAATGCATCATCCTGCCCCATCCCATAGGTTGCTGCAAAGCCTGCATTAAATGGAAGATTTCTCACATTCTCTGCATCATCTGTTCGCAGTGCAACCTTGACTCCTGCTTTTTGCATTATACCCGCATTTTTATAACCCTGATCATACCGGTCAGACGCCCTCGTAGGTTGTGAAATCACAGGACCTGTGATAACAGGCACACCCGACAATGCAATCGAATCTGCAACCCGCCAGCCTTCAGAAACACCAGTGAGGATTGCTTTGATCTTATTTTCTTTTATCCATTTCAACGCAGAGAGTATATCCGTTTCCTTATTCACTTCAATCATCGCAGTTGCTTTGCCTCTGAACACAGGAACCAATGCTGCCATTTGCGGATTGTAATCCGCTTTTCCATTTGTTGAGGAATCAATAGCTGCATACGTTTTTACTCTCTCCCAGGTATCATTCAATTTCTTTATCGCTTTGTCACTATCTTTTTTCACTTCTTCATCTGTTCTTCGATCATATCGTCCCCTGCGACCGGACATGGGAAAATTCATCACAACAGCTTTGAAGCCTGCATACATTTGCTCAGGTGTATAGCCTTGCAGATTGATCAATGCAGCCGTACCCGGAAATAATCCACCGGAAGGATAGGATATCACCGAAGTGACGCCACTAACTCGTGCCACAGGAATTAATACACTGTTTGGATTTACTGCAGTCAGAGCTTGCATCTCGGGAGAGATTTCACCGATCTCATCATAATCCTGTGTTACCGATATGGATTCAATTTCCTGCAATCCTAAATGTGTTCCGCTATCTACCATACCCGGGTAAATGGTCAGGCCTTTACAATCGATCACCTGTGCATCGGCAGGAATAGTGACGTTTGTTCCGACAGCTTCAATCTTGCCATTGCGAATGATCACTGTTGCATTTTCCAATTTACCTTTTGTAACTGTTTCCACTTTCGCATTCGTGAGGGCAAAAACTCCATAGGTGGATTTCTCAACCTGCTGCGCCTGCAAAACAAATATGCTTTGAACAAAAGTGAACAGAACCAGGATAAAACTATTTTTTTTCATAATGAACAATCATCAATGACGGTTATTAAACATTTCACTCGTGCCCCTCATGCACTCATCCACTACTTCACGACCGTAATAAGCCGGTGTGGGTTCTTCCGGATCAATATATATGCGCATGTCTGAAGGATCATTTTCTTTATCAAATCGAACGATACCATCCACTATGGTCATTTGCGGGACAGCATAAACAGATAAAGGATGATTAGAAAAAATAGCTATATCCGCATCTTTCCCAATCTCAATCGAACCCACTTTAGCATCAATACCTAATTGCCGCGCCGGATTGATCGTGACGAGTGACAATGCTTCATCATCAGATAAGCCGCCATATCGTTGCGTCTTCGCTGCTTCATAATAAAGATGACGGATCATCTCACCGCTATCGCTGTTGATCGAAGTGACCACGCCATTTCGTGTCAGTATGGTAGCATTGTATGCAGTGGAATAATAAACTTCAAATTTGTATGCCCACCAATCGGAAAACACAGATGCCATCGCACCAAATGAAGCTAATTCAGGGGCTACTTTAAATCCTTCATTGACATGCTGGAAGGTAATTTTTTTTACGCCAAAATCACGAAGCACATTGAGCAGCATCAGTATCTCATCAGCACGATAAGAGTGACACTGGATGATGATCTTCCCATCCAGGATATCCGCCATAGTCTGATATCTTTCATTATACACAGGAGCAACCGCATTTGGATTCTTTGCTTTTTCAAGCTCATATGCTTTCCATTTATCCCTGTATACCTGGCCTTCTGCAAAAGCATTCCGAATGACACGCTCTACACCCATGCGTGTACGCGGCTGTACACCTCTTCCTTCACCATGCACACGGATAGGATTTTCTCCCAAAGCAAATTTTATGGTGCGGGGTGCATCTTTAAAAATAAAAGAAGTAGGTTCCATTAATCCATACCGGTGTTTGATTGTCTGGCATTGACCACCGATAGCATTTGCAGAACCATGCATAGCATGTGATGTAGTCACGCCACCCGCCAGCGCCCTGTATATGGAAAGATCAAAAGGATCTATAGCATCACCGACCTTCACTTCAGGAGTAATGGGATTTGTACCTTCATTGACAGCATCGATCGCAATGTGAGAATGTGCATCGATGATACCCGGCATCACATAATGACCTGAGGCATTAATTTCTTTTATGCCGGCAGGTGCTTTTAGTGATTTCCCGATGGCAGTGATTTTGCCTTTCTGTACCAGGATATCTGATTCAGTTAGTGTTCCTTTAGTTATGGTCAGTATAGTACCATTCCGGATGATCATATCACCCGTCGGCACCTGGCCCATAACAAGACAGGATGAAAACGCCAGGTATAAATAAATACATTTTCTCATTTCATGAGGTTGATGAGGATTAATGGTTTGGTTTTGCAGTGCGCTGGCCTGTGATTGAAAATGAACCTACGTCTGCTATAGTGACATTGCCATCAAAAGATTCGCCCTTCAGTTTTACATTGAATTCGATGACCACGAGCTGACCTTCGATTTCGAAGTCAAACGTGAAAGCAGCAGAATTTCCATCCAGCACAATAGATTCCAGTTCGTTATTTCCTGTAGTGATATCACTGCTATGAATGGTTCCCATGATAGATCCGTCTTTTTCAGAAAACTCCATTGTTCCTTCTTTCTTCTGGTCCGGGATGTCAATCGTATACGCCCATGTTCCGGCTATTGAAGATGAAGATGAAGAAGCCTGAGCATCTTTTTCCTGCGCCTTCTTTTTCTCTTTTGCTTCGTAAGCATATAAATTTCCTTCTACGATCATGTAGCGGATGGTCGCATCTTTTTCAAACACGGGTTTCGTGGATACAATGACATTTGCCATTTTTCCAATATCAAGGGTACCGGTATTTTTTTCAATGCCGAGTAATTTTGCAGGCTGTACGGTCAATGCACTTAAAGCCTGGTCAGCTGAAAGACCGTTTTCTATCATGAGCCTGATATTCTTTGTAAAATCTGCAGATTTTCCGCTGAGTGTTCCGAAAGAAAATGGAATTCCATCTTTGGCCAGGACACCTGCCTGCTGATAATGTTCTTTGAGACTCTGTGCTCTTTTCTTTTCAAATTCTTCTTTCTCCGGATCTATTTTGATGGTATCTTTTATAACAACCTTTATACTTTCGGCATTTTTTTCCTTAGCCTCCGCCTTTGTTTCGGCCTTAGCCTCCTCCTTTGTTTCGGCCTTTTTATTTTCACTCTTGTCTTCCGGAAGGAAAAGGGAAAGAACAAGCGGAAAAGTCCCTGTCTTAAATTGATCCTTGAGATACCATGCCTCTTCAGCATCGCTGATCACCATATTCATGCCGAGATCTTTTTGTAATGCTATCGCCCTGCTGATGTCTTTCACTTTCGGAGCACGGAAATAAACAGGCATGTCTTTTTTAACTACAGGTATCAATGCTTCATGTGCCTGGTTGTAATGGGGACGCGGTATAAGCGAAGCACTCGCATAAGAATTTTGTTGAGCAAGGTCTTGCGCTGCATTATGATAAAGTTCGCGCCACTTGGCCATGATGCCGATGACAGTACCAGGATAACTATCTCCGGCACCTGTCCACTGGGCGAACATAGACACATCTTCCTTCCAGAATAATTCATCTGTTTCTTTGCCTGCCAGCACTATGACTGACCCTTTGCCGGGTATCATCTTTCCTTTGGGTACGATATGGGCAATTGCAAATCCCTGGCTTCTCCAATCCGAAATGGATTTCTCTTTAATATCAACTGTAGGACGTACGCTATGGAAAGGTGTAATGCCCGCATCCTCAAGACTTGCATTTCCTTCATTGTCTACCGTAGGGCGAGGCCTGTCCCGGTTACCCGGCCCACCCTGTGGTCCACTACGGGGAGCATCTGTCTCCGGACTCTTAACCCCAATGGAAGAGAATGCATCTATAAATGCAGGATATGCATACATGCTATCAGCAGCAATACGGTATGCATCGGGGGGCACTTTTGGATGTGGGCCAATATCTGTGATCAATCCGTCCCGCATGATGATCGTCGCTACCTGGGTTGGTTTTCCAGGTGCAGAAATCATTTTTGCATTTATGAGTGCAATACAACCTGTGATCTGGGGTAAATCTTCGCTTACAGGCTGAGCTATGGTCAGTGTGATGAACCCTAAAACAAAACACGGTACCAGGAAATATTTCCTTATCATTTGACAGTATTAAAGAGCAGGATGTAAATTAGAAAAAGAATTTATAGTGAGTTTCTTCTTTGGATATGCAATCGGCTAACAGGGGAATATTTCTGATTAAAGGAAAAGGCGGAAGAGGCAGAAAGGGACAACTTTACCAAAAGTCGATCAGATATTTCTATTTTCGCCCATCAGCAATTGAATCAAACTAACTTAACCATCTCTGACCATGCAATTTCCTGAAGATCTCAAATACACCAGCGAACATGAATGGGTTCGCCTGACCGATGATAAAACTGCGGATGGCCGTACCATTGCTCTAGTAGGGATTACTGATTTCGCCCAGAGTGAATTGGGAGAACTGGTCTACATTGAAGTCGAGACGATTGGCGATACTTTATCAAAAGATGAAATATTCGGAACCGTCGAGGCTGTAAAAACTACCTCTGACCTTTTCATGCCATTGAGCGGTGAAGTTTTGGAATTCAACAAAGAGCTTTCTGAATCAGGAGGGGATGATCCGGCATTAATAAATAACGACCCTTATGGTGAGGGTTGGATCATTAAAATTGCACTCACCGATACTTCAGAATTCGATGAGCTGTTAGGTGTCGCTGCTTATAAGGAGCTCACCGGTCATTAATCGGGTAGCTTCACCAACCATATTTTTTTCATTCATGGTAAACCGGAAATTTCGTTGGATACCTCCTGTCCTTTGGGGGTTGCTGATCACTATTCTTTCGGTAATTCCCGGAGGCCCCGGCAATCTGAATTTTTTAGGTATTCCTTACTTTGATAAGGTTGGACATTTCGGCATGTATGCTGTCTGGGCTTTTTTGATTTTCAATGCATGCTCAGGTAATTCCGGATGGTCGCTCCGGAAAGCGTATTGGTGGACGCTTATTCTCGGAGCGTGTGTAGGCGTAGGTCTTGAGTTTTTACAGAATATGATGGCTTTGGGCCGTCAGTTTGACGTCTGGGATATGGTGGCGAATGCTTGTGGTGTAATCGTTGGGACCCTCATAGGGAATTTGCTTTACAATTTCCGATCAGGAAGGAACTAAATCCGCTTATCATTCGCGTCTTTATTATAAAATAAACAAGTAGTGGTCAATGCACTGCATTCATCTTTTAGGGATTTTGAAGATGCCATTCAAAATTCTGCTGCTTCCCTAGCAGGAATCAATATTGTATTGACCCGAAATACCTGGGATTTTAAGCAAAGTGAATTATCAGTGATGACGCCTGAGGAGTATATCGCGTCCCTGACATAAAACAAATGAGGCAAACCGGTTTCCCAGCTTGCCTCACTAGTTTAGGCTATTCTGTATAGCTGCCTTAATGGGTGTGTTAAAGATGTGCCACTTTCTTCATCAGACTTGATTTCAGATTAGAGGCTTTATTTTTATGCCACAGATTTCGCTTGGCTAATTTATCAATTAAACTGATCACCTTAGGTAATAGTTTTGATGCCTCCAGTTTATCCGTCATTTCGCGAAGCTTCATGATAGATGTTCTGGTGGACTTTTTATAGTACCGGTTGCGCAGGCGTTTTACAGCGTCCTGTCTGATTCTTTTCTTGGCGGATTTGTGATGGGCCATAATGATGTTGTTTAAAAAATAGGCGGCAAAGGTAATATTTTCCTTTATAACTATTGCTACTCTCTTTCGTTTACCTCCTTTTTGGTTCAGAATACCCCAAAAGTTACGAAAAACGCGATAAGGGATACCATTGTAGCAAGTGTAAAGGCCCCCCCGATGGCTACTGCTGCCAGGGCCAGTCCCCTTCCTCTTCTGCGTTCATACCTCCTCTTGCTTCTCCATGCAATGATTCCCATGATAAAGCCCGCCGGCAAAAACAATAACCCCAACGTCGGCAGTAAGAAAAGACTCGCTATGCCTGAAATGCTGGTTACATAGGCTGCCAGGCTCAGTCCATCCATCCTTATCTCTGTTGACTGATCGTCTGTGACATCCGATTTTAACTCTCTTTTACCTCTGCGCACATCTTCCAGGTTGACATATCCACCCTGATGCCCGGCCCTTAATGGAGATAAGGGAACCACGATTCCTGTCAGTATTAGCAGGGCAAGGAAAAGGTGTTTTATTTTCATTTCTATAAATGTAGCACTGAATTAATTGCGGTTTATCTTTTTCCTCCAACTCCCTATTCTTCGTTATTGTATTTATTACCTAAAACTTATTTGCCTATTGCCTATTGTTATGCATGGGTTTCACCCATGGTTAATAAGGTCTGATCCCTTCAGGATCATTGTAGTTAGCTTTCAGCAAACTGATCATGATTTTGTTTATTGCCTTTTGCCTATTGCCCATTGCTTGTTGCCCATTGCTATTGCCTATTGCTTTCCTTCGCCTCAGTTTGTTGCTGAGCTGTAGCACAAGGATGGGTTTAGCAGGTCGAAGCATCGCCTTTTTTAATCACTAATGACTAAAAATACGTCAATAAATGCCCTATATTTGGTCTTATGTATGACAGGGCAATACTCCACCTGGACCTGGACTCCTTCTTCGTGTCCGTTGAATGCCTGCGGGATAGCAGTCTCAAAGGCAAGCCCCTGATCATCGGGGGAATGGGCGGCAGGGGAGTCGTAGCCTCCTGCAGCTATGAAGCCCGCCGGTATGGTGTCCACTCTGCCATGCCGATGAAGATGGCTCTCCGGCTTTGTCCGCAGGCCCTGGTGCTGCGCGGGGATATGGATTCCTATACCCGTCATTCGATGCTGGTCTCAGAGATCATCGAAGACGAGGCGCCTGTATTTGAAAAATCTTCTATCGATGAGTTCTATCTCGACCTCACCGGCATGGATCGCTATTTCGGTTGCTATAAATGGTCGGCCGGGCTCAGGGAGCGTATTATCAAAGAATCAGGCCTCCCCATTTCCTGCGCCCTTTCAGTCAATAAGCTGGTCTCCAAGGTAGGTACCGGCGAAGCCAAGCCCAATGGCATGCGCGAGATCCCCAATGGAGAAGAAAGGGAATTCCTCGCTCCACTCTCAACAGGCAAAATACCCGGCATCGGTAAGGAAACCTACAAAAAGCTGAGCTTCATGGGCGTGCGGACCATCCGGGTGCTGCGCGAGATCCCTCCTCCATTGCTCGAACGTGAGTTTGGAAAAATGGGTCAGTTCCTGTGGGAAAGCTCCAACGCTATCGACCGCCGCCAGGTCATCCCGTACAGCGAACAGAAATCCATGTCAAAAGAACGCACCTTCAGCGAAGACACCCTCGACATGAAATTTATCCGCAGCCTGCTCGGAAGCATGGTCGACGAGCTTGCCTTTGACCTCCGCCAGGATTCACGCCTCACCAGCTGTGTCACCGTCAAGATCCGCTATGCCGACTTCAACACCTTCACCAAACAACGCCGCATCCCCTACACCGCACAGACACGCCAGCTGATCACCTATGCACAGGAATTGTTTGAGGAAGTATACGAACGCCGCCAGCTGATCAGGCTCATTGGTATCAAGTTCAGCGGACTCGTCAATGGACATATCCAGCTCAATCTCTTCGATGATACACAGTCAGAAATATCCCTTCTTCAGCAGCTCGATCACATCCGGCGTCGATGGGGGAAAGAAGCGATCGGATGGGCTAATTTCAGAGCACAGGCGAGGAAATGAAGGCGAAGGATCTCATCCCTAATGCCCACAAGACAATAAAAAAAGGGGCAATAAAATTACCCCTAGTCGATTTTAGTTACTTGTAACTCGCTATTCGTCAATCGTCAATCGTTACTCATTACTCATTACTCATTACTCATTACTCATTATTCATTATTCATTATTCGTTACTCGTTACTCGTTACTCGTTACTCGTTTATTTCACCAGGTATATAATCTTCGTCATCCATTTCATGGAATCCTTTTCCATAGCAGGACCCACATAATACTCTTCTACCACTGGCGCCATCGATTCCATTTTATTACCCTTCAGGTGTGCATCCATCGCCATATGGGCATCACCCATTTTGCTATAACCACCTTTGTAATCAAGGATCATCGCTTTGTGTGCAGGAACAACGATTACTTCCATACCTGCAGGTGCTTTCATATCTGATTTCATAGGAACTCCTACGGCCATGTCAGATTCTCCTTTCTTTTCATCCCAGGTGTAATAGATACCTGTAGGAACACCAGCCATTTCCACCTTTCCTTTTTTCAATGCATCGATCAGCGTCGGAACACTCTTCATGAAGAAATCAGAAATTTCACTCATGGGGATGGTCTTATGAATAGCGAGGTACTTGCCTCCTGCAAAATCGCCGGAGCTGATAGGATAATTCATATCCATTTTGGGAGCTTTTGGTTCAGCTTCAACCATTGCTTTCAGATCAGCAAGACCTGATTCAAAGGAGGGTCCTACAGCTTTTTCCATACTCATCATGAAGCTCATGATGCGGCCCACAAAACCGTTTTCACCTCTCATGCCCCATGTAACTTTTGTTCCTGCAGGATCAGAATCGAGATTGAGATAACCTTCTGAATCCATAGTTCCAAATGGCGTAAAGAAGGTCAGCTTAACCACAGAAGACTTCATCGGATCTTGCGAAACAATGGTTTGTGTACCCTTGCCCACATTTTTATTGCCTGACCACGAGCTTGATGACCCGACTTCTCCATCGTTACCTGTGTATTCAACAACAGCGGTCGAATCCATTTTCAAAAAAGGTGACCACTCATTCACTTTTCTTAATGAGCTGATGTGAGGCCAGACCATATCAGGTGTACTGTCAATGACTACACTACGTTCGAGTTGGTAAGTTTTAGGCCCGACAAGACCCAGGATGACGCCTATGACCACTAAGGCTAACAGGACATACAGTAAGTATTTTAGAATTTTCATTTAAGTTGGTTTTAGTGGCCAAAGATAAAAAATAAGGCATATTTTATATACGCAGGCCATCCTGATAAATTCAGTATTATTGACAGTCAAAATAAGCGATTAAACGATGAAAAAATCATTGCAGATCCTGGTGTCGGTGATCCTTCTCCTGATAGCTATAGGATGTAAGAAGAGTACAGCCCTTTCTGACGGGGACAGGCCCTATCAACCCTGGGTATTCAGATCTGTCCTTGATCAGCAACCCCGGATCATCACACTGGCGCTTCATGATAATGTCTGGGCAGCTTATCATACCGACAGTTGTTCGCTGTACCAGGTCTGGAAAGGCAATGTAAAGCTCCAGGGCGCGGTCTATGACAATGCACATGGTCCTCAACCTATAACCATCGGAAATGTGTGGATGAAAAATCCATATGGTCAACCCTGGAAAGTAACAAACGCCGGACAAGAATTGCTGAAAGAAGTTCAGTACGCAGGGCATTCAATCAAAAATGGTCATGCACAACTGATGTACAAATTGATTTGCACAGACGGCACGGTGATCCATGTGAGCGAGCAACCAGAGTTTGTCAAACAGCAGGATGGACAAATGGGCTTTGAGAGAAAATTCAATATTCAAAATGATGCAAAGGGATATGAAGTCAGCATAGCACAGCGGGTGTCTTCCATAGCACTGAAACAAAATGTATCCACAAATGGAAAATGGAATATTGATAAAGAAGATATCACACAGGATGATGCCAGGCAATTATTAACCCTTGATGGCCGGCTCATACTCAATAATGAAAGCGAAACCTATTTCACAACATTATTCATCAGTCATCCTACCATCATCAATCCTAATTCTGCAGGAGAAGATGTGAGCACAATGTCCCTGGGTGAAAGATTGATTGATAAAAATGATTGTAAGACATGTCACAATAAAAATGTCCAGACCATTGGTCCTTCATTCAAACAGATCGCAGAACGGTATCCTCAGAATGACGAAACCGTAGCCACACTTACAAATAAAGTCATCAAAGGCGGTGCAGGCATCTGGGGCTCACAAGTGATGAGTGCACATCCGGAGCTTCCAGTTTCAGATGCTGAGCAAATCATACGCTATGTACTGGCACTGGATACTACTGACGCAGGACAAAAAAGTCCGGGAGGTAATACCATTGCTTTAGTTACGGAGATGAAAGACGGGAAAGATTTATTACCCGGATTATTAGTTGAAGCATACACAAATCAAAAAGGATATGAAAACATTCCCTCATTTCCTGCAACTAAAAAAGCTGACCAGGCCGGAATTATATCCGACTTCATGGCAATAGACGCGCAGAAATTTGGCGGATTAAATGAAGATTTTATCCTGGTAGCCAAAGGATATCTCTATGCAGAAAATGACACCACGACGGGTTTAAGAATATGGAGTGATGATGGTTCAAAAGTAACCATCGACGGAAAGCTGATCCTCGACAATGATGGTCAACATGGTACAGAAGTAAAAGAAGCCATCGTAAAATTATCCCGTGGATACCATCCTATCACGCTCGAATATATGCAGGGAAAAGGAGGAAGATATCTTTCCTTTGAATGGAAACCGGATGGTGCAACTGAATGGACAGGCGTACCTTCTTTTGCGCTGCTTCACTCCACTGATGTGAATGCAAAATTGCAGGGAAAAACACTTTCCATGGCGATCGGTTCACTTATTCCCGGAGATATGTCTTCTGAAGTAAGTGTTCACCCATCGTATGATCTGACACAGGCACGGCCCTGGGATTTTCTACCTAAAGTGGGTGGCATGGATTTTATGTCAGATGGCACGCTGGTGGTCAGCACATGGGATCCTTCAGGGTCTGTTTATCTTTTATCAAATGTCACTTCAGGTGATCCTGCACAGATAAAAGTTAAACGAATAGCAAGCGGGCTCGCCGAACCACTCGGTCTCAAAGTGATAAGAGACACTATCTACATCATGCAAAAACAGGAGCTCACGCGATTGGTGGATACAGATGGCGACGGCATGATCGATGAATATCAATGCGTATCCAACAACTGGCAGACCTCAGGAAATTTTCACGAATTTTCTTTTGGGCTCGCAGAAAAAGATGGTGATCTCTATGCCACTCTTGCGACAGATATTCTTCCGGGCGGTGCATCTGCCCCTAACCAGCCACAGAGTCGCGGACATGCTGTAAAGTTTGATCTCCCTTCGGGAGAGCTCAGTTATATAGCCAGTGGATTAAGAACACCAAACGGAATCGGACTTGGAATAGACAATGAAATATTTGTTGCAGATAACCAGGGAGATTGGTTGCCCTCAAGTAAAATTCTTCATGTGACAAAGGACGCATGGTTCGGATCCAGGTCAGTTGATTTCTTAGGGACTGCATCATTAAAAGAAAAACTTCCTGTAGTCTGGCTTCCCCAGGACGAGATTGGCAATTCACCATCTACACCTTTAGCGATCAATGATGGTCCGTACAAAGGACAGATGATTCATGGAGAAGTAACGCATGGTGGAATCAAGCGCGTATTTGTTGAAAAAATAAATGGTGAATACCAGGGTGTCGTTTTTCGTTTCACACAAGGTCTTGAAGCAGGTATCAACAGAATGGTATGGGGCCCTGATGGTGCATTATATGTTGGAGGAATAGGCAATCCGGGTAACTGGCAGCAATCAGACAAACTATGGTACGGATTACAACGGCTTAAATACAATAGCAAACCCACATTTGAAATGTTAGCTGTTCGTGCGAAGACAGATGGTGTTGAAATAGAATTTACCGAGCCGCTTAAAGAAGGTGACGGATGGAATGTAAATGATTGGGAAGTGAAACAATGGCGATATGTACCTACTGCAAATTATGGAGGACCAAAAGTAGATAACAGTTCGCTCAAAGTCCTTGGAGCATATGTTTCAGCTGATCGCAAAAAAGTTTCTTTGAAGCTTGAAGGCATGAAACCTGCACATGTCGTCTACATCCATATGAAAAATTCTTTTATCAGCGATAGTGGCTTGCCCTTATGGTCCACGGAAGCATGGTATACTATGAATCAGATTCCACAGGCAAATCCTGTTACTGTAAGTACAGTTCCTGTTTTCAGCATGAATACACTGACACCTGCGGAAGCGAGCTCCGGTTGGAAATTATTATTTGATGGCAAGACAACTAATGGTTGGCATAATTTTAATAAATCAACTATTGGTGCCAGCTGGGTCATCAATGATAATGCACTCATGCTGGATGCAAAGAAAAATCCTAACGGTGATTGGCAGGCTATGGATGGCGGAGATATTCTCACTTCAGATGAGTTTGAAAATTTTGAACTTAACCTGGAATGGAAAATTGCACCATGCGGCAATAGTGGCATTATATACAATGTTGTAGAGTCAACAGAGCATGAATATGTCTGGCAGACTGGCCCCGAAATGCAGGTGCTGGATAATACGTGTCATCCGGATGCAAGATTCAAATCCCATAAGGCAGGTGATCTTTACGATTTTATCGAATCAACGTTTGTTACCGTAAAACCCGCAGGTCAATGGAACAAAGTGCGTATCATAAAAAACAAAGGTCATGTTGAACATTGGCTGAATGGAAGAAAAGTAGTCGAGTACGACATGTACACTGACAAATGGAATGATATGATCAGTAAATCCAAGTTTAAGGATATGAAAGGATTCGGTCTGGCATCGAAAGGAAAAATTTCACTACAGGATCATGGTAACCAGGTGTGGTATAGGAACATTAAAATTAAATCTCTGTGATCAGAGTTTTTCAGAAAAGGAGTTGTTAGGATCATCGAATTGAGACCATAGACCATTGTTAGGAGTGTTGTTGGTCGCTGAATTTGTATGAGATGGCAATTGGCTTTCGGTTGATGTAATATTTCAAAATATATTTGAATATGAAATAGACCCTATCAACCTAACACCTATACCCATTCCTACATCCAGGAACTTTCAACCACAGCCTCAAAGCATAGGTTAATACTTCCTTAAAATGCGTTGTGAATCTTTCACAGGCTTATTTTTGTTGCCACAAGTATGAGTAAGAGAGCTATCTGGATGATCATTGCATTGATGACGATCGGGCTATTGGGTTCAAGCCTGATCCAGATCTATTGGTTCAACTGGTCCATGAGGCAGCAGGAATCACGCTTTGATACCAATGTGATCGAAGCGTTGAATAAGGTGGAAGAAAAGCTTACTTCGATTGAAGCGAAAGCACCGCTTGATATTCTGAATACATTAAATCATGCCCCTCCGCTGATGATCCAGCAGGAGATAGCTGAATTTATACGTGAATCGGGCATGGTGAACAAGGAGACGCATAAGAGCCTGGAGTTGCTGAATGACAGCTTATTTAAAAGTCAAAAGTTTATTTCACTGCTCGACCCGATGGAGAATTGGAGACGACAGAGCACATACTGGGAGATACTCGATGAGCTGCGACGTGATAATCCACCGGATATTTCTGAACGGATTGATCCCAAAAAACTAACCCAGTTTATCAAAGAAGAACTTGAAAACCGGGGTATAGATCTGCCTTATCAGTATGGTGTCATACAATCTTCAGACACCACTTTTATCATCATCAATGGTAATTATGTAGTGGGTAATATGGATGAATCTGAAGCCAGTCACGTCGACAATCCTGAATCCCGAAGTTTATTCAATTCTAAATACCAGGTGGCTCTTTACCGGAGTGATGTAAGGAATTCACCGGGTTGGTTGAAGCTCCATTTTCCAAATAAAAAAGGTTGGCTGTGGTCTTCGCTTTTGCCTACCATGTTGTCTGCTATTTTATTTACAAGCCTGATATTATTTTGCTTCAGCTATACGATCCATGTGATCCTGCGTCAAAAAAAAGTATCAGAGATGAAAACGGATTTTATCAATAACATGACGCACGAGTTTAAGACTCCTATTGCCACAATATCACTTGCCGCTGATTCGATAGCGAGTCCTAAAGTGATCAGTGATGAAACCAAGATTAATCGTTTCATCGGCATTATCAGGCAGGAAAATAAACGCATGCTCCAGCAGGTAGAAAAGGTATTGCAGATGGCTCAGATCGACAAGAAAGATTTCCAGCTTAAGCTTGCAGAAGTGGACCTCCATGAGCTCATCAGGCAGGCTGTGGATCACCTAAGCCTTCAGGTGCAACAGCGCGAAGGGAAAATATGCACACACCTGGAGGCAAACCGCCACATCGTACAGGGAGATCAGACCCACCTGTCAAATGTGATTCACAACTTACTTGATAACGCTACGAAATATTCTGACAAATCCCCGGAGATTGATATCAGCACCTTCAATATGAACGGAGGAATCCATATCACCGTTGAGGACAAAGGGATAGGAATGTCCAAAGAGGATCAAAAGCATATCTTTGATAAATTCTACCGGGTACATACCGGCAACCTTCACGACGTAAAAGGGTTTGGATTAGGACTGAGTTATGTAAAAGCGATTACATCTGCTCATGAGGGAACCATTGAAGTCAAAAGCGAGCTGGGCAAGGGAAGCAAATTTTCTGTTTATCTTCCCCTCCGGCAAAAAAATATGAAATGATTCTGAATCCGAATTTAGATTGTAGTAACTGAAAATGAAAAAGGTATGACAGCAAGTAAAATTCTATTGGTGGAGGATGATCAAAACTTTGGCGATGTCCTGAAGTCTTATCTGGAGATGCATGATTATGATGTGACGCTTGCATCGGATGGGGTCGCCGGTTTTGAAAGCTATAGAAGAGGGAGTTTTGATTTGTGCATTTTCGACGTGATGATGCCACGTAAAGATGGCTTCACCCTGGCAAAAGAAGTAAGAGAAAAAGATAAGGATATGCCGATCATCTTTCTCACCGCAAAAAATCTCAAAGAGGATATCCTGGAAGGTTTCAAAATCGGTGCAGATGATTACCTCGCCAAGCCGTTCAATTCTGAAGAATTACTCCTGCGTATACAGGCGATCCTTCGCAGGGTAAATAAAGGAATGGACAAGGAAGATGAAGTGAAGGAATATACCATAGGCGGATATCATTTCAATTATCCGTTACGCATCCTGACATGGCCGGGTACTAATGGGCCGGAGCGTGAAAAGCTTTCACCGAAAGAAGCCCATTTGCTTAAAATGTTTTGCCAGCATAAGAATGATGTGCTGACCAGGTCAGAAGCACTTGCTAAAATCTGGGGAGAGGATAATTATTTCACAGCACGCTCCATGGATGTTTTTGTCACGAAGCTTCGCAAATACTTAAGTAAAGATCCTAACCTGCAAATCATGAATATCCATGGGAATGGATTCAGGTTGATAGAAAAAGATAAAGTAGACCTTTAATAAAATAACGAATAACGAATAAAGAAGTTAGAATTAGATGTAAAAGAATTGAGTAGGGAAGTAAAAGTTAACAATCCTTATTTATACTAATTTTTCATTGTTTCTACTTCTTACTTCTACTTCAAAGTTCCACTTCTAACTTTGATATTCGATTTTCTTTATTCATTGAGTTTCTTCTTCTCCCGGCTCAAAATCTCCCCGTAAAGCCCTGTATCGTTTGCGGGCTTCAATAGCAAATGTGCTGTCCGTGTAATCCATAAAAAGTTTTTCATACAACGCTTTTGCTTTTTCTACATCATTGAGCTGATGTTCATATAGCTGCGCAAGGAAATACATGGAATTATCTGCACGGATCTCTTTTGGATATTTTTCAATGATCTCCTGGTATAAAGCTTCAGCAGATTTATAATCTCTTTTTTTCTCGAACAGTTTTGCTTTTAGATAAACAATATCATCCTTCAGGCCATGCTCAGGATATTTAGCTGTCAGGGAAGTCAGAGAATCTATTGCTACATCAAGCTTGTTTTGAAAAATAAGGAGCTCTGCTTTTGCGAACAAGCTTAAGGCAGTGGTATTGCTGTCCAGTCCCATATTGTCCATGATGAAAATGCTGAGGTCGAGTGCATCATTGGCAATGAGCTTTGAAGTGGATGTTTTCAGGATATCAAACTGGGATTGTGCCCATGCAAAATCGCCATTGTAGTAAGACAGCTTTGCGTTACGGAATCTTGCATCCTGCCCGATCACTTCTTCAGGAAATGCTTTATCCACCTGTGAGTATAGCAAGGTGCCTTCCCAAACCTCACCTGACATGAGGTAATAATCACCAAGATCGAGTTTCGCATTGGCCTGTACATAATTATTTATTCCCGGAAGATTGACGATTTGTTCAAGCAGCGAGATGGCTTTTGGAAGATCATCGATGTACAATGCCTCCAGCATGGATAATTCGGATACGATCAAGGCAGTGCTTGCATTTACACCCTGTGCATCGAGAAATGTATTGTATTCTGCTTCAAGAACGCGTAATTGATCCACAGTATAATTGAAGTTGTCCGTGATCTGTTTGCGCTTGGTAGCGAGTGACGCTCTCTTCGCTTCCATGTAATACGGTGAACCGATACCCTGTGTAGAGAAGATGTAATCAAAGCCATCAATGGCCGTTGTATAGTCTTTATCATTAGCTGCAATCTGTGCAAGCCGGTATACGCGCATTCCGTTTTCGGCCATCCGGCGATCCAGCGCTTTAGCCTGCCTCATGGCTTTACTGTAATCCTTCTGCTGCATGAATGTCCAGGCCAGCATTTCTTCAAACTGGCCCGACTCCGGATAGTCCTGGATGAAGGTGTATAGTTGAGATAAGAGCTCAGGATAGTCATCATGCTGCAGTGATCTTTGCATCAGGGCCTGGATATTGGATAATCGTTCAGGTGTGTCCTGGAGTGAATAGAGGTATTGCTCTATCATTTTCGGTATGTCACTATTCCTGCGATAGAGATCCGCCAGCTGGTAAGAAAAAATTCCTTTTTTGCTCAAAAGCTGTTCTCCTTTTTCGTAAGCCTCGATGGCCTCATCATATTTAGCCTGCTCGATGAATGCATTACCCAGGCGGGTGATAGCATCCATACGGGGAGGTAGCTTTTCGATAGCCATCCGGTAAGAACCCTGTGCACTTTCAAAATCTCCTTTACGCTCCTGCACATTTCCCAATGTCACCATCATGCTGAAATCATCCGGTGTCTCTTTCATCAGCTCCTTGATTTGTTTTTCTGCAGTCGCATAATCCCGCAGCGCAAGGAGGCATTCAACGTATTTATTGAAATAGCTGTAGTTGTTATTTTTTTTGGCAGTCTCGTGTAGCTTGAGATAGAGATCACCTGCCTTCTGGTACTCACCTTCCAGGTAGTACTGGTCAGCAAGCTTAGAATTCTGCCCTGACAGGGTTAAAGCAAAACTTATAAAGAGAAAAGGAAGAAGAAGCTTTAAAGTCATGGATGTGAAATGTATGACTTAAACGATGATGTAAATCCGAAAGTTGCTCTTCATTTACCCCTACCCCCTGAAAGGGGGACTAAAGAAGGTTGATCAGCAGCTCCCCCTGTCAGGGGGGCGGGGAGTAAAGACGATTTTATTTCTGCAGGTCCAACGCAAGCGCCTTCACAGCCATCACATTTCCCAGCCGGAGGCCTTCTGAACAATCCATCCGGATATGAACACCCAATGGAATTCTGGAATAAGCATCTTCTTCAGCCAACTGTTTCCAGGTAGTGAAAGTCCTGGGATAGCCATTGAATTCGTTGCGACCAAAATGACACAGATCGGTAAATTCATAGTTGATACCAAAAAAGTGCTCAAATATTCGCTGACCTACGCCTGCAAATGTGCTGTGACCTGATGGATAGCCCGGAAATGGAGGAGTTAGACCCGGCTGATGTATTGCTGCTCCCAGTATAGGTTTGAAGTCAGGATCAATATTAGCCTGAATATAGGTTTCAGGCCTTTCTGTATTGTAGATATATTTTGATTTCCAGCAGGCAACAGCAGCATCATTTAAAGCTATTCCCAGGCGACAATAAAGATTTAGAGTTTCCTCAAGATTCATATTGATCTTTGGAATAATCTGGTTAGTGATAGCAAAAAATCTGGCTGCCGGACTAAACGTCATCCCGGTAAGGTCATCGCTCCAGAATTCGGCAATCCATTCATCTTCCTGTGTCAGGTTCTTTACCCTGTTTGATACTTCAAGATTGTCCTGATAGTATTTGCTTGTTGGATCTGTGCTGTACTTATATACTGGTGGCTGAGCTATGAGATCATAGTTTTTTGCTGCGAATGTGCGCACCTTGCCCCAATAAGGGAAAAGTGCATGGGTATAATCAGGAGCAGTAGGTTCCCAGAGCCCTGTACCGGATGGTGGAAAATAAGAAGCAGGTAAAGGCTCATGGATCTGAGTAGCCCCTTCGCGGTCAGTTTCTGAATAGGTAATGATGGCATTAGCAACAGACTGACCCCATAGGATTGAATTTTCTACAATTCCTCCTGCAATGCCATTGCTTAGTTTGATAAGTTCTTTGGCTTCCAGTTGGTTGATTTGATTTACCTGGGAAGCATCAGATCCAAACAAAAAGAACCTGTGCACACGTGAATAATAAGCGTTTAAGGCTATTGGCCAGTTGATCTTGTTAGTTTCATATTTCAGAACCGGAGGATTAAAGTCCTCAAGGACAGAGCCTAAAGATTTGTAATGCTCCATACCGGGTACTACAGTTTCAAAGCCACCCATGTTGATGTAGGCCAGAGCGCGGCAGGTGGGAGCAGGTCTGAACCCTTTTAAATCTTTTTCGATTTGAAGGTAAAGATCATTCCAATCTGTAATGATTTTGGCGGATTCCAGGGAAGGAGCCTGGGTTACGGGTAGTACCTCATAAAGTTCTTCTGTATCCGAGCAGGATACGAACAATAGGGTAATGGCCAGTGACCATAAATAGAGGTGAAATTTCATGGGATCTCAGTTTGAAAAAATAAAGGTCAAAGTTAGCTTTTAGAAATCCATCAGCCAACAGTTAAAACATAATTATTTTTTTATCATATCATCAATACTTTTAAATTGTATTGACCATATTATCAGCTAGTTAATTCAAAATTCAGGTAAAATTTTCCATATGAATTTTGATGCTAACACAGGGAGGCCAAAATGGGGGGATAAATACGAATTCAGGAATGAAAGTCTACAATCCCGGTTGTCTCCTGCAAATAATGTACCTGTTTTGATTTTTGTTAATAGCCGAATCGGTAATTTTGAACCCACAACCACGAGTTCTATGGAAGCCAAAACCAAATACCTATTACACCTGGCGGACTGCCCGCTTATACTGGGACAGCGGCTGGGAGAGTGGTGTGGTCATGGCCCGGTTCTCGAACAGGACATAGCTCTCACCAACATTGCCCTTGACCTGATAGGCCAGGCCAGGCTTTTGTATCAGTATGTGGCTTCCCTTGAAGGGGGCAAAACAAATGAAGATTCACTTGCTATGCTCCGCCTGGAACATGAATACTTTAACCTTCTCCTGGTTGAGCAACCCAATAAGAATTTTGGATCTACCATAGTAAGGCAATTTCTCTACGATGCATTTAACCTGTACCAGTATGAGAAAATGACCCATCACAGTGATGTGCAGCTAAATGCCATAGCTGTCAAAACGCTGAAAGAAATCAAATACCACTTCAGGTACAGTAGTGAATGGGTGACCAGGCTGGGTGACGGAACTGAAAAAAGCCACCAGATAATGCAGGAAGCTCTTGATGATCTTTGGCGCTATACAGGAGAATTGTTTCAACCTGCTTCCTATGAAATTGAATTAATGAGTGAAAGTTATAGCATGGACCTGAATGCAATTCAGTCCCAATGGATGGATAAAATTTCGACCGTATTTAACCTGGCTGGTTTGATAATACCTAAAACAGAGGTAATGCAGACCGGTAGCAAGGAAGGCCGACACACCGAACACATGGGATATATCCTTGCTGAGCTACAATACATGCAGCGCACATATCCGGAGATGCATTGGTAACCTTAACCCATATCAGCAGACGGCAAATAGCCGACATCCTCTCTGAAGTTTCCGATCCTGAAATACCAGGCATTTCCATTGTTGATTTAGGAATGGTGGTGGATATTTTTCCTGATGATGAACACTGGCATGTCTTGTTGGCTACGACATATTCTGGTTGTCCTGCTATCGATGTCATTCCAACTATCGTCAGGACTAAATTCGAAGATGAAGGAATAGAGAATGTAGTTGTTTCCATGGGTATTTCACCTCCATGGTCCACCGACTGGATCAGCGTGGAGGGAAAAGAAAAGCTACTTGCGTATGGCATCGCACCACCAAATGGCAGTCCTTCACTGAATGATGAAGGAAAACCAAAACAATGTCCTCAATGTGGATCTGTCCATACTTCATTAGTCAGTCTATATGGATCTACTCCCTGTAAAGCAGCTTATCGATGCGAGACATGCCTTGAGCCATTCGAGTATTTCAAATGTTTTTAAAAAATGGTAAGGGGTTGTAGGTTATTGGCAGTAAGACTGGTCCATTGTTTTTGGTTGTTAGTTTTATTTTTCCAAAAACCAATGACCAAAAACCTGTCCTGCTGTCGATAACTTATAACCTACAACCATCAATACCTGTCCTACTGCCAGTAACCTATAACCTACAACCATCTATACCTTTCCTACTGCCAATAACCAACAACCTACCTCCAAATCAATACCTTTGACACAAATGGAAATTCCCGGTATTAAGCTTCACAAAGGAAGAGAACAATCAGTTTTACGTCGACACCCCTGGATTTTTTCAAGGGCTATTCATTCTGCTACAGATGGCCTGGAAGATGGTTCTACTGTCACGATTCATGATTCAAGAGGAGATGTGATTGGTGTTGGTCATTACCAAGATAGCAGTCTGGCTGTACGGATCATCACTTTCCAGGAAGAAAACATTGATGCAGCTTTCTGGCAAAAACGGCTTCAGGAAGCAGCAGAATATAGGCTAAAACTGGGTTTATATAAGCCAGGACATACGGACACGTTCAGGCTTGTCCACGGCGAAGGTGATCAATTACCGGGTTTGATCATTGACATCTATGGCGATGTCGCTGTATTGCAGGCGCACTCCATTGGCATGCACAAAGCTCGTGTTGAAATTGCAGAAGCGCTGACACGGATGGAGGTCTTGAAAATAAAATCAGTTTACTCAAAGAGTCATGATGCATTGCCTGCAGAATATGCGAAAGAAACTACGGATGAATGGCTGATCGGTGATAGTTCGCCAGATCTCATCGTGCATGAAGGGGGTATCCGTTTTTATATTGATGTTGTTGCGGGTCAAAAAACAGGTTTCTTTCTTGATCAGCATGAGAACAGGGAATTAGTGCGCCGATACAGCAATGACAAATCTGTGTTGAATTGTTTTTGCTACACCGGAGGTTTTTCCTTGTATGCATTATCCGGAGGGGCCGCAGAAGTAACTTCTATTGATACATCAGTAAGTGCATTAGCTATACTTGAAAAAAATCTAATCACTAATCATTTCGAAGGAAAGCATATCAGTGAAAAGGAAAATGTGATGACATACCTGGTAAAGCACGAAGCGCTGTATGATATCGTGATTGTAGACCCACCAGCGTTTGCAAAAAATATCAGTAAAAGACACAATGCAATACAGGCATACAAACGATTGAACATCCTGGCTATGGGTAGAGTGAAAAAAGGAGGAATGCTCTTTACATTTTCCTGTTCACAGGTGGTAGACAAAGAGATGTTCCATAATACAATCGTTGCTGCAGCGATCGAATCAGGTCGCCTCGCAAGAATTTCGCACGAATTAAGCCAGGGACCAGATCACCCGGTATCTATTTTCCATCCTGAAGGACATTATCTGAAGGGATTGGCATTGTATATGGATTGAGAGGTGAAGACATAGTTTTATCGCAAAGAAACAAAGTGTTAGCGTTTGAGTGTTTTGAATTGCGGATCTTGAAGGATGCAAAGGGCAAAGAGTAGGGAATTAATTTGCGTTAATCTGCGAAATTTGCAGCAAGAAATCAAAAGTAAAAAGCATAGGCAAAAAACAATAGGCAAAAAGCAAAATCGAAAATTGAAAATCGAAAATTGAACAAGGTATGATGGAGAGCAATATGATATCGATGTCCAGGGAAGGAGATGTGACCACAATAAAATTTAATCGTCCTCAACGATACAATAGTTTTGTGCGGGAGATGGCACTTGATTTTCAGAGCAAGCTGGATATTGTATCAGGAGATGGTACACGATGCCTGGTACTTACCGGAGAAGGAAAAGCATTCAGTGCAGGACAGGACCTGAATGAAGTGACAGATCCTGAAGGACCAGAACTACAACGCATCGTAGCTGATCATTACAATCCGATCATCAAACGAATCCGAAATCTTGAAATGCCGGTCATCGCTGCTGTCAATGGAGCCGCTGCAGGTGCAGGTGCAAACATTGCTTTAGCATGCGACATTGTAATCGCAAAAACATCTGCATATTTTCTCCAGGCCTTCAGTCATATCGGATTGATACCTGATAGCGGTGGTACATATCATCTTCCGAGATTGATCGGTTTTCAAAGAGCAAGTGCTTTGATGATGTTAGGTGAAAAAGTTCCAGCGCCTGATGCCGAAATGATGGGCATGATCTATAAAGCAATTCCCGATGAAGATTGGGATGAATATATTTCTGCTCTTGCACAGCGATTAGCAGCAATGCCAACGAAAGGACTGGCCCTGACAAAAATGGCACTCAACATGAGTCTCACCAGCTCGCTGGACCAACAACTTGATGCTGAAGAAGAACTTCAGACAGCAGCCGGCCAGACGGAAGATTACAAAGAAGGTGTGCAGGCTTTTTTAGAAAAACGCAAAGCTAGTTTCAAAGGAAAATGAACCGGATCGCAGTCATCGGAGCAGGTGCGATGGGCTCCGGCATTGGACAGGTAGCCGCGATGGCCGGGCATGAAGTCATCATCTATGATGCGCATCCGGATGCAACTATAAAATCAAGAGACACCATCCTCTCATCATTGAACAGGCTGGTGGTGAAAAATAAATTCAGCGACCAGGCATCCAAAGAAATATTTGGCAGGATATATTTTGCTGATAAGATGGAGAGCATCACCGGAAGCGGATTAGTAGTTGAAGCTATCATTGAAGATGTGGATGAGAAGAGGAAAATATTCCAACAGATAGAATCCATCGTGGCTGATGATGCCATCATTGCAACCAATACTTCTTCTCTATCCGTAACTGGCCTTGCCAAAGTATTGAACAAACCGGATCGGTTCATAGGTATTCATTTTTTCAATCCACCGGTGCTCATGAAATTAGTTGAGATCATTCCTGCACTTCAAACTTCTGAACAGGTGATCCAATCAGCTATCGAACTGATTACATCATGGGATAAAACAGTTGTAAAAGCAAAAGATACACCCGGGTTCATTGTCAATCGAATAGCCCGTCCATTTTATGGAGAAGCGCTACGCATCGCTGAAGAACAAATAGCTGAACCTTTTTATATCGATCTCTGCATGCGTGAGGTTGGATTCAAAATGGGACCGTTTGAACTCATGGACTTTATCGGTAATGATATCAATGAATCCGTGACCAGAACGGTTTGGGCTGCGATGTATTTTGATTCGAGATATAAGCCCTCTGTTATGCAGGCTAACCTGGTAAGGGCAGGTTGGCTTGGCCGTAAATCAGGCAGAGGTTTTTATCAATACGGATCAGATGTTCCTGTAAAATCATCAGAATCAGGCATGGATAAAAGTGTCATCAGTGACCGTATCATCGCCATGCTGATCAATGAAGCCGCTGAAGCTCTCCATTATGGAATATCGTCAAAAGAGGACATCGATTTGGCCATGACGCTTGGGGTCAATTATCCTTCGGGGCTCTTGAAATGGGCAGATCAAATCGGGATCGATAATTGTGTCAGCAGAATGGATGCTCTTTTCAATGCATACCATGAAGAACGATACCGGTGTAGTATCCTCCTGAGAAAAATGGCATCCTCTCAACGTACCTTTTACACATGAACAGGATCGTAGAAAAAATGTATAATGCAGATGCTTTCAGCCAATGGCTGGGAATAGAACGCATTGAAGAATCACCGGGATATTGCGTGCTTCGTATGTTAGTCCGGCCTGAAATGGTGAATGGATTTGGAATAGCGCATGGAGGAATCACGTATTCCCTGGCAGATAGTGCGTTTGCCTTTGCATCGAATTCCCGCGGGAAGAAAGCTGTATCTATAGAAACGTCTATCAACCACCTGAAAACTGTTTTTCCCGGTGATATTTTAAGCGCTATAGCAGAAGAAACTTCCCTGGGAAATAAAATTGCCGTTTATCATGTCAGGGTTTTGAGAGGTGAAGAGCTGGTCGCACATTTTAAAGGTGTAGTTTACCGGAAAGAAGAGGAATGGATCACTGATAATTAACGAATGACAATACATTGAAAAAACATTTCTTTCTATTCATTCCCCTTTTGACCATCGCTGTAATATGCAGCGCACAACCTTCTATTTACAAAACTACCGAAGGACGTATCACCTTCAAATCAGAAGCCCCGCTGGAAGTGATCATGGCTTCTTCAACAAAATTGGAAGGGGCTATTGGAAATGAAGGACTGACATTTGCTTTCATCGTACCTATCCTTTCTTTCAACGGCTTTAACAATGGCTTGCAGCGACAGCATTTTTATGAAAACTACCTGGAAGCATCAAAATATCCTGAAGCATCCTTCACCGGGAAAATTATTGAATTTGTAGATTTCACAAAGCCGGGGACATATGTCATCAGAGCCAAAGGACAATTAAATATTCATGGCCGTTCGAAAGAACGCATTCTTAAAATAGAGCTCACCTCAAATGGAACGGTGATCAATGCCAAAACACAATTTATGGTTCCGTTAATGGACCATCAGATAGAAGTTCCCAAAATTGTCAATCAAAAAATTGCACAGGAAATTTCCGTCACCGTCCGGGCTACTCTTTCGCTCACCAATAAGTCATGAAATGGATTTTGATAGCAGTAGGATTAACGATGGCATGTACAGCCGGGGGACAGTCATATTATTTCCGACAAATGCCGCTCGATTTCGATGGTGATATTCAGAAGATAGGAATACTATTCCAGGGAAACGATCAGATGATATGGCTGGGTACGGATCAGGGACTTTATTCATTTGATGGAAAAAATTACTGGAAAAATGCACGACCGGATGGTACTCCACATGAAGTCACTGCGATAGCCGAACAAGCAGATGGCGAGATATGGACAGGATTTGATGACGGTTTAATAATCGTTATATCTGTGACCGGGAACAACAGGGTTATCACTGCAGATTCATTAAAAGGAACATCCATTTCAAAAATCCTATTTCAGCGTGACGGTGATGTGTTTATTGCCACGTATGGCAAAGGGATCTGGCGCATCAGTAATAATAAATTGCATCGCCTCACCTATGAATCACTTCGCCATACGGATGATGTCTATGATGCTATGTTGGATGATAAAGACCGGATTTGGCTGGCAACAGACAGGGGTATCTGGATCTATGAGAAAAAGCCAAAAGAAAATCTCCGGCATCTTGGTCGTGAAGAAGGACTGGCTGATGAAATCGTGACATCACTTCTCGCGGAAAAAAATGGTGATGTCTGGATAGGCCTCTATGATCACGGAACAGGCAGATACGTTGTTGACAAGGACACCATCATCCCTGTGATGGCAGTTGAACCTGGTGATGAAAGAGTGGTAAGTCTTGTAAAAGGCCAATCGGATGAAATATGGATTGCAACAGAAAGAAATATCGGGAAATATAAAATTAATCAACCCGGACACGGTATCCAGCTTCCTCCTGAAATGTCGAAACGTATAGATGATTTACTATTTGACATGACAGGTAACCTGTGGATCGCATCCGGGAACAAATTGTACATGGCAAATACACAACTCGATCATCGCGTTCCGGATGTTACGGGTATCCAGGCAATTACAGCATTGAATGATAAACTTTGGCTGGGTTGTGAAAGCGGCTTGTATAGTATGAACCAGGAAGGAGGGGATTTAATACAGCATCTTCAGCAGGAACAGTTGAATATTATTTCCTTGTATGCAGATCAGTCAGGAATACTATGGATAGGTACATTTGGCCAGGGCCTTTATATTTATGATCCTTCGAAAAGCCAGGTGAGGCATCTTACCGAAAAAGAAAATCTCTCTAACAACAGCATTCTGAATATTGATGGCAAGAGTAATAAATTATGGCTGGCTACCCTGGGCGGAATCTCAGAAGTAAATTGGAACACTGATCCTTTCAAAGACAAGCTGACAGTCATTGATTTCCAGGAGAAATTTAATTTTCCTGCCGGGTATGTATATGATGTGTATGCAGGTGAAGATGATAAAATATGGTTTGGAACCGATGGGAAAGGATTGTATTATTTGGAACACAACCAATTGTACTCATATACACATCCGGTTGCCCTTGCAGGCCAGGATTCATTTGAATTAAAAACGATTTATAGCATCACCACCGATGAAAATAAAAATCTGTGGATCTCTTCGACGAAAGGGAATATCCTGAACCTGGATCTGAAAGGAAACCTGCTGGGCCATCTGTCATCGGCACATGGATCTTTGAACAGCCTGGTGACAACTGGTAAAAATGAAATTGTATTGGTACGGGAAGGTGCTATTCAAATTAAAAATCCGGCTTATGGAGTTTTCTCATTCAGTTCTTCTACCGGGCTGTCCTCATTCTCTCCCAATCTGAATGCGGTATGCAGGGACAATGATGGTTCGATCTGGATCGCGGATACGGATAATATTCTGCATTACGTTCCTTCACAAACCGATACAGCACGGTATGTTCATATGCATCTAGTGGATATTTCACCGGGTACTTTTCATCAGCATAGATCCATACGACTCAGACCGGACAGTAATTTTCTGGATTTAAGGTTTACAGGATTATGGTATCCTGATCCTTCACGCGTTCAGTACCGGTATATGCTGGAAGGCCATGACCAGGATTGGATCTATACACATGAGGGGAGAGCGGTATATTCAAAATTATCACCGGGTACGTATATATTTAAAGTGGCCGGGTCTTACAATGATGATTTTTCACAATCACGTCCTTATCAACGTGAGATTATCGTATTGCCTCCATTTTATTTTACATGGTGGTTTATATTGGCGTGCATACTGATAGGTGCATTTCTTGTACGGCTATTTCTGCGGTCGCGGATACAACAAGTCAACAAGCTTCATCAACTGGAGAAAGAAAAAACAACATTGCAGCTGCATGCCATCCAGGCGCAGGTTAATCCGCATTTTTTATTCAATAGCTTTAATACATTATCCAGCATCATCGAAGAAGATCAGAAAAGTGCAGTGGCATATGTAGATCAGTTATCCGGATTTTTCAGGGGTGTGCTGATGCACAGGGAAGCAGAGCTGATAACGCTTGAAGAAGAGATTCTCATCATGAGGAATTATACCTATATCCTTGAGAAACGATATGGAAATAACATCAGGATCATAGAAAAAATCAGCAACCTGGAAGGTTATATTGCTCCTCTGGGTATACAGCTCCTCGTTGAAAATGCTATCAAGCACAATAAAGTTTCGAATGAAAAGCCGCTGAATATTCATATTGACATTGATCATGATTATGTAGTAGTTTCAAACCAGATCCAGCGTAAAATTCAGGGCATGACGGATTCAACGGGATTTGGTCTGAGCAGCTTGTTGACCAGATATCGATATCTTACTTCCGCGAAAATTGAAATCCTGAACGACGGAAATACATTTACAGTAAAAATCCCTATCATCCACCTGAATACCTGATCATGCAAATCCTGATAGTAGAAGACGAGAAACCTGCAGCCACAAGGTTGTCTAACATGTTGAAAAAAATCGAGCCGGATGCTGAAATTCTGGGTATCACGGATGGTGTCGAATCCACGCTGAATTTCCTGGATCAGCATGCCCCACCGGACCTGGTGTTTATGGATATACATCTGGCTGATGGTTCCGGGCTGGAAATTTTTAAACATCATTCTTTCGATGGCATTGGCGTTATTTTTTCAACTGCCTATGATCAGTATGCTATTGAAGCATTTAAGCTGAATGCGTTGTATTACTTACTCAAACCGATTAAGGAGGAAGAGCTGGAGCTTGCGTTGAGCAGGTTCAAAGAACATAAAGAAAAAAGGAGCGATTATAAAGAGATCGTCAACAAACTGCTCTCCAAACAAGGCAATGACAAGCGCTTCCTTATACGGATGGGGCAAAGCCTTCGCCTCGTTCACCAGGCAGATATTGCTTATTTCTATACGTCTGACAAGATTACATTCATGATGACCCGGGAAGGGCGTAAATACCCGGTAGATTATACATTGGAAAACCTGGAAGAAATCATAGACAGCACTAAATTTTTCAGGATCAACCGGCAGTATATCATCCATATTGATGCCATCCAGCACATGCATGCTCACTCTAAAGCCAGGGTCCGTATTGATTTATTACCGGTAGCCCATGAGGAAGTAGTCGTAAGCACAGAAAAATCTCCATTATTTAAAAAGTGGCTCGAAGGGGAAGAATAGGTTGAGCGTGGGGTCTGATTTAACCCGTTTCGGCGGCCCTGCATTCCCATTGGGCAATTTTAGGGGCAATCATTTCATTTGGCTTTATAGATTTACCTGATACTGGCATCCATCAGTTGAAGAAGTCAGCATTTTAAACATACATATGAATAAATACCTCATCTATTGTTTTTATTTTTTGACAGCATCAGCCACACTTTCATGCGCTTATAATGTTGAAGATGAATTATATCCACCCGTTACCTGTGATACTCAGAACGTAACGTATAGCGCAACCATTTTGCCTATCCTTCAACAAAATTGTTATGAATGCCACAGTGATGCTAACGTAACCATAAGCTTCATCCCGCTGGAGGGATATGCATTCGTGATAGTAAAGGTTAATGATGGAAAGCTTGTCCAGGCCATAAGACATACCGGTGATGCTTCACCCATGCCTAAAGACAGGCCAGCCCTGGATGAATGTGATATTGAAAAAATTGAAAAGTGGATTGCGAATGGAGCTCCTGACAATTAAGGGTGGAATGAAAAAATATTTTTTGATCATATTTCTTTTCGGAGGATTTGCGACAGCTTCATCAGGCCAAAAATATTTTTCAAAGACAGGACATATCCATTTTTTATCTGAAGCACCGATTGAAACTATTGAAGCAGATAATAATAACGGGTATGTCATTTTTGATGCAGGTACCGGTCGATTTGAGTTTTCAGTGCTGATCAAGGGCTTTACATTCAAGAAAGCGCTGATGCAGGAGCATTTCAATGAAAATTATATGGAAAGTGATAACTACCCAAAAGCAACGTATATGGGTACTATAGTCGACTGGCCAAATATTCATTTGATAAATGATCATGTATACCAGGTCAATGTAGATGGTCAGCTGACGCTTCACGGTATCACAAAGCCGTTTAAGTGCAAGGCTGCATTGACCATGAAAAGTACGGGTGTTTCAGCCAGTGCTGCATTTGATATTGTAATAGCTGATTATAATATCGACATACCGAAAGTAGTCAGAGATAATATTTCGAAGGTGGTCAAAGTCACGATCAAGGCTGACCTTTCACAAATGAAATGAAATGAGTGTAGCACGCTATATAGTTTTTGTCATTATGATAATGGCTGCTGATGGGCAGGTAATTGCTCAACAAGAGCAGGATTTGCTTTCTTTACTTGGGAGAGAGGAGACGACCGAGTATGCAGCAGCCAGTTTTAAAACAGATCACGTCATCAACCTGCATTCACTGGAGAATACAGCTGCCGGCGTGTTAGATATAAAAATTTGTCATCGGTTTGGATTCCTGAGTGGTGGCTTATATGAGCTGTTCGGACTTGATCAGGCGACGATCCGTATCGGGGCTGATTATGGCATCTCTGACAGGCTCTCGATTGGTGTCGGAAGAAGCAGCTATGAAAAAACCTATGACGGTTTTATTAAGTACAAAATATTACGTCAAAGTACAGGACTCCGAAAGATGCCGGTCACTGTCGCCATACTTGGGACTACCTGCATTGAGACATTACATTGGGCACATCCCGAGCGTGACAATCTCTTTACTTCAAGATTGTATCATGTAGCCCAATTGATCATAGGACGCAAATTCAGTAACGGTTTCAGCTTTCAGGTTTCCCCGACACTTGTCCATAGAAATCTTGTAGAAACTGCCGCTGAAAAAAATGATGTCCTGGCCATTGGTTTTGCAGGAAGGATTAAGCTCAGCAAACGGCTTTCCCTGAATGGAGAATATATCTACCTGCTTCCGAACCAGGTGTCCGAAGACATTTACAATTCCCTTTCACTGGGGTTTGATATTGAAACCGGAGGCCATGTATTTCAACTTCATTTCACTAACAGCACCTCGATGATTGAGAGAGGATTTATATCTGAGACTGTGGGGGACTGGGGGAAAGGAGATATTCATTTCGGATTTAATATATCCCGGGTATTCAACATTGTAAAGCCAAAATCCTGATATTTATTCCTTCAGGCTGCTCGTAGCATGCAGGATTAATTTCCTAAATCTTTTATTAAAGATTTCAAAATTCACTGTATTTTGAAACCATCCTTAATAAAAGGATGTATTAGAGGCATGTTTTTGGCGAAACTGCCATCTCCTGATCCTTAATCCACTACTTATGAAAAACTTCTTTATCCTCTCCTTGTCATTGCTGCTAACCACCTTCTTAAAAGCTCAGGTGCTGGAAGAAACCCGCGTCTTGAGTGTTGGCTCCAACCCTGCGCTTACCATCGTGATTCCCGGCGCAGACATCAAATTTGTAGAAGCGGAATGGAAAGAATACATGAAACCCTATGGGAAAGTCGCGAGGGTCAAACAGGCCAAAGAAACTATGGTCGCTGACGCACAGATCCTGGATATCGGCGGCATCAGCAAACTGAATATTTACAATCTTAATGAAGAAACCGGAGAGGGTGTGAAAGCTATCGTCTGGTTTAATATGGACACCGGTTTTGTCAATTCGACAACAACTCCTACCCCTTATGTGGCGGCTGTTAAATTTATGAAGGATTTTGCCTTCAAAGTAAAAGTAGACCTGATCACGAAAGACCTTGAAGATCAGCAAAAGCAGCTCACCAAGTTTGAAAGCAACCTGACCAAGCTTCAACGGGAAAAAGAAAACCTCAATAAGGTCATTGAAGATTCCAAAAAGCGAATCATCCAGGCAGAATCCGATATTGAAAAGAATAAGAAGGAGCAGGAATTAGCCCAGAAAGAAATCGATAATCAGAAGGTTGTGGTCGATGGCGTCGAGAAAAAACTCAACCAGGCCAAGAACCAATAGTAGAGCAGGTTTTCCATTAGTTTTAAAAACATAAGGGTTTCTATCCGATTTGCTTATCAGGCAGCTAGGTAGAAACCCTGATTTTTATATTATGACCTCAAAATGTTATGTAATTCCGCACTTAAGTATAATTATTGTAGTTAGGAAAAACGTAAAACGAATCACGAATCCACTGCTTGATCGTGTTTTTCCTTTTGCTCTCCCCATTTAACAGCATAGGCGCCAACTACGTCTTTTCAGTTTGAACAGCATACCCCGTAAACCATTGGAAAGTGATTTCCGGGCCAGACCTTATTTATTCAATTTGTGAATTTTAAAACTAAAACTATGATCCGTTTAACAGTGACACTGTTAGCCCTTTTTATTTGGGGCATCACTTTTGGCCAGAAAGCAATTGCTACAGAAGTGGACAAGATTAAAACTCAGGGACATCAATTTAAAGAGGTGTCTTTGTTTAAATACCAAACCAATGATCTTCATGACCGGGCTGTAAATGTCTCTGGTCTTACAAAAGGTACCATACTAAGTATTGATCAGGAAATGATCCATGCTCTCGTCAGCAACAAAACCGACTTCATTCAATTGTCCATTCCGGTTTCAGATCGCGCAGGATTGAAATTGAATCTTTACAAGCACGATATATTTACGTCAGACTTTGCTTTGTACGCAAGTAGTAATCCGACTGTACCTGTTGATTACACACCCGGTGTTTATTATCGTGGTGTGATTGACGGAGATCCCCATTCAGTAGTTGCGATATCTGTTTTCAATGATGAGGTCATGGGTTTGATCAGCAATGAAGCAGGCAATATGGTCCTGGGACCTATCGAACATGACAGGGAAAACGCGCACATTCTTTACAATGATGCTAACCTGCAGAAGAAAACAGACTTTATATGCAGTACTCCGGATGAAGGACCAGCATATACGGAAGAAGATTTAGAGGTACAACCACAGGGACGAGATGCCGGTGATTGTGTCCGTATCTATATTGAGATCGACGATGACATTGTCACTGCCAAAGGAGGTGCTACAAATGCAACAAATTATATCACAGCTCTATTCAATCAGAGCTTCATATTGTATGCCAATGAGCAGGTCACGCTGACCATAAGCCAGATCCTTGCCTGGACTACCAATAGTCCTTATACAGGGTCTACAGCTTCCGCGATGTTCACCTCTTTCCAGAATAACTCAGGTGATTTCAATGGGAATGTAGCTCAGCTGGTTTCTTACGCTGCAAGTGGTGGAATAGCTTCTCTCGATGCAGTGTGTCAGACGAATGCTGACTGGAGAAAAGGTTTTTCAAGCATCGATGGTGTTTATTCTAATGTTCCAACGTATAGCTGGGATGTCATGGTGATCACACATGAGATGGGACATACGATCGGTTCAAAGCACACCCATGCATGTGCTTGGAATGGTAATAATACAGCGATTGATGGTTGCGCAGGTGCAGTCGAAGGTTCATGTCCTTTGCCCGGAAATCCTCCGGGTGGTGGTACGATCATGAGTTACTGCCACCTGACACAGGTAGGTATCAACTTAAGCCTTGGATTTGGTCCTCAGCCTGGAAATGTCTTGAGGAACCGGGTGAATGCAGCAAATAATTGCCTTACTTCATGCGGCCCACCTCCTCCTCCACCGCCTCCGGCTTATTGCAGCTCAAACGGGACAAGTTCCGCATATGAGTATATCAAGAAAGTAGTGCTGGGCACAATCAACAACTTAAGTAACAATAATCAGGGATATGGCAATTTCATAGCCATGAGCACAACGCTTAATCCCGGGTCTTCCAATTCAATTAATCTGACTCCTGGTTTTGCATCAGGGTCGTTTACAGAATTCTGGCGGGTGTGGATTGATTACAACAATGACCTTGATTGGGCCGATGCCGGTGAGCAGGTTGGACAGGGATCAGGAAGCGCAGCCATTAATGTCACTTTCACAGTACCGGCAGGGACTCCTATCGGATCAAAGAGAATGCGTGTTTCTATGAGTTATGGTGCTTATCCTCCTATATGCGGTTCATTTACGTATGGAGAAGTTGAGGACTATACTGTCATTATCGGTTCAGCACCTCCTCCTGTGCCTTCCTGCACAGATGGAATTCAAAACCAGGGTGAAACCGGCATTGATTGTGGCGGTCCTTGTGCGCCATGCCCGGGCACCCCAACATGTTCAGATGGGATTAAGAATCAGGGGGAAACCGGCATCGATTGTGGAGGTCCATGTAAACCTTGTGGAAGTGTTCCTACCTGTAATGATGGAATCCAAAACCAGGGTGAAACGGGAATAGACTGTGGAGGTCCTTGTGCTCCATGTCCACCACCACCCGGAGGAACGACCATTCTTCATTCAGGTTATTTTGAAACAGGATGGGATGGATGGCAGGATGGAGGATCTGATGCCGCAAGGGTTATAAGCAATAATTCATGGGAAGGGTCATGGTCAATACAGCTCAGAGACAATTCAGGAACTCAGTCAGCCATGACATCTCCTTCATTTAATCTGAATACGGCAGTAGGTTTGCAAATCAGTTTCCATTTCAAAGCATTTAGCATGGAAACTGGAGAAGATTTTTGGCTTCAGTACAAGAGTGGTTCTGGAAGTTGGGTTACCATTGGATATTTTATAGCCGGTACCAACTTTAGTAATAATATCTTTTATGTAACCACAGTTACAGTTCCAAATTTTGTTCCTACGTCTTCCGGTACTTTTCGTATTCAGGCTGATGCGGGTGATGATAATGACCAGGTCTTTATTGATGCTGTGATCATCACTAGATTTAACGGATCAGGATTGATAGAACCCGGAATGCAAATCGAAGAAATTGAAGGCCAGTCAGTAGCTCCGTGGAATAATCTGCCGGAGGATACAAATAAATCCCTGTCTGTTTATCCTAATCCGGTACAGGATGTATTGAATATTACATTCAACGGAGAAATCCAGGCTATCAGGGTGGTTTCGCTTGAAGGAAAAGAAGTCAGAATAGGAGATATGAGTGATGGCAAACGAATGATTGATATCAGTCATCTTTCACCAGGCATTTATTTCCTTTCTGTACAATCGGATGGTGAATGGTATCCGACGAAATTCAGTAAGATGTAAAGTGTGCTGAAAAGCATAATAAATACAGCGGTATTCCGATTAGTCCCGGGATGCCGCTTTTTTTATTTATTGCCTATAATCGTTTTAGAAAACCTGAGCATATACATAGCTCAAATGGTATTATGGATAGCTCAATCTGATTGTGATCTGATATATAAATTTAATATATGCCCTATAATTAGGTCAGGTAAAAAACAAAAGCCACTTTTGCGCTTCGTAAGGGGTCACCAAGAACTAATGAGCCTTCAGGCCTCCCGATAGATCACCATACACTTTCTGGCACACGCGCTTTGGATTCCTCCCAGGGTGTTTTTTACAATTTGTGATGTATTTGCGAATGCTCTCTTTATCTTAGGGTATTGCGATTGCTTCCTCACGCTTAAAACGCTAACCCCCCATGTTGCGCTATACCCCTATAGTCCTTTTGTTATTTCTTTATGGTATCAGTCACGGTCAATCTGATGTGAACAGAGAAATACAGTTGATGAAAACTGCCGGTCATCCGTTGAAACAATTTGATCTTTTGAAATTCCGGGCAAATGAAATTCACAGCAGAGATCATCATCTGCAAAGCCTGAACAAAGGAACTATTCTGAGTCTTGATACAGACATCATCAGGGAAATGTATAAGGGACAAAATGATTTAATTCATATTCCCATTCCTGTGTCCGATGAATCGATCCTGATCCTGACATTGATACGTAACCAGATTTTTACTACCGATTTTGCTGTATTTACGAGTAGTGATCCTGATCATGCCATTGACTATCATCCCGGGCTTCATTATAAAGGAATTGTAGAAGGAAAGCCAAATTCAATGGTAGCCCTCTCTGTATTCGATAATGAAATCATGGCAGTCATTACTACGGATGAAGGAAATTTTGTGCTTGGTGCGATCCAGGGTAACAGGGACAGCGATTATATTTTTTACAATGACAAAGATCTCGACAGGACATCTGATTTCATTTGTGATACTGCCGATGATGGTCTGAAATATACAGAAGAACAACTCAAACGAGTCAATCATAACCGCGATGCAGAAGATTGTGTTCGACTTTATTTAGAAATTGATGATGACATCGTCACAGAGAAAGGAGGAGCAATACAGGCAACAAATTTTATTACATCCCTATACAATCAAAGCTTTGTTCTCTACAGTAATGATGGCATCACGATGATGATCAGCCAGATACTCGCATGGACCACTAACAGTCCTTACACCGGGTCAACCGCGGGTGCGATGTTATCCTCTTATCAATCACTTACAGGTTCATTTAATGGCAATTTATCCTGTCTTGTTTCGTATGCGGCAAGTGGTGGCATCGCTGCAGGGTTTAACGGCATTTGTAATGCTAATCCTGATCTGAGTAAAAGTTTTTGCAGCATAAGCTCTACATATTTGAATGTACCGACGTATAGCTGGTCTGTCATGGTAGTAACACATGAAATAGGACACCTGCTTGGTTCTCATCACACGCATGCATGTGTATGGAATGGGAACAATACTGCGATTGATGGATGTGGAGGTGCTGTTGAAGGTTCTTGTGCATTGCCCGGATTTCCGGTTGAGGGTGGTACTATCATGAGCTATTGTCATTTGCAAAGTTGTGGTATCAATCTCAATCTCGGCTTCGGCCCTCAACCCGGAAATATTATTCGTAATACTGTAAATGCGCAGGGTAATTGTCTCACTCCCGGAGGTCCGCCACCACCACCGCCACCACTTTCATATTGTACTTCAAAAGGAACAAATACGAATCATGAATTCATTAAAAAAGTTGAATTTGCATCTATTAGTAACCTGAGTGGAAACAATAATGGATACGGCAACTACACATCATTAAGTACAAGCCTTACCGCAGGAGCTACCTACACCATCATCCTGACGCCTGGGTTTCCTGCCGCATCCCATAATGAATCATGGAGAGTTTGGATTGATTATAATAATGACCACGATTGGGAAGATGAAGGCGAAATGGTTGGCCAGGGAACAGGAACAGTTCCTGTGAATGTGACCTTTACAATTCCTACGGCAAATGCTACAATGACTACCACCATGCGGGTTTCTATGCAATACAAGGCATTTCCTCCTGTATGCGGAACATTCACCTATGGAGAAGTAGAAGACTATAGTATCATGATCGCCGGGACATTGATCCCAGGCTGTGCTGATGGAATTCAAAATCAGGGAGAAACGGGAGTGGATTGTGGTGGTCCATGTTCTCCATGTCCACCTGTTCCTTCATGTACAGATGGAATACAAAATCAGGGTGAGACAGGAATTGACTGTGGCGGACCTTGTTCTCCCTGTGCTCCGCCATCAAATACATTATTATTGGCTGCATATTTTGAAACAGGATGGGACAACTGGATAGATGGTGGTATGGATGTTGAGCGGGTGAAAAGTTCATACTCCTGGGAAGGAGCATATTCTATAAGGCTTGCTGACAATGAAGGTATTCAGTCAGCTATGACATCGCCTGCGTTCAATCTATCGATGGCAACCGGTGTACAGATATCATTTCATTTTTACGCAGTGAGCATGGAACCCGGGGAAGACTTCTGGGTTCAATACAGAAATGGTACAGGAAACTGGAGAACAATTGGAACATATGCTAAAGGTTCAAATTTCAACAACAATACGTTCTATGTATCTACAATAACTGTATCTGATTTTATTCCAACTACCGCAGGAAGTTTCAGGATCCAATGTGATGCAGGTGACAACACTGACCAGGTATTTATTGATGCAGTCATTATTACCAGTTTTAATGGTTCCTCCATCATGGAGCCAGGCATTGTCATTAAAGAACTGCAGGGAGTTGCAGTGGATTCAGCCATATCGGATCTTCATGAGCCGGAAAAGAATTTGTCCGTGTATCCTAACCCTGTTGAAGAAATCCTGAATGTTTCATTCACTGGAAACATAGAGTCCATTAAAATCTTTTCGCTTGATGGAAAAGAGGCAGGAGCACAGATAATGAATGATTCCAAGACACAGCTTGATATCAATCATTTGTCACCAGGGATTTATTTCCTTTCCGTATTGTCTGAAGGCAAGTGGTATCCGGTAAAATTCAGCAAAATGTAATTGGGAGTCTATTTAATGACAAAACCTGAAAAAAAAGAGACGTGATGAAACACGTCTCTTTTTTTTTCAGCACACCAGTAATGAAGTGATAGAAAACTGGCGGTTAGTTGCTATGAAATGCAGCATTATGTGCCAATGTAGCTCCGCATTTTGCACAAGTTCCTGCTGCACCTGCGCCCGGATGTCCATTCGGACAAGTAAAATGATATTCACCTTTTGCATTTTGAGCTTCTGTATGTGTAGGTACTGCCATATTAGTTGCAGGATCTATTTTCATGGCAGGCTCAGGGATAGAAGATCCTTTGTGAAATGCATCGTTGTGAACGTAATCGGTCCCACATACAGGGCATTTGCCCTCTACCGGACCGCCACTTCCCTTGCATTTGTTGGGGCAAGTAAAATGTTGTACCATGTTATCACCGGAAGGAGCAGGGACGGTTGTTTGTTCTTGAGGAGTGGCACTGACAACAGGTGAGACGGTTTCAGGGATTGCAGGATCTGCTTTCTTGCTGTTGCAACCAATTGATAAAGTCAATGCAGCAAGTAAAAAAATGAGCGTAGTAAAATGTATATTTTTCATATTTCTTTAAGATGATCTGACTGGAGGTTAATATTGATATATCAAAGGCAAAGATAATATTCAGCCGATATTGATCCAACCCATTAACTTATCCTGCCCATATAAGACAAATATTAATCATTATTCTATCGCTGATAAAATAGACAGGCAGGATGCAGTTCAGTAAAAAAGCACATCTCACATCAGAAGGGATGCAACCACGGGTGATAAGTATTGTCTTTGCACCTGAATTAAGACCAGACAAAACGGATGTATTCAGAAGCTGAGTCCTCTCTGATCGCCTCATGCCTCAAAGGCAACAGAACGGCACAGCACACGATGTATAAACGGTACTGTGATGCCATGTACAATGTTTGCTACCGGATCCTTGGGTCCGAACCTGAAGCAGAAGATGCCTTGCAGGAATCATTTGTGGATGTCTTCAGAAGGTTGGATTCCTTCCGTGGTGAATCAAGCCTGGGCGCATGGATAAAACGGATTGTCATCAATCACAGTCTCAATGCATTGAAGCGCCGGAAAATCAGCTTTGAGCCGATGGATGACCAATTCAGAGAGACAGTAACGGATACCACAGAGGAAGAGCACGATACAGAATATGATGTAAAGCGAGTCAAGGAAGCCATCATGAAATTACCGGATGGATACAGGCAGGTGCTGACGCTTTATCTCATCGAAGGTTATGATCACGGAGAAATAGCTAATATTCTGGGCATACAGGAAACAGGGTCAAAATCACAATATAGCCGGGCAAAAGCAAGGCTGAGAGAATTATTAAATCAATCACCGCGATCATGAAGAGTAAGTCAGGATTAGAAGATTTTATTCGAAACCATCGGAACGAATTCGATGATCTCAAAGCGCCTGAGCGTGTGTGGGAAAAACTTGACAATAGATCTCCACGTGTTCATCATCTATGGAAATGGTCAGCAGTAGCGGCATGCGCTTTATTGCTGATTAGTATAGGATATATATTCGGAACAAAATCTAACAGCAACATAGATCTGGCCGGATGGAAGGAATACCAGGAAACAGAACAGTATTATGAAGCCCGTATACAGTCCCGCATGGACAAGATCAATATGTTGGCTGTAAGTAATGAAGTCACTGCCGATCTCCAGGTGCTGGATGATATATACCAGCAATTGAGGACCCGCCTGATAGATGATCCGAACGCTGACCCCCAGGTTTTACTCAATGCGATGATCCGTCATCAGCAACAAAAGTTGGAAATCATGGAAAAAATTTTAACCCATGTCGATAAATACAAAAAAAATGAAAAAGATAGCCGTGAGATGTAGCTTGTTTTTTCTCTTCGTTCCGTTTTTTGCATTCGCAGGAAATGATGGTGAAAGAGTAGAGAAAACTATTAATCGTGAATTTAATATTCAGCCCAATGGATATGTGATCCTGGAAAACAAATATGGTGATCTGGATATCGCCATAGGAGAAAGCAACCAGGTGAAAATAAATGTCACGATTTCAGTAGAAGCTTCTTCTGTAAAGAAAGCACAGGAATCCCTTGACCGGATAAATGTTGAATTTGAAGAAGGAAATAACCGTATCCACGCAAGTACAGATATCGAATCTTCCTCCGGCTTATCCTCATGGTTCAATATGGGGAAAATGGAAATGACCATCAATTACCAGGTGCTTGTTCCTGCAGATGTGTATCTCGAACTGAGCAATAAATATGGTGATATCTATCTCGAATCATCCAACCACGATGTAAAAATCGAATTAGCGTATGGAAATATCCGGTTGGGAGATATCAATGGTAACCTGAAGCTTGACATGTCCTATAGTGAAGGGAATATTTCGCAGATCAGGAATGGTGATATCACTTTGAGCTATTCAGATCTTGAAATGGAAGATGGTAATGATGTCATCATCAATAATAAAAATGCCGATATCACGACAGGATCTATTCACAAGCTTGATATGGAATCAGCCTTTAGTAATCTTCATTCGGTTTCCATCGGACAATTTGAATACAATGGGAAATATGATGATGTGAACCTGGGACGTGCCGGAATCATAAATGCTGAATCAGGATTTACAAATATAGTTGTTGAAGAGCTTGATGGCAGTGGTGATTTTGATATGCGATATGGTGAACTTAGTATTCAGCATATCCATCGTGGATTTTCAAAAATAAATGTGAATACATCTTATACGGGTGTTGATATGGAGTTTGAACCTGGCGCATCATTTACACTTGATGCAGAAACTAATTTTTGTGATATCAATCATCCCGAGCTGAAAATAACGGAGGATTCTCAGCGGGAGACAAGTGCTACGTTGAAAGGATCACGTGGTTCCGGTGGAGGTGAAGTCATCGCACGAATGAACTATGGCGAATTGAATATTGATTAATCCTGACAACGCCGCTATTTGAAGTTTATAACTTCCGCTATTTTAAGTTTCCTAACTTAAAATTAATATTCCGCTATTTTAAGTTTCCTAACTTAAAATAAATATTCCGCTATTTTAAGTTTCCTAACTTAAAATAAATATTTGGAATCTTGAGAAATTGAGCGTAATTTTAGTCAAGCAGTTTATAAACTGCATTGGAAATTAAAATGAGTTCCAGACCTGCCAGTTGAGAACTCATCTTCTGTACTAAAATTCAATTTAGATGAATTCGGGATACCACATTTCGGATCAGCATGCTACATATTTTATGACTTTCACGGTTGTAGGGTGGGTGGATCTGTTTACAAGGAAAGAATGTAAGGACATTATCATTAATAGCCTGAAGTATTGTCAGGAAAATAAAGGATTGATTATTTATGCATTTGCCCTGATGGAAAGTCATTTGCATTTATTGGCCTCTTCACTTGAAAGTTCAACAGGATTATCTGCAATTGTGAGAGACTTCAAAAAATTCACTTCCAGAGAATTAATGAAATGGATTATTGACAACCCACAGGAAAGCAGAAGAGATTGGTTAAGAGTAGTATTTGAATACCACGCGAAATTCAATCAGAACAACAAACATTTCCAGGTCTGGCAACAACATAATATGCCCAAAGTTTGTGTCCAGCCAAAATTTACGTTGCAAAAATTAAATTATATTCATAATAATCCGGTGGTTGCAGGAATTGTGGATAATCCTGTTGACTATAAGTATAGTAGTGCCAGGAATTACGCTGATCGAACAGATTTTGTTTTGGATGTGAATGTGTTGGATTTTGGAGTACAGGTTGGATATGTGGGTTTTTAAAAAAGCTGACCAGAGCTAAATTTTCATTGCAGTTTATAAACTGCTTGAGGAAGATTAACATAGAGGAAGTAATCAGGATATTGATTTTAAGTTAGGAAACTTAAAATAGCGACGTTCAGCGCTATTTTAAGTTTCGTAACTTCAAATAAATATTTGGATTCTTATTGATATCCCTGTGCTTGCAAATTAAACAGTTCTGCATATAGCCCATTTTTTTCCAGTAATTCTTCATGTGTTCCTAATTCGATCATTTCGCCGCGGCGAAGGACGAGAATGCGGTCCGCCATGCGTACTGTGCTGAAGCGATGTGAAATGATCACGGCACTCTTACCGGATGTCAGCTCTGAAAAACGTTTGAAGACTTCATATTCTGCACGCGCGTCAAGGGCAGCAGTCGGCTCGTCGAGGATGACAATCTGGGCATCACGCATATAAGCACGGGCGAGTGCTATTTTTTGCCATTCTCCTCCCGACAGATCCACACCTTCTGCAAAGCGCTTACCCAGCATCTGATCATATCCTTCAGGAAGCTTTCGGATCACCGGATCAGCAAGGCTTTTTTCTGCGGCATTATATATCTGTGGTTTATTTTCAGCATCTTCTATCTGTCCGATCGCTACATTTTCACCTGCTGTGAAATTGAACCTGACATAATCCTGGAAAATCACACCAATCATCTTGCGGAAGGATTCCATTTTAAATTTCCGGATGTCCACTCCATCGATCGAAATGGTACCTTCTGCGGGATCATACATCCTGGCCAGTAATTTCACCAGGGTGGTTTTGCCTGCTCCGTTTTCACCTACGAGTGCAAGCTTTTCACCGGCTTTGAGGAGGAAACTAATATGTCTTACAGCCCAGATATCCGTACCCGGATATTTGAATCCGACATTATCAAACTGGATTCCGGTCTTGATGATGCCTGGAGCTTCTATGCCATCCGGATCATCTTTTATCGAGGGCTTGATGGCCAGGAAATCAAAATAATCCTGGAGGTACATGGCGGATTCTGTGATGCGGGTAAATGTGGATAACAGGTTCTGCAATTGATTTTGCAAACGGTTAAATGAACCCGATAAAAAAGTCATATCCCCCACTGAAAGCACTCCTCCTACTGTACGAATGATAATCAGTACATATGCACCGTAGTAAGCCAGCGCGCTGCTTACCTGGAGTAATGTCCCCCAAATGGTTCGCTTAATAGCAAGCAACCTGTTGACGAGATAATATTCATTTGCTATCCTGCCAAAACGGTTTGTCAGAAAATTATCAAGTCCAAATACTTTTATTTCCTTGGCAGTCTCTACACTCGCACCGATATAACGCAGGTAATCTAATTCTCTCCGCTGTGGTGTCCAGCTGCGTGCAAGGGAATAACTTGACCTGGAAAAATAAGCCTCACTGAGAAATGATGGTACTACGGCGATGATAAGTATGAGGATCAGCCATGGTTCAAAAGCAACAAGACCGGCTCCAAGGAAAATGATAGTGATCAGATCCTGCATCTGGCTTAACACCATAGACATCAGCACAACCCTGCCGGTAGTCTGCCGGCGTGCACGTTCAAGCTTGTCATAGAATTCACTATCCTCGAACATCTCCAGGTCAAGAGATGACGCTTTGTGCATGAGCTCAATGGAAGAATGATTAGCATACAGGTCCCCCAGCAATGCTTCTGTCAGACTGATGAGCCTGTTGAAGATTTCGGAGAAAACTGCAAGCGCTAATTCCATACCGAGCCACCACCATAAATCGTGGAAATCCTTCTGGGGATCACTGATCAGCCTGATGACTTCATCAATGATCAGCTTGCCCACATAAAGCTGCCCCAGCGGGATCGCTGATTTGATAAATCGAAGGACAATATTGAAAAATGTAAGTGATGGAGAGGTCTTCCAGATCATCCTGAAAAACGGGATCAATAATTTTAACGACCGTAGACTTTCCACAAAACCTTTTTTGGGTTTCGAGTCCATCTCAACGGGGAATTCTCTACCTAATGCCATTGATGCAACCTAACATTAATTTATACAGGGATGTTCCACATTATCCTGATTGCCTTCCTGTCGGTGAATGTATCTTTAATGAAATTACGATTATGAAAATTGATATTATCAGCGACGAAGTTCCTTTTGATGAGTTTTTCAACGTCCGGAAGACAAAGCTGCGATTTGAAAATTTTGATGGAACTATGTCTGAGGCAGTGACCAGGTATAGTTTTGAAAAGACAGATGCCATAGCAGTACTTGTCTACCATCGTTCAAAGGATGCATACATCCTTGTGCGCCAATTCAGATTTCCCCTGGTGCAGCATAAGATTGATCCCTGGATGACGGAGATCGTGGCCGGTGGAATTTCTGAAGGAGAGAACGAAGTTGCCGCCGCTCAAAGGGAGGTCATTGAAGAAACCGGCTATTCATTGATTAGCATTGAAAAAATAAGTTTCTTTTATGTTTCACCCGGTATCCTCAATGAAAGAATTCATCTGTTTCTTGGAAATGTAGACGAATCATCCAGGATCAATGCAGGAGGAGGGGTAAAACATGAAGATGAAGACATTGAGCTTGTGTGGATACCCAGGTCTGAAGCTATGCGATGGCTGGAAAAACAAACTATCGGAGATGCCAAAACAATAGTTGCGTTGCAGTGGCATTTTCGAAAGGGTTTAGATGTTTAGAGGGTTAGGTGTTTAGACTAAACATCTAAACACCTAACCCTCTAAACATTTAACCATCTAACCCTTCTTATGTGCTACCAGATAAAAGCCGATCTGGAATTCGTCATTGACATAATCATCTTTCAGGTTGTCGAAAAACTTTCTTGATTTAAACCTGATATCGAATTGAGTCCTGTCTATATTGAAAGGTGCTGCAGAGACAACAAGTCCATTGTCTATCATTTCCACTTTTGCTTTAAAGCTTACCGGTTTTGTGATATCCTTTATGGTAAGGTTTCCATTGATCGTATGTGTGGATTCAGGATCATTCTCAATTTTTGAAGATGAAGTGATCTCGAACGTCGCTGTAGAGTATTTTCCCACATTAAAGAAATCTTCTTCTTTTCCGGGCGCTGTTCCTTTCAGATGTTCTTCCAGACTTTTTCCCATATCACCTGGGGGATCCAATACAACGAGCTGCGTCATATCCAAGTCAACTTTACCGGATGTGATATTTCCACCATCCACATTCATTCCTCCATCGGCAACAGGTACGGTTCCGTTGTGTGTGCCTGTTGGCTTACTACCCATCCATTTGACTGTACTTAGATTGGGGATAACCTGGTATTGGTATTGACCCGGGGGTTCATTTTTATTATCTGATGCAGTGATCTCGTTGACCACGTTATCAGCTTTAGTAGCCGGCTTGCATGACAAGAGGGCGATTCCGAGAAATAGACACCCGGAAAAAAGTAAGTGCTTCATACAGTGTTTAATTTATTTAAGAAATATGATTTTTGAGATTTTCGTGCAGGTGACTAACGAAACGAACAGTTTCTTCGATACTGTCTATGATGATGACTTTTTCATTGTCATTCGCCCATTCATTGTCAGCAGCGTGACCGGAGATGATCACAGGCATTTTTGTTCGGTTGGATAATTCTTTTACAAAAGGTCCGAATTGCCAGTGCACAGGATCTGCATTTACAATCAGGACACATTCTGACGAACATTTATTCAGTGCTGAACATGCGCAATCGATGCTGATATCAGTTCCCATATCTGTCACACACAAACCCTGCTTACGAAGAAAGAAATGCATAAAAAGGTGACTTAATTCCTGCTGGTTGCCATTTGGTAAAAACATGATCACCCTTGGGCCTGAACAATTATGGGGCATTGTATCAATTTCGCGGATTGTCTTTCGTTTGATCAGTTCATGGAAACAGGCTTCATGGGCTTCTTCGATATTCCCTGAAAGCCACATGACTTCCATTTTATCAAGACAGGGTAGTATCAGATTCGTCAGGGTAAGTTCGAATCCATGTTCCCGGATAGAATCGTCAAGAACTTCATCCATTAAGTTGACGTCGAGGGCAATTAATCCCCGGGTCAGCTTTTCTTCGTGATCCTGGTGAACGACAGAGATCCGTTCGCATTCATGCTCCATGTCCTCTGTGCTCATTTCGGCTATTCTGGAGATTCTGACGCCGTGAGTGTTGAGCTTTTGGATCAGCTTAAGTGTTTTCAGGTCTTTATCCTCATAAAACCTGATGTTTGTATCTGTGCGTTGAGGCTTGAGCAGGCCATATCGTTTTTCCCAGACCCTCAGGGTATGCGTTTTAACACCGGTCAGTTCCGCAAGATCGCTTATGCTATAGATGCCCAAGGTCGTTTGAAATAAGATATAGTAAGGTGAAAATAGCCAAACAGGCATATCTCACAACAGTAATAATAATTATTTTGTTTTCAACAATTCCGACCAGATCAGAACCTCAGGATTCATTATACTATTAACTTATGCGTATTGGAATAGTTTGTTACCCGACTTATGGTGGAAGTGGCGTCGTAGCTACCGAACTGGGATTGGCATTGGCTGCCAAAGGACACCAGATTCACTTCATCACTTACAAGCGACCTGCACGGTTGACCCATTTCAGGGAAAATGTATTTTTCCATGAAGTCAATACGGAAGAATATCCTTTGTTTGATTACACTCCGTATGATACCACACTCACCAGCAAGCTTGTGGATGTAGTGAAATATGAAAAGCTTGACCTGCTGCATGTCCATTATGCCATACCACATGCTACTGTAGCATATTTGGCAAAACAAATCCTGGCTGCTGAAGGAATTCAAATCCCTGTCGTAACCACACTACATGGAACGGATATCACGCTGGTGGGAAGCGACAGATCATTCGCTCCTGTTGTTGCTTTCAGCATAAACCAGAGCGATGGCGTCACCGCAGTATCTCAACACCTGCGACAACAAACCTGTGAACAATTGAAAATCCATAAGGAAATCGAGGTGATCTATAATTTCATAGACTTTTCACGGTTCAGCCGAACGAACAAAGAACACTTCAGGATGGCAATTGCACCAAACGGGGAAAAGATATTAGTGCACACCAGTAATTTCAGAAAGGTCAAGAGGATAGAAGACGTCATACAAACCTTTGCGATAGTTTTGAAAGAGATCCCTGCAAAATTACTTCTGGTAGGCGATGGACCTGAACGACAAAAGATGGAAAGGCTATGTCGCGATATGAAACTCTTTGAACATGTGCGTTTCCTTGGCAAACAAGATGCAATAGAAGAAATCCTGGCTGTAGCGGACCTGTTTATCATTCCTTCTGAAAATGAAAGCTTTGGTCTTGCCGCACTTGAAGCGATGGCGTGCGAAGTACCTGTGATCTCTTCTAACGCGGGCGGACTTCCGGAAGTCAACATCCAGGGCGTGACCGGATTTCTATCTGATATCGGTGATGTAAAATCACTTGCAGACAATTCCCTTAAGCTTTTACAAAATCCTGAATTGCTTCAAACCTTCAGGCATAATGCACTCGAACAAGCAAAACGATTTGATATCAGCTTCATATTACCTAAGTACGAAGCGTATTATCAAAAAATTCTTTCAAAGTTTGGTTCTTCCCCCATTCCTGAGAAAGTAATGATCCCGTCATAGTGCAAGAACGTAAGACAGTAAGAGTGTAAGACAGTAAGAAGATAAGAAAAACGTAATCTGTATTCAGTAAAACAGAAATCAAAATCAACATTCCTGAATACTGAATACTTTTTTACTGAATACTGAATACTTTTTTTACTGAATACTGAATACTTTTTTTACTGATTACTTTTTTTCTTACTGTCTTACTTTCTTGCTTTACTCATCGTAAGTAATTTCAGCAGTAGGAGTCAGCGGATGCGACTGGCATGTCAGTATGAAACCATTGGCGACTTCCTTATCGCTCAGGGCAAAACATGCGTCCATTTCGATTTCACCATGGATTATTTTCCCCATGCAGGTGGCGCATGCACCGCTGTGACATGAATAGGGTGCATCGATGCCCATATCGAGGAGCGTGTCCAGGATGGTCTTGTCTTTGACATGGGCTTCAATCGTCTGGCCTCTGAGGTGAACAGTGACAATAGAAGAATGGGCGTGATCGTGGGGATGCAGCAGATGTGCTTTTTGCAAAACCTCTTCTGAAGCCGGTGTAAAAAATTCCCTTTTGATGGAGTCCGGATCAACATCACGTGCTTTCAGTGTTTGCTCTGTATTCACGATAAAATCACCGGGGCCACAAAGGAAGAAGAGATCATTTTTTCTGGTGAAAGGATGTTTTTTGATCAGGTCATTGATATGTTCAGCGCTGATCCTGCCCTTTAGTCCTGTCCATTCGGGCTTTTTCTTTCCGAATAAAGATTTGAGTGCAGATGATCCTGTTTTTGAAAGGGTGTGGTATACATAGAACTGTCCGGTATGCTGCGATGCCAGTCGATCCAGCTCATTCCTGAAAATTATCTGGCTTTCTGTTCTGCTTCCATAAAGCAGGATAAGCGTACTCCTGGGTTCGTGTTCAAGAACCGTGCGCGCTATAGAGATTAAAGGAGTAATACCGCTACCAGCTCCAATGAGATATATATTCCGTTTGTTTTCAGGGCCGAAGTTGCCTGTAAACCGGCCCTCAGGATGCATCATCTCCAGCTTATCACCTGCTTTGATTTTGCGGCAGAGCAATGGAGATATTTTACCTCCCGATACTTCCTTGATCGTAATAGCTATATGTGGATCTTCCGGCACGGAGCTAATGGAATATGAGCGCCGTGTTTCTTTACCCCCATCATTCCATCGTAAAGTCACATATTGACCGGACTTATAATTGAATTTCTCCCGCTGCTCCGGAGGGTAATCAAATAATATGCTTACCGCATCATCGGTTTCCTGCCTTACCTCTTTTACCACTACACTGATGAACTCGCCTGTCATGCTATCTTGTCAATTAGTTATTTTGAAAGGTCAAAGATAGCAGCTTATACGTTTTAATGATTTGAAGCACCTGACTGCTTAATTTATGCTTCTGTCCTGACATGCTGGTTCTATTATTTTAATGGAACTAAATTTTAGTTGCAAAAGTTTAATAACTTGTTTTCCTTTGTATGAGTAAATATGAAAGAATCATTGAACGACTCAGGACTGGAGAGGGATCGGTTACCTATCAGGAGTTACACCATGTTTTGATGAAGCTAGGGTATGTAGAGAGGAAAACGGGAAAAACTAGTGGTTCAAGTGTTGCATTTTACCATCCAGAATTGAAACATATCATCAGATTACACAAGCCGCACCCGGGTAATGAATTGAAAACATATCAAAAAAAATATATCAAATCAACATTGGAAGAAATCAAATTGATATGACTGATAAGCTTGAATATGAAGGATTTTTGGGTTCTGTTCATTTTTCTGCAGGAGATGAAATCTTTTTTGGTAAAATTGAAGGGATCGATGACCTCGTTACTTTTGAAGGTTCCAGTGTGCGGGAATTAAAAAAATCATTTAAAGAAGCAGTAAAGGAATATTTAGAACTTTGTGAAGTAACAGGTAAGGATTCGCAGAAGTCATTTAAAGGAAGTTTCAATGTGAGGATTACGCCTGAAATCCACCAAAGAGCCTTTAGAACAGCGAAATCAGAAGGAAAAAGCTTAAATCAATTTGTAAAAGAAGCTATTGAAAATCAGCTTGTTTTGAAAAAATAAGGTTTACAAATTCAAATTGTTCCATCTTCCCTAAAACACATTATACTTGCCCACACTCTCCATTGTCATTCCTGCATATAACGAAGAAAGGACGATTCATCTCATCCTGGATAAAGTCCGTTTAGCCACACTGCCACCTTCATGGCAGAAAGAAGTGATCTTGATCAACGATTGTTCAAAAGATAATACGGAAGGCGCCATTCTCAAGTACAAAAATGAATTTCCTGAATTTCCCATTCTTTACGTTGCACATGAAGTCAATAAAGGAAAAGGAGCTGCTCTTCACACTGGTATAGCACATGCCAGTGGAGAATATACGATCATCCAGGATGCCGATCTCGAATATGATCCTGAAGAATATAATATCCTGCTGATACCGATCCTGAAAGGATTCGCAGATGTGGTGTATGGAAGCCGTTTCATGGGAGGAAAACCTCACCGCGTACTTTTCTTCTGGCATTCAATAGGGAATCGTTTCCTGACGCATATTTCAAATATTTTCACGAACCTGAATCTTACAGACATGGAGACATGCTATAAGTTGTTCAGATCTGATATCATCAAAAGCGTCCGGTTGAAAGAGAATCGTTTTGGTTTTGAACCGGAAGTGACAGCGAAAGTGGCGAAAATAGAAGGCGTCAGGATTTATGAAGTCGGCATCTCTTATTATGGCCGCACCTATGCAGAAGGAAAAAAGATCGGATGGCGTGATGGATTCAGAGCTATTTATTGCATCCTGAAATATAATCTCTGGTCAAAATAAAATCACAAAAACCATATCGCCTGGAAGCCTGTGTAGTTTCGTTGCAGCAGGCACTTCGTGCTCAACAATCCGGTGCTGACCGTATCGAAATATGCTCCCGTCTTGAGACAAGTGGCATGACTCCCGATTATGATCTTGTGAGAGATTTGTGCGAACAACTGATCATACCTATCAGAGTGATGATCCGCAGTACGGAAGAAGGATTCGAAGCAGATGAATCCGATCTGCAGGAGATGTTGGAATCCATTGATCAATTCAAAACATTACCCATCGATGGTTTTGTGATAGGAGTCATGAATAACAATGCGATCGACAGGGAAGCAATGCGGCAAGTTATAAGGCATGCATCTCCTTTGCCTGTTACATTTCATAAAGCTCTTGATGAATCCATACAGGTAATGGATGATGTAAGATGGCTCAACGAATTTAAGGAAATAGATACCATCCTAACTTCAGGAGGCGCAATACATGCAAATGATGGCGCAGAAAAAATTCTTGAGATGAAATCCATTTTTCGCGGGACGATCATGGCCGGAGGAAAAATATTGCCCGATCAGATTCGTGCATTACATGAATTGCTTGGCCTGCATTGGTATCACGGTCGGGGAATCGTTGGGGATTTGGAAAAAGAAAATTAAACAGCTACGCTTAGGCTTTCAACCGGCATCGCGGAAGTGGTCCGTTGTAATGCAGGAAAAGTAAATCCTTCCCTGGAAAAGTGATCCAATACCAATGGAAGCGTGTATCGAAGATTCGTTTCTGCTTTCAGGCTATCGTGAAAAACGACAATGGATCCCGGGCCGGCATTTTGAATGACATTCAGATAGCATTCTTCAGGTTTGATGTCGCGGTCAAAGTCTCCGCTAAGCACATCCCACATGATGATCTGGTAGTGACGTTGCAGGAATTGGACCTGGCTGGGTCTAAGCTTACCATATGGCGGCCTGAATAAACCGGAATTCACTAAGCGCGCACAATGCCTGATATTATTGAAATAGGCAATATTCTCGGTGGACCAGCCGGAAAGGTGATTGTTGGTGTGATTTCCTACACTGTGTCCTCCTTCGATAACCTGGTTATAGATTTCGGGGTGTTTTCTGACATTATCACCTACACAGAAGAAAGTTGCTTTTGCACCAAAATCGGCCAGGGTCTCAAGGACCCATGGGGTAACCTGGGGAATAGGGCCATCATCAAAAGTCAGAAAGATCTCTTTTCGGTCGGTAGACAGCTTCCAGGTTAGGCCGGGGAAAAGCGCCTGTACATACTGAGGTATATGTGCTAAATACATGCTCATACTTACGAAACAGATAGGTTCATGGATTGGCTATCTTTACCCGCGTTTGAAATTAGCTTTCATAAATGTAGTCTAAACGTTAGTTGCTCCATTTATGCTGCATGAAGGACAAAATCTTTTGATTTTCAGGCTAAAAGAGCACCGGTACGCGTATCAAAAGTAAGACAAAGCAAGAATCATGACAAGATTGAGATTTGCCCCCAGTCCAACCGGGGCCCTGCATATAGGAGGCATACGGACGGCTTTATACAATTATTTACTGGCCAGGAAGGCGGGAGGAAGCTTTATTCTCAGGATTGAGGATACGGATCAGACACGCTATGTGCCCGGCGCCGAAGATTATATTATCCGTTCTCTTGCGTGGTTAGGCCTGAATCCGGATGAGGGACCAGTACAGGGAGGACCCAAAGCACCATATCGTCAATCTGAAAGGACTCCAATCTACCAGGAACATGCCATGAGGTTAGTGGACAATCGCAAGGCTTACATTGCTTTTGATTCTCCGGAGGACCTTGACGCCATGCGCCAGAGGCTAATGGACAAAGGGGTCTCCACACCAAAATATGACGCATCAGTCCGCGAAGAGATGGTCAACAGCCTGACTTTGTCGGGTGATGAAGTTGAGAAAAGATTGGCTGATAAAGTTCCGTATACAATCAGGCTCCTGGTTGAGCCCGGCCATGATATCATCATCCATGATAAAATCAGGGGCGAAGTGACCTTTGACAGTACAGAGCTGGATGATAAAATATTGCTCAAAGCAGATGGATACCCTACATATCATCTCGCTAATGTGGTGGATGACCACCTGATGGAAATCACGGATGTAATACGAGGTGAAGAATGGTTGCCCAGCACCGCACATCACGTGCTCTTATATCGGGCTTTTGGATGGATCGATACGATGCCCACTTTTTCTCATCTCCCGCTCATCCTCAAACCGAATGGCCATGGTAAGCTGAGTAAAAGGGACGGACAGAAATTTGGATTTCCTGTTTTCCCTTTGGCATGGCACACAGAACATCTTGAAGAATCTATTGAAGGATTTGACAGCTATGGTTTTGAACCGGCTTCAGTCATCAATTTCCTTGCTTTCCTGGGATGGAACCCGGGTACAGAGCAGGAGATCTTTTCGCTCGAACAACTTATTGAAACCTTCGATGCCGAACGAATTCATAAAGGAGGGGCCAGATTTGATTATGATAAAGCGCTTTGGTTCAATCACCAATACTTGCAGCACCTGGATTTTGCTGAAGTGGAGGCCCGTTTAGTGCAATATGCACAACATGAGGATATCAATTTCAGTGATGTGAATCTTAAAGCCATATTTAAATTATTGCAACCAAGACTGCACAGGCTGAAAGAATTTTTCACACTCGGATATTACTTTTTTACGGAGGACCTGAATTATGATGAAGGAGAAATCAATAAAAAATTAAATCCGGAGGCGGCTGAGCTCTTGCATAAAATGGCAGAAGCTTTAAAAAATCTTGAACCATTTACTGCTGAAAATGCTTCTATTGTAGTTAAAGAACTGATCGCTGCATCAGGCATTAAGATGGGTGTCATCATGCCATTGATCCGTGCATCGCTGACAGGCACTATCCAGGGTCCTGATGTATTTGAAATAGCAAGCATACTCGGTCCTGTGAAAACGTATCAACGTTTTATTAAAATAGCAACATGGCCCTTGCAGGCTAAAGTCTGAAAAAATTACAGTTGGATAAAATTATTACCTGATATATCATGCCCAGAAAGAAAAAAAATATTGAGACGCCTAAATCGAGCAGGCCTTCTTTCCATGAAAGCCTGAAGGGATTTGATATCAAAGTCAATTCTTTTGGAGAGATGGAATCTACCTTCGAAATCGACCGCATCAATGAATTTCTCAATAAGGAAGTACACGATAAAAAACTGGAGGATGCAGAAAAGGTAGATTCAAAAACGTCCACTCCTGCAAAGAAAAAGAAATCAAAAGACGAAGAAGAGTAAAGGTTTTAAATAAAAAAATCCCGCTTGAGGCGGGATTTTTTTATTTAAAGAACTCCGGAAATTAAATCCCGAGCTTAGCTTTTACAAGTGAAGTCACATTTGTGCTTTCATCAGCATATAGCAGAACACCTACACCCGGGCTTCCGTCGAAGATGTATGTGTATCCGCCTTCTTTAGCAACTGTCTGGATGGCTGCTTTTACTTCATTGAGTATCGGGGTGAGCAAAGCTTCTCTTTTATCAGTTAGTTGCTTTTGCATGTCCTGATCGAAAGCCTGGATCTTGGCTTCATCATCTTTCAGCATGGCTACCTGTGCATCCTGATCTTTAGGTGCAATATCACCGGCCTGCACTCTGCGTTGCAGGTCCTGTGCTTTTGTCTGGTAATCCTGCATCATCTTTTGTCCTTTGGCCTGCAATTGTTTGCCGAGCGTTTCCAGATTGGATTCAGCTTCCTTGACCTTAGGCATCATCTCAAGCAGGCTGCCTGAGTCTACATAGCCGATCTTTTGAGCTTCCATGCTGACAGCAAAGGTTACAACAAGGACAACCATGAGGGTGTATTTCAGTATTAGTTTCATTTACAGTGTATATTGATTAATTAAAAAAGTTTGCAAAAGTAATCATTCGGATATTATTTCGAAAGCAACCGGATGACATCATCTGTCTTGTCGTATTCAGCATTTGAAAAGATCAGGCCACCTGTGCCCCCTTTATCAAAAATAAAGTCAAACCCACGGTCTTCGGCGTATTTCTGGATGGCTGCATATACACGTTCCTGTATTGGTTGTACAAGGTCCTGTCTCTTTCTGAATAGCGCTCCTTCAGGGCCGAATTTATCACGTTGCGTGTCACGGACTGCTTTTTCACGTTCCATGATCTCATCCTCTTTTACCTTTTTCGCATCTTCTGTCAGGAGGACCTGTTCAGCCTGGTATTTGTTATACATGGCTTTAATCTGATCATATTGAAGAGCGATTTCCTGGCGCCAGTCAGCAGCCAGCTTGTCAAGGTCACCCTGGGCAGATTTGTAATCCGGCAATTCTTCAAGAACGCGAGTGATATCCACGATGGCAATACGCTGAGCGCTCAATTGGGTAACGGCTGCAGCCGAAAGGAACAGCAACAAACAGGTGATTTTACGCATCTTATTAAGTTATTTGATGAAAGATTTTTTGAAGAGACGCCAAAAATACTTCAATTATTGGGTCTTGCTTAGCATGTAGACGGTATCCTGTACGGATTAGTTTCACATGGCAAAGGGTATAACGGACAACCCTATTCAATCAATATATTCAAGATTAGTAAGTAATATATTTTTTATTAGATCATATAATCAATCCTTTAACCATCATTTAACCGTTTCATAAACCAAATTAACATGGGGGCGGACAGATGATTATTTTTGATTCCATGGATCAAAACATTTTTGAGGGCAGGGACCTTGGCGTAGAGGATATTATTTCTTTTTTAGGAGGAAAATTTGAGCTTTCAGATGCGGTCTGGAAAGGGATTTCAGATAATCGCAATTCACTTGAAAACCTGCTGACCGAAACCGGTGAAAGTTATTATGGCATTAATACGGGGTTTGGGTCGCTTTATTCCATCACGATTTCTCCGGATCAGATCCGTGATTTGCAGACTAACCTCATCAGGTCGCATGCATGTGGTGTGGGTCCGGCAGCACCTGTCAATATCGTCAGGTTGACGCTTTTGTTGAAAATCATTGGCCTTGCTCAGGGACATTCAGGTGTGCGAAAAGAAGTGGTCCAATTCCTGATGGATCTCTTCAATTTTAATATTCTTCCTGTTGTGCCATCATTAGGTTCGCTGGGTGCATCAGGTGATCTCGCACCATTAGCTCATCTGTGTCTGCCGATGATCGGTGAAGGAGAAGTGGTATTTAAAAGAGAACAGATGAGTGTTGGGCGTGCGCTTCAGACGTGCGGTATGGAAACCGTTGATTTAGAAGCTAAGGAAGGATTGGCACTGATCAACGGGACGCAATTTTCTTTAGCATGGCTTATTTATTCTATTGAAAATGCAAAGAGACTGACCGAAGTAATTGAAATGTGTACGGCGATGTCAATGGATGCATATGATTGTCATCCTTCAGTACTTGATAAAGATATTCATGAGAGCAGGCGTCAACCAGGGCAAATTGTTTCTGCAACTTCGATACGCAAATGGCTTGAAGGAAGTGATATTCAAAAAAAGAAAAAAGAACATTTACAGGATCCGTATTCGTTTCGTTGTGCGCCACAGGTTCAGGGCGCAACACGTGACGTAATTAATTATGCACGCACGATTGCAGGAAATGAAATCAATGCGGTGACTGACAATCCACTTGTTTTTTCAAATGAGGAGGGAACAAAAATTGTTTCCGGTGGCAATTTTCATGCACAGCCTTTGGCATTGACATCTGATTTTTTAGCGATTGCTTTGGCTGAATTAGGAAGTATATCAGAACGACGATCTTATTTATTGCTTGGAGGACAACGAGGATTACCACCGACGTTAGCTAGAAATCCTGGTGTGGAATCCGGCATGATGATTTGTCAATACACTGCTGCTTCGATTGTCAACCGGAATAAAATTCTATCGCATCCGGCTTCTACAGATTCGATTGTGACCAGTGCAGGACAGGAAGATCATGTCAGCATGGCGGCAGGTGCGGGAATGAAATTGTATGAAGTTGTAAATAACGTGTGGAAGATAGTTGCGATCGAATGGATGATTGCATGCCAGGCAATGGAATACCGAAGACCATTGCTGACGTCACCACTTCTCGAAGAAAAATATAATGCTTATCGGCGAGTGGTCGCACCTTTGTCAGGAGACAGGGTGCTTTCATCAGATATCGATGCGACAGAAAACTTTTTGAGAACACTTCCTTCGCCTTCGCCTCAGCCTTAGCCTTTTTTGACATGACCGAACTTCAGAATAAGTTGAAAGAAAAGATTCAGGAAGCTGAAACGATCCGGAAAATTAAAAGCCATACTGCGCAGCTTCAAACAAGGCTTGTGGAAGAGGACAAAGCTTTAGCAGTCATGGAACAAACGCTTGCAAAAGAACAGCGGGATGTGGAAACGCTTGAGAAGGAAGGACTCACAACCATGTTTCACAAATTCCTGGGTGATCGCGAAGACAAGCTTCAAAAAGAAAGACAGGATTATCTCACGGCAGCTCTCCGATATAATGAACTTTATAAATCTGTTGACCTCATCCGTTTTGAACTTAACCTGTTAACCAAAAAAGAGCAGAACCTGGGAATTGTAGAAACTGAGATCGCCGGTTTGATAAAACAACGGGAGGCTGAAATCATGCAGCTTGAACCTGCTGTTGCTGCTCAATTGACAAGCCTGCACGAACAGGTGGATAAGCTTCACAAATTCGAAGTGGAAGTAGATGAAGCTTTGCGAGCAGGAAATGATGCGCTTGATAAAGTCCGTAAAACAGAATATTATCTCAATGAAGGTCAATTCCCCGACAAGCATATGTGGGGCGGAGGATCTCAGAGTCGAATCATCAATCGCCAGGCTGTTGATTACGCACGTGATATGGCCTATCAGTCCAAACAAGCATTGATCAAATTGGGAAATGAATATCGCGATGTATATCCTGAACAGCCGTTCCTCGTAAATATGGAATTAGAGGACTTCGGGCGTTTTGCAGAATTCTTTATGAATAACCTGATCACGGACTGGATCATCAGGCAAAAAGTAGGAAAGTCATTGATTACTGTCAGGGCTACAAGATTCCAGGTAGAACATTTCGTTCAGCAACTAAATCAGGAAAAATTTACGATTACAAAGAAGCTGGAGGAATTGGAGAGGCAGAGGAAGGAGATGATTATTTCTGCGAATTCGTAACTGGAATTTGAGGCAGGGTAAACTACCTGAGTAACGTCAGATCTCCTTTTTCTACATGTTTCTGTTCATCACCGTTTAATTGGTATTCAAGCACCCACGCATATACTCCGGATTGAGCAGGTTTGTTATGATGGTTGCCATTCCATCCTTTTGTTGGATCGGTTGAAAGGAATGCCATATTGCCGCCCCGGTCAAAAACGGAAAGTTTCCAGAAGGTAAATTGTAGATCAGGAAGGGCACCGAAAATATCATTGATATTATCACCATTCGGAGAAAAGACATTAGGCAGGCTGATTTTACATTCTGATGAAAGGATCACTGTAGTATCAATGATGCAGTTGTAGATATCTTTTAATCTCAGATGATACGTACCGGCCGGCAGATCTTCAATCGCTGACGTCCATTCTTCACCGGGTAATTCTTCGATAGTTATTTTAATGTTATTCCCTGAAGCAATGACTTCAATAACGCCACCTGCTTCTTTACATCCTGCTGATGTTACCTGAATGTCCTGAATCGTGAAAGAAATACTATCCGGAATCACAATTTCCTTTGTAAAAGAACATCCGAAAGTATCCTCCACCACGAGTTGATAAATACCTGGTTGTAGGTTTTGAAATCTACCGTCAGGTGATTGATATTGATCCAAAAAGAATGACAATGCTGAAAGAGAAATTGCTTCTACTGACAATTCACCTTCTGGTAAGCCACAATATGCCGGAATGATATCAATGGATGATATTACAGGAGCAGCTTCTTGTGTAACAATTGCTGATACGGTGTCTTTACATCCAAGAGCATCTGTTATATGTACCGTATAATTTCCACCTGTTAATCCGGTAAAGATTGGAATTGAGATTGGTGGGTTATTTTCGAGTTGGAAAGTATAAGAAGGGACACCACCGCCAAAATCAGTAATACTTAAAATCCCATTATTTTGATCACAATGATCCGGATGAGAAGTAATATTCAAAATAGACGGATTGCCCGACTGTGCGATTAATACCTGGGTGGTATCAGTACATCCTGCAGGGCTCATCGATATTACTGAATAGGTTCCCGCCGCTAATCCTGAAAATACTGAATCCATCTGAGGAATGCTATTGCCAATAGAAAACAAAACATTTTGCTGTCCTGAATGCACGATCACAGTTCCATTGTTTTCATTGCAATGCGCATCCATGACCTGATTTTCTATTCCGCTTAATCCATTAATTTCCTTTAAAGTGACAATTGTATCATACAGACACCCCCGCTCGTCAATGATTTTCAGATGATAATTTCCGATTCCCAGTTGTTTGAAAAACGGGTCTGATTGAAGCTGTCCGGAGTTGATAGCATATTGAAACGGAGGAGATCCATTGATGGGTGCAATTGAAATGGACCCATTGTTTGTTTTACATGGGTCATTTATTTCTATGTCAGCCTGAAGTGCAGGATATTGAATGATCTGTATATGGTGCACAGAATCGCAACCTCGAAGTTGAAATGTTTCCGATAACAACGTATCCTCATAAAACCAAATACCTGAAACCATCAGGCTGTCACCTGCACAGAGCTGCAGCGTGTCCCTGCGTGTTTTCTCTTTCGTTTCGACCTGAATCTTCCATTTGAAAACAGAATCACAACCCATAACCTGGTCACGGATGCGGACGTATAGTATCGAATCGGACGTCAAAGGACCGACAGATAAAGGCCACGCCGGATTTGTAATGACAAACCCAAGATTTTCCGGAAATATTTCTACCAGATTGGATGATGGAGTTTGTACATCGATCATTGCCATTTCTCCGTTACATACCAGGCTGTCTGCAGAAAGGAAATGCGCATCCAGTGGTGGATTGATACGAATATTGACTACGAGTTGGGTATCACATCCGGTACTGGTATTTAAATAAATAGTCACCTTTTCATCATCAGCAGGATGTGGAATGACTAGTGTCGATGAGAGTAATACATGAGATACACCTTCTGATGATAGGACATAGCGTACATGATCCGCCTGTGTATAAAAACGCAGCCATGCGTCTTCTCCTGCGCATACAAGAGTATCTGCTTCACTCCAGGAGAAATCGATGCTGCATGGAATAGTCGTGCTTGTATCACAAGGCAGAATTTCGATATCAAGTGTATCATAGAGAGTTGAACATGCTGTATATTTTATGACAGCCAATTGATCCATTCCGGCGTTTCCGGGTTTTATCCAGATTGTATCACCTTCCGTTCGAATAATTTCTGATGAGCCAATAATCTTCCACTCATAATCCTGGTATCGACAATTTCCGGAGACATAATACTTTGCTTCTTCAACAGTATCACAAACAATCGATTGACCTTTCAGCCAGGGTTTCCCTGGTGTATATATGCCTGCTGGAAATGTTGGAAGGCCTACAAAACTTTCACCTCGTATTAAATTGATTGCTTTATTGACAAAATTACACCCAGTTCCTCTTACGTCAGGGTTTTCAATTGCACTTAAATATGGTTTAACATAATTAGCGATATAGATTTTCCCATCCGGACCTGTCAACATTGCTCCAAAGGTTCCCCCTAAAGCAATCTGAGCAATATATATATCCTGGCGACTTCCTCTTATGATTGATGGAACTCCTGAGCGTAAATCATATTGAATAAGTGTATCAAAGCTGGCAGCATAAGCAAGGTACAGGAGTTGGGAAGAATTTGAAAATTCCAGGCCATATGCAAACTTACCATTCCCAAGCGGAAATTCACCTACAACGAAATCACCGGAAACGATACCTGTAGCCGGATCAAAATCAAACAACTCAATAGTGTACATAGGAATTGGTTCGATAAGAATGTCAGGGCCAGTACTCATAGCGATTTTTAGTCCATCAGGAGAAAAATTCATTTCTCCGAGTTTAGTATCTCTGTCTTTTGATTTAACTTTTCCTGAGGAGCTGATTATTGGAGGTTGGAGTCCATCTTTATTCAATAACCATGCAAAAAAACGGTTGGAACCTGCTTCATGGCCCAGGATCCACCAGTCCGTACCATTACAATGTTTTACGGCAGCCACTTTTTCTGTGGTGGGTTCAAGTAATACCTGATTTTTAAGAATTACATCACCCAACCCATTATCCAGTTTTGTATTTACTATAGCCATGTATAATTTGCGCGTGGTATCTCTGTCAGGAAACCCACTAACATATGCTTGCGGGTAAAACATATACCAAAGGCTATCGGACCCAGGTAAAGGAACGGTAATAGCATGAGTTACTGATCTGTTTGTATTTATTAAAAAGCCATTTGGCATTTCTATGTTATTCCGGTTATAGACTCTTTCAGAATTAGAATAGAAAATCAGATTTCCGTTTCCATCAATAGCTATAGCCATTGCTTCATCAGAACTGCAAGCCGATGCTGGTTGCTCAACAGGAACACCAGAATTCCAGTCGAGATGAATGCTGTCACGGGCAAAGAACCAATGATTGGCTTCACGTCCTGTAGCACAATTTCCTACGGTGAAGTACGAATGAATACTTTGTTGGCAGCATCCATTTCCACAAGCCTCCAGCCAGACTACATAAGATCCACCTTCTGTTGGTGTAAATAATACAGACGAATTATTTCCAGACGGTATTCCATTGATAAACCAGGTATATGAAAAACCTGGCTCTGGTATGGATGTTTGATTTATTTGAAGAGTTTCTCCTAGATAAATTTGTGTCGAAGACAACTGGAAAGTAGGGTCGGTTAAGGAACAAACCACATTAATTTGATGACATTCCGTTTTTTGACATTCTGCATTTCCACCTGTAGCAGTAATACATATTTCAAAGGACCCAATACTGTCAGCTGGGAAATTCAGATTAACGGACACAGAAGGCCCATTGTACCATGACCAAAGATAAGAGACCGCACCCTGAGAAGAATTTTGAATCAGGAATTGATTTCCAAATAAAATAGGTTCAACCGGCCAGGTTAAATTTAGTGTTATAGGTTCCTGACATGGAACTTCACATCCTTTCGACATCAACAAGCTTTTTCTTGGGCCTTCAAGCGCTTCAGTCATGCGGGCCACTTGCCCCGGCGTAAATTGAAATTGACATCCGGGTGGCGCATAATCCATAAAATTACTTGTCTGGTCAGGAAGATCTGAAGTAAAAGGATTATTGGGGTCACCCGGATTAACATCTGTAAAGCATGAATTGACTGGTAGGCTTTGCAAACATGGATTTGATGGATAAAAATTTTCGTCGGCATCCGGAGGGGTGTCACAAACTTTATCTCCGTCTGTCAGGCAATTATCATTTTTACATCCACCTTCCCAGGTATGCCTGAGGTTGAAATAATGACCCAGTTCATGGATAATCAATTTGCGAACATCGCAATCCGGGTTCATCCAGGTCTCTGCTTCAATGACAATTCCATCATATAACGTACCGTGTCCTGCAGGATAAGTAGCAAATGCTCCGGCTAGGCAACCTACAGGCTGACAAGAAGCACATATCTCACGAACGATAAATAGGTTCAGGTAATCCGAATTAGGAAACAGATCAGCATTCACCCTCGGGACTTTTTTCAGTGCAAGGTCATCCGTGCAAAGATCCAGGTCAGTTAGTGCATTTGGTAATCGTACAATACCTGAAGTGGGTTGTCCTCCAATATCGCGTGAAGCAAGGCAAAGACGAATACCAGTTTCAACAGAGGCGGGATCCCCTGGACAAGCCGGACTTCCGGCTAATAGATTGTTGATCCAGTCAATGCCCGCCAGAATCTGAGCATTTGATGGATAAGGTGATTGATCACCGGATAGTGAAGGATCGTGAACAATATTGATAACTACCGGGATAAAATAAACAATGGGAGATGAAATGCTGGTTAAGGATTTATCATCTGTTAGCTCAGATATAGATTTTATAAAATAAGGTGGAAGTGAATGATGTTTTAATTCAATATGAGTGTCTGGGATTTCACCAGCACAAACCGCAAAATCGAGATTAGAAAATACAGACTGATCAACTATATACGATTTAGTTGGATTGATCAGTAAGGCTGAAAGTAAAAAAAGAAGAATAAACCACTTGTCTCTCATTATATCAAAGATAACGCTACCTAAGTAACGAAAGAGTTTCGAATCACCCTGACGTCTCACAATTCACGTCTCACGATTCACGAAAAATAGCTGGATCTAAAATATAAAACGAAAATTATAATTCTACAACAGCTCCCTTTTCCGGTATCTCAATATTCCCAAACCCATCCTGCATTAAAAAATTCTTCCACGATTGCTGCACATCAAGATCTCCATGAACAAGAAATATTTTCTTCACACCGGCTTTTTGATTCTGTATAAAATCTTTCATTTCATCGCGATCACCATGGGCTGAAAATGAATCCATGATTTCAATCTGCGCTCTTACCACTTTGCGCTCTCCATATAATTTTATTTCTGTTGCACCTGCCCTTAAAATACCTCCTGGTGTATCCGGTGTGGCATAACCCACTATCAGGATCGTGTTTTTATTATCTGAAATATTATTAGCCAGGTGATGCTTGACACGGCCTGCATTCATCATACCGGATGCTGATATGATGATACAAGGCTCTTTACTTGTATTCAATGCTTTCGATTGCTCTACATCACGGATATAAATAAGATCATTGAAACCGAATGGATTGTCATCTGTAAGAATATATTTACTCAATTCATTGTCAAAGCATTCCGGATGAGAACCATATACCGTGGTTGCATTAACAGCGAGAGGACTATCAACATATACTTTGATCGGTGGTAAAAGATGTGCATTGCTGGCCTGATCAAGCATGTAAACTATCTCCTGTGTACGGCCGATGCTGAATGCAGGTATGATCAGCTTGCCTTTTTTCTCAAGACATGTGTGCCTGATGACACCGAGAAAGCGTTCCATTTCATTCGGCAGCGACTCATGCTTGCGATCACCATAAGTAGATTCGAGGATCAGGTAGTCACAATCAGGCATGGGATGAGGGTCACGAAGGATAGGTCTGTTAGGACGTCCGATATCACCTGTGAAACCGAATATGGTTTTCTTTCCGTTTTCTTCAATTTCGAGTGCTACTGATGCGCTTCCAAGGATATGTCCTGCATCCGTGTACATCACCTTCACACCATCACAGATCTGGTTCCATTTGTCATAGGGGTAGCCCAAAAACAAATCCATTGTCTGATCGACATCCGTTGTTGTATAAAGCGGCTCCTGGATTTTTACTTCACCTTTGCGTTGCTTGTCCTGGTGCTTCTTGTTGAAATATTCTGCATCTTTTTCCTGGATAAATGCACCATCAAGCAACATAATCGCGCACAAGCTTCGCGTGGCATGCGTTGAATGGATCTTTCCTTTGAAACCTCTTTTCACCAGGAGCGGAAGACGTCCTGAATGATCCATGTGCGCATGCGACAAAACCACACAATCAATCTCTGCAGGATCAAATAAAAATTCGCTATTGGCAACCAGGTCTTCATTGTAACTCCCCTGGAATAAACCGCAATCCAGGAGGATCTTATAGCCATTATCAAGCGTAAGAAGATGACAGCTACCAGTGACCTGTCGTGCTGCGCCGCAAAATTGTATTTTCATGTAATTAGATAGTTTCTGCTTGACAAGGTATTGTTTTTAATCAAAAGCTTTATCACTATGAGGGTGCTGAATAGTATCACTTTAATATGATTACATTTGATTTGGTTCAAACCCTTATGAAAATTACACATTCGGTACATCGGTTTATTGTTATTGTATATATCATTTTGGCAAATCTTATAGTTGCAAATGCACAAAATGATATCAGGGAAGGAGCCATCATTCTTCCTGGTGGAGAAGTGAAGAAAGGATGGATCGATTTTAAGGATGGAAAAAAGAATTACCAATTCTGCAAGTTTAAAGCAGATCCACATTCGGAATTTATCACGTATCTGCCGGCTGACCTGGAAGGTTATGAGTATGAAGGCGATGCAAAGTATGTAAGCAGGTGGATTGGAGAAGATTCATCAAAGCACCAATCATTTCTTGAAGTGCTGCTTGAAGGTCATTATACTTTGCTTAAGACATTTGAATATTATTTTATAGAATCAGGGACGGATGTGTTTGAACAGATCACATTCGATCCGGTAATCATCACTATCAATAACTTAGAGATTAAGAAGCCATCACCGAAAAACCTGAACGTGATTCGGTATCTTATCAAAGACTGTAAAGAACTCAATTCGGAGATAGATGGAGTGAAGTTGTATGACAAGGGATTAGTACATTTAATCAGGGACATGAATACCTGTATGGGCTTCGAATCGAGCGAGATGAAATCAGACAAACCCTGGGCTTCATTCGCATTGAAGGCTATGGCAGGAATCACTTTTTCCATCTTTGATGTACAGGATACTGATTATGGTGATGCCGCTGTCGGATTACCTTATTCAAAATCGAATACTGCAACCTTTGGGATCGGTTTTGAATTTAGTTCTCCAAGAAATATAGAGTCACTTCTCTTCGAAGGAGATGTTTTCTTTACTCAATCAAGATATTCATCTACTTCCTTCGAAGATAAATTGAATGACGAGTATAATTATGTCAACTTTACCTTCACCGAATTAAAGATTCCGGCAGGATTAACGTTTAAGCTAAAATCCAGAGGACTCATACCTTACGTCAAAGTGGGAGGTTCAGTTAATTTGAATCTTTCATCAGAAGATGAGTGGATCCGGCAGATTGTCATGGGTGATGTGATCTTGACAGAAATAGGTGATGCCATGGAAACTCAAAATTTTCATCTGGGCATATGGGGAGGAATTGGAGTCTCCAAAACATTTCTTGCCAGGCATGAAGTATTCCTGGAATTTAAAGTGGAAAAGACTCACGGCATTTCCAACATAAGATTTGTCAATCCGCCATATTTTTCCAATTTTACCTATTTCACACTTCTTGCAGGGATTAAATTATAGTCATGAAATACGGTATCCTTTTTTTATCCCTGGTTTTAATTCTGTCCTGTAGAAAGGAAAAAGAATTGCCAGCCGAATGGCCATTTGTGGAAACATTACCAGTTGAGAAATATGGTCAGGTTTTTGTTTTTCACGGAAACATTATAAATCTTCCGGGTAACCAGATTACGGAAAGAGGTTTTATCTGGTCCGTTTATTCGAATCCGAATTCCATCGATTCAAATCGAATTGTGGTCCCTGTTGAAATACAGTCAGGAGAAATTACGGCAGAAAAATCCCTGAACCTGATTCCTGGTCAAAAATATTATTGCAAGGCATACCTTCTTTCTGATCAATTAACCATCCTGGGAAACCAGGTAAGTTTCAATCAGTAATAAATCAAAATTGTCTTACTCTCTTACTCTCTTACCCTCTTACTCTCTTACCTTCATTAGGTTTCCCCAGAAACCAGAAGATGATCCCGATAACAATGATCCCACCTCTGATCATCCATGCCTTGTCAGGCCCCCATGCATTGATCCAGTTGAGAAAAATGAAATTCATGTGAAGGAAAAATAAAGCAGAGGACAATATGCCGGCTACGACTAACACTACTCCGAGGGTACGCATGATTTAGATAGTTTGGTTCTATCCTATGATGCAGGAGCAGCTGAGATTTCACACCGTATCATCTTTTTTCTCAACTTCTGTTTCTCCAAAAGGATTTTCTGGCTGCGTATTTTCGTCAGTAGGTGATGCTATTTCTACTTCATTCTCCATTTCCTCGCGTTCTTTTTTCCTGCCTGATAACTTTCTCCAGATAGCGCCACCAAAAGCAAGCAAACCTATAATGATAAATTTCCCAAACTTTGCAAGCACGGCGAATAAACCTACTTTGGCCAACAACTTTCCTGCAATCAATCCACCTATTCCAATGGCAGCTACCTTATCTATTTTTGGATTAAAATCAGCATATTTATTTCCATCGGTGAAGGAAGAAGCTTCGAGCAACACAGGTACTGACTTCCTTATTTCCACCAATTGATCCATGCTGCCAACTGCATTGTATGATAAAACACCTTTCCTGCCAAGAAAGCGCATATCATAGTTAAGTGTATTGCCATATTCCGCATCTCCGAATTTGATTTCTTTGGCCCAATGTAGAGCCTTGTTCAATTTGTCATAATAAGGCGGAGATGCCCAACCGACGATCTCTATCGATTCGTACCCGAGAGCAATGCGTTCTTTATTTTCTTCTTCCGTTCCTTCCTGAATCTGTTTCATCAATTTATCATAATTCATTTTATCCGCATCCTTGTCCTTGATATATCCCAGGGTAGAATAGGATATTACAAAAGCCCAGCAATTGCTATCCAGCGGAAAATGCTGTTGTGGAAATAACATGCCATCGATTTCTTCATCAGGTGGATTTCCCCATAGATCTTCCAGCACAGTTCTGCTTTGCGGAGCATCAAGAAATTTATAACCCGCAGGTATTTTCAATGTGGAAACTTCACCGGCAATGGAAACTTCACCGGAATTCACAAATTTGAAAGACTGGTTGATGGAATCTATGAAGAAAACCATACGTGCGCTATCCTCCTGGGCTTGTAAGGAAGTCACACTAAACAGAACAGCTACAATGAGCTTAACAAAACGTGCAGGGAGCATATTAAAATTTGTTTTTGAACAGGTAAAGCACTAATAATTTGCAACAATATAAATAAAAGTACACTGACGTTCGAGAGTCTTTGACCTCGAACCAACGAAGTATAGTACACGTTTGAGGTCAGAGACACTCGAACATCTTGAATGAAAGTACATTACAAGTTCGAGGTCAGAGACACTCGAACGTCCTGTAAGAAAGTACATTCCAAGTTCGAGGTCAGAGACACTCGAACGTCACGGTCTTTTATTTTCTTACTGTCTTACTGTCTTACTGTCTTACCTTCTTACTTACTCGACAGCGTGCTCTTAAGGTATAGCCTGTTCAACCTGGCGATATGTAAAACAGATATTTCCTTTGGACATTCTGCTTCGCAAGCATATGTATTTGAACATTTGCCAAAACCTTCCTTATCCATTTGAGTGACCATGGCATGCACACGACGCTCATTTTCAACTTCACCCTGGGGCATTAAAGCAAGATGAGAAACCTTTGCTGCAGTGAATAACATTGCACTTGCGTTCGGACATGCTGCAACACATGCACCGCACCCTATACAGGCTGCAGCATCCATGGCTTCATCGGCCTTACCTTTTTCAATAGGAATAGCATTTCCATCCACTGCTTGACCGGTGTTGACTGAAACAAAACCACCGGATTGAATGATCCTGTCAAAGGAAGCACGATCCACTACAAGATCACGGATGACAGGAAATGAATTGGCACGAAACGGCTCAATCCAGATATGATCACCATCCTTGTAATGACGCATATGCACCTGGCACGTCGTCGTACCTTTCACCGGTCCATGCGGCCGGCCATCAATCGTCATGCTGCATGATCCGCAAATGCCTTCACGGCAATCATGTTCAAATGCGACTGGCTCCTGCTTTGCATCTATCAGTTCCTGATTGAGCACATCCAGCATTTCAAGGAATGACATATGCTCATTGGCAGTAGCTGCATAGGTCACAAAACCTCCTTTATCTTTCGGAGATCGCTGACGCCAGATATGTAGTGTAAGTTTCATGCTGTTGTTTTTTACCCCTAAATCCCCTAAAGGGGACCCTTTTCCAATTTTTAAAGATCAACTATTTTATAATTTAATTTCTTTTCTAATCCCTATTTCCTATTTTAAGAAACAAGGTCCCCTTTAGGGGATTTAGGGGTAAAAAAGATCACTTGTAGCTCCGCGTCTTCAACTCCACATTTTCAAATTTCAATTCTTCTTTATGCAACACCGGATCCGCATTTGTATTCGTCCATTCCCATGCTGCTACGTATGCATATTCATCATCATTCCGCAAAGCTTCTCCTTCCGCGGTTTGATATTCTTCACGGAAATGGCCACCACATGATTCATTACGGTTAAGGGCATCGCGGATGATCAGCTCACCCATCTCGAGGAAGTCTGCTACGCGATATGCTTTTTCAAGTTCAGGATTAAACTCATCTGCTGTGCCCGGAATGAATACATCGCTGTAAAATTCTTCGCGTAATTGACGTACAGATTGAATTGCCTTCTCAAGACCTTCAGCATTACGTGCCATTCCGCAATAATGCCACATGATGTGCCCCAGCTTCCGGTGAATATGTTCTACAGACTGATTTCCTTTGATCGACATCATTTGATTAATCCTGTCGCTTACAGCTTTTTCACAAGCTGCAAATTCATCCCGGTTGGTTTCTATTCGCGGAGTCCGGATATCATTGGAAAGAAATGTTCCGACTGTGTAAGGAATTACAAAATATCCATCAGCTAATCCTTGCATCAGTGCACTTGCTCCAAGACGGTTAGCCCCATGATCAGAGAAATTGCATTCACCTAAAGCAAACAATCCTGGAATATTTGTTTCAAGATTGTAATCGACCCAAAGACCACCCATCGTATAATGTATGGCCGGATAGATCATCATTGGTGTCTTGTATGGATTTTCACCAGTGATTTTTTCATACATCTCAAAAAGATTACCATATAGCTCAGCCACTTTTGCTTCACCAAATTTCCGGATCGTATCATCATCTGCATCATGCATGCCTTTTGCACTTGCATCTGATTTTCCATACCGCATGATAGCAGATTCAAAATCAAGGAACACCGCAAGTCCTGTAGCATTTACACCAAACCCTTCATCACAAACAATTTTAGCTGCCCTTGAAGCCACATCCCGTGGCACGAGATTTCCGAATGCAGGATACCGGCGCTCGAGATAATAATCGCGGTCTTCTTCCTTCAGGCTTGATGGTAAAATTTTACGCGAACGAATAGGTTCTACATCAGCTTTATTTTTCGGAACCCACACACGTCCATCATTCCTGAGAGATTCGGACATGAGTGTCAGCTTGCTTTGGTAATCACCTGAAACCGGAATGCAGGTAGGATGGATTTGTGTAAAGCATGGATTACTCATGTATGCCCCGCGACGCACCGCACGCCATGTAGCAGAAACATTACATCCCATCGCATTGGTAGAGAGATAATACACATTACCATAACCACCGGTTGCAAGCACTACACAATGCGCCCCGTATCGTTCAAGCTTTCCGGTGAGGAGATTGCGCGCGATGATACCTCTTGCCTTTCCATCAATCGTGACGATGTCCATCATCTCATGACGATTGAACATCTCTACAGTACCTAAAGAAATCTGTCTTGACAATGCCTGGTAAGCACCAAGCAATAGTTGCTGGCCTGTCTGGCCGCGTGCATAAAATGTTCTTGAAACCTGTACACCACCAAACGACCTGTTTTCAAGCAAGCCACCATATTCTCTTGCAAAAGGGACACCTTGTGCAACACAGTGATCAATGATATGTGTACTGACTTCGGCAAGGCGATGAACATTTCCTTCTCTTGACCTATAGTCGCCGCCTTTGACAGTATCATAAAAAAGACGGTGCACGCTATCACCATCATTCTGATAATTTTTAGCAGCATTGATCCCGCCCTGTGCAGCAATACTGTGGGCTCTCCTGGGGCTATCATGAAAGGTGAAACACTTTACATTATAACCCAATTCACCAAAAGTAGCAGCAGCTGATGCACCAGCCAGTCCGGTGCCTACCACTATGACATCGAGTCTCCGTTTATTATTCGGCGACACCAGTGGAATGGTTGATTTATAATGTTCCCATTTTTCTTCTATCGGACCCGGAGGAACTTTACCATCTAATATTTTCATGATTGGATAATTCTATTTATATCAATGCACGTGAACTGCAGAATGATCAGAAATTGAAATAATGGTATACAGGAATGATCGCAAATCCAAGCGGTACGATGATGGCAAAAATCCACCCGATACCTTTGATCAGCGGAGTGTATTTTTTATGATTCAAACCAAGTGTCTGAAACGAACTTTGGAATCCATGCACCAGGTGGAATGCCAAAGCAATTACCCCGACAACATACAGGACTACGATCCACAATTCCTGAAAAGCTACATGCACCCTGCTGAAAATGTCTTCGACAGGATCAGCACGGCCTGGATAATTAACTAAAGGTAGATCGTCTGTGAATCTCATTTTCCACCAGAAATCACCCATATGAAAACACAGGAAAGCAAAGATGAGAATGCCAAGCAAGGCCATATTGCGCGCGGGCCAATCAGCTCCTGCGACTTTTCCTTTTGAAGAATATGGACCTTTGGCCTTACGATTAGTGAGATAGAGCGCAATGCCTTGTACTGCGTGTAGAATAATGAAAGTGTAAAGCCCGATTGAAATAACCCGGATAAAGGGATTGTGCGACATGAATGCAGCATAGATATTAAATGACTCACCATTATCATGGGCCAGGAGCTGGAAATTACCGCTGAGATGTACGATTAAAAAAAGGACCAGGAAAATCCCGGTGAGGCTCATGACCAGCTTTTGGCCGATCGAGGAGGTGAGCAATCTGATGATCCACTTCATAATTCAGGAAATAAGTTTAAACGCCCGGTGAATTCTGGCTTTTCCGGCGTATTCATTCTATTTAACCGCAAAGCTACCCATGTGCGTTTGACAGAGTGCAAAGCTAATTTTATTTAGAATGACTATAAATAATGATTGAAATTAAGATCACACAGTTACCTGTTTTGATTCTGCATGGCTGCTTGCCGACATATTTCACTTTAGTCATTGACGGATATCACTTTTCAACGCACCTGAGCTTAATTTACATTTCTAAATACCAATGAAATGAAAAAGGCTGGCTTTTCAGTTATCATTATTCTATGTAGTATAATGGTAAATGCACAAGTGATACCAACTCCTATCATCACACGGCTTGAAGGAGTTGGCGCAGGTGAAAATTTTCTCGAGCTGGCTGATGGTGAATATGATAAAATCCTCGGTAATGCTACTCACGGAGAAGTAACCTACAAGCCTGGTGCCGCACCGATCAGAGTGCAGATAGTCAATCCCTTCGATGTCAAAAGCGGGGAATACATCATTACGTTTGTTGACCCAATACCAAGTGACACATTGTCTCTGAGTACAAGATGGATTTTGTTGAGAGGTGGGGATACCTTAGCTATAGCAGATCAACCAATAGCTCAATTCAACGAACAATTAATTGCGGACCTGGGCATCTCCATTCTCATCGGGCAATCTGATGACGCCGGCGATCGAAAAGATCCTTCAAACGGTACTATTGGTTATTCCCTCACCTACAGCGATCCGGGCAAGCCACAGTGGCTGACTTTCATTGGGGATGATTTTGGCAATGTTCCTTTCACCAATTTTATACAGACTGAGTTGCCTTCTTATCCAAATTACGTATTGGATCCGGATCATGCGTATTCCGCTTTCGCACCCTGGGTACCTTTTGTACTCACAGATTTTACGCAAGATGAACCTCCTGAGAATCCATCAGGTTGGAACGTTACTCCGGGATGGCTTGATCCTTCTGGAGGCTCTATTCAAAGTGTGGCGTTTGGAGGTATGCTTCAATCGCTCAATAACGTGGATATTATCCTTACGTCTGATACCAGTAAATGGAGTCGATGTGTCGTTGTCGAAACCGCAAACAATTATTATACTGGCGCCTTACTCGGGTTACCTACGCAAGGAAATAAAAAGAGCCTTCAGTCAAGGTCAAAACCATCAGTAGGAAAGTATGATGCTGATCATGATGGATTTCCTGATCCTGATGGAGCCTTAGATGTAAATGGAAATCCATTAACTGGTATGGGATGGTTTCCTGGTTTTGCTGTTGATGTAGAGACTGGCGATAGGTTAAATATTTTCTTCGGTGAAAATTCTACATATTCAGGTTTTGTTGCTGATGCATTGGGGATTGGTACGATTGCACACGATATGATCTGGAATCCGGGGAAACAAATTATACTTCCTGGTCCAGGCCCGCTTACTCCTCTTGAAACTTTCATCGGAGGTCAGCAATATGTTTATGTTTCGCGGACTAAATATGATGCCTGCGCCGCATTTCGAAAAGATTTAGATCGTGCAGGTATCATTAAAGCACGTGCATTGGCAAAAGTGACCTGGTGCGCAATTCCTATCACCCTTGATGATCCAACCATTGATCTGCTTCCTCTGAATGAGGGACTCATTCCAAATGAGGTAACCGTCAAACTGAGAGTGGATAATCCATATCAACTCGCGACCGGCAACGGACAGTATAATGATAATCCGACCTACCGCTTCAAACTGGAGGGAATTACTTCTTTAGAGGACATTGTATACAGGGAATCATCTTTCATCCTATACCCTAACCCATCGTCCAAGACGATAATTATTGAAACTAAAATAGACTGGATCGGTGAAACGATCATTCAGGTTTTCAATACAAACGGCGAATTGATGCTAGGGAAAAAGTTTCAAAATCAGGAGAAAATGGACATGGATGTGAGCGTCCTGGCGGCCGGAATGTATTTAGTCGAAATCCGAAATGAAGATGGAACAGAAATAAAGAAAATGGTGATTCAATAGGCCTTTGACCATGGTTCATTGCAGGCGATTCCATAATTGAATGACTTTTGCTTATTTGCTATTGCCCATTGCTTCCGGAAACATTTATTGTACAATGGCTGAATGATCACTGGGCAAGCATTGGCAATTGCTTATTGCCTTTTGCATATTGGTCATTGCCTATTCTTATATTTACTGCCATGCGTTACCCTCTGATCCTCATTCTTCTTTTTCCCGTCCTTTCTTATTCGCAGGTTTCTTCGGAAGCGGATGCATTATTTATTAAGAATACTTACAGGAAGTGTTATTCGGAGGAGCTCGGATACAAATGGCTCACCACTCTGACAAAAGAGATTGGCCATCGGCTCACCGGTTCCCCACAAGCCGCAAAGGCTGTAGAGTGGGCTAAAAACGTGTTGGATACCTGTGGATTAGATAAGGTTTGGCTCCAGGAAGTTGTAGTTCCTCATTGGGTACGGGGGGATAAGGAACAGCTGACCATGCTTTCAAAGGATTTTGGTTCCGTTTCAATGAATACCATCGCTCTTGGAAATTCGCCAGGCACAGGCATTGATGGGGTGAGAGGCCAGGTGATCGAGGTGAAATCACTCGAACAGCTTAAGGCTATGCCGGAAGACGAGGTAAAAGGGAAAATTGTGTTTTTCAACCGCCCCATGGACAACGGGTTGATCAATACTTTTGCAGCCTATGGTGGTGCCGGAGATCAACGTGGAAGCGGACCTGTAGCAGCAGCAGAAAAAGGAGCTATTGCTGCTGTAGTAAGATCACTCTGTCCTCGTCATGATGATTATCCGCATACAGGGGCAACACGTCTTTCGCAGACAATAAAAAATATTCCTTCAGTTGCAGTAAGCACGAATGATGCTGAAAAGCTGAGTAAATCGATTTCACTTGGAGCAACAGAGGTTTTTATTCGCACCACGTGTGAAATGCTGGACTCAGTGATCTCATACAATGTGATTGGTGAGATCACAGGATCTGTTTCTCCGGATACGATTATCCTGGTAGGTGGCCACCTGGATTCCTGGGATGTAGGTGAGGGAGCTCATGATGATGGTGCGGGAGTGGTCCATTCTATTGAAACATTATATCGTCTCGCGCATAGCGACTACAAACCCAGACATACGATCAGGTGTGTCCTATTTATGAATGAAGAAAATGGATTACGTGGCGGACATAAATATGCACAGGAAGCCATTATAAATAACGAGTTTCATCTCGTAGCTATTGAGACCGATGCAGGTGGTGCTACACCGCAATCTTTTGGTTGTTCGATGGGAGCGGATACCCTCCTGGATGAACATGTAAGCTATATGAAGACATTTATGAAAGTAATGGAGCCATATTCCATACGATTGGAACCAGGGGGTGGCGGTGCTGATATCGGCCCATTGAAAACGAAAGCAGGTTTATTGATTGGCCTTCGTCCGGACAGTGCGCGATATTTTGAATATCATCATGCAGATACAGATGTGCTTGAAAATGTCCATCCCAGGGAATTAGAATCCGGTGCAGCGGCGATCACTTCTTTTATTTATCTCATCGATCAATATGGGATAGGAAAATGAAAGAAGTAATACTTCACGATCTCACTTTCGAGCCTTTTATTTCAGAACAGGAAATAGAAAAAGTGGTGATGGCGCTCTCCGTAAAAATCGACAGGGATTATAAAGACCGTAACCCTGTGTTATTGATCGTGCTCAATGGTGCATTCATCTTTGCTGCAGATCTCGTGAGGCGTTTATCTATTCCGTTGAGACTGGATTTTGTCAAAGTAAGTTCGTATGCAGGTACTGAATCCACCGGAAAATTAGGTGAACATTTTTTATGGAAGATGCCTCTTGAAGGACAGGATGTGCTGATCATCGAAGACATCGTGGATACGGGACATACATTGCATCATCTCAATCAAAAGATCAGAAGCCAGAAGCCGGCTTCGGTAGAAATAGCCTGCCTGCTGATCAAACCTATTGCTTATAAATATCCTGACGTCATCAAATACCAGGGTATGGAAATACCCAATGAATTCGTTGTCGGGTATGGCCTTGATTACAATGGCATAGGAAGGGATCTCGGATCGATATACAAGAGAAAGGAGACATGAGTATCCTGGTCATCGTTTGTATCAGTTATGCCTTCATCGTATTTCTCTTCTATTTTTTGCAGGACTTCTTTTTCTTTCGTCCTGAAATTTTACCTTCTGATTTTAAATACCAGTATTCATTTCCATTTGAAGAAAAACAATTTGACCTTCCGGATGGCGGGCGTATAAATGCAATCTGGTTTAAAGTGCCCAATAGCCTTGGGGTGGTTTATTTTCTAAAAGGGAACAGCCGGAGCATAAAGGGTTGGGGAAAATTTGCAAAAGATTATGTCGGAAAAGGATATGATTTTTTCATGATGGATTACAGGGGATTTGGAAAGAGCCGGGGTCAGCGGTCAGAACATATTATCTACAGTGATACTGAATACATTTACAACTGGCTGAATCAACAATATGATCAGGGTAAAATTGTTGTATTGGGAAGGTCGCTGGGAACCGGATTTGCTGCGAGAGTAGCAGCATGGAATAATCCTAAATTATTGATCCTGGATTCGCCGTATTATAGTTTTGAATACCAGATCAGCCGTTTTGTGTGGTGGCTTCCATTAAAATGGATATTGAAATATAAAATTCCTACATGGCAATATTTGCTGAAAGTAAAATGCCCTGTGTATATTATTCACGGTGATAAAGATTTTTTGATCTCTTACGAACAGGGAGTAAGGTTGCAAAAATTAATTCCGGACAGGGCTAAATTAATTACCATCAAGGGAGGAAGGCATAATAACCTGCCATCGTTTGAATCTTATCATAAAGCGTTATATCGCATACTGAATAGTTAATGCTACAAGACGTTCGAGTGTCTCTGACCTCGAACCTGAATAATACTTCCTACTAAGATATTCGAGTGTCTCTGACCTCGAACAAGGAATATCCTGATGGTTCGAGGTCAGAGACACTCGAACGTCAGTTTGTTGGTTAAATTAACAGGGTGCTAACACAATGGTTAAATTTTACACAAATAAAAAATTGCATTGATTTCATTATTTATTTTTATTCAAAATCGTTTAACCATGCTAAGTTTAATAATTACCTGCTTATTATTTGTAAGCAAACTTAATCAGGCGCCAGTCAGCGTTGAATATAAAGTGATCACTGTTGTAGAAGTGATCCGGGATGATGGATGGGGTAAATCCCTGATCGTTTCTCAAAATGGTAAAATGATTAAGGAAGAAATTATTAAAAATCCACCGGAATACTATGATTTCAAATCGACTAAGACCGGCAAATACAGACTTAAAGCGGATTCGATAGATCTTACTCCGCTTTCAACAATTCGTTCCGATGGTGGTTTGAATTTTAATAATATTGCAACTAATGATATCATCATCACCAATAAAATTAATGAACTGACCACCAATGGATGGTTGTTGACGTTTATTGCCCCGGGGGTTATATCGTCAGAGCAAGGATTTATTCTTACCAGGTATTATTTCAAAAAAGAATATTAGGAAATTGCAAATCCGGGACGATCGAGTGTCTCTGACCTCGAACCTGTATTAAGCTTTCCTGCAAGACGTTCGTTTCTGCAAGACGTTCGAGTGTCTCTGACCTCGAACAAGGAATATCCTGATATTTCGAGGTCAGAGATACTCGAATGTCAGTATTCACATTTTTAACGAACCTATAACCTACCATTGAAACTTGTCTTAAAGTCCTTGTGGAATATTAATAACCCGATTAGCTTTGGGCCTAAATAAAAAATCAATTATGAAAAACGCAATTTTATTTTCCCTCACATTACTATGTGCATTCCAGCTATCTGCTCAGACTCAGTATGCAGTGGTTACTACAATTGAATCCATCATTCCTGCAGGCCTCGGCCGTTCAAGGATGATCTCTAACAAAGAAGATCTCAACACAGCAAATTTTACTACCACACGTACTGATGGTATAAAGAGCAATATGGGTGATGTCAAACGAAAAGATCTGAAAATTGACAATTTTGATGAAACGAAATTGTTGAATTTCTACAGTCTTGGCGGGATCAACTTCCAAAACGTTGCTTCAAATGATGCTATCGTTTCAGCAAAGCTGAATGAAATGTCAGCGGCCGGCTGGGAACTTGCTTTCGTGACTTCTGGTGTTGAAAGTGATGGTGGCACCACGGATGGAGAAGGGATATTTACGACGAGGTATATTTTCAAGCGAAACTAGTTGGATGCCGGATAAAAGGATGCCGGATATCGGACTCTAGACTCAAAAGGGACGCAACCAAATTTATGAGGTTATATCAGGCACTACAAAGTTAAGTTGCATTCTATGTGCGCCATGAGTCCGATATCCGGCATCCTTTTATCCGGTATCCTCAATGGATGGCCGGTTTCTCATTCCTACAGGCAGTTTATCTCATAGGACTGGGCTAACTGAATCTGCCTACCTTTGCCCCCGCATGAAGGAAGAGACGACCAGGACGGGTGACAAAGACCGGAAGCAGGATCATCTTGACCTTGCTTTTGAAGCTGATATGGGCAACCTGGGTACTGACAGCAGGTTCAGATATGAGCCCATGCTGGCAGCGCATCCCGATACGGATCTGGACCTGAGTATTTCTTTCCTTGGCAAAAAGCTAGCTGCACCACTTTGGGTCAGTAGTATGACGGGTGGCACAGAAATGGCGTTGATGATCAATCAGCGATTAGCCGCCTCGTGTGCAAAATTTGGCCTCGGCATGGGTCTGGGTTCTTGCCGGCCTCTCCTGGATAATCTCACCAGGTTAAATGATTTTGACGTCAGGGAAATCATTGGCCCTGAATTACCACTTTATGCCAATCTCGGAATTGCCCAGGTCGAAAAACTTTTAGCCGAAGAACGGATAGAGGATATACAAAAATTGATTTCTACACTTAGAGCAGATGGCCTGGTCATCCATGTCAATCCTCTCCAGGAATGGTTGCAACCTGAAGGTGATCGTATACATCGTCCTCCGATAGAAACGATTGAACACATATTGTCAAAAGTTTCGTTTCCCATTATTGTCAAGGAAGTCGGACAGGGGATGGGATGGGAAAGTCTTGCTGCATTACTGGCATTGCCCCTTGAAGCAGTTGAACTAGCTGCACATGGGGGTACAAATTTTTCAAAGCTTGAACTTCTCCGCTCAAATGCACATTCACAGGAAGTATACGGATCCATTGCACAGATAGGGCATAGGATAGAACAGATGATCGCTTGGATCAATCAATTGAGATTAGAAGGAGGACATCCGATGAGATGCAGGCAAATCATTATCTCAGGTGGCATCAAAGATTTTCTGGACGGATATTACTGGATGGAAAAATTAAATCTTCCTTCGATCTATGGGCAGGCGAGTGCATTCCTGAAATATGCAAGAGAAAGCCAGGAAGCACTTGATGAATTTATTTCAAATCAAATCATGGGATTGCGATTAGCACACACCTATCTGAAAGTGAAATAAGCTGATGGGAAAAAAAACGATATCAGGTTTTTCGAAACTTTCGAAAGTCGGCAAGATCAAATGGATCGTAGAGAATTTCTTTAAAGATCCGGAGACTGTCAAACGGGAACTGGCAAGTTATCTTCTTGTCAACGAAGAACAACAACGCATCCTTGACGGCTTCAGCGAAAATACAATTAGCAATTATCCACTTCCACTCGGTGTCGCTCCGAATTTTCTCATCAACGGGATTGAATATTGTGTGCCGATGGTCACTGAAGAAAGTTCTGTTGTTGCCGCTGCTTCGAGTGCTGCAAAGTTCTGGCTGGATCGGGGAGGTATTAAAACTAAAGTATTAGATACACTAAAGACAGGGCAGGTCCATTTCTTGTGGTATGGTGATGGTGAATTGCTAAAAACAAAACAAGAAGAATTATCTGCATACCTGGTGGGAGTCTGCGCACACCTGACAAAAAACATGGACGAGAGAGGAGGAGGAATTAAAAATATTTCTCTTCTCAACATGGTCGATCGCGAGCCCGGATATTATCAGCTGTTGCTTGAAGTGGATACGCAGGATTCGATGGGAGCTAATTTTATTAATTCGGTTTTGGAAAAATGTGCACAGGCATTGCCCGGATGGTTTGAAAAAAATATGGGTAATGTTGTTCCTGTTCCGGAAGTGATCATGTCCATATTATCCAATTACACCCCCGATTGTCGCGTGCTTGCCTGGGTGGAATGTCCGACTGTAGATCTGGGTGATTTCGAAGGTGATCTTGGCCCGGAAGAATTTGCACGTCGTTTTTATACTGCGGTGCGTATTTCACACATCGATCCATACAGGGCAGTTACGCACAACAAAGGAATATTCAATGGTATTGATGCAGTTGTATTAGCAACAGCAAATGATTTTCGTGCAGTCGAAGCATGCGGTCATGCTTATGCAGCCCGAACGGGAAAATATATTGGCTTAAGCAAGTGTACTATTCACAAAGGCGTTTTCCGCTTTGAATTAGAAATTCCTTTAGCAGTGGGTACAGTAGGTGGGCTAACAACATTGCATCCATTAGCTAAGCGTTCATTAGAAATGCTGGGCAATCCGGATGGGCCCACATTGATGCAAATCATAGCAGCTACTGGATTGATGCAAAATTTTTCAGCTATCCGTTCATTAATCACGACCGGCATTCAGAAAGGCCATATGCGCATGCATCTGCACAACATGTTGCTTCGTCTCGATGCAACAGATGAAGAATCTACTAAAGCACTTGAATATTTTAAGGAGAAAACAGTATCATTCCAGGATCTTCGAAATTATCTGGGTGAGATAAGGTCTGTGGTGGTAAAAAACTGATTTGCATTCTGCTCAAAGAAGAAAGAATAATTCCTAAAGTAATGTTTCTTTGCACTAGAAGCTATCTATTTAATGTCGAATAATAAATTAATTTTCATTCTAATGTTCAGTATTATTTTTAACGCTTGTGTTAAAAATAAATTAAATGTAATTGAATCGTTTATTGCCATAAACAAAAGTGAAAAAATATGCCTCTTTGAAGAAGATGGTGATCCAATCGCTTTTGTTATCGAAAATAAAGGCAACTCTCCTGTTTATTTTTCAAGTTATAATGGACTAACTTTAAAATATCAAACTTTTAGAGAATATTATGAAAATGAACCACATAATACATACAATGGTGATTTTTTTGAAGCGATGAATTATGACTTGCTACTTCATCCAAATTCCATTGATACTTTTTATTTGTGCAGCAGTATTGATACAGCCATGAAAAGAACAGAATTCATTCTGGACTATAAAATAAAAGAACAAGAAGACACTTTGTCGGTTTCGATTTACAATTAAGAATATTTGATTTTGAGCATACCAAAACTATTCTAGAAGGACGAACAGTATCTAAAAATGTTTTGACAAATCTGCAATCCCATTGCGGATTTGTCATAAAATACCTAAATTAGCATGGTTTTTAGCCATGATCCCAAGACAAATTTCTTCCAAACTCCTCGAAATGAGGGGCAAATACCCGGTTTTGTTCCTGACAGGACCAAGGCAATCAGGAAAGACAACCCTGGTCAAAGCACTATATCCTGACCTTCCATATTTCCTTCTTGAAGATCCTGATATAAGACAATTTGCACTCAATGACCCCCGTGGGTTTCTTAGCAATCTACCAAAAGGGGCAATACTGGATGAGGTTCAGCGTGTACCTCAGTTGTTTTCTTACCTCCAGGGAATTGTTGATAACCGGTCGGATGTGTTTTTTGTCTTATCAGGTTCACAGAATTTTTTACTCTCTGATCATATTTCTCAATCGCTGGCCGGAAGAACATCTGTACAAAAACTCTTACCTCTTTCTTTTGCTGAAATGCAAGATGCTAAAATTGGCTTCACATCTCTCGAAGAACTGCTTTTTCAGGGATCATATCCACGGCTTTATGACCGCAATATCTCTCCTCCTGACTTTTTTCCTTCGTATATCGAAACATACGTCCAGCGTGATGTACGATTATTGAAGAATATTCCTGACCTCGATATGTTTGTACGTTTCATGGGTCTTTGTGCTGGTAGAAGTGGTCAACTTATCAACTATCAGTCTCTTGCAAATGATGCAGGCATCAGCCCAAATACAGCCAAGTCCTGGATCTCCATCCTTCAGGCGAGTTACGTGATATTCCTTTTGCAACCATTTCATACTAACTATCATAAACGTATTATCAAATCGCCTAAGCTCTATTTTTATGATACGGGTTTAATATGTTCCTTGCTTGGGTTAAATCGTGTAGAAGATATCATTAACTATCATCGAAAAGGTGAGCTCTTCGAAAACCATGTCATCACAGAAGTCATCAAAGACCAGTTCAATCAGGGTCTTCCGATGAATGGATGGTTTTGGCAGGACCAGTCAGGCAAAGAGATTGATCTCATCATGCAATCGGGGAATAATACTTATGCGATTGAGATCAAATCAGGCAAAACATTTAACCCTTCATACTTTCAACACCTATCTTACTGGCAAAAACTATCTGGTCATGATATTGATCAAAGTGCGGTCATCTATGGAGGTGATTCATCATTTAAGACTTCCTCCGGCCGACTGATTAGCTGGCGTGAATGGTTAGGGAAAATTGATAGAAGTTCAGGTTAATTTATAAGGATGGGAATATTATAATAAGACTAAAACTGTAGCCCCCGCCTCCGCCTTCTCCTCCGCCTATCTATTTAATCTGCGAAATCAGGTTAATCTGCGGTGTATCTTTGCCCCCCATGTTTCCAGAATATGATGTCATCGTAGTAGGTGCCGGCCATGCCGGATGTGAAGCCGCAGTAGCTGCTGCCAATATGGGTAGCCGTGTCATGCTGGCAACAATGAACATGCAGACCATCGCCCAGATGAGCTGCAATCCAGCCATGGGAGGAGTCGCTAAAGGCCAGATAGTCAGGGAGATAGACGCATTGGGAGGGTATAGCGGCATTGTGACTGATCACACCATGATCCAGTTCCGCATGCTCAACCGATCAAAAGGTCCGGCTATGTGGAGCCCGCGGGCTCAAAGCGACAGATTACGATTTGCAGAGAAATGGAGACTTATGCTTGAAGCTCATCCCCTGATCGATTTCTGGCAGGAGATGGTCAGTGGACTGGTTGTAAAAGATGGAAGAGTTGTCGGTGTCAGAACAGGTCTTGGTTTAGAAATTCCTGGAAAAGCAGTTGTATTGACCAATGGAACATTCCTCAATGGTCTCATTCACATCGGAGAAAAACAATTCGGCGGCGGACGCGCAGGTGAAAAAGCAGCAACTGGAATCACCGAACAACTTGTCGGATTGGGTTTTGAAGCGGGAAGAATGAAAACCGGCACACCACCACGTGTAGATGGTCGATCTCTGAATTATGATGTGATGGAATTGCAACCTGGAGATGAACCTGCAGGACGTTTTTCTTACACAGATACACCTCCGTTGCTTAAGCAACGACCTTGTCACATTGTATACACTTCGGAAGCAGTTCATGATACTTTACGCAAAGGCTTTGACAGATCACCTATGTTCAATGGAAGAATAAGAGGAATAGGTCCGCGGTATTGTCCATCGATAGAAGATAAGATTGATCGTTTTGCAGATAAAGACAGACACCAGCTTTTTGTCGAACCAGAAGGATGGGATACAGTAGAAGTTTATGTAAATGGTTTTTCATCGTCATTGCCTGAAGAGGTGCAATACGAAGCACTCAGGAAAGTGGAAGGTTTTGAAAACTGCAAAATGTTCAGACCAGGTTACGCTATTGAGTATGATTATTTTCCACCTACTCAATTACAAGCAACACTGGAGACAAGACTTGTAAAGAATTTATTTTTTGCAGGACAGATCAATGGTACTACAGGTTATGAAGAAGCTGCTTCCCAAGGACTAATTGCCGGTCTCAACGCGCACCTTGCAGTAAAGGAAGAAGCTCCTTTCATTTTAAAAAGATCAGAAGCTTATATCGGTGTGCTTGTAGATGATCTTATCAACAAGGGTACGCTCGAACCCTACCGGATGTTTACATCAAGAGCAGAACACAGAATCTTGTTGAGACAAGACAATGCGGACATCCGGTTGACTCCATTGGCACAAACCATCGGCATGCATGGTCTGGATCAAAGAATGGATCGGGTGCATGAAAAAATAGATGGTATCAAAAAGATAGATCAGTTGTTATCTGCAATGAACGTTGATCCTGAGTTGATCAACCCATTGCTTGAGTCATTGGATAGCTCGCCAATTTCACAAAAAACCAGGGCATCTCAATTATTGAGCAGACCACATATTGGTATTGATCAATTAAGACCCTTTTTGCCTGAATTGAGCTCAGCACTTTCTGAGTATGATGAAGAGATGATAAGTCTTGCCGAAGTGGACATCAAATACAAGGGCTACATCGAGCGCGAACAGGAGATGGTGGATAAAATGAATAGGCTGGAATCACTCAATCTTCACGATACGATTGATTATTCAAAGATCAGTTCGCTAAGTCTTGAGTCCCGCGAAAAGCTTGCACGTCTGCGACCACGCACACTTGGGCAAGCGAGCCGCATCAGTGGTGTGTCGCCGTCGGATATATCCGTTTTGCTGGTCCATATGGGTAGATGATTTTCGATTTCTTACATTTCTCGAAAACAAAGATGAAACTCAAATTGGAGTTCGTTTTTTTAGGAAATAGATATAAATAAATTGAAAGTCCCCTTTAGGGGATTTAGGGGTCCTACCCGATAATCTTCTTCCTGTGCCGTATCCCCCAATTTCTCAATTCCGCAATCACCTTTTCAAGCGACTCCCCATGCGGTGTGATGGCATACTCCACTACAGGAGGAAAATCATCATACACAGTTCTTTTCACGAGCTGGTTTTGCTCCAGGTCCTTTAATTCTTTTGAGAGCATACGGTCCGTAATGCCATGTACCTCTTTAGAGATCTCCTTAAATCGTTTCGGACCGAAGGTGAGGGATATAATGATCGGAATCCTCCACCGACCTCTCAGGATATCCAGGGCATCCGTAACGGGCAGGAGCACTTTGGTGCATTCCGTATAATTTCTTTCCTCTTTTGCTTTTGTGTTGGCCATAAGGACGTATTTAATTACCCAAAGATAAGGACTATATATTAAGATTTTGCTATACTCAGGTATAGTGCTATACCAATGTATAGTGCTATACTTATGTATAGTACTTACTTTTGTATAGTAAATGGGTATACTTTTGTGTCATCAATAATTAATCATTTAAAAAAAATAAAGATGACAACTACAAAATGGACGATAGATCCGACGCATTCAGAGATCCAGTTTAAAGTAAGACACCTGATGATCTCCAACGTAACCGGCCAGTTCACCAAATTCCAGGGAACCGTGGAAACTAAAGGCCAGGATTTTACTACATCGAAAGCACATTTTACTGCTGACGTCGACTCAATCAGCACCAATAACCCTCAGCGCGACGCCCACCTGCTGAACAGCGATTTCTTTGATGCCGATGCCCACCCACAGCTTGTATTTGAAGCCAATAAGGTGGAGAAAACTGATGATGAAAATTATAAGGTTCACGGACAGCTGACGATGAGAGGCAACACGCATAAGCTTGTGCTGGATGCAGAATTTGGTGGCATAGTACAAGACCCCTGGGGCAATACTCGCGCAGGATTTACAGTCAGCGGTAAGATTAACAGGAAAGATTACGGAGTAAGTTTTGGCATGCTGACGGAAACAGGTGGTGTAGCATTAGCAGACGAAGTAAAAATTAATGCTAGTATTCAGTTTGTGATGGAGAATGTGTTGCAGCCTGCGTAAGGAATTTTAGTGATTGAAAAAATAAAAAAGTTATCCTTAGTTTCAAACTAAGGATAACTTTTTTATTTTTTCTAAATCGAAAATCGAAAATATCATTCGTATAGCTCTTCGATTTGTTTTTGGTACTTCATTTCAATCTCCTTCCTCCTCGGCTTATACGTCATCGTCATCAATCCATTCTCAGGAGTCCAGGTATCTGTCAGGAGAATAAATTTTTCGATCCGCTCATGACTTTGCAAACCTGGCTGATCAAGGACAGCGCGGTAAAGTTGAATGACAAGCGTATTATACACCATGTATTCAGGTGCCGTCCAGTGAATGTTTTTTTCTGCACATGCTTTTTGTAATGCATCAAAATCAGGAATGATCAATGCAATCGTATATGCCCTGTGAAAACCAATCACGATGGCATTTTGTATAAGAGGATGCTGAACCAACCGGGATTCAATCTGTGCAGGAGAAATAAATTTTCCCGATGCATGCTTGTAAATATTTGATTTGCGATCGGTGATGACGAGGAAATTTTCTTTTTCCCAGTATCCTACATCGCCTGTATGCAACCAGCCATCACGAAGAACCTCGCGCGTAGCTGCTTCATCTTTATAATAACCCAACATGACATTCGGTCCTTTCACGAGTATTTCTCCATCTTCTGCAATGCGCACTTCTACTCCAGGGATAGGTTGGCCGACTGTACCCCGACGATGTCCTCCGGGTTCAAAACGATTGATCGCCACAATAGGTGATGCTTCTGTAAGCCCATAACCCTGGCGGATTTTTATACCACTTCTTTCATACAGCCTTTCCACTTTTGGATCCAGGTAGGCAGCTCCGGATATGATCCCTTTGAGACGGCCACCCATGCGTCGTTTCCACCTTTTAATGATCCATTGATGAGCAATGATGCTGCCTAATTGCGCAAATGGTCCACGATTTGTTTTTTCCCATGAATTGTATGCCCACCTTGTAAACCATGGAGCCTCTTCCAGCCTGTCTTCAATAGCTGCTGCGAACCGTTCGAGGATTAATGGAACACTTGTAAAATATTCAGGACGAATATCCTTTAACGCAAACACAACATTGCGATAACTTTCAATAAAATAAATATTGGCACCACTGGCCATATACACATACGAAACAATACGCTGAAAAATATGACTCAAGGGAAGAAAGCTTATCACTTTCATACCTGGTGTATAAGGTGCAAGTGCCAGAACTGACATGACATTCGAGACTATGTTATGATGTGAAAGTGCAACTGCCTTTGGTTCGCCCGATGAACCTGAAGTATGAACGATCGTGGCAATAGCATTCTGCGAAATTCCGGAACGGACGTTCTCTAATGTTTTTAAATCATCAGATGTAAAAGTGCGCTCTGCAGAAATTAAATCATCAAATAGAATGCGATCTGTTTTCTCTGACAATCCGGGTAGATCAACCAGCGTATTCATTATGACAATAGAAGGTTCCAACCGGTTAAGTATTATTGATAATTCATCGTCTTTAGCGGGATAGTGAAGCGGAACAGAAATTGCTCCGGCAGCCATGATCGCTACATCCAACGCAAGCCATTCGATGCTATATCGATCCGTATATAAAATGATGCGGTCTCCTTTTGCAATTCCTTTTTCAATGAATGACAAGGCGATCTTCCTGATGAGTGCAAGGAGTTGTTCAGAACTTATTTCTTTAATGATACCTTGTCGCCACATGCCTCCGCACACGCGCTGAGGGTTGCGATCAAATTGATATTGCGGAATGTCAAAAAGGAATTGAAATGAATTCATTTATATATAAATCGTATTTCGTTATGCAATTTCTACATTCGAAATTTTAAAATATTCGAAAAGATACAATTTCCAAATCGCAAAAAGTTAAAGTCAGAACAAAAGGTGATCAGCACTTGTAAGTATGATGAACCAATTGACAATCAAACGATGAAAACGATCTCAATACTTAGCATAGCCTCCTTCTTTTTTCTTAGTTCATGCGAACAGGAAAAAGTTGTTCCCGCACCATCTATATTCAGAACCTGGGAAGAAATCGAAACAGAAGGAATAAGACAATTTGAAGGCAGTACATTCACTTCATTAACGCTCAATGAAGATTATACTTTTCAGCTAGCCTACCATACATGGAGTGATGTCAGGATCCCGGGAGATCCGTGTCATAATATCTCAGATTATTTTGCGAAAGGAAATTTTACCGTATCGAAGGATTCCATTTTTTTTGACGGATGTGCTTCGGATCCATCATATAGAGATTGCATCGTCAGGTGTGACGGTGAATCCTTATTTAAAGAAAGTTATATGTACAAGCTAAATATGGATTCCCTTTGTCTGAACCCTGCCATGGATTGGTCGATGTGCAGGATATTGGTTCAGAAATAATCCTGTTTTTGTAAAACTTCAACAGATTGCCCCGTATTTTTTGATTTGCCATTTTCCACAGGGCAAAGGAGGTAAAAAGAATCCTGTATTTAATGGTTATTCTCCTCTATTTTCACGCCCTGATCGATGACACTTCTTCGCAAACTCGCCGGTGAGACGGCCATCTATGGGTTAGGTTCTATTCTCAGCAGGGTATTGAACTACATCCTTTTTACATGGTATCTGACCAGGGCTTTCAACGATGATACGACCCAGTTTGGCATCTACAAGGAACTTTACTTTTTCATGGCGCTTTTCCTGATCGTGCTGACCTTCAGGATGGAGACGACATATTTCAGATTTGCAAAGGAAAGCAGAGCTTCAGTCTTTTCTATGTCGATGGCCTTCCTGACCGCTTTTGCCGGAGCTTTTGTGGGTATCGTATGGATCTTCAAAGTGCAGATTGCAAGTGTTATGGATTATCCCGGCATGACGACGCATCTCGTGATGATTGCATGGGTGCTGTTTTTTGATGTGATGATGTCGGTCCCGTTTGCAAGCTTGAGACAACAGAACAGGCCATTTTTGTTTTTAGCATTACGGCTTGGGTCTATTCTTATCAATCTTGCTTTTGTACTTTTCTTTTTGGAACTTCTTCCGGGATTAGCACAGAGTGGGGGATTTTGGGAAAGGATTTATATAACCGGCGATAAGCTCTTCTATGTTTTTCTTGGCAATCTGCTCGCAAGTGCCATTACTTTCTTTCTTTTGATTCCCTTGATGAGGAAGCAGGATCTGAAATGGGATTTCTCTTTTTTAAACAGGATGTTATCATATGCATGGCCCCTGGTTATTGTCGGAATTGCAGGTGTCATCAACCAATCATCATCCATTACCTTTCAGAAATATTTACTTCCAAACTCACTTGATCAGAATCTTTCGGAAGGAGGGATTTTTGCAGCGGCTGCCTCACTGGCTATATTGCTCAACCTGTTTACAGTTGCATTCAATTATGCAGCTGAACCGTTTTTCTTTGCGCATAAGGACAGGGAAGATGCACGACAGGTATATGCGGATGTCGCACTGGCGTTTACTATTGTGGGTGCGGTCATGATGTTGTGTATTCTGGCCTATATTGATTTGGTGCAATTACTTCTTGGAAAAAATTTCAGGGAAGGATTGCGCGTAGTGCCAATCCTACTGGTTGCGTATCTGTTGCTGGGTATTTACTATAATTTTTCTACCTGGTATAAGTTAGCTGACAAAACAATTTTCGGTGCATTGATTGCAGGCATAGGAGCAGTGCTCACGATTGTGCTGAATTTTCTTTTCATTAAAAAATACGGCGTGGTCGGCTCTGCCTGGGCAGCATTGATTTGTTACTTGTTTATGTGTGTAGCCTCTTACATGCAGGGGCAAAAATATTTTCCAATCCCATATAGGATATTCAGGATGACTGCCTGGATTGTAGGTGCACTATTAGTATTCATGATCATGGAATGGCTGAGGCAATTTTATGAAGGGAAAATTGCCGTCGTATTATTTGCCAATACCATCCTGGTGTTGGCCTATGTAGGGTGCATATTTATTTTTGAAAAATCATTAGTGAAACAAGCCAGGGGAAAGAGTGTTAAGTCTTTATAGCTTAATAACTCATGAAGAAAAAAAGGACAGTAGCAACCAATACAATTCCACTAAAGGAAAATAACGACACCTATAAAATTTACGGTGCAGAAAATATCGAGCAGGGCGCAATCCACCAGATGAATCTTGCGATGAAATTACCTGTCACGCTTGCGGGAGCTTTGATGCCTGATGCACACCAGGGATATGGACTGCCGATAGGAGGTGTATTAGCGACTGACAATGCAATCATTCCTTATGGTGTCGGTGTCGATATAGGTTGCAGGATGGCTTTGTCGGTGTATGATATCCCGGAAAAACATTTGTTCGAAAACAAGTCGAAGTACAAAAGAGAATTGGTGGCATGGACAAAATTCGGAGCCGGACAAACCTGGCAGGGAAATCTGAAAGCAGATCATAAGGTATTGGACCGGTCCGAATTTAATGCGACACCTTTGATCAGGAGCCTTCATGATAAAGCTTTTTCTCAATTAGGTACCTCCGGTGGTGGAAATCACTTTGTTGAATTCGGAATTATTGAATTTGAAGAGGATGACGTTAAATTGAATATTCTCAAAGGGAAATATCTCGCTTTACTTACGCATTCCGGTTCGCGTGGATTTGGTGCAACGATAGCCGGACATTATACGAAGCTTGCTAAAGAAATTTGCAGGCTTCCGGGTGAAGCTGCAAATCTGGCCTATCTCGACCTGGAAAGTGCAGAGGGACAGGAATATTGGCTTGCCATGAATCTCGCAGGCGATTATGCATCTGCATGTCATGAGATTATTCATCAGCGTCTGACGAAAGCCATTGGAGCAGAGGTGTTAGGTAAAGTTGAGAACCACCACAATTTTGCATGGAAAGAAAAATGGAACGGACGTGATGTCATCGTTCATCGCAAAGGTGCTACACCGGCTTCTAAAGATGTAATGGGTATTATTCCGGGATCCATGACAGCATCGGGATTTTTGATCAGGGGCAAAGGAGAAGTGAGTGGAATTAATTCTGCCGCGCATGGAGCAGGTCGGCGGATGAGCAGAACACAGGCGATTAAAAATATTACCCGTAAAGAGATGCAGCATATCCTGAAAGAACATGGTGTGACATTAATAGGTGCAGGTCTGGATGAAGCACCGATGGCTTATAAGAATATTGATGATGTCATGTCATCTCAAAAGGAGCTGGTAGATGTTGTCGCTAAATTCACACCAAAGCTGGTGCGGATGGCAGATGATGGAAGTAGGGAGGATTAATAATTATAGTTGTATTTCAATACTATCACTGAAGCCTTCCTGGTCAATGATCTGACAGTTCACCTTAACATTTATAAGTGTATATCCTATACGGAGACGATCCTGTTATCTTCATAATTTTACAAACTTACTTGTTGCAATTACTTGCCCATGATATCTTACGTTAATAACATACACCCCAGAATGCAGAGAAAATGTCTCCACCTGTCCCCACCCACTTGTCATCATTCCGTTAGCAACCAATTTACCCATGATATCATACATTTCAATGTCCAAATGGTATTGATTTGTCTCCAGCTCAATATTTATCATATCAATTACTGGATTGGGATAAATTGTGAGCTTGCTTTGTGAGTGTTTGATACCCTCTGTAGCAGTCAGGATATTTACTTCATGACAATCCTCCGAATCAAGACAACCGTTTGAATCCACACGAATGATAAGCATATCATCATCATTGTACATCAAAGTCCCAACAGCCATAATATCGCCGTTGTTTAATTCTATAAAATCTAATAATGACCCGATGCGAGAACTTCCATTTTGGCCCAATGTAGAGTCAAATTCATAATATGTACGCTCCCAAAGAAGTTCTCCTTTAGGACTCATTCGAAAAAGCCAGGGTGAGTCACTAATTCTTGGTTCATGTTCTTTTTCTGAATAACTCCCAGACCCCATAATATCGCCATTCCTTAAGGTTCGTAATCTACTTATCTCACGAGTCCGTGATCCATACCATTGAAAGTCATATTGCCAATCTAAACTTCCATCAGGATTTATTGCACGTACAGAATGAAGGGAAAACCCACCGACTGGGTTCGTATAAGCGATTATGATCCGTCCATCCTGTAGCTCACAACCACGCGGTACAGTGAAGTTTATATTACTGTCTTCAGTTCGATAGCTCCACACAGTATCAAAAAGCGCATCAAATTTGTATATTTTACGGTAATTGATCACTCCGCCATCTTCCCTGATCCAATGAAATGTTGTAAGTCGTCCCTGGCTATCGATAAAACTATCCCATAAATCAGAATCATTACTTGTTGGGTCTAGTGATATAAGAGAATCTAAAATGCCATTCTTATTAACTACATAGATTAGTGAACTGTGAATATCGCCTTGTCTTCCCGCGCCACAGATTACATACCGACCACTGAAGTATTGAGTCGTAAGCTGAAACATTTTTGTATATTTTTTAGTAGGATGTTCAATTTCCACCGTTTCACCAATCTTCTCACCATCCAGACTAAAATGAGCCATACGAAATGCAGTATTGTAAGGATCATTATTTCCTGTGACTGTGATAGTGTCATTGACAATGAGCATAGTACCTTGGGCAATATCTATATCCTGAATTTCCGTTCTCCATAAAATATTGCCATTCATATCAATCTCTGAAAGATAAGAACATTCAACTCCGCACCATGTTGCAGAATTGACAAAAACCCGGTTCTTATAATTCAGAAGCTGGTAAGCATATTCAACCGTGCCAAAATCGTAAGATTTGAAAAATGAAAGCTGTGAAATAGTTAGGATGGGAGACCAACAACCCAATAAAACCAATATTAACTTAAGCATATTGATGAAGATGAAACATGGGAGAAGATTTCATCCTTCTCCCATGTTTTTTGTTTGGTTAAATTCGAACTATCCGTTTAGTGCATACAATATCATCTTCCGAAGATACCACAAGTATGTACACACCGGGTATCTCTCCGAGTATGACTTGAAAAGAATCATTTTTGAAATAAAAGCTTGCGATTTTTTCACCATAAGCATTGAATACAGCCGCATTGTAAATTCTTTCAGGAATAAAATTCTTAATTGAAATATTCACCAGGCTCCTGTCAGTTGGATTAGGGAATATTAATGCTGATGGTTTAGTATCCATTGGATCATTTGTAATAGTGCTTTTTTGAGTAACGGTATTGTCCAGGTGTCTAAAATCTCTTATGATCCATTCATGTGTTAATATGTAAAATATTGATCTGGCGTACCCGGCATAAGGATTAAACTTCTCCCCAGCCTGACGCAATAGATACTTATCATAAGGTTGAAGAATAAAACTGTCAATATCTGTAATATAGTCGAGATAGATTTTTTGTGCAGTTACAAAATCTTCTTCTTCGTCTTGACTGACAGTTAAAGTATCGATATAATCTCTACTGCGATCGAATTCCAGATTGTGATTCATAATGCCATAGGCCATAATACGATATCGAAACTCAGGTTGTATAGACAGATAAGATATAACATCCTCTACATCACCACGGCCGAGGACGTCAAGAATGTATTGTCGAATTAGGTCATCAAGACATCGTTGATATTGCGCTAAAAGCAATTCCTTCTCCTCTCCGCTTAAAAATTCATTGTTCTTTGCATCTATTATATCGGTTCTAATTGAAGCTATTGAATTAATACATCCATTCGCTCCTTGTCCGCATTCACATGATGATGGCCCAGGTGGGATGGGGGGGTCTATACCACAATCATCATGATCTTCTTCATTTTGTGCAAGCTTAATCGTAAAGTTTCCAGTTCCAGGGTATTCACACACAGTTGTGTTACTAAATCCATCTTTAGTCCAATAAGAAAAAGGCTGTGTACCAACACCTGTCTGGATTCGTGCTCCATCTTCAAAGCAATTCCCTGCGGAAACATTTAGTTTGCCTTGAGTTTCATGAATGGAAGCGCCATCATTCAATTCAATATCGACAGTAGTAGTCCCTGAGAAACAATTTGAGTGATATTCAACATCATTTTCACCATAAATGATGGTAGCACGTTCAAGGTTATTGAATGCATTTTCGCTGATAAAATTACTTATATTATCCCCAGTGTTTTCATAATGGATTCCAATCCTGGTGTCATTGAATTCGTTGTTCTGGATACGAAAAAACATTTCACCGCTCAAGGCAATTTGGCTTGCTAAGTTGTTTAATATATTTCCACTTATCATAAGCGGAGTATAATTTCCCTGAGACTCAGAGAGAAATGAAGCTACAGTACCGAATTCATTATTGGTGATCTCTGAGCCCGGAACGACAGGGTGGGGAGATAACATTGCCATACCTTTACCAAAAATATTATCATCAGCAATAACCTTTGAGCTATAGCCAATATAATTAACCTTATTAGTAGTAAACGTCGTGTTGCGTAATTCAAGGCCAATATTGTATTCTGAATAGATCGGATTTGAACAATCTTCAAAAATAGAATGGTCGATAATGCTTAGATCATCATCAATAGTGTTTCCGATGACATGTCCCCATCCATTACGCGCCAGGAGAACGCCAACGTGGCACTCTTTGATCGTTGAGTTTTCTATTTCTACAACCCCACCACCAATTTCAAATACTTTTTCACCAAACACAAATCTGTCTTTGGCGTCAATTGCTATATCTGCTCTTTCTATCAGAGATCCATTTTTAATTATTACAGTTCCTTTTTTCAATTCCACTGCTGTATAAGGAGCAAAGGATCCCTGATCAAACTCTCCGGCGACATGAATTCCATTCCATATCAGACAATCTTCAGTAGTCAGTGTGCCACCGTCCACAATAAGCTTAGAGTCATCTTCAACGAAAATATCCACACCAGGAACCATAATCATTTTTGCACTTATTGTAAGTGTCGCCCCATCTTCAACATATACATCATAATCAATGGTCCTATCAGTTGACCAGGGCGTGTCTGTTGTAATGTGTAAATCATCAGCAAGAGATGGTCCTCCTGTTGGGTTTACACATATATGCTGCCATGCCCCTAAAATGGAAGTATATTCAATACTTTGCGAACCAAAATTTTGTTCTGCCACTTCAAGTGTAGCAGTGCAGAGCTCCGGGTAGTCTGCATCGGGAGCAATTGTCGAAAGTGCCTCTATAATGACTTCAAGAACAGTTTTCATGTCCAATGCGTCTCCGCAGTCAAGGTTGCCTTCAGTAACCAGAGAGTAAAACCAATATCCAAGCGCAGTACTGCGTTTATGTTTATCGGTAGAAGACATTGCTTCTTGATTAAAGCATGGGTAAAAAGGGTTTTGAAGATCTCGAACAATAAAAGGAACATTGTCGCCCATTTCCCAGTCCAAAGACTGAAACTCTGATTCCATGTATACGCCGAACATGTCAGCAATTCCTTCATGAAGTGATCCTGCACTCACAACAGAATGATCAAGAAATTCGTTTAGAAATACGTGTCCCATCTCATGACCCAAGACATCAAATTCCGCAAGTGTTGAATTATCATTGTGACCAATGATAATCCAGCCTTCTTCGAGCGTGGATATAGTTAATGCTCCGGCAGTTGGTTGCTGAATGGATAGGGTTTCTGGTTCGATGATTATATTATAATAATTATCACAGTTAGCTCCAATATGCAAAAGTTGATAATCAATTCCAAAATCACTTAGATATTTTTCTCGTAAATTCGTTACGATCCAATGCGCTTGAAACACACTTTCAGAGACACCTGAGTTAATCCAGGAAGAATTTGCCGAAGACATAGCAGGGATAAGGTTACTCGTGAAATCTGTGACATTAATTTCATACAAATTAGCGAGATCGAAGTCGTATGTGATAACTCCACCATCCATTTCAGGATCAACTTCTGTTTGTAAAAATGTTTTGGGGCCAATATTTACATCTTGCATTGGCTTAGTGCTGTAGTCTTCTGTGGGGGCATTCTTATGCATCAGATCTTCGTTTATCATGAGTGTTTCTCCAGTTTGTGCATCAATCCATGCACATTTTATAAGTGGATCCTTAAAGTGTACTTTCCAAATAAGTTGAAATGTGCCCTTGAATCTATCGGAGATGATCAATTCCATTTCTTCAACACTAGCAACTCCTAAAATTTCAACAATATTATCTTCATTTATAACTGGTTTTGTGTCAAGGTCTATTCCATAAAATAGAAATGGAGTGAACTGTCTGACATCAAAGTTTCCTTCAGGAAGTTTGCCTTTGCTTTTAATTACGTAGCCTCCATGTTCAACTTTGATTCCTCTATAGAATTGTTGAAATCTAAAATATGATAAACCGGTATCAAATCTGCTTGCTCTTTCATTCTGTATATCAAAGGTGTATTGTTCGTCGACATTCAAGTAATTAATGATGTCGTTATCTGAAATAGAAACATCATCAAAAAATTGCATACTTCCGTCCGGATTAACTCGTTTGACTTTCTCTTGAAGTTGAGGAATATCTGCCAGTGTGTACTTGTTTCGGTGTTTATTTTTCTGGTAAAAATCTTGTCCCTGTTGATGACAGGGTAGTTGTTGTTGAGACCAAAGATTAATAGGAATGCCATAAATGCATAGCATCACAAGTAAAACGGTTATCAAAAATGAATCAAAAGCCCGAAAGTTTAGTCTTAAAGATCTACAATGCAGTAGAATGGGTAATTGCCAATTAACAGATAGGTGTCTATCGGAATCGGGACTTGATGACTTTAATAAGCTTAGTTTTAGCATAAAATTGAAGTTTAATTATGAAAAAATTTATGTAATGTGTTACAAAAACGAGGTCAATTGCACATTTGAGCAATAAGAGAATATCTATTATTATTTGTTAATTCTAGATCGATACAATATTTTTTCTAGAAACTATAATTATCACAACTTTCTTCTAAATTTTCGAGCAAAACGTTTATTAACTTGTAATTTCTCAACTAATTAACTTGTAATTTCTCAACTAACTAAGTTCTATTATAATAACTAAATATAGAGAATTTTTTTTACAACAACCAAAATATTGCAAGTTTGGCAATTATTTTACATTTTCGATGAATAGTATTGACAAAAATAAAATGTTAATAAGATCAAATTTATTTGAATAACTTTATATGTTCACTTTATAGGAACCTCTATAAACCTATCAAGAAAGTTTGTCATACGATGTGATGTTTGTATCTTAAAGATATGAAGAATCGCAATCAATCCGTCCTCTTTGATCTTCATGAACGAAGATATAGGGCTGCCTATATTGTCGGATGCAATGAAGAGAAGGTTGTGTGTTTTCTATTGTTTTCATAGTTTAATTAATATAAGGATATAAGTTTGTTTGAATATTTAGGAAGTGACTTTTTCCTATATAACTAAAAATTCAAAATTATTCACTACTCCTTCCTGATGTACGCCGCTATCTTCGACGCCTTTCTCGCCGGCATCCACGATGCAAGCGTCCCGATTATAAAAACAGTTACACCCACAATCAAAATATCCTTCCATCGCAATTCAATCGGATAGGAATCCACCACAAATCCCTCCGGTATCGGAACAATCCCATAATGCTTTTGCAATAAATAAAACACGATCGCTAACAACACACCTATAAAGAGCCCAATAAAACAAATCAGCCAACCCGATCTGAAAAATATTTTACGCACATCTCCCGGCGCTGACCCCATGGATTGCAAAATGGAAATATCCTTCCTCTTATCCAGCACGATCATCCACAACGCACTGACCAGGTTAAACGAAACAATGATCAACGTCAGCGAAACCACTGCAAAGGATATCCACTTTTCAATATTCATCAACTGAAAGAAAGCCGCATTCTGTTCATTTTTATTTTTTACACCGACCGGTGTTTTCATCAATGTCAAAATCTTCTTTTTGATTTTCTCACTATCCACGCCAGGAGCAAGCTTAATTTCAATTCCGGAAACAGCCCCCGGTGCGTCAGCCAGGGATTGTATAAAATCAAGCGAAACAAATACATACTGATAATCATAATCCTGCTTGATCGAAAACCGCCCAACCGGGTAAGCTTTCTGTTCCTTGAATGCATTATCTAACGGCCCTCGTTGTTTACGGTTCGGCAAATAAATGGTTAATGACTCATACGGATTCAGATGATCAACATTCAGTCGCTGCGCAATTCCCGCTCCCAGGATAGCCAGCTCAACCTGCCCCTGCTGTAATAAAAAATCACCATCCAGCAGCACACTATCAATCGATGTCACAGATTTGAAATGATCATCCACCCCTTTTAATGTGCAGATATCCTGGTTGCCTTTGTAATCAAGCAATGCAGTCTCTTCAAGTGTAAGACTGAAATCCGCTATTTCGGGCCAGGATCTGATCGTTGCCAGGGCATTTGAATCCGGAACAAAAAATTTACCTTCTGCCGGATATACTTTCAGATCAGTATATATCGAATTGTATAAGCCCTTAAGCAGATCTTCAAAACCATTGAACACCGACAGGATCAGCAATAAAGCAGCAGCCCCAATAGCAATTCCGATTGTAGAAATACCTGTAATAACATTGATCGCCTGGAAACTTTTCTTTCCTAAGATATAGCGCCATGCAATGAGGAGTGTGTAGGAGGATCTCATCCTTGGATCAGGGCAGGTGTATATCCCTTATATCCTTCCATCGCCTTATAAAACCGGCTGTGTATTCTTTCCCTGATATTGTATGCACTCAACAGCGTGTTGTGCATAGAAGGAAAGGTACGGTTTGAAAGAAAAACATAGACCAGCTTTGACTGCGGATCATTCCATACACATATACCCGTAAATCCTGTATGGCCATAAGTTGAAGGTGAAGCATACATGGAAGTTAACTGTGATTTGGTCAGATCCAGCTCTTTCATATCAAAACCAATTCCACGACGTGTTGAATTTTGATATCGTGACGTAAAGACATCGATCACATACGGGTCAAGATATTGTTGTCCACCATAAGAACCCTTATTCATCAACATTTGAAATATTACAGCCAGGTCCTCAGCATCCGAAAAAAGTCCTGCATGTCCACTGACACCACCAAGCATTGCACTGGTCATATCATGCACACAACCCTGGATACGCTGACAACGGAAATAATCATCTTCCTCGGTTGGTATGATTTCATCCGGACTAAATCTTCGTAATGGCAGGAATCCCATTTTGTCCAAACCAAGCGGCTTATAAAAAACACTGTCTGCATATTTATCTAATGTCACTCCGGTCTCATTCCGGATGATTTCTGCAAGCATGATAAATCCAAGATCACTATACACATAATGGCCATCCATATTCAGTCCGCTGAATATGATCTGCTGCTTCATAGAATCGAGATAAGATTTATCCATGTACATGCCTTCAGCCACGGGGATGCAATATGTTTCATTCGGTTCATTGCAATAGATCTCACGCGTAAGTCCATGCCGCAAACGATACTGCGGAAGTGTCGCCTCATAAAAAGGTATCCATGATTGCAGACCCGCATGATGCGCCATCACCCTGTCAATTAACATGTTCTCCTTATTACTACCTTTTAACCATGGCAAATAATGTCCAAGCGTCTCATGAATCGATAAAATTCCTTCCTGGTATAACCGCATTACACTCAGCGTCGTCGCAGCAACTTTGGTAACTGAAGCCAGGTCATAAAGATCATCCATGTACACAGGATTATCAGGCTCATATGTCCGGGTACCAAATGCTTTTTCATAAATAATCCTTCCTTCCCTCGCCACCAGGATCTGGCATCCGGGTGCTGCATGTATTTTGATCATCTGATTTACGATATCACTGATCATGCGTAAACTATCAGAGCTCATACCTACACGTTCAGGAACACTAAAGCCAAGACGATTTAAGGATGGGGTAGAATAACCCTGGTGCAATGGAAAAATATTACTCGCCGTAACAGGCAATTTCCCTTTGAATCCAAACACACCTACAAGACCCTGGGCTGCGATGTCTTCTGTTTCAGGTGAATCCTCATAAGCCATGATGAGGTGATCAATATTTTCAAAATACTTAAGGCTGTAAGGACTTCCAAAAATGACAACGATGATTTCCTGCTGACGATTGAGGTTCTGCACAAGCTGGAGAATTTCATTTGTCAATCCATAATTCCCTGCAGCTTTATTATTCATCGAATGCAGGGTAACTATTAATCGCTTGTATTTTTTTATGTCCTTGAGTAATGAAGGAATGTCAACATCCGCTAACGATGAAGGAACATAAAAATGTTTTGCTTTGACATATGAATCCAGCCGGTTTTGAAACATGGTCGGAGTATTGCTGCCAATGGCGAGTGTAGCTATTTTTGGCTCCTTCAGATTCACCATCGGAATGAGCGCTCTTTTGTTTTGAACCACTGTGATTGCTTCTTCAATCAATCTATGTTTGATGCCAACAGCATACGGATCGAAAGCCATCATGGATGCCCTTTCCTCAGTGGGCAATACAAGGCTGTCCATACCAAGGTTATATTTTGCTTCAAGTATTTTCCTGACTTTCTCATTGAGTAAATGGATATCAAGCGTACCGGAAGTAAATCCTTTTTTCATGGCAGCAAAAGCAATATCCATATTGTCAGGAAGTAAGAGGATATCATTTCCTGCATTGAAAGCCATCATTGCGACTTGTCCAGGATCAAAATTTTTGGTCACGCCTTTCATCTCCAATGCATCTGTGATGATCAGACCTTGGAATCCCATTTCATTTTTCAAAAGATCATTCACAGTACGGTAGCTCAGCGTGCTCGACATCATCGCAGTGGAATCAATCGCCGGCACATGAAGATGCGCCACCATGATACTTGGAAGTCCTGCATTGATAAGCTGCTGGAAAGGATACAATTCAATTTCCCTCAATCTTTCCATCGAATGCGGGATCACCGGAAGGTCAAGATGGGAATCTACATCTGTATCACCGTGGCCTGGAAAATGTTTTCCCGAAGGCATCACTCCGGATGCTTTCAATCCTTTCATATATGCAATCGCCCTGCGCGACACATCATATTTATCTTCTCCGAATGAACGATCACCGATGACAGGATTAAGCGCATTATTATTGATATCCGCTACAGGAGAAAAACTCAATTGCACACCAATGGCTTCAAGTTGCTTCCCAATGGCAAAACCCATGGCTTCTATATTGTCCATATCCTGTACTGCGCCAAGCATAAGCTGATGCGGAAATGATAATCCCTTTGTTTTAAAACGCATTCCCAAACCCCATTCGGCATCCATCGATACTATCATGGGAGTCTTGCTCAGCTTTTGATATTCAGATGTTAGCGCAGCTTGTTTCTGTGGTGTACCCTGGAAAAAACAAAGCCCGCCAACATTATATTTTTTGATTTGTGATCTGACCGAACTGATGTGATCTTCACCCAGATCGGAATGTGCCCTGATCATAAACAGCTGACCTATTTTTTCATCAAGAGTCAGCGTTCTGAAAATGGAATCTACCCACGCACCAGATGACATAGTTTGACCATGCACATGACCGACTCCGGAAAGTGATAGTATCAACAGAAATAAAATCGTAAAGAATTGCTTCATGTAGAAAATGTCATCATTTTACCCCCCAACCCCCTGAAAAAGGGGGAGCTGTTTGTACTTTTCAATTTACCTTCTCAATTTCTAATTCGTTACTCGTACTTGTTACTCGTTATTCGTTATTCGTTACTCGTTATTCGTTACTACTTGCCTTTCAATTGTGGCAAATTCGGATCTATAGCTCTCGCTTTATCAAAATTGATTTTTGCATTCGCTTCATCGCCTGCATGCTGGTATGCTATCCCCAGGTTGAAATATGCAGTGGCATTTTTTGGCGCCAATTCAATTTCCTTAGTGAAATACGTAATGGCTTTCTGCGTCTCTCCCTTTTGACCATAAGCCACACCGAGAAGGTGAAATGTCTGGAAATCATCAGGTAAATAGGTCACAGCCTCCTCCAATAACGAAATTGCACCGGTTAGATTATTCATTTTTTCTCCCTGGTTCTTCCCTTCATCCCGTAAGGCTACTCCCAGGTTCCGCTTTCCTTCAGTATAATCAGGATCTATCTTGATGACGTGCCTGAAATACTTCACTGCATTCTCATAATCCCCAAGGTGGTAATAAGAATTGCCCAGCAAAAGATAACTGAGCTTATAATTGGGATGAATCTCAAGCGCCCTTTGAAGATAAATTTGTGCATCCAGGAGCTCTTTTCGCTTCACCTCTTCATTCTTTTCTGCTTCAGCACGAGTCACAAGGTCACCTCCGACTGCATTCAACAGTTTAGCGCTGCGGGCTGAAGTTTTAATATCTGTGGTGAATAAGGTGTGGTTATCCTTCCAGGTCCTGCTGCGTATGATCGTCCATGAAGCATAAGCAAGTAATACTACTGCTCCAAGAACCAAACCTAATTTACGATACTTCGACTCGAGTAATTTTGAAAGGCATAATCCGGCAATAATTGCAAAACCAACAGAAGGCAAAAATGCAAACCGTTCGGACATATTTGTTCCAACCGGGAATACCAGATTGGAAGTAATAGACATCGTGAAGACATAAAAAAGAATTCCATACGCCCACCACGATCGTGTCTTCCATCCTTTCAGCATCACCCAAAATAAAGCGAGCCAAAAAAGAAGTGATGCGATCACCAGTGGCTTGCTCCAATCCTGGATTTCAATATGACGCGGATAATAATCATGGGTCAACGGATAGGGGAAAATAAGCAACTGTGCATATTTTCCCATCGTATACGTGATCGTCGCTGTTTTCTCTCCGAATGTAAAAGGAACATAAACGTTGTTTTCAATTTTCAGGAAAGGATTGTTCATGAGTTCCTTTGGTGGTTCTCCTTTGTTCCAACCTGTCATGCTTCCACGCAGTAAAAGAAACAATCCTGATGCGACGATAATCGGTAGTATTGCAGACATCCAGCTTACTGTTTTGTTTTTAGAATACCACCAGAGTGTCAATGGAACGACAGCAAGCATGGTAATCACATTCTCTTTTGATAACAGGCCAAGGAAAAAAGCAAGCGCTGCTAATCCGCTCCATGGCCATAATTTGGATTCGCGCACGCCGATCAGCATAAGCCATAATCCTCCTATCGCTCCCATGGCTGCCATGATCTCATCCCGTCCTTTAATATTTCCTACCACTTCTGTATGTATGGGGTGAAGTGCAAAAACTAACGTTGCGAGAACAGCTACATTGAGCGCTATAATTGATGATAATCTTGGTGTAAGGAGTTCGCGTAGAAAGCCGAATAATATCCAGCACAACAAGCCATAGCATATGGCACTGATGAGATGACTGAACCATGGATGAAGACCGGCAATATCATATTCGATAGCAAACATGATGGGCGTAAGAGGTCTGTAACGGCCACCACTGACGAGACGTGTTTTACTTGCATCTTTAAAATATCCATAAAAGGTATCATGGCTCAGCAGTCCTCCGATGCCATCCACACCTTTTGTGGTATACATATTATCATTGATGACGATGGCATCATCCTGTGTATACTCAAAGCTGACGGTTTGAACATAGAGAAGTGCACCAAGGATTGCTAATAAAGGCCCTATACGATGCAATGGGATCCCGGCAAATGTGCCGGGTTCATCTTTTTTTGCCTGTTTCTTTATTGTTTTCGCCACGTAGGATGTGTAAGGGTGCAAATTTCGTCAAAAAGACCCAAAAGGCATAGGATAGCTTATGTCTTCACTTCCTGTTAATATTCCTTGTATTTCTATATTATATTCTGACAGTAGACGTTTTATATATTTAATTTTTAAGCATAATCAATGAATATATATGAAGGAATTGATCATGGCAATCAGTATGATGATATTTATGACTTCATGCGATATCATGAAATCAATCACTTTTGTGAATAAAACGCACAAAGACATGACGCTCACAATTCCGCCGGGAACGGATACATATTTTTTAAACAACATGAAAAGGCCGACTCAATTTCACTTTGGAGCTGAAGGGACAGCATCGAAAATCACTCTGCTCAAAGGATTTGGTAAATGGGGAAAATCAGATGCAGCTGATCTGGTGGATATGATTACAATAGGCAGCATGTATTATGGTGCCGATAGTGCAAATGTATTTATTGTCAACCCGGATTTTATTAAAGCGAATCGCACGGGTATATTTGGAAGCAAATTGAAAATTGTTTTAACATCCAAGATGCAGCATGATTGAAGTTAATATCCGTAAAGCCACTATAGATGATATGGATGCTTTGTTCGCTTTTGAACAGGGCGTAATCCAATCCGAACGACCATATGATGAAACATTAAAAACAGGTACGCTTCATTATTATGATCTCCAAAGCATGATAGATGACCCTTCGGTTTCTATGGTGGTGGCTGAAATTGAAAATGAAATTATTGCTTCAGGTTATGCGCGTATTCAAAAATCACAACCTTATTTAAGACATAGTACTTACGCACACCTGGGCTTTATGTTTGTCGTTGAGAAATTTCGTGGCAAAGGCATTAATAAAATGATCCTTGATGTCCTTTCAAAATGGGCTTCCGAAAAAGGGATCACGGAAATGCGTCTGGAAGTATACAATGACAATGAAACTGCAATCAGGGCTTATGAAAAAGCCGGCTTTAAAAAGCATATGATAGAAATGCGAATGGATATTTCCAATAGAAACGAAAAATGAAAAATGAAAAACTTTTATTTGGATCTGAAATTCCAATCCGTAAATAAAAATTTATGTTCTCAAAATATAGTATATTAGGTATTGACTTAAATATTAATTGAAGGAGTTGAAAAAGAAAATACTTGTTATTTTAGGTGTAAGGTTACCTTTTGTATAATTGAATTTTTGAGCATTGGATAATTTTAATCTAATGATGGTTTAATTGTGGAATTAAATTTATAACAATATCATGTCAAAAACTATTCTAATAATAATCTCATTGTTCTTCCTTTGTCTGGAACATATGTATGCTCAGCCTGATCCGATCACAATCACCTTTGTGGAAGCGCAGCCTGTTTGGGAGCATCTGACATGGGATACCACATATTATGATGTAGGTCAGCCTGATCTTAATAAGTATAACACAGCAAATCCTGGTCAATGCTACAGATTCAATAAGGATCTTTTTCTATACAGCCCTTGTGACAATTTTAATGGGGAAATTTATGGTTACATATTGGAAAAGATCGATATTGAGACAGGCCAAATTAAGTGGCAGTCGTATAACACTTACTATAATAATGGATTACAGGATTATTACAAGAATCTCTGGTTGCGCCCGGATGGTCGTCTGGAAATGGAAGGAATAAAACGTCATGGGCCATATGTTACTCCGATATTTGGCTTTTGGAATGTAGGTGGAGGTAAATCAAATTTTGTTCGTAAAATTTTTGATTATGACACGGGTGATCTGGTACAAACTAATATTGGGCAAGACAGCATAGGGAATATAGTGCCTCAGTATCTTAATTTTTATCCGGTTCAATTTGATTCAACCTACCTGGCCCTTAATCTGACAGGTATGGAGGTGAATGACACTATTTTATATGGTTATGATTTTTATCGGCTGGATCATCAAAATAACCTCACAGATACCCTGCCTGTTTCAACTATTCTATATGAAACAACTGACTCTATTGGTGTTTTTTCATTAGGACAGCCCCAGTACACCGAAATGCTGGATGACACTACATTGATAGGATTGATCATCCAGGACAAATTTCATCCCGGGAAGACCAAAGCGCAATTGATCTGGATGAATATAAAAGACCTCGGTGATATAAAGGTTATGAAACGGATGAATATTGAAAACCTGATTCCGGGTGAGGAGAAAAGTTTCTTAAATTTTATTTTTAAAGTAGCAAATAATAGCATTTATTTAAATCAGAATTACTTCGATAGTGAAATTAATACTGTAGTTTCCTATTTAACAGTATTAGATCGTGAAGGGAATGTTCTTCATTATATACCGAAATGCCTAGAAAGCAATGCCATTTATCAAGCCGTCAGGATTGTATATACCAGTGATGAATATGATTATTTCGCTGCTTTACCCTCAAGGACTGGTCGAAAAGGGCTTGATATTTTAAAATTGGATCGAAATGCTGATTCATTCCAGTATGTCTCTTCCATTACATCTGCAGTGGCAGATGAAGAATTTACCCGTCAGATGGAAGTCAGTAAGCTATATGATGATGGATTATTTGTCATCGGTGCATACACCAAAAAATTAGGGACTGTTCAGAACAGTGCCCTAAAATATTATTGCTTTAAAGGCAGCGACCTGGGTATGCAATTGAGTACCCCTGTTAAAAAGGTAGTGAAGAAAGAAGACATCAACGTCTATCCAAATCCATCAGATGGAATCATTAATTTTTCTTTCGATCAAAATTTTTCAGGATATATTGTTCTGTATGACCTGATGGGCAAACAAATACAAAATCACAATATATCCGGCAGCAACGTATATCAAATTGATCTGGGAAGTGCCCCGTCCGGAATATACTATGCTTCTATAGTAGATCAGGAGTCCAATCTCATGTATTTTGAAAAAATTATTATTTCCTCCGGACGCTACTGAATACTGACTACCGATTACTGATTACCTTTTCCCTTAGCCGTCTTTCTTCTTAAACAACTGTTGTTCCGCAATAAGCTTATGCAGATCAGCTAATAGCCCTTCATGGCGGGCTTTTTTAGCAACTTCTACCTGAACATTTTTTCCAGGATGATCATCAAGATCCTGGATAGCTTCTACCAGCATGCGGTTCAGCTTGACGGATTTGCGCCTGTTCCACCAGAACAGCAATCCCATGATGGCGCCTAAAAGGCCTAAGCCCAAAAAAAGCATATCCTTGACATCACCAAAAATTCCTTTTGCATTCTTATCATTTCTGAGTTCATCAAAAACCGCTTTTACTGCAGTGCGGATAACAGTATCCATCTGTGGTTTTAAATTTTTGGCTATCAATTCATTTGCCATGCGACCACCCAATGTATCAAATTCAATATCGCGAAGTGACCTGTTGATAAAAGAGGAAAGCATTTTTGAATTGGCCTCAGAAAAAAAAGATGCCAGCAAGCTGTTCAGCTTAGCTTTATTAGCCGGAGAAGTTAATGAAGTGATCGATTTAGCAATATCATGACTCATCTGGTCACTCAAAGCTGAAATCAATTTTTTCATCCTCAATTCGGTTTCTTCAGCCAGGAAAGGATCAAGGACACCTTGTGAAAATTTATTGCTGAATGGAGCCGGATCCAACTCCTGGAACATTTGCGTGAGATATTTTGTAAGGTTCCGGTTAATCCTCGCTGTAATCGAATCCAGTTTTTCCTGTGAATTTGTACTCGACAATTCGGTCAGAAGTCCTGAAGTAGCATCCATGACCAACGAATCCACCGGAGTCATTGAACTACTGACATCATCAATATTTCTTGAAATCGAATGAAAATCCCTTAGCGCTCCTCCTATCTTGCACCCATTGAAAAGTATAATGCTGATACAAATCAAAACAGGAATTCCGATATTTTTCATAAAGGGAGCCATTCGTAATTAAGGAAGCAATAAAAAATGTTCTCAAATGTAACAACTTCGACACTTTAAACAGCTTACGGATATTTATCTTTATTTGAAAGATCTCATCTCTTTAACTCCTCACTCACTATTCACTACTCACTACTCACTTTCCTTACCTTAGAGCCCCATTATTCCGGATACAACACTGATAACATGCCAAAGCCAACATTATACCTTCTTGACGCATACGCACTGATTTTCAGGGCATACTATGCTTTTTTGCGAAACCCACGCATCAACAGTAAAGGACTGAATACAAGCGCCATGTTTGGATTTGTCAATGCGCTGGAAGATGTCATCAACAACCGCAAGCCAACTCACCTGGCCGTATGTTTTGATCACAAATCTCCAAATGTAAGGGTGCAGGAATTCCCTTATTATAAAGCAAACCGCCAGGAAACACCTGAAGATATCCGAATCTCAGAACCTTACATTCGCAACATCATCGAAGCATACAATATTCCCATTCTTGAAGCCCAGGGCTATGAAGCTGATGATGTCATTGGTACACTTGCAAAAATGGCGGAGAAAGAAGGATACGAGGTATACATGGTCACTCCGGATAAGGACTTTGGCCAATTAGTATCTGAAAATATCTACATCTATAAGCCCGCACGTCAGGGTGGCGATGCAGAAGTATGGGGTCCGAAAGAAGTCATTGCAAATTACGGTATCCACAAACCTGAACAGGTCATCGATATCCTTGCACTCATGGGCGATGCCGTGGATAATATACCCGGTGTGTTAGGCGTCGGAGAAAAAGGTGCCTCCAAATTGATCCACGAATATCATTCTGTCGAAGCTATTTATGAAAATATTCATCAGCTGAAAGGAGCGCTGAAAGACAAAATGGAAAAAAGCAAACAGAATGCTTTCGATTCCAAAAAACTAGCCACCATCTTACTTGACGCACCTGTTCTTTTTGAACCGGATAGACTGATCATGGAAGCTCCGGATGCAACTCGTCTTTCTGCCATCTTCAGCGAACTGGAATTCCGTGCGCTTGGAAAAAGAATTCTTGGTGATTCATATGAAGTGAACACATCCTCCACTGAAACAACAGCAACAACGCCTAATACACCTACAGGGAATGTACAAAGCAGCCTTTTCCAGGACCTTGAAGAAGAAGACAGTTTAACAAGAGGACCTTCGAAAGGCCGAAACATTACAAACACTCCTCACACCTATCATGCCGTAACTTCCGAACAGGATACTGCAGATCTGAAAAAGAAATTATTGGCAGCAAAAGAATTTGCATTCGATACAGAAACTACAGGACTCGATGCAGAAATGGAAATTGTCGGCATGTCATTTTCATTACAACCGGGGGAAGCATATTATGTACCCACACCTCTCAATTTTGAAGAAGCAAAAAAAATAGTTCAGTCATTCAAAGAAGTATTTACAAATCCAGATGCGCTGAAAGTGGGTCACAATATCAAATTCGATATGAAGCTGCTGCTGAACTATGGAGTAGAAGTGGCTGAACCGATTTATGACACCATGGTTGCTCACTTTGTGGCTGATGCGCACATCCGGCATAAAATGGATGTTATGGCTGAGGCCTATCTCGGATATAGTCCGGTGCCTATCACAGATCTGATAGGGAAGCGTGGAAAGAACCAGCTCTCCATGCAGGACATAGACCTGGAACGTATCAAAGAGTATGCTTCTGAAGATGCCGACATCACCCTGCAGCTAAAATCTGTAACAGATAAAATGCTGGCAGATGTTAAAGCAGAAGACCTTGTTAAAAAACTGGAATTCCCCCTGATACATGTTTTGACAGACATGGAATTTGAAGGTATCCGGCTTGATGTTCCATTCTTAAATGAATATTCAAAGTTTATCGGCGCAGAACTTTATGGCATCAGGGAAAATATTTTCAAATTAAGCGGTGTCGAATTTAATCTTGATTCTCCTCGTCAATTAGGTGATATTTTATTCGAACATTTGAAAATTCCATATGAAGGAGCGAAAACTAAAACAGGACAATACGGAACCAGTGAAGATATATTGTCACCACTTCGTTTAAAACATGAGATCATCGATCACATTATTAATTATCGAGAGCTCACGAAGTTAAAATCCACCTATGTAGATGCCCTGCCTGCGTTAGTTAATCCATCAACCGGAAAATTGCACACCACTTTCGGACAAACGATCGCAGCTACAGGCCGTCTTGCATCAAATAATCCCAATCTGCAGAATATCCCGATCCGAACGGACCGTGGGAAAGAAATCAGGAAAGCATTTATTCCACGTGATGATGATCATCTCATTTTATCAGCTGACTATTCGCAAATTGAACTGAGGATTATTGCTGCCATCACGCAGGATGAAGGTATGCTTGAAGCATTCAACCGGGGAGAAGATATACATGCATCAACCGCATCAAAAGTTTTCAATGTTCCGTTAAGCGAAGTCTCAAAAGAAATGCGTCGACGTGCCAAGGCAGTCAATTTTGGTTTAGCGTATGGTCAATCTGCATTTGGTCTTTCACAAACACTGGGTATTTCACGAAGTGAGTCGAAAGAGATCATTGACAATTATTTCCTGAAATTTCCAGGCATTAAGAACTATATGGCAGAGACTGTCAAATTTGCAGAAGCGAATGGTTATGTCGAAACGATCATGAAACGAAGAAGATATCTTCGGGATATAAATTCAAAAAACAATGTTGTTCGGAGTCAGGCAGCACGGAATGCAATTAATTCTCCAATACAAGGTTCTGCAGCAGACATGATCAAGATGGCAATGATCGACATCTACCACGAAATCCGAAACCGCAAATTAAAATCCCGCATGCTACTTCAGGTACATGACGAATTGGTATTCGATTTATTCAAACCCGAAGAAGCTGAAATGCGGGCGATGGTGGAGGATAAAATGAAACATGCGATTCCTGATCTTCCAGTTCCTGTTGAAGTAGGTATGGGCACGGGCATCAATTGGCTCGAGGCCCATTAATCAATATGCTTGGTTAAAAAGTTAGCGCTCATCATGACTTTAATTGATTTATATGATTCTGGATCCTCTGATTTTGAACCAAGGAATTGAAAGATTGATCATATTCCAATAAAGGATTTGATTGAAGTTTCTGGTTACGAAGTAAAATATGAGCTAAATGATTTTTGACTTAAATAAAAAACTATCCCTTCAGTTAAGGCGTGAAGAGATCTATAAATGGATATTTTAAAGCTTAACAATTTTTCCAGTGTAAACAAGAATTCCATTATCGTTGAAAATACTGATAAAATGGATTCCTTTCCCAAAATCTGAAAAATCAATTAAGCTGCCTTTTCCTTGTTTGAATAACTGACAAACCGGGTCAATTACACTCCAATTTAGATTATCTCCATCAGGGATAATTACAAAATCAGATGTAGGATTTGGGTATAATTTAATTTCGCTATTTTGATTTAAATGCACAGCAGATACGGTTGATGAGCATGGACTGTCAAAAGCAATTTGATCCCTTGGGACTAACAGCAAGGGAAATATAGTATCAATTATTCCACCTTCTACAGAATCAATTCGGAAAAAACTAAAATTTGTATTAAATGATGATACAATAAAAGAATCTCGCTGGGCAAGACATACATAATCATAATCTTCTTCTAAATCCGGCCACCATTCTGCTACAATCATAGGAAATACGTTTGGCGTTAACGTGCTGCGATTTCTGCAATAACTATCCTCAAAATCATCACGATTCCAATATATGGTAATAGGCAAGTTAATGACCCGGACAAAAAATATTATCGCTTCATTGAACCACAAACAATCATAATCTGGATGGAACCCACTTTCATTATCTGCCACAATCTTTTTAGAAAGCACGAGATTTTCATTCATTTGATTCCAATCAAGAAAATGAGCAGCTCTCACTTCAAATACAGAATTCCAAGGACTGGAAATGTTAACTTCACCAAATTGAGGATTGTAGTATGCATTCGCCGCAATATCATGACCTATAACAATGGAATCCTGATTTCCGGTAGAATCCTTAAAAAAGAAAGTTGTTTCAAAAAATGCACTTTTTTGTGCTTCAATTAGAAACGGCCACAACGGCCACATTAATAATAGACAAATCCATTTCACAGGCTATTGTTTAATAAAATTTTCAATTTTATTTCCAGTCGCGGCAATCAAACAATTATACCTTTCAAAATAGTCAATACTATCCGGGAATTATGGATTACTTCTCTGGTGCGGTTATAGAACATACTTCCCAATCGCACTCACAAACATCTTCATCTCTTCCACCGTCCCAATGCTCACCCTTGTCCAATCGGGGACATAATCATATTTGCGAATGAGTATATTTTCCTGTTCCATCGCCGTGACAGGATCCATATTGAATTTATCATTTTTGAAAAAGACAAAATTTGCAGAAGATGGAAGATATTTTACACCCATCTGGTCAAAAGCCTTCATGACTAAATTCCGGCCTTCGATTATTTTATTCCTGCTGAACGTTTCAAATTTTTCATCTTTCAGGCAAGCCATGGCTGCTGCTGCAGCAGGAACAGAAATGCTAATCGACCTGCCCATGCTCAAATTAGACATGGCATTAATGATCTCAGGTTGGGCAACTGCATAACCAATCCGCATTCCTGCAAGTCCATGCACTTTAGAAAAGGTGCGGCCCACAATAAGATAAGGCAGCTTTTCTATTAAACTGGCCATGCTGTTTCGCCGGCCATTTGGACTTAATTCAATATAGGCTTCATCGATGAAGACCGGGTATTTTGTAGCGTGGTATTCACAAAAGAATTTCAGATCATCATAAGGCAATTCAACACCTGTTGGATTATTTGGATTGCAGATAAAAATAAGTTTGGTATTTAAACCTGCGGCATTTGAAAGTGCACCGAGGTCATATTGAAAGTTTGCATCCAGGGGTGTCCTGGCCCATGTGCAACCTATTTTATTAGCATACGTAAGAAGAAAATCAAACGTCGGATGACAAGCCAGTAATTCCCCGCCATTGATGCCAAATGTGAGGCCAGCTAAACCTAATAATTCAGTTGAGCCTGCAGTGATGAGGATATGATCAGAAGCCACACCTTCTTTTTTTGCGATCTCATCTTTCAGTGCTGAAATATATTCACGTGGATACCGGTTTGCTTCCTTCAGGTTGTCTAGAATAGCTTTTCGGGCAGCTTCACTAGGACCATAGGCATTTTCATTTGAATTGAGCCTGATCTTCCCTTCTGCATTGGGGACCTTTATTCCTGGCTGATATTCTTCAGTAAATGTGTACCAATTACTAACCGGTAAAATAGCGGCGGCCATCGCACTCCGCTGTAGCCAGGCCCTACGTGATATATTAGTTGTCATAACAAGATGATTAATTTCTTATGTCCACATCTATGTCGTAGACATTGCTTGTGAGTTTATAGGGTTATAAAGTTTAAAGAGTTTATTTGGTTTGTATTTTGATTGCCTGTTGCCTATTGCTTTTTGTTCCATGGGTTTCACCCATGGCTAATATTGTCTGATCCCTACAGGATCATTGTTGTTTGCATCCTGCAAACCTTTTTTTGATTATTGCCGATTGCCTATTGTTGATTGCCTATTGCTTGTTGATTGTTGCTTTTACTTTCCCTGCTCCCTGCTCCCTGCCCCCTGCTTTTTTGCTCATTGCCTATTGCTTGTTGCTTATTGCTTGTCGTCATTTCACTAAATTTATGACAAAATCAGCATTTTATGACATTTGAGAGCCCCATTCCTGTCTTAGAACTAGCATCCTGGATAGGAGCTACCCTTATCGGGGATAATGCAATCATGGTGGAAGGTGTCAATGAGATCCATAAAGTCAGGCAGGGCGACATCACTTTTGTGGATCATCCGAAATATTTCAATGCTTCACTTCAATCCACTGCTTCTGTCATCATTGTTCCAAATGCTATGGAATGTCCTTCCGGTAAAGCACTTTTAGTAGTTGAAAAACCATTTATTGCTTACGAAAATATTGTCAACCGCTTCAGGCCCGTCACAGCATTAAATACAGAAGCACGGGAGAATTACAATGTCGATCCTTCGGCCATCATTGAACCCGGGGCTATCGTCGGACAAAACGTGACGATTGGAAGGAATTGTCATATTCAGTCAGGTGCTGTGATCAGGCCATATTCTTTTTTAGGTGACCGTGTCGTCGTACAGTCAGGTGCGATCATCGGTGCCCAGGCTTTTTATTTTAAAAAATGGCCGGACCAATACCAGTCATGGACAGGATGTGGGCGCGTGATTATTGAAGATGATGTATGGATTGGAGCGGGCAGCACTATCGCCCAGGGTGTCAGTGGAGATACTATCATCGGTGCCGGTACAAAAATTGACTGCCAGGTGATGATCGGCCACGGCGTGGTGATCGGAAAAAATTGTCTCCTCGCTGCACAAGTAGGCATAGCCGGAAAAACAATCATCGGAGATTGGTGTGTTGTATATGGACAGGCCGGTATCACTCAGAATCTTCACATCGGTGACAGAGCAATCGTGTATGCACAAAGCGGCGTCATGAATGATCTCGAAGGAGACCATGCTTATTTCGGTTCACCCGCAGGTGAAGCGAAAATAAAATTCAGAGAGATGACCGCACTGAAAAATCTGGCCAGTGATTATTTGCAGAAGAAGAATGAAAAATAGATTCTGATTATAACACTCAAAGCTCAGCCTTGAAGACACCAGAACGTCGGTCAACCGACGCTCAGCATTGCGTTTTTTTTGTGTTTTTTTTTAAACAATGCTGAGCGTCGGTTGACCGACGTTCTGGTGTGTGCAAAGCTTTGCTTTGCGTATGCTAATAGAAATTTATTTTCCCCCTACTACTCTCCCTGCCTTTTATCATTTCCATTTAATATTACACCCCGCACTCGGATACTGTTTTTCTGACACCGGTTTCCCTTCAAGAATAGCATCAATAGCATCTCTTAAGTCTTTTCCCGTCAACGGATTTGAATTCTTCGGTCTTGAGTCATCCAGCCTTCCCCTGTAAGCAAGCTTCAGATCTTTATCAAATACATAAAAATCAGGAGTGCATGCAGCATCAAATGCTTTCGCCACTTCCTGACTTTCGTCATACAGGTATGGAAATGGATATTTAAGACGCATGGCCACATCCTTCATCCTGACGGGTCCATCTTCAGGATAATTTTCAACATCATTAGAGCTGATCGCAACAAAAGAAACGCCCTTCGGACTATAATCATTTGCAACCCTCACCATTTCATCATTGACATGAATGACATATGGACAATGATTACAAATGAACATAACCACTGTCGCCTTATCAGATGCAACATCTTTTAAGCTGATTGTTTTCCCGGACACTGTATCCGGCAAGGTAAATGATGGAGCCTCGCTTCCAAGAGGTAACATGTTAGATTCTGTGTATGCCATTATAGTGAGTGGTGAGTAGTAAGTAGTGAGTTGTGTGAATCGTGAGGCGTGAGACGTGAATCGTGAGTTGTGAGTTGTGATTTATGTTTGTAAATGATTTATTTTATAATTTTTATTGCTTTAGGGCTAATCATATAGATATAACTTGTTTCATGTTCTGCATCTCATCTCACGTATCACATATCACATATCACATATCACGGATCACGGATCACACCTCACACAACTCACAACTCACAACTCACTTTCTACATTCCTGGTTTATCTCCAACACATACTTCTTCACCACATCTATCAATCCTGCAGATTCGCTTCCTTTAAAGCCCGTGATCATTTCGTTTTTTAATTCCTTTTCCGCCAATGCTGTCAGCTCAACAGACACAGGCATATAAGACCAGTGCCATCTCTCCTCAAAGTATCCGGTAGGTCTGCCTGCAGAATATGGTTGGCAGAATCCAAATTCTGAACCATGCTGTTTTAACCAGTTATATATATCGAGACCTACCCCGGCATCGAACCAACTGTTTTCAAAACTATTCAGATCTATATCCGTACCCCAATGATGCCTGCTGGTTCCCGGCATCGAACTGTAACGCAATATTTTCAATGCTCTTTCTTTAGGGTCTGGTGTGGTTGCAGACAGGTCTTCACCACCTTCAATTAATTTCTCACCCGTCCATTTCGCTTCCCATATTCCTTTTTGATAATTAAAATTCCGTGTAGCTGAACGTATTTGTAACCGGATTCCGTCTACAAGCGCACTATCATACATTCTCCTGAATGCCTGGTACGTATCTTTTCTCAGGTACAACCCTTCACGATCCGCATATTTAATATCAATCTTTTCGAAATCTGGATGTGTAGCCGGATCAAAATGACCGGTGATATAATCTATGGTAAATTTTTCTTCAGTGGGAGTACTTACAGGAGTAGTGTCAACGAGAATTTTTGTAGTATCCGTCATGTCAACTTTCTCTGATCCTTGGTTGGACACAAGTTTCGTTTGGCCGCATGAAAGCCACATTAATAAAGAAATCACACAGACCATTGAATTCACTTTGAAGGGTTTATAGGGTTTAAAGGGTTTATGGAGTTTATAAGATTATAAAGTTTATAGACGTTTATCGAGTTTATAGGAATATTAATTAATAACCTTAATAAACCTTATAACCTAAAATCCTAAAGATGTTTAACCCCATCAGGCACCTCATAAAATGTCGGATGACGGTAGATCTTGTCTTCTGCAGGATCAAACAATTCTTCGCTTTCGGCTGGATTTGATGCTGTTATCTCGGAGGAGAGCACTACCCAGATGCTGTTGCCTTCATTGCGGCGGCAATATACATCGCGTGCATTTTCAATCGCCATCTGTGGATCTGCTGCATGTAAGCTTCCTGCATGTTTATGATGGAGGCCTGCTTTCGAACGGATGAATACTTCATACAATGGCCATGATTTCATACGGCTTGTGTTTTAATCACGCTTTGATTTTCTTTTTTTGCAGCATATGCGGTTGCTGCTTCTCTTACCCATGCTCCATCTTCCCAGGCTTTAATTCGTGCTGCAAGTCTTTCTTTGTTGCAGGGTCCATGTCCCTTCACTACTGCCCAGAATTCATCCCAATTGATCTCTCCAAAATCATAATGTCCTTTTTCTTCATTCCACTTCAGGTCAGGATCAGGAATTTTTATACCGAGATGATCTGCTTGTGGTGCACACATGTCCACCATTTTCTGGCGAAGCTCATCGTTCGTAAATCGTTTGATGCCCCATTTTTGAGATTGAGCAGTGTGTGTAGATTCACTATCCTGCGGTCCAAACATCATCAGGCTTGGCCACCACCAACGGTTGAGTGCATCCTGTGCCATCGCTTTTTGTGCAGGCGTTCCTTTGCACAGCGTATCCATGATCTCAAATCCCTGGCGCTGATGAAAACTTTCTTCTTTGCAAATACGAACCATCGCACGTGCATAGGGACCGTAGGAACAACGACATAATGGGATCTGGTTGAGAATAGCAGCTCCGTCGACAAGCCAACCGATCGCACCCATGTCAGCCCATGTCAAAGCAGGATAATTAAAAATGCTGCTGTATTTCGCTTTTCCTGAATGAAGTTGTTCGATGAGCTCATCTCTTTCAATGCCAAGTGTCTCAGTTGCACTGTAGAGATAAAGTCCATGTCCCGCTTCATCCTGTACTTTCGCAAGCAGAGCAACCTTCCGTCGCAACGAAGGAGCCCTGGTGATCCAATTCCCTTCAGGCAACATCCCCACAATTTCAGAATGTGCATGCTGGCTGATCTGCCGGATCAATGTCTGGCGATAATTGTCAGGCATCCAGTCGCGTGGTTCGATGCGGACATCCTTATCGATTTTTTCCTGGAATCCGCTTTCTATTTCGATGATATTCATACTACTATTCCTTTAATCAAAATCAGGGTGATTTGTTCAGTCAGTTCTTCTGGAGTAAGCTTTGTTTTTTTAATATTCGGCATATGCAGCCATCTCAACGAGGACAGGATCATCTGGTAAATAATAAACTCATCCGTCGGCCTGAATATTTTATTTTCAATTCCTTCCCGTAGTATTCTAAGATACGTTTTTTCATACAACCTCCGAAGTATCAGGAATTCAGAGAGAAAAGGTTCCTGCAAATGCCTCCATTCATCATTGAACACCGTCACCGAACTTTTATCATTCAATGCGATGTGAATTTGTAACCGTATCAGTGCTTTTATTTTTTCTTCTGGACTGATGGGAGATTCATCAATTGCTTTCATCCCATCCAGGAATTCATGTGCACACCGGAAACATATGGTCGTAAGCAATTCATCTTTCGAATCCATATGATTGTACAAGCTCGCAGCCCCAAGACCTACAGCCTGTGCTATATCCCTGACTGAACATGCAGAAAAACCTTTTTCACCGAAGAGCTTTGCTGCTGCAATCTGAATTTCTTCTTTCCGTGTTCCAGTTGTGGCCATTCAAAAATGATTTAAATAAAATTGTTATTCTTACTCCTTACCAACTACTACATACTCATTTCGCACAGAGAGCGCAGAGATGAAACACACAGAGCTCACAGAAAAAAATCGGGTATAATTTGCTTCCGTGATCTCCGTGAAAACTCTCCGTGATCTCCGTGCGAAAACAAACAGTGTCATTTACTGATCATTGCTATATTCTTTCCTCTTACTTCTCGCCAGCTACTACTTACTCATTTCGCACGGAGAGCGCAGAGAATAAATCCACAGAGCTCACGGAAAAAAATCGGGTATAATTTGCTTCCGTGATCTCCGTGAAAACTCTCCGTGATCTCCGTGCGAAAACAAACATTGTCATTTACTGATCATTGCTATATTCTTTCCTCTTACTTCTCGCCAGCTACTACTCATTTCGCACGGAGAGCGCAGAGATGAAACACACAGAGCTCACGGAAAAAAATAGGTTATATTTTACTTCCGTGATCTCCGTGAAAACTCTCCGTTATCTCCGTGCGAAAACAAACATTCGCATCGTCACATTATCACATTGTCTCACTGTATATCATAGTCTAGTATCAATCTCTCACTCCTCGGATGACTTTGACACGTGAGCACATACCCCGCATCTATTTCATCCGGCTCCAGTCCATAATGAATATCCATATGCACCTTTCCTTCCACCACAAGTGCTTTGCACGTGCTGCATACGCCACCTTTGCATGAATAAGGAAGTTCAAAGCCTGATTGCAATGCTGCATCCAGGACTGCCTCTCCATGATATCTCACCTGCAGATCCGTTTCATGTCCATCGATACGGTATGTCACTTTTGACACACGGTCATCTCCTGCATCTAGCGGTTTTATTTTTTTGTCTTGAAATTCAACCACAGGTGCTGTACCGAATAATTCAAACCGGATTTGTTCTTCTTTTAATCCAAGCTTTAACAATCCGTCTTTCAGATTCAATATCATATGTTCAGGTCCGCATATGAAAACGGAATCAATTTCTTTGATATCAAATAAGTGTTTTGAAAAAGCAATTAACTTCTCAGCATCAATACGCCCGCTCATTAAATCTGATCCTGATATTTCACGCGTCAGCAAATGATACACTGAAAACCGGTTCATGTACACATTCTTCAATCCTTCAAGCTCATCTTTGAAGATGATCGTATCGCTGGTCTTATTGTTATAAAAAAGTTTAGCCTGTCCTTTTGGATAGTGTGAGAGGAAATATTTGATCAGAGAAATGATAGGTGTAATCCCGCTGCCCGCAGCAAAGAAGATCAATTCAGCATCTTCTTTCATGTTTTCCGGAAGGATGAACTTCCCTTCAGGTATCATGACTTCAAACAGATCACCGGGTTTTAGTTGTTGATTGACATAGGTTGAAAATCTTCCGCCGTAAACTTCTTTGACCGCTATGGCGAGATGGGTATCATCCGGAACTGAACAAATGGAATAGGACTTCCGGATTTCCTCGCCATCAAGTGTTGCCCTGCAAGGCAAATACTGTCCGGGCCTGAAGCTGAATTGCGACTTAAGCTCTTCCGGTACTTCAAGCCATACAGAGACACTTTCGGGTGTCTCCCGTTGAATACGGGTGATTTTTAAAGCTGTATACCGGCTCATGGTGTAAAAATAAGGATATACGAACGATTGTTCGTAGAAAAAAGGCGGAGTCGGAGGCTAAGGCTTAGGCAGAGGAAAGGATCTGTAACCGTTTCTCTAACCCTTAGTTATCACCATCACCTTATCCTTAACCTCAGCTTACACCTTCCCTAGTCTCGCAGTTGTCTTTGCATTCAACGTTAAAGGCCTGCACCTTCGACCTTTTATCGGTCAAAAACCCTATATTAATAATTATCGGTCAAATAGCCGATTATTTATCAAAGTATCTTAAATATTATAGGTTAAAAGCCCTATATTTGAGATTATAGGCAAAACAGCCGATAAAAAAATGACAAGTGTAATTACAGGTGATATCATCAATTCCAGGGACCTCCAAAATCCCGATAAATGGATTATTCCACTTAAAGACCTGCTGGACAGGGAAGGGAGTTCGCCTCAAATCTGGGAATTATACAGGGGTGACAGCTTTCAATTGGAAGTCATAAATGCAGAAGAAGCGTTGTTAATGGCCATCCGCATCAAAGCAACGCTCAAAAGTATCAAACACATGGATGTCCGAATGGCTATTGGAATTGGTAATAAAAAGTATGATGCTTCAAAAATCACAGAATCAAATGGAGAGGCATTTATTTATTCCGGCGACCAGTTTGAGAAGCTAAAAAAAGAGAAGCTGACGCTTGCCGTAAAAACACCCTGGGAAGATTTCGACAAAGAAATGAATGTTTCCATTAAGCTTGCACTGATTGCTATGGATCATTGGAAACCAAAGACTGCAGAAATCGTAAAAGTTTCACTGGAATATCCACAAAAAGGCCAGATTGAATTAGCCGAAATATTGGGAATAAATCAATCGTCAGTCAGCGAGGGACAGAAACGGTCTCACTTCAGTGAGATCATGGAATTGGAATCTTTGTACAGAGAAAAGATAAAAAAGCTGGATATAAAATGATCATCCTCATCAAGCTCATATTAGCACACTTGCTCGGTGATTTTCTATTCCAACCCCACCAATGGGTCCTGGAAAAAGCAGAAAAAAAACTGGGATCAGTTAAATTATATCTGCATGCACTTCTTCATGGAGCGCTTGTCATGCTGATCATTTGGGATATAAATTTCTGGATACCTGCAATCATCATCATGTTATCACATGGTGCTATCGACGGATTGAAATCAATCATTCATAATGAAAAGAACAAGCGTCAATTATTTTTTATCGATCAATTCTTGCATCTGGGAGTGATCTTCATCCTGTGGTATTTCTGGCAAAATATTTCTATTCCGTTTGAATCCATATTTACAGAAGAAAGGATATTATTTCTGACAGCTTTCATAGCCATTACCACACCGTCTTCTGTAGCGATTAAGGTTTTGATCTCAAGATGGGCTACTGAAACAGGAGATGAAGACGAAGCATCCTGAGCTGTAGCACAAGGTTGAGGAAAGCAGGTCGAAGCATCGCCTTCGCCTATTTTACCCCCATCCTTTGTCTAACAATCCCAATGGCGTACCTTTGTACCCCTTTTTAAACCCATAGATGGCCGTCCTTAAAAGCAAAAAAGAAATTGTTGATCGCGATGACGCCTGGATAGACGTGATAGGCGCCAAAGAACACAACCTGAAGTCCATCAATATCAGGATCCCCCGCGAAAAGCTCGTGGTCATCACCGGCATTAGTGGAAGCGGTAAATCCTCCCTCGCTTTTGATACCATCTATGCAGAGGGCCAACGTCGCTATCTCGAAACTTTCTCAGCTTACGCACGCCAATTCCTGGGAGGTATCGAGCGCCCGGATGTAGAGAAGATAGACGGACTCAGCCCCGTCATCAGCATCGAACAAAAAACCTCAGGCTGGAATCCACGATCCACAGTAGGTACGATCACAGAGATCTACGACTTTCTCCGTTTGCTTTATGCACGGGCGGGTGAGGCATATTCCTATGTCACAGGTGAGAAAATGGTCCAATACACTGAAGACCAGATCCATCAGAATGTCCTCGAACAATTCGCCAACGAAAAGATCATCATCCTCGCACCAGTTGTCCGTGGACGTAAAGGCCATTATCGCGAGCTCTTTGACCAACTACGCAAACAAGGCTATAATAAAGTCAGGGTCGACGGCGAGATCATTGATCTAAGCCCCAAAATGCAGGTTGACAGGTACAAGACCCATGATATCGAGTTGGTAGTCGACCGCCTTTCAGTACAGTCTGATAAGGAAGCCAGGATTACAAGCAGTCTCTCCACAGCACTCAGGCTCGGAGAAGGCATGCTGATGGTAATGAAAGTTGGCGAAGAAACTGTCAGAATGTATTCCAAGCAACTGATGTGCTCTGTGTCGGGTATTTCGTACGAAGAACCCTCACCTAATTCATTTTCATTCAACTCCCCTTATGGAGCTTGTCCTACCTGCGGAGGTCTCGGAGAAGTAACCCAGGTGGATATGGATAAGGTCATCCCGGATCCAAATAAGTCAATCAATGACCTTGGCATAGCGCCATTTGGTGAGGTGAGAGACAATTATACCTTCAAGCAGCTTCGCCAGATATCCAAGAAATATAAATTCACTTTCGCGACTCCGATCAATGAGATCTCTAAAGAGGCGATGAATATGATCCTCCATGGCGGAAGCCCGGGAACAACTTCCGCGCCGGATTACCTGCCGCATGACCTGGTATTTGACCTGGGGGCTGAAGGGATCATCAATATGCTGAAGCGCTGGTACGAATCCACGACCAGCGAAAAGATCAGGCAATGGGCTGAAGGATTCATGACGGTCGATGTCTGCCCGGATTGCGAAGGTTATCGGATAAAAAAGGAATCCAGGTATTTCAAGATCAATGGATTGCACATAGGCCAGCTGGCCAATCTCGACCTGGGAGATCTGCTCACATGGTTTGACAGCCTCGAACCGAATCTCAGTGAAAAACAGAAGATGATCGGTCGGGATGTGATCAAGGAGATCCACAACAGGCTGGGATTCCTGGTCAGTGTGGGGCTTCATTATCTGCAGCTCAACCGGCCATCAAGGACGCTTTCGGGTGGAGAGACACAACGGACAAGATTAGCTACACAGATAGGTTCCCAGCTTACAGGTATTACTTATATCCTGGATGAGCCTTCGATCGGTCTTCATCAGCGGGATAATCAATTGCTGATCCACTCCCTGAGGGAACTGGCGGCTATTGGTAATTCTGTGCTGGTGGTAGAGCATGACAAAGACATCATGCTGGCGGCGGATTACCTCATTGATCTTGGGCCGGGTGCAGGAATTCATGGGGGAGAAGTGGTAGCGGCAGGTACGCCTGAAGAAGTATTGAAGAGTGACGGTCTGACTGCAGCTTACCTGAATGGTTCGATGTCCATTGAAATACCTGCAATCCGCCGTAAGGGCAACGGGAATAAGATTGTCCTGACGGGCGCTACAGGTCATAATCTCAAAAATGTTGACCTGGAGATCCCTCTGGGTTGTTTTATATGTGTGACCGGTGTGTCGGGAAGCGGTAAGTCTTCACTGATCAATGAGACGCTGTACCCAATCCTGCGAAGGGAGTTTTATAACAGTCTGGAAAGGCCTCTGCCGTATGAAAAGATAGAGGGGATGAAATATGTGGATAAGGTGATCGAGGTGGACCAGTCCCCGATAGGACGTACGCCCAGGTCCAATCCGGCTACCTATACAGGTGTTTTTACGGATATCAGGGGGTTGTTTGCCGGAGTGCCTGAGGCGAAGATCCGGGGATATAAGCCCGGTCGCTTTTCATTTAATGTGAAAGGAGGCCGTTGTGAGACGTGCCAGGGTTCCGGGATGCGGGTGATTGAGATGAATTTCCTGCCGGATGTCATGGTAGAATGTGAGACCTGCATGGGTAAGCGGTATAACCGGGAGACGCTGGAGATCCATTATAAGACCAAGTCGATCAGTGATGTGCTGGAGATGACGGTGGAGCAGGGGGTTGAATTCTTTGAGCCGGTGCCTTCCATTTACCGCAAGCTGAAGACGCTGGAGGAAGTGGGGCTGGGTTATATTACACTGGGACAGCAGGCAACGACGCTTTCGGGTGGTGAGGCTCAGCGGGTGAAGCTGGCGGAAGAGCTTGCGAAAAGGGATACTGGCCAGACCGTGTATATCCTGGACGAGCCTACGACGGGGCTGCATTTTGAGGATATCAAGCACTTGCTGCGGGTCATCCAGAGCCTGGTAGACCGGGGCAATACGGCGATAGTGATCGAGCATCAAATGGATGTAATCAAGGTGGCTGATTACATCATCGATATTGGGTTGAACGGTGGAAAAGAGGGTGGCCGCATAGTGTTTGCGGGGACTCCGGAAGAGCTGGCGACTCAATCTGCCAGCCACACAGCCAGCTTTCTCAAGCTGGAATTACTTTAGATCGGTTCCTTAGGGCAAAAAAAAAAGAAACCACCTACCGCTTAAGCAAGAAGGGATCGATGCGTAAGAAGAAGCAGGTGGTCATTGCATAACACCCAAAAAAGAACTAATGAATCTTTATAATAAACTTCCTTTCTAATTAAGGAAGAGGATAATGTCAATTTAATTACTCTAGCAGCCGTCGAATTCGTCACCAATGATGCCTAGAACGCGGAGAACAAAGAAGAATGATTCCATTTTTGTTTAGTTGATTGTGAGGTCAAATTTAGACTCGTATACAACCTAAAGCACTAACAAAAACCCTATCCGTTTTACATAGCAACCAGCATCAATTGGCCACACAATAGCAGGCAAAAGACTGAATATCAACATTTTGATATTAGGCAAATAAGAAAAAGGTTTAAATATCTTCTTCTGGTGTAAAATTGGGTTGATTTCTCTATGGAATCAAATTAAAATTATCCTTTGCTTTACATGAAAAAAATGATACAATTTTGTTTTATATTATATATAAACAATTGAATATTAATATATTATTATAGTAGAATAATCAAAAATATTCTCATCAAATTGATTAAAATAATCCCTTTGAATTGATAATTAACTGACAATAGAAACACTAATGTCCTATTTCTGACATAAAATTGGAAATAATAACCTGATACACCAAACAAAAAAAATGCACATTTTTACATCAGGAAATTCAAATATTTTATGAATTTTAGTACATATCTTGTTGAATGTAAATACTTTATATAATATAATAATATGAAAACACTCTATGATCTCGCCCGGATAAACCAGAAGAATTCAAGGATTGTGGAGTCTATGATCTCGATTGACAAGGAGAGCCCGCTTAAAAAGTTGAATTCATTGTTGTCTTCTAAGCATGCAATGGATGACAATGCAGCAATGATAGAAATTTATGGGAAGAAAAATATATCTGCTTTTTCAAGATTAAAGACCAGACTTAAGGATATTTTGATTCGATCAACACTTCTACAAAATATAAATCTTGAAGCGTCTGATACAAGATTGTCTGAGGCTCATAATCATTTGAGATATGCTTTAGCAACAAAATTGCTAGTGGATCTGAGAGCCAGAAGTTTATCTGTAGAAATTGCAGAAAAAGCAATCTTAAAAGCCATTAAATATAGTCTGACCGAGAGCGTCATCCTGTTAGCTCGCTTACTGGTGACCCACTATGGAAGCAGCGAATACAATAAGTATAAGTTGAACAAGTACTTAATTATTCAAGAAAAATATCTTAGGGTTTACGCTAGTGAGATAAAGGCGGAGAACTATTACCTTGATTTACAGCGTACTCAACTACAGTCTCTTGCAGCTCCAAGTGATTCAACAAAAGAAAAGGCGAAGAAATATGTTGAAGATTTAGAGTCTCTTGATGATATAAAATCATTTGCATTTATCATGACTAAGTATAGAGTAAAATCAGCGTATTATGAGTATTTAAAAGATTATGATTCACTTCTTACCCTGTCAGAAAACATTTTAAAAGAATTTGGATCTGAATTCAAAACAGGAACGTTTTTACAAAATATTAATGTACGAAGGGCCTGGGCATTAATTCAAGCCGGCAGAAATGACGAAGCCATATCCTCAGGATTAAAAGATTTATCAAGAATTCCCAATGGTAGTCTTGGTTGGTATTTCATTGCCCATTACATATTGAAAGCCCAACTGTATGAAGGTAATTATAGCCAAGCTATTCAACTTATAACCCAAATGATTGATAATACTAAATTTCAAAAAATTGGAGAAAACTTTAAAGAACTATTTTATACTACTCTTGGGTATATTCATTTAATATTAGAATCAGGGCTTGTAAATATTACAAAAGAAAATCTAAAAACTCTTCCTGAATTTAAAATTGGTAAGTTCTTAAATACTACACCGGTTTTCAGTAAGGACAAACGCGGGATAAACGTAAGTATCCTGCTTATGCATATTGCTTTTCTGCTCCAGCGTAAAGATTACGACACAATAATTGACCGGATGGACTCGCTTAATCAATATGCTTATCGGTATTTAAGAAAAGATGACTCCTTCAGGAGCAGTTGCATGATCAAAATGGTAGTGCAGATGACCAAAGCGGATTTTAACCCCATCCGGACCGAAAGATATACAAGAGAGCTCCTCCAACAACTTAAGGAAGTAAAACTAGCCGGTTCAGGCGAAAACATTGAAACTGAGATCATTCCGTATGAAGTTCTCTGGGAAATCATGACAAAATCGCTCTAAAAAAGAGGTTCAATGCGTCAAAAAGTGCCTGAAAGCGCATATTTTCACCCCCACAAGACCCCATAAGTCATTTATTGTCATTTACTTAACCTCCATGTCGTCAGACCTGGGAGGCTGCGTCGTATTTCAATTTCTAAACATATTAACAAAATCCACTTAAATTATGAAAATCGTATTTAAATTCTCCTCCCTTTTCTATGGCTTATTACTGGCTATCCTGCTCATTTCGTTCAATGCCTGTACTGAAGAACTAGCAATCCCGAATGCTGAGCTGATTTCAGAAGATCTTCTAATCAAAAGCCGGGCTGATGGGCCAGTGAGCAACAACCTGGTAAAACAAAGAGTTTCTGCCCGGGATAATATACCTATTGCCCAGATTCTTACCTGCAGTTATTATGGACAAACAACTCAGGGATACTGGGAGTATCATATTACTACTCAATATAATGGTCCCAAGATTTATATAGTTACTAAAATAATAGGTGACGAATTTGATGGCTGCTAACCAAAACTTGAAATATCTCCGGAAGGATAAATTCTTCCGGAGATAATTTTTTTGTTTTATAAAACCTCTTTCCAGTCCTTTCTGAGATGGGAAGTAGCAGCAGAGATTTTTTCAGGTTAATAAATATATTATAACACAATTTCTTATGTCTTTCAGTGAATATTAAATTGTAGGAACGAATATTCAATTCCATAGAAAATGAAATATTCTTATTTAATTTTCACGGTTTCCGGGTCCACTGTTAATGTTTATGTTAAATATCAATAATAATTAGGAATCTGATAATATTTTTTGTAGTATCGTTTTCTCATTCAAACTTTATTAATAATTAAAATTAACTTAAGTGAATTCCACTTTTCGCTTATTTCTACAAGATTATAAATGAGGGAAATTCCATTCACATTGCATATTATTGAATTTGAGTGAATTCCACTTTTCACTTGCATATAAAGTTTTTTTTTGTGAAGCCAACGTTCACTTGCTGATTCACTAAATTCAACTTTTGTGTAATGAACCTTTGTTTGTCTCATTCTTAAATTTATTAAATTTCTCAAGTCATCACTCTTTATAATTAGTCATTGTACTCAATTTAATATGAAGAATTTATTAAAATTGAAAGGTCTGCTTTATGCAATTCCTTTTGTCTGCCTTTTTATTATTATTTATTCTTGTTCATCTGAACAAAGTTGTACTGACATCCATAAATCAAGGAAAAGATTTGAAAATTACTGTTCGAAATGATGGAACAGCATGTGCTGCTACTGTGAGAGAAAGTGTTTCAAAGCGTGATAATATTCCAGTTGAACAAATATTGACTTGTTATTATTATGGCCAAACTACACAAGGGTATTTTGAATACAGATTTACAACTATGTATAATGGACCCGGCGTATACTATGTCGGAATTATAGGTGATTGTAATGAAGGGTTCTAATAATCTTACTATCTCCGGAAGGATGATTTCTTCCGGAGATATTTTTTTGACTAAGAAAACATATTCCTCTCTGAAAGCAAGGTTGAATCTGGAGAACTGGTGAAGTCGGTGGAAGAATATATGAGACTTATTGAAAAAGCCGGATTCTCAATAAGGATAATTCTTGGTTGAGTTTCTTTTTTTTGTTTACAGCTATCGTAGTTTATTGTTTTTAATTTGACTTCATAAATTTTAATTTGTGGTAATTTATTTATGTCATCGTATGCATTCAATGTTAAAGTCTCGAGCTTTAATAAAACTGACATTAACGTGAAAATAGCCGGAAGCAATATAGCGGCACTGAATTTTGGTTTCATGATGAGCTTTATTTTGAATTTACAATTATTTCTTACTTCTTATTCAAACTGTTTTCGGATTCTCGCCTCTCATTTACACCCTCGACTTCGGGTCTGTATGAGATAAAGGATACGAGTATTTTTGAAATGCACTATTCTAAAATGTACCAATCATAGCCAATCACGTTTATTCCAAAATTCTCGTATTCAGGGTTTCTCTAAAACTACTTGTAGAATCATTTTTACATTTTAGGAAACTCCTTGTTTTTTGGCTTGGATATTGATTCATTTTAACTTCTATGATAATGTAAAGATGTATTGTCTTTTCACAGAATTGAAATGTAAAAAAACTATATTTTACACTAATTATAAGGATTTTATTTATAAAATATTTTATAAATGATTGATAATCAATAATATATGTTTCAACTTTATGAAGACTCTTTTCGAGCTCGTAAAATACAATTCTAACAATCTAAAGATTGTTGAACTATTAATGCCTCCTAATCAGACTAGTCCCCTTAAAAAGCTCTACTCTATTGTTATTTCTAAAAAATTTATCAATGACACTCAGGCAATGAAAATTATATATGGAAGAAAAAATTTATCCACCTTTTCAAGATTAAAAACGAGACTAAAAGATATATTAATTAAAGCAACGTTATTGCAAAATTCAAATTTCGAAACGAAACATTCTCGAGTTACTGAATCTATGAATCAATTTCGACATACAATTGCTGCAAAGTTTTTCGTTGATTTAAAAGCTAATTCACTTTCTACAGAAATTGCAGAAAGAGCATTAGTAAAAGCAATAAAATATCATTCAACTGAAAATATTCTAATACTAAGCAGATTACTTATTAGACATTTTGGTTCAGTTGAATACAACAAATTGAAATTGAGTAAGTATTTATCTATCCAGGAAAAATATTTGAGGATTAATTCATGGGAAATAAAAGCAGAAAATTATTTCTATGATCTTCAAAATACTCAATTAATTTCTTCTGCAACGCCTAGCAAATTATCTATTGAAAAGGCTAAGAATTATGTTGATGAACTCGATAAAGTAGATGATATTAAATCTTATTTATTTTTTATAAACAGATATAAAGTTAAAGCAGCATATTATGAATATATGAAAGACTATGAATCAATTCTTAATTTATCAGAAGCTACAATTAAGGAACTGAGTGTACCTGATCTTCGAACGAATGTATCTATGCGAAATATTAACATAAGGAAAGTATTAGCATTAATTCAAGTTGGAAGGAATGATGAAGCTCTTAAGATTACAAGTAGAGATTTGAAAAATTTGCCTACGGGTTCTTTGCCATGGTACTTGATGGCTTATTTTAAATTAAAAGTTTTGCTGTATGATGGTACATATAATAATGCGGTGGACTTAATTAAGGTAATGATTGAAGACCCTCATTTTCCAAAATTGAGTATCAATCATAAAGATCTTTTTTATACTACTTTGGGTTATATGCATTTAATTATTGATTCCGGATTAGCTGGTGATCGCGAGAAATATCATAAAAAATTACCTGAATTTAAGATTGGTAAATTTCTAAACACCACACCTATATTCAGTAAAGACAAAAGAGGTATTAACATTAGCATCTTGCTCATGCATATTGCCATATTATTGCAGCGTAAAAATTACAACGCCATCATTGACAGAATTGATTCACTCAAACAATACGCTCACAAGTATCTTAGAAATGACGACACTTTCCGAAGCAACTGCATGGTCAAAATGGTAGTTCAGATGACCAAAGCCAACTTCCATCCCATCCGGACTGAACGTTACACGCGGGATCTGCTCAAGCAACTGGAACAAGTCAAGCTAGCGGGATCAGGCGAAAACGTCGAAACAGAGATCATCCCAAATGAAGTTCTCTGGAGCATCATGCTAAAAGCTCTGAAATGAATTATGAATAAATGAATTGACAAGGGAATCTAGAATCCTGTGCTTCGACCTGCTAGCGCTCATCCTTGTGCTATAAATTCGACTAGCGCTCAGTACGACGCAGCTAAGCAATAATCCTGAATAAAGAATGCAGAAGGAAAATTGTGAATCAATAATAAAGAATTGAGATCCTAAACAGGATACGTCAACTTTCTGCTGGGTTCAACTGAATTCTCTCACGCCTCACGACTCACGTCTCATGTTGATGTCTACCGAATTTTTTGATATTTTAGAGTGATTTATCTCCAGGCCTTTTCAACTATGCCTGAAAGACAAAGGTATGAGACCAAGAAACCTGATCAACTCCTTAGTATCCCGTTACCTTTCCGACCTCCACAGGCGGCTAAAACACGCTGAGCAGAATATCCACGGCCTACAGGACAAAATGGTCAGGTCCTTCCTTCAGAAAGCCAGGAAAACCGAAGTAGGAAAAGAATTTGGCTTCTCCACGATCCGTAATTATAAAGATTTCTCCAGCCAGATACGCATCCGGAACTACGACGCTATCCGCGGCCAGATCCTCCGGATGATGGAAGGCCAGACCAATATCCTGTGGCCCGGCCTCGTCACCTGGTTTGCCAAATCATCAGGCACCACCGCCGATAAAAGCAAATTCATCCCCGTCACCACAGAACACCTCAACCATACCCACAACCGCGCCGGCTGGTATAGCCTCGCCTTACTCTATCACCGCAATCCTGAAGTCCGCGTCTTCGCAGATAAAAACCTCGTCCTGACAGGAAGCATCTCACGCACCCCACACCCGGACATCCGGTATGGAGACGTTTCAGCCATCATGCTCCACCACATGCCCTGGATCGGCCGCCCATTCTTCACCCCGAGACCCAATATCTCCCTGATGCCCGAATGGGAAAAGAAGATCGAAATCATGGCCAATACCTGCAGCAGGCAGGATGTAGGTGTTTTTGCCGGCGTTCCGACATGGTCCCTCGTGCTCATGCGCAGGATCCTCGAGCTCACCGGTGCTAAAAATATGCTTGAAGTATGGCCAAATGCCTCGATCTATATGCATGGCGGAGTAGGCTTCGGCCCTTACGAAGACCAGTTCCGGAAAATATTCCCGTCAGATCATTTCTCCTACCACGAGATCTACAATGCCTCCGAAGGATATTTTGCCTCCCAGGATACCAATGATCGGAAAGAAGGCCTCCTTCTATTCCCCGACAATGGCATCTACTACGAATTCATCCCTGAAGAACAATGGCATCATCCGAATCCTGAAGCCATCCCGCTTAAGGATGTCGAGACAGGAAAATCCTATGCGATGGTCATCACGACCAATGGCGGCCTGTGGCGATATAAGATAGGAGATACAGTTTCATTCACATCCACAAAACCCTACCGTCTGTGTGTTACAGGGCGGACACGTCAATACATCAACACCTTTGGTGAAGAAGTCATGGTCGACAATACCGACCGGGCCATCGAGCTCACCTCGAAAAGCATGAATGCATCCGTTTCCGATTATACAGTAGCCCCGGTCCATATGACCGTCGAAGGAAAAGGCGGACATCACTGGCTCATCGAATTTGACCATGCTCCTGCCAACCTCGAATTATTTGCAGACAGGCTTGACCAGAACCTCAAAGATCTCAATGGCGACTATGAAGCCAAGCGGTATCAAAGTCTTGCCCTCGACCGATTGAGAATAACCAATCTTCCAAAAGGTACATTCAACAAATGGCTGCAAAAGAAAGGTAAGATGGGAAGCCAGGCCAAAATACCCAGGCTGTCAAATGACCGCATTATCCTCGAGGAAGTTTTAGCTCTCCTCAGCCATCCCCTCCGGCAACCCGAACAGATTTAATCTGCTTCTATGGAAGACGATGATAAATCAACGGATCCGATCAAAGCATTGATTCCTGAATTTGATTCCATCCTGGATGAGGCACAACTGTTAGATTTATTTACCACACGTGTTGAAGAACTGATCAGGGATAATCTTGATTTATTATTGAGCTCATTATATCGCCTTGATGTTGAAGAATATAAAATTCAAAATGCATTACGCTCATCAACGATACCAGCAGCGCGAGGAATTGCAATGTTAATTATAGATAGACAGAAGGAAAAAATTAAAACAAGGAAGATGTATTCATCCGGAAAGGAGGACATGTGGAAGGGACTTGAATAGTGAATAGTGAGTAGTCAGTAGTGAGTGTCTCTGATAAGAAAAAAGAGTTTAGAAAGTTTAGATATGTTGCCTTTGGCAACAATGGTTTAGAAAGTTTAGTTTTTTCTCTTACGGTGTTTCCCTTATCGTATTTTTTATGGTTTTGCCAATTACATAACCGAATTTGATGTAATACTTTACAATCATGTGTGATTGGGTTAAACAAACTCTTAAGGATTACAATCAAACATTACTCCATAGTTTTAATAATTTAGGTAACAATATACAATTTTACACCAACCCTCTGCGAAGCTTATTCTCAATCAGTTATGAATAAATTAGGAATATAGTTTAAAGTAATACTTAACTATTAAGGAAAATATGAAACACTTTGAAAGTACTTAATTATTGTTTTAGAGTTGTATTTAATAGGTACATAAATTCGGAACAAAAATCTTTAATTTCTTGATCTCCATTGCTCGAAATATAGTTTATTGATTTTAATATCATCTCATAATTTTCTTTATTCTCTTTCGAATAATAAGTGAGAATGTTTTCTACATCTTTGGGACTTATGGCACTCATTTTTTTATTAATGCCTCTAAAGATAACTTTGCAGTTATCAATGTTTTTTGGATTTACCTTATCTGGGAGTGTAATAATTGATTTATTTGCGTATTCCAAACTTGTAATCCAATAGAATAATGAACTTGGAAATTCTTTTATATTGTCCTTTGCACCCATATCCATTCCTTGTATTGCGATTACCATATTTAAATTGGCAATGCTTTTATATACTTCATATTTTATATCTTTAAACTCTGTTTCAAATTGGACATACCTTTCATGTATATCTTTATAGGCAGTCTTACTTTTTTCGTAGGAGTCTGCTATCTTATTATCAAATATCCCATAACCTACGAGAAAAAAGATCCCAAAAAGAATAGTTTCAAATAGGATAAACCAATTTGACATCAAATCAAGATTCGATGTATAAGATTGTCTTTCAAATTCCATCTGAGTTATTACATTTCTCAAGCTATCAACATTTGTGGTAATCTTCTTTGAATTATTGATCTCCGTGGATAATTCAATGATTTGATCTAATCTTATTTTTGTTTGATTGTGAAGATTCCAAGTATATAGGGCTATTAAAATCGCTGCGACAGCAATTATTGGCGTAAGGAACTTATTAACTATAAATCGCATTGAAGAATAATTGAAGGTTTGTAGGCTATTGACAATAAGAAATTCAGTGAATAATAAACATTCATTAACTATTGAGGAAAGAAATTAAGAAAATTACTGTTACTATAGTTGTTGATAAGATAATAAGGATTGAAAATATAACCACTTTGCCACCTCTTTGATTCCAAGTATCAATTTCACTTCTATCTACAGATTTTATTCTGGATTGAAATCTACCTCTTTCCATCATTATATATTCAATACTAATTAGAAATATCAAATTAGCTATTGGAATTAGGATCAGCCAGAGTGATCCATGATGTTCAAATTTCGCCATTACAAAATATCCAGCAATTAGAATATTGTTGAAGGTGAATAGTTTGTCCTGAATTCGGTCAAAGTGCTTTAATATATTCTTAACCCCTTCATCTTCAACTCTATTCCATTTATCACCACTTATTTTGTAGATTTTTTCAAGTTTTCCGGGAGCTTCATGCTTCATGGCTTGGTAATTTCTACCCAAAATAATCATTTTCTAAGGAAGTGTTAACACACCTTTCTTTCTTCACAGGATGGGTTTCTAAAAGTTAATCGTGTTTTGATATATTTTAAATGCTTAATAAATTTCCTAACCATTTCCTAATTTTCAAATCAAGGAAACATATCCTTTATATTGATTAACTTTGAAGGGGTTGTAATATTTATTTGTAAACCCAGTAAAGTGTAAAAAGATGGTAAGGACTGTTTGCTTTTTAATTTTCCTTGGGTTTGTGAGTTGCCAGAAGGACGAGGAGCTTTCCAAAGCCAGGATTTTTTGGGGGACGTGGGAGGTAGCAGAAACAAAGAGAATATTTGACAATGACCTTGGAATGACAGATACTCTTATTTATCGGGATTTTGAAATTGTATTTAACGAATTAAATAAAGGATATTTTAAGGAATCAATAAATCAACAATTTATTTGGGCGGCACAAGATGACCCAAATATTTTGATAATATCATCTGTTCTCAATGCATTTGATCCAGATAATGAACCAAAATTTTATTCAACTAAAGTATATTCGATAAATGATATCGAAATGGATCAAATAATGTTGCATAATGAAGAAGTTATTGTTAATGACTCAACAAATATTACTATTGAAAAATTTTGGAACATGCAGAGAATTAATTAAAATTATCGCAATCTAAATTTTGCAAATTAATTTAAAATGTGAAACAAGTTGAGTATGCCTTCAAGTCGATACATACGATTACTAATACGGTTATCCTCTTTACAATTTGACTTTCCGGAATGCTGAAAACTGTTTACTTTTTAAGCCCAATCTCCCTTAATCTTTCATTCAAATATTCCCCCGCAGTAATCGGATCATACGCAAGCGGATGTTCTTTAGTCACAGTACTTGGCAGACAACTTAAATCCATCTCACTCTTCGGATGTAAGAAAAACGGAATCGAAAGACGTGGACGATGCCATTCATCACGAGGAGGATTGACGACACGGTGTGTGGTGGATTTCAGATAATTATTTGTCAGGCGCTGAAGCATGTCACCTACATTTACTACGATCTCTTCTTCGCCGGGGACGATGTCGAGCCATTTATTTTCCATATCCAGGATCTGTAATCCACCGGATGAAGCACCTACTAACAGCGTGATAAGATTGATGTCTTCATGCTGTTCAGCACGGATCGCAGTCTTAGGTTCCGATGTAATAGGAGGATAATGTATGGCGCGGAGTATACTATTGCCCATGTCAATTTTTTCATCAAAATAATTTTCAGGCAATTTTAAATATAACGCGATAGCCCTCAGTAGTTTTTCACCCGAAGCTTCAAATGCTTTATACAGTTCCATCCCTGTCTTTGAAAATGCCGGTATCTCATCGACGTCAACATTGTCCGGATACTCAGGTTTGAGCGGATGGTCCGCGGCGGCATCCTGTCCGATCTGGTAAAACTCTTTCAGGTCACCGACATTACTTTGCTTGGCATGCTCTTTTCCAAAAGATGTGTATCCACGTTGTCCTGCCAGGTGCTTGTTTTCATACTTGCTTTTCACTTCTGTAGGCAGGGAAAAAAATGCTTTCGATTCTGCATAGAACCGGTCGACAAGGTCTTTTGAGATGCCATGATTGACCACACCCACGAAACCAAATTCCTGGAAGGCATGGCCCAGCTCATCCACAAAGGCTTTCTTGTCATCGGGCGAACCGGAAGTAAATTTATTGAGGTCTACTAAGGGAATGGCTCTGGACATATTTTCTTTTTTTAAGATTCAAACAAACATCAGACCAAAAGGTGAAATGAAGTTAATAAAAAGGGCGATTCTGGATGTAAGGGGTCCGCACTGACACAATGTTGAAAAAAGGTTTACCACATAGCCACATAGTTCATTTAGAAAGCCACATAGAAAAAAGGTCTAAAGGAAAAGGTCTGAGCAGCCAGCTTGGGTGTTTGTACCGAAAATTAAGGCAAATTTCACGTCAGGAGACGTGAAAAATATTGAGTTTTAAGTCTGAGACTTAAACCAGCTTATCTGGAGACTTAACAAGCTAATGTGGAGACTTAAACCAGCTTTATGGGATCGATCGAAGGTGTAATTTACTCACGCCTCACGCCTGACGTTTCACGAGCCTGTCACCAATTCCTAAGCGGTCTCGTCATCCAAAATCCACTGACTACTCACTACTCACCGAGGTGGACGATACCCCGATTGATCCAAAATCATCTGTGAATCTTTTATAGCAATCAACTGCGGCAATGTCGTCTCCGGATGTTTCTTCATATAGGCTTTCACAATCTGCCAGCCAAGCCAGGAGCCTGTATTTCCGGGTGATTGTGGTGGCATACCGGGTGAAGAAGGGCTTGGGCCGATGAACTTCTGGATCTTTCGCATCGACGTTTCGTAGAGCATGTCCTGGGTGGTCAATTGATAATAAATATTGCGCTCATTATCTTCTGCCCATTGTAATTTTTCTGAGGGATACTCAATGATCACTGAGTCATGTGTTTCAGGTAAAAGGGACTTGAGGATGTAAAGCTTTTTCCCATTATTGATCATATGATCCAGCAATCTTTCGCCGGGAGGAGGGCCTACGAGGTCATCCACCCAGACACTAAGCGTCCGGCTGACGATATGGTCTTTGTTGTATGAGCGGGTCAGGTAATCTGAAAAAGCATTATTCATGCCCGTGTATTTCATGTAGGGAAAGGAATCTCCCAAAAACATCTCCAGGCTGATCCCAAGCCCATCTGTCAGGCTGTCTTCTGAATAAATAAACGGGAAGTAACCGAAATCAGAAATGGTCGTGTAGAGCCGTGGCGTCTTTTTATCCGGAAAGTAATATTTGGCAAACGTAAATGCAGACTGGAGGTCTTTTTCAACTTTATCCAGCTTTGGTATAATTTGCTGTACTGTATCATAAAGCCAGCGAGTGCTGGGTTCCCTGGTCCATCGAAGGATATCCTGAAGGCGTGATTCGCGATCCGTGTTGATCTGGATATTGTCTTCCTTTGGCATGACATGTTCAAAAAAAACTTTTGAAAAGCCCGGGTATTCATCCATCAGCTTTTGAAGCTTCACGGCATCCATAGTTGTATCACCTAATAAGAGCTGTTCAAACCGCGTAACCCTGGTGTCAACATGAATATCGGACACATCCGGTATATTTGCAGTCTTATCGGATCGACACGATGAGATGATCAGAAAAGGCATCATGGACAGGTAAATAACCCATTTCATGGTGATCGGAATGAACTTCATGGTTGTTCTTGCATTTATATAGTTACCTCCCCCGGCCAATTAAGAAATATGAAACGAAAAGTTGCTAAGATATTGTGTACCGGCCTTGTATTGCTTGGCCTCACACTTTCCGCTATTGGTCAGGACAGAGCCCTGAGAATAGGTTTTCAGACGAGCCCGCTCATTTCCTGGGTTGGGAATAACGATAACCTCATCGTCAAGAATGGCGGGAATATTGGTATCAAGCTGGGTTCTACGGTAGATATTTATTTCAAAGACAATTACTCATTCACAACCGGGATCAATCTTGCCTTTCATGAGGGAGGTGAATTCCAGTATGAGATAGGAGGTAATTACCTTCCAAAATCTGATCTAAGTGATCCTTTGCTTCATACCGGAGCTAAACCTTTGCCTGATGGCACCCTGATCCGCTATAGTCTTCAATATGTTGAGATTCCGTTGGGTTTGAAGATACGATCCAAGGAGATTGGGTATGTGCGTTATTTCGTGGAAGCGCCTGTATTTAATTTTGCTTTTTTGACCAGGGGCAGGGCCAATATTGAAACCCCTTCCATGAAATATGACCAGGAAAATATTTACAAGGATTTATCTGTGGTTAATTTATTCTGGGGTTTTGGTGCCGGCATTGAATATTCGATCAGTGAGAATAATGCACTGGTGGCCGGTCTTTATTATCAAAACGGGCTTTTGGATTTTACGCGCGATAATGGACACAGGGCCATTATCAATCCGAACGAAGATCCCAATGACCCCAATGATGATTTTCTGCTCCAGGAGGACGACTCCAGGGCAGTGTTGAATAATCTTGTGTTAAGGCTGGGTATCATTTTTTAATTTTCTACAGTATAATTTTAATAGCTCACTTCCGGGCATCCTTATTTACTTTCACAGCATTAGCGTGTTAATCTTTCCGATATGATGAATGACTATGATACATTGTTAGATGACTTTATACGACGTGGCCTGGCGGAAGATGTAGGTGAGGGAGATCATACATCGATGGCGTGCATCAGGTCTACGAGAATAAGCAAAGCCAAACTACTCGTCAAGGATGACGGGATCATATCGGGTGTCACTGTAGCCAAAAGAATTTTTCATGAGCTTGCTGCAGCTGCCGATTTTGAGGAGCTGATACCTGATGGAACTGTTGTCAAGCCTGGTGACATAGCATTTTACATTACATGTCCTACACGAGCATTGCTCATGGGAGAAAGACTTGCGTTGAATACGATGCAACGGATGAGTGCGATATCCACGATATCTTCTTTGTTTGCCCAGGAGGTGGAAGGATTGCCGGTCAAGGTTCTTGATACACGTAAGACTACTCCGGGGATCCGATTTTTGGAAAAAGAAGCTGTGCGGTTAGGTGGTTGTCATAATTACAGGTCTGGCTTGTATGACTGGATCATGATCAAGGACAATCACATTGATGCATGTGGTGATATTCCTACAGCGATCGATCGTGTGCATGAATATCTCTTTAAAACAAAAAGAGAAATGGGTATTACCATCGAGGTGCGCAATCTTGTGGAACTTCAGAAAGTGTTGGATCATGGCGGCGTAACGCGGATCATGATGGACAATTTTGAGATCCCGATTCTGAAAGAAGCGATTGCGATGGTAGGGAAACAATTTGAGACGGAAGCTTCAGGAGGGATTACACTTCACAATGTCAGGGCATATGCTGAGACAGGGGTTGATTTTGTTTCATCGGGCGCTTTGACGCATAGTGCGGGAACGCTGGATCTCTCTCTTAAGATTATATTTTCGGAAGGGTAGCAAACTCACGCCTCACGTTTCACGCCTCACGTTTCACGCCTCACGTTTCACTACTCACTACTCACTACTGACCACTCACTACTGACTCAATGGGGGCTTAAGAATACCAGGTAACCAACAAAGGCTGCCAGCATGAGCACTATAAGCCAGAAGCGCATATCGGTATAGAACTGCTCGTGTTCTCCAAAGCTTTTTTTCGTGGTGGATCTTTCTTTCACAGACATTGCTTTCTCGGGTTGAAATTGATCTTAGTTTTAGTAATTCCTTGATGAAAGACTTTCAAAAAGGATGCCATCATGTTTTTGCGTAATATGATTTTGACCGGTTTCCGGGGGTTTCATACGTAAGGCATTGATTTCACGATAGCTATATATCAGGTTAGTTTTGGATGGGGGATTTTGAGGTGCTAAATGGCAGGAGCGTTTTAGGTGCTTTTTTGCCTAAATAAGTCCAAATTCATCGGTCATGGCCTAAAAAATAAATGGCAGGTTTGAAGGATGTAAAATTTTAAAAGACTGATACAGGTTTTTGCTTAGGCTAAGTCACTCCTGCTTGTTCGTTTTGGAATTAACTATTCGTACCACTTGGAAATACACAATATCTCTTACAAGGCATACCGTTTACCCAATCATCATCTGTGAATTATACAAATGATATCCAGAATTGTATAATCCTGTTCCAGTTATGCCAATTTATTTTTGATAATTACATGAATATTGATTCAGTGACTCACTGAAAGTTTTATCATCAGGACTTTATTTCTGGACCTTAGTTGACAAAGAATCAAATCAATTATTATCTGGCTTTATTATAATAGCTAATTAATGAGAAAGTGCTTGTTCATTTCGATTTACTTGCTTGTATCGTGTCTCAAGTCTAATGGACAAGCCAATAATAACTACATCTGGTTAATGGGTTATCCTCCCAATCAGCCAGAAAAATATTTTGGAGGGACTTTATTTGATTTTAATGAAAATGAAGTCTTTCCAAAATATTTTAATATTTACTCGCAAGAGGAAGCGGATGCTATTTTATCTAGTTCTAATGGCAAGTTAATGGCTTATTCGAATGGATGTAATATCCTTAATTCGCAGCATTCGGTAATGGTGCGCGGGGATTCTATTGCATACGGATATATTTGGGAAGACCATTGCCTTTTTGGATATCCAGGGACACAAAATAGGCTATTAATTCCCTGGCCTGGTGATACAACTAGAGCAATTTTATTTCACATGAAAACTGATGATAATTTTGTCACTAATTATCTTTTGTTTTCTATCCTGGATTTTAATGAAAAAAATCCACTAGGGCAGGTTGTTGAGAAAGATCATTTTTTGGCAGATGCAAAATTTAGCGGCCTTATAACAGCTTGCAAACATGCTAATGGAAGAGACTGGTGGATTATCATGCCAGAAGGTAAAACTAACAGGTTTTTTATTATCCTTCTTGATCCTAGCGGAGTTTCAATTGTAAATACATTAAGTATAGGTCAAGCATGGGGACTAAGAGAATGGGGAGGTCAAGCTGTTTTCACCCCTGATGGGACAAAATACATCCGATATAATCCATGGAAAGGACTTGATATTTGTGACTTTGATAGAAGTACGGGTACTCTTTCAAACATGCTTGAGTCTGGTCCTCTGTCAACCCCTGTTAATGTAGGTGGGGGAGTCGCTGCATCACTAGATTCTAAATACCTATATGTTTCTGAAAATATTAACTTATACCAGTTTGACCTGAAAGCGAAAGATATTTTATTGACTAAATCTCTAATTGCAACTTATGATGGATATTTAAACCCTTTTTCAACTACTTTCTATCAGATGCTTCTTGCTCCTGACGGTAAGATATATATGGTTTCAACAAACGGCGTTAAGTCACTTCATGTAATTAATCATCCTGAGAGAAAAGGAAAACTATGTGGGTTCATACAACATGGAGTCCAACTTCCCACATATAATGGGATAGGAGCAATAAATATGCCTTTTTTTAGATTGGGACCTGAGGATGGAGGACCAGCTGATACATTAGGACTTAACAATTTACCGATAGCAGATTTTCGGTATGAAATTGATACAATTAACCCTCTCGAAGTTCATTTTAACAATCTATCCTATTTTTTGCCAGATACTTATTACTGGACGTTTAGTAATACCACTACTTCCAATTTAGAAAAGCCTTTTTCAGTTGTATATCAGGCATTTGGAGAATATGAGGTGTGCCTGACTGTAGCTAATCAATATGGAAATAATACATTTTGCAGGGATATAGTATTAATTGATTCATTGACGTCATTGGAATATTTTCAGGAGGATTCAGATATTCAAATTTCACCAAACCCTTTTTCGTCTGTGATTTCTATACTGTTCAACAAAGATATAGGGAAAGTGAATTTTGAATTATTCTCAATTTTAGGACAAAAAGTGTTTTCAGCAGATTTGATGGGAAGTAAAAATGAACTTTCAATATCTGATTTACCATCAGGCTTTTATGAATATATTTTTATTTCAAATGGTACAATGTTAAAGTCAGGTAAGATTATTAAAGTTGAATAAAGATTATACATATTAGAGTCTCACCTGTCACGAAGTATTTTCTTCACGATTGTAGGCCCCGTATAAATCAATCCCGTATAAACCTGTATCAAATCCGCACCTGCATCAAGATGTAATTTTGCAGAAGCATAATCTTCAATACCACCTACGCCAATGATTTTAAAACGGCCCTGACCTTTTTCATAAAGATATCTGACTACAGAAACTGACATCTCTAATATAGGTTTGCCACTGAGCCCACCCGCACCGATGGCATCAATATCTTCTTTCGTTTCTTTCAAACCATTTCTTGTGATTGTAGTATTTGTAGCGATCACACCGGTGATATTTGTATTGATCACAATTTCAATGATCTCATCAAGTTGTTCAGTTGTGAGGTCTGGTGCGATTTTCAGGAAGAGAGGTTTTTTCCGTGAATTTTCCTGTTGAAGAGAAGTCAATAATTTTGTGAGCGGTTCTTTTTCCTGCAATGTTCTTAAACCCGGTGTATTGGGTGATGATACATTCACTGTGAAATAATCAACGTGATCGTATAAGATGGAAAAGCATTTCAGGTAATCATTGACAGCTTCTTCATTTGGAGTGTCCTTGTTTTTACCAATATTGGCTCCGATGATGATGCCTTCCGGTTTTTTCTTTTTTAATCTTTCGGCCAGAGCTTCTGCACCGTCATTATTAAATCCCATGCGATTGATAAGTCCTGAGGATTTGACTAATCTGAAAAGTCTGGGTTTCGGATTGCCTGGTTGAGACCGGGGTGTAACTGTGCCTATTTCAAGATGGCTGAAGCCCAGGATGGACATTTGACGGATATATTTCCCATCCTTATCGAAACCAGCTGCCAAACCAATAGGATTTGAAAAGGAAATGCCGGCTATGTTTCGTTCAAGGGACTTATGTTTTGTGCTATAAAAGGAACGCATTATTGATGCCATTCCGGGAATCCATAGAGCAAAAGTGAAAACCCGCATCGTGATACGATGGGCTTTTTCAGGATCCAATAAAAAGAGAAAAGTTTTGAGGAATGAATACACGGGTGCAAGAAAAGGAAAAACCAAGGGTTCGACAAATGCTCAGGACAAGTTGGTTCGGAATGTTTGATTTATTGCAATATCAATAGATGCCGGATAAGAGGATGCCGGATGTCGGACTCTAGACGCAATCGTGTCTTAGAGTTTCCAAATAAGTCGGAAGATTAACTTTGTTCAACAACAGAGACATCGAATGTCCACTGGTTAAATATTTTTATCGCAAAGCCGCGAATGTGCAAAGAATACTCACGTTTCACGTCTCACGTTTCACGTTTCACGACTCACGTCAAGCTAATCCTCCTGATCAGGTATCAGATCCAGCTTATCGCGCAGCTTATTGATCAGCGGATTTTTAGAAGAGAGGATTTCAAATTTCTCGCGATTGGTGAGGAGCTTTTTAGGTTTGATCAGTTCTTTGCTGCGATCGAGATCAGCATCTATATCAATCGAAATATGAAGATCCTGTAATTTGACAAGGCTACGCAGACCTTCGATCAGGTTGGTTTCATTCAGCAACCTGTTTTTTCCTGTCTGGTTTCCTGTGCGGATCGCGATGGTTTGTTCGCCTTTGATCTCGATGATCGCTTCGGTCATGGTCTGACGAAGAGATGGGGAGGAATGATTTTCAGCGAAATCTTTCCAGAAATCCAGTATAACCGACAAAACCAGGACGGGTACTTTTTTCTTTTCTTCTTCGTGCTTGATTTCAGCTTTCTGCCGCATCGCACCGAGTCCCTTCAATGATGGAATAGAAATGTCTGGCGGTTGGTCCACTTTTGTTTCAACAGAATTTTCTGTTTTCGTAACTGATATCGTTTCAGTTATTTTTTCATCCTGTTCCCCTGATTTATTTTCAACAGGAATGGAAGAAATGGATGGGATAGAAACCGGTACGGCTGCTTTTTCTTTTTTTCCATTCTCCGTTTCATCCTGAGAAGATTTTAAGGCTGTTACGTTTTCAGGCTTTTTTTTTTCAGTTGCCGGAGGAATGGGCAACTCTGTTTCACGACGACGATGCGCGTAACACATTCGGACAAGTGACATTTCAATATGGAGCCATTTGTTCAGCGCTCTTGCATATTGAATATCGCATTGATTGATCAGATCGAGATATGTGATCAACGATGAACGAGAAATAGTTTCTGCCTGTCGGAGATATCGTGCTTTTATCTGATCACCATGTGTGAGTAATTCTGCAGTGGATGTGTCTTTGCATAAAAGGACATCACGGAGATGTTCAGAAAACCCGGCAATAAATGCTTCGCCATCAAAACCTCTTTTCTGAATATCCGCAAGCGTCAGAAATACATCTGAAACATCTTCACGCATGAGCGAATCCGTCATGTGAAAGAAAAAATCATAATCCAGTAGCTGAAGACTTTCCAGCACTCCTGCGTAGGTGATCTTTCCTTTTGACTGGCTGACGATGCGATCAAAAAGTGATAGAGAATCTCTCAGCGAACCATCCCCTTTCTGGGCGATGATCACCAAAGCATCATGTTCGGCTTCGATCGATTCAGCTGTGCAGATATCCCTGAGATGAGCTGCTATTTCTTTGACAGGGATACGCCTGAAATCAAACGACTGACACCGGGAAAGAATGGTAGGGAGTATCTTATGCTTTTCCGTCGTAGCCAGGATGAATTTGACATACGGAGGCGGCTCTTCAAGTGTTTTTAAAAAAGCATTAAAGGCTGCTGCCGAAAGCATGTGAACCTCATCAATAATATACACCTTAAACCGACCCTGGGAAGGTGGGAAGCGGACTTGTTCAATAAGTGCCCTGATGTTTTCAACAGAATTATTGGAAGCAGCGTCAAGCTCAAAAATATTGAACGAGCTATTGATATCAAATGAGCGGCAGGATTCGCAGGTATTGCAAGATTCTCCTTCTGGTGTAAGGTTCTCACAGTTAATCGCTTTTGCAAGGATCCGGGCGACGGTTGTTTTTCCTACACCCCTGGGGCCACAAAAAAGATAAGCGTGAGCTACCTGTCCCGATTTGAGCGAATGCGTGAGCGTATCCGTGACATGGTGCTGCCCTACGACATCGGCAAACCTGTCAGGTCTATATTTTCGGGCGGATACAATGTACTGGCTCATAGGTAAAGTCGGGCGACTAAGTTAAGGAAAAGCAATTGGCAATGTGCAATTGGCAATAAGCAATAGGCAAAAAAAACAGCAGGCAGGGAGCACGCTTCGACCTGCATTGCTCAACCTTGTGCTACAGCTCAGCAACCTTGGAGCAGGGAAAACAATAGCCAAATAACAATAGGCAAAAAAGCAATAAACCATAAGCAATTGTATTAAAACGGTTTGCTACAAGCAAACAACAATGATCCTGACGGGATCAGACATTATTAGCCATGGGTGAAACCCATGAAAAACAATGAGCAACAGGCAGGATGAAAAAATTAAATTTTGAGTCCCCTTTCAGGGGGTAGGGGGTAATGCGTAACTTTGTGGATCATGAAAATCGCCATTGCCCAGTTGAATTATCACATCGGAAATTTCGAAGGAAATCTTCAGAAAATGCTGAAAGCCACCGCTGAAGCCAGGGTTAAAGGTGCTGATTTGATTGTTTTTGGTGAGCTGGCGACATGCGGATATCCTCCCAGGGATTTTCTCGAGTTCAGGGATTTTATCCGGCTCGCGGAGGAATCCATAGATAAGTTAAGAGAAGCTTCAGAAGGAATAGGGATCGCTGTAGGTAGCCCGACCATTAATCCTGTTGCTGACGGTAAAGATTTATATAATAGCGTATACCTGCTTTACGAAAAAGAAATTCTTCATATTCAGCATAAATCCCTCCTTCCGACTTATGATGTGTTCGATGAATACCGGTATTTCGAACCTGCAAAAAAGCATAAGACGGTCATGTTCAAAGGCAAACGAATTGCGCTGACGGTGTGTGAAGATTTGTGGAATCTTGGAAATCAGAATCCATTGTATACACTTTGCCCGATGGATATCATGATGCCTGAAAAACCGGATTTCATCGTCAATGTTTCTGCGTCTCCTTTTGATTATAACCATGCTGAAGATCGGCTTGAAGTATTGCGCGAAAATGTGAATCGATATAAGATCCCATTATTTTATTCCAACAATATAGGTGCTCAGACAGAGATCATTTTTGATGGAGGTTCTGTCGTATTTTCTCCGGATGGGCAGGTGTATGATGAGATGCCTTATTTTGTTGAAGAGATCAGGTATTACCAATTGGAAGATGTATTGAAAGGCGGATACAAACGAGAACAGGCAAAAGAAAAAATTCCTTTAATCCATGATGCGCTGTTACTGGGGCTTAAAGATTATTTTGGAAAACTGGGTTTAAAAAAAGCGATCATTGGATTGAGTGGTGGAATAGATTCCGCCATTACAACGGTGATGGCTGTCAAAGCACTCGGAAAAGAAAATGTCAGGGTGGTATTGATGCCAAGTTCGTTTAGTTCTTCTCACAGTGTTGAGGATGCAAAAGCTCTCGCGGAGAATCTTGATATCCGGTATGATATCATTCCTATCAAAGATCCATATGATTCGTTTCTGAAAAAGCTTGAAGGAGTGCTTGAAGGAAAAGCGTTTGATGTGACGGAAGAGAATATCCAGGCAAGATGCAGAGCCATTATTTTGATGGCTATTTCCAATAAGCATGGAAATATATTGCTGAACACAACCAATAAAAGTGAAATGGCTGTGGGTTATGGAACCTTGTATGGTGATCTTGCCGGTGGCCTTTCGGTATTAGGGGATATTTATAAAACAGATATTTATTTGCTGGCAGATCATATCAATAAGGATGAAATGATTATTCCGGAAAATACAATTAACAAGCCGCCGAGTGCTGAGTTAAGACCAAATCAAAAAGACTCCGATAGCCTGCCTGAGTATCATATCCTTGATCCTATCCTCTACATGTATATAGAGCGGAGATTGGGGCCACAGGAAATCATTGACATGGGCTATGACGAAGCATTGGTGAAACGGATATTGAAGCTCGTCAATACAAGCGAATTTAAAAGACATCAGACTGCACCGGTGCTGAGAGTTTCTCCTAAGGCATTTGGTGTTGGAAGAAGGATGCCTATTGTGGGAAAATATTTGAGTTGATAATAATCAGGATTTCAATCAGATTTTAATTGTTAGTAAACCATGAATAAAATTAGATATTGCTTTTTCCTTCTGTTGATTAGTGTCACATGGCTTAATTGTACAAACGAAGCAAAAGATTTACACCTTGTCCAGGCAGATGAAATCATGAGTCAATATAATGCCGGCCGGTCAGCATGGGATCAGGGCATTTCACTTGAAGGCAATGTCACCATAACTGCAACGAAATATTTGACAACGATTGATATTGAGCCTGATAGCAGTAATGTAGCATATTCATTTTTTCTTCAGACAGAAAACAATGAAGCTAATTTATTGGCTGTCGCACCAGGCCGGGCAGAATTGCTTTATCTGGATCCACATATCATAGTCAATTCACTTGTAACTCCAGGGATTTTGTATTTTAAATTAGAATCTGATAAAAAACCATCTTACCTGGAAGTCTTACAAAATATGAAAGAATATACCGGTTATGGTTTAGGTATGCGAAAAGTTGAAAAGGGACATGCAATGGAGAATTCGCCTTTCTGTAGTTGTATCACAGGGGACGGAAAGGAATCGAATTGTAGTTCAGGTGGAGAAGGCGCTTTGAGCTGTGGAACAGGCAATAATGCCGGAACCTGCAAAATAACCTGTAGCGGACAGACAATCGCTTGTTGTGATAGCAGATCTGAATGATCTTCATACTCTAAAAGTATCACAGCCGTTAGATAGGTATCAAAAATTCCACTTAAAAAAATAAAATGAATAAATTCTGGTCTATACCCATTACAGGAGTATTTCTGTTGTGTTTATTTTTTAGTCGTTGCAAAAATGATTCAGGAAGTGAATCTTCATCTCCACATTTATTGCAGCTGGATACAATCAGGGATAAATACAATGTCCCGCGTGAACAAAAAGATTGGACAATGATCACTCAGGGCAACGTAAATATTACGGTGCAGGAAGACAGGATCACTATCGATCACCTGCCGGAAGCGGGTTTTGAACTTGTCACGTATTTTCTCCAGGGAGCAACCAAAAATTACGATCTGAAAACAGATTCGTTAGGAAGATGTGAAGTTCTTTTTTTAGGAAGGAACCTGATCGTCCATTCGTTTAAAGAAAAGAAGCCTTTACTTTTTACAGTCCGCGATCTTTCTGTGCCTTCATACTTGAAAAACTTTACGGATGCAAAGCAATACATTGGTTATGGACTGGGAGCGCGAAAATTTGAACGGAACGGGCTGCATGACAATGTACCTTTCTGTTTATGTGAAAAGCTAGGTACGCCAAGCGATAATTGCAGGATAGGGAATGATGGCGGTGCTCATGGTTGCGCTTCCGGTACTCCGGATGGAAGTTGCGAAGTCAGCTGTAGTGAAAGTGCTTATGCCTGTTGTGATAAAAAAATGGAGTGAGAAAAATAGTCTACAGGTAAAGGTTTGAGCTGCCGGTTTAGTCAAAAGGAAAAAGTCTAAAATCAAAAGTATTCAACTTGATTTTAATTGATGTTTAATTCCTGCTCATCAGTCGCGGAGTTGAAGCGAAACGTAAACTTTATTTTTTCAACAAATCCCTGATTTCAATCAGCAATTCTTCCTGCGTAGGTCCCGGAGGTGGAACAACTTCGTTCTTCTTCTGACGATGTAAAATTTTTACAACCAGGAACAATACGAAAGCAATGACCAGGAATTTGATAATGGCGGATAGAAATAATCCATATTTCACGGTCCCCATAGTAAGGTTTGCAATATTATCCACACGAGCTGCTTTTAATGCAGGCGCGAGGATCAGGGGTGTGATGATATCATCTATCAGTGAAGATACGATTGTTCCAAAGGCAGCGGCAATGATCACGGCAACTGCCAGATCGATGACATTACCTTTCATGAGAAATGCTCTGAACTCCTTTAACATGACGAGGGCATTTACGATTTACGATTTACGATTTACGATTTACGATTTACGATTTACGATTTTCGATTTTCGATTTTCGATTTTCGATTTTCGATTTTCGATTTTCGATTTTCGATTTTCGAAAACGGTATCTAAATTACGAAGTACCGAGTACAATTCACTACTCTATCAAACTTCACGTTTCACGTTTCACGACTCACGTTTCACGACTCACTACTCACTACTCACTATGAGACATTCAGGTCATGCCTGATCTTATTCAACGCTGATCCGGCTTTCACCCATTCCGCTTGTTGTTCATTGTATCCATGCAACACGTCGAATAAATCCAATGTGCCATCCGCATGACGAAGCAGGATTTTTATTTCACTATCAGGGTTAAAATTTTCGAAACCGAGAATATCTACATAATCATCTTGCCGGATCAAATCATAATCTGATGAATTGACAAAAGTGAGTGCGAGCATTCCTTGTTTCTTCAGGTTGGTCTGATGGATGCGGGCAAATGATTTTACAACAATCGCTTTTACACCGAGATATCTTGGTTCCATCGCAGCATGTTCACGTGATGATCCTTCGCCATAATTCTCTTCTCCAAAAACAATGGTTGGAATTCCTGCCTTCTGATATTTCCTTGCAGAATCAGGAACAGCCATGTATCCATCCTCTGCAAAATTGATGACCTTATTGGCTTCATCATTGAATGCATTGATGGCCCCGATAAAACAATTGTTTGAAATATTTTCCAGGTGGCCCCTGTATTTAAGCCAGGGTCCGGCCATGGAGATATGATCCGTAGTACATTTTCCTTTTGCTTTCAGCAATACCCGCATACTCATCACCTGGTCAGGAGTGATTGGTACAAAAGGAGCCAATAGTTGTAAGCGATCTGAAGATGGATCCACATTGATTACAACGCGGCTACTGTCTGCCGCAGGAGCCTGGAAGCCTGCATCTTTTACATCAAATCCTAATGGAGGAAGTTCTACACCTACAGGAGGCTCGAATTTTACGATCTCACCTTTTTCATTTGTAAGCGTATCCGTCAATGGATTAAATCTGAGATCACCCGCAAATGCCATGGCGGTGACGATTTCAGGTGATGCCACGAATGCATGTGTAGATGCATTTCCATCATTTCGTTTTGCAAAATTCCGGTTGTAAGATGTGAGGATCGTATTGCGTCGTTTTGGATCATCCATGTGACGAGCCCACTGGCCGATGCAAGGTCCGCATGCATTCGCAAGCACCAGTCCACCTACGTCTTCAAAGGCTTGTAGTAATCCATCACGCTGAACCGTAAAACGGATTTGTTCTGAACCGGGTGTAATGGTAAATTCTGATTTTACTTTTAAATTTTTATTTCTTGCCTGTTCGGCTATGGCTGCTGAACGTGAGATATCTTCATAAGATGAATTTGTACAGGAACCAATCAGGCTCACTTCAATGATAGGAGGATAATCATTTTTTGTAACAGCTGCTGCAAATTCACTGATTGGCCATGCTAAATCCGGTGTATACGGGCCATTGACATGAGGCTCGAGAGTATCAAGATCTATTTCAATGACCTGGTCAAAATATTTCGTTGGATCTGAATAACATTGAGCATCTCCTGTCAAATGTTCGGCAATGCTATCTGCAAGATCCGCAACATCAGTTCTTCCGGTAGCTATTAGAAATCTTTTCATGGAATCATCATATCCGAAAGTGGATGTAGTTGCACCAATTTCAGCACCCATGTTACAGATCGTTCCTTTCCCGGTGCAGGACAATGATTTTGCTCCTTCACCAAAATATTCAATGATGGCACCGGTACCTCCTTTCACAGTAAGTACACCTGCTACTTTAAGGATGACATCTTTCGCAGAAGTCCAACCGCTAAGCTTACCAGTCAAATGAACGCCAATTAGTTTTGGCATCTTAAGTTCCCAGGGCATTCCTGACATGACATCTACAGCATCCGCACCACCGACTCCGATCGCAAGCATACCTAAGCCACCAGCATTTGGTGTATGGCTATCGGTTCCAATCATCATGGCGCCCGGATAGGCATAATTTTCTAAGACCGTTTGATGGATGATCCCTGCACCAGGCTTCCAGAAGCCGATCCCATATTTGGTGGAAACCAATGAAAGGAAAGAATACACTTCAGAATTGATATCGAGGGCAAATTTTAAATCGGCGGTTGCACCGGTTTGAGCCTGTATCAGGTGATCGCAATGTACTGTAGTAGGCACAGCTGTTTTCTCCATACCGCACGTCATGAACTGTAATAAAGCCATTTGGGCAGTGGCATCCTGCATAGCCACCCGGTCCGGGGCGAAGAATACATAATCATGTCCTCTTTTATAATCCTGGACAGGAGAATCCGGGTGAATATGGCTGAATAAAATTTTCTCAGATAAAGTCAGCGGGCGTCCCAGGGTTTTGCGGATAAAAGTCACTTTTTCAGGCAAGCCCTGGTACATGGCCTGAATCATATCAAAATCGAATGTCATAACGTGGAATTAAATTGGCGAATTACTGTGGTAGAACCAATTGGTAAAAATAAGGTTGTGCAGCAAAAGAGGACGCAGATTTAAAAAGAAAATGTAAGATTTATTAAGATTTTGGTTTTCTAATGTTTTCGTACTCTCTACTGTTGATTTTGATTTGCAATAACACCATGGACTAAAGACCAGAGACCACACCGGCTGCTCAGACTTAATGCCTTAGACTATTTTTTCAATGTTAACTCTCAAGCCTTTCGAGCAATCTTCCTGTAATCCGAAGGAAATCCATCTCTGTAATGATCCCGATCAGCTCACCATTCTGGACTACCGGTAAACAACCGATCTTATTTTTTCTCATAATGGCCATCGTTTCGACAAGTGTTGCATTTGGCCCAATGGTCAAGGGGTGTGCATTCATGATATCCTTTACTGTCGTATGGTCTGTGTTCCCTTCTTCGTGTTGATTTCTTGTCTTTAGCAAGTGTCTCAGAACGACCCGGAGCGTAACCAATCCAACTAATTTTCCTTCTTTATCTTCTACCGGCGTATAACGGATCTTACGCCAGTCCATCATCTCTGCGACAAGATCCACGATATCATCTTTTTGCACAGTGAAGAGATCCGTATTCATAAATTCGCTCACCTTGAGATGAGAAGGCCTGTATTCTTTCAGATCGGAGAGCTCAGGCATTTTCCACTGATGCACGGGCAAACCCATTTTCTGGTTGACCGACATTGCGTGAGTAAGCACAGTCAATGCTTCATCTTCCGTGGTTTCTTTTTTCAATTTTGTATACGATCGTAAAGCCCATCTTGCACCATTCATGTGTTCACGTGCGCGGCATTCGATCACATCCATGTACCTGGAAATATCTTCAGACCTGATATTTCTCATCTCAAGTCCTTTGCGAGCGCGAGGAATTAGCTCCTGCAGGGCGAGATCAGCAACCGTAATTTTCTGATCATTCATCCAGGTAAATTTTGAGTCAATTCCGAATTTGGCAGCTTTGATAAAATTGTCATACACATCTTCAAAGCTCATTTTATCTCGGATATCGCCTACATCTTCCTTCATCTGTATCATACATCCCAGCCATAATGCAGCATTAGCTACCTCATCCTGGACAGTCGGACCTGAAGGAAGAACACGGTTTTCAATTCGTAAATGAGGTTTTCCATTTTCGCTGATTCCATAACAGGGCCGGTTCCAGCGATATACTGTGCTATTGTGGACTTGGAGAGATCCAAGCTTGGGAGTTTTTCCGGCGAGGATCATTTCACGGGCATTTTCTTTTACATCTCCACTGAGAAGCACGCGGAAACGTGCAATATCTTCTCTGTAAATATCAAGGATGGAGTGCTCGAGCCATTGTTTTCCAAAATTTACCCTAGGACTGCGTTCCCGCATATGCTCCTGGGTAGAACGGGTATCAAGAGCCTGTTGGAACATGGCAATCCGGGATTCGTGCCAAAGCCTTCTTCCGAAAACAATAGGCGAATTGGCAGCAAGAGCCATGACAGGGGCAGATAGTGCCTGGGCCAGGTTGTACATCGGTACAAAATCAGCCGGACTAACCTGCAGATGGACCTGGAAGCTGGTATTTACGGCTTCCAGCAATGGAGAATCATGCTTGATCAGCAATTCGTCAATGCCTACCAGGTTAAGCTCATACGTACTACCCACCATCTGCTGGTTGATAGCTTCCATCAATGCGAAGTATCGTTGTTTTGGAGTCAGATTGCTCATCTCCATGTCGAACTTTCGCAGGGTTGGTAGGATACCTGTAAGGATAATGGTGGCTCCGAATTTGTTGACAATCTCTTCTATGAGGGCAAGCTTGGCAGAGTTTTCATCTTCCATATCTCTCAAAGCACTGCCTGAGAATTCGCGAGGGTCCAGGTTGGTTTCAAGATTGAAGCGGGCGAGCTCAGTCCCTACCCAATCCCAGTCTTTCATATACTCCAGGGCTTCCATGTTGACGCAGGCCGGTTTAAAGGTTGCCTGGTCCACAAGGACCATTTCCTGCTCTGCACCTATCCTGACAATATCTGTTTCGAACCAATTATGGTCGATCATATATTCCAATGCATTGACATCATCAAGTAGTGACTTGACGAATTTTTGCATTTCATCATGCGATTTGACGATCGAAACCAGTTGTTCTCCCATGGAATAAATCTAATGCTTCGTTCCATATTCCCCAAACTTCTTCTAAAAAGGATCAGAAGGAAAAGGTCAGAGCAGCCAGTTTGGTCTTAAGTCAATAGTCAATAGGTTGTTTATTACTATTCCCAAACTTCTTCTAAAAAGGGTCGAAAGGAAAAGGTCAGGGCAGCCAGTTTGGTCTTAAGTCAATAGTCAATAGGTTATTTATTACTATTCCCAAACTTCTTATAAAAGGGGTCGAAAGGAAAAGGTGAGGGCAGCCAGTTTAGTGATAGCTCAATAGTCATAAGGCTTTATAACTCACCTAAAACATCTAAATCGAATATCAATCATTGACCTAAGACCTATCACTAAACTGGCTGCCCTGACTATTTCCCTAAGACCTTTCATAATCAGACTAACATAACTTAATGAGCCAATCAAGCGTTAGTTCTAAATCAATATGAAAAAAGAAATATCAGGTTCTTTAAAGTGGATCTATATCATAGGTATATTCATAGTATTGTCCTGTAACAAGGACAATCGACCTGAACTATTTGAACTAAACCAGTTTGTTGATTTTGATATTCAGCCTGGTCTGAATACGTTTGATACACACTTTTTTGTGATTGGTCCTTTACCAAGTTCATATGATGAAGAACTGGCGGCTTCGGGAAAAAGCCCTACTGATGTTAAGGCGATTGAATCTAAAGATGCTTACCTGTCAAGTGTTTTTAAAGATGTGAATCTGAAATTCATCCGTACCATAAGCGTGTACATTTTTGATCCGTTCAATCCATCAGATAAAATTGAATTTTTATATTTTGAGCATGTACCTTATAGAAATACAACCAGCATCAGGTTATTTCCAGGTATTGCAGATATCAGTCACTGGGTTAACCAGGAATTTTTCGGAATAGAAGTCAGACTTAATTTTGCAGATATAACGCCAAGCTTTACGCAGATGAGGCTTGAGTTTGATATTCATGCGTTAGGGGAATGAACGGCATAGAGCATAGGGCATAGAGCATAGAGTTTTTTCACACTACTCACTCACTACTTCCTACTTACTACTTACTACTCACTACTCACCATTCACCTACTCACTCTTCTTCATCAGTTTTTTCCTGATTGACCTGATCCCAGGCATATAGTTTCAGGAAAAGATACCATTTGATAAGCTTGCGTATTTCATTGATGTGAACGCGGTCTTCATCATGTTGAGGAACCATTTCTCTCATCCATGTGCGAAGTGTATCTGCTTTATCATTTGGATCAGGAAGAGGTATAGTGCCTTCCGTGTCAGATATTTTTTTCAGGACGACATCCAGACCTTCCACATCGGTGTATGTATAAATACCAATGGAGATTAATGGTGTAAACTGGTGTTTCCTGCCGGATACAAACTGTCGTTTGTTATTATCAAAGCTTTCGATCAATAAACCGTTTGGCCTGGAAGCTAATAATTTATATAACCCCGGCATTCCGCTCACAGAAATGATATTATCTAATTTCATCAGTACGATAGTAGTTTGGACATCTGTTCATATAATCGTTGGGGGGGGAGAAATTGTTGCTCAAGAACGCCGGCAAAGGGTACAGGAGTATCCAGGGAACCTACTCTCATCACCGGGGCATCAAGATATTGGAACATATGTTCTGCGATATATGCTGCAATGTCAGCTCCGATACCTCCCGTGAGTGTGTCTTCATGCAGGACCAAAACACGGTGAGTTTTTTGTACACTTTCAGAAACTGTCTCCCAATCCACTGGTAATAACGTGCGCAAGTCGATAATGTCGAGGTCCCAGTTTTCTTTTTCTGCTAATTGTTCTGCCCACAGTACGCCATATCCATACGTAATGATGGTAGCTTCTTCGCCGTCTCTGACTTTTCTGGCTTTTCCAATCGGTGTGGTGTAATATCCAACAGGAACATTACCGCTGATACCGCGATAGAGTGCTTTGTGTTCAAAATACATCACCGGATTTGGATCTTCAAATGCTGACAAGAGAAGGCCTTTTGCATCTTCAGGTGTTGAAGGATAAACAATTTTTAAACCCGGCGTGTGATAGAACCATGCTTCATTGCTTTGACTGTGAAATGGTCCTGCTCCTGTGCCTGCACCTGTAGGCATGCGTATCACAACATCCGCTTTTTCATTCCAGCGATAATGCAGCTTCGCGAGATTATTTATGATCTGATTAAATCCGCATGTAGCGAAATCAGCGAACTGCATTTCCATCATGCTTTTATATCCTTCAAAGCTTAAACCTAATGCTGTGCCGACTATTCCGCTTTCGCATAAGGGGGTATTACGTACTCTTTCTTTCCCGTATTTTTTTAGAAAGCCATCGGTGATTTTAAATACACCGCCGTAATCTGCTATATCCTGGCCCATGAGGATGAGCTTGGGATGTTTGATCATCGCTTCATTCAATCCGTCGCTGATGGCATCGATAAGACGCATTTCTTTTGTTTGGGATGACGGATTTGTAATCCTGAAATCAAATGGTTTATAAATATCATTTAATTCACGATCAAGATCTGCTTCCAGTTCAGGTGCTTCATTTGTGATATCCAGATGTTGAAGAATTAATTTTTCATTTTCACTTTTCAATGAAGCAATCGATTCTGCAGTCATTACTCCCTCCTGCAAAAGAAATTGCTCATAATTGCGGACCGGATCTTTTTTATCCCACGCTTCGATCAATTCGGGAGGAACATATTTTACACCGGAGGCTTCTTCGTGGCCTCTCATACGGAATGTCATACATTCGATCAACACCGGTGCAGGTTTGCCACGCATTTTTTTAGCATACTTATCGATGGTGTTATACACCTCCAGGATGTTATTGCCATCGATACGTTCGCTGGCCATTCCGTAGCCTTTTGCTTTGTCGACTAATTGCTTGCATTTGAATTGGTCGGATGATGGTGTGGAAAGACCGTATCCATTATTCTCAATGATGAAAATGACAGGTAATGACCATACGGAAGCGATATTGAGTGCTTCGTGAAAATCCCCTTCACTGGTGCCTCCTTCTCCTGAATAAGCCATGGAAACCATAGGGCGTCCATCTAATTTGTAGGCAAGGGCTGCGCCACATGCAAGGGCTAACTGAGGACCTAGGTGAGAGATCATTCCAACGATCCCATATTCAAGGGTGCCAAAATGAAATGAGCGGTCTCTTCCTTTCGTGAAACCATCCATTTTCCCCTGCCATTGGGAAAAGAGGCGGTGTAAAGGAATATTCCTGTTTGTAAAAACGCCCAGGTTCCGGTGTAATGGAAAGATCAGCTCTTTAGGTTGCAATGCCAGAGTAGCTCCTACAGAGATGGCCTCCTGTCCTATGCCTGAGAACCATTTGCTCACCTTTCCCTGGCGGAGGAGCTTGAGCATTTTCTCCTCGATCATGCGAGGGAGTAAAATGCCTTTGTAAAGCCTGATCAGATCAGCATCTGTGAGGCTTTTTCGCTTAAACTTAATCGCAGTTTTTAATTTGGGCTCTTTGATCATTGGGGGATAAAAATAGGCAGAAAGGGCGGAAAGGGTAGAAAAGGCAGAATAGGAAAGGTACTAGAAAAGTTCTCTAAGGATTTTAAATGACTTTACTTCACGAAGTGTTTCGACATGAAGCTGGTAATATATGATGATCAGGTCTATAATCCTTCGCCTGATGTCGAGAGATATGTCTGCGTTTTGTGATGCGCCGCTGGCTATGATAGTCTGTAAATACAGGATCTCTTTTGGATCCACTACATAATTATGCAATGGTCTTTTGTCTGTCACATGTCCTTCCATGAGGTCAAAATATAAGCCATCCATATTTCCATCCGGTAATTCAAGACCAAAACCAAGATAATGAGTGAGGGAAACCAGCAACCTGATCATAAAATCACGATCGTAATGTTCCTGTACATCAAACCTCACCAACTCTGCATGTAAAAAAGAAAACAAGTCGGGTTGAGGATATGCAGTCACAAGGCATCGTGAAGTGATATCCGCAAGACACGTGATCACTGAAGATTTTCGCATATCAAAAGGTATGCTTTGATAGGTGTGATCAAGACGTACTTCTTTGATACGATTTATTTTTTTGTGTTCCTGGTGATAGGCCACAATATCAACCAGGGTCAATAACTGCAGGAATGAAGCCGGGGTGATGGCTTTGGCTTTCCGGACGCTGTTGATGATGAAGGTTTGATGGCCTTTTTGCTCGGTATACATATCTACGATCAGGCTGGATTCTCCGAATTTGACGGTGCGGAGAACGATGGCGCGGGTCTGGTAGATCATGGGGAATAAAGATAGCAGCACACATCCTATGTCGTGAGGCGTGAATCGTGAGTTTATCAGAACAAATGCTCACGGCTTTAGATTTAGGATAGAGAATAGTCAAATAAAAAAAGCCGGCGAGATTGCCGGCTTTAAAGTTTATACATCACTGACTTAAATCTATAAGCCGGGATGGTACTCTTTTATGTTTTGGACAAATTCCTTCAATTCTTTCGGATTGGAACATCCGATATTGATCTCTTCGTTATTCTTCATGGTAAGGTGAAGACATGTATTTCCGGTACGTGAAGTGACATTAGTCAGGCCGGAGAACATAGAGTTCCATTCATTTAGTTTGGATTCACTAGGTAATTCCACGATCTCGCTTGACGCTACGTCTTCCCATTTGATTTTACGTTTTACCGTACCCACAGGAAGCATGCTTAGCTTTATGCTTTTCTCATTATAGCGGGCGATCAGGCGCAGAGAATTAAAATAGTAAAACAAGCCGGACAGAATCAGGATCACAAGGGCCATACCCAGGAGGAGATTCCGGTTAGGTTCAGCGCTTTTCAGGATCTGAACCAGTCCCATAATACCTAAGGTAATCAATGTCCCGATGAGGAGCATGAGGTCCCACTGGCGGAGGCGTTGAGTTTCTTTGTACTTGATTTGAGCCATTTTATTTATTGATTAAGATAATTTACACTGAATTTACATTAAAGTTACAAATAAGTATCTCAATTAGTTCAATTCAGTTGGTATTGTTTACAAATAATTAACGACCGATCTTTCATTTTGGTATAACAGCCTGATAATCAGCGGTAATAATTAGGTGGTTCGGGATGTAAATTTTTAGTTTCAAATCCCGGATCCACGGATGCACAGTATTACTTAATATCAATAACCACACCAAATTATATATAATATAAAAATTTAATGTAATTCACTTTCCAATCCGGATGATTATTAGAAGTGAAGATTATGGAATGGACTTGTCGAGTACGGGCATTCGTGCCACCAGTACTCGTGCCACCAGTACTCGTGCCACGAGGTCATAACTCATTGATAATACACGTATTATAAGTGGAAGCGGAGGACACATTTTGGACCAAAAAGAGTCCTTTCTGTCTTATAAGTTATCCAAAAAACCCGTGCCACAACTAAGTGTGCCACACCTAGGTGTGCCACACTGTCATAACTCATTGATATTACACGTATTTATAAGTGGAACGATGGCACAAAAAAATGGCCACTTTTGGGTCACAAAAAGCATCATATAAACTGACATTGGAAAGGCAACCCTGAATATCAGATGTATGCACAGTCTATTGTATTTTTGATGCATTCCTTCTCACATCCTACTGAATTTCCAGAACTCATGGACGAAAATAAAGAGCAGCCTCACCAACTACCGGAAGTTCCTAAACCCAATTATTCCCAGTCACAGGAAATGCCTCAAAATTTCTCCTCTAAAATGTCAGATACCGTAACTGACTGGGCAGGTGTGGAAAGGCTCGAAGGGTTTAAGCTGGGAGATGTATTTTCTGAAGCGCTCAAGAAACATTCGCGGGATGAGGTAGAAGAATATTTTACCGTAGGTGCACCTTCAACAACTCCTTCGATAGAAAATGTAGATACTTCATGGCCCAGGCCGTGGGTATTCCTGAGGACATTTATTGCGGCTGCGGTTATTTATTTCATTTTTGTGCAGGCTTGGCATCAATATGAAAATGAAAAGCTTATTCCCGGCCTGATCATGGTGGGCTCATTCGCCGTTCCCATTTCTGCATTGATTTTTTTCTTTGAAATGAATGCCCGCAAAAATGTTTCACTCTACCAGGTGATCCGGTTATTATTTCTCGGAGGAATTATATCCATCGTCGTTTCACTGATTTTCTATGATCTGTCAGATGGTATGAAGCTGGATTGGCTTGGTGCATCATTAGCCGGACTGGCTGAAGAGCCCGGAAAATTAATGGCACTAATCATTGTCGTGAATATTACGAAATACCGGTATACACTCAATGGATTATTATTCGGAGCAGCGATAGGAACAGGATTCGCTGCGTTTGAAAGTGCAGGCTATGCACTCCAGGCAGTATTCTTTACAGGATCATCCGGGCCGATGCTGGAAAGTATAATGCATCGGGGGATGTTATCTCCATTCGGTCATATTATCTGGACAGCCATGTGCGGAGCAGCACTCTGGAAAATTAAAGGTGGAAATCAGTTTAAATTTGAAATGCTGCAGGACCCAAGATTTTACAGGGTTTTTATCATGGCTGTGATCCTCCATATGATATGGAATAGTCCTATCGTATTGCCGTTCTATGCGAAAAACATTATTCTTGGTATTGTAGGGTGGATTATTATCTTCTCCCTGATTCAAAGTGGTTTGAAACAAATTAAGGAAGAGAAGACCCTTGCACTCCAACAAAATGACACAAGAAGTTAAAGAATACATTTACAAACCCGGTACCTGCAATATTGGAAAGACGGAAATAAGAAGAAGATACAAAATCGGTTTTATCGGGTTAGGTTGGATGATTTTTGTAATCCTTGTGATAGAACTATTTAATCTCCCATCCTTTTTTAAAATATTTTTATTTATTCCGGCATTTTATTTTACATCAGGATTTATCCAGGCATTCAATAAATTCTGTTATGTGTATGGATTGAAAGGCGTTGCCAGCCTGGTGGGCAGAAAAAAATTTCAGGATGTTTCAGAAGAAGCTTTTTTTAAAGCGGATCGTAAAAAATCATTCATCATTATTGCATTGGTCACATTCAGTAGTGCTGTGTTGACGATACTATATTTTATGCTTTCAAGGTAGAGAATTAGTTTCGCACGGAGTACACTAGGTTAAAACACACAGAGTTTACGGAGCCAATAGTTAAGTGGTGTTCTCACACCCGGTTGCTGAGATGACCGCATCTTTACTCTTGTTTTGGGTGGTTGCAAAACGCCCCGACAAGAGAAAAGAAATAAAATTCCTTGCAGAGAAATAAAAACATATTTCCTTCGCCTTCTCCGGTTGATGAGCTGTAGCCCAAGGTTGTGTTTTGCAGGTCGAATCACAGCTTTCGCCTTCTTCTCTTACTGTCTTACACTTGTGTATATTTGCAATTCAAAATAATAAACATGAAAAGAACAGCTACCGCTAACTGGCAAGGTTCAGGCAAAGAAGGTAAAGGCCAGCTTCAGACACAATCAGGTGTATTGAATGCGCATCAGTATTCATACAAGACCCGTTTTGAAGATGGCATTGGAACCAATCCGGAGGAATTGATAGCAGCAGCTCATGCGGGTTGTTATTCCATGAAGCTGAGCTTTATTTTAAATGCAGCAGGATTTACACCGGATAACATAGATACAAAGTGTACGATCACTCTTGAAAGCGGAACGATCACAGAAAGTCACCTGGATGTCAAGGCTTCTGTGCCCGGCATTGATGCAGATAAGTTTGAAGAATGTGCACAAGAAGCAAAAGCAACGTGCCCGGTAAGCAAGGCATTAAGTTTTAATATCACCCTGGATGCCAGCCTGGTTAACTAACTTTTAGACATTCCTTCTGTCCCAACACTTAGTTGAAAGGATTATTTTTTATTCTGCTTTACCAAATTTATATCCTGCATAGATCTGGAACAGGTTGTTCTTTGCATTGATGTCAGGGATGAATGAATATTCTTCTCCGGGTTCAGGTTCTTTATAAAGTTTTCCGAAACTGAGATTCAACCGCACACCCACAGCGAGTGCATTGATCGGATGAACTTCTACACCACCACCGAGACCATAATCGAAGCGGTTATATAATTTCAGTATGTTGTCTGCAGTGGGGTTGCCTGTACTTGCGGTGCTATCCACTTTAGCATTCAGGAGATATGCAATTTGTGCACCTACCTGCAGTTGTACATATTTGGTAATGTTGATGGCCATGAATTGTGGCAACATCAGGTAATCCAGGTCTACTTTACCCGTATTGACATTTGTGGCAAAATCATAACCCTGTCTTGAAAAAAGCAATTCAGTGCGGGAGCTAAATATTGATTTTGAAGATCCTGCCATGAATACACCCACATGAAATCCTGTGCGTGAGCTGGCATTGATTTCATTCGCATTTGTGATATTGGCAAAATTCAGACCCGCTTTAACGCCAAATTGAGCGAAGAGGAAAAAAGGAGAGAATACCAATAAGCAAATAATGATTCTTTTCATGATAGAATATTTGACAGGTAAAAAGTGAAATTCATGTATTCATAAATCACTACTTGTTATTCTTCTGTAGCTGTTGTAATGTCTGCAGAATCTCTTCATTTTGCTTTTTCAATATATCGATCTCATCCTTCAGTTCTTTGGTGCTTTCTATGAGAACCGGTATAAGACCTGAATAATTCACCGATAATATTCCATTTACATCTTCATGGACCAGCTCAGGAAATAATTTTTGTACTTCCTGTGCTACGACCCCGGTCTGCAGTTCCTGGCTTAATTTTTCATTTATCCAGTGATAGGTATAACCATTGAGCTGTGTGATTTTTTGAAGTGAATTTTGTAAAGGCAACACATCTTTTTTCAGCCTGAGATCAGAAGCCTGCATCAGTGTGCCCTGTAGCCAGGCATTTCCATTGTTATAGATCTCCATCCGTGTAATGTTTCCATTTGTTCTGAATTGAAAGCCATTAGGAACACTTCCAAAATTATAAATGATACCGCCGCTTGCTGCGCTACTTGGCTTGCCGAATAAAATTCCTGTTTCACTGGCTTCAGGACTTAGGATATTGAGATAGGTGTGGTCATTGTTTTCAACGACCAGAGCTGTAAACTGAGAAGTGAAAGGAATAGCGCCGGAGTTTCCTGTTTTAATGTGGACTTTGTTCGCAGGATTACTGATACCAAAACCTGTGAAACCATTTTTTAGTACAACTATTGCATCCGATCTTAAGGTCGAACCTGTTCCATTACCTATGCTGAATAAGCGATCAGTACTGACCCAGCCAAAAGGAGTGGCTGCAGTATATTGAGTGTTCCATCTTCCCAATACGGTTTCATAACCCGATTTTGAATTTGTATTCTCACCCATAGCCAAAGAATAGTCGCCGTCTGCAATGGAGGAATTGCCTATTGCAGTTGAGTGACCTCCGTTTGCAATAGTTTCAGTTCCTATTGCGGTTGACCAAAACCCCATCGCAGCTGCTTCTACGCCCATGGATGTACTGTAATCACCTAATGCAAGGGTTTCTGTTCCTAATGCAGTAGAGCCATTTCCTAAAGCACTGGTTCCAATACCAAGTGCAGTCGAGGAGTTTCCTGAAGCCAATGTAGATTTCCCTGCAGCGAAGGAATAGTTTCCAATATTTGATTTGTCCCAATGATCACTGATGACATACCCAACCCTGAAGGCAGCTTTGTCTGCATACCACATCATTCTTCTGCCTGCACCTTGTTGTGGAGGGGAACCCGGAGCGCCCGGTACATCACTAATAGCGGAAAACAATACACTGCTATCCGCAACGTGTAACCTTGCAACCGGTAGTGTAGTTCCAATACCTACATTGACACCGGACGTGGCACTATTTATACCACTGACAGAACCCAGTACCATGCAATTACTACAATCTATCCTGGCATTGGCACCGATGGCAGTAGCATTTGAAAGGACACTTCCAGCTATCACATTGGCCAGATATCCGATTACCGTATTCCTTGAACCTGTTTCATTGGAAAGCAATGTTGAAAAACCACAGGCAGTATTATAGCTTCCGGTAGTATTATATAATCCGCCATATTTTCCAAAAAATGAATTTTCAAAACCAGATGTATTATAGTAACCGGTTGTTTCACCAAAAAAAGCATTGTTATAGCCATTGGTATTATAATACCCTGCCGCCGTCCCAAAAAAAGAATTGTAATAACCTGTTGAATTGTAGTATCCGGAAGCGGCTCCAAAAAATGAATTAAAACCACCCGTCGAATTTGTTATTCCGGTTAATGAACCACAAAAGGAATTGTTATTCCCAATAGTATTAACCTTACCTGCATTTGAACCCGTGAATGTATTATTGAACCCGGTATTTAAACTCCCTGTCTCCGGGCCAACAAACAGGTTATAAAGACCAGGAATTGAAAGCACAGAAACAGCACCAATGCGGTAAAGTGAATCGGTGTTAATGCTTCCATTTCGTACATCAAGCTTAAAAGCAGGTGTAGTAATATCAATACCAACATTTTGTGCAAATGTCCAACCGGCAGTATTCAGAACGATTAGAAAAAGTGCTATTTTTTTCATAGTCATTTTTTCTTCAAATTACCTTCGATCCAGGAGCGCCACAATAGAACGAAAGTTATGTGGGGTCAAAGAACCGGGACCAAAGACCATAATCTTTCTCTCTTTTATGCTTTCCGGATAACTCACCCCCTTCCCCTCTCTTTAGGTAGTTCATTTTCGTATATTAAATTATTTCTTAAGAGAGGGGAAGGGGGTGAGTTATCCGTTCAAGTCTATTTGCCAAAGGCTTTATTCAATGCCTCAGTCCGGTTCTGGACATGAAGCTTTTCATAGATCCGGTGGATATGCTGGCGCACCGTGGCAATGGATATGGAGAGCTTGTCTGCTATTTCCTTATACAGGAGTCCTTTTGAAAGCCATTGCAGCACTTCATTTTCACGACTGCTGAGTGCATTGATTTCAGGAAGCACTTTTTCTTTTGCATGAAAAACGGAAACTAATTTCCGGGCAATATTCGAGCTCATGGGTGATCCTCCATCATGAAGCTCCCTGATAGCTTCAATCATTTGCAACAGGCCAGTATTTTTCAAAAGGTATCCCGAAGCTCCTGCTTTCAATGCTTCAAAAACCTTTTCATCATTTTCATAGACGGTAAACATCATGAATTGCGTTCCGGGACTTTGATCTTTCACCTGCCGGATGCATTCAATACCATTCATGCCAGGAAGATTGATATCCATGATGACAATTTCCGGTCTGAGTCCCGGTATTTCTTTTATGGCCTCTTCTGCAGTACGGAAAGTCCTTAGCATCTTAAATTCGGCATTCAGTGAAATGAACTGTGTCAGCCCATCCCTTACTTCATCAAGATCTTCTACTATGGAAATGGTTATACTCATGTGATGGTCCGAATGTAGTTTTGTATTTCCATAGTACCTATAGAACGAAAGTTATGAAGGTAAAGGCACGGATAGAATGATCGTTGTTCCCTGATCATTATTTATCTCCATCCATCCATCTATGTCTGTCATACGTTTTTTCATATTCAATACCCCATTACTATAAGGACGGATATTGACCGGATCAAATCCTATGCCATCGTCTTTAATGCGTATGACCAGGTTTTTTGATATTTCGAAGCTAATCGTCACCTGGCTGGCTTGTGCATGCTTGACAATGTTATGGAGTGCTTCTTTTACCACGAGGTAAATATTTCTTCTGAATTCCCCGCTCACCACGATGCCGGTAAAATCATCAGGTGCCGCTACAGCGCTCGTGATCCCATTTTCTGAAAGATATGCTACTGCATAAGCTCTTGTGTATCCAAGAAGATCAATCAGTGAATCATTCTTTTCATTGAGCGCCCAGACAATTTCACCCATTTTGTCTATCATATCATGTGCATTTGCACGTATGCTCTCTATCTCTTCCTCGACGGGCAAATCCTTTTGTTTTCTGAATCCAATTGTCTCGCTTAAAAATTTTATCCTTGTCAGCCCTGCACCAAGGTCATCATGCATATCGGTGGCGATGCGTGTCCTTTCTTTTTCCATGGCTTGTTTATTCTCCAGGATTAGTCGTTGATTCTCAAGCTTTCTTGAAAAATAATACCGGACAGCCAGTGTGAGCATGGCAATCAAAAAAATAGTTATAGACAACACAAACCACCAGGTGCGCCAGAAAGGAGGTTTGATAGTAAAAACATATAGTAAGGTTTGAGGCGGATACATGGCACCTGGAAATTCCGCTTTGACATTTAATTGGTATGCACCCGGAGAAAGATTGAGAAAATTAAATTGTGCCGTATTGGAGGGTTTGCTCCAGGCAGGATTACCGCTTCCGCTTAATTGATAACTATACAAAATTGATTTTTCATCCATAAATGAGGGAGCGGCCACCCGGATTGATAGATTATTCTCGTCATATTTAAAATGAACATCAGAGATATCAATTTCTTTATCATTTACTAACAGTGATGTAATAAAAAAAGAAGGTGTGGATGTTACCTGCCTGGGATCATCAAGAGAAATCAATATTATTTCACCATTTGTAGTTACCGACCAAATGGCCTTATCACTGATATTGAGGACGCTATACACTCCCTGATAAATATTTTTACTTTTCGTGATATTTTCAATTACATAAGCTTCGTTTTTTAAGGAAATTTTATCCAGGCCGGTTTGCGATGCTCCCCAGATATTATTGTCGTAATCACAGTAGAGGTAATAATAAAAATTATCTGTAAGGCCCTGGTCAGTTGTAAAATGGGTTGATGAAACGAGTTTATGATTTTCAAAACGGTACAAATAGATCCCGTTATTCCTCGTGCCTATCCATACATTATTCAAAGTATCAATGGCAATAGAACGAGGTGATATATCCTCAATTTCATCTACGTAATCATGTTCAAGTTGAATATATTGATCAGGGTCCTCGGGATGGAGAGAAAATTCATACAAGTGTTGATCCCTGGTAGGTACCCATAGATTTCCATTCGTGTCAAAAGACATTTGATCCAGTGCAAAGCTCAGCTTATAATTCATCACGACCTGGTTGTCTGTAAAAACCGAAATGCTATAAGTCGTATCTTCGGTTTGTACATACAGGATCAGAAAATCATCCGGGGTTATTTTAGGTGCTCCGATTCCGGGATGACTGCGATCAATTGGAAAAATTAGTTTAGGAGTAGCATATGAATCGGGATAATCTTTGTGGTCAACGGAAAATAGTTTATTGTCGGAAATAAAACATAGTGAGCGGCCATGAATATAAAAATTCGCAACATGGAACGTATTCACGCTCAATGGAAAAGCAGTGATTTCATCCTTATGGATCCTATAAAACGATTGATTTGTATTATTAAATAACCATGTCGTGTCATTTTTCTGATATACCACCGGGACATTATTTCCGACCCCCGGGGTCAGGTCTCCCAATATCTGTAATTCCGTTCCCTGCATTTTAATGACGCCATTTCCATCCGAAGCCATCCAGGTAATACCTTCACGGTCGACCATGAGATCCGAAATCCTACTGGCTTTTAACTCCAGGGTAACCGAAATATTCTGCACCTTTCCGGAAGGAGTAATATGTATGATCTCATTATCTTTATAAAACCACATTCCTTTCTGACCATCGAAATAAATATCCATATTGATCAGTTGGTCAGCGTTTTTTATTGAGGTTACTGGTCTCATTACAATTTTTCCTTCCTGAAGCGAATGCAAATCAAGCGTCTGTATTCCATTTATATTGCTCAACCATAGTTCACCCTGGAGTGTCACTGCTGTATTGGATATAATCTGATCAGTGATAATTCCGGCAACCTTCTGATTTTTGGTATCGTAAATAATTAGTTTTTCAGTTTGGGTATAATTCCAGGGTGTGATGAACAAAAAGCCTTTCCATTCCGTGATGCGATACAGGTTAGTGCCTATGTCTTTTCCCCGGGAATCATACAAAGGAATTTTTCTTAACCGGTGATCGTCGACGATAAAAAGGCCATCGTCAGCAACTCCATACAGATGTCCGTCTTCGCTTTGAAGAAACTTATTGATAATGTGCCCAATATTGTCATTCCAATTATATGGACTGACTTTACCACGGATGAGTGTATTGAGGTGTCCTGCATTCGTAGCTACAAGCATTGAGTCCGGGCCGAGTTCAATGATATCATTGACTAATTCATGGGCAAGACCGTCCTGTTGATTATAATTTTTAAACACCACTCCATCATATACACTCAGCCCGCCGTAGGTGATAAAATACATCCGGCCCTTGCTATCCTGTTTTACTCCACGGACGCGACTATTGACCAGGCCATCTTTTGGGGTATAGTAGACAAATGGATATTGTTGCGCTAAGCTGGTAGCACATGCGAAAAGACAAATGGCGAATGTTAAGTATTGTCGGATAAATAAAAATACGGTTTAAGGACCAAACGGGAAACGGTAATCCGTCAAAAGGTGAAAAGGTCAAACGTTTAAAAGAAAGGAGAAAGTTAAACGTTGAAAAAGAATAAATGGTAAAACGGATCAGACGCCAACTATCGCAATTGGCGTCTTTTTATACTTAATTTTAGCAGAAGCGTTATTTTATCAGTAAATAAATACACCGTTGGTGTATCTGAATTTTTCAGAAAATAAGGATGCAAAAACAATGGAAGGCATATGCTCAGGCAGATAAATCCTGATCGAATGATCATCAGGATTTTCTTTCCTGGTGATGTGGATCATTCTGCCAGATAAATCTACCAGCTCGACATTTAGATTTCCGGGAAACTTGTCCGGGCTTTCAAAAAGAATTGAATTCAAAGACGGTTCATAATGCATCCTGATATCAGAAGGCTCGTTGATATCCTGCGTACCTGAAATGATGTAGTTGATGCAGGCAGTATCCTGGCAATCGGTAATGGCGGTGGTAACAGTGACACAATAACAACCTGAAGCCTGAGGCACAAAACACTGATCAAAACCAAAGGAGTTCAGATTATCACAATCCACCCAATGATAAAATTGTCCTGAAGGTTCCACGCAAAGTGTATCTCCATGTAATGAAATGACGGCAACGGGTTTTGGTTCCAGGTAAACGGTTGCGGAAGGCGTAAAAATATCTGCATTGCAAGCCCCCCCGGCATCATTCATCCAGAGGAGAGTATAAGTCAGTGTTGTATCGTACTGTTGGCAAGCCAGGTAATTATAGATGGTATCAATGATCTCATTTATGGTGTCTGTTGTAATACCATTTGTGATGGCAATGCTAAAAGGTACCTGGCCGGTAAGATATACGCTGATGCTGGCACAGCTATCACATTGAATCTGGTCACAACAAATAAAAGCAGATGGCTTTTCAACGATGCATACTGTATCGGTGCAGATCGAAATACATCCTGAATCCTGCAATATAAGTTCAACAGGATAGCAACCCGGAATTGCGAAAGTGAGCCAGACTGAATCTGTCGCTGTATATACTTGTGTATTTGTACTATCCAGCTTGATTGTCCATTGAATTACTTCAAGCGTAGAATCATTGCTGGTAAAATCCATCATCACGATCTCTCCCACGCATGCTTTTGCAGGTGCATTGATCTGGCAGTTCAGCTCACAAAGATTGTATTGCAGGCAAAGTGTATCAAAGCCGCTTCCATCTGTAAAGCTCACACAAACACAACCTGTGTCTGCCACCGTGATACATTGGGTAGTATCCGGCAAGGGCAAGCCATAGCAGGAATACCAGCTGTATTGTGATCCCGTACCCGACACACAAATATCATGACCTGATATCAACAGGGAATCCGGGCAATCGATAAAATGCAGATCTATGACGATGATGGAATCGCAATGCGAGGTCTGAAACGTAATGATACCTGCAGGATTGCTTTCATTGAAAAGACTGTCCATGACGATCACACTGAATCCATCACCCTGGCAACCATTGTATGTGATGGTATCCTGTGTGGGAGGGTTGAAGACCAGGTTGATCGTTATGATAGAATCACAACCATTCGCAGCAGTGAGCGTATCTGTTCCGGTTGGATTTGTTTCATTGTATAAAATGGAATCGACGATGATGCTAAAGCTGTCACCTGTACATCCATTATACGCAATGGTATCTAATGACAGTGGAAGAAAGATCAGGAATGTAGTCACGAATGAATCACATCCATTTGCATTGGTAATGGTATCAATACCCGATGGATTTGATTCATTGTATGTATTGCTACCGACTACAATTGAGTATCCATCATCATGGCAACCTGTATAGGATTGTGTGGAGGCAGTTGAAGGTGCATATGTTAGATCAATGGTCACTATTGTTTCGATGCACATTGTACCCATGATCGCTTCGCTGCCGGAAGGATTATTTTCATTGTACGTGGTTCCATTAACTACTATGCTATCGCCCGAACCTGAACAGAATAGAGTAGATATGGTATCCAGCATAGGCTGGATCTCTCCAACGACGATTACAAGAAATGAATCACATTGATTAATATTCCCACCGAAAATGGTATCCCTATACGTGCCTGCCTTATAATACATGCCATTCACTTCGACTGAATCCCCCTGGCAAATCACTTCGACAATTTGCTCTTCAGAAGTAGGTTCTACAATCGTATATGACGTACAGGTATCAGGTTCTTGACCAGGTCTTGTCACTATGACATCGATCCTGCAAAGCCCCGGGTTATTAAAACAGACGATATGTGGATTGGCAGCATTCGGATTGGTGATTGTGCCACAACCGATGGTCCATGAATAGGTGGTTCCAGGTGGGTCATTGAGAAGCCAGAGAGCCGGACCGCAATTACCCTGGCATACCTTTAATGGGACCTGGATGAAACACTGGCCGAAAGAAACAAAAGATGAAAAGAGGATGAGAATGAGAGCTAGGGTTCTGCTTATCATTTGAATATGTTGTGGGTTCAATAGACTAATATAGGGAAATTGTATAAAACGATTCAATTCCAATTCCCAAATGTACATTAGAGGACAATAATCCTTAGGTATGGCTGAGTACTTCTACTTTTGAATGATCAGTGATATTAACAAAACCAATTATTTCCGTTTTAATGACTAAAATATTCAGTAGAACAACCATAGCATTTTTTGCTGCAGGTATATTATTGTACCTGTTGTATTGGATTAGCATATTGAATGGTCCGCCCGGTATGCAAAGTGAAATTCATTATATTCCTGAAGGATTTATTGGCAATGTTTATATTTTCCATAATATCAAAAATGGTGAGCCAAGGGAGCGTGAAAATGGAAATCGCATTTACAATATACCTCAAAGTGGAATATTAAAAACGAAGTTTAGTCCAAATGTTGGAGTTATGCAAAATGATGATATAGTCCAATTTTACTATGTAGATGGGTCTGGAAAGATTAAAGAAAAAATACCATCATACATATTTTTGGCCAATTACGATTCGATTAATACAAAAAATTACATTGGGATTTTTGGTTATAATATTATTAGTTCAACAATAGAAAGAAAAGATTATTCCTATCTTAAATATACTGTTGATACGTTAAGTTTGTTTGACAAAAAACATAATAATGAAAGTCAAAAGGATTATCAAATAATTAAATATTCAATTCAACATGAATAAAATATTGAATTGGATTTTTTTTCAAAACTGAAAATAAATAAACGAGCTCGTACTCTCCTGGCTCAGCATGATCGCAAAAATCATAAATGCCCATGCAATCGATAATACCCACCATGGAATCTTATAAGCTAATGCAAGGACAGAACTATTCCTCATCAGCCAATGTACAATGACCATCAGGGTGACAATGACTGAAACCTTGATAATGGCTATACTGGTAAGGAATGGCTCCCCTCCATGCGAGATGCCGAACATAGAGCCAAGCATTTGCCATGCTTGTTTAAATGTAGATGCCCTGAAAAAGACCCAGGTGACATTGATCAGAAAAAAAGTAAACAAGGCATAGATAAATGTCCCTGCTCTGTCACCTGCTGATATGCCCGCGATTGAAACATCAGGTTGCATTTTCGGCTTTGAACCGAATTTGTCGCGTATAAATTTTTCCACCCACAAATAAAATCCATGCAGTCCTCCCCAAAACACGAATGTCCAGTTAGCCCCATGCCATAATCCACCCAATAACATGGTCAGCATAAGATTGATATATGTACGTCCTTCTCCTTTACGATTTCCTCCCAGCGGAATATAGAGGTAATCCCGAAGCCATGCTGAAAGCGTAATATGCCACCGGCGCCAGAAATCAGAAAATCCAACCGCCGCATAGGGATACCTGAAATTATCCGGCAACACAAATCCAAGACACAATGCTGCACCTATGGCACATGTGGAATATCCTGCAAAATCAAAAAAGATCTGACCTGAAAATGCTAGCACACCCATCCATGTATCGAGAGCAGGTAATATTCCTTCCTTTCCAAAAACATCATTTGCTGTACCAGCCAGCAATGTATCGGCAAGCACCACTTTCATAAAAAGTCCAAGGGATAATAACAATAATCCATCCATCAATTGCTTGCGCGTAGACACACGAGGGATTTCAAATTGCGGCACCAATTGCGGAGGACGAACGATAGGGCCGGCGACGAGATGTGGAAAGAAAGTGACATACAATGAAAAATCAAGAATTGATTTCACGGGTTCACTACGCTTATGATACATATCGATCGTGTAACACAGCGTAGTAAACGTATAGAATGAAATACCTGCGGGAAGAATAATATCCGGTTTGGCAGGATGAAAGTCAACACCAATAGCATTCATGAGAAGTGTAAAATTCTCGAGCAAAAATCCCCCGTATTTGAAAAAACAAAGCATCCCTAGATTGCCGATCAGACTGATGACCAGGAGCAATCTTTTTTTTGTGATATTTTCCTGCCTATATAATGCTCTGCCTACAAAATAATCCACGATCGTAGAAAGCCACAACAGCAGGATGAATGGTGGATTCCATGCTGCATAAAAAACATAGCTCGCCAGCAGAAGGATTATCTTTTTCGCCTTCCATGCCAGGGGAAGATTATACAAAAGCAGGACGATGATGAAGAATGCTATGAATGTGTATGAATTGAAAACCATGGAAGAAAATTTATGGGTAAGGGAGACGTTGGAGGTTTAGGCGTTTAGATGTTTAGATGTTTAGGGAGTTTGGAAAAATAAAATGAAATGATGCATTACTTGTAAGTGGTTGGAAAAATCCAGCCGTAATTGTTTTCCATGATGTCGATGAAATTTGATGTAAAATCAACTGCATCTTCAGGAGAGAGATGAGAAAATTCAGGACACTGGTAGTGATCAATCGGCGGATGATCTTTGAAGTGCATTCCCTTACATCCTGTTTCTGCGAGAATGCGGTCCCAATATTTGTCTTTTGGAAAACCAGCTTCTTCTTTTTCCAGGAATGGACCGCTGGAAGGTGTGCGTACAAAAAATACATCACCACCTTTCGATTTAATTTTATCTACATCCATCTTGACGAGATGAAGTATTGAATCCAGTGGTGGTCCGCTGATCGGAGGAAACCTATTCATCCTTCCAAACATGGCCCAGATATTTTGCTGCTGATGTTGTTGAGCCGTATCTGCTATAAAAAGTCTGCCCATATAATCCTGCCGGCTGAATTTTGAATATCCAAAGTCACGGGCAAAAACGGGTGGCATGAAAACACCTTTACGACTGGGTATCTCAAGGTTGTCGAGCATCGCATTGATCGAATAATGATCCTTGTCCAGGAAAGCAAATGTTGATTCAAGCGGAGTGTTCAGCATGAAGCCTACCCTTTGTGTGGGTGTAATATGGTCATGATATTTGATCACTTCATTCGGCCTGCTCGCATTATTTGGTGCCATGGAAAAAAATAAACCTTCCGTCACATCAACAATAACTTTTCCTCTGAACTTCGGATCATTAGCCAGGTCAGTTAACAATGGCCGTGGTGTGCTTCCTACGCAAGCCAACTGCACAGCATGTGTACCGGTCTTTTTTTCCCACGTGGCGATGTCAAGGTCAAATTTGATCCTTGATGAACCTATGAACACCGTGGTAAGATCAATTGGCTGATAGACTTTATCGCGGTGATGTGACCACAATGGTCCTCCGTCATCAAAGCTGAGTTCAAAACCGGTGCTTCGGATATATGATTCCCACGAGAAGACAGCGATGATCACTAATACAGCAGCAAAGAGCGCTGCCCGGGAGAGGGAACCTGGAGACATTGGCTTTCAGTTTAGTTGGTTAAACAAGTGTCACCCTAAAGATCAACAGAAAAATGTAATTAGCAATAGACAATTAGCAATAGCTGAGAGTATCGAGTAGCGAGCAAAGTGCAATAGGCATTTAGCAATGGCAAAGTGTAATAAGTAACAAGCAAAAACAATAAGACACAAAATCTAAAATAGAAATTCTTAGGCTTCGACCTGCAATACTCAACCTCGTGCTACAGTTCAGCAACCGGGGAATCTGAAAAAATTTCCCTGATTGCTTAGATATAACTATTGGAGAATGATTTTTAATTGCGACTACCTTGCTGCGCGTCGGTGTCGCCCCTAAAAAAAGAGGCGGGGACATTTGATTTCTACAGACATTTCACTCCTACGGAGTTCAACACTTAGATGTTATTCAAAAAAAGTGGGCCCATTTGATTTCTACAGACATTTCATCCCTACGGAGTTCAACACATAGATGTTATTCAAAAAAGTGAGCCCATTTTCTTCAGTATAAATGAATCAAATGGAATTAAAGCTCCGTAGGAGTGGAATATCTGTAGAAAAGGAATGCAAAAATAGTTTTTGAGCTCCGTAGGAGTGGAATGTTCACGCATACCAACGAAAGAAATGTTTCCTAACAAATAGATGATACCCATTTCAGAAACAATACGCGATAAAGCTCCATAGGAGCGGAATCTCTGTATCAAAACGTGGAATGTCTTTTTTTGAGCTCCATAGGAGCGGAATGTTTTGTGTACTATCTAAATACAGGTTACATTTAAAAGCAATTACCATTACAAAAACAGGATTCAGTTCTTTGCGTCTTTGCGCCTTTGCGAGAAATATTTTGGATGACTTCAAATAAAAAAAAAAGACCTCCTGTGATCACAAGAGGTCCTGAATATTCTTAGGAAGTAATGAAATTACATTTTCCTTTTCATGCTGATTTCCATAAACTTCATTTCTTTTCCGTCCATACCTGCACCCCACATCGTCATCTTTTGGGTGTTGGCATCGACAACTTTCACTTCTTCACGGATGGCCGCATCTTTTCCTGTCATCGGATCAGTTTGAGTTCCTTTTAACTCAAGTGTTTTAGTGCCCGCATTCCATTTGCCGGTCATGACTACAACCCCGGATCCCATATTATCTATCCAGGTATTAACGAACATTTTTTTGCCATTGTCATAAGCTAATGTGCCATAACCTTCGAAAGGCTGGCCCATCATGGTCCCTATGTAATGACCCATTTGATAAAGGCCGTTCAATACCATTTTATTTTCCACCGTAGCTGAAGATTTCTGAGGTCCGGATGGATCCATGAATGTGGTGACTTCAGCACTCCATGTCCCATCCCAGGAGCTGATCAGCTTGTGCATTTCACCGGGTGTCATAAAATCCTGCCAGGCTTTCATCATAGCAGCCTCATCCTGCGCTTGCAGGGTATTCATTTGTAGTAACAGTAAGGAAGCGGTTAAGAACAGAAAAATGCGTTTCATAATACGATTTGGTTTAAGTTTTATAAGTAATGAAAAACAGAAATCAAAAGTATACTAAGTCTGCCAAAAATAAATAATGGAATACACCTAAATTTCAGAAGCAAATAATGAATAAAAATGGATGTCGGATAAAAGGATACCGGATATCAGACTAATGACGCACGTTTTGCCCCTAAATCCGCTATGCTTCGACTTACCTTGTTCAACCTTGTGTTTTACTTCGGATAGCGCTCAGCACGACGCAGCTCAGCAACCAGGGACTTATAATAATAAAACTCACGTCTCACGTCTCACGTCTCACGTTGACTCACTACTCACCCAATCCTCTGGACCCTTTCTTTCATCAGGGCTATAACCTCCTGTTTACTGCTGAAAGTGTTGTCGATATTGACAATATTATCAGCCAGCTTATCATATCTCTTATTCATCAGCCAGAAAAAGATGTGCAGGTAATGTATGCCATCGAAGATGAACGTTTTGTTCTTCACGAATTGTTCTTTGTTCTTCAGGAAGGTTCCGGGTATATCCGTGTAGTGAAGCGCAGGGTTAAGGTGATGGATGGAATGGTAGCCATCGTTCCAGCAATTTTGATTGTATACATTATTGATGCAGTTATAGACACTGCTGAAATGTCCGTCAGGGTCGCTTTTATCGATGAAGGAATGTTGCGTCCAATTGCCCATCATGCTGATCAGGCGAGAGTAGATCACGGGAATGATGAAGATCATCAGGGTGGCTTTGAAGCTGACAAAGCTCATAGCCACGCAAAAGGCATAAAATGAAAATTCCCCGATCGTAAAACGTGTATATACTTTTTTTCTTTTGCGGTTGAAGAGATACATGAATGTATCATAGATGCCTATAAATAAAAAACGTAAAAAATATTTCATGAAATCTATGGGATTATCACGACGATATTTCAGTGTGCTGCTCGCATCATCTTCCTGGTTGTTTTCTACATGGTGCATGATGATGTGGTGGGCAAAATACGTTTCCGGCGTGGCGCCAAAAAAGGGCGCTACAAACCAGGTTACATAGGTATGCATCCAGGAATAATTTTTTTTGAACATTGCCCGGTGACACATGCAATGGAACATTAAACCGAACCTTCCTTTGAAATAGGATTGAGACAGGTAAGCATAGGGAATAAAAACCAGCCACCAATAAACGCCTTGCAGCAAGGGAGTAAACATAAAAATAGCCCAGGGGATGATGATGAGATGGATCCTGGTCAGCAAATGAATAAAAGGTAAATCCCTGGGATCATTGATATATTTTAACCAGAAGGTTTCATATGCGGTGAAACTTTCCTTCGGAACATACTGGGGATCGGTAATGGTGGTAAGCAGCTTCATACTTTAATTTAACTATGATAAATAAATTCACTTTGATAGCCTGGAGCTATATTTTTTAAAAAGGATAAAATCCGTTTAACCCGATAAAAAAATCCAGCAGCCTTGAAAGTTTTGTTAGAACGGGAGTGTAATAAGAAGACATTCAACTCTTTGTGAGTCAGAGTGCCTGATCATAGGCAGCTTCACAAAGGGAGCTATTTAAGCACAATATAACGAAATTAGATAGAATAATAGTTCACCAGAGGGCTATGAGGAGAAGGCTTTCCAACAAGGATATCGGGATAAACAATACCTGAATGTGAGAATAAATACAGGAAAGAAAAGGAAATGAAACAGGCGGAGACAGGGGTAAAAAAGAAGAGAGCGATCGTTTGATCGCTCTCTATTGCGTATGCTCCCTCAAGATACCCAATTTCTTAGATTGAATTTTTCAATCTTTTATAAGTTGGAGTGATCTTTTTTGCGGATCACTCTTCACTATTACGCATGCTCCCTCAACATGCGAATATGTCCATTTGTTATTTTCAAAAAATCAGGCCGGTGAGCACTATAGTCTTTTTTATAGTTGAATTTCCCGCGTTGATACAAATGTACAGGGGGTCTTTTCGTAGAGTGTTACATAATTTTTGTAAAATGTTTCATAATTCACAGTTTTTTTTACCGACCATCTATATCCTTCATTAACAATGATTTATATAAGCCCATTTTCAGTATTCAGGATAAACCTTATGCTATTGAGCCTGTTACTATCAACTCAGGAATGAACGGATTCAGTATCAGCGGATCATCATTTATCCTGATTTTTTTTCTTCATTAATTAAAAAACGTGGAATATGAAAAGGACTTATTTTCTGGTCTTATTGATTTTTGGCTCAGTGATGTTCAATCCTGGCTGTAATACAAGTAACAAGACAAAAGGGGCTGTCATAGGTGCAACAGCAGGAGCGGCAACCGGTGCTATTCTTGGGAAAAAGAATAAAGCTGTAGCCATTATTATAGGTGCTGCAGTAGGTGGCGTGGCCGGCGGCCTGATAGGTGACTATATGGATAAGCAGGCTGCCAAGATCCAGGAAGACCTGAAAGGTGCAAAAGTTGAACGTGTAGGTGAAGGCATACTTATCACTTTTGATTCCGGAATTCTGTTTGATATCGATTCGTATTCCCTTAAATCTTCAACAAAGGAAAATCTTCAGGAGCTGGCGCCTACGTTGCTGAAATATGATGATACTGATCTGAGGATCCTGGGCCATACAGATAATACTGGTTCGGATGAGCACAATAAAGCATTGTCAGATAACCGTGCTGATGCAGTAGACAATTATTTAGTTGCCCAGGGTGTTGCTGCTTCCCGTATGAGTACTACAGGTTATGGTGAAACAGATCCTCTTGCTTCAAATGAAACTGAAGAAGGAAGACAAATGAACAGAAGGGTAGAGGTCGTCATCGTAGCCAATAAAAAACTACAAAGAGCCGCTAAGAAAGGTGATATGGTAGTGAATTAAAATGATCAGGATGACGCACATTGTCATCGTGTAGATAAAAAGGCATGTCGATGTAGTTCGGCATGTCTTTTTTTCTTTACAGATATATCGCTTCTATGGAGCTTTTGTTTTCTATTTTACCACTTACTGCTTACCATTTACTGCTTACCTATTTTAAGTAGATTTACGGCAAATAAGCTAATATGGTTAAGCATTTTGCCCTCATCGGGGCTGCAGGCTTTGTAGCACCTCGTCATATGAAGGCAATAAAAGATTCCGGCAATGATCTTGTGGCTGCTTACGATCCATTCGATTCTGTCGGCATTATTGACAGTTACTTTCCACAGGCTGCATTTTTTGTTGAATTCGAGCGTTTTGACAGGCATCTTGAAAAGCTAAAGCGTAAAGATGTGGCAGTAGATTTCATCAGCATCTGTTCCCCCAACTATCTGCATGATGCTCACATCCGCTTTGCTTTGAGATATGGCTCAGATGTGATCTGCGAAAAACCTATTGTGCTCAATCCCTGGAATGTAGAAGCCCTGCAGGAAATCGAACAGGATTCCAAACATCATGTATATACAATCCTCCAGCTGAGACTGCACCCGAATGTGATAGCATTAAGAGAAAAGATCCGAAATGGTCCTCCCGGCAAAGTATATGATGTTGATCTCACCTATATCACAGCCCGGGGAAATTGGTACTACACGAGTTGGAAGGGAGAAGAACGGAAATCAGGTGGCATAGCCACTAATATAGGTGTGCATTTTTTTGATATGCTCTTGTGGATTTTTGGGGATGTCAAGGTCAACCATGTGCATCTGCATGCACACGATCGTGCAGCCGGGTACATGGAATTTGAACAAGCGCGAGTGCGGTGGTTTTTAAGCATCAATGCGGATACCATACCGGATGACATTAGAAAAAAAGGAGCGCGTACATACCGGTCACTTACCATCCAGCAGGAAGAATTTGAATTTAGTGAAGGATTCGCTGACCTTCACACGATGAGCTACCAGAATATATTATCGGGCAAAGGATTTACGATGCAGGATGCAAAACCTTCTATTCAATTGGTGTATGATATCCGGAATAATAAAAACCTGAGTGATGCAGGAGAAAAACATCCGCTTACAAGCCTGCATGCATCAGCTCATCCATTTTCAGGAAAACATTAATGGAAATTCAGCGGGTTGTTCAGCCAAATAAATAAGCTTTATGAAGATCGTTACTGTTTTGGGGGCAAGGCCGCAATTCGTGAAAGCATCAGTTGTATCAAGGGCTTTGGCAAAGTATGATGAGATAAAAGAAATCATCATACACACCGGGCAGCATTTTGATCAGAACATGTCTGATATATTTTTCTCTGAGCTGGATCTTCTTTCCCCTGATTATCATCTCGGGATCCATGGTCTCAGTCATGGTGCGATGAGTGGACGCATGATGGAACAGATTGAAATTCTGCTGAAAGAAATCAAACCTGATGTTGTAAATGTATATGGGGATACCGATTCTACCTTAGCAGCCGCATTAGCTGCTTGCAAATTGCATATTCCTGTAGCCCATATTGAAGCCGGTCTTCGCTCATTCAACCGGATGATGCCGGAAGAGATCAACAGGGTGGTGACAGATCACGTTTCAGAAATACTTTTTACACCGACCGATACTGCAGATGATAATTTACACTCGGAAGGTATTTCCAGTGATAAAATTTTCCAGGTGGGCGATGTCATGTATGATGCATCACTGTACTATGGAGCGAAAGCACATGCAAAAAGTACTTTATTGAAAGAATTAAAACTAGAGGCGAAAGGTTATTATCTGGCTACCATACACCGGCCGCAGAATACAGATACGAAAGAAGCACTTTCATTGATTTGCAATGTGCTGGATGAGGTGGCTGAAAAAATTTCTGTAGTACTGCCTGTTCATCCACGTACACGGGCGAAGATGCGCGAATTTAATATTGCATTGCGGCATGTGATATGCATCGATCCTGTAGGCTATCTTGATATGATCGCGCTGGAAAGTCAATCGGCTTTGATCATAACGGATTCAGGTGGGGTGCAAAAGGAAGCTTATTTCCATCGTGTGCCATGTGTTACGTTGAGATCAGAAACGGAGTGGGTGGAATTGGTCCGGCACAGGTGGAATGTGGTGGTCCCGCCTTCAAATGATGTAGATATGGTATCCATCATTCATCATCAGGCTGAGACCATTGGGGAAAATGTTAAGCTTTATGGTTCCGGTAAGGCTTCTGAAAAAATAGCTGAGCACCTGGTAAGCCGCATTCGCAGGTAATATTATCTGTATATACAATATGGTCAGTATCAATAGAATACTTTATCAGGGACATCAGTCTTATTTCATCTTAACTTGTAATTGTTAATTACTTTACTTTAATAATCCAAAGGCAAGGGAAACGCCTTTGTATCTTTAGGTTCACATTCAATCCAAACATAGATAGAGGAACGAATAAAATCATCAACCTGCTTGTATTGTATTCATTTAAAACCTGAAATCTCCAGGTGATAACGACTTTATGAAAAAATTTTTATTTGGAATTCTTTTTCTCTATCTGCTGGTCGGTTTCCTAATTCCTAAGTCGTATACTCAGATCTGGTCTGAAAATTTTAACGCCTATCCTAATGGTACTCTTAATGGTCCTCCTTTTTGGTCCAGCGTAGCGACAGATTGCGATGATGGTGGGAATTTAAATTTAGGGGTCGGAAATAGTCAATGGGGGGTATGGGCTGGTCGATTCGTATGTGAGGACATTGAAGGAGCTCCTTGCTGTGGTGGTATGGGAGGAGGAAATGATAATTATTGGTTATCACAGTCGATAGACATTTCAAATTATTGCAATGTCAGCATTTCCATAACCTTTACCAGTACGGGTGTTTTAGAGTGCTCAGCTGGAGGGCCTTATTTTATATGTACAGGGAATCCTTTCATTGATAATAGTCATGATCAGATCGTCACTTATTATAGCCTTGATGGAGGACCCTTTGTGCAATTCGCTTATGTATGCGGAAATACTGGCATTGGCATTTTGTCCGTAGGAGGACTTAATGGTTCAACTCTTCAAATCAAGGCTTCAATGGCTAATAAAGCCAATGGTGAAACTTTCTTTATGGATGATGTTGTCGTAAATGGTACCATTCATTCTGTGCCTGCCATCTCCGGAATTCCAGCTTCTATCTGTCAATCAGCAAGCCCCATTGCATTAGCTACAACCCAAAGTGGTATAACCGGTAATTGGTCAGGAATGGGCGTAGCAGGAAATAATTTTAATCCATCAGGCTTAAGCGGAAGTATCACACTAACATTCACACCCAATGCAGGTCAATGTGCAAATCCAAATACAACTACCATAAATGTAAATCTCCCGGTCACTCCGACAATATCAGGAATCCCGGCTACGATTTGTGAGTTGGCGGCATCCATTGCATTGCCCACTACACAAAGTGGATATACAGGCAACTGGTCAGGCACAGGTGTCTCAGGAAATAATTTTGATCCATCAGGATTAAGCGGAAATATCACTTTGACATTTACGCCCACTGCTGGCCAGTGTGCAACAACGAATACTACAGGCATTAATGTAAATGTCCCGGTCACACCCACTATCTCAGGTTTGCCTGCGACGCTTTGTGAAAATGATCCTTCTGCTGCATTAGCCACAACACAAAGTGGCATCACCGGAAACTGGTCAGGCTCAGGTGTATCCGGAAATAGTTTCGATCCCAGCGGGCTGAGTGGAAACATCACACTGACATTCACACCTAATGCAGGACAATGTGCAAATCCGAATACAGCAGTCATTGACGTGAATACTGCCGTGACACCTGCCATTTCAGGATTACCTGCTTCATTATGTCAGAGTGATAGCCCAGTTTCTTTACCCACCACGCAAAGCGGCATTACAGGCACATGGTCTGGTATGGGTATAACCGGAAATAATTTTAATCCTGCCGGTCTCAGTGGAAATATCACATTGACATTTACTCCTACTGTAGGTCAGTGTGCAAATCCTGCAACTGCATCCATTACAGTTAATATTCCTGTAACACCAGCCATATCAGGTATTCCTGCTTCGATCTGTCAGAATGATAGCCCAATTGCATTACCTACTTCACAAAGTGGCTTCACCGGTACGTGGTCGGGAATGGGGGTTACAGCAAATAATTTTAATCCTTCAGGATTGAGCGGAAATATCACACTCACATTTACTCCTGCAGCAGGGCAGTGTGCAAATACAAATACAACAAACATCAACGTCAATATTCCTGTCACGCCGGCGATCTCAGGTCTTCCGGCATCGATGTGTCAAAATGATAGCCCTGTAGCATTGCCCACAACAGAAAGCGGCATCACGGGTACATGGTCAGGGATGGGTGTTGCCGGTAATAATTTTAATCCCTCTGGCCTGAATGGAAATATCACACTGACATTCACACCCAATGCAGGACAATGCGCAAATAATGCAAGTGCTTCCATTATTGTGAATGTAGCTGTCACGCCTGCAATATCCGGATTACCTGCTTCGATATGCCAGACTGCAGCTCCAATTGCATTGCCTACCACACAAAGTGGCATCACCGGAAATTGGTCAGGAATGGGAGTAGCCGGAAATAATTTTAATCCTACAGGCCTCAGCGGAAATATCACACTCACTTTTACACCTACAGCACCTCAGTGTGCAAATATCAACACAACTAACATCAATGTAACGATTGCGGTTACTCCCGTTATCTCTGGCATTCCGGCATCGATATGTCAAAACAGTGCTCCCATTGCGTTGCCTACCACACAAAGTGGCATTACGGGTAACTGGACAGGCATGGGTGTCGCGGGAAATAATTTTAATCCTACAGGTCTCAGTGGAAATATCACATTGACATTTACTCCTAATGCAGCACAGTGTGCAAATGTCAATACTACAAGTATTGCTATAAATATTCCCGTCACACCTGCAATAACAGGTATTCCTGCAAGCTTGTGTCAGACTGCAGCGCCAATATCTTTACCTACTACTCAAGGCGGATTTACCGGAAACTGGTCGGGCATGGGAGTCGCTGGAAATAATTTTAATCCTGCAGGATTGAGTGGAAGTATCGCACTGACATTTACTCCAACAGCAGGACAATGTGCTAATAATGCAGGCATAAGTATTACAGTAAATATTCCGGTTACTCCGGCTATCATGAATGTGCCCGCAACCTTGTGTGAAAGTGCAGCACCCATAAATTTGTCCACTACGCAAAGTGGTATCAACGGAATTTGGTCAGGTCAGGGTGTTTCAGGTAACAGTTTTGATCCCTCGGGACTGAATGGAAATATCACCTTGACATTTACACCTAATGCTGGTCAATGTGCATTACAGGCAACTACAGGCATAAATGTTGTCAACGCTCCATCCTTCTCAAACCTGGTGGAAAATTGTAACCTGGTGAATCAAACGTACACAGTCACTTTTACGATTACAGGTGGAAATCCGGGAACGTATACGGTGAATGGAATGCCTGTAGGATCATCCTTCACATCATCACCGATTGCAAGCGGAACAGGATATGTATTCAATCTGAATGATGGCAATAATTGCGGTCCTGTTGTGATCAGCGGGTCTGTGGATTGTAATTGCGCTACTACAGCAGGCACAATGAATTTTGCAAATGCTCCTTTGAATATCTGTGATGGTTCAGGCTTCACCGTTATTCATAATGGCAACGACATGCTTGATGGTAATGATGTGCTGGAATTTATCCTGCACACAAATGCAGGAGCTCAGCTTGGAACAATAATCGCGGTGAGTGCAACGAATTCATTTAGTTTCCCCGGGGGTATAGTTTTGGGACAAACTTACTATGTATCTGCAGTAGCGGGTAATAATAATGGCTTCGGATTAGTGGATCTCAATGACAATTGTCTTTCAGTTTCACAGGGCATTCCTGTTATTTTTTATGCACCTGCAGTCTCTTTCACCAACGGTGGTGTGGTCTGTGAAAATCAATGTTGGGTTTTCCAGGTGCAGTTTACAGGATTTGCCCCTTTCACTGTAGATTATACGATTCATGCGGGAGGTAATGACTTCCTGGAGTCTATGATAAGTGTTTCAAACACACTGTCAGTTACGGTTTGTGCTGAAGATTATGGAGTGAGCAATGGACCCATTCAGATTTTTGCAACAAACATGACGGATGCCAATTGCCAGGTTGATTTTAATAATCCTGTAATCCAAACCATTACGGTTCAGCCCTTTCATGTAAATAACCTGGCAATGAATCTTTGCCCGGGTGAAGAAATAGTGGTGAATGGCACCATTTACAACCAGGGTCATCCTATTGGAACCGAAACCCTGCTAAATGCATCCACCAATGGTTGTGATTCTTTGGTAAATGTCAACCTCACATTTTATAATGCTTCCATTTTCGACCTTACACAAACGCTTTGCACCGGAGGAAGTCTTACTGTCAATGGAACTGTTTACGATGCATCTCATCCTATGGGAACAGAAGTAATACCAAATGGAAATATTCATGGATGTGATTCGACCATAAATGTTAATCTTAGTTTTAATAATGTGGTCACTTTTGATCTGAATACAACTTTATGTATAGGTGGAAGCATAGTGGTAAATGGAACGACCTTCAACCAGGCAAATCCTACAGGATCAGAAACTTTTATTGGAGGAAGTTATCTGGGTTGTGATTCAGTAGTAAATGTGAATTTGTCTTTCTATGCACCTGCCGTTTTCAATTTGAATCAAACGCTTTGTACCGGCGGTAGCATCACAGTCAATGGAACTGTCTATGATGCAGCTCATCCGACAGGCACTGAAGTAATTCCAAATGCAAGTGTGCATGCATGCGATTCTACAATTAATGTCAACCTGAGTTTCAATAATGTCGTCACATTTGATCTGACTAACACGCTTTGTTTCGGTGGAAGTATTGTAGTCAATGGCACTACCTACAATGCAGGTAATTCTTCGGGTTCAGAAACTTTTATCGGCGGTAGTTACCTGGGATGCGATAGTGTTGTAAATATCAATTTATCATTTTACCCACAAGTGGTTTTCAGCTTAAATCAAACCCTTTGTGCAGGACAAAGCCTTGTCATCAATGGAACAATTTATAATCAGGCTCATCCGGCGGGCCAAGAAATATTGGCGAATGCAAACATTCATGGATGCGATTCTACAGTGAATGTCAACCTCAGCTTCAATGCTGCTCCCACCTTCAATTTGAATCAAACGCTTTGCCCTGGTGGAAGTATTACCGTGCATGGTACGATATATAATGCGGCCCATCCGACGGGTACAGAGACTTTTATAGGTGGCAGTCACCTGGGTTGTGATTCGATAGTGAATGTCAGTGTAACCTTTTATGGTCCTTCTGTATTTAATCTTACACAGACACTCTGTACGGGTGGAAGCCTTACAGTGAATGGTACGATTTATAATGCAGGAAATCCGACAGGTACTGAAGTTTTGCTAAATGCAAATGTTCACGGATGTGATTCAACAGTGAATGTCAATCTTTCTTTTAACAGTGTCGTGATCAATGACCTCACACAAAGCCTTTGTCCGGGGGAAAGCATTGTAGTAAATGGAACAACCTATAATGCATCGCATCCAACAGGTTCAGAAACTTTAGTGGGAGGTAGTTACCTGGGCTGTGATTCGATGATCAATGTGAATTTATCTTTTCATGCAGCATCGGATTTTAATCTCGTGCAGACACTTTGTATTGGAGGATCGGTCACAATTAATGGAACCGTATATAATGAATTGAATCCGACAGGTACCGAATTATTGCCAAATGCAAGTGTATTTGGTTGTGATTCTACTGTGAATATAAATCTCAGCTTCAGTAGTGTTGTCACTTTTGATCTTGATGAAACACTTTGTCCCGGAGGAAGCCTTGTCATCAATGGTACAACTTATAATGAAGCTAACCCAACCGGAACGGAAGCTTTTATTGGCGGCAGCTACCTGGGTTGTGATTCCATAGTCAATATTAGTCTTACATTTTATGCACCTGATGTTTTTGTACTGGATTCTATTCTGTTGGAAGGACAGTCGATCACAGTCAATGGAACGATCTATGATGAGAGTAATCCAACCGGCACAGAGGTCATCAATGGAGGGAGTGTATTTGGTTGTGATTCTACGATCATGATCAACCTGACATTCGAAGAAGTGGTGACTGTAATTAAAGAAATATTTGTGCCGACTGTTTTCAGTCCCAATGATGATGGTTTCAATGATCTTGTGCATGTTTTTGGAAGTCCGCAAGTTCAGATCCATTTCTTCCGGATTTATGACCGGTGGGGTTCAATGCTTTATGAATACAGTAATTTTCAACCCAATGATCTTTCCATTGGATGGGATGGCAGATTTAAAAATCAGATGGTGAACCCCGGTGTATATGTCTGGTTAGCGAAAGTGAAATTTGTGGATGGACAGGAAAAAGTATTTACCGGGGATGTTACGCTTGTCAGGTAATCTAACTCCAATTTTAATTATCATTTTTTAGGGATCAATTCCTTAATTTGTAGGAGTTAATCATTTCCTATGCAAAAGATTTTAATTGTCGTTCTGCTACTCCCTTTCATTTCTCATGCTCAGTCTCCTGAAATTCGTTCTGCCGGTTTAGGAGAAAATATTCCCAGCCTTGCCTGCCTTGCATGCGCGGGGACTGAATGGAATAATCTGTCATACATCAATGCAGAGGATGATTCGGTAGCCACCACTGAAATATTTCCTGCCGGTAATTGCTTTATGAGCTTTTGTGAGTATTCGCGTTATCTCTATGCCAGTCATTTTGATTTTGACATCCCTGCTGATGCTGTTATCGATACCATACTCGTTGATATCCGGCGAACGGCTCATGATCAAAATGCGCTAATGGATTCAACAGTGCGATTGGCGAAAAAGGGGACACTGGTTGGGAATAATCTGAATTCACCAGGCTTTTGGCCGACCACTCTGACATATCATAGTTATGGACATGATGATCCTCTATGGGGCACCACCTGGCTTCCTTCAGATCTGAATGATACTGCAACAGGAGTATCTTTAAAGGTGATGAATCTGGCTTCTTCAAATGCAAAAGCGGATGTAGATCATATCAGGATGACTGTGCACTACAGTACTTCCACCGGCACGTATTCAGTTACTTCTACGCCTTCCGACATGGAGTGGGTAATTTCTTCCGAAGGAATTGACATGAATATTTTCACACCTATATCTGTTACCTGCGAATCAAAAATTTTTAACTCTGCAGGACAGGAAGTCGTTTCAATCTATTTTGGAAAATCGATAAAGGGAGAGAATCATTTTCAATGTTCAACTGATTTATTGGCCCGGGGAATATATTTTATAGTGATGAATGCAGGTGGAAAAATTTATTCCCGGAAATTCGTAGCCGCTAAATAAAATACTGCCGGACAAAATATTTATTCACTCTTTGTCTTATTTCGGCTGAAATAGACTAGGATATCTTTCCAAACTTCACAGTTCCCGGCATCGATCCGGAAAAATTAATTTTTGTTGACTATAAGTTTACAATTAAGTAATGTTCAAATCGGCTCTGCCTAAGGCTTTGGAGTTACATTTGCGCGAAGGTGTAAGGGCGCATTTGAAGATCAAATTAATTTTCAATGATCCTTGCGCTTTAGGGATCTCAATCAGTTGAAACGTTACTCAAACATATGTATTAATAATTTTTATTAATACGAATGTTATAAAAACATATGGACCCTCATCCGCTTACGATTTTGTAATGTTTTGATTTCGGAAATCAATTAAAATAAGAATCAACTATACTGTCGTCTGATGTTCAGAAGATGGTAGGATCATTTTTTTTTTGCATAACCCTGCTAAATAACTATAAGGCTATGAAGGACAAGCTGAAGAACAAAATGTCTTCCTGCAGATACATTATTCTATTTTTTGGAATAATGGCAGGATTCAAAAGCACTGGTCAGATTTCTATTACGAGCTTACCTTTTGCACCGGCAACTACGATTTTTGATACTTATAATCCAAATAGTGCGGGCAATCTATCCGCTACCATCCCTACCGGCTGGACAGCATCAAGTTCAATAACACCCACCTACCGGGGACAAGGAAATGGAACAAGCAATGCAGGGGGTTATTGGGGTTATGGCTCTGCTGGTGAATTTTCAATAGGGGCATTGAGATCAGGCACTTCGGGTGACATCACCTACACAGTTTCTTTTATCAATAATTCCGGAATGACGATCAGTAGCATCACTCTATCATGGAATTATGAACAATGGCGGTATGCGAATACTTCAGGCTGGGATTGTACAGGCACCGGAGCATTGATAGCAAATGCTACACTAAATGGGAAAGACTTCGTCGGTTCTTCAACAGGCACAAGCGGGACAGTGACAGTAACTCCTGTTCCTTCATTTACATTATCAGGACTGTCTATTGCTAATGGAGCTGCGTTCGGTATTTCATGGACGACCACGGATGTTGGAAACGCTGACAACGGTGTCTCCATCGACAATTTCAGCATTTCCGCTTGCTGCGGCGCACTTCCTGTAAGGTGGGTATCATTCGAAGCAAATTCTTTAGCTGAACAAATGTGTCAGATCGAATGGGCTACTACCGATGAAATCAACAACTCTTATTTTGAAATCCAACGCTCAAATGATGGGGGACTTCATTTTAATACCATAGGGAAAGTGAATGCAGTTTCTGAAGGACAACCGGTAAACAAATATGCATTTATGGATTCGAATGCGCATGGAGGAAAAAACTTTTACAGGTTGAAGCAAGTGGATCTGGATGGAAATTTTGATTATTCACCTATCCGCACGGTAATGTTTCATTCAGGGCACTTTAGCGTAAAAGCATGGCCCAATCCATCTTCTTCGAATATCAGTCTCAGGATCAGTCACGCTGATGAGAATGGAAAAATATTCATAGTCAACAGCACGGGTCAAAATATTTTTCAAACTGCTTTCGAAGAAGACACTTCGGATGAAACCATTGAAGTGAAGGATCTTCAGCCCGGAATGTATACGCTGGTGGTTAAAACTGATGATTACCTCAATGTGCAGAAGATTGTGATCATAGAATAACCCATAAACGGAAGAGAACAGAGAGAAATAGTAATTAATACAAATCCATTTCATCAATGTGCAGGTTAAGCCATAAAAATTAGCACCACTAGGAATCCATTGGGAGGTCAATTGATCTCCCTTTTTTTTTAATCTTTTATGTTAATTCCCGGGAAGAAAGATTTACAACAAATTGAATCCTAAAATGCAAGGTGGATGAATTTAAAGCGGAATATTGTGACTGTAAGCAGAATCAGTAATCAGTGTTCAGTGATCAATATCTATGTAAGGGGGACAGATATGGATTGTTGAATACTGATACTGAATTCCGAATGAACGTAAAACATCTCAGATAAAGTGGTTTTCGCCCACTGACCCATATATCCTTTTTGTGAGTGTTATTTAAGAGCCGGAAGAGACCCGGCTCTTTTTTTTTAAACGATGTTCGAGTGTCTCTGACCTCGAACCGTCCATTTACTTACTCAATGTTCGAGGTCGGAGACACTCGAACGTCTTTGCTCTGGGCTCGAACTTGTCACATTGCTTCTCCAGGTTCGAGGTTGGAGACACTCGAACGTCATTTGGCTCTTTTTTCATTTTTGTTATTAACTTGAGGAAACTTAAGAAGCCGCAGCGGACACTTTATTCTTCATCATCTAATCAAGGCATATGAACGTCGAGATAGAACTCCAATCTCCGGTAGCAAAAGAGGATATTTACGAGCTACGCAATTATCTGCAGGAAAACCTGGAAGGTTTTTCATTTCATATCAAAGAATTTCCGGCCATGGAAGGGCAGATGTCTGCCAGTCTATTTGTGCCCGTTCTCGTGGGAGTCATTGAAGGCCTGGTAGGTTTGTCCGTGCATGAGATTTACGACAGGGTCCTGAAACCTAAAATTGACGCATGGCTACATTCAAAAAACAGGGAAGAAAATTCCAGCCTGGGCATCCTGTCAACTATAAAAGATGACAATGTAAAAGTCCATTTCCTGGAAAACAGCAGCGGAAAGACGAAAGTATATGAAAATGTAAATTATGCTATTGATACCGACCGGACACACGCGATATTGATCGGGTCAAGTGAATTTGAAAGCGCCTTTGCATCCATCCCGCCTGTAAAAGGAAATCTTGAAGATTTTTATCACCTGCTGACGAATAAACTTCATATAGGTCTGCCCCAGGAAAATGTATCAGTAGCACATAATAAATCAAACACGGAAATAGAAGAATTGCTGCTGCAGCAAAGCCGCAAACCCGGGATGGATACGCTGATCATTTATTATGCAGGTCATGGCCACCGTACAGACGTGAAGAAACTTTACCTGATCGCCCGCAACACCAAGAAAATAGATGATTATATTCTGGGGGGAATTGATTTTGACTTTATCAACAATGCAATTCTAAAACCTTCTACTGCCAAACAAAAAATATTGATTCTCGATGCATGTCACAGCGGCATAGCAACACAAGGGGAAAGCATCGCGCCTGAAGTGGATGTAAAAGGCACTTACATGCTGACTTCTTCACAGGGAGATGAGGTATCCTATTATGATAAAAATGGACGAAATACGTATTTCACCGGCTCGTTGATTGATGTGTTGAAAAATGGTATTGACAATCAAAATAAAATGCTTGCTCTCGATGATCTTTATGATTATGCGTACGAGCATCTTCAGCAAAAGAATTTTCCACATCCAATTTCAAAAAGCCAGCTCAATATCCCTCCATCTAAGTTTTTTATTGCCCGCAATCCATTATTCTCTATTGAAAAGCAAAAAAGAAGACCAGCCGATTTATTCGAAATGGGAAAACAGCAGGATGCATTGTATGAGTATGAAATCCTGTTGCAGGAATACCCGGATGATCTGAACCTTCGCAGGGAAGCCGAAAAGTGCAGGTCGCTGGTATTATTCAATCAGCTGGTATACGATGCGGACGAATTATTTCACACGTACAATAATTTTGCCGGAGCCCTTGAAAAATACCGAAAGGCTTTACAAATAAAACACGATGATGGGATAAAAAATAAGATCCGCAAATGTGAAGAGCGATTGCGGGCCATTGAAACTATCAGAGATACTGAAGTGCTTTCAAATAAACCGGATAAGCCTCATGCATCTAATGAACGAACAGAACAGAATACAAAAACTGAATTCGGGAAAAAAGAAGAAAAACCGGCGGCAGTTCCTTTCCAGCCTCTGGTCATCCCGGTTGGTCCTGAAAAGAAAAATCAATCCCTGGCAGAAAATCCTTCAGTAGCGACTCGCCACAGGAATATCATTGTTGCCGTCAGTTGGATGATCATCGTTGCCCTCGTTCAGGTCATTGCAACAAAAACCGAATGGCCTATCTATTTTCCATCCATAGTGGTTTTTGGAGTGACCATGGCAGTATTTGCTTTGCGGTTGAATAAAATGAGCAATACAGAATTTCTATTGTACAGCATTACCTGTTTGCCATTTGCGAGCCAGCTGGCGTGGATCTATACACGATATGATGACAGCCTGATGCTTTCTGTGCTGCTGATTTCTGTTCCCGCATATTTTTATTACCGCTGGCTGAAAAAAAGGATCAGTTCTTTCAATATAACGCAGCTCTTTTTTGGATTTCTTGCATTGATCTTTTATATGCTCTCTGCCGGGTCCATCATTTTCTTTTCGTTTGGTATTGGTATCCTGGAGCTGGATAAAAGTTATGCGCCTGCAAGAAATTTTGGCAGTGTGGGCGCAACAGTTGGACTTGCCGGAGGGATTGCGTTATCGGTTATGCTCATAAAAATATGGAGACAAAGGGTTTCCGTTTAAAGACGTTCGCGAAAATGACGTTCGAGTGTCTCTGACCTCGAACATACCGCCGGACGTTCGAGTGTCTCCGACCTCGAACCTGCAAGACTCTTTTTCTTAAATCTTTGATTTGCCCGTCGAGACCGGAGACACTTGAACGTCATTTCGTAGATCTCGAACAGTGGAAGATTGTTCAGGTTCGAGGTCAGAGACACTCGAACGTCATTCCGGCTTTTAATCTATTTTTGCGGCACTTAATCATAGCAAGCCCTGATGACCAAGAAAAGTAAAAAGCCGGTACCGAAAACATCAAAATCTCCTGAACGATCCGCCCGCGTGGCTCCTCAAAGCAAAGCCCCTGCTATAGATTTTTACTGGATAGCGCTTGGCGTTGTCATCCTGTGCACCTCTCTTTTGCGTCTTCATTTGCTGAATATCCCTCTTGAAAGAGATGAAGGCGAATACGCATACATCGCGAAATTGATGATGAAAGGGATTCCTCTTTTTTCGGAAGCATATACTATGAAGCTGCCGGGAACTTCCATGATGTATGCCATTCTAATGACTGTATTTGGTGATTCAAATACAGGTATTCATACTGGTTTGCTAATCCTGGGAATCGGTACGATCATATTTTTGTTTTTGGCATTCCGGAAGTTGTTTAATGCCCCGATCGCACTTTTTGCAGCCAGTGTATTTGCTATCATGTCGGTGAGTCCTACGGTCCTGGGGTTTGCGGCACATGCCACGCATTTCATTGCTTTTTTCGTTGCTCTTGCATTGTTTTTTCTTGCCAGGTTTTATGAACGAAGGAATCTGTTAACGGCTTTTTTGATCGGGTTGATGCTGGGACTCGCTTTCATGATGAAGCAACAAGCCGTTTTCTTTATTGTATTTGGGGGAATTGCTATCATTTTGGGAGGGGTCTTTGAAAAACCGGTAAAATGGGTACCTATTATTTTACAAACCCTGATGTATAGTGTTGCGGCGGTACTTCCCTATGTGATCATGGTATTCTATTTAAAGGGTGTCGGTACGTTTGATAAATTCTGGTTCTGGACCATTACATACGCAGGAAAGTATGCAGGAGGACTTTCTCTAGCGGAAGGTGCGAAGGAATTTGTTTCGCGCTTTACACCTATGCTGAAAGAATTCACGCTTTTCTGGATATTATTCTTTGCAGGTATCGTATTGACCTTCCTTGTTAAGCTGACCTTGAAGCAAAAGCTGCTTATCCTGCTGTTTACCTTATTCGCTTTTCTTACAGTTTGTCCTGGATTTTATTTCCGGCGTCACTACTTCATTGTGTTTTTACCTGCAATAGGATTATTGGGAGGGGTGGCATTATATTATTTCACATCACTTTTAAACCGGTATTCCAAAAGCACATCTATCTCTGTGTTGCCGTTTATTGTTTTTTGTATTGCAGGTATTTCTGCTGTGTCAGGAAATAAAGATTATTATTTCAATTTTACACCTGCCCAGATCGCAAAACAACAATATGGGAATAATCCATTCAATGAATCCCTGGAGATAGCAGATTATATCAAAAAAAATTCTTCAGACACAGCAAAGATTGCCGTATTAGGTTCTGAACCACAGATTGCTTTTTATGCTGACAGGCTTTCGGCGACCGGGTATATTTATACCTATCCATTAGTGGAAATTCAGCCTTATAATCAACAGATGCAGGAAGAGATGGCTCGTGAGATCGAAAAAAACAATCCCGAGCTTATCGTGTATTGCCTGATCTCTGCATCATGGCTGGGTAAAGAAGGAAGCCCGGATACCATTTTTACGTGGTTTAATAGTTATTCAGCTATCAATTATACATTGGTCGGCGTGGTGGACATTTATAATGAACGGACCATTTATAAATGGGATCAAGAGACCGTGGGTTATAAGGCTGCCAGTCAACAACAGATCATGGTGTATAAAAGGAAAGTATAGATGCCTTCTTTCTTTGGCATTAAGTATTATCTATAACCTCCTGTTGCGCTAACTTTTTATTTTTGGCTGAAAATAAAAGTAACAGTGAAGCGATTCCGCATCCTACAACAAGCAACAATGAAAGTCCATGCACTAATGTAGCAAAGGTAAGCCCGTCCTGTTGGGACAGTCCATACAAAATCAGTCCCTGTGAAACTAATAAGTGAAAAGCTCCAATTCCTCCCTGCACAGGAGCCGCCATTCCAAATCCGCTCACCACTAACAACACTAATGCGGCACTCCATCCTAAACCACTGGTAGAAGGGAGAAGGAAAAAGCTGACATACATACCTAAAAAAGAAAGAAACCAGACAAACAATGAATGAAAAATAAAAATCCACGGTCTTTTGAGTTTTGCAATAGATTGGAGTCCATTGACAAGTCCTCTGACCAGCCGCATAACTTTGGATTCTTCTTTTTTGCTATTTAATCTGCGTATAAAATAAATAATCAACATGACGAGGATTACCAGGAAAATTAATCCGCCTATGATGATGAAAGTTGAAGAGAAAAGCATCTGAAACTTCGCAGCAAGGGGATGAAAAATCGTATCGCGTAAAAAATTTCCCACCCTGTCAAATTCCACGATAGCAGCCAGTAGCAGGCAGAGGAGAAGTGTCAGCACATCTACCACCCGTTCTATGATCACTGTGCCAAGTAAGCTGGTGAAGGGAATGGATTCTGCTTTGCTTAAAGATCCGCATCGCGTTACTTCGCCTAATCGCGGTAGGGCCAGATTTGCAAAATAGCCCACCATTAAAGAGTATGTTGTATTTTTTAACGAAGGCGTATACCCCAGTGATTCGATGAGAAGTCTCCACCGGTAAGCCCTACTGATAAATCCCAGGATACCTACTAATATTGCCACTATGAGCCAGGGGATATTGATCTGCAACATTCCTTCGAGGATGGCTTTTACAGCGATGCCTTTAAAAGCAAGTGCCAGCAATCCGAAAGAAATCGCAAGAACAATAATGTACTTTATGATGGATATCAATTTAGAATTCATACGTCAGGTCAGCTGGCTTTTTCATTTGATTTGTAACTTCTCGCGTACAGTTTAGCTAATTGCCTGGCTACGAATGCGGGCCAATAGCGTTTGAAAATTTTTAAATCTTCATTTTGTCTTGCATTGGCTTTCAGGCCTTCGGTCGTTGCTGAAGCTGCATGGATGCGATGTGTGAGCAACACTTTTTTTACATATACAAATCTTCCATAAATGTTTGCAAGCCTGGACCATGCATCCCAATCCATGTTGATTGAAAATTCCGGGGAAAACTGAAATCCGGTTAAATTTTCTTTGTTATACATTACGCTAGGGGCAGCAATCGGGTCGCCGATGGCCAATAATAATTTTTTCACCACTTTGGAAAAAACATGATCACTGAAAGGCATCAACGTAGAGAGCATCATCTTTTTGACATTCAAAAGTAAAGTGCTGCTACGCATACCGTGATCCGTGATTTCATTATAGTCCGTGAAACAGATTAAGGTGTCCTTGTATTTTTCGCTTGCTTCAGTGCAACGTTCGGTATATGCTGACAGGTAAAGATCATCCTGGTGCGCAAGAGTTACATATTTTGTTTTGGCCTGTGCGAAGCTGTAATTCCAGTCATGTGCTATTCCTTTGCCCGTTTCTGTGATGAACAGTTCGAGGCCATATTTCTTTGCGATGTCGTCAATATAGGCAGAAGGGGTAGAAGTGGTGATATAAATATGGCTTTTGACTGTCTGGGAAGTCAATGAATCCAGGCATGCAGGCAGGTAAGGCGAGTCTTTGTAGGCCATGACGGCAAAGGAATGGAGGATCATTTAACCAATCTTTTCACGAGGGTAAATATCGGCAAACTAATTGACCGGAATATTTTAACAAAAAGGTTATACATATCTTGTGCATTCAAAATTAAGTACCTAAGCGAACCGCATGGAATTAACTACCTGTACACTTTGTGGCCAGAATACTTCAACGACAGAACGATGGATCCCATCTTCAATTGAAAAGAATAAGAATTATTCATATCATTTCTATCCCTGCTGCGGATATTACAAACAGGTTCCCTTCCTGTCAGATGAAGAATTGAATACCATTTATGAAAAAGATTATGAAGCTTTTACCCGGAAAGGCATTTTTGAATTTTTAACCCAAAGAGTTACCAGGCGAAGGGCTAAAAGATTCAGGCCTCTGATCCAGGATAAGGATGTACTTGAAATCGGCAGCAGCACAGGCGAATTTCTATTTCATTGCAGAAATCAGGGGGCAAAAAATGTGGAAGGTGTAGAAATAAGCCAGTATGCCAGTAAGATAGCCAGGGAAAAATATAACCTGAATATCATCTGCTCTACATTTGAAAATTTTAATCCCGGAAAAAAATTCGATGCGATCTTCATGTTTCATGTCATTGAACATGTCAAAAACCCGCAGGAAGTGATTCAAAAATGTAAATCATTTTTAAATAAGGATGGTGTTCTCGTCATGGAGACACCAAGCTGGAAAAGCTTTGAAAGTAATTTTTATCATGACCAGTGGGTGGGTTGGTCAGTACCTTTCCATACATTTATTTTTTCACCTTCCTGTCTTGAAAAGTTAACGAAGAGAAGTGGATTTAATGTTGCAGACATTCATCAGTCTCCTCTATCCAATTCCTATAGCTTTGTAATTCCCTTTCTCGCAAGGCATCGAAACATTTTACTTCTTCCGTTTCTTTCTGTTTATTTTGGAATCAGGACTTTGTTTGCATCTGCTTTGAAGGAAAGTGCCATATTTACTATTCAGGCTTCGGTATCAAATTCGGGCAAGTAATAAAATACATTTTATTTCATTTTTTTCTATTTAGACACGAAAGCTAATTATATAGAATATCATACCACAAATATTATAAACAAAAGCATCAGGATCTTATGTTGCCTTTGTTTACGGAATTACTTATTTATTGAAGGTATTTCATTTGCACATATTTAGTCACAGATCTTATTCCTGTCATCTTATCCTGTACAGATTACATATGTCCCGTTGTGTTAGCTTTCCTTACATTAGTTGCTATGAGGGCTCATTCACAATTGTCTGCTAGCCGAGTAGGTCTGACTTTGGCCCTTTGGGTGCTTCTGGCCTTGCTACATAATGGGTTTGAAGTTCCTGATATAAAAAGGGTAAGTGTCGACCCTGAATTGACTACATATTCAATGACAAAAAGCTCGTCAGGAAGAATTGGCATAAATGGAAATGTTGGAGATTTTGAAGTAAAGACGAAGCATACTCGAAGAATGCCAATCGTGATTCCTGTTGTAGTGAATATCATACATAGTCCTGATCAAAGTGGTCTCCTTTCCCCTTTCCCGGATGACGCCTCAGTTGTGGCTGGAATTGACTGGATTAATAACTTATTGGCCGGTGGCCCAGCATGTCCTGGAGATCCCATTTCTGTTGAAATAGGAATTCAGCTTTGCATTGCGTCACGAGATATCCAGGGAAATGCAACTACCGGTATTCGGCGATTTGGCAGCGAACTGAGTGAAATGGACTTATGCAAGGAGGATGCTGCGTTGAAAGCAGTACCGAGAGAGAATGGAAACCTTTTCCCAGATACCTCTTACATCAATATTTATATCGTAGAGGATGTTTGTGCTTCTTGCAAACCTGGGGATTGTCTGGCTGGTGGCTATGCAGCCTACCCTTCAGCTCACGGAACCATATATGATGGAATCGTCGTGGAAGCTATCACCTGGATGAATCAATCATGCGATGTGAGAAAAGTAATCTTACATGAACTGGGTCATTACTTCAATTTAAGACACACTTGGGAAGGCAACAGTTGTGAAAATGATAATTGTTTGTTGGATGGGGATGGTGTTTGCGATACACCACCTGATTTTGATATAAACATTTATGCTTCAAATCCTTGTCTGCAGGGAATACCCGTCAGCACATGTATATCAGATGTAAATCCTTCAGATCCAAACAATCCATTCTTAACTGATGAGCCGGACATGACTTCCAATCTCATGGATTATGCGCCTCCGGGCTGCATCGCCATGTTTACGGAAGGCCAGGCTGAACGCATGAGGAATGCAATATCAGGTCCCAGAAATTCTTTACTACGGTCTAACGGTTGTAGCATTCCATGTCCGGACCCTGTTATCCTCAATATCCAATGGCCATCATCTCCTTTTGTTTTTGGAGAATCTATTGAAATATTGAATCTGCCTCAGACGGGAGTCACATATTCCTGGATATGGTATGGAGGCACTGCATTATCTCAAAACCTCAATATGGCTGCTGATAGTATTGGGACTTTTGTAGTCTGTGTTGAGGCAACAGGTCCCGCGCATGAATGTTTCGCAAAAGAGTGTGACACAATTATTGTGTCCTGTTCATACGGAATTCCTGAAATTAGTTTGTCCGACTATCAAATCAATTTGGGTGAGGAAATAATTCTGACACACACGTCAACTCCAGTTCCTGGATATACATATACATGGTATATAAATGGAATTCCCTCCGGAGTAGGAACTTCAACGCCCTATACTCCAACGCTTCCGGGCTCTACTGTAATTTGGCTGGAGGAATGTGGGTCCGGCTGTTGTTCAGAAAGTCAACATGCATATCTCTCAGTTGGATCCTGTCCCTCAGGAAAAGAAGCCAATCATTGGTTTTTTGGTCGGGATCGAATTCATTTAGATTGGAACAGTGGAGCACCAATAGAGCAGCCACCTTCATCAGCTTGGTCTGATGAAGCTATGGCAATTGCTGTAGATGCCACTGGCTCTTTGCTCTTCTACTCAAATAACGAATTTGTATATAATCGAGATGGACTCCAAATGCCCAATGGACGATTAATAACCTATTTTTCAGGGGGGAACTCGGCTACACATGTTCTGACACTACCTCGGCCCGGGTCTGATAGCTTATGGTATCTCATTTATCCCGAGACACTTGATTCAGGTAATCCAGGGCGAGATACGATTACAACTTTATACTTAGCTATTATTGATATGAGCCTTGATGGTGGTCACGGCAATGTCACTTTAAAAGATCAACCAATATTACGGCCAACGACAGAGAAGGTTGCTGCCGTTCGACATTGTAATGGCATCGACTGGTGGATTGTAGGGCATGAAGCAAATGCTACAACCGGATCCAATCGTTTTTATTCATGGCTTCTGTCATCTACGGGCCTGTCCACACCAATAATTTCTGCGGTTGGAAGACCCAAGGCCCGGACTGCGGGTACAAAAGCCGGGGAGTTGAATATTTCACCAGATGGACTTCACATCGCCATGAGCACAGGTCCTGATTTTGAAAATGAAACTACTCCTGGATATACAGTTGAAGTCTTTGATTTTGATCCGTCTACCGGAATTGTCAGTAATGATATTTTAATCAGAGATTACATTTACCAAACTTTTGGATTAGGGCTTGGTGATGCGTATGGATTAGAATTCTCTCCATCTGGTGATTTCCTGTATGTAGCCAGAGGTGCTTTTGTAAAGGATAGCTTATTTCAATATGATATCCGCAGTGGCAATCCTCAGATTATTCAACAAAGTGAGATAAACATCTATAAATCCATCGATCCAACCGAAGATAGTTTCGGTGCGATGCTTACCGCTCCGAATAATAAAATCTACATAGCTGATTTCCAACATCCTAATTTGATGGTCATCAATAACCCCGACCTTAGAGGGATGGCATGTGATTTCGAAAGCCATGGAATTGACTTACAACAAGGAGACTGTTTTTTAGGATTACCTACATTTCCGGCAGGAATTTATACACCTGGTAAACCTTATTTGTCAGGCCCATCTGTAATTTGTGACACAATTAACTCAGCAAAGTTTTTCGTAAAAGCCAATTGCCGTTATCAGGACTATATCTGGAAAACTACAGGTAATTCTGAGGTAATATCCAGTCAGGGTGATACAGTCTGGATAAAACCAGTTACTGCAGGAATAGAACACCTGATAGTGGAACGAATCACCGCTTGTGGTATTAAAACTGACACGTTTACTTTCGAAATCGAATCATGTAAGTCCATAACTGTTCCTTGCAGTGTAGCATTCGACTGGAATGAAGCTGATACAGTTGTATGTCGGGGTGAAGATGCCTGGATTCATTTTAATACTCAGGCAACATCTATCAGCTACACACTTGCCTCAGATGGGATAGAACATGCCTTGACTTCTCCAATCATATTTCTCACTCAGCCGCAACAGGATGATCATGTAATGATCAATCTCCGAATGAATGAGGGTTGTGATACAACATTTCAGGTAGGTATTCATGTCAATCCTGCTCTACAAGTTCAAATAGGTCCATTGGATACTTTAATTTGTAAAGGAGAGAATGCATCAATATTGATCAATCATGATCCCAATTACTTAGTTGAACTGTTTTCTGAAGATAATCAATGGGTGATAACAAATCCAGCATGGCCATTAGAGGTGGGGTCAATAAATTCAGACTCCACCATCTATGTTCGAATCCGCGATTTTCAAATGAGTTGCGATTCAATATTTACATGGAAGATTCGAGTCGAAGAAGATTCTCCATATGGTATAGATACCACCTGGATTTGCAATGGTGACAGTGTTATCCATCAAGGAAATTGGTTTAAGAGAGATACAACTATTACTCAAAATTTTGCTCGAATTGGTTGTGACTCATTGCATAGTACAGTGATCTTGATGCGTGAACCACTTTCTGCAATTCTTGATATTCTAAATCCATGTGCGTATGATAATGGAGTTATTAATGTGGAAATACAATCGGGAAAACCCCCATTTAATTATTCTATAAATGGAGGTACTTTTCAATCTAGTCCTAAGTTTACACACTTGGCCGAAGGTTCTTATTTGATTGAAGTAATAGACAACCTTGGGTGTAAGTTTGATACTACCATTTTGTTACAGGAAGGTGTATCTATTGAGGGTGTTGAATTAGAAGTTGCAAACCCATCTTGTAACTATGACAACGGCAAAATAGAAATGCACTCTCTGACTTCAGGGGTACAATACTCAATCAATGGTGGATCATTCTTGCCTGATACGGTATTTACAGCCTTACCTGCCGGAAATTATCAGGTATTTATCATGTATCCAGGAGGTTGTTTCGATACCACTGAAACCCAATTGATTCAGATAGGGAAACCTCTTTTTACCGGAGTGACAATCGATTCTTCTCATTGTACTCAATCAGATGGATCCATCAAGATTGTTTCAGTTGAAGGTGGTGACAATCCCTATCAATTCCAAATTGGTAATTCAGTCCTGGATACCATTCGAAAATTTGTAAATCTACCTTCCGGATCCTATACACTAAGCGTAGTTGATTCAAACAATTGCCAAAGCGATACAGCAATCACTTTGCCTTCAATTTCAGGCCCTACAATAATTGATATTTCAGTAACCCCTGCAATTTGCGGTCTGCCACAAGGGTCGATAGAAATTGAAGCAATTTCAGGCAGTGAACTGCTTTATCAATTGGAAAGTCAACCATCATCATCACAGCCATATTTTTCCTCTCTTTTGCCTGGACTGTATTTAGCTACGGTTACAGATTTATTTGATTGTAAAAGCCAGGTCGAGATCGTAGTTCCAGACAGCTTTAGTATCAGGCTATTGGATGTTAGTGTTTCTCCAGAGCAATGTTCAAAAGAAAATGGAGGCATTCATTTCGAAATTCAAGGCTCTCAATACACCACTTCCGTTTTAGAATTTCCAGGTCAAATCTTTTCCGAAAGTATTAACAATCTCAAATCAGGAGAGTATCATCTTTCTGTACAGGATGAATTCATGTGTAGGTTTGATACTTTAGTTGAGGTAGGTTCGCTATGCGAAATTTATCTGCCAAATGTATTTAGTCCAAATGATGATGGCCAAAATGATGTATTCGGTCAATCCTTCGATTTTGAAGTGACTTATTGGGAGTTGTCAGTGTTTGACAGAAGCGGAAACCTGGTATTCCAATCTTTTGATCCGCATACTGGTTGGAAAGGTGACTTCAAAGGCAAACAGGTTCAATTAGGGGTTTACGCATGGATTTTGAACTACAAGATTCCATCTGATATTCAAATCAAACACAAAGTAGGTGATGTTACTATTGTTCGATGAACAAGAATCAGAATGATTCAAGCTAGATCAATAGATGAATATATTTTACAGATTATTCCCTTTTATCAAATACTAACCTAAGCTCATTATGCGTAAATACCTTGCTGAAGGATTTCATATTTAATGGAAAATATTTTGAAAGTTTCAAACGGTAATATTTATTCTGCAAAATCCCATTCTTTTTTAAATAATCCATATCCACAAACGTAAGATGCGTTTTGTCCGTTGTATATCCCTTTGTACCAGGCACTGTAAAAACAATTCTTGAAATACCGAGTCGTGAACAATGTTCAAAGATTTTATTCATCACTGCAGCCGGTTCTTCAAGATGCTCAAGTACATGATTCATCGTGAAACTGTGGAATTTATTCGGTTCTATCATCCAGAATTCATACTTGTCAGATCCGGGATCATACAAGTATGCCGTTAATCCTTGCGAATTGCAGTACCGGACAGCATACGGATTGATCTCATATCCAACAGAACCTTTGGGAAGAATTTTAAGCAATTCGCCTGCTCCACAACCAAAATCAACGGTTGCAGATTTACAATATTTACGAATGTCATATAAATATAGAAGCCTTACGATTTTCCGGATAGGACTTCTCTTGCTCAGATATTCCAGGTAGCCTTCAGCATATAATTCTTCATTGGTTGTGCTCATACATCAGGGCAAAGCCCAATTTTTCAATTTAAGACATTATTAAAACAGGTTACGCCCTCAACCACTCATCCGGAATAAGATCCTCATCGGTGTATCCGGTGAATAATGTAACCGGCGTGACCACAATTTTGCCAGGTTGATTTGAAAGCCATGCACCCCACCAGGCATAGGTACTGTTACCTATAATGAAATGCCTGCATAAAGTCATCAGATGCAGATAGTCGCCATATTTTTCACCATGATATTCTTCACCCAGGAATGTGACAGGAAAATCCAATTTTATATTATCCCGGCACCAGGATATATCATCTGAAAAAACAAAGAAAACAGGATTGTTCACTTGTTGAGCTATCAATTGTACGGCACGGTTGATATAATCTACTCCGTGAAATCCCAATCTTTTAGCCACCAGGAACTCCTTTCTGCGAACGTTGATGCAGACAGATTGTGTGGCCTGGATATTTTCTTTTACAGAAAGGCAATGTTGAGGTAATGCTTTCCTGAATGAAAAATCAGCCCTGATCGTGTCCTGTATTTTTTCAAAATAATGTGGTGATGCCCAGTAACCTGCCAGGTAAATATTGCCTCGTTTCTTTAGAATATTTTTATTGTAAAGCATAAGATTATATTTATTCAACTTCCATTCCAGGACATATTTGAAACCTTTTAACCGGATGCTGAATAAATTGTATAATCGATGCGGAATGGAATTAATTTTCCAATTTGCGGGGTACATGGGTATTTCGGATGGCGTAATAAAAGTGGCCTGGATGTTAAATAAATCCAAATCGTAATCCCTGAACACAAAATCTTTATTAAATCTCACCCGGTTTTCAAGAAAAGAAAGATCCAGCTTTAATTCCGTGTTATTTAGTATTGCAAGATGTCTGGCACAGGCGTATTGAAACATTTGATTACCTATTCCGCCGATCAGCTGTACGATTACCATAAATAATTTGAATAGGGTCAGGAATTCTTTTTTGGATAATTCGTAATATCAAAACTAATTGCAGCCAGAAGTAATTGGAAGCCGAGTGTAACTAAAAGAGTAGAAACGACCACAGTTCCGGTCGGAGATCCAATCCCCAAATGATAATATTTAATAAAATTTAAAAGTCCATAAATAAATCCGGTCAGCATAAATACGAATCCGAAAAAAATATAAAGCGAAGCAATATTGAAATCAAATAAAAAATATTTTAGGATTATCCTTTTTATCAAAGCCAAAAATAGCTTTGGTGGAAATTCAAAAAGCGTCTTTAACCTTGAAAGACCAGAGATCTCATTACCATACTTAGCTTTCATGGGAATGTCCTGAATGACGGCATTCACATAATAAAGTTCAATGAGCATGGAGGATTCAAAAAAATACCGGTTGTGAATTTTTTGAAAATCAATATTTTTTAACGTGTCAAGCCTGATGGCTGTATACCCATTTGCCGGATCAAAAATATTCCAATAGCCTGATGCTGCTTTTATCATGAAACTCAGCCCAAGATTGCCAATCCTTCTGGAAAGAGGCATGCTTCTGAGTGCTTTAAAATCACGAAACCTGTTACCTTTTGTAAAATCAGCTTTATCGTGCAGCAAGGGTTTTAACAACGCAGGAATATATGCAGGGTCCATTTGTCCGTCTCCATCGATCTTAATAATAATATCTGCATTTAATTCTTTCGCTTTTTCATAACCGGTCATCATAGCACCTCCTACGCCTTTATTTATTTCGTGCTTAATGTATATCACCCTTGGATTTTCACCGGCCAAACGAAGGAGAATATTTTCAGTATTATCTTTTGAACAATCATTAACTGCAATGATCCAGTCTATATCAGCCGGGATACCGCGGATCACCTGATCAATATGATTGGCGACATTATAACAAGGTATCACGATGGAAATGCTCATGAAGGATTTCGTTTATATACATATGCATTTAATGTATTATATACAAACGTCATGCAATCTACCTCGACAGGTTGGGGTTGGTACGTAAATAATATATATTCAATTCCCATTTCAGTCAATTTCGGGGAGCAAGGATCCATTCGGATGGAATACCTGTCATTCTGAATCAGTGAAAATTTTACAGAATCTTCACTGATGTACGGCAGGACATCGATGTGAGCATATCGGTTGTATATACTATCACTTTTCATTTCAGGATCAAGTATTTTTAACTTATCCATGGGTGGAACAATCTGAACTCCATTAAAACATTTAATACCGGCTGCTTTCAAAAAATCTCCATATGTAAAAGCTCCGAACACAACCCAGCCTTTACCAGGGTCTTGTTTATTTATGGCTGAAACTGCTTTAAAAATTGCATTTTCATAAAATGGAGATAATCCTTTACTGAGCGGGTTAATTTTAGCATTTGGTAAAAAGACTAAAGCGCATCCTGCGAAGAAAGCCACCTGTTGCCATTTGTTATTTTTATAAAACAAAACAAGCCAGTTAAGCACCGCAAAAATAAGTGTTGCTTTTAAAACCTGGTCCGGTGTAAAAAAGGAGGTTGCTTGTTTATTGATTAAATAATTAAGACCATACGCTAATCCAAACAGAACTACAAATGAAAGTATTTTTACAGGCCAAGTATTCTTAAGGATGTTGCCTTTAAAGTGTGAAAGAAATAAGAGTGTAGCAATAACATTAGCAAACCCAAAGATGAAAACTGCGCGGTAGGATGGGCTTGCACTGAAAAGACTTATTTTAGCCAGGATCAAAGGAAAACCAAAAAGAATCCAGGTAAGGGCGATGATTTGAAATACCATAACGGAAATAAGGAGTGGATCAGCTTTTTTTGATTTTATCCAATCCGCTACAATGACTATAGAAGCAATGGGTGACAACATGAGAAATGCAGATGCCTCGCAGATATTTCCCCAGTTGGCCGGATATTTGTTTAAGCCCAAATAAAAATTGAAATTATCAGTAAATAATTTTACAAATGGATAGCCACCTCCTGTTTCCGCTCTTTGGCCTGGATAAACGGTATTCGCCATCACACTTACAGTGTCTTTTGATAAATGATAAAAATAGAATATCAATCCTCCGAGAAAAACCATGCTCAAGCCAAAAGTCAAAATCTTCAACGGTAAATCTTTCTTAAAAATTAAACTGGTGGCTGTTTTATTCTTAAGCATGTAACCTATCAGCAGCGCCAATAAGAAATAGGCAAAGGGGACAAGGTATGCCAGGTAAAGGACCAGGGCAAATGAATATCCTGCAATAGCAAACAAAATACCGGCTGTGATAATTGATTTGAGCTTATCGGAATAGAGCATATAAATAAATGAAATCACACATGCAAAACCATAAGTGAATAATTCCGTATTGATGGACCACCATTGCACCGCTGAAGAAAGTAAAAGCCATAAGCTGCCAAAAAGACTTAACCAGAAATTATTTCTTGTAAAAAGCATTAGCATTAAAAATGATGCTATCAGGAAAGGAAAAATCCTGAAATTCCAATGCCATGAAAATGCCCGTTCAGCATCGAGGAGAAAATATCCCCAGAATGCAGGTTTTACATAGCTGAGTATATGATTGGTTGGAAACCCAAAAGTGAGAGGTGTAGTACCGTATCCTAGTGCCTCATTCGTAACAGGAAAATTATTTTCTTCCTGAGCTAATATAAATGGAGTTGTTACGAGCCATTCATCTGACCTTATAAAAAGGGGTTCGCCATACACAAGTCCCCGTTTTTGATCCCCTCCATCCGGCACCATTTGGTTCCAGCGGGGAATAGATGAATTGTGCCATTTCAAGGCCACAAAAAGGATGAAAAAAAAGATGCAGGCACCGATGAATACCCATGCCTTCAGATCAAATCGTATTAATTCAAATTCCGGCCTGCGTTCCTTAACCGCTGTAGTCTTGACCGCACGCTCCGGAGCGGAAGTTTTTTTAGGAGTTGTTACCGGTTTTTGTTTCTTTTTACTCATTCTTTTTTATTGAAATGAAATCCCTGGCTTGGAAATCATGATTAATAAACAATTACGAAATTAACAGTCATTTCTAAATCAGTTATGTAATGCCAATTACTGTAGGAACCAGCATTTCCAGAAAAAGTACAAATTGGTTAATATCCATCCATATAAAGCCAAAAATGTTTTCCACAAGCGAATGTGCATAAGTGCCTGGGGCCCCTGAATACCAAGCCGTTAGGACAGTGTGGCACACTTAGGTGTGGCACACCTAAGTGTGCCACACCTAAGACGTGTAATATACTTGATCTTTATTTCCTGATATACAAATATGTCTGGTCCTTCTCATCCACAGGCACCTGTGTCTCAAAATGATGATTGAACGCAGGCTTGAAATTAAGCTCAGGTATATTATTCACCGGGATGTCCTTTACGGGAAATTTTTCAGCGTCATATGTTCCTGTCTGAAGAAACTTGTTAAAGATTCCACCGTAATTACCCCATGTTTTCCGGTAGGCCAGCACTTGCGGAATGGCAAGAGAGTCTTCTGCAAGATTATTTCCTGTAAAACCCATCACAACTTTACTTTTCAGGTAATACGTGTAGGATGTTTCCTCGTAATTCGCTGCGATGACCAGGCTATCCGTAGCCGGATATTTTTCTTTCAGATATGGAATCGTATAATCAAGCGGACCTTTGTACACGTTTGTAAGCTCATGAATATGGCCATTTATATGCTTAAAATTAACTGCAATGATGCTAATCACCCCGATTGTGAAAATCGATATTGGAATCAGCATTTTATACGAAATCAATGTCTTACTTTCCTTAGCGTAGATTCTGAGAACCTGGATAAAATCAAGAATGATGATGATAGACAGGACCGGCTGGAGATAAATAATGTAACGCGTATAAATAAAATTAGGGATCCGACCTATAAAAAATATGAAGACAATAAAAAATAAAGTGAGAAAAGAAGATATCCTGAAGCTTGCGGATTTTTCTTTTAGCAGGGTTTTAATATTCAGGACTATAAGAGCTTTAAATATGATCAGCAGCCAAAGCAAATCCATATTCTTAAAGAAATTAAATGCTGTACTTACATTATCCCAATACACCTGGCTCGTATAATTATTATACACATTCATGGCCTTAGCAATCTCAAATGTCCTGAAATAGGAAAGCAAAGGATAAATAGCAAAGAGTGAAACTGCAAGGGCAATAACAACAGGTAGAGCACCGGTTAATGCTTTTTTAAAATTTTCTTTCAGACTTTGATAGATGATAATGAACAGCTCTGTAAATCCAATTGTCGCCATTACAATAAAGTACACCGGGGCAAACGTATTGAACAGCAGCCATAAGGAAACTGAAATCACACTGATGAACACAATTTTATTCACCGGCCTGTAAAACCTATGCATGGAATATAATCCCAGGATAACAGACATCAGCAATACTACCAGCGAATAATACCTCACCTCCCTGATCAGGAGTGCCAATGAAACTGAGAGTAATTCAAGAAAAATAAACAAGGTCAAAAAAGCATAACGTGAAAACCTGTCTTTAAAAATCCTGGAAATAAAAAACCCGAGAAAAAATAAACCCAACAAACCCGCAATCGCAAAGGTAGTTCGGAACAAACCTGTTTTTGTAAATATATCGTCAGCCTGATCAGCCAGCTTATATCCGATAATTCCAAAATAGTACTGCGCCCATCCGGCACCTCCTACATAAGCATCATCTTTTTCATCTATGCCCAGCGTAGGATTGCTATGGCGCAAATCGTAAAAAACATTTTTTCCATCATGCACTTTTGGGTATCCATATTCGAGCACCCGTTCTGTGCCTATCGCAGTCATGCTTTCATCCGCCCAGAAAAGCGGGAAGGAAATATTTTTGAAAACACTGATCAGTAATAGCAAGGTCACAACTGCTGTTGCGATTAAAAGTTTGCCGGCATGTTTTATTTGGAAACCCGTGTAGTCATATGCCGATCTGGTCTTGCCCTGAGTGGGCTTAGGCGTTGGCTGAGATCGGTTTTTAGCTTGTTTTTTCCCCATTTTATTGGCTTGCAGGTATTTGGCCGCAAGATATCAAATAGAGCCGTGAATCATGAGTAGATGAAAGGAAGAAAGGCGGAAAGGCAGAAGGGCGGAAAGGATTGAATCATGGGATTTCTCAAACTACAGCAAAAGCATTTGGCTTTTTCAGTGTTGGGACGCTGAATGATTTTAGTGACACTCCTGATCCACTCAATATAAATTCAGCGGACAGGATTTTTCAAATTGGTAATGGCTATGGTTTCCTTCCGGGAAATGCGATGACCGTGCTTCGGAATGGAAGAATTGGAATGGGTACGCTTGTTCCATCTGTAAGATTGCATGTAGCTGATTGTAGTGTATTATTTTCCGCAACAGGAAATATACCGGGCATTCCCGGTTCACCACCACCGTTACCTCTGGACATGCATCAACTGCAATAGGAAATCAAACTACAGCTTCAGATCAGAGCTGTGTCGCCTTAGGTGTGAATACTTTTGCATCCGGGCAGGGGTGTACGGCATTGGGTGCCGACCAAAGTGTACAAACAGGAGTGATTGCCCAGGAATTGCAAAAATTATTTCCTGAGTTGGTCAAAGAAGATAAAGAAGGAATGTTGTCTGTCAATTATTCCGGATTGATACCCGTGCTAATTGAAAGTATAAAAGATCAGCAGAATCAGATTGATGAGCTGAAAAAACTTGTAATGGAATTAGCAGGAAAAAAGTAATCAGTATTCAGTAATCAGTATTCAGTATTCGGTAATCAGTATTCGGTATTGAGTAATCGGTGATCAGTAATCAGTAATCTGTCCTGAAATAGGTTGACAGTTTTTATTTACCGCTTACCGAATACTGATTACTGATTACCCTTATCCTGTCTTACATCCTCCTGAACTTACCTCTCGTAACCTTGTTGTATAATTATCCTGCCCTCCTTCATCCGACCTCGTTGTCTTTTGGGTTTTATGGAGTATTAATGTCGTGGAGTAGATTTTTTTTAACCCAAAATGAATAAAGGATGAAACCACTTTATTTGGTAGCTGCAAGCCTGATAATATCAATAGCAGCGTTTTCACAAAATGTAGGGATAAGCATTACCAGCCCGGTCTTTAAACTCGATGTGAGGGACGGGAGTATAAATGTGGATTCAGTTTATCGCATTGGCACTGTAACTGTCCTTTCTGTAAAAAGCACGGGCAATTTATTCCTTGGAAGAGATGCAGGTAAGATCAACACAGGACTTTTTAATACATTCAGTGGTGATAAAGCAGGATTCTCGAATACTACTGCGGGGGTCAATTCCTTTTTTGGAAACAGATCAGGATATTCAAATACTACCGGTGAAGGAAATTCTTTTTTTGGTGAATCATCGGGTTATTCTAATGTAAATGGTGAATCAAATTCTTTCTTTGGTTGGAATTCAGGATATTCAAATACTTCAGGACTGAACAATACATTTTTCGGCAGGGCTTCAGGTTATGCCAACACCAATGGAGAATCAAATGCATTTTTTGGAGAATCTGCCGGCACTTCAAATACAACCGGATACTACAATTCATTTTTTGGCCAGAGTTCTGGTGTGTCCAACACCATAGGAATTGATAATTCCTTTTTTGGTCGCGAGTCTGGTTATTCAAATACCATAGGAAATAAAAATTCCTTTTTTGGTCGTGAGTCCGGATATTCAAATATCACCGGGGATGAAAATTCCTTTTTTGGTCTGGGGGCGGGATACTCAAACACAGTGGGCAATGAAAATTCCTTCTTTGGTCATGAGGCAGGGTATTTGAATGAAACCGGCGTTGAAAATTCTTTTTTTGGCCGTCAATCCGGTTATTCAAATTCTACCGGAGATGGAAATTCTTTTTTCGGTTGGGCCGCAGGGCGATCCAATACTTCGAGTTCAGATAATTCTTTTTTCGGCAATTCAGCTGGTACGCTTAATACCTCAGGTTCTGAAAACTCATTTTTCGGACGTTCCGCCGGTGACAACAACAACGCTGGTTCACGCAATTCTTTTTTTGGAAAATCTGCCGGTTCAGCCAATACTACCGGACATGAGAATTCTTTTTTTGGTGGATATGCAGGAAATTCCACTACTGCAGGGATAGAAAATTCTTTTTTCGGCGAGTCTGCAGGTTTTCTTAATACAACAGGAAATGCCAATTCATATTTTGGAAAATCAGCGGGTTACTCCAATACGACAGGTGCAGATAATTCTTTTTTTGGTCAGTCGGCCGGATTTGCAAATACCACGGGTAATTACAATTCTTTTTATGGACGCTCCTCAGGTATGACTAACAATGCAGGTTCAGAAAATTCTTTTTTTGGAAATCAATCGGGTAAATTAAATGCCACAGGTAACTATAATTCTTTTTATGGACGATCCGCAGGGAATTCGAATACGACAGGAAATAATAATTCTTTTTATGGCCGTGAATCTGGTTATTCTAATACCACGGGAAATGACAATTCCTTTTATGGCCGTGAATCCGGTTATTCAAATACGACGGGCGTGGACAATGTTTTTTTTGGTGAGTCTTCGGGTTATTCAAATACTACTGCAAATTTTAATTCTTTCTATGGCAGATCAGCAGGATATGCAAATTCAACAGGCAGCGGTAATTCTTTTTTCGGATGGACTACAGGCTATTCCAATTCCACGGGAATAGAAAATTCATTTTTCGGACGATCTTCCGGTTATGCGAATAGTACAGGTAAAGAAAATTCGTTTTTTGGCAAAGAATCCGGTTACGCAAATACTACAGGTCAGGCGAATTCATTTTTCGGACATTCCGCCGGCTTATCCAATACGGTTGGATTAGACAATTCTTTCTTTGGCAGATCATCCGGTAAATTAAATACAACAGGATCAGGAAATTCTTTCTATGGTAAAGAATCCGGAAATTCAAATACCACAGGTGTATCCAATTCCTTTTTTGGTAATGGCTCAGGGTTTTCAAACACGACAGGAAATGCGAATTCATTTTTCGGACATTCTGCCGGTAAATCAAATACTACCGGCCATGAAAATTCTTTTTTTGGACTCCTGTCCGGTTATACAAATACAACGGGTTATCTCAATTCGTTTTTTGGGGACTCCACGGGGTATTCAAATACGACAGGGTATAAAAATTCATTCTTCGGCCAGGCTGCCGGTTTATCCAATACAAGCGGTTTTTACAATTCATTTTTTGGTCTGAAAGCCGGAGCAGGTAATTCAACAGGAAGTGAGAATTCGTTTTTTGGTTATTATGCCGGCGCTTCCAACACGACAGGAATCCAGAATACTTTTTTTGGCAAGGATACAGGAACTAAAAATTCAACAGCTAATGGTAATTCATTTTTTGGTTATAATGCTGGGTATTCAAATACAACAGGGGACCTCAATTGTTTTTTTGGATCTGCTGCCGGAGGTGGTAATACGACAGGGTTTAGAAATTCATTCTTTGGTACTTATGCAGGCATATTCACTACAACAGGTGAACATAATGCTTTTTTTGGCCAGGCTGCCGGATATTCTAACACTACCGGTAGAGACAATACATTTATTGGCTGGCTCGCAGGTAATACCAATGATGTCGGCCAGCGTAATACTTCTGTGGGTAATGAAGCAGGCGTCATGACAAGCGCATTAGTCAATGCTACTGCATTAGGCTATGGGGCCACTGCAGATGAAACAGGATCTGTCAGGATAGGAAACATCGCTGTTCAATCCATCGGTGGCGAAGTAGAATGGACAGCTTTTTCTGACGGAAGATTTAAAGTACAGGTAGAAGAAAATGTTCCTGGCCTCTCGTTTATAAATAAATTAAGAGGCGTTACGTATGCGGTAGATCTTGTGGCATTACAGAATTACAATTTGAAAAGAAGAGAGGTAACAAATCCGGATAATATTTTACCTGTTAATTCCACATTGGATTTCCCTCCAGCTGAGCGTCAGTCAGGATTTATTGCACAGGAAGTTGAACAAGCTGCAGTTGAGCTGGGGTTTTCATTCAGTGGTGTTGACGCACCACAAAAAGAAGATGGCTTATATGGATTGCGGTATAGCGCCTTTGTAGTCCCTTTAGTGAAAGCAGTTCAGGAACAACAAGACATCATCGAAAAACAACAGAAACAGATTGATGAACTGAGAAAGCTTGTACTGGAGATGGCTGTAAAAAAGTAATCGGTAAACAAGTAATCAGTGGTCAGTGCGGTAATTAAAAGTTTTAAAAGAAAATGATTGTGGGTTAAAAAAATGATAATGTTAAGCGTAGGCTGTGCCTACGCTTTCGCGTCAGCAAAACTCCGTTTTGCCTGATGTTATTTTTTTACAAAATTGAAAAGCAACCCGCTGCCACTTCCTTAATGACTTCTTGCGCATTCCTTTGTACATTTGGATCATGACCAAATGCCCATCATTTATAAAAATCTCCCTCCTTACTTTCTTGCTTGCTTTTCTGTACACATCTTCTCACTGCCAGGTTAATTGGACAAAGGAAGGTTCAGTAGATGGATCCATTCACGGTAATAATCATCCCAGGATTGCAATGGATGCAGAAGGGAATCCACTTATCGTCTGGTTTAATGCAGGTTCTGTCAGGTTTTCACGATGGAATAATGACGAGTTCGAAACTTCAAGAATATTAAATCCTCCTTCAATTCCTTCGGCAGGAGCCAGCTGGATGGGTCCGGATATTGCTGCGCATGGTGATACTATTTATGTGGTCTTCAAAGAAACGCCTGAAGATGCAGGTCATATCTGGTGCATACATTCATTTGATGCAGGTGAGACATTTTCTGATCCTGTTCGTGTGGATTCTACAGGTGAAAGTCTTTCCCGATTTCCTGCCGTGACAACAGATGATTCAGGTCATCCGGTGATAGCTTTTATGAAATTTGATCAGGGCTTTTCGAATGCAAGATGGGCGGTGACAAGGTCAAACGATTTTGGAAATACATTTTTACCCGATGTCTTAGCCAGCGGATGGAGCAGCCAGGCTTCCGATGTTTGTGATTGTTGCCCGGGCTCCATCGTGTGTTCAGGTAATAATGTGGCTTTAGTTTACCGTGATAACAATAGTAATATTCGTGACACCTGGGCTGCATTGTCCACGGATGGTGGGCTGTCATTCACTTCGGGAATCAATATCGATCAGCACAACTGGCTGATACATGCATGTCCTGCCTCAGGTCCGGATGCAGTAATCCTGGGTGATTCCATTTATTCTACATTCATGAATTCTTCAAGCGGTACAGGAAGAGTTTATACGAATCAAACTTCATTGTCAGATTTTTCGTCTTTGCCGGGTACATTAGTGACAGGATCATTACCTGGTTCTTCACAAAATTATCCGCGCATATCTGCATCAGGTAACTCAGTTGCAATCGCCTGGAAGGAAAACATCAATGGCATTGAACAGGCATTACTCAGCTTCACTGCTGATGTTTCATCCGGACTTCCTCCTATATTTGATACTGTGGCTACGAATGGGGTCTTCAATACAGATCTTTCTATCCGTAATGGTAATATTATCGTCGTATGGGAAGATTACAATTCAGGCACTATTGAGTTTCGAAGAGGAACTTATGAAGGATCCACAAGCACTGAAGATGTGAGGAATGAAGCCATTTCTGTTTCCCCAAATCCTTCGCAATCTTCATGGACAATGAAAGGGCAGGATATACTTTCCGGATCACATATAGAGGTGTGTGATATTAGCGGGAAAATAAAATATGCTCAAGTATTACAGGAAAAATTTAATGACCAATCAGTAGAAATTGATAATACGGGATGGAGTAGTGGTGTTTATTTTTTGAGAATATTTCATGATAGCAAGATGAGTACGGTGAAACTGGTTAAATTCTAATAAGCTTAAATTCCAAAAAGAATAAATACGGTTCGGCGTAGGTTTTAACGCAGTTTATACTGAGCGTTCGTCGAAGTATCGGAGTGTAAGCAAATTTCTGATTTGCGAAAAAAAATTACATGCACAAAACGGAGTTTTGTCGACACAAAAGCGTAGGAAAATCCTACGTTTAACAATAATTATTTTTACAAAATGTCCGGCATTGGGTAAGCTTTTATCTCACTGTCTCACTCTTCTCATTCTTCTCACTTCTCTCACTATTCATTATCTTTCACAATGCACTTGTCCCGGCTTCTACGATACATCCCGGTTACCATCCTCGTGCTCTTTTATTCCTTCCCAAATTCATATTCCCAACCTCTAAAATTCATCACGTACACCACCAACAATGGCTTACTGCACAACTTCACCAAAAAATGCGTTGAAGACAAAAAAGGATTTATCTGGATCGTCTCCGAAACTGGGATCAGCCGCTTCGATGGTGTAAACTTTAAAAATTTTCAACATGACGAAAATGATCCGACAAGCCTTCCACACAATATTATAAATGATATTGAAGTAGATACTGAAGGTAGGATCTGGCTGGCCACTAAAAAAGGTTTGTGTTACTATGATCCTGACAATGTCGGATTCAGGTCGATTGATATTGAAGGGATGTATTCAAATTCACCTGCAGTTCTTGCCCTTTGCTTTGATCCGGATAAACAGGCAATTTGGTTTATTACCGACAAAGTTTTATGCAAGTATAGTATCCAAACGAAATCAGTTAATGCCACTTCATGCCTAAATACATCACCCACACAGATCAATCAAATCTACCTGAGCTCTGATCACAGGTTATGGATCGCACTTTATCGTGATGGATTCCTCTTGTATGATATCGCAAGTGACAAAGTTACAGCACAACTACCTGATGGATGGGTGACAAGTTTTTTTGAAGGCAAAGACAATACCATGTGGATCGGCAACTGGCACAGCCTGCATCTTGTCGCCTGGAACATGTCAACGGGTGCGCATGAAAACTGGACAGCACAAGGAGAAACCGGAACAGATGCATACATGATCATAAGCAGCATCACTCATTCTCCTTTTGACGATGATTCTTCTCTGATGATCTCCACACAGACGATGGGAATCCAGCAGTTCAATATGAAATTGAAAAAATATACCGGCGGATACAGCCGTGACCTCTTTATTAAATACAGTCTGCCTTCTGATTTTATTAATTACATCTATACCGACAGCCGTGGCATCATCTGGGTATGTACCTGGAATGGATTCTGCAAAATGAATATGCTGGAACAACAGTTCAGAACGCTTGAAATTCCATTTCTCAATCCTCCCATGTTCCAGTATTACAACCTGATCGAAGGGATCGTGTCATCAGACAAGCCGGGTACTTGGTGGCTGGGCGTCAATGGCTGCGGACTTTTTGAATACGATCCGGAAAAAAAATCGGTGATAAAAGAGCTCTTCGCGGACATCCATGACATTCCTGAATCAATACCTGATGGATCCTGGACTGAATTCCTCATCAGGCTGGATGATGGCACTATCTGGTCCGGCAATGAGGAAGGCCTTGTTAAAATTGAAAAGGACAAAATCACCCGGTATGTTCTTTTAGTGCATGGTTATTATTCATGGAAAAAAAATATTTGCATCGCACCTGATCACACATTCTGGATATCTGCAGAAGCGCATCTCATTCATTTTGAACCCGGATCCGGAAAGTATGATGTGTATGAAATAGACAGCAGCCTTCATCAGCCGCTTCCGATCAAGGCTGTAGCCGAGTCGGCATTTTCAGGCGATCACACTTTATGGACAGGTACGCAAAAAGGCCTTTTTAAATTTGATATACGTTCGAATGTAGCTCAACGTATCGCATTGCAAATCCCTGAAGCGGATAGCCTCGAAGTAAACACCATTAATTCTTTGGTTGCAGATGATCATGAAAAGTTATACCTGGGTACGTTAGCGGGGCTGATTGAGTATGATGTTCGCACCGGGCAAATGGTTTTGAAAGGAAAGGAAGAAAAGGTTTCTCCCATTTTATCCAAATCTTTATTACGGGACAAAGCCGGTAACTTCTGGATCTATACACCTCACGCACTCTTCAGGTACAATCCCGGCAAAGATGAATTTTCAAAATTTACTACTTCAGACGGCATACATAATTTTTCATCAGACCCTGCACACCTTTTCGAATTCGACAACAATTTTTATATAGGATATCGCGGGGCATTTACTGTTTTTGACCCATTGAAAGTTGATGTAAACCAGACCCTGGTAAAACCATTGATTACTGAAGTCCTGATCGGAAATGAATTACAGAAAATAAACCTGGATCGTTTTTCAACCTATTACCTGCCGGTATCAGCGGGTAAAAAAGAAATTACATTTCATTTCACCGGTATCGATTATACCAATTCTGACAGGATCACCTTCATGTATAAGCTCGATACGGATGCGGATTGGCATGAAGCAGGAACAAACCGATCTGTCACGTATACCAATCTCCAGCCTGGAAACTATTCATTCCAATTGAAAGCCCGGAACAGTTCTGGGATCATTAATGAGAATTTAGCAGTGTTCAATCTGGTTATTGCACCCACGCTTATGCAACGATGGTGGTTCTGGCCCTTTATGGCTATCCTCTTTGTCACGATCGTAATCGTACTTGCAAATAAACGCGTCCGGAAAATCAGGACTGAAGAAACGCTTAAAACAAAAACAAAGACCATGCTGGCCGAACTGGAAACAAAATTGCTCCGCAGCCAGATGAATCCTCATTTTATTTTCAATTCCCTGAACTCGATCCAGAAATATATCTGGGAAAATAAAGAAGAAGATGCTGCCGAATACCTTGCCCGTTTTGCAAAATTGATCCGGGCCATCCTTGAAAATTCCCGAAAGGAATTTATTTCACTCCGGGAAGAGCTCGAAGTATTGAAATTATACATTGAACTTGAGCACAGGCGTAGCAATGGGAAATTTGATTACCGGATCCATGTAGCTGAAAATCTGCATCCTGATGATCTTATGATACCTCCGCTTCTTTTGCAGCCCTATATTGAAAATGCGATCTGGCATGGCGTAAATAAAAAAGCAGGTCATGGCAACATCGAAATCAGTATCCGGCAAGTGGAACAATCCCTCGAATTTATCATCGATGATGATGGAGTAGGGCGTAACTTTAACCAAATGCATCCTGATGAAACAAAAAACAGTAAGATTTCTATGGGAACCGATATTACACAACAACGGATCAGTCACCTGCAAAATAATATTTCCTCCTCAGGCGTCAGGATCATGGATAAAATGAATGAAGGGATTCCTACAGGTACTACTGTCATTGTAAGTATCCCTGTCAATAGTAAAGCCCATGCTTAAATGTTATATACTGGATGACGAGCAGCAGGCTGTAGACGGACTGGTTGCTTTGCTGAATAAAAAATTCGCAGGACAAGTCCAGGTGATCGGTAATAGCATTGATGCAAGGAAAGCCATAGACGAAATCGATGCATTGTCCCCAGACGTACTATTTCTTGATGTGGAAATGCCTTCGATGAGCGGTCTTGAAGTAGTCAGGCATTTTCCTCAACGGAATTTTCATATCATCTTCACTACTGCGCATGAGAAATATGCATTGCCGGCATTAAAAGCAGCGGCAACTGATTACCTGGTCAAGCCATTATCTCCGCAGGATGTATTTGATGCGTTGCAAAAATGCATGCCAAAGCATGAACCTGTAGAAGAATCCAAACCACAAGCTGTTCCTCGCATCACATTAAGCACTGCTAATGAACTGTTGCTGATCAATACAGACGACATCATTCGCGTCGAAGCAGACAATAATTATTCGCAATTTTATTTTACTAACCGACCAAAGATCCTCATCAGCAAGACACTGAAAGAATTTGAGGAACAGCTCATCCCGCACAATTTTTTCCGCATACATCAATCGCACCTCATCAACCTGTTGCACGTAGAGTCGGTACAAACCCTGGATGGAGGATATGTAATGCTAAAGCAAGGCCATAAAGTAGATATCAGCCGGCGTCGCAAAGCTGAATTCCTGGCAAGGCTGAAGAATAGCTGACCATATTCTCATCCCTCTGCACCGAATTCTAACCTGTGTTTTCCATCCTCTATTTGAAGAGCTTTACGGACGCTGTCAGGGTTTAGATTTATCCTGACAAAAAGAATATTGTGCCCGGACAGATCGAACTCGTAGTGGAAAAAATGAACCACGGCCATTGGCTGAGGGTGACTGTACCCTATACCACCAATATCATCATGACCGCGATGTTGCAAAATAGCAAAGGAGAAATGCTGAAGACCGTAAAGCTGGTGACTGGTAACAATCTCATCGATATAGAAATGATCACTGATCAGAATGTGAGCATCAAAATCGACACTCCGTTTGAAACATTACTAAAAGAATTAGTTCTTAGATAGAAAATTATAGTTTGGAAAATTCATTACACGGAGGTATTGCCTACCACAGCTACGAGTTGATATTCTCACGACTCACGATTCACGTCTTTTACTACTGCTTCACCCACGCTCCTACGCCCATCAATTTTTCTCCTTTCAGGATTCTGTAAAAATATTGCCCTGCAGGGAGTTCTGGTATCTGAATGGAATTTGTCAAATCATTTTTTGTAAATAACAAATGACCTGATTCATCAATCAATTCAACCCGAAGTGCAGAAGGATCAAATCCATTGACAGAAAATGTAAGATTGTTTAAGCCGGGATTTGGATAAGCTGATATTGACAGCAATGATTCCTGAGGGCCATTCGCTGATACAATGGCTGGAAGTTCGCAGTTAGGGCCTAATTTCAAAATATATGGGTCAAAAGTACTCTGATGCTTCATTCCATATACGATTACTCCACCATCAATTGTTGCTCTGAGACCATATAATCTAATATAAGAATCAAATCCAATATATTGATTACATAATAAGTCAAGATCTTCATTTGCATGCGATATGCTAAAATGCGTAGGCGTATTGATATCCCCGGTAATATTATTATTTCCGGCTAACCAAATGGAAGACTCATCTATATAATCTACTCCACCTAAAAAAGGCGGTTCAAAGCCCCCGGATAAATTATCAGATCCGGGAGGAATGTAGAGTTGCTTGACGATATGTAGGAGTACAAATAATGCCTCACCTTCATTACTTAACCAATATCCATTGACGAAGACTTTTGAATCTAATCGTTGAGCCAGCCGAAGATTCTGTACAGTCTTATTGCAAAAAGAAACACCCGAAATAATAGAATATTGTTTACTGATAAAGTTAAATTTCAGGCTTATGACGGTTGACTGACATGAGTCACTCTTTTATGTTCCCAACAAATATGTTGTACTATCCTTAATTGATAGTATTCTTATGGCAAGAAAGGATAAATTGTCTATTCTCTTTTTTGACAGTAACTCCCCGGAAGAATTCAATAATAATAAATTGGAAACATAGGGAGTATCTAATTCTGTTTCGAGCGCGAAGATGGTATCATTTACAACCGATACATCCAGAATCAGATTATCTGCAGGCGTATTAGGATTATAGATAAAAGTATTCTGACAAACTAATAAAGAATCCACAGAAACGATAAATAAAAATATCAAAACGATTTTCATGATCTTATGAATTATTCAATATCATTAAATGAAATATAGAGAATGATTTTATACATCTGGGTATTTTTAAATTACAAAATGGAAATAATTAGGTTGAGTAATATAGGTAATAAAATTCTTTTGATAAATGTTATTTAAAGAATTTGTCGTCCACATATCAATATTTGTGTTAAAGTTTTATACATTAAAACTTGAAATATTGAATGTATCACTTGATACAATAGGTAATGAAAGATTAGTATGCAGTCAATTACCTGATCAATCAGGAAGCTTGTGTCAAACCCACGGGATATGAATGTTATTTCGTAAACGCAAATTGATTTAATGACTGACTTCTTACTGCTTACTTCTTACTTCTTACTTCTTACTTCTGACTTCTTACCTCTTACTGCTTACCTCTTACTGCTTACCTCTTACTGTCTTACTCTCTTGCCTTCTTACTGTCTTACAGTCTGTTTCCCTCCACTAAATAACCGGGAGAATCCACTCACCCAACCGTTCTTTTTTATCATCCTTCCAGGCCTTACCTATGCCGGAAAATTGATAAAATATGAAACAAGTACTTCTTTTTACATTTCTTCTATTGATGATCGGTTCCTTTTCAGGAAAGCTGAATGCACAGGTCAGTATTAATTCAAATGGCGCACTTCCAAGGTCGTCTTCAATGCTGGATATTTCAAGCACCAACAAAGGTTTGCTTATACCCCGCGTAGCACTGACAGCAACAAATGTTGCAGGTCCTGTTACTTCACCCGACACAAGTCTTCTTGTTTACAATATAGCGGCCGCCGGAACATTTCCAAATAATGTCTTGCCCGGATATTACTATTGGACCGGCGCAGTGTGGAGCCATTTGCTTGGCGGAGGATTTGACTTGCCTTTTACAGGCTCAGGGGCGGGAACCGCTACAGTTAAATTATTTGAGCTGACAAACACAGGACTAAATAGCGCCGCTTCATTCACGATCAATAATGTGAGCAATACAGGCACTGCACTTAATGCTACCACGAATGGTGACGGTATCGCCGGTTCTTTTTCGATTTCAAAATCATCGAATACAAATAATGTTTTCCAATCATTGACAGTTGGTGCAGGAAGGGCAGCCACCTTTCAGATCACGAATGCAACCAATACCGCTGAATCCATTTTTGCATCCACCACAGGACTTGGACGGGCAGCAACGTTGTCAACCATTAATGCTGCCAATGCTTCAGATATTTTATTTGTCACCACCAATGGAACAGGAAAAGCGGCTTCATTCAATATCACAAATGCAAACGGAACAGGAGATGTCCTTTTTGCGACCACCAGCGGAACAGGAAGAGGAGGATTTTTTGAATTGACGAAAATCTCAAATGCATCAGATGCACTCTTCTCAAAAACAAATGGCACCGGACGTGCAGGATCATTTCAAATCAACAACGCAGCTAATGCAGCTTCCGCTTTGTTCGTCACCACAAATGGAACAGGCAATGCCGGTTCTTTTGAAATAACAAATGCTGCAAACAATTCCCCGGCTTTATTGGCAACAACCAATGGCACCGCTACTACAGGAGTTTTTCAAAACACAAATGCTGCAAATGCTGCTACAACGTTAACATCAGCAACAAATGGCACAGGTAGTGCGGCTTCATTCGACATCACAAATACTTTAAATACCAATCCTGTCTTATCCCTCTCTACTACAGGGTTGGGAAGAGCAGGTTCTTTCCAGATATCAAATGCTAATAATCCTGCTGCTGTATTGTTTGCTACTACGAATGGCGGTGGTGATGCAGGATCTTTCTCTATTACAAAACCATCCAGTACAGGAACTGCACTTGTAGCCACGACTGGTGGAAATGGAAAAGCAGCTCATTTTTCAAATACAAACATTGCGAATGGAAATTTTGTCATAGAAGCTGTTACGAGCGGACTTGGTCCTGTGGCTCAATTCACGGCAAACAACCTTACTAATAGTTCAGATGTGCTTTCATGCATTACGAATGGAAATGGACGGGCAGCAGCATTCGAAATAAATAAAAACACGAATGGACTGGATGTACTTCACGCAGCGACCATCGGAACGGGAAGGGCAGGTCATTTTCAAATTTCAAATTCAGCAAATGCAGCTGAAGTAATATTCGCTACAACGAATGGCCTGGGCAAAGCAGCGATTTTTGAAATTTCGAATACATCAAATAATTCCGATGTAATAGTAGGTACAACCACAGGTGGAGGAAGTGCCGGATCTTTTCAAACATCAGGCACCGGATTTGCAGGTGAGTTTGCATCCAGTAATGGCACTCCGAAAGCACTTAAAACCACCGGAGGTGTACAACTTACTGGTATCAATGAAGGAGGTACAGCAGGTAGTGTGCTGACAAGTGATGCAAATGGTAATGCCACATGGCAAAGAAATATTGGGTTTTCTGCGCACATGGGTTCCACACAAGTGGTAACTACTGATGTGGAAGAAAAATTAGTATTCTCTGTTGAAGACCGTGATGATGGAAGCAGCTATAATCCTGCCACGCAGGTTTTTACAGCTCCTTCATCCGGACTTTATCATTTTGATGTGGGTATATCCTGGACCACGACTTTTATTGTGGATAATGTTTCTGTTCTCCTCGTCATGACCGATCATGTTGCAAAACAGACATCAAGTTTTGCCACAGCAGTGAATCCCCAGATGAGTTGTTCGACAAGTGTGTTCATGAATGCAGGTGATACCGTAGAGGCGCGAGTTTTTCAAAGTTCAGCTTCGAATAAAAGCGTGAGTTCGGGTTTATCTTCATTCTTTTGTGGACATAAAGTGTATTGACAGTTTGATTTCAGATTCTCAATTTAATTTAACCTTATTTCTTAAGCAGGTAAACAAGTTTCATTACGTTCTTTATGATCATGATCAGGAATGTCATACTGTGTTGTTTTTTACTTTTCAATATCATTGGAAAGGCACAGTCCGGCAATGCTGAAATTAGGTTGTCAGAACTTTTTTCCTTAGGCGCCATCCATCTGTATGATTCAGCATACCTGCTCAATCCTGGTGCTTCCTTATATGATACCATCCGTGTTGCATTTCACCTGATCAACGATACAGGACAGGACACAACCTTACTTTATTTTGAAGGGGATAATGAGTTCTTCGGTCTTATAGCAGTACCCATGGATAGTGGATATCCGGTGATACGAAAAGCTTCAGGCAGGTATCATTTTGGTAACCTGCAATATGATTATTTATATTTTCGGGTACAACCTGTCCGTATCGATTCTGGTGCTATTTATGCAATTAATGTAAAAGTAAGTGGTAAAGCTTATCGTGAAGCCAGTCCGAATATCTGGATCCTCACTGAGGAACGATATCAAAAGGAGCTGCCACCGGCAATCCAATACCAGGAAACAAATTTCATCATCTCCTATATTTTCCTCGGGGCCATTGGTTTTGGATTTTTCTTTTTCTTTTTCCTCTTTCTCAAAAGCAAATATTCGCTCTATGGGTTGTACGCGCTTTTTCTTTTTGTACAGGCGCTGTATGGATTTATTGAGATCGATGTGTATACTATCCTGGGTCACTTTCTGATCCGGCATGACAATTGGGACGATTTCTTAAATGAATTTCTGGCGTTTACAGGCCAGGGTGTGTATGTCCAATTCCTCATTTATTGGTTAAGTGTAAAAGCCAAAAATCGGATTGCCTATAAAATTTTCAACAGTATCAGCATCTTCTTTTTTACGTATGCAGTGACGTTTGTACTTCTTTACGCTGTGAATCGCTATTGGATAGGTTTAGATATGATGATGAATTTTATGCGGGTCATCGTTTTTCCATTCCAGCTGATTGTTTTTTACCTGATTATTTTCAGGATAAAATCCGATGTCAAATCATATGTGATCACAGGAAGCGTATTATTGATATTTTTTGGAGTGGTGATGGTGTTCCTCAATATGCAGGATGCCTTCGAAAATACCATCGTAGAGGATTTTGACAATGGAAGCTGGTACATGGTAGGTGTGCTGGCTGAAAGTATTTGTTTCGCACTCGGTTTAGGGTTGCGTTACTTTAAGATCAACCAGGAAAATATCAAGCTGCAGGAAGAGAACATGCAAACCCTTCAGGAAAAGCTGGTCACTGAACAGGATGCCCGTCAGAACGAACGAAAGCTTGCTGAATTAAACCTTGAACTTACCAATCAGCAATTAACTGCGCTGAGGGCACAAATGAATCCGCATTTCATTTTCAATGCATTGAATTCAATTCAGAAATACATTCTAAAAGGGAATGTCGACGAAGCCAATAGCTATCTCTCAAAATTTTCAAAACTGCAGCGGATGATCTTATCCTATTGCGATGAAAATTTTATCACGCTTGACAAAGAGATCAATATGCTTCAGCTTTATCTCGAGCTGGAGCAGCTGAGGCTTACAGATGATTTTACATTTGCCATTTCAGTAGATGAGGATATAGAGCCTGAAGAAGTAATGATTCCTCCGATGATGCTGCAGCCATTTACCGAAAATGCAATCTGGCATGGATTAGTGCCCAAGGAAGGTGTAAAACATCTGAGTGTCAGGTTTTCAATGTCTGATATGGATGTGCTGACATGTATTGTGGAAGATAATGGAGTTGGCAGGATTGCTGCAGGAATGATCAAAGCAGAAAAGCTCGCAGATTCAACTGCCAGTAAATCCAAAGGCATGTCCCTGGTCTTTAACCGCCTGGCCATCCTCGAACGGAAATATGGTAAGATATTTTCAGTAGAGATCAGGGATAAGATGGATAAAAACCAGGATGCCCTTGGTACCGTAGTCGAACTGCACATACCTGTTACGGATTCATGATGTTTGATCCTGATTATTTTTTCTTTCTTACTTTCAGGTCATGATCAAAGCGCTCATCATTGACGACGAACCCTCTGCCATTGAAACGCTGACCTTCATGATACAGCGTTATGTGCCTGAGATCAGTGATCTTCAGTCCACACGCGACCCCAACAAGGGTGTTGAATTATTGCAATCATTAAGCCCGCAATTACTTTTTCTGGATGTCCAGATGCCCGGCCTGAATGGATTTGATGTTTTGAAAAAAGTAAACCGCTTCAGCTTTGAAGTCATTTTTACCACTGCCTTCAATCAATATGCGATCGAGGCTATCCGCTTCAGTGCGCTTGATTTCCTGTTGAAGCCCATTGATGCCGACGAATTGAAATCAGCGATAAGGCGGTTTCTTGAAAAACGTGCAAGCGAGGAAGAGAGACAAAAATTATTTGAAAACCTGAAATTCAATCTTACAGCAGAGCAATCTGACTTTAAAATAGCGATCACGACCACAAAAGGAACATTTTTTTACCCGATCCGGAATATCATCAGGCTTGAAGGAGATGGCAACTACACAAGACTATTTTTTGACAATGACAAGCCCCTTCTGGCATCCAGGACCCTGAAGGACTTTGAAGAGATCCTTTCGATGCATGGGTTTTTACGGGTCCATCGATCTCACCTGGTCAATAAAGATTTTGTTGAAGCTGTCTTGTTCGATGGCTATATCGAAATGTCAGATAAAAGTAAAATAGAGATCAGCAGGCGGCGGAAGGAAATCGTCATGCAGGAATTGAAGAAAGCCTAGCCTGACGGGTGTAGTCTAGGTTCTGATTATACATTATGCATTACTTTATATGTTATTGTCCTCAAGCTTTTTATTTGGCCGTTTTCGACAAAAGAAGAATAAAATTCAGGTATTTACAGGAAGGTTAATTTAAAATTCGTCTATTTTTAGACCAAAGGGCAGCAATACTTAACGAATATCGTTTCTTTACAAAGTATTAAGATAGAGTTAACACTTTTATCAGAATTCATATATTTGATTTTCATTCAAAACCAGAATTAGTTATGAAGAGATTGTTACTAACGCTATGCCTGGGCGTGATTGGTCTTTGTTCGGCTTATGCTCAACGGACTATCACAGGCAGAATTACCAATCCGGAAGGTGAGGCACTTATCGGCGCAAACGTCGTGGTGAAAGGCACCTCCCTGGGAACCGTCGCAGATTTTGACGGCCAATACCAAATTACTGTACCGGCTGATGCCACTACATTGGTGGTAAGCTACACTGGTTTCGATACCAGGGAATTGACAATTGGTACTTCCAATGTAATGGATGTAGAGATGACTGAAGGGATCTTCATGGGTGAAGTCGTCGTTACAGCATTGGGGATCGACCGGAATGCACGGGACGTTGCATATGCTAATCAGGTTGTAAAATCTGAAGATTTAAATTCCGCTCCTAACAAAAATACCCTGGAAGCCCTGCGAGGTAAAGTTGCAGGTGTTAAAATTTCCACAGGCTCGGGTTCTGTAGGAGCTTCCACAAGAATTGTCCTTCGTGGAGAAGGATCCTTAACCGGAAACAACAATGCATTAATCGTTGTCGATGGAATTCCTATCGATAACAGTGCATCAAGATCAGGTGATCCTAACAATCGTTTGTCCAATTTGGCACAGGATGGTTACGCAGATTTTGGCAATCGTTTCAATGACATTAACCCGGCAGATATTGAATCGGTCACTGTATTAAAGGGCCCGTCTGCCACTTCACTCTATGGATCTCGGGGAGCTTCCGGAGTTTTACTGATCACCACAAAAAGGGGATCTGGTAAAAATGGATTATATGAAGTAGGGATTAACTCTTCATTTTCTGCTGAGCAGGCTTATGTCCTGATGCAGCGCCAGGATCAGTATGGCCAGGGTTTCGGCATACCGTTCTCTGATGTTCCAGGTAGAGATTCAGGTGAAAACTGGTCTTGGGGTCCTGCCTTTGATGATGTAGTCAGGCCATGGACAAGCCCTGTTGATTCAGATGGTGATGGTGATCTTGAATGGCTTTCAAGACCATACAGCGCAGTTCCGAATCAGATAGAGAACTTCTTTGATATTGGCCACACATTAAGCAATAGTGTTTATGTATCCGGAGCAAAGAATGACTTTACCTACTATGCTTCTTATTCAAATACAGATCAAACTGGTATTCTCCAGAATACCGGTTATAACAGAAATACGTTTAAGCTGGCCTCAAGTGCTAAATTGAGTGATCGCTTGTCTTCGGACTTCTCAATCAATTATTCTATTGTTGACCAAAACACAGCTCAGGAAGGCTTTAGGCCATTCGAAGGACAAAATGCATATGCAAATGCACTCCAGGCTCCTGTAAATATTCCTTATTCTGAACTCAGAGATTATAAGAATCCATTTCATTCTTTTACAGGATACTATGGTTCATATTCCGTGAATCCTTATTTCATCCTCAATGAGAACATTAATAATGGAAAAATCCTCAATTTCCTGGGTAACGTTTCATTAAAATATAAACTCACAGATAATTGGGATATCGTTACCAATTTAGGATTGAATAACGTCCGCACAGATATTACGCAGGCAACACCACAGTACGCATATACCGAACATTTCATCTGGGGTACAGATGGACTTGGCTGGACAGCGCGTGGTAACAGAGCACACAGCGACGGATTTTATGCGGAGACTGAGTTGAATAATAAAAATCTCGACTTCACAGGACTCACCAATTATAGGTTGTCTTTGTCCAGCAGGATATCAGCAGATCTTTCAGCAGGATATAACTTTTTTCAGCGCAATACACAAAGACTGGATGGTCAGACTGTAGGAGGAATTGTGGTGCCAGGATTTTATCATCTTTCCAATTCAGCACAAAATCCAATAGCCAGCAACGAGGAAACGAGATACCGGATTATGGGTCTGTTTACCAACCTTCGGTTTGGCCTGGATAACAAACTTTTCCTTGAATATTCTGCAAGAAATGACTGGTCTTCAACTCTTCCGGAAGAAAGTAATTCATTCTTCTATCAGGCTGTTGGTGCTTCAGCAATTCTTACAGATATCATGAACGTGGAGAGTAAAACGCTCAATTACCTTAAACTACGTGCGAGCTTTGGTACAACAGGAAAAGATGCTCCGCTATACTTACTAAACTCTGTATACGTTGCAAACCCAACTTTACAGTCCCTTGCAAATAACCATGATTTGTTCTTCCCATTAGACGGACAAGCCGGATATACGCTCGGCAATACAATTGGTAATCCTGATTTGAAACCAGAATTAACCACTACTTTCGAAATCGGACTTGATGCTTCCTTTTTGAATGATAGAATCGCTCTTGAGTATACATTCTATCAATCAAAACACACGAATCAGATTGTTGTAGTCACACTTCCAAATTCAACAGGCTTTACTAACACCGTGAAGAATCTTGGTGAAATGCAGAACACAGGACATGAAGTCTCTCTTACACTGCGCCCATTCATCAGTGCAAGCGGTCGTGGATTTAAATGGGATTTAGGTCTCCTTTATTCCAAAAATGAAAATGAAGTCATAAAGATCAATCCGGAAGGTGACCAGAAGGAATTGACCATAGATAACTTTTATGGTGTGAATTCAGTTGCAGCCGTAGGACTTCCATTTGGAACTTTTAAAGGCCAGGTCACCAAAACGAATGCACAGGGTCAGATTATAGTAGATGCCGCCGGGATACCAAAGTTTTCTGATGACCTTTTTTACCTGGGCTCTTATCAGCCGGATTTTACCGCTAGTGTATCAAATACATTCGGTTGGCGCGGGTTTAGTTTCAATTTCTTGCTTGATGTACGTAAGGGAGGCCAATTCTTATCTACTACCAAAGACATGACAGAGTTTAATGGTACTGCACTCACTACTTTGATTGCAAACCGAGAATATTTTGTTGTGCCAAATAGTGTGACAGAGAATGCAGACGGAACTTTTACTGAGAACACAACCCCCGTTGCACCATACGACTATATCAGGAATGTGCCCTTCTCAGACCACCTGATTGATGCAAGTTATGTGAAGCTTCGTGAAGTGTCTTTGAGATATCAATTCCCAAAAACACTTATGAGCAACTCGCCATTCAAGAGCGCTTCGATTGGAGTATTCGCTAAGAATTTGAAATTCTGGCTGCCAGAAGAAAATACCTTCGCTGATCCTGAAGTGAATGGTCCGGCTCTAACCGGCAATGCAACAGGAATTGAAACGACACAAACTCCACCTTCCAAGAGTTATGGTGTCACCTTAAATCTCATTTTTTGATCAGTAAAAAACAGACAAGTATGAAATCAATAATAAAAATTTGCATGATCACACTAGCCTTCTGGTTTGTGTCGTGCGAAAATCTATCAGATCTAAATATTGATCCCAACAATTCGTCTTCAGCAAGGCCTCAGGAAGTGTTGACTTCGACATTGGGATATATAGCCTTCATTATGGATTCTCAGTACAATGACGCCGCATTTCTGTGGGGACAGTATTGGACATGGGGTGCCGGAGTTTCTCTTGGCGATGAGGCAAGATATATCCAGATTCCATCTAACACAAATCAGGCCTGGGCAAGATCATATAGTGATGCCTTAGCAGATATAAAGTTTCTCAAGGGTGTTGAGAATACTGCATTCAATGGGATAGGTAAAGTACTGGAGGTTTTTGTATACCAGTATTTAGTTGACCATTTTGGAGATGTCCCTTATACAGATGCTATTAAAGGTGCAATTGCTGATGGTTCTGTTCTTGCACCTACTTATGATGATGACGCTGCGATCTATCCTCAATTACTGACATCCATTGACGATGCCTTGGTCGATCTTCGGGCAGCAGAAGCTGATCCAGTTATCGTAGTAGGAACTGAAGATTTGGTTTATAGCGGAGACCTGGCTAGCTGGATAAAATTTGCAAACTCACTGAAGCTCCGCGTTTTAATGAGGATGTCAGATGTAAGTGATGTCGCTGCTCAGGTAAGGGCTGTTGTTGCCGAAGGTAACTTTATTGAAACTGCTGATGAAATTGCGGAAGTACCTTTTTCTGGTGCAACAGGATCTGAAAATCCAATGTTTGCCTGGGAAGAATCAGGTATTGGTCTTTTTTATAAGGCCGCTACCACGGTTACGGATGTTCAGGATGCTTTAAACGATCCTCGTAAATTCTTTACCTACATTCCAGCGGTAGCCCATCCGGGTGAAATCAGGGCAGCAGATCAAAACGAAATTGCATTGATCTTCACAGCAGAAGATAAAGACTGGAGTGATCCTTCACCGGTGACCTACGGGGCTGGAGTACCTACCATTTTTATGAGCAACTGGGAAACATGGTTTTTGCGTGCAGAAGCGGCAGTAAGATTTGGGACAGCGGATGATGCAGCAACTGCGTTTACGAATGCAATTGATGCCAACTTCACTTACTTAGGAGCTCCTGATGCCGCCTCTTATACCGCTAATCTGGGATTTGGTGCAGCTTCGGACGCCGAAAAAATCAATATGATCGGTGTACAAAAATGGTTGTCCATGAACGGGCTACAGGAAGCTGAAGGATGGATTGAAGCCAGAAGATTTGATACTCCTGAGAATCCCATTTTCTATGGTCCTAATGGAATTTTCCAAACGCCTATTCAATCCGCATTGGGGGATCGTGTTTTCCCTGTGCGTTGGTTGTATCCGGAATCAGAACAAACCCTGAATTCGAATGCTCCACCACAGTCTTCTATAACCACCAAAGTATTTTGGGACAGATAAATAACTCTAAATCAAATATCATATGAAAAATATAAAATTAACCATCTCATTTTTATTTGCCTTCCTCCTTGTTGCAGTGTCTTGCAACGATGATGAATTTGTCAAATATGAAGGAGAAGCATTTTCGCAAATAACTGATCCTTATTTGCAGATACTTACGCCAGTAATTTCTTTTCAGGCTGGCACCCCTTCCTATGCATTGAAAGTCCATGTTATTAATGGCACAGAAGCCAAAAGGATAACAGCCGTGGATGTTTATAAAGTCTTTACAGATATCGTGACAGGAGAGAAGTCAAATGAGGCATTATTAAAGTCATACCCTGTTGGGCCTGGTACTACCCTCATAGATGATCAATTGACATATGCTGACTTGAAAGCAGGCCTTACCGTCAACGGAGGAAGTCTTCCGGACGACGAGACAGCACTTGCCTTAGGTTCTGGCTGGACACTCAGATTCGTTGGCAAAACCGCTGCCGGAGATAAACGTATGAATGGATCTGTACAGGTAAGTGTTCTGAGCAGATTTGCCGGATTGTATGAGGTGATTGAATCAAGTTACTACCGGATCGGAGTACTGACAGCTACGTGGAATGGGGAGAAACGTTTTATTGGTTCTATTGATGAAAATACGTTTTCCTATAATGGCTTTTGGGGAAATTTTCCATGGGCAGATCATTCCTTCAATTTTGATCTGAACGAAAGTGACTATTCTATTGAAGTACCGATAATTGTCAACGGTATATATGCCGGTAGCAGAGCCATGAATTGTCGCGTTGAACCAGCATTATTCACGAGCGTGTCTTGTGCGGGTTCAAATGTGCTCATTCCTGATGACCTTAATGGAAAACATATAATCAAACTCACCTACGGCTACTATACTGATGGCAGTGGATCAAGAGAGTTTCAAGAAGTCCTTCAAAAACTATAGCCTAAAACACTAACACATGATAAAGTTAAATAGAAATATAGGGTTGTTACTGGTTGCGTTGTTATGCGTAGCCTTTCACTCCTGTAAAGATGATGATACGGTAGTCTCTACCATTTCTTTTTTTGAGAAATTCTCTGCTGTCCCCATTCCATTGGTAGTAGCCGAAGCCGATGAGACGTATTCTGTCGAGGTTGCTTTTGGTGAAAAACAAGTTATGGATGTCAACGTTACGGTTTCTGTCGCAGCTACTTCCACAGCAACTGAAGGCGTAGATTTTGACCTGGTATCGCATGAGTTTTCTGCTCTTGCATTAAGTAGCGGTACTATCGAAATCCTTGTGCACTCGGATTTTGAACCTGAGGGAAATGAAACGGTTGTTTTACATTTTGAAAGTGCCGATCCTCATGGTCTTCCTACAGCTTCTGAAAGTCTTGTGCTGACTATCCGGGATAGTATCTACCCAGCCTCCATAGCCCTGAATTGGGAAGGAGAATATACTGATTCGAGCGGCACATCTTCATTATGTGGTGCCATCGATATTGATTTATTTCTCGCAGACGATCAGGGTAACTTTGTAGGTGGAAACGGTGGTGCAACTGCCAATTGTCCGGAAAGTATATTTGTTAATTTACCTGACGGTACTTACGACATTATAGCTAATCTCTGGGAAAATTCCGTATTAGACTCTCCAGGACTTATTGAAAGTCCTATCACGATGGAGGTCAAAATGTTTAAAGGAGGTGTTGTAGTGGAAGCAAATTCAACGATTAAGTACAATACCGGAAATTTCAACCAGGTTCCACTTTGGACTACTTTTACTCCCAGTGATCAGGCTGGTGTAGCTCTTGCGGATGTAGGCACTATCACTATTGGTGGCGGCAAAGTTACCCTGATTGACCCTGCAGGAAATGTTGTAGGATCCTTTGATAAATAATAATATTAAAAACCTGTGTTTTTAAGCACGGTTTTATAATGAAAAGGGCAAGAGAATTGTGACATTCTTCTTGCCCTTTTCTTTTAGATTTTCTCCAATCCCATCTTTGAAATTAATTGATCAAATCTTGAGTCTGATTTCAATTCGTTTAACATGGGATACCGGATACAGAATATCATGCCAAGACAGGCTATGCCGACACGCTCTTCATAGGTCTTATTGAGGAAATGAAAGGCTTTGTCATATTCTTTCAATCCAGAATATATGAATGCATAATCCATATCTAGGATCACACCGGGCTCTTCAATTTCCCTTTGCTTTATTTTTTCAAGGCATTCCAAAGCTTTTTCCTTGTTTCCCGCCGCAGCATAGGCATGTCCTAAGGAGCTATTGCCTTTCAATGGGTGTCCGATCAGCTTTTGATATTTTTCAAAATTCAGTATCGAATTTTCGTAATCACCAAGAGCCAGATATGTCATACCCTTTCCTTCGAAAGCTCTTCTGAAAACAGGATCTAAATCCAGTACTTTATCATATTGAGCCAGTGCCTCATCGAAATGGCCCGCAAACGAATATGCGTCTGCAAGATTTAACATCAGGGGTAGCGAAAGCGGATCAAGGATAAGGGCCTGTTCCATTTTCTCAATCGCCTGTGTAAATTCTCCTTTGGCGATCAGAAACCAGCCATGCACCTGGTTGATCAATGAAGAATTCAGGCTCAGGCTTAATGCTTTATTAAGCGATGCTTCTGCTCCTTCAAAGTCCCAGTTATGATAGAATTTGATCGACGCCAGTGACAGGTGTGATTCTGCATGATTAGGATCAAGTTCAATCGCTTTTAATGTATAGTCTTTTGCTTTTGAATAAGCTTCAGCTTTTGGCATCAATCCCGCAGAACCCATGAACGTATAGCAAAAAGAAAGTGCACAATATGGTGAAGCAAAATGTGGATCCATCCGGATAACCTCCTCAAATGTGCTGATGGCTTTGAGGATATCTTCAGGTTTTGATTTATTCCAGTAGTACCGGCCTTTCAGAAAGAGATTGTAAGCATCGATATTTTCTGTCAGCGGTTTGATGATGTGTGTCACCTTTTCAGACAGTGCAAAATTTTCTTTCAGCCGGTTTACAATTTAGAGTGATATCTCATCTTGCACCTGAAAGATATCCTCAAGATCACTATCATAATTTTCAGACCATATGTGATATCCGTCTGAAGTATTTACCAATTGCGCAGTGATCCGGATCCGCTTGCCTGATCTGCGCACGCTTCCTTCCAATACTGCGGATACCCCAAGCTTATTTCCTACCTGCCGTACATCTTCGTTTTTACCCTTAAATGAAAATGAAGATGTGCGCGCCGATACCTGCAACCCCTCAACACGGGACAATGCATTGAGAATCTCTTCAGAAATACCGTCGCTGAAATATTCATTCTCTGCATCGGAGCTCATGTTGACAAACGGAAGGACCGCAATGCTTCTTTCACTTCCGGCCTTCATCCCGATCTGGGCAGCGGTGGGGATGACTAATCCTTCATTTGTAACCGCATATACATCTACCTGGCGCTTTACATTTTTGAGATTAAATCTGCCAAGCAGAGAAGTTTTTATTTCAGTCTGATTTTTTATTTCATCGTATATTTTATCGGAGATAATGACGGCTCCGGGAACAGATATAGATTCAACGCGTGATGCAACATTCACACAGTCACCGTAAATGCCTTCATCATCATACGTGATATCTCCCGAATGCAATCCTATACGCAGTGCAACTTTAGGTTCATTCTGTAATTCTTTTTGAATTTCAACAGCACTTAAGACGGCATCGATGGCACTCGTGAAAATACTGAGCGTACCATCCCCATAATATTGCATGATCTTCCCATTATATCCGGGTATGAATTTTTCAAGGACCTGCCGCTGCCTTGATTGGAGTATTTTTGCCGTTTTTTCATCCTCCTGCATCAATGCCGTATACCCTGTCATGTCTGTAAACATGATAGCAGCTAGCAATCTTGTTTGCTGCGATTTAGTTTCCGGATGTGATGTGGCATCTTCCATGGATCAGGAATAAATTCAATATCGAAAGATAGGGGTTTAGCTCTATAACTGAATACCCCATAATAATGGGGGATAACTTTCAGAGAGATAATATTTAGTTGGGGCGTATTGCATACGCCCTTTTTTAGAAACGTATGTAATACGCTCCGGGTTCACAGAAATTAAGGATCTCTTCTCAAAAACACAAATCCATTTTTGCGATATAGCTCTTTGAGATCAGGGTAGTCCTTGTATTGATCGGTCAAATTAATTTTCGTGACGAAGTAAACAGGTTTGTCAATATCTCCTGAAAGAAGCCATTGCATGTCATAGGATTTATCATCAGATGGTTTCACTTTGTGGGTATAAAACAAATTCCCATAACTTTTAAATCCTAAAGTCTGGACATAACAATCTTCGCCCTGTCGCTGTATAAAAAAATCTATGGCCGCTCCCTGCGAATATCTTTCTATTTTAGGAATCAGGATTGTTGAAGCCATGAAAACTACAATCGCTGTGCCGCCGAAAAGTATCCATGCGGCACTGATGTATTTTTTTTTATTCAATTTACCTAATCCGCCCAGGATGACCATCAACAGGAATACTCCGATAAGACATTCCAATCCTGACCAATGTACATCAGCCCGCATTGCAGCTTTTGCAAATTCATCTTTTACATAAGGTATGAGATTATCTATATGCATTGCAAAAAAAGGAAGTACTATTAGTGCTATGGCAATGACTCCACCCACGATAGAAAGAAGAAACGGAATATAGCGCGGCATTACCATCTCTTTCCTTTCCCATTTGTAAAAAGCATACGCCGCAAGAAATGAAACCGGGAACCATGCCAACGATGAATAATGTATAATACGCGACTTCACGATCGTGAACAAAATCATAACTACCCAGAAGAGTATAACCATCCATAATTTAAAATCTTTTTCATGCCTGACACTGGATGGCATTTTTGCAAAAGATGGAATAGCAAATACAGATGCAGGAAAGCACCCCAGGAGGATAACTACAAAATGATAACCAGGGAAACCTCTTTGACCTGCATCATGGGTAGTGAAAAGCCGTACCTGGTATCTAATAAATTCGGTGATAAACCATGGCCCGTTCTTAGCAGTTTCGTATCCATACCAGGGAAGGGTCACCAGGAAAGTGATAAAAATAAATAGTATCACATGCCCCCAGTTGAAATAAATCTTAAATCGATTAAAGATGAGATATATGAACAACACAATAAGGAAGATCATCAAAGCCACCGGCCCTTTCGTCAAAATCGCAAACCCCATGAATATGGCGGACAAACAGGTATAGGAAATTAAATTTCTTTCCAAATCCGATTTATCAAAATCATTTCTTTTCCAATGGTAGCAGATCAGGAAATAAAAGGAAATGAAAATAAAGAGGTTAAACCATGGATCAATAATGCCTGATTTGAAATACAGATGCGGGAAAATGGATCCACCATAGGCAAGGGCCCAGAATAAGCCTAGCTTACGATCCTGTAACCTGGTGCCAATGATGAACAAGACAAGCAGCGTGACAATTCCGCATAGGGCATTTGGAAATCTTGCAGCAAATTCGGAAACAGAGAAAATCATCATCGATGTGCTCTGCATCCAGAAAAACATGGGTGGTTTTTCCCAGAAAGGTTTGAAGTCAATATACACCCGGCTGTAATCCTGAAGGACCATCATCTCACGTGAGCATTCCGCAAAATTGATCTCATCCCAATCAAATAAATGAACAGATCCAAGAAAAGGAAAGAAAAAAATCAAACCAATGTTGACAATTATGATCACTTCATTCCGCAGAAGGAATTTCATATGCAGCGTTTAATGAATGTAAATGTAAAGAATGTTTTTTACGCCTATTGCTGCAGGTCAGTAGCGCTCAGTACATTGAGTTGTTCATCCATTTTAACATAAAAGTGATGCAGGACAGGTGCGCCTGTAGCATCTTTTGATGTAAAGGCAAAATCCATTCCTATGAATTTGATCTTTTGTTCCTGTTCAGGTTTTGATGTTGCATTCAGGCTGTCCAGCTTATGTTGCTGTACATAGATTTCTGTTTTAGACCTGGTGATATCGTTCAGGTTTGTCAAGATCGTCTGATCATTCGGTTGGAGCGCAAGAGTCTTTTTTAAAGCACTTTCAATGGAATCCAGTCGTTGCAACCGGCTTTCTTTATTTGTAAGGCTTAGCGAAATAACCTGCAATTGCCTTTCCATAAATTCCTTTTCTGTCACGGTATCAAGACCCGTGATCGCAACGAACTCATATTCTTTTCCTGTATATCCATGATCTTTCAGATAAGATTCGGCGTGTGATTGAATGGCTTCTGTTCTTGATGTATCCGGATGGCAATGGATCAGGACGACACAAACTAAAAAAAGGAAAATATATTTCATGGCAGGTCCTTTGATTTCCGGACAATGATAGAGATATTTATGTGAATTCTCCTCCCGGTAAATTATACTAATTTGCACAATGTCTTATCGTCAGCTATGACAAAAACAAATCGGGCCGATAAAAAACTACATCGTGCATGGAGCATGTATGATTGGGCCAATTCAGCATACAATCTTGTCATTACCGCGACCATTTTTCCGATTTACTATCTGGCTATTACCGGGGATGGGAATGATGCAACACCGGACTATGTTTCATTTTTCGGATGGAACCTGATCAATAGTGCGCTCCTGAATTATGCACTGGCTTTTGCATACCTGGTGATAGCCATCCTTTCCCCCATTCTTTCTTCCATTGCAGACTATAAGGGGAATAAAAAAAGATTCATGCAGCTCTTCTGTTATTTGGGTTCGGTATCCTGCTGCGGCATGTATTTTTTCTACCCTGGCAACGTTGAGTTTGGCGTCATCCTAGCTATTTTAGCAGCAATTGGTTATTGTGGGAGCCTGGTTTTTTACAACGCGTTCCTTCCGGAAATAATAGAACCGGAAGGACGGGATAAATTAAGCGCACGCGGTTATGCATATGGTTATATTGGAAGTGTGGTGCTGCAGGTGATATGCTTTGCATTCGTGATGATGACTTTTGAAGATGCTACTTTTGCTCCACGATTGTCTTTTTTATTGGTGGGACTATGGTGGCTGGTCTTTGCCCAGATTCCATTTCGTGTATTGCCCTTAGGTACACCTATTGTAAAGGACTTCAAGCACAGTGTGCTTTCGAATGGATTCCGGGAGCTGAAAAAAGTGTGGAATCAAATAAAGGAAATGCCATTTCTCAAATCATACCTCACCGCTTTTTTCTTTTACAGCATGGGAGTACAAACCGTCATGCTGGCATCAGCCGAATTTGCAAGCAAAGAAATTAAAAAAGAAGTCGATGGACAATGGGTGAATATGGAAGCTAAAGACCTTATCATTACGATCCTCATCATCCAGCTGGTGGCTATCCTTGGGGCTATGCTCATGGCGCGCTTATCCCGGCTGATAGGAAATATCAGGGTGCTCATGTTGACAGTGAGCTTATGGATAGGAATTTGTATTGCAGCTTATTTTATCCACACCGCCTTGCATTTTTACCTGATAGCCACAGTTATCGGCTTGGTGATGGGTGGCATTCAATCCATGAGTCGTTCTACCTATTCTAAAATAATGCCACCAACCCGTGACACAGCTTCATTTTTCAGCTTTTATGACGTCACCGAAAAACTGGCGATTGTCATCGGTATGTTTTCATTTGGTTTTATCGAACATATTACCGGTAATATGCGAAATTCGATTTTTGCATTGACAGGATTTTTTATTCTCGGTTTTATCTTTCTGATGATAACCAATAAAAAAGGTAAATTGGTAAGCACATAATATTATTGGCAATTCTATAATAAAAAAAAGTATGACAAAACTTTCTTACAAAACACAGGAACTTCATACACCGGGTAATTTTCAAAATATTTTCAACATTGTACATTCTCAGTTTTCAGCTTCTATCGGGAAGAGGTTTTTATTTCTCCTCCTGTGTATCTTCTTTTTACCCGGAAAGAACAGCATCAACGCTCAGCTATCTGAAGTGAATGGGGGTCCAATGATTGAAAACAGACCCGGTGAATGCTTAACTGATATTCAACGCCAGGTTATCCAGGTTAGGCTGCAGGAAAATATTAATCTTCTTCGGCATGATGGCAAATTACCTTTAGCCCATTCGCGATCTGGTTTAGTTTTATTTGAATTTCCAATGCAATGGAATAATGGATTTAGTGATTATGGATTTTATGGCATCTCTAATTATGTTGATCATAATACTGGTTTCCCGGGTTTGATCCAGGACTATGCATGCGGACAGAGGTCTTACGATACAAATGACGGATACAATCACAGGGGAACAGATTTTTTCCTTTGGCCTTTCGCCTGGAACCTTGTAGAGCAGGATGCAGTAAAAATCGTGGCTGCTGCACCCGGAGTCATCATAGGAAAAACGGATGGCAATGATTACCATAGCTGTGCATTTTCTACGGCAGACTGGAATGCAGTTTACCTGATGCACGATGATGGATCCACGACATGGTACGGACACATGAAAAAAAATTCATTGACTTCTAAAAATATCGGGGAAACAGTGACTGCCGGTGAATACCTGGGTATTGTAGGCAGTTCTGGTAATTCTACAGGACCTCATTTACATTTTGAGCTCTATGGATCGGGTGGTGAGTTGTTGGATCCATATGCAGGTGATTGCAATTTGTGGAATACGGATAGCTGGTGGGTTGAGCAGCGTCCATACATCGATCCAGCTATAAATAAAATTCAAACACATTTTGCACCGCCGGACATGCTTCCATGTCCGGAAGAAGATGATATCAATGCATCGGATGAATTTCAGGCAGGCGACCTTGTCTATCTTGTCGGATATTTTAAAGATCAGCGTAGCACCGATCAGTGCAGGTTTAGCATTGTCCAACCGAATGAGGTCATTGCATTGAATTGGATATTTTTTCAGCCCGAACCTTACTACAGCGCTTCTTATTGGTATTGGACATTTCTATTGCCGACAGATGCTGTAGAAGGAACCTGGACATTTCAATGTGTTTTTGCGGGCAAAACATACAGGCACCATTTTAATGTCACCAATGGATCATCAGCTTTAAATGATGACGGTCCTTTTTTCAAAGACCTGTTCATCTATCCGGATCAACATGAACTCTGGTTAAAGGCGAATTGTACAAGTCCTTTTGATGGTAAAATTTTCATTTCCGGTTCGACAGGTGTAAAGTTGTTTGAAAGCACTTTACATTTTGATTCCGGCGAAAATGATATTAAGATTCCATGGAGGAAATATGGACCCGGACTTTATTTCGTCACTATTCTTTCTGGTGATAATTCAATGATTACCACCAGAAAGATAGTTTTTGATTAATGCTGAAAGATTAACGCAAAATCGTAATGTCACCGGTCAGCTGAATGATTTTATCTTTTTTATTCTTGGCTGAAAGGCGATATACATATACGCCGGGCAGGACTTTTTTTCCGTCGAATGTTCCATCCCATCCTTTATTGGTTTGGTTAGGAGGAAAACCCGATTGAGAATAAACCAAATCACCCCAACGACTAAAGATCTCAAAGTATTCAATGATCGTAACCGAAGGATCAGCTAAAGGTGTAAGCAAATCATTTATACCATCATCGTTTGGTGAAAAGACAGTAGGTATATAAATGGTGCTATGTAAAAGCACCTTGATTTTCAAATCGTCACTGTACAGGCATCCTTTGCTATCAATTGCAAAAAGTGAGTATTCTTCATCCACTTCAGGTTTGATCCAGTTGTCCAGGAGGAGCGGGTCGATGAGGCTGAGATCACCTGTCCAGTAAAATGTATCAGGCACAAAACTTATCACAGGACGTATATTCACACTATCTCCAACCAGGATCGCAATATCAGGTCCCAGACTCAAGGTCTCTGCACTTACAGACTCGACCGTCAGATTAAAGGAAATCGTACAGCTGAATCCATCCAACAGATCAATCTTATATATGCCTGCTCTCAGGCCGGTGAATGTGAACGGAAATGATGTAACAGGTTGCATGGTGCCTCCATTGATCGAAATGAAATATGGACCATTTCCACCCTGGACATCATTGAGGATGATCACGCCATCCTGATCTCCGGGACAGGTGATATCTACTACATTCACATCTGGTGCCATTTCTGTATAAATGCTTACATCAATTTGTTTTTCCTGCCTGCAGCCAAGTTCATCTATGCTGACAAAATGGTAAACACCAGCAGCAGCAACCTCCAACGAGTTTTGATACAAGCTATCATTTGCAACGATCCAGTATGAGACCACATTCCCCTTTGCACCGGACACAATTGCATCAAATGTTATTTTATCATTCGGACAGAGAGAAACATCATCAGGCAAATTTGAAATGCTCAGCGTGCATGCACAATCCGGCGCTGGTATCATCAGGTTATTGGTGCATAGCCCGCCGGTACTGGAAGCAGTAACCTGTACATTGGTCAAAAGCGTGAGTCCATCGATAAGATATTGTCCGTTACCGATAGAGGTCAGATTGCCTTGTGTGTTTGTGATATTTCCACTGGAAGAAGTGATGATCGCTTCCCAGCTTAGAAGATCTGCAGCGCATTTGACAGATGAGATCTGCAGTGAAGGAGTTGCTATCACTTCTATCGAGATCTCTGCAAAATCATCACATCCTGCTACCGGATTACTCAATGTGAATCGAAGACGATAAATCCCTTCATCGGAATCATTAGCGACAAATTTTGTGCCGTTCAAGGTTGCAGGCTTCGAACCCGGAGGACGGGCAACAATGCTCCATATCCCTTGTTCGCCGGTGATGAGGAAATCATTTAGTTCCTGTATTCCGGATTCACTACAGATGCCTTGCGTAGGCGCAGATATGGCAACACTCGGACATGCACAATTCCTGATGATCAGGTTTACACCAACTGTATCCTTCTTGCAGGGTAAAACAGCATTGGAAGTTGTATAAAAGACTGTATAGTTTCCGGAAGAGAGTGTGCTTGGATTGAATATGCTTGATCCTGAAATGGGAGCACTGACAGTATCCGGAAAGAACCATGTCCCGTTAGTATTGCCAAAAGAAATGAGATCATCAAAATCAACCTGTATATCTGCCGTATCACAATACACCTGGGATCCTCCACTGATAATAAAATATGCAGAACCGTCTATGGTGATAGTTATGGTTTCACTTTCTGGTGGGCAAAATCCGGTCTGATCAGTGGCAGTAAGTGTGAAGCTTACTGAACCTGCAGTGATATCTGCTAATGTAGGTGTATAGCTTGTATTTAGTGCATTTGGATTGGCGATTGAACCACTGCCAGTTTCCTGCCATTGGAATACTACATTATCCCCTCCGCCACTGCCAAAGAGGTTGATCACATCCGGAGCACAAACAGTAGCATTACTTCCGGCATCCACAAAAGGTGAATTGTGCAACTGTAACTGAAATGAAGCTGTATCAACACAATCTGCAAGTATGACTGAACGAATAAATCTAAGGACATACATTCCTGCATCCTTGTTCACGCCCTGGAAATTAGTTCCTGTCAATGTTGCTGGATTTGATCCGGGAGGTGTGCTGACTAATTGCCAGTTTCCAACTACACCAAGCCCTTCAAAAGTTGATAGATCAACTGTTGCCTGATCGGAACAAATCTGCAGGCTACTATTTTGTAATAAAGCTGGACAACTACAATCCGGTGCAGCCTGTAAAATAGTATTTATACAACCTGTAACCGTATTGGTCAGATCAAATTGAATATCGGTATCGAAAGGAATGTTGGTTAATGAAAAACTATCTGTCCCTGCTATATTCGTTAGGTTACCTGTGCTGACCACAATATTGTCAGCATCAGAGGTGAATGATACCTCATACTCAAGAGAAGCATCATCACACAGAATGTTGAATAGATCTACTGTCGGCATTGGATTAACAGAAGCCTGGATGGTATCCTTGCTCGGACAATTGCCCGGATTGCTAGTAAATAGATAATACCATGCATCTCCGTTTTGAGGTTGTATGACACCTGAGACAGCTAAATTCGTGGTAAGGTCAAACCATAGTCCGCTTCCTCCTACACCATTGAGCACAGAAGGAGCCAATGTATTCAAATTGATCGTTCCCGGTTCACATAAGACCTGGTCTGCTACCTGCTGAAGATCAGCGACAGGATACACATCAAACGGAACCTGTGTACGTATGCTGTAGCAATTATTTAACGGGTCAAGAGCTTCTGAATAATAAATCGCACTTACTGCGGAAGGTGGTTGATAGGTAAGGCTGTTTTGTAAAAGCGGAATACCACCACTGGGTACATTATACCAGTTAGAAACCATACCCGGATCTATAGTAACAGTGAGGACAGGGATTGCACTGCCTTCACAAATTGCATACGAAGGCTGTGCCGGCAATGGTGGATTGATGAGTGGACAATTACAATTGGGTGCGATGATGAGAAATGTATCCCTGCAAAGATGAGATGCATTTAATACTTCAATAGACACATTTACGTTTTCAGGAATTCCTTTTACAGAGTCCTGGCCTGTAAGGTTATTTACAACCTGGCCCACACTTGCATGAATAGAATCTGCAGAGCTTGTGAATACGATGGAATAGGTATGAAGTATCATGTCACACGGAGATCCCAGTAAATTAAAATCAGGATAGTCCTGTACGTTGATCACTATAGGTAATGTATCGAAACACATGCCTGCAGTTGCCAGAACATACACTGTGGTAGTATCAGCAGGAATATAAACTAATGGATTCAGAAGGTTAGTTGTATCAGGCGGGAGTCCCGAATGAAACGTATATACCGGCATGCTCATACCGGCATCATTCAAAGGAATAGATTGAAGTACGACAATATCTCCTTTGCAAATGTCTAATGGCCCGACTGAATCTATATCAGGTTGTGGTAAAATAGTGAGTGGTACCTGAATTGAATTCGCACAGTAATCATCTTCGACCATCGCCCAAAGCTGAACGACATTTAGCAGGTTTGCACCGGTTGGATTATTGAGTATATCTCCGCCTTCAAGTGGATTACCATCAGACCAGGTAACTTCCAGGAAGGTACTGATGAAAATATCATAATCCGTAAGGTTAATATCATTCGCTATTCCCTTGCAAAAGGTCAATGTGGGTGCCGTTATTTGGGGTAATGCATGGATGGTAATAAACTGCTGATCATTATCTAATATGGCAGTGCATCCATACTTACCGTATACATTTAAAAGTGTGATGACAAGATCATGTCCTGCGAGGATCTTTGGCACAAGCAATGAATGTGTGGCTTCATCATACACAGCCTCCGGAACATCGGCAACGCATATTTCCAATTCCGTGCTAATTTCCAAAGGAACATCTGTAAATGTCCAGGTTGGGAATCCACTAGCCGTGACTGAAAAATCCATCGAATAATCTTCCTGACCACCGGTGATGTCTACATAAACATGTGCGGGATTATCCGGACAGCTATTTGGACATGTGTCTTCATCACCAGAGATAGTAGCTGTCATGGTATGATCACATGGATCAGAACAAAATCCTGGTGCAGGAAGCTGGAGTTTGAATATGCATTGCCAACCATTCATATCCTGAATGACGATCGCGAGATGATCAGTGGTAGCTGTGCCCGGGTCGAGGAAAAATGTTGTTGGTATGCCTACTAGACCGTTCCCGGGTGAAATGGATCCTGTCGCAACTCCGAGATAGGTGGGATATAACCAGTAATCAGGGCCAAATCCCGAACCCATAACATTAAGTGTCACGGTCATCCGGTCGTCGGTGATATCATTGGGCGTTCCATTTACATCACATCCTATATCTAAAATTGTTGCATCAATATTTACATGATATACTGTGACCGTTGCTGTATCAGATGGACAGCCCGGATGCTTAAAGTAATATGTATAGGTACCCGGTCCCCAGAAAGAAGAATAATAAATACCATTGATAGGATCCAGCGGAGGAGACCAAAGACCGCCAGCATCATGCACACCCAGAAATTGCCCCAGTGCCACAAGACCTTGTGTAGGACAAACTGAAATAGTAGCATGATGTCCCGGATTGTTGTGCGGAACATTTATCGTGGCTGAGGGTGAAAATGGACCCTGCAGAGGACATCCACCAACTTCTGTAATTTTAGTGATCGTATACGTATGTGTATCTGAAATCGTGACATTCACAATGTGAAAGTCAGAGATGCCTAATAAGGAAAAGGATGTAGTACCATCTGTATACAGAATATCAAATACACCCGGAGGTAAATGGAAAATGATAGGGGCGTCAAAAGGAGCGCAACCATCACAATCCAGGCAGGTAATGCCGATGACTATATCATCTATCGGGATTGAAAAGCCTGCAGCATAATCAGGTGCCTGTAAATTGTAAGCCGTACAATTCGCAAAATTTTTCCAATTTATAGCATCCTGGTTGCGATGCCACCACTCCAATTGATAGGTAGGTGTAAAATCACCAGTGTATTTGTAAAAATCGGATCCTCCTGACGACATATTATAGCATGGAATAACATCGGGATGGATATTAGACTGGTGTGTTGTGCCATCTGCTATCCATGAGCCCAGTGTGTTAAAGCCATAGATAACAGTCCCATCATAGATAGTCATGTCCATTCCTCCACCCTGATTATTCCAGGTTCCACCCTGCAGGAAATAAAATTGATCACCACCTGCTTCCAGGTCAAAGACTCCGCCAGGGATGTTTTGATTTTGTACAGCCCAGCCATTATCGGGGCTCAGAAAACTATAAGTCCAGTTGGCTCCGATAGGTTCTCCCCGTAATGTGATCACAGTTCCCGCGGGAATAGTACCTGCCACCCTGGTAAACTTCAATGTTCCTTCGCTGTCCCCCCAAAAATTAAAGTTGCTGGTTTCCCACCCGTTATCGGTTATCATGAGGGTGGTAAATGACGTTATGTCCTTAAAGCAGACAAAGCTGATCTCATCACCAAGGGGCTTTCCACAGCCAGTCAGGTCGGTGACGACTCCTAAAACCATGATATCTCCGGGACTGAGGACAGTCGGCTGCGCGAATGCCCGCGAAGTGAGAATCATTAAAAGGAAGAGTATAAGCGAGGGGTAGAGTTTGGGCATAGCAAGATTTAAGTGAAACTTCCTGAATACAATATCTATACGTGATATAAGTAGCCCGGAATCCCATGCTTAAGATAAGAATGAAGCGACTTAAGCTGCCTGGAAGGAGAAAAAAATTCCGGTATCCTTATACTATTATAGGAAAATAAGACGATGTAATTGGCTTTAAACGTTGGGGTGTTCCTTCAAAAATAAGAAAGAAAACACCGTCCACCCGGCAATTAACATATTCCCTTTATTTCTTATATAATCCCTGCGTTCTAAGTGAATCCTTTTTACTTTCAGTTTTTCTTTGTTTCGATGCTGAGTTAAAAGGGTCCCAGCTCACCTTTAATTTTCCATCTTCGCCTGTTTTTGCCCGTAACCTGACATTCATGCCGACTCGACCGGTATTGTCCAGAACTTCATTCTCGGCCTTGGAAAGGTTGCTTAAAGGCACCTGGATGCTCATGTCCGTCCCTTTCTTAGTATCATAGATACCTTCTACAAATAAGATTACGACATTAGACCGTATCTCCATCTTGTGCAGGGTGATGGCAGATCCGTTTATTTCAATTTCATTAGTAAGTTCCCCAAAAAGTATGTGTGAAAAATCACGCTTCTTAAGAGCTGTTGCGGCAATTTTCATGGCAGGTTCAAAATTGATCAGCTCGCCGTCCTTTACGCTGAATTCCACCATTCCTTTCATGCTGTTCGGATATACTTCTGCTTTGTCGGTGATGACCCCTTTCATAGTGATCTTAGCCGACAAACGGCCTTTCATATTCTGATGCGTTATCGCGTCCTGTCCGAAATTGTCAAAAGCATAAAAGATACCTGGTATGTCTGCATTCCCAATGGTGGACTCCAGGTCAAGTTGATTTCCATGATTCCCATTGGTCAGGGTGCCTTGCAAAGAAAGCGTTCCTCCGGAATGATTTAATTTGACTTTTTTCAGAATCACTTTATTTCCCACCAGGGAAATTGCCCCTGCTACATGATTTGCTGCAAATTTTTTATACTTCATTTTTTCAGCACTTATATTCAGATGGGCTATCCCGTCACGAAGCATCCGGTCAATATTTTCGGCGACCTTTATTATTTTATTTTCGGCCGGTTTTTTTTGCGGTGTTACCTGTGCCCGTTCACTGACATAAGAAATGAAATCGCTGAGGTTTAGATCAGGAGTGGAAATATTCCAGTTCATGATCAGCTGTTCCGGATTTTTATCGAGCAACGCGAGCAGATTGGTCACACCTCCATTCATCGTGAGGTTAGTGCTGCCGGTTGATGCAATCAGGTTGCTGATGATCAAATCCTGATCTTTAAAAGCAATCACACCGCTGCAATTTCTGAATACAAGGTTCCTGGGGAGATAATTTATTTCTGCATCTGTCAGTGTAAAGGTTCCGTTCACCAGGGAATTCAATGTATCGTCCTTTGCTATCGAACCATTATAATTTATATTCAGATTTCCCAGGCCTTTCACAAAACGGATGGAGCTGCTCTCTGCCAATGCATTGAGGTTCGTCAGATCAATATTGGATCGGACATCACATATCAGGTAAGGTGTTTTCAGGTTGCTGACCTCTGCATGTGTTGAGGTAAAAGTGATATTCTCCCAGGTCTGTTCGATATTATCGAAAATGAATTTTGAATTTTTATCCTCCGGAGCTTTCAGGATTTCCATTTGATTTGTAAAGCTGCCTGTAAACGAACAATGAACAAGCTTTCCTGCCGGCGTATTCATTTCAGAATCTTTGATCTGGAAATGAACATTCACTATGGGGATAACACGAAACCCGGCATATCCTGAAATTGTCGCATTCACATCAAAGGGTTGGATGATGTCAATGGGTTCTAATTTCTTTTGCAGTGATTGAGTGAGCAAGCCGGCTGCTTTCTTATAGAGGACCTTTTTCGTTTGAAAGCTCAGATCATATGTCATCGGGGTATTATAAAAATAAAAACTTCCATTAATGAGAAAAGGCTGTTGATCTATTTTCATTTTGACATCACTGAATTCTATTTTATTTCCGGGGAAATAATTCAGATAAAAATTTCCTTCTACGGATTTGTCTGCCAGGTAACTTCCTTTAGCCATATTAAAACCTATACTATGCACCAGGGATTTCAATGCTATTTTGAAAATATAACCACTATCGATTTTAGCAAGATGACATTTCAGGTTGTCAATCTCAATGTCATGGTAAGAATTAAGTGCCTGGTTCTCCACTGTAATTCGCGTTTGTTCAAATTGCAAATCCGGAATGTCAGCTTTATCTTTTTTAAATCCAAGATCTTCGGCACGATTGAGGTTGCAATAACCGCACGAATCGGTGTACAAATAAATAGAGCTGTTCCTCACCATGACACTGTTTATTTTCGGTTTCCCCCTAAATAAACTCAGAGGCTGAAAACGGATATATATCGTTTCAGCCTTCAGGAAGTTACGATGATGCTTTTCCCAAAGTGAATCTCTGAGCGAGACATCCGTAAGTTCTACAGCCATCATAGGAAAAGTCCTGAAAAAATTAAGCTCAAGATCTCCTATGGTTACGATTCCTTTTACCTGCTTATTTATTTGTGCCCTCGCCAGTGCATTGATCTCTTCCTTATTGGCTGAAACCAGTACATACATGATGAAGCTGCCAATGATGAAAAGAAGCAATATTCCACAAGCTATGCGCAATCCATGTCGAACTGTTTTTTTCAAAAAGAAGGAATTATGTTATTACTAAAATGATGCTGGTGTGCCGGAAGGAATCGGTAATGCTATGAAAGACAATAGGATAACGCATTTAATAAAATGAATGTTTATTATACCCGGGGCAATTCCATGAAAGGCCCCGGAGTATACATATGATCATCTTAACTAATGGATTAAAGATTTTTATAAGGAAACGTCTATTGGCTTTAACCCTTAGCCAGATACAAGAAAGCTTTGTCTATCTCTGCCGGATACAACAATCCATTAACACATGAGACAGGCAATGTGGAGTGCCATTGCTACTTTTCCCGTACATTTGGAGTCTTAAATATTCTGACAATGAATACTTTTTTATTTCTAAGCATGCCCGGAGGTTCGGAGTGGTTTATCATTCTGGCTGTGGTATTGTTATTATTCGGAGGCAAGAAAATTCCGGAATTGATGCGTGGTTTAGGCAAGGGTATCCGGGAATTTAACAATGCACGGAGCAATATCGAAAACGAGATCAAGGAAGGTATACGCGAATCTGACCGCAAAGCTATCGAAGAGAGTAAAAAAGAAGCCTGACCGGGTAGTCATTTACTTCCTCTGAAGCTGTACTCTATTCCATTTTTTAAATAGTGGAATTCATCTCTAATGCTTTGGGTAGTAAACAGAATTTTAATCTTTTCTAGCTTCAAGTGAGGATTTAATGTGCAGGTCTGATTTTACAAACCAATTCCTGTCAACGCTCATTTCTTCATCTTCAAACGTATAATTACAATATTCAATGAACAGATTTTTTTTCTTCTCCCTCATGATTTTTCTTGCAGTTACCCAGCAAAGTAATGCACAGAAATTTGGCCATATCAATTCAGCCCTGATCATCCAGAACCACCCACTGATCAGTACGGCCAACACAGCATTGGAATCATTCCAGAAAAGCCTGTTAGACCCCTTTGATGTACAGGCAAAGGCATTCGAAGTTAAATACAGGGCATTTGTTGAGGAAGCAAATAACGGCACACTATCACAGGTTGCCACTCAAAATAAACAGGTTGCACTACAGACTGAGCAGGATTCCCTGGCTACGCTTGAACAACAAATAAAATTCAGCGTGATGCAAAAAAGGGAATTACTTCTACAGCCTATCCTTACACAAGTGGACAGTGTTATCCAGCTGATCGGAAAAGAAGGAAGTTATACCATGATCTTTGACACCAGCGTCTCAGGCGCTTTGCTTTTTGCAGAAGACAGCAATGATCTCACTGAAGCAGTAAAAGCAAGATTGAAAAAATAACCCATTTAGGGTTGGAATCATTTTTAAAAAAGTACGGACAGATCACAACCTGTCCGTACTTTTTTTTTGAAACCCAATCAATTCCTCATTCCTTTTCAGGCTCCATCTGATAGTTTTTTCCAGTGCACAACTCCCTGAAACTGGTGATCGTCAGATACAAGGGTGAGCGGAATTTTGTGATGTTGCATAAAAGCGAATAACTGACTCGCAGGAGTTTCAGGTGGAACTACTGCGGGTGAAGGAATGACCCATGCATCCGTGAGACTGCCTGGATACCGGGCAAGGTCAAAATTTGAAATAAACTCCTTTGTGAGATAACCTACAGGGATTTGCGGTCCAGCCCAAACGATAAAGCTGTCTCCTTTTAGATTTTTGATCCTTTGTTTAGCTTCGGACATGGACTGACCAAGCTCAAGAATATATTCTATCGGTTCCATAAGATCTGAAGCTTTTGTCTTTGTCAGCCAGGTCTGCCGCTGAAGAGCTTTGTTTTCCTGGCGAGCTGCAAAAAAAATAAAGACTCCGATAAGTATCAGTGTTGGGCGATCCTGCATGATGCCGTATCCAAACATTATCAATGCAATCACCTGGCCTGCAAAAGATGCGATTTGTGTCGCTTTATTCCGGTCCATCCGGAGTGAAAGCAGGCTGCGTAAAATCCTTCCTCCATCCATGGGAAAGGCAGGTAACAGGTTGAAGGCGCCCAGATATCCATTCGCGAGAAGTATGATTTTAAAATAGGAGGTTGCTTCCTGTTCGAAGTTCCAGAAGGATGATGAGAAAAGAGGTAATACTTCACCTTTAAAAACTGCATAGCTAATCCAGATCAGACCAACAATTAAAAAATTGACCACGGGACCGGCAATTGCCACCCAGAATTCCTGACCTTTTCCATCCGGCATTCTTTCAAGCCTCGCAATTCCGCCTATCGGGGTCATGATAATGTCAAATGTTTTAACACCAAATTTTCGGGCGGCCAGTGCATGTCCAAATTCATGAAGGATTACACAGAAAAAAACACTCAGCACGATAGCCAAAGAAAGAAGCAACAGAATGGGTTGAAATCCTCCCTTGCTGGTTTCAAATACTACCCACAGCAACAAAAGGCCGAAGCTCCAATGCACCTTCACCGGTATGCCTGATATCGTAGCTATATGGTAAGATCCTTGCATATGGGTCTGATAAAAAATAGAAAAGTGTCCGGAGTAAAAAATGAATCAATGCTCACAAAGCAGCCATGGGCTGGTAGAGCTCTCCGCTCAATACCGATCTTGAGATCACAAGTCGTTGAATCTCGCTCGTACCCTCGTAGATCTGGGTGATCTTTGCATCGCGCATGAGGCGTTCTACATGGTATTCTTTGACATATCCGTAGCCACCATGGATCTGAACTGCTTCGACAGTATGTTTCATAGCTACTTCAGATGCATATAATTTTGCCATGGCTGAGATCGTGCTATAATCAAGGCCTAAATCCTTCATACGTGCAGCTCTGTATACCAGGAGGCGTGCGGCTTCGATTTCCGTAGCCATATCTGCCAGCTTAAAAGCAATTGTCTGGTGTTGCATGATAGGTTTGCCAAAAGCTTCTCTTTCCTGGGCATACTTGAGTGCCAATTCATATGCTCCTGCGGCAATGCCTAGTGCCTGAGCCGCAATACCGATACGTCCGCCGTCAAGCGTGCTCATTGCATATTTAAAACCAAAGCCATCAGGACCTATCCGGTTTTCTTTGGGCACATGGACATCACTATACATGATCGAATGGGTATCTGAAGCACGGATGCCGAGCTTGTCTTCTTTGTTGCCTATCGTTACACCTGGCCATGATCGTTCTACGATAAGTGTGTTGATGCCACGATGTTTGAGTTCTGTATTGCTTTGTGCCATCACTACATGCAGGGATGATTTTCCTCCGTTGGTGATCCAGTTCTTTGTTCCGTTCAGGATATATTCATCACCTGCTTCTTTTGCAGTTGTGCGCTGGCTGGTGGCATCACTTCCGGCTTCTGGTTCTGAGAGACAAAATGCGCCCAACCATTCTCCGGAGGTAAGCTTAGGCAGGTATTTTAATTTTTGTTCAGGACTTCCATGGTATTCAATTCCCCAACATACCAAAGAGTTATTCACGGACATGATGACAGATGCGCTGGCATCAATTTTTGATAATTCTTCAAGGGCCAGCACATAGCTCAGCGTATCCATTCCACCGCCACCATATTCAGGGCTGACCATCATGCCCATAAAACCCATCTCGCACATCTGCCTGACCTGGTCGGTAGGATAGATCATGTCCCTGTCACGCGCTATGACACCTGGCAGCAATTCTTTGCGTGCAAAATCGCGTGCTGCATGCTGGACAGCGAGCTGTTCTTCTGAAAGTTGAAAATCCATTGGGTAAAATTAAGGAAAAGGCTGAGGCTAAGGCTGAGGAAATATATATGCAATACGATTAAGGCAGCACATCAAGGAGAATTTACTTGAGAATATAGCAATGGATTTAGGTAAAATCAGGGATGGTATTGAAGAAAAAATTCCGGAAAAATGAATTAACGATATGAAAAACAAGGACTTATAAAAAAGCATTTAGGCAAAATGCGAAATGATTGCAGATCACAATTTGAACTTCCACTTCTCTTCAACTTCTAATTCAAACTTCTATTTCAAACTTCGATATTCGCTATTCCTTATTCTGGCAGTTCTTCCCTTCCGCCGGTTGCTGAGCTGTAGCACCAGGATGAGAAGAGCAAGTCGAAGCATTCTCCCTTTTATTACCCTTCCTTGATCAAGCGTAGGATCGTTCTGAATGCAACGAATTTGCCATCGAAGGAATGCTGATGTTTCTTTTGCAGCTGGGGTGCATGATCACGTTGGTAAATGTCAAATAATTCCTGGTTTGGACAGGTGTATTGAATGGCATAGGTCGTGCCTTCATCATCATCATAACCTTCAAGATGAAGTAGCCTGAAGGACCTGAAACATGCGGTGGCCATGACTTCAGGAATATGTTCCTGTTGCATCCATTCGAGCCATGATGCGCGGGCTTCATTGGATATTTTCAAGGTGACATTGTAGATTAATGCGGACATACTTCTGATTCAAAGATAATCTTCGTTCATAGTTCCTGGACTCAGGCTTCAGAGGGGTTTGATTAATATGTGTTGAGCAGCTTTCCCGGAGAGTGTTATTTCTTTTCTTTCCATGTGAAAAGTCATGCTTAGATCATACCTGTTTTGCTCAAATGCGGTGATGGATTTCCCGATTCCGATTCCTTTCTCAGACAGGTATTTTAAGAATGAAGTTTCTGAATCCTTTATCCCGATGATCAGGCCGGATTTTCCGGGCTGCAGATCTGATAGAGGGGACTGGGCCCTGAGTGTGTATTTACCCTGGGCATTCGGGATAGGATCACCATGGGGATCGAATTTGGGGAAACCAAGAAAAGCGTCCAGGTGGTCGAGGAGGAGGTCTGATTTGATATGTTCAAGCTCCTCCGCGATTTCCTGGACAGCTTCCCAGGGGATGTTCAGGGATTGGTATAAGAAGACCTTCCATAGCCGATGTTTACGGATAATGGAAGTGGCATGTTTGTAACCTTGTTCGGATAATCTTGCTCCTTTATAGGGTTGATAGGATATAAGCTCTTTTTGAGACAGCTTCTTTAGCATGTCTGTTACGGAAGCCGCTGAGGTATTCAGGATAGAAGCTATATCGTTGGTACTCACTGAGATATCTGCCTGAAGGGATAGGTTAAGAATGGACTTGAGATAATTTTCTTCCGTCGCTGTTAATTCCACACTCAAAGAAAGGAAATTATTTAGACATGTCTAAATATTAATTTAGAATAGCCTAAAATAATAAAAATCTGGTAAAGAATTCATGAAACCCAGCCTTGTTCACCTGGGAGGATTGAACCTCGTTTTTAGAATCGGATCTCCGCTGAAAACTCAGGAGCCCGTCAAAAGAGAAGAGTTGTTTCTAATAAGATTGAAAATCTGTTTTTTACTGATTACCGATTACCGAATACTGAATACTGAATACCGAATACTGCAATCTGCTCAACTTGTTTTAATCCCCATAAAATCATCCACGTCAGTGACCCTGAGACACATAATCCCGGCAAGGATCATAGAGCCCCCACCCAGCATTACCGCATAGATAGGCTCACCTCCGAAAAAAGATTTTACAAAGAATCCAAGGAGTGCAGCCGCAACGATCTGTGGAATGACAATAAAAAAATTGAAGACCCCCATATAGTACCCCATCTTATGAGGAGGTAATGATCCGGCAAGCATAGCATACGGTACAGATAAAATAGACGCCCAGGCTACTCCAACCCCAATCATCGAAACAATCAGAAGATTAGGATCTTTGATGAAATAAATCGACATCAGACCCAAGCCTCCCAGCACCAGGCAAATCATATGAGCAACTTTTCTGCTGGTTCTTCCGGCCAGCACCGGAAGTCCAAAAGCCACTAATGCTGCAACCCCGTTGTAAATCCCCATGCACAGTGAAACCCAGTCCGCTCCATCGTTGTACACCTTTGACGTCGTATCCGTGGAATGATAAATATGACTCGTCACTGCTGAAGTAGTATAAATCCACATCGCAAACAATCCGAACCATGAAAAAAATTGTACAACCGCGAGCTGTTTCATCGAAGATGGCATTTGTAAAAGATCATCCATGATGGTTACAAATCCTGTCCCTGCGAGATTACTTTTTTTCATTAACCCCACTACTAAAAAGAGGATACCCACTGTAATAAATCCGTATGAAAAAAGATAAAGCTCTTTTGGAAAATCCTGGGATAGAAACCAGACATTCAACAATATGCCGATGACCACTAAAATACCACCTGTCCGAAATGATGTCACCGGGCGGATGGAAGATCCCTGATCACCACCTGATGTATCCGATGTTTCATGTGACTCTGCAAATGCTGTTAATTCTTCGGGTGAATATTCTTTCGACCGGAACACAGTCCAGGAAACAGCAGCCAGATAAATGATACCTCCTATGTAAAAGGACCATTTTACAGAATCCGGAATAACTCCTTCAGGTGCCTGGTTGGAAACGCCAAACCAATTAGTAAAAATGTAAGGCAATGAAGATGCTACGACCGCACCCGTTCCTATAAAAAAACTCTGCATCGCAAACCCCGAAGTCCGCTGATGAGATGGTAAATTATCACCAACAAATGCCCTGAAGGGTTCCATCGAAATATTGATCGAAGCATCCATCAGCCATAACATTCCTGCAGCAATCCACAATGTGGGTGAATTTGGCATGATGAACAAACAACAGGAAGCCATAATAGCGCCGGTTAAAAAATAAGGCCGCCTGCGCCCGAGAAAATTCCAGGTACGGTCACTCATATACCCGATGATAGGTTGAACGATTAAGCCTGTGAGCGGAGCTGCCACCCATAGGATAGGTATATCATCTACTTTAGCACCAAGAGTTTCAAAAATCCGGCTGACATTGGAATTTTGCAGTGCAAATCCAAACTGGATACCCAGAAATCCGAAACTCATATTCCAGATCTGCCAGAAGGAAAGGGTTGGTTTTTGTTTCATACAACGGTTTATCAATCTCTAATGTAAGAAAAGTGAGAGAAGTGAGAGGAGTGAGAGATGTAAGAGGAGTGAGAGGTGTTAAGCGCGTTAAGTTAGGGTGAGGCCCAAATATCGTATAGTTCTCACATCTCTCACTTCTCTCACTTCTCTCACGCTCTCACTGGTCTAAAAACTACTTATAATGCTAATGCGTTACCCTCGGGAATCATTACTTTCGCTGCACTTAAATTTAAAAACGATGTACAGGTTTATTTTGATCTTTTGTATCGCATCCGTTTGCAGTCTTCATGCGCAAACTGCACTAACCCCGGAACTCTTGTGGAAGCTCGGAAGAGTAAATGGTCTGGGTATCACATCCGATGGAAAAAGTGTGATTTATTCCGTCAATACACCCAATGTGGAAGCGAATAAGGGAAGCAGCAAGATGTATGAAATATCTATTGAAGGCGGGAAAGCTGAGGAGATAACAAAGAATCCAATAAAGGATAAAAATATTTCTCCATCCGGAAAATATATACTCTCACACAAAGAAGTGAAAGTGGTGAAAACATTGGGCACAGATTTTTATCCCGAGCTCACAAAATCGAATGCATATGTATTCAATGATATTCCAATCCGTCATTGGGATACATGGGAGGAAGGTGCATATGATCACGTCTTTCTTTCTAAGCTGGTGAATGGTGAACCGACAGATGAAATTGACTTGATGCCAGGTGAACCATATGATTGCCCGCAAAAACCTTTCGGAGGTGATGAAGATTATGTCTGGTCTCCGGATGAGAAAGGTGTATACTATGTAACCAAAAAGAAATACGGAAAAGACTATGCAATAAGCACCAATACCGATATCTATTACTATGATATCGCCACTAAGCAAACCCTTAACGTGACAAAAGACAGGATGGGGTATGATATAAATCCTCTCTTCAACAAGGATGGTCTCCTTGCATTTTTAAGCATGAGACGTGATGGATTTGAAGCTGATAAGCAGGATCTCATACTCGGGAAAAAACATAATGTCACCGGACACCGTGATGACATCCACGTAGAAGGATTTAAATGGGGAGATGAAGATCAGAATCTCTATTTCTATGCACCAGTCAATGGCACGCTTCAATTATTTACAACCGGGGAATTTGACGAGGAAAGCTTTACTCCTGAAATCCGGCAAATCACTTCAGGGGATTTCGATATCAATAATATCATAGGACAATCAGGTGATAAAATCGTTGTCAGTCGTTGCGACATGAATCATGCTAATGAGTTGTATGTGGTCAACATCAAAGATGGTTCAATGAAACAACTAACCCATGTCAATGATGAAGCCTACAGCAAAATAAAAATGGTCAAGACCGAAAGAAAATGGATAGAAACTACCGACCATAAGAAAATGCTTGTATGGGTGATATATCCACCCGATTTTGATCCTTCAAAAAAATATCCAACGCTACTTTATTGCCAGGGTGGTCCTCAGGTTGCACTTACTCAGTTTTATTCTTTCCGCTGGAATTTTCAGCTGATGGCATCTAACGGTTATATCGTGGTGGCACCTAACCGGAGAGGCATGCCAGGACATGGTACGGAATGGAATGAAGACATCAGCAAGGATCACGGAGGCCAGGCAATGAAAGATTACTTGTCTGCCATTGATGATGTCAGTAAGCAATCTTATGTCGATAAAGGAAGGCTTGGCTGTGTCGGGGCAAGCTATGGTGGGTATTCAGCATTCATGCTTGCAGGAATGCATGACGGTCGTTTCAAAACATTCATTTCACACGATGGCATTTTTGATATGCGCAGCATGTATGGCACGACAGAAGAATTGTGGTTTGTAGATTGGGATTGGGGAGGACCGTATTGGGACAAGAAAAATAAAGCAGCTCAAAAAACATATAAGAAATTCAATCCTATCAATTTTGTCGACAAATGGGATACACCTATCATGATCGTTCAGGGCGGGAAAGATTATCGCGTCCCTGTCGAGCAAGGCATCCAGGCATTCCAGGCAGCGCAATTAAAAGGCATTAAAAGCAAGCTCCTTTACCTACCTGACGAAAATCATTGGGTATTGAGCTCTCAAAATGCAATGGTGTGGCAACATGAATTTTATAATTGGCTGAAGGAGACTTTGCCGAGCAAGGAGAAGCCAACGCAGACGATGAACAAAAGCTAAGTGAGAGAAGTGAGATGAGTGAGAGATTTGAGAACTTAGTTATACAATCCGTTTTTTATACTGGAGGTTACCTTTAGGATTTCATTCGCCTCTTTGGAGAGCCATTGCAATTCTTTATTATCTCCGTATGCTGTGTGCGTAAATATTTCAAGCCAATACTCCGTTTCATCTGCCTCTTCAACGACAATACAGATTTTGGAAAACTTTTCATTTTTTGATCTCCCACGACAAAAAGCTCTGAAATTTGCACCCACCGAAGTTCCGGCTTTACATAGCTGGAAAGACATCACTCTTGTCGCCGAATTGAAAGGAACAGATTCCAGAAATTTTATAAGTCTTACCACGAAAGCCATTGTCCTCTTTCTAAATAATTCATTAAAGGCATCATTTTTCATTTTTTATTATTAAATATTTTTTAAAAATTATTTCTCTCACTTCTCTCACTTCTCTCACTTCTCTCACTTCTCATTCCAGATCTTCAGGCATGGGCAATACTCCCTCAATTCACAATCTGGGGCATAACCTGTGCAGAAATCAAAATGAAGCATACCGCCGGGAAAGAACCACGCTTCTTCTTTTAATAATCCTATCAGAAGTGGATAAGCTCTTGAAGCAGGCAACCCTGAAGGAAAATCTGCTGTAATATGCCGCGTCGCTAACATTTCCTGAAATGCATTGATTATGGTTTGCATTTCATCTTCAGTAAGCATGGATTCCGGAGGGAACTGTTCACATGTAAGGCCGCATTGATAGCTCAGCGAAGGAGGCATATTCCTGCCTGTCGCATAATTTTCTACGGTCTCCATTTCCTCTTCAAAGGATAGTGGTTCTTCCAGGGGATGGATATCCACATCTTTCCGATGCGCATTCAGGATATCAATCAGCAGGTGTGGAATATAAGGATGCATATAAGGATAAGTTTTTAAAATTAACTACATCCCTATATGTCTCGAGAAGGTCTTTATGTGACCGTTTTTCTCAATTTTTTTTCTAAAAATGAAATTTTTTTCGGTATTGGAATTATCCTATGCGTAAATATATCTTACCATCTTACCTCTTATTGTCTTACCTCTTACTGTCTTACCTCTTACCATCTTACCTCTTACCTCTTACCATCTTACCTCTTACCTCTTACCTCTTACCTCTTACCTCTTACCATCTTACCTCTTACCATCTTACCTCTTACTGTCTTACCTCTTACCATCTTACTGTCTTACCATCTTACTGTCTTACAATAGATCTCGTTGCAACAGTGATTCCGTCTACCTGTACCTGCACCTCATACTGACCCGCTGAAAGTTCATGTGTGGAAAAATTCAGACTTGCTTTGCCCGGGTAATTTGCAGCCCCATCGTAAAGTGTTTTCAAAGGTTGGCCAAGGTGATTAAATAAAGTAACCGTAATTTTCCCACCTGCAGGATTATCGATTTCCATGGTCACATAATCATCAGTAGGATTTGGATAAGCAGTCGTTTTCATGTCGTCACCGGATACCAGATGCGTACCTACCATTTCTTCATGACGTGTAAGTTTTGCAATCCATGCTTCATTTACACTTCCCGGGCGGCCATATGAACAAGCGATCCAGACACTGCCGGGTTGGTGATACAATCGTTGGATGCCGACATAATCTCCCCATCTTTCTATGGGTCCTGTAAGCATATCAATGGAACGCTTTCCTTCGATAATCGTGATGATATTGCTGTATTCACCTAGTCCATTCGAATAGAAAGCTGATCCTCCCGGAAATCGTATAGAAGAAGAATGACTCATTACGATGATGGCATCCTGTTCTCCGGGTTTGGTGCCTGTCCATGCAATACCCGGATATCCAAGGTAATCTGTAGGATGGCCGATGATATGTCCCGTTGCCGTAAAAGATGGATCATCAATAACCAACAGGCCATGAAAAACTCCTGACCGCCCTGTGTTAAAATCCATAGTGTTATTTACCCATTGTATATGTCCATCAAAAGCAAACGCATCTAATATTCTGGCATCATTTGTATCCAGGCTGTCTTTTGGTTGCACAGCATAAGATGCAAAGCCATAAGGCTGATCAAGTTTCCTTAGCTCCATATCAAGGCTCGCATTAGGATCATCATAGTGTCCTGTGAGATGCATCAGAAATACACTGTCATTCGAAATTGAAAAATTCCGGTCGGATAAAAAATACATATCCAATGGAAGTGATTCATCAGCATTTCGAACAGGACAAATATTGCGCAACAATTTTCCATTGAAGCGGATGTCTCTCCATACTTTACGGTTCAGGGTTTCGCCATTATATCCACTCATCTTATCAATCTGGTGAATTTGCGTTCCACCAAAACCTGTTTGCCACGAACTATCAGCATTGACTTCATTGTACGTAAGAAATAATTCCGAATCTGTAAGCGAGATCATAGGATAATCAGCAAACGTCCCATCCTCATCCAGGCATCCATCCAGTGCATACATATTCCATGCACCCTTTGGATTATTTGTTTTACTGAACGCGATCAGGATCCGGCTATCAAAGCATTGACTGCCCTGCATCAAAACCAGAATGAACCGATCCTGCTCTGGATCATAAATAACACGTGGGTCAAAATACCTGTCAACACCTTCAAGTGTTTGGAAAAAAGCATCAAGCAAGTATGAGCCCTGAAAAAACCCAACGTTATTGACAACAATCATATGCGTATTGATCGTAGAGACCACCTGCTCTGTAGTATTCACAGCCAGGTGATTATCCAGGGGTGTACCAGTGATGATGTTGTTACCGGAAAAGCTGGCTAATATTTCAGGAACCGGCACTTCACCACGTGGTTCAATTCCGAAAGGGTTTGTATGCAATGGGGTTTTGACCTGAGCTTCCAGTTTAATTTTTCGCAAAAATGCTCTGGACTCATCTTCTCCACCTGGATAAGGTGCTTCCTTATATTGAATGCTGAATGCAAAAGGATCATTATAACTGTCCATGTTCACCACTGCTTTCAGCTCATCCCGATATGTATCGGTGATATATTGACTGTTGCCACGAAGTGAGGTGAGAAGAATGGAAATAGTTAAAACGAATATTTTATAGGAGGTACGCATATGAGGCTGATTTTAGATCCTGAGACCAGGGATTGCTAAAATACGGATTTTAAAATAAGTGGTCTGCCATTGGGCTATTCTCGTTCGTCAATCATTCATTACAGTCATCCGCTCATTAGTCCTTTTTTCATGTTCAGGGAAGATGAATATTTGATTTCGAATTCTTTTTTGAAATACAAATCAAATTGATCATGAAAAAAATACTTTCCATTCTACTGCTAACGGTTTTGACATATGGGCGATTTTCGATTTTCGATTTTCGATTTTCGATTTTCGATTTTCGATTTTCGATTTTCGATTTTCGATTTTCGATTTTCGATTTTCGATTTTCGATTTTCGATTTTCGATTTTCGATTTGAAAAAAAGGGACTACAAATTACGAATTAAAGATTTTTCGATGCGTTTATTTTGTTAATTACTAAAGTCACTTCCCTTCAATGTTCGATATTCCTAATTTTACTTCTGAATTCAAAATTCTATATTCAACTTCTGAATTCAATATTCAGGATTCCTTATTCAAGATTCTTTTCAGAATTTTTAATCCAAAATTCTATAATTTTTTCTTTCCGGGAATATCTCTTCCTCCCTGGTGAAGTGTAAGGCCTTCAACTTTTCCATCATTATTTTTATTAAAGTCAATTTGAGCATCCACTACTTTATAATAGAATCCGGTTGTTGATTTCGGAAAGATCTCAAATTTATCCTGGCCTGTTGCCTGGGCAAAGAGATGATCGTCTTCTCTTGTAACCACTATATCAAATCCCGGTACGATCTGATACGTACCGATATAGGTTTCGAGTATATTTTCATCTACTTTTATTTCAGGTACCTCCGCATGTACACCAATTTTAGCAAGCATATCTACAGCGTTTGAATTTGCGGGATTCAGGGCAAGTGATTTTTGATAATTTTCAATGGCCAGTTTAGTATTACCCGCTTTCATCAGGGCTTCACCATAGCTGTCATATACATTGGCTGAATTGGGATATTCCATCACATTAATTTTGAACAGCTCAAGTGCAGGTTCGGTTTTATTGTCATTGAGGTAATAATAGCCAAGGGTATTAATATCATTTTCATTGAAGTTATATTCCCCGGCATGTTTTACTTTTAAATCCTTGTAATTATCAACGAGATCTGCCGGTCCTTCTTTTTCAATGATTTCCTTGAGTTTCTTAATGATCGATGGTATTATCGAACGAAGCTCGCTGTCGGGATCTAGCAGATGAAATCCAATGTCATCTATATTTTCTGGTGAATTGGTAAGCACAACAACTCCTGTTTTTGTTGCATCGCTGAATCCTGTGAAAGTGGTATAACCTCCTGTTGCACCATTGTGCCAAATGATTTCATGCTGGTCACCCGATGTTATGTGCCAACCAAGACCCACACTATTTTCACCTGCTTTATCATGCCGGATATGATGTGTCAGTGCTATTGCTTCAGAAAGAGTTGATGATGTCAAGCCCATCTGGGCAGAGAGGAATTTAAGCATATCGGAAGCAGAGCTTCGTATCGCACCGGCACCGGCGAGTGTAGGTAAATCCCAGTTATGAACTTCCATTCCCATCGCATGTCCATACGCAAGATTTTTTTTCATTTGTGGTGTAAACGTAATCCTTGTTTCATCCATGTGAAGTGGGGTAGTGATCGTCTTCACCAGTAATTCCTCATACGGGATGCCTGCTTTGAGTGAGAGGATATGACCCAAAAGCCCGACAGCCAGATTTGAATATTCATATTCTGAGCCAATGGGCCGTGTCAGTTCATACGATGACAGAAAGGCATACAATTGATCGACTGAATAATCTGCATAAGGATTCATCGGATCGGCGGGAGTGAAATTGTCCGGCATCCTGGGCAGGGAAGAAGTATGGTCAGAAAGATTTCCAAGGGTTATTTTTTTTCCTTCGAAATCCGGAATGTGCACAGTAGCGGGAAGAAATTTATCCACAGGGTCATCGGCGCTTAACTGCCCTTTTGTGATCATATCCGCCAGCAATGTAGCTGTGAAAACTTTTGATATCGAACCGATTTCATAGATCGAATGCTCGTCCACTTTTTTTCCGCCGTCCCTGGTTTTTCCAAATGAATAATATCGCGGGCCTTGTGCATCGATTATTCCGACGACAATGCTCGGATTAGTCCCTCCGTCTATGCGCTGTTGTATGCTGGCGATTACATCGGGGGGGAGATTCGCTGTCTGAGCGGTAATAAAAAATCCTACAAAAAGAAATGCTAGCAGTAAGAAATATTTCATCGTTGTTACATTTTATTTTTTTTACTCCTTCAAATTTTTCGACTTGAGTGTTTCTCTATCTACACCTTAATATTTCTTCGAAAAATTCTCTTCCCCTGTGTTTCTCAATCTCGCTTCGCATTGTTTCGAAAACCCCGGGGTTTTCGAATCAAGATTTATTACAATTTGTTTATTGCCTATTGCCTACTCCGGCGAACCATTCTGAGCCCAGCACGTTAAAATTTTAATCTTGTCTGCACTCAGCTTTGGTCCATCATCCGGCATAGGCTCAAATCCACCTTTATGCTGAATGGCACCCAGAAAATTTTCAGTCTGGCTGGCTATCCTGGCCTCACCGTAGGAGCTGAAATCGAATCCATTCTCATGGGTTTGGGTATCATGGCACCCGCTTTTGGCACAAGAAGCATCCAGGATCGGTTTGACTTCGATTGTATAAGTGGGTGTAGATCCTGTGCAATCGAACATTTCAATTGATTCCTTTCCACAGGATGGCAAGATCAGGATACCCGCAAGTAGAAAGGTGAATGCAATAGATTTAGCTTGAAAATGAACCTGTTTGACCATTATTTACGTATATAAGTGATGCAAATAGCCAAATAAACAGCTTTTTGGGCTGTATTGATCCAAGAAACGGAAATAAACTATTTATGTTATCGTGTCGTTAAATACAGTTCGATGGTACAAGATTTGCCCAATCGTGTTGTTATAACCACGTACTTTGTATTCCTAAACCACAGATCAGGCTCTGCCCTGAAATAAATGAAAAAATTGACCATGAGGATTTGGATTATCGCTGCCCTTACCGGACTTCTGGCCTATATAGGTCTTGCTTTCTACAAAACACCTGAAACTGAGGATAAAGAAAAGCTGATCCTCGAGGCTGTAGTCAAGCTGTTGAATAACCTGCACTTCAGGAATCTCGCGCTTGATGATGCTTTTTCGCACAAACTATATGACACCTACCTTGATCGGTTGGATGGGATGAAACGATTCCTCACGATCCAGGATCTTGATCTGTTGGACGATTATGAAGATAGTCTTGACAATGCTCTTCAGCCTGAAAACCTGAACCTTGAGTTTTTTAATATTTCTTATGATCGGATCAATAAAGCCGTTGAAAAAACACGCCTGTGGTACCCCGAAATACTGAATCGACCTTTTGATTTTACAATCAAAGATTCTATCGAAACCGATGGGGATAAAAGATCATTTGCAAAAAATGACGCAGAGCTGAAAGAATTCTGGCGTACCTACCTGAAGTTTGAAACACTGACCAGGCTCAATGAAAAGATCAAAGACCAGGAAGAAATGACGGAAGAGCCTGAGGGCGGAAAGAAGTCAGTAGCAGAACTTGAAGTAGCTGCTCGTGCCGATGTCAAAAAAGATTTCGACAAATGGTTTGATCGCCTTGATAAAGTGCGCAGGTCAGACCGTTTTGAAATGTATCTGAACAGCATCACCAATGTATTCGATCCGCATTCAGATTATTTCAATCCAAAAGAAAAAGAAGATTTCGATATCAATATGTCAGGCCGCCTTGAAGGAATTGGAGCCAGGCTGCAGATGGATGGAGATTTTACCAAAGTAGTTCTGGTAATCCCGGGTGGCCCTGCATGGAAACAAAAGGAGCTTGAAGTCGATGATAAAATCTTTAAAGTCAGGCAGGAAAATCAAAATGAACCTGTTGATGTCACAGGTTGGGTGGTAGATGAAGTTGTAGGATTGATCCGGGGGCCAAAAGGAACTATGGTCACACTGACGGTGCGTAAGCCTGATGGTACGGTACGCGAGATCACCATCACACGGGATGAAGTAATACTTGATGAAGGATTTGCAAAATCAGCCATCATGGATCTTGAAGGCCAGGTTGGAAACATAGGGTATATCTACCTTCCTAAATTCTATGCGGATTTTGAAAATCCAAATGGCCGCAGCTGTGCGCAAGACGTCGCTGTAGAAGTTGAAAAGCTCATGAAGGCTAATGTCAAAGGTATTATCCTGGACTTGCGAAACAACAGCGGAGGTTCACTCAATGATGTCGTACAGATGTCAGGTTTGTTTATCAAAGACGGACCGATAGTGCAGGTAGTAGGAAGGAATTCTGTCCCTACGATCCTCAAAGACAAAGACGAACAGGTTTTATATACAGGTCCCTTAGTGGTGATGGTCAATACGCAAAGTGCAAGTGCTTCAGAAATTCTTGCAGCTGCTCTCCAGGATTATGGACGCGCAGTGATCGTAGGAGGACGTTCCACATTTGGAAAGGGTTCTGTACAGCGTTTTTTTGATCTCGATAAAGTAGTTACGGGCCAGGAGGATATGAAACCACTTGGTGATGTTAAATTGACATTGCAGAAATTTTACAGGATCAATGGAGGTTCTACCCAGCTGAGAGGTGTCACGCCTGATATTAATCTCCCCGATAACCAGGAGTATATTGATGCAGGTGAAAAGGAACTTGACTATCCGATGGAATGGACAGAAATAGAGCCTATACCATATAGCCAGGAAATTTACAATTTGTCAAAGCTTGATGACCTGAAACGCAAGAGCGAGCAAAGAGTAGCGGCATCTCCCGTATTCGAAAAAATAGAACAGAATGCAAAACGGATCAAGCAGATCACGGATGAAACGGTATTGCCTTTGCAACTGGATCAATATCGTGCATTAGATCTTTCACGTGATGAAGAATCAAAAGCTTTCAAAAAGATATTCGGAAAGATTGATGGTATGAATCCACACAACCTGGCCCTTGATCTTCCGGAGATCCAGGCGGATTCATCAAAGCTAGGGCGTAACCAGGCTTTCCTTGAAACTCTTGGAAAAGATGTTTACCTGGAAGAGACACTTCATATCATGAAAGATATGGTGGCTGTGAATCATAAGAGTTAGGCGAGGAAAAATAGGCTGATGCGAAGGAAGAAACAATAGGCAAAAAGCAATAGGCAATTTGAAATAAAGAAAACCACTTCAGGAATACTGGAGTGGTTTTCTTTATTTGCCACCGTTAAGCGTAGGTTGAACCTGCTTGGTTACTGAGCTGCACAAGGTTGCGAGCAAGGTGTCGAAGTATCGTGTCAGCAAATTTCCGATTTGCAAAAAAGAGAAGAGGACGGATTAATAAAATCAATCGAAACAAGTAAACCTTTCTAACCTCCACCTTGGCTTGCCTCCGCCTTCTTCTTCTATCTTTGCAGCTCATGAATTACATCACACTTGAATCCGTCTCCAAATCCTATGGAGAGAAGATACTGCTTGACAAAATCGATCTCCGGATCAACAGAGGTGATAAAATTGCTCTCATAGCTCAGAATGGTTCCGGTAAAACAACCCTCATGAGGATCCTGAGCGGTATCATAGCCCCGGAAGGAGAACACGCCAAAGTACTCGTATCACCCAATATCAGGGTTGGATATCTTGACCAGGAACCGGAATTTTTACCAGGACAAACTATACGCGATGCCATCCTTACCATTGACCTGCCGGAAATAAAAGCGTGGGCCGATCATCACATTGCTGCGGTTTCGGCTGATGAAGAAGCGCTGATGCACTCTGCTGTAACCATGGATGACCATAATGCATGGGATGTGGAGTCTACGATCCTTCAATTGCTTCATCAATTGCATTTTGATGATCCGGACAAAGAAATCAGCCAGCTTTCAGGAGGACAAAAAAAACGGCTTGCACTTGCCATGGTCATCCTTGCAAAGCATGATGTAGTCGTGCTCGATGAACCTACCAATCACCTGGATATGATGATGGTAGAATGGCTTGAAAATTATCTGCAGCAATCCGACAAAACATTCCTTGTCGTCACGCACGACCGGTATTTTCTTGACAGGGTATGCAACCAGATCCTTGAACTGGATCGGGGCCAGCTAAGAAGCTTTCAGGGTAATTACTCAGACTATCTCGAAAAGAAGGCAACACTCCTGGAATCGATGCAATCGTCACAGGAAAAGGCGAAGCAATTGATGAAAAAAGAACTGGAATGGATCCGCCGCATGCCTAAAGCACGAACAACCAAGAACAAAGCGAGGATAGATAATTTTGAAAATGTAAAAGCTTCAGCCGCACGCGTCATCTACCAGGATAGTGTGCATATGGAAATCGATATGCAACGGTTAGGATCGAAGATCCTGGAGTGTCATAGCGTTGGTTTTTATTACAAACCTGATCATTGGCTCATCAAAAAATTTGATTACAAATTTCCGAACCGTGATCGTGTGGGCATCATTGGTCCGAATGGAGCAGGAAAGAGTACGTTTATTTCCTTGCTGACAGGTGAGGTGAAACCTAAGGCCGGGAAGGTTGTTCACGGTGAGACGTTGAAGATCGGCCGTATGAACCAGGAAGGACTGAAAGTGGAAACGGACAAGCGGCTGATTGATATCGTACGGGATATAGCGGATTATATTCCATTGAAAGGAGGCGGAAAAATTACAGCTGAACAATTGTTGGAACGTTTTTTATTTCCAAGGCCGCAGCAACAGGTTTATTATTCACAGATCAGTGGGGGAGAACGACGGAGACTGTATCTGTTGACGATCCTCATGTCCAATCCGAACATGTTGATCCTTGATGAACCTACGAACGATCTTGATATTCTCACACTGAATGTGCTGGAAGATTTCCTGATGGAATTTCCGGGTGTTGTGATCCTGGCTTCTCACGACCGGTACATGCTGGATAAGTTGGCAGATCATCTTTTTGTATTTGAAGGTGATGGCGTTATAAAAGATTTCCCCGGAGGATATACTGCATATTCCATTTATAAAGAAAATCAGCGCAACGAATCCGATGTGATCCCGGATGAAAAGGAAAGCACGAAAGAAACGCAGACAGCCATTGACAGGCAGGAGCTAAGGAAATCTATCAGGCGTATTGAGAAAAATATAGAGCTGCTCGAACAGAAAAAAAAGAAGCTGGAAGAAAACTTCCTGCGTCCTGATCCTGCACTTTCTGATCTTCAACAATGGGATCGTGAATTGAAAGAAACAGTCAGCCAGTTAGGTGATCTGGAATTGAAATGGATGGAATTAGCAGAACAGATGGAGATGTGACATGTGGTAATGTGAGACAAAAAGTATTCAGTAATCGGTAATCAGTATTCAGTAACTAACCAAAACTCACGTCTGACATCTCTCGGTGGTAAGATGATTTTGCTCACTTTTCACCACTCATTACAAGTTTGTGAAAACTGAAAACTGAAAACTGAAAACTGATCACTGAAAACTGAAAACTGAATACTGAATACTGAATACTGAATACTGAATACTGAGTTCATATCTCGCATGACCCGCCGCTACAAGCGATCGCACTCGTTTTTGAAACATCCATGTATTCAGGCTGACGGAGAAGAGTTACAAAATCCACCAGTTTGAAATGTCGTTTGATCTTCACCCATTTATGCCATAGATGGACGTCCTTCATGCAATAAATCGTTTTCGTCAGGTCATCGTGGAAATAATTATGGCTGAATTGTTTTACTCTCCGAAGCCAGTCTTTTTTAAGCAACACATCGGAACGCGATCCGGAGATGGGTAGTTTAGGATCCAAAGCCAGCTTCACAGCCATCCACAGATCATTGGCGAAATAATGTAATCCATCAACGATCAGTCCTGACATGAAGATCGCAGCATCACCATATTTTTTAACCAGCTCTTCTGTATTGAGCACAGATGTAAAAGGCGCTTGTGCATAATCCTTATCACCATAAAGTGAAATAAAAGATACAGCTGAAAAATCATCCTGGTGTTGAAATATATAATCCACTACATCTTTCTTATTATCTATGATGACCGTATTGCTGACATTATGATTTGTTAGCTTGTTGTAGCAATATTCTTCATTCTTGCCATATTTTATCCATGATTTCTGAACCAGTTCGATCAGCTTCAGATGTTTCACGCCCTGCATTTCATCTTTGATGATGACATTATCATGGTTCTCGCAGGGGACATATACAACCCAGTCGGATTGGGTATTGGACCACAAGGATTCTTCAAGCATTTCAGGGTAATGAGCCTGCATGTATTTAGCAGTTTCACTTTCTTTGTTCAATTGCATGATCCTGAAATACCGTTTACTATGTTCAGGATGAATGCCCGAAGCGGTTTTTAAGATAACGGATGCATTTCCCGAAGGCTTAACGGTTGTAGTTCTTGCGGCAGGATTAATACCTATCATTTGTGCCACTTCCTTATTCGTTTGCTTGACGATTTCTGCACCCTTCTTCAGGATTTCTTCGTCGAACAATTCCGGACGGGTCATCCATCCGGTAATAGAAATACCCAGCAATGCTTCACCGGCTACAATCGATTCAGTTTGTTTTCCGAGATAGGGGAATGAAGTATATCCGGCTTGCAGTGTACCCAGGATAGCAGATTTTCTGCACAGATCATAAAATTTGTCTACACTGAATTTTCCATGCTTGTTGACACAGGCGGATGCATTTAATTCATTGAGGTTGCAGAACTGGAAAGCAGCTTCCTGTTTATTTTTTATTTGTGCATAAAAATTAAATCCGATCTCAAAACACGGATTGAACATTTCATCCTCGTGTGACATGAACACAAAGCCCAGGTCATTATCACCTTCGTTGAGCGATACCAGCTCATTGAAATCTTCGTAGGTAAATGTATGGCGAAGCAAGCCTACAGAATTATTGCTTCTTGCTCTCCACGGATGCGTTTGACGCCAGTGTCCTGTTTTGGCGCGGATGAGATCATCATCATCCGGATCCATGATGATATTCATGGCGCTTCTTCTGACACCTCCGGACAAAACGGCATCGGATATTTGCATGAAGATATCGTAGGCAATAATGGATTTGAATGGAGCGCTTTCATTTTCTCCGATGTACTGATCCAGCAGCGTTTCAATACGCTCAATAGATTGTTTTAAGCCTTCATGACCGGGAGCTTTGAATCCGCCTGTAATCGCGGCACCCATGGGCCTGATTTCCGAGTAATCAAATTTTACCTGGTTTCTGAAATACTCATTATATAACGACGGGTGATGGCAATAGGAACTGATCAGGACTTTTATGGCTTCTGACCATCCTTCAATAGAATCAGGGATCGTAAATGGTTTAACTTTCTGGCTGCGTTTATAAAGGAGCGGCAGCTGGCTGACAAATTTCTTTTTAAGCGAAACGCCTAATCCTGTTCCGGAAAGAAGCACAAAGAAACCTTTATTGAATACATCCGGAGCATATGCATAGGTTGTGCAGCAATTATAAATCTTCGCGTTGTTTCTTAATATCTGCTCACCTCTGAACTGAAGATTTCGTTGCGATGAAAGGAACTCTTTATGATAGTAGGATTCGGCGACCTCAGCGAGAAGGGGATCCACAATGGAACCATATTTCAATCTGTGGGTATTCAGGACTTTATCACAGGCTTCCTCCCAGGTTTCGTATCGATTCAGGAGGGAATCCCATTTTAAATAATCACTATAAAGTTTTAACTGGGATAAAAATTCTTTTCCTTTATCCGGAGAGGTAGCAGAAATGGACATGAATGTATGAATATTGAAAAAAGTAATGTGTTATTGGTAAATATACATATTAACGATATTTATCATCAATTTAACAAGTTAAAATTTCAAAAAAGTGACATTTATTTTTCTTTTAGCAATCAGTATAAAAAGTTCAAAGATTTGACAAAAAATAATCAGAAATTGAGTATAATATTTGTCATCTGCTAAGGGAACTAAAACTCACGATTGACGTCTGACGTTTCACGAATGCAGGATGTGACATCAGCTCACTACTGACTATTGACTACTCACTAATCTATTTCCAAATCCGGAACTTAAGTTTAAATTTCTTTTCAATAAAAACGGACTGCCAGTCCACGAAAAGCAGGGTGAAGATCATCACCAGCCCGAGGATCAGGCCGGATATGGATTTCCATGAAACGGCGCCTTCCAGGATTCCCTGCGAATTCTCCGCTACATATTTTCCGAGAAAAACTGCAATTGTGTCACTGATGAATTTTCCAATGAAGAAGGGAGGTATAAGGAATCCGGGTCCCAGTTTCGCCATCCCACCGGCGATGAAGAGAGGCGTGGTGGGTAAGGGCATCAATGAATAGAGAAGTATAAAAGCCTGTCCTTTCCAGCGCTTTTGTTTCATTTTTTTTCCCAGGAACTCAATGTCCTTATTTTTAGCAACTGTAAAAAGTTTTCCGGAGACTTTTGGAATGTAGAGTGTCAATATATATCGCCCGATAATTGAACCGCCAACCCCGATGACAATTGCAGCCCAGATATTGAGATCATAGGTGATCTGCAAAAAGATGATCACTGTGAAAGCAGGCGGTAGCGGAAAGGGGACAATATCAACCAATATTGTAGCGAGGAAAACTAATACATATTGCCACCACATAAATAATTTACGATTTTAGATTTACGATTTTAGAATTTTTTATGATCTGCCTGGTAAGGTTGGTTTTGCCAGAAGCATAAACCTAACAAGTAATCGGCTCATGAGTTTAGAGATTGCATTCGGCAAAAAGGGCGAAGGCTGAGGCGAAGGCTAAGGAAAAAGTAAAGTGTAATTCGGAATAAGCAACAAACAAAGTTCAATGAGCAATAGGCAGTGAGTAATTGTATTAAACCAGTTTACTGAAGGCAAACGACTATGGTCCTGAAGGGATCAGACATTATTAGCCATGGGTGAAACCCATGAAATAATAGACGAAAAGCAATATCTCTTTCCGACTTTGCACCTTTGCGAGATCCAACTTTGCATCTCTCGCTATAAATGTCACATCATTTGTCAGGATCTTCGATTTGCGAGAAATAAAGGAACAGAATAGAAGCAATTTCTGCAAGTATGTTCATGAGTGAGATCCTTACTTGCAGAAATTCGTAATGTCTTTTACAAAATCGTCCGCCAAGGGTAAGGAAGAGTTATTATATGTGGCAACATTAGCGTTTCTGTCTCCATCAACGGTTCTGAAGATATGATTCATGTTTTCTATCAATGTCAACTGCGCTTTTGGATTTGATTTTGCAAGCCGCTTTGCATCTTCCACGGTTACCTGGATATCATTAGTTCCCTGAATTATGAGAATTGGAATCCTTAATTTCTGTATTTCAATTTGTGGGTCATATTGAAACCATGAAATCATATAGGGTTGAACACTTATTCTGAAAAGTGACTGAAGCATTGGATTCACATTTTCAACCGTTTTTCCTTTTGCCAAACTGTCAAGGATGGGGAAAGATAAATCCTGGACTTCTTTTGGTTGATTGCTCAATTGTTCCCTGATAGTTTTATCTGCGGACTGTCCCGGCCCGGCAATTGAAATAAACTTATCGGCAGTAGTTGATGCAATCATTCCAATCAATGAGCCTTCACTATGTCCTATTACAATTACTTTGGAGAATCGCTTGTCTTGCTTTAACAGTTCTATCCATTCTCTTGCATCATTTACATAGTCATCAAAGCGAAGGTCTGCTTCACTTTTACCTGCTGCATGGCTTTCTGCAATTCCTCTTTTGTCGTATCGTAATGAAGCAATATTATTTTCAGCAAGCCCATAAGCAAGTTTTTTATACGCATCGGATTTCATCATGGCGTTGTTGCCATCTCTGTCCGTTGGTCCGGAACCAGCGATTATTAGGGCAACAGGAATGCCAGAGAATTTTTTCGGAGTAGTTAACGTGCCAAAAATTTGTCCAGACTTAGTTTGCAAGACGATTTGCGTTTCAATGAAGTTTGAGTCTTTATTTTCATTTGGGCTTATTTCTTTTTCAGTGTTTATGTTTGATAAATCCATAGGAAAAGATTGTCCTGCCTGCTTAAAAATCCCAACAATTTTATTGTCTTCAGCTAAAGTTCCTTCATACTCAATTCCTGCATTCGTTACCGCAATCTTTAATGTTGAGTTATTAAAACTTGTAGTTGTCACAGGAATACCTTTTGCACCCTGGTCAGGGCTATCCATTGTGGAGCTATATCCGGTATCGGTTTTAGTGATATTGAATACAAGTCTTAATTGAGTCCCTTGAAAATTTAATATTCCATTCCACTGTCCGGTGATGTCTTGCCCATATGCACTTAAACATGTCAAAAATGAAAGCATAAGAAAGGTTGCTTTTTTCATCCAGGTTGATTTCAGCATGCTCATTAGCCTTCTTTTGTTATTTTCTTTCATACGGATGAATTATTTTTGAATTGATCCTATAATTTTCAAAACCCAGGATTTTGTTTTGAAAGGAATAAGGTCACAATGATAATTAATGAAAAAAATGTCCCCACCGGCAAGTACCATAATGTTAAGATGCTCACGATGATTCCAAATATATTTGTCCACGACTGATTGGTCCATAAACTATAAAGCCAGATCAGCCACATTAGGCCGAACAAGATGAACAATGGCCCGAGTTTAAATACGTCAATATTTAGCTTGTAGAATAGGTATGCCCAGGGTCCGGGTTTTTCAGGCCCAATGTATTTCCCTTTGAGGATTACAAAAATTCCGTCAAGCAGCATATAGCCACCATTTAGAAATCCAAGTATTGTAAGAAAGACTTTCATTGCTCCCAATTAATTTCCCATTAAAATATAACTATTTATGTTGTCCCCGTTTTCGCCGATCTCCACCTACTCACCCGTGCAGCCAGTTTTTTAGGCGAGGCAAATGAAATGAACAATAGCACATATAAAATCAAGGGTATGACAATAGACACAAAGGAAAGCAGGAAAGCTGCAATGTTGTAGAATAATCCAAAACGATAAATGAGCAGGTAACTATAAAATGTATCCCGGTCAGCATCGGGTATGAGACGATGGTGGTAGGCGTAGCTGCAGATACTGGTTGCTGCAACGGATATCAAAATATAGTTGAATGCAAAAAAGGCAACTGCGGTGCTGCCTTCTTTCTCCAGGTATTGCGCAAGGATGGCCGTGGAAAATGGAGTGATCGTCACGACAAATAACAGGAAGCCATTGATCCAGATGAAACTTGTATCTATCCGTTTAATAAATTCAAATGCTATATGATGGTTGATCCAGCAGATCAGGATAGTGATAAACCCAATGGTAAAGGCCATAAACGTCCGCCAGTGATGAAGGAGTGTGGTTATCAACCCTTCATCAGACTCGGGATGAAGTGTAGTAATGAGATCTAATACCAGGAGAGTAATGGCAATGGCAAAAACACCATCGCTAAACGTTTCTAAACGTGTGGTTTCTTTTGTTTCGACATCGGGTTCTTGGGCCATAGACCTATTGATTTAGTTCTCAGGTTCGGTACATGGTATGAATTTGCCTATTGAGTGGTTGTGTCAACAGGAAAGAAATAAAAAACAGGTAATAGTTTGCCATGGTTATCTGATTGCCTGCTAATAAAAGTAATATTTGAAATGGAGAAAGCCAAATTATTGATGGGATATAACTACTTTTTGCACCTGGTTAAATCCGGTTCTTAATATTATATGGAGAAATATAATTCCGGCAGGGAAACCGGAAAGGTCTAGTTGGATAGTATGGTTTGAAAATTTCCTGACGCCTAGTAATTTTCCGGTGCTATCTGTGATTTTTATTTCCTCAATGAGAAAATCTGATTCACTTATTACATTTAAGATATCATTGGCGGGATTAGGATATATTTTAAGATTACCTGACACATCGATATTATCAGTAGATACAAAACCGGTACATGGAGCACAATTATGGTCATTAATTGTATAACATATCAGATCTGTCAAATAGCTATCGTAAGATCCAAAGAATCCGTAACTACTACCCAAACCTTCCTGTAACGTACCTGTTTCAAATGGGAAATAATACGCAGAAGAATTTGTTACTTCATAACTTTTATAATTCTGTGAAGAAGCGATTTGATCAATAATAATCGTAAAATAATTGCCCGTGAAATGAATGGTATCACCGGGAGTTACATCAAAATCATATAATAAATGTTCTTCTTCCAGGTTAAAAGGAGGAATATTTTGCTGGAAAAGACTCCATTGCGGATATGGAGTGAATCGTAATAAATAGATTTTTTTGTTTTCTTCCCTGATTCCTCCGAAAATATATTCTTTCGTTACAATTGAATAATCGTAATGAAGGTTTCCCTGCATATCAGGCCATTTGCGGCAGAGATTTTTAGTAGCTACTTTTCGATAAATTTTATTGTTTATCAAGGTATCATTTAAGGTATAAATTTCCCAAAAGGAATGGCCATCTCCCTGGCCAGGTACAGGATGTGTCCTTTCCATGGTCCATTTAACATTGTCTACAAAAAAGGGAATATATTCCTGTGAATAGGATTCATTGAAATATGATGAAAGGAGAAGACACGCAAGTATTAATTTTAAGCTTTTCATACTATTGCTATTGCAACCCATAAAAGGCTTATCAAGATACTTAAATGTGCTGAATACATAAACCATCCGTTAAGGCCATGGTGTGTTTTTGACAGCAGATATACAAAAAATCAGAAATAGATCCTTTTTAAAACAATTGGCAAATTTCTAATGAGCACTGTATCACTGTTATGCACATTACTTCTCACTATTCAGCGCAATTAGTTTTGTCAATTTGAGTTACGGCTTTTTTAAATCTTTCATCCTAATTCCCTTTAATTTCCATAATATCAATATTGTGGTTTGTCAAAACCTGTCGATGAGAATGGGTCTAATAGATTCCTTTCTGATTCACTTAATCGGGAGCATATCTGCATAGAGCTGAACCTGAAAAATCAAAATGAAAAGAAAAACTTCACTCACTATTCCTGTCCCCCAGGTGAGGATGTTGGTTCTGGATACAAAATAAACCGAAGCCATGCCGAACAATGTTCCTATCAGCTCAACATAGCTGATTGGATAACCCCAAATTTGAAAGATGATGTTTTCTATTTCCAAGAGGGGCATCAGGAGCTATGTTTTCTTATGATTTACAGGTAGTCTTAATCTGTTCAAATGTTATCACACGTATTCTTCAATTAGATTTAATAAATTTAACTGCTTGCTTTTTAAATCCTTTGTAACGACTTTGAAGGACATGAAGTCATCTTTGATCATATTATTTACATCATCTATCAGCTCGTTTGCTAGTTCGAGTTCCTTATCAGTTAAACCAATTCCAGGCCAGTTTGCTAAACGCTTTAGGTCGGTTGAAAAATTTAAAACCCAATTCACATTAATTTCATTAGGGAAATTTTCTAGTTTCTTAATTAATTGACTTCGGATGTAGGTAGCAAACATATTTGAACCAACTTGATCAGAAACTTTCACCAAAACATCAACTGCTTCAGTGATGAATAAGTCCTTGATGCTTTTATTAGCTTTTCTGGCTGCAGCATCTAGTTGAGCGACAAAACCCTCAGATGGATTAGGAACATCATAGTTTTGCCAAATTTGCTTAATTAATGCTTCTCTAAAATTGCATTCACCCATAGAACCTAATTCATAGGCCATTAAGAAAAGATCAATTTTCTCATAATCATATCCATCAAGTTGTTTAGACCCAGTATACATTCCTGGTCGATGAATAAAGTGAAATAATAATGCTATATCCCCGGCTCTCAATTATAAATTGTTTTATGTAAGATAAATTTCAAAGCTATAGGTAGTGGCGGCACAATGCGAGAGTCTTTATGTTGTCTTTAATCTGTATCAAGATAATAAACTGTCGACAAAGTGGTATTATCATTGTCTACAGCAGGTTAGTGGCAGGGTTTTGTTAAACGCAATCTTCAGAGTATTGTCAATTACTTTATGGCTTTGTACTTGTAGAATGACATATAATGGCCTGATTCTATAAAGCGCTTGTATTTTTAAAATTCGGAATTTAGCCAGCGGACTATTTATTCTGGAAGTATGTATTTAATGCAAGTGGCAACTTATTATTCTTGTCCTATATAGTCTAATTTATGATCAAAGAGGTTCAGAACTTTTTGAACATAATCATCTGTAGCATTTTTATCAATTTCAATCCAAAGTTCCATTTGATCCACGTTCTTGCCATAAATTGAATAAGAAAAAGAGAAATCTTCTTCTTTTGTAAATTTTAATTCTTTAAACTTCAGAGTTACCATATCTCCATCAAAATATTGGTCGGGAAATGTATATATTTCTTCTATGATATTTGGAGATAGTAAGAAATAAAAACTAGTTATAATCGACAATGGGTTTAACTCTGAAAGTTGATTAAATAATTCAGGTGTAGTTCCGTTTACATAAATTTCAAAAACAGAATTTTTGAAATATTCAAGAAGTGGGATGAAAATGGATTCACCTTGTTTTCTCAGGCCATATGCGAGTAGCAGCACAGGTGGAAATGTAATATAAATAGCTCCAGCCCTCCATGTTTCAGCCTCATTACCTTCAAATTTCTCTTTTTCACTTAGAGTTCCTTTAAAACGGTACCCTGATCGTTCCAATGTCCATATGTTGTCACAATACTTCTTATCGAAATGTAGTTCAATGAGGTCAGTAAAATCTTGTATTATTTCAGTATCAGTTCTATAAAAGAAAAAATTTGCGGTTCCATTTAAGTGACGGACCAAATCTATAGTTTGATTAATTGATTTATTTTTATTTAAATATGGTAAGCCAATATTAAAATTAATATCATTATTTGTTTTGTTTAACCGCAAAGAAAATGAAATGTTATCACCGCGGTGAATGTATTCATAATTACTAATCGAAATGTTATTGTATATATTGAAAAAGTTGACATCAAATAATTTTATAAGATCAATTGAATTAGGATATTTGCAAATAAAAATCTTTGAAATTGTCGTGAGATTATTGTTATTGAGCAAAGTGATAGTTTTATTCTGATTTTCAATCTTAGTATTTACTATTCGCTCAGTAAAAAATTGAAAATTCAACAGTTTGCTAATATCCTTCTTGTAAGAGTTTAATGTTGCAAGTTTCCGTGGCTGATATATTTTCCAATCCGTTCCCATTTCTTTATTTTAATATCGATTTATGGAAGATGTATATTAGTTACTAGTATATATTAATTCATATTTTATATCCTAAAAAATCCCATTCCTACGGGCTTTATCGATCTCTCAGCATTACAGTCTTACAAGTTTAAAAAATATCTCGCAAAGCCGCAAAATCGCAAAAAAATTATTTACTATCACCTCGGAGATTGGTATCATTACTTAAATAAAATCGCTTGTGTCATATTTTCTTTCTTCCCTTTTACTTCAACTACATAATTTCCAAAAGGCACCTGGGGTATATCTATATAAATAATTCCTTCTGAGACAATAGCCTCTTTTACATACACTGCTTTTCCATCAGCATTAAAAATGTTAACATGAAAAGGCCCCTCCATCCCTTCCGCTATTTTAATATAAATAAATCCATTTGCAGGATTAGGCCATGTCAAAACATTCTCTTCCACTTTCTCAAACACATTCTCTGTTCCTGTAACCATTCCACCTTCAAATGCCCCAATCGATCGCGGATCTAAAAAATCCTCTCCTGCATAATCAACTAAAGGATCTGTCACATCAAAACCCTGACCAATCGCGGGACTTCCTTCCAAAAGTGTAAAGTCATCTGATGCAACATCAGTAAACAAAGGATCCTCATTTAAAATCTGATCAACATCTATAACTGGCAAATCAGGACCACCCCAATTGATATCATCAGACTGATACCAAAGATTATTCGAAAACGTAAATGTCTCAGGAGCCGTATCCGGCCCGATATTACATTCTGTATTCAACCGGTTATCGAGATAAACTATGTTATTCCTGAATGTATTATTTCCACAGGGAGGAAAACGAGTAGGATCAACGGTCTCCTGCAATATGCGCATCACCCATTTCTCAGGAAGAAAAATTGAATTGTTGACAACTTCGGTATTAATACATCCTACAAACGCAACCGACGCTTCTGAACCAATAAAAATATTAGAATATACTTTCAAATCTGCAGCTTCATAAGGCGCATCAATCGGCCTGAAAAATGGAAGACCGGTTGAACCACCAAGATTAACTGCACGCGCACCACCGTTTTTGAAAATATTTCTTTCTATCCGGATGTTGCGCGTCCCACCCTTAGCCTGTATGGAATTGGAACCTAAGTCTTCAAAATGGCAATTCCTGATCGATCCGTCATGACATCCTACCATGTCAATGCCACTACCACCTTCAGCCCCGTTCAGAAAACTACAATTCACGATCAGGAAATCATCCAGGCCTGATAATTTTAATAGATCATTATTTCCGGTTGCATTGATATTCTGAAAACTGCAATTTTCAAAAGTGATATGATGAGCAGGTGTATCATATGTTCCGCCATCATCAAAGTTTACACCATTTCCCGTTTGATGTTCGAAGATGAACCCAGCGATATACAGATAAGCAGCATCGGAAAATTGCCATGCATTCGAACCTCCGTCAAATATTACAGTTTCACCTTCTGCAGCCAGGATATAAATCCACGCGGTAGGCAAACCCTGGAGATCAGCGATAAAAATTCCACCGGTATAAGTTCCTTCATGCACCCTGATCGTATCTCCGGGTATTGCAATATCAGTGGCATCCGTCAGTGTTTCGTAAGGATATCCACTCCCCACATGAAGGGTTTGACCCATTGCCCCGTTTGGCATGATGCATTCCATGAACAGGAAGCAAATAATGAATGTTATGATGTTGTGTATTGATGCAGACATGTATTAAAGTTAAGTAATCGAATTGTAAGGACATATTAACAAATCCCATATATTTGTTACGACAACACAGAATTTCAAAATCAAAAAAATATAGAAATGGCAAAAACGCCTGATAAGGAAGTAAAGAAAGCGGTAAAGAAGGTGGTAAAATCAACTAAAGAAGCCGCCGGCAAAGTAGCCGATAATCTGAAATCCGCTGCAAAAGACACAGCCAAGACAGCAAAGAAAGCAGCAAATGAAATAGCTGATGATGCCGTCGTTAAAGCCGAAGCTCCGGCAAACAGGGCTGCAAGAAGGGGTGCAAAATTTGCAGATAAGGCGGTTAATAAAGGTGCAAAAGCCGTAAATAGAGGGATCAATAAAAGCGCTAAGGCCGTTAACAAGGGTATCAGCAGGGCTTCTAAAGCGGTGAGAAGAGGAGCTATCTAAAAATTTTTAAGTACATCGATGTTCGAGGTCAGAGACACTCGAACATCTTTCGTCTGGGTTCGAGGTCAGAGACACTCGAACGTCTTACATCATGATAGCAGAATCCACTTGTGTTCGTAAAATGAATAGAGTCCCCTTTAGGGGATTTAGGGGTAAGGAGTCAGAGACACCCGAACGTCCTTTGTCATGATTGCAGAATCCAATTATGAATTAAAAGGATTGAACAGCCCTTACTGCAAGCTTAGCTGATTTGTTGCTTTTGCTTTGGTTGCCATTGGAGAAATTCTGGGTCCAGGCATTGTTCTTGTTCTCCTCGGTAGAAGTCCAGTATTGGCCTTTGATGAATTCACCAAGATATTGACGGCTCAGGTACATCATGCTTAATTCCACTTTATTGGGAAGTCTCCAGTCATTGAAGGACCCGGTGGTGTATGCCGCACATACTTTATTGGCAGTTTCCCAATTCAGGCTTCCTACTTCTTTGACAGATGCGATCAACCCATGGCCGCCGGCGGGATTGACCACGATAATGATACCCCCGTGATGTTTTTGACCAAGCACTAATTTCTGAGGTGCCTTGGGGGGAGGAGCAGTTTTTGTCTTCGGTGTCACTGTAGTTGGGGTCACCTTTACCTTAGACGTAGTATCGCTTTTCTGAACATTTGTTGTTGGTTTCTCTATCGGTGGATCTGTCACAACAACGAGTGCATTCAGGCTATCCCGCGTTTGTTGACGGGCTCTTGTAATCACTTCAAGTTTTGATTTCGCAATTGCAAAATATTTACCCGATGGATATTTTTCCTTGAACACTGCAAAAGATGTGCTGTCATTTTTTGCAACAGCATCATTCCAGGCAGCTTCTTCAGGATTTCCACCCGTCATTTTGGTAATGCCAAAAACAATGAGGATCAGGAGAAGCACACCTGCACCGATATATATTTTTTTCTTTCCGTCAGATCCGGGAAGAGACTTGCCCGGGTTTTCTTTCAGGAATTTTTCATCTGCCTGTTTTTTCAGCAATGCTGCCTTTTCTTTTTCCTGTTTCTTCGCAAGTTCCTTCTCTTGTTTTTCTTTTGCTGCTTTTTCTCTCTCCTGCTGACGAATGAGATCTTGCGCCGCTTTTTCTTTAGCCGCCTGTTCTTTCTCTTCTTTTATTTTTTGTTCGCGCGCAAGCTTTTCTTTTGCTTCCTTTTCTTTTTCCTCTTTTAGCCGGGCTTCTTTTTCCTGCTTCTCGCGCGCCAGTCTTTCCTGTTCCTGTAGTTTTTCCGCTGCTTTTATTTTAGCCAGCTCTTCTTTTTCTGCTTTTTCAAGTTCAGCTATTGCAGCCAGGGCAAGGGTTTCAAAATTTCCCTGGGGATATTCTTCCAGGTAATGCTTATAAATGTGTTTTGAGTTTTCAGTCTTTGCTTTTTGCCATAGCAGGCCTTCCACTTCGTCTTCCTTTTGCTGTAATTCTAATTGCTTCAGAAATAACCTGGCCTCTGATTTGAATTCTCCTTTTATGGATTGATTCAGGTAGTTTTTATATGCTGCTATTGTATTTATCCTGCATGTTTCTTCCCAGAGGTTAGTTTCCCATGTTGCATTTTCATTTGCTCCTGTGATTGCTGAATCAGCATCCGCATTTTGCAGATTGGATGCCTTCGTGTTATCGGTTTTAGGTGCAATGTTAGTAGCAAGATTCAGGACCTGAACTAATTGATTGAAGCCGACCCCATAGTCAGATGTGAAATCGATCCGCTGCAAACGCCGGAGACGGAAGGGGGCAAGACAATCGTCCAGGAGAACCGGAATTATTTTTTTTCCTGATTCCAGGGCAAAAGAGACTTCATCCATCACATTGGTAGAAGCGGTGGAGGAAGGAGATAAGATGACGAGGACAAAAGCCGCACTGCTGAGAGCGCCTTCCACTGCAGAATCCCAGTGATTGCCTGCGGGGATGTCAAGCTGATCGATCCAGATATCAGCGCCGGCCTCGCGAAGATCCTTTGCCAGCTTTAATGCAAAGTTGGAATCGAACCTCGAATAGCTAAAAAATATCTTTTGCGTTGACATAATAAATACTATGGACCGTTTTCTGACTTACCTGATTATATACTTGCCGTTGGATAATCCCTGGATGAGGGGGGAAATATCCGGTTAAAATAACGATATTTTCCTATTTGCCGTATTACCGGTAGGTTTCACTTAGCGTATGGTACTGTGTTTCAATCTTCTACCCGTTTTCTCAGAATTTTTTTATGATTTAGGTGGGCGATCACGGGAGCCATCTTAAACGTATACTTGTCATATTCCTGCGTTTCCTTATCGAGCTCGTCAAAATCAACGAGGTCCCAATGACATTTCAGGTTCTCCTTTAAGAATATTCCCAGGTTCCTGTCATTGACCTTGTCGATCAGCACAAATCCATTTATGGCTTTCTCCGCATTCCACCGGTTATGCTCCATGCGGGCTATCCTGTCCCATAATTGATCTTCGAGCTCATCAAAATTGAGTTCGTCACCACTTTCCACATCGCTCAATTCGGCTTTGACATATCGAAGCTTGATATAAAGATGCCTCGCCGGTAAGCGATTAGAATCTTTTTGGGCATCCCTCAGCTTATCCCATTCAGCTTGCATGGACCCTACAGGTACTTTATTTTTTTCAGCCTGGTGCTTAGCCCATTCATAATGAATGTGCTTGGCTATGAAATCTTCTTCCTTGCGGTTGTCGACGATTATTTTTTTGTTGCATATGACATCATCCATATTGAATAGCTCGATGTTCAATGCATTCAATTCTTCTGTGAGGTCATCAAAAATATTGACCAGGGATGTAGTTCGCGGAAGAAGAACTTTGATAGGTGGCGTGGATAATCTGAAACTTTTATACCGGTTAAAGGATTGAATACTTCTTTCCTTCGTATCATGCCCCTGGATAAATAATTGCTGGCGCAACTTACGTGCGTAGTAAACGCTTTTACCGTCTTCATCCAATGCAATAAAACATAAAGAGATATCATCAATGGTAACCGGGCATGGGTCGCTAAAAAAATCACCTGTCGAGATATACTGCAGATCAATTGTTTTTTCAAGGAAAGGGTAGAGCGATTTTATTTTCGATTCAATACGTGATTTATCATCAGCTACTACGGTGATACGTGTTTTCTGCAGGTTTGCAAAGTGATACATTTCTGCAGCTTCAAGGATAAGATATTGTGCAGCTAAATTGTCTCCGAGAATTAAAAGATGGGCCGGTGGATCATTGTCATCAGCAAGGCTGACGTATTTATCAGGGCTGAATGTATCTACCATAAACGCAGCAGCAAGCTGGTAAATAGAAAATACATGGTAATCAATTTTAATTGCTCCTTTCCGTTGTAGGTTTTCACCAGGCATAGGCTTCTCATGAAATTCTTTAAAAATATTCATCGTATAAAAATCATCAATATGGATGATGACCTGTAAGATTTCATACTTCAAAGCTTTTTCCGGAAATTGATTGTATATGTCTGTGGCTTTTTGAGCAATCAGGATATTTGTTTTTTCATCGTTGGTCAGCGCGAGTAAATATTTGGCAGTAAGAATATTAGCCTTGTGAAGCATCTCTTCATCGGTCGCATTTCCCTGGAGGACGATTACGCCTTTCATCTTTAAATGACTGATGCTGCTATGTTCAGCATTAGGTTCAATAAGAATGATCTGAAACTTTTCTTTCTCACTCAGTAAAAAATTAAGGATGAGCAATTCTGATTTCTTACTCAGCCCACAGACTACGATGTGATTTTTCCAGGACCGGATTTTAAATAGCTGGTAGTTTTGGTAAAAGGGTTCCCAGATCACCAGGAAAATCCCGCTGGCCGTGACTGCGGGGGCAAGAAACCTGGAAATTTCGAGGATAGGTGGAATTGGATCAGGTAACCCACCCGAATTCAATACGAACAGCTGCAGGCTCAGGTATATGCAGCTAAGTATATTCGGCGGGGTATCGTGAAGCAAGAAATATTGGTAAAAGCCAATTATCCCCAGCGTTAATGAAAAGAGTATTAATACAGGAAATAGCCAGTTGTATTTTCTCAGCACCCCGATCATCTATATCAGGATTGAATGAAAGGATAAAACTACCCAGGTAATAAAAAGTCTATTTGGCTGGTCCTGAAGGCTCATAAATGAATATAAATAACGGTTAAAGTACAGGTTTTGTACATCCGATAACCTGATGCAAGGGCAAAGGCTATGCCATAATAGCATTGGTTTTTATTTAGAATTAAGGATTGCCCCTTTAAACGCATGCAGAGTATTAATTTTCCATCATGAATCTTAGTCAAATCATAAAACCATCGCTCCTCATTGACCCTCATCGCTGCAAAGCAAACATTCATAAAATGGTGGAAAAAGCAGCCACCAATGGGTTCGAGCTCAGGCCGCATTTCAAAACACATCAATCTCATATCATAGGCTCCTGGTTCAGGGATGAAGGGATCAATAAGATCACGGTATCCTCAGTAGGCATGGCTTCTTTTTTCGCTATGAATGGATGGGATGACATGACCATAGCCTTTCCGGTAAATGTCCGTCAGATGAGTGAAATCAATGAGCTTGCTCAGAATGTGAAGCTTGGGTTAGTAGTGGTTGATGCGGATTCGGTGGATATCCTGGGAAGAGAATTGTCGGACAATGTATCTGTCTGGATAAAAATTGATGTGGGCACTCACCGCACAGGGATTTTACCTGAGCATACAGATACCATCGACGAAATTGTCAAACGCATAAAATTATATCCCCGGCTTACGTTCATTGGTTTCCTTGGACATTCGGGTCATAGCTACCAAAGTAAAACGGCAGCACAAGTAGAACGGACGCATCACAATGCATTGGATATGATGACCAAGCTGGTGAAGAGATATAAGTCTGCGTATCCCGATTTGATTATTTCTTTAGGTGATACACCTGCGGCATCCATGGTTTCTGATTTTGGAACTGTAGACGAATTTCGTCCAGGTAATTTTGTTTTCTATGATCTTCAACAGGAAGAGATAGGGTCGTGTAGCCTGGATGAAATAGCGGTGGCTATGGTATGTCCTGTGGTCGCTGTACATCCGGAAAGATTGCAGTGGATCATATATGGAGGCGGTATTCATTTTTCTAAAGACTTCCTCACTTTACAGGACGGAAAAAAATGTTTTGGAAGATGGGTGAAGCAAGAAAGCAAAAGCTGGTCTACATCAGAGACAAGGAACGGACCATTTCTCAATTCACTTTCGCAGGAACACGGAGTAATACAATGCACAGAACAAACTTTCAATCTCTGCAAGCCGGGAGATCTCTCACTCTGGCTTCCTGTACATAGTTGCATGACGGCAGATGCCATGGGAGAATATTATTCCATAGATGGCGGGAAAATAGATCATTACAGGGAGCATCTTTGGAGCTAAAAAGCAGAGCGTTCCATGGCATAAATAGAGTGCATAAATCATAGAGTGTTCGACTAAGTATAAAAATCACCTTCATATCAACTGGGAAAGTCCAATCTTAAACCAGGACTTACCATTCATAAAACGGATACATTATTCTCTGATTTCGGAAATATTTTTGGTTTCAATAGAAGTAGGCAGAGGTAACTCTGATCTGCAAAATCAACAATATTTATTTCAGTACTAAATTCCTGAATAATGAAAAAACGTTCTTTACTCCTTGCCATTTCTGTCTTCCTGTCGCTTCATATTGCTCATGCGCAAAAGATCGGATTGCTTACTAATACGCCTCAGGCTCCTGTACATATCAGCAGTTCCGGTCAGGTGAATACACCCGGAGGTTTGCTTGTTCTTGGGGACACTTCAGAAGCGCATATGGAGTTAGATTTTGATATTCTGCAATCGAATTTCGGCCAGAATCCCACCTCTTTGAAACTTCAACCTTACGGAGGAAAGGTGGGCATCAATACGCCTTTTCCACAGGCGCCTTTTCATTTATCTTCCAGTGGCCAGGTAAACACGCCGGGTGGACTTGCACTTTTGGGCGATCTCAATGAAGGCCATATGATCATGGATTTTGATTTATTACAATCCAGTTTTGGAGCAGCATCGTATTTGCCTTTGAGAGTACAACCTTCGGGGGGTAATCTGAATGTTGGAAACGGCCTGATCTTCGCAGATCGTACCAATAATTTTGTAGGTATAAATACAAGCAGCCCCACCACTGAGTTACAACTCCATGGTGAAATGCGATTGACTACATCAGGTTTGGCTACTGCGCAAAAAGATAAAATTGCGATCTTCGGAAATCTTGAAGATGCAGGTACAGTGGGTCTGGGATGGATAAAGATCTCTGGTGGCATCGGAGGAGGTATTGCGGATACAAGTTCTTCTTCACGCCGGAGTCTCATCGATACATACGAAATGTATTACAAGTCGCAGGGTGCGCACAGATGGTTTATCAATGAATTGGCAGATGTGAATACCCCGGATATGATTCTGAATAATGTAGGGGATCTCGGTTTAGGTATTTCAGCTCCGGATAGTAAATTTCATATTACCAATGGATATGGAGCAAGTCTTTCCGGTAAAGGGTATATGCAACTCGGACCCACCAATGCTTCTAATATTGTCATGGATCCGAATGAAGTCCAGGCACGATCAAATGGTGCTGCCAGTACTTTGTTTCTTCAATTCTGGGGAGGTAATTTATCACTTTGCAACAGTGCTAATACAGGAGTTGGAATAGGTAATACAAATCCTGTATCGAAACTTCATATCACAGGTGGTGCTGATGCGGGATTGGCCACACAGGGATATCTTGTCACTGGTCCAACATCAGGTGCCAACATCGTGCTGGATGACAATGAAATCATGGCCCGTAATAATGGAGCAGCATCCCCTTTCTATGTGCAGCATGATGCAGGAAATCTGTTTTTGTGCGGTTTGAAGAATGGCCAGGTAGGTATCGGGATTAATTCACAAACAAGTCTTCCATCTTCAGAATTTCTATTGGCCGTAGATGGTAAAATTATTTCAGAAGAAGTCCGGGTAGAATTAAGTGGTAACTGGCCTGATTATGTTTTTAAAAAAGAGTATACGCTTAAACCACTTGATCAGCTTAAGAATGAAATCAACATCACAGGCCATTTGCCTGGAATGCCTTCTGCAAGTATGGTTGAAGAAGAAGGTTTTGAACTGGGAGATATGCAGCGAAGACTTTTAGAAAAAGTTGAGGAGCTGACACTTTATGTCATCGATCTCCATAATGCAAATAAAGAACTTACACGGGAAATAGAATTATTGAAATCTAAAGTGAAAGGAACAGAATAATCGTGTTCATTTTTATTTCACAAAACTTTAAAACCCGATACAATGAAAATATCCAATCCAAATAGAATCAAAATCATCATTGGTCTTTTCCTGCTCCTGCCTTTAACAATATTTTCTCAAACAACTTTAAAGACAAAGCTCATTGGAAAATCATCATTAGCTGACATCATGAAAGTAGTTGATCATCATTATGCCGGCAAACCGGCAAACTGGAGAGGTTATAATGAAGGATTACCCACAATAAAACATTGGAAACGATGGGAGTGGTATTATGCAGACCGGCTCGGTCCAAAGGCTGAGTTTGTAAATATCAATCAGAAAAATATGGTTGCTTACGAACAAACTTCAGAACCTACCCGGACCATTAATCGCTTTTGGAGTTTTCTTGGTCCTTCATCAATTGATGGATCTGGACTTGGTCGGGCCGATCGGATCGCTTTTCATCCTACAGATCCACTTACCTATTATGTAGGTTCGTCTGGTGGAGGACTGTGGAAAACAACGGATGATGGAGTCAGTTGGACACCACTTACAGATTTTATTGCTTCGCTTGGCGTAAGCGGTATTGCTGTAAGTTGGGTCAATCCGAATACCATATACATTCTGACAGGTGATGGTGATTCTGATTTTTTCGGAGGCCTTGTAGATCAGTTTAGCTATCAACGCAAATCGCAGGGTGTGTTTAAATCAAATGATGCAGGGGCCACATGGTTTCAGACCAGTCCTCTTGATTCGGTGGATTATTTACCCATGAAGATGGTGATGAATCCGACAGACGCCAACGTCCTTCTTGTGGCCACTACTGAGGGACTTTACAGAACAGCCAATGGAGGGAATTCATGGACAAAAGTACGTGATGGTCAATTTCATGATGTTGAGTTCAAGCCTGGTGCTAACCGGGCGTATGCTGCAGGACTTTCTCAACTCCTTTACTCAAGCAATGGAGGTCAGACCTGGTCGAATTCAACTTTAGATAGTACCATTGTAAACAACGTCCGTATAGAATTGGCTGTCACCCCGGCCAAAACTTCAAATGTATATTTATTGGCTGCAAATGTCGATACCACACAAGGCATTTTTGCAGGGTTTTACAAATCAATAGATAATGGAGTGACCTATCGGGAACTGAGTAATTCTCCTAATATACTTGGAAAAAAAACAACTGATAATTATCAACAGGCACGCTACTCTCACAGCATGGCTGTGTCCACAGCAGATACAAATAAAGTGGTGACAGGAGCAGTATTTACATACAGGTCCAATAATGGGGGTAATTCCTGGTTAACTTCCTCGGGTCCTCATGCAGATCATCATATGATTGCCTTCAATCCGTTAAATGGAAACGTGTATTCATGCAATGATGGCGGTATATACAAAAGCACTAACAATGGAGCATCGTGGACCTCGCTTGTCAATCAGTTTGAAGTATCACAAGTCTATCATTTAGCCGGTACTTCAGTGCATCCTGATTTTTTGCTCGCAGGATTGCAGGATAATGGAGTTATACAACAGACTTTCTACAATCCCGATTTTGCAGAAGTATTATTTGTGGATGGATTTATGCTTGCCTATGCACCCAATACAAGGGATACCATGTATGTGGGAGGTAATCGGGAATTATACCGTTCCAGGGATGGTGGTACGAGCCTGGATTCAATCACTCCGATACCTTCCAATGCTGAGTTTTTCGGAAATGTTTTGACACACATCACTAATAAAAGTATGGTCTTTGCCGGTTTTTCGAATGTATTTAAATCTACTAACCAAGGTGCTTCCTGGACCAATACAGGAGCCAGTGGCAACTGGGCGATGGCCAATTGTCCAAGTAATGCAAGCCGGATTTACAGTGCAGGCGCACCAGGTTATACACCAAGTGCAAGTGGAAAATTATGGAGATCAGACAACCTGGGAACCACCTGGGATTCTTTGCACACCAAACCAGGTTTCCCTCCGATTACGAATTCTACCAAGATCACTGATATTGGTGTGGATCCTACAAATGCAAGTAAGGTATATGTCACCTTTGCCGGATATAAAGAAGGCATCAAGGTGTACCGTTCCTATTTTGCTGGTGAAGGATGGGAGAACTGGTCCGGATCACTTCCAAATGTACCTATCCTGAGTATTGTGGTCACCTCCTCATCAGATGTATACATTGGAACTGATATAGGTGTTTTTTATCGCACCCAGACTATGGATGACTGGATGCCTTACAAAAATGGGTTACCCAATGTGCCTGTTACCGATTTAGTCCTTGATCAGCCAAATAGTAAGATCCATTGTGCCACTTTTGGACGGGGTGTCTGGACGAATAGTCTCGTTGAATCCTGTCCGGTCTCCCTTACGCTGGCTGGTGCTCATTCAGGTTATCGTTTTTGGCAGGCGTCAGATTATATTAACTCCACTGCACAAATTGTCGGATCAGAGAATTCAACCGTCCATTTTCAGGCAGGCAACCGCGTACTACTATTGCCTGGGTTTAAAGCAGAAAGAACCTCCACCTTCAGTGCCCGAATCGGGGTATGCGGAGCCGGAGGAATTCCGGTAACAGAAGGAAACGATAAACCAAAATAGTATCGTTTCATTCTTTTAATTCCTCCAGTGCATCTATCGCCTGTTCGTATTTATCATCAAGCCGCAATGCCTGTTCGTACGAGGCTTTTGCCTGGTCATTTTCACCGCGCAATTGGTGGAGCTTTCCTTTGTAGAACCATGCAGCGGCATTGGTGGGATCGATCTTCTGAAGGATGTCTAATTCCTTTGAAGCGGCATCGAGACTGTCATGATACATCAGCAATATGGCAGCATTGAGATAAGCTTCTGCATACTGTGGATCCAGCGAATGAATGTGCCGGTATATCTCAAGTGCTTCAGGTATTTTATCATTGTTTTGAAGGAAATATGCTTTTGCATGCCATGTGGCTACATTTTTCGGGGCTACGCGTATTGCATTATCAAAATACTGGATAGCCAATGGATTGTGCGTGCGATCCATTAAATCTCCGAGGATGACCCATGCTTCTGCGTTATCAGGATTGCGTTCTACTGCAGATTGAAAAGCTCCGATGGCTTGTTCAGTTTTGCCTTGGTCCCGGTATACCATTCCCAGCATAAAGAGGGCTTCAGGATCGCCCGGGTGTATTTTCATGATGTCCGCGAGGGTATTCATGGCGGCACCATATTGCTTGAGGATCAGTTGGAATTCGGTGAGCTTTAGTTTCGTAGGTATGCTGTCAGGGTATAATCTTGAAGCTCTTTCCAGGGTTTGAAGGGCAAGGGAGGATTGAAGATGGTCCAGGTAAACATCTGCCAGCAAGTGATGTGCCCTGAGATTGATGGAATCAAGTTTCATGACATTGGCGAGATCGGCGATGGCCTGATCGTATGCCTGTTGGTCATAAAAAACCTGGGCTCTTCTGAGATAAAGACCCACATTTTCAGGCGCTGCTTTTATAGAATCGGTTAGACGGTCAATGACGGGATTGCCTGTCAGGCCATCCTCATCAGTCTGCCGGTTGCCGGATTTACATCCCTGGGATGATATTATGATGAATGACAATAAAAATGCAACTCCTGTTGCCCTTGCCGAAAAGTTAATGAGATGGAACATGATGTATCTGAAGATAAAGATTAACGCAGAATAAAGTGAGACCGGTACGACGTTAAGTAAGGCAAGGTAGTTTTTTTGGGCCTAACCTGAAATCTGGCCCGAAATTTGATATAATAATTATCTATAATATGTTCAGTCAGCATTTCAATTTGGCCAAATGATTCAAAAATGGATTTTGGCTTGCGGATTTCTTATTCTCTGCAGGCTTACCTTTTGCCAGGATTATACAGGATATATCAACCTTTACAAGGGGCTTGCTGTGTCAGAGATGGCACGTACCGGTATTCCGGCAAGCATCAAGCTTGCGCAGGGCATACTGGAATCCAATTGCGGAAAGAGCGATCTCGCCTGTAAAGCAAATAACCACTTTGGCATCAAATGCGGGAATGACTGGGATGGCAAATGTTTTAAAAAAGAGGATGATGACTATGAGGATGGCAAGCTTGTCAAATCGTGTTTCAGAGAATTTTCTTCGGTACAGGCTTCTTATATCGCACACTCTGATTTTCTGACTGATCCAGCAAAAACTAAACGGTATGGTTTCCTTTTTGAATACAAATCCACAGATTATAAAGCATGGGCTAAAGGATTAGCTAAAGCCGGTTATGCAACGGATCCTCGTTATGCTGACCGTCTCATCGATATCATAGAGAAGTATGATCTGAATACACTGGATGATGAAAGTTATCAACCTGGTGCATTAGCTGATTCGAAGACATTAAAATCTTATCGTTCTGTCAAATACTATAATAATATCAAATATGTCATCGCAGGTAAAGATGATACTCCTCTTTCATTAGCATCACAATTTGACCTGACCGCCCGCCAGATCGTGAAGTACAATGACGATATCAGGGATGAGCAGCAAGAGCTTGTAGCCGGAAACCGCGTGTACCTGCAGCCAAAGAGAAATCAATATAACGGGCATCAGAAATATCATATGCTGAAGCCGGACGAAGATCTCGTTTCCGTTTCCCAGAAGTATGGAATAAAAATGAGTGCATTGCAAAAAAGGAATGGCCTTGCAGCCAGCGAAGTTCCATTACCAAATCAGAAATTACTTTTGAAAGGAAAACTAAAAAGTCCGCTTCGCGTAGCTGATCCTTATGCAACGCCTGTAGTGAAAAATAATAATGATACAAATGCAACTGCGAGCAAGAGTTCAAGACCTGAGATAAAGACTAATACGCAAATCACTCCTTTAAAAGAAACTAAAATAGATACGATCGTAACGACTCCTGAAAAACCTGCTGTCCTGATTCCGGCGCATACGGTTTCCAAGGGTGATACATTGTATGGAATCGCACGTGCTTATGGAATATCTGTGGAGGATCTCAAAAAAATGAATAACTTATCTGCTGATACATTATCGGTCGGTCAAAAGCTCGTGGTGAAATGAATACAAAAATAAAAATCCTTATCCTGGTCATCCTTGCAGGGATTGCAATTGTCTCTTCAGTGGTGGGGCAGGGAAGTGTTTTTGGATTCATGGCCGGTCCTTCGCTGAGCAATCAGAAAGTGAATGGATTTGCAAGAGAGCCCTTCCTCCGTTATCATGCACTTGTATTCCTCGAATCAACAAGTGAGATCAGTCCGAATTCACTTTATGCGCGGTTGGGATATCATATCAAGGGAAGTGCTGTCAATGTGCAGCGTTATTATGACACTGATAATATGGAGCATCCGGGTAGTTCTTATTCAATGGAATTTCACAATGTTTCATTCAGCATAGGTGTGAAGCAGCGAAGGGAGTTTGGTGAAAAACATTTTCATTATGGCTTTGGTCTTCGCGGGGATTACAATCTCAAAGGAAAATTCGGGTATTTATTTGCAGGACTCCAGGGAGCGCAAAATAAGATCACCTATGGTGTGGATGTGAATGGCGGAATTGAATTTCCACTCAATGAACTCGTGAGTGTGGTGATTGAATTAGGTATTTCTCCCGACCTCGTCGAACAAATGTTTATTCCTCCCCAGGATACAGGATATAGTTATGATGACGGTACCCCTGTCATTTTACCGGAAACAAAACTGACGAATGTGGTTTTTGAAGCGAGGGCTGGATTCAGGTTTTGGCATAAGGTGATATATACCGATTAAAAAGGCAGAAAAGGCAAAAGTATAATACTGCTTATTTTTTAATCCAAGCTTTGCTTGAATTAAAAAAGATAGATTGTTAAGCGTAAGCTGTGCTTACGCTTGTGCGTCAGCAAAACTCGGTTTTGCGTGATCAAACAGAAATATCTTTTTCGCAAAACGGAGTTTTGTTAACACCAGGACGTCGGTACAACCTACGCCCAACAACAAAATTATCAGATATAAGTCACCACACTTTGAATAATTTTCCCAACATCCACTGCTTTACTTTCCACCATACCGATCACGTCTTCTACTGTTGTTACTTTAATTCTTTCCGGTGGGTAACAAACATTGGTGACAATAGAAAGTGCTAAAACTTTCATGCCGATATGACGGGCAGTGATGACTTCAGGAACTGTGGACATGCCGACGAGGTCTGCACCGATGCGATATAAGTATTGATATTCTGCAGGTGTTTCGAGACTGGGGCCCGGGAGGCCTGCATACACACCTGATTTAATCGGGATCCCTAATGATTCGCCTTTTTCTTTGGCGTATGCTGACCAGTCTGGATCATAAGCATATTTCATATCCGGGAATCTTGGCCCCCATCGATCATCATTAGGCCCGCGCAACGGATGTTCGGTCACCAGATTAATGTGATCGCGCAATGCAACAATATCACCTGATTCAAATTCTGGATTTAAACCTCCAGAGGCGTTTGTCAGCAGAAGATGACGTCCACCTAACGTATATAGAATCCGAACAGGTCTTACAACCACATTCATCGGATGTCCTTCGTAATAATGAAGCCGGCCTGCAAGGATGATCGTAGGTACTTCATTGATCATCGTAAAACATATTCTTCCCTGATGGGATTCCACTGTAGGTGGCACCATGTGGGGTACATCCTTTATGTTAAACTCTTCAATGATCTCTAATTCGTCGAGCCAGCTGCTCATGCCAGTGCCCAGGATAATGGAAGCTTTTGGAATAAAGGGCATGCTGCTCTTTATCCAATGAGATGCTTCCTGTACTTTTTTAAATTCTTCGCGGTGTAGATCCATCAATCTATGATCATCGTCTCGTGATTGAGCACTTGTTGTTGGATATTTTCCGGAATGGCGCGTTCCTGGTATTGCTGGTCTCTCAGTTGAGGTGTGTAACCTGCATCGCGAATCGCTTGTTGGATACCATCTGCTGTAAAACGAAATGGAGCACCTGCAGCGGAGACAACATTTTCTTCGATCATGATGCTGCCCATGTCATCTGCACCTGAATGCAGACATACCTGTGCTGTTTGTTTGCCGACAGTGAGCCATGATGCCTGGATGTGTTTGACATTTGGTAGCATGATTCTGCTGATCGCGATCATGCGGATATATTCATCTGCCGTGCATTGATTGCGTGCACGTTTTAATTTTTTCAACAACGTACCATCATCCATAAAAGGCCATGGAATAAAAGCGAGAAATCCGACCGCACCTTCTGGTTTTTGAGATTGAACTTTCCGGATATCCACCAGGTGTTCCATTCTTTCCATCAGAGTTTCGATATGGCCGAACATCATCGTAGCTGAAGTTGTCAATCCGATCCGGTGAGCAGCCCGCATGATATCAAGCCATTCCTGTGCACCGCATTTTCCTTTTGAAATCAATCGGCGTACCCTGTCATTCAGGATTTCTGCTCCTGCGCCTGGCAGTGAATCAAGACCTGCTGCCCGGAGTTCTCTGAGGACCGCGTCATGACTCATTTCATCCATCTTACAGATATGGGCTATCTCTGGTGGACCCAATGCATGAAGCTTAAGCTGAGGATATTCTTTTTTTAATTGCCTGAAGAGGTTGACATAGAAAGAAAGACCTAGATCGGGATGATGGCCACCCTGGAGAAGGAGTTGTTCGCCTCCAAGACGGAAAGTTTCTTCAATTTTTACCCTGTATTCTTCGATGGTCGTGATATAGGATTCTGCATGACCGGGTCTGCGGTAAAAGTTACAAAATTTGCAATTGGCAACACAGACATTGGTGGTATTGGAGTTGCGGTCTATGATCCAGGTGACTTTATTGCCCGGCACCATCTCTTTACGCAATTGATGCCCGACATACATCAGTGAGGAGGTTGGAGCATGCTCGAAGAGGTGGAGGCCTTCTTCTGCGGTGAGGAATTCTCTTTTGAGGGCTTTGGCCAGGAGTTCTTGTATCATTGTTAATTAGCATAACAAAGATAAGGGTTATAGGTTATAGGCAGTAGGAATGGTTATGGGTTGTTGGTCAATGGCAGTAGGACTGGGTATGGGGTAAAGGTTTTAGGAAAAGTTATAGGTTATAGGCAGTCAGACTGGTTATTGGTTATTGGTGAACGGCAGTAGGATTGGTTACAGGGTAAAGGTTTTAGGAAAGGTTATTGGTTATAGGCGGTAGGGCTGGTTATGGGGTAAAGGTTGTAGGAAAGGTTATTGGTTTTCGGCAGGAGATTGTGTATAGTGGTAGACTTCGAAACCCTTAAATAAGATTTCGTCGAAATCCTTTTTCCTCCAACCACATGGGTATATGTCTCGAAGACTCTTTTTTGTCCCCTTTCACCTGTTTCTTTTATCAACATTTTATTCACATTCCCACCATCCAAAGAAATACTATGAAAAATTTGTAATTAAAAATTGGTGGGATCGAATTCCGGTTGATGATCAGGGCACAAAAATTCCCGGCGCCTTCCCGATGGCAATTAGAGTTTTCAAGTCATTTTGGTTTTTATAATCGATTTTTGAACCGGTAAATTTATTTTCGGATTGCTTGCCCAATCTTTTTAGACGCGATTCTGAGGGCATCCAGGTAATTTGCTCTAATTTCAGTATCACCCGGTTTCACTTTTAATTTGTCGTAAATTTCTTGCAGATTGATATCAAGTACAGGGTTTTTAATTTCATCCAGAATAACATCATCCTCCAATTCTCCTGCTGCGATTACCAAAAGAAATAGCGCAGGTGATTTATCAATAACTTTAAAAAGTAACTCATTACTCCATTCTGAAAACTCAACATTATTATAACAGGAAGTGTCAAATGTTCATAAAAAATCAAAAACAACGTTAAATTTCAAACTGTCCAACTGCTCACTCACTTGTTTCAATTTTTCAATATTGCATTTGATACAGGTATTCTTTATTTGTTTATTTAGTAAAGAGAAATTTTCTTCCCGGAATTTATCCCATTCCTGCCTGTCTTCATCTTTGAATTCGTAGTATTCCCCTGTTGTTGAGTCCCTGAAAAAACCACCATATGTGCTGATGAGTATTTTGTGCCTTAGCCCTCCTTCAAATATAGCGGTTGCCAAGTAATGGCCTTTCCATAAATGGATTACAAAGATAGATTTGAGCAATTGGTTTCGGTTATTTGTTTTTAGTAAATAGTACAGGTTTTGAGTCATAGGTTATGAGTTATTGGTTTTAGATAATATGTAGTCGGATTATAAAAGCCACACCTAGAACCAATAACCTAAAACTAGTCCTACTGCCTATAACCCACAACCAATACCTGATTTTAACTAACAACCAATCCTACAGCCGATAACTCATGACCAATACCATACATATCCCGGTCAGTGCCGGAACCAATATCCAAAGGGGTTGGTTTTGAAGGAGAAATAGAATATTTCCCAATTTTTCCCTATATTTGCAGTCGCGAAAATCGGATGAGGGAACAGGTAAGTTCCCTCTTTTTATTGTATGTCACAAGCCTCGGCACTAAATCATCTGGAACCTTTGATCCGCTCGACCTTCGAGGAAGGCCGCTGTGGGGAATACTATCTGGTTGACCTGGAGATATCTACGTCCAAGCATATTTCTGTATATGTGGATGGAGATGAAGGAGTTAGCCTGGAAGCCTGTACCCAGATCAGCCGGATACTGGAATCCATCCTGGATGTGGAACCTACACTTGGGGGCATTTATACCCTTGAGGTTTCATCCCCGGGTGTTAACAGGCCTTTGAAATTTTCAAGGCAGTACCTGAAACATGTAGGCCGGACATTGCGGGTTGAATTAATAAACGGAGGATCGATTGAAGGTGTATTGACAAATGCAGGCTCGGATTCGATTTCACTTGATCTCAAACCTGTTGACAAGAAAAGTAAACCGGAATCAAGAGAGATCCCGTTTGAAGAAATAAAAGAAGCGTATGTCACGATTCAGTTTGGACATCCGAAAAATAAATCGTGAGACGTGAGACGTGAATCGTGAGTAATGTATTTAATGGATAAAAGAAGTTCAGCTATTTTAATAAAAATGGAAAATAAAAAAATAAACAAAGTTAAACATGCCTCCCCTTCAGGGGTCGGGGGCAAAAAAAGGATAGCATCATGAATCTAATCGAATCATTTTCCGAATTCAAAGCCGGAAAAAACATAGATAGACCTACAATGGTCAGGGTGATGGAAGATGTATTCCGTACACTCATCAAAAAGAAATACGGTTCAGACGAACACTTTGATATCATCGTCAACACCAATGGAGACCTTCAGCTATGGAGAGTCCGGAAGATCGTTCCGGATGGAGAAGTGATGGACGAGCAGGCACAGGTTTCTTATTCGGAAGCAAAGAGCATAGATGATAGTTATGAGCTGGATGAAGAGTGCTATGAAGAATTAACACTGGAAGACTTCGGGCGCCGTGCGATCATGGCTGCAAGGCAAACTCTTGTTTCCCGGATCATGGAGCTTGAAAAAGATGAAGTATTCCAGCGCTATAAAGATCGCGAAGGTGAGATCATCCTGGGTGAAGTACAACAGATCCTCAAACGTGAGATCCTAATCCTTGATGATGCTACTAATAACGAGCTCCTGTTACCTCGTACAGAAATGATCCGTGGTGATTATTTCAAAAAAGGCGACATGGTGCGTGCGATCATCAAGAAGGTGGAAATGAAAAATAATAATCCTGTCATCATCATCTCACGGACGGACAATTTATTCCTGGCGAAGCTGATGGAACAGGAAGTACCAGAAGTAGAAGATGGATTGATCACGATCAAAAAGATCGTTCGCCTTCCGGGAGAAAGAGCAAAAGTCGCTGTTGAATCCTATGATGATCGTATTGATCCGGTAGGAGCGTGTGTGGGTATGAAAGGATCCAGGATACATGGTATCGTACGTGAATTAAGAAATGAGAATATTGATATAGTGAACTTTACCAATAATCTTTCGCTTTTCATTCAGCGTGCATTGACACCGGCTAAAGTATCGAGCATTGAAATCAATAATGAAACCAAGCGGGCCAGTGTATTTCTCAAGCCTGACCAGGTGTCGCTTGCGATTGGTAAAGGAGGATCGAATATTAAGTTAGCCAGCTGGCTGACCGAATTTGAAATAGATGTGTTTAGAGATAGTTCAGATGCGGACAATGAAGATGTGGATCTCGATGAATTTTCAGATGAGCTCGAGCCATGGATCATCGATGAGCTCAAGGGAATCGGCCTGGATACGGCGAGAAGTGTTTTGGCTTTGAGCAAGGAAGAACTAGTACGTCGTACTGATCTTGAAGAAGAAACAGTGGATGAAATTTTACGGATATTTACAACCGAATTTGAGGATAGTTGATTTTGAATCTCTCTGTGATCAAACGTTATGATGTCTGGTACCAGAGGAGAGTAGAACTGAAAAGATTATATGCAGCAAAGACTTGTTAAAGTTGCCAAAGAATTAAATGTCGGTACGGATAGTATCGTGGATTACCTGTCTAAAAAAGGATTTGCGGTAGAAGCCAAGCCGACAAGCATGATTTCTGAAGAGATGCACAACCTGCTACTTCAGGAATTTGGCAGCAATATAGCCATCAAGGAACAGGCCAATAACATGATCATCGGTGCCCGTCCTGTCAAAGCTGCTGATGTGATTGCACCTGTTGCTCATGAGCCGGCTAAAAAAGAAGCCCCTGTGGCTCCCCCTGTCGCTCCTCCTGTAGAAAAACCGGTGCAGAAATCCGAAGTTCAGGAAAGAGAAAAGCTGAAAGTAAAAGTTGTAGGTAAAATTGACCTTACACCAAAAGCACCTGAAACCAAAGCGAAGGAAGAGATTCCTGAAGAGGTAACAGTTCCTGAGGTGATAAGTGAGCCAGTGGCACCTGAAGTTAAACCTGTTGAAAAAGAAGAAGACGAGCTTATCAAAGCTGAAGCTCCTCAACTCCAGGGCTTGACCATATTAGGCAAGATCGATACAGATAAGTTTGATTCTTCAAAAGTCAAGAAGGAAAAAGAAAAGGAGAAAGAGAGATTAGCTGCCAAAGCCAAGAAAGACAAAGAATCAAAACCACTTGCCTCATCTGATAACAGCACTCAGCAAAAACGAAAGAGAAAGCGTAAGAATGTAGGGGGAGGAACTTATGAAAGCAGACCTGATCCGCGAACACGCCCACAGACAGGGGCAACCGGTACTACTTCAGGTGGTGGCGGTGGTACAGGAACCGGTGTAGGCGCGCGCAAAGGCCCGGTACGTCATGGTGGACGCGATGATGTCAAAGAAGTTTCAAAGAAAGAGATTGATGATCAGATACGCGCTACGATGGCTCGTCTCTCCGGAGGCAAGAGCAAGCGTCAGAAAATAAGAAGAGAATCAAGAAGAGATAAAGTTGATCGTCAGGAATTATTGACCTCTGAGGTAAGCGATACCAAATTGCAGCTGACAGAATTTGTTTCTGTTTCTGAATTGGCCAGTGTGATGAATCAACAGGTCACTGATGTGATCATGACCTGTATGAACCTGGGAGTAATCGTTTCTATCAATCAACGTCTCGATGCTGAGATCATAGAATTGGTTGCAGGAGAATTCGGTTTTGAAGTTGAATTCGTTTCTGCTGAAGACCAGTCTTATTTTGAAGAAGAGGTAATAGATGATCCGGCAGATCTCAAGCCAAGACCTCCGATTGTGACAGTCATGGGTCACGTAGATCACGGTAAGACATCACTGCTGGATTATATCCGAAGTGCCAACGTTGTCAGTGGGGAAGCCGGAGGTATCACACAGCACATCGGTGCATACGAAGTAGAAGTTAAGCCTGGCAAGTCGATTACATTTTTGGATACACCAGGTCACGAAGCATTTACCGCTATGCGTGCACGGGGTGCGAAAATAACAGACATCGCCGTCATCATTATTGCTGCAGATGATAGTATCATGCCTCAAACGCGGGAAGCTATCAGTCACGCACAGGCTGCAGGCGTACCTATCATTTTTGCCATTAATAAAATTGATAAGTCCGGAGCGGATCCTGAAAAGATTAAGGAAGAATTATCCCGGATGAATTTATTGGTAGAAGCCTGGGGAGGTAAAATACAGTCATCTGACATCTCTGCCAAAACAGGTCTTAATGTAGATGAGCTGCTTGAGAAAATCTTACTTGAAGCCGAACTCCTCGACCTGAAAGCAAATCCTGATCGCTTAGCAGTCGGAACTGTTATTGAGGCATCGCTTGATAAAGGCCGAGGCTATGTAACTAAATTATTAGTTCAAACAGGTAACCTTGCGATCGGTGATATCATTGTGACAGGTTCATTCAGTGGTAAAGTAAAAGCCATGTTCAATGAACGTGGTAAAAAGGTAAAAGAAGTGGGTCCATCATCGCCGGTACTTGTGCTCGGTCTCAATGGTGCTCCACAGGCGGGTGAAAAATTCCGCGAATATGAAAGCGAACAGGATGCCCGGTCAGTTGCCGCATATCGTGGCCAGATAAACCGTGAACAAAGCAACAGGGCCAACAAACGGATTTCACTCGATGAGATCGGACGTCGTCTGGCACTCGGAAGTTTCAAAGAGCTTAACCTTATCATCAAAGGTGACGTGGATGGATCTATCGAAGCTATGGCAGATTCACTGGAGAAACTGTCCATCGAAAAAATCAAGGTTAACATTATCCACCAGGCGGTTGGTCAGATTGTGGAGTCAGATGTATTGCTTGCATCTGCCTCTGATGCGATCATCATTGGCTTCCAGGTAAGGCCTTCAGTTGCTGCCAGAAAATTAGCAGAAAAAGAAGGTGTGGAAATCAAAATGTATTCCATTATCTACGAAGCGATCAATGAGATCAAGGCTGCTATCGAAGGTATGTTGGAACCCACGAAAGAAGAGAAGATCCTCGGCCAGGTTGAGGTCCGTGAAATATTCAAGGTCAGCAAGATCGGAACTGTCGCAGGTTGCATTGTGTCTGAAGGAAAAATTGCACGGAACAATCACATCCGGCTTATCCGGGATGGTATCGTCATCTATCCAACCAAGGAAAATGTACATGGTGAAATCGCTACGCTGAAACGCTTCAAAGACGACGTCAAGGAAGTGAAAGCCGGTTTGGAATGCGGTGTGATCATCAAGAATTTCAACGATGTCAAAGTCGGGGACGTGATTGAAGTATACGAGATCAACGAAATCCGTCAGAAGCTCGAAAACTGATCAACCTCTAAATCCGTGTCGTGGCACTCAGGCAGTGGCTTGATGATAAAGTAGTCACCTACAATCATCCATCTTTTATTTTACTGGATCCGGTATCTGTTCCACATCAATACTCATTGCTGCAGGATATTGAAATCGCAGGATTCTTTACTTCCATCATGGCCTGGGGACAACGTCCTACCATAATCAAAAAAGCAAATGAATTGATGACATTGATGGATGGTGCGCCTCATCAGTTCATCACGCAACACCAGGAGAAAGACAGGAAACGATTCCTCGCATTTAAGCATCGTACGCTTCAGCCGGACGATATTATTTTTCTCACCGATGCCTTGCAACGATACTATCAAAATCACCATAGCCTGGAAGATGCATTTGCAGATCATGTGACATCTGATCATGAAGATGTTTACCACGGACTGGCAGGCTTTTATGATTTCGTTTTTGATCATCCATGGATCATGGAACGAACGCGTAAGCATATTGCAACACCTGCTCGAAAATCTGCGTGCAAGCGATTGAACATGTATCTCAGGTGGATGGTCAGGCAGGATGACAAGGGAGTGGATTTCGGTTTATGGAAAAAAATTTCTCCTTCACAGCTTATTATCCCTTTGGATCTTCATGTGGGAAATGTGGCCCGCAGACTTGGATTACTCGAACGGAAAATAAATGACTGGCAGGCTGCAAAAGAATTGACAGAACGTCTGAAGGAATTCGATCCAAAGGATCCGGTGAAATATGATTTTGCATTGTTTGGAGTGGGAATAAACGAAATGTAAAATGGAAGGTAGGGGCGGGTGCAACACGCCCCTACCTTCCATTTTACATTTCGATCTCACTCCTCTCCATCATATGTCTTCTTACCATATGCCAGATCACCCGCATCACCAAGACCAGGTACGATGTAGGATCTGGCGGTGAGTTCTTCGTCTTCATTTCCGATCCAGATGTTGGCAGATGGGAATGCAAGTTGTATGTATTCAAGACCTGCGCTGGAAGCGATGATAGCGGCAATATGAATTTCACGCGGAGAACCATATTCTAATAAAGCCTCGACTGATTTCACCATGCTGGCACCTGTGGCTAACATGGGATCACAGATGATCAGCACTTTGTCATCCAGTTCAGGAGAGCTGATGTATTCAAGTGAGATTTCAAATGTTCCGTCTTTGTGGTTGTGCCGGTAAGCGGAGATGAAAGCGTTTTCGGCTTTATCGAAAACGGAGAGCATTCCATCATGCATGGGCAGGCCAGCCCGAAGGATCGTGCTCAGAACTATATTTTCGTTGAGCTTCTGGCATTCTGCTACCCCGAGAGGAGTGACAGTTTGAATGGGCTCATATCTCAGTTTTTTGCTGATCTCATAAGCCATGATCTGGCCAAAGCGATACAGGTTCCGGCGGAAAAGTACAGGGTCCAGTTGGATAGTCTCGTCGCGCATCTGGAGAAGATAATCGCTGGCAATGGAAGCTTGGGAAGAAAGGTTATGGATCAACTTAAGTCGGTTTAGGACTTATAAAGATAGGAAATGCCCTTTAACGCAGACACGACATCTATGAAGTCTGTTTAAAAAATTGGCCATAGCAATAAAAAAAGTCCCTATCTTCCGATAGTGAAAAGCATTCTTTCAATCGTATTCCTGATCGCGTTATGTTCGACTTGCATGAACATGATCTGTGCCCAGACGATTGTCCAGCCAAAGCAGCTTGATTATAGTTCCGTCGGAATTTTATATAGTGAAGAAAGAGCTATAGAATTAAGGCCTCATACAAATGGAGCTGCTATAGCGATGCAGTTTGGAAAAATCGTTACATTTTATAAAACACATTATTACCAGTTTGATTTTGGCCTTGTCCGTCATCCAAAAGAATTCAGGCAGTCCATTACATTTCATTCAGGGAATCCGTTTACAAGGACATCGAATAGCTTCACCTTTGGAAAGCAGAATAACCTGATGGTCCTCAGAGGTGGAGTAGGGCAGAAGGTTTATTTTTCAGATAAAGCCAAACGGAAAGGAGTAGCTGTTGGCGTCAATTATGAATTCGGTGCCTCCATAGGTTTGTTGAAGCCTTACTACTTACATCTTTCACGTCTCCTCGATGATGGCTTTACGGATTATGTTTCTACGGAAAGATATTCTGAAGATAATGCAGATATATTCCTGGATGATTCGAAGATCATAGGGCCTGCATCTTTTTTCAAGGGTTTTGATAAAATCTCAGTTGTCCCGGGATTACATGCAAGACTAGGTGCACACTTCAGCATGGGTGCATTTGATGAATATGTCAAAGCTTTTGAAATCGGCTTCATGGTTGATGGTTTCTTCAGGCGCGTTCCGATCATGATCATTGAAAATAATACGCCCGTATTTATCAATGGTTATTTGTCTTTTCAGTTAGGAAAGAGAAGATAGGAGAATTTACGATTTAGGAATTACGATTTGTATCGTTTCGATTCGACTCCGCTCAGCGACCGATAGGATTTCCCTTACTAAGTTTCGAGTTCGTTCAACTTGAGCATCTTTCAGGAATTGAGTAATTTTTCACCATATTCTTTGAATGTTGATCAACAGCTTAATAACCACGGGATCACAAGTAGAGTTTGAAGTTGAGCGAAGTCGAAACTTAGTATGCAGAATTTCATCGGTCACTGAGCGAAGTCGAAGTGAACCGACTACATGCATCTTACTTTCTCACTTCTCTCACAAATCCCATCAAGATAGGATTCGGTTCATCAGCCGTAGATGTAAGTGCCGGTTGAAAAAGTGTTCCTATAAAAAATGGGTGGGTTGGAATTTCAAAGGCCCTGATGTCTCCTTCCGGATTTTTTGCAGTCATCTTCATTCCATAAGATTCAAGCAAAGGGATGAAAGTTGGATTCAATGTATAGTTGCAGTGATATTTTCCCATGAGATTATTTTTTCCGATAAGTGAATGAAGAAGGGATGGAGCAATCACTGAAATCTCTTCTTCCTGTCCTACTAATGAACAGGTTAATTTTGATATGATCATTTCTTTGCTCTCAGGATTAGTTTCTTCGGTATCTGCATATGTGAGGCCGCAAACATTCCTTGCATATTCAATGAGCATGTGCTGAAATCCACCGCAATTCCCAAATATGGGAATATTATTTTCCCTGGCATATTGTATTGCTTTCAAAACATTATCCATATCCCTATATGGAGAACCTGATGCGACCCACATGCCTGAGTACGATTTTGAAAAATCTTCTTCAATATTAAATTCACCTGTTCCTATCCAATCAAACACGACTTCATTCCCGACTGCATTCGATAGTTGAATGATCGTTTCATTCACCGCAAGATGTGTGTAATACTTTGGGTTGAAATCACCCAGGATGACGATCTTTTTTGCCCCTAAATCCCTTAAAGGGGGCTTTTTAACCGGGTTATGCACTCCTTATTATTTTTTGCCTATTACCTTTTATTTCATGGGTTTCACCCAGGGCTAATAATGTCTGATCCCTTCAGGATCATTGTCGTTTGCCTTCAGCAAACTGATTAAATACTATTCCTTACTGCCTATTGCTTATTGTAATTTGCTTATGCACTTTGCTTTTTGCTTATGCACTTTGCTTTTTGCCAATTGCTCATTGCTCATTGCCCTGCTCCATGCCCCCTGCTCCCTGCTTTTTCGTAAACCAGTAATACATAGGCACACCAGTCAATATCAGCACCATGCCGAATATAGCTTCACGGGGTTGTGTGACTACGGTATTGATAAATAATCCAATGCAAAAGAGAACTACGATCGCAGGAACAAATGGATATCCCCAGACCTTATATGGACGATGAGCATCCGGCATCCGTTTGCGGAGTATGAATACACCATAAGCTGTAGCTCCATAATAAATGAAAACAGCAAAAATGACCATATCCGTAAGCTGATCAAATGAACCTGAAAAGACCAGGACGCATCCCCAGATACACTGAAGCCATAAGGCTCTTTCAGGTACCTGCGTTTTATTCAGGCGGGCCATGGATTTAAAAAACAACCCTTCCTTGGCCATCGCATAATATGGCCGTGCACTTGCATATACAGTCGCATGTGTACAACCCAGTGTCGTAATTAAAATCAATATGGAAATGAAAGCCATTCCTTTGCTTCCCCAGAAAACCCGGACAGCTTCAATCGCCGCTATCTTATTTCCGGCAGCATGTATGTCTTTCAGTTCGGGAATCGTCAGCAGGGCAAGGTATGTCATGTTGACTACGAGATAAATGCCAATGACGATGAATACTCCGATCGCAATTCCTTTTGGAATATTCCGGTTCGCATCTTTTACTTCTCCACCAATATAGCCGATCGTTGCCCAACCCTGGTAGGCCCAGAACGCTGCAAGCATAGCTGTAAATAAGGCGCTGATCGTGACCGGTGAATGATCAGCCGTTTTAAAATCAAAAGCCATATTGATATGTGCATGCGGGCTGGTCAACCCGAAGAAAATGATGACACCAATCCCAATATAAACCAGCCATAATATGATATCACTGATGCCTGCTCCTGATTTTATACTTTTTGTATTGACAAGCGTCAGGAGAATGATCAACACGACTGCAATGATCTTTGTAGAAAAATCGACGAATGGATAAAATACACCCCCGATATTAAAATCACTCATGTTCGTGAGGATAGGAGGAATATTTACAAGCGATTGAAAAGATTGCGAAAAGACATAGGCAAGTGAAGAAATGGAAGCGGTCTGGATGATAGTGAATAATGACCATCCAAATAAGAATGCAAAAAAACGATTGTATATTTTTTTGTAATACACATAATCTCCACCGGTATCCGCGAGGAGTCCTGCAACTTCTGCATTGCTCAGAGCTCCGAAAAGGGTAATAACACCACCCAGCAACCAGGCCACCAGTACCCAACCTGATGAGCCGAGCTGATCCGCCATCGGGGCAACTTTTTTGTAAACTCCCGAACCAATAATATTGGCGATGGTGATCACTATCACATAACGAAGACCTAATGAACGAACTAGTGACGTTGACGATGAATTCATAAGCAGAGGGTATAAAAATTTCGGGATTGAAAATGATCAGTAAAGCAATCTATACGGGTTCATGTTTATGACGTCTTTTTTTCGTCATTCCTCCTACAGTATCTTTCACACTATTCATTACCATAAAAGCATTGGGATCTATTTTGTAAACTTCATTTTTAAGTGTCCTGATCTCAAGACGGGTCACCACAGTATAAATGATCTTCGTGTTTTGGATCGTGTCACCGGTTTTCCCAAAACCACGTTCACCTTTATACACGGTAACTCCCTGGTTCAGCTGGTAAGAAATCATTTCTCTCAATGCATCAGCTTTGGAAGAAACAATCGTAACACCTGTGTATTCCTCAATACCTTCAAGTATAAAGTCCACCGTTTTTGAAGCTGCGAGATAAGTCAGGATAGCATACAGTGCCGTCTCAACACCGAGAAGGTATGCTGCAAATGAAAAGATAATAATATTGACGATCATAATAATGTCGCCAATGGAAAGTCCGGAACGACGGCTTATAGCGATAGCAAGAACTTCTGTTCCATCAATGACTGCACCGCCGCGTACTGACAATCCGATACCCATACCCAGGAAGAATCCTCCAAAGACCGATATAAGTAATTTATCACTTGTCACCTCAGGATATGGAACAAAAGCAACTACAAGTGCAAGACCGAGTATGGAAAGCACTGTCTTGATTGCAAACTGTCTTCCTATTGCTTTATATCCCAGGATAATAAAAGGCAAATTCACAAGGATCAATAAGATCGACAAAGGCATACCGGTCAGCTTATTGATGAGCAGTGATATACCTGTAGCTCCGCCATCAATGAAACCATTTGCTAAAAGAAAACCTTTAAGACCAAAACCTGCGGAGATAATACCCACCACAATTAGGAAGATATCCGTGATGATATTCCTGACAATAATTTTTAATTCATACCCGCCTTTTGCAATATCATATTTGGAGTACGGGCTCTCCTTCTTATTCCGTTTACTTTTTGGATCTAAGACTGTACGAACAATGACTTTGGTCCAAAATGGATTCATTCACGTATAGATTATCTGTGAATATTTATTCAGGTGATGATGGTCCTGTATTTTTTTTAACCCTGGTCCATAATAACCTGAACACAAGAGGCAATGCGGATACTAAAATAATTCCGAGCACGATCCACTCAAGGTCATTTGTAAGATCATAATTAAACTCCTTCAACAGGATCTGATGCAGGTATCGTCCCGCAAGCATCATGCTGAACACCCATACAAATGCACTGATCGCGGAAATCATGGTGAATTTTTTCTTATCCATTTGTACAATACCCGCCACAATCGGTGCAAACGTTCTGATAAAAGGTAAGAACCTGGCCATGAAGATGGCGCCATTCCCATGATCTTCATAGAACAACCGGGCCTGCTGCAGATATTTTTGCTTGAAGTACCAGCGATCTTTCCAGGTGTACATAGCAGGTCCAATCTTACGGCCAAACCAATACCCTACCTGGTTGCCCAGAATAGCAAATACGGAAATCAGGGACATGATCAGGACCAAAGGGACATCGAAAAAGCCGCTCACAAGTTCTTCCCAGGCAACACCGGCAACAAAAAGCAGGGAATCACCCGGTAAAAAGAAACCCATGAATAAGCCTGTCTCTGCAAAAACAATCAGCATGATGATCCACACACCCCCATGTTCGATGTACCACTGTGGTTGTAAGAGGGAGTGCCATTCAAAATTTTCAAATAAACCCATGCGTCAGTATTGTATGAATGGCTAAGATGAAAAAAATCCGCCAGATTCAGGGAGCTAAGGCAGGCCCAGACTAAATTATTGCTTTACAAAACGGGAAATCCAGAAGTCGGAGCCTGAAATTGATTTGATCTCAAGAAAATAGATTCCCGGGGGAAGATTTGAAATATCCAGGTAGTCCTGATCCAGGTCCGCATGTTGAATGACTTCACCGGGAAGTGAATAAATCGTAACGTGCACGTAAGGATCATAACCTTTTATCCAAAGTGTTTCGCTGGCAGGATTTGGAAAGACACTCCCTTTTTTTTCCTGGGGACGTTTTGTACTCAATAAAAGATCACCAAATAACCAGTCATATGCGGCCGGATATTCACGCGCCCAAAACCATTCGCTATGCGTACCATCGGGACTGGCTATGAATTGCATATTCGCTTCGTTCTCTCCGGCAAATGCAAGCGTATCATAAACAGCCTGCATGTCTGATATCACCGTAGAACTTTCATTTGTCCCGGCAATAAAATAAATTTTTAATTCCTGGTGAATGCCGGTTTGCGTGATGTGCTGATATATAGAATCACTGAACCAGAAAGCAGGTGAAAAAATACCCACTTTGCTGAATACATCCTGGTACTCGACAGCTGCAAACATCGAAATGTTGGCACCTAATGAACTGCCGCCAATTCCTGTGTATTCTCTTCCGGGTAGTGTCCTGAATAAGCTATCAATATGTGGCTTGAGTGTATTGACGATAAAAGATGAATACGCTTCACCATGTCCGCCTCCGTATCCGGGATTTACCCATGGCGAATATTCATCAATGCGATTTGCTCCTCCATTGTCAATGCCTACGACAATGGCTCCATAATCACCATTGTCAAATAATTCATTCATGGATTCATCTATTTTCCATTCCCCTGCAAAACTGTAATAGGCATCGAACAGATTTTGTCCATCCTGCATATACAAAACCGGATAGCGATTTGAAGATGTTTGATAATCAACTGGTAAATACACCCAGATCCGCCGGTGACGATTTAATTGTGGAATGTAATAATCTTCATGAAGTACCTGAACATTGCTTGTTGCCGTATGTGGATTCCCTGATGCACCTTCCCAACCCGCTATTGTAACAGAAAGAGATTGACTACCGCCTGCATAGGCATACGTTCGATTTGGACGAAATCCACCGTCGGAAGTTCCTTCTACGGTTTCCCAGCTTCCTCTTGTGAATTTGTATTCGAGTGTACCTGGCGAAGGATTGAAAGTAATTGACCATGTTCCATCCTGGTGGTCTGTTAATTTGTATGAAGGATTGCCGGGATTCCAGTTATTGAAATTACCGGCTATATAGATGCTTTCACCTTGTGGGGTGGTGGGAGGAATGGATGTAACCGTGATGGTAAGTTGTGCCTGTAATTGGACCGTCATCAATGTCAGGCAGATGCACAGGAATCCATGTTTAATAATTTGAAGAATCAATTTTTTCATGTCCTCCAAAAGTAAGGAATCATAGTGAGACGTGCGTTTCGACACATTCGACAAGTGCTCAGTGCATCGCCATTAAATCTTTACGATTCGTTTAATTATTCGAAGGTTGTTGAATTCTAGGGAGAGGATATATATGCCACCAGGGAGAAGATTTAAATCGATAATATTATTTATAGTCTCATAATTGGTAATCTTTCTGCCTTGCATATCTGAGAGATTAATGCCAGATTGACTTATATCGATTCCATGTACTTCTGTGATGCCTGAGGTTGGATTGGGAAATAAGTAAATAGGATCTCTCTCTATAGGATTGTTCGTGGCGAGAAAACATGCATGACTGATTTCCTGATCTGTATTGCAACCCGGATCATTTCCGGCAATAGTAGATGGTCGGCCATAGGCCAGATAAGTGCATATACTTTCCACTGCACAATCTGAAAGCTTATTTAATTATCTATTTTGAATGGATCAATATTGTTGAGACCATAGAGGCTGGGTAAAAGATCATTAGCAAAAATATTGATTCCTGCTGATGCATTCAGGCCAAGTAAAGAAGATAAATCTATCAGCGATTTATTATTTTTAATTTCCAGGGATCCATTTATCGATTTTAATGCTTCAAGACCGGATAAGGTAAGCAGAGAATCATTTTGATCGATTGAAAGATTTACACCTATTGTATTCAATACATCTAAACCTTGCAGATCTTTAATATGGTGATTTTGTTTAAACATGAGTGATCCGCCTATTGTGTTGAGCTTCTCGAGTCCGTCAAGGCTAATAAATGCCTGATTATTATAAAAATTCAAATCATCCCAGATTTTTTCCAGAGATAGAAAGCCATGGAGGTTGATATTTCCATTTGCATTGATAGATAAAATAAAAAAAGGCCACCAGTTTTTGACTGATAGCCTATGTGTAAACAACTTTTTAGGGAGCGTGGTCTACCCGCGTTTTAATTTATTCTTGTTTCTATTCAATTGCCTGCTGATGCAAATATAGGCATGTAAATCAAATTTATCTGCTTCTCGAAGAAGCCGGCCGTATAAGCCTGCTCCTGTAACCTCCACCACCGGCTGCTCTTTTTTGCATCGGCGTTTGTGTTTTCGGTTCCATATCACTTTGACTTGCTGCCATCGCATATGGATGTTCGGTCACTACAGGAACTGTTTTTCCTATCAGTTTCTGAATATCCTTCAACAATGGTTTTTCTTCAAAATCACAAAAAGAGATAGCTCTTCCGTTTGCTCCTGCTCTGCCTGTACGGCCGATACGGTGTACATACGTTTCAGGCACATGAGGTAATTCAAAATTGACCACATGACTTAAGTCGTCAATATCAATTCCTCTTGCTGCAATATCTGTTGCCACAAGTACACGTGTGTGCTGGTTTTTGAAATTCTTCAATGCAGCCTGGCGTGCGTTCTGGGATTTATTACCGTGAATGGCTTCGGTTTTGATACCTGCCCTGTTCAGATCCTTCGTCAGCTTATCGGCGCCATGCTTGGTCCGTGTAAATACAAGTGCTGTTTTAATTTCAGGTCCGTTCAGCAGGTGTCTCAGGAGATGCGTTTTGTTTGGCTTCTCTGTGAAATATAAAGTCTGCTGGATGGTATCTGCTGTAGATGATACAGGAGAAACTTCTACAGTGACCGGATTTTTCAGGATGCTTTTTGCCAGTTGATTGATTTCAGGAGGCATGGTAGCAGAGAAAAATAAAGTCTGTCTTTCAGTTGGAAGCTTGGAGATGATCCTTTTGACATCATGTACAAAGCCCATATCGAGCATCCTGTCGGCTTCATCAAGCACGAAGAATTTGATATCGCGCAATGAAACGTGTCCTTGCTGCATAAGGTCCAATAAGCGACCAGGTGTTGCTACCAGGATATCGACTCCGCGACGGAGATTATTGACTGAGCTTACTTGTGATACCCCGCCAAAAACCACCAGGTGGCGCAGGTTGAGGTTTCTGCCATATGCCTTGAAGCTTTCTTCAATCTGGATGGCAAGTTCTCGTGTGGGTGTCAGGATCAAAGCCCGGATCGGGCGTCTTCCCTGGGGATTGGCCAGCTGTTCCTGATGTAGAAGCTGGAGTAATGGAATGGCAAAAGCAGCGGTCTTACCGGTTCCGGTTTGTGCACATCCACGGAGATCTCTTCCTTCGAGAATGGGCGGGATGGCTTGCTGCTGAATAGGTGTGGGTACAGTGTACCCTTCATGAGTTAATGCTTTGAGCACAGGCTCAATGAGCTGTAAATTGTTAAAAGACACTAGGTATAATGTTTGATTAAAAAATGTGGTAAGGCTATCAAATTGAGAATTGATACTTTACCTGCCTTACGTTAAGCTGCCACGGTGGAGAGCTGGATAAAACTCATCAGAAACTGAGAGAGCCATAACATACAAGACTGCAAATATAAGGGAATTATCGGAATAAACAGTAAATCAATTTGTTATGATGTTAATGATGGCTTAAATGGGAGGCTAAGGCTGAACCGAAGGCTTAGGCTAAGGATGTGGCGAAGTCGGGCTTGTGGTGGTTATCGGCTTCCCTTGCTAACGGATTTTTACAATTCTATGGATTCCATGAGAATTTTCATTGCTAATCGCAAGATAATAGATCCCGTAAGGTAGGTTTGAAATATTGATTCTGCTTTCTTCCATTGTCCAATTGGAAATGATACATCCAGCCATATCATGAATTTGGATTTTTATCACTTTAAAATCGGGACTAAAAACGTCTAAATATTCGTCGGCAGGATTAGGGAAAACGCTAAAGGTTGGATTTTCAGGAGGATATCTGATTGCAACTGAACAATGAGATAATACATCCTTAGCAGATTTGCAACCAGTTTGATTGTAGTCAATAACGGCTCCACCTCCATTGAATAAATAATGACAAATATTTTCAGTATTGCATGTAGAAAGTTTTGAATTGCTTATAATTTTAAGAGAATCCAGGCTATCAAGGTTGATTTGATCGATGGCATTAATATCCTGTAGCAAACTGTTGTCAAGTAATTGTAATTCGCCTTTTATTATTTTAATCTTATCAAGTCCGTTCAATGATGTTAACTTGAGAGAGGCCTGAATTGTAAGATTTCCATTAATTATCAAAGGGAAAACAAAACGAGGCAATATTGTCGTTGTAAGTAATTGCTGAAATAATAAGTTCTCTCCAATAAATTGAATTGAATCAATGGATGATAGGTTTCCAAGTTTTGGAAGATATAGAAGCATTAAGCTTCCCAGGATAGAATCCAAATTAGTAAGCCCTTCTAAACTCAGTAATTCATAGTTACCATCAATTATAAAATCTGAGCCTACTTTTCCTAACGATCGCAGACCAGCCAGGGAATTGAGGGCAACATTGGAACCAACCTGAAATGAACCATTAATAAATTGCAATTGCTCTAATCCATCCAGGTTTTTGAGTAAGTTGTTAAAACGAATACTAAAATGTCCATCGACATATTTTAGATTGTGAAGTGATAAGATATCATTCAAGGAGTCGCAATTCTCTAAAGAACCAAAGTGTTTAATGGCTGTAAGAGAATCAAGACCATCGAGGTTTTTAAGTTTGTCATTATTTTCAATTGATAAGTAACCTATCTGATTAACGGGCAGTAAGCCTTCAATGCTTTGTAATTGATGATTATTGCTTATATGCAGCTCGAACAAAGAATCGAGATGCTGAAAGCCATCCAGAACCTGAAGAGAGCCATTTGCATAAATAAAAATAGATTTATAGATAGTATCGATCAGCAGAATATCACTTATCCTTTTCAATTTATCAGAAGAAGAAATATTAATTTCCCCAACATATGGCATTGAAATGGGTTGTCCCACTCCTTCAAGATTTTTATTACCATCTATCACTAAAGAACCAATCTTCTTTAAAGAATTGAGCCCTTTTAAGGATTGAAGGTTATCATTGGAATAAAATCTTAATCCACGGGCACTTTGAAGATTTTCTAAGCCTTGTAAATCCAGGATGCCCGTTTGTGTGATCGTTAAATAACCTTTATATTCTCTGATAGAAGTTAGCCCGATAAGGTTATTTATTGCGGTGCCAGTTATCCACAGATTGCCTTCTACTACTTTACATCCTGGATAAAGGATCATAAAACTGTCCACCTGGCCCTGGCTGGTGAGTGTGTCTCCTTGTGATAAACAAGATTGAGCCAGAAGATGCACGCAGAAAAAAGATATTCCGATTGTAAATAACAATTCTTTCATTTTTATTCTTTTTGCTTCCTCACTTTGAATTAAGATACGAAAATTGAAAACTTTGTTTGTTTTAGATAAAATGCTCAAATATTCAAGTCAGGGATCTGTCTCAAATGATGCTCCAGATGCCGGACATAATCATCAAAAAGCCAGGAAAGGGTATAAATTTCTCCATCTGACATCCGGCACCCTTTCTCCATGCTTTCTGGAGGAATCCTTTTGATCAGCTCTATAATATGCTGATTGTAAAGTGCCCAGAATGAGATGAGGTGATGACCATCCATTTGCTGATAATAACTATGGTTGTTCCAGAGGACCTGGTTGTAAAGAATGATGGGGTTTTCATCAAACTGTGCCCGGACAAAGCGATGGTGATTATTAGTAGCGCTATCGATGAGGTGACCGATGATTTCTTTTTTACTCCATTTATCAGGTGAAGGTTTCCTGGAAAATTCATCTTCCGGAATAGAATTGAGAATTCCGGGAATGGTATCTACTAAATGCTGGAGCTGCGTGAGCGTTATCTCGTTTGTGTCTGTTTCAAACCTGTATTCATTCATTATAAATTCCGCTTTATTTTTTTCTCGCAAAAACGCAAAGAAAAATCAGTATTCAGTATTCAGTACTTTTTTACTGATTACCGATTACCGATTACTTTTTTATAAGCTCTTAGCGGCCCATTATTATTGCTCAACAGATATACGTCTTCTCCTGTTGCCAGTTTAATTTTCTGAATATCACGCGTATCGTCAAGCCGCAATTGATTTTCAATGAAAATGGTTTTGCATTCGAAATTACCTTTGCCATCACCATAACATACGCCAGGATATAAGCCGTCATAACGGGCAGTCTCAACTTCTGTGGGGAAATGATTACCTGCATATATAAAATCAGGATTTCCATCCATGTTGAGGTCATCTACGAAGAAAGCTTTTACAGGACCTGCCTGGCATAAAAGAGGTAAATCTTTGGAAGTAAATTTTCCATCTCCGTCATTGATGAGATAGATGCTGTTCATGGTAGTGAGCTTCCTGTGCGTACTATTCTTCAGCATTTCTTCCGGGAAAATTTCAGAGAAGCTTGCATTGGCATAACTTTCATAGCTCGGAAATTTATCAAGCACAAATGGTAATTCCTGTGATGTGCATTCTCTGCCCCGGATAGGTAGCTTTTTATCCTGCTTGGTAGTAGCAAGCACTACATCGAATTTTCCATTCTTATCAAAATCATTGCCATATACTTCAAGCTTTGTTCCTTTCGAACCGCCAAATTTATTGTTCCATCCCAGGTTACCTATTAAAAAATCAGTATCACCATCTTTATCAAAATCACCTTTCTCAACTGTCCACCACAATCCCGTACCGGCAGATTCAATCGGTTGTGCACTGAATCCTGATGTCCCTCCATTGATCAGCAAAGTCGGCATCAACCATTCGCCAACCACCAGCAAATCCATATCACCATCTTTATCAATATCATCCTGCAATACATCTGTCACCAATCCAAATTTATTGAGGAAGGGAGCCAGTGTATTTGTCTTATCAACGTACTTGCCGGATTGATTGATGAGCAATTTAGAAGAAGCAGGTAAAGGATATGAACTTCCTACCACCCGGCCTCCGATGAAAAGATCATTGTCTTTGTCACCATCGGCATCGAACACTTCCACACACAGACCATTGATCGAAAATTCAGGAAGGATGTTCTTAGCCGCTTTTGAAAAAATCCCTTTTCCATCATTGAGATATATCCTGTCTCGCAATAATGGATTCCCTTCTTCAAATTCATAACTACCGCTGATTACAATCAGATCCTGATCGCCGTCACCATCCACATCAAAGAATGCAGATTCCTGGTCTTCACTTTTTGCATCTGCATCGAATGCAGGTTGTTTAGATAGTTCAAATTTCCCGTCTGTTTTAGCATAGTATATTTTACCCGGATGACCGGCACCACCACCGATAAAAAAATCTTCATTTCCATCCCCGTTGACATCACTTACAGAAATATGAGGACCATTCTGAGATTGCTTGTAGGGTAGTAATACTTCTTTCGCATAATCGTTGAAAGCATCATCCACATCTACATGTTGAACCAGGTTCGCATCCGCCATCATCACAATGTTGATAGCATCAGCCTTGAAGGGTACTTTTTTCTCTTTATCAAAATTGATCTTCAATTCCCTGTCAACAGAAATATTAGACAATACACTCATCGATTTATGATCCCAGTACACTTTTATGGAATCCGCCTTTGTGTTTTGCCCGAGACCGAAATGCAAAACAGGTTCCATGGCAGAAAAATATCCTCTTGATGTCTGCATCGTATTGATCTGTTTTTTATCACCCGTGTAGACGATTACAGAACATCCCAATCCATCGTTATTTGATCCGGGCCCTTTGAGCCTGATGCTCAAATAGTGTCCGTTCGTTTTACTTATATTTTTATATATCGATGCAGGAGCATTCACATGATTGACGATGATGTCAAGCTTTCCGTCACGATCGAGGTCCGCATATGCCATGCCATTAGAGAAGTCTCCTGCACTAAACCCGGCTTCAGGTGGAAGCTTTGAAAAATGCATATTTCCTTCATTACTGAATATGATATCTCTTATTGGGGTAGATGGAAGCTTGCTCAAAACTTCACGATAGTTTTGAGGCCCTACGCGGTTCTGATACTTATCTTTTACAAAAACATTGAAATCATTATTTCGCACATCGCGTAGCACTCCATTCGTGATGAGGATATCCTGGTCTCCATCGAGATCGAGATCCGCAAAAAGTGTTGAGAAGCTCCAATCTGATTTTGAGATACCTGCTATCTGTGCCATTTCTGAAAAATAACCCTGTCCCATATTCACCTGAAGGCCATTCTGCATGTACTGATAATGCTGGTGATCAGCAACGAGGCCCCAGAACCTGTCCGGCGCCATGGAACCCATATTTGTTTTGGACCGGATGTGATCTTCGAATGCCATATCCAGTGTGAAGATGTCAGGTAATCCATCCATATTGACATCCCCGACATCCGAACCCATGGAGTAAAATGAAATATGCCCGGTATGCGTACGGGTTGCATCGGTAAACTGTCCTTTATTATTCAGGTAGAGATAATCAGCGTGATGATAATCATTACAGATATACATATCCGTCCATCCATTCAGATCAAAATCGCCGATGGAAACATTCAGGCCATACCGGGAACTCAACATTCCGAGGACTGCAGTTTTGTCAACATACTTTCCGTTTTCAAAAAAGAAAAAACGATTGGTCTGGGTATAGTTTGCAACGACTTCAGGCTTATTGACAAGTCTCGCAAATTCATCAAAGGGTTGATTGACAAGGAACATATCAAGATCGCCATCCTGATCAGCATCAAAAAACGTGGCTTGTGTGCTGAAACCGATATCATCAATGCCATACTTCTTAGCCTGCTCGGAGAAAGAATTGTGGCCCTGGTTGATGTAAAGCTTATTCCGGTTATTATCAGGTATACCAGTGGGTGAATTTTTACAAACATAAATATCTATCAAGCCATCAGCGTTCACGTCGGCAAGTGTCACGCCGCTTGACCAGATTTGTTTTCCGATTCCGGCTTTGTCGGTGATGTCTTCAAATTTGAAATTTCCTTTGTTCAGGTATAATTTATCAGGGGTCATGTTGCCTGAAAAATATAAGTCGGGGAGGCCATCGTTATTGATATCACCTGCTGCAACTCCTCCGCCGTTGTATAGAAAATGCCACGTGAATATATTGATCATGCCTTCGTCCTTGATCTGGTTGACAAAATGGATACCTGTTTGAGCCGCAGGTAAGGATTCTAATTTGATTTCAGATGTGGTGGTGACTGGAGAGGTGTTGACTTTTTCAGGGTTGCTTTGGGTGGAGGATTCCTTTTTGCAGGAGAATAAAGTACACACTGCGAAAGCGAGTACAAAGCCGTAAAAAAGTGAAGACCGGTTTCTAAGAAACATGTGGGTGTTAATGAATAAAGGTGATGATGAAGCAAGTTACAAAAAAGCAATGTGCGGGAAAGAAGGGCAGAGAGATTCCATTATCCCCTGGCTCTAGCCAGGGTAATTGAAGGTTTCATTGATCAGATAGGATTTATTTATCTCTGTCTAAAGCCACGGGCAATTGAAGGTTGTTTCAATTCTAATGTGTACAATCCCTTCCACCCTTCTTCCTTTCCTCCCTTCTGCCTTACATTTCATGTTGATGATGCATGCCTTCTTTTTTAAAAGGGATATATTGATATGCAACAGGCTCTAATGTGCCGCCTTCTTTAAGGAAATAGGCTTTATTGATTTCTATATTCTTAAAATCCTGGACATTCCTGTTTTTTGATGGCCAGGTGACTTTTAGATTGTTGATCATTGTAGCTTTTCCAAGACCCATTTCAAGTTGAAGACTATTTCCACCAAAGCTTGATCCGGTGGAGACCATTGAACAGACATTTCGGGACTTCCCGTTTTCTGTAATTTCTGCTTCAACTCGGGCACCTAAAGCTAACCGATTTGATTCTTTACCTTCAAGTCGAAGGGTGATCCAATGATTTTCACGAGGCATTGGATTTTCAAAAAAGATGGTCTCATATACATCGCCCTCAAAACTTCCTCCCATCACTACATATATGTCCTGGTCTCCATCCTGATCAAAATCTGCGAAGCCTACTGCATGTCCTTTCTGGATATTTCCAAATCCACCTGCATACGTCACATCATCAAAATATTTTCCTTCCCTGTTGAGATACATTTTATTGGGAACGATGGATTTGAGATTGGGCTCACCTGTACCGAGATAAAAATCAGGGAATCCATCATTATTCAGATCTCCATAGTTAGAACCCATCGTAAATGCAGGTTCTGTAAGGCCCATTGGAGAGCTAACATCCGTGAAGGTGTTGTTTTTATTGTTGTGATACAATCTCGGTCTGAACGGATCATCTTTCTTCCCATAGGCTCTCAATACTTTACCTGGCAAATCTTCCGATCCATCCGAATATGCGGAAACAAATATATCAAGCCAGCCATCATTGTCGAAATCAAACATCCATGTAGGAAATGAAACATAGGGTTCACCAATACCTGCTGCGGCAGAAATATTTTGAAAGTGAATTCCTGTTTCATCTGAAGTGTTGAGAAAAAGTAAATTGGCGCCATTGAGATTTGAAATATATAAATCCTCCAGGCCGTCATTATTAATATCTCCGCCCGTACTTCCTTTGACAAATGAATTTATGTTGAGCCCTGCTTCTTTAGAAATTTCTTTGAATGTACCGTCACGCTGATTGTGATACAATTCTGATGGAAAATTAAAGGCAGTGCCTGCTTCAGGAATCGATTCATTACCAATAAATAAATCAAGCCAACCGTCTCGATCAAAATCAGCCCAGACTGCATTTTGTGTAGGTCGTTTTGAATACATACCGGCGCCTATTGTAACATCAGTAAATGTTCCGTCGCCATTATTCCTGAGAAGTGAATTGGGTATACGGCCCTGATCTCTCAACCATGCGCCGCGTAAAATCAATACATCGGCGTAACCATCATTATTATAATCGGCATGACGCAGATTCAGGCCACCCGTTACACCTTTCAACTTAGCCTGAACGGTCATATCTTCAAAGCTGCCATCTCCTTTATTTTTTAAAAATCGAATCTGATCAAGGAATCCCCATGCGGATACCATGATATCGAGTAATCCATCGCGATCAAAATCTTCAACGGCGACACCTCCTGCAAGTCCACGTTTGTCAAGTCCAAGCTCAGGAGCGATGTCTGTGAACATGGGAAAAGGCATAGACGATTTAAAATATCCGTCAGGCAATCGCATCGATGAAGGAATACCGTCAGGAAATTTTCCCAGTGTCATGGCTGCAATACTTAGCAGATATTTTGAAGTGAGATCAGTCGGTTCTGCTTTCAGAATTTCTATGTACAGCTGCATAGCCTGTGTTGAGCCATCTGTCAATGTATGTTGACCTGCTTTTGCAATCGGGATGACACAAGATGCCGATGTATGATTGTTAATGCAATTTTGTTGTTCACCTAATCGCAATGCAGCAATCGCAAGCATTTTTTTTACTTCAAGGATGGTTTTTTCTTTACCGGGAATTTGCATCGGGGTCACGAAAGTGATGACATCCTGGAATGCCTCCAGGGCTTTGACTGTATTGCCGGCTTTTAGTTCTTCAAAACCATACATCACCATCAGGTTTGCTTTTTCAAGACCACTTACTGAGGGAAGTTTGGCTTTATAGGATTCGGCCCGCTGTGCGCAAAGGATAATATTCACTTTCTCCGGATCTACGTTTTGCTGTGCTTTTTGAACACTATCGATCATAGCCAGAGTTTCAGATGAAGGATTGCCGCCAGGTGCATCGTGTGCATGATCCATCATGTGGTCAGAATTGGCTTCAGTTTTATTCGCTTGCTTACATGAGCAGTACATAAAACCGGTAAGGAAGATCAAAACAGGGAGTCTGAAAAGTATAGGCATGGAATAAAGATATGGAGAGAAAATGATCCGGGTGTCAGGATAAGAATCATATTGATGTAATAATTCAACTACATCAATTTATATAATTCCATTTTTTATTTTCATAATTCACACATTCATTTATGCATTCCCTACAAATAACATTTTAAAAACAAGTAATCAATAAATTCTTTTAGTTCCCATAAAACCTTCTGTCTGAACCTTTGTTAAAAAATCGTATTAATTATCATTAAAAAGTAAAATGATTAATCATGATCAACCAATCTAAAATGCTGATACTTATAGCAAGTTTTTTTGCTATAACTCAACTAAGTGCACAGGATAAGTTTTCACTCGGGCCAAGAGCCGGACTTAACTTTTCGAGTATAAGTAATGTTGATAATTCCAAATCACTTACCGGCCTCGCAGTAGGGCTTACTACAACATACAGTATCAATGAAACTTCAGGAATAACGGTTGACCTTTTATATTCCGGCCAGGGATATAAAGTAGGTATAGATGAATACAAAATTACCTATCTGCAGATTCCTATTTATTTCGATCTGTTCTTTGGTGAGCTCGGGCAGTCTTTCCGGCCAAAGGCGTATGTAGGTTTAGCCCCACACGTTTTATTAAATGCAAAATATAATGAAGACAAGGTCAGTAAAGATCAATTAAGTGCAGTCAACCTCGCGTTAAGCGGTGGACTGGGCTTTAATCTGCGAGTGGTTAACAGAGTGTGGCTTAATACGGATTTAAGGGCATTTCTTGGCTTGAGTGATTACAGAGATAAAGAGTTTCAGACAGAAAATAAAAGGGCCATGAGTACTGTGCAATTTAGTCTTGGACTTGCTTACGGTATTTCCAAGTATGAATAATTAAGGAGTAAGCCTTTTGCCTGAGGCTTTGTTGAAAATCGAAATTAATGCTCATCTAAAAATAAAATCAAATACAATGCTTAACCAATCTAAAATGCTGATCCTTATAGCAGGCTTCTTTGCTATAACATTAACTCAACTAAAGGCTCAGGATGATTTTTCACTGGGGCCAAGAGTAGGTCTTAATTTTGCAAGCGTAAGTCATGTCGAGGATTCGAAATCTCTTATTGGGCTTGCTTTAGGTCTTACCACGACGTACAGTATCAACGAATCATCAGGACTTACTCTTGACATATTATATTCCGGCCAGGGATATAAAATAAATGATGATGATGTCAAGGTGAATTATCTGCAGATCCCACTTTATTTTGACATTTTCTTTGGAGATCTGGGAGAATCATTCAGGCCAAAAGTTTATGTTGGTGTTGCACCACATTTTTTGTTAGGGGCAAAGGTTAATGATCTGGATGTTAAGGATCAGTTTAATTCGATCAATTTTGCAGTATCGGGAGGATTAGGATTTAATGCGAGAGTGGCAAGCCGGATTTGGTTAAATACCGATCTTAGGGCATTTCTCGGCCTCAATGATATCAGGGATAAAACCATTCAGGTAGGTGATAAAGTGACGGCCAGTTCTGTCCAGTTTAGTTTAGGACTTGCTTACGGCTTATCAAAGCTTTAAGGGCACTTGGTTTGTTATTAAATAAAAAGTCAGATCATTATTTCTGACAAAATTATTCGTGGAAGAGTTGCTGTCAGTTATTTTCAGGAATAACGGCAGCAGCTTTTTTTTCATCTACCCAGCATCCCGCCTACAATGCCGGTGATGATAATCCAATAAGTTCAAATCCGGATCCTTTCCAAATGATTCCTGCGAGCCATCCGGCAAGTCCACCTATAATGATGATATAGAGCCAATTCTTATTTTTGACTTTAAGTTTGAGGATTTGACATAAGCTAAGGATTAATCTTTCACTAAAACAGATTTGGTCAGGTATCCTTCTTCTGCTCTTTGTTTTCCGACGATCTCATAGAACTCCGGATCATCGGGTGTCGTGGCACCGAGGCCATCAACATATCGATTGAACATGCAGAATGCTGCGGCGATCAGGACAGTGTCATGTATGTCGTGATCACTTGCTCCCTGTTCTCTTGCAGCCTGGATATCTTTTCCCGTGACATTCCTTCCGCTCACCCGTACTTTATCGGCGATCTGAAACAATGATTTTAGTTTATCAGATATGGGAGCAGACAGGTAATCATTCCAAACCGCTCCCACTATATCCTGGTTGCAGCCGGGAAGATGAGCTGCAATCGCACCATGTGATGTCATGCAAAATTTGCATTCATTTTTTGAGGAGACGAATGTGGCGATTAATTCACGGTCACTTCTTGAAAGAGATGCATCGTCTGATAATAACACCTGTGCAAGCTTGTTTAAAGCTATTGCAGCATCAGGCCTGAATTGCATCAGTCCGCGGATACCGGGAATGGAATTATTTGTTTCTATGTAAGGCATGAGGAATTTACGATTTACGATGGTTGCTGAGCTGTAGCACGAGGATGAGAAAGGCAGGTCGAAGCATACGATTTACGATTGAACTTGTTAAGTTATGTATTTAAGTCAGAAATATGCTATCATTTCATATTCTCACTCTCTTAAAGCTCACGCCTCACGCCTCACGTTTCACGCAACTCACTACTCATTACTCACTTTCAAAGAATGGTATCCGTCCGTCGGCATCAAATATCCTCTTGTCGTGATCCTGTTGCCCAGAGCTTCATAAAATTCAGGATTATCAGGAATATTCGTAGCAAGGCCGTCGACATATCGGTTGTAAAAACAAAAGAGGGCAGCAATTAATACAGTGTCGTGGATTTCCATATCTGAAGCTCCCTGATTTTTTGCCTCTGCAATATCTTCTTTCGTCACTTTCGAACCGCCTTGCTGTACTATGGATGCGAGGTGAAGAAGAGATTTCATTTTATCACTTACTTCCATCTTAGTTATGTCAATCATTATATCCTCAATGTGTGATACACTACCGCCGGGCAATAAGCATGCTGCTGAAGAATGGGCAGCTGTACAAAAAATACATGCATTGAGATGGGATACATAAGCAGCTATTAATTCTCTCTCTGATGGCGTAAGTGAAGATTCACCACGCAACAACAGCTGCGTTAATTCGCATAATGGCTCTGCTACATCTTTACGATAGTCCAATAAGCTTGTGATACCAAATAAATCGGGACGAAGATCAATGTGTGGCATAACCTTCTTTTTTCATAAGTAATAATGCCAGCAGGCCAATAAGATAAACTCCGGAAAAAATGAAAATCGCATTTCCATAACCTCCCAGCCATATTGCTAATGCACCTGTGAAAAATACAGCTATTGCAGTAAATGCCCTACCCACATGAAAACACAAGCCTGTAGCAGATGAGCGTAAATGTGTCGGGAACAATCCCGGGATCAGAATATTTAAAACACCCTGGCTGACACCAAATACAAAACCCAAAAGGCCGGAACCAATCAGCACGACATCAGAATATGATTTTGTCATTTTAAAAAGCAGGAATGAAATAGCCAGGCACAGTATAAAACAAATGCCCTGGATGAAACGGGATCCAAATCTCTCTGCTAGCCAACCCGAAATAATGCCTCCTGTCAAACCACCAAGCCCAAGCAATGTGACTGCCATTCCCCGTTCGGACTGACTATCCGTTACTATATTCCCCATGAGATTCTCTACCCATGTCGGTAACCATGCAAAGGCAGACCATAGGCCGACAAGCATGGTACCATAAATGAGGATTCCGGAGATCAAAGAGTGCTGATAGCCCGCCAGGGAAATATTTGATGCATCAACCTGAAGACGTGGATTCAACGTCTCTTTAACCAGGAATACAACCGGAATAATCAATGCAACAGGAAAAACACCAATCATAAAAGCTGTCTTCCAGTCTGAAATATTTGCCGTGATCATGCCTGATGTAATGATGCCTACAGGATAAGCCACAGACATAATGCCCAAGGCAACTCCATTTTCTTTTTTTGACCAGATTTCAGTGAGGATCACAACGGATACCACCAGTATCGCACCTACTCCAACGCCTACAATAAATCTTGTTGCCGCCAAAAGATGCCATGTTGTGGACATCGCACCTAATCCACTTCCTGCACCGCAAAAAAATAATGCAAATGCGAGTGTTTTTTTCCTTCCTATTCGATCTGAAATAAAACCAAGACATATTCCACCGATCGTGCCCCCCGCCAAAAAAGAAAAATTGATCCACGCCCCTGCACTTTCAGGTGAAAGCGCAACATGATTTAGTTCCTTCAGGATATCTGGTAAATAGGAAGGAGCTAATACAGAATTCATAGCCCCCAGCGCAACTCCAAGGAAGCAGAGCGCGAATACGAAATAGGGATAGAACCGGGATTCAGCCATCTGGTGAAGAAAAGAAACTTATTCCATTTTTTAAGAGTGCGGCAGGTCGCGATTCATCCGGAGTCTTAAAAAATGGAAGCATTATGTGAATGGCCTATGGAAATTTTCATTTCCGCAACTGTATTTCTGTGTTCGCTCCGATAAAAAATCCTTCGAGGATTAAAACATCACCATTGAAGTGGAAATCGAAGTCATCATGTGCTGTGCCTCCTTTTGGTGTCAATGTCACATGATTGCAATCTGAATTCACTACATAGGAACCTATGACCATTTCTTGTCCTAGCGAATAGTTCGTATTCCATTCGTAGTCACCCTGGTCACCAGTCAGCACTTTAAATTCAAGTTGAGACGAAATGACTAATGAATTGGATCCTAACACCTGTACGGTATCCTCCTTCCACGATTCCGCATGCCAGATGCCTTCCAATTTTGTGCAATCCGAAGGATTTGAATCTTTTTTACACGCAAACGATAAAGCCAGCAATACGCCCAGTCCAATAAAAAGCAATGTCTTCATTTGTTAAATAATTAAAGATGGATAAATGGAAAGGGGCTGAGATAACCAAGTACTCAGTATTCAGTAAATAAGTATTCAGTAAACAAAGGTTTTCGATTCATTGTTGTGGCGTATTGCACCCGCCACTACAACGAATCATTTCGGAGGGATCACTGTTTTACAAATTTTGAAAATGCAATCAATTCATTATGCTGATCCATGAATTGTATGAAATATATGCCTGGCACCAGTGAGTTTATATCAATTGATGGAGTGTATCCGCCTGAGATCAGATTTACCCCTAATTCATTGGAGATAATTACTTTATAAAAATCCACTTTGGATGAAAAGGTTAATTCATCAAATGCAGGATTAGGATAAACAATGATTTTTTGTTCCAGGGTGACCGGCTCAACAGCTGTTGTCAATGAACAATGAATATCAGGTAGAGGAGCGGAACAAAACGCATACGCCGGTTGAGGATTTATGTATTGCAGTTCATCGTCACTGTAAAAACAATTCAGGTCATAGGAGTTGTCAGTGAGCAGCCAATAGCTGGCGTAAGTCAGGCCTAGGCTGCTGCCAACGCCTTCTGTCCAGGATTCATAGAAAAAGCCACTCTCGTCCGTCAGGTTGATCCTGCGATGTAATTCTTCACCAATCAAAACAGAATCTATAGAAATTACAATGTGTGGAATGGTTTGGGTCAAACCGTTTGTCAGGACCTGTGTGTAAATGGTGTCGCCCGGAAAGGTATTATTGAAATCATACACCATTCGTTCGATGGTATCAATGCACTGATATTCAGAAATAAAAAAAACCTGCTTATTCGCTTCTCTCATCGCGCCCAGGAAATGGGTATAGATGGAGTCAAATTCAGTACCGGGGGCATGATGGATCTGGATTAACAATTTTTTATACACATGATTATTGATCGTGGTATCGCCTCCAGCAAGACTGATCGAATATTCATCATGCCATCCTCCGGGATAGAAGTACCAGCATCTCGTGACGTTCCACTGTCCTCCCGACACCGGCATCGGATGGTAGGGTTGAGCATTCAGGTTGATATTGCTGATCGAAATGATAACCAGGAGCATACATTGAAATAATGGTTGTTTCATTGTCTAAAAGTTTAAAGATGAATAATCTACCTGGTCTTATTTGTGAACGCCTGAGCCGGTCAAATGGCTGCAATGGTCAACTCCAAAAAAGACAGTGATTGATATCTGTAAGGTTGGGTTTGATTTTGGTAAATCGTTGACCTCGTGGCACGAGTACTGGTGCCACGAGTACTGGTGCCACCAGTACTCGTGCCACGAGGTCCGGGGCACTTGAAAGTCAGTTTGTTAGATGAGGTTCTGAGCTACTGTTTTTCCATAAAAATGGTGCTGATTCATGACGCATTTTATCTCATAAGATCATTTCAAAGACTTACCCCTACCTTTGCACTTCAATGATTGATTTAGAAGTTTCAGAAAAGCAACCCCGTGCCCGCAAGCCTGACTGGTTAAGGGTAAAACTCCCTATAGGTGAAGAATATCGCAAGGTTCGCCATTTGGTGGATACGTATAACCTGCATACAATCTGCCAAAGTGGTAATTGCCCGAATATGGGTGAATGCTGGGGAGCAGGAACAGCAACCTTCATGATCCTTGGGAATGTTTGCACACGATCATGTTCATTTTGTGCGGTCAAAACCGGCAAGCCAAATGAATATGATACAGACGAGCCACGTCGTGTCGCTGAAGCCATCTCTCTGATGGGAGTGAAACATGCGGTGATCACTTCAGTCAACCGGGATGAATTGAAAGATCGCGGAGCAGAAATCTGGCATGAGACAATCATCAGGATTAAAGAATTATCACCAACTACTACGATTGAAACACTTATCCCCGATGTAAAAGCAAATTGGGATGCGCTTACCCGAATGATCTCTGCCGGACAGGAAGTAGTGTCCCACAATATGGAAACAGTGCCTCGCCTGTATCGCCTCGTACGTCCACAGGCGCGTTATGAAAGAAGTCTCGAACAAATCAAACGCACAAAAGAGTATGGTAAGCGGACAAAATCCGGTATCATGGTTGGGCTTGGCGAGACAAAGGATGAAATGCTTCAATCGATGGATGATCTTCGCGCACACGGTTGTGATGTGCTGACGATAGGTCAATATTTGCAACCTACTTCCATGCATCTCGCAGTAGCGGAATTTGTCCATCCGGACACTTTTGCATGGTACAAAGACGAAGGAAACAAAAGAGGATTTGCATTTGTCGAAAGTGGTCCGCTGGTGAGATCTTCGTACCATGCGGAGAGACATTTATAACATAGAGCATAGAGCATTGGGGCATAAAGTCCAGTATCCGGTATGCTTCGACTGCTACCCTCATCCATGTTCGACAGCTCAGCAACCGTCCTTTAATCCGGTATCCAATTTTTCATTTGCAATTTTAGTTTATCTCCCTTAGTTTTAAGTGCATAATTATCCATTTGAAAACTTCCCCTTGAAATGTCCAGTGAAAACTTAAATCTCATCCTCAAATCCCGTTTTGGTTTTGGTGAATTCCGGGAGCACCAGGAAGAAATCATCCGTCATGTGCTCATCGGTGGTCACGCTCTTGTCATCATGCCTACAGGTGGTGGAAAATCCATTTGTTTTCAGCTGCCTGCATTGCTGAAGGATGGATTTGCATTAGTGATCTCACCTCTTATTTCGCTGATGAATGACCAGGTCAGGTCGTTGAGAGCGAATGGGATTATTGCAGGCGCTTTGCATAGTGGCACTTCAGCCGAAGAGAGCAAAATCATACATCAGCAGATAAAAGACAACCAGCTTAAAATACTTTATATCTCCCCCGAGCGGGCCCTCACTCCGAAATTCCTGGAATTCATAAGTGAGAAAACGATTTCCCTCATTGCTATCGATGAAGCACATTGCGTTTCGATTTGGGGTAATGATTTCAGGCCGGAGTATGCACAGCTCACCACACTCATTGAGATTTTTAATGATGTACCTGTTCTGGCACTGACTGCCACTGCTGATAAGGCAACACAAGAGGATATTCGCCAGCAGTTGAGGCTCCGGGATCCCAAAACTTTTCTTTCGAGCTTCGAGCGGCCTAATATTCACCTGTCCGTGAGGCCTGGCATACAACGGATGGACCAGATAAAAGAATTTCTACAGGAACATAAAGGCCAACCCGGGATCATCTATTGCCTTGCAAGGAAAACCACTGAATCCATCGCTACTGCTTTAGTCAACTATGGTTATAAAGCAGCAGCGTATCATGCAGAAGTAGATAATTATACGCGGAAAAAAGTCCAGGAAGATTTTCAATTCGATCGCATCCAGATTGTTTGTGCAACGATTGCGTTCGGAATGGGTATCGACAAGCCCAACATAAGGTGGATCATTCATTATAATCTTCCAAAGAATATTGAAAGCTATTACCAGGAAGTAGGAAGGTCGGGCCGTGACGGACAACAGGCAGAAGCTGTGATGTTTTATTCTTACCGTGACGTGGCGGTGTACAAAGAATTTATTCAGAATAGTGATGCAGATGAGACATTCAAGCGTGTGCAAGCCGAAAAGCTAGACCGGATATTGGAATATAGCCAGGCAACAAATTGCAGGACAAACGTAATCCTCAACTATTTTGGTGAATACCGGTCAACGAATTGTGGTCATTGTGATCATTGCCAGAATCCATTAGAGGGATTTGATGGGACGAAGATTGCACAAATGGCCTTGTCCGCATCCAAGCGCTGCAATGAATCCATAGGCATTAACCTGCTTGTCGATGTATTGAGAGGGTCCGGGAAAAGAGAAATTTATGACCGGCATCTTCACGAGATCAGGACATATGGGGCTGGAAAGGACATTATCTACAAAGACTGGATCCATTTTATCACGCAGCTCATCAACCAGGGTTTTCTTGAAATTGATTACACGCGGCATTCGATTTTGAAATGCACACCACTGAGTGATGCAGTTTTATTTGAACGAAAAGCAGTCACACTTCACCGCCAGGTGGAGATACCTGAGGAACCTTTGGTTCAACGAAAAAGTAAAACCGCCCGCTTTAAGGAGAATCTACTTGACAGGCTGGAAGAATTGCGCGACCGGATGGCCAAAGAAGACGGACTTCCTACGTATGCTGTTTTTCCCCTTGGTACTTTAAAGGAAATAGCAGAGACGAGACCTTACACAGTTGAAGAATTTTCAAAGCTCAATGGCGTAGGAGAGTTTAAATCCGGTAAGTACGGCCAGGAATTCGTGGATACGATCAGGAGTTATATGACAGAACAGAACCTCATCAAACGCCCGAAAGGAATCACTTATGTCGAGACACTTGATTTGTACCGACAGGGTATGACAATCGAAGACATTGCTACGAAAAGAGGCATGGCGGTATCTACCATCGCAGTGCATCTTTCAAAGCTGTATATGAAAGGCGAAGAGATAAATCTTCAGCAATTTTTACTACCGGGCGATCTTGAGATGGCCAGGCAGGGTTGGCGTGCCAGTGGTTTCAGTGAACAGCCTGGTAAAGTGAAAGAACAGGTAGGAGATAGCCTGGATTATGCACGTCTGAATTTTGCACTGGCGATACTGAAAAGAGAAAAATTATTGAAAGAAAATAACTGAAACATGATTGTTTAGAACAGTGCAAAACAAATTTTTTTGCAGACACAAATAAAAAATTTATATATAAACAACTTTATATTCGTTTATTTCATCTAAATTGCGCGTATCATTTAAAACAAATTTTTAAACCTATTTAAAACGTATCAACGTGGATAAGAAATCAAAAAAAACACAACCAAAAATGGATGACGGTAATTCCGGTTCTATGATGTCAAATGACAGCGGAATGGGTATGAGCAATGATCTGTTTTCAACTGCAGGCGACGGTAATACATCTGGTTCAGGTGAGAATTCGGCTGAAACGCCTATGGCTACTCCAGCTGCAAAACCAGCTCGTAAGAAAGCTACCCGTAAGAAAGCTGCTCCTAAAGCAGCTGCGACTCCAGCAACTCCTGCACCAGCAGCAAAGAAAGCAGCACCTAAGAAGGCTGCAAAGAAAGCCGCTAAAAAAGCTGCACCTAAAAAGGCTGCAAAGAAAGCTGCAAAGAAAGCTGCACCTAAAAAAGCAGCTAAAAAAGCTACTAAGAAATCTGCAAGAAAAGCTGCAAAGAAAGCAGCTCCTCGTAAAGCAGCTAAGAAATCTGCAAAGAAAGCAGCAAGAAAAGCAGCTCCACGTAAAGCAGCAAAGAAAGCAGCACCAAGAAAGGCAGCTAAGAAATCTGCAAAAAAAGCAGCAAGAAAAGCAGCTCCACGTAAAGCAGCAAAGAAAGCAGCACCAAGAAGAGCAGCTAAAAAAGCGGCACCAAGAAGGGCAGCAAAGAAAGCAGCACCAAGAAAAGCCGCTAAGAAAACAGGCCGCAGGAGATAAGCTCCTCTCAAGTTTCGTGATTTAGACAAACACTCAATCCCGATATTAGGGGTGAAGTGAATAGCAATATTTACTTCATCCCTTTTTTTTTGTGCATTCCTTAACACTGTTTATTGAGCCCGACGGGGCATTTTCCCTAATTTTATGGCCTTATCGATCCGGTCTATGAGAAATACATTCATCTCTTTTTTCATTCTTTGTTTTGCCACCGCCTCAGCGATCGGCCAGGGCATAGAATTCTTTCATGGGACCTGGGAGGAAGCATTACTAAAGGCCAAAACAGAGGACAAGCTCATATTCGTGGATGCTTTCACTACCTGGTGTGGCCCTTGTAAAAATATGGCTGCGAATACCTTTCCTGATCCGGCAGTAGGTGAGCTCTTCAATAAAAACTTTATCTCCATGAAGATCGACATGGAAAAGGAAATGGGATTGGAATTCAAAAAGAAATATGATGTCACTGCCTATCCAAGTTTATTCTGGATAGATTATGATGGTGTCCAGGTTTTGAAATCAGTAGGCGGCAGAAACCCTGCGGATCTGATCAAATCGGCTGAATCAGTTTTGGAAAAATATGACAAGAGCTCAAAATTTGAAGCCGCATACACTGCAGGTGACCGGAGCTTTCAGTTAGTGTACGATTATGTAGTTGCTTTGAATAAAGCTAAACGCCCCTCCGTCAAAATAGCCAATGATTATATCAGCGAACAAAAAGACCTGACCTCGCCGGAAAATCTCAGGTTTATCCTGGAAGCGGCTTCGCAGGTGGACTGCCAGTGTTTTGAGCTCCTTGAGAAATACAAGTCCCAGATCAGCAAAGAGATTTCAGATGATGTGGTATTAGAAAAAATCAGATCCGCTTGCGCCAACACAGTACAGCGTGCCATCGAGTATGAGTCTCCGGAATTAATAGCCCTTGCAGCAGATGCCATGAAACGGAATATTCCTTCTGAAGCTGAGATGTTTCATATAAAAAGTGATATTCAGTTTGCACTTGCCCTGCATGATATGAGCAATATCGGGGAGATGGTCAATAATTATGTAAAAAAATACATCAAAAATGATCCGGCCAGCCTCCATCAGCTTGCACTGGATCTCAACAAATATGCAGCAGACCAGAAAGTTTGCCTTGACCTGGCAATATCGCTTGCTGAAAAAGCGGCCAAAGATGATGATCCAAAATTTATCGCTACGTATGCTACCCTTGTCAATAAATCTGGTGATAAAGAAGCAGCCATCCATATCCTCGATGAAGCGATAAAGAAGTATAAAGCTGATGAAGTGGAAAACAAAGATCTGCAGATGCTGATAGCGCTTAAGAACAAGATCGAAAACGGATAAGCCGATTTACGAATAACGATTTACGAATAACGATTTGGGATTAATCTTTGTAATCTGTGCACAGTAATCCCTATAATTCTTTTGTCATACTGGCTTGCCCTCTCATTATCTCACTCCTCTCACTTCTCTCACTCATATATCAGGATTTTTTAATGTAATCGATCATTGACTATATTTACCCTTCGTTTAGGGATCAGGATATGGCCAGAAAGAAATCATTAGAGAGAGAGCAGAATCATGCAGGTGAACACACAGGCGTGACCTATCTGAATGGGATGTATGAGGATTATTTCCTTGATTATGCTTCTTATGTCATCCTGGAACGTGCTGTTCCGGACCTGAAGGATGGACTCAAGCCGGTGCAACGAAGGCTATTGCATGCCATGAATGAAATCAATGACGGGCGATTTCACAAAGTGGCAAATATCATCGGACAGACCATGCAGTTTCATCCTCACGGCGATGCTGCCATCGGCGATGCCCTGGTCAATCTTGGACAAAAAGATCTGCTGGTCGATACACAGGGAAACTGGGGAGATCTGAGAACGGGTGATAGTGCTGCTGCTGCCCGTTACATCGAGGCACGCCTGACAAAATTTGCTCTTGAAGTTGCTATCAATCCCCAGACTACACCATGGCAGGTATCGTATGATGGTCGAAGGAATGAACCTATCACGCTACCGGTTAAATTTCCGTTGGTACTGGCACAGGGCGTAGATGGTATTGCAGTTGGTCTCGCGACGAAAATTCTTCCTCATAATTTCATAGAGCTGATCCAGGCTTCGATCAAAGTTCTTGAAGGAAAGCGAATCAAACTTTATCCGGATTTTCAGACAGGTGGGCTGATCGATGTGAGCGATTACCAGGGAGGCATGCGTGGAGGAAAAGTAAGAGTCAGGGTACGCGTTGAAAAGGTGGATAAAAGCAACCTGGTGATCCGTGAGATCCCATATGGAGTGACTACGGTGGCACTGATGGATTCGATAGTCAAAGCCAGTGAAAAGGGCCAGATCAAAGTCAAAAAACTGAGTGATAATACCGCGGCCGAAGTTGAAATAGCTATTGAGCTGCAACCAGGTGTTTCACCTGATCAGACTATCGATGCATTATATGCATTCACACAGTGTGAAGTTTCCATTTCTCCCAATGCATGTGTCATCAGTGATAACAAGCCTGTATTTCTTACAGTGGATGAGATATTACGTCTCAGCACGTTCAATACACAGGAATTGCTCAGGCAGGAACTCACCATCCGCCTTCATGAGCTTGAAGAAAAGTGGCATTTCGCAAGCCTGGAAAAAATATTTATCGAGAAGAGGATCTATCACGACATTGAAGAATCCGAGACCTGGGAAAATGTATTGAAAGTCATCCGCATCGGTTTAAATAAATATATTTCCACACCTTCCACAAAAACTAAAACAGATAAGCGGTTGAGTCTGTATCGCGATATCACAGAGGAAGATATTACCAAACTCACAGAGATCAGGATAAAGCGTATTTCAAAATACAATTCCTTCCAGGCGGATGAGCTGGTCGCGAACATTGAAGCGGAGTTGAAACAGGTGCGTCATGATCTCAAACATCTGACAGATTATACGATCCGTTATTTCCAGCGACTGCTTGAAAAGTATGGGAAAGGGAAGGAGCGAAAAACAGAGATCACCACTTTTGACACGATACATGCTACAAAAGTGATTGCCAATAATGCTAAGCTTTATGTCGACCGGAAAGAAGGCTTCATTGGCTATGGATTGAAAAAAGATGAATTTGTAGCTGACTGCAGCGAAATCGATGATGTGATTGCTTTCCGCAAGGATGGAAAATTTGTGGTGTCAAAGATTGCCGATAAAGTGTTCATGGGTAAAAATATCATTCATGTAGATGTGTTCAAGAGAGGTGATGAGCGTACGACCTATCACCTGATCTATCTGGATGGCGCTTCCGGAAAGTCATATGCAAAACGATTCAATGTCACTTCCATCACACGTGATAAGGAATATGATCTGACCAAAGGTGATAAAGAATCGAAGGTCCTTTATTTTTCAGTGCATCCGAATGGTGAATCTGAACGCGTTGAAATCCAGCTGACTCCGGGTTCTAAAGCGCGTAATAAAATATTCGATTTTTATTTTGAAGAAATGGCGATTAAAGGCCGTAATGCCGCTGGCAATATTGTGACGAGATATCCGGTGAGAAAAATCACCCAGGTCGAAGTAGGGAAGAGTACACTAGGCTCCCAGAAGTATTGGTATGATGAAGTGAATGGCAGGTTGAATAAAGATGAACGTGGAAAATTCCTGGGTTCATTTGATACCGGTGATCAGTTGCTTCTTATCTATGGCGATGGAAGTTATGAGATCGTTGAATTTGATCCTTCATCTAAGATTGAAATTAAGGACCTGATCTATGCAGGCAAATTCAAACCTAAATTGGCTGTCTCTGCTGTTTATTTCGAAGGTGAAAAACAATGGACCATGGTTAAGCGATTCCTGATTGAGACGACATCGGTGGGTCAGCGTTTTCGCTTTGTCACAGAGCATAAGGATTCCAAATTATACTGGGCATCCCTGGAGGAAGATCCTGCGGTGGAGTATGGATATATGAGCCAGCGACAAAAAATAACAGAGGAACTGCAACCTGCCGACTTCATCGAAGTGAAAGGATGGAAAGCATTGGGTAATAAGCTTGTGGATAAAAAGCTGATCAGCATAAAAGATCAATCGGCTTCTGCTCAGGGAAAATATACGGATGACAATGAAGATCCGGAGGAGTCTGAAGAAAAGAAACCTGTAAAAGCTATCCAGGCAGAATTGTTTAAATCTCCATCCAAAAAAGGAACCGGATCTAAAGAGCCGGAAAAACCTTCAAAATCAAAGGGGAAAAATGCAAAGGACGATGGTTATCTCCTCGCCGGAGATACTATCGAATTTGATTTTGATTAAAACTTTCTATAGATAAGCTTTCACACATCAGCGGGAGGTACACAGGACGGAAGCGTTAAATCAGCAACAAGTCGGCTTTTTCCGTGTTTACTTAAACATGCCCCTAAAGTATACTCAACAGCTGTGACGAAGAAAGAAATAATAGAAAATGGATGGGTCGAAAAATACGTCCTGGGCCTTACGACAGAAGCAGAAAGTTCTGAAGTAGAAAGGCTGGCTAATCTTTACCCAGACATTCAGGAAAATATAAATGAAACCCGCAACAAGATCTGCGGTAAGTTTAACCGGAACCTAACGCAGCCCGCTCTTCGTGATACGTTTATGAACAAACGGAAGATGAAGATCCTGGCGATCGCGGGAGTTGCATTGTTTTCACTTGGGTTTTGTTTTTTATGCCGTGAATATTTTGCTTTGAAAAAAGATTATTCAGAGTTGAGCAGGAAACTGGAGGTAGAAGAAGCTGCCGTCATTGAACTCGCTTCCTTTGCTCATTCCGATGATGAGCAATCTCAGTTTTTGCATGCACCTAATACAAAAAAGATAAAGCTTAAAGGTTCTGAATCGTTTCCTGAAGCAGAAGCCATGGTATTTAAATGTGGTAAGACAGGAAAAATGTTGCTTCGGATAGTAGACCTGCCGGAATTGCCGGAAGGACAGGCCTATGAGGTGTGGGCAGGGCAAAAGACTGGTCCGGATCGCCTGATCGGGTTGCTCAAACCACCATTGAGATATGATAGTCTTTATGCGCTGGATTCTGTTCTTTATTCTTCTGCCTTGCAGATCAGGAGCATGGATAATCCTGAACACAAGTCTTTACCTGTGTGTATGGTTTCGATCAGCAACTAATATTTTCAGAAAAACAAGGAGGAGTTTGAAAGATGCCAGGTGGCTGTATTCTGAGGAATGTGTTATTCATTAAACCCTGCGCATTAATATTAAAGAAGAGTATTGTTCATATTTAAGAAGAATATTGATCATGTTGAAGAAGAGTATTGTTCTTATTTAAGGAGAGTATTGAATGAAGCTCTTCAGAAACACAACCCGGATTGCTTAAGATCAACCGATTTTTCACCACTCAACCTTTAGCTCAATTCGTTGTGAACAATTATGGCCCCTCATACGTACCATAAGTACAAATATTAAGCTCATGGCCAGATCCACTATTTTCAATCCTTTATTCATCTTCATCATAGCCATAGCAGGCATCCTGAGCTCCTGTTCCACTACATCCAGCCTTGCGGACAAGAAAAACTATGCAGATGATAATGACGCGTACCGTAAGCTGTATGCAGTGAAGTTCGATGAAAATGAAAAACCTCTCCGATACGGTTATTATTATATAGTTACGAAAGTGCCAGAGGGATACAAGGTCAGGGTTTTTCACCCGGAAAAGAAAATGCTGACAGAAGATAAAATCTACAGCACGCCTGCACTGACCTTACTCCATGGCTTTTATAAAGGTTGGTGGGATGACGGTTCGATACGTGAGCAGGGTTCATACCAGTATGGCAGGAAGAATGGCATCTGGCTTCATCATGAACCTGGCCAGGGCAAATCATCATCAGGTGAATATATCAATGACCGGAAAGAAGGTATATGGACACAGCTTGATTCTTTCGGTGTGATTGAATCCGTATACAACTACAAAGACGGAAAGCGATATGGGAAATATTTCCTTTATGATGCCTCAGGACAGAAAACCAATGAAGGCCTCTACCGGAACGATACGCTTATTGCAGAGCTGTTTAAGCTGCCCGTCATTACGTTGCCTTATTTGAAAACCTGTACTAAAGAACAAGGTGTCACATTATCTGCCTGTACTGAATCAGGGCTTGCACAGTATGTCTATTCCACAATAAAGTATCCTACGGGTGCTAAAAAACAGCATATTGAAGGAAGCGCTTTTGTTCAGTGGGATGTAATGGAAGATGGTAGTGTACAGAATCTACGTCTGCCCCAGGCTTTGAGTGATGATATTGAAGCCGAAGCAAAAAGGGTGTTGAGGAATATGCCTGCATGGGAGCCTGCCCGTAAGGATGGGGTGCCTATTAAGTGGACGGTTTCAATACCGGTTAATTTCAGGTTGTAGGCTTATAACCATAAGCATTCAAAAATCACCCTTTCAGGTGATAGTCCCGGTGACTTGACACACCTATTTTTGTTCAGCAGGATTTGCCAGGAGCACCTGCAACCAGAATCATGAAAATAGCTTTATATCACATATTAGAAAATACATACCGCCGAAGTTGACAGTCAGAAATGAATCCGGTTTCCAGTTTCCAAACCCTGTTTACGAACTAGCCTGTTTTTCTGAAAAACTTTTTCAGCTAAAAGAAGACATGCAGAAACCGCTCAGCCAGATCGGAGAAAATATGGATTTGAAATAGTACCTCACAAATAAATCATGAACACTCAACCTATTCCGAAGAGAACTTCAAAAGTAATACCAATCGCTTCCGGCCAAAGGTTGACGATAGTCAAAAGAAATGATGAGGCTGTTGACAGGAATTTAAACGGATCGCAGACAGTATTCCCCATAGCCACAAAAGGTAAAATCGAAATGATATGCTTTTCTGAAATCATTTATGTGGAGTCAGAAAGTAATTATATCCGTTTCCACCTGGTAGATAAAAGATTGGTTTTCGCAGCAAAAACACTCAAGGAAGTAAGCAATATGTTAGAAGGGGCAGGATTTATAAGAGTTCACAAATCGTTTATGCTCCATCCTGACCGGATTAAACAATATGATATAGCGAACAACCTACTGCAGCTTCGCAGCGGTGAAAAAATCCCGGTGTCCAGATCCAACCGGAAAATGGTTTCTGAGAAATTATTAACTTGTTCGTGGTAGGCATTAAACCTTTTATTTTCTTTTATGTCTCATAATCAGCAACAGCGGATTGCTGCATTTATGAAATTAGAAACGCTAAAATATCTGGTTATGAAAAATATTTTTTCCATTTTGTCAATGGTCTTGCTAGGATCTGTCGCTACTTCGATTTCAGCGCAGGGGTGGACCTTTTTGGGGTCAGCTAAAGTACATGGTGTGGGTGTAGATCATGATGAAATCCTGGTGACCGGCATGCAGGGTGATTTTTCAGCCATCAAACTTTTTGTTGAAAATGAAGGCATCGAATTTGAACGAGTGGTTGTTCATTTTGGAAATGGAGGACAACAGGAATTGATCATACGGGATTTTATTCCGGCAGGTGGTGAGACACGTGTCCTGGATTTAACAGGTCATGATCGCGTCATCCGTACCGTTGATTTTTATTACAAAAGCAACCGTGTTACAAAACGCAAAGCAAAAGTAAAGCTGTTCGGCAGGCGATAGCAAGCGTTTCAGCGTAAGTATTTTGACTTTCCCTCATTCAGCATATCGTAAAAAATAGTCAGGGGCCCATCACAACTCATGATCTGATCATTCGTCGCTGTTCTTTTTGTCTGTTGAGTCCTTATTATCTTTTTCTGCTTTCTTCTTTCTTTCTACAGCAAGGCCGTTCTTAAGCTTTCGGGAAACTGTAGAATATGGACCAGTGATAACCTCATCACCAACTGTCAATCCATCCAGCACCTGGATATATTCATTATCCTGTATACCGGTTTTCACTTTTACCATTTTGGCAGTATCGGCATCAATTACAAAAACCACTTCATCTATCTCGTCATCCATAATTGATTTTTTCACTGTAGAAGAATCTTTCTTCTCACCATCTTTTTCTCTTGTCGTGACAGATTGAATGGGTATGGCTATAACCGCTCTTTCAGTATTTGTATTGATATCGACTGATGCAGACATACCCGGTCTGAATGGCATTCTTTTATCATCCAGGTTCGCATAAGAATTCTGAAGGATCCTGATTTTTACAATGAAATTGGTCACCTGGTCAGAAGTTAATGCTTCTACACCTGTGCCGGTATTCGCAGCAGAGCTGGCCATCTCGGTGACCACACCCTTGAATTTTTTGTCGAGATATGCATCCACTTCGATATCGGCAGTATCACCGACGGAGACGCGCAGAATATCATTTTCACTGACTTCAACCTGCACTTCCATGCTGTTGAAATTGGCGATCCGCATCATTTCTGTTCCTGTCATCTGGATTGTACCTACGACACGCTCACCTTTTTCAACATTTAATTTGCTGACAATCCCGGAGGTGGGAGCCAGGATGGTAGTACGATGCAGATTCGTGCTTATTTCCTTGTAGTTCGCCTGGGAGCTTGCCACACTGTATTCAGCTGATTTAGCGCCATTCACCGCTGATTGATAGCTGGCGTCTGCTGATCTCAGATTTGCTTCTAACTGGTCTAATGTAGATTGAGAATTTTCCATGTCCTGTGCGGAGATAACTCCATCGGCTCTCAATTTTTTATTGCGGTCGTTTGTGCGTCTTGCTGCATCGACCTGCGACTTCATTTGTTCGACCTGGGCTTTAGCATTATCAACAGCAGACTTTGATCGTGACAATTCGGATTTTGAAACATTCACATTCGCACCGGCACTTTCTACTGCGCTGGCATATGCTTCCTGGTCAATTCTGGCGAGCACTTGTCCTGCTTTTATTGAGTCGCCTTCTTTTATGGTTAATTCCACAATTTCTCCGGAGACATCAGAGCTGATCTTCACTTCTTTTTCAGGGAATATTTTTCCTGAAGCAGAAACAATTTCCCGGATATCGCGGAGAATGATTTTTTCGGATTCTACAGTTTCTCCCTTTGGTTTTTTTCGTGCTTTAATGGCTGCACCAATTATGAGGATGACTAGCAAACCCACTAAGGCCCATATGATCCACTTGCTTGATTTCTTTTTCGTATTCGTCATGACTAAGGAGTTCGTTCGTTTGTTTTTTATTGCTATTAATTGAGCTTTATACCGCGTCCCAGGTAATATTCAATCACTTTGATTTTAAAAAAATAATCATAACGTGCGATGAGTTCGTTGAGTTCCGCTGTATCAGCCCGGTTGCGTGCGCTTAAGTATTCGAAATTGTTGAGTGAACCGATCTCTGCTAGTCGATCTGCATTTTTCAAAGCTACGTTTGCAGCAACTGAGGAAGCCTGGGCGGCTTCAAGAGATTTTTTCGAAGCCCTTGCAGACGTCAAAGCATTTTGAATATTTGTTTTTAAGGTCTGCTTTACCAGGTCTGTAGAAATCGCTGAGTTAAGCACATTGATTTTAGCATTTTCAACAGCAGCTTTGGCACTATAATTATTGAAAATGGGTACGGAAAGTGTCAATCCAAAACCATATCCCAGATTGTTGTCCAGCTGCCTTGCATAAGGAATAGAATTGAACGCAGTGGGTATGGTATTTTCCAGCTCAAATAAAGTTTCCTGGCCATTGATGAACACACCTGGCTGAACAATTCGTTGAGTGATAAATGTACCGGGTGTTTTTTCAAGGTCAGACCAATTCGTGCCAATATTTCCACCGATGCTGAGTGAAGGAATCATTTGACTTCTGGCAATAGCTACACCGAGTTCATCAGCTTTTTCGCGAAGCTCTGCTGCCTGTATATTGGGTTGTGAAGAAAGTGCTGCAGTATAAACCGTTTCGAAGGATTCATTTTCCAGCGCTTCAAGCTGGGTTACATCCAATGAAGGTCTTTCAATGACCAATGGGAAATCAGGTTCCATCAGCATTTGCTGTTTAAGCACAAGCAAATTGTTATCGATATTATTTTGGGCGGTGACAATACCTTCTTTATCGATGGCTATCTGTGCCTGGATATCAAAGCGGTCATTCTCAGGTTTTGTTCCTGCGGCGATCATCTTATCCAGGTTGTCAAGTTGATGTTCTGACAATGTAACACGGCTGTTAGCAATTTCAAGATTTTCATAAGCAAACAATACATTCAGATAAGACAGAGCTACATTAAGCGCAAGATCATTTTGTGCCTGGAGAATATCTTCTTCTGATGCATTGGTTTGTAAATTATTCTGACGTATGGAATTATTCAGTCTGAATCCATTAAAAAGCATCAAGCCAGAATTGAGACCAATGCTTTGATAAAATGAATTTTCAGTTTCAAAATTATTCGTCACAGGATTGATGAAACGACCGAAGCTAACGCCCAGGTTGGAATTGGCATTAAGGTTTGGAAGGTGTTCCATGCGGAGCCGTTTACCTTCTATTTCGCTGCCTTTTTTCATCAGTGAAGCCTGTTTGATGGTAAGGCTCTTGGCGAGAGCTTCACGTATGCAACGTTCAAGATTCCATTGCTCCTGTGCTTTGACGGAGATGCTCAGCATGAATAGGCAAAGCAATGAAAAGTAAATTTTTTTCATCTAATCTTGGTTTGGCAGTCTATAATAGTGTATGATTGGGCAATGAAATTGTTTTTTTCTATAAAAACCAGCAAATAACGGATCAAACAACGCTACAGGCTTTGGCGGTGCAAATTTACTTAAGATCCCGTGAAATAGGGTTATCCGCTCAAAATCAGTCATTTGAACCGAAAGTATGGGCACCCACCAATTGATCATACTGGCCACCGCGAGGTCTGAAATAGGTCAGCAGGGTATATTGATTTTCAGCAGCATACCAGTTTCCTTCGATCACAGAAAAATCAGGAGTCCCATTTTGAGAAGGCACCGCGTATTCATAATTATAATAACCCTGCTTAAGTAAAAGCCTCGCTGTATATGCTCCTATACGCTGATCAAAAACCATCCTGCATTCAGGTAACATCTTCCAATCCGTGAAACCACCTACTATATAAATAGGGCTTCCAAAATCTTCGGGAAGGTTAAGTGTAAAGAGCACTTCAGAATAATCCGTGCTGAGATTTTGTTCACGGTAGTTGTACCGGTTGATAAGGTTGATGGTGGAAGCTAATGAATCAATAGGTATTCCCCTTCTGTCGTAATCCCTGTTGTATGGTACATACATGCCGTTGAGATCTCTTCTCCATAAATATGCCATCATGGCTCTTGGCTCATCAGCGAAAAGAATGGTGCTGAACCCTTCTTTGTCTTCAGCAATGTCGAGTACATTTTCAGAACGGTATATCATGCTGCTGATATCGAGATTCCGGAATTCTTTTCCTGCTTCGAAGACGATCTTGTCGGAGTAATCATAAGACAAAAATGTACCGGTGATAAGCCGGGGCTCGATATCCTCGATGATATTATCCCAGCGGCCGTTTTGCATGATGCTGCAGGATACTTCGGCTCGAGGGTTAGAAGTTTTTAGTCCGGCGGTTTCCATTCCGAAATCGATTTCCTGGTGTGTATTCTGTTTAGCTACCATGGCAGGACGGGTTTCCTGTGCCCTGTATGACACTTTCTCTTCAGAGATCAGGAACCGGCGGGTAATGATCGGATCTTCTTCTTCTCCGGATTCATATACGACGAGCAGGTAATTGCCGGAAATGGACCATTTTACTTCGTCATTGGGAATCGTGAGCTTGTATTGTAGATAATCTTTGTATGTACCGGAGGAAAGTTCGTAATCCCGGATTTCACCTTCGCGATAACCTCCCAGGTAATCAAAAGGAGATAATTCCTGAGTCGGCTTCCAGTCGCGATCACAATGGATTACGGTATAATAATAACGTGTGCCACTACCCCCGAGCTCATCAAAAGAAAGGAAGAGGGAATTCTGTTTTCCCAGCGTGGCGATCGGGTAAGTCAGGAAAAGGCCGTTGACATGCATTTTTACGGACTTGATATAATCTCTGTATACCCCGTCATCATACGAATCGAGCTGTGGCTGTGCCTGGATAAGTGATGTAAGGAGGAGCAGTGTGAGAATAAATGTATACTTCAATGAGGAGGTCTTTAGTACCTGAAATAATGGTGTAATAACGTGAAAATGGGGGGAAACGTTTTTGACAAACAAGCATCCCAAAAGTGGTGGCACGAGTACTGGTGCCACCAGTACTCGTGCCACGAGGTCCTAACGCCTTGATACTTATAGAGATAGAGGTGGTTTTGAGACCCTTTTATTGACATAAATTCCACCTTTTTTGGTAAAAACTGAATACCTTCTGAGGCAGAATTCAGAAAATGAAAACTCGAATTGGTTGTGCTCGGGAAAATTTAGTAAATCCCTCTCTTAAAAAGACGACTCATAACTTCATCAGGTATCTCAATGGATTTGAATTCAAACAATTTATTGAGATCGAATGAAAGTAGTTCTCTAGCGAGCGCCAAATTGCAAATAGAATCTTCTCTGTTTTCAAGAAAGTCTCTGTAAGAAGTAAATTCATATTCATCGGGTGAGTTCACTAACCCTGCAGATACTGAATTATTATGAATATAAATAAAGCACCACAAGGAATAGTCTTGGGCAAATGAATCACTTGATGTAAGTTTTATTTTTGTGTTCTGTTGGAAAAGGGATCCGGTTCTATTGAATCGTTTATTTATACCTCGTGAGTAACTGCTTAGTAAATGTTTTAATCCCCATGTAAAATGGTTTAATTTGATCAATTGTTTTTTCCTTTTTTTATCCTTAAATCGTCTTTTGGTTCCATAATAAGGAATGTTAGATCTTTCATTTGGACAAATCAAAAAATGGAAATGATTTGGCATTAAACTGAATGCCAGTATATGGCAATTGGGCACCAGAAAAGTTCGAACTTTCTCCAGGAAATAGTAATAGTTTTCCTTTTCCAGGAAAATGGGCTGGCGATTATTACCACGATTATAAACGTGATAAATCTGGTTAGGTAATAAATTCAACTGGTTTCAAATTTAAAGTGGTGAGTAATAAAATTAGGGCTTGGAACAATACTGCGCTGAAAAATTTTTGATTAGATAAAAAAAAATTAATTCATGCCACCAGTACTCGTGCCACCAGTACTCGTGCCACCAGTACTCGTGCCACGAGGTCATAACTGCCTGATAATACACGTTTTTATAAGTGGAAGCGTGGCACACTTTTTTGACCTGTTTATGGCCAATTAAGAAGTAAAAAATTTATTAAAAGGTGATTGGAAAGGGAGATCAACAAGTGCTTTTTACACTCACATACCTGTTCCCTTTCACGAAATAACGCCAGGGCCAATGCGCCGCATCACCCGCACCATCAATGCCAATCCTTTTCGAAGTACAGATTTCTGAATCGGAAAAATAGATACCTCTGTCTTCAATCCAGATAAAAGATGAAGCTTTGTGCAGAGAGGTTCCGGTCATACTCTTGTCTATTCCCATGGCAATAGTCAATGCACCAGGACCTTTTGTAAGACGTACATCGGATGTATCCATCTTTCTTCTCAGCGCCATCGATTTTAATCCATCGACCGGTTCAAGCGCACGGATCAATACTGCATGCGCATGATCCTGCGGACCGGTGACAACATTCATCATATGATGAATCCCATAACAAAAGTAAACGTATGCAACACCTCCCTGCCAGAACATGACTTCTGTGCGAGGTGTCCTTCGATTGTTGTATGAATGTGCAGCTTTGTCGTCGGGACCCCGGTAAGCTTCTGTTTCAACTATTTTGCCTGCAACATAGATCCCGTCTATACGTGTGCAGAGAATTTTTCCTAAAAGATCTTTTGCCAAAAAATTGACATCATGTGAAGCATAATATGACGCAGGTAATTTCTTGCCTTTTGGCTTCATTTTTATCTTCTGGAATAATTAGGAGATTCTTTTGTGATGGTGATATCATGCGGATGGCTTTCGCTGATACCTGCAGAAGTAATCCTGACAAATGATGCTTCCCGCAACGCATCGATATTTTTTGCACCACAATATCCCATACCGGCTCTTAAGCCTCCTGTATACTGCACCATGACTTCATGTATGCTTCCTTTGTATGGCACTCTGCCTTCAATTCCTTCCGGCACCAGCTTTTTAAGATCATCTTCCACATCCTGAAAATACCTGTCTTTCGATCCGAGCGCCATAGAACTCAATGAACCCATACCCCGATAAACTTTAAATTTCCTGCCATCGAGAATGATAGTCTCGCCAGGTGATTCTTCACAACCGGCGAATAAGGAACCTGCCATAATCGTATGTGCCCCTGCTGCAATGGCTTTTGCAATATCCCCCGTATACCGAACACCTCCATCGGCAATGACAGGCACTCCTGATCCTTTCAACGCCAATGCGGCACCGTAAATAGCAGATAATTGCGGAACACCCACACCGGCAACAATTCGCGTCGTGCATATGCTGCCCGGACCCACACCCACTTTTACTCCATCCACACCTGCTTCAAGTAATGCTAATGCACCTGCACCGGTAGCTACATTGCCCGCGATGATTTCCATATCCGGATATCTTTTTTTAATCGCGCGGATCATGCTCAATACTCCTTCCGAATGTCCATGTGCAGTGTCCACTACGAGAACATCCACTTCCACATGTCTCAATGCATCCACACGATCATGCGTATCTGCTGTGATCCCCACTGCAGCACCCACTCTCAACCTGCCAAGATGATCCTTGCTACTATTCGGAAAATCTTCAAGGCGCATCAGGTCCTTGTATGTCAAAAGGCCTTTTAGTTTTTGATGGTCGTCGACCACCGGGAGCTTTTCAATCTTGTGTTTTTGAAGAATTTTTTTGGCCTGTTCCAATGTAGTTCCTACAGGTGCCGTGATGAGCGGAGTAGAGGTCATCAATTCGGACACCGGACGATCATGACGGGCTTCAAATCTCAGATCACGGTTCGTAAGAATACCGACAAGTGTTCCATCGGGGCTTGTGATAGGTATCCCGCCGATTTTGTAAGTCCGCATCAATTGCTGTGCTTCGCCGACAGTTGCAGATACGGATAAGGTGACCGGATCCTGGATCATGCCGCTCTCGGATCTTTTGACAGCACGCACCTGGTTAGCCTGGCTGCTGATATCCATATTTTTGTGAATGATGCCTATGCCACCTTCTCTTGCTATTGCGATGGCAGTATCTTTTTCAGTTACCGTGTCCATGGCAGCAGAAACCATGGGCATCTGGATACGGATGTTGCGGCTGAGTTGGGTGCTGATATCTACTTCCCGTGGAAGGACATTGGAGTATGCGGGAACAAGCAATACATCGTCGAAGGTAAGCGCATCGGCAAAAAGCTCGTGCTTGCTTTTAAGATTGAATTCCATGTGCAAAACTACCACAGATTAACCAGATTACACAGATTACTCAAACAGGAGCATCCGTAATCCGGATTTTTTTTGGATATCAAAAGGTTATGGGGTGGAGTAATCTCCTCAGAAAGAACTTTTTACCTTTAGCGATGATGCAGGTATACGGAGATGAATATTTTATGCGGCTGGCTTTGCAGGAGGCCCAAAAAGCTGCTGATGCAGGCGAGGTGCCAATCGGAGCCGTCATAGCGTCAGGAGATAAGCTTCTGGCCAGATGTCACAACAGTACAGAAATGCTGAGTGATGTCACTGCACATGCAGAAATCCTGGCCATTACCGCAGCTTCTCAATACCTGGGAAGCAAGTACCTGGTGGATTGCACGCTGTATGTAAGTCTCGAACCTTGCGTCATGTGTGCCGGTGCTTTGAGATGGTCACAAATAAGCCGGGTAGTTTTTGCCACCGCTGATGATAAAGCAGGTTTTATGCGCTATGGAAAAGAATTGCTGCATCCACGCACTGTACTTGAGATGGGGATCATGATGGATGAAAGTGCACTTCTTCTGAAATCGTTTTTTATGCAAAGAAGGAAACCTAAAAGTGAGTAGTGAATAGTGAGTAGTTCGGGTTTCCGGCGTGGCTCCGCAACCAGGGAAAGTGCCCTTATTTTTTTCTAAGTGGCTTTCTATGTTTCTATGTTCCTATGTGGCGGTTGCTGAGCTGTACCATTTGGATGAGTAAAGCAGGTCGAAGCATTCAATTTTTTTTGGATGCGGTGATCTGGAATTAATAACCTTTTGTTTTCAATTCTATTTCGTTATCTTTTAACAGTTACTTAAACTCTGAATTAATTCCAGGTTAAACTCTCTCCATCTATATAAATTGAATGAGGGATAGACTTAATTTGGATGAATAATTGACACGAAACCAGAAGTTCCAATGAAGATTCAAACGTTTTTCGCAGCACTGTTTTGCATCGGATTATTTGCGTCCTGCAGTCCGCAGTATACGTATTTTACAAAATCACTTTATGAAAAAGAACACTGGACAAAAGATGATATCACCCGTATCCAGTTTTATATTTCAAGAGATATTACGTTGTCAAGAGCTGTGTCTGATGATGAGACATCGATCACTGAAGGCAAGATCAGGATCATCAATGGAAAAAAAGTACAACAGGTGATCATCCGTCAAGGCACGCCCGGAGTTGTGGTGCTGATGCCAAAAGATGATCGCTTCGCCATCAGCTTTGAAGAAGCAGACAATGATGCATATCTCATGTTCGGTCCAAATCCAAGATATGATAACCGTTTTGCTTTACTGGCCCAGGACTGGGAACGTGAAAGTGGAAAGGTGCATTACAAAGGACAGGTTTATAATGTCGATGCCGGTAGTGCTTATTCAAGCTTAATGGTGGATCTGAAGCGTATCGGTGAAAATCAATATGAAACAAAGAGGGTGCAGGGAAGAAAAATACCAGGTTAAGATAAAAACAAAGTGAAAATAGTTGCGCGTAGTTTCAAACTACGCGCAACTATTTTCACTTTGTTTTTATTCTTTTTACTCACGACTCACGACTCACGACTCACGACTATTGTATTCCTTTCAGGAACGGGACAAATTTAAATTTCCCAAAAGCCTTGCTGTCAATTTTGCCATCCGGCAATAAGGTGTATCTCCACATCGTCTGGCCTGCATCATCTCCAATCGGGATCACGAGATGTCCACCTACGGCAAGTTGTTTGATCAGTGATTCGGGAAGTGATGATGCACCGGCAGTGACGAGGATTTTATCAAAAGGTGCAAACATAGACAAACCAGAATATCCATCTCCCAGAAAAGTCCGGATCAAACGATAGCCTAATTGAATAAGTAATTTTTCTGTTCGTTCGTACAATGTGCTTTGGCGTTCGATGGTATAGACTTTGGCACCAAGCTCCGAAAGGATACATGCCTGGTACCCTGAACCTGTGCCTACTTCAAGAATTTTATCACCTTTCTTAATTTCAAGTAAGCCTGTCTGGATCGCAACGGTCAGGGGCTGAGAAATGGTCTGATCGCAACCGATGGGGAAGGCAACGTTTTTATATGCCCATTCTTCAAATGCTTTTTCCAGGAATAAGTGACGTGGTACTTTTGCCATAGCGGCCAGTACTTTCTCATCTTTGATACCCTCCTCGCGAAGCGTGTCAATCAAATGCATACGAAGTCCCTGAAGCTTGTATGAATCTCTTCTCAAGTTTGTTTATTTTGTCCAGAAGTTACGGAAAGAAAGTGGAAAAGCATTCGCTCTTTTTCATCAATTCCTATCAGGCACAAAGCTAATCAATAATATTATAAAAAAACATAATATATGAGTGATATTAAATTTGGAACCGATGGTTGGAGGGCGATCATAGCGGATGATTATACTGTAAAAAATGTAATCCGGGTCGCTGAAGCAACTGCGATATTCATGGAAGAAAGGGCCATGCAAAAAGTTGTGATCGGTTATGATTGCAGGTTTGGAGGGAAGATGTTTGCTGAAGTTACTGCACAGGTCATGGGAAGTCATCAGATCGAAGTAGTGATGTGTGATCATGTCGCTTCCACCCCTATGGTTTCGTTGGGTGTTCGCAAGCTTGGAGCAGATCTGGGCATCGTGATCACCGCAAGTCACAATCCTCCATCTTATAATGGATTCAAGTTAAAGTCATCTTATGGTGGTCCATCAGTACCGGATGATATTGCTGCGGTCGAAGGACATATTCCGGAGAAGCCCATGAAACAGCTCGTATCCCTGGATCACATGAAAGAAAAAAATCTTTTATCCTATACTGACCTGGAGGACATGTATTATGATCATGTAGTAGCCTCTTTTGACCTTGATGCCATTCGCAATGCACCCTTTAAAGTTGGTTATGATGCGATGTATGGCGCAGGGTATTTGATTTTTCCAAGGATACTTCCTGAAGCAAAGATTTTGCATTGTGATTACAATCCTTCATTCTTTGGACAGGCCCCTGAGCCCATTGAGCGAAACCTTGTCCCATTTATGGAAATGATTAAAGCTGATCCCAAAATCCAGATTGGTATTGCTAATGATGGTGATGCTGACCGGATAGGGATGTTTGACGAAGATGGATTGTTTGTTGACTCGCATCATATCCTCCTTTTATTATTATATTATTTACATAAGATTAAAGGACTGACCGGAAAGGTGGTGATTACTTTTTCTGTGACGGATAAGATGGTTCAGCTTGCGAAAAAATTTGGTCTTGAAGTAGAAGTCACTAAAATCGGATTTAAGTATATCGCGGAGATCATGACAAAGGAAGATGTTTTAGTGGGTGGTGAAGAATCAGGTGGCCTTGCTGTGAAAGGACATATTCCGGAAAGGGATGGTGTGTGGATCGGTTTGTTGATTCTTGAGTTTATGGCGAAGACGGGTAAATCACTTCGTCAGTTAATCCAGCTGGTGTATGATGAAGTTGGAACATTTGCTTTTGACCGTGATGACCTGCATATCACCGAAGAAGTAAAACAAGCTGTCCTGGCTAAATGTCATGGAGATAAATACACCACGTTTGGACCGTATAAAATCGAACGTACTGAAAAGCTTGACGGGTTCAAATATTATCTCAATAACAATACATGGATCATGATCCGGCCTTCGGGTACAGAACCTGTATTGAGAGTGTATTGTGAAGCACCTGACAGAGCAATAGCGAGAACGACGCTTGATGCGGTGAGGAAGGAATTACTTGGGTAATATTATTTAGTTATTAAATAAATACGTATGAAACAAATAAATTTTTTCCTGATTCTTATCAGTGTTTTTTCCTTCATTTTCCAGTCCTGTCAACCGGCTCCGGCAACTGAAAAAAAAGCCGAGCTGAATATGGATTCGATCAAGGCTAAAGTAATTGCCATAGAGGCAGAGCTGGTAGCTGCTAGTAATGCAAGAGATGTAGAAAGGGCGGCTAAATTTTATTCTGCGGATGCCCAAAGTCTTGCAAATGCCGAACCTACAAGGGTTGGCATAGATGCAATTAAAGAAGGTATAAAGAAGGACATGGAGGGCGAAGAACCAGGTAATACAATGGTATTTGTCACCACCGGAGTTTGGGCTGCAGGAAATTATGTAACCGAAACTGGTGAGATCACTACAAAGGATAAAGATGGTAAAGTAGTATATACAGGTAAATACATGACCTTATTTGAATTGCGTGATGGAAAGTATATCTGCATCCGTGATATCTGGAATAGTAGTTCCCCTGATTGAATCAAACCTGGAAACCGTCAAGTCAAAATAATATGCCACAGGATTGAAGCTGTGGCATTTTTATTATTAATTGATAATGTAATCATGGAAGTAGAATTATATGGGGAATATTCATAATTTGTAAAAAACCAAACAATCATGAAACAACTACCACTTTTATTGATGCTCATAGCATCCACTTCTCTTTTCTTTCTTTCTTGCCAGCCGGGGACTTCAACTGTAAATGTGAAAACAGATGAGATCAATATGGATTCTGTAAAGATGAAAATCCAGGCGATGGAAGATGAATATACCAGAGCCACGGCAGCTAAGGATGTAGATGCAGTAGCAGCATATTATTCCAATGATGCGCAAAGTCTCGCAAATAATGAACCTACGCGGGCAGGCATGGATGCCATCAAGGCCGGGATCAAGCGTGAAATGTCTGCTGATACAATGGGTGGCAGTGTGGTTTTTGCCAGTACGGGAGTATGGGCAGATGGTAAGTATGCAACCGAAACAGGTACGATCACAGCAAAAAACAAAGATGGCAAAGTAAATTATACAGGTAAGTATATGACCCTGTTTGAATTGCGTGATGGGAAATATATAGCTATACGTGACATATGGAATGATGATGCACCACCAATGGCCTCAAAACCTATGGAACCAAAGCCTGCAGATCCTGCGAAAAAGAAATAATTGAATTATATTCAAACTCTAAGGTCTATAGAGACGTGAAATATCGCGTCTCTTTTTTTTTGGAATCTGCTCTTTGTTGTTCAGGTGATTTAGCCTGTAATTGCATCTTAAAACTATTGAAATAATCTGCCTTCTATTTCAATTTGAAAGGATTCAAAATGATTTACAAAATAAAGGCTGTCCTCGGAGAATGAATTGAATTTACTGAATTGAATTGCAACCCCTATTTGAACTTCCGTTTCCTGATTCGTAAAATTATTGTTAAGATCTATTTCAAATTCAAAATTATAGATGTGATTGGACAAGGTTGAATCAATCGAAAAAAACACAGTATTGCCGGAGGAACTTACAAAAGTATCCCATTGTCCTTCTCCAATTAATGTGAAAGGTTTAATTTGATCAGCACTCGTTGTTTTTGTGTTCAAGTTTATTTTTACCGGTGTTAGGGGGCAAATGTGACTGACTGTTTTGGCAGTCCAAAATCTGACGCGATCATCAAAATATTCATAATAAATAATATTTTCCAACAGGGGTGTATCCCATATCCTAAATTCACTTTGACCTAAATTATCATTGGCGGCCTGATCTGTGAAAGGATCACCGGTGCAAACGGCCTCGATTTTATCATGGCAGGATACAAACAAACAAAAGGTCAGGAAAAGACTACAATAGAATATTATATTTTTCATTATTAAATATTTAATTATCAATTAATAAAATTCATTTATATGCATTTATCACAACAAAAGGTATGCTTAGCTTCATTCCTCCTCTATTCGAAATTTCATTTAACCTGGATTCAAGCATTTCAAATATTTCATCCACTGTATCGACGGGTAAAAGCTTCACCCAGGAATCCATAAATGCCATCCGGATGAAATAGTGGTTCAGCATTGCGGTTCCGTCAGCGAATTGGTATTTAAACATATCATGCGCCACATTTTTTACTATGAATCCATGCCGTTCAAACAAAGTGATCATTTCTTGCAACGGGCGTCTTTTTTCATAAATGTGTTGCCGCATCAATTTTAATTCTGTGTCCATCGACCTTTCCATCAGGATTATCTCAAGCTGGTCATAAAACTCAAACATCGTTTTGTCCAGGTTCATGGTCATTACAAACTGGCAGTTGGGTTTACTGATCCTGGCGCATTCAGACATTACTTTTTCCAGGTCCTGCACATTATTTAATCCATTGTTGCTTACAATTAAATCAACAGATACATTTTCAAGCGGAATTGCTTCCGCAACTCCTTCAATCAGGGTAATATTCTGAATGCTATAAAAGGAAATCTTTCTTTTTGTGCGATCGATGGCAGAAGTCCAGGGATCAATTCCAAATACTTTAGAACTTTCACCAAGTCTCATGGCTAATTCAGTCAGCGGAAAACCTGTTCCAAATCCGATATCCAGGGCAGTGATCCCTTTTTTGTATTCAATGGCTTCCAGCAATTTCAATCCAAATGGAGCTGACCATAATGGCAGCTCATCAAAAACCTGTACAAGCTCTTCAGGATTGAATTTGTTGTGGAGATAATTTTTCATGATAATGAATGGCTACTAAGATAAGCGGATGAAAATCATGAATGAGGATATTGAAAATTTAGCAAGATCTGGGCAAACATCTTCCTAAAATATTAGGAAATACAAAAAATTACTGTAATTTTGAAGTGTGAAATACAAAGAAGCAAAAGAGGAATTTATACAAAGCTGGGGAGCCCTGGGCACGAACTGGGGTATTAATAAAGCTATGGCACAGATTCACGCCCTTTTGCTGGCTACAGAGAATCCGATGACGACGGACGAGATCATGGAAGAATTGCATATTTCGAGGAGCAATGCGAATCTCAACATCAGGTCTTTGCTGGATTGGGGTATCGTCTATAAAAAGCACGTTGCAGGCGACAGGAAGGAGTATTTCATTGCTGAAAAGGATATGTGGGAGGTGGCTATAAAAATCATGAAGCAACGAAGAAAAAAGGAAGTGGAACCTGTAGTGAGGGAGCTAAAGGCATTGGCGAAATTCGAGGCGACCAGTTTTGAAGAAAAAAAATTCAGGCATTTACTTGAGGAGACAGCTGAACTCTCAGAAAAACTTTTGGGCATAGGTGATATGCTGGAAAAGGCAGATAAACTCAGGTTCTTCAAATGGATATTCAAAGGTTTTTGATTTTTTTTGAAATTATGTTCCTAAAAATATCGGAAATACGAAAATAATGAATGCACTTGTGGTTTATATTTTTTACATCATACTCAGCTTATGGATTACGATCAGGGTAGGAAACAGCCTGCACAAGTACGGAAGACCCTGGATCATATATCTCATCGGTGAGGAGAATTTGTCTGACAAAGTGAATGACATGCTATTATTAGGATACCGGCTGGTGAACATAGGGTATATCCTGTTCACACTGATGAATGGAAAGCCAACTTTGGAAAACATGCAATCGGTCATTGAATTCCTCAGTATAAAGCTGGGTATGATCATTACTCTGCTGGCTTACCTGCACTATCAGAATATTTTGATGCTATATATTTTTTCAAAACTAAAACATAAATACAAATGGCAACTCTAATCATTGGTGTTTACACCATTTATCTCGCATTCATTACAGCGGCTACTATCTATGTAGCTCATACATTGTTTTCCAGGAGTAAAACATTCATGCATACGATTTTCAATGGCCGTGAAGAACTGGCGGACGCAACGAATAAATTATTTGAAACAGGTTTTTTCCTTTTTGCTTTTGGGCTGGGTCTTTGGTACCTGCAAACTGACAGAGAAGTGTATACAACACGCGAAGTCTTTGAAATACTTAGTTTAAAAACCGGTGGCTTCACCATTTTTCTGGGTATCCTATTGTTTTTCAACCTATATCTTTTCTTCAGAGGCATGAAGCACAGAAAAAGAACAAACGAAATACCTCCTTTACCAACTGCACAAATTAACCAATCGTAATAAATAACACCTTCATTATGATCTTCCGAAGCAAGACAAAAATTCTTCCTGATCAACTAAATACATGAAATGAAAATTGTGCTTGTAGCCGGTACAGGATTTCTGGGAAAGGCATTGGAAAATTATTTTCGTGAAAAACACTACGAAGTGATTATTCTGACCAGGAATCCTTCTGAATCCAATCATATAAAATGGGATGGAAAGAATCCTGGGAATTGGAAGTCAGCTCTTGATGGAAGTGATGTCCTGATCAATCTTGCAGGCAAATCAGTGGATTGCAGGTATACAGAAAAAAACAAGAAAGAAATCCTGGATTCACGCATCAACAGTACTGCAGTTCTTCAGAAAGCCATGATGCACGTAAAACAGCCACCCAGGCTTTGGCTCAATTCCTCATCAGCCACCATTTACATCCATACTGAGACATCTGATATGACAGAGAAGAATGGTCTTATTGGCAATGACTTCTCCATGAATGTTTGCAAAGCCTGGGAAAATGAGTTTTTCAAAGACACTGTTCCATCGATCCGAAAAGTAGCATTGCGAACAGCCGTAGTGCTTGGCAAGGAAGGAGGGGCTTTTCCCAGATTGAAATTGATTTCCAAAATGGGTCTTGGCGGACCCCAGGGTAAGGGGACTCAATATTTTAGCTGGATACATGTTTTGGATTTTTGCCGTGCTATTGAATTTATTATTGCAAATGAAAAATTATCCGGTCGAATAAATATTTCTGCACCTCATCCGGTTCCAAACAAAACGTTTATGCATCTTTTGGCAAAGCATACAAAGCCGTTAATCAATCTGCCTGCTCCGGTTTTATTATTTGAAATGGGTGCATTTGTATTGCGTACAGAAACTGAATTACTCCTTAAAAGTCGAAGAGTTGTTCCTGAAATACTGATACAGAAAGGCTTTCAGTTCGAATTCCCCACACTGGGACAAGCATTTGAAGAACTTTTTTGAATATTAATCCTCTTCCTGCTTCATTAGGTCTCTTGATAAAAATTTGTAAACTTGCATCTGTTGATTGCATCGGACGTAGAGTCATCTTTCAACAATTACGGGTTTTTTAAGGATCTCTCTCTTTTTAACGTATTCAGGCAGGAATGAAACTATCTATACACTTTTTCTACTTTCGGATATCCACCTTATTCCTTTTTGTGCTGAACATGTCCTTTCCTACAGGGCCAATCCATGCTGAATCAGTTTTGTCAGCAGAGATTTTTCAAACCAAAAAGGATATCACGATCCAGGGCAAAATCTCTGACCCTGAAGGTAATTCATTGCCGGGAGCTAGCGTGGTTGTTGTAGGAACCAGCATAGGAACGATTACGAATGATGATGGGCACTATTCTATTAATGCCCCTTCTAATGCTACACAGCTGGAGATTTCTTACCTGGGCTATATCCGGCAACAAGTAGACATCAACAAACGCACTACCATTGATGTGGTCCTGCAGCCTGATATAAATTCTTTGTCAGAAATTGTCGTAGTAGGCTATGGTGTTGAGCAGAAAAAGCTGTTGACCGGTTCGGTCGGTGTGGTTACCAGTGAAACACTTAAAGATATCCCTGTTCCTACGATCGATGGGATATTGCAAGGGCAGACTTCAGGAGTGCAGGTATCCCAAAATTCAGGAACACCAGGAGGTGGCAATTCAGTACGGATTCGCGGAGTGAGCTCAATAGGAGGATCGAGTCAGCCTCTATACGTCATCGATGGCATTCCTGTCACAACAGGTGATTTTGCCCAAGTCGGTTATGAAGGTCAGGGTATAAATGCATTATCTGATCTCAGTCCATCTGATATCGAATCGATAAGTGTACTCAAAGATGCATCTGCCGCATCCATCTATGGCGCCCGTGCTTCCAATGGTGTCATCGTGATCACTACCAAACGCGGTGCAAATGCAAAATCATCCGTACGTTTCAATGCTTCATATGGCATGCAGCAAGCATGGCGAACATTGGAAATGCTGAATGCACATGATTGGAAAGTATATAGAAACGACCTGGCCAATGCTGAAGTTTTTTCACCTGAAGAAATAGCCGACAACACTATCAACACAGACTGGCAGGATGTAATCTTCCGTACCGCACCCATGCAGGAATACGAGTTGTCATCTTCAGGTGGTAATGAGAAGACAAAATTTTTCGTGAGCGGAAATGTATTCAACCAGGATGGAATAGTGATCGGCAGTGATTATAGAAGAATGAATGGGCGTCTTAACCTGGATCATCGTATTTCTGACAGGCTGAGCATTGGTTCGAGCATCGGCTTGTCCTATGCTAAAACTGACCGGATAGAAGGAGATCAGACCCTACATGGCCCTTTACCAAATGGAATTTCCACTCCTGCTATTTTTCCGGTGTATAATGCGGATGGCAGCTATAACCAGGAAGGACCTTATTCCAATGCAGTATCGATTGCAAATGAAGCCATCAATGAGAATTTTTCATACCGCGGACTGGCCAATATTTTTGCTGACTTTAAGATTACTTCTGATCTTTCATTCACATCTCAATGGGGAATTGATTTCCTGAGTTTCAGGGAGCATGCTTATGAATCCATCCGGACAGTACAGGGTGCAAAATATAATGGATTAGGATTTGAAACGTATACCAATACAGCCAACCTGGTTTCGAATCAATACCTGAAGTATCACAAAGATTTTAATGACAACACACTTGAATTGCTGGCTGGATATAGTTTTGAAAAATATCAGTCACGTAGTTCGTTCATCAGGGCGCAGGATTTTGCAGATCCTAATCTTGAATATATTAATTCGGCATCAACGATTGTTTCAGCCAGCACGGATGCTTTTAATTCAGGCTTGCGATCTTATATTTTCAGGGGCAATTTCACGATTGATAATAAATACCTGTTCTCTTTATCTGGACGACTCGATGGCTCATCACGTTTCAGTGAAAACAAACGCAACGGATTTTTTCCTGCGGCTTCTGCGGGATGGAGAATTTCTGAAGAGGAATTCTTTGATATGGGATCGGTTTCTGAATTGAAGATCAGGGCCAGTTATGGCTTGACAGGAAATGATGATATTCCTTCTTTCCTGTACGCAGAATTATATGGCAATACTTCCTATGCCGGGCAGCCCGGGATTTATCCAAGCAATATTCCAAACCCGGATTTGAAATGGGAGACTACAACACAATTAGATGTTGGAATTGATCTTGGATTATTTGAAGATCGTTTGGTGATCACTGCAGATTATTACAACAAGCAAACAAAAGATCTATTGCTCAGCAGGCCATTGCCTACGTCCTCTGGATTTTCTGCTATCACTGAAAATGTAGGCCAGGTCGAGAACCAGGGAATTGAATTGTCGGTATCATCAGATAATTTAAAAAACACTGAGCTGCATTGGAATACGCGGATTAATTTTTCTGCGAACCGCAATAAAGTTTTGAAATTATATAATGGTCAGCCGATTGATGATTTGGGAAGAGGAAGTAATAGAATTGAAGAAGGGGAGCCTATTGGGATTTTTTATACGTATGAATGGCTTGGAGTTGATCCTTCAACAGGTGCAGTTGTATTCGCAGATAAAAATTTCGATGGACAGATCACGACTGCTGACCGGACGAAAGTCGGAGATCCGCATCCGGATTTTATATATGGCATTACAAATTCATTTGCCTTTAAAGGATTTGATCTGAGCATTTTCCTCCAGGGTTCTCAGGGGAATGATGTGTTCAATGGTTCAAGACTTTTCCTCGAATCACTACAGGGAGGTGACAATCAATTGGCGATAATCAATAACAGGTGGCAGCAACCGGGTGACATCACCAATATTCCTGCAGCGACTAATGATCCTGTGCTGGCCGCTTCCAATAAAAGAGTTTCATCCCGTTTCCTGGAGGATGGTTCTTATCTGCGTCTGAAAAATCTCACTCTCGGATATTCATTCAATACAAAACAAATCCTGAACAATAAAATATCGGCCTTGCGGATTTATTTCACCGGTCAGAATTTACTGACGTTTACAAATTATACAGGCCTTGATCCGGAAGTGAATTACAGGGGAAATGATAATGCCGTCATTGGAACTGATTTTTTTACATTTCCACAAGTGCGTAGTTATTTACTTGGCCTTAATCTGACATTCTGATGATAAAGAACATAATCTTACTCTTTGCTATACTTTGTTGCGTGTGGTCATGTGATGTCCTGGATGTTGAGCCGCAGAATTCAATTCCGGCCAGTGAGGCATTTAAAAATAAAAATGATCTTGAACGAGGTATACTGGGAGCCTATAATTCATTTCAAAGCCTTAGCTATTATGGCAGGACGTATGGGATATTTGCAGATCTCGCAGCGGATAATTTAGCTCATCCGCCGAATGCTACTGCTGTTGCTTATGCTGAAGTGGATAACAATGCCATACTTCCCGAAAATACATCCGTGGATGGGATATGGACGGCTATCTATGATGGACTCAATGTGGTGAATAATGTGATCACAAAAGTGGCTGGTATTCCGGATATGACTGTGGCAGAAAAAAATGAAGCATTTGGTGAATTATATTTTATTCGTGCATTGCATCATTTTAACCTGACCAATTATTTTGGTGCGATCCCGGTTAAGACAACACCCACAGTAGGTTTGACAAATGTCAATGTGCCGCGTGATCCGGTTGATGCAGTTTATAACCAGATTATTACAGATCTTTTATTTGCTTCGGAATATTTGCCGGCTTCATCAGATCGCATCAGGGCTTCTAAAGGGGCTGCAAATGCATTGCTGGCCCGCGTTTATTTGTATAAAAAAGATTATGCAAATGCAGTGACATATGCCACAAAAGTGATTGATGACAATAACTATTCATTTCTTCCGGAGTACAGTGATGTATTTAGTAGTGAAGAAACTGCAGAATCTATTTTTGAAATTGATTTTACTGCCCTGGACAGGAACCGGATAGCCGAATATAATTTTCCTTTAGCTGAAAATGGAAGGGGAGAAGTAACGCCATCTGCAGACATGATCGATAGCTATGAATTCGGTGACAAACGTTTTGATGCTACATATGCTTATTCGGGCACTACCCCTTATGTCGTCAAATATGATGATCTTTCCACAGGAAGTGAGAATGTGATTGTCCTGCGCCTGGCTGAAATGTATCTCATCCGTGCTGAAGCCGGAGCAAAATTGCAGACGGATATTACTTTGATCTGGGGCGATGTGAATATCATTCGCAACAGGGCAGGTTTGGGAACGAATAATACAGTATCTTATGATGATGTATTAAATGCTGTTGAAAAGGAAAGACGACATGAACTTGCGTTTGAAGGACACCGGTGGTTTGACCTCGTAAGGACCGGTCGAGCAGTAGATGTCCTGGGCACTGTGACCAATATCAATCAAACTCTTTTCCCGATTCCACTGAGTGAATTATTGACGAATACAAATCCGGGGATGTATCAAAATCCGGGATATTAAATAACAATATCATAAAACTGAAATATGAAAACGAAACATTTCTTACTCCTTTTTGCGCTTGTGATTTTTGCAGCTATCAGTGCATGTAAAAAAGATGAACCTGAGCCAACCCCTATTTCTGATTTTACTGTCAGTAAAACTACAGCGACTGTAGATGAGGTAATTCAATTTACTAATACATCAGATAATGCAACCTCATTTACCTGGAGCTTTGGTGACGGAACAACATCAACGGAAGCATCTCCTACAAAGTCATACCCGACTTCGAATGTTTTTGTGGTCACCTTATCAGCAACCGGAGCAGGAGGAACAAAGCTTTCCAATAAAAATGTAACGATCCTTCCATTAAGTGCTTTCACTGTTGAGAATGAGGGAAGTCTTAACAATATAACTGCTGTCCAGTTTACGAATACTTCTAAAGGTGCTACTTCCTATGAATGGACATTTGGCGATGCAGGAAATACAACTTCATCTTTGGAGAACCCTACATTCACATACACAACCGGTGGGACTTATACAGTGACACTGAAAGCTACCGGTGCCGGCGGACCTGCTACTTCGACCAAAACAATATCGGTTGCACAGACTGCTGCTGCGAAGCAATTATATTATATTGAATATGGAGATGCTGCAATCAGAAAATTATCGCTTGACGGAAGTGCAGAAGTGAACGATGTGCTTGATATCACCGGAAAAGGTGGAGCAGGGCTTGCCTTCAATCCGGGAGATAATAAAGTTTATTTCAGTGATTTTGAAGTTGTGCCTGAAGGAAAGATCTGGAGAATGAATCCGGATGGTACAGGTCTCCAGGAATTGGCATCAGGACTTACTGATCCATATGGTATTGCTTTGGATACGGATGCAGGTAAGATTTATTGGGTAGATGATCTTGGGAATGTTTCCAGGGCAAACCTGGATGGTAGTTCGCCTGAACCAGGATTTTTGAATATTCCAGGTGGTGAATTGCGGGCAATAGCTCTTGATCTCAAAAATGACAAGATGTATTTCTATGAAGTAGCTCTTGAAAATCTGTGGGTCGCAAATCTCGATGGTTCAAATCCTGTTGCGCTCATCACCGGTGTGTATGGGTATTCTATTTTCGTCGATAGTGTAAATGATAAATTATATTATGATGAACAAAATTCGATGCAGCTCATCAGGTCTAATCTTGATGGTACAGGCCAGGTGACTATTGATGCCACGGATACCAGAAGATATGGATTGACGATCGATCAGACAGACAATAAATTGTATTGGTCAGGCCGTGATTCAGGTGAGCTAAATAGAGCAAATCTGGATGGATCGGATCCTGAAGTCTTGAAAAGCGGCTTGGCAAGCGTAAGAGGCATATGCATAAAATCATAAGAATGAAGAGGATTCACAACATACTTTTAGTTGCACTTTGTTTTGTATCGCTGCATAGTTGTAAGGATGATTTTCCGGTTCCTCCTGCCAGCACGGTGCCTGACTTTACGTATACGATTGATAATAACTCGCTCGCTCCTGCTACAGTAACATTTACAAACACATCTATTGTGCCTGCTGAAGCGGGAAGTGTTTCGTATAACTGGAATTTTGGTGATGGTGAAACTTCCGATGAAGTGAATCCGCAGCATACGTACAGCACATCAGGAGCATTTATGGTAAATCTTGTCGCGATCACATCACAATCTTTAGAGATAAAGCATTCTTCTAAAACGATTGTGATAAAGGATCCGAATGCAAGCGGTACACCTATTTATTTCACAGATGGAAGTTTAGTTTTCAGAGCGCTTGTGACAACACTGGCACCTATATTTGAAACACTTCCGATAAATGGAATTCAGGACTCTTATGGAATGACCTTTGATACTGTGCATGCTAAATTGTATGTGAGTGATTATGGTGGAGGACAGATCATACAAAGTGATCCTGATGGAACCGGACAGATTATTTTCAGGAGCGGATTGATCGGGCCAAATGGATTGAGCATCGACTATCAGCAAAATCAACTTTACTGGGATACAGATAGTGGTATTCAGCGTGGGGATATCAATAGTACAGATGTGAATCAGAAAGAAGATTTTGTCACGGGCCAGGCGAATGATCCGGATGGCCTTGCGGTTGACCTTGTGAACAGGACATTGTACTGGATCAATTACAATGGTGGTGTATGGAGAAAGAATCTTGACGGAACAGGTGAAATTGAGATCATTCCGCTTGTAGAAGGTGGTAGCATCCTGGTGGTTGAAGACAGGATTTATTATGATCAGTATGTGGCCTCTGGTGACATACATCTTAAGTCTGCTAATCTTGACGGAACTGAAATTGCAGTTTTGACTACAGGAATATCACGTGTTGTGTATGCATTAGGTTATGAGCCTGCAGGGCAAAGGATATATTGGGGTGACCGTAATCCCGGTACGATCATGCGTGCCAGACGGGATGGCTCTGAAGCAGCACCTTTTTATACAAGTGCCGGCAGTAGTCCGCGTGGAATTGTTTTTGGAAAAAAGATATAATTGAAACCATTGCGGATATTCTTACTTCTGATTTTTGTTTTTTCACTGAATGCAGCATTTGCCCAGCGCTCTGTTTCAAAAGGTAAGTTATTTATCATAGGTGGTGGTGAAAAGCCTGTTGAAATGATGAACCGGATGGTCGATGAATCCGGTTTGAGAGAAGGAGGATATGCTGTTATCCTTCCTATGTCAAGTGAAGCGCAGGATACCTCCATTTATTATGCGAGAGAATCATTTACTGCTGCCGGTATAAACAATGTACATGGCATCCGGTGCAATAAAGAGGATGCAAATTCACCAGCGAAATCAGATTCTGTAAAGTTTGCAAAATTGGTTTATATCAGTGGAGGTGATCAGACGCGTTTCATGGAAATCGTGAGCGGATCAGATTTGGAGAAAGCAATTCATTATGCATATGAGCATGGTGCCATGGTAGCCGGAACAAGTGCGGGTGCTGCAGTGATGAGTGACATCATGATCACGGGTAATCAGCTTAAGACACCTGAATATTCAGCTACATTTAAGACAATTGAGCAGGGAAATATTGAAACAAAAAAAGGCCTGGGGTTATTGAACCACGCTATTGTTGATCAGCATTTCCTGATCAGGAGCAGGCACAATCGATTGCTTACCGCGATCCTTGAATTTCCAAGTATGATGGGTATCGGGATTGATGAATCAACTGCAATTCTTGTCAATGGAAAATATGCTGAGGTAGTTGGGAACTCACAGGTATTGGTTTATACAAATCCAAAGAAGCAGGCGAAGAAGATGAATGGAAAATTTGGAGCGAAAGATTTGAGATTGAGTATTTATCTGGCGGGGGAAAAGTTTAAGATTTAACCACACTGATGTTCGAGTGTCTCCGACCTCGAACAAAGACATATCCAGGTTCGAGGTCAGTGACACTCGAACGTTGGGGTTCAGGTTCGAGGTCGGAGACAATCGAACATCAAGCCCTTTCATTTAATTCAAAATAATTTTGCTTACAATAATTCCTGATTCCATTTTCATTCTTATAAAATATAAGCCATCAGGAATATCAGTTACATCAATAGTTATTCTTTCAGGTTGAATAGCATTCAATATTTTTAATATTCTTCCAGATGTATTTATTATTTCAATTGACTCCGGTTTCTTTTCAGCATATTCAATTGTAAATGAAGATGTATAAACTGGATTTGGATAAATTCGGATTCCATCATCCTGGTTTTGTGAATCTTCAATGGATGTTGACTGGCAGTGAATGCGGTCTGATTCTGAAGTGCTTAAATTAGCAGCATTGACATACCAGTTTTTCCATTCGCCACCTGATCCGCTTTTCCAATCCATCAGGTTGAATGTGTTTGTACCCGCAAATGTGCCTTTCACAGCATACACTTTTAAAGCTTCACCATTCAGATTCCATGTCAGTGGATTTCCACTAGAGCACACTTCAGGATGGCGTATGCTGATTTCGCAATTGGTTTGAATAAAATATGCATTGTCATCACTTCCGGGATAATCACCATAAACATGAGCAATTCCATCGGTACCAATACAAACCGCAGTGTACTCATCGCATGCGATCCCTTTGGCTTCAACACCCCAGTCTGTAAGGATCCTGGCCAGGAATGTGACATGACGGCCTCTCCTGTCCGGATTATCGTAATGAGTATCTGTTATGACATCAGCAAGAAGCGGGCAATTCAGAAAAGCTGTTGAGTCGACAGTTACTTTGCTTGTGTACGGATTAGCTAATGCTGCACCGGATGTAACGGAACCATTTTTAGCAGAAAAATAATATCCTCCTAAAATGGCCATCCCTGCACTTGTACCACCGATCACAATATTTCTATCCTGAATGGCCACATTGATTAAGCTGTCAATGGGTGTATTTCTCCAGTATGACACATAATCCCATTGATCACCACCTGCAAACCAAATTCCCTCTGCCTGCATTATTTTTTGCTGGACATAAGGATCATAAGACGCACTGGCATTATTGCACACAATAGATTCCACGGAATGAACGGGAATATGCAATTGGCTATATAAATATGCATTGTAACCATTTGAACCGCTTGCTCTCAGCACTAATACATCTCCCCCGTTGCATCTTTGAAGAAACCACTTCATGGCCTCATCATGTTCGGCAGCTCCACCCATCATGCAGATGCCACCTGATGGAGTTACAAGAGTGTCATTTGCATTGCCGGTAAAATATGACGTGTACGATTGCGAATAAACCGGAAGTTGTGGAGCAATCAGGAAGAGAAGAGGTAATAATTTCATTACAGCAAACTTACCCCTAAATCCCCTAAAGGACCCTTTTCCTATTAAATAATATTAACGGACGTTGGAGTGTTTCTGACCTCTAACATGGAAATATTTATTAGTTTATAATAAATTCCAGCTCAGTAAATGGATCCTTTAGGGGATTTAGGGGTAATTGAAGTCACTTAATTCTCCTAAGTTTCTCAATCTTCCATATACTCGTCCTGTCCTGCCAATGATTACTATTATTCTTCAAAATCCATTGTGGTATCAGGCTGTATATATCTTCTTTTTCGTAACCCTGGTTACTTATATCCTGCGAAGGGTCTTGTTGAAGATAATAGATGAAGTCAGGCTGGAATGTATTGAGAAATTCATTTACTTCTGCTGTATCGGCAACCACGATAGAGTGAATATTTTTTGATTTATAAAAATTTACTTTAAGGCCAACGGTCTCATATATATTTTTGCCAATGGACAATAATTCGAATTTTTGGTCTGAATATTTATTGTGCAAAAATCTGAAATAACAAACACTATCCCTGGCCGGAAGTATCGAATTGATAGCCAGTAAAGGAATGTTGATGATAATGCAAACAGTCAATATTACCCGGATTGTCTTTCGATAATTATCAAGGGCCATCAAATACCTCAGTCCACCGGATGCTATAAAAATAAATGCAAATACCATGGGAAACATAAATCTCATTTCCTTATGACCCACCATCATGTGACCGATTATAAAAGGAATGATACACCATGTGAGCACATGTTTTGATTTTTTGAATAAACCAATAAAAAAAAAGATCAATAACACTACGCTCATAGGAGGAAACGCAGTTTCAAAAAACAACTTAAAATAATTCCACCATGGACTTACACCAAAATCACTGGCCCGGTCTGCTATAATATTTTCTTTAAAATAATTCCATGGTGTACATAGCCATTTTTCATAAAAAAAATAATCAACTATCGTTGAAATGAATACAGAAATAATACCCGAAAAAATAATAAGTCCAAGGTCGAACCATTTTAATTTCTTCATAAATATCAACCAAATCCCAAGGCCCAGAATGGCAAATGCCATTTGAAAACGAAAGTAGAATGAAAACCCCAGGAGCAATCCCCCAAAAACCAAATTAATTATTTTCTTTTTTCTGGTATCATCCAGTCCATTCAGGATAGAATAGAGCGCTAAAAGAAAAGTAAGACCACCATAATTTTCAGAAGAGAACCGGACACTGATCGCAGGTATAAACCAGAGGAAGAAGCATATGAAGAGGAACATCTTTTTTGTGTATTCATCCGTGATTTCCCTGGTCATATAGAAAGACATCCTCGATATGACAAACCAGGAAAATAAAGCAGTCAATAATCTTAATATTACCGCCCAGGTAAATGGATTGTCAATATGAATGAACATCAATGTCCTGATCACACCCATCGCAAGAAAAGGTTGCAATGCAGGCCGGATTTGCGCTTGAAATTCCCATGGTAGGTCTTCTCCCGGAGAGAATCCGAGTTTATAATTGGCAAATTCAAGAATCTGAAAATGCTCATCAGGGTGTAAATATCCTTCGCTGAAAAATGCAGCAATGAGGAAAACAATCAGACCTGATAAATAAATAAACTTATAGGGTGAATTGAATATAGAACTCATCGTGTACGCTGAAATACTGAGAAAGCATGAGACATCAGAATGTGTTGTCGAATGAGACTAGTTCCTTTTCAATGTAAGTCTCTCGGCCTGGCCACCCCGGTTCATATCAAATATTAAGGTATCAGCTGTAATCCTGGGGATCTTTACCATCATTTTTATACCGCCATCAGGAGTGGTGAATAACTCGTCGCCACTCACAAAATATTTCCCCTTTTCAATATTGCCTGCATAATCGAAAGTATAAGAGCCATCTTCATTAAATGTAAAAACTGCCTTCGAAGGTATATTGGGTGATTCCCGGGTTCCGGCCATCCATTCTACACCTGTCCATTTCCCAATGATCATTTTGTCCTCTTTGCCACGACATGACGCCAGGAAAAAAAGCGAAACGGGGATCAAAAAATAGATTTTAATTCGGTTCATAGATTTAAGGCTAATTTAAAAGGATGTGAAATCAAAATTACAACTTATTAGGATGTCAATCGGCGTATAAAACCTCCCGGTGACGTTTTGAAAAAAAATAATTATTGGCAGAAAAACATGGGATCAGTATTTTTTTTAATTTTAATTACTTCTAAGCTTTTAAATAAACGAGACACCAAACTATTATTAGATATGAAACGCTTATTCTTTCTTAACAGGCATTGGCCATTGATTTTTGTTTTTGCACCCGCAGTTTTCTTCTTTGTGTTTGCATGTAATCAGCCCAAACTTACTATGCCGGGACCATCTGATGGTACAGGACCTTTCGGTACAGTTTTTTGTGCTGTTGGTACGCCAGATTCTCTGTGTCCCTTTATTCCACACGAAGTGGATGATTCTTCTGCAACTATTCCGGGCTACCGTACGCACCTGGATACGATCGATCAGCCAAAGTTCGACGAATTCAGTTGGCAGTCCTTTGTGGCGCTTAACTGGCCTGCTAACAACTCTGGAGCGCCATCAGGTTATATCATAGGAAATGACACCTCGGCCCGGGTTTGGGAATATTACAGCAGTGCGGATGATGTATTTGGTGGTGTTTCTGACGCATGCGATCCTGGCACTCCGGGTTCTAAATTTCTCTTTCATCCCTTGGTCTCCAGTTCCGGAGGCTTTACTACGGCAGGATTTACAGAAAATGACGGCAATGCCCTCATCGACCGTAACCTCAATTTCGCGCTGTACGAGATCATGATGAGTCCCGCTGAAGTTGCTTATGTGGAAGCGAACCAATTGAATACACTGAGTGGCCAGCAAGCCTTTGTGGATTCGTTGAAGAAATTAAAAAAGCCTTTGACAATTGATCTGCCATCAAGTTATTACACTGTGATTAAATCTAAAACCGGAGGTGAGGTGGGTACTATTGAAATTAAAGCCAGCTGGCGCCTATTGTTACCAAATGAAAAAGAAATATGGGACCGCTTTTATAACCGTGATGCTACCATATACATACCGGGAGCAAATCGTAAATCCGGGAAGGATACTTGTTTTACCGCTCGTGTCGGTCTTGTAGGCATGCACATCATCACTAAAACCAAGCTCTTTCCCATCATGGTATGGAGCACGTTTGAACATGTGGACAATACACCTGATGATCTGGCTGATGCTGCACAGCATCCGGATTATCCATGGTCTTTTTACAATCCGAATTGTTTAAACTGCCTGGTAAATACACCGGCTGATACATTTGTTGGTAATCAGAATAAATTGATATGGGCTAACAAGCCACCTTTTGCAAAAGCATATGGTCAGACCATGGTCAATGATGCGCATGTAGATACGTTTGGTACACAGGTCACGAGGACTTACCCGATATATGGCCCGACGCAGCGGATGAATGCTGCATGGCAGCAAAAACTAAAAGGAAGTGTATGGGCAAATTACAAGCTGGTAGGGAGTCAGTGGCTTTCCTCTCATAATGAACCCATCTATGGTGTACCTAATCCGCCTCCTGCGCCTGAATTGTTAGGGAATACAGTCATTGAAACTTTTATGCAGGATACATCAAGTTGCATCAGATGTCATAATGGAGCTACGAATACATTTTCATTTGCGCCGGATACGCTCAGGTATGATTTTAGTTTTCTGATTTTCCGCGGGCTGTCAAATAAGGGAACGGCGTTGAGGAAAACATTTCCTGGGAGCAAATAGAATTTACAATTGACGAATTACGATTGACGACTTCATTATTAAATCTAAAGCTGGAGAAACAAATCAAGTTTGATCTTCAGCTTTAGAATTTTTTAAAGATGAATGAGAAGCTTAAGCATTATTAAACAATATGGAGGCAAGTAGCAATACGAATATCATAAAAATGAGCAGGCCAAAATATTTTAGCATAAGGTAGACCGTTGAACGACTGATCATCCTTTCCCTGTAAATAATGAAAATCAGTTGAATAATTGAGATCAGTGCAAATGCCGGAATAAGGATTAATTCAATAATCAGAACCGGATATCTATACCCACTTTTAAAAGCATCAAGACTGAAATCAAAAAAATGAAACCATGAAATACTGATAAATAACAGGAGAAGAATAACAAAGAGAGTAATCCTCAGGTAGTGCGAAAAGTTGGTATTCATTTTTCAGAATTTATATGAATATTAATAGTTAGATCAATTACAAACTTGTGGCAATGCATCAGTCGCTGTTTTGAATCCCAAGTCTGAAGATGCCTTGACATCATCGCATGCTCCCTGTTTATCGCCGGCACTATATTTCGCCATACCCCTGTTGTAGAAAGCTTCCATGTAACCGGGATTTATTTCAATAGCTTTCGAATAATCTGCGATGGCTTCAGGGTATCTCTGTAGATTATTGTAAATCACACCACGGTTACTATAAGCTTTATAATAGCCTGGTTTGAATTCAATTGCTTTTGAAAAATCAGCCAGTGCCTCTTCATTTCTTTGCTGGTTCATGTACAGGATGCCACGATTAAAGAAGGCAATCGAAAGATTGGGAGTTACTTCTATCGCATGGTTGTAATCACGGAGCGCTTCTTCATTTTGATTATTGACCCTGAATATATTTCCCCTGTTGACAAGTGCTACATTATAATCAGGCTTCAAAGCAAGGGCTTGATTATAATCCTCCATAGCTTCTTTGAATTTGTTTTCATTCATATACGTTAAGCCGCGATTATAATAAGCTATCGGGACGGTTTGAAATCGTTCTATGACATCCTGCCAGAGAAAAAAATCCGTTCTCCAGACCAGACATCTGGCGTGTGTCAATAGGCTGAAAAAAATAGTGAATCCGGCGAGTGTGGATATCACAATCCATTTCAGGTTTTTATTCCAAAGAAAAGAAAGTCCTTCAGCCGCTAAATAACATAATCCTAAAGAAGGAACGTATGCATACCGGTCGGCCATGATCGCATCACCTACGGGAAGCAGCTGCAACACAAGAAATATCGTAATTGCAAAAAATCCGATGCCAAAAAATATTTTTTTTGTAAAGCGCAATGAATAAAACACTGCAACCAGTAAGCCAATAAGTATTGGAATGTAAGCATAAAAAAGAAGTGATATTCCACCTCCGGTTTTAGCTGGATAAGGATAATAAGCGCTCAGGTTTATAGGCAACACTAATTTCGCCAGGTAGGTGATGAAGCTGTAACATGCAAATGCAATTCGTTGCGGGAAAGTAAAAAAAGTAATATCCTGCACGATATCCGGAGCCCTTTGTGCAGCAATGGCAATAAAGCCAAAGACAATGGCGATTAAAAAAAAAGGTAATTTTTCAAGCCAGGCCTTCACATCCATTTTTCTTCCTTTGAAAAAATCAGCCAGCAACAGGACTACAGGAAGGGATGCTGCCATTCCTTTTGAAAGGACTGACAACATGAACATTAATATGGCTAAAGCATAATATTTTTTCTGAAGGCCTGCCACGTACTTCAGGTAAAAAATAAATGTGAGCAGAAAGAAAAAAGTGTACAGCAAATCTTTCAATTCGGATGCCCAAGCTACTGATTCAACATGGATCGGGTGGATGCCAAAAAGAAGAGCTGCAATCAGCGCAACACCGGATCTTTTGCAAAGTAGTAATACACTATAAAAAACAAATATCACATTCAGCAAATGGAGGGCAAGGTTAACTGCATGGTAACCGGGCTCGCTTAATTCAAAAAGCTGGTATTCAATAGCCAGCAACAACACCGTGATGGGGTGATAGTTGCCCATGACATTATTGGAGAAAATATCCCTGAGATTTAAAGAATAGATCAGGTTATTATCCCGGATGTAATAGGTATCGTCCCAGGCTAAAAAACTATTGTGCAGAACCGGCAGGTATATCACGAATGAAAGAAGAACGATGCCTGCCAGTAAAGCCGGAATTTTCCAATTCGCTGTGCCGGGTTCAATTTTTGTTGCAGCTACCTTTTTTTTCTTACCTGTTTGTTGCTTTTGGATTTGTTTTCCTTTCATTGGGAAGCGGACATGAAAAGAAATAAGTTGATCATCTTATTTCCATGATTCTTTGTCTATCCGATAAATATAGACATATCACCAGGGTATTTGGGTATAGGGGATAGAGCATAGGACCGTGTAGGGTGTATTGGGAACTGGGAGTGTTAGCCTGCTTAAGGGTGAGGGTTATTTGATTGAAGCCAGGTGTGGGAATGCAATGATTGGGGATTTATATTTAAAAGGCTGGAAATCAATCATTTAATATTTTCCTTAAATACGATAGTGTTTTCCTAAAACATCATGATGTTTTCCAAAAATATCCTGATGTTTTAGGAAAACATGATTGAATTTTCATGAGACATAAAGTCGTGTTCATTACCAGGGATTAAGTTGAAAATTTGAACACAAACTATTAATGTCCTCAAAATCAATTATTTAGTATTTTCCTTAAATACGAATAGTGTTTTCCTTATATATCATAATGTTTTCCTTAAATATCCTGATGTTTAAGGAAAACATGATTGTATTTTCCTTAACATCAGGTTGCTTGCCTTAAATATTTACCTGTGGAAGAATCTTGTATCATGGGTTTTGAAGGACCGGACAAGTCTTAGCTTATAGGTCAAAACTTCCATTAAAGATGGCTCGCAAAGCCGCAAAGGCGCAAAGAAATTCCCTTCATCATTTGAAAGTCATAAAGAATCCCACTCACATTTCACGTCTGACGCCTCACGAAAAAAAGAGCATCTCTGATTAAAATGCCCCAACTCACTACTCACTACTGACTATTCACTAATCCCCCGCCGCTTCCTTCAGCTTAGCAATATCAATCTTCTTCATCTTCATCATCGCCTCCATCACCCTTGCTGCTTTTGCCTTGTCAGGATCCTGGTGATACTTCATTAAAATATCTGGAACAACTTGCCAGGAAATTCCGAATTTATCCTTGCACCATCCGCACTGGCTTTCTTCTCCTTCTTCTGTGAATTTGTTCCAGTAATAATCTACTTCTTCCTGCGAATGACAATCCACAAAAAAGGAAATCATTTCTGAAGGTTTAGCAGCATAACCATTGAGCCCAAAAAATTCCTGTCCCTCAATTGTCCATGAGACAGTAAGCACAGTACCTTCAGGCATTGGCCCGCCAGGTCCATATCGCATAATATGACCCATGCTTGAGTTTTTAAATATGGATGTATAGTACTTAGCCGCATCTTCAGCTTGTCCATCAAACAAAAGCCATGTTGTTATTTTCTGTTTCATTTCCTGTTTGTTTTTATAAAATGAATGATTGTAAATACGATACAAACTTAAAAGGACAAAGTTGTATGCATGCAGTGGGAAAACGACAATAGAAGGGTGAAATGCGACTTCAATTAATAGGGAAATTCTATCACTTTCAGCAGAGGCTCAAGATTAATCATGGATTGTTCGAAAAATATTTCTTTTTTCTTTCTCTCCGTTAGCTTAAAGATTAATTCTGCAAATGGTTTTTTAAGAATATAATAATCGATAGTCAACTTTGTTTTATCATCACTGATTTTCTGCAAAATATAAGTTGTGCAATAGCGTTTGTTTTCATCCGTTTCACTGAATTCTATATGATCCTGTTGAAAAGTATAATTACTACTATAGCTTACAGTGCTTCCTTCTGCAGTAACCGACCGGTATTTCATTCCTACGCGTGGCAAAAAGTGATTTAACTCTTCCACTTTCAAGACCCCGGGCTGCCACTTGGCGCGGTAGTCGAACATGCCTGTTGTCCTGAATAAGGTGATGATATCTGTATCGTATACCCTCGTGCGCGAAATGACTTTCACTTTGTCACGCAGATTGAGATCAGGCTCAGCATATTCCGGAATGCGGTTTTTTAGTTCACCGAGTTGTGCGTAGTGAAAAGGGATATCACCATTTTCGGTTTGTTTTATATCCGTGCTCCACTGCATGATATTGTCCGGTCCGGATGGCATAGATGACTGGATGACACTATCCGTGACAAGCCAGTATTCATGTTGGTCAATATCATTTTTCAGAAGCTGGTGCGCTACGATCACATCTTTACCTATGAGCTTTTTAAATTGCTGCACCTTGTAATCTGTGAACTCGCCGTAATGTGTGACAACTTTCAGGGTAAGATTAATAGCCGACATGCATGCCTGGCATTGGCAGTACTTGCTGCCGTCATATAATTTGAGGCTTCGATGAAATTCGCAGAACATATATTCGACCTGCTTGTATAAATCATCAAGATCCGGCTGCTCGCCAAACTTATAGAAGAGGATGGCATCCCCTTCAATTTCGGAAATTTCCAGGCCGATCCGGTTAGCATTGACCAGGATCTCCAGGAGCTCCTGCATTATCAGTTTCGTATGCTCGATTTCTACCCGGTTGACGAATTGGGTAAAGCCACTGATATCGGGTATAAATAGCAGTCCCTTGGTCTCCATTTTTTTATTTAAAGTTAATAATTAATGGGTTATAGGTTATGGGTTGTAGGCAGTAAGAATGGTTATAAGTCTTTAGCAATAGGAATAGTTATAGGTTGTTGGTTGTAGGAATGGTTGAAGATTTAAAAGGAGAAAAAAGGATCTTAAATTGTTCGTGGAATAGCAATTAATGATTGAAACAAATTGTCCTACTGCATATCAACCAATAACCAAAAACCAACAACTTGTCTTACTGCACATAACCTAAAACCTTTAACCCTTATTTAATCCGGTTACCGGACTTGTCAATCATATAAGTATCACCTTTTAATTTCACCTCGGCCTGGTTATTTTCAAAAACCCCGGCTTCATCATAGATGACCGGTATGGCAATTTTGCCTGTTTTGTCTATATACCCGGATTTATAACCGTCTTTGTCATTTCCAAGAGAAACAATCCACATACCCTCCTGATAGAGCGAGCACCAATCATATATTGGTTTGACAATTACTGCACCTGCTTTGTTGATAAAACCATATTTCATGGTTGCATTTATATTGCCAAATCCGATAGAGGAAAGACCCTCATTAAAATCGGATGCGCTATCATATATGATGGGAATCCGGATCGTTCCCGTCTTATCGATAAATCCATATTTGAAGCCATCTGTATCATTGCCCATACCTACATAGGCCAGGCCTTCTGAAAAATGATAAGTGAAATCGTATTTTAACTCAATCACTTCATTCCCTGTGTTATCAATATAACCCATTTTATATCCATCGACCAGGTTTCCCATGCCGACAGCAGCCATGCCTTCTGAAAAATCCAATGCTGTGTCATATTTAGCTTTGATGATTAAACGACCATTCGTATCAACAAATCCACAATAAGTCTTGAAATTTGTTTCACTATTGCTCACTTCAATTTTGGCAAATCCATCCGAAAAGTTTTCAGCATCCTGATATTGCGGAGTGATAATTTCGCGGCCGGTATTGTCAATGAATCCATAGAGTGTATATGTCGCATCGTCATAATCCTCCTCAAATTCCTGCGTGACAAGTGCTATGCCTCCCACAAACTCACCTATATATTCATATTTGGCAGATGCCAGGATGGTGCCCTGATCATTTTTCAGACCCCATTTATCATTCTCCTCAAATTTTAACGGAACCTGGGCTTGCACACCATGGATAGAGCAGAGACTAACAACAAGTATGAAAATGAATTTCCAGGAACTTGTAAGGATAAAGGATTTCATGGTGAAGATTTCGGTGAATATAGAAAAATTGGGAACAGGTTGTAAGGTACTGGCTGTAAGACTGGGTTTGAGGGATTAGTTATTAGGTTATAACTAACATTCAATATCCATTACCCCTATTGCTTAAAACCTACAACCTAAAACCTTTTTCATAACTCCTTCCTACAACCAATAACCATTAACCAGTCCTACTGCCTTCAACCTATAGCCAAAAACTATTTTCAAGAGAAGAAATCCCTGACCTTGGCTACCATTTGATGATCCGACATATGTTGTGCAGACTCAATGGTGATTTTTTTGCTATTGAAATGGTTATCCTCACGCAGAAAATTAACCAGTTGTTCCTGGGCTTTACCCGGCCCAAAAACAAGGATTTCATCCTGGTTAAGCAGGACTTTTGAAATGGCCTTATGATATTTGAGAAGATATTGTGGTTCGGCATTCATCGATGCATGTTCGCCTTTTTCACCGTGATAATGTTCGGCTTCAATTTTATGGAGAACACTAAAGTCACCACCTTCATTTTCTTCAGGGCGTCCAATAACCAGGGTATTTTTATTATCTACCCATAATCCGACTTGATTGTTTTGTTTCTGATTCATGATGTTTGAATTGTAAATTTTAGAAAATATCTTCTCAGGTCAAATTTAACAATGAAAGGAATCATTAGTTGCGTAAATGATGCCCTATTCTGGAAGATAGGGTATTCCAGATGCTTTTCTTTTGATAATTCAATTCCCATAGAGCTGACAGGCTCCTTTTATCAATAGTGTCCCCCTGTTATGCATACTCTTATTCGTGATGATGTGATTATAAAATTTCACATTTTCAGTCGTAAGCGACCCATCGTTCAAAACACCTGCATCCGAAGCATTTCCACAAATAATGTTGATATTTTTTAATGAAATACTTTTTCCAACCGGAATGGTAATCGTATTGGTTGTAAACGATTGAAGAACTACAGGTTGTCCTGCAGGTTGAATAAGATGAACATTCCTGCTAAAAATCAAAGGCCCGGAAGTGAGGGTAATCGTATCATTGACGACAGCTGATTTGAAACGCAATGTATCTCCTGTAGTGGCTGTTTGTAATGCATTGCGAAGACTACCTGGTCCTGTATTATTTGTATTACGCACCCATAGTGCAAGGCTGTCAAGATCAATTCCGGAAAGACGGCCATTGACGCCATCCACGCAGAGTGTAACCGCATGATTATTTATGAATTCAACTCCCTCATATCCACGCGTGATTGTATCTGTGCCGGTAAGTGAGTAATCATTGTAAATGCCTGTTCCGGAAAAAAACTGATCGCCAGTGAAATTTCGAAATTGCCAGATACGGCCGTAGGTGATCAGGGACAAAATGGTATGATCCGGACTGATGGCAGCAGCAGTAACATTATATTTTGCAGGATCTTCAGTAGGCGACATTTTCAGATTTACTTTCCCCATGTATTGGGCTACAAGCGGATTGGCCATGCTGCTTCCTGCTGTCAGTGAAAGCTTAAACATATAGGTATATCCTTCTGTCCATCCTCCACAATTGTTCGTGGCTTTGCTCCAGATATTTTTTGTAAATAAATATATTGCTCCATTATGCCAGATGACAGCTTCGCAATTGACAAATACGGTATCATTTGGATGGCAATTGTTGACATCATAGCCGGTCAGCGGATATTTGAAAAAATAAGTAACCGGGGTGACTGCAGTTGAATCGGGATGATTTAAAGAGGCGAGCGGGAGCTTATGAAATTTAAAAATGAATCGATTCGGACATTCAAGCGGATCGCTGTTTGCATTACAATTTTTGCCGGTCTGGCATAGAAATATATTTCCTGCATTGTCTGCTGCGAAATCTTCCCAATCAAGATTTTGCGCATTCAGGATGTTGACTACTTTCTGGATAGTAATGGTATTCTCGCCTGTTGAGGTAAGAATTTTATACACTTTGGTTGTTGCGTTTCCCTGATCGTTGTGTGTCCATAAGGAGATGCCATTGGCATCCAGCGCGAGGCCTGAGGCTTGTGTGATTTCAGAAGTAGTTCCGAAACGGCCTTTCTTATCGGGTACGACCAGGCCCTGGTACACCTGTCCGAACACGCAGTGACACAATAGAATGAAAGGCAATATGTAAGCCTGGCGAATCATGAATCAAATTGACAAGGGGGAAGAGCAGAGCAAAGATAAGGATATTGATTTAAGGATACATCTTTACCTGTTTCACCTGTTCCGCACTAGCCGGCATGAGGCTCACAGCAGCACCACCACCTTCTGCTAATTTTAGCATTAAAGTAGTAGAACTGGTAACGATATATTTTTCAATTTTATAAGCTTCAGGATTATTTTTCCAATGCGCATTGTCCGCATCTGCGTAAATAATGGCGATATATTTTTTTCCTGCATCTAAAAAAGTCAAGGGTACTGAGGCGGACCGACTTTTTTCATCCGTGATCGTACCGATGAACCAATTATTTTTCGCTTTTTCTTTCCTGGCGATCGTTATATAATCACCCGGTTCTGCTTCTATGATTTTGGTATCATCCCAATCCACAGCTACATCTTTAATAAACTGGAAAGCATCCATGTGCGCTTCATAATTTTCAGGCAGGTCTGCTGCCATTTGCAGCGGCGAATACATGGTGACATAGAATGCAAGCTGTTTGGCAAGCGTTGAATGCATTTGCCTGGCAGGAGCATCCTTTGCAAAATTCTGCATTTTAAAAATCCCGGGTGTATAATCCATCGGGCCGCCCATAAGTCGTGTAAAGGGTAGTATGGTTTCATGATCAACCGGATTGCCATTGCTGAATGCATGCCATTCATTTCCTCTGGCCGCTTCACAAGCCAGGAAATTCGGATATGTGCGGTGCAGGCCAGTTGGGCGGACAGGTTCATGAATATTAATCATGATATGATGTTCCGCAGCTTTTTCAATCGATCGCAGATAATGATTGATCATCCATTGCCCATCATGAGGTTCACCTCGTGGAATAATATTTCCAACATATCCTGTCTTCACAGCTTTGTAACCAAACTTATTCATGAAAGTAAAGGCTGTATCCATCTGGATATCATATGTGCTTGCATCTGCGGCAGTTTCATTGTGCATGATCATCTGCACGCCTTTTTTCTTAGCATAACTTTCTATGGCTTTGACATCGAAGTCCGGATAAGGAGTGACAAAATCATAATGTCCGCCATTCCAGTTGAAGATCCATTCTTCCCAGCCGGTGTTCCATCCTTCCACTAACAAACCAGTGATATCATTCTTCGCAGCAAAGTCGATATACTTTTTGACATTGGCTGTATTTGCACCATGATGATTATGTGGAAGAAGGTCACCATCTTTTGAAAAAACATCTGCATGATCTGCATAGCTCCATGAACTTTTTCCGGTTTGCATTTCCCACCACACGCCCATATATTTCATAGGGTGTATCCATGAATTATTTTTTACTACCGAAGGTTCATTCAGGTTAAGTATCATTTTAGACGCAAGGATATCTGTTGCCTTATCACTGACGATGATAGTTCGCCATGGAGTCTTTGCTGGTGTACGCAGGTAAGCTTTATTTCCTATTGCATCTGGCACCAGGTTGCATGAAAGAGCGTGTGATTTTTTATTTACATGCAATTGCATGGAAGGATAATTGATCAATGCAGCTTCGTGGATATTAATGTATAATCCTTCAGCTGTTTTCATCATCAGGGGTGTTTGCACAGCATACTGATCGGGTTCACTTCTGGCAACGGTTCCAAAAGAGATCAAAGGGATTTTATAATCATCGACCTTACTCAGCTTAGAAGTGGTGTAAGCATATTCATTTGAATCATAATCACCCGGGATCCAGAAGGTCTTGTGATCACCGGTCATGTTAAATTGGGTCAATTCGTCATTGATAATGAAAAATGTAAGATGAGGTTGTGTTGGAAATTCATATTGGAATCCGACGCCGTCTTCAAAAACGCGAAAAACAATATTCAGCAGAAAGCTGGGTTTGGAATTTTGAACCAGATGAACTGTGAGTTGCTTGTAATGATTGCGGATCTGGCTTACTTCGCCCCAGATGGGTTTCCAGGTTGCATCCACAGAAGATGAATCAATCTTAACGATCTGAAAATTTTTGTCCAGGTGTATGGAATCGTTCAGATGAAAACCTAACAAGGAAGGTTTGATGACATGTTGGTTTTTGAAAGTGACGCTGTATTGGAGGCTGCCGTTTTTATTCAGGTTAAACGAAAGACTGACATTGGATAGGGTAGTCTTTATTGCTTTGCTTTCACCTGCATGGGTGTAGTTCACAATAAGTAAGAAGGATAGTATGCAGAGGGAGATTCGATTTTTCATGCGCCCAAAATACGATTTTGGGATTAAGAATTATATTAATTGGATGCTGGATAAAAGGATATCGGACGGTTGCTGAGCTGAGGAAAAAAGGTTTAGGCTTCGACTTGTTGTATTCATCCATGTGCTATGGTTCGACTTGCTACCTCACTTCCTTGGGCAACAGCTCACCAATCGCAGTTCAGCAACCGCCAAATAGACAAAAAGTCTAAAGGAAAAAGTCAGGGCAGCCAGTTCCTCCACCGATATCGATGACATTTGATTTGTCAGTTAGATACCTGCTGATGATTTCTTTAGTCCGGATACCTTCCAGCTTGAAATAGATTTGTTGAAGACGGTCTTTTTCTATGCCAGCAGAATAATATGATTTGATCGAATCCTGGTTCATTGGAAAATTTCAACTAAAGTTTTACAATCTTTTGAAAAATGCTTCCATGTATCCCTTTCATCTGAAGGATATAGACACCGGGCACGAGGTTGGAAACATCCAGAGTTTTATTTCCTGGGTTTAATTTATATGCATGCATTAACCTGTGCCCGTGTAAATCCAAAATATCCACTTCAATGATTTGTAAATCAGTTTCTATATGAAGGTATTCTGTCACTGGGTTAGGATAAATATTTATGTGTGCCGGAACCTGATCGTTGATTGCAGTAATACAAGAGGGATCTTCAACAGGCAATTCGGTGATAACCAGGGTCAGCACAGTATCACAGTCGGTTTTAGATGGAAGCAGGAAAGAATAAATACCTTCCACGGATATCCCATGAACTTCTTCGCCGGGACACAATGCATAAAATTCAATTAACTCCGGAAGCGGAATTACGCTTATTATATAAGTCACAATTGAGTCGCAACCCAAATGGGATAAAAAACTAAATGAATACGAACCTGAGATGTTAATTCCATGAAAGGTGTCTCCTTCGCAAATGGTGGTATCGATCGAAATGTTGACAGGTGGGATGACATTCAGGTTTGTTAAAAGGATAGAGTCGCAGCCATTTTGAGTGATAAGCGTGTCTGCATAAGATCCTGGTAATTCATGTCCCAAATAATTCTGTCCTTCACAAATGCTTACAGCCTGAGCAATCGTTATTGCTCTGTAAGGAGGCGGAGAACAACTTTCATCTCCAAATATTTTTTCACAATAGTGATAGCCACAGATAGTATTATACACAGGATCTGATATATGAATCCGGTATTGATAGTCCAGCGGATCACTACCTATAGCTTCGATATATGTAAATTGTAAAAAGCCTTTTTCAAACCACCATCTTTTTAAAGGACCCAAGGAACTGGGTACAGAATCGATATCCACTACCTTAAAATAACCTGATTCATACTCGACAAAAAAATCATCACCTAATGCTAATCCAAAATCATAAAATAAAATTTCCTGGTCCTGATTCGGCAGGTATTTATATACTTTCCTTGTAGTTTTATTTTCCCGGAAGTAAAGATTGACGAAGTCTGGACTACCCTCTAACTTGATGATGCGATAAGATTTGCCATGAATCACGGTATCTCCTGCGTAATAATACCAGAACTCCACTGTACCCCCGAATGAACTCACATGAACTTTCCAGTCTGTAATCGTATCCATTGGAATATAACCCTGAGCCTTACTATTATTTTGAATGGCAATCAAAAAACATATAAACAGATAAAAAAAGAATTTCATAAAAAGCTATTTAATGTGCAGGTAATGAATAGTAAGATACTTAATTGAATGGGATAGTGATCTGATCTGTATTTTTTGTGTTCATACGTATATGATCCCGAATATGAGACGCAAAGCACAACTTTGCAGACACCATGCTTCGACACCTAAAACTCATCCATGTCCAGCTCAGCAACCAAGTCGGTCAACCGACGCCCAGCGTTGGCTATTGCCTATTGCCTTGGCTTATTTCCTCTTCCGCCCTTTCTGTCTTTTCTGCCTTTCACTATTCACGTCTCACGATTCACGTCTCACACCTCACTTATTCAACTCACTACTCACTACTGCCATCACAGGCAAATGATCCGATGCAAGATTCCCATTCCACGAATCTGATAGGATCGCATGTTTGAGGACTTCCATTTTATTGCGGATAAAAATAAAATCGATGCGGTGATCGATCAGTCCTGAAATTTCAAAATTACCAGCGAATGTAGCTTTCGGTCCGTAGTGGGGCGATTTGGAAATGGTCATAGCGTCCGTGACATGATAAGCTGTCGAATCATTTGTCATGATATGGTATGGCATTTCTGTTTCACCGCAATTAAAATCGCCTGTGACTATGACAGGAAATTCTCCGGCAATCAATTTAATTTTTTGAAGTAACAATTTCGCACTTTCATTCCGGGCAACCACACCCAGGTGATCAAAGTGGGTGTTGAAATGGAAAAATATTTTTCCTGTCAGCATGTCTTCAAATTTTGCCCAGGTGACAATTCGTGGATAGGCTGCGTCCCAACCTTTCGATCCTGCTACTTCAGGAGTTTCAGAAAGCCAGAATGTATTCCCTTCGAGAAATTTGAAACGTGATTTTCGATACAGGATAGCTGAAAACTCTCCATCCGGATATGGATTTGTCTTACCATCTGTTCTGCACACACCAAACCAATCAAATTCCGGTATATCCGCGACAATTTCATCTATTTGTCTGCGATGTGCTTCCTGCACACCCAATAGATCCACTTCATGAAATCGGATAAGTCCGGTAACAAGTGGCCTTCGATTGTCCCAATAATGTATGCCATCACCTGGATTCGGATATCGGAGATTGAAAGTCATGATCCGGAAATCATTGTCCTGGGCAGAAAGAGGATGTAACGGCCGAAGGACAATCGTAAATACAACGAGGATTAAATAGAGCGCCTGCATAGAAATGATTTACGAATAAGAATATTTATAGCCGCAAATTTCGCAAATTAACGCAAATTCAAATCGCCACTATTTTACTTTCGGCCGTTAAAAATATCCTGCGTTTGTCCATCGCCTGCATTTCGTTGAAATAGAATCCTTGCAGTGAAAGAAATGCGATTTGCAGGTAAATTGTTTTTCCCTGATTTTAACTCTATATGTCTCAAGACTTTGGCTGTGCTTTCCAGTTAGCATTGCCTTTTGTGAAAAATTAGGATATTTCTCGCAAAGTCGCAAAGACGCAAAGTATGGCTATGAGATTTAATCAGCAAAAGATATCCTTAAAAAAGGTTTGCCACATAGACACATATTTACTTGTCGAAACTCATTATATTTCTCGCAAAGACGCAAAGTATCAGACAGCATTATTGGGACCACTACATAACGCTTTTCAAATGTGTATGCTGAAGTCAGTCAATTTGCATACGTGAGAGGAACAGATGTATTTGGATGCAGTGGGGTGATTCAGTATATCTCACAGTGCATCAACATAGCCGGGATACTATTACCCAGCATATGCATTAGGTTTCGTACGAAGAGCACAGGATGAAATATCACGGAGTGCACGGATTTATAATCCATGATCTCAGTGCTTTTCTCTCCATTTTACTCCGTGCGAAATGAAGAAGTTGAAATTGTAGCCGGCAATTTCAACTTGCTTTTGATTCGATAAGGAAAAGTGCTGTCAATTCATGTTCGCTGAGTTGGTTTTTCAGGTCATCATATTTTGATACTGCTTTTTCTGTCAGCTTGTCCAGGTCGCCATGTTTCTCTTCAGCTGATGCCAGGATCACCGGGTGGATGTAGTATGTCCTGCAAACGGCTACAGTGTTGCCAAGCTTTTCAGATACTTTTTTCAAAATACATTTGGTGAGTGATTTCATGGATGTCGATTCCATTTCGGCCAGCGCTTCCGGCAATAATTCCAATGCACCTACAGTACCTCCCCATGTTCTGAAATCTTTCGCAGTGAATTCGCCACCGGTGATTTCCTGCAAGTAACCGTTCACATCGTGTGAAAATACAGGATGTGTGTTTCCTTCATCATCCATGTATCTGAAAACTTCCTGGCCGGGTAGTTCGCTGCATTCAATGATTAAGCGGGTCAGCTTTTTACCACGTATTTGTGTCTTGCGATATAAGCCGCCTTTTGCTTTGAATTCAAAAGCGATGTTACCTTTCTCGATTTTTAAATGTTTTCTTCTTAAGGTGGTGAGTCCGAATGTTCCATTCTCCTGTTCATAAGCTTTGTTGCCAATACGCAATGCACTTTGGTCCAGGAGGCTGATGACAAGTGAGATTACTTTTTCGCGCGGCCAGCCTTCTTTGTTGAGATCAAGACGGGTTCTTTTACGGATATCTGCAAGCGCTTTTCCGAATGCGGCCATCCTGTCGAATTTGTTGATCTGACTACGCCTGTTCCATTCTTCGTGATAAAGATATTGTTTGCGGCCTCTTGCATCTATACCTGTGGCTTGCAGATGGCCATCCGGATTTTCACATATCCATACATTTTTCCATGCAGGAGGTATGCGAAGTGCTTTGATGCGGGCATGCTCGTTTTTATCTGTGACACGCTTGCCATCTTCAGCAATATATTCGAATCCTTTGCCGCGACCTTTGCGGTGATATCCTTTATCATCTGATGAAACATGTACCAGTCTTGGCATGAATGTGTGTGTGTTCAGGCGTTCCTTAAGGTTTCGATATCGTATTTCTTCATTTTCAAAAATACTTTTGTTACTCTTTCAGCCTTTTCAGGGTCTAACAATAATTGTTGAAGGATCACAGGTGTCACCTGCCATGATACCCCGAATTTATCTTTAAGCCAACCGCACTGAATCTCCTCGCCACCCTCAGTGAGCTTGTCCCAGTAATAATCTATTTCCTCCTGCGTGTCGCAAATCACCTGTAAAGAAATGGCTTCGTTGAATGTAAAAACTGGTCCGCCATTCAATGCGGTATAAGGCTGACCATTGAGATTGAAATCCACTGTCATCACAGTACCTTCAGGCATCCCGTGAACTTCAAAGCCTTCCTTTCCATAATAGAGGATATCTCCAATTTTTGAATTCACAAAAATGGAAACGTAAAAATTTGCTGCTTCTTCAGCCTGGTTGTTAAACCAGAGACATGGAGTTATGGGATGCGTAGCCATTATAAAAGGTTAAAAGGTTAAATGGTTATTGAGTAACGGATTTAATATAATGTTGTTCACAGCGAAGTATTTTTCAAACACTAAAAAAAGTGAACCACATAGAATCATAGAAACATAGAACGTCACATAGAAAAAACTAAACATTTAAATATTTAATCTTTTAACCCTTTTTTGAAATAGTTATTCCTTGTCAATTTTGAGGAAGTCCACTCAACGATTTTTAGATAATTCTGTTCATACACTTCATCGGTCTTACCAAAAACTTTAAACAGAATGGCTATAACTAAAAAACCAAAGCGTTTCCCGGAGCAAACCCAGGCAAAACATCCAGGGATTGAAAGCAAGATGCATCCACATCCGGAATTTATCCGCAAAGGATATAAAGGCAGTGGCAAGCTAAAGTGGAAGGTTGCATTGATTACCGGAGGTGATAGTGGCATAGGCAGGGCCGTGGCAGTTCATTTTGCAAGAGAAGGTGCTGATATCGCGATCAGTTATCTGTCAGAAGTGAAGGATGCGAAAGAAACAAAAAAGCTGGTTGAAAAAGAAGGCCGGAACTGTATTTTGATTCGCGGCGATCTGAATGAAGCAAGAACATGCGCGCGGGTCATCAAGACGACCATTGACAATTTCAATCGAATAGATATTCTTGTCAATAATGCAGGCACTCATTATCCGCAGGAAGATTTTACGAAGGTGACCGACGCACAGATCAGGAAGACATTTGAAACAAATATTATTTCCATGATCAGGTTGACACGTATTGCTGTTCCGCATCTCAAAGAGGGTGGCCGCATCATCAACACTACATCAGTCACTGCATATAGAGGCAGTGATCACCTGATTGATTACGCTGCCACAAAAGGAGCTATCGTTTCATTCACACGCTCGCTTTCAAGTGAGCTCGTTAAAAATGGAATTCTCGTCAATGCTGTTGCACCCGGTCCGATCTGGACACCCTTGATTGTTTCTTCCAGGGATCACGTCAGTGATTTCGGCAGCGATACACCTATGGGCCGTGCAGGACAACCGAGTGAAGTTGCACCTGCATTTGTGTATCTCGCTTGTGAGGATTCAAGTTATGTGACAGGACAGGTCATGCACGTGAATGGGGGGGATTTTAAGAGTAGTTAAAGCAAGGAAGAAGGGCTGAAAGGAAGAAAGGCGGGAGGGTTGAATTCTTTGACCCTGTTGCACCTCGGTTAGCGACGCTTAACCATTTATAATTTTTGTTTTTTAATTGCTCCGCTGGGCGTCGGTTGACCGACGTCCTGGTGTTTTCAAAGCTGTGCTTAGCATTGTGCGATCAAGATGATTAGCTCAAATTAATATTTGAGGACATCAGAGGAAAATCCCTGTGCAGCCAGTTTGATTCTACGGGTAACTCACCTCCTTCCCCTCTCTTATTATAGAAAATAACATCGCAGGAGAGAGGGGTGGCAAGCTTTCACATACAAATCAAATCGCCCCTTTAAGGAAATCATTCTCGTATGTCTTTCTGATAACTCACCCCCTTCCCCTCTCTTTAGAGAAATCGTTTTCGTATGTATTAGCATTTCGTAAGAGAGGGGAAGGGGGTGAGTTACCCGTAGAACTAAACTGACTGCCCTGACTTATTTCCTCAAACCCATTTTTCGCTGCCTTGATTTCTGTCTGCTATTTTACCAATCCTAAATTAGTTTTGCCTGCTACCGGACATAGGCCATGTTGAAAAGAATATTTTGACTGAGATAAATTTAAATTTAAATCGATTCATTTTTAATTCGTGGATTCTACACTTTTGTACGAATCCCGATCCATTCTTACAAGCTTGCAAAACATCGAAACCATGAAAACCAGATTCGTACTCCTCTCCTTCGTTTTGTTTTTTATTTCTGTTCAATGCCTTTTTAGTAATGGTGTAGTTATTGTCAATGGCACGGATGGCATTTACCTGGTATTGAAATCTTCAGGTGTGAGGGTGAAAGTCAACAGTCAAATTGCCGTAGTCACCAGTAAACAAACGTTTTATAATCAAACCGGAAAGAAGACTCCATTCAAATATGGGTTTCCACTCCAGCTGAGTGCAAACGCTATTGATCTTCAATGGTACATCAATGGAAAATGGCATCGGGCCATCATCAATAAGGGAACGCAAAGTGATACCATCCCCGGGTCTCCGGGAGATCCTATTGATTCCGAACTGATTGATTATCTCGGTGAAACACCACTTCTGTTTACACCTCTTGATTCTATTGAACCTGACTCCTCCGTCATCTTCATTCTTAAATATGTCGAATTACTTCCTTATTCATTCGGGGAAGTAAAATTTTCGTATCCGAATGATTACGGGTTGATCCAGGATGAGGGGATACTTGACGAACAATATTTTTCATTGGAGCTCACGTCTGCCCGGACAATTGAAAATGTAACTATTGAAAATCTCAATGCGCAAATACAAATCCTGCCAAACCTGGCAAGCATTGAATACGTGGCATTTGAAGAGCCAGCGCGAACGAATTATGAAGTGTCTTACCAGTTATCCTCTACGGAACTGGGGGTCTATAGCCTAAGCACACTTCTTCCCGATTCTTTATTGCATTGTGATGAAGCAGGAAAGGGATATGTTTCCCTGATCATCGAACCTGAATCCAATGTCAATACAACAATCATTGAAAAGAATTTCTCTCTGATCATAGACAGATCGGGCAGCATGAGCGGCATAAAGATCGAACAGGCAAAAGCAGCTGCTTCGTTTATAGTCAATCATCTCAACCTGGGAGATCATTTCAATATCATCGATTTTTCTGATAACATCAAAATGTTATTTCCTGAAATTTCACCTTATACATTAGATTCGAAATCCCAGGCTCTTGCATATATTAATAGTATAAAAGCCAGCGGAAGTACCAATATCTCAGGTGCATTGACAACCTCAATTCACCAGTTTTTATCAGTAGACACTGCCAAAGCGAATATTATTATTTTCCTGACCGATGGAGTGGCTACTGCGGGAATAACGAATACGCCAGGTATATTAGATGCCGTCAGTACTGCCGTGGATATTGCAGAGACCGAAATATTTTTATTCACATTTGGCATTGGGGATGATGTGGATAAAAAATTACTCACGCTTCTTGCTCTCCAGAATAATGGACTGGTTTCCTTTTTGGAAAACGATGAGCTCGAAACAGAGATCACAAATTTTTTCCTGAAGATCAATAACCCGGTACTGCTCAATACACAATTCGAATTTATTCCGGACATAGTCACAAATGTTTATCCATTACCATTGCCCAATCTTTACAAAGGACAACAGCTGATCATGTCAGGAAGATATAGCCAGCCCGGTGATGTAAACTTAATATTGACCGGCAAAGCTTTTAATCTTCCCGTTTCCTACACTTTCCCGATTCATTTGTCAGATTCGAATGATGTCGAAAAATCGTTTTTGCCAAAGATCTGGGCAAAGCAGGCTATTGAGGATTTCGCGATTGACTTCAATCTCCCAGAATCAACATATGAACAGGATTCCATACAGTCTCTGATAGATAGCCTGAGTGTTTGTTACGGTGTGATCAACACCCAGTTTACAAGTTTTGAAGATGGAGGCGACGTCACATCCCTTGAAGAGAGCACAGATGCTATTGATGATAAATATGAAATCACGATCAGTCCTGATCCTTTTCAGCACACTATGACGATACAGATCCTTTCCCGCACGGAATTGTGGGGACAAGCGAATATTATATTATTAGATCAGCAGGGAAAGAGAGTAGCTGGATTCGATGGATCACTCCATGGGCTGAAAAGTGTCATTACCTGGAATAATTTAGACTTCCTGCCTGCCGGGATTTATTATTGTGTGATCATGATAGGAGAAGACATGGTAGTGAGGAAGGTCGTGAAAGCTTAGTTTTGTTGGAATAGGCAATAGGCAATAAGCAATAGGCAAAGAGCTGAACCTCTATTAAATATCCTATTCCCTTAGCCTATTGTCTAAACTGGTAGCGGTTGCAGAGCTGTAGCATAGGGATGTGAATTGCAGGTCGAAGTACAGACCTTTTCCTCTTGCCTCTTTTTCTATGTGACTTTCTATGTTTGCTATGTGTCTACTTGTTAACCTTTTTTTGCATCCCCTCAATGGTGATTCTCTATTGGTTAATGATTTCAATGATAACTCAATCCATATCCAAACGCATACAATGGATCCTTACTATCATATGGAACATCTTCCTTCTGATTCCGCACGGCCTCCATACTGGATGGCAATTCGAATGGCAATTTTCCTTCAGGTTTTGCTTTTCCGAAAATAATATCCAGCAAAGCTTCATCACTTGCGCCATAATTTGCAAGTAATGCTTTTGCTTTCCCATTAATTTCCGGAATGACTGCAGGGCGATCGAGATAAATGTCTACAATCGTTGGAACAGTCTCTAATAGTTTTATTATTTCCGATTTTTCAGGTTCTTTGAAATCAAGATCCCCATGATGAAAACCCTTTGCAAATGGAATAGGCGTCTCTGCCGGTACGAATGGAGTATGCAAACGAATGATCGCAATGTCTGCCTGCGCCGGATCCCTCACCACATTACCGTATCCGGATACAATCGTTGAATCACAATTTTTAATATAGATTTTCAGGGCATTCTTTTTGAGCGGTAAGCCTATTTCATTTTTTAACAATGTAAATGAACGACGTTGCGCCGCATCGGCTTCTTTCTGAAAATCTGCATTACCTACAAACGATGGCACTTTTTCTGCATCGACATAAGGATTGTCAAACAAGCCCAATTCGAATTTTAACCGCAGCAACCTGCGGACTGATTGATTGATCCTTTCTTCGGATATCTTTCCTTCTTTTACTAATTCAATGATGAGTGCGGGTTGAGTTTCACCGCCGAACTGATCTACGCCTGCATTGATGATTTTTTCAACCCTTTCCTTCGGGCTCAGCTTTTCTGCACCCCAGGCGCGGGCAGGCCATGTCCATCCGGGTGTTACCACATCCGTTACCAGTCCCCAGTCTGTGCACACGACACCATCATACTTATATTTTTCGCGAAGCAATGTAGTGATGATCATCTTGTTGAACGACATCCCCACATCTTCCGGTGTCTGTCCGACAGGAACTCCATAATAAGGCATTATCGCTGCAGTACCAGCTTTGATAGCAGCTGCGAATGGAATGAGATGATAATCAAAATTTTTACCGGGATAGATCTGGCCTTTATGAAAAGGGAAATGTGAATCAAGGCCTTCTTTCTGCGGTCCGCCTCCGGGAAAATGTTTTGTCATGCAGGCAACTCCTTTATGCAGATCATTGCCCTGCAGACCATTGATGTATGCGGTGACCATCCTTGCTGTCAATTCCGCATCTTCACTGAAGTTGCCATTGATGCGCGGCCATCGGGGTTCTGTTGCAAGATCAATTTGTGGATGCAATGCAAGACGGATGCCAACTGCCAGGTATTCCTGTCGTATGATGTCAGCACATTTCTCCATTAGTTTTTCATCACCGATCGCAGCGAACCCCGGGGTTTCAGGCCATAAAGAAAAACCAGATGCACGCATTGCATAAATCGCGATGCTGAAATGATTGCGCGGATCGCTTGCTAACGTGACCGGTATTCCAAGACGTGTTTCCTCTGCAGCTTTTTGTAGCTTGTTGTACCATATTGCCAACACTTTTGGTGTTTCGGGTATTTGCCAGATATTGAAATGAGTTAGCTTGTTTTCTGTCATGTTATCCATAGCAGCTGGCATCATCTTCGCAATGCCAGTTGCTTTTGAAGTATCGCGTTCGAGCGTTGCGTCTTTATTGACAGGAGCTCCGTTAATAAACATCATTCCGGCTTTTTCTTCAAGCGTCATTTGCGATAACAGGTCCTCAACGCGTTTGTCTATCGAAGCTGTGGAATCTTCGTAGATATCTTTTTTCCCGTTTTTGTTCAGGTCGCGGAATGCGGATGGATTTTCTTTACAGGCAAAGAGAAAAATGAAAATGGTGGCAGAAATTAGGAGGCGTAATAGCTTATTCATGTTGTATTTTTATCTGGAATGAAAATTCTTCATTGTTAAAGTACGGAAATATTGGTTATTGGTTAGAAGCAGTAGGATAGGTTGTTGGTTATTGGCAGTAAGATTAGGAAATGGTTGTAGGTTATAAGTGGATGCCATTTGGTAGTGTCATGCATTAATTTGTTTAAATCCTACACCTTAAAACCTAAAACCAATCCTACTGCATTCAGCCAATAACTATAACCTGATTTTTCTATGTGGCTTTCTATGTTGACTATGTGTCTATGTAGTAAGCCTTTTTTATCGCAGAATACGCAGAAATCATTTAAAAAAATATTAACGTAAAAAGTAATCGAAATTAATCATGAAAAATCTTGATGATCATGAAAATCAGCATTCATATTTCTATGTGACTATGTGGTTCAGTTTTTCATTGTAAGAATAGAATATCTTTATTAAAGGATGATTTTTGTGTTCTCCTTTTTCCACTGAGGAACTTAAGAACACTTAGGAAGCCACTTAGAAAATTTTAATTGCATTTAGCACTGGGGTCAGTTGTAAACCTTTTTTGTTTTCACCATTCTCTACTGACCATTCACTAAAAAACACGACCAATGTCCATCAAGTTGGTAACTACCAGGGCAACAATCAGGATCAGTACTCCAAAATTGACAACGATGCCAACGACTTTTTTATAGTTCGTTTTTTCCCTGAATGACCTTATCGCGAAATAACTTCCAAGAATACTCGCGGTAATGGTAATGATCAGAAAGGGGGGTATGATTACTCCTCCCGTATTATCTGAAGGCAATTGTGTGCTTACGATGACTATCAGTATGAGTGCGGCCACTAAAATGACCGCGGTGAGGAACGAATATTTCGTATACATCTTGACGGTTTTGATCAGAAGATAGTATCCCTTTCTTTTTAATAGCCGCAAATTAACGCAAATTATTTTTTCCTTAGCATCAGCCTTAGTCTATTGTAAATTGTCCATTGTGTCCATTGCCAATTGCCTATTGTCCAATGAGCCTTTTAGAATCTAACTCCGGCCATAATTCCTACCCCATATGGATGCCCTGACGGGTGTGTGTTGGATTTACTGAAAGAGTAATATCCTTTGATTCCGGTCACTAACAATACCGAGTGATATCTGAACTCATTGCCTATAGTAAGAAATGCAGGATAAGTGATCTTGTTGAAAACCGGCGTATTGAAATTATCATTATAGTGACTCTTTATTATTTCCTCACCATTACCGGTTATAACACCTGACCATTGTTTTGTGGGGTTCCTGAAATTGTATGCGATGCCAACTTCAGGATTGATAAAAAACGAGCCGAGATTTAATTTTATACCCAAGGGCACAACAGCAAAATCATGGAATCGCTGCAGGTTGATAAAATTGATATCCAACTGCCCATTCAGTTCCAGCCGCTCAAAGGTGCGCGTATTCATAAAACCAATGCCGGATGTCAATTCCAATTGCCGGTTTAATCCATACCCGATTTTGATAAATGCATTATGGGTAAGTCTGAATCCTGCATTTTCACCATCCCGGAATTCCAACGTATTATTTGAAAAACCCGGGGCATATTCAAGTCCAAAGCTGAATTTCTTCTGTTGACCTGATAGATGTAGAGTGGCGATTAATAGCAGGACAGGAATAAATAAATTTTTCATGAGGTGGGACATTTAAATTTAGAGATATAAAGTAAAATCCGAGTTATATTGTTTAAAATATGAATTTGTCTTAGAGTAAATATAACTCCAAATACTATCTATTGAAGGTATTTGCTAAACCAATTGGTTCTCCGCATGGTGAATAAGAAAGTCACCAAAAAGAAAAGTGAAAATCCAATCGCACCTAAGATATACCCGGGACCCCAAAGTTCAGTATTGTAAACCAGTAAAAGATCAAAATATGGGAATGCGATGAACAACATCCAGATAGCGAGGATAAGTGCAAAAAAAATTCTGATAATCCATTTCATAGCCGAAGGATTTTAAAGTTTATAATAACTGCAAATATCGAAATTTGATGCAAATTAACTCAATTAAACTTTTTCTCAGCCTTAGCCTTTTGTTCATAGCATATAGGAGCTTTCAGAATTTCACGCCTGTCATCACACCCACTCCATAATAATTCCGCGAAAAAGTTAAAATATCACTGATCTTATTCAATGAATAATAGGCCTTTATTCCAAAAATAATTTTCACAGGGCGGACATCAAACTCAGTACCAAAATTCAGGAAAATGGGGACTGTGATTTTATTATACACAAAATCGGGTGAAGATCCACCAGCACTGGAAATCTGTGCAAAATTATCCTGGATAAAATAAATAGATTGATTCACTAAATGGCTTTGACCAATCGCAATGCCCATTTCGGGGTTTAAATAAAATGACCCAAAATGATATTCAAATCCTGCCGGAATAGTCACATACTTGTGACTTAAAAGGGTTTGGGTAAAATCAATATCATCTGAGCCAAGGAACACATATTCCATAGCCTGGATATTCATAAAACCTAATCCCAATGTTAATTTAAGGTTGTTAGTTACTCGATATCCGCCTTTCAAAAAAGCATTACGGCCCAGTTGTACACCTTCGTTGCGAAAGGAATTAAATCCGGGTTGCGTAGATTCAGATATGCCGGCGGAAAGTTCAAGCGCAGCACTAAATTTCTTTTGAGCATTTAGGTTAAATGCCAGCGCGAAAAAGAGAGGAAGAATAAGTGAATATTTCATTTTAGGTGAATTTGCTTTTCTGTAAGAAAGATAATAATAATGCACCTGATTCCCTTTAGCAGGAACCACAGGTAAATTCATTTAACCTACGTTATAATTGATCGAGTCAAGGACTGGTGACTCAATATTCTTTGTTATTTTTCCTTAAGAATCCTTCTGAGTCCTAACATACTTCCATCTTCAACTTTAATAATATAAATTCCGGTCACCAGGTCAGCTATGGAAATTTGCACAGGATCATTTGTAAGTATCATTCCTGAGTTGAATACATTTCCATTCACATCCAATATTTCATAAGACACCATTTTATCCTCTTCGTCCAATACCTCGAGCATAAACTTATCAGAAGCCGGATTCGGATATACATGTATTACAAGTTCATCTTTCCTGTTGACCGGCCTTACACCTGTAGGCTCCTGCAATGACAATGAATCTTTGTACAGATAGACCTCCACTGTCTTGTTTCCATTTATATTAATATGCGGCGGATGACTATTATCAATTTCTGAATTGATGAGATCTGCAAACAATTGATAGGAACCGGAAGGCAGATGCTCAAATTTAAAATATCCGTTTTCATCTGTAGTCCGGTATTGAATTGGATCACCACTCGCATTTGCCAATAATAAATTCAATCCGGGCACAGGATCAAAACTTCTTCCGGAATTGAATACAGTGCCATCAAGAATATGGATCCCTACAAGACTATCTATATGAATAAGATGAATATCCCGGTAGTATTGTGATGTGTCGCATTGATTGACAGGTGTCGCCTTGTACCAGAAAAATGCTGAGTTATAATATGTAGGCAGGTAGGTATCAAAATAAACTGAACCTGTATCCACGATAGCCTTGATATAAAATACACCACCAGGTATATCTTCAAAAGCGTATGAAGCACCAGGGCCTATTTCTTGTTCGTCATACAAATACAGAGAATCCGTAGTGATATCCCGTTGAAAGAGTTGCACTTTTCCTAAATCCAGAGGAATGGTATCATTGATCAGCACAGATCCTGTCACATCATAATTGAGATTCGGTGGGGGATAAGTCACCACAAATGCAAACTCTCTTGCATTAGTCCCGATGAGCGTATCGTTTCGGTATTCTTTTACTACATATGCGATTTGGAAAGAACCCACAGTGGGAGGTATTGCCGTCATCTCTCCGGTCTTCGGATTAATCGTTAATGGATAGTTTCCACCTAACATATTGCTGAGACTGTAAGGCGGTTTGAAGAGGGCAAGTTGATATGGAGGTGGCGGAGGAGGATGTGGCATATTGTATAACATATCCCCTCCGACATAAGGAGTAATCAATTCATAAGCTAAAGAATCACCATCCGCATCAGTAGCAGAAGCATCATAGACGAAAGCGGTATTCACAAATACAGCGTAGGGAACATTTTTCTTAAATGCAGGAGTAGAGTTAACTATTGTTGAGTTAATATGCGTTTCAAATGTCATCCCAGTGTTCAGGGGATCTATGAGATTAAGAATAATCACGGATCTACAACATCTTTGATAAGAAAGAGTCCATCCTCCTTCTACAGGAGGCAGTACTACAGTTTTAACATATACGGTTCTTACTACACAGACATCGGAAGGAAATGAGCAGGCACTGGTTGAGTCCAGGATAGATGTTTCTAATTCATCAAAGGCTATCAGTACTTGTCCATCCGGATAGCCAATAGGTTCGAAACCAACATTATTAAAAATACCTACGCTTGCGGGGTCATCAAAAGGCGCATTACCACCATTATAACAATCTCTCAAAACTTCTAAACGGATCTCATAAATACTATTACCTAAATCTCGATAGGCAAGGCTGCCGCCGATGATATGTGTCGCAGAGACAGTTTTAAAAGCTATCAGACAGATAAATAGAATGATGTATTGTTTCATTAGTTTTTGGTTAGAGAATTTCCAGTGAGGGGTAAGTTGGCTAAGAGCTAAGTTACGATAAGTTTTAAGAGCCCATTAAATCCAATCGGAAGCCTTAATTGATTTATGTTATAAATTTTGGATACACAATTTCCGGACACCTCTCAACTGATGATGTCGGTCACTTAATTGTAAGAAGTATACTCCTTCCTGAAGCTCCGGAAGATGGACGACCGTAAGTTTATTTGTGATGTCGGTTTTGAAAATCTGGATTCCTAATACATTGAATATTTCCAAAGTGATATCCTCATATTCCTGGTGTAGGTTCAGCCGGATGTAACTCGTGGCCGGATTAGGATAAAAGGAAAAATTTAGTTCGTTATCCGGATTATGGACGGCAGATATGTCCTCCACGAACAGGTGAGTCACAATAGTACTATCACATCCTGCTGATGTAAGGAATGGATTAGTGTAGGTTCCAGATGTACTGACGATATTACCATCCGGTAGTGTATACTGTGTGCCTAAGGAAATCGTGTCAAAATGTTCTGCAAAAGAAGTGTCATGGACAATAACCGAAATGATATAAAGCGTATCACAAACAGGTCCATTTACCGTGGCTAAAAAATATTCTCCTGACCCGGAAATGTTTAGGTTTCCGACAGTGATAGGTTCATTCTCACAAATGGAAGTGTCAATGAGGTGTAGATTAGGAATACAATCAAAACGATCATTTTCAAAAAACAGGTAACGATTATCAAGCGTTGAAGAGGCTACAACATCGATATCCCTGTCCTGATCAAGATCTGCGAAATTGATATCATTCAATACAGAAATTTGTTCAGCCACAATCACGGGTTCGTTAAACAGGCCTGAACCTGTATTTTCAAAATAAGCGACCTCTTCCGTTCCGGGGAAGCCTGTGAATAAATCATTATCACCATCGAAATCAAAATCTACAACTGCGACATCCCATGCGCCATCGACATCGGATATTATATGTTCGGAAATAAAAATACCATCACCGTTATTTTCATACCACCTGATCAATGGATTTCGCTGAACACCATTGACAATATCCAAATCACCATCGCCATCAATGTCGGCAGGAAACACACAAAAGTTTCGTACCGAATCCTTCACATCCCGGATAAAGTTTTCATCTGAGAATGTTCCGTTTTTAAGATTTTCAAACCATACCAGCTTAAAGTCCCAATAGGAAGCCGCAATTACATCCTGCCATCCATCACCATTCAAATCTGCACATTCCAGTTTTTTAACTTCCTCCGAGTGATAGGATATCGTTTGCTTAGAGGAAAACTGGCCGCCACCATTATTCCGGATCCAGTACACATGCCCTGTCCTGTCAATGATATCGTGTGTGGAGAATACAATATCGCGTTTGCCATCATGATTCAAATCGACCAGGATCATATCATCCATGGGTTCGAGGTCACTTGCTATGAGTGTTGAGTCTCCAAATTGACCACCACCGATATTTTCAATCCAGTCGATTTCGTTGCTAAAGGAAAAAGCACCAATCACATCCAGGTCCCCGTCTCCGTCCACGTCTATCGCTTCCGCTGCCTCGCAGAAGATCTCTGCATCGTAAATTATTTTTTCAGAACTGAAAAGATCATTACCCAGGTTTTTGAACCAATAGATATTCACACCTGCCGAACTGGCCAGGATATCTATCAGGCCATCACCGTCTATATCTGCTGTTGTGATTTTACCCTGGCTGCCGTTGATTATATTCTGTGTCAATACCACCGGAGTAGTAAAATATTGCGCTGAAATATAGCTGGTGACCGGATGCAGGCTGAATACGAGTGCGAAGACAATTTGAATACGTTGCATAATAGAGGATGAATGAATAGATGTTGATATTTTCGAGAAAGCTACATAGAAATAATTATAGAAACCTTGATTTTATTAGCCGCAAATTTCGCTGATTAACGCAAATTATTTTTTATTTTATATTTTTTGCCTATTGCCTATTGCCTATTGCCTATTGCTCATTGCCTATTGCTCATTGCCTATTGTTTATACCTGATCCCTTTCACCACCGCTTTTCCCTGGCCCCAGTTCATTAAATTCACTCCTTGCTTATCCACGGAAAAAACGATTATCGCATCAGCACCACATTCACAAGCTTGCGGTTTCGCTAGCTCAATAGCTTGTTTATATGTTTTTTTTCGAAAAGAGGTTTGTTCCTGTTTTGCTTTTGAGGACGCAAACTTCTTCATATGGTTTTCCTATTTCTTCTGCAACTGTATAGACGTCGAGATGGCAGTTTCTTGGTTTAGGGGGATATTCTTTAGTGTGTCAACGCGTACGGAGACACAAGCAATAAAAAATGAAAATGTAAAAAGGATAAAATTGTATTTGATATAAATATTATTATTCATGGGAAAAAAAGAAAAAAGGATTACCACATAGACACATAGTACACATAGGAAGTCACATAGAAAAAATTAATAAAACTTCATTTTATTAGCCGCAAATTCCGCTAATTAACGCAAATTATTTTCTTACATTTTCCTCAGACTCAGCCTTTGCTTATTGCCTAACCCTTGACCACCCTCCAGGCTCCATTCTTCCCCTCAATCTTGATCATATAAATTCCAACTGAATACCTGGACATTTTCACAACCGCCTTGTCTGTAATATGTCCTTTGTATACAACTTGCCCAAGCGAATTCAATATTTCAAATTTAACATTCTCACTATTCCCCGGTACCTCAATAATCAACTCATCCCTCACCGGATTCGGATAAACTTTTATGTCTGAGTTCGCATCTATGGGATCAACAGCTGTAAAATCTATAAATACCACATTTGATGTATCCGATATACAACCATCAAGTGTAACAATCGTATAATAATTACCAGTTGCAGGTGCTGTATATTCCTGATCAGTGGCTCCGGCAATCGCACCATTTTCATCATACCATTGATTACCTAGCGGAGCATCAGAATGTAATACATCCGCCAAAACAGTTACAACAGGAGTAACCGGCGCAGATGAATGTTCCTGAATGATCACCGAAATAGTTTTTGGCGAAACACATCCCAGTGCATTTGTAACCGTAAAGAAATATACTCCGGGTGGAAGACCAGTCACCACAAAACTTGATCCGGATCCTGGCAAATAAGTAGTATCCGGTGTTCGTGTAAGTATCCAATCACCGGTAGCAGGCAAATTATTGATCGTAACCTTACCAGTAGATACATCACATGTAGGTTGTACGGTGACGCCTATGGATGGTCGCCCAGGTCGCGGAGTCACTTCTATGGCCAGCTCAGAAGCTGCACCAACACAAAAATCATTTTTGCCATATACAGTGATGATACCGGATGGAGTAATTCCAAAATCCACCGTGACTTCCGGTGTGCCAGTAACTCCAGATACAAGCATTGGAAATGACCAGACATATTCAACTGCATTTGGTATGGGATCCACGGAGTACATGACATCCTGCTGACTCTGGCATACATCTGTATCACCTGTGATCGGACCAGCAGCTTCCGGTGTAGTAAGAACTGTGATCGTAGTGATATTCGAATAAAGCGTATCAGCAATGGGCCCACTTACATATGCCCGATAAAATGTAGTTGTTGACAATTCACCCGTAGTATAATTCTCTGTATTCGCACCTGTGCCATCGACAACATCCGCCCAATCTCCCACACCATCCGGTGAATACTGCCATTGAATATCACCTTCGAATATGAATAGTTCCAAATCCACTGTATTACCGTTACATATGGTTGTAAATTGAGGAGTGCTCACAGGTGTTGATGAAAAAGGAATCGGCGTCTCCCACAATCCCCTTCCATAAGTAGCCGCCCTCAACTTAGAATCTTTTACATTCGGCGCATAATAAATTTCAAGCTCATTGACGATCACATTCGGAAGTCCGTCACTATATCTTATCCATGCATCATCACCTTTTTTGAAATAAACACCAAGGTCTGTTCCTGCATAAAGATTGGTTTCTAAAGTCAGCAATTTATTCTGCACAACCGTATGTGTGGGGATAGGAGGCAATCCCGTTGAAATATTCGTCCAGGTTAAGCCACCATCTGTAGTTTCATAAATACCCGGATTAATATATCCGCTCAACGCAACCCATACCGTATTCGGATCATCATATTTCACATGAATATACCGGATGTAAGAATAGGGCAGGTCGTTAGTGACTTCTGTCCAGTGATCTCCGCCATCAATCGTTTTCCAGATATCATACCCAAAGGAAACATACATCACCTTGCTGTCAGCCGATGCGATTGCCATTGATTGTAATTCCTCAGAGGGGAAATCAAAAGATGAAATCTGAAACCAATTGTTACCTCTGTCAAAAGATTGAAATACTTCACCATATCCTGCATATATAATCTCAGGATTGACAGGGTCAATGATATACGGCGTGACCCAGGCACCTTCTTCGCCAGGAGGTGTCACATCGATGTTATCCTGCCACAGATTATCTGTTCGAAAGATCTGTCCATAATACAATGTACCATATTGAATATTCTCGTCGGTATAATCGACCAGGCATTCCATCCCATCACCACCGATCCGATCAAACCAATTATTCCCGGAATGAATTTTTGTTCCGTTATCCTGGAGGCCCGTGATGATCACACTTTCATCTGTTTGTGAAACTCCCAGCTTATACATCTGGCTGACAACAATTCCGTTTGTTTTGTCTTGCCAGTTGGCGCCATCATCCGTAGACATGTATACACCACCATCATTGCACAGGAAAAGATCGCCATTCGAACGGTATGTCAGGGAATGCTGATCCGCATGAACTTCCACTGCTCCATCACCATACCAGTGAGTAAGCAGGTTCCAAAAAATTCCACCTTCATGATCTCCCCATACATTAATACCTCCTACAACGACAGTGAATGCACTTAACGGTGATGAAGCAATGCAGAGATCATAATATCCCTGTCCGCCGTTTCCACTACCATCAGCTTCATAGGACAACAGGTTTTTTTCAATGCCATCAAACACAAGCGCGAATGAATCACCGCTGCTTTCAGATTTATAAATTCCGTAAAGGCCGTTATTGCTATTTGTGGCAACAGCATACACCCATGTGGGTTCATTCGGTGAAACAGCAAGCTCAATTCGCCTGGCTTCATCTTCTTCAATCACAGGAAGCCCAAACGATACGCCATTGGTTGATGTAAATATTCTTCCATCTTTTGTGGATCCATATATTGTGTTTGGATTTCCCGGCATGAATTCCATATCAATAAATTCAAGCGGAGATAATTGTGTATTCCAGTTAACACCACCATCAGTAGTTTTATAAACACCATTGGTTGTTGCAGCGATTAAAGTTTGATTGTAATTCGGGTCTATGAGTATCCTGTTCACCATTTCATTATCAAAAATGCTAAAGGTCAGACCGGTTGGATCCCAGCTCAGTCCGTCATCAATTGATTTTAATACACCAATGCTGCGATTATCAAACGATTCTCTATCACCGGTGCCAATGTAAATCGTGTGAGATGATGCATAGTCAGGCGGGATGATGATATTACTTACGGCAAGCACTCCATTGTTGTCTGTCAGGCAGGTCCAGCTATTACCGTTGTTAGTTGTCACCCATAGTCCACCTGCGGCAGCACCTACCCAATATGTATTCAGATCATTCGGATGAAAGGCGATACAATTGATACGCCCTACACCTGAATAACCTCCATTCGAATTATCGGGGCCTAGTGATGTCCACAGCGCCGGATCAACGGAACGTGGATCAGAATGTGATAAAGCATATTCATCATAAACTTGTTGTGCTGTCTTTTTTGGAAATGCACCGGTGATGGGGTTGATCTGGCTTTGCATGGCATATTCCCATCGTTTAAATTGTTTCCATCCACGGGCTTTTTTCTTTTCACCATTTTCCATGTAATACCCTTTTTCCAGGTGGAATGGAGCCCAGTAATCTTCAAATGCTTTTTGATAATCAAAGAAGGTGAGTTCAGATCTTGATTTATTCTGTGGTAAATTATTTGTCCACGGCTGTGATGATAAGGTTGCATAGCATAGGATGGAGAATAAAAGGAAGCAGATAAATTTCATAGTGTCTGGTATTAAAAAAAGAGGACGCGGATTAAATAAGAAAACTTAACCGTCTGCGTCCTCTTTTTTACAAAAACGAACGCTAAAATTACAAAAAAAAGGCTGCCCTTTTGGAGCAGCCTTTTTTCAAATTTGTTTTTCTGTAATTACAGCGGCTTTACGACTGTATTCTTTTGAAGCGTTACAGCGGTTTGTGCCAGTAATCTTCCGTTAATTGATGCGCCTGTTTGCATATTGATGCCTGTTTTACCCAGTATGTTCCCTTCGAAATGACTGGTGGTACCAAGCGTTACCGCACCGGCAACCTGCCAGAAAACATATTTTCCAGTTGCACCTCCGCTCATGATGATTTTCTTTGCAGAAGCTATCGTAAGTGTTCCGGCAACCTGGAATATCCATACATCCTGTGAAGTGCCTGCGAGTGTAACATCCGTAGGAATGGTCACGCCTGTTGTGAATTTGTACAGACCTGGTTTAAGTGTCATGCCTCCGATATTTCCTGCGCCCAGGTTTGTTGCAGTTGGATTTGTTCGTCCGGCTGCGTTATTGTAGGCTGCTTCCATATTCAGTACAGCAGTTGTCAGAAAACTTGGGTTCACGATTCTGCATGGTGGACCGGTTGCATCTACAGTAAAGATGGTACCGCTTACTTCAGGGCAGGTGAGTAATAAAGCTGCACCGGTGATTGGACTTGTTCCAACAGCTCCGGTGACAGATGATTTAGGTACGTCTGTGATACCTGATTTTGACAGGATTGCAAAATTCGCCGCACTGAGCAGATTTACAGCTGATGCGGGAGTCAATGCACGATTAGTTATTTCTTGTGAAGATTGATCAGGACTTGCACCATCTTTTTCACAACTAACCATCAATCCGGCAAAAAACAAAGTAATGACGGGCAATACGATTTTAAAATTTTTCAAAGTATTTATTTTATCGTGCCTTCATTAGCACCGACAAAGGTTGCTGGCTTTTACCCGGAAAGGTTATACTATTGGAGATATTAATTGCATAATTCACAGGTTTAAGGGGGCAGCCGGTGTAGTCTATGGTAACTCACCCCCTTCCCCTCTCTTACGAAGTGATGCGACATTACTTTATTAAGAGAGGGGAAGGGGGTGAGTTAACAGAAAGACACAAAAATATTCTCACTTAGAGAGTGGCGATTTGATTACCAGTGTATTCCATGGTCTATAGTCAATGGTCATTCTACTGGTTATATTTTTATTAATTTAGAGTATGCGAAACATGTTTCTACTTCTATCCTTCCTGTTGACAAAGGATGCTTTTGCTACCATATGGTATGTCGGTCCTACAAGAACGTATACTACTCCTGGTGAAGTCAGTAACCTGGTAAATGATGGCGATACGATTTATATTGATGCCGCTCTTTATACGAATCATCCGCAAGTCCATTTTACGGCGGATCATTTATTTTTCCAGGGTATCGGTGGAAGACCACGACTTGAAGCGGGTTCTGCACTTGCAAACAATTCGAATGGAAAGGCCATCTTCGTTATTGGCGGAAGTGATTGTATAGTTGACAACATTGAATTTGCTGATGCTGCGGTGCCAGATAATAACGGTGCAGGCATACGTCAGGAAGGATGTGATCTGACAGTGACGAATTGTTATTTCACCGGAAATGAAATGGGTGTTTTGGGAGGTGCGTTTACTGATTGTACCGTGCGTCTTGAACATAATATATTCTCCAACAATGGCAGCACGCAGAATCCGGGATACCAGCACAATATCTATATTGGAAATATTGATTCACTGATCTTCCGTTACAACTATTCCATCGATGCGATTGCAGAAGGACATGAGCTAAAGAGCCGTGCGAATACTAACATCATCATGTATAATTTTATTGGAAACCTCACAACTGAGGATAGTCGCACAATCGATCTGCCAAATGGCGGGACTGCTGTGCTTGTTGGAAATATTATTGAGCAGGGACCAGAATCGGCCAACAGCAATATTTTCGGTTATGGCCAGGAAGGGCTGAGCAATCCAAGTCCGCACAATGTGTGGATGACAAATAATACGATCATCAATAAAAAACAAACAGGAAATTTTATTCAGCTTGCAGGTGGTACACAATTGCTTTTCTTAAAAAATAATATTATGGTGGGGGCGATGACTTCGGGGTTGATTCAGGGTTCGGCGGCTCAACTCGATAGTGCACACAACCTGGTCAATACAGACATCAATGCTGCTGGTTTCTATAATGCGAATCTTTATGATTATCATCTTGATCCCAATTCACAAGCGATCAATGCAGGTATTGTTGTCAATCAGACTGTGGGTGGATATGCATTGAATCCTGCATATCAATATGTAGATCCTGCAGCGTATGAAGATCGTCCTGTGAACGGATCACTTGATATTGGTGCTTTTGAATACAATTCCACAACTTCTAATTCCGGTGTAAGCATCTTGCAAAAATTAATTCTGTATCCAAATCCGATAGGCGGTGATCAGCTTTATATCAAAAATTTATCTGTTGACTCTCCGTATATCATTTGCTCAGCCGATGGCCGGTACATTCAGGGTGGTGTGATTATTAATGGATGGATAGATATAAGCAGATTATCGAGAGGTGCCTATGGAATCCGCATTGGACAATTTGCAATGCGATTTGTTAAATCCTGATTTTTAAAAACAGAACAGGGATTCTTCCTGATGCTTCATGGGTGATTACAATTCGCTTATCCGACACCAGCCAAATCAAAGCCACTATACCGGATGTAGGCGATGTATTACCTTAGATTTTCATAAGATGGTAAGAACAAATTATACCATCCGAACCATCATCAAATGTCAAATTTCCAGTAATCGTCGTATCATTAATTAATAGTATTCCACTTACTGAAAAGTTTCCACCATTAATATCTGTGACTTGTTGATTCGTAATGGTAATTGAGCTGCAATCTGCAGAAATTATTCCGGAGTAACCACTCACATGAAAAACTCCATCTTCAATAAAAAGTTCTTTATCACCAGTTGGAGGTTGAATAATATTCATGGTGCCTTCTGAAGTTCCGGAATTCGATACACATGTTCCACTGTATGTCCCAATGTAATTTTGTTCGCAGTTTTTTTCTTTGGAACAGGAAGAAATTAGAAAAAGGAAAATAAGTAGAGGCAAGATATTCAGCGTATTTGCCAGGAGTAAAAATTGATTTTTCAAGGTTGTGTATTTTTTCGTTCAAATTAACATGGTATCTCAATTAGGTTGATGCGGAACAGTCAAATTTTTGAGCCAGATTTAGAATTCATTTTCTCTTTCAAATTATTGCATTTGGACTACTTCTCCTGATTTGAGAAGTCTAAGCTACTTTATCTCAACATTCAACGACTTTTCTTTTCTGAATCAGCAGTACGACACTTCCAAATGCACCCTGAAAGGCCTGTGTAAATTCAACTTTTTGCTCGAGGTCAAATTTGTCCTGTGTATAGGCTTATCAAATGCTTCGTGCTTAACTTTAAAGCCTGGTTTTAAGCCTTTTTCTCAATGTGTAACCATTTTTAATCGTTTTGCATGAATATTGTAGAATATATCCGTTTTTCATAGGATATAACCGTTTTTCTGAAAACAGGTGCGCTTGAGACTGCGTATGCTGAGATTTTTGGTGCATAGGTAACCTGGACATGCACCTCAGGCATTGACCCACTTAACTTTCAAGTATGCTTATCCCGTCCAGGTTAGCCTTATTGTTTTTTAAAAATGCAAATGATAAACGGTCTGCCTGGCAGTCAATAAATTCCACCCGTTTTAAATCGGAATATTTGAAGAAACTATTCCGGATTGTAACATCTCTGAAAGCCGTTTTGGAAAATGCACAACTTGTAAAGGAGCAGTCCTCGAGCAGCCCATTGAATACCATCTCCGTAAACTGAGTACGTTTAAAAGCTGCATGTTGCCAATTGACATTTTCTATTTTGTTATTGCGGAACTCGGTACCAGCCAGGGTGATGCCGGATAAATTCGCATCCGAGAAATCGCAATTCCGGATTTCGCTGGCTTCCATGCTGGCATCAATCAACGACGCTTTTACAAAAGAATTATCGCGGACCTCGGATCCCCAAAACCGGCTGGTCCGCAGATTGGCGTTTTGAAAATCACAGCCTGTAATACTGTTTCCTCGGAATGAGATGCCGGATAAATCCGCTTCGATGAATTTGCATTTTTTGAAACCGGATCCATTCAATTTTTCTTTGATGTTTTTGATCCCGGAAAAATCGGCCTCTACATAGTTTTCCCCAGACATATTCCAGTTCAGGCCCAGGTCATCTTTCAACCTCGCCGGTAAGCCGATCGTTTCTTTTAGATCGATAGGGGATATGTCCGTTGGCGAAGGATCAAAGCGCTCAGAGAAGAAATTCAGGTCAACGTTGAAGATCTCTGCCAGCCGGTTGAGGGTGGTGATGTCTGGCATGGATTCACCGCGTTCCCATTTTCCCACGGCCTGGGGACTGATGTTGACCTGTTTGGCCAGTTCGGCCTGGGAAAGGGAGAGTTTTTTTCTTGCCTGTGTGATTTTATGGCCAATAGATAAGGCATGTAGCATGATGATATCTTTTTTTGTGAGCCACAAAGCTATGTGGGCCCGGAGGCGTCCTGCAAATATAAGAGCCTACCTATAGTAGTAATGGCGCTACGATCAGTTGTATTTCGGCATCGGGGGGTGGTTTTTTGAGATAAGCGGATGTGTTCGGCGTCGGTTGGCCACGCGGTTGCTGAGCTGTAGCAAAAGGATGAGCGGGTTAGTCGAACCATCGTGGTGCAGATTCTTAAAGCATGTATTATATATAATACAAGGCGCAGTTTTGAAGACACACGAACGTTGGTTAACTGACGCTCAACAAGTAATTTATTATGGAAATTAAAGCAAGAATTATTTTAAATTATCTATGAATAAGTATAATAATATATTGATAATCAATGCATTATAAAAATAATTCAAAAACACCCATGTTTTTGAATTATTGTTTGTCATGATTTTTGTTGTAATTTATGTCCCAGATCCTGGATAAAAATGACGCTACACAGAGACTATCCTCATCTTGCTTTTAAAAAGCAATGGCATTTGGATGAAAGCACAAATATTCTTTTAGGCCAATGTGAAGCATATGTAGATGCGATCGCAAACACTCCGATCCTGCCTGAGTACTATCGGAATTTGATGGAAGTGGCCCTTACCAAAGGTGCTCAAGCCACTACAGCTATTGAAGGAAATACGCTGACAGAAGATGAGGTGAAGAGAGTACATCAGGGGCAAAAGCTTCCGGAAAGCAGGGAATACCTGGGTATCGAAGTAAAGAATATACTGGAAGCATTCACTCAGGTATTGAATGAGACCGTTTTTCAGGATAAACAGCAACTTATAGATGATAATCTGATCCTTAGATTCCATAAAATGGTAGGCATGGGACTAGGTGAACATTTCGCTGCAATACCCGGACAGTTTAGAAAGGCTGATGTCATCGTTGGTCCATATAAAGCACCTGATTACAGAGATGTTCCGGAATTGGCAGAACAATATTGCAGCTTCCTGAAGAAAGAATTTCGATTTGAGGATGGCCATCAGCGATACAGAGATGTGATCATCCAGGCGATAGTCGCACATATCTACCTTGAATGGATTCATCCATTCAGCGATGGGAATGGAAGAACTGGCAGGTTGCTGGAGTTTTATATTCTCTCCAGGGGTGGCTACCCCGACATTGTCCTGCATGTGCTTTCAAATCATTACAATCAGACCCGTACAGAATATTATCGACAGATCAATGCAGCATATGTCGCAAGAGATCTGAGTGAATTTATTCGTTATGCCCTTACGGGATTTAGAGATGGGGCAGCATCAGTGCTTCAGACGATTCGTCAATCCCAGCTCCGGATTACCTGGCAACATTATATCTATAGCAAATTTGCAGGGGTAGAATTCAAGCAAAAAGAAGTATTCAAGCGTAAAAGGAATCTTGCATTAGCGCTCCCTATTGACAGGAAGTTCAGATTAGAAGAAATACCAGATCTGAATACGAAACTGGCCAGGATATATGGTGGAATTTCTGAACTCACCTTAAAACGTGATCTGCAGGAATTGATTCAACTTCAGATTGTGAAAGAAAGAAAAGGTAACTATTTCTGTAATATCATTGTGCTGTATCAGATGATGGCAACACAGAAAAATAAGACTGCTGAGTTTCTTGGGCATTTGGAGGGGGAGGATTTTTTGGTTTGATGTGAAATCGTAAAGTGGCATTTCCTTATTTAAACTAATAGTTGGTATTGCCACTAAGTTTGAGCAAATAATTAGCAATACTTAATGTCTCCATTTTTGTAAAAATTGGTGGAAAATAGCTTACATAATGATTAAGCTCTTTTAAGGTTACTATTTTAACATACTGAAACTCCTCTTTTGGTTTCTGTTTGATCATGACGATAAGGTTTTTGATGGGAATTTTTCTTTCTCCCCAGTGATGCTGTGAAAGGAAGATTGAATTTTCTCCATTCAGAGTCTGGTATAATGCAAAACTTGTTCTTTTGATTTGCTCTACTGGCGAACGCAGACTTAAATTCTTCATTGACTCTTCGCTCCAGTTTTTGGTTTCGATTAGAAATACTCCGGCAGGGGAGATCAGGATTTGATCAATTTGAACAGATTTTATGTAGTCACTGTCTTTTCTATTGTATATCGGTGGATGAAAGGTGCAGGAAAAGTCATTTATTAAAATATAGTCGTCAGATAAAAGCTCAAGTTCCTTAGACACTTTTTGTTCACCTATGGCACCATATATCGTGCTGGTGAGTTCATCTACAATTTGTTTCTTCCTCTCAAGGTCTCGTAATTGAGTATAGATATTTTCCTGAACAGCCTTTTCAAAATTGTTATCTATATATTGATGGCGATACTTCTTTTTTAATAATAAATCGGTATGCTGTCGAAGTGAATCTGCAATTTTGAATTCGAAGTTATTTTCTATAAAGCGAATTTTACCTTGAAGATTGTTCTTTTGAAAATAGGAAGTGATTTTATCAAAAAAGTTTGAATTTATATTAGTAAGATTAGCAAATTGTTGCTTTAATTGGATAAGTTCTAATTGCAAATATTTGGTATTTTCGATTTTACAAGTTTCAATAAAGTCTTCAAGTAATAATAATTCTTCTGTTAGTTTTTCTTTTTCCTGTTTGATTAATGCTGTGCTGGATGAAACAAGCTGCTGTCTGGTATCTAGATAGTTCTTCTGAAATGTAAGTATCTCATTGACTGAATGGAAGTCATTTATTTTATGATTTTGTAGGTGATTTTTGATTGCAGTCAGAGAGCCTACCTGATTATAAATTTTGCACATGTGTGACTGCTATAGTTGCAAGTTAAGGTTTTGCATTTTCTTTCAAAAGCTCCTACTCAATTTTTTCTAAATCAGAATAACAGTTTTTGATTTCGTCAATTATTGATGTAAGTTATGATAAATTTATTTGAGAGTGATGACAATTACGGTATCAGTGCGCTTTGATTCGAATGTCGTTATTTTTTTAGAGAGCAATTCGACTGTGCTTTTATCGTATCAGGGACATTGTTTGCCATCATGGGAACTGTTAATTTTCTGAACATGAATGAAACTATAGGCATTGAAGAAGAACCCAAGGATCAGGAAGAATGTATATGTGGATTTAAATGGATGTTTTATCGTCGGGTCATTATATGCAAGGTGTAATTGTGATCAATAGTAAGTTGATCTAAACCGTCTGTTGCCTGGAATGTATTTTCTAAAAGTAAATAACAGTACTACTAAATTTATTCGGCAATAAGAGGCTATTACAGTTTCAACATCTTGCCGTTTATGGGCAAGTTAGCAGGCGTGGTATTACTTTTTGAGTTATTTCATTGTGAAATTCTTCCAAACTATGATTAAATAATAAATAATTTCTTGTTTTGATTGTTTTTTTCTTTGCGAATGGCTTACTCAATTTAAGATAATTATCAAAAGTTGATGTAGTACTTAGTCCTTTTTTCTTCAATAAAGTATTTAATTTTTCTTTTGCCTTTAATGGCTTTGATGAATCTTTATTTTCATAGATAGTTAAAATCCAAGCATTAATTTCTTCAATTGCAATTGCATATAAAATTTTGGACGAAATATTTTCCCCAAACCATGAGTTAATTTTTGCAATAACTGATGCTCTTAGATTAAGGCAGTAGTCTTCTGATTTTTTTGAAGGTCGATCAATCCCATATTCATCAGCTTCTGCAGTATCCATGTGAATTACTACAAAATCTTGACCTTCTATCGAAAGGAATTTATCAATCGATTCTCTTTCAATACATTCCTTTCTCACAAGTGTCCACGAACCAAAAGTGTTCTCTGGCAAATGCGCTAAATCTGTCTCATCTAACTTATATTTTGGGCGAATAGGAGAAATATCACTCAAATCAAGACCTGTTAAACCTATTAATATGTTCACAATTACAGCTCTGTCTGAATGTCCTTCAGAAATTACACCTATCTTCATTTTAAAAATTATTTGGTACAGCACCTAATAGGCCATTCAGCCACATTTCAGAAAGTTTTGCATGCTTATCTTCTAGATTAGATCTAAATTTTATTCTTCTAGTTTTCGTCTTCCCACCACTATCTCTATAAACTTCAAATAATCGTTGTTCGTCATCTAAGAGGTTTAATCCATCTAATATTGCAGGGTTATGCGTTGCAATTAAAGCCTGTTTTCCTCTTTCTTTTGCTAAGCCAACCAAAATTGGCATTAGTTTTTGGCATAACCTTGGATTAAGAGTAGATTCAATGTTATCAATAGCAAAAATACTTGGAGTCTTATTGCTAATAAAGAGAGCTATGTAAAAAAGTATATGTAATATTCCTTCGTTTGAATTAGCAGCTGAAAAAGTATTGTTTTGTTTTTGCATATATTTATCTATAAAATATAAAGATGAACTATGATTACTAATATTCGGATCTGACTTAATTTCCTTGTCTTTAGTATCCGTATAAATTGATTTTAGCCAGTCAAATAAAAAATAACAATTTAATAAAAATGAATTTTCATAACTATTGAAATTTGATATAAGTATATCTAGCCCTTCTCCATTAATACCAAGAGGTGTTTTTCGGCTATCTGTAGGATTAATACCACGCAAAGATTTTGTATTAATATTATAAATTGCAAAGTCTGAGATAGAATCAATGAAAGTGTTATTTTGAACTAAGGTTGGATCAGAATTAAGTAATTTTTTAACAAAATCTATAAGTTCGTTTTCGGTTTTTGCTTCATTTAATTTTCTGTATTTATCAAGTTCTTTAATTATATAGTCTGTTTTCTCTTCATCACTTCTAATAGGGTGATTTTGATCAATCCATTTGGAAAAAATATCATTCTCATTTTCTGGATTAAGTGACATTTCATAATCTTCGAGTGCATTGTCATTTAAGTATTTAAGTGAAATATCTATTGTCTTGATTTTAGGGTTTTTAAGAAAAGAACTGGTTAATAGATTAGGTTTTGCAATTCTTACACCTCTGTTATAAAGTCCTTCATATGTTAAATCGTTTGCAATAGCCGCACTCGCTGTGGCTAAAGATTCCAGAATATTACTTTTACCACTACCATTAATACCAATAAAAACATTAAATCTGCCTAATTCAATAGAATCATCATAAATTGATTTGTAATTTTTTATATGAATTGATTTTAATAGAATATTTTCAGAAATATTATCTAAATATTGATTTTTTATAAATTCTTTAACAGCATTTGGCCAATTAATGGAACCAAATTGTTTTATCGTATCTAATGTAATTTTAGATAAAGAATAATGTGTTTTTGAACTGGTTGGACTTAAGGTTGTATCTTCTGGGTTTAGCAAAGCAATATTGAACTTTACGAAGGGTTTTAATGCAATTTTCCTGAAAGATTCTCTTGAATTGGGTTTATATCCAGCATCGTAATATTTGTTAACGAATTCAATTATATCTTTTGAAAGAGTTAAATTATTAGCCGTAGCTTCCTGCCAATTATCTTGGGGCTTTATTCCACAAAGTGCTAATAAAGTTAATGCTGATACTTTATTTTGCTGAGCAATTGGTAATCCTAAATCATTTAGAATTAGTTGAGCTTCTTTTATTTTCAGATTCATCAATTGTAAACAAGTTTAAAGGTAATTTGAGAGTAATTGAAATTAGGGTATCTGTATTGTAAGATAAACCTTTTTTATTATTAGATATTATCTTTTTACCTAATGTTTGAATTAGACTAAGATTAGGCAAAGGAAAATCCCTTAACTCTGTTGCACTAACGTTTATATTTCCATTAAATGTCCTAAAATAAAGGTCAAATAGCCTGCTGTTTAATATAGCAGCCAATCCTATTGTTTGATCTTTTGTTAACTCGGTTTTAGTGTGATAAATGTAATTTAAATGGTTTTCCACTCCAATAAATTGTGAATAAGGAATGCTGCTTTTAAAAAATGGTGCTGCAACGAGTCTTTTTTTATCTTCCTTGGTACTAAATCTTCTTAAGAATACATAATTTTTATTTTTTAGTAAATACTTAATTGATTCATTAGAGATGACTATATATTGGCCTTTAAATTTTCCTTTATACCCATTTTCGTTAGGCCACGTTAATTTCATAGAACTTACATTATGAAGGTAAATTAACGGGCAAGTATTCTTTAATAATTTATTCGTAATTAATTGTTTATTTCTGAAATCTACAACTGGACCAGTTGAAATTTCTAAGTTATTTGATTTTAAAGATCCCTTCCATTTCTTAAAAATATTTATTATTAATTCGTCATTTTCTGATATAGGTAAATGTAGTATCTTTTGTGTGGAGTTAAGATTAACTAAATCCGATAATTTATGATTTTTTATTTTACTATTTTTAATATCCAATATATCTATTGACGATGATATAGTTACTGCTTTATTATTAAACTGTTTAGAAGATTTATTATTTAATTTATATTTTCTTCTAGCTCTAAGTATTATATTTTCTTGAAGAACTTTGTCGCGTTTAAAAGATGATCTTCTCGAGCTAAATATATGAACGTAGTTTAATTCCACATTTGTAAAAAATATTTCTCTAAATGATTTAAAATAGCTTCCTGAACAAAAACTTCGCGGAATAATAAAGATTAATTCACCACCTGGTCTAAGTAATTGAATTGAAATTAGTACAAAAATGGCATAGATATTAGTCTGTTTGTCTAAATGGTCTACAAATATACTAAAGCGTGTATCGTTTTTGGCTAGCTTAAAGTATGGTGGATTTGAAATGACAATATCGTATTTATCATGTGTTATTTTATCAATATCGTATATTCTTGAATCATGTTGCGTAAAATCGTTTTTACATAAAAATAATTTAAAATCAATTGAATTCATTTTTAACCATATTCTTAGATAATCAAAGCATTTATCTACTAGGGTTATCATTAAGTCATCTGTTTCAAAAAGTACCAATTCAATATATTTAATATTTTTATTCTCTGTCACTAATAATTCTATTAAAGAGATAGATAGAATTCCGATGCCACACCCTGGATCAAGAATTTTAATTTTACTTTTATTGAATCTTACTAGTGTCGCCATGTATTTGGCTATTTCTATCGGAGTAAAATATTGGCCGAGGTTCTTTTTATGTAAGTCAGATACTTGTGAGGAATAAAGTATGCCTATTCTATCAGCATAATGTGAGGGTGATTCACCTTCAAATGGTATAGCATTAAAATGTTTAATATTAATTATCATTTAAAAAATTAAAGGTTGTATCTACTATTAACTGTTAATGGACACAGAATATATGAAAGGCATTATCTTGTAAGCTTTGGAACTACAAAAAATTTGCATATCTGTCATTGATATCTTCAGTGGATTAATTCTGATTCACCTCATTCAAAAGCATCTCCGCAAACTCATCCACTCTCATCGCACCCTTATCACCTTCCCCCTGCCTTCTCAACGCAACAACATTGTCAGCCATTTCTTTGTCGCCGGCTATCAGCATGTAAGGAACTTTTTTTAATTCCGTATCACGGATCTTCCTTCCGATCGTTTCGTTCCTGTCATCCACATATCCTGACAAGCCGACTTCTTCTAAAGTTGCTAATACATTTTTACAATACTCAATATGGCCTTCACCAATTGGCAAAACAGCAAACTGATCAGGAGCCAACCAAAGAGGAAGCTTACCCGTAGTATGTTCGATAAGAATACTGATGAATCGTTCCATGCTGCCGAATGGTGCACGATGGATCATCACCGGACGATGCGGGTGATTGTCAGCACCGATATATTCCAATTGAAATCTTTCAGGTAGATTATAATCCACCTGTATCGTACCCAGCTGCCACGAACGACCGATGGCATCGCGGATCATAAAGTCAAGCTTAGGCCCATAAAATGCAGCCTCTCCCAAGACTTGCACAGCTTCAAGACCTGCTTCAGCCACTGCATCAATAATCGCCTGTTCCGCTTTTGCAAAATTTGCTGGATCACCTAAATATTTTTCTGGTTTATTCGGATCACGAAGCGATATCTGTGCAGTAAAATTTTCAAAACCTGCTTTTGCAATCACAAGCTTTGTCAGCTCAAGCACATTCAGAAATTCTTCCCTCACTTGTTCAGGTGTGCAGAAAATATGCGCATCATCCTGCGTAAATCCTCTCACGCGCGATAAGCCATGCAATTCACCACTTTGCTCATATCTGTACACTGTACCAAATTCAGAAATGCGAACCGGTAGATCACGATAGGAATGTGGCTTGTGTGCGAAGATCTCGCAATGATGCGGACAATTCATCGGCTTCAATAAAAATTCTTCACCTTCTTTCGGTGTATGTATAGGTTGAAAGCTGTCCGCTCCATATTTTTCATAATGCCCCGATGTCACATACAATTCTTTTTTCCCGATATGCGGTGTCATCACTTCCTGGTAACCTCTTTTCGCCTGCTCTTTGCGTAAAAAATTCTGCAGACGATTTCTGACGATAGTTCCTTTTGGCAACCACAGTACAAGCCCTGCACCAACGCGCTCTGAAAAAGCAAATAATTCCAGTTCGGCACCCAGCTTACGGTGATCGCGTTTTTTTGCTTCTTCGAGCAGAACAAGATATTCCGTCAATTCTTTTTGTTGCGGAAAAGTAATTCCATAAATACGCGTGAGCTGCTTACGTTTTTCATCACCTCTCCAATAAGCACCTGCGATATTGGTAAGCTTTACAGCTTTTATTTTTTCTGTATTTGTGATGTGCGGTCCGCGGCAGAGATCGGTGAAATTACCCTGCTGATAAAAAGTGATATCACCATCCGTGAGGTCAGTGATCAATTCCAGCTTGTACTCATCGCCTTTCTTTGTAAAATATTCCAGCGCTTCACTCTTACTGACACTTCTTCTTTTGTATTCATTTTTCTGACGCGCCAGCTCGAGCATCTTCTCTTCAATCTTTGGCAGCTCGTCTGGAGAAAGTGAGCGATCACCGAGATCGACATCATAATAAAATCCACTTTCAATTGCCGGACCTATGCCAAATTTGACTCCCGGATAAAGACTCTCCAGCGCTTCTGCCAGGAGATGTGCAGAACTATGCCAGAAAGCAAATTTTCCACCGGTATCATTCCACGTCAGCAGCTGAAGAGTAGAATCGCTGTTGATCGGGCGCGAAGCATCCCATATGTCTCCATTGACTTTCGCCGCCAATACATTGCGTGCCAGGCCTTCACTGATCGATTTGGCAATGTCCATCGAGGTGGTTCCTTCCGCATATTCACGGACAGAACCATCGGGTAATGTGATTTTAATCATGGGGCGAAGATAAAAAATAGCGGGGCAGGGGGCATACCTCGACTTCACTCAGCACAAGTGGAGGATAGAGAAATCTCAGAGAACAAAGGACAGCAGCTATTTTATTACCTACAACACTCCTGTTCTTCCGCCATCCACTGTAATCTGCGTGCCTGTAATATAAGCCGCCGCAGGAGAAGCAAGAAATCCAACTGCATTCGCTATCTCTTCAGCTGTTCCAAATCGTCCCATGGGAATTTCTGCAAGCATTTCTTTGCGGACGTCGTCAATATCTCTACCGGTTTTGTTTGCTTTATTGGAAACAATAGAAATTAATCGATCGGTTTCAGTAGCACCCGGTAAAACATTATTGACAGTAATTCCAAAGGGAGCTAACTCTGTGGCTAGTGTCTTTGACCAATTTGCAACTGCAGCCCTGATTGTATTCGAGACACCCAATCCGCGCAACGGTTGTTTGACAGAGGTGGAAATAATGTTGATGATGCGTCCATACCTCTCTTTTTTCATACCCGGCAATAAAAGCTGCGCAGCTACATGATTGGCCAATAAATGTTGCGCAAATGCATTCTTAAATGCAGCAGTTTCGGCATCCGCAATATTTCCTGCAGGAGGCCCGCCCGAATTATTTACAAGGATATGTATTGTTCGCTGAATAGAAAGCCCGACAAGCTTGCGATGGAAATCAGCTTCATCCGATGTATCCGCTACAATAAAATCATGATGTTGTCCTTTTGTGTGATCCAGTTCTTTTAATGCATCACCCAGGGTCTCTGCATTCCTGGCTAGTAAAGTCACATTCGCACCCAATTGCGATAAAACAATCGCGCTTGCCTTTCCGATACCACCACTACCTCCGCAGACCAATGCATTTTTACCTTTTAAATTAATATCCATTATTTCCTGATCTCAATAAGCCACTAATTACGCTAATTACCGCAAATTATTTTTCAAAATAATCCACTTACATTAATCATTCACTTCATCCTTTTAAGAAATCTTATTTCCTTGTTGAGCGGAGCCGAAACAACTTAAGTGAACTTTCTTCCGGTCACTGAGCGGAGCCGAAGTGAACGGAAAGGACTTTTCTCGCACATCTGGGAATAACTACCTTTGCCCCATTCAAATCAGGATTATGTCCAAAGATACCATTATAGCCGCGGATCGCGCCCAGCCATTGGGACGATACCCACACACAAAGCGGATCGGGCCATGGGTTTTTATTTCCGGCACGAGTTCAAGACGTCCTGATAATTCATATGCAGGAGCTGAACTTCAGCCTGATGGACAATGGCTATTAGATATTAAAACTCAAACCCAAGCGGTATTAGAAAATATCCGGCATTATCTGAAGCTAAATGACGGAGATCTTCAACATCTGGTCGAAGTCACTGTTTTTCTAAAGGATATGAGTCACTTTGAGGATTACAATGAAATTTATAATTCATTCTTCCCGACCACAGGCCCTTGCAGAACAACCGTAGCCGTCGCTGACCTTCCAAGACCCCAGATCCTGATCGAAATCAAAGGAACCGCTTATATTGACAACGAATAATTATGTCTGAAAAATTTACTTCTATTCACTATCACTCCTACCTGCAACTGGATAAGCTGCTGGATGCCCAACATCCCCGTTCAGCACAGGTAGAAGAATCCGTAGCCCATGATGAGATGCTCTTCATCATCATGCACCAGGTATACGAATTGTGGTTCAAACAAATCATCCATGAACTGGAATCCATCTCTCTTATGTTCGAGGACAACCTGATGGATGAAAAAGAGATCCTGAAAGCAGTGACAAGGCTTGAACGGATCATTGAAATCCAGAAATTGCTGATCGAACAAATTAATGTGATGGAGACGCTGACAGCAATGGACTTTCTAGATTTCAGGCAGTATTTATTTCCTGCAAGCGGTTTTCAAAGCCTTCAATTCAGGATCATAGAAAATTTACTTGGCTTAAAACAGGAACAGCGTTTGCAATACAACAACATGTCGTATGATGTGGTTTTTTCTGATGAGCAAAAGAAAGTATTGAACAGGAGCATTGAAAATAAATCTCTTCTTACACATGTCATTGAGTGGCTGGATCGCACACCTTTTCTTGAATTCAGCAAATTCAGCTTTCTTGAGGCATATAAAATAGCGGTGGAGCGGATGGTTCAGAAAGATAAAGATGCCATCAATGCTTCTGATATCCTGAGTGAAGAAACAAAAAAACTAAGGTTGACCATGGTAGGTGATACGACCACTTATTTTAATGCCGTGTTCGATCCTGATCAGTTTGAAGAAATGCGAAGCCGCGGGGAGGTCAAATTTTCCTACAAAGCCATGCTTGCTGCGTTGTTCATTTTTCTTTACAGGGATGAACCCATTTTGCAACAACCCTACCGATTACTTTCCCGTTTGATGGACATTGAAGAGATGTTGACAAACTGGCGTAGCAGGCATTCGCAAATGGTGCTACGCATGATCGGGCGAAAAACCGGTACAGGTGGGTCTTCAGGTCACCAGTATCTCAAAAACACTGCACAACAGCATACAATCTTTACAGACCTGTACCAGGTTGCTACATTACTTATCCCAAGATCAGAATTACCACCTTTACCTGAAGATCTCAGGCAATATCTGGGATTTTATTTTTCTTCGCATGAGAATGTAAGACAGTAAGAACGTAAGACAGTAAGAGGTAAGACAGAAAGAGGTAAAACAGTGAGAGGCGATAAGAGAGTGAGAACGTAAAAGAAATCAGTTTTACAGGGATATTTTTTTACGAAAAAAAGGAACACCTATTATAGTTTAAAAATCAACTATGACTATCATCAAATCTTTTGAACATTTTATTAATGGTGAATACAGACCATCTGTCAGTGGAAAGACGATGGATGTACTCAATCCATCCACCGGAAAAAAATACGCTACCGTTTCTGCAGGTGACGAACAGGATGTAAAGCTGGCCGTTGCTGCCGCTAAAGCCGCATCACCGGCATGGATGTTATTGCCATTGGTGAAAAAGCAAATCATCCTGCAAAAAATAGCTGACCTGATCACCGATCGTCTTGAGGAATTAGCTGAAGCGGAAAGCCTGGATACGGGGAAACCGATATCACTGGCCCGAGAATTAGATATACCCAGGGCTGCTGCTAATTTTTCTTTTTTCGGTGCTGCAGCGACGCAATGGTCTTCTGAATCACATGTAATGCCGGGACAGGCATTCAATTTTACATTAAGAGATGCACTGGGTGTAGTCGGTTGTATTTCTCCATGGAATCTTCCTCTTTATTTATTTACCTGGAAGATTGCACCTGCACTTGCTGCCGGTAATACGGTTGTTGGCAAACCTTCTGAACTGACGCCTGCAACTGCAGCGATGCTTGGAAAAATTTGTAACGAAGCAGGCTTGCCACTCGGAGTACTCAATATTATTCATGGTACAGGCCCTGAAGCAGGTGAAGCTATCGTGAAGCATGAAGATGTAAAAGCCATTTCATTTACAGGCAGCACAGCAGTCGGGAAAAAAATTGCAATGCTATGTGCAGAGCAATTGAAAAAAGTTTCTCTTGAGCTAGGTGGAAAAAATCCGATCATCATTTTTGGTGATTGTGATTATCAGAATATGTTGCAGACCACGATCCGGTCAGCCTTTAGTAACCAGGGGCAAATTTGTTTATGCGGTTCAAGAATATTTGTTGAAGCGAGCTTGTACGATAAATTCCTTTCAGATTTTATTTTCAGAACAAAACGCATGAAGATCGGTGATCCGATGGATCCCGATACAGATATTGGTTCGCTCATTTCTGAGACGCATTTGAATAAAGTGCTTAGCTACATTGAACTGGCTAAAAAAGAAGGTGGGACAATTGCAACCGGAGGAAACAAAGTAAAATTAAAAGGATCGCTGGGCGATGGTTATTATGTAGAGCCGACGATCATCACCGGTCTTGGACAGGATTGCAGAACGAACAGGGAAGAAATATTTGGCCCTGTCGTTTCCATCATACCATTTGAAACAGAAGAAGAAGTGCTTGCCATGGCGAATGATACAAATTATGGCCTTGCCTCTGTGATCTGGACAAACCATCTTTCACGAGCTCATCGTGTATCATCAGGATTACAATCCGGTATCGTATGGGTAAACTGCTGGATGCTTCGTGATCTACGTACACCATTCGGAGGAGTAAAACAATCCGGACTGGGAAGAGAAGGCGGATGGGAAGCCATGCGGTTTTTTACCGAGGCGAAGAATATAACTGTAGCGTATCCTCATTAGATTTTCGATTTAGGATATAAAACCAAGGATGCCGGATAAAAGGATGCCGGATGCTGGACTCATGACATAGATAAAATACAAAACTCACGCCTGACGTTTCACGATTCACGAACCCAGGATGAGCACTGTGAAACAGAATACTCACTACTGACTACTGACTACTCACTACTCACTTTGAAGATTGACATCCACACACATATCATGCCTTATGAGATTCCAAGGTGGATTGAAAAATTCGGCTATGGAAAATTCGTGCACCTGGAAGATTGTGGTGCGTGTCGTGCAAGGATGATGATCGGGGATAAATTTTTCCGTGAGATTGAATCCAATTGTTGGGATCCATTGATCCGTATTCAGGAATGTGATGCGGATGGAGTGGATAAGCAGGTGTTATCTATCATTCCCGTTTTATTTTATTATTGGGCGAAAGGAGAAGACGGTCTTGAAACAAGTCGTTTTTTTAATGATTATATCGCAGAAGTTACGAGTCGTCATCCGGATCGCTTTATCGGAATTGGTACAGTTCCTTTGCAGGCACCGGATCTTGCCATCAGGGAAATGCAACGATGTGTTACGGAGCTCGGCATGGTAGGTGTAGAGATTGGTTCACATGTCAATGCATGGAATCTGAGCGATCCTGCGTTGATGCCCTTCTACGAAGCTGCTGAGCAAATGAATGCCTGCATTTTCGTACATCCCTGGGAAATGATGGGTTCATCAGAAATGGAAAAATACTGGCTGCCATGGTTGGTTGGTATGCCTGCAGAAACTAGTCGTGCTATTTGTTCCATGATCTTTGGTGGTGTGTTTGAAAATTTTCCAAAGCTGAGAGTTGCTTTTGCGCATGGCGGTGGATCCTTCCCCGGAACGATAGCCAGGATAGAACATGGTTTTAATGTAAGACCTGATTTAGTAGCGGTTGATAATAAACAATCTCCAAGATCTTACCTTGGAAAATTCTGGATCGATTCACTTGTCCATGACGAACGCATCCTGGATTACCTGATTGATATTGTAGGAGCAGAAAAAATTGCACTTGGTAGTGACTATCCATTTCCCCTCGGCGAAAAAGTACCCGGTAAATTAATTGAACATATGCCCTATAGCGATCATACGAAAGAATGGCTTTTGTATAAGTCTGCTTTGGAGTGGATGGGAAAATAGTAAGCAGTAAACAGTAAGCAGTGTTCAGTAAGCAGTAATTTAATTTGCGTTAATTATCGAAATTTGCGGTTATAAAAAACAAAGCGCGAGTCCGGCATCTGGCATCCTTTTATCCAGCATCCAAAAAAATCGAAAATTCATATGCACGGTAAATTCAGAGATCAGTTTCACATACCATTAGTCAAAGGTGAGGAATCTATATACCTGTGCGGTAATTCTTTGGGATTGCAGCCAAAGAAAGTGAAAGAATATGTCAATGAGGAATTAGATGATTGGGCAGCGCTTGGAGTGGAAGGACATCTGCATGCGAGACATCCCTGGCTTCCTTATCATGAATTTCTGACAAAGTCTATGTCAGATCTTGTTGGGGCTAATCAAAGTGAAGTGGTCGTGATGAATTCCCTGACAGTTAATCTGCATTTGCTGATGGCTTCTTTTTACAGGCCGAATAAGAAACGATATAAAATACTGATTGAGAGTGATGCTTTTCCTTCTGATCGGTATGCCGTTGCATCTCAGGTTCGATGGCATGGATATGATCCGGCAGAATCAATTATTCAATGGCGTCCCAAACAAGGAGAATATTGTTTGGACCTTGATGATTTGCAAAACATATTAAGACAACAAGGAGAAGAAATTGCAATGATCCTTTTAGGCGGAGTGAATTATTATACCGGTCAGTATCTTGACATTGAACAAATCACAAAGCTTGGACAGAAGTACGGAATTGTTATGGGTTGGGATTTAGCGCACGCGACTGGCAACGTACATATGAAGCTTCATGAATGGAATGTTGATTTTGCTGCATGGTGCAGTTATAAATATTTGAATTCAGGACCAGGAAGTCTTGGAGCAATTTTTATTCACGATCGTCATGGAAATGATACCACGATTCCACGCTTATCAGGTTGGTGGGGGCATAACAAAGAAACACGATTCGGAATGCGTGATGATTTTGATCCATTGCCCGGAGCGGAAGGATGGCAATTGAGCAATCCGCCGATCTTGCCCCTTGCTGCGATGAGAGCTTCCATGGAAATATTTGATAAAGCAGGTATTAAACAATTGAGGGATACTTCGAAACGGATGATCGTCGATCTGTATGAGATCATGTTGACCAAGAAACATATTAAAATGATCACACCATCCAACCCGGATGAAAGAGGTTGCCAGATTTCTATGCTGGTAGAAAAAGAAGGGAAAGCCTTATTTGAACATCTGTCAAAAAATGGTGTGATTGCTGACTGGCGCGAACCTAATGTGATCCGGATTGCAGTCGTTCCGCTTTACAACACCAATGATGATGTCGGCAGGTTTTTAGGTGTGTTGGATAATTTTAATGAGTAACATGATCCTTTATAAATGCTATATTCCGGAATAAAAATTTTCATCCTGTATCTTTTCGCCACTGCCAGTGTTCTTACATCATGTCAAAGCCAAATCAAGGCAAAATCTCCTGAAACGATGATTGTATACGAAGTATTCTTACAATCATATCATGATTCCAATAAAGATGGCATCGGTGATATTCCGGGATTGATTTCAAAGCTCGATTATATCCATGAGTTAGGTGCGACAGCTATCTGGATTACACCTGTTCATCCGTCTCCTTCTTATCACAAGTATGATGTGAGTGATTATTTTGGGATACATCCTGATTATGGGACGATGGCTGATATGGATCGTCTTATAAAAGAAGTTCATGATCGTGGGATGAAGCTCATTCTTGATTTTGTCGTCAATCATACCTCATGGCAACATCCATGGTTTGTGGCATCTGGATCATCACCTGACAATCCCTTTCGCAATTATTATGTATGGAAAGATTGCGATGTAGTGCAAGATGAGATCAATAAAAAAACAACCACATTCGATTCAGACAATATTACGCAGTGGCATAAATGGAACGATGAAAAGGAATGTTATTACGGTTTTTTCTGGAAAGGCATGCCTGATCTCAATTTTGATAATCCTGTTGTTCGCAAAGAAGTGTATAAGATTGGCAAATTCTGGCTTGACAAAGGGATTGATGGTTTCAGGTTAGATGCTGCGCGTCATATTTTTCCGGATGACCGTTTTGATGATACACGGTTATTCTGGGAAGAATTCAGATCAGAAATGGAAGCTGTCAAACCGGATGTGATGATCGTAGGCGAAGTCTGGTCTGATCCTGTGCAATTGACTACTTTATTCAAAGGCTTGCCTTCTCTGTTCAATTTTGAATTGACTAAATCCATTCCGGATGCTATCAATGAAGGAAATCCCAAACGATTCATAGATTCCTATTCGCATATTGATTCTGTATACCGGGCATCGAAAGTTCCGTTTAAAGATGCTGTTTTGTTATCTAATCATGATATGAACCGTATCCGGTCGAGGCTCGGGGGTGATATGGCAAAAGCTAAGCTTGCTGCTTCGTTGCTGATGACGCTTCCAGGCACTCCTTATATTTATTACGGTGAAGAAATCGGGATGCTTGGTATGAAGCCGGATGAAAACAACAGGGAACCTTTTTTATGGGGAGAAGAAACTGTTCAGGATACGGATTGGATGAAACCCATATATTCCATTGTTCCTGATGTGACCCCGCTTCAGGCACAAATGGATGATCCGAATTCCATTTACAATTATTATAAAAAATGGATAAAGCTGCGAAATGAACATCCTGAAATTTCAGATAGCAAGCTGGAATTTTTAAAACCAGCATCTCCAAATGTTTTGGCGTACACATTATCGGGGACTACTGAAATATTAATGGTGATTCATAATCTCTCAGGGCAGGTTTCAATGGTTTCACTACCTGAACATTCTAAAATAATCTCAGATGAGAATCTAATAATAACAGATAATAAAGTGAATGTTGATCCTTATACAACCATTCTCATTTTACCCCCTTCCCCCGAGGAAAAATAAGTTCTTGGTTTACCCCCCACCCCCTGAAAAAGGGGGAGTTGTTTTTTCATTTCTAATTGGTTAGTAAAGAGGAATCAAATCGAGAACTTTTCATTCCCCCTTTTTCAGGGGGTAGGGGGTCAAGCGGAATTCACGTCTTTCCTCCCACCATCGTACCATGCCTCGATTTCTTTCCTGCTCTCTCCAGCGAAGCTTTTACATACTCGATATCCTCCAGTAGTCTTTTAGCATCTTTATCCTTACTACTCAATTTCTGGATCTCTTTTGCAAACATGGTTGCCTTTTCAAAATCTTCCATCCAGAAATAAGCTAATGCCTGGTTGTACAAATTGATGTGACTGAGCTTCAGATCATCTTTAGATTTTGAAACATACTTTTTGCCCTCTGCATTATAAAAATCAAGGGAAGGTTTGATGATGGTTTTAATACTACTTGCACTTTTATTTGGATCCATGGTTTTGAATGCTTCTTTGATAGTTTCAAGGGCATGTTGATAGGTGTCATAGTCAGGATGTTTTTTCTTGCCTATGGTTTCAAAACGGGCGTTTTCTTTTATCAAACGATAACCATATTTATTATTTATCAAATCATAAATTTTTGAAAAGCCTTCCCTTATCTTATTTTTTTGAAGCTCTGACAACTTTGATGTCTTGTTGAAGCTCCAATACGATTCAAGTTCAGAAATACTATTGTAATAACTTGTGGTGTATGTATTCTGTTCAGTCCAGGAAAAAATATATTGATCTTCAAGTGTTCGCCCTTTTTTATCAACTACTTTAATAGCTATAGGTAAAGCATACTTAATTTCTTTGGCATAAGCGGTAGTGGTTATTTCTTTTCCACTCTTGTCTTTCTTCTTGTGTCTCCGGTAATCCGTTCTTTCTCCGAATACATTAAAGTCTCCGATAGAAGCTTCTATTTCTACATCTCCGTCCCGGCTCACTTCTTTATACCCGGACAATTGTAAATACTCATCTTCAAGGCTGGTTTCTGTATATCCTGACATCGATAGTCCCCCGAATCTTGCTTCTACCTCTACAGAGTATGTTGTAAAGGATGGATCCAGAGGTTCGTCCGGCATCCTGTAATATTCTACCGCAACAGGTACGTTGTCAATGGTGACAGGCTGAGCAAAACCAATATGGTAGAACGATAAGAAAATGATGATTGTGACCAGGTTTTTCATATCCAGGAATTGAGGGCCTTTGAATCGGAAATAATGCAAGGATAACGTATAAACAATATTAAGTGTTTCGGAGTAAAAGCAATAGGCAAAAAGCAATAGGCAATAGGCAATAGGCAATTAGCAGAGAGCAAAGAGCAGAATACCTATTGAATAGATTGATACATCAGAATGATTATCGCAAGCTAATGGACGGATTTAGTCATGAGTCCGGCATCCGGTATCCTTTTATCCAGCATCCAGATCGAAAATCTGCAATCGAAAATCGAAAATTCAAAATTGTCTATCTTAACCCCATGTCATCAAACGTCATCATTTGCGGTGCAGGTCTTTGCGGAACTTTATTAGCTATCCGTCTGGCTGACCGGGGTCATCGTGTAACACTACTTGAGAAAAGAGATGATCCCAGGAAAGGAGCTATCGTTGCAGGAAGGTCAATAAATCTTGCATTGTCAGACCGCGGATTAGCGGCTCTTGAATTAATTAACCTGAGAGAGAAAGCGCTCGCAATTTCTATTCCCATGCTTGGGCGGATGATCCATGCGAAAGATGGATCTACGACGAGACTGTTGCCTTACAGCGGACGGTCGGAAGAATTTATTCAATCGATATCACGTCATGGCCTGAACTCACTTTTACTGGATGCTGCAACATCGCATGATGGAATTGAAGTTCATTTCGGTATGGATGTCAAACGTGCTGATGTACTGAATGCCAATGTCGCAGGAACCAAAAGTACCACCGGTGAAAAAATAGATTTCGCCGGAGATATTTTGATAGGAACAGATGGAGCAGGTTCCGATATCCGCCAGGGATTTATCAATATGGGTTCAACCATCCGTTTCAATTACAGCCAGGAATTTCTTGATCACGGATATAAAGAACTGGAGATCCCTGCAGGACCTGGTGGAAGTTGGTTAATTGAAAAAAATGCATTGCATATCTGGCCACGCCATAACTATATGCTGATCGCTTTACCAAACCTGAATGGAAGCTTTACAGTGACTTTGTTTTTGCCTTTTGATGGAGCACCTGGTTTTGATCAACTGCATGACAAAAAAGATATACTTGATTTTTTTACCACACAATTTCCAGATGTTGTTCCCCTGATGCCACATCTTGTACCTGATTTTATTGCCCACCCTACCGGGGCCTTAGGTACTATCCGTTGCAGTCCCTGGTTTACCTCAAGAAGTTTATTAATGGGTGATGCAGCACATGCTGTTGTTCCGTTTTATGGCCAGGGCATGAATTGTGCAATGGAAGATGTCCGTATCCTTGATCAATGCCTGGATGAGCATGATGAGGCGTGGAGTAGTGCCTTTGAAGCATACCAGCAACTTCGCAAAAAAAATACAGATGCGATTGCTGATCTGGCACTTGAAAATTATACAGAGATGCGCGATCATGTGGACAATCCAAATTTTATCGCAAAGCGCCAAATCGAAATGCAGCTGGAAAAAAAATATCCTGAATACGCATCAAAATATAACCTGGTAACCTTCCGGGAAGATATCGGATATGCAGAAGCGAAAAAAAGAGGACATGCACAGGATGACTGGCTTTTGGAGTATTGCGCTGAGCATGATGTTTCGCAGATGTCTGATTCGGAGTTGGAGAAGATTTATCTGAAACTTCGTGAGACGTGAAACGTGAAACGTGAGTCGTGAAACGTGAGAAATGAAATAAATAATAATTTTTTGTGCTAAATACATTTGCTGCATCTTGTCATCTTCATTAAACGTTATTACGAATTCAAGAATGCACACTCACGTCTCACGTCTCACGTTCAATAGGAATTCAAATAATTAATAGGACAATCACTAACTTCACAGCATGATAAAAAGACCTTTCAACCTGCAGGCATGGATCGATGAACATCGCCATGAGCTTAAGCCCCCCGTTGGCAACCGGAATCTGTATCATGATGCAGGCGATTATATAGTCATGATCGTGGCCGGTCCGAATGCCCGGAAGGATTATCATTTCAATGAGACTGAGGAGCTATATTATCAACTGGAAGGCGATATAAATGTTCGCATACAGGAAGATGGAAAAGCTGTCGATATTCCTATAAAGCAGGGCGAAATGTTTTTGCTTCCCGCGCGCACACCCCATAGTCCATCCAGGTCGCCCGGATCCATTGGTCTTGTCATTGAATTGAAACGAGGTAACAATGAAGATGATGGTCTCATGTGGTTCTGTGAAAATTGCAATACAAAGCTGCACGAATCTTTTTTCCATCTCACCAATATTGAAAAAGATTTTCTTCCCCGCTTCAAAGAATTTTATAGTTCAGAGGAAAAACGTACGTGCCCCAATTGCGGCCATGTGATGGAAGTAGATACCAGGTTTGTCGATTAGTCAATACTTTCCAAACATTATTGTTACTCACGTTTCACGTTTGACGTCTCACGATTTTTTTAAGCATGACAAAAACTTTTTTTGCTTCTGATTTTCATCTCGGGACTGATGGCATAACCAAAAGTGTGGATCGCGAACGACTCATTGTGAAATGGCTTGATGAATCTGCACCTGACATGAAAGGTTTATATCTGGTCGGTGATATCTGGGATTATTGGTTTGAGTACGGAAAGGTTATACCAAAAGGATATTCACGATTGTTAGGTTGCCTGCGGAGATTAAGGGATGCAGATATTCCGATCTATTATTTCACCGGTAATCATGACATGTGGATGTTCAGGTATCTCACGGATGAATTTGATATTCCCATTTACCGTGGACCAGTCGTTCATGAAATTGATGGAAAAAAATTTTACATCGGCCATGGTGATGGGTTGGGGCCCGGGGATCGTGGATATAAATTCATAAAGCAGGTTTTTGCACATCCCGCCAGCAGATGGTTGTTTTCGCGAATTCATCCTAATACTGGACTGAGCATTATGAAGTTCTGGTCGGGAACCAGCCGCCAGCATACACAATCCGATGAAAAATTCCTGGGACCTGAGAAAGAATGGCTGGTGCATCATGCGCTTGAGATACTCGGGCAACAAGACATTGATTATTTCATTTTCGGTCACAGACACCTTCCTATTGACTACGATCTGGGAGTCAATGGAGCCCGTTATATCAACCTTGGTGATTGGTTGGTTTACAACTCCTACGCTGTCTTTGACGGGGAGAATCTGGCATTAGCATATTATAAACAGCCATAGAAATTTCTGCACAGATGGAATTTTTACCTTTGGGCTTCGTTTCAGAACGACGATTTCATCATTAATCCTATTCAAATGACATATTTAACCCGGAATTCCTTCTTACTTGCTTTGATGATTTGTGCCTTGCATATATCGCTTTCTGCCCAGACACCCATTGATGAAGCGGTAAGATCAGCTGATCTTATGCCTTCCTTACCAGGATGTGAGCCTAAGATGATCGATGAATGTTCCCAGGCTAAGCTGGCCGAATTTCTTGCTGCCAATATCGTGATACCGGAAGGTGCTAAAACACAGGGTGCCGGCGGTTTGGTCATGGTGGAATTCGTAGTTGAAAAAAATGGCAAGATCGGTGAGGTCAGGACATTGCATGATCCAGGCTTTGGATTGGGTGAGGAAGCCATCCGCGTGGTCAAACTGATGAATGACAAAAAGATAGTATGGTCGGCTGCTCGTGAAAAAGGCAAGAAAGTCGCCTACAGGTATATTACTCCGGTACCTTTCCATATGTCCGCACCTCCAAGAGAATTGCCAAAAAAAATGCTGGAACCTGAAAAAGTGTATTCCCCGAAAATATATGATGTGGTGGATGTCAGGCCCCAGTTTGCTGGCTGCGTCAGAAGTGAGGCTGATACTGTAGACTGTACATTCATGAAGATGCTCAATCACATCCAGACGAACCTTAAATATCCTGAAGAAGCTCTCAGCCTCAGGGTTACAGGGCCTGTAGTTGTTGACTTTATCGTGGATTCTTCGGGTCATGTGACTGCTCCGGTCGTCAAAAAAAGCCTGGGTCATGGTACTGATGAAGAGGCACTGAGGGTCATTTCACTTATGCCAGCATGGACTCCCGGTATGGTTGAAGGCAGGCCTGTGGCTGTACGGATGACCATTCCGATTCTTTTCCAGATCCCTAAGGAGAAGGAAAAGGAGTAGGGCTGTATTTCCCTTTTCACAAGTTTGATTTCTATCCGGAAAAGGATTTCTTTTCTGTTTTCCGGTCAAAAATGAAGTGTTTTCGGACCAAAAACGGCTCCCAAAACCACTTCTAACTTCTATGATTTTCAATTAGTTATGACCTCGTGGCACCAGTACTGGTGGCACGAGTACTGGTGCCACGAGTGTCGCCAGGAGTGAATATGCTTATTCAAAAGACAAAATCAAATCCTTCAGAAGTGCCTTTTTTGGACCAGAAACTATGCCACAAAGTGTGCCACACCTCCACTTATAACTACCTGTATTATCAATGAGTTACGACAGTGTGGCACACTTTCATTTGCAGATTCTGTTGATACTATTATCCAAAGTCATCACCAATGGTAGCAAGTCTTGTGAATGGACATTTTTGCCATTCTGTCAGCAAAAATCGTTGTTTTGAGCCATTTCGTCAGGTAAATTTCGGGTGGAATGTAGTTTGATTAAGAAGGTTATTAATCACTTTAAACAAACTATTCAGCTTATGAAACCATATGCATGTTACCCCGGAGTCAGGGCAAGATTTCAACCCTTTAACGTCCATGCCCCTCAAGTTCAGCACGTCCCCTTCACTCCCGGAAAGGAATCTCGTCCGGCGGCAAATATCGTCCGTAAGGATGGGGCGTATGAAATCCAACTGGCTGTTCCAGGATTTTCAAAAGAACAGATCAGGATTGAGGTCATAGAAGGCCAATTAAACGTGACTGCCACCAACCACAACCAGGATGGAGAAAAACCAAAATTCCTTCGCCAGGAATTTGATGCTTCCAGTTTTAAAAGAGTTTTCAAACTCCACAAAAACGCAAACTCATCTGCGCTGAAAGCAGCTTTTGACCAGGGTGTCCTGACCATCGTCATTCCGGACAGGGAACCTGAAACGATTAAAATTGAAATTCAATAACCAATTAAACTACACTAAAATGAACCATACAAAATTTAACCCCGTACAGCCATCAGATGCGATTGGCAAATGGATTGATACATTGTTCAATACTACATTGAGCGATGCGATCGGAATGGATTATGCAGTTTCCAATCCTTCTGTAAACATCACAGAGGATGATGCAAAATTTAATTTGCAACTGGCTGCACCCGGTCTCACAAAACAGGATTTTAATATCCGAGTAGAGAATGATCACCTGGTCATATCTGTGGAAAAGAAAAACGAAAGTGAAGAAACTGTTCCGGGTCGTTTCACACGTCGTGAATTCAATTACAGTTCTTTCAAAAAATCATTCCACCTGGATGATAAGATCAACCGGGAAGGAATCAATGCAGCATATGAAAATGGCATTCTCAACCTTACACTTCCAAAGAAGAATATAACAGAGGAGAAGTCATCTTCTAAAGTGATTGAGATCAGTTAGATTGGTTTTTCGATTCAGTTTGAAAGCCACCTGAAGGGGTGGCTTTTTATTTATATCTAATTCCTTATTCAGGATGCTTTCGAGTTGAAAATGCGGTTCTGTCCAGGCGTGGTTCATCAGCAGGATCATAACCGTATGCCCTTAGAGACAAGTGATAAGCCGACGTTAATCGATCTGCATAAGATTGAGTTCTCCAATATGCAACGGTATTAGCAGCGTCTTCCGCAGTTTGTTTTTTAAAAGCTGTCTTATCTAATTTTTCTTCCATCCATTGCAAAGCTAACGCAAAAATGGACTGTATCATTAACCAGCCATTCGCTGGTTGTAAGTGGAATAGCCTGTGTCTGCAGGAACCGTAAAAACAAACACATCCAGCTTATCATCATGCGGCTGAAGAGCAATATCCTCTCCGTCATCGACTATGATAAAATCATCTTTTTCGATCGTTTTTCCATTGATCATTCCGGATCCAGACACCACATATAATGACCTGATTTCATTTTTATCTCCATTCCAATTAAATGTTTCATCATTTACATTTAATCGCCTGATGTCTACCTTTGGTGTATCGAGCTTCATCAATCCTTTTTCACCGGCATAATGTATAATCGTCGTGGTTCCTGATTCTTCTTTCGTAAAATCAGCTTCTTTGTAATCATCATAGGTTGCTTCTTTCTCCAGTGTCTTCGAAAGGTCGGGATCTACCCAGATTTGAAAGATGACTCCACCCTTCTCGATGAACTCTGCATGGGATATGCCATTGCCTGCACGTATGATCTGCACATCCCCTTCCTGGAGAGGTTTCCATGCATTCATTTTTGTATCGAAATGCCTTATGTTTCCCGCCAGCACAAATGACATGATCTCAAATCCCTGGTGGGGATGAAGACCGATCGTGCTATCCACCATGCCCTGCGCTCTCGCCCAATAAAACAATGAAGAATACGGACGTACAAATCCCTTGTCCTGGGGAAAACCTATAGGTTTATTTTCTATGATCTGGCCGTTGTTGAACGCGCCTTTTGCCTGTTGTGATTTTGATATGATTCTCATGATGCCGTAGTAAACGTTTGCCTTATTTATTAGTTCAGATAAAAATGATGCCTATGCATTTTTAAGATTTTATTTTGGATGCTGGATAGAAGGATGCCGGACTCTAAACTCAAACGTCATTCGTATGATTCAATTGATGATTCAAGGAAATCGCTTTGTTAATTGGATGAGCATTTGATGCTAGAGTCCGGCAACCGGCATCCATTAATCCGAAATCGATTTAAGTTGAACCAACATTCACCATATTGACTAAATTAGCATCCCGATTTCCTTATCAATCTATTCAAAAGACCATGTATAAATTTCTTATCTCCTTTGTACTGGCCGCGCTGATCATAGCTTGTGCCGGAAAAGACAAAGCTCCTGCAGGACCGGCTGACGTAGCTGACGGTGTACAGATCTATAAAAAATATTGCATTATTTGTCACGGAGCAGATGGAAAGCTTGGTGTCAATGGTGCTAAGGACCTGACAGTTTGTAAGTTTACGCAAGAAGAACGTGAAATGCAGATTAAGAATGGGAAAAATACCATGACTCCGTTTGAAGGTATTCTGACCGATGCGCAGATCAAATCGGTAGCGGCTTATACCATGACTTTAAAATAATCGCGTTGTCAACTCACGTCATAGGCATCATGTCCGGCAGTTCACTAGATGGACTTGATATTGCATTGTGCCGTTTTGATGAAAATGGAACTTCTGTTACATGGGAATTGCTGGATTCGATCACCATACCTTATAGTAATCAATGGTACGATGCATTAAAATCTGCACCCTTACTTAGCGGTAAAGACTTAATGAAGCTCGATGCTTTATTCGGGGATTTTATTGGACTGCAGGTAAAGTCATTGCTTGATACACGAAGTTGGAAAGCAGATTATGTGGCTTCACATGGACATACTGTCTTTCACGAACCCACACTAGGATTTACAACACAGATCGGAAGTGGTGCTCATATCGCGTTGAGAAGCGGTCTGGATACGATCACTACATTCCGAAGTGCGGATGTTGCCGCCGGGGGACAAGGAGCTCCGTTTTCTCCTGTTGCTGATCGCAATTTATTTGAGGGATACGAAGGATTTTTAAATCTTGGTGGCATTGCCAATATCACACTTGTAGATGCTCACGATAAATGGTATGCTTGGGATATCTGTCCTTGCAACCAGGCTTTGAATTTTCTTGCCCGACGAGCCGATCATGCGTTTGACAGAGGAGGAGATTTGGCATCAACAGGTGCGATACTCGATTCCATCAGGCATGATCTTATTGCGATGTTTCCTTTTAAAGGAGGAGAGCCGCGTGGATTGTCAAATGCAGAAGTTGAAGAAACCTGGATCAGTTATCTTCAATCCAGGCATGAACCTATACATGATCTTTTAGGTACAACAACATTGGCTATCGCTGATACCATCAGCATACACTTGAATTCTTTAATCCGCCGACCCGGAAAAGTTTTGATCACGGGTGGAGGAGTTTATAATGATCATCTGATCAAATTATTACGACGGAATGGTCAGGATTTTGGAATCACCTATGAAATCCCTTCACCAGAAATTATTGATTTCAAAGAAAGTCTTCTTATCGCTTACCTCGGTTATCTCACGATGAATGAGAAACCATACAATATTCACACGCTGACCGGTGCATCTCAGAACATGGGTGGAGGCGCCTTGTACAGGGCTTTATGAATAACCCGCGAATATTAGTAACAGGTGGTTCTGGCTTGCTTGGATCTTATCTTCTCCGATGGTTCAGGCATCATGGATACACACAACTGATGGGGACATTTCATAAAGAAGATAAAATACCGGAAGATCTTAAGGATGGTATCACGTGGAGATCATTGATCCTGCCTGATATTCCAAATGCATTTGAGATCGTGCGCGACCAGGATTGGGTGATCCATACAGCAGGTCTTGTTTCCTATAATCATGAAGAACGGTTTCGATTGCTTGACATCAATAAGACCGGAACTGAAATAATTGTTAATGCATGTCTTGCACATAATGTAGATCATTTGATTTATATAGGCTCCATAGCGGCACTTGGAAAAGAAAGGAATTATACGACCCTAAATGAATCTAATGAATGGGTGCAGAATGATTTTAGCACTCCATATGGGTTGTCGAAATATTTGGCAGAGCTTGAGGTATGGAGAGGTGCGGGCGAAGGATTGAATGTCTCTGTGATATTACCTTCTATTATTTTGGGTACTGGAGATTGGCAAAGTTCAAGCTTGCAATTATTTGACCGGGTGGCGCATAAGATGCCGTGGTATCCTGGTGGACAAACCGGGTATGTGGATGTTCGTGATGTAGCAGATTTTGTAGGACACTTGCTTGAACATAAAAATGTGGGTGAACGATGGTTGGTCAATGGAGTGAATATGAGTTATAAAGAAATTTATTTGTTGATTGCTGATAAGCTTGGATTGAAGAGGAAATACATGGAGGCACCTGAGTGGCTATCGAAGATATTTTTACTTGCTACAAATATTACAAAAGGTAGATTTTCTGTTCCTGATCTTTTGCACCAGGTGTATGGGACATTTTCTTATGATGCTGCGAAGAGTCTGACGGTGGATGGGTTTCATTACAGAACGATTGAAAAAACTATTGAGGAGGTGGTGGAGGTTTATTTGGGGAAGGAGGAGAAGAAAGTGCTGGAGTATTGACTAGAGTACTTGCAAAAGATATTATTACAATTTAAATTAAGATTCTGACGTTTGAGTGATTAGTTTAGCCAATATTGTAGGATTAAAGCGAGGTTATTTCAATTGTAAATAATCGTGATTAAAAATTAAAACCAATAACAGGATATTCCATTCACAATACCTTAAAAGCACCACTGGAGGGTTGCGGAGCCAATGTACAATTGTACATCGCAAATAGTTTAATTTTTTTTAAATAGCAAGATCAAATAGTGGTAACTGCACTTAAGCTGGATGGAATTGGCATGATTTTTTATTAACATAGCGAAATATTGATAATTATAAAAGTATTTTGGTACAGTGTGGTTATTCTTCTGACGATGACCTTCTCATGTGGCAAAGAGGATGTCACCATTCAAAAAAATCAGCCTACCCAAGAATATCCTTCTTCGAGTTTTAGCCCTACCGTACTTCAAAGCCTGATCGATGAGGTACAGGATTCCGTAATGTTACCAGGCTGGAGTGATGTGGCTTCTAATGCAGGAGTTGCTCAATGGAGATGTGCGTATGTGGAGGTACAGACTGGGAATATCTATAAAGTTGTGGTTCCTTATCGTAACCCTAATACCGATGAGATAGAGAATCTTTTAATTGCTTTCAAAATTGGCGGTATATGGAAAGTGAAATTCATCAATCGGTACTATTACTTACTTATGCTTGACATCACCGAGCATTTAACTAACAAATATTATTATATATCCTTGCTTAAGGAGTTTGATAAAGCGGAAGAGAACTGTGCCAATCCCACTGGAATTCAAGATGAAATTAGTGTCAGAACAGAAGATATTAACATTATAACTGAAGATGGAACACATATCATTATTGATGGTAACACAGGACAGATGTTTATAATTTCCGGACCAGGACTTAGTGGTTGTTGTAATCCCAATGGATGGACAGGATCGGTCTCTACCCTTTGGCTGGGTTCTACAATATGGTGGACGAAGAATACAGGCAACACAAGTGGTAGTGGAATTAACTCAAAGGAGGATCATTGGTTTAATAGAGGATGGCAATATCCAGACAACTCTGGTGGAGGTGGAGGTGGAAACTCATCAACCATTCCTGAGTGCCAAACTCAAGAGTATTGGTCACCAATTGATCCTCAGATTAAAAAAGAATACATAAAGGCACTTTCTGCCTTGATAAATGAATTTGATGTAATAACCTGCTCACAACCCAACCTCACACCTGCCGAACAAGCTGATTGTGTTTCTAGCGGAGATCTATTGTGCCTTGGTCTTGACAGTGACTGCATACATATTGACAATGGACAATTTGATAAAAACACTTTTACAGAGTGTATGGGGGCTGTGCTTCACCGATTACCCTGTCTCAATGAAGCTGCAGAGTTCATCAACAAATATCATTTAAGTGTCACTATAGAAGAGTTAGAGATTCAAGCCGGGGGCTTTGAAGGTAACTGCAACAACCAGGAAGAGTTTGAAGAATATATGTTTGAAAATGAAGAATATAATTGGTATCACTTGGATACTGATGGAGGACAAGATCCACAAGGCTCTGGGGCTGTTTGGGCGAACCATAGCCCAATTTCACCACAAACTTTACCGACATGGGCTAATTTTTGGAATGCATATCCGAAAACTGTGCAAGGAGGATTGCTATATGGTGCAGATAACATATATCTATTAGCTGGTGGAAAAGTACACCAGGAGCGAGTTGCCGATACAGCAAATGGACCTCCTAACCTAACGGATAATACTTGTGCTTTAAAGGTTTCAATCGCCTTGAATGGTGCTGGTGTTGTGATACCATATATTTTTAGTGACGACAATCACAATGGTATTAAAGATACTTACGAACAAGATATCACAATTGAGGGTTCGGGTGGTAAGTACCATTTCGTTCGGGCAGAGTTTATAATCAAATACATGCTTGAAGTTTTTCCTGAGACTACCCCTATTACTGCCCAAGACATTGCTAACGGTGCTACACCAGCCTCTTCATTTGTAAATAGTCATGGGATATATGCAATGACTCCTAAAACTCCTAATACTTTAGGTGCTTCGGGTCATGCAGACGTTTTTTTTATCAGTACGAAGGGCAATGCCCTTTGTGGCGCTGGTTGTCATTGGGATAAGGCCGAAAAAATTTACTTATGGCATCTGCAATGAAATCGCTAATATGGATTTTACTCGGGGTTTTAACTTGTTTAGTCGAACCGTCTTGTAGTAATCAACATCGCTATTTACAGTCTAAACAGGACTTGAAATACCAGTACAAAATGTACTTTCTTGTACTAAGTGTAAGCCAATTTCAAACTGATACTACATGGCGAGATCGGGTTTGTACGTATGTTGATATGCCTTTGGATGATCGATCAATGTTTGAAATTGATAGCTTTAGGAAAGAAGTAGCCAGTGACTTATGGGAAAATGTTGCAAACGCAACTGAGCATGTTAATGGTGACTATTGGCCAACTGAGGAGTGCATTTTTAGGTATTCTTTAAGAGCCTACGAATCAGCCGATTTGGAAAGAATGGCAAAACGCTATGTTAGACGGACGCTTGAACTTAGAAAAAACCAATAGAGAATATATTGGTTAAGTAAAAGTTGCCTAATATTCTAACTGAAAAAGGCATGGTTAGCCATCCTTACAGCATTCTCCTCCTTATCAACCCTAATATATTTCATGAATGTTGTGTGCTGTTTGTGACCACTAGTTTAGGGTATTATAAAACTGTTTCAGGATTTAACTGGCCATACGCTAACCCATTATATTTCTGGATATTACAATGAAAATATTAAAATTAATACCTGTAATTGCTCTCATGCTTCTTTATTACAGTGATTGTTCGGGTCAAATCCCCCGAAATGAGATGATATATTATTATAAGAAGCTCTTCCTATATAAATGTATGCAACCATTCGAAATTGACACAGGCTATAGAGATGAAGTTTGTACCTACAGTATTGATTGGATGGACAAAAGGAGTTTATTGGAAATTGATTCCATGAGTAGATTAGTTAAGGATGAAATTGGTTTGGATGTGCAAATTATTAATGAAGATTCTAGCGGAGATTTTTATCCTTCCAGAATATGTGTTTTACATTATTGCCTCAATAAATATGAATCTGAAGATTTGGAAAAAAAGGCAAAGGGATTTGCAAGAAGGATGAAGAAAGTAATGCCAATTAATTATCATAATTATTAATTGATAGTAACGTAAATGATTGGTTTTTATATATACAACATGGCGGGATTGGGTTTGTACGTATCCTGATACTCCTTTGGATCACCGATCAAGGTTCGAAATTTATAGCTTTATGAAAGAAGTAACATGTTAAAAGGTCAATAAAGTAATTTTTTGTGCTGCCAACTTTTGGTATTAATTCACTTTGTGGAGGGTCTAATCCTGGATTTACTACTTCACTACATGTTTAAGGAAACACAATCATATTCAAGGAAAAAATCATTTCCTTCTTAATTTCAAAATATACCCAGATATTATTTTTACTTGTAATATATAATTAACACATTCTCCGAAAAATCTTCTTTTCCAAAATTTTCCTCACGCTTTATTCTTCAAAATCAAACAGTTTTATTCACCCACTGACCTTGCAAAAACAATATTTTAAACTTGGCACGGTTCTTATACCATCAGGATAAGACTGGACAACCCCTTTTTAACTCCCCACCAACAACCGGTTAACAATCTATTAATCCTGATGAACCAAGTGTAAATTTTTATTAACTAACCATTTACATATTACATATAGTTCATCAACGTTAATGTTTGCCTGTTCATGTCCAAACCTTTTGATTTATTGAGGACCTTTGCGATCTTACACTTCCAGAAGACAAACAAGGTTCGTTTTTTTATTTAACCATCTATGAACATAAAATTCGTCTGTCGTCTCTTTGTTTCCACCCTCGGCCTCCTGAGTGTGCTTGCCTGGACAAACCCATTCGAATTAGATGCCATCTTCGAAAATCATCTCGACGAACAGGAAGAAGTCATCAGGGAAAGAATCCCCACAGTTGTCACCATTGTCAATCCAACCTATAATACCGTAGTCAGATCTTATCTGAATACATATATCTATCGCCGACCTGCACAAACCACTGACATGCTGGGATGGGCCGCATATTACTTTCCGAAATTTGAAAAAGCACTTACAGCAGAAGGCTTACCTACGGATCTGAAATACCTGGCTATCGTTGAATCAGCTTTAAATCCAAATGCTATCTCAAGATCAGGCGCAGGAGGTCTTTGGCAATTTATGAAACCCACTGCAAGAGAGTGCGGCCTGAAGTGCGGAACGTATATCGACGAAAGAATGGATCCTGAAAAATCATCAAAAGCTGCAGCATCCTATCTCAAACAACTTTATACGATGTTCGGAAATTGGGAGCTAGTCATGGCTGCTTACAATGCTGGCCCCGGACGAATACGCTCAGCCATCAAAAGATCAGGAACAAGCGACTACTGGAAATTGCAAAAATACCTGCCTGCAGAAACACAAAATTATGTTCCCGCATTTATCGCAGCCAGCTACATCATGAATTATCATTACGAGCATAACATTTGTCCACAGGTACCTGAACATGCTATGGGTGAATTGACAAGTGTGATGATATATGATGGTACTTACATATCTGATATTGCTGCACGATCCGGTATGTCAGAGATAATGGTAAAAGGCCTTAACCCTTCTTTTGTCCGCAATTTTATTCCGGCATCAGAAACAGGAAATATGATCTGGTTACCTGCCACTGCCGCAGAACTTTTTAATGCCGGCAGAAATATGGAACCACCATTGGTGCACATGGAAGCTGATGCGAATGCGGAAATCAGAACTGTGACTATCAATGGAACACTATTTAACATTATCACCACCCGAAAAGAATACCGTGTCCGCTCAGGCGACAATCTATATACCATCGCACAACGGAATGATTGTTCTGTTACAGATTTAATGTCATGGAATAAATTGCGCAACAATCATCTCTCGATAGGTCAGCGTCTTGAAATCCGTAATGTAACGCGCGAAATTGCACCTATTGCAATAGAGCCACCTCCACCTCCCGTAGCTGTTCGTAATGATCTGCCGGCAAGTGCAGTGCCTTCATTAAGCCTTGAAAATCTCTCCATCACGCAATCACCTCTTTCCGTTAGCTTCAGCATAGCACCAAGGATTGCTGAACAAACTTCTGAAAGAGTAGTCCTTAAGAGACGTCAGAGTGTACGTCAGGCTTTAGATGCATATCAACTGACATCTGTCATCCACACTTCACAGATCATCATACCTGGAAATGCAGTTGCAGGAGATGTGATCAGGGTGAAGAGCAAAGCGTGAGATGTGAGACAATGACGCGGACAAAATAATTTCCCACGAAGGATTTCCCATAAGACCTAGACGTTCGATTAATGCATTCTCCAAAAACATTTGTAGTCACCGGTGCAAGCCAGGGTATTGGTTTAGAGACTGTCCGACGTCTTGTTGAATCAGGTCATCGCGTTTTGCTCACTGCGCGTTCTCCGGAAAAAGTCAGGAGTACGATTGATAATATAAAATCTACTCATCCGGATGCGCTTGTGGAAGGATACGTAGCTGATATGAGCCTTCAACGTGACATCAGAAAAGCTGCTGAAGCAATGTTGGCTAAAAACCCGGTCATCGATGGCCTCATCAATAATGTGGGCACATGGATGTCAAATCACTCACTGACAGCGGAAGGAATTGAAACTGTGTATGCTACGAATCACCTGAGCTATGTGCTGATGACACATCTTCTTTATCCTGCGCTCAAAAGATCCGGTCATGGTCGCATCATCAATGTCGCGAGCAAAGCACATTCGTATGGAAAAATAAATATCCCGGATCCCGGCTATTCAAAAAATTATCATGGATTGCGATCAAATGGACAATCAAAGCTTGCAAATCTCTACTTCACATTTGAATTGGATGCGTTGAAACCAGATGCAAATATCAGTGTGTATGCTGTATCACCTGGTTTAGTAAAAACCGATATAGGACTTAAGCATACAAATTGGTTGCATACACTTGCATGGAAATTCAGACGACGAAAAGGCCAGACTCCTTCCGATGGTGCACGTACATCAGTATTTTGTGCCACTGATCTATCAGTAGAAAATATCAGCGGAAAATATTGGGAGCACAGGGAAGTCAAAGACGTTTTTCCTTCCGCAAAAGATCCGGTTTTAGGAAAACAACTTTGGGATTTGAGTAACAGGATGTGTGGGATTGAGGATTATTTCTACGAGAAGACTGCGTCATAGGAGTTGGATAGAACTTTATGGGAAAAGGATGCCGGATATGGGGATGCCGGATGCCGGACTCCAGACGCACATTGCACTTGTTTCTAAATTGTATATCCAAGTTCATTTTGGGAAGTAAATCTTTCCTCTTCCCATATCAATTCGTATTTAAGATAAATACGAAATAGAACCATTCCGATAAGTCTAACCCTTTTCTGGCGAGTGCTTTTTGTATTTAAGGCAAATACGAAATAGAACATTTTGCCAAATAATCCCTCCTCTGCCCAAATCAATTCGTATTTAAGATAATTACGAAATAGAACCGTTCCGATAAGTTTAACCTTTTTCTGGCCAGTGCTTTTTGTATTTAAGGCAAATACGAAATAGAACATTTTGCCGAATAATCCCCTCCTCCGCCCATATCAATTCGTATTTAAGATAAATACGAAATAGACGTTCGATTGTATCTGGCCTTGAACCCGGATATAGTACATGTTCGAGTTCAGGGACACTCGAACAACGGGGCTTTCTTATGAAAACAGATTTCATCCGCACCTCTCTCGCTTCGCATCGCCGGTGCAACAAAAAAAACTGGGGGCGCTCTTCGTTTGCTACAGATATGCCGCTCCTATGGAGCTCTGGATTGTACAACTCTTTTTAATTTATTGACGTTCGAGTGTCTCTGACCTCGAACCAGTGCAACTTCTCGACATTCGAGTGCCTCTGACTTGTGAGCTCAAGATTGTACAGACCCTATTCAGCATGCTCTTCCAATAACCCCGGGGTTTTCGGAGCGACAACTATATCCACACGCAGTGGGATATGTTAAGCGGAGAAACACAGGGGAGAATTTTCGTTCACACCGAATTTATTCGGCAAACGAAAAGAAGGGGCAAGACGCTGGGATAAGTTAAGCGAGAACCACCGGGGATATTTTCGTTTATTCCATACTATGAAAGTCGTGAAAGCTTCCAAAACACTCATTGAGGAAGAAGAATTTACAGCAGGTTTGGGGCTGCCACACTTATAGTTTTTATAAAAGAAAAAAATGAAAAAGCATAATTTAATTCCCAGACTTGTATTATCAGCTTACATGATTGTAGGAATATTTTGTAGTGTGAAGGCACAAAATTATGATTGGTTATCCGATGATTTTCCAGGCTCACGTTTTTTGGATATTTTCGAAATAGATGGAAAATACTATGGTGCAGTGAGTAATGGTGCAAAATATTTTTATGACTCCACTACCATATATCAATTGTCCATTTACGAAATAGAATTTATTCAGGAAGGTGAGCCTGGTTTGTTTCTGAAGGAGGTTATTACGATACCATATCCGGACAACTTTGCGACCAGTGGTATTTACTTTATCGAGGAAAACCGAAGATGGATATTAATCCAATCAGCAGTGATCACAGAGGGATATCAAACATATAGGGTGAATGTTTATGATGAATTATTTAATTTAATCTCATCCACTTCCCGTGACACCCTTGGATACCCGGATCCCTGTCATATTGATATTTATAACGGAAAAATTTTTATCCTCGGTTCGATACAACAGCCGCCCAGGAATGAATTGGTATACCTGAATTATTCTTATTTAAAACCTGAGCCACCATCTCTTGAAATAAAGCAATCTGAGCCACAGACCATGTTTTTTGTAACAGGAATGAAAATTGATCAGCGGTCCGGGGATATGCTTGTTTTTTATTATAATGGTATTGCAGTCCTTGATTCCAATCTTCATCAAAAGAAAAGATTGGGATATAATCAAATAAAAACTTCTGACGTTGGTCATGTTCTGAGAGCTAACGATAATTATTATTCACATGGTGCCACCTCACAAGGCCTGGGTAATGGTTTGAGGTTTCTGGTATTTCAAAAATATGATACTCTTTTCAATATTCTGTTTGCCGATACATTTGGGATAAGTGGTCAGGACAATGTACCTTTTTTAACAAGATCTTTAGATCAAAGAGAAGGGGATTTTCTGGTTGGAGGACATCTTGATGGACCATTTAATTCAATTGATTTTTTTACGCATATCAAGAAATTTTACCTGGCGAAATATGATTCTAATATGAATCGACTTTGGTATAAAGAATATGGTGGTGATCGTGCTTATTATATGTTTGGGCTAAAACTTCTTGAAGATGGGACGAGTCTGGCTTTTGGAACTCTTTATGATACTCTAACTTATTTGCGGTATGCTTATATCATGCATGTGGATGAAAACGGAGAGATATTAACTTCTACGACTATTCCTGAGCAGCCAAAAATCTCGATCAAAATCGTTAATCCCGGAGATGAGACGCTTAGTGTTCTCAATCCTGAACATATTGAAGGGAGAATTGAATTATACGACATACAGGGTTGTCACGTCTTAACCGGAGACATTGGCGACGAACGCTCAGAAATCAGCACACAATATCTGCCCGCAGGTCTGTACCCATATGTGTTGATTAAGGATGGACGTACCATCGGCTCAGGAAAATGGGTAAAAGCTAAATAAATCATGGCTATGATGATTGAAATAGCCGTGTCATGCAGCGGCCCTTTCGCTGTTTTTTCTAACTTTGCCCCACTGCCTTATCATCCCCCTTTGTGAAGGCCTGTCAATCAATAGCTTATGGTATTTCTTGAGTTTGAGCAGCCCCTTGAAAGTCTCTACGATCAACTCGAGCAGATCAAACAGATTGAGGCTCAGGGAGACATCGATGTTTCAGCTGCCATTCGTGACCTGGAAAGTAAGATCATCCAGTTAAAAACGGAGATCTATGGCAACCTCACCGGTTGGCAGAAAGTGCAATTGTCCAGGCATCCTGAAAGGCCTTATACCCTTTTCTACATCCAGCAGATCTTTACCAATTTTATTGAGCTCCATGGCGACCGCTTTGTGCATGATGACAAAGCTATCATCGGTGGTTTCGGACAGCTGGATGGAATGTCAGTCATGGTCATTGGACATCAGAAAGGATCAAATACAAAAATGAGGCAGTACCGGAATTTTGGTATGGCCAATCCTGAAGGATATCGCAAGGCTTTGAGACTGATGAAGCTGGCAGAGAAATTTAATATCCCGGTAATTACGCTCATTGATACACCGGGTGCATATCCAGGCCTTGAGGCTGAAGAGCGGGGCCAGGCTGAAGCTATTGCAAGGAATCTCATTGAGATGACCCAGCTTAAAGTTCCGATCGTGTGCTACATCATCGGTGAAGGAGCTTCAGGTGGTGCTTTAGGAATTGGCCTGGGCGATAAAGTTTTCATGCTGGAGAATACCTGGTATTCCGTAATATCTCCTGAATCCTGTTCGTCCATCCTGTGGAGGAGTTGGGACTTTAAAGAAACAGCTGCTGAAGCCCTGAAGCTGACTGCAGATCACATGGTTGAGTTTGGCTTGGTAGATGGGATCGTGAAAGAACCTCTCGGGGGTGCACATAATGATCCGGACGGAATGGCTGTGGCACTGAGTGAGCATATTAAAAAAGAGCTTGAGGAGCTAAAAAAACTAACTCCGGAAAAGCGTATTGACCAACGGATCGAAAAATATTCGGCCATGGGGCGCTTCGAAACAAAAACAAAGACGGATGAAACTCGTTAGTGTGCAGTATTGAAGTCAGAAGGGATCGATCTATGCTGGAAGCTATCAGGACATATTTTTTTGAAAGGGCAAAAAAGAAAAGGCTCACTGCTTCAGCAAATTCCCCTGTAGGTTTTCACCATGAGCGCAAAAATCATTACGGCCTCCTGACAGATGCTGCCAGTGCGGATGATCGCAACATCGTCAATTCTTTCGCAGAAGATTTAAGGAGAGATGGTAACCGGGTAAAAATCCTCGGCTTCGTAAATGGTAAAATGGAAACCATTTCCACCCCATTCGATATCATCACCATCAATGATCTTTCAAAATTGTCACACGTGCCGACGAGCGCAACAGCAGAAGCTTTCATGGGCCAGCCTTTTGATGTGCTGATCAATCTTTCCATCAAAGAAAATCACCGTCCGCTGGATTATATCAGTGCAGTTTCAAAAGCTTCTTTCCGTATTGGTCCATGGTATGCGCAGCAACAGGCGAGTCCATATCATCTCTGCATTGATGCCGGAAATAACGCGTCTCTGAAAGAGTGGATCAGTGAACTTATGCATACATTACAAAAGATATATTGATACCGGATGCCTACGCTTGATCTGACAGGTACGGGAGTTGCACTGGTCACTCCATTCAAAAAAAATGCCATTGATTACAATGCATTATCATCGCTCATTGACAAAGTCATCGAGGGCGGAGTTGAATACATTGTCAGTCTTGGTACTACGGGTGAAGCTACCAGCCTTAGTGATGACGAACAAACTTCAGTGATCAAACATACTCTTGAAGCTGTTGCCGGCAGAGTTCCGATTGTCGCCGGGCAATTTGGAGGAAATAATACGGCGCAGTTATGTGAAAAGCTTTCTTCATTTGATACCACCGGTATTTCTGCGATACTATCCAGCAGTCCTGCATATGTGAAACCATCGCAGGAAGGGATTTACAGGCATTACATGGAATTGGCTGAAGCGTCTGCATTGCCATTGATCATTTATAATGTTCCCAGTCGTACGGCTTCGAATATTTCTGCATCTACACTGTTGCGACTGGCAAAAGATTCAAAAAAATTCATTGGTGTCAAAGATGCATCTGCAGATTTGCACCAGGCGGCTGCAATAGCACGATTTGCACCTCCGCATTTTACATTGATATCCGGAGATGATCCTACTGCATTGTCACTTATTGCAAATGGAGGCAAAGGAGTGATCTCTGTCATTGCAAATGGTTTTCCTGAATCATTCTCAACGATGATCCGACAAGCTCTCAGTGGAGAGTGGAGTAAAGCTCGGCATATTCATTACAGACTTTTAGATCTGCATCAGTGGTTATACATTGAAGGAAATCCTGTTGGAATTAAAGAAGCTTTGAATTACAAAGGATGGTGTGGAGCTGAATTGCGACTTCCACTTGTGGAGATTAGTGATTCTAATAGGAAAAAGTTGCATGAAGCTATGGATGCTGTGAAGGGAATGAACTAAAAGGCATGGAGCAGGGTGCATGGAGCAGGGAAGGTTTACACTAACGCAATAAGCAATAACCAAAACAATAACCTATTTTCTTTGGGAATTTATTTTTATAAATGAAATAAAGAGCTCCATCGCAGCGAAATATCTGTAGAAGCAAGAGAACCAAATATTTTTTGAGCTCCATCGGCGGTGTGCTGAGCGCTAGTCGAAGTAAGCGGCATATTTGAAACACGAAAATCATCGTTGAAAAAGGTTTGCAACATTAACAAACACTTTCGAAAGTCACAAAATATTTATGCACTAATTTTTCATATCAAGAGTTTGTCCATGCATCGTATATTTTATTCTTTAGTATTTTTTCTTGATTTCTTTGTCCTGCATGGACAAATTCCTTTTAGCATATTGCCTGATGTTGGTGGTATTAATCGCCAGGCTATGGGTTTGATTGGTATTACTGATTCAACTGATATAATGGTTATTGGCCATCGATATGATACTATTTTACCAGGACCAAATACCAAGCCCTATTTAGCACATTTTCAATATGATGGCCAGTTGAAATATGTAGTGCCAATAACAGACAGTCTTTATGCGGAACCTTTCAATTTGTATACTATTCCTTTAGAGAAAAAGAACGACAGTATATACTATTATAGAGCACAAAGAGATATAGGAGATCCATATTTCCAGCCTTATTTAATGGAACTAAATATTAAAACAGGAAAAGTTTTAAGATCAACTGTAATCATTAATGCTGAATACCCATTATTATCTTCTCAGGGAGAATTTATTAAATATATCGATACTAATACATTATTATTATCAAATACATTGCACAAAGGGGATTCAGTTATGACATATATATCTATTCTTGATTCCTTATTTAATGTTAAAAAAGTTATTAAAATTAAGGAAGCCAGTAAAAAATCATTTGCTCAGGTATGTAGTTTGAATTCGGATGGATCATTTTTGATTGTAGGGTATTGTAAGATAGAAAATGGACAATGGAATGATTATTATAATTTTTATCGCGATAGAATTGACAGCAATGGTTTTGTTCTCGAGCATACACTGGCTCCAACCACAATACCCATATCACGTGGTGTATATGGTACGAGAACGGTATTGAAGGATATCAATGGTAACTGGATTATTGGCGGAACATATCATGAGGATTTGTCTGATCTATGTGCTAATTGTTATCAGCTTATTCCTTATATATTCAGCACAACTCCAGATTTTAAAACTTTGCGCTGGCAGACAAGATTTTTTGATATTCCTACCTATGAGGCGCCGCAATATTCTTTGTATTCAATGACGCAGGTTGTTGATGGATATATTGTATGTGGTGATTTCTTTAATTATAATGGATATGACAGTGGTGTATTATTTAAAGCCGCTAATAATGGAGATAGTCTCTGGATGAAGCATTATATTCCTCTTGACTGGGAGGAGGATCGGGTGGCATGGGTCCGATTTCATGATATTAATACATCTCCTTATGGTACAATTGTTGTCGCCGGCGCAGTTGGTGACATACAAGAGAATATCATCCGACCATGGATACTTCAATTAGACAAAGATGGCTGCCTTGTTCCCGGATGTAATACAGTGGCCACACATGATGAAAATTCAAAAAAGCCTCAACCCAATTTTACCATATATCCAAATCCTGCTTCGTTAGAGATTTATGTGCTGAGCAAAATCACATCAACGTATCCTCTCCATTCAGCATCATCTCAAATGAAGGCATCGAAATCAAAAGAAGAGATTTTGATCCTGTATCAGGATATCAGTATGCCCTGCCGATAAATGATCTGCCTGCAGGTATTTATTATTTGATGATGACAAATCCCAGGACAGGACAGGTAGAAAGCCATAAGTTTATTCGAGAATAGGAATTTTCTTTGCGTCTTTGAGTCTTTGCGAGACAATTCAAAAAAAAGGTTTACCACATAGCCACATAGTACACATAGAAGCCACGTAGAAACACTAAAATTGTTCGGCGTAGGTTGCACCTACGTCGAGGCGTTTGCAAAACTCGGTTTTGCGTCTTTTTACTTTTTTTAATGGATTATGATTACGCTATTGCAAATCTGAAATTTGCAAACACAACGACGTAGGTGCAACCTACGCCGAACAAGTTTTTTTCTTTTTTATTAATAATTTAGGAAGAAAATAAATGTAAAAATGTAAGCTAAAAGAATTATTATTTTAAAATCGAAAATCGTCACACTTCCCCGATTTCTATCCCCAAACTCTTCAATGCCTTAAAAGATGCATTCTGCTCCGCACTCTTCTTATTGAAATCCTCACCCGTGGCTACTTCCTTACCATCGACATATACGCCGATCTTAAAACGATCACGATTTTCCATCTTGAATCGTTCGATGACGCGGTAATCGATCTCACTTCCTTTCTTCTGGCAGAATTCGAGAAGCTGGCTCTTATAGTTATCATCCTGGTCTTCGAGATCCTGTATGTTGAGGTGACGACGAAGGATTTTTGTAACCACAATCCTTTTAGTGGTTTCAAATCCCTTTTCAAGATAAATGGCACCCACGAGTGCTTCAAGGCAATTTCCTTTCATGGATTCGCTCAGCCTGGTATCATTATTGTCCTGCAGGACTACATCAATTCCCATGTCATCCGCGATACGGTTCAGCGTCTTTCGCTTGACGATTTTAGATCTCATCTTGGTGAGAAATCCTTCGTCGCTGTTGGGATATTTTTTGAAAAGATATTCCGCTACGATCGAACTGAGGATTGAGTCACCGAGGTATTCAAGGCGTTCATTACTGGTGACTGTATGGAACTTTGGTTCGGAAGCGGATTTATGGCTGAAGGCCTGTTTGAATATTGAGAGATTCTTGGGCGTAAAGCCTATTATATTACCCACACTTCGGGCAAAATGTTTATCGGAGGATAAATAATGATTATAGAAAGTCCTGATCACAAAATATCGGCTAATGCGCTATCATACTCTACCAAAGATAAGCGATGTATTGTGGCCTCCAAATCCAAATCCATTGCTCATGACTGTTTTAACATCTCGATCCTGTGCTTGGTTGAAAGTGAAATTCAATTTCGCATCGATTTCAGGATCATCCGTAAAGTGATTGATCGTAGGGGGAATGAAATTGTGATTGATCGCCAGGATTGAAGCAATTGCCTCCACAGCACCAGCCGCACCAAGCAAATGACCCATCATAGATTTCGTAGAACTGATATTCAGTCTATATGCATCTTCCCCAAATACCGCCTGTATAGCCCTTGGTTCTGCTACATCACCCAAAGGAGTAGAAGTACCATGTACGTTGATGTAATCAATATCGCCTGTTCCCATACCGGCTTCCTTGAGTGCATACTGCATGCATTTGATCACACCCGCACCTGAAGGTTCCGGAGCTGTGATATGGTACGCATCCGCATTCATGCCTGAGCCAACTAATTCCGCATATATTCTGGCACCTCTTGCTATGGCATAATCGTATGACTCGAGAATAAGAGCACCTCCGCCTTCGCCCAGCACAAACCCATCCCGATCCTTATCAAAAGGCCTTGAAGCGGTCAAGGGATCATCATTCCGGGTAGAAAGCGCCTTCATACTTGAAAAGCCTCCTATGCCCGCCCTGGTCACCGCTGCTTCAGATCCACCTGCCACGACCACATCTACCCGTCCAAGCCGGATATTGTCGGCAGCAGCTATTAAAGCATGATTAGCGGAAGCACATGCAGACACTGAAGCAAAGTTGACACCTGAGAAGCCATATTTAATGCTGATATGGCCGGGAGCAATATTGGAGATCAGCTTAGGGATCAGGAAAGGACTATACTTTGGCACGCCCACTGCTCGACCTGCCTCTTCAATCTCTTCCTGGAAGGTCATGAAACCACCGATACCGCTTCCCCAGATGACTCCGACTCGGGACTTGTCTATTTTATCCAGGTCAAGACCGCTATCCTTGATGGCTTCGTCAGCTACCACCAGGGCGAACTGGCTGAACGGATCAATGCGCCGGGATTCCTTTTTCTCAAGGAAATCTTCAGGATTGAAATTTTTGACCTCACAGGCAAACGTGGTCCTGAATCCTGTGGCATCAAACCGGGTGATAGGTCCGGCGCCGTTAGCTCCTGTTTTCAAGCCCTCCAGGTAAGCCCCAAGGGTATTGCCAATAGGAGTCAAGGCTCCCATCCCGGTGATCACTACTCGTTTGGACATACAGCTTTGATTCTAATGATATGCGTATTCAATATGCTCTTTTTGATGGAGTATTGGTTTTGCAAGGTATCGTTTTGATCAAGTCAATCGTGCCACCCCGTCGTTAAAAATTAATGTCTACCCTAAGGGTGACAGGTTTTTAACCGGAAGAATTCTTTGCCTTTAAAATAAAACATCCACAGAGGAGATTTACTTCCCCTGTGGATCTGTAAGATTTCATCAGCAGGTAACCGGTTTTAAGCAGAAACCTGGGACTCCAGATATTCTATAGCATGACCAACGGTCTGGATATTTTCGGCTTGCTCATCAGGGATCGAGATGTCAAATTCCTTCTCGAATTCCATAATAAGCTCAACGGTATCCAGTGAATCTGCTCCAAGATCATTCGTGAAGCTTGCTTCTGAAGTAACTTCAGATTCATCAACGCCTAGTTTGTCAACGATGATTTTCTTCACTCTTTCAGCAATGTCTGACATAATGGTTGTGTTTGATTAAGGTTGCAAAAGTAAATAAAGTATTGACTTATACTCCAAAACAGTCACGATCATAATATCCTGCTGTTGGTTAAAGTTCCTGAGAGCGTAAATATAACTTCAATGGTCTTTTTTCGGGTGATCAACATACGACATTTTATTCTGTATTTCAGCCCGTTTGCACAAACAAAAGCGAGGTTTTAGCTTCGCACCTGAAATTTAATTGAATCTTTGAACCAAATTATGCCTAAATCAGCAAATCAGAACACCAAAATTGTGGCCACCGTAGGGCCGGCCTGTTCGTCATTCGCAGGACTTCTTGACCTCGCTAAGGCAGGTGTAGACGTCTTCCGCCTCAATTTTTCCCATGGCACGCACGAAGAACATCTCTCCGTCATCAACCATATCACGTCCATCAATGAGAAATATAAATTTCACCTGGGCATCATGGCTGACCTTCAGGGTCCGAAGATCCGGATAGGTGAAATCGCAGATAAAGAAGTTTTGCTGGTCAATGGCAGGGAAATCGTCTTTACTACTGATCCATCCCCTGGCACTGCTGAGCGGGTACATATCTCGCTCGATAATTTTCCGAAAGAAGTCAGGGCAGGAGAACGCATACTCCTCGATGACGGAAAGCTTGTGCTTGAAGTGATCTCGACTGACAACGATACAGAAGTAAAATTGAAAGTCATCTTCGGCGGGAAATTATCCTCACGCAAAGGTGTCAATCTGCCGGATACAAAACTTTCCATTCCATGTCTTACACCAAAAGACCTGGAAGACCTGACCTTTATCCTGACACAACCCGTCAACTGGATCGCTTTATCCTTCGTGAGAAGAGCTGAAGATGTCAAGGAGCTAGCTGACCTGATCGAAGCTGCCGGTCATCAGGCAAAAACGATTGCGAAAATCGAGAAGCCCGAAGCAATCAAAAACATAAAGGACATCGTCAAGCAGGCAAATGGAGTGATGATCGCCAGAGGTGACCTTGGTGTGGAACTGGCCATGGAAAAATTGCCTACGCTGCAAAAAGAAATCATACGTCTTTGTATCACACGTGCAAGACCAGTGATCGTTGCGACACAATTGATGGATTCGATGATCATCAATCCAAGTCCGACAAGAGCTGAAATTACAGATGTAGCTAATGCTGTTCTCGATGGTGCTGATGCAGTCATGCTTAGTGCAGAAACTTCTGTGGGCAATCACCCTGTCAAAGTGGTGCATGCCATGAACAAGATCATTGCTGAAGCGGAGAAACATTATTCGCCAAGCATACAGCATGCAAGTCCTTCTAAAAAATCAAAAACATTTTGGTCTGATACGATTTGTTACCATGCAGCGCGGCTGGCGCAGGATGTCGATGCAAAAGCTATCCTCGGGATGACGATATCGGGTTTTACTGCGTTTAAAATTTCCTCTTATCGTCCGATTGATTGCAGAATATTTGTTTTTTCTGATCAGAAGGATATGCTCAGTACGCTCAACCTGGTGTGGGGTGTGCAGACATTTTTTTATGACCGGTTCTCCTCAACTGATGAGACGATTTATGATACGGTTGATATTCTTCTGAAAGCGGGGAAGGTTAAGAAGGGGGATATCCTGGTCAATACGGGAAGTATGCCGATGCATAAGAGATATAGGACGAATATGCTTAAACTGACGCTTGTAGATTGAGGAAAGACAGTAAGAGGTAAAAAGTAAATGGTAAGAAGTAAGAGGTAAGAATTAAGAGGATGGACGGTAAGAAATTCTAAATATGAATCGTAACAGGTTTTCCTGAAACATGAATCGTAAAAGGTTTTCCTGAAATATGAATCCAGGAAGAGCTTTTCTGATCATAGAGCATTATAGTGTTTTCCTAAAACATCCGCATGTTTTCCTAAAATATCCCGATGTTTTCCTTAAACATGAATCATAACACGATTTCCTAAAGCCAGAATCCTAATCTTCAAGCTAAACTTGGGGCTTTTGGACCCGAATGCTAAGGATTGAGTTTTTAAGCGTCTTATCTCTTACTGCTTACCATTTACTTTTTACCTCTTACTATCTTACCGTCTTACCCTCTTACTGTCTTATATACCTAAAGCCTTATTTTTACGTTTTCTAAGACACACATCCCTATCATCAAACGATAATACCCTGTGATCCTGCCTTATAGAGCTTTATATCTCCTATTGTTGACCTTCATCAGCCTGTCATCCGTCACTGTTGCCTCGGCTCAGAAGGTCAGGCCGTCGAGTGAACAGGTCACCATTGAGAAAAGACTGATAGAAGGAAAGAAATACGCCATGCTGGGCCAATGGGAAAAAGCAGAAGCCGCTTACAAAGCAATACTCCTGGAAGATCCTCAAAACAGTACCGCTTACTATGAGCTTTCCCGGACGATGGGTGCTTCCGGAAAAAATTCCGATGCACTTAATTATGTGAGAAAAGCAATCCGCATCGAACCTGACAATGAATGGTACCTGCTCATGGAAGCCGATATCGATGAAAAGACCGGAGACCTTTACTCAGCAATGGATGTCTATGACAGGCTAATCCGTCTAAAACCTGAAAGACCGCATTACTATGCGATGATGATCAATTTTTGTAAAAAAACAAATGAGCGCGAACGATTATTAGGTGTACTTGACAAATATGAGCAACTCACCGGAGTAACCGAATCTATCACCAGGAACCGGTTTGAAGCCCTTGATTCACTCGGCCGCATAGAAGAAGCACTGGAAGCCATCAATCGTCTTGTCGTAGCCTATCCTGCGAATATCGAATATAAATTCCTGGCTGCATCATACTGCAAGACCAAGGGCATGGATGATAAAGCGCTTGAATATTATAAACAGATAATAGCCTTAGATCCGGGAGATTCGAGAGCGCGTCTTGCCATGGCAGGCGTTGAAAAAAAAGATGGAAATAAAGTAGCCTACCTCGAATCGGTTTCATCCATCATGAGCAATCCTTCATTGAATATCGATGTGAAGATCCAGGAAATGATTCCATACGTGATGGAATTATCAGAGAAAAAAGAAAGTGATCTTGGGCAGGCACTGCTGAGTGTCATTGATAATCTCATCGTTGCACATCCGAAGGAAGCCAAAGCATATGCTATCAAAGGAGATGTGTTATCTATTCTTGACCAGAAGAAAAATGCCATTAAAGCCTACTCTACATCTACTGCCATGAATGGGAATATTTATGCAGTGTGGGAGCAGCTGATCAGTCTCATGATTGATACCTATGCTTACGATGATGTGATCACCCAGGCTACAAAAGCCATTGATCTTTTTCCGAACCAGGGGTATCTGTATTATGCCATAGGATACAGTGAATATAAGCTAAGACGATATGATGATGCACTTGACATGCTCAAGCAATCCCTGATCATGACCGGTAAAAATATCAACCAAAAAATAAGTGTGTATAATGTACTCGGCGCAGTGTATGATGAATTAGGACAAGCTGATAAATCTTACCAGGCATTTGAAACTGCCTTAAGTATTAATCCAAGAAGTCCTGAGACACTTTCGCAGTACAGTCTTGTATTGAGCAGGAGAATTGAACAAAGCGATAAAGCTATTTCCATGGCCGAAAAAGCGCTTGCAGAAGGGAGTCAATCCACTACAGTTCACCAATGGATAGCCGAAGTTTTTTATAATCAGAAAAAGTATGACAGGGCGAGACAATCCATTGAGATCGCTTTAGAAAAAGGTACAGATCCCTATGGATATAACCTGGCCGGAGATATTTATATTCTTGCAGGAGACACGGACAAGGCTATTGAAATGTGGCAAAAAGCACTGGACAATGGCTTCCCGGATCCGGAACTAAAGAAAAAAATAGCTGAACATAAAGGGCAATAATATTCTTTATACACCTGCAGTTCCTTTTTTCCTTTTGAGTAGAATATGAATATGAAAAAATTCTTTTTATATACGCTTGTATCTTTTTGCATTGTATTGTCTTCCTGCAACACCACAAAGAAATTATCCGATGGTAAAGGGCCGGACATCATCAATGGCATATCAGAAGCTTCAGCGATGCTTGACCTGGTACGCGCTACGGATATTCCCTATACTTGGTTTGGCGCTGAAGGAAATGGTACGATTGATTGGGAAGGGAACAGGTATACGGCAAGGATCAAAGTGCGCATATTGCATGACAGCATTATTTGGGTGCAGATACAAAAATTCGGTTTTGAAGTGGGCAGGATGTTGGTAACTCCGGATTCAGCTTTTTTCATCAATCGCCTTGAAAGATCTTATTCGCTTTACAGCATTACTGATTTTTTCAAAAAATATGATCTCCCTGCTGACTTTAATATGTTTTCAAAAGTTTTTACCGGTGGAGCCTACATTCCTCCAACGATCACGAAGTCAATCATAAAAGAAGACCGCTCATTGTACCTTGAAACTGCCAACGGGGTGAATGCAAGGCATTGGCTTGATGTGACCTCGACGTTGTTGCAGTCTACCATTACAGACCCCTTCCTGCATCAATGGGAGGCTGGATATGGAGATTACAGGGCTACGAATACAGGCCAGACGGTTCCTTACCGGCGCAATAATACCCTCGTCAATGATGGGGTATCCAGCCTTTTTGACCTGGAATACACGATGATCGAAATAGATGTGCCCCAGGAATTCCCTTTTTCCATACCTTCACATTATGAAAAAATATAATGTGTCAATAAAAGCATGGTCTACGGCGGCTTTTCTTTTCCTGGCATGTGTTAGTTTCGGTCAAAAGAACCGGGAAGATCTTGAGTCCCAGCGGAAGGCATTAGAGAGCCAGATCAGGTCCACGACGGAGATCCTTGAAAAGACCCAAAAGAGCAAAACCAAATCGATTAAGGAGCTCAAAGCACTCAATGTACAGATCAGCCAGCGTCAGGAATTACTGGCGACCATCAACAATGAACTAAGCCGGTTAAAAAGGGAATCAGCCCTTCACGAACAAAGTAAAAACCTGGCCGCTAAATCCATCTCGCAATTTGAAGAAAGACTTAATCATGCCCTTCGCATGTCCTATGTGCGTAAACAGCTTCAACCTGACTGGATCTACCTGCTGAGTGCGCAATCTATTTCACAGGCATTGACACGATGGGTGTATTTGCGTCAGTACAAAAGTTTTATCGCTCAGCAATTGAAAGAGCTTGCGGTTAAAAAATCAATGCATCAGCAATTCATATCGATCATAGAAGAAAATAAAAAAGAGAAGACCCGGCTTTTTTTAGAAGAAGAACAAGAGCGCCGGAAAGTCCAGACTGCACAAAAATCACAGGAAGCTTTGCTCAGCGAATTAGGAAAGGAAGAGAAAAAATTAAAGAATCAATTGGCCGGCACGCAAGCCAAAAAGAAAAAGCTGGATGATGAAATCGCGAGGCTGATCAGTGAGGAAGGAAAAAAAATGAATACATCAGGTCTTGCGAAAGCGCCTGAAACAAAAGCACTCAATGATAAATTTGCATCCAACAAAGGAAAGCTTCCATGGCCGGTTGGAAAGGGAATGATCACAGGCAGATTTGGTAATCATCCGCATCCGGTTTTGAAAGGGATCATGGTGCAGAATAATGGAATTGATATTGAAGCTGAATCCGGTGCCGGAGTAAAAAGTCTTTTTGGCGGAACAGTTGCTTCAGTGACAAGAATTCCCGGATACGATTATATGGTCATGGTCAGGCACGGACTTTATTTTACCGTCTATAGTAAAATTGTAAATGCAACTGTAAAGAAAGGTGACAATGTCACTACAGGCCAGGTGCTCGGCTATCTCGCAAAAGAAGATCCTGAGCTTCATCTTGAGATCTGGCAGGATAAAACGAAGTTGAATCCGGAGAGCTGGATAGCTAAAAAATAATTTAAGATTTAAGATTTAAGATTTTCAATTTTCAATATTCGATTTTCGATTTTCGATTTTCGATTTTCGATTTTCGATTTTCGATTTTCGATTTTCGATTTTCGTTCGGAAAGCTATTGATGTATCATAAAAGTTCACTTCTAAGCCAGGATTATCCAGATTAATAAATTTTGACGGAGTCAAAAATTATTAATCACTACACGGTTCGGCGTAGATTGCATCTACGTCGGTGTGTCATCAAATTTCCGATTTGCGTAAGAGGGACTTATGGGGTTTTTGGTAAGCATTGCAAGCTGATGCCAATGCTTAATTTATTTGAAACTCTCTTCTCACTAAAATTTGCTATTATTATTGGAGAATCTTCTGAGCTGAGCGAAATCAGACAACCCTTTACAACTATTGCTCATGGTGCAATGCCTTCCAATTTGGATATTTTCAATTCTTTTCTGCAATACACAATGGAAGGGAGGCCCAATCACAACCTCAAATGTAAATGTCAATGAGTCTGCACTTGTTTGCAACCTCCAGGTAAATGCAGGTCCGGATGTAACTATATGCGAGCCCGGTGATCACATATTTCTCGATGGTTCGATTTTAGGTGACTACTCAGTATTTGAATGGACACCCCATACTGGATTGAGTAATCCTTACATCCTTGATCCAAGCGCAGATGTTGATGACCCGATTACTTACACATTAACTGCATGGGCCTTTGATCCAGGGTTTCAAAACCTGATCTTTAACTCTGATTTTAATCTTGGAAATACAGGTTTTTTCACTGCTTATTCGTACGTCATGGATCAGCCGGTCATCCAGAACGAAATGTATACCGCAGGAACCTATACCGTAGTAAATGACCCGGCGCTGGTAAATGACAACTGGACTTGTGATCCCAACAATCCTGGTTCAGGAGGTAACATGCTGCTCATCAATGGCGTATCGCCATTGGATACATTCTGGTGCCAGACTATTAATGTGAATCCAAATACGCAATATCAGTTTAGTGGCTGGATGTTAGAAGTTGTTCAGGAATTACTTCCGGATTTACTGTACACTTTTAATGGTGAGACTTTTGGTCCAGTATGGTTTGGCGCGAACACATGTCAATGGATAGAATTTGTTCCTGCCAACTGGTTTTCGGGTAATGCTACTTCAGTAGAGATATGCGTCATTTGTGTCAATTTCTGGGGAGGACAAAGTCCGCTTGACATCGCATTTGATGATTTTTCATTCGTTGAACTTTGCCCGGTTGCCGATTCAGTCAGTATCTTTCTTACAGATGATGTTGCACCAGAACCGGATATTAATGGCCCGGCAGATGTTTGTGAAGGATCCACTGAAATATACGTGGCTAATTTTCCTGCGGGTACAGAAATACTTTCATATTCATGGACAATTTCACCGGGAGGAGTAATTACCAGTGGCCAGGGAACTGAGCAGCTTACCGTGCATTGGAATAATACTGGTATTGTCAATGTATGTCTGACAATCAATACATTTTGTCATTCGAATAGTGCATGTTTTGAAGTAGAGATAAATGATGTTCCTCCACAGGTACAGATTACTGGCCCTGTCTTTCTTTGTCCTGGTCAAACCACATCTTTAGTTGTTCCAATTAGTTCACCTGGAGATGAGTATCAATGGAGTGTCCCATCCGGAATCAACATAGAAGGTGGGGAAGGAAGCAATTCACTTGAAATTCAGTGGGGCAATCTGGACGAGGCAACAATATGTGTTGATGTATCCAATGAATGCGGTATATCGTCTGCTTGCATCGACATCACCAGTTTCCCAGGCTATATGACAAATATGGATGTTGTTCTTTGTGAAGGTGAAGTAATCATAATTAATGGAAATGAATATGGAAACGGGAATTTCTCCGGTACTGAACTTTTCATTACTGACAGCGGATGTGATAGTTTGGTAGAAATTCAAATCACACAGGAATTTCCGGTTGAAAATATGGTCACTGTAATGTTGTGCCCTGGCGATTCTATTTTTCTGGAGGGAGCTTATCAGACACAGACAGGCTTTTACCTGGATTCATTTGCCACAGCACATGCATGTGATAGTTTTGTCATTACCCAGTTGATCCTTTCATTTTCGGATACCACATGGATCTCATCGACTACTTGTGATACAGCTTTGGCAGGTACAACCATTACTGCATTCAGTGTAGGAAATTGTGACAGTATCGTGGTCGATCTTGTAAGCTGGGTTCAAAGTGATACTACTATCCTTTCACTCTTTTCATGTAACCAGTCAGATACAGGGCAGACAGTTTTAATACTTTCGAACCAGGACGGATGTGATAGTTTTATCTTGACGCATACATTTTTCATAGCACCAGATTCTATATTAATTTCCACCTCCACATGCGATACTGCAACAGCAGGAATAACAACACAGGTTTTTACCAACAGCCAGGGGTGTGATAGTGTCGTCATCAATACTATTTTCTATCAGCTATCAGATACTATCCTGATCAGCATTTCTACATGCACATATTCAGATACAGGCACGACATCAGCCTTGTATTCAAATGTAATGGGATGCGATAGCCTGGTGCTTACGCATCACTTTTTTGCAGGTGGGGATACTACGTTTCTATTTACTTCCACTTGTTCAATATTGGATTCAGGAGTATTCATTACTCCGTTGATCAATCAATTTGGTTGTGATAGCATGATAATTTCAAATGTTTATTTTGCGGGTGCCGATACTCTCTATCTGTTTGACACTACTTGTGATCCGACAGCAACAGGTGTTTTTGTTGAATCGTTGTTGAATCAATTTGGGTGTGACAGTATAGTGACAACAACTATCTCTTATTCAATAAGCGACTTCACAAATATTAACACAATAACATGCAATTCTTCATCAGCAGGGGTATTCGTGGATTCAATGACGAATCAATCAGGCTGTGATAGCATTGTAACCCTCACGGTTTTGCTGATTCCGGCAGATACTACTATTCTATCATTCAGGACATGTGATCCGGCTCAGGTAGGAAGTATTCAAAATACATTTACAAATCAGGATGGATGTGACAGTTTAGTGATAGAACAGACAAGTATGTATCCTTTGCCTGATCTGCAAATTCTAATTACTTCTGATTTCAATGGCTTTGACATTAGTTGCTTCGGTGAAGCAGATGGTAGCGTCATTGCAAATGTTGGCGGAATACCTCCATATTCATTTATCTGGTCAACCGGAGACACAGATCCAAGTATTACAGGCCTGGCTGCTGGTTTGTATGCAGTCACAATCACGGATGGTAATGGATGTAAGACCGATGCGGAAGTAGCTTTAATTGATCCCGGTCCTTTTGCGATCAGTTTTTTCGTTTCTCAACCCGATTGTTTTGATCAGAAAAATGGAAACATTACGGTTGAGCAATCGGGTGGGATAGCTCCGTTTCGATATTCTATTGATGGAATAAATTATCAATCGTCACCATCATTCAATGAGCTTAGTGGAGGTGCCTACCAGTTCACTGTGCTTGACGCCAATGAATGTGAAGCCAAAGAAATTGTACTGATCAATGTTCCGCTGCACATCGATGTATCTCTTGGAGATGATCGGTACATCGGGAATGGAGACACAGCTATAATCAATGCCATCGTAAATGTTCCTTTTGACTCTTTGGTATCGATAATATGGTCCGGGCTTTCAAATCCGAATTGCCCTGCTTGTCTCACTCAGCCTGTTGTACCCATCATCACATCGACATACACTGTATCTGTCACAAGTGTGGATGGTTGCTCAGATGAGGATACCATGACTTTGTTTTTAGATAAAAATATTGATGTTTATGTTCCGAATATCTTTTCACCGAATGGGGACAATGTCAATGACAAGCTTTTAATCAGCGGAGGAAACGATGTAAAAGAGATATCCTCTCTTTCTGTTTTTGACAGATGGGGTAATTTGGTTTATACTGCAGATCACTTTCCTCCAAATGATGTGAACTATGCATGGGATGGAACATGGAATGGAAGAGTATTGAATTCAGGTGTGTTTGCTTACAAATTGATCGTAGCTCTCAAAGATGGGACACAAGTGATAAAGGTTGGAGATGTGACGCTGTTGAGATAGATTTACGATTTACGATGGTTGCTGAGCTGTAGCACAAGGTTGAGTAAAGTAGGTCGAAGCATACGATTTCAGAAAGTTATTGTTTTTGCCTAAAAAGTTGTCTACTGAGTCAGGATTATCCAGATTAATAAATTTTGACGAAGTCAAAATTTATTAATCAATACACGGTTCGGCTTAGATTGCATCTACGTCGGTGTGGCAGCAAATTTCTGATTTGCGTAAGATGGATTTGGGCACGAGTGATAAAGATGTTTAATGTTGTTGAGGTGCTTGCATTAGAAACAGATTTTATTCAACCCCTGTCAGGGTTGCAAATCTAACATTCACTTAATCCCCGGGTTGCAACCCGGGGCTAATAATATTCGATCCCTTCAGGATCGGATTTTTTACATTAGCATTAGCATTAACCTTAGCATTAACCTTAGCCTTTTCCTTCTTAGCCTTCGTCCTTTATAATAACTTTGCCCCTATTAATCTGTTACTACCGCATGGCATTAGCTAAGAATAACTGGAATTTAGGTGAAAGCAAGAAGAATGTAGGCACTCCCGGCATTGAAAGGGCAGTCCTCATTTCACTTATACAACCACCGACGACTGAGGAAAAAGCAACCGAACATCTTGACGAATTAGAATTCCTCGCAGAGACAGCAGGTGCTGAAACGGTGAAACGATTTGTACAGAAACTAGCCCACCGGGATTCTAAAACATTTATAGGCAGTGGAAAGGTGAAGGAGATAGGTGAATACATCGAATCCCATAACATCGATCTCGCGATTTTCGATGATGATCTTACCGGAAAACAAACGAATATCCTCGAAGAAGAATGGAAGATCAAGATCGTCGACAGGACAAGTCTCATACTTGATATTTTTGCTGCCCGTGCGCAAACCGCACAAGCCCGGACACAAGTAGAATTGGCACAGCTACAATATTTATTACCCAGATTGCGCGGACTTTGGGAGCACCTTGAACGACAGCGTGGAGGTATAGGTATGAGAGGTCCCGGTGAACAGGAAATAGAAACTGACCGACGTATCATCAGGGATAAAATAGCCTTGCTCAAAAAGAAGCTTGAAAAAATAGATCAGCAAAATGTTACGCAACGAAAAGGCCGTGGAGAACTGATACGTGTGTCACTGATCGGATATACGAATGTCGGCAAATCGACCCTCATGAATATCCTGAGCAAGAGCGATGTCTTTGCAGAAAATAAATTATTTGCAACGCTCGACACTACCGTACGAAAAGTGGTATTAGGTACGATGCCTTTCCTGCTAAGTGATACTGTTGGGTTCATTCGAAAATTACCTCACCATTTGGTTGAAAGTTTTAAGTCCACTTTGGATGAAGTTCGCGAAGCTGATATACTATTACATGTCGTTGATATAGCTCATCCGCAATATGAAGATCATATCAATGCAGTCAATCAAACATTGCTTGACATTAAAATTGAGCAGAAGCCGACGATCATGGTATTGAACAAGATTGATCTTTACTGCGAAAGGAATTATGACGCATTTCTTGAAGAGAGCATTAAAGGCCAGATTGAAGAGGAGATCCGGGACAGGATAAAGAATGAATATGGAATTGACACCATAATGATCTCTGCTGCAACAGGAGAAAATATTCCTCTTCTCAAAGAGATGCTGAAGACGAAGATCAGCGATGCGTATGCAGTGAGATATCCCTATAAGACCAAAGAATGGTAAATGATGAGTGAGATGTTCGTACCCGATCAGGCAATACTTGATAAGTATGCCGATCTGCTGTTGCATTATTGCCTGGAAGTGAAAGAAGGACAACGATTGTTTGTTTCCACGTCATTTCTTGCAGAGCCATTGTTGATCGCCATACATCGTGAAGCTACACGATCAGGTGTGGCAGTGGAGTATGATCTTGCTTTTCGAAACAAAATGTCTGTATTCTGGGAAGAAGCCAATGGTGCTGTGCTGGATATGGAGCCTTCGTTACACCTGCATGCGATGGAAAACTTTGATGCTTATCTCGCTATCCGGGCACCATACGATATGCATGAGGATGCGAAAGCTACAGCGGAACAAAAAAAGAGAAGAGCTGCAGCAGGTGCGAAAGCTAATCAGGCATACTTTAAAAGGACGGCAGATAAAAGTCTTGTGAGAGGGCTTTGCCAGTACCCGACGGAAGCATCAGCAAAGATTGCGGGCATGACGATTGATGAGTATGCTTCTTTTGTATTCAATGCCTGTCGCCTGAATGAAGAAGATCCTGTAGAGGCATGGCTCAATGTCAGGAAATCTCAACAAGGTGTTGTTGATTTTCTGAATACCTGTGATGAGATCAGGTATAAAAATTCAAAGACGGATATTCGGTTTTCGGTGAAGGACAGGATATGGATCAATAGTGACGGGCGGGCAAATATGCCTTCGGGTGAAGTATTCACAGGGCCGATAGAAGATAGCGTTGAAGGAGTAGTTCATTTTGATTACCCTTCAGTTTTTGGTGGACATGATGTGCAGGGGATAACATTGACTGTCGAGAAAGGACAGATCATGAAATGGCAAGCAGAAACCGGCCAGGAAATTTTAGACCAGGTGTTTGCTATTGAAGGCTCTCGATATTTTGGAGAAGTGGCGATCGGGACGAATTATAAAATTCAACGACCGACACGGAATATTTTATTTGATGAAAAAATCGGCGGAAGCATTCATATGGCGGTGGGTCAATCCTATATTCAGACCGGGGGTAAAAATCAATCCACTGTGCATTGGGATATGATCAGCGACATGCGGAATGGGGGAGAGATTGTAGCGGACGGAGAGGTGATATATAAAAACGGTTACTTTTTAAACTTTGATATCCGGTAATTGGTATTCAGTATTCAGTATTCAGTAATCGGTGATAAGTATTCGGTAGTAATCAGGTTGATAAAATTAGTAAAACAACTCTTTCCTTTTTGTTTTACTCACGCCTCACGATTGATCCGGCTAAAAAACTGATTACCGATTACTTTTTTTACCTTTATTAACTCTCCCCGACTTAACACCCGAATGGATTTTTAAATCTTCTGTTCTATGAGAAAGTCGATTTTACTCTTTATCTGTTTTTCTGTTAAACTTCTTCTTGCACAGCCTGGAGCGGTGACTGAACATCTCAAAGTAGATCAGTTCGGATACCTGCCTGATATGCAGAAGATCTGTGTTGTCAATAATCCGCAAGCAGGTTTTGATTTTAATGCAGGTGATTTTTATACACCTGGGGCAACATTGCAATTACGGAATGCTACTACCAATGCACTTGTTTTTTCTGGTGCGGCTACACCATGGCATAGTGGGGCTACCTATGATCAGAGTGGAGATAAAGCATGGTGGTTTGATTTTACATCGGTTACCACCACAGGTTCATATTATGTGTACGATCCTACGAACAACAAGCATTCCTTTTATTTTGATATCAGGCCGGATGTATATAGTGATGTCATGAAGCATGCGATGCGTATGTTTTTTTATCAGCGTTCAGGTTTTGCAAAGACTGCCCAATTCGCAGGTGACTGGCCTGATGGTGCAAGTCATCTTCACACGCAGCAGGATCTTGATTGCAGGCTGGTGACAAATCCTATTGCATCTACTTCAAAAAATTTGAAAGGAGGCTGGTTTGATGCAGGAGATTATAACAAGTATGTCAACTTTGCTTATGAGCCTATACACGATATCCTTCTTGCTTACATGGAAAGGCCGGGTGTATGGGCAGACAATTACAATATCCCTGAATCCGGCAATGGCATACCGGATGTCCTGGATGAAGTGAAATGGGAGCTCGACTGGTTGAGACGAATGCAGGAATCAAATGGTTCTGTTTTGATGAAAGTTTCTGTCACTGATTTTTCAGCAGCTAGTCCTCCAAGTGCGGATCTCGGATTTAGAAGGTATGGGCCTGCACAAGCTTCTTCAACAAGAACCGCAGCAAGCATGTATGCCATGGGCGCATTAGCATATCAGCAATCCGGAATTCCATCCTTGCAGCTTTATGCGGATACATTAAAAACAGCTGCAATCAATGCATGGAATTGGCTGGTTGCAAACCCTGGGTTTTCAAATTATAATAATGCGGGTTTTGCAAGCGCCAATCCTGAAATGAGCTCATATCAGCAAACTTCTGCACAAGTTGGAGCAGCTGTTTTGTTGTATGCTCTCACAGGCCAGGCTCCATACAAATCTTATGTGGATAATAATTATACACAGATACAGCCCATGCTGTGGACATTCTGGTATCCGTGGGAAAGCATTATCCAGGATTTGTTATTGTATTATTCTGCATTACCCGGTGCCACCACATCTGTAAAAAATGCGATCCGGAATTCATTCACCAGCTCCATGACAAACAACGGCCATTTATTGCCAGCTTATACAAACAAATCGTGCGCTTACAGGGCATATATGGGTAATGGTGACAATACCTGGGGAAGCAACCGGCCCCGAGGACATACAGGTTTGATTTTTTACAATTATATACAATATGATTTAGCGGCTGATACAGTACCGTATCGAAATGCAGCTGGTGGATATGTCAATTTTCTGCATGGTGAAAATCCAATCAGCAGGATGATGCTGACGAATATGAATGATTACGGAGCAGAGAAATCTGCCAATGAGATGTATCATTCGTGGTTTGCAGACGGAACAAATTTTGACAATGCACTGACGTCTTTGTATGGACCAGCACCAGGATATCAACCTGGAGGGTTCAATCCAAATTATCAGCCTGATCCTTCATACGGAGGTACGATCATTCCCCCGCAAAATCAACCTTCGTTAAAATCATATAAAGACTGGAATACAAGCTGGCCCGAAAATTCGTGGGAGATAACAGAAACCTCAATCTCTAACCAGGGGTCGTATATTAAATTGCTTTCAAAATTTATTCCCCCAATTAATCCCTGCAATTCTATCGTGACAAATGGAAGTGACCAGGGGCCAGGTTCACTGAGAAATGCACTGGCTTGTTTAAGTGAAGGCGATACGATCAAACTTCAAATCCCTGTAAACGATAGTATAAAATTGACTTCATCACAATTGGTGCTGAATAAGAATATCACGATTATAAATTTGCAGCCCGGGTATGTGAAAATATATTGTGGATTCGCAGGTATTGGAATTGGAGTTTCAACAAATGTCACAGTGAATCTTCATGATATTTCATTCAGGGGAACGGGAACAAATCTATTGCGTAATGAAGGGACTTTGAATTTGCACAACGTTGTCTTTCACAAATCGGGACTTTCGGCACCGCCGTTATTTAATCTGAGTCAGGCGAGAGTGTATGGAGGTGTGAATGTGATTAATTGAGGAACGAGTAACGATTTACGAATGACGATTTACGAAAGAAGAAAATGTTCTATAATAAGACAGATTCTTATTCAACTCCTTCAGAGTTGACTTGTGTCTTTGACACGTTTTCCGTGGGTTGCACCCACGGCCAATGATATACAAGCCCTTCAGGCTTCTTTGTATACCTCGGCCTTACATATTAATTTCCATACACCCAGCTTCAAGTAATGATTATTTGCATGCGTAATCCCGAAGGGATTAAATATCATTGGCCGTAGGTGCAACCCTCGGGGATAGAATCCCCCACGACAGGAATTATCTTTACATTTATTGAATTATTATTTTTTGAAATCCGGAAGATTGTTGATTGAACATTACCCTGCATAAATAAATACCCCGGGGTATTTCTATATTTAACTTAAAGATATTCCTATTAATAATTTGTTGAAATACAACCTTGCCATACATATCCCAAATTTCTAACTCGACCTCCATTTTAGCATCATCAAATGCAATTGTAAATTTTCCATCCGAAGGGTTCGGATAAATGTTGAATTCAATCTTATCCTCAAAAGGTTTGTGTAATGATGTAAGCGGAATGCCATCAGCAATCGTCATATCATCAATCCAAAACGTCTGATCAATCGGCGAACCAACACCGATATACGGTCCGAATAGTAATTGATTGAATTTCATATCCGGATGTGATCCGGTCCTTAATAAAATACTATCCGAAATAATGAGCAGCTGGCCATCATACCAATACCTGATTTTTCCATCGGGGATTCCAATGCCTTCCACAATGTTGTTCAATTCGAAATAGGCTTCGATAAAGTGCCAGTCGTTTTTATAATATTGACCTGGTGCATTTCTGAAATAAACAGAATCAGCATGCCAGCTCCTCGAACTATAATACCCATGTGTACTGCCCGGACTTGAAAAGCAATCCCTTCCACCTAAGTAACCTGCGATTCCATTGCACGAACAAGCAGATCTGTCTTCAGTAAATGGGTACGTATCAAAATTACCATTGCAGCCTGCAAAAGAATTGTTGTTCAGGAGAATGCAATTTGGATCTACATTTTTGCTATCCTGTAAGGCTAAAAGAGGTTTGCCACCATTTTGCTCGATATATGCGGTGAGATAAGTATCGGCCGGCCCCTGATAAATCCAATCTTCATTCGTGAGAATGTTCCATTCATGAGGGTGATAAGGAACACCGGATCCTACCCAGTTGCTGCTATATTTCACCCAGTAGCTGAGATAGAATTTATCTGTTTCAGTGAATAAGTGGCGGCCTCCGCCAGGACTCGTAGCACCTTGTGCAAAATGACTTTCATACGCATATGCACCGTTTTTAAATTCATCAGTCGTACGATGATCAGGGAATCCATCATACCATCCTTTTCCTTCAAAATCTCCGGATTCAAAATCTTCAAATACCAGGATATTCTGTGCAAACGTATGTGTCATCATTACACCACATGGTTGTAGAAAGAGCAATGCGGCTATAATAATATTGCGGCTGAATGTCTTAATAAGAATCGTCATGATGCGTAAATTACTGAAAATGATGCTAGGAATATAGCCCAAAAACCAATGAATGGCCTCTTGCCGGAATATTTTAACATAATTTTTCAAAACCAGTCGCTGTCTTTTTGTGTTTTATATTAGACAAGCGAAGAACAGGTATTGCATTCATTATTCATTTACAAAAATCAATAATCATGAAACTATACAATCTAAGCGTCGCAGGTATGATCATCCGATTTCATTTGCTTACTGCATTTATTGTTACGATGGGATTCCTGGGGTATTTATATGTAGGCATTGTATTAGGAATGGTTGTTTTCCTTTCAACGATAGTAGGTTTACAAATTAAAAGAGAGCCTGTTGTAGAGCGAATAGCCGAAACCAAAGAGTATTTTCCATCGGTCAGGGCAATGCATATGCCAAAGCACAGGTATAATTTGTGGCACCAGAAGCATCATTGGGCGATGCATTCATAACCTGAATTCACGATAAAATAGTTGGGATGCACATCAACTGATATTGATGTGCATTCTCATTTTACAACATGTGCCATTCAAATTTGAAAGAATGAAAGCGCCATATTCTGATTATAGTCCTTCACTCTAGAATAGATTTTTTTTAAATAAGTAATATTCAAAAATTAATGCAGCTCAATCGTTTCCACATCGGGAATTTTGATCGTAGAAAACTGGATATGTTTGTGATGAGCTTTGGATTTAAAATCGTGGAGGATCTCAAGTATGTCACGATCGATGTAAACACTATCTGTCCCGTCGATTTCAACTACAGAATATTCAGGGAGTGCATCCAGTAAATCCATAAATTTCTTTTTATTCAAAAAACTGACATTCAAAGCAAGATCGATGGTATAATATTTTATTTGCCCGATCATCTTTTCTTTGACTGAAAACCCTGCCCGATAAGTGTGTTTAATGATGAAGTACACTGAATATCCGCAACCTATAAGCACTCCTATTAACAAATCAGAAAAAAGTATTGCAACTACCGTTACGATGTAAGGCAGGAACTGTTCACGGCCCTGTTTGTAAATGGAGTACATCATTTTTGGCTTTGCCAGGTTATATCCTGTACGGACCAGGATAACAGCCAGTACGCAGTAAGGAATTAAATTGATCCATTTCACTGCGAATAAAACTGCCAGTAATAACCAAATGCCATGAAAAATGCCGGACACCTTAGTTTTGGCTCCAGCCTGGGCATTCGCAGAACTTCTGACAATCACCGCAGTGATAGGCAAGCCACCAAATAATCCACTCAATAGATTACCTGATCCTTGTGCAACTAATTCCCTGTTTTGAGGTGAGATGCGGTTATAAGGATCAAGCTTGTCGATAGCCGTTACGCTGAGCAATGTTTCAAGTGTGGCAACAAAACAAATGACAATTGCATTACGCCAGATTTCAATGTGACTGAACAAGGCACTGAAATCAGGCAATCTTATTTCAGAAAAAATATCCTGCGGAATGCTGACAAATTGCGATGGCTCTAACGACCGGGATTTGAAGAGGTTGTTAAATGCTATGGCCAGAAGTACGCCTGCAACTACTGTAATGAATGAAACAGGAAGAAAAGTAATTTTTTTTGCTAAGGTTTTCTTCCATGTATAAAGTGCCACCAGGGTAAGCACAGAGATGATGATGGAAGCTGCCGATGTATGACGATATAATTCGCCTATATGGCTGAATCCATGATTGAACGTAAAAATGTTGAACAGTTGGTTGGTCCAGAAATCAGGTTGATCATATCCCAGGATCAAAGGGATTTGCTTTGATATCAGGATGAGTCCAATAGCTGTCAGCATACCTTTGATGACTGCAGAAGGAATAAAATTTGTAAAACCACCTAACCTGAAAACGCCGAGCAACATTTGGAAAATACCTGCAATCGCTACTGACAGGAAGAAAATTTCGATAGCACCCAATTGCGTAATGGCTGCTGCACATATGGCCGTTAATCCGGCTGCAGGTCCACTGACACTCAGCTGGGATCTGCTCATCAGGGAAACAACAATGCCACCGATGATACCTGCTAATAAACCGGAATAGGCCGGTGCTCCAGATGCCAGTGAAATGCCGAGACATAGAGGAAGAGCAACGAAGAAAACCGTAATGCTTGCTTTGAAGTCATGCCTGATAAATGAAATCAAATAGAACTTTGCCCGTTTGTTGAACCTGAACATATAAAATGGCTAAAGTTCTAAAGATAACATGCCAGACTTCAAAAAAGGGATCTGTAGTATTTAGGATATGGAATTAATTAGCCTCTGCTTTTATAGAAGTTGTCTGTCCATTTAAAAGCTTCCAGCCATCAGGTCTTTTTATGACTACTCCGGATTCAACCACGGTATAGGTGCTTCTGTTACCGGATTTATCTGCTACGGTTGACGCCATTTCGCCGGTATAAAACGCGATATCACTTTTGAGCGGATACACATATAGTGAGTTCCATTTATTGTCGATAGAGGAAAATAACTGGGCTTGCTCATTTACACCTTGTTCAGCTTCTTTATATGTAATGGGCCTGGTGGCTCCGGGAACCAGCCAATTGAATGAAGAAGAATGATCAAGATAATCGAATTCAGCTGTCAGGCCATCTTTTTTGATAGCGGCGTAATAGTTGGTAAACATTTCTTTGACCTGTTCAGAAATGGCAGCTTTTTCTGTTTCAGAAAGCTCACTTGAAGGAGGCAATTCACCCGCAGGCTTTGCACAACTTATTATCCCCAGGAGTAACAGTATTGAATATAAATATTTGTTGAACATAGGTTAGCTTGTTTTTTTATTAAATCAGATTTATTGTTTACAAGGCACTTTAGCGTACACCCTGGAGTCATCAAATTTTAATGCCGAAGGGTTTTTAAAAACCATCTTGCCATTCACTTCACTGACATCGCCGTAACCTTCTACGAAACCATCTCCTTGTTTCTTAAGCGCTACCTGTCGCACTGACATAGTTCCTTCAGATTTAAAAGAATAATCAGCGATAAGAACGTCTCCCATCATTTTGCCCTGAAGGGTTCCTACATTTTGATCTTTCTGGTTATTCTTGACGAGCAGCATTCCGGTCATCGTTCCATACACTTCACTGAGCTGAAGATAGATGGTGTCATTGTTTCCGAAATACCGGTAACATGATGCTTCTTTTGCCTGGCTGGCAGGGTTTTCATTTTTAACCTCTTCCGCCGGAGTTGTCTTTGCATCTGCATTGGATTGATCTGCAGGTTTAGAATTGCAGGCTATGATAATGTTGCTTATGGCGAATAAATAAAAAAAATAAGGTTTCATATATAGTATTAGTTTGAGTTTATTCAATGATTGTAGTTGTAGCCCGGACTATTTAAGCAGGAGTTTTTATTTTTAGTATAACCCTACTTTGCCTTTTACGGAATCAAAGATAGCTTTTGAATCATATCCGATTCCATCTTTGAATACATACCGGATATGTCTAATGCTGCCCGGATCGGAGGCCAAATTACCGTCCATCAATATCAGGTCAGCCGCTTTACCTTTTGCAATGCTTCCCGTATCAAATTGTTTTCGCAGGTATTCTGCGCCGCTCAGGCTGCAAAGCTTTACTGCCTCTGCGGTCGTAAATCCCGATTTGATCAGCATTTCAAGTGTCCACATATTGGCATATCCTGCTATAGTTCTGCCGGAACCTGTCGGGTCGGTACCTACCACCAACTTGCCACCCATGTGATAAAATTTCCTGATCCAGTATAATTCTTTATTGAACAAAATATTATCAATAGAATCTCCCTTCGCATCCTGGGCTGAATATTTTCTGACTTCTTCAAGAATATCCGGATGTAGTGCCTGCTCACCACCGCCCAGGATCAATTCATAATTTTTCAATGGAGCGAAAACCGGTAGCGTTGTTGTGATGGCAACATCTTTTTTTATCAGGTAATTCATCAGGCTATCCATTTCCGGTGAATCTTTATCCAGTGCTAGCAGGCTTGACGATACATGCCTGTAATCACATTGATCCTGGATCTTGCCGTTGATAAAATCACTGCTGACCATGAAGCCATGTTCAAGATCATCGATGCCTAGTTCTGCAGCTTCTCTATAACTTATTGAACACAGATGGCCGGTAACTTTTAAACCTCTTGCATGAGCGTGTTGTAACACTTCTTTCAAATCATCCCTTGAAATGTTCATGTACACTTTGAAGGAAGTACAACCCAGGTTAGTCCAAAAATCAACTACGGGCCCGGTGGATTGACTGGCAGGAAGGATAGGAAGCTGTGGTATTCCGAAATTATTTTCTCTTTCGATGAAAGGACCTGTTACATCCATTTTCGGTCCGATCATCCTGCCTTCTTTAATCAGTTTTTTAATATTCAGATCCGTATACGGAGAAACACATCCACCTGTACGAATGGTCGTCGCGCCACCGGCAAGGTACATTCGCGGGAATGTATTTGTCATGTTGACGATATTAAATTCATCTTCGAAGGGTTTAGTGTAAAACATATGTTCGTGCAGCATCACAAAACCGGGGATCAGTGTTTTGCCCGTACCGTCAATGGTAAATGTTCCATTTGCAATGGAAACTTTATCAGAAGGGCCGACGAAAGAGATGATGCCATTTTTCACCATCACCGTCATGCTATCTTTCGGATCAGCACCGGTGCCGTCTACAAGCGAAACATTTGTGATAGCAAATACAGGCTCCCTGAATTTAATAAACGGTTTGACCTGGTCAGAAAAATCCTGTGATGACAAAACGTTAGTTGAGGACAGGAAGAATAAAATAAACAGGAAGAAAATAAACTTATGCATGCTCTAATTGCTGGTTGATAGCTTGTACAAGGACTTGTTCGCTGACTACGCCTGAATGACGCCATTTTATTTCGCCTTTCTTAAAAAGTATCAGCGTCGGAACACCCCTGATTTCATATGCTGTAGCAGCCTTAGGATTTTTGTCGATATCCACTTTCAGAAAAGAAACCTGGTCACCGAATTTCTTATGCGCTGATTTTAAGATAGGCTCCTGCATTTTGCAAGGGCCACACCAGACCGCGTGAAAATCGACCAGTGTAGGCTTTTCCGAATTGATTTTGTCAGTGAATGCAGACATGGAAGAAGAAGCTAAGGTTAATGCGGAGCGAAGGTAATAACTCCCGGACAAATTTTTTTTTCGTGAATCGTGATTCGTGAAATGTAAGAAACAGAATATTCAAAAACAGACTTGATCATAAGACTAAAAATCGTTTCTACACCATATAAACATTAGGTTTTAGGATTTGGTTGGGTTTTGTAAGCAGAATTATTGTACAATAAAATTTAACCTGCAGACAGCGTTTTGTCTTCATCTGGCATCTCTAATCTACAAACAAGAAAAGTAAAGAAATGGCAACAAGAATTTTAATTTTTATGATGATGGCTCTGGTCCTTGTGAAATGCAGCGATACAGAATCATTCATTCCGGATCCTCATGCAGCTAAATTCACGTCATCTGCTTTTGTGGAAGTACGCGATGTGAATGGTCAGCCAATGGAAGATGTGCAAATTAATCTTGGCAACAGGATAGAGTACACCAATGATGATGGAGTGGTCTACCTCAGAAATGTAACGATGGAAACATCAACGTATGTGACGGCTAATAAGCCAGGATTTTTTCATGGTTCAAGACGTTTTTATCCGATGCCTGCACAAACACAGTTTGTAAAGATCATATTGCTTCCTGCTACTACAACAGGAACAATACAATCAGGCAACGGTGGTACAGTAGCTATCAGCGGTGGAACAACGTTACAATTTCCATCAAATGCAATTGTGGATCATAACGGAAACAGCTATGATGGAGCAGTCAATGTTTTAGCACAACCCATTTCAGGTGGTGATCCCAATCTTTCCTATAAGATGCCAGGTGACCTTGTGGGAAATAATGTAGCCGGAGAACAACAATGTCTCGCCAGCATGGGCATGGTGGTAGTTGAATTAAGATCTCCTGCAGGTGATCTCTTACAAGTGAAGAGCGGTGCAAAAGTGGAATTACGCGTAGAAGTTCCAGCGCAACTTATTGGTAATGCACCTTCGTTCATTCCGATGTGGTATTTTGATGAAACGCTTGGATACTGGAAAGAAGAAGGTGAAGCAACGCTCGTAGGAAATAATTACGTTACAGAAGTTGGACATTTTAGCTATTGGAATTGTGATGCAGGCTTTCCGACTTTTAAATGGGGCGCATCTTTCGTTTATGAAGATAGTTCACCTGCCAGCCAGGTTGAAGTTTGTATTACGATCCTGGATTTGGGTACTACACGATGTGCATATACAAATGAAGAAGGTATCGTTTGTGGTTTAGTGGCTTCAGATCAGCTTCTCCTGATGGAAGTGAAAAGTCCTTGCGGCGATATTCTTTTGTCACAGCAAATAGGACCATTTTCTGATACTACGATGATGGGGCCGATCACTATTCCATCCAGCAGTGTGACATTCACTGAGGTGTCCGGAGTAGCAGTGGATTGTAATGGTAATCCGGTGACCAACGGATACGCAAAGATCAGGATCAATGAGAACAATTATTATGCAGTGCTGGATTCCATCACAGGTGCATTTTCAATATCGGCGATGAATTGTGACCAAAGCGATATTACAGTTACCGTGTATGATGCAGCAGCATTGAAGCAAAGTCTGCCACAGACATTTAGTTATGCTCCTGTGATCGATGCCGGTACTATTAGTGTGTGTGAAGCACTCACTGAATACATTGATATCGAAATCACAGGTTTCGCTGATCACTTTGTGTATTTGGATCCTGAAGAAAACGGCGAGGGTAATTTTACAAGGATTTTTGCTCACGACAGTACGATTACAACTTTCAAATATTTTTATGTCAATTTTGAAGGCATAACACCGGGAACCTACATTCCTCAAGGTTATGAGATTGGATTTGAATTGCCAACGGGAGTACAGGTTCGTGCTACATCAGTGACATTACAGGTGACATATTACGGAGGTCCCGGAGATTATATCCAGGGCAATATAAGCGGCACATTAAATACAGGTCCGAATGGTGGAAACATTGAGTATCCATTCACAGGAATATTTTCAATCCTGAGAGAATAGGATTTGGATGCAGCTTTGCCGGAAAGAAATATAAAGATGAGGAGTAATTTAATTGTAAGCGTTAGGGTAGGAGCGAATATTTGTTTGGAATGAGGAATTCCGGATGGATGTAAACTCCTACCTTTTTGAATTCAGAATGTAGAATTCTGAATTTGGAATTTTGAAGTGAAAAAAAATTAATTTTACTATTCAATCGTCAATCGTCAATCGTCAATCGTCAATCGTCAATCGTCAATCGTCAATCGTCCATCGTCCATCGTCCATCGTCGATCAGGAAGCCTTGTGTTCATAGAATAATAACCTGTTTTTGAAGAGCGTCAACTCTTTCTGAAGGCTATCCATACGGTCGAGAAGGTGAGAGATCGCTTCAATTCCTTCCATATTGATCTCAAGATCGTAATGCAGCCTGATCATTCGTTCAATATCTTTAATTCTATTGCCTGGAATGTACCGGTTGTTTTCAATGACCGTGATCTCTGTCAGTCCGTATTCAAGTAATGCATTGACAAAATCTACTTCAATACCATAGTGCTGGCAGAACTGGTCGACGGATATGATATTTTTATTTGCCATCTTTTCTCAGTTTGGATAATTCATTGAACAATTCAATTTCTTTCGCAGACAGGTTTGTTGGGATTTTTATTTTATAGGTCACATACATATCGCCAAACTGGCCTTCTTTTTTGTACACCGGGAATCCTTTTCCTTTAAGCTTCACTTTTGTTTCGCTTTGGGTTTCGGGCTTGACCTTGAGCTTTACTTTGCCATCTATCGTTTCAACCATGAGATCACCTCCAAGGACTGCTGTATATATATCCAGGTCAATATTGGTGTAAAGGTCAGGTCCTTCTCTTCTGAAAGGCGTATCGTTTTCGATTTGAAAGGTGATATAAAGATCCCCGTTGGGGCCACCATTTACACCGGGTCCGCCATGACCGGTGATCTTGATGGTCTGTCCGTTTTCAATTCCGGCAGGTATCGTGATCCGTATATTTTTTCCATTGACAGTGAGTGTCTGCTTTTGTGTTGTATATACGTCGCGCAAACGGAGATGTAGCTCTGCGTTGAAATCCTGTCCTCTGAATTTAGTCTGGCTGCTTCTTCTTCCAAATGCATCGGAAGCTCTTCCGGAAGATTCACCACGACCTCCAAAGCTCCCTCCTCCAAACATGGATTCAAAAAATTCAGAAAAATCACTTTCGTTAAATGCACTTTCACCGGTACTTCCCTGGCCCCGGCCTCCTGGGCTGCGCCCATATTGCTGCTCATATTGCGCTTGTTGCTGACGTTGCTTTTCAAATTCTTCAGCATGCATCCAGTCCTTTCCGTACTTATCATATTTCGCTCTTTTGACCGGATCGCTGAGCACTTCATTGGCTTCATTGATCTGTTGGAATTTCTGCTTGGCTGCAGGGTCATTTGGATTCAGGTCCGGATGCAGCTTGCGGGCAAGCTTCCGGTAAGCTTTTTTGACGTCAGCTTCTGTGGCTTTTTTATCAAGCCCAAGAGCTTTGTAGTAGTCAACGAATTCCATTAAAGATGTAATTGAATATTACCTGAATAATAAAATTGATAATTGCATTAGGTCAAGACTAAGGTAGAAAATTTAAGTGCTTTTCCTGCAATGGGTATTAAAGATAGAATTCACAGTACATAAAAAAATAGTGAAGGAGCACGTAGCTCCTTCACTGTAATCAATCAAACTACTCGCAAAAAAAAATACTCAATTCGTTTTCACAGTTTCAACCTGATGAGGTTCCTGGCTCATCACCATTCCTTTTGCAGAAAGCACTACATCTACCATGTCTTTTCCCTTTGACAGCTCGACCTCATAGCCATTTCCATGATCAGCATTCTCCATCTTACTTGCTGACCCGATGGTATAACCGGTAAATTGCTTTGTGATTGTTTCCTTCACTGCAGCCGGTATTTCAGTGGTTTTGATGGAGGTGTCCGTCCTGAGCCATCCGCCTGATGGAGTGAAATGTGCAGACTCAAAGGCATTGTTCATTGAAAATTCCGCTACATAATTTTTGCCATCCTCCATTTTCCAGTTGGTGTGTGTGACGGAAGGGAATTTAGATTTGAAGGATGTGGCAACAGGAGCCGGCACTTTATCAAGCGTTAATTTTTGAGCGCCAATATGGCCACATAGGAATGCAGCACATATAAGCATGAAGAATTTATTTTTCATGATTTTATGGTTTAATGGTTAGAAAGAAATGTCGACCAGATACATTGTGTAAATGGTTGCGAAATAAAAGTCATTAAACCGAGGGCGGATGGAAAATATCGGATACATAATCGGATAAACAAAATTCATCCGTAATGTTTTCAGCATGAAGGGGCTCAAATAAGGATTTATGTGAAGGTTGAATTGCAATGGTCAATACACCAATCACCTTTACGTGCTGATGATGCTTTGGGGGCAATGTGTGTGATTTCTGTGCATCGTGATGCTCCCGGTCATCCGACTTTCCATCAAGATTCAACATGTGACCGGTCACAAATCCAAAAATGGAAAGGCCCGGCTGCTCTGTTGATTTGCAATAGCGATACATATCCGGAATATCCTGCATGCTGGAAAAATCGCCCATGGGCAAACAAAGTGTGCCGAGGGTATAATAGGCTAACAGAAATATGCTGATGATTCGATTCAAGATGTGTGGATAACGGCGCGTCTAAAGATAGTATTGCAACCAATAGCCGTTAGAAAGGCCCTGAATTATAAATGCATTGTTAATGAAAAAAAGCAGGGGGCAGGGCAAAAACATTAAGCAATAGGCAAAAAGGAATTGGCAAGATTCATTATCAAATTTTGAAAGGCAGCAAATCCTTAATCCTTCTTTTTTTCTCCAAGGGAAAACCAATTTCCTGAGTCATCTTTGAATAAAGCTTCAAAGCCGTAAAATTCTTTTTTTGGTGGTTTTGTGAATTCAACTCCTTTTGCTTTCAATTCTTCATAGGTAGCGAGAAGATCGTTGCATTCAAAAACCCCGAATCCGAAAGTGCCTTGTTTAACCAACGCCCTCATTTGTTCGGCAGCTTCTTTCTTGAACATCATTCCTTCATCAATGGCCATAAGTGTAATTTCAAGATCCGGTTGTTCCGGTGGATTGACCGTGAGCCACCGCATCCCCGGGCCCATGGCCGCATCCGTATGTACTTTGAAACCCAGCTTGTTGACATAGAAGTCAAATGCACTGTCCTGGTTAAGGACGAAAATGCTGACATGATTCATTTTTGTGATCATCGTGTTTATTTTTGATTTAGATGTGAAGAAGTCACAAATATCAGCATTGCAAAAAGGGTAAGCTTCTTGAAAATTGCTATTTTATGTCCAGCCTTTTTTTTCAGCAAAACAATTCGGGATAAAATTGAATGGCATTTCTGCTACGGCAATGAGCAATTTGTGTTGTTGTGACTGGTATGCAGATGGAGATTGCCCTACTAGTTTGCGGAATAATCCTGAAAATGAACTTACGCTTGTGAAACCTACTTCAAAGCAAACTTCTGCAACAGGCATCTTTGTGCGCAGAAGAAGCTTTGCATGATCAATCCGCACGGTGATCAGGTATTGATGGGGAGTCTTATCGTAGATGGTGCTGAATAACCTGATAAAATGAAATTTCGAGAAGAAGGCTTCATCTGCTATTTCGGCCAGGTTTATGTTGTCATGGAAATGTTCGTCAATGAACATTTTGGCCTGAACGATTCGACGGTATAAATAGATTTTAGGATAGAGATCTTCAGGCATGTTTCAAAATTCCGGGATAAAGGTATCAGGATAAAAATTTGAATCATGTTTTCCTAAAACATTAGGATATTTTAGGAAAACATCATGATGTTTTAGGAAAACATCATGATGTTTTAGGAAAACACTATTGAACTTAATGGAAAATTTAAATGATTGATTTTTAAATGTTTAGCATAAAGGTTAATGAAAGCAATTCAAATCATGTTTTCCTTAAACATCAGGATATTTAAGGAAAACATTATAATATTTAAGGAAAACACTTTAGTATTTAAGGAAAATATTAAATGATTGATCTTAAATGAATTATAAAATAAGTACAAAATACAATCCTTGAAAGGCTTATTACAATTTCTCAAAATGTGTCGCCATCTCAGAATTTTTCGGAACGATCACCAGAATATAATGTCTCGGTAAAAACCAGCCAACCTGTTGCATGAAATCACCTAATTTTTCAGGATGCCCCACTTCCTCCTTGAAAATATTGAATGCTAGTTCCTGGATCATTTTCCCTTCAATACTCCTGGAGATCAACATGACTTTCGGTTCAGCAATGTTGAAGTATTGCAAATATTTCCGGATGACATTCCTTGCCTTCACAGGTAAAAAGGATTCGCTTGGTTGAGCTATCAATACCTGTTCATTCCTTTGGATAGTTACTTCGGGCTCAATGGGTACATTTTCAACCGGCGAATAAAAAACTTTATTGGTAGACAGGTTCACAATGTCGCCGTATGAAAAAACCCAATCAGCACTATTTTCTTTTGGATTGATGACTACTCCATAACCATTGTCAAGGAGGAAATCCTCGGCCATATTTTTTATGCAATAGGATGTAAATGGTTTTCCGGGTTCAGGAGTATGGAGACCGAAATATGGAAAGCCATCTGGACCTTTTACGATCTGAGGTTCTGCACATGCAAAACTTGAAGTCTGCACGTCGTTTAGAAACTTCTGATGCCAGATATCATCCCGCAGGTTGGCTGATATGGATAGTAAGTCAACTATGGATTGGGTTTTCGTGATATCACATTCTGGTCGGGGAGTAGTCATTCTTCAGTTAATTCGTTTCATTTGAAATAGTGATCGCAGGCAAATAATTGTCTTGTAATTAATTCATCAATTCCCGGATGCTGGTCAGATGATGATCATCATGTTCTGCTGTGAAGTAGGCCATGTCAACCGGTCGCATCAAAACCTGGAGCCTTGGGTGAAGCGATTTCACTTCATGTGTTGCATCGCTCAATTGTTCAAGACGGGAAATAAATATTTTTCTTTTTGCAGAGAATTGATCTATCAGCTCCGCGATGGAGTAATTGTTGTGATGAGCATTATACGTAGCTGCATTTTTTGGATCAGCCGGACGCAGGATTTCTTTTTTAGCTAAGAAGTCATCGATCCTGCCTTCATGCAAATTTTCCAGGTCAGAAAGATGTCCTATTTGTTCCTTGATGCTCCATTTGTCACCGGTTTTGCGTTCACCCTCTTCTTCTGTTATAGATGCGGTCATTTCTCTCAGTCGTGCCGGCGTGCCGCGAAGGCGTTCCAGGATAGCAGGAAATAATCCGGAAGGAAAATCAAAATTGAACTTTCGTTCCATCCATTTAGTACGTTCCATGTGAGGTTGATTCAATGGTTACTATACAAAAACAATTCCTCCTCTTCTCCGGGCATCTTAAACGCTTTCTCAAAATGAAATCCAAGCTTTTCAAGCAATTTTATGGAAGCAACATTAAACGGAACCGAAAATGCAAGCACATGATCTATCTCCAGGGTTTCTTTTTCATGCCTCAATATGGCTGATGCACTCTCGAAACCATATCCTTTACCCGCATGCTCAGGAAGGAATGCAAAACCAATATCAGGGTGATCCAGGTAATCTCTTTTTAACAACCCGCATGCACCTATCGGAGTGTCATCCGAATTCAAACTAACCAAACACATTCCAAATCCATTCTCCCTGTAACTTTTTATAGGTCCATTCACCAGGTAAGCCTCAGCATCTTCAATCGTCCGCACCTTCCGGTCCCCTATAAATTCAAGCCACCCTTTTGAATTCAGCAGCTCAACTATAAATGATGCATCAGGAATATCAAAATCCCTCAATACCAGGCGGTCCGTCTTAAGGAAATACTTCATATAAATGAAAAAAGAAAATCGAAAAATGAAAAATGAGTAGTGAGATCGAGAAACGAAAAAAGAGTAGTGAGAAACGATTTCTGAACTCACAGATCACCTATTGGTACTCACTACTCATTACTCACTTTTCACTTATCATTTTTCTCTATCGGATCATTACCATCTTCTGAACAGCAAGGAAACCATTGCTCTGTAGTTGACAAATGACTACTCCGTCCTTAATCCCTAAATCGGTATTTGAAATCTGTACCGTATTTATTCCATTGTCAAATTCTCTCCTGATCTCTTTTAAAAGATGACCTGACAGATCAACTATTCTGATGGATGCCCATCCTGCCTTTTCCAATTGAAAACGGATCTCTGTAGTAGTTGAAAACGGATTTGGCTCGTTAGGGAATAAAATATTTTCAGATAATGGATTTTCGTTTTTCAATACGTCTATTTCCAGGTTAATACGCTCCAATTCATCCCCTGTATAAGCTTCAGCTTGTAGCTTGTTATTATCCAGATTCATCATGTTTGACAAACGTCCGGAATGCTGTGGAGTACCCTTTATGCTAAAAAGAATCTCATCATTACCATAGCTCAGCGTCGTGAACGAATTCCAACTGATATAAATCAGTCCGTCGGGAGCAATATGGATGTTATCATTTCCAATATCCAGCGACCCGCCAGTTACCTCATGAATTTCAAACCCATTCAGCTGCAATGCCAGTTGGAATCCGGCGACATCTATAAAATTCCTTGACGTAATATTGATTTGCACCGGAGCTCCTGTCGTAACATCCATGTCTTCAATTCCAAATTCTAAGGCTTGATTGCCTCTCATCCCAACTACGGATCCGAGTAAATTTGATTTTGCATCGCCATTGACATCCCCGATTTTCACACCTGTGAAATTCGCATCATGAATATCCTGAGAAAGCGCTTCAATGACGATCGTCTCATTAAATCCCCATGGATAGGTTCCTTCCAGATTTGGATCAGCGGTTCCAAAACGCCAGCTTGTATTGTTTGGTAACTCGGCATATTTACCTAAAATAAGTTTCCTCAGCTCAATGATATCAATTACACTGACCGAATTACTCTTGTTCGCATCTGCAGCTATTAACTGGTAGGGAGAAACAAGTTTTTTCTTACCTAAAAGATGCTTTTGAATCGCGATCAGATCAAGCGTGCTGACCCCATTCATAAAACCAGTATTTTTATAACCAGTTAAATAATATTGTTGTCCGGGAACATTTTCGTCAAAAGTATACTGTCCCTGTTCATTTGTCAATACCACATCGCCGCCCTGGAATGCAGGATTTTCAGATCGATAGATTTCCACATCCTTCACTGCACGTCCCTCTTCAGTTGTAACCACTCCCTGTATGATAGGTGTAATAATAAAAGGCACACAGCTCGCCGTTATTTTGATTTCATCCAGGTCCCATGCCGCAACAGCAGCCCCATTATCTACAAGGCAATAAGGCAATAGTTCAAAACGGAAAACGGTCGGGCCATTAGCAACGAAAAGTATGTCATCTGTAAAATTATAAGATTTCAGAGTCCACGCATTCGTAGTAGAAATATCTTCATTCCTGTAGATTTCAGTTCCGTTCTTTAATACACGTATGCCATATTTTGTAGGGAAATTATTTGGTCCTGAATTACCACTTATCCAGCTGAATGTTACCGGTGCCTGTTCGAAAAATGATAAGCCTGTCAATTGCACTGCAGTATCCTGTGCAGGTGTAACTGTTACTTCAAAGACAACGGATCGTTCACTTCCCGGAACATACGTACAGGTGTCAAGAGAGCTCACACACATGGCAATGGAATTGCTCACTCCGTTTGTACATGAATGTTTATTGTCTGCCGGTGGATCACGGAACAAAATACTGGCTGTCACCTGCGCACAGGACAATGGCTCGGGATACAATGGGGTAAATTCTGAATAGTCCATATCCGTTCCATCACCATTGTTGTGAGAAACGCATGCATTAAGATTATAGTGAATGGTTGTCTGAAGGACTCTTACTTTGATCGTAAGTATGCTGTCACATCCGTTTACAGAAGTTAGATCCTGGATATATAATCCGGCCTCTGTATAAGTTTCGCCATTGATGTGCAATGCTTGTCCGAACAGGATCAGGGTATCAATGGAAGCCGTGAGCGGGGGATCTGTAGAAACCAGATAATCACATGATGCCTGGCAAGTATCACCGAAGCCTGTCAGCCAGCGTACCTCGGTAGTATACGTACCTCCACTTCCGATAGTGATAGCACTTCCGGTATTTGATCCGATGATATCTGGTCCGGACCATACCGTGCTGACGATTTCATTACCTGTACCATCTGCAGGGATAACCTGGGGATTAGAAGTAAGTGAAGATGTCCCACCCTGGCACAGATGTGTAGGACCTTCAATGCCACATGCATAATATGTAGGAAGGAAAAATACATCCTGCCTGATGAGGCGTTGTGAAAACCACCATGAGTTAATAGTGTTCAGATTGCCGAATCCAATATTTGCCCCTATGTTAAAATTAGTCCACCGGTGACATGGGTTTACACATCCTGTGATCTGCACCGAAGGCTCACCGCTGCCGGATAGTTGAAAAATATTCGAATCATCATAGTGGAGCAATGGAATGCTTGCTGCCGGCCGCACAGCCTCTATCATAAATCCCTCAGTCATGAATTCTGCATCATAGATGGGAAAATGGTAAATGCCCTGTGCGTATGAAATAATAACCGGTATAGTGGTAGAAGAATTTTCAAGCACAGGATTACCCAGTCCGTCCAATCCATCCCAGTCAATACAGGTCGGTATTCCAACTTCTTCCGCAGTGACCGTGTGTGAGATCACTATATCTCTTGTTCCGGGTGTATACATATCATCAGGCCCGTCAAAATCCAGAAGCAGGTCAATCTGACCGACTTTGGTAGTGGTGATCTTTATACAAAATGCTTCAGCATTGCAACGGGTCACACCGAGGAGATTTATTTCACCGGAAACGGCTGTTTTACATATTTCGATTGGATCGTTGAGGAATATGGAATACTCGGACTGCGTCGTATTCAAATCCTGAACGCTCTTGCGGTCTTCACTTACATTGCCTGTATTCTGGGTCCCAAAACTATTGAAGGCTACATTAAATGCTGCGGGTTGGAATCCTGCGCCGTTGAAATCAATCTTGGTGATAAAAGCAGCGTGTTCATCATCGGGGTCTGGGGCACAGACATAAAATGCGCCGTTAAAGGGACGGTTTGGAAAGCCAAAGTCATTGATCGCAAAAAATGACCAGTTATATGACCAGATACGACCTTTCTTTTCCGCAGCAGGTACCGCGGCACAATCCGCTACGGTGACATCCCAGAAATCAATCAGAAAATCTGAGCCACTCTCATTTTGAAATTCAACATAGTAATCACCGGCTCCGGTCCATCCCTGCGAATTCAAATCTGCAGAAGATACCAAAATGGCATCATAACCTCCGGCGCCATGCAATTGCGTAGGGCCGGTGAAAGCACCTGACCAGTCGACGATGTTTTCATCACCCGGGTTGATAGCAACTGGCCCGAAAACGACATTTCCATTTGGATCTTTTATCCGGTATTCATAGCTGATATGCTGAGGATTAGGAGAGGTCACATTAGGGTGTCCAAAACTGAATCCCAGGTAGATGCATTCCTTCGTTGGATCTATGATGTGGACGTATAGCCGGCTATGAGGATCAGGGTTTGTGTATGAAGCAAAGCTGTTGTAGGCGGGGTGATTAATATGAAGTGCCGCTATATCCGTCGTAGTGTTGCCATTGATCATAATAGCTCCATTGGGGGCAACCTCATGAGTTCCTTCAGCAAAAGCTAAATGAAAACTGAATAATGAAACTGTAAATACCAGAGTAAGAAATCGCATAGTAAATTTTTTTTGCTTTGAATTTGATCAAAAATAGCAAAAAGAAGAATATGAGAAAATTCTATATGAAATCCCGGCTGATCACCGGGATTATTAAGGAACTCAGATCGATCTGAGATTTTAGGTGTGCTAAGGAATTATACAGTGAATTGTTGGGCCGTGGGTACGTAAATATGGAAAGTTGCACCTTTTCCTGGGTTCATGCTTTTACCGGGTTGGCAGGCTTCAGGTTTTTATTTGCTCATAAAATCGAGCAAAATACCGGACAATACTTCCACGTCATTCATCTCCATCGGATGTTTGAAGCCTGGTATGATCTTCAATTCTCCATTCGGAAGTCTTTGAGCAACGGCATCAGATTCCTCAATGGAAACCATTTTATCTGCTGATCCTATGCAAATGAGCACCGGATTAATAATTTTTTCAAAATCGTCTGCTGTCATTGCAGCTCCATTGCCTAATGCAGACATCATGTCAGCAGTTTTTCTCAGGATCATTTTCCAGTCATTTGCCATATGCACAAGCCTGAGATTTTCTGCAAATTTTGGAATTTTTTCTTCGATGATTTCAGGGATGAGCATGCTGACTTCTTTTTCTGCGGACGTTTTATTCCAATCCATTTTTGTACCAAGCGTCATGATTTTATGCACTTTTTCCGGGTATTGTATGGATAATTTCAAAGCGACATAACCTCCCATGCTATATTCGAAAATATTTACTTTCTCAAAATCGTGCAGGGATAAAAATGTTAGAGTGTCCTGTACAAATTGTTCAATCGAAAATTCAGTTGTATTAGTATTATTGCCGTGTCCTGAAAAATTGAAATCATACACTTCAAAATGAGGAGCCAGATTTTGTTTCAGGGCTGAAAATTGTTCTTTGCTTCCTAACGCACCGTGCAGAAGAAGTAATGTATTTTCCATCATGATCGCACAAAGAAAGAGGAAAAGTATTTTCAAAAAGGATTTCTCCAAAATCCTTTTGATGCGGTTAACCTTGTAATTCTTTCAGGACTTTTTTTGGCAACTTTGATTTCACCAGCTCATATGACTGATGTATATAATATTCCCATTGCTTTTTTGGCATTGTATTCATGTCGGTCACCAATACCCATTTATACCTGGCGACATACGGAGCGGGTTCAAATCCTTTACGTGATGACATTTCATCAAATTCATCATCCTTTACCTTAAAGGATACGGAAGGAGGTGTCTGCAATCCGGTCACACAAAACATCTTGCCTCCAATGCTGAAGCACAGGTCGTTTCCCCATTTGATATCTTCTGTGACATGGGGTAGCTTTTTACAAAGTGCCCGTAATGATTCAATATCCATAATTCAGGATTTAGGTTGAAAATAATTGATTTCCCACCATCCCTGCAGTCGTGCCACCAGTACTCGTGCCACCAGTACTCGTGCCACCAGTACTCGTGCCACGAGGTCGTAACAGGTTGATGTACAGGGCGTCCAATAAGGTTTTTGAAACCATTTTTGACTGTGATTTTGGACTGGAAATGATATAATTAGTGAGTCTTGAAATCTTAAGGATAGCCAGATTTCGAGCGGAAAGTATACATTAACAAAGACAGGGAAAATCAGAAAAGTTAATCCTGAAGAGATCGGAGATCAGCAACCGGACTTACTAATTGTTCATGACAAACAAGAATACCGATTGATATGCTCTGGAACGAGATAAGGATCAGATTCCTAACCAACGTTCATACTCTTCCTTTCGGACTGTGACTACAGGAATTTGTTTCCTGGTCTTTCGTCCCCGGAAGAGGTTAATAATCCGGTTTACAATACGCATCATGGGAATGATTTGTTATAATAACGATCTGAATTGCACTTATGTTGATACGTAGTACGTAATTTTCAAAATCATTACATAACAAATATAAAGAAAAATATTAATATGTAGAGATTTATTGATTTCCCCCGATATCCGGCTGGATTTCCCTGGCTTTTGCCCTGAGTTCATTGGCTTTCTCCATGTTGCGTTTCAATTGGTAGGCATTTGCAGCATTCCACAATACAGGCGCTGAGTTGGGAAAGATAGCCATGGCCTGATCAGCCACAACCAGGTTATTATCATAATCACCCAGCGATCTGTATACCGACATCAGATTGACATATGCCATCATCGTATTGGGATCAATCCGGATCGCTTTTTTCAGCGTAGCTATAGCTTCATCAGGTCGCTTGAAATTATTGTATTCAGTAGCCAGGTTGACAAGTGCAGGTACATGATTCGGGTTTCCTTTCACGGCTCTTTCATAGTAGGCCAATGCTTCATCATGTTTCTTCAGATGTTCCATTTCCAATCCCATCATGTTGTTAAACCTGGGTGAATTCGGTGATGTCTTCAGCGTAGCCTGTGCAAGCGTCAGGTTGCTTTTCCAGTCCGATGCCCTCAGCCATGTTCTTCCCATGAAAAACAGGATCAGTAACCCAGCCAATAGATATGCAGGCACCTTGCCCTTTTGAGCATTATATAACCTGACCCATAAAGCGGCCATGGCCACTATGATCCCTATCGAAGGGATATACAGGATCCTTTCGGCTTTCAGGAATCCTGCTGCAAAAACCAGATTTGAAACCGGAAGGAGGGTGAGAAAGAAAAAAGCGATTCCCCATGAAAAAGCTATCATTTTTGATCGCAGCCATATAGCACCCAGGACCAATCCGATAAGGGCGATCAGAGAAAGAAGCACCTTCGGATTTCCAAAGCCAACAATTGGAACCTCATCTGTCCAGTAATCCGCAGATAGATTCACCGGATAAACATGAAGGATTAAATATTCAGCAGTGGTACGAATAGATGTAGCGATTCTGTCAGAAGCGTTTACCACAAGCCATTGTTCATGCGGCACAGGCGGACCTGTGATCTTGCTATGCACCATCCAAAGACAAATGCAGATCAGCATTACACTTCCTGCAGCGATCCAGGTACGTTTATTTGCTAAGCTATATTTCTTCGCATTGAAATAATAAATCACTTCCTGCAATGCAAGGACGATGGGTATCATGAAGCCATGTTCTTTGGAAGTAATTGCTGCGAATGTGGATACGAGAAGAGCAATAAGCCATTTCATATTTCCACCTTCACGCCAATGATGATAACTTATACATGCTGTGAGTATAAAAAGAGCAGACATTAATTCTGCCCTGCCCACAATGCCTGATACAGCTTCGGTGTGTATCGGATGGATAGCAAACAGAAGACCTGAAAGAATGACCAGATATTTATTTTTAAATAATAGACCAAGCAGCTTCATCAGGGCGAAGCAAACCAGGGCATGAAGAAGGATATTGATGATATGAAATGGAACCGGGTTGTTACCGGTCATGGCATATTGAAGTGCATACGTTGTGAGCGTCAGCGGCCTGTACAGGCTTTTGTCAGTAGCATCAATCTTTCCTGACCAGTAATGCGAAGACCATATCTCAGGGATATGATCCATGGACCTGATCATCAGATTATCCTCTATGATCGGGTTGTCATCCAGCGTAAATTCACCCGTAAAAGAAGGTATATAAACAAGGATGGCTAAGAGAGGAATGATCCACCAGGTATGTTTCATCCACGATGGTTCCGGAAGCCTGGACTTTATTTTCTTTTTTGCCATTCGAACGAGTAGCAGCGAAAATAATCAACCAGAGTGAATAGTGAGTAGTAAGTAGTGAATCGTGAGACGTGAATCGTGAGACGTGAGCGATGTCCGTCATGAGTCCGGTATCCGGCATCCTTTCATCCGTCATCAAGGCAGCAAAATCTTAAATCTTAAATTAATTCGCATCTATCACTTTCCCTGACCCGTTGATCTCAGCGCTGATATGCGGATGTCCTTTATAAAAAATATCTCCGCTACCGATGATAAAGGCATCGAGGTCTGTAGTCACATTCACTTCTGCACTACCACTTCCTACAGTCCTGACATCGGCAAAATCAGATGCCAGGTTAAATGATCTCAGCCATCCGCTTCCTGTAATCTCAGCATCAAGATTCTTAACCGAACCTTCAAGATATGCATATGCAGAACCTGAAAGCTCGAGATCAAGATCATCCGTGAACAAGGCAAAATCCAATTCGCCTGATCCGGAAAGGGTGATATCCATATTCCTTTCCTGGTGAAAATTACTCTCACCATAGATGGAGCTGCTGCCTGCGCAGTCCAGTTCTTTGATTTCGGGGACAAATATTTTGATGAGGAAATCATTTGGGTGGTTTCCATGCTCATCAATGGAGAGCCGGTTGTTGACGACTTTCACCTCGACATCATCTACATCCCGTTGTAGACCTCTCAGGGTCACCTGGAATATATCCGATTGAATAATCCTTACATCTGATGACGATGCAAGGCTAATGCGATCAAAAGCATCTGTGTCAAGTGTGACCTCGACTTCATTGATCCCATGTTCCGGATCACAGGAGACAAATACTACCATCAGCAAGGGAAGGAAGGGTAAAAAGTTAGTTTTCATAAGTTTTCAAAGTTGATCAGATGATATGTCAAATGTATAAGCGTCAAAAACGCTAATGTGCTGTGAGAATGTTAAGCCACAGGATATTGGCGTTAAACTGTGTTAATAAGGCTATTGTCATTACTTTTGCACCCCTAAAAGGATAACAGATGGGAAGGATATTCGAAGTCAGGAAATCAACAATGTTTGCCAGGTATGACCGCATGGCCAAGCAGTTTACCCGTATCGGGAAGGAAATAGCCATTGCTGTCAAAGGCGCAGGTCCGGACCCGGACACGAATTCTTCGCTTCGCCGGGCCATGCAAAACGCGCGGAGTGTCAACATGCCGAAAGACAGGGTAGAGGCGGCCATTAAGCGCGCCATGGGTAAAGACATGGCCAATTACGAGGAAGTCATGTATGAAGGATATGGCCCTCATGGCATCGCGATCATAGTTGAAGCCGCTACAGATAATATCGTCCGGACAGTCGCCAATGTCAGATCCATTTTCAATAAAGGCAATGGCGCTATGAGCACCAGCGGAAGCGTGAGCTTTCAATTCAATAAAATGGGTGTTTTCAATCTTTCTCCGGAAGGCCTGGAGGCAGAGACGCTCGAACTTGAATTGATCGATGCAGGTCTCCAGGAAATGGGCGAGGGTGTCGATGAAAATGGTAAAGAAGTTCTCGTGGCCAGGTGTGGTTTTTCCGATTTTGGAAATATGCAAAAAGCCCTTGAAGAGAAAGGAATTCCTGTCCTCACATCTCACCTGGAATGGATTCCCACCACTACCGTAGAAATTCCTGAAGACCAGGCTGAAGAAGTCCTAAAGCTTGTTGCTAAGCTGGAAGCGGATGAGGATGTGCAGCGGGTGTTTCATAATCTGGGTTAACCCGGGAAGAAATCACCCTGATCAGAATCTAAAAACATCCTGGCCGTTACTAACTCTCAATGAAAATTATTCAGCTTTCACAAGGATCTCACTCAGCTGCATTTCCATCGAACGTATATGAAATATGTAATTTCCTGCGGCGAGAGGCTCAGTGATTTTTATTTCAAATTCATTTGAACCTTTGCGAAGCTTTCTAATTTCAGACCAAAACACTTTACCATCTTCATTAAAGAGAAATAGTTCATACAGGTCTCTTCTTGCCAGTACAGCATTTACTTTGAATGATTGTGAAAATGGATTTGGGAAAATAGAAATGGCATCTATGATCTCTACCACGGTCTTTTGTATTTTCCTGATCGAATCTGTTTCAACAGAATTTTCTTCATATTCAACAATCCTGATTCCTCCGGCCACAGTTCCCAAAAGGAAGCCTCCTTTCAGTACAACATTAATAGGCTCAGAGGCCGTTTGTTTATTCAATTCGATTCTTACATCAGGATACCCGGTGTAAGTGACCAGGACAGACAAACCTTGTTGCTCTAAAATTGATAGAGGGACTGAAAGCTGAAAGTTGCCATCAAGGTCTGTCGTAGTTCCTTTAAGAATTCTTTCAGCAGTCCCTACAATCATCACATTAGCATATATCACTGCCTCTCCGGTTTCAGCAACGACTGATCCTCTTATTATCTTTTCAGTTTCAACCGCATTGGGTTGACTTTCTTTTGGGATCGAATCCATCCTTATTTTTCCACGAACCTGTTGTTCTGTCACATAATGAGTAGACTGTGCATTTATTTGAGTTGCAGGAATACCTATAGCTAATGATGTTATTGCGGCAACTGCTGCAGTCCTGTGACGGAAGATATCAATGGCTGAAGGCGTGTTGATTTTAATATCCTTATTGATTTGCTCTGGTCTGAACTCACCGCATATTTTTCCATGATGTTGTGTGAAATATTCAAGGAGCTGCGGATCATTCATTTTTGTAAAATCAATGACAACCCGTTTGCATCCATAGCAAAATTTCCCATCCAGTGCCCGGAACATTTCAGTCGATGAAGTCTCACAGGGTGAAGGAATAGTCAGCTTGAGCGTTTTCTTTTTCATGGTCATTAGATTTATGGAAGAAAAAAAAGATATCAGGGAATAAATAGCAACTTCTTTTCGTAAAACTTTAGAATACAGGTCTGAAATGAAAACGAATTCACACGGCATATATCCGGGAAAAAAAATCTGAACTGTATACTAATGGTCAAAGAAAGAAGCCATAAAGAAAAAGGGCATCTCCTGATACATTCAGAAGATGCCCTTATCACGAAGATTGCATAAAAGCAACCCCGATATCTTTTTTATTCAATAACGATTTTCTTCAGCAGCAACTCACTTCCATTTTGAACCCTGACAGAATAGACACCCGGAGGCACTCCGCCAAGGAAAAGATTGTCGCTTCCTGCCACGGCCGTGAGCACTACTTTGCCATCCATATTGATCAGCGAAATTTTTGCACCCACAGGTATGGATTTGCCGTCACTGTATTTGATATACAATATCTCTGATGCAGGATTTGGATAGATCAACAAACGATCCTCGTCTGCATACTTTGTGCCAGTGACTAAGTATGCAACTTCATTAGACAAGGTCTCACACCCTGATGTAAATGTTGTAAGATGTACCTGATAAACACCACTGCCGGTCGGATGATAAGTAGATTGGGTAGCTCCGGGAATAGGTATACCATTTAATAACCACTGGAAGAAACCTGATGTAACATTTGATTCAAAATCCGCACCATTGTACGTTATGATCACTTCCGGTGGTGTCACCGGGAAAACATTCGCACTCAGCACTAAAGTGGAGTCGCCACATGCATCACGTCCTTTAACACTAACTGCCCCTGTTGCAGATCCCGCTACAAATTGTACGGAAGATGAATTTGAATTACCCTGAATAAACCAATCTGACGGGAATGTCCATTCAAACAAATCAACTCCGCTGAATTCAACTACAAAATTAACTGTATCACCGGCGCAGGGTTCGAGATTTCCCCTGATTTCAGAGATTGAAGGTGGTGTAGTACAGGAAGAATACTTCACAATATTGCCTCCAAAACCAGTAGCCCAGACTGCTTCCTGTCCCGGAACAGCAAAGATCCCCATCAGGGCATCAGGTGATTCATGAGAAAGATACCAGCTCGCACCTCCATTGTCAGTCCTAAGGACTACTCCATAACCATTACTTCCACCTGCAACCCAGCCAATATTCTCATTCATAAAAGAAATAGCTCTCCAGAAAGTTTTCACAGGCAATACCTCTGAGGCCCATGATTGTCCGCCGTTGGTGGTATGCCATATGGTATCTGTAAATGAAGAAGAAGTTACCCATCCTAGATTCGGAGAAAGAATATGCACATCAGAAAAATTATTTCTGTCGTCAGCATATTCAAGATCCCATGTGCCACCTCCGTCGTTTGTCTTTAGTATTTTTCCATTCGAACCCACAGCCCATCCTATCTGGTGATCATAGAAGTCCACTGCATTTACCTGATCAGACGGGCTATTGTATACAATATTCCATTGCACACCTCCGTCGTTCGTTTGATAAATTCTGCCGGCTTCAGTGGTCACAGCGATTTCAAAGCGATTGAATGCATCAAGATCAGTGATCTGGCCAAGATTCTGTCCTATCACCGTCCAGTTATCTCCCTGGTCTTCAGATAGAAAAACCTTTCCTGATGATGACCCTGCGATGACAACTTTATCATCGATCATATTGAGACCGTAGAAATTTTCATCACGCGGAAATTTGACAGGCTCCCATTTCGCACCACTATTTTTTGTGCGGAGTATGGTTCCATCAGATCCGCCTACCATGCCCACGAATTCATTATAGAAATTTGGTTCGAACATGGTTTCTTTTGCAGCAGGTATCTGGTCAGTCCATGTCACACCATAATCCGAAGTGTGCAATACAGAAATATATTTTCCTACTAACCATGCTTCACCGCTTGTATTTGCCCAGACGCCTAAAGTTTTGTTGCTGTTGATCACATTCGGGTTGACATCATTCCAGCTGGCCCCGCCATTGGTGGAAAAATATACATTACCATTATTCTGTGATGCCCAGAGATTATTTTCATCAGCTACATGCAGATCATTTATTCCTCCATCTACAGAAACCGGATGAAGTTCATTCCATGTGATTCCTCCATCAATCGTTTTGTATACAAAATCCCGTGATGCCAGGTATCCGACTTCTTCATTGATCATATCAATCGACGAAATAAGCGGATGTTTCAATGTATCACGAATGCTCCAGGTTGTACCACCATCTGTAGTAACATATACCTGCATATTGTCAAATGTTCCATAACCAACCCATCCATGTGTCAGGGTTGTAAAATGACCTGCTGTAACTCCCATGCCCGGCATGTTGAATGCAAACCACAAAAGACCATTATCTGTGCTCTTTAGTCCGAAATCACTTCCCAGTGCTATCAATTCACCATTGGGGAGAGATTGGATCTTGTATACGTTAGGAATATAATTGTGTGTTGTCCCCCATGTTTTTCCACCATCTTCTGTAAGGATAAGATTGTCATCACCACCAGCCAACATGAATTGTCCTAAATGACCAGGTACTACGTGTGCAGTAGTAAGTACTGAAGTAGAATCCGGGGCTTTACCCTGGATCCAGGTCTTCCCTCCATTAGTCGTTGTAAAAATAGCGGCATCTGCTCCGACTGCAAGTCCAAACAGGCCATCGAAATCAAGGTCATACATCTGTGATAAAAATGGGAATGGATTCTGACGAATCCAATCTGCATCCTGTAGCGGAGATATCGTAACACCAAGCACATTAGATGTAGTCTCACATCCTGAAGTGAAGGTTGTATAATGTAATTGATAAGACCCTGTCAGAATGGGTTGAAAAGTGAAATCATTCGCACCCTGAATAGGTTCGCCGTTGAGTAGCCATTGAAAATATCCTGAAGTCGTATTCGAAATCAAAACATCATTCTCCTGTGAAATGATGACTTCTGGCATTTCTACCGGAGTCACCAGTGCAGACAATTGTACAGTCGTGTCAAGACATGCATCGCTTCCCTGTAATGTTATAAGACCTGAGGTAGGTCCGGCAATAAACTGTATCGTAGAACTATTTGAATTGCCAAGCAAAATCCAATCTGTAGGGAAAGTCCAGTCAAAATGATCTACACCACTAAATTCAGCAGTAACACTTACTGTATCACCGGCACAAGGTTCTGCATTCACTCTCAATTCGGTGATCGCCGGTGGTAAGGTGCAGGAAGAATATTTTACAATATTTCCTCCGTATCCAACAGCCCATACTGTTTCTTGTCCGGGGATTGCATAGATACCCAACAGACCATCAGGAGATTCATGTGTTACATGCCAGTTACTACCTGCATTATCGGTTCGCAATACCACACCATATCCATCACTACCACCTGCAATCCATCCGGTTTGCTGGTTCATAAATGATATCCCTTTCCATAAGGTCTTTACCGGCAATGCTGTTTTTACCCATGTCTGTCCTCCGTTCAATGTATGCCATATCGTATCGGTGAGACTGGTTGATATCGCCCAACCTTCTAAAAAAGATGTGAATTGAACATCTGAAAATTTATTGACCTTATCATTGTAGACTGTGCTCCATGTATCACCACCGTTTTGAGTCTTCAGGATTTTTCCTTTCCAGCCTGTTGCCCATCCGGTGAGATGATCAAAAAAGTTAAGTCCAAGCAGATGATCAGTCGGATTATTGTAGACTAAATTCCAATTGGCTCCATTATCCGTGGTTTTATAGATTTTACCATTTTCAGTGGTAACGATGATTTCAAATCGGTTGAATGCTTTAAGGTCCGAGATCGTGCCGAGATTCTGTCCTATGACTGTCCATGTAGCACCCTGGTCTGTTGAAAAATAAACTTTTCCTGATGCAGATGCTGTGACAATCACTTTATCATCGATCATTTCCATGCCCATAAAAGTTTCGGTCCGGGGCAGGCTTATTTTTTCCCATTTAGCACCACTATTCGTAGTACGTAGGATAGTACCGTCAGATCCACCCACCATGCCTACAAATTCATTTGCAAAGCTGGGCTCGAACATGGTTTGTTTGGCAGCAGGGATCTGGTCAGTCCAGTTTTTGCCAAAATTTTGGGAGTAAAGGATAGAGGAATATTTACCTACCATCCACACTTCTCCCTGGAAGTTAGCCCATACGGCTAAAGTTTGATTTGTGTTGATCAGCTTAGGATCGATCTTTGACCAAACCCCGGCAGTAGAAAAATAAACTGATCCATCATTGAGTGATGACCAAAGACTGCCTTCATCCACTACGTGCAGATCACTGATGCCTCCCTCGGCAGCAATATCATGCAGTGGAAGCCAATGAAAGCCTCCATCAATTGTCTTAAAAATAAAATCAGTAGATGCCAAAAAACCAACCTGGCTGTTCACCATGTGAAGTGAGTTGACCAATGAATATTTTAATGGATCACGTATGCTCCATGTCGTGCCACCATCGGAGGTATACCATACCTGTTGATTGAACGGAGCACCATATGCGACCCATCCGATTTTGGTAGTGAGAAAATGTCCTGCAGTGACGCCCATGCCCGGCATGTTAAACGCAAACCATAGTTTGCCTTTATCCGTGCTCTTAAGTCCAAAGTCACTTCCTAAAGCAAGCAACGTTCCGTCGGGGAGCGATTGGATTTTGTAAGTGTTAGGAATGTAATTGTGCGTGGTTTTCCAGGTTTTTCCACCGTCTTCTGAAAGGATCAGATTGTTGTGACCACCTGCGAGCATGCTTTTGCCAGCAGTGCCGGGAACCACTAATACAGTCGTAAGGACTGTTGTGGAGTCAGTTGCTTTTCCATGGATCCAGGTTTCCCCACCGTTAGTAGTGGTATAGATTGTAGCCTCAGTTCCTACGGCAAGTCCATAGGGGCCATCAAAATCTATATCATGCAATTGCGAGAGAAACGGGAAAGGATTTTGACGCACCCATTCCTGCGAAAAGGATATCTGGGTAAGGAGCAAGAGGCAAAGAGTTGGGATTATAATTTTCATAGTTTGTTGATTTTAAGAACAGTACCTCATTGAAATATACAAAAGTGAACACAAAAGACAGGTGCGGGTTCACCTGATTGGGGGAAAAAGAATAATGGTGGGGGAGTTGAACACGTATTAAATCACTATCGGCGTGATAAGGTTCAGCTACACCTAAGATAAATTAAGATTTGTCAAATAATAAATATTTCACTGTATGCTAATAATGTTTGATATGTAGTGCTTTAAAAATGAGGTTTAAGGGAAAAAGTCTGTGCAGCCGGTTTGGTTTAAAGTCGATGGTCTTTGGTAAAAAGAGATCAGAAAAAATGTAAAATGGAACTAATAGAAACATATAAAGAGGTCTAAGCAGGACAGATTAAAATCTTAATAAATCCTAATTTTTCTTAAATTAATCCGCGTCCTTATTTAAAAAAAATGTACTACATAGAATCATAGATACATAGAGAGTCACATAGAAAAAGTCTAATGGAAAAGGTCTGAGCAGCCGGTTTAGTCTAAAGGCAATAGGTAAATAGTGATTTAATTTTTAATGTGACTTCACCTATAACATCTAGGGGAGTTGAATTTTATGTCTATGTGAATTCCTATGTATCTATGATTCTATGGGGTTCAATTTTTTTTACGTGACTTCATAGGGCACATAGAAAAATAAGTCTAAAGGAAAAAGTCAGAGCAGCCGGTTTAGTCAAAAGGAATTGGGTAAAGTAAAATTCAGATAGAAAAAAATAGATCTTCAAAGTAGTGAAAAGTGATCATGAATTTTCTTATTTTATCTGTGTCCTCTTTTTTGAACGCAGATCGTCATGATCATCATGATAAGTCATGATTTTGTTTTCATTATGAGGCAGAAAATTCGCATAGACAAGTAATTAATTAAAGCTACACACTTCCGCGTTCTACATCACCAACTGCAGCTCAGCAAACAGGGGAGTTGCAATTTTATCTTTCTATGTGAAATTCTATGTATCTGTCTGCCTATGTGTTTCAATTTTATTTGTGAATTGAATACGATAATTTGTTTCAAATTGATTTTCCTTTCACTTCTTACCACTTAGGAACTTAGAAAACTTAAGGAAGTCACTTTGAAATAAAAAATGGAACCACATAGAATCATAGAAAGTCAAATAGAAAAAAGTCTAAGGGAGAAGGTCAGAGCAACCAGTTTAGTCAAAAGGAAGTGGTCTTTGGTAAAAACGAAAATAAAAAAATGAAATAATTCAAAATACATGTACCTCCAGTTGAGCGGAGCCGAAACTTAGTAAAGAAGATTTCGCCGGTCACTGAGCGGAGCCGAAGTGAAACGGCAAATTGTAAAAATTATTTATTCTGCGACATGTTCTAAAAAACCAGCGAAACGTTGATTTAATACCATGAATACAAATCTCTCATATGCTGTAGAATAATTACTGCCGATCCAGCGCATTATTTAGATAACTTAGCTAAGTATATGTTGCATGAATTCGATATAAAAGCATTTTTCCTGAAGAACAAAAAACAGGTCCTGATATCTATTTTTTTATTCTGGTTCTTTTTTGCTTTGCTCATACTGGTCGAAGATGAAATTGCATTTCGCATGTATGGCATGAAGGCAGATCATATCGATCGCCTGCAATATTTCATCCGGTGGGTATTATGGACTTTGCTGACGCCGCTCATCATTTACCTCGCCATTAAATTTCCTATACAAAAGGAGCGATTAGTCAGGGGTATTGCAAAACATTTTTTACTCGCCATACTATTCACTGCACTTGAATTTTCATTAGAAATTCCCCTGATCCGTTTTGCGACATTGAAGATCACAGGTGCCATGCCGACCGTGTCAAACTATGCAGTTGTATTTATTCTGAAATTCAATATTTATCTCCTGTTGTATTTCCTCGTCATTGGTGCAACCTACCTATTGCTTTATGTCAATAGTTATAATCAGTCCCGGATCCTTGCCGGGGAAGCCCATATTAAAAACCAATTGCTTCAGACCCAATTAGCCGAAACAAAATTGAGCTTATTGAAAATGCAGCTTGACCCTCATTTTCTTTTTAATACCCATCACTCGATCGTCAGCCTGATGCTGAACAATGAAAATGATAAGGCGATCCGGATGCTTACCGGATTAAGTGATTTGCTCCGGCATAGCCTTGATGACCAGCAACAAACGATATTGCTTGAAAAGGAGCTTCATTTGTTGAAATTATATCTCGGTATTCAGGAAACCCGTTTTCATGAAAGACTGAAAGTTAATTTTCAAATCGATAGCCATGCCTTATCGCAGAAGGTTCCTTCCTTCATCCTTCAACCCTTAGTAGAAAATGCGATTAAGCATGGCATTTCCGTTTCTTCAAAATCAAATACCATTGCCATTCATGCTTCACTGGCAAATGGTAATCTTATACTCAGTGTGGAAAATGACGGAGCCTCCATTGACTTCAGCAATTTTAAAGAAGGAATAGGGATCTCCAATACGAAGGAAAGATTGTCACAATTGTACAATGGCAGGTCAACGTTTGTCCTTAAGAATCACGGGGATGCCGGTGTCCTGGCCACCATAACCATTCCCAAAAATTAATACATGGAAAGTACAACTCAAATCACCGCTCTCATTGCCGATGATGAATCGCTGGCACGTGATGTGATCCGGAATTATTTGGCAGCCTTTCCTATGATCAGGGTGATAGCTGAATGTGAGAACGGATTGAATGCACTCAATGAGATCAACAGGCTAAAGCCGGATTTGGTATTTCTTGATATCCAGATGCCTGAAATGGATGGCATATCGATGCTGAGCGAATTAAAAGAATTGCCACTTATTATTTTCACTACAGCCTATAATCAATACGCGATAAAAGCTTTTGAACTGAATGCGGTTGATTATTTATTAAAACCTTTTGACAGGGATCGCTTCAATCAATCCATAAAACGTGTGCTCGAACATGGAACAGGCCCTGATTCTATGGAACAAAAGCTAGGCAACCTTCAGCAATCCTTAAATACATTGCTTGAATCTGAAAAGAAATATATATCCCGTATTCTGATCAAAGGTAAAACAGGGTATTCATTTTTAAATCTGCAGGATGTCCTTTGGATCGAAGCCTATAGTGATTATATTAAAATTCATGTCAGGGACAAATTCTTTCTCAAAAATATCAGTCTCAATGATACTGAAGCCAGGTTGAATCCTCAGCAGTTTATCCGGATCCATCGTTCGAGTATTGTGAATATTTCATTCATTAAAGAAATGAAGCCTTATACAAATGGTGAATACATGATCTACCTGACCAATGGCGAAAAGCTGAAGCTGAGCAGAACGTATAAGGATAAAATCAGCGGCATCATCAACGAGGCTATTTAAAAGTACGCTAAGATTTGTTGGAGCAAACTCCAACAAAGGCAGGTAGCCGCTGCAGGAGTTTGCTCCTGCGACGCTTTGAAGTTTAAACAGAACAGTTCACATAGGTAAGTATACGCTTTGCCTGAATTTTGTTGCGGGGATGAAGCAGCACCTGCATTTTGCAGCTTTTATCAATCACTGAAGGTGGCAAGTAACAAAACAGGTTTCCCCGCAGGTATTCCATTCATAGTGCTCAACGAAGCTGCTGAGCGATTTAGCTTTTATGGGATCAAGGCAATACTAACCGTATTCCTTGTCACTCAGTTTTACAATCCCGGAGGACTTTCTGAGCTGGATCAATCAGCGAATGCACTTGCTAATGAAAAAACGCATTTGTTTAACACGCTGGTTTATTTTCTTCCGGTGCTGGGTGGCATCGTAGCTGATTGGTACCTGGGGAAATATAAAACCATTCTGTACCTGTCCCTTGTGTATTGCGTAGGTAATGCATGCCTGGCTTTCTTTTACACGGATATCCGTATTTTTTTCTTTGGATTATTATTGATCGCCGTTGGTGCAGGTGGTATAAAGCCTTGCGTGTCAGCCAATGTCGGCGACCAGTTCAATGATGGGAATAAGCACCTCATGTCCAAAGCATTTTCATTATTTTATTTCAGCATCAATTTCGGTTCTTTTTTTTCTACGCTGCTTACTCCGCTCATATGGAGATATTATGGCCCTGCCTGGGCTTTTGGTGTTCCGGGTATTTTGATGTTTTTATCTACGATCATATTTGTTTTGGGTAGCAAAAAGTTTGTCAAGGTTCCTCCATCCGGTTTTAAAAAGGAAAATTTTATAGCCATAAATATGTTTATGCTAATGCATCTCGGGCATAAAAAAAAGAATGCATCGCTTGCAGATATAGCTAAGACAAAATATTCTGCTGAAGCTGTCGATGGTGTGAAAGCAGTGTGGAGGGTATTGGCCGTATTTGCTTTTGTTCCCTTTTTCTGGATGCTTAATGATCAGAATTCTTCTGAATGGGTATTGCAGGCCGGACATCTTGATTTGCATTTCATTGGTGTGGAATGGTTATCTACACAAATCCAGGCGGCCAATCCGATCCTGGTTTTATTGTTTATTCCACTTTTCAATTTTGTTTTATATCCAGCCATCCGGAAGTCGGGAATTGATTTTAATCCCTATCGTAAAATCGGGACCGGATTTGTGCTGAGTGTTTTTTCATTTCTCATCATCTGGTGGTTGCAGCTACAGATTGATGCGGGTGAATCGCCGAATGTAGGATGGCAGGTATTAGCATACATTATTATTACAGCAGCTGAAGTGCTTGTTTACCAGACGGGACTTGAATATGCATATGCGCAGGCACCTCCCTCGATGAAAAGCACGATCATGGCTTTCTGGCTGCTGACTATTGCTGCAGGTAATTTTTTGGTTTCGGGTATCAATTCCAATATTGCTTCGGGTGGGATATTTGCACAGCTGGAAGGGGCCTATTATTATTTATTCTTCATCGCCCTGATGGGGGTCATTTCAGTGCTTTATATTTTCATTTCGAGGACATTTAAGGAGAATGTGAGCAGCCGGGTGGCCTGATTCCTGGCCTCTGAATTATAAGTGCAGGCTTTTGAAAGTTTTTTTAGCTTTGCACTCTCTTTTCAAAGACTTCCGGATCGGTAGTTCAGTTGGTTAGAATGCCGCCCTGTCACGGCGGAGGTCGCGGGTTCGAGTCCCGTCCGGTCCGCAAAGTTTTCATAAACGCCTTATAATCTTAGGATTACAAGGCGTTTATCATTTCATGCTGCTCCATTTTATAACTTGCATGATGCCTCATATAGTAACCATCACCTTCAGTCCCTGCATTGATAAGAGCACAACAGTTCCGTCGCTTGCTCCTGAAAAGAAATTGCGATGCGCTGTCCCGGTCCTTCAGCCTGGTGGAGGTGGTATTAATGTCGCAAGAGCTATCCATCAGCTGGGTGGTGAAGCTTTAGCCATATTTCCTTCAGGAGGTTACACCGGGAAATTTTTTAATCATTTGCTGGAAAAAGAAAATATTCCTTCCGTCATCATTGAAACAAATCAGGAAACCCGGGAGAATATTGTTGTTCTCGACGAATCCAACAACAAACAGTACAGGTTTGGATTTCCCGATGCAGGATTAGAAGAGAAAGACTGGAAAAGTTGCCTGGAAGCAGTTGAAAAAATAAACGATGTAGAATTTATAGTTGCCAGCGGAAGTCTTCCGGCCGGCGTGCCTCTTGATATTTATGGGCAATTGGCAAAAATGGCTAAACGAAAAAATGCGAAGCTGGTCATTGATACTTCGGGTGAAGCTTTAAAGCATGCCGTTTTGGAAGGTGTCTATTTAATCAAGCCTAATCTTGGTGAGCTAAGTGCCCTGATCGGAAAAGAAAGAATCGAGCCGGCTGAAATAGAATCCATTGCAAAAGATCTCCTTGAGAAAGACCATGCTGAGATTGTGGTCATCTCATTGGGAAAGGAAGGTGCTATGCTGGTCACAGAAAATGAAACTTATAAAGCCATCGCACCCGACGTAAAATCTAAAAGCACTGTAGGCGCGGGTGACAGCATGGTGGCAGGGATCGTTTACAGTCTGTCCTTAGGATGGCCGTTAGAGAAAGCTTTGAAATATGGTGTGGCATGTGGCTCCGCAGCTACGATGAATCCCGGTACAGAATTATGCAATAAAAAAGATGCAGACCACTTGTTTACTTTGATCAAATAAATAATGTGGTTTATGTGAATGGTGCTTCAAGTGGCCTGCAAATAATATGGTTTATAGAAATGGTGTTCTATGTGCTTTCTAATATGTATTCAGGAAATTGAATTTCCAGTTTATTGTCGACTGCGTTGACTCCAGCTGTTGCCCAGGCGGCCCTTTCTGCATCATCTTTTTCAGGTAATGAACTAACCTTGCCGCGTAAGGTTACAGTGTTACCCATCACATCAACTCTTATTCTTCTCGATTCAAGTGTCGCATTCCGAAGAAGAGCATGACATATCCTGTTTTTTATGTTTACGGATGGTGCTTTCGGTTTTATGGTGATTATACTTATGACGGAACGGACGCCTATTAAATTCTCAATAGCTGTGATTGCGATGGTTCTTTCATAATTCCACTCAACGTGTCCTTCAAGCCTTACGATGCCCTCTTTGACTTTAATTCTGAGCTTCTCCTCTTGAATCAATGCATGCCATTTGAATGTCTCAAGAGCCATCTCCGTAATTTCAGCATCGGTTTTAACAGATGAGCGTGGAATATCCACCCGGATATCCTCCATCACTGCTTTGACACCGGCTATCCCTTTGATGGCATTTACAACTGCTAACTTCATTGGATAGCTGTCAACGATGCCAACAAGTGTAACGACACCTTTTCCGACTCCTGCCTCGAACTCTAAAAACCGGAAGAGGGGATTCCATCTTAATTCTTCATTTACGTCTTTGTGAATCTGAAAATCACTTCTCATTGAATAATATCCGATTAGGGTGAATTGATCATCCAAAGAAACCGGCAAACCTATCATATGTACAAGGACTTCCATCATGAGGATCACTGACGGGCATCAATTCTCCTTCATTTTTTATTGAACAGAGGTCAAATTTTCTGAATTCATAGTATATTAATTATGTGTCATGTAATATTTAATTGGGTTCTCTGCTTTCTATTGAGCACAAATGCCTTTGAACAATTTGCCCTGCAACCTGTTCGAAAAGAATCCCTCCTGAGCCTATTTCAATCATTTTTATTAAATTATTCTCAAATGAGATCTATCTGGACAGGTTCAATTGGTTTCGGGCTGGTGAATATTCCCATCAAAGTATTTTCGGCTGTGCAGGATAGCAGGCTGGAACTGGATATGCTCGATTCTAAAACGCATAGTCCCATTCATTACAAACGGGTGAGTGAGAAGTCAGGAAAGGAAATTCCATGGGAGCAGATCACAAAAGGATTTCTTTACAAAGATGATTATGTAATTCTTGAAGCAGAAGATTTTGAAGCTGCAAGCCCGAAAAAAACAAAAATCATAGAGATCGAAGCCTTTGTGGATGAAAATGATGTCGATAGCGTCTATTTTGAAAATCCATATTTCCTGGAGCCGTCCAAAGGCGGTGAAAAAGCATATGAATTATTGCTGAAGGCGCTGGAGAAAACAAAAAAAGTGGGCCTCAGCAGGTTTGTCATGCGATCGCAGGAACATCTATGCATCATACGGCCAAAGGAGAATTATCTCATCCTGCAACAATTAAGATTCGATGAAGAGCTGAGATCACCGAGTGAGATCAAGGTTCCTTCAGGTGTTCGTATTTCACCGAAAGAGCTCACAATGGCGCTTGAACTCATCAAGCAATATTCTGCTAAGTTCGATATGAGCAAGTATGAAGATGAATATAAAAAGGAGCTGATGAAGATCATCAAACGTAAAGCCACAGGCAAGAAAATCCCGGTTAAGAAAATGGAAGTGGTGTATACGAAAAAAGATGACCTGTTCGGCCAGCTTAAAGCCAGCTTAGGCAAACCCGCGACAAAGAAACGGGCATCATGAGCTTATTGAGGTACATAGAGAAAAGAGATTTTAAAACTACCGCAGAACCTAAAGGCGGAAAAGCAAAGGGAGGACAATTGATTTTTGTTATCCAGAAGCATGCAGCCACACGCTTGCATTATGATTTCAGACTGGAGATGGAAGGCGTGCTGAAAAGCTGGGCCGTTCCAAAAGGTCCTTCAACGGATCCTCCTGTAAAAAGGCTTGCGATGATGGTGGAAGATCACCCGTATGATTATCGTGCTTTTGAAGGAACTATTCCTAAAGGTGAATATGGAGGAGGAACCGTGATCATCTGGGACCATGGAACCTATGAGCCTCTTGAAAAAATAGAAGGAAAAAAAGCCCAGGAAAAACACCTTTTAAAACAGTTGAAAGCAGGATCGATCAAAATCGTCATGCATGGTAAAAAAATGAAAGGCGAATGGGCATTGGTGCGTACACATCAATCTGAAAATTCGTGGCTATTGATCAAGCACAGGGATAAATATGCCAATGAAGCAGACATCACTGAAAAAAGTAAATCCGTAGTATCAGGAAAAACGCTTGAACAAATCGAAAAAGCAATGGCATCCAAAAACGGTTCAGAAAAAGTTTCAGTTAAAAAATCTTCGAAAAAAATAGTTGCGAAAAAAGCAGCACCATCTAATTCAACTTCTGCTAAAAAGCCAGCAGTTAAAAAATCTGCAGCTAAAAAATCTGCAGCTAAAAAACCTGTTGCAAAATCCGGTAAAAAAAAAGCCTGACTCCAGGCTCCGTTCCTGAAGGTGCCCGTAAAGCACCATTTCCTAAAATGGTTGAACCTATGTTAGCTACGCTGACCGATCCGTTTGATCAGGAAGGTTGGGTGTATGAAATCAAATGGGATGGCTACCGTGCTGTGGCCAGCGTGAATAAAAATAAAAGCAATCTTCTTTCGCGGAATAATAAATCGTTCAACGAAAAATTTTATCCTGTTCAGCATGCTATAGAGGAATGGGATATACAGGCAGTAGTAGATGGTGAGATTGTGGTGCTTGACGATGATGGCAAACCTGATTTTGGTGCATTACAAAACTGGCGCAGTGAAGCAGATGGCCACCTCGTCTTCTATGTTTTTGACCTGATGTGGTACGATGGATACGATCTCACAAAGGTTCCGCTGACTGAACGACGTGAAATGCTGAGCCAGCTCTTGCCCGGTGGTGATTCCATCATCCGGATGAGCGATTCCTTTGAAAGCACTGCATCTGAATTATTAAAAGCCATTCATAAAATGGGTCTTGAAGGCATTATGGCTAAGAAAGAAAATAGCCTGTACTATCCCGGTACAAGAACAAAGGAATGGTTGAAAATGAAATCCAACAAACGTCATGAAGTGGTGATAGGAGGATTCACTCAAAACGACGGAACCAGTAAATCATTTAGCTCGCTTTTAGTAGGCGTTAATAAAAATGGGAAATTAATTTACACTGGAAAGATTGGCACCGGGTTCTCTGATGGAATGCAAAGAGACATGATGAAATTATTCAAGCCCCTGATCCGGAAAGTCAGTCCGTTTACTAATGCAATTGATGTTAACAAACCTTCCCGCTTCCGACCCAATCCTCCTAATGCATCTGTAACCTGGCTGAAACCGGAACTCGTATGTGAAGTCAGCTATACTGAAATGACATCGGATGGGGTCATGCGTCATCCATCATTTGAAGGAATGAGAGAAGACAAAAAAGCTTCTCAAGTTCATGAAGAAGTAGCAGTGCCTGTAAAGAAATCTTCAAAACCAAACATCCTAAAAGAGAAAGTCATGCCGGCAGCAGACAAATCAAAAAAGACATTGCTCAATCCTTCCGAGGATACGCAGGTAAAAAAAGTAAATGGACATGAGCTTAAATTCACTAATGCCGATAAGCTTTACTGGCCCAAAGAAAAAATTACAAAAGGAGACCTGTTGAATTATTATTACCAGGTGGCGTCTTATATTTTACCGTATTTGAAAAACAGGCCTGAATCTTTAAACCGTTATCCGGATGGATATGCAGGAAAAAGCTTTTATCAAAAAGATGTAAAAGGAAAAGTGCCAGAATGGGCAAGTACATATCCATACCGGAGTGCTGATGAAGATGTGGATAAAGAATTTTTATTAGTACAGGATGAAGCAAGCCTGCTCTTCATGGTCAATATGGGTTGCATTGAAATCAATCCGTGGAACAGCACCATATTAAAACCTGATCATCCTACCTGGTGCATAATTGATCTGGATCCGGATAAAAGCAGCTTTGAAACCGTCATCAAAGTGGCGCAGGTAACACACCAGATTCTGGAAGAAGCGGAAATTGATTGCTATTGTAAAACATCCGGATCAACCGGGATACATATCTATATTCCCTTGAATGCAAAATATACGTATGAGCAATCAAAGGAATTTGCGAGGCTTATTGTGACGATGGTGCAGAATGAAATGCCCAGGGTTACCAGCATCGAACGGCAGGTTGCAAAGAGGAATGGAAAAATTTATCTTGATTTTTTACAAAACCGTCCGCAGGCAACTGTTGCTTCTGCGTATTCAGTAAGGCCGAAGCCGGGTGCGCCGGTATCCATGCCTTTGCATTGGGAAGAATTGAAGAAGGGATTGAAGATGACTAACTATACTATAAAAAATGTAATCCCTATGTTGAAGGAGCGTGGTGATTTGTTTAAAGGAGTAATAGGGAAAGGGATTGATATGAATAAGGCGATAAAGAATTTGGAATTAATTTTTAATAAATAATCCCCCGGCCTAAAAGCCGGGGCAATTGATAAGATTTCTTTTCAATTAAAAAGGCCGGGGCAATTGAGAGAAAATCATTTAAATTTTAAACCATCCTTACCCCGGGGTAAAAGCCAGGTCAATTGATAAAATTTCAATTCAATTTTAAACTTAACTTGCCTAGGCCTGAAGGCTGGCAATTGATAATATCCATTTTTCTTTTGCAATTTCACACCATGAAATGTAAACAAGGATTTCTGCCCTCCGCTCTATTCGCGCTGCTATTATTTACCTTAGGCTGTACAACAACTAAAAAATCAATGAATTCAACTGATGATGCAATGCATCAAAAAGCTCTGGAATTAGCATACCGGTTCATCATCACGGATGGGCATATTGATCTGCCCTGGAGATTAAGTGCAAAACATTTTGAGCTGAACAAGGAGAATGCAGGCATGCTTGTGCTTTCAAAGGAAGGAGAGTTCGATTTTGTCCGGGCGAAGAAAGGTGGAATGACAGCGCCCTTCATGTCTATCTATGTTCCATCGAGCTATCAATCGGATCTCCCTTTAGCCAAATTGAAAGCGGATTCCCTGATCGATCTCGTCAACTGGATGATTACATCACACCCGGATAAATTTGGAAGAGGAGATTCGCCGCAGCTGATCGAAAGCAATTTCAGAAAAGGTCTTGTTTCCTTACCTATGGGTTTGGAAAACGGTGTACCGATGGCTACTCTTGAAGATGTGAAGTATTTTTATGACAGGGGAATACGATATGTGACGCTTACGCACGGAAAAGACAATCACATCTCTGACAGTTCATATGATACAACGCATACCTGGGGAGGATTAAGTCCCTACGGTATCCAATTGGTGCATGAAATGAATGATGTGGGGATCATGGTAGATGTATCGCATATTTCCGACGAGGCTTTTTATAAAGTGATGGAAGTTTCTTCTGCTCCCGTTATCGCTTCTCATTCATCATGCAGGTATTTCACTCCGGAATGGGAAAGGAACATGAGTGATGAAATGATAAAATTGCTGGCTTCAAAGGATGGAGTCATCCAGATCAATTTCGGTTCTGATTTTCTGGATGGAGATGTGGCTAAAAAACGTAAAGCAGATCGTGCAGAATTGGACCAACTTCTTAAAGAGTCGAACCTGAAAGCAGATGATCCTTCCGGAAAAACCATGGTTGACGAATTCAAAAAGAAACACCCGAATGTGTATTCTACAGTTCAGCGTGTTGCAGATCATATGGATCATGTGAAGCAATTAGTAGGGATTGATCATATTGGAATTGGTTCTGATTTTGATGGAGTAGGGGATAGCCTGCCTACAGGATTAAAAGATGTGAGCATGTATCCTAATCTTATCGAAGAGTTGTTGAAACGCGGATACACAGAGGATGAAATTGAAAAGATCTGTTATAAAAATGTCTGGCGTGTGTGGAATAAGGTGATTGAGATAGCTGGAAGTAAATGAGCGAAGTACAAGCTTCTTCAACTACGAGGCCCGAATGGCAAAATTGGGCTGTGTTCGTTTTGCTGGCTTTTGTTTGGGGTGGATCATTCATCCTGATTAAAAAAGGTCTCATTCATTTTTCGCCGGTGCAGGTAGGTGCCATGAGAATTGCATTGAGTGCGATCGCGTTCCTGCCTATTTTCCTGATCTCCAAAATTCCATTTCCAAAAGGCAAAGTGGCGTTGGTGACACTTGTGGTGCTTACAGGTAATGGAGTTCCAGCTTTTTTATTTGCACTTGCAGAAACACGGTTGGGCAGTGCAGTTACCGGAGTGCTCAATAGCCTGACACCTATATTTGCACTGTTGATGGGTGTATTTTTCTTTGGAACAAAATTACGCAGGCATCATCTTGTCGGATTGTTTTTAGGTTGTCTTGGAATCACAGTACTCGTATTAGGTGAAGAAGACTGGCGTGTAAGCTCGTATGTATTCTTTGTTGTCATAGGGACGCTATGTTATGGTATCAGTGCAAATCTTGTGAAGCGGTATTGCCAGGACATACATCCTATTGCGTTGACAGCAGTCGGGTTTTTTCCGCTGGGTTGTATTTCCATCATCATTCTTTGGCTTACAGGAGCAGGACCTGTAATGGCACAAGCTGAAACCTGGGAGACATCCATGCCGTCGCTGATCATATTGTCTTTGGTATGCACTGTATTTGCAAACATTCTTTTTTATCACCTGATACAAAGGACGAGTGCTATTTTTGGTTCAGCCATTGCGTATGCAATACCGTGCATGGCACTTGTATGGGGTAGTGTTGATGGAGAGAAAATCACCTGGTATCAATTTGCAGGGTTTGCATTTATTGTTGGGGCAGTGTATACTTTGAGGAGGAAGTAGATTGCCTCGTACCCCCCCGCCCCCTTATGCTTCGACCTGCCAGCCTGAACCTTGTGCTACAGCTCAGCAACCGGGGGAGTTGCTGTGAATTGAATTGTTTTTGCTTCTTGCTCATTGCCTTTTACTTATTGACTATTGTTAATTGTCAATTGCTTATAGCCACATTATCACATTATCACATTGCCACATTATCACATTGCTATGCTTCAACAACATCCCGGTCTTTATTTTGCGCCAAGTGGAAAGCACAGGTATGGCATGTATTGCACCGAAGAAATTCAGAAAGGAAGTGTCATTGAGATTTGCCCGATCATCATCATTCCCGGCGAACAGGCGAAAGAGATTGTGCGCAGCCATGTGCTTTATGAATATTATTTTGAATGGAAAAAAGAAAGTATAGCCATCGCACTCGGCTATGGTTCCTTATATAATCATGCACCAAAACCAAATGCTGAATTTGTAGCTGATTATCCTAATCAGCATATTATTTTCCAGGCAATAGATGTCATTCCTGCAGGTACAGAAATTTTGGTGGATTATCATGCAGGAACGCCGGATGAAAAAGTTTGGTTTGAAATAAAGTAGAAAACTATTAAAGCTCTTCTAAATGGTTTCACACGGAGTACGCTGAGATAAAATAGCACGGAGTACACGGTTAAAAGAAAACAAAGATTTTGAAAAGAAGATTTAATTCGATGGTATACTGAAGAATATTATAAAGACATGTTAAAAATATTTCAGTGTACTCTGTGCATTTTTAACTCTTTTCGCTCCGTGCGATTCTGAGATTCACTTTGTATTTCTAACTCTTCAATTGATTTCCCGAAACGACGTCCACTGCAAAGAGGATTCTCTTTTTCCAGTAAGGGCTCAGGAGGACATTTTCTTTAATCACACCATTATTGCAGGTGGCATGGATTACCCAGAGCTGGTTGCCTTTATTTTTTTCTACAATGCCGACGTGGCCTACCTGCTTTATTTTTTTGTTTCCGCCGAAGAAAACAAGATCTCCCTGTTCAGCTTTTTTCCAGGGTATATGGCTTCCGGTTTTAGCCATCAGGCCAGATGAACGCGGTAAAATCAGGTCCTGTGATTTTGCAACCGTATACACGAATCCGGAGCAATCAAATCCTTTCTTAACATCACAGCTGCCAAACTTATATGGAGAGCCGATGTATTTATTGGCCTCCTGGGTGAATGAAGCTTTCGCAGTCTTCTCTTTTACTATAGGTGAATTGACAAATGCGGCTTTGCTTTCCTCCACATATTCATGCCGTTTCTGGTAATCATACACAGCTAACCTTACTGAAGAACAGCTGGTTAACGTCATGATACATCCCAGAAACGATATAAATCTTATGATATTCATGTAGTAATACATTAAAAAAATTTATAATACAATAATTGTACCAACCTAAATCGTGAATTTATCCTGGTCCTGCAGGAACCGGAAATGTTCCCTGTATTGTGATAATGTTGACTTATCGAGTGTATAAATCCCTATCCCTTCCTGATCTTTCATTTCCATTAACGCACTTCCATCCATATCAAATATGCCACTATGGCCGGGATAATGAAGGCCGTTTGAATCGGAACCTATACGATTGACAGCAGCTACATAAGATTGGTTTTCTATAGCTCGTGCTTTGAGAAGGGCATCCCAGTGATGGATCCGGGGCTTTGGCCAATTCGCAGCTACAACCATGATGTCATAACCTGAAGTATTCCTGCACCAGGCTGGAAACCGGAGATCATAACAAACGATGGGCATTATTTTCCATCCGGCGATCTCCATTAATAAATGTTTATTCCCCGGTGTGTAGTGTTGGTCTTCTTTTCCATAAGAGAAAAGATGTCTCTTATCATAAGACATCACTGTTCCATCCGGATAGGTGGCATACCAACGGTTAAAATACCGGCCATTCTCTTCAACTGCAATGCTTCCTCCGATCACGCATTGATGTTTATGTGCAGTTTCGATCATCCAGTTTAATGCAGGTCCGGGAGAATGTTCGGCAGAAGTAGTGGGGCTCATCGTAAAACCGGTGGACCACATTTCAGGTAGTAACAGAAGATCCACCTTCTCAACAGATTGCATCAGGCTTTCTACCTGTTGCATATTGGCTTTAGGATCTTCCCAATGGATGTTGAATTGTACGATGCCTAGACGAAGAGATGAGGAAGTCATTGATCAAAATTAAAAAAGCATCCCGAAGGATGCTTTTTATCAATAAATGAATTTATCGAAACGCTATGACGCGTTATTTTTTTGGCTTTGCTGCCGGAGCTTTAGCTGCAGGTGCTTTTTTGTCCGGTGTTGCACCCTTAGCGGCAGGAGCAGCAGCAGCAGGTGTTGCAGCAGCGGCAGCTACCGGTGTGGTAGCAGCATCATCAGCAGTACGAAGTGCCCTAGGGATATCGATGGAAGCCACCGGAATATCTTCGTTATTCAGGATTTCAACACCTTCTCCTGCGAGCAGGTCTTTGATCCGCTTGGATTGACCCAATTCCATAGAGGTAGTATCAAGCACGATCTTATCTATCAGGTTTTCCGGGGTCATCTTGACTTTAACGCTCCTCATTTTTTTAATGAGCTTTCCACCGGATTTCAAACCTATGGCAAGACCCTGGAAGCTAACAGGCACCTCAATTTTAATCGGGTGATTTTCGATCAGCCTGAGGAAGTCGATATGAAGGATTCGCTCATCCACCGGGTGATACTGTACATTTTTCAGGATGCATTTATGAACCGCTCCGTCAAGATTGATCTCTACGATTTTAAATTCAGGAGAATAAACCAGTGTCCTCAGGTCCAGCGGAGCTAATGTAAAATGCTGGATTTCTTCACCACCGTAAAGCACGCATGGGATCAGATTTTCTTTTCTTACGGCCTTTGTGGCTACTTTTCCAAGAGCTGTTCTTGGTTTTGCCTGCAGTGTCATTGTTTCCATTTCCGTCGATTTATTACCCGGGTTAATTTTTAGAGCACGCAAAGGTATGGTTTTCGGTCAAAAACCGGGTAAGTTTTTCAAATTTACCTTTTCAGTGAAAGGACAACATCATCCCCGACCATAAGTGTGGCAAACTTAGGTGTGCCACACTTAAGTGTGCCACACTATCTTAACAGGCTGATTGTCAATGTCCACAGGTAGTTATGCACATTCCTGTGTGAATAAATTTTTTAGACTGAAAATCTAAGGGAAACCTTAATTAGTGACCCACAAACAAAGCCGAAATAGACCTGTGTTCGTGAGTATTCCGGATAGCGTGAGCAAACAGCTTCGAAGAAGACAACACCTTGATTTTGGGTGAGTTCTGCCTAAGGGGAAGCGTATCGGTTACTAAAAGCTCCGTCAAATGGGAGTTTTCAATATTTTCATATGCCTTGCCGGAAAGTACCGGGTGGGTGCAAATAGCCCTGACACTCCTGGCTCCTTTCTGGACCAGCGCTTCGGCTGCTTTGCAAAGGGTACCGGCTGTATCTGCCATATCATCAACCAGGATGACATCCCGTTCCATGACATCCCCGATGACTGTCATTCCACTTACTTCATTCGCACGGCGCCGGTATTTGTCACAGATGACGAGGTCACACTGGAAATGATTGGCATAATCACGGGCACGTTTTACACCACCTACATCGGGGGCAGCAAAAATGACGGTCTCTTTATCAATCTTCATTTGATTTTCCAGGTAAGGAATGAATATCGCATTGCTCTGGAGGTGATCGACAGGAATGTCAAAAAATCCCTGGATCTGATCTGCATGCAGTTCCATCGTCATTATCCTGTTTGCCCCGGCTGTTTGCAGCAGGTTAGCAATCAATTTGGCAGAGATTGGAACACGGGGTTGATCTTTTCTGTCCTGTCGAGAATAACCATAATAAGGGATTACAGCAGTGATGTAATCCGCTGAGGCTCTACGGGCTGTATCAATCAATAAGAGAAGCTCGAGCAGGTTATCTGCAGGGGATGCTGTGGACTGGATGAAAAAGACATACGACCCACGCACAGATTCTTCGATGACAGGATGCATTTCTCCGTCACTGAAGCGGGATAGGTTCCACTTTCCAAGTGGTGAGCCGTAATAATCAGAAATTTTTTCTGCCAGGTATCTGGAAAACTGGCCACTGAATAATTTTACTTCCACCGTGATCGGGTATATATGAAGGGGCAAATTAATTCATTTTTATCCATATGATTATAGCGGCTTTCTTACCTTTCAAGGTAGATGGCAAAGTGATGTTGGTCTAAATGATGGCACCTTATGTCACGGATCCATGTTATCTTAATAATACCTGAACTCTAACCTGTGATACAAATCAGTGATATTAACCTTTGGTGGGAGTCCCTTTCTTCCGCTCATCAGGTATTCTGGTTTATAGCGATCATCTTCTCTGTATTATTCCTGATGCAGTTTATTCTCCTGCTGATTGGTTTTGAAACTTCAGGGGGTGGGATGGATCATCCGGGCGATGCCGGAACTTATGAACATGAGTTTTCTGCATTATCCATGAGAAGCATCATTGCGTTCTTTACATTTTTTGGCTGGACAGGCGTTCTGGCACTCAACAATAATATCAGTGTCTGGGTATCTGTTTTGATAGCTTCACTGGTGGGATTGGCTGCAATGTTTATTGTCGCGTACATGGTATTCAAGTTTGCACAGCTGGAACAATCCGGTTCTTTGAATTTATACAATGCTCTTGATCAGCCCGGTGAAGTATATCTTTCGATTCCCGGACAGGGAAAGGGAATCGGGAAGGTTCATCTCAAGGTAGATGGAACAGTACGCGAAGTCGATGCGGTCACAGAAGGTGAGACATTGAAAACCGGTACTTCGATCAAAGTGGTAGAAATCATGAATGGAAATATACTTATGGTAGAATATATGCCCTTGCCACAGGAAATAAATCCTCCAAAATAAATTGTAATATCTTCCGACGCGCGGAATTATATTCAACGTCCACCAGTTAACAGAAAAAATAAAATTATTCACCCTCTTCATCAATTCAATTCAACATGGATCTCACAGGCTCAGTAGTCGTCATCGTAGCAGGTCTTATAGGCCTTGTATTCATCATGGGTCTCTGGTTTATTTCCAGGTACAAACGATGTCCTTCAGATAAAATACTTGTCATCTACGGTAAAACCGGTACCGGCAATTCTTCAAAATGTCTGGCGGGTGGTGCTGCATTTGTCTGGCCTGTCATCCAGGATTATGATTTCCTGGACCTGACACCGATCAGCATTGATGTAGATCTGAGAGGAGCACTTTCTCGACAAAATATCCGTGTAAGCGTGCCTTCAAGATTTACAGTAGCTGTCAGCAATGAACCTGGTGTGATGGAAGTCGCATCTGAGCGATTGTTGCGTAAGTCCACAGATGAAATAAGAGAAACCGCAAAAGATATCATATTCGGTCAGCTCCGTCTCGTAGTAGCGACGATGGATATTGAAGAAATCAATTCTGACCGGGATAAATTTCTCATCAATGTCAGTTCGAATGTAGGAAATGAGCTCAAGAAGATAGGCCTGATGCTCATCAATGTAAATGTGACGGATATCCAGGATGAAAGCGGATACATAGAAGCATTGGGAAAAGAAGCAGCAGCGAAAGCTATCAATGATGCAAAACAAAGTGTTGCCGAGAAAAACCGTGATGGTAGCATAGGTGAAGCGAATGCCAATAAAGAAAAACGGATCTCAGTCAGTGCAGCGGATGCACTAGCCAAAGTAGGTGAAGCCACTGCAGGTGCAAATTCAATCTTTGGAGAAAATGAAGCGCTGGTACGAATTGCAAATTCGAATGCAGACCGCAGGCAAAGAGAAGCTGAAGCATTGAGCCTTGCGACAGCATCTGAAAAAATACAGGCTGCACGTTCGCTTAAAGAATCGTACACTGCTGAAAAAGATGCGGAGCTCGCAAGAGCTAACCGTGAACGTGCTACGAGGGAAGCGGATATCATCGTTCAATCTGAAATCGCAAAACGCCGGATTGAAATAGATGCAGAAGCAGAAGCTGAACGGACACGCCGGATCGCACGTGGAGAAGCAGATGCGGTATTCATGAGAAAAGAAGCTGAAGCAAAAGGATTATATGAAATATTACAAAAACAGGCAGATGGTTTTGATGAAGTAGTAAAAGCGGCAGGTGGCAATCCAAAGGATGCTGTGCTGATGCTGATCGCGGATAAACTACCTGAGCTGCTTAAGATACAGGTTGAAGCGATAAAGAATATTAAGATTGATAAAGTCACCGTATGGGAAGGTGGCAACCATGAAGGAAACGGAAGCAATACTTCCAACTTTATAGCGGGCATGTATAAATCTGTTCCGCCTCTCAGCGAGCTCTTCAATATGGCCGGGATGGATCTGCCTTCGTTTCTCGGTACAAAAGAAAAGAACGGGAATGATATCGAGGAGGTGAAGGTGATTGAGAGTAAAAAATGAAATGAAGGTTCACAAAACGGAGTTTTGCAAACACTCCGACGTAGGCTCAGCCTACGCCGAACGGCGATAAATACTTTTTAAAAAAATATTTGAGTTAAGTTAGAACTTCAAATGTTTTACGGTCAACTTATCATGGATAAGCTGACGCAGTGAATCAATCCCGATATCAAGATGTGTAGCTGCAAAATTTCCTGTCACGGCAAGATCGCTGTGGGAGGTTTTGACACCTTCAGGTACCATAGGCATATCGGATACAAGTAAAAGAGCACCTGTAGGAATTCCATTATGAAAACCAACGCTAAACAGTGTTGCAGTTTCCATGTCGACGGCGGAGGCTCTGATCTTGTTGAGGTATTTTTTAAATTTCAGATCAAATTCCCAGACTCTTCTATTCGTTGTGTATATCGTACCTGTCCAGTAGTCTTTGGCATAATCCCTGATGGTTGTAGAGATAGCTTTCTGCAATGCGAATGCCGGAAGTGCAGGTACTTCAGATGGAAAATAATCATTTGAAGTTCCTTCTCCGCGGATGGCTGCAATGGGCAGGATCATATCGCCCACTTTATTTTTCTTCATTTTTAAGCCACCGCATTTTCCAAGGAATAAACATGCTTTTGGTTTGATGGCCATCAACAGGTCCATGATGGTGGCTGCATTGGCACTGCCCATCCCGAAATTGATGATCGTGATCTGCTCGGCGGTGGCGCATTGCATGGAGAGGCCCTGGCCATAAATTTCCACATCAAATTTTTTGGCAAATACATCCACATAATGTGAGAAGTTGACAAGAAGGATATATCGCTCGAATTTATCCAGTGACATTCCCGTGTACCTGGGTAGCCAATTGTTGACGATGTCGGATTTTGTTTTCACATTTGGAATTTTGGATTTTCAAATTGGATGCCGGATTAAAGGATGCCGGATACCGGACTTATTGCGCACAATTTGCCGCAAATTTCGCAGATTAACGCAAATTGTGAATTTTCAGTAATCAGTAATCAGTGATCAGTGATCAGTGATCAGTGATCAGTAATCAGTATTCAGTATTCAGTAATCAGTAATCACATCTAACTTCTCATGTCTCACGATTCACGATTCACGTCTCACGTCTCACGTCTCACGTCTCACGTCTCACCTCTCACCTCTCACCTCTCACCTCTCACCTCTCACCTCTCACCTCTCACCTCTCACCTCTCACTACTCACTACTCTTCATTTCATGATACACTGATGTCTTTACATCTTCGTGTTTCCTGATTTCGATTTTCAACAATCTTCGCAATGTATCCACATCGGCTTCATCTATCCATCGATCGATCTCTCCACTGGATGAAGCTCTGTTAGCCCTGATATTTTCACGCACCGCATACAGGACAGCAGCGACATGCTTGCAGACGGGGCCGTGCTCGAATGGGCAGGTGCAATGCCATGTAGTGATCACATCATGTCCTTCCAGCAACACCTGGTAAGTTTCATTTCCTTCGATCACAGCAGTCCATCCTTCTGATGTCTGTTTCAACATGAGCACCTGGTTCATGTCAAAATATTCTTTACCCCGCTCCGTGATCAGGATATGGACCTCATCTTCGAAGTTATCTACATTGATGCTCATAAGCGGAATACTCTTCCCATCTTAGTTTCATCACCTGCTGTGCATAGGATCATATACAATCCGGCCGGAAGCTTTGACATGGAAAGATGAGATGATGATGTAGTGCCCTGATCCACCAGGCTTCCATTCGTATTGAATATTTTGTAATTAAATCCAGTTTTTGCAGGAGCCCAATCGATGCTGACAAAATCAAATGCAGGGTTTGGGAAAAATTTCAGCTCATCACCTTTCACTGCAGGATTTTCTGTGGCAGTGCCATTGAGAAATGAACGGAAGAATGTAATAGAGCTCACAATCGCGGGAAAGACACAGGTGCCATGACTAAAATTCGGATTGAGATTTATAGCCTGGACATCAGGAGCTCCTAATGCCTGCATGGCAGATGCAGCTATGGTTGCATTTACCGGTGGAACCTGTTCATCTGCACCGCAATAATATAAACGGGTCGGTGCTACAGGTGCCCAATTGTATGTGTCATTGTCGAGCAGTGCAAGGTTGAATTTGTGATTTGGTTCTGCAATGATCGAAGCCAATAATGTATCCTGGAGCATTCGTTTGGAAAGTGTAGGACCGGTGGAAGATAGTTGTGCAATCAATTTATTGTTTAATACTTCAAGATTGATGATATGATTGTAAAAGCTATCGATGGTAGCTGCATAGGGTGCTTTAAAAACTTCATTGATATCTGTATACAAATCATAGTATTGATTGTATCCTAACACGATGTAAGCCATATATGCAGGCGAGCCATAAGGCACATCGCTTAATAACCTGTCTCTCATCGCACCGGACATGCTGTACGGACCAGACATGTGCGTGGCAGCAGTAATGGGATAAATGAAAGACCAGTTGTTTTCAATTTCTCTATGAAAGGCCATGGACGTCTGTCCTCCCTGGGAGTATCCTGCGCTAAAAAGAAAATACGGATTCCAGTCAGCAGGGTCATTGGTTTCAAGCCATTCGAGGCTGGCATTTAACATATCAAGAGAAGCCGAAGCTTCAGTTTCAGCATGAACATAGGGATGAAATCCCCGGGAATCACCAAGGCCGAGGTAATCCGGTGCAGCCGTAATAAAACCAGAACCGCCGTAAGCCATGGCTACTTCATATCCACCTTCCAGTTTGGAAGGCACATCTGCAGGCCCTGTCGTAGTCCCATGACCATAAACGACCATCGGTAATAATGTAACGTCAGATACTATGGGTACAACCAGCAAGCCGGAAGCTGTATCATTGAGCATATCTACCCCTGTGGTCTTATACCTGATCTTGTAGAGATTAATGTCATAATCCACATTCTGGAAAAAAATGAGAAATAATTCTTGTTTCGTCTTTTTGCCCAGAAAAGTAAAATCGACGAGATAGTCCTGTGCAGAAATTGGTTTCGCCAGGATGAATATGAAAAGGAAGGCGAAAAGGCAGTGTATGTATTTATTCATGATTTTAGAATATGATGAAGCGTAATATGAATTCAATTTTTCTATCAGGTCAAAAATATAACTAATTTGGCGAATATATAATTTGCTACAATCTTACCCATGTATAGCATAGAGCACATCGGAATAGCGGTAAAATCCCTGGATGAAAGCGACTCTTTATTTCAAAAGCTTCTCGGAAGCCCTCCTTACAAGCATGAAGAAGTAACTTCCGAGGGCGTGATCACATCCTTTTTCAGAACAGATAACAGTAAAGTGGAGCTTCTGCAGGCTATTCATCCTGACAGTGCAATACAACGATTTATAGATCGCAGGGGGGAAGGGCTTCATCATATTGCTTTTGAAGTAAACGATATCAAAGCTGAAATGAAGAGATTGAAAGAAGAAGGATTTGAATTATTAAGAGAAGAACCATTCAGAGGAGCCGATAACAAATGGGTTTGCTTTGTGCATCCCCGTTCAGCGAATGGTGTACTTGTAGAATTATGTCAAACCATTCCGGATGCTATATTGACTGATGATGCACTGGAGTCCTGAGCAATTAATAATCGCTTTTATCGGTGCATTTTTTGCGGGATTCATCAATGCATTAGCGGGTAATGGATCTGTCATCACGCTGACTGTTCTCACTGAATTGATCGGCTTGCCCGGGAATATTGCCAATGGTACAAACCGAATAGGTGTATTCTTAAATACGGTCGGGGCGTTGAAAGGTTTTGCGCACAAGAAGGTTGATTATTTTCTTTATACGAAATATATTTTGCCTGTTGTGATCGGAGCGATCGCGGGCATTATTGTAGCCACCCAGGTTACGAATGCTCAGTTTATGGGTGTGTTCAAATTCCTGATGGTATTGATGCTGATCGTTATCCTGGTCAACCCGGAAAGGTGGTTGATCGTAAATCCTGAAAAAAGCATGATCCCGAAATGGATGGAGTGGCCATTGTTCCTGGTGCTTGGATTTTACGGGGGGTTTATCCAGATGGGGATGGGTGTTTTTTTTCTTGCTGTGCTAGTGCTTGTGGCGAGGTTGCCGATGATTGAGTCGAATGCGATCAAAGCGTTGTCGGTGGGGATTTTTACATTAATAGCAGTGATCATTTTTGCATTTGCGGGACAGGTTGTGTGGTCTATTGGTTTAGTGATGGGTGTAGCGCAATTTCTGGGTGGATGGTTGTCTGCGCATTATGCGAGCAGGATACCGGGGGCTGCTAAATATGCTTACGTGATATTGGTTGTAGCGGTGGTGCTGTCGGTGGTGAAACTGTTTAATATACTTTAGAGAGTAAGAAGGTAAGAAAGTAAGAAAAAAGTAATCAGTTTTCAGTAAAAAATGTAATCAAAATATAATTATGCATAGACAGGTTTTCCTAAAGTGCCCCTAAATCCCCTAAAGGGGACTTATAATTAGCACAAGAATAAAAAGTTCCCTGTAGGTGATTTAGGTGCAAAACTTCATAACAGGTTTTCCTGAAACATTGATCATTTCTATACACGGGATCTTTTTAATAATATCTCTTACTGTCTTACCGTCTTGCCTTCTTACAAACTAATTCGGCATGTTTTTCGTTATATCCCTAATTATGAAACCATTAACCCGCATTTCAACCTGCCTTTTGTTTGTTCTTCCGTTCATGGCTATTGGCCAGAGTTCCGGAATTGATGTGGCTATAAATAAGGGAAGTGCTTCTGAACTAGGGACTTACTTATCTCCCAAAGTGGATGTTTCCATTCTTGATGAAGATGTATCCTTAACAAGTGGCGAGGCGACCAGGTACCTGGAGTCTTTCTTTTCAAAAAACACGGTTAAGAGCTATAAACGTGCTCACCTTACACCTGCTACCAACGGCAGATCCAGTTATTCTTTAGGTGACCTTATAACCGCTACAGGAACATACCGTGTGTATCTTTATTTTGATACCAATCAGAAGATTTCTGAGATCAGGATTGAAAAGTAGTCCGATTTACGATTTACGATTTACGAATAACGATTTACGAATGTTAAGCTGGTAGAAGAATACCTTCTTACTGTCTTACCTTCTTACAGTCTTACTCTCTTACCTCTTACAGTCTTACTCTCTTACCTCTTTACTGTCTTACCTCTTACTGTCTTACTTTCTGTTCAGGACCTGACATCGCCCACAGACCTGCAAACGTGAGAAATCCATTCACTGCAAGAATCAAAAATCCTAAAGTCAGGCCATTAAATAATTGCTGCGAATAAGTATTGATAAGATAGGAAACAATCGGTGCTGCAATGCAGACGTAAATGACATTAGCATCCCTCAGCTTGCGTTTTGTCAAAAGACCGAATGCAAACAAGCCCAGCAGTGGTCCGTAGGTATACCCGGCTGCTCTGAATAATTCATTGATCACAGACCCTTTGTTGATCAGCTGAAACAAAAGGATCACACCTGCGAAAACTATCGCGATAAGGATGTGTGTTATCCTCCTGATTTTCGTTTGCAACTCTTCACCCTGCTGAGCTCTCTTTTTTTCAAAGCCAAGAAAATCCACACATATGGTTGTGGTTAATGCGGTCAGTGTCCCGTCCGCACTATTATATGCTGAAGCAACCAATCCAATAATAAAAGCAATAGCGATATAGACAGGCAGGTGGCCCATCGCAAGCAATGGATAGAGCTGATCTGATTTAGCAGGTGCAGGCAATTGCAGGTGTTGTAAATACATCCAAAGCAAAGCTCCTAATGTCAGCACCATCAGGTTGGCAATGACAAGTGTGACAGAAAATAAAAACATATTTTTTTGAGCCTCCCCGATATTCCTGCACGAAAGATTTTTTTGCATCATGTCCTGGTCGAGACCGGTCATGACGATGGTGATCAATGCACCGCTCAGGAATTGCTTGAAGAAATTATTCTCATCTGCCCATCCGCCTTCGAAGAAAAAAACTTTTGCATAACCTGCTTCCCGTAATGACTGTGGAAGATGGGGAAGTGAGATATTAAGCTGCTGCATGATGGCATAGATCGTGAGGATGACAGCGGCCAACATGCAAAAGGTTTGAAGGGTATCCGTAAAAACAATTGTCCGGATACCTCCTTTGAAAGTGTATACCCATATCAATGCAATCGCGATGATCACCGTTACCGGGAATGGGATGCCGAAAGGAATGCAGAGCAATGTATGTAATACCATGACGGCGAGATACATTCTGAAAGCCGAACCAATAAGCCGTGAGAGCATAAAAAAAGCTGAACCTGTCTTGTATGAAACCTTTCCGAAACGCATGCCCAGGTAGCCGTAGATGGAGATCAGGTTGAGCCTGTAATAGAGTGGCATGAGTACCAGTGAGATGGCCATATAACCAAGAAGGTAACCGAGTACAACCTGCATGTATGAGAAAGCCTGGTTGTGACCGGCGGCTCCGACAACACCCGGGATGGAAATAAATGTGACACCTGAGAGGCTGCTTCCGAGCATGCCGATGGCAACGAGCCACCATTGGGATTTATGGCGGTTGATAAAAAAATCATCATTTGTCGAATTCCGGCTGGTGATCCAGGCTACGAGGATGAGGAGGAGGAAATATCCTGCGACGATGGTAAGGATCCAGAAAGGGGAAATTCCGACTGACGACATGGCGGGAAAGATAAGATGCTTCGACGTGCTTTTCTCATCCTTCTGCTCCAGCTCAGCAACCAAGGCAGGTGCTTCGACTTGCTTTGCTCAACCTCGTGCTACAGGTCAGCAACCGCATGGGCAGGGTGCATGGAGCAGGGATGGTCAATTATTAATAGGCAAATAGCAAAAAGGTTTGCAGAATACAAACTACAATGATCCTGAAGGGATCAGACATTATTAGCCATGAGTGAAACCCATGGAACAAAATCAATAAGCAAGAGGATTTTAATTTTTTTATCCGGGCAGGAAGCTGTTATTAATGTTTAAAGACATGACTGATAAAAGGTTAAACATGGCTGATAGGTATATGTATGCAGAGAAAAATTGATTATTATCTTTATCGCAGGAAACGCGTTTTTGCCAACTTGAAATGCGTTCAACAGGCTGAATACCGCCTGGAATTTTTGGGTTTTCTCTATTGCATATACCCTGAGAGGAGCTAATGTCTCGACCCATTAATTTGATCCACTATGATTAGATCACCACATCCACAGTCGAGGTCCCGAACGGACCTTCAAACTCCTTTGCATTTACACCCTGCTGAACTGCGTATGCAGTAATCTTTTCGCATGTCCTGGCCTTAGGTAGCACATCCAAATGGCTTATTCCAGGGCAGGGACAATATCGGCATGGTGCTTGTAATGCATTGGTGTGTTCTTTTAATAGCTGGCAAGCTAACACCCCCAAAAGTGAATTAATGAAAGACTTCAGGGACTCTCAGAGTCATGAATGTCAAGGGACAATTATGTCCTGTCAGGATCATATAAAGCACAATTGATAAAAGAAAGAATTAACTGAAGCGGTATACCCTCAAGGTCTTATGATAAGAAAGCATACTAATTGTAGCTCACCTCTATGCATTTTTACTACCCCGCACTGCAGGCGTATTCTGTTTGGGTTGTTGGTATTGGTGGGGAGTTTGGGGTTTGTAGGTGGAGTGTTTGGGCAAACAACGTATACCTGGAGCGGAGCAAATGGTGCTTCTTGGAATGTAGCAACTAATTGGACACCTACTCGTTCAGGTGGAGGGGCTTCTACTGATATTTTAGTGTTTAACTCTGGAGCAACACTTACCGTTATTGATGTCAATAATCAATCAATTGGTAAATTGCAAATCACGGGTTCCGGTACGAACATTACACTTAAGCCTGTAACCACAGCCAACCCGGCCCTGACAATAAGTACCGTCGCAACAGATGCATTAGTTGTAGCTTCTGGATGTTCACTTACCCTTTTAGGAATAGATGCAGCCGCTGATAAAGTGCTTACTGTAGCATTGGCGAATACAGTTGGACTAGAAGCAAATATTGATGGAACTATTATTGTGGGAATGGACAATGATCAACCGACAGCATCTGGTTCTCTTTCAAAAGGACTTAATGCAATTATTAATTTTAAAAGTGGTTCTGTTTATCAACATGCAACGAATTCAGGAAGCATTCCGACATCAACTTGGAATTCAAATTCCACATGTTTAATAACTGGAGGTATAAACACAGATCCTGGGGGAAATGGTCAAGCATTCGGTAATCTTACATATAGCTGTTTAGGAATGACCGGCACTAGAAGCATGGCGGTCAGTGGGCTTTCTGTTGCGGGAGATTTTCAAGTACTTAACACAGGAAATGGAATACTATTAATGAATCAAGGTTCTGTTACCATTAATGGAGATTGCATAATTAATGATGATTTTCAAATAGGAACTTCTACAGCGAGAACCTTAAATGTAGTAGGTGATTTTGTTTTAAATAGTGGAACATTAAATATGACTTCGGCAGCTGGAGTTGGTACAATCAACATAACGGGAGATTTTTCTCTTATTGGGGGAACCTTAACAAGAACTGGAAATGGTGCTGCTTCAGCAATTGTATTTAACAAGTCTGGTACACAAATATATACCTCTGGAAGCGCAGTGACTGGCACTATTACCTATACAGTTAATTCAGGATCTACTTTACAAATGGCTTCAGAGAATACTACTGTAGATGGAAGTGGAGGATTTATTTTGTCTGCGGGTGCAACACTTGGTATTAGATCAAATTCAGGTGTTAGTTCTTCAGGAGCAACTGGAAATATTCGTGTAACAGCAGCTTCTGGACGAATCTATACAGCAGGTTCGAATTTTATATATAATGGAAACGCGAATCAATCTGCAGGGAGTGGTCTGGCCTCTACAACAAAAGCCAATGTCACAATTGATAATCCTGGAAATACTGTAACCCTCGAAGGTAATACTGCACTAACAGGTGCTCTGACTCTGACTGCAGGTTCGAATTTTGAAATGTCTTCATTTTCTTTGAGCTCTCCTTCAATTGTTCAAATGAAATGCGGAACTTCCGCAGCATCTACTATTTCAGGATCTGGTCTACTGACTTTGGGAGGCAATATCACAATTGATAATGCAAATGCTGGCAATAATGGTGCAACCATCTCATGTCCTGTCGCACTGGCAGCAAATCGAATTATCACAGTAGCAGATGATGGAACTTCAGCACTTGATTTAACCATAAGCGGAAATATAACCGGAGCATTTAGTGTAACTAAAGAAGGTGCAGGCAAATTATGCCTTCCAAATTCAAATGGATATTCAGGAGTTACTAATATTAATAATGGAATATTAAATATTAAAAACACAACTTCGACAGGAACTACTGCAGGTGGAGTTACAGTAGCAAGTGGTGCCAAATTAGAATTGGAAAATAATATCTCCGTAGGTGCCGAAGCTTTGTCTCTCGCAGGAGAAGGAGGTGCAGGAAATGAAGGCGCACTTTGCAATGTCAGTGGAACAAATACATGGGGTGGTACATTATCAATAGATGGAGCAACTACAAGAATAGGAAGCGCTTCGGGTTTACTTACCCTTGCGGGTAATGTGAATCTTAATGCAAATTCTCTTTATTTACAGGGAGCTTCTACAAGTGCCAATCTTGTAAGCGGCGTTATCTCCGGTACAGGTTGTGTGAAGAAGGAAGGGACGGGAACCTGGACACTTTCAAATACAAATACTTTTTCAGGTGGTGTGGTATTGAGCAATGGAAAACTTAATATTGGTAATTCACAAGCACTAGGAGTATCAGGAAGTACCTTCACCATTGGAGGAGTCGGCAATGCAACTACTATCGACAATACATCAGGTGCATCACTCAATTCGGTGAATTATATCATGAACTGGAATGATGATTTCACATTTACCGGAACGCACGAACTATACCTGGGAACAGGTGCAGTAACATTACAGGAAAGCCGCCAGTTAACGGTTAGTGCTACTAAGTTGAAAATTGGCGGAGTGATCAGCGGAACAGGTTTTGGTTTAACAAAGAATGGCAGCGGAACACTCATCTTATCCGGTGCAAATGATTTTACAGGAGGCACAACATTAAATACAGGAACCCTTTATATCGGCAATGCAAGTGCGCTAGGAACAACCGCAGGAACATTCACCATTAATGGCGGGACCATAGATAATTCATTCGGATCCTCTCTCAATACTTTAAATTATGCGATGGCGTGGAATGATGATTTCACATTTACAGGAACACATGCTCTTAATCTTGGAGCAGGCATCGTAACCCTTGAAGAAGACAGGGTCTTAACCATAAACGCAAATACGCTTTCTGTAGGAGGCACAATTAGTGGTTCGGGATTAAGCCTGACAAAATCCGGAGCAGGCGCACTCACGCTATCAGGTCCGAACGATTACAGCGGGGGAACAACACTACATGCAGGTACACTGAACATCAATAATACCTCTGCACTCGGCGATGTGACCGGAACATTCACCATCAATGGAGGTGTGATTGATAATACTTCAGGTGCAGACATCACAACCTTAAATTATCCATTGGCTTTAAATGGAGATTTTACTTATAGCGGTTCGATTCCCAGGAATCTGAATTTAGGATCAGGCAATATTATAATGAATGCAGACAGGGTGATCACCACAACCGCAGGCTTGCTTGCATTGGGCGGAACGATTAATCATAGTACATTAAGCATTACAAAAGCTGGGTCCGGAACATTGAGCTTTTTGAGTAATAACAAAACACTAAAAAATCTGACAATAAATGCAGGGGTGCTTACCGGTACTTCCGGAATGCTGAGCCTGGCAGGTAATTTTATAAATAACAGCGTATATATTAATAATAATGGAATCGTAATATTTAATGGCAGTTCCTCACAATCTATTAATGGTTCTGCCTCAACTATGTTTTATGACCTGGAATTAGATAATTCGAATGGAGCTGTTTTGGGAAATAACGAGGAAGTTAATAATCAATTAACCCTTACCAATGGAAGGATTGTATTGGGTTCCAATTCACTGACACTGGGTGCAAACGCGCCTGCTGTAGTGGGAACGCTCAATGCTGCTAATATGATTGTAGCAGATGGATCTGGAGAATTGAGAAAAGTTTTTTCAGGAACAGGAAGTTATGTTTATCCTGTAGGTGATGTGACAGGTACTGCAGATTATACTCCATTGTCACTGGATTTTACCACGGGAAGTTTTTCGAATGCATATGCAGGAGTACGGTTGTCTGATAGCAAACATCCTGATAATGCAAGCACGAATAATTTTCTGTCGCGTTACTGGACTGTTCATCCTTCAGGAGTCACTTCTTTTAATTGCGATCTTTCAGGACAATATGTCGATGATGATGTAAATGGTACAGAAACAGATATCATAACTGCAAAATGGACTGGTGCATTGCCATGGCAGAAGTATGATCTGGTGGATGATGGTTCAAATCTCATTGTTGCCAATGGCTTGACTGCATTTTCTGATTTTTCAGGTATTAATAATAGTGATCCAACGGTTTCGATCAGCATTGATCCCGTCTCTGCTATTATTTGTTCAGGTGCCACTGCTACTCTCACAGCAATAGGAGCAGATGGAACACCGGATTATACATACAGCTGGTCACCTGCTACAGGTTTGAACGTGACTACAGGTGATGAAGTTATTGCAACACTTTCCTCCAGTCAAACTTATACAGTTACTATTACTGATGCGAACGGAGCTACGAGCACAGCTACGCAGAGTATTACAGTAGTTGCACAACCTGTTGGGCCTACATTAGATACACAGGCTCCAGAAAATACAATAATATGCACCGGGCAAGAAGTTAGCGCAACTTTTTTAGCTGGCTCGGGTGGTGACGGATGTTCGGATGATTTCAGGGTCATCATTGATGGTGGATCTCCTTCTGCATATACTCCTGGTACTAATGTTGGTGGTTCTGCCACGAGCAGCATAGTCATCCAGGGGCGTCGTGCAAATTGTGCGAGTGGATCAGGTTGTAATGGTACAAACTATGTTACATTGGCAAGCTGGACAGTTGTGCCTCAGCCGGCCAATCCTACCGTTGATGAAGAAATTCCTAATGCATCTACTGTCTGTGCAGGAACAGATGTAAGCGCAACTTTTAATGCCGGCACAGGTGGTACAGGTTGCAGTGATAGTTATCAATATAGTACAGACGATGGTTCAACATGGAATCCATATACGCCGGGTGATGAGATTAGTACTACGGGTGCAACTGTAGTGCTTATACAAGCTAAGCGTGATAATTGCGATAGCGGTTCCGGATGTACTGGAACGGCATTTACAACCCTGGTAAGCTGGGAAGTAAATAGTGTTTCAGCAGGTGTTGTTGGAACAGATCAAACAATTTGTTCAGGAGATGACCCAGCAGCATTTACACAATCTACTGCCTCTACCGGAACTGGATCTCTCACATATCGATGGGAATCCAGTGCGACAAATTGCAGTACGGGTTTCAGCCCAATCAGTGGTGTTACTTCTTCAACATATGACCCGCCGGCGGGTCTTACCCAAACAAAATATTACAGGCGAATAACCATTTCAACTTTAAATGATTTCCCCTGCGAAGCTATAAGTAACTGTATAGTTGTAACCGTCAACCAACTACCGGTTTGTTCAATCTCCGGATCTGGTCTTGTGTGTCCTTCTTCGAATGGTAATGTATTTACTGCACCAGCCGGATTGACATACGCATGGAGCGTTTCTGGAAATGGAACAATCTCAGGAAGTACAACCGATCAAAATGTTTCGGTTGCAACGGGTGCAAATTGCAATTCGGATTTTACTTTGCTTCTAACTGTAACAGATGGAAATTCCTGCAGTTCAACATGTACTAAAGTGGTCAATGTCATTGATAATACATTGCCATCAATATCAGGGAGCATAAGTCTAACTACGATGCAGGGATGCAGTGCAGGAGATGCACCACTTGCTGTGACGACTATTGAAGAACTTGAGGCTTTGACCGGAAATCTTTTGGTGACTGATAATTGCACTCCCCATGCAGGACTTATGGTTTCCTCCAGTCAGAGTTCGACAGGAACATGTCCGGTCGTGATCACCAGGATCTATAAAGTAACGGATGCATGTGGAAATACAAGCGCCAATATTATTCATACGATTCATATTGAAGACCACACACCGCCTTTGATTGCGGTCCTGCCATCGCCAACGACGATTAATTGTCCGACAGTGCCAGCTTTTACAACTGCTACTGCGACGGATGAGTGCGGAACTGCTTTCACTCTCACATCTGCTGATGTGACTGCAGCCGGAGCATGTGCTGGTTCGTATAGTGTGACAAGGACATGGACGGCAACTGATGGATGTGGAAATTCCTCTTCGGCATCTCAAACTATTCATGTGCAGGATGTAACAGCACCGGTGATTGCATCACTTCCTGCGCCATCAACGATTAATTGTCCGTCTACGCCTTCGTTCGCAGTAGCAACTGCAACGGATGCATGTGGAAGTACATTCACACTCACCTCGGCTGATGTGACTACAAATGGAGCATGTGCAGGTTCATATAGTGTTACACGCACATGGACGGCAACGGATGCATGTGGAAATTCTTCTACTGCGTCACAAATTATTGTTGTTCAGGATATAAGTGCACCAGTATTTGATGCATTGCCTGCAACAACAACCATTAATTGTCCTGCTACTCCTGTATTTGCAACGGCGACAGCAACGGATGCTTGTGGTAGTGCATTCACGCTTACATCTGCGGATGTGACTACAAATGGTGCATGTGCAGGATCATATAGTATAACAAGGACATGGACGGCAATGGATGCATGTGGAAATTCTTCCACTGCTTCACAAACGATCAATGTGCAGGATGTCACTGCGCCGGTGATTGGTGCCTTACCAGCTACGACAACGATTAATTGTCCTGCTACACCTGTTTTTGCAGTTGCGACAGCGACAGATGCATGTGGAAGTTCTTTCACACTCACATCTGCTGATGTAACTACAAATGGTGCGTGTGCAGGCTCATATAGTGTGACCAGGACATGGACTGCAACGGATGCATGTGGAAATTCATCGGTTGCATCTCAGACGATCCATGTGCAGGATATAACAGCTCCGGTGATTGCTGCTTTACCTGCAACATCAACAATTACTTGTCCCGCGACCCCGGTATTTGCAGTCGCCAGTGCAACAGATGCATGTGGAAGCGCATTCACACTCACCTCTGCTGACGTAACAACAAATGGGGCCTGTGCAGGCTCGTACAGTGTTACAAGGACGTGGACGGCAACAGATGCCTGTGGAAATATATCGGTAGCATCACAAACCATACATGTTCAGGATATTGATGCTCCTGTGATTGCATCCCTTCCATCACCTGCAACTATTAATTGTCCTGCGACTCCGGTGTTTGCAGTTGCGACAGCGACAGATGCTTGTGGAAGTGCTTTTACTCTCACCTCTGCTGATGTAACCACAAATGGTGCATGTGCGGGATCGTATAGTATAACCAGATCATGGACTGCAACTGATGCATGTGGAAATGCTTCAACAGCGTCACAAACAATTCATGTACAGGATGTAACTGCGCCAGTGATTGATGCATTGCCTGCAACATCAACCATTACCTGTCCGGCTACTCCGGTATTTGCAGTAGCTAGTGCAACGGATGCATGTGGAAGTGCATTCACACTCACCTCTGTTGATGCAACCACAAATGGAGCCTGTGCAGGATCATACAGCGTAACCAGAACCTGGACGGCAACAGATGCATGTGGAAATTCTTCTACTGCGTCACAAACAATTCATGTACAGGATGTAACTGCACCTGTGATTGATGCATTGCCTGCAACAACAACCATTAATTGTCCGGCTACTCCAGTATTTGCAGTAGCTACTGCAACGGATGCATGTGGCAGTTCTTTCACTCTTACATCTGCAGATATAACAACAAATGGAGCATGTGCAGGATCATATAGTGTGACCAGAACATGGACTGCTACGGATGCATGTGGAAATTCTTCTACTGCATCTCAAATCATAAACGTACAGGATATCACTGCTCCTGTTATTGGAGCGTTACCTGCGACAACGACGATCAATTGTCCGGCCACTCCTGTTTTTGCAGTTGCTACAGCGACGGATGCCTGTGGTAGTGCTTTCACTCTCACATCTGCAGATGTAACATCAAATGGTGCATGTGCAGGTTCGTATAGTGTGACAAGGACATGGACGGCAACAGATGCATGTGGGAATTCTTCAACAGCATCACAAACGATACATGTGCAGGATATCGCTGCTCCGGTTATTGCAGCACTTCCTTCACCCACGACTATTAATTGTCCAGCAACACCTGTATTTGAAATTGCTACAGCAACAGATGCTTGTGGAAGTGCTTTCACTCTCACATCAGCAGATGTAACAACAAATGGAGCATGTGCCGGATCGTATAGTGTGACAAGAACCTGGACTGCATCGGATGCATGTGGAAATATATCAGTAGCATCTCAAACCATACATGTTCAGGATGTAACTGCACCGGTGATTGATGCATTGCCTGCAACAACAACTATTAATTGTCCTGCAACACCTGTATTTGCAGTGGCAACTGCGACGGATGCATGTGGAAGTGCGTTCACTCTCACATCTGCTGATGTGACTACAAATGGAGCTTGTGCAGGGTCATATAGTGTGACCAGAACGTGGACTGCAACTGATGCATGTGGTAATTCCTCTACGGCATTTCAAATCATAAACGTGCAGGATATCACTGCTCCCGTCATTGCAGCATTACCTGCAACAACCACGATTAATTGTCCTGCTACACCAGTATTTGCTGTTGCGACCGCAACGGATGCATGTGGGAGTCTTTTCACTCTCACCTCTGAAGATGTGAGCAATTCAGGAGCATGTGCCGGATCATACAGTATTACCAGGACATGGACGGCAATAGATGCATGTGGAAATTCTTCTACGGCATTTCAAGTAATAAACGTACAGGATATCACAACTCCCGTCATTGCAGCACTACCTGCGACAACCACGATTAATTGTCCTGTCACACCAGTATTTGCTGTTGCGACTGCAACGGATGCATGTGGGAGTCTTTTCACTCTCACATCTGAAGATGTGAGCAATTCAGGAGCATGTGCCGGATCATACAGTATTACCAGGACATGGACGGCAATAGATGCATGTGGAAATTCTTCAACTGCATCACAAACAATACATGTTCAGGATGTTAATGCGCCGGTGATTACATCCCTGCCTGCGACATCCACGATTAATTGTCCCGCTACTCCTGTGTTCGCTGTTGCTACTGCAAGTGATGCATGTGGAAGTGCATTCACACTCACATCTGCTGATGTAACGACAAATGGTGCATGTGCCGGATCGTACAGCGTAACAAGAACATGGACGGCTACGGATGCATGTGGAAATGTATCAGTAGCATCACAAACAATAAATGTTCAGGATGTTGTTGCTCCTGTGATTGCCTCCCTTCCTACGCCGACGACCATCAACTGCCCTGCCACACCTGTATTTGAGGTTGCTACGGCGACAGATGCATGTGGAAGTGCTTTTACGCTCACATCTGCTGATGTCGCAACAAATGGAGCATGTGCCGGATCGTATAGTGTCACAAGGACATGGACGGCAACGGATGCATGTGGAAATTCTTCTACCAGGTCACAGATCATACATGTACAGGATATAACAGCTCCTGTGATTGCTGCTTTACCTGCGACATCCACGATCAATTGTCCTGCTACACCTGTTTTTGCGGTTGCTACAGCGACAGATGCGTGTGGAAGCGCTTTCGTCCTCACCTCTGAAGACGTGAGTAATTCAGGAGCATGTGCCGGATCATATAGTGTCACAAGGACGTGGACCGCAACCGATGCATGTGGAAATTCTTCTACTGCAGCACAAACGATTCATGTGCAGGATGTAACAGCTCCGGTGATTGCGGCATTACCGGCTACTACAACGATTAATTGTCCTGCTACACCTGTTTTTGCAGTTGCTACTGCGACGGATGCATGTGGAAGTTCTTTTACTCTCACATCTGAAGATGTGAGTAATTCAGGTGCCTGTACCGGCTCATATAGTATTACCAGAACATGGACAGCAACAGATGCATGTGGAAACTCTTCAACTGCATCACAAACGATTCATGTGCAGGATGTAAATGCACCGGTGATCGATGCTTTGCCTGCAACATCAACGATTAATTGTCCTGCTACACCGGTATTTGCTGTTGCTACAGCAACGGATGCATGTGGAAGTGCTTTCAATCTCACATCTGCTGATGTAACGACAAATGGTGCATGTGCCGGATCTTACAGTATTACCAGGACATGGACGGCAATAGATGCTTGTGGCAATTCTTCAACTGCATCTCAAATCATAAACGTACAGGATATTACCGCTCCTGTCATTGCATCACTTCCTTCGTCTACGACTATTAATTGTCCTGCAACACCAGTATTTGCAATTGCTACAGCGACAGATGCATGTGAAAGTGCATTCACTCTCACGTCGGCTGATGTAACCACAAATGGTGCATGTGCAGGATCATATAGTGTAACAAGAACCTGGACAGCAACAGATGCATGTGGAAATTCTTCAACTGCATCACAAATCATACATGTTCAGGATGTCACAGCACCAGTCATTGCAGCATTACCTTCTACTACAACGATTAATTGTCCTTCCACACCTGTGTTTGCTGTAGCTACGGCGACAGATGCTTGTGGTAGTTCTTTTACACTCACATCTGCTGATGTGACTACAAATGGCGCCTGCGCAGGTTCATACAGTGTGACCAGGACATGGACAGCAACAGATGCATGTGGAAACTCATCAGTGGCATCACAAACGATCAATGTTCAGGATGTAACTGCACCTGTGATTGATGTGTTGCCTGCAACAACAACGATTAATTGTCCTGCTGCGCCTGAATTTTCCGTTGCTACTGCGACGGATGCATGTGGAAGTGCTTTTACGCTCACATCTGCTGATGTAACGACAAATGGTGCATGCGCCGGATCGTATACTGTGACCAGGACATGGACAGCTATAGATGCATGTGGAAATTCTTCTACTGCCTCACAAACGATCAATGTGCAGGATGTCACTGCTCCAGTCATTGCAGCATTACCTGCAACAACAACGATTAATTGTCCTGCTGCACCGGTGTTTGCCGTAGCGACTGCTACGGACGCATGTGGGAGTCTTTTCACTCTCACATCTGAAGATGTGAGCAATTCAGGAGCATGTGCCGGATCATACAGTATTACCAGGACATGGACGGCAATAGATGCATGTGGAAATTCATCAACTGCCTCACAAACAATTCATGTTCAGGATGTAACTGCGCCGGTAATTTCTGCTTTGCCTGCCACTTCAACAATTAATTGTCCTGCCACACCTGTATTTGCAGTTGCTACTGCGACGGATGCATGTGGAAGTGCTTTTACGCTCACATCTGGTGATGTCACAACAAATGGAGTCTGTGCCGGATCATATAGTATAACCAGGACATGGACTGCTACGGATGCATGTGGAAATGTTTCGGTAGCATCACAAACAATAAATGTTCAGGATGTGGATGCTCCGGTGATTGCATCCCTGCCTGCGCCAACGATCATCAATTGCCCTGCTACTCCTGTATTCGCAGTTGCTACAGCAACGGATGCCTGTGAGAGTTCTTTCACGCTCACATCTGCTGATGTAACAATCAATGGAGCCTGTGCCGGATCATATAGTGTAACAAGGACGTGGACGGCAACGGATGCATGTGGAAATTCTTCTACCAGGTCACAAACGATACATGTACAGGATATAACATCTCCTGTGATTGCAGCGCTACCTGCACCTTCAACTATTAATTGTCCTTCTACTCCTGTATTTGCAGTTGCTACAGCTTCGGATGCATGTGGAAGTTCTTTCACTCTAACATCTGAGGATGTAACGACAAATGGAGCATGCGCCGGATCATATAGTGTGAAGAGAACATGGACTGCAACGGATGCATGTGGAAATTCTTCAACTGCTTCACAAACGATCAATGTGCAGGATATCTCTGCTCCTGTCATAGCAGCATTGCCTGAAACAACGACTATTAATTGTCCGACAGCACCTGTGTTTGCAGTAGCTACTGCGACGGATGCATGTGGAAGTGCTTTCACACTCACATCTGCAGACGTGACAACAAATGGAGCATGTGCTGGATCATATAGCGTGACGAGAACATGGACTGCAACGGATGCATGTGGAAATTCTTCAACTGCTTCACAAACGATCAATGTGCAGGATGTCACTGCGCCGGTGATTGGTGCCTTACCAGCTACGACAACGATTAATTGTCCTGCTACGCCTGTATTTGCTGTAGCTACTGCAACGGATGCATGTGGAAGTGCTTTTACTCTCACCTCTGCTGATGTCACCTCAAATGGAGCATGTGCAGGATCATATAGTGTAACAAGAACGTGGACGGCTACGGATGCATGTGGAAATGTTTCGATAGCCTCCCAAACTATAAACGTGCAGGATATTGCTGCTCCAGTGATTGCATCCCTTCCTTCGCCAACGACGATTAATTGTCCTGCTACTCCTGTGTTTGCTGTTGCTACAGCATCGGATGAATGTGGTAGTGCTTTTACACTCACATCTGAAGATGTGACAACAAATGGAGCATGTGCAGGATCATACAGTGTGACCAGAACGTGGACGGCAACTGATGCATGTGGAAATTCATCTACCAGATCACAAACCATACATGTACAGGATATAACAGCTCCTGTGATTGATGCACTTCCGTCTCCAACTACTATTAACTGCCCTTCAACACCTGCATTCGCTGTTTCTACTGCAACAGATGCATGTGGAAGTGCTTTTACACTCACATCTGCAGATGTGACAACAAATGGAGCATGTGCAGGAACATTTAGTGTGACCAGGACGTGGACAGCAACGGATGCGTGTGGAAATTCTTCAACTGCATCTCAAATCATAAACGTACAGGATATCACTGCTCCTGTTATTGCCGCCTTGCCCGCGACAACAACAATTAATTGTCCGGCAACACCTGTGTTTGCTGTGGCTACTGCAACGGATGCATGTGGAAGTGCCTTTACACTCACATTTGCGGATGTGACAACCAATGGAGCCTGTGCCGGATCATATAGTGTAACCAGGACATGGACTGCAACTGATGCATGCGGAAATTCATCAGTTGCATCTCAAACGATCAATGTGCAGGATATCACTGCCCCGGTGATTGCTGTTTTGCCTGCAACATCAACGATTAATTGTCCGGCTACACCTGTCTTTGCGGTTGCTACTGCGACAGATGCGTGTGGAAGTTCTTTCACTCTCACATCTTCAGATGTGACCACAAATGGAGCATGTGCAGGATCATATAGTGTGACAAGGACGTGGACAGCAACGGATGCATGTGGAAATTCTTCAACTGCCTCACAAACGATACATGTTCAGGATGTAACTGCACCGGTAATTTCTGCATTACCTGCCACTTCAACAATTAATTGTCCTGCCACGCCTGTATTTGCTGTTGCTACTGCGACGGATGCGTGTGGTAGTGCATTCACACTCACATCTGCTGATGTGACTACGAATGGAGCATGTGCAGGTTCGTACAGTGTGACGAGAACCTGGACGGCGACAGATGCATGTGGAAATATATCTGTCGCTTCACAAACGATAAATGTCCAGGATGTTGATGGTCCCGTGATTACTACTCTGCCTACACCTTCAACTATTAATTGTCCTGCCACGCCTGTATTTGCAGTTGCTACAGCAATAGATGCCTGTGGAAGTGCTTTCACACTCACATCTGCTGATGTAACCATCAATGGAGCATGTGCCGGATCATATAGTGTCACAAGAACATGGACAGCAACGGATGCATGTGGAAATATTTCAACAGCATCACAAATCATACATGTCCAGGATATCACAGCGCCTGTCATTCCAGAATTACCTGCACCAACAACTATAATTTGTCCGGCTAGTCCAGTATTTGCTGTAGCTACTGCTACCGATGCATGCGGAAGTGTTTTTACTCTCACTTCTGCTGATGTAACCATTAATGGAGCATGTTCAGGTTCGTATAGTGTAACAAGGACATGGACTGCAACGGATGCGTGTGGAAATTCTTCAAGTGCATCACAGACAATACATGTGCAGGACGTCACTGCACCGGTGATTGCTGCATTGCCTGCAACATCAACGATTAATTGTCCTGCTACACCTGTATTTGCAGTGGCTTCAGCGACAGATGCATGTGGAAGTGCTTTCACACTCACATCTGCTGATGTAACCATTAATGGAGCATGTGCAGGTTCGTATAATGTAACCAGGACATGGACTGCAACGGATGCATGTGGAAATTCTTCAACTGCATCACAAACGATCCATGTGCAGGATGTAACTGCACCGGTGATTGCTGCATTACCAGTCATAACAACTATTGATTGTCCCGACACTCCTGTGTTTGCTATTGCTACTGCGACGGATGCATGTGGGAGTGCTTTCACACTCACATCTGCTGATGTAACCACAAATGGTGCATGTGCAGGTTCGTACAGTGTGAGGAGAACTTGGACGGCGACAGATGCATGTGGAAATTCTTCAACAGCCTCACAAACGATACATGTCCAGGATGTTGATGCTCCTGTGATTGCATCACTTCCATCACCAACGACTGTCAATTGTCCTGCCACACCGGTATTTGCAGTTGTTACGGCGACGGATGCATGTGGAAGTGCTTTCACTCTTACATCAGCTGACGTAACAACAAATGGAGCATGTGCCGGATCGTATAGTGCGACCAGAACATGGACAGCAACGGATGCTTGTGGCAATATATCAACAGCCTCTCAAACCATACATGTGCAGGATGTCACCGCTCCTGTAATTGCAGCATTACCAACACCAACTACAATAAATTGTCCTGTGACACCAGTGTTCGCAGTTGCTACAGCTACAGATGCATGTGGAAGTGCTTTCACTCTCACATCTGCAGATGTAACCATAAATGGAGCATGTGCCGGATCATATAGCGTAACCAGGACATGGACAGCAACCGATGCATGTGGAAATTCTTCGACATCTTCTCAGACGATACATGTTCAGGATGTCACTGCACCTGTAATAGCTGCCTTGCCTTCAACATCAACGATTAATTGCCCCGCTACTCCTGTATTTGCAGTTGCCACCGCGACCGATGCATGTGGTAGTGCTTTCACTCTCATATTTGCAGATGTAACCACGAATGGTGCATGTGCCGGATCGTATAGTGTAACAAGAACTTGGACAGCAACCGATGCATGTGGAAATTCATCCACCGCCTCACAACGAATAAATGTTCAGGATGTCACTGCGCCTGTAATAGCTGCTTTGCCTTCAACATCAACGATTAATTGCCCTGCTACTCCTGTATTTGCAGTTGCAACAGCAACCGATGCATGTGGAAGTGCTTTCACTCTCACATCATCGGATGTGACGATTAATGGTGCCTGTGCAGGTTCTTATAGTGTTATTCGTACATGGACGGCTACGGATGCATGTGGAAATTCATCAACTGCATCTCAACGGATAAATGTCCAGGATGTCACTGCACCTGTATTTGATGCATTACCGGATATAACGACCATTAATTGCCCTGAAGCACCTGTCTTTACGCAAGCTATTGCAACGGATGCATGTGGAAGTGCATTTAATTTAACTTTTTCGGATCTTACTTCGCCGGGCGAATGTGGTGGGTCATACTATATCACCAGGACATGGACTGCAATAGATGGATGTGGTAATTTTTCAAACACATCGCAGATCATTCATGTTCAGGATAATTCAGGGCCTATGATTGAGCCTCTTCCTGTTACAACAACGATTAATTGTCCGGCAACTCCTGGTTTTGCGCAGGCATTTGCTGTGGATGCATGTGGTAGTGCTTTCTCACTCACATCTGAGGATGTGACAACAGCAGGATTGTGTTTGGGGTCGTATAGTGTGACGAGGACATGGACAGCTATTGACGAATGTGGAAATATAACAACAGCAACACAAACTATAAACGTTCAGGATTTAACCGGACCTGAAATTGATCCTCTACCGACACCTACTTTGATTGATTGTCCGGCAACACCGGAATTCGCAGAAGCCGTTGCCAATGATGGATGTGGAAGCGTGGTTTCGTTTGTTTCAAATGATGTGACGACCTTCGGTGAATGTGCCGGTTCGTATACAGTCACAAGAACCTGGACAGCGATTGATGATTGTGGAAATATATCATCTGCTTCCCAGGTTATCATTGTCCAGGATATCACGGCTCCGGTTATTGATCCACTTCCTGAGACGTCCACTATTTTTTGCCCGGCGACTCCTGTATTTGCGGTAGCTACAGCTAATGATGGATGCGGTAGTGCATTCACTCTCACATATGAAGATGTGACTGATTCAGGAGCATGTGCGGGATCATATAGTGTAACCAGGATATGGACAGCGACAGACGACTGCGGGAATGTATCTACTGACTCACAAACGATCAATGTAGAAGATAATACGGCTCCTGTAATTGCATCGCTACCCTCACTTACAACCATCAATTGTCCTGCAACACCTGTATTTGCAGTTGCTACTGCGACAGATGCATGTGGCAGCGCGTTCACACTCACATCTACTGATGTGACTATTAATGGTGCCTGTGCAGGTTCTTATAGTGTTACACGCACCTGGACTGCAATGGATGCATGTGGTAATTCATCAACTGCCTCACAAAGAATAAATGTACAGGATGTTACTGCGCCTGTGATTGCTGCACTACCAGCACCTACAACTATTAACTGTCCTGCAACCCCGGTATTTGCCGTGGCTACTGCAACGGATGCCTGCGGAAGTGCCTTCGCACTCACATCTGCAGATGTAACCACAAATGGAGCATGTGCAGGCTCATATAGTGTGACGAGAACATGGACTGCAACGGATGCATGCGGAAATTCATCCACTGCATCACAAAGAATAAATGTTCAGGATATCACTGCGCCTGTTATTGCTGCTCTTCCGGCAACATCAACTATTAATTGCCCGACCGCACCGGTATTTGCAGTTGCAACTGCAACGGATGCATGTGGAAGTGTATTCACACTCACATCTGCTGATATAACAACAAATGGTGCCTGTGCAGGATCATATAGTGTAAGGAGGACATGGACAGCAACGGATGCATGCGGAAATTCTTCAACAGCATCTCAAACCATAAACGTACAGGATGTTACTGCGCCTGTTATTGCAGCATTACCTGCGACAACTACGATCAATTGTCCTGCCACACCGGTATTTGCAGTTGCAAATGCAACGGATGCATGTGGAAGTGCCTTCACCCTCACATCAGGAGATGTTACCATCAATGGCGCATGTGCAGGATCGTATAGTGTGATCAGAACATGGACGGCAACGGATGCATGTGGAAATTCATCAACTGCATCACAAAGAATAAATGTACAGGATGTTACTGCGCCTGTGATTGCTGCTCTACCAGCACCTACAACTATTAACTGTCCTGCTACACCAGTCTTTGCGGTTGCATCTGCTATGGATGGTTGTGGAAGTGCATTTACACTCACATCAACGGATGTTACTACAAACGGTGCATGTGCAGGATCATATAGTGTCACAAGAATATGGACAGCAACTGATGGATGTGGGAATTCTTCAACAGCATCGCAAACGATACAAGTTCAGGATATTACTGCCCCTGTGATAGCATCACTTCCATCTCCGACGACGATTAATTGTCCGGCAACGCCTGTGTTTGCAGTTGCAACAGCGACTGATGGATGTGGAAGTGCATTCGTGCTCACATCTTCAGATGTAAGTACTTCAGGTGCATGTACGGGTTCATATAGTGTAACCAGGACATGGACAGCAACCGATGGATGCGGAAATTCATCAACAGCTTCACAAACCATACACGTGCAGGATATCACTGCACCTGTGATAGCATCACTTCCCGCTCCGACAACGATTAATTGTCCGTCAACTCCTGTGTTTGCAATTGCTACTGCAACGGATGCCTGCGGAAGTACCTTCACACTTACATCTGCTGATGTAACTACAAACGGAGCTTGCGCAGGTTCATATAGTGTGACGAGAACATGGACTGCAACGGATGCATGTGGAAATTCGTCTACTGCATCCCAAACTATACATGTCCACGATGTAACTGCACCTGTCATCAATCAACTACTAGGACCCACTATTATCAATTGTCCTGATGTGCCTGTTTTTATGCAGGCCACTGCAACGGATGCGTGTGGAAGTGCTTTCACCCTTACATCTGCTGATATAACCATAAATGGAGCATGTGCAGGATCATACAGTGTTACAAGAACGTGGACAGCAACGGATGCATGTGGAAATTCATCTACTGCTTCACAAATCATACATGTACAGGACATAACTGCTCCGGTGATTGCAGTCTTACCCGCAACAACTACAATTAATTGTCCGGCGACACCAGTGTTTGCTGTGGCTACTGCAACAGATGCATGTGGAAGTGCTTTCACACTCACATCAGTGGATATAACAATAAATGGTGCGTGTGCCGGATCATATAGTGTGACACGGACATGGACGGCTACTGATGCATGTGGAAATTCATCATCAGCCTCACAAATCATAAACGTCCAGGATGTCACAGCTCCGGTCATTGCATCGCTTCCGGCCCCGACAACAATTAATTGTCCGTCAACTCCTGTGTTTGCAGTTGCTACTGCGACAGATGCATGTGGTAGTGCATTCAATCTCATATCTGCAGATATCACTTCAAATGGTGCATGTGCCGGATCATATAGTGTGACACGGACATGGACAGCGACTGACGCGTGTGGGAATTCATCAACATCATCGCAGACAATTCATGTACAGGATATCACTGCACCTGTCATTGCTGCTCTTCCTGCTCCAACAACTATTAATTGTCCTTCAATACCTGTGTTTGCTGTTGCTACGGCAACCGATGCATGTGGAAGTGCTTTTACGCTTACTTCTCAGGATGTGAATATTTCAGGTGCATGCGCCGGAACTTATAGTGTAACCAGGACCTGGACAGCAACAGATGCATGTGGAAATTCATCTACAGCTTCTCAAACAATCCATGTTCAGGATATAAGTGCGCCTGTGATTGCTGCTTTGCCAACAACATCAACTATTAATTGTCCTGCTACACCTGTCTTTGCTGTTGCTACTGCGACTGATGCATGTGGAAGTGCTTTCACGCTCACATCTCAGGATGTAACTACAAATGGAGCATGTGCAGGTTCATATAGTATAACCAGGACTTGGACAGCGACCGATGCATGCGGGAATTCATCAACTGCATCACAGACAATTCATGTACAGGATATCACTGCACCGGCGATTGCTGCTTTACCTGCAACATCAACGATTAATTGCCCTGCTACACCAGTCTTTGCGGTTGCTACAGCGACTGATGGATGTGGAAGTGCATTTACACTCACATCTCAGGATGTAACTACAAATGGAGCATGTGCAGGATCCTATAGTGTGACAAGAACATGGACAGCAACGGATGCATGTGGAAATTCATCAACAGCATCTCAGACAATCCATGTGCAGGATATTACTGCTCCGGTGATTGCTGCATTACCTGTAACAACTACAATTAATTGTCCTGCCACTCCTGTCTTTGCAGTAGCTACAGCGATCGATGCATGTGGCAGTTCTTTCACACTCACATCTTCAGATGTAACAACAAATGGAGCATGTGCAGGATCTTATAGTGTGACAAGAACATGGATAGCGACAGATGCATGCGGAAATTCATCCACAGCAGCTCAAACTATACATGTACAGGATATCACTGCGCCTGTGATTGCTGCATTACCTATAACAACTACAATTAATTGTCCTGCCACTCCTGTCTTTGCAATAGCTACAGCGATCGATGCATGTGGCAGTTCTTTCACACTCACATCTTCAGATGTGACAACAAATGGAGCCTGTGCAGGATCTTATACTGTAAACAGGACATGGACGGCAACAGATGCATGTGGAAATTCTTCAACCGCATCGCAAACCATACATGTGCAGGATATTACCGCACCTGTGATTGCTGCTTTACCTGCTACTACAACCATTAATTGTCCGGCTACTCCGGTATTTGCAGTTGCTACCGCAACAGATGCATGCGGAAGTGCTTTCACTCTCACATCTGTTGATGTGAGCATTACAGGTGCATGTGCAGGATCATATATTGTGACCAGGACATGGACTGCAACAGATGCGTGTGGAAATTATTCGACAGCATCACAAACTATACAAGTACAGGATATCACTGCTCCGGTAATAGCAGCATTGCCTGTAACGTCAACGATTAATTGTCCTGCAACTCCTGTATTCGCAGTTGCGACAGCTACCGATGCGTGCGGAAGTTCCTTCACACTCACATCTACAGATATTACAATTAATGGAGCATGTGCAGGCTCATATAGTGTAACCAGGACATGGACAGCAACCGATGCATGCGGGAATTCATCAACTTCTTCCCAGACAATTCATGTCCAGGATGTCACTGCACCAGTGATTGCTGCTTTACCTGCAACATCAACTATTAATTGCCCTGCTACACCTGTATTTGCAGTCGCTACAGCGACTGATGCATGCGGAAGTGCTTTCACACTTATATCTGCTGATGTAACAACAAATGGAGCTTGTGCAGGATCTTATAGTGTGACCAGAACATGGACAGCAACTGATGCCTGTGGAAATTCATCCACTGCTTCGCAAATCATACATGTACAGGATATCACTGCTCCAGTAATAGCAGCATTACCTGCAACAACTACAATTAATTGTCCTTCTACACCTGTTTTTGCTGTTGCAACTGCAACAGATGCATGTGGAAGTGCATTCACGCTGACATCTGTCGATGTGAACAATTCAGGAGCGTGCGCCGGATCCTATACTATAACCAGGATTTGGACAGCAAGCGATGCCTGTGGAAATTCATCCACTGCATCACAAATTATACATGTGCAGGATATAACTGCACCTGTCATTGCATCCCTTCCATCTCCGACGACGATTAATTGTCCAGCTACTCCTGTTTTTGCAGTTGCAACCGCAACCGATGAATGTGGAAGTGCATTCGTACTCACATCTGAAGATGTGAGCAATTCAGGTCCATGTGCCGGATCGTATAGTGTTACAAGGACATGGACGGCAACAGATGCATGCGGGAATTCTTCAAGTGCTTCACAGACAATCCATTTACAGGATGTAACAGCTCCGGTTATTGCTGCTTTACCGGCTCTTTCCATTATCAATTGTCCAGCTTCGCCATCATTTGCCCAGGCTACTGCGGTTGATGCATGTGGAACTTTCACACTCACATCTCAGGATGTGAGCAATTTTGGTCTGTGTGCCGGATCCTATACTGTGACCAGAACATGGACTGCAACTGATGCATGCGGAAATAGTTCAACTGCTTCGCAAACGATTACTGTTCAGGATATCACAGCTCCTGTTATTGCTGCATTGCCTTCACCCACTACGATCAGTTGTCCTGCAGCACCGATGTTTGCTATTGCTACTGCAATAGATGCATGTGGAAGTACATTCACTCTCACATCTTCTGATGTAACAATCAATGGAGCTTGTGCAGGATCATATAGTGTGACAAGGACATGGACTGCAACAGATGCGTGCGGAAATTCTTCTACTGCATCACAGACGATACATGTGCAGGATATAACAGCTCCTGTTATTACTGCTTTGCCTGCAACATCAACAATTAATTGTCCTGCTACTCCTGTTTTTGCAATTGCAACCGCAACGGATGCATGTGGAAGTGCATTCACACTCACATTTGCAGATGTGACTACCAATGGTGTGTGTGCCGGATCATACAGTGTAAAGAGAACATGGACGGCGACAGATGCCTGTGGTAATTCTTCAACAGCATCGCAAACCATACATGTACAGGATATCACACCTCCTGTCATTGCAGCTCTTCCAGCAACAAGCACGATAAATTGTCCTGCAGTACCATCATTTGCGACAGCTACAGCATCCGATGGATGTGGTAGTGCGTTCACGCTAACCTTTAACGACGTCAATACTCCGGGATCCTGTGCCGGAACCTATAGTGTGACCAGGACCTGGACAGCTACTGATGCATGTGGAAACAGCTCTACTGCATCTCAAACCATAAATGTCCAGGATGTAACACCTCCATTTATCAATGTTGTTCCATTCACAACTATCAATTGCCCGGCTATACCGAGCTTCTCTGTTTCAGCGTCTGATGCCTGTGGTTTTGCATTTTCAATGTCATCTATGGATGTTACTACACCTGGGCCATGTGCCGGTCAATACACCGTATCCAGGACATGGATGGCAACTGATGCATGCGGTAATATGTCTTCTGCAGTACAAACGGTATTTGTACAGGATGTAACTGCTCCGGTGATAGCTTCTCTTCCTGCGCCAACAACTATTGATTGCCCTGCTACACCTTCATTCACTCAGGCAGTGGCTACTGATGCTTGTAATAGCGCTGTTGCACTTGCGTTTGCAGATGTTACTACACCAGGTGCATGTGCAGGTTCATACAGTGTGAAACGCACATGGACAGCTACGGATGGTTGTGGTAATTCCTCTACAGCATCACAAACAATACATGTCAGGGATATCACAGCACCTGTAATCGCTGCTCTTCCTGCGCCAACAACTATTAATTGTCCTGCAACACCGGTATTTGCTATTGCTACTGCGACGGATGCATGTGCAAGTGCATTCACTCTCACATCTGAAGATGTAAGTACATCAGGAGCATGTGCAGGTTCGTACAGTATAACGAGGAAATGGACTGCCATGGATGCTTGCGGCAATTCATCAACAGCTTCTCAAACTATACATGTGCAGGATATAACTGCACCGGTTATAGCGGCATTGCCATCGACGAGCATCATTCAATGTCCTGCAACACCTGTTTTTGCTGTGGCTACAGCTACGGATGCATGTGGTAGCGCTTTCACTCTCACCTCTCAGGATGTGAGCAATTCAGGAGCATGCAGCGGATCATATAGTGTGACCAGAGTATGGACAGCAACTGACGGATGTGGTAATTCATCTACAGCATCGCAGACTATTTTAGTTCAGGACAATGCAGCGCCGGTTATTTCCAGCTTACCTGCTCCTGTTACAATTCATTGTCCGGTTATTCCATCGTTTGCCGTGGCTACTGCTACAGATAATTGTGGTAGTGCTTTCACTCTCACATCTGCTGATGTAACCAATTCAGGTGCGTGTGCAGGAATGTATAGTGTAACAAGAACCTGGACTGCAACAGATGGATGTGGAAATTTTGCAACTGCATCACAAACCATACATGTAATAGATATTGATGCCCCTGTCATTTCAACATTGCCTGCTCCTGTTACTATCAATTGTCCTGCATCACCTTCGTTTGCAGTGGCTACTGCGACAGATGCATGTGGAAGTGCTTTCACTCTGACATCAGATGATGTGAGCATTTCTGGTACCTGTGCAGGCTCATATAGCGTGACAAGAACGTGGACAGCAACGGATGCATGTGGAAATTCATCCACTGCATCTCAAACGATACATGTGCAGGATGTAACAGCACCCGTGATAGCTGCGCTGCCATTTAATACAACTATTAACTGTCCTGCAACACCTGCATTTGCAATTGCAACTGCGGCGGATGCATGTGGAAGTGCATTTGCGCTCAATTTTCAGGATGTGAGCAATTCAGGAGCATGTGCCGGATCATATAGTGTGACCAGAACATGGACAGCAACCGATGCGTGTGGAAATTCATCTACCGCTTCACAAACCATACATGTGCAGGATATCACAGCGCCTGTTATATCTGTGCTTCCTGTTGCGAGTACCATCAATTGTCCTGCAACACCATCGTTTGCCGTTGCAACTGCTTCAGATAATTGCGGAAGTGCATTTACGCTCACATCTACTGATATAACAACAAACGGAGCATGTGCCGGATCATATAGTGTAACCAGAACATGGACCGCAACTGACGGATGTGGAAATATTTCAACTGCATCACAAACCATACATGTGCAGGACATCACTGCACCTGTGATTTCATCGTTACCTGCTCCTTCCATTATTTTCTGTCCGAACACACCCACCTTTGAACAGGCATTTGCAAGTGACGTATGTGGAAGTGCATTCACATTGGTTCATGCAGATGTTACTACGCCCGGTCCGTGTGCAGGAACATATATATCTATCAGGACGTGGACAGCAACGGATGGATGCGGTAATTTTTCAACGTTGACACAATCGATTGAAGTGCGCGATATCACTGCGCCTGTTATTGCTGCATTGCCTGCACCTACGACGATTAATTGTCCTGCGACTCCATCATTTACAGTTCCTGTAGTAACGGATGCATGTGGAAGTGCATTTACGGTAATATTTTCTGAAATCACAACGAATGGTTCCTGTGCTGGCAATTACAGTGTGAAGAGAACGTGGACTGCAACGGATGCATGTGGAAATTCATCTACAGCTTTCCAAACCATTCATGTCCAGGATGTGACAGGGCCTGTCATCTCAGCTCTTCCTGCACCAAGTATTGTAAGCTGCCCTGCAACACCAACATTTACAATTCCAACTGCAACTGATGCGTGCGGCTCGTCCAACTTAACTTTTGCTGAAGTAACTACTCCGGGCTCATGCCCGAATTCGTATACGGTAAAACGGACATGGACGGCTACAGATCTTTGTGGTAATACCTCTACTGCATCACAAACTATCAATGTGCTTGATAATACAGCACCTATGATTTCTACATTACCTGCAACGAGTACGATTAATTGTCCGTCAGCTCCGGTGTTCACAACACCGACAGCAAGTGATGCATGTGGAAGCTCATTTACATTAACCTTTACAGATGTCACTACGCTTGGGGCATGCGGTGGATCTTACAGTGTGAAAAGAACCTGGAAAGCCCAGGATGTATGCGGTAATATGTCAACAGCCAGTCAAACCATAAATGTCCAGGACATCACTGCACCGATCTTACCAACGCTACCTGCACCAACCACGATCAATTGTCCTGCTACACCATCATTCACCACACCTTTTGCATTTGATCTTTGTGGAAGTGCATTCAGCCTGACATTTGCAAATGTCACAACACCCGGTGCATGCACGGGAGCATACAGTGTAACGAGAACATGGACTGCGATTGACGGCTGTGGCAATTCAGCTACTGCATCACAAACCATAAATGTGCGGGATATCACCGGGCCTGTTATCACCGGACTTCCTGCTACGAGCACGATTAATTGTCCTGCGGTGCCTTCATTTGCACAAGCAACTGCAACAGATGGATGTGGCAGTAATCCTGTCTCCCTGACCTCTTCTGACGTCACAACTCCGGGAGCATGCGCAGGAGCATATAGTGTGAAACGAACCTGGACAGCAATTGATGCATGCGGTAATTCATCCACAGCATCACAAACGATCAACGTGCAGGATATAGCAGCTCCTGTCATAAATGCACTTCCGGCTCCAACGACGATAAATTGCCCGGCGACACCTTCATTTGCTACACCTTCTGCATCAGATGGATGTGGAAGTGCAATCAACTTTACATTTACAGATAACACTAGTAATAGTGCATGTGCAGGAACTTATAGTGTAATACGGACATGGAGGGCTACTGATGGATGTGGAAATTCTGCTACTGCAACTCAAACTATCCATGTCCAGGATATCACTGCTCCTGTCATTGCAGCTCTTCCTGCGCCAACGACGATTAATTGTCCTTCGACACCTTCCTTTGCCGTAGCAACTGCAACAGATGAATGTGGAAGTGCATTTACACTCACATCAACAGATGTAACTACAAACGGTGTGTGTGCCGGAGCATACAGTGTCACCAGGACATGGACAGCAACAGACGGATGTGGCAATTCGTCTACTGCATCACAAACCATACATGTACAGGATATTTCTGCGCCTGTGATAAACGCGCTTCCATCACCTTCAACGATCAATTGTCCTTCGACACCTTCCTTTACACAGGCTACGGCAACTGATGCATGTGGAAGCTCTATCACACTCACATCTTCAGATGTGAGTAATCAAGGTGCATGCGTAGGATCGTACAGTGTCACCAGGACATGGACAGCAACAGACGGATGTGGTAATTCGTCCACTGCATCGCAAACCATTCACGTCCAGGATGTGACAGGGCCCGTTATTGCCGCACTCCCTGCGCCTTCTACTATTAATTGTCCTGCATTGCCTTCGTTTGCACAAGCATCTGCAACTGATGGATGTGGTAGTAATCCAGTCTCTGTGACATCTGCAGATGTCACCACACCGGGGGTATGCAACGGATCATACAGTGTAACAAGAACATGGACCGCTACAGATGCATGCGGTAATTCAACTACTGCACAACAAACTATATTTGTCCAGGATATTTCCGCTCCTGTCATTGATGCGCTCCCATCGCTTTCAACTATAAATTGCCCTGCAACACCTTCCTTTACCCAGGCAACAGCAACTGATGTATGTGGAAGTTCTGTTGCTTTTACATTTGCTGATGCCACCACACCAGGAGCATGCGCCGGTTCATACAGTGTCAAGAGAACATGGACTGCAACAGATGGATGTGGAAATTCATCCACCGCATCACAGACGATCAATGTACAGGATGTAACAGGACCGATCATTGCAGCTCTTCCCACACCATCTGTGATTGTCTGTCCAGCTGTTCCTTCTTTTGCGCAGGCAACGGCATCGGATGGATGTGGAAGTTCCATAGCGTACACATTCGCAGAAGTCACTGTTAATGGTGCTTGTACAGGCTCCTATAATGTCACCAGGACATGGACAGCGACGGATGGTTGTGGAAATTCATCAACCGCTTCGCAGCTCATTACAGTCATTGATAATACTGCGCCAGTGATCACGGGTAGCATATCCATGGTGAGTGTAGAAGGATGTACCGCTGCATCTAAACCACCGGCTGTCACTACAGTCGCAGCACTTGAAGCACTTGGTGTACAAATCGCGGATGCATGTTCTGCAGACGCTGCGCTGACGGTGACAAACACTGATGTGGTGACAGGCACATGTCCGATAGTGGTGAAGCGGACGTATCGCGTGACAGATGGATGCGGGAATTCGAGCACTACACTGGCGATGATAAATATAACTGATACAACTCCGCCTACAGGACCTGCATCACTATCAGGAGGTTTTACCACTTCGGTTTGTAAGGCAAATGCAATAGCCATGTATCCGTTTACATTATCTTCTGTGTTGCCATCTTATAGTGATAATTGTCCCGGAGCTCTTTCTATTACGCTCACTAACGCACTGTTGATTGGTGATAATTGCCTGTGGATATTGACCTATACATTTATGGTAGAGGATCATTGTGGAAATGTGCTGACGAATCGAAAAATAACTTACACCGGTTCTGATCAGACAGTTCCGACAGGAAATGCTCCAGCTCCATCTATAGGAAACACCGGATGTAAAGCAAGCGCTCCTGATAATTACCCATTCAATCCCGCTGTTGCAGTAGCCGGGTATTCGGACAATTGCGGAACGGTTACGGCTGTTTTGACAAATACACTGCTTGCTGGATCAGATGATTGCAACTGGGGAATAGTGTATGTTTATAAAGTGGTGGATGAATGTGGTAATGCACTTCTAAACCAGCAAATGATCATCACAGGAAGCGATCAGACACCACCGACATTTACAAGGCCTGCTGATATCACCATTTTTACAAATGCACCTTGCGTATATGATGCAAGTGTGGCTGTAACAGGTGATGTGACAAATGAACAGGACAATTGTGCTACAGGCCTGAATGCTATTTTCACTGATGAAATACTGGATGGCCCGTGTGAATGCAGTCATATCATCCACCGTACGTGGACATTGACGGATGTCTGTGGAAATGCTGCGACTAATCAGGTGCAGACCATCACCGTGTATTCGAATATTGTGACGAATACAAATGACAGTGGACCGGGTTCGTTGCGAAGTGTGGTTTCGTGCGTGCCACCGGGTGCTACGGTTTCATTTGCGCCTACGTTGATGGATCAGATGATCACATTGACGTCGGGTGAGATCGTGATCAATAAAAACCTTACCATTGGAGGAATGGGGATGTCGCATCTGACGATATCGGGTAACATGTCCTCAAGGGTGTTCCATTTGCTGGCGGGTAGTACGCTTAGTATCAAAAACGTATTGTTAAGGGATGGGAATTGGATTACAAATGGTGGAGCTATCTGTGCTGAAGGAAATGTGACGTTTGAGAATCTGATGCTGATGAATAATTATGAGAATGGGGTGAAGAAGGCATTTACGATAATTAATCCTGCGGGTGTGACGATTATTGGAAATGTGCAAGTGAGGAATTAAAGAGGCGAAGGCTGAGAGAAAAAGGCGGAGGCGGAGGCGAAGGAAAAAAGGAGGCGGCGAATGAGGGCCGGGGCTTACACGGTAATATCTAAAACATCAAAAAGGATTTCGACGAAATCCTTTTTGATGTTTGAAAAAGGATGATGAAAAATTGGTCATATTAGCAAAATATCTTATCCAAAAGGATTTCGACGAAAACAGTTGTGAGGATAGAAAAAAAATTTCTAAAAAGCTGCTAACCTTATCAGGGACAATAGTTTATAAAAAAGCATTTAGACGAAATGCGAAATGATTTTTGTCCCAGGTTTTAAACAGAAAATATTCCGCTCCTACGGAGCTTAAAAGATCTCTTTACTCTTCTGGCTATAGAGATTTAGCTCCTATGGAGCTCAAAAAAATGATGTCCTCTTATGGCTATAGAGATTCCGCTCCAAAGGAGCTATAATCATAACTCATGACCTTAGCCTTTCTGGTAACTCACCCCCTTCCCCTCTCTTGCTAGAGTATTTGTTTGTAGAAATAACTTTTACCTGAGAGAGGGGCGGTAAGATTGCACATACAAATCATATCACGCCTCTTTTGAGGAAGATCATTTTCGTGTGGCTTAGCATTTCGTAAGAGAGGGGAAGGGGTGATTTAATTATTGCTTATGGCCTCCGTCTTTTTATTCATTGCCTATTGTCTATTGTCTTTTGCCTCCGCCTCCGCCTTTGCTTCCGCCTCCGCCTTAGCCTTTTTATTTATTGCTCATTGCCTATTGCCTTTTGCTCATTGCCTATTGCTCATTGCATATCACCTCCGCCTCTGCTTCCGCCTCGCCTTACCTTTTTTAACCTTATTTTCCCAGAATATGTATATTTGGCCGGATCTATCGCCAGGGGAGTTCTTAACATTTTCGATCTAAGGCTCCCGGAAGGATCTCAACAACATCATCTTACTATTACAGAACGGGATTACCAATTTTGATTTTACAGCCGTGAACAAACTGTAAATTTCAGCGGGAAACGAGTGTCAGGTTCAGGCCATTGAATACGGATAAGCGGAATTTGATGGCATGACAAAAAGGAATCTGGAGAATTTAATTAACTTGACTCTGTTTCGTGCGAGCCCGAAACAAATCATTTAACAGAACGGAAAACACAACTAACGAACCGGTGATCAATACCGGGTATTGCATGTGTCTTTTTTGAAATTGAACCTTGTATTTTCTATTTATCTCACTGAGGACTAATCTGAATACGTATTACAAAATTTTTATATGGAAAAAAGCATAGGACCTGCCCTGCGATCACATCTCCTAATTCTTTTTGTTTTGTTTGCCGGACTTGCCAGGCTCAACGGACAAGTCTTTAGCGATAATTTCAACACCATCACCAGTGCCACCTGGACGGAAACAGGTCAGATAGGGATTAGCCCATGGTCTGTTAATCGGTCGGGCGTCGATTATGGCGCGAGAAGAAACACAAGTCCCTCACAACTGGAATTGTCGAATGATGTCACTGGTGCGGCCCAGTCAAATGGATGGGTAATGGTCAGTGTGCCAACCACTGTTTTTGGTGCACCTTATAATCCGGTGCTTAGTGCGAACACAGGAGTTATAACCTGGACATTCAATTTGCGGCAGATCCGCACGGATCCGAGTGGTTTTGATCTCGGAAATTATGGGGTAGCTCTTATTCTGGCCGGTGAAACTGCTACAAATTTTAGTACCGGAAATGGATATGCTGTTGTGATTGGACAATCCGGCGCCACGGATGCTGTGAGGCTTGTAAGTTATGTGACAGGACTTAACCCTAATTCCGGACTTACGGATATCCTCACCTCCAATGGAACCTTAGGTGACATTGGTGCAGAGTACTTAAGTATCAAAGTCACATACAATCCATGCAATAATAACCAATGGCAGTTATTTGTTCGGAATGATGGGACTACTGCGTTTGCCGACCCTGCGGTAGGTGCGCTGACCTTGCAAGGAACAGCGAGCAACAATTTGTATACGAACATTCCATTGAATATGATGGCAGCCCATTGGTCAGGTGCTTCAGGTAGTGCACTTCAAACTGCTTTCTTTGATAATATCACTGTTTCAGTACTTAATCCATCTATCGTACTTGGTGCAAATCCCAAACCTTGTGTTGGTTCGACCACAACCACTCTTTCTTATGGTTCTCCCATGAATTCCCCTACTCAATATAGTATTGATTGGGATGCAGCTGCCAATACAGCAGGTTTTACAGATATCACAAATGCAGCATTGCCTGTTAGTCCGATTCCAATCACGATTCCGGTAGGTGCTGTGGTAGATACATTCAGTGGTGTTATGACTGTAAGAAATACTACCACGTTGTGTTCGAGCGTAGCATATCCTTTTTCAGTGATAATTAAACCCTGTACAAATCCATTACCATCCACACTGGATTGGGTGCTATTACAAAATGGGGAGTCAGTTGTGGGAAATCCGGGTTGTGTCAGTTCAACCGATTGTACAAATGATATGCTTTGCTATGGATTAAGATATACTCCTTTGTATACAGGAAGCATGACCAGCTATACAACAGGCTTTTTTGTAAACTGTATTGATGGAATAAATCATGTTGTATCCAACGAAGGCTGTGTGATGGGCAGTGTTAGTGATATAAATGATGGCTGTGAACTAATTAATTTCGTAGTTTTTCATAGTTCTGCCGCCGGCACTCCATTCTCTGTCATTAAAGGTGTGCCTTATATCTTGCACCAGGTATGTTTTTCCATTCCTAATACCGGTATCCTTACTGTCATTGAAGATGATGTACAGGCTAATGGAACAAGCATCGATTCGGTAAATGGTGGTGGGCCTGAGTCAGATAATATCGCATTTTATACGCCTCTTGTCATTGACAGTTCCATAGCATGTGCGCCTCTTCCATTGAAGTGGCTCAGCTTTACAGCTGCACGATATGATAACCTGATGTCAAAATTGGATTGGGCCACAGCTGATGAAATCAATGTTTCCCATTTTGAAATCCAGCGCTCCAATGACAATGGCAGATCGTTTCATACAATCGACATCGTCAAAGCATCTGTCGGATATGAAACGGTCAATCACTATCAGTATATTGACAGGTATGCGGAAAACGGAAAGAATTTTTACAGGGTCAGGCAGGTGGATTTTGATCAGAAATCAGATGTTTCGCCAATACGCACAGTTACCTTTAAGGGGGATCATTCCTTTAGTATAAATGCATGGCCGAACCCGGTAACAGATGAGCTAACGATCGATGTGCGCAGTGCTGAAGAAACGTTGAACCTGGTGATCGTGGATATCAGCGGAAGGATTGTGTGGAAAGGATTGGGAGAAACCGGATCTTCGGTACAGACGGTGGATGTATCGGCATTGGGTGCGGGAGTTTATTCGCTCATTGCTGAAGGAAACTCCGTGAGAGATGTGAAGAAGATTGTGGTGATGAAGTAATTAGTAAAAAGTAAGCAGTATTCAGTAAACAGTAATCAGTAAAAAAGCAGAGAGCTTTGAAAATCTAAATACCCCGGGGTTTTCGAAACGATGAGGAGCGGGATGGAGAAACACAGGGGAAGAGAAAAAAAGGCGAAGGCGAAGGCTGAGGCGAAGGAAAAAAGCAATAAGCAATAGGCAAATGGAAATACGTAAATCGTCTTTCGTAAATCCTAAATCCCGATACCCCGGGGTTTTCGAAACGATGCGAAGCGAGATGGAGAAACACAGGGGAGGAGAAATTTTCATCAGAAATAGCCAGGGGAAAATAAGTGGAACAAAGGAGAGAAAATTTCGAAGGGGCAAAAACGCAGGGAGCACGGTAATTTAGTGGATAGTGAAAAGTGGATAGTGAAATGTGGATAGTGAAATGTGTGTAGGCCTAAGGCCAAATACGAATAAAGAAAACAAAAACGAAAAAGACATTTCTGAAATTTTATAAAAAAGTTTTATGAAAAAACAATTACCAACTACAGATGCATCAGGAAGAAATAATTACTGCAATTGTTTTTTTCTAAATAATATTTTTTCTAAAAAACTGCATTCCGTGATGGTTGCAGTTTTTTTGATTTTTATTATTCATGCCAGAGTGCAGGCCCAGGTTACAGTTGCCGGATCCGGAGGTGCTGCCAATGGTTCGTATACAACTTTGAAACTTGCTTTTGATGCGCTCAATCTGGTTACGACCCAGGCAGGAAATGTCATTACGGTAACTCTTTCTGCCAATACAACTGAAACGGCCGCTGCTGTATTAAATCAGCCATCAGTTAGTTCCTGGACTTCACTGACCATAACGTGCACTTCACCTGTAACCATTTCAGGCAGTATAACAACAGCAGTCATTAAATTAAATGGTGCCGATAATGTCACCATCGATGGCAGAATAGGAGGTACTGGCAGAAACCTTTCCATAATAAATAATAGTACTGCAACAGCCACGGCAGCAGTATGGCTTAGTAGTTTAGGTGTAGGGCTTGGTGCTACCGGCAATACGATTCGCAATTGCGAAATAGCCTGTGGTGCGAACCAAGTCACCTCGGCAAATAACACATTTGGTATTATAATGTGTGGAGCTACAATTTCAAATACCTCGGATGGAAATGATAATGACAACAACTCTTTTATTGAGAACAGAATTATTAAAAGCCGCTATGGTATTTGCACTCGCGGCGCAGCTGCGAATAACAATCAGAATATTATGGTCAGTGATAACCTGATTGGCCCATCAGCATTTGGTCCTGATGAGATTGGAAAAGTTGGAATTTTTATGCAGGCTGATAATCTTAGTACTGTTACCCGCAACACGGTGCAATTTGTAGGAGGCACATTTGCAAATACTCCTTCTGGAGGTGCAGACAGGATTGGAATTGCAATAGGTTCGGAATCATTCTCCAGCGCTGCCGTTACTACAATTACTTCTACAAATTATACTGTCACCAGAAATTTAATTCATGACATCATTGAAGAAAAAACTTTCTCTTCGCTAGGTATACTGATATCCACTGTGAATGGTACTTCCCCAACCAATAACCTGGTATGCAGTAATATGATTTATAATGTAAAAGCAAATGGAACCGGAGGTGATATGGCTGCCGGTATTGGTATTGGAGGTGGACATACAGACATGATTGTTTATAACTCTATTTATATGAGTGGCGATGTTGATCCTAATGCCGGTGCCAGCGCACCAACAACTTATGGATGTGGAATAAGACTTAATAATACAAGCAGCACTTCTCATGCTAATCTGACTTTAAAAAATAATATAGTTCACATGGATTTATCATCATCCAGCGGACCCGCAGTTAGATTTTATGCAATCAGTGGAACATCTGCTGCTTATAGCTTCGGTACAGGTGGTGAAGATTATAATGATTATTATATAAACCCGGCAAATCCTCAATTACAAACAGGTGGTCTGGGAACAGGATCAGGTGCCACCCTAACAACGCAATTTGCCACCCTGGCACTTTGGAAATTGGCATACACAGTCAATCAGGATGCGAATTCAATTCAGGGTGATCCCGGATTTATATCATCAGCAGATCTGCACATCAATCCTGTGAATCCAACTGTAAGTAACGTTGGTACTCCTGTAGCTTGTGCATTTGATTTTGATAATGAAGGAAGAAGCGGTACACCGGATATAGGTGCGGATGAATTTGCCGGAATAGCCGCCCCACCAAATGACGCGGGTGTCACTACCGTTATCCCATCGCCTCCTTCACCTGCATTGTGTGCCGGGAATCCGGTAACATTGACAGCAACCGTAAAGAATTTTGGTTCTGCCACTCAAACAGCCATTCCGGTTTATTATACTGTGAATGGAGGATCACCGGTAGGTCCCGTTAATACTGTCGGTCCTATTTTACCAAACGGAACTGAAAATGTAGTATTTAATGGTGGTAATGCATTTACTCCAGTCATGGGTGGAACTTACTCGATCGTTGTATACACTCTTTTACCTGGTGATGCAACTCCATCTAATGATGCAACCACCATCTCCTATGTGGTAGCTTCTGCGGTCACAAGTTATCCGTATGTGGAAGCATTTACAGCCACTCCGGCAGGTTGGACAACATTTGTCGAAGTTCCTATGGGTACTGTTGCGATATGGGGATTGAGTACTTCAACGGGTCCAAATGGTGTCGCTGGTAATCAGAATGAAAAGGCAAATTTCTTCGGAGCTGCAGTAGGAAGAATCGAACGTTTGCAAACGCCTGTAATGGATTTTAGCTCGTTGACAAATCCGGTGATGCACTATTATTTGTCACATCGATCTTTCACAGGTCCGGAAGATGATCAGCTTGATATTGTCATTTCAACAGATTGTGGCCAAACATTCAGTCCGTTGGTTCCAACTCCTTATTCTAAAAAGCATAGCTCAACACCATCTTTGTCAACCCTTTCGAATTCAGGAACTGCACACACTCCAACTGCTGTATCACATTGGCGACACGAGTCCATTGATCTCAACGCTTATGCCGGTTCGCCAAATATCATTATTGGATTCAGAGCAGTTTCAAATTTTGGAAATAATCTTTGGTTGGATAATTTTATTGTGAGCGATGCTGCTACCATTTGTGATGACTTTGTTTCTTCAACGGGCAATTTTGGTTGCGAAGGAACTTCAAATATTAATATGAACACAACAGGTGATCCTGCAGGTGGCAAATTACAAGTAACCACTTATACAGTTTCTGCACCAAATCAAACTTTTGTTACGAATACCACAGCTACGACACAAGACGGATCCATTTATACACCAACATTTATTAAGCCCACTAAATATTTTAAAGTAACGTATTCAGGAAATACGTTAAACGGTTACGCAAATTATAATATCAATATCGACGTATCAGGATATACACCTGCATCCAATATCAACAGGATGTATATTATGAAACGTCCTGACCAGCTTTCTGCATGGGTTTGTGTTACTACAACCGCATCAGGAAATATTTTGACAGCATCAGGCTTAAATTTCTTCAGTGATTTCGCTATCGGTTTCAGTTGCGCAAATCCAACAGCCACTGTGAGTGGTGGTGGTACAGTTTGCTCAGCAGATCCTCTTCCGAATGTTAGCATTGCATTAACAGGAACAGCGCCATGGGATCTGACTTATTCTAATGGCATGACTTCTACTACGGTTAATGGAATTATGACTAGTCCATATGTTATCATGGGTGCAGGACAGGGTACGTATACAGTCACTGCCATAAATGATGTTAATTGCGTAGGTACGGCGAGTGGAAGTGCAGTGGTTATTGTCAATTCATCACCTATTGTATCCTGCCCTCCTGACATAACTGTGTGTGCAAGTGATGCACCATTCGCGTTGACAGGAGCATCGCCTGTTGGTGGAGTATATAGTGGTACCGGTGTCAGCATGGGAATTTTCAATCCTCAGGCTGCGGGAACGGGTGTTAAAACCATTACGTATACGTATACATCAGGCGGTTGCAGTGCTTCATGTCCATTCGACATAACTGTGGTCGGAACTGTCCAAAACACAAACACAGGATTTTATTATTGTTCAATTCAGTCAGCGATCGATGCGATTCAAACATTGAACGGACATAAAATAGTTATATCAGCAGGTACCTATGATGAAAATGTCATAGTCAATAAACAACTTGAAATCCAGGGTGCAGGACAAGGTGTGACAATCGTTCGACCAGCCACAAGTAATCCAACAGGTGGTTCACTCGGTAGCGTCATATTCCTGGTTCAGGCAAACAACGTCCTCATTCATGACCTCACTACTGACGGGAAAAATCCAAACATTACAGGTCTTGCTGATGTGGATGCAAGCACTGGCATTATCACTGATTGGTCTGCTGGTGACTGGACAAACATGACCGTTCATCACGTCACTGTGCTGGATGTTTATGCAAGAGGCCTCGAAGCAGCTAATAATGTAGCAGCAACAAACACATTCAATTTCCATCATAATATCATCAATGGAGTACAGGGTGATGCTAATTCAATTGCCATCCTTAATTATGGAGAAGCCGGACCGATTGACAACAACACCATTTCAAATTCAAATGGCGGTATCTACACGAATTATTCATTTGGAAGCAATATTTCAAATAACAATGTTGCAAACCTGGCAGGCGGAACCGGAATAGAATCAGACAACAATGGCGGTGCAGGTGGCGGAAGCGTTGCAGATGTTATATCTGGTAATACCATCACCGGTGGGGCCTATGGTATAGTCATCTATCAGCCAGACCTGGTATCAGATATTAATAATAATACCATTACGGGTTCAGCTACAGGTATGTTCGTAAAACGGGGTTCCGGAAGCGCGAATATTCATGATAATGAAGCTTCGATCTCAGGTGCTGTAATAGGTATTGATGTAGATAGTGCTACAGCAACGATCACAAATAATTTGATTTATAATAATGGCATCGGTGTTCGTTTTACAAATACTGGAAATGGCACAGTCAATAATTTAAATGATTTCCAGGGAGGAATGAATCCTGATAACGGTCGGGATATTCAGCTAACCGCAACTGCAGGTGTTGTACTTGCCTCACCTAATAACTCGTTGGCAGGAGACATTTATGGTGTAGAAAATCTTACTGCCACAAACGTCGATGCTACCTTCAATTACTGGGAAAGCGCTAGTGGCCCTGGTCCGGTTGGGCCTGGTACAGGGGCACCTGTTAGTACGAATGTTCTTTATTGTCCATGGTTGAATGCACCTCCTCCGGGTGGTACACCTGTATCAACTGCAGCAACGATTGCAGTAACAGAGACAAGCGGTGTTGCATTTGATGATGCCATCATTTGCACAGGAGCATCAGTGACACTCACGGCATCGCCTGCAGGTGGAACTTATCTCTGGGCTCCAGGCGGACAGACTACTTCATCGATTACAGTTTCTCCAACGATGACCACGATGTACTCGGTGTCAGTATCATATCCGGGTTGTACGAATTCAGTTACACAAACCATTACTGTCAACAATCCTCCTGCAGTATCCGGTCCGGCAACTATATGTTCAGGACAAACAGCTCAATACTCTCCTATGTCAGGAGGAACATGGATGAGCAGTAATAATATGATCGCTACTATCACAAATACAGGTCTTGCATCAGGTATCACAACAGGAATGGTAACCTTCACTTTCACAAGCACTGCAACAGGCTGCAGTAATACAATAACTGCAAACGTAATCCCAATACCATCCTCAACAATATCCGCAAACGCCTCTATATACCAGGGCAGCTTCGGTAATATTGCCTTCGTACCAAATGCAGGTATGGGTGCAACCTACGCATGGTCACTATCATCAGGCACGATCACCGGTGGAGCCAACACAAATACAATCACCTACAACGCAGGCTCACCACCTTCCATGACCATCAACGTCACCGTCACAAGTGCAAACGGATGCTCATCATCAGGTTCTACATCAGTAGCCGTGTTAATTCCTGCTCCGGCAAATATGACCTGGGAACCTGACAATATCACACCAACTGCATGCGGATCTTCTTCGAATTGTTGCCTGGATACACTTTGCTTTAACCTGAAATATACACCAGGCGTCACCGGTTTCTTAACGACATACACCACTGGATTTTTTGCGAATTGTCTTGGCGGAATGACACCGGTAGGCTACAACAAGTCATGTGTAATGACCGACAACAGTTTCCAGATCAGCCAGTGCGCAGCGATAGATTCAACTTTGTTCAACAGTTCTGGTAACAATGGCGGTACGACAGTGCCCATCACACAAGGCGCACCTATCATCCTGCACAGGTTATGCTTAAACATCGAAACAGGTGAAAGTGTAGAGATACGCGAAGACGTCATCACAAATTTATCATCGAGTATTGATCAGATCGGAAGCGGTCACGTGACTGAGTTTTCATCTTACACTACACAAACATTCACCAAGCCTGCTCCTGTCATTCCTGCTAATGTGGTGATGACGATCAATTGTCCGGCAGATACAGTTTTCCCTGTGCCACCACCGGTACTGGATTTTTGCGGAAATCCGGCTACACCTACATTGGTATCAAGAGTCAGCACACCTGCATCGATAACATGCGAAGGAACAAAAGTGTACAACTTCATCTATACGGATTGCTCAGGATATGTACAACCATGGTCATTTACTTATATCATTGAATATCTTGATTTCACGATCAGTGCTGCACCGGGAGGATCGATCGTAGCATGCCCCGCACTTTCAGATGTGGTGCCAACACCTCCAGTCGTCTCGGATAATTGCGGACGCACACTGACACCTACATTCACAGATTCCGGAAGGCCGGCATGTGAAGGAACACGTTTTTATGTTTTCACCTATACAGATTGCGAAGGAAATACGCACAACTGGGTATACGCATATTTTATAGAATACGAACCTATTCCAAATCCGGTGGATGTATTCACTACGGTCAATTGTCCATTACTTGCCAATGTAGTTCCGACTCCTCCTTTGGTATTTGACAATTGCGGAATGTTGTTGCCTCCTTCCGGACCTACATCTACTCCTGCACTTACTGCCATGACATGTGAAGGCACGCGTACATTTACATGGACCTACGTCGATTGCGAAGGAAACACACAGGACTTTAATTATACATATACTGTCGAGCGTCTTCCATTCCCGGATCCTGAAGATGTTAATATGACGGTTTCCTGTCCTGTACAAACAGATGTTGTCCCGACACCACCAATAGTGAATGACAATTGTGGGACACAAATCGTACCCACAGGCCCTTTAGTATCTCCGATACCTGCATGCGAAGGTACACGTACATATACATGGACTTACACAGATTGTGAAGGAAATGCAGGTACATATGTTTTTACATACACTGTCGATCGTCCACCATTTACAGTGCCTGCTGATCAGGGTTCTGTAGTCACATGTCCCGAAGCATCGAATGTAGTTCCTGTAGCACCGACTGTCATGGATGCGTGCGGTGTGTCGCTGGTGCCATTTGATACGATCATTACTGCACCTGTGACATGCCAGGGGATCGATGTGACACGCACGTACACATTTTTCTATATGGATTGTACAGGACTCACAAAGCAATGGGTCTATACATATACGGTACGATGCTTCCCGCTCACGTTGAGAGTGTTCCTCGAAGGTGCGTATGATGCTACAGGTGACTCGATGAGATCTACACTCAACACGAATCATGTGCTGCCAGGACAGGATAAATTATTATCGCCAAGTCTTTCTGTTCAGTTGCTCGCTCCATGGACTCCATTCGGCCAACCCTATAATATGCCACCGTGGAATTACAGTGGTAACCTCGGTATGCAATACGGTGATCCTTCATCACCGGGTGCGCCGATGGGTGTCATTCCTTATCCTGCTGATGTCGTGGATTGGGTATTGGTTACGGTGCGTAAAAATGGAAAGCTGCCTGCTCATAATTTCTGGACATGTGCAGGATGGGTGCATACAGATGGAGAAGTGACATTCCCTGAACCTTGCGGAGGACTTACTTTCCTTACCGGGGACTCAAGCTATGTGCTTGTACAACATCGTACGCATCTCGGTGCATTGACTCCGATAGCAGCTTCAAGTCCATGTGTAGATTATATCATCAATTGGGATTTCACTACCTCCAATTCATATGAGCCGATCTTCCGTTATGGCCAGAAGGTGGTTGAACCGGGTGTCTGGGCTATGCATGCAGCTAATGGAGAACAGGTTACTTCCATAGCAGCGATTAGTTCGGGAGATCTCACGACATGGCGTACGTATCAGAATACATATGGATATTCCATAGGCGATTATAATATGAGTGCATTTACAGAATCTGCCGGTGATGAAAGCCTGTGGAAAGCAAATCAGAACAGGACGTCGGGAATTATTTTTTACTAGTCAGTAGTCAGTAGTCAGTAGTGAGTAGTGAAGCGTGAAGCGTGAGGCGTGAGGCGTGAGACGTGAGACGTGAGACGTGAGTTTTGTTTGCGTTAGTTTGCGACAATGAGTGAAAGTGAAAGTGAAAGTAAGTAGTGAAAATTTCTATGTGTTTTTCTATGTGAACTATGTGTCTATGTGGTTCAAAAAATGGTTAAAGGGTTAATCGGTTAAACGAGAACCTTTGACAAAATGTAAAATGAATTAAATAAAATA
>DASRXQ010000021.1:0-4758 GCA_035654115.1 Saprospiraceae bacterium
CTGACTTTTGAAGTCGTTAATTCAGGAAATTATTATGTCACTCAAACTAATGATTGTGGGTTTGACAGAGATTCCATTGAAGTTGAGATCAGTGGAGTGGCACCAAATCCGGATTTAGGACGGGATACTTTGTTATGTGAAAGTTCGTCTATTGTCCTGGTATCAAATGCAGATCCGACCACTGATATATTGTGGCAGGATGGATCGATTGCTCCTACATTTTTAGTGACTGCTTCTGGTTTGTATAGTCTTACTGAGTCTAATGAATGTGGAATTCGAAAAGATAGTCTTGAAGTAAGTTATATTGAAGCTCCTGCACCTTTTGAATTGGGTGCTGATACTGTTCTCTGTCCCGGAGAATCGATTTTACTTACAGCACCTTCGACCACAGATGTCATTCGTTGGCAGGATGGGAGTACTCTAGCAACACTTCTTGCAGATAAGGCAGATACATATGCATTAGAGATTAGTAATGTCTGTGGTAAAGCACTGGACAGTCTTGCTTTAACATATGATCAACGTGTTCCTGTATATCCAGGTGATGATTCTTTTCCATGGTGCGAAGGAGACACCATTACGCTGAATGTTTCACAATCATTTCCAGTCTTGTATCATTGGAGTACCGGTGAAACGACTCCTGTGATAAAAGTTACCACACCTGGCAGGTATGCTGTAGAAATTGAAGCACCTTGTACAACAATATCGCAGCAAATAGATATCCTTGTCGATGAGGACTGTTCGCCTGAGGTTGAATTTTATGTTCCAAATATCTTTTCGCCAAATGGAGATGATAAAAATGGTTTGTTCATATTCTTTTCAAATGCGGATGTAAATTTTGTCTCGATAGAAGGAAGCATATATGACCGTTGGGGAAACCAGGTTTTTTATTCTAGTGCAATACCGTTTAGCTGGGATGGTAGATTTAAAGGAAAGGAAATTTCTTCCGGTGTATATGTTTATAATATTTTGATTAAGTATTTGCTGGATGGTAACGAGTTTACCAAACGACTTACCGGAGATGTCACAATTATAAGGTAGGAAAAAGAAAGCTGAGCGTCGGTTGACCGACGTTCTGGTGTTTTCAAAGCTGTGCTTTGTGTCATTTTTCCAAAAGTCCCCTTTAGGGGATATAGGGGCACAACGAGAATCAAAAGTCCCCTGGATGCTGAGCTGTAGCAAGAGGGTGAGAAGAGCTGGTCGAAGCATAGGGGATGTAGGGGCAAAACAGGGATTTTTACTTAGTACTGCTTCCCAATTACACATTACTTTTTCTATCTTGGACTACAATCTTTTCAAGGCATGAAGCATTTCAATGCCAACAGACCAAATCGTTTCCTTCCTATCATATTGTGTCTCACTTTATGGCTTACTTCTGATTGCACTTTTGCCCAAAACCTGGTACCCAATCCCGGATTAGAAGAATATAACGTATGTCCCTTTATTGGTGATGTTGACGGGTCAATGACCTGCGCTCCGTGGATAAGCATGTACTCGGCCAATTATTTTAATTCGTGCTTTCCTGGTCCATGGGGTACGCCGGATAATTGCAAGGGGTTTCAGTACCCTCATAGTGGAGAAGCATATATCGGTGGTTATCAAGGCAGTAATACCGGTGGTGGTAGAGAGTTTTTGCAGGTTCAACTGACCGCACCCCTGATAGGTGGACAATGTTACGAGGTAAGTTTTTTTGCCAATTTGTCAAATATTTATAATTGTGGTATTAATCATCTTGGTGCTCTCCTCACCAGTACGGCTGTGACATACGGACAGGCTATTGGTATGATTCCACAAATTGACGGAGGCGGCCAGTTTTTTTCTGATACAGTGAATTGGTTTATTATATCAGGCACTTTCGTTGCTGACGGAGGTGAACAATACCTAACCCTTGGTAACTTTTATCTAAATGCCAATACACAATTTGATCCCATGTGCGATGACCTCTTCCTTTGGGCTTATTATTATTTTGATGATGTATTGGTGCAGGAGACAGAAACATTCCCAATTGATGTTGATTTAGGAGGTCCCTACGAATCATGTGATTATTTCGTCCTTGATCCCGGTATTCCGGACGCTCATTATGTATGGAGTGATGGATCTCATAATTCTACCCTCGTTGTTACAACTTCCGGTACCTACAGCGTCATTGTATCCTTCGAAGGTTGTATGGCTGGCCAGGCATCTACTGATGTAATTATTTTAGGATCACCACCAGTATCCCTTGGAACGAATGTTACGTTATGTCCGGGGGAATCGCACACCATCAACCTTAATGAATCAGCCGGAGATTATATCTGGCAGGATGGCACAACAGAAGCAGAATACACGATTTCAAATACAGGAACTTATTCCGTCACACTTTATGATGGATGTGATTTTACAGAGGATATTATCAATGTCACAGTATTGGACCCACCCGAACCTTTTTCATTGGGAGAGGATGCGATTGTGTGTCCGGGTGAAGTACTGACCATTTCATTTGATCCTTCACTTGGAGATTTTACCTGGCAGGATAATTCATCAAATTCATTTTACAATATTGAGGATGTAGGCACTTATGCCCTCACGATCAGCAATCAATGTGGAGAAGCTTCGGATGAAATTGAAATTACTTCCGTCGATCCTCCACAATTCTCCCTGGGTCCGAATTCTCTCCTGTTGTGTGTCGGGGATACTATCGATTTAATATTCGATCAGAGCATGGGTGATTTTATATGGCAGGATGGAAGCACAGATCCATTCTATACAATCACTGAAACAGGACTTTACAGTCTTACAGTTTCAAATCCATGCGGCATAGTTGATGATCAACTTAATGTATTGCAGATTAGTGTGCCCGTTGTCAATCTCAACGGAACGATTTATCTCTGTCCGGGTGATGACCTTATGTTAGATGCCGGTGATAGCTATGGAGACATTACATGGCAGGATGGTTCGTCTGACCAGTTTTACAATGTCACCACTTCTGGTTTTTATGCAGTAACGATTACGAATGATTGTGGGACTGCTTCAGGAAGTGTGGTGGTCGATATAGAAGATGATATCGTTCAGCCGGATCTTGGCCCTGACACAAGTATATGCCAGGGCGGGGATCTCTTGCTGCAGATTGCACCAATCGGGACTATAGAATGGAGTGATGGATCTACGGATCATCAATTTTTGGTTTCTACTTCAGGTACTTATTATGTTAATGTGCACACGGATTGCGAATCCTATTCCGATACGATCCACGTGACCATCAATAATAATGGTCCTGATGTTGTTTTGCCAGCAGACTATTCAATTTGTGAAGGCCAGTCTACTGTCATTGATGCAGGGATATCGAATGTCTCTTATCTATGGAATGATGGTTCTCAATTTTCACAAATTAATGTCACATCGCCGGGAACGTATTCGCTTACAGTCACGAGTGCATGTGGAACTGATGTGGATTCGATCACCATTCTCAATGGCGGACTTGCCCCGATAGTTTCATTAGGTGCAGATACTTCCATATGTGCAGGAGATGTCATTACATTATTTCCTTCTTATGCTAATGTGAATTCATGGACATGGCCAGATGGATCGGATACAACTTTTTATGCTGCTTCTGCATCACAGGAAGTATTTGTACAGGTTGCAAATGATTGTGGGGTTGCAGTGGATACGATTTCCATTGGTTTACTACCAGTTGTGCCAACACTTTTGTTAGGTCCCGATACAGCCATTTGTCCCGGAGCATCATTGACACTTTCGATCCAGATTCCAAATGTTGGAATATTATGGTCTGATGGTACAAGTAATCCTGATCTGACATTGTCAGACAGCGCCATTGTTTTTGCCACCATCTCCAATAGTTGTGGTGCTTCAACAGATTCATTGCAGGTTGATTTGCTTCCTGATATTCCATTACTTTATCTGGGTCCGGATCAGACGATTTGTCCGGGAGAAACTATTTTCATTTCACCGGATCTTGCTAATGTCAGCTATTTGTGGCAGGATGGATCAACCGATACGACATATCAAACTTCACAGCAGGGATCGGTCAGCCTAACGATATCCAATTCTTGTGGTACTGCAAAGGATACTATTGAGATCACAGAAAGTACAAATGGGCCACAGCTCGATCTTGGACCTGATCTGAAGGCATGTGAAGGAGGATCAGTCACGATACCTGCAGGGATTCTTGGAGTCAATTATACATGGCAAGATGGTTCTACCGAAGATCAGTTTGTTGCATCAGTTTCAGGTACATATTATCTGACTGTTCAGAATCTTTGTGGAACAGACAGTGATACAATTGATGTGGTGATCAGCGGAACATCTCCTGTAACGGATCTTGGACCTGATACTACATTGTGTGTTGGATCCACATTGACCTTATCAACGAATGCTGATCCATTGACTACAGACCTATGGCAGGATGGATCGACATCACATGAATTTGAAGCGCTTGTTTCAGGAATTTATTCTGTCACCCAAACAAATGATTGTGGAATTGATACAGATTCGATTGAGGTTCTTATCGATGGGGTAGTGCCGATTGTTGATCTTGGGCCAGATACGACGTTATGTGTTGGATCAACATTGGTATTGACAGCGAATGTTGATCCGTCTTCATCGGTTGCCTGGCAGGATGGGTCGACAGCGCTGACTTTTGAAGTCGTTAATTCAGGAAATTATTATGTCACTCAAACTAATGATTGTGGGTTTGACAGAGATTCCATTGAAGTTGAGATCAGTGGAGTGGCACCAAATCCGGATTTAGGACGGGATACTTTG
>DASRXQ010000022.1:0-131432 GCA_035654115.1 Saprospiraceae bacterium
GTCTTTTGACAATTACCTTTGTTGTTTCAATACCTTTTCTCACCTCTCACCTCTCACCTCTCACCTCTCACCTCTCACCTCTCACCTCTCACCTCTCACCTCTCACTACTCACTACTCACTACTCACTACTCACTACTCACTACTCACTACTCACTACTCACTACTCACTATTTTCGCCAGCTCCACATCAATTCCGGGTCTTAGGAAGAGTATGCCTGAAGTAATCACAGTGTCGCCCAATTTCAATCCGCTGACCACTTGTATGTTTGTACTGTCGCGCACACCCGTGATGATATCCGTTGCCATTGCTTTGCCGCCTTTGTACAGGTAGATTTGTTTTTTTCTTCCCAATGGCAGGATCGCACTGTTGGGAACAAGAAGTGCATTAGCATTTTCACCAAGCACAATTTCAACTTTTGCAAATGTTCCCGGTATCAGCATCTTGTCCTGCTGATTGATGAGCGCTCTGACTGCAAGGCTTCGGGTATTCTCATCAATTTCAATTTCAGTAGCTAAGATATTAGCTGTGTATGATGTACTGGAACCATCGACAGTAAATGATATTTTCAGGCCGGGTTTTAAAAGGGATCCATATCGTTCCGGCACATTAAACTGAACTTTCAGCTTATTGACCTGGCTGATCGAGGTCATCACTGTAGAGGGGGTCACATATGCTCCCGGGCTCACGTTTTTCAGGCCTAATTTTCCACTAAATGGAGCTCTTATTTCTGTTTTTCGTATACCCTCACTCACGATATCCTTGTCCGCTTTAAGGCTTTGTACCTGCAACAGGCTCAGATCATATTCCTGCTGACTGATTCCCTGTATTTTTAATAGTTCTGTCTGTCGCTTTTCGGTTTGTTCGGCGATCTTCAGCTGCACATCAAGTTTGCGCATTTGTGCCTGCAGGTCACCGTCATAAAGTTTTGCTAAAAGAGCCCCCTCGGATACATTAGCCCCTTCCCTGATGTTAAGACTGACAAGGCGGCCGGAAACTTCGGGATGGATTTCAGTGGTTTCGAATGCCAGGATTGTTCCGGGTATTTCGATATTGGCACTGAGGGCCTCACTTGAAGCGATCATTCCTTCTACCTTAAGTGCCGGCGGTGTGGTGCCGGCGGCGGGACTGGCCGGACTGTCTTTTTTGTTTTTGCAACATACCATTGCTGCAAAAGTCAATAAAAGTAAAAGCCTGGGAACAAAAGGAGGTGTGTTCACGATTTGATGTTTACGATTAAAAGCCCCAAAAATACGCTCAAAACACTAACCGGCTGAAATAAGGATGGGCTAGTCCGGGGGATCGGGCATAAATTGAAAGGAACAGCAAATGAAATACAAACGGTTGCCTTTTGTTTAAAATTATCGACCGCTGACCTGTTAAACAATACTTAAGTAAGCTAGGATAAGGCAATTTGGCATTGAAACTCTTTTTAGATCATACCGGTTTTGCTCTTAAATTTGGTGTGAATACAGCACATTCTTTCGTTTTCAATATGGTTTTAAGCTATGAATAAACTACTTCTTTTGGCTGGTTTCATCGTCTTCACAGCACCGGCTTTTAGTCAGCAATCTGCGGTCACCGAAACCGGGGACATGGTCACTTTGTACGATGATGGCACATGGACCTATGTAAATAAGGACACTATTGCCGCAGAAGATATCCTTATCAATCCGGTGAAGTTTACGAAAGGTGACAGCTCATATTTCCTGTTGAAAAGTACACGGATCAATGTCGGATGTTATCTCAATCCTAAGAAATGGTCTATTGAGAAGACAAAAGAAAATGAAGCTGCAGAATATGAGATTAACAACAAGGATGCCGGCCTGTACGGAATGATGATCACCGAGAAATTGGATCTGCCCCTGGAATCGCTGGCGAATATTGCCTTGGACAATGCCCGTGATGCCGCACCCGATGTGAAAATCCTTAAGAAAGAATACCGCTATGTCAATGGATTGAAAGTGCTCATGATGCGTATGACAGGAACGATCCAGGATATTAAGTTTTCATACTATGGATATTATTATTCGACACCCAAAGGTGCTACCCAGTTCCTGGTCTATTCTTCAGACGAACTCGTGAGCCAGTACATACCTGACATCGAGGAGCTTTTAAACGGTCTTGTGGAAATTGTGAATTGATTTAACCGAACATTTCAGAATCCACCGCTATAAAGATGGATCATTGATTAGCCCTGCAAATAAAATGGCATTTGTAGAGGTATATCGAAGAATGATCACGAATGGTTTATTGAAAGTGAATTGCGATGGAGCCGAAGTGGTAGAAAATCCGTCATCCTGAGAGGCAAGCTCACCAATCGGCTGAGGACTTCTCTCTTTTTCGTACTTTTCAGCACACGATTTTTCAAACAATGAAAATCTCAGGCTCTTTCTTTATTGGCCTTCATACGAGCTGGGTTACACTTTTTGCTGTTTCCGTTTCTTCTTCTCAAAACATAGTACCTAACCCAAGCTTTGAAGAATATAAACCCTGCCCTACCACCTTAGGAGTATGCTTCCTTCTTATTTAATTTCAAATCCGGGTTCTTATTCAGTAACCGTTACCAATGTTTGTGGAAATACAAGTGACCAGATAATAGCTGTACACCTTCTCCGCCTGATCTTGGCGCCGATATTAATCTTTGTCCGGGTGAACAATATGTTTTATATGCTGGTGTCACCGGAGTGAATTATGCATGGCAGGATTTAAGTACGGCTGATTCCTTCCTGGTTTCTGTTCCAGGCATTTCCATCAATGAACCGGATGTCGATATTGTATGGTCGGACGGTTCAGGGAATTCAAATTTGAATGTGACGTCTGAAGGTACTTTTTATGCTACGATTTCAAATCAATGCGGTTCATCATCTGATTCAGTTGAAATTAATTTTTTGCCTCCTGCTCCTTTACTTGACCTTGGCGCTGATCAATCTCTTTGTCCTGGTATGGCAGGATGGATCTTCAACACCTGATTTCAATGTATCTGTGCCGGGAACATATTTTCTTTCTGCATCAAACCATTGTGGTTTTTCATCGGATACAATTGATGTGCGTTTTGAAACACCTCCTGCAGATTTCAATCTCGGCTCTGATACGATTCTTTGTCCAGGACACATGGGACGGACGTTTTAAAAATGATCCGCTTAATTCCGGTGTCTATGTTTACCGGGTAGATTTTACCTATTCATTCAATGGCAAAATAATTACCGAATCGGCTGTAGGGGATGTCACCCTGATCCGGTAATAAATAAGGATAGCATTGCTTAGACTATCATTAACACCTGTTTCTAAATTAAATATGAGCCTTTCGTTCGAATTGACATTCCGGTCTGTGTCCCAACAGGTTGAATAAGCCAGGGAAGACCCTGAATTTATCATCCTGCTTAAGCTGGCTATACTTTAAGACCCTTAGGACCTTATTTATCGGGGACCTGTTTGCGCAGCAAACTAGAGAGGTATCTTCGTCGTTATTAGTCACAATGAAGCTTTTTGCTACCCTCATCATTTTCCTATCAGTTATGCTGACGTCTTCCCGTCTCACGGGTCAGGCTGAAGGGTATGATACCACCATCGTTCATAATGATGGCCGGGTGATGCGAATCAGGATCATAGGTTCGGATACCATCTTTGTAGCTACGATCCCTGAGGTGGTTGTAAAGGCTCCACGTGTTTTTGCGAATGATGAAGAATACCGTCAATACATGCGTTATCGGCGTTATGCCACGGATGTCCTTCCCTATGCTATCCAGAGCATCAAGCTTTACCGTCAATATGAGCGGGAAACAGAGGGCATGAAACATGGGCAGGCAAAAAAACACGCCCGCCTGATGCAAAAAGATGTGAAAGACGATTTCACCGACCCATTGAAGGACCTGACCCGGACCCAGGGAAAAATACTCGTAAAAATGATCGAGCGGCATTTAGATAAGCCTATGTATGATGTGCTTAAAAATGTACGCGGAGGTTTTACTGCCACCAAATGGCAGGCCGTGGGACGTCTTTATGGCTATGATCTGAAGGATGGTTACACCCCGGGCGAGGATAAAATACTGGACATGATCCTGGGTGATTTCGAAATCAATATTGAATAACTTTTATTGAAATCTGATGACCTGTATCTCGTCCTGGCGCTCTCCTTCAAATATTGCTCTTATAAAATATTGGGGCAAACATGGTGTACAGCTTCCAAAAAACCCATCCTTAAGTTTCACGCTTTCTGCATGTCATACAGATATGACCATGCAGGTTGATAACGGTTCTTTGACGCCCAAGCTTACTGTTCTGTATGATGGGAATGAACGGCCCGCATTCGAACCCAAAATCAAATCTTTTTTCAACCGGATATCTGATCAGCTGCCTTGGTTGCTTCATTCTTCCATTGTAATAGATTCGGTCAATACTTTCCCCCATGGGGCAGGTATTGCATCTTCTGCAAGTTCAATGGGTGCTATGGCCTTATGTATTGCCGACATCGATGATCAGATCAATGCGCGTCCTGCTGAAGTAAAAGACAGCGCCTGGTGGAATCGTGTTTCAGAATTTGCCCGTCTTGGGTCCGGTAGCGCATGTAGATCTGTTTTCCCTGTTTCCGCCTTATGGGGAAAAGTGGATGGAATTTCAGGAAGTAACGATGCATATGCTATTCCCTGGGCAGAGCATACCTCATCCCTTTATCATCAGTATCAGGATACCATCCTCGTAGTGAGTGCAGAAGAAAAAAGTGTTTCAAGTTCCATGGGTCATGAATTGATGGACGAACATCCATATGCCGAAAAACGGTATGCTGATGCAGGAAAAAATATTCTCTCCCTGATAGACTCCATGAAAACAGAAACTGCTATTGATCAATTCATGTCTATCTGTGAATCGGAAGCGCTACAATTGCATGCATTGATGATGAGCGGACCAAAACCATTTATGCTCATCGAACCGGGTACTATTTCCATTATTAAAGAAATATGGCGTTTCAGAAAAGAAAGCGGCATCCCGGTTTGTTTCACCCTCGATGCAGGTCCCAACGTGCATTTACTTTATCCCTTATCTTATAAAGAATCCGTTTTGAATTGGATAAAAACAAACCTGGCTCGGCATTGTGCCGATGGCGTTTTTATATTGGATGAAGTTGGAAGTGGCCCTCAAAAAATGGAAATTTAAGTCCACTGGTTGCTGAGCTGTAGCACAGGTTTGAGAATAGCCGGTGAAGCATGAGGGGATTTAGGGATTAACAGAAAAATCTCAGTTCACATCCTCACTAAATTCAATTTCCATTTCCTTCAGCATGTTCAATACCTGCAGATCTCCAAACCCATAAATGGAATTCCTTTCCCAGAATGCTTCATAGATTTCAAAAAAATTTGTTTTGCCCTGGTTGAGGATTTCTATTAATATCTGTTGGGGTCTGCCATACATGCCATCAGAAGGTGTACGTTCGAGATGAGCACTGATGACCTCTGGTAAAAACCTGAATCCTTTTGAAACAATAGCTGCAAGAGATTGAAGTTCTGTCGCATTGTTCTCCGCATATGCATTCCATAGGCTGTTTGATAATGCGATAGTATTATCGTCAAGAGGTTTGCGTTCTTCAAAACAGGTGATTAATTCTTTCACATCTGCCTTTCCAAATCCGCTCCAGTGGATGTTATCTTCTTTCGGAAAAACCCTGTAAAATTCTGGCTTCACTTTTGAAGAAATATACCTGATAGCAAACCACATATTGGCCTGGCAAAAAAGATCATCTTCAAACCACAGGTTAACTTCATCGCCTTCCCGGATATCATCCATCAGTTGAAGCTGGCTTAAAAACTGTTTGGCATATTCCTCTTCAGTTGCCTCATAAGCACCACTCACAAATTCCGCCCTCATATTCCAGTATTCCTGTGTAAACTCTCCGGACAATGGTCCTTCAATAAAGGCTTCCCTGATCACAATGAGCTGCCCTGGAATGTCTGCTTTGGGAAAACTCTCCGCTAGTGAGTCTCCGTTTAAAATGTGGTATTTCATAAATATTTATTCGTTAATATATAACCGTTATTGTTCCAATAATTGGGGGATCAATTCCTTCGAGAGTAATTTTGTAAATATATACACCGGATTGAACAAGAGTATTTCTATACATTCCATTCCATCCTCCCTGTCTTTGATTTGATTCAAGTTCTCTCATGTTGTAAAGCAATCCTCCCCATCTATCAAATATTGACAAATCATATGTTCTTGATATTCCTTTTGAGGATAGAAAAAAAACTCTGTTTTCAAAAGATTGAGATAAGGGATTAAAAATATTTGGGATATAAACATCTTGTTTTGAATCAAAAATTATTTCTACCTCAACCGCCCCTTCATCCAAACATCCATTTTCATCAACGGCAATATAATGATACTGTTGTGTATGTGATATGGTAGCTATAGGCATTAGACACGTATCACAATTTAATCCTGTTTCCGGTATCCATTTTATGAAGACAGGGCCAGTGTTAGAAGTCAAATTAAATTGAATCGGTTCATTGATTGTTCCCTGATAAAAGTAATCACCAGTAATTTGAGGGCCCTCCTGGAAAATAATTTCAAACGTTGTGTCTTGTTGACAACCGGCAGTATTGGTCAGAGTTACTTTATATTCACCCGGACCCGTTATCAATGTTTGGTTTCCTGTTTCACCTGTAGACCAGGATACATTTTGATAAGAAGAATCGATCGTAATTATTGTTGAATCACCAAAACAGGTCGGATCTGTCCAGTCAATATGAATCTTCTCAGGACGTGACTGACGGATAGTAATTTCATATTCCAGACTATCGCATAGGTTTTTCTTTTTTATGACTCCGCTATACAGTCCTTCTGATTCAAAATATTTATCGCCTATGTTTATTCGCTGGCCTTCGCATAGCGTTGTGTCAATATATATTTTATCTGGTTTCGTAAAATTTAAATCAATAATAATAGTGCTGTCGCATCCATAAATTCCTCCGCCTTTCAATATTTGAGTATCTCTGGAAAACGCAGCGGTGTATGCGATACAATTGATGATGATCGTATCTGTATTGCATATTTCTTCTTTAATCACTTTTGTTGCGGGAGCGTAAAAGGACAGGTTAACATAAATAAATGAATCACATCCATTGGTCGCAGGTGTACTTAGAAGAATCTCGCCTTTGGGCCGGGTTTCATCAAATTTTTGTCCATGAAACTCGACCGATCCGCCCGGACATAAAGTCTCCTCGAAATAAAAAGTGTTGTCTTCGCGTGTTACAAAATAAATTGGCTCCGGATCGCGCTGACATTCCTTTAACTCCAGTGCAAACACCTCAAGTTTGTATTCCTGGTCAGATATAGGTAAAAATATTGTATCTGGATTTTGGGTATTTATCCCGTCTCCACCGCTAATAAAGCAGACATGTATATCGTCATCATGGGTGAGCGAATCATACAACACCCCCACATTAAATAAAGTCAGGTCATTTGGGGTTTGAATGAAAACAGGTGTTTGATAGTAGTCATTATCTAAAAATTCAATTCGTACCGAAATACACTCTCCCTTACATAATGTATCAGAACCTGTCATTTTAAGGGTGATGATATCAACAATTTTGATTGTTACAATGGATGTGTCTCTTTTTCCATTGATATCTGTTAGTACGTAATAAAATTTATACTCCCGGGGAATGGTTCTGTCTAAATCAAATTTCTGATTCCAAAAAAATAAATGATTATAATTTTCATCTAAAAAATATCCACCTAAACAAAGGTCGGGGCTATCTGCCATGTTGGTTGATAACAGAAAATTAAAATCATCTGGAGAGGTACACAAGATCGATTCCTTGTCAGTATTTATACAATTATCCGTTGTGATAACGGTCATAATAGCGGTGTCATTTATACAGGGTGCGCCCGTAGAATCCACTACATAAAATCTGTATTCTCCAGGCTGATATGTACCGGTATTGAATGTGACTACATTTTCTAAAATTACCTGGTTGTCTATGGGAAAAATTTTGTTTCCATGGGCATCAATGTTTCGCGCTAACAGGAGCTCGTATACATTGTATTTAAGTCCCCTGCAAACAACTACCTTAAAATCTTTGTATGCTTTTGTTTCTTCAACGGTATTTATATGGATATCTTCTTCATCAATACAATCTGTCCCGGGAATAAAATCGAGTGCATAAATAGTGCCTGTTATTCCTGCAGCATAATACTCTCCGGGCAAATAATCCTTGCCTGTACCTCCGTTTTGAGGATAGTATTTTGCATTTTCTGTTATATTATTTCCCGTAATTTGAGGAAGCAGAAATCTGGGGCCACAAATTAGCGTATCCCCTATCGGGTCTATTGAAATTTCATCTACTACCGATAGTTCAAATGTCTTTTTTGTAATGCATGTTCCGTTTTGTGCCACCACCTCTACTTCTCCGGACCGTATGATCTTATCATCAACCTGATATTGTTGTCCTTCAAATAAAAAATCAAGGCTGTCCACAAACACATTTGTGCCAGCGAATGACCTGAATGTGTATTCGTGACATCCATATTGATGATATATGCTGTCAAAAACAGGAGGGTCGTGTACGATGATATTTATTGCCTTTTCTACACTACATGCCTCATATCCGTCATAAGCATAAAGTGAGATGGATGAAATTATCGCGTCTCCTTGTTGAAATCTGACACCCTGTGCATTCGTGTCGGTATAATATCCTGCGTATCCGGAAATGCTCGGCGTTTCAAAATAAGGTAACACATAATACGCGCAAGCGGAATCATCATGAAGTTGCGACAGATCCGGAAGGTGATTAATGATTTGTACAAAAAAACATTCTTCATCCTTACCCATTCCGTCCTGATCAAACGCATAATAGACACCCGATGTATGAATGCTATCTCCTGGTAAATATTGAATTCCCGTGCCACCTGGATGTGAATAGTAAGCAACGGATGATGTCAATCCACTGCCTGAAATGTTGGATAGGACATACACATAACATGAAATAACATCCTGTATGGGAAATATATCAGTATTACCATAGGCATTGGCACTATACAATATCGAAACCAGATATAAAATTCGATTCAGCAAATTTTTAATATTTGAAATACTGCGTATTCAAATTTACAATTTAATCTATGTATTACTTTTCGTTAATTGTTCAGTTCTGCCAATTCTAATCATGTTGAGTTCCGACTACTTTATGCATTTTAGTCCATTAGCTGTTAGTTGTTAATTTTACACCGTGAAAGGAATTATTCTAGCCGGTGGATCCGGCACAAGGCTGTATCCCATTACAAGGGCAGTATCCAAGCAATTGATCCCGGTGTATGACAAACCCATGATCTATTATCCGCTTTCTGTCCTTATGCTGGCCGGAATTCAGGATATTCTGATCATAACTACCCCAGAAGATCACGATGGTTTTGTCCGCCTGCTCGGGGATGGCCGCCAGGTTGGTTGCCATTTTCAGTATGCTATTCAAAGTGTGCCCAATGGCCTGGCCCAGGCATTTGTGATTGGGGCCGACTTTGTAGGCTCAGACCCTGTGTGCCTGATCCTGGGAGACAATATTTTCTACCGTACTGAAATGCCCGCGTTTTTGTCAGATTGCAACGAACCCGATGGCGCCGTCATTTTCGCATATCCTGTATCAGATCCCGAGCGGTATGGTGTCGTGTCTTTCGATGAAAACATGAAGGCTCTTGAAATTGTGGAAAAACCCGCACATCCCGAATCAAATTATGCCGTTCCGGGCCTTTATTTTTTCGACAATTCTGTCATAGAAAAAGCGAGGACGCTGAAACCTTCAGCAAGAGGAGAATACGAAATCACTGACATCAACCAGATCTATCTCCGTGAAGGAAGTCTGAGGGTTAAAATTTTCGGCAGAGGCGCTGCCTGGCTTGACACAGGCACTTTCGACAGCCTTCATGATGCCACGGAATTCGTACGGATCATAGAGAAGCGACAGGGCCTCAAGATCGGATGTATTGAAGAGGTCGCTTATCGAATGGGGTTTATTACTCAGGAAGAGCTACAGGATCAGGCACAACCTTTGTTAAAGAGTGGATACGGCCAGTATCTCATGAAAATCGCAGCCGGCAGCTAATGGAGGAAAAACAAATAGCTTACGAGGAAGAGACCTCTTTAAAGGACCTGGTGATCAAATTCCGTGAATACACCTTAGAATCTATTCGTTATTGGTATATACCTGTCTTTTTCGCGCTTGCTGTAACTGGTTATCAACTCAATAAGTTTTACAAATACCACCCGGTTTACCCTGCCATGATCACTTTCAGCGTTGATGAAGATGAGGGCGGCGGTTCTTCCGGATTATCCAGTGTCCTGGGTCAGTTTGGATTTGGTGGAGTTCGCCCGACAAGGTATAATCTTGATAAAATCCTGGAGTTAAGTAAATCCCGGCGTGTAGTCCAGCAAACTCTTTTCAATAAAATTGAAGTCGACGGAAAACAAGATTTTATTGCCAATCATCTCCTTAGATTGTACAACCTGAATGATGTAAATGGAAAGGCATCAAAAAATACATCTCCATTTTATTTTACCCACGATAGCGTCCCAGCATTTGATCGCAAAGAAAATGAAATGCTGCTCATGATATATAATTTTGTCATTGGCCCGCCCGATCAACCCAAGAAAGCATTGTTGCATACCGCTTACAATGAGGATACAAATATTATGTCCATTTCTGCTTCTACAGAGGACGAAACTCTTTCCCTTGAGCTCTCCAAACGCATGTTTGAATCGCTGAGCAATTATTATATCAACAAAGCAATCGAAAAACAAGTCAAAACATTTAAGATTGTACGGGAGAAAAGGGATTCCGTATTGGCCGTTCTCAAATCTGTAGAATATCGTTTAGCTAATTCCAAAGACACACGTCGAAGCCTTATCATGAGAACTGACCAGGTAGCCGAACTGCATCTTCAACGGGAATTAGTTGCACTTTCAGCTATGTATGCAGAAGTGCTGAAGAATACTGAAGTTGCCGATTTCGCTCTCAGGAATAAAACTCCGTTTATACAGGTCATCGATTACCCTATCCCTCCTCTTGCTCCTGTACAATTATCTCTTTTGCGGCAGCTTCTTATCGGCCTGATCCTGGGTGGAGCAATAGGAATAGTCCTCGTGGTTGGAAGAAAGTTTTTTAAGGGAATTCTGGCTACATAAATGGAGGTTGCCTATTATCTTTAATTGTTATGAAGATCTTATTGCTCCCTCTTCTTTTCTGCGGCATGGTGTTGTCATTTTTCTCATGCGCCAGTGTAAAGCCATACTACGCACCAAATTCCATAAATGTTCCTGCTGGTGAGGTAACAACTCCAACAACAGAAATAGACTATTCACTCTATCTCGTGGGTGGTATTTCGCTTAAAGAAGATGGGCCTGTATTGAAGGCAATAGAATCTGATCGGAGTAAAACAACATCCGGCCTCGTACTCCTGGGTGATGTATTAAGTCCTGATGATCTTTCTTCTTCCATTGCTGCTGACAATTCGATCACCGCTTATGAGATTGGAAGAATAAAAAAGCTGGATGATACATTCAAAGATCTGTACCTGATCCCCGGACAGAAAGAATGGACATCTGAAAAAAAAACATCTCCGGCTGCTATCATTGAATTGGATCGCCTTCTGAAAAATGTTCGTGACAAAGGACGTCTGTTGGAGCCTCGTAAAGGTTGCGGTTCGCCTGAGGTTGTCAGGATTGCAGGCAATACGATAGTTGTATTAATGGATTCTCAGTGGGCGATCGAATCAGAAGCCAGGGATGGCGAAAAGTTACCCGGATGTGAATTAGGAAATGTGCTTGAATTAAAGCTGGCCATCAAGGATATCATTCAGTCGCACCCCACCGATCATATCATTCTTGCTACACATCATCCGGTTTATGCGAATGGTATCATTGCAGGCAATTATCCATTGTCAAGCCATCTTTTACCGGTTCCTGTTTTGGGTACGCTCATCACAGGCATACGATCCTTGCTTGGTTCCGATCAACACTTTGGTCATCCTTCTTACGAAGCATATCGCGCTACTATCATTTCTGCAACTGACGGTTGTGATCATTGTATCATAGTAAGTGGTCATGAAAAGAATCTGCAATATTATGAGCGTAATGGCCGGCATTATTTTGTAGCCGGGAGCGGAGACAAAGTTGGGTATGCACGTAAAGGAGAAAAATCCGGTTTTTCATATATGTCACCTGGATTTCTTAGGGCTGATGTGATGCATGATGGCGCATTGAATGTTTCATTCATAGCAGTAGATGATGCAGGAGTTTCCCGTCCGGTATGGCAAACATCTTTTGCTTTAAAAGAAGATGACAATCATGATCTTTCCTCGATCAATTCTTCTTTGCAAGCAAATACAGACAGCATTCTTATTCAGGCTTCAACGCGATATGAAAAAAAGAAATTTTTACGCGGCGAAGCTTACCGGAAAGCCTGGAGCGAAAAGATTAAGCTTCCTGTACTTTGGATTGACCATGTTCATGGAGGATTGACACCGCTTCAGCTTGGAGGAGGCAATCAAACCCGATCCCTCCGTTTAGAAAATGCAGCCGGTGAACAATATGTACTTCGCTCCATCGATAAACGAGTGACCACCGTTTTACCCCCTGCACTTCGTGGTACGTTTGCTGAAAATCTTGTACAGGAAGGTATTGCTTCTTCACATCCTTATGGAGCACTTGTCGTGCCCCGCTTAGCTATCGCTGCCGGTGTTTTTTATTCAATTCCATGCATTGTCTATGTACCTCATCAATCTGCTCTCGGTATTTACAATGATGATATCGGCGATGGTGTTTATTTGTTTGAAGAACGTCCCGGTGGTAAAACTTCCGGCTTTGACAATTTTGGAAATACAGAAGAAACATTCAACACGCTCGACGTCATTGAAATGGTTAAAGAATCACATAAGAACGTAGTGGACCAAAAGGCCGTATTGCGTGCACGCCTGTTTGATACATGGCTTGGTGATTGGGACAGGCATGATGATCAGGTGAGATGGGCTTCCTTCAGAGAAAATGATATGACAGTTTTTCGTCCGATTCCACGGGATCGTGATCAGGTGTTTTTTAAAAATGATGGCTTGCTGGATTACCTCGGAAGCAGGCCCTATTTTAATCCTGCCCTCAGGAGATTTCAGGCAGATATCGATTATCTGCCGGGTTTGATTTGGGCAGGTAAGTTTTTTGATCGCTCTTTCCTCCATGAATTAACGGAAGAAGATTTTGTCGCCTCTGCAAAACAATTGCAGGCAAGCCTTACAGACAAAGTTATTGATGCTGCATTTTTGGATTGGCCGCGAAAGATCGATTCGCTCGATGGAAAAGAAATAAGATCTATACTTCGGGCCCGGCGAGATCACCTGGTGGATGATGCACGTGAATATTACAGAATCCTTTCTAAGGTAGTAGCTATTCCCGGTTCTGAAGATCCTGATATTTTCACAGTTGATGCGATAGATGATCATCATGTAAATATTACCGTCGAACGTAAGTCTGGCAATGGAACATTACATGTTTTTTATCACCGCGTATTCGATGATGAGATCACAAAAGAAATTCAGCTTTTCGGTTTGGACAAAGACGATATTTTTCGATTCAACGGTACTGGAAATCCTACTGTCAACATTCGCATTGTAGGTGGCACCGGAGAAGATCAGGTCATCCATGATGATCGACATTTAGATATTATCGCCTACGATGTTCCTGAAGGAATGAGCATAACCGGAAAGCCTGTCAAAGAACGATTCAATACTAAACCATTTAACAATACTTACGATCGCACGGATTATAAGCTCAATAAATTTTTTCATTTTCCGGCACCTACGTTTTATACTGACGAAGGTTTGGGCCTCACTTACAATGTATGGTTTACGCGTTTTGGTTTTCGGACAGACCCTTTCAAATCAAGGCATGCCCTGAGTGTTTCATACTTTTTTAAAACGCAGGCATTTATTGGAAAATATTCAGGCGATTTTCTTCATGCTATTGGTGATATTGATTTAGGCTTTGATGCTTTCATCACTGCTCCCACTTTCACACAATACTTTTACGGCCTTGGCAATGAATATATCAATTATGGCCAGGATGCTAAATATCACATTGTGAAAGGAAGCCAGGTTCGTATTGGTCCTTCATTTAATTATCGCTTTGGTTTTGGCAACAAGCTCTTTTTAAAAACTTCATACCAATTCCTGGATCTCGAGGATAGCCATGATGAACCCCGTTTTGTTTTCTCGCCAGAATCACAATTGACACAAAACGATTTCGGACATCGGCACTACGCAGGCATTTCAGCCGGATATGAATATCGGCGTCTCGACAATAATAGCTTTCCATCAAGAGGTGGTGATTTTGAATTTTCAATTGGAACCCGCACTTCACTTTCAGGCCCTGCGATCAGTCATGGATTACTATCGGCAGGTGGTACGCTATATATTCCACTGGATATTTCCGGTGTCATTGTTTTGGCTACACATCTACAGGCTGATAAGATCCTCGGTGATTATGAATTTTTTCATGCGCTTACACTTGGCGGACCTGACCGTTTAAGAGGCTTTCGAACAGACCGGTTTGCCGGTGATTCCCGCTTCTATCAAAATACCGATTTGCGTCTGAAGTTATTCCGCGCCGGCGGCATGCTTCCATTTTCACTGGGAGTTTTTGGATCCTTTGATTACGGCAGAGTATGGTACAAGGAAGCTGATGCAGACACCTGGCATGTTGGTTTTGGTGGAGGCATTTTTGTTGTTCCGCTTGGACTTACTGCATTCCGCATCGGCTACATGTCAGGAGAAGAAGATAATCAGTTGACTATCGGAGGCTCGTTGAAATTTTAAAAATGGTTTCTGCCGTCAGTTCGATTTTCGATTTTAAGGAAATTGAAAAGTAATATTGTTAAGTGAGCGAAGCCGAAACTATTTTTTGTAAAATATGGTCGGTCGCTGAGGGAGCCGAAGCGAAACGACAACAGGTCAATGAACCGAAGTTGACGCATGTTTTTTTTGCTTTTTGCCCGTTTGCCAATTGTTTTTTGCCTATTGCCTATTGCTCAAACAATCCTGGATCACTGTATCAAGCAATTGACCGATAGTCCATCCATATGCTTTTGCCTGCTGGGGTATAATAGAGGCCTCTGACATGCCGGGAGTTGTATTTGCTTCCAGCAAAAAAAATGTTCCGTCTTCTAATATGTAATCGAACCTGACCATGCCCCTGCATCCAAGTGTGCGATACAACCGCTCAGATCTTTCTTTGCATTGTTGTGCTAAATCTTCTGTGAGTCTTGCGGGAGTGATTTCCTGGCTATCTCCTTCATACTTCGCGGCATAATCAAAAAATTCTCCTTTCGGAATTATTTCTGTGATGGGGAATACATGATACTTTATTCCCTCTCTTACAACACCACAGGAATATTCGGGTCCGATCAGCGCTCTTTCTATCATCACCTCGTGATCATATCTGAGTGCCATGGAAATTGCTTCTTCTAATCCGGACCATTCTTTCACTTTGGTGACTCCATAGCTCGATCCGTTATTATTAGGCTTCACAAAAAAGGGAGGCTTTATTTTATTTTGTTCTACCTGCTCGCGACTCACGATTGACTTTACGATCATACTTTCAGCCATAGGAATATTCGATTGCTTCAGGTAATCCTTGCACATTTGCTTGTTGAACGTCAGCGCGCTTGTCAATACACCACATGCACTGTGTGGAATATTCTTCATTTCAAAATAACCCTGAAGCTTTCCATCTTCAGCAGGAGTGCCATGAATAATGATGAAAGCAAAATCAAAGGATATTATTTTCTCTCCAACAGGATCTGTCAGTGAAAAATCATTTAAGTCTACACGGTTACCGGAAGTCATCTCAACCCATCCTTCAGGTGTAATATCTATCGTGCCTGATTTGTACTTATCAGCCTGTAGATGCGAAGCAATGGTCTGAGCACTTTTAAGTGAAATACCTCTTTCGGCAGAAGGCCCGCCGGCAATAATAGCTATGTTCATCATTTGATGCTCAAGATAATTTCAAATTGAGATTTCAATTCTAAAAACAAATAATTGCGATTGCTAAAAACACAAATTTTGATGCAGCATCCCCTCCTGGTAATGGCTTAAGAGGACTGATTTTAATTTTTTTTGATTTTTTCGGGGTTGGAAACTTTAAAATATTGGAAACGTAAGGGTTTTACCTGTTTGAATTAGGGGATTTCCATTAATGTTTTTCACAGATTTCAGTTTCTAGTGAAACCTAATATTTTTTACAATGTCCTGAATAATAGGTGTTTAATCAATATTGTTCCTGTTAATGGGTTAATTTTTAGTTAAATCTTTATTTTTTTGTTTAACTTTTTTGGTTTTTGTTCAACCTTTCCCTTAGCTTTGAGGAAACAAAAACATAACCCATTATGTCAACCACGGATTTCAATCACCAACTATCAAGTCTTAGTGGGCCACTGCACACCTTTGCCTACAAGCTGACAAAAAACACAGAGGAGGCTAAAGACCTTTACCAGGAAACCGCATTTCGCGCAATAAGCAACGTGGATAAATTTATTCCGGGCACTAACCTCAAAGCATGGTTGCTCACGATCATGAAGAATATATTTATCAACAACTATCGCAAAAACGTAAAGACCCGCACGATCATTGATTCAACAGATAATCTCTATTATATCAATAGCGGTGCTGCATCGATTAAGAATAATGCAGAGTCCAATATCATGATGAATGAACTCGGAGGAATGGTGGAATCACTTGACGATTCATTGCGCGTTCCTTTTGAGATGCATTATCTGGGACATAAATACCAGGAAATAGCAGAAACCCTGAACCTTCCGCTTGGCACTGTCAAGAGCCGTATCTTTTTTGCCCGTAAGGAATTAAAAGATATGATCGAAAGAAGATATCAGGTGGCACGTCCATAAGTATATTGCTGAAAAGCTTGCCGGTTAAACCCGGTGATCGCCATCAGGAAAGTTTTCATTCATCTTATTTCATACAATATGATGTTTAGCTTTGCCTGATGGCGAATTTTTTTGCCCGTGCTTTACTAAAATGGCATCGCGATAACCCGCGTCCTATGCCATGGTCGATTGAGCATCCGGATCCTTACCATGTCTGGCTATCGGAAATTATCCTTCAACAAACACGTGTTAAACAAGGCACGGATTATTATCTCCGTTTTGTTCATCACTTTCCTTCGATACATGATCTGGCCTCATCCTCAATTGATGATGTGATGCGATTGTGGCAGGGGTTAGGGTACTACACCCGTGCCCGCAACCTTCACAAAGCAGCAAAACATGTTGTTGAAAACCTTGGTGGTCATTTTCCCGATCATCATGATGCTTTATTAACTCTTCCGGGCGTCGGACCTTATTCTGCTGCCGCTATTTCTTCATTTGCTTTTGGCCATAAGCATGTTGTAGTGGATGGGAATGTAAAGAGAGTTATCGCGCGTTACACAGGTATTACAAAATCAATAGATGACACTGCTGTGCATGAGCAGATCAGAAAGCTGGCGTTTGATTTTATGGAAAAGGTTTCTCCGGCATTGTTCAACCAGGCAATTATGAACTTTGGTGCGCTTGTCTGTAAACCCAAAGCGCCTCTTTGTAATACATGTCCGATATCATCCCATTGTTTTGCTTTCCAAAATAACATCGTGGATGTTTTGCCGGTAAAAACAAAGAAAAAACCTGTGCGCAACCGCTTCTTTCATTTTCTCCTCATTCGATATCGCGGCCGTATACTGATGCATAGAAGAGAAGAAAACGATATCTGGCAGGGTCTATACAGCCTTCCGCATCTTGAACATACTTCTTCCCGTTCTCCAGGGAAGATTCCGTTGCTTGCTTTTGCTTTTTCGATTATTGGTTCATCAACTTGCATGATGGAGTCCTCTGATACCAAAGTTTATCAACAAATCCTTTCTCATCAGCTTATTCATGGAAGGTTTTACTCCTGCACGTTATCAGAACGACCGAAGCGTTTGTCTAAAGATTATAAGTGGGTAAATATTGCTCAGCTTGAGGAGCTTGGAAAACCAAAAATGATTGTTCAATATTTTAAATCATATTCGGGACCAGGTTAAAATTTCAGGGCTTGATCATCGCTCCTTTCACAATTTCATCTTCCATTTTTATATTTAACATCCCGTCTTTTGTAATGTGATTGAGAAGGTTCAGAATATTATTTCCATACATCTGGCTTGCGTCTTCAGGCATTTCTGTTTCGAGAGAGGAATTTCCAATGATGGTTACTCCGTGTTTTACAATTGTCTTATCATTTTCGGTTAATGCGCAATTGCCACCTGTAGATGCAGCGAGATCGACGATGACTGAACCATGTCTCATGAGTGAAATCGTATCGGCTTCGATCAACACAGGTGCTTTTCGTCCTCTTACCTGCGCCGTACAAATGATGACATCCGCCTTTGAAGCTCTTGCCTGAACTTCAGCCCGTTGTTTCGTTAAAAATTCATCTGATTGTTCTACGGCATAACCACCGGCTCCTTTGTCATCTGCAGCTCCTGCAACTTCTACGAATTTAGCACCCAGACTTTCGACTTCTTCTTTTGCGGCACGACGCACATCAAAGGCTTCTACTACTGCACCAAGTTTTCTGGCCGTTGCTATCGCCTGTAAGCCTGCCACTCCTGCTCCGATGATCAATGCTTTTGCTGGCCTGATGCTTCCCGCAGAAGTGATCATCATCGGGAAATAACGAGGAAGCTTTTGTGCTGCCAGCAGAACAGCCCGGTATCCTGCAATCGATGCCATTGATGAAAGTACATCCATGGCCTGAGCAAGCGTCGTACGGGGTATCATGTCCATGCTGATCACGCGAATAGGATATTTCGCCAGCTTATCAAGTATGCCTGTGTCCTGGTAAGGTCTGAATTGGGAGATCAGAAGAGTATTCTCTTTGATCTGTGCCAGGTCTTCGTCAGGTGGTGAAAAAATAGTGAGGATGACATCTGCTTCTTTCAGGATCGAGGCTCTGTCTTTTATAGTTGCGAGACCTGAATATTGCTGGTCTTCAAATCCGGCTTCATTTCCTGCGCCGGCCTGAACTTGCCAATTCACATCTTTTAGCTTGGAACGCTTGATATTGTCCGGTGTTATTGCTACCCGCTTATCTGAAGTTTCACGGATTATGCCTATTGTCATCGCCATCTGCCTGTTGCTTATTATACCTGCGAAAGATAGTGGTAATATTTACTTTAGCCGGATGCCTTCGGTGAGCATTGGTTATTATAATTACCCTAAATTCACCAATACATAAAATCAATACAGTATGGGCCCTTCTCCAAAAAATACAATTCTTATACATGGTTTTGGTTTTGATCATCGAAGCTGGTATCCGCTGGAGCTTGCTTTTGAAGGTCATCAGGTCACTTACCTGGCTCTTCCTGGTTTTGGTCTTGAACCGGTTACAGAAGCTTATTCCATAGCCGGGCTGGCTAAAAAATACTGGAAGCATTTAGACGAATTAGGAATCGAAAATGTCAATCTTGCTGGCCATAGCATGGGCGGATATGTTTGTATGGAAATGTTAGCCTCGCATCCCTCCCGGGTATCTAGTCTTACACTCCTCCACAGTCATGTGTTTGCAGATACAGAGGAAAAAAAAGCTGCCCGCACAGGAACTGCGAATGATATCAAATCAAACGGACGTGCAGGCTTTATCAACAAATTCTATTCAGCTCTTTTTGCCGACCCTGACAGTTCCGTTGATATCATCAGGATGTGGGGTGAGCGGGGCCTTCAATATGATGACAATGCCTGGTATTATGGAACCATTGCCATGCGTGACCGGGCAGATCATGCTGAAACTCTGAAAACTGCAGGTATCCCTGTTCTACTTATGATGGGTGGTAAGGACAAAGCAGTCCCTGTTGATTTGGGTCTGAAACAATCCATATTGGCCGGACATACCAGCCTGCATTTATATGAATCCACAGGACACATGGGTATGTACGAAAACACGCACCAGGTCATTAGTGATCTGATCAGGTTTTATCGGGAATTGTCTGCATGATTTATACAGTTTCGTTTCTATCGGTTTTCATTTATTGTGTTCTGATCTATGGATTAGTTGGTTCTTCTTCTAAAGAAAAACCTCTTCGTCTTTTCTTCTGTGTACTTATGGGAGCTGTGTCTGCTTCACTAGCCCTGGTAGCAGAATATTTCTGGAATTTTTTTCTGGGTGATTTTATTGCACTTCATCCGTCATTAATCCTCCTGGAAAGTTTTATCGGTGTGGGGTTTTTTGAAGAGGCTGCAAAATGGTTGTGGTTAGTTTTTGTTGCGTATCACTGGAAGACATTTGATCGCTATACGGATGGCATTTTGTATGCGTGTGGCATCGCTGCCGGATTTAACCTGGTAGAAGGATCATTGTATGTTTCTCATGACACTGAATTTATGAATCACATAGTGAGGGGCTTTACTGCAGTACCGGTTCATTTTCTGTTTGGCATTATTATGGGTTTTTTATTTGCGCGGTATAAATTAGAAAGCCGAAAGTTTTTTTGGCTCTCCCTTGTTATTCCCATTTTGCTCCACGGTCTTTACGATTTCTTTATTTTTCAGCAGTATACTGATTTGCTTATGGGGGGCGCTATTCTTGTTTTTGCAGGTTGCCTTTCTCTTTCTGTTTGGGTTTGCCGGAATGCATTGCGAGCTGATCGGTTAAGGCTGGATAAGTGAATCGCTATCCCTGTCGGTTGTGTGCCGTTGGGCATCACGCAATGTTTTTTTTTGGATATTTTTTATGAATCCCTCCTCAAGGTCTATTCCCATTTGGTTAGCCAGGCACATAAGGACCCAAAGTGTATCTGTTATTTCATCAACGATTGCTTCCTCCATGTTGATGGTTTTCTCAGCGGGCTTAAGGGATTGGTCGCCATATTTTCTGACCATCCAGTGCGCCATTTCGCCCACTTCTTCTGTTAATATACCCAGGTTAGTCAGTTCACTAAAATATCCGCCTCCATATTGCCGGATCCATGTATCCACTTCCAGCTGAGCATCTTTAATTGTCATCGGCATATTTAGTCAATTTTATTTCAGCATTTTTGTTTGGCTGGTTTTTGAAAATATTTTAAACGGAGTATCATTCTTTGTTTTTACTATCGATGATGATTGTGACCGGTCCATCATTCACTAAATTTATTTTCATATCAGCCCCAAAAATTCCTGAGGCGATTTTTTCTCCGGTTTTCAGTTCAAGATATTTTTTGAAGTAATCATAAAGATCTATAGCTTGTTCGGGACGGGCGGCTTTAATAAAGGAAGGCCTGTTTCCTTTCTTTGTGCTTGCGTGTAGAGTAAATTGGCTTACCACCAATATCCGGCCATGAATTTCTTCAACCGAAAGATTCATCTTTCCTTCTGCATCAGAAAAAATACGCATTTGCCTGATTTTATCAGCCAGCCATTCAGCATCTTCTTTAATATCCTCATGTTCAATTCCTAACAAGACTAACATTCCTTGTCCGATATCGCCGGTTATCAGGCTATCGGCAACTACACTGGCCTGGCTTACTCGTTGGATTACAGCTCTCATTTTTAGTTATTGATTAGAAAAGGTCAATTAGTTATAAACATTAAGGCTAATTAGCACGTGTAATCCCTGCTGTATCAATGATGATCCATAATAAGATTTGCACATTATTCGTAAGCAGTCTGTAGACAATTTGTGAGTAACCTGGGTATGAAATAGAATCAGACTTTTTACGGATTATTTACCAAGGGAACCGGCTATAGAAAAAGTCAGGTGCTAACATATTTTAAAAATTATTATTAAACATTTTTAGTTATAAACATTTTGGTAAGAATTCTGAATATGCATTATAAATATTTGATAATCAATTAATTAACATGTTGATAAAGATGTGAATAGACGTGGAAAAAAGAGGACTTTTAAAAAACCTAATATCATACGATTTTCCTTTCCACATCCTAACACCCTTAATGATGATGATAAGGATTGAATTTATAATAAAAATATCATCAATATCACAGGAGGATATGAAATGGCTTCTTCCTCTATCTTTGGGATCGGATGAAAACTGAAAAGCCACGCGATCAAAATTTAATAAGCTTTTGGCTTTTGATTGGAGTGATCATGGTGTTCGTTCAAATTCTTTTAGGCGGAATAACCCGTCTGACGGGCTCAGGATTAAGCATTACCCGATGGGATATTGTGATGGGAGCTGTTCCACCCTTGAACACTGTACAATGGCAGGATGCTTTTGAGTTGTACAAACAGACACCTCAATATCAGCATATCAACAAGGGTATGGCGCTCAGTGAATTCAAATTTATTTTCTTCTGGGAATTCTTACATCGATTGTGGGCGAGGACCATGGGCTTTGTATTCCTGATTCCTTTTATTTATTTTTTAATTCGAGGATCGCTTAATCGGCAGTTATTGAAAAACCTGATGCTGGTTATTTTTCTGGCGGGACTAGCTGCAATATTTGGATGGATTATGGTGGTTTCCGGACTTATAGAACGACCCTGGGTAAATGCATATAAGCTGACCATTCATTTATGTTTAGGTTTGCTTCTTTTTCTTGCCCTGTTTTATACATGGTTGAATCATAAAGGATATGAAAAACCTTCATTAGATATGGGTTGGAGAAGCGCGACGAGGATTATTCTAATCTTTTCTGGAATACAGTTTCTCTTTGGTGGGTTGGTATCGGGAATGAAATCGGCAATGTTATATCCTACCTGGCCTTCGATGAACGGTCAATGGGTTCCTTCAATCATAATGGATCGGGCTCATTGGAATCTAGATAATTTTTTACTGTATGACCAATCAGGATTTATGCCCACATTAGTTCAATTTATACATCGGAATCTTGCTTACCTTTTGGTATTTATGTTTGCTGGTTTTATTGTGAAATGGCTACAACTTCCAAATCAAAAATGGAGGTGGATTGCAGTGGCTATGTGTGGCATTATTGTTGTTCAGGTAAGTTTGGGTATTTTGACTCTGATTAATAGTATTGGTCACATCCCTGTTTTATTGGGGTCGGCTCATCAGGGGGTAGGGATCCTTCTAATAACTTTCCTATTTTATCTCCATCTTATAGCAAAACCAGAAAACATTAAATAATTACATAAACTATAAACGATTAATAAACAGCATTTTTAACTAACGTAATGGAGTTATTTACCAAGGAGGACGGCGGTTATAAATATATAGAAACCGATCCAGGCAATGAGAGGACCTTATTGCTATTGCACGGCCTTTTTGGTGCATTAAGCAATTTTAAATCTATTATAGATCAGTTTAGAGGGAAACTTAATGTAGTAGTACCATTGCTCCCCATATTTGAGTTACCACTTAGAAAGCTTTCTGTAACTGGTCTGGTGAATCATGTTAACCAATTCGTTCGATATAAAAATTTCAAATCCGTCAACCTTGTTGGGAATAGTTTGGGTGGTCATGTTGCAGTTCTTTTCGCATTGGACAGGCCGGACATTTTACGATCTATGACGCTTACCGGCAGTTCGGGATTATTTGAAGCAGCTTTAGGCAGCACATTTCCAAAGAGAGGTAATTATGAGTTTGTCCAAAAGAAAACTGAATCTACATTTTACGATCCAGCTGTTGCATCTAAAGAATTAGTGGATGAAGTGTATGATATAGTAAATGATCGAAATAAAGCCATTAGGGTCATTGCAATAGCCAAATCTGCCATACGTCACAATATTGGTGAAAGATTGCATGAAATCAAACGTCCGGTCCTATTGGTTTGGGGAGTGCAGGATACGATAACACCGGCTTTTGTGGGAGAAAAATTCAAAGAGTTATTACCAGATGCGAGACTATTTTTGTTGGATAAATGCGGACACGCCCCAATGATGGAGCACCCTGAAGAGTTCAACCGTCTTCTTAATCAGTTTCTTGTCGAGGTTAGAGAAATTTAATCAAATTTGTTTCACGTGGAACATTAGTCACGGTTCTTGTAAGTAAGGTCCTGAAAACCCCAGCTAAGTTAATTTGAGTTGCTAGGCATTTTATTGGGGATGGAACATGGTTTTAACCTCACCAGATTTACCAACCTTCAATCTTATTATCTCTGAAACCGGATTCAGAATTTCTAACGCCTCACCGTTTTCTTGTCATCATCGGCATCCAAATCATTCTATAACTGCCTGGAGGTGATTATCGAGAATTTAATTATTGCTTTACAGCCAATATGTTTTAAAAGCGTTGCTTAGCAATACTATTGAAGTATCTAATATCTTATTCCTGAGTTGATTCCAATCATAACTCTTTTGTGGAGAAATGATCATTTGGTAAAATCTTAAGTGTTAAACTATTGCAAACCTTTAGAGGTTGGCAAACTTCAAATATATGTGTATATATCTGATAATCAGAATATTATACTAATTTTTCTTTGTCACGTTGTAAGTACACACCTCTTCCATTGTTCCATATTCAAGATTGAGGTCCCGGTTATTGTTTTACCATTCACATCAAGAGCCCCTGAAACTAATAACGATAATCCATTGATATTGACGACAGGCTGAGAAGCAATTATGATCGTTTTGCAGTTCCCTGATAAAATCCCTGTGAATCCGCTCAATCCAGAAATGCTGTCTTCAATCAACAATTCTCCTCCACCAGCTTGAGTTGGATAAAATTTAACAACCCCCTGGAAGGTTCCAATGATTGAAGTGCATGTTCCATTGTATATGCCGGTCACATAGTTTGTGCAGTCGTCTTTGCCACAGGATAAAAAAAGGCTAAAAAGGAGCAGCAGAAAAGGATTTTTCATTCATTTTGTTTTGTATAAGGATAGATAGTACTCATTACTACCGATACAAGTCCATAAAAAGGATTCGCAAATCGCCATTTGATTAAGCGGATTGGTTGGAAGTATTTCTCACTTTCATTGCGAAAAACTAAATAACCCACGCCAACTATTTATTTTGTGGGTTATGAATTTCAGACTAAGCATTCAAAACCATTATGCACTGTATTTTTTAGTGCTCTTCACGCTATCCATGGCATGCAAACAAAGCAATCAGCCGAAATTGCCAGAAGATAAAAGCAAAGGGAAGTCGGGGGACATGTGGGTGGAGATCATCGACCCCAAAGCAAAAACGCTCATTTCTGAAAAGTCCGCAATAGTTACGATTGCACGAGGCTTTAATTGGGCGGAGGGTACCCTATGGCTTAAAGACCAACAAGCCCTTTTGTTTTCAGATGTTCCGGAAAATAAAATCTACAAATGGTCCGAGGCAGGTGGATTAAGCACATGGCTAGAACCTTCAGGTTACACAGGTCCAAAAGAAAAAAAACGAGAAGGCTCAAACGGGTTATTGCTCAACACTAAAAATCAATTGGTGATTTGCCAGCATGGTGACCGTCGCATAGCTATAATGGATGCCCCCCTGTCTGATCCATTGCCAAAATTCATATCCCTGGTTAGTCTGTGGAGAAACAAAAAACTGAATAGCCCGAATGACGCAGCCTTCAGGAATGGTAGCCTTTATTTTACAGACCCACCATATGGATTACCCGGCCAGGACCAGGACCCGGAAAAGGAATTGGACTTCTCCGGAGTCTACAGGGTTGGACACTCGGGCGCGATCATCATGGTGACTGATTCACTTTCAAGACCGAACGGAATCGGATTCTCTCCTGGCAACGAATTCATGTATATAGCTAATTCGGATCCGATGCGAGCAATCTGGATGAAATATACCATTGGATCTACTGGCAATGCTATTGCCGGTAAAGTTCTATACGACGCAACTAGTCTCGTTGAAAAAGAAAATGGATTGCCGGACGGACTTAAGGTCCATCCATCCGGGAATGTATTTGCCACGGGACCCGGAGGGCTTTGGATATTTTCACCCCAGGACGAAGTGATCGCACGAATCCACATTCCACAGGCCACGGCCAATTGTGCCTTTGATGATACATTTAATCATCTCTACATAGCCGCTGACAGCACGATCATCCGCGTCACGCTGACTGACGGGACGAAACAGAATTAGAACACGACTCCACAAGTTTTAAAAATGGTAAATGATCATTGCACCCTAAGCCACGGTTATGAAGCAGTGAACGTCATGTAACAACCGGAAGATGAAAACTAAATTATTTTACTGCATTGTACTTCTTTTCATTTGTCAATTAGTACATGGACAAATTCCTGAAAGAGTTGAACCACCTAATTGGTGGATCGGGATGAAAGACCCAATACTTCAGATCCTGGTTTATGGAAAAAACATAGGAAGCTTAAAACCAAAATTGAAATATAAAGGCGTAAAACTCATCAGCGCAACAAGTCCGGAAAACAAAGATTATCTCTTCATAAATCTGACTATAAGCAAGAGTGCAAAAGCCGGAGTTATACCCATACTTTTTTTTGAGGATGACCGGCAGATTATGAAAATTGATTTTCCCCTTTTGCAAAGAGAAGAAGGTTCGGCACTTCGAAAAGGATTCAATACCAGCGATGTCATTTATCTGATCACTCCGGACCGTTTTGCAGATGGAGATCCGACTAATAATGATGTGCCCGGCATGTTGGAAAAATCAAACCGGACAGAAAAAGGTGGAAGACATGGTGGAGACCTGGAGGGAATCAGACAACATCTTGATTACATATCAGACCTGGGCTTTACCGCTATATGGCCAAATCCTGTGCTTGAAAATAACATGCCCCGGTATTCATATCACGGATATGCCACCACGGATTTTTATAAGGTTGATCCGAGGATGGGGACGAATGAAACATATCAATCCTTTTGTCAGGAAGCAGCCCAAAAAGGAATTAAGGTGATCATGGACATGATCATCAATCATTGTGGACTCGAACACTGGTGGTTGAAGAATCCACCTACGAAAGACTGGATCAATAATTTTGGAAAACCATACATAGAAACAAATCATCGTAAAACCATTCAGATGGATGCATATGCAGCTCCAGAGGATCATGATGTATTTACAAAAGGATGGTTTGTACGTTCCATGCCAGACCTGAATCCACAAAATCCATTTTTAGGAAAATACCTTATCCAAAACTCCATCTGGTGGATTGAATATGCAGGACTGGCAGGAATAAGAATGGATACATATGTCTATCCCGACGAAAACTATATGACCGAATGGTCAAAAAGCGTAATGAATGAATATCCTAATTTTAATATTTCAGGAGAAGTGTGGCATGTAAACCCTGCAATCGTGGCTCATTGGCAACGCGGTAAAATAAATGTCAACGGATATAAATCTTACCTGCCATCCCTGTTTGATTTTCCAATGCAAAATGCTTTACGCGATGCTTTGATCTCAACGGACGGGGGCGATGGAGGGTGGGCTATTTTATATGAAGTGTTAGCCCAGGATTTTCAGTATGCTGATCCGCAAAACCTGGTTGTGTTTGCGGGCAATCATGACATAAGCAGAATTTATGCCCTCCTTCATGAAGACATCCCCAATCTTAAAATGGCTCTTGCATTTATACTTACTGTACGTGGAATTCCCCAATTATTCTATGGGGATGAAATACTCATGAATAGTCCAGTAGACAGGGATGACGGACTTACCCGCGCTGATTTTCCGGGAGGGTGGAAAGGTGACATAGTGAATGGATTCACTGGTGAAGGATTGACAAGCCAACAAACGGAAATGAAAGAATTTGTCCGACGGATATTAAGATGGAGAAAAGGATCCACGGCCATTCAACATGGAAATACAATACAATATGTTCCGGAGCAAGGCGTATATGTTTTTTTCAGATTTGATGAAAACGAAACTGTAATGATCGTATTGAATAAAAACGAAAAACCGGTTTTGCTTCAGCTCGACAGGTTTAGAAGAATGTTAGGCTCATCAACAAAAGGAAAGGAAATTATTTCAGGAAAAGAAATTGATCTTGGTGCCGAACTGAGGCTAGATCGCGATGGGCCACTCATCATCCAACTACAGAAATAATATGCACTAAACGGGACGGTGTAAAATAGCGCAGGGAGGTAAACCTCCCTGTCTATGGTTGCAAGGGCAACCACCCACATAAACCCCATATTTTAAACCGGAAGTATACCGGCAGCATAAGTCTATAGTACCCAAAATCGGATTTGTTTGAGAGAAAAAAGGAAGGCTATTAATTTACTTTTTTGGGCGAGAAGAATTAATATGCCGGATGAAATTAAGAATGTTTTGCAATCAATTAGAAACTTCTTTAATTTTAGAAAGGAATTTCCTTGCACCAGGTTGACGAATAGTGGAAATTCAGGTCTATTGCCATGACCCCTGTTGTAGATGATCGCTTGAAAACAAGACTTTAAGATCTATAGGTATTAACACATATGAACTAATATGGCCAGAGGTATTAACCGGGACAACCTTGATTTGGAGATGAGCCCTGAAAGGGACTTTTACCAGTTTGTGAATGGTGGCTGGATGAAAAGGACAGAAATTCCTTCAGACCGCAGCTCCTGGGGAAGCTTTCATGAGCTGGCGAAGAAAACAGACGAAAAAAATATTGAACTTCTTGTATCCGCTTCATCTGAAGACGGAAAAAACGAAGACAATAAAGCCACTGTTTTGTTCCAGACCGGAATGGACACAAAGTGCATTGAGAGAGAAAAGCTACGCATGCTGAAGCGGATATTTAAAGATATCCGGGAGGGTGTTGAAAAGTCAAATTATTCTTCCCTTTTGGGATCACTTATTTCAAAAGGCCTTGGTGGAATTCTTCATTTTAGCGTTCATCCTGACCTGGGCAACAGTCATATTTATGCCGCGTATTTAGAACCCGGTAACCAGGGTCTACCTGATCGTGATTTTTATCTCGAAGAAAGTGAACAGGCAGAAAATATACGTGAACATTATTTGAAGTATGTAACAAAGTTATTTCATACAGAGCTTGATTATCCGCTGGAGATTGCAGAAGAAATTTCTAAACAAACGTTGAGCCTGGAAAAAGATCTGGCAAAACATATGCTCTCAAAAGAAGACCGCAGGCAAATGGATAAATTGTATAATCCATATACCCCCGAAGAGCTTCAGGCCCTGTGCCCGGTCTTTGACTGGAAAGATTTTTTCGAGGCTATGAATATTACTCCACCCGGGAGAATCATCGTAACAGAGCCGGATTATTTCCGGCATCTAAATGAAGTTCTTAAAACTATTCGAGCGACAACCATTGAAAATTATCTGACATTTCTAACCCTTCATCATGCAGCTCCATTCGTGCATGCATCTTTGGAAAATATTCATTTTGATTTATATCACAGGTTGCTGGAGGGAGTTGAACAAATGAAGCCGAGGAAAGAACGCATTGTCAAAATCGTGAATCAGAATCTGGGAGATGCCCTGGGACAATTGTTCGTATTGAAATATTTTCCTGCAGAAGCAAAATACACCGCGCTTGAAATGGTAGATGACATTGTCACTGCTTTCAATACCAGGATTCAACACCTGGAATGGATGACTAACGAGACAAAAAAATATGCGACCGAAAAGCTTGCTGCATTACGGGTTAAAATCGGTTTCCCGGATAAATGGAAAGAGTATGAGCATCTTGAAATAAAACCGACTTCAGAGGGAGGGCAATATCTTGAAAACCTGATCTCAATAGTGGAGTGGAATTTTAAAAAAGATGCAGCACGCATAAATCAGGAAGTAGATCGCGACGAATGGTTTATGGCCCCGCAAGTAGTCAATGCCTATTATAATCCTATGTTCAATGAAATCGTGTTTCCGGCAGCGATTCTTCAGCCACCCTTTTTTGACTGGCAGGCGGATGCGGCTGTAAACTATGGTGGAATAGGGGCAGTGATAGGTCATGAGATCACCCATGGTTTTGATGACCAGGGAAGCCGGTTTGATAAAGAAGGAAATCTCAACGAATGGTGGACAGATGAAGACCGAAAAAGATTCCAGGAGCTTACCACACGACTCATTCAACAGTTTGACGGGTATTTTCCATTCGATGACCTGCCTCTTAACGGAACATTTACGCTGGGCGAAAATATCGCTGATCTTGGAGGGCTCAGTGTTGCATATGATGCATTACAGCTATATTATTTAAGACATGGCAAACCCGGTGATATCGATGGGTTTACATCAGACCAAAGATTTTTTATGTCATGGGCTACTGTATGGAGAACCAAGACACGACCTGAAGCATTGCGCCACCAGATAAAAACGGATCCGCATCCACCCGGCTTATACAGGGCAGTAGCGGCACCGTCAAACATAAATACCTTTTACAATGCATTCAACATTCATCCCGATAGCCCCTGGTATCGGAAACAGGAAGACCGGATAAAGATCTGGTAAAGGAAAGATGTTGAACGGCATCGTGAAACAAATCAGTTGAAAACAAACTTCACAGCCATGGCAACAGAAAAAAAGTATTGCAAAGAATGCAACGAACAAATTCATGGCCGGCGGGACAAGCTCTATTGTTCAGATTATTGCCGGGCACACCATTTCAACAACCGGGATGTAGAGATCAGTAATTTTATGCGACGGGTGAATTATATCATTCGCAAAAACCGCAACATATTATCTGATCTCAACACAAAAGGAAAAACAAAAGCCCACAGAGAAAAGCTGATGGATGCAGGAATAAACTTTGATTATTTCACGAATGTATACAGGACGCGGGCGGGCAAAGTTTATTATTTCTGTTATGACCAGGGATACCTTGAACTGGAAGATGATTATTTTGCCCTGGTGGTGAAAGAAAATTATGTAGGCTGATCCGGTTTTGCTATCCTGGCCAGCGCAATGAATTGTTCTACACTTAATTGTTCGGGCCTGAGATCAGATACGCCATGTTCTTTCAGCACATCTTCGCTTATTATTTGTCCCAGTGTATTGCGTAGCTTCTTACGGCGCTGACTGAAGGCAATTTTCACAACACGGCGCAATGCCATGAAAGACAAATCATCAATTTCGCTGCGGTATCGTGTAAGAGAAATGACAGCGCTTTGCACTTTGGGCGGAGGAGAAAAAGAACCTGGCTTAACATGAAACAAAAGAGCAGGAGTATAAAAAGCCTGTGTAAGCACTGATATAACCCCAAAGGCTTTGCTTCCGGGAGGAGAACAAATACGTTCTGCCATTTCACGTTGAAACATTCCGGCCATAAAAGGAACATGATGCCGGTGCTGTATTCCCAGGAAAATTATCTGGCTTGAAATGTTGTAAGGGAAATTACCAACAATTACAAAATCAGATTCTGCCCCAAGGAGCTCATCAAAGCGAACACGCAAAATATCATCCTGTATGATCCTAAGCGGGGTGCCTGAAAATTCCCGTTCGAGCAAAGGAATCAAATCACGGTCAAGCTCTACAGCAATGACGGGCAGAGATTGCCTGAGGAGATACTTTGTAAGAATTCCTTTGCCGGGGCCCACTTCAACAATAGCCTCACATCCATCTGTGACTATAGAAGAAGCAAGTTTTTCTGCAATGGATTCCTGTGTAAGAAAATGCTGACCAAATGATTTCTTGGCTCTCATGAACAACGAAGATATACCTTAATGTCGTGGCAACTGAGGTAATCACGGTTGATCAATGCGGCATGAGCATGTATTCTTAAAACACATCCTCCCGTTTTGCCATATTCAATCGAACGCCAAGCTGGAAAAGATTTGTATTGAGTTTCCTGGATAGTATATCGCTAGTTTTCTTTCTCAATAAATATTGCAGATCAACGAATAAGCCGGGTGACAATTCATATTGAAGAGACGAAGTCCAAAAAACAATATCAGTAGCGACGCCCTCGCCTATTGTGTGGCCATAATCTGCAGGTCGTTTAATATTCGCTACATTAATATCTCCACCGTAAGAAATGCTGTCAATATCTTCTCCTTTCTTTATGAGATAAATATTGCTTTCCAGTTTCAATTGATCAGAAACACGGTAACGGATGGAAATGATCCACTCATTGAAGTTTGCGCCCAACGGATGAGCAAGTGCCTGTTTGTAATTGGAGTAGTTCGCATTTTTGTTATAATGTGAATACGTGTAAGGCCGGATCTGGTTCCACTCCAGCTGTGCATCAAAAGAGTTTACTCCAAAAGCATTTATGTATTTTATACCAAGCTGATGTCCGAATTTATTTCCCCACCAATCCAAATGCCCATCCAGTATCTGTCCTATCTGTATATCATCCAGTACAAACTGACCATATGCTGAAATCGTCTTTTTAATATTTGCCCGTGCATTTAAGCCAAGTATAACATTGTCCGGTGAACCAATAGTGCCTTCGACTGTGCGATATAAAATGATCGGGTTGAGATACTGTAATTCAAATTGGTGACCGGGACGATCAAATACTACGGCCTCAAACAAACTTATTGAAAAATTGCGGCCAGGTTTAAAGCTGAGGTAATGGGCGGCCAGATATTTTTTAGGAACAGGTTCATCTTTACCGGATACAGAACGAAAATCGTCTGCAGCCAGCTCTGCAAAAATATTCTGATAATGAAACTTCCAGATCCGCGTATTGATTTTAAGGGAGAAATAGGGAGGGGAAAAGTCAGATAAAAATAAAGAACGAATACCATCACCGATAAACTGCTGGCCATGTCCCAATTGAAATCCAATATATTTTCCAAGGTTCACACCAACATAGGCGGTTGCTAAAAGAAAATCACGTCCATTTGTAGTCTTTAAAAATGAACTCACATAATTTTTATAAAACCCGGCTCCGGGAACTACTCCTGATGAATCAGTAAAGCGGTTGATATAATTGGCATATCGAACCTGGCTATCATAAATGCTCGTTTGGAAAAAAACATTCTGACCAATAGCGCCACGCATGCTAAGCCCACGCTGATTAGTAAAAGTAGTGATGCCGTCATTCGTTTCGCATCCTCCTCCAAAATGAATAAGGGGATCAACACGTAAATAAAAATCTTTTACATCCACTTCGTAGAAATGTGCAGGCGTGCGGTAAAATGTTTTCCACAACGGATGTTTGCTCAACCTGTACCGGGTCAGGCCCGGCTCTTCATGTAAATAGTAAAAAGTGTTAGAGGAATCGACATATTGAATGGACATAGACGGTGCAAGACCGCCCGGTTTTACAAACTCATTGTTCTCATCCCAAATAGCCAGGATCTGATGATTGTCTTTTGAAGTAGTACTGTAGCGGCTGAATGAATCAGCAAGGATTACGAGATCACCGCGCAGGAAAGGAGAAATGGATGTATGCAACAAAGGATCTCCCCCACCACTAAGAATAATCATCCTGTCATACTCATCCCTTGCGTCGTGGTCTATATCGGATAAAATATTTTGTGAGGAAGCTGCACCTGAAATGAAAACAAGCAGATAGATACCATGACGACAAAGGCGGGTAATGATTTGGAGCGAGTTCACTGTTTGAAATTTAGAAGCCATTCTTTAACAGCGTCATCAAATGTCGCTCCATCTTCAAACTGGACTGCAACCGGCAATATATAAATGGGTAGAGAAAGCTGTTGCAATAATTCGCGATGAAGGTCCAGGCGGACGGCATCCTTTTCAGTGGTCAGGATTATTTTCTGATTGGGTCCGGCCATATTCTTAAAATACAATTCGATATTGCCGATATCAAAATTTGAAAATGCATGATGATCGCGGTATTCAAGCATCTTCACTTCACCGCATTGCGCATCTACATAGTCAAGCAAATATTCTGTACCCGCAATAGCTACGACAAGCAGTACATCAATGTTGGCATTTAATTCCAATCGTTCAACATGCCCGTACATGCGGTATGGATTGCCATAGACATACCTGCTGAAAAACACTTCCTGCTTTTCGTTTTGCCTGACTTCATTCCGGATGGATTGTATTTCTTCCGTCGTCATTCCAACAGGGCACTTAGTTACAACAATCATATCTGCACGCTCTGCTGCAGTACGCCATTCACGTAATCTTCCCACGGGTAATAGCCAGTCACGTGTGTATAGGCGATTATATTCTGTAAGAAGAATGTTGAGACCCGGCTCTACTTCCCGATGCTGAAAACCATCATCAAGTATCACTACCTGTGTATCGGGATAGGATCTCAGCAGCATAGGGATAGCAAGACTCCTGCTTTCGGCGACGATGACCTCTACATCCGGATATTTCCGTTTGTACTGCAAAGGCTCATCTCCGGCAATGGATGCATCATGTTGGGGGTTTACTTCAAGATAGCCGCTGGATTTACGCCGATATCCGCGACTTAACACAGCGATGCGGAGATAATCGCGCAGAAGGCGGATAAGATATTCAGTATGCGGAGTTTTGCCTGTTCCGCCGACGGAAAGATTGCCAATGCTGATCACCGGAAGATTAAATGAAACCCCTTTCAGCAATCCTGTCTTGTAAAATCCATTCCGGATAGCCACGCCCAAACCGTAGAGAACAGCTAAGGGCAATAGTATAATTTTCAATATCCACTGATCAACCATGAAAGTAGTGCCGGGTTGCGGAGTGTAAAAATAAGAAGGTAATTGCAGATTTGCCGGTGCGGTTACTTCTGTGCCTTCTTGAACAAATACCAGGCCAGTGTGCCAAATATCATATTGGGCAGCCACATGGCAAGCATCGGAGGCATGTTGAGATTAGTAGAAAACGTAAGTGCAAACTTGCTGAAGAAAACAAACATTGATCCAATACCTACACCAATAGCGAGATGTAAGCCCATGCCGCCCCGTTGTTTTCTTGAAGCAACAGAAGCGCCTATGACAGTCAGAATGACTATGCTAAAGGGTTCTGCCCATCTGCGATGATATTCAGCGCGCATCAAACGGGACGCTCCTAGCCCGCGTTCTTTTTCGTAGTGAATGAAGCTCAACAACTCGGCCGAGGTCATCATTTCTTTCTCATTGACATAATAAATAAAATCTGAAGGATACAGCGACAGGAAGGTGTCCATCTGCATATTGCGACCCGAGGTATAATATTCTTTACCATCCACCCAGCGACGGATATCATAATCTTTCAGTCGCCATTGTTTGGTATCCGCGAGATACTGGAAAGTTCTTGCATTCAATAGATACACCAGGTTCAGATCAGCATATTGTTCAAGACGCAATCCTGTACCGCTGCTGTCATTCTTATGATAATTACCGATAAATACTTTCACACCAGGCCCTATAAACAAATGAAGATTGTTGCTTTTCACCTTGAGGTTACCGGGATAGATATAGATGTTCTCAAATCCGAATTTTATTTTATTTCCACGCGGGAAAAAAATATGATTGCCGAGCAAATAAAAAAAAGCGAGGGTCAAAGCAGTAATGATATACGGACGCAGAAACCGGCGGTAGCTCATGCCGGCATTCAGTATGGCTACGACCTCAGTATTTCGCGCCAGTCGGGAGGTAAAAAAAATAACCGCAATCAGTGAGAAGATCGGCCAAAGCAATCCGTTGATATAAGGAATAAAATTCAGGTAGTATTCCAGAAGTATCTGCTTCGTATTTATCTTCTGGTCAACAAACTTTTCGATATGCTCGCTGAAATCAATGGTCACAGAAATGATCGTAAAAAGCAACGCCGTAAAGAAAAACGTGCTCAGGTATTTACGAATAATATAGCGATCAATGGTCAGCAAGGAATCAAAGGAATTGGTCAGCAAACATACCGTTAAGTTTTTAGTTGTTGTTTTTGAGCGGTAGGGAAGGGTTTGGGTTTTAATTGATAGAAATAGATAATCTCTCCAATAACCAAGCCCATGTCTTACAACCTATAACCAAAACCTGTCTTATTGCGTATAACCTATAACCTTCAACCAAAGCAATATTAACAAACCGTTAAACCAATCCATAAGCCGCACCGGCCCACTGCGCAAAGGAAAATTGAATTACCTTGCTGTCCAATTCACACAGGAGATCCAAATGGCCGATACTGTTCAGCTCAGTATAGAAAAACTTCAACAGGAACTCAGCCTCAAGCAGCTCCAGATCAACAGCCTGCTTACTATTACGCAGGCCATCAATGATAATGTTGCGGCACCGGAATTGTACAATATGTACAAATCATTTATTGGTTGGGAAATGGGCATCAAAAGAATGGCCTTATTCTTCAAACAGGATGACGAATGGCAGTGTGTCACCCACCTCAAAGCAGACCATCTTACACAGATTGAGGATCCAGGCCCGATGCTGAAGAAGTTTTCTAAAACGCAAAGAATTACGAAAACAGATCCGGAGATATTGCAGGGATTTGATCTGATGATACCTGTATATCACAAAAAAAATCCAATTGCATTTGCGCTTGTGGGTGGTATCCGCGCAGAAGCCGATGATTATTCAAGGCTTCAGTTCATCACCACCTTCACAAATATTATTGCGGTAGCGATTGAAAATAAGCGTCTTTTCAAAAGACAGATTGAACAGGAGCGTTTTGACCGGGACATGGAGCTTGCCAGCAATGTGCAGAAAATGCTTATCCCCGATCATCTTCCGCAGAGCAAATATTTTGAATTAGCTACGGTATACAAGCCCCACCTGACTGTAGGTGGAGACTATTTTGATTTTATCCAGTATGATGAGCGAAGGCTTGCTTTTTGTATTGCGGATATAAGCGGTAAGGGTGTATCGGCCGCCATCCTGATGGCTAATTTTCAGGCCATACTTCAAAGCCTCATCTACCAGTATCGTGATCTTGAGACTTTCGTCTACGCACTTAACCAGGCAGTTTACCGGATCACGCGGAGTGACCGGTTTATCACATTGTTCATCGGGGAGTTGAATCTTCGCAACAATACGCTTCAATATATAAATGCCGGACACTTCCCTCCATTTCTGATTCAGAACGGACAGATCACGCGTCTTGAAAGCGGATGTACTATTATCGGTGCATTTGAAACCCTGCCCGATATCCAGATGGGCGAGGTTAAGCTTGAGCATCCCGGTATGATCTTCGCTTGCACAGATGGACTCACCGATGTAAAAAATGATGATGACGAATATTTTGATGATGACCACATCGCTGCTATTATACAAAATGCAGATCAGTTCACATCAGCGGAGATGCTCAATGATGCGTTGATGACCGAGGTGGATCTCTTCAGGGGAACCAAATCGTATCCGGATGATATCGCTATGCTGACATGCAAGTATAAAGTCTGAAAAATAATCAGGTGTGACATGCCTTGAATTGTTATCGAGCAAATCACCGGGGATTCCGACCTTTGTTAAAATTTGTTATCATTACAGGCCACATCAAGGGGGTGCATGAAAAATAAAACTACAGCAGCAATTTTTGCAATATTTCTCGGCTGGGCAGGTATTCACAGGTTTTATCTGGGCCAAACCGGCCTGGGCATTCTTTACTTTTGCCTCATCTTCCTTTCCTTTGGCATGATCCCTTTTGTACTCGGCCTGATCGATGCTATCGTCCTGCTCAACATGGATGAAAATGAATTTAACCGCAAATACAATTCAGAAAACAGGGAGCAGGCTTATAACCGGTCGGCGCAAAATTTTGGAAGGAATACAACTGTCTCACAAAGAGGTCAGGCACCTCCTCTGCCCCGAAGCAATCAAAATACAGGCAGAGAACTGCCAAATCCATATAAAGTCAATGGGATCAAAAAGTATAAGGAATTTGACCTTGACGGAGCAATTGAGGATTTTAAGAAAGGCCTTGAAATCAGTCCCAGGGATATATCCCTGCATTTCAATATTGCATGTGCCTATTCGCTGACTGAACAAGTGGAGCTTGCCTATCAGCACCTGGATAAGGCAGTAAGCCTGGGATTCAATGATTTTGAAAAAATAAAGACACATGATGACCTGGCATTTGTCCGTATCCAGGACAGATGGGATGATTTCAGAAACCATGGTTTCAAGCTTCAGGCCAACAATCCCCTGAACAATACTAAAACTCCGGAATTATTGAAAGAAGAAGCGGTTCATGATGATGTCCTGCTTTCTCAATTGAAACGGCTGGCAGAGCTGCGTGACCGGGGTTTACTGTCAGAACAGGAGTTTATAATCGAAAAAAAGAAGCTATCACGTTAAATATTTACTAAATGACGCCACATTTGGCACAATCTTTCGTCTAATACGTATATACAGTCACTCTACATGATCGCCCGGGAACTGATATCACAACTAATTCAACCGCTTCGTACCTCGGATACGGGAGAACAGGCGTTGACGTATATGCAGATTTATCATCTCAAACATCTGCCTATAGTCAACAACGAGCAGCTTCTCGGTACGATTTCTGAAGAAGACATCACCATCAATCCCCTTGATGATGCTATCGGTTCTTTTCCACTGAGCCTGAATAAAGCGTATGTCAGACAGTCTGACCACCTTTTTGAAGTGATGAGCGTAATGGCTGATCATAAGTTGAGCGCAATTCCTGTAGTGGATCAGAAAGACAATTATCTTGGTATCATTACCCTGGAAGATTTGATCCAGTTTTACGCCCGCAGCTTTTCGTTTTCTGAGCCCGGTGGAATCATCGTTCTTGAAATCAACAAGACTGACTACAGCCTTGCAGAAATATCAAGGATCATTGAAAGTGAGAATGCCAGTGTATTAAGCAGCTTTCTGACGCACGATGAAACGTCACAAAGAATATATGTAACCCTCAAAACTAACCAGATCGATACGCAGCATCTTGAAGCTACTCTCGAACGGTTTGGGTTTACCATAAAAGCGACATTCTCCGAAGAAGGATATTTCGAAAGTATGCAGGATCATTATGATGCTTTCCTGCATTATCTCAATGTTTGATGACAGGCTATAAGGCAATCCTTTGTTTCTCCCTCTTTCTACTCGGTTTTATCCATTTCTCTTTCGGCCAATCCGTAACAGTAACATCCATTCAAATCATTGGATTGAATCGTACGAAAGAATCTATAGTTCTCCGTGAATTGACTTTTGGTGTCGGAGATACAGTTATCCAGTATAATTTAGGATTAACCTTAGAAAAAAACAGGAATAATCTTCTCAACCTTGGCCTGTTCAATGAGGTTGCAATCAATGTCTCCGAATGGGATACAGACCTGGACCAGATACAGATCATCGTTGAAGTAAAGGAATCCTGGTACGTATACCTGTTGCCTATCCTTGATCTGGCTGACAGGAATTTCAATGTATGGTGGAATACGCATCATCATTCATTTGAGAGGATAAACATTGGGGCTCAGCTTGATTACCTGAATTTCACCGGGCATAATGATAAGCTAAAAGCAAAACTGCAATTCGGATATACCCCGAAGCAGGAGATTGAATACCGGTTCCCGTATTTCAACCAAAAACAAAGCCTTGGTTTATCGGTCAGCGTACTTCATAGTGAAAACAAGGAAACCAGCTACTCCACCGTAGAGAACAAGGATGAATTTTTAAAACTCGAGAAGGGTAAATTGCAGGATCGGTGGAGAGGTGGAATATCGCTCCAGTACCGGCCTTCGATATATTTACGCCACGAAATTTCAGCATCCTTCGAACACATGAAAATGGATTCTGCGATCCTTGATTACAATCTGCGATATTTTCGCAACGGAGGTCTTGTGCACCAGGAATTAATCATGCATTATTCATTCGAATATGACGACAGGGATTTGAAAATATATCCATCCAAAGGAATCAAAGTCATCCTTGAAGCAGACAAAATAGGCCTGGGAAAGAATGATGATGAGAACTTAATGACGTCTACAGGCTCAATTGAATGGAATGGACAATTGGGGAAACGTTTTCAACAGCGGTTAAGCGGAATAGGGCAATACAGCCTGAGCCGCAGCCAGCCTTCTTATATTCACTATCGTGCAGCGGGCTTTGGACAAAAGTTTGTACGGGGATATGAACTATATATCGTCGATGGGCTGGATTTTGTAATCGGGAAATATCAACTGTCTTATAGCCTGCTTCAGACAAAAATTAACCTGGGGCAATTAATTCCTGTCCAGCAATTCCGGGTCGTGCCGCTTCAACTTTTCCTTTCATTGCATCTCGAAACCGGGTATGTCAATGATCCATATACAGGGAATCTAAATCCATTGGCAAATACCTTGCTACGCGGTGGTGGATTCGGACTTGATTTTCTGTTGTACCATAATTTTTTATTTCAACTCAATCTCAATACCAATCATCTTGGTGAGTGGGGATTTTTTATTCATAATAAGACGAGCTTCTAATGAGACGTGAGACGTGAGACGTGAGATGTGAGACGTGAGACGTGAGACGTGAGACGTGAGATGTGAGATGTGAGATGTGAGATGTGAGATGTGAGACGTGAGATGTGAGACGTGAGATGTGAGATGTGAGACGTGAGACGTGAGACGTGAGACGTGAGACGTGAGACGTGAGACGTGAGATGTGAGACGTGAGATGTGAGACGTGAGACGTGAGAAAGTTGAGTAAATTAAAAATTAAAAATTAAAAATCGAAAATCGAAAATGTTTACATCGCGATTGTGCCTTCATGATTGATGGAACCTACAAAAGATCTGCCTTCAAATTTATTCCGTGTATAGACTTCGAGCATGGCTGCTGAAATTTCGGATGCTTTTAATTTTTCCTGACACAAAGCGAAGATAGCAGGGCCGGCGCCGCTGATACTGCAACCGAGAGCGCCTAATGAAAATGCAGCATGTTGTACTTCTTCAAAAAACGGGATGAGATGTTTTCGTTGGGGTTCGATGATATGGTCTTGCATAGCACGGCTGATAAGTCCGAGATCACCAAGGTGCATACCCACGATGAATGAGGCAAGGTTGGCGGATTGGATCACCATCTCTTTAAGTGTTACATCTTTTCTGAGGATCTCCCGTGCGGTTTTGGTTGAGATCATCACGTCTGGCAGAAGAATTGACATAAAGAGACCTGGCGGAGTATAGATCCGGTGATAATCGTATGTCTCAATATCGCGGATCAGGATCAGGCCACCGATCAGGGCAGGAATGATATTGTCGCCGTGACGTGAGCCACTGGCAGTTTCTTCTCCCGTAAGAGCAAAAGGAATTAAATCACGTTTTTCAAGCGGGTGATTTAGTAATTCATTGACAAGAACTGCTGCAGCTGTTGCGCTGGAGGCGCTGCTCCCAAGACCGGAGCCAGCCGGGATGTGTTTGTGGATTTTGAGGTTAAGCCCTCTTCCTTCTTCACCAAGGTATGTAAGCAATGCTTTTGCGGTGATAGCAACAATATTTTTATCCGGGTTAAGCGGGATATCTTTTTTATGGCCAGTGATTTCAATTATGCGGATGCCGGGAGTATCTGACCATTTACCTATGATCTCATCGGACGGAACATCAATGGCCATGCCGAGTGCATCAAATCCGCAAGCCAGGTTGGAGACAGAAGACGGGGCGATGACTTTAAGGCCGGTTTTCATTGGGGTGGAAGGTTATTGGTCATTGGCAGTAGGACAGGTTATTGGTTATTGGCAGTAGGACCAGTTATAGGTTATAGGCGGAAGGACAAGTTATGGGTTATTGGCATTAGGATTGGTTATAAGTTCAGGATAAAATGGCTGGTTAATGAAAACTACCTGAACTAAAGTCTTACAACTAAAGACCAATACCCAGTCCTACTGCCAATAACCAATAACCAATTCCTAAATCTAAATATCTTTGGCGCCACAAAACACAAAACCAATGCAACGGCAGCTTGATTCATGGTTCAGTCCTTCGCTTAACAAGGAAATGGAAATCGCCATCTATGGCCATTTTGGATTTTCCTTATTGCTTATTCCCACAGCAGCAGCAGATTACCTTGAGTATGAAAGGTTTCTTCTGCTGGACATGCTGGAGCCATACCTGAATGCCGGTAAAGTAAAAGTCTTCTCCATCAACAGCATCAATTCAGAAAGCTGGCTTAACAGCAAGATGCATCCAAGACATAAAGCCATTCGCCACCAGCAGTTCAACCAGTATGTGGCCCGTGAGGTTGTTCCTTATATCAAGCACAACACAAGTGAAGAGACCGCTATTATCACCTGCGGTGCTTCGCTGGGCGCCCTTCATGCAGCCAACATGTATTTCAGGAGACCTGATTTATTCGCCGGTACGATTGCCATGAGTGGTGTCTACGATCTAACCTCGTATACGGATGGATATTGGGACGAAGATGTGTATTTCAATAGCCCGATGCATTACCTGGAGCAACTCAACGATGACTTTTACCTGCCCAGGCTACAACGTGCTAATCATATCCATATCCTGACCGGTTCAGGGGACTATGAAAGCCCTGATGCTTCAAGGCATTTCTCAGCGTTGCTGGATCATAAAGGGATTCCGCATGAATTGGATGTCTGGGGACCGGATATGAGCCATGACTGGCCTACCTGGCGGGCTATGCTGCCGCATTACCTGGCGACAAGGTTTTAGGATTAAGATCCTGGTACCCCTGTTTTCAAATATTATTACTTTTGTTTTCCCCAAAAGAGAGCAGTGTTGTTTGTATTTGCCCTCATCCTTAAAATAGGCCCCCAATCAGGAATTAATGGAAAAAGAATAAGATGGTGGTTACATTTTTGATGATGTCCACTCTTGTTCAGAAACCATACAGTCAGTTTAAAAAAATAGTCACTTCATGAGAAGTCTGATCCGATCGATTCTGCCGCTCATTATTTTCCTTTTTTCTATCCATGCTTATGGTCAGCGATGGACTGCTGTCGACCCGGCATTGATTGAATTGCAGGGAACGAGAGATATCGTTCCTCAGAAATATATAACCTACAATACTGATTTTACAATTGTAAAAGATATACTCTGGACAGCTCCCCGGGAATCTGATCAACCTGTATCGTCGAGTCCAACATTGCTGACGGTGGGTCTTGCAGACGGATCGACGGATGTATTCAGGATGATCCAATATGACATGATGGAGCCTGAGCTTGCATTGAAATATCCACAGATCAGGACATTCAGAGGAGAGTCGGTTTCCAATTCAAATCGAACCATAAGAGCTGATTGGACGGAGAGTGGGTTCAGAGCGGCAATAAAGGACGACAACGGAATGACATACATTGATCCGTATCAGCGGAATGATATTGAGCACAGGATTGTGTATTACAGAAATGACTTTCAAAAAAATGAGCCGTGGATCTGTAGTGTTACAGAAAAGGGTGAGGATGTAGATGAGCATGCAGGTTCAAGGCAAGGAGATTGTTTATTCAGAACATATCGATTGGCACAAGCAGCTAATGGGGAGTATAGTAATTATTTTGGAGCAACTTCTTCTGCACAATCAGGTCTGGTCATGTCAGCTGTTGTTACAGCTATTAACAGAGTCAACCAGGTGTATGAAGCCGATGTAGCGGTACGACTGATATTAATTGCAAACACTAATCTTCTGTTTTATTATAACCCCTCTACAGATCCATATACAAACAGCAACGGAGGGACAATGCTGGGTCAAAATATTACTACCTGCGATGCAGTGATCGGTAATGGAAATTATGACATCGGGCATGTATTCAGCACTGGGGGTGGTGGAGTAGCATACCTGAATGCTGTATGTAACAATAGTCTTAAAGCAGGAGGAGTAACGGGTTCCGGCAGCCCGGTAGGCGATGGATTTTATATTGATTACGTAGCACATGAAATGGGGCATCAGTTTGGTGGTGATCATACGTTTAATTCAGTAGCATCTAATTGCGGTGGTGGGAACAGGACCGCATCATCTGCATATGAAGTGGGTAGCGGGACTACCATCCAGGCATATGCAGGAATATGTGGTGTCGATGATGTACAGCCGCATAGTGATGCATATTTTCATGCAAGGAGCATACAACAGATTTCCGCACATATAACAAGTACGAATTGTGCTGCTTTTCTTACACTGAACAATACACCACCTGTTGTGACCAGTGTACCAGATTATTCTATTCCTATTTCTACACCCTTTGTACTCACAGCTGTTGCGACTGATCCAAACAGTGATCCGTTGACATATTGCTGGGAGGAATACGATCTTGAAACTACTTCTACGGAACCACCGGCATCGAATGATGTTGATGGCCCGCTGTTTCGCAGTTTTATGCAGACCAGTTCACCCCTCCGCTATATTCCAAGGTTGTCTGATCTGACTGCGAATGTAAATTATGCGTGGGAAGTTTTGCCTTCAGTAGGTCGCGCGATGAACTTCCGGATGACAGTGCGGGACTATCACAACATTGCAGGTTGCACGAAAGAAGATAATATCGTGGTTACTTCTGTTGCAGCAGCCGGTCCCTTTATAGTGACTTCTCAGAATGTTGCAACCACATGGACTGAATCGTCCAATCAAACTATCACATGGAATGTTGCAAACACAACAGCAGCACCTGTAAGTTGTGCGAATGTTGACATCAGATTATCGCTGGATGGAGGATTCACGTATCCCACTGTGTTGTCACTCAATGAGCCTAACGATGGATCTGCAACCGTTTCCATTCCGATTGGTACGACTACGCAGGGACGGGTGATGGTAAAAGCATCAAACAATATTTTCTTTGATATCAACAATGTAAATATTGTAATTAATGTAGGGGCGCCTAATTTTACGATTAGTTTAAATCCTGCAACGGTTGCGGAATGCAATGATGGAACAGTGCAGACCTCTGTGCAAGTTGGTCAGATTCTTGGTTTTTCAAACCCGGTAACATTGTCACTTTTAAATTCACCACCCGGTGCAAATATTAGTTTTTCACCAACCATAGTTATTCCTGGAAATAATAGCACCCTTACAATTTCAAATCTATTACCACTATCTGGCACATTCACACCAACCGTGAGAGGCACCAGTACAACGGGAAATAAAGATGTTATTTTCACGATAAATCTACTTACAACACCTACTACCACAACCCTTTTAAATCCAACAAATAATTCAACTAACGAATTGATAAATCCATTATTGGATTGGACCGCTGTTTTGGGAGCATCACAATATGAATATCAGATTTCCACGGTAGCAGCATTTATCAATTTGGTTCAGACGGGAACTAGTGTAACAGATCAATTTCAAATCACATCGCCTTTGCAATTGAACACGGTTTATTATTGGAGAATACGCGCTATAAATCCATGCGGTACGGGTAGCTATTCTTCCGTTTTTTCATTTACAACGAATTGTTTCTCAACGTTGAGCACGAATGTGCCACTAACCATTTCAGCCTCAGGCACCCCAACAATTAATTCGACATTGACGATTTCCAATGCCCTAAACATTACTGACATTAATGTCGTCAATCTAAAAGGGACTCATACCTGGGTAGACGATTTAAAATTTACCCTTGTTGCACCAAACACAACTACGCAGGTTTTATTTTGGGACAGGCCATGCAACGGGGAAGACAATTTTAATATCAACTTTGACGACGAAGCAGCAAATAGTAACTGGCCGTGTCCCCCAACTGATGGATTAACGTATAAGCCCAATAATGCACTGACAGCATTTGATGGGTTAAATTCCGCTGGAATATGGACGCTGAAAGTTCAGGATATTGCCAACCAGGATGGTGGAAGCCTTAATGGGTGGGGATTAAAAGTATGTGGAGTTCCGGCCTGCCAACTCGTTGTAACACTTGCAAATGGTTCTGGCGTAGGAACACTACCGGCGGCATTGAGTTGCGCTAACAACGGAGACTCCATAAAAATAAGCGCAGCACTCACAAGTCAATCAATTGATATAGGAGCTAATCCACTTACGATCGGTAAGAACATTGTGATCATTGCCATGGGAGCTAATACCGGGATTACAACCAGCGGGAACCGAATTTTTGAAATACCTAATACCACCTCTGCCGCACAAATCAATAACCTGACCCTTAAATCGGGAATATCACTCACTGGTGCGGCCATTAATAATTCCGGAGGCTTAACATTAAAAAATGTCAATATCCTGAAAAATGAAAATGTCTCCGGAGCCTCGCTTATACAGGAACTACCCGGGGGCCAATTAACCATGATTGGCACTTGCAATGTGCAGTAAAACAAACAAAGTGAATAAAGGCCTTATATTTGCAGTCCTTCTACAGAGAAGATCTTCACAGGTGAGCACAAAACTGAATCCATGCGAAAAATATGGTCAGACCCACCGCTGAAATAATAATAATAAACAAAGGGTCGGGTGGCCGAGTGGCTAGGCTCAGCTCTGCAAAAGCTGCTACAGCGGTTCGAATCCGCTCTCGACCTCAACAACAACTTATAACGCGCTGTAAATCAGCGCGTTTGTTGTTTTAGGAACCTTTCGGGGTACACTTTGGGGCACAGAAAGTAAAATTTTGAGCCGAGATTGGGTCAACCGGGATTTAATAGTTATCAGCTCACTTCTCCTCCAACAGGACCTTATTACACCTGAATTTCTTATATCTCTTGAGCCTTGATGGAAAACCGGAATTAGAGCATTTGTCTGTACGTAAAACCTTACTGATCATTCAGCGTATTAAGCGTAAGTATTAAATAAACAAATTTGTTTGATTAGATTTTAACGAATTGACGGAAATAACTTTGTCCATCCGTATTTTTTAACTCGAGTAAATATATTCCGCTTTGCAAGTAATGAACGGGGATATTAATCTTCTTTGGATCCTCCACGTTAGAAAAGTTAATAACCTTTCCAGAGTGATCAACAAGCCTATAAGATTTTATGACAATTTCTTTTGATGCTACAGACAATGTTGTTGAGGATGGGTTTGGAAAGAGTGAAATTGAACTCGAAATTGGTACATCTACATTTTGAGTGATTTTTGTGCCAATTTTCTGAATACAAGATGTAGATTGAATCATATCCAAGTCAACCGCCTGTAGACCGGTAGTTTCTAAAGGAAAAATTTCTGCAGATTGAAAATTAAGTTCTTTATTAAAATTTAGTATGAACCCATTGTAAGATGTGAAGTTCATAACACGAAGTGCATATAAATCTCCTTCCTCTGAAGAAATGCTTGAAAGATAATTAGTTGATGGGAGCTGGCAACCAAATAGAGTTTGAGATGATTTACCATGAGTTGAGAGCCCTGTTATACCAGCACATGGATACCATTCCGATTCATTTACAAGATTTGGACCTTCTGCCATGCATCTTTTTGATTCCCAATTACTACAATCAAGATTTGATTCTTCAAGTTTATAAAGTATAAAATCGATATCATCTTTTGCATCGAGAGGGATGAGATCCAATTCTAACAAATAAGGGTCTTTCATTTTCCAATAAAAGGTGATTTCGTTGAAATATAATTTGTTTGGAAAGCAAGGCATTTCTGTTACACTTTCGATTTTCCCAGGTTGCATGTAGTTTACGGTTACTGGCTGATTATCACACAAAACATAACCAGAAAGGCAGGTTTGATTTTGGCCAGGTAGCTGGGAGGCAGATATTAATATTACTGAAGTTAGCACTAAAACAATGGTTTTCATATCTATAAAATTTTGATACTTACATGGATTCAATAATTATTCCATTTTTTCCAAAAAAAGGATCACATATAAAATATTTTGTATATTTGGTTTTAAATATTCATAATTTACTGTAAATCAGTAGTTAATAAGTTTTTCAATTTTTGGTTGATTAAAGAATCAATACTCGTTAAGTTTTATTGTATGGAAAAATCTACACTCCTTCAATTTTTCAGTCAGATAAGGTTATCTGTGTTATTAACCTTACTAGCTTTTACCACTAACATAGAATCTAAGTGCCAGGACATGGCCACTTCTGATGACGAATCCACTTTCCTCCCGAGGGTGCATTCATTTTCAATTGCAGATTATCCGGAATGCCCGAATCCAGAAGGCGTGGTCAGATATGAGTCACATGAATATGAAACTGTTTACTTTAGAAATTCTATCGATCAAAAGAAATTCCACTATGAGATCAAGCTAACATATGGTTCTCAGTCAGCAGATACCGTTGTTATAAAGGTTACTTCGGGGTCATCCTATATTATAGATTATATTCAATATAATATTCCTGAAAGAGTTGAAATCCGAAGGATTTGCCACCAACTTGTAAGCCCTTTCATATATGAATCTGATTGGGTTTTGGTACCATTGGTCCAAACTTCCAGAACTTCTGAGGATTCAATTTGCGAACAGTTTAACGGCGCAGATTTAATAATTGATCCGGATAATCACATTTACAAATATAACTGCCTGTTTGGTATCCGAGGGTCTTTCATAAATGTTCGTGTTTTATTAGAAGTTGATTATTGTACAACTAACGATTCCTCACTTTATATATATGCTTACCCTTTTGCCTATTCTGCGGGTAGCAACAAAGTATGTGCAATGACCATGACCTTACAATATCAATCACCAAATGGTCAATGGCATCAATGTGATGAAATTGTAGTCTATGAAAACATTGATAATTATGTTTCAGCATCCTGTGATGGAGATCATTCAGAGGTGGAGATTGAAAACACTACATTGTTGACCACATTGGCTGGAGTTGATATTATCTATGTTGGTGGATTCCCAGTCAGGATCATTGATTTAGACTCTCCACTTTCAGGAACAGGAATTATAAGGTTACCGTTTCAGGACAAAGATTTAGTAATAGAGTTCCATGATCTTGATGTTAATGAAGATCACCAGGTTGTCAATATTGATAATGGCTCATACATCACTGCAGTATCTTCAGGTGATCTATCCATTCCTTTCGATAATCTTTCAACAGAAGAAGAAAGATGTGTCGAACCTCAAAAAGATCCCGAGTGGAATTCTGACGGAACAAATGTTGAGACTGATACAATATGGGATCCGAATGGATTTTGTCAAAACGGTCAATATTGTAAAGAACCTCCGTATCAAGGATATGAGGAAGGTGATCCTTTTGATCCTGATTATGACCCTTGCGGGTTTAATGCTCAAGGCATACATCGGGAAACAGGAACAAAATTTAATCTAAGTGGATGCTCTAGAGACAGCTTAACAAATGCAAATCCGGCGCAGCATTGTGAACTTAATTGCATTCCATATTATTGGCTTCAAGATCCCGAAGCTACCGAACCAGGTATTGCTTTTTACGATTCAATTCGTTCTCAACTTCCATCAAAAGTAGATAGTTTGCTTGAGGTTTTGGAAGATGATTTAGAATCTGAGTTAAACCTAAAAACGAACGAATGCGCTGGGATTGTTGAAGACATGCGTGATATAGTGACAACGAATGGAATAGATTCAATATCCATATTTGGTGAGAATAGCGAATATATCAGACCTGGACTTGCTGAAAGATTTATAAGAAAGCCAGAGCCCTTCAAAGTAAACATGGTTAGAGACCAGGCCATTGTGAATCTTGAAAACTTTCACATTCAATTATATGAATGTGATCTGCTGGAATCTGAATTAGAAAGTAAACTAGAGATCCTTCACGAGATAAAAGGCGATACGTCAGATTTGATGGAATACCTTGCTGTCAGGATCAAAGCGTTCACAGAAACTGAAGCGAATGCTATTAACACCCATAATGAATGGATGTTACGACTAATATCCTTAATTGAGCAGTTTATTGATCAAGAGTATAAAGAGATAAATGGGATTGGAATAAATCTGAATCATAATTTTATCAACAAGGAGTCAACCCTTGAGCCGAGAAGATGGCAATACAACGAGTCAAATGAATCGCAATTAAATTATATTTCCAATGCCTTCATTGGGTCAATTGAATTATTGGATGATCCTGGAGAAGATATGGCATTTGGTGGTTCGCCCACAGGAAATGTCTTACCATTGGATCTCAACGTAGAATTATTAGGAGAAATTCATACAATTACAATTACCCGAATTGGGTTCCACCCGGAATATTTGACATTAGATGCTTTTATTCGAATTGAAAACCCACTAAATGCCGAACAAATCGTTTTTAGTTGTCATGATGTTCATTTTTCTCCTCATGGATTGTTTGAAGCCGGGAGATTAGAATTAGCTGATACAATTTCGACTAAGTTACTGAATGTAGCTAATTTGATATTAAATCCTGAACATACATTTGTTGAATGGGATTGTAGTGGATTTAAAGAATTAAGTATAGATGGATATATTGAATTTTGTAATAACACATTATTACCCCTAGATAGCATTACCGGAGAGCCGTTAATAGGAACCACGGAGAAAGTAAAAGCCTTTTTTAAAACCGATATTACCAGTTTTAGTGGATTTTTCGCGGAGCTTACTGTAGAACCATTTGCAGTTGCTTCTGCTCCGAACATTAGATTTACGGTGGACAGTGCATATTTGGATTTTAGTACTTCTGAATCGCCACCAATAGCAATGCCCTTTGGTTATAACAATGAAAATTGTATAGTTACAGGCTCAAATCAAACTTTTCCTACTCCATTTTGGCAAGGATTCATGCTGGGCCATTTAAGGGCAACCGTGGCTTCAGGAATTTCTGATTTACAAATAGATGTGCACAATGCAGTCATTGATGATAGGGGTTTTTCGGCATTTGTGAGAATATCCCAGCCTATAACATCTATTGATACTGGCAATATCGGTAAATGGCCTGTTTCAGTTGATGCCTTACGACTTCACTTTCTTTTTAATAATCTTATCGGAGCTGGTTTTGAAGGGCTCATTAATGTACCAATATTTCGAGGCCCGGGATGTGGTACAGCAAATGCTGTTGATTCTACAGACTGTTTTCATTATACAGCCGACTATTTAGGTGGAGGTGCAATTCAGATTTCAGTACAGCCAAAGGCGGAAATGTGTGTTCCCTTATGGAAAGGAAAAGTAGTATTAGACTCGAATAGTGTTGTTACGATTACTGAAATCGATGGCGATTTTACAATTGAAGCTAAATTATTTGGGTATGCTGATTTTGATTCATTGGGAATTGTGACCATCGATAGTGCACGATTTGAAAATGTTAGATTAAGGAATCGGGCGCCCTATTTTTCTACAGGAAATTGGTACGTAAAGGAGCTAGGCTTTGATATAGGAGGCTTTGGCCTTTCACTTAAGAATATAACGTTGGACACAATACCCGGTGAGGAGGAAAAAATTCAAATAAACTTTGTGGCCGGAATTGAAATCAATGAAGATTTCAATGTCTCAGCCTACGGTGGGTTTTCAGTTTTTGGAAACCTGGTTGAATCCAATAATCGACAAAAATGGGTTTTTCATAATCTGGCTGTTAATTCTCTTTTTCTAAATGCAGATATTAAGGGTACACACATTTCAGGTTTTTTGAAATATTTTGATACGCATTATACATATGGAAATGGTTTTAAAGCGGCAGTACAAGTTAGTTTTCCTAAGATATCAAAAGAGCCCGGGGATAACCCAGTTAATGAAGAAGGAGAAGGAGAAAATGCATTGTTTTCAGTTGCCGCTTCTGGGATTTTTGGGAAGAAAAATGACTTCAATTATTTCAATGTAGATGCACTTGCTCAATTTGATCCGGGCATTCCTCTTGGAGCATTACAAATAATGGGATTAGGAGGAGGACTTTCATATCACATGCAAATTCAAGATTCATTATTGGCACTTCCTACTAACATGAATGTGGCGACAGATAGTGCCTCTATCTTTAATATGTCTCTCGGCAGTTCATTAACAGGGGCAAACTATGTTCCAGATATAACAAAAGGAATAGGAATCAAACTTATAATGGCAGGCGCAATCAATGATGAGAAAATTTGTAGCTATAATGCTGTTTTTCAGATTGCATTTAGTTCATCCGGATCAATTGCATATGTAGGATTAAAAGGTACTGTCAGAATTATGGCTGCGTTGGAACTACCCGCTATACCAGAATTTCCGGAATCCTCAATATTAAATAAAGTGATTACAGCTTCAGATCTAGAGCAATGGAATGCTCCAGATATTAATGCATCAATTAGGGGATATTTTGCAATTGCCTATACTGCTCCTGATAGTGTAAATGGTGGGGATTTACAAGGCAATTTTGCACTCTATATGAATGCAGGTGACGATGAAAATCCATTTATCACTGGTAAGGCACTGGCAGAGGTTTATATAAGCAAAGATGAATGGTATTTTAATGTGGGCAGATTAAGAAATGATCTCAAGGGCCGTGCGGAATTAACTATCGATTTAGCAATCGCCAATGCGACAGTGCAAACGTATTTAAATATCGGAACAGGAATTCCTCCCATGCCTGATCCTCCCAAACCTATTATGGATTTATTTGGTCCAATCAGCAGTCCTGATGCCTCATTAGGGTGGGGCACTGGTTTTGCTTTCGGCGTTGGAGTTGGTGTTGAGTTAAATGAAGATTTTTTCTTCGGATCGATAGAAATTCAAGCAGGATTTGGTTTTGATCTCGCCATCAAAAGATATGAGAAAGCACAATGTGCCAATACTGGTTCTCAGATTGGTATAAATGGTTGGTACGCAACAGGACAAGCGTATATGTATTTAAATGGATCGGTAAAGATTCTCGGTGCCAATTTGCTCGATATATCAACTGGAGTGTTGGTTCAAGCAGGATTCCCGAACCCAACCTGGGTGAAGGGGAAAATGATTTTAAAATATAAGCTGTTATTTATAAAAGGGAAAATTCCAGTTAATATTGAAGTCGGCCAACAATGTATCATTGAGGGGGGGGAAGAAAGTGATCTGCCAGATATTATTTCGTCAGTGATTCCAATGTCAGGTAGTTCAGGGGTTGATGTTCTTTCTTCAATCAACGTTGATTTTAACCTTCCAATGAACCAGGAAATTAAATTCACATCCGGCGAAGATAATGTCACATATACCACTCGAATCGATTCTGTTGAGCTCCGATTTGGATCTGGAGATGAAATAGATTTAGTTGAAGAATTAGAAGAGGGAAATCAATATGCAAGATATACTCCGGAATTTACATTGCCTCCAAATGATTCGTTCACATTCATTATCAAGGTGAAAGTTTTCAAGGAAGGAATTGAGCTTACTGATTTAGATGGTCTCGAAAGAATTGTCGGCTTTAGGACCTGGGATGCTATAGCTACAATACCATTGAGGAATATTGAAGCAACATATCCTATACATGGAATGAATAATTTCTATAGAAATGAATATAAGGATAACTACGGGTATATAATTCTTCAGCGCAACCAATATGAACTAATGAATCAATCATCTAATGAATCATTGGCGATCATAGTTTCATCTCCGAATGAGCATTTTATTGGAAAAGCGGATTACATTTCCCAAACGAAAACAATTTCATTCAAGCTTCCTCCTCAATATTTAGAGCAAGGCGAATTTTATCAGATTGAGCTGACAAAAACAAAGAATATCAATAAACTTGTCCCCGGTGATTTAGTGTCTTTGGACGATAGTGAATATGCGGCAATGAAAAAAATGTGGAAGGCAGTTTTCAGGGTAAGTAATTACGAAAGTTGTTTTGATAAGATTGAAGGTTTAGGGAACAACATGGATGTTGAACAAACATTGTCTTTTGAAGAATTTTATGTAAGCTGTCTATCGCTGCCAATTTCGATCGATGAACCTTTTGATGAAACAGAAATATTGCCTGTTTCAGGAAATGTTCAATCGATGCTTAGCTCTTCGAACACGATGATTCAATTTGCCTTAGATGTCAATGAGCTCAAGTCAAACAGTGATTATGCTAGCGACTGGACCTGGATTGATAATTTATTGAAGGATTTCCTGGATCCTATTTCTAACTATTTAGCAAATCAATACGGACAGGATGAAGATCGGTATTCTGGTCTTAACAGTTCAATCTATGTTGGTTCAGAATGTGGATTTATTAATGAAAACTTACAATCCAGTCTCGATTTCAGTAGTTTTGAAAACCTGTCTGGATATGCAGCAATGGAAAATTTATTGGAACTTAATCAATTGGCTGATGTAGAAACTATTGAGGGGAATCAGGTTGATCCTTATGATGCTTCTATAGCAGCGAGCCAAAATATTGTTATTTCCTTACCGAGGATACTTGGGGGGATCGTAAGTGGAGGCCCTTCATATGCTTCTACTCTAATAAATATGGCGATAACCGATTGTATGAAGGAATTAAATGGGGGGAGATCCAGAGGTACTAATCAACCTTGTAGTGCATCATCTCTGGTGCCTTCAGATTTAATTGATTTATCTGGAAATCAATATGGTTACCCTATTCTAGGTGATGAGGTTCACTTGCCTATCGTAATGAGATACATTTTACCAGGATCAGATTACAAAACATCTGAGCACAGATTTATTTTGACTTACACAATAAACTAATACAATGAAACTAATTTCAATTACATTCCTATTAATTTGCTCGCTTGAAACATCCATACTAATGGGACAATCTTTTAAGGATGTAAAAGACCCACATGGAAACATAATTAAGATTAGTGAAGATTCCTCTTATCTGTTTCAGGCATTTGATTATCTCGTCGGTTACACAATCAATCAGGATGATGGGCTAAGGAATATTCTTTTTTTTAATGGGGATACAAGTTATTGGTTATTTAACCAGGGCTTTTCAAAGTTTCTTGATTATTCTCCATTTACACGAACAGAGATATTTGGAAATCCCGGAAGTAAGATTTGGTTTAGAGCAGGTGATGTCTGGTATCAAACCCAAGGTACTCAGGCAACCACAACCGTATTTAATGATAATAACAATCCGGCCAAGCAATATCGGTTTTTGCAAATGTTCAATTTCAAAACGGGTGATTTAGGGATTGAGGCAATTGAAAAAAACTCTGGAGATACACTTACCCTTATATATAAACCAAGTAACAATATGTTTACCGAATTTAAAGATGAATTTGGTATCCGTATTAAGGTAATTCAGGTTACTGAACGATTTGGTACAAATGATTCCAAGGATTTTATTGGGGCATTATACAATTCGACATCTCATCAGTATGATTTCTATGGGGTATATAGTTGGATTCCAGGAAGCCTGAATCAAATTTTGGATCTGGGCAAAAGACCTAAGTATGACCTGAAGTTTATTTTCAAGGATTATATAGTTTACCAGTATATAGTTGATCGTATTACGGAGAGTAATTCTAAGGTATATGAATATAATACTGCCTCTGGTAATTTTGATGATGTCACTTCAACAGTGATAGATGGCTATGTGCCTGTCGATGCATTCAATTTACCAACCGTTTATTACGATGGAGCATTAGGAGATACACATTCATTTACTGAAAGCATATGGAGATGTGAGGCACTGCCTTTTGGTGGTGTGCGGTATTTCATTAGAAGTGCATTTGAAGATGATGTTCGAATTGGCAGCCTTGATGGTCAGCCAAATGCAAATTTTATGTATGAATCAGTAAATGATGATTCTATTTACTACTATAATTATAGTTTGGTTCAAAGAGGACTAACCAGATTCAATACAAAAACTGCACTTAATAAATTTGATCCAACAATGATTCAATTCAGCCAGGATTACAAAATCAGGGGCAGTAAAGCGAAGATGTATTTTGGGAGATATGATCCTGTGGTTGGGAAAATAGTTGCAGCATATAAGGATTTTGATAATGCATCATATTCATTCATCGAATCTTCAACAGGTGATAAAGTTGAAAATCCTATAGATTATTCATTTTTAGGGAAAAAAGTTTTTATCCATAGTAAACAGGCAGATGGAGTCAAACTTGTCTATTTTGATACCAAGCCAGTTGTAGCAACCCATGACCTATATGGAAATCAATTTAGGATTTTAATATCTCCAAATCCAGGTAAAGGAGACATTTATGTGAGTATTAACAAGGATAATCAGACGATTTTACCTTTTCAGGAATATTCTATTTATGATGTGAATGGCAGATTGATATTACGTGGAAAATTCAATAATCATGACTTCACTTTTAATATGGATAACCAACTTCCAGGTTTATATTATCTCACTTTCTTAAATAATGGAAAGGTTATTACTAAATCATTTTCTATAGAATAAGTTACTAAGGTTATGCGAACAATTTTACACTTTCACAGGATAATTATTTTAAGAATTCTATTGTTATCGTGTTCACTTGGAACAGGGTATTATTCGTCTTTTGCTCAGACATCGCCGGATTTGAATCCCAAGATGGGTTTTATGGGAATTTATCATCAGGACATTATCCTTTTAAGATGGTCACCAGCTGAATATGATGTGTATCAACAATCATTGTCAAATGGATTTAGGCTGGAAAGAGGATTGTATTCAAGCAGCGGGATCCTTTTGTCTAAAGAAGAATATGAGAACAGCATTACTATCCTACAAGATAAAATCCAATTGATTGAGGCAAACGCCTGGGAAGGGGTTGAAGCACCTTCTTCAGTTAAAGATGCAGCCATCGAGCTTTTTTACAATTATCATCATACACTCCCGGAAGTTGACTCTGTAAATGTTTTCTCTGCTTTAGAAGAGGAAGAGAATAAAAACAGCTTATTAGCATTCGCCAGTATTATCGCTGATAGAGATTATGAAGCTGCAGAAGCTATTGGATGGGCGTACAAAGACAATTCAATTGAAGTCGATAAACAATATATTTATATTCTGACCTTGTTGGAAACAGACGAAAAATATTATACAATAGTTTCAACAAGTGATAAATATGACTTGCCCAGACTTCCAAAACCCCGTGCTGTTCCTGGTATTAGTATTGCAGCCTTAAGTTTCAGTACAGTAGGAAAAGACGATTATTACGCTTACTATATTCAGCGATCAGGTGATTTGGGAAGCAACTATGAATTGGTTAGAGAGTTGCCAATCATGTTTGATGATCAGGAATCACCCGGAATTTTTAGATACGTTGATAGTCTACCTGATAATGAAAACCTGTATTGTTACCGTTTTGCCGGTGTTACTGCATTCGGACTCCAGGGTTCCTGGTCAGATACAATCCGTGTCAGAGGCCTAAATGGACCACTTGACGCTGCCCCAGACATTTCTGAAATTGTGAAGCAGGGTACAGGAGTGGATATCACATTTACTTTTCCGGATTCACTGGAGGATAAGATCACAAGGTTCGAAGTGATAAGAAGTATTAAGCGGGAAGGTCCGTTTTTGAAACTGACCGATGAATTGGAACCTGACGATAGGGAGTTTCATGATGACTCTCCACTTTACTCCAATTTTTATTTCATTCGTGCAATTGATGAAAATGGATTCCCCTTGCTATCACTTCCCCAATATTACGCTCCTGTAGATACTATTGCACCTGCTATTCCTTCAGGTTTAGGAGGTCAAATCTCTGTAGAGCAATATGCTACTTTACATTGGGGTGTTAATAATGATTTTGATATTAAGGGATATAAAATTTACGCATCAAATGCAGAAGAGGGTCAGTATACAGAAATAACGGATGGTCCTGTACGAGATACGACGTTTCAATATCAGCTGGGAAGGAATCTAATGAACGAAGAATGGTTTATCAAAATCAGAGCCGTTGACCTTAATGAGAACGAAAGTCAAATATCTGAGCCGGTGATGTTGTCAAGACCAGATGCATTTCCTCCCACTGAACCGGTATTAAAGGACATTACGTCGCTTGTAAATGGAATTGGAATGAACTGGATTAAGAGTTATTCAGAAGATGTGGTTTTACATGTTCTTCAACGTCGGGAAATCGGTAATGGTGGATGGTCAACAATCCTTAACATAACCAATGACTATGAAGGACTGAATACTACTAAGGATTGGAATGGATCCTCTCTTATCAAATTCAATTTTCTGGATACATCAGTAGTTGCGAAACATGAGTATCAATACAGAGTGAAGGCAATAGATGATGCAGGTAATTTCAGCTATTCTGCCATATTGGATGCCATAGGCTATGATGATGGAATTCGCGGAGAAATTTATAATCTGGAAGCTATTAATAAACCTTATACAATCACCACTACAACTGCATATTCACCAAGTAAAGATTCTGTTAGTGTTGCTGTTGGCTGGGATTATACCGATACGATAGGTGTACATCATTTTCTGATATATAGGAGTGCCGGCAATTGGCCTTTTAAATTATACAAATCATATTTAGCTTATGATGATCGTCCAAACCCTGCCGCTTCAACTGACAATGCTTTTCTTTCAGCTCCTACCTCTGGACTAACAACTAAATACGTTTTTGTAGATAAGCAAACCAAGTTTGGAACACGATATAGTTACCGAATTATTGCGAAACATTTGGATGGAGGCTTCTCACGGATGAGTGAAATTGTGAGTGTTACGACAAGCTCCGCAAGTCCCGGACATTAATCAACTAGATAAATTTAAAAAGTATGAAAAAGTGCGTACTTATTTATTTAATTATTCATTTTACAATTGGGTTATTTTCGCAAAATTACAAGGTTTTAGAAGATGAGACCGGTATTGATATTGGTCTTAGCCAAGTTGATCGAGAAACTGAATCAGATAAAATTATTCAAAGTTTACCATCAGATTTTAGAAGTCATTTTAAAGTATTTTCTTCAGGGTATTACATTCCGAGCAAAGATTTTCATAGTGGAATGCAAAATAACTTCCAAAGATCAATTGATACGGCTGAAGTTAAAAGTGATTTCTATTTATTGATTGTCAGGGAAGTTGATCAAAATAATTTAATAAAAAGGTTTTATGTAGACCTCAAATTGCCAACTACAGATTCACTAAATTGTCTTAATAGCAATGGTATTTTACTTTTACGCACTAAGATAGAATCGATTGTATCTAAATATATTAATAATTCAAACATCGATTTTATTCAAGCAGAAATTGAAGCACTTATTTATTTAAACGCTCAACTGGAATATATTGTTCATTGTTGTCATGTTAATAATAATAATGGCCAGTGTGAATTGAAAATTTTAACTAATGAGGATATTCTTAAAGATTTATATGAGAGAGGTTACGAAGGTGTTCCAATTGAAGTAATAAATGGAATTGGAATACAAAATATTCATCCTAACAGCAGAGCAACCTGTAACATTGAAAATTATTCCCTAGCTCAATTTAAAATAGGAGATGTAACAAACTGCAATATATATGAAAACCTCTGTTCATTTATTGAAAGTTTGCCCACTGGGCTATCTAATAAAATCTATATAACAGACAACGTTACCTATGATGGTTTTATAAATGAAATTATTACAGATTTTGTAAATAATGAATATGATATTGCTGCTCATTTTCATATATATGATTCAGATAAAGATTATGTACCAGATTTGATTCTGTATTTTGATTATTCAACTATTGATTTGGCTTGGTGTCCGTACTTAGAAGATTATGACCCCCAACATAAATTTTATTCTAAATTTCAATTTGCAGGTCCGGAGCCATTAACATTAACTGATAATTTAACAGGTACAGTTGGTTTTTGGAGAAGAGTATTTGCAGATGGACAAAATAATTTTATTATTTATACTAATAAGTATGCTTTGCAACATAATATATCCAACGAGGATATTTACTTTTTTGACATTTCTGAGGATATTAGTTTATTAACTGAAATTTTACAGATTTATCTCGAATTGAACATAGATATGCTTCAATTTGATTCCAAATCTGTTCGATTTGCAATAATAAATGAGCCAATATTGAGTAATGGTGATTACATAGAATCCCTTGATATATTCAGAGACCAAAAATACCAATTTCAAATAAAAGACTATTATGGCTGGGATGAAAATTCGTCGCATTTCAATTGTGGGCACACAATTGGAGCCAAATGGGACTTGTTTTGGACGAGTGATGTCGTGCCTATACCAATTATTGATGATGGATGGGCGTTAGAATATCTAAATTGTCCACCAACATATTACGAAGCTGGGAAGAGTGTAATTAAAAGATTACCCAAAAAAGCTGCTTATTTATCAGGAAATATTTGGAAGGTTTACACATATAAAGTTGGAAAGTTATTTTATCATGGAATTACGTCTAGAGAATTTGAAGAAAGGTTAGCGGAGCATATTACGAAAGTTACTAAGAACGGACAAAAAATAGTGGATGACAAACTTTTATACGATAACATTGATCAAGCCACAGCAAAAGGAATAGAACAAATGTTTATCTCTTGGCATAAGGATTTAGTTGGCAACGCCAGGAATATTATTAATTCAGTAAGTCCATTTAAAGTGCTTCCTGGAGGAACTAAGGCATATAAAGATTATGTGGATAAAGCGTATAATTATTTGAAAAATACTCCTGGAATTGCATTACCTCCCGGCTATGATATTGAAAAAATGTACGATTTTGCCAAGAGTTATTATACGCAAGTGACTTCATTGCCATGGTAAAAGAAAGAAGTATGTTAAGGAATGGTGATATAATTGAGTTTCCATTATCACCCTATATAAATTTATTTGGATATACTAAATTAATTGATTTAAGCGTAGGCAACCCAACAAAAGAATATCATAATCCTTATCGATGGTTTGTTTATAACTATTTTTCTAATAAGCGTCTTGACGATTTGAAGAAATTGGAATATTCAAATTTATTGTGTAATCCTTTGTTAATGTATTGGAGTAAAAGTATCAAAAAATTAAATGGGTGGAGAATAATTGGAAATATGGATGTTAATTCGGAAGAATATAAAAACAGGCATCTTCGATATATTCCAAATGATTTTTATGAAACAGAACCAATTAAATATTCTGAGCTCAATTGGATCTGCTGTTTGGAATCAGAAAGTAATTTTAATTCTAAAGAAAATTGGAAAGAATATCCATATGAGCATATTCGGCATTTAGAGGGTTCTGGAAGTACTGATGTTTCGTCTCTACCTTTAAGAACGTTTTTAGAAAAATGCAAATTAAATGGCGAATTATTTGATGTATCAGCAATAAGTGAAAATGAATGGTATGGTGCGTACATACAATGCCTTGATATTCCTGCCTATGATTTAATCCCGCCAGAGTATAGGCAAACTCCAATTCCCAAAAATGTTCCTTGGAAATGGCCCGATGACAGTCGCATTTATTTTAATTATTATGACAGAAAGAAATAATTATCTGATGGAGAACCAGAACGAATTTTAACTATTTGATATGGTAATGAGATAACTAGAAAATCAAAATGTATTAAAATACTTATAAATAATTTACAGAAGAAGCTTCAACTATTTATTTAATCTTTTTATCTTGAATAAAGAAAAAATATTATTTACCATCCGACCTACAAATTCACCTGTTAAAAACGAATATTTCACTCGTTGCATATCCATAGATTTTTTAAGAGGTCAATGCAGTAGTCGAATTAGTGTGAGGAGTTTGTCAAGCTTTATTTAATTACACTTCTCAATCGTAAACTCTTTAAACACTTTAATATGAAAAACATCAATTTATTTTCAAAAGGTATGGCCCACATTACCTGGATTATTTTGATTGCGGCTGGTTATTTCATTATGGCAGCGCTCTTTAGTTGCAAAGAAGAAACCTTTTCGCCAGGCAGCATTTCGAGCTTTGCCAGCAGAAGCGAAGGAAGAGAAGACTCTCTTGACTTATTGGGAATTTCCTGCTTTCCTGATTCACTTATTGATGTATGTGATAGCTTTCCTACTATTGATTCCATGCAGATCATGCTTCCTGATTATCCGGGATGTACTTTCTGGATATCATTTGAATATTACGAGTGCCGGAATGGTAGCTACCAATACTATCATATAGGTAGTTTCCATATTGTCTCACATAACTGTCCTGCATTCTGGACAGCGTTCAGCAGCGCCTATGCTGCGGGAGGTGCCACAATGGCTGCATTTATAGAAAACTTTGATCACGATGTATTCCTACAGATCAAAACAAATCTCGCTAATACCTTGGTCCCTGTTGGAACGAATCCCTGCGGAACAAGCTTTGTTGTTTTTATGGATTATATTCGGGTAAGCTGTTACAAGTGGTGCTACATTCAGAATGGCCAGACGGTAACTAGTATAAGAGTCGCATGCGGTTCTGATTGTTGTCCTGAGCTAACAAGAGCCTGTCGCGATGAAAACGGAAATCTCGTTCTGATTACGTCTAATGTCTCTTCGTATCCTCCACATTGTACAGGGCCTATAATATATGATGCTGGTCAGCCTCCGAAATTATGTACGAGTGAATCAAGTTGTGAATACCATTGTCCAGAGTAAGAAATACCTTAAGAAAAAAAGACGTAACATTTCCCTATCAGAGAGTGCTTATCGACCACCACAACAACTTATAACGCGCTGTAAATCAGCGCGTTTCTTTTTTGAATTCACTTGTTGGGTACACTTTAGAGCACAGAAAGGAGTTCTTAAAGGAATTCCAAACGGCATCATCAAAACAGAAGTAAGCAATCATGAGACACCAAATTTCCACCCACATTTTTATAAATAATTTCAACTATTGTCTTTGTGTTGTTTGATCTTGACAAATAAACAACCAGAACTTTCTCAGCTTGCATTTTAAAGTTGTTTGTACCAATGCTGACTTTCTTATTGGAAGATGAACAGGTAGAAAATAAAATAGCAAATGCTAACAGTATATGGGTCATGGTACCTCCATCAAATTTCTTCTACCCTGATTTTTCATTTTTAAGCTTTTGAGTTTTCAAAACATCACACCTTGGTCTGATGTTAAGATTATAACTCAATAACCTAACTCATGAAACAATCTCTATGTTTCCTTTTTTGCCTTATCGCAGCAATTGTTAATTCACAAACAGCCGAGCTGACCCCGATGATTGACATTGGTACTCATATGGTGAACGTAGGTGTTCCGGCAAAATATGCAGGGGATTTTTCAACGCCAAGAACCCTGAGAGTGCCCACTAAATACACTGTATCTATATACCACGCTGGTGGATTAGACAAACCGAGATTTATGGCATTTAGCCCTGAAGGTGTATTGCATGTTTCTGATATGAATGCGGGCAAAGTCTTTGCTTTACCTGATGCCGACAAAAATGGAGTTGCAGATACAATGATTGTAGCTGCAACAGGTTTCTCCACAAATCATGATGTTACATTTTATAAAGGAGCGATGTATGTAACTGAGACGACACGGATCTGGAAATGTACAGACCAGAACCAGGATGGTATATACGAAACGAAAACAGTATTCATCAACAATATCGGCAATGGACAAACGGATGGCCATGTAACACGGACCCTGGTTTTCGATGCAAGCAACCAGAAAGCATATGTCTCCGTGGGCTCTTCCTGCAATGTATGCCGGGAAACTGCGAGAGCCATTATAGAGCAGTATGATGAGGACGGAACAAATCGAGTGGTATATGCAACCGGAATACGTAATGCAGTAGGAATGGCGATGCACCCTGTCACCAACAGGCTTTGGGCAAATAATAATGGTAGCGATCAGCAAGGCAATGAGATTCCTCCGGAGTGGATAGATATTGTACGACCTAACGGGTTCTATGGACATCCCCTTGCATATGGCAGCGGGGTTTGGTTCAATTTTAATACGGGAGAATATCAATCACTCTTACCTATCACCTCGGCCGATTCAGCAAAGGTGGCGAGGATGGTTCAGCCAGCAGCACTTATCCGTGCGCACTCAGCTCCCATGGCGCTTGAATTCTTAAACAGCAATTTCGGACCTGAATTACAATACGGGTTTCTAAGTGCGCTGCGAGGTTCGTGGAATACTACTGATCCTAATGATTTTCGCGGGTATAAAGTAATATATGGGCATCTATCTTCTGCACAAGACACCACTGTAGATTACGTAGGAGACTTTTGCTCTGGTTTTATAACGGATACAGTAAATCGAGTGTATTGGGGCAGACCTGTTGGTATTGCTACTGATGAGGACGGAAGAGTTTATATCAGTTCAGACGAAGGCAGTAAAGTTATCCTCGTGATGACACCGGAAGATATAACTGGGATTACTGAGGAAAAGGTGGTGCTTAGTTCTGCAACTATTTATCCTAATCCTGCAAATAGTAAAATTACATTGGCAATAAATTTGAGTCAATCTGCGAATGTGACGATATCAATTTACGATGTGACTGGTAAGGAAGTAGTTTTTGTGCCGAATCAGTGGCTTGATGCCGGAACACACAATCAGGAAATCGATGTTGATGAATTAACACAAGGATTGTATGTGGTGAAGATCAATACGGATCATAATTTCATCACTCAAAAACTTTTGTTGATCGACTAATTCGAGAGCAAGGGTGAATTTAATATCCCCTAACACCTTATCAGACGCGTTGAGTTTCAACGCGTCTTTTTTTATAATTACATCACACGGATATACGGGCGGTACAAAAATATGAACGGATCATTTTTTTAGCGGCAAACCTATTGTTTAATAAATCGTCTTGAGGCTTGTCCATTTCGTGAAGTAATCGACACAACATAAAGTCCCGCCGGAAAAGCATCCGTGAGAATATCAATATGGTTATCGCCTTCTTTGATAGCGAATTCTTTTTTCAGGATTAAGTGACCAAGAATATCTGAAATGTATAGTTCAGTCATTCCGGATTGCTGCGCTTTACACAAAACCGTCACCTGTGAACCTGCAGGAGAGGGAAAGATGTTCGAAATACGAAGTTGGTTTTCTGCCATAATATCTTTTGTATCCTCAATGCCGGTCGTTGGATCAAGCGCGGAACCACTGGCAGAGATCTTAAAATCAACAGGAGCATAATTACGTGTATAGGTATCTGGAAATACCCTGAAATAATATGCCGTATTAGCTGCGAGACCAAATAAATCCAGGATGATAAAATTTTCGTCAGCACCGTATGTTATAATTTCATTCTCAATACATGCCAGCGTGCTAAAGTCTTCGCACGTCCCTTCAAAAGCCTGTAAATGAAAATTGAAAAATAAATATCCATCAGGAAATTGTTCTGTGAAATCAATCCGCACAGTGGCATTGCCTCCATTCTGATCCGTAACAAATTGATACCAGACATCATATGTTTTTGTAATATTTGTTCCATCATAAGGAAAGCAAATGGGATAGCCGGAATCAGTTGCTCCTGCCGTGGTTTGTATGCCTGGATCTGAAAAAACACCCGGATTGCTGGTTATCGCCAGCGCATTGGTACAGTTATCATTCTCAGGCGCCAAGGGTGGGACTGACAGGCATAACGTAAAGGCAGATACCCCTTTCGGATTAACCTGGAGCCAATATGTGCCGCCAGGCTCAAGCCCTGAAAAATCATCGAGCTCAGGGATTAGTAGACACTCCTGATCCAATAATGAATCACAACTTCCACCAAACAATTGTAATGTATAACCATCTCCAAAATCAACAATATTATCTATGATTACAGATGTGTATCCGTCGGGTACTGTAAACATGTACCATAAATCCCTGTTGAAACTCAATCCACATGCTTCAATTCCAGAGTCAGTAGCCCAAACCGTATTTCCAGATATAGAAACACATGTTCCGTCAGTTGGAATAGGAGGGAAAGCAATCGCATCGTTGCAGAAATCATTCAAAGGAATCTGAGGTACGCTTAATTCTAACGTGAAATCTGAGTAATCAAATTCACCGGTATTGTAAACGCGCAAATAATAAAGACTCCCCTCGATTAAATTATAAAAAGCACCTCTTCCATTCGATGAGCCAAGACAATCCAACATATTCAGTTCATCACAATTCCCGTCATACAATTGAAAAACAAGAGAGGGATCGATAGTCCGTCTGAACAACAATCGCTCTCCGCCCACGGGAACTACGAACGAATACCAGACATCATCATTCGGGTTGCCATTACATCCGGGTAGACCGGAGTTGGTAGCTGAAAATGTAGTCCCGTCTACTCTTGACCAATCTCCATTCCCGGGAATTAATGGAAATGGAATAGCATCCACACAGTTATCATTAGAAGGGGAAGGTGGTGCAAGTGCAATGCAAATTTCAAAAATAGCTTCCACACCCTCAAACATAGTGCTTGCACTTACATAATATGTTTCACCACCGACAAGATCAGAAATTATGGATTTATTAAAATTCTGACAACCCAACAATACAGGATGGTCACAATCTCCCCCATACAGGACTGTGCCTGTAGCGGCATCTCCCGACAGAGGGGTAGTACTCACGATCACCCGGGTATAGCCCACGGGCATTACAAATGAAAACCAAACATCATCATCCGTGACGCCATAACAAGGTGAGCTATGATCACCTGTAGCCCCTTTTGTATCCGCTACCATGGTGGCGCAGCTTCCATCCGCAGGAATCTCAGGGAAGGCTATAGCATCTTTGCATAGATCATTGACCGGAACGACCCCTGGAGATTTAAAACAAAGAACGAACTCCAATATTCTGGTGTCAGAAGTGTAGGCACGTAAAAAATATGTTTGTCCGGAGATCAGATCACCAAGCCGAAGGCTTTCATCGTAGTTTCTACCATAACAACCAATAGAATGAAGCTGACCACACTGACCTGAAAACAATTCGAACCCAACGGAATATGGACTGCCAGCAGAACTAAATTCAGCAAAGAGAACATCTGTTCCTGACGGCATAACAAATGTATACCACACATCATTGTGAACATCATCACATGAAAAAAGCCCTGAGTCTGTAGACCATGCAGTATTTATTGAAAATGGCACGCAAGAGCCATCAGTGGGAATCACAGGAAAAGGGATAGCCCCTGTACACTCATCATTGGATGGAGGAGAGGGCAGGGTCCTCAGGCAGATATTGAAATCTGACGAGGTATTAGCCTCCGGAGTATAAACACGTATAAAATAAGTATTGCTTTCTATCAGAGATTCGATCTTGCCTGATTCGCCTAAAAAGCAACCCAGCTTTTCTCCGCCCACGCAACCATCATAAAGACAAAGGGCATGTTGGATGTTGCCAGAATTTGTGGTGATGTCATATAAAAGGCTACTCACCCCCTGAGGCACAACAAAAGAATACCACAAATCATCATCATTGTGCCCTAGTACCGATGTGATACCCCCTCCTGTAGCCAACGCTGTATTCACATGGACCAAAGAACATGATCCGTCCATCGGAATAAACGGGAAGGGAAGAGCTCCATCACACTGATCATTTACTTCGATTGAAATGGTAGGGTTGACAGAAATGCATATTCCACCTATATTGCCTGTAACAGTTCCATATGGATCCCAAAAGCGAATAAAATAAATACCGGGAGATAACGCAAACTCTGAAAACACCGGCATCAATTCTTCTGATGATACATCATCAATACAGCCGAGCGGTATTAAATCATCGCAATTTTCACCTTGCCTGTAGAAAGCCAATGCACCATCATGAATGGCATCAATGCCGGAACCCGGTAATGTGGTAATGATAATATCTGCTTTGTATGTTAACTCAAATGTATACCAGATATCTCCTGTTTTATAAGATCCACAACCCGGCTTACCTGCATCTTCTGAATCCGTTGCATTTTGCCACGACAATGGATCTGTGGGTATGCAGCCGTGAACATTTTCTTCGGGAAAAAGTGTAACTGCACCGCAAGGATCATCGTTTACCGGTGGTAATGCACCACGCAGACAAATGTCAAATTGTGCCGAAGTATCTATCCCTTCTGAAAATGTGCGGATGTAGTAAGTTTCACCACTGACCAATTGGTCAATAATCCCCTCCGAATCAAAAAAACATCCCACGTTAGATTGTACATCACAATGGCCCTTACGTAATCGTATCACCTGAGGGGATGGTTGACTATCATGGGTGATGCTATATGAAATCTGCGTCACCCCGACCGGAACGATGAAGCTAAACCACACGTCATCATCCGCAATACCTTCACATACACCATCAGGTAAACCTGTGGCATTTTCTGTATTCACATGAACTGTAGCACACGATCCATCGGCAGGTAGATGAGGAAAGGGCAATGCAGAAAAACAATTATCATTTGGCACAATTGAAATAGTAGGTTGTGAGGAGACACAAATGCCTCCAATATTTCCTGAAATTTTGTCAAAATTTGCCCAAAATCGAATATAGTATTCACCCGCAGGCAAACCAAACTGATGGATCTGTGGCATATCTCCCGGTCCCGAATCATCATCACAGAACAAAAAGTATAAATGATCATCACAAGTTGCAGAAGAATATAAAGCCATAGCACCATCCGTCAAAGCACCTGCACCCGTTCCTTGAGAAGTGGTAATCAGGATATCTGATGCTTCTGAGACAGAAAACTTAAACCATACGTCTCCTGTCGAATAGAATCCACAATCCGGATCGGTGATTCCCGGTGTATCAGTAGCATTCACCCACGACAGAGGATTATCAGCTATACATGAAGTATCACTAACTATTGTTAATTCAATGGCCCCGCAAGGATCATCATTGAGAACAGGAGTGTAAACACTTGCCTGAGCGGAAACACAAATACCACCAATGTTTCCTGAAACCTTGTCGAAATAGTCCCAGAAACGGATAAAATAATGTCCAGGTAATAATGTAGGTACAAAGAGTTCCGGCATGGGGTTGCCTTCGTGATCATCCTGGCAATGTATTTCAGAAAAGAATCCATTGCAACCATTATCAAGGTACAATGAAAGAGCACCATCTGTGATCGCATTCGATCCCGTTCCTGCTGTGGTTGAAATAAAAATATCAGACGTGTCGGTGATGGTAAATGAAAACCAAATATCACCTGTCTTATAACTTCCACACGCTGCAGCGGTGAGGCCTGGAGTTGCAGTTGCATTTTCCCAGGCAAAGGGATTGTCAGGTTTACATGTGTCGGCATGGATCACTGCTAATTCGATGGCATCACAAGGATCATCATTAGGGGTATCAGCAGACACCTGTGTAAAAGCAACACATATCCCTCCGATGTTTGTAGAAGTCTTATCATCATAATCCCATAAACGGATGTAGTAAGTTCCTGCCGCCTGTGCAGGCAATGCGATTTGTGGCATAGCATCAACACCAGAATTATTATCACAAGCCAGGTGGTAAAAAATATTACCGCAACCGTTGTTGCCATAATACAATTCCATACCACCATCATCCATTGCATTCAATCCGTTACCCGGGAGAGTGGTGATAAAAATGTCACCAGGTACAGTCAAAGTAAATTTATACCATACATCTCCGGTCATATAACTTGCGCAGGATGGGTCTGGAAAATCCGAAGTGCCTGTAGCATCAGTCCAGGACAAAGTGGCTGAAGGAACGCAAACTCCTGCATTTACTATAGTAAGCTCTGTGGCGCCACAAGGATCGTCGTTGACGGGCTGAGCAGCAAGAGAAAGATTCCAGAACGCCAATAAAAGAAAAAGATAAAAGCTGTGATTCGGAAAGATGCTTCGCATGACAAATTTTTTTTGGAAATAATCAAACATTACAAGAGTGAGCAATCGATTTATAATGCGAAGAGAAAGAAATACGAGGAAAGGCAAGTCAGCAATTGATATCCGGTATGAAGGATTGAATGTAATGCCGGTCTGAGTTGATGAGTGCCAGAGGTGCACCGAACCATAAAAATAAATTGACGGGCAGAAGTGCTGCACAAAGTCAATTCATACCCGGGACTATGGATTTCCGGATGATAAATTTGATAAGGAAATAAAATGGAAAACCGGATTAACTACAATTGCACCTTGTGAAGGATAGTGAAAAAATCATCTTTCCTGCTACGGGCGAGCTGTATTTGTGCTCCATCACGCATGAGTAAATAATTTTCTGATTTTACAAATTTCAGGACTTCTTTGAGATTGATGAGATGCGATTGATGCACCCTGTAGAAGCCATAGTCCAGCAATAAAAATTCGAAGTCTTTGATGATCTTGCTGACCAGGATGGGCTTGTGATCCCTAAGGATAAGTAGCGTATATGCCCCTTGTGCCTCACAACGAATGATCTCTTTTATCCTGACAAATTCAACCGTTTCCAATGTAGAGACAAGCAATACAGGATCTTCCTTTGGATTTTTAAGATTCGATAATAAATTCTGAATTTTGTTTTCGTTTTCGACCTGGTTCTTTGAATTCAGGAGCTTCTGAACAGCTGCTTTTAATTCGTCGATATCAATGGGCTTGAGTAGGTAGTCAATAGCACTAAATTTAAATGCTTTCAGCGCATACTGATCATAAGCTGTTGTAAATATCACACCTGCTTTCACGTCTTTCATTTTATCCAATACATCAAATCCGGACCCGCCACTGATTTGCACATCAAGGAACAAGGTGTCAGGTTGAAATGTGTGTAATGCTTCTAAAGCAGTTTCAACTGAATCGGCAGTGGCAACCACTTCCACATCCGGACAATAGGTCGCTAATAAATTCTGCAACACCAGCCGGCTTCGCTCTTCATCTTCAATAATGACTGCTCTCATTTTTTATCTTTCTTTGATTAATCAATAGGTAATGATATATCCACACGTGTGCCGGCAGGGTTATGAGATGGATCATATAAGTCCACAATACGAAAGGGTAAATGGCTGTCATCAGAATGCAAATGTTTAAGGCGCTCCTCGACAATAGATAATCCTTTACTATCATGAGAAAGCGCATCCTGATATTTGGCAGCCATGGATGCTTCTCTCCCAATACCATTATCCTCAACCCTGATCAGTAAATGCCGGCTATCTGATTTTATTTCAATAACAAGATGCCCGGGGCTAGGTTTTTTTAGCAAACCATGACGAATGGCATTTTCCACCTGTGGCTGAATAAAAAAGGGGGGTATTTCTATGGAGTGAATATTCAGTTCCGGAGATACAATAATAGCGTAAGTGAATTTATTAGGAAAACGCATATTTTCAAGCTCCAGGTAATCCTCGATTAATTTTATTTCTTCAGATAGTGGAATTGTGTTTTGGGATGACATATTCAGTACGGTCCGAAGTATCCTCGAAAATTTTGTAAGATATTTCATGGCGCCTTCTACATCATGCAGGATCATAAATTGTTGAATGGAATTCATTGAGTTGTAGATGAAATGAGGATTCATCTGAGCCTGCAACGCTCGCTTTTCCAACTCTGTTATTTTACGATTGATCTCTGACTCTCTTTTTTGTTTTCTACTTATATTCAATTCCCTGTATTTGATATAATAGAAAATCATGCCCGCGATGATCATCAAAATCAAGATCCTAAACCAGGAGGTCTGATAAAAAGGTGGGGCTATATAGATCCGGATTACCAGATCTTCTTTAGACATTATATTGTCAGGCGTCATGGCCCTTGCACGGAAAATATAATCACCGGGTTTAAGATTGGAAAATAAAACGCTATGTTGAAATCCTATGTCAATCCAATCATCATGAATGGGATCCATGCGGTACATGTATTTTATTTCTTTCTGATCACTGAAATGAATTCCGGTGAATTCAATTTCGACAAGGTCGTCATCATAAGAAAGACGGACCACACCATCAGCAGGGGTATAGGATTTCGTTATTCCTTTATTCACAGCATTGAATGATACCAGGCCCATCACCGGAACTGTGGGATTGAGCCGTAATCGAGATGGATTGAAATAATCAACTCCATTTTTACCACCAAAATAGATTGTTCCATCTCTACCATAATACCTGGATCTATGGGCGTAATCCGTATTCGACAAACCATCTATAGAGCTATAATTGACAAACTGGTGAGTCACAGGATCAAATGAACTTATACCTGACAGTGTTGATACCCAAATCATTCCATCCCGACTGCTTACAACGGATGAGATGTAATCACTGGCGATGCCAAAGGAACTATCATATGATTTGATCCGAAAGGTCACCGGATCGAAACTTACTAATGCAACGTCTGTTGCGAGCCAAAGCATATTGTTTTGATCAAAAACCAAATCCTGAATAACAACACTTGGCAAAGAAGATGTATCTCCTTCCGCAGGCCTGAATTCCATCATCAATCCGGTGTCAGGATCCAATTTTGTCAGGCCCTTAAGCCCGCTTGCAAACCAAATATTTCCATCCTTATCTTCTGTAATGCCCTGTATAAAGCTCCGCGCATCTCCATTCAATTCAGACGGGATATAGGTTTTAAGTATTCCCTTTTTTTCTGAAAACAAGTGAAGCCCACCTATACTACCGACCCATATGCGATCTTTGGAATCCTGGAAAATATACCGGTTCGTTCCTGCAACACGATATGAATGGAGCATGAGCCCCATCGTATCCATGACCATGATGGTATCAAATCCGGCCAACATCAAATGACCATTCTTGAGTTGCCGAATATTCACAATCAGGTCAGAAGGAATATAAAATTTACCCTTTAACGTTGAAGAAAAAAGCTCTGTTTCCCCATTTTTTTTACTCAGCCTTACAAGACCCTGTTCCCGATATCCAATCCAGAAATAGTCGACGGTTTCGAAAAAACAATTTACGTCTTGAGGAAAATTATACGGATGATGATAACTTCGAAAACCTTTCGGATATGAATACGTATACAACGCCTCACATGGCAACCAGACTTTGCCTGAAAGATCTACATAAGGCACACGGATGAAACGTTCGAGTCCTATATCGCTATTCTGTGAGCTCCGCAGGAATACAGACGAATCCCGAAAATCATAGCCATATAGCTGATCACCAAAAACAGAAACCCAAATTCGGTTATCCAGATCGAAGGTGAAAGCACCTCCGCGAAAAGATGTATCAAAGGGAATTCCGTTGAAGGATTTGAATTTACCCGTAGTCTCATCCTCATAAAACAAACGGCTATGTTTACGTGGGCAACCAATCCAAACACGACCAAGCCGGTCATATGAAATCCCTTCAACAGGACCAGGAGCCAGACCATCGAAATCTTCGGGACACAACAAGGTATGATTTGATTCATCCCACACATAAAGCCCATTCTGAGCGCCAATCCAAATTTTGCCATCCTTACCGGTCATGAGGGTGGTAGGATGGACAGGAAAATCACAGTTAAAAGCATCACCCATCGTCTTCTTTAATTCGATTGGCAAAAAACCCCGTTTATCTTCCTTTACTAAAATGAGTCCTTCTGAAGTTGCCATCCACAATTGCCCCAGTGAATCTTCAGTAATATCCAGAACATTTAATCCCTTAGTGCCGGTGGTATCATATAACAAATGTACCCGGCTGAAGGATGATTTATCCTGAGTGGACACGTCTACCCCCTTACCATGCGAACCAATCCATAGTCTGCCACGGGAGTCTTCGTAAATAGCAAGGATTACACTACCGGAAAGGGATGTAGAATCCCGAATATTATGACGGTAAGATTTCATGGAATATCCGTCATACCGGACAAGACCATTAAATCCACCAATCCATAAAACACCTTCACGGTCCTGGTAAATCAATCTTACCAGGTTATTTGGAAGGCCTTGCTGATCACTGAAGCGATTAAAATCGATTTGGTCAGTTTGGGAGAATAGGGGAAATACACGACATGCCAAGATTACGAGCAAGATCCATGCAGGAAAAAGTTTGACTGACATATGGAAACATCAAAAGGAAGAAACAATCTAAAGTGAAGTTCTGAAATAACGGCAGATAATTGATGTTGAAGGTATTCTGCTTTGCCATTGGTAGTTTCTGGTTGATATTCAGATCAGGCACAGGAAGGAGCGGTAAGCTTTTTCCCGATATGTTATCTTAAGTGCACCGACCTCACTAGCCATTCTTTAATTCACCCTCACCGCTTTTTGAATAATGGTGTTGCCATTACAAATCATTTGGCAATAAATAATTCCTGCTGTTGCGGGCAAAATATCAAAATCAATAGGTTCAATGTTTTCTCCCGTTGCATACATCTTTTCGATAACGTGACATCGCCTTCCGGTTACATCATAGAACCGAAATACAACAGTGTCGTTATGATCCAGATTGAACCTAAGATTGAAAGTTGAAAGGAATGGATTCGGTTCGATATGAAAAAGTGTTGATACGGCGAGACTCCCCGGCTTATCCACGACTTCTAACTCTAACGTGATTGGATTTATATCATCGGATGAATAACATTCGGGAAACAAATAATCATCAGTAAGCAGAAGATTTTGCTTTAATGAGCCGGAGAATTTTGGAACCAGTACAAGAGTGAACAAAATATTTCCATGCAAAACAGAAACAGGTTTTGAATCATTCCAGCTCATTCGTAGTAAGCCTTTATCGCTAACAAAGAAATTACCTTCCGTTACCGGTAAAACACCAGGATGCAAGCTCTTAAGTTCAAAATTGTTAATGTCAAGTGCAAGTTGCAAGCCCTCCATATTTATTTCTGTTCCCAGGAATACAGGAACGTTTATTGGTTGGCCCTCTACCAACGGTTGGTCATCAATCAAAAGAGGTATTGAAAAATTGTTACGAGCTGTAATTTTTGGATCAGCAGCATTCACTTTTGCGTCTCCGTTCAAATCACCAATCTTGATCCCAAGGAAATTTACTTCCTGTGGTTCGTTGTCCAGGAATTCAATGGTTTTGATTTCCTGAAAAACGGTTAAATCGGTACCTGAAAAATCCTGCGGCAACGGTCCGAATCTCCAGCTTGTATTATTTGGAAATTCAGTGTACTTACCCAGAATGAGCTTTCTTAATTCAATAAGATCCAGGACCGAAATACTGCCACTTCGGTTTATATCTGCAGCTATATATTGATCCAGCGTTATAAAAGGTTCAATCCCTAACAGATGCTTTTGTAAGCCGATCAGATCCAGCGTGCTGACCCCGTTTCGCACATCGTCATTTTTATAACCGTTCAGATAATAACTTTTCCCGGGAACAAGCGGATCAAAAATATAATAACCGGTTTCATTGGTACTCCGGATATCCTTTTGTAAAAAGAGCGGATCGTCTGATAAATAAATATTCACATTCGAAATAGCTTGTTCCTTTTTAGTAGCCACAAACCCATCAATGAAAGGATCTGGTTTTGAAGGAGATACACATCCTGCATAAATGCGTATTTCGTCGATATCCCATGCTGAAACCTCTGCATTTCTGATCGCAGGGCAATAAGGCAATAATTCTATTCGAAAGGTTGTAACATTATCTACATAGAATTTTTCATTATCGATAAAATTAAAGACCTGTAAAGTCCAGTTAAGATGTGTTTGATTAATCCCCTTTCGGTATATCTCCGTTCCGTTTTTAAGGACCCTTATTCCAAAATAGTATGGAAAGTTGTTAGCACCGCCAGGGCCATTAATCCATTCATAATTCAAAGGTCCCTTTTCATAAAACTCAAGACCGGTGAAGCGGACCATAGAATCCGTTGCGGGATCGATTGTGAATTCAATGACAACAGATGCGGCATTGCCGGCCTGATATCCGCAGGAATCGAAGACAGTGACACACATTGCTGGTGATCCGTTGATGCCTGGTGTGCAGGAATGTTTTTCCGGAAAAGACCTGTTTAGATAATTCGCGATGACTTCTGCGCAAGGCAGAATGAATGGATACTCAGGAGTAAATTCCGTATAGTCCATATGGGAGCCATTAGCCATAACCGATTCACAGGCATCAAGATCATATGCTACAATAGGGACAATCGGTGAACAGTATAGAACCGTTAGCCTGATTACCCGGATGAAAGGACAACCTTCGGTATTAGGGAAGGTGTCGGCATAAATTCCTGATTGCGTATACCCTTCAACTGAATCGCCGCTACAAATCGTTCTCACTAAAGTATCTCTGAAATACGTGTTGACGGTTAGTTCAAGTGAACGAATACTATCACAGCCGGTAAGAGCTGAGAAGGTATCAATGTATATCCCGGAATCCGTGTAACCTTCATATGAACCACCTTCACAAATGGATGCAATTACCTGACGATGAAAAACAGAATCTACAAATATGGAATCCCTGTATATAATAAATGGATCAGTAACTTCAATCCAATAAATTCCCGGTTGAATAATGAGCTTTATGGTATCAGAAGTTCCATCATACCAAATAAAACTGAATGGACATTCTTTAGTCCCATGTAACGCAATCGTCAAAGTCAAGGTATCGCCCTTGCATATCGTAGTGTCTTTTCCTAATGATAAATGAGGACAAAACGAATAAGGTGCCGGGTTAGGCAAACCAAATGTGGAAAATGTCCCTGCAAAAAGAGGAATACCTTCGGGTTCATATTGACATGCAATTCCCGGCTTATCAGGTTGGTGAATTACATCAATAAAAGATTTGAAGCTACGGGCCACATAAATTTTTTTATCAGGCCCCATTTGGAGAGTTCCTGTTTCTTCAATAAACTCATCCGGATAAGAAGCAATAATCGTTGTTTCTAATGGGTCAGCATATAAATTCAATTGGTAGATTAAATTGAATGTATCCGGTGCAGAGTATCCTCCCAGATATAATAAACTGTCATTTGGTGCAAACTCAATCCCATACACCGTCTGATCATTAAGTAATGGTGTCAGATCAAAATGATTGGTTAGCTGACCGCTGGACGCATTGAAATCAAAAAGATCACAAACACCTCCATAAGTAATCGAACAAACTATTTTGGAACCATCATGTGAAGACCGTATAGGTCCGGGATTAGAGCCCGATAAATCCAGGTTATGATAAGATCCGATTGTGGAAATCACTGGTGTTGTGGACAATCCGGCTTCTGATAATAAATACGCATAAAAGTTTCTTGAAAACCCTTTGTGTGTAACAATCCAGATATCCGTTCCATTCGGATGCAAAACAGCAGTAAGCATTTCTCCGATTGAATCCATTACAAATGTATTTTTTGTAGTCGTGATAATATCTCCATAGCCATTGTTGAGCAGCATATCAACAACAGAATAATTCATATTTCGAGGTGAAACAATATCACTGGCTGTGAACAGGTAATACTTAGTCCGTGATTTAGGTAAAGGCACGATAAGGGCAGACTGTGTGGATGATTTACCACCCTTTAAACCAAAACCATTCGGCATGAGACTATGGCTACGATCCCAAACATTGATGCCATCAGTATAAAAAAGCAGGTTTCCCACGGTATCGGAAATAGCGGCATTGCCTTCAGTTGTGTTTAACTCACCTTCAAGAGGAGTTGGTGAAGTGGTGTTAAAATCCAGGCCTGCATTTTGTCCAAAATACCAGACGTTGTTTTGCTTCTGTGCGGTAGCATAATTCTGTAAGGCGAATAAAAAAAGAGCACTTAGCAGTAATGTTGTGACAGGTCTCATAAAGCAAATCATATTCGATAGTGACAAGGCAGGCCTTAATAATTTAACACGATTTGAAAGATAACAAGAATCACCATGTCAACGGGAACAACAGTGTGGCACACTTAGGTGGGCCCACCTAAGTGTGCCACACTGTCCTAACCTGTTGATTGTCTGGGTCCCCGGATAGTTATGCACATTCATTTTTGTTGCTGTGGATTATGTCGTCAAAACAGAATGGAAAAACTTTTTTTCACGATTTGGAAAAAAACCAGTCAAAACCGGTCACGTTTTACCCTGCTCGAGACATATAGGAGAGAATGAATTCAGCATCCGCTGTATTTCATCCGGGTATATTATTTCTTCACTATTAAAATGTTGAAAACAATGAACATTAAACTCTTTCAGACAAGGCTGGATGACCATCATTACCAGCAGGACCAGGAAGCCATCAATGCATTTATGGGCACCGTGAAGGTCAAACGAACAGCCACTCAATTTGTCATCGGGCAACCGGACTTCTGGTCCATCCTGGTTTTTTATGAACCTGGAAAACCTCACCGAAACGGATCAAAAGAAAGTGAGAAAATATCTTTTGATCCGGAGACCGAGCTGACGGCAGAAGAAAAACAAATCAATGCAGCCCTGAGGCAATGGAGAAAAGACAGAGCAAGAGAAGGTAGTGTTCCTGAATACCTCATCTGTCATAATGCAGAACTTATCTCCGTAGCGAAGACCAGGCCGAGGACGATGGAAGAATTAAATAAGCTGAAAGGATTCGGCGATCAGAAAATTGCGAAATATGGTGATGATATCATTGCCGTTGTAAATGCATTTTGATGTAATACATAAATCATGCGATGTGTGCATGGTGACTACATGCACACATCGACATTGTCTTAAACATCAAAGTTGGATATATAAGTTAAACACTTTCCTGTAAGTGGAATAAGATAGAAGATAAAAACAAAAAGGCCCCTGTAAAAGAGGCCTCTATTAAATCCAATTTATAAAAAACGGAAACCGCTTTTTTTATCCCCTGCAAACATCTTTAATGGCACTAAGCTCTTCTTTGCTATTGACCACTACCTGGGTGCCATCTTTGAGCGTAACAGTGATAGGAAACACCAGTTCAGGACGTGCATGCTGACCCGGGTTATTTTTGTTCCAGGTTTTTGCTGCCTGGCCCAGTTCCCTTGGTGAATTAACGATCACCTGTGTACTGTCCGGAAAAGAAATCGTAACCGGAAAAACGATCCTGAAACAGGGTCCGCCTGGTCCATTGTGATGATCATTTAGACTGTCAGGACCTCCGCCATTGTGGTGACCGCCTCCGCCATGTACCGGCTTGCAAAGAGCTATAAGATCTTTCATTGCCTGTGGAGAGGCTACATCAATGATTTCTCCCGCCTGATTGATCACCTGGATAGGATACACCAACGTAGGACGGTTCGGTTTTGGATGAGCGCCATTCGCAACAAACCAATCCCGGATAGCCTGCTTCAATGCAGCATAATCAGCCACCTCCGCAGTTGTACTATCAGAAAATTGTACGGTAACGGGAAAAACCAATTCATAGCAACCGGTGATACCGAGTCCGGAAGCAGATTCTATGCCTCGTGTAGAAAGCAACACAAAATTGTCCACATCCGTCACAACTTCATCCTTCTGACAAGCCGTAAACAAGCATACGATCATCATTGATAAAGCCAATCCGAAGGTTTTAATGAAATTTTTGTTCATGATAATTTTAATTTTAATGATTAATTATTCGATTTCTCCTGTAAGAAGGATTTATTGTTCCTTTGTACTCACCAGAAATAAAACTTTCTAAATGGAAGGAAATTACGTGTGAAGTTTGGCAGGATTCAAAAATTAAAGATTAGTGATTCTCAATTTATTAATCAATATATAAACCGAAAAAAATGAATAAACACTTCAGATTAAATGGGATGTTGGTGTTTTGCCTCATCAGTGCTTTCTTGTTTGGATGTTCGAAAGAAGACCACAATAAGCGCAATAACGAGCTATTGCAGGGGAAATGGATTGTCTCATCATGGTTGTACGGCGATGATGAACAAATGGGGGGAATTCTCGCCCACTCATACACAATGGAATTTACATCAACTTCAGAAACCGGGGGTGATGCTAAATGGACGATCATTAATGGAACCGGATATGTTACACACCTGGATTATCCATACACGGTGACAGATGATGGAAAGAAGCTGGAATTTAATGGCGAATGGGATCTTTCAGTATCTGAAAATAGTCTTCATGTAGAAAGTACAGTAGTGAGTTCTCACTATGAATTACAAGCTGAGAGGGAATAAAAACAATATAGCATCCGAAATAAGCACTTTTATTCACCACACTACATGAGACTGTAGCAGGTAATAAAAGTGGATGATAATTGTGAAAGCAAGTTTGTACTTGCCTTCAAAAGATATTTTCAGGAAACACTGACCGACCTTGATGGAGGAGATAAAACATTGGGAGTCCATTAAAACTGGAAATGTTAAGGCACTACAGGGTTTATATGACGAACATATAGACGCTTTGTACAAATATGGGATGGTACTCTGTCATGATGAACACAAGGTCAAAGACTGCATCCATGATTTATTTCTGTATATCTGGAACTTCCGCGAGCGTCTGAGCATACCGAATTCAACCAAGGCATACCTTATGGTTTCTTTGCGAAGAAGATTGTTTGACAAAGGGCCTAAGTTGAACAGTCTGACAGTAGACCTGGATGCTATCGACCAGCCCGTGATCTTAACTGAAGGCCATGAAGAACGATGGATCCAACGTGAAGATGACATTGCCCAGCAGCAGCAATTGGGTAAAGCCCTTGATCAGCTCAGTGACCGGCAGAGAGAGATCATCCATATGAAATATTACCAGCAGCTGGATTATGAAGAGATCGGAAGGATCATGAACCTCAATTACCAGTCAGCCCGAAACCTGGTCACCCGCGCACTCACGGTCCTCAGGAAAGAGATGACGGTCATCATAACCATTTTATTCTTAATGAATTGAGTACAAAAGCAAAGCGAAAGGCTCTACTAATAAACAATGGATAATAACCTGTCAGGGTACATGTATAAAAGTCTCAAAATAAGCACTGTCCGAACTGCATTTTTATGCTTTTCAATTGCGTTGTTCTCAGGAATATCATGCAGCAAGGATCAGGCTGAATTATTTGTTGACAATTCGCTGCTGGAATATTTTGACCGCTTTGCTATTGAAGCGGCTAAGAGAAATGTGACTGTAGATTTTGAAGCATCAAGAGTCAGTGCATATATCAAGGAGATCAATTCACCAAACGTAATAGGGCAATGCGTACATGATAGCAAAAAACCTAATACAGTGATCGTCGACAGGACGTATTGGGAAAACGCAAACGAATTAGAAAAAGAATTCCTGGTTTTTCATGAACTGGGCCACTGTGTATTGAATCGTGAACATATCGATGATGCCGACGAAAACGGTAATTGTATCAGCATCATGACAAGCGGTTCAATACAATGCAGGATCAATTATACAATCACTACGCGGGAACAACTCCTCGATGAATTATTTCAGCAATAAAATGGAGGCAGATGGAGGATAGATACAAATTACTTTCAGCACCGGAGATCGCCGGTGAAGATTCTTTTATACGTTGGGTGATGCATGGTGAAAATGACCTGCAGTGGACGCAATGGAAACAAGAGTTCCCGGATCAAGCAGAAACTCTTGACGAAGCAAGGCACATCGTGCAAATGATATCAGTACGTTCCGCACCATCCATGAATGCGGATGTCAAAAAACAATTATGGAACAGCATCCAATCTGATATATCCGGTAAAAAAAGAAATTTCAAAAGACGAAGCCTTATTATCCGGTGGAGCATTGCTGCAGCTGCAGTAATCGGGATCCTTTTTTGGTACAATGCTTCATCTGGCATTCAAAATATAATTGTTGATCCGGGAGTTACTGCTGATATCACATTACCTGAATCAAGCGTCGTCACAGTGAATGCAGGATCAACGATCAGGTATAATGAAAAACACTTTACAGCCGAAAGAAAAATCAGGATGGAAGGAGAGGCGTTCTTTAAAGTCAGCCCGGGAAGTAAATTTACTGTCATCACACCTCAGGGTACTGTAACGGTTGTGGGTACAAGCTTTAATGTAATTGCCCGACCCGGAAGATTTGAAGTGAGTTGCTTTACAGGAAAAGTAAGAGTAGAGCAGGATCCAAACGATAAAGTGGAAATTGTAAGCGGCCAGGGATGCTATGCGTCCGGCATGAAAGAAAAGCTTCAATTAAAAACATTTGATCCTTCCACAAGCACACCCGACTGGACACGTGGAAAATTCACATTTGAGAATCTGCCGCTTTCCATGGTGGTGAGCGAACTTGAGCGGCAGTATGGTGTCAGGGTAAAACTTTCTCCTGAAATAAAAGATTTGAAATACATCGGGTTCTTTGAATCAGGGGATCTTGAAGTGGCAGTAAAGCTGATTACATGGCCATTGCATCTCCATGCGCAGATTTCAGATAAAACTGTAACCATATCCAGATAGATCACATATGAATTTATTCCGGGCAAGAAAGATGCTGATTCTTCTTTTCATGTATTGTGCCGGACTATGCTATGCCCAGGATGCCGGGTTTGATTCCTTCATATCACGCATTTCAAAACAATATCACGTTGACCTGGCGCTTGCACCGGAGCTTTTGCCTGCGCTTGATTCTATCCGGAATTCAGGTTTGGAGAATACGAATATTGAAGACCTTCTACACCAGCTGCTGGATGGTACTAATATTTCCTACCAGATCGTGGATGGAAACAAGCTTATGTTGCGAAGAGAATCCACATATGTACATACAGCCGGAATGTTCGAAGTGAAAGGAATCATAGTAGATGCAGAAGACGGGCTGCCATTACCTTATGCAGCAGTGACTGTGAAGGGTTCGAATCATGGTGCATTCACAGATGAAAACGGAAACTTCACCCTATCCGTCAATGATTCGCTGGGAAATATTTTGGTAAGCTACCTTGGTTTTAATACCATGACCATTCCGGTTCAGTCTTTGTTGCATACTACTCAGCCCGTACTGTTGAAAGCAGGTGCATTCCCATTGAAGCAGGTCATCATTGTGGTGCCTTATCAGCAAATGACAGTCAACCAGGATGGTCAATCTATAGATCTGAGAGGTTACCAGTTTTTTTCAGCCGATCAATTGTTGAATGGAAATGCGGAACAGCTCATCAACAGTATTACCGGATACACACATTTTTCTTCTGATCAGGGCATTCGTCTCCGGGGAAGTGATGCAGAAAACACGCTGGTTGTCATGGATGGTTTGCCTGTGTATGACCCGTATCATTTTTACAACATCTTCAGTGCATTCAACGGGCATTATTTTTCCTCTGTGAAGTTGTATAAAAACAATATGCCGGTAGAATATGGCGGACGCATTGACGGATTGATCAATATTGATTCGGATCATGATGCACCGGGTTCCAGGCTTATCCTCGATACCGATTTATTGCTTTCATCATTTTCTGCGGATTGGGGCATATCAGATAAAGTGAGGTTGACAGCTGGTGCGAGAGTATCACATACAGGTGTTATCAATGAAGCACTGGGAGATAGTTCAGTTTCAAACTTCAGCAACGGTCCGGGAAGATTTCAGGATGAAAGTGAATGGACATCTACACAGCAACCCACATTTAATTTTTATGATATGAATGCAGGGATGCGTGCAGCCATTGGCCACCGCAGCAATTTGCAATTGTCTTATTTCAAAAACAAGGACAACCTTTCCACATTTACTTCAACAGACCTTGAGACAACAGAAGATCATGGGCATGAAGTCATCATCATAAAGCAAAAAATAAAGAGTCGCGATATGTGGCAAAACGGAGGTGGAGCATTTGCTTTTGAAACACCTTTTTTACAAAAAGCTACATTTAATCTGAATGGATTTATTTCCTCGTTTGATAAAAGCTCCACCTTTAGCTCCTGGTATGATGAGTTCAAGCACAACAAGCATCGGATCTCAAAAGATACAAGCCTGCAGAACAGTCACCTGAATACCGGTGGATTAAAAGCGTTTATTGCGAAAGATCTTAACGGAGAAGAATCATATAAATTCGGAATTGACGTGCAGCGTCACCAGATCGATTTGCGTGCCACAGAAAATAATAAACCCTATTTGTTTGCAGCGCAACATGAAATTGAATCTACCCTGTTCGGAGAATACAAATTCAGTGGGCTTAAAAATCTCGAATGGACATTGGGAGGAAGGCTAACCCATTTGCAGAGCACTTCGTCGCTCTATGTGCAGCCGCATTTGCTGATCAATTATTTTGCAAATGATCACCTGACATTCAAAACTTCCTACTCAAAAAATATCCAGGCAATACAACAGATAACGCTTGAAAACAGGTACGGACGCGAAATAGATTTTCCTGCATTAAGTCAGCCGGATGAAGGCTACCCGGTATTAAAGTCTGACAAGTACATGGCCGGAGCAGGTTTTAATACTTCTCATTTGAGCATGGATGTGGAATTTTATTATAAAAAACTTGATGGGTTGGTGAATGTACGGGCACCGAATCCGAATCCATCTTTTCACGGCCCTTCTGAGCCGGATGATTTTTACCGGTTGTATACAGGTGATGGATGGACAGCAGGAATGGATCTGTTGCTGGCATTTAAACAAAAGAATTTTGAAGGCACCATGTACTATACGCTGAGTAAAATATCGGAACGTTTTGACAAGCTATTCAATGGCAATCCATTTTCACCTGAAGAAGACCGGAGACACCAGTTGAAGATCTCTGCGAATTATAAGATTAAAAAATTTACAGTCAATTCTTTGCTGACATACAAAACAAAGGCTCCTTATTTAAGCCTGATCAAAATAGACGGACATGGCGGAGCCGGCATGGGTGATCCGGATAATTCATTCAAATATCTGCCTGCTTATTTTAGTCTTGACCTTGGACTTGATTATTCTTTTACGATCTATCACCAACCGGCACAGATCGGGATATCACTGATCAATGCGACTAATCACGTAAACATAAGCGACTTCGAACATACTGGCCTGGTCACCAGGGATGAAGGCCCGGGTGGAGGTGGAAGTCCCATATATCTGACACAGCAAACGGAGCTTTTAGGAAGGACGTTTAACGTACACGCCAGAGTATTGATCCACTAGAGTAAGACAGTAAGAAGGTAAGACTGTAAGAAAGTAATAGGATTTTTTTGTTGATGACATTTCGCTATCAACCCTCTGGGCCCTTTCGAAGGGGGAATAAGTTTAACGCCTGCTATCTAAGATTGCTATTTGTGATTTCGTATCGTAGTTGTAAACTACTTAATGCCGTTCTTTTTTTGTCTTACTGTCTTACCTTCTTACTCTCTTACACCTAGTAGATGATGACAGGCATGATGAGCATCATGACTTCTTCATGTTCTATTTGCTCGTCAGGATAGATCAGCACAGGTTTGCTAGGGACCGACATAGTCATGTGGATATCTTCCTGGCTGAGTGCATTAAGCAATTCTATAAAGAACCGTGCATTGAAAGCGATATCCATCGGATCGCCTTCAAACTCACAGCTTAATTGTTCGCTTGCTTCGTTTGAGAAATCCATGTCCTTCGTTGTGATTGTAAGACTGTTGTCAGCAAGACGGAAAAAGACCTGGTTAGTAGTGCGGTTTGCAAAAATGTTGATCCTGCGCAATGCACCGAGCAGATGAGTACGACTGATGTACAGTACATTTTTATTATTGACCGGAATGACAGCGTTGAAATCAGGATAAGATTGATTGATCAGCCTGCAGATCACCTGTGTCTCATCAAAGCGAAAGAATACATGTGATTTGTTATACTTCAGATATGTGTTTCCTTCTGTGGGTGCAGCACCACGAAGCAACGCCATTGCTTTTTTGGGGACAACAAAAGAACCGGTTTGTTCGGTCGACGTTCCGAGTGCATGATAACGTACTAGTTTGTGTCCGTCACTGGCAACAAAACTGATCTTATTAAAATCCACTACCACATTGACACCTGTCATAGCAGGACGCATCTCATCCGATGTAGTTGCAAAAATGGTGTAGTTGATACCTGAGAGAAGATGTGCGACAGGAATCAGTATTTCTTTATCATCTGATGACGGCAGTGCAGGAAAATCATCCGGAGGATCCACAGCCATCTTGTACATACCATTTTCGGTCGTCAGCACCAATGATCTCTGTTCCTGGTCGATATCAAAAGAAACCTGCTGGTTAGGCAGAGCTTTAAGTGTTTCCAAAAGGATTTTAGCTGGAATGGCAACGGCTCCATCCACTTTGCTTTCCACCTCCATACGGGTAGAGATGCTTGTCTCCAGGTTGGTAGCTGTGATGGTCATGACACCTTTGCGGATGTCCACCAGGAAATCTTCGGTAATAGCGAGAATCGGATTAGTATGAATAGCGCCGGCTACGACGTTGAGATGTTTTAATAAATCACCTGATGAGACTTTAAATTCCATTTATCCTAAAGGTTAAATCGTATGAAATGATGCGGCCGGGAGGATCCCGGATGCCGTAAAGTTAACAGTACTCACGATAAAAACGGCAACCCTTTCAGGAACAACCAAAATATTAGGCATAACCGTAATTCTTTGCTTGCTATTCTTAGTTAGTACTTTTGATCCATGACACCATTGACAGCACAACCCCATATCCAGGTAATAAAAGAATTGAAGCTTCCCGCTTATGAATCCTTCAGATTGATGAACGGGATGCCGGTGTATTACATTGGAGGAGGTTCTGAGCCCGTCATGAAGGTAGAGGTTGTATTCAGGTCAGGGGGCAGCTATGAAGCTAAACCGGGTGTTGCCGAATTCATGGCCGGATTGCTATCGGAGGGTACGCAAAAGATGAGCTCCATTCAATTGGCAGAGCATATCGAATCCCGCGGAGCTACCATTCAAACCCGAGGGGGAGTGGATACAATACGGGTGCGATTGTTCACCCTGACGCGCTTCCTGCCTGAACTTATGGACGTCATCACGGACGTGATCCAGATACCCGCTTTTGATGCGAATGAATTAAAGTTGTATGCTGAAAACAAGGTCGAACGACTGATGATCGACCTTAAGAAGAATGAGGTTATTGCTTACCGTCACCTTACAGAAGCCATTTTTGGCCCCGCGCATCCATACGGGAAAAATGCGAGACCTGAGGATTACCTGGCGATTACTCCGCAGGATCTCAGGCAACATCATTCACATTATGTGCACCCTGACAGAGGCATGGTATTCATATCCGGAAGCTTTGGTCAGAAAGAAATGGATATTATTCAAAACACCCTGGGCCAGTGGAACCCTACACATGCCAATGGTATTTCATTGAAGAGCAAATCTGAGGCACAGAGTAAAACCGGTTTGATTGAGGTACCCGGGCCGCAGACTTCCCAGGCTGCTATCCGGATCGGGAGGAAGCTCTTTCCCCAAAGCCACCCGGACTTCAATGGCTTGTTTTTATTGAATACCATACTTGGCGGATATTTCGGTAGCCGGCTCATGACCGAGATCCGCGAAAACCAGGGGATGACTTATGGCATCTACTCCAGTGTAGACTCATTCGCAGAGGATGGATGCTTTTATATCAGCACGGAGACCGCCATCGATAATGTGGAAAAAGTGCTGGTAGCCATAAAAGGAGAAACCGACAAGCTCCGGACCGAACTTATACCGGAGGCTGAACTTGATATGGCCAGGAATTACCTTATGGGACACCTGATGACCCAGCTTGACGGCCCCTTTTCTTCCATGGATTTCATCAAATCCATGAAAATCGAATGGTTGGAGGATAGCCAATTTGAGATGTTGATATCTACTATTCAGAACTGTTCTGCAGAGAAGTTAAGGGACCTGGCGAACGAGTATCTTGACCTTGAAAAATGTGTAACGGTGGTAGTTAAATAGAAGATTATCAATCGTTGATCTTACCGGCCAAATAGCTGATTTCAGGTAAATTTCCTTTATTTTGGAAAAAACGGTTTCTTTGTATCCCCTTTAAAGAAAAAACGGGTTGCGACCCATGCGAATAATCCGGAAATAAGAGTGGAAATCCAACATTTAAACAACTCCTTATGCATGAAGAGTTGATCATGTCAAGTTAGACAGGCGCATGAAATTATTTAGTCTTTTTGTACAGGAGATCGCCATTGATTTGGGTACAGCCAATACGCTGATCATCCAGGATGGAGTCATAGTGATCGATGAACCTTCTATCATAGCTATTGACACACGAACCGGCCAAACTATAGCAGTAGGCAGCCGGGCCATGCAGATGCACGAAAAGACGCATCAGTATATCAAGACGATCAGGCCTCTCAAAGACGGTGTCATCGCAGATTTCCAGGCAGCAGAGAACATGATCGAGGGCATGATCAATATGATCGGCACCAAGCGCAGGTTCTTCACTCACCTTAAAATGGTGGTTTGCATTCCAAGTGGTATTACCGAGGTTGAAAAACGAGCTGTCTTTGATTCTGCAGACCATGTAGATTCTAAAGAGACCTTCCTGATATTCGAACCCATGGCAGCTGCTCTGGGTATCGGTCTTGACGTGGAAGAGCCCGTCGGCAACATGATCATTGATATCGGTGGTGGAACTACTGAAATCGCTGTGATAGCATTATCGGGTATCGTGACTGACCAAAGCATCCGGACAGCAGGAGACGAATTCACTCAGAACATTGTGGATTACCTGAAGCGCAACCAGAATATCCTGATCGGTGAGCGAACTGCTGAACAGATCAAAATACACGTGGGTTCTGCCCTCAAGCAACTTGACAATCCTCCTCCGGACTTTGCTGTCAACGGAAGGGACCTGATCACAGGGATACCCAGGCAGATCACCATCAGTTATGCAGAAGTAGCGGAAGCACTTGACGAATCTATTGTAACTGTAGAAGAGGCGATCCTGAAAGCGCTGGAAAGCACACCACCGGAGCTTGCATCTGATATTTATAAGACCGGCTTATACCTGACAGGCGGAGGAGCGTTGCTTCGCGGACTTGACAAACGAATCTCAAGGATTACAAAACTACCGGTGCATGTAGCCGATGAACCGCTTCGCGCAGTGGTCAGGGGTACCGGGATAGCACTTAAAAATACTGACCGTTTTTCCTTTCTGATAGACAGAAAGCGTGTCTGATTACGTTCACTAAGTCTGGTCATCAGTATATCTTCGCCTGATACATGAATAACCTACTCCTGTTCATATTCAGGTATTCAGCCTTCCTTTTGTTTGTGCTTCTCGAAATCGTCGCGCTTGTCCTGATCGTACGTTACAACGAAGACCAACGCGCTATTTTTCTCAATTCTTCTGCCGTGTTTTCCGGAAAGCTTTATAAAATGGCTGACAATGCTTATAAATATGGCCATTTAAAGGTGATCGCCGACAGCCTGGCAAATGAAAACGCCCAGCTGAAGACGGAGCTTTTCAATATGGAAAGAACATTCCAGCATTTTTCCGAAGGAGAAAAACCACTAGATAGCTGCATCCTTGAACCCTTCAGGATCATCAGCGCGAGTGTCATCAATAACTCCATCAACCAGCGCAACAACCATTTTACAATTGACAGGGGTTCGCTAGATGGCATACATAGCGGCATGGGTGTGATCAGTCCCCATGGCATAGCAGGGATCGTTGATGAAGTGGGAGATCATTATTCAACTGCAATTTCGCTATTGCACAGCGCGGCCCGTATCAGCGCTGCGATAAAAAGAAATAACTTTTTCGGTTCGTTGGTGTGGAGAGAAATAAATCCTGCTTATATGATCCTGGAAGCAATTCCCCGACAGGCGGATATTCGAGTAAACGATACGATCATCACAAGCGGCTATTCCTTTATTTATCCAAGGGGAATATTCATAGGCACTGTCAGTCGTTTCTGGACTGAAGGCGGTAGCAATTATTACACGATTGAGGTGAGGCTGCAGGAGGACATATCCCGGCTTGACAGGGTTTATGTCGTTGATTACAAAGATGAACACCCGGTCGTACAATGAACAGGGAAACCATAAAACATATCATCCGGGGAATTCTTTTCCTGGTCGTACAGGTGCTCATCTTCAAGCGGATCAGTTCAGGAAACCAGTGGCTATGGCTTTACGGAGATATTTTTATTTACCCCATCATTATTCTCCTCTTGCCAATACGGATGATACGGCATTATGTCATCATTATCGGATTTCTACTCGGGTTATTGATTGATATGTTTTATGATACCGCAGGTGTTCATGCATTTGCATTGACAGCGATGGCTTATACCCGGGGTATCGTGCTCGCTTACCTGGAACCCAGGGGAGGATATCAACTTACCATGAGCCCTACAAGACATTCGATGGGTATCAACTGGCTATTGGTGTATACAGGGATCTGTTTATTGGTGCACGTATTCCTGTATTTTACAGCAGAGATATTCACGTTTGTATATATTGGAAAGATACTTCTCAAAACTTTCCTTACGTTTCTTTTATCATTCATCACCATCATGGGTTATCATTTACTATTCAATCCCCGCAAATAAATGACTAAAGACCGCCAATCGGACCGGACCATCTGGATCAAGCGCTTTATCATATTTGTTGCAGCGATTTTGATACTGCAGACGGGATGGTTACAGCTGATCGATCCTACGTATGGGCAGAAAGCAGAGCGCACCACATTAGTGCGGCGTACGCTTTATCCGGGACGAGGCCTTATTCTGGATCGCAATGGCCATCTGATGGTTCACAACATTCCGGTGTATGATCTGAAAGTAGTTTACAACCAGGTGCCAAAAACAATCGACACTGCACTCTTATGTCAATTGCTTGAAATCGATAAATCAACATACAGGGAACGACTTGAAAAAGACTGGAGATCACTACGTTTTTCAAAATCGATCCCATATACATTCATGGAACATATTCCTGCTAATAAATTTCAGTACATCCAGGAATTCCTTCATTTGTTCCCGGGATTTTATGGCGAGCTGAGAAGTGCACGCGGATATTTTGAAAGCCACAGTGCACATATCCTCGGTTATATGTCAGAGGTAGATCAAAATAAAATCGATCAATCCGGCGGAACTTATGTGCCCGGAGATTATTGCGGATCAACCGGTGTAGAAAGTTATTACGAAAACCTGCTGAGAGGAACGAAAGGAGCGCAATACATCCTTAAAGACAATCTCGGACGTGAAATTGAAAGTCTTGATGATGGACGACATGATTCACTTGCGATTTCGGGTGACAATCTCATTCTTTCATTGGATCATATTCTGCAGGAATATGGACAGGAACTTTTGCAAAATAAACGAGGAAGCATCGTAGCTATCGAACCCTCTACCGGGGAGATACTGGCTATGATCAGTTCGCCGGGATATGATCCAAATGAATTGTCCATATCAAGGATGCGCGGTGAAGTTTTTGCAAAGCTGCAGAACGATACGCTTAATCCGCTTTTTGACCGGTCTGTGATGGCGATGTATCCTCCGGGTTCTATTTTCAAACCTATTCTTTCTCTTGCTGCGATGCAGGAAGGAGTTCTTGATGAAAACAAATCTGTTTTTTGCAACGGATCGTATAACCTCGGAGGTTTCCGGCGCGGATGTCATAATCACCCTGCCATTCACAATGTGTCTCAGGCTATTCAATATTCATGCAATACTTATTTCTTCACGGTATACAAAGACGTGATTGATGATGCGGGATATACGCTTCCGGAAATAGGGATGCGTAAGCTCAATAGCTTGTTGGCTGAATTTGGTTTTGGACGTAAAATAAGTGTCGACCTGCCGAATGAAAAATCCGGTAATCTGCCTGGACCGGATTACTTCGACAATCTATATGGATCCGGTAAATGGCGATCCTCTTACATCTTATCGATGGGGATAGGTCAAGGCGAATTACAGCTCACCACGTTGCAAATGGCGCATGCAGCAGCTATCATTGCAAATGAAGGAACGTATACAGATCCACATATCTTAAAAGCAAAAGTGCCTGCAGGCGGAAATCCGAAAGTTGAATTTTATCCGCGCAGAAGAGTGTCCATTGATTACAGATATTTTGAACCGGTCATCGAAGGTATGGCTGGAGCTGTGCGGGCGGGTACTGCTACGCTGGCGGCACATCCCGAATACGAGGTTTGTGGAAAGACAGGTACATCTGAAAATCCACATGGTGAAGACCACTCTGTGTTTTTTGGATTTGCACCACGCGACAAGCCGAAGATTGCTATAGCGGTCTATATTGAAAATGCCGGTTGGGGTGGATTCTTTGCTACACCGGTGGGAGGATTGATGATGGAAAAATATATCAGGGGAGAGATTATAGAATCTCATAAAGCGATTGAGACGAAGATGCTGGAAACGGATTTGATACATAAGCCTAAATCCTAAGCAGAATTGTCGCTCAAAGCGAAGCTTTGAAAACACCAAGACGTCGGTCAACCGACGCCTAGCAAACTTAAATTATTTAAATGATAATAAGCGGGATAGCGGCGATGAGTACCAACCGGGTGATCGGTAAAGACGGAGGGCTTCCCTGGCATCTGCCGAGGGATATGAAGTTTTTCCAGCGGACGACGGTGGGTCATCATGTGATCATGGGGCGTGAGAGCTTTGCTTCGCTTGATTACAGGCCCCTGAAAGGAAGAACGAATATTGTGCTTACGCGTGATCCGTTTTTTATCTCCTCATCGGTCATTGTGCTGCATTCGATAGAAGAAGCCCTGAGCTATGCCTTCGAGGAGGGTGAAAAAGAGGCCTTCATCATCGGCGGAGGAAAGATTTTTGAACAATCCATGCATTTAATTGAAAAAATATACCTCACAGTGGTCATGTCTGAGGTGTCTGGAGACATATACTTTCCGGAGATTGACATGAACGAATGGCGGGTAGACTCATCTGAGTTTTTTGAGGCAGATGCCAAAAATGAATTCCCCATGCGTTTTGAAATACTTCTCCGCAAATGAGAAATGCAGGAGCAATTATTACACTTCATCTGGCACAGAAGACTGTTCAGCCAGGGAGAACTAAAGACAACCGAAGACCATCCAGTTGAGATCCTTCAGACGGGTACCCCAAACCGGGACCAGGGACCTGATTTTTTGCAATCACGCATTCGTATTGGTGACCACATCTGGGCAGGCCATGTAGAAATCCATGTGCGCAGCTCTGAATGGTACATGCACAAGCATGATCAGGACACACATTACAACAATGTCATCCTTCATGTCGTATGGACGGAGGATCAGCCGGTGTTTACCATGGCCGGTACGCGAATTCCATGTATAGAATTAGCCGGCAGGGTAGATCGCGCATTGTTAGATCGATATCATCATCTGATGAATAATGAAGAGTGGGTTCCATGCGCATCGTCCTTATCGTCTGTAGCCTCCATCACACGCACATCATGGCTCGAAAGACTGATGTCCGAGAGACTGGAAAGTAAAACAGACGCGATTTGCAAAATACTTGAACAATGTGGAAATGATTGGGAACAGGCGTTCTTCGTTGTGCTAGCAAGACAACTTGGGGCCCCTGCCAATAGTGATGCGATGGAAAACCTTGGATTACAGCTCCCGTTAAAAATATTGAGAAGGCATGGCGACCGCACGGATCAGATGGAAGCTATATTGTTTGGTGTAGCAGGAATGCTAATGAAAGAAATGAACGAAGGGTACCCTGCGTCCCTGAAGAAAGAATTTGATTTTCTGAGATTGAAATATGGTCTTCAGCCGATGCCTGCTTTGAGATGGAAATTTATGCGCATGCGGCCTGTGCATTTTCCTACGATCAGATTGGCACAGCTTGCAAAGATCATTGCAGATGCGCCGCATTTTATTTCCATGCTTACAGAAGTAAGGACACCTGATGAGTGGATAAAACGATTTATGGTGGTTCCGGATCATGCCTACTGGGATGATCATTATCATTTCAAAAATGATGCGCCACCGGTTACAAAGCGTCTTGGAAAAGATACCGCGCAATCTCTCGTGATCAACCTGGTAGCGCCTTTTATGTTTGTGTACGGAAAGATGCACGGGACACAAAATCTAAAAGAGCGTGCAGTCCAGCTTCTATGCCAGATGCCGGCTGAAAAAAATGCAGTTATTAAAAATTGGGAAGCATGCGGATGGAAAGCGGAAGATGCAGGACAAAGCCAGGCCATGCTGCATCTCAAAAAAAATTATTGTGATGTCCGTCGATGCCTGCACTGTGCGATTGGATTGAAGGTGATGAGCTTCGACCGTCCATCACGCGGTGCATGACAGGGCAGTCAAAGCCACATACGAGAACGCTTCTTCCAATCGTTAATCATAAACAGCCTGGCGAAATCTCCGCTCAGACCTCATTTTTGGACAATAAAACACTGATTATCAGGCCATAAAATATCTACTCTATATTTTATATAATTTTTCGTTCCTTTGAGGTTTAATAGTATTTTTGCAAACATAAATATCAACTAGATAACAATGATTGGATTTTTCTTGCAAGTCACAAGCACTGCAGTTGATTCTACAGCCGTGGCAACAGGTACCAGTTTGAGGATGATCGATATCCTCTTTAAAGGAGGACCGGTGATGATACCGCTGATCATCCTGTCGCTCATATCAATTGCATTTATCATCAGCAAATACATTTTTATCCGGGAGCGATCCAAGATTGATACCAACCTGGTCAATACGGTATTGGATAAAATTTCACTCGGCCAGTTTGATTCAGCTAACCTGTTGTGCGATCAATCCAACAGCTCACTTGGAAATGTAGTGAAAGCCGGTGTTTCTCAAATCGGAAAACCGATCGAGTATATTGAGAAAGCACTTGAAGTGCAATCTAATATCGAGCTGGGTGAAATGGAAAGCAAGATGGGATACATCAGCATGGTGTCCGGTATTGCACCGCGTCTTGGATTCATCGGTACGATCCTCGGGGTCATCCTGATCTTCTATAATATTTCACAGACAGCAGATATATCGATTGGTACAATCTCTGCGGGTCTGTATCAGAAAATGATTTCCTCCGCCACGGGTCTTGTGGTGGGTGTTGTAGCCTTTATGGGATACAATTACCTGCTGACGAAAATTGATAATTTCTCACTGCATCTCCAGAAAGAAGTATTGGAATTTATCAAAGGCCTTCAAAAACCTGTGCGCTAAATGAAACTCAGAACAAGAAGAGCTTTTCATGACGAGGATGCGATGTCAGCGATGAATGACATCATGTTCTTTCTTTTGCTATTCTTTTTGATCATCGCCACGATGTCAAATGCGAATATCATCAAGATCCTTTTGCCCAAATCAGATACCACGAGCCAGTTGGCAAAGCAACCCCTGACTCTCACGGTCACAGAAGATCTGAAGTATTATGTTAATTCCAACGAAGTGCCTTCAGGTAACCTGGAAGGTGCATTGGCAGATGCGATAAAAAGGAATGAAGATCCCACGGTCGTATTGCGAATAGCTAAAAATCTTACGGTACAGGATCTCGTCGATGTCATGTCGATCGCAGCTAAGCTGAATCTTAAGATGGTGCTGAGCACGGAGAGGTAATCAGTATTCAGTAAATTGAGTAATCAGTATTCAGTACAGAATTGAGCAATGCCTATTCTTTCGTGAGACGTGAGACGTGAGACGTGAATCGTGATCGGATCCTCCAGCAATTAGGATTTTACTAATAAACAAAAGATATAATTTCTTTGCGTCTTTGCGCCTTTGCGAGACATTACAAATGACATTTGTCTTACATAGCCTTTCATTAGTTCAATTTTATTTGGCTCATGACATGCTGTACTATTTTACTATTTATGAACAATCGCAAAAACTATTTTGAACATTCCGGCAAAGCCATAGGTGCAGGTGGTGGCTTTGAACATGTCATGTCAGTCGCTCTCAATTCACGGGGAGGATATAAAGAAGGAATTATTCGATGTATCACAAGCCGTGAGGGTGATGTAGAAATTGCCGGCTACGTTGACAGAAGTGAATTACATAAAGTACAGAGTAATTCTCCGGAACATTTTGAAATAGGAGATCGATTGGTGATCAAAAATGAATCTGAAATCATAAATCAGATTGGAGGTATGGATCGGGAATTTATTGGCCTTGAAGATCCGGATATCTGGATAGATGAAAAGACAGGTTTGATGCATGTGTATTTTACGATTCCATTGCGAAGCAGAACTAATCAGCCAGACTTAATACACCTTGGTCATGCCGTAGGGAAAGATATTGATTCGCTTGTGATGACCATGCCTGTACTTATGTCCGGAAAAGAAGGGAATAGCGGAAAAGAAGTTTCAATAGCACCAGTCAATAGAAATAAATTCCGCTACAATCTTGTTGAGTCAGCTGAAGAGGGAAAGGAATTTTGGTATTCAACTATTCGTGTTGCCATTGCCGAAGACATGGGAATGCCATGGAAATTCGGAGATACGTTGTTCAATCCTGAAGATCATGCTATCACCTGGATTGCAGGTCATGCTTCCCCCGGGCCTCTTTTGCCGGACACGTTTATGGATGTAGGTGAAGGCAAACGTTTGGGTATAATAAACGGTCGTGAAGCAAATCAAAAAGAAGGAGATAAAATTAAATATGGAATGTTTTCTGTTGGCCTGTTTATTTATGATTTTGAAAATGGAAAAATTGATTGGGTCTCACCCGAGCCATTTATTCGGGATAGTCAGGCGAAAACAATAACCTTTGCAAGTCAGTTTGTAGAAACAAAGAAAGGGTCGGGTATTCTGTATGCTCATGTGGATGATTCCTTTGTGCGGGCATATACAATCAGCGCAGATACGATAATGTTATTGTTGCCACATTGATATGGCTTCAGGATATCGTTGAAGTGACGGGTTAATATTTTTTTAACGCAACTGATACAACACTTTTAACACCGGATTTAAAACCGATGCACCCAACAACCGGGATCTTACATCTGACCAGCCAAATTTTCTATCCGGCAAATCAGCATTGTCTTTAAAAGGCATTTCTATAGTCAGTGCAAGGCAACCGAAATGTTGAGCAATATAATTGCTACACAGCGTCATGTTTGCTTCACCGAATTTATCGATCGGGTATTTATAGGTGTTCTGAAATTCAGGGCTGACATCCATCCAATGTCCAATGAATTTTTTTTCCATTACAGCCAGGTAATCGCTGTAGGTAGGAATACCTTCAGAAGCAGCAATAAAATTGTAGGGCAATTCTTCATCACCATGCACATCGAGCATCAGGTTGATACCGGTCTCAAGGATTTTCTTTCTTACGTAATAAACTTCAGGGCTTAATTTCCGGGTTGGTTTTTGCCACTCACGGTTCAGGTTGGCGCCGGATGCATTTGAGCGTAGATTCCCTGCGATGGAGCCGTCAATATTCATATTGGGCACGACATAAAAAATGGCGTCTTCCAACAGAATTTTTGATACGGTATCATTTGGATCGAGGAGGCGATCTAAAAATCCTTCGATAAACCATTCAGCCATGGGTTCGCCGGGATGCTGTCGTGCGATGACCCAGATGATTTTCTTATTTCTCCTTGGCTTTCCGATGACTAGCATTTCGATATTGCGGCCATTGAATGTTTTGCCTACGATTTCCACTTTTACTTCGGGGGTCATTTGTGCCTTATGGACGAGATCAAGATGTCTCTCATAAGAATAGGGTGCGAAATAGGCGAAATACACATCATTGTGAGCAGGCGTAAAAATAAATTTGAGCACGCCACCACTGTATGAAGTAGGAATCCTGAACCATTCCTTACGATCGTAGGATACACATACCCTGTAGTTTTTCCAACCATCAGGATAGGATGTTTTACCTGCATTGATGATAGAAAGCCGGCAGGTTTTTTTTACAGCTCCGTTGAGCCTGAAATGAAACCATTGCAGGAAATCTGAATTGGTATCCTTGCGGATACGGAGCCTGATATCGTTTTTCTTTGCATCGATGCTCACGACTTCAATATTGCCGCTGTCAAAATTGGATGATATGTCCATCTGCAGGTGATTTATGTTTATGTATTCTTTACCAAGATAGGATTTTGGCGAAATCATTAATGTTTTGAGACGAAAGGAGTCATCCTTTTTTAACGGAATTTTAAAAAGACCCGGAATCCGAATTCAATCATTTCGATTACCTTACGGGGGTATTAAAAAAATGCTGACTATGAAAAAATTATTTATCCTCCTCTTTACCGTTATCGCTTTCTCACAATTCGTTTCGGCACAATCTGCCAAATCGGTCTTTTTTGAACTGGGTGGTCCGGGACTTGCTTCCTTCAATTTTGATACTCGTTTTGGTTCAGGGGAAGGTGGCCTTGGTGGCCGTGTGGGTGTCGGGGGATTCAGCGTAGGTGGTACAGGTGTGGTTTTTGTCCCCATCGCACTGAATTATCTTTTAGGAAAGGACACAAAAAATTACTTTGAATTAGGTATAGGTGTTACTCCTGTGTTTGGCACTGGTGAATTCGATGGTAATTTTTCGGGGACATTTGGCCATTTAAATTTTGGTTACAGACTGCAGCCGCTGGATGGTGGATTTACATTTCGGGCGTTTATTACACCTGTTTTTGGTAACGGTTTCTTTATACCGTATTATGGTGGCGTTTCATTTGGGTATAAGTTTTAATCCGGACGCTCGCGTTTATCTTTTAATTCAGCTCATAATTCTGCAATGCGTGCTCATCACCCATGGATGATGTAGTCATGATGAGGCCTACTGATTTTGCGTAATAATATTGCGTAAAAAAATTGGTGCTGATCAGGTTTCCATTCATGTTGATTTTGCTTTCTGCCTCAATCATCATCACGTCATTGTACGATTTACCATTTACCTCTTTGGTGATGCCCGTTTCCTTCACGGTTATTACCATGACGCTGTTGAGTCCATTGGCACTGAAGGATGCATCCCAGGTTTCTCCCTTTTGCGAATCATCTTTAAGCCACAACTGGAAATTTTCTTTTCCCATCAATTCAGTGTACATGATACCCTGTTCTATTTTCATGCGTGTGTTGTCAGGGACAAGACTATTTTTCATGGACACTATGTTTCCGTTGACGCTTTCAACAGAATTGACATAGGTGCTGCCATCTTTAAGCTTGTATTCCCATTTATTTCCCGGGGCAAGTGGATAGTACTTCATCATGATTATGTGGGTTGAATGAGATGTAAAATTAAGCTACCTCTTAGATGTTGACAGCCTTAATTATTCAACGGTAGTTTTTAACGATTTTAAGGGATATTTGAGAAAGTGAATTGGTGTGACGGCCTTTTTCTTTTCAACCAATAATAATTAAACCTGTTAAGATTATTTATAACTATTTTTTTGTTCTTGTCTTGATTTTTATTTGTATTTCCTCTAAATTTATTTTTTAATCACTTAGTTGAAACCAAAATCTCACATCGATGGGCTTATCCATATATTATTCAGTACAGACTGAGTCTGGATTGCATTGAACCGTTAATATTTCAGTGTTTTCGCACGGAGGGCACAAGAGAAAATATCACGGAGAGCACGGATTTTTTTATTGAATCAGTAGAAAATAAAACCCGTGATCTCTGTGCTTTTATCTCCTTATACTCCGTGTGAAGTGAAGAAGTCAGATTGAATAGGAATACCGGGACATAAGAGGAATATTTCCCACGGAAGGCACAGGAGAAAATTTCACGAAGAACACGGATTTTTTATTAAATCAAGAGAAAATAAAACCCGTGATCTCCGTGCTTTTATCTCCTTTTACTCCGTGCGAAGTGAAGAGGTCGAGATTGAATTAGGAATATCGGGACATATAAGGAATGTTTCTAACAGAGAGCACGAGAGAAAATATCACGGAGAGCACGGGAAAAGTATTACAAAATCTTTAAAATTGACATCAGTTGAAACATCAGGAACTAACTTCTCGTATAATAGGAATATGCATAAAGGTACATGCAGAACTTGGACCGGGTCTACTTGAATCAGTTTATGAAGAGGCAATATGCTACGAATTAACTAAGAATAATATTGAATTTAAACGACAACAAGCCTTTAGGGTTAAGTATGATGATAAGAATATGGGTAAGGGCTTTAGGGCTGATATAATAGTTGAAAATAAAGTTGTGGTGGATGTTAAATCGAAAGATATGATTGCTCCGGTTGATTCAAAAATACTTCTTACCTATTTGCGCTTTACAGGGATTGAAGTTGGATTGTTAGTAAATTTTAAAGTGGCTCTATTGAAGGACGGAATAACTAGATTGATCTTAGACAGGAAACCATCCTTACCGTGATCTGGCGGCATCGCACGGAGTTCAGAGAAAAATCAAATCAGTGTTCTCCGTGATTTTATCTCTTTTTACTCCGTGTGAAAAAAGATACTATTTGACAAAGAAATAGCCACCTCAAAAAATTGAAAATTATAATATATGTGGTATAGGTTGAATTGGGCTTTGAAGAGTATATAAGATCAATTCGCACAGAGTTCTCAGAGGAATTACACGGAGTTCACTGAAAACAATCTTCTATGAATTGTAGTCCCGTGGAGAATCGAACTCCAATCTAAGGTTCCGGAAACCTTCATACTATCCGTTGTACTACAGGACCAAAGGGGCAAAGGTAGTATTCAGTAAGCAGTAAAAGGTAATCTGAAATAAGTAAAGAATAACGAATAACGAGTAACCGATAACGAGTGGTAAGGCTAATGAGACTTTCAGGAAGAGAGGAACTCATGTGCCGCAGGTACGACCGATTTTGAAACGATGGAATTTATTCCGTCGGAAATGACTCAAGGCAAAGCCTTGCAAACACCAGGACGTAGGCTCAGCCTACGCCCAACAATGTTGCTTTTATCTTAATATGGTTAGAGACCCAGGAAATAACCCGTTAATTCTACCTGTGCATCTTTAAGATCATAATGATGAATGACTTCATTCAATAAACTATGACGTACAACAAGGATTAATGTTTTAGTATTAATCTTTTTCAAGGATGATCGGATCCAGGGATCCCAACCTCCGCCTTTCAGTTCCAACGGACCCACTTCATCAAGGATGATGTATTGAATAGCCGGATCGGCAAGAGCATCATCTAACCAAATAGTTGCTATTTTGAAAACCTCTCCATCAAATACAAACCGACCGATGACAACATCTTCATCAGAAGTCTTTTCTATCTTCTGAAAAGGAATGCTTTTCTTTTCTTCTACATTATATATCACACGCATGCCATCCTCATCAGGTGTCAGAAATCCACCACAATCCTGGCGATTCATTGCCCAGTGATACAACGTAGTTGTCTTAAGGCTTCTCACCGGACCTGTCAGGATCAGTACCATAGCGTGTTTGATATTGAAGTATATACAAAAAAGCATTCAGCACAAAAGCCTTCCATCTTGCGACAAAACGCAAATCGCCTGTTTCTTTCCATGCCTTGTCTATGATCCATAACAGATGTGGAAACATAACCATCGTTGAATCAATTTCATTCGCCAAATGCTCATATTTTTTATTCAACCATTTTTGCAGGAGACGAATGAAAAGTGGGGCCAGAAATACAAACCAAACAATAAGGAGAGAAACCGCTCGAACAATTGATATTAGACCGCTTCGCATTCCATGATCATGATCAGGCAAGTAATATGCCAATGCAATAATGATCGCCAGCACACTAAATAAAATAACCCGCCTTACCATTTTATTGCCGGAAGATTTTGTTTTGGTGAATTCCTTTTTATCATCCACTCCCAATTGCAACTGATATTTACTTTCGCCCCAATGTTTATTTACTGCACCAATGATTTTGTAGGTAAACCATCCCATGAGAATCCCCACGATGAAATGCAGGGCGAGATAAATGAGAATGATCAATCCCGATGAAGACAAGGGCAATATTACACCCCATTGTTTGGTGACATACTCTCCCCATGAATTAATAGCTTGCCAAAGTGTATTTCCATAAAGGATGGTGAGCGTTAACATGCGCTGTATCGCAGATTCAATTAAACCCAGCGTAAAAAAGAAAATAGAACCAAACAATAACCCGGGCAGATATCGGAAGATAAGCGAACCTGTCACAGCCTGGAAGATAACCGCAATGTATGCAGTCGGTGGAGAATGCGGACTGACAAGTCCTTTGATGACCAGTACAAGCACAAGTGACGTCATCACACTTTGCCATTTGTTTTCACTCAATGCACAGATAAATGCAATGCAAATCATTGCAAAACTTCCAACAAATAGCCCTGTGAAAGGAGATTGCAACGCATGAAGAAAACCACCAAGGCCGCATTCATTGAGTGCCCAGAGTGCCGTAATCCGTTGAACAGCGATCGTGCGGTCTGATGATGATAAGCCTTCAAACATCTTCCTATAGTTCATTCAACCATCAAGATAGGTGAAAACAGAAGTGTATACTTATCGTGGATAAGAAAGGATCATGATGACTTGCCAAGCTTTTCAATCATTTCCTGGGTCAGCGGATCTGATGAAGTGCCAAATCCATCTACGAGGATACCTTTCAGAGAATACTTAGGAGAAGAAATAGCATAAAGAATACTTTCATCATCCGGATCAGAAGGGCCATAGAAACGGAATACTTTATCAATTTCAAATTCATGCGGATGGAGCTGAATCTCACCCAATCTGCAATCGATACAGTTCGCACTGAGATTGAAGTCTTCTGTGTAGCCTTGCTGGCGCAGGTTATTGATGGCGTCTGTCAGTGTATCGTAATGTTCGATGGAGTCCATGAGAAGAGAAGTTTAATCAATCCTAAAAATAAGCATTACATCACAAGTGTGAAAGAATCTTTATTGTTTAATAAGCCAGGTATTGTTGATAAAGCGTTTGCAGATATGCACGTGAATCGATGATCAGCGAATCATTTATGGTGCCTGGTAATATAATGTCCCCTGTTTTTTTGTAAGCTTTGGTTGCAAAGGTGTAGGTGAATTTTTCATAGGGCGTAACCCATCCCAAAACATTGTTGTTCGTATAGTATGCAAAATCTTTTGAAGTCGTGTTAAGTAGGTCTTTGCTTCTTGGAAAATCATCGTAATTTTTATTCAACTGATTCAGCAAAGTAGCTGCGATATCATTTTGATTGCCTAGTTTGGTTATTGTCGAACCTTTTGCACTTTCGGTCAGAACATTTCCATAGAAAAGTAATGTGATGCGTTTGGATTCAGGTGTATTCAGATTCCTGTACCTGGGAAGGCGATGTCCATGATCGGCAACAAGAATAAATAACGTATTGTCATACCATTTTTCTTTTTTGGCAGCTTTGAAATATTCACCCAGGCAATGGTCCGTGTAGTAAGCCGCTTTTTTAAATCTGCCGGATTCGCTTTTAATATCATCAAAAGGAGTTTTCATTGGGACTTCAAAAGGTTCGTGTGTGCTCAACGTGAGAAGGACTGAGAAAAATGGTTCTGGTGTATTTCTCAGATCGCTGAGTTGTTTTTCAAGCACATATTGATCATGCGCACCCCATTTGCTGTTCAGTTGATTTTTTTTGAAACTTGCCTTATCAACGATTGTCGTGAAATGTGAGCCCACCAGGTAACTCTTCATATTCGCGAATCCGATTTCTCCACCATAAAAAAAGGACGAGTTATATCCGTCATCGGACAACACTTCATTGATCCCTTTTAATTTTTCAGCTTTAGAAGGAATGGTTATAATAGATATCTGTGGCGGTGGTGGAAATCCGCTCAGCACAGATATAAGTCCATGGTCGGTTCTTGAACCCGCGGAATAGATCTTAGTAAAAAGCATACCACCCCTGGCAAGCGTATCAAAAACGGGAGTAACTTGTTTTTCACCACCCAATGCTTTGATAAGATCGGCAGTCCAGCTCTCAAGTATGATGATGACAATATTTGGCTTCTCAACTGACAGAATGGTAGGTGATGAATGTGGCGCCTGAGAATATAAATTTTTGTTGCGTGCTTCTGCCACAGCTTCATCCATAAATACAAATGGGTTTTTTGTGATCTTTCTATCGAAATAGCTATGTATGAAATACCAAAACGGATTGACAGCAACATGATTATAAAAAGATGTTTCAGAAAAATATGCCGAGCTCTCATTTATAGGAGCTAATTGCAAACCACCGCGGGCCATGATAGGAAGAATGATGACGGGCAATGCAATCATTGCCACCTTCATAAATTTATTTCCTGCAGGAGATGAAAAATTTATAACTATTTTTTTAAAAAGCCAAAGTGAAAAACTGAAATACGCCAGAAAAAAAAATGCAAGTAATAAAAGCTGGCTTGTGGAAATAAAGGTTAATACTTCACGAGGGTTTTTCAGATAATCAAAGACACCATAATTTAATAACGCACCCCATTCATCATACATCCAGATGTCCGATACCGACAAAAGAGAAATCAGGAATACTATGACGAAATTATAAACGGAATGAATAGTTGAGATCACCTGGCGGTGAATAAATTGCTGAGTCACCCATAAAAGAAAGGAAGGGAAAATTAAATAAGAAATGGTGGATAAATCTAACCGGATACCAGCAATAAGACTTTGCGCAGCCGAGAGAATACCGTCATGCCTGATAGCAGATATGTGCAAAACAAGAAAGACTGCACGATACAAAGCAAATATGATCAGCCAAAAGATCAATAAGCGGAGCAGGTAATGAATGCGTAGTTGTCTTTTAGACTCATTTCCGGGAAGCATGGGGTAAAAATATAGAAAACACTTCATCCCCGGCCGGGTAATTACCACCCGGTTGAAAGCATCTTAATCCGAAACGTGCAATTCATTTTTTACTTTGATCAGCTCAGCAGCAATGCTTACTGCGATCTCTTCCGGGGTATGGCTATTAATTTTCAAACCGATGGGCGCATGCATTTCTTCCAGTAGCGATTTCGGATAATTGTTTTTTATAAGTTCTTCTTTCAATGTATTCACCTTTGACTCGCTTCCCAGCAAGCCTAAGTAGGCAAAGGTTTTTGATGCGAGCTGAAGTAAAACGATCAGATCTGATCTATAACCAAGGGTCATCACTACAACAAATACATCCGGACCTGAAGGGATAAGATCTCCTATCTGATCATAATTTTCAACGAGATGCTTTTTGTGAACAAAAATATTCTGATCAAGTGTATTCAGATCCGGCCTGTCATCTATCACGTGGATATAGAAATCAAATTTTGACATCAGCCCAGAAAGGGCTAATGCGCAATGTCCTCCGCCAACGATGTAAAGTTGCTGCCTGTATCCAATATATTCCTTCCAGGTAAATTCATCTTCACCTTTTTTTTCAAACAGGAATTCAGGTGCGTGGGATATTCCTTCTTCAATATTAAATACAGGCGTTTTACCATCGCTTTTAATATGTAAATAAGCAGAACTGTAATTGCTTAACAAGGTGATAATTTTTTCCACTTCAGGAAGGTGGTGTGGTTCAAGCCTGAAATAAATAACGGTTTGTTCGCCAGAACATATCATCCCGCTTTGATCACGTGGTGCACTTTTTCTGTGAATTTGTTTTTTGATCTGAGGAGAGGAGATATTTTTTTTAAGCATCTCTTTGGCCAGCTCTGTTAGTTTCACTTCCATGATGCCACCGCCGATGCTGCCTTCAAAGGTATGGTCTTCACTGACGGCCATTTTGAAGCCTTGCCGGCCGGGACTGCTGCCAGAGCTCTCTGCTACGAGAAGGAGCATGACATGATGATCCTGCTTTAGTTGCTTTGCAATAAATTGCCAAAGCTGGAGTGATTTATTCATGATTGATTATAAAAATAGAAAAATAAAATATGCTGACGTTCGAGTGTCTCCGACCTCGAACCAACGAATACTTCTGTTTCGAAAATGCGAAAACTGACATTCGAGTGTCTCCGACCTCGAACCATTGTAAGTCTTGGACAATGTATATATATGTTTGCCTGGGTTCGAAGTCGGAGACATTCGAAAGTTCGGATTCTCGATGGTTCGAGGTCGGAGCCACTCGAACGTCGGTATTGGATTTAGGAATGTTGCAGGTTCGAAGTCGGAGCCACTCGAACGTCAGCTTTCCAGGACCGACGTTCGAGTGTCTCCGACCTCGAACCATCGAATATTATTATTTCTTCTTTTTTGAAGACTTGTCTACGCTTGACTTCATCCCTGAAATAACTGCTTTGAGACAATAATTAAAAAACATTTTTTCGGGATCCCGTTCATGTTCGATGGTTCCGATACGTGTCTCTTCGCCAGGTAATGGGTTTGAATCAAGGATTGCTTTGTTGGCCAAACGGGTCAGAATAATTTCTTTCAAACCGGTGGTATCATCCGTGTTTTTGTTTTTCAAAGTGATGTTAAGATCGGAGTATAAGAAAAGGACCCTGCCGGTAGCTTTCTTTTTATTGGCTGTAAAATCAAAATCCAATGCATTGATTTTACCGCGCGCATACATGTATGCATTTCTTTCGAGAATGGGATCCAAATCATCCAGGGACATTGGGGCAAGCCTGCCGGTCATACGAAACTTCCTGTCAGGTTCAAACAATCTTGCTTTTGTAACAATACGCAATTTACTTTTTCCATATACCATGGCTTCTGTTTTGATCACTAGTGTATCATTTTTGTTTTTGTGGATGGTATCATTCGATAGCATATATATGCTGCCTGCGATATCGCGGAAATTAACATGGCCCGGGCGGTTAGCGTCTTCTGCATGCTCTGTATATTTTATATTCCCTTTTCTTATATGCAGGGAATCTATGTCAATGCAATGTGGATATTCATAAAGGAGATCCAGGAGAACAGGTTTGTTTTTATGATCAAAAGGTTTGCGTCTGTCCCTGAAAATATCCAGTTCCAGGTCACCGATCTCAAGGGCAGTAAACATGATATTACTATCTTTTATGAAATCATCAGCGCAAATCCCATAAAGTTCGGTATCAAGAAACGTAGCTTCGATGCGATCAGTTTGATATCGCTCACGGGATGTAAAATCATAGTCTTTGTAGTTTGGCTGTATTTTAAAGCTTCTGACAGATAGTGTTTCAGATGTGCTTGAATAGGCAAGCGTGTCTGCAAGAAACGTATACATACCATTGGGTGAGGTAAGCACAAGCTGTGGACTCTCAAAATCAAAATTTTCAGAAGTGTAATTAACCAGTTTTTCTCCTTTCAACATACTGAACTTGTGCATGCTCAACCGGCTGTCATATAGTTTATAACTTTTAGCAGAGGTACTATCCTCAAGATTCATTTCAAGATGATCAATGTAAATATTTTTAATAAAAAGGTTGACAGGTGATGTAAAAGGATGAGGGCCTCGCTTTGAAAGTGAAATTGTATTTGAATAACTAAAATCTGAGACTGTCAGCGTATTGAATCTCCATTCATCAGAGAATAATGCTTTAAAAACATTAATCCCTTTACAATCAACAAAAGCAATTTGTCCTATCGAATCCTGATCATTTCCTTCGACCGCATTCCCTGAAATAATAATTCTTTCAAATTTAATTCCAAAGGCGAGGAGCGAGATATCAACATCATCAATTTTGACGGCCATCCGGCTACCTGGAGTGTTCAGTGAAGATTCAATCTTTCTTTTGATCCATGGTTCGGCAATGGTAGTCGAGATGACTAACCATAGGATCATAAAAGCAGCTATTCCGATCAGTATTTTCAGAAACAATTTCTTGTTCATGGATAAAGCTTAACCAGGTTTTATTTTTCCGTAACAGGATGAAACATGAAACTATAAATTTAGTTTAGACTAATCCTGATGTTCGAGGTCAGAGACACTCGAACGTCAGGCATTTGATTTGGTTAGTTGGAGGTCAGAGACACTTCAATGTCAGGATTAGGCTTTTGATGAACGATATTTTGGAGACTTTTCTTTGATATCTGAATCATGCAGGGACAATAATACTTTTTCATGTGTGAAGGGTGCATCATAACGAGGTGATGCCGATGCATTGAAGGCCCGAACAGCATCGCGGATGGCGAAATATGCTCCGATGCCATACATCAACGGAGGTTCGCCCACGGCTTTGGAAGAGAAGACTGCCAGACTTTCGCGATTTGTAGAAAGGGGTTGAATGTCGATGGCATGAGGTACGGAATGGATGTCCGGAATTTTATAATTGGAAAGAGCATTCGAATGCAGCTTACCTTTTTCATCGTAAACGATCTCTTCCATTGTCATCCAGCCTATGCCCTGTACGATTCCACCTTCTATCTGACCAAGATCAATAAGTGTATTCATGGATTTGCCATAATCATGCACACCTTTGACAAAATCAACCTCATAGATACCTCGCAGGCAATCCAGCGTCACCTGAATGATCACAGTGCCATACACGTGATATGCAAACGGATGGCCTTTGGCAGTCGCCCAGTCAAAATAAATGCCGGGAGTAGCATAATGAGCATGTTCGCTCAGACTCACTCTTTTGACGAACGCCGCATTGACAAGTGTTTTCCAATCCAGCTTTGTCGGTTCGTTTTTATAAAATACAAACCCGTTTTCAATTTTTAGATCATCAGGATTTGATTGAAGCTCTAATTCTTCAGCAGCGACGATTTTCAATCGATCCAATATTGCTTCACATGCCATCAGCGTTGCCTTTCCATTCAGATCAGCAGTAGATGATGCAGCAGATGGAGATGTATTAGCTATGCGCAACGTATTTGTAGTATGCACTTTGATTTTATCGGGCGATAATGAAAATGCCCTGGCAACTACCTGGAGCATTTTTGTATTTACACCCTGGCCCATTTCTACAGCGCCAGTGGATACAGCTACTGACCCATCGGTGTAGACATGAACTAATGCACGTGCCTGGTTCATTAATGTTTTTGTAAAAGATATCCCAAAACAAACCGGCATCATGGCAACACCACGTTTCATGTCTGCATGCTTTGCATTGAAATCATGAGCATCCTTCATTATTTTTTCAAGACCAAACTGATCGTCAGCCTGCACCCATGTAGTGACGGCTTCGCTTTCAGCTTTTTGTCCATATGGGAATTCCTCGCCAGGGTTGATGAGATTTTTTCGTTGAATAACAGAACGGCTAACATTTAATTTTTCTGCAGCATGCGTGATCGCCGACTCGATCACAAACATTCCCTGCGGTCCACCAAAACCGCGAAAGGCTGTATTGGGTGGAAGATGAGTACGACAACTGTATGCAGTCGCTGTTACATGCGGGATATAATATGAATTCGTGCAGTGAAATAAAGTTCGTTCCAAAACCGCAGGAGAAAGATCCGCTGCAGCACCAGCATTCTGATAAAAGACAGCCTCATAAGCTATGATGTTCAGGTCTTTATCCAAACCTATTTTATAGTCAGCAGAATAAGGATGACGCTTCCCGGTCATTCGCATGTCTTCCAACCGATGAAGACTATACTTCACGGGACGACCAGTGTACAAAGTGCCTAATGCACACAATGCTGCCCACGGATTTGCCTGATCTTCTTTACCACCAAATCCTCCGCCAAGACGACCCACTTCAACTTCAACACGATGCATCGCGAGACCGGTAACTCTTGCAACAGTCCGTTGTACTGCAGTAGGCCCTTGTGTAGACGAATAAATTTTAATGCCTCCGCCTTCCATCGGCACGCTGTATGCGCCCTGCGTTTCGATATACAGATGTTCCTGTCCATTCACATCAGCACGACCGGAAAAAACATGTGCACAATCTTTGAACGCTATGTCTGTATCTCCGAGCTTAAATTTCTTTGGCGGAATGATCAGTTCATTTTTTTGAAATGCAATCCTTGGATCGGTGATGATCTCAAGCGGATCGATCACAACTTTTATTTTTTTAGCTGCATCATGAGCGATCTCTTCAGATTCAGCGATGACAAGGGCTATGGGCATTCCCTGAAAGTGAACATGATGATCGGCCAGAAGCGGTTCATCAGGAACGATGCCACCGATTTGGTTTTCACCGGGAATATCCTTTGCAAGAAGTATCCTGACTACCCCGGGTATTTTTTCAGCTTCTGATAAATCAATTGACCGGATCACTCCATGTGCTACAGGCGAATCAAAAACACATGCAAACAGGGTGTTGTGGATGATAGGAATATCATCAAGATAAACGGACTCACCCCGGACATGTCCATATGCATCTGTATTCGTCATGATGAAGGAAAGAGTTCTTTGAAATGTGCCAGGAATAATTGTTTCATCAGCAAGCGTTTGTATGTGGCTGAACCGCGTACATCCGAAATGGGAGAAATTTCAGATTGAAGGATATGATTCATCTCATGCAAAGTCTCTTTATCAAAGGGATATCTCTTCAGCTTAAGACATGAAGAAGTATTCTTGAGATAAAGCGGAACGGGACCAACACCTCCTGCTGAAAGATGCGCATCAATAATGAGATGATCTGTTACGCGTAGGTGAATTGCAGTATTTACTGTTGCGATATCAAGGAAGGTGCGTTTACTGACTTTTTCAAAATTAAATCTGGATGTATGATCAGGTTTGTCGAAATAAATTTTTTCAACTACTTCATTTGCCTTTTTAGCCAGCTTCTTATATCCCTGGTAGAAATCACAAAGTGGAATTTCATGCGCCTTTCCATCCTTGAGTCCGTTACGAACCACCACAGTCGCTTTCATAGCTAAAAACCAAACGGTCAGATCTCCAATGGGTGATGCATTGACAAGATTACCTGCTACAGTAGCCATGTTGCGTATAGGGGTGGAAGAGACGAGCTTCAGATGTTTTTTAAGTTTTGGAAACAATGCATTCATGACCGGTGATTCCATCAGGTCTGATACCGTGACAGATGCGCCGATCTCAATACGTGAGCCCACATCGCGGATTTCTTTTAAATTATTTTGATTGAATACATTGACAGCTACTGTGTGGACCATTTCTTCAGGACGTTGCACATAAAGGTCAGTACCGCCGCTAATGATGACTGGTTTTGTTTTGGGTAAATCTTCAAGTGAGGTTGATACGGATGAATTGATTTCTTCCAGACGTTCCCTGATGCCGGCAAACCATGGAGGTACGATTTTTTGTGCAATGGCAAATGAAATGGGTGTAAGGCCATCTTTTGATTTCAGCAGATTGATAAGTTTTGATGAAGCTCTTTCGATAGATTTGTAGCCGGTGCAACGGCAGATATTTCCATCGATAGAAGAGATGGCAGCTTCCGCAGTGGCTTCTTTGTTATTAAGGCAAAAACCTGTGAGTGATACTACAAAACCAACTGTACAAAATCCGCACTGTGTTCCGTTTTCTTCGACCATAGCTTCCTGCACAGGGGTCAATTGTCCTGCAGGTGGATTTATGCCCTCAATGGTCACGATGTGTTTTCCTTCTGCATTGGATAATGGCATGAGGCAACATGTCATGGAGCGATACCTCATTTCGCTTCCCTGATCTTCACCCACAAGAATTGTGCATGCGCCACAATCTCCTTCGCGACAACCAATTTTAGTTCCGGTTAAATGTTTGTGATAGCGGATAAAATCAAGCACCGTCATGCCGGGAGGCATATCTGTGTGGATTGTTTCCTGGTTGAGAATGAATGAAAGCATTGGCTTAAAACAACATGGATACCATGTAAGTTAACATCAAAATCGCCGTATTAAAAATACGCCTGCAATGACGAGTATAACACCCAACAGGCGTGGGAGGTTGATCTCTCTTACAGGTATGCCCAGGAAACCAAAGTGATCAATTGGCAACGTGATCAACATCTGGCCGAGGATAAGAATACTAAAGGTTAATGCAATGCCAAGGCGAGGAACGGAGATGACTACAGCAGTGACAAAAAAAGCGCCGCATAGACCTCCGAGCCAGGATACCGGTGGTGCGTTTTTAATATTGCTAAGGGTGTTTAGTGGAATTTTTGCAACGAGCATATAAAGGAAGAGTCCGACAAGTCCTACTGCAAATGAAAAAAATGCAGCCAGCACGGGGCTTTGCACATAGGTGGCGAGCTTGTTATTGATAGCTGCCTGGGTGGGCATCATCATACCGGCGACAAGAGCGAGGAGGAAAAACATCCATTGCATTTTTACGGGCGTTTATAGGTTTATGAAGTTTATATGCTGATGAAGAGAGATGGTTAAATGTTGATGTAGATTATTTTTTACAGTGCTCACCGTGAATACCTCTTGTGCTCTCCGTGCGAATTTCGCACAGAGGGCAATGAGAAAAATCACGGAGTACACAGAATAATTTCAGTAATCAGTTTTATCTTCTTTAAGTGTCCATTCTTTAAAAACATCAAGTGCTTCTGTTCGAAGCAATTGTTCCATCGGGATAGTCCGGTCGACAATTCCTTTTTTCAATTCGGAATATATAAAGTCATCATCAAAGCCGATATCCGATGCATCAAATCGGGAGCAGGCGAAATAAATTTTCTTAAGATGGGCCCAGTAAATGGCTCCCAGGCACATGGGACATGGCTCGCAGGAGGTATAGAGTTCACAATCATCGAGCTCGTATGTATGGAGCTGATCGCATGCATTCCGGATAGCTATGATTTCTGCGTGCGCGGTCGGGTCGTTGGTGGAAGTGACTTTATTATTGCCCCTTCCGATGATTTCTCCATCCTTCACGATCACGCATCCGAAAGGGCCGCCATCATTGGATTTCATACCTTCTGAGGATAGGCGGATGGCTTCCATCATGTATTGTTTTTGATCTTCGGTCATGCGGTAAATGTAGTGAGTAGTGAGTAGTCAGTAGTGAGTTTTTTTAAACGCTATTATTCAATACCATGCGTTGTTGAATTTGCAAATAACTTTGAACGCAGATCGTCATGATTATCATGATGAGTCATGATTAGATCATAATATCCCAAACCATTTCCTTTAGACCACACTGGCAGCTCTGGCCTTTTCCCTAAGACCTTTTTTATGGACTCACTAGTTTCAATCCCACAATAGAACCTATCAATGTAGTCAGGAAAAATATCCTCCAAAAAGTGGCAGGTTCTTTAAAAAGAAAAATGCCGATGGTGACGATTCCAACAGCCCCTATCCCGGTCCATACGGCATAGGCAGTTCCAACTGGCAATGTCTGAGCAGCCTTGTATAATAAATACATGCTGATACCGAGACATACGATGAATCCCGCGAACCACATGGTAGTTGCCTGGCCGGTGGATTCTTTTAGCTTTCCGATGCAGGTAGCGAAGCCGACTTCAAAAAGGCCGGCGATGATGAGGATGATCCAGTTCATTTAGTGAGTAGTGAGTAGTGAATAGTGAGTGGATTTAAGGTACAAAACGGATTTAATACTGGAAACTGTATCGTGAGACGTGAGGCGTGAAACGTGAGAAAATGTGCCAAAAACTGAAAAAGAAGATTTTATCCTGATAAGTTGTCCAATTCCTGCAAGGTTAATCGTTAAGAGAATGATAACCCAAACGTATCAAACTTAAAAAAGGAATATTAAAATGAAGACAAGCGAAAATTCAATAAACTGGTTCGAGATCTCTGTTAGTGATATTGACCGTGCAAAAAAGTTTTACGAAACGATCTTTGATATCAGCATGGAGGAAATGGAAATGAAGGGTATGAAGATGGCGAACTTCCCCTATGAGCCGGGTGGTGGAAAGGCTTCAGGTGGACTCGTACAAAGTGATATGCACAAACCCAGTGTGGATGGTGTAAAGATCTACCTGAATGGAAATCCGGATCTGTCTGTGGCACTATCAAAAGTTGAAAAGGCTGGTGGTAAAATCACGATGCCAAAAACGAACATTGGCGAAGGAATTGGGTACATGGCTTTTTTTGTGGATACGGAAGGAAATGTGATTGCGCTGCATTCCAATAAATGATTCTTTAAGAGGACAGGTCAGGATTTCATTATCAACTTCCATCTGCGGATGAATAAAGGAAGTACAATGAAGCAGATGTGTGAATCGTTATGGTGAAGCGTGAGATAATAATTGAAAGTCTGAGAATCTCTTATCCCCGGCAATAACAAAACCCTTCAGTCAAAATTTGGAATGAGGAAACTAATAATTATATTTTTAGCAATATGTGTTTTTAAATTAATTTCATTTACATCGCGAAAATATTTTGATAGACATCATAAAGAGCATTATGATTTTATTGATCGGGAACTTACCATAAAAAACTCGGAACACTATAAAGATCTTTTTTATTTAAGGCATTTAACTGACTACAATAGTAAAATTCCGTCATTTCTCAGTGAAAAACTGGAGAAATATGACAGTCGATACAGCGAAGATGGGTTATTACCTAGAATTTGGTTTCAGGACTATGCTCAATCATTAAATCTTAAAGACAGCGCATACGATAATCATGCATTTCCCTCCAGATTGCAAAATACCGTGGCGGAAGAAATAGCTAAAAACAAAATAATAAGGTATTACAAGAGTCATCAATGGCTAAACACTGAGTCCGGGCAGAATCAGAAAGTGAAAGGAATTATTGACCGCTTATTTAAATCTGGTGATAGCCTTTCTATCCGGATAATTCCATTTTCATATGATGTCACAACTACTTTCAATAATTGCCAATCAGGCAGTACATATGTGCCGGCGCACTCAAACCCATTTTATTATGAAGGCTCATTAAGTCGTTTTTCATGTGAGATACGAAATCAGGTAACAAATGAAGTTATTACGAGAAAATTTCACTAAATCATCTTTACTTCTATTGATGATTATTTTGGGAATCAGCATCATGCTTGATTGGTTCCATATATACAGGAACCAGCGTGATTTAAATTTTCTGGATAATTATATTTCATTTGAAACAAAAAACATTAATAACAAAAAGCTCAATTACATTAGACAAATTCAGACAACCATAGAATTTTATCCGGAAGCAAGAATGAATCGTTTTAAAAATATGCTGAACGTGGATTCGAAGGATGCCGAGGGATTGGAGGATGTAATTCTATCATGGCATCCGGAGGCTGATGATTTTGATAGCATTTCATACATCGCAGATCGATTATTAATCCACCATATAGATGTAATGCAAACCAAAGACCGGAGAATTGGATCTTTTTACGAAGCACGTTATGTCCAAGAACTTTTAGAATATCTATCTCAATTTTCACGCGCAACGAGTATTGGTTGTTATTTTGGATTTGACATGGCCAGGAGTGTTGTCGAAGATTCTGTATATATAGGAAATTATGGACTGTCAGATGATCATATCAAATTTGCATTTAAGCTAAATGAATCATACTTTCCATCAAATCCGGAAGGCATTTACAAAATACCATGGAGCGATAAATTAAATGTTGAAATGCTTATCATGAGAAACCGTTTAACATATATAGATACTGCTATACAAAAGCAGACGATTTTAAAAACGGACGGAGCCTGGAGAAGTGCGGCATTGAGTTTTGGTCAGAGTAAGTAAAAAAGTATTGATTATTGTTTTTCCGCCACCAAAAACAAATAATCTCCCACGTCACTTTCATATTTCATCTTAATATCCTGGAAAAGATCATTGTCGAGGTCATGTCGCAATTTCTTTAAACCTGAATCCATTTCTTCTACTGTAGCAAGCGAGGCGAACGTAGAAATCCCTTTGCGAACGTTTTCATCAAAATAAATTTCAGGACGGTTTTTACCGGATTGAAGAAACAGATCGACGAGATCATCACGGACAGTATAAATTTCCTTGTCAACCAGTTTCATTCCTGCACGGGTAAGCGAATCAACAACCAATTGAACCGAAGGCATTTTTTCCGTGGATCGTGTCATCACATCCGGGAAATAATGGTTTAGCCAATAGGTCTCCATTTGTTCGGGACTTGACGTGAAAATAACCAGCCGTCCACCTGACTTCAGTACACGATACAATTCGCGGAAACCAACTTCCATATTATTCCAATGATGGACAGTCAGAGTTGCTATTGCGCCATCAAATCTATTGTCTGCAAAAGGAATAGATTCCACTGTCCCGGAGATCCATCTTACATTCCGCGATTTAGATTTCGCTTCATTCAGCATTACTTCGGATGGATCCACACCGGTAAAATTCAAACCTCTTTTGGAAAGAGGAATGGTATAGTTTCCAGTACCGCATCCGATATCGAGATAATGGCCGGTACTGACAGGAGACAGGAGCGAATAAATCCGTTCCAGCAAATATGGATCAGCCCGACGGGTCGAATTGTATGTGATGCCGATGGTGTCATATTTGGGATTCATCATATGGGATGCAGGGGCAGAAATACAGAGTACATTTGCATGATAAACATATACATTAATCATGTCACTCGAAAATAATATCAACGAAGACCTCAAGACAGCCATGAAGGCAAAGGACCAGGTGGGACTGCGCGGAATACGGGCTATCAAATCGGCCATCCTCATATACAAAACTTCAGGAGCTGATGAAGAACTGAATCCCGAGAAAGAAATCGCCTTGCTCCAGAAGCTGGTCAAGCAGCGGCAGGATTCACTTGACATTTTCGAAAAACAAGGCCGCGAAGACCTGGCCTCCATCGAGCGCGAAGAGATCGAAGTGATCATGAGGTATTTGCCCAAACAGCTTTCAGAAGATGAGCTGAAAGATGCGATCAGGGGGATCATGACGCGTCTGGGTGCCAGGACAATGAAAGATATGGGCCGGGTCATGGGTGAGGCCTCCAAAGAATTCGCAGGAAAGGCAGACGGGAAAGCAATCTCAGCAGTCGTAAAATCGTTACTTTCCAACTAGGATAACCGTCACTGAACACTTATGAAAACAACCATTTTCTGCCTGATCATTTTCACCGGATTTTTATTCCAGGCTCCGGCATATGGAAATGTGACTTCGGGTATGCCTGAAAGAATAGAAACCGCTGCCGGAAAAACTGATAAATCATTTTCTGCTGCAGGTCAGGATCATGGTCCGCGCAAGAAAAAAAAGAGTAAGAAAAAACGGAAAACCTATTTAGACCGCAAAGTAAAAATGCGCAATGGACATAGTTGCCCGTCATTTTAAATACGCCATCCTGCACTTGCGTTTTCTTCTTTATCCAATATTGATTTTTCTCTGCACCACATGGTTGTCTGCACAGGATGTGTATGTCCCGTCTAAAATACCTGCAAAATCTTCAAAAGCACTTGATGATGCAGTGCTCGCAGCCGCTACCGGACATATTGATGCTCCCATAAAGATCATCAGCGACTTAATCATGAAGCATCCTGCATGGACCCTGCCGAGACAAAAGCTGAGTGAGATTTACTACAAAGCAGGACGAAAAAGTGAAGCGATAGTCATGCTGGAATCATCAATAGCGATTGATACCGCATCGCAGATCCGGCAACTCTATTCGCTTGGAAGATTGTATGAAGAAACGGATAAGCCGGAAAATGCCCTAAGGGTATATCACACGATTATCGAAAAAGGAAAAGATTCTCCCGACCTGGTTAAAAAAGCTACTTTAAATTTAACGCAGCTTGAAAAGAAAATGGATTTGTGGCGCCTGGGAGCAAATATCATTTTCACACCATTCCCTTCTGATATCAATACACCTCATAATGAATACCTCGGTCGCTGGACATTGGATGGAAGAGAATTTATTTTCACGCGGAGATTCAATGAACAGGAAGACATTTTTCTCACCACATTTGAAAAAAACAAAGTTATTGAAGTTAAAGATTTTTCTTTCAACACGAGTGGTAATGAAGCAGCACAAACCATTTCACCGGATGGTAAATATCTTGTATTTACCTCTTGTGGCCGGCCTGACGGAATGGGCGGATGTGACTTGTATATTTCAAAACGAAAAGATGGCACATGGAACAAGCCGGTAAACATGGGTTCGCCGATCAATACACCTTCGTGGGATAGCCAGCCTTGTTTTGGCCTTGACGGACAGACAATTTATTTTTCAAGCAACAGAGCAGGTGGTAAAGGAGGTAGTGATATTTGGTTTGTCAGATTGCAACCCAATGGAAAATGGTCTTCACCTGTCAATGCAGGAGAAGAGATTAACACATCAGACAGTGAAGAAAGTCCTTTCATTCACTTTGATGGTCGGACAATCTATTTTATGCGGAATGGTAAAGACGGGCTTGGTGGATTCGATCTTTATTTTTCAAGATTGGGCATTGATGGTAAATGGAAAACACCGGACAACATGAAAGCGCCAATCAATACCGGTGCAGACGAAGGCGCACTTTCTCTTCATCCGGATGGAAGGACAGCCATCATCACACGTATGACAGAAAATCAGCTGAATGATTTATTCGAATTTCAACTGCCTCCAGAATATCTTTCTTCTCCCATGCAGGCGCTTGAAGTGCTTGTAACCGATGCAGAAACAAAATTGCCTTTACATGCGAGGCTTGAAGTTTTTGAAGTGACCGGTCATGACACCATTCGTAACAGTCAATGGGCAGATGATCATGGGATGATCACGATGGCGCTGGATCGAAATAAATCTTATGGGCTTATCGCATCGGCGGAAGAGTACCTGATGCATTCTGTACATCTTCAGGCCGATACTGCCTCACGCAGAAAAATGCATATTGAATTAAATCGGATATCATCAGCGATTGACAAAACCGTTGTACTTGAAAATATATTTTTTTCAACCGGCTCTGCAGCGCTTCTTCCGGAGTCTGGAGCTGAGCTTAATAAATTGTACCAGACCTTGCTAACTAATCCGGGAATGAACATTGAGCTGCGCGGCCATACTGACAATGTGGGTTCGGATGAATCGAACATGCAGCTGAGTGAAGCGCGGGCAAAGTCCGTTTATCAATATCTCGTGGATCGTGGAATAAATGCATCAAGATTATCTTTTAAGGGATTCGGAGAAACACAACCGGTGGCAGGGAATGAAACCGAAGATGGCAGGAGGCAAAACCGGAGGACAGAGTTTTTTGTCAGCAGGATATAATTTTCAAAGTAAACGAGTATTGCATATTCTTTTCGCACGAAGGACACTGAGTTGAAACACACAGAGAAAACGGAGGTGTTTTTTCTGTGTACTCTGTGAATATTTCTCAGTTAACTCCATGCGAAGTAATTTACATTTTGCCTTAAAATAATAATAGAATGGTTAAGTTCTCCTTTTTATTCCTTTTCATTTTTCCACTGAGGATAGTTTGTCAGACTTCTCCTGTTGTGTTTAAAGCACTACCAGGAGAAATTAATACAACGGATCATGATGAACTGGGACGCTGGACGCTGGATGGAAAAGCTGTCATTTTTACGCGTTTGACGAGTGATCATTCAGATCTTTTAATGGCGCATTTAGATAGTCTTGGGAAAGTTCTCGCTGTAGATAACCTGCAATTTGGAGCTTCATACCGGGGAGGTGGTCATGCGATTTCACCGGATGGAAAAACGATGGTATTTACGATTTGTAATGCACGCGAAAGTCTTGGTGGATGTGATTTGTATCAATCTCATTGGCTGAATGGAAATTGGTCTCCACCGGAAAATTTAGGACGTGCTTACAATGGAGCCAGGTGGGAAGGACAACCGGCATACGGCCTTGATGGACAGTCAATATTCTTTGCGAGCACAAGGCCGGGTGGTTATGGTGGTAGTGATATATGGATGGTTCGCCAACTATCACCAGGCATAACATCTAATCCAATAAATGCCGGTCCTGAAATCAATACGGCTAACAATGAAGGCAGCCCATTCATACATTTTGACGGACGCACTATTTATTTTATGCGTGATGGAAACGGAGGTTATGGTGGATTCGATTTGTATTTTTCACAAATGGGCATCGATGGTAAATGGAAACCCGCTTCAAACATGGGGCCATCCATCAATAGTGCAGCTAACGAAGGTGGACTTGCTATTCATCCTGACGGGAAGACCGCTATGATCACAAGATCAACACCCACGCAGCAAAATAATTTATATGAATTCAATCTTCCTGTAGAATTTCAATCTTCTCCTATTCAGGCCCTTTATATAAATGTAAAAGATGAAGTTACCGGTAAACCCGTGCGGGCAAGACTTGAAATATTGGATGTAAATGGAAATGATACCCTCAGACTCTCACAACAGGCAGATGAAAAAGGAAACATAACCGTCACACTCGATCGGAACAAATCGTTTGGTCTCATCGCTTCTGCAGAAGGATATATCATGCACTCATCAAATCTTGAGCCAAGCAAGGAGGCAGCTCGAAAGCTTGATATTCATATGATCCCATTATCAGGTTCTTTAAAAAAGACAATCGCCTTACAAAATATATTCTTTGAAAGCGGTTCTTCTTTATTGCTGCCGTCTTCTAAGCCTGAGCTCAATAAATTGGTACAGATGCTTCAGACGAATGCATCCATGACCATTGAAATCCGCGGACACACAGATAATGTAGGAACCGATGAAAGTAATATGAAGTTGAGCGAAGATCGTGCAAAATCAGTTTATCAATTTCTCCTTGATAAGGGAATTGATCCTAAGAAACTTTCTTACAAGGGATTCGGGGAAACGAAACCTGTAGCAGGCAATACTACCGAGGAAGGCCGGCGACAAAATCGCAGGACGGAGTTTTTTATTGTAAAGATTTAATTTTTCAACAGCGCGACCACTTCATCTTTCCTTCGCCTCGATATCTCTACAATCGATTTATCTACCATCGCAAGCGCACCCTCGCGTGTGATGCGGACCACATGTTTTTTATTGATCAGGTGTGATTTATGTGTCCGGATAAATCCATAATCAGTTAATATCTCTTCATACTCTCTCAACGTTCGTGATGTGAGAAGCGGCTTTTGATGGGTAAAGAAAAAACGGGTATAATTACTTTCTGCTTCAAGCCGGATGATCTCTTCAGGCTGGTAGAAGTAGGTTCCTGCAGTCGTAGCTAACGCCAGCTTAAAGTCTTCTTTTTGCCTGACACTGATATTGTGTAGGAGATTATTGTAGAGTGACTCTTCATTCTGTTTGCTTGCTTCTTTTGCAAGAAACCGGTCCATTGCTGCACGCAATTCATTTGCATCGATGGGTTTCAATAAATAATCCAATGCAGAAAAACGGATGGCCTGGATCGCATAATGATCATATGCTGTTGTAAAAATGATGCTGAAATCGATTTGTGGAAATTGCTTAAGGATGTCAAAACCATTCATGACCGGGATCTGGATATCCAGGAAAAGAAGATCAGGCTTCCAGCTTTTCAGCAGATGTATGCCTTCGGCCGGTTCGGTGACACTCCTGAGCTCTGTGATTTCAGGAACATAACGCTTAAGCATCAATTGCAAGGTCTCTACTGCAGGAGTCTCGTCGTCTATGATGATTGCTTTAATCATACTTTAAATTAAAGGATTTACAGCTTTCCTGTTTTAACATCAATGACCGACATATAGCACAAGATTAACTTCTGTACCCTCTACACCACCGGATGAATCCATCTTGTCGACAACATCGACCTGGTATGTGCGCTGATATAATTGCTCAAGGATGTGCAGTCTTTCATGTACAAGCGACAAGCCTTTGGATTGATGTTGCGTCGAGTTGTCGTGATTGTTTTTGAGTCGTGCAGATGCAACCCGTCCGATACCATTGTCGTAAATCCTGCAGCTGAGCAATTCATCTGTGCTCAATACAAATTGAATGTCCACTCTTTTTGAACCTGTACGCGGCATAAGCCCATGCCAGATCGCATTTTCAATGAAAGGCTGCAGGATCATCGGTGGGATTTTGATCTCGGTCGGATCGATATCTTTTCCAACTGTGATCGTATATTCAAACTTATCATCAAAACGCAATTGTTCTAATTGAAGGTAAAGTTCAAGGATCTCTATTTCCTTTTCAAGGGAGATAAAGTCATGGCGGCTGTTGTCGAGGACATCTCTTTGCAAACGGCTGAATTTCGAAAGATATTTGTTAGCCTGATCTACATCTCCTTTGAGGATGTATCGTTGTACGCTATTGAGTGCATTGAAAATGAAATGAGGATTCATTTGTGAGCGGAGAGCCGTGAGCTGTGATGCCGCGAGATCACGGTTCATGGTGATGAGCTGCACTTCGCTTTGACGTCTTTCAGTCTCCTGACCGCGTACAAACCTGATTCTTTGTTTCACCACAAAAAACACAATCGCTGCGATCGCTAGTATCGATAAGCTTATAAACCACCATGTTTTCCAGAATGGAAGAGCAATATTAAAAAGTAGAGATTCATCACTTTCAAACCATTCGATTCCGTTCATACTCGCGGCGATCCTGAATTTATATTCTCCCGGAGGTAGTGATGTGAACCGGACTACACTGTTGGTGCCTACATTATTCCAGGTATTGTTCATTCCTTCAAGCTGATACCGGTATTGGATCCTTTTGGTATTTCCATAGTAAGGAGCGATATATTCAATCTCGATAGAATTCTGTTTTGGCCTTAGGGAAAGGAGAGCAGACCGATTGTAATAACTGGTATCATCCTGGCTGACGGATACTTTGATCAGGGAGACCTGAAGGCTGTCGTTTCTTGCAGGAATTTTATCCGGATGAAAATAATTGATACCATTCGTTCCACCCAGAAACAACATTCCGCCTGTATTGTAATAAAAGCTGTTTCCATTAAAGAAATCTCCCTGGATATTATCAAAATAATCGAATGTCTCGACAAGACCTGTTGCTTTGGTGTAGCGGTACAAGCCCAGGTCAGTGGCTAACCATAAACGATCTGTGCTATCGCGGAATATGGAATGAACATTTATGTCATCAAAGAAGTGACTCAATGTCCGGGTTGTGATATTGCCTGCCGAAAAGGTAACACCATACAATCCCTTAGCACCAAGCACATATTCATTTTCATCCCATTGGAGTAAACAGCGTTTAGTTCCTGATCCGATTCCATCTGTTACAGAAAATCTGAATACCAGGTTTGAATCAAGGCAATGGATACTATTGATAGTTCCTATCCATATCTGATGGAATTTGTCTTCATAGCTGAAATTGAGATTTTCTTTACTGCCAGGGAACACGACTTGCCGGACAAGGTAGCTTCCTTTCTCGATGAGATAAGCTCCATCCCTGGCAGCAACAAAATAATTACCATTGTGCAGCACGCGGATCTGATCTACAAAATCTCTTTCTAATCTTCTTTTAGTGGTAGCCCCATCAGCTCCTGCTTCATACATGGGGCTCCTGTATTTTTTAGTGACTGGATCATACAGCCAAATCCCGCGATTTGTCTGACCGATGATTACATTTTTTCCATCATAAGCAATGCCCCTGATAGAAGGATGGTTCATCCTGTCTGTTGCACCTTCCACCGGGAAAATGGATGTCAGGATATTTTGCTGAAGGTCCCAATATGTAATACCGTTGCTTGTTGACATCCACAAATTTTCTTTTTCATCGGCAGTGAAATTTCTGATGTCCCTATTAAATCCATTGGCATCCTCCATTCTGGTATTTCGAACCTGTCCGATCACTTCATTAAAAGGATCAAATACCATCAGGCTGTTTACAGAACAGGACCATACTTTGTGATCACTGTCCATATACATGTCCTCACTGTTTCCGCCATTCAATAAAGGTTGTCCTTTAAAATAAAATTGCTTTTGAGATAAGATGCCGGATGTTGAATTGTATTCTAAAACTCCTTTTGTCGTGGCCAGTAAATAATGATTTGCACCCAGGTTCACAACATCACGTATCGCAAGGAAATCATCCACCAGGTGATGTAAATACTCCATCGGATGGATTGGCTGAATCTGTTGCGACATCAGATCATATAAAAACGATTGGTTTTTCCACGTACTGACCAACACCTGGTATTCATTGAGTGCATGCAATGTTAAGAGACTCCTGACAGGCAGGCTCTTCATTTCACCGGAACTCATATCGTGAGACCAGATCGTATCTCTGCTGCTATAAAAAAGAATATTCCCAAATAGACTTGCAGAGAATCGTCTTACGTTAACCGGAGTTTTTGCTTTAGATTTTTCATCCGTGACAGGAATAAATTTGGATTGCTGTGGATCAAAAACATAAAAACCCAGATTCGTCAGTAGCCAAACTTCTTTACCAGGTAACTGAAAAACCTGGCCGATGGATATTTTTTCCGTACTCTCTACCTGAATGATGCGAAATCCCGCACTACTGTTATCATACAAATGCACATGGTTCCTTGACGTAACCCAGACCTTATGTTTCAGATCTGATAAAATGGAATTGATGCGATCCCCAATGATAAATTCCTGCATTTGTTTCCCATCATACCGCTGCACACGATCGCTATACGAAAGCCAGACAAAACCAAGATCGTCCTTAATGACATGCTCGACATTTGTGCGTATGCCATCCCTTTCATCAAAAAGCTGAACGTGATAATCCGGCAATTGCGAATGTCCTTTACTCTGAAGTAAAAGGATCAGGAGTGTTAGTGCCGTAATTTGATAGCCGCGCAGGATCAAGAGATAGTCATTGTTGCAGAATAAGGTAACTCAAAATCCATAAAGTATCAATCTTCATTTTGCGCTACACCACAAGGTGCGAGATAGGCATGAACAGTATTTCCGGCTTTCGCTTCAAATCCGATCTTTAGCTCAAGGAAATTTGCTGCTTTAAATATGACACGTGTATTCTGACCACCCGTGATAATGGAGCCGCATGAGATATAATTTGATGTCTCATAATACCTGTTGCCGCTCAGCATGGATGTTATATTAATGGTTTGCGCACAGGTACTATACGTATCACTCTCCCATACACCGCGGCCGAATGTCGAAGCACGGATGATATTGTCCGCTTCGTACAACTCCAGATCGCTCACCTGAATGATGGGAAGCCTATGCCAGAACGGTACCCAATCGTTCATTCCTGCACCGCGGTAGAATACACCAATGTCAGTGCCGATGTACGCATTGTTGCCGGCATCCACCTGGATTGCATTGACAGGGACATTAGGAAGTGAGCTGGACATATTGGACCAGCTTTCACCGGCGTCGCTGGAAAAAAAGACCTTATTACCATTACTGAATCCACCGAAGACAATCCAGACATTTCCTGAGACCGTAGATCGGACACCAATGTCTGTAAGTCTTATATTGACTGATGGAAAGCCCGGGCTATCAGAAATAATCGTCCAGGTATCTCCTTTATCATTACTCTTCCACATTGATCCTGTCGTAGCAAACGCAGAAGCTCCGCCTGCGGCATAAAAGCGATTAGCATTACTTGGACATCGCTCAAGGTCCCATGATCCCGGAACGTTTTTTTCCACCCATGTATCTCCACCATTAGTGGATTTGTAAATGTGTACATATCCCGCCAGCACCAGATCACCATCGTCAATGGCAGATGTAACCCTGGGGAATTTATTATCACTTGTGAGAGGTGTGATATCCACGAGGTCCAGGCCATTGTCCGAAAATCTGGATAGCTTGCTATTCGCGGAAAGATAACCCTCCGTGTTACTACCAACATTGTAGATACAATCGAAACCGTCAGCACTCAGCACCTGATCCCATACAGATGTATTTGCATTGCGACGTTTGGAACCATTATCCTGGAGACCTATGATCATATTTTCGAGGTCTGTAATTGTACCTGCCAGATGATAAATCATAGATGCGGCTATTCCATCCGAGAGATTGACCCAATCCACTCCATGATTTGAACTTTTTATCAATCCGCCATCGCTGCATAGATACACAGCGCCATTGAGCGGGCTGTACTCTATGTCATGAACATCAGCATGTACATATCCGGTGGATGTACTTCCATCACATCGGCCTGCACTTGCATTCGTCCACGTGACACCTGTATTCGTGCTTCTCCATGTAGTAATTCCTGCTGCAAGCACCTTTGAGCTTTCTGTATGTGACACAGCGATGGCAAGATCAGACCATGATTGGTTATTTCCTCCATCTCCATCACATGATGATTCGACAATATTAGGTGTATTGCTTTGACGTGAAAATGAGGCTCCGGAATCATATGAAATATAAACACCCCCAAAAGTTGCACCATCATTAGCCCAGCCTGACATAAGACAAACACGACTGCTAAATCCATTTGTCACAGCCATTGCAACGCGACCAGCCATCAAGGGAAAATCAAAATTGGTAATGTGTGCCCATGTAACACCTCCATCCGGACTTCTGAAGAAGCTTCCATTTTGCGTGGCATATACAAAACCGGAAGATCCAGGTTTAAATTTTATTTCAAATGTTAAGCCGGTCAAAACCTGTGTCCAGGAATTTCCTCCATTTGAAGTACGATAGATTCCTTGATTTGTTGCAGCAAGTAATACGTTCGCATTGTTTGGATCCTGTACGAGTTGATATCCTGCATATTCTCCAACAATAGGCAAAGCGCCGGTTGCATTCCAATTACTTCCTGCATCATAACTTACAAAAACACCTGCTGATGGTTTCCAATATCCGGCAGAAACAATAAACCCGCTATTACCTGTATCACCATCACCGGTGAGAATATAAATTGTGTTTGGGTTTGCATGACTCACCACAATACCTGAGATGGCAGTTGATGGAATATTGTCTGTAAGTGGCGTCCATGAAGATCCACCATTTGTAGATTTGAATAATCCCCCCGCTGGTGATCCTATATATAATGTGTTCGCATCTGTCGGATGAAAAGCAATCCTGTCGACACGACCTATTCCGACAGCAGAACCGTTTATACCGGAAATTGAATTAGGTCCGCGTGGAATCCAGTTACCTGCACTGCTTCGCTGGTGAGTGGCATACGCTTCATATGCACTGCGAATGCGTCGATCAACATTGACGAGTCTGCCTTCATCATCCGTCCGGGCAGACATATAAAGTCCCCAGCGAGCCCATTTCGCGTACGCGCCATCTTCCTCTTCATCCTCCTCCTCGTCATCATGTTCTTCTTCATGGTCAGCGTAGTATGCTTCGACGATGTCCATGATTTCTTCTACCCTGTCTTTGCCTGCTAATCTTCCCATGAGATCCGGATCCTGCGCGGTCAGCTTCGAAGACATTAGGATTGTGCAAAAAAATGTAACCGTGATGAAAATATATTTCATAGCGTGTAAGATTATTGTTGATGAACCTCTGATGTTCTTATGCTATCAATATTGGCAGGGAGATGTGGAGTGATGCCATCCATCACCAGGATCGATGAAGTGTTGAATGGAGATATCAAAGGCTCAGAAACGATATCCGGACACGAACCTAATCTTCCGTGAAAAAAACCTCGTCCACCAGCTTCAAAGCCTATAGACAAAGTGATATAATTACCAGCTTTATAATGTGTCTCTGTTCCAATATCCTTTCTGTAGTCAGCTATGCTTGAAATGGAATTGGATGCAGAGTAATATCGTACACCATTATTCGGGCTGGCACTGGTCAGTATGATATCGGCTACACATCCTGTATATAAATCGCTTCTCCAAAGTCCTCTGCCGTAGGTACCGGCAGCCAGTGTATTGGCATTTGTGTTGATGTACAGATCACTGATATTGACTGCCGGAATACCATTGTTGAAATAAATCCAATCTGCAATATCGTTGTCGCGATAGAATACACCTATGTCTGTACCGATGTAGAGCGCATCATTATGCAATCCGTTCTCATGAAATTCAATGCAATTGATCGGTACATTCGGTAAGCTGCCGCTAAGGTTTGTCCAGTTGTCACCTGTATTATTTGATCTATAGACTTTATCACCATCGTCATAACCTGATAAGGAAACAAATACCCGTGCGGAATTATTGGGATCAACAGCAATCCCGGTAATAAAAAGGTTAGGCAAACCCCCACCGATACTCGTCCAGTTATACCCCGGAGGTCCGAGTGCATTGTCACATCGAAAAATGAGATCTGCACTTGACGCATATAATCGGTTGGGATTACTGGTTCCCTGTGCAAGACAATTCGCAAGATCTAAACTTGTCGGTGCGAAAATATTAAACCAATCATCTCCACCATTATCAGATCGTGAAATTTCACTTGTGCCTACGAACAAACGTTCATGATTGCCCGGATCCATAATCATCGGACTTATCCATGCACCCGTACCCGGAATGTCTAAATCAGAAAATGAATCTCCTGAATTGGTACTTTTTGAAAAATCTCCATTCTGTGATGAAGCATACACGACGTCCAGATCCGTATAGTCGATGAGACAAGTAGTGCCATCACCATCATTGACTTGTTCGAAAGTCGAAGTGGGTCCATCACGACGCATCGTACTATTGTCCTGGCATCCCATGAAATAGAGATTGCCATACTCAGGTGTGCCTGCTATGCGATACACTTCTGTAATGCTGAGGCCGCTTATGATTTCAGACCAGCTGTTTCCTTCATTTGTTGATTTGTAAAGACCTCCATCACAACACACCCACAATGCACCATTGACATACGCTACATCATGCACATCTGCATGCACAAAATCATCTACAATCGATGACCACACTGTTCCCTGGTTTGTGGATTTGTTGATCCATTGCATGCCACCGAATACATCTGTCCAGTCAGTAGGATCCACCGCAAGTCCGACACAATAATCTGTAAAACCGCCAAGAGATGTCGCCGAATTATTTCTGAGTGTCCAGCTATTATTATTTCCTTCTGATTGAGATTCAAAAAAAGCGAGGAACCCATTCCAGTTTCCGGCAAGTGCATACACGACATTCGAATTGTTAGGAGCAATAGCGAGTTCAACCCGGCTTGCTTGCGTCATATTGCTAAAATCCGGATCAGTCATATTATACCATATGGCCCCGCCATCGGTGGATTTATACATCTGATTGTCACTACCGGCATAGATGATATCGGGATTACCGGGTTTAAATTCAATATCGAACGTAGGTTGATTTAAAACAATGGTCGATGTGGCCCAATGATCAATCGTGCGGTATAATCCGCTTTGACTGGCTACATATTGAATATTGACATTGGAAGGATGAATTAATAATTTGATCGGAATGATCGCGCTGGGATGTTCAAAGTTAAAACCTGTTGTATACCATGTAGCACCGCCATCAGTTGATCTCAGGATACCGATGCTGCTGATTTCTGTTTGTCCATGCGCCTCTATTTCTTGCGGGCTCGGATCACCGTCACCTGTCAGGATATAGACTACATTAGGATTGGAGGGACTTAATTTTACATCCGCTATTGAAAGGAGTGGAATATTTGGAGAAACATTTGACCATGAAAGACCTCCGTTAATTGTTTTCCATACACCGCCATTGCTGCTGCCGACATACATGATATTCGGATCAGAAGGATGAAAGGCAATAGCATTCAATCTTCCAAGACCTTCTGCACAGGATGTAGGACCTAAAAAGGTCCAGCTTCCATGTGTTGATCTGCTATTGAGTTGTGATTTAATATATCCATCATAGGCCTTCCATGTTTTTAAAGCCAGGTTTTCCATGTGGCCTGATGGATATAATCTTGGTTCCAGAAACCATTCTCTTCTTTTCCATTGCTTATATCCTTTTGCTTTTGGATGGAGAGTATAATAATCATTCAGTTCTTTTTGGATGATATTAAAATTGCTTCCATCGGTTAGTTTTGGATGATCTGGTGCGGGTTGAGAAAGACCAGGCAATATCGTACCAGCTAATAAAAGAACAAGGAAGAATGCATTGCGGACAAAAGGATTCATTTGAAGTAACGTTTATTGTTGCTTGCGTATCAATGCTTCAATTTTAATATCCTGGAGCTTGTTTTTTTCTTCCAGTTGAAGAATGTACAATGTGAGCTCTTCAATTTTTTCCATCATGCGTTTTTGCATGTCGCCTACTTCAATTCCATTCTTTTCTATCGTGTCGGCGTCAGGAATATTGGGTAAATGCTGATGTGCAGTAATAAAATTTTGCAATTCATCCAGGCTTCTCAGGGAATATGCTTTGTGAAAAACATAATCGGGCCAGTCGCTGCTTGCCTGGATTTTCAATTCTTCACAAATTGCTTTGCCATTGACAGAAAGACTATAACCTGAAGGTGCCACAGCGCTTCCGATCTGGACCGGGCCTCCTCCATTATTTAATACGAGGCGACTTACTTCTCCCATATAGCGGCCCTGGATCTCATTGTTATCAAAACCAACATTTAAATCATTCTCAGGACCTAATTGCAAATACCCGCCGCTGCCATTTCCTACATCACCACCTCCGATGACATTCAATCTGGTTTCCGGATTTGCAGTACCTATTCCTACCCATCCGCTTTGCGGTTCTATGACAATGTCACTGACAAACCCGGCTTGTCCTGTGGTGCGTGATATGTAAAGCTTATTGAGATTTTGAGTGATATTGTAGTCCATGGCATTGCTGGGCAATTCCCATAGAATACGTGCTTCTGTTGTAGCTGTTGTACCTCTAAGCCTAACGGTCGTCTTGGATTCATCCTGAACATAGACTGTACCATACACGGACAGTCTATAAGGTGCCTGCCAATATCCTACGGCAACGTTACCATCAGGATTCTTATAAATATTATCAGCATCATCCGGGGATACAGACCAATGAGTGTTTGGATGAGGGCCGGTTGTGACACTGAGCCAGGAAGTTCCGGTATGATAATACAATTGACTTAATGTAGTATCATATACCATCAATCCCTTAACACCAGCCATCGCAATGCGCGAGCTGGAAGAAGTACGTGGAAATAAAAGTCCTTTCGTACTACTCTTTAATTCAAGAATGGAACTCACACTTGGAGAACTGGTGCCGATGCCGACTTGCGAGATAACATTCGTAATGCATGCGATGAAAAAGAGGAATCCAAATAGCTGTTTCATATTCCGTGTTATTAGTTAAGAAGAGTAAATTATAGGTATGCAGTGCATAAACTGAAAAGCGGTTAGCCTTCGGCAAAATGCGATTAGCCTGCGGGAAAAAATTCATTTCAACTAACATGGTAACTGAGCTGTAGCACGAGGAGGCGCGAAGGCACCCTTTCACCTTCGCCTTGTTTTTCCTCACTACTATTAGCGATTGACGTCCCTTCATTTCCTCCCTATTTTTCAGGTCGAAATCATTTTGATTTCTACAGGAAAAAACAGGATGATGAAAAAAATAACACTGCTTTATTTTGTCCTTATCAGCTTAGATTTTGCTGCAAACGCCCAGAACGCCGGAGATTTCCGGAGCGTAGCTTCAGGTCCCTGGAACGCGATAAGCATTTGGGAACGATTTGATGGAATGACGTGGTTAGCTGCACCGGCAGTTCCCAATGCGGCAGACGGTATCATTACTATTCGCAGTCCACATATTGTAACAGTGAATACTGCATCATCAGGAGATCAAATTATCATAGAATCAGGTGGTGCACTCAACATTGAAGCAGCTTTTACACTGAATGATGGGACAGGAGATGATATGGTGGTAAATGGGATGTTGAACTTCAAAAGTGGCAGCATAGATGGAGCAGGAACTGTATCTATTACCCCTACTGCAACTTTTATGTTAAGCACAGGCAGTGTCAAGACAACAGCTGCCGGTGTGGTCATCATCAACAATGGAGTCATGATATGGCAGGAAGGAGGTATAAATGGATCAAGTGCCGTAGTCAACAATAATGTTTTCAATATCAGTGCCACTGCACTTTGGCAATTCAGCGGAGGACTGACCAATTCAGGTACCATTAATAAAACGGCAGGCTCAACAAATATCGCCACACCGTGGAGCAACAGTGGAACGATAAATATCAGCGGAGGCACTTTAACGAGCTCAGATATTTTTACAAATACAGGAAACATTATATTCAGCTCCGGTGCTGCCTGGCAAAACAACTCAACATTTAATCACAATGCAGGTTCAGTCATTACAGGGACAGGAAGTTTCAGTAATAGTGGGGTACTTTCCCTGGCGATCGACCAGATATTTCCAGCAAGTTTAGTTTTCAGCAACAGCAATACCATCAATGGGCCTGGCGCATTAACCATCAATAACGATTTTGTTATACAAGGCACGATCAACGGCGGAGATATGACGCTCAATGGAAACGGAGACTGGCAAGGTGGTACATTAGGAAGGTCACTTACGATCAACGCAGGACGAACACTCCTACTCAGCACGACGACTGTAAAAAGTTCATCAGGCGGTACAACACTCACCAACAATGGAATCATGACATGGCAGGAAGGAGGTATAAATGGCGGCGGCGCGGTTATCAACAATAATGTTTTGAACATCAGTGCCACAGCACTCTGGCAATTCAGCGGAGGACTGAGCAATTCAGGCACCATTAATAAAACAGGTGGCTCAACTAATATCGCCACACCGTGGAGCAACAGTGGAACGATCAATCTCACTGGTGGCACTTTAACGAGCTCAAATGTTTTTACGAATACCGGTACTATTACATTCAGCTCTGGTGCTGCGTGGCAAAACGCTTCCAATTTTAATCACAATTCGGGTTCCATCATTACGGGTACCGGTAGCTTCAATAATAGTGGAATATTTTCCATGGCGATCGATCAGATATTTCCAGCAACCCTGGTTTTCAGTAACAGTAATACCATCAACGGACCCGGTGCATTAACCATCAATAATGATTTCGTCATTCAGGGTACGATCAACGGCGGAGACATGACGCTCAATGGAAACGGAGACTGGCAAGGTGGTACATTAGGAAGGTCACTTACGATCAACGCAGGACGAACACTCCTACTCAGC
>DASRXQ010000023.1:0-402943 GCA_035654115.1 Saprospiraceae bacterium
ACTGGTGGCACGAGTACTGGTGGCACGAGTGCTGGTGGCACGAGTACTGGTGGCACGAGTACTGGTGGCACGACTGGAAATAAAGGGGGTAGGAAGGTCCTTCCCTACCCCCGGAATTTTAGTCCTTTTGGAGCTTGTTTACATGATCTGCTTCAGGATCTCACGATGGCTGCTCTCGACATTGGCTTTGAACCTGTCGTACCATTTTTTCCATTCCGGTTTAGACATGCTGAAGCTTAGAGACTGTTCATATTCGGCCAGTGATTCATACCCTTCTTCGAAGATCAGCCTGTATGCATCGCCGGTAAAATCACTCAGTATCCTCGAAGACCTTGCGTCCGGAAGAAGTCCATTTGAATAAGCTTCATCCAGCAATTTTTTGGCATCCTTATATTGGCCAAAACGAAGCTGAAATATATCTCTGACGATGTACATGTTTTAATTGAGATTTTAAATTATCCAATTGAGCGTGATAATAGTTTCTGAAGCATGTGTTCTTTTGTAAACCAGAGCAAACAACAGAGCTTTAGACTATCAGCCATTTAATTATAGTCTGGGATCGGTTGTCTTACTAATTGGATTTTGCGTAATCCACCATACCCTGGAAGTCAACAACAACAGCTGGCTCTGAACCTACAACCCAGGCGTCATGGCCAACCGGTAAAAGAGAAACATCTCCAGGCTTGCATTCCAGCAAAGTACCGTCATCCATTTTCACCATCAGGACACCAGATACATGGTATTGGTAATGTGGTGCTTCACAACTGTTGGTTTTGACCAGCGGCTGGACAGATTCGGACCATTTCCAACCCGGTTGAAAAGTAGCCCTTCCAATTGTGGCCCCGCCGATTTTTATTAATTCAACTTTACCTTTTGGAAATTCCCGGACTTCATCCGGCTTCCCAAATGATTTTAATTCTGCTTTCTCTTTGGCTTCCGGTCTAAAAGAAGATGTCGAACGATGTGACATGAGGACAACCGAAATACAAATGCCGAGAATGATCAGGAATGATTTCATGATATTGAAAATTTGAAATGTGAGAATAGGAAGCTGAATATGATTTACCTGCTTTGTATGGAAAGTGGCAATACCCGTAATCAGCTTTGTCAGATCAAAGATGCAGGTGGCACACGAAGGTTTCCGTGTCAATATTTCGCCAATGCGTGTACAAATCAGACTTTCTTCCGAAAATCAGTGGGGGTATTACCTGTATGCTGTCTGAAGAAGCGGCTAAAATGTGCCTGGTCCTGGAAACAAAGCTCGTGAGCTATTTCAGTAATGGTCTTGCCTGTGGATCCAAGTAGGACTTTCGATTCGAGCAGCAAAACATCATTGATGAGATCTTTAGGCGTTTTTCCGATCGTTGCTTTTACAGCTTCAGATAAATATTTTGGAGTGATATGGAGATGGGCTGCATATTGTTTCACTTCACGCCATTCGATAAAATGCTTTTCAAGGAGATGCTTAAACTGGTTAGTGATCTTCATCGACCTTGTAGCTGATTCGTTCAGCTTTTTTGCATGAGGACGATAGATCTCACGCATCATGAGCAGCAGGATATGAATGTAATTCCTGAGTATATAATCTTTCTCCGGTGAGAAACGCTCGTATTCGGAAATAATATTTTTAAAGCCTTCCTGGATCCTTTTGCTTTCTTCTTCAGTGACATTGACAATATGATCCGCTTCCAGGTCAAAAAAAGGAAAGTCTTCTGCAAGTGAACCCGTCAGAAGCGGCTGGATGAATTCTGTTTTGAAATGAATGCAATATCCTTTGCATTGACTCACATGAGAAGATGCATATAAAAAATTTTCAGGGACAATGACCAGATCATTTGGATTGAGCCAACGGTAATCTGCACCCAGGTGAACATCATGCACACCTCCAGTAAGGATATACACCAGGTTAAATTTTCGCCGAAGCGCCTGGATGCCTTTTGCAGGATCGATGTCCTTATGCTTATCCTCAAGCGTTCCGGGCATTACCATCATGTTAATATCATAGGGACGTTGATCCCGGTTCACTACATTTTCAAAAGCAGCGAGATTTTCAATGATGAGAATTTCCTTTTTCAATTTTCGATTTTATGAGGGTTAATCTCCCTTTAATGTTTCAGGATGAAAGGTTTTCCAACTATGCCAGTATTCCTGGTAAACCTGGAGAGGTGCAAGGGCAGGCATGGAATCCTGGTAGCAATATCCGGATAGTTTGTATTGAAAGAGACCATCTGTCAGCGTGTCATGATGAATGGTAAATTTTTGATCGGGATTGTTTCTTTTAAAAGCGAATAAGCTTTTATCATCTTCTGCCAGGAACAGGACTATGGGCTGACCGGAAATTTCATCATTGATGATCTGCTTTTCGAGGAGGGTATTCCAATCGTAAGCTTTGCTTTGATTACTGATACTAATTCCTGCAATCCATGATTTGTCCTGCCATGAAAGTGAATCTCGTCGTGTGAGTCGGCCATCCCGTCTTCCCCCTTCATAATTAGCCATCGAATCATACTCCGCTTGAAACGAAGTGTCTGCCTGCATGATCAGGCTGTTAGGGTGAAGCTTCAACCAGCTACCCAATGTTGCCTGTGTAGATGGAAATTCAGGTAAAATCTGTCCTTTTAATTCTCCTGCTACTGCTTCACCGTTTTCCTGGCGCCACCAGCTCTTTGTGGTAAGATCTTCGAACATGGCATTGTAATGATCCATACCGACAAGTCTGAATGTTTCTTCGTGACCATTGACCACAGGTTCGAATACACGACCTGTGCGGCATACTGTACAATACGTAACCATAATAGGTTTACCTCCGATAGAATCACGAACCTGGTGATGAAAGCCAAGAAATTGTATGGGATAAGCTTTTGCCTGGTTATTAAAGGACACCCCTATGATCAATTTCTCTTTATCAATTTTATTTTCTGCAGCATCCAGGAGAGACAATTTATTTGGCTGATAAAACATGTGATCCGCCACCATTTTAAAATTTGTCATATAGATGACCACCCCGGCCAACGCAAGGAAAAGGATAACCAGAATTTTGGAACCCTTCCATGATGATGACAATCCAAAACCCATCATCAGACCGAAAAACGCACGGAATATCCATCGGTATACATCGAGAAAGTATGCAAACGTAATGCTGTTCATTTCCTGGCTGCCCGGGATAGGCATGATGAAATACACTTTGGCAATTTCAAACAAGATGAGCAGGAGCGTGCCGATGTAGAAGAGCTTCTTCAATTGTGTTCAGTTTTCAGTATTCAGTATTTGGTAATCAGTATTCAGTATTCAGTAACCGGTATTCAGTATTCAGTAACCGGTATTCAGTATTCAGTATTCAGTAACCGGTATTCAGTATTCAGTAACCGGTATTCAGTATTCAGAATTCGGTATTCAGTATTCAGAATTCGGTAATCCGTATTCGGTAATCGTATTGAACGTGTGATCAAAGTGAAAAAAGTTATCAGTAGTTTGAAACTACGGATAACTTTTTTTTACTTTGAAACATAAGGGAATTATATTCTTACCTTCTTACTGCCTTACTTTCTTACCTTCTTACTGTTTTACATTTTAAACCTATACGATAATCCGACAGCCACATACTGTTCCGGAGCATTATCACTGAGGCCAATTCCTCCGGATACATCCACTACCACATCACGACTGATCCGGTAAGTAAGTCCGCCATCCAGCCTATGCTGAAACTCGTCTTCACGCTGCTGAGGCATGTCGCCATACACTTCGACATATGCTCCAAGGCTATGGAATACTTCTGCTTCAAGTGAAAATGTATATAGAAAATTCGGTCGCGCATTTTCACCATCCCATTCGGCACCCACATTGTAGGCTACAGAAAACATATCTGAAATGCTATTTTCAAAAGCGAGCCTCATCGATGGTGCAAAAAATGTGGTCGTGAACTGCTTTGAAGCAATGCCAGGCAATGAAATAAAACCAATCGCTGCTGCCTGGGGAATAATTCCTTTCTGGTTGAACAATTTTGTCTTGAATCCAACCTGCACCGGTAGCAGCCCATCCACATCTGGAAATCCTTCATGAGTGATATTGATATATTCTGTCAATATTCTAAATTCGAAAGACTCACTGACACCTATTTTCCACAGGGTAGAAGGATATGTATAGACGAAACCCGGAGCGATATCTTCAATTGAAAATCCGTTTTCCATCTGGAAATAGCCTTTTGCCAGGATAGCAGCTCCATCGGACTGGTTGGGCCGGTCGGCTACGATATGATCATCCCACATCATGGAATCCATTTCCATACCCATGTCTGTTTGTGCCTGGAGAGTTGTGACCATAGTGCTGGTAAAGAAGAATAGGCCTGCCAGAAGCCTGTAAAATGTTGGTTGTTTCATGTTTTTCATGTTGGGTTAGAGAGCAATATTAATACATAGATAAAGCCTTGTCTTCAAATATCAGAATTTTCACAGGAATTAGTTATTAGAATGCCCTAAGGGCTGGTGGTTAACCCCCGTCTACTCTCCAGGAAAATTTATTTGTCAGCGTCCCTGACTTCCATCCTTAATTCGGATAGCTCTATTCCTATTTCATTAATCCCATTAATAATTCTTTCGATTTGTTGCCTCGAAGGTTTTTTTCTGCCTTTTACATACTGAGACAAAAGCGATTCATTCATTCCTATTCTTTCCGCAAGAAATTTCGCATTAATGACCCTGTAATATTTAAAAAACTGCTTTAAATCAACTTCAAGAATAATGTTCTCTTGAGTAATCATTATCTTGCCGTATAAGCTCAAGAGGCAAAAGTTCATTAGGAAAATTCTGATATGTGACAGGCCGCAGCCACCTTCTGATAGCATGATGTCCTACTGCCGTATAGCGACTATCCGTACTTGCAGGATAAGGGCCACCATGAGTCATCGCTTCTCCAACTTCCACTCCTGTAGGCACACCATTGAAAATAATTCGTCCCGCCTTTTCGATGAGGATGTCTGTTAACTCATTGACGAATTGAAATTCATCCGTAGTAGCATGTACTGTTGCTGTCAGCTGGCCATCGAGAGAATTTGCTACTGCGAGCATTTGATCAGGATCCTTGCAAAGCACCATAAGGGCAAAGGGACCAAATACTTCTGAATGTAAATGTGGTTGCGCAAGAAAGTATTCTGCATCAACAGATGCTAATAGCGGAATGCCCTTCATAGTATCAGCCGTGGTTTGCAATCCGTGCGTCATAATGTTAGCTGCAGCTTTGACGGAAGCTACCCCTTTATGAAAATTCTCTGCAATATTTTCATTGAGCATTGTAGCGGAGGGGATCTTTGACAATGATTCTTCGAGAAAAGTAATAAGGACTTCTGTTGCCTCATTTTGTATGGCTAAAAGAATGCCTGGTTTAGTGCAGAACTGACCGGATGAATTTGTAATCGATTCCGCCAACAATGTTGAAATCTTTTTTGCATCCTGAGCTACTTTATTTGGCAAGAGGAAAACAGGATTTGTGCTTCCCATTTCTGCAAAAACAGGTATAGGTTTTTCACGGCTACTTCCAATGTCAAATAATGCTCTTCCACCTTTCAAAGAACCTGTAAATCCCACAGCTGCAGTCAGAGGATGCAGTACCAGTTGTGTACCGGTTTCGATGCCATCACCATTGAGTGATGAAAAAACGCCATCGGGCATGCCTGTTTGCTTTGCTGCATTCATGATGACTTCCGCTACAAGTGCATTTGTACCCAGATGAGATTCATGCGCTTTTACAATCACGGGGCAACCCGCAGCTAATGCAGAAGTTGTATCACCTCCGGCTGTGGAATAGGCTAATGGAAAATTACTTGCTGCAAAAACGATTACAGGACCAATGGCTACATTCATCTTCCGCAGATCAGGACGTGGCAATGGTGTTCTGTCAGGCAACGCTTCATTGATGGTAATATCAAGCCAATTTTCTTGTTGCACAATCTCTGCATACATTCTAAGCTGTGCGCATGTTCGTCTGCGCTCTACCAAAACTCTTGCCTCCCCATACCCTGTTTCTGCCATCATTCTTTTCACTAATGTTTCACCCAGGTTTTCAATGCCATCGGCAATAGCAGAAAGGAATAAAGCTTTCTTTTTTGAATCTATTTTTCGAAAAATGCGCCATGCAGCATGCGCTTTTTCAAGTGCCCTTTCTATTTCTTCGCGGGTTGCGGGTGAAAAAGCCTCTGGTAATTTTATTTGCAGGGCCGGATCAAATGCATAGATCTGCTTCGATGATTGTGCAGACAATTCATAGCCGATAATATTTTGTGTGATCATAAGGTATTAATTAAATCAGGTCGTTTCGCAATAGCATCTTCCACGATTGTGATGATTCGCTCACGAATATTTCCTGAAAGTATTTTCCTGGGTAATCGTACATACTCTGTCCCTTTTCCGGCAATACTTTCAGCGAGCTTGATATTCTGCACCAGCTGGGGACTGATATCAAGCTCGAATAAAGGAAGAAACCATCGATTGATTTCAAGTGCTTTTTCTATTTGCCCGGCTTTGATCAGTTTGAATATAGCGACCGTTTCTGCAGGAAAAGCATTCACAAGGCCCGCCACCCATCCATCTGCCCCTAGGATGATTGATTCTGCAGCAATCGTATCCACACCGGTCAGGATTTTCAACCGGTCACCAAATGCATTTCTTAATCTCGTGACATTAGCAGTGTCTCTTGTGCTTTCTTTTACCGCCTGGATTGTATCATGCTTCAACAACATTTCAAACATCAGTGGCGTGATTTCAATTTTATAATCTACCGGGTTATTGTAAACCAGGACAGGCAGGCTTGTACTTGTGGCGATATCAATGAAGAAATCCACTACTTCTGCGTCCGTGGCTTTGTACATCATAGGAGGCAATACCATCAGGCCATCCGCTCCTGAATCCTCTGCACGCATAGCAAGTGCTGTTGCATTGCGTGTAGAGCCTTCTGCAATATTGATCAATATTGGAAGTTGTTTGCCAAATTCAGCACGTGCAGCGTATAACATCTCGATTCGCTCATCATGAGTGATCGTGCTGCTTTCACCCAGAGAACCACCGATGATGATGGCATTGATCCCTGCATCTACCTGAAATCTCAAGCTGTTAATGAAAGATCTCAAATCCAGGGCACCTTCTTCATCAAACCTTGTAGTAACGGCGGAGTAGATCCCCTCCCACGGTAAAACTTTCATTATTTTGGATTTTGGATATTAATTAAACTGCTGAACAAATCGGAATGAGGAATTTGATATTTAGATTGAATAGCTTGACATCCTGCATTTCGTTTTGATATGATAATTACTTTATGCAATTGCATTCTTTCGGTAGAAAAACTTTGCCGTACGTATTGGCGAATCCGCTATAACCTGAGTTATGATAAACATTTAATAATTCAGGCACCTGCTCTATATTTTTATTGAATTGACTATCATCCCAGGAATTAATAGCATGAAAGTCAATAAATTCTGCTTTTAGAATTTCATGTCCATATATGTCAAGCAATCCTTTATGGCCAGAAATTCCATATTCAATATACATCCCTTCATCTTTGAAAGGAACAAATGATTCCATAAAGCTGCATTGTCCTGAATAAAACAAAATTTCTTTACCTGGATTCATCAATGTGCAGGTATTATCCCTGGTTTGGATGACTGCTGCAATCTCACCATGTGCATCATAAACAGGGGTTAATCTTCCTGTACTGAAAGAAGTTTCCTTTACCGATGGCATGTCTCCAGCTTCTTTGATGTCGCTGTATGACTCGTAAATTTCGTCAATGCCTATTTCATTCTGATCCATGTTCCGATACTCCGACTGCGTTATTATTTTACCGGTGCAATCCATGATTTCATTCTTCGTAAGCAGAACAGGGCAGCTTTGATCTTCAAAAACCACGATATAGTCTTCAAGATATCCGTTAGGTATTTCCTTACTTGTTCCATTTCTGAATATAACCTTTCTTTTGCCTGTAGTGAAATCCGAAGCAATCACCATTGAATTATAGGATTCGATCGAGGGCTTGGCGAGGAAAATTGTTTTTTGATTCTCTATCTGCATTACCAGCAAACTGTCTCCCTCCTGAATGAAACAAAAAAAGCCATTCCCATCATATTTTAAGTCTTTATATTTAGGTGGCACTTTGATGTTTCCCTTATTATCCAGAATTCCATACAGGCTATTCCGCTCATTATCTGTACGACTGAAAACGGTGTATTTATTATATGCCTGATTGCAAAAAAGTGAAATATGATCGAATACAGGCTCTGTTACTTTGTTGTTAAATTCATCAACAATCCCATACTTATCACTATACTTATAGGGGAAAACGCTGGTTTGCGAAAAAGCCAATTGCGCTAAGGATAGAACAAAAAGAAATAAAGCAATGATTTTCATTTGTTGAAATTTGAAGTTTTGAAATACATAAAAAGAAATCAAAGATCAGCAATTACAGGAACTTTTAATTTATGGAATTCACCGCAAGATTGGATAATTTCAATACGAAGCTTTGGACCTACCACATTAAGGTACCAAAACCTATTGCGCTGCACTTTTTAGAACAGGGAGATAAGCGGGTGGTTTGCACACTGAATGAAAAAATCAGTGTTCAGTGTGCTATCATGCCTGCAGGTGATGGTGTGTATTTTATTAATATCAATAAAAAACTAAGGGACCAGCTAAAGCTGAAAGAAGGCAGCAAAGTAAATGTCAGCCTCGAAAAAGATAAGAGCGAATATGGATTGCCCTTTCCTGAAGAATTAAAAGAATTGCTAAATCAGGATACTGCCGGAAATAAATTTTTTCATGCACTGCCACCGGGGAAGCAACGAAACATCATTTATTATATCAACCAGGTGAAGAATTCAGATCTGCGCATCCACCGTGGTATGATATTCCTGGAACATCTTAAGCGGAATAAAGGGAAACTGAATTTCAGGGAGATTTTTGAAGAATTGCGCAAAAGTGAGTAGTCAGTAGTGAGAAGTGAAATTGCTTTCGCTTATCCTTCTCGTGAGACTTGAGACTTGAGATGTGAGATGTGAGACGTGAGATAGAGAAATACAAAAAGGAAAAAAGTTATACGTAGTTTGAAACTACGGACAACCCTTTTTTCATTTTGATCCCGGAAAATATCCTGCGTCATGAGTCCGGAATCCGGCATCCTTTTATCCAGCATCCAGCATCATTTCTTCTTCTTCGACTTCTTTTTCTTCTTGTCTCCGGAATCAGATTTGCTCATCAGCTTTTTATTTTTCTTGTTCTCCTTAGCCTTCGCCTTCGCTTCCTTTTCAGCCTTCTTCTTTTCTTTCTTTGCGTTTTGTTTTGCTTGCTTTTTCTCCGACTTCGCTACAATTTTAGCATCTATCTGTGTACCTCTGCATTTTGGTGAACCGCAAAAGCAGGCATATTCCTGTTTGACTTCATCTGTGATCTTTCCATCGACGACGAGGTGATAATCATACGTAAGTTCCTGGCCTTTCGGAATGCTTCGAAGTGCTTCAATAAAAACTTTATCGCCATACTGGACTGCCTCACAGTTTGGATCACAACCGTGATTGATATATTTAGCGTCACCACCTGTATTGCCGTTGATCACCCTGTCATCATCCACGGTGAACAACATGGTGTGTGAATGGCCTTTGCTGTCTTGTTTAACACCGATTTTATCAGCCTCTTTTACAGAGATGATGTCACCGGTATATTCAATGACTTTGGTTCCTTTGCGAACAGGCCTTTTTGCAAATACGCCTTTCCCGTGAATTTTCGAATTCCGGACAATATGATAAGGCTGCGTTTTCATGGCTAAAAATTTTAGGGTGACAAAGATGTTGATTTAATTACACTATTTTAACATTTACCCTCTCGACCCCAAAATTTTACATGGCCCGGAAATACTACTAAAGTTTTCATTATGATTTAGTTATAAAGTGTAATGCGCTGACAACAACGTGTTTTACACTTTTTCATGTAAACAGATTAAATAATTATCATATTTGAAAAGGTCCTGAGTATGGTAGAATAAAAACTAATTCGGTTCATCCCGCCGGGTTTAGTGCGCCTTACTTACCTTTGAACAGCTCATGAAAAAGTCGCTTTTCATCCCTTCTCTTCTCCTTACATGTTTTCTATGGATCGGGCCTTTGTGTGGTCAGGGTATTGATAGCACATTGGCGACGCTTAAAAGGACACATGCCTTAATCAATTCGCCGGCAAAAGATTCTGCACTGATCTATCAATATAGTTATCTCGCTGAAGCCTACAGTGGAAAGAAGGACAGCCTGGCATTGATTTACATTGATTCCCTCAGGCAAGGTTTATCGACCTCAGTTTGGAACAAAACAGAAGGATTGTATTTCCGTGCACTTGGAAAGTATCATGACCGCAGAGGTCAGACCGAGCAAGCCCTCAAGCTCTATACACAGGCTATTGAATCATTAGAAAAAAATGGAGATCAATCTGACCTTGTAGCATTCGCATATATTTTAAAAGCATTTGTCTTAAACAACAATGGACTGGTAGAAGAATGCAATAAAACGTTAGAGCAAATCCGTCCGCTTGCTGAAAAGCTTGAGAATAAAAATTATCTGGCGTGGATACTGGATGCTTATGCAGATCATCTTTTTTATTCCGCATTCGGTCACCAGGATATTAAAAAAGCACTGGAATATTATCACCAGGTAGAAGAGATCCTTCCGCATGTAAAAAATTTACAAATCAAAGCAGACAATGCTCATGGCATCGGGGGATGTTACCTGCGTTTAGGCGACGAAGAAAAAGCCCTTGCCTACACGAACCTCGCTCTCGATATTGCCAAAAAAAATAATATTCCTATTGTCATATTCTCCGTCTATGGTGATCTGGCTGATGTGTATGAAGAGAAGGGCAATTTTAAAGAAGCTATCCGATACAGACTACTGAGCCTCGATTATGCCAAACAAGCGAAATGGATTGAAATGGAAGGCCGTGCTGAAGAAAATGCCGCTTATACATATAAAAATGCAGCTGATTATAAGAATGCATTATTCCATTTTGAAAAAATGAAAGTGATTGAAGACAGCTTGTCCCGCTTCGCAGTGCAGAAAAGTTATCATGAGCTGGAAGCCAAATATGAATCGGGAAAAAAAGATCTTGAAATACAACATCTGAAAGGCGAGAACCTGCAACTGATCCTCTATGTTTTAGCTGCATTGCTGACAGGAGGACTTCTGTTTTTACTTTATTACAAAAGGACGAACCAAAAATTGCTTCAACACAATGCGGCTTTATTTGAAAAAAACCTGGAGATCCAGCTGGCATTGACAGAAGGCCAGAACATCGAACGCAAACGAATGGCGATAGAGCTGCATGATAATATCAATGCAAAAATAGCTGCTGCAAAATGGATCATGGAAACGATCAATACTCCCGAAAAGTCAACCGAAGAACAGAATGTAATCAATCGACTGGTGGATACCATGTCCGATATCTACGAAGATGTCCGCTTTATCTCGCACAACCTTGTACCCAAGGATATTGAAAACAAATCTTTAACAGAAATATTCCGGCAGCTTATCACGAATCTTAATCATAATCAGAAAATAAAATTCACCTTTTCTGCAGATGGAACAGATCCGGGAATGGACAATGCCCTTAAGCTTCATTGTTATGCAATGACGATGGAGCTCATCAATAATATCATTCGCCATTCCGGTTGTAGAAATGCATCCATTAACCTTCATTATGACAAAGAACAATTCATCATCAATGTGGAAGACGACGGAAAAGGATTTGATGCGGATGCTGTGCAGAACGGGACAGGCCTGAAGAATCTTTCATCGCGGGTGAACAGTGTGAATGGGAGTATTCAAATTGAGAAGGGAACCAATCTGGGTACATCCATTACAATCGTTATCCCTTTCACCAGGAAAGGCGTAGGAACAATCAAGGTTGGAGTATAAATTGAAAAATCAAAATCCACTAGCTAAAGCTAGTGGCAATTCAATCCACTAGCTAAAGCTAGTGGCAATTCAAGAATACTCTGAGTTGTCTCCATTGAGTTGCCACCACTTTTAAGTGGTGGGGAGAAAAATCAAAATCCACTAGCAAAAGCTAGTGGCAATTCAAGAATACTCTGAGTTGTCTGCATTGAGTTGCCTGCATTGAGTTGCCGCCACTTTTAAGTGGTGGGGATGATCAGGGATTGGCCATAATAATTCTCTCCTCCCATAATCGTGCGGATTGCTGTGCTTAATTCCTCTTTGTTAGCTTTTTTCAAAATATATCCTTCGACTCCGATGGCATGGGCCTGATTGACATGTTCGACAGATTCAGAAACGGTAAGGATGAGAATTTTTATCGCAGGATGATGCTGCCGTACCAGCTTAGAAAGCGCAAGACCATCCATATGAGGCATGCTGAGATCGGTGATCATAATATCAACCGGTGAAATATCAAGAAACGCCTGTACTTCTCTTGGGTCGCTGATTTTACCTATCACATCCATATCTGCCACAGTGCCTATCATCATCGACAGGCTATCGAGGATGATCTGGTGATCATCTACAAGAAGGATTTTATTTTTTGGAGTCGCATTTGAGGAGTATGCGGACCGGCTTCCCTGCATAAGGCGTATAGCTTGAGTCTTGGATGTGATATGAAGCTTCTCGTAGATATTAGAAATATGTTTCCTTACCGTATGTGGACTGATATTGAGCTTTTGGCCTATGTCCCTGTATTCGAGACCTTCCACCATGAGATAAAGAACATCTTTTTCGCGGGACGAAAGATCATTCAGCTCCACAACCTGTGTGCCTGTGACAGGTTTGGAGGTTGTGGCGAGAAGTTCTAAAGTTTTGCGCGCGATCCTGGGGCTCATAGGGACACTACCCTCTTCCATCAGGCTTTCGATGTGAGCGATGATGACATGAGTTCTTTCATCTTTCAATAAGTAACCGCTTGCCCCTGCTTTGATGGCTTCGAATAATGTTTCTTCATCATCGAAAACAGTGAGCATCAGAAATTTTATGGAAGGGTAAATCGCTTTGCCATGACGGACAACTTCAATTCCGCTTAGCCCGGGCATATTGACGTCCATGATCACTACATCGGGGAAATCATCTGCACTAATCGATTTTATTTTTTCAAGAAATTCGTGGCCTGACCTGGAAGTGAATACCACCCTTGTCTTAGGTGAATAAGACAGGAATTCATTCAATGACGCAACCGTGCTTTTATTATCGTCGACGATAGCTACCCTGATCAGATGCGTTCCGGCTTTCTGCATTGTGAAATCATACGCTGCTACATAAGAACTCATGGCAATATAGCTATTCTGAATGGAGTGTAAAGTTAAAGTGGATACAAATAAAAGGTATCCCGTGGATGGCTGGAATAACGCAAATGCTGTATTTGGGATAAAAGACGAGGGACGATTTACCATTGACGATTGACAATTGACGATTTACGATTGATAGGTACATTGGACAATTCGCTGCCAGATCTTTAAGTCATAATCCAAATTGAATAGCTTGCTTTTTGGATATTCCTATAAAATACAGCATATGTATTATTGATTGGCCTATGGTTCTTTATCACTTTTGATGCTGAAATTCTGTGCATCCACCAAAAAAGAACCCTATTGCTCTCCTCATAGGGTAAAAAAGAGAAATCTGACATATGCAAGCTTTGAATTGCAAATCTTATACCCTGATCACCGGATTCCTTAGCTGGCTATTGATAATGCTGAACTACGAATCTACTGCTCAGTCCTACAACCTGTCCCAGTCCGGAACGTATAACATCGAAATTACAGATCCCACATTCTTCGATGCGAATCCTTATGAAATCACACAAATACCCATTGGGTTTAATTTTACATTTTATGGCAATACCTACTCAGATTGTTATGTAGGCGGAAATGGTTTCATCACATTTAGCAGCGATCCTGGCAATTATTGTTGCGGTAATGTACTACCGCATACCGAGCTTCCGAATAACCTCATCGCTGTTGCATGGACCAATATTGGTTCCAGCAGTACGCATTATGAACTATTTGGTGATGCACCCTACAGGAGACTGGTCATCACTTTTGATCTGAGAAATCAATGTGATGAAACCTATTACGGTCAGGTCAAATTATTTGAAACCACCAATGTGATTGAAATTCATACTCAGCAGTGGGATCAGGATCAATGCCTGGGCTGGAATACCACGCAGGGCCTTGAGAATATCGATGCTACGGAAGCTATTGAAGTGCCGGGGCGAAATTTTAACGATACGTGGCATGTAGATAACGGGGATGAAGATTTTGTTTCGTTTACCCCAATCATTCCTTCCACTGCATATGTTCTTTCTCAGGCAGGAACCTATACTATTGAAATTGATAATCCAACCTATTTCGATGTCTACGGTGATGATGCCACACAGATCCCTATCGGATTCAATTTCAGTTTTTTTGGTGTTCCTTATACGGATTGCTGGGTAGGTGGCGATGGATTTATTTCGTTTGGAGATTATCCCGGAGGTGGTTGTTGTGGCCAACCCATCCCATCAGCAGGCAATCCAAACAATCTCATCGCAGTGGCCTGGACCAATATGGATTACAGTGCTGCACATTATGAAATCTTTGGAGATGCACCTAATCGAAGATTAGTGATCACCCTGGATTATGCTAACAGTTGTGATGAATCATACTATGGCCAGGTAAAACTCTATGAAACCACCAATGTGATTGAAATCCATACACAGCAATGGTATCAGGATGATTGTTCAGGCTGGAATTCGACCATGGGCCTGGAAAATGCGGATGGGACACAGGCTGTTGAAGTCCCTGGACGGAATTATAATTACAACTGGTCAATACAACCTGGTGATGATGATTTTGTATCCTTCACACCTTACGTAGTAAGCACTGATATAATCTATGTAGTAGACGAACCGAATGACTTCAATCTTGAATTTGTATCTCCCCATGATGTAACAGTTACTGCAGACTCGGCAGTAAATGTTCCCATAGGCTTCGATTTTGATTTTTTTGGAATCCCCTATTCGGATTGTTATCTCACGTTTGATGGGTTTCTTTCTTTTGGAACAACCGCCAGCGGATGTTGTGCTGGCCAAAGCATTCCGGATCCCGGCGGCCCCAATAATATAATAGCAGCAGGATGGATAGGGGCAACAAATGACGACTGCTGTTTCAATAATGAAGGCTACAATATTTTTAGTTATGAAACTATTGGTGATGCACCCAACCGAAGATTTGTCGCCTATTTTCTGCTCCCTGAAACATGCGGCCAATATTACCGGGGAGAAATAAAATTATTTGAAGGATCAAACATCATTGAGATCCATACGGATCAATGGGCAGCATATAATACACCCTGTCATAATGCTACACAAGGCATCGAAAACGGAGATGGTACCGAGGCTTATTACTTGCCCGGAAGAAATGCATCTACATCCTGGTCGGTGATTTCGGGCACTAATGATGTAGTGCGTTTTTCACCAATGGCTACTTTACCTATTGATGCAGGTGTCACAGAGATCACGGATGAAGGCTTTTGCACAGGATTACAACAAATGAGTGCTGTGATTAAAAATTTCGGAGGCGATGCAATTGATTCTGTTGATGTCGAATGGGAATTTGATGGCATAGCTCAGGCTCCGGTTCATTTTGTCGGGAATATTCCTGTTGATAGCGACACACTCATCAATCTTGGCTCAAAGACTCTTGCTGCCGGTCAGAATTATTCTATACGCGTGTGGACAAGCTTACCAAATAATACAACGGATGAAAATAACCCGAATGATACGCTTTCCACATCTATGCATTCGAGCCTTGCAGGAACATTTACAATCGGTGGCTCGAATCCTGATTATGCCTCATTCGTTGCTGCTGTTGCAGATCTTTCATCAATAGGTATTTGTGATACCATCATCATGAATGTAAGGCCGGGAACTTATACTGAGCAATTCATCATCCCTTACATACCCGGATCAGATCTTAATCAAATAACTTTCCGGGCTGAGAATGGAGACAGCACATCCGTAACCCTGCAGTATACTGCTACTGTAGCAAATGCTAACTATGTAGTAAGGCTGGATAGCACTCAGCATATCGTCCTTGAGAAAATGACTCTGAAAGCATTAGGGACAAATTTTGCAAGGGTGATTGAATTTAAAGATTACACGCATGACAACCTGATCCAGCACTGTGTCATCAATGGCCGTAATGCTGCCGTGTCCACCCCCGCATTTGCATGTATTTATTCTGATGCATTTAATTTCAATAACAGGATCAGCAGCTGTACGATCAGAAATGGTGCATATGGTTATTATCACCTGTATGACAGCAATGGAGGAGGTGGATCTTTACCTCCTGTATCTATTCAATTAAGGGATAATACGTTCCTGGAGTTTTACAACAAAGCCATTTACGCAGACCATACCAAAGCAATTCAAATCACTAATAATCTCATCCAGTCATCGAAATCAGGTGTGAGGGGAATTGAGGTGGTCAATGAAGCAGACACTTTAGTTGTTTCTGGTAATAATATTTATCTGTCAGCCGGCACTATAGGCTTATGGCTGGAAAACCTATTTCCTCCCTCAGGTAAAAGAGCGCGCATATTCAACAATATGATCAATGTGACTGGTAATTCATCCTTTGCCGGGGCCGGTCTCTACAACTGTAGCCTGTCAAGTTTTTTTCACAATAGCATCAGGACTGATGATCCGGATGGTTCTTATACTTTTTATTTGCAATCAGGATCAGGTATACAGGATTCCGTTTACAATAATATAATTGTCAACACAGGTAATGGCCCGGTCGTCTACGCAAGTACAAGTTATTTGTTCAATTCGATGGATTACAATGATTATTATACCACAAGTCCTTTATTTGGATCAGGATTTAACAATGGTGTCATATATGCAGAAAACCTAAATCAATGGAAGCATGGTACAAACCTGGATGCACATTCATTAAACATCAATCCTTTATTCTCTTCCAACACAAATCTGCATACTACAAATCATTTATTAAATGGTGTGGGCACTCCACTGGTAACTACTTCAAAGGATATTGACGGAAATACAAGAAACTCTCTTCATCCTGATCCGGGTGCTGATGAGTTTACTCCTTCAATCAGGGATGCCGGAATAACACAAATATTGTCTCCTGCCCTGACTTGTAATGCTGAACAAAATGTAGAAGTGGTGTTGAGCAATTTAGGTGCTGATACACTACACCAGGTAACCATTAAATGGACGCTGAACGGGATTGCCAGGCCGGATGTCATCTACGCGCATGATATTCTTCCGGAAGGAGATACAGCTCATGTCATACTTTCTCAACTGGGATTTTCAAATCATCCTGACACATTGAAAATATGGACGACTCTCCCGAATGGCGGAGTGGATACGCAATTTTCAAATGATACTATTAAATATAGATTCCGGTTACCACTGAACGGGACTTATACAATAGGTGGTACGAATCCTGATTTCACAACATTCAAAAAAGCCGTTGATGATCTCAATTTATACCAGGTATGCGGTCCGGTGTTGTTCAGGTTCAGAAATGGAACCTACACAGATCAGGTAGTGATCGATTCAATGACCTCGCTTTCAGCTGTCAATACCGTCACATTTGAATCTGCGAGTCTTGATTCAAGTACCGTTTTTATCAAATTCATTAATGATTTTGCTTCAACTAACCACAGCAATGTAGTTCTTAATGGTGCCGACTATATCACTTTCAGGCATTTAGGATTCCAGGCACTTACAGATGTGAATGTCTCTACAATCGAAGCGAGGAACAATGCCACGCATCTCACTTTTTCACATTGTCGTTTTGAAGGTGCGCCATTCAATTCGTTTAACAATTATATAATCAGATCTTTTTCCAATACAGGAGTGCAGTCTTTTATAACCATAGACCATAATTATTTTCTTAATGGCTCGTATGGTATAGCTATGTATAATACCTTTTCTGCTACTGATTTTCATATCAATGACAATCATTTTGTCAACCAGGTAGCCAAAGCTATTGATATCGTCAATACCAAAAATCTTTTCATTCAGAATAATAAAGTAGAATCTACGGCTGCCACAAATTTCACAGGTATTGATCTTGACAATGCATATCAAACCACAGAAATCTCCGGTAATTATATTAACACAAATAATGGTAATGGCCTATACTTAAATACTTCTAATGGAAACGTCAGAGTATTTAATAATATGATCAAGGTTGCAGGCTCAGCGATCGGGATGAATTTCTGGAATTGCGTGAACACGCGAATCAGCTTCAACAGCAGTCGTGCTACAGGAACCGGGCATGGAATTGAAATCGCCGGTGGTGATTCATTGCAATTGAAGGACAATATATTCAGGGCAAATAGTGGTCGCGCTATTTCCTCATTTGCTCCTCCTGTGCATATCCTATTTGATTATAATGCGTTGTATTCTACTACAGGTCCGATAGGTTATTGGAATGATATTACCTATAGTACAATGGCTGCATGGCAGACAGCTTACGGGTTTGACATACATTCCATCAATATTGATCCGCAATTTGTTTCCGCTACTGATCTTCACATCCTTGCTGACACCCTTGATGGTGCGGGCGTACCGATAGCGGGCATAGCGGTTGATTTTGACAATAATGCAAGAAATGCTACTAACCCTGATATCGGAGCTGATGAAATCGGTGCAAATTCAAATGATGCAGGTGTATTTGCTATTCTTCCAGAAATGCCTTTTGCGAGAGGCATACAGGATGTCAAAGCTGTTATTAGAAATTTTGGGGGTAATACCATTACATCCACACAGGTCCACTGGAAATTAAATAATGTAGCACAAACTCCATACACCTATACGGGATCCCTTCCGACATTACAACAAGACACTGTTATTCTTGGACAGGTAAATTTTGCACTCAGCACTCCTTACATTATTAAATCCTGGACAGCACAACCGAATGGTGTGGCTGATCTATACAATATAAATGATACGCTGACTACAAATACAAGGTATCCTGCAGTTTCAGATACGTTGACTATCGGCGGGGCTGCGCCAGATCTTGCCAACTTCACGGCTGCTTTGACAGCACTGTCACTTGGTGGCGTTCTTGATTCCGTACACTTTCAACTCCGCAACGGCACCTATCATGCAGTGTTTACCATTCCTCAAACACTTGGGATGAATTGTAATACCCCCATCATCTTTGAATCCGAATCCGGAAATCCTGCTGATGTGATCTGGGACAATGCTAGTCTTTCAAATCATACATTGGTGATCGATGGAGCGGATGGATTGCGGTTTAAAAATCTAACGATCCGAACTGTGCAGGCCGCATATCATGCAGTGTACTTTACAAATGGGGCCAACTGTAATAAATTCATTGGCTGTGTGATTGAAGGTGTCACTACTACCTCCACCAGTCTTGCTCAGGTGACCATACTGAGTTATGACACTTATAATAACGATGTGGAATTTATTGGCAATACGGTTCGCGGAGGGTCGTATGGAATATATTGGTTGGGAGCATACAATTCATCCACTGGTGCCAGGGTTGAAAATAACATCTTTGAAAATTCCTATTACTGCGGATTGACGATGGTCAGGTTGATTGCTCCGGTAATACGTCATAATTCCGTCAGCTCGAATACAGCACATTCCTATCCATATGGGATGCAGATCACAGAAGCAAGTTTAAATGCAGTGATCACTTCTAACCAGGTACTATTCAATGGAAAACGAGGCGTAGGCATTTACATGGCTGCTTCAAATGGAAATGCAAGTCAGCGAAGCCTGGTTGCAAATAATTTTGTCGTACTGGGAAATTCTTCCAACTCTTATGGCATTCAGCAAGCTGGTTGTAATTTTTCAAACGTCTATAACAACACTGTAAGACTTACCGGTGGTAACACATCCGGATTTCCTTATATCCGGCAATATTCAATGAATGTAAATCTGAGGAACAATATTTTTGACAACCGGTCAGATGGTGTTGCGATGTATTTAGAAACTAATGAAGGACCTCTGACAAGCGATTACAACGATCTCTACAGCACCGGAACAAACATTGTATATTATAATGGGACTAACTATCATGACCTGGCAGCCTGGCATGCATCCGGCCTTGATATGCACAGCATCTCTGAAGATCCGATGTATGTCTCTTCATCAGGTTTCGCCATTACAGGTGCTGCACTGAATGCTGCAGGAATACCTTTAGCCGAAGTACCTAATGACATACAAAATCAACCACGCGATCCATCAACTCCTGATATTGGTTGTGATGAGATATCGTTGTTCAATAATGATGTGGGTATATTATCTATCAATTATCCAAAGCAACCCTTTCCCTCCGGTATAAATACGGTGTTTATCAAATTTGTAAATAATGGTCAGGATACATTGACATCGATGCATGTGGACTGGGAAGTAGATGGTCATCCTCAGCCGACATACATATGGACAGGGTTATTGCCTTCAGCAGGAACATATGATTCACTTGATATCGGTGAATACAATTTTGCCCCCTATCAAACACATTCTATAAAAGCATGGGTCAGTCTTCCAAATGCATTTGAAGATGAACTGGCTACAAACGATACATTAGAAACAGGCAATTTATTTCCTGGATTACTGGGAACATATACAATCGGTGGTGTAAATCCTGATTTTGATTCACTCGTCACAGCTGTCAATGTATTGAACCAAGGCGGAGCTGCCGGACCTGTGACATTTAATATCAGAACGGGCATATATCTTGAGACGCTGGTCATCAATGATTTCCCCGGATCTGATTGTGACAATCCGGTTATTTTTAAATCTGAATCCGGCGATAGTAGTTCTGTCACCATAACCAATCTGGGAATTGATCAGACAACACTGACCTTAAACGGAGCTGATGGCGTCATCTTTAAAAATCTGACTATTGAATCTGTAAATCCTGCCTTCCGCAATGCTGTCAAATATTACAATGGTGCGCATTGTAACCAATTTTTGAATAATCACCTCAAAGGATTCGAGAGCTCTTCGACAGATATCAATCATGCTGTCATCATTTCCAGCAATACACTTGACACGGCCAACGTGATTAAAAATAACTGGATCCAGTTTGGTGCCGCAGGAATTTATGTATCGGGTAACGGAGCTCCAACCAACACATTGATCCAAAACAATTTCCTTGATCAAAATCAGTATGTAGGAATATATGCAAGTGTTGAATCCGGAATTAAAATATTACAGAATACGATTACCAATAGTTCAGGTTACCAATACTATGAAGGTGTATACCTGCAATATTGTTACGGAAAGGTGCAGATCGAATCCAATACGATCCATGCAGAGCCGGGGCGGTATGGCCTTCATATAGAATCCTGTGCTGCCACGGCGAATGAAAGAGGGAGAATTGTAAATAATTTTTTGATTGTTTCGGGTAATTCTGAAATATACGGACTGCTCATCAATAGCTCAGAGTACTATGATGTGCTTCATAATAATGTGCTTGTGCATTCTTCATACAATGGCTTTGCGCTTTATTACCACTCTGATAATTCATTGAATATTGTCAATAATATTTTTTCAAATGAAGGAGCTGGTTATGCGGTATATGAAAATAATCAACCGGGGCTGATCAGTAATTACAATAATTTCTACCATATAGGTGCGTTTGGATTCTGGAACGGAGGAGGTCTTGCGGATCTTTCCAATTGGCAGATAGCATCCGGCCAGGATGCAAATTCACATTCTGTGAATCCACAATTTATGTCTGAGTCAAACCTGCATGTTTCAAATATCATATTGAATGGTGCAGGACAAACCATTCCTTCTGTCACCACGGACATTGATGGAAATACAAGGAACACTCCACCTGATATCGGCGCGGATGAATTCAATCCTTCCATTCCGAATGATGCAGGTGTTTTTAGTTATTTCGGACCACATCAGCCTTTCCCATCAGGATCAAATCAGGTGCGTGTTACCTTAAAAAATTATGGATCGAACCTCCTTACGAGTGCAGATATCCGATGGCTGGTCAATGGTGTGGAACAACCTGTATATCATTGGACAGGTTCGCTTGCATCTGCAGTCTGTGATACCGTTATTCTTGGTAATTTCAATTTTGCCCCAGGCACAGATCATGATCTTATCTTCTGGTCACAAATGCCTAATGGTGTATCAGACAATACCCATTCAAATGATACATTGGATGCTATAAATATCTACCCGGGACTAATCGGTACTTACACGATTGGCGGAGTTTTACCCGATTTTAATTTGTTTTCCCAGGTAGAGGCTGCTTTAAATTCAGGAGGAACGCTTGGTGATGTGACGTTCAACATACGAAATGGTATTTATTCGACACAGTTGCTGATCAACAATTTTCCAAGACTTAGTGCCTCTGACAAAGTCATATTCCAATCAGAGACGGGAGATAGCAGTCTTGTGACTATTGAGCGGAATTTTTATTCTCCTGTCAATAATTATATCGTCAGGCTTTCTAATGCGCATCACATCAGGTTTCAACGGATCGGCTTTTCTACTAACCAGGGCCATGGTATTGAGATCGATGATGCGTCAAGTGATATAAATATTAACCATTGTCGTTTTACGGCTCCACAACTACTTTATCAGAATGGAACATTTACACATATATACAGCAATACTAATTCAGAAGACACGCTATACATAGCTAATAATCGATTTAACCAGGGTAGTGTTGGAATTCAATTATCAGCCAGTTGGGGTGATCTTGAAAAAAATGTAACTATCATCAATAATCATTTCAACAACTGCTTTTACAGATCAATTGATGTGGCGTTCGACGATGGCCTGACGTTAAAAGGCAACACCACCTACAACACAAATATGTATGTGTACCAGGCGATCAGCGTCACTGCTTCGGTCAATGTCAAGGATATATCGAACAATGATATCCGGTTGCTCGGTGGTGGAAGTTGTGGACTCAATTTGCTATCCGTCTATGGTACCGCGATGTCGCCAACGCCTATTTCAAATAATTATATCCTCATCCGGAACGGAACTTACAACCAGGTGGGAATAGCACATGCTTACGGTGATTATAACAATTTCAATTACAATACTGTCCGTATAGAAAATGCTGCTCCGGGAAGTATTGCATTCACAGACTATAATTCCCTTCAGCACATACATCTGCGCAATTGCAATTTTGCCAATTATAGCGGAGGGATGACCATTTACAATTCATGGGCTCCCAATTACAGTAGCAATACGATGGATTATTGCAACCTGTATACAACAGGACAAACCCTGGCACAGTATTATGGTACGTATGCAAATCTCTCTTCGCTACAGGCAGGCGTTATACAGAATCTGCATGGAAAGAGTGCAGAGCCATTATTTCCTGATGATGGTCCATCTGTCCTTCAGGCTGCTTTGAATGGTACAGCTATTCCTATTGCCGGTGTGACAACTGATATTTATGGAATGACAAGAAATGCCAGCACGCCTGATATCGGAGCAAGAGAATTCACTCTGCCTCCGCATGATATCGGTGCGAAATTACTTGTATCACCTGCTACATATTGCGGATTAGGCAATGCTGTCCCGGTCACCATAAAAATTCAGAATTATGGGGCAAATACTGAAACAGGATTTAATGTGGCGTTTTCTGTAAATGGATCCGGATGGACAGTTGAAAATGTCGGATCATTATCTGTTACACCGGGTGGTACGGCAGACTTTACATTTATTCCAACAGTCAACATGAGCCAGGTAGGTGTTTATTCATTTTCGATGTATACATCCATGGGTTCAGATCAGAATATTCACAATGATACCGTGTGGAATGTACAAGTGCAACATATTCCGGCATTGACCCAAACAGTTTCAAATATGTTACCGGTCAATGGAGCTACCAGTGTTGAAAAACCCGTTTCATTAAGCTGGAACCCGGCACCAAATGCTACTCACTATGACGTATACGTTTGGAAATCATCTTTACCACAACCTTCAACTCCATTTATTTCTGATCTGGTTTCCATCAATACAAGTGATGACCTCGTACAATATGGAGAAACATATTCATGGCAGGTGGTAGCCAAAAATTCATGTAACCAGATGCAGGCATCACCCATCCAACAATTTACAGTGCGTGAACTTCCTGATCTGGTAGTGGATTCTATCAGTGTTCCGTTGATGGCTGTGTCCGGGCAGCAAATCCAGGTTGAATGGCAGGTAAAAAATAACGGAGAAGGAAGCACACAATCAGCTCTCTGGACAGATGCTGTGTATCTCTCTCTCGATGCTACATTGAACACCTCATTTGATACTTACCTGGGCGGCGTACAAAATCTGACTGCCCTCCAGCCGGATGAATCCTATTTACAGACGGGCACCTTTACCATTCCACAAGGCTTCACCGGCAATTATTATGTATTTGTTTATTCAAACAGGTATAATAATGTAATCGAAACTTTGACAAACAATAACTGGAAACGTACAACATCACAAATTCAAATCACATTAGTGCCGCCTCCGGATCTTGTCATTGATCAGGTGGTCACATCTGCGACGGCATTCTCCGGATCAACTTTCTCCGTTCATTATACAGGACGTAACAATGGAAATGGTGCGATCGGAAATGTTCCCTGGAAAGACAGGATCAAAATAAGTGAAGACGGTTCTACATCCGCCGGAGGAACGATACTGACTACATTGAATATACAAGGGCCACTTGCACCTGATAGTACGTACGACAGGACAATCAATGTAACCATACCGAACGCTATTTTCGGCCAATACTATATCTACGTCGAAACAGATATACAAAACCAGGTGTATGAACAGGCAGCAGATAATAATAATTATGGACGTAGTGATACGATGAATATCATCCTGACACCACCACCAAATCTTATTGTCACCGGAACCACAGTGCCTGCTACTTTGCATACGAATGCATACATGAATTTCAACTGGACTGTCCAGAATTCCGGTGGAAGCTCCCCGACTGAACCATATTGGTATGACAATATGTATTTGTCATTATCACCTGTTTATAATACTAATTTTTTAGCGCCGTTACTTTCCTCAGTAAGGTATGGTCCGTTACAGCCTGCTGCAAGCTATACAGGCAATACATCTGCACGACTACCAGAAGCGAAAGCCGGTCAGTATTATATCTATACGTACGCTGACAGAAATAATAATGTATTCGAACATACATTTGAAAATGATAATTATACCCGTTTTGGTCCATACAACCTGGTCAATCCTGATATTGAGCCTGTCATCACTTCCTTACCGGCAGTTGCCAATGCAGGAAACAATATCCCTGTGTCGTGGAGTCTTGTCAACCATGGTCCGGGAAAAGTAATAGACAGGTATATCCGGTACAGATATTTTATTTCAACGGTTGATACATTCAGCATAGAAGGTGCCCAGGAAATAAAAACAACCAGTGGAAATTTCCTTAATATCGATTCCGGAGATTCTGTTCATATCCAGACTACCCTGACATTACCCCAGGGGCTGAATGATCATTTTTATCTATACATACGTGCAGAATCAATTTACACCATGTTTGAACAAAATGATGCCTATGCAAATAATGTTGGCAGAAGTATCACATTCATTGATATTGACCCGGGGCCCTATCCCGATCTGAAGACAACGATGATGAGCTCTCCGGATACGGTCACTGCAGGAGAGCCGGTAAGTATTCAATACACACAAATCAACCAGGGAGGTACAGCGGCAGCCACACGTGGTGTAGAGGCAGTTTATATTTCATTCAGCCCGGTTTGGGATATTCAATTTGCGCAATTATTATCTGAAGCAACCTATTCTACATCCCTTGCAAAGGATAGTACGGTTATCGTCAACCGCTCGGTTATTGTACCGGCTAATATTACTTCAAACGTATATTATCTCTATGTGATTTCGGACAAAAACAATATTGTATTTGAGTACACCGGAGAGAACAATAACGCATTCCGAAGCAGTCCGATGTTTGTGAAACCATATCCGCCGGTCAATATTGCAATTGAAAATGTTGTTGTTCCGGATGATACTTTGTACACAGGAATTGCTTACACTTTCCATTATAACATCCATAATCTCCAGGCTGATCCTATCCGGCATGTATGGGGCGACGCTATCTATTTATCTGTGGATTCTACATTCAATATGGATCTTGATTTACTGGTTTCGAATTATAATGTAACCATACCGCCGCTGATGCCGGGCAGTAATTTTCCGATCACTGCATCAGGGACAATTCCAAATGGAATCCAGGGTGACTATTATGTATTTGTCCGTGGAGATATTGAAAATCTTATCGGGGATGTGCAGCTGAATAATAATATCAATCTATGGCGTGCGCCCGGAGGTCAGGCGAAAAAGATCTTCATCAAGCTTAGTCATTCTCCTGATCTGCTCGTCAGTGCTATCAATTCGCCAGCCACTGCAGTAGGGGGACAACAACTTTCAGTCAGCTATACTATTCAGAATGCAGGAAACGGACCAGCTCCTACTTGGCTTGATCGCATTTATCTTTCATCTGATGGTACGATCTCACAAGGCGCACTTCTCCTTTATGAAAACAGAAGGTCTCAATCTCTGGCAGCAGGAGGAAATGTGATTGATACAGTGGCCTTCAATATTCCCGGATATCTCAATGGCAACTATTTCATGATCGTCCGAACAGATTTTCTGGATGAACTATACGAATACAATGGTGAAAGCAACAATAACACATCTTTTATTATCCAGGTGACCACACCTCCACCTTCGGACCTGATCGTGGATGTCATCACGCTTCCTGATAGCCTGCTTGCCGGTGATGTTACTACGATAAACTGGACTACAAAAAATCACGGCAGTTTTCCTGCCCAGGGCAGTGTACGTGAGATTGTTTATCTGTCACCTGATACCATTTGGAATGTGGAGGACCAGGTTTTCGGATTTAAGCAGAGTCCATTTTACCTTCCACCTCAGTCAAGTCACAGCGAAACATTGACAGCACCGGTATTAGGTGTGGTCAATCAGAATTATTTCGCGCTTGTACGCACGGATGCCATAAATAATGTCATCGAAAATAATGAAACCAATAATATCAGCTCATCCATTGACCCTGCCTACATTGACGTAAAGAGACTTTTATACGATTCTCTTATGACCGACACTCTGCATCCAGGCATGGAATTGTATTACAAGCTTCTCGTCGATCCTACTTTGGAAGGAGAAAGCATACTTGTGACACTATCGGGTGATTCTGTTAATGCCTATAATGAATTATTCATTTCTTTCGATGATGCACCTACTCGTGGCAACTTTCAGATCAGCAATAACAAAGCTCTTTCAGGAACGCAAAAAGTTGTCATCCGGAATGCACAGGTAGGGACCTATTATATCCTGGGATACGGCTCGAACAATGCAGCGACATCACAACCGATCAAATTATCGGCACGAGTGATGACCTATGAAATACTTGCAGTCACTCCGGATAAAGGAAGTAACGAAGGAACTGTCACTGTCGTCATCGAAGGATCGAGGCTGGATTCAACTTATGCAGTCAGGCTGCGTGCAGATGACACAACCGGTTTTGTTTTATTGGCAGATACATTCATCATCGTCTCACCGGAAAAAATCATAGCTAAATTTAATTTACGAGGAGTATCACCACGGTTTTATAATGTTGAATGCCAGATTGAACCCTATTATGTTGCGGTTCTTGAGAATGGTTTCGAAGTTATTGACGGCATGGGAGCTGATCTACAGGTCAATTGGTTTCTGTCTCCCGGTAGTTCAGGCCCTCGCAACAGGCCGGTCAAGATTGTACTGGAAATGATCAATAATGGAAATGCAGATGTTCAAAATAAATTCATCCGCGTCTACAGTCCGTATGGAAATGTGATCGCCCATTCATATGATGATCTTATTTCAGGTCAGACATACCCATACATCGATGTGCCTGTTCAACTGCAGGATGGATTTGAAAACACATTACCACCCGGTAATTCAGCCATGTATGAAGTATTTTCCTGGTTGCATCCTTATCCGTTTTTCATAATTGATGTGCAATGAAAAAATATAAAATCATAATATATCTGGTGGCAGGATTTGCTTTCCCGTTGAAAGCGCAATTGTTCAATGCAGGACCTGATCGAACGATTTGCAGCGAAACTGGAGTTGACCTAGGCACAAATGCAGAGATCCCTTCTTCCTGGTGCATTACATGGTCTCCAAAGGAAGGGCTTGATGATATCCATTCAGCCCGGCCACATGCTAATCCTAAAAAAGACACAAAGTATATAGCTACTGTATTGACGGATAGCTGGGAAAGCATAAGCACAGATGAGGTGCTTATCACAGTTGGTTTTGGTGGTATTAAATTCAATCCACCGTATCTTAATCAGGGTTCAACTCAAACTGTACAAGCCACTGTCACTATAAATCCTGCCAATGAAGCGGTCACCTGGGCATTTGATGGAGACTCTTTAGGCTGTATGCTGAATAAGATGACTGGTGTCATCGGACCTGGTTCAGAATATGGAACCATTAAGATAAAGGCATTCAAAACGGATCATCCTGCATGCCAGGCTACAGAAACCATTGATATCAATGAAGGTGTAAAAGATCTGACTGCCCGCGACGCAAATCACCCGGGACGAATAGCTAAAAGTGGGAGCGATACGCTTTACCTTGTCGGTGAGCATGATTACATAGTAACTGCTATACCAAATGAAAATGGATTCCCACCCGGCTTACCTGCATGGTACAATGACCAGTCCGGACATGCAGTCATACCTGAAGACGGAGACGCATCTTATACAGGATCAGTATTTGCTGAAGATCATTACTCCGGAGGTTCTGCTGCTGCAGGTTATCAACCAAAGGTTGTAATAAAAAGATTTCCAGGAGATGAAGCACCGGTAGACCTTTCGCCGGTTATTGAAGCCTTCACTGAACGAATATCTGAAGTAAATGACAAGATTACAGAACTGATACATAAAAAATTCCCACAGGCGCCAAGTTTACACGTAGATGTCAACGTGGGATCCATCACATATAAAACAGGTAAGGCTGAAAAATATAATAACCCGGGATGGGACAATAAATATACCGTCGAAGTAGGAGGCACTTTAGCGTTGTCAGGCAGAGTCAACCATCCACAGTTTACACAGATGTTTGATGGCCTCATCATTGACTTCCATGCTGCATCAGAACTTTACCTGGAACCATTCTTTGAAGCTTCACTCACCGGATCTGTCAATAAAGATCCGTCGACGGACAATCCTAACTGGACATTAATCAATCCGATAAAAGCCTCTGTAGGTGGGGGCATACGCGGTGTTTTTACCGTAATGGCTTCTACACTCGGATATGGTATCCAGGGAGGTTTTTCATTGACTTCCAAAATAGGTTTCGATCTGACATTTGATCTCACAAATGGAGAAATGAAATTTCAAACTACCATCAATCCCCTTCAGGGGAATACAAAAGTGGTCATTTCACATGTGGTGGATCCTAAAAAGGAATGGACTGTTTTTGATTATACTGTAGATCTTCTTGACAAATGGACTTCGCAGGAATATCTTCTTTTTGATTTTGGTGCACAAAACTAGATGACAAATGCAGCTGACCGGTAAATACTTCTTTTATCTTTTTTTCTTGTCTCTAACGCTAGGGTATGCCTCCATGCATGCACAGTGCCTGCCTGTAGCTTTACCTTCCAGTCAGGCTTGCATAACTTCAATTCAACCTGAAAGGACGGTTTTGAAAAAACTTAGAAATGTACCTGACGGATCATTGCAGGATCTATTCTACCGGTATTTTACTGAACCGGATTATGCTGAATATAAAAAATTATTCCTCGCTGCAGATTGGTTTAACTTATCAAAGGATGGATTTAATTCCTGGCGCAATTTTCTAAAAAAAGCCCATGTAGAAATGCAGGCTTACTATATCCTACAGTCCGGAAACATGGAACTGGGCATCGTTAAATATACCTATGTCATCGATGACCAGGAAATCTATGAAACTTTTTCTGCCAAACATATAGGCTCATCCTGGCATCCAACTTCAGCAAAGGAGGAACAAAAATTAATACCCCTCACGAATATTTTAAAATATACAAATGCTGCTTATCTACAATCCTTAACTGAAACATCGCGCAATCACTCTTCTTCAAATACGGAATTAATGACAAATGGTAACCTGGTTCCTGAGAAAATGATGATGAACAAGGACTCAGTTAAAATCCATCATCCGGAAGATTATCATAACCGGTATAATGATGATTTCACATACCGGACGGATGACAAATTCAAAGCAGATCGCTTACATGATACAGCATTCAATGCTTACCTGGCTGAAATGAAATTATCACCGCAACAGACGGAAGTCGTCATGAAATTAATTCTGGCTCAGGATTACCTGCTGGCTGCAAAAGTAGCAGATGAGTATTCTTCCACCACATATACAAACATGCCATTTGTAGATAAGATACGAGAGCTTTATGGAAAGGACAGGATAAGAAAATGGGATCAGGAAAATAATAAATGGGATTGACTATGAACTTCAGGATAACCATCATCTCTGCCAGTCTTATACTGCTGTTCACCTTGAGTGGATCAGCTCAGGTATTGGTCAAAACCACTGATGTCACTTGTAATGGGAAGCGAAATGGAAAAGCCACTCTGCTGATTTCAAATGCCCCCGGACCTTACAAGATCAAATGGTCATATGGAAATACAGAGTTCGCTCAATATAAGGATAAGACTGTCGCCGCAGGCCTGGGAGGAGGGAGTTATAAAGTCCATATCACGGACAAAAACGATTGCATGATTGAAAAAACATTTGTCATTAATGAGCCTCCCGAAATAACTGTCAACATTACAAGCAGCACCGGAGATTTTGATTATTGCGGACAGAAAAATATGCCGGAAGTAACGTTGTATGCAACCGCTACAGGCGGCACACCTCCACTTTCATGTTCCGTAAACAGTTGTCTCAAAAAAGTAACAGAGCCCGGAGAATACAGCTTTACGGTAGTAGATTCAAAAGGATGCCAGCAAAAAAGAAGTGTCAGGGTCAATTGGATAGGTATTAATTGTTCCGGCGATCCAAATGAAATAAAAGGTCCTGCCGGTTTCGCCAATCCAAAATGGGTGGCGGCAAAAGATCCTATGGAGTATACGATCCGGTTTGAAAACGATCCTGAGCTTGCTACAGCACCTGCACAAAATGTTTTGGTAGAATATGTGTTCGATCCTAAAGTAAATCCATTCTCACTCAGGCTTGGAAATTTTGGATTTGGTCCATACCTGTTTTCACTTCCCTTTACCAGCACGTTTTACCAGCAGCGGATTGACCTCCAGTCTGAGATCGGATTGTTCGTGGATGTTGTTGCGGGATACGATGTAAATGAAAATAAAGCATTCTGGAGCTTTCAATCGATCGATCCGGCGACAGGGCTTACGCCCATAGATCCGTTGATTGGTTTCTTACCTGTCAATGATTCTTTAACCGGTATTGGCGAAGGATTTGTGACGTTCACCGTAAATCCAAAATCAAATGTGGTGACAGGTGATGTGGTGTCCGCTAATGCAGATATTAAATTTGATGTCAATGAGGAGATCACGACCAATACATGGACAAACAAACTTGATGCATTTCCTCCTGTCAGTATTATGCATCCGACAGATACCCTGGTTGAAAATCCAACATTCACTCTAAGCTGGACAGCTCATGATGATACTGGCGGTTGCGGCATCCGTGACTATGCATTATACTATCAAATTAATGGTGGTGATTTTAATCTCCAGGGCGAAGGAATATTGGATACATTTATTTTGTTCAGAGGACTACCGGGTAATAAATATGGCTTCTATATCCAGGCAATCGATAATGTAGGGAATGTAGAAAACAAGATGATTGCAGAACGATTTGTACGCATTGTTGCAAGTGATCTGATCGATATCAAAGCTCCTCTTTCAGATCCCTTATGCCTGGGAGATACCTTAAAAATAAAGTGGAGGACAACCAATATTGATTCGGTGAAGATCTCTATGTCCATTGATAGCGGTGAAACCTTTTTTACCATTGCACCTAAAAAATTACCAGGTGATTCCTCATTTACTTTACTTATAGTTGATTCTCTGTTGACCAATTATGCACAGTTGAAGTTTGCAAGCCTTGAGGATACAGTGTATGAAGAAAAAAGTGCTTTCTTCCCTATAAAGCCACTTCCCCAGGTGCAGATCGCAGGTGATGCAAGTTTATGCGGTGATCAGTCGGCTTATCTGTATGCTTCAGGTGCTAATTTATACAGCTGGTCACCAGGCTTAATGTTTAATGACTCTACCTCTGCCAATCCTACAGCCTACCTGGATAGTTCAGCTATCTTTTATTTACGCGGTACCGATGTGTATGGCTGTGTCAATAGGGATTCTGTTGTTGTCAATAAATATTCAGTTTACCTTGATTCTGTGGATTATGCTTTGTGCAATGAAGACAGTGTTTTTGTTGGCGGTCAATATCAAAATACTACGGGTTACTACACAGATTTTCTTGCCTCTTCACATGGTTGTGATAGTACGGTTATAACACATGTAGTATTGACAGGGCCATGTCCTTTTCCGAGTCCACAGGTGTATGTGGATAAGGATGCGACAGGTTTGAATAACGGAACATCGTGGGTAAATGCTTTTACAGATTTGCAAAATGCTATTAAGGCTGTTGATTATTATTTGAATGTGCGTGAGATATGGATTGCCGAAGGAAATTACTACACTTCTCTTTCCGGTAACCGGGATACGAGTTATGTTTTGAGGGATAGTGTAGCCATATACGGAGGATTTGTAGGGAATGAAACCATAAGATCCCAGCGAATATTAAATCCCACACATGTCAAGCTTTCCGGAGACATAGGAATATTGAATGATAGCACGGATAATGCATATCATGTCATAAAAGTAACTTCATCCTGTGTCGATTGCATACTGGATGGATTGACTATCAGGTTTGGTGAAGCGAATGGATCCGTGGTGCCATTAAAAATTGGTGGCGGATTATTAGTAGAAGGTAAAATACTACTCGATCATCTCGTCATCGAACGGAACACAACTGTGCTTGAGGGTGCAGCGATATACAATTCCGGTGCGTCAGCCATTACTACCGTGAGGGCTTGTTTATTCCGCCTGAATACTTCCGGGCTTGCACGTGATATTTTGAATTCGAATGGGGCGCAGTTGAAGTTTGAGGGAATGAATTCCGTGCAGAATTGAATCGGTAAGCAGTAATCGGTAAGCAGTAATCGGTAATCGGTAATCGGTAAGCGGTAATCGGTAAGCGGTAATCGGTAATCGGTAAGCGGTATTCAGTATTCAGTATTCAGTAAAAAAAGCTGACGTTCGAGTGTCTCTGACCTCGAACCATCACAAATTCATCTTCGAGTGTCTCTGACCTCGAATATTTAAAACCCTCAGCGACGTTCGAGTGTCTCTGACCTCGAACCAATCTCTCAATTTAGCTTTGCGTTTAAATAAGAACCATTTCTTTACGTCTTTGGGAGACATTTATATCAACCTTTTATTACCACGGACCGACGTTTGAGTGCCTCTGACCTCGACTATCATTTTCTCAATTCAACAAAAGGTTTGTTTAATCACCTTCCGTCCGCTTTTGAACATTCTCCTTCCATCCACCGTTGAATGATTTTACTTTTACGAAAAGAACGCACATGAAATTCATCCCTCTCGGCAAAGCATCCGTTCCTGCACTTGGGTTAGGCACATACAAGCTTACAGGACCTGATGCCATCAATATCATCCGTAAAGCAATCCATACAGGTTACAGGCATATCGATACCGCACAGCTATATGAAAATGAAAGCGAAGTAGGCCAGGCGATTATTGATTCAGGAATATCGAGAGAAGAAATTTTTCTTGTCACTAAAGTATGGCCATCAAATCTGCATAAGGACCGATTCATTCCGTCAGTTCATGATAGCTTACGAAAACTTAACACCGATTATGTCGACCTGCTTCTTATCCATTGGCCACATCAGAGGTTCCATGTCGAAGATTATACTCCTCTCCTGATTGAAGCCCGCGATGCAGGCCTCACAAAAGAAATAGGAGTCAGCAATTTTAATATTGCACAAATAAAAACTGCATTGAAACTGACTACTGATATTGTCACTAACCAGGTGGAATTCCATCCATGGATCAATCAGACCAAACTCTACAACTGGATGACCGATCACAAGATCGCACTGACTGCATACAGTCCTTTAGCTCAAGGTAGCATGATGGAATCCAAACCCCTTGAATCCCTGGCCGCGAAATATCTTAAAACACCGGCCCAGATCGTATTACGCTGGATGATGCAGAAGGAAAACATCCTGGCCATCCCCCGGTCGTCAAATTTGCACAGGCTGCAGGAAAATATCAACATCTTTGAATTCGAGCTCGTTAAGGAAGATGTAGATATCATCGATGCATGGCGTCTGGAAAATCACAGGATGGTTGGGTTACAGAATGGAGCGAGGTGGGATTGAGAAATAGTCAAAGGGAAAAGGTCTGAGCTGCCGGTTTAGTCCAATGGATGTTGTCTATAGGCAACAGGGAAACAATAACGTATAATAGGTAATTCAATTAAAAGTTTCCCATGACCATAGACCTTTACCTAAACAGGCTGCTCCAGACTTATAACTTTGGCCATGTTTCTAAGTGACTTCCTGAAGTTTCCTCAGTCCTTAAGTGGTAAAAAGGAGATTGAAAATCATTTGTATGGAGGACGAGTGTTAAAAGACACAATGAAAAAAATTGAACCACTTAAGGAACTTAAGAAATTTAAGAAACTTAAGGAAGCCACTTAGTAATTTTCGAATGCCTTTCACCCTAAGACCAATGCTTCGACGTGCGAGGCTCAACCTTGTACTACAGCTCAGCAACCGACTGGCAGTGCTGACCTTTTGCTTTGACCAATTTTGGTTAAGCCCTGGTAAATTGTCGATGGTCTATGGTCCATGGTCAGTTATCCTTTTTCTTTTTTTAGCAGTTATTAACAGGTAATCTTTGAATAGTGCTCTACTTTAGCTTTCGATTTAAGGATAGAAAAGCGCATAGGCAGAAAGCAGCGATTGATCCAGAATAATGGCGCATCAGCCTAATTTCGCGCCCATTAAAAAAACCTTTTATACATATTGCAACCCTGACACCACCGGGATGTCTTTAATCAACTTACAAACCATACTATGACCTTTAAGGCGACCCTCATTCTCCTCCTCGTTTTCATAATGTCTTTATCAAGGGCTATCTCCCAGGACAAGGTGGAGGCAGATAATCTTACTTCTGCCGGTGAGGTGAGGCGCCATTATCACACCGTCTCTATCGGCGAAGCCGACATCAGGCTCGATGGCATCCATGATGAATCTGTATGGCAGCATGTGGAATGGGCAGGCTCTTTCATTCAACATCAACCCGACAATGGTGGTCAGCCCGCACAACAGACCAATTTCAAGATCCTGCACAGTGATAAATACCTGTATCTCGCTTACCAGGCCTTAGATACATCACCGGATAGCATAGAAGGCCGCCTGAGCAGGAGAGATGAATTTCCCGGCGACTGGATTGAGTTCAACCTGGATAGCTATCATGATTTGCGTACTGCATTTTCATTCACCTTTTCAGTGAGCGGTGTGAAAGGCGATGAATTCGTAACCGATGATGGCAATAACTGGGATACCAATTGGAACCCGATCTGGGAAGGGGCATCACATATTGACAGTCTCGGATGGACCGCAGAAATCCGGATTCCATTCAGCCAGCTTCGTTATGGCAACCAGGATGATCCCGTGTGGGGCTTCCAGGTCATGCGACGAGTGTTCCGCAAAGAAGAACGATCTACCTATCAGCATGTGCCGCGTGAAGCAACCGGATGGGTAAGCCAGTTTGCAGAATTACATGGGCTGACCAATCTTCCACGCAATAATCAAATTGAGCTTGCACCTTACGTGCTGGCACAAACTGAAACCTTTGCAAAAGAACCCGGTAATCCATTTCTTGATGGCACGAATAGTAAAGTATCAGTAGGCATTGATGGAAAGCTGGGCATCACGCGCGATATGATCCTTGACTTCACGATCAATCCGGATTTCGGACAGGTAGAAGCAGATCCGGGATCAATACGTCTTGATGGCTATGAAATATTCTTTAATGAACAACGTCCATTTTTTGTAGAGAATAATAATCTTTTTAATTACCAGGTGTCCGGGTCTGCTGCGGGTGGAGAATATGATCAGGATCTTCTTTTTTATTCACGGCGGGTAGGCGGCACACCACATGGAGATCCCACATTGATTGATGGTGAGTTTGCAGATGTACCTTCAAATACATCTATCCTGGGTGCAGCAAAATTCAGCGGCAAAACAAAAGATGGTATATCGATCGGTATACTTGAAAGTATCACTGATCAGATGCATGCTGAAATTGCCAATGGAGAAAATATCCGAAAAGAATTGGTAGAGCCGTTGTCCAATTATTTTATAGGCCGTCTGGTAAAAGATTATGACCAGGGAAATACGATCGTTGGTGGAGTCATCACTTCAGTAAATCGCAAACCAGGAATCGCTGATCTCAATACAAGCGCATATAGTGGTGGTCTTGATTTCCAGCATTCATGGAAAAATAAATGGTGGAATTTCAAGGTTGATGCTGTCATCAGCAGTGTAGGTGGTTCAAGAGAATCTATTCTGGCTTCACAAACTAATTTCGTTCACTTGCTGCAGCGGACCGATGCACCACATCTTGGTGTAGATACTACATTGACATCTCTTACAGGCACCGGTGGAAGTCTTAAAATTGGTAAATATGGCGGCCCGGATAATAAGATCGGTAGCGTCGTCAAATTTGAAACAGGGGTAACCTGGAGGTCACCACATCTTGAATTGAATGACATAGGTTACCTGGGAACTGCAGATCAGATCAATCACTGGACCTGGATCGGATATAATCTGCAACAGCCTTTTTCTATTTTCAGAAATGCAAGCATTAATTACAATCACTGGGCTCGCTGGGATTTCGGCGGTCGGTTTCTATACAATGCATTTAATACAAATGCTCACTTGTGGTTTAAAAACAACTGGATGATTGGTGGAGGGTTTAACCTCAATCCTCTCGATATTTCAAATAATGCTCTTCGGGGCACTACTGCACTTCGCAAGCCGGCAGGTTATGGATATGATGTGTATATCACATCTGATAGCAGGAAAAAAGTAACCTTCGATGCGAATCTTGGCAAGGGAGGTGACTTCGACCGCGAACTTTCTTTTTTCAACACGGGCTTTGGCATTCAATATCAGCCATTTGATGCAGTCAGTGTGTCCATTAATATGGGTTATGGTCGTTCCCGGCGCAACAAAGATCAGTTTGTGGCGAATGTCCGGTATGGAGATGTGACCAGGTCGATTGTCAGCAAAATCAACCAGGAGGATTTTTCGATTGCTGCCCGCATCAACTGTTACATCACACCTGATCTTTCACTTCAATATTATGGCCAGCCTTTTATCTTCAGGGCATTGTTCAAGGATTATGGTTACGTCACGGATCCGTTAGCTAAAAAATACGGCGACCGTTTTCATCAATTCACAGCCCAGGAAATAACTGTTACCAGCATTGCAGGACAGGTCGATGAAAACCAGGATGGACAGGTAGATTATTCATTCGAGACGCCTGACTTCAATTATATACAATTCAGATCCAATCTTGTCATACGGTGGGAATATGTTGCCGGGTCGGAATTATTTCTCGTATGGTCACGGGGTGTTCAGCCAAATGCTTTTGGTGATCTTGATACGCCTTTAGTCAATAGCTTACTTGACAATGTATTTGATTCCAAGCCGCATGATATTTTTCTTTTGAAGTTTTCGTACAGGTTGTTGAATTAAAAATCGTTAAGCGTAGGTTGGACCTACGCTTAAAGTTATAAGTTGTTATTTTGGCTTTGACAAAATAATATCAATTGATCAAATAATCGCAACTTCATTACACAATTCCGAAATTGTATACCATCCGTAAGTCCTGCCAAATATTACCTTTGGATTTACAAATTTCATAAACGATGAAACTTCTACTTACCCCGTTATTTATTCTATTTGCCTGCGTCTTTATGAATGCCCAGACACAGGAAGAACTTCTTGCCACAAAAGCAGCCAAAGAAGCAGAACTGGCGATACTCCAGCCCGAGCTTAAAGATTTGACAGGAAGGGTGGATGCATTGAATGCAGAAATCGCTGTCCTGAAAGAACAGACCACACCTTATCCAAGATGGGATATAGGTTCTCTTGGAAATGTTGGTTTTAGTTTCTCAAGCTTTAGTGACTGGCTCTCTAAATCGTCTCCGAATACTACAGCATTCACGATGGGATTTACCGGCACAGGCTATGTGAATCTTGATCAACGCAAATATTTCTGGCGCAACAATGCAAATCTCACATTGGGTTGGCAAAAATTTAATGACAGGGATGACCCTACCGATAGCAAAGACTTTAAAGTCGCAGCAGATGCTTTGAGCGGTAGTTCACTGTTTGGTTATAAGCTCAGTGATAAATGGGCTCTTTCTGCTCTTGGTGATTATCGCACATCGATACTGGATGACAAATTCAATAACCCCGGATTTCTTGACCTTGGAGTTGGGGCAACCTGGACGCCTGTTAAAGACCTTGTAGTTGTCATTCATCCTTTGGATTACAATTTTGTTTTCTCATCAGGTGCTTTTGATTACAAGAGTTCGTTTGGTGCAAAGGTGTTAGCAGATTACACAAGGAAAATCACCAAAGCTATCGCATGGAGATCTAATGCAACCGGATTCTTTAGTTATGAAGGAAGCGATCTTTCCAACTGGACATGGGTCAATAGCTTTAGTACGGCAACGAAGCATATAGGTATCGGTCTTGATATTGGGTTGCGTGGAAATAAACAAGAGGCTCTTGCAGCAGGCAGAACGGACAATCCTTTGCAGTCGTATTGGATTGTGGGCCTGGCATATAAATTATAAAATTTTCTTTTATTCTATGTGCCTTTCTATGTTTCTATGTGCCTATGTGGTAAACCTTTTTTTACTTGTTTCGTAAGTGGTTAAGAAAAAAAGAGGACGCAAATTTTTTAAGAAAATTTAAGATTAAGATTAATCTCATCTCTTCATCGCAGATTACTCAATCACAAAATAAATTGAACCACATAGACACATAGAAACATAGAAAGCCACATAGAAAAATAAATTATGCTGTATAATATTGGAAAACAATCATGATTATTCATAAATAATCTGCGTCCTCTTTTTTTGCATTTTTCACCATTCAAAAAGACTTAATCCATAGGACCTTGATAAAACTGACTGCTCTGATTTTAATCCCATACCTTTGATCAATGAGGCAACTTTATTTCCTTCTAACCTTTTTGATCATTTTGTTTTCTGCAAACAAAACACTTGCACAAGCTTTTTATTTCGGTGCAGATCTTTCGTATGTAAATGAAATGCAGGACTGCGGTGCTACTTACAAAGTGGGTGGTGTTGAAGAAGATCCTTATTTAATTTTTAAGGATCATGGTGCGAACCTTGTGCGTTTACGATTGTGGCATACACCTTCGTGGTATGATGCTATGAACCAGGGACATCGATACAGCGATTTTGAAGATGTGCGCCATTCCATCATACGTGCTAAAGCAGAAGGGATGCAGGTGTTGCTTGATTTTCATCTGTCGGATACATGGGCTGATCCCGCTCACCAGGTAGCACCTGCAGCATGGACACCGGTGCTTAATGACCTCGAAGTTTTAAAAGATTCACTTTACAATTATATCTACTCCACTCTATCTCATCTAGCATTGGATAATTTACTTCCTGAAATCGTTCAGATCGGCAATGAAACCAACAGGGGCATTCTTGTTTCACAGCAAACTAATGATGCAGGATGGTCGCTTGACTGGACGCGTAACAGTGCACTATTCAAGGAGGCGATTTTAGCAGTAAGAGATGTTGAAGCTGCGTACGGCGCAGACATAAAAGTTGCATTGCATGTTGCAAATCCATCAGATTCAGATTGGCTGATGGATGGATTCTGGGATCACGGTGTGCGTGATTTTGATATCATTGGCCTTTCGTATTACTGGCAATTCCACAATGTACTTTTTGCTGTCGTAGGAAATACAATTACAACTTTAAAAAATACATACCCGGGGAAAGAGGTGATGATCCTGGAGACGGGTTATCATTGGACGAGCAGCAATGATGATAGTGCCAACAATATACTTTCTTCAAATTATCCGGGGTATGCTCCTCCTACTCCTGCGCATCAGTTACAATGGATGATTGAGCTTGCACAGACTGTCATTGATCATGGAGGGAAAGGAATTATTTATTGGGAGCCTGCATGGGTGAGCACGAATTGTTTTACACGTTTTGGAAAAGGGTCAAATTGGGACAATGCTACTTTTTTTGATTTCAATACGAATCTCCAGGATGCTGGTGGGATTGGCTGGATGACACATCCGTATAATTTTACATCCGTTAAAGATGAAATCAGGTTGAACTCAAATCGTATTGAGGTATTTCAATCCGGTGATGAATTAATTATAAAAAGAGATGATGCTGCTTTTCTGAATGATGATTTTGAAATTGAAATTCTCGCAGCTGATGGCAGGACAATAGAACATCAGCAGGTCATACCGGAATGGAGAAATAATATGATGCGTATACAATTACAGATGCATGCAGCAGGATGTTATTTTATTTCGGGGTTTACTAACAGTCAATATCTGTTTTCAAAAATAATATTCATTAAAGGATAATTCTTCCTGAGGTTTCTTCCCTTGCCCCTTCTTTTCATCTTCCGAATAAATTCGGCATTGATGAAAATTCTCCCTTGTGTTTCTCAATCTCGCTTCGCATCGTTTCGAAAACCCCGTGGTAATGGCATTGAAGTACCCCGGGGGTTTTGTTGCAATGTTCCGAAGGGACGGGCGTAACAAAACACAGGGGAGAGAAATTTAAAGATCGCAGACCAAAATTTCGAAGGGGTTAAAAAAAAAAGGCAGCAACTTTCGTCACTGCCTTCCGTCCAAAAGGAGGATTTTTGTCTTTAAAAATTATACCAGGGGATACAATAAATCAATACCCCGGATTCTGCACAAGCGTTGGATTAGCACCAAGGTCTGAAGCAGGAATCGGAAAAACATCCCTGAAGCTTTCTACAGATTTTCCTTCTTTTACTCCTCCTTTCCAGGCCCACAGATAACTGGTTTGACTGAATTGCCCGAAGCGAACAAGATCTGTACGTCTGTGACACTCCCAGTATAGTTCTCTTCCCCGTTCATCAATCAACATCTGTAGAGTCAGCTGTGCATCTGAGATGCCACCACCTGATCCACCATATGCCCGGTTACGAACCTGATTGAAATAATTAAGTGCAAGACCACGGTCCCCTCCACTACGCACGAGAGCTTCACTAGCCATGAGCAATACATCAGCAAACCTGAATACAGGAAAATCAGTATCAGGGAAGTTATTGTTCGATCCTGGCACACCTTGTGAAGTAAGGTTCTTAAACTTCTGAATAGCATAGCCATCCGTAAAAACAGTGATGTCATTGATATCAATATTTTGGCCGTCTGCATAAAAGAGCCCGCGCGTGTCAAAGCTTGTCAACCTGATCTCATATGTATAATCAGGTTTATCAAGAAAGACTCTCACAAGGAATGATCCCCCACCATCTATTTGAATACTGTCACCATCCTGAGTCAGAATAACATCTTTCAGATTATCTCCAAGGTTAACCGCCCAATCACCATTAGCTCGGAATTTGATTTGACCGGGATTAAGATTGATGGTGGTTTCCAATGCCTGAACCGCTGGATTCCAGGTCAACGGATGATCAGTATTCCAATCACTTGCTGCATCACCTATGAGGCTCCACTCCCGACGTTCCATTGTATACGTATTGGTATTCAGATCCACACGGATAAAATAAAGACCTGCCTGACCTGCTCTAATCGTATCACCGTTCATCTCAACAGTGCCGTCACCTCCATTGTCCCCTAAACGCAACGCGAATGTAGAGGAAGGAACGCGCGTAAAGAAAAACGGACTGTTGTCAGTAGGGAAATAGACATGTCCTTCAAAAATTTTATTGTTCGTAATTGATGAAAGCGAGGTTGCTGTGTTTACACCATTCCATCCCTGGTATTCCCCGGGAACATAGAGTTTATTATAGGATTGTGTGTTTCCTTCATTAGGCAAGGCAAAAATACCGCCTATGTTCTTTGGAAATTTTTCAACAAACGTACGTGTTGTACGCATACCACCCCATCCTGTTGCAACACCAGATTCAGCAGGATTCATACTTCCGCCGATACCGCCAAAGACAAGGAAAGTTGTACCTCCGTATGTCCTCGTATTCAGACCATCAAAGGTGATCGGAAATATGATCTCATTTGACTTGTCATTGTCAGCAAGGAACAAATCCTGGTACTTTGGTTCAAGGGTATATCCTGCATCGATGATCTTTTGACAATAGGTGACACAATCCGAATAACGAGGTGTGCCTATATAGGTTTCTGCATTGAGATAAAGTTTTGCAAGCAAAGCCCATACAGCACCTTGATCAGCACGGCCATACTCATTTGTCCTTACAGGAGCTATTTCATTTTCAATCTCCCGGAGATCCGTTTCAAGGTAATTGAAAAGATCCGCCGCCAATATCTGATGCGGGAAGAAGGAACCCACAGCATCAGCTTCCGTCACAAATGGAACATTCCTGAAGAGATCCAAAGCATGCCAATAACTTAAAGCGCGAAGAAAACGAGCTTCTGCACGATAACCTTTTATAAGTCCTGCAAGTGTCGCATCGACTCCACGTTCTGTAAGTTTGGCCTCTGTGGTTTCCCGCAGAAACTCATTACAAATGACAATCTGATAAAACAGCCTGCTATACAATGCAAAAATGAAACCATCATCTGATGTCCATGCCTGCGCATGAAAATCTCTTATGGTCTGGTCGTTCCAGCCTATAATTGCTTCATCAGTGGACAATTCCTGATGATAGAAATATCCACGCAGATACTGGCCGAAACCTTCATCAATGCCTTCTATATCTGGCCGGCCGGCAGGTCCCTCCTGACCTGTCACCGCAAGACCGGAATAAAGTTTCGCCAGAACACCCAGATAAGCTCCGGGTTTATTGAACACATTGCTCGGGGTTGATATTTCCGGATCGAGTGGAATAGTATCGAGATCTTTGATACAACTATTACTGAACAGACATAATAGGATCAGGCAGAATACGGATTTGATATATGATTGTGTTTTCATGTACATGTTTAGTTTTTAGAATTCAACACTTACGCCAAAGACCATCGTTCTTGGACGGGGATAGATGTTTTGATCAATTCCGGCAACAATCTCCGGACCAGTTCCCCTGCTAAAGAGCTCAGGATCCAATCCTTCATACGATGTAATCGTTAGTGCATTTTGTATGGTGACATACAATCTGATGAACCGGCCGCTTTTAAAATTGAAATTGTATCCGGCTGTGACATGATCCAATTTGATAAAATCAGCTTTTGTCACAAAATGATCACTGAATGTGAGGTTTGCCTGACTAAATACATTCAGATCCACCGCTGATTGTGTGACATTCCACAGTGACTCACCACCGGTTGATAAATATAACCGGCTGAGATAACCCCTGTCTGTCTGAACATTATTGTAAACATAATTACCTACACTGGCCCGGCCGGCAAAACTCAGATCAAATCTGCCGAGCTCAAATCTATTGCTAAAACCGAAAGTGAAATCCGGAGAAGGGTTTTGATAACGATATTTATCATCACTATTGACAATGCCATCACCATTCCTGTCCACAAATACACCTTCCATGATATTTCCTGCAGCATCATAAACCTGCTCATACACAAAAAATGATCGCGGCGCATATCCTACCGAATGAATTTGAATATTACTTCCTACACCACCCGAGATCCCTCCGGTCAACACACCTTCATAATTCGGATCATCCGTTGCAGTAAGTTTGGTAATTTCATTTTTATTGTATGCCACATTCGCACTGACTTCCCATCTGAAACTACCTGTGCTCACAGGTGTTGCAAATAATGAAAATTCTAAACCCTGATTTTCCATGTTACCGATATTTGTGGTCACGAAATTGGTCAGGTTCGTTCCGGCGGGTACAGGAATGCGGTTGAGGAGGTCTTTTGTATATCGTTTGTAAATATCCACTGAACCTGACAATCGGTCACGTATGATGGAGAAATCCAAACCTAGATTGTATGTTTTGGTTTCTTCCCATTTGATGTTGGCATCATATCCGTTTGCCCTGTATGTGCGATAAAAGTTTTCACCAAATTGATATTGTGCACTTTCATTTCCGTACTGATATTGTGCCAGGTAAGTATAATAGTCATCGTTGTTGATAGCCTGCTGGCCTGTGATACCCCAGCTCAGTCTCAATTTGAGAGAATTAAATTTGCTATTCTCATTGTCAATTAATTTAATGGCTAAAGCTGCTGCCGGAAAAAGCCCCCATCGGTTTTCCGGTGAAAACCGGGATGTTCCATCTTTTCGCAATGAAAGGGTCAACAGGTAACGATCATCGAAACTATAATTAAATCTTCCAAAAAAAGCAAGCAGGTACAATTCCGATGGATTGAGTGAATCCACAGAAGTCCTGATAGGTGATCCGGCGACATCAGAATTCCTGAATTTATTGTCTCTCTCAAAATGCTGCCATGAATATCCTCCCATGAGGTCAAAACTATGTTTGTTGACAATCGTTTTATAATTAAGATAAAATTCAAGCAGTGTATTTTCTTTTGTTTGACTGTATGTATTGTGCGTACCACCACCATAGGTTAAATCATATGCAAAAGCTGCATGCGTTGGCACATTCACTTCTCCTTCGCCTTTGTGATAATCATATGCAAGATTAAGGTTAGCCCGAAGACCTCTTAAAAATGGTAATCGATAATCGATCACAACATTGGTGAGATATTGGGTTTCGTTCGAATGATCATCCTTTAACTCAAGTAAAGCAACCGGATTAGTAGGGGAAATCGTATTTGGTATTAAACCACTATTTACTTCCCATGTAGTAAATCCTCCATATGGATTGTTTTCAGATGTATCCCGAACTGCATGAGTAGGATCAAAATTTAAAGCATTTCCAATCGCCCCGCGGTCAGCAAACTGATTTTGGGTAAACATGCTTTTGAAATGTAAATTGACCTGAAGCGTATTATTAATAAATCCGGGATTTAAATTAAAACCGGCAGAAATGCGCTTGAACTCATCGGTTTTCAATACGCCATCCTTATCAGAAAAACCTAAAGAAACTCTGTATGGGACCTGAGCAACACCACCGGATAAATACAGGTTGTGATCATGCCCGATAGCTGTCTGGTAAATTTCCTTCTGCCAATCTGTATTAAGTGTATCCAGGAGAGGAATGATTTTAGTAGAATCAGGATGAACATGTGCCAGCGCCCGATACTCATCTCCCGTCAAAACATCTATATAGTCTGTGATATTTCCAACTGAAACACTCCCATTATATCCCACACGCATCTTTCCCCCAAGTGCACCTTTTTTTGTGGTGATTAGGATGACACCACCTGATGCCCTGTTGCCATAAATTGCAGTTGCAGACGCATCTTTGAGTACCGTGAAGGACTCTATATCATTTGGATTAATGATATTCAATGGGTTGCGTCCTCCACTGATATTATTACTTTCTATCGGAACACCATCGATCACGATCAGGGGTTCACTGGAAGATCCGAGGGAAGATTCACCACGGATCCTGATGACCCCAGCCTCACCAGGTGCACCTCCGGTATTAATGACCACCCCGGCAATTTTGCCGGCAAGCAGTTCCTGCGCCCCGGTGATTGATCCTTTGTTAAAATCCTTGGAAGAGACGGTTTGTAAAGAGCCTGTAACATCATCGCGTCTAACAGTTCCATATCCGATAAGGACTACTTCATCCAACAATTTCCCTTCGCCAAGAGATACATTCAGCTCATCAGAACCGGTCAGCGAAACTTCAACCGTTTCGTACCCGGTATAGCTGAAAGTAAGCACGTCTCGTCCTGCAGGAATGTTGATCGAATATGATCCGTCAAAATCTGTGACCGTACCTACTGTGGAACCTTTTACGACGACATTTGCACCGATCAGGCCTTCACTGGTTTTCGGATCTGTAACCTTACCATGTATAGTTCGCTGACTAGTAAGTGTTAACGAACAGGTACAAATCAGGAAAAATGAAAAGGCGAGTTTTTTAACAAAAAGTAAATTTCCATCCATGAGCGAGATTATTTTTGATTTTAGCGTGAATTTACCACAATAGAATTTTTTGCTTTAATTCTAACGTAGAAAAGGTCTATAATGCGTAAGTTTACATCAATTCAAAGATACATTCACTTAAAAATTACAAATGATGAAATTACGTCTACTTTTTTCTCTTTTTCTGATGATTATGGTGGTCAGCATCAAGGCACAGATCACTACTGTGGGCTTGATTGGATCAGCCACTCCCGGAGGTTGGGATGCAGATACGGATATGGTGCAGGATCCGGATAGCTCTAACCTTTGGACTATGTCTGTTACACTGATTGCCGGTGAGGCAAAATTCAGGGCAAATGATTTATGGGATGTTAACTGGGGGGATATTGCTTTTCCTCTGGGTGTCGGAACTCAGAATGGTCCGAATATCTCTGTTCCGGCTGGAGATTATTATATCACTTTTAACTCCAATACCGGCGCTTATTATTTTTCTGTGATCTCGGATATTGGAATTATTGGTTCTGCAACTCCTTTTGGATGGGACAATGATGTCAATATGTTCCAGAGTGAATCTGATACGAATGTGTACACCTTGTCATTAACTCTATTGATCGGAGAAGCAAAATTCCGTCAATTTGATGCATGGGATATTAATTGGGGATCAACCGATTTTCCAACAGGTGTCGGAACTCAGAATGGTCCGAATATTCCTATTCCAACGGGTGGTGAATATTATGTGACTTTTAATAAAAGCACCGGCGAATATAATTTTCAGCTGATCAGCTTTTCTACTGTAGGCGTCATTGGTGATGCTACTGCAGGCGGATGGGGTACAGTTACACCATTAACCCAGACAGCACAGAATCCAAAACAATTTACAGGCATCCTTGACCTTGGCGATGGAGGACTCCAGTTTTCCGGAGATAATGGTGTTGCCGTTTGGGGAGGTTCAGACTTTCCTTCAGGTGTTGCTTCTGCAGGAGGTGATACGATACCTGTCACAGCAGGAACCTGGAGAGTTAACTTCAATACACAAACTCAAGCATATTCCTTTGAACCGATTGAAATCTACGGTAGTATAGGGATTATCGGTGATGCTACTCTTGGTGGATGGGACAATGACACAGATTTAGAATTGCAACCCAATAGTGACTCTTCGTTATGGCAATTGAGGTTGGAGCTTTTTGATGGTGAAGCGAAATTCCGTGCTGACAATGATTGGCTAGTTAACTGGGGTGCAGGTGATTTCCCAACAGGAATTGCGCTAAGGGACGGACCGAATATTCCAATCACTGCTGGTGAATACAGCGTCACTTTCAATTCCTTCACAGGAGCTTATAATTTTGTTCTGATTGTAGTACCGGACAGAGTAGGACTTGTAGGATCAGGTACACCGACAGCTAGCTGGGATGTTGATTTCTTTTTAACCCAGAGTGCTACAGATGAAAATGTATGGACATATAACTCAATTGACCTGAATGGTGAAGTTAAATTCAGGGCAGATGGTGCATGGACTGTTAACTGGGGTGCAGTAGATTTCCCTTCAGGTGTAGGCGTTCAGGAAGGTCCGAATATCCCGGTGCCTCAGGGTACTTATGGCATCACTTTCAATTCCAATTCAGGTGAATATGTATTCGGCGACCCGATCACATCTACAACTCATGTATTGGATCCTTCTAGCATCAAAGCATTTCCAAATCCTGCTAATGATGTAGTGAATGTTGATCTCAGTGCAATCGATATGAGAGGTAATGTAACACTGAACGTATATGATATCAATGGCAAGCTTATGCTTTCTGATGTACAGCAAGGTGCTCCGTTGATGAAATTAGGAGTAGCTGGTCTTTCAAACGGATTCTATACAGTGAATATCAGTAATGGCAAATATATCATCGGTAAGAAATTTTCTATCGTGAGATAATTTCTTAACCTGACATTAAAATTAAGAAGGTGGTTTCGGACAGAGACCACCTTTTTTTTTGCTTTCCGGATAACTCACCCCCTCCCCTCTCTTCCGAAATGTAAATACTTACTAAAATGATCTCCTTTAAGAGAGGGGTGATTTGATTCGTCTGTGTTACCTCACCGCCCCTCTCTCAAACAAATGTTATTTCGATTGACATTAGTTTAACAAGAGAGGGGAAGGGGGTGAGTTACCAGAATATGGCGAAAATGATCTCCTCCAATACAGGTGAGATTTGATTCGTCTGTGTTACCTCACCGCCCCTCTCTCAAACAAATGTTATTTCGATTGATATTACTTTAACAAGAGAGGGGAAGGGGGTGAGTTACCAGAAAAGCATTTGGCGAAAATGATCTCCTCCAAGACAGGGGAAGGGGGTGAGTTACCAGAAAAGTACAAGGTGAGTTGTTTTCAGCTTGAAGCCCTATCTTTATTACTCATCACAATAACCCTGATTCACATGAAGTTGCTCCAGACCTGCTCCCTGATTACTATTCTTTTCCATTTGATTTCTGTACAATCAAAGGCACAGGTTGTTTGGACAGTTCCTGCATTTCCCACGAAGAATGATGATATCACAGTTTACTATGATGCTTCAGAGGGCAATGCCGCGCTGGCTGGATTCACGGGACCCGTGTATGCGCATACGGGTGTCATTACCGATCTGAGCACAAGCGGTTCAGACTGGAAACATGTCATCGGCAACTGGGGAACAGCAGATGCACGAGTACTGATGCATAAAGAAAGCCAGGACCTCTATTCGATCTCATATAACATCACAGATTTTTACGGTATCCCTGCCAATGAACTTGTGTTGAAACTGGCATTTGTATTTCGCAATGTCACAGGAACTATTGTAGGACGGGATTCTGACGGAGCGGATATCTATTCGGCAGTGGCACCTTCAGGTGGTGGATTGTATCTCACCTTGTTATCACCGGATAATGGTGAGAATGTTGTTCTGGAAAATGACAGCATCCTGATCGATCTGCTGGCAAGTGACACGGCTGATATTTTAGTGTTCGACAATGGAGAATTGATTTTCTCTGAACACTCGGACCATGTTACCTTTTATCACCATCCTTCAGTGACTGGAAATCATGTATTAAGATTTGAAGCTACGAATGAATTTGATGCGTTGCTTTTCGGGCAGTACATAGTGCTCAAAAATAATCAGACAAAACTGGATCCTCCGCCGGGTGTATTGAGTGGCTTGAATTATTATACAGACTCAACGTATATATTCCAGGTGTATGCTCCGTTGAAAAAATATGCATTCCTTCTTACGATCAGCAATCTTTTTCAACCTGACACATCCTACCTGATGCATGTCGGTGAAGATGGGTCAACGTTTTGGATTGAACTTCCCAGGTCATTGTTTTTGAATGGGAATAATGTCTACCAGTATTTATTCGATGGAGGAATACGTGTTGCAGATCCGCTTTCTGAAGTTGTCCTAGATCCTTCTAATGATGCTTTTATCAATCCATCTGTCATGGCTACGCTGCCTTCTTATCCCACCGGACTGACACAAGGTATTGTCACAGCATTTGATGAAGAATATCAATCATTCGATTTCACTGATTTTGACAAACCGGAAAAAAGTAAGCTGGTGATCTATGAATTGCTCCTACGGGATTTCCTGGCGGATCACAGTTATACTTCATTGGAGGATACACTTGATTATTTTGTAAAGCTGGGTGTCACTGCCATTGAGCTCATGCCGGTCAATGAATTTGAAGGAAACATAAGTTGGGGTTATAATCCGGATTTCCATATGGCGCTGGATAAATATTATGGGACAAGAGAGCAATTGAAATCATTTGTCAATGCAGCCCACCAGCGAGGCATTGCGGTGATCCTGGATGTCGTATTCAACCATACATTTGGACAGGGGCCACTTGCACAAATGTATTGGGATGCTGCTAATTCGAGGCCATCAGCAGAAAGCCCTTACCTGAATCCAATTCCAAAACATCCCTTCAATGTGGGGTATGATTTCAACCATGAATCACCTGCAACCAAAACCTGGGTGAAAAGGATTTTGCGATATTGGATGGCGGAATTTAAGATTGATGGTTTTCGCTTTGATCTGTCGAAAGGTATGACCCAGTTTAATTCAGGAAATGATGCAGGCCTGATGGCACGTTATGATGCAGGCAGAATAGAAATTCTCAAAGATTATGCGAATACAATATGGAGCGTAGCACCTGATGCGTATGTGATTCTTGAGCACTTTGCTGATAATAGTGAAGAGATTGTATTATCGGATTATGGCATGATGCTTTGGGGAAATATCAATTTTCAATTCAGCCAGGCTGCAAAGGGATTTCAATCCGACCTCGAAGGCATTGATTATACGTTCAAAGGCTGGGATGATCCACATGTGATCGGTTACATGGAAAGTCATGATGAAGAGCGTGCCATGTACCGGACGTTAACAGAAGGTGACAGTGAAGGAAGCTATAATACACGCAACCTGGCTACAGCGCTGAAAAGAATGGAAGCGGCGAATGCTGTTTTTTATTCTCTTCCGGGCCCAAGAATGATCTGGGAATTTGGGGAGCTTGGATATGATTTCTCAATCAACAGGTGTGCCAATGGAACGATATCGGGTGATTGCCGCCTTGATCCGAAACCGATACGATGGGATTACCTGCTCGATGAAAGAAGACTACACCTCCATGACGTGACTGCTGATTTAATTTACCTCAAAAACAATTATCCAACATTCTCAACCGATAATTTTCTTTTTACTGATGCCAATTTGTTTGTAAAAACGGTACATCTCAATCATGTAGATATGGATGCCGTTACGTTGGTGAATTTCCGTGTTATTAATTCTGATATCAATCCTAAGTTTCAGCATATCGGCACCTGGTATGAATATTTTACCGGTGATAGTATTGAGGTGACGGATACGCAAAAGAAAATAACGTTTGGCCCGGGAGAATACAGGATCTATACGTCTAAAAGAATTGTACCTCCACACGGTTTCATTACCGCGACTCATGATCTGTCTGCCACAGAAATTAATTTGTATCCGAATGTGATATCTGAAGAAACTGTACTTCATGCTGTCATTCCTGATGTTGGCAATATTATTTCTGTCACCATATCAGACCTTGCAGGCAAGACGATGCAACTTGAATTTTCTTCAAATGGAGAAGAAGGATTTGATATTTTTCTGCAGAGAAGAATTTCTGCAGGAGTATATGTAATCAATATCCTGACGGAACATGGATATTATGTTGGGAAGATTGTGAAGGAGTAGATTTCATTTTACCCTCCACCCCCTGAAAAAGGGGGAGTTGTTTTAACTTTTTTCTATGTGGCTTCCTATGTGTACTATGTGTCTATGTGGTTCATTTTTTTTACTGCCTCAAAAAGAGAACGCAGATTTGTTAAGAAAAATTAAGATTAAATAAGATTTGATTTCCAATCTTGAATTAATTCCTTTTTGGAATCAAATTCTATTCCGCATCATGCGTCCGGCGTCCAGCATCCTTTTTATCCGGCATCCATTTTATTCTAAGCAGCTTGTTATCTTTACTTATGATGAATCATAAAACAGCACCCTTCATAATTGCTTTACTCCTCACAGGATTTGTAAATGCACAACACGAAGATCAGATATTCATCACAGCAGATGGCATCATGCATTGGTCAAAGGACAGCAGCGAGGTGACAGGATTTGGAGAAAATTATACAGTTCCGTTTGCCTATGGGTACAGGGCTGCTAAAAGGATGGGAGTGGATCTGAAAGCTGCAATCGACCAGGATGTGTATCAATTTGCAAGACTGGATTTTGATTTATTTCGCGTTCATGTATGGGATTGTGAAATCAGTGATACACTTGGAAATCTTATTGACAATGAGCACCTGGAATTATTTGACTACCTGCTTTGGAAATTAAAAGAAAAAGGAATCAACGCTGTTATCACTCCGATCGCCTATTGGGGAAATGGATGGCCGGAAAGAGATGAACCAACACCAGGATTTGCAACGAAGTATGGCAAAGGGAATTGCCTGACTAATCCGGATGCCATCAAAGCACAGGAAAAATATTTGTACCAGTTTGTCAACCACATTAACCGGTATACAGGTATAGCTTATAAGAATGATCCGCAGGTCCTGGCGTTTGAAATTTGCAATGAACCACACCACAGAGAAGGAGCTGAAGCTGTGACAGCTTTTGTACGAAAGATGAAAGATGCCATACAATCTGCAGGATGCACAAAACCAATATTGTACAATGTAAGTCATGGCATCAATTATGCACAAGCGTATTTTGATGCTGGTATTGATGGCGGCACATTTCAGTGGTATCCCACAGGACTCGGATTTCAAAAGGAGCTGCGAGGAAATATGCTTCCAAACGTGGATAGATATGAAATTCCATTTGATGATGTATTGAAGAAAAATCACGCCATTCGATTTGTATATGAATTTGATGCAGCAGATATGGCAACATCATACATGTATCCGGCAATGGCCAGAAGTTTTCGGACTGCAGGCATGCAGTTAGCAACGCATTTTGCATGGGACCCTACTTATACTGCACCCTACAATACAGAGTACAATACACATTTCATGAATCTTTTCTATGCTCCGCAAAAAGCATTGAGCCTGATGATTTGCGCTGAAATATTCCGCACGATTCCACTGTACAAGGATTTCGGTGTTTATCCTGACAATTCTTCTTTCGGTCCATTCAGGGTAAGCTATCAGGACAATCTTGCTGAAATGGTGACAGATGAAAAATTTATCTACACGAATCATACGAATACAAAACCACCAGCACCTGAAAAGCTTGAGCTGATCGCGGGGTATGGAAATTCATCACTCGTGGAATATGAAGGGACCGGTGCATATTTTTTTGACAAGCTCGGTGAAGGAATGTGGAAACTTGAACTAATGCCGGATGCAATTGTGATTGATAATTTATTTGGTCGCAATAGTCTTGATAAAACAAGAGCCATAGTCACGTACAATCGAAGAAAAATGAAAATTAATCTTCCGGGGCTTGAAGGAGGATATTCTGTAGAAAGCCTGGATTGGAGGGATTCAATTTTATATCGTGAAACGTGGAATGGAGAGGTGGGATTGAAGCCCGGAACTTATCTTATACTCAGTCCCGCATACGAAAAAAATGACAGCATTACATTCCAATCAAAACGCAAAATTGTGCTGAAGGATTCTATTCCGTTTCCTGAAGTCTCTAAAATTATTAACCTTCCACCGGCTTCAAAAAGTGAAAATGTAAATACCGAAAATGATGAAATTATACTGTTTGATGCTCTTCATGATTCAGACAGAATAAACTGGCAATGGCGACCTGGTTCAGGCCCTGACCTGGAAGATCCTGATTTTCCAAATTTCCATCTTCAGCTGAAAGGAATCCCACAAAAGGATGATGAAAATCCCAATGCCATTCCGGTAAATGATTACACCATCCACTGGTATGTGGCAGACAAGATCAAGGGAAAAGTAACTGCTCTAAAACATGCAAATCAGATCATCTTTAATGGGTATGCAACAGGAGATATGAAATTTCCAATCCAGATCTCGTTGATCATGAATGACGGTTCAGCGTTTGGAAGCCTCTTAACACTCGAACCCAATGCTGAACAGGATCAGTATATAGTATCGCTGGATCAATTTCAACGGATCAAACCAGTATTGATGCCAAGGCCTTATCCTACTTTTCTTCCTTATTACTCATATGCCGGCAAAGCCACAACACTGGACCTGTCGAAAGTCGAAGCAATGCAAATTTCAATTGGTCCCGGAATTCCCATCGAAGATGTACAAAAGACATTTGATTTGCGCATCAACAGCATATGGTTTGACTAAAATGAATTGTTAAGCGTAAGTTGCACCTACGCTTGTGCGTCAGCAAATTTCAGATTTGTGTGACGAAAACATTTCGCAAAACGGAGTTTTGCCGACACGAAAGCGTAGGTACAACCTACGCTTAACGATTTAACTTTTTAAATAGTTTTACTATGGAATTTACCTTTTTAAATAGTTTTACTATCATACGATCAGAAAGAGCTTTTTCGCAAAACAGAGCTTTGCAAACACTCCGATACTTCGACGAACGCTCAGTATAAACTGCGGCTCAGCCTACGCCCAACAATTCAAATTTTGATCGACTTTTTTAATACCCCCCTCTCGTATTCTTACTTTCTTACTGTCTTACTCTCTTACTGTCTTACTGTCTTACACTACCAGAACCTGATGTAAATCGCAACGATCAACAACATGATAATCGTGATCATGATGAGATGATTAGGAGCAACTTTATACATGGATCTGTCGACTTCGAGACCATGTGCCTGTGCCCTGCCCTTGCGATCAAGCAGACTGACAGTGATGATCAGCAAAGTAGTGAAGAAAAATACCCATCCCATCTGTACAAGGAAAGGAATTTCGTAGACACCATCAGCATTCATGTAAGCTGTATACAATAGTGTATCATGACCAGCTATGCCTGGCAAGAATCTATCCCACAGTACAGCCAGCATGACACCACCTATAATACCTGTCATGGCTGCTTTGGATGTAGTTTTTTTCCAGAAGAAACCAAAAAGGAAAACCGGGAAAATCGCAGGCGAAATATATCCTGTGTATTTCTGAATAAATTCAAATCCTCCTTTCCCTCCAATACCCAGCACATCATTCCAGTTGACACAGATAGCAATGATAAGTGAAACAACTACCATGATGCGTCCGGTCCAGACCATTCGCTTTTCTGTGGATTCGCGATTGATATATTTTTTATAAATATCCAGTGTATAGATCGTCGATATACTATTTGCTTTACCTGCAAGCGATGCAACAATGGCAGCCGTCAATGCAGCCATGGATAAACCACGTAAACCAGTTGGCAGAAAACCCAACACAGCCGAGTATGCATTGTCTTCTCTGAAAGCACCATTCGTCATCATTTGCTCCTGCAATTCGCCTTGCTGATAAAGCACATATGCAGCTATGCCAGGCAGCACCACTAATAATGGCATTAATAATTTCAAAAATGCTGCAAATAAAATACCTGTCCTTGCAGTTTTCAGATCAGCTCCCAGGGCCCGTTGTGTAATGTATTGGTTACAACCCCAATAATTGAGATTAGCTACCCACATTCCTGCTGCAAGCATCGCCATTCCCGGTAAGCTTGAATAATGATTGATCTCTGCAGGAGTAGAATTTGCATCCGGCTTCTTAAATATCATATCAAAATGATCCGGCGCCACTGTGAATAATTGTTTCAATCCGGCAAGTGCATCTGATCCCAAACCAAATTTTTCACTCACTACTGTCAAAGCGATATAAGATGTAATCAATCCACCTGCCAGCAATACCAATACCTGGATGACATCCGTATATCCGATCACTTTCATTCCACCAAGCGTGATCACGAGTGCGAACAATGCCAGGCCGATCATGATCAGGTGAAAGTTATCACCTCCCGTAAGATTATTGATAGCCAGCGTGCCGAGGTAAAGAATGGAAGTGAGATTGACAAAAATGTACAGGAATAGCCAAAAGATGGCCATGATCATCGCTACAGTCTCATTGTATCTTGTCTTAAGGAATTGCGGCATCGTGAAGATCCGGTTCTTGAGATATACCGGCATAAAAAACACAGCCACTATGATCAATGATACTGCTGCCAGCCACTCATAACTTGAAATCGCCAGACCAAGCCTGAAACCATTCCCGCTCATGCCAATAAATTGCTCTGCAGAAATATTGGAAGCGATCAGTGATGCACCGATGGCCCACCAGGTGAGCTGTCCTTCCGCCAGGAAAAACTGGGTAGATGAAGCCTGGGCTGATTTCTTGCGATTGTAGACCCAAAGGCCATAACCGGCTACAATGATGAAGTAAATAATGAAGACAATGTAGTCAGAGGTATGGAGAGATTGGTTCATCTACGCTGTTTTGAAGGATTTAATAAAAAGCAGAAGCGAATAATATGAATTTTATTTGGAATAGGCAAACGGTTGAGCATTCCATAAAAGATCCCTTAGCCCGATTCATGTATCTTTACTATTCATTCCATTTTCATTCAATCCGTACTTAATGATTTAATTTAAACGTCTTTTCATGAAGTTATCGATTTCCCTGCTTTTTATTACCTCTATCCTTCTGTCCAACAGAATTTTCGCACAAAATGTAAGCATCAGTAATGACAATTCTTTGCCTGATGCAAGTGCTTTACTTGATGTCATATCAACCACCAAAGGAACGCTTGTACCTCGTATGACCACAGCACAACGAACTGCTGATCACTCCTGCTGATGGGGCGAATACACATGCAAATAGTCAGAACATCACGATTAAACGAATTTATTAACATTCCTCACTTTGCTAAAGATAATTACATTGAAAAACCTTCATTTACTGATAGCCTGTTTTTCCTTCATGCAAACCCTTGCTGCACAAAACGTGGGCATCGGAAACCCTATGCCGGCTGAAAAGCTCGATGTCAATGGAAAAACAAAAACAACAAACTTCCAAATGACAAATGGTGCGGCAAATGGGTACATCCTTCAAACGGATGCAAATGGAAATGCCACATGGGTTGCTCCTCCATTTGGTAGTCTGCATGGAGGAGGGTTAATTCCGTTTTCAACGGGTATCATTCTTTCAGGAGCTGCTGTTGTTTCATTTGCACCTGTTTTGATGGGGTTTGGAAATCATACCGTAGAAATCATTGATTTTTCCGGGGAATCAACTATGCCACCTAATGCCGGTGGCTTTTCTTTTATCGTCCCGTTTAACGGTACTATTTCAAATTTATCCATCAGTGCAGATTTGCTTGTTGCTTCAGTTGCTTCAATAAATGTGACTCCCCTTGTTTATAATTTTACCTTATTCCGGTCAGCATCAAGTCCAAACAATGGCATAGCTCATCTCTCTACACCTTATGTGACAATACCATTTACCAGTACGTTGACTTTTGGAGGACCTGGAAATACACTTTTTGCGGGTACATTCTACAGTGCAACAAATATCAACACTGGTTCAATAGTCGTCACAGCAGGTGATCGGATTGGTGTCCGTATAAGGACGGCCCAGTCATCTGATCCTTCAGCAGCCGATATCACACAACTTTCGTTTAGTGCGAGCTTGTTTTATTCGTATTAATATTCAGAAATCTTACAGGGAACTGAATACTTCCTTTTTCGCTCGGAGTACATTGAGTAAACACGAAGGTCACGGAAAAACAAAACTCACTACTGACTAAAGATCACTCACTTTTTTATTGCCGCAAATTTTCGCTGATTAACGCAAATTAATTTCCTGTCACAGAATCTTATCGTAAAAGATACTGATCACTGAATACTGATCACTCCTTTTTTCGCACGGAGAAATTGAGAAAACACGGAGGTCACAGAAAACTACACGCACGCTTTTTCACGTCCCCCCTACTCTTCCTGCCACAAACTCAATCAATCCCACCGTTCGTGAGATGCCCTTTACAGGAACTGAACGCAAAAAACGAAGACCTTGAAAAAACTGTCGAAGAACTAATGAACAGGCTAAATGACCTGGATAGAAATTCAAATTCACTGCAGGACAATCCAGAAAATGAAAAACGGGCTGTTCAAAAACAATCCATTGTGCTCACAGGAATAGATGATCCTTATCTCGGACAAAATGTACCAAACCCCTTCGTAGATGAAACCCGGATCGACTATTATATCCCGGAATCTCTTTTCTGTGGAAATGAAAGTTGCCGGATAACATTCTATGACAGGCTTGGAAGGATCATCTATGAGTCCGCCATCTCCGCATCCGGCTATGGCACGATAAATGTCAGCACAAAAAATCTTGCGGAAGGTGTTTATACATATACTTTGCTCGTCAAAGGAAAAGTCATTGAAACAAAGAATATGGTATTTCAGAAATGATTTTCGATTTTCGATTAAAGAAAGAAAAAAAGTTGTCCGTAGTTTGAAACTACGGACAACTTTTTTTGTTTTTTAATCCACTCTAAATTAACTCTCACGTTTCACGCTTCACGTCTCACGAGAGTAAGCTAATCATTCACTACTGACTACTCACTACTCACTTCTTCGGTTCATTCAACTCTATCACATACCCATCCGGATCCGTGATATAGATCTGCCATGCTCCGTCAAAGCGTTGTTGTCGGTAATACGAGACTTCCTTTGATTTCAGAAATGCCTCTACCGGATCAGCATCAGGAATGGTAAACGCAAAGTGTGAGCCGTTTTTATCATTCACGTTTTGACAAACTTCATCCTTCCTTCCGGCCAGCAAATGCAATTCCTGCCCCGGACCGATCGTAAACCAGGCTCGAATATTTGTCAACTCCTCCGGAACCCTGAGCTGTTTTAATCCCACGATATCCCGGTAAAATGCAGCACTGGCATCCATATCCTTCACTGCAAGTCCAACATGGTTATACCCGGTGATCTGGATCTGTGCATATGCCGAAAGCGTAAAACATAAAAGCAAGAGAGTGACCGCTCCCCACTTGTAAATCCGGAGGCTCTTAATTTTCATTTTGAATCTATTGAGGTGAGTTCATCAGAAAGGAATATCCAATGTCATTCTTTCTGTCAGGAAAGATATGAAATCCCTGACTGGATATCCCGAAATTGTATAACAGTTTGATTACCTGATATTAACCATTAGGATTATAAAAGAAATCCAATATTTTATCAACCTCAAAATTATTTTCGTGTTATTCATATCAATATCCTTGCAATACCAGGATAAGATCATAAATCCCTTTAAACCTTAAATCCTGAAGATATGAAAGCGAAAGATTTGCTGCTCACATTGTCATTTATCGTCCCTTACTTTTACGTTCACACTCAAACGTTCACTTTTGATTTTGGTATCGATGATCAGATGTTTGAAGGAGGGGTCGCTGATTTCGGCGTAAATATGAGTAATCAACACGAATTCACTTTCGAAAACAGGCCATATCAACTGCCGCTTGATACTACGCGTTTAGCCCAATTCATAAGCGGTATCAATCCGAGTGATGACCTGTTTATGTATATGAAAAGGAATATCACAGGACTACTTCCCAATACAACCTATCATACCACTTTCGTAGTTGAATTCGCTTCTCCTTATCCTACGAATGCGTTTGGTGTAGGTGGTCCGCCGGGAGAAGGCGTTACGATGAAAGCAGGCCTCACGCTCATCGAACCTGATACGATGATTGTGAATATGAGCGGACCCTTTGTAGTCATGAATATTGATAAAGGAAACCAATCCTCACCCGGACCAGACATGGATACCATCGGGCATGTAGGCGTAAATGATACAACGACGGTTTGGGCAATGAAAACGAATGATAATCTAAATCATCCATTTACATTTACGACAGATGCTTCCGGATCAGCATGGTTTATCCTTGGTACGGATTCAGGCTTTGAATCGAAAACGGAATTGTTCATTTCCAAAATAACAGTTGATTTTACAATCGTGACGAGTGTTGAGGTTGGCCTGAAAGCTGATAATATTTCTGTTTATCCAAATCCATCTTCCGGATCAATTCATATAAGCTCAAATGCAGGTGATTTTAATATGATTCAGGTATATGATAATTCCGGGCGTTTGTTCAGATCGTATCAAATGAAGAGCAGTGAAGCAACATTTAATTTGCCCAGGTCGAATTATTTAATAAAAATAATAACAGGGAATTCTACTGTGGTGAAGAGAGTTGTTGTTCAGTAAAAAAGCAGGAAGCATGGAGCATGGAGCATGGAAAATAAAAAAATAAATGCCAGGCGTCGGTCAGCAATACAAACCAAATCACCGTCCAAAGAAATAATTAAGCAATGCTAGGCGTCGGTTGACCGACGTCTTGGTGGGTTTAAAGCTGCGCTTTGATTGATGATGGCTTGTAACTCAAAGCACAGCTTTGAAAACACCAGAACGTCGGTCAACCGACGCTCAGCATATTGTCAACCGACGCTCAGCAGTTAAGATTTATTCTGTAGTGAAAAACAAATTATAATTTTTTACAGCTTTTTTCACTTCACTTAATTGCTTTTTTGTAAGATGTTCGAGAGCCTGTATTTGAATTTCATTGTTATTCTTTCCTGTAGGACGATTCCAGCTACCCCCGAAATAACCATTTACACAAATGGCGTGGATGAAATAAGGTTGTTTCGTTTTTTGGTCGCTTAATGCTTTCGGGTGATTGTAAATCGATCTGTCTTTGTAGCTTATCCCGTATTCATCATAATCCGGAAAGAGAAATGTAGTATTCAGCTTGTTGATGTCTTTCAGGGGTTGATCAAAAAAGAAAAATTCCTTTCCATCAATGTTTTCGCTTGTAATTTTTTTTCCCAGTGAGGACAATCCTTCTTTGGCTTCTTTTACGGTAAGACCAGACCACCAGGTATAATCCTGGATCATGGCAGGTCCTCTTGTTTTAAAATATATGCTTGTCAGCTTATGTAAGGCCTCATCCTTTTTAAGTGTTGAGACTTGTGGAGTTTTTTCATCCATGAGTGCATACGTAAATTGTTTTCCTTTCCTGGGACCACTACAGATCAAACCTTCGAGCTCCGCATTCATCATGATCAGGCTAAGACGCAGGTCATCTGTATTTATTTTCGCTTTTTTGAATTCTTCATTCAGCTCATTCCTGGTCAGATAATGATGATCACGTAAAGATTTCACCATGATCGCGTTGCACTTTTTAAATATCTTCTGATCAAGCTCATTATTCCGATAATAGCTTGCATTGAAAGCCTGTACACGTGGCGAAGTAAGTGCCTGCATCCACTTGATATCAGCAGGAGCTACAAAATGCCAAGTAGGGCGAAGCATGTGCGTTCGAAGAATCCTTCCTTCATTAAATGCCTTTTCAATGTCTGCTTCTTTTGATCCGGGCAGGCGCAATCCAATTGCCCATTTTGCCATTGCCCAATCCTGGGATTGCATGGCACCGAGATGGGAAACAATTTCTTGAGGCGAGGTAAAAGTTGTTTCCGCTATTTGTTGATTAAGCAACCTGTGCGCGATGATTTCCTTGAAAGTCATGGGACAATTTTACGAAGATGTGATTAGATTATTAACTTCGCGTGCCTTCTCCCACGGTTTCATGTAGCCTTATTTGCGCATGAAAAGCCTTTTTCTCCCTCTCTTCTTTCTCCTCAGCATTGTAAATGTCCTTCCTTTGACCCTATACTTCGACCTGCTAAGCACTTCCTAATGCTATAGCTCAAAACCCATCCCCTGAAGGGGATTTTTAATATCCATTTCCGAACATTTGAAATGACCTTCGGGACACTTATTGTATCCATGTAAGCCACAAGGTCTGCAATATAATTTATAATCAATTTCTGCAATGTTCGAATTATCAGATAAAGGACCAAATCCAAATGCAGGAATCGTAGAACAAAAGAATGCAGTCACCGGCGCATTCATAGCTGACGCAAAATGGAGAGGGGCTGAATCATTTACGTAATTCATTTTTGCATTCTTCATTAAAGCAGCTGATTCGAGAAATGACAATTTACCCGCGAGATTGAGGACTGACGACTGACGATTAATGATTGACGATTTTATGTCATCACATAGATCGAAATCTGATTTAGCCCCAAGCAAGAAAATAGTGAATTGTGCAGGTATCAAATTAATGAGTTCAATCCATTTGTGTGCAGGAAATTGTTTTGTAAACCATACGGATGCAGGTGCTATGCAAACATACTCTTTTGTACCAGATACTTTTTTATAGTCTTCTAGGGTTGGATACAATTTAGGCCTTGCAAATTTTTCATCCGTCAGGTCTGCAATGAGAGCATGGTTTCGTTCCACTTCGTGCTTTCCATCCCTGGTGGCGGCAATGGTATGTTTAATTTTTTTCGAAAAGAAAATGGATAATGGATTCTTGTCGAATCCAATCGTGTGCTTAGCTCCTGACAGTGCTGTGATCAAACCCGTTGTAAAAAACCGCTGGACATTGATGACACAATCATATTCCTGTTCCCGGATGAACCTGATCATGTAGCGCAGGTTCTTATACTTTTTTTGTTTTTTATCAAAAATCAGAACCCGGTTAACAAAAGGATGATTGAACAATAATGTTTCATTTCCTTTCCGCAAAAGAAAATCGATTGAACTATCCGGGTAATGCTGATGCAGTTTTTCAACAAGAGATGTTGCAAGAACAACATCACCGATGAAAGCAGTTTGAATGATGAGAAACTTCAGGGGATTTACGATTTACGAATGACGAATTACTATGCTTGCTGATGAGGTCGAAGTGCTGAAAGGTCACAAATCTTAAATTTTCTTAAAAGATCCGCGTCCTCATTTTTTGCCTATTGTTAGTTACTAATTGTTTCTTCGCCGCAAATTTCGCTAATTAACGCAAATTATTTCTTAAATACCGTCTATGGAACAATCAATTTCTTTAGAAATGTCTTGTCATCGGAAGAAACAGTAATAAAATAAACACCCGCTGGCAAATCCACCCCTATTTGAATTAAGTCTTCATTTGTAAAATGGTTTGAATAGATTTTTATTCCTAAATGATCTACCAAAGTGATGTCAATGTCTCTATACGATTGATGAAGGTCTATATAAAATGAATTCTCTGCCGGATTAGGATAAACGGAAACGGTTAGCAATGTATCCATTTCTTTAATCGCCGTCATAACGAATGCAAAACACGCTGAGGTATCTGAACAGATGATACCACTTCCAGTCAATGCATAGTTGCCGTTAGCAACAGGTGTGAATTCATTTCCCTGGCCTACGATGCTAAAATCATGATCGCAATCTAGCCAGTAAAAATTACCTGCGCCTCCGCTTCCAATGAGTGTATTTCCCTGTTGAGTGACGACGAGTCCAAGATCTGAAATGGTCAGGTGAATGGTGATAATGCTGTCACAACCCGCTTTATTCTCAATCGTATCCTGATACGTGCCGGATTCATTCAATACATGATTTCCACTTGGGGAAAAATAAGGCCCGCACGAAAACAGTGTAAATTCGCCATATGATTCAAGACATTGCCTCCAACGCGAATAGTAAACATCCAGAAGACCTCTTGACACCAGGCTGTCAGTAGGGCTATTGCCAGGATTAAACCCTGCAGTTTTATTAAAAGTGCCAGTCATGAATATTTCATCCACAGCACCTATTTCTATTCCGTATCCAACATCTGCATCCAATCCACCTAATGTATGCGCCCATCCAAAACTTCCATCCGGATGCAGCTTTACAACGAATGCATCATCCTCATCATTGACTCCGGTTGATGTCAGATAATACGTACCAGGTCCTGGATCAAAATCAATCGTCTCAGCATAAAAGCCAGTAATATAAATTCCTCCGTTTCGATCCAGTACAATACCATTCCCCTGTTCATAACTAATACCCCCTAACGGAACTGCCCATACGAATTGACCCTCAGGATCCATTTTCAAAACAAAAATGTCCCGCAGGATAGCTGAGTGAATTTCTACTGAATCACCGGGATCAAAATCAAGATCACCGGAAAAATGACCTGTCATGAATAGATATCCTTTATGATCAATAGCCAGGTCCCATGGATAATTATCATTATCATTTCCCATATGACGCACCCATAAAATGTTTCCAGCGGGGTCCATTTTCATTACATAAATATCCCAGAAGCCTGTAGCCTGTAGGATCATTGAATCCCCTTGAGGATTAAAATCACGGCGATCATCAAATGCACCACCGATGTAGATATTTTTATCCTTATCAGTTACAATACCGCTTATGCTTCCATTGAAAGTTCCGGTGGTATGTCTTGCCCAGATAAAATCTCCGTCTGAAGAATATTTTACCATAAACATATCTGCAAGACCGAGAGTAGAAAAAATACTTTGGTTTGGGCCCGGATCAAAATCGCTGGTCCCTGAAAAAACACCTCCGGCAATAATATTTCCATTTGCATCTAAGGACATGCGTTGTGCATACTCCTGGCCATTTCCTCCTACGCTGACGGCCCAAATAAAATTCCCATTCAGATCCAATTTCAAAACATAGGAATCATCCGAATTCGAGGAAGTAGACAGGTTATGCTGATTAGGACCCGGATCAAAATCACAAGTCCCATCATAATAGCCATACACATAAATAAATCCGGTGGAATCATACACAATATCCCTGGCGTATTGATAAATATCTCCGGTCAGCTGTTTGACCCAAAGAAATTTTCCTGTGGAATCAAATTTTGTGATGAAGGTATTGACAAGAAATCCAGGGCCACCGGAAGTAAGCGAAGTATTGCCCGGTCCGGGATCAAAATCTATCGTGCCGGAAAAAGATCCGGTTGTGTACATATTGGAATGCTCATCAATGGCGATGTAAGATTCGAAATCATTTGCGCTATTGCCATGACTGAATGACCACGCATGCGATTGAGCATGTATCGATGAGGTACTTCCTGCGATCAGGAGGAGGATTGAAGTGATGTGTTTAGGTACCATTTCAAGTTACTATTTTTGGATCAGAAGTTAGTAACAAAATAGTGAATATCCTATAGATTTCAACTATCTGAATGTATATCAAAATCATGGTTTTCCTGAGTGTTCATTTTTGTTTACAAAAAGAATGTGGTTCTAACTAATAGAATATTACTCAAGTAGCTAAATAAAATATGCTTTTACAAAAACAAAGCAACCGCTAAAAACAATTTGCATGATATTAAATTTACTAACTTTATAAATAATGATTGGAAGCTCCATGCTTTGATAGTTCAAAATAATTAGTCACGATAGGATAGCTTTTACAAAAAATCCAAATTTATCTTTTAAAATACTCACAGAAGCATTATAACTATTTAAGAATAAATAACTAAATTTTGTCAGATTGTTATTAAAATAACTAACAATATCATCAAAATCATCAATAATATCAGATTCTTGAATGATAATAGACTCCATAATACCTTTATTTTTAGAGATAATTTCCAAATTCTCTCTAACTAATTTAACAGAAATGTCAAAATTAATCGAAACTAGGTACACAAATTCATCTTGAATGTTACTCTGACTTGAAGGAATTTTTTCTTGCGCATAAATTCTAATAAAATTTTTGCATAATTCATCAAATTGCACTATTTTATCTTGAACAATCATCAATTTAATCTTACGTGTAAAATTATACATTGTGATAAGATCCGCTTTATTTAATATTAAAAGAATTGGTTTATTTTTTCCCCAATTTTTTATATCAAAATTGCTTTCAACAATATGTTGCCAAGCAGCTTGAAATGAGGTTGTAATATCAGAAACGTAATAATTTTTCCCATCAATTCTGTCAATTAGATACTTTCCTAAATCTATCACAAAGACAAATGAATCCGCATCCTTTACCCACCTAAAATATGGAGTTCTATGAAGCCATTGTCCATAATTATTTACAAATTCCTCAGTATTTTCACCTGGAAAATCACCAAATTCTACTTTAAAATGCTTTTTAATAAAAGTTTGACTCTTTAAAATTTGGGTACGATAAGCAAAAACATCTTGATCAGTTGTTGGAGCAATTTTTTGAAATTTTCTAATTTTATTTATACCCTCTGATACTCTTTCAATTGAGGTAGAACCTTCAATTCTAGCCGTGTAATTTGCAATTCTAGCATTAAGAATTTGATTGAATAACGTAAAAAGAAGAGTTGTCTTACCCGATTGAGGAAAACCAATTATTCCTACCGTTTTAGTAATTTTTTGGTTATATAAATATTTCCAAAAAAGGAAGGAATTTACTCCAACTACTACTGAAGCTAAAATAGTTGCTGTTACTACTGGATTAATACTGAAGCTATCCTTTAAATCAAAAATACCTCCAATTAAAGCTGTTACGCCCAATAATAAAACAAAAGCAGAAGATAACTCTCTAATATCTATTTTCATTGAACTTTGAATTTAAATCTTCTTTGTATATCAATTACTAAGAATAATGTGATTACTAAAATAATTAAACCAAGTAAATTAAATAGATTAATAAATGAATCTAAATGTTCCATATTATCTAAAATAGATAGTCTGTCAAATCCAATTAATAATCCCCATATAACAAAACACAAAATATAAATGATTCTAAATTGTGAAATTGGATCTTTGTCTTCAAGAGGATCAGATGGAATTATTGGCTTATAGTTCCTTATATTTTGTTCCATTAAAACTGAAATTAACGCTATAGCGAAAAATAATTTAATAAAATCAAAATTATCATAAATTGCTGGCATTAAATTATACGTAACCTCAAGAACTTTAATATTAAATAAGAAATTAACTAGACCGCTAAATAAAAATGGAAATATTGGTATAAGGAAGTAAATTATCAACCAAGCTAACGTTTTTCTCATAATTAGTTATAATTAATTATTCATTTATTAAAAAGAATTACTAAATAAATATCTTAAATTTTTATTAGATTAATATTTGTTAAATTAAAAATACTCCTTATTTCTGAATATTATTAATAAATAAATTAGTACTACATCAAAGGTATCATAAAAAATGTTCTCTAATAAGATAATTCAGGTAAGTATATTAAAACCTCAAGGTTTAAAGTAAATCTTTTAGTGTCTCGGCTTCCTTGTTTTACCTCTAAGTCCCCTATGCTTTGACCTTCTCTACTCAACCTCTTCCTACAGCTCAGCATCCAGGGGACTTTCAATTCTCTCATCATCCTTAACTTTATAATGTCTTGGCTTTCTTGTTTTCAGCGCATCTTCCGGCTCCGGCACCCAATGATGCAAACCACCTGCTAAGGGATCATTGAATGTGGTTGGAATATTTCCTGCATCCGTTCTGTCTGCCCATGTTTGTGTTTCGGTACCATCATCACGGCGGACCATAGTGATGCATTCTTCAACAGGACATACCAGCGAACATAAATTACAACCGACACAATTTTCTTCAATAATTTCAGGAATACGATCAGACAAGTCCGCTGATAAACCAATTGCCTGGTGTGCTCCATCTTCACATGCAGTATAGCACAATTGGCAACCAATGCATTTCTCAGGATTGATGCTGGCTACCACTTTATATTTCAGATTGAGGTCTTCCCAATGTTTTATGTTTGGCAATGCGAGGCCACGCATTTGATCGATAGTCTGAAATCCTTTTTCATCCATATATCGTTCAAGTCCGTCTGTCATCTCGCGGATGATACCAAAACCATAATGCATCACCGCAGTACAAACCTGCACATTGGTTGCACCCAACAGTATAAATTCGACTGCATCACGCCAGTTTTCAATTCCACCAATTCCTGAAATCGGAATATTGACATTCGGATGTTGTGCACAGTTCTTCACCATGTTCATCGCGATCGGTTTTACTGCAGGACCGCAGTATCCTCCATTCGTGCTCTTACCATCGACTACAGGATAGGGAACGAAATTGTCGATGTCTACACCCACTAAGCTCTGAATAGTATTGATCAATGAAATCGCATCACCACCGCCTTCCACTGCTGCGACAGCAGGACGTGTAACATCTGTAATATTTGGTGTAAGCTTGACAATAACAGGAATAGTAGCCACTTCTTTCACCCAACTCACTATTGTCTTTAACACTTTTGGTTCCTGTCCTACTGCACTGCCCATGCCTCGTTCGCACATGCCGTGAGGACAACCGAAATTTAGTTCTACTCCGTCCGCACCAGCATCAGTCACCTGGCGCATGATGTCATGCCATTGTTCTTTCGTCTCAACCATCAATGAAGCAATGACGGCATGATCCGGGAATCGTTTTTTTACTTCGGAGATCTCGCGAAGATTATCTCTTAAAGGCCTGTCAGTGATCAATTCGATATTGTTGAAACCGATCATGCGGTTGTTGCGATAGTTTACTGAACCGTACCGGGACGAAACATTTACAACAGGAACACCCAGTGTTTTCCATACGGCACCGCCCCACCCTGCCTCGAATGCTTTCATCACCTGGTACCCGCTGTTAGTAGGTGGTGCTGAAGCAAGCCAGAATGGATTAGGAGATATTATGCCGGCGAAATTGGATTTGAGGTTAGCCATTAAGGAGGTTTATAGCGTTTATGAAGTTTATGGAGTTTATACGTCTATTAAATTGCTCAAACAAGTTAATCTTTTTTCTCCTTGTCGGGGAGCCTGATAAGATTTCCATCATTATCTTCTTTGAACATAATTGTTGCATTAGGATTTGGCTTAAACCCCTCAGGGTCATTGATCTTTATTTCATTTGCCTTAATAATAACGCCGCTGTTGAAATAATCATAAGGATAAATACTATCACAGGCTGTATACATAATATTCATGAAGTAAGCCCTTTGACACATAGCGTCAATACTACTTAATATCGAAATTCGATCATAAAAATCTTTCACTTCACATGGAGGACAATCATAGATATAATTACTTTTTCTTTCGCAAAGAACACGTATACATTTTCCTTTTGACAATTTAATTGGCTTTGTTCCAAGTGTCATAGGGACAAACCAAGTATTGGTATGATGTGCAGAAATCTGGATTGATCCATTCAGCCTTTGGACACTAACTTCTGTCTCAAGGAACACAGACATCTCTGTCAGGCCAGAAGCAATTTTTTGCCGATCCCTTATTGCGAACAGAGTATCTCCTTTGTAATGAAGATTAATACTATTTTGAATATTAAAGATTTGAGACTTAAAATTCTTATTCTTATTTTCTTTTTCATTTTGCGCAAAAAGCGAAAGGCAAATGCTCACTGAAATAAAATATACGAATGACAATCTGAGCATAATTTATATCTTAAACTCTAACGGTTAAGAACCTAACCATCACCTCACCTAAAGATCTCAACTCTTACTCAACCCGTAAACCTCACTATCAATCAATATTTCTGGAGCCAGGAAATAATCCCCTTCGCCGCCTTCTTCCCATCAGCCACAGCATTCACCACTTCCTGACCACCACTCACAGCATCACCGGCAGCAAAGTATTTTTTATTCGTCGTCTGAAAAACCTCATTGACCTGGATCGTTCCATTCGGATTTGTTCCTATGCCTCCAATATGATTAAGGAAAGAAGTTTGCTTTGATTGACCGGTTGCTTTTATTACCATGTCACATTCTTCAACGAATTCGCTTCCCGGGATATTAGATACCTGTCCATTCTCAGTAATCGTACGGATAAAACGTACACCGCTCACGTCTGACGTCTCACGTCTCCCGATTTCGACAGGCGAGACGTTGAATATCCCTTTCACCCCAACACTTTTCGCAAGATCGTATTCAAAATCATATGCTCCCATTTCTTCTTTACTTCGCCGATAAGCAAGGATGACGGATTCTGCACCCATTCGTGCACATTCGCTTGCGGCATCCATGGCCGTATTTCCACCACCCAATACAATTACCTTTTTTGGTACATTGACAAAATGATGATGAATTTTTAGTTCTTCTATAAATTCAACAGCACCATATACATTATCAAGATCCTCTCCCGGAATATTCAGTTCTGCTGTTTTTCCTAAACCGACACCCAGGAATATAGCATCATAATTTCGCTGCAGCTGATCGATATCCTCCTTTGCTAAAATCGTTGTGTTATGAAAAAGACGATACCCGAATTGCTTTTCGAGATACGCCATTTCATCCAGCACATCTTCATTTGATATTTTGTAGGGAGCAACTCCATGCATGGTAAGTCCCGAAGGCATTGATTTGGAATCAAAAATATCCACTTCGAATCCATGCAGCCTCAACTCACATGCACAACTGATCCCGGCAGGGCCAGCACCGATGACAGCTACTTTCTTTCCATTTTCAGGTGCAAGGGTATAAAACATTTTTTCTGCTACAATAGCCTTGTCCGTTGCGTAGGATTGCAACCTCCCGATTTCAATAGGCTTTACATCTGAATGATTGTATACACATGCTCCCTCACATAACACTTCTGTCGGGCAAACCTTTCCACAAGCATGCCCGAAATAATTGGAATCAAAAATAGTTTTAGCTGCTCCGAAAATATTCTCCGAATTAATCTGCCTGATAAAAAGAGGAATATCAATCCCTGTAGGGCATGCATTGACACAAGGTGCATCATAACAAAACAGGCAACGCGAACTTTCGTAATACGCTTCCGTCTCATTCATCAATGGCTTTATCTGCGCGAAATTCGATTCGAAATCAGCTTCTGTGGAGGGAGGTTTAAATTCAGACATTATCTTATTTACGATTGACGAATGACTATTTCTTTTTTACAGAAGATTTCTTAAACGCTGATTCATAGGTTGCGATCCAGTCTTTCACTGTCATTTTATTCATCAGTTCGCCAAACAATTTGAAAGGGATCTTGTCCGGCTTTGTAAACCGGATACAGCTCTTTCCCATGTCCAGTTTTGCATCCGTATGTTTCGGATATTCAGTAGTGAACCATTTCAACAATTCCGGATCGGCATACATACCCATGTGGTAAAACGCAATGAAATTCTTCTGACTTGCAAATCCTGCAAATGGCAATGGATCGGTTGGCTTACAATGATAACCTGCGGGATAAAGAGAATGCGGAACCACATACCCCATCATTCCATACCCCATGGTTTCTTTAAAACCTTTTGGCAGATTTTTTAATACTTCTTTGCGCAATTTTGTCATTGCAACCTTACGGTCTTCCGGTAATTCCGCAATGTACTCATCCGGTGTTTTTGCTTTTGATTGCATGTTTTACGTTTTTTAATCTGGAATTATCTCAGTCTCATGCCTCTCACAACTCAACAAGCTTTCCATATGTTTCCGGACGCCGGTCCCTGAAGAATTGCCAAACATTTCTTACTTCTTCAATCATGTCAAGATCAAACTCAGCGACAAGGAGCTCATCATTATCTTCTGATGCCTGTGCGAAGATCTGTCCACGCGGATCAACGAAATAAGATGAACCATAAAATTTTCCGACGTTCCATGGCTTTTCATATCCTACCCTGTTGATGCATCCCATGAAATATCCATTTGCTGCTGCGTGTGCAGGTTGCTCAAGCTTCCATAGATATTGAGAAAGGCCGGCAACAGTGGCTGATGGGTTATAAACTATCTCAGCACCATTCAATCCGAGGACTCTTGCACCATCCGGGAAGTGACGATCATAACAGATATATACACCGACTTTAGCATAGCGTGTCTGAAAAACAGGGTAGCCGAGATTGCCTGGCTTGAAGAAGAACTTTTCCCAGAAGCCTGACGTATGTGGAATATGATTTTTGCGATATTTTCCTAAGTAAGTGCCATCAGCATCGATCACTGCTGCTGTATTATAAAGTACTCCGGGTTGTTCTTTTTCATAGACAGGGACGATGATCACCATATTATACTTCTTCGCGTATTCCTGCATGATCTCTGTTGTCGGACCGGGGACAGACTCTGCGCTAGCATACCAGTCCTTGTCCTGTCCCGGGCAGAAATACGGTGTATTGAATATCTCCTGCAGACACAGGATCTGGACTCCCTGGCGGCCTGCATCCTCAATGAAGGGAATGTGTTTCTGCACCATGGCATCCACTATTTCCTGAATGGTCCCCTCTCCTTCGGTCTTTGGAAGCGACATTTGGATAAGGCCTGATTTGATGATACGTGGCATTTTTGAGATTTGTGTAGAGTAAGGTAAAAAGAGGACGCGGATTTATTAGGAAAAATTAAGATTAATTATGATCTGATTTTAGCTAGCACATTGTTATTCTATTCTAAGGCAACGATCTGTAATCCTTGCTTTCATTTGAAAACACTTTTCTTTTAAATTCCGGTTTGGGTCCAAAATTGAGCAGTAGCCCAACTTCTATCACAGTTCCGTTCATATAATTTAGTAATTGAGCCTCATCTTTAATGATGAGAGCTGTTGACGCTTTTAATTCTACCATGATCAGATTTGAAACTAAAATATCTGCATCATAATAACCTACTACCTGGTCATCGTAATATACAATAACTGCTTTCTCAGCCTCACATTCCAGGCCTAGCTTTCTCAGCTCAATCATCATGGCATTCTGATAAACCTTTTCCAGAAATCCATATCCCAAAGTGTTGTACACTTTGAAGAATGCCTTTAATATCAAAGCAGTAATATCCGAGTGGAGATTATTCTTGTTCATAACTGGTGAGCTTGAAACCTAAAATAAAAAACCAAATCTAAGGGCAAATCATCCAAAAAAGCAATATCAAATCATATTTTGTCTTAATTTTTCTTAATAAATCCGCGTCCTCTTTTTTAAATAATCCCAGTGACTTTATTCCTCCGTATAAACTTCCCATACCCTTTTTGAATTCTCACTTCTCCATTGTCGACAGCTACCTGTCCGCGCAAGATTGTAGTCATGCATTTTCCTTTCAGATTCCATCCTTCATATGCCGAGTAGTCAACATTCATATGATGTGTATCAGCTGATAGTACATGATCTTTATCAGGATTGAATATCACAAGGTCAGCATCACTTCCCACTGCAATACATCCTTTGCGAGGAAACATGCCGAATATTTTTGCAGCATTTGTAGAGGTGACTTCGACATATTTATTCAATGTGATCCTTCCTTTTTGTACACCTTCACTGAACAGTAACTCCATCCTGTTTTCAATACCGGGATGACCATTTGGAATTTTTGAAAAATCATTCTCCCCCATGAGCTTTTGATCCCACATGAATGGACAATGATCAGTGGCAACAACCTGCACAGTGCCCTGGTTTATTCCTGCCCATAAAGTTTCCTGGTCTTTTTTCTGACGTAAGGGAGGGCTCATCACCCATTTCGCGCCTTCGAAATTTCTTTCATACAGTGAAGCATCAAGGATCAGGTATTGAATACAGGTTTCTGCATATACTTTTTGGTTTCGGCGCTCAATATCGCGGATGTGATTCAATGCTCCTTCACAAGTCATGTGTACTACATATGCTGTGACGCCTGTATAATTGGCCATGTCAGCAAAACGGCCTGTTGCTTCTGCTTCAGTAATTTCAGGTTGTGATAAGTAATGATAAAGTGGAGATAGCTTTCCTTCATCTCTATGTTTAGCGATAAGAAAATCAATCATGTCACCATTCGTTGCATGTACGGTGACCATGCCTCCACATTTTTTTACTTCCTGCATCAAGCCGACCATCTGCCTGTCGTCAATCATCAACGCACCTTTATAGGCCATAAATGTTTTGAATGAAGTAATCCCTTCTTCTTCCACCATTTGCACTACTTCTTTTTTTGTGTCTTCATTAAAATCCGTGACGGCCATGTGAAAGGAATAATCTCCATAGCAGTTTCCATTCGAACGGGATTGCCATTGCTCGAGAGCATGGTGAAGGGATTTCCCCTGAGTCTGCAGAATAAAATCAATGACCATGGTGGTTCCGCCATGTAATGCAGCCAGCGTGCCTGTTTCATAATTGTCACTGCTGTATGTTCCCATAAACGGCATATCAAGATGGACATGGGGATCAATACCACCGGGAAATATCATCAATCCTTTTGCATCGATGGTTTCATCTGCTGTCATATTGAGATTTTTACCGATGGCAGATATCTCTTCACCTTCGATGAAGATGTCTCCATGGTAGTCTTCGGAGCTGGTGATGATGCGGCCGTTTTTAATTAAGATACTCATTTTGGAATTTGGATTTGTGATTCAAAAAAAGAGGACGCGGATTTATTAGGAAAAGATATGATTTATTAAGATTTGATTTGGCTTGATTTTTAGTGATTGTTGTTAGAAATAATTTTTCTGACCTATTGAAAAAAAATCGAACCACATAGACACATAGTGCACATAGGAAGTCACATAGAAAAATTAAAACTCACGATTCACGACTCACGACTCACGATTCACAGTTCTCCTATGTCTTCATACCACAGTTCCGGATGCTCTGAAATAAAAGCACGCATCATTTGCTTGCATTCTTCGGATTCTAAATTGATGACTTCTACGCCATGCGATTCCATGAAGGCTTTGGCACCGCTGAAAGTCTCATCTTCTCCGGCATAAACTTTTTTAATGCCAAACTGGACAACAGCACCTGCACAGAGATAACAAGGCATTAAAGTTGAATAAAGAACTGTATCCCTGTAATTCCCCACTCTCCCTGCATTGCGAAGGCAGTCTATCTCGGCATGGGTAACCGGATCTCCATCCTGAACACGTTTGTTGTGTCCTTTCCCGATGATCGCGCCTTCTCTTACTAAGACTGAACCAATCGGAATCCCTCCTTCGGATCTGCCTTGTTTCGCTTCATCAATTGCAGCCTGTAAAAACTCATCCATCTGTATTTCTTTTCATTAGCAATAAATATAAAACAAATGACACCGCGAATCCCACAAACCAGGCATAATGATACAGAGACGAAATAAAAACCGGAATATAAGCTGCAGGCACAACGTGAATGGTCACAAGAAATCCCGGCACATTAGGTAAAATACCTGCAAGTAAAGCGATGAGTGCCGCATAATTCACCCCGTTTTTATACGAATACATTCCATTCGGCTGATAAAGCTCATCTGCTTTCAATTCTTTTTTCCGGATAAAAAAATAATCTGCGATCATAATTCCACCGATAGGCCCGAGTAAGCTTGAATATGCTATCAACCAGGTGAAAATATAACCGTTCGGATCTGCAATCAATTTCCATGGAAAAATAATTATTCCCAATATCCCGGTGATAAAACCTCCTGTACGAAAATTAATTTTTGAGGGTGATAAATTTGCAAAATCATTTGCAGGGCTGACAATATTTGCAGCAATGTTAGTCGCCAATGTAGAAATAGCTACTGCAATCATCGCGATGCTCACTAATAATTTGCTTTCAAATTTTCCTGCAAGTACAATTGGATCCCAGATCGTTTCTCCATAGATGATGAATGTTGCAGATGTCACTACCACACCAATAAAAGAAAACAAAGTCATGGATGATGGCAATCCAATAGCCTGCCCGGTGATCTGTGCTTTCTGACTTTTCGCATAACGCGTGAAGTCAGGAATATTGAGCGATAATGTTGCCCAGAAACCCACCATACCTGTAAGTGCCGGAAAAAAGAAATTCCAGAATTGAGCACTTGAACTAAATTTAGAAGGTTGTGCTAATATCGGTCCCAGTCCATGACCTGCATTTATAGCCCAAAATAAAAGTGCGAGTGCGGCAACCGGAAGGAAAATAGCTTTAAAGACCAATAATTTTCTAATGCTTTCAACACCGAGATAAACGACAAGCATATTGATCAGCCAAAACATAAAAAATGTGATAGCAGGTCCTGTTTTCAATCCCCATGATTCAGGAAATATTTGTGCTAAATTTTCCAATCCGGGGATCCACATCCTCAGCATTTGATACAATGCAAAACCTCCTATCCAGGTCTGTATACCAAACCAACCACAAGCTACGATGGCGCGAAGTATTGCCGGCAGATTTGCAAGCCTTGTTCCGAAACTTGCACGAGCTAATACCGGAAATGGAATACCATATTTTGCACCTCCATGTCCATTGAGGATCATAGGCACAAGCACAATAGTATTTCCAAGAAATATCGTGAGGATCGCCTGCCACCAGTTCATTCCACCTTCAATCAATGAGCTCGCCAGCATGTATGTCGGGATACAGAGACTCATGGAGATCCAGAGAGCGGTGTAGTTCCAGGTGTTCCACGTCCTTTTTTCGATAGGAACCGGTGCGAGATCTTCGGAATAGAGACTTGAGTCGGTCATGTGTCGAAGATATTACAATTGAGTTCAATTTGTTGTCGCGTTTTCGATGCAGGATAAATAGATGCCGGACGTTAGACGCAATTACACGTTTTACGGAACGAGTTGGTTTCCAACGTTCGATTTACAATTTAGAAATGTGTCAAGTGTGCCATGAGTCCAGCATCCAACTTCCTTTTATCCAACATCCAACAATTGAATTCATCTTTGTACTCATTGACAAAAATGTGTCTAGAGTCTGGCATCCGGCATCCCTTTATCCAGCATCCAAAAAGACACCTCACATGCGGAAGCCTGTTATCTTTACATATCAACTAAATCCAACAATGAATACAGAAACCCAAACGGACCGGCAAACCATCCTCCAGGACAACTTCGACTACACCCTCTTCTCCTGGAGCAAACAATCCGGACTCAATCCAATAGCTGTCAAATATGCCGAAGGTGTATATCTCCATGACTATGACGGAAAACGATATCTCGACTTTTCATCCGGATTGATGAATGTGAATATTGGTCATGGCAATCAGCGTGTGACGCGTGCTGTCACTGATCAAATGCAACAAGTGAGCTTTGTGACACCATCATGCGTAACGGAAGTAAGAGGATTGCTAGGAAAAAAATTGGCAGAGATAACTCCGGGGAACCTGACGAAAACTTTTTTCACAGTTTGCGGTGCGAGTGCTATAGAAAATGCAATTAAGCTTGCAAGGCTCTATACAGGAAAACATAAAATCATAGCCCGGTACCGCGCGTTTCATGGAGCTTCTTATGGTGCAATGACTGCCGGTGGTGATCCACGAAAGCTGCCATCGGATGCGCAACAGGTTCCGAATATTGTACATGTGGAAGATCCATATTGTTATCGATGTCCCTGGGGCAAAGAAATATCATGGTGTCAACGTGAATGCGTCAGTCATATCGAACGTGTCATCCAATTTGAAGGCCCTGATAATATTGCAGCCATATTGATGGAAGGCGAAAGCGGATCTTCAGGTTGCATTAAATATCCTCCTGATTATTTGCAAAAGGTCCGGGCCCTGTGTGATAAATATAATATCCTGCTCATTGCAGATGAAGTGATGAGTGGATTCGGTCGCACCGGGAAATGGTTTGGTGTGGATTATCACGGTGTCGTTCCTGATATGATCGCAACTGCTAAAGGAATTACGGCAGGATATCTTCCTTTAGGTGCATTGATTGTAACAGATAAGATCGCAGATTACTTCAATGACAAACCCTTGATGATCGGGCTTACGTATTCCGCACACCCGGTTTGTTGTGCAGCAGGACTTGAAGTTTTGAATATATACGAAGATGAAAACCTGATTGAAAATGCAGCCGCTATGGGAGAATATATGACAGAACGCATGGAAGAACTAAAAACGAAACATCCAAGCATTGGTGATTTTCGCACCACTGGACTATTAGGCTGCCTTGAAATTGTAAAGAACAGAGAAACAAAAGAGCCCATGGCCGAATTCAATGCTCCTGCATCTCAAATGGAAGTCATGAACAAAGTTGCCGCAAAAATCAAAGAGCTCGGGATGTATACTTTTGTGCGATGGAATTATATTTTCACCTGTCCGCCATTGACAGTAACAAAGGAGCAGATTGATGAAGGTTTGGGGATCATTTCGCAAGCGCTGAAGATTGCGGATGAGAATTGCGTTTGACCCCCTACCCCCTGAAAGGGGGAATTGCTGATTATCGGTGTGTCAGCAAAACCTTGTTTTGTTTCAATGAGCATCAATCTAAATTCTCAAAGCGCAGCTTTGAAGACACCAAGACGTCGGTCAACCGACGCCTAGCGATCCATTTTATGATGTGCACTCGTAAATCCAAAATCGTTTTAGCTCATCCAATTCGTCTTCGATTCCGGATTCCATTTGATCGTTGTCTTTTTCAGCTTTGTCCAAAACTCAATGGAACTTTTACCTGTGATATCATTGACACCGAATTTGCTTTCATTCCAACCGCCGAAAGAAAATGGTTCGCGGGGAACGGGGACGCCAACATTGACACCGATCATACCGGCGCTGGCACCATCCATTACTTTTTTCGCCATGCCTCCACTCTGCGTGAATACGGAAGCAGCATTTCCATAATTGCTTGCATTTTCAATTTGCAATGCTTCATCAATATCCTTTGCACGAATGATAGCTAACACAGGGCCAAATACTTCTTCTTTCGCAATCGCCATATCAGGGGTGACATAATCGATGACAGTAGGGCCTACATAGAATCCATTTTCTTTTCCATCGACAATACAATTGCGTCCATCAACCAAAACTTTCGCTCCGGCGTTTTCTGCTTCTGTGATATATCTTTCGATCCTTTCTTTTGCTTCTTTACTGATGACACTTCCAAGGTTTTTACCGGGAATTATTTTCTTCGCTTCATCACAGATCTTTTGGATGATCGCATCTAAAGGACCGACTGCAACCATTGCCGATGCTGCCATGCAACGCTGTCCTGCACAACCACTCATGCTGGCTGTAATATTGGATGCTGTCATGTCAGGATGTGCATCAGGTAATACGATGAGATGATTCTTTGCTCCACCGAGCGCTACACATCTTTTCAGATTTCCAGTCGAACGACGATAGACTATCTTAGCCACTTTGGTTGAACCGACGAAGGAGACAGCTTCAATATCCGGATGATCACAAATCGCTTCAACGATCTCCCTGTCGCCGTTGACAACATTAAATACGCCATCTGGCAATCCTGCTTCCTTCAATAATTCAGAAATCCGGATTGCTGAAATAGGTACCTGCTCTGATGGTTTTAAGATCATGCAATTTCCAAGTGCGATTGCATTTGGAATCGTCCAGTGCGGAACCATGTTTGGAAAATTAAAAGGCGCAATTGATGCAACTACTCCAAGAGGCTTATGCTCCACTCTGCATTCAACACCTTTACTGACTTCAAGTAATTCGCCGGAAATTAACTGGGGTAGTGAACATGCGAATTCAGTCAATTCTATGCTTTTTTCAACCTCTGCTGTCGCTTCTTCAATTGTCTTACCATTTTCTTCGTGCACGAGTTGTGCTAGTGCTTTGAGATTTTTTTCAAGAAGTGTCTTATACCTGTAGAATACCTGTACTCTTTCTTTGATAGGTGTTGCGGACCAGGCTGGAAATGCTGCTTTGGCCGCTTTCACAGCCCTGTCAAGCTCAGCAGCATCAGACAAAGTCACTTTTGATAGTAGGTCGCCGGACAAAGGAGTGACGACATTTAATGTTCTGCCGGATTGCGCTATGAATTTGCCGGCAATGAAGTTTTTAGTTTCCGGATATGATTGTGTCTGATTTTCCATTGCATTGGTTTTACAAAGTCATGGCCATCAAATATTGATGACTATTAATTCTTAATCTGTGTTTAACGCTTAACTTGGCACAAATTTACAATACATGAAAGAATATTCCTTTTTTATAGTGGTTAATCTATTGATTATCAATTTTATATTGACCGGTTGTAACAAGGATGGGAAGAGTGGCAGCAGCACATCCGGCGATTATAAAGGCTTTGTATCCCTTCCTTCTTCAAAGACCAACGTTAAAAACAGTAATGACCTCCCGGAGACTGAAACCACCAACCACCTGATGTGGGAATCCTATTTTCATGGCGGAGGTGTGTCAGTCGGTGATATCAACAATGATGGACTTCCGGACATTTTCTTCACCAATACCATGAAACCAAATGCACTCTATATCAACAAAGGAGAATTTGTTTTTGAAGATGTCTCTGCAAAAGCCGGAATCGGAGGCGGAAATGGTGTCAACTGGGGTACAACCATGGCCGATATCGATGGTGACGGATGGATAGATATCTATGTTTGCAAATCCTCAGACAAAGAAGGCCTCGATGTCAATCGAAATAAATGTTTCATCAATCAACACAACGGCACATTCAAAGAGATGGCTAAAGAAATGGGAATCGATAATCCCGGTTGCTCCCTGCAGGCTGCTTTCTTTGATTACGACATGGACAATGACCTGGATCTTTATCTCATGAATCAACCCAGCAATGCCCGCTCCGTACGCAACAAATATGCAGATGCGGATAATGTCGAACAATATATCAACTCATCTACGAGTGACAGGCTTTATCGCAATGATGGCAATATGAAATTTTCGGATGTCACTGAAGCAGCAGGTGCAGTCAGCTTTAGTTACGGTCTTGGTTTGAAAATTTGTGATCTGAATGGTGATCATTGGCCTGATGTATATGTAGCGTGTGATTATGACCAGCCTGACCGCTGCCTCATCAACAATGGCAATGGGACATTTACAAATGGTATACGCGAATATTTCGATCACATCTCCAACTTTTCGATGGGGATTGATATCGGTGATATCAATAATGATGCGCTTGATGATGTATTCGTCGTGGACATGGCCGGTATCGATCACTTGCGTTCGAAGACAAATATGCCTTCCATGAGTGCGAAGAAATTCTGGTCACTTGTGTCAAAAGGTTTTCACCTCCAATACATGCATAATGTCTTGCAGCTGAACAGGGGCAATGGAATATTCAGTGACATTTCATACCAGGCAGGAGTATCAAAGACGGATTGGAGCTGGGGTGTGTTGATGATGGATGCGGATAATGATGGTTTCCAGGACATCTATGTCACCAACGGGATCAAGAGAGATATCAGGAATTCGGATTATACTGCGAAATTTATTCAAATGATTGACAACCATGCTGTGCCCAATGAGCTTTTGAAAATTGTGGAGATGGTACCGAGCTCACCCATGCCGCATTTTATGTTTCACAATGATGGCCATCTTCATTTCAAAGATGAAGCACCTAACTGGGGCCTCGGACAATTAGGTTTTTCAAACGGATGCTCATATGCAGATCTTGATAAAGATGGTGACCTTGATATTGTAGTCAACAATGTAGATGCGGAAGCTTTCATCTATGAAAACAAAGCCAATGAAAGCGGCAATCATTACATACAGTTTGAATTAAAACCTGCAAGGTCGAGAAGGCCGATCGAAGGAACACGCATCAGTCTTTATGCAAACGGCAAAATCGTACAGTCACAATATTATCATCCGGTACATGGATATATGTCTTCCAGCGAACCACTTGTACATTTTGGACTGGGCAATATCACAACTATTGATAGCGCTGTATTTATCTGGCCTGACCGGAAAATCAGCATCATGACTCAACCCAAAACCGATACACGGCACGTGATTGATCAGGATGCTGTAAAACGAATAAGACGGTTCAGACCTGTCAAAATTATGGGAGATTGGGTTTCAGAAAAAACAACTTCGATCGTTCCTGAATTCAGGCACAAGGAAAATGAATATGATGATTATGCAGATCAGCTATTGTTACCTTTTAAAATTTCAACTTTGGGGCCAGGTGTTGCTGTTGCTGATGTGAATGGTGATAAGCTGGAAGACTTTTTTATCGGAGGTGCTGCCGGTCAATCCGGTGCATTGTATTTGCAAACAAATAACGGTGAATTCAGCCTTTCAACTTCTCAGCCCTGGTCAGGGAATAATACGTGTGACGCATTGGGTGCACTTTTTTTTGATGTTGAAGGTGATGGTGATGTTGATCTGTATGTTGCGTCAGGTGGCAGTGAATTTCTTCCCGGTGATCACAAATACAATGATCATCTTTATCTGAATGATGGAAAAGGAATGTTTACTGCATCCACAGGATTGCCCGATATGAATATCAGCACGAAAGCCATTGCAGCGGGTGACTGGGATAAAGATGGAGATCTCGACCTATTTGTAGGAAGCCGGAATACACCCGGTAAATATCCGTATTCTGACAGGAGTTATTTCCTGAAAAATACAGGAGGAAATTTTACAGACGCAACGAAAGAGATGCTATCAGATGATCACCTGGGCATGATCACAGATGCTAAGTTTTTTGATAAGGATAAAGATGGTGATGTAGATCTCCTGATCTGTGGTGAGTGGATAGCACCAACCTGGCTGATCAATGACGGATCAAAATTTACCAGATCAGAATCTCCGGGATTGAAAGCTCATACAGGTTGGTGGAATACAGTTGAAATAGCTGACATCAATGGTGATGGCATCATGGATATCCTTGCGGGAAATGCAGGTACAAATAATAAATTCAAAGCTTCGGCTAAAGAACCATTCATCGTTCTTGGAAGTGATTTTGATCAGAATGGATCTTCAGATATTGTATTGGCCACACATTATGATGGAAAAGAAGTTCCTGTACGTGGAAAAGAATGTTCATCGCAACAGCTGCCTTACATCTCTAAAGAATTTCCGTCTTATGAAGGATTTGCTAAAGCATCTCTCCAGGATATTATTGGAAAGGATAAAATGAAAGGGAGCATGCGGCTTGAGCTGACTGATTTCAACAGCGGAATATTCTGGGGTACGGCTGAAGGTGATTATCGATGGGAAGCATTTCCGTTTGAAGCTCAGATGTCGCCTATCGTTGGATTTGCTATCGCTGATGCAGATGGTGATGGAAAGCCTGAAGTGATAGCTGCAGGAAATCTTTATGACATGGAAGTTGAAACTACGCGGTATGATGCAGGACAGGGAGCGATCATGAGCTGGAGCCCGGATGGATGGGTTTGTCACAATCCACGCGAAACCGGTTTTTATGCAGGCGGAAATATCCGTGCATTGAAACCGATTAATGTTGGAAATAAGAAAGCTGTGCTATTAGCGAGAGGGAATGATGTGCTCTCTCTTTTTGAAGTGGGGGGATCAGTAGTGGAATGAGCTTCCTACGTTTGCCCCTAAATCCCCTAAAGGGGACTTTTGTCTAACTTAAACACAATCATGAAAAATCATGATTATCATGACGATCTGCGTTCATATATTCTTTAATGATGTGGTAATCTGCAATTGAGTGAGGGCATATGGTTTTTCTAAGTGGCTTCCTAAAGTTATCTTAAGTTCCTAAGTGGTAAAAAAGAGGACGCGGATATGATCACTCTGCTTTCCCTTTAGACTTCTCTGCATTCAATTGGGCTTTATTGATAGCTTCCAATTCTTTATCAATAAAATACAAACTCTGTGCACCGTCACCGATCAGATTTATTTTATCCAGGATGGTGCGGATGAGACTTTCTTCTTCGCGTTGTTCGGTGACATACCATTGGAGGAACGTGTGCGTGGAATGATCGCTTTCTTTGATGGCCAGTTCGATGATTTCATTGATTGATTTGGTGACACGTTGTTCCTGTGCAAGGCTTTCTTCAAAAATACTTTTGACATCCTTGTAGTCTGTCGGAGGTTGTGAGATAGCGGGACTGATGGCGCGTGCATTCATATCGATCAGGTAGTTGAAAATCTTCATCATATGCATATGCTCTTCACCGGACTGACGATACATGAAGGCGGCACATCCTTTGAGCGATTTATCATCAAACCATCCGGCCATGGAGAGATAGGAGAATGAAGCATACCCTTCCATTGCAATTTGCTCATTCAGAGCATTCACCATTTTTTCACTTAGCATATTCTTTTAGTTTTCCTGACCTCTAAGATACGCTGTTTGAGAAGGACAAACAGAATGGGCTAGAAGATTAGATGTTTAGCTGGTTAGAGGGTTAGAAATGTTTTTTTTCTATGTGGCGGTTGTTGAGCTGTAGAACATGGTTGAGCAAAGCGGGTCGAAGCATCCTTTGTGAATTATGTATCCTTGTGGTTCCATTTTTCTATGTGGCTTCCTATGTGAACTATGTGTCTATGTGGTTCCATTTTTTTAGCCTCCTTCCAACAACTCACAAGAAGTATTTCGGCTTTGAATAAACCTCACATATTCGCCAGGAATTAAACCAACTTAAGGTTGATTTATTCCGTCTTCTAAGCTAATGGAAGACAATCCAGATTGAAACTGTTAGGTGATTACGCCTGTTCATTTACCTTTACGCCCGTTTCGTAAGGATATTGAACCGGAAACTGCCTATAATTCAGGTACTTAGCAACTTTCAGGCATATCCATCGTTTCATAAAGACTCAAAACAGTACAGTGGAAAATAGTGTGGCAAATAAGACCAATGTTCAGGTCAAAGAAGTGGAAATCAGGGATCACGCACATGTGGCGGGCTATGAATGTGTGGAGAATGCGGTGATTGAATTACAGTCAGATCCGATGGACATCTACTTGTTTTGCGTTCGGCATGGCCATGTACAACTGCATGCATCATTTATTCCCCACCCTCTTGAACTCGGTTCCGGCGAAGCCATATTTCTTGCCTATCCAAAAAATGCCTGGCAGGTGAAGTTGCTGACAAAAGAATCTACATCTTTTTTTATGATGCGTATATCTGTGTCTACGCTTCACAAAATGATCAATCCTTCATTTGATGAACATCAGCTCGAACCATCCAACCGTATGAATATAAAAGACCTGATGCGTTTGATCCCGATCGGGCCATCGATGATGAATTGTTTTGAACAATTACTTTATCACAAGCTCAGGCCACCCTTTAATGCATTATTCGAACGCGCAAAATTCCTCGAGATCTTCAGTCAGCTCATGGAATCCTCTTTTGGAAAACCCATGGATGCATGCCCGGTAACGATGAGTCCTGCAATAGAAATAAAACTGAGTAAAGTTCGCCGTCATATCATCGAACATGTAGAAGAATCACCTGATCCGGATCACCTTGCTGTTTTATTTGAATTGCCAAGAAATACACTGCGTGAAGGATATCGATTCGTGTATGGCCAGACGATCCATCAATTTCATTCCGATTACAAGTTAGAGTCCGCGATGCAAATGTTGAATTCAGGAGAGTATCTCGTGAAGGAGGTTGCGTTCAAGATCGGCTATCAGAATCCGAGCCATTTCATCACGGCGTTCAAGAAGAAGTTTGGGCATACTCCGAAGCAGTACTTTAAGCAGGAAGTGATTGTATAAAAGCTAAGCGTCGGTTGACCGACGTTTTGGTGTCTGCAAATTTTAATTTGAGAGATAGATCGCGAAACTCAAAGCACAGCTTTGAACACACCAAAACGTCGGTCAACCGACGCTTAGCTTTGACTGTACATTTATCCAGCATCCTTGCCCAGAATCCGATACTACCGTTTCCATTCGTAATTTGCCTGCATGAATGAGGATACGATAGTGGCAATTGCTTCTGGAGAAGGTGTTTCAGCCATCGGTTTAATCCGCCTTTCCGGTCCGAAATCCATTTCCATTGCAAATAAAGTATTCAAAGGAAGGAATCTTTCAAGAGTAGAATCACATACAATGCACTATGGGAGGATCATTGATGAAGATGGGCAAACTCTGGATGATGTAGTGGTGGGTGTTTATATCGGTCCAAAATCATTTACTACTGAAGATGTGGTTGAGATCAGCTGTCATGGTTCTCCTTATATTCTGCATGAAATTAATTCATTGCTTATCCGTCAGGGTGCGCGTCCTGCAGATCCTGGCGAATTTACGATGAGGGCATTTCTCAATGGACGTATGGATCTTTCGCAGGCTGAAGCGGTAGCAGATCTGATTGCTTCACAATCGCAGGCATCGCACCGGATGGCGATGCAACAGATGAAAGGAGAAGTATCAGGTGAAATAATTCATTTGCGGGAAAAGCTGATAGACTTTGCAAGTCTCATCGAATTAGAATTGGATTTCGGTGAAGAGAATGTAGAATTTGCTGACAGGGAAAAATTGAAAAGCCTGGTGAGTGAAATTCTATTGTTGACTTCACGATTAAAAGAAACATTTCATCTCGGCAATGCTATTAAGGAAGGAATTCCTACAGTGATTGCGGGAAGGCCGAATGCAGGTAAATCTACTTTGCTGAATAAATTATTGCAAGAAGACCGCGCGATTGTTTCAGATATCCCGGGAACGACGCGTGATACTATTGAAGAAGTGCTGGTGATCGATGGTATTCAATTCAGGTTGATCGATACAGCCGGTATCCGTGAAGCGCATGATGAAATAGAATCAATGGGGATAAAGCGCACGATGGATAAGATTGACAAAGCATCGATATTGATTTATGTATTTGATGTCACTACCCTATCACCTGCAGAAGTTGAAGCTGATCTTGATGCAATTGCAGCAGACAATGCAAAAGTCATCCTTGCTGCAAATAAGATGGATCTCAATCCATACATTGACGCTAATGATTGGAAGATGAAAGATTACACCGTTGTCCCTTTGTCTGCGTTAAACAACATGAATATTATATATCTCCGCGAAGTGATAAGGGATAGCATTAAAAAAGAAATACCGCAGGATATACCGATGATCAGTTCGGCGAGGCATTATCATGCACTGGACAGAGCTGAAAAAAGACTCACGGAAGTTTTCCTCACCCTTGGCGGCACCTTAGCCACAGAACACCGATTACTGATTTCTGATTCCCATTTACTGAATACTGAATACCGCTTACCGAATACTGAACTTCTTGCGCAGGATATACGGCAGGCGTTGTTTCATTTGGGGGAGATTACGGGAGAGATAAGTAGTGATGATATTTTGGGGAATATTTTTGGGAGGTTTTGTATTGGAAAGTAATATTATTAATTTAATAAATATATTATATATTGTTTTTCAAATTATTATAATTTTTTTATCGATCTAGTTCCTTTTTTTTGTAAATCTATACTTTTACATTAATTTAATTTTGTATCAATATAATGATACTTTTATATTATATTCGTATCATAATACAATAACAAAATGAGAAAGTTGCAGATTGATCAATTGCACCAAAAGATGCTACCATTTGATAAAGTCCGTAGAATAAAGGTCTCGGATAAAGGATGGGTGCATACTGTTCGCACTACTCTTGGAATGTCCCTTGAGCAGCTAGGCAAGAAGCTATTGCTGACAAGGGCAAGTGTGGGAGCTATTGAAAAGCGTGAAGCCGATGGAAGTATCACACTCAATTCCCTTAGAGAAGCTGCCAGAGCATTGGATATGGAATTAGTATATGGATTTGTTCCTATTGATGGAACTCTCCAAAAGCATATAGAAAGAAAAGCAGAACTGCTGGCTTCAAAAATCGTGCATCGAACTTCCCACAGCATGAAGCTTGAGGATCAGGAAAACTCACATGCCCGAATCCTAAAAGCAATTCAGGAACGAAAAGAAGAGATCATCCGTGAAATGCCAAAGACACTATGGGATTAGACTTTGAATATAATCATAGCCAAACACCCATTGACGAAGAGGAGAAGGCTGGTCTTCTTATTTCTACTATTACCACATTAGGTGAGTTAGATGAATTCGAACAACACAACATTGAGAAAGCTGTGCTTTGGTCATTAAATAAAAAATTCACACCTGCTCAGATTTTTACCTCCGATTTCATAAAGAACCTTCATAAGAGGATGTATGGTCAGGTGTGGTCCTGGGCCGGTGAGTTCAGGAAGACGGACAAAAACATTGGAGTTCCCTGGCATCGAATTCAATTAGATCTACAACAACTACTTGATGATGCAATCTTTTGGCATGAGAATCAAATATATAGCCCTGATGAAATTGCAATTCGATTTAAACACCGACTTGTAAGTATTCATTGCTTTTCAAATGGGAACGGCAGACATAGCCGGCTAATGGCCGATATCACCATTGAAAAACTTTATGGACAGCCGATATTCACATGGGGAGAGAAAAACCTCGCAAAGGAATCTGACCTTAGGAAGGAGTATATTAGTTCTTTACAGGCAGCAGATCAAGGTGAGTATACATCGTTGTTATCTTTTGCCAGGATGTAATTTGGAAATATATTTTCGCTATGTCATTAGAATTGAGAGCGTGGAAACAGGTGTGACGCATGATTGTCTTGCACAGGATATACGGCAGGCGTTGTTTCATTGGGTGAGATTACGGGGGAGATTAGTAGTGATGATATTTTGGGGAATATTTTTGGGAGGTTTTGTATTGGAAAGTAAAGCGCTTTTCCTTTACTAAGCCAAAATTCTCCTCTCCCATATTCTCCCCTACTCACACTTTTCTTAGTAAATCATACACCAAGACAACAGATCAAAGTTCATTCACAGCGTCCCAGAATTCTTTTTCTAAGTCGATGTCGGGTTTGGGCATACATTCAATTAAACCTTTAGCTAAATTACTTAGCTTAAATTAAAGGTCATATATATCTTTAATTACTTCGTATTAATTTGATTTACTTATTAATATATCAATATTTGCGAATTTCAACTTTAGTTGATTTTTTCCAAAGGTCAAGATTACTAAAATTTCACTTTTAAGTAAATTTCCATATATTTGCCGCCCCAAATGTGGATATGAAATTTTCCCTCATAAAACTCAATAGATTAAGCGGAAACCGCGCATCTATTTACGCTATACAGGTAAAGAGTGAGATAGAAACTTCTTTGGACAAGTTCATTTCGGAAAATTCATATTCATTTAAAAGTGAAACAAATGACATTGTTCAGCGTTTAATATCAATGGGACACAAAACCGGAGCGAGAGAACACTTTTTTAAAGAAAACGAAGGAAAGCCTGGAGATGGGGTATGTGCTTTGTATGACGATCCGGATAGCCATCTCAGATTATACTGCATACGATTTGGGTCGCAACTTATAGTGATAGGTGGTGGAGGTCATAAACCAAAAACGATACGCGCCCTCCAGGAAGACGAGAAACTTACAGAAGAGAATTTCTTGCTCAGATGGCTTTCAGCTCAAATAACACAAAGGATCAAAGACAAAGAGATTCGTTACACGAATGATCATTTTGATTTTGATGGAGATTTAGAATTCGAATATGAAGAATTATAAAAGATGGCAAAAGCAAATAAAAGCGCACTTGATCGGCTCCTTGACGACATTACACCTTTGGAGCAGGAAATTACGGATGCTAAAATGATGATAGCAGCTCGCATTGCTGATGCTATAGAAGCAAAGAATTGGAAGAACAAAGATCTTCTTAAAGCAGTTGGAAAAGACAATCCTTCTGTGATTACGAAATGGCTTTCAGGGACACATAATTTCACTACTGAGACTTTAGTAGAAATATCAAAAGCGCTTGGAATCTCTCTATTAAACTTAGAAGAGAAAAGAAGTGAAATAGAAATAGTTTATTACCCACTTTATATTAAATCGGGTGATCACGCTTCAGGCACTCAACCCTTTAAACCTAAGTATAATGAACTAGTTGAGTCAGAGGAAGTGCATCTTCTTAATGACTTTGGCATGAAATACAATAACACAAGAACCTAAGCAGGATATGAAGGAGACTGAAAACATAAAATACCAAATTATAGGGATTGATTTACTAGACTCATCCATAACAGCGCCTCCACCAATTATTCCATCTGCTGCTATGTCCCAGTTTGAACTCAATGTGCAACATCATATAGCACTAAATCAAAATCTCTTTTTTGTAAATTGTAGGGTTGCAATTCTGAATAACACGAAAGAAATCACCTATGCAAGTTTAAGCTCAAGTTGCACTTTTGAATTTTCCGATTTACAATCCTTCTTCAATGGGAAGAAAGTTAACCTACCCGCTGAAGTTATACTTTCAATAAACTCTATAGCTGTATCTACGACACGCGGAATGCTATTCAGTTTATGCAGGGGAACTTATTTACATCAGGCTATTATGCCTGTGATTGACTTGAATACGCTAAGTCGGAAAACTACTTAAAGATAAGTTTATTTAGTTGGCAGTGTGAGTTATCACCATCATGCCATGAATTATCATTGAAAAATGGAAAAACAAAATCAATACTTTCCGCAATCCATACCTCACCCTGGAGAAACATTAACTGAGAAACTCCAGGAGATGGAAATGGGACCTAAAGAATTTGCGCTTCGAAACGGGAAGCCGGAGAAAACCATTAATGACATTCTTAATGGGAATAGCTCTATTACTCCAGAAATGGCGGTGCAGTTTGAAAATGTGCCTAAGATTCCTGCCAACTTCTGGATGAATCATCAAAGAGGATATGATGAATACATCGCAAGAATAAGCAAAAAACTGATATCTAAGAATCTAAGGCATAGGTGAAGGAATTTCCCTGGCGGAAATGATAATAAACGATTGGTTACCTCAAGTGGCATCCCTTGAAGAAAAAACGATGGAAGTCTCTGCCATTTTTGGATTCGCCAATCATACTGCATGTGAAGATTATTACTTTAAGTAGCAACTCAAAGTTGCATTTCGGATTTCGGTGGCAAACAAAAGAGCAATATGCAATATATGTCAAGCTATGAAAAGGAGAGTTACCGGCTGCAGAGTTAGAAGTAAATGAATATTCTGAAAAGAAATTTAATGATGCATTGACAAAAATAAAGTCTATCATGGCTGATCACCCTGATGGTTTCTTTGAGAAGTTGCAACGTATTTGCCTGGAAGCAGGTGTAAAAGTGGTCCCCACTCCAAATTTGCCAAAGGTACCCATTTGTGGAAGTACCCGATGGATTAATGACACACCATTGATTCAACTTTCAGGTCGATACAAGCGCAATGATAGTTTTTGGTTCACCTTCTTTCATGAAGCCGGGCACATTCTATTACATGGCAAGAAGGATATTTTTCTGAAGGATGTAGAGTATTCTGACAAAGACCTGGAAAAAGAAAAAGAAGCTGATGAATTTGCCATTAAGTGGACATTGACTGAAAAGAAGAAGCAGAAATTTTAGAGTTCCCTTCATTAAATGAAGATGATATCAGAAATTTTGCCAGGAAATTTAATACCCATCCGGCAATAATAATCGGGAGGCTTCAGCATAAGGAGCTGATACCTTATAGTGTGGGGAGGGAGTTTATTGAGGCGGTGGTTTTTGATTAATTTTTACCCACTACACAAACTTTATTATTAAATCTGAAACGTTTGCAAAGCAGAAATATACTATTGATTGTAGGATCAGGAGCTGTTCAGAACAGCTGGGAACCTGTAATCAGAGCAACGAATCAAACCTTTGGAATCCAAACCGATGCGGATGGTGTAAATTTTTTAATGGCCAGTCATGTTTGTCTTTTGAAATTTTATGCAGAAGTTACTTCAAAGGGAGGACATTTAAACGTGTATGAAATCCAAAAATCAAATGTCTGCCTCATCAAAAGAAACATTTGTAATGAATTGAAAAAAGCTCAGGATAGTGGAGAACTAAAAGCACGACCCCAATTGGATGAAATTTTAAAACGATTTGTCACTCCATATCCTTCGGACAAGGCTAAGGTAATTACTACTAATTGGGATGAGGTTATCGATATTGAAGTAAGGAAATTTTATCAAAATATAAACCCTATTAATAAAGAAGTCTCGATTATGCATATCCATGGGGCAATCAATACACCAGAACATATGTATTTGCCCACGGAAGTAACCGGAGAGAGGTATCGGATCGCTGAGGAAAGGAAAAGATTTGGCTTGGATCATAGTGATCTCATGCACTTATTACTGGAAACCAATAGAACAGTTCTTTATGGCATATCCCTGGATCCTTTAGACGCCGAATTATGCCTGTCTTTGGCTGCAGGATGGAACTCGCCAATACTCAATGAGATAATAATTATCAATCCACAACACGAAAAGGTAGCAAAAAGAGTAAAACTTTTGTTGGAAATACACAGTATTGCAAAGGTGATTGGATATCATCCTGAAAATTTAAATGAGAAAATAGCATACAATTAATAAAACTTACAGCCACAGATTTCCAGGACAAAAACGGACTTCACTAATTATTAAAGCCCCTGATTACTCTAAGTACCGCGAATTTTCAATTTTAACCCAAAAGACTATTAAATTTTTACGATCCGAAAAATATAACTTACCCTATCCTCAAAACTCACCTCCAATAAATACAGCCCCGGTCCACACCCACTCAAATCCAAACCTGCTGATGAATGCACATCACGATGCGAATACACTTTTTCACCTACAACATTTCGGAGAGTAATCTCTTTGAAAGAAATACCAACATCACTTTCGATAATTACATGCGACGAGGCCGGATTGGGAAACACACGTATCTCATGACCCGGTTCACCGAACTTAACACTTGTAAGCTCCACCAGCACACATTCTGACGTATCAATGCAGTCTCCCTCGCCATTGACCAGAGCATAGGTTCCGGAAAACCTGACCAACAAAGTATCATTGTTTTCACCTGGCAGCGGTTCAAAATTGTTTTCACAATCCAGCCATTGAATTACCCCAATGGAAGAATTACTGATCAACAGATCATCCTCTATGATAATCTCTGCAAATGGGTTGATCACCTGGATCTCTCCGTATGCAGTGCCCGCACATTGATGCTCTTCGACCGTGTATGCGAACTGAATGGATCCGATATCCAGGGCAGTGAGAACACTATCATGAAATATTCCTGCACCGGAAAGGATATTATATGTTCCACCGGAAGGATTTGCGGAAAGAGGTATCGAATTACCAATGCAAATGACAGGATTGTCCAGGTTCATTTCCGGTACCGGAATTGGGCTCGAGCTTAGGATGAGCGTATCCGTCCCTACACAACCGTTCGTTTCAATTTGTCCTGTCACCTTCAGTATACCTGTGTCAATAGCTGTTAACTCATGACCATTCAACATACCCGGCCCATATAGCAAATTCAATTGACTTGTGTCAGGGATCACTTCAATAAAATTTTCTTCTCCGATACAGATGCCGAGACTATCCGTTGCGAATTCAACGGTTGGTGTGCGTCTGGAAGGTATCCGTTGCGTAATTTCCCCATAGCAACCTTCTTCATTGATCAAATACTGAATCTTAATCCATCCTTCCCCTGTCGATCTCAACACCGAATTACTGATATTACCCGGTCCTCCAATCATCCAAAATATACCACCTCCTGGCATAGCAGATAAAGATCTTGAGCTGCCACTGCACATCACAGATGTGTCCATTGTAAATGCAAGATGAGAAACATCTATAGCTGAAAACAATTTCTGAGCAGATCCTGTGCAACCATTTTGAGTAATAGAATACCTAATCAGGATGTCTCCCCCGGTCATTGCACTTAGAATATTGGAATCCAAATGACCAGGCCCTGATAATACTTCGTATATACCACCAAAAGGATTGGCAGATAATGTAATGGAATCATGCATACAAAAATGATCCTGGGAAGCAGTAAAATTCACACCCGGACTTTTTTGAGCCGTAATGCTTTGCGTTGCCACGGCCGAACAACCATTTTGATTCCATGTATATTGAATTTGAATCTCACCTGTACCAGTAGCAAGCAACGTATCTCCAGTGATCACTCCCGGTCCGGACAACACGCTAAAACTACCACCAGCAGGATTGGCACTCAGTATTCGTTCATTTCCACTACACAGGAGCTCGGTACTGCTCGTCATTAGCGGTGCAGGAAGTTCATGGACCATAATTGTTTGTGTTGTACCTGCAGCACAGTCCTGTATTACGACATCGTAACCTATCACTACAGTACCTATACCTTCCGTAATCAACGTGTCACCATGGATCGAACCAGGCCCGGAAACAATATGGAAATCACCTCCAAATGGCAATCCACTTAACACTCGCAATTCGCCCTCGCACATAGCGTCATCACTGTTATTAAATACAGGTTCAGGTGTTGATTCAACTACGATTGCGCGAGATGCATTTCCTGAACAACCATTAACGTCGATGGAATATGCAATTTGAATAATCCCGGGTGCTTCTGCGCTTAATTCACTACCAAGTAAACTTCCCGACCCTGACATGATGATTAAATCACCGCCCGCTGGTTCAGTGGAAATGATTTGCGTTGTACCACTACACATGGTATCCTTAGGTATTGTGAGATTGGGTTCAGGCGTTTGAAATGTCTCTATACTTTGATATACAGTATCAATGCATGAAGTGTATTGGATCAGGATTGTACCTTCCCCGGTAGCGATAAGTTCATTGCCTTCAAGAAGTCCGGGGCCGCTTATCAGAGAAAAATTACCGCCTGTTGGGGTGGCTGCCAATTCCTTACTGTCTCCTGAACACATTGGCAGATCATCACTTGTGATCACTGGCATTTCGATTGGTGTGCAGCCGATGGAATTCAATAATGCATCCCTGGGATAAACCATCAGGCAGGCATGCATCCGGTCGCGTTGATCGCGTGTAAAACGACCTGAATTGAGCGGTATATCGCAATAGCTCATCCAATTATTCCGGCTGTTGGCCCAAACGCCGTCGTTGCTGCATGGATTGGTTGAGCCACAATCATTTCGTCGATGTGTAGGCGTATCGCAGATCGCATCGCCATCGCTCGAACAATTACTATTCACAGGACAATTTAACCCTCCACCATCTCCATTGAACGTGTGTCGTATATTGAGTCCATGACCTAATTCATGCGCCAGGGTTTTTGAATCTCCATTCATGAATTCTCTGCCGATCACCATTCCATCCAGGTCCCCACCGTTAGGAAACTGTGCATAGCCTGCCCATTCACCGCAAATATCATGGACGACCCAGACATTATAATAATCCAGTGGTGACCATCTGCTAAGCTCCTTGATGGCTGATTCATCCGCACCGCAAGTACTGTTGTACTGCATTCCTTCGAGCGCATATTCCGGGACACCAGATCCATCCACACGGTTAATCCCACTGGTCGAACATCCATCCGGTGTCTGTGTAGCCAGGCAAAATTGGATTTCACAGTCAGCACCCTGCCCATTGCTGTTGGCAAATCGTTCATTTAATCCGTTGATCGCATCCAGTATCTGCGCATCAGAAATGTTACTTCCTGTTCCAACAGGTTCTCCGAGATGAATGATATGCACGACAATAGGAATCGTGTATTGTGTAATTATTGCGCTTCGGTCATTTGGTTTGCCGTTTAAAACTGAGTCGATTTCCAGGGAATGGTGGAGAAAATTTTTTCTGTATGTGGCATCAGTAGCAAGGAGAAATTCGTGGTGGCTATCCGTGCCGCAGTTGAAATGGTCATCCGGATTACCCTGACGCGACTTTACGTCCTGTTTTTGCACATGGCTTTCAGTTATTGTGATTACCTGGCTCTGGGCAATGGATAGTTGTGCAATAAAAATGGTGCAAAAAGTGATTAGGAGGGTTAGGTTCATATTTCGCGGCGGTTACAAATCGCTATGCGTGATGAGTTGGTTACAAATTATTGGCCATGAAAAAAATAGACCAGGGCTAACTGATCTAAATGAAGAACGACCCTTTCGGGTAAGGGACTTGACCCGCCCCTGGGGTAGTGGAAGGAAACTTTAAAATGTCTCCAGCTTTTTACACCATAAATGATGCCAAATATGAATTAAACATGCCGGCCTTCACCGGGTACAGATAATAATAATTATCCGTTTCTCTGTATTCACCTGTCCAATTCGGCAATTTGTCCCATTTTTTTACAGACAATGATGCATTGGAAAACTATAATGGAGGAGTAGTTGGGTTGACTTAATAACTAAATAAAGGGGCGATAATAATATTGCTTTAAGGTACTCGCTTTAAAAATCCTACAAGCACTAAAGCAATATCCTCCATACCCTTCAAAACCATTTATGAGGTTTTAGGAAGAGATATTGCTTTTGTTTGATAAACTCTTTTTTAATTACAATCAAACTCTTTGACTAGCTATTACTGGAATTCTGGTCCGCCTGCTTTCACCTGAGCTTGTTTCTTTTTTGTGAGCTTTTTCATCGGCTATATTTTTTTTGTAAATGAACTGCCTACTTTTTCACGGATGTTCGGCTTCTTCCGTTTTGGATAACTACTGGAGGATAGGTCCACCTGCTTTCACTTGCACTTGTTGCTTTTTTGTGAGCTTTTTCATCGGTTACAATTTTTTTTGTGAACGAATTGCCTACTATTTCACGGATGTTCGGCTTCTTCCGTTTTAGATAACTACTGGAGGATAGGTCCACCTGCTTTCACCTGCCCTTGCTCCTTTTTTGTGAGCTTTTTCATCGGTTACAATTTTTTTTGTGAACGAATTGCCTACTATTTCACGGATGTTCGGCTTCTTCCGTTTTGGATAACTACTGGAGGATAGGTCCACCTGCTTTCACTTGCACTTGTTGCTTTTTTGTGAGCTTTTTCATGGCTTCAAATTTTTTGATTATAAATGATTCGCCTACTATTTCACGGATGTTCGGCTTCTTCCGTTACGGATATTATTGGAGCATAGGACCACCTGCTTTTACCTGGACTTGCTCTTTCTTGGTTAACTTTTTCATAGCATTTGATTTTTAAAGTTGAATAAATAGCTTTCTCTTTATCGGATTTTCAGCTTCCTCCGTTTCTGGTGATTATTGGACGACAGGGCCGCCTGCCTTTACCTGAACTTGCTCCTTCTTGGTTAACTTTTTCATAGCATTTGAATTAAAAAGATGAATAAATAGCCTACTCTTTTCCCGGATTTTCAGCTTCCTCCGTTTCTGGTGATTATTGGACGATAGGGCCACCTGCCTTTACCTGAACTTGCTCCTTCTTGGTTAACTTTTTCATGGCATTTGAATTAAAAAGATTAATAAATAGCCTACTCTTTCCCGGATTTTCAGCTTCCTCCGTTTTTTGGTCATTATTGGAGAATAGGTCCGCCTGCTCTCACTTGCACCTGCTCTTTTTTAGTCAGCTTTTTCATGAATATTGATTTTTTTTGGTTGACGTGTTTGTAAATGGGCTTCTGTCAAAACCCCCGTTTGGCTTTCGTATTCAAAAATAGGCCTGCCTGACCCCCTTGTAAAGAGCTGGTTTAGGAATGGTATGAACAGGTTTATAAACGACAGGTAGTAGGGGGGCAGAGAGCAGGGGCAGGGATTAGCGACGCTTCATAAAATCACCCTCTGTGGCACTGTGGTAAACTTTCGCCAGATCACGGAACAAGTATTGGAACAGTGTTTTTTCCTCCAAAATAATGACAGCCGTGCCGTCTAATCCGGGAAACAACATGCCCTTCAGGCGTTTTTGATCGTCCAGGCTCACAGTCAGATTGTATTCACCCTTTTCATCAGGTGACATGCTCCGGCTGGTTACAATTCCTTCTACAACACCCCACTCGTAGTATGGAAAACTGGACACTTTGAGATTTACACTCATATTTTTTTTGATTTTACCGGCAGCCGACGGCGGACATTTAATAAAAGCATAGTCTGCCTGGCTGGACTGATTCAGCTTAAGCACAGTGACCCCGGGATTGATCTCTTCATCTCCTTCAAATACAAAACTCACCACTTCTGCGCCCGGACTTAAGAGGACAACCGATCCATTCTCAATACGGTAAGCACCAAATATGCGTTCGATAAGATTCCCTGCCGAGGCGGACTCACTTTCGAGATCACCTGAGCGGGCAGCCTTATCTAAATCCAGCCTGGATTTTTCAAGCCTTGCTGATGCAATACTTTGCATGGTCGTTTCCACATTTGTCTGTTGCAGAAGTCTCTCGCGTTGATAAAGACTTTCTTCCTTTGATCGGTCTTCAATCGCCTGTGCATATATCCTTTCCTTTTCCTGCAACTCCTGCCTGGCGATAATGCCATCAGCATAAAGTTTTTTACCGGCTTCGGCATGATCCTTCGCTTCAGCCATGATAACATCAAGCACCTTTGCACGACCAGACCATTGATCATCCAACAAGTTGATATCTTTTTGCAACTGACCTGCCCTTGCCTGCAATTGAAGAATTTGCTGGTTCAGAATATCTGCCTGGCGTTGATACGCTGACTCCGTAAATGTTTTAAATGTTGTTTGCTTTGATGTACTGCCTTCCAGATCCGCAATCAGAGATGCCACTTCAGGTGAAGCGATGCGTAATAATGGTTGACCCTTTTCAACTTTGTCGCCTGAATGCACAAACACTTCCTTCACATAAACAGGGAATGGAAAAGAATACACTAACTCCCGTTCATTTCCACGCAAGACAAATGGTAATTGTAGTTGATCGGGAAACTTCACCACATTAGCAGCGATCAATGCCACTACAAAAATGATCATGCCTATACCCAACAACTTTGGTCCAAGCCCTCGACTGATGTCTTTGAGAGGAATGTCTTCTTCAAAATACATCCGCTCGTATTGTTGCGGTTCCAATTGATATTTCGTTCCGATAGAATCGTCTTCCTTCATTTATCTTTTTTTGTTTTCGTTCTACCCCCTACCCCCTGAAAGGGGGAATTGCTTTCATTTTTCGTTTTTCGTTTTTCATTATTCGCTATTCCTTCTGCCCCTAAATCCCTTGAAGGGGACTTTTGACTTGACTTTTATTTTTCATTTGTAATTCTAACTTTATTTCAAAATTCGTTGGTCGTTGATCGATATTCTTCTGTTCATTTCTGCATTCAACTTCTACTTCTACTTCGTACTTCTGCTTCTCACTTCGATATTCGCTATTCTTTATTCGATATTCCGTCTGCCCCTAAATCCCCTATGCTTCGACCTGCTCAACTCATCCTCGTGCTACAGCTCAGCAACCGGGGACTTTTGACTTGCCTTTCCTTTTTCATTTTTCATTTTTCACTAATAATTAATATACGTTTTCATAAAACCTGCATAGATCCCATCCGCATTGGCCATCAGTTGATCATGACGTCCTTCTTCTACAATAGTACCACGATCTATCACGAGTATCCTGTCTGCAGCGCGAAGCGTATTCATCCGGTGAGCAATGCTGATGATGGTGCAATCACTAAAATGGCTTTTCACATTCATTATAATGCGATGTTCGGTCTCAACATCCAGCATGCTGCTTGCTTCATCCAGGATGATAAATTCCGGTTTTGAAAGGAAGAGTCTTGCAAAACCGATTTTTAATCGCTGCCCTCCCGACAGGTTACTTCCGAGATCGCCGATTTTCTGGTTGTAACCCAGATGGAGCTGATGCACGAGCTCATGCAGATCGGCGAGTTCTGCAGCTTTGATGACATCTTCAATCGATGCATCCACATTGCCATATTGTATATTCTCCAGGATGGTACCATTAAAAAGATAGATGTCCTGCGGAAAGTGAAATATTTTTTTTCGTAGTACAGAAAGATTGAGATCACGCAGGTTATGTCCGCCTGCAGTGATCACACCTTCGTAATGTGGGTAGAGATTAAGCAGCAGCTTCGCTAATGTTGTTTTTCCGGAACCATTCCTTCCCGCGATCCCGATGTGCTCCCCTTGTTGAAAGGTCAGGTTAATATGGTGAAGTACGTTTTCACCTTCTAAGCGATTGTAACTAAAACTGACATCCCGCATTTCAATCGGCGTCACGCGGAAAGCATTCACTTTTTTAGAAGAGTCTATTTCCTCTGCATCCTGAATCAATACATCATTGAAGCGTTGAAGACTGACAGCAAGCTCTGTGAAATTGTAAAACACAGCAGCCATACTATTGAGTGAATTCAGCACCACCAGGAAAATAGCCGAGATGGCGAGATACTGACCGATCGTGATCTCCTGGCGGAATGTCATATAAGCACCCAGCCACAGGATGATGATATGGCTGAGATAATACAGGCTCCGTTGTATGGTATGTAATACAATCCCTTTTTTCTCCGCATCAATGACAACGTTAAGTGCGCGCCGATAGTTATTTCTCCACTGTCGGTACATATGATTTTCCAATGCCAGCAGCTTCACTGTCTGCATGCCCATTAGTGTGTCGAGAAAAGAACCCAGTACGATTACATTTCGGTAAAAAACTTTTTGCACGAGACTGATAATCTTCGGCGTAAAAAATGCACTCGTACCCAAATACAATACCACGCAGGCTAGTGCCACAAGGCCGAGCTGTGTATTGTACAAAATCAGCACAGGAATATACACCAGGACAAATGCCAGATCCACTACACTTTCGATCACACCCGGATTGACAAGCTGACGGATCTTGAGATTTTCCTGAAACCTGTACATGAAATCTTCGCGTTTATTGGCATCATAATAGCTTTGCTTTAATGAAATAAAATGCCGGAAAAAACGTCCAAAGAAATCGATTTCGAAATGTGCCCTGAAATGAACCAGCAGTATGTTTCGCACATACAAAAAGATTGTCTGCATCACAAAGACCGTCAGCATGCCCCACAAAATGACCATCAGCAGGCGTTGGTTTTGATTAACTAATGCGTGATCAACAATACTCTGCATAAAGAATGGAACCGCAAGTCCCAGTATTTGCAAAACAGCAGTAGCCAGCAAAATCCGGAATATCACGGGGCGCAAGGCCAACATCGCCGGACGATAGAAATTACCATAGATCCCTTTTCGTCGCTTCCGGTATTCCTGGACAGCATCTTCAAGATCTTTATTCTTAAAAATTTCCGGTGTAGGCTCAACCGTCAGCACGATGCCGTTCCATTTAGATTCAAATTCTTCTCGTGTTAGCTTGTCTTTACTATAAGCCGGATTCGCAACCAAAACATGTGTCTTCGAAACTTTGTACACCACTACAAAATGAACTCCTTCATAATGCGCTATGCATGGAAGGGTCACATCTGTAAAATTTTCGAATTTCATTTCATAGGCTTCCGTGCGGAAACCAAATTGTTCTGCCACTTCGCCCAGGTGGTATAGGCTCGTTCCTTCCGTCGTGACTTCTGCCATCTGGCTGATGAACGATGTGATATTATAATATCCATAATACCGGAAGATCATGGCAAGGCAAGCCGGGCCACATTCCATCATGCCAGACTGTTTGATGAAAGGAAAGATCTTTGGTTTACGCATGTTGCCGGCTAGTGGTCATCGTTTGCAAAATACCTTCTTCAATGCTAATGCGGAAAAATTCGCGAAAGGTTTCGAAGTCCAGTCCTTCATCTGAACAAATCATCTTTACACTTCGTATCCGATCGATAGCCAGAAGAAAACTTTTCCAGTAAGGATAATCTTCATCCAGTTCATAACTCATCTCGCCATCTTTGACAAGAAAATATGTGCCGGTGAATGCATCCATCACCATCGAACAGGATGGCGCGAAACTAACAGGAAGATCAAGCATTTCATCTTCTGACAATACATTCAAACTCTTTCGTATCCCATTGAGGTGCGTTGGCGTAGCTGCCGTGATCACATCTACATGCGGCATGATCAGAGGATGCATATCCATAGAATTTTCATCTTGATCAGGAAGCATATCCAACATCATCAGGCTTGCGAAGTGCATGACATAAGCCCACTCGGCCTGATCAGGTTTCTCTACCAATTGTATTGCTTTAGCTTCAAACTTCTTTCTGTCTATCGGCATATTCCTCGAGCTCGCGGCATCCATCAACATATCCATCACCTTTCTATTCTGACCAAAAAGAATTTCCTTGTACATATTCATCCTTCGGTCTTCACCTGGCCTGATGACAGGTCCTTTCGGCTTTTCAGTGAGATACTCAGGTAATACTTTTTTCGCACCCCTTCGCAAAATTTGTTTGTCAAAAAACAATTGATCATGAAATTCACGAGGTATATCCAGGAGTAAGGGTACGAACCTGTAATCCATAAAAGGAAAACGCAAACCGCGAAGATGCCATGCCCCTGCACGCAATTCATCCCAGATCAATACGAAATTGTTTGCATGCAGACATCCGCGAACAAAAGCTGACCATGGATAATCATCTAACGGTTCACGACTGATCGATGACAGGTAATCATAATGTAACAAATCACGACTGCCCCAAAACGTATCGTATTGATGACCGATGACCGGCTTGAGCATTTCTGTTCTGAGTTCATTCATCACACGATTCCAGTTGACTACTTCATCGTGTTCATCATCGGGATGTTGTACAAACCAACGCACAAGTCCGCCATTGAGCTGATCACTTCCTGTGCCTGACATGATGTGTCGTACTTCCGGTTGCACCATCGATATGGCTGCATGAAGTGCTGTTTTACCTATAGCATCTTTATGCATAAAGGGTGATTCCATAGACCAGATCAGTTTGGTCCACAATGCACCATCGTGAACGATATCATCGAAAGGAATAATAATCTGTGTATTGGTCAGATCAAGATCCTGTGCAAGCTGCAGGCACATAGCAGTAGCTCCATCCCTCACGGTAGCCTGGGTAGCAAAAGAAAATGTACCCACATCACCATATTTGCGTGCAAGTGAAGCGATGATGGTAGAATCTACACCGCCACTGAACATTGAAAATGCACTGGCTGCTGACTGACATCGCAGTCGTACTGCGTCATCGAGCAACTCCATGTAGCTCTCACTAAAGGTTGACAGCTGACGTTCTTTGGTCATCGAACTTACACCAATACCATTGTTGGTTTTTGTATTCCATGGATCCCAATACAATCTTTTTTTTGGCGTTCCGGTTGCGTTGATTTCGAGAACACTTCCCTCTTCCAACAATTCAATCTTCTTGAACCATGCATCATAATGTCGTTCTGCATTGACTACCCTGAACGGAATGTGTCGCTTCATGGATGCGCTCCAGTCGATGTGTCGGGGACATCGGGGATGGCAGAACAAATATTTCAATTCGGTGCCGAAAAGGATAAAATTGTTGTCTGCATGATAAAACACCTGCAGGCCTCCCATCTGGTCATTGATGATCCGGCATATACCGGAATCCGTTGAATAAATGAGGATAATAAAACTGCCGTTGAGTGTTGAAAAAACAGTCTCTCCATGTTCCAGATAAAGATGAAGCAGAGCTATTTCAATTTTATCTGTTTGTCTGTCCTTCGCTATGACTTCATCTTCATTGAGAATTTCGCCTGTCATGAAAAGTTCGGTCGTTCCTGCCTGGGCTGATCGAATGTGAGTACCGGATATCCATACATCCTTTTGGTGGATGAAATCGAATAAAGCTGACCGCGAAGGAAATTTCTTCTTTAACGTATCAATGCTTTGCTTATGCTCAGCATCGAGCTGATGACCTGATCTGTCGATTATCCCATAGACGTTGTACATAAGGGAGCTGGTATTTGCAGGCTTGCAGGCCGAAGGGCTGTTTGGCTTATGCTTTGCCTTTCATTACGTAGTCAAGTGGAAGATAGGAGGAAAATGGGAAATTAGGATATCTCTCAGGACATCTTGAAGTTTAGTTTGGTGTGGCATTACAATGCACAGGAAAGAACAAAGGCGAGATTTAAAGGATTATTAGCTAGATTAGATTCGGGAGTGACGCATGATTTTCTTGCTCAGGATATACGGCAAAAGATAATAAATACATCTATATTAATACTGGTAGAGATGTAAGAGAGGATCAGGTATATCCTTATACTTTTAAGATTTTCCAATTGAGCAATGAAAAAGAAATATTTTCTAAAATCGGAAACACTACAGAATGTTTAGGTGGTGGAACTATACATCATACAAACTTTGGTGCCTATGCTTTAAGGACAAATTGCACTACTTCCTATAATGTTAAAGAAATGTACATTATAGATCATAATACAAACAAGATGTATTGGCTTCATAAAAATAAATTTTGTTTTCCAGAGAAAGAAATAAGCACCGAGTACAAAAAAATCTCTTTGAAACGATACCAAAAACAAATCCAAAAGAGAACTGTTATTTTTCTTTAAGTTGTATACTTAAACCATCATTTCCAAAGAGCAATGAACGATTAAGCGCAAACATTTTATAAAAAATAATAAAATAGCCAATTGCTAAATATTGAAAATATAATCGGGATCTCTGCCAGTTCATGCACCGCCATTGCAGCCATGCCTCAATTGCTAAAATTGTTGAAAGAGAAAAAAGCAGATGACATATCCACAGTCATGCTTTTAACCCTTATAACCGGATTAGGATTATAGGTAGCTTATGGATGCCTGAAATCAGATTGGATACTTATTATTTCAAACTCCGTTTCCTTGCTGCTCAATGCCACAGTATTAATCCTTGCTATTAGATATAAAAAATAGAGCTTTAGAATAAAGTTAATTGAATGGTCTTCTTTTCTTTCCCAAAAACGGTTTGGACCTCATATTTATAACTATACTTCCATTGAATAACGAATAGCGATTATCGAAATCAGAAGGAGAAGTAAAATGGTGGAAGTGCAAGTAGAAGTTGAAGTGCATTTGTATTTACTTCAACTTATGACTTCGACTTCATCCTTCTACTTTTTACTTCGATATTCGTTATTCCTTATTCAAGGAGATATTCGCTATTCTTTATTCATTTTGAGCTCCAAACAATTCCTAAAGCTCCATAATCCTCTTCGTCTCACTAACTATCCTCCCAAAATGCTCCTGATACTTTCCAGCCAATAATTCTTCATCAAATGCCTTTGCAATTTTTTGCACCAACGCTTTATATTCAGGACTATCCTCTTCGTAAAGGTTACGACTGAAATTAATCTGTTGTTCATCTTCTTTGAAGACGATGTCCAGTTTCGTGGGACCACTTCCGAGCTCAAGAGTATGACCGGTGTATTCTGATGTTTTATCGCTTAGGATATTTGTTTCGTTCCAACCCATCTGACTAAGTACAAAATCTTTAAACACCGGCAACATGCTCGCCTTCACCGGGTACAAATAATAATAATTGTCTGCTTCCCTGTATTCACCTGTCCAGTTTGGCAACTTGTCCAATTTTTTTAAAGACAATGTATCCCCATTCGTATTCCATTGAAAATACGTGTTGAACCAATCGAGGTTGATGTCATCAATATGTTTCATACGTGTATCTGTATCGTCATATAGCACACTGTAGCCTTTATCATTTTCAAAATCATAGACGATAAGAGCATGTTCTGAATCTGGTAAATTGGCTTTCTCAGTGTTCCAGGATTGAAATGCGGAATTGAATACAATCTTTTTATGATCGGGCGAAAAAGCAAGAGCACCCCTGGGTTGAGGATAAGAATAATTGTCAACTGCATTATTATCCTTGTTAAAAAGCATTTGTTTGCCGGTTTGGATATCGACTACTACATGTCCGCTCACCAACAAATAACGACCACCTTTCAAAGTATCCAATTGATCCATAGCAAGGGTATCACTCTTTGAGAATACTTCCAAATAAGTCCCTGGCTGCCCCTCCTCTCCATCCAAAAACTGAACAGAGGCGAAATCACTGCTCTGTTCGAGAACAGGCTCAACTACCGGTTGACCATCCTTTAAATAAATCAAATAAAGACTTTGACTTCCTGCTAAGAGCGTAGGTGAAGGTGCATCGGGAAGTGTATATACTTTCCACAAAAATGCCAGCCCTGTATTCGTTTGTAAAGCGGAAGGGAATACCACAGGCTTGCTTTCATGCCAGATTGAATAGCTGATACTAGTCTGTTTGGACCTGCCGTAGTTAGCATTAAATGTGTTAACCGTGCTGCCATCTGCATGAATGACAAATGGACCATAAGCAATCTCCTTGTGCATGGAACTTGTTGAGTCCGATCCCTTTATTTTGCGAAGAATGTAGAAAAGTATAACCTCTATCACTAATAGGACAACTACCCATAGTAGAATTTTCATTTTCTTAAATCTTTATATGGTGCTAAAGTATAACAATGAAATCCGAAAGTCGAACTAAGAATTGCATGTTGAATATCTCACGCCTGGCGGGCGTGATGGCGAACAAGGCGCCAGATCAAGGAATGCTGAGATCAGAATGGAATCTCGAGATAAGGACCGAAAAAGTCATTAGTTTCCATTTTGGAAACTAAATGTTATTTTTGGTGGTTAGCAGGAAAGAAATTGAGAATCATCACCTATGCAAGATTGCGCACATTTGGCGTGAAGAATCCTCACGTCATGTCTTCGATTGCGTCATGGTACAAGATTGCAAAGAGTAATGATGTCTATTGGGAAAAGCCTCAGGATGTTGTGACAACTTTTGGGGTTGGGAGAGTAGATATATTAAAGAATGACAGGTTGTGCATTGACCTGGCGGGAAATAATGTCAGATTGATTCTGAAAGTTGAATACGGTTCGGGAATGGCCTTTGTGCGCTGGATCGGATGGCATAAGGATTATGATGCATTAGGCAATAATATTCATACTATTTAAACACAAGGGAATATGACGAAGTGGAAAAATTTTTCATCGAAAGCTGACTACAAATCTGCTGTCAGGCGAATTAATGAACTCATAGATTTAAAAAGAACAGATGCAATACACAATGAGCTCAGTCTTCTCTCTTTTCTGATTGAGGACTATGAAACAGAGCATCTTGCTCTTCCGGACGCGAGCCCGGTAGAGGTGATCAAATTTGCGATGGAGATGAAAGGCATTCGACAGCAGGATTTGATCCCGGTCCTGGGCACGAAAGGAAATGTTTCCAAAATTTTAAATGGTAAAGCAAATATTCATTTGGACGATATACAACCTTTAAGCTCAATACTCGGCATTCCTGTTGATGCTTTGATCCCTAAAAGTAAATTATTGACTCAATCTTCTGGCATCCTCGCTGAACCATCATCTCCTTATGGACTGTCAAAACTTAAATCGAAAAAGGACGAAGTCAAAACTGTTCGTAAAAAAGTCAAAACTCCATAATGAATAAGGAATAGCGAATATCGAAATCAGAAGGAGAAGTGAAGAAGTGGAAGCAGAAGTAGAATCTCAAGTTCCTTTATATTTACTTCTACTTCAACTTCTTCACTTCGACTTCTAACTTCTACTTTTTACTTCGATATTCGTTATTGGTTATTCTTGTGGTTATTCGTGCCTTTTCATCGTTTCTGCGTGCGGTTTCGACAGAAGTAACAAAAATGGCGATAAGCTCATTAACTTCTTTCAATAACGCTGTTAGTTCATGGTTGTCTTTGACCAGTTTGAGGCCATCGATCATTTTGAGCGCCACATTTACTTCCCTTAACTCTTTAAGAACAATCTTAGATTTATGCACGAAATCTTTTCGTGATTCTGCAGACTGTGCTTCTCCATAATTCAAAGGAGCGGAGGAAGATGCCCTGGTTAATTGGTCATGCAAACGTATTCCAATTACACTTTTGGGTAATTGCTCAGCGAGCCTGACTGCCCTGACGGCAAAGCCAATCAGTCTGTCCTCGAGGTCATTTCTGGACATTGTTTTCAATTTGATGAAGTGATTTCCAAAAATACAAAAGGAAAATCGAATAACCAATAGCGCTTTGAATAAGGAATAGCGAATATCGAAATCAGAAGGAGAAGTGAAGAAGTGGAAGCAGAAGTAGAAACTCAAGTTCCTTTATATTTACTTCTACTTCAACTTCTTCACTTCGACTTCTAACTTCTACTTTTTACTTCGATATTCGCTATTCCTTATTCAAGGAGAAATTCACTATTCCTTATTCCTTACCGCCTCCCACACCCTCAAAAACTTTTCCGAAGCCCTCAGGATAGGTTTCAGATCAACCTCTTCTTTCTCCATCCATTTCCATTGTGACTCCAACAAACCCGGATGTGCCAGGCCTTGCAATTCGATTGGCTCATATACTGTACCTGGTTCAGCTTCATAACAACCTTTCTTTCCATATCGGGGACGACTGTGGTTCAGCCAACCATTAAAATCACTTTGAAAACCAATGGAGAGATCGATCTTTTCATTTTCTGTGAGATTGTCAATGGTCTTGTTACTGTCTTTGAAAATGAGGCTAACATTTTCTGCAAGAAATTTCTGCAAAGCTCCGTAAGTGAAACGATACGTGTCAACAGAACCATCGCAATATTCAGGTTGATTATCCAATAAGGTTTGATACTTCGGGTCGGGATGATGAGGCTTCAGCGAAATACCACTCAGTGGCAGAGACATAAAACCGTGTGCCTGGTAAATGCGGATCACATCTGCTTCAGAGATGGCACGTTGCATATTTTGGATCGGCTTAAACATGTCATGGGTGGAAATCAGTGGAATGCCTTTTTCCTCCATAAGATCTAATGCATCCGCTCGTGTAGAATCCGACATGTGCGAAATATCTGTCATGATACCCGCATTGGCCAACCATTGAATAGCATTTCTGCCCAGATCTGTAAGGCCTCTTTTCTTTTTGTTGCGTAGTGCCCCTTTGAGATTGATGATGCTGTAAACAATGCCGGGCCTGATAGCTGCACTACCCAATTCAGAGTCCACCATATGCATGAGGGTAATAAAGGCGACGCCCTTACTTGCCCAAAATTGTGCGTCCTCCTGGCTGCCGACCAACGCCTTTCCACCTTCCAGCGAATAAATGATGATCGTCTTCTTTGTTTGGGTCACCAATTGCCGAACTTCCCCGGGCGACTTTGCAATAGCAAATTTGTCTGCATGTTGCTGTACAAAATCTTCGACATACTTCATCTGCTCCAGGATCACGTTACGCGCTTTTTGTCGATTGCGGATCCTTTCCTTCGTCATGAAGCCTACCACAAATATTCGACAGCCTTTGTTGTTCTCCCAGTAATTCGCATAATTGACGTTTTTAAATGTGTGTTTGTACGTCAGTTTGGGAGGATGTTTTTCATCAAAATATGTCAATCCCGGATCAAAATTGGAATGCGCAATATGCATCGTGGGATGGATCTGCAGATCCATGTATTCATGGATGACCTGGCTTTGGGAAGTTTGTAATACCAGACAAAAGCTGAGGTTGAGGCAAAGGCGGAGGCGATGCTTCGACTTGCTCTCGCATGCCCATTGCATCTTAATTATACTCTTTAATCAAAACTTCGGCTGGTATTTGCAATGCTGTGTTTAGATTTCGGATCATAGCCAGACTTAATTTTCTCTTTCCTGACAATACTTCATTTATTCTGCTGCGGTGACCGAGGATCTCTTTGAGCTCTGATTTTTTCATGTCAAGTTGATCCAGGCGGAAAAGGATAGCTTCAATTGGATGAGGTGGGGGAATCGGGAAGTGTTCTTTCTCATATGCTTCAATGAGTATAGAGAGAAGTTCAAGCTCATCAGATTCCTGCGTATTTGGATGAAGATCCAATTGCATTAATTTATACGCTTTTGCAAGGTATGTTTCGTACTGTTTTTTATTTTTTATTGGTTTTATCATAACCGATTGTTTTAGCATCTATTTGATTGTATTTTTTATGTGTTCCAATCCAAACTATAAATATGATTTGCAGTCTATATTCAACATCCGTGATCAGGCGATATGAATTTCCTTTGATGTTAAACACGACTCTTTTGTTTGTCAGGATGGAGGCATTTCTGAAATGAATCTTTAACTGTGCCGGATTTTTCCAGTTTGCTTTTGATGCTTCCTGTTGCCATGATCGTAAAGGGCCTTCAGCATCCGGAAAAGTCTTCCAAAATGTTTTCAATGTTCGTATGGCAATGACTCTCATAAACAGGTCGAAGATAAAAAATGTTCCCAATTTGGTTACATTTGTGTCTCCTTCGCCTTTTTTATTCAAAACATTCCCCCACCCTTCCACTGTTCTCTATTCTTACCCACTAACTCAATCGTATGAGAACAATCCATTGCATCCTCCTATTAATAGCTTTCGTTTTAATTACCTCCTGTGGAAATAAAATCACCCAGTCAGCTCCCAAAGTTGATAATTCAAACACCGGAACAGAACCTGTAGAAAAGGAAGCACCTAATGCAACATATCCCCCGGCTTTTGAAGGCCAGACACGCATTGCACGCATTCATACAAAAACTCCTTACCAGGTAGATATACTGAGCAAAGACCTCGCTAAGCCCTGGGGCATCGCTACACTTCCGGACGGAAGGTTCCTGATCACTGAAAAGAAAGGCAACATGCGCATCGCTTCATCGGACGGCACATTAGGTGATGCTATTACCGGCATACCTGAAGTCAACAGTACAGGTCAGGGCGGCCTGCTGGGTCTCTGCATCGATCCTGACTTTGCGAAGAACCACATGGTGTATTGGGTATTCTCTGAAGGTCTACCCGATGGAAATCTGACAGCAGTAGCTAAAGGAAAATTAGCAGCAGATGAAAAAACAATTGAAAGCGCGACTGTCATTTATCGCGCCACACCTGCATATGATGGAAACCTGCATTACGGTGGACGAATCTTGTACAAAGAAGGCAACCTTTATATCTCTACAGGGGAAAGATCAGATCTTGAAACAAGACCTTTAGCACAGGACCTGCATACAGGTCTTGGTAAAATCATTCGCATCACTACAGATGGAAAACCTGCAGCTGGAAATCCATTTACAGGAAATGCAAATGCAAGTCCTGCAATCTATAGTTACGGGCATCGCAACGTGCAGGGCATCGCATTTCATCCCGCTACAGGTGATCTGTGGGAAGCTGAATTCGGACCACGCGGAGGAGACGAATTAAACCTGATCGTTGCAGGCAAAAACTATGGTTGGCCCATCATCACTTACGGGATAGAATACGGTGGAGAAAAAATCGGAGAGGCTATTCAACAAAAGCCAGGCCTGGAGCAGCCGGTTTATTATTGGGATCCGGTGATCTCACCCAGTGGAATTACGTTTTATAGTGCTGATGCAATACCGGAATGGAAAAATAATTTGTTCATCGGATGCCTCAGCGGTCTGCATATCTGTCGCCTCGTGATTGAAAATAATAAGGTGACTGGTGAAGAACGTTTATTGGCAGATCAGGAACAACGATTCAGGGATATCACACAGGGTAAGGATGGGGCTTTGTATGCTATTACAGATTCAGGATGGTTTTATAGGATTTCAAAAAAATGAGGGGAAGGAAGGCTTTATTGCCTTTTGCCAATTGCCTATTGTCTATTGCCTATCTTTAGCCTGTCTCGTACACTCAGGCAAGTAATGAAATATATCGGCGGCCTTCCGCTTCTCCTTATCCTCCTGTCACTATCGCTAAAGGCACAGCCTGGAGACGACTTCCGCATCAAAAGACTGGGTACCGAAGACGGACTTTCACACAGGTGGGCACTAAGCGTTCACCAGGATGTAAAAGGATTTATCTGGGTCGGGACATACGACGGTCTCAATCGTTATGATGGACACGACTTCACAGTCTACAGACCTTCCGCATCAGGTAAATATCCGGTCAAAGCCGATGTGATCAATGCCATCACAGAAACTCCGGACGGGAATTTATTCCTCTCCACGTTTGACGGGATCATCAAATTCAATCCTGAGAACGCCACATTTGAATCCGTGTTGACGAAAGTGGATTCTTCCAACTCGATTCTTCTGCTCGGGGGTAACAAACTAAATTTTCTATCCAACTATTTTTTCTACGAAGGAAATCCGGCATCGCTGAAGGTGTATGATCGGGATCCATCCGGTGAAATTTCTCTTCTTTCCACTTCAGAAGGGTTTCCGTTTACGCATCGTCCTCTTTGTCCTGTACAATGCAATAAAGCGAGAGTCTGGTTCTGGGATTTTGAAGGATCGTATTACAGTTATGATCTGCGCTCAAAAAAATGGAAACAGCTTCCGGTGGCAGGAAGCATGCTTTGCCCGGTAGATGATCAGAATACACTTTGGGTTCCTGTAGATGATCAATTGAAAGCCTTTCCCCTTCCATCGGAAATGCGGGGACGAGCCTGGGGTGCATTTACATTCGAACCCGGACAAGCGGTATGGTTATACTCAGCGGATCCTTTGAAAAAAAGTTCATTGTACAAATTTGATTTGTTGACAAAAAAACTATTATTGAAGTTTCCATCCTTCAATGAGTCGGAATATTCAGGCCACAGGTTTACTGCGCCGAATGCACCTTTTCATTATGTAGATAGAGAAGGGACACTCTGGTTTGCGGGTTTTTTAGGCCTCTATCATATCCGCCAAAGAGATCAGCTATTTCAGCAATACCTGTCAGCGCAAAAACAAACTCAAAATGAAAATCCGGATGTCAGAAGTATCCGATACCTGGCCGAGGACAATGCGGGATCTATTTATTGCCTGATGAATGGCGACATGTACAAGATCGATACTGCGCATGGAAATTTTATTAAGATTTCATTTTCAGATATGATCGTTAAGGTGCTAAGCAAGTCAGGTGTGGTATTGGAAAAAGGGCAACAAGCTGAAATTTTCTCTATCCTTCGCGATGATGAAGATCATCTTTACCTGGGCACAGCAGTTGGCATCATCCAGTTCAATCCATGGGATCAATCAAGTCATCTTTTTGAAATCCCGGGTGGAGCGCATTTCCTGTTGAATGATTTTGGTGACAGGATATTTTACTCTAATGAAAAGGAGAATTATTTCTTTCAAAAATCAACGGGCACCTCAGAGAAATTTCCAGGGTCCCCTTTTACGCAGTATCAATTACCCTTTTATGATCGCGCAGAAAATACATTGTTGGGGTATAATGACACAGCCATTATCAAAATCAATATGCAGAATCTGGATATCGAAATGCACAAGGTGTATCATGAGCCTCGTGAACAGCGATGCCTGGTAGTGCACCATGGAAGCATTTGGGTAGGCACATCGAGAGGACTGGAAAAAATCGATCCCAAGACATTTACGCATATCAATTACGATCGCTCCGATGGATTACCAGGCAATTTCATTTATAGCCTTGTGGCAGAAGGAGACTATTTGTATCTCGGTACTTCGGATGGCCTGTGCCGTTTTAACATCAACACCGGTGAGGTGAAAAATTATTATGTCGAAGATGGTTTGTCACATAATGAATTCAATACGAATTCAACGCTCAAATCCACCAATGGTAGAATATATATGGGTGGACTCAATGGCATCAATGCATTCTACCCCTTAGATCTGGAGCGAAAGAAAACAGCATCCACAAGTGTGCTGCTTTCACGCTATAGTCTTTATGATTCAAAAAAAGACAGCCTCATCTTTCACAATGACCTTGAGCCTGTGCAGTCGATCATCCTGTCTCCTTCAATATCTTCGGTCAACTTCTATCTTGCCTTAAGCAGCTATATTGATCCGGACCATAACCAATATGCATGGCGCATGGAAGGTCTTGATGAAGATTGGTTTCATGCTGACAATCAGCATGTCGCTACATATCGTCACATTCCGCCCGGCCATTACACATTCAAAGCACGTGCATCAGATCCATTTGGGCATTGGAGTGAAAAAGAACTCAGCATTCCCATTATTGTACTAGCACCCTGGTATGCCCGATGGTGGGCATGGTTGATCTACATCGTCGTGTTGGCTGCAGGTATTCTGGCCATCTATCGCAATCAACTTCGAAAGCGAATAGAGCATGCGGAGAATCTGCGCCTGCAGGAATTGGATACATTTAAAAATCGATTCTTCACCAACATTACACATGAGTTCAGAACACCGCTGACCGTGATCCTGGGACTAACTGAAAAATTGCAGGAAGAAAAAAATGAATCCCGTCCCCAACATCAAGGTCATGTGTTTACCCTGGTGCGTCGTAATGCTGAATCGCTATTGCGATTGATCAATCAAATCCTGGATCTGGCCAAACTGGAATCCCATTCCTTAAAAATGAATTATGTGCAAGGGGATGTCTTGCCCTACCTGAAGTACATCACAGAAAGTCTTCAATCCTTTGCTAATGCGCAAAACTTATTATTGCGCGTCGAAAGCAACAAGGCGCAAATCATGATGGACTTTGATCCGGAGCGGTTGCAGCAAATCATACACAACCTCATCTCGAATGCGATAAAGTTTACACCGGGAGGTGGACGTGTAACATTGAGTGTGAAATTGATTCAACATCCTGAAGAAAAACATCAACAACAATTAAAGCTTGGCGTAAGCGATACTGGTGCAGGGATCCCGTCCGAAGACATCCCAAAGATCTTTGATCGATTCTACCAGGCCAATAATCTTGAGAAATCAAATGCAGGCGGAACGGGTATTGGTTTGAGCCTGACGAAAGAATTAGTGAAAGCCATGAAGGGTGAGATTACGGTTGAAAGCACGGTTGGCAAAGGGACTATTTTCACAGTGACATTGCCCGTCACAAAGACCTCGACTGTAGCGCATCATGATATATGGACTGCAAATGAAAATGCAGAAGGTGAATCTTTACCGTTGATCCAACAGAGATTTTTGACGGAAAACAAACCTGATTCTCTCCCGCAACTTTTACTGATTGAAGATAATCCTGATGTGGTTGAATACCTGATCACTTGCCTGGATTCAGCTTATCGATTGGAGTATGCATACAATGGTCGTGCTGGTATTGAAAAAGCCTTTGAGCTCTCACCTGATCTGATCATTTCCGATGTGATGATGCCGGAGAAAACCGGATTTGAGGTAACTGACGAATTGAAAAATGATCAGCGCACAAGTCATATTCCTATCGTGCTGTTAACTGCTAAAGCGGATATAGAAAGTCGGATTGCAGGTTTACGCAGAGGAGCGGATGCATATTTAGCAAAACCATTCCATCAGGAAGAATTATTGGCCACCCTCACCAATCTCCTTGAAAACCGGAGGAAGCTGCAGTCAAGGTACCTCGACACCACAGTGAACACTTCTTTGCTATCAGTCAAGGAGAATGACAAATCCACTGAGATAAAATCTTTAACGACCGCTCATGAAGACGCCTTCCTCACCAGGCTCAAAACCATCATTGAAGAACATCTCAACGATGCGGAACTTGATGTGGAAATGATATGTAAAAAGATCGGCATGGGCAGGACCAACCTGCATAATAAGATGACGGCACTTACCGGACTATCCACCATCTCATTTGTCAGAAGACTTCGCCTGCAGAAAGCAAAAGAACTTCTCGCCACTACTGAAATGAACATTTCGGAAATTGCGTATGAAGTGGGGTTCAATGATCCGAGGTATTTCAGCCGGGTCTTTTCGGAGGAATTTGGCTTGCCTCCTACTGAATTTAAAATGAGGTCTTCTGTTTAGCCCCTCATTTTTCTTTGAAAAACTTCTGTTTAGCCCCTCATTTTTCTTTGAAAAATGTGTCCCTGTGTTTCTTGGCTTCGCTCCGCAAACCCCGGGGAATCTAGAAAATTTCAATTAGGTACCCCGGGGTTGCGCAGCACACAAGGGAAACCTCTGCTTGTTGCCTCTAAATTTTTCAAAGAAAAATTTCTCCCCTGTGTTTCTTCGTTGCACTACGAAAACCCCGGGGTTGCGCAGCACATAGGGGAAGAGAATTTCTTTTTGAAATTCTCAGGGGCACATTTCCATTACTCTGAACATTCCTCCACACACTACTGAACAAATATCCACAACCTCCGGATAGACGTCCACATCTAATGAACTTGGGTGAACAACCTTGTCATGCCTCTGCATGCAACTTTGGTATAGTTAAAAACAACAGAGGATTCCCTTTTTTCTCTTTAAAACTATACCGCAGTGAAGACCTATTTCAAACTTTATTTCGCCTTAATCTTTATCGGTTACACCCTATCCGCTCAGGCACAAACCACCTGGACAGGTGCAAGCAGTACAAGTTGGACCCTGGCAGCAAATTGGTCAGCAGGTGTCCCTGATGCAAATGATGTCGTTATTATTGCGGATGTAACGAATAATCCCATTATCAGTACCACTGGAGCTGTTGCCAAATCCGTCACTGTGGAAGTCGGTGGAGTACTTACCGTTAATGCCGGTGGAATCCTTACGATCAATGGAGCCACAGACCAGGGCTTTCTCAACTCAGGTACGGTCACCAATAGTGGTACCATAGAAATTGGCAATACTTCAGGAGTTGGTTTGGTCGGCTTTCGAAACCTGGGAGCTCTTACCAATAACACCGGTGGTCAGATCAATATAAACCGTGTGGATGGAAATGGCCAAAGTATTGGATTAGAGAATGAAAGTATTATTCCTCTTTCCAATTCGGGAATCATACGGATTGGCAATATGATCGAGGCAGGTCTTTACGCGATCAGTAATGATGCTCCCAGTATTTTCAATAACAATGCCACAGGAGAGTTACATCTTGACAGGGCATATTATGTTGGCATCCGCAATAACTCAACCTTCAACAATAGTGGATTAATCAAAGTCGGTTCACTGGCCGGCGGCAATACGATGAGTGAAGGCATAGGGAGCTATCCGACCAGCCAATATTTTACCAACAATGCCGGAGGGCAAATCCAAATTGACCGTTGTGATGTCGCCTTTTGGGCAGGCAATTACAGTGTATCCACGAATGCCGGCACCATGACGGTCGGTGAGTTGGTGGCTGTGCCAAATTTCTTAGGCGCCAATCAAACAGGTCAGCTCAAGAACACGGTTGGTGGTGTCATAAAGACAACTTCCTACATTGAATCCGGGCATATCCAACTTCTGGGTGGCACATTAGCACCTGGTTATTCACCTGGCAAGATGATATTTAGTAATGACGAGGATTTTACAAACAATATCTGTGCTATAGAAATCAATGGTACAGGTACACCAGGTGTCAATTTCGATCAGATAGAGGTCAATGGAGATGCAGTCATAGGTGGAACATTAGCGCTTACGTTCAATTACGCAGGAAACGCCGGCGACAAGGTAGATATCTTTATCGCGCATACTTACACAGGGACATTCACAACTGTTACAGGTTTAGCTGCCGGATGGGTTATTAATTATTTACCAACGAAAATCATTCTTTCCAAGGGCACTTTAACTGGTAATTATTGGACAGGTAGTGTCAGCACTAATTGGAATACTGCGGGCAATTGGACTGGCGGTATTCCGGATGCAACAGATGATGTATTCATTCCGGATGTGACCAACAATCCTTTCCTCGTAACCTCAAATGGTTTAGCAAAATCTGTCACTATTGAGGCTGGTGGTTCGCTTATTATTTCTTCGACGGGTGTGTTGGCGATTAATGGATCGAACAATTTTGGTATTTGGAACGATGGGTCTTTAACAAACAACGGCACGATACACATTGGCAACACATCTACTGTTGGTGCATATGCAATTGAAAATCAAAATACAATCACAAACACTGCAACCGGCGTTATCAACATAGATCGCGTCGGCGTTGCCGGTATCTATGCCATCGATGGTACATTTAATAACATTGGAACCATTGTGACTGGAGCCTTGGTACCTGCTGCTAATTTATTAAGTGATGCTGGCACAGGGATTTTCAACAATAATGCGAATGCCATATTCAAAGGAACAGGAAATATCGGTGCCAATAGGTTTGTGAATGCCGGTGGACATGTTACACCAGGTTATTCACCAGGTACGATGACTTTTAACACATCTGAGAATTTTGCAAGCAGCATTCTCGATATCGAAGTCAATGGGATCACTAATCCCGGAGTAAATTATGACAAGATCACAGTGACCGGAACTGCAACACTTGGTGGTACGTTAGCGCTTACAATTAATTACGCCGCCAATCCTGGTGATCAAGTCACGATACTTTCCGCATCATCAGTCAGTGGGACGTTTAGCACGATCACAGGTTTACCTGCGAATTGGGAAGTGTTTTATCAACCCAATGCAGTTGTACTGGGTTATGGTTTCAATTTTTGGGATGGATCCACGAGTACAAATTGGGGAACTGCGAGCAATTGGTCATTAGGACTACCCACTGCAAACCAGATCGTCATGATACCTGATGTAACCAATGATCCGGTCCTCTCTTCGAATAACGCTGTTGCAAAATCAGTGACTGTACTCCCCGGTGGCGCATTAACGATACTGTCAACAGGCGTTCTTACCATTAACGGTGCCACTTCCCAGGGACTACTTAATCAGGGGACCGTCAACAATAGCGGTACGATTGAAATTGGCAACACTTCCTCCGTAGGTTTGAAAGGACTTAGCAACCAGGGCATCTTTACAAATAATGCAAGTGGTGTGATCAACATCAATCATGTATCCGGTTCACAAGCTGAGGGCATGGAACAAAATGCAAATACTACATTCACAAACGCAGGTATAATCAGGATAGGCAATATAATCCAGGGAGGACAATATGGGTTCAGCCATGATGACGGGACTTTCAATAACACGGCCACGGGTCAGCTCTATATTGACAGGGCTTCAGGTCCCGGCATTCGCAATAATTCAACCTTCAACAATAGTGGGTTAATCAAAATCGGATCTGAGATCGGAGGCAATACTATGTATAATGGGATAGGGACCTACCCAACCAGCGAACACTTTACCAACAATGCCGGGGGACAGATTTACATTGACAGATGTGGAACTGCCTTTCACTGTGGGAATTACAGCATATCCTACAATACAGGCACGATTACTATTGGAGCCTCAGTACCCGCAACCATGTTTTTCGATGGTAATCAAACCGGCAAATTCCATAACAACACAGGTGGAATCATAAAAGGTACAGGAACCATATCTGCATACCGGTTGGAAAATAACGGAGGGACACTTTCCCCTGGTTATTCACCTGGAAAAATGACCATTGACGACAGCGAAAATTTTACCAATTGCTTTTTAAATATCGAAATAAACGGCACAGGCACACCAGGTATAACTTATGACCAGGTTTATCTCACAACAGGAACCGCCACGATCGGTGGAACGCTTGACCTTGATATTAACTACACACCAGCGAATGGAGATCAATTCATCATCATCAGTGCACCGACAGTCACAGGCACATTCAGCACGATCACCGGTTTACTTCCGAACTGGCAAATCATGTACACATCAAACAGTGTCATCGTAAAATATGACACTCGAAATACCTGGACGGGAAATATCAGCACGGCATGGAGCAATGCAGGTAACTGGACTTTAGGTGTACCCACCGCTTCATCCGAGGTCACCATTCCAAACGTGACAAATGATCCGATCATTAGCACTGCGATAACGGTAAAATCGGTGCATATTCAGGCGGGTACCACGCTCACTGTACAAGCTGCCGGATCTTTGACCACTAACGGCACTTCGTTGTACAATGGAGTAACATGCGGTATTTATAACCAGGGAACATTAAATACATTTGGTTTGACGCATGCAAAATAGATCTCACTCTCCCATCAGAGTAATACCCTTCAGAAGTGATTTGGATATAGCTGTCTTTTCGGATTTCAGCAAAGGCAAGTACCTTAAAAACTTAAATGGGACCTTTACAGATTCGCAGGTATTAAATGGTACTGCCTGGGATACGCACATTTACGACATGAACGGAGATGGCTGGGATGATATCCTGACGTGGAATAATAACGAACATGTCCTGCTGCATGAGAATAATAAGATGGGTGGATTTAAAACAGTGCTCAATATCAATGCTGATGATCATTCACACTATTGTGTCGCATTTGACTTTGATCAGGATCAGGACATGGATATCGTGGTGAGTGATTTGTTGACAGGCATGTCCATATACAGGAACCTGGGCAATTTCAATTTCCTGACCTGGCAAGATTATTCTCCTGGCGCCAATTACCGGCAGATGTGGTTTACTGATTTTGACGTGTCAGGATCAGCAGAATTAATAGGCTATGGAACTGGCGGCCTCCATGTCCACCGCGAAGCACAGGAGATGATAACTGCTGCCGATCATTTAATATCAGCTGCATTAGGAGTGTATCCAAACCCGACGGATGGTAAAATTTATTTGACATTGGATACACCGGATCAGTATGCGATCAGCGTCTATGATGGGATGGGAAAACTTACAACTGAAAAAATCGAATTTCCAATAATTGATTTGACCGACAGGCCGTCAGGAATTTATATGCTTGTCATACAGAACTTACTAACGCATGCACGTATGAGCAAAATCATCGTACGTCAATAATAGATTTCTCCGGTAAAGGCAAAGGAGTGGTTAAGAATTAGCCTCACCTATTCCTCACTGCAAACTCGCCGGTCACATCAGAATCACCATTACCTCCGGCTCCATTGCCACCTACATTTAATTTACCGGTCATAGTGCCTCTGATAAATTCATTGTGGCTGCCGAATTCAGTTACCTGCAGATTCATGTGGAGGAAATAACCGGTCTGGCCGTTTGGAAGGTTGACCTGATTGCCGAATGTCAAATATGCCTTGTAATCGCCCGGGCTGGATCCATCAAATGAAAAACCGAATTTTCCTTTTAGCCCAATACTGTCTAAGGTTGAAATATACGTGCCGGCACCTGCCGATACATTCAGCAGATAATAATTATAAGAAGTGCTGAAACCTTTGATCTTGTAACGAATAAATTCTTCCACCTGATTACATGCCCCAAGAATTCCCACATTCATATTCCGTTCAGCAGAATATGTAAAAGCTGAACTTTCCAGGCCATTTACTGCGTCAACGAATTGCAAACTAATCAGATCGCCTGTGCAATGCTCAAAGCTACCCTCATAGTGTCCATCCGTTCCCTTGATCGGGAAAATAAATAGGTTGCTGCCTGTAAACACTTTTGCAAAGCCTGACGTAATAGGCAATCCATCACATTGCATGGCGGTTCCCTGTATGGTAGACACTTCAACTTCAGTAGGCTCATTCAATTTGATTAGATCCATGGGCACAAGTTCACTTGCGGATGCTACATCAAAGGAAAGTAACACTCCTCCGCATTCATTCTCTACGGATACTTCCAGTGGTTCATCTGCAGGTATTAATCCTGAAACCAAACCATTTGCATCGGTCAGCGCACAAACCTGGCTGTTGAGTGACTTTATGGTCAGACATATGTTGATATTCTGCGCGGGGTCACCATTCTGATAAACAAACCTGCCTGTCCAATTCGTCGTCAATGTAAAAATGTCATCACAATTCCAAAAGGAAAAATGAGTAAGCTGCGCTACATAAAAATTTCCCTGCCTGGTTGCTACACCTTCTTCCACCCAATATCCCTTGTCCTCATCGAAAGACCAAAGCGGAACAGATGCCGGTGCCTTATCCAACTGGTTGTTTGCAATAGCTAATTCCATTTCAACCGATTTACCAGTAGCTACCTGCAATTTTTCACCGCTATCAGATCTTAATTCTACAGCGATCATGCCGAGACTTCCCAATGCCACCTGCGTGTCTGAGGCATCAATTCCAACTAAATTACCAGGCATTTTATTTGAGAGCTGAGTGTCATTGCCATAGATTGGATTTGCCATGACATGCACATTTCCATTGTAGGCTGAACCATCTTCACGAACAATGGCATGATCAGGAAAATGCAATTTAGATTTATTGTCTATGGAAATGGTCGTTGCCTGCGAACTTGCAAACACGCCTTTCTCTTCCTGATTCAGCAAGGTGATGCGAATAAACTGTGTCTGCGGCCCGGCTGAACGAAATCTTCTTGACCCTTTGAAATAGCCGGATTTTTCAGCGACGAGGAGATCATCTCCAGTCATAGCAATGTCCGTAAAAAAGAAATTTCCGTCTTCATCCGTTGTGCCGGAGCTATTGCCCATATGAATCAGTGCGCCCTGCACCGGAATGCCATCCGGGTCTTTCAATGAAACAAATAGTGAACCTTTAAAGGTTTGAATTGGAGTAGTGGTTTCATCTTTGCCGCATCCGATTTGGATAAGAATGAACAGGAGTAGGAAGTACTTGATCGTTCGCATGGTCATTTGTTTGCATTGAAATTACTGAATAAATTCAAAATCTGCAGAATAAATCGGAAATGTCATTTTTGCTAAACCAAGACTGCTCTATTACTTTTCCGCCTTATATTTTTTTCCGGTAACATAATTCATTATATAAAATTTATCACCGGGCTTATCCTGTATTGAAAAATAGCCATCTGGTAATAACTGTTTTAAATAGTAAACTTCTACATCGTGTGCTTCTACATGGCTCAGGGGATTTCCCTTTTCATCGAAAACATCAATATATTTTAGTCCTGTATTTTGGTCCGTGGTGTTGATTTCTGTTTTGAACCATTTAACACCTAACCTTTCAAGCTTAGGATACTTAGCAGGTCCGATTTTTACCTGGCGATTGGTTCCGTCAAGCATAACGACATATGCAAAAGAAGAATCCTGGCAGATAACAATTTTGGGATTTACAGACGAAATATCAATTCTGTTATACAATGGATCTATCAGCACATTCCCCTTCAGATCCATCAGGCCATGTTTATTATTTCTGGCAAAATGGACCAGTGTAGAATCCACATTATTTATATATAGCAATTCATGATCGGTGCGCAATATCTCCTTTCCGTCTTTGGTGATGATTAAGCTTTCGACATTACCTGATTCACTGATTTCTTTTGCACAGGTATACGCATATCTAAATGAACCCATTTCAAGAAATTTCACAGGCCAGATTTCATTGCCTCTCAGGTCAATACATCCCTTCATATAATTGGGGAGCTTATTTTGTGCAGCCAGGGAAGCCAGGTGTTTTTTCAAATCCTGTAAATTGTTTTTCTCCAGGTAAGCAGTATACTTCACATCTTTTGGATTAAATCCAACTATCATGCGTTCATTATCAATGCCATCATCAGCTCTCCTGATAAAATAGTGATAAGGTCTGTCATGAATAAATCGTCCTGACATATCGTACATCTTCACCTTCGTCTCCTGACGATCCTGTCTGATCAGGATCTTTTTTCCTATCGCCCAAATATCAAATGTGTCAGGATCCATGATCCATTTGCCTGTGCCGTCAATAAATCCCCGTCTTGGATTGCGCTTACCTTTTCGCAGGTCTTCCCTGTTCGTAACCAGGAGTGGTGCGGCATCGTCCGGAGCATCCTGTACATAGCGTGTAGCAAAGACATAACCAGCTGGTTCTATTCTTTTCCCCTGGTCATTAAAAATGTGAATTGAATCCTTTGTTTCCTTGAAAAAACCCAGAAAAATGGTTTTTCCAGTCACGAGGTCATTTGCCCTATCCAAACTTACGTACCTGTCGTCAGTCAGCCTTACACCATTACTATTGAATAAAAACGAATGATTGTACCCTCCTTTTTTTATGGTGACTTCGGATGACAGATCTGGCTTGCGGGCAATAAATGCAAAGTCGCGTCCATAATAGATGATTTCACCTGGCAAACTGATGGCCATTTGATTTCCTTCAAAATGGGCATCGCGTGTCATAGGAAAAACATATTCTCCTTTCAAATTGACAACTGCCATTGAATCAGGACTTATGAGCGTAAAGCAATTCCAAATCTCTCTGTAAGAACAGTCCTGGTAAACCGGATCGACAAGTACATGGCCCGTGCTATCAATAAAACCATACAATATTGTACTTCCGGTATTTTTTCTCAATCTGAAATAACCAGATGGAAAAACCGTCGAAATATCAACGTCGACTGAATCGCGTGACCAGATTTCATGTCCATTCGGCTTTACTAAACCAGACATTGTTTTTAATTTAAAATAAAACAGATCCGAAGATGCAGGCTGCAAGCGATCATACTTTGGTGGGAACAAAATTTTCCCATTTCTGTCAATCAAACCGAATTTATTATTTACTGATAATCCAATCTGATTACGCACAGTGGAATACTGGACGAGCCTGGCATCAGGAAAAGATGCAATCATTCTGAAGCTGGTATCACGAAGATTCACGCTTGTGCTGTCATAATCTATGATCAAATCATGCTCGAGGGTGGGAGGCCGCGACTGCCGGTTCTCAAGCAAGATGTCTCCCTGTGATGAAAGCATATCGTATTCACGGGATTCAGTACTCAGGTCATTTCTTCCTATGAGATAGTCTTCTCTAGTGGCATATGCATCATCATACTCCTTAGGTAAAAGTAGTTGACCGGTTGGGTTGTACAATTGTATTTTCCCGTTGTCATTTTTAATGCTGATCACATTACGTGACAATACTTTTCCCCATTTCCATCCTTTTGAAAAGATGAGCCTTCCTGTCGTGTCAATAAAATTGATCAGGGTGTCGGGCGTCACGACAGTGATAATCCCGGTTTCGGATCTACTCGGCAAAATCATCTCCTTACCGGCAGGATTTACCTTAGAATCGAGAAAGGCAATATAATGTGCTTGCGGAAAAGCAGGATTTATGAAATACATCTTCCTGGCGACCGGATCTTCTATGCAGTAGAGTGTTACATTGAAGAAATCATCCGGATCGGTGATGAAAAATTTCCTGAAAGCAGGGTACATCACTACACCTGCAAAAGGTGACTTTTGAGTAGAAGGCTCGCCTTTTATTATGGGTTTGATCAATTCATTCCCTTTGGAATCGATGATACCCCAAAGTCCGGCCTGCCTGAACAAAGCCAAAGGACAATCCGGGATGGTGATGACCTCATCATATTTCGGAGGGACGAGGAGCTGCCCTTCAGGATTTGCCAATCCATACTTTTCACCTGACAAAAACGGCAATATGCTATACGTTTGTGCGTAGCAACTTAGTGATGCAAATATTACTAAGAAAAAAAGAGAGCCTACTTTAAATTTCATATCCTCAGATTATTCCTAAGCAAAATACCCTTTCCAGACGAAAAGACCATATGAACTGCTTCTCTAAACATCACTCCACCCCACCGGAACAATACTCCAATAACCCTACCGGTAACATTTATTCGTCAGCGCAGTTTAATGATCCGCAAGGTGTGGCAGTGGATAATTATGGGCGGATCCTCGTCGCAGATACAGATAATCATCGGATCAGAGTTATCACTCCGTAAAAATGTAGAATAAAGAATTGAAAAGAGAATCTTGAATCTGAAGTAAAATTTTGAATGATAAATATCAAAGACGTGATAAATCGCGTCTCAAAACACTTCAAACTTTAAAATTCTATATTCAATATTCTACTTCTAAATTCTAACTTCAGGATTTTCTTCATTATTCTTTCTTCAAGATTCTAGATTCAAGATTCTCTTTAAAATTCTATATTCAAGTTTCATTACAAATTCCATACGTATGAAATTTGAACGCAGGCCAATGGTGAGCTGGTTTGATATCAGGATCCTCGCGAAAGCCGGATTGAAATCCGTTATTTCTTCCACCTTCGGGAATTTCGCCGATAAGCGTGAAATGCAGGCTGCATTGAAAGGAGATCTGGAAACTGACTATTCAACCAACCCGGATATTTGGGTTGACTTCATTGCGGATTTAGGAGACGGATTCGATTCAACTTACACCATGGCCTCTCTCCTGGCTTGTAAAGAACTTGATGTTAATGGCGAACTTTTGCCGCGAGCGAATATTTTAATCATGGGAGGCGATCAGGTATACGCCATGCCCTCTAAAGAAGAATACGACAATCGCATGAAAGGACCTTATACCGCTGCCTTTCCGAAAATTCCCGGACAACCTAAGGCTGGTCCTACAGACCTGGACCAGACAACAGATTTACAACTGATCACCAATGAGGAAACTAAAATAAATCCACATCTATACGCTTTGCCCGGCAATCACGATTGGTACGATGGTTTGGGTAATTTTTTAAAAATATTCTGCCAACACCGGTTTATTGGAAACTGGCAAACTCAGCAATCGCGAAGCTATTTCGCGCTAAAGCTTCCTGCAAACCACTGGATTTGGGCCATTGATGTGCAGCTTCATTCAGACATTGATCAACCGCAGCTTGATTATTTTAAAAACATCGTACAAAAAAATATGGAGGAAGGTGCTACCATCATCCTATGCACTGCCGAGCCGGCATGGGTTTCCCTGGCCCTCAACGTGAAAGACGAAACATTCACCAGGCTAAAGTATTTTTTTAAAGACTATATACTTTTAACAGACAAGAAAATCCGTTTGGTAGCAACACTAACCGGTGATCTTCATCATTATTCGCGATATGAGGATTCCATGATAGAGAAGCGCAGGGCCGGTGTTCACCAACTCATAACCTCTGGTGGCGGCGGGTCCTTTTTACACCCCACTCATATATTAAAAGAGAAAATCGTTTTTAAAGATGAACTATCAGCAAAGCTGAAGACAGTTTACCCATCAAAAAAAATGTCACGGTTGCTGGCATTTCGCAATCTTCTGTTTCCATTTTACAATCCGGCAATGACTTTTTTTATTGGGTTATTTTTTCTGTACACTGCATGGATGCTTCAGAGTAGTACAGTTTATACGACTGACAAATCATTTATGGATCAGGTTGCTATTTATAAATTCAGCCTTACTCATATCGGCGACTTTTGGCTGACAATAATGAAGTGTCTTAGACATAACCCTTCTGTTTTAATCCTGCACTTTATATTTATTGGTGGTCTGCTAGGTTTTGCTGACTCTAATTCCGGGCCTTTCAAAAAGTACCTGATCGGCGGCGTGCATGCATTGTTCCAGCTTGCGAGCTTCTACTTTCTGTTCTGGCTTTTCGCACGGATAAACATCCATTATCTGCATATGGAAGTAGCCCAGGTTGGTGAAATATTATTGTCTTCGGCTGAATTCATCATCATTGGTGGATTTGTGAGTGCTTTTATATTCGGTATTTATCTCCTGGTTTCTATTTTGCTTTTCAACTTACATCCCACTGAGGCATTTTCCTCATTCCGGTGGACAGGCTACAAGAATTTTCTTCGCATACATATTTCGGAGAAAGGAGTGACAATATACCCGATAGGTGTAAAGAAGGCAGTCAGAAACTGGAAAAATGTGGGCACGGAAGAAGAACCAAGATTTGAAGGCGACAAAATCAAGTATGAACTAATTGAAGACCCCATTCACATTCCTGCTCAATAATTTTGAATTAAAAATTGTAAAGAAAATCTTGAATCTGGAATCCTGAACCAGGAATTTTGAAGTAAAATTTGGAATACTAAATTTAGAAGAGCACCAGACGTTCGAGCGTCTCTGACCTCGATCTTGCAAATGCTCTTACCGGTTCGAAGTCAGAGACATTCGAACGTCAGTCTATTTATTTAATTAAATAATTTAGTTTGAGATTTTTCCGGTTCGAGGTCGGAGACACTCGAACGTCATGGTGATTCAAATTCTAAATTCACCATTCTAATTCTTTATTCAAAATGGTTGCTGAGCTGTAGCACAAGGATGAGTAGAACAGGTCGAAGCACAAGATTCAAGATTCCCTTCCTGGTTCTGATTTCTTTATTCACTTTTTTTCAACGCTTCAATCTCCTTTCTCAATTCTTCAATCATGACTTGTTGTTCCTGAACTGCTTTTACCAGTGGCACTACAAATTGTGAATAGCGCAATCCGTATAATTCTGTTTCGTTTTTTGGCACATCAACACCTGAAAATTCATAACCTAATTCCTGCGCAGCTGATTCCACTTCCTGTGCAATAAATCCGGTTTTTATTACACGTTCCTTTTCATCCCTCGCAGCAATCGTAGCTTGTGATGGTCCCTGTTGATCTTTACCATTACGAGGATCAATGGCATCTTCGTTCAAATGTTCGGCCAGTCCATACACATCGAGATGATATGTGACAGGTCTGAGCCTGGTGATGAAGGTCAAACCCGGAACATTTTCCTGTACATCCTTTTTGTATCTCCCATCAGAAAGATCGGTCCATGGTTCGAAACCACCAATAGAACTAATCACGCTGTTGCCTATACGAATTTGATTGGACGCTGTCATGCGGGATCCATTACCAAGAGCGGTACTGTTCGTATAGGTATTTGCATAGAAATCATTGTCCGCATCATAACCAATGTAGGTGCAATTGTTGCTGTTGTCACCGTCCCCTCCTGCTGATACTCCGATCGCAGTGTTATTTGAGAATAAGGAGAATTGCAGCGCCTCTAATCCAACTGCGGTATTTCTGATGCCTTCCATATTTGTATGAAGCGCATCGACGCCGGTAGCTGTGTTGCTATGTCCTAATGTATTGCTGTACAGTGCGTCATTTCCGATCGAAGTGTTTGAAAAGCCGGATGCATTGGTATAAAGCGCCCGCACACCGAAGGCAGTGTTTCTTTCTCCTGTTAGATTAGAATAGAGCGCACTTTCACCATTGGCAGTATTTTGACTGCCAGTCGAGTTCGTACGAAGCGAATTACGTCCTGTGGCCGTGTTGCTAAAACCGCCATAGTTAGCATAAAGAGAATTCATACCCGTAGCGGTATTATTTGATCCGAATGTATTCGAAATCAGGGCACTCGAGCCAATTGCTGTATTGTTAACTCCTAAGCTATTTTGATATAGTGCTAAAGCTCCAATGCTGGTGTTGTCAGAGCCGGTGGTATTAGATAGTAGTGCGGATGCTCCGATCCCGGTATTGCGGTCTCCGGCATAATTTTCCTGTAATGCCTGATCTCCTACTGCTGTATTGGACCTGCCCGTGTTATTTGATGCAACCACATTGCCCCGCAAAGCGCTAAAACCCACAGCGGTATTAAAAGCATCTCTGCCTGCTGTCCGATCATCTGCATACCGCATCGCATTATGTCCAATGGCTGTGGTACGGTTGTTTGCTTTGTTTGTTGAAAGTGCATCTTTTCCAATTGCAGTATTACTATTTCCTGCAGTATTATCAAAGAGCGCCTGATCTCCTACAGCAGTATTGTTTTGTCCGGTATTATTGGCAGCAATGGCTCCACCCCGAAGTGCCTGAAATCCTAATGCCGTATTAAATGTTTCGCGACCGGCCACACGATCATCCGCATTAGCCATGGCTTCCTTACCAATCGCCGTACTTCTGCTATTTGCTTTATTGGAGAAAAGAGCATCCTTTCCAACTGAAGTGTTATTATTCCCTGTGGTATTGTTATACATTGATCCTGCACCCACAGCAGTATTGCTACCTCCTGATGTGTTGAAATAAAGTGCACTGACTCCATTTGCGGTATTTTCATTACCCGAATTATTAAATCGAAGTGATTGCTGGCCTGTAGCCGTATTATAAATGCCTGTTGTGTTGGCATACAAAGCATTCATTCCATTCGCCGTGTTATTCGAGCCGGTTGTGTTTGAAATCAGGGAGCCTGCACCGCTTGCCGTATTGTTGCTACCGGATGTATTTACAAAGAGGGACTGATCACCAAGAGCGGTATTGTATTGACCGGTATTACTTGCTGCTGTTGTGTTGCCTGAAAGTGCCTGATAACCAACCGCCGTGTTGAATGTCTCTCTTCCACTGGTGCGGTTATCAGCATAAACCATGGCTTCTCTTCCAATGGCTGTGCTACGACTATTGGCCTTATTGGATCCGAGTGCGTTGGATCCCATAGCTACATTGTAGGAACCCGTTGTATTATTAAGAAGTGCTCCTGCTCCGGCAGCTGTATTGTGATTTCCGGCACTATTATAAGCTAATGCCGATCTCCCGGTAGCAGTATTACTGATGCCAGTTATATTACCATTCAGTGATTCCATCCCTACAGCAGTATTATAGACTCCGGAACTGTTTGAAATAAGTGCACTTGTACCGACAGCAGTATTATCAAATCCGGTTTCATTTCCCAACAATGCATTCCGGCCAATAGCAATATTACTATTGCCTGTTGTATTGAATTTGAGGGCACCTGAACCTATTGCGGTATTATATCCTCCTGTTGAATTGGTATAAAGGCTGGTTACACCATAAGCCGTATTTTCTGATCCGGTCGTATTGGATCGCAAAGCCTGTGATCCGGTTGCAGTATTCTCTGTACCCACTGAATTGGAATACAAAGCTTGCATTCCAATGGCCGTATTATCACTGCCAATGGTGTTGGTGAATAAAGATTTAGTTCCTACGGCTGTATTTCGCGTAGCATGATAAATTAAGGTTGCACCCGTTCCGTTGTTAAATAAGGATGAATCCCCTACTGCTACAAGATTAGAGCGGGTAGTATTATTAAAAAGTGCTCTTATTCCGACAGCTGTATTAGCATGTCCTGTGCCATTATTCCGCATTGCGTGCATGCCCAATGCCGTATTCATATATCCCGAAGTATTTTGATCCATTGCACCCGATCCGATAGCTGTATTGAAAAAACCGATGTCGTTACTCCAGAGCGCGTTAGCACCTGAAGCTACATTATGATTCCCGTTTGAATTGTACTGAAGTGCCTGGAACCCCTGGGCAGTATTGAAACCGCCAGTAGTGTTGGTCCCTAAAGAGTTTTCTCCAACGGCCGTGTTACAATTGCCAAGAGAATTTGAATAAAGGACTTTGTATCCCATACCTGTGTTTCCATTGCCGGTCGTATTTGTATATAGTGCTTTGGAGCCGACAGCAGTGTTCCGTGTAGCATGTTCGGCAACCGTAGCTCCTGTGCCATTGTTATAAAGCGATGAATCTCCGACAGCCACGAGATTCGATCGATTTGTATTGTTATACAAGGAATGTGTGCCAATGGCCGTATTTGAAAAACCTGTTGAATTATGATGTGACGCTTCAAAACCATTTGCCGTGTTATTACTGCCCGTATCATTGTACCAAAGCGTATTCATTCCGTTTGCTGTGTTATTATTTCCGGAAAAGTTTGAATAAAGTGCAGCGAAACCATTCGCAGAATTATTGTTGCCATTATTGTTACCGTAAATGGCAAAAACTCCATTGGCACTATTTTGAGAACCTGTGGTATTGCTACCCAGTGCATTCAATCCATTCGCTGTATTTGCATTTCCGCTTATATTACTGCCAAGCGAAGAATAACCGGAAGCTGTATTATAATTGCCAACAGTATTTGAAAATAAAGATTGCCTTCCAATTCCGGTATTGCTAATGCCAACGGTGTTAGCACTGCCTGCACTGTTGCCTATAAAAGTGGTTGTGCCGTCAAATTCAAGACATGCTATACCATTTGCATTTTTGCGAAGCACCATTTTTTCAGATCCGCCTAGATCAAACCTGATCACATCCTCATCCGGACTTTCCTCCACCTGCACCTTTGTATCATTGTCAGCATCCCGGAGTTCTGATACATACCCGCCAATTAGTTCTTCCCAGGCGCCACCATTATAAAACCAAAAGCTGGTGGTTGTAAGATCATAAACAAGCAATCCATTAGCTGAAGGCATAATAGCGATCCGTTGAGCAGTTGTCATGCGCGGCACCAATACCCCTTTTGTAGTGGATGTCACATCAAGGATGGCATTTGCATTTGGCATTGAATTGTTGGTACTGATACCCACAGACTGTGCCATGCTCGTGTAAAGAGGTACGAGAAAAAATATCAGGCAAAGAGAAATATAAATGGGAGTTTTCATGGGATGAAATTTGTAGCTGAGATAGCTTTCCTGTCAAATGATGATTAAAAAATGATCAGGTACAAAATTCACTTAAAGAAGAGAAGAAAAGAATACCGAGAATGGGGGATGCAAAGGGAATCATGAATCTTGAATTCTGAATTTAGAATTATGAAGTAAAATTTTGAATAATAAATAAAGAAGGTATTCGGATAAAAAGATACGTTAAGCGTAGGCTGCGCCTACGCTTAAAGATTCACTTTTTTGTCTTGACTCATTTTGACAGACGTGATGTTTCGACCTGCTTTACTTCACCTTTTAATACTTCTCACCAGTTGGGACTCTTCCTGGTTTTAGGTCGAAGACACTCGAACGTCTGTACCATTTCCTTCGCCTCAGCCTTCGCCTTACTTCACCAACGTGACATCTCCAGTAACCTTTTCAGTGATTATGCTAACACCATTTGAATAGACAAGTGTAAACTGATACACATACACTCCCGGATTCATCGCCTTACCATTAAAAGTGCCATCCCATGAGAAAGGATGAATGTCTGAACCAAAAACATGATTACCCCAACGATCCCAAATATCACCGGCAACAGAAATGACTTCTGCATCATCATTGAAATGAATGCTAAATACATCATTCACCTGGTCGCCATTTGGACTAAACACATTTGGAATAAAAAATTGGGTGACAGGCTTGCAGTCTTCAGCAGGTAAGACATTTCCAATGGTGGATAAAACATAACATGTCGTCATCACTGTAACTATATATTCACCCGGAGTTTGAATATCGATGGAAGCACTCGTTGCACCTGTGCTCCAGGTGTATTGCGCATCAAAAGACTGGGAAGCATCCAGCGTCACTACCTCTCCGGGACAAATCATCGTGGAATCAAATTGCACGAACGGAATATCTGAATCAATCGTTACGTTAACTTCATCCTTCATTGTTCCGCACGTATTGAAAACTGTGAGCGAATACAATTGGTTAGCATTTGCAATGATCACTGACGAATCACTGCCATCTTGCCAAACCACGTTATCCAATGTAACGGGAGCATGCAAGATGATAGATTCACCAGGACATAATACGACATCGGGACCAAGGGAAAACGGGGCAGGCGATGACAGGTAGGAAACAACAATGGAATCTGTTTTAACTCCGCAGACATTCAATTGCTGGAGACTATACACTCCCGCCGTTGTAATTACATAACCGGAAGCATGACTGCCATCCTGCCAGGTATTTGTAATATGTGGATCAACATTCGAGATTAAGTTCAATACGTCATCATCACACAACAACGTATCAGGACCGAGATCAGGATCAGGTGGCGCGATAAATTGGACCGCAATCGTATCATTATCTTCTCCACAGGAATTCACTATGTGCAACATAAGTTCCGCATCTGTATAAGCCTGGTAAAATGAATTCGTTGAACCGTCCTGCCAGCTATACCCTACACCTGCAACACCTGACTGAATAGTAACTGTATCTCCATGACATGCAGTTATATCAGGCCCAAGATCCAACTGAGGTCCTTCTGTACTTTCAACGATAAGCAATGAATCCGTAGACGATCCGCAAGCATTAGAGATCGTGAGAAAGACCAGGCCGGCTTGCGTTGTCGAAAAAGAAGGATCACTCGTACCATCCTGCCACAAATACTGCACATCCGGAATACCGGGATTGAATGTGAGCAATTCTCCCAAACATAATTTCTGATCAGGCCCTAGCAACAAATCCGGAATAGCAGGCAATGGAGTCACTATCAAGGTATCAGTGGAGACACCACAAGCGTTTTCAATTACAGCACTGTACATTCCTTCCTCCACTAAAGTGATCTGATCATCATGCGTGCCATCAAACCAGGTAATACTGACATCCGGAATATTCACTTCCAAAACCAATATATCAGATGCACATAACGCCGTGTCATTTCCCAGGTTAAGCGGGGGAATGGCTGGTAACACAATAACATTTACAGTATCATATGCAGAACCACACAGATTTGAGACTTCTATGCTGATCGGACCGGCAGATGTAGCCACGAAAATTGGACCTGTTGATCCATCCTGCCACAACCAGCTATCTGCATTTGTGAAGTCCGGAGCAATGATTTGTGATGCCCCTTCGCAAAATTGAATTTCAATACCAAGATCAACGAAAGGCAAAGTGCCTCCATCTACGATCACCACTGAATCTATATCAGTACCGCAATTATTACTCACTGTCAGACTGTATGTACCTGGACTAGTGACCATTAGTGTAGCCAGATCGCTTCCATTATTCCATAGATAATTGACACCACTTATTCCTGCATCCAGTGTCAATTGAGCACCTGCACACAAATGAAAGCTATCCGCCAGATCAAGCTGAGGTGGAATGCCGGATGCAGAAACCAGGACAGTATCTGCGCCTGTTCCACATTCAGTTGAAACAGTCACTGTATAGGTCCCGGGTGATGACACTACCAACGAATCTGCAGTGCTCATGTCCTGCCACAAGTATGTATCAAATGTATCTCCTGCGAATAACGTGAACGAATTTCCCGGACATAATGCGATGTCCGTACCTAAGTTTGGTGAAAGCGTATCAGGATTAAACAAGATGTCCACGGTATCAATACCGCTTCCACATACAGTTGAAACTTCCAATATATACTGACCGGAAGTTTGCACAAGCAATGAATCGTCATTCGTTCCATCCTGCCACATATAGTTCCCCGTATCGCCGGTACTATATAACCAGATAATATTTCCGTCACAGGTGATAGAATCATCAGGCAGTATTACTTCAGGCAATATGTCAGTTACAGTAACTTGTATGGTGTCCGCAATATTCCCACATTGATTGCTGACCGTAACACTGTATGCACCGGCTGTCGTTGCGATGAATTGTGGAAGTGTGCTTCCATCCGTCCACACTACAGACGATCCACCAACAAGGGACACATTTATTGCTACAGGCATTTGTGCAGGACAGGCAACAATATCAATTCCCAAATCAACTTGCGGCAATGGAATTAACGAAACGAGAACCTGATCAATGTCTGAACCACAACTGTTCGAAACGGTTACACTATATAATCCAGGTGATGTAATTTCATACACATTGTCTATGCTGCCGTCCTGCCATATATAACTTCCTTCATCCTCGTCCAGGTGAATATTCAGATCATCACCATTGCAAATGAAAATCTCATCCACGCCAAGATCGACATAAGGACTCTCATCATGTGTCACTTCGATCTCATCGCTTTCCTCTCCACAACTATTGCTTATGGTCAATGTATAAGTGCCTTCTGATTCGATGGTGTAAGAGGACTCATTCGATCCATCACTCCATTCAAATTCACCCAAAGTCTCCTCGAATGAAATGTCAAAGTCATCATCATCGCAAAGTATCATATCCGGGCCAAGTGTAAAAGCAGCAGGAGGAGCCAGCACATCCATCACGATAGTGTCAGCTGATATTGCGCAACCGTCGTCAAGTGTAACAGCATATACACCAGGTGATTCAATTTCATATGATGCATCGTCAGAACCATCCTGCCAGGCATATTCGCCTAATTCATCATCCAGCTCTATCTCATACGTTTCTCCTTCACAGATCAACACTGAATCCGGTCCCAGGTCCACCGGGTTGTTTCCAAATATGTCTACCTGTATATTGTCAGATCCCACCATGCACCCATCCGTGATAGTAAGACCATACACCCCTGATTCAGTCACAGTGATAGTCGGATCTGTTGAACCGGTGCTCCATACATAGTGATAATCACTGAGACCCGGATCGATGGTATATTCGAAACAAGCGACCACATCATCACCCAAATCAAGATCGAGGAACCCACAGGGAGCTTCAGGGGTGACCCATACATCATCATAGAAGTAATATACCATACTACCTGGGCTCCAATTGCAGCCCGGACCGAGTGGAGTGTTGATATCATCAAAAAAATTTCCCATCGTGATCCATTCCTCGCCACCCTGAGCCAGATAATAACCTTCAACCGCCATCCAGTTCAGTGTATCAGTTAAAAATCCACTGTCGTTGTAGACCTGTGGGCTAAAAAATAATATACCCGGCCCTACCGGATTTGGCCGTGCAACGGTGATATAGATCCCGGCATTTTTTATTGCACAACTAAAGTTGGAAAGATTCATATACATACCCACGTGATAAAATTGTCCTGGAACCATGGGTGAAGTGAGTTTCACCTGCGGATATTCATGCCAGCTAAGGCCCGCTGAAACATTAATAGCCCCGGCATAACCATTCCCTGTACGTGGTTGTTGAAACCCCATTGCATTGTCAGGTACACCGACTATCGGGTTTGTAGCACAGGTGTTAAAAACATCGCATGTGGTAAAGGCTCCATTTTGCCAGGGAGGAGTGACGAACAAGCCACCGGATCCAAAAAAGCTGGGGCAAAATGCAAGCTCCTCAAAACTGGGATTGGGTACCAGGTTTTGTGCGGACAACGTGAGAGAAATACATATCACCGGCATGGAGAACAGAATCTTAAGAACCAGCCGATGTAGCATTGTGATGGATTTGGAATTCAGGCGAAAATTACCAGCATGAAATTACCAAATTCAATGAAATTAAGATAAGACGGAATGGGATTTACCGGGAGTGAGATTTGTTAAGCGTAAGTTGCACTTACGCTTAACAATGTTCGATTTTTAAATATTGACAATGTCAATATTTAAAAATCTTCCGCCATTTAGAACATCCGAAAGAAGGATCATATATAGGGATTGAGATCCCTTATCGATAAGTAAAATAAAAAGAAATCTAAAAACTATATCTTTTACCGAATTTACTCATACTCCACAATCCATGCCTCACAAAATATTACACCCTCACCTCTCCCTCATCATCTCTCTCGTTCTGCCACTCACCATACAAAGTCAACCCGTCCACCGAAACTTCGCGGCTGCAGAGACAAATGTCATATACCAGGAAATGCATGTCGAAATCGATCCTGCAATCAACAGGGTAGATGGTATTATCACGTATATCTTTTCCAGTGAGGTTGACCAGCTCAACCGCTTTGTTGTGGATTATGCTGATGATCTGCCGATCCATTTTATTCGAAGGGGAAATACAGACCTGGCATATGCACACGCTGATAATCTTATCAACATTGATCTTGGCAAAAACCTTTTGCAGGGAGAACAGGACACAATCGTGATCTCCTTTTCATCAGATAACACGCTTAAAAAGGCAACGCATGCCGGAATACCTGTGATCAGCACAGATCTTGACCTGGCAACACTATGGTATCCGGGCAAGAGAGACCTCGTAGACAAAATTGATTCGGTGGACATCTATGTTACCACCCCACCCGATCAACTGGTAGCAAGTAATGGAATACTGGTCAGCATTACCAAAGCCAGTGATCGATGGATCCACCACTGGCAGCACCGATATCCTTTGGCAACAACATACCTGCTTAACCTGGCTATCACAAATTATACTGTAGTGAAAGACTCAGTGCAATTACAAGACGGAAGCATGTTGCCTCTGCTGCATTATTTATACCCGGAAAGTTTGTCGACAATAGTACCGGAAGTCAAAGTCACGCCGGATGTCATGCAGTTATTTGAATCCCACTTTGGACCCTACCCTTTTAGTAAGGAAAAATATGGTCACGCACAATACACATTCGGAGGTGCATTGGAGGTACAGACGATGCCTTTCATGGGGTTTTTCAATCTTTCTGTGATCGCGCATGAAATGGCGCATCAGTGGTTCGGGGATATGGTGACATTTGGATCGTGGTCAGATGTGTGGCTCAGTGAAGGAATGGCCGAATATCTCTCCGGTCTCGCCATCGAAGCATTAGCACCGACACAATGGAATGGATTGAAAAACACCAAGATCAATTCGATCACAAGCCTGCCGGATGGATCTGTTTTTGTGCATGATACAAATGACCTGGATGTCATCTTCGATGGAAGGCTTACGTACAACAAAGGTTTTTATCTGGCACACATGTTACGCTGGATCGTCGGTGACAGTTTGTTTTTTGAGGGATGTCGCAATTACCTTAATGATCCGCAACATCATCATGGATTTGCGCGCACTATTGATTTACAAAATCACATGGAAGCAGTTTCAAATATTGATTTGGATGAGTTTTTTGCGGATTGGTTTTATGGTGAAGGTTTTCCTTCCTATACGCTGACGTGGAACCAGGTGCAGGATTCAGTGATTATCCTGGTGGATCAGATTCAATCAGATCCATCGGTGTCTTTTTTTGAAATGCCCATTACAGTCGCTGCATACAGGTTCGGAATCGTAGCGGATACGGTGTTCCATAATACATATAATCACCAGCGATTTTCAATGAACGTAGGAAATAATACGATCACCCAACTCATATTAGATCAGCAGAGATGGATCCTTTCCAATTTCAACCATATCATCAAAGGCACGACTGCAATCAGTGATGTTTCAAATGTCAGTCCGATCAGGATTTATCCCAATCCGGCATCAGCGTTTATTGATATTTCAAATACACCATCGATTGATGAAGTTGAATTGGTTGGCACATCCGGCATATTTCTATTGCAGGTAATTGAAAATGGCCGTGTGGATATCTCTGAATTGCCAACCGGATATTACGTGCTTCGGTTGCGCGACCGTGACAAGGATATGGTGTATACGCGATCGCTTGTTATACAGAGGTGATATGATGCTTCGACCTGCTGTAGCTCGACCATGTGCTATGATTCGACCTGCTCTTTCTTAACCTCGTGCTACAGCACATCAACCGCAGCTCAGCAACCGGCGAAGTTAAGCCCGTCCCTTCGGAACATTGCAACAAAAACCCCGGGGCATCGGAATACCCGCTTACCCCGGCGTTTTCGAAACGATGCGAAGCGAGATTGAGAAACACAGGGGAAGAGAAATTTTCTCAAACAGTTTGAAATGAAAATTAGTGGGACACAGGAAAGAAAATTTCGAAGGGGCAAAAGATTTCATTCAATAAAAATCTCCACTCTTCTGTATATCTGTTGCCCTTCTGTACATGATGTTCGACTTTCTTCGACAAAGTAATCCTGCATAATTTATTTATCTCACGACAATAAACTTCTTTGTCTGGAAATGGGATCCGGGAAAAGTAATAATATAAATCCCGGCGGCTATATCATCCATTTGAATATTGAAAGGGTCAGTGGCATTTTCCCGACCTCTGTCCATAATCTTTCCCGATAGATCACGTATGACCCAGTTGACCAGGTCATCCGGAGCCGGCGTAAGGATGACATTCAAAATGTCCTCAACAGGATTGGGAAATAAAAGTACATGTAGCTGTTTCTCTTCGCGAACTGGCTTCACGTCAGTAACCCCATCAGCATTTGTTTTTATGAGCAATGATTGTATTTTATCGAATCGTGACCTGATCTGATTGATTCCCAGCACCCAGATTTCGTCAGTCACATTGTTGATCAGTGAAGATACACGCTCATAATTTTCATTTCCGAAATACCGGTACCATTCGAGATTGGCGTGCTCATCAATTTTTCCTAAAAACATATCGTCATCGTGGTCAGGTAAATGATTGTCAATAATACCTCCGATCAAATACCCACCATCAATCGCCGGGATAATGGTATAACCTTCCACCCGCACTCCTTCGCCAAACCAAAGATGCTTTTCCCATTGTTTTACACCTAGTGAATCTGTTTTGATCAGCTTGGGGACGATGACTGAAGTAGACAAAGTGTCTTTCTCTCCATAGCCCATTACTAAAAATCCATGATCAGGTGTTATAGCCAAACCACCTCCATAACCATCTCCTTTGAATGTGTATGTTTTTGTCCCTTTAAATTTTCCTGCTGCATCCAACGTCAATACGGAAGGACGACTATCAATGGAGGTATCCAGCTCTCCCCAAAATGCATATCCTCCGTTTTTTAAATTAATACCTTCATATGGACTAAGCATAGGCATATCACTCGTCTGATAATATTGCCATATGATGTTACCATCCAGATTCATTTTCAGGATTAATGTATGGTCATCACCGGATCTCACCACCCCATATATTATAACCTGACCATCAGAAGACATGAACCCACCACGAAAATATGTACCGGCCTGTTCACCGGCAGGTCGCATGACCTTGTGCCACAATACATTTCCTTCAGCATCCAATCTTGCCGTTAATCCATAATGGAAATTGATATACCCTTCCGGATCCTTGAGATAGTAAAGATCTCCGACCACAAAGCATCCCCCATCATCAGTGGGTATTGCGGCACTGACATTGATCTCTGTTCCTTCAATAAAGATCATTTTCTGCCAAATGACCTTGCCTTCTGAATTTGTCTTAATGACAAAACCATAATGCAGAAAGTTTTCACTATAACTATCAGAGCTTCCAACAATAAAGAGGTTTCCGTTGATATCCCGGCTGAATCCAGTTGTAAAATCACCACGTCTTCCGCTGTATATCAGCATCTCCGGAGGATAATCTGCATAGCCCGCGTATCGCTCAGGATCATCGATGATGTATTCATGATCTCCCGACATTAAGGCCACGGGTCCTTCACCATCAAGAAATGCATTTCCCTTCACCAGCAAATCGGTTCCGTTGACAGTTGCAATCAAAGAATCATTCGGCTCCACTCTGAACCTGATCATTGCATCATCACCGGGCAACAGAAATAAATTTTGCATGGTAGCCCGCAACACAGAGTTGCTGATCAACTCCAATTTTACTTTTTCATTAGACGCGAGGATGTGAAATGTAGTCATGTCCAGACCTCTTACAAAATTCAGATCAAAGACAACTTCATTGACCATATGGCCTGTCTTGTTTTTAGTACTTGCTGTAAACTCCAGGGGTTCAAGAGAGCTGATCACATTTTCCTCCAACATGCCGGGCATAGCTTCTGCAATCGCATCAGGTATTCCCACTGAATTCATGACATAAACTTCAGATGATTTAATATCCGCAGGTCCGGATGAAAATCCGTTTGTAAAACCAACATTGTATAAGCCGGTATTCAATCTTCCACAACCTTCCACTGTAGCTACTCTCTTTCGTTGATTGGGCTCTGCTGCATCTGGCAACAATTCCATCCGCCAGGTCCTGCCATCTGCAGGATATTCAAAAATTATTTTATTCCCTCCTTCAGGAACAATGACAGACTGCTCATGGATCATGGGAAGGTCATTGACATATAAATTGTACGCTGCTGTAGCCTGTGTTCCGCCACCACCTTCATTGGATAATGAAAATCTGATCTGATCACCTGAACAGGTTCCTGAAATGGCATAGCGTGGGCCATTGTATGCAAGTTCACAATTTGGAGAAAGCAAAACAGCTTTCATCCGATGTGTTGCACCTAATTGCACATCACAAGACAGGACAACCCGGCCAAAAATTCTGTATTCACCTCCAATGGATTCAATAGGTGGAATAGTGATGTTTACACCTCCCGGTACAATGGAATAATCTTCCGATAATTCAATAATCGTAAGTGAGGTGTCATACTCGAAACGGAGCGTAGTTTCATCAGAAAGTTTAACTCCCCGGTTGACCAATGTGATCCAGAAAGTAGATGTATCGCATTGCACCAGATCAGGCTGTGTCAGTCCAACTTCAATTTCTGCGCAATTACTTTGTTTAAGTACAAGATTCTGATCTGTTTTTTCCGGATTCTGTTGAGAAGTATAAACCCAGCTTGTGTTATGGCACAGATCGAAATGTTTCGTGTTTTGTTCCACGTATTCAAACCTGGTTTCAGATGCATCTGTTTGATAGATGGCATTTCCTTGCAGATCAGTGATGAGTTGAGTTGTGCGATGACTGTCGATCGCAGTGATAAACCAACCTGGCAATGGAATATCCTCTGCTGAATATTGACAGTCACCTTCGATGTCATAATGTAGAGACAGATGAATGGTATATGGGAATGGATTGCCATCTTTTTCAACACCCAGCAACCATCCATTTGCCGGAGCATCTCCGTGATTGTCTGAAATCATGCCGGATAGTAAATAATGATCTCCGGATTCAACAGCAGAAAATGTATAGGCATTATGATTTTCACGGCCATAATATTTAAGCCATTCCTGTTTGCCTGATGCATTCAGCTTAATAGCAAAGGATGAATCCCGTTCGAATATTCCGGTCATCAACCATCCTCCATCCGTTGTAGGGATCAGTGAGGTAGGCCATTCATCTTTTTGAGACAATCCATACACTTTTCTGTCTAACTGATTTCCTAAAGTATCAAAGAGAAAAAGGCCTATCTGATCGCCATAAGGATCAGCGATCCAGATATTATCTGTATTGTCCTGATAGACACACATGGGTGGCCGGAACCATTCTGTAATGCCTGAGAAAGCATCTTCTCTGTTCCCTGTTTCAAAGAGCTTATACCAGAGCAGATGGTTCTGTGCATTAACCAAAGCAATAAATCCGCCCTGATAACCGGCTCCAATGTTATTCGCACGGCCGATCATCAGGTAATTATTGTTTGTAGTGGGGATTATCTTATGAAGTACAGTTTCGCCGGAGATCTGGAAATAAGATTTTGTTATTTCATTTCCCACACTATCCACATGCAATATGGCCGCAGTCCTGTCCTGGTGTCCCACCGCAATGAACCCATTTCCTTCAGGTTGTACATCCTGTAGTCCACTTATGTCCTGATAATATTTTTTCCAGATCTGATTCCCATCACGATCCACTTTTATCAGGATCGATTCGCGGTCATAGAAATAAGCTTCTTTTCCTGCGTCGCCTGCTATCAACATCTGGCCATCGTTCAACATCAGTAACGTGTACCCTGTCTCCAATTCGTCAGGGTCATTAAATCCATATGATTTACTCCAGAGCAGGTTTCCTGTGGAATCTGTTTTCATCAACCAGATCTGGTTCCCGCCATTCTCCCTGACAGAACCAAGCAGAAAAAATTGATTGCTGTCTGCAGGGATCACTTTATAAATAAAGTCATCACCTGTCTGACCGAATTGAAGATTGAATGGCTGACTATAGGATGTGAATGTGCATAGCAGCAACAGTGTGAGAAGGATCATTCTCATAGCCCAAGGGATTAAAGTTGAAAAAAGATATGTTCAGTGGCCGAAGCCAATCCCAATGTAATGAAATTTTATCGGAACACATGTGATGTTGAGCACAAGCAGAAATCTCAGATGGAGTGATAGGGAGAGGCGAAGGAAAAAATAATTTGTACAAATGTTGAGAAAAAGGCGAAGGCGAAGGCGGAGGCAAAGGAAAAAATAATTTGTACAAATGCTGATAAAAGGCGAAGGCGAAGGCGGAGGCAAAGGAAAAAATAATTTGTACAAATGCTGATAAAAGGCGAAGGCGAAGGCTGAGGCAAAGGAAAAAATAATTTGTACAAATGCTGATAAAAAGGCGAAGGCTGAGGCAAAAAAAAGATTTGTTAAGCGTAAGTTGCACTTACGTTTGTGCGTTTGCAAAACTCTGTTTTGCGTAACTGTATCATTTCGCAAAACGGAGTTTTGCTGACACGAAAGCGTAGGCTCAGCCTACGCTTAACGATTCACTTTTTTGTTGCTCTTTCGAATTTCCTTTTACCCCTTCGAAATTTTGATCTGCGATCCATAAATTTCTCTCCCCTGTGTTTTGTTAAGCTCGTCCCTTCGGAACATTGCAACAAAAACCCCGGGGTGCCAGAGTTGTTGCCCTTCAGCCATTCCTGCTTTACTTCATCACATGACATACAGTTTTCAATTGTCCCGCATCAATCAATGCATTCAACTGACTTTTGATATCAGCAAATGCCTGCCGGCTTCCGCAATCACATAATGTGATCAGTGGTTCTTTATTTTTAATCCATTCATACATTTCTGCCGTCGTTGGCAAGGAATCCAGCTTTGAATATTTTTCATACGTCAATTTTAAAAATGCTGCATTCTTATTGATACCTCTGTTGTCAAGTAGATATCCATCATTCAAAGAAGTGGGAAGTGGAAAACCTTTGGGTGTGCTTATATCCTTGATACCCGGATACGCCACGATCCTGCTTTTGTCATCAGACAGCCACACAGCGACAAGGTCATTGTAGTCCTTTTTTGTCTTGTACACAAGCGTTGGCGGCCCTTTTGTAAAATCAGGTGTAAACGAAATGCTCTCTGGATTTCCATTTTGATGTTTTGTTTTGCAACCAAACACCAACATACATACGATCACCAGGTACCTCATCGGCCGATGATGATCTTCTTCGAAACAATCCCATCTCGTGATTCAAGAATTAATGAATACATACCTGCTGTGTAATCACGAACCGGCACATCAATCATTTCCTGATCATCAATTGCCTGGTACGCAACAACCTGGCCCAGAAGATTCACAAGCTTAATATGTTCAAATTTTTTATCTGCGTCACTAAGATCAATATGCACAATATCTGTTGCAGGATTTGGATAAATCTGAATATTCTGCTCTGCATCCAATTCGTTTGTTGCTGTAGTTGCACTACGTGTAATGTGCAGATCTAAAAGATAAGAACCTGTCTGTCCGGGGAAATAAGGTGCTTCAAAGAAATACAGGGTACCGCCATTATATACAATAATATCTTCCGGAAGAATATCGTCATACACATCGGACCAATTAGTGCCATCAAAAGAATAAGAAAATTGTCCATCAAGCGTATAGGTATTTCCATTTCCGCTATCATATGAATCATGAAGCCGTGCATCAATGGTGTAATCAAATCCCTGTGGAAGATTTATTTTATAAAAATCATAATCCGTTCCTACATGGCAATTTGATCCGGTAGTGTTTTTATTAGCCGCATTACCGGAGAAATTCAAAGACAATGTATATGCCTGACCTGCAGTATTATTATTTTCAAATACATCCGGCAGCAAAGAAGCCGCTTTCACTGTTACGGTCACAGGATTCTGAAAATAGGATGATCCGGTCAATTCCCAATTTCCTCCACTCCTTAAGTGCGTCAGTGCTAATAAATACGTTCCGGGTTCTGCACCAATCGCATTTGTAGAAAAAGTCAGGAACGGATCTAAATACAGATATCCGGCAGGCAATCCATTCGGCTCATTGATCTCGCCAATGGCTTCTACCCAGGTTCCATTCAGGTCATAGAGATCTACGGAGTATGTACCTGTGAATGTAGAAATTCCATCATTGAGTATGTTCAGGTTGACCGAAGCTGCTTCACCTTGCGTGAGTGTGGTACCGGGATAAACCTCCATGTCCGAATACAATTCAATATCATTGGAATTGATCACGGTGATTTCCAAAAGATTTTCATAACCTCCATTACCGACTATGCTCCAGTCACCACCAGCTTCTCTTGAAAAAACAGCCACGTAATAATCACCTGGCAGCATGCTGAATAAACCATTTGTAGCAAACGTGATTCCATCGATGTATACATTGCCTGCACTCAGCGACCAACCTGTTTTGATTTCAATAAAATCTACAAAATTCAACTCTGCATCAAACACCCCTGCACCATAATCCCCGCTAAAATTGGCTGTACTGTTATTCCAGATATTCGTGGTTACTTCAAAGGCATTTCCATAATAAATCGTACCTGATGATGCCTGTAAATCATCATACAGCTCCAATGCAGATCCACCTGTACCGCCGCCTGCAGGAGGTTTAATGCCGATGACAACTTCCTGATTATTATTATACCCACCTGTACCACCACCTGTTCCTGTTCCACCGGGATTTAAAGCAGAAGATTCAAAGTAGCCATTGTAATATCCTGACCATCCCCAGTTAAAATGAAAAAAATCATTGTTATCATATCCATCGTTGACAAAACAATGTCCACCACCGTTTCCAAAACCATCATAGAGGATAGGCCTGCTGGCATTCAATTCCGTTTTGAGCAAATTTTCCCATTGTGCATCAGAATAATTTTCCCGTTGAATTCCATGCAGTGAATTATCGTAACTGAAATAGTTTTTGAAAGCATATTCAGAGTTGGCTTCAGGTGTAGGACTATTCTCGATCACCCACGCACCGCTGGATTCAGGACTATATTCCATATCTACGCTGATACCACAATGATACATGAGTGTAGCAATCGCATTGTTAGAGCTGCTGATTGAATTAGGCATACTTCCCCACTGGTACGTAGTGCTTCCGAAATTCGCAGACAAGGTGCCATAGTTATTGTGATTAAAAGAATGAAATCCCTGTCCTGTTGCAGGATAATTCCAGTATTTCATGATCTGGGCCATAGCAGTAGCCACGCACCCGGTCACTGAACCACCCGGACACAATGCATTGTATGGCGAAGGTTGATCCCATGTCGTCTGCAAAAGCGGATCAACGCTGTTGCGTGAAGTTGAAGGATGAATAGTTCCGTTATTTCCTTTCAATTCCTCCCACGAATTTGTGATTTCGGTGGTGGCAGGAAGATGGTTGACAATAGCGTATCGGATCTGTGCTTTATAATTTTCAAGCCATTTGGTCATAGAAGACACCATCGGCTTGACGCGGAATTCTTTTTCATTGGAATATCCCAGCACGGGCAGCACACAATCATCACCGGATACGATGACGAAGCCATTGTTAAAATTGAATACATAAAAATAAATCGTGGATCCGTCGGAGGATGCGGAAGTATAGATCAGCTTCAGTTCCTCACCCTGGTTAAGATTGGGTGAATCTGTTTTGTAATAAATAAAATTTGACCCGGCTATTTTTGCCGTCGTCAGGTCCACCTGCTTTGCATGTAATGGCAACAGGCTGATGAGGAGGAAAGATAAAAGGGAGAGTAAAAATTTCATTTCAAGTAAGATTGAGATGGTTGAATGATGGCTAAAAATAGACAGATGTTTGGGGATGGGCAATACTGCAGATGTAGTAGGGGTACAAAAAATGGATGCTGGATAAAATGGATGTCGGATGCCGGACCCTGGACGCAATGACAAGATTAATAAATGCGAGCGCAGTGAGCATTTATTAATCGCACACTGTTAAGCGTAGGCTGTGCCGAAGACCTGTGCTGAGCTGATTCGAAGTATTGTGCGTTCGCAAATTTCTGATTTGCGTCACTTTATCATTTCGCAAAACGGAGTTTTGCTGACACGAAAGCGTAGGCACAGCCTACGCTTAACGATTCACTTTTTTGTCTTGACGCCCTTTCCACCTTTTCCGCCTTTTCCGCCCTTTCCGCCTTTTCTGCCTTTTCCGCCTTTCCTCCTTTCCGCCTTTCCTCCTTTCCGCCCTTTCCGCCTTTTCCACCTTTTCTGCCTTTTCTGCCTTTCCGCCTTTTCCGCCTTTCCGCCTTTCCTCCTTTTCCACCTTTTCCGCCCTTTCCGCCCTTTCCGCCTTTTCCGCCTTTTCTGCCTTTTCTGCCTTTTCCGCCTTTCCTCCTTTTCCACCTTTTCCGCCTTTTCTGCCTTTTCTGCGCTTTCTGCCTTTCCTCCGCCTTCGCCTCCTCCTCCGCCTCTTTTCCTTACTTTTGCACTCAAACCCGCACCCATGTTGACTAGTACATATCGATTCTATATCCTCGCATTCCTGCTGTCCTTATCCTCTATCTCATATGCCCACGTTGGCGTGGTATACCCGGTTGGTGGTGAGACATTTACTACAGGTTATTCGATTGAAATCGAGTGGGAAATCCTCCAGGAGCATGAACTGCTGGACTGGAATGTGTATTACTCCGTAGACTCGGGCGATAACTGGATCGCGCTTGCCATCGGTCTGCCTGCGTCCCAGCTTTCTTTTCACTGGGTATTACCGGCTGTCGAGACCGAATTGGGCAAGATCAAAGTTTATATGAATAATGAAGGCGATGACTACATCGACTACAGCGGTTTGTTTACGATCGTGCCGAATACATCACCCCCGGAACTCATTGACCAGGCTGAGAATATCATCATCCCATGTAACCTCGCTAACCAACAAGCCGCGATCCAGTCCTGGCTGAACAACCACGGGAATGCATCCGTGCTTCAATATTGCGGATCACCTACCTGGACAAACGATTTCTTCCTCTCCAATGATTGTGGCGGCACCGGTGATTCTTATGTGACATTTACATTCACGGATGAATGCGGCAGCACAGAGACGACAGCACTGCTCAGTATACAGGATATCACCGCACCTGCCATCACTTCACCCGCCGGCAACCTCACAGTAGAAACTGACGGACAAGGAAATATAACACAGCGAAATGCATGGCTCAATGCAAATGGCGGCGCCACCGCAACTGATGCATGCGGAGCAACAACGTGGTCAAATAATTTCACTTCAGTGAATCTCACGTGCGGTCATGCAGGCAGCGCTACTGTGACATTCACTGCATGGGATGAGTGCGTTAATAACACAACTTCTGTTGCCACATTCACAATCACTGACCTTGTAAAGCCTACCCTGGTTCATCCTGCCCAGGATCTAAGCATACCCATAGGTCCACAAAGTAATTTGTTGCTCCAAAACTGGCTTGCCAGTCATGGAGGTGCAGAAGCATATGACCTGGGAGGTGATGTTACCTGGCAACATAATTTCAGCACATTAACCAATGGTTGTGGTTCAACCGGCGGTGCTTCTGTCACATTCACTGTTACCGATCCATGTGGTAATAGTGTGATCACAGTTGCTACTATTCAGGTGACAGATCATACACCGCCTGTCATCGAAACCACTGCTATTGATACAGTAGTTTATTGCGGTGAAAGCAATAGCCAGTTGCTGCTGCAGCAATGGCTGGATTCACATGGTCATGCAAATGCTTCTGATTTTGGTGGCAATGTTACATGGCAACATAATTACAATGCATTGAGTGATAGCTGCGGTACCACCGGCAGTGCTACAGTGACCTTCACAGCATCTGATCCATGCGGTAACAATGCGACTACAGTAGGCAGATTCAAATTTACTGACCCGACACCTCCGGTGATTGAAACAGTTGCGCATGATACTACCGTATTTTGCCCGGGCAATGATCTGCCTACAGTCATGCAACAATGGTTAAGCAGACATGGTGGTGCAAGTGCAAGCGATCGATGTGGCAGTGTGAACTGGACAAATAATTTTAGTGCAATCATTGATACCTGCCAGTTATTGGCGAATTATCCTGTCACGTTTACTGCATGGGATGAATGCCTTAATAGTACGCTCACAAATGCCACATTCACAGTGATCGATACGACAAATGGGGATACTACGATCACATCTGTATTGAATCTTCCGGATATGGTATTTCAAATATTTCCAAATCCTGTCGACGATGTACTCACCGTCGACTGGGCTTACAATGAATCCATGCCTGTTCAACTCATGCTACTCGATGCATCCGGAAGAAAAGTTTGGTCAGCTCAGACATCATCCAACCGTATGGTGATACCTGTCGATAAATATGCGGCGGGTATTTATTTTCTTTCGTGCAAGAGGAATGGGAGTATGGGGATGATGAGGGTGATTGTGGAGTGAGGAGTTTTGATTGCGAATTGCCTATTGTTTCATGGGTTTCACCCATGGCTAATAAAGTCTGATCCCTTCAGGATCATTGTTGTTTGCCTTCAGCAAACTTGTCTTTGATTACAATCCATCTCTTGCATGTGAGGTCCATTCCGCCATTCCGCCATTCTGCCCTTCTGCCCTTCTGCCTGGTTACTGAGCTGCGGTTGATGAGCTGTAGCACGAGGTTGAGAAAGAGCAGGTCGAATCATAGCACAAGGATGCGTATAGCAAGTCGAAGCATTCTACCTTTTAATATCTTTATACGCAAAGTAAAACTGCTGCTACAATGAGAACAAAGATCCGTCACCTCACGATTATAATATTGTGCCTTATTAGTTTCGTGACTAAAGCACAAGAGATCACATGCGATGCATTTTGTCTGACAGATGTTCGCATGGATACTTCAGCTCCGAATCTTATGTATGTGTCGCTTTTCTTTACAAGTGACGAAGAAGATTTTATCAATTATCCCTTTATATCAGACATCATCGATGCACAAGGTGATACAGTCGGCCATGGCACTCTCAATTTCTTTGGCCAGTTCGGCAATACAAGCAATGACTATGCGGTGACCGTCGACTTCGATACTATACCGGATAATTTTATTGCGACGATGATCTTTCATTATAATGATTCAGCTTGCGTGCTCAGCTTTCCTTGTATTATGAATAGCATAGAGAATCAAAATAATAATCAATCAATAAGCATTTATCCGAATCCATTTTCAACGGAGACGAAAGTGCAATCTGAGACACCTTTTCGTGATCTGACTATAAAGATCTTCGATATCCGGGGTCAGGTGGTAAGGCAAATCGAACATCAGAGTGGGAATGAGATTTCGTTGCAACGGGATGATTTATCAGAGGGAATTTATTTTGTACAATTGGTGGAAGAGAATAAGATAATTGAGATGAGGAGGTTGATTGTGGTGGAATGATTGTATCGTTATAAAATTTATGTTTGTTTTTTATAATCTTTGTTTTCAAAATAATTGAGATCGTAAACACTTCTAAAACGAAACACCATGACAACATCAAAAACTATCATCCTCATTCACGGCAACTTTGTAAACAACCTGACCTGGTCCGCATGGAAAACCCGCTACGAACAAAAAGGATATACCGTTTACAACCCACCCAATCCCGGACACGAAGGGAATCCTGCTCAGTTAAGAGCTAACGTGCATCCGGACCTGACCAAAACAGGGTTTATTGATGTGGTGAATAACCTGGTCAGGCTCATTGACACCTTACCTGAAAAGCCATTGATCATCGGACACTCAATGGCCGGAATGGCTGTAATGAAATTGACGGAATTAGGCAAGGCCGCAGCAGGAGTCAGCATTGATGGCGCACCTCCGAAGAATGTATTTCCACCTTTTTCAACAATTAAGATTGCATTTCCTGCATTCGGATTTCTTCCCGGCAAAAAATATTTCATGGGCAGTCAGCAATGGTATGACAAAGCATTTTTCAATACATTGCCGGATGCAGAAAAAGTAAAAGCCTTTGAATCAGTTGCTGTTCCGGAAAGCTTTAAAGTCAGCCAGCAATTGGTGTTGAATTCATACGCCAATATTGATTTCAAAAAGTCGCATACACCTTTGTTATTTGTTGGTGGCGGCAGCGACGCCATCTTTCCTCCATCCCTGACCAAAACAATCGCAGGTAAATACAAGGATAAAAATAGCCGTGTGGATGTAAAGATCTACGAAGGAAAGAGTCATTTCATTTGTGGAGAGCCAGGATGGGAAAGTATTGCGGATGATATTATAAGCTGGCATGAAAAACAATAACCAATACCCCTTTCTATTTTGAGGTTGAAGGTCATAGGCAGTAGGACAGGTTCTTGGGTTTTGGTTGTATGTTTTTAACCTATAACTCCTAACTTACAACCAGACCGTTGACCAATAACATATAACCAATCCTACTGCTAATAACCAATAACCCTTTCCCGGCTTGTGGTTGAAAGTTGTAGGCAGCAGTACTGTGTTTAGATGTAGTGATCTGTGATCGAGTGATCAGTGCCACTTAATTTTCTCTGTGACCTCCGTTATCTCCTTTTACTCTGTGCGAAAAAAATCTCGTCTTTACGACCATCTTTTATTTTTCTCCTTGCACTCCGTTTACCTCATTTCTCCGTGCGAAAAAAGATGTCATCATTGAGTAATAAAATAATTTTCACCAAGTCAGGGGCAAGCCCTGCCTCTACAATGATACTGCAGCTTTAAGAAAAGAATTTCTGCTATTCCGCCTTTTTCATAGACAGCAAAATGGACCAACATGGTTGGGTGATGTCTTTGCGTTTCGATCATTTTGCAATTCCACTTGCGACATTGTTATCTACACTATAATAATTTGCAATTTTAATATCAGAAGGCCGTTTGGAGTTTGTACAATTCAATTGTATTTTTTAAAAACTCTTCCGGATGATGTTCCTCGATTTCAGAGAGACAGTTAAAAAGATTAATCTGCAAAAAAGACAAAGCTGTTATTATCATCTAACAATGTAAATTTTATCCGCATGAAAAATTTATTCACACCTGGCATGTATATTCTTTTGCTCCTGATAGCAAAAAACGGTTTCTCTCAGGATGAGAAACCGCACCTGAGTGTAGAAAATGTTTTGAAATTAAACTTCCTACTACCGGGCATCTCCTATGAGCACAAAATCGGAAACTATACAACCTTAAATGTAGCTGCCTATATGGATGGTATCATTTCGGATAAAATTGAAAGTCCCAATCGCCAGTCACACCTGTTTTTGACACCCTCCTTCAATGCGGAATTTCGATACTACTATAATTTGAAAACCCGGGATATAAAAGGCAAGCCTACAGCATTGAATTGCGCAAATTATATTGCTCCGGTTTACATAGGCAGATATTCGCACACATCTTATTTTTCAGATTATCAACTGGTCAACCAGGTCGGTGCAGTCTGGGGTATGCAAAGAAATTATCCTAAAGGATTTAGCCTGGATGTAAATGGAGGATTGGCCTATACATTTAAAGCGCGTAACAATTATTATTACGATCCTATTGAGCTTTTACTCCAGGCTAATATAGGATTTTGGATGGGGAGGAAAGGGCGGTAGGGGAAATGGATAGTATCAGTTATAAATATACCAGGCCTTTCACGGTTTGTGGTTGAAGGTTGTAAGCAGTAGGACAGGGTTTAGGTTTTTGGTTGGAGGTTATTTCACATTAACTCCTAACCTACAACTAATCCTACTGCCAATAACCCATAACCATTTTCCGATTCAAAGGCCGCCCTGACCTTTTCCCTCAAACCAATTTCCCTCAATTATTTATCAATCTCAATTCAGCTAACTCTCTTCCTATCTGTTGAATCCCGTTTATGATCTTTTCACTCTGTTGCTGTGAAGGCTTCTTCCTTCCCTGTACATATTGTGATAGTAAAGTCGGATTCATCCCTATTTTCTCAGCGAGGAATTTTCCGTTCAGGACTTTATAGTATTGGAAGAATTGTTGTAAATCAATTTCAATTGAAATATTGTTTTCCCTGATCATGTATCCTTTCTCTTCATAATATAAATTCAATGCTTCGAGAATATTATCCTTAAGTTCAGAAATTGATTTCCCTGTTGTTCCTACTGGAATATCATCATCAGCTGCATACGCTGAAAATCCTGTCCTTGTTTTTTCAAGGATTACTTTAATCTTCTTCTTTAATAGTTTCATAGTTTACTTCTGAAGTATTACTTATTGAGTAAGCCTGCTTTCTTAAGCAGTTTCTTTTCCAGCCCCTTTCCTATCTCCTGGCTTCCATGGAAGGGCACAATTAATTCGCCAGCCTTTGTAGGATGAATCATTTACCTATGCGAACCTGCTTGTGAAACTGTGATCCACCCATCCTTCTTAAGGATACGGAATAGCTCTGATGATTTCATTTTGATCTAAACCCGGTGTTTTGTTTTAACTGATGTTTGACAAAGATAAATACTTATAACCTTAAAATACAATAGCCAGGTAAATTATTATTTACTTTCTTTAACACCTTGGGAGAGGCTAAAAAGCAAAGACCATAGACCACACTGGCTGCGGTTGTTGAGCTGCGCCCTACAGAGTCATCCAATGATTTCACAAGTTTAAGTATGGCAGGCTGTGCACTGAGGTTTATCGAAGTATAGAAGCATGTGATTTTTACTTATTGCTTTTCCTTCGCCGCTTTCTTCATAAGTAGGTTATCTTCAAATCATATATGCAAAAACTTCTGTCCCTCATATCTCTGCTTTTCCTTGCAATCACGCTTTCAGGCCAGACTGTCAAGCCCATTGAGAAAAATGGTTTGTATGGTTTGACGGATGGAACTGAAATGATCGTGGACTTTCAATATGATACAATTAAAGTCGCTTATCATGGAGGTTTTTATGTCCGTAAAGAAGGAAAGTGGGGAAAGCTTTCATCAGAAGGAACAGAAATAATTCCGTGCAAGTATGATAAATTAGATGCATGGTGGCCAAAGGTCAATCTCGCTGTCCTCAATGGGTTTAAGGGAGTTTTGGATAGTACCGGTACGATTATTTTAGAATGTATCTACGATGATATTGACCATATGGATGGCACTTCGGCACTTGTAAAATACCAGGGTAAATGGTGTTTATATCAAGATGGTGTATATAGTTATGATGATGATGATCTGATCTTTCATCTGGCTGATACAATGCCTCTTTTTCCAGGCTGTGACAGGAGTAAAGGAACTTATAAGGAATATAAAGATTGCGCGACCAATCAGATGTATGCTTTCGTTTTTAGTAATATTCACTATCCGGTTGAGGCAAGAAAAAAAGGAATTCAGGGGATGGTGATTTTACAGTACGTTGTGTCACAGGATGGCGAGCTTCAAGACATTGAAGTCATCCGGAGTATTGGAGGTGGTTGTGATGAAGAAGCTGTCAGAATGATGAAAAAAATGCCAAATTGGATACCTGCTGTAAATGAAGGTCGGAAGGTAAATTGTCAGTTTACGATGCCGGTGAAGTTTGTTCTAAAATAATTATGACATGCCTGAAAAACGGTGATTAAAATTCTTGATCAAAAACCATGTATTACAATAAAATATATCAATTGGATACCTATTTATATTCTGACCAACCTACAACGTGCCCAAAATGTGGAACCAGAACTGAGATATTCTTAGAAATGGAAAATATAGAACATACCCAACTACATAAGTGCCCCTCCGTTCAGTGTTCCTATCAATTTTTAATTGAAGAAGATTTAGAAAATTCTTTCTAGTTAATATTTCCTAAAATTGGACTCATTTTTAGATAAGCTTGAGCTATTTTTATTGGACAAAAGACTTACTGAATTCATTTCCAACTTTTATTCTACTATTTCTAATGCATCCAATGATTGTGAGGATTTAATGTCGAAGAGAAGTACAATTATATGCCAATACAAAATATATTTGCCGTTGTAACCCAACACTTTGGCTTGAATGGGATACAAATGAGATACAACTTTTAGACTACCCTAAATTACTGATGTTGGTTTAGGATTACCTATTTGTTATTGCAATAGGTTCTATGAATTTCTCACGTACAGGTTGACTTAGTATAAGCCAATTATTTAGCAATACCATTGAATGGTGTAAAAGAATATAATTCCTTGAGACATCCTCCTGGTAAACACCATTGAATTTACCTCCATGAAAAAGATTATTACGAATGTCTCTGATTGACAAACTTAATCTGTTAATAAGTGGTTCATTTTGTAGAAATACTCTTTCCCGCCACCCAAGTCTTCCATTCTCAAAATTTTGAACTCTAGGTGGATAATTGGATAAATAATCTATTGCATTTTGCATTAATTCTGTTCTTACTTCAGAGTCGAATGATTGCCGGATTGATGCTGCAAATGCATCCCAATTCGGATTAACTTTTTCAACATCACCATTAGCAAACCCAGAAGTTTTTAAGGCACATTCAAATCGAGAAAATGTCACAAAGAACTCATTGATTAAGTTCTGACCTTCGATTGTAATTGTTTCATTTATTCTTTTAATAAATTCTTTAGATATCATAATTCGTTTAATTTTTGTACCTTCTAACGAAGAGATAATTTAATTGAGTTGCCTTACTTCCGCACCTACACTTCATTTAATATTTAGATTAAATAGGTTTGGTTGACAAGCTTTAGCATTCATAACTTGATTTAATAAAGTTTTACAAAATTCACTACACTTCTTGACTTTCAATTGAGGTTTCATTGTTCAAATGATATGTTGTTAACTATTGTTCTTCCTTCTAAGTTTTTTATTAAATAGTTTGTCAAATTCTTGTACTCCTTGCTTTGCATTTATGACTAGAAAATTATAAAAGTCCTCATAGGAATTAAATTTTAGTCTGAAATCTTTTTCCGCTTTTAAAAAATTCCTTTCAAAATAAATCAAATCAAATTCATTTGTATCTAAGTCTTTATATTCGTGATTCATAGAATAAAATGCTATATTAAAATATAAATTATAAAGTGAGTCATAAATCAACAGTTCTTCTTTGGTTAAATAATTATAATCGCTTTTAAAGAAAATTGGAAATCCAGCTCCTGTGTAAGTTAAAAGATCATGGTTTAGAATATTGACTTGTTTAGTCATGGCTTTTATCCAATTTTCTTTGAAATATTCTAGAAAACTACTCCATGTTAATAATGTAATATTTGTATTCTTGGAAGCATCAAATGATCCCTTTTGAAAGCCATTCTTTGAAATTATGAAACCATGATTTGCACCAAAATCGGAAACAACTGTTCTAAACGAATGAATTACAGTTTTAGGAATTGCCGAATCCCAATATTTGCATTCGAACAATATTTTTGATGGCGGAGATATTTTATTGTTTTCAGCTAGGACATCTACTTTGACTTTTCCTCTAACTGTATTAATATCTTTTTCAATTTCACAATTATATTCAATTTCAGTCATAAATTTAGAAGTCATATTCTGTAATTCCTTCCAATCTTTCGGTTCCTGTGAATATACTTTCATTTTGATGTTATAGAATTCCTAATTCCCACATTATTGAATGGTGGCAATCGTCATTGATACGAGATGCCAAGCAATAAATAAGACCAACCCTCCATAAAACCAATAAACCATATTCTTATAATTTTGAGTCTGGCCTTTTTTCTTCCCATCTACTTTTTTCTTTATTGCGTCTACAAACATCTTTATCAATATTGGATCATTTGCTAAAACTGGATTTCCACCTTCTTCTGCAAGTACACCGAAATAATCAATTTTATTAGCATTCGCACCTTTTTCGTTGTAGCGCATACCATTATATGTTGAGATTCCCCATGAAATAATGGCAGACAAAAGTATTAATTGTTCCGGTTTGAAAGTAGATCCAATGGTTAAGTGTACTGAATATCCAATAAGTGCTATTGATATACCAACTAAAAAGTATACATATCGCTCCCTTCGTTCAATATAGATTTTCCAAATTTCGATTGATTTTGACATTGATTTTATCTATTGATTATTTCTGATTTTAACTTAGAAAATCTTTCCCCTCGTAGAATTCTATTCTTCAACTCACACTGCCAAACTACAATTACTTCCCAGCCTAAGTTAGATAGAGCATTATAAATTTTGTTATCACGTTTGATTGTGTTCTCGATTTTGTTTGCCCAAAACTCTTTATTTGTCTTGGGTATAGATGTGAATTGGCATTTATGTCCATGCCAAAAACAGCCATGAATAAAAACAACCTTGTTATATTTTGGTAGAAGTATATCAGGCTTGCCTGGATATCGGGTGTCATTTTTTCGGTAACGAAACCCAAGAGAAAATAAGTATTTGCGAACCATTATTTCTTGCGTTGTCTCTTTGCCTGATATAGCGGACATAATCCTAGATCTTTTGGACGTGTTATAAATATCAGGCACGGCTAACAAGAAGATTTATTGTATTTTTAATAGATTCAAAATCATCATTTGGTTGGTTTAACCACCTCTGTATAAATTGACGGTGCACGCTTGATATTGAACCTGAGTCGGCTTGCCCCTGCATAATATTCGAAATGTAAGCAAATTTGCTTTTGGTGCTTGAAATATTTGACAATTCTGTGATATTTTGGTCGCCATCTCTTGTTTCTGAAATTAATGCCTTTATTTGCAACGTAGCAAATTCATCATTCCAAATTATATCTTCCGGAATTAGTTTAGGTAAATAAAATACATTTTTATTGTAAAAATCAAGATAAGATTTCAACAATTCAATATGCTGGATTTGATTTCCTCCTCCAATTCCACCATCCACTGAAAATTTTATATCCTCCCTTGCTTGTTCTTTTATTTTCTCATTTAGGTTGCTTATGGTTAGATCTGATGATGGAAAACTTCTCCAGTTATAGGTTTCTATAGTAGGGGCTTGATCACCATCAAAATAAACAAAATTATGCGAATTTGGCTCTCGACAGAATACCTTGATAAATTCTTGCTTTATTACGGATTCACCTCCTGGATTGTATTTCACAGTGAATAAGCTTTTAGTTTCTTCGCCCATTTTCTCAAGAACACCCAAAACAATTTCTTGAGCTAACACATCCTCCACAGTGATTATCTTCCTTCTTCCAATTGGAAATTCGATATGATAAAAAGCTTGCTCTGGCGTTAGATTTTCAATTACTAAGAACCTCCCATTTGAAGGGTTTTGATAAAAAACTTTAATCGCTTCTTTCGGTAATCCTTTTACGATTGATGGCGAATGGCTAGCTAGTACTACCTGATGCTTTTTTTTCTTTATTTGATCCAATAAGAATATCATTAGTCTTCCTTGAGCACCAGGGTGAAGAGATACTTCAGGCTCGTCTAAAAGAATCAATGACGAATTTTTAGTAGCCAATACATCTCGTATTAATCTCACAACTGCCACTTCACCACTCCCTGCAACAGCTTCAGAATACTTGGCAAAATTTGTTTGAAATAGTATTGAATAACCTTCATTACGAAAAAGTTCGTGAAAAACCGACATTCCTTTAATGTAATCCCTTCCCAAAACAAACGAAATCCAGTGCAATTCTTCTTGCGAAAAAATCTCTAAAGGCTTATTTAGATCCCTTGAGCTTGATTTTATAATAACAGAATTTCCTGAAAAAATCTTGTTTAAAGATGATGATTTGCGCCTAATAAACTCTTGCTTATTCTTTGCCTTACTAAATTTTAAATTACCGAAATAATAATACTTGTCAAATGCACTTAGTTCTGAACGAAAATCAAGATAAACTACTGTTTTAATGATAGGTTTGTCTCGTTCATTTTTATTTTTTCTTGATTGCATTCCTGCCCAAACTAATGGCCGACTAGTCTCCCAGTAATTGGGATCATTTTTTCGTTTTATTCGTGCTTTAATTACTTCTTTAATCTTGCGACCTTCTTTAAATGAGTACCAAAAAGAATGGCGCTTTCGTTTCTCATCATAATAATTAACTGGATCAACTTTGGTGTCAAACCAGAACTTATATGGAGTATATCCTTCTGGAGCTCCATGTAATGCATGAAGGCAAGAACTCTTCCCGCAACCGTTTTGTCCAATAAATACAGTTAGTGGAAAATCGAAAGTAATTTGGGTATCGAGTTCCATGTTCCTGTAAAAAGGAAATCGGATAAAATCAATATAATTTGGTATCTTATTTGCCTCTTTAATTGATAAAATGTCAAGAATTAACTTTTCCACTTTGAAAATTATTGAATATTTGTAAACTGACTAAAGGCTTTTACTAAGAGTGGAGCTTCCGAAATTGAAAATGGAATGTGGATAGGTGGAGGAATATTACTATCTGTAAATTGTTCTGGAATTTTTGAACAAAGCGCTTTAAAATCGCACAATTCACATTTGCTTTGCTCTGGTCTCATCGGAAAATCACCGCTGATTATTTTGTCTACACCCCATTCAATATTTTTTATAGCAGCTGAAATTGCTTCATCGGTTATTGGAATATGAATTCTAATATTATCTCGAAGTAAATGAACTGCGCCTGTCTTTGAATTGTGACCCAATACTTCATTGGCAGCTTTTGCATACAATTGAACTTGGAGTGAAAGATCAATCCAATCAAGAAGTTCGTTATCCTCGGGTTCGCTCATTGATTTGAAATCAATAACATTGACTTCTATTATGTTGCCATCAGGATCTTCCTTAACTAATAGATCAATTGCACCTGAAATAATAGTTTGACTAGCCGGAATTTCAAAACGCTGTTCCACTTGTCTAGCGATTTTAAATTCATTTCCATAATCTTCTACATATTGACGAACTACTTCAACTGCTTTTTCAAGTCCTCTTTCGTATGGTCCAGGATTGTTTATTGGATCGTTTGAAGGAGGGACGTGTTTTAAATGAAAGGTATCTCGAGTAATTTTTTCAACTTCTTGAATAGAAGGAGTTTCATCTGAATATTCTTGATGCAACTTTCCTATTGCAGTATGAATAGTCAAGCCATAACCATATAAATCTGGAACGATTGGATTGAACCCATATATTTTTCTGAATTGGTAATTTTTGGGACAATTCAAATAATATCTAATTTCAGAGAATGATGTTGGCATAACATTTTCATCGACTCTTGGGACCTGCTCTATGTTTATTAAGCCATTCGGGAGTACGATTGGATCATCTGTGATACTATCATTCAAAAGATCTTGTTCGAAAACTGATCGATTGTTAGATCTTATTCCACCAGGTAAATTCATACATCCAGAAATGTATAAATATCTTTCTGCTCTGGTAATGGCGGTGTAAAATAATCTGATTTCACCTTCTCTATTGTTTTGATAGGCCCCTCTATTGATAGCAAATTGCATTATATTTTGAGGTAGCCACCCAGCAAAAGATTTTCTTTTACCTGGAAATCGACCTGATTGAACATCTACAACAAATACCACTGGAAATTCAAGACCTTTAGCTTTGTGTATCGTCGAAATAAATACTGCATTTGGTCTTTGTAAAACTGACCTAGAATTTGCTTCATAGTCATCAGAAGTTATAGGATTTGCCAGATAACTTAGAAAATTTAGTATACTATGAAATCTTGCTGTGGTATCAATGCTAAAATATACTGATTCTACATCATTCATTATTTTGCTAAACTGGCCAATGGAATGCATTTCCATTTCACTAAATTCAGTGTGAGCAATATTAAATGCTTCAAGAATGTCATGAACTAATTGTTGAGGCTTTACCTTTCTCCTACCAGGTTGATGAATGTCTCGCTGCCAGGCAGAAAGAACCGAACTTACAGTATCGAAGTTTGCATTAGGAAATGCTGTTAGTATTCTATTGTCATAGAAATTCTGCAGTATTTCTCTACTCAAGTTATTATCTCTTAACAAATCAAATGATTCTTTCAAGACTTGTACAGTATTGTAATCAAAAATGCTACCTTCCGATTCTATGTAAGGTTCAATTCCACGGGCTCTCAAAGCATTTGTGAAAGCAGCATGTCTTGGTTGTCCATCTCTCTCGCTCGACAGTGTAGATTTCATTAGAATAGCAAAATCAGCCGGAGAAAGACCTCTTATTTGGCCTTTATCATTATAAGCTTTGCCAAGTAAGGATTGAATCCGATCAGCTATCCAATCTGCCTCCTCATTTCGTGAATCAAAAAAGAATTTTCCTAATTGAGTTGGTTCTGAATTATTCGATGCATAAGCTTGTGGGTTCTTTGTCATTCTTTGTGATCCCAATTGTCTATGTATAAATCCTGATGTGCTGTCTACAATCAAATTTGTGCTTCTAAAATTGATTGAAAGGGTATGAGAATTTGCATTCGGAAATCGGAGGCTAAAGTTCATAATGTTACTAACATCTGCTCCATTCCAGCCATAAATTGCTTGATCATCATCTCCCACTACAAAAAGAGTTTGAGTGTTTTTATGCAATCCTCTAAACAATTTATCTTGCAATGGATATGTGTCCTGATACTCATCGACCATTATATGCTTTAACTGTTTAGTAGCCCTTTCAATTCTCGGATCTTTATTCTCTATAGCATCTACAATGATTCTTAACATTAGTGAATAATCAATAAACTGATCTCTTTGAAGGCAATTATGAATATTCGTTAAGACTTGAGAAAGTGTGGAATCATCTATTTCAATATCTTGAGCAGAAAGAGCTTCATTGTTTAGTTGAGACCAAGCATCTGAAACGGCTTTAATTGTTTGGAAGTAATTTGCATTCCGTTCTGATCTTAACCTGTGTATACCTATTTCGCCATATCTAGATATAAGATATAAAATGAATCTATTCTGATCTAATACTTCAAATTGTCTATATAAAGCGTCTAATTCACCGAGCAAATATCGACCAAATGAATGAACTGTTCCAATAAACATTGCTCCCAATAATTCTGGACTCAATCCAACTTTAGGTAAAGTCTTTGCAACTTTTAATTTTATAGATTCAGCTGCCTTTTCAGTAAAGGTTATTGCAACCAAGGATTCTGGTGATTCACCTTCTGCAAGAAGTCGTGCAATTCGATAAGCTAAAGTAGTAGATTTGCCTGATCCAGCACATGCCAAACAAAGTACTTCATTTGCGCTATCAATAGCAGCTTCATATTGCTCGCTGGTAAGGTCGTTTTGGAGTATTTCGTAAATCTTCATATTTATGCGAATAGGAAATAAATAATTTTACTTTGTAGATGTTCAAATTGAATATTAACCGTAAAGTCTTCAGTTATTCCAATTAATCCATTGCAGCTTTAGTGCCATACCAATTGCTTCCGAAAGTTTTGGAGGTACTGCATTGCCTATCATTGTCGCAATGGTTCCCTGATTTGAAGAATGAAATTTATACTTTAATGGAAAAGATTGAAGTGTTGCACCTTCTCTTAATGAAAGACCTCTATTTTGTTCTGGATGCGAATATCTTCCGGTGCTTGTATAAAGGAATCGCGTGGTTATCGTTGGAGCTGGTTTATTCCAAAAGAGTCTACCGTAAACATCATAATGACCATCATGGTTTTTATAACACTCTAATTGAAGTCTTTTATTAGCGGCCCAGGAAATTCTCGTACCTCCATTTCTTGGCGTTGCCTTGATTCTTTCAAGGTTAATATTAGTAAGGCGTGCTACACTATGTTGAAAGTTTGTATGGTCTTTATGGCCCATTTCAACTTTTTGAAATATTGAATAGTCTCCTATTGCTTTCTTAACAGTAATAATCTTATTTTCACCTTTTTCAGGCTTAGGCAGTTCAATATTTTTAAACAACCGAGTACCGATCAGAATGAATCTTCTCCGGTTTTGTGGAACACCAAAATATTTTGCATTTAAAACATTTTGATCGAAAGAATAGCCTTCCTTTCGAAGTTGGGATTTGAATCTATACAATGGGCTGCCCTTTTTAGTCTGCAGACCAGGTACATTTTCGATGAAAACAAATCCAGGTTTAAAATGAATAACGAAATCTAAAAAATCATCCAAAAGAAGTCTTCCTGCTTTTGATTTCTTTTTATCCGACTTCAAATTTGAAAAATACTGGCACGGACTGCACCCAACGAAAATTAGATCGTCTTGCTTGATGCGTATAGGCAGAAGTTCCTGAAGTTTTTCTGGAACCATATTAGAAACATCTTCATTAATGAATTTAGCATTGTTATTTTTTTCGTACGTCTGTTTAAATTTAGAATCAATATCTATACCGCCTAAAACTTTAATTCCAATATTCTTAAATCCACATGTAACGCCACCTGCACCACAAAAAAAGTCAACAGCCTTCAATGCAGGCAGAGATTTTGAATGTTTCTTTTTAGCCACGGGAGCTGATTTTGTATTCATTTACAAAACATCAAATATACTGAAGCCGCTATGTAAAACATTCACTCTCCCAACACTTTGTATCAATTTCTCACGTTGATGGTCGATACATTCTATGTTTAATTGTATATCTTATTGATTATCAATTATTTACATTCCAAGATTCCAAATACGATACAAAAATTTCTCAAAAACACTTTTGTCTGTATACATCAAGCTAATGGGAATCAAATTTGTTTAACAAACACTTCTTGATTGTGAAATTCCAAAAAAGGCAAATGGTCCGTATGAATATTTCTTAATCGAGTTGAGAAGGATATTCCAAGAAACTCTTCAGATAGATGCGAAATGGCTGTTGATGGCTCTAATAGTCCAGATTCATCAAAACTGATGTATCCTTTGTCAAAGAGATGATCATACTGAGGTAATAACAATAGACCATTGAATGGATTAAGTCGCTCCTCATTATCACTTCTTCTCCAGGGCTTAATATGCGAAGCCCGTAGTAATTCTGGCTTTTTTATATTGGTAATAGCACAACCCTTCCAATATTCAAAAAGATCTTCTCTAAATCTACCTTGACCTAACCTTGCCTTTATTATTACACTTTTCTCGGTTTCAGTGAGATTTGAGAGCTCTCTTGCTGCTTGGAATATATCATCACTAGGACTTAGATCATGCATAAGTTCAAAGACAAATTCGCTTGGCTTATTGGATTGTCTTAGAAACTTGTTGATTCTTATAGAACCATAATAACGAAAAGGGGTATGATGAATATCTCTATAAAAGAGAACAATATCTTCTCCTCTTTTATGGGCATTTGCAATTCTGTCATCAGATCCATGCCCATCTTCACCTTCCCAATGAAGATGATCAAAGTTGATAAAGTCATTATACTGTGTTAAACTTTCTTGCTTTAGTTGAGTAACAAAAAGCACAATAATCTTCTGATTGACTGGTGTAAAAACACCCTTGCTGAATCCTTGATAACTATTATATCCCCAGAGCTTTGCAAGCTGAGGGCGAGTGTAAAGGTTGCCAATTATTAAAGATTCAGTACTGAAAGGCATCTAATCATAAATATAACTATTTGAAAACTTTCAATCTATATCTTAATCAATCACCGACTCACCACCTTCCCCCCTCTCAACACAAAAATCAAAAACCAAACACAAAAACAACATTATCTCACTCAGCCTCATCAAGATCGGAGACAGGAATTTAAGAAGAATAAGGAATAAAGAATAGCGAATGGTTCGACTCACGCTCACCACAAGTATCGAAGGCGAATGCAGAAATCGAAGTAACAAGTCGAAGTAAAAATGAAATTTCTAATTCTACTTCCATTCCACTCTTCTATTTCGAACTTGTATTGCAAATCGCGATTTGCGATAATGTGAATACTGAATGGTGATGAATAAACTTCCATGGATGTAAAACTGAGTTTTCGGATCTTATTAGGCCGATTTCTAAAATTACCGGCTGTTTTAAGTAAAATTGGCTTTATATTTGTTATTTATGTAACAAAAAGACCTAAAATATTGGTCTTATAGTGATACAAATGACCAATGGCTGATAGTACCTATATATCCAAAAACCTGACCCGGGAGCATCTACGGTTTATGAAACTTCTGAATGACCATGAAATCCTGTATTTCCGGATGGAAGAAGTAGAAGCCAGGTTGGGGCAAACATTCTCTAACCTGAATGAAGTGCTTGAAAATCTGGTAGATAAGGGACTTCTTGCCCGGATCGAAAGAGGCAAATATACGCTTGAAGAATTTCGTGACTTGCCAGTCCTGGCCTGCTATATGGTCAGGGATGGAATCCTGGCATACTGGTCAGCCCTTCATCACCATGGTCTGACTGAGCGATTCCCAAACCTGCTTTTTGTAAAAACGGCTCACCGCAAACGACAGGCCTCACTTTTCGGAACAACAGTTCGCTTTGTAACCGTGCATCCCAGGAAAATGACGGGACAGCAAGCCGTCGGACATGGTGACCGCCAGTACCAAGTATCAGATCCGGAATCCACACTCATCGACTGTTTTGACCAGCCTCAATACGCAGGTGATTATGCCGATCTGATCAGCGCCTTCTTCAAAGCAGACATCAATGCTGATAAGTTGATTGCATATGCCGGCATTTACAACAACCTTTCCATCATCAAACGCATGGGTTTGCTGGCTGAATTAACTCACAAAAAAGAACTGGTACCATTTATTGATTTCGCGCGGAAACATCGAGGCAAAGAATATTCCCTGTTTGATCCTGGTGGACCTGATACCGGATCCTATAAAGCTGATTGGCAGCTTCGCATGAATATGACTGTCGATGACATCCTCGACATCACCCAAAACCCATATTGACATGATCCTTCGAAAGGAAATCTGGGAGAAATCTGGTTGTATCCTACAACTGAATCCTTATCTTTACGCTATACTCATTGAAACTTTTTCTTCGACATGGAAGTTAAAATCTAATATGACAAAGAAGACTAATCATGTGATACCTTCCAAGGGAGGAGTATGGGCAGTAAAGAAGTCCGGCAGCTCCAGGTCGTCTCAAACCTTTGAGCGAAAGGAAGATGCAGTAAAGTATGGCAGGAATTTAAGCCGGAAGGAAAATACTGATCTTTTTGTTCATAAAAAGGATGGCACCATACAGGAACGCAATTCTTACTAAATGGATTACCATACCCCATTAGGCTAGTCATTATTCATGACCAAACCTGCCAACTACGCCAAAAATGTTTTCATCAATTGTCCTTTCGATGACGATTATTATGACTTAAGGAAAATCCTTCTTTTTACAGTCACCTATTTGGGTTTTACTCCAAGAATTAGTCTTGAAATTTCAGATTCCGGAGAAATCAGATTAGATAAAATTATCCGGTTAATCAAAGAATCCAGGTATAGTATTCATGATTTATCCAGGTTACAGGCAAAGTCTATTAATGAATATTACCGTCTCAATATGCCGTTTGAACTAGGTATTGATTATGGCCTCAGAAAATTTAATTCCAGGTATCGTGATAAGAAAATGTTGATTCTGGAAAAGAGCAGATTTGATTACATGAAAGCCATTTCTGATATAAACGGTTTTGATATTAAAGATCACAACAATGATTTAGAAACTTTAGTCAATCGCCTAAGATCCTGGTTTGCAGAAACCACCGGCGTCAGTGGTTTGATAGGATCCGCAAAAGTTTATTCTGACTATTTTGATTTCCAAAGAGATCTTTTCCTCAAAAAAATGACATCGTATAAAACCCGGCATAAATCTTCCGATTCAGAAGCTGAACATTTTGCCAAGGATGAAGTTAAAAATATGACCATTCCAGAATATATCAAGGAAATAGTGCGCTGGAAAAAGAATTAGAAAATTGCAAACTCGCCTCCAATCTCTATGAAGCAATCTTGCAAGAAGAAATCACCTGTTTAATTCACCCCTTCACCTACCCCCTCTCAACACATAAACAAAAACCAAACACAAAAACAACATTATCCAATTCAGCGACATCCATAAGAATAAAGAATATCGAAGTCAGAAGTTGAAGTAGCAAGTTGAAGGAGGAGTAGGCCTTAGCTTTAGAAATACGTCTGAACTGCAAATTCAAATTGCTCAATAAAGATTTTCTTGACAACACTCAGATTGTTTTGTTCGTAAAAAATGAGTGTCGCGTCTTTGAATGTAGCTGGATCCACCGTCCGGAATGAAAGGGGACAATAGTGATCATGCATCAACAATGCATTACAGATGATCCTGGCTGTTCGTTTATTACCATCCTCAAAGGGCTGAATATAGGAGAGTAGAATGAGAGCCAGTAATGCCTTTTCAGGAGCAAACTTTCTATGATTAATTAATTTACACATATCATGAAGGGCCTCAGTGATTTGGTATTCGTTTTCCAGTGGACGGTAATTTGTACCTGTGATGCCGACACGCTTGTTTCTGATATTGCGGGGTATATTAAGCTCAGAAATAAGTAAACTGTGGATCTCTTCGATAGTCCGGATTGAAAGCCGGTCAAATGATTCCGGATGTTCAACAATAAAGTCAATGGCCGCTTTATGATTAAGGACCATGGTAGCTTCATCTTTAGTTTTCCCATGAGCCGTTATTTTGTCCCGGATCAAGCGTTCGGTTTCAAGAAGTGTATAAGTGTTCCCTTCGATTTGAGATGATTTCCAGCTCAGATCAATGGCAAGACGTTCAAATTCCTTTGCATACAGTGCGGGGGACATGTTAGCAACATGTCGTTCGAACAAATCCTGCATTGCGGTAAGTCTTGTTTTTTCTTCATTTGTGAAGATGGATTCCAACCGGGTCAAAATTTCTATGAGTCGAAAGTCATATGCATTTTTTATGTGCCGTTGATCAATGTCCTCTTTGAAGTAAACCTGAGGATCGATTGGAACAGTGATCATATATCCTTCATGCAGTGAGTATTTGGTTCCTCTACCCTGACCTGAAGTCACAATAAGATGTCCGGCTATGAGATCCTGTAATTCTCTTTTTACAGTTGCATAACTAACCTTTTTCACCAGGGCATTATGGATCTCTTTTGATGAGCTATTCGGGTGATCTTTAAGAAACTGGCATATTTCGGATCCAAGTGATGTTATCTCCATATTGAATATTTATAGCTCAAAGTTAATGAAATTAAAGCTCAAATTAGACATAAAATGAGCTATATTTATTGAATATATGAGCTCTAATCAATTTGTAGATCAAGTTTTGCAGGAAGAAATCGAAGTAGGAAGTTGAAGTAAAAATGAAATTTCAAATTCTACTTCTCCTATTCTACTTCGAACTTCCACTTCACACTTCGATACTCGCAATTCTCTATACCCACCACACCGTTTTGGCTGGCAATACTTTTATTATTTACAGCCAAATCTATCTCATTTTACTTACTTTTGGCTGGGATTAATCGAATCAACCGCAGCCAAATCTACACGAAATGAAGACGTTTTGGCCGTAAAAAAGACGTGCATGGAAAAACTGACGGGCAGAATGCCGGAACAGAAAATGCTCCGGGAAGCAATGGAAACCCATGGTCCCGAACTGATCGCTCTCTACGGACGCCGCAGAGTAGGCAAAACATTTTTGATCCGACAATACCTGATCCAGTCCATTGTATTTGAATTTGCAGGCACCAAGGATGCCAATCTTGTCACACAACTGAATAACTTTAAAAAGACACTTGGCAAAGCAATTGGAAACGACAAAATATACCAGGAACCAGCGAAATGGGCGGATGCTTTTGACCAGCTAAGTCATTACCTGACACCAAAACTGGCTATTGAAAAATGTGTGGTTTTCCTGGATGAATTTCCCTGGCTGAATACCCACAAATCCGGTTTCCTGCCGGCGTTCGATCACTGGTGGAATAGTTGGGGAACCAAACAACATAACCTCGTAGTCGTGATCTGTGGTTCTGCAGCCTCCTGGATGATCCGGCATGTCGTCAATAACAAAGGCGGGCTACACAACCGGATAACCCGAAAGATAAGATTACTCCCCTTCACCCTTAAAGAGACGGAGGAATTCCTCCATGCCCGGAATATCAATTTAGATCAATACCAGATCCTGCAACTGTATATGGTCATGGGAGGCATTCCACATTACCTGAAAGAAGTTAAGAAAGGAGAAAGTGCAACACAAGCGATAGACAGAACCTGTTTTACGAAAGACGGATTATTGACCACTGAATTCAAAAATCTCTATCATTCCTTATTTGATGACGCTACCCGTCACCTGGCTATCGTCAGGGCGCTTGCAAAAAATAATGCAGGCATGACAAGGACGGAAATCATTGAAAATACAAACCTGACTTCAGGAGGAACGATCACAGAGATACTGGAAGAACTCATTGAATCTGGTTTCGTAACAGACTGGCAGCCGTATGATAAAAAATCAAAGGATACGATCTACAAGCTTGCTGATGAATTCACCCATTTCCATCTGAAATTTATGGCCAACATCAAGTCATCCGGAAAGGGCGTCTGGCAAAGCTTTTCTTCGGGACAATCCTGGAGAAGCTGGAGCGGTGTAGCATTTGAAAGGGTATGCCTGAAAAATATCCCTCAATTGAAAAAAGAACTGGGGATCTCAGGTGTCTATACAGAGGAATCTGCATGGCGACATCTCTCCGCAAATGACAAAGGCGCACAAATCGACCTCCTTCTGGACCGAAAAGATATGGTCATCAATCTCTGCGAAATGAAGTACTCCGAATCTGAATTTATCATTGACAAATCCTATGCTGCAGCTTTGGAAAACAAACGGGACGTTTTTAAAAGTCAAACAAAAACGAAGAAATCAATCTTCCTGTCGTTTGTAACCACCTTCGGAATTAAAGACAATGAATATGCCAAGAGGCTGATACAAAATTCTATTACAATGAATGCATTGTTTCGATAAGGCGAAGGCGGAGGAAAGGCAGGGAGAAGGGGATGAAAAATCGAATCCAAAATACCCAGGGTTTTTGAAACGATGCGAAGCGAGATTGAGAAACACGGGGGAGAATTTCACCACGAACTTGATCGCAAGGTGAAAGAAGGGGCAAAACGGATTTTTGCAGCCGCCCGGACTTGAGGAAAAAAAGAAATGTGTTTTCTACACGCAAATCAGAAATTTGCAAACACAACGACGTAGGTGCAACCTACGCCGAACAAAGGGATTTTTTTTTCACAAGTCGGGGCGTTTTGCAACCGCCCGGACTTGTGAAAAGAAAAGAGTTTTCTACACGCAAATCAGAAATTTGCTGACACCACCCGATATTTCGACTGACGCTCAATATAAACTGCGTTCCATACTACGCCGAACGGTTGGATTTATAGAAGAATAAAGAATAGCGAATATCGAAGTCAAAAGTCGAAGTCAGAAATCAGAAGTATAAGTCAGAAGTATAAGTAAAAGTGAACTTCTACTTCTCCTTCTTTATTCTACCTCAAACTTCCACTTCGAACTTCGATATTCGCTATTCTTTATTCCCTATTCCAAAAATTAAAAGGCCCTGTCTCCAGAGCCTTTTCATTTTTAGTTTTTAGTTTGGTTGCTGAGCTGTAGCACATGGCTGTGTAGAGCAGGTCGAAGCATCATTTACCCACCATCACCTTCTCCACCGCTATTCCATTGGTAGTCACCAACTGAAGCAGATACATTCCGGAGGCAAGGTGATTGACATTGATTTTCTCAGAGAATTCATCACTACCATTGTCTTCGAAATTCTCTTTCAAAAAGATCTTACCTGATACATCACTCAGTATAATTCCTCTGACCCTGGTGCTTTCTGTTTGTGGAAATGAAATATGCAAAACATCTTGCGCAGGCACAGGTCCAACCACAATAGCACCCTTTGGAAGCAAGTCATGCGTTGCCGTCGTCTGCAGATATCGCGTCACTTTCATATCCAATAGATAAGTACCGGATGAACCTGCATAAAAAGGCCGCGCATGCAAGTATATAAAGTCATCCGCTTCCAGAACGATCGAATCTCCATTGGGGATGAGGAGCACATCATCGTACATCGGTGACCAACCACTTCCAACATTTAGTTGCCATTCGGCATCAAGGGTGTATATGCCTCCATTGTCGCTGCTATATGCATCCTGCATCCGTCCACTGACGACATAGTAATAATCCGGATCAGATGGCATTTCAATTTTGTAGTAATCCTCATCTTCTGCAACATGATTATTCGAAGTGAACGTAGCAATATGGGAGATATCCGATCCGTCAAAATCTGTTGATAATACATAAGCATTCTCCACTGCATCATTGGGTTCATAATTATCCTGCTGGATGGGCTTTTTGCGGATTACCAGGTACGTATCCGCATTATAGTCAATTGGTACATTCACCATTTTCCAGTAATCACCACCATTCGCCAGCGTGACTAGCTTGTACGTACCCGGAGGCAATCCAATCTCATCGGCGTGGAAAGAAATAATATCTGTCGGCAATCCAAAGATGACTGTCTGATCACTGAGGATCTGAATCGTCTTTTGAAATACTCCCTGAAGATCATACACATTGATGGCCAGCGAACCAGAAAAAACAGGTGCCCCTGTAGATAGATTCTGCAAACGAACTGTAACATCAAGCGGCTCATCCGTATATAGTGTGTCATCAGCCAACAACGGAATTTCATAAATGCTGAGATTAATTGGAGAAACAGCATAGAATGAAGCAGCATTGGTAAATTGTGTTGGCCTGATGGTGCGCCAGTCATTGGTATTGACATTACGACAGACCAGGCTCGCATAATAGTTGCCGGGTGGCAATTCAGGTACGAGAAAATTCTCCCCGATCAATGCACCTCCTCCACCGATACCAAAAAAGTTGATGATCGTATCCGTCAATATCCGCGCCAATGTGCTGTCATGTGTATTGTAGATGGCGAGTGTCACATCTCCTACAAACAACTGCCCGCCTGCATTGGTGATCGCAGCCGAAACATATATCGATCCACCGTAAGCATCCGTGCTGATAGCAGGAGAGACATAAAGACTTTGATTCATCAATAAGTCTGGTGCTATGTTAGGATCAGGTTGTACCCCGATCACAACGGCATGACCATCGTTAAATCCACCAGCTCCTCCACCTGTACCCAATGCCGGAGGATTCAGTGCATTGACCGTAAAATAGCCATCCGAAGCTCCACCCCAACCCCAGTTGAAATGAAACATTTCGTTCGCATCATATCCATCGCAGATGAATGAATGTGCACCTTTATTGCCTGTACCTCTGTATTGCATGGGCCTGTGCAAATCGAGCTCCGTCTTCAGCATTGCGATCCAGTTTGAATCCGAGATACCGGCACGACGTTGATACCTGATCGTATTGGGATCATAACCAAAATAGGTTTTGAGTGCATAGGGCACATCGCTTGTAGCGGCCCCACTACCTGCAGGACTATAATCCATTTCAATAGAAACCCCGCAATCATACATCAGCTTTGCAATATTAAAATCCGGAAAGGTGGGCTTGAGGGCCATGCTTCCCCATTGATAAATGCTTGATCCGAAATTCGCAGTGAGCGTACCATAATCGTTTTCAATGTAGGAGTGCTTACCGCGTCCTTGTGCGGGATGCCCCCAGTAATACATGAGTTGGGCCATCGCTGTCGCTGCGCATCCTGTCACCGAACCACCCGGACAAAGAAGGTTTTCAAAAGGATTCTGATTCCATTGAGTAACCAATAAAGGATCTACGCTGCGCGATCGATTTGACGTGAACGAACCATTTTGAAGTTGTTGCCACATCGTCGTAATCTCCTCGGTGAGTTTGATATGTTGAGCCTGAGCATAATATATCTCATGCTTATAACCTTCGAGCCATTTTTCCATATTGATGGGGATGTCATTTGGATCAAAACTACCCTCCATGGAATATCCGAGTACTGGGGTGACTGCATCATCGGCTGCAATGATGATGAAACCTTCTGTTTCATTGGCATTGAAAATGTAGAGCAGATCAGATTCAGGATTCTCATCGCGTGCATGATGACCATAGACGAGATTGAGCTGTGCATTTTTGAATCGTGCATCGTGTGACATCGCATTCAGAAAATGTCGGGCTATGTTTTCAGCTGCTTTTGGAGTTACAGGATTAGCATAACTATTCCGATAGCTGATGAGAATAACAAGCATAAGCAAAATTAACCTGGAGTACATAAGGAAATTCATAGAAGGTGATTTTAAAATTGGGACATATTATTATTCAATGTATCAGCAATACATAAATGGTTTGCTGATGACATTGATTTCGATGGAAAGGTCCGATGAACAGGGAGGATGGACAATCACCCTACAGGGTGAAATGGAAGGCGAAGAAAAACTTTGATATTAGGTATTCCAGATTCGTTGCTGAATAATGAATAGCGAATATCGAAGTGAGAAGCCTGAAGTTGAGGTAATAAGTTGAAGTATGAAGTCGAAGTAATTCGAAACTTCTACTTCTACTTCCGCAATTCTACTTCTACCTTCTACTTCTTACTTCCATATTCGCTATTCTTTATTCCCGATCATTTATTCCGCGTCCTCTTTTTAATGATCATATCACTCATGGAAAAAGAAAAATTCCTAAATTTTAAATCTTCAATACAATCTTAAATCTCAAATCATCAATAAATTCTTAAATCTTAAATCTGCAATCTTAAATAGTTTGTTATTCATACTTCCCAAAATATTCCTGGAACTTCCCTTTTTGCATCTCCTCATCAAAGCGTTTTCCCAGAGTTTGAACAAGCGAAATATTCGCTGATCCCAGGTTGATTGACTGCTCAACCGGATTCAGATACACATATAATTTGTCCTGAGCAGTTTCCATAGTCACGGTGACCAATTGACCGGCAACCTTGTCTGATGTGCTCTCATAAGTATCCACTTCTTCCCTGGTTTCATTTATTACAGTGATTTCATGTCGGATAAAATCAAGGAATGGAGCTAACATAGATGTATCCACAGGCTGGAGTTTGTAATCAGTAGCTTCACCAGTCTCTTCACTATAGGACCATCTACCCTGCCAATACGGGAGTCGATCAAAGACCACCGGTTGGATCCGTTCCTGACCTGCATCATCAGTCTTCCATTCAAAATATGTATTGAGCCATGCAGGTGTAGCATCCCAGATGGAAAAGAAACGCTTTTCAGTCCGGTCAAAAGGAACTGCATAAGCCGTATTCTTTTTATAATCAACCACCACCAAAGCATACTGATACAACATCCGGTTGGTGGGATTGTCCCTGTTGCCGATAAATACCATTTGTGTTTTATCAGGTGATAATTGTACGACAAATGAAATACCTGCATGATAACTCTCCAGTGTTTGCAAAACTTCATACGTGATCAGGTCGAATGGATAGATCGCGAGTGTTTCTACATCCAACACCACCCTTGAATTGACCATCAGGTACCGGCCCCCTGAAAGATATCGTGAGGATGCAGAGTCGTCTCCCAGGTATACATTCTTTTTTTCACCAGGTTGTTGTGCAGAAGCATCGCCATCTAACCATTGATAGGTCGCGAAATCACCATCCTGCAGATGCAATGGTGTGACATTCGCTGCATCATTTTCTTCAGTGATCAGGTACATGCTGTGCTTGCCGGCGATCAATGCAGGTTGCTTCGCATCTTTCAAAATAAAAACCTGCCAGAAATCATCCCTACCCTCTTCGTCCGGTGATACTTTCAACGGACTTCCTTTATAGTTGATGTTGAAGAAGGAAGTGTACTGCTTCGCATTCGGATCGCCGCCGTTGTTGTACCAGGCCCCTGATCTTGATCCAGTCACATCCCAGGTGATTTCAAATGGGCCGGCTACTTCACTTCCATGGTTGATGACATTGGAAGTTTTGCAACCGAATAAGGAGAGTCCGAATATTTTCATGAAGAAGAGGAGTTTGAGGGATGGTGGTTTCATTTGCGAATAGGTATTAGATTCAAATGTAGGATTTTAACAAGAATCTTGATCTGATTATTAGATGCAAACGAAGTTTGTATCTAATAATTATTACGTTAAGCGTAGGCACAGCCTACGCTTAACAAGTTATGTTTTGAATGCAAATTTCATTTGCATTCAAAATTTAAATGAAGATCAAAATTATTTGCCTGCATTGAGTGTAATACGAAATACAAAATGGGATAAAAAAGAAAAGCCCCGTTTCCAGGGCTTTTCTTTTTTCATTGGTCCCCGAGCGTTAGTCGAGGGGTTACTTTTTCACTTATATCTATCTCACCACCGTCACTTTCTCCGTCATCATCCCACTTGTCGTCTGCACCTGCAATACATATATCCCTGGTGCCAAACCAGAAACATCCATAGTGGACTTAAACTGACTTTCAGCTACAGGCTCCATATCACGCGAGATCATCACCTTGCCTGAATAATCCAATATCCTCAATCCAATGACACGATTTTCTTCTGTCTGGAGAACTGTCACATGAAGTTGATCATTGACCGGATTAGGTGAATAACGTAATTGCGGCACTTCCCTCACATCCTCCTGCGTCCGAACAGTCTCAAATTCAGTGAACAACTCATTTTCAGCTGCAGTTAATGCCCGTGGCGCACCCGTAAAATCGAAAGATATTTGATTGAACACACAAATCGTAAATGTACCCGTACTGCCATCAATACCCCATACACGCACCCATATCGTAGTATTAGGTGTGCCTGTTAGATTGATCACAGGCATAGCAGATCCATTGCCATTATCATTGTTATCCTCACAAGTGATAATCGACAGGATGCTACAATCCGCACCTGTATAAACTTCCATTACTACATCCGCAAGACTTCCTGCGCCTGTCCGGATAGTAACAGTTGGATTTGGCACATCAGGCATTGTAAATCTGAACCAAACATCTTTGTTACCATTCGGTGCACATCCTCCTACAGGTGATGGAAGGCTTGCAGTAGCATCCACGTTGGAAGCAAGTGTTGCAGTACAACTGTCTGCTACCGTGAGCACGATTGCTTTTGCACATTCGTCATTATTGAAACCATTACCGCCTGTGGTAAATATTGCAGAGGATGACCAGAAACTATGAAGGCCGCCCTTGCAATTCGTTCTCACCTGCCATTCATACGTTGTGTTCTGACTTAGACTATCTACAACAATATAATTTGTATCCACCGGACTTCCGGACACCTGATTCCATGCACCATTCGGCCACACTCTGATCTGTACCGAATAGGTAGCAGAGTCCTGAACATCGACCCAATGCAACCTGGCCGAACTTAACGTAATGCTATCCGAAGAAAGCGATCCCGGTTTATTACATCCGGATGAATTGCCAGTATGAAAATTAATAGCTGACAACCAGCTCGTAGAAGAACCATTGCTGCAGTTGACCTGCATGCGCCATTCATATGTTGTATCAGGCAATAACCCTGTTACCGTGAGAGATGAGTCTGTAGTCGGGCTACCTGGTGCATCCACCCAGATCCCGTTTGCGAACCTTACCTGGACTGAATAATTCAAAGCCCCGTTGACAGCAGACCAATGGAAGGTGGCCGCAGAGTCCGTGACAGGCAAGGTATACCTGTAGAATGGAAGTCCGCATGCATTCCCCAAGGTAGTAAAGTGAGTCGTGGGTGACCAGTAGCTTGTAAAGCCATCATCACAAAGACTCTTCACATGCCACTCATAGCTCGTATTGGGCTGTAAGCCTGTGAGATCAGCCCATGAATTTGTCCATGGACCGCCCTGCAGTTCATTCCAGGAGCCATTCGCAGCTCTCCACTCAACCACATAATAATTTGCTCCGCTGACCTGCTCCCAATGCAAGGAAGCAGAAGAAGAATTAATCCCGGAGGTATACACCCATGAAGGCGCATTGCATCCATGACCGCAAGTGGTGGTAAAGGTCTGCGGGGCTGACCAATAACTGGAGGATTCATAATAGCCGCAATTGGCCCGAACTCGCCACTCATAGGTGTGGCATGATGTAAGGTTATAAGCATTGATCCATACGCCGTTAGTAGGACTGCCCGGTAAATCATACCAGTTCCCATAATGATCCCGGATCTGTACCGAATAACTATAGGCACCACTCTGCGGTTGCCATTTCAGGGTAGCCTGGTGGTCCCCAATATCTTTGGTCTGGAGTCCGTAAGGAACAGAACAATTATTGCATAATGTATTGAAGCTATAAGGATAGCACCAGTTGCTCCAACCGGAATAACAATGGCTCCTTACACGGTATTCATAGGAAGTACAGGGATTGAGCTGATTGACATTTACCCATGTGCCATACACCGGACAGCCGTATAGATCATACCATGATCCTCCCGGATACCGCCACTGGACCCAATAGTAATCGGCTCCGTAACAAGATTCCCATTGCCACGTAGCTGAATATGCTGTGATATTATAACATGACAACCAGGTGGAGTAATGACAATAAGAACCTAAGGTGGTAAAGTAAACCGGGTTGCACCAATTGCTGTAATTATTATAGCCACAATACGACCGCACGCGCCATTCATAATTACATGAAGGGTTCAGGTTGGTCACATTGCAATAATTCTGGTAACATACTCCCCCGAAATCGTTCCATGAACCACCCGGATATCGCCATTGTACAAAATAACCGTTGCAACCGTAGACATTCCCCCAACTCCAGGTTGCACATGTCTCAGTAATATCATAAGTATATGTCCAATCCGGGGTGTAACAATAACTTTCCGCAGATTGTAGCGACAGGTCTTCAGGTGCGGGTGCACATTCAGTGGATTCAATCCTCAAAGGACATTCAGGATTTGCTTTCAAAGCACCTGTGGTCCAGGTGAACAATAAGAGTAGGGTGATAATGAAACTGGGTAGGGTTTGTTTCATAAAACAGGTGGTTTTTTTGGTTTAGACCGATTAAGTTAAAGAAAATATTCTCCATAGCGTATGGGTGATTTTCGCTCTGGACTGAATACGTGCTGATATATAAAATTCAGCATATATGATCTGCAACAAGTCACTCCATTTTTTTGTCGTAAGGGAATTCGACAATTGTTAAAAACTAAATTAGGAAAATTGTTTACACAATGCTTTAGAAAAAAAGGTTTATCACGTAGGCCTTAGGTACATTAAACGTCATATAGAAAAAATCTAAATATTTAACGTCTTGTTCGGTGTAGTTTGCATTTTGAAATAATTACTGTGATCTAATTTTTTTCATAACCTATGCGTGTGAAAAAAAATAGTTGTTCGGCGTAGGTTGTACCTACGTCGAGGTGTTTGCAAATTTCAGATTTGCATTACGAAAATCATCTTCCGTTAAACAAATCACGAGTCGCAAAACCGAGTTTTGCAAACGCTCCGACGTAGGCTCAGCCAACGCCGAACAAATATTAATCTTTTGATGGCAAATAAAATTTGCCATCAAAAGATTAATATTTGACTATCCTCATAGCCATACAACTTACTCATGCACTTTCACCATGCTAAGTGGATCAAATTTTCTCTCTAATTTCCCCCTCGATTCCGCCTTCATGTATCGACTGCATTGCTCTCTCATCTTTTTACTCTGCTGCCTCGCCGGTTCCCCATTCGTACAGGCTCAGCCCTCTGATAAACAGATAAAAACATGGGTAAAATCCATGTCCATAAAAAAGGATACACGTGATATCAGGCTTACAGATGTAATCAGGGAAATCAGTGAAACAGATTCTTCCACTTGGTGCCAGACGATAGACCGCATCAATAAAGGAGTGCAAAAAGCGAATATTCGTGCACAGATCCGCTCCAAAATCCTGTGGAATGGCATGAAGCCGCGAGAAATGAAGTGTCCGAATGATCCTTCTTTAATCGATAATTTTCGCGACGCGCTCCAGGCTGCGTATGAGATCGAAGACGAAATGCTTCAGTACACTATCCATCTCTCTTTGGGACAGGTCTATAATGGTATGAGCCAATATGGACTTGCTGTGATGCACTTTCAGATGTATTTTGATATCCTTCGCAGGAACAATCGTGCAGACTTTTATCTTCCTTCCGGTGCTTTCTATGATATGAGCTTCAGCCTTTATCATACGCATGATTATGCAGGTTGCATCAGGACAGGATTGAACGCTATGTCAGCCTTGCCCACAGCTCAGTTCATGCCGGATAATATGCTCAACCCGTATCAACAAATGCAACAATGGAATACCATCGGTCTTGCATATCATAAAATACACTTACCCGATTCTGCTTTCCTGGCTTTTGACAATGCCGAAAAAATGGCTAATAAAATAGGTGGCCCGTTTTGGACCGGCATCATCCGGGGCAATAAAGGTGATGTGTATTACGATCTCGGTCGATATGATTCTGCATACGTCTTATTGCAGTATGATTATGATAATAGCATCGCTGCCCGTCAGTATGACAATGCGGCCAATTCGCTGCAATGGATCGCACGTATCGATCTGCGCGAAGGCCGTACAAAAGAAGCTTTACAAAAATTGTATACAGCACGTCAGCATTTATCAAAGATGCCTCAACCCAATTACCTGGCGAATGTTGATTTTGCATTTTCACAAGTGTATGTTGCACTCGGGCGTGCGGACAGCGTGAATACATATCTGCAGCAATACTTACATCTCCACGATTCACTCGAGACAGAGATCACGAAAAGCCGTACTGAGATCCTGCAGATGCGAATGAATAATCTCGACCAGATCCAGACTATCAAAATCCTGAACCGGCAAAAACGACAAATTGCCCTTACGAGAAATTTTACAATTGTTCTTGTAGCATTGTTGGGTTGTCTCGGCTTTATGTGGCTTGCACGATTACGGTTGAAAATGCAGATACGTCAACGCGAAGCTCTCGAAGGTAAACGCAGTGCAGAGGCTGAAGCCAAAAAAGCAATCGAACAACTTGATATATTCCGTCACCACCTGTTGGAAAAAAATACCCTGATTGAAAAAATGCAATCAGCCACTGAAAGTAAAGAAAATACAGATGATCAAAACAAGCGTTTGGCAGATCTTTCACATCACCTCATCCTGAACGAAGATGACTGGGTTCAATTTAAAGCCCTGTTTGATTCCGTCTATCCCGGATTCTTCTTATCCCTTCGCAATAAAGTCCCTGACATCACCCAGGCCGAACAACGCATGGCTGCACTCAGCAAGCTCAAGCTGACCGCAAAAGAAGCTGCTAATCTTACAGGTGTCTCTCCAAATACGGTTTATAAAACAAGACAGCGTTTGCGTCAAAGATTGGGGTTGGAGCAGGATTCTGATTTGGATCCGTACTTCGAAGGTTGAGGCAAAGGTGGAGGCGAAGGTTAAAGATGCATCACTGTTTTTAAAAAATGATTTCGTTAAGCGTAGGCTGGGCCTACGCTTGTGCGTTTGCAAAACTCCGTTTTGCATTGACGTCATCTGAAAGGAGATCTCGTTGTACCCCCCGCCCCCTGAAAAGGGGAGTTGCTGAATTCCTATCTATTTGATGACACCAAACGACGCTGAATATAGCATCCGCAACTCCCCCTTTCAGAAGGCGGGGGTACAATGGGACTGTCCAATTTTTGTCCACTCCCTACCCAACTATTGTCCACACCATTTCCTTGCTACCGCATAGTCCTGCCTTTAGTTTTGATCCATCGAAACCAAAAGGCATCAATCGTCCAAAAACAACATCCGGTCTAAACTACATACTATGAAAACTGTATTTGAATTGTCTAATAACACCAATAGTCTCGCAGTAAGCACTACGGGCCGTATAGACATCATTGACTGGAACCGCCTGGTGCGCATCGAAGCAGATAGCAACTATTGCCGGTTATTTCTCGAAAACGGAAGGACGCTCTTCGTTGCTAAAGTCCTGAAGAAGTTTGAAAAAGAACTTGACAGAAAGCTATTTATACGGCCACACAATTCACACCTCGTCAACAGGAGCTTCATTTCCTCATATATGAAAGGAGTACATGCTTCTCTTGTGCTGTCTACAGGCGAACAGATCCCGGTATCGAGGAGAAAGAAAAGTCTTTTCGCCTGAATCTATGCATGAATATATCCGCAACCAATTAACGATAAATATTTATATGCATTTGAAAATATTCTTCAACATCAAATCCCCGGTTATGAAAAAACTTATAAGCTTTAACGTCTTACTTCAACAAATTTATTCTATTAAGTCAATCATGTTTTACTGCATGATTGCAATGAATGTTTTTTCAACATCCCTATCCGGGCAGTGCATGATGGTCCCCATTTCACTCGAGCAACAAATGACGAACAGTGACATCGTCGTGGAAGGAGAGGTGATAAGCAAAAGCGGTTTCGAAACGCAGGCAGGTGACTTTATCTATACTTCGTATCAGCTCAGCGTGACCAAGATTTTTAAAGGAAATCTAAATAGCTATCTGGTGGAGATTGTAGAACCCGGAGGTACTGTAGGTTCAAGGAGCATCAAGGTTGAACCGGGATACGCACTCCAGGTCGGAGAGAGTGGGACCTTCTTCCTGTCTCTTTTCTCCTTCCGGGATGAAAGGGATCGCATGAGATTCACAGCACCTGTGTACCGCGCACATGGCAGCACACAATCCGTATTCAGATATGATTTCTATGATGATCGGGTCAGTGGGTTCTTCATGCAATTTGCATTTAATGAATGGTATGATGCACTAAAAACACAGACTGGCAAAACATACAATGAGATCAAATCGCTTAAAAAGCCTGTGAAATCTACCCTGCGAATGGTACCCTCGATCACTTCGATAACTCCTCTTACAATCACAGGAGGGACATACTCACAACTCACCATTAATGGAAGCGGATTTGGTACGGTGATAGGCGGCAGTTCAGTGCAATTCAAATATGCAGATGATGGAGGAGCTACCTGGATGACACCTTCTAATTACCACGTACAATCCTGGAGCAATACACAAATCAAAATCTGGGTTCCGTATAAAGCAGGGACCGGACAGGTCAGAGTAGTAGTAGATGGTAATACGGCGACATCATCACAGACACTTTCTGTGACATATAGTGAATCGAATCTAGAGTGGGATGATGGACCGAATCATTATCTGATACAAACTCAACATGGCAATGATAATGGGAGCGGGGGCTATACATTTCAGTATCATACGGAATTCAATTCAAATGCCGCGGCCAGAAAGTCATATGAACGTGCATTGAATTCCTGGCGTTGTGCAACAGAAGTTAATTGGACCATTGGCGCAACCAGTACAATAGATGTCATCGCCGAAGATGGTGTCAACATCGTGCGATTTGATAATGGAACTGAGCTTGCTGAAGGTGTAGGGGCAGCGATGTATTCTTTCTATGATGATTGTTTTGCACCAGCTTTGAATTGCATACATGTTCCGGAATTGGATATGGTGATCAATGACGCATTCCCGGGAGGTGTCACATGGGAATATGGGCCAGACCTTCCTTCCGCTACAGAAATTGATTTCGAAACTGTCATTGTACATGAACTGGGGCATGCACTTCAGCTCGGCCATGTCATCAATACCGGCCAGGTTTTACATTATAGTGTTTCACCAGGTAATTATCTGCGTATTCTGCAACCGAATGATCAGGCAGGAGGCGCGCATGTACATGTCAGAAGTACAACCAATCAGACATATTGTGATATCTCAGCTATGTTAGATTACCGCCAGATCAAATATGTGGACCAGGCTGCATCCGGAATTGAATCCGGCGACTCGTGGACACACGCATTCAAGAAACTTCAGGATGCTCTATTAAATGTGACAAGTTGTGTAGATACTATTTATGTTGCAAAGGGAACCTACTATCCTGATGAAGGTGTAGGTCTGACGAATAACGATCAGGCACTTCGCTTTTTATTGAATTCGCCGATCGTATTGATTGGTGGGTATCCAAATAGTGGTGGCACCCGGAATCTTGTCGCTAATCAAACTATTCTTTCAGGAGATATCGAACAAGATGGCCTGACAGATGCACAGAATAGTCAGAACGTTGTGAAGATGACTTCAAACTCCGCAGTTGTAGATGGATTTGTGATCGAACGCGGATATGCCGATGCAGCTTCTGGTGAAGGAAAAGATGGCGGTGGGCTATACAATCAATCAAATGGTGTGGTGCGAAATACAATTTTCAGAAACAACAAAGCGGTCGGAACAGTAAGCAATGGTGATGGTGGTGCCGTCTTCAGTGCAAGTGGTTTTCCTTCATTTCAGAATCTCCTTGTTTACGGCAATGAAGCAACGCGAAATGGAAGTGCTTTTTGGGTTGGACAAAATCCTGCTTTACTTGTCAATTGCACGATTACAAAAAACCTGGTCGGCAATGGTGCTGTCTATATCTCGAGTATCGGCTCTGGTGGAGCATATCTTCCAAACAATATCTTCTGGAACAATGGCATCGATCTCATCCTTGGCAGTGCACTGGGATGGGCAGATGTTTCAAATTCTATGTTTGATGATGCATCTCTTCCGGGAGGAGCATACGGTGATTCTTACTTGTTGAACACAAATCCGCAGTTTGTAAATCCGGGTGCGGATAACTATGCAATTGTTCTTTGTTCCCCTGCAACGAATACAGGGGTGAATGGAAATAATTCTACGACAATTGATGTTCTCGGGAATCCCCGTTTTGTTGGCACGATCGATCGCGGAGCATTCGAAAACACATCAATACCTCCACCAACTGTAGTGACATCCACAGGTAATTCAGGACCGGGCACCTTACGTACAATCATTGCCGACTGTTGTAGTGGAAATACAATCACGTTTGCTCCATCATTAATAAATCAGACCATCACCCTGACCGGTGGAAATATCGAAATCAATAAGCACCTAAACATTTACGGACCGGGTATGGATCAGCTGAATATTTCCGGAAACGGAACAAGCCACATCTTTACGGTGCTGTCATCCAAAGATTTTTTTCTGAAAGACCTTTCTCTGATTGAAGGAGACGCAGCCATATCATCAGGAAATTGTATCCAGAACTCTGGAAATCTGACGTTACAAAATGTCCGTTTGGCAAGACAGCTAAGCGCGGCAAGTCCGATAACTCTCTACAATTCCGGAAATGTGATTTTCCAAAATCAGGTGATAGTGAAGTGATGAAAAAAGGCAGAGGCGGAGGATGCAGGAATCGGAAGTATGAGAAGCGCACCAATTTATTATTTGAGTTATACGCATTCCATTATTAAAGACTAATTCTCAACCACCAAAATCCATAAGATGAAATTCCGAATTGCAATTTGCTTCATGTTGACCATGAGTTTTTTTTCACTGACTTATGCTCAGAGCGTCGGCATCAATACTACGACACCGGATGCGAGTGCTGCACTGGATATACAATCAACAGATAAAGGAATCCTTGTGCCCCGAGTATCCAGTTTACAACGAGGTGCAATATCAAGCCCTGCTGTCGGGCTGATGGTGTATGATACCGACACACAATCTTTCTGGTATAAATCAACTACTGGATGGATCAATACGCTCAGCTCTAACACAGGTTGGTGTACAACGGGAAATCCTGCAACGGGAAGCGAGTTTTTAGGAACGACTACAAATCAACCGCTGATTTTGAAAACCAACAATACTATATCAGGGATCATTGATGGTATTAATCGCAACGCAATGTTCGGATACAAATCCGGATCTGCAAATACAACGGGACAATATAATACTGCCATCGGTGACCTAACACTTATGACGAATACTACAGGAAGCGGCAACAGCGCTATCGGCTCAAAAGTTCTTCAATCAAATTCCACAGGGTCCTACAATACGTCTGTGGGATCCTACTCCATGGTGGCCAACACATACGGATACAATAATATTGGCATCGGCAGCTTTGCGTTGAATGGAAATACAACAGGTTATGAAAATTGCGCTGTCGGATATTCTGCTATGGCATTTAATACCACAGGTAGAGAAAACACAGCTGTCGGTAATTATGCACTGGAATCAAATATCACAGGATTGCAGAATACAGCGATCGGCAGATTGGCACTGTATTTTAATCAAACTGGAAATTATAATACTGCAGTAGGAGGCTGGTCGCTTGCCAGTAACACAAGCGATAACAATTCAGCATTTGGTTACGCATCACTCCAGGAGAATACTACCGGCTCAGGAAATACGGCACTTGGCGGATCATCTATGAAGAACAATACAACTGGATTGAACAATACAGCTACAGGAATTTTTTCCTTGCTACAGAACTCTACCGGAACTGCGAATGTGGCAACAGGATATGGTTCTTTACAGTTAAATACAACGGGAAATTCAAATGTGGCATTAGGGTATGCCTCCATGTATGCAAATACCAGTGGTCAAAGCAATGCATTTGTTGGTGATTTTTCAGCTTATGAGTCCACTACCGGGAGCCAAAATGTTGGTCTTGGAAGTGAGGCATTGAAAAATAATAAAGCAAATAATGGATCAACTGCGGTAGGATACAATGCTATGTATAATGCAGATAACCGGGCCACAGGTATATTCACTAATAATACAGCGATAGGATACAAATCTTTGTTCGGAAGTGGTACACCAGCTAATAATACCGGTGATAATAATACAGCAATTGGAAGCTCTTCTCTTTTTTCCAATACATCCGGTGGACAAAACACGGCAACCGGATCAGATGCCTTGAAAGCCAATACGACAGGAAATTCAAATACGGCCTTAGGAAGAAATGCACTGGTAGCGAATACTACAGGTTCGCTCAATACAGCGGTTGGCGCATACAGCTTATTCAAAAGCACAACAGCTACAGAGAATACGGCAATAGGAACATCCGCAGCAAGTCAGACTACGACTGGTAATAACATTGTAGCCATTGGAACAAATGCTTTATCAAGCAATAAAGCGAACGGCCGTGCCACAGCGATTGGATATAATGCGATGGCATATGCAGATAATAGAACTTCCGGCACATTTACCTATAACACAGCTATTGGTTTTGAGGCTTTACTAGGAAGCATTTTTGCAGAGAATAACACAGGAATGGCCAATACTGCTATTGGTGACAGAGCCATTGCATCCAATACTTCCGGCTTTAACAATAGTGCAGTAGGCTTTTTTGCTTTAAGTGGAAATACAACAGGAAAGAGAAATTCAGCGCTAGGGTCAAATTCACTTACCGTCAATACATCAGGTGATTGTAATACGGCAGTCGGAGAAATATCCATGTATACCAATACCACTGGTTCATTCAATACATCGATTGGGTATGGGGCATATTATGGAGGAACAGGAATGGATAATACAGCCCTCGGAGCCGGCGCTGCACGGTTTTCAAAAAACGGATCTTATAACGTTGCAATAGGAGCATACGCAATGCTTTCAAATCACCATAATAACCGGTCAACAGCCATCGGTTATAAAGCCATGTACAATGCTGATAATGAAGAGTCCGATCCGGTAAATACTTACAATACTGCAATAGGTGCTTTTGCACTTTATGGTGGCGACGTTCCCTCTGAAAATACCGGTACTTCTAATACAGCTATAGGAGACGAGGCCATGTATAATAATATCTCAGGTGCTAACAATGTGGCTTGCGGAGCAGGTGCTTTATGGCTTGGTATCCTGGCTTCAGGAAATACAGCCATAGGGACAAATGCTTTGAAGTATAATGGTGAAGGCAATGACAATACCGCAGTAGGTGAAAACGCAATGGAAAATAATGCACTCGGAAACAAAAATACTGCCATTGGAAAAAATACAATGGCTACTCTTGCTACAGGAAATAATAATACGGTCATTGGTTATGGTGCTGATGTGATCAACAATGCTTCCAACTCTACAGCGATTGGTTACAACGCAAAAGTTTCCGGCTCCAACAACCTGGTGCTAGGTGGCATAGGTGCGGATGCAGTGCAAGTAGGAATCGGCACTGCCTCGCCAACAGCAACTTTTGATGTGACATCTACTGCATCCTCTCAAACGAAAGTTCATTTCCTGAATACGAGTAATTCAAGTTTAGGAAGTGTAGGTATTGAATTGAGATCGACAAATGCTTCCACCTCACAGTATATTGATTTCTCGGTAAGCTCTTCAGTCAATACGGGTAGCGGTATACCGGATTATACAAACCGGATTATATCCAACAGCACTTCTTTTTCAATACCCGGTATCACAGTCACAAATTTAACGGGTAATGTAGGTATCGGTGGATCAGCCGGTGCTTCCAATCTTCTTGATTTGAATTCCACTACAAAAGGATTTGTATTACCTCGTATGACAAAGACTCAGCGCAATGCGATCGCAACTCCCGTAATCGGCATGATGATCTATCAGATCGATAATAACCCGGGTGTAAGGGCGTATAATGGAGCGGTTTGGGTGAGGTTTTCGGAGGTAGTGGATTAAGGTGGAGGCGAAGGTGGAGGCGAAGGTGGAGGCGAAGGCTAAGGCGGAGGCGAAGGATGCTTTCTTGTTTTCAAATAAAAAGCGATATCGTTAAGCGTAAGTTGTGCCTACGCCGAACAAGCATGGTAATAAATGCAAACTTCGTTTGCATTTATTACACCTTTCCAACTCTTCAACCACTTCCACCTTTTCCGCCCTTTCTACCCCAGATATCGTTAAGCGTAGGCTGCGCCTACGCTTGTGCGTTTGCAAAACTCCGTTTTGCGTTAACGTCATCTGAAAGGAGATCTCGTTGTACCCCCCGCCCCCTGAAAGGGGGAGTTGCTGAATTCCTATCTCTTTGATGACACCAAACGAAGCTGAACAAAGCATCGGGAGGTACAACGGGACTGTCCATTTTTTGTCCACTCTCTACCCAACTATTGTCCACCCCATTTCCTTGCTCCCGCATAGGCCTGCCTTTAGTTTTGACCCATCGAAAATAAAAGCCCTTTATCGTGCAAAAACAACAAATACGTCTCCTGATCCTCATCATCATCATCCTGCTGGTCATCTGCTTTATCCTTGTGCGTGCTGACTACAAAATGCATGAGATTGACCGGCAGATGCCGGAAATCGGAAGTAGCAGCAGCCAGGTATGGATGGGCAAAATGTCCGGATCAACCATAACCCTTTAGACCTCTACTCTATGCAAAATTCATTACCCCAAAATCGTCCTCAATCAACTAAATCGAACAAAATGAATACTGGAATATATGCTATCCGCAACCTGATCATATGTATCATCGGCTTCTTGTTGATCGCATGCTTTACCCATGAAGCAAATGGCCAGGTCACCGTCGCTGGATCGGGCGGAGCTGCAAATGGCACCTTTGCCACGTTAAAACTAGCCTTTAATGCCCTCAATGCAGTCAGTACACAGGCTGGAAATACAATCACAGTTTCTATTACAGCCAATATCACCGACAATAATGTAGCTGTTCTCAATCAGCCTTCTGTCAGCTCATGGACTTCATTGACGATCTCACCGGCAGGTGGCTCATGGACACTGAATGGATTCATACTTGGGCCGGTCATTGATCTTAATGGAGCTGACAATGTCACCATTAATGGACTCAACAGTGGCGGCAATGCGCTGACCCTGTCTAATGCCATACAGGTTGATATACAAGGAAACTCCACCATCAGGTTGATCAATGATGCCACCAACAATACCATTACAAACTGCACGATCCTTGGATCTACCTTATCAAGTGCTATGCAGGTCGGAACTGGCACTATTCCAACCGCTGCAACAATATTAATCTCAACATCTAACGGAAGTACCGGAAATGACAACAACACCATCAGCAACAATAAATTAGCTGAGGCCGGAGTCATTCCACCGGCAGTTGTCATTTGTTCTGCTGGTCAATCCACTTCCATTTCCAATGACAATTGCATCATCACCGGAAACAATATTTCTAATTTTTATGATGCCCATGGAGCAAACGGAATTGCAATTGCATCAAACAGCTCGTCTTTTACCATAACGTCTAATAAATTTTACCAGACTGTACCGACCATGGGGATGTTATCGGACAGATATCTGGATCATATCGTCATTAATACTCCATCGGGAGGAGGCTACATCATCAACAACAACATAATTGGATTTGCGGACGCCAATGGGAATGGAATGCTCACGAACAATGGCGGGCGATTTTCCGGAATTGATCTCATGTCCGTAGCTGCTTCACCCATTTCAGAGATCCAGGGTAATACGATCAATGGTATAAACTGGACCTCAGCTTTTAATTCAGCGAATAATGCACCATTTAATGCATTTAATGCTTACGCTGTCAGAGCCGGCGGCGTCAATTTTGGTACGACTACAGGCAATATACTGGGTGCCACCAGCGGGACCGGTAGCGCCACATCAAACATATACATTTCAAATTCCGGCAATCCTATTTCGATATGCATGCTTTATTTATCATCCAGCACATCATGTACTATTTCAAATAATCTGATGGGGGCAATTACTACTGGCCCTCTCACAAATTATTTATTTGGCATAGTGGCTGAAGGAAGTGGCTCTCACACCATTCAGTCCAATCTGATAGGAAATGATACTCCCGGAAATATTAAAGTGGGAAATAATGACAGCAATGCCGGATATTTCAGAGGCATCACCTGCTCAGCTACAGGAAATGAAATCATAGGGAGCGCAGGACAAGGAAATAAAATTCAACATATTTCTTTTACTTCTTCAAATTATAACGATTTCATTGGCATCTCAGTGTTTAATAATCCGCTGTCAATGAATATTAATTATAACACCATCCACGATATTGTATATAGTAACACTTTTGGTTCACCTACTTCTTTTGTAGGAATAACGAATACAGGTGGTATCGGCAATGCACTCAATATCAACAATAATCAGCTTGGATCTGCGACCTACGGATTAGTAACCTTTCTGACAACTCAGACACTTTCAGGCACGTTGACGGGAATCAATTCAGCAAATATTTCGCCGTCATGCTCAATGTCCATTTCCAATAATGATTTCAGAGGCATTACACAGGCATCTGGTTCAAGTAATGAACCGCACAAGTATATCACATGGAATCATGCCAATGCTGTCACTGACAATATTAACAACAACACATTCACAAACCTGAATGTAAAATCAAGCACACTTGCCTTTCTGACGAGGGCTGGAAATATGACGGCCACCGGTATTGAAAATGTAAATGGAAATTCAATTGTAACAGGATTTACCAAATCAGCAGGACACGGCAACATTTATTTTTTTGATGGGGGTGGCAATTCCAGCACCAGTGCCACCATGAATAATCAAAACAATAATTTTTCAAATGTTACCATTTCGGATTTTTCTATCGTCAATGGCTGGGAAAACAGGGATGGAACATTCGGCGTGGGAGGTCCTAAAAAAATTATTACTGGTAATACTTTTCAGAATATAACCGCCCCATCAAATGCAGGTCCTATCAATGGAATTTATATGCAGTATTACGGACAAGGATCCAGCTTATCCAATAATACGATTCGAAATTTCAGCACTGGTAGTTTCATTACAGGTCTCTATGTATTTACACTCACTACAACTACAGGTTCACTCCAGGTATCTGACAATGTGATAGGTGACTTCACCAGCGGACAGAATTATATATATGGAATACAGCTTCGGTCATATAACTGCACCGTAACCAAAAACAAGCTGTTCAATTTTACCGCTAATAGTACAAGTAGTTCAGTACGGGGTATTTTCGCAGATCTATCCAATTCATCCGGTTTTGTACTTGACATTAACAACAATCTCATTGGCAATCTAAATACACCTGTCGCTACAGGATCAAACGCAGTAGTGGGTTTGTATGTGGCTCCCTTCACTACATCCACGATCAATGCTGATTATAACACTATATATCTCGCGTCTACCGGTGGCAATGGATTTGGAAGTTCCGGCATTTACCACGAGGCAAATACAACTTCTGCTACTGGTTTGTTAACCTTAAGAAATAACATCCTTCTTAATCTTTCTACTCCTGGTGCAGGTGGCTTAAGTGTGGCTTTTCGAAGAAGTAGCGGTTCCGCTTCTATGTTAAATAACTATGCATCAGCTTCAAACAATAACCTGTTTTATGCAGGCATCCCTTCGGCGAATCGCCTGATTTATTATGATGGAGTGAGTTCGGCGATGACACTCAATGCATATAAGGGCGCGGCATTTACTGCTGGTGTTGTGGCACCACGGGATGCATTTTCTGTGAGCGAACCTATTACAGCGGCAACTTTCTTTGTGAGTACAACAGGGACAGATCCCGGATTTCTTCACATCAATCCTTCCAATCCTACGCAGGTTGAAAACGGAGGAATGGTCCTGGGCACGATCACAGATTATGATGGAGAAAACAGAGGTGGGGCTACACCGGATATAGGAGCAGATGAAGGAGCTTTTACATTTAATGACCTTCTTGGACCAACGATCACACATGCTCCCATTGTTAAAGGAAACGTATCCAATACGCAATCTTTTACAAATGTGATCATCACAGATGTCAGCAATGTAGAAGGAAGTACAGGTATACGTCCACGCGTCTATTACAAGCGTTCAACTGATGCCAACGTATTCAATGACAATACAAATGCCACTACCGGATGGAAATATGCAGAAGCAAACACATCCGTTTCTCCATTTGATTTTACAATCGATTATACACTTCTCTCCGGAGGCGCAGGTGTTGCAGTAGGAAATACTGTACAATATTTTGTAGTGGCACAGGATCAGCATGCTCCAGTGAATCTCGGACTTCAATCAGGCGTATTTAATGTCGAACCCTCAACTGTAGTTTTACCTAATACAGCTTTTCCGATAACCGGAAATATAAAAAGCTTTCCAATCGTCAATTCACTAAGCGGCACTTTTTTGGTGCCTGGAAATTTTCCAACATTGACAGGTGCGGGAGGTGCTTTTGAAGCGATCAATGCGAATGTTGTCACAGGTAATATCAATATCGAACTCACTGCTAATAATGGTGCTGAACATGGACTCAATAGTCTAAATGAATTTGCAGCTCCATTTACAATCAAAATTTATCCAACCGGGGCACCGAGATTTTTAGCTGGTGCTGCTAATTCAGTGGGTATTATTAAGCTGAATGGTGCAGACAGAGTCACGATTGATGGTTCTGTCGGAGGGACAGGAACAGATAGAAGTTTAACTCTTACCAATTTCAGCACCTCATTTCCTTCCATCATCGTGGTCAATAGTCTTGGTACAGGTGCAGGTGCCAATCAGAATACAATTAAGAATTGCAATATCAGTATTGGAAATTTTAATCACTCTAGCTATGGAATTTCAATAGGAGGGATCACACCGGGCTCATCAGGTGCTGACAATGATGACATCACGCTTCAAAACAATAATATTACCAATGTATCGACAGGCATTTATGCAAATGGAACTTCAGCAACTTCTACAGGTGGAAATGATAATCTGCAAATCTTAAACAATACGTTTACAACCAATACCAGCGCACCGGAGTGTAATGGGATCCGTGTTGGTAATGCGTTGAATTGCGTGGTGAAAGGAAATATGTTTGACATCACAGGTACTAATTCAGTTTATCCGGTCGCCATATCATTTGAAACAGGATGTTCCTCTTCACAGATCACCTCAAATCTGATCAGTTATGTCAGAGCCTCATCAAATGGATATGGTAGCAGAGGAATTGTGATCGGGACAGGAAGCATGAATAGTGATATTATCATTGCCAACAATGTTTTGTATAGCATTCATGGGTGGGACAATGCTGATATCACAAAATCTTCAATGGGGATTTGTATTGGCCTACTGGGAAATACGCTGACCACCACTGCTACCGGGGGTATTAAATTATTCTACAACAGTATTAACATGTTCAATAGTTTTGGAATAGCTAATACAATTAATGCAGCATTATATATTGGCAGCACAGCCGGTAATCTCGACATCAGAAATAATATATTCTCTAACCAAAATTCATTCACCAATTCGCAGATAAAATATTATGCCATTTATTCTGCAGCACCGAATACGGCATTTTCCTCTATCAATTACAATGATTATTACGCTGTCAATACTAACAATCCGGCTTTATCCATACCGGGATTCATCACGACAGACCGATTGGATCTTGCAGCCATACAGGCAGGTTTTGGACAAAATGTAAATTCCATTATTTCAAATCCTTCCTTCGTTGGTTTTAGTGACTTAAGGCCAACCACCGGAAGTGTTCTTGGTGTAGCTAATAATGCAGGAACCGGAATTACAGTAGATTATCTTTCTGCTGCACGCAATACCGGTGCTCCTCCGAATGGTTCGACCATGGGTGCATATGAAAACGGTTTTGATAACAGTGCACCTGTAATACAATATACCTCTTTACCATCTACTTGTAGCACGGACGATAGGACACTCACTGCAACGATAACAGATATAAATGGAGTACCCGTAACAGGAACCTTCATGCCTCGTATCTATTTTAAAAAGAATTCGGGATCGTATTTTTCATCACCCGGTGTATTGGCTACAGGAACCGGGATGAATGGAACCTGGATATTTACCATTTCAGCGACAACATTAGGAGGGATCATTGCCAGCGATGTGATATCTTATTTTGTCATTGCGCAGGATAATTCAGTTCCAATCAAAATTTCATCAAATCCATCGACTGGATTGGTAGCGACGAATGTCAATACAGTAACCAATCCACCTACCACTCCGAACACCTATTCTGTCTTATATACATTGGGAAGTGGCACATATTCAGTTGGCACACTCAATGTAGGTGGAGAGATTGGACACTTTCCCACAATCACATCTGCCATTCAGGCCTATAATGCAGCGTGTCTCACGGGTGCTCCTGTATTTGTTTTAACGGATAATACATATAGTGGAAGTGAAACATTTCCAATCACAATCAGTCAAAACAATCTGGCCAGTAATGTAAATGTATTGACCATAAAACCTGCTTCCGGAATGACACCTGTTATTTCCGGAAGTGCAGCCACTTCGCTCATCGATATTGTCGGAGGGGATTATGTTGTAATTGATGGCTCAAATAATGGAACATCAACAAAAAATCTTACGTTGTCAAATACAAATACTTCCGGTTCAGTGATGCGGTTCTCCAATGATGCAACTCATAATTCAGTTAATAATTGCATATTAAAAGGCGTGAGCACTTCTACTTCAACAGGAGTAGTATATTTTGCATCAACCACGTTTGCCGGAGGAAATGATTTCAATGTAATTCAGAATAATGACATCACTGCAGGCATTTCAACGAATGCGAATGGTGTTTATAATTCAGGAAATACTTCTACATCAACTTCTAAAAATTCAGGATTACAAATTATCGGAAATAATATTTACAATTTTTCAAATGCAGGAATATTAGATAATGGAGGATCTATCGGAACCCTATATCAAAATAATCAGATCTATGAAGTCATTAACCAGCCTTCGTCTCAAATATCCGGATACACTTGCGCATCCAATACCATCGAAGGATTTATTTTTCGTGGTAACCGAATTTATGATTTGAAAGCATCTATTTATACAACCGTAAACGGCATTTATATACTCGGCATCGCACCAGGCCCGGTGGGGGAAATAACGAATAACATGGTCGCACTGAACACTGTAAATGTTATTAATTCATACGCTATTGCTGATTATACGGCAACCGGAACTGTGTTGAAAATAGATTTTAATTCATTTTCCATCTCCGGATCAGGGTTTGGTTTTAGTGCTGTGTATTATCGCGTTGCGAATTCCAGTGTAGAATTAAAGAATAATATTATTTCAAACACTAAAGTTAATGGCAGTCCGAATTATACCATGTATATACAAGGGAGTACAAATAATATTACTTCGGATTATAATAATTTATACAGTTTACCATCAGGTAATTTGGGATTATTTGGAAATACCTCTCTATACAATTTCGCTTCATGGAAATCTTTTACGAATCAGGATCAGCATTCTTTAAATGTGCAGAATGCTTTTCAATCTCCGACAGATCTACATCTTGTGTTAAATGGTAATTGTAATTTTGAAAATGCAGGCATTGCCATTCCGGGCCTCAATACTGATTTTGATAATGAAAATCGAAATTCGAATCCCGATATTGGGGCAGATGAATTTACAGGAGTGCCTCTTTCGACATATCCTGCAGGGCCTGATCAGATTATCTGCAGCCCTTCTACTCTGATGGCTGCAACTACGGGGCCAAATGGCTCAACAGGTACATGGTCTATTGTAACAGGTTATGGATTCTTTTCTAATATTAATTCTCCTACATCCACGGTTTCAAATTTAGGCCCGGGGCTTAATACCTTTAAGTGGACAGTAACGTATGGCACTTGCTCGGTCAATTCGAATGTGAATATTACAAATAATGCTGTAGGTATTACGTATTGCTCTACCAATTTATATGGCTTTGCGCAAGAAGGAACATGTACGGCTGTTTTAGACTACGAGGTCTATAGTATTGGATCTCCTGCGCCGACATTTACATATGCATTTAGTGGAGCCACTACTTCCAGTGGAACGGGTACAGGAAGTGGAAAGATCTTTAATGTAGGAATCACGAATGTTACTGTTACTGCGACTAACGGATGTGGTGCAGATGCGATTTGCGGTTTTCAGATAGACGTGTTTACTCCTGAGATAGTCGTCACCGGTAATAATACAAATATCGCTGACGGACAATTGGTTGCTTTGTTATCTAATCATACCAATTTTGATACGATCATTAAGAATACACCACTGACACGCACGTTTACAATCAGCAATTCAGCAGATGTGTTTATGACACTTGGAAATGTATCTGTCATCGGACCGGATTCATCCATGTTCACTGTAACGCAGCCACTGGAGACAACTTTGTATTCAGGTAATTCCACAACATTTACTGTGACATGTGTACCTGAGGGTTTAGGTTGGAAGACTGCTACGATTCATATCGCTAATAGTGATTGCAATGAAACCGATTTTGATTTTGTCGTGAAAGGCTATGGACATAATCGATATCGTTTTATAGGCTCTGGTGATTGGACAGAAACGAACAAATGGTATCCGAGCTATCCTGGCCTGACCTTGCATGCGGGACTTGAAGCGTACGCAGATAATGATGGGTCTATTAATATTCCTTCCAATATTAAGGTCAATATCAATGGTGATTTATACGTACCCTATTTATTCAGTGCGCTTGGTGATATTACGATCGGAAGTCAGGGCAGTTTTTCTGTAGGGTTTATGGAGTTGTCCGATACACTACTGATTCAGACCGGTGGACAGTTTAATGTCGATGATGGCGGTTTATTCATAAATAATTATCCGGTCGGTGCATTATTAAATCATGGTATCGCCACCATTAACAATTCGGAACTTACCAATGAATCTTTTGTGTACAATTTTCCGGGAGCCACGTTCATCAGTAAATATCTAATTAGAAATTATGTCCTTTTTGAAAATCATGGGTTGTTCATCGCTAACGGAACTATGGAGGGGAGTATACAAAATATGCCGGATGGTACGATGCAAATTGCCGAGCCGAATCAATGCCTGTATAATTGGGATCAATTGACGACACAAGGCACACTTGAATTGGATATCGATGGAACAAATAATGATTGTGCTCACTTTGATAAGGTCTATGGATTTGGATGGTTGGAACTGGCGGGTACGTTGAAACTTAATATCAATTATTCACCTTCCAATGGTGATGCGATTACCATTCTTGAAGGAGGAGGGTTGTTGAATCAGTTTGCTGTATTTGATGCACCGCCAGGTTGGACGATCCACTACAATGATCCATCACCAAATAAGGTCACAGTGAAGTTTAATTGTACGACAACGGTGATCACTTCCCAACCACTTTACACACAAAAAGTATGTCAGGATGCGATTCCATCAACTATTGCCGTGAGTGCAAGCGGATCCGGACTTCAATACCAATGGTACCAGGATACCTGGTATGAAGGCTACAATGGAACGATGATCATTGGTGCAAATTCGCCAACATATGTTCCCCCGACACCGGTTCCCGGTACATATTTTTTCTATGCAAAAGTCACAGGTCAATGCGGCGAGGTATATTCCGATTATTCAGAAATGAATGTTGATGCACGAGGTACCTGGGTTGGTGCGACAAGTTCAAACTGGCATACTACCTCCAATTGGTGCGGGGGTGTGCCTGATGTAACTACGGATGTATTTATTTCTGTTAAGCCATTTAATCCGATCGTCAGTACTGCCAATGCGATCTGTCGTAGTATTTACATTTTTCCAGATGCGACGCTTGGAGTGAATGCGCCGAGGGAGTTGCGGGTGATGGGGCAGTGAGAGGTGAGAGGTGAGAGGTGAGAGGTGAGAGGTGAGTAGTGAGTAGTGAGTAGTGAGTAGTGGGTAGTGGGTAGTAAGTAGTTAGTAGTTAGTAGTAGTAGTGAGTAATGAAAAGTGAAAAGTGAATAGTAAAAAGTAAAAGTAAAAAAACCCAATCGTTAAGCGTAGGTTACAACTACGCTTTCGCGTCTGCAAAACTCCGTTTTGCGGGAAAGTGAATTCATTTCACAAATCTGAAATTTGCTGACACACACCCATACCTCCCTTCCACCACTCCCCTATACTCCCCCTTCATCCCCTCCGACAAAAAACTCTTCTCAATCCACTCCATCGCCTTCGATTTATTTTTCTGCATCCGCTTAAACGCACTTTCTATTTGCCTTTCTGTAAGATTCATTCCTTTCCCCAATGCTTCAAAGTGCTCCCGCTTCAATTTCTTTTTCTTTCCTGCAAGGGTTAAAGCAAGTTCTTCTTCATCATCAGGATTTGCAATAGATACATTGAGTAAATCATAGGCAGGTGCTAACACCCATTCTGTATTCCGTTTGATCATGGAGAAATTTTTCAGGTGCATATCATTGTTGCCAGTGAGAAAGGAGAATAAGGCCAGTTCGAAAAAGAAGATCTTATCCAGGAGTGTATTGCCGGAATAGCTATCGATTGCTTTACCCACTTTCTCCATGGAGCTTTTGTATTTATCATATGCATCTGTGATCTGAAACATATCGATCATGTGGATTTTTTCTCCTCCTTCTGTCCGGTCTATACGTTTCGTGATATAGGAAAGTTCTCCGGATGCAAGCCGAATCAATGAGGATGGCACAACCCGAATGCCATATGCCTCAGCTATACGCATGGTCACATGTTCGTTTGCCGGCATTTCTGGAAAGCGATCTGATGGTGGTTTGAAAATGTACTGTCCACCCAAAGCACCTACAACAGTTAGTCGGGCATCAGATTTTTCCTTTGTTGCTTTCACCAATGTCATGGATAATTTCGCCTGCACACCTGGAACTGCAACACTACGCTCAACCACATTCTTCGCCAAAGCATCCATTTGATCCAGCGAATATTCAATGAAAGGCGGAGTCGCTGTTCCAAAGAATTCCTTCGAACATTTCTCATGAAAATCATGACCATCCTCCAAGGGCTCATAACAATAAAGGCATTTATTCTCCATCGCCTGTTGGTATTGGTTTCACACTTACAGCTCCTATACAATTCTCGCAACAAGCCAACAGCAGACCCATACGATCATTGCGGTTGATCTTCCAGTTTTCGGATGCAATATCCAGCAACCATCCTTCAGGGATCAGTCCGTCAAAAAATGAAAACAATCGCTTTTCGGTATAGGGCTTATCTGTCACAGGCATGGTGAAAGTGATAAAATCATCCGGATGATCGTTCATGTATTGCGCATCATACTGAAAGACATACTCACCCTCATCTGTCTCGGTAATCATTCCGGCTAAATCATCTTTATAGAATACCTGTCCCTGTCTCATTTCGAAACTTCTTTACTATTGACCGGAGCCAATTCATGCCCAAACATGGCCAGCACCAGGTTAACCTTGTCTAAACTCAGATTTGTTTTTCCCTGTTCTATTTTTCGCACAACAGTAAGGGCCACACCTACACGTTCAGCAAATTCTTCCTGAGTCAGATTAGCCTCCTTTCTACGTTCTTTAACGAATTCTGACAATTGTCTCATTATATGCTTTTAGATATATTTACTTGTAAAGATAAGAAATTATATGTAATTAAATATAAAATATTAAAAAAGATAATTTTTATATCCATATGCATATAATTAATATCAGCTTAGAGCCATCGTGAACCGATTACGCGTGCTATTCGGCTCAAATAGAAGTCTTTTTTGAGCCGAATAGAACAATTAATCGGCTCAAATCCAAAAAGGATTTTGCGAAAGTGTGGTCAACAAATGACCCCTTGTTGTGTTAGATGTTGCTAAACAAACCAAAATCTTATGCCTGGTACCGTAACCTTACACAGAGTGATTAAAGCTACACCCGAAAAGGTGTTCAGAGCTTTCACAGAACCCCTTGCTATGGCCGCATGGCTTCCGCCCTACGGATTTTTATGCACTGTCCATAGCATGGATCCTAAAGTTGGTGGGAAATACAAGATGTCCTTCACGAATTTTTCGACCGGCAATAGTCACTCATTCGGCGGGGAATACCTGGATATCAAAACAAATGAATCACTTCGGTACTCTGACAAATTTGATGACCCTAATCTTCCGGGAGAAATGATCACTTCAGTCTCGCTAAAAAAGGTTTCCGGAGGCACTGAAATGAAAATCACCCAGGAAGGTATTCCCGATGTCATACCCGTTGACATGTGTTACCTGGGATGGCAGGATTCACTTGATAAGTTGATAAGACTGGTGGAACCGGTTATCCCTGATAATTAAAAAGCCTATCAAGGCCTGGATTGGAAGAAACCGGACTACTTTATTAGGTTATTGGTTATTGGCTGTAGGATTAGGTACGGATTTTAGGTATAGGTTAATCACTAAAAACCCATGACCTAAAACCTGACCTATTGCCTTGGACCAACAACCACAGCCCTCTAAGGGTGTACAAACTTATCTGCAGTCGCTATAAATTCCTCTACGGTAGGTGTATAACCCGTTTTGCCTAAACCATTGATCTGGTATTGGCCGCTCTCCGGATTCTTGTCCAGGTTGAAGACCCAGACTGTAGGATAGCCGCTCACCTGGAGGGCATTCTGCATGGCTGCATTCTGTTCCCGGTTTTTCTGTGGTAGTTGTTTGCCTCTAGGGAAATCCAGTTCGAGAAGCACTACATTTTTTTTGGCCCAGGTCTGGAATTCAGGTTTTGAAAAAACGGAGGCGTCCAATCTTTTGCACCATCCGCACCAATCACTGCCGGTAAAGTTGGCCATAATGGGCTTTTTCTCCTTTATAGAGATTGCATAAGCCTCATCCAGATCGACGAGCCATCCCGCTTTATCGGACTTGTATGCCTCTGGCTGTGGCTTTGGCGCCGGGGTGGTGGTCGTAGTAGTGTTATTTGTGGCCGGGTTATTTGTGGCCGGGGTTTGTGAACAGGCCTGAAGGGCTGTAGAACAGAGTATTAAAAACAGATAAATTTTTGTCATTGTGAAAGAGCTCATGTGAAATAAAAAATTACAAGCTGCAAAATTAACCCTTTCTGCATGTGTTTTTGGACTTTAAGAGTGTTTTAACATCCTGTCCGGATTGAGGAGGCTACTCTGTAAAGCCTTGAAAATCAATCATTTCGTATTTTCCTTAAATACAAATTGTGTTTTTCTAAAACATGGAAGAGGATTTACAATGCATTGAAAATCAATCATTTCGTATTTGCCTTAAATACATTTTGTATTTTCCTTAAATACGGACGTGACCAGTCACCAAAGACTGTTAACCCCGATCTTTAGCCCTCTCTCCTAAATCGTACCTTTATTAGCGTCATCCATCCACCAAATGACAACTTTATTCAAAAAAACCATGAAAAAAACAGCCTTAATCATCCTTCTCACAGCCACCTCATTTTGTTTTGGATTTGCATTCAAGTCACTTATGACGCATGAAAACACAAACATGAAACGGGCAACAGGCATCGGAGGCATCTTCTTCAAATGCAAAGACCCCAAAGCAGTAAGAGATTGGTACCAGACACACCTGGGACTAAATACAAACAAATACGGGGCAGTTTTCGAATGGTACCAGGGAGCTGACAGCACAAAAAACGGTTTTACACAATGGAGCCCGTTTAAAGAAACCACAACTTATTTTGCACCGTCGACAAAGGACTTTATGATCAACTACCGTGTAGAAAATCTGACCTGGCTTGTAGATCAATTGAAACTGGAAGGCGTCACAGTTACCGACACGATTGAGACAGCTGACTATGGAAAATTTGTGCACATCATGGACATCGAGGGAAATAAAATTGAATTGTGGGAACCTAATGATGTGGAGTTTGAAAATCTTGGATTAAGTATCGGGGCTCAGACCACGAAATAGAAAAAAGTTATTAGCAATAACCTATAACCTGGCCTACTGCTTTTAACCAACAACCACAAACCAGTCCTACTGCTTATAACCTTAAACCTTGATCCTTTTCAGGGGGCAGGAATATAAATATCAAACGAAGCTCCTTCATTTAATTCGCTGCTGGCGGTGATAATGCCATCGTGATTTTCTACGATCTTTTTTACTATGGACAATCCAATGCCTGTTCCGTCGTATTCGGCTTTGCCGTGAAGTCGCTGGAAAACTTCAAATATTTTTTCACTGTATTGTTGCTCAAAACCAATGCCATTGTCTGTCACAGAAATGTGGCAATATCTTTTTTGGGGTGAAAGCTCCTGGTGGTTGAATTTTCTTCCTTCTTTAATTTCGCCTTTTATTTTTATGACCGGGGATGTTCCGGATTTGGAAAACTTTAATGCATTGCTGACAAGATTGAGCATGAGCTGACGGAATTGAAACGGGATAATTTTTACAACACACAAATCATTTGTTTCAATAGTGGCATGACTGTCATTCAATTCTTCTTTTAAATCTTCTTTTACTTCATCTATAATTGCACGGAGGTCGATGGTTTCAAATGTGCGTTCTGTCGTTTTGGTGCGAGAATACGCCAGCAAATCCTGAATGAGTGTCTGCATGCGTCGCGCTGCTTCCTGCATTCTTTTAAAATTATCTTTTCCAACTTCTGATAAAAGATCTGCTTCTTTCACTAAAATGCGTGAGGCGAAAGTCTGAATTTTTCTCAATGGCTCCTGTAAATCGTGGCTTGAGATGTAAGCAAAAGATTGTAATTCTTTATTCATCTTCTCAAGGTCAATATTTTTTTCCTCCAGCAAAGCTGTGTTTTGTCTAAGCTTGTCCTCTGCATTCTTTCTTTCGGACAGGTCCCGTGTCACTTTGACAAAACCTATGATATTATCCTGGTTGTCATGCAGAGCTGTAATGACCACACTGCCCCAAAACAGGCTGCCGTCCTTTCTTAACCGCCAGTTTTCATCGCTTGCCTTTCCTTTTTCCGATGCGATAGAAAGCAATTTTCCAGGAATATCATTTGCCCGGTCTTCTTCTGTATAAAATGTAGAAAAACTTTTTCCCACAATCTCCTCTGCTTTGTATCCTTTAATGTTTTCGGCACCTTTATTCCAGTTTTCTATGATGCCTTCTTTACTTAAGAGTATGATGGCATAGTCCTGGACTTCACCCACCATGCGGTGGTATCTTTCTTCGCTGAACTTCAATGCCTCATTGATCGTCTGAAGTTCTGCAGTGCGCTCTTTTACTTTTTCTTCAAGTGACGATGACAGGTTACGATAGTTCTGCTCACTTTCTTTTATGGTATTATTTAACAGGGCCTGGGAAGTAACTTCTGTGGCGATGATACCGATCCCGTCAACTTCATTGTCAATATTCCGTTGCGGATACAGCACAAAATTGTAATACCTCACGCTCGGCAACCCATTTTCCACAAGATTGACGGGGGTTTCAACTGCATGAAAAGGAATCCCTGTTTTATATACTTGTGCAAATACTTCTTCATAGCCCTGCTCTATCAATTCGGGCAATGCTTCAAAATATTTTTTTCCCATTATTTCTTTTCCCTTTCCCCAAAATGCAATGATGGGTTCGTTGGCAATTGTGATTACCAAATCCTCTCCATATAAAATCCCGATTCCAGACGGAGAGGAATAGATAAGGTGATGATAGCGCTGTTCGCTTTCTTCAAGCAGCTTTTTTGAAGTAAGTGTTTCATCGAATTTGGCTTTTTCTTCTATGGCTATCTTTTCTAATTTTTTTGCCACATAATATGCCTTATTTAACCTGAAAAAAGAAGCTAATAAAATGAGCAATGCGCCAAGAAAAAGTAAAATGATTAAAATGGGGGCGGCATGAACAAGATGCGTATACTTTTGTGAGCGCTCTTGAAGGAGATGCTTCTCATTCAGCAACATCCTATTGATTACCTGTTTGACATTTTTAGTTTTTGCAATGCCTTCAGCGATATTTTCTTTAAACTCAGAAGACATGCTGAGCGGTGAATATCCGTTCAGCACTTTTTTCATGCTTTCCTTTTTTTCTTCAATAGTAGCGCGCAAGATTACAAGATTTGCGATCTGTTGAGGGTTGTCTTTCGTTAAACTATCAACCGTATTCAATTCATGCCTGAGGATGTTAAAAACAGAATCATTAGTAACAAGGGAAGAAGAATCTCCTATGAGCAAAAAGCTTTTCTGATTGGCTTCGGCATCGATGAGTGCAATAGAAATATTTTCCAGGGAATGAGTCACCTGGTTAGTGTGATTTACCCAATTAGAGGAATCAATAAAATTATTTATTTTAAGGAAGGCATAGGTGGAAAGAGCTACAAGAAAAAAGGTTGTTGCTATGTAAATAATTCTTACCTGGGATAATGAGCTGGCTCTTTTATTCATGCGAATGATAAGGAGTTAGAACACATTTGTTTTTGAGGAGTTGTTCTTTGCCTGCTTCAATAATAAGATTGATGGATAAATGGAGTATTTTTCTGAGCCTGGAATATTCTGCCATGAGCAAGTTTCCAGGCCTCAGATATCTGGTTCAAGATAACAATCTTTGAGAAAAGGGATTTTCTCCGGGCCTAAAAGCCCTCGTCTAACCAGCGAAGTATTCAGTGGAGCCTAATTCACTGCAACACACATTTTGCATACAATTTCTTACCTGAAGATTCCACTTCAAGCAGGTAAATTCCATGTGGAAGATGATCCAATGCAGAGATTCGATATCCATCCCCAAATGGTTCGATGTTCAGTCCTGAAATAACCTGGCCCAAACTATTGTACATTAACATTCGCTTTATAGTCTGCGTAGCGAGAATGAGAAACACAGAGGAGAATTTTCGTTCATTCCGAATTTATTCGGAAAACGAAAAGAAGGGGCAAACTTTTCAGCATTTTTCACCTAACTTTATACTACTCTCCGCCGTACATTCCTGATGAAATACGCATTCTTTTTTTTCATTGTCTTCTTTCTATCCTTACACCCGGATGCTTCGGCCCAATTACCCAATGGATCCATTGCACCAAACTGGACACTCACCGATATTGAAGGGAATACATACACCCTTTATGACTATCTCGACCAGGGGAAAATGGTAGTCCTGGAATTTGGTGAAACACGATGCACGCCTTGCTGGGAGTACATGAATTCAGGTGAACTTGAAGCTTTTTGGGATCAGCATGGGCCTGCTGGCCTTGATGATGCAATGGTATTTTTTATCGAATCATCCTGGGAGACAGACATGGATGACCTGCTGGGTCTGACTCAATATTCTAATGGCAATTGGGTGGCTGCATGCCCATTTCCATTGATCGATCTTGCTCCCGGTAATACTACAGCATCCGTCGATTACGGTGTCTATTATTTTCCAACCCTTTACGCGGTTTGTCATGACCGGACAGTTTACGAATTCGGATCAGTGCCCACCCAGGATTGGATCGATTTTTTAGAAAGCTGCAGCATGGAAGTGGAAGTGGCTGATATGGAAGAAGCCATTTGTGCCGGAGACGGATCAGTTACCGTTGAGCCGGCAGGAGGCTTTAGTCCGTATACATATCAATGGGATAATGGTGCGACAGTCCCCACGATCAGCGGATTGATCAGTGGTGCATATCAGGTCAGTATAACAGAAGGAAACGGGAAAATTTCAACGCTGGAAGTTTTGGTACCCGGAGCTACAGAACCGTTAGCCTTATCTGATGATGTTGAATCCACGCTTTGTTTTGGATCTGCCGACGGAAATATTTTTATTGATGTGGAAGGCGGAATTCCAGGATATGATTATGCATGGAATACAGGAATCACAACCGAGAATATTTTGAATGTTACATCAGGAACATATTCTGTGACTGTCACTGACAATCTGGGATGTACGATGGATCAAACTTTTTACATCAGCCAGCCTGCGTTGTTAGCGGTCAATGCAATGACCACGCCGGTGAGTTGTGACCAACCTGATGGAACGATCACATTATCCATTTCGGGTGGAGTCGGTGGGAATACCATTTCAACTTCTGCAGGCACCATTATAGGAAATCAAATAGTGGGATTAAGCGCAGGATTAATTTCTATAGCAGTGGAAGATGGAAATGGTTGTACGTGGTCAGATGATGTGTTAATCCCATACATCGATTATCCTGTAGTTTCTTTTACCGGAGGCGGTGATATTAATTGCATACAGACAACCTCTACTATTTCAGCATTCGCCACAGGCGGATATAATGAATTTGATTTTCAATGGACCACAGTGGATGGTCACATTATTTCAAATCCTTTATCTTCTGTGATTACTGTAGATGCTCCCGGATCGTATCTGTTGCATGTGACAGATCTGACTTCGGGTTGTGAAACAAATGCAACGTCAGTAGTTGCTTCGGGTGTGATCATACCCAATGTGGATGCAGGAACAGGAATTCCTATCGATTGTGAACATCCCCAGGTGACATTGACAGGAAACGGAGATGTCCAGAATATTATCATTTGGAGTACTGCAGGCGGATCTATCGTTTCTGGTGCTAATACATATCAGCCGGTTGTTGATGCGCCGGGAACTTATGTTATCCATGTCGTCCATCCGGCTACGAATTGTACCAATCAGGATAGCGTGCTGATTACGAATGAATCTGTTCCTCCAGCTGCTTCTTTTCAATATCAGACAAGCGGACTCACGATAGCAGGTGCGGACCATTCCACAGGCAGTAACCTTGCTGGATGGAATTGGACATTTGGTGATGGCCTATCTTCCATTGAACAGAATCCTGTACATACATACACAGATTCAGGTACATATGAAGTTTGCCTTTCTGTGCAAAACGGATGCGGAGTCAGCCAGTTATGTCAATCAATACAGGTTATTTTCACTGTCAGTGCAATCACTGTTGATGCAGTGATCACGCATGTCTATTGTTTTGGTGATCGGACAGGAGGTATCAATCTTTCTGTTAGCGGTGGTTCAGGAACATATACATACAATTGGACAGGTCCTGATACAACCTATACTACTTCTTCTATTGGTATTCTTCCGGCAGGCATGTATCAATTAATTGTCACGGATGATGAGGGAAATAATTTCATTGGTTCTTACCAGGTAAATCAACCGCCTGCTATTGTTCTGGAGACACTGGTGACTGATCCACTTTGTCATGGTGATGCTAATGGCTATATTTTGATTACAGTCACTGGCGGGGTTGGTCCTCCTTATTCTTATACATGGTCTGGAAATTGGAATGGGATTGGATTGTTTGGAGGGCATTATGTCATCACCGTTACGGATCCGAATGGATGTACTGCGGTAAAGGATGCAATATTGGTGGATCCTGCACCAATTGCAGTGGATTCAATTTTGGTGACGGATGCATCAGGGCCGGATGAAAATGATGGTGCTATTTCATTAGCTGTTTTAGGTGGCACACCTCCATATGTCGTGTCCTGGAGTAATGGAGCAAGTGGTACCTCTATTATAGGACTCATTCCGGGAGCTTACGAATATGTAATCACGGATGCGAATGATTGCCAGTACATATCACCGGAGCCTTTACAAGTAACGTTTACTTCAGCGACTAATGAAGTTGACAAGGATGCTAAGATCAACATCATGCCTAATCCCTCCAGCGGCGAGGTTATCATACGGTGGAATGATATGCCATCAGGTAATATGTCATTAACGCTTTTGAATATCAATGGAAAAATTCTCGATGTACAAGAGATCCATTCAGAGAAAGGAACATGGGATCTTACATCTAATGACCTTCAGGAGGGAATGTATATCATTTTGTTTAAGCAGGATGAAGAAGTGTTTCCATATAAGTTGGTGGTGTTATAGATCCTGAACATTGATGAACCTTTCCCTCATTCGCCTCTGCTTTTGCCTTAGTCTCTTCCTAAATTGCCAATCCAAAACTCCTCTAGAATCCGGAAATTTCGACAACGCACCTTTTATTACTCTTGATTTAACGGAAGAGAAAAAATATTCCCTGGATTCCATCTTCATTCAATCCTTTATGTTTTCACCAGTTGATGCAAACCATCTCTTTGTTTTCTCATACAAAGGTGAGACCTATGACCTAAACCTGGAAACAGACCGATGGATAAATATGAAATCAAAATGGGGAAAATATTCCAGGGATCTGCGCACTGAAAATTTAAATCATGACCCATTTGATTCAAAAAATATCTGGATTGCTAATTTTAGCCAGGGCCTTATAGCCTATAATTCTTCTACCAAAGTATTTGTCGAATTTCCTTTGATAAAACCCGTGTCTACAATTGAATTTACTACTACGGATATCTGGATTGGCACCTGGAAAGGATTATATAAATATGACCGGGCAACATCCTCAATACATCCGGTGGACAAAGTAGCTGAAATTTACATTCGCTTTGTCACTCCTATGCCGGATGGAAAAATTAATATTAACAATGAATTTCTTTATGATGATAAAACAAATACGCTTGAAAAGCTTCAGGGCCAACCAGGATTATATCCTGTGTCTGTTCCCTATCCGGAATTCCAGATCAGAAATATAGATAATCAAGAAATTGTAATTTCCAAATCTGATTCAACCCAACTCATCACGTTTCCATATTCAGTTCAGGACCTGGTGATCTATGAACCTGATGCAATTTGGATACCAACTGGCAATTCTGGTGATATCCTTTTGCGGGTAGACAGAAAAAACTATATCATCGATACATTCCACGTTGACTGGGAATTTTATACAGTACATACATCTGTTGACGATCAATATTTCTGGATAGGAAATAGTATTGAAGCAATGGCCATCAATAAATTGAATCGTGAAGTATCTATCTGGCAATTGCCCGACCAAAGCAAAGAAACAATCGACTACCAGGATTCAAAGTATTTCTACTCCCGGGGAAACAGCTCCATTATGATACGGCCGAAAACTTCTATCCTTGCAGAAGCTATTCCTCTGAAACGATTGATTGAAGAAGAAGAGAAGTATCGAAAGTTACTTGATTCAACACATGTCAGCAAGGATGAAAACATACGAAGCTTATATTCTAATTATAAGAGAATCCGTAATGAATTTATCAATTCAAAGAATGTGCGCATTCTCAAAGGCATAGAAGAAATCCGTCATTCAATTTCCTCCAGAGTTCCGGGTTATTGGTTGCCCTTTGATTATTCATTGATTCCCTTTCTAGACTCTATTGAGGAACCTGATATCAGGGGGGCTATGGCATTAAACCTGATTACTACTGCTGCGCAAAAAGGTATGATCGAGACGGCTGTTTCGATCGATACAAATTATGTAAAACCTATAACCGATTCCCATGAAGAATATTTTCAGGATCGTATCAGGAAAATCTTCGAGGCTAATCGCTCATTGGAAAGCCTTAAATCAATTCCTATGAACGAAGATGAAAGGTTATGGAAAACAGCCAATATCTTTTATAACCTTTTCCGTTATATCGGTCCGGAGACAGAAGCCAGTTCTATCCGGATGGATTATCCATTTACGTATTTACATACACTACTCACCAAATATCCCACAAGTCCTTTTGCAGATAATGCAAAATACCTGATGATAACGCATGATGAACAAGGATCGCACGAAGGGGGAAATACAGGATACAACCTTGAGGCCATTGAACAGCTTAAAGATTTTCTGAAAAAATATCCTGACACAGAATTAATTCCTGAAGTTTATTTGAAATTTATCACACTCTATTTTGACTATGGAGTGAATTATTATGAAAAAGAAAAATATTTTCTTTTGGCGAGGACCTATGCGAATAAATTTTATACTGCATTTCCGAATCATCATTTACGGAGAGAGGTGGAATATTATGATGAAGCAATAACTTATGAGCTTCAATTTTTCGGATGGGAGCTGAAAATAACATCAGTGGATAGTATTTACAAATTAAATTCACCCATTCTCATCAATTATACATTGACCAATCAGAGTGATAAAGCCAAAACGATATCGGTGTACAAGCAAAAAGATAAATATTCGAGTTTTTATATAAAGTTAAGTCCGGGATATGATCAGGAAACAAATAAAAAAATAGTTGAATACATCATACATCCGGAACAAATGGTGGATATAAAACAGGATTCGGTTATTAAACCGGGGCAGGAATATTCAGAAACGAAGGATATTACTCGGTGGGTTGACCATGAAAGCTATGGCAAGCAAGGTTATTACCGGATCCTGTCGCCGGGAAAGTACGAATTATGGGCTTTCTTCCGGTTGGAATCGAGGTCCGTCCCTTCAAATAAAATTAAGATTGAAATCATCAAATAAAGCAATTCTCCCAAATGAAGAATTGCACTTTGCCTCGTACTTTTCTATAAATCAAATATTTTCTGATGAGCCTTCCTTTGCCGGTTGCTGAGCGCTAGCACATGGATGCGTCAAGCAAGCCGAAGCATTGCCCAGGTCTTTTTTAATTAAAAGTACTTTGCAATTCAAAGTAAATTCCCTATTTTTGCCCGATGCAGGATTTTGTAACGGAACAATCCATTGTACGAAAGATATGGGGCAAAGGCGACACCATCCTTTTCATCTTTGCCGGCGCATCGGCAGAGTTTGCACTCAACAAGGCTGTGGACTGGCTGTATTTTACCGGAAAGCTCCCTGCCGATCCATTAGGCCGTTTGTTCAGCACAGTGAGCTATACTAAAAAGATTGTTTTCAGCCCAATGGTGGATGCCAACAGATCCATCGACATCATACACAATATTCATACTGCAGTAGAGAATAAACGTGGTGCAACCATTCCTGACTGGGCTTACCGGGATGTATTATTCATGCTCATCCACTACTCTATTGCCGCTTATGAATTATTGGAACAAAAACTTACCGACGAAGAAAAAGAAGAAGTGTACAACGTGTTTTATCGCGTAGGTACCCGCATGGGCCTTAAAGATCTTCCGCTGAATTATACACTTTGGTTGCCGGTTCGTGAAGAGCACCTGCAGCAAAATCTTCAAAAAAGCAACTACACGATTGACCTGTTTAAGCAATATAAAAAGCACCTGGGTGCTATGCGTTTCAAAGTATTGCTTGAAGGCCAGAAACTGGTAGTGCCACAAAGAGTAAAAGAACTCATGAGTTTTGGCGAGTTCTCCTTCCTTACTCCTGTAGTTTCAATTTATAAATTAACCAGGGTGTTTAAAGCAGAGTGGCTATTGAAGAATATTTTATTACCGGCAGACTATAAAGAGCAGATCAGGGAGTTGGATATTTATACAGGCAAATAATAACTCTACCATCACATTTCAGAAACATGAACAAGTCGCGAATGAATGAGGAATACCATGACATTTAAGGAATAATTCGTACAGAGAGGACATGAGGAAATATCACGGAGAGCACGGATTTTTTATTACATCATTAGAAAATAAAACCCGGGATCTCTGTGCTCTTTCTCCTTTTACTCCGTGCGAAAACCACGACGTTTTACACTATTCCACCACGATCTTTCCCATAAATGATGTGTCCTTAGCATCGATGATAATATAATACAAACCAGACAGCATGTCATGAACAGGAATAATGAATGAGGAAGAAGTTACCTCATGCTCTTGAATACGCTTAACCACACTACCAGATGGGGAGAAGATATTCACATTTACCATTCCATTCATATTCCCTGGCAATTCAATCAACACCTGGTCCTTCGCAGGATTAGGATACGCATGAACTTCTGTGTACTTCTTTGTGATGTCATAAGTCGCAGACAAGGATTGGTCAAATCGTGTTCCTGAATTAAGAATTTCTTTCGTGCCCGGATCCATGAGCCATGCGATCACATAAACCTGATCCGCTACCCAATCTTCATCAACATTGTATGAGTATGTCTTCAATGCAGTACCGGAAATCAAGTCTACATCCTCACCTGCTACCGGACCTAGGAATTTACGGAATACATTGTGATGGCCTGTTTCTCCGTTGGGTGCATTATACACCACTTCCTTTTCAACGATCACTGCAAAAAGTTTTCCGATAGTCAAAGAACTGCCGACAACATCTGTGAGTGTAATATCAACTGTCCTGTTCATACCTGAAGTCTCTTCTACTTTCACGTAGAGCCAGGACGAGTCACCTGTGACTGCATCCAGAACTGTGTTTGTTACACCATTTGAAGTTTTGAAATCAATGCCATTTATCGCCACAGTAGGTGTGCCAAAGAGTTCGCCTGTATAAAACTGCCAACGGCTTGTATTCTCCGGGATATTGAACTGATAGAAGATGCAACTTGCATAAGGCTTTCCCGGATAAAAACTGATCAAATGATATTGACCTTCAAATGCCTGGAGCCGGTTAAATAAGCCCGGATTCTGCGATGCACAAATCGGACAAGGTGTATTGGTAAATAATTCAAGAGTGGCATACCTGGGCGGCATATTCTGGCCATTCATGGAATTCCACGCTAATGACACATGCATCCAGATAAAAAATACGAACAGGAATCTATACATTCGATGCATACTAAAATTGTTTTTGATTAACATTTGACTAAAAGTTTTCCACGCCATTACACAAGTAAAGAAACGGGGAAAATCTCACAATGTTTTCATTAAGCAAATAGTTGCAGGAACTTTATCGGATAACTGTTGAAAAAGCGCTATTACGTGACAAAAAGGCATAGCACCTACCAATCCGATACATTCGTCTTCAATTCCAACAAATAGCTTTGGTACAATTCATTTAGTGATTTCTCGAATATTTGGCGATTTTCCAGGGCAACTGTGCGCCATTCGTTCACATTTTTCACCATAACACCTTGCCCCAATAGAAATACTCTGAATCTGACTTTGCCTTCTTTTATTTCGAAGCTAATCTCGTGATTGTAGTATGTATACTCATTCGTATAATTATACACAAATAGTAAGGGTATTTGTCTTACAATCCTTTCTGGTGTATCGGATGCAATAACATAGCGAACATTTTTAAACTTTGACCCTAGCCAATTAAGAGTTCGCTCATGAATTTCGCCTGCGACCTGCTCAACTTCTCTTTAATTTTATACTGAAGGTTCACAACGACAATGTAGCTATAAAACTGAAGTAATTTTTGGTTCTGCAAATACATACCTTTACTCCGGACTATAATAGGATGATGTGGGAAGAATATTAATCATTGATGACGAAGAAAAGCTGAGATCTCTCCTGGCAAGGATCATCAGTCTTGAAGGTTTTGAAGTTTTTCAGGCTCCGGATTTCAAAATGGCCTTGAAAAAACTGGAACAATTGGAGGTGGATGTAGTTCTCTGTGATGTCAAGCTGCCCGACGGAAATGGGGTGGATTTAATTAAAACCATTAAAGCGAAATTTCCTTACATCGAAATCATTCTCTTAACTGCTTATGGTAATATTCCCGATGGCGTCCAGGCCATTAAAAACGGTGCTTTTGATTACATCACAAAAGGTGATGACAACAACAAAATTATTCCGCTCATATATCGTGCTATAGAAAAAACAGAGCTCGCTAAACGGGTTCGTCAATTAGAAAAGCAACTGGGCAACCGTTTTTCCTTTGATAACATCATTGGTAAATCAAAAGTATTCCTTCAGGCTATTGAATTAGCAAAAAAAGTTTCTGCAACAGATACTACGGTTTTGCTCACGGGAGAAACCGGTACAGGTAAAGAGGTCTTCGCTCAGGCAATACACCTGGCCAGTAATAGAAACACAAAAAATTTTGTCGCTATCAATTGTTCAGCGTTCAGCAGAGAATTGTTAGAAAGCGAAATGTTCGGGCATAAGTCCGGGGCTTATACGGGTGCCTCACAAGATCGAAAGGGATTATTTGAGGAAGCTGATCTTGGAACTATTTTCCTGGATGAAATAGGTGAAATGAGCCTGGATCTGCAAGCCAAGCTTCTTCGCGTGATTGAAACCGGGGAATTGATTAAAGTAGGTGAAACCAAAACAATGAAAGTGAATGTTCGTATCATAGCTGCAACACATAGAGAACTGGGAAAAGAGGTTGAAAGCGGTCATTTCCGCCAGGATTTATTTTACCGGATTTCAGTATTTCAGATCAGGCTACCTGCATTACGTGAAAGAACGCAGGATATTGAAGCATTGGCCAATTATTTCATGGATATATTTTCTGCGAAAACAAACAAGAAAATTAAACGGCTTTCCACCGGTTTCCTGGAAACCCTCAGGCAGCATTCTTTCCCTGGCAACATACGCGAACTCAAAAATATTATTGAACGCTGTGTGATCCTGTCCACTTCGGATGAACTGACGCCGGATACGTTGCCTATTGATATTGTAAACACAACATCAAAAGCTTCAAACAGCAAGTCACTCTCAGCTTTTGATCTGGCAAGCTCTGAAAAACTTCATATCCTGAAAGTCCTGAACTACACAAAAGGAAATAAAACAGAAGCTGCAAGATTAATGAATATAGGACTGACTACTTTATATCGAAAACTACAGGATTATAAGGTAGAATGAGTCTTATTCTGTTTTTGTCTAAGGCTTCGCCTCTTTCATTTTTTTTATCCAAAGCAAAAAAGTCCATATTGCTGTGATGACAAATATTGCAGCCAATATGAGGAGATAGTTGGCTAGAAATTCATGGAAGTAAACACCTGCTATCATATATATGACCCCTACGCAGATCTTTATCAAGCCCAATTCCAAATTTGACCAGCTTGTTTTGATTTTGAGAAAATTCATATTTATAGTTTTTTCTAACCACTAAACTATTCCATCCAAGCTCACGGGAAAATGATATGGATCATTTCGGTCTATGATCCTGCCTTTAAAGAACTCACCATGCCAAAATGGAAATCGCCATTTCATTATGGAAGGTATTTTTTGCGCTTCATTTTCCTGAATTTGTCATAAGTCATTGATTATAAGAAAGTTGATCCAATGTCCGTCTGCTATGGAATGGATATTGGCATGCCTATGCATAAATGAGTACGAGAAAGTTCAATATCAAAGATGTTCTGACCCTGCTTCTTCTCGGGTTATTTGCGATATCACTTCTTTACATCATTTTCTTGAAAATTAATTTCCTTCTTCACAGATGATGAATAGCGAAAGCCAAAGGATGTATTTCATTGTACATAATGAATTGATGACGGAACAATTTTAAACAAACTGAATCATGATGATGACCATAATACTCATACTTGCAGGCCTGGTTTGCTTCGCAGTGTTTTACAAATCCATTGATTTTTTTGAAAATATCTAACGCTATGATGATCGCATTATTCATACTTGCCTGCATGGTGTTTTGCTACCTGTGCTATGTTTTGATCCACCCCGAAAAATTCTAACTGATGAACACGGAAATATTTGGAGTTGTCTTCATGTTCCTGGTGACACTGTTGATAGCCATACCTTTTGGAAAATATATTGCAAAAGTGTACACCGGAAATAAATCATTACTTGATTTTCTAAGTCCGCTGGAAAATTTATTTTTCCGGATTAGCGGCATTGATCCTAAAAGAGAGATGAGCTGGAAAGAAAGCCTTGTTGCTATGCTGACCATCAATCTCGTCTGGTTTTTATTTGCCATGTTCATCCTGATGTGCCAGGGATGGCTACCGATGAATCCGGATGGCAATCCATCCATGACCCCGGATCTTGCATTTAATACTGCGATTAGCTTTATGGTCAATTGTAATCTGCAACATTATTCAGGAGAAACCGGTGTGACGTATTTGTCACAATTAGTTTGCCTGATGTTCCTGCAATTTGTTTCTGCTGCAACAGGATTGGCAGTTGCGGCTGTGTTCTTCAATGCGTTGAAAGAACGTACAACAGATAAGCTGGGTAATTTTTACAATTATTTCATAAAATCACTGACAAGAATTCTATTACCTCTTTCTGTGGTCGTTGCAGTTTTATTCATGATGAATGGCATGCCGATGACATTTGACGGTAAAGACACCATAACATCCTTGCAAGGGGATACGATACAGGTGTCAAGAGGACCGGTTGCTGCATTCGTTCCAATAAAACATTTAGGCACAAACGGAGGTGGATGGTTTGGGACGAATTCAGCACATCCATTTGAAAATCCCAACTACTTCACCAACATCGTAGAAATGATTGCCCAGTTTATCATTCCGTTAGCAATGGTTTTTGCATTGGGCTTCTATCTCAATAGAAGAAAATTGTCATGGATGATTTTCGGAGTGATGACGGTGGGATTTCTATGTCTTACCATACCTACCATGATTATGGAGCAACACGGTAATTCTCAGATTGCATCTATGGGAGTAGATATGAGTTCGGGCGCTATGGAAGGTAAAGAAGTAAGATTTGGCACACCTGCTTCTGCCTACTGGAGCATTCTCACTACGGTCATATCAACAGGCTCAGTGAATTCATTTCATGACAGCTTTATGCCTTTATCCGGAATGAATCAAATGCTGGCGATGATGGTCAATGCGTTTTATGGAGGATGCGGTGTAGGGTTGTTGAATTTCTACATATTTCTCATCATAGGTGTTTTTATATCAGGGCTCATGGTGGGCAGAACTCCCGAATTTATGGGAAAAAAGATAGAAGCAAGAGAAGTGAAAATTGCCATCATAGTCACTTTGTTATCTGCCATCCTGATTAAAGGAGGAGTTGCGATAGCTGCTCATCTTTTTGTAGTCGATCCATCCCTTCCATGGTTAAATAATCCAGGCTATCACGGCTTCTCTGAAATTCTGTATGAATACACTTCTGCAAATGCCAACAATGGTAGTGGCTTTGAAGGATTAGGAGATAATAATCCATGGTGGAATATCAGCACCGGTATAGTATTGATTTTAGGCAGGTTCATACCGATCATAGGCCCTATTGCGATTGCAGGAATCCTTGCCAATAAAAAATACATCCCTGCAACTGTAGGAACACTTAAGCCGGATACGCTGACATTCGGAGTTATGATTTTTGCAGTCATTTTTATTGTGACTGCACTTTCCTATTTCCCTGCACTGGCTTTAGGTCCTATAGCAGAATACTTTTTTAGTTAATTGATTATTCAGAAATTATTAAAAGACTTAGATTATGAATAAGAGACAAAGAAAGACCTCACTTTTTCAAAGAGAATTGGTGATAGAGGCGCTGGGCCAGTCTTTTGTCAAGCTGAATCCTCGTATCATGTTTCGCAATCCGGTAATGTTTACCGTAGAGATCGGAACTACAGTAATGTTATTTGTCACCATGTATAGCATGTTATCAGGCGATACATCAGAAGGTTCGACAGGATACAATTTCACAATATTCTTCATCCTGTTGCTGACTCTCTTGTTTGCAAATTTTGCTGAAGCGCTTGCTGAAGCGAGGGGAAAAGCACAGGCCAATTCACTGCGCAAAACAAGAGAAGACACTCCGGCAAAATTGCAGCGGACATCCGGTGGATTCATAATAGTGAGATCATCCACCTTAAAGAAAGGTGACGTATTTGTTTGTGAAGCTGGTGATACCATTCCTATTGATGGTGAAATTATCGAAGGGATAGCTACCATTGATGAAAGTGCTATCACCGGCGAAAGTGCACCTGTGATCCGCGAATCAGGAGGTGATAAGTCATCCGTGACAGGAGGCACAAAAGTTTTGTCTGATAAGATCAGTGTCCAGGTTACTACAGGTCCGGGAGAAAGTTTTCTTGATAAAATGATTGCATTAGTGGAAGGCGCATCCAGGCAGAAAACACCAAATGAAATTGCATTGACGATTTTACTTGCGGGGTTCACGCTTATTTTCACCATCGTATGTGTTACGCTTAAATTTTATGCAGACTATGCGCATACACCGATTACGATAGCTGCCTACATATCACTTTTTGTTTGTTTAATTCCAACGACCATTGGGGGTTTGTTATCAGCTATCGGGATTGCCGGCATGGACAGGGCATTGCGTGCGAATGTCATCACCAAATCCGGAAAAGCAGTTGAAACAGCAGGTGATCTGGATACTCTTTTACTTGATAAAACAGGTACCATCACGATAGGAAACCGGAAAGCCACTCATTTTTATCCATCTGATGGGGTTCATGAAAGCGATTTTATCAAATTATCAGTACTTACGTCACTCGCTGATGAAACCCCTGAAGGAAAATCTATTCTTGAACTTGCCGGCAAGGATGTTGTCTCCCGTGTGACAGCACTGGCTAAAGATTCTACACTTATAAAATTTTCAGCTGAAACAAGAAGCAGCGGTATTAATCTTCAAAACGGAACGCAAATCCGGAAAGGAGCTTATGACGCTATCAAATCCATCGGAGAAAAAGCCGGATACATATTTCCGAAAATGACAGAATCAAAAGTCAAAGAGATTGCTTCGAATGGTGGTACCCCTTTAGTGGTCTCAGAAAATGGAGTGATTGTAGGTGTGATAGAATTGCAGGACATCATCAAGCCAGGCATGAAGGACAGATTTGAACGGTTGAGGAAGATGGGTGTAAAAACAGTAATGGTGACCGGTGACAATCCACTAACTGCAAAATACATTGCTGAAAAAGCGGGCGTTGACGATTTCATTGCTGAAGCGAAACCTGAAGATAAAATGGCTTATATCCGGAAAGAGCAACAAACCGGAAAGCTTGTAGCGATGATGGGTGACGGGACAAACGATGCCCCTGCACTTGCACAGGCTGATGTAGGTGTGGCTATGAATAGCGGAACACAAGCAGCCAAAGAAGCAGGTAACATGGTGGATCTTGACAACGACCCTACCAAATTGATTGAGATCGTTGAAATCGGAAAGCAATTGTTAATGACAAGAGGAACCCTCACAACATTTTCAATTGCAAATGATGTCGCAAAATATTTTGCCATCGTACCTGCATTATTTATCACCTCTATTCCTGCATTGCAGGCTTTAAATATCATGCATCTGTATTCACCCGAAAGTGCGATACTATCAGCTGTGATTTTCAATGCTATTATTATTCCTATGCTCATTCCACTGGCGCTGAAAGGTGTTGCTTATAAACCTATTGGCGCCAGTGCTTTACTTCAACGCAACCTGCTCATCTATGGAGGAGGAGGTGTCATCATTCCCTTCATCGGTATTAAGCTGATAGATATGGTGGTCGCACTATTTATTTAATGAAATAAAATTTCAAATAACATGAAAACGCATTTATTACCGGCGATAAAATTGACCCTCGTGTGTATTGTCTTCTTTGTGGGCGTATACACAGCTGTGGTCTGGGGCATTGGACAAGTCATTGCGCCAAATCATGGAAAAGGGGAAAAGATAAATTACAATGACTCAAATGATGGGTTGTATGGATTTGCAAATATTGGACAGTCATTTACATCCGACAATTATTTCTGGTCACGTCCTTCAGCAGTAGGTTATAATGCTGCAGGGTCAGGTGCCAGCAATAAAGGACCAACGAATCAGGAATATCTTGATCTGGTGCAGGCCCGTCTTGATTCGTTCATCGTGCATAATCCTTCTTTGAAAAAATCTGATGTCCCGGTAGAAATGATAACAGCATCCGGTAGCGGACTCGATCCACATATATCTCCTCAATCCGCTATGATCCAGGTGGACCGGATAGCGCAAATCAGGAATATCAGCAAAGACAAAATTGTGGCAATTGTAAATGAACACACAGAAGAACCACTGTTAGGTTTGTTTGGGCCATCACGAATCAATGTACTTAAACTCAATATTGCATTAGATCATCTCAAATAATAAAATAAAAACTAAAAACTAAAAATGAAAACAATCGTACTACTCTTTCTGGTAATGATTACCGGTATTGTATCTGCACAGGTTGATACATCTGCAGCATCGCTCAATTTTTCAGGATATGCTGAAGTTTATTATGCCTTTGATTTTAATCAGCCGGATGATCATAATCGTCCTGGGTTTTTTTATAGTCATAACAGGCATAATGAGTTTAATCTCAACCTTGGATTTTTGAAAAGTTCTTTTAGTAGTGACAGAGTACGTGCTAACCTGGCTATAGCAGCCGGTACATACATGAATGTTAACTATAGTGCAGAGCCCGGAGTTTTAAAAAATATTTACGAAGCAAACGCCGGTCTGAAACTCAGCAGAAATAAGAACTTATGGCTTGATGCAGGAATTTTTGCCTCCCATATTGGCTTTGAAAGCGCGATATCAAAAGATTGCTGGAGCCTCACAAGGAGCATCCTTGCTGACAATACACCCTATTATGAAAGTGGAGCTAAGATCACATATACTTCTGATAACAGTAAATGGCTCTTCAGTGGTTTAGTACTTAATGGATGGCAGCATATCCAGCGTCCTGATGGAAATAATACGCCCGCTTTCGGCACCCAGATTGTCTTTACACCAAGTTCAAAATTCGCGTTAAATTATAGCACTTTTATCGGGAATGACAAACCTGACGAATTTAAACTGATGCGTTATTATCATAATTTCTATGGTATAGTTCATTTTTCGGACAAATTTCATGTCACCGCTGGTTTTGATTATGGGATGGAACAGAAAGCAAAGGGCAGCAGTGATTTCAACAATATCCTAAGCCCTGTCCTTATCGTCAAATTGGTATTGAATGATACCTGGTCCATCACAGCAAGGGGTGAATACTATTCGGATGAAAATGGAGTCATCATCGCTACAGGAACTGAGAATGGTTTCCAGACTTCTGCGTTTTCATTGAACCTTGATTATAAGATCAGGGAAAATGCATTGTGGCGGATAGAAGGAAGAACGCTCAACAGCAAAGACAATATATTTAATAAGGATGGTGAAGCTGTAAATACAAATACCTTTGTGACCACATCAATGGCCGTATCATTTTAATGTCTGAAGAAGATCATAGAGAACAAAATGTTGAGCATTTTCTTGAGCTCATCCGCACATCACGGCGTGGAAAGTTCAAGATTTACATAGGCATGAGTGCAGGTGTTGGAAAGACATACCGCATGCTCCAGGAAGCACATGCACTATTAAAAAACGGAATTGACATTAAGATCGGTTACATTGAAACACATCAGCGGAAAGAGACCCAGGAGCTCCTGGAAGGATTGCCGGTCATACCCAGAAGAAAAATCTTCTACAAGGGCATGGAGTTAGAGGAATTGGATGTACAGGCTGTGATCAATCTCCGGCCTGAGGTTGTCATAGTCGATGAATTGGCTCATACGAATATAGAAGGCAGTAAAAATGAAAAACGATGGCAGGATGTGATAGAAATCCTTGAGGCCGGAATAAATGTGATTTCTGCTGTGAATATTCAGCATATTGAAAGCCTTAATGAAGAAATCAAAACCATTACCGGTGTTGAAGTATCTGAACGGATTCCGGATAAAATTCTGGGACTTGCTGATGAAGTAGTTAATATAGATTTGACTGCAGGCGAATTGATCAGCAGGTTAAAAGAAGGCAAAATATATCATGCAGAAAAAATTCAGACAGCCCTCAATAATTTTTTTAAACCTGAGCATATTTTGCAATTGCGTGAATTGGCACTGAAAGAAGTAGCCTCGCAGGTTGAACGTAAAGTAGATATTGAAGTGCCCAGGAATATTGCACTTCGCCATGAAAAGTTTATGGCCTGTATCAGCAGCAATGAAGAGACCGCAAAAAATGTGATCCGTAAAACCTCGCGTTTAGCAAGCTATTACAATGCTAAGTGGTTCGTCCTCTATGTACAGACTCCCGGGGAAAGCGCTGATAATATCGCATTAAGCAAACAAAGGCACCTGATCAATAATTTCAAATTAGCTACTGAACTTGGTGCACAGGTCATCCAGGTGAAAAATACAAATGTTCCTGATGCAGTGATGGAAGAAGCCAGGAAACACAATATTACTACCGTCTGTGTCGGCAAACCTCATATCAACCTGTTCAAGATTATTCTGGCTACTAACATTTTTAACGGCCTTATCAAGAACCTGTCCAAATCAGAAATTGACCTTATCATACTATCCTGACATGAAAATTAAAACTAAACTGAGCTTAGGAGTCGGAGTGCTTTTTATTCTCATTACGATATTGATCGTAGTAGGAATCGTTTTTGTCAACAGGCTTTCCTCGGATACGCAAAATATACTTGTTGCTAATTACAACACCATTGATTATTCGCGTCAAATGCTGATAGCGCTTGATGGTGACTTTGCTTCAGGAAATAGCTTTACACTTTTCCAGCAGAACCTGATGAATCAACAGCAGAATGTCACCGAAATAGGCGAGCAGGAGCTTACAGACAAGCTGTCCGCAGATTTTGAAAAATATAAACTTTCTCCTGGAGATAGCTTATTGTCTATTGCGATACGAAAAGATCTTACCGATATTATGCTTCTCAACATGAAGGCTATTGACCGCAAAAGTTCTCTGGCTACAGATACGGCCGATTCTGCTGCAACTATTCTCTCCATGATTGGTGCGCTTTGTTTTATAATCGCTTTAACATTACTCTTAAACCTTCCCGGTAATATTTCGAACCCGATCAAAGAACTGACAACCAGTATAAAAGAAATCGCTGATAAGAATTATTCCCAGCGGGTTCACTTTGAAGGCCATAATGAGTTTGGAGAGCTGGCAAAATCTTTTAATATAATGGCCAAAAAACTGCAGGAGTATAATAACAGCAATCTGGCCATCATCATGATGGAAAAGACGCGAATAGATACCCTGATCAATAATATGCATGACCCCATCATCGGACTGGATGAAAACAAAAAAATATTATTTATCAATAATGAAGCCCTGAAGATAGCGGGATTGAAATATGAAGAAACGATAGGGAAAAAAATTGAAGATATCGCTGTCAAAAATGATTTGATCCGATCACTTATGCAACCCGTGATTTTACCCCACCAGGTTTCGAATACGAATGGAAGTAAGCCTCTAAAAATATTTGCCGATGGGAAAGAAAGCTATTTCCACAAAGAAACCATCCGGATAGAGATCATACCAACTGCTGAAACCACTCCCAAATATATAGGAGATGTCATCCTTTTAAAAAACATAACTTCATTCAAAGAATTGGATGTAGCCAAAACGAATTTCATAGCCACTGTTTCGCATGAATTAAAAACGCCTATTGCATCCATGCTGATGAGCCTGTCATTACTTGAAAATGAAAAAAACGGCCTTGTCAATGAAACACAAAAACAATTGATTGAAAGCATTAAGGAAGATAGTGCAAGGCTTTTGAAAATAACCGGGGAGCTATTAAATATGTCCCAGGTTGAAACGGGCAACATACAGCTTTCTCTCCAGCCAAGCGATCCGGTGAAAATTCTTAATTATGCCCTTGAGGCCGTGAAGACCCAGGCAGAACAAAAACAAATTCAGCTTAAGACGGATATCGAAAAGAATCTGCCATTGATCAAAGCTGATGAAGAAAAAACATCCTGGGTATTAGTCAACCTGCTGACAAATGGAATTAATTACTCACCCGAATATTCGGAAATCGTCATCACCATAAAGCAAGAAACCACTGATGCCGGATCTATGGCGGTTAAGTATTCGATACAGGATTTCGGAAAGGGAATAGATAAAAAATACCGGGAAAAAATCTTTGACCGTTATTTCCAGGTACCCGGAAGCATCAAATCAGGTTCAGGATTAGGACTTGCAATAAGCAAAGAATTCATTGAAGCACAAGGCGGAAAGATTCAGCTTGAAAGCGAATTGGGAATGGGAAGTAAGTTTACTATTTATCTACAGCAAGCCTGAATAAAATATGTTTCCAAAAGCTTCAAAATCGATTTCCACATCGGAATGTGCATAAGTACCTGGCAGCCTTGAGAATCAATCGGTTAAGACAGTGTGGCACACTTAGGTGTGGCACACCTAAGTGTGCCACACTGTCTGAGACACCCGGAATACTATTTCCTGGTTAACATCACACCCGCCGTTTTCAATCCACTCTTCAAAGCCGCATCCACCGTTCCCGGCTCCTCTGCAAAATGTTCACCTGCAAAGAATAATGTGTTTTTTTCTGCTTTGCCACCTGCTATCCTATGCTTTGCAGCATTTACAGTTGCATAGGTGTATGAACCCCGTGAAAATTCATCTTTATTCCAATTCACAACTTTCCAGGCTTTTAGTTTTGATCGGATTGTTTTTTCATCCGTATCGAAAATGATTGCCAGGGAATGTATGGCTTCATCAATGATCTCTTTTTCAGTATGTGATGCATGGCCTTTTGCTTTGGGGCCCGAGAGCCAGCCTGTCAATAATGTGCTATCTGAAGGATGCTGCGTCCACCATGTCGGGATCGAAGCTTTTGAAAAAATAAAAAATAGATTGTCAAGATCTTGCCCTACCCTTTTCTGCAATTTCTTTTCCTGCCAGAATTTTGTTTTAAACAACATTAATATTTTGATCACATGACCGAACCCTAAAGATTTGATGGCTTTCATTCTCGCAGGCATCGCAGGAGCAAACCGGATCAGTCCTTGCTGCAGAATCCCCAATGGAACTGTGATGACAGACTGTGATGCGATGTATTTTTTCCCATTAGAACATAAGACCTCAACTTCATTTTTTTTCCAGGATATTTTGGTTACCGCTTGGTTCAAATAGATTTTGCAGCCGAGATGTCTGCATTCATCTGCTATCGCATTGATCAGTGAACCATAACCGTTTTGGACACGATATTGCTCCCAATCTTCAGCACCATGCCATTCTTCCCGGAAAGCTATAGTGCTGAAGTGCTCAACATCTGCAGACTCATATCCTTCGACAAAACTTTTAACCGAATTGCGCAGAGATGTGTATTCCACTCCTTTAAAATGTGTCTCCAGAAATTTGTGCACCGGTAAATCCCGTTTAACCAATTTTAGTTTTTTTGAAAGTTGGTGATGATGATCCGCGATAAAATCTTTGTCTTTTTCCAATTCACCATTCCGGATTTGCCAAACCTGCCCCTTGCCTGGCAACTTATCAATTTTATACTCTTTCAGCAAACCTAATGTGGTCTCCAGCTTGCCATGGATAAACTCGGCTCCGGCTTCTGTCGAGGTGTTAAATTTTTTATCCGAAAAAGAATGTATCCTTCCACCAAGTCTTCTCCTGGCTTCGAGTATGATTACCTTCCGTCCTGCCCTGGCCAGCTCTCTTGCCGTTATTAACCCGGCAGCTCCTGCACCTACGACAATGATATCTTTGTTTTCCATGAATGCAAAATAACAAACGTGAGTCGTGAATCGTGAATCATGAGCCGTGATCCTCCAGTTGGAACTATTGATTTATCATTCGCAGCTCAATGATTCACGGTTCACGACTCATGACTCACGACTCACGATTTCACCCAACGGATTTGATCCATAAGTCGTCTTTAAACAAAAGGAATATGATGAAATCATTACTGCTTTTATTAATAATGGGCATTTTATACGGTGGTTGTACGAAATCTTCCTCAGACCCGGTTACGCCCTGTATCCAGGAAAAAATTGATGCATTCAAATCAGATCAGGGCGCCCAGGAAATTATCAAAATTGTAAAACCGGGTGATCCGTTGTACTGGTTCGTTGATGAGATAGCCGATGGAGTTGAGGAGGTGTTCAATGAAGACTGCAGTTTTGTCTGCATCACCGATTGTTATTGCATTACCGAACATGGTTGTGATGCCTCTATTTTTAATTTTCCACGGGAAATCCTTTGGGAGAAATAATGATTCCGTAAAATCAACCACTTATGAGACGGATTGAATGTTTAACTCTCCTTTCTATTTTCCTGCTGATCTCTATCTCCTGCAGGGAGGAAGATCATGAAACGATCGGCCTCGCAGGAAAATGGTTATTGTTTGAAATATCTCATACAGGCCAGGCACAATGGGAAACCGTTCCTGTGGATGTTCAGGATATTATTGAATTATTACCTGATGGACATTTTATTCAAACTGAGCATCGTGGAAATCCACTTCCTAATGTCTGTTCGGGCACGTATCTTCTCATCAGTGATACACAGCTCCGGGTAAATTCGAGTTGCCAGCAGCATGAAACAACCTGGAACATTTCACTTTTTCCTGATGCGCTCATTCTGACTTTCCGGGGACGGGAAGAAAATCTTTTTCAAAAATACATCAGAGTAGAATGACATAAAATAGGTGATCAGTAAAAAACCAAGATCCACCATAGGTGTCAGATCCACGGAGATTGATCTCTTTCGATGGTTGCGAAGCTGGAAGATAAACTTGATACTGATCAGAAATCAAGAAAGAGAATTGGATTCAAATAGTTATCTACAACTAAAATAGTCTTAAGGAAAAGGTTTGGGCAGCCTGTGTAGTCAAAAGGAAAAGGGCAAAGGGGAATAGTACGCCAAATATTATTACTCGCAAAGACGCAAAGTGAAATTGTATACCAAGTATTATTTTTCTCGCAAAGACGCAAAGTTTCATCCTACCTAATGGGGATGGTCTGTATTTCCTCACAAAATGTGACGACATAAAACCCACTTCCCTTCTGCCTTTCTTCCTTTCTTCTTTTCTTCTTTTCTTGCTTAAATAAAAAAAGGGCCGTCCTCACGGACAGCCCTTTTCTATTTATTCAGTAATTCCTTACCGTGTCACAACTACTTTTTCAGATATAATTCCTGATGTAGTGACCATCCGGAGGATATAAATGCCAGGCACAAAATGGCTCACATCTATTTCTTCCGAGAATTCATCATTTTCCTTGTATTCATAATCCTGCTTGAATACAATCTTGCCTGCCAGATCATTCATGACCATTTCAGTCACTTTACAACGATCCGTTTGTTCAAGCCTTACATTCAACATATCGCTTGCTGGATTTGGAGATACACGGGCAACAGGAGTGATCTCGTTTTCAGTATTGAATCGGATTACTTCCGGTGTCAGATTATCCAGGTTTTCATCAAATAAAGCATCAATTTCATTATCTGCTCCTGTGAAATTATTGGATTGATAATCCAGCACACATATGCTGAACGATCCTGTAGAACCGCTAAAGCCCCATACCCGAACCCAGATCTGTGCATTCGAATAACCGATCAGGTTGACAACCGGCATCAGCGAGCCATTTCCGTTGTTATTGTCATTTTCGCAAGTGAGGTATGATAAGTCAGAGCAACTTGTACCGACATATATTTCCATCACAGCGTTTGTAAGGCTACCTGCAGTCGTCCGAATTGTAACTGTTGGATTGCTGACACTTGGCATTGTGAATCTGAACCATACATCCTTGTATCCGGAAGAAGGACATCCACCTACCGGCGAAGGAGTGCTTGGTGTGGCACCTACATTGGTACCTGCTGTATTTACACAAGTGCTGTTGACAGTTATCACAGTTGCATTCGCACAATTGTCATTATCAACGGTTGACCCTGTCGTAGTGAAATTCAACGGGTTCGTCCAATTGCTGTACACTCCATTACCACAATTCGCTCTTACCCTCCATTGATAAGTTGTGTTTGGAAGGAATCCGGCTATAGTGACAGGACTGTTTGCAAATGGCCCGCCAGCTGCATTGTACCATGTTCCGTTTGGAATGCGTGTTTGTACAGTATAGTTCTGTGCGCCCGGAACTGCTGTCCAATTGAAGGTTGCAGAATTTTCACTAATGTCAGATGTAAATGTTCCTGTAGGCATGCCACAGTTGTTGCCTAAAGTAGTGAAGGCTGATATGTCAGACCATGCACTGGACATTCCATTATTACAATTTGCACGCACATGCCATTCGTATTCTGTCGAAGGTTGCAATCCGGCTATGTTCAACGATGTATTGGACCATGGACCGCCAGGTAATGCATACCATGCACCTCCCGGATATCTCCATTGTATAGAATAGCTTACTGCACCACTCACCGGTGACCATGACCACGTAGCAGTGGTTTGCGTAATATTTGTGGTGGTAACATTCGTTGGAACACCACAAGATGAAACACCTGCTGTGGTGAATGTCATGGTGGAAGACCAGTTGCTGTATTGTCCCGAACCGCAATTCGTTTTCACACGCCACTGATATGTTGTACCCGAGCTTAAATTATGTGCAGTCGCTGTAGTACCCGAAAATGGACTTCCCGCCAGATCATACCAAACTCCATTATTCACACGTAACTGGACGACATAGTTTACTGCTCCAGATACTGCTGACCAATTGAATGTAGCAGTTGAGTCTGTCACATTTGTTGTGGAAAGTCCTGTCGGTGCATTACATGATGAGCCAGAACCAGTGTTGAATGAAATCGGTGATGTCCAGTCGCCCCACGCACCGCCACTACAATCTGCACGTACCCGCCACTGATAAGTCGTATTTGGACTTAACCCGTTGACTGTAATCGATGTATTGCTGGTAGGGCTACCTGGCACACTATACCACGTGCCATTTGGCAATCGATACTCTACTACATAGGCCACAGCACCTGATACGGAAGACCAATTGAATGTGGCACTTGTAGATGTAATATTAGTTGTGGATGTCGAATTAGGCACACCACATGAGGAGCCATAACCTGTGGTGAATGTGATCGGTGATGTCCAGTCGCCCCATGCACCACCACTACAATCTGCACGTACCCGCCACTGATATGTCGTATTTGGACTTAACCCATTTACGGTAATCGATGTATTGCTGGTAGGACTACCTGGTACACTATACCACGTGCTATTTGGTAACCGATACTCAACGACATAGGCCACAGCACCCGATACGGAAGACCAGTTGAATGTGGCACTTGTTGATGTAATATTAGTTGTGTTAGTCCAATACGGTACACCGCATGAAGAACCATAACTTGTGGTATAATAAACAGGTGATGTCCAGTTGCCCCATGCACCGCCACTGCAATCTGCACGTACCCGCCACTGGTAAGCCGTATTCGGACTTAATCCATTGACAGTGATCGAAGTATTACTGGTTGGACTACCCGGTACATCATACCACGTCCCGTTCGGATACCGGTTCTGTACAACATATGCCACAGCACCAGGCACAGAAGACCAATTGAATGTGGCACTTGTAGATGTAATATTTGTTGTAGATGTCCAATAAGGAACACCACATGAATTACCTAATGTCGTGAAAGTCGCACTGTAAGACCACGGACTATAATTTCCTCCCCAACAATTGGCACGCACACGCCATTCATATGTAGTAGCAGGATCTAAACTTGTAACTGAAACCCAGGTATTGGTCCATGGACCGCCGGAAAGATTATACCATGTGCCACCGGGATACCGCCACTGGAGTGAATAACTTTCAGCACCGGCGACAGAATTCCAGGACCATGTTGCTGAATTCTGGGTGATGTTAGAAGTATATAACCAGCTTGGTGCTTCACACGAAGCTCCATTCGTAGTAAACGTAAGTGGAGATGTCCAGTTGCTGGTCTGCCAGCTATCACAATTAGCTCTTACGCGCCACTGATAGGTGGTGTTTGGATTCAGGTTATTGACAGTAACAGAAGTGCCATAAACATTTCCTCCGGGTATATCATACCATGTGCCGTTTGGCAGACGTGTTTGTACTGTATAACTCAGTGCGCCATAAACTGAAGACCAGCTAAATGTTGCAGAGTTACTTGATACATTTGAAGTATAAGTCCATGTAGGCGTGCTGCATGAATAATTCAGCGTAGTAAAGTTTACGGTATAGGACCATGCACTGTATTGACCATTGGAACAATTGCTTCTTACCCTCCACTGATATGCAGTACCAGACTGCAGACCTGAAATAGAAGCCCATGTATTATTAAAAGGACTTCCGGGAAGAGTATACCATGTGCCATAAGCAAGTCTGTACTCCACCGTATAGCTTAAAGCACCACTTACAGGTGCCCAGTCAAAAGTTGCTGCTGATTGTGTTATACCAGTAGTGTATAACCATTCCGGAGCATTGCAATAATAACCGCCAAGTGTTGTAAATGTGATAGGTGAGGTCCAGTTGCCCCAGGCTCCACCGCTACAATCTGCACGGACGCGCCACTGATAAGTGGTATTAGAATTCAATCCGCTGACGGATATCCATGTGCCATAGGTAGGACTGCCTGGCACTGTATACCATGTACCATTCGGTAATCGGTACTCTACAACATAAGCTACAGCACCCGATACTGATGACCAGTTAAATGTGGCGCTCGAAGAAGTAATATTTGTTGTAGAAGTCCAATAAGGTACACCACAAGAATACCCAAGTGTGGTAAAGCTTGCAGGGTATGACCAGTCACTATATACACCGTTTGGACAGTTGCTCCTGACACGCCATTCATACGTAGTGCCGGGATCAAGACCGGAGACATTCACCCATGAGTTGTAGAATGGGCCGCCGGAAAGGTTGTACCAGGTTCCGCCGGGATATCTCCATTGGATGGAATAGCTGCTGCAGCCATTGACATTTGACCAGTCCCAGGTAGCTGATGTCTGGGTGATATTTGTGGTATATAACCACTCAGGCGGGTAACAATTTCCATAAGATCCACTAGTAGTGAAACTTGTGGGATATGTCCAGCCGCTGTATTGTCCGCTGCTGCAATTGGCGCGGACCCTCCATTCATATGTTGTATTTGAATTGAATCCATTCACGGTCACATATGTGTTCCAGACTGGATTGTTAGCAATGGTCACCCAGGTTCCGTAAGGAAGTCTCGTCTGAACCGTATAGCTCTGAGCTCCTGAGACATCGTCCCAGCTGAAGGTAGCGGAGTTCTGAGTAATATTTGATGTTGTAGGCCAGGTAGGGGTATTACAGGCAAGAGGTGAAGCAATAAATGAAGCCGTAGCTGCCGAATAGCTATTCGCTATTTCTATCGCGGTCGTATTGGAAGCAAGAACGTTGCTTTGCCAATAAAAACCTAGGAAGCAGAAAACGAAAACATTAAACAGTAATGATTTTTTCATGATTTTCAATTTGGGAGGTTTAAGAATTTAAATGGTTAGTTTCAGGTGATGCAATACTTAAGTCATGGTACTCTTCAGTGTTTTTTATTAACATATTTTCTTCTGTTTACCTACAATATAATGAGAAAAAAAATATACTAAAAAAAGAAATGCTGAACGGTAGGAGTAAGCAAGCTAACGGCAATCTGTCGTAATGGGTTGAATGACATGCAGAAGGGATATACCGGTGGGTTTTCTTACGTAGGGAACTAAGAAAATGGATCGCCGGCCTGCACTAATAAATCAGGGACCTCATTCACCATTTAGACATTTACTCATTCGTAAAATTCAATGATGGACTGCCACACTGACTTATAGGGATTTCAACAAAAGTATTACGGTTAAGTTTTCAGACTTGTAGGTTTTGAACAAAATTTCCGGTGAAGCTTAGGAGTGAGCCTGATTCCTCGGGAATTGAAGCTGATTTCAGCCACTAATCTAATTAATTAAAAACCCCGGGATACTACCACCGGCTTTCTGACGATATTATTTAACACTAAAACGTAAACTCCCGGACATAAATCTAATGCGGGCAAGTGGATTTCCAGTCCTGCGTGTGAAAAATTTCCAAAGCACCTGACTAACTTTCCGGATAAGTCTGTCAATGAAATATCATGGATTTCTGCTGAAGAATTTTTTATAACTATCTCCTGGCCTGAATGTAATGGGTTAGGATAAATAGATATATCAGCCAACATTTTCGGAGCCGGTTGGTTGGCGCTTGTAAAATCAATCGACACATCATCTACAAAGAGGATATTGTTACCGACCTCACTGGTATCATTACTTGAAAAAAGGATCACGATAGAATCTGTTGCTATATTGATCCCTGCTTCAGGAATTTGGACTTTTACTTCGGTATAAATATCAACGGCAGGAAGCATAACAGATTCATGAAAAACTGTTTCCGGTACTGTGGAACCTGAAGGCCGTTTGACCAGGATCTCAGCCACTGCATATTCAGCAGGTGAATCAATCGAAAGCTGGTAAAAGAATGAAACCTCGTGAGGGATCATGGCTAATGGCTCCCCTCCTGTATTGGGTGCAACCTGATAATGAGGATAATCAAGCTTTCCTTTTCCGAGTGATAACTGTGAGCGGGTAAGGGTTCCGAAAATATTAAGAGTTTTAACCTGGGCAGCATAGGTTCCCGAATGCTTAACTGTGCTACGGGTCACTCCTGCAGAGATAAATTCTGTCGTTGCATTGTTGGTGGTCCAGCCAGTGGGATATTTCCAGTCGAACGGGGGTGGACTGCCGGATGGTGACCAGTTTTCAAAACCTCCGTTTTGCTGACCATTCAGGACAACACAAAATGTGAAGAGCTGCGATATACAGAATGTAAACTTTGTAAACCATAGTTTCATATGAGCACAGTTTAAAAAGAAAAAGAGGTGAGACCTGTCATCAAAGACTGTGAGGCGTTCTTTAAAGGTTGGGTGGAATGATTTGAAATAAATAAAAAAGGGAGCATTTCTGCTCCCTTTTTTTGTGTAGTCATAAAGTAAACTAATCTTAGTTGTACTCCATCAGAACACTTTTAGATCTTTCTGAGTGTTGATATAAAATTAGGGTTGAACTCTTTTCTGTCTCTCATATAATTCAATAAATTTGTTATATAATTTTCTTAAGATTGTTTTAGACACAAAAGAAAATGGAATCACATAGACACATAAGTCACATAGAAAGTCACATAGAAAAAAAGGTGGGAAATTGGACATGTGATCTCTGTGCTTTTATCTCTTTTACTCCTGCGAAATAAAGAAGTCGAAAATGATTCGCACGGAGAGCACAAGAGGAAATTTCACGGAGAGCACGGATTTTTTATTAAATCATTGGGAAACAAAACCAGTGATCTCTGTGCTTTTATCTCTTTTACTCCGTGCGAAATGAAGAACTCGAGAATGAATTAGGAATACCGGGACATATAAGAAAGGATTCGCACGGAGAGCACAAGAGGAAATTTCACGGAGAGTACGGAAAAGGTATTTTTAACCTTTTTAACCAATTAGCCTTTTAGGAGATCACGACCGTCAGGCGTGATAACCTTTTTTTAATCTAGGTTATAGCTTTGATGGTAAACGTGTTATTTCCCAGCTTGAAAGTATCGTTCGAGGACATACCATTGATCACATTGAAAGCAGGTGATTCATTGGAAATCCCAAGCAATTCTTTATTGCCCACTTTTACTGCCGGAAACGAAATGCCCAGTAAGAAATAATTTTTATCTGTCTCAATTAATGCACCCGACCTGGCGACCGAAAATGATTTACCGGAAAATTCCTGCAGCTGCTCAAGCGTGGCTAATGCACCATCGAGCTTGCCCTGCATCACATACTGCATCTCTTTATTCTCTGATTGTTGTGAAAAATTTTCCGGATCCACGGTATCGCCTTCATCTATGTTGGACGCTTCTTCATAATCATTTAAAGAGTTGCGCATTTCTGTAATGTTCTTTTCCATCTCCTGTGCAACGAGCTGTAATATTTCATCCTTTTTCATTCCAACGATTTTTATTAAAGGTAACTTCTAAATTGGTTAGCGAAGCAAGGTACTTATAATTCAACCTTAATGCGCCGGAGAATGTTTACCTTTTCCGGCATCTAAAATAAATTGCCTGCATGGACGTGAGTAAAGAATCTGATGTCATCCTGAATGAAAGCACGAACCGTTTCGAGCTTTTATACAAAGAGGATACTGCCTATATAGACTATCGCTGGTACAATAAGACGCTGATCCTTTTGTACATTTTTGTACCCGTTCCATTCCGCGGGAAAGGGCTATCCACAAAGCTTATCGAATATGCCCTGCAATATGCAAGACAGAAAGAAGTGAAGATCAAGGTATTTTGCCCATATATCGCCAAGTACATCCGGATGCACCCTGAGCACGCGGATTTACTTGAACATTGAAAATATCTGTTTCAGTCTTTGTAATATTGCAGCATGAGAAAATCATGCATCCTCTTTGCAATCGCAGCATATATCCTCTACCAGGGATGCTCTTCAGATGGCACCAAAAAGCCTAAGTACCTCAATCCAAACGGGGATAGCGAACTGGCTTTGCTGATGAGAGACATGTATGATGATGGCATGCTCACAAAACAACAAATCCTCGACGGTACACAACCGGAGATCAATGTAAAGTATCACCAGCTGCACACCGCAAAAGCTACTGAACCTGAGAAAGTGGCCGACCCGGATTATACGACCTACGCCACGCTGTATGAAGCTTCAGTGAAATCATTCCTTGAATCCAATAAAGAAAATCGTGTTGAATCCTATCATTTCATGATCAATGCTTGCATGAATTGCCATAAGTCGATCTGCCCGGGACCGACAGTCAAGATCAAACATATGTACTTATCTGAAAAGGAAATGGCTTCACTTGTAAGACAGTAAGACAAAACGTAATCAGTATTCAGTATTCAGTATTCAGTATTCAGTAATCAGTAATCAGTATTCAGTATACTTTAATTTATTTTTTTTCTATGTGACGTCCTATGTGTCTATGTGGCGGTTGCTGAGCTGTCGCACGAGGATGAGTAGAAGCAAGTCGAAGCATTCAATTTTTATTTAAATCGTCATATCACAACATTTTCAATTTGAATAAAGAATCATCTAAAAAGGAACGCAGATTATCATGATCGTCATGATTTATCATGATCAAATTTGCATATAAAATCATAAAGACCAAAACGATAAGTTTTTAATCCTCAAATAAAAAATGAAATCTTCGAAAAATAATCGGACAATCATGACAGATCATGACGATCTGCGTTCAATATATTTAATTAACTCCCCTGGAACTCAGAATTGTTGCGGTCTTACAATTTGAGGATTTTCCCCGCATATTGCTGACCTTTTTCATTCACACCTTTGATAAAGTACATACCTCCGGGAAAACCATTCAGAGGAATTCGTGCATCTGATGGATTGATTTTTTGCTCTATGATTTTTTGGCCCTGAAGATCATAAATATCAATATTCATGTATCCTTCGAAATTAACTACTTCGATAAAATCAGTGCAGGGATTTGGGTATGTAGCAAATGAAACAGAAGGAGAATAATGATCAATCCCTGTTGTGCCCTGGTTAAGTTTCACGAGCCACATATCCTGACCTCCATGGTTTTCAGCGATATCAAAGTCAGTGGATTCGGTATTCACGAAAAAGGCTAATCCGTCATCTTTCGTCAACACCATGCCCTTCGGATAATCAAAACTGGTGCCACCGAAATAGGACTTCCACTGCAACACACCATTGCTGTTGAATTTCGAAATCAACACATCGGACTCACCTTTAATGTTCGGATCATTCTGATCATAGACATTGGAGCAGGTAAAAAGATTGTAATCCTCATCTGCTGCGATGAAGTTGTACTGCTTATCAAGACTGAACTGATGTGTAATGGAAAGATCATCATTGAGAAAATAAAGTGAGGTGATAACTGCTGTCCATGCAGCATTAATATCATCAATACGTATTAAAAGCTTACCATCACGGTTGGTAACAAAACGCATATTAGAAACAACTGCCTTCGCGGTTTTTAATTTAACCTGCTTCACCAATGTACCTGAAGTATCAAATTTGAAGATCTCGCAATACGCATCGATGAAAGCATCTGCACAATCCGTGCAAAACTGGAAGTCCCATCGTTCGATCTGTGTCAACAGATATACATTTCCTTCCGCATCTGTAGTGATGTCCTGGTTATTGAAATCATAATGTCCCTGGATCGGTGCTGTCCTGATATTTTGCTTAAGCTCAAAACTCCATTGCACCGGATCAAAGCCAATGATCGGAAAAGGATTTTGTTTCTGCACAATTAACGAATCAGGTCCGTAACAGGACTGCTGAAATGAACAAAGAGTAATGGCAGAAACTTCTACACGGCTTCGATCCACTGCATACACTCCCGGATTGATGTCCGAGTATGAATAATATTCACCTGTCTCATCCATTATTTTATACAGCAATCTCCGGCCACCAATGCTCACGACAACCGAAATAAGTTTCTGCCCATTATCTTCTGTGTAGAAATGCGGACCGAAATAATAATCGACGGGTATATTGAAAGTCTCATAGGCGAGATCATGGTATTTCTTCCAGATTTCCTGTCCTTTCAAATCGATTTTGGAGATCAATAGATAGTTCCGGTAATTGCCTGTGAAGTCCTGATGCACTTCATTACCCAGTATGACGAGGTTTCCATCATCATCCGTAAACATTTTAAGCGCATCATCACTCTGTGCTGTGCCAATACTTTTTTGCCATTCAATATTCTGCTGGCCTTGCACATATCCGCTGGATCCGGTGAAGATCAGCGATACGAGAATGCACAGAAAATGATTTAGAGTCAGGTTTTTCTTGTTCATAGACAAATATGTTTGTTTTTATGCTGACTTAGACGGAATGTGGTCATTAAAAGTTGGAAATGTAGGCTATTTGCTGATTTCCGGATATATATGGTTTTGCATTCCTTTCCTGACTAAAAATGGTCAAAATAGTGCACCATGCTTCCACTTATAACTATGTGTATTATCAGGCAGTTATGACCTCGTGGCACGAGTACTGGTGGCACGAGTACTGGTGGCACGAGTACTGGTGGCACGAGTACTGGTGGCACGACTTTTCACAGCCCTGAAATGCTCATTCGGTGATATTTTAAGGTCCATGTTTAATAATCGGCAGGGCATGTTATTAACTATCCGCAGCCACTGATATTCAGCACCTTAAGAGTTAGTGGCACTATTCGGAGCGGCACTATTCGTAGTGCCACTACGAATAGTGCCACTACTTACCTCAAACATTCATCATAGCTGTGTTGTCTCCTATATGATGCTCCTGTTTGAGCACTGGTTATGCTCCCTGATATCACCCGATCCGGTACTTCCGGCTTCATTTATATACACCAAGATTATCATATAACGTGCCGAACAATCCGCTGCAAGATTTTTTATCCCAGATCGGGATCCCGTTTTTAGGGAATAACCTGATGAAGAAATACGCGAACGAAAAATCACCTCTTCGCGCTGAATTATTCAGCACTGAGCAACTGGAGCAATTTGCAGTAACCTTAGCTGAATCGCATATTCTCAGCACAGGGGTTGCATCCGATCAGCTGCTGAAAAGACTTGAAGAAAACAAGGACCTGCTACTTGAGGTACACAACTTATTGACCGAGTCTGCGAGACAAAATAGCCTCATCTCCCCTGCCGGTGAATGGCTGCTGGACAATTTTTACCTGATCGAAGAACAGATCTATATCGGGAAAAAACATTTTCCAAAAGGATATAGCGAAACCTTGCCAAGACTTGCAAAAGGACCTTCTGCTGGTTTGCCGCGCGTATATGATATTGCCCTGGCTATTATTTCTCATAGTGATGGCAGAGTGGATTATAAAAGCCTTTTCAATTTTGTAACGGCTTATCAGACGGTTACCAATCTAAAGCTGGGTGAACTTTGGGCTATCCCTATCATGCTCAGGCTTGCACTTATTGAAAATCTCAGAAGACTTGCTGCGCAAATCGCGATAGATCGCATCAACAAAAATCTTGCAGATTCATGGGCGGATCTCATGACTGAAACTGCGGAGAAAGATCCCAAGAGTCTTATCGTGGTCACAGCTGATATGGCAAGATCAGATCCTCCGATGGCAAGTTCATTCGTTGCAGAGCTTACACGTCGATTACTTGGAAAAGGTCCTGCACTTTCATTACCACTTACCTGGATTGAACAACGACTGTCAGAAAATGGCCTGACGAGCAATGGCCTTATCCATGCAGAAACACAAAACCAGGCTGCAGGCCAGGTATCAATGAGCAATAGCATCGGTAGCCTTCGGTTTCTCAATTCCACTGACTGGCGCGAATTTGTAGAACAGACCAGTGTAGTAGAAAAAGCTTTACGGGATAATACCAATGATGTGTATGCTCAAATGGATTTTCATACGCGTGACCATTACCGGCATATCATTGAAAATATCGCGAAGAACAGTAAGATATCAGAGCTCGCGGTTACAAATATTGCATTGCAATTCGCCAGGCAAGGCGCAGAAAATAATCCAATGGATAAGCGGAGATCGCATGTAGGATATTATCTCACAGGGAAAGGCGCTCCAAAGACGGAAGCTGCATCCGGAATGGAATTGAAGAAACGGGAGAGATTAAGAAGGACATTGCACAGGCACCCGTTTTTATTTTATGCTGGTTCATGCTTATTGCTCACCATCCTGTTCACCGGTGTTTTAGTTTGGAAAAATTATTATGACGGATTACCTGCAGGCTGGATCATCGGTATTGGATTGATTTCATTTTTTGCAACGAGCTATCTCGCTATTTCTCTTATCAACTGGCTTGTCACTATTATTATAGAGCCCCGTTTTCTACCGCGGATGGATTTCTCTGAAGGAATACCAGCTTCTTCAAAAACCATCGTCGTCGTCCCTACCCTGGTCAACACAAAAGATGAATTGGAAACTTTACTGGAAACCATGGAAGTAAGGTTTCTTGCTAATAAAGATGAAAACCTTCATTATGCTTTGCTTACAGATTTCCGCGATGCAACTGAGGAAACATTTCCGGATGATAATGTTTTGCTTGAATATGCAAAGGTCCGGATCCGGGATCTGAATAAAAAGTACAAACGTGAACTGAGTGATATTTTCTTTTTATTTCATCGCCCGCGCCGCTGGAATGAAGCTGACAAAATATGGATGGGGTATGAACGCAAACGCGGAAAACTAAGCCAGCTCAATGAATTTTTGCGGGGTCATGGAAAAGATAATTTCCTGCTGATTGCCGGCGAAGAAGATGTGCTACATGAAGTAAAATATGTCATCACGCTTGACACCGACACGCAATTACCCAGGGATGCTGCATGGAAGATGATAGCCACGATTTCTCATCCGTTGAATCAACCCTATTATGACAACGATAAAAACCGGGTGACAGATGGCTATGGAATTCTTCAACCCAGGCTGGCAGTAAGCTTGCCTCGTACGACCAGCACCTTGTTTGTAAAAATGCATGGCAATGAACCCGGGATCGATCCATATACACGTGCAGTTTCTGATGTATACCAGGATTTATTAGAAGAAGGATCATTCATCGGAAAAGGTATTTATGAAATCGAAGCATTTGAGTGTGCGTTGAGTGAGCGTTTTCCTGAAAACCGTATTCTAAGTCATGATTTGCTGGAAGGCTGTCATGCGCGATCAGGCCTGATCAGTGATGTACAGCTTTATGAAGAATATCCGGAAAGTTATTTAGCGGATATGAAGCGACGTCATCGCTGGATCAGAGGTGACTGGCAGATTGGAAGATGGTTATTTCCACGTGTTCCCGGTGCAGGCAACCAGACTAAAAAAAATCCGCTCTCAGCATTATCGCGATGGAAAATATTTGACAACCTCAGACGAAGCCTGGTGCATCCTGCATTGATCATGCTTTTGTTATTTGCGTGGATCATTTCAGATTCTCCATGGTTCTGGACGATCAGCGTGGTGGGCATTATTATACCCACATCCGTTTTGGTTTTCCTGTGGAACCTTTATAAAAAACCACCTGACCAGGTATTGATGAGCCATGCCATACTCTCTTTTGAAAACCTGGTGAACCAGTTTATCCAGCATGTATTCATGATCATCACGCTTCCCTATGAAGCTTTTGTAAATCTCGATGCCATCTTCAGGACCAATTGGAGAATGTTCATCAGTCATAAAAAATTACTGGAATGGGATCCATCTGTGAACGGCTCTGCGAAGAAGTATAAAAATCTTTTAGATTATATCGGCAAGATGTGGATTGGCCCTGTGCTGGGCATCGTTGTGCTGGTCTATTTATTTTCACATTCCCCTTCCTCATTTATTATTGCCAGTCCTATATTGGTGTTATGGATCGTTTCTCCTGTGATAGCATGGTTTATCAGCCAGCCTTTTTCCGGAAGCAAAGTAAATCTATCAGATCATCAAAAAGTATTTCTGTACAAGCTCGCCCGTAAGACATGGGCTTATTTTGAAAATTTCGTAGGCGCTTCTGACAATTGGTTGCCTCCGGATAATTTCCAGGAAATTCCGCTTCCAAAAGTTGCGCACCGTACTTCGCCAACGAACATAGGGATTTCACTTTTATCAAATTTGTCAGCGTATGACTTTGGTTACCTGACCACCACTCAATTACTCACCCGTTGCGGGAATACTTTGAATACGATGCAGTCGCTTGAGAGATACAAGGGACATTTTTTCAATTGGTATGATACACTTTCATTAGCTCCGCTTCCGCCAAAATATATTTCTGCTGTAGACAGCGGAAATCTTGCCGCTCATCTGCTGACTTTGAAACAAGGATTGCTTGAAATTGTAAATGAATCGATATTCAAAGTCAATTTATTCTATGGTATGCGCGACACTGCAGAGGTGCTTGCAGATTTAGTAAAAGAGAATTCAGCGCTTGCAAAATTCCAGGATTTTATTAGGACAACCTGTGAAGCACCGCCGCAAACTCTTGATGGAATAAAAATCAGCCTTGGAAAACTGATGGGACTTTCTATGGAAATATCCGGTTCCATTTCCGAAAAATATGCAAGCAATGAGATCCTGTGGTGGGTAAAATCCCTGGAAGATCAATGCAATCAGGCGCTTGAAGAATTGGAAATACATACACCCTGGATCAATCATATTGAAATTCCTTCAAAATTTTCCGGATTAAATGACCAGTTAAATAAAATTCCTACGCTCCTGGATCTATCCACCCTTCACATACGTCTTATCGACCAGATCCGGGAAGTGTATACACCGGAAAATTCTTCCAGTGAAAATGATTGGCTCGATGCATTACGGCCTTATATTTTGCAAAGCGCACAGATTGCAAAAACAAGAATGATATTGCTGGACCATCTGGCTCAACAATGCACTGAATTTTCGGATTACGATTACGATTTTATTTATGATAAAACGCAACATCTGTTTTCCATAGGCTACAATGTTGAAGAACATCGTAAGGATCCGGGTTCTTATGATCTTCTTGGTTCAGAAGCACGCCTGGGAATTTTTGTTGCCATTGCACAGGGAAGAATTCCACAGGAGAGTTGGTTTGCTCTTGGTCGTCAATTGACGAATCCCGGCACTGATCCAGTTCTTTTGTCATGGAGCGGTTCGATGTTTGAATACCTTATGCCACTGCTGATCGTGCCTTCCTATGAAAACACATTGCTCGATCAGACACAGAAAGCTGCTGTCAAGCGACAAATCGAATATGGTAAAAAACGTGGTCATCCGTGGGGCATTTCAGAATCAGGGTACAACATGGTTGCTGCAAATCTTGATTACCAGTACAAAGCATTTGGCGTACCCGGATTAGGTTTCAAGCGTGGATTGGGAGATGATATTGTGATCGCACCTTATGCTACAATGATGGCATTGATGGTGGATGAAGAAGAAGGATATGAAAATCTGCGCGAGCTGAAATCGAAAGGCTATGAAGGAAGATGGGGTTTCTATGAAGCTATTGATTACACTCCGGCCCGAATGCCGCGTGGACAATCAGAAGTGATCATTAAATCTTACATGGCACATCACCAGGGAATGTCGCTTTTGTCTTTAGCATTCACGCTTCTCAACCAACCTATGCAGCGGAGATTCGTGGCAGAGCCTCAATTCCAGGCAACATTATTACTACTCCAGGAAAAAATTCCGCAGATCACCACGTTCTATTCTCCATCTATTGAAGCTCCAGATATTGCATTAACATCAGACAGGCCACAGCTGCGTGTTATCAATACTTCGAATACATCTGTACCTGAAGTTCAGCTATTGTCAAATGGCAGATATCATGTCATGGTCAACAATTCAGGAAGCGGGTATAGCCGTTGGAAAGACCTGGCTGTGACGCGTTGGAGAGAAGACGGCACATGTGACAATCATGGAACGTATTGTTACATAAAAGATCTTGAAACTAATGACTTCTGGTCATCATCGCATCAGCCTTCACTCAAAGTAGCAGAAACTTACGAAGTTATTTTTTCGCAGGGCCGTGCTGAATTCCGGAGACGGGATAACAATTATGAAACGCATACCGAAATTGTGGTTTCTCCTGAAGATGATGTAGAAATCAGAAGGATCCATATTACAAACAAGTCGCGCAAAAAAAGACAAATCGAAATAACAAGCTATGCTGAAGTGGTGCTGAATACACCCGCTGCTGAAGCATTGCATCCTGCATTCAGCAACCTGTTTGTTCAAACAGAAATAATACCTCTACGGCAAGCTATCCTTGCTACGAGACGTCCCCGTTCAATTGAAGAGCATCCACCATGTATGTTTCACCTGATGAAAGTACATGGTGCAGAAGTGCAATATGTGGGTTATGAAACCAGCCGGGACCATTTCATTGGGCGTGGCCATATCATTTCTGAACCGGCAGCTATGCAGCAAACTGAAGAGCTTTCAGGTTCTGAAGGTTCCGTATTGGATCCCATCATGGCCATCCGGTACAGGATCATGCTGAAGCCGTATGAATCTGTGACCGTTGACATGGTATATGGTATAGCTGATGATAAAGACGTATGTCATCCCCTGATCGAAAAATACCAGGAGAAACACATGATCGATCGTGCATTTGAACTTGCATGGACGCATAGCCAGGTGATACTGAAACAGATCAATTCAACTGAAGCTGATTCGCAATTATTTGGACGTCTGGCAAGCTCCATTATTTATGCAAATAGTTCATTGCGTGCCGATGCAGCAACGATCATAAAGAATCAACGCGGGCAATCCGGTTTGTGGAGTTATTCTGTTTCAGGTGATCTGCCGATTGTGTTGTTACAAATTGAAGACAGTGCCAATATTGAACTTGTGCAACAGCTTGTCCGTGCGCATGCCTTCTGGCGGCTCAAAGGTCTTATTGTAGATTTAGTGATATGGAATGAAGATCATGGCGGTTACAGGCAGGTATTGCAAAATCAAATCCTTGCGTTGATTGCACCCGGTATCTCTTCTGACCTGCAGGACAAGCCGGGAGGCATCTACATCAGGTCGACAGAACAGATTACAAATGAAGACCGTATACTTTTTCAAACTGTAGCGAGAGTAATCATATCTGACAAGCTGGGATCACTTGAAGGACAGCTTAACCGTCGTACAAAATTAAGAGGTGCTGTACCCAATTTCATATCCTCAAAAACGTATCCGCTTGTAGAATCATCTATACAAGCACGCACGGATCTACAGTTTTATAATGGAACCGGTGGATTCACTCCGGATGGAAAAGAATATGTCATCCATACTTCTCCATCTAACATAACACCTGCACCATGGTCCAATATTTTAGCTAACAAACATTTTGGAACTGTAATATCCGAAAGCGGTCAGTCCTACACATGGTATGAGAATGCACATGAATTGCGACTCACTCCATGGAGCAATGACCCGGTGATGGATAGCGGTGGTGAGAATTTTTATTTGCGTGATGAAGAGAGCGGTCGATTCTGGTCGCCTGCTCCTTTACCCAGTCGTGGAAAAACACTTTATTCCACAAGACATGGATTCGGTTATAGCGTATTTGAACACAGCGAAGATGGAATGCATTCCGAGATGTCTGTTTTTGTGGACATTGAAAAACCAGTAAAATTTACAGTGATCAAATTGCGCAATGATTCTGGAAGAAGGCGTCGTATGACTGCTACCGGATACATTGAATGGGTGCTTGGTGATCTGCGTTCGAAGACGACGATGCATATCGTCACTGAGCTTGAATTGAACAGTGGAGCATTACTTGCAAGAAATTCATATAACACAGAATTTGGAAGACGGATTGCCTTTTTTGATGTGGATGATGCATCGAAAACTATCACCACAGACCGTGAAGAATTTATTGGCCGCAATGGAACGCTAAAAAATCCGGAGGGTATGAGCAAATCAAAGCTATCCGGAAAAACCGGCGCAGCTCTTGATCCTTGCGCAGCTATTCAGGTTGACTTTAGCCTGGAAGATGGAGAAGAACGTGAAATCATTTTCCGTCTTGGTACAGGCGCGAATGCAAATGATGCTTCAAATCTTATTAAGCTGTTCAGGGGAAAAGTGGCTGCGAAAGAAGCGCTTGAAAAAGTAAAAAAATACTGGCAGAAAACATTGTCGGTGATCCAGATCAACTCACCGGACAAGGCATTGAATATCATATCCAATGGATGGCTGACCTATCAAACAATAGCATGTCGCTTATGGGCCCGCAGTGGATTCTATCAGTCAGGTGGTGCATTTGGATACAGGGATCAATTGCAGGACGTGATGTCAGTCATGCATACGGAACCCCGGCTTGCGCGCGATCAGATCATCTTATGTGCATCGCGACAATTCAATGAAGGAGATGTGCAGCATTGGTGGCATCCGCCTATTGGAAGAGGAGTGCGTACGCATTGCTCAGATGATTATTTATGGCTGCCTTATGTGACGAGCAGATATGTATTGAATACCGGTGATATTGAAATCCTGAATGAAAATGTCGGTTTTCTTGAAGGCAGGTTGCTGAATCCGGATGAACATTCGGTTTATGATCTTCCTCTGCGTTCGGACCATTCAGCGACACTGTATGAACATTGTGTGCTGGCTATCGAGCACGGCCTTCGGTTTGGCATGCATGGATTGCCATTGATCGGGACCGGGGACTGGAATGATGGCATGGACCGAGTGGGTGATCAGGGTAAAGGCGAAAGCATCTGGCTTGCGTGGTTCCTTTATGATACGATCAACAGGTTTATCAAAATAGCCAAGCTAAAAGAGGATACATCTTTTACAGATCGTTTTGAAGCTATTGAAATAGAATTACAAAAGAACATCGAACTGAACGGATGGGATGGTGAATGGTATCGTCGTGCTTATTTTGATAATGGGGCGGTGCTTGGTTCGGTACAAAATGATGAATGTAAAATCGATTCCATTGCACAAAGCTGGGCCGTGCTATCGCGTGCCGGTGATCCTGTCCATGCAAAAATGGGAATGGAAGCTGCTGACAAGCAACTGATACGAAGAGAAGAAGGTATCATTCAACTCTTTGATCCGCCCTTTGACAAATCGGAATTGAATCCGGGCTACATCAAAGGGTATGTACCTGGTGTACGTGAGAATGGCGGCCAATATACACACGCGGCTATCTGGATGATCATGGGTTTTGCTGCCTTAGGCGATCGCAAGCGAACCTGGGAATTGATGCAGATGATCAATCCAGTCAATCATGGAAATTCGGTTGAAAAAATTGCTACGTATAAAGTTGAGCCGTATGTGATCGCTGCTGATGTATATGCAGTATCCCAGCATGCCGGCCGTGGAGGCTGGACATGGTATACCGGTTCGGCAGGATGGATGTACCAGCTGATCATAGAATCATTTATTGGCTTGAAACGCGAAGGAAATTCATTGCATTTCAAACCTTGTCTTCCCACAGAATGGAACTCGGTGAGAGTAAACTATATGTTCAAAGAGACGATGTATGCCATAGAGATCACACAGGAGGAAAACGGAATTGCAGAGGTAATCATCGTCGTTGATGATGAGGAACAACAAGGAGATGTATTGATTTTAACAGATGATGGGAAAGTACATGAGGTTAAGGTGGTTTGTAGGGTTAGTGTAGGGGAAATGATTGTGTAAAAGGGTTGAAGGGAAGAAGAGCGGAAAGGCGGAAGGGTAAAAAATGGCAATGAGCAGGCGGCAGGGAGCAGAGTGCAGGGAAAGTTATTTCTATGTGTCTTCCTATGTTTCTATGTGTCTATGTGGTTCCATTTTTTTTCAATGTGTTGTGATTTACTTATTCAAACCCTATGTTTTTTATAACTCTTTTTACCACTTAGAAACTTAAGGAAACTTAAGGAAGTCACTTAGAAAAGTCAACACAGATATTTCATATTTACACAGAATGAATTAAAAAAGAAAAAAGGATTACCACATAGACACATAGAAACATAGGAAGTCACATAGAATAATTATTTCACGTGCCTTCTGTCCTTCCTCCATTCCACCCTCCTGCCCTTCTTCCCTTTCCGCCTGGTTGCTGAGCTGTAGCACAAGGATGCGGATGAGCAGGTCGCAGCATCTACCCTTGTTCGACCTTTCTCTTCCTCCGCAATTTTATCTTGACCATCGGTGGCATTGTATCTCCTAACAGAAATCCCCATGGCTCGACTGATGGAATACGATCAAATATGACTTTGACCAATGCAGTCATCGGGATCGCCAAAAACATTCCCGCGATACCCCACAAGGCACCGCCTGAAATCACAGCTACAATAGCTACCAGTGCATTTATCCTCACCTTGGAGCCTACGATTTTAGGCATGAGGAAATTATTATCAAGGATTTGTATGCCAAAGAACATCAGCGCGACGTACAATGCATAGATGGAATCATCTTTAGTCAAGAGCGCAATCAACATCGTCCCCACAAGCGTGATCGCTCCGCCGATGTAAGGGATCATATTGAGAATGGCTCCAGCTATACCTATAATGATGGCAAACTGTATCCCCAGCAAAAGAAGTCCCAGGGCATTGAGCACTGCAACAATCACCAATTCAATCAGCAGTCCTGCAAAATAGGCATTCAATATTGTCCTTGCCTGTCCAAATACGATATTCAATTCTTCATCCTTTTCCGGTCCTACCATGCGGTGGAAAAAATCGAGGATCAGCGGCTGATAATACAGAAGCAGAAATATATACACCGGCAACAACAAAAGGACTGCAAGAATACTACCTACCGAAACAAGCGTATTTCCGATACTTCCCTGGCCGGCCTGCATAAGATCTGCACGCCCCTTATTGATCCAGTAATTTATTTTATCTGCATCCACACCAAAATTCGCTGATACCCAGTTAGCGATTTGCTGCTGTAACTGATCAAATTTTTCATCTAAAGCAGGAAGTGCGTCGAGAAGCAAGTTGGCCTTGGAAGAGATCCAGACTGCAAACAGTGCACCTATCACCACGGCAACAATCACCGTTGAGGCAATGGCAACAACCCTATCTATTTTATGCTTAACCAGCCAGTCTACTACTGCATTCAACAGGATAGAAAAAATAGCTGCAAACAACAAAGGGACAATGATGCTTTTTCCAATGGACAACATGGAGATCAGGATAAAAAAGCCGATCAGGATCAGCGTTACCCTTGCGTAAAAAGGAAGTTGGATACTTTGATCATTCGAAATTTTCGACATGTGGAGAAGGTCTTCTGAGTTTTGAAAAGTGGATTGGCTTATACTTTGTTAAAATCCGGTTTATGAATTGATAAAAACAACAATCTGTATTCTACATTGTTGCAACCGAAATGAATGATATCACCTTACTTATCAGAACTTTAGATACTATTCTTACAGAATTCCCATATTCATTTGCATTAAAACAGGGAAACTTAATTCTCCGTCATTGCTACCCTATCTGAAAGACATTTTTTCCGACCAGTCATTTAAAGAAACCATTCACTCGTATTTCCAACGCTGCTTTATTTCATGAACCTACATTTGGTTCATGAATAATTGTCTTATGAAAAACATCTTTTTTATAGCCGTCTTTATGCTTCTTCAATGCAGCGTATATGCACAAGGTATTTCTGTCAATGCAAATGGTGCTACTCCTGATAACAGCGCAATGCTTGACGTATCAAGTCAATCCAAAGGAGTGCTCATTCCTCGCATGAGAAGCAATGAAAGAGTTTCAATTGTTTCACCTGCGGAAGGCTTGTTGGTATATGATGTGGATTCACATAGTTTCTGGTATGCATTTGGTGGGATATGGAAAGAAATTCTCAACAATAGTTCCATTATCCCACCTTCGGGTCCTGCTTTAGGCGACCTGACAGGAAGTTATCCTGCGCCTACAGTAGCTAAACTTCAAAACCTTGATGTAGCTTTTGGTGTACCCTTTGACAGGCAATCTTTAAAATGGGATCAGCTCAATAATAAATGGAAAGCACAGAATGATTCTTTATTTCTTCCTTACAATGTTACGTATGGTAGTTCCACGAAATTATTCGGCATTACAAATACGAATACCACTGCAGGTTCAAGTGCAGTATATGGTAAAAGTGGACTTACAGGAAGTGGAATTACACCTGCTACTACTTCAGGTGTATGGGGAGATAATTCAAATGGAATTGGTATTGTTGGTACAAGCAATACCGGTGTAGGCGCTTTCGGTTTTTCATTTTCAAATCATGGTGTGTCCGGATATAGTACTACAGCAGGTTTTGCGGGCGTGAAAGGAACACATGCAAATGCAGGTGGTGTTGGTGTTTTAGGGGAAGTGCAGAATAGTGGTGCCGGGATATCAGGTCAATCGATTTCTACTTTAGGCAAAGCAGGTTTATTTCAATCTACTTTCGCCACGCATACTGATACTACATTGGCAGTTTCTACTATTGGCCTCGGAACATTGAGTCAATTCAATATTTCAAATTCGAATAACTCCAAAGCAGCAGTTGACATCACTAATGCAGGTGGTGGTGCAGGATTGAAAGTTCGGTTAAGTAAATTTAATAGTATTGGAAATGGCGTAGATGCGATCATCCAGGGCAGCGGAATTGCAGTGTATGGAACAAGTGAAAACGGCATAGGCGGGAAATTTGAAAATACAAATGCTTCGAATACATTTCCTGCATTGATCCTTGGTAACAATGGAATGGGCAGCTCACTTTATATCAGTTCTACAAATTCAGGTCAGACAGGAAATGTAGTGGATGTGCTAAACAATGGTTCAGGATTTGGATTGAGCGTATCTTCTACAGTAGGTACTTCGGGGCTTTTCACGGTCAGTGATGCCAATAGTACTCATGCTGCAATGATCGTCCAGCAACAAGGTTTGGGAAAAGGAATGGAAATAAATCTTTCTAAGAACTCAAACAATAATGCAGGACTCTCCGTGAATACACTGGGTACAACAGGGATCACTTCATTCACAAACGGGCAAAGTGCAATTGCCGTCACAGGCACAACAGGATCAACATCCAATAATGCAATCGGAATAAAAGGAATAACAGGTACGAATGCAAGCAACGGAATCGGTGTGCTGGGACAGGCTGGTGCGAATGACCAGACAGGTATCGGTGTGAAAGGAATAGCAGGTGGAGGCATTGCAGGAGGAGTGGGCGTTTTAGGAGAAGGCAATTCAGCAAATCCCCAGGCGATCGGTGTGAAAGGAACATCTTATACACATAATGAAAACGTCGGGGCAGTGACGGGTATCAACATGACTGATGGCGTTGGTGTATATGGTGAAGCATTGGGATCAGATGGTATCGGCGTGGCAGGTACAGTGGGCAATACAAGCAATCATTCAGTCGCTGGTGTTTTTACAAATAACTATGCAAACAATAACAGGGCGGTTGTTGAATTAATTTCTAATGGAAAAGGAAATGCCATTTTCGCTGACAACACAAACCTGAGTGGAAATGATCCGCAGTTACGGATTCGAAATGCAGGTACGGGTAAATTTCTTCAATTCGAAACTAATCTGGGTGCTGTACGAACCACGATTTCAAAAGAAGGAAATATCGATACTGAGGGAACTGTGACTGTCAAGGGTGACAAGGGGATTGTAAGAAGTTCTACAGGAACTCAATTGAGAACAGAAACATTTAATGTCACTATTCCTGCAGGTGACCTGAATCATTATGATGAATTTAATGCCACGATTGACATCGATGTGAATTTTTCCACTCCATTTGCATCGGCACCTGCAGTGTATCTGGGTCAAACAGTAAGTGGCAGCTTACAGGGCATAACAGTTAAGATTGAAAATGTCACATCGAGCGGATGTGAGTTGAGCCTTTACAATTATACACCTTATAATTTTACTTACGTAGCAACCACACTTAAAGTAGTGGCGTTGGGAGCAGAATAGGCTACCTAGAGAATAGCCTATATTTTTTTTAAACCTGTGTAAGCGCGTTGACATTCGTTAGGGGTGGCAATGCGCTTTTTTTTTGGCCCCTAAATCCCCTAAAGGGGACTTACAAATGCACGAAAATAAAAGTCCCCTTCAGGGGATTTAGGGGCCCCGATGTTCGAGTGTCTCCGACCTCGAATCATCCGAATTCTTTTTTCGAGGTCGAAATCCTGAATGTCTCTGACTTCGAATAAAGGACTTACACAGATTCGAGGTCGGAGACACTCGAATGTCAGGTTTCTATGTGAAATTCTATGTTCCTATGTGTCTAAGTGGCGGTTGCTGAGCTGTAGAACGAGGATGAGTAGAAGCAAGTCGAAGCATTCCATTTTTTTGTGTACTATTTATCCGTGGAACTCAAAAAAGCCGAACGGCCTAACTACATTTTACCTGGCTCCCTTCCGCTCAATAATCTTCCTCTTCCTATTAATCGGATTTCACCTCCCATCACTCCATTCCATTTTATGTTTGCTCTATAATTCAATACCCTATGACCAAACATCCTGTATCTTCTAATCATTACATGCCTGATAAAGATGCGCCTACCTTCTTAATTTCATTACCGCAGGATCACCAGGAATAACCGCAGAATAGTATGCTAACAGATTTACTATCCACAGAAGCAAGCCCATGGCCAATATTGCTATATTTAATTGATGTTAACCCAAAGAGAAAAGATAGGGGGCCTGTTCCTCATGAATATTTGCTCCCTATTCTTTTTTTGGACCGGATCTGTCTCAGGCCAATCCTCACACCCGCTTCCGGATCTGCAGTTCTACCAGTTAAATACAGCACACGGCCTTTCGGACAATTACATCTACGACATGACTATCGATAAAAATGGTTTTTTATGGGTAGGCACAGGAGAAGGCCTCAACCAGTTCAATGGTAAATCAGTGATCAAATATTTCCATCAACAATACCCGCAGTTAAAAGATGATTATGTCAAAGAAATCACCTGCGATCGCAAAAACCGCATTTGGGTCCTGACCGCCTATGGCGATGTAACATTGATCGATGAAAAAAGAAAATTTCACCGCATCGGCATTTATCATGAAAATAAGTTTGTACCGACCCGATGGATCTTACAGACAGATTCGCAGGATGTAATTCTGTTTTCAAAAATAAATCATTACGTACTTAACCCGGAGACTGATGTGATGCTCGCAGACAGCCTCACTCTTTCAGACTTCCACACACTTGAAATAAGCAACTCGGATTCACTTTATGCAAGAGGCTTTTCCCAGGTTTTCAAATACGATGGCGACAGGTATATGTTTGTTACCAATAAAAAAACTTTTACTGTCAATTATAAAAACCTGAACCTGGAAAGTGTTTTTGAATGCAGCAATTCAACATTCCTGACAAAATGGAATGAACATGAATTGCTCGTGTACAACAAAGACGAACAACAGCTCAAAGCTCTGGATCTCACAACTTATAAATATTCATTTCCTTTCGCAACCCTTACCGATCAGAAAGGAAATCCCATCACAGATGAAATAACCGTAGCAAAAAAAGTCAGTGAAAACCAATATGTGTTCACCTCAAGGGGCAATGGTATTTATATCTATGATCAATCCTCAGGCATTCTCACCAATCAAAGACATAACGCCGCCGATCCGACTACGCTTGTCAATGATTACCCAAATACAATTACCTCAGATAGCACAGGCTGGGTATTCATTGGAGCAAGACCGAATGGAGCAAGCTATTTCAATACAAAAGCAGTCATCGGGCAACAATTAATATTCCAGGATAAAAAAGGAAATAACTATGACGGCCTCATCACCCACATCAATACCCTGGACAATGACACCTACTACATAGGCACCATTGACTATTTACTGGAATGGAAAAGAAGCACCAACGCCACTACCTTCCTGGAATATCACGATGACAAAAAGGAAACGGATGAAGTCAATATCACTGCATTTGATCATCTCCAAAACTTATGGGTCGCCACGAGAAATTCAGGAATCTTTGTAACCGGTAAGGACAGAAAGATTCTTCATCATTTCGAGGAAAGGCCTTTACCTGATCCATCACCCTTAAATTCAAGCATATCTTTCCTTACGGAAGGGCCGGATAAAATGATGTGGATAAGCAGCCGGAATGGCATTTGCAAAATCAATATTGATAATTATTCCATTGATTACTTCGACGATATTCCTCTTTCTACAATCAGGAAGATATCCTGCAATCATATTTACTTTTCAGATGATGACAATTTGTGGCTTTGCACGAATGGACGCGGTTTGCTGCATTATACATTCTCCACTGGAAATATAACCGAGTACAACATTAACAGTGGCCTGTTGAGTAATAATGTGATTTGTGCAAATCATGACAGGTATAATAATTTATATGTTGGCACAGGACGAGGCCTCAATATCCTGTTGACAAATGGCAAATCCAAAATATACACACCTAAAAATGGCCTTTTAAATAACCGTGTGGAAGCCTTATTGCTCGACAAAGAAAACAGGATGTGGCTGGGTAATGATGTTGCCCTCGCCTGTTTCAACATCGCGGATACAAGCATGAAGGTTTTTGACGAACGATATGGATTAAGTATACAGGGATTCAGGACAAACGCATATCACCAGAATAGTGATGACGAACTTATCTGGGGGACTGAAAGAGGATTACAATATTTTTATCCGGATGCACTCTATGATCAGAAAATAAATCTTAAGACAACTATTCAACGAGTCGAGACACGCGACTTAATCACTGACCTGACACGTTCCGAAGAATTATTCCTGTCGCCGGGAGATAATTACATCACTTTCTATTTCTCTTCAATCGATTACAGCACACACCTTCGCACTTTTTATCAATATAAGCTGGAAAACATGGATGAAGACTGGATCCCCGTAGTGGATCAGAATGCCGTTAGATACAGCTCTTTGAAACCGGGCAATTATATTTTTAAAGTGAGAGCATCGAATGACAAGAAGATCTGGGTCAGTGCTGAAAACGAAGTTGAGATTCATCTTGCCTCTCAATTCTGGAACAGGTGGTGGTTTAGCTTTTTGTCTTTTGGTATCGTTATCTTTTTGATCTATAAGCTGGTTTCCAGCCTCAATAAAAAACAGAAGATACGGACGGAAGAGCTGGAGACAGAAGCTGTCATCAATTATTTCGCCTCCAGGATCAACAGGCATCAATCCACGGACGAATTATTGTGGGATGTAGTTAAAAATTGCATCAGTAAATTACAATTTGAAGATTGTGTCATTTACCTCGTAGACCAGGACCGCAATGTGCTTGTACAGAAAGCTGCATACGGACCAAAGAGTGGTACTGACTTTACCATCCATCAACCTATGGAAATACCTGTAGGACAAGGCATCGTAGGAAATGTGGTGATTCATGGAGAAGCCGAACTGATCAATGATACTTCCAAAGATCCTCGATACATCGTTGATGATCAACAGCGTCATTCTGAATTGGCCGTACCGATTACGATGGAAGGAAAAGTCATCGGTGTCATCGATAGTGAAAACAGTAAAAGGAATTTTTTCTCACAACGACATCTCAGCATACTATCTACTATCGCCGTCCTTTGTGTCAACCAGATCCAGCGCAATGAAGCGGAACAGGAAAAGCAAAAGGCAAAAATGGAAGTCATCCAGAACAAGCAGAAGGCTACTGAATCCAGGTTACAGAGCCTGCGCCTGCAGATGAATCCGCATTTTCTATTCAATGCCCTTAATTCCATCCAGCAAATGATCCTGGCCAATGAGGAAATGGTGGCTACAAAATATTTATCAAGGTTTTCAAAACTACTTCGTTCGATACTGATTCATAGTGATAAAGAAACGATTTCACTCAAAGAAGAGCTTGACATCCTCAAACTTTATGTCGAGCTGGAATCCGTTCGTTTCAAAGAAGCTTTCACTTACGTGATTGACTGTGATGAAGAAATCGATACGGATGAAGTAAAAATTCCCACATTACTCATACAGCCATTTGTTGAAAATGCGATCTGGCATGGATTGATGCATAAAGAAGGAATGAGGAATCTGAAAATATCATTCACTGACGAAGGAGAATATGTACAATGCATCATCGAAGACAACGGTATCGGCCGTCAGAAAGCAGGCGAATTGAAAATAACATCCGGACAGGATAAAAAACATACAAGCAAAGGTATCGAAGTATCACTCGAACGATTGAAAGCTATTCAAAAGCAGGGAGGCATGTCGGGTTCGATGCAAATTGTAGATCTAAAAGATAAAGATGGGCGCGGCATTGGTACGCGTGTTGAAATAAATCTTCCTATTCAAAATTAAGACATCATGTTAAAAGTATTACTCATCGACGACGAACAACGGGCTACAGATGCCCTGAGGCTGATGATCATCAAGACCATTCCTGAAATCGGGGAGATCATGGTTTGCAATGATGCACGCCAGGCTGCCGAGAAGATCCATCAATTCCAACCGGGTCTTGTATTCCTGGATATCCAGATGCCGCATCTCAACGGATTTGAATTGCTTGAAAAAATCCCCAATAAAAATTTCAAGATCATCTTCACTACAGCGTACAATGAATATGCTATACAGGCTATTCGTTATAGTGCATTCGATTATCTACTGAAGCCTGTTGACATGGAAGAATTGCAGGCAGCTGTTCACAGATTTATCGAAGGCCATGAAGATTATCGTCAGCAATATGACCTGCTGAAAAATATAATGCACAATATGGCTGCACCATCTCCTGAAGACTTCCGTCTCGCATTGCCAACGAAAGAAGGTGTCCATTTTCTGCAGCCTCATGAAATCATCCGTTGCGAAGCGCTCGGCAATTACACGAAATTTATTGTCGCCTCCGGAAAAAGCTTTCTCATCTCGCGCACCCTTGGTGAGTATGATACATTATTAAGCCCTCAGAATTTTATCCGCACGCATAAGAGTCATCTCGTCAATAAAAAATTCATCTCATTTATTGATCATGATGGATTTGCGGTGCTCAAGGATAATACGAAGGTGGAAGTGAGCCGGAGACGGAAGGAGGAGGTGATGGAAGCGATGAAATGATTTACGATTTGCGATTTGCGATTTGAATAAAATTTTGCTTTGCAAAATTTTATTCAAACAAATATGCTGAGCGTCGGTTGACCGACGTTCTGGTGTCTTCAAATTTTAATTTGAGTTATGAGTATTCATCACGCAAAGCGCAGCTTTGAACTCACCAGAACGTCGGTCAACCGACGCTTAGCAATTTTTGTTTTTAATTTATTGGCTTCAAGCGCGGGTCCACCGACGCTTAACAATCTTTACATCTGAATTATTCAATCCAAAATCTCAAATCTTAAATCTTAAATCTTAACTCCTTAAGGCTCCTGCGGTTCTCCGAAAATAAAATCGTCCATCACCGATACATCCACACTTCCGCCATCGTTCGGACCCAGTTCTGAATTTCCATATTCAATTCTTACGCGATGTACGACCGGGCTGTTGAATAATACACCGAGGAAAACAAAGCCTTCATTCTTACTTGGTGTTGCATAGGTTCCTAATGAATGATCATTGATGTCGAAATATTCGAATGCAGTGTTTTCCTCTTTATCTACGTCCACATAGATGGCACCAAATCCACGCGTGACTGCAGGTGTTGTTGTACCTGGAACATAAAACCGAAGATTGACAACATTACTTCCTGTCGGAGAGAAAAGTCGTTCTGCACTGAAAGCAGGAAATATCTGCTGGTAGGTAGGATTAATATTTCCGAAAGAGGGCAATGCGCCTGAAGGATTGCTTGCGTCAGCACTTACCTGCACGCCATCACCGGGAGTTGTAAAGTCAGCGCCACGCGCTTTGAAAAAATCGTGCGGCAAAAAATAAGGAGAGGCAAGACTGTCTGGCACACCATCCCAACTAATTTCGCGCCTGCCTGAAGTCTGCGGTCCTGCCGAACCGCCATTATTGGTGCCCAGCAAAGAACGATACTCATCAAGCGTTGCCTGTATGTCACCTGATGCTGTGAGAACCTGGGGATTGTCTTCATCCTTATTGCATGACATGCTGATGACACCTGCACTAAATAAAAGGAACATAAATAAAAAATGATTCTTCATTGTAATTGAGTTTATTGATTTAGTTATTGAATTTAGATTACATTAAATAAATGTTAAGCGCATGTCAACCCACGCATAACAACTAAAACGATATTCTACTGAATGACAGTAATATAAAAATCCATGGCAGGAGGATCCAGATTAAGATCACTGGCATTTGTAAAAGCAACTTCCACCGTACCTGCTGCAGAGACTCTTGCATAGGCAATAACGATTCCATCCGGAAGTGGTAAAGAAGGAGATACATAAACCGTACTTGTCAATATACAATTGCTCACTGTAAAATTTTCCTCAGTTGTACTGTTGTTAGGCATTATGGCTATATTTCTATTAACAGTTACCTTAATGATCTCTGTTAAAACAGTGCCATTCGTTCCAAGCTTTGTAGTGCCGGCGACATCAAGTTTTGCCCCGGGATTAGAAATACCAATTCCAACATTTGCATTATTCCCTAAAACCAAGCTATTATTTGCACTTACTGTTGCATTAAATCCAATCGCAGTTGCATTAGTAAGATTGTCAGAACTGACATTAGAAAATGCACCGAGACAGAGGTTGTTCATCCCGGTATTATTTAAAGTTCCGGTGTTTACACCTATAAATGTATTTGATGTACCAGTACTATTAATGCTACCTGCATCCGTTCCAAGAAAAGTATTGCCATTAGCAGTTGTATTAGCATCACCTGCTCCCTGGCCAACAAAAGTATTTGATGTGCCAGTTGTATTTAAACCTCCGGCATCCTTTCCAAGAAAAGTATTATCGTCAGCGGTCGTGTTTGCATCGCCTGCTCCCTGGCCAACAAATGTATTCGAACCACCGTCGATATTGGCCGCACCTGCTGATGTACCTATGAAAGTATTTGACGCCCCTGAAGTATTTGCACCTCCGGCTGAATTTCCAATAAAAGTATTGCGGCTGGCATTACTGAGTTCACCGGTCCCCTCGCCTATAAATGTGTTGTCAAATCCGGTTGAGTTTGATAAGCCTGCATCTCTGCCGATGAAAGTATTGGCGTGCCCGGTTGTATTCGCTCCTCCGGCATCCTTTCCAATGAAGGTATTACTGTTGGCATTCGTGAGGGCGCCGGCCCCCTGGCCAACAAATGTATTGGCGTTACCTGAAATATTTCCTCCTCCGGCATCCTTTCCAATGAAGGTATTGTTGTGACTTGTATTGTTAGTACCTGCTCCCTGTCCTACGAATGTATTCGATACTCCGAAGATGTTAGCTAAGCCTGCACCTCTCCCGATGAAAGTATTTGCATTGCCTGACGTATTTAAAAGTCCAGCCTCCGTTCCAAGAAATGTATTGTCGTTTGCTGTGTTGGAGAAACCAGCTCCCTCGCCTACAAACGTATTTGATCCGCCATTGACATTGGAAAAACCTGCATCTTTCCCGATGAACGTATTTGAAAGGCCATTTGAATTTGAACCTCCGGCATCTCGTCCAATAAAAGTATTGTTATCTGCAGTATTGAGATCACCGGCTCCTTCGCCTACAAACGTATTTGATCCACCACTGATATTGGCTAAACCCGCACCTTTCCCGATGAACGTATTTGAAAAACCTGATGTATTTGAACCACCGGCGTCCTTTCCAAAGAAAGTATTGTTGCTGGCTGTATTGACATCTCCGGCGCCCTGACCCACAAATGTATTCGCGGTACCTGACACATTTGCGCCACCGGCATCTGTTCCAATAAAAGTATTGTTATCTACTGTATTGACATCGCCGGCACCCTGGCCCACAAATGTATTTGAAGTACCTGTTATATTTGCACCCCCGGCATCTTTTCCAATAAATGTATTGTTGTCTGCTGTGTTGACATCACCGGCGCCCTGACCTACAAATGTATTTGAGGTACCTGATACATTTGCACCGCCTGCATCTTTTCCAATAAATGTATTGTTACTTGCAAAAATGTTAGTACCTCCTGCTCCCTGGCCCACAAATGTATTGGAGGCACCGGTAACATTCATTCCTCCTGCATCTTTCCCAATGAAAGTATTATTGTTTGCATCTGCATTAGCATCTCCGGCACCCTGACCCACAAAAGTATTGGCAGTTCCGGTCACATTAACTCCACCGGCATCGTTTCCAAGAAATGTATTGTCATTAGCAGTTGTATTTGCGTCACCGGCTCCTTTACCCAAAAAAGTATTTCTGGTTCCGGCGCTGTTTACGCCGCCTGCATCGAATCCCACAAATGTGTTATTACCTGCTGTTGTATTTGCATCACCAGCTCCTTTACCAATAAATGTATTGGCAGTACCACTTGTATTCATGCTACCACTTTGCATGCCAACAAAAGTATTATCGTTACTTGTAGTTGTTCCTCCAGTCAGGCTTCCTATGCAGACATTGTTAGATCCGGTCACGCCACTCCCGGCCTGAAATCCTAAAAATGAATTATTAACTGCAGTGATAACCGCAGCGCCCGAACTACGCCCGATAAAAGTATTTTGAACACCCGTCGTTGTATTTGCACCTGAAAACCCACCAACAAATGTATTCCCTGTGGCAGTGCACGCGATGCCTGATGATTCTCCGACATACGTATTTCCAATGCCGGTAATATTTGCCTTTCCTGCTTCATGTCCTAAAAATGTATTTCCATTTGTAGTAGTTGTATTCAATCCTGCATTTCTACCTAAAAAAGTATTAGCTGAACCACTCGTGACTGCTCCTCCTGCATTAGAACCTAAAAAGGTATTGTTGCTTCCTGTGCTGTTTACATCTCCAGCTCTTAATCCAAGAAAAGTATTTGATTGTCCTGTCGTATTCGCCTGCCCTGCAAAATGACCAATAAAAATATTTCCCGATTTCAGATTGTTTTCACCGGCATTCGATCCGATCATAATATTCTTCGATGCTGTGTCTGTACTGAAACCTGACAGATATCCGATCAGGATATTATCAGAACCCGTATTCATGTTTTCTCCTGCTGCGACACCCAATACTTCATTTCGGCTTCCTGAAGTATTATTTGATCCGGAACCCGCCCCAATAAAAACATTTGCAATACCATTTCCATTAGAAGCACCGCTTGATGAGCCAACGAATGTATTTTGCTGGCCTGTGGAATTCACTCCGGTCTGGTAACCCACAAATACATTATCACTTGCGGTGGCATTCACTTTCCCGGCTTGTGTTCCAACAAAAGTATTTTGTGTACCGGTTGTATTCGCCTTTCCGGCTTCAGCACCCATCATGGTATTGTTACTGGCTGCAGACATTTCTCCTGTTTTAAATCCAACAAACACATTTCCTGTACCTGCAGTATTGAATTCACCCGCAAGCGAACCGATAAATGTATTTCCTGATGCATTGTTTGAGTTTCCTGCTCCAAACCCAATTACGGTATTATCAGATCCGTTGACAAGATTTTCACTTGAGCTTGTACCAATAGAAACATTCTGATCACCATTGATGAGTGATCCTCCGGCAAAAGAACCAACGACAGTATTGCTGAATGCAGTAGCATCAATATTTTGCGCCACATCTTCACCGATATAAACTGAATTCTGATTGCCGATCATCTGCAACGACTTTGTATTGAAATATGCAATTTCAACTCCAGCCACTTTAAAATGAATTAAATCTTCGTCAGGAAATCTTTCCACTTCTACTTTGGTATCATTATCTGCATCTGATATTTCCTTTCCATTTCCTGCTGCCAGGGATATCCAGGAGGTGCCGTTCCAATAATTGAAAGTATTGGTAGTCGTATTATAAATCATTAAGCTCGTTGCCGGGGTGATGATCATATCCCTTTGACTTGTTGTCATGCGTGGTATGAGCATACCTTTTGAAGTGCTGGTCACATCGACCATGGCGCTGGAGTGTGCTGGTGATCCGGTCGCATTGATTCCAACCTGTGCATATGTATTCATCGCAAACAGGAGAAGCAGAAATAAAGTGCTGAATTTCATTTCAAAAGATTTGATTTGTAAAAAAATAATTCTACGTTAATTATTTTCCTTTTCTGCGTATAATTTTTTCAGCAATTCAATATCAGATTTAAGCGATTCGATTTCAGTAGCAGATGTTTTCAAATTATTATTTTCATTTTGAAGCGATGAAACCTGTTGCTGTAAATTTTTAATCTCCGTTTGCTGCTCCTGAACAGCTTTTACCAGCAACGGCACAAATGATTCATAAGAAAGACCATAGTTATCTGTTTCACCTTCCGGAACATGTAATCCACTGAATGAATAATTCAAATCAATACAAGCCTGCTCAATATCCTGGGCTAGAAAACCTGTTTGAATTACAGCTGTACTTTGGGTGTAATCCAGCCCGGCAATTCGTTGTTGGCGGACCTCAGCAGGTAAATCCTGCATCAGGTGCATATCGAATTTACGCGTATCAAACTGGTAGGTGACAGGTCTGAGTTTTTCAATAAAATCCAAACCCGGTACGTGATCATCATGGATATTGAACTTGAATCTCGCATCAGAAGGAAATGTATACGCTACCTGACCTTCAATGACTGTCACTGCTGCATTTCCTATGCGCACCTTATTTGATACATTGACCTGGGTCCCGTTGCCCAGTGCAGTTGCATTCGTGAGACCACTTGCGGAAACACCGGCGTCTTTTCCGATACAGACGTTATTACCACCGGTAGTGTTGCCATTTCCTGCATTGAAGCCCAAAAAAACATTGCTTGATCCGGTTGTAATGCCAATTCCTGAATTCTTTCCTACCATAGTATTAAAACCTGAAGCTGTACTCATACCACCGGCACCACCTCCAATAAATGTATTATCAGAGCCTGTAGTATTTGCACTTCCGGTCGAAGCACCGAGAAATGTATTATCACCAGAAGTAGTTACTGCTCCGGCATCCTTTCCAACAAAAGTATTTCTCGAACCTATTATGTTTGATCCCCCCGCTTCACTACCTATAAAGACATTGTCAATACCTGAAGTTGTGGCATCACCGGCCTTGGCACCTATCATTGTATTTCCGGCAGTGGTAACGCGAGCTCCTGCATCACTGCCAATAAATGTATTATTCGATGTAGCCGTATTTGCATCTCCGGCTCCCCTTCCGATAAATGTGTTATTGCTCCCAACTGAATTTGATGATCCTGCATTTTTACCAACGAAAGTATTTGACGACCCTGCGGAATTATCTATACCGGTGCTGTCACCGATAAATGTATTTGCAGATCCTGAATTACTTCCACCTGCATCTGCTCCAAAGAATGAATTACCGCTGCTTGCAGTATTTGAATCGCCGGCACCGGAACCCACAAATGTGTTTCTTGCCCCATTGGTATTTGCTCCACCTGCATTTGATCCGATAAATGTATTGTTGTCAGATGAGGTATTTGCATCACCCGCATTTGCGCCCAGGAAAGTATTGTCGTCTCCTGAATTGACCAAACCCGTATTGTGACCGATAAATGTATTATCGCTTGCTAGTATATTTGCTCCTCCTGCATCACTCCCGATAAACGTATTATTAACTCCTGATGTATTTACATCACCTGCCCGTGCACCGATAAATGTATTCGAAGAGACGGAGTTGATAAGCCCTGCATTAAACCCAATAAATGTATTATCACTGGCGGTCGTATTTGTACCTCCTGCATCTGTTCCGATAAATGTATTGCTCGTTCCTGTTGTGCTTACATCTCCCGCTCTGCTACCTATAAATAAATTACCACTGCTCGTGGTAAACTGGCCTGCACCATATCCAATAATTGTATTGTCGCTATTCGTGGTAATAGCTTTGCCGGCGTCTGTTCCGATCAGGGTGTTATGGTTTCCCTGCGTATTTGAATCTCCTGCGCGTGCACCTAAAAATGTATTGGCTTCACCGGAAGTATTTGCTAATCCACTATTTCTTCCGATGAATGTATTGTCAATCGCAGTTGTATTCGAAAAACCAGCCCTGGCGCCTAAAAATGTATTGGATGTCCCTGTAGTATTTGCACCTCCTGCATCGTAACCAATAAACGTATTATTGCTTGCTGTAACATTGAGATCACCGGCTCCTTCACCAACGAACGTATTTGCATCTCCGCTTGTATTTGCCTCTCCTGAACTTATGCCTACAAATGTATTGTGTATGCCATCGATATTCGCTTTACCGGAAAACGTCCCCACGAAAGTATTGCCGCTGGCTGTGTTATTTAAACCCGCTTCTTTTCCAATGAAGGTATTCCACAATCCGGCCACATTTGAACTGCCTGCTTCTTCGCCAATGAATGTATTCTGACTTCCGGTAGTGGTCATGTTCCCCGACTTCTGCCCATAGAACGTATTGAAACCTCCTGTGGTAGCGGCAGATCCCGAAAGTCTTCCCATGAATGTATTATTGCTTGCGGTTGAATTGGAAAGACCTGCTTCTTTTCCAAAAAAAGAATTTCCTGATCCGGTGGTATTCGCACCTCCGGCATCTTTTCCGACAAATGTATTGTCGCTCCCGTTATTCACATCACCGGCACCTTGTCCGACTAATGTGTTATTGCTACCGGTTGTATTTCCGGCACCTGAACTTTTTCCGACAAAGGTATTTGAAGCACCTATCGAATTCAATCCACCTGCTTCTGCACCTATAAAAGTATTATCACTGGCTGTGGTGTTTATATCCCCGGCATGTGTCCCGATGAATGTATTCTGACGCCCGGTGGTATTTAACTTCCCTGCCTGATATCCGATAAAAATATTTCCGGATACAAGGTTATCTTCTCCTGCATCTGTACCTAATAATATATTTTGTGATGCTGTATCAAGATTAAATCCCGCAGAGTTTCCAACCACCAGATTATCTGAACCTGATGTCAGTGTCCTTGCAGCAACTCCCATGACCTGATTGCGGCTGCCGGTTGTATTGCCTTTCGCTACACCGCTGCCCACAAATGTATTTGCTGTACCAGAAGTATTTGCCATACCTGCTTCCTGCCCAACGAATGTATTATTTGATGCTGTTGAATTGACAGCTCCACTTGATTGTCCTAAAAAAGTATTCCCGGCTCCTGTTGTGTTTGCACCTCCTGCATCATTTCCGAGAAATGTATTATTGCTGGCCGTATTGACATCGCCTGCTGCTGTGCCGATGAAGGTGTTGGAGATGCCACTCACATTCGCAGCACCTGCATCTTTGCCGATGAATGTATTATTGCTGGCACCATTATTTAAAATGCCTGAACCCTGGCCAACAAAAGTATTTGATGTCCCGCTCGTGTTTGCTCCACCTGCATCTTTCCCTAGAAATGTATTGTTAGAAGCATTATTGACATCACCTGCGCCTTGTCCGACAAAAACATTTGAAGTACCACCAAAATTATTTCCTCCTGCATCTTTGCCTATAAATGTATTATTTGAAGCAGTATTGACATCACCTGCACCTTGTCCTACAAATACATTGGATCCACCGGATATATTGGCAGCACCTGCATCTTTACCCAGGAATGTATTATTCTGGCCGATAGTATTGATAATACCTGTATTCTGTCCGACAAACGTATTTGACGCACCTGAGGTGTTTGCATTACCACTGCTCAATCCGATGAATGTATTATTTGTGCCTGAAGTATTACCACCTGTCAATGCACCTACAAATGTATTTCCTGCACTGGTTGTACCAAAGCCTGCGCGGTAACCAATCATTGTATTATTTGACAGCGTTGTATTTGCACTACCTGCTCCGCTTCCGAGGTATGTATTTTGTCCGCCGCTTGTATTAAATTTCCCTGCGCTTTGCCCAATGAATGTATTTGAAATCCCGGTCGTATTTGAAAAGCCGGTGCTATCACCAAGAAAGGCATTATAAATTCCGCTCGTGTTTGAAAACCCGGATCTCACACCCAGGAATGTATTGGCAAAACCATTTGTATTGCCGAAACCAGCAGAATGTCCGAGGAACACGTTGTCGGATCCGCTTGTATTTGTATTCCCGGAACTATTCCCAATAAAGGTGTTGAACGATCCGGAGGTATTCAGAAGTCCTGCATTATTTCCGACAAATGTGTTATCAAGTGCAACGGTGCTGGTCGCTCCTGCGCTATAGCCAATAAATGTATTCCTGGCACCTACCTGATTGGCAGTTCCGGAAAAAGACCCCATAAACGTATTTTGATTTCCGGATGTATTGTCTTTCCCGGAATGAAATCCATTAAACACATTTAAATTTGATGTGCCATCATCGCTGATTCCGGCATCCTCTCCGATAAACACACTTGATCCGGGGCTTTTTAAATGGAATGTTTTTCCATCGAATACCCCTATTTCATAACCGGCTGCAGAAAGCCTGATCTTGTCCTCATCAACAAACTTTTCAACTTCAACTTTTGTATCGTTATCCGCATCTGTTAGCTCTTTAATATTCCCCGCAACCATTGAAATCCAGGCTATACCATTCCAGTAATTGAATGTGTGTGTGGTGATATTATAGATCATCAGACCTGTAGCAGGTACACTGATCATATTGCGGTCACTTGTACTGAGACGCGGAATAAGCAAACCTTTGTTTGTAGTTAAGATCTCGACCATCGCACTTGGATCCGGTGTTCCGGCAGCAGGGCTGATCAATACCTGGGCAGACAATGAACCTGCAGTTCCAAAAAAGGCAAGCAGAAAATAAAGGACGGGAGTTAAGCTTTTCATGAGGAACGGTTTTAAATGAAAGTGGAAATCATTATAAACACTGAAGGATATTGATTCAAAATCATGAAGCAAAAATATAGGCAGGCCGGGATTGGTTATGTACCGCAAAATCAACGATACGAGCCATTGAAAATAAAGGCTGAGGCTGAAGCGAAGGCGTTGTCGGTTCGCTTCGACTCCGCTCAACGACCAACGATATTCTCCTAAAGTAGTTTCGGTTACGCTCAACTAGAAGTCATTCAGGTGGTTGTTCACTTTTTCGTTTCATGAATATATTCAGAATTGCATTTGAATTGCATTTTCAAAAACAATGGAAAGTTTCAGGTTAAGCGTAGCCGAAACTTAGTAAGTAAGATACTGTCAGTCACTGAGCAGAGTCGAAGTGAACCGACGAAATGCGAAGTCGAAGCTAACGATCACGGCCAACTCCAATTAGGCGAAACAATGTCTACATTTGAATCCCCGCTCAACCAGAAATTATCGTTGGTTCAAGTCTCTGACTTGAACCTAATATCATACACGTCTCCTGACGTGAAGTAGCCAATCCTGATTCTCCTGCTCGTAAGTACTGAATATTTTTCACGTCAGGAGAGGTGAAAAATATTGGGTTTAAGTTAGAGACTTAAACCAGCTATCATTTGGGATGTGAAAAATAGTGAGTTTCATTGTATCAAAAAATTCCAAGTTGAGCAGAGTTAAAGCGAAACGACGAATTGCACAATCGAAGCGAAACGATCACAACAAAACTCCGTTTTGCAAAACAAATCCCTACATTTGAATCCCGATCAATAGACTATGTCAAAGCAATTCATTTTATATGCAATCCTGTCATTACAGTCCACTTTAATTACGCATCGTATGTCCGCACAAACCCTCAACGGAGAATATAATCTTCACAAGCATGAAATGGCTTCAGGCTTCAGGTTTACCAAGGATGGAAAATTCGAATTCTATTATGTCTATGGTGCCGTTGACAGGTCAGCAACTGGAACATATTCAGTGGTGGGAGACACATTGAAGATTAAGAGCGATAAAGAACCGGGAAAGGATTTTCCGGTCACAAAGGAAAACCACAAAGGTAAAGGATATACCATCCAGGTGACGGCGCCAAATGATTACTTATTGAGAAACATCATTTGCTTTTATTTTATAGGAGATGTTCAAAATGTAGCCGAAAGTGATGATAAAGGCGTGATCCATATTGATGCGCCATCTGTTGACAAGCTGTATCTGCAACATCAATTATTCGTGGATATAGCATCACTCATCAAGGATGAAAAGAATACCAACAATTATTTTGAAGTGTCTCTTTCTCCGAGCCTGCAGTTTGTAAGCTTTGCAGGAATTGACTTTATCATCAAAGGCGATGAACTGACATGTCTGCCAAATTATTTTATGCCGATGGAGGATATACGTTATACAAAAGAATAACGTGGGAAACAGAAGTGTTTAGAAAGTTTAGATTAAGCACCTATGGCTCTTAAAGGTTTAGAAAGTTTAGTTTATGATTCCGTTTTTAAACTAAACTTTCTAAACGAATTGAGCTGAAAGCGACATGACTAAACTCTCTAAACTAAAGATGCCACAAGACATCTGTTCTAAATTTTCTAAACACTTCGTCCACGGGAAAGTCACATACGATCTTCTACAACAACAGTAACAGAATTAAAAGGATAATGACAATGGCAGTGACTGACAGGTAAACACCGGTAACTACCTTATTCTGTTTAATTTCTTTCAGCTCCTGCTTTACAGCCTTTCTTTGCTCCGGAGTCAGCGATTTGAAGTCCATCGCCTTGATTTCCTCGAATCGTTTTACTATGGCCTGCACTTCAGGACTTGCGTCCTTGATGTCAGCCGTCACTACATCAGGTTTTTTTGAGGGAGCTGCCTGTAATACGCCGGGGCCTGTAATACCCATTAAGTATATGGCCATTGCGGAAAGAACTAATTTTTTCATAATGAATGATTTGAATGAGCCTATTTAACATTCCCTTGTTCGAAAATGTTGAATGAATATTCTAATTATTATCAAAAGCCTGCCTGGAAGCTATGTTCTCCAGGGCCATCCCCTTTTTTAATCAGTACTTTTGAATCTGACACCTGATAAATGGCAAATCTCATCGACATCTCTCTTTTTCATGTTCCATGGCACTGGGCATTCTCCGGGTTCATGATTGCTTTGGTCATGTTTCTTCTCTTATTTGCCGGCAGAAGCTTTGGTGTGTCTTCTTCGTTTGATGCACTTTGTACGCTGGCAGGTGCAGGTAAAAAGGTAAAATATTTCGAAGGTGACTGGCGTCAAAGAAGCTGGATGCTGGTTTTCCTGTTAGGCACTGTTGGAGGAGCTGCGATTGCTACGCGATGGATGCAAAGTCCTGAACCTGTCAATATCTCACAAGCTACACGTGATGATCTCTCAGCACTCGGGATTCATGCTCCTGCTACATTATCCGATGGAAGCGGCTATGTTCCTGAAGAAATTTTCAATTTCAGAAGTCTCCTGACATGGAGAGGATTCATATTGCTTATTGTGGGTGGATTCCTGATTGGCTTTGGCACAAGATGGGCTGGTGGATGTACTTCAGGCCATGCCATCAGCGGGCTTTCGAATCTTCAGTTGCCATCATTGATAGCAGTGATTGGGTTTTTTATTGGAGGATTGATTATGACACATTTGCTATTGCCTATAATATTGAAATTATGATAATAGACGAATATTCAGAACGCAGATCGTCATGAAAAAATTGAATCACATAGGACATAGTTCACATAGAAAGCCACATAGAAAGTCACATAGAAAAAAATAATTAAAAACTCACGTTTCACGCCTCACGTCTCACGATCATGCAATCCAACTAAATGAAATTGTTCAAATTCTTTCTTATCGGAATTCTCTTCGGCATCATCATGACGAAATCTGAAGCTGTGTCATGGTTCAGGATCCAGGAGATGTTTCGTTTTCAAAGCTTCCATATGTATGGCATCATTGGTACCGCTGTCATCATAGGAGCTATCGGCGTCCTGATCATTAAACGCAAGGGACTGAAATCATATGATGGAAGTCCTATAGATTTACTTCCGAAAAAAATGGAATTCCCAAGATTATTATTCGGTGGCATTTTATTTGGATTAGGTTGGGCGATGACAGGAGCATGTCCAGGGCCACTATATGCTTTGCTTGGACAAGGAATATGGGTTATAGCAGTTGTATTGTTAAGCGGTGTATTTGGAACATTTGTGTATGGTGTGTTGAAACCCAGGTTACCGCATTAACGAGTAACAAGGTACGAATAACGAGTAAAGAGTGACAAGTGACGATTAACAAATAGCTTTACCTTGCAGAGAAAGTCAAAGTAGTTGAATGGTACTTTTAAACAGTATTCTTTATTCGTCACTCGTTAATCGTTATTCGTAAATGTTGCTTCCTTTCTGGTTATCTAATTATAAGCGTTCTGACTTCAAACCCGATCTTATCGCAGGGTTGACGGTTGGCGTGATGCTGATACCCCAGGCGATGGCATATGCGATGCTGGCAGGATTGCCCCCGATATATGGATTGTATGCATCCACCGTACCGCTTATTATTTATTCATTTTTTGGGACGTCAAGACATTTGTCAGTCGGCCCTGTAGCCATTGATCCCATTCTGATAGTTGCAGGCCTCAGTGCATTTGCGATCATAGGAAGTGAAGATTACATCAATATGGCCATTACGCTGGCGCTGATGGTTGGACTCATTCAGTTTGGACTTGGCGTTTTGAAATTGGGTTTCCTGGTCAATTTCCTTTCTCACCCTGTCATTGCCGGATTTACTTCCGCAGCGGCGATTATCATTGGGTTAAGCCAGCTTGGAAACTTATTGGATATAAATATTTCAAACCATCAATATCTCCATGAGATCATCGGATCAATACTGAGCGAAGCCGGCAATATTCACTGGCTGACATTTATGATAGGTGCGATAGGAATTGCTTTTCTTTTATTGTTCAACCGCTTTTTGCCCGGGTTTCCTGCAGCGTTATGCATGCTTGTAATTTCGATTGGGATCGTCAGCATTTTTCATCTTGATGTGTTGGGTGTAAAAATCATTGGCGATGTGCCGGGCGGATTACCACTCCCGGGTCTTCCTTCATTTGATTTTGCCACTTATAAAAATTTACTTCCAACCGCTTTTGCATTGGCACTGTTGAGTTTTATGGAAAGCATGGCGATTGCACGTACGATCCAGGCAAAACACAAAGACTATAAAATCATTCCAAATAAAGAGCTCATAGCACTTGGTCTTGCAAATACATTTGGATCTTTTTTCAAAGGGTTTCCGGTTTCAGGAGGCTTCTCAAGGTCGATGCTCAATGAACAATCAGGTGCAAGAACAAATTTATCCTCGATCATCAGTGCATGCATGATCATCATGACATTATTATTTCTTACACCCCTTTTTTATTATTTACCGAAAGTCATACTTGCCAGCATCATCATCGTTGCGGTTTCAAGACTGATCAATCTCAAAGAAGCAAAACATCTCTGGCGTGTCGACTGGAAAGATTTCCTCATGATGCTTGTCACGTTTCTGGGCACATTGTTTTTAGGGATAGGCGCAGGTATCGGAATTGGTGTCGGGCTTTCATTGGCCTGGATCATATTCGAAGCTTCTTATCCGCACTATGCTGAGCTCGGCAGGATACCAGGCACGCAGACGTTCAGGAATATAAAACGCTACAAGGAACTGGTGATAGAAGATGACATCCTGATCTTCCGGTTTGATGCTCCTCTTTTCTTTGCGAATATTGACCGGTTCAGGGAATTATTGATGTCTTATAAATCCAGCCGCAAGGGAGCTATCAAAGCGATCGTGATCGACATGGAAAGCAATACATCTGTGGATAGTTCTGCACTGGTAGTTCTGTCAGATTTATTAACTGAATTAGAAAAAGACAATGTCAAATTATTATTCACCGATATCAAAGGCCCTGTCCGTGACAAATTTCACAAATCCGGATTGACCCAAAAAATAGGAGAATCAAATTTCTTCATGACAATTGAAGATGCACTCAATTATTTAAGCGGTACTCAGCGCGAATCAGATCCGGGATGGATTCTTCAGACGAATGCGGGGAAAAAGAAAAAGTAAAGGCGGAATGCTTTGACCTGCACTCCCTCATCCTTGTGCGACAGCTCAGCAACCAGGCGGAAAGGCGGAATAGGCAGAAGGGGTTAATTTTTTTCTATGTGGCTAACTATGTTTCTATGTACCTATGTGGTAAACCTTTTTTTCTAAGTGGCGGTTGCTGAACTGCGCCGTGCTGAGCTAGTCGAAGTATAGCACATGGTAGAGCGTGAGGAGGTCGAAGCATTCAATTTTTTGTGCTGTGATGATCTTTTATTGCAAAATGAAATCAAATCATGACGATCATGAAAATCTGCGTTCTATTTTCTATTGTATTATGATGATCTGTGATATAGTGATGAAATTAATCTTACTAAATCTTAATTTTTCATAACAAATGCTTCGACCTGCCTTACTCATCCAACTGCTACAGCTCAGCAACCGTCCGTGTCCTCTTTTATGTAGTGTACAGTGCGTCATGAGTCCGGCATCCTTCATCCTTTTATCTGGTATCCAACTTTATAAATTCACAATTTTAACTTTTCCTTCCGAATTCTAAATACGTTATTCGTTATTCAAGATTCGTAAACCTTCTGCTTATCTTTGCGTTTTACCTGATTGCTCAGCCTCAATACCATATGAAATCGATTGAACAGATATATACAGGCTGCCTCGCCCAGGGAGCCTATTTTATTGAGTCTGAGGGCGAAGCAGCGGTGATAGACCCGCTTCGGGAAACCCTTCCCTATATCCGGAGGGCTGAAGAAAGAGGCGTCAAAATCAAATACATCTTCGAAACTCATTTCCACGCCGATTTTGTGAGCGGACATGTTGATCTTGCACACAAAACAGGTGCAACCATAGTTTATGGTCCTACAGCTGAAACAACGTTCGAAAGTCACATCGCAAAAGATGGTGAAGAATTTAAGATCGGTAAAATAAAGATCAGGGCATTGCATACACCCGGTCACACACCTGAAAGCACTACTTATCTTTTGATAAATCAACGTGGCAAAGAAGAAGCGATTTTTACGGGTGATACATTATTCATAGGTGATGTTGGCAGGCCTGATCTTGCACAGAAAGCAACAAATCTCACACAGGAAGATCTTGCAGGCTGGTTGTTCGACAGTCTGCGCGCGAAGATCCTTCCTCTGCCGGATGATATCATCGTATATCCTGCACATGGCGCAGGTTCTGCATGCGGAAAAAATATGAGCACCGAAACCTGGGATACACTTGGCAATCAAAAGAAAACGAATTATGCACTTCGCGATGATATGACACGCGATGAATTTATACGTGAAGTGACTGATGGCCTCCTGCCTCCTCCGCAATATTTTGCAAAAAATGCTGCGCTGAATAAGGAAGGCTACAAAGAATTTGACAAAGTCATGGCGGAAGGATCAAAAGCACTTTCTGTAAATGAATTTGAAATGCTTGGTGAAGAAGATGATGTATTGATTCTGGACGTGCGACATCAAAAAGATTTTGTCAAAGCCCATATACCGGGTTCTATATTTATCGGATTGAATGGTTCATTTGCACCCTGGGTCGGAACGATGATCCCGGACATCAATCAGAAAATCATTCTTATCACACCGGATGGCCTTGAAAAGGAAACAGTCATGCGCCTTGCAAGAGTAGGTTATGACCATGCACTTGGGTATTTGAAAGGAGGAATAAAATCATGGATTGAGGCTGGCAAACCTGTAGGAGAAATCAAATCCATGGATGTCAATACATTTAAGCAAAATTATAATCAACATCCTGGCCTTTCCATACTTGATGTTCGCAAACCTGATGAATGGGAGAAATCACATGTAACAACTGCGCAGCATTTTCCATTAGATTTCATCAATGAGCACATGTCTGAAATCTTACCGGGCAATACATATTTTCTACATTGCCGTAGTGGATACCGTTCCACCATCGCATCATCCATTCTAAAAGCCCGAGGTTACCACAACCTTATAGATGTCATTGGCAATTTTGATGATATCAAAAATCAATTCCCAATGGAAGGAAATTGTGAGACACTGAATCCCAGTGAGACAGCGGAGGATTTACTTGAAGCTGATAATTAATCGATTCTAAGTTTATTGATTTATAGGATTATAGGTTTAAATGCCTATAAGATAAAATTCTATATACTTAACCGGATTATTATTGTGTTTAAGAGATATGAAATTAACTTCTCTGTATTTATTGATCTTACTTAATGCAAATTGTTATTCACAAGAGTCATTATCAGGAGCCTGGTGTCTTGTTCCAAATTGTAATTCAAAACTCATATTTCAGAAGGACGGAAAATTCGAACTTGCCATAAATGACATCATTGTAAGTAGCCTCGAAAGTGAAGAACTAAATTATTACACTGAAAGAACGAATGGGGAAAATTGGATCCAGGTTTCAAATAAGTCAAACCAGTCATTTCTACGTTTCAATTTCGAGATTGACGATTGTAATCTCCTTGTAGTATTTTACAAATCAGGCAATATCGATCATGACATTGATGAGATCGGTTGGTATAGAAAACCTGGTTGTAATACTGAATTATTAAAGCCAGCTCACATCCAAACCTTCATCATTCCTGGTTATTTTCAGGGAGAAGCTTTTATCATTTATGCGGGAGATAAAATTCGAAATGAGAAATCTAAACCATTCAATCTCCCTCCATCAGGTGTACAGAATCTCTCCTTCAAAGCTAAACCGTTTGATCTTTTAAGAGGTGGATTAGTTTTTCTTACCACAGAAGGCGATACCATTCAACAATTCCTGAACGGAAATGAACCAACATTCAAATCAAATTTGAATCAGCAAGAACGATTTGTAAAAATTATTGGCTTCAACCAGACATCCCGTGAAGATCTTGAATCAAGAATTGGAATTAATGATAAGATAAGAGACGTACTTCTATTAAATATAGGCCCATTAAATGAACTTATTTCAAAAGAGTAAACAATTATTGACGATTGACGATTGACGATTGACGATTGACGATTGACGATTGACGATTGACGATTGACGATTGACCATTGACCATTGACCATTGACCATTGACCATTAACCATTAACCATTGACCATTGACGATTGACGATTGACCATTGACCATTGACCTTTGACCATTGACCTTTGACCTTTGACCTTTGACTACTGAATACTGAATACTGACTTCTGATTACTGATTACTGATTACTGACTTTTGCTCACGCCAATCCCATCTTAATTATAAAATCACTCATGAACGTATTCATTGGATCCATCTGATTCCTCACCTTCACCCACGTCTGCCATTTTGGATAATGATCTTTTATAAATTGAGTGTTCAGGTACAACTTACTATTCACCTTGCCCCAATGTGGAATACCACCCATATCCATCATGATCGTCTGGTAGCTATCCAGCAATTCAAAATCACCAATCGTCGTATTCAATGTCGGAATATCAATATACATGGTGTCCCTGTCATATGCTGAAGACAATAATGCTTTCGATGGCATGACAAAGCGCATGGCAATATGGGAAGGCTGATATACATCAAAATTGCTGCTGTTATATTCTGTGTTGGCAAATATTTTATCAAAAACTTCCACTACTTTATTTGTATCCGCCGCGAATGCAAATTCAGAGCTGATTCCATAACGCAATGCCGCAGAACCGAATTGATAAAGAACCTTATAATTCTTATCTGTGTAATTAATCACTTTTGAAAATTTAAGCAGCAGCTGGATCCTCTTTGCAGTGTTTTTAGGTTTCCGGTTTGCGAGCTTCACTGTGTTTTCAATGATGGGTTCCAGGGTTCCCAAAAATCCGTTTAGAAAATTTCTTCCTCCGGACTGTGATCCTCCCGGCAACACATTCTGCACCACGACAGATGCGAGATGATCTCCTTTGACCACATAGGGATTTATACGAAGTGCAACGAAATCATTGTCTTTCACCATCTGCATGAATGTTCCGTTTTGCATTTCAATCTTCAGTTGCGACCACGGAATTAAATATCTTCTTTCTTTTATAAAATAACTCTCACGCACTTCGAATACCAATTGATACACAATACCCATTCCTCCAAAGCTCAGTACAGTGGCATAAAAAATATCATCATCCTGGATTAATTCAATATCACTGTTAGCGTAATGATAAACAGGATCTGTAATGCCATTTGCAGGTTCTATCTGAATCAGATTTCCTCCTGTCCCTACAAGTCTTAATGAACGAACCATATCCGGAAAAGCGGGCCGCTTAATTCCCGTACCATGTGTTCCGGTCATCAATGCACCTGATACAGTCTGAAAATCCACTGCACCCATATTTTCCAAAGCCAGACCCATGGAATCCAATAATCGATTTAAACGCCTTATCGTAATCCCTGCATCAGCCATTACATAATGATTGGTGTGCAAACCTGCCCGGACCCAGGGTGATTCATACTTTGCTACATCACGCAAATATTTCATATCCATCAAAAAATCATTGCACTTCGCTACTTCCGAGAAGGAATGTCCCGAACCTACAGCACGGACGCGGAGGTGTTTGCTTTCTGCTTCTTTGACGATTTCACTTATATCTTTTTCATTCCTGGGATAAAAAAATCTGAGCGGTTCGCAGATAATATTGTTCGTTGCATTATACCAGGTATATCGCGTTCTTGAAATTTCTAACAATCTGGGAATCATACTTTGTAATTTTTATAAAATTAAGTTTTAAGAAAATACATTTCCGGGTGATGACGTACGGACGACCATTCTAAAGACAATGTACTGACAATATGCAGGATGATTACCGGCAATATGCTTCCGGTGTCCAATACCATATAGCAGGCAAGTGCTCCGTAAAAAATAGAGAAAAACGAGACCCGGTTGCGTTTGAAATAATGTGTCAATGCATAAATGGCTGTTGCTGCCAGGATGGCTAATTCATCTGAGAGATAAAAAAGTAAAGACTGTAATAAAAGACCGCGATAAAAAAACTCATACGCAGCGAGATAGAATATCCACCAGATCGCACTCCAGATATAGATCCCCGGTCGCCAGAACCTGACTCGCACTTCAGGAAATTGCTCCAGGCTGGAGGTTTTTTTTGTCATGATAAAATTAGCAATCAATACTACCGGTATAAGAATTAATAGCCACAAGCTCACTCGGTGATTCCAATGAAAAGAAATATTCAGATCAGACAATGACGGCCTTCCCAACAACCCTGTATACCAGATGACAAACAATGGAATAATTCCATAAATCAGTCCTCCCAAAAAACGTCGTCTGAATATCCTGCTGACATAAGGTGGATTTGCATCATACAGCACCTGGAATCGCACGGGCAGGAGGTATGATGTTGATAGCATATACCAGATGATAAATCCAAGCGATGCCGTCAGTAATGTGAGGATTAAAAATTCATCTTTCATTTAAAAATATTTTTTCTGAAAGGAACAATAAGAATGTTCTAATTTATAACATATTTCACAAAGGCATTTGAATGAATTGAAGATTATCTAAGAATCCATTATCACCCAAAAAGATGAACGTATAGTTCAATCTTTTGAATATTTTTAGCTTCGTAACACTCATTCAAAAGTCTTCTTAATGAAACCCACCTGCCTCCCCTTCCTGTATACTGCTTTATTGCTATGTTTTTTCAATCCCTTGCACGCCCAATGGACAAGACAATATCCCCTGCCAAAGCTCGAAGATGTGCTTGATATTGACATCAGCTCTGATGGCTATGGTTTTGCTGCGGGGGCCAATGACCTGCTCCTTCGCACCCAGGCAGGAAACAATCAGTGGGATCTGCTTCCCGGCTTTGGTGAAGGATGGCGCTTTGAAGCTGTCGATTATCTGGAAGGATCTGGCGGTAGCATCGCCGCTGCAGGTGGAGATGGCCTCATCCTCACAGTCGATAAAGGTGATCACTGGAACGAAATAGCCGGTGCTCCTGCAGGAATCAATACGATCCGTATTTTTTCCCCGACACATATTATTGTTGCTGCCGATGATGATGTATCCGTTTGGAACAATGGCACCTGGACAAATCTCAATGTCAATGCCACCGCAGGATTGAAGGGCGCCTTCATCTTAGATGACCAAACGATATGGGCTTATTCCTATGCTACAAACCCAACAATTTTTTACACCACGAATGGCGGCACCAACTGGAATTCAAATGCTGATGTACCCAGAGTGGATGTGGTAAGATTTTATGATGCGCAAAACGGAATTGCACTTGATGGACGACATGTATATAACTCTACTAACGGTGGACAGAACTGGACAGAAATCGCACATAACGGGCTAAGCAATGCCACTAACGATCTGACTTTCGGAGCCACAGCAAATGTTCTTGTTGCTGCAACATTAAATGCAAAACCAAATATCTCCACTGATGGAGGCTTGACATGGACAACGATCACTATTCCGCTGGTCAATCAGCGCAGTTATTCTGTTGCTGCAGTTTCAGACACTGACTTCTGGATGGGAAATGATCTCACCGGAGTCATGCACAGCATAGATGCCGGCGCAACATGGATCGAAACATCAGGCCCGACAAGAAATCTAATCCAGGATGTATATTTTATCAATCGCAATACAGGCTTTGCTATCGGACAAAAAGGATTAATACTTCGTACGGTTAATGGCGGTGAAAATTGGGAAGATATTTCTTTTGGAGACAAATCATACCTGAGCATTCATGGATTGAATATGAATGATCTCTGGATGGGTTCAAATCAACGTATTTATCATTCGGCCGATGCAGGTCTTCATTGGAATGAGTCGGGTGTTTTTCCCGCAGGTTCCGGCAACATCAATGATGTACTGGCAATATCTGCCAATCGCATTATTGCAGCTTCGAGTACAGGAAAGATTTTTCTCAGCAAAAACGCAGGCATGACATGGGATTCAGTTTACAATTCAGGAAATCAAATGCGATCTATAGCACGCATAGATGATCAGCATTACATGGCGGCAGGTTTCAACGGCGTGATCCTGCGAAGTGATGATCAGGGACAGACCTGGCAACCTGTAACTATTCCTGAGCCCAATCTTCAATATGAGCAAAGTTTTTTCATTAACGGAGAAGGATATCTGATCTCATCAAGTTTTAAAAAAGTAATGTGGCATACTACAGATAATGGAATCACGTGGGACACATTGAATCTTCCGATTGATCGGTTCTGGGATGGCTTGTATTTCATTACACCAGATACAGGTGTGATTGTTGGTCGTACGAGTTCAGAAGGAAGAGCATACGTAACATTTGATGGCGGTAATCATTGGCAATCAGGTTACACCACAAGCTATCCACTGTTTGGTGCTGCCGGGGTTCCTAATCCAAACGGAACAGCTTGGATATTTGGTTATGGTTCGGATATCGAAGTGCTTCCTAATTGCAATGCCCTGCCGGTGATCTCCGAATTTACGGGCGATTTATTTCCATGTGAAAAAGATACAGTGACGTATTCTTTAGTATCGCAGGATGTGGATGAATTCACATGGCATTTACCTCCGGGATGGCAGATTGTGGGCAATGCAAATAATGATACGATCCAGGTTCAGGTCGGAGCTAACTCAGGCAATGTTACTGTAAGTGGTTCTAATATTTGTGGCGTGACGGGGCAGCTTAGCTTTAGTGCAGGTGCGAAAAGGTTGCCTGTTGTAAATGGTGTGTCAGGTAATATCGCACCATGTACCGGAGACTTATCATCCTATACAGCCGATGCATTTAACACCAGTGATTATGTATGGACGATTCCGCCTGATTGGTCAATACAGGGAAATGCAAATCAAAAAACCATAATGGTTCTAGTAGGCACAGTGGACGGAATAATCTCAGTATCCGGTTCAAATACTTGTGGGACTTCTCAGGCACCTGAACCATTCAATGTTTTTGCCCAAACGCTACCTACTATCAGCCTACAATCTGGTGACCTGACTCCTTGTCCAGGGGATACTGTTAGTTATGAATTTGATTTCTTTGAAATTTCCTTTATCTATGAATTTTTAAGTGGTTTCGAAGATTGGACACTATTGGAAGGCGGACCTGGAATAAGATTCATAGTAGGACATGCAAGTGGAGTTTTTCAAGTTTCAGTAGGTAATGAATGTGGTTCATCAACCCTGGATGTAAATCCTGTACCTATCAATGTGCCGGATGTAAATATTGTATCTAATGGCACCTATTTGGCTTCCTCTGTAAAAGGAGTTGCATATCAATGGCTTTTTAATGGGTCAGCTATTGCAGGAGCTACGGCAGATACATTAGTGCCGTTTTTTATTGGCACGTATACTTTGAAAGTCACTTTTTCAAGCGGTTGTTCTGCACTTTCAAATCCTTTAGAAGTTCTTACTGCTACTTCTGATCCGTTTGGTGTTTTGCCACTTTCAGTTTATCCCATTCCTGCTTCAGATCTATTGTTTATCTCTGAAATAAAGGGTGATTTCACATATACCATTCTTGATCTTTTAGGTAAAATCGTGAAAAGAGATAAGGCTGAAGAAAATCAAATAGAAATCGGCTATCTGACAAAAGGAATGTACCTGCTGACAGTAGAAAAGGATGATCTTACATATCTCGCCAAATTTATTCGAAATTAATTTCTTCATTCCACTGTGACGAATCCCTCATCCATTTTCACCGGTTCCATTCCGGAACATTATGATCATTACCTGGGTCCGATGTTTTTTGAGCCTTATGCAGTTGAAGTGGCTTATCGTATTGATCCTTCGAGAGTAAATACTGCACTTGAAATCGGATGCGGTACAGGAAGAGTGACGCGCCAATTAAGAAAAGTTCTTCGGCCAGGCACAAAATTGATTGCATCGGATATCAGTCCGGATATGATGCAGTTGGCAAAAGAAAATTTAAAAGATCAGGATATTGAATGGCAAATCATTAACGGTCAAGACCTCCCCTTTGAAGATAACAGCATTGATCTTATCGTATGTTGTTTCACCTATATGTTTGTTGAGGATAAAGACAAAGCCTTTAGCGAAGCATACCGTGTATTAAAGCCTGGAGGGAAATTTATTTTTACCACATGGGATAAGCTGGAGCTCAACGAAGCATCAAATGTTTTCAGAAAAATTGTAAAGCCTTACTTGCCGGATCCGCTGCCACCATCCTATCGCCTTCCTTTTGCTTTCAATGATCATGTTGTATTAAATGAAATGTTGGAATTAGCCGGATTTTCAGACATCCATATTGAAAGTGTGGAAAAGGAATCTGTTTGCAGTTCTGCACGTGAAGCTGCGACAGGCCTGGCTCGGGGAGGATCGTTGTATCACGAAATCATGAGCCGTAATCCTGCATGGATAGAGGAGATCAGTGAAAAGCTTGAGAAAGAGCTTTCAGAAAAATATGGCGAAGCTCCGATGGTAGCTTCAATGAAGGCAGTGATTTGCGAAGCATATAAACAATCGTGAGACGTGAGGCGTCAGACGTAAGTCGTGAATCGTGAATCGTGAATCGTGAGTCGTGAGTGGGGAGTTTTTATTTATTTATTTTCTATGTGACGGTTGCTGAGCTGTAGCACATGGTTGAGCGCGAGCAGGTCGAAGCATCCTATGTGTTCTATGTGTTCTATGTGTCGATGTGGTTCAAAAAAGGGTAAACAGGTTAATCGGTTAAAAGGTTAAATGTATAATTGGTTAGAGGCTTAGAAAAAGACCATGGACCATTGACCACTGACTAATCCGGCTGCTCTGACCTTTTCCCGTAGACCTTTTTTCTATGTGACTTCCTATGTGTACTATGTGTCTATGTGGTTCCATTTTTTTTGTAATAGAGTGATCTGTAACTTCATATTGAAATCAAATCATAATAAATCCTAATTTTTCATAATAAATCTGCGTCCTCTTTTATTTTGCCTTAATTAGCAATCATGATTACTGTTGCGGAAGCCACCGACATCTTAGCCCACCACCTTCAGGATTTTGGAATTGAAGATGTCATCTTAAACCATTCCACCGGTCGCATCCTCCGCGAAAACATCCACGCAGACCGCGACTTCCCCCCATTCGATCGTGTATCCATGGACGGAATTGCTATTCGCTTTGATACATTTGAAAAAGGAAGCAAAACATTTTTTATCGCAGGCATGGCAGCCGCAGGATCTCCCCAATTAACATTGTCGGATCCTGATCATTGCTTTGAAATCATGACAGGTTCCATCTTACCTCTGGATGCAGATACCGTCATTCCATACGAATGGCTCACTATAGAAAATGGAAACGCTTCCATTATAAAAGAAAATGTAAAACGCGGCCAAAATGTACATCGTCAAGGAACAGATCGTCGCAAAGGTGATCTCATTATCCCTTCAGGTCGATTCATATCCCCTGCCGAAATTGCAGTTCTTGCTTCTGTCGGAAAATCAACTGTAAGTGTCAGTAAACTACCATCTGTAATGATCATTTCCACAGGCAATGAATTAGTGGAAATCATTCAGACACCTCTCCCCCACCAGGTCAGGATGAGCAATGTCCATCAATTGCATTCCTGTTTTCAGAAATTCAAAATCGAAGCAGACACATCCCATCTGCAGGACGATTATGAATCAATCCAAAAATCACTGGAAAAATATATCTCGACTTATGATGTAGTAATCATAAGCGGCGGTATCTCCGAAGGAAAATACGATTTCATCCCTGCAGCTCTGGAATCACTTGGCCTTCAAAAACATTTTTACAAAGTAAAACAACGCCCCGGCAAACCTTTTTGGTTCGGCACGCATACAACAGGATGCACAGTATTTGCTATCCCTGGAAATCCGGTTTCATCTTTCCTTTGTTACACCCGATATATTAAACCCTGGCTTCAGCTTTGTCTCAAACAACAACCATCACTTCCACAACTTGCAAAGCTTTCAGAAGATGTAACCTTCACTCCCGATCTCACTTATTTTCTAACCGTCAAGTTGCATCAAAATAAAAATGGTGAATGGATAGCCATCCCATCAACAGGACACGGATCAGGAGACCTTTCAAATCTTGTCAATACAGATGGATTTTTGGAACTGCCTGCAGAGAGAATAGTTTTTAAGAAGGGAGAAATCTTTATTTATTTTAGATTTTAGAATTTGGAAATTGTATATCGCTGAGCATAGGACACGTAGAAAGCCATATAGAAAACAACATCTTTGCGCAAAATTGTATAGCGCTGAGCGTCGGTTGACCGACGTTCTGGTGTCTTCAAATTTTAATTTGAGTTTACAGGATTCACTATTACTCAAAGCGCAGCTTTGAACTCACCAGAACGTCGGTCAACCGACGCTTAGCATTCAATTTTTTATAGATCTTAATATAGTTTTAGAAAGATTCACTTCTATCTGAGATTATTTCCCTTATACCTTTAACTTCTTCCGGTGTATTCGCATTCCTCAACACCTCCGGCAGTTCCGGATTTATCTTCTTAGCATCTGAACTGATCAATACATTTCTCAGACAACCATTCCCTTCACTTAAATGCTGCAATAAAACAGCATAAGCCCTGGGCTCCCAAATTGTGATGAGTGGTTCCGGAAAGCCTGTTGAAGGATCATGAAAACACGTAGCGACTTTTGAAGGATCCCTTTGACCTATTAATTGTGTCACTGTCTCTTCATCAAGCAATGGAAAATCACACGCCACCACAAGCCATGCTGCATTAGGATCAAAACGAAATGCAGAAAGCACAGCACCGAAAGGCCCAAGATCAAGAAACGTATCCGTGATCACCTTGTAATCAACTAAAGGCACACGTTCAGGGTGACAGGACAGGTAAACATTCGGAACCACCTTGTGCAATAATTGCATCATGTAATCCCGCTGCGGCATGCCGTGATAAGAAATAACTGTTTTGTCAAGACCCATCCTGGTACTCTTCCCACCGGCTAGCACGAGGCCGGATATTTCAGGAATACCATTACCCCATGAAGCCTTCACAAGGCGGGCATGTTTCTGATGTCCCTGTTTTTCATCCATTGCCATTCGAAGATAAGACTTCCTTATCTTGATCTGTGATTTTCATTCAACCCCTTATTTATTATGAAAGCATTTCTCCTCATGTGCATATTTTTTCTGCACTACTCTACTTTTATCATCGGACAGGGTTATTCACTCGTAGGTACCTGGCAGGGAACAAAAGATGATCAAACCGGCCAATTCATATTTGATAAAAAAGGATACGCAACCATTGTACAGGGAGGAGAAACCATCGGCGGGAAGAAATATACAGCGGATGGGATGACATTACAGGTTGTCTATGATGTTAATCCAACAACAGATCCGATGACAATCGATTTCATCATCCAAAAAGTCGATGATAAAACAGAAATCACCCGCATGGTCGGCATCTACAAATTCGTAAATGAAAAAACACTGATCCTAAATTTGAATTACACTGATAAGAAACGTCCTAAAAAATTTGATCCGGAATCACCAAATCAAATTGTTCTTACAAGAATTAAGAAATAGGTTGTTGGAAATGAAATATTTCATAAAAAAAAGAGGACGCGGACGGTTGCTGAGCTGTAGCACCTGGATGAGTAAAGCAGGTCGAAGCATTTATTAAGAAAATTTAAGATCAATTATGATTGATTTCACTACTCCATCATAGATCACGCTATTCTAAAAAAAATTGAACCACATAGACACATAGTTCACATAGGAAGTCACATAGAAAATAGTTTTCCTCAATGTGCTTTTGTGCCCTAGACTTTTCCGCCTATTCTGCCTATTCTGCCTATTCTGCCCTTTTTATTTAAGGAACACCTCTTGCTAAATGGCTCTTACCCTTTACTAATCGTCTACCACCAATTACCAATAGATTTATATATTTGATCATCACGAAACCTCGATACCATGAAACGCAAAGAATTTCTGAAACTAAGTGCTATAGCCGCCACATTCGGTCCACTGAATTCCATATTCTCAAGCAACAGAAGCCACCTGAACCTCCTCTCCTTCCTCGAAAATGATGCGAAGGATATTGCCAAGGTGAGCGCATCCGTACAGGAGGAATTCACTGCACTCATCCAGTGGCTTTCGAAGAATGGCTGGGTCACTTATCTCAAAAATGTACTTGGTGTCAATCTTTCACTTACAGGGGAAGCTCTTAAAGCAGAGCTCATTAAAGACCTTGATCCTGAAAGGTTAAAAAAGCTTATTGCTCAGACGGGCTCAGGCTATGATGATTTCGCAGGCATGAACCTGATCAAACCCGGCTTTCCTGCTTTCAGCCTTTTATATCATACCCTCGCTAGTCCAAGAGTAAGACCTCCGGGCCTGACTGCATATCCTGACCTGGAACAAATCGATACACTGGAAAACTACATTTATGCACTTGCAGATTGGGATCATTTGAAAACTATCTATGAAGTAAAACCAAATGATGATCTTGTACTGGCAGTTTTTGCTTACGAATATCGTCCTGCTTTTAAAACACCGCATCACCAACATGCAGATCTTGTTTATTCAAGAACAGGAGTAGCACGTGTAGGACAGCATGACATGAATTACGATAACATCAACAGATGTTATACGAATATGCCAAAATCCGGAGTGCCTGTACAAAAAGCTGCAGTGGTACCTGCGAGGTATGGCCTCTTTATAGCGAAACGAGTGAAGTCCACGGATATTGATCTGATGACAACCGGAATGTATAAGCCCGGTGATAAATTCAATGATGAACAGGATAGTCAACGCACATTCTTACAACCTGTCCGGAAAGTATTTCAACATGACCTGCTTTTCGGTGAAGGTCGCCTGACATTCGGCGAAGAACACAGAAGTGAAAAATTAGCAAAGCTTGCCGAACATACAGATCTTAAATTCTATCGCGACATCAAACCTACGATCCGTGATTCAGCATACCTGATCGTACAGGATCCTAAAATCACGCAAGTGAATTCTTCATTTTTAGTAGTGTCTCAACCAAGAGAATTGATACGCCTTGCAAAAGAAGGAAATAAAGCACTGTATTTTTTAGTGCCCACGATGATACCCGGAGAAGAGTATCCTGAAAACCGTTATTTCACAAGCTTTAATACACAGAATGTAGAGGATGTCGAGTTGCTGGTACCTGTAGGCCCGGGCAACTATCAGAAGATCCCGAATAAATATAATGAGCCAAGGACACAACCTTTATTTTTGAATATTACCCACGAGCTGGATTCATTAAATCAGAATGGATATCGTGAAGTACTGAAGGACTCTGCATTTGAGAAACGTATCAATGATGGATTATACCAGGCTCCTTTATTTGAAGATAGCATCTGCGAAGGAAGAGTAACTGCACGGATCATCAATACACAACCTGATGCGCTTAATGGAGTTTCCGGTGAATGTTTGCCTGCATTTTCCATTGTCACCGCGCCTGATTTTTTTCCACAGGTGGATAATTTTGACCTGGTGGCTTTTGATGTCAACCCGGGATCTTCGCGAGGTATCAGTAATTTCTATGAAGGTGGAATTGCAAGCTTAGCAACTTGCAGATTGACTCCTAATCCGGAATGGATAGCTCCAAACGCCAGGTCCGATAATCATACGATCACTGCTGTACTAAGTCAAAAAACTAAATCTTCGATGCCATCAGCGCAAAACGGAGCTTTCAATAATCCGTCATTGCCTAAAGGATATATCGTTTCAGGTTTTTTACCTGATGTTGCTTCATCTGTTTTTGCACCCGGATGGGACATTACATATTCTGCAGATAAGCCAGGCAGTATGGACGTTTATCTAAGCACCGAAGGTTTGGGTTCTCCTTTTGTGGAGGATATGAAATTGTGTGCTGCTGCCAACGGAATGTGGCCTGCATCTTCACCGGATTCTGCGAGGACTTACCAGGGTTCGTTGGATCCGTGGAGTAGAAATCCAACAGCTATTCCATTATTGGATGATGAGCTTGGCTTCCATAAAAATTCGCCGGCATGTGAAGTGGTTAAAGAGAAAGAATCGTTTGGATGGGATGGTGTGCAAGGGCCATATCTCTACAACCGGAATGGAAAGTGGGTGGTCAATTTTGCAGACATAGGAAGAGCGGATGTTGTACAAAATGCTCTCGATGGAAATGTCGATATGTCGAAGCTGAGAATGCTGACCAGTGGAGAATTGATATCCCGCATGTCATGTCTGAAGAAAGTAATTGAAAATCTGCCGAAGGTAAATTTTAAAGGATATACGAAAGAGGATAAGATGGTGGCATTCACCACCTGGTGGCTTGTCAGTGCAGAACCTGTGAATTTTGGACAAGAAAATGCAAAAGGCTGGGGCATTCCAAAAACATTGGTTGGAGCAGATACGAGTTGGGTGACGAATAAAGCCAATGCAAAAGTTTCCGGAAAGGGATATTTGTTTGTCATTGTGGATTCAGGAAAGATGACAACAAAAAATGTGATCTGGGACAGCTTTGGCAGAAGAGTCGGATATACACCGAATATCTATGTAGCACAGGTGGTTGATAATCCTGCCGGCACACCAGACCTTGCACTTGCGACAGTTAAGGGTGGAAAAGCGAAATGGGAACTTTATCCCTCCATCCCCTAATGCGCAATAGCTCAGCATCGGGAACCTTTTTTGTTAATTTCAATAGTTGATCACTCATGAAAAATCATGATGATCATGAAAATCTGCGTTCTTATTTTATGTCAATAGAAGGAATTTTCTATGTGACTTCCTATGTGGACTATGTGTCTATGTGGTTCATTTTTTTTTGTGATAGAGTGATTTATTATGGCGTGATGAAATCAAATCATAATAAATCCTACTTTTTCTTAATTAATCTGCGTCCTCTCAATTCGTGCCACTAAAATCTCATGATGTAATTGTAATCGGTTGTGGTCCCGCGGGATGCGCAGCAGCAGCTACTTGCACAAAAGCCGGCTTAAATGTCCTCATCATTACTGATCAAACAAAGCCTGATCCTTCTCCTCTTTTAGTTCCTGCACCACTTGAAAGTATCCATCCCGGTGTTTCGTCTCTACTTGTAAAAATCAGTGCTGCAGGTGCTGACTATGATGCAACCATGGCATTGTATTCGGGCATTAATGCTGGCGGCACTTACACTCCGTTGGGTGAAGACGGCAATGGTATCTGGCAGGGCATGCATATCAATCGGGATATTTTTAATGCACGTTTAGTGACTTTGGTAAATTACCTCGAACTGAGTGTGATGTTCGGTGTAAGCGTTGAAGACTTTATCATCAGCAAGGAGCAGGAAGCAGTGAGCAAGGAAAAAATGCAAGGGGCAGGGGGCAGGGAGCAGGGAATAAAGAATGACATAAATAGGGTAATTGGAATAAAAACAAGATTCATTGACCTCTATGCTACATACATCATCGATGCCAGTGGTAAAAAAGCCATTGCAGGAAAGAAGTTGAAATTTAAACAACGGTTTTATTCACCACCATTGATTTGCTGGACCGGTGTATCAAAGATCGATGCATCCTTTCCATTCGATACAAATGCAGCACATTTTATTCCCGGTAAAAATGGCTGGACATGGCTGGCTCCACAACCTCCGGATTATTGTACATGGACCAGGCTTTCTGTAAAAGGTGAAAAAGATTTATCACCACCTACAGAACTTAAAGATTATCCTGTCGTCGGAAAGATCAATTTTGCAAATATGCGTTGGCGATTGTTTCGTCCTGTGTCTAGTGAGGGTATAGTTCTTTGTGGTGATGCTGCAGGAATACTTGATCCTGCTGCAGGGCAGGGAATTTTTAACGCATTGATATCAGGTATTAAAGCAGCAAATACAGTTGTGAAATGTATTACCGGTGCGAACTTAGCTGCTTTTCTTTTGGCGCACTATGATGATTGGTTTGTGCAGCAATTTGAAGAGAAGGTGAAGCAACTCAGACTTTACTATGAAGAACAAGGCATAACTGTTTTCGACAGGGAGCAGGGGGCAGGGAGCAGGGATAAAAGCAAAGATTGATAAGGATATAAAAGCCAGATTAAAACTTATAGGAATTTGCCTATTTTAGTTAATTCTAAACCCTCCAATTTTACAATTTGGAGCCACCACGTTGAAATACTTATATCAGAAATTTTTATTGATTACGAATGGGTAGGCTTAAAAAGCATACGATTGAATTTGACCACATTGCTCTTTTGATTGAAGAAGCAAGGAGCAGGGCTTTTAGTAAAGTCAATGAAGAATTGATTTTATTGTATTTCAAAGTTGGCAATATCGTTTCAGCTAAAATATCTGAAGGTGTTTGGGGTGAGGGCGTCGTAGAAGAGTTGGCAACTTATATTAAAAACAAATATCCTGGTTTAACCGGCTTTAACCGTCGGGGATTGTACCGTATGAAGCAGTTCTATGAAACCTAATTTTTAAATTCTGATTGCTACAAACTTTGGTTAGAAATTCACGTAAAGGAGAAACAAAACTCAATTGTGTCGCCAGCAGCGACATATATCAAGATAGGCAAAAAGACCAATCAACCAATTGTGTCGCCAGTAGCGACACAATCGCAAAGCCCTGAAAATCAACATTTTAAATTTGTGTCGGCAGTGCCGACACAATTGAAGGGTACTATAACAAAAAGCACAAAAGTGTCGGCACTGCCGACACAAATGGACGAGTTACAAAATCTGCAACAAAAATTCATTTCTTCAATACTAACAAAAGTTACCTGGACCAATCACCTTGAAATTTTATCCCAAACAAAATCACCGGAGGAAAAATTCTTTTACCTGTTGCTTTGCATCAAAGAGAAATGGTCAATGCGAGAATTGCGACGGCAACTATCAACGGGGTATTTTGAAAGAACTATGCTTTCCAAACAAAAGGTGTCCGCACTTCGGACAAATTTGCCACATAATCTTTTCAAAGACCCTTACATCTTCGAATTTCTCGATTTACCGGAAGAACATTCAGAAACAGATTTGGAAAAAGCACTTATCCTTAACCTTCGAAAATTTATCCTGGAAATTGGTAAAGGGTTTACCTATATGGGCAATCAATACCGAATACAGGTAGGCAACAAAGATTATCATACTGACCTGCTTTTCTACCATCGTGATCTTAAATGTCTGGTTTTGTTTGAATTAAAAATCCAGGAATTTGAACCTGAATTTTTGGGTAAACTCAATTTTTATCTGGAAGCACTGGATCGTGATGTCAAACGACCACATGAAAATAGCAGCATAGGGATTATCCTCTGCAAAGGCAAAGATTCAGAAGTAGTGGAATACGCATTGGCCCGAAACACTTCACCTGCTATGATTGCCGATTATGAAACCAAGCTGATACCTAAACATCTCCTGGCAAATAAACTGCACCAGTTGGTGGAACAGTTATCCAGAGAAGAAAACGAATAATTGAAAAAGAACAATATCAAGACCGAGACAGTGATCGAAAAGAATCAATTTTGCCAATATGCGTTGGCGATTGTTCCGGCCTGTGTGTAGTGAGGGTTTGGTTCTGTGTGGTGATGCTGCAGGAATATTGGATCCTGCTGCAGGTCAGGGAATTTTTAATGCGCTCATGTCGGGAATGCAGGCAGCGAATACAATAGTTAAATGTATTGCAAATCCGAACTTAGCAGCTTTTCACCTGGCGCAGTATGATGATTGGTTTGTGAAACAGTTTGAAATGAAGGTGAAGCAACTAAGACTTTACTATGAAGAACACGGTATAACAGTTTTTGGCAGGGAGCAGGGAGCAGGGATAAAAGCAAAGATTGATAGAGATATACATGCCAGATTGGAACTTATAAAAATTTGCCTATTTTAGTTAACTCTAAACCCTCCAATTTTACAATTTTGGAGTTACTACGTTGAAATACAGTTAACAGAAATTTTTATTGATTAATTGGATAATTTTACATAGTCAGGCAACGACTAACTAAAAGATGCTTAATTTGAATCGACAATCCATAGATCGGTCGTAGAATTGTATGATATAAATATTAATTATGAAAAATCATTGCTTTATATAAATGGTCAATCACCTAATTCAGATAAACAACTTGTGAAATACAATTAACCTTATTTTTAATTATAAATAACATGAGAAAAAAAGTAGAAAAAACAGTTATTGAACCTTTAAAAGAGGAAGTGATTACACAAAAAATAAATAGCCCTCTTATCTTCATTAGTCATGACACAAGAGATGCAGAGCTTGCTGAGGAATTTAGTAATTTGCTTAAAAGTGCAAGTACTGGAGCATTAAAATCTTTTGTTTCCTCAGACAAAAAAGGGACAAGAGGTATTGAATATGGATTGGAATGGTATCCAGCTATTATGGATAAAATTGATGAAGCTTCAGAAGTTGTTTGTTTACTAACGCAAAGGAGTGTTGAAAGACCTTGGATACTTTATGAAGCCGGAGTTGCTAAGGGAAAACTTGGTAAAAAAGTTATTGGAATTGCTTTAGGTATTGATCAAAAAATTGCTTTCACTGGTCCTTTTGCACAGTTTCAGAATAATGATGGCTCCGTAACGTCAATATCCAAACTGGTACTAGAATTAATCCGAAAGGTACCCGGTCTTGATCCTGACCAACAATTAGTTGAACAACTTGTACAAAATTTCCACAACAAATCACTTGATGTCTTAGCTAAAAGCCAAGAGCAAACTGAAGGAAGTATAGAAGAATCAAATGAAAATATTGTAGCCAAACTTTTTGAGGAAGTGAAGATAATGTTTGAAAACCTCCCATCAAGAATTGAAAGAAGAATTGATCCTGAATATAGAAGAAGGAAAAGAAAAATTCATCCGATGATGTTTGACGAACTCATGCATTTCGGAATGGAATCCAAAAATCCAAATCTAGGCTTTTTAATGCTGATTAGTTTTATAAAAGATGATTTACCTTGGATGTATGAAATTGGTTTAGAAACTTACAGGAGCCTCCAAACTGCAAAGACACCCGCAGCTAAGAGAAAAATACTGCTATCCTTTGAGAATGCTACTGAAATGATCGGTCATCCTATGATGAGTGAAATATTTGGTAAATCAGAAGATATGTATATGTTCAATAAAGACTTTAAGCACTATCTACATTATTATATAAAGAATTATTTAAGTGATGAAAAAACCAAAGAGTTATTTGATGATGAATCATAAATAAAATTAAGGCTTAAAAAAGAGTATGGAAGACAGAGAATACCAAAGATTAAAAGAACTGGCAGATTCGGGCAGATACTTTCATTATAGAAATTTCGTTTTTGCCGGATTGATTATGGTACTTTTGATAAAGGGCCAAGAAGAAAGTCTTAAGCTATTTTTAGACATCGAATTTCCTATAAGACTTTTAATCATATTTCTTTATATAATCATAATAGTCTTTACAATTATTACTATAGATATATTTTCATCAATTTGGAAAACAATTAATCTAGAATTTAATGATCAAATACCTTTTAATTGGTTTATTTTGACTGGATATAAAAATAGAATCCTTTCAGGTTTTTGGATAACCTTACCATGGATTTTAAGCTCAATTGTGATCGGAAACTCAGAAGTTGATTTTGAAAAGTTTTCATTAATAATGGTAGGGTTCTTTTCTATTTCCCTACCAAACTATTTAAAGGAGTTTGCATTTAAAATCGTCAACAGAGAAGATGGAAATGGAAATAAACTTACACTTTCGATTTATTTATTGTATTGGTACAGATTGTTAAGAAATATTCTATTAATATGTTTAATTTCTTATCCAATATTTAACTATTTTAACCCTCAAGAAAAGATAATAACTAAATGGTTTTTTTATGTAATTTTAATTTCATTAGTAGTAATTTTTGTCATTAGAATATTATGGAATTTTATCTATAAATATATAGATAAGCTTGGAACAAAGTTAGGATTTGCCATTAAATATGAAAAATAATGCATAAGCATAAATTGACATTATTGTCTATTCTGTTTTTTCTAAAAACCACGTATTCATTTAATCAAGCTTATCAACATTTTGGATTATAAGATATTCTAAAAATGTCAATTAATAGTGACGCATCACAATATAAGTTTGAAAAATCCAATTTTTCTGCTTTTAAGCCATACAATAATTTAATTAATAATCAACATAATAAGTATATCTATATCTAACCTTCAAATTTATTTACTACTCTTCAGCATCCAAATATTTCTTTGAATAGGTATACTGCCAAAATATTTTATTCAATTGACCAAATGCAATAAACCATAAATACGTACAAATCCAAATTAAACTTCCATACAACCATTTTAGCAAACTCATTCCTCCAGGTACCAACTTTGGAAAAAGCCAATTTGTGTCAGCAGACTTTAGTTTATCTACCAGATATACAATTGCTACACATTCTATGAGAATAATAGCAGCATGCGTAAAAAGAATTCTAATATGGACAAGTTGAACATTCAATGTCTTTTTGATAGAAATAGATGACAATCCTGCAATTGAAGCAGTTAATGCAAAAGCTCCCATTAGAAACTCATACTTATTCTCCGGAAGTTTATCAATATTGAATGAAGATGACGCCACTACAAAAAGCAATAAAAGGAATATATCAGTGATGAAATATAGACCCATAACATAAAAATTATTCCATTGATTGACCTCTCTAGAATATCGATTCTTTATCCACCTGAATGGTTTCAGTATTAAACTGTCTTTCTTGCTTTTCTTGTTTATAGGTAATTTTAATTCTTCACCATTGAAACCCTCAATTGCTTCATCAGATTGTTTTGAATTTTGTTCTTGCATAGATTACAGATAAAGTAATTCTGAAATTAAGCTAATGGTTCTACCAAATGCATTTCGATTCAAACAGTCTGTACACCTTGACCTAAGACCAAACTGGCAGCCCAGACCTTTTCCCTCTACCTTTTTTCACGCTCTCTTCTTCACCTCCACCGGTGTAATCCTCAAATCCACCTTTTCAGTATTTCGAATTACAGTAAGATGCTGAAACATCCCGATCTTATCCTCCGTCAACATCTTAAATAATTCATCAGAAGACTCAAGAGGTACATCATTGAAGGCAATGATAAAGTCACCATCATTTACACCAGCCTTTGCTGCGGGCGAACCGGATTCTACACTAGTCACAAAAAGTGCCTTCCTGTTTTTCAGGTGATGGAATGATGCAACACGAGGCAATAAATCAACTTGCTGCGTACTGATACCTAACCATGCACGCTTCACCTTACCGAAACGGATCAGCTGCCACGCGATATGTTTTGCAGTATTAATGCTGATCGCAAAACACAAACCCTGCGCATGCATGATCGTAGCCGTATTCACACCGACCACTTCTCCATCGGTATTGATGAGCGGGCCACCGCTATTGCCGGGATTAAGAGGTGCGTCCGTCTGGATGACATTGTCGATCAGCCTGCCCGACTCCGTGCGCAATGTCCGTTGCAATGCACTCACCACACCATGTGTAACCGTGTGATGAAAACCATACGGATTGCCCAATGCGATCACGAGCTGCCCAATCATTAATTCGGAAGCTTCTCCGAGCTTTGCAGGTTTGAAATCAGATGCTGTAGCTTTCAGCACAGCCAGGTCAGTGTCCTGATCTTCACCGATCAGTTCTGCATCAACCTGCGTTCCGTCATGTAGAGTAACGGTGAGTTGCTCAGCATTGTGTATCACATGGCTATTCGTAAAAAGATATCCGTCAGATGAAAAGAAAAACCCCGAACCGGTTCCGTTAGGCAACATCTTTTTGCCATCTCGTTTCAATCTTTCAATCTTTACCAACGAAGTCCGTGCTGCTTCGACAGCCTGGATAATGAGGGATGAAAAAGGATCCATATTTGGAAAAATATTTCTTGTTACAAACCATGGGAGAGGAGAAAAGTTCCATTGAAAAATAGGCTTAAGGAAAAGGTCTGAGCAGACAGTTCGGTCCAAGGTCAATAGTTTGTAGAAATTCTGAATGTGGAATAACGAATTTTGAATTCTGAAGTTAAATGCTGAAAAGCGAATGCGGAAGGTTTTAAGGCCTATTCATCAAAAAATCATAACCTTGGTTTTTTACAAAATGGAATGTCTAAACGCGATTAATCGTGTTTAGACATTCCCCCCTCTGCTCAAGTAACTTAAGACCTTGACCTGAGGCAACACTGGCTGCCCTGACCTTTTCCCTTAGCCCTTTTTAAATTATTTCTAAACCAATAGAATAATGAGGTGTTATAACCAGGAAGCTACCTCCAAATCCCCATATTCATTGACATATTAGGACAAAATGAGATATCATTTGGTAGTTTAAATAAGAGGTTTAATTTTGTGCTCTTAAACCAATACGCTCCCTTACACAAAAAAAATCTGGTCCAACACGCCCATAAATATTGGGCCGGGACGTTATCTGATCATCTAAACATTCAAAAAAATGAACTTCAACTATTTTAAAATTATTCCCTTAATGGCACTGATTGTCCTTGCTTCCTGTGTGAGTAAGAAAAAATTCGTTGCCCTGCAAAATGAATTAGCCTCCTGCAACGAACAGATGGGCAAAAGCGGCATGAGCCTAAATGACTATATGAACCGCCTGCAGAAATGCGAAGCAGATTACCAGGTTTCTAAAACTGATCTGGCAAATGCCAATGATCGCTCCAAAGATCTACGCGCACAACTGGATGATTGCAAGACTCAAAGAGACAAGCAAATGTCCCAGGTCGGTGATCTGACCATCCTCACCAAAGGCGCTAATGACAATATGAAAGAAACCCTTGAGCAACTGCGTAAAAAGGATCAATACATACATCTGCTTCAGGCTGCAAAGACAAAAGCAGATTCACTTAATCTTGCACTGGCGGTGAACCTGAAAGGTCAGCTCGCACAAGGCCTCGATGACCAGGATGTCAATATCGCTGTCGACAAGACTGTCGTCATGATCAATCTCTCTGATAAAATGCTGTTCACAAGCGGTAGTGCTAACCTCTCTCCTAAAGCAAACGATGTACTCGGCAAGATCGCGAAGATCATCAATTCAAGACCTGATCTCGAAGTGATGGTGGAAGGCTACACAGATAATGTGCCCATCAAGAATGATTGCGTGAAAGACAACTGGGATCTCAGTGTCAAGAGATCAACTGCTGTTGTAAGAGTACTTCAGACAAAATTCAACATCGATCCAAACCGTCTCATCGCAGCAGGACGTGGTGAATACAACACCCTGGCAAGCAATGATAGTGCAGATGGCCGTTCAACAAACCGTCGTACACGAATCATCATTCTTCCAAAACTCAATCAGTTCTATGATCTCTTAGATCCGGATAAAGTACCGAAGTAAGATTTTAATACATGATAGAAAAAAAGGACAGTATAAAAGCTGTCCTTTTTTTTTGGTATTACGCTTTCGATGCTGGATAAAAGGATGCTGGATGCCGGACTCATGACACATAAAAACAAAGTTTACCACTTAGACACTTAGAAAACCTAAGGAAATCACTTAGAAAAAAATTATAGTTGGGCGTCAGCTGGGCGTCGGTTGACCGACGTCCTGGTGGCTTCAAAGCTGCGCTTTGAATGTTGGAACTCACATAAATCATTACAAATCATGATCATCATGATCATGCTTCGACCTCCCATACACAACCTTGTGCTACAGCTCAGCAACCGTCTGCGTTCAAAAATTATTCTGTCTATATTTTTTATCTGCGTCTTCTTTTCTGTCTTTTTATCCCTTTCCTCTTTAAATCCCCTTCCCTTTGTAATTCTTTTGTAAATTTCTTCTGAATTACCCTGCATGAGGGTTCTGCGACCAGAAACCAATTTTGACAGCTTGCTTAACTCATTGGAATATGCGCCTCCTTTTCCTCTTATCGTTCCTTTCCCTCTTTATTCCCATTGTTAATTCCCAGGTGAGCATCACACCGACAGGCACACCACCAGATCCGTCTTCAGCACTTGACATTAAGAATTCCAACAAGGGCCTCCTCATCCCGAGATTGACCTTGTCACAACGCAACGGAATTGTATTGCCTGCAAATGCCCTTCTGATCTACCAGACTGACAACAACCCGGGCTTCTATTACAACTACGGTACTCCTCTTGCCCCCGTCTGGATCAGCCTCTCTTCCATGGTCGACCTCGAAGCACTGAGAGACAGGATCCCGATTGACTCATTACCCTACACGATTTCTGCTCCGGGCTCCTATTATGTCACTGCAAATCTCACCGGTGCAGTAGGAATTACAATTGCAACCTCAAACGTCACCCTTGATCTGAATGGCTACACCCTCAAAGGCACCGCCGGAAATAATTCGGAAGGCGTGAAAGTAAGTGTCGCCGTCACTAATATCAATGTCAAAAACGGCGGCATCGCCAGCTGGGGCAGAGAAGGCATAAAAGCAGGCCTGGCTACAAATTCATGCTTTTCACAAATGCAGATTGTCTCCAACGCACTCGATGGGATCAATTCCGGAAACAACGATCTCATTTCCTTTGTCGATGCAGGCAGCAATGGTTTTGACGGTATCGATATGGGTGAAAGCGCATCGATATTTCATTGCACCGCCTCAGGCAACGGCAATGATGGCATCGAAACTGATGCGGGCTCTACAATCATGCAATGTACATCGCGTGGCAATACCCAGGATGGATTTAAAATAACCAGTGCTTCAACCATATCAAATTGTTCCAGCTCGGAAAACCAGGGCAACGGCTTTTCTTGCGGAAGCGGATCAACAGTCCGGGAAAATACTGCGTTGCATAATTCCTTAAGCGGGTTCTATTTGTTCAGCACATCCACAGCATCTGACAATACTTCAAGAAATAACCTGCATCATGGTTTTGAATGGCTCAATGACTGCGTGCTCCATAATAACAATGCATCACTAAATGCATGGTCCGGTTTCAGCACCACTTTCAATGGCGGAAAGCTGGATAACAACAACAGCAGCTCTAATGTCCAGCACGGATTCAATATTCAAAACGGAGGTGGCTGCCTGATCATACGCAATACCGCTTCAATAAATGGCATCAGTGCATTCAATGTGCTACCCGGAAATACATTTGCAACACCCGTGACCATGGCAACCATCAACACGAACACCAATCCTTTCGCGAACTTCCAACTCTAATCCCAAAGCAAACCAGCTATGAAAAAATATATACTTCCCATCATCCTCCTGTTTGGAATCCTCAATATCGGATCAGCACAGATCCAGCCTCATAACGATACCATTTGCGTGATGCCTCCGGCCATGTTCATGATCAATGTAAAAGCAAATGATGTTCCACCCTGCATGGCTACAGATTGCGATGTGCGCCTACTGGAACTAACCACCTGTTTTGAATTAGCTCCCAATGGAAAGCTTACGTATACAGGAGATGCCAGTTGTTGCGGCACATATGATCTTCATTATGTGTATTCCCATTTTCCACAGGTACCTCCTACTACTATTCACGTAGTGGTGAAATGTCCAAAACCCGATTGTGGATTTGTTGAGCTTGAACCTACGCCCGGTGGAACAGCAGGTGGTGGTCCTGCAAAAGTTACATTCGATGCATGCGAAAACAGTACAGCAACTTATTATTTCAATCATACTTTAGGAAACACATACAGCTGGATTGTAAACGGCGGCTCTTTTATCGTTGTTGATTCCGGTATCATCAATGTTACCTGGGGTAATGCAGGTTCAGGTATGATTACACTCACAGTAACAAACGGAACCAATGTGAATACATACACCTATTGTGTGAATATTCTAAATGGGCCTACTGCTGCATTTTCCACTCTTTACACAAATTATTGTTTGTATTCACCGGTCGCATTTATCAACAACAGCGTAGGAGGCACCAGTTACTTCTGGGATTTTGGCGACGGTAATACATCCGGTTCTTTTTCACCAACGCATGTTTATAATACAGCGGGGACATATAATGTCACCTTGTATGTGATGTCGACAAGTTATGATCAGCAGGGCAATGCATTGTGTTGCTGTTCTGATTCCGTCTCGCACACAATCATCGTTGATCCTTTTGAAGGTCCGGATATATTATGGATCTCTACTTTGTGCGAAGGTGATTCATCATGTTACTGGACTACAGCTACCGGATGTACATTTACCTGGACAGTATTGGATGCGAATAATGTTCCGGTCACATTCACGGGACAAGGTAACGATACGATTTGTCTGAAGTGGGGCAATGGCCCTTATGGTCTGGTGACATTACAACTGTCGAATTGTACAGGTAATTATTGTCTTAATCCTGTAACAGCCGTAGTACCTATCGTCGATTCAAATTCTCCGATTAATGGACCAATTGTGGTCTGTGCCAATAGTACAGCAACATATACATTACCAAAATGGATGAGTGTGATGTATAACTGGTCAGTCATGGGTGGTACAATTGTATCAACGGATACCATTTCAAATACCATTACGATTCAATGGGGTACCGGACCGCTTGGCATGGTGATGGCCAATTGGAAGAGTAAGTTTTTACAAAACCTTCCCGGACATGATGAAGATGATTGTGAAGGCATGTCTAAATTAAATGTGAGCATATTGCCTCAATATCACCTGTTTGCACCACCTGGTGTTGCGTGTGTTGGAGGAACTTCATGTTTTTCTACCGATATGCCTGCTGCAAATGGTTTTACATGGACTATATCTCCGAATATCTCACCGTTTCCTATCGTAGGTCCGATGAGTATTTGCGTTACCTGGCCTGCGCCTGGTCTTTATACTGTACATGTATATCCAAATGCACCGAATCCATTTTGCAATGATACATTGACAGCTCTCGTAAATGTTCTCTTTGTTCCTCCTCCGGATAGCATAGTAGGAGAAATATTGATTTGCCCAAATTCTACATTTACATATACAGGATATAGTTCTACAAACGGGACAGGCTTCCAATGGAATGTGACGAATGGAACTCCATCATCATTTACAGGAAATCCAATTTCTGTGACGTGGGGTCCGGTTGGTCCGTATTCATTATCACTCAGTCAGTTCATGGTTGGCTCTCCGGGTTGTAGTTCAACAGCGATCAACCTGAATGTAACTCCAAAAGTATTGGCAGGCCCACTTAATATAACCGGTCCGAATGGTTGCATAAATGATGTAGATACCTACACCATTACACCCACGCAACCTTCAGGCACAATTTTCACCTGGACTATAGCACCGCCGGCTGCAGGTTCTGTGATATTAGGACAGGGATCTCCCACTGTTGATATACAATGGAATAATACACCTTCTTCAGTGACGATCTCTTGTGCAGTAAATGTCTGTGGAGTGATAACGACGAAAACCAAGATGATCACATTAACTGCAGCGGCCATACCGACGATCATACAAATCGGAAATCTATGTCCCGGCGTCATGGCTACACTCGCGGTGACTCCTTCTTATTCTTCTTATGTATGGTCTAATGCAATGACTTCTCCAACTATATCTATCAGCAGTCCCGGAGTATATACTGTCACTGTCACAGATGCCAACGGATGTACTGCCATCGATAGTTATGAAGCATTCAATGTGCCCGGACCTGTTGCAGCTATTTCTACACCCGGCCCTACTACAATTTGTCTTCCAAGTACAGCGAGTGTCACTCTTTATGCACAGTCGAATGCAAATTATATGTATCAATGGTACCTGGGTGTCACACCTGTGGGGACTAACATGCCAACCTTTACGCATGTAAGCAACAATGCTCCCGGTACATTCATCTATACGGTGATGATTACAGATATCCTTACAGGATGTATGTCAACCAGCAATGTTATTGTTATCACCCAAATGATTTGTCCCATTCTTCCACCTGGTTGTACACCCGCATTTACGCCCACTATTTCGGGAATGAATAATACACCCTTCTGTAATGATGTTACATTCAGCATAGCAGGAGGTGGGACACCATTAGGCTGGAATTTCGGTGACCCTTCAGGAAATAGTTATTCCGGATTTATTACAAACCCTACACATTCATATACAACAGCAGGTTATTATGTGGTTACTCTGACATCATCTGTACCAAACACGACACCTCCACCAGCTACTTGTCTTGTGACATCGTCGACAACTGTCCTCGTTCCTGTAGCTGCTAAATTCACATACACGAATGCATGCCGTACGTTTACATTTATGAATCAAAGCACAGTTGTTCCACCTGCTATGATTACTTCCTATTCATGGGACTTCGGTGATGGAAATTTTGGCACAGGCCCAAATCCTACACATACATATGCGAATTGCATACCAAGAACTGTAATCCTCACTGTCATGACTGCGACAGGTTGCCAGGCAATGTATCCGGTCAATATCAATCCGCCATGTGATCCGAATCCAAATTTTACCATGGCTCCAACTCCTGCATGCGTCGGAGACGCTGTGGTATATACACCCGCAGCGACTTCGGGCATAGTCTCCTATCTATGGAGCTTTGGAGATGCAAGTACGAATGGTGGAGTGATGCCATCGCATGCATATCTCGCTCCCGCCAACCCATATAGTGTCACGCTCACCATTGTTGATAACAATGGATGTTCAGCCACTCAAGTGAATCCGATCATCATTCATCCTAATCCGGTAGTCGGCCCGATCACAGTTTCAGACTCAACGATTTGCCAGGGTGATACGGCTACATTAACGGCACCGGCGGGATACACTTTTTACGCATGGAATACCGGAGCTACTACACAAATCATATCAGTGACCACCTCAGGTGTTTATAAAGTGACTGTAACAGATATCAATGGATGTACTGGCGTTCCGGATTCAGTGACCATCCAGGTCAATCCACTACCGGTACCTGTCATCAGTGGCAGCCATTATATCTGTGATGACGATTGCATCACTTTACAGGCGAATACCGGATTTAATTATATGTATCAATGGTATGATGAAGACCTCGATTCACTCATAGGAAGCATATTGTCATCGATCATTATATGTGACAGCACGTACGAGGATACAGTCATCGTAAGCATCAAGGATGACAATGGATGTATTGGTTATTCTGCTCCATGGGCGATTGATACAGCGTCGGCTCCACCGGTTTCGATTGTGCTGACGTCAGGAGATTCATGCGCGGGCACTCCCAAATTGCTGAATGTTGCACCGGTATTAGGCTATTGCAATTATTACTGGAGCACAGGTGCCACGGGTACCGGTATCATCGTATCCAATGCCGGGACATATACCGTTTTAGCGGTCGATACGCTTACAGGTTGTTCATCTTCAGCCAGCATCATTATTCATCCGCTTCCGGATTTATGTATGGTACCTGTAGGTTGTTACATCATGTGCGACAATGATACGCTTTGCGGTCCTCCAGGCCTTACGAGCTATCAATGGAACAAGAATGGACTTCCCATACCAGGTGCAACGATGATGTGGTATGTCGTCACGATGAATGGAAGTTATTCACTGACGGGTACAAATAGTTTTGGTTGCAGCAATACTTCTGACTCACTTATCATCATGGTCATTACATGTTGTGAGGATTCAAGTACATCAGTTACCGCCACGCCCGTTCCAACAGAAGGTGATAGTTGTTGCTGGGAGCTGACCTATATCAATACATTGGATTCTGTTTTTGCTATTCAGATTTCTACCGGGGATGCGAATGTGCTTCCGGATATCGGATCTTTAGATCCGTCATTATCTGTCTTTTCCACTACTGTGAATAGCATTATTATAGTAAGCAATGTTCCGGGTGATCCATTGCCTGTAGATACGCTGGAAGATTTCATTATTATTTGTTTCAACAATATTGAGACCAGCCCGATCGAGCTTATTGTCAATACGCTTGACAGTGATTATGTGGTCCTGTGCATGGATACAATTGACCTTCCGTGCGATCCGGAACCACCTTGCATCTATCTCGCCAGCGATTCCATCTGGTGTGGTGACGCAGGGATCACGTACCAAATGGAATTGTGCAATCCTGCGTATAGCCTTTATCCGATTTCATTTGTCAACTTCAATGTATTCTCACCTTTCGGAGCAAGCTTAGTGCCACCACAACTCAACCTGTCGACGCCTTTGCTTCCGGGTCAATGCGGTACATACACATTCACCATCCAGGGTGCTAATGCAAATGAAGATTTCTGCTTCAACCTGACAGGTCACGAAGTCAGTCCTGAAATTGATTCCGCTGCATTGTGTTGCACGCTCGATACATTGTATTGCATAAAGATCCCGGGATGCAGCTCGTGTGACAGTGTGTATGTGGCTAATGTGGTTCCTGTCGAAAGTGAAACGGATTCATGTTGTTTTGACATCACCGTCTACAATTATCTGGATGATGCATTATTCGATGGTATTAATATTTGCGTATTGACCACGGGTAGCACGATGACACTGGACAATGAATTTGGAAGCGTGTGGTGGACAGAGAACCTAACGGAAACCATGGCTTCTCTCAATTACATCAATAAAGAAGATCCAACGGATCCTTTCATTCCAATTGGTCCTGTTACGTTACCAACGTTATGTGTCTATAATGCTACCTATCCAATCACACAGGTAGAGATCAAATGGATGAATGGTGACCTGGTGATTTGCAGGGATACGATCGAATTGGTTTGCAGTGATTGCGGCTACTTCGACAATATTGTTTTCTGTGACGAAAGCAATAATGTGATTATCCAGGGTTCGCTCACAAACAATACAGGATTTACAGTTGGTACTGCGAATATCATTTTTGACGATGCATCATTTTCTGGTTTTAATCAGACCATCAATCTTGGTGCTCTTGCCCCTGGTGCGTCTTACGGTCCAATCCTGATCAATCTCGGGGGAGGAGTAGAGGAAGGCGATGTAATTTGTTTCACAGTCACATTGCATACTCTTGATGATGATTCGAACCACACCAATTGTTGTTCATTCCGGGTGTGTATACTCATTCCTGATTGTGAAGATGCTGAGGAGCCTTGTGAATGCAATCCTGATTTTTTTGCACAGGTTGCATTAGGTGTCAATTGTGTTATCGTGGGCAATACCGTTACGCTAACTCCAATAGGTAATTTTGATGAGCATTGTGATCGCATTCAATGGATCTTCTACTACAATGGATCTTCTGCAATAACTCATGGAAATGAAAGTGTAATCCATACTTTCCCCGGACCAGAAGAGTATGATGTGTGCATGATTGTTTACCGGACTACTGCGACAGGAGAAGAATGTAAAGAAAAGATCCTGAAGACAGTGGTGATCTTCCCTCCGGGAGCACCTCCGATCTTATTCCCGAATCCGGTGTCTAGTGAGATACTGCTTAAGCTTCGACAAAATCATCCTGATCTCCATGTGATCGTATACGACATGGACGGACGTGAGCTTATCAACCAGGTCACGTCAGGCGATGCCGGCCAGATCCTTCGATTCCCGACTGAATCTTTTGCAGAAGGTATTTATACAGTTAAGATTGTTTCAGGTTCTGCGCAGTGGATAATGAGGTTTATAAAATTGAATGAATAATCGATTTTCGATTTAAAAAAAAATGGCGACCGATGGTCGCCATTTTTTTTTACTATTGTTTGGCGTAACCTGAGCCTATGTCGGAGTGTTGGCAAATTTCTGATTTGCGTATTAGTAACTTTGATTACAACAAATCGCAAAACGGAGTTTTGTAAACGCACAGACGTAGGCACAGTTTACGCCTAACAATTTATGTTTCGAAAAATTGTCAATGTCAATATTTTTGAAATGTATTTTCTACTTATTGTCTCTTGTTTTTTGTCAATTGCTTATTGCCTATTGCTTTTTCGCATTATCAATTAACCCTTCATACAACACTCCCCCATTCTGATCCTTAAACGTAAGCTTGCATTTGCGATCTGACAAAGGGCCGCTGATATCAAGCACTGCATAATTGCGAACAGAAAAATCAGAACCCGGAACATGAAAATGATTTGGTTCACCGCGATGCGTGGAAGGTGTGGAGGTAAGAGGAGACGCAGTGATATCATAAAACACATCCCCATCTGCAGTTGTCATCTTTGAAACTTCAGCATGATGATGATCACCGGTCAGAAACACAACCCCTGTAATATTGTATTTATCAAGACTGTCAAAAAATGATTTTCGCTCGCTGGCGAACATTGCATAATTTTCATGGTCTGCTACATCACTGATCACTTGTCCACCGGTGCAGATAAATTTATAGCTGGCCTGACTAAAACGGAGAGCATCCAACAGCCAGGTCATTTGCTTTTCTCCGAAATAATCTTTCTCCAGCCTGTAATCGCGATACCACCTGTCATCCATCAGAAAGAACTGGCAATCCTCCCACATAAATGTTCCCGTGATCCCCTCTGTATTTCCAACTCCATAATTCGGATTCGCCCAGAAATCTTTGAAAGCATCCAACGTAATATCCTTATTCCAGAAAGAACGCTCTGAATCATTTGGTCCATAATCATGGTCATCCCATATGGCATAATGGTGTGTAGAAGCCAGCAAGGGTTGCATTTCAGGCAATGACCTGGTATGCGTATAGCGATGATAAATACCTGTCCTGGTATTCCAATCCGATTCGCGCAAATATGTATTGTCTCCTAGCCAGATCATGAGGTCAGGATTTTCTGCATTGATATGAGTAAATATTTCATAGCCATCTCCATAACCTTTACCCGGCCTGTCATAAATTTTTTCATTGACATAAGTGCAGCTGCCTGCTACAAATGTGAAATCCTGTGGATCGGTTCTCCATTGCCATAAGGATTGCGTCCTGAAAGTTGCAGGATAAGGGAGCCTTGCAGGATTACCATCCAGGAGTATGGCATACTGATATGATGTTCCTGGTCTTACATGATCCGCCACGAGGTGAGCGCAATAGCCGTGATCGCTTGAAGTAACCACCTCTTCGGATAACCATGATTTTTTAGGATCATCGGTTTCCCAGTATTTCATCCGGACTTTTTGTTCGCATTTTGTCTGAACCCACACGGTCGCTTCAAGCAAATCAGACGCTCCGGTCATAGGGCCTGATTGGATATCGCATTGTGCTGATGCATCTGACATCACCAGGATGGCAGAGAGTATAAAAACAGTTCTGAATAACATTATTAATTTTCTTTGAAGGTGATTGAATCGAGGATGGAATGGGTTGTCCGTTTTGTATCGGCATTATCTGTCCTTTCCAGGATGATGACTTTCCAGACATTAGATCCTTCATTCACAATGTTGGTAGTAAAATCCATAGCATTACCCTTGAATATCAATGTTCCCTCTTGCCGGAATCCTTTTTTTCCTTCCGTTTCGATAGAAGAAGTCTGGTACTTTATGTTCACTGCTCCGCGTGAAGTAAGATCACGTATCGTCTGGTCCGAGATAATCGTAAAATCAGGATGGATGTGTTGTGCATACGTAGTCTGAAGAAGCATGACTGAAATTCCATTGATGGAATCTTCATATTCGTAGGCATAATAGGCCCGCATGACTTCAAGCAAGGAGGGTTGTATTTGTGTCTCCATAGCTATTGGGACTCCGGGTAAACTAAGACGCAATGGTGGTGAACCCAATGAAAAAGCAGCCCAGCCGGGATCCTGGCTATATATGCTACAAGGAAACAAGATCCCAAGGAAGACGAGTATTTTCCACGGAGAAAGCTTTACGAATTCATTGCTCGGGTGCAACACAACCGGGACAGGTTTTAGCATTGTCTTAAATCAGGGTGCAATTTATTCATTTCACTCCTCATTGCAGGTTGAAAGGCATGTTAACTAAGATTACATTTGCAAAGCATGGATTCATTAACACACCTGGTACTCGGAGCAGCCTTGGGAGAAATCGTCCTGGGCAAAAAAATCGGCAACAGAGCGCTCATCTGGGGCGCCATAGGAGAAACCATTCCTGACCTGGATGTCATTGGGAATTTATTCTTAAGCCCTACTGGTGCGCTTGCATTTCACAGGGGGTTCACGCATTCGTTCATGTTTGCATTTCTCGCGCCCTTGCTATTCGGCGGGCTTGTTTTTAAGCTCTACCATACGGGGCGGCACAAGAGTACGGTCTATAAGGTCATCATATCCATACTCAATGTTTTATTGATGACTACCCTGATCGTGGGATCTAATTACTTATTCAGCGACGGACATCATCCGAGGTGGTGGTTGCTGATCATCACAGCAGGTCTTGGCATCTACCTGAGCTGGCGACTATATCAACATTATTACCGGAAAGACCTTGAAGACATAAATACCAGGTATAAAGACTGGTATATTTTGTTCATGGTTACCTTCCTTACCCATATTCTTCTTGATTCGTGTACGACGTATGGCACGCAATTATTTCTGCCATTTTCTGATTATCGCATGGCCTTCAATAATATTGCTGTAGCAGATCCATTCTATACGATACCCTTTCTCATCTGTGCTATTATATTTCCTTTTCTGCGAAGGGGATCAAAACAAAGAGCAGTTGTGAATTACCTGGGCTTAGGTATTAGTTGTGCATACCTGCTTTTTACATTCGTCAATAAATTTCATATGGACAATGTTTTTGAAAAAGCATTGCAGCATCGGGGTATTGAAGCAACCCGTTGCAGGGCGACACCTACCATTCTCAATAATTTTCTCTGGAATTTTGTAGCTGAAGACAAAGACAAATATTATGTCGGACTGTATTCCAATTTTGATACAGATCCGAATGTTCACTATCTCAATGAATTTCCAAAAAGTGATTCTATCAAGCAGGTGCTTTCCCCTTATAAAGAATTCAGAGTCATCAATTGGTTTTCGGATGGGTATCTCACAGCATTTCCTGCAGACACGATGATCGTGTTGTCCGACCTGAGATATGGAGGGATGCGCGATACCATCATTGACTATCGGGACATGATCTTTAGCTTTTATGTAAAAGAAAAAAACGGAAGCCTTGAAGTCCTTACAGAACGAACTCCGCAGGAAGGAAGCTTTGGAGAGCTATTGAAGAAATTTATCAAAAGGGTAAAAGGCTACTAAAAAACTCATGGCATCATCTAACAAAAAAGCATATCTCGCACTTCTGGTAGTGTGTTTTGTCTGGGGTGTATCCTGGGTGGGCACAAAAGAAGCGGTACGTGATATGCCTCCGTTCCAGATGGTGGGTGTCAGGCAGATCATCGCCGGATTGTGCTATGTATTATATTTTGTAATCCGTCGGGCTCCGATGCCTAAAGGAAAAGAATGGTATCCGATACTACTTCTGTCAGCACTGAATTTTATGATCAGCAATGGTCTTGCCACATGGGGTGTAAAGCTGACTACTGCAGGAGTCAGCGCGATATTAGGTGCTATTTTTCCACTATGGCTTGTATTGATCCTTACGTTAAAAGGCGGAAATAAAATTCCTGCGCTTGCATGGTTGGGTATCATCATGGGTTTCGGTGGCGTGTGTATCATATTTTATGATCACCTGAAAGAGCTCTTTGATCCCAATTTCCAGTTTGGTGTTTTTCTTGGCCTGATGGCAGCACTGGCCTGGGCTTTCGGCACCATATATACAAAAGGATATGCATCAGATTTTAATCCGTACCATAGCATTGGTTGGCAAATGCTGATATCCGGCATCACGCTCAATATCATTGCTACGGCTACAGGAAATGTCATTCCGCTCACAGAAGTGAAAATGTATACGTGGATAGCGATTGCATTTCTTGTGATCGTGAGTTCGATCATTGCATTCGTTGCATATCTCTATGCGCTGCAACGACTTCCCACAGGGCTGGTATCTACGTACGCGTACATTAACCCGATTGTTGCAGTTCTTACAGGAAGCTTGTTTATCAAAGAAAAAATAACCCTGCTGTTGATCATAGGTGCTATTGTCACCCTCACCGGGGTTTATATAGTCAATTCATCATTGAAGCGGTACAGGGAAAAAATGATGAAAGCCGCCTAGTTTTTTTACGGCGGAATATTGCAAAAACAAAAAGAATCTGGTGGCACCTGAAAGAGCACCACCAGACCGAGCACATCCAAAGTCTCTAAAACTCTTTATTATAATTCAGGCCCTTTAGCCTTTTATAAATATCATCACTTTTCTTATACAAAGCTGGTACTTACAGGTTATAAGTGCCTCATTAGGAACATTATACCCCTTAAAGAGAATAATGATTAACTCAAAGAGGCGCCTTTTGTCCATACAACACTTAAATGCAGATTTCTACCCGTATTCATATTAACAATAAGTATTATAGCTTTATGTATTAACTTGTAAATTACTTCACAGAATGCATGGTTTTCAGGTGCTTTTGTGTACGATGTATTTTTGACTCCCTTTCTTGCATATTATTTATTTGAATATAAAACAACCTTTATGAAAAAGCAATTCCTACTGACTTTATTTTCGTGTGTTTCTCTTTCGATTGTTTACGGACAAGTCTTATCGAAAGGGAATAAAAATATTTTCAATAGTCAACAAAGATCTGCCAGATCCGCTTTCATTTATACACTGACTACATTAAATGAACCCTATACTAATCTGACAGGAGCTATCTCTGTGAATAACGGTGAGATCTGGGACGATCCGGATTATACCGTGCCCGTTTCTTTTCCCTTCTACATCCTTGACACAGAAATTACATATTTGCAAATGGGAGGAGCCGGTGGAGGTGGTGCGTCGTTTTCTTCACCCACAGAAGATCCGGATGTTATGGTTATTGTATTCCCTTTTGAAACAGACCTGGTGGACAGGGGTTATAATGATGACATTGAATCTCTTTCACCTATCAGCTATAAAGTAGAAGGTGCGGCCGGCAACCACATTTTGAAGGTCGAGTTCAAAAACGCAGGTTCATACAATGATGATGATCTGGAAATGTTCATCAATTTTCAAATCTGGCTATATGAAAATAATAACCGGGTAGAGTTTCATTACGGGCCAAATTTTATTAATGATCCTGCTTTATTCTATGATGACCTGCCCGGGGCATACGCTGGTCTTGCTGCGTACAATGAAGATGAAGATCTCATTATCGAACCGCATTTTCTTGCCGGCTCAGCCAGTAATCCCAATTTATCAACCGACCTAAATCCAATAAATGGTACCCCGGCGAATGGAACCGTATACAGGCTGTCGCTTGACGAACCTTTAGTGGTCACTGTCACAGGTGAAGACGGAACATCTTTTTGTGATCCAAATGGCTCAGCAGAAGCTAGCGTAACCGGTGGCTTGCTACCTTATTCTTATCATTGGAATACAGGTAGCACAGAATCCATCATTACAAACCTGGATGCAGGTACTTACACAGTAACCGTAACTGATGCAAATTCAACTACTGCAACCGGAAGCGTATCCATCCTGAATACATACGAAATAATCGTAGATGCCAGTGCAACAGATGAGACCGGTGTCAATGCAAATGATGGTACCGCGATGGCTTTGCCCACAGGAGGATTAGTGCCATATAGTTTTGAATGGAGCAATGGTTCAGCCGCTTTTATGATTGTTGATCTTGCGCCCGGTATTTATACTGTCACCATCACTGATGATGCAGGATGTACCGCATCACAAAGTGTAGCTGTAAATGCATTCGGCTGCCCTACGCTATCCATCGGAGCATTTGTAGTTAATCCTGAATGTTTTGGAATATGTAACGGTGTCATCCAAATTCAGGCCGTTGGTAATGGCACACCTCCATATTCATATTTTTGGAGTAATGGCACTGTAAGTTCGGGGCTAACTGGTTTATGTGCCGGAGATTTCAGTGTCACCGTTGTTGATGATAACGGGTGCAGCGTGTCTGAGACATATGTATTGACAGAACCTTCACAGATAGTTCCGGGTGCTTTGTCTTCTGCCGAAACCGCACCTGGTGCCAATGACGGAAGTGCATGGGCTTCACCATCCGGTGGCGTAGGAGCGTATACATATCTATGGAGTAACAGCAGCACTGATTCTCTGATCACAGGTTTAGTTCCGGGAATATATACTGTCACTGTATCGGATGCCAATGGATGTTCAGCATCGCAAGCTGTGGCTGTCAGTATGTTTGGATGTACAATATTGGATGGAAGTGTGACAAATGCTACCTGCTTTGAAAGTTGTGATGGAAGTATAACCGTTACACTGAATAATGCAGTACTTCCTGTTACCTTTTTATGGGACGATGGAAGTACCCAATCATCGTTGACAGAGGCTTGTGCCGGAAGTTATAGTGTCACTGCTACGGATGCGACAGGTTGTTCCGCATCAGCTAGTTTTACAGTAGACCAACCATTTCCTGTAAACGCAAATGCAGATAACACAGATGAAACTTTAGCGGATGCCAATGACGGAACCGCATGGTCAACTCCAAATGGAGGAACAGCTCCTTATACTTACTTATGGAGCAATGGTAGTGTGGATTCATTGATCATCAATCTCGCTCCCGGAATTTATTTTGTGACTGTAACGGATGCGAATGGATGTACAGATGTCGATATTGCCAATATTAGCCAGGTCCAGTGCATTGGCTCCCACACTTTCATTCATGGAGAACCTACCTGTCATGGGAGTTGTGATGGCTATGCAATTGCATTTGTGGATGATACAATCAGTGTCATCACTTATTTATGGAATACAGGGGACACTACCAATAGTCTCACCGGATTGTGTGATGGAACTTACAGCCTGACCATTACAAATGAAGATAAAGGATGTACGGATGATAGTTTTACTTTTGAATTGCATTCACCTGATTCTTTAGAATTAATCGTGGATCAGATAACACATCTTACAGATAGCACATCTGCTTCGATTTCCATACATGGTGCCGGAGGAATATTTCCTTATACATATCAATGGAGCGGACCGGGAGGATTTACAAGTGATCTCGAAGACTTGTCCGGTATCGGGCCAGGAACTTATATTGTAGAAATGGTTGATGATTTCGGATGTTCAGTTATCGATACCATCACTATTGAAGATCATACGGTGGGTATTTATGATCCCGATAATTTGAAGATAAGATTGTATCCTAATCCTGCGAGTGAAGTGATATATATTGATGCATATGGACTTGCTGATTTTAAGGTTCAACTTTATAGTATTGATGGGCATGTGCTTCATTCATGGAAAAACATAACTACGATCGATATTAATGGTTTTGTCCCGGGAATTTATGCAATCAGGATTACGCAAGGTCAGGAATATTTTACAAGCAGACTGGTCATCATAAGGTAAAACTTACCAGTATGTCAGCTATAAAACTCCCCATCTTATTCGTAGGCTCCAAAGGAGAAGCCAGGCTATACTCCTTGTTTGACAGTGGGGCAAACACCTCTCCTGTATCAATCCTGATTTCCTAGAAAGACTGGAAATTCCGGTCAAATTAGGCAGGAAACGGAATATCTAAACTGCTGCCGAGGGCCACTTTATTGAAATAAGCGAAAGGGTCTCTCTGGATTTCTACCTGGAGGATGTGCTTCTTTCTGATGAATTCCTGGTAGTTCCAGGATTAAGTGAAGAGGCTATCATCGGTGCAGCAACCATGCAAAAATGGCGGATCAAACTTGATTTCGAACATGACACTGTACATGTAGATCCGAAGGTGGCAAAAATGCAATTGAAGAAATCACTGGCTATCACTTATTAAAAAAAGGTTGCCTTTTAGACTTAAGATCAATGAGAATGCAACTTAGAAATCTACATTATATTAAAATTCAAGAGCTCTGTTCGTAGCCTCTTCAGCCATACGCAAGGATTCCACTGCATTTGTATCATCTATTTTACGACGGTGCAAAGGATCCTTGATCCAGTTCCATTGATCCTCCAACATCGAGGTCACTAATTGTTCGTAGCGAAACATTTTATCATGGATGTCACCTGACTCCATCGTGATGAGTGAATCAAATGCAATATCCCTGAACTTGCCTCTTACTTTATTTGAAGGAAAAGAATGCGTATGCTCATCTATTGTACAATCCGGAAAAAGAGATACGAGATTTTCGAGATGCTCATTATTCATTAATCCATGTAGACGGATCTTTACAGGGATCCATTCGTACAACGTGATATCTCCCTTGTCAAATTGCAATCGCAGCTCCTGCCGGTCAAGGATTTTAGGTTGATTAAAACCATGATAAAAATTGACCGGGCCATCTTTGTAAAGCACATCTGCCTGCACGCGGTCCAATATTTTTTTATCCTCTCCTCGTCTTTGTATTTCAAATGAACTGATTAGTTCACCCTTTCCCAGCCAGCCGCTGAACATATCAAAGAAATGCACTCCATGCTCAATAAAGATTCCGCCGCTTTTTTCTTCATCCCAAAACCAATGTTCAGGAACTAGCTTTTCATCGCTGGCATAGTTTTCAAAAAAACCATGCACAAAATCACCAAGCCATTTTTCATCGATGATCACCTTGACGATCTCATACAGTGGATTGTATCGTTGCATCAGATTCACTGCATACAACAGGTTGTTTTTTTTTGCATAATCTGCCAATGACTCTGCGTCAACGGTGCGTAATGCAGCAGGCTTTTCGCATATCACATGCCTGCCTGCATGCAATGCCATTTCTGATTGTTTAAAATGCAGGGAAGGAGGAGTCGCGATATAGACAAGGTCAACGTCTCTATCTTCTAATAATGAAGGATAATCCTGATAGGCTTTGGCATTCAGCTCTCCAGCCATCTTTTGTGCGGCTGCCGGATTAATGTCTGTTACACCGGTGATGCTGACACCATCAATTTTTTGAAATGCCTTTGCAGCAAAATCTGCAAATTCACCGGCACCTACAATACCAATTTTTAGATGGTTACTGAGCCGTAGCCCATGGTTTGAGTTAAGCAAGTCGAAGTATTCGATTTTAGATGTAAGATTTAAGATTTGAATGCACAATTTACGATTGAGAATCTAATATGTGCAATCAGAGTTGGATGCCGGATTAAAGGATGCCAGATGACGGACTCGCGACGTATGGTACACTATAATCATCTTTCTGTTATAGATCACAGAATCATAATATGAAAAAAGGAACGCAGACGGTTGCTAAGCTGTAGCAGAAGGTTGAGCGCGTGAAGGTCGAAGCATTGTCATGATCATCATGATTTTTCATGAATGACTACGAATTGAAAATAAGGAAGAGGGTCCCCTTTAGGGGATTTAGGGGCAAACTGAATCAGCAATGTCCGAGAGCCCACCATAAAATCAGGAAGACCACAACCGTTCCGAGACATCCACCACCTAATTTGTAAGCTCCATAACCTGATATCAATCCTCTGAATAAATTATTCATTTTCTTCTATTTAGTTGGGTTAATCAATATGATTTAAAAGGTTCTATTATCACCTCAGACCGATTGCCTTATCCTAACAATCGATCAAAGTGAAATGTTGAATCACCGGAAATTAAATTCTGAAGCTGTTCAGGATGTTGATTTAGTACTTCGGATCATACATATAATCCGCAATATGTTTTTCCAGGTCATCAGGCTTCGGAACCAACGCTAACCCTGAACTATAAATTTTCTCAGCAACAGCGACAGCAATCTTAAGTGAAATACTACGGATATCTTTCAAAGGCGGATAAACAGAACCCCGTTCGATATCTTCCTCACTTACAATATGCGCAAGTGTTTTGGCCGCAGCAAGGAATAAGCTATCCTGCACAACTTTTGCTTTGCAGGTCACAACACCCAAACCAATGCCAGGAAATATGTATGCATTATTTCCCTGTCCGGATTTAAAAACCTTTTCTTTATACGTTACTTTATCAAACGGGCTTCCGCTGGCGAATACTACTTTTCCATCACTCCAGTTGTATGCTTGTTCTGCTGTACACTCTGCCCTGCTTGTAGGATTAGAAAGTGCAAATATGACAGGGCGTTCATTGATCTCACACATGAGTTCCACGATTTCTTTTGTAAATGATCCCGGTGCTCCTGTTGCCCCTATCAAAACATTTGGCCTGAATTCTTTAATAGTTTCTACGAAATCCAGAGGCTCATGTTGTTGTGCATATGCAGCCTTATGATCCACCATGTCTTTCCTGCCTTTGATCACCAGGCCGGTGCTGTCTACCAGCCAAAGCCGGTTATACGCTTCTTCTTTTGTAAGTCCTTCTTCAATAAATGCGGAAACCATCAAATCAGCTATGCCTGTTGAAGCAGAGCCTGCACCTAAAAACAAAACTTTTAAATCTTTGTATGCAACTCCTGTAATCCGGCTGGATGCAAATATTCCGGCAAGTGCAACTGCCGCTGTGCCCTGGATATCATCATTAAAACATGTCACCTTGCTTTTGTATTTGTTCAACAATGTATAAGCATTGGGTGTTGAAAAATCTTCAAACTGGATAAGCACGCCGGGAAATTTCTTTTGTGCGGCAACCACAAATTCATCCACCAATTCAAAATATTCCGGGCCTTTCACTCTTTCAAACGGATAGCCGATATAAAAAGGATCATCACGCAATTCTTTATTGTCAGTACCGACATCCAGCATCACCGGAAGACATTGATAAGGATGGATCCCTGCGCATGCAGAATACAATGCAAGCTTTCCTACAGGAATACCCATGCCATTTGCACCGAGATCGCCAAGTCCGAGTATACGCTGTCCATCAGTCACCACGATTACTTTGATATCTTTTTTAGGCCAGTTGTCTATTAATTTTTCGAACTCACCTTTATCCGCAGCAGTGATATACAAGCCCTGGGCATGGCGATAAATGTGAGAGAATTCCTTGCATGCCTGTCCAACAGTAGGTGTATAGATGAGGGGCATGACTTCTTCGATATTCTCCATCACGGTCTGAAAGAATAATCTTTCGTTGCGATCCTGGAGTGCAGAAAGGAAGATATACTTTTCGATATCAAATTCCTTTCGACGCATATTGCCGAGTATCCGTTTGAGCTGAATCTCCTGGCTCGATACAACGTATGGCAGTAAGCCTCTCAGGCCCAGTGTCTCTCGTTCCTCTCTGCTGAATGCAGTGGATTTATTCTGTGTCTTATCCTTCAGCAAATCAACATTTCTTTTCTGCACAGTCATTTTTCTAATTTCTTTTAATAAAAGTATTCTCCTTAAAAACCGCTGTTTACGGACAATCGCTATTTGTCCGGGGCTGCAAGATACATTAAGCAGATTACAGGATTTTGTCCAGGCTGGCTAAAAAAGTTAGGTTGTACATTCACCCAAATGAACGGAGCCCTTAACGGAGCGGTTTGGTGGAGAGAAATCGTTTTTTACCAGATCTACATGCCCAGCTTTTGCGACAGCGACGGGGATGGATGTAGTGATTTCCAGGGCATGACAGGCAAGCTGGATTACCTGCAATCATTGGGAATCAAAGGGATCTGGCTAACTCCTTTTCTGCTTTCCCCAAAAGTGGATAATGGGTATGATGTGGCCAGCTATACGGAGATCGATCCGCAATATGGCAGCTCGGAAGATTTTCACCAATTTCTGGAGGAAGCGCATAAACGGGGCATCAGGGTCATCATCGACATGGTCTTCAATCATACATCGACAGATCATGCCTGGTTTCAGGAATCACGGCAATCGAAAGACAATCCCTATCGTGATTACTATATATGGAGAGATGCACCTAACAATTGGGAATCTTTTTTTGGTGGTTCTGCATGGGAAAAAGATGTACACACGAATCAATATTATTATCACAAGTTCGATACACGGATGGCAGATCTCAACTGGGCCAATCCCAAGGTGAGAGAAGAGATCCGTGAAGTGATTCGTTTCTGGTTGAGATCGGGTGTGGATGGCTTCAGGCTTGATGTGATCAATTTTCTGACTACGGATCTGCAATGGAATGACAATCCGGTTGAAGATGGAAAACAGGTTCACCTCTATGACATTGATCAGCCTGGTGTGAAGCATGCGATGAAGCTGATCAAATCAACAGTCCATGAATTTGATCAGCGATTTGTCGTAGGAGAAATCGGAAGCGATAAGCTTGATGTGCTGGTACAATACCAGTCACCGGATCTGATGGATGTGGTATTCAATTTTAATTTTGGAAGCATCACACAATTTTCAACTGAGCGGATCTTCGAAGAATTAAAAAATATGGATTCGGTCATGCCGGATTACCCGACATTATTTTTTGGCAGTCATGATATGCCCAGGATGAGTGATCGCCTGGCGGATGGTGATAAAGATAGGATCATAGCGCTTGCTGCTGTCATGCTGTTGGCGAAAGGCGTGCCTTTTATTTATTATGGAGAAGAAGTCGGCATGGAGAATATTCATGCATTGTATCCGGATGAGATCATTGATATCCAGGGAAGGACGCAATATATGCTGGCACTTGAGACAGGCAATACGGAGGAAGAGGCGTTAAAAAAAGGAAATGAACACAACCGTGATAAATCACGTAGCCCGATGCAATGGAATGATGATCGTTTTGCAGGTTTTTCTACGCATGAACCATGGATTAAAATAAATGAAAATTATCCTGTGGTAAATGTTGAACATCAAAAGAGGGATGTCAACTCAATCTGGAATGCCTACCGTGCTCTGATAGAATTGAGAAACAAAGAGAAGGCTTTGCAGTATGGTGAATATGAGAAGTTGGAATTAATACATGACAGGATAATATTTAGCCGCATGTATGGCAAGGAAAAAATTACCGTTATTATAAATTTTGGCGAGGTGGTGAAAATGGATTTGCCTGCAGATGTAACAATATTAATGGGAAATGAAATATTGAAAACAAATCAGGTTTTGCTCTATAAAGAAATCCATTAATCCGCAAAGCACAGCTTTGAAGACACCAGAACGTCGGTCAACCGACGCTCAGCATTTACTGTAAAAAGAAAATAGTGATGCGTAGTTTGAAACTACACATAACTATTTTCTTTTTCTTTTAGTCTCTATTCTGTTTCATGTTATCCTCGTTCATCGCCATGGCATATTTGCGCTTCGATGTTTGTTTTTCACTCAGGACGGCATAGATAAGGATACCTATAGCGGTTCCGAAGAAACACCATACCGAAACAAGAGCAGGTTGGAAATATAACCGGGTGATGATATAAGAAACCAGGATCAGGATTCCCATAGCCTGTATTTTAAAATTCTTCGACGCAAGGGGTGGACCAATCGTAGCCACCAGATAAAATCCTGCGGCTATCGGAATCAGATGTCCCGGATAATCCAGCTTGTAAAATATATGTCCGTTGGTAAGCAATGTAGTGACCGGGAAAGTGAACATGCAATACAAAAAGTAGCCTGCGATCACTATACCGGACCCTAAAAAGACCCTGATAATCCTCTTCCGGAATTTATCTTTTTCATATCGCAAAATGGCTATCGGCAGGAAAAGTGGCCATAAAGCCTGGGCAATGATCAAAAACCCGATGGTGGCTACATTCCGGAAGTTTTCCCAACTGGCATATGTGAGGGACATCCAGACGGCACCTTCTGTAAACTGCTGAACGCTAAAGAGTAAGGGAAGCGCGGCCAGCACGTATTCGGAGGGCTCCTTAGCTTTCCTGACCGAAACTACGCCCAAAATTCCTAGGGCTACACCTGCACCAACGCTTGCGGTTGTTGAAAAACACATTTTCTTCTGGGTTTAGATCAATGATTCAGTGGCAAACCTACGTAAAAGTGCGGAGAGAAGGAAGCAAGGGGCCGGGGAGCAGGGGGTAGGGGCACAGCACAGATCAGGTGTACAAAGATCCCAATTAACAATTAGGCAAACCACCAATAAGCAGTAGTGAAATTCCAAAGAATTTAATTTGCGATAATCTGCGGAATTTGCGGCAAGTATAAAACGGAGCATGTCGAACGATTCCATTTGCTCCATGCCCCCTGCCTTTTTCACGCCGGGAGGATGATAGTAAACGTAGAACCCTCATCCGGAACACCTTCAGCGAAAATAATTCCATGATGATTTTCCACGATTTTCTTACAAAGCGCTAATCCTATCCCGGTGCCGCTGAAATCCTGCTTCCCATGAAGGCGCTGAAAAATGGCAAAAATCTGTTCACTGTATTGAGGCTCGAATCCAATCCCGTTGTCCCGGAATTGGATTTTATAGTAAAGCTGCTTCGGATTTAACCCTGGATATTCTTTTAATTCTTCAACGGATAGATTTTTTGAAGTAATCTCAATAACCGGATTCCGCTTGGTGTATTTTAATGAATTCCCTATGATGTTGGCAAATAATTGTGTCAGCTGCATTGGAATACCATTTATGACAGGCAATTTCTCTGCATTGATTTTACCGTTCGTTTCATGCAGCACCAATTCGAAATCAGTTACAAGATTTTCCAGGACCAGGTTAAGGTCTGTATCCACAAATGCATCCTCAGAATTTGAAATCCGTGAAAAATTGAGCATGTCCTGGATCAGTTGTTTCATCCGCGCAGAGGACTGATTTATTTTGTCCTTGTATTTTTCCACCTGTGCCTCATTCTCCAGGTTATCTCCAAGCAATTGCGTAAACGTCTGGATCTTCCGCAAAGGCTCCTGGAGGTCATGACTTGCGACATATGCGAATTGTTCAAGATCACGGTTTGATTTGAGCAATTCCGCATTGACTTTTTCAAGCTCCTGGTTTGTTTCCAGGATCTTATTGATATCATGGCTGATCACCAATATGCCATAGATTTCATTCTCGCTGTCTCTTAACGGGATGTAATAATTTTCAAAATATTTATGTGAAACCGGTGAAAGATATTTTTCATCGTATCCTGGTTCGCCTTGCAATGTGGCCTTTAGCTTTTCATACATACCTGAATTGACCAAAGCCGGATATAGATCAATGAGCTTTTTCCCGATCATACCTTCAACATGCAGGTTGTTAAATTCAATTGCACGTTTATTGATCATCATATAGCGCAATTCCTTATCAAATACCACAATGAGGTCTACAGAAGAATTGATGATGGTTTCTACAAATTCATTTTGTTTTTTTAGTTCAATGGTACGTTCGTTTACTTTTTGTTCCAGGTTTTGATTAAATGTTTTGATTTCAAGGTTCTGTCGTTCGATCTGGGTGAGCATCTTGTTAAATGCATCTGTCAGCGCACCTATCTCATCATTTCCGGATTTAGTAGCCCTGACGGCATAATCATGGTCTTCTGAAATTACTCTTGCCGTCTTTTGAAGTGCCAATATTGGTCCTGATATTCCCTTTTGCAATCGTTTTGAAATCAGGAAGGCAAGTAAAAGCGATAAAGCGATCATCGATATGGCAATGATGGCATATAAAGTCAATTGCTCATACATGACATTCAGATCCGATTTAAGAAAAAGAGAACCGAGATATTCATCTTTTTGGATGACAGGATGAAAGACAACAAGATCTCTATTGTTAAATGCATAATTTTTAGCCCGTTGTGCAGGTGGAAAAATGGAGTCAGGTATGCCAGCCGGATATTTTGCAAATATTTTTCCGTCATTATCATAAAGACATGCAGCAAGAATATTTTTTTCGGCGTCAAGTGCATTCAACACATCCTGTGCATCGTCCGGGCTATCGAAGGCAAGCGCTGCAGAACTATTAGAAGCAATGACCGCACTTAATGTAATCATGTTGTCCTTCAGGTTTTCCCTGAAATAGACAAATTCCATAATGATGTATACGGAGCATACCAGGAATAATACAACACCGCATGTCAGCAGGATGACACTCATCAGCTTACGTTGAATGGGTGTGTCTTTTAATCGCATGGAAGGAATTTCTCTGACGGTTTACAGCACATTGGCTACACGTAATAATTTTGAACTGATCTTAATGCCTGCTTCTTTGGCCATGGTATTATTGATCTCAAGCCGGATCCGGTTGTTCTCCGTATAAAACCTGATCATGCCGCCCCACCTGATAAAATTAGGAATATCACTCACCGTCAGGACACCTTTTCCCCTGGCCTTCGACACGATATTTCTTACCTCGTCCTGGTCGGATGTGCCTACATACAGGATATGGCATTTTTCGATCTCAATAGCATCGTCAAAATGAACCACTTTGATCGAATGTGCTCCTATGCGTTCACCCGCTACGGCTTCCTGGATGGAACCTCCAAAGGGATCTTTCCCTATAATCCCAATAATAAAAGGATCATAAGATGCTTCAAAGGAAGCCTGAGGCCAATCCACGAAGCGGGTAAAATTATAAAGGAAAACAGCTTTGACCTTGTATTCATCAGACGAAACGGTTTGCGCTGTCAAACAATGAATCCAAGTCACGAATAGCACAAGCATGCCGGCTTTTTTTACAAAACCATGACTCCATGTTTTTAATATGCTGTGATGAGATATGATCACAGGTTCAGCGAGATTTTTGCATAAACACTGCGTGGTATACGACCTGAACCAAATTCAGCATGAGATGCTGTAAAAATATTCTGTCCTGCAACAGAGAAGTTGAGCGATTTGAAATCCCAGCCGACTCTTGCATTCATTGAGAAAAATGCAGGCACAACAGGTATCGTAGGTGCTAAACCCGGAAGGTCCGTAATATATCTCGCGAGCAGATCCACCTGGAAATTTTTGGAAACATCCATAATGGAATGAAGAATGCACTGCGATTTGGGATCGATACTTTCAATCAATTCAGTTTGTGGAAATACATCAGGAGATTTATAGGTAAATTCCTTATTGAGAAAAGTACAACCGCCACGCAACTGCCACCAATTGGAAATCAGTGCTGTGCCAGAAACTTCAAATCCCCATGCCTTTGCAGCTAGATCATTTCCAAAAACAATAGGCGATTCCGGATCGTCTGTCATATTAAAGCTGCGGAGCTTGTCATACACATTGTAGAATGTAGCCAGTGAGAAGCTGATCTTTTTCGAAGGCCTCATCCTGTAACCCATCTCATACGCGACGACTTCTTCAGACTGGAAATTGTCAATCTGGTGGATATCAAAAGCTGTCAGATCCACATCAAATCTGCTGGGAGTCCTGACTGCTCTTGAAACAGCTGTCCAAACTGTATGCACATCATCAGGTGTCCATGCGAAACGGATGCTGGGCTGTATTTCGAAACCTGTATAATCGTTGTCGAGAAATTTAGAACCTATTGTCAGCTGAAGTCGTGAAGGAATAATCGCAATCTGGTCCTGAAAAAATGCACTCAGCAAATCCAGTGTCCGGTTAGCCGGCGTAAACCGGTTATCAAAGCTTATGGTCTGATCATCCTGCAACCGATATCCTAAACCGAGAAGCATCTGGTGACTGCTGCCGATCATAAAATGTTGCTGGACATCAAGATCCCATGTATTCATCTGGTCTGTGAACGATGAATTGCCAATTTCCCTCCAGGTCCTGTCGAAATAGGATTGGATGACAAGATTTGTTTTTTCAGAAAAACTATGAGTCCACCTTCCGATGAAATTCTGGCCATTGACAAGCGTGCTTAGTGTATCATCTTCATCGCCGGCATAGACGTCACCCTGAAGGGTAAATGAATTGTTGATAGATGGACTATAATCCATTCTGAATCCTGCTTGTGTGAGGTCCCATGCATTCCGGGCATCGCTGCCATCTGCTAGTTCTGTGCTGTTGTAATGCTTATGTTGACCATATGCCCGGAAATATAAAGCGGAGTCGATCTGTCCGCCATATTGCAGCTCTTCCATATCACGCAATAGAGATCCATATGATGCTGAGACATGCAGGCCTTGTGTTTCTTTTGCACTTTTCGTGATGACATTGACTACGCCGTTGACTGCATTTGAACCCCACAAGGTTCCACCGGGACCGCTCACCACTTCGATCCGGTCGATGTCTTCTAACAATACATTTTGGACATCCCAGAAAACTCCGGCGAATAAAGGAGTATACACGGTCCGGCCATCAATCATGACCAATAATTTATCAGCGAGGGAGCTGCTGGTGGTAGGAGCACCATTGAAACCTCTTGCTGAAATGCCCCAGTCATGAGACCCACTCTGGGCAACCTGAAGATTGGGTGCCAACCTTAATGCTTCCGGCAGACTTGTGGCGGTGGACCTGGTAATATCGTATCCGGAGATAACCTGGATGGCGGAGGCGACTTCTGAAAGATTTTCGGGTCTCCTGGAGACAGAGGTCACCACGACATCCATGAGCTCTTCTATAGGGAGCTTTTTCATCATCGGGATATCAGGAATGGGCTCTTGAGCATTTAGAGATGGTTGAAATGCCCCGAAGAAAAACAAAAAGACCATCATGGCCATGACGGGCTTCTGGACGATTTTCGCCAGGATATTGATGAGATCCTGGATGCTGGAGGGTTTTATGATAAAATCTGCTGCGCCAAGCCGTTTATTTTCCTCGATCCTTTCGGGATCGGCTGAGGTAGAGTACATATATACCGGCGTATTCTTCAGTCTTTCAATTTTTTTAATCTCCACCAGACATTGTTGACCGTTCATGCGGGGCATATTCATATCGATGAAAATATAATCCGGGCAAAAATGCTCATCGGCATTGATCTGGGCCAGTGCATGGATGCCGTCATTGGCAAACCTGCATTCAGTCTGATCATTGGCTTTTTCCAGCGCCATGCTGAATATTTCCTGATCATCCGAATCGTCATCAATGAGGAAGACTATTTTATGTGCTTGCATCTGATCAAAAATTAGAATGGAAATGTAAGGTTAAATCCTCGTTTGCCCTTATGCTTCGACTTGCTTAACACATCCTTTTGCTCCCGCTATCAGATGGTGACGCAATGCTTCGACTTGCTACCCTCATCCATGGGCTACAGCTCAGCAACAAAATCGCCGTCTCTACGTCCGGAACAAATTTGATTTATTGCTTATTGCCTTTTGTTTTCCCTTGGTCCATGCCCCCTGCTCCCTGCTTTGGTTGCTGAGCTTTAGCAAGAGGATGAGTTTAGCTGCTCGAAGCATTGCTCATTGCCTATTGCCAATTGCCTTACTGAGATTATCAACCATTGAATGAAGCTGCTTTATCATCTCCAGCTGTTGATTCTGGCTGTCAAAAAGGGTTTTGATTTGTTCTTCGAGCAAAAGATCTATTTTCTGGTGTAGGCTTCTGATTTCCATTTCCGCTTTCAGGTTGACGAGGTAGTCATTTTCGGCGCGCTTCCGGTCTTTTTCTTCTTTCCGGTTTTGGCTCATCATGATGACCGGGGCCTGTAATGCTGCAATGCAGGAAAGGACAAGATTCATCAGGATAAAAGGGAATGGATCAAATCTCAATACGCCAACGGCCAGCACATTAAAGAGTATCCAGGTTATAACGATTAAGCCAAAAATGATAATAAACTTCCAGCTACCTCCAAAGGATGCTACTTTATCGGCGATATCCTGTCCTCTTGTGATGGTTTCGCTTGGAGGGTTAGAAAGATTTTCAACGATGGATTTTTCTTCGTTGATAGATTCCTCTACTATCCGACGGAGACGGTTGATGTGTTCATCCTGTGCTGACCTTATTTCGTCTGTTCTGTTATTTTCCATGGGTGTATTTTTAAAATCAAATCAATTTGAATTGGAAAATTACCGTTTTGCCCCTATATCCTCTATGCTTCGACCTGCCATTCTTCAACCTTGTGCTACAGTTCAGCAACCAGGGGCTTTCTTAAACCGACTAATTGTTTTATGGTCCTGTAGGATCAAATATTAATGATTCACGTCAGGAGACGTAAATCATATTGGATTTAAGTCGGAGACTTAAACCATCTTTTGAGGCAGCAAACAATCCTGAAGGGATTGAATAAGAATCTATTTCATTTAGATAATCTTCTTTGAAAGAGTCAAACTCAAACCTTAATGCAAAGGACTTCTAAGCCATTTATATTCGTAAATTGAATTGCTATTCTACAAACAGATGAAAATCTTTTCTATCAAATTATGTCTATGGATTTTCATCTCATTGAATGGGAGTTCTACATTCTCCCAGAACCTTGTACCCAATGGCAATTTTGAACAACATTTATCTTTTGACAAACTGGGCAATGTTCCTGAGCCTAACATACACTTCCTGACTGGCTGGAAACCTAGTGGTATGGATACCTATTGGGCTTATTGCCACAGGGACTTTGTTAAAAAATTTGGCATAAAGAGCTTAAAAGACAGGGGCTATATTTATTTTGATACCCTTACATTGTTTGACGGGGATGCCATGGTCAAATTGGACTATGGAGAAAATTGTCCCTCGGGTGATACCGGCTATGCATCATACATTAAAACCAGGCTGACATCACCACTTGAATTAGGTGATGTGTATGAAGTGTCTATGTGGGTGTACTCCGGGATAAATCCTGCAGTGGATACTCAATTCTACACACATGTAGGCATGTATCTCTCCCGGAAAGAACTCTTTTGGAAATCACCCAACCGCATTCCAACGAAATATTATTTCAACTCTAAAATCATACCCGGGCAATGGACTCAGATCAAGTGGTACATACGAGCGCTATGTTCATTAGAATATCTGACTATAGGTGTATTCAGGGACGATGAATTTCCGTCTTTGTTTCGGGGTGATCCTGCAAATGATGTTTATTATTTTGTTGACAATGTTGTCTTTAAGAAAGTCAATGAAGATTCGTTGGCAACTGATACCCACCCTACTCCATATTGTGAATATTATGAAAAGGAAGAAAAAACGCGAATCCTTGAATCCATTACTTCACTGGATGTAAACTATGAATCGAATATATCTACGCTGGATGATAAAGACAAAATGGAGTTAGACAGTTTTTATCAGGCTAATATTTTGCGGCAACATAAAATATTTATCATCACTGGACATACTGACAGCGAAACAGCAGAAAATATAAAACTGTCTGAAGCAAGAGCTGAAAGTGTGAAATCCTATTTACTCCAGAAATATAATCTACCGGAAATGAGCCTGATTACATTCGGATTCGGCAGTGCCTCTCCTGTTTCTGACAATACATCATCTGCAGGGCGACTTCAAAACAGGAGAACAACAATACGGACTTCGGATATGAATATTTCCAAGGTAATTTATCGGAAAGGACTCAATTATGTGAAAGAAGACAGTCTTGGAAAAGCGTATTATTATATTGACCGATGGTTACGAATGGTGCCTTTCGCGCAACGAGTAGAAATTGTAGTAGATCCCCGATTGAATAAACTTAAGCAAACTAAATACTGGAATAAAATAATAAATTCCATAAGAAAAGGATATTCAATTTATCCGGAAGCCAAGAATGCTTATTTTCTAGACTCCATGTTTGTTGAAGACCAGGTTTATCGTATTTCCAAATATGGTAGTTTTGGAGGATTTATTGAAGAGATTGACACATTGGAATCACCAGCAGTAGTGATAACCGAAGCGATTTTTTTGCAAAAAGTTGATTCCAATTTTGCCACGGTTCAAAATTACCTTGATCAAAATGCGTATCCCGAAATTTCAAAGGTTGGACGCAGACCTGCTCGCGGCCTTTGGTATGCAATCCTGCATAAGGGTGATAGCATGACTTATGTAAAAACATTAAATGTTCTTAAAGATCTCTGCATGCAAGGTGAAGCTGAATGGGATATTTATGCTAAAATGGCTGATAAATTGAGCGTAATTAAAAAAGAACCACAGTATTATGGTACTCAATTCCAAATTGACTCACATGGCGTACATAGTCTTTATAAAATTGATGATATTGAAGAGGTAAATAAGCGCAGGGCAAGGATAGGGATGGCACCAACTGCGATTATTGAAAATTAGTTTTTCTTTGCAAAAATTAAAATTCATCTTACGCAAATCAGAAATTTGCAGACACAACGACGTAGATGCAATCTACGCCGAACAGTGTGCCGTTGTTTGATTTTGACTGCGTCAAAATTCAAACAACTTTAGAATCCCACGATGCAGATAATTGCTGCTTCCAAATGTGAGTTGATTTTTGGACCTTAATGACGTCAAAATTCAGAAATCTTTAAAGTTCTATACTATTCTAATTTTTCACATTCACAGTTCCCATTACTTCAACCTGCGCCGGTGGAATTGATGAAAACGCCCTTGGCAAGCCATTCATCATATTATTCTGAAACTGTACATTTTCAAGGATTAAATGGCCTTCTGCAAAGAGTGCTCCTCCATTACTTACCGCATTACCATCTTCCAGTGCGAGATTTTTCAACGTCAGGTTCTTTCCGGGAAATAAATGAAATACACGTGATGCGTTATTGCCTGATAATATTAAATGCTCCATGCCTAAACCGGATATAGTCACATCTTTTTTGATCTCGATTTCACCGGTTGTCAGCTTGATGATCTGATCTGCCAGTGTAGGTGAGAAAGTGATGGTAACTCCGCTCTCTGCACAGGCTATGGCATCACGTAATGAACCGGTACCACTATTCGCCGTATTGCTTACTATATGCGAACAAGGCGGCGGTGCAATTCCGAAATCAGAAAGGGGCCTTCGCCAGACTGCATCCCGATACATTCCTGCATAAAGATATACGCTATCCGTGGTAAGTCCCTGCACAGCATTATTCGGATAAGGATCCATTCCCTGATTTACTTGTGCCCATGTAGTTCCGGAATCGTTTGAAAAAAATACGCCCAGATTATTTCCAACAAATGCATAATTATTCCAGGCTAATACAGTGAAAGTTGCGGACAGGCCTGTGCTGAGCCAGGTAAATCCATCATCATGAGATACATAAGATGAAAAAAGAAAACCTCCATACATATTCTGTCCGCCACCCGCAGTAAGGAATCCAACATCAAGGATCTCTGCCACAAGGTTCCATGTGATCCCATAATCGGTGCTCCGGTAGATACCTGTCTGAGAAGGAAAACCCGGTTGATTCGGAAATGCATTGACAGTTGTGCAAACGATATTACCATGTACTGCAAATCCACCTGCACTTAATACATTAGGCCCCGTTAAACTTGTCGGATGCCACGTAAGTCCGCTATCCGTAGAATAATAAACTCCAATTGTCAGTGCAGCAAGAATATTGGGACCGGCCTGTACCAGGGAATTTATGCATGTAAAATCTGTACCTGCTTCCGGAGGAAGTCCATCGTTAATGAAATTCCATGTTGCACCATTATTCGCAGAACGGAAAAGACCTGTTCCGCATCCACCGGCGAGTAAAATATGTGGCTCAATGCTGAGCATGGAAAAAATAGATTCGTTTGAAAGGGAATCAAACTGATTGGTGGTTCCTATTTTAGTCCATGTATTACCCTGGTCAGCGGTGGCAAAAACGCCATTGCCATGAGTTCCTGTGTACACTGTATCGTGCGCAAAGATCATGGAATCATCAATGTTGCTGGCGGGAGCAAATTGCGAAAGAGGAATCTGTGTCCATGAATTACCAAGATCTGCAGAAACTGCAATGCCGATCTCTTCACGGCCCAGGACAAAATTATTTCCGCTCATTATAAAATCGGATCCCCCGGTTCGCAAACCGGTTGCCGGAATCTGTACCCAGGACAAACCCCAATCCGTGGTGGAAAACATTCCTGCGCCTGTCGCTGCATATACTGTATTGCCAACCTGACAAAATCCTACTACCGAGTGACCATACGGAAGAAAATATGGAAGACTCCAATTGACACCTCCATCAGTGGAACGGAATATGATGTGAAATCCAGATGCAAAGAGCGTATCGCCTTTCTGGAAAAAATCATAGATCTGGTAAAACTGTGTCGGCCCCTGATCGACATCCCATGTCTCACCTAAATCATTGGAATAAAAAATATAATTGTCCGCTTCCACCATCAGTCGGGGTGAATCATAAACCATGGCTTTGATGAATGCTTCGCTCATTATATTCTCGGTGATATGTATCCATGTGAGGCCATGATTAGCAGAACGAAAAATCCCGTTGCGAACAGTGCCTGCAAATAAATAACCACCAGCCTGAAGTAAAGAATATACAGCTTCAAACTGCATTCCTGTGTTGACGGGTTGCCAGGTCGTACCATTATTTGAGGAGCGAAATACTCCTTCACCAAATGAACCTGCATAGACATACAGGGAATCCTTAGCAAAGCATTGGATCCATTTATTTTGAAGACCCTGGTTTGACACAGACCATGTATTACCATGATCGGCACTTTTATAAACTCCTTGCGCATTCGTACCGCAAAGCAATACAGGGCCGGTATCAAAAAAAGACGTAACTGAAATACCTTCAGGGCCATTGGTTTTAACCCATTGGGCATTGAGAGAGAATGAAATAAACAAGAGGAGAAAACAGGAAAGGGTAGATTTTGCAATCATCGATGCTGACTTCTTAGGTGAAATGATTGTCCTGATATAATCTAAAGCCATCAGGTGCTTAAATTTATCAAGTATCGATGCGTCTGCTGTTACATAATTTCTACAAAATGTAGCTCCAGAATAGTCAATAGTGAGTGAACTCCTTTAGGTGGAGGTTCTGCTGGAGGTCGTGAGACGTCAGACGTGAGACGTGAGTAAACTTTGCGTCTTTGAGCCTTTGCAACACATTGAATGCTCAAGGTCAGAGACACTCGAACGTCAGGCCAAACTTTGCGTCTTTGCGCCTTTGCGAGACATGGAATGGTCGAGGTCAGAGATACTCGAACGTCAGGCAAACTTTGCGTCTTTGCGCCTTTGCGAGACATGGAATGGTCGAGGTTAGAGGAACTCGAACGTCAATTTCCTGATCCTGAAGGGATCAAATATTAATAGCCGCGGGTGGCAGCCTGCGGATAAAGTGTGAGCGAGAATTTTGCAACCCTGAAAAGGTTGAATAAAATCAGTTTCTTTTAGATGATCTTCTGCGGTTACGATACTTCCAGGTTTTCTCTTGTTGCCCCTTCCAATTTTTCTTCATGTTGCCCTAACGATTGCCATTACAATATTTATGAGAAAAATTGTCTCCCCTGTGTTTCTCAATCTCGCTTCGCATCGTTTCGAAAACCCCGGGGTATGGGATTTTCGGTTTTACTTCCATTCTTCAGGTGCAAAAGATTATTTAAGGTTACATTATTCCGGAATCTAAATGGAAGATTACTTTTTAACTACATGCACATATGCGCCTATATTATTATTGACTGGCTTAATTGTTTGCAGATATTTCCATAATGCAAGCAGCTCTGTATCATTCAGTTTTTTGAAAGCATTCCATGGCATGATAGTTTCCTTGATATAGGGGCCTTTAGAAAACCGGTCTTTAAATTTCTCAAAATTCCAGTCGTGCAACACACCTGTTTTGTCCGTAGTAAGATTAGCTGAAAAGAGCATGCGTGAAGGATCGCCTTTGACAGGTTCTAAAGGACCTCCGGCGAATTCCTGGCCAATGTAGGCACCGGTATTCGGATCTCTTTCTGTGTGACAACTGTGGCAACCGCTTACAAAATGCGCGAGATATTCTCCGTACTGTGCAGTGGTATCAGCCATCGTTTTTGCAGGAGGTGTGGTGACAGGATTTACAGGTCGAATGAGGAACGCCAGAATGCTTTTGCCAAGGATATTAAAATCATTTTCAGGTACTTTATAATTCACCGCCGGCAATGTCCTGAGATAAGAAATGATCGCTGTGATGTCTTCATCGCTCAGGTTTTGATATTCCATGGCGGGGATAAGGACGGTGCCGTCGTGTTTCACACCGTACCGGAGGGCTCTTGCGATTTCGTTGTCTTTCAGGTTGCCAATGCCGGTTTCTTTATCGCTGCTTATATTTTTTGAATAAAAGGCTCCGCCGGGAAATATAAAAGGGAAGCCGCCTCCTGCGAGCTGGAAGTCATCACCATTGGTGACAGCCAGGGAATCTTTAGGTTGGTAATGACAATCTGTACAATGTGCTGTGACGCGGACGAGGTGTTCACCATGTGCGATGATGGCGCTATCGGATGAGGCTTTGATGTCGGGATATGGGGCTTCGTATTTGTTGTCATACATCATATTGGCGGCAATGACGAGGCCTGCGAAGCAGACGACAACGATGATTGCGAACCATTTGAGTATCCGGAGGAAGACTTTCATGCTAATTGGTTTTGCTTTGCTAAAAATAAATAATGACTGGATATACGTAAAAAAATAAATTCCGGATTAAGTGAGTAGTGAGTTGATCGCTTTTAATTGGGAGGCTCATCTGGGGGTTGTGAAACGTGAGGCGTGTTTACAAACGGATAATTCTCTACTGCCCCACCTTGTTCTTCTTGTCCATCAAATACATCAGAAACAAAACCAAAAATGGCAACGCTACAATAATCAAACTAAGCTTACTATGCCTTAATGAATATCTCACCACAAGGCTTGCAATTAAAATAATGATCAATCCCGGCAATAACCAGCTATTTAAACTTGAACTAGCTCCAAAGCTCGATCTGAAATGAGATCCAAGCAATGAGAGTACAGCCAATAATAAATTTAATATCCAAAGCAACCAGAAGAGAAAAGACATTTTCGATTTAAGATTTAAGACTGAAGATTTTTATTTGCAATCTATGTAATCTAAGATGTTAATTTCATCACTCAATCACAGATTACTGCATTATAAAAAAAATGAACCACATAGACACATAGTTAACATAGGATGCTTCGACCTGCTCGCGCTCAACCATGTGCTATACTTCGACTAGCGCTCAGCACGGCGCAGCTCAGTAACCGTCATATAGAAAAAAAGGCTTCACAATTCAATTCTCACGATTCACGTCTCACGCCTCACGAAAACCAGAATTACTTCCTAATAAAGAGACATTCTCACTATTCACTACTGACTATTCACTAAACCTTCGTCCACGGATGAAACGCATTCTTCACATTCCTCAATGGCGCACGCAGCTCCGGAAAGTGACGAACCAATACATCCTTCATCGTCATATTCTGTACCCAATCCATCCCGGGTGCTGTGTAGATCAATGGCTTAAAGTCAGATGATAAAAACCGGTCACTCTTAAGGCGACGCGATGCCATGAGAATAAATATCCGGAATGCCGTATCACTAAATCCAAATCCTTTTGGAAGCGGTTCACTCAGCATCCCTACCTGCAAATCCACTTTTTCAATGTCACCACCATAGATATCACTGATCTCTTTCGCTAATGCCTCATTACCGCCGGTGAGCTGTTCAAAAGTTTTCGCAGGCCGCATATGAATGAGACGGCGGAATGTATTATACCTCGGCACTCCCCTTTCACGATCACGGAGGATATCAACCGTAGCCATATCAAGATGCTTGCCATCAGGCAATGTTACATCCCGAAGGAAATTTGGAAAATTATGAATGGTGATCGCCCCCGGATATGTAATACCAAATGAATAAAAAAGATCCTCGAAGGTTAATCCCTTTTCCATCGGCTTGCGCGCCCTTTCAAAGATGACATCATTCATCTCTGCAGTATAACTGTACGCACCGGTTTTCAAATCGTAAAAAGGAATATTGTCAGGCAGCAATGTATGCAGGCGGTACACTGAAACAAATTCTTCCGTTAATGTAAAAGGAGCACCATGATGTTCAGTCTCTGAACCCGGAATGCCACTCATCACTTCTCCATCACCGATACGTCCCCACATTTTATACAGCTTCTCTCCCAGCAATCCCCACCAGTTAGCATTCATTGCAATCTGGAGTGCCGGATGAGGAAGAATTGCAGGAGTCCATTCGATCGTATGGATCTTTGCCATCAATGCACAATTGACTAACCGTGCAGTATCAAAAAGCTGATCACAAGTCCATTCCGGAAATTCTCTTTTCAGATGATCACAAATAGCATTATGCTCAAGTGCAAAAAGTGTATGTAATAATTCCAACCCGGTCCACCAATTGTCTGTAAAACCTGAAATCGGAATGCCCCGGTGATCACGAGGAAGAAAATGACCTGTGCCATCTGCCTCTACAAATAATTTTCCATCTACAGATTCTCCCCTGAGCAACTGAGTTTGTGCTTCAGTCGAACCATAGATCTGTGATCCATCCCACCAATGCGTGTTCTTATTTTTGTACGCAGGAAACTTCCGGTCGATTTCATTCAATGGTGTATCGGCGAGAGTTCTGTGAATTTTCATTTTTTCTTCAGACCATGTATCACCGGCTGGTAATGGCACTTCAATTTTATCTTCACTATCATAATGACCAAACCAATCATGCACCATAAACTGTATCCAGGGTGCAGCCAGAAGATTAACAATCGTTGCAGGTTTGAATTCTGTGCGCTTCATCAGCTTTTCACTGATCAGTCTTGGATTCGGAGTTAACAATTCTTCTTCCGTAGGAGCAGCGGTATGTTCGCGGGGCATGTTCCGTCCCAGGCGCATACCTGTACAACCCATCAGTGGCTGATTAATATCATTAAATTTTCCATCCGAATTTCGGATCGAATAATATTTCGAATCTGTAACCGGGCAGGTTTTTATATCACCCTGGTATTCAGGACCGGGATAGGTGTCGTGCAGGTTTTTGGCCCTCAATTCATGCCTGAAGGAAAGCAGGTTCAGGATGCCTATCCATTTCGGGAGCCGGTGCCAGTCTACGACTTTATTGACGCCTTTAAAAAAGCCGACTAAGGCGCGTTGAGAGAGCGAAAGTTTCATGAATATTGAGGGTTATGGGTTTGCTTGGCGAAATTATCAAATTCATTTGGTAACGTTTAAAACGAATAGTTGCCCGTAGATTCAAGCTACGGGCAACTATTCGTTTTAAACTTTACCAATTTGATTTAATAAAATATAACATCGTTCCATCAGGATCTGCAAATGTAATTAACTGTCCTCCCCCATCCTGCGAGGATTTGGATTCAATGGACAGCTGCTTCAATAAAGCTGTTGCTTCTTCTATATTGTCAATGCTGAAACCGATAGAGGTATTTCCTGAACCATTAAATTCTTTATCGTTTGCCGGATGAATACCGATCACTATGCCGGGTGCCGTCATCTGTGCATAGTGATAGCCACATCGATCCTGAAGCGTCACGCCAAGCGACTGGTAGAAAGCAATTGATGCCCCCATATCTTTGACCATAATGGTGATGCTTGATTCTTTGATTTTCATTAGGAATAATTTGTTTATAAAGATTATTAGGTTTATTAAGTTTATAGGTATATACGTATAGAGGTTAAGTGATTATAAGTTTAGATGGTTAGATGTTGAAGGATTTATTCAATTACAAATCGTTTTGGCTGGCTTCTTTCTTTATTATTTTCAATATAAAAAAAGTACAAACCGGAAGGGATTTGATCGAAATGCAATGTTTCATGATTCTGACCTTGCTTTGTTACGATTTCTTTTTGCAATATCACATGGCCCAAAAGATCGGTTACATAAATATCAGCTTTGCTTTGTGTATTTGCTGTGAAATCTATGTTCAGCAAATTATTTGCTGGCGATGGATAAAACCGGTTGATGGATAATCCGTCATCAGGTTTTACATCTTCATTGCCAACAGTTGGTGAAAGTGCAGTGCCTTCTGCGAATATTGTAAAATCAACAGGTGCATAATTCCGGGAACCCGTAACAGAAAATACCCTAAAATAATATGTGGTGTTCGGACCAAGACCATAGAGGTTCATCACGATCGTTGAATCCACAAAGCCGTTAATGCTAAAATCATTTTGAAGACATGCCATCGAATTGAATTCACCGCATTGACCTTCAAAGCCCTGCACATTAAAATTTAAGTACTCATATGTTCCCAATGATGGTTCATTGAAACTGATCGTCACAGTCGCATCTCCACCATCATGATCAGCAACAAAACTATACCAGACATCATACGCATATCCCGGGCTATTCCCATCAAAGGGATAGCACAACCGCTCCCCTGAATTCGTAGCTCCTGCAGTTGTTTGAAGGCCCGGATCAACAAATAAACCCGGCGTGCCTGTGATCGATGTTGCATCTGAACAATCATCATTGACAGGAGGTAATGGTCCTGCAAAAAGGGCAAGTGAAAATTCGGCAGCAGAACCTAAGTCAAGCGTATAAACCTGTATCCAATACGTATCTCCCGGCACAAGCCCTGAAATGTCATCAAAGGTTGGGAAATCAAAACATTCCTGTAGCACAAGATCATCGCAACTGCCTTTAAATACCTGCATTCCCAAAACGCTTCCATACTCGATGTCAAGATCAAACAATACCGAAGTATGCTGATCAGGTGCAATAAATTTAAACCACACATCATCATCCGTTGAACCAATACAAGATGGCAAATCAGACGTACTTGCCAATGCAGTATTTGCGAATAGTGCAATGCCAACAGGTCCATCAGGAATTGGAGGAAATACAATCGCCTGATCACATAAATCATTTGTCAGTGGCGCTGGCACACTCAGCTCAACCATATAGGATGAAAATTCAAATTGCGTGCTATTATAAACACGAATGAAATATGTATCCCCTTCAGCCAGATCTTTAAAAACACCCGAACTATTGGAACCAATAAAGCATTCCAGGAAGTTGAGATCCCCACAATCCCCTTCGAATAATTCAAACACAAGATCATTGTCAAAATTATGCCTGAACAATAATCGATCATGTCCACCCGGCACAACAAAGTTCAGCCATACATCATCTTCTCCATATCCACCACATGCTTTCAGGCCTGAATCCGTACCTGACAATGTAGAACCTTCAACACTCACCCAATTTCCATTTTGCGGAATCGAAGGAAAAGCCTGAGCTTCATCGCATCCATCATTGTCAGGTGAAGAAGGTGCAACAGAAATACAAATTTCAAAGGTTGCTTCAACATTTGCCAATAAAGTATATGCTTTTGCAAAGTACGTTTCGCCTTCGTTCAGTCCATAAAATGCAGCAGGTTTGTCATTCTGGTCACCAATAAAAATGAGTTGTCCACAATCGCCACCATAAATTGACACGCCCAGGGGAATATTCATTGTAACAGGTGTTGTCTCAACAATAATTCCGGAATGACCCTGAGGGATGACAAAGTTGAACCAAACATCATCATCGGGTATTAAGGAGCTGGATCCCAGGATATCCCCTGATGCACCAAACGTATTGGCTATCATGGTTGCACATGATCCATCCGTTGGGATATCAGGAAATGCAATGGCATCCGGACAAAGATCATTGACAGGTGCCTGTGGAGGAACTTTCAGACATAAGTCAAATACAAACAATTTTGCATCATCGGTAAATGCACGCACATAATAAGTTTCGCCTGGCAAAAGTCCCCTAAGACGCAAGGACTGAAATACATAATCACTGAGACAATGTGTTGAAATAAGGGTGTCACAATCACCTTTGAACACTTCGAATCCTTCGTTTTTATTTATTCCATCAGATGTAAAGTCAGCCAATAATTCGGTGATTCCATCAGGCACTACAAATGTATACCACAGATCACCGGCTACCTGATCACAATCAAAAATCCCTGAGCTTGTAGCCCAGGTCGTATTGACAGAAACTGTGGAACATGTTCCATCGGGTGGAATAGATGGGAATGCTATTGATCCATTGCATTCATCATTCGAAGGGGCAGGAGGAGGAGTCTTCAGACAAACGTTATAGTCTGATGTCACCCCAAGATCTGCTGTATAAACACTTATGATATAGGTATACCCTTCTATGAGGTTAGTAAATTCGCCGGTTTCTTTAAAAGGAAATTCAGAACACGAGTAGCTGGCATGCGAACCGCATCCATCATAAAGGCAGATGATATGCTGTGTATTTCCATAATTCGTAGTGATTTCATAAAGTAATCTGTCTACACCCTGTGGCACAATAAACGAATACCAAAGATCATCATCGTTATATCCAGGCAATGGTGCATTTAATGAACCTGTTGCCCCGTTATTATTAATGTGGACGGTAGAACAGGTTCCATTCACAGGAATGACCGGGAAAGGAAGCGCACTACCACATTGATCATTTTCTTTAGTGGATATAGTAGGTGTCACGGCCACACATATTCCCCCAATGTTGCCGGATATCATATCATGATAATCCCAGAAACGAACATAATACGTACCCGGAGATAAATTAAATTCATTGATCAAAGGCATTAAGTTGGATTCAGAAGCATCATCATTGCATGCGATCTGATCAAGCTGATTACAGTCACTTACTTTTTTATACAACGTCATGGCACCATCAGTGATACCATAACCTCCGGTGCCCGCCGAGGTTTTTACCACGATATCAGCCTTATAGGTGATTTCAAATTTAAACCAGACATCTCCTGTCTGATAGGATCCGCATTCAGGTTCAGAAACGATACTACTTGAGCTTGCAAATTCCCAGGCAACCGGATTATCTGCGACACAATCTGTAGCATTATTGACCGGAACAAGCGTGATCGCTCCACATGGATCATCATTTGAAGGTGGCGTCAATGCACGAAGACAAATATCATATTGAGCCGCTGTATCATCTGCAGCAGTGAATGTGCGGATAAAATATGTTTGCCCCTCGTTGAGATCAGGAAAAATTCCCTGGTTCGAATTATAACATGCAACAAACAATTGATTATCACAATTGCCCCGGTTTAGCCGGATGATTTCTTTAAAAGGTTCACCATGAGCAGTGATTTCAAATCCGATCTGTGTGATGCCGTCCGGAACGACAAAACTATACCACACATCATCATCTGCTATTCCATCACATACATCGATATCGATGCCTGTGGCCCCATCGGTATTTACAGAAACAGTGGAACAAGAGCCATCTGTAGGGATTTCCGGAAAAGGAAGTGCCGTGATGCAAATGTCATTAGGTGACGTCGAAATCGTAGGTAAAGCAGAAACACAAATACCCCCAATATTACCTGTGACCCTGTCATCATAATCCCAAACACGAATATAATATTCACCTACCGGCATTGCGATTTGTTCGATTTGCGGCATTGTCCCGGGACCTGCATCATCATCACAGAAAATAAAGATCAAATCACCATCACATGCATCTGCTTTGTACAATGCCATAGCTGCATCTTTAAATGTATTGGTACCGGTACCCTCTACAGTAGTGATAAAAATATCAGATGCTTCTGACAATGAAAATTTAAACCAGACATCACCGGTTGTGTAGCTCGCACAAGGTGGATCATCCACTCCGTCAGTAGCAGTAGCATCACTCCAGAATTGGGGATTATCAGGAATGCATGTTGCACCGCTAACAACTGGTAGCTCAATAGCTCCGCAAGGATCATCATTTTGGATTTGAGATGAAACACTTGGTTCTGCAGCAACACATATGCCTCCGATATTTCCTGAAGTATTATCGTCGATGTCCCAGAACCTGATATAATACTGGCCCGGCAATTGAATGGGTACTACAAGCTTTGGCATCAGATCAGCTCCCTGGTCATTAGCACAATATATTTCTGTAAATGTGCCTTCGCATTCATCAGCGCTATAGACAGACAAACCACCATCCAAAATTGCTCCCGCACCGGCTCCTTCAGTGGTTGAAATGAATACATCCGATGTATCTGTCAAATGAAATGAAAACCAGATATCACCTGACCTGTAATTTCCACAAGTGGGAATATCGAGACCTGCAGTAGCTGAAGCATTTGTCCATGACAGTGGTGACGATGGCGTGCAGTCATCTCCATTGATTACATTCAAAATCATGGCATCGCATGGATCATCATTTTGTGCATTGGTTGTAACCGGGTTTGCAGCGACACACAAACCTTCAATATCTCCGGAAGTTTTATCATCGTAATCCCAGTAACGGATATAATACGTACCTGCAGCCTGTGCCGGCAATTCAATCTCTGGCATTGAACCCTGACCCGCATCATCATCACAGGCGATGTAGTAAAACGTATCATCACAGTCCTGGTTATTGTAGTATACCGCCATGCCCCCATCCGTAATAGCATTTGCGCCATTTCCTTCAAGAGAAGTGATAAAAATATCCGATGTCGAAGTGATAGTGAACTTAAACCAGATATCACCAGTGTCATAATCTGCACAACCCGGATTGGGAAAACCTGATGTCGCTGTAGCATCATTCCAGGAAATAGGACCTGCCGGTATACATTGGCTCCCTGCCTCAATGCTCAACTGGAGGGCGCCACAAGGATCATCATTGGCAGGCTGAGCATTTGCATCTAAGACAGATATTAAAACTAAACAGGAGAAAAAGAGAATCCGGTATTTGTAAATACATAACATAGTTGTGTAATTTATTTCATTAAGATGAAAGCAACGTGAAAAAGATGGCGAATCGAACTACAATTGTAGCTCATGCTTAAATATACACAAGAGCTACGGTTCGGCGTAGTATTCACTACGTCGGTGTGTCAGTAAATTTCTGATTTGCGAAATAATTGATTTCACACAAAACGGAGTTTTGCGGACGCCAGGACGTCGTAAATACTACGCCCAACCGTAGAGCTTGTTTGTAAATACCTAACCGTCATTGAGAATTTCTTAATTCCGGATGAATACCTTCCCGAGAAATTGCGTGTGTTTTCCGGTTATAACAATGATGTAAAGTCCATCAGGCTGAAAGCCGGGATCAATTATTTCTTTATCAATTATACGGTTATGTTCATATACAAGCTCACCTGTCACTTTATAGATCTTCAAGTCCACAGGGTCTGCAGCTTGTCTTGAAAAATCAACAGTAAAGTTTCCATCCGAGGGATTCGGATAAATAGTTAAGAAAGGATCAGTATTCAATTCTTCAATGCCGGTGAGTGTAGAGATTGTAAAATACACTGTATCAGCATTGCATTCGTTGCTTGCAATAAGCGTAGCAATCCATTCTCCATCCTGGTAGGCATGAACAGGATTTTCCAGGTTGCTTGTATCGCCATCATCAAATATCCAATGGTAATGTGTAGCATTGACAGAAGCATTAATAAAAAACACTTCACTACCATTATAAAGGAAATTGCCATCCGCATGTACTTCAAAATCCTGGTCATTGAATACTGTGTCACTGATCCCTTCACTCATGTTATAATATGTACCACTTGGCGACAATTGAAGATTCAGGGCACGAACCATGTAAGTATAAATACCTGGGGTAACCAAACATGTATCCGTATAAGACGTACCGGTGATGACAGAATTATTGAGCCGCACAAAATCAACCATCTGGTCAGTTTTCATGTAGATATTATAACCGATCACCGTATTATCAGATCCGATCCACGAGATTTCAGCATTGTTGCCTGTACGTGACGCCACTACTTTAGAAACCGGCGCAATGATATCATTCCTCAATGAAGGATCACCCATGAACGCCATGTGCACAACACGTGCCCCGAAATTTGAAAAATAAATCCCATTATTATTCTGAGAAAGTCGAACATCATACCCGATATTTTCACCAAGGCCCATGTGGTGAAATTGCCAATGCGGCCTTCCACTCCACACATTTGTCAATGTTCTTCCCTGCGCAAGCGGCGCCCTCAGAAAATTATCCTGAGATTCCCAATCACCAAAATAACTTCCGAACAACATGGTAAAAACACCTTGCAGATTAGCATTCGCAAAATTTGCTGTACTTCCAATCCCATCCGCACCCTGAGGCCAACCTCCACCGCAACCATATGACCACAGATAACTACTGTCAGTCATTGTGGTAAAATAATCATCAGCTTTTATATTGTCATGCCCTACTAAAGGGCCAAAATTTTTCCAGCCACTCGCTGCGAATGCTTCATTACCGAAGTAACCAAAATTATCATCCACTACTCCGCGATGCACAGCTGTAAATATTTTCTTCCTGTATTCATGATCCTTGTTGAGATAATTTCGCAGCAATTGAAGTTCAGAAGCAGCGAATGAAGGCATGTTATTAAAATCAACGCGACCCACCTGCAATTCAAGATCACTCGGAATAAAACCCTGATCAAACTTTCCATCTTCAGGTACATTGTGATTGCGTGGATCTCCGGCTGTGATATTATTGATCGCAACATCGGACCAGGTTCCATTCATATCTGCATAATAAACATCTGCTGGATATGCACCGGTGTGATCACCGTGTCCATCCACGTTGATTTCACCACTATAAGGAACGGGTACGTGACCGATAATAAATACTGCTTTTGTAATCGCTGGTGCTAAAGTGTAGGTAGAGACAATGAGTGCTTTTACAGAAGGTACGCTTGCAGTTCTTGGTACATTATGCTGCATCACTCTCCAACCATCACCGACAAGATCTTCTCTTAATCGATTGATTTCAAATTCCAGTGAATCTGAAAATGTGCTGTCCACTACAAGAATGATGACACCTCTTTTTTCAATGGCCGGTATTTCAATCCCTGCATTAATATAACCGTAGCCGGTGTAACCCGTTGCCGAGCGAAATACCTGGTATTCATACGAAATGCCTTTTACTACAGTGGAGTCAACAAATTCCGTGGCGGTCCCGGGTAAAGTAGCAACCACTGCACCCCAAGTTGATGCAGCTTTAAACTTCCTGTATATAAAATGCTGCATAGCATTTGCATTTAGTCTCCAGGTCAATGTGATACGTGCCGGAGTTGACTGCACAACTGCACTTAACTCTACACTTGCATCCTGGCATGTTTGCGAAAAAATGGCGGAAAAGGGGAAAAAGCAGAAAAGGAAGAAGGGGATAAAAAGGCTTAGTCTGCTGAATATATTAAGATTAGGAAGAAGATGATTTTTCATACGTAGGTATTGACGTTCAAATAAATGGCAAAGCACTTTACAGTTATTCAACTTTGATGGATGAATTAGCCTGTATTAGTCCATCTGCGGTAGCTGTTACTTCGATATTACCTTTTTGATGACTGCTTCGTAAAATTAGCATTGCTTTTCCATAAAAGAGCATGATATGATTAGACTGGAATGATTCTATTGATTGAGGATTCCCATTTCCGACACCTGCGATGCTGCCCTCTCCAGTTACTTTAAGTTGAATTGATTGGTTGGCAAGCGGACAAACATTTCCATCGTTATCAAGAGCTTCAATCATTATGTATGATAAATCCATTCCATCTGCTCCCAATGTAGTCCGGTCAGGTGTCAGTTTAAGTTTTAATGGCTCGCCAACAGTCTTCACGAACGCTTCACCTATTTTCTCTCCTTCCCTGAAGGCAACCGCTTTCAATTCACCCGGCTGATAAATAACATCACTCCACATCAGCCTGAATCGCTCTTTTGAATTTTGCGCATCCGGGACTTTACATTTCGTTCCTAATGACATTCCGTTAAGAATAAGTTCTGCACAATCTCCATTCGTGTATACATAAACAGGAATTTGTTTTCCTTCCATACCAGGCCAATTCCAATGAGGCAGGATGTGCACAGTAGTTTCATCAGGATTCCAATAACTTTTGTAGAGATAATATCTATCCTTGGGTATGCCCACAAGATCGAATATGCCAAAATAAGAACTGACTGAAGCCTGGGCATCTGTCATTCCGAGTTTTTTCACTGAACCATTTTCATACGGTGTCGGCTCACCGAGATAATCAAAACCTGTCCAGACAAATTCTCCGGCAATATAATTTTCTTCCTGCTGCCACATAAAATCATCATCAGAGATTTCTGCCCAGTCAGGAGCATTAAGATCGTACGAGCTTACCTGCAATGACTTTGTAAAATCAGTTTTCTTCTCAGGTAATGGCCATTCATAAAAACCACGCGTGCTGACAGTAGAAGCGGATTCGGAAATGATGACTGCTTTATTTGGTTCGAGTTGACGGGCGAGATCATAACGCCGTCCATAGTTCCAACTGTGTACATCGTAGTAATCAAAATGACGCAACCGTGCACTGTTACGGCTATCACATACTAATGTTATCGGACGGGATGGATCATATCGTTTTACATTATTAACCATTGTGCGCAGCTTGTCAAAACCACCATTGAGGTTCCATTGGACATCACCGATCTCATTTCCAACGCTCCATAAAAATATACTGGGATGATTGCGATCACGCATCACAAAGTTTTTGACATTCCGTTCTGAAAATTCCTGGAAATCTGTTTCCGGAAGTATATCCGCTTTCTGATCATACTTATCAAAAATCTCATCGATGACGAGGATTCCCATTTTATCACACAACTCAAGCAATTCGGGAGCCGGTACATTGTGGCTTGTGCGAATGGCATTGCAACCCATGCCTTTTAATAATTGCAGCTGTCGCTCCATGGCTCTTGGATAAAAAGCTGCACCGAGTGGTCCATGATCGTGATGCAGGCAAACCCCTTTCAATTGTACGCGTTGATCATTGAGATAAAATCCATCATCCGGTGTAAACCGAATAGAACGTATTCCAAAATTAGTAGTACTAACATCCAGGATCCTATCACCATTCCTTACTATTGTCTTTAATGAATATAAAACACCGTTGTAAACTTCCCACTTTTGAGGATTTGTAAGTGTGAATGTTAATTCAAAATTTTTATTACTTCCTGCGGCGATTTTTCCTTTACTTTCTTTATTGGCAATTTCTTTTCCATTTGGACTGAGTATGATTTGTTGGACAATAATCTCATCCTGCGAAGTGAGTGATTGATTGACAATGGTGGAGATCACATTTACAGTTGCATAATTTGACTTAATAACAGGTGTAGTGATTTGGGTCCCCCACATATCAACATGGATTGGATCCGCTACGATGACTTGTACTTTCCTGAAAATACCTGCGCCCGGATACCAACGGCTGTCATGTGATCTTGTATCTGCATGCACAGCGATCACATTTCCGGTATTAACTTTTATAAATTCAGTGATGTCAAAGTAAAAAGAGTTATATCCATAATCCCATTTACCTGCTAATTGACCATTGACATAAACGGTTGGAAAAGACATAACTCCATCGAAGAGCAGGACAATCCGTTTTCCATTATAAGTTGCAGGCAAATTTAATTTATATCGATACCATCCTTCACCTTTCCATGGAAGCTTTGCAGTATTGCCATCGCCATTGATATTGAAAGGTCCACCAATAGCCCAGTCATGAGGAACCGAAACAGTCTGCCATGATGAATCATCAAAATCTTTCCGGGAAGCATTTTGATTTTCTCCTAAGGCAAATTTCCAGTTGGATTGAAGTGTGATGATTTCACGACTTTGCCCAAAAGATACAATAGAAAGAATAGTAAGTAAGAAGTAAAGTGATGTACGGACCAAAGTATAGGCTGATTGCATAGCATCGAATAAGCGGAGTTAAAAGGTGGAATAATGTACAAAGATTTTTAATAAAAAATCAATTTACCCGTACCTACCAACTTATGGTCTTTTTCCAAACGGAAAATAAATAAACCCGGAATAAGATTTTCTCTTTCAATCCTGATTTCTCCAGATGCAATCTGCTCATATTTCCGGACCAATCTGCCCTGAGCATCAAATAGTTTCAGTGAATAAATCTCTTGACCCTGGTTTTCAAATTTCAAAATGGTAAATTCTATAAATGGATTTGGAGAAGCTGAAATTAAAATTCCTGTCTTTGGATCGATATTGTGTGTAAGAATACCTAGTGCATCCGTTTTCACAAGATAAAAATCACTATCAGAACCTATATCATTTATGCGTGTAGTAGTGCCAAGCAAAATATATCCGCCATCTGTGGTCTGTTGCACTGAGGTTGCATCACTGATCACATTTTTTGGATAAACATTTTCCCATTCAATTTCTCCGGAAGATGTGGTTTTGACCGCATACATATCTGAGGTCTGGTTGTCGACATTTTGTTTTGCACCGCTCAAAATATATCCGCCGTCCGTAGTTTGCTGGACAGCATAACCGATGTCCTGGCCATCACCTCCATAATTCTTACTCCATTCTTCACTGCCTGAAGTGTTTGTTTTAATGAGGTATAGATCCTGCATCCTCGATTGGTCATATCCAAGGACTACAAAACCTCCATCATCTGCAATACAGATTGATCTGCCGGTCTGGGCACTTGTGGCCCCGAAAGTTTTTGTCCAGATTGTATCACCTCCCGCATCCATACGCATAAGATAAACATCGCTCCCTGTAAGTGTTCGATGATTTGTCTGACCGGCAACAATATATCCGCCATCGTCAGTTTGCCTAACTCCGTTACCAAATTGGGCATCTATCCTTTCGTAGGTTTTCTTCCATTCTTCATTTCCAACCGAATCCGTTTTTAAAAGCAAAACATTTTCCTCCGGGCTTGCTCCATTAAAACCAACAACAATAAATCCTTCATCGGCAGTCTGCTGAACAAACCTGCCTACATCTCTGACGACAGATCCACGGAACTGTTTGCTCCATATTTCATTTCCATCAGGATCTGTTTTTATAAGCGCCAGGGAATCGTTTCCTAAACCTGAAAAAGCTCCGCATAATATATATCCTCCATCATTTGTTTGCTGGACACAAAGCCCGAGATCAAATTTTGCTCTTCCGAAAGTTTTTTCCCAAAGCTTATCTCCCAGGTTGTTTGTTTTGATCAAATAGAAATCCAATTGTCCAGCTCCAAAACTCGCGGTTTCACCAAAAAGAATATACCCTCCATCAGTCGTCTGTTGTACCGATAAGCCAAAATCATTTTCAGAACCCCCATAAGTTTTTTGAAAACTAATCTGACCATGAACATGTCCGACCACCAGTAGTAGGAAAAAAGAAAACGTATAGAATTTTTCAAAAAGAATTTTCATAAGCATTAAATCACATGATTTCAAGATAAATAAAAATAGCTGTACTCGAATTTGCTTTTTTTCTTCCCTTCTTCCTTTCCTCCCTTAATCCTTTCTTCCCTATTGCGGCATACTCGGTCTCACCTCAATCTTACTCGGCAATGTCCGCGGATTCATTTTTAATAAATCGATGACAATATCACCGATATCCTCCGGTTGGATCTTCCATTCGTCTTTTTCATCGGGCACATGCCCGTTAAAATAAGTGGCTACGGATCCCGGCATGATCGTGGATACTTTAATACCAAATTTTCTCAGGTCGAGCATCACGGCTTGTGTAAAACCCACCAGTCCGAATTTGCTTGCATTATAGGCTGCACCATTTGCAAAAAAATTCGTTCCTGCCAGACTCGCCATGGTGATGAGATATCCTTTGCTCGCTTTCAATGCTTCAACAGTGGCTTTCACCGTATTGAATACACCTGTAAGATTTGTATCAATTACTTCATTCCACTTCTCTGCTGACATGGTATCTATCGAATCGAAATGACCCACACCTGCATTGGCGATGACGACATCGAGCTGACCCCATCGGGATATGATTTCATCGATACAAGATTGCTGATCCGCCGCTATCCGGACATCACATTGTATTCCGATCGCATCTGCGGCGCCAAGCCTGATCAGCTTGCCCGCTTCAGCTCTTGCTTCCGCTGCGTTTCTTCCGGTAATGGCTATGCGCATTCCTTCTGCGGCCATTTTTTCAGCGATGCCAAGGCCGATGCCTTTTGTACCACCTGTGATCAATGCTGTTTTATGAGTTAATGGCCGTTGCAAATTCATAACTGAACAATTTAATTAAGATAATTAATAATCAATTGGATATATTTTATGGGCACGCTATTAAAATCAAAATAAAATCATTATTCTTGTTTTACGATTGTAATAGCTAAAAATACTTTATTGTTTGTACCAGACAAAGTAACGGATTTTTCTATGTAGTGTTTCATGCTTTGTTTTTGAAAAAGAGATCATTCATTTTGACAAGTAAATTTTGAAAAATTTATCCTTATTATAAAAATTCTGATAGTATAGTAATGCTAATACTAGAGAGCATTGAGTATTAATTATAAACTTTATTTAACGTACAACTATTATGAAAGTCCATCACGGGTTATTTCAAATTTTGGGAATTTTTCAATTTACCGACAAGCCAGGTATACTTTGGTCTATTGCCATTACTGCAAGTCTATTCCTATCCTGCACTCCTTATTTACCTGTTAAGAAAATGGATTTTTTCGTTAAGGATGGTCACAATTTGCAACCTATGTACAATGCACATGTGGACATTGTAGCAGCAGGGCAAATCAAAAAAGAGCTAACCACAGATTTACTCGGACATACCCAGGTAAAATTAAAAGATATAAAAATCAACCCGGATAGCCTGGACCATTATTCATTAGTATGGCATGCAGAGAGATCAGATAACGGACATAATTATCAGGTAAGAGATTCAGTCCAACTAAATACTTATTTGCATACATATGACTTATACCTGATCGATACCATCAAATATCCCCAGGGCACACATTCACTGAAGGTTGATCCCACGGCAGACATGCATTATCACATTTCCATGCGGGTCCATAATTATTTTGGAAACTGGCTTTATCCTGATCTCCAATCAGGCCATTATCCTTCAAATGTTGATTGGTACAAAAGTTATAAAAAACTCACCATCTTAACAACGAATGTAAATGGTGATCCCAAAATCAGAAAAATACGTGATCATTTCCTGGAGGGAACCAGTAACAATACTTTAAAATTTCTTCAGAAGAATAACAGCTCTTATGACAAGCCCGGGTCAAACAAACTTACTCAATACACCCAGGCTACTTTCCCTCATCTGCTTGAAGGAAATGTGCAATTGGCTTATGACGCAATATCACCATTCGAACAGGCAACCTCAAGGACATTCAGAAACAGGCTAGCCGGAAATCTGGTTGTAACCGGTGCAGCCTGGCCGTGGATGAACAAATTAGGACAAAAGAACAATCCCGGGAATCCACTGACACATTGGAAGAATTTCAACCTGGAATACCAAAGGATCACACACCAGGACACATCATTTAATAATTTTCACTGGCGGTTTTTTAACAAAGACATTAAGCTTGAAGAAGGAAAACCTACCATTGTTTTGGTAGTCGAAGGATCCCACATCCTCCAGGATACATTGTTTCCAAATTTTGTGAATTACAATATAGAAAAACGAACCCTTCAAAAAAACCTGGAGCTGCTGGAGAAAATAGTCAATCTCAGATACCCTAATGATTCAAGAGATGATTCGACTCTCAATCAATTAAAAAGATCTTTTATTAAATTAAATATTCCGATTGAATCCGAATCGAATAACATGAAGAACCGCTGGCTTGATGATCAGGACCCTTATACAAATATCCTGCAATATCTCCCGCCAGGAAAACTTGACACATTTATTCAGACCACGTTGAGCGATGAATTGATAAGGAATATAAAATCCGTGAAGGCATTAGATCCACCCATTTGCATGATGGCCATTTCACATCTTGCATATAATGGCATGACGGGCCATTCTGTAGCCTGGGACCAGGGAGGATTTATCAATAACCTTATTGCGCGAAGAAACTATGGGATCAGGGTCAGCAATGATCCTTCCTACAGAAAACAATGGGAAGGTGCTTTCTTCTCAGTACCCGGAGTAAATACATTTGGAAAACTGGTGATTGATAGCCTGATTTCCAAAACAAATGGTCACCGCATACTCATTGATCTTAAGCATTCCGCACCAAGCACCAGGCAATACTTTATTGATTCTATACTGGTTCAGAAAATTAATACTAACCAACAAATAAAAGATACTATTTATCCTATTTGCTCGCATTGCGGTGTGAATGGTTTTCCAAGAATGTATGGATCACCTTTCGTGAATGAATATAATATCACCCGTGCTCCATTTGTTCATTACATATATCCTTTTGCCATCAACCTGTACGATGAGGAAATCGAACAGATATGCAGGTACAATGGAATCATAGGAATCCCTTTAGAACAAAGGATCCTGGGTAGCTATATTAATAAACTTGAAATCAGAAGCCCAAAAATAAGTCTACACGGAGTAGAGAAGAAAAATAAAGAGCAAAACATTCAAAGGTGGAACTATGTGAAGAGATACCTTAGATTCCTGTTTATGACGGATCGTCCCCTTCTTGAAGATGCCATTTCTTATACAGTGAATGAAATGGGTTTGGACACTTCCAGGTCTTCACACCCATTGAAGGCATATAAAGAAATATTAGAAGTCATCTACAAAGATTACAAGAGCGCAGAACCATTTTTATATAATGTCTTTCATGTGATCGATCATTCTAATAAGGACCGGGTGAGAGCCTGGAATCATGTCTGCATTGGCTCTGATCTGGACGGCCTGGTGGATCCTATAGACATTTGTCCGACAGCAAGCCAATATCCCAAATTCAAAAACAGACTTAAGCAATTCATACCTATATTTTTGAAAATGCGTCAGGTAATGAATATGGACGAAAAAAGCAACTTCAGGGGATTCGATTATTATTTTGATGATTCATCCTCAACTAATGCAAACTCTTTTACTCTTGAAAAAGCTTTAGATCAATTGTTTTACAAAAGTCTTTTTGATTTCACTGACAAACGAATGTTAAAATGAAAAACGGATTGAAATACATCATAGCTCTGCTTCTCACCGGAATGATAACTGTTGTACAGGCACAATATTCATCAACCGATATACGCTACTCTTCCGGACACGGCCCTTATCCGATCACAATCAATTTTCAGGGTTCCTATGCGGGAAACAAAAACCTTTTCAGAGAATTCATCAATGATTTCAATACGAAATTCGGAAGCGACAATCGTGTCGCGCTTGGAGGCTTTTCGACCAATCTGGAAGTTGTCATAGTCAGTCCGCACTTCTTAAGAATGTTTGGATGGCAAGGCCTGAGTATCCAGGGAGGAAAACTGGGAATAAATTATAGAAGCTTTTCAAAAAATATCCGCAACAAAGAGAACCTGCGTATTCAATTTCATGACGAAACCATAGGCATAAACTTTGGTCACCGTTTTAACCTTCTATATCCTTTCACTATGGAAGTAATGGGAGGGCCAACCATTTACAATTTTTCAACGATCTCAGATCATGAGGATATCAGAAATGATGTTGATACTTCTTTCACCAGGACCAGGTTGGGGAATGGAATATTCGAGCGTGATCCGGATCAAAGGAAACTTTGCTCGGGCCTGGATCTAAAAATCAGGTTGAATATTTTTGATCCCGGAGGCACTGAAGGTGGATTAGGACTTGTGTTTGAATATGGCCGTATGTTCACTTTAGGCAAAAGAGATTTGACAGCATTGTATGAAGATTTTTTGGATAGTGCCAAGGAAAGCAGTAAAAACTGGGATTATGGCTACTTCTCATTAGGCATGACATTCCCGCTCGCACTTCGTATGGTCAGCCAGTAGAAGATTGTTATTATTTAGAATATTGGCGATAAAAATTGAATTACGTTTGTTTATGCATTCTCTCAAGCATAATGATGCATTCTACATTACTTTTGCCCGTACATGTTTCATTCATCCATCCAACTTTTCATTAGTGTCCTTTCGATAAGTATTCTCCATGCGATCCTGCCTAATCATTGGTTGCCTGTAGTAGCCATATCCAAACAGTTAGGCTGGACGGTGAGAAAAACTGCATGCATCACCATGCTGGCGGCCCTGGCTCATTCACTCAGCACGGTGATCATCGGAATCCTGCTGGCTTTAGGCGGGATGAAGCTCAATGAATGGCTACCCTACTTCCGCTTTGTTGCTGCAGGCATACTATTCCTGCTCGGGATTTTGTTTGTGTGGAGGCATCAGCATCATATGCATTTTCATCTTCGCGACCTGCATGTTGAGGCACATCCGAAGATGAGCTATATCCTGGGGTCTTTATTGCTGGCGATGTTTTTATCTCCCTGCCTTGAAGTGGGTGCTCTTTTTTTAGTGGCCGGTACAGAGGGTATGCACACTACGCTGATCGTTGCAACGATTTATACTATTACCTCTGCGCTCGGCATGACGTTGTTTGCCTGGCTGGCTTTGCAGGGACTTAAGAGATTTGACTGGCATAAGCTGGAGCATAGTTCGGGCCTGGTATCGGGGATTATCCTGATTGTTACCGGGGTTATGTTTTTAATATTTCAATAAAAAAGAAAGATTTGTAGGATTCTAGAAAAAAAGTTGGAAATCATGAAAAAAAGATGGGTTTGGTGGTCACGTTTGGGGGGGCTCGAGACATTATACTATGAGCCTAAAATCATTTCGCATTTCGTCTAAATGCATTTTAGGCGAAATGATTTTTGCTTTTAGTTGAAAACAAATTTATACTCCAGATCATGGCCTTTTCGAAAGCTCACCTTTATCGCTGGCAAATCAGACGATTAGCCATGTTTTTACGTGCACTTTGTCATCCTGCCCGATTGGAAATCCTTCTTCAACTTGCTTTAGAAGGAGAAAAAACGGTCGAGGAAATTGCTAAAAACCATCCTTTGTCTTTGTCCACCCTTTCAAAGCATTTGGCAAGCTTGAGGGTGGTCAGATTACTTACACACAAGGACAAATGGCCTTACCTTCTATACAAGATTGATCTTAAAATGATAAGGAAAATGAGACTCTACATAAATGAATTTTTTGATGCCTTGGAGAAAGCAATAGAACAAGGTCCAAGGTAGCCCTCAAAATCATTTCGCATTTCGTCGAAATGCATTACCAATTTTACATCATAACATGCTGACAATACTAAACTTACAACTGATTCTTGCTAAAATATCCCCCGCCCCTTCGGTCCCTGAAACATTTTTCCCCCTTCCTGCATTATACAACTATGATACGATCAAGAACTTTCGCCCTTCTGCCTGCATTTTTCATGATCCTCTCTGGATCAAAATGCCAGACAAATGAATCTGAAAAGATTATCAACAAAATCGGATTCGACTTAGCTGCTGTAGATGACAAAGGTCTCATCAACAGTCAAACAACGATCGATTATGAATTTTGCATCCCCATGGATGAGGCCATGCTCGCCAAAGTCAAAGAGATAGAACCTGAAGTACAGACTCCTCGCATGGCGAAAGGCCGTATTGCCTGCTCACAGGAAGAATGGCTCATCATTGTGACCACCCATGGCGAAAAATGGAAAGAGCGGCTCTATACTATTGCTTCCCTCCCTTTTGTCAAAAAGATCGTACAGACGGATTACGAATAACCAGTCATATCACTTATATTCATCCGTGTTATACTATACGGAATGAAAAAATATTTCACGTTTGTTTTCCTGCTGAAATTAATTGTAGCAATAATTCTGTTGCAAACTCTCTATTTCAAATTCACCGGCGCAGCCGAAAGCAAATTTATTTTTGAATCCATAGGGATGGAACCATGGGGAAGGATTGGCTCAGGTATTGTTGAATTAATATCAGCCGTATTAATCCTTCTACCTCGCACTGTATGGATAGGCGCCTTCCTTGCCTTAGGCACTGTAACCGGAGCCATTTTTTTTCACTTTATAAAGCTTGGCATTGTTATCCAGGATGATGGTGGATTACTTTTTATTCTTGCCTGTACCGTATTTTTATTTAGTTTAATTATTCTTTGGAATGAAAAGGATCGAATTCCATTGATTAATTGGCAAAAAAGGTAGAATCCTTCGACCTGCTTAACCGCTACCTCGTGCGACAGCTCAGCAACCAGCCAGAAAAGGTGAAGACAAATGATTTAAATTTTAACTTACGTTCTTTATTCCAAATTCGTTTTTAATTTTTCGTTTTTCATTATTTATACAATTTTATAAATTTCCTGTATCCCTTTCAGCTCTTTTTCAAAATCAATTTCAAGGTCGATTAATTTTCCATTCCGGATATCCATCACCCAGCCATGTACTATCGGATAACCTGTGCGACCGAATTGTTGCTGGACGGCTGCGGTTTTAATGACATTGATGCATTGCTCCTTGACATTTAATTCCACCAGGCGGTCAAAACGTAATGTGCTATCCTTGATTTCATTTAATTCGTCCTTATGGATCCGGTATACATCCCGGATATTGCGAAGCCATGGATTTAATATCCCCATATCCTGTTGTGTCAGTGCAGCTCTTACGCCACCGCAATTGTAATGTCCGCACACAATGATGTGTTTTACATACAGGAGTTTCACAGCATAGTTGATGACCGACATGACATTGAGGTCGATGCTGACTACCAGGTTTCCAATATTGCGGTGAACGAATACCTCACCAGGTGATGCTCCCATCATTTCTTCGGCAGTGACGCGGCTGTCGCTGCAACCGATATAGAGATATTCAGGGTATTGTTCGTTGGCTAATTTTTCAAAGAATAAATGATCCGTTGACCGTTTATCAGCGACCCATTTTTTATTGTTCTCGAATATTTTATCGTAAGAAATCATGCCTTCTGAGGTTATTGAAGGACGAAAGATAACAATTGGCAACCAGGCAATTGGCAAAGCGCGATTGCCTATTGCCTATTGCCTATTGCCTATTGCCTATTGCCAATTACTTATTGCCAATTGCTTATTGCCAATTACCTATTGCCTATTGAATAACGGTGATGTAAAACATAAGGCTACTCGGATCCGTAGGTAATAAAGCCGTGTTTATAAATTTTATTTCAACTGTATTTGGAGCGCTTACCCGGGCATATCCTATCATGATTGAATTCATGCCAGCACTGGGTGATATCTGGACAGTAGCAGTTGTCAATGCGTTAGGTGCGTTAAAAGTATACAGGCATTCCGTACCTCCCAACATCAATGGAATGTTGATCATCTCGGAATATCGGAGTATGCTATTGATGGGTGTTCCGGAAGTGCCTAACTTGAGAGGACCTGTTGCAGTAATTGCAGCCATATTCGTAGTTCCCGTTACAGCAACGCCGGCAACCGTAATGGTGCCTGAAATATCAAGTGAAGTAGCTTTCAGACTTCCATTAACATCTAGCTTTGCAGTTGGATTGGTTTTATTAATGCCTACATTTCCTGCGGAATCAATTCTAATCCGTTCTGTTCCATTGGTACCAAACCATAAAGCCTTGTTTTCCTGCTGGATCATATGGGCATCCTGGTTGGCAAGGGTTATACCCAATACTAACCCGTCCATAGTATTCGGACCTGTGTTTGTATTTGTAAATTGTAAACGAGTGGTAGGCGTCTGTAAACTGTTGATATGAAGCTGTGCTTTTGGAGCAGTTGTACCAATCCCGATAGACGTACCCTGGTTGAATAAATTGGTTGTAGCCACCCATTTATTGCCATCCCACATTAAAGTTCCGCCAATGGTTGAACCGTTTAATATGGGCGCAACCCAGCTGGCTCCGTCATAAATATATAATCCCTTGGGAGTAGGCGTATACGGTGACGTGGGAATATCTGTCTGGAAAACGGTCATACCCATCTCCGTGCTGGAGAGGGCCAATCCATTTCTTTCTGCTCCTGTCATCCTGGGGACCAGGAGACCTTTTGAATGTGAATAAAGATCCAGTATGGATTTAGAATTTGGCGTTGTGGTTCCAATACCAACCTGGGCGTGGGTGATGAATTGGAAAACTAACAACAGCCCTAATAATAAGGCAGTCTTTTTCATGGGGGTTATGCAATTTGATTGTTAAAAATTATCTATTGTCCTGCTGTTATGCATAAGCAAGACGCTTTTCTTCACAATCATTAAAAAATAAATCAAAAAGGCACTATCAATATGTTCAGATTCCCGGTCCCTTCAACCAGGTATTATTTGAGTACTAACAATAAAGCTTTCACGCTAATTCGTAAACCCGAATGGGTCATTTTGAAACCGGCGTGGGGTGTTCTCGCACGGAAATCGGAGCAGGTTGCGAAGGTAATAACATTCTTTAGATTCCAACCTTTTTCTGTTATAAAAGGTGAAATTTCATGTACTTAAATGAAAATATTTACATTCAGGATCCTGCATTGTAGGAGTTTTTGAGGTAATTCTGGTACTATCATGAATATATTTAAATTTCGTACAATATGAAAAAAGCCTGTGTTAGTTTGTAACACAGGCTTTGTCATGATGGATTTTATGGGTAATTAATACCTCAGCTCATCGTGATCAGAAGGTTAATACTACCAATCACTGAATGATAACTTTCCGGTTATACATTTTCGCTCCGTCGGTCATCGTGATCACATACATTCCCGTTCCGAACATTGTCAGATCCACTTCAGCTGAAGATTGTGCATTGAGTTTGTCATTCGCATAAATGCGTTCGCCAAGTAAATTATAAACGCTCAACACGCCAAGTGATTTTTCGCTGCTGATGGTAAACTTTCCACTGCCTGGATTAGGGAAGACGGAAATGCTGCTATCATCTGTAGCAAAATCTTTCACAGCTGAGGCGACGCGAAAAAAGTTAAATGTACTGTCTCCCTGTGAAACCACATCAGGATCAAAATAGTAGTACCTGTTAGAAGAACTTTGGACAAAATGGTTTTCATCATACGTAAAGAATGAAAGGCTTGTACGCAACCAAGTAGTGCCATTCCAATTCTCAGATAATGTTTTTACGTTTAAATTATCTGCATTATAGGTATAATATGTTCGTGCTGCATTGTCCCAGTTCGTAACGTTCCAGCTTTGTGTAAACACATATGTCAGCGAATTACTGGCATTATATGTGTATGTGCTCAGGCTCGAATTTGCCCAGTCTATAGTATTCCAGTATTGCGATAATATAGTTGAGAGATTATTGCCGGCATATGTGTATGTAACAAGGGATAAATTATTCCAATACACGCCATCCCATGTTTGGTAGGTATATGTACTAAGTTTATCATTGCCGTCATAACCATAAATGATCTGACTTTCATTTACCCATGTAAGGTCAATGTCATTAAATGACTGGTTAAGGTAATTTATCTGATTCTTATTGGCATCATATGTATATGTGATCAGTTGAATATTATCCCATCCGGTTCCATTCCATTCCTGATCTAATTCTGTAAGTACATTGCCATCGGCATTATAGGTATAAATAACCTGCTCTTCATTGACCCATGCAGTGCCGCTCCAAACCTGGTATACTTCTGATGTTTGATTATGGTTAGCATCGTAAGTATACAGAACCTGATCTGAATTCTTCCATGCTGTTCCTGTCCATTCTTTTTCGATATCCGCTGTCAAATAATTACTGGCATCGTATACAAGGTTCGTCTGGCTGGAATTCTCCCATGACGCGCCTGTCCAATCCTGGTAGGTATAATTTGTCGGATAATTGTCAGCATTATAGTAGATGTCTGTGACTTTGGAATTAAGTTGCCAGTCATTGGTATTTACATCCCAATGCCATTGGTAAATGCTGTCATTCAGACTGACATCTCCTCCCGACCGATTCCTGAGCTCTTTTGCAAGGTCCCTGGCTGTCAGGATTCCGGGTGATTTACCTGCAGGCTCATGATTTACACCTGGCAGATCGGGCAATACCTTTACAGCATGAGTTTGAAAATGATTCAAAACTGGTTTAGTTTGTGCAAATCCATTTAGTGAAAATGCAAGAAAAGCGAAGAGTACGATTGTTTTCATATTATTTGTTTTAATTTTTTCCTACCTGATGTGCTTTGGAATTTTCTCCCTACTTCACGCTTTTTCAAACCAAAGCAAAACCTAATTAAAATTACTGATGATGTCATTTAAAAGTTAAAATATTGTAGCACCTCACGACCAAATATAGTAATTATTTATTTATTTGCCTGCCAACAAAAAGGGGCTGAAATGCCAAAAAAAAGACAATAACAGACTTCCAGGTCTTAACCGGTCATTGTAGATTATTGAACGGTAATTTACTTACAATAAAAATTAATTCCTTAACAAATAATTACGAAAATAAATCCATTTGCTATGGCCTGTTTTATCGATTTCAACGGATCGTTGTTGATTTAATTTATTTCATAAACTCATTCACCAATACTATTGTAAGTATCTATACCTGGAATGTCCTGGATATTACTCCATGTATATTTTCCAAAGGTTCAAATTTACACCTTGATCAGCTTATTGTGAAGCTAGAAATCAGGCATGTCTTTTACGTGTCAATACTTTAAACAATCCAAATATCACGAGAAACAATACCAGGCCAAACATCAGCCATTTCAGCATTTTGAATAATTCACATAAGGTGGCTATGAATATGGATTGTTCCGGATAATGGTTGATCATGGAAACAATGGAAATATTTTCCAGAAAATCAAAGACCATGGCTGCGAAGGGAACCATGTTGAGGTATTTAACTGGTCCACGCAAAAGACTCCGGTAGATCATGGTCAGCAGAACTGCAAAAAATGTGCAATAGACGATCGGGTAAATAATATCAATCGTCATTTCCACGAACCTGTAATATGTTCTCCCAGCTTCACCATAATCTTCTATCATCTGCAGTGTTCGCTTCGGATTAAATCCAAATGTCAGATCTACGGGGCCGATTTCTTTCCCTGCCAGCTGGCTTATTTTTTCACCGGCATGCCGGAACCATACTGATGGGAAAAGGAAATATATAATCAGTAAGCCCAGGAGAGTTTTCCAGTTGGAGATGCGGTTTAGAAATGAAGACATATTTTGGATTTTCTATAGGATTTGATACCCTAAGTAACAAAAATAAATAATCGCAACACCCATAAGTTCAATTTTCTTCCGATAAATAATCAAAAAAAGTAGTACTATAAATATCGAAAGACTTAACAGCCCGCTTGTCAGCACTTCTCTTGTATAGAGCTCGGCGGTTTGATAATATCTATATTCTGTTACCGGACCTTCATATCCAAATGGATAACCTTTGGTGTTTCCTTTTATCCCCACATTATAGTATTCTGCTAAGTTCATCAAAGTGTACATCGCGGAAAATAAAAGTGACCAACTCGCTACCACCCAAAAACCAATTGTTGTGCTATTATTTTTTCCAGACATAAGCAAGTAAGAAAGAAATGCAATGGTTCACGGTTCACGAATCACGGTATTCACGATTCACGATTCACGAAATCACGAAATCACGAAATCACGAAATCACGATTCACGATTCAAACTACGGTTAAATATTTTCCGTTTTATTCTACTCCTCGCTTCGTTCGCTGATAATATTCAATCAACGGGAACAAATCAATATCCGCAGCCCTGACCTTTCCATTTGAAGGGTATTCGAAAGGATGATCAATATCTTTGATCAGGCTGAGCATGTAGACAAAGATCTGGGTAATAAAGCTGACCAGGATAATGCTGATGATAAAATTATCGAAACGAGTGATGAGGAGAAGGCCAACTATAAAAAATGTCAATACTTCTAGGAATGCATAACCGGTAGAAATAAAATGAGTGCGCTTGATCACAGTAGCCCTGGAGAACAATTTCCGAAGATTGGTTTGTTCGCGTTTGACCCACGAAGTAGTCGAACCCATCCGTGTATTTTCTATGAATAATGCAACGGAAGTAAGTTCTTCTATCTTTCGATAAACAACTTCTTCGGATTCCCTGTGCGCAAAATATTCAATGATTGAGGCTGTCACTTCATGGATCTTTCTCTTCTGTTCGGATAGGTCAAAATCTCCTTTAAACTGATGAGCAAGGATGACGGTATCTTCAATGCTTTCGATGGTACATGCCATTTCGGATGGTATCCTTTCACTTTCTTTATAATCTGAAAGCGTACCGGCCAGCATAAATCCTATCAGGAAGATACCCCCGGTTATCACCAACCCGATCTCAGAGAAATCGATCAGCCCGTCGAAATGAAACCCCCACACGACGACAATCTTGATCAGCAATACCACGAGTGTTATGGGCAGGGTCAGTAACATTAGCTTCCATTTGATCCAGTTGATTTTCATCGGACGATTACTGACTATTCACTTAAATCTCCTATCCTTACCTCCTGGCTCATGAGCTCTCCAAATACTTTCCATCGGTTGTCGGGTGAAGGATCATTCTTAATCCTTGATTCCACATATCCTTTTACAAGATCTTGTCCGTAATTGTAATTGATGACGTAGCTCCGGTTGACTTTTATAAAATTGATTGATTTGGCAGCGGTTTCATCATTGAAGAGGGCATATTCCTTCAACCAGCGAAGTGCCTCTTCTTCGGTCATGGTTTTATTGACGATTCCTCTTGCCGCTTCGTTGCGTGCATAGTTTAACTGGCCTTTTATGGCCATGGCTTTGAAATAAAGACTTATGCCGGCGGTATCCAGCCCTGCCAAGGGAAGAAGGACCTCTTTTGCAAATTTCGTTTTATCATCACCGGGGAAAACCACATCGATTCCATAATTGGCCGTTCCCTCAGCGATCAATGATTGGGGACTGAATAGAGGATACATGGATATCTCAACAAGTCCCTGGTCATGATATAGGTTTTTTTCCAGAAGCATGTTGTACACATGATGGCCTGGATAACTTTCATGACTACCTACATCAATAGCCCTGTCGATGAAAATATTGAGGTCGGTATTGATCTGGATCAGGCTGGTATAATTTCCTTTATACCAATTGTAACCATTCCAGGGCTTGTCATTTACATACTCGAGCGTAAATGATTCTGTGGATGGCAATTGATAATGCTCCTTTGTACGTTTCCTGCATTCTGCGATGGCGGCTTTGAATACTGTATCCAGCTTTGGTTTTGGAATTATAAATTTATTTGCCAATACCTGAAACCTGTCAGGAATATTTCCTTTGCCAGGCAGTACATGATCGAGCTGATGTACGAGGTCTTTGTAATGATTCTCATCATATATTGGTGCTGCTACACCAAACAGGTCTTTGGATTCTTCATCAAATGTTCCATATTCACCTGCAAATATCCTGATGCGCCTTCCAAAAGCGATCAGCTGGTCAGAAATCCAGGCTGCCCTGTTTTTTAAAGTATCGGACCCATTGCCGGTTATTATTTTCTGCAATGCTGACCTGAGTTCATCTGTTGCACTGAGAAGACTGTCTTTTGGAAATAAAGGCTTGGCTCCGGTTACGGAAAGACTCTTTGGCTTCAGGGAGTCAGGACCGTAATATGCATCGACGAATGATTCATCATACAAGCCGACAGTGAGAGCCAGTTGGACATATTCTTTTGCCAGTTGGTTGATGTCTTCATCATGCTTAACGGTGGTAGCAGGCTTGCAGGAATACACAAGTAGAAAAATTATGACGAAATAAAGCAGCCTTATCATATGTGTTGGTTTTCCAATTAATTTATAATAATTATTTGTCTTGCGTAAATTATGAAAAATAATTTTATTATCGGATTTCATCTGGTATTCATTCTGACTATTCTATTTTTCCGTGGGTTGCGACCCACGGCTAATAATATTTGATCCTTTCGGGATCGTTAATAGGTCAATAGGAGCGGAATATTTTGGATAACATCAATGATCAACAAGGCCATTCAATTCCAATGCATTTAGAATTCCGGCTGTTCCTGCAGTGTTATTGAAGTAAATGTAGATATCCTCTGATTCCGTGTTTTTGTAAAGTCCTTCTTTTAGCGATTCCAGGAAGGCTTTTTCATAATTCGAATAAAATAACACAGGATTCCCATGGAGGCGGATGTAACTGAACGGGATATCGTCGAGAAAAATTTCCGGCATCAACGGATGGTCCGGCATGCAGAAGATGATATTGTATTTTTCCAATACTTTCAACACATGTTCATCCCACCAGCTTGCATGCCTGAACTCCACTACATTTCTAAGCCCTTGTCTTAACTGGCCTGTGATGGATTGAAGCCTTTCCGGTGAATACGTATATGAAGGAGGAAACTGGAATAAAAAACAACCCATTTTTTCCTGTAGTCCCAGGAGACAGGCATTATAGAAATCTTCCAAAAGAATTTCACATTCATTCATCTTTTTAAAATGGGTAATGAGCCTGGGTGCCTTCACAGAAAATCTGAAATTCAACGGACTGTCATTATACCATTTTTCAAGTGACTTGATGGTGGGAAATTTATAAAACGTGGTATTTATCTCAAGCGTATTCAGGTGTTCGCAGTAATAGCGGAACCAGTCTTTCTGCCTGACATGATCCGGATAAAACACTTCCTTCCAATGCCGGTTATAAAAACCTGAACACCCGATCCAAAATCGTGTTCCCGAGTCCTTTATAGCGCTACTTGACATGACTCAGGCGTACAGGGGTTGACAATGTGGACAGAAAAAACTTCGTCGCTTAAATTTTCCAGTAATTTTTCGGATGATGGGGCCTTTGCATCTGGCACAAATTTTCTTTGTGTGTGCAAGCCAGTGCTTCCTGAGCACGTACTGCCGTTTCCATGCTAAGAAATCAAAGCTGTACTGACGTGCTTCTTTGATCAGGTTGTTCAGCTTATAATCCGATAATTTTTTATTGAGGCTTTCAGGATGAATTCGGACCCTGTATAGCACTTCATTTTTTATGATATTTCCTACACCGGCGAAAATATTTTGGTTCAACAGCGTATCACATATCATGGCATCCGGTTCTTCCTTAATTTTTGCCTTAGCCTGCTTTTTGTCCCAGCCGGAATTCATCACATCTCCTGTCCAGTCGTAATGATCATTAATATCTCCTTCAAGAATTTTAACCGAACATGTATAAAAATACAGATCACCATTTGAGAAACGCAGATGCAGACGAACAGATCGATTTTCTTTCGGCGTATCCACAGTATAAGAGCCAAACATCAGAAAATGTATTCGAACTGTGAAACCCTTAAAACAAATCAGGAAATGCTTGCCCCAACTTTTGAATTCGATCACCTTTTTATTGTGTAATCTTTCAATTTCAATGGTCTTTGTATTTCCATCTGCATCAAGAACTTTTTTGCCTGCAAAATGTTGCACGTCCTCTTTCAACAGGATGATGGATGGTCCCTCGGGCATGTCATATAAAACTGTTTGATCCTGAAAATGTTCAGACTGCAAGACAGAAATTGGTAAGTGATAAAAGGTAAAAGGTAAAAGGTATTAAGAAAGATCTCAAATACTGGTTACTACTTACTGATTACTACTTACTTTTTTTCAGCATTCTTCAGTATCACATATCACGTTTGCTTTTTCCGTTTCCAGGGTGGCATGGTGAATATTCATATGAAGGAAACTGTGCTTCAGATCATACTTGATCTTCTGCTCATCGTCAGATGAAATATTTTGTTCCAATACCAGGTGTGCGGTAAGTGCATTTTCCGTAGTGCTGATAGCCCAGATATGGATATGATGTATTTCTTTGACACCTTCTGTTTTTTTTGCAATGGATATAATATCATCAAGATTAATATCGGCCGGCACTCCGTCGAGGGACAATCGCAAGCTGCCTTTCAGAAGATGCCATGTACTGATCAGTATGAAAATCGCTACCAATATGCTGATGGCACTATCCATCCAGAACCAGTCCGTATAAAATATAATAATACCACCGATGACAATGCCCAGTGAAATAAATGCATCGCTCATTAAATGCAGGTATGCACTTTTAATATTGAGATCTTTTTCTTTATTGCGCATGAATAAAATTGCGGTGACACCATTGATCATAATACCGATGCCTGCTACGATTGCAATCATGACACCAGGAATGGGCTCAGGATTAAAAAACCGGTGTGCAGCTTCATAAATGATGGCACCTACAGAGACCAGGAGCACCATGGCATTGAAGAGTGCCACCAGGATTGACGTCTTCCGGTAACCATAGGTATATTTTTTATTTGATTTTACTTTTAACAAACGGAAGGCCAACAGGGATAGTGCCAGGGAACCTACATCTGCAAGATTGTGACCAGCATCAGAAAGTAAAGAAAGGGAATGAGTAAAAAGACCGGCGCTCACTTCCACCATCACAAAGATAAAATTCAGTGAAATGCCCACGATGAAAGCTGTATTGACATTAGTCAATGTGGCTGAATGGTCGTGATGTGCGTGATCGTGTGACATGAGATGCAAATGTAAGAAAGTAAGAGGGCAAGAAAGTATGAGGATGAAGCTCAGGTTTACATTTCAGTTTACTGGATTTGACCACAGGTTCAGTCTGGACAATTTTGTAGCTATCTCATTATCATGCAGAGTCGTGAATCCCGGATCGTTATTTGTGTCATGAATAACGGTTTGCGATTCTCCGGCAAATGGATTGATGACTATGTCAAGACAATCAAATGCTGTCGAACAAGTCGTCAGGTAAAATTAATGTCATCAATGCATGTCCACTCCGAACATAATGACAATCATTAAAATGAGTACGGCCAGGTCGTGACCTGGCCGTACTCATTTTAATGATTGCTTTTAAAATTTTACCTCATGATCACAATCACTTTCGTGTACACATCACTCTTTGTCTTCAATTCCACCAGGTAGCTTCCTTCAGGAATATTGGATACATCGACTTTGTGTGCATTCGTTCCTTGGAGTGCATCCATCTTGTCCGCAAGCAGTTCCTGGCCGAGGAAATTGATCAGCCTGTATTCAACTTCCTGGTTAGCATGTGAAGTGAAGCTCAGGTTTACATTTCCGTTTACTGGATTTGGCCACAGGTTCAGCCTGGACAATTTTGTAGATATCTCATTATCATCCACAGTAGTGAATCCAGGATCGTTGTTTGTATCAGGATTAACAGTTTGTGGTTCACCGGCGAATGGATTGATGGCTGTGTCAAGACAATCAAATGCTGTTGAACAAGTCGTCGTACATCCAAACGCATCGGTAATCGTAAGGATGACAGTAATCTCAGTCCATCCCACATACATCGAGATCTGAGGCGTGCCCTGCCCTGTCTGTATAAATCCTTGTCCAATCACTTCCCACTCATATGTAACACCACCAAGACCTCCACTGACAAGACTTGAGATGACCACACCATGTGAATTACATTCTACTAATGGCGGTACGAGAATATCACACTCCAGGAATGTATCCGGTATCCATGTAATATGCTGAGTTGCTCCACTCACATTTCCACAGGCATCTGTTCCCGTCCATGTGCGGGTCACATCAAATTCACCTGCACTGCCACCAGGCAATATGGTCTGGTCATATACAATCGAAACAGGTTGTGCAGGATCATCAGAAAATACAAACGGAACTGCAGGCAACTGACCACAAATAGTAGTCGCATCATTCGGCACACCCAACAATACCGGTGCAATGTCGTCCATGATATAGATATCAAATGTAATAGAGGACGAGTTACCGCAGATATCTGTTGCTGTCCAGGTATAAACCCGGTGCTCATAATAACCATCTTCCTCACAATTTGATGAATATGTAACATCCAGTGTGAATACAGGTATTACCTGGAGATCACATTCGTCCGTAACAAATACGCTGCCGTCATCAAGATCATTCAACTGATCAATGATACCTTTCTCAGAAAGATTGACAAAGCTCTGACCCGGTGCATCGAGATATTTCAGGATGATCGACCAGGTAGGTATCTGGATCTCAGGAGGCGTCTGATCACCAACGATGATGATCTGTGTTGCTGTAGATACATTTCCGCAGAAATCTGTAGCGGTCCATGTACGTTGGTAAACTTTACCATCACGACAAGGTGTATCCAACAATTGTTCAGTCATCGAAACAGCGACAAACTTGCCTGAACATGGATCAAAAGCAGTCACATCAGGTATGGATAGATCATCGCAAATCTCAGGCACAACACCTCCGAAGACAGGTCCGCTTCCGTCACCGACATGCACGACCTGTGTTGCACTGGTGACATTACCGCAAGGATCTGTCGCTGTGATGGTACGTGTCACATCATATTCGAATTCACAGGGACCAGGCCTTGTGCTTTCTTCAATGGTGACAGACACATCACCGCAATTGTCAGTAGCATTTATTGCAGGCAGGTCATCGTTGCATCCAATAGTCACTTCAGCTTTGAAATTGACAAGAACAGGAGCTGCCTGATCTATGACAAAAGCCTGGACAGTGAGCGTGCTTACATTTCCGCAAAGATCGGTTGCTCTCCATTCGAGTGATAAGGTCGCCACTATGCCATTGCTGCATCCGTTGGATTCCAATACTTTTTCTGTAAATGTAACTTCCACTCCTGCACATGCATCCGCAACTTCCACATCTTCCACTCCGAATGGTGTATAATCACCGGCAAATCCTTCACAATCGACCAGCAGCACTTCACCCGGAGGCAGTGACAGCAGTTTCAGATTGGTAAATTTCATTACAGGACCAATGTGATCATTCGGTATGAGGACCGCAGTATCACGGGCATAATTTCCGCAATTGTCATATGCTTCATAAGTTCTCCGGACAGCAAATCCGCTACCACAAGGATTCGGGATCTTATTATCCCAATACCTGAGGAATGGATCGCCGCAGTCGTCAGTAGCTTCAATTAAGTTCAATGCAAGGTCATCAATACAAGCTGTATCAGGTACACCCAGGATCACGGGCTCCTGTGTATCAATGAGACGTGCGTAAATCGTGAGATTCGCTACATTGCCACATACATCAGTTGCAACCCAATGAACAGCCTGTTGCTCACGGTAACCGGACATCTTACAATTGTTAGCATGGATAGTATTGCTTTCAAACTTGATAGTCACTGCGCTGCCGCATGACGGAACACTGAACGCTGATTCTGCATTCAGGTCATCAAAGAATTCAGGAATTCCTCCTTCGCTGCATGTGTATTCGAGGATAGTACCATCTGTCAAACCAGATAATTCAGGCTGAAGCATCTGGATAACAGGTGGCTGTACATCTATCAACGTAATCAACTGTGTCTCCGTAGTCTTATTACCACATAGGTCTGTTGCTGTCCATGATCTTGTGATCACCTGGCCATTCTGACAACCCGGTAGTGGAGGAGGAGCAGAAAATACGATGCTGGAAGCAGAGATACATTCATCCGTAGCAAATACATCCGTAGGTGGATCAGGTATTTCATCACAATTGACTGTGATGTCTTCAGGAATATTGAATAATACGGGAGCAATATGATCTACCAGTGCCATGAATACAAACTTCGTACTGACATTGCCGCATGCATCTGTTGCTGTCCAGGTAAGCTTGTACATGGTGATGTAACCATCCACAGGACAATTACCTTCATCAAAGAGAAGCTGGCTGAAAGCAAGTGTTACATTACCTGCACAGTTATCAGCAGTAGTAACACTACTTTCATCAAGAACAGGAAGTGACCAGTTTGGATCCTGGCCCTGGCACTGCACATCAAATCTGCCACCGCTTGCAAGATTTGCAATCAGTGGATCAACAAAGGTGATGACAGGTGCTGTGTTATCAAACACGGTAATGATCTGTACGCATGTTGCAGAATTGCCACAGACATCAGTCGAACGGTAAGTCCTGTTGACAATGAACCTGTTGATACAAGTCTGATTGGTAATCACATCATTGACAAAAGTTACTGTCGGAGCGCCGCCGCAATTATCTGCAGTGACTACACCGGCGATATTTACTACCGGTACTAATGCTGCACACTGAACGGTAACGTTAGCAGGACAGGTTAATGTCGGAGCAGTATTGTCAAATACGGTGATCGTCTGGTTGCAGGTTGCTGAATTGCCGCATGCATCTGTCGTCCGGTATGTACGTGTCACTATGAAACGATTGACACAAGTCTGATTTGAGATCACATCGCCGACATGTGTTACTGTAGGAACAGGACCGCAATTGTCAGCAGTCACTACACCGGCTGTATTTACAACAGGCACTAATGATGCGCACTGAACCGTCACGTTTGCCGGACAGGTTAATGTCGGCAACGTATTGTCATTGACAATGATCGTTTGCTGACATGTGGATGAATTACCGCAAAGATCTGTAGCGCGATATGTGCGTGTAACAGTGAATTTATTTATACAGGTCTGATTAGAGATCGCATCATTTACAAAAGTGATGACTGGTGGTCCGGAACAGTTATCAGTCGCGAGGACAATTGCAATATTCGGTACAGGTACAAGACTCGCGCATTGTACGGTAATACCTGCAGGGCAGACAATCTGTGGATTTACATTGTCATTGACAATGATCGTCTGCGTACACGTTGCTGAATTACCGCAGGCATCTGTTGCCTGGTATGTACGTGTGAGTGTAAATTTATTCACACACGTTTGATTTGTCACGATATCACTTACAAATGTAACCGTTGATCCGCCAGCGCAATTGTCTGTAGTGGTAACCAGAGCAACATTCGGAGCAAACACATCACTTGCACACTGGAATGTAAGCGGAGCAGGACAATTGAGCTGTGGAGCTACATTATCAAATACCGTTATCGTTTGTATACATGTGGCACTATTTCCGCAGGCATCTGTTGCTCTGTATGTACGGGCTACCTGGAATCGATTAGTACATACCTGGTTGATGATGACATCATTGACAAATGTTATGAATACACCACCTCCGCAATTGTCGGCGAATTGGAATCCACCTTCATTATTTGGGAATGGTACCTGGCTGGCACATGTTACAGTAACATTTGTAGGACAAGAAATGGTAGGAGGAGTTATATCTCTTACCGTGATCACCTGTAGACAGGTAGCCATGTCATTTGTATTATCAGTGGCTTTCCATGTACGGTTGATTACATAATTGTTGAGGCAATTTCCACCCACGGTTATATCTGCACTGGTTACCAAAACACCCGGGCAATCATCGGTAGCAGTTGCTGTTCCTGTATTCGCAGGAAGTGAAGATTGTTCGCAGGAGATCGTAACATTTGGAGGACAGAATGTGATGACAGGTAAAAAATCTTCATTGTTGATTGTACCTGTTCCGGCCAATGTAGCACCGGCTGGTGAAAAGGTGATATTTCTTCCTAATGCATTTAAAGAGCTCAATACGACAGTAAATACTTCATTCGGTTCTATCGTACAATCTCCATTGATGACTATTGTAATGGTTGCTGTTGTTTGACCTGGTGTAAGCGTGATCGTTCCACTGTTAGCTACATAATCGCTGCCTGATGTAGCTGTTCCATTAGCTGTAGCCCAGTTGAAAGAAACATTTGCATCAGAGATCGCAGACATGTTGATATTGAATACAAGATTTTGTGTCCCTACATCACCTTCTACGATTGATGGACTTGTGATGGTGATTAAACCACTATCATCATTTGTGATTGTACCAGTTCCGGTTCCGTTTTGGATTGCACCATTGACTGGATTTGAAAGCGTCATGATCACGGTCTCATCTAATTCCACTTTCAGGTCTCCATTGACCACTACTGTGACGGTTTGAGACAAAGCACCACCTTGCGTAAAGCTGGCAGTACCTCCTGCGAATACCTGATAATCAAGATCTGCTGTTGTGGCAGTTCCACCGGTGATCGCATAATTTACGGAGCACGCTGTAGAATTATTTGTACGACTGATCGTGAATACCAGATTTGAAGTACCCGCATTTCCTTCTACCACAGATGGATTATCAATATTGAATTGAGTGTTTACGATATTGACCTGATAATCCTCAACTTCACCATCATTCGCAGTATTAATCGGCGCGGAAGTTCCCAGACTAGAAACCCGGAAACGTGCAAAAGAATTGCCCAGCGTTGCTGTAGCAGGGATATTGATGATGAGGGAGTTATTGCCCGCCACAACTACCTGATTTGTGAAAACTCTTTCACCTGCATCTGCCCAGTCTCCATCACGATTCCAGTCAACCCATGCATCAAGGAGTCCTGTTCCGGAAGAATTGACAGTAATATTTGCAGGCGTATTAATAACCACTGCAGCAGGTAAAGTGACACCGTCTTCATCTGCACCATCACCGGTTGCAGTGGCATTTGGTTGCCCATCAAGATCTGCATCTACAGTTGCCCCAAGATGTAGTCCACCTGGAAATTCAATGTGTCGTGCTCCAATATCCGCAGATAAGGTGGGATACGTTCCAGCAAAACCACTTTGAGCAGCAGTAGGTGCATCACCCCAATCCATTTCGTCATTCTGTATAGTTCCTGTTTGAGGTGAACCTGCAATCGTAACATCATTCGGTAACACCATAGTGACAAGACCATTGAGTGAAACCGTAAACGTTTCATTATTTTCTATATTCAGATCGCCGTTAGCTAATACCGTGATCGTATGGGATTCTCCGGCTGTACCTGTAAATGCTACAGATCCGTCATTATCCACGTAATCATTATCTGCAGTAGTAGCAGTCCCGTCATTCGTTGTGTAATTGGCCGTAAAACCACCCTGCACAGCTCTGTTCACTTGTACGGTAAATACAAATGGCGTTGTACCGGTATTTCCTTCAAGGTGCGAGGTGCCTCCTGATAAAGTCACTGCCGCATGATCATTGTTAACTATCGTTCCAGTCCTTGTAGTTGTACCGAGTGATACATTCCTGCCTGAAGCATTCAATGTCCCGATGGCAGTGTTATATACCTCATCCACTTCCACTTTCGTGTCATTGATAATCGTAACATTCACCAATTGATTGGTTGTAGTACCTGCAGGGAAAGTGACAGTTTGATTTACAATACCTGTGTAATCATTATCCGCTGTAGTGGCAGTACCATCCGATGTATTGAATAATACTGTAACGGCTACATCTACCGGATTAGAAAGCGTCACAGTGAATGTCTGCGGTGTGATGGCTTCCGATTGACTGACATTAGCAAGGATGGATACTACAGCCGCATCATCATTCGTGATGGTTGCAGTCTGAGGTGTCCCTGCTTTCGTTATTTCAGCAATTTGCTCAGCTGAAGTAGCCGTGATAGCACCTAATGCAGTGGTAAAGGTTTCGTTTAATTCTACTTTAATATCTCCATTGACTAAAACCGTAAATGTTTGTGTTTCACCGATTGTACCTGCAAATGTGAGTGTGCCATCATTGTTGACATAATCATTGTCAGCAGTTGTTGCAGTACCATCATCTGATGTGTAAGCAACCTGGAAACCTCCCTGTACTGCAGCATTCAATGTTGCTGTGAATACATAAGATACAGTACCGGCATTGGTTTCATTTTGTGCTATGCCACCACTGAGTGTCAGTGTTGCTATATCATCATTCGTGATCGTACCTGTACCTGGTCCACCTCCTACTGCTCCATTGACCGGATTGGAAAGTGTGATGATGACTGTTTCATTATCTTCTACGACAACATCACCATTGACCACTACAGTAATCGTTGCTGTTAAAGAGCCACCTGCTGTGAAATTGATAGTGCCTGCAGGAAGGGCCACATAATCTGTACCTGAAGTAGCCGTACCACCTGTAATTGCATAATCCACAGAAGATGCAGTAGAATTTGTCGAACGCGTCACTGTATATACCAGGTTGACTGTTCCTGCATTTCCTTCGACAACACTTGGACTATTTATACTGAATGTATTATTGTTGATGCTGACCTGGTAGTCTTCTACTTCACCATCCGTGGCAAGACCTCCGATACCTGAATTTACCTGGGTGGATAAACGGAAACGTGCGAAAGAGGTTCCTAATGAAGCACCTGCAGGAGTTGCAACGCTCAACACATTATTTCCTGCATTAACTACAGTATTTGTAAATATCTGTTCACCTGCATCTACAAAGTCTCCATCCCTGTTGAAGTCCATCCATGCATTCAGGTTACCTGTACCGGATGCATTGACCGTGATGTTTGCACTTGTGTTGATGATGAATGCAGGTGGAAGGGTAACACCATCTTCATCTGGCCCGTCACCGGTTGCTGTTGAATTGGGTTGTCCATCGATTTCTGCATCTACAGTGGCACCCAGGTGAAGTCCACCCGGCAATTCCTGGTGTCTTGGACCTGAGTCCGATAATAATGTTGGATAGGAACCTACAAAACCACTTTGCGCTGCATTAGGAGCATCTCCCCAATCCAATTCGTCATTATTAATAGTAACTGTTTGAGGCGAACCTGCAATAGTCACACCACCGGCAATAGGTGCAAGCGTAATCGAGTTAATTGCAGCCTGAAATGTTTCATTGTTTTCAATATTCAGATCACCATTGACAGCGACCATAAAAGTTTTGGTTTCTCCCGGAGTTCCGGTGAATACCAATGCACCATCATTGTCGGCGTAATCATTATCTGCAGTTGTAGCCGTTCCATCATTTGTGGTATAGTTAGCGGTGAAACCACCCTGAACTGCATTATTAAGTGTAGCTGTAAATGTGACGACTACTGTACCTGAATTTCCTTCTGTCACGGTAGTACCTCCGGAGAGTGTGACGACAGCTGAATCATCATTGACGATTGTTCCTGTCCGCGGAGTGGAAGTTGGATCGATCGTAACCGCACGGCCCATAGTCTGCAAATTGCCAATAGCAACAATGAATGTTTCATTGGCTTCCACTTTCGTATCATTATTGATGACCACATTGGCTACCTGCGAAGTTGTAGTACCTGCATTGAATGTGATCAGCACGGCTGTTAATGCAACATAATCATTGTCTGCAACCGTTGCAGTACCATTTGCAGTTGAAACATTTACAGTCACATTGACATCGACAGGATTACTTAGGGTAATCGTAAATACCTGTGGTGTCAGATTTTCTGCCTGGCTGACATTGGCTGTTATAGCAATCACAGCTGCATCATCATTCGTGATAGTAGCTGTTTGTGGTGAGCCAACGATTGTGATCGCAGCTATCTGCGTTGCTGAAGTTGCTGAGATTGCACCCAGAGCTACATTGAATGTTTCATCAAGCTCGACAAGCACATCACCATTCACTAATACGGTGATTGTTTTTGTTTCACCAGGTGTGCCTGTAAATGTCAGCGTACCATCATTGTCTGTATAATCCGTTCCCGCAGTTGCAGTGCCATTATTTGTAGTGTAAGCTACCTGGAATCCACCCTGAACTTCATTATTCAATGTGGCTGTAAAAGTATAAGATACCGTACCTGCATTTGTTTCAGCTTGTGCAATGCCACCCGTCAATGTCAGGTTAGCAGCATCATCATTGTTGATCGTACCTGTTCCCGGATTTGCACCGATTCCTCCATTCATCACATTTGATAAAGTGATGATGACAGTCTCATTATTTTCTACGATCAGGTCACCATTAACAACTACTGTAATCGTTGCTGTTAAAGAACCACCTGCAGTAAAATTGATTGTGCCGGGAGCAAGTGGCTGGTAATCCACACCTGAAGTGGCTGTTCCACCTGTGATCGCATAGTCAACAGACGATGCGGTTGTGTTTGTAGTACGTGTTACTGTAAATACAAGATTTGTAGTACCTGCATTTCCTTCGGCAACACTTGGGTTATCTATATTAATTGCATTGTTGAGGATGTTTACCTGGTAATCTTCAACTTCACCATCTGCTGCTAAACCTGTCACTAATGCGCCGCTCGCAGTTGCTAAACGGAACCTTGCAAATGAAGCTCCAACGGATGCTCCTGCAGGTGTCGCAACACTGAGCACATTATTACCGGCGATCACAGCTGTGTTTGTGAATATTTGTTCTCCTGCATCTGCCCAGTCACCATCCCTGTTGAAATCCAACCATCCATTGAGGATACCTGCTCCTGATGAGTTGACAGTGATGTTTGAACTGATACCTGTGATAAATGAACCCGGAAGCGTGACACCGTCTTCATCTGCACCATCACCAGTTGCATTTGCATTTGGCTGTCCATCTACATCTGCATCTACAGTGGCTCCGAGACGAAGACCACCTACATTCAATGTATGTCGTGCTCCGTTAGCTCCTGTCAATGTAGGATAGGTTCCAACAAAACCACTTTGTGCTGCAGTAGGTGCATCACCCCAATCGAATTCGTCATTAGTGATCGTACTAACCTGAGGCGCTCCTCCAATGGTAACCGAAGCAGGTGCACCGGTAATACTATTCAGGATCCCGGTATATGTTTCATTTGCTTCAATATTCAAATCGCCGTTGATCAGGACAGTAAATGTTTTGGTTTCACCGGCTGTTCCTGTGAAGGTCAGTACACCATCATTATCAACATAATCATTATCTGCAGTAGTAGCTGTTCCATCATTTGTGGAATAGTTGACCGTAAAACCACCCTGTACCGCATTATTTAGCGTAGCGGTGAATACGTTTGGCGTAGTCCCTGTATTTCCTTCTATGAAACTATTTCCTCCTGTCAGAGTCACCGTAGCTGCATCATCATTGAGGATGGTGCCGATGTTGGTCGATGTACCTATGGTCACATTTCTGCCACTGGCTGCCAGTCCGCTGATCGTACCATTATACGTTTCATCAGCTTCTACCTTTGTGTCATTGATGATCGTGACATTGACATTCTGCGTTGTGGTGGAGTTTGCAGGAAACGTCACGGTCTGGTTTACAACGGCAGTATAGTCAGGCTCTGCAGAGAACGCTGTACCATTGGATGTATTGAACTGTACTGTGACAGCTACATCAACGGGATTGCTAAGCGTGACATTCCACACCTGTGGAGTGACATTTTCAAGAGCACTTGGGCTATTAGAAATTGAAACTACGGCTGCATCATCATTTAAGATCGTGCCTGTCTGCGGAGAACCTGCTGTAGTCACACCTCCAGGACTTAAGGTCACTGCTCCTAATGCAACCGTAAAGGTTTCATCCAATTCAACCTTATTATCCACTGTAGTGACGACGGTTATGGTTTTTGTTTCTCCTGCAGTACCTGTGAAGACCAGAGAGCCGTCATTGTCCGTATAATCCAGGTCTGCTGTTGTAGCAGTTCCATTATTGGTTGTGTAGGCCACTGTAAATCCACCCTGCACAGGATTATTCAACGTCGCTGTGAATACGAAGCTTGTTCCTTCATTTTGTGATACGCCGCCAGAAAGTGTCACAACGGCTGCATCATCATTGTTGATCGTGCCTAAACCGGAGGCATCTGAAAGGATCACACCGGAAGGAGCATTGGATAACAGAACGGTGAAGGTTTCATTTGCTTCTACCATATTATCTGCTGCTACGAGTACAGGTACATTTGCTGTCAGTGCTCCACCTGCTGTGAAGGAAACTGTGCCGGCTACGATAGGTCCGTAATCGCTTGTGCCCGATGCAGTACCATCCATAGTATTGACATCAAGTGTAAATGCTTCTGTATTGTCAGTCCTGGTCACGATGAAATTAAAAAGTGTAGTACCTCCACCTGAACCTTCTGCCAACGTTACATCTCCGATGCTGACTGTTGTAGGCACTTTGAAACCAAAATCAACAGTAAGATTTGTATTGGCCAGTGCATCACCATCTGTAGTGGGTTCTGCACCATACGCAACCGTAAGTGCTGCTGCTGCAACACCGAAGCCGGCGACAGGATCACCATTGTCATCGTTGTTGAGATCATTGTCCGGATCAGGTGCTCCGCCGACAGGGCTGCTGATGAGTGCTGCCATCAGGCCATTGTCATAGAGAGGTCCCCCAGCATTGAAGTTGGAAGAAGCGACTTCTACGATATAATTACCCGGACACTCCGGTGTAAGTAAGTAGAGGCCACCGCCTGCAGTGGTTGTGGTCAGGAGCGCTGCACCATCGCCGGCATCGAGCACGCCATCGCCATCATCCAGGTAGAGGCGCAGAAGGACACCATCGATACCTGTATCACCGGCATCGAATACGCCATTCTTGTTATTGTCTTTATAGACGAGGTTACCAATTGTCATCGCACTGAATGGCGTCAGTGTCGGAGATGGATTAGCTGCCGGGTTTGAAGGTTCATCCGTTTGCACCGTCGGGAAATTCGAACCGGATACATTGCTCTGGTTCGAAAGATTGGCTGACGGGATAGTGCCTGTTGGGCATGGGTTTGGTATCACATCGACTTCATATGTGATGACGATAGTCTTACCACCAGGCAATGCGATGCCAGGGGATGCCGGAAAGGTCTGGGCAGACAATTTAATATTGCCGACAAGGAGCAAACAAATGATGCTCACAATCTGCCCGAATGGGGTTAACATATTTTTCATAAAATCTGATTTCAAAATGTTAGTGTGATATGGATGTGTCATTGTGATTTTTAATTTTCGATTTTCGATTTTTTGCTTATTGCTTTTATTGCCTATTGTTTTTCCTGGTAACTCACCCCTTTCCCCTCTCTTATGAATTGTTTTTCAATTCGAAATTGATTTTGCTGAGAGAGAGGTGATTTGCACCGCTGATTACACTGATTACGCTGATAATTGCTTATTTTTTTTGTTTTGCTTATTGTCTATTGCTTATTGCCTATTTTTTTTCCTTCGCCTCAGCCTTTGCCTTAGGCTTTTACTGAACATGTATTTTCACCGTCCCCAAATTTGTTTGTGCGTCAGAATCAGTGATTGTATAGTTGAATGAATCATTACCTGTATACCCATTTAGCGGAGTGTATGTAAATGATCCATTTGCATTACCTGATATAGTTCCTCCCTGGGTACTAACCGTAGGGAATGTGGTGACTGTCAGTCCAGGAATATTATTGTCAAAATCATTTGCAAGGACGCCTGTGCCTACCGGAACCGTCAACATCATATTCAATGTCGTTGCATACAGATCATTGACTGCAACAGGTGTTGATTTGAATGAACCTGCTACAAATATTACTTTCGGATCATTGCTTGTGACAAGTTGCATTCCTTCATAATCCGCGACCTGATTATTGATAATAGCTGTTGTCATCTTAATCCTGTCATTTGGGTCTGCAGAACCCGGAGTACCATTATCAATCGAGATCGCATCAGTCATTGTAGCATCTGGGAGGCAATTGACGATGGATACAGGGAAGGTTGCAGTACCCGGACAGGTACCGACATTCATATAAGTAATCGTGAAGGGTCCTCCTGCAGTGCTTGCCGAAACATCAATCAGTCCTGATGTGGAATTGATGACGACCTGAGCAGGAGCACTAAATGTTCCACCGGTATTACCATAAATAATAGGCAATGGATCAGTACCTGTCTTGCAATAACCATTTAAGGCATATGAAAAATTTGCGCTTTGTGAAGGACCTACCGTAATAGTTCCGTTAGCTGTAAGACCTGCACATGTGCCGCCAAGAATGGTAACTGTATAAGAGAATGGTGATCCCGTCAAAGTTGTTGGCGATCCTGTGATGGTTGACACATTGGCTGCCCATGAACAAGTTACACCCGCTGGCAATCCCGCAAAGTTTGCCCCTGAAGCACCCTGCCCTGCTGTATTGGAATAGGTGATATTGGTAATTGGTGCATTGAGACATGCCATTTGCGCGTTGGTACCAGGTGCAGATGTAAGTGTGACTGAACATGGCGGCGGAGGTGCCAGGTATGGGCAAAGTGTTGGCAAAGTAAACCCGGCCGGAGGGTTTTCGTCTGTTATCCAGTTACCGGGTATTGTATTACCACTATTTAGTGCAGCCAGTGTAAGGGGTACTGTAGTGATAGGTGTAGATCCACAGATGAAACGGATATTCTCCCATTCGGTGGTAAACCAGTTCGCATTGGTGCCGGTCGTAAGAGCTGCCGGTTTGCCACTACTGTTACTATTCTGATTGGCTACTGGTATTACCCCGTCCCATGCTGCTGCGGTGGTGATTGTAGGATCTCCGTTGGCTGCAGTATATACATTCATATGTAAGCCTGCAATAAAGGTGGGTGCTGCAAATGTTCCCTGGTAAGCGAACAGCTGGTCTCCAGTATTGGGAAAGCTAATATTACCCGCTAAAAAATTTGGACCGGTTGTATAGACGACCGATCCTGAGCCTGTAGCAGGGTTTACAATCGTAACCGTTGAACCGACAATCGTAATTTCCTGGCCTGCGACTAAATTTGTATTTGCAGTAAAGATTATTTCCGATTCCACGTTACCATGGTTTGTAAATGCACCCTCATCGGTACGCCAGCCATAGTCAGTAAATTTAATTACACTATTTATCGCAATATTTTTTAACAACACAAATGAGAACTGGTCAGGAACAGGATCATCGGTTGCTTTATATCCTGAAAAAGCGATATCGCCTGGTACAAGCACAGCAGGTAGTCCGTTTACCGTGATCGTGCCCATTGCGTTTTCTGTGGTGCAGGATCCTCCTGTTAAGGTTACCTTATAGTTGAATACGCCTGCTACTGATGGTGTACCGCTTATAGTTACGACATTGGATGCCCAGTTACCTGTTACCCCGGTAGGAAGACCGGTGAAAGTGGCTCCAGTAGCGACGGTGGTGGAATACGTAATAGGGGTAATAGATGTATTAATAAGAACTGTTTGTGAAGTGGTTCCAGGTGCAGAAGTAAGCGTAATTGAACAGACTCCGGGATTCACAGTGATGGTTCCCCCCGCTGTAATCATACCGCAACCACCAGTAAGTGTTACCAGATAATTGAAAATGCCGGTAGCCGTTGGAGAGCCACTGATGGTAACTACATTAGATGACCAGTTGCCGGTTACACCTGCGGGCAAACCACTGAAGGTTGCTCCGGTAGCGCTTGTGGTAGAAAAAACAATATTGGTGATCGGTGTAAATGCATTCACCGTTTGGGTATTGGATCCAGGTCCTGAAATAAGTAAAATGGTGTTATTCGGATTTACTGTTATAGTTCCGGTTGCATTTTCAGTTGTGCATGAACCACCTGTAAGTGTTACTGTATAGTTGAAAGTGCCTGTAACTGATGGAGTGCCGCTGATGGTTATCGTGCTGGCTGTCCAGGCACCTGTTACTCCTGTGGGGAGTCCGCTGAAATTTGCCCCGGTTGATCCAGCTATAGAATAGGTGATAGGGGTTATCGCTGTATTGACACATCTCGTTTGTACATTGGAGCCTGCACCAGAACTAAGTGTGATTGAACATCCGCCTCCAACCAGGTACATACAGCCGGTAGGTAATGTAAAACCAGAAGGGTTTGTGCTGTTGGCTAACCAATTGGCTGGTGTTGTATGGCCGCTATTGAGTGCAGCCAGTGCAGCGGGTACAGTATTGACAGGTGTGGATCCGCAGATAAAACGGACATTATCATTTTCCGGAGTAATCCAGTTGGCATTGGTTCCGGTGGTAAACGGTGCGGGTTTGCTACTGCTGTTGCTATTCTGATTAAGTATCGGTATTACACCATCCCATGCTGCTGCAGTTGTAGTGGTAAAATCTCCATTAGCAAAAATGTATACATTACAATGGATGCCTGCGATAAAAGTGGGAGCTGCAAAAGTCCCCTGGTAGGCGAATATCTGGTCTCCGCTGTTGGTAAGGCTTATATTACCAACTAAAAAATTTGGACCGGTTGTATAGACGACCGATCCTGAGCCTGTAGCAGGGTTTACAATCGTAACCGTTGAACCGACAATCATAATTTCCTGGCCTGCGACTAAATTTGAATTTGCAGTAAAGATTATTTCCGATTCCACGTTACCATGGTTTGTAAATGCACCCTCATCGGTACGCCATCCATAGTCAGTAAACCTGATCACAGTAGTGGCATTAATGTTTTTTAATAAAACAAAAGAAAACTGATCGGCCACTGCATCATTGGCTTTATATCCTGAAAAAGCAAGGTCACCGACTGAGAGTGTTGTTGGTTGTGCTTTTATAGAAGCATGTAACGCAAACACCAGAAAACCAGCGAACAAAAATTTACATGTGCGCATGAAACCGGACAGGGACCGTATTTCAGTCCACAATCCGTTTTGCTTAGCCACTTGTAAATCCAGTTTATTTCTCATTCTCAGATTTTCGTTTTTCGTTTTTCGATTTTCGTTTTTAGTTTTTAGTTTTTAGTTTTTAGTTTTTGCCAATTGCTTTCTTGCCTTTTGCCTTTCTTCCTTTCATGCCTACTGCACATGTATTTTCACTGTCCCCGAATTTGTCTGTGCATCAGAATCAGTGATTGTATATGTGAAGGTATCATTACCTGTGAATCCATTTGGAGGATTGTAAGTAAAGGATCCATTTACGTTACCACTGATCGTTCCTCCCTGCGTACTTGCTGCTGGGAAAGTAGTGACATTCAGTCCCGGAATATTATTATCAAAATCATTAGCAAGCAAACCTGTTCCTACCGGAATAGTCAACATTGTATTCAGCGTAGTTGCATAAAGATCATTTACGGCAACTGGTGTCGATTTGAATGAACCTGGTACAAGAGTAACTCTCGGATCATTATTTAACATCAATTGCATCGCATTGTAATCTGCAGCCTGAGCATTGCCGATCGTAGCAGTCAGTTTAATGCGGTCATTCGGATCGGCAGAACCCGGAGATCCATTATCAATGGTGATAACATCTGTAAGCGTAGCTGTTGGAAGACAATTCACGATTGATACCTGGTAGGTTGCAGTTTTCGGACAAGGTCCATTCGTATTGTAAGTGATGGTATATGGTCCGCCAACTGAACTGGCTGATACATCAATCTGCCCGTTGGATGCATTGATAGATAATCCTGCAGTAGCGCTGAATATTCCACCCGGTGTTCCATAAATGTTGGGCAATGGATCTTCAGTACCCATTTGGCAATATGCACTTCTACTGTAATCGAATTGTGGATATTCAATTGGGAAAACAGTGAGTATAGCAGCTGTCGTGTTAGTAGTGCTACAGACATTCGTAAATGCTGCCCTGTATTGCTTTTGATTATCGGCGAACACTGCAGTAAATGTATACGATGTGCTTGTGGCTCCTGCAATATTGTTGAAATTCATTCCGCCGTTCGCGCTGACCTGCCACTGCACTGTTGGTGCGGGACTACCGGTTGCAGTTGCTGTAAAAGTTACTGAGCTTGGATCGCATTTGTTTTGACTTAGTGGATTTAGTGTTATAACCGGAATTGTATTGACGATAATACTAGCTCTTGCAGGTGAAGCTTCATTATTAGGTACATTGTCTACCTCGGCATTTATTGTGGCAGTACCGCCTGTTCCGTTAGAAGTGAATAAGGCAGTGGCGATTCCGTTTGCCTGTATATTGGCTTGCTGTGCTGAAAGACTTCCTAAAGTGGCAGGTCCCCATGTAACCGGCAATCCGATCAACCTGGAAAGATTAGCAACAGGGATGAGTGTGGAATTCGAATTAAACAGAAAATTTGCTGAAATGGTGGATGTATTTCCAAGGCTTGTCGGTGTGCCATTACAAATTGTGTTTGGTGAAGCTGTCACTCTTAACTGCAGCCATGGATCAGCATCCAATGCGCCACCTCCAGCCACATCACCACCTGCCTGATTGCAGGGAGCAGTAGAGGCACCATTTACTGGATTTGTATTACAACCCCACCAGTTATTTTCTGCATTTACACTGCCGGAGGACTCCACAAAATGAAGACCGCTGGATAATGCTGAGGTCGCACTGGAATTATTAAAAAACCGGTTGAAGTGTATCTGCGAAACAGATTTATTAGGAGAATTATTGGCTGATATTGCGCCACCGTATCCGTCGGCCGTATTGCTAATAAAAGTATTATTATTAATAGTTACATTAAATGTACCGACGATCCCACCTTGTCCTGTAAAAGCCAATGCGCCTCCATTAGAAGCGGTAGCACCAGGTACGTTCACAGAATTCCCTGTAAAAGTAGAATTGGTTACAATCAGGTCCCCATCATATCCCGGGGGATTATTATTGAAAATAATAAATAAAATCGCTCCGCCATCTGCATCATTGCTTACGTTATTCGTAAATGTGCAATTGTCAACAGTAAGGTCACCGGAAACCTGCATACAAACACCAGCACCTCCAAAAGAATTTATCGGGATAAAATTATTATCGAAAGCGCAATTTGTTGCAGTAAGCGCATTACCGAGACCTCCTCCGGCACAAATGCCTGCACCACCATAAATATCTGAAGTAAGAGATCCGTTTTGAAATTTAATACCTGAAACGTTAGTAATTACATTGTTTGTGGTCCCGACAGGATTAATAAAGAAAATACGGTCTTTATTTGCATCATTGACCATATTGATGATTGTGTTTGCAGGACCGTTTCCATTAATTGTTATGGTTTGTGCAGTGTTCCCTATAGTTATTTGGCTTTTGGGAGCATATGACAGATTGTAGGTTCCGGTGGATAATGTAATGGTATGAGTTCCCCCGAGGTTATCTGCTGCCATGAGGGCAGACCGCAATGAAATGGTTGCCCCCCCGTTGATTGCACCAGTGGCATTATTCAGTGAAGAAATAACTGGATCGGCAAATGTGTTTGGTGTATACACATTTGCAAATCCATGACCTGCATAAAGGATTGAAAATAAAAATACCCCCCAACAAATCAATGCCACGGGTAAATGAATTTTTTTCACCGAATTCATACTAGTTTTCATGCTTAGTATCTATTGGATTTTCTCATCGTTATTGCCGCTATAACACCACTATTTTTCATTCTTTTATTTACTTGTTTATTGCGTATTGCTATTTCTGGTAACTCACCCCTTTCCCCTCTCTTATGAATTGTTTTTCAATACGAAATTGATTTTGTTAAGAGAGGGGTGATTTGCTTATTGCCATTTTTTTGTTTTTCTTATTGCCTATTGTTTTTTTTGCTTTTTGCTTATTGCTTATTGCAATTGCTTTTTTCCCTTCTTCCTTTCTTCCCTACTGCACATGTATTTTCGCCGTTCCTGAATTTGTTTGTGCATCAGAATCAGTGATTGTATAGTTGAATGAATCATTACCTATAAACCCATTTAGCGGAGTGTATGTAAATGATCCATTTGCATTACCTGATATAGTGCCTCCCTGTGTACTAACCGTAGGAAATGTAGTGACTGACAATCCAGGAATATTATTGTCAAAATCATTTACCAGCACACCTGTACCAACCGGAACAGTCAACATCGTATTTAATGTTGTTGCATAAAGATCATTGACAGCTAAGGGTGTTGATTTAAATGAACCTGCTACCAAGGTTACTCTAGGATCATTGTTGGTCACAAGCTGCATGCCTTCATAATCCGCGACCTGCGCATTGGAAATCGTTGCTGTTAATTTTATCCTGTCGTTAGGATCCGCCGATCCCGCAGTACCATTATCAATCGTGATCGCATCTGTCATAGTTGCACCGGGAAGACAATTGGAAATTGTGACAGGAAAAGTTTTTGTATCCGCACATGCACCTGCATTCATATAAGTGACCGTATAAGGACCACCGGCTGTGCTCAGGGAGACATTGATAAGTCCTGAGCTTGCGATAATACTTAATCCCGCTGGCGCAGTGAATGTACCTCCGGTATTTCCATAGATAATGGGTAATGGGTTTGTCCCTGTTTTGCAGTAACCATCTTTAGCATATGCAAAATTTGCACTTTGAGAAGGATTTACTGTAATTGTTCCAGATGCTGACACTGCACTGCAGATTCCTCCTGTTAAGGTCACGGAGTAAGTAAGTGCTCCTCCGGCGACTGTTGGTGTACCGCTGATAGTGACCACATTCGAGGCCCAGCTACCGGTTACACCTGCAGGCAAACCACTGAATGTAGCTCCGGTAGCACTAGTTGTACTGTAAGTGATATTTACGATTGGTGTGTTTATACAAACTGTCTGTGCATTGGTACCTGCTGCGGAGGTGAGCATGATGGTACATGGATCCGGACAAAGATTAAGAAAATTACATCCCGCTGGTAAGTTAAAACCGGGCGGAGTATTGTTATTATTTAACCAGTTAGCCTGGTTGTTTATAGCTGCCCTGGCAAGTGCTGCTGTTGACAGATTAAGGCCGCATCCGTTAAATTTCGCATTATCATACTCACCAATAGGAGCTGCAACAGTGGCATCCCCGACCCATAAAGAATTGGTTCCAATAACCAGTCCGTTGGGTAATTTACTAAAACCACCATTTCCTATTGTGCCTGTTCCACCATCAATACAATTCGGATCCAAACCAACTGCTACTGTATTCGCACAATCAAAATTTATAGTTGCATACGTATTCATGTGTATAATACTGATAAGGGAAGTAGGCGATCCAGCAGGACCCTGATAAGCTATGATCTGGTCACCTCCGGTGTTTAAGTCTAAAGCCGCACCAGTGACTGTTCCGGCGCTGATTATTCCGCCTACACAGTTATAATTATACCATCTTGCTGTAAGACCTGCGGGACCTCCAATCACAATCTCAGCTCCTGCCGGCAGCGCTATACTGGAAAAGGCTAGATGTGATTCACCAGCACGGAACTGACCCGGATTCAACCAGCCAGCATCTGTAAAATTAATTAGCGTTCCTGCATTTATTGCCTTCAACAATACAAAAGAAAAGGAATCTATTGATGAAGTTCCGGCGTGATAACCGGTAAAGGCAATATCACCGGCTACAAGTGATGATGCCGAGCCACTTGGACTTACTGTTATCGAGCCGGAGGCTGTTATTACCCCACAACCTCCTGTAAGTGTTACGGTATAGTTGAAAGTTCCTGTTGCCGTTGGTGTGCCACTGATGGTCACCATATTGGCCGACCATGATCCAGTCACGCCGCCCGGGAGACCACTGAAAGTAGCACCAGTTGCACCGGTGGTACCATAAGTAATATTAGCTATGGGTGCAGTTAAAATAACGGTTTGGGCATTGGTGCCGGGAGCTGATGTAAGGGTTATGGTATTATTCACTGTTACCGATATAGACCCGGTTGCTGAAGTACTTGTACACACGCCTCCCGTAAGTGTTACTGTATAATTGAATGTTCCCGATACAGTTGGTGTACCGCTGATGGTTACCACATTGGCTGCCCATACACCGGATACACCGGCTGGCAAGCCGCTGAAAGTAGCGCCGGTTGCACTGGTTGTGGTATAGGTAATATTTATGATTGTTGTATTGATACAGACAGTTTGTGCATTGGTACCTGCTGCAGAAGTGAGTATAATGGAACAGGCTGCAGGGTTAACCACAATGGATCCATTTGCTGTAACAGAACCACAACCACCCGTAAGTGTCACGGTATAGTTGAAGGTACCGGTGGCTGTGGGTGATCCACTGATCGTTGCAACGTTAGCTGCCCATGAACCGGTTATACCTGATGGAAGACCGCTGAAGGTGGCTCCTGTTGCTCCGGTTGTAGAATAAGTAATGTTTGTGATCGGCGTATTTACGCTAACCGTTTGTGCATTGGTTCCGGGAGCAGAAGTGAGGGTAACAGTATTCGCCGGTGTAACTGTGATAGAACCAGTGGCTGTAGTACTTGTACAAACACCGCCTGTTAATGTCACCGTATAGTTGAAGGTGCCTGAGGCGGTTGGTGTGCCGCTGATGGTTACTACATTAGCTGCCCAACTACCGGTTACTCCGGAAGGAAGTCCGCTGAAAGTTGCACCTGTCGCACTGGTTGTAGAATAAGTGATACTGGTGACAGGTGTATTGATACATACCGTTTGTGCAATAGTACCCGCTGCAGAACTGAGTGTAATGGAACAGATGGCAGCCAGCCAATTACATCCCGCAGGCAAAGGTAGAGTTGTATTCGGATTTGCATCATCATTGAAGTTCCAGTTGGCTTTGTTATTTACTGCCGCTCTTAAACCGGCTATTGTTGATAAAGTTGACGGGGGCACAGAGGCACAGTTAAAACGGGCATTATTCCATTCATGCCATCCTGGTGCAATATTACCAATCCAAAGGGCATTTGTAGCACCTGTAAGTGTATTAAGACCTCCACCTGCAGGAAGGGCACTATAAGCATTGTTTCCTGTAGAGCAAGTGCCATCCCAGATGGCATCGGTAGTATTGCAAGGGTCGAAAACTTCTCCAATAGATAGGGTATTCATGTTAAGTCCGGAGAGCACTGAAGTGGGAGCTGCTTTCGTTCCCGTAAATGCAAATATCTGGTCGCCCCCGTTGTTGAGGCCTAATGCGGTAGTTACGCTTATAGTTCCTGCAGTTCCTCCGCCAAAAAGGGTTATGGTATTTGTGATAGCGTCGATGGTTAATTCTTTTCCTGCAGCCAATCCGCCGGCAGGACATGTCCAAATGATAAGTCCTTCGTCGGAGTCAAAATTATTTGTTGCAGGTAGCCATGCAGCATCAGTAAAATTGATGGTTTGCCCGGCTGTAAATGCTTTAAGCAACACAAAAGAAAATTTATCATTAGGGTTGCTGTGATATCCGGTAAATACAATATCTCCCGGCGCATGAGGCTGTGCTTTTACTGAAGCATTTACTGCCATTATTAATAATGCAGAAATGATCAATTTCATAAGCACGGCAACTACATTTTTTTTCATCTGACCAGGTAACTGCATTAATGATTTATTTTGATTTTTGATTTTGCTGACAACTCACCCCCTTCCCCTCTCTTATGAATTGTTCTACTGTACGAAATTGATTTTGCTGAGAGAGAGGTGATTTGCTTATTGTCATTTTTTTTTGTTTTGCTTATTGTTTATTGCCCTTTTCCATTCTTCCCTTCTGCCATTCTACCATTTGCGCTTATTGCACATGAATTTTCACTATTCCCGAATTTGTCTGTGCGTCAGAATCCGTGATGACATATGTAAACGTATCATTCCCCTTAAATCCATTTAGTGGGGAGTATGTAAATGATCCGTTTGCATTGCCCGCAATTGTTCCTCCCTGTGTGCTTGTCACTGGGAATGTAGTGACTGTCAGTCCGGGAATATTATTATCAAAATCATTTGCCAGAAGACCTGTACCTAACGGAACAGTCAGCATTGTATTCAATGTAGTTGCATAGAGATCATTGACAGCTACAGGTGTTGATTTAAATGAACCTGCTACCAGGATTACTCTGGGATCATTGTTGGTGACAAGCTGCATGCCTTCATAATCCGCGACCTGCGCATTGGAAATCGTTGCTGTTAATTTTATCCTGTCGTTAGGATCCGCTGAACCGGGAGTACCATTATCAATTGTGATCGCATCTGTCATAGTTGCACCAGGTAAACAATTGGAAATTGTGACAGGAAAAGTTTTTGTATCCGCACATGCACCTGCATTCATATAGGTGATTGTATATGGACCACCGGCTGTGCTCAGGGAGACATTGATAAGTCCTGAGCTTGCGGTAATACTTAATCCCGCTGGTGCGGTGAATGTACCTCCGGTATTTCCATAGATAATGGGTAATGGGTTTGTACCTGTTTTGCAGTAACCATCTTTAGCATATGCAAAATTTGCACTTTGTGAAGGATTCACAGTAATTGTGCCCGTTGCATTTACATTTCCGCAACCTCCTGTAAGGGGTATGCTATAATTAAATGTGCCTGTTGCGGTCGGTGTACCACTGATAGTAATAGTATTCGATGCAAAATTTGCAGTAACCCCCGCAGGCAAACCTGTTGCTGCACCTATACCTGTTGCACCGGTTGTCGTATGTGTGATATTGGTTAATACTGTATTGACACATAATGAAGGTGTGGAAGAAGCTGCACTGACTGTATTGTTTGCTTTTACTGTAATCGTTCCCATTGCACTTACTGTACCACAGCCTCCAGTCAGAGGTATGGTGTAATTAAAAGTGCCGGATGAAGTAGGTGTTCCGCTAATGGTGATCGTATTGGATGCAAAACTGGCTGTTACACTTGCAGGCAATCCTGAAGCGGCGCCGATACCTGTTGCTCCGGTAGTTGTGTGTGTAATATTGGTGAGTGCGGTCATGATGCACAGCGTAGGTGCAGACGAAGCTGCACTAACAGTATTCAGTGGTAAAACAGTAAGCGGACATAAACCACTGGATTGACCCGCTGGAAAAACAGCATTGTTGTAAGTCCAGTTAGCTATGTTATAAATAGATGCTGCAAGTTGTGATGCAGAGCAAGAAGGTGAACCTGTACAATTGTATTTTCCATTATCGGGCTCAACCGTACCGGATACTGGTGATGTTGGTTGGGGTAAAGGGCCTGGTGACATTAGAAAAGCTGTCTGGCCATTAATAAGCCCTGGTGGAAGGCTGCTTTCGTTCAGAACATTAGGAGTTACGTCCCAATTTGCATAACTGGTTGGTGTTCCAACATCTGCAGGCCGGATATTAGCCAGGATAGCTGTAATAAATCTGATCGGTGTGTCATTGTAATTAGTAGGAGGTCCTCCTACAGGTCCGGTCTGATAAACTAAAACTTCATCACCAGTAAATGTTAAGTTCATTCCGTCAGTTGCAGGTGGTGGTCCGGGCACTATGGGTGTCACATTTGTTACAACACCGAATAAGGTTGTTCCGGCTTCATTGGAATATGCCTGCCAATCATAATACTCATTTGGAGATCCGACTTCATCATGATATTTATTAATAAAGAAAATCTCTATTCCCTGTGCCATACCGCCTGCAGGAACTACCCATTTAATCACAGCTTCGTGACCAGTTCCGAAAGCCATCGGTGGATAAGATTCATCGAGCCAGGTATTAAAAGGTGCATTCCACCCACGGTCGGTAAAATAAATGACTGTGCCTCCTGCAATTCCGCCCGGCCTTAAGGTCACGATTGAGAACCGGTCTTCAAACTCAGCTATTGCAGGATTGAAGGTATTGGTAGGATCAAAATCTGACTGGTAGCTCACGATGAGGAGGTCACCGGCTGCCAGGTTATTCTGTGCAGAAACTCCTGCTGCAAAGAAGAAACAAATAAAAAGGACAGAACTAAATCTGTAGAGTTTATACATATTCATAAAGTCATTTTCGATTCTCGATTTTTCTGATAACTCACCCCCTTCCCCTCTCTTATAAATTGTTCTTCTGTCCGAAATTGATTTTGCTGAGAGAGGGGTGATTTGCTTTTTGCTCATTGCTCATTGCCTATTGCTTTTGCCTATTGCCTTTTCTGGTAACTCACCCCCTTCCCCTCTCTTACAAATTGTTCTTCTGTCCGAAATTGATTTTGCTGAGAGAGGGGTGATTTGCTTTTTGCTTTTTGCTCATTGCCTAATGCTTTTTCCTTTGCCTCAGCCTGCGCCTTCGCCTACATTAACCTCCACCTACCTTGTCCTCCATCATAGATAAAGTAATTGGAAGTCTCTCCCCCGATCTTTACCATGTTGGAATCAAAGGCTGTGTGTATCCTGTGCAATGGATTGCCGGATGCGGATTCATTTACAATCGTCATCGCCTGGTTTGACAGGTTGACTATGATCAGTAATTGTCCATCTATACCGCCACTGATGCCATTGATATTGAATGCACCATTCGCTGACGTGATCCGGATAAAAGATTTTCCTGCAGCATCTATTTCTGTATTATTACTTGTGATAGAAATGTCGGTTCTATTCAGGACAGTCGATCCACTCGTGGGAGTCGCCCAGTCAAGAATTACATTATTTCCATCAACACTCTTTATGTTCAACATTTTATTATCACCGGAAGGAACAACAGCAGGTAAGGTATACGTGATGTCTGCAGATTGCTGTTGGGCTTTGAAGGCAGTGTAATTATTGCCCGCACTGCTTGGTTCTTTCAGGCGAAGTTCTGCTGCATTGTTATCTGTGTTTCCGAGTGCAAGTGTTGTATTGGTAGTGGTCTGCACGCCTGATGCGATATCACTTCCTTTTATCGGGCCTGCGATCAATAACACCCATGATGGTGATGATGAAGTTCCGCCATTGTAATAAAATCCTGCAGCGGCATCCATCTGGTATACGATGAGTCCTGTAGCAGGACCGGGTATGGATAATCTTTCTGAAGCAAGCATGCGTGGTACAAGAAGACCTTTATCCGTACTCTTTACATCAAGCATTGCAGATGGATCAGGTGCTGTACCATCCTTGCTGATGGAAATGGACTGAGCGTAACCGGACATAGAGATCATCAAAATGCTGATCGCTAAAACGAATGTTGAGAACACGCGTAAATCTTTCATGACTATTTTTTTTGGTACGCTGATGAAACATGACTATAACAAAATTGGTGTTCGCTGTATTTTTTATGGTGTCAATATCGGATTTGCCGGTATTGAACAGGTTTGATTAAATGTGAAGATCCCCAATCCACTCTGACTGATTACAGCAGGTGGACTCATAGGAGTATTTCCATTCGAATTCCAGTTAGTAGCTGCCGGTGGTCCGGGGCCCTGAACCAGTAATGTATGAGAGGCTGTGGCAGCACGGTACTGTGCGTTTCCAATAGGCGTTCCCGAGGTAGTTATATTACCGGCAATATGTGCACAAACTACATTTGTAAATGTGCTGCTGGAAGCACCTGCATTGACTGCAATGTGGTATGCTGCAGCATTTGACACTGCTACTGTGTTGCCGGTGATGATGGCATCAAGACGACCTGTTCCCAATACTGCCTGGGCAAAGATACCGTAGTCGGCTGTGGGGCCCGAGACATTATTATTCTTGATCTCGACTTTGCAGTTGTTATTTCCCTGCTTGATGACCCTGATCCCGATTCCACTACCAGGAGCTACTACCACCGTATTATTGTTGATTCGCCCTTCAAAGGTTGCATCCGGGAAAGCAAAAACATTGATGCAATTAATGCCTGCAGATTTGATGAGCGGATTGTTCTGAACATTAAATTGCATGACCGCTGTACCGATGACATCAAGGTCCATCGCTGCTGCAAGCCCAGGTCCGGGATCAAAAGTAGAACCTGAAATATCTACACTTGTAAAGGAAGTATTTTCTCCGATCACCTGAAGGCCATTTGTCTTGACCGTTGTGAATGTGGAGTTGATGATATCAATCGTGGTATTACTTGTGGTGTAACTGTTTATTTCAAGACCATCAGCTCCGAATGCCTGAGTCTGGTTGTTACCGAATGTAGAACCATTGACAGTCAGTGCCATGGTTTTACCGGTATTATAGATCAGGGCGCAACGCTCAGCTCCAACAGTTATCGAACTGGAGTTAAAAGCGCATGTACCTGAAAGATTGATCGCATAGATATCTGCCTCTTCAACTTCATTACCACCATTGATCACCGTACTGCCCGTAAGCGTAAAACCACTTACTTCTCTAAGGTTGATTCCTTGTTGTTCGGTATCATCGATATCAACATTGTCAAGAACCGCCGTGGTCACTGTATTTAAGTGAATGGCTGCATTACAACCAGAGTTGTCAGTAGATATACAAGGTGATGCATCTGCTGTATTGGCATCGTTGAAGATCATGTTCTTCAAAGTAAGATTTTTACTCGTGGTTACAGATACACCGCGGTTAGTTATGTTTTGGATAGTTCCACCTGAACCATTTGTTGTACCGGTTCCTGTGACGCTAAGTCCACCATCACCTGCTCCGGTACCAGTTGCATTGAGCACAATACCGTTAGAAGCTCCATTGCATGAGATGCTGAGGAAATTCAGATTGCCTCCGCCAATGGTTGTACTGACGACATTCATTGCACCGCCTGAACCGCTGCTGATTGTATTTGTCGTACCCGTCACCGTGATCGTTCCACCACCCGTAGCATTAAATCCAAGACCTGTAGTAGTCGTAAGTACAAGACCTCCGCCGGTGAAATTGATGAATGCACCGGCATTGGTTGCCAGGTTTACTGCACCATTTGCACCGGTATTTAAACTTTTCGATGGATTTTCAAAAGCTATTGTTCCACCTCCGCAATTCTGCACTCGTACACCTTGAGTGGTAGAAGTCAGGTTACCGGTCTTGAAAGTGATATTACCACTGTCATGATTGTCTATATCCACAGCCAATGCACTGTTGCCTGTGATTGCTCCTGCATAATTTATGACTATGCTACCTCCGCTGACCAGGAAAGCAGTCCCTACAGCTGTGGTAATAGTACCACCTGTTGCATCAAAATTGCCTGTCAGATTGGTGAGGGCAACACCATTATTAGGACTTGCCGATGAACTTACATTTGTGAAATTCAGGGCAACAGGAGTTGTACTTGATGACCTTGATATATTGATAGCGGCACCCGTCGTAGCACTTATGCTTCCCGCATTCGTAGTGACATTTATGGCACCTGCGTTGTTCGTTCCTACCAGGCCTGCACCATTTGCAGTGGTGATGGCGAGGCTATTAAATGTGGTAGCCCCGGTATTTCCGGATGCTGCTCCCCCTAAATTGACACCAATACCTGCGCCTGACTTGCTGACTGTGGTACCTGCAAAGGAGACAGGGGAAACTGAATTTTGGATATCGATACCTGTTCCAACCGGATTGGTAATCGATGTAGCTCCTGTAACAGATACGGGTCCTCCACCTGCGCCATGTAAAAATCCAACGGCTGAATTACCTGAAGTTGTCAGCGTACCAAGCGTCTTTGTTCCTGAAGAATTATTCTGGAAAGAGATCGCATCTGTACCACCGGTAACGGAAGTATTGCCGAGATCCATTGTGGCAGTTGTGGTGCCGATGAGTATTCCTTGTGTTGTACTTCCTGATATTGTAGTGCTACCAAAAGACACTGTTCCTGACACGCCTGCAAGGTTAATCCCCTGAGCGGTACTGCTGGTTGAGGTAATGCTTACGAATTTTGATGTGGCGGCAAAAACCCCGGTTGTTAAGCTAAGAGCTTGCCCTGGTCCACCCAATAAAACATCAGGAGTTGTTGTATTGCCTATGGTAAGGGTACCGAAATTGGTACCTGAGATTTTCGCAGCAGTTGTGTTCTGTACTTCTACACCTCTGATCGTATTTCCGGAAGCTAATGTGATACCTATACCGCCGGCAGCTGTATTTGTTATGATTGGACGTGTACCGGCGATAGCTGGCAATGCCGGGCTATTCGGTGCAAGTGTAAAAGGAAGAACATCTGCCAGCGTAGTTCCGGGTCCTGAATGTCCTGTACCGAAAAAGAACATATTGTTCTCTAGCACAATACCTTGTGTATAATTTGTACCTGTATTCCTGAGGAATGCAGTATGACCGGCGGCCGGGCCTGTCGATACATTAAAATCATTTATCGTCCTGAAGGGATTGGCCAGCGTACCGGTTCCTCCGGTTCCTCCGGCTGTATTATCAATGAACCAGATCATGTTGGAGACGGTAAATGTAATAGTAGCTACATCTGTCAAAGGGACAGGGAGACCTACCGGGTTACCATCGGTCATGGTGTAGTTAATATTATCAGAACCTGTAAACCCCATGGGTGGATTGTAGGTAAAGCTTCCGTCGTTGTTGAGAACTACGGTGCCCCCATTGGCTGTGGTGCAGGCTCCGCAGGAAAGTGTAGCAGAAGCGATGGCATCATCATAATCATTGAGTTTGACACCTGCGCCCGCGGGAACAGTGATACCGACATTACCTGTAACTAAATACAAATCATTGGCGGCCAGGGGAGATGTCCTGAAAGATCCGGCCACTAATGTGGTCCTGGCATCCGGGACAGCATTGAGCTGGGTCATGGTAGCGGTGGATCCACCCGTATTCATTACGGTCACTGTGTACCGGATACGGTCATTGGGATCAGCGCTACCTGGGGTACCATTATCTATGATAATAGCATCAGTTTGGGTTGGGGAAGGCACAGTCTGTGCGTTAATCAAAGTCTTCACTGAAAGAAGACAAATGAAGATCAAAATGGACTTCATATTCAATTAGGTTGGTGTGTGATAGAAATAAGTATTACTCTCAAATGTATTTTCTCCAATAGGATACCGGGGTAATTTCCGGGTTAATAAATTGAAACATTTCAATGGTAACAAGCACTATTAGCAAAAATGATATACAAAAGGGATCACAAAGTAGGCGCTAAAGATATCCTTTTCTCCGATTCCCACCTGACCAAAATTGGTGAAGAGCGAGCCACTTTAACAGTATAAAATATAAAAAATATTACAGGTCATAATTTTTTATTAACCTCGTGGCGGGAATATCAAAACAATGGACACCAACGCCACCTCTCACTCTTTGTCTTTCCGTCCGGTCACGCCGGAGGATGACCACTTACTGAAAACGATATACGAAAGCAGCCGTGAGGAAGAGATGGCTATGCTGGATCAGTGGCCTGAGGATTTTAAGAAGAACTTTATCGACCAACAATTCAGAGCCCAGCATGACTATTATATCAATCAATTCAGGGAAGCTCAATTCCTGATCATCCTGCATGAAGGGAAGCCGGCGGGCCGGTTATACATAGATCGTCGCCCGGACACTATTCACATGATCGATATTACCTTATTACCTCCATACCGGGGTAAAGGATATGGCGAATTCCTGATACGTCAGTTGTTTGATGAGGCAGCACAAAATGGAAAAGCGGTGAGTATATATGTGGAACGACAAAACCGGGCGCTGCATTTATACAGGCGGATGGGATTTGAAGTGATCGATGACAGTAATGAGATCTACCTGCTGATGAGCTATGGGCCGGTATAAATATTTACCCCTCACTAGATTTATTGGAGAAGAAAATTGACCTTTGGAATTATTAAAAAACGATTGCCTTACTTTATGATCATGGAAGATTACGTTCATATAGGTGACTTTGAACCTTACCTTAATGGTAAAATGATGATCAAGTGGTCGGATCAATATATCCTGCCGGCGGAGCTGATCGATTTGCGGAAAGTAGAGACCTACACGCCGATAGAGCGCGAACCCTTCAGCATTGTTTTGAGAACGGAGCAAAAAAATGAATATTTTAAACAGGGTATTTGTATATTGCAGCATCCTGCAAAAGGGGACCTGGAGCTCTTTTTAGTTCCATTAGGATTAGACGATAAAGGCATGAGATATCAGGCCGTATTTTCATAATTACCTTTTTAATAAAATGATATACTACCCTCATATTCATTTTGAATAAAGCATGAATTAATGAAAAGAAGAAGTTTCGTTCACAAGTCAGCGTTAGGAATAGCAGGTCTCAATATGATATCGCCTGCTTTCGGATCGCAGCTTATGCATACATCAAAAGTGCATGAGTGGCTGAAGGATCTTGTGAAGACAACCTCTTCCAATACCGTATCCGGATTATTTTTTCCGGTTGGTTTGCACAATGCTATTGCAGAAAAAACACCATTTTTTGTTGCTAAGGGTTTTAAGCCCGTTTCCGGCTCTGTCTATTTTTACAGGGATTCGGAAGAATATTGTTTTTATCCGCTCGGAAGGGATCACGAGTCTTCGGATATGACAGAAATGGTTCTTTTATTTTTTTACAGGACTTCAAAATCCGGTTGGAAACATTTCAAAACACTTAACAGTTACCAATTGGAAGCATTGACCCTTGCGGCAAAAGGGTTAATTGGCAGGAGCAATTTAAAAGAGGAGTTGCTACCTGTTGTCAATAACTTTACGAATAATTTTCCTCAAAAATTTTCCAGCTCCCTTAATCAGATTGATATTGTTACTGTATTGTCACACCATCAAGGTGTGAAGACTACAATTTCCATTACATGCATTCAGGGTGAAAGAATTTTTCAAGAAAATTTTTCTTCAGCACATTGTTTAACCTGCACCCCGTTGAATTCGTGATATAGTATTTTTTATTTCTTAATCTTTAAATTCTAAAAAGTTATGGGTACACCATTTCTAGCTGAGATTAAAATCATCTCCTGGAATTTTGCTCCTCAAGGCTGGGCCTTTGCTAACGGGCAACTACTTCCAATCAATCAGAACCAGGCGCTTTTCTCACTCATGGGGACAACCTATGGAGGAAACGGCCAGACAAATTTTGCATTGCCGGATCTCCGAAACAGGATACCGTTGCATTGGGGATCCTCATTTACGCTGGGCGAGAAAGCCGGAGAAGATGCTCACACTCTGACCATGAGTGAAATGCCGGCACACAACCATTTTGTAGTGGCTTCAGCTCCTGCGAATGCTGGTACAAATGTCATTACGGTGGCTGGTAATTATTTTTCTAACAGTGCTCCAGCGGAAATCTATAATACAGGTGCGGGTAATCCCCCACTTATCGCTACAGCCGGGCCAAGTGTAAGTAATTACGGAGGAAGTCAACCGCACAGTAATCTGCAACCTTACCTGGTGCTCAATTTTATCGTAGCGCTTGTAGGCATTTTCCCAAGTCAGAATTAATTTTTAAAACTAAAAAAAACCAACAACCATGTCAAATCCATATATAGGAGAAATTCGAATGTTTGGTGGGAACTTCGCGCCCGCCGGATGGGCTTTTTGCGATGGATCTCTTATGCCAATTTCAGAAAATGATGCATTATTCACTCTCATCGGCACCACTTTCGGTGGTGACGGGCAGGAAACTTTTGGATTACCAGACCTTCGCGGACGTGTTCCGATGCATGCAGGTAGTGCGCACATCTACGGTGAAACCGGAGGTACCGAGAGCGTAACCATCACGTCGAATACAACTCCCATTCACAACCACGGTTTCCTGGCTCGCAATGCTGTAGCCAATACTCCAAATCCCGGGGGCAATATGTTCGGTTTATCATCCCAGGTGAGCATGTTTTACGCTGATAATCCTTCACAGGTTATGGCTGCTAATTCAGTCACCCCGATCGGGGGAAGCCAGCCTCATGAGAACATGATGCCTTACCTGGCGATAAGTTTTATTATTTCATTATTTGGCATTTTCCCTCACCAATAAAAAAATTTAATCATGGATCCATTTGTAGCAGAAATAAGAATATTTTCAGGAAATTTTGCACCTAAAGGTTGGGCACTTTGTAATGGACAATTACTTCCCATATCGCAAAACACAGCTTTATTTTCATTATTAGGTACGATGTATGGTGGTGATGGAAAAAGCACTTTCGCGCTTCCAGATTTACAGGGTAATGTTCCGATCTTTTGGGGCCAAAGTCGCGGAGGATCTTATTATGACCAGGGACAACAATCCGGGTCAACCAATGTAACTCTTCTTCAATCAGAGATACCACAACATGTGCATTCCATTTCAGGTGCGGCTGATCCGGGTGATACAAACATTCCGACTGGTAATGTAGTCACGCGGTCTGTAGGAGCAGCAGTGTATAATCCAACCTTGACCAGTGCAACGAACCTCGCTCCCGAGGCTCTCACTATAATGGGTGGCTCATTACCTCATAATAATATGCAGCCATATCTTGCGCTGACATTTATTATTGCTATGCAGGGTGTATTCCCACCACGAGGTTAGTGAGTAGTGAGTAGTGAGTAATCAGTAATCAGTATTCAGTATTCAGTATTCAGTACTTAAGGAATTAGACATAATTAAGATTGGATAAAAGGGTTGAGTGATCAACCCTTTTTTTATTGGGTTGCTTGTTTGTCAGGTGTGTTTTAAAAAGTCAGTGGAAAAGGTCAGAGGAGCTAGTGTGGTTAGCGGTCTGTGTCTTAATTCAAGACCTGGCTCTTTTCCTTTAAACCAGACCGGCTGCTCTGACTTTTTCCTTTTGCCCTTTTCTTTATACCTTGTCCTATATCTGATCACTAACATCCAAAACCTAATTCATCATGGCGGATCCTTTTGTAGCAGAAATAAGAATATTTGCCGGGAATTTTGCACCTACAGGTTGGGCAAAATGTGATGGACAAATACTTCCTCTTTCCCAGAATACAGCCCTTTTTTCCTTATTGGGTACTATGTATGGCGGAAACGGAAAAAGTACATTTGCGCTACCTAATCTACAGGACAGGGCTCCTTTGGGACAGGGACAGGGACAGGGTTTGTCTGAGTATTTCATTGGGCAGGAAGGCGGATCAGAGACCATAACCCTGTTACAATCAGAAATGCCACTTCATACGCATACTATAAGTGGTGCAGTGGACCCGGGTGACACAAATGTCCCCACGGGTAATGTGATCACGAGAGCTGTCGGTGCTGCAGTTTATAATGCAACGTTAACAAATTCAACTCAATTATCACCCCAAGCGTTGACTGTCCAGGGGAGTTCATTCCCTCATAATAACATGCAGCCTTATATCGCCCTGACTTTTATAATAGCGTTGCAGGGAGTGTATCCGCCACACGGATAAAAGGATTTACGATTTTGGATTCGACTCCTTCAGAGTCGTCAATTTTACTATTTCATTTTATCCAAAGGTTGCAACCCGCGGCTATTAATGTATAAGCCCTTCAGGCTTATCCCGTAAAATTTTATCTATAGGTTGTAACCTGTGTTTATTAATGCTTAAGCCCTTCAGGCTTATCCCGTAAAATTATATTTATAGGTTTTAACCTGTGTTTATTAAGCTTAAGCCCTTCAGGCTTAGGGCTTCAAATATTTAATTGCTTTATTGTCTATTGTATTTTGTTTTTTCATCCGCCTCCGCCTTTTTTTAATTCTTCACCTCTACACTTCCCTGTATTGTGATCGCAGCTCCTGATGCATTTACAATTGCATTAGGAACACCATTTCCTATATTATTCTGAAAGCGAACATCTTTTAGTGTGAGATTCCCTTCGTTTAATATCGCGCCTCCACTGGGCACTGAGTTTCCGTCGATCAGGGACATCTTTTCAATCTTTACAGTTTTTCCGGTCTCAACGTGAAAGATCCTGTAATCATCATTGCCCGACAATATCAGATTGTTTATTCCGAGACCTGAGATGTTGAGGGACTTATCGAGCGTAATTTGACTCGAACCAACAAGGATCGTCTGGCCTGTCAGTATATTATCAAAAGTTATCGTTGCACCTGCAGGTGCACATGAAATAATATCCCTGAGCGAACCTGCACCATTTTCATTTGTATTCATAACAACTGTTGAGCAGCCTGTAGTAAATTCGTCAGCGCCTAAATCTGGTGTAATGAAGTTATGCGCTTCACCATCGAAATCAACATGGATGTTATCGACCGGAAGACCTGCATTGTCTATGGATGTATTGTCAGTAGTTAAATGAAGATCAGTTGCCGACGTAAACACGGGAAGTACATAGATTGAATTCAGATCACCTCCCGAACCTGTAGGACTTCCATTTTGCGCATTTTGCCAGGTCGCAATGCTCCTGTTACTGCCACTAGCGGTTCCCAACCACTGCCCCACTGTGGCAGGGTTTGAACTATATAAAACATTCCTGTCAGATGCACCGGGTAGCCATCCTGTAATAGCGGGCCAATGATTACCAATCGCTGCATGAAATCCTGTCCCTCCGGTCCGTGAATTGCTGAATATATTATTTCGTATATCTACAAGGCCTGATGCACTTCTCACAAATGCTGTACTATTGATAGCCCCTGCACTGACTGTACCCGTGATGGATACGGTGTTGAAATAAATATTATTTGGTTTAGCAGAAACAACTTCTATCCCTAAAATCCGATTCGTGTTATTTGCACCCAGTGAAACCATATTGTTGAAAATAGTGGCACTGCATGAGAGCGATCTGATACCGTATATGACAGGAACACTGTTGCCGGATCCCGGACCTGTGGCTGTAAGATTATACACCTTGTTGTTTTTTACAATAGCCGCTTCATCAATATTAAGCGCTCCCGACAGAGAGATACCCAAAACCGTATAAGCCCCGGTGCCTGCATTGATATTTGAAATATTGTATACCTGGTTACCATCTATGATTGCACCAGGAATTGAAGATGACAGGAGAATTCCTGTAGGACTGTTTGAAGTAAGAAGTTCGGTAGAAGTAGATTTGAAATCCCTGATAACATTGTTTTTAATATTGATCAAACCTTCAGAAGCATTTATTCCATACATCCCCTGGTTAGCACCGGTATAATTGGCCACATTACCAACTACATTATTCGCAATATTAGCTGTATCCAAACCGGTATACTCGATCAGCGAGCTTATACCGCCTGTTCGTATCGTATCATATGGATTGGCGCCACCACCCAGGATATTTCCTGTGACTGTACCTATGTCCACGTTACCTGATAATACTGAAATACCTTTAAATGTCAGGCCGATCTCCAGGTTTGAAATAAGATTACCCTGTATACTTGAAGTTGCAATTGTAGCCATAGTGAGGGACATTATGGTAGATATGCCTGTAGTCTTCATCGGGTTGCCACTTCTGTCAGCTGCTGATCCACCGATACTATTGTTCAAAATAGAATATCCGCTTCCGCCTGAGATGAAAATAGGAATGAGGGAGGTGGTCCGGTTAGCTGTCTGATAAAATTTTGAGTTACTGATCGTCCAGCCAATTCCGGCTTCGTTGGTAACCACCAAAACCCCTTGAGTAGTCCAATTAAAAATATGACATCCCGAAATGGTGTTGTATTCATTTGGTGCAGATGGTGACCCGTTTGAAACCACGCCGTTGAGTGCTAGAGCTGTCATATCTGTCCGGTCCCTTATCATACAATCTTTAATCATATTAAAGCAATTACCGGATTCATTTACAGAAGGACCAAACCATACCGTTCCGGAAAGGGCGGAATTATTGGAACTTTCTGCGATTACGTTCCTCAACGTATCGTGTGTAGCACCATTCATCATACGGAATGCAGCCCCTCCACCTGTGTTTCTTAAGGTCATATTTTTCGAACTGGTTCCATTATTTGAACCTTCAAATATGACATGATCGGCACCATCAAGGTCAAGCAAGGATGTTGAAATCGCTCCGGTCAACAATGTTGAAATTCCTGCTGCAGGCTTTATGGTCAGTGTATAAAACGTATCACAGGGATATGCAATTGGTTTTAGTAATGCAGCTCCGTTTTCTGTAAGCGTAGTGCTCAAAATAGTCACTACTGTATTTCCATTCAGTCCTGCTGCATTGAGCGCTTCAAAGAGGCCCCCTCCTCCAGTTAATGTCGGATATGTACCTCCCGTTCCTACTGTGATGCTCGTGCTCAGCGGCAGATTGATCTTATATGAATTGGTGACTGTTACCGGAAAAGCGCCTGCGTTGAGTGCTACAGTAGGTGGTGTCGAAGTAAATATTCCGGTATTTACAGAAATGTTTGGTGTTGTGTTCATGTCCTGTGCTACGATAAAATACTGGATCGTATTACCTGCTGCGATGCCGCCGGAAATAAGATTATAGTTGATGCTGAAAATGAACGGACTTGTATTGTTCAATGCCTCAGCATATTTCCAGCCATCAGTCGTATTGTCATTGGTCGCGGGCAATGTATTCAGGTTTGTTGATTTTTTGAACCAGATACGGGGTTTGGTTCCCGATGCAACATTTACATTATTCAGATCTGAAATGGTCGCTGAAACAGAAAGTGCATTAAGACAAAGTGTATTTAAAATGGTGGAATAGAAAATCGCCGGTCCGGTGAGATCAACATGTATTCCTGTAAATTCATCTGCTCCTATATCTGGTGCTATACCTGATCCGGAATAACCTGAATTACCATGGCGAACATTTGCATCAAAATCCTCAATGGGTGATGTCACATTTGCACCTCCGCTTTCTGCCTGTGTCATCAATCCGGGTACCAGATGAAGAAAGTAAGCGTCAGCCCCGTTTAAGGTTTGAAAAAAAACACCGGGAGTAGACGAAACGGTTTCTGTAACTGATGCAGCCTCACGTGGCGACACCAGTGTTTTGAAGGCTGATAAATTCTTGCCTGATCCATCGTAAAAAATAAAATTCGAACTGCCTGATCCCGCATAAAATAAATTATTATTTGACGTGTTTGCATAATTGAGCAATATGGAATTGGATCTCTTATAAGCAACGGTTGCTCCGGTTCCATTCGCCGTCGAAGTATTTACAATAATATTGTTTCTTAGATCAAGCAGACCTATGGTGGGAGTTGAATTGGTCGAATGATAGATGCCCACACTTCCAAAATTCAGACCACTTGATGTGGCATTCAGGTATACGGTATTGTAAAACACTCTGAAAGTTGTTGATATGGTAGAGGAATTCAGGTAAATACCCCTGATGCCGTCGACTACATTCCAAAGAGGTGCCCTGAGATCACCGATGATATTGTTTGCAATTGTTGCCAGTGATCCTCCTACGATGTTCAATGCGGTCATAAGAGCTGAGCTTGTAGCTGTACCTGTCTCTGCCAGGTTGTAAATTTTATTGTTCAATAAACTCAGATTGTTTCCACTCGACACAAAAATGGCATGTAAAGATGTTGTTCCTGTGCCTGTGCCGGATAATGAATGTATCGTATTTCCGGTGATAATAGTTGGACTTCCTCCGGAGACGATGATTCCATTAAGCTGAGAGCCCGCACCATTGGTAGTGAGCTGATAGATTGTGTTTTGGGTAATGATAGCGGAGATTGTTGCGCTGCTGTGCACTATTCCGCACAAGGATGCGAGGGATGTTGAGTTTGTACCTCCGGCTGTAGTCATATTCCTGACCGTATTTCCTGAAACAGTTCCAGATGAGCTGGCATTGTTGATTCCATTGACAAGAGCGCCTGATGCGGTACATGTGCTCTGAATGGAATTAGCCACAGTGCCTCCGACCGTATTATTTGTGCATGTCCATGTACCTGTGCTATTGGGACGTATTCCATAAAAATTTGTAGCTCCGGTTGAAGAATTGGACACTATGATCCCTCCCAATACATTGTTAGAGACAAAGGCTGTCCCGCCCAGATAAATGCCGATGAATTCGCAAATGGCTGTTGCACTTGATGTGTACGTGATACTTCCGGTGACGGCCTGACTACCGATGAGATTGCCTGACATATCACCAATGGATGGAGAACCACCACTGGTATGAATTGCTTTAAAAGGTGCAGAACCTAAGGTACCTGACATAGCTCCGGCAATTGCTATCCCGGCTATGGTATTCTCCTGTATGCTACTCGTTAATGCAGCGCAGAAAATCGGTGAGAATGAATTTGATGTAGTCGTAGGAAATTCAAATGTATACATCCCTGTACCTGCACTGTTAGCAAAACCAATGATGTTACCAATGACCTGAAAGTTTCCACCTGAAGAATTGTTTATACTAACAGGACGATGGACCAGGCTTGATATACCTATCTGCACCCTAGGTGCTGTCTGATAAAATCGATTGTAGGAAATGGTGGTTCCTACAGATCCGGAATTCAGATCAATGCCGGAAGAATTGACAATGGGATTAAAGAAATCATAAATATTATTGTGTGTGATGACGATACCGCTATTCGAAACTCCGGGATCAACATTGCTGGTGCCACTGAAATAGATGCATTTGGAAGGAAGGTTTCCGCCGGCAGGTCCAATGTCGCAATAGGAAATTGTATTATCATCATTTCCAATCGAAACTGCTGCAGAACCAAACCATATATTTCCACCATTTGTACCGTTGGCCATGGTAGCGGATCCAAGGACCCGGCATCTGGTGATGAGATTGTTAGTAGCATCCGTCTGAAAACGAATCGTGCATGTGCCGCTGATGGCAGATACAGTAGTATTTGAAATGATGAGTGAATCCCCTCCGGTATTTAATCCATCGATGGTGACATTATCTGCACCATTCAGATCCACCAACGGACTTCCTGCAGCAATCGCGCCACTAATCGTCCTGGCTGCTCCACCAGCCGGTTGAATTATTATACTAGTGTATGAGCTCAGACCAATGCTTCCATTTAATACAGCGGGTGCTGTTTCAGTTGTATTTCCGAGGATAGTGATATTGATCACTCCTTTGTGCGTTCCCACATTGATGGCATCAAATGCGCCTTTGAGCGTGCTGTAATTTGTAGGTCCCATTGTACCAATGGTGGCTGTAACCATTACCTGGGCATGAAGACTTATATGGAATGATAAAAAGAAAAGGAAAGAAAAAATAACAGGAAGGAAGTTTTTCTTCAAATCATACGCGGCAAAAAGATCATGCTGTGAAAATGATTTTACAAAATCCGGGGTGGCTGCAATACACTTTTTCATAATCTCAGAAATGGGGTTAAGAAAAATGAGCTGAGAATTATTTACACCCGAATGTAGTAAATAAAAAATCACATAAACCACATCAGATGAAGTTACATGCTAAAATGAGGGTTTGCCCCTAGGGAATTTCGAATGTCGTGCTTCGACTTGCCGGGCTCATCATGATGCTACAGATCAGCAACCATAAAGAATCCTGAATTCAGAAGTAAAATGAATGAATTATGAATTCAGAAAGGCTATTTTGAATTGTGAAGTTAACGTGATACTGACGATAGACCATGAACAAAAGACCAATTTCGATTATCGATTTTTGTCTATTGCTCATTGCCTATTGTTATCAGTCATGGAAAATCAATACCCCGGTCGAATAGCAATTCACATTTAATGAGCATGACCCGGTGATGTAGATCAACGCTCCTGGTGAGTTGCGGATTAAGTATTGATCATCCGGAAGATTTTCATTTCTGCATATGTTCACATTGTGCAAGGTCAGGCTTCCTGAATTTTCAAAGGCAGCTCCCATGTTGCCGGAAATGGTAGTACCGCTGACGAGGTTTAAACCCATAATTTTAGCTACACCATTTTCCCGGATATCGAATAGACCTGGTATCTCTGACTCAATGATCAGCTTAGGTAAAAGAGTAGACATGATAATGAGTTGCTTATCAACTTCTATCCTGTCCGATGTAATATGGATAGTCTGGCCAGCCAATGAAGCGTCAAAACGAATTGTATCTCCTGCAACCGCACATCCGGCAACATCGCGGAAGGATCCCGGACCTGCATCCATCGTATTTGAAACCATGAGTTGACAGGAATTTTCAACAAAATTATTGTCCGCATCATTTTCACCCGGAGAAACTGAGACAGGTATTTGATTGTCGGGACCGTCGCTGCTGTCATCTCCATCAGGATCTGGTGTGAAATCGTAATCGTACAATGCATCGGATGGGCCGGGTGAACTTTTTACCAGTATAAAATTGCATGTTCGAATGTTTGTAAAACAGTATTGTCCTGTGATCAAATCTGAATATACGATGGCAACTAAAGTATCACCAGAATCAAAAACCTTGTTGTTGTTGATGTCGGCTTCCAGTCTGATCTCAACATTTGGAAGAGGTTCGCCGGAAATATTATACACTGATCCGCATATCGTTCCTCTTTCGTTTACGAATATATGTTGCTGACAAGTACTTGCATTGCCGCATGCATCCATCGCAGTCCACGTGCGTATGATTGGGTTCTCTGAGCTACAAGTGTTATCGGGTGTACTATCGGTGTAGCTTATTTGCGGATTTTGGTCGCAATTATCTATTGCAGTTGCACTTCCCGTATTGGTATGGGCGGTGCTTTCACCGAATAAAACTGTAATGTCAGCGGGGCAAGTGATAAGCGGAGCGGTTATGTCCAGAACGTTTATGGTTTGTGTTGCAAAAGAAACATTTCCACATGCATCGGTTGCAGTCCATGTTCGTGTGGTGCTGTATGATCCTGCGCACTCACCTGGAGTGATCACATCATTTGAATTCAAAGTAAAATCACTTCCACATGCATCCGTTGCAGTAGCTACTTCAAACATCGGTGTTTCCGGACATTTTATTGTTGTTTCTGCCGGCAAAGCTTCAATCACAGGAGCTGTTATATCCTGAACGTTTATGGTTTGTGTTGCAAAAGAAACATTTCCACATGCATCAGTTGCAGTCCATGTCCGGGTGATGCTATAAGATCCTGCACAAACACCCGAAGTGGTTACATCGTTTGAATTCAAAGTGAAATCACTTCCGCATGCATCCGTTGCAGTGGCCATTGCAAAAACTGGTGTTTCTGAACAATCTATTGTTGTTTCATTTGGCAATGCCGCGATCATCGGAGCTGTAATATCCTGTACTGTTATTGTCTGACTAACTGGAAGTGAGGTATTGCCACAAGCGTCTGTGGCAAGCCAAGTTCTTGTTACACTATAATTTCCAGCGCACGTTCCTGAAACAGTTGCATCATTATATGTTACAACAGGTGAGGCATCACATGCATCGGTTGCTGTTGGCACTGCAAAAACCGGAGTGTCAGAACAATCAATTGCTGTTTCAGCCGGTAATGCAGCGATGACCGGAGGTGTTGTATCCTCAACATTTATGGTTTGCGACGTTTTGGAAATATTCCCACATGCATCGGTTGCCGTCCAGATTCTTGTGATGCTGTATGATCCTGCACAAACACCCGGAGTTGTCATATCGATTGAATTCAATGTGAAATCACTTCCACATGCATCTATCGCAGTAGCTACGGCAAAAACCGCTATTTCTGAACATTCTATTGTTGTTTCATTTGGCAATGCTGCGATTATAGGTGCTGTTATATCCTGAACGTTTATAGTTTGTGTTGCGGATGAAACATTATCACACTCATCCGTTGCTGTCCATGTCCTTGTGATGCGGTATGATCCTGCACAAACACCAGGAGTGGTTACATCATTTGAATTCAATGTGAAATCACTTCCGCATGCATCCGTTGCAGTAGCCATTGCAAAAACTGGTGTTCCTGAACAATCTATTGTTGTTTCATTTGGCAATGCTGCGATTACAGGTGCTGTTATATCCTGAACGTTTATAGTTTGTGTTGCGGATGAAACATTATCACACTCATCCGTAGCTGTCCATGTCCTTGTGATGCTGTATGATCCTGCACAAAGACCTGGAGTGGTTACATCATTTGAATTCAATGTGAAATCACTTCCACATGCATCCGTTGCTGTAGCAGTTGCAAAAACTGGTGTTTCTGAACAATCTATTGTTGTTTCAGTTGGCAATGCTGCGATTACAGGTGCTGTTATATCCTGAACGTTTATTGTTTGTGCTGCGGATGAAATATTATCACACTCATCCGTTGCTGTCCATGTCCTTGTGATGCTGTATGATCCTGAACAAAGACCTGGAGTGGTTACATCATTTGAATTCAAGGTGAAATCACTTCCGCATGCATCCGTTGCTGTAGCAGTTGCAAAAACTGGTGTTTCTGAACAATCTATTGTTGTTTCAGTTGGTAATGCTGCGATTACAGGTGCTGTTATATCCTGAACGTTTATAGTTTGTACTGCAAAAGAAACATTTCCACAAGCATCCGTAGTTGTCCAAGTCCTTGTGATGCTGTATGATCCTGCACAAAGACCTGGAGTGGTTACATCATTTGAATTCAATGTGAAATCACTTCCGCATGCATCCGTTGCTGTAGCAGTTGCAAAAACTGGTGTTTCTGAACAATCTATTGTTGTTTCAGTTGGCAATGCTGAGATTACAGGTGCTGTTATATCCTGAACGTTTATAGTTTGTGTTGCGGATGAAACATTATCACACTCATCCGTTGCTGTCCATGTCCTTGTGATGCTGTATGATCCTGCACAAAGACCTGGAGTAGTTTCATCATTTGAATTCAATGTAAAATCACTTCCGCATGCATCCGTTGCTGTAGCAGTTGCAAAAACTGGTGTTTCTGAACAATCTATTGTTGTTTCATTTGGCAATGCTGCGATTACAGGTGCTGTTATATCCTGAACGTTTATAGTTTGTGTTGCAAAAGAAACATTGCCACAAGCATCCGTTGCTGTCCATGTCCTTGTGATGCTGTATGCTCCTGCACAAAGACCTGGAGTGGTTACATCATTTGAATTCAATGTGAAAGCGCTTCCACATACATCCGTTGCTAGTGCAACTGCAAAAACTGGTATCTCTGAACAATCAATCAATGCTTCAGTCGGCAATACTGCGATGACAGGAGCTGTTACATCCTGAACTGTTATTGCCTGACTTACCGGAAGGGATGTGTTTCCACATGCATCTGTTGCCAGCCATGTTCTTGTTATTGTATAAGATCCGGCACATTCTCCAGACACTGTTGCATCACTAGATGTGATCACAGGTGTTGCATCACAATCATCAGTTGCTGTTGGTGCAGTGAAATCTGGTGTTGAAGGACAATCAATTGTCTCCGCTACTCCCTGACCTAATAAAACAGGTGCAGTAACATCCTGAACTGTTATGGTCTGACTTACCGGAAGTGATGTGTTTCCACAGGCATCCGTTGCAAACCATGTTCTTGTTATTGAATATGATCCGGCACATGCTCCCGAAACAGTAACATCTGTAAAGGTGATGACTGAAGCTAAATCACAATCATCTGTTGCAGTTGGTGCTGTGAAGGCTGGTGTTGAAGGACAATCAATCGTAGTTGCTACTCCCTGACCTGATAAAACAGGCACAGTAACATCCTGAACTGTTATTGTCTGACTTACCGGAAGTGATGTGTTTCCACAGGCATCTGTCGCAAGCCATGTTCTTGTCATTGAATATGATCCGGCACATTCTCCAGGAATTGTTGCATCACTAGATGTGATCACAGGTGTTTCATCACAATCATCTGTTGCTGTTGGTGCAGTGAAATCTGGAGTTGAAGGACAATCAATCGTACTTGCTTCACCCTGACCTGATAAAACAGGTGCAGTTACATCCTGAACAGTTATCGTTTGACTTACAGGAAGTGATGTATTTCCACATGCATCCGTTGCAAGCCATGTTCTTGTTATTGAATATGATCCTGCACATTTTCCAGGTATTGTTGCATCACTGGATGTAATATTTGGTGTTGCATCACAATCATCAGTTGCCGTTGGTGCAGTGAAATCTGGAGTTGAAGGACAATCAATCGTTGTTGCCACTCCCTGTCCTGACAAAACTGGCACAGTAACATCCTGAACTGTTATTGTCTGACTTACTGGCAGTGATGTATTTCCACACGCATCCGTTGCAAGCCATGTTCTTGTTATCGTATATGCTCCTGCACATGCTCCCGAAACAGTAACATCTGTAAAGGTGATGTCTGAAGCTAAATCACAATCATCTGTTGCTGTTGGTGCAGTAAAGGCAGGAGTTGAAGGACAATCAATCGTAGTTGCTTCACCCTGACCTGATAAAACAGGCACAGTAACATCCTGAACAGTTATTGTCTGACTTACAGGAAGTGATGTATTTCCGCAGGCATCCGTTGCAAGCCATGTTCTTGTTATCGTATAAGCTCCTGCACATGCTCCCGAAACAGTAACATCTGTAAAGGTGATGACTGAAGCTAAATCACAATCATCAGTTGCTGTTGGTGCAGTGAAATCTGGAGTTGAAGGACAATCAATCGTTGTTGCTATACCCTGGCCTGATAAAACTGGTGCAGTAATATCCTGAACCGTTATCGTCTGACTTACCGGCGGCGATGTATTTCCACACGCATCCGTTGCTAGCCATGTTCGTGTTATTGTATATGATCCGGCACATTCTCCAGGTGTTGTGGCATCACTAGATGTGATCACAGGTGTTCCATCACAATCATCTGCTGCTGTTGGCGCAGTGAAGGCTGGTGCTGAAGGACAATCAATTGTCTCCGCTACTCCCTGACCTGATAAAACAGGTGCGGTAATATCCTGAACTGTTATTGTTTGACTTACAGGAAGAGATGTGTTTCCACATGCATCCGTCGCAAGCCAGGTTCTTGTTATTGTATAAGATCCGGCACATTCTCCAGACACTGTTGCATCACTAGATGTGATCACAGGTGTTGCATCACAATCATCAGTTGCTGTTGGTGCAGTAAAAGTTGGCGTTGAAGGACAATCAATTGTACTTGCTTCACCCTGACCTGATAAAACAGGCACCGTTACATCCTGAACAGTTATTGTCTGACTTACAGGAAGAGATGTGTTTCCACATGCATCCGTTGCAAGCCATGTTCTTGTTATTGTATATGATCCGGCACATTCACCAGGTGTTGTTGCATCACTAGATGTGATCGCAGGTGTTTCATCACAATCATCAGTTGCTGTTGGTGCAGTAAAATCTGGTGTTGAAGGACAATCAATCGTTGTCGCTATACCCTGTCCTGACAAAACAGGCACAGTAACATCCTGAACTGTTATCGTCTGACTTACCGGAA
>DASRXQ010000024.1:0-35891 GCA_035654115.1 Saprospiraceae bacterium
CATTGATTCCGTCGATGCCATTTGCACCAACTGGTCCTTGTGATCCGGTTGCACCAGTTGCTCCTGTTGCTCCATCAACACCATTGGTTCCGTTGATTCCATCGATACCGTTTGTACCATTCGTTCCATTTATTCCGTCGATACCATTTGCACCAACTGGTCCTTGTGGTCCGGTTGCACCGGTTGCGCCATTAGCACCATTTGTTCCGTTGATTCCATCGATACCATTTGTTCCATTAACGCCGTTTGCACCGGTGTTGCCCTGAGGACCCATTGGACCAACAGCACCAGCTATACCTGTTTGACCAGTTGGACCAGTTGGACCCATCGGACCCATAGGACCATTAGCTCCATTAGCACCTGTTGCTCCCGGAGCTCCGGTTGCACCTGTAAGACCGGAAGGACCTGCAGCTCCAGTTGCACCAGTTGCACCGGTAGCACCTGTCGCACCGTCAGCACCATCAAATCCGTCATGACCTGTCGCACCCATTGCACCTGCGGCACCCGTTGCACCTGTTGCACCAGGTGCGCCTGTAGCACCAATTGGTCCAACTTCACCAGGAAAACCTATTGGTCCGGTTGGCCCGGTTAACCCAATCGGGCCTTGTGGTCCGGCTGTTCCACTCTTTTCTGCATACAATGCATAAGGCACACTGTATAATTGCTGAGTACCCATGATAGTAAAAGAACTACCTCCATCGGTATCCATGCCAATTTCAATGAAGTAAGGTCCATCAGACCAATCAACAGTAGAAAAATCTCCGGTTGATACTACTCCATTTCCAATCTGAACATTGAACAATCCAATGTTAGTTGTATTGCCATTGTGTGTTTCTGTATAGACAACTACACCATCCGCTGCATACTGCCTGAGGCTGATTTGCAAACTGATGTTTTGATTGGCTAATACAATACCGCTATTGTTTCTTGCAACAGCCTGGTAATTAAATTTTGTAGGAGCTTGCGCCAGGGCGGCTCCTGATCCGCTTACAATGAGTAAAAGGACGAAAAGTAAATCTCTTAATTTCATACGTTTGATTTCATAAATGTGTAACTAATTAGATGTTTACCAGAAGCATTTGAAATGGCCATGATATAATAGCCGCTTATCAATGTTTGCAGGTCAAGTGTGATCTTTTTTCTGAAGAATGCAGTCGTTGCGACAGTTTTCCCCACACTATCATATATCCGTACCTGCAGCATTTCTTCTTTTGCAGATTCTATGGTAATCATTCGTTCAGTAGGGTTTGGAAATAAGCTGAAGCTGATCTCCGGATCAGGCTTCTCTATCGATACAAAAAGTATCTCAGGCTGGTGAAAACCCTGGGTGAGGATGATGCTCCCATCTCTAAACGATGAAGTCATCATCTCACCAATTGTAAAATCCAGGGTTTCTGTGGGTGATGAAAAACTTGTACCCGCCGTTGCCACCACTTCGGGTGACAGGGCCTGAGCATGTATGGATATCATCCAGAACAATACTACGGGCAGTATTAATAATCTTTTCATAAGCATGATTTTAATTTAGAATTGAATAAAGCAAGTTCGACTCCTGGTGAAGTTGGTATAAATGTCATTCTGCCAGGAAGAGGCAAGTGCTTTATCCTGTAGAGTTTTATTTACGCATCAAAAGTATTGTGATCGTGTTCCGGGAATCATGACCCTAATCAACCCGGATAGGAATACGTGTCACCTTCGCCATGTGTCATTATGAACGAATATTAATTATAGATATATGAATGCTTCGGCCTTCTTCAATTCATCCTTGCGCTATAGTTCGACCTGCTACCCCGCAATCTTGGGCTACAGCTCACCAACTGAAGCTCAGCAACCAGGTGGAATGGGCAAAAAAGGCGCAAAACCGAGCTTTGCTAACACACCGACGTAATGGATACCACGCCGAACCGTGTTATATAATTTTAAAATGCAAACATGTTTGCATTTTAAAATTATTTGTTATTGCCTTTTGCTATTTGCCTATTCTTTTTGCCTTTTGCTTATTGCCTTTTGCCTATTGACTTAGACCACACCGGCAGCACAGACCTTTTCCCTCTGACCGATTTCGTAGTTTTACCCGGAATGGAAGAATCAACTGTTATCGCACAGACAATTGCATGGATAAAATCCGTAGTTATCGGCTGTAATTTCTGTCCCTTTGCTGCAAAAGCAATGCTTCGCAAAAGCATACGCTATGTAGTATTGCCTGTTGCAACAGTGGAGAGCACACTGGCAATTTTAAGTGATGAATTGCAATTCCTCGATCAGAATGATACCATTGAAACCACACTGATCATTTTTCAAAATGACTTTTCGGATTTCAGTCAGTACCTCGATCTTGTAGAATTGGCAGAAGCTTTGAATTCAAGACTGGGATATGACGGTGTATACCAGCTCGCAAGCTTTCATCCGGAATATATGTTCGAAGGATCCGGTGAAGATGATCCGGCTAATTATACTAACCGGTCTGCATATCCGATGCTGCATATCTTACGGGAAGAAAGTATTACTATAGCGGTTGAACTTTATCCAGACACTGAAGCGATCCCACAACGCAATATCGAATTCGCGAAACAAAAAGGACTGAAATACATGCAGCTTTTACGTGCTGCATGTTTCGATGTATAATCCGGACACATGACAAAGAAACTGTAATCTTAATTTATATCTTTAACCTATAAGGATAGTTTATGCAGGATACATATATACACCAGAACCGGATCAGGCAAGTATTTTTCCTCATATGCATTGTATTGCTTGGCTATTTGCTGGCTGAGCAATTCACCACCTTTATTCCGGCCTTCCTGGGCGCACTCACATTGTACATCATCATGCGTAAACCGATGTTGTACCTCACTATCACAAAAGGATGGCGTAAGTCCCTTGCTGCAACCGTACTCATCATCCTTTCATTCCTTGTCATCATGATCCCTATCGGTGGACTGATCAGCATGATGTCGTCTAAAGTTACTTTTGTCTTTCAGCATTCTGATGAATTAGTCACTGCAGTGCAGACACTCATCGACCGGATCGAAAACCAATTAGGATACGAGCTGGTCAGCCAGGATAATGTCAACAAGCTGAGTGGTTTCATAGCACGTACTGCTCAGCAGGTTCTCAGTGCTACATTTAGCACTCTTGCCACATTGTTCTTTATGTATTTCATTCTTTATTTTATGCTCGTCAGCGGCAGGAAAATGGAAGAGGATATCTATGAATATGTGCCGCTGAAAGAAACGAATGTCGACAAGCTCGGCCGTGAATTGCACAGTATGATCATCAGTAACGCCATCGGCATTCCGGTGATCGGCTTTTTACAGGGTGTTGTCGCTGTTGTAGGTTATCTTCTCATCGGTGTGAAAGAACCCTGGTTTTGGTTTGTCATCACTTGCTTTACTGCAATGTTGCCGGTGGTCGGTGCGGCACTTGCGTATGTGCCCCTGGCGATTATTTTCTTTGCCAACGATCAGCTGTGGCAGGGAATATTTATGCTGATCTACGGGTTTGGAATCATTGGTCTTGTGGACAATGTAGCCCGGTTCACACTTGCTAAGAAGATCGCGAATGTGCATCCCCTGATCACCGTATTCGGCGTGATCATAGGTTTGGAATTGTTTGGATTTATAGGATTGATATTCGGACCCCTGTTGATTTCACTTTTTATTCTTCTGATAAAAATTTATTCGAATGAATTTAGCGTGAAACAAAGAGAAATGCCTGAGCCAAAAGCATAACGGTAAACTTCTCGTACCAAACAAAAATATATCTCTATTCTGAATGAAAGAATTCAAAGCAGTGCTCTCCGTGATATTTACTCCAGTGCACTCCGTGCGAAATAATTATCATTTTCAATCTTTCAACCCCCTTCCTCCATGTTGTTGATAATATTATGAATTTATTATTTCTAAAATTCAGATTTAGTTTGAATCTGAGGACCTGGTCACCAGTAACTTCGCACAGAGTTCTCAGAGAAAATACACGGAGTACACTGAAAACTATTTATTGAAGGCGTCAGCATCGATTCAAAGAAAGTTGCAACGCTACCGGTTTATTGAATACCATTTTTCTTAAGCAATGCTTCTATTTGCTCAATGCGCTGAAGAAGCCCCGCATTTTCCTGTTTCAATTGTGTCACTTCGCTTTTCAATTCATCATTCAGCTCCTGTACTGATTTTACTAAAGGCATGACAAAATCAGAATAGCGGAGCGAATACAATTCATTCGGATCAGCAGGTTTCTGCACACCTGAAAAATCATAACCTGCATCATGCGCAGCCTGTTCTACATCCTGTGCAAGAAAACCTGACATCCTGATGTTTTCGATATCATATTTTCCAACCCAATCCTGGTCATCCATCTTTCCATTTTTCATGACCATTGCATTTTGCCTGTGAATGTTCAGGTTATAGCTGACCGGGTGCAATCGTGTGATAAAATCCAATCCCGGTACATCTTCACGGATATTGTCTTTGATGCGTGCGTCGCTATATGTACTAAACCCAACCTGGCCTGCAATGGTGGTGATACTTGCATTACCAATCTCAATACGGTTACTGGCATTGACCATCCCACCGGTCAGGTAGCCTATACAAACCGTATTCTCAAGTGTTCCATTTGTAAAAGCTGCGTTCGAACCTACTGCTACATTGCGGCTTCCGGTTGTATTGGAAAACATTGTACCCAGGCCTAATGCTGTATTGGAATGGCCTCCCGAGTTCTGTGCTAATGCATCTTTACCAATAGCAGTGTTCCCTGTACCATCTGTATTTTTAATCATGGCATCCATTCCAACTGATGTATTAAAAAAGCCAACTGTATTGGCAGCTAACGAACGGAATCCTACTGCGGTTCCGCCACCTGCAGTTGTATTATTATGCAATGACCAAAGACCCACACCGGTATTCCGGTTACCTGTCGTATTTGAAAAACCTGATTTTGCACCTAAGAATGTATTGTTAACACCGCCTCCAGGTATATCCGAAACCCGTCCTGCCATCAGGCCTATGAACGTGCTTGAAGTATCGGGCGAATGAATCCACATAAGATCATTTCCATTTGCATTGCGTAGCCTGAGCAGTGGATTGTTATTGTCCTGCGCAGCATTTGCATCAATGACCAATTGCGAAGTATTTGCAGAACCTTTTATATGAAGCTTACCTGCAGGTGAAGAGATATTGATACCCACGTCACCTCCATTATTAAAAATATTACTGTTGTTAGTGATCCAGGAGCTACCATTCCAGTATGGAGTATCTCCTGCTGAATCACCATTGGCAAGGCCGGAACCCGCTGGCCCTTGGATACCCTGAATGCCCTGTGGCCCGGCCGGTCCTTGTTCACCCTGATCGCCCTGAGGTCCTGCAGGACCATCATCACCTTGGGGACCAGCAGGTCCTTCTGGACCCCGTTCACCCGGAATCCCTTGCGGACCCTGGTTTCCACTGGCTGCAAATAATGCATAAGGAACACTTGTGAGTGGAGACGTACCCATATCCACAAAAGAAGAACCACCTGAAGGATCCATTTCAACTTTCAGCCATGGTGTCACATTCGCCCAATCAATATCAGCGAATACTCCTGAAACCGGCAATCCATTCCCCACCACAGTAGTCATCAACCCAAACTGGTTAGTATTCGCAGAAGTTATCTCACTATATAATACTGTACCATCAAAATCATCCGTGATCGAAAATCGTATGGTTACAGTTTGATTCGCAAGTATAGTCCCCGCGCTGTTCCTTGCCACAGCCTGGTAATTGAGGCCTTGTGGTGCCTGTGAAAACAAAGATGCAACAGGCATTAAGCAATAGGCAAGAGACAATAAAATGGTTACGGCTGAGAATTGGAGCTTTTTCATCAATTGAGAATTTAAAAGTGATTATTTAACGATCTGGATTTTTTTAGTAATGGATGCCTGATCATGCCCGGTTGATTTAGTCGAAAGGACAATCAGGTATAAACCGGAAGCAACTCCGGAGAGGTCTACAGCCTGATCATGAATCACGCCTTCATGGTAAAATGAAACATTTGATATTTCTTTTCCTAATAGATCCAATATTTTCACATTCATCATTTCGTTTACGTCGGATCTCGTGGATAAACTAAAATGTCCATCAGAGGGATTTGGAATTACTTCAAATGAAAAACCGGATGCGTCATTTTCATCCACCGCTGTACCAAAATCCCAGCTCTGCTGAAACCCCTGCGTCAGAATAAGATTGGGTGATGAGTAAGTCTCAATAGAAGAAAGTTCGCCGGTAGTAAAGCTCAGCATGCCTGAAGCATTACTATAAAATCCACCTGAAGATGCGATGACAGACGGAACAAGCGATTGCGCTTTGCTGATATGAAATGCATGCAGCAATATCAGGACTGCAAACCATGAACAATACTTCATGATAAAAAAATTTAATTTGCTTAAAGAAATACATAGGAATGATTCATCAGAAGACAACCAATTTCTTCATGATGTCATATCCATTTATTTTTGTGCTTACCAGGTAAACACCTGGATCGAGAGAAGAAAGATCTACTGTATTTTTTCCATCGAGACTGTAATGACCGATTACCTGGCCGGAAATGCTGGTGATCGTAACATCATTGACAGGATACGAAGAATCATTTTTTACATGTACAATACCGGTAGTTGGATTTGGAAAAAATGTAAGCCCGTCAGCAAGGACATCCTGGATGCGGCTGATGATAATATTTAAGCACATAGATTGTACTTTACATCCATTCGAAGTAACATAAACTGCATAATTTCCTGTAGTCGTGACTTCATAAGTTTGATTTGTTGCCCCAGGAATATTTTCACCTGAATCACAATCAAACCATTGATAGGTTGCACCGGCCATCGCCGCAGTGAGTGTGTGATCATCAATAAAAACAGAAGGATCTACTGTTTCACACATTGTATTTTCATAGTATTCAAGCTCACGGGAATCGAAATCTGAATGAAATACAAAAAGATCCAGATCTCCATCAGCATCAATATCTACAAGGTTTGGAAATCCAGGTTGATTCTCTCCGGTGTTTAATGGCATTCCAAATGGTGATTTTAAAACTGTCCCGAAAGAGGGCTTACCATTCGCACCGGGAGTATTGACATGAACTGAAATATAATTGACCGAATCTGAAGGTATATCTAAAAGAAACCCGATCAGGTCCATATCCCCATCATTGTCAATATCTCCACTCGTCAATATTTCTCCTTCCGGAGCAGGCACCAATCCATAAGGACCATCATACCATCCATGGAAATCCGGGTTAATCACATCACCTACATTTCTCGCATAATAAATAACAGGAACATTCGGGCCATCTTCTTCTGCGAAAGCGGAATTGACACCGGTAGCCAATAAGTCAAGATCACCATCTCCATCAAGGTCTGTAAGATGCGGTGCAAATAAACTTTCAGGTACGAAATCAGGTATACCCATTGCATCAAGTGATGTGACATCAAATACATTCGAACCTGGTCCGGATAACCCGGTATTCATCAGCATCCATACTTTTTCATTCCCAATCCAGTCGATATCTGCACTGGTGATAAAATCAGTTTTATTATCGCCATTCAGATCTCCCGGTGTTGGAAAAAAATATCCTGTCGCAAAAGGGAAATCCTCAAAGATCTCCCGGCGTGGTCCAAATTGAGCAAGGTTGCGATTACCGATGTTTTCCTGCACTTCGATGAAGAAATGAATATTGACCCATTTAATGTCAGGGACATCATCGAGGTAATCAAGCCCGGTGAGAAAGAGATCAAAGTCACCGTCATGGTCATAGTCATTAAAGAAAATAGTCTGTGCAGTTCGCGTTGAGTCAGGCTTGTTCGTCTCGATACCAAATGGAGAAATGGAATGATAAACGAAATGCTGTCCTGCGCATGGCAATGCGAATAGTGCCAGAAGACATATTTGTATAGTAATCTTTCTCATAAGCTTTCTAATTCAACATGCTTGATGTTTAATACTGCCTGATTATATGTGGCCGCTCTTACCGCTCTGAATCCATCAAAATCCCGATCATCATCAGCCGGAACATTAACTTCCACCCTGAACAAGTCAGCAAGATTATCATGCAGATACGTTGGAGTCGTATAAGAGAACTTACCATTAGAATCGAACGTGAAGGGAACAGAATATTTGAATGGAGGATCGTATAGACATTCTACGGTATCCATTATGATCTGATGAGTGATGAAAATCGTTCCTTTCACACCTGCAGCGGTTTGATTTTCGTCAAACAGATATTCTACATTGATGGTCAGGGTTCCTGAAACATCAGGTTGATGTTGACAACTTTCAGCGGTTATTTCTGTGTTTGTTGATTCATCCAGAAGTTCTGAAGCAAGTGCAAAACTTATAAAAACGCCCAGGGTAATTGCTGAGAGCAAGGGTTTTATTTTAATTTGCATAAACGCATATTTAATAAAGTAAAAAAAACAGGAATCAAAGCTCCTATACTGATGCTGATAAGATCGATAAAGTCAAATGTGCCCCTGATCAGGTGAAAGCTTTGTCCAACTTCAAATAAAATACCTGCACAAAAAGCGCCTGCTATCCAGGGAATACTGCGCCGGTTCAATTTGAAATCCCAGATCATCATGACGACCAATATCAGGGCAAGCATCCACAATGCATCGGGTAGCGAATAGATCATCCAGGATGGGATGGATATCAGGGAAAATAAATTTTGCAGAAAGTCTTTCAGGCTATTGCCGCCTACATGCCCTAACCATTGATTTAGATACAATGATTCTGTCCTGGTAGTGGCGTATATCAATAGACCAAAACACAAAACCGAGAAGACAAGCAGTAAGACTTTAGTATTGCCTTTCATTATTGAGTGAAACATACTTCATGATAGTCAGGCTATATTACAGTTTTCTGATCATTCTTCCAAAAAAAGATAATAGGTTATTGATTACCTGTAGGAGCGCTAGTAAAAACATTAGGGGTAAGACTGGTTTTAAGCTTAACGAATACGGGGTTTTATCCGATGACCAATAATGAGTATCCAGTATTGCCAATAACTTATAATCATTACCCGGTACTACTGCCAAAAACCAATAACTTTGGATCCCATCAGGCAGACAATCAGGAAGGAGCCATTAAAATTGCGTAAATTTGAAATAAAGGCATTCAGAGCATTAAAGTTTTCTGAAATCCCCTCCGCCTGCATGACTTCAAAATATCTTACTATTTGCTTTGCGGATGACATTAGCTACCAAATCAAAAAAAACAATTGCAAAAAAAACAGTTGCAAAAAAAACAGTTGCCCCGGTAAAGCGGAGTGCTGCAAATTTTCAAATTGTTGCAATTGGTTCTTCAGCAGGTGGATTGGAAGCAATCACTGATCTGTTAAAGTATCTTCCTTCCGACACGGGAATGGCATTTATCTATGTTCAGCATCTCAGCCCTGACCACAAAAGTCTTCTTGTAGAAATTTTATCCAAGAAGACCCGCATGAAAGTGCAGGAGATAGACGACATGGATAAAATAAAGCCCAATGAATTTTTTGTCATCCCCTATAATAAAGGAATTGAGGTAACCGATGGACACATAAAATTGACTCCACGATCCAAAATTTCTTCAGCTATATCCATTGATATTCTTTTCAGCTCCCTTGCCCACTCGAATAAAGAAAGAGTGATCGGCGTGATCCTGAGCGGCAGTGCAAGTGATGGCACACGAGGGATGAAAGATATCAAGAATGAAGGAGGCCTGACTTTCGCACAGGATGAATCTGCAAAATTCCCGAGCATGCCGCAGTCGGCGATCGCAGCAGGTGTTGTTGATTTTGTATTATCCCCCAAAGAAATTGCTCTCGAATTGTCACGCCTCAGCAAACATCCGTTAATAAAAAGAAATGAGGTAAGAACAGGTGATGAAGATCTGATCGACAATAATGACCCGGATCTAAAAAATATTCTGACCCTGCTCCTTCATAATACAGGCGGAGACTTCAGTCAATACAAGATGAATACCATCAAGCGGCGCATCGTCCGCAGGATGCTATTGTATAAAATCAAAACACTAAAGGAATATTCAAATTTTCTGAAAGGGAAGATCCAGGAAATAGATATCCTCCACCAGGACTTACTGATCAATGTGACCAGCTTTTTCAGGGAAACGGAAACCCACAAATATTTAAAAACCACCCTGCTGCCAAAGCTCCTCAAAAGCAAAATACCTGATGAGACTTTACGAATCTGGGTTCCCGCATGTTCGACAGGTGAAGAAGCTTTTTCAATAGCTATGATGCTGATCGAAATACAGGATAGCAAAGCAGAAAAAATACCGGTCCAGATATTTGCAACCGATCTTAGCGAACCTGCCATACTCAAAGCACGTGCAGGCATTTACTCAAAACATGATCTTGAAACAGTTTCACCTCAGCGCTTACAACGGTTCTTCACCAAGGTCGGTAATGATTATCGCATCAACAAAGCTGTACGGATCTTATGTGTATTTGCTCCTCACAATATTTTAACTGATCCTCCTTTCTCCAAGCTGGATTTTGTCAGTTGCTGCAATCTCTTTATTTATCTCGATACATCGGCGCAAAAAAAAGCTGTTCGCACATTTCACTATGCACTAAATGAAAATGGGTATCTCATGGTGGGCAAATCGGAAAACATCAGCTCATCCATGAACCTGTTTTCCGACTTCAATAAAAAGTTTAAGATTTACCTGCGAAAAAATACATCCAATACGCGTTCTCTTCCGGTACCATCTCCACGCATTCCGCGGCGATTTACACAGCCCAACCTGGCGGAAAAGGAAGCTCCTGCCCTGGCACCGGTATCCAGAAAAAAGTCAATCGTAACGAGTCAGGATCTTGATAATGCGATTGATGCAGTGTTGATTTCATCTTTTATGCCAGCCAGTGTGGTTATTAATTATAATTTGGAAATACTCCAGTTCCGGGGATCCACGGATGAATACCTTACTCACGCCCAGGGAAAAGCTACATTCAATATATTAAAAATGTCCCGGCCGGAAATTGCTTTCGAACTTCGGATTGCTGTCACAAGGGCTATAAAAGAAAATCAACGTGTTGCCAGGAGTGGCATCGAACTTAACCTGAATGACGCCCCTCGTTTTATCGGGATAGAAGTAGTTCCACTTAAAATTCAATGGGATGAACCCTTGCTCCTGGTGCTATTCTCAAAAACGGAATCCCCGGATATCTTTGATCCAGTCATCAAAGGGGCTAAACGTAATACACCAGCGAAGGACAGGAAGATCAAAAGATTAGAAGAAGAATTAGCTGCTGCACATGCAGATTCACTTACATTTCTGAAAGAGCAGGAGACGTATACTGAAGAATTGCAACGGGCCAATGAAGAAGTGATCTCCAGCAACGAAGAATTGCAAACGCTTAATGAAGAATTAGAAACTTCAAAAGAAGAGATTGAGAGCTCAAATGAGGAACTGACTACTACCAACCAGGAATTGCAAACCAGGAATGAGCTGCTGGATGAATCCTACAGGTATTCTGAAGCCATCACTTCCACCATTCACGAACCGATGATCGTGCTTGACAAGAACCTGATCGTAAAATCTGCTAATAAAGCTTTTTACAAAGAGTTTAAAGCGACGCCGGAAGAAACGGAAGGAACGCTGTTGTACAACCTGGGACACAAGCAATGGAATATTCCACGACTCCGGAAGCTTCTTGAAGATATCATCCCAAAAAATTCACGTCTGCATGATTACGAAGTTACTTCCAATTTCCCTTCCATAGGTGAAAAGGTTATGTTGCTCAACGCAAGCCGCATCAACCAGAATACAAATCGCGAGGAATTGATACTGCTTGCCATTCATGATGTCACAGAGGTGAGGATAAAAACACATCTGCTTCATCTTAAAGAAAAAGAGTTGCTGCATAAAGAGGTTGTCGAACGCAAAGCGGAGAAAGAAAGTCTGGAAGATGCAGTAGGTGAACGGACAAAAGAATTAAAAATAGCCAATGAGTCGCTCATTGAAAAAAATCTTGAGCTGCTGAATATGAACAAAGAGCTTGAATCATTCACCTATATTTCAAGCCATGACCTGCAGGAACCCTTGCGTAAAATTCAAACCCTCGCAGGGAGGATCATGGAAAAGGAACATGATAACCTATCGGATCACGGTAAAAATTATTTTCGCCTGATGCAAAATGCAGCCCAAAGGATGCGCACGCTGATCCAGGACCTGCTCGCATTTTCACACCTGAGTAATTCAGAAAGAACATTTGAGCTGTATGATCTTAAAAAAATAATAGAAGAGGTAAAGATTGACCTCAAATCCGCTATTGAAGAAAAGAAGGCCACGATCAAACTAGGCCAAATGTGCAAGATCAACATCATTCCTTTCCAGTTTCACCAGCTTCTTCAAAACCTGATCAATAATTCACTTAAATATTCAAATCCAGCCATACCACCAGACATTTTCATCACCAGCAGCAACATAAAAAATAATAAAGATTCGAATCCAAAACTAATAACCAACAAGAAATATTGCCATATCGCTATTACGGACAATGGTATTGGTTTTGAGAAAGAGTTCAGCGAAAAAATATTCGAGGTATTCCAGCGTCTTCACGGCAAGGAAGAATATGCGGGAACCGGGATAGGCCTGGCTATTGTAAAGAAGATCGTAGATAACCATAATGGCATCATCACTGCCACAAGTGTGATCAATAAAGGAACAACGTTTGATATTTTTATTCCCTCAATATAATTAATGATGCTGGAGAACGAACCACTACACATTATACTAGCCGATGATGATGAGACCGACCGGTTAATTTTTAAGGAGGCCTTTGAAGAATTAAAAATCAAGACCATCGTTCAGACTGTGAATAACGGCATGCAATTGCTCAGCTTATTATCTAAAAAAGATACACAGCTGCCACATCTTCTTTTTCTTGACTTAAATATGCCGCGCAAAAATGGCATTGAGTGCCTGAAAGAAATCAGGGGAAATCCAAGATTTAAAGCCATTTCGATTGCGATATATTCCACAGCAGCATCTGAAAAAGATATGGAAGAAACCTTCCGCAATGGTGCGAACGTGTACATCAAAAAACCAAATGATTTCCAGGTCCTCAAACAGGCTTTGGAAAAAGTAGTCCGCACAGCATCGCAATATCAATATCCGCCTTTCAATAAGGAAAATTTTTTACTGCGGGTCTGAAAAAAAGCAGGGAGAATGGGGCATGTGGCCGGGTAATTTAATTTGCTTAAATCTGTAAAATTTGCGGCGAGAATGTAAAGGGCAGAGACTTGGCTACGCTCAACAGGATCCCGGCAAATTCGATTTTTCTATGTGCCTTACCATGTGTGTTTCTATGTGTGTTTCTATGTGTGTTTCTATGTGAGCTATGTGTCTATGTGGTTCAATTTTTCTTGGGAATGAAGCAGCACCATATTAAGAAAAAAAAGGATTACCACATAGGACATAGTTCACATAAAAAGCCACTTAGAATATCGAATTTTGAATCTTGAATTTTGAATTCAGAAGTAAAATTGCGAATATTATACCTGAATAAGATATCCTTGTGATGCTTCGTAAATTAATATTGTTATACTCCTCATTGATCATCATCAGTTGTAATCAACCCAAACACCTCAAACAGAAAGACCTGTGAAGGATACATTTGAAACCGGATATGCCCCCATCGGAGAACTGAAAATGTATTATGAAATCCACGGCAATGGTGGCATTCCTTTAGTATTGATACATGGTGGCGGCTCGACAATCCGGACTACGTTTGGAAATATCCTTGACCTGTTTTCAAAAAGCAGGAAAGTGATTGCAGTTGAATTGCAGGGACATGGTCATACTGCAGATATAGACCGGCCATTCACGTTTGAACAGGATGCTGATGATGTCGTAGCGCTGCTTAAATTTTTAAAAACGGATAAAGCTGATATCCTCGGGTTCAGCAACGGTGGGAATACGACAATGCAAATCGGTATAAGACATCCTGAAATCGTAAATAAGCTGGTGATCATTTCATCTTTTTATAAACGCGAAGGATTTTTTCCGGGATTTTTTGATATGATGGAAAATGCATCACTGAAGAATATGCCCGAGCAACTGAAAGCTGCATTCCTGAAAATCGATCCTGATTCCAGTCACCTGCAAGCCATGCATGACAAAGATGCAAGCCGCATGGTCCATTTTGAAGATTGGCCGGATGAAGATCTTAAATCCATCCTTGCTCCTACCCTGCTCATTAGTGCAGACAAAGATGTCGTCCTGCCTGAACATGCCGTAGCCATGTCATATGTGTTCCTAAATGCAAGGCTCATGATCCTGCCAGGCACGCATGGCTCTTTTCTTGGCGAAGTTTGTACGTATGTGAAAGGGAGCAAGATGCCGGAATTAACAGCTACTGCAGTAATTGAATTTTTGGATACAGATTAATAAATGCAACCAATGACGTTCGAGAGTCTCTGACCTCGAACACAGACGGCAAACGTTTGTTCGAGGTCAGAGACACTCGAACGTCAATGGAAATAATTATGAAATACATCCTCTTCATTATACTTAGTATGATCACTGATTATTGTTCTGCACAATATATCAGCACTACCGAAATAGATTCGCTTATTGCGGGAATCAAAAAGACTTTACTTGAAAATTATGTGATCACTGATAAAGCCAAGCTCATATCAGATTCACTTGATGCTGCAGATTACTTCGCATTCAACCAGATATCAATATATCATCAGAGCAAGCGCTTGATAAAGCAATTGAAATCATAAAAGGTAAGCAGTAAAAATTCGATAGCGGACTATTTTCGATTTTAGATGGTTGCCGGGATGTAGCATGGGTATGAGTGAAGCAGGCGGTGCAGTGAGCGTTCGTCGAAGTGTCGGAGCATTCGATTTTCGATTTTTTATTCTATTCACGTTTCACGTCTGACGCCTCACGAATCACTCTTAAACCCAATCGTGTGTTTCCCGAAACCATCTTCCTTCATCACGAATTCCTTCACATCATCATACATGATCGTTGAAAGCATCTCGGCTGTACGGTCATCTTTTTTCATAACGGCAAGGCGAAGGTTCTGATTCTTTACAGATTCAATTACTACCTGCCGGACGGTCCTTGCATTTCCAAAATGTTCGTCACGTCCTTTGTACAGGAAGGTGAAATAATCCTTTAGGTGCGAAGCTGCTTCCACATCAGGCATCACTTCTTCTTTCCTGAACATGGACAGTGCAATGATGAACATTTCCTGTGGTGTGTAATCTTCGAAAGTGAAATACTTATCAAACCTGGATTTAAGACCCGGGTTGGAATTGATGAAGGCATGCATATTGTGCGTATACCCGGCCACGATCACACCGAATTTTCCACGCATATCTTCCATCCGTTTTAAAATGATCTGGATAGCTTCGCCACCAAAGTCATAAGGTGATCCTCTTTCCTGTGCAAGCGAATAAGCTTCATCAATAAACAGAATGCCTCCCATCGCTTCCGTTATTTTTTCACCTGTTTTTATTGCTGTCTGCCCGATATATCCAGCTACAAGTCCTTCGCGATCGACTTCCACAAGATGTCCTTTGGCAAGAATACCCAGCCCTTTATAAATTTTAGAAAGGAGTCGTGCAACTGTTGTTTTACCTGTTCCGGGATTACCAATAAATACAGTGTGAAGAGAAAATTTATTCAGTACATCCTTACCTGATTCCTGGTAGAATCGCACGAGCCTGACCATCTCATTCACTTCATTCTTGATATTCTCAAGACCGGTCAATGCATTGAGTTCGGCCAGACTTTCATTGAGTAATACTTCGAGTGAAGGATCCGGTATTGGTGGAAAAGAAATGGCTCCTGTCTTCATGAGCTGCCCGGGATCCGTGATCATCTGCACACCACCTTCCTCAAAACTATCTCCGACTTCAAATGGAATGGTAGCAATCAGGTTGTCCATAAAAATAACCTCAAGCGTAAACGAATCCTTTAACCATGTACCGGCTACTTCGCTACCCCAGCTTGCATAAGCAGGATATACACTTCCAATCGTATTCGGTTGAATATAGATCATGTAAGGATGGCTGCCTTTGAGTTGTCCATCTCCATTATAAAAATTGAAAATGAATTCGGCATAATAATCCTTGGTGGTTTTGTTTTTTATATTGAATTCACACCAGAGATAATGCGTTTCAGCGCCGTTGAATTTTTTCAGATATTTCTTTACGGGAAGGCTTGATGCTTTTGAATCACCTTCAAAAAAACGCGCTGAGTCAATATCGAAGAAAAGATTTTCCCAGGGTTGAGTCTGGCCTACGTCTTCGATATAAAAAATAGCTTCACCTACTTTCACATCGTCGATATAACCTTCCCAAACATAATTTCCTTTTCGCCAGTAATCTCCCGGAATGTTATTTCCCCAGGAGTGACGTATGTAGACGATATTTTCATCCTTGAGGATCTTGCGTTTTTCTTCGAAGTTAGAGAGCTCATTCTTCTGGCTGCCGTTGACGAAATAACTTTTTGTCCGGATAGAGGCTTCCCAGTCTTCTTCATCAAAGAGCTTATTGAAGAATGAAAATTCTACGCGCATGTATGTTGTTTCAAACCGGTCGAAGACCTTGCGGTATTTTTTGGTGCTTGCAGCCATCCATTCATCGGATGAATAGATCTTCATCTCGCGGAACTTATATTTTATAGGCATGATCTTCGGAGGTAAACCGCCGGATTGATTTTGCTGGCCTGAATTTTGATTTTTGTCGTCCTGGTTTGAGGGATCGCTCATGAGGTAATGTTTAAAATGAAAATTAAAAGTAACAACCTGATTGTCATGACATTCTAAAACAGGATGCTGTAATGAAAACGTAAAATAATCCAAAATCTTTTACTATGAGAAATAAGAACTATGGAACCCTCAAATCAAATTTTTGGAAGTTATTCTTAATTCCCTTATTTTTCTGGTACACCAGTTCATTCGGGCCATGCCTAATACCTATACCCAGCTGTATATTCAATTCGTGTTTGCTGTGCAGAACAGGGATGCGATGATCACCGAAGCTATCCGTAATGATGTACAGAAATATATCACTGGAATAGCAACAAAAAAAGAGCACAAAATGCTGGCTTTATATTGCATGCCCGATCACACGCATATTTTTGTCGGACTTAATCCAAGTCAGTCAATTTCAAGTCTTGCAGGAGATCTCAAATCCAATTCAGCAAGATGGTTGAACCAGGAGAAACTTTGCAAATTTGAATTTAATTGGCAGGAAGGATTCGGGGCTTTTTCGTATCATAAAAAGATGATTTCCACCATTGGAAATTATATTTACAATCAGGCTGACCATCACAAAAAAGAGAGTTTTAAGAAAGAATACCTGGGTTTGTTAAAAGAATTTGATGTTTCATATAATGAAGCGTATTTATTTCATTTATTTGATGAATAATATGCGTATGACATATTCCAATTGGTGTGATTACTAACAAGGGATTTGGAAAATATGCCGCTCCGATGGAGCTCTAAAAAAACCTGGTTACCTCTCATATACAGATATGCCGCACCCATGAACCTCTAATTCCTAGAACCCTTCAATCACATCTTTATACCCCCTGCCAATCGGAATCGCAACTCCATTCACTTCCACAACCTCGGATGTGTAGGATTCAATCTTTTCGATTGAAATAATAAAGGAACGGTGAATTCGGCGAAAGAGATGGACAGGCAATAGAACTTCAATTTCATGCGTGCTCATTTTTGTGATGTATTCATTTTTTGTAGTGACAATCTTTACATATTCCCGCTGGCTTTCAATGTAGACGATGTCTGAAAATAATATTTTGACTTTCTTTTTCTGCACATTCAGGAAAATAAAACCTTTGATATCCTTCTCTTCTGCTGCTAATGGCTTTTCATGCTCAGGCGTTTTTACTTTGTTTACAGCCATTAAGAAACGCTCAAAGTCAAAGGGCTTTAACAGGTAGTCGGTTACATTCAGATTAAATCCCTCTACGGCATATTGATGATAGGCAGTGGTAACGATGACAGCAGGAGGATTTGCAAGCGTTTTTAGAAAAGAAAATCCTTTTAACCTGGGAAGATGGATATCCAGAAACATCAGGTCTGTAGTATGCCCGCGAAGGTATTCTGACGCAAGTATAGCATCCTTGAATGTTCCCTGAATATCCAGGAATGGTACCTGCGAGATGTAGTCTGACAGGATTTTCACGGCCAATGGCTCATCTTCGATTATAATGCACCTGATCCTAGACATGACTTGCCAGATTTATTTTCAATATAGCCACAAAAACAGAATCGCCCTGCTGAACAGACAGGTTGTAATCCTTGTATAACAACTCAAGTTGACGCCTGAGATTAGAGAGACCGATACTTTCTTTTACTTCCCGTTCATCCGGATATTTTTCAGAAGAATTCTTTACAGTGAATGTTAACTGACGCTGGTTCACTGAAAGATGAATATCTATGAACGGTTGATTCCTCGTTTCAGAAACCCCATGCTTAAACGCATTTTCAACCAGGGGAATGAGCAGCAAAGGAGGAATTGCTTGCTTCAGGTCTTCAATATTGTAATTAAAATTCACACTTAATGTATCGTCGTAACGCAATTTTTCAAGCTCAATATAGTCACTGATGATTTTAAGTTCCTGCTCTATGCTGATAAACTCACCGCCTGTCTCATACAGCATAAAGCGCAATATTTGCGAAAGACGCATGATCGATTCCGGGGCCAGGTCAGATTTATCTCTTGACAATGAATAAATATTGTTTAAGGTGTTGAACAAAAAATGTGGGTTGGTCTGGGACTTGAGATAACTTAATTCTGCCTCCTGTTTTTCAATTCGCAATTGTTGCGCAGAAGCTTTTAAGTTCATATACTCATACAAATGCCTGATGATTCCAAATAAAAGCATCGAAGACACACCATATGCTGCCATATCCGTGATGTCTTCTGATTCCGGGTCAATGATGTTGAAATCGGTATACACATGCAACAGGATACCGATACTTCTCCAGGCATATAAACCGAATGAGTAAAACATCATTTGCATCCATACAGCTACAAGCGAAAGCATGATTTTGAACAGTAAATGTTTCTTTCGGAGAATAAATGGAAATAAATATTCGAAGAAAATATAATTGATGATTATCAGAAAAACAGTCCGCCAGATATTATTCATCAAACTGGCTGATATCGTTCCTGAACCACCTGATAAATTGACGAGTGCCCACAGGCTGAAATAAGCAAGCCCGATCCATGCATATAGTTTAAGCCGCTTTTTATCAGGGGATAACTTCATTTAGTTATTGGTTGAAGGCAATAAGCAGTAGGACTGGTTATAAGTCATTGGATCTAGGATTGGTAAGAGGTTAAATGTTATTTGGTTAATATTTTTTGGTAAACGTCAATTGCCAACACCTGCAAGTAATATTTGCTTTGATAAAGATCGGTAAATCTTTCCCTATTCCCTTACCAGTCTACCGGATTGACAAAATAGTAAATGAATGACATGAAAAAGTCTACAAAAAGCAATAGGCAATTTGCAATAAGCAAAAAGCAATAGGCAATTTGCAATAAGCAATAAGCAATAGGCAATTTGCAATAAGCAATGGGCAATAAATAATAGGTAATAAACAAAAGGCAATAGGTGATAACCAATATCAAAGAAAATAATATTCTCGTTTAAACTTTTAACCTATTAACCCCTTTTTGAACCACATAGGAACATAGAAACATAGAATGTCACATCGTAAAACAATATTCAAAACTCACGCCTCACGTCTGCCGCCTCACGATTCCAGATTCACTTTTGCGTTTTTTGTATACTCTACCCTGCTGTTTGTTGACTCGCCTGCCAGGGACGTTCCTTCATTCCATATTCTTGCATTATCATAACTGAAGATGAGTGGTGATCACTAATATTCAGTCAGAAAATGTATCTAATAAAAAAATGAAAAAGATTATGAAAAAGATCCTTCTTTCGATAGTGGTAACTATTACAACACTCGCCGCAATGGCGCAAACGGACAAACAACATCAGACTGCAAATTATGAAGCGGCTAACTGGAAAACATGGCTGTTAGATAACCCTGAAAAGATAATGCTTTCTCCACCTCCTTCTCTTAATCAAACGAAAGCTGAATTGAAATCTGTCCGGCAGGCGATTGAGAATGTGGATGAAAAACAACTGGCTGAAATAAAATACTGGAATGCAGGTGCTCCTGCGTACCGATGGAATCAAATCACTCCTGAACTCATAGGACAAAGCCCTGGTACAATGCTTCGCATACCCACCGCATGGGTGAACATAGCGATATATGATGCTACCATCATCGCATGGAAAGAAAAGATAAAATACAAAAGGGCACGACCCAACGAAATAGATGCTGCACTAAAACCTGTCATCAATGTTCCTCTTACCTATTCTTATCCGTGCGAACATTCTGTAACGGCAGCTGCAGCTGCGAATGTGCTGGCTTATTTTTTCCCTGAAAAAGCTGATTCCATTATGCAGCTGGCACATGCAGCATCTCAATCACGCATTGATGCTGGTGTACAATTTCCAAGTGATGTTGCAGCAGGTTGGGAAATAGGAGAACAGGTAGCTAAAGAAATAATTGAGAAAGCGAAGAATGATGGGTCGGCAGGCGTATGGGATGGCACTATGAATACGGATCCGAAAAAATGGAAAGGTGCATATCCGGTGGGAATTACGCTTGCATCATTTATGCCTGTTGTTTTGAATTCACCTGATCAGTTCAGACCAGCGGCTCCACCGGATTTTAAGGATGACATGAAAGAATTGAAGGAGTTTGAACAAACATTTGCTTCAAGTTCCAGTGCTTATTACTGGGCCAATCATGGTGGATTTGATTATTGGTCCGATGTGGCGGCGTTGAAAATGTTTGAATACCGCATGTCCGATGATGCTCCGGCTGTTGCGCGAATATATGCGGTATTGCATACTGCTTTTCACGATGCAGCGATAGCGATCATGGATGCGAAATATACATATTGGGGCATACGGCCGGATCAATATGATACTACATATGCGCCGCTGATTTCGACTCCGCCGTTTCCGGGATATCCTTCAGGTCATGCGGCAGGTGCAGCGACTACAAGTGCGGTGCTGGCGTATTTCTTTCCCGCTGATGCGCAAGAGTTTCGTGAGCTGGCGCAGGAATGTGCGGATTCAAGATTTTATGGTGGTATTCATTTTCGTACGGATAATGAAACCGGGTTGAGGATGGGAGAAGCGTTGGGGAAATATATTGTGGAAAGATGGATGAAGGAAGAGGAGTAAATAAAAGTCAATGGGAAAAGGTCTGGGCTGCCAGTTTGGTCTTGCATCGGCTTCAGGCTATGGCAGATAATACTAAGTCGGCAGTTTTGTATCTTGAAACAGATTAAGGCTACCCGGCAGATTCTCGCATTGAGTCGCCACTGGCCATAGCCCTGGTCGATAAAGCCAATTAAACCATGATTTTACTTTTTATTAATTTTTTATTTATTGTCCTTGGGAAAGCAGATACCACTGTCGAAAATATCTGCGGCACTATGACACCCAGAACAGGTGATGCGGATTGGGGTTCTCGGTGTTTTCGCTTACCAAAATCATTTTACGCAACATTATATAGTGATACTCAGCCTTACCCTTTCTTATCCCAATGATTTTTTCTAGCTTGGCATTCAAATGAAAAAAATACTCACCCTTTTCGTAATCAATTTTTTGTATTTCTCTTCCATAAATGCTCAACAGGTAAGTGATTTCCTGGACGCGTATGCCGGAGATAATGCTATTCCCTACATTCAACCTCTTGCTGACATTTTTACAGCAAATGTGCATACCGGCACCCGCGAATGGTCCCGGATCGATACATCTTTTTATATCCGGATACGGGGCCAGGCGATTTATTCATGGCCATCGGAAAAAAGCAAAACATTCACCGGTGTAACACCTGAAAATTTCGAACCCCAGCAATTTGTTAAAGTGCCGACAATTGTTGGGAAAAACGAAGCCGTATCGGTTGCAGGTGTCAATGAAACTTTTTATGTTTTCCCGACAGGCTATAATGTTAAGATTTTACCATTTGGAACACCTCAAATTACCGTAGGGGGATTCTTACATTCTGAGCTCTCCGCAAGATTCTTCGCATTGCCTCTGCACAAAGATTTTGGAGATATTCAATTTTGGGGTATAGGTGCCAGGCATGATATATCTCATTATTTCAAAAACCTTCCTTTTAACGTGGTACTGGGTTACTTTTATCATAATATGAAGCTTGAAGAGCATGTCAATACGAATCATCATCTTATTTCTGCTCATATAGGAAAATCAGGAAAATGGTGGTCTACAGAATTGATGCTGGGATACCAAACGGCCGACATGGAGGCGAATTACTCATTTAATGACGGCGAAAGAATAGAAGAAGTACACGTAGAACTCACCAATGAGAATCCATTTATCATGGAGCTAACCGTGGGCGCTAAATTCAGTATCATCGGCATACACGCCAGCGCAAGCTATGCGGATTTACTATCTGCTTCCCTGGGAATTGGATTATATTTTTAACTACCACAAATACAACGATCATATGAAAGGCTTATGCATAATTCTATTTGCGCAATTCATTTTCTTTTCAGGATGCTGTTTCATGGAACCTAACGAGCTTTTTGATGATACATGCACAGAGCAGGTATTCGAAGAAACCAAAAATGTCCCATTGGAATCCGTTTACTCCTTAAATACCGGTTCAACCTTTGCAGAAGCGACAACCCTGACAGCCTCTCAAATACAAAATGCATTAAAAGTACCAGGCGATGATTTTACGATCAAGAGAATCGAAATCACATCAGCACAAATATCCTATATGCGATATCCGGATAATACTTCAGCTGCTCTTTTGGTAAATACGGCAGTTACAGGAAACACGTTTTCCCAATTACTATTGCTCCAGGAAAATTTATTCCTGCCCCTGGTTGATATACCCGGCACGGGATTTACTGATCCTGTCAATATAAATGAATACCTGAGCGGACCCGCAATTAAGGAATTGAAAAAAATCTTATTAGACTACGCTACTTTTTTAAATGATGATGGTATAAGCTTTATTTTAACTGGGAATCCTTCTCCTCCGTTAACCACGGCGCACTTCGATTTGAAGTTTAAATTAAATCTCACCATTGTATACGAAATTTGCAGATTTGCCCCCATCGGAGACGGAATCAGACCATGTGATTAATTTTCACAACATCATATACAAGGCAATTGCAGAAAACCACTTCCCTACCTTCACTTTCTGATCTCAACCTAAGCTCAGTTTCCGCGGACGAGGACAGTTGATTATCTTGAAACTGATTAAGTCTACCGGACTTCGCACTTCTATTAAATGTATATCACATGAAAGTCTTATTTCTAATCCTGATCCTTGCCCTTTATTTGCCTCTTGGAGGACAGATTGTGTTTGAAGAGGTTGACAACGTGCCTGGTACATTTTGGTCAATAAATGAGTCGCGAACGGGCTTACAGAGTGCAGTGACTTCGGATGCCTTATTTGGCAAAACTGTACCAGGCCCGGCGTGGATTGAAAGAGACCAGGATGTGAGTGACATTTATGACCTGATGTACTCACCAGACGGCGACCTCTATACGAAAAACAACAATACAATACTCTATTCCCAGGATAATGGAGAGACCTTTGCTTCAATTAATTTCCCCAATGGGATATTTCCTCCTTTCAATTATACCTATGTGTACGTTCTAGACGATGATATGCTCTTTGTCAATGATTATGGAGGGCATTGTTACTATTCATTGAACAATGGACAATCATGGATTTGGGCTGGTCAGTTAGCGCTCTCATCGGATCCCGAGGTAAGACTGGTTGACAACTTCATTTATATAGCTGATCCATCCTTTGTCGGGGCCGGAATCATCGCGCGTATCAATGTGGACACAGGCCAGAACGAAATTGTCGACGTGAACACCTTTGGAAGCCAATGGGGATTTATATTTTACCAAATCCTGGAGGATGGTACCGTAATTGGACATGGACGGTCTAATAGCGGGCCACAAAATGAAGAACATTTATTACAATTCAAATTTGGACAGGATGTTGAATCCCTTGGTATCTTCCCCAACCTCGTCAATGCACAATCACTATATGCTGTAGGTTCAACGTTATATGCATTCGAACTTAATATTGCCCGCGTTTTTAACGGAATTGAATTTCAACCGCTCACCTATATTGGACTTCCGCAAAGCGGTGATAAGTACTTCTTGCTTTCGGAGAATGATCATGTCTATGCGATTGTGGACCATAACCGCATCTTCAGATCCGTCGCGACGCTCGCATATCCTGGTGTGATAAGCGGTAAGGTATACCTGGATGAGGACCAGGGATGTATTGCGGATACTGCAGAGACCGGTCTGGCATTCTGGAATATAACTGTTGAAGGAGAGAATTTCTTTCGCTCAGGAATCACCGGACCCAATGGTACGTTCAAATACTCCGTGCCCGACGGTGAGTACACAGTAAAAGCTCAGCCACCCGCCACCGGATGGGATCTGTGTGAAGATGAGATCAATGTCCTAGTGGATGCAAATCAGCCGACAGCTAAGGTTGATTTTCTTTCACTGGCAACAGTACAATGTGCCAATCTAAGCCTGGATTTTTCCACTCCGTTGCTCAGGCGTTGCTTTGAAAACTATTATACGATTCGTGTGCGCAATACCGGGCCGCAGGCGAGTGTCAGCACTGTCCTGAATTTGAATCTCGACCCATTTTTCGAATTCCATTCTGCTTCGATTCCTTACCTTCAGACAAGTGCTACCACTGTTTCATTATACCCAGGTGTATTGGAATTAAATGCAGATCTGACATTCCGGATCTTCTTTAAACTTTCCTGCGATGCTGAACTGGGTATGGAACATTGTCTATCCGGGAATCTTACGGATGATAATATCTGCATCGATGAACACACTTCTGCTACAGAATGCCAGACGAACATCGGCTCATTTGATCCGAATGATAAAAGATCATTCAATGAGCATGGCAGGGAGTCAGCTCAGGTTGATAAAGATGAATATATCACCTATCATATCCGTTTTCAGAATACAGGTACAGATACTGCATTCACCGTTCGCATCATTGATCCGCTTTTCTCCTATCTCGACCTGGGCACTCTCGAAATGCTCAGCTCAAGCCATCCCTACACATTTGAAATCACAGACGGACGTATGCTCGTGGCTGACTTTAAGAATATTCTGCTGCCTGACAGTACGACGAATGAAGCTGCCTCACATGGGTTCCTGAAGTTCAGGATAAAGCCACTTCCTTCCTTTGATTATGGCACGACTATTCCAAACAAAGCTGATATTTTCTTTGATTTCAATGACCCTGTACTGACTAATGAAGCGATCACGGTGATACTCCCTGCTGTAAGTGTGCATGACCAACGTGAACTGATCGATTTCACTGTCTTTCCGAATCCGGCAAAGCAAACATTGCAACTTCAGATCTCTGAAACACATCGCATCGCGATTGATACATGGATAATCTATGACAATCAAGGCAGGATAGCAGCGCATGATTTGTATAGGCACGGTCGATCGTTGAATATCACCGCTCTGGCTCCGGGTGCATATACACTTTTACTAATGAGCAATAAGGAGGTGATCGGGGTGAAGACGTTTGTGAAGGAGTAGTCAACATATTTCGTTCTGCAAGTCGATACAAAACACCATTTTCACAACCGGGATAACACTGTATGGTGATACTCCTGAAGCTTTATAATTTTCTTCGAACATATCTATAGCAAAAAAAACAGAGCCAAATGATAAAAGATTTTTTTCGCAATTCAATTTACTCTTTGCTTTTCGTAGGGTTATTAATTAATTCCTGCAATGGCCAGGTGACTACAAGTTCCCCAAAGGAGTCGACTAATGCTTCAAAACCAAGCCCAACAGTAATAAGAAACTTTAAGGCCGTTGCTCTGGCACCCGATTTTGACACAACTCTGGTCAGTCAATATATCCGGAGCATTTTTCAGGATTCGAAAGGGAATTTATGGTTTGGTACTTTAGGCGAAGGTGTAGTGAGATATGATGTAAAAACGCTGACCTACTTTTCAAATCCTGATGGTTTTAACAACAACACTGTTTATGCTATTGCTGAAGATAAAAATGGTAATCTTTGGTTTGGGACTGACCAGGGCGTTTATAAATATGATGGAAAAACGTTTAGAAATTATAATCAAAAAGATGGCCTGAGCAATTTAGATATAAGTCGGAAAAGCATCCTTGTTGACAAATCGGGTACAATTTGGGTAGGCACTCACGGAGGTGTTTTCCAGTATGACCCGTCTGCAGATAGCACAGGCGGCAAATCCTTTTCGCTATTTCAATTGCTTCCTCCTATAAATGTTAAAGACATCATGGAAGATAAAAGTGGAAACATTTGGTTTGCATCACAAGACAATGGAGTCTTTCGTTATGACCCTTCGCTCAACTCAAATGAAAAAGCAATTTTGAATATAACAGAGAAAGCAGGCCTGGGTGATAATTATGCAGGCGGCATGGTACAAGATAAAACAGGAAGTTTTTGGTTTACAATGCAGGGGGGTATCACCAAATATGACCCTTCGGCTTCGCTCAGGGCGAGTGGAAAAACTTTTACAGACATAACAACCAAAGATGGCTTAGGCGGAACTGAATTTTGGGGAATTTATATGGAAAAGTCGGGCATCATTTGGATTACAGCCAGGGGAAGCACTACCAGATACGACCCTTCTCTCGACATTTCAGATCCAAAAGCATTTACCGTCTTTACACCTGAAGGTGGACTAAATTGCTGTATTCAAAGCATGTATCAGGACAGGTCAGGAAATATGTGGTTGGGTGCCGGTCAAGGGCTCTATCGATTTGATGGCAATCGCTTTTACCAGGTTAAACAGAATGGTCCGTGGTAGTATAAACAACCAAGCGACAATACTTCAAACAATATACTGACATCATAAACAAGCATACATCAAATCATGACGACAAAAAATATTGCCGACAAGCCGAACATGTTTTATATCATCAGTATTACTGCAATGACTTTTATTGTACCGGCAATTGGTTTTTTGGCAGAACATTTCGCAAATAACACGGCTTTGACATTTGAACTGTTTAGTAAATGGTTTATCTTTTCAGCAGTTGGACTCCGTTTATTTTTGGCCGGCATTAAGCAGGTAAGAAATCCAGCGTTTACAGCAAAAGAAATTTTTCACATTGATAGTCCGGACAGTTTTCCAATTCTTCGTGAATTAGGTTTCGCTAACGTATGTTTTGGACTTGTGGGTATTGTATCACTGTTCAAACCTGAATGGCGAGTTGTAAGTGCTTTTGCAAGCGGGCTTTATTACGGCATTGCAGGAGTTCAGCACGGACTTAAAAAAACATCGGGCACAAATGAAAAATTTGCCCTGGTGACAGACCTTATAATTTCTGCATTACTCACCATCTATTTTATAAAAGTAGTTTGACAATAACACGACAAAACTAATTGCTTCGTATCTCCTAATTTCCTATTTTGGCCGCATTAAATCCCTTCATTTCACCAATTAATCACGCATGCACGAGGAGATAAAAAAGTATAACGATCAACAGGCATCAGCCGACAAGGCCATTTGCGAATTGCTTGCTCAGACCATTGACAAAGAATTGACCAAAGCAGAAAGTAAGATCTGGCATGCCCACCCGGTTTGGTTTCTAGACGGCAATCCCATAGTTGGCTACAGCAAACAGAAAGCAGGATGGCGACTAATGTTCTGGAGCGGCGCTGATTTCGAAGAAGAGGATCTAAATGTAAGAGGTGCTAAGTTTAAAGATGCTTCCATTTTCTTCACAGCCGTTGACCAGATCAAACCCACTGCTATGAAACGCTGGCTTAAGAAATCAAGATCCATCCAGTGGGATTACAAGAACATTGTCAAAAGAAAAGGAAAACTGGAAAGGTTGAAATAATTACTTCGACAGGTCAAGAGAGAATCCCTTAATTTTTTAATTATATGACTATTCAAGGACAAATCAAAGCATATATTACCAGCCAGCCTGAAGCAAAACGTAGTGACATGCAAGAGTTGCACAACACTATTCTGAATGTAATGCCAAAATGTAAATTATGGTTTCTTGATGGGAAAAACAGCGAAGGTAAAATTGTGTCGAATCCGAATATAGGTTATGGATCTTACACCATTAAATATGCTGATGGAACCACCAAGGAGTTTTATCAGATCGGTTTAAGTGCAAACACAACCGGCATCTCTGTCTATATCCTTGGCTTAGAAGATAAGACGTACTTAGCCAAAACCTATGAAAAAAAAATAGGCAAGGCGAGTGTGACCGGGTATTGCATTAAGTTCAAAGCACTGAAAGATATCAACCTTGATGTACTTGAGGAGGCAATACAATATGGGGTTGAGGTGACAGGATAGTTGCTAATATTTAGTACTGATGCTCGAAAACCTTCACAACTTTTATCTGAACCAGGAAGAACCAAATAAAAGTTGTTTACTCGCCTTAAGAAATATAATCCTGCGTCAGGATCCTAACATTCATGAAACACAGAAATACGGAATGCCTTGCTTTTGCTTCGGCAAGAAGATGTTTTGTTACTTATGGACAGATAAAAAAACAAGTGCGCCTTATATTCTTTTTGTGGAAGGAAAATATCTCAATCATCTAAGACTTGAAGAAGGCAATCGGACCAGGATGAAAATTCTTAGAATTAACCCGGGAAGAAATCTACCGATAATTACCATTGAAACTATCCTGCAAAAAGCATTAGACTTGTATAGAAAGGGTATTGTAAAAATTAAGGAATGACTAGAAACGAATACAATCAGGTTCTGGAATGGGAAGAAGAGGATGCGTCATAATTGAAATCATTAATGAACACAATCACATTGAATTTATAACCTTGGATTAACAATAATTGAACAGGTTAAGGCAAAATCTAAGTTTGCGCGTTGAATCGCTACTTCCCATACATAACAACCATTTTAGATAATGACTTTTAACTGCATATAATTCATAAGGAAATATAACTATGACTAAAAATAAAGTATTGCAAATGCATAATGTCGGCATCGTGGTAGAATCCCTCGATGAAGCTATCTCTTTTTTCACCGAGCTAGGTCTTGATCTCGAAGGGCGAGCCATGGTCGAAGGAGAATGGGCTGGGCGCGTCACCGGACTGAGCTCTCAGCAAGTTGAGATCGCCATGATGGTCACCCCCGATGGCCACAGCCGGCTTGAGCTCTCGCGATTCATCACCCCGCCTGTAATCGCCGATCATAGGAACGCCCCTGTAAACGCTCTCGGCTACCTACGCGTCATGTTCAACGTGAAGGATGTTGATGAGCTTGTCGAGAGACTTCTCAAACGTGGTGCACAGCTCGTCGGAGAAGTGGTACAGTACGAGGAGTCGTACCGGCTATGCTACATCCGCGGACCCGAAGGTCTGCTCATCGGATTGGCAGAGCAACTCGGTAATAAATAAGCAGCGGATCTTTTATAAATCCCTGATGTTAACCACAAGAAGAGATTTATGTTGGAAAGAAATTCGGGAAAGCAAACTGAGCAAAACAGAAATCGGGTAAATAAACAACCTCAAAGAATCTGACAATGGAATTCAATCCTAACAACCATGTGATTAAGCTCTGTCTCCAGGGTATGGACATGGAAGGAAAAGGCAAACCTGAAGAGGCTAGCAGTTTTTTTCTTCAAGCCTGGAATGAAGCGACTGACGACTTTGAAAAATTTACTGCTGCTTATTTTGTAGCACGTCATCAAAAAAATGTCGCTGACAAATTAAAATGGCTGGAAACGTCTTTACAGTTTGCATTAAAAATAAATGACGTCACCGTTACAGGAGCTTATCCTTCTCTTTATGTAAACATTGCGAAATGCTATGCAGATTTGGGCGACGCTGACAATGCAAAAAAGAATAATGAATTAGCCATTACGTTCAAAGACAAACTGTCTGACACCGGTCCTTTTTATCACGGGACGAAAGCAGACCTGCAGGTTGGGGATTTGCTCACAGCGGGGAGCAGATCGAATTACCAACCAGACGTCATCATGAATCACATTTATTTCACAGCCTTGATGAATGGAGCCGGTCTTGCTGCGGCATTAGCTAAAGGTGATGGACGTGAACGTGTTTATATAGTTGAACCGACAGGGAGCTATGAAAATGACCCGAACGTAACAGACAAAAAATTTCCCGGCAATCCGACCCGTTCGTATCGCACCCAGGCACCCCTGAAAATAATTGATGAGGTAACTGATTGGGTGAGACAAACACCTGAGGACATCCGGAAATGGCGTGAAAAGCTGGCCAATAACAAAGGAGAAATTATTAATTAATTTCCGGGATGCCTCCTACCCTGCCCTGCCAGGGATTGAAATAAAAATTATATCCCTAAATTGCCGGCGAAAGCCAATGACGTGATCAAATAAAAAGAGATTACACTAGGTTTACATCAGGAAACTGCATACGTAATATGTGAATCCATCTGATGCAGCAGAAAATATTTATCATTGAGCATCTTTAATCGAACGAACAATTTTATTCATACACCAAATTTGTAATTAATTCAAACTCTTATGTTACTCAAAAACAACCTATCATTCGCGACAAAAATTTTTGTCCTTTGCCTGATTTTCACTGGAAATATATTACATGCCCAGACGAAGGTCTGGTCGGAAGACATGACAGCCTCCCTTGCTGAAGTCGGCTGGATAGAACAAGCTAATGACGGCATCATCATAGCCGCCGGAGCTAAAGGCCTCATGGGAATAGACAATAACACCGGGAAGGAAGTCTGGATGAATAAAGAACTGAAAGCTGTCGTAAAAGAGAGCTATCAGAATATCGAAGGCCTTCCGCTATTCTATGCTGAATATTCCCCGATCGTGGGCAAGACCCGCGGCATCATCATTCATTCCAGCACTGGCAATGTGCTCTATGATACGAAAGATGACAACTACCGGATCAAGACCTATCATCTGCTTCCTGATCAGGCGATGATCCTTTTTGAAATGACAAAGGAGAATAATCAACTCCTGATGAGCTTCAGCCTTCGTACGATGACGAAGACGTGGGTGACCGATCTTGGAGTGATAAAAGGGTTAATATCCAAAATTGGAAATTCGGCGGTACGTGCGAGCTTTGTCGACCAGGGACCTATGTTCACTAAGAGCGGTGACCTCATCGTCGGTGTGAATGAGATGGCCTATGGCATAGATGCAGCTACCGGTAAAATCAAATGGAAATATGAAGCTGATAAGAAACTGCAGGCTCTTGTCTATTCTCCCCAGAGCAATAGTGTTTTTATGGGCGTGAAAAAGAGTAACAAGCTTATTGTTTTGGATCCTGCAAACGGAGCGGATATCACACCCGGAAAATTAAAGCTGAAAGGGAGCCTGCTTGACATCACTTCTGATAGCAAGAACAATATCGTCCTTGTCGAAACTGAAGGCTTCAACCTGATCGATCCTAAGACCAGCGATTTCATCTGGAATAAGAGCTATAAGATTGAATACCTTGATGAAGTCATACCCTTTGAAAAGGGCTACATCGCAGTTGCAAAAGATGAGAAGGATGGGTCGATAGCATATGTTGACGCCAATGGAAAGGAGATATGGGATACTAAGGTCAAAGGCTACACCTATTATGCCACCACTACACCAAAGGGTGTCCTTTATATTTCGACAGAGCGTTCGAATATCATCAGCTACAGCGATGGCAAGGATGTCTGGGACAAGGATGTCAAATTCAAGAGCATCCCGGCAGTGACCTATGATGAAGCAGAAAAAAAAGTTATCCTGTTTGAGAGTGGAACGGGTTATAAATTTGACCTTGCTACGGGAGCAATGACTGTATTCGCAGAGGACATAAAACTGGAGAACGTGACAAAAAAGACCCCGCTCCAGGCAGAATACCGTCCCTCCGGATATGTGCTCTATACAAACCAGCACCTTTCGTTGCTTGACAAAAAAGGAAAACTGGTTCACACGAAGGACTATCCCCAGCTCACTTCAACTGATTTTACGAGCCTGGCTCAATTTGGTGCCGCTGTAGCCGGAGTCGATATTGATATAGCAGGATCTCTTGAAAACATGAAGCAACTCGACAGGCTATCGAAGGGTGCGTATCGCGAAACGAATGCAGCGAGTGAGGGAACTTCTAAGACCTGGGTGTTCGCCAGTGCTACTATCGGTGAAACTCCGCTTTTCGAAGTGACAAAGACGCGGTACACTAATTCCAGGAACGCTCGTAACCACAGGTTCATCCTGACGAAGGATGGTGAAACTAAACGTGCCATCATGATGGTCAATAAGGACACCGGAAAAGTGGACAAGAAGATCGATGTTGTGGATATTACTCCCCAGTATATTGTTGACGAAATAGATACAAGAGTTTTTATTGCTGAGAAGAATAAGACGATCACGTGTTATGATATGAAGTAAGAAGAAATCAGGAAAAAATGAATTGGCCTTCCTGCAAGTGATGTTTGCAGGAAGGCCAATTTTTTTTTATGCTTGCATGTGATGGAGGAGTATTTGAATTGTGTTTTCACTACCAGGTTTTGAAAATAGTCCTTAACTTAGTGATCCGGCGTATTGACTATTTAAACTTTAACCAGGATGGAATCACCAGTATACCCAAAGGGAAAAATCGTCCCGTCATTTATTATTCACAAAGAAAAGAGATGGATCAGGCTTGAATGTCCTTATGAGGCAGAACTCATTGCGCAGATTAAGGCCATTCCAGGCAGAAATTGGAGCATGACGCTTAAGTCATGGCTGGTACCTGATACGGAGAGGAATCGTAATAGATTTGCATTGGATGGGATTGTGTCACAAACTGAGAATAGTGGAAATGCTGATCAACCTTACTTTGCATTACGACAAGAATTATTGCAAAAAGTAAAAGATAAAATCAAGCTGAAAGGGTATAGTGATCAAACGCTCAAGAGTTATGCGAATCATATCAAGAGATACCTGGAAGCCGTATCGAGAGAGATGGATCCTGCATTGATGAAAAAGGATGATATTGAAAAATATCTATTGAAGCGTCAAGTGGAGTATCCTTCGAGTGAGAGTGAGATCAATGGACATATCAACGGAATAAAATTTCTGTATGAGCAAGTCCTGGGTCATGATCGAATGTTGTTCGATTTACCCCGTCCTTTGAAACCAATGCAATTGCCCAAAGTTTTAGGAGAGCATGAACTGGAGAGATTGTTCAGGTCTGTTCCTAATCTGAAACATAAAACCATACTGCTTACTGCATTCAGTTGTGGCTTGCGGGTCAGTGAAGTAGTAAGGTTAAAAGTAAGTGATATTGATAGTGAAAGGATGCAGGTATTTATAGAGAGATCAAAAGGGAAGAAAGACAGGTATGTGACATTAAGTCCGGTTCTTTTGGATGTACTTAGAAAATATATGCTCCGGCAAAAACCAAGACCAACGCATTATCTTTTTGAAGGTCAGGAAAAAGGACAACCATACAGTAAGCGTAGTGCTCAGACAATATTCAACAGAGCGGTCAAGGCAGCCGGAATTCACAAGGAGGTAACCTTTCATGTATTACGACATAGCTTTGCAACACATTTGCTGGAAAAGGGAGTGGATACGAAATACATTAAGGAGTTGTTGGGACATTTTGATATAAAGACGACAGAGCGATATCTTCATGTGACGCGGGATAAGCTGGTGCATATCCAGAGTCCGCTTGATCACCTGGATCTGGGTATTTAAAAAACGCAAGTTTGGATACACGCAATATGGATATTGGAAAGCGCAATACTAAAGGTTTGGTTTTCAGGATAAGTGGGTATATTTGATTGCGTGTATATTAGTGTTACAGGTCATTCCAAACAGAATCATAAGATAATTTTAGTATTCTTGTAAGAACTAAACCGTCAATTTCTTAATAATCTTTACACATCAAAACTTTAAAATCATATGAAATATTTATTCATTTTAACGCTTTTTTGTTTGGGCATAAGTGCTGATATAATGTCTCAAACTATCAGGACAATACAAGATCCAAGTGGGAATGATATCCTTCTTAATAAAGATTCTTCCTTTCTTACTGTGATTAATAATCATCTTATGCTCTATGCAATAGATGAAACTTCTAATAATAGAAATATACTTGTGACAAACGGAGATACAACATTTTGGCTGCTGCACACAGGCTTTGACCAGACTTTTTCTTATACTCCATTTTTAACTCGCAAAGATGGTGAGATTTTGTTCAGGACTGGAAATGCGTGGTATATATCAGAACAAACACCTGAATCAACAGAACTATTTTACGATAACCAAGAGGTGAATAACTCAGTAGAATACCTGAGAATTTTTGAGACTGCAGCGGTAAATATAAGTGGCAATAATCTTCTAATTGAAGCAAAAAATAAACTCTCTGGTGATACAATTATATTATATCATAATACTGAAACAGGTAATACCTCACCTTTTGGATCCAAATTAAGAATAATCGAGGGAGGACTGCCAATGGTTGGGCCATATGAAGGCACAGGTTTTATTACTTCTATTTTTAATAGTAATTCACAAGAATGGAGCGAAGTAGGTTATTATAGACAATATACTTCCAACCTTACCTTACTGCTTCCGCTTGGGAATAAGGAAAAATATTCTTTAAATTTTGTTGCAGGAGATCGTGTGGTTGCTCACTTTGACGATGGATCTAAAAAAATATATCAATATTATGAAGATCCAGACTCATGTACAGAAATTACTCAAAGTTTATTTCCCAATTACACAGTTCTGGAATATCAAAATTTAAAATGGACAACTTATGGATACCCTTTAGAGCCGCCACTTTCTTACTATAATTATTTTTGGAAAGGTATGAATCAATTTGGAAGTGTTCGATATTTTGTACTTGGGGCACTAGGTGAAGATGTGGAAATCACTGATATACGAAATGTACCTGATGTGGATTTTATCTATTCAGATTATACTACAGACTCAATTTATTATTACAATTATTCCAATCTCCAAAAGGGCTTAATACGATATCAAATTTTTAATGGGGGTACAAAAAAAGATGCAACATCAGTCGCGTTTGATTCGGATTACAAATTAAGAGGCTACCTCAGCCAAATTTACTATGGGAAATATAATTCTCAGTCTGGCAAAATAGAGGCAGCAGCTAAAGATTTTCTAAACAACGGAAAGTATGGATATTTAGAATCTTCAAATGGAAAACGAATAGAAGGACCAACTGACTTTACATTTCTGGACGATAAAATATTTGTACACAGCCGAACAACGGAAGGACTAAAACTTGTAGTTTATGATCCTAATGGAATTGTCGCAGTCGGTCCAGAGCCTAAAGTAACTCTTGGCATATCTGTGGCGCCAAATCCCTCATCAGGAATATTCAATATAAGTTATAGGAATTTTAACTTTCCAAGCAAATTGACTTATATCATTACTACAGACCAAGGAACCTTAGTTTTTAAAGATAAGCTATTTGAAAGCGAATTTGAAATTGATCTTACAGGTAAGCCATCAGGAAAATATAATTTATGCATACTTTCTAATGGATCTAAATTGTATAGTACTAGTCTTGTGTTATTAAATAAATAATCATTCCCTTAAAAAGATCTTTCCTATGTCTTTCAATCTCAAATATTACGGACACCGCAAGTAAAAACGACCTGTAACATTGGCTCCTATGTAAAGCAGTTCTTCCAGCAGACTGCCAAAAGTAACATGTATTTCCTTTCTTTTTATTTCATTTCATAAATCAAAATTTTATCATCATCAGGTTGTTGATAAATGGTAAAACATGCGCCGCTTTGTAGCCTG
>DASRXQ010000025.1:0-116785 GCA_035654115.1 Saprospiraceae bacterium
ATGGAGAGTTCGGGTTAATCTACCTTATTTACAATTTTCGAAGAATAATGAATATTTTGGGAGTTGAGGGGATGAAAAAGTGGATAAAGAGAATGATTTTATTGATTCTGAAGCCATTACACCCTATTCAACATCAGAATATGAATTTAAAAATAATTTATGTAGGCAGTTAGCACATTAACCCAGGTCACTACAGTGAAAATAAGTGAAGGTTATTGCACGAACTGTCGTTATCGGAGAGCGAAACAATTGGCACTGACTTTCAAGTCCAACAAAAAATCAATTTTGAAATCACCTTCAACTAGTTAGTTCCTTGGATATTAGCGTCATTCATATCATAATGAGCAGAAAATCTTATGTATTAATTGCTTTAGTAATTCTCTTTATTGTGGTTGTGTATTTTGACAATATCTATACTACTAAAGCAAAAAGAAAAATATCACCAAAAGAGAAAACTCATAAATTCCTGGCAAAGTTGGATTTAGAACTGCCTGGGAACATTGAAGAATTCATTGATAAAACTCCTTGTTCACCAGTTCCATTTGGATATAAAGCAGTATGGCTTGCTTTAAGGACTATTGAGAGTAAAGCTGTTTTAAAACTTTTAAACGATAAAAACAATCCTGTTTTTCCAACAAATTGGCAGAAAGGTGTAGAAGGGGGGTATGAGGGTTATTGTTTTATTTCTCCACCTGTTGAAGGCTGGACACTTGTGTTAAACCCAAACCTTGGAAATTTGAGTGATAAAGACACAAGGAACTTTCTTTCACTATTAAGTAAGGAATTTGGCGAAGCCCACTTTTTCGGCAGTCATAGGATTGTAAGTTACAGTGCATGGGCACGCTATATAAATGGTGAAACAATCCGAGCTTTTAGCATAGCTGATGGACTAATCGATATGGATGCTGGTGAATTGACACCACTAGAGGATAGGTACATTGAAGACCAAAAGAAATCTATGAAAGTTGAAGAGCTTGAGCACTATGAAGTCGAGGGCTTCAATCAAATTTTGTATTATGATGATCTGGTAATGGAAATGGCTGGCCATTGGAGTATAAATCCACAAAACCTCGAGAATTATAAAGCAAACAGTTTGGGTTTGATTTTTGAAGATTTTTAGGTTATTCTAAAAGACAATATAACCACAGGCCCTCCGATAACATCGGCTCCCACCAGCAGGGATAAGTGCAATGACAATGATATCCTTATATTTGAAGAAATCTACCCAGGCACAGATAGTGCACACGAATCCTGCCGGCAGGTAGCCCGGACGTTATGCGAGATGCCCTACTCCAATCAACTGAATACTCAATGAAGTTTTGTATTTTTGAAATGAAATGCCCACAATACTCTTAATAGCTGGCTGGAGAATTTTCTTTTACGCGAATGAAGGGTTTGAGCTATCCATGTGCATGCCCAAAAAGCAGATATGGAATGCAAGTTTTGGCTTGACCCAGATACTTTTGAAATTTCAGAAGCGTTCTCTTATAATCTGAATCCGGCCTCAAGAAAAGAAGTCCGGAAAATTATTTTCGAACATTTCGATTATATAGTAACAGAATGGAATAAATTCTTCAATCCATAAAAATCATGGAAACAACAAAAACTCAGAAAATTTCTTTAGTACAATTTGAGGGTGAACTCATGATTGTACGAACCGGAGAACAAACATATAAATGGAATATAAAAGAGATCTCAAAAAGACTTTCCAATGCCTCTGATTCTGAGAGAAATAATTTTCAAATTTCTCCATCGGGTTATGGTATACATTGGCCTCTAATTGATGAAGACCTCTCCTTAAATGGATTATTATTCAACTGTAAATAAAAAACACCTCGCTTAACATCTGCTATAGGCAATGGCGGATAATACTTTACCGACCACCTTCGACCCACACTCATCCTAAACTCGGCTATGGCGGTCAAAGACAGATTTGAATCTTGAAACAGATTCAGGTTATCCGGAAGTTAACACCATCGAGTCGCCACTGCCAATAGCCTTGATCGATGTCGGTGATATACAAAACTTGAAATGAAAATCATCAATGTATTAATTTCTCTACTTCTCTTACTTCAAAGTGAGATAACATTTTCGCAAACAATTGCGGACTGCGATACTATTTATGATTATACTGAAACTATGCCACGCTATATAGGTGGTGATTCATCGATAATGGATTTGACTATGAATGAAATCGCACCAATTTTATCAAATTGCATTAAAAGAGACTCAATAATGACAGCAAGTGTAATTCTTGAATTATTAATCGACAAATCTGGTGTAATTCAAGAAGTAACTTACAAAAGCATTAATAGCTCCAATCTATGCAAAGATGAGTTAAGAAAGCATTTGATGAGCTTGAAGAATTTTAGTCCTGCATTCCACGATGGACAACCCGTATGCTGTAGATACAACATACCCATAAGATGCCTCCTCTGGCAATAAAATACGACCGACAACATCGACTCTCGGTATTGACGGTTAACAGATTCTCGACAGTTTATTATCTTGGAATTGATTACCGCAACCTGAAAGATTCCTGAAGTATTTTTACCTGGATCAATATTCTTAATTCTGTTACAATGAAAAAAATCTTTACATTATTTTTAATTATTTGGAATACAATCCTTCTGTTTTGTCAGCCAGGTCAGATGGATAAAACGTTTAATACCACTGGCAAAGTCACTACCCGGATTGAAAATTTTAATGTCAATACAAGTGCCCTGCTCATTCAGGACGATGGGAAAATCCTGGTCAGTGGTACGGCTGTTTCGGCAACGAATGCAAGAGACTTTGTGATCGCAAGATATACTTCCGATGGCAGGATTGATAGTTCCTTCAATCAAACCGGGAATAGGGTCATCGATTTCTTTGGAAAAAACGATTTCTGCTATGCGATGGCATTACAATCCGATGGCAAAATATTGATGACAGGTATAACAACGAAACCAACTTCTGAGCGGAAGACAATTATAGTCAGGTTGCTTGAGGACGGTTCATTTGATGATACTTTTGGGACGAATGGGGTATATGTGAATACTTTCGAAAACAGAGAAGAAACCCCAAGAGTAATTCATTTTCAGGATGACGGTAAAATTATAGTGTCAGGAAGTATTGATACAAATCTGGCCACTACGGTTTGCGCTGTATTTAAATACAATCAGGATGGTTCACCGGATACGAGCTTTGGAGATCAGGGCCTGGCTATTGCGGTCGTGCCTGAATCTTATAACCCGGCATTTGGAGCTGTCCAGCATGATGGTAAAATAATTACAGGAGGGTTCCTGCTTGGAAATAATACAGAAATTATCATGCTCAGATTTTCTCCTCAGGGAATAATTGACAGCACATTCGGATTGAATGGAATCGTTTGGACAAAATTTATTGGTGAAGAGCATTTTGCATATTCCATTTTTTTGCAGGATGATCATAAGATTTTGATGGTGGATGGAATAACTCATTCAGGCAAAAGAGATTTTTGTATGTTGCGATATAATGAAAACGGTTCTTTAGACAGTACATTTGGAGTTTACGGCAAAGTGGTTACACCTATTTCTTCTGGCAGCAATACAGCCCATGCAGTCAGCATCCAGGAGGATCAAAAAATATTATTGGCAGGATTTTTAGGTACTACTCCAAAACATGATTTTGCCATGGCAAGATATAATTCTGACGGATCATTAGATGCTGAATTTGGAAACGGTGGCAAAGTGATCACGGATTTTGGAAATGATGACCTGGCTTTCACCATGGCTATCCAGTCAGATAATAAAATTGTGCTTTCAGGGCATACGATTGATAATTCAGGCAATAATAATTTTGCTCTTGCCAGATATTTATCCGGACTGGAAATAGTTGGTATCACAGAACCGGCTGATGAATTCATGAACATTAATTTGTATCCCAATCCCGCTATACGTGATGCCGTTTTGAAATACAATCTGCAGAAAGATCAAGTGATCACCATCAGGCTGTATGATTTATCTGGCAAACTTGTCCAACATTTTGTTGAAAACGAAAATAGAAGTATAGGTGATAATGAGGAAAAACTTCTTTTCAATCCGAATATCCTGCCTGGAAATTATTTCCTTCAAATTGATGGCATTAATTTAAAATGGACCACATCCATAATTCTGAATTTACCTGATTGAAAAAGGTTGGCACTAAAAATCAATATTAATTGTGAGCAAAGAACAATCAACCGACTTACTTAAGTTTCTAAAGCCATTCCCGAAGGATATCCAGGATTTGGCTATGTGGATGAGAGAATTGGTCTGGGACCTGTATCCGGATACGAATGAGCTGATTTATGACAATTACAATGCGGTTGCTTTCGGATGGAGCCTGACGGAAAAATTAGGACACACGTTTTGTTCTATTGCCGTAGGACGAAGCAGCTACAATGTTCACTTTGGATTTTATTGGGGTTCTGAAATTTCCGACCCTGACAAAATTTTACTTGGGCAGGGAAATCAATACAGGTATATTCTTGTAAAACGTAAGGAAGATTTCCCTCAAGCATATATTAAAAAACTCCTTAAAGAAGCTTATACAAATTCTCTGGCAAAAGTGAAAGACCCAAAGCAGATCATTAACGGTGAAACTATTGTTAAATCTGTTTCAGCTGCGAAGAGAAAGCCAGCAAAAGGCAAGAGGTGACGTTAAAACGATATTAGCTAAAGGATAGTTGCCAAAACAACCTGCCTGTGAAATTAGGTTGCCTGCATTACTTATTGTAACTTGTAAGGGAAGATTTCAACAACCAGGTCATGAAGGCAACGATCAATGACTACCAACACCTAGCGGAGCAGATAATAGGCTATACTATTCTGCTTTTTGATGATACAGGCACTATTCCAGATTGGAATAAAAGCGTTGAATAGCTATAAGCTTATCTGGCTACAGAAATATAAAATGGAAGTGGATAATAATCAAAAGCAACTCAACGAAAGGCAATTCCAGGCGTTGATCGAAAATAATTTTGAAATTATTTCACTGACTGACGAATCATTAAAGGTTCTTTATAGAAGCCCATCATCAACTCGCTGCACAGGTTGGACAGATGAGGATATGGAAAATATTAATGGCACTACACAAATTCATACAGAAGATACAAAGAAAATAAAGAGTATCATTCAGTCAGCAATTAGAAACCCGGGTAAACTATACCCATTTTTAATGCGCTACCTGCACAAGGAGGGCTATTATATCTGGCTTGAAGGCACAGTAATCAAATTACCATATGAAAGTATTGTAAAGGGCCTCGTGTTCAATTGTCATGATGTATCAGAAAGAATTAAGCTGGAACAGTTGGTTCTGAAAACAACCACACTTGCACGAATGGGAAGTTGGGAGGTAGATTTTATTAAAGGGACTGTATACTGGAGTGATATTATACGTGAAATTCACGAAATCGAAGATAGCTTTGTCCCCGATTTAGAAAAGGGCATCAACTTTTATAAAGAAGGATATTCCAGGGATTTAATTACACAGAAGGTGAAGGAAATCATGGAGTCGGGTGCATCATGGGACCTGGAACTGGAAATAGTAACAGCAAAAAATAATGAACGCTGGATACGAATCATTGGCGAAGCTGAATTTGTTAATGGAAAATGCGTAAGGATTTATGGCAGTCTCCAGGATATAAACGAACGTAAAAAGGCCGAAGAACAAATTCTGAAAGCAAACCGTTTGTATGCATTTATCAGCGCCATTAACCAGAGCATCATTCATATAAAAGACAGGCAGGAACTTGCTGATACTGTCTGCAATATTGCAGTATCAATTGGAAAGTTTAAAATGGCATGGATAGGATTTTTAGATGAAAATAAAAGGCTGAACATAGTTAGCATGCGGGGTGATGAAAACTCCACAGATGATTTAAGAAAATATTCGGGCATGGATTACACTAGTGCTTTGCTACGCAGTACATCTACTGGTAAGGCACTAAGCACAGGTGAGTATGCGGCAAGTAACGATGTGCAAAATGACCCGGCTATGCTACCCTGGAAAGAGGAGCATGTGCAGCATGGAATAAAGTCAAATATTTCGCTGCCTATCAAAAAATTTGATAAGGTAATCGGGATATTCGGATTTAATTCTACTACTAAAGATTATTTTGATTCAAACGAAATAGCTCTGCTTAAGGAAGCAGCCAGTGATATTTCATTTGCACTGGAGGTAATGAAAAAGGATAAACTGCGTGCCCAGACAGAAGAACTTTTGCTACAAAACGAATCACGATTAAAGAAAGCACAGGCCATAGCCCACATAGGACATTGGGAGCTTGACCTGGCTACTGGTGTGGCTGCATGGTCAGAAGAAGCATGCAAAATTTACGGACTCGATCCCTTAGAAATTAAGCAATCATTTGAAACCTGGTTATCGTTTCTGCATCCTGATGATGTAAGCCATGTAATGAGAATTTTGAAAGATCAGCGCGAAAATTTAAGTGATGCTTCTTTTGATCATCGCATTATCAGAAAAGACGGAATTACAAGGCACATTCATGCTGAAAGTAAGTTTGAGTTTGATGTATCGGACAAATCTATCGGACTTTATGGAATAGTTCAGGACATAACAGAAAAGAAAGAAGCAGAAAGTGCCCTCGAAAGTAGTGCAATACGATTCCGCGAGTTTTTTGAATCAGCGCCGGCGGGCTTAGTAGTTTTGGATATCAATACACTGACTTTTGTTGAGTTCAATCAAAATGCACTTAAATTATTGAAATATTCGTTTTCTGAAATATTAAATAAAGGACCAATTGATATCAGTCCTCAGTTTCAGCCAGATGGTCGATCCTCTGTAGAAAGAGCACAAGAATTAATACTGAATACCGTAAATGGTGAAATGCCGGTATCTGAGTGGATGATTGTAGATGGAGAGGGAACGGAAATCATGTGCGAACTGCGACTGGCATTGTTGTCCGATAAATATGGCTCGCAAATTCTGGCCAGCTTTGTTGACATCCGTGAAAGAAAAAAAGCAGAACATGCAATACTGGAGTTAAATGAAACATTAGAAAGTAAGGTTAAAGATCGAACAACCCAATTACAAGAAATTAATAATGACCTTGAATCTTTTAATGCTTCCGTTTCTCACGATTTACGTTCTCCTTTACAGGTTATCAGCGGTTATTCCTCTATTCTTTCAATGAAATATGGTGACGTTTTAGGTGGCAGAGGACAAAATCTTCTGAAAGGAATAAATGACTACATCAAACAAATGTCGCTGACTATGGAAAGCCTGTTGGACCTTTCACATTTAGGCACAGCTTCGATGATAAGAGTTCCGGTTAAAATGATTGAAGTGGTGAAAGCTGTTGTTGCAGAATTAAAATTTGTAAATAACCCGGCTGTGGTGGAAATTATCATTGAAGACTTGCCCGATTCTCCTTGTGATGCAGGACTTATAAAACAAGTCTGGTTAAATCTCATTTCGAACGCTATAAAATATTCAAAACACAAAAATAAACCTCTTGTAATAATAGGTTCAAACGAAACTGACGAGGGGACAGTTTATTTTGTGAAAGATAATGGAGAGGGATTCGACATGAAACATTATGATAAATTATTCAAAGCATTCCAACGCCTTCATACTTCCTCAGAATTTGAAGGAGTAGGTATAGGTCTTACTATTGTTCACCGTATTATTACAAAGCATGGTGGTAGAATATGGGCAGAGGGGAAGGCTGGAGAGGGAGCTGCTTTTTATTTTACACTACCTTTAGTCAACTAAAGAAGATTTCGCAGGCGTTTGAATACGTTTAAAAATACCTCTCAAAATGTCTTGATTGATATTTGCATTGATTTGCATCTCAAACGCGCAGGTAAATCCTTCACAATGTAGGAACGGGTGAGAAGAAATCCAAACAACACCCATTCTTTGGGTGTTTAAGAAGAAAGCGTTCATAAACATGAAAAATTCTCTTCTCACACTCCTGGTTATCACTTGCTTTTCTCCCTGTTTTTCACAAGACGAACTAATGCCATTGGATAAGGACCTGACTACGGTAACTTATCCATTTGATGTTAAATATTTCCTTTTCCGGTCCCAGGGTCAGGATTTGAGAATGTCCTACATGGATGTATTGCCAGGTGATGCAAACGGAAAAACCTTATTGCTTTTTCATGGAAAAAATTTTAATGCCGCATACTGGGAACAAACGATCAGGACACTGAATAAAAATGGTTTTCGCGTCATCGCACCTGATCAGATTGGTTTTGGTAAATCCTCTAAGCCACAAAACTATCAATACAGTTTTCACCAGCTGGCAAATAATACCAAATCCCTGCTGGACAGTCTGCATATCAGTAAAGTCATTGTGCTCGGACATTCCATGGGTGGCATGCTGGCTACAAGATTTGCTTTGTCTTATCCGGAAGTAACTGAAAAACTTATTCTTGAAAACCCGATTGGGCTTGAAGATTACAAAACACTGACACCTTATCAGAGCATTGATGCAAACTATCAGAGCGAGTTGAAGAACACTGTTGAAAGTTATAAAAGTTATCAGCTAAAATATTATTATGACAACAAATGGAAGCCGCAATATGACCGATGGCTTAACCTGCTCGGAGGGTGGACATTTCACAAAGACTATCCGGTCATAGCCTGGAACGCAGCACTGACGACGGATATGATCTTTACACAGCCGGTTGTCTATGAATTCAGGAATATTAACTGTCCTACACTCCTCATCATTGGTACGCGCGACAGGACTGCAATCGGCAAAGAACGAGCTCCTAAAGAAATACAACAACAGATGGGGCTTTATAACGAATTGGGAAAGAAAACCCAACAGGCCATTCCCAATGCACAGTTAGTAGAATTGGATAATGTGGGACATCTTCCTCACATAGAGGACTTTGACAGGTTTATTAAGCCGTTGATTGAATTCCTCGAAAAATAACGGATGGCTTAAAATGCATAACTTTACGAGCTCAATGAATTTAATTTTTTATATAAGCTCCCATGAATAAGAATGGCCCCATCATTATTATTGAAGATGATATGGACGACCAGGAAATACTGGCTGATGTTTTCAAGGACCTTGGTTACGCAAACGAAATCATCTTTTTCGGTGATGGAGAGGTTGCACTCGATCATTTAGAGAATAATAAAGTAGAACCATTCATTGTATTTTCCGACATCAATATGCCAAAATTAAATGGGATGCTGCTCAGGGAAAAGATCCACAACAATGAAGACCTGAGATTGAAATGCACGCCGTATTTGTTTTTCACCACGACAGCGGAGCAACAACATGTCATTGATGCGTATTCAAAATCTATCCAGGGTTTTTTTGTAAAACCCAACAACTATTCGGAATTAAAAAGGATCATGAAAACCATTATAGATTATTGGAAGGAATGTGTTTCTCCTAATTATGTAAAATAACGCATTTCTTAAGCCTGGGTTGTGGGTTCAATTGACTATTCTTAAAATGCAAGAGAATAAATTATTGATTAGTGTTTTGAAATACGAAATTATTATTAAAATGAAGCACGCTCTATTTTTTTGCATACCTGCGCTTATCCTCTTTTGTAACTCTACTCTTCATTCCCAATGGACACGCACAGGAGGACCCGGTGGTGGATTTGTTTCCGACATGGCGTCAAATACATCGTATCTGTATGCGGGCAGTACCAATGGTGTTTTTCGAAGTGCCGATGAAGGACTCCATTGGGAGCGAATGGAAAATGGACTACCGTTTTCTTTTTTTTGTTATCAGATCAAAGCGCAGGATGAAAATCTCATGCTCTTCGGTTCTGATTATATGGAAGGATACAACGTTGACTACAATTACGATTTGTACAAGAGTGCTGACAACGGTGACAGCTGGTCAGAGATTAAACTTCCGGATACGGTTAGGTTCCTGGATCAGATTACATTTCTCGATGATATGATTTTTGTAGCTGATAAGTCTCTCCTAAGGTCAACAGACAATGGACAAACCTGGGAATACGTGCTTACTGAAACGGATACATTTTATAATAGTGCATCTGCATTAGAAATTTTTGATGAGAAATTATATGTGGTGGGGCGTGGAAAAAAAATGTGGGTGACCAGTGATTGGGGAGTTACATGGGAAATTGTCAGGTATCCTGCAGCTATTAATGCTTATAACGTTTATGCAAAAGATAGTTTGCTCATTGTTATCGGAGATGCTGAAACGTACCATTCAATTGATTACGGTCAGACTTGGGTGAAAGCAAAAGGATGGGAAAGGGCTAATTCTCACTGGAACGACATCATCAACTTAAACGATACGATTTACGCCAGTTCCAGTAATCTTCTTCGATCAATAGATTGGGGCTTAAACTGGGAAGCAGTCCCACCCTCATCTATTTCCTATCATGTGAATGGCGTGACTACGGATAACAAGCATGTCTTTGCATTTTCATATAGCGAAGGACTTAAAAAGTTCAACTCTTTGAGTGAGTCATACCAGTCTCTAAATCTTGGTATAGATGCTACATTGGTGAGTTGCCTCTCCGTTCACGATGATGAACTATGGGCAGGTGTCGACTATAATGGATTGTATAAATACGACATTGAAAGTGAATCGTGGGATACTACAAATTATTTTCCGGTTCCATTTCAGTTTAGTGATATCGCATGGGTTGGGGATTCGCTTTTTGCAATCCATAGTTTTGGGGATGTGTACCGTTCCGGTGACGGTGGTTTTACATGGATCGATATTACTCATGGTAAATTCAATAATTTTTCTAAATTCCTGGTAGAAGGAAATACGATATTCCTGTTTGGCGAAGGTGACCATTTAGCTTTCAAATCAAGCGACTATGGTGACACCTGGGTATCTCCATTTCCTTCCTTCTATACACAGACTCACGAAGGGGTTAATGGCTTTTCCATTCTGGGTTCGCAATATTTTATTTCTACAAATGATCATGTATTTCGCTCATCTGATGGAGGACTTACCTGGGAAAATAAATCTGCCGGCATTGAAACAGGTGATGGATATATCAGAAATATCTACACTGCGGGGAATGCTTTATTTGCCGAAGTGTATATTTTTGATATGATTAGTTTCACGTTTCAACTTTCATTGTTTGGTTCCAGAGATCAGGGTGAAAATTGGGAAATAACTATGCTTGGGTTGCCCGCTATTAGCAATGGGAGCCCGAATGATGAACGTCAAATGGTTTTTGCAGGATTTCAGGATACCATTGTATTAGGCACCCGTTCGGATGGGATCTTCTTCAGCACGATTACGGATCCTGAGTGGCATCCATGGATGGTCCAGGATCAGTTTCCGTCAAGCATTTCTTCATTTGTACTTAAAGGAAGTCAACTTTATGCGGGTACACTTGGAATGGGCGTGTGGCAAAGAGGAGTTACTAATCCTGGAACGGGGTTGAAGCCTTTGCAGGATAAGTTGAATCCATTATTTCTTTTTCCGAATCCGGTGAATACGAAATTGACCATAGCACCTGTGAGCAAATATGCTGAAGACGGGTCCGTTTTCATCTATACTTCTGACAGCAGATTATTTTTTTACACGAAAATGATTGTGGATCAACAGATGACTGTGGATGTATCTGAATTTCCTGAGGGAGAATATGTAGTACAAGTTGAGGTAAAGGGTCGAGTGCATACAGGTAAGTTTATTAAGCACCGTGACTAGGATTGTGATGAAAACCTTAAGTCCCGGTCAATATTGAATAATAGGATTAGAATAATTCACACCATATTACCAAAAAAACTAGTTGTTCGGCGTAGATGCAACCTACGCCGAACAATTTATATAAAACGACTTTTAATTACAAACCTGAACATTACCTTTGATTTTTTCCAAGCCACCATCATGATCCTCACAAAATCAAGAACATTTTTTCTTCTCTTGCTTGTCGCTACTTTGTTTTCAAATTTAGAAGCACAGACTAATTCAACTTTCCGGATCGTCGGCTACTACAGCGGCCCAACAAATCTTATAGATAGTTTTGAAATGGGAAAGCTCACCCATCTTATCTTTTCCTTCGGTCACTTAAAGGATAACCGGCTGTGGATTAATTCCGCGGAAGATAGCACCCAGATTAAAAAAATGGTCGCGCTAAAAAGTAAACACCCGGATTTGAAGGTCATGCTCTCCCTTGGGGGATGGGGCGGATGCGAAACCTGCTCCGATGTTTTTAATACAGCAAATGGACGTCATGAATTTGCACAATCGGTAAAAGAGATCTCAGCTTATTTTCACACTGACGGCATTGACCTGGATTGGGAATACCCCGCTATCGATGGTTTTCCAGGCCATACATTCAGAGTTGAAGACAAGGATAATTTCACTTCCCTGGTGAAAGAACTTAGAAAAGTGAATAGTGAAGATTTTGAAATTAGCTTTGCTGCCGGTGGATTTACATCTTACATTGATTCATCCATCGATTGGAAAGAAGTCATTAAATACACAGACTTCATCAATATCATGACCTACGATCTTGTACATGGTTTTAGCACAGTGAGCGGACATCATACGCCTCTGTATTCAACTCCACAGCAAACAGAATCCACAGATCATGCCGTGCAGATGCTTTTAAAAGCTGGCGTACCCGCTGAGCAATTAGTGATAGGTGCCGCGTTTTATGGACGGTTTTTTCATATCACGGAAGGGAATCGTGTGGATTTATATATGCCATGCCGCTTTTCACATGGATTCTCTTTCAAATACGCCAATGATTCGCTCTCTGTAAAAAATGGTTTTGTAAAGCTTTGGGATGATGTAGCCAAAGCCCCTTTTGCCATCAACACGATTGAAAGATTAGTCGCAACGTATGATGATAAACAATCCATTACCTTGAAAACAAAATACGCTGTAGATAAAAAGCTCGGAGGAATAATGTTCTGGCAGCTGGCGGATGATAAGATTCGCGATGGGTTGCTGGAAACTATGTTCAGGAATAAATATCATAATCAAAAATGATCAAACCAAGATGAAAGACGAAATACTTTTTTCCGAAAAACAAAAATTTATCCAATGGTGGCTCTGGCTAATATTGCTGGGATCAAATGGATTTCTTGCCTATGGGGTGATAACGCAGGTTGTGCTGGGAAAGACATTTGGAAGCAGGCCTTCAGGTGATGTCGAAATCCTGCTTGTATTCGGATTGACATTGATGCTCTCACTTTTATTTTTCAGCTTTAAGCTTGAAACATTGATCAAAACGGATGGCGTATATGTGAGATTTTTCCCGTTTCACATATCCTTCAGGCACTTTACATGGGAGCAAATACGTAAAGCAAACGTCCGCCAATACAATGCATTACTTGAATACAGAGGTTGGGGCCTTCGCGGATTCGGAAAAAACCGTGCGTTCAATGTATCCGGTAATCAGGGTTTGCAACTTGAATTTGAGGACTACAAGAAGCTACTAATCGGAACAAGGAAGCCAGATGAAATACGGGAGGCCCTTCAGAAAGTAGCAATAGGCAATAAACAATAGACAATAGGCAATAGGCAATAAACAATAGGCAATAAACAAATCACCCCTCTCTCAGCAAGAGCAATTTCTTACCTAAAAACAATTCATAAGAGAGGAGAAGGGGGTGAGTTACAAAAAATTATACTATGAATAATTATTATCCCTTTAAAATTTACGACAATGATGGCCGTTTTACAATAGTTGCAGAAACGGAAAGCCCTGAGCTATATCCAAAATATGCTGAATTTTTTGAGGAATACAATTACTCTGGTAATGGATATTCCTGGGAAGGACACATCATCCAGATATTGGAAAAAGTAAACCGTGAATTGATGGATCATATTGAGTTTGATCCGGAAGCCGGTGCTTTTTATGCATACGCTGACACGAAAGAGAATCAAATACTGTTCGTCGAAACCCTGGGTCCGATTTTCGCTGACTTTTCAAAGCTTGCTAAATATGTCAGCAGGGCTGATCCATTGCGGATCGACGACTGATAATTGTAAACCCTTTATGTTGTATCTTTGATGTCAGGCATACAGACAAAGAAATCACCACCTTCCTGTTGTGAATTTCCCTTTGTTTCAGGTGCAATATTATGAATGTTGTTCAATCCTCCGCAAACCATTCAACCTTTAAAATCCTAAACTATTTCATTGCTTCTGTCTGGATTGCCAGTGGCCTTCTCTGTAAAGTCCTTAATCTTGTTCCAAGACACCAACAAATTGTAGCCAGGATTTTAGGTGAGGATTATGCTAAACCATTGACTATCCTGATCGGGATGGCTGAAATCGGAATGGGCATTTGGATTCTAAGCAGCTTGTGGCCCAGGCTAAACGCAGTGACACAAATACTTGTCATAGCTATCATGAATACCTTAGAGTTTATTCTTGTGCCCGATCTGTTACTTTGGGGAAAAGCAAATGCCATTTTTGCATTATTATTTATTCTTCTGATCTATTACAATGAGTTTCACAATAGAAAGTCAGCTCAGCTGAACTAATATGCTATCATTTCTAAAAAACCATCCTTTCGCTGTCGAAGCCTTTTTTGAAAGCTCGCTGGTATTCACTTTTGCAATTCCAAAAGAGCAGATCCAACACCTGATACCAGAATGCTTAACACTGGATACTTTTCATGACAAGTGGGCTTTCATTGCAGTAGCCATGGTGCAAACGAAAGATCTGAGGCCAAAAGGTTTTCCAAAAGCATTGGGCAACGAATTTTTCCTGATCGGGTATAGAGTTTTTGTTCGGTATACCAACGAGGCCGGCAAGAATCTGCGAGGTCTGTATATCTTGAAATCAGAAACCGACAAAAAGAAGATGGAATTCTTCGGGAACATTTTCACACATTATAATTACACTACGACAGACATTCATCAAAATCGGCATAACGGTACATCGGAAATTAATTCGAAGAAATCCGGTTTTAGCATAAGCATTGATAATGCTGACAGCGATAATATTTCCTTACCTGAAGGTTCGCCATTTGCAGATTGGAAAGAAGCCAGGAGGTTTGCAGGCCCCTTGCCTTTTACTTTTACATACAATGCAGAAGAAAAGAAAATACTGATCATAGAAGGCGTCAGGGAAAATTGGAAACCATCTCCTGTCAAAGTCAATCAGTATCATTTTACATTTATTGACCAGCTGAAATTAAAGGATGTGCACCTGGCAAATGCATTTATCATTCACAATATTCCTTACTATTGGAAAAAAGGTAAAATCGAGCAATGGCACCAGAAAGAAGAAAATTCCAGGGTGTCCTGAATATCCTGAGCTTTAACCGTCATTTTTATTTCATTGGCTTCGGTGTTATAGCTGTATTGTTTGCGAGTCGTTATTTGATTCACTGGCCGGATACTTTATTTTGGCTGGTCATCATAGCTTTTTTAGCCGGTCTCATTATGCCTTTGATCGTATCCGCCTATGTCTATGATTATTCCGGTTATTATGATTTCCATTGGCTGAAAAATATCATCCGGAATGATCAGGATATAAAGCTAGTGGTAAATATTAATGCAGGGTTTGATGAAACCAGCTTTATCATACACGATATTATTCCGCAATCCGATTTGCGCGTATTTGATTTTTACGATGCCACACGGCACACTGAGCCGGCCATTAAAAGAGCTCGCAAAGTGACCCTTGAATATCCCAATACGCAACACATTGCATCCAACTCAATCCCTATAGGCGATGGTGCAGCGGATATTGTCTTCCTCTTGTCAGCAGTGCACGAAATCAGATCGAACGATGAGAAAGTCATTTTCCTGAAGGAATGTTACAGGCTGTGTAAACCTGGTGGGAAAGTTATTATGGTAGAACACCTGCGCGATTTTCCGAATTTCCTTGCGTTTACGGTTGGCTTTACGCACTTTTTTTCCCGTAATACCTGGAAGAAAGCATTTGAACGTGCGGGCTTTACTTCTTTCCGGGAAACGAAATTCACGCCCTTTATGTCTATCTTCATGTGCAGTCCCTGATCCAATTTATTCATTCCCTCAAGCCATGGAGCTTCACCTGAAAATCATAGGCACATTAATGATCGTATTAGCGTTACTTCACTTTTATTTCCCGGTTTATTTTAAGTGGAAGAAAGAGTTGAGTTCCCTGAGCATTATCAACCGGCAGATGATGTATATCCATTCCTACTTTATTTTATTTTTAGTTTTCCTGACAGGCATTCTTTGCGTGACATCGGCGCATGAAATGGTAACTACAACATTGGGAAGGAGGATTTCCCTGGGGTATGGAATTTTCTGGATAACCAGGTTAGGTGTTCAGTTTTTTGGATATTCTTCCTCAACCTGGAAGGGGAAAACATTTGAAACTATTGTACATATTATTTTTTCATTGTTATGGGCGTATTTTAGCGCAATGTTCATTTTGGTGTATTTACAATGTACATAAAGGAAGTTTTATAAATATTTTCATGCGTGAGAAGCAATGCAAAATTTATCATCAGGCCCTGGAAGGAATCCGATCTGGATAGTTTGGTAAAGCATGCCAACAACTGGAATGTTGCAAAAAATCTGACCGATGGATTTCCTCATCCATACACGGACATAAACGGAAAGGCATTTATTGAATTTGCAAATAAGGGTAATCCAGTTCATATTTTTGCAATTGAACTAGACGGCCAGGCAATTGGTGGTATTGGTATTCACCCGCAGCAAGATATTCACAGAAAGAATGCTGAACTCGGATATTGGCTGGCAGAACCTTATTGGGGTCAAGGAATAATGACTGTGGCTGTAAAACAAATCGTGGATACCGCTTTTAAGATCTTTGACATTGATAGGCTGTTTGCGAGGCCATTTGGAACAAATAAAGCCTCACAACAAGTTCTTGAGAAAGCAGGGTTTATACTCGAAGGGAAATTTGAAAAAACAATTTACAAGAATGGAGAATATCTTGATGAATTAATTTATGCTGTCAGAAGACAACAAGATGAACAGGCATAAAAACGCAATCAGCAATTTTCCTGACATATGCTTCCTGGTTAAAGGTGTAAATTACAGTTCAGAAAAAGGAATAACCATGCGGTATCTTTTCATGCTAACCAGCTTTTTAATTTGGGTTAACCAGCCATCCGCTCAGATTATCAATGCCGGAATTAATGAATGGGAGGTGATACAAACTATCGGACAGCCCTTCGAAAATCCTGTAGGCTGGAAAACGAACAATTATACAGATTACAATGGTTTTGCATCAACTCCTGTAATCAAAGTAGTCGATCCTGCAGGAGGATACTTTGCTAAAGTAGAAAGTAACCTGCACGGGATTGATGGCTCAGGGCCGGGGGAATTATGGCAAACCATTTCCACTGATCATTTAACAAAGATTGATTTTTATGCACATTGCGATAGTATTTTCCAGGTGGGGAGATGTATTGTAAGTATTTTGGGACAGGATCCTCTTGATGTTTTATTTATCGATAGCATACCTGTAGATCCCACAGGGTTTACATTGAACTCTATCCATATCTTAAATGAATGGTCCCAGGAAAATGATTCGATCACGATCCGTTTTACAGCAAAAGGCAATATGGATATCTGGGATGAAAAAGAGGATGGCTATTCCATATTCAAGGTGGACAATGTGACAGCACAGTATATTACAGGTAGTGAGGAAATTTCTAAACCTGACGACTTAATAATATTTCCAAATCCGTCATCCGGTATCATTAACCTTGTGCAGGAAGACTCAGGAAATCCGATGCGAATTGAAATGTATTCAATCATGGGGGAAGCGATATTTAAATCCAATTATTTTGAAATATTAGATTTGAATAATTTCCCAAATGGAGTTTATTTAATTAAAATATTATCCGGTACCAGGGTTTATAATGAAGTATTAATCATTGAAAAATAAAGTACTTTTGAAAGCATTTTAATATTAAACTGAATTCAGAAAAAATAAAATTTATCTATGTGACTTTCTATATGCCTTATGTGTCTATGTGGTTCACCTTTTTATCCCATGGATATATGAATTCTGTTTTATGACAAAATGTTTTTCCATTTTCATTATGCTTCTAAAATATTTGCGGATACAGTGAGAAAAAATGGAACCACATAGACACATAGGGCACATAGAAAGTCACATAGAAATAATATATTAGACCAAATTACGAAAATGAAGACGCTGAATTTTACAACCCTCATCAATGCTCCAAAAGAAAAAGTATGGAATATATTATGGGATGACAGCACCTACCGGAAATGGACCAGTGTATTTAGTGAAGGCTCATACGCTGTTTCAGATTGGCATGAAGGCAGTAAGGTATTATTCCTTTCACCTGAAGGAGAAGGCATGGTCAGCATGATCGCCAAAAAAACTCCAAATGAATTCATGTCCTTTAAACACCTGGGTGAAATGAAAGGCGGCGAAGAGCAACCTGAGACGGAAGCAACAAAGCAATGGTCAGGCGCCATGGAAACTTATTCTCTTAAGGAAAAAGACGGAGGCACAGAATTAATTGTCAATATGGACGTAACTGTCGATCACGAACAATATTTCAAAGACACTTTTCCAAAAGCACTTGAAAGCATAAAATCTCTGGCTGAGGAATAAGCAATAGGCAATTAACAAAAGGAAATTAACAATCCGGTCGTCATACAGTGATTCTAATTGTTGAGTTCAAGAAATGAAATTAGGCTCTATTCGAATGAATTAAAATTAAAATGAACATTTTAAATTATAGTGTAGTTTCAATAAAGTAGTTCTGTTCTATCTCCTTTAAAGATATCGTCAATCGTAATTCTTCAATTGTAATTCGTCAATCGTAATTCGTCAATCGTAAATCGTAAATAGGTTGTTATGAGATCTTTGTTCACTTTAATGTCCACAGTTTCATTCTTTCTTCTTGCTTTTCATCTGCAAGGTCAAAACGAATGGGAACCAACAGGCCCTGCCAATATTACTATCCATTCTTTGGCTGTGAAAATGCCATATCTCTTTGCTGGTGCAAATTGTAATGAAGGTGGAATTTTTCTTACTGATGATTATGGTGACAGTTGGGACCAGGTGAATCAGGGACTTCCACAAGACCAGGCTCCAATCAGGTCGATCGCGATAAATGATACAAGTTTCATCGTAGGTGCCACTTACAGGGGAATGTATATGGCCACAGATGCTACTGAAATCTGGCAAAAAATACCTAATGGCAATGCTGTATATTCAATTGCATTCGCCAGTGCGCCATGGGATGCTATTGTGGTTGCCGGAAGTAAAATTAAAGGCACCTCCGCAGTCATTATTTCTTACGATGGGATCAACTGGAATGATATAAGCGGTGGCCTGCCTGTTGAAGGAGCGCTTTATTCCATTTTGGTAAGAGATACATCGTTATTCGTCAGCACCGGGCATGGAGTTTACAGATATAACATCCATTCGTCACAATGGAAGCCATCTAATATTGGAATGACCAATGCATTCGTAGATGCCTTAGCACAACATGAATCGTACCTGTATGCCGGAACAAATGAAAAGGGTGTTTTCATATCTGAAGATGGGAGCACATGGACAGAAAAAAATAATGGTTTACAAATAGATGATACTGAATTCACCTCATTTGCATTTTCTGGAACAGGTATTTTTGCTGCAGCTTCGGGTGATCATGGTGGTGTTTTTCAATCCAATGACAATGGCGATACCTGGCATGAGATAAATACAGGATTTCCTGCAGGTGTGAATATCAATGCACTTGCTGTCAATGGGCTTTACCTGTATGCAGGTTCGGATAGTAACGGAGTGTATAGGCGTGAACTTTCATCCCTGGTCAGCACGCATGATTTGGATGAAGATTTTGCCGGGAGCCATTTATTGATTTATCCGAATCCGGGTTCTGGTAATTTTAATCTTTCGTTTTCTTCAGATCCGGCTTCAGCGGAGTTTAAGAATATTGAAGTTATTTGCTATACACCTTTGGGTCAATCCATTTTTATTAAGGGCTATAAATTAGTAAATGGAGAATTAAATACCGACCTTGATATTTCAAATTTTCCGGAGGGGATGTATCTGCTTCAGATTCGAAATCAAAATAAATCCGTCTTTAGAAAAATTATTATTCATAAGTAGTATTCATTGTAATCTGGTAAATAAAAAGTTATGAGGTCAATATTTTTTTTCTTTTTAGTTCTCCCTTATTTCTGCTTTTGCCAGGCAACTGCTAAAGTGACTTATGAAGAAGCGAGAGATAATTGTCTCCGGATAGCAAAAGAAGCTAATGACACTACAGCGTCTGGCAAGCCTGCGCTCACAAATCCGGATTGTATGATAGGAGCATCTATCCCTGAGTTTACTGCGTACTTGTCTGATGGGAAAGAAATTACTCCTGAATACTTTAAAGGAAAAATAAGTGTTATTAATTTTTGGTACACAAGCTGTGCGCCCTGCATAGCTGAAATTCCCGGTCTTAATGCGATTGTAGAAAAGTATGGAGAAACCAATGTTAATTTTATCGGAATAGCAATTGATAGTGACGCAGACGTTCAGGATTTTCTGCGTAATTATCCATGGAGTTTTGATCAGGTTAAAGACGGTAGTGTTCTAATCTTTGATGTATTTAAAATGTGGTGGGGATTTCCTACAACGTTTGTTCTTAACCGGGATGCTCAGATAATTTCAGCTTTTAATGGTTTGAAGTCAGATGAAATACAGGTCACCCTAACATCAATTATAGATAAGGAATTGCATTAAAAACAACATAAGCAAAACTTATTCTGCTTGCGATGGTTGTATTCTCAATCAATCTTCGAAAGCCATGAAATCCAAACACCTTATTCAATTCATCATTGGGATTTTTTCAATTGCATTGTTGAGCTGCAGCCCCAAATATTATATTCCTACCGCGCAGAATATACCCCTGATCGATGAAAAAGGAAAGACTAACCTGACAATAGCCGTCGGTGGAAATCAATTTGAATTCCTGGGTGCATATGGATTGGAAGACGCACTTGCATTGCAGGTGAATGGTGGGGTTGTGGTTCCTCCCGATGAAGATAATGGCAATGGCGGTTCAGGCAAGTTCATAGAAGCAGGATTAGGGTACTATAGTAATATCAATGATGAATTTCTATTTGATGCTTACGGCCTCCTTGCATTTGGTACCATGGAAAATCATTTTCCAACCACTGTTCCCGATAACCCGGGCACGACAGGTAAAATTTCAGCCAACCTGGTAAGATTCAGCATTCAGCCAAGCCTTAACTTTCACAAGAAGAACTTTTCAATTTCAGGTTCAACACGCTTCATGACTTTAAATTATTCCGATATCAAAGGCAGTCTTATTTTCGACAATGCTGACCAGGTGAATTATTTAAAGGATCAGGATTTATTTTTCCTCCTCGAGCCCGCGTTAACCTTTAAAGCAGGAAGCGAAAAAATTAAGTTTCAGTTCCAACTGGTGACGAGCATAAATCTCACAAACGATAATTTCGAACAGGACGATATCCTGTTATCCATGGGATTGAATTATCAATTTTAAGCGGTACATTTCATGCCGATTAGGATAAGGCAGGGCAAGCCGCTGCCCATACAATCACGTTCAAATTAACTCAATTCAGAATACCGATTACTGAATACTGAACACTGATTACTCTTTTTTCCCTGCTTTTTCTGATTACTGATTACTGAATACTGAATACTGATTACTCTTTTTTCCCTGCTCCATGCCCCATGCTCCCTGCTTTTTTTACTGAATACTGAATACTGTTTACTGAATACTCTTTTCAACTATGCGCAATTTAATCTTCTTCATGCACACCTCTCTCGATGGATTTGCGGCCACTTTAAAAGGTGAATTAGACTGGGTAAAACTGGACGATGCCATGTTTGACTTTGTAGGTGAAATCACGCAACAGGCAGATACTGCATTGTATGGCCGCGTGACCTATGAAATGATGGAAAGCTACTGGCCCACAGCAGGTAGTCAGCCGAATGCATCAAAGCATGATATTGAACATAGTGAATGGTATAACAAGGTTCCAAAAATTGTTTTGTCCAGAACTCTCAAAGAAAAGGATCTGGAAAATGTGACTGTGATCAGCGACGATCTTAAGGAGAACATCAATAAGATCAAAAACAAAGAAGGAAAAAATATTGTGATCTTCGGAAGCCCTTCTGCCGCCAATTCACTTCTGAATGAAGGGCTGGTGGACGAATTCTGGCTTTTTGTCAATCCCATTTTGCTGGGTGAAGGAATTCCTTTATTTGAAGGTGTTCCTGCCACAGTGAATTTAAAACTTTCAGAAAACAAGTTATTTGACGCAGGAGTCATGGCACTTCATTATCAAACAAATAATCATTAAGTATAATCAATTCACCTATTGAGCGAATATTTAGAACTATCCATAGAGAAATTTGCACTTTTAAAAAGATTATAATCGATCGGGATTGAGACATGGTACCTTTCGCAAAAATCCACATAGCAGCGGAAGAATCTGTAACCACGTTTCCTTTTTGTTTAAAGAGATGACATATCAGATCTTTCTATCATTTCCATTCGTTTTAAAAATTCAAACCAAATGAAAAAATTAATCCACATCCGTTTCTTATTCGCTGTAGCATTTGCTGCTATTTCGGTTTCCTCATGGTCACAAGGCATCACTACGCCCAGGACGCCAAGCCCGGCTGCTGAAGTCTCTCAAACGATCGGTATTTCAAGGGTCACGGTCAATTATTCAAGACCGGCTGTAAAAGGACGTGTGATCTGGGGTGACCTGGTTCCTTTTGGATGGAATGTGCAGAATTTTGGAAATCAGAAATCAGCTCCATGGCGTGCAGGTGCAAATGAAAACACTACGATCGAATTGTCACATGCCGCTAAAATCGAAGGAAAGGATGTACCAGCAGGCAGGTATGGCTTGTTTTACACCATCAATAATGATGAGAGCGGAGAATTGATCATATCAAAAGACAACCGTTCATGGGGAAGCTTTTTTTATGAACAAGATCATGACCAGCTTCGGGCGAAGATCCAGGTCCGTAGCTACGCGATGACAGAATTGCTCACTTATGATTTTATCAATCTGTCGAAAAATTCAGGTGAGCTTGTTTTAAATTGGGAGAACAAACAATTTCCTGTAAAAATTGAATTTGCCGTCGACGATATTGTGATGTCGAATGCAACAGAAGAATTAAAAGGTCCTGCTGGTTTCAACTGGCAGGGATATGCATCTGCAGCCAATTATGCATTGCAAAACAAGCTTGATGCTAACCAGGGTATCAAATGGATCGACCAGGCGCTTGTGAATAGCACGACATTTAATACATTGAACACAAAAGCCGGTCTCCTTGATATGCAGGGCAAGAAAGATGAAGCCGCAAAAGCAAGAGAGCAGGGTATAGCTGTTGCCACAGAAGCAGAGCTCAACACCTATGGTTACACATTGTTGAACAATGGTGATCATGATGGCGCCATCAAATACCTGAAACTAAATACAGAACGCCACCCTGAAAGCGCCAATGCATGGGACAGTCTCGGAGAAGCCTATGCTACAAAAGGAGATAAGGAAAATGCAATCAAGAATTTTAAAAAGTCCTTATCCATGAACCCGACTGATGCAGTGAGAGCGAATTCAGAGAAGTATTTGAAAAAATTAGGGGCGATGTAGGCTATGCACATCTCTTTTCGTGAGGCGTGAGACGTGAAATGTGAGTTATGATTTTTCTTGGCGGCTTTGAGAGAGTAAAAAATTAACCAGATAGTTAGACAAAAGGAAAAATAGTTATCCGTAGTTTCAAACTACGGATAACTATTTTTCTTTTTGGTAAACCTCATATTTGTTTTTATTAAATTGTTCGGCGTAGGCTGCGCCTACGTCGGAGTGTTTGCAAATTTCAGATTTGCAAATACGGAATCTTCATCTAACAAAAAAAGTCAAAAAAGTCGCAAAACCGAGTTTTGCAAACACTCCGACGTAGGTGCAACCTACGCCGAACAAATGCTTGTTTTTTTTCGAACATATTAAATACTCACGTTTCACGCCTCACGCCTCACGCTGTTGTTTCAATTCTCTTAGTAATTTGCATCCACTCACTACTCACTATCATGGCAGTTACTCTACCCATTCCTCTTTCCGGCGAAAAGCCCGATCATATCCTGGAACAAATAAAAAAGCTTAAAGAAGAAGATGCAGCATGGAAAGAGGGCCGGGTATGGAGCCTTGTCTATTATGCAGACGAAGAACATGACAGCCTGTTGAAAGCTGCTCACAATGAATTGTTCAGTGCGAATTATCTCAACCCGCTGGCATTTAAAAGCCTGCATCGGATGGAACAGGAAGTCGTGCGCATGACAGCGGATATGCTGCATGGTGATGACAAAACTGTAGGTGTGATGACTACCGGTGGAACTGAAAGTATCCTGCTTGCAATGTTTTGTTACAGGCAACGGGCAAGGAAGCTTCATCCGATGATTGACAAGCCGGAAATAGTGGCACCGATGACCATACATCCTGCATTTGATAAAGCAGCTTCCATGTTTGGTTTACGAATTAGAAAAGCCAGAGTGGACGAAAACAGATGTGTGATACCTGCAGCTATGGAGAAGCTCATCACAAAGAATACAATTCTCATCGCTGCTTCTGCTCCTGGTTATCCTAATGGAATACTGGATCCCATTCAGGCTATTGCTGAAATCGCTCTACGCCGTCATCTTCCGTTTCATGTCGATGCCTGTATCGGTGGATTTATGTTGCCGTGGGTGGAGAAGCTGGGTTACAATGTGCCATTATGGGATTTCAGGGTAAAAGGTGTTTGTTCGGTTTCTGCAGATATTCACAAATTTGGATACGGAGCTAAGGGTGCTTCAGTCTTGACTTACAAAAACATGGAATACATGCGTCACCAGTTTATCGTCACTACGGATTATCCCGGTGGTATCTACATTTCACCGACATTGATGGGGACAAGAGCTGGTGGCCCGATTGCTGCTGCGTGGGCAGGTATGAAGCATCTTGGACAGGAGGGATATTTATCTCTTGCAAAAAAGCTCATGGAAGGAACGCAAAAATTACTTACAGGGCTTGTAGCTATTCCTGGTGTAATCATCGTGGGTAATCCGGTCATGAATATCATATCGTACACCACAAAAAATAATGACCCGGATATTTTTGTGGTTGGTGATCAACTGGAGGAGAAAGGATGGATGATTGACCGGCAGCAGTTACCCGATAGCATTCACCTTACCATTACACCAACAAATGTTGAAGTGATTGATCAATATCTTCTCGATTTGAAAGATGCCGTTGTATATGCTACTGCCCATCGTGAAGATTCTGCAAAAGGTAATGCGGCTGTCTATGGTTTGATGGCCCGGATCCCATTCAGAGGCATGGTCGAAAAATCTGTTCGAAAGATCATGGAAGGCCTGTATGGTGCCGGTGAAAATATCAGGGATGATGATCAGGAAGAAAAAGGAAATGTGATTTCAGGCCAACCAGTATGGATGGGAAAGATCAATCGTTTTCTTTCGGCATGGAAGAGATGGAAAAAATAGTGAGCAGTCAGTAGTGAGTAGTGAGTAGTGAGTAGTGAGTGTGATTAGTGTATCTCAACAGTTTAACAATGGACAAAAAATCGTAAATCGGTAAATGTTAAACGTTAAATGTAGAACTGATTTATTTTGCTCCTTTAAACGAGATTTTACTAATTACACGTAGCGAGCTAAAACATTGAATATTGAAATTAACTTGCTACCTTAGTATTATTATTATGAGATAAATATTCACACCACCTGGAGAATTAGCGAATTTTATATGATTTTTAATGGATAATTAAATGGGATATAGTTTAAATACTAAGGCATACGAATTATTCATTCAATTAGAAGTCGGATTGAGGGAATTTCTCATAGTTTCTATTCGCACTATAGGTGTATTTGAATGGACTAATAAATTTTTAGGCACTGTTCAAAGAGAGAATATTGGGGATGTAGTAAAGAGAATAGAAGAAGCATATAAAATTAAAAAAAATCCAGAAATCGAAGATCAGTATATTTACAAATTAAATAGAGCTAAAAAGGACAATGTATTTCTTTCAGTAAATTTATTTCATCCTTTTTACTATTTAAATTGGAATGACATTGAAAGTCTTTTTGGAATGAAATACAATATTGCATTAATTGACAAGCAAATTGGAAGGTTAAATCGGGAAACAATTATTGATACCTTAAAGCCTTTAACTCATCTTAGGAATGATATTGCTCATTCACGATTTATATCAGAGGATAACTATAAATTCATTAAAAGTTCTTTTGATAAAATATCAGTTCTTATACCGAATTTTGAAAAACTGATAAACTTCCAATCATTAGAACAAAACACCAGTGTAGTATTACATAATCTAAATCTAGTAATTTCAAAAATTATTAATGGTGGGGTATTGCAAGTAGTAGAAATTGAAGAAATGCAATACTGTCTTAATAATTGCGAGAATTCTTTTTGGATAAATACAGAAAATAATGAATTAATAAAGTTAGTTAAGGATCTTAATACAAAGTTAATTCTCTATCGAAAATTTAGAGACAAGCCTGGTGGTTTGCTTGAAATACATAATATGAAACCATTATTAACTGAAATTGCAAATAAAATTAAAAACATTACAAATGAATAAATTTATTACAAATCCTTTTGATCGCTCAGCCTTAACCGATGCAAAATTACTTGCTGGCCGAAGTAGCGAGTTTAGGCAGATTCGTTTCTTATTACGCAATGCATTTAAGCAAGAAAATAGGATAAAAAGCATGATGATATGCGGCGATAGAGGAGTGGGCAAAACAAGTCTGCTTAATCTTATTGAAATTGAGTGTTCTGCTAATAACATTATACCCATTAGATTAAATTTAACATTATCAAATTCACATAACTCAAATGAATTATTTTGGTATTTATTTAGTCAAACTATTAATACTGTATTTGGACTAGGTTTATTAGGTGGAAAAGGTGGGGATATTCAAAATGCTATTCAAAAAATTATTATATCGGATGGATTAACTGATATAATTAATTGGATATTTAAAACACCAATATTGCATAAGAATTATTTAATGAATAAAAATTCAACTTTTGAGTTTGATTTATTAATTGAAGACTTGAAATTGCTTAGGCTTCAAATTGCAAATAGTAATATTGAAGGATATAATCAAAAAACGAAATTTCTTTTTCTTGTAGATGAGTCTCAAAATATTTATTCGAATGCGAAAATAATTGAAGAAATTAGATTTATAATTCAAAACCAAGATCTTGGATATGGATTTGTTTTTGCAGGTGATACCAGTTTTGAAAAATCCCAATGGGATATAGTTTTTGGAGGCACACATCGGGAATTTGATATAATAAATCTTGATTATTTTGATGATTTAGATAGTGTTAAAGAGTATTTTAGTAAATCGTTGGAGTCTATTGAATGGACAACTAAGGAAATTGAATCTGAATTATTTTATAGATTTCACCATGCTTGTGGGCAAATACATGCACTAACTTCAGGAAAGCCTGCCTGGATAAATGAAATTGCACAAAAAATGTTTGAAAGATGTATGAAAGGAGAGTCAAGTGTTTTGCGTTTCGATAGAAATGCTCAAAACGATGTAAAGCAAATATTGCAAAGCAGTGGACAGATTGATAAAGTAAAACTTGATTTCATAGACTCACTATCACCAAAATACCAAAAGTGGCTATCTAAGATATTTTCATCTGAAATAAGTACATTAAGGCAAGTTTATTTTTTTTCTAAGTTTATTTTATCTGGAGAATATATACTTTCTTTAGAGGAATATAAATCCTTCTGTAATTCGCTTATTGATTCAGGAATTGTAATTCTCCAGCAATTTTCGGAATCAGGAAAATCTATAGGATATAAATCAGAAGGTAAAACAGATGATCTTTTAGATACACCATATTTGACTTTTGGTGAAAATTCTGATTCTATTAAATTATGGTTGCAAATTAATTCTGATGGTAAATATAGATTTAGATTTGTTTCACCTGACATCACATTTATTGAGTATATTAATGGTGAAATTACTTCAATAAGTGGCAATAGTTTTATACTTAGTAGTGAATTTACAAATAATATAAATGAAGAAGAATTCCGACTATCTACAATTATTGAAAAAATTAACAAAAATTCATTTGATATTATTGAAACACCATATTCAATAATAAATGTCCTTTATAAACTTATAAAACGGCTTATAAAATCAAAGAAAAAACAAATATTATTTATACAACTTAAAGATAATATTTCTGGTAAGATTAAATCTTGGAATGTTTACAATATAAATGAACATGATCAACTTATTGAGTTTTATGATAATAAAATACGACTACAAAAATTGAAATCTAATGTGGAGAATTACAATTCTAAAGAATCGAATTATTCATTAGAAATTACAATTGAGAATGTCATCGAGCCATCAATTGAGAGATTTCAAGATTCAATTATTAAATCGGGTGATTCAAAAAAGAGGAGTATTGTGATAGAGGATAAAATGCAAGCACTAATAAAATATTATATCAAAGAGAATGATGTTAAATCCTCTTATGAAGTCGCTTCTTTTATTTATAATTTGTATGAGGAGGGTCACGATTTAAGTATATATCATTTAAATAATACAGCTTATGTTTTATTGGCAAAGGAAGAAGATGAGAAAGCAACTGCTTTATTAAAAGAAGCTATTAAAAAAATAAATAATGAAATTTTAGAGCAAGATGAATATGACTCTGCAGTAATTATATTTTATAATTTGGCAATAATTATATTTAAAGAAGGCAATTACGAAAATGCAATAAAAGCATTTAAGTTAGTTGGTCAATTTTGTGAGGATCATGAAAATATCGATGACAGCGCCGCAGTACTTTTTGTCATTTCAATTGACAAAGAAATGCCTCTTTTAAAAGAAATACATGGTGGGGACACAAAAAATACTGCATTAAGTGTAAAAGCAAAAGCAATTGAAAATATATTATTATTAGAAAAGTATTTAGGCAAATTAGAGACTAATGGTTAAAAATGTTTGAAGGATTATAAAAGTAATTTAACATCGTGTTTGTTAACGATTAACATGTAATTAGATAAAATGAAATCATCTCTCCTCCTCTCCCTCATCCCCTTCTTCTTCCTCAGCTGCACAGAAAAAGCCTCCACTGACATCCAGAATGATACGTCAGCTACAAATCCTCCCGCTGATACATCATCAGCCATTTATTCGGATGATGGAGAAGCAGGTTTCCATATTACTTCCATAGACTCATCGAATGGATATTATTTCAATACCACCGAGACTACTTATAAAGTAGCTTTTATCGCACTGCATGACTTCACAGATCTAAAGCACTACATCGCCAAATACACAACGGATACAAAATCCTGTACCGGATGCGAAGTACAGGATAGGAAAATAAAGGTTGAACTTAAAACATTTGAGAAGCCTGAAAATACCGAGCTTACCATTCAGCAGGAATGTGATGAATTGACATTGGATGTACACGATTACAAAACAGCAAAATTCGGTTGCTGCGGAGCAGAAGATGACTTAGCTGTTTATGATTACAATAACAAGCTTGTCATCCGTGGTGATGCAACTATCATATATGGCGACATTCCTAATTCACAAGTCAGCTTCTATGTTTCGTACAAACCTGAATATAAAGATTCAACGATCCTGGGTGTTCTGTATTTGAGTTATAGCAGCACGGATCAGTACAGCATTACCATTAAATCAAAACCTCTCCCGGAAGATTATTGCAGTCTGTTTTCTCCGGATGTCGTAATAGAATCCACAGACCCGGATGATAAATTTGAAGAGGCAACTAATGAATACACATTGTGGTCGCTCGATGAAATAAAATCCAATAGCGAAATCAATCATCTCACCCTGAAAGTGATGTATGAGTGTGACAGCAAATTACATCTTCAACCCCTTTTGATACCCATCATAAAAGGTAAGCCATTTGGCAAAGAGGAGAGAAATCAAAGTGTGGTGTTTAAGCACGAGTAATCCCCAATCGTGAGCCGTGAATCGTGAATCGTGAGAGGTGTGATAAAATTTTCTATGTGGCTTTCTATGTGAACTATGTGTCTATGTGGTAAACCTTCTTTTCTCATTGCCTTACTCAAGTTTTCTGAAGTTTCTGAGTGTCGAAAAGAGAAAAGAAAAATCACTTGTGACATTGGAGAAGTAGCTTATTTCAATGAAAAAAAATTGAACCACATAGACACATAGTTCACATAGGAAGCCACATAGAAAAAATAATCATATAAGCATGTCCCCTGGTACCATCTGGCCATCTCCCCTTCTAACCACCTTTTAACCCCTATTTTTGAACATTTTGCCCTTTAATCCATTAGGAATAGTATCCGGAATCATACCCAAGTCAAATTGAACACCTATGCACGCAAGGCATTAAAGATCGTACTCTGGTTAATCGGAAGTATTGTGCTGCTTCTGCTATTGGTTTTCCTGCTTCTCCAGGTGCCTTATATTCAAAACCTGGCAAAAAACAAAGCTGTCTCTTACCTCCAGGATAAGATCGGTACGAAGGTTGAAATCGATAAATTCAGCCTCCATTTTCCAAAACAAATTGTGCTCGAAAGAATCTACTTTGAAGATCAGTCAGGAGATACCCTGCTGGCTGGTGATACGCTGAAAATAGATATCACCCTTTTGAAATTGCTGAAGAATGAAATCGAGATCAATCTCATTGATCTCAGAGGTATCACTGCACATGTTCACAAAAATCTTCAGGACAGCTTATACAATTTTGATTACATCATTAAAGCATTTGTCAAACAGGACAAACCCGCTTCTCTGGATAGTACAGCAGCTATGCGTTTTTCAGTCAGCAAAATAAATTTGGACCGTATCAAAGTAAAGTACAATGATGAAGTGAGCGGGCAGGATGTGGATGCCTCCCTGCGTCACTTTGATACAGAAATAAAAGATTTTGATTTTGAACATCAGAAATATACGATACCGAAAATAACTTTATCCGGTTTTAATGCCACGCTTAAGCAGACCAAAGCAATTCCTGACAAAGCTGTTGTAGCAGATACGTTCAACCTCGCTCCTCCCTTCACATATCCTGATCTCACTTTGGGTGAAATTGATATTTCAGACATCCATATTGTTTACGGAAATACAATTACAGCAATCGACTCAAAACTTGCACTTGAAAAACTGAGCATAGAATTTGATTCGCTTGATCTGCCAAATCAGGTCATTGATATCCGCCTGTTACATCTTCAAAATACAAAAGGATCTTTTGCACTTGGTAAGACAGCACAAAATGCTGTTGAAGCTTCTGCTACTGAAGTGGCTACCACACTTAAAAAAGGCTGGACTGTCCAAATGGAAAAACTAAGCCTGGATAGCATTGATTTCAAATTCGATGACCTTTCGCAGAAAAAAGTAACCTACGGTATTGATTACAATTATCTCGATCTTGAAAATCTGAATGCCGAAATAACGGACATCAGCTATAATGCCGATTCGATCGCAGCGAAAATCAAGCAACTGTCTGTAACCGATACCAGCGGTCTTGACCTGAAAGATTTCCATGCGATTGTTTTCTATGACAATAACAATGTGCGGCTGGAAGATTTTGTATTTGAAACTCCTGAATCGTTTGTGAGTGATCAGCTGCATATCACCTATCCTTCACTTGATAGCATTGCCAAAGATCCGGGCGTATTAGGCATCAGCGGAGAATTCCAGGAATCCAGGCTTGCCGTAAGCGATCTTCTTCTTTTTGCACCTTCTTTAAGAAGCAGGGCGCCATTCGCAAAAAATGAAAATGCCATTATTCATCTCAAAGGCCATGTCGACGGAAAGATCAGTGATCTGACTTTTTCTGACCTTGAAATATCTGGCATTGGAAATATACAATTACAAGCAACAGGTACTATTAAAGGAATGCCCGATGTCAATAAATCGTACTTCGACATCGATATAGCTCATTTTTCAGCAAGTGCCCGGGACATTACAGATTTTATTCCTGCCGGTACCATTCCTTCCAATATCAGCATACCTGATCAGATGTCCTTACAGGGAACATTTAAAGGAAGCATGAAAAGTTTTACTACGAATATGAATCTCAATTCAAGCTTTGGAACAGCTTCACTAAAAGCCACATTAAAAAATATTACCAGCAAAGGGAGAGAATCATATAACGGAACAATCAATACGGATCAGTTCGATGTTGGCAAACTCATAATGCGTGAAGATAAAATCGGTAAAGTTTCAATCACAGCAAATTTTAATGGAACCGGTACAGATCTTAAAACAGCGAATGCACAATTTGACGGTGTCATCCGCGAAGCACAATACAATGGTTATACATATCATGATCTGTCAGCTAATGGAACTGCACAGAATGGAGACATTGAGTTGAATGCGAAGATGGATGATCCGAATATCACGCTTGATCTGAGCGGGACAGCCAACATGACGGGACAGTATCCCAAGGTGAATCTGAGACTCAACATCGATAGCCTCAACCTGCAGAAATTAAATTTTTATGAAAAGGACCTGAGGTTCCACGGTCTCATCATCGCTGATCTTGAAACGGCTGATCCAGATTATTTAAATGGAACGATTGAATTATCCAAAGCAGGTATCGTTGCGAATGGAAAGAAATATTTTGTCGATACGTTCAGCATCGTTTCGGTTGCTACAGAAGGAGAAGATACAATGGACATTCGTTCAGCATTCCTGACAGCACATGTAGACGGGCAGTATAAGCTTACGGAGATCATGCCTGCACTCCAGGGAACCATCAGCAAGTATTTCAATCTTCAGCAGGACTCTGTCATCGCGTATGATCCTCAGCACATCAATTTTACAGCAACAGTTACACGTTCACCATTGATTGCGGAAATACTTCCTTCGCTTGAAGAAATGGAAGATGTTCATTTGGAAGGAAGCTTTGACAGTAATAAAAAAGAGATTAATATCAAGGGAGGTGTTCCAAGAGTGAAGTATAAAGATTACACTATTGATGATCTGGATTTAAATCTTACGACGGAAAATAATGCGTTGAATTACACTTTCAGCCTGGAACAGATAAAAAGTCCTAAGCTTCAGATTGTGAATCTTTCCTTATCCGGCAAAGCACAAAACGACATATTGGAAATAAAACTTCTGAAACAGGATGACGAACAGAAAGATGAGTACAGGGTCGCCGGAGAGCTGACATCAGCAGGTACCCATTTTAATTTCCATATGCTGCCGGATGGATTGTTGCTGAACAAGCAATCCTGGAATGTAGCTACTGACAACAGCATCCAATTTGGTAAAGCAGGGATCATGGTCAGAAATTTCAATATTTCAAATGATGGCCAATCCATGGTAGTCAATAGCAGTCCGCAACAATTTAATGCGCCGCTTGGCCTGACATTTGAAAATTTTAAAATTGAAACACTTACACGCCTGGTGACAAAGGATTCACTTTTGGCAGGGGGCATCATAAATGGTGGTGCGAATGTTCGGAACCTGCAAACAAATCCTGTATTCACTGCAGATCTGAATATCCAGGATTTTAATTTTCATGGTGACACGCTTGGAAATGTTGCTCTTAAAGTAAATAATGAAACAGCTAATACCTATGCTGCTGAAGTCAATATCACAGGAAAAGGAAATGAAGTAAAAATCTCAGGAACGTATACAGATACAGGAAATGAAAACCTTCTTGACCTGCATGCCAATATTGTAAAGCTCGACATGAAAAGCATCCAGGGATTTACAGCCGGAGAACTGCATGATGCATCCGGGGACCTTACCGGAGATTTTACAATAAAGGGAACACCGACTGCACCAGAGATCCGGGGAAATATTCGTTTCCGGAAAGCTGAGTTCACGATTACCCGTTTCAATGCACACTATCATCTAGAAGATGAAAGCATCAGGTTCACACCGGAAGGAATTCAATTGAATTATTTTACACTCATCGATTCAGTAGGTAATGAAGCCATCGTTGATGGGAATATTTATACCACCAACTATATGAATTACCGGTTTGAACTGGATGTAAATGCAGATAATTTCCAGGTATTGAATTCAACGCGTGATCACAATAAGCTTTACTATGGGCAATTGTACATGGATATCCAAATGCATATCAAGGGCGGTATCAATAACCCTGTAGTGGATGGCTTCTTAGGTGTAAATGATAAAACAAAATTAACTATCGTGGTTCCACAGGATGATCCGGGGATTATAGAACGCGAAGGTATTGTCCAGTTTGTGGATATGGATACGTTTAAGCTTACCACGATTCATATTACATTGGACTCATTGATGAATTCTGATATTACAGGCATGGATGTGGCTGTGGAAATCAGCATTGATAAAAATGCTGAATTGAACCTCATCATTGATGAAGCGAACGGCGATTATCTGAATGTCAAAGGAGTGGGTGAGCTGACAGGAGGTATTGATCCGAGTGGTAAAATGACACTTGCTGGTTTATACAAGCTGAAAGAAGGAGAATACAGATTTTCTTTCAATCAGCTAAAACGTGAATTCAAGATCAAGGAAGGCAGTACGATTTCCTGGACAGGCGAACCATTGAATGCGGATGTTGATGTTACCGCTATATATGTAGCAAATGCTGCACCGTTAAGTCTTGTGCAAAGCCAGATGGCGAATGCTGATCAGAATATAATCAACACCTATAAGCAAAAGCTTCCTTTCCAGGTCATGCTGAATATGAAAGGAAAATTGATGAAACCCGACGTCACATTTGATATCGATCTGCCGGATCAGAATTACGGCGTGCCCAGTGAAGTCATCTCTACGGTTCAGACAAAGCTTCTTCAGTTAAGAGCCGAACCTTCAGAGCTCAACAAGCAGGTCTTTGCGGTGTTGCTTTTAAATCGTTTCATTGCTGAAAACCCATTTCAGAATGAAGCAGGTGGTGGCGGCATTTCATCACTGGCCAGGCAAAGTGCAAGCAAGCTTTTGTCCGAGCAATTAAATAACCTGGTTGGTGGTATGATAGCAGGTGTGGAACTGAATTTTGATATTAATTCTGTAGAAGATTATTCCACCGGCGAATTGAAAAACAGGACTGACCTGACGGTAGGGTTGACTAAACAATTGTTAGATGACAGGCTCAAAGTCAGTGTCGGCAGTAATTTTGAACTTGAAGGAACGCAGGAACCAAATCGTAAAACAACCAACATAGCCGGTGATGTTTCTGCGGAATACCAGCTTTCCAAGGATGGCCGGTATTTGCTACGCGCATACCGGAAAGATGAATACATCATCGTGCAAGGACAGGTCATTGAGACCGGATTGGGTTTTGTCTTCACCGCTGATTATGAAAAACTGAAAGACCTTTTTGCCAAAAAAACCGACGATCAGAAATTGTTGCAGAAGAATGAGCGTCTCGCAAAGAAAGAGGAAAGAATGAGAGAGAATGAAGAATAAGGAGCCCGTTATGTCAAGGCATGCACAGCACCTGAATATCTTATGTAAAGCAGGATTTGCATTGGTCATCCTTTGCGTCATGTGCTCATGTGGCGCTACCCGAAAACTTCCACCTCACGAAAAACTTTATGTCGGTGCTACTGTGAAGATCGATGATAAAGGTACAAGAGCTAAAGAAAAAAAGGCGCTTCAGAATGAGCTTGAAACTTTAACCCGGCCAAAACCAAACGCCTCGTTTTTAGGTATTCGGTACAAGCTTTTCTTTTATAACATGGTGGATACTGTCCGCCACAAAAAAGGTCTTGGTAATTTTATTAAAAATAAACTGGGTGAACCACCGGTGCTGTTCAGTAGTGTAAGCACTGAGGCAAATAAAAAAATTCTAACCAACCGCATTGAGAACAGGGGATTTTTTAATGCAAATTCTTCAGCGGATATAGTTGAGAAGCAACGAAAAGTAAAAGTCAATTATACAGTTGTACCCGGACCGCAATACTTCATCAGGGATGTAAAATTTTTAATAGACAGTAATTCTGAGGTAGGAAATGCTGTCATGGTGACCAGGCCTGAATCGTTTCTGAAAACCGGAGATGCATTTGATCTTGATGTTGTCAAAGCCGAACGAGAGCGTATTGATCTGCGCCTTAAAGAAAACGGGTTTTATTATTTTTCTCCCGATGATATTCTGGTCCTCATCGACAGCACGGTCGGGGAGCACAAAGTGGATCTGTTCGTGCGAATTAAGCAAACAATCTCTTCAAAAGCAACACATATCTACAGAATAGCCAGCACGTATATATTTCCTGATTTTAATATTTCAGACGATAGCATTGATCTCACACAGGCAATCCTGCATAAGGATTTTTACATTGCTGACCCGGACCACAAATGGAAACCGTTAACTTTTGACCGTCTCGCCTATTTTCATCCCGGGGATGTTTACAACCGTACGGATCACAACATAGCCTTAAACAGCATGGTGAGCTTAGGTGCTTTTAAGTTTGTGAAAAATAAATTTGTGGAAACAGGTGATTCATTCAGGTTGAATGTGTTTTATTTTCTTACTCCGTATCCAAAGAAATCCATCAGGGCGGAGATATCGGGTAAAAAAACAGATGCGGATTTTACAGGAACGGAATTGAAGATCAACTGGCGAAACCGGAACACGTTCAGGGGTGCAGAATTGCTCACCATATCTACGTATGGAGGTACGGATATTCAGGCTGGAGATGATCGTGAACTCTCTAATCGGAATTATTTCAAATTTGGTGCACAAGTGACGGTGAGTGTTCCAAGGTTCATAACACCTTTTCATATTCTGAGCAACGGACCTTTTGTGCCCAAGACAAGATATACGATTGGTTATGATTTTCTGAAACGCCAGAATTCATACACATTAAATTCTTTCAGGGCGTTAACAGGTTATAGCTGGAAAGAAAATGTCCGAAAAGATCATGAGCTGAATGTCCTTGATGTCAATTATGTGCATCCCTCTAATGTGACTCCTTTGTATAGAATGCTTGCAGAGACAGATGCTACGTTGAAGAAGGCGATTGAAAATCAGTTTACGATCGGCTCGAATTATCGTTTCACCTATACGAATACGGCGCTAACGAAAAAGATTCACACGATTTATTATTCAGGTGCGATAGATCTGTCAGGAAATGTCATTGGATTAGTGACCGGTGCGAATATCAAAGCGGGCAACCCGAAGTTACTTTTTGGTGCTCCTTTTTCACAGTATGTCAAGCTGGAAAATGATTTCAGGTATTATCTGAGAATGGGAGAAAAAGCAAGACTTGCCACCCGGGTTTTTGCAGGTTTTGGTTTTGCTTATGGAAACTCAACTAACCTGCCGTTTGTCAAGCAGTTCTTTATTGGTGGAAGCAATAGTATCAGGGCATTTAAGGCGCGTACGATAGGGCCGGGTTCCTACTATGCACCTGATGATCCGAATACTGCGACAGGATTCACGGCGGATCAATCGGGAGATGTAAAATTGGAATTCAATACAGAGTTCCGGCAGAAGATTGCAGGCTTCCTCCATGGAGCCATATTTGTTGATGCAGGCAATATATGGTTGCTCAAAGATGATCTCAATCCGGATGCGCGTAAGGAAGGATCATTGTTTACGAGTCACTTCATCAAAGACCTGCTTGTCGGAACCGGTGCAGGCCTGCGCTTTGATCTTTCATTCGTGATTCTTCGTTTTGATCTTGCTTTCCCTTTGCGAAAACCCTGGCTCCCTGCAGGTGAGCGATGGGTGATTAATGACATCCGTTTGGGAAGTCCTCAATGGCGTAAGGATAATTTTGTGTTTCATGTAGCGATAGGATATCCGTTTTAGGAAGGCAGAAAAGGCAGAAGGACGGAAAAGGCAGAAGGGCAATAATGAATTTTTCTAAGTAACCTTCTATGTGTCTTATGTGTCTAAGTGGGAAGCTTTTTTTTGAATTCGGAAATCTTTTTTTATTTCATTTCCTTTTTTCTATGTGACGGTTGCTGAGCTGTAGCACATGCATGAGTCTTGCAGGTCGAAGCATTCTATGTGTCTTATGTGTCTATGTGGTAAGCCTTTTTGTTTTTCTATGTGTCATTCTATGTGTCTTATGTGTCTATGTGGTAAGCCTTTTTGTTTTTCTATGTGGTAAACCCTTTTTTCGATTCAAAAACCTTTTTGTTTATTTCTAAGTGGCTTCCTTAGGTTTCCTTAAGTTCCTAAGTGGTAAATTGAGAAAAGATAAATCAACCATTTCTATTTTGAATTAACCTAATTCGATAAAAAAAATTGAATGCTTCGATTTGCTTCTACTCATCCAAGTGTTACAGCTCAGCAACCGCCAAATAGCCACATAAGACACATAGGATTCACATAGAAAAAAAATGTTCACCACTTCAGCCTTTTCTGCTGCCTACTTTTTCTGGCCTTATAATTTTTTGATAATTAATCATTTATAAAATAAATTAGTTAATGGACAAATGTCGTATATTTTACGCCAAATAGCTTTATATTTGTGTGGTTATGATACCTGATACACCTGATTATATCCTGGATCCTGCTGTTCCTTACGGCATGATTGATGACAAAAATGGATTAAAGCTGATTGACATCATCAGAAATGGCATTCACTTTCGCACATTCTGGCGTTTTGCACATACCATCCCATTCAGCTTAAATGAATGGTCATCATTCCTTCATGTCTCAGAGCGCACCATGCAGCGCTATCAAAGCGAGCAAAAAACATTTGATCCCCTTCAGTCAGAAAAGATCATCGAAATCGCTCTCCTGTTTAAAAAAGGCAATGAGGTATGGGGCGATTCAGCTAAGTTTCATAGCTGGCTCGACACCGAAAGCATCGCCCTGGGCAATATAAAGCCCAAGAGCCTGCTTGACAGTTCGATAGGCATCCAGATGCTCAATGATGAGATCGGAAGGATTGAATACGGTGTTCTTGCATGATTGTCTATAGATTAAGCAGATCAATTCATGCAGGCGATCTGTCGGGAAAAGGTGCAGAGAAAAATGGCGGCAGATGGAACAGCAAAGGAACTGCATTAATCTACACTTCGGAAACGAGATCATTGTGCATGGCTGAAATAGCAGTGCATACGCCACTTGGAAAGATGCCCGATGATTACGAGCTCTATTGCATAGAGTTTCCCGATCAAATTAAAATCCATGAGCTCGATCTTAAAATTCTTCCGGCCGACTGGAATTCAATTCCACATGCACATTCCACACAGAAAATCGGTGATGCATTCACTAGTGATAAAAAATATTTAGTCATGAAGGTTCCTTCCGTTATCGTGATGGGAGAATTTAATTATCTTATCAATCCATATCACAAAGACATGGCAGTTGTAAAAATTAAAACTGTCGAGCCCTTCAATTTTGATTCAAGAATTTTTAGATGAAATTTTAATCAGGCTTATTTTCAGCCTTCGGCAAAGACCTTCTGCCGGACTATGTGACTTTCTATGTATCTATGTGTCTTTGTGGTAAACCTTTTTTCAATTCTAAAATCCTTATGGAAACTAAGCTGTTTCAAGAAAAAAAATGAACCACATAGTCACATAGATACATAGAAAGCCACATAGAAAATTTTAATCCTGGTGCATTCCTGTTAAAGATTTCTTAGACTACCTTCACACAAACAAGCATGCATTGAATCACAGTATCCTCCTGGTCAGTCCACCATTTACGCAACTGAATACTCCGTATCCGGCAACAGCTTATTTAAAAGGGTACCTCAACACCCAAGGCATATCCAGCCACCAGATGGACCTGGGGATGGAGACTATCCTGGCGTTATTTTCAAAAGAAGGACTTAAGAAATTATTTGAAATTGCCGGTGAAAATATATCACAAGCCTCCAAAAACTCACAGCGGATTTATGCGCTGAGAGAAAGCTATATCCATACTATCGAACCTGTCATCCAATATCTCCAGGATGAGGATCCTACATTGTCATATTTCATCTGCGAGCGCAATTTCCTTCCTGAAGCATCCAAATTCGAACAGATCGAGGATATCGAATGGGCATTCGGCACGATGGGGATCAGGGATAAATCAAGACATATCGCCACGTTATATCTCGAGGACCTCAGTGATTTTATCAAAGAAGTGATTGACCCGCATTTTGGATTCAGCCGGTATGCAGAACGACTCGCGATGTCGGCACATTCATTTGACGAATTGTATGAAGAGATCAACCAACCGACAGGTTTTATCGGTGACATCATGTTATCCTTACTGCTGCAAAAAATAACTGTCTCATCACCAACGATAGTTTGCTTGTCTGTTCCATTTCCGGGAAATCTTTTTGCTGCATTGAAATGTGGACAATGGCTGAAACAAAATCACCCGCATATAAAAATCATAATGGGTGGAGGTTACCCGAATACTGAATTGCGATCCTTGTCGGATCCACGTGTGTTTGAGTTTGTCGATTTTATTTGTCTCGATGATGGTGAAGCACCTTTGACGGCATTATTATCTCATTTGGAAGGGCGCACGGACTTGTCGATGCTCAAGCGAACATATGCGTTGCAGGATGGAGTAGTGACATATTGCAATGGAAGCTTTTATCCCGATGTCAAACAGGAAAAAGCAGGTACACCTGATTATGCGGATCTCCTGCTGAAGAAATATCTATCGGTAATACAACTTACGAATCCAATGCATCGCCTATGGAGTGACGGCCGATGGAATAAGCTGACGATGGCACATGGTTGTTATTGGGGCAAATGTACATTCTGCGATATTTCGTTGGATTATATCAAAAACTATGAAGGATCATCAGCCACTACGATCGTCAACCGGATGGAAGAGCTGATCGAACAAACAGGTGAACGTGGTTTTCATTTTGTTGATGAAGCTGCACCGCCTGCACTGATGAAAGCGGTTGCACTTGAGATCCTGCGCCGGAAGCTAGTGGTGAGCTGGTGGACGAATATCCGTTTTGAAAAAAGTTTTCATTTTGATCTTTGTCGCCTGCTTGCAGCTTCGGGATGTATTGCGATTTCCGGTGGATTGGAAGTAGCTTCTGATCGTTTGCTCGAATTGATTGCAAAAGGTGTTACCGTCGAACAGGTGGCTGTGGTTACTGACAATTTTAATAAGGCAGGCATCATGGTGCATGCGTATCTCATGTACGGTTTTCCGACACAAACTGAACAGGAGACGATAGATTCGCTTGAAGTGGTGAGGCAGATGTTTGAAGAGAATATTTTGCAGTCCGCTTTCTGGCACCGGTTTGCGATGACGGCTCATAGCCCGGTAGGGATGTATCCTGATCAGTTTGAGGTAACGACACTTACTCAAGGTACAGGTGCATTTGCAAATAACGATCTTGATCATGATGATCCTTCAGGTGCTGATCATGATTTGTTTAAAATGGGCCTGAATAAATCGTTATACAATTTTATGCATGGTGTGTGCCTTGATTATTCATTACAAAAATGGTTTGATCATAAAGTCCCTTCAACATCATTGCCTTCGGATCTGATCAAAAAATATCTTGACCGTCCACGCGGTCGTGAGATGAAGCAGGGAAATAGTATTGTGTGGATTGGTGGACCTGTAGCGTATGATGCTACACTTCCAATGTTAACCATTTCAACAAAGCAGGAAACGATAAAAATTAAATGTCCGGTTGCCGAAGGACAATGGCTTGAATCTGTTTTAGTAGCGATGATGCCGGAAAGTGAATCAATGTATACGTATCAAAAGCTACAGGAAGAATATGAACGGCAAGGTCTTGAAGACTTTACACTTTTTTGGTATGGTAATGCAATGGAAAAATTAAAGGGAGTCGGGTTATTAGTGTTATGATTAAGACTCAAGGCAAAGCCTTGAACCCACCAGAACGTCGGTCAACCGACGCTCAACGTTGTGCTTTTATGTTCTTCAAGATTATTATTAAAATAATTGGACTTGTTGAGCGTCGGTTGACCGACGTTCTGGTGAGTTCAAATTTTAATTTGAGTAAAACGATTTTCAAATATCCGCAACATCAATCTCAATCAATGATGGCAAATTAAGGTAATTACTGGCACTGCTATATAACCACTCACTTGCATTTTCGACAAATCCTGCACGAACCGGATTAGAATGAATATAATTTAGTTTTTGATTCATGAAACCAGCTGTGATAAGCTCTTCTGCATGGTTGTCATGCATCCAGAATTGATGCTGATTGTTTCTTACGTTACTTCTTGCAGCAAATTCGAATCGTTTGATCATCCAATCCCGACGGCTTTCTTGTGGAGTTTGAATCGTTTTTAGCATTGTAGAAGCTGTATGTCTTTTGAAATCCCTCAGTACATCAGAAAGATTATTGTTTTTGGCGCTTAATATACAATGTATGTGATTGGTCATGATCACGTATGCCCAAACCTGAAGTCCTTTATTCGCCCGGCAATAAGAAAAACAATCAAGGATTATGTCCCGATATACTTTGCGTGTAAATACATCTACCCAATCCACGACAGTGAATGTAAGGTAGTAAGCGTTTGCCGGATTGTAAATTTGATAACCTGTGGTCATGATAGTGCTAATATGGGGGAGGGAATGTCGTTTAGTCGTTTCGTAAACGTTTGTATACGTATGTAAACGTTTACGAAAGAATAAAGTCCAACTATCACTCAAGGCGCAGCCTTGAACTCACCAGAACGTCGGTCAACCGACGCTCAACGTTGGTCAACCGACGCTCAACGTTGGTCAACCGACGCTCAACGTTGGTCAACCGACCTCAACGTTGTGCTTTTATGTTGTTCAAAATTATTTTAAAATAATTGGACTTGTTGAGCGTCGGTTGACCGACGTTCTGGTGGGTTCAAATTTTAATTTGAGCAAAAGTCTTCGTCAACGGATCACCGTCACATCCCCAGACTTCCTGATCACCTCCCCATCACTTCTCTTCACTTCCGCCCAATACAAATACACACCGGGATTAACCATCTTTCCTGAGAATTTACCATCCCATCCATGCGCGGGATCATTTGGAAGAAAATTCTGGTCTTCAAAAAGAAGATTGCCCCATCGGTCGAAAATGCGGAAGGTGGATACTTCAGTTATCGCCACATTGGACTGAATGAAAAAGATATCATTAATGCCATCATCGCCGGGAGAAAATACATCCGGAATAAAATAATGAGGTTCGATATAATCAAGCGTCTGACATTGAATACTGGATACAGGCTCACCACATGTTGACCCAATCGCCTGGACAGTAATATCTACAATCGTATTGTCGGGTAGATTTGAAACTGTGTAAGATGTCCCTGTTATTTTTCCTGTTCCTTCACTTGTCGTGGCAACATAAGAAGTCGCATCATCCACCGGATCCCAACCAATGGTAAGTGAATAATAATCTTCAGCGATGCACGTCAGATCAGGCGCTTCTAGAGGAGCATCTATCGTGATTGGATATACGAATGTATCAGAGATGCATCCAAATCTTTCAGCTGTCCATAAGCTTAATTCATAGGAACCCGGCTCACTCCAATTGATATCATAATCTCTAACAGAATTTGGATCGATCACTATCGGTGTAACATTCGCACCGTTAAAAAACCAATGCATTGTGGATGAACTCCACGCAAATCCATTAAATCTTACTTCTAAAATACTGTCAACACAAGGTGTGCCTCTGACAAGAAACGAAGCCGTGTCAGGTGTGCTTATCGCTATTACAAAGGATTCTGTGTATGTGCATCCTCCGGCTTCCATTATAGCGTTAATGGTGTTTGGGGAATTGCCATTTGTCAATGCAGGATCAAATATTCCTGATGAGTTTATGATTCCCAAACCAGAAAAAGTCACGACAGGATTAATTAATGGTCCAACAATAGAATATTCAATTTGAAATGGATCACTTTGAATACATATAATTCCTGGTTGTGTAATGCTCAGAGAAGCAGCTGGACAATCTTCTGTCTCACATTCAATCTCATTAGTCAGTGATGTCATACATGCACTACCATACAATGAGGTGACAATTAAGGTCACTTTATCACCATGCTCTAAACTGCCAAGATTAAAAACCTGACCGGTTACAATCACCGCACCACCTATACCTATACCATTGATCGCATATTCAATTTCATACTGCGTTGCATCCCCTGTCCACACAATCGAAATCGAATCCCCATTTGTAAATGCACATGACAAAACTGGTGTCGTAGCAATCTCAAAACTTATTGTAACCGGAACCAAAGGAGAAACACATCCATCTTCACTCACCATCGCAAATAACGTAGCTCCATCTGACAGGAAAGCATTTGTATTCGCAATCGCATTTACACCCGCAGCATCCATAAACCAGGTCACGACTCCATTCCCACTACTGATATCAATATCATATTGCCTGAGATCAATGACTGAAGTGACATCGTCAATTTTACAAATGGTAATATCAATGGGATTTGCAGAAAGACTGTTGACAATATTGATATTTACTGCAACGGGAGCTGTGATACAGAAACCATTTTCTACAGTTGCATATACAATTGTATTCCCGGTCAGGAAATTATCAGGAGCAGGCAAAGGAATTGTGGCAGATGGATCACTGTACCAAACTACATTTCCGGTATGTCCGCTGATGAGTGAATCTACTTCTGTCAAATCAAGTGTGATCTGACCACTCGGGTCACCACATTTTTCAATATTCAATGTACTCGCTTCAGGTTGCTCGAGTATGTCAGGATCAATTTGTACAATTGCTGACGAACAAAAACCCACACTAGCGATCGCATACACTGACTGACCTGTTGTCCACAAAAATTGCGAAGGATCAATGATCTCATTCAGGCCGGTAGCATCCGTATACCAACGGACCAACGCACCAGTACCCACAGTCAGATCATATTGCGTCAGGTCAACGATAGTAGGTTGTCCAAACGGAACACATTCTTCAATGATTGCCAAATTGGCTACAGGCTCTGTAGCTATATTTATTTCAACCGTAACAACGCCTGAAGAACAAGAACCATTTGAAACATTAGCATACAATATCGAATCACCGGTAGAAATATTACCCGGAGACGAAATACTCATGGTCATCAATGCATCCCAAAACCACGATACAGTCCCTGATCCACCACTGATAGAATTTTCAAGCGTAGTCAGATCAATATTCAATTGGCCATTTACATCACCACAATAATTATTTATAGTAGGTGTAGCTACGGGAGTTGGAAGCACAATAAGATTGACGGATACAACCGATGAAATACATGTGCCGGCAGTAACTTGCGCATAAACTGTCGCAGTTCCACTGAGAAACATATTTGGAACACCTAGTATCATTGTTGCTCCTTGATCTGAATACCAGTGTACTATTCCTGAACCACCATTCACATTGGTTTCGATGGTAGAAAGATCAAAAAGCGCCATACCGGTTCCATCATCGCAGATAGACATCTGAGCCGGATTTGCAGTTACAGAATTGACTATTGTCAATGTCACCGGAATGAATTGAGAAAGACAACCATTGTCACTGATCTGAGCATAGACTATATGATTACCACTCATATAACTTGCAGGTAACAGGATCTGCACTGCTCCAAGTGCATCTTCATACCATGTCACTATTCCGATACCACCATTGACAGTGCCATCAAGTGCTGTGAGATTAAATAATCCCTGTCCTGAAGGTTCGGCACACGTTTCTATTGAAGCAGGAATACCTACAGGGCTTTGAGTTACATTCAGATTGACAGGCACCGGTTCAGACTGGCATGTCCCATTATCGATGACAGCATAGACGATCGTTGTACCTGTTGTAAAGGCTGTTGGATTTTGAACAGGATCATTCAGTTGAAGATCCAAAAACCAATCTACGCCTCCTACACCACCACCGACCGGTATGTCATAGGCCGTCAGATCAAAAACGGCCATATCAGATCCATCATCACAAGCCTGCAATGCAACCGGAGTTCCTACAGGAATCGGATCAACAATTAATTGAACAGGAATCGGATCAGATATACACATGCCTTCGCTGATGACTACATATACTGTAGTGGTAGTTGTAATAAAAGCTGCAGGCGATGTGATCAGATCAAATAAATCCTGTTCGAGATACCACTGGATCGTACCGAAACCATTATATATGCCGGGCTCGAGACCGATGAGATCAAATTCAGCCTGATCAAATGCATCCGAACAGAGATGCATATTAGCAGGATCACCTTCAGGTTTTTGCAGGACAATCAATTCCACTTCAACTACCTCAGAATAACAATGACCATCATCCACCACTGCGTAAATCGTCTGCGAAGGGCTTGTAAAAGAAGTAGGCATAAGAAGAGGCCCTGTAAGATTACTGCTAAGAAACCACAATACATCTCCACCACCATTACTGATATCCTGATCTCCTTCAGTCAGATCAAAAATCCCTATATCATTAAATTCTTCACACAAAGTGAGAGAAGTTGGAAATGCAGGTGGAAGCGGATACAACGTCAACATTACCGGCACGATCATAGAGTGGCATCCATTATTTTCAACCAATGCATACACCGTAGTACCTGAGGTAGTATATGTATCAGGAAACAAAATGGCGCCCGTCTGATCTGCATTTTCAAACCAAAGCACATCAAAACCAGTACCCTGATTGACAATATCTTCAATAGTAGTGAGATCAAATTCATCCTGCGCATTGTTACTGCACACATCGATGCTGGCTGGTGATGCATTCGGAGGCTGCATCATAAATCCAATGGTAACCTGGATTTCTTCTGTACATCCTTGTGCATCCGTCACAGTGACAGAATATACATTTGGTGCCAGGTCTGTAATCATCGAAGTCATGTCACCTGTCGACCAGTCATAAGTATAGGGTGGCAGTCCATCCTGTGGATTGAGTGAAATGCTGCCATTCGTTGATGAGGCACAGGAAGCATCCACTTTGGTGACATCTGTATCGAGATCTACGGGACAGCATATGCCTCCTCCACCACAGTTGATCGTGATCGCTTCTCCAGTCAGTGAAAGAAGTATATGATCAGGATCAGTAATATCGCCTGTAAGCCACACAATGCTATCGATACCGCTGGAGACAAGGAGGTCGAGGTTCATATTCGTATTGCAGCCGATATTTTCGATTACCCCGCCATCGGTGCAACAGGTTGACCAACTCCAGTTACCTGTAAACAAAGGTGGTGATCCTGCAAATTCTCCGGGATCATCAGTTACTGAAAGGAAAGACCCTGCAGGTGCACAGTTGAATTCAAATGACAGGGTACCTCCGCTTCCGCTATTCTGAATATCTGCAATCAGAAATAAGCTGATGACTCCGGTGTTCATATCCTCATAGAGAAAAAGGATCAAAGCATTTTCCAATTCAAGACCCGTATTGGCACTGCTTCCGGCCGGAATGCCATATTCATAAAATGCAGGGGCGGATTCATTACCGATAAGAGAAGAAATTGGATAAGTGTTTCCGTCCTGGGTGATGGTACAATTGCAAATGAGAAGGTCCGGATTGTTAGTTATAACCGTAGGATGATGGTTTCCTGCCAATTGACGAACCGGTGGATCCGTGGTTGGTCTTACCCATGGGTTCATCAGGACTGCAAAGATGAATTGAAGGAGCATCAGGGGGTGCATTCGATAAAGTTCGTAATAAATAATGAAAGGCAGAAGAGGCGGAAAAGGCAGAAAAGGTGGAAGAGGCAGAAGGGCTGAACATTTTTTCTATGTGAATTCCTATGTATCTATGTTTCTATGGGGTTCAATTTTTCATTGTGTTCGGAGGCAATGGAACTTAAAAAGGTTTACCACATAGGCACATAGATACATAGGAATTCACATAGAAATTTTAAAATAAGGAGCATAACACGAAATATTAATTCAATATTTCTATAGACCATATTCCTTTAACTAAACTGGCAGCTCAGACCAGTTCCATAGACTTTTTTTTATTTTGCATCACTATGTATAAAAAAGCAGAACTCGTCAGCAATTATTTCGCTACCATTTATCTCACTTTTATATCCCTGCTGCAAAGTGTCGCTTTGTCGCAGCTTGTACCGATCATCATCATGTACTTTGAAAAATCGGAACATCCCTGGACGGATATCCAGGTCCTGCCGCTTGCGCTGATGCTGCTCATTATTTTTATTGTTTGGCACCATTATGCCATCGGGATTTTTTTTCTGCGATGGTTCCCCAATATTATTGACACCATTATTCCATTCGTAGTCAGCATTGGACAGTTTTTCCTGGTTTCCTATCTGACGATTAAAAATTCTGTAACCGATATTCGAATTGATATCTGGACGGAAGGATTTGCCATTTTCCTGCTCATTGGATCATTCGCCTATTTTTCAGCAGCATGGCGTACAGAGCCTGATTTGTTTTTAAATATCATGAACCGGGAAAATGCAAGGTTGCATGGCATATACATCAGGAAGTATTACAACCTCGCCGGCTGTTCTATCCTGCTGCAGGGTTTTTTTGCGTTGATCATTGTTTTCCTGAAGAATGATCAATTGTTATTGGTGTCATTGATCCTTTTTCTTTTCCATCTCGTCTTATCTGAATATTTTCTGCTGAAAACATTAAAGCCACATTTTGTGAAAGCAATTGATGAATATGATGGTAATGTGGAATAAAAAAGGCAGAAAAGGCGGAAAAGGCAGAAGGGCAGAAAGGGAATTACAATTTTCTATGTGCCTTTCTATGTACCTATGTGTCTATGTGGTTCATGTTTTTTGCTTCAGATATATGAAATCTGTTTATAATAAAATATTTTTCCAATCACTGTAACTTAAAAAGGTTTACCACATAAATACATAGCACACATAGGAAGGCACATAGAAATATATTGTTTTGCTTAGTGCCTATTGTTTTTCCCTGCCCCTGCCCCCTGCCCTTTGCTTATTACCTTTTTTAGGTGTTTATGATAACCTGTGTATATTTGGAATTATAGATATCTCCTACTATAAATCAATAAAAAATGAAACGAAACCTTTTCTTAAGCAGCATCCTTATTTCTTTCCTTGCAGGAAACATAAATGCCCAATATACTTCAACACCGGTGGAGGATTATTCATCAGAAGAGCCGCATTCAGTGTTACCGGCTGATGGTATTCTGCCTTATCTCCCTGATGATTCCACTTATTTTAATGGTGAGATCAACACTTCTGCCGGAAGGGTTCGGTTTCAGCCCCTGGCATATTTTTTCTTCCGGCCTGAAACAACTTCAAACTATAAAGAAGCAGGTTTACCGGAAGACAAAGGCCATCTGAACTTTTACCTGAGAGGTGATTTTGGTGGAAGATTATCCCTGCCAAAAAATATTGATTTAGTAGCTAACCTGCATTCCTACGGAGTATACACACGAAGCCTGGGACCTCTGGATCCAAACCTGTCATTGTATGAAGCCTATGTGGATATGAAGAGGCTGGACAGGGCAGGAAAGATGTCTGTTCGTTTTGGACGTATGTGCCTTGGAAAATATGGAACTGAAATTCTTGTCGGCGATGATGATTTTGGAAGAGGCAGAAGCTTTGAAAGCCTGCGATATCGCTATCAGACGGATCGATGGACCAGTGATGTGATGTGGGTGCAGCTTTACCAGGAAGCACCGGATTCTGCGGGCTTGGACTGGAATCACCCGATCTTCCTTGGCAACTTTAATACATTTAAAATTTCAGATGGACTAAATGTAGATGCGAATCTTGTTTACATTATAGATCAATACAATAGCGGATATCGTACTTCTGTATTCATGCCCAATGTGAGGCTATTCGGTCATTCAGGGAATATTCGATATTCAGCAGAAGCGATTTATCAGACTGGAGTTGCACGTGGTGTGATTGAAGATGATAAGCTTGGTAATGTAAATGCATATGCAGGGGAAGTGAGCGCAGGTTATTTTTCGGATGGTGAAAAAGTAAGTTTTGATATAGCCTATTATCGCGGTAGCGGAGATGAAGACCTCACGGATACAGATCTTAAATCATACAATGTCCTTTGGCAAAATGAGCATCGTCGTTTTGGATACATCGATGCCTTCAAGGGTTCTAACGTCCAGGCCGGTACATTTCATTTTAACTGGCGTGTTGGAAGATTAGTGGATACAGGTATTCATGGAGTCTTTGCACAGGTTCTTGAATCCAAAGACAGGTCGCCCGGTATTGCTACAGTAAATTTGAATACTATCACTACAGAAAATAAAACAATAGGTTATGGTGGTGACTGGTATCTGAATTATTATTTCAATCATTATCTGAATATGCAATTTTCAGCCTCCGTATTCAAACCCGGAGAATATTTTACAGCTGCGAATGGAATTGATAAGACGATGATGCGGATGTACCTGATGCTGGCAGCGAAAATATAAGAACCCGTTTCACTTCGACACCACGGTTGCTGAGCTGTAGGACAAGGTTGAGTTTAGCAGGTCGAAGTACAGTGACCGGCAGTATCTTACATACTAAGTTTCGACTACGCTCAACTTGAAGCATTCCAACGTTTTGGAAAATGAAATTCTAATCCAAATGATTTCTAGTTGAGCGAAGCCGAAACTATTTTTGGAAGAATATCATCGGTCGCTGAGCGGAGTCGAAGCGAAACGATGCAACCCCTGTTCCTTCATTTTTTTTCCAATATTTATACATCATGACTAACGATCCTTCCCTCCAAATAAGGCTGGCAACTATAGAAGACGAGGACTTCATCGTATCACTCATTCCAAGATTGACTGAATTCGGGCCTCCTCCCTGGCGATATGTACCTGATATGACAGAATATGACATTCTGATTATCCTGAAATCATTACACGAACAACCTGAAGGCACTGTCATTTTTATAGCTGAAGATGAAAATCAGGCTCCCCTCGGATTTATTCATTTGTTTCTCGGCAGTGATTATTACTATAAAGAAAAACATGCCAACATTTCAGATCTCATTATTGCAAAAGATGCAGAAGGAAGAGGTGCTGGTCAGAAGCTGCTTCAAAAAGGAGAAGAATGGGCACGCTCCCATGGTTTTCATTGGATTACATTAAGCGTGTTTGCACAAAACCAAAGAGCAAGAGACTTGTATCAGCGAATGGGATATGGAGAGGATATCATGAAATATGTGAAAGAACTGTGAGAATCTTAAAGAATTTTGAATAAGGAATTTTGAATTCAGAATTCGGCAATGGAATTGTGAATATCGAATGTTGAAGTATAATAAAAGTATTGGAAAATAGACATTAAGTTTTTTCTATGTGGATTCCTATGTATCTATGTGGTAAACCTTTTATTGAGGACCACCTAAAGTATTCTGAATTTGTTTTTAGTAAAAATAGCAAAAAAAATCACTACTATAAATGAGTGATCAATGTGCTGCAATAAAAAAATGAACCACATAGGCACATAGATATATAGGAAGTCACATAGTAAACTTTCCACCTTTCCGTCTTTCTACCCTTTCTACCTCTTCTGCCTTTTCTGCCTTTTCCGCCGGTTGCTGAGCTGTAGCACCAGGAGGAGTAATGCAGGTCGAAGCATTCTTCCCCAAAACAAATTGTACATTAACCCTATTTACTACACATGGTGAACTGGCTATTGATCTACGAGATATTCTATGTACTGGTCGTCACACTGGTTTGTATCCGGATCATCTGGGATACCAGCGCTAATGCAAAAGCGCTGGCTTATATGCTGTTCGTCATTTTTGTACCGATCTTAGGCATTTTCGTCTATTTCTCCTTCGGAGTCAATTACCGGAAAAGAAAGCTTTACAGGAAGAAAATAATATCGGATAATATCCTCGCAGAGAAAATCCGCACGGATTTATATAAGGAGGCAAAGCGTGCTTTCAAAGAAGGAGGAAAGATGATGGAGGAAAACAAAGAATTGGCAGTGATGCTGATGAATGACAACAAGAGCCCGCTGACAATTAATAATGATGTAAAGCTTCTCGTCAATGGTGAAAACAAATTCCCGGAAGTATTGAACGCCATTAAAGAAGCAAAGCACCACATTCACATGGAATATTATATCTATGAAGATGATGAGATCGGAAAAAAAGTGGAAGAGGCGTTAATTGAAAAAGCAAAGGAAGGTGTGATCGTCAGGTTTATTTATGATGATTTCGGCAGCCACTCCATCCGAAAACATTTAGTGCCCCGGTTAAAAAAAGGAGGTGTTCAAACATCCCCGTTTTATAAAGTGCATTTCTGGGCATTTGCTAACCGGATCAATTACCGCAATCACCGTAAGATCATTGTAGTAGATGGTGTCATAGGCTTTGTCGGAGGCATCAATGTGAGTGACAGGTATATCAACGCCAAATCCTCACACAAAAAACTTTTTTGGAGAGATACACATCTGCGCATCCAGGGCTCGGGAGTGCATTATCTCCAATATCTTTTTCTGAATGACTGGAATTTTTGTGCCGGAGATTGCCTGACGGGCGATGAAGCATATTTTCCAAAGCTCAAAACACTTCCTGTCTATGGAAATAAAATTGTGCAGATCGCTGCGAGCGGACCTGATTCGGAAACACCGTCCGTACTGTATTCCATGGTAGAAGTGATATACCAGGCAAGCAAAGAGATCTTAATCACAACTCCATATTTCGTTCCCGGAGAAAGTATACTGGATGCCATCCTGATTGCAGCATTAGGTGGTGTATCGGTTAAGCTCCTGGTTCCTGATAAAGCAGATTCAAAATTTGTCAACGCTGCAGCCAGGTCTTATTATGCCGAGCTCCTGGCCGCAGGTGTTGAAATTTATTTATACAAAAAAGGTTTTATCCATGCTAAAACACTGGCTGCAGATCAAAAGATATCAATTGTAGGTACTGCCAACATTGATTACCGAAGCTTTGATCTGAATTTTGAAGTTAATGCTATCGTCTATGATCATCAGATCGCAAAAGAACTTTCTGATGTTTTTTATGATGACCTGAAACATGCCAAAAAAATTGATGCAAAGGCATGGAACAATCGTCCTGTAATAACACAGTTTTTTGAAAGAACTGCAAGGCTCATGTCACCGCTTTTATAGCGTTTCAATATGTGCTCTGCTTATTGAGCTATAATCGTCATTATTCTATTGTTCAGTGATACAGAACCTTCATCAACTTTCCAACGGATCTCAATGGGTTCACCTGTCGCAACAGTTGCCATAGCCTGCAACGTCATTTGTGAAGAAAAGGAATCCGTTATTCTGCTGGAATTCGCTACAAATACACCATTTTGATATACACAGAATGTGGCTATTGAATTATTGACAGGTGGATCTGAACCGGGGAAGTATAAATTACCATTAAGATCCGCGAATCCTGAAATGGCTCCTGCATTTGTTCCCACATCACCTGTCATGGTCGAAGGAGGTGTATTCGCAAGCGCACCTGCTGAAGAAAAAATAATGAAGCTGGATAATACTCCCAGGTCAATGTAAGAAGTACCTGCTGGCAATGTTATTGTACCGGGGCCTAAGCTTATGGCTCCTGTAGTAGAGAACATTCTGCCTTCAATATTTGATCCTGCAGCAGCCGAAACAGCTGCATTATGCGCAATTAGAGTTCCCTTCATTATTGTATTTGCAGCCAGACTGAGTGCACCTTCAGATACCCAGAATATATTTCTTGCCCTGGCTCCATCGGCCAGGACTACCGTAGTTCCTGCACCAGTGCTTAATGCTCCTCCTGTTCTGATGATGAATACTGAATTGGTATCTCCACCTCCGTCCATCGTAAGTGTTGCAGCTAAAGATACCGCTGCAGGTAAATCATATACTCCTGGTGGTAGAATCTCACCATTGCCGAATATCGGCCCATGAATCGTATTGGTTGCAGGAATATCCATGATCTGGTCATAGGCAGCAGCCAGGTCTGTAACGCCCTGAGCAGTGCTTATAGCTGTATTAGCAAGGAATCCATATTGTGCATTGAACAAAACAAGATAAGTCCCTGCCGAAGGAGATAATGTCATACCGGATATAAGTGCATCCGTGGTGGAGGCTGAACTTATTTCTGCTGAACCAGTAACTGATGTAATAGTTGTGGAGGCCTCAGTTCCCTTTATAATAGACCAGACCGGTAGTATTGTGGATCCGGTATTCACTTCTATTTCACTATTGTCCTGGTTGAAGATCATAAGACCTGTAGCAGGTGCATAGATCAGGTCTCTTTGAGCAATTGATAATCTGGGTAACAGGAAACCCTAGTGGTCTGAATACAATTCTAAAATAGCAGAAGTGCCCGGTGTGCTGGTGCCGATGCCGACCTGTGCTGTTACAATTCCTGATATCAAAAAATTGCCTACTGTCAAAATGAGTACGATAATTCTAGTCATGATTTATATAGTTTAAGTATATTTTAATTCAATAACCGGCCTGTGAAATCACATGTATCTCACAAGCAAATGCGTAATCCGATAATTAACTTTCGATTTTGATGTCAGCGGTGAAGATTGCCGATACCGTATAGTAAAAGTGTTTCTTTTTATCCTGCATTGTTTATAATTTTAAGCTTATTTGCAAAAACGTGGAACAATCATCTGGTTAGATGATTTCCGTCAATACTCAATTAGAAGGAATAGTAGAACTCTTTTACATAATTGTGTAACATAAACCGGGTTAAAGCGGGCAATTTTGTACTTACAATTCATTTCATTTCCAAAATCCAAACATCATGAAGAAGCCACAGGCACCAAAACCAACTGTTAAAGACACTGATAACCAGGGAAAAGAAGGTTATCCATTATATCCTGACAAAGAAGACATCTATCGGCAGGCAGAAGAAACCGAAATAGATCCCGAAGATCTGACCTCACTCAAAGATGATGCGCTCGATATCGATGAGGATGAGGTAGAAGAGCTGGATTTCAATAAAGACATCTTGCGGGATGACCTCGATGTACCCGGTTCAGAACTCGATGATGACGAAGAAGCATCAGGCAATGAAGACGAGGAAAACAATTATTACAGCATTGGTGGAGATAATCACAATGATCTTGAAGAAGATAATGGTGATGAAGAATTTTAAAAACAGGTTTAAGGAAAAAGTCTGAGCAGCCAGTATAGGAAATTGTCAATAGTCAAAATTATTTCTATGTGACTTCCTATTTGAACTATGTGACTATGTAGTAAACCTTTTTAAGTTGCAGTGACTTCGGACACAATGAAAAATTGAACCACATAGTCACATAGTTCACATAGAAAGTCACATAGTTTAGATTTCCTTTCTGCCTTTTCCTCCGCTTCTGCCTTTTCGCCTTTTATTTTCGTTAACTTTGAGAACAAAGCCGACGAAAACCCAGCTCCCTATGCCTGATAATGCTCCTCATATCCATGAGCTCCTTGAGAAGCTGGATGCCCTAATGAAAAGACAGGAAGATTTTTCAAGGGAGATTTTTGAGCTTCGCACTGAAATCATCAGGCTCAAATCTGCAAGTGAGAAAAATCAGGAGAGCATTAGCGATTCACCAGTCCTGGAACCTGCTTTCACTCCGGTAACAGAAACCAGGAAGGTTAATTTACCACCTCCGATCCCGGTTAGTTATGAACAGGTGAAACCATCAGACCTGGTCATCAAGCCGATCAATCAAACCTCCATACCTGCCAAAAAATCGGATGTAGAAAAATTTATCGGTGAAAATCTCATTAATAAAATTGGGATTGCAATCACTGTCATTGGTGTTGGCATCGGGGCGAAATATTCGATCGATCATGATCTGATCAGTCCGCTCACCAGGATCATCCTGGGTTATCTAGTGGGTTTCGGATTGTTGGGCATCGGTTTCAGGTTGCGGAGTAAGTATGAAAATTTCAGTGCAGTCCTTGTCAGCGGTGCCATAGCGATCATGTACCTGATCACCTTTGCTGCATATAGTTTTTATGGTTTAATGCCTATTCAATTGGCATTTTTACTGATGGTTCTGTTTACCGTATTTACTGTTGTGACGGCTATTAAGTACGATAGCGAGATCATTGCCATCATTGGGCTCGTGGGCGCTTATGCGGTTCCGTTCTTATTGAGTGAAGGATCAGGCAGGCCTGGAATTCTTTTCAGCTACATGGCTATCATCAACCTGGGTATTCTTTTCATAGCTATTCAAAAGTATTGGAAAACACTCTACTACTCTTCATTTTTAATGACGTGGCTTATTTTCTCTTTTTGGTTTTTTATTAAATATGAACCTGCGAATCATTTTGACCTGGCTTTTGGATTTGTTACAGTTTTCTTTTTTACATTCTATTTTATTTTCCTGGCGTATAAGCTGATTAAGAAAGAAAAATTTGGGTATGTGGACATTTTGATTTTGCTTACCAATTCATTTATTTTTTACGGGATAGGTTATTCTATATTGAATGATACAGAAGCTAACCGGCAGTTATTAGGATTATTTACATTATGCACAGCCGTTATTCATTTTATTGTCGCTTCCATTATTTACCGGCAAAAGTTAGCTGACAGGAACCTGTTTTACCTGATGGCCGGTTTATTTTTGATATTCGTTACCATAGCCGTACCGGTGCAGCTTGATGGAAACTGGGTGACTCTTCTATGGGTGGGTGAGGCTGCTTTGCTTTTTTGGATCGGAAGGACCAGGCATGTCCCGATGTACGAGCGTCTTTCTTTTCCATTGATGGCCCTGGCTTTTTTAAGCCTGGTTTCGGATTGGATTTCCCTTTATGAAGTATTTGATTCGCACATTGTTATCACAGCAGTGACCCCGTTTTTGAATATCAATTTCCTGAGCTCTGTTTTATTTGTCGGCGTATTTTTATTCATTAATTACGTGAATAGTGATGAAAAAAATAAAACAGAGATTTATCCATCGACATCCCTGAGTAAAATGCTTGATTTTGTATTCCCAACACTGTTACTGGTGGTATTGTATTTTTCAGTGCGTATGGAAATCTCATTTTACTGGCAACAGTTATACAACTCTTCAGTCCGCGAGATCACAAGTGAAGGTGATGATTACAGCCACAGCATCTGGAATGACGATTTGAATGGATTCAGGATCACATGGATCATTAATTATTCACTTTTATTTTTCTCTGTCCTTTTCTATTTACGGCGAAAGATGTTCAGTGATAAAAATGTAAGATGGATCCTCCTTGTCCTGGGAATACTTGTATTATTTTTCTTTCTCACGCTTGGGCTTTACATCCTCAGCGAGCTCAGGGATAATTATATCAACCAGGTGCTGTCAGAATATTACCAGCACTCAGGATTTAACCTGACGATCAGGTATGTTTCCTTGTTGTTTGCAGCGGTATTCCTTTTCAGCCTGCATCGATTTATGTATACGTTTTCATCCACCCCGGGCTATCCCAGGTTGAAAATATTTTTTGAGCTGATCCTCTCCATGTCGATTATCTGGATAGCCACCAGTGAATTACTGACCTGGATGGCAATCATGAAATCAGAACAATCCTACAAGCTTGTACTAAGCATACTGTGGGGAATCAGTTCGCTGATTCTCGTGATACTGGGGATCTGGAAGCATAAGAAGCACTTGCGCATTGGAGCGATTGTCCTTTTTGCAGCGACCCTGATTAAGTTATTCTTCTATGACCTTCTGGAGTTAAGCACTTTATCCAAAACAGTGGTATTTGTTTCACTGGGTATATTGTTGTTGATCATTTCATTTTTATACAATAAGTATACGGATAAGATAAGTTGATTGTGCCTGGTCACCCTGCCTATCTCCACTAGCTAAAGCTAGTGGAAATTCAAATTGAATTGCCGCCACTTTTAAGTGGCGGAGGGAGTAATGAAACTTTGATCATTCGCTAAAGCTAGTGGAAATTCAAATTGAATTGCCGCCACTTTTAAGTGGCGGAATGAGTGGTGAAACCTCGATCATATGCCTGGTATGTCTTTACCTTGGAGGCAGGATCATGATGGAAAACTGGCTTTAACCTGATCCCTAATATGCTTTGGTCCATAGTAATTGTATAACATTATTCAAGTTATATGTAATGGCTGAACAGAGTCATAATATCATCTTTGTCTTATATTTTAACGAAAAAATTATAAAACCATGACTACCCTGGGCCACATTAAAACAGCTGTAATGCTCATCCTTTGCGGCATTTTGATCACCGTCATTTCATGTCAGAATTCAACAAAACCGGTTGACTCCAAAAAACTGGCAGAAGATGTGAATGATGCAAAGATGGATAACGCCAAAGACGAAAAAGATGCCACGTTTATGGTGAGAGCTGCCGAGATGAGCGGAGAAGAAGTAAGATTGGGACAGCTTGCCCAGCAAAAAGCAGTAACGCCTGTTGTCACAGAACTCGCAAAACTGATGGAGCATGATAACACCAAAGCCATGGCAAATCTGACTGAAATGGCAAGTAGAAAATATATCAATATTCCTACAACGCCTACTGAAGATTCGAAGGATGCTTACAATAAGTTAAGTGAAAAAAACGGCGTCGATTTTGACAAAGCATATACGGATATGGTAGTCAAAGAACGTAAGGATGCCATTGACTTATTAGAAAAGGGGGCATCCAACTGTACAGACACTGAAATTAAAGGTTGGGCAATGGCTGCATTACCTCATTTTCGTTCGCATCTTGATCAGGCGATGGCTGCCCAGGAGAAGATTAAATAAACAAAGACCAATCTCAGTTTCATATGCCTGTACTGATTGGAACTATCAGTACAGGTTTTTTCTTTCAAAACAAATTATTGTGAATTGAATTTTTGCCCGATTGAATACAGCCCTGCTCAAGGCAATTTTTTATAAAGCATTTTATAAACCCTATGGCAATGGCATTATATAAAATACTCATTGTTTTCGAGGTAAAGGAGAGAGAAGGTGAAGCCTCACAAAATATCTTTGAACACATTGCTGAATTCGAAAGCATGGATGTAGCAGAAGACTTCCTGGAATCCCAGATGTCAATGATGATATCCGAGTTCAGTCAAAACTCACTGGAATGGACCATGCTGGAAAAAAGCGTGGCCTCGCAAGAGCAAAAAGAATCTGATCATATAGCGATGATGGTGGAATAGTAAGACAGTAAGAAGGTAAGACAGTAAGAAAGTAAAGGAAGAAAGTAAAGGAAGAAAGCCTGAGGGGAAATTCCAGATTCTGCATAATCCCAATCTAAAAAGTAGCTTTACACTTTGCCGTTTGTCCCGGGAAATGATTCCTGATATACTTCGGTTAAGCCTACTTTTATGCGACTCAACCTAAGTATTGTTTTTATTCTGCTATCTGCGATTGCTTCTTTTGGACAAAGCAGTCCTGCTACCGGAAAGGAAGCTTTTTCATCTCAGCTTTTTAAAACCCAGATGGAAGTCATTTTAAAGGACTTTAGTAAAGGTTTTTCCAACCTTGTCAGCGGCATCATCGAAGAAGATGAGGAGCTTGAATTCGCTGTATTTTCAACTTTTGTCAAGCTGGGGAATGCTGATACACTGTACATAGACTCAGATGTATATTCTGCGACCAATACATTTTATGCAGGGTTTCCAGGGTCAGCTGATCATGAAATTGCATTGAAGAGTTACAGGGGTTTAGTAAATCAAATTGATTTGCTGAAGTTTCCATATTGTCCGTTCTATAACAGTGAAGACCAGGTGGACGGTAATAAACATAATATGCTTTTCATAACGGATACTTCAAATAAGAATTTAGATCCGGCCTATAAAAACCTTATCATTTCTGTGAAATTAGTAGAGGATACAAAACTAAACGCCGACGGTCAATTCCTGTGGATACCTGTGATTGAAATTCACGGCTAACAGGAATTATGACAAGAATCGAATGTATAAGGTAGCTTTACGTTGTGCAGTACCTTTATGGATATCTTTCCACAGTTTTCTCATCTACTCTTCTTTTTATGCGATTGATCATTTGATTTATCTTGACCGCGCCATAAAAACCAATAATGAAGGGAAAATCGTCTGGATACCGTATATCAGATTTCTTTAAATGGCAAAGCATACACGTGAAGCCGTACGTTTATATAATGCAGGTCTTAGTTGATGTGAAAAAAACTACATTATGAAACCGATTTCCCTGTTACTAACATTAATGTTGGCAATTTCTTTTTGTGTACCGGTGCATTCACAAACGCCAGGCACTTCAAAAATCGATACATCAAAGATCGGTCATAACGTTGTGATCGGAAAGTATGCTGACATCCGTGGCTTTCGCATGTATTATGAACCTTATGGAAAAGGTGAACCATTGTTATTGATCCATGGAAACGGTGGTAATATTTCAAGTATGGCTTACCAGATCCCTTATTTTTCTCAGCATTATCATGTCATCGTCGCAGACAGCCGTGATCATGGAAAGTCCATTGAACCTGGTGATTCTTTGAGCTATGAAATGCTGGCTGATGATCTCAATGCGTTGCTTGAGTATTTAAGTCTTGATTCCTGTTATGTTATCGGATGGAGTGATGGTGGCATCGAAGGGTTATTGCTGTCGATGCGGCATCCTGATAAAGTAAAGAAGCTGGCCATTACGGGAGCGAATTTATGGCCGGATACTACTGCAGTTAATCCATGGGTTGTCGCCACCACAGCTGAAATGTGTCTGTCTGTAATGAAGCAGCCATCTACTGTTGAAAATAAGCACCTGCTAAAACTATTAAAGCTTTTAGTCTTTGAGCCGCATATACGTACCAGTGACCTGGCGAAAGTAAAATGTCCCACGCTTGTGATTGGCGGAGACCACGATGTTATTTTACCACAACATACCATGCTGATCGCGCAATCCATTCCTAAATCTTACCTCTGGATATTGCCCAACTCGGGGCATTCGACCCCTGTTGTATATCACGAGCAATTTAACCGGGTGACAGGTGATTTTTTTATGAAGCCGTACAGGCATATTGAAGGGACCGCGAGGTTTAATTAGGATAGAAAATTTCATTACGCAAAACGGAGTTTTGCTGACACGAAAGCGTAGGAGCATCCTACGCTTAATGGATTTTATTTTTAAATGCAAGCAGAGCTGGCATTTAAAAATATTCACTTGTTCGGCGTAGGCTGTGCCTACGTCGGAGTGTTTGCAAATTTCAGATTTTCAATTGCGAAATCATAGTCCAGTAAAAAAAGTAAAAAAGCAGCAAAACCGAGTTTTGCAAACGCCACGACGTAGGTGCAACCTACGCCGAACAATTTTAGTCCGACATACATTCTACGCTTTGCAGCTTACGATTTAAATTTTTTTTGAATAAAATTTGAAGGTATCTTTAGCAGATGATGAGGAACAACTTAGCCTTTGGAAAGCCACAGTGTATTCATAGTTATTATAATCCCTTCATCATTTCAATATTCATGTTGATTGCCGGTTGTAACGCTCCGGATAAGTATAGTGAAGGCAATAAGCAGGACATCCTTGTCACAGCCCCGGGCAAAAAAGAGATGATCCTTCTCACTGATCGTCCACCAAATCTTGAAACCCCTCTCAGTTATTTTAAGCTGGACTACACACCGAATGATGTTTTCTTTGTCCGTTGGCATAATCCTGTTTTGCCTGCGGCTGTTGATGAGGATACATTCAGGTTAAGGATCAAAGGACAGGTGAATAAAGAACTTGCACTTTCGTTGAATGATCTGAAAACGAAATTCAAAAAAGATTCCATTGTCGCATTGGCTGTTTGTGCAGGAAATGCAAGAAGCTTTTGTGATCCCCGCGTTCCCGGAGGACAATGGAAAAACGGTGCCATGGGAAATGCAAAGTGGACAGGTGTAAAACTGAAAGATGTCCTTGAAATGGCAGGAGTTCAACCTGGTGCGTATGAAGTTTCATTTAACGGTCTGGATAATCCTTCATTCAAAACAGTGGCTGATTTTGAAAAATCACTTAAGATTGATCATGCACTGGATGGAGAAGTGATGATCGCTTATGCAATGAATAATGAACCGCTTCCGATGCTCAATGGATATCCGCTCAAGCTTGTTGTGCCCGGATGGTACGCAACCTATTGGGTAGGCATGTTGAGCGAGATTACGATCCACCAGGATACGTTCAATGGGTATTGGATGAAGAAGGCATACCTCATTCCAAAAGGCTCAAGAGATGCAAATGAAAAACCGGATTCATTGACAAAAGATCTTGAACCTGTCAGTAAGATTGATATCCGTTCCATATTTGTTTCACCTGAACCGGGTACTGTTTTGAAGCAAGGCGTAAATACAGAAATTGAAGGATTGGCATTTGATGCTGGAGATGAGATTACAAAAGTTGAAATATCGAAAGATGATGGCAAGACCTGGGAGTTTGCAAAGCTTCAACCTGCATTAGGAAAGTATGCCTGGCGGAGATGGCGATTTTCATGGACGCCGTCGAAAGGAACCCATACATTTAAGGTGAAAGCAACAAATGCCATCGGTGAAACGCAACCTGAGCATCATTGGAATCGGAGCGGATATATGCGGAATGAGATTGAGTCATTGGAGTTAATGGTGGACTGAAGATTTCTGTGTGCTCCGTGTATTTTTACTCCGCGCACTCGGTGTGAAATTAATTACAGATTCGCACAGAGTTCACTGAGGAAAACCCACGGAGATCACTGTTTAAAATTTCTATGTTCTCCGTTTATGTTCCTCCTTTTACTTCGTACGAAATGAATAAATTTATGCTCAAACAAAAATAATTGAAGAAGAATATTAAAATTGCCTTAGGACTTTTGATTCTCGCAACGAGCTTTAATGCATGTCGTGAAAAGTCCGAATTTGAAAATGAAAATGAAGCTGAATCTATAAGTATTACAGGGTATAAAACCATCATGCCTCATGCAGCAGGATATGAAGCTTTTGAATCAAATTGTATCACATGTCATTCGTTAAGATACATCCAGATGCAGCCGGATTTTCCGCAAAAGAAATGGGAAACCATCGTAGATAAAATGGTGAAAAGTTTTGGTGCACCGATACCGGATTCAACTGCAAAACGTATTGTCGCTTACCTCACGGAAGTAAAAGGGGTAAAATGACCTCTGTGTCTTATCTTTCGACGTCAAATGAAAGTTTCCGGTTTTACATTTATTAAAGATGCCCTGATCTATGATTATCCTGTAGTCGAGGCTATCCTTTCCATTTTGCCGGTGTGTGATGAAATGGTAGTTGCCGTTGGAAAATCAAGAGACGATACGATTGACTTAATTAAACAAATGGGTAGTCCTAAGATCAGGATCGTGGAGACGGAGTGGGATGAAAGTTTAAGAGAAGGAGGTGCGGTATTGGCGATGGAAACAAATAAAGCTAAAGCAGAGATATCACCAGATTCGGATTGGGCATTTTATATACAAGGCGATGAAGTGCTTCCTGAAAAATACCTTGATGATGTACGTACCCAGATGTTGCTATACAAAGATGATTTGCGCGTAGATGGTTTTTTATTCCGGTATTTACATTTTTATGGTTCCTATGATTTCACAGGTTCCTCTTCCAGGTGGTATAAGCATGAGATCAGGATCATCCGCAATGATCCCTCGATTTATTCATACAAAGATGCCCAGGGATTCAGAAAAGGAGACAATGAAAAATTAAATGTAATACCGCTGGATGCTGAAATGTATCATTATGGTTGGGTGAGAGAACCTGCTGCCATGCAACGGAAGGAGGAAAATTTCCATAAATACTGGCATGATAATGCCTGGGTAGACCAGCATGTGAAAAAAGCTGATAAATTTGATTACGAAACCCATGTCGATGAGTTGAAACCGTTCCTGGCAGAGCATCCTGAAGTCATGAAAAAAAGAATTGCTTCCAAAAACTGGAAGTTTGATTTTGATATTTCTCACAACCGGAAGTCACTGAAGGAAAAAGCCAAGGATCTTATGGTTCAGCGGTTTGGTTTGGATTTTAATTATAAAAACTATAAGCTTCTTAAAAAATAAAGCATATGCGAAATTCTAAATTGATCCTTCTTGTAATTTGTTTAATGGCAGGTGTCACAATTATGTTCTCATGCAAAAGTGAGCCTAAAGAACCACTGGATGAGGCAAAAGCCCAGCAGACGATCAAGCAATATATTCTTAATCATGGTTTTGAGCATGGAACTGAAGAGCTGATCATAGCCAACTCCATTCAGAAATATGATAAAGCTACACAGGGTGCGGATCATCAAACCAGCATAAAGGCTTATTTCAAAAATGAAGCAGGCACAAATACTGTGGTGCTTGTATTTAATTTTACAAATCCTTCAAAGGATCAGTGGGTTCTACATTCGATAAAGTCTGAAGGAAAAGTTTCGAATGATCTTGCGGATTGGGTGGCGAGGAAGACGGGGTTGAATGAACCGGTTAAATAAATTAAAAATGTAACGGGAATAAGTCAGGGCAGCCCGTTTGGTCTTAGGGTTTTAAGTCGAGAGCTTTGAATGAAATGATTTTTCAAAAGTCGATAATCTACTATGCGAATAAGCCTGACGATTTTTATTTTTCATATCCTGGGATTATGTGCTGCCCAACAGCACAGGGTTGATCTGGATACTACCGGATCTGTTCCTTACAATACCGTTATTCTTAAAAATAACTATAAGCTGATTTATTCAACCACGGATAATTCCAGGTTTTTGCGCTTAACCGGCCCGACTATCGATACAGCGATTATGTCAAAGAATATCAAGGCTCCTAAGAGTCTTTTTGGCTGGCTTCAACAGGATTTTGAGGATTATTTTATGATGTATTCAGAGTATTCTGATTACTCGGATACGACCGTTCGCGTATACCGGAAGCACAATGGAAAGCATTTATTTTTTGGCAGGTTTTTGGATATTGATAAGCAATACAATGTTTTACTTTTTGTGGATTGGAAAGACGACTTTAAAATAGGATTATTCGATTTGAACACCATGAAAATTGAACTATTTAAACCTCCACCCACAGCATGTAATTTTTGGTGGGATTGTTTAGTATCCATAGATCTTATGGAAAAAGAATTGATAGTAGAATATGCAACCCTCAATATGAAAAGGGAGAAAAAAGTATATCCGCGGCAGTAATAACGTAGGCCGTTTGTTCGACGTAGGTGCTACCTGCCGCCGAACAATCAAAATTGACGCAAGACCGGATTTAGCTATTACCTATAATACCAGATTTTCAAAGTAATTTAGAAGGATTATTATTTAACATTCTTAAATAATTTGAAAATGAAAAATCTTCTGGGTCTTCTGCTGCTGTCCTGTTTATTCTCTCAGTCGTTAACCGCGCAGGTTGGGATCGAAGCCCAGTCAGGAGGAGCAAATTTTTTAGGATTGACGATCAACACAAGGTTCTCTATTCCTTTGGATGGTATGTACCAGAGTCTTTCTCCTTCTTTTGGTGTCGGAATGTTGATGCCCGGTTGGGATGAACCTACATTGATTATCAATGCAGGATTAACTTATACCTATAAGTCATGGGGAATAGGAGCTGAAATGACCGGTTTTACTGACAACCCGTTTATTGCTAAAGTCAGAGATCGCAATTGGGTGGACATGATCATTTATCCTAATCTCAATTACACAGGGAACATAGGTTCAAGATGGTATTTCAGATTATCAGCAGGTCCTTATTTTGCCTTTTCAAGACCGGTTAATTCTTTCAATGAAATAGGTAAGCTTAGATTTCAGGGAGATGTATTTCCTGGCGCCGGAGTAACTATAGGTTATAAGCTTTAAAAAATAGTTACAATAAAAATGCGGATGCTTCGACCTTCTTTCGTGCATCCTTGTGCGACAGCTCAACCAGGCGGAAAAACAAATATTAGATAAGGTATTAATTTTTTTCTATGTGCCTTCTATGTGGACTATGTGTCTATGTGGTAAGCCTTTTTTCTTTTGTGATTCGGTATTCTCCCAAAAAAAGAGTTCCCTTCTTCAAAATATTGTATTGCCTTACAGGATAAAAGAAATTTTATTGACTGGTTTTTATTTTTATAATTACTTAATTGATTGCAATCCTCCTTTAAATTAAAATAATAAACTGATTATTGACACACTTAAATTATTGTATTTATTTGAATTTAATCTGGTATACAGTGTTGTAACTTTAATATGTGAAATGCAATGAAATTTTTCACATTGTATTTATTAAATTTTGAAGCTTGTATGATTTGCAGAAATGCTCATTGAAATATCATTAGGGAAATAATTATTATCAATCATCTAAAAATTTTAAAAAAATGACAGCATTGTACATTACCGGAATTTTAGTTTGTATACTACTTTCCGGAATCCGCATAGCACAGGAGTATCAACGTGCGATAGTATTCAGGCTGGGACGATTCCAAACCGTTAAAGGCCCCGGTATATACTGGCTCATACCTTTTATCGAAAGACAACAACGGGTGGATATCAGGACAAACACCGTTACGCTGGAGCAACAGGAAACAATCACAAAAGACAGCGTAACGATAAAGGTCAATGCTGTCCTGTGGTTTAAAATCACAAACCCTGCAGATGCAATCATAAAAGTAGCAGATTACAATAAAGCGGTTTACCAGTTTTCAGTCACTGCGCTTCGGAATATCATAGGACAACATTCACTCGACGAAGTGTTAAGAGAAAGAGAACAAATCAATGGCACGCTTCAGAAAATCGTCGATAGCGCAACGGAACCTTGGGGAATCAAGATTGAAATGGTTGAAATGAAAGATGTAGAGATCCCTGAAGCCATGCAGAGGGCCATGGCTCGTGAAGCAGAAGCCATCAGAGAGAAGAGGGCGCGAATTGTAAAAGCAGAAGCAGAACTGGAAGCATCCATCAAATTAACACAAGGTGCTAAAGTAATGGAGGGCAGCCCGATAGCACTTGAATTGAGAAGAATGCAGATGTTGTCTGAAATCGGTATTGACAACAATACTACTACGATGATACTTATACCTTCTGATTTTGCTAATGCGGCCAGGAGTTTCACGGAGATGGTAGATAGAAAGAAGATTGAGAATTAATTGATGTCATGAAAGTCGAGCACCTGGAATAGGGTTAATTGAGAGATTAAGAAGGGTGTAAGAAAAGTAGCTAATGAAAATCCGTAAGTATGATTTACATAACGCAATTGATATATGTCAATGCGAATGAAGAATCGGTGTTTCATCAATTTGAGGACATAGCCATTCCCATCATTGCTAAATATCAAGGACAGCTTCTTCTGCGCATCCGGCCTGAAGAAAATTCGTTTGTCGAAGTGAATATCGATAAGCCTTATGAAATTCATCTCATCCGGTTTGAATCCGAAGATAGCCTTCAGTCTTTTATGCATGATCCTGAAAGGAAGAAGTTTTTACATTTAAAAGAACAATCTATAAAATCTGCTGTGTTAATCAAGGGTGAGGCTTTTTAATCCACCAGGGAATTTCAAAGTTGTTTATTAACTTAAAATCAGACCGGAAACGTTTTCCACATCTGAATGTAGATAACCTATTGGCGACCCTGACAATCAACCGGTTAGGACAGTGTGGCACACTTAGGTGTGGCACACCTAAGTGTGCCACACTGTCTGGGGCTCATTTTTGACTGCATTTCTAAAACGACACTTCTTGCCTTCCTTAAACCCTATATTTGTCATGACTCAAATATTACACATAGAGCATCTTTAGTCATGAAAAAATATTTTCGCATCTCAGCTGCAATTGCAATCCTAGCTTCTGCTCTGTTCCTTAGCTTCAAAAACGAAGACAAACCTGTTCCTGAAGGGCTAAATAAAATAAATCACATCATCGTGATCTACCTGGAGAATCACAGCTTTGATAATCTGTATGGAGAATTCCCCGGTGCTAATGGTTTGATGAATGCTACAAATGTAATTCAACTTGATTCTGCAGGTATGCCTTTTACATATCTTCCGGCTATTCCAGGAAGTAAAGCATTTCCCTTAGATCTGCCAAATCATTATTTTAATATTGATCAGTATGTACCTGCAGATATGAAGATACCTGACCTTGTCCATCGATATTACCAGGAACAAATGCAGATTAATGGCGGCAGGATGGATAAGTTTGCAGACATCAGTGATTCAAAGGGACTGACGATGGGATTCTATCATACAGATCTTCTCCCGCTTGCTGCGGAAGCAAAGAATTATACGCTTTGTGATAATATGTTCCACAGTGTATTTGGTGGTTCCTTTCTTAATCATTTTTGGCTCATCGCTGCAAGATCTCCTGTCTTTCCAAATGCGCCGGCGAATGATGTAGCTGTACTTGATGCAAATGGTCAGGTAATCCAGGATGGATTTGCTTCACCTGATGGATATGTCATCAATACTTCTTACAGTGTGAACATGCCGCATCCTGCTGATAACATTCGGAGGCCAAAAGATCTGATCCCATCGCAGAAGATGCCGACGATAGGTGACAGGCTGAGTAAAAAAAAGGTAAGCTGGGCATGGTATTCAGGCGGATGGAACAATGCAATAGCTGGTACCCCTGACCGGTCATTTCAATTTCATCATCAACCTTTCGTGTATTTTAATCATTACACAGAAAATACACCGGGTAGGGCAGAGCACCTGAAAGACGAACTGGATTTTATCGACGCAGCAAAAGCAGGAACGTTACCTGCTGTTTCATTTGTGAAACCTATTGGATTCGAAAATGAGCATCCGGGTTATACTGATGTTGTAACAGGAGAAAAACATGTAATAGAACTCATCAATGCCATTCGCAACGGGCCTGACTGGGATGATTGTGTCATCATCATCACCTATGATGAGAATGGTGGATTTTGGGATCATGTAGCTCCTCCGGTAATTGACCGCAAATGGGGTCCGGGAACACGTGTGCCTGGTATTATAATTTCTCCTTTTGCAAAAAAGGGATTTATTGATCATGCACAGTATGAAACCCTGAGCATCCTTTCCCTGATTGAAAAACGATGGAAACTCAAACCGTTGAATTCACGGGATAGAAAAGCGAATTATTTTCTCAATAGTCTTGAGCTTGAATAAAATAGGTAATAGTTAATAGTTTGAGAGACTAAATGTGTTTATGTTTAGAATAATAATTTATAGTCACCGCATAGAATACATCATGCAAAGCGCACCTTTGCAGACACTAAGATGTCGGTCAACCGACGCCTAGCCATGAGATATAAAAAAATCGAAAATTGAAAATCAAAAATCGAAAATGGAAATCGGTATAGATAGTTTTGCTGCCATGTTCAGCGGAAATACAACCAGGGCAATCAGCGATGCAGATGCAATGTCTCAATTGCTGGACAGGATGGAACATGCGGACAAATCCGGGCTGGATGTATTTGGAATCGGCGAGCATCACCGCAAAGGGTTTCTTGATTCTGCACCTACGCTTATTCTCGCTGCAGCGGCCGCACGTACTAAACGTATCCGCCTTACAAGTGCAGTCACTGTTTTGAGCGCTGCTGATCCTGTGCGCGTGTTTCAAAATTTTGCAACACTTGATTTGATTTCAGGAGGACGTGCTGAGATGGTGGCAGGTCGTGGTTCGTTCATCGAAGCGTTTCCATTGTTTGGATTGGACCTGGATGATTATGATGAGTTGTTTGCAGAAAAGCTTGATCTTCTGCTTAGAATCAACAATAATGAGTTTGTCACCTGGTCTGGTAAATTCCGGCCTGCACTTCGTCATCAACCTGTGTATCCGCGGCCATTGCAGGAGAAGTTACCCATTTGGGTTGGGGTCGGTGGAACTCCGGAATCATTTATTCGAGCAGGTTCTCTTGGATTGCCGTTGATGGTTGCTGTGATTGGTGGAGAGACGCATCAGTTTCGACCGTTGATTGATCTTTACCGGGAGGCAGGAAAGCTGGCGGGTTATCCTCCCGAGCAATTGAAAGTAGGTTTGCATTCATTGGGTTATGTTGCAAATACTACGAAGGAAGCAATTGATGATTTTTATCCGGGTTATGCAGAAGCGATGAATAAAGTGGGTAGGGAGAGAGGTTGGGCGCCGATGACAAAAAGCAGGTTCGAAGCACAGATAGGCCCACTGGGTGCATTGCTTGTGGGTGGTCCTGAAGAAGTGGCAGAAAAAATACTCCGGCATGCAGAAGCACTGGGGGGTATCAGCAGACTTACATTTCAGATGGATACGGCTGAAGTGCCGCATGAAAAATGGATGCAGGCGATTGAGTTGATTGGTAGCAAGATTAAGCCGTTGGTTAATCAATGAATTACCTGCACGCAAAGCGCAGCTTTGCAGACACCATGCTTCGACACCACACAAACAACCTTGTGCAGCTCAGCAACCAAGTCGGTCAACCGACGCTCAGCTTACTTTTTTTTAATTAAGTAAATAATAAATTGAATGTTGAGTGTCGGTTGACCGACGTTCTGGTGTTCCCAAATCTTTGATTTGAGATTTCAGTTAAACCTTTATACAATCCAGTTGTCTATCAGTAAAAACAAGATGAACAAACATCTGTTGATCCTGATATTTTTCATTCCATTCCTTCATCTTAAATCCCAATCCCTATATTTTCCTCCTATAACAGGAAACACCTGGGATACCATCTCGCCTTCTTCTTTAGGCTGGTGTACAGATCAGGTCGGACCCTTGCTCGATTACCTGGAAAGCAATCATACCAAAGCATTTATCCTGCTGAAAGATGGGAAAATAGTGATTGAGAAATATTTCGGTTCCTTCACCCAGGATAGTGTATGGTATTGGGCATCAGCCGGAAAGACACTGACATCTTTTATGGTGGGGATCGCGCAACAGGAGGGTCATCTGTCAATCAACGACCTGACTTCTCAATACCTGGGCCAGGGCTGGACGGATTGCATCACTGAACAGGAAGATAAGATTACCATCAGGCATCAACTGACAATGACAAGTGGTCTTCATGATGGTGTGCCGGATAATTATTGTACGCTGGATACATGTTTAATTTGCCTGGCAGATGCAGGGTCACGATGGGCCTATCACAACGCACCCTATACATTGCTGGATGAAGTGATTCAGAATGCAACCGGTGTTACTTTAAATAATTACATCAATCAAAAGCTGAAAATACCTACCGGAATAACCGGGGCATTTTTTCCTTCAGGCTATAACAATGTATTTTTTAGTAAAGCCAGGAGCATGGCAAGGTTTGGATTGCTTATACTCAATCATGGTAATTGGAATGGAAACCAGGTCATGACGGATACATCTTATTTTAACCAGATGGTAAATACATCTCAATCGCTCAATTTATCTTATGGTTACTTATGGTGGTTGAATGGAAAGGCATCTTTCCGTTTGCCTACGTTACAATTGGTTTTACCGGGACCTTTAAATCCACATGCTCCTGACGACATGATCGCCGCTCTTGGTAAAAATGGACAGATCATCAATGTAGTTCCTGGTCAGAATCTTGTGTATATAAGGATGGGTGATGCACCCGGTGCAGGTGAAGTGGGGGTGGCGTTTAATGATACGATCTGGCAGAAATTAAATGAAGTGATTTGTGATGTGAGTGCGGTGACCGATATGAATGATATGGTTGGACTTAAGATTTATCCAAATCCTGCGTGCCAATATTTTACAATAGATCTGGAAGAGGGATATTATGATATTCTGATAGCCAATGCAATGGGTGAAAATGTGTATGAACAAACACATGTCAATGGCTCTGTCGAAATTGACCGTAAGGAATTTCCGGTTGGGGTTTATTTTGTTACAGTTGGCACTGCGGGAAAATACATTGTAAGAAAGTTAATTATTCAGTGAAAAACAAGTTAACGGCTATTGGAGGAAGAAGCCAGGTTTAGTTATTGGAAGAAATCATAGCTTATGGTATTTATCAATAACAATAGCATTTATATTTAGTTAAATATTAGCACTTCGAAATCGCTTTGAACCTTATTGAGACAGGAGATTGGGAGTTGATGATAATGTCAAAACCTGGATTTAGAATTAAGCTAAATATATGCACGTCGTAAACGTTTACGACGTTCTGTTGAATTATAAAGGGATTTTATAACTTGAATTATATTCCTGAAAATCATTGAAGCATGAAAAGAAATAGTTGGATACCCGGGTTAACTCTCATGTTACAAATCTCAATCCTATCTCCTACACACGCTCAGATCGATTCTATCTATGACCAGGGCGTCTACAGAACATTTATCCTCCACCTTCCAGCCGGTTATAATCCTGCCAATAAATACCCACTTGTACTAAATCTTCATGGCCTGAATTCGAATGCTTATGAACAACAATTATATACCCAGTTTGATGCAATAGCAGACGACCAACAAATGATTGTGGTATACCCGAATGCTATCAATAGCAACTGGTCCTTGTTTGATGACCGGGATATCAACTTTATCTCTCATCTCGTGGAAACGTTGAGGGCGGATTATTCGTGCAACCATTGTTTGTTTTCTATGGGCATGTCGCAGGGAGGATTCATGAGTTATCTCTTTGCCTGTGAATTGCCAAAACCGCTTACTGCAATTGCAGTAGTGACTGGTAATATGCTGCAGGCTCTGGAGAATACCTGTTCGGTTGAAAATGGACTCCCCGTGATGCATTTTCATGGTACTGCTGATGGGGTGGTCAATTACAATGGATCATTTGGTGTATTGCCGGTTGAAGAGACGATACAATGGTGGGTGAATGAAGATCAGGCTGATCCCACGCCGACTGTAACCCATCTGCCAGACATTAACACCATTGATGCATCGACTGTGGAGAAATATTATTATGGTAATGGGATCAATGGAACAGAAGTGACTTTGTATAAGGTCATCAATGGTGGGCATACCTGGCCGGGTGCCGTTCATATCCCTGCGTTGGGAAATACGAACCAGGATATTAATGCCAGTGTGATCATAGGTGAATTTTTTCATCAGTTCTGTACTGCGGCTACAGCGGTGGATGATGTTGAGGATGAGGATTCAATTTCCATTTTTCCAAATCCGGTGGATGATATGCTGACAGTGCAATGGCCAGGGCATGTTTTTCAATTATCAGTCTATGATATTCGAAGCAGAGAAATAATTAGAATTGAAAACGTGAACGTGAAAACTATTATAAATTGTATATCTCTTCCTGATGGTTCTTATTTTATTCGGTTATCTGATGAACAAATCAGTCATCTTGAAAAGATAATTGTGTCAAAATAATAAACCCTGTTTTCAATTGATTCCCCATTAGTCTGTGAAAAAAAATGAACCACATAGACACATAGTTCACATAGAAAGTCACATAGAAAAAAATTGAATGCTACGACCTACTTAACCTCATCCACTTGCAATGGTCGTTTCGACTAACGCTCAATGACCCATGATTTTCTAATAGAGGTTGCTTCGACGAATCTTTAGTATGACCTGGCTAAGCAACCGTACACGGACTCTTACTATAATATAATCAGCAACTCCCCTTTCAGGGGGCGGGGGGTCCAGATGCACCTGTGAATTATATAAATAATTTCAAGAATAGTATAAACGATCCGGACAAAAGATTTTAAACTTTAATCGTTATTTTTAAACCTGCCGGAATGGAATATAATCCAGTCAAAATAAAGTCGATTGACAAGATCAACCATGATGTGGTGCAGATTGTCACCGGCAAGCCGGATCACTACAACTTCACACCTGGACAGGCCACAGAAATTTCAATATGCAAGGACGGATGGGAGGAAGAGCGAAGACCTTTCACATTCACCAGCCTGCCGATCAATAACAACCTTGAATTTACCATCAAAACATATCCTGAGCGCAATGGCGTAACCAGCGAACTTTTGCACCTGCAAAGAAATGATGTGCTGGTATTGCACGAAATATTTGGTGCCATCGGGTATAAAGGTGAAGGTATTTTTATTGCGGGCGGAGCAGGGGTCACGCCATTTATTTCAATCCTTAGGCAACTACATGCCAGCGGTGAGATAGGAAAAAACAAGCTGATTTTTGCCAATAAAGCTAAACAGGATATTATTCTGGAGGATGAGTTTAGGGAAATGCTGGGCGATGCATTCATCAATATCCTGTCTGATGAGAAATCAAATGGATATCATCATGGCCTGATCAATAAAAATTTCCTGAAAGCTAACATCACCAACTATAATCAGAAATTTTATCTGTGCGGACCTCTTCCGATGATGGATGCTGTGCAGCAGGAACTAGCCGCTTTGGGCATTAAGAAGAATGCGATCACTATGGAAAACCTGGAATTTTTGAAAGAATCCGCAGTGTTAGTCAACGGACATAAATTCGAACATCAGGCTCCTTAAAAAGCCTGACGCAAAAAAAAATATAGTTGTTATCAGAGGCAACTATAACGTGGAGAATGAATTGTGCATGGAGTAGTTTAGTGTGTATTAGAGGATTTTTTAGAAGAGTGAGGTTGATACCTTGAGTAAGAAGAATGTCTTCACAGGCATTCTTCTTTTATTTAGTGAAAAGTGAAATGCCTTCGTGAGTCGTGAGACGTGAAACGTGAGTAATCAGGGCTACATCACTAAGTTACAGAGACTTAATTGGCAATTAACATTCTTCAGGATTTCCAAAAATAATTTTAGTATGAAATGATAATCCCTGTAGAAGGAGATTCTATTCGACCCCTTCAGGGTCATGAACTATTTTTATTCCAATTTCCGTTGGTGACAACCCATGGAAATTGTGAAATAGACAAGCTTCAACTCTGAAGGAGTTGAATATGAAACCTGGTTCTCTTTAGAATCAAAAATCAAAAATTGAAAATTGAAAATTGTAATTTGTACCTGATTTCCTAATCCTTATTGATTTGATAAGCATAGATACTTTCCGCCAAATGGCACTTTCGTTACAGGATGCTGTGGAGCTGCCGCATTTTGAAAAAGCATCCTTCAGGGTAAATAAGAAAATATTTGCTACCCTGGATGTGGAGCATAACCGGGCCTGCCTGATGCTTTCTGTGATTGATCAGTCAGTATTCTGTATTTATGATCCGGCTGTCATTTTTCCGGTGCCAAATAAGTGGGGTTTAAAAGGAGCTACTTTTGTTGACCTGAAAAAAGTGCCTAAACTTATGTTGAAAGATGCTATGACCCACGCCTATCATAAAGCGCTTTCCGGGAAATCCTGACAGGGCTCCCTTTCCCGGGGTTTTCAGAAACCAGGAATAGACTTTTTGCTTATCTTTCGACTATAGACTATTGGTTGAACACCATTCCCAAGGTTATGATATGCCATTGTGTTTGATCTCAGCCAGAAGGCCCGGGTGTATTTGTCAATATTTCTATAGCATGTTTTTAAGCAGCATATGTAAGAATTTAAGATTTCAAAAAGTAAGCGCAGGAACAGATTTATAAACGATATTTAAAAAGGGGATTTTTGCAGCTAAATCAGCCCTGTTTTGAAATTTTATTAGAAACCAATGCCAACAAGAATCAAAGCACCTGAAAATATACTACCTCATAAGACCGGACTAATTTGAAATTATTTATAAAATACATGGTTTCGATCCGTTGCAAAATGATCGTAAAAGCTGAGTTAAGCAATCTTGGTCTGAACCATGTTATTGTTGATTTGGGAGAAGTGGAAATCAAAGAGACTGCAACGCCTGAACAACTCCAGGAATTAAAATCTGCCTTATTAAGATCAGGTCTCGAGCTGATGGATGATAAAAAAGCCATCCTGATTGAAAAAATAAAAAATATCGTAGTAGAGATGGTCCACTACTCTGACGATCTTCCCAAAATTAATTTTTCCAGCTTTCTGAGTGAAAAGCTCAATTACGATTATACTTATCTGGCTAATCTTTTTTCTGAAGTTACGGGTACTACGGTAGAACATTATCTCATTGCTCATAAAATAGAACGGGTTAAGGAGCTGCTTCTCTATGATGAGCTTAATCTGACCGAGATTTCTTACCTCCTGAATTATAGCAGCGTTGCACATTTATCAAGCCAGTTTAAAAAGGTCACTGGATTGACACCAACCTATTTCAAGCAGCTCAAAAGCAAGCGCCTGACCCGCTAAGCCTGTTCGGACAGCATCTCCAGGTATATATAGTGGGAATAATGTAATTCTTTTCCATAATTGTGTAATTAGCACGTCAATAAAATAGAAGATTTTTGGAACATTAAATAAACCAGGTCTTCTGCTATGAAAAAGCTAATTATCCCAATGATGACAACCTGCCTGTTGTTATCCTTTATGCCCATCTCACTGCAGGCAGCTACCCATCCGGATGCTATCACAACTTCCAATTCTGAAGTCATAGAGAATAAAGAAGCTAATGCGCTACTTACAAGACTTTATGAAATAAAGGCCATGGATGTGAAGCAAATGAATCACGCGGAGAAAAAACAATTACGCAAAGAAGTAAAAGCAATCAAAAGCGAATTGAAGGCAGTCACAGGTGGAGTGTACCTTTCCGCAGGAGCGATCATCATCATCGTTTTATTACTTCTTCTTCTTTTGTAGTCTAAATCTTAATGTACCAGGGATGCCAGACATTGATCTGGAAAAATCCCTGGTTCTATTCTTTCAAACGCAAAAAAAATTCATCATGGGAAATTTACTTTATGTCATTGTGGTAGTGCTAGTCATCCTCTGGCTTTTGGGTTATGTAGGGGGTTATACGTCAAGCGGGCTGATCCATATTTTACTTGTGATAGCCGTCATCGTATTGCTCCTGCGGATTATATCGGGAAGAAAAGTAGTCTGAAATATAAACGTATCCTATAAACATGCAAATCACAAAGCCATCAAATCCAACAGCATTCAAATCTGTCATTGCCGGCAGGTTTGTGCGTTCACTCATCAGTGAAGGGTTTTCAAGGGAGCCTTATCATTTACCTCTTTCGGAGATAAGTAGTTATCCTCACCTTTCAGTGTTGAAAAATGCAGAATTGAAAAAAGTAGACGTTGAAATCGAAAGAATTGCACCTGGTGATGGTTTTCTGAATATGATATTTTCAGGGAATATTTCGAAAGCCTGATTAACCCCTCGTTGTGGTTCTCCATTTTACATAACTAAAATATAGCCAAGATGAAAAACATGATTTTAATGCTGGTCGTTGCCATATCTTTTTCTGGTGGATTTATGATTATGAGTTGCCAGTCTTCTGAGAAAAAAGTTGAAGCTGCCAAAGAAGACGTAAAGGATGCCAAAGAAGAGCTAAGCGATGCTCAGAAGAAAGCGAATGAAGAAGCGGCGAAAGCAGCGCGTGAAGAAGAATGGCGGGTTTTCAAAGAAAATGCTAAGGCTCAGATCGAGAAAAATGATGCCCGGATCGTTGAGCTAAGATTGAAACTGCAAAAACCAGGAAAGGCACTAGATGGTATGTATGCAAGCCGCATTGAGGCACTTGAAACTAAAAACAAGGAGCTTAAAGCGAGAATAGATGTCTATGAGAAAAATCAAAGCGACTGGGACACTTTTAAGCGGGAGTTCAACCATGATATGGATGAATTAGGCCAGGCGCTGAGGGACTTCACGGTAGACAATAAAAAATAGGATTCATGCAAGTATTTACGAGGGCGGGATATTTACCCGCCTTTTTTATTTTCAAAAACATCATTCATAAAACATCACAAAAACATCTAATGAACAAGGAAATGAACCCGGATCCCGGGATTGAGAAGTCCACAGCTTTTATTATAGTCGATTTAATTGAATATGTAAGTACTCCGGTTCCAGGTTTTCCGGAATGATCATTGCATGCTGATCTGAGTTTTTATTTCGGGCGTTATCAACGAAGAGAGTAATATAACAACCCTGCGCTGCCTATCCATGATGAAATCATCCATTTATTTTTTTCAATTCATTTTTAATTTTTAATTATACGTTACGCTGAAAAACAGTATACTTTATTTTTTCAGCATCAAATTATTTTATTAATATCAGAAATTATTCTGACGGGGTTTACCCTTAATCATTATTTTTTTTCTTACCTGTGAAATTTACAATTAATAGTAATAATTATATAAACTCCTGCCAATAAGTTCATCTAGCTTCGTGGTTCACAATTTTCTATTTAAAATTGTAAATGTGCGAACGATATAATTAAGGATAAAGTGGAAAAAACAGAAATCGAGAAATCAAAATCGCATATCGTAGTTCAGATCATAGAATATGTACATAACGCAGTGGTAAGTAAAACAATCATAAAGAAATCAACAGGGAATATCACAGTCTCATCTTTTGATGCAGGTGAAGAGTTATCTGAGAAGATAAGCCCGTTTGACAACTTTATCCAGATCATTGATGGCGCTGCGATCATTACAATCAATGACAAGGAATACAAGCTCAGGCTGGGCGACGGAATTATTATTCCTGCACACGCTTCGCATTCATATAGTGCGAACGAACAATTTAAAATGATATCAACGGTTATCAAAAGCGGATACGAAGACTAAACCCTCACAGGTCTTCGCGACATTAACAACAACCTTACCAGGAATATAATTGCAGACGGATCTTTATGGAATCCGGAAATGGCATCCTCGCCTTTCATTTCATTTTTCTTCCTGATTTTAATTATACCCTCATTTATGGAATAAGATGCCGACAGCCATGCTGTTGCAGGATCAGCTCATCCTGCCGGATTGTTTTGTCATCTTATGATCAACGTGACTCACTTATTACGTATATATATTTTTTCAAACCTTAAATTAGACATACAATGAAAACACCATTTTCATTTTTACTTTTTACCCTTCTCTTCATACCGAAGATCTGCTTCGGGCAAGCACCTGATTTAGGGAGCGCGTCCAGCTTTGCGGTATTTACAGCTGTGGGGGCCTTTAGCAATGATGGCGCTACTGTGGTAACCGGGGATATCGGAACTGATGCAGGATCTTTCACCGGGTTTCCGCCTGGTATCGTCATTGGAGAAATCCATGTAGCTGATACCGAGGCTGACGATGCAGCAGTTGATGTGATGTCGGCGTATAGTTTTTTGGACGCGCTTACCTGCGGCACCGTGATCGGTGTCACATTGGGAGGCGGACAGATACTCACACCTGATATTTACTGCGCAGGTGCAGCCACTACCATAAATGGAAATTTAATACTTGATGCCCAGGGTGACGCTGATGCATTATTTATCTTCCAGATCGACGGTGCATTGTCCACCGGTACGCTTGCGAATATAGTCCTGATCAACGGGGCATCTCTTTGCAATGTTTGGTGGCAGGTGAATGGAGCTTTCACATTGGGTGATGGTTCTGTTTTCAGAGGCAATGTTCTTGCCAACGGAGCTATACATTTACTTGAAGCCTCATCTTTATTTGGTAGAGCGCTTTCCCAGGCAGGTGCGATTGATCTGCACAATAATGTGGTCAGCATAGGCTTGCCACCTGTTGCAGCTGTGATCACTGCGAGCGGAGCAATCACTTTTTGTGCCGGCGGTAGTGTTACACTTTCTGGAAATGTTGATGGAGTTTGGAGTAACGGTTCAGTTACTGCATCCATTCTTGTAACCGTCAGCGGCGATTTTTATGTAGTAAATACAACTCTATGCGGCAGCGATACGTCAAATCATATCATTGTAACTGTTCTTCCTGATACTCCACCAACCATCTCATGTCCATCCGACCTGACGATTGAATGTGGACAAAATACATTACCGGCAAATACAGGTACAGCTACTGCATCTGATACATGTGATCCCGCACCATCCATCACTTTCAGTGATGTAACTGTGGCAGGAGCATGCGCCCAGGCTTTTACGATCATACGATTGTGGACAGCCACTGATGATGATGGAAATACAGATACATGTAATCAAAACATCAATGTTGAAGATAGCACACCACCTGTATTTACTTGTTTTGCTGTGGTGAGCCCGATCGAATGTGGAACAGAACCAGTATTCATCATGCCTACCGCTACGGATGGTTGTGATGGTTCCGTTGACATTACATTTACAGAGATCACAACTCAGGGTGTTTGTTTCCAGGAATTTACTGTGAGCAGAGTTTGGACAGCGACAGATGATTGTGGTAATACTTCCATCTGTTTTCAAAGCGTATCCATCGTGGATGATATTGCACCTACCATCTCATGTCCTGCAAACCTGACATTAGAATGCACTGCAAGCACATTGCCTGCAAGCACAGGAACCGCAACTGCCATAGATAATTGTGCAGGCGCTCCTATAATCACTTCAGCAGATGTCATCATAAGTTCACTTGTTTGTCTCCAGCAATCCGTCATCATAAGGACATGGACAGCAACAGATGGATGCGGTAACGTCGGAACCTGTAATCAAACCATAAATATTGTTGACACTACGTCTCCATCCATAGAATGCCCTGTAAATGTAACCCTGGCATGTGGTGCTGATACATCGCCTGCAGGCACAGGTACTGCAACAGGAGCTGATAATTGTGATCCTGATCCGAATATTGATTTTACAGATGTCTTTATTCCTGCAGCCGGCTGTCCTTCGATCGTCCGGACATGGTCTATCACAGATGATTGTGGTAACAGCAGCACATGTGATCAGATCATAACGATTACCAACGTCACCATTCTCACCATTTTGTGTCCGGGTGATATCACTGTAAATTGTGCAAGTCTTATTCCTGGACCTGATGTTACATTAGTTGTGACTTCCAGCAATTGCCCCGGAACTATAGTAGTAACGTTTGCAGGTGATGTTGTTACAAATCAAAGTTGTGCTAACCAGTTCGTTGTCATCAGGACTTACGTTGCTACGGATGCATGTGGCAGCACAGCTACCTGTACACAGGCGATCACAGTATTTGATAATATTCCACCTTCGATCACATGTCCCGGAAATGTCACAGTTCAGTGTGCCGCTCAGGTGCCCGTGACTCTTCCTGATGCTGTCGTATCCATTGATAATTGCGGAGGGCTTGCAACCATTACATTTATAGGTGAAGTAATCTCAAATCAAACATGCGTAAATGGTTTCACCCTGACGCGCACGTATAGAACTACTGACGGATGCGGAAATTTCCAGGAATGCAACCAGGTTATTACTGTGTTTGATAACATAGCTCCTTTACTTACATGTCCTGTGAATATATCTGTTCAGTGTGCCAGCCAGGTGCCTGCACCAAATCCTGCAGTAATTGTAACTTCCGAAAATTGTGTCGGTGGAGCAACTGTAACTTTTGCCGGAGATGTGGTCAGCAATTTTGTTTGTGCCAATCAATTTCTGGTCAACAGAACTTATCTCGCCACTGATGCATGCGGAAATACTTCAGCATGCATCCAGAATATCACTGTATTTGATAATTCACCGATCACGGTTGTATGCCCTGTGAATATCACCGTACAGTGCGCTTCTCTTGTCCCTGCAGTGAATCTAAATCTCCAGGTTACTTCAGCAGCTTGTGGAGGAACCACGACGGTTGCTCTTTTGAGTGAAATCATTTCAAATCAAACATGTGCAAACCGGTTTACGGTGACAAGGACATATCTGGCTACTGATGCGTGTGCACAATCACAGACGTGTGTTCAAATCATAACGGTAGCTGACGATTTACCACCTGTCATCATCCTGCCAGCAGGATTGTTAAACGGAGGTACGCTTGATGTTCAGTGTTTTGGACAGGATCCAAACTGGGATATGCCTGTCTTTGATGAAAGCAGCATTACTGCCAATGATAATTGTGGAGGAAATGTAACAGTAACTTTTGAACAGGAATTAATTGATTCAGGCACTTGTGTGGATGATGGATATATTAATTTCTATACCCTTACCTGGACAGCAACGGATGTATGCGGTAACAGCAGCAGTGCTTTTGTATTCCTTGCATTGATAGATACAATTCCACCGGTGATCGTTGGTGTGCCAGCCGACATTACTGTCAACTGTGATGCGATGCCTGCACTTCCTTTACTAATATCTGCAACTGATGAATGTCTTTGTGCATGCATACTTGTAGTAGAGGAAAGCACTCCTTCTGCAGGTTGCCTTGACGGGCAAGTAGTTCTCAGGACATGGACAGCGAAAGACCGGTGTGGTAATAGTACAACTGTAACTCAACGAATAACGCTAAACAATAATCAGGAAACTACACTACAATTATTGCAACCTGAGATGTCAGGAATGGTCGATGGATCTGTCATTGAGTTTTCATGCAGTGAAGGTGGTATCCCGGGTTATTTCAATTTACTTGGAAGTGCTTCGATAGTAGCTACGTCTTCATGCGGCAACCTGGTAAACTTAACGTTTGACAGGACTGTCACTGAAGCAGCTCATTGTGATTTTTCAGGTTATATCGAACAGCAGATCCTGCATTGGGCAGCTGTTGATCTGTGCGGTAATGAAGTCTCTCTGACGATAACTGTCCGCCTAACGGATGATGTAGCACCTGTATTGATCGGAGTTCCGGAAATAGCTTGTATCAATGACCCTTCATTGAAGGATGTTGAGGCTTTTGATAATTGCAGCGAAGCTCATGTTCGCTTTTGGGAATCTAAAATTCCAAATCCATGTGGTCCCGGCATGGCAATACGAAGAACTTATGAGGCTTATGATGATTGTGGTAATATAATGAGGGATACAACTATCCTCATTCCGAATGACCTGGTAAGTCCAAACCTCGAATTTGTAAATCCTTTACTTCTGAATCTTGATCTTGGTGAAGTCATCACGTTGAATTGTGCGGCTCATGATCTGCAGCTGTCACCTTTTGGACCGGAAGATGTCATCTCCCATAATTCATGCATAGGTAAAGTGAATGTAACATTTAATGAAACTACGATGGAAACCGGGGATTGTTCAGGTGGTGGAAATGTTGCACTTATGCAATTGATGTGGACAGCAACAGATGTCTGTGGTAACCTGAGCACGCTTTCCGTGATCGCCAGTGTGGAAGACCAATCGAGCCCGATATTTATGAACCTTGTACCTGTTGTCAACCTGGGTTGCAATGATAGCTTGCCAGGGTATGTTGCTTTAGACAACTGCGGATCAGTGACTATCACTACAAGTGACAGGTATTTCAAGGGTGATTGTGTATCTAAATATTCTATCGAGCGCGAGATCACTGCAACAGATCCATGTGGTAATTCAACTGTCGGATTTCAAACTATCAATGTAGGTAGTGCAGGTCCCGTAATCGATGGCGTGGAAGATGAGATCTGTGATGATCTGTCCATGCCTGTTGTTACAGCTTTTGATGAATGTGCCGGAGTATTTGTAGACGTGCAGATGTCACAGGATACGCTTGAAGCAGAGTGCCGCGGAATGGTAATTCAGCGTACATGGTCAGCTGTAAGCAAATGTGGGGATACAACTTCCGTCACACAGCTGATCGTAGTAGGTGATACGACGGCACCTGTGATCCAGATCCCTTCGTTCTCGATCCTATACAAATTCATAGGTACAGATAAAAATATAGTATTGTTATCACAGGCGGACCTGATCAAAAAACTGAATGAACTGAATGGCAATAGCATTTCAGTGTTTGATGACTGCCAGGATATCGTACCTGTCTTTACCGTGGTGATCACTACGTTTGATGATTGTCTTGCAACCGGATTCATACAGCATAGAGTTTATACCTGGGTTGCAACGGATGCTTGTGGCAATTCTACTTCTGTAACTATCATAGTGGATATTACGGATGATGTTCCACCGGTCATCATTACAATTCCGGCGGATACCATGATCGTATGCGCGCCGCTTCCTGCTGTGCCGGTAATCGATGTAGAAGATTTTGCACAACCTGTGACCATTGTGTTTACGGAATCTATTATTCCGGGTGATGGTTTGGGCTATTTCAATGTAACCCGGACATGGACGATAACTGATGCATGTGGAAATGTAACGGTGCTGGTTCAGAATATTATCTGGATTTCGGATTCTTACCTGACGTGTGATATCATAGTTCCGGAAGTGGTGGAATGCAATTCTCACGGGGTCATCATTACATCAGTTGTCACCGGAGGATTTGGACCATATACGTATGAATGGGAAGTGGTTGGTGGTAAATGTTTTATCCAGGGCGGACAAGGGACACCGGAGATCACGATTTATATGGGTTGGGAAGATGTGAAGATCATTCTCAACGTTACCGATACGTTTGGTTGTGTGACGATGTGCATGTATATTCTGAATTGCCTGGAACCAGGAGAGATCCCGGTTACTATCAATCAGGTTTCCACGATTCAGGATAACAATCCGGAAATACATGCAACTACGACAAGTGTCTTTAACCAGGACCAGGGTGTGTACATGAGAGATCTCAATCTTTGGCCTAATCCTGCTACCGGAACGATCAACCTGAGCTTTGAATCATCTGTAGATGATGATGTAGTGTATAGCTTCAGGAATTTCCTTGGCCAGGTCATGCTGAGCGATAAGATCGATGTACGGAAAGGACTCAATACAAATAAAATTGATGTTGAGAAGCTGGCAGGTGGAAGTTACCTGATAGAAATAAAATCGAACAAAGAAATGCTGACAAAAGTCATTGTGATATTACCACGTGACTAATATTAATTTAAGGTGAGCAAAGAGGAGGGGCAACACATAGTGTTGCCCTTTCCTTTTTATAAAAGTTATCTCACTATCTTCACCGTTCGATCTGGTAATTTTTAATCTTTGCATTATGAAGAATATCCTATTGTGTTGTGTCGTACTCATCTCAGCTTGTACAGGCACTACGCCTGAAAAAGCTGAAATTAAAGAAACCATGTTGCACAAGTCTGGTAAAGGGTATGTTATATTTTTAAATATACCGGATACAACATTTTATCTTCTCCAGGTACTGGACGAGGTAAGGGTTCCTGAAAAATGCGGTTTTAAATCATTAGTCAATGATACACTGGCTGTTCAGGATCTCGCGAATGACAGTACGATAAAGTATTCACTTGATGAGAATATATATGGCATAGGCTCATACAGGGGTAATGAATATTTTGAGTTGCTGACAGATAGTGCACTGAAAAATTTTAAGATGAGGGACAACATAGGTGACCTGATCAGCCTTATATCCTGTCTTTGCCACCCGGTGGGTGAAATTCATACTTGTGTAAATGGCGAGATAAATGCAGGCACTTGCAAGTCCAGGTTAGCGCACAAGGTTGGTAAAGCAATATGGGTTCATCAATGTGAGATCACCTGCAGCCAGGGTTATAATGCATGTTGTAATTAAGGCAAGGCTAAGGCTAAGGAAAAAAGCAGAGAGCAGAGAGCATAGAGCATTGAATAAGTGATCAAATGAAACTATAGGCAATTAGCTATTTAAAAAAAATTAAATTTTCCATTTTCCATTTTCCATTGTCTTTTGTCCATTGTCCATTGTCTTTTGTCTTTTATCCATTGCCTATTTTCCATATCACTTTATAATTCAAAATTCCTTCATTTTACTTCCAAATTCTAACTTCAGAATTCAAGATTCATGATTTAATAAAAACGGCCCCCCCGTCGCCGGAGAGGCCTCACCTGCTCAATTTTTAACCATTCATCTTATGATGGCAACTAATGTAATCTGTAACGTGCAGGAACTAATATATATCGATAACAATCCGACTACCCAATCACCACTAAGATGCATCAGCAGTACAAGCATCACTGATCGATAAACCAAGTAATTCAAGGCCAGCAACACTTGTGACTGCTATTGATGCATTTGCTCGTTTCAACGCAGACTGATTCTGAGGTATGTTCATGGGATAAATAAAAATTCCAAATCGTGGAATTATTATTTAGGATATTCAAAATTGAAGTAAATTATTAATATATGTATTGCAGAATTTTAGGTAATGATTATAAAATTCACATAACCACCTTTCTACTTTTAAACAAATGTATGTTGAGCAAGACTGAATTAGATTTTCAGTATTTCTATTATTTTGAAATTTCAAAATATCATTATTTAAAATGAAATGCTGTCTGCCTTTCCTCCCATCTGCCTTTCTTTCCTCCCTTCTGTCTTTTGCGCTTTATTGCCTTAATTGATATTAATCAGTCTTTCCTATGACGCTTGTCGTAGTGTGGGTTTACCTCTTCAGCGAACTTTGATCTATCAATTCCGGCACCCTCTCAATACTCAGAATCCATAAAAAAGTCCTTTAATGGGTTGTTTCGGGTAAGTAATAAGAATATATAGGGCTATGTGACAAATGATTAGGTGAATGCCTGGTGCCAAACTCCAGGGCATGGAAGAAAACCAAAAACCAAAATTCTTACCCGAGAATGAAACGAATGATTACTACTACTGCAGCATGGGCACATGATGTCAATATCATGAATAAATGGCGTATGATCAGTAAAGGATCAGTTATTCTATTTGCCTATTGCCTGTTTATGCTGATTTTACCATCACGTATGCAGGGCCAATCCTGGTACAATCCAAGTTGGGCGTATCGCAAAGCAATCACTGTTGATTTTACCAAAGTAGGAGCGGGGCCTCACACAAATATCCCTGTTCTGGTCAGTATAACCGATGCAAATCTGCAGACAGGTGCACTTTCAACCGGAAATGATATCCTGTTTACTTCATCGGATGGAATTACGAAGCTTCCGCATGAAATTGAACTTTATACAAGTGGCACTGGAATACTTGCAGCATGGGTTAATATTCCCAGTCTATCATCGTCTGTCAATACAGTGATTTACATGTATTATGGAAATGCAGGTGCGGCTTCTCAACAAAATGTCATTGGGACCTGGAATACAGCCTTCAAAGGAGTGTATCACCTTAATAATGCTTTTCTAGACGCGACATCGAATAACTTTGACGGTACAAACACTGGCTCAATCGATGCAGCCGGAAAAATTTCACGAGGAAGAAGTTTTGTGCGATCTAACGGGATTGACTACATTACAATCACGGGGCTGATGGGTTCATCTGCCAATTTAACGTTAAGTGCATGGGCTACTTTAACTACAGCCGATCCCAATGGTGCAGAAATTCTCAGCCTCGGTGACCATGCCCTAATGCGTTATGATGAGAATAGTACAACCAAAACTACTGGTGTTTTCCAATCATCCACTACCTGGAACACAACCGCAACAGGAAATGCATATGCAGGGACTGGTTGGCATTACGTTGTTTACACTTTCGATGATGCGGCCAATACGCAGAAAATGTATATTGACGGAGTGCTGGAAGCATCGAACGCTTTTACGGAATCAATTTATTATACAGGTGCGGGAACAAATACATTCATCGGCAAACATGGCAATGCAAATACAAGCATGGATTTTGACGGAACCATTGATGAAGTGCATGTTGCGAATACAAGCAGATCAGTAGGCTGGGTTCTTACAGAATTTAATAACCAAAACTCACCTTCAACATTTTATAGTGTGGGTAGCCAGGTTGCCCTGGGAACTGTCAGATTTGCGGTGGCGAATGGTAACTGGAATGCTACTTCAACATGGTCTGCAACTTCCGGTGGTACAGCAGGTGCTTCTGCACCCATAGCAGGTGATAATGTCATAATAGAACGGGGTTTTACAGTTCATGTCACTGCAAATGCAGCTTGTGGAAGTTTGCAAGTTGGTAGTCCAGCTAACAGTGGTGCCGGTGTGCTTGATTTTACGGGTGCATTTTCAGTAACAGTTACAGGCAATACTACATTTGGAGGATATGGAAGTGCAGCCAATATAGGAACAATTACTTTTTCAAACGGGTCATCATTTATCACAGGTAGTTTGACTCTTGGAAATGCAGGAGCGACACCGGCACCAGGTGTAATCACGATGACAGCCGGAGGAACCCTTCGCGTTGATGGTTCAATATCGGTAAACACGGTTGCGGGCAATACCTGGACACCAGGAACTGGTACTGTAATCATGAATGCAGTTAATACACTTCCTGCATCCATCTTTACTACTTTCAACAATGTCACCATCCTGTCAGGCACAACTAAATTAAATCTTAATACAACTATAAACGGGACATTAAACCTCACTTCAGGTACACTGGATGTGAATACGTTTACATCGTCCTCCGGTGAATTAACAGGGAATGGAACACTTACGAATTCATCCACAGCGGATGTTTTTACTACGGGAAGTCTTAATACGAGTACATCATTTACAGGTACGATCACGGGTGCTCTCGCAATCATAAAAACCGGTTCAGGAATTTTGACATTATCAGGTAGTAATTCATATCCAGGGTTAACTACCATCAGTGCCGGCACGATTAAGCTTGGTGCTGCAGGAGGAGCTACTAACACTCCATTAGGAACAATAACTGCAGGTACTTCGGTAACTTCTGGTGCAGTCCTTGACCTCAATGGTTTTACATTAGGTACTGCTGAAGCCCTTACATTAAATGGTACAGGAATATCAAGTGGAGGTGCATTAACAAACAGCTCTGCAACGAATGTTTCTTATAGTGGATTAATTACACTTGGGAGTGCGAGCAGCATCATGATAAATGGAGGAGACATCAACATCACCAATACCGGAACGATCACCGGAGCAACATTTGGATTAACGATCGGAGGAACTGATAATGGTATTATGGGAAGTATTATAGGAACTACTTCAGGTACAGTTACAAAAACCGGGGTAGGGACCTGGACTTTGTCACGTGCTAATACGTTTACCGGAGGAACTACTCTTAGTGCAGGAACATTAAATATTAATAATGCAAGTGCTCTTGGCACATCTGCAGGAACATTTACAATCAATGGCGGTGTCATTGATAATACATCTGCAGCAGATATCACTACAGTCAATTATCCATTAGCACTAAACGGAGATTTTACATATTCCGGTTCTATACCCAGGAATTTGAATCTAGGTACAGGTACTGTGACACTAAATGCAAACAGGCAGATCACTGTTAGTGCCGGTACACTTACAATAGGCGGAACGATTTCAGCAGCAACGCGTGATCTCACCAAAGCTGGTGCAGGAACGCTAAGCTTTGGAGCTAATGCAGTTACATTAAATGGCCTCAATATAAGTGCAGGCACATTAGTTGCTCCTTCAGTTACATTAAGTTTAGCTGGTAATTTTGTCGACAATGGAACATTTACACCTGGCACCGGAACAGTTTTATTTAATGGTGCTGTACAAACCATCAGCGGTACATCTACACCGACATTTAACAACCTTACAATTGCTTCAAGCAATACTGTCACCTTAAGTGGGAATATTAATGTCAGTGGAAACCTTCTTCTTTCAAGCGGAATTTTCGATCTCAGTAGCTTTACTGCAAATCGTACCAGTGCAGGAGGAACCTTATCAATAGCTACCGGTGCAACACTGAAAATCGGTGGAACGAACACATTTCCTTCCAATTATTCGACGCATTCGATAGGCTTTTCAAGTACGGTGGAGTATTCAGGTACAAATCAGATTATTGATTTGTTGAATAGTGTTCAGGAATATTCCGGCCTGACAATTTCAGGTTCAGGAACAAAAACGCTACCAGGCAACCTGAACGTTGCAGGTGTTCTGACTTTAGTTAGCGGAACCATCACGACCGGAGCCTATATTTTATATAGTAAATCCACCGGGATCGTCAATCGGGTAAGCGGCCATGTAAACGGCAATCTCCAACGAAGACTTCCTACGGGATCAGTAACCAGGACATTCGATGTAGGTGATGCGACCAACTATACTCCTGTAACATTTGTCTTCTCGAGTATTACAACTGCCGGTGATCTGACTGTAAATACAACTTCCGGTGATCATGCAAATATTTTCACTTCGACTATCAACGGTTCCAAAAGTGTAAATCGAACCTGGACACTTATCAATAGCGGTCTTGTGTTCGCACCTTATGGAGCAACTTTCACATTTGTAACGGGAGACATTGACGCGGGAGCAATAACCAGCAATTTTATAGTGGGAGAATACAACGCAGGTTGGACATATCCAACAGTCGGAACGAAAACCAGTACAAGCACACAAGCAACCGGACTGACAACGTTTGGAGATTTTCAATTGGGTGAGGTTGCGCCAACCTATAATATTTCCGGAACTGTGTTTGAGGATATAAACTATGGTGGTGGGGCTGGTCGCAGTCTCGCTTCCTCGTCTGGAGTTGTGCGTTCAGGAGCCCGGGTTGAACTGTTCAACCCTGATGGAACATACCGGACGTTTACCACGACGGATGGTAGCGGCAACTACACTTTCAGTTTGCTCCAGGCTGGCAACTTTACTGTACGAGTAGTCAATAGTTACGTTACCACCTCTCGTGGTGTCTTACTAACGACTACCGGAACACAGACATTTCGCACCGATGCGAGCAGCGGTGTAGCAGTCGCCGTTACGGATCACGTTGGTGGAGAAGTACCAGGACTAATTGACGCTTTCGAGGGCAGCACGACACTCGCCGCACTGACCACTAGTATAAATACACCGCAATCAATTACCAGCGTAGTGCTCAGCTCCGCAAATATCAGTGGAGTTGACTTTGGCTTTAACTTTAATGTCATCGTCAACACGAACAATAATAGTCAGGGAAGTCTGCGCCGGTTTCTCATCTACGCCAATGCGATGTCTAACACAGGTTTGGCCCAGTCCGGCTTGACCGCCGGAATTGATAATGCGGTTTTCATGCTGGCGGATGGAACTGCCAGACCAGGATTGACGGCAAGTTATGCCTCGCAATTCATAGGAGGCATCGCTTCAAGTACGCTCGTTTCAGCATTACCAACCATCACCGATCCAATAATTCTTGATGCCAGTTTACAGCCAGGTTATATTAATGCACCCATTATTGAACTGAACGTGTCTGCAGTCACTGGCGCCGGTCTGACAATCACAGCAGGTAACAGCAAAGTGCGCGGTTTCATCATCAATCGTTTCGAAGATGTGGGCACAATTGTGGGAATCAGCATATCAACAGCTGGTAGCAATACTATCACCGGAAACTATATCGGAACTAACGCCGCCGGCACAGTTCCACTAGCCAATGGTAGTCACGGCATCTATGTAGCCATTGGTGCAAATAATAACATGATAGGAGGAACATCTGCAGGTTCAGGCAATCTCATCTCTGGCAATGACGATAATGGCATAGTTATCGAGTCCGGCAGCATAGGCAATGCTATTCTTTCCAATTTTATTTATAATAATACCGGCATCGGTATTGATCTGGCTAATAACGGAGTGACTGTCAATGACGGAACAAAGTCCGGATCTCTCGCTAACTCAGGAATGGATGCTCCTGTATTTACCACATCTATTTTACAAGGTACTTCTCTTATTCTTTCCGGATACGTAGGTAGTGCAGCTGGCCAGGCAACTTTCGCCGGTGCTTCAGTACAGGTGTACAAGTCTGACAATGACATTAGCGGATATGGTGAAGGCCAGATCTACCTGGGTACACTCATAGCTAATGGCAGTGGCAACTTCAGCGGCACACTGATAGTCAGTCTGTCGGGTGGCGATAAGATCACAGGTATAGCAACTGATGCATCGAACAACAGTTCTGAGTTTGGTCTTAATTCTACAATTCCATTATCAAAAATATTTACAGGCACCGGTAACTTTAGTGATCCGGCAAGATGGACAGGAGGTACTTTGCCGGTTGCGACAGAAAATCTGATTATCGATGGTACATGTACAGTTGATAATAATGTTGGTACTGATAATATTGCTTACGGAACTTTGACCATCGGAACTGCAACAGGTCGTACACTTAATTGGGCTGTCAGCGGAACAAACAGGTTGAATGTTGTGAATGTAAGTGCAGGAGCAGGAGCAAGCACTCTTGATATGACCAATGGAGGAACGCTGATCATCAGGGGCACGTGGACTTCCACTAATCTGAGTTTTATCTCCGGTACAGGAACGATTGATGTAAGATCAACATTGACCCTGCCTGCCGCTTATACAACCTATGGTAACCTTACCATAAATGGATCTTCAAATACCGTTACTGCAGGTGTTGGTACTACTGTTATCAATTTTACGCTTTCTTCAGGTACCACATTCATCACCGGAGCACTGAGTCACTCCATTAGTGGAAACTTCACGAATAATGGCGGCACATTTACATCAACCGGAAGCACCATTGCACTCAATGGCATCGCTGCACAAACAATCGGTGGAACCAGTAGCACAACGTTTAACAATCTTACTTTAAATAATGCAGCAGGTGCATTGCTTGGAATCAACGAAACTGTAAGTGGTACACTAACTTTGACAAATGGTAAAATAACAACATCTACCAACTCACTCATAATAAGCAATACAGCCACCGCTGCTATTGCAGGATCTTCTTCATCCAGTTATATCAATGGCAAACTTCAACGCGGCATATTAGCAGGTGCCAATACATATTCATATCCTGTCGGAACTGCTACAGCGTATGCTCCGGTCAGTATTGTTTTTACTGCAACCACTACAGCAGGCACATTGACGGGTTCTACAACAAATGGTGATGATCCTGCAATAGGCACATCTACTTTCAATGCTGTCAGTTCAGTAAACCGGTACTGGAATTTTACCATCAATAGTGGTTTAGCCACAGCTGCATATGGAGCTACTTTTAATTGGGTGTCTGCTGATCAGGATGTTCCATTTGATTACACCACTGCCACTGTAGGAAAATATAATGCTTCATGGATATATCCCACAGTCGGCACGAGAACTGCAACAAGTATTCAAATAACGGGGGCTAGCGGATTCAGCGATTTCCAGGTAGCAAATAGTTGCGCAACATATACAGCCACATTATCCGGTACGGGTACAGTGTGCCCTGGAAGTACTAATAATTTATTTGTTACAATGGCTGGAGGAGCCGGACCCTTTACTGTGGTGTATACAGGTGGTGGTGGCGGTACCATCACAAATTATATAAGTGGCACTGCCATACCTGTTAACCCTTCAGTCACTACAGTGTATTCACTGACATCGGTAACGTATGCGACCAATTGTGTCGCTAATATCTCAGGTAGTCCATCTATCACGGTTACTGTTAATCCTTCCGGCACATGGACGGGTGCTACAAGTACAGATTGGAACATTAGCACGAACTGGTGTGGAGGTATACCAACATCATCAACGGATGTTATCATTCCCTCAGGGGGTAATCAACCAGTTATAGGAGCAGCCGGTGGTTTGAGCAGGAATATTACAATCAATAGCGGAGCTACTTTAACGATCACAGGTTCTAACACCCTGACTGTGTCTGGCAATTGGGTGAAGACAGGTACATTCACGCAGGGTACGTCGACTGTCATATTTGATGGTGCTGGTGCTGCAACTATTGCAGCAAGTAATTTCAATAACATTACATTCAGCGGTGCGGGTACAAAAACCACTACAGGTATTTTAACTATTGCAGGTAATGTAAGCATCAGTAATAATTTTACAGCGGGTGCATTTACACATACGGTTAGTGGTAATTGGACAAAAACCGGAACATTTATAGCGACGGGATCGACCATTGATTTTAATGGAACAGGAGCCGGAAATATAGGTGTCAGTAATTTCAACAACATTACGTTTAGTGGTGCAGGAGTAAAATCTGCGACAGGTGCTTTGACCATTGCAGGAAATGTTTTGATCAGCAATAATTTTTCCGGCGGATCCATTACACACACGGTAACTGGCAGTTGGACAAATAACGGATCATTCACAAGCAGTACAGGGTCAATTATTTTTAACGGAACATCTTCCCAGGCAATCAACGGAACTTCGGTGACTACTTTCAATCACCTTACCAATAACAATACAAGTGGGATGACTGCAGGCATTAATATTGGGGTTAATGGAGTATTAAGCCTTCCAAATGCAAATCCATCTTCTTCATCAGGAAGTCTGGCTATGGGAACAAATACACTGTTGATGGGTGGATCTGCTACGAATACCGGTATTGGTGATGTGACAGGAATTGTAAACAGAACAAGTTTTGTGCCTGCCACTTTATACACATTTGGAAATCCATTGACTTCGATGGTTTTTCAGAGTGCCGGAACATTGCCGACAAGTGTAAGTTTAAAAATTACAATCGGGTCATCACCTGGCTGGAAAGCGGGTGCCATTCATAGAATTTATGCTATTATACAAACAGGAGCATCGAATAACCTGGCTAATATCAATGCACACTATCTCGATGGTGAACTTAATGGAAATGTAGAAAATACACTTGTGTTCTTTCGATGCACTTTTCCTTTTACACCCGGAACAGGAGTGGAATTTGGAAGAGCAAATTTTGATGTAACAAACAACTTGATTTCACTTTCATCTATTCCTATATATCTTCTTCCTTCATCATTTGGGCTCTGGGAAGGAACTATTGCGAGTTCTGAATTGCCAACCTCTACCTGGAATGGCTCAGTTGACACAGACTGGATTAACCCACTAAACTGGACGCCTAATGGTGTTCCATCAGACTTATCGGATGTCGTCATTCCGGATGCTGCAAGTACACCTAATGACCCGACAACTCTTTCGGGTACCACAATCATCAGGACCATGACAATGCAGGCTGGAGGAATTTTGAACGGAACAGCAGCATCTTCCTTCACTCTTAATGGTGGTGCCGGAGCATGGAGTAATATTGGTGGGACCTTTAACGCTAATACAAGCACAGTCATTTTTACGAATGCTGCAGCCACTTATGCCGGTGTAACTGATTTCAATAATGTAACAATTAATTCCGGAGCTACTCTTATCAATCAAATCGGGTCCACAATGCGTATTGGAAACATAATCACTAACAATGGATCCTGGAGAGCCGCACTTAATCCGGACAATACTGTAGAGTATAATGGTGGAAATCAAACCATATTGAATCCAAATGGAACACCCGCTGGCTACTATCATCTTATTCTTAGCGGAAGCGGCACTAAGATCATGCCCGGAACAGCTTTGGCAATAGCCGGAGATTTTACTATGTCAGGAACAGCATCCACTACTGCGCTGGCTGCAATGACGATTGCACACAACTTTATACTTGGTTCAGGAACGACATTCATCACAGGAGCATTTAATCATTCCATCGGTGGAAACTTCACGAATAACGGCGGCACATTTACACCTACAGGAAATACGATCACGCTCAATGGCAGCACTGCACAAACAATAAGCGGAACCAGCAGCACAACGTTTAACAATCTTACTTTAAATAATGCAAACGGTGCATTCCTTGGAATCAACGAAACTGTAAGCGGCACACTAACCTTGACAAGTGGTAAAATTGCAACAGGTGCCAGTTCACTGATCGTAAGCAATACTGCTACCAATGCTATCGCAGGAGCTTCCGCATCTAATTACATCAATGGAAATCTTCAACGCGGTATATTGGCCGGTGCCAATACATATTCTTATCCTGTCGGTACAGGTACTGCTTATGCTCCGGTTAGTATTGTTTTTACTGCTGCAACTACTGCAGGCACGTTGACAGGTTCTACAACTAATGGTGATAATCCTTCAATAGGCACTTCAACTTTCAATGCAGTCAGTTCAATTAACAGATACTGGACATTTGCGATCAATAGTGGCTTAACGACATCTGCATATGGAGCTACATTCAACTGGGTGTCTGCTGATCAGGATGTTCCATTTGATTACACCACTGCCACAGTTGGAAAATATAATGCTTCATGGACTTATCCAACAGTTGGCACACGAACTGCCACAAGTATTCAAATAACGGGGGCTAGTGGATTCGGCGATTTCGAAGTAGCTAATAGTTGCGCAGCCTATACAGCCACATTATCCGGTACGGGTACTGTATGCTCTGGTAGTCCCAATAATTTATTTGTTTCGATAGTCGGAGGAGCCGGACCGTATACTGTAGTATATGCAGGTGGTGTTGGCGGTACCATCACAAATTATATAAGTGGAACTGCCATACCTGTGAGTCCTTCCGTCACTACTGTTTATTCACTTACATCAGTAACGTACGCGACCTATTGCGTTGCTAATATCTCAGGAAGTCCATCTATAACGGTTACGGTTAATCCTTCCGGTACATGGACAGGTGCTACAAGTACGGATTGGAATATTAGCACGAACTGGTGCGGGGGAATACCTACGTCATCAACGGATGTCATCATTCCATCAGGTGGTAATCAACCTGTCATCGGCGCAGCTGGTGGATTGAGCAGAAATATTACAATTAACAGCGGAGCTACATTAACCATCACAGGATCTAACACATTGACTGTATCAGGTAATTGGGTTAAGACGGGTACGTTCACTCCAGGTGCTTCGACAGTTATATTTGATGGTGCCGTTGCTGCAACTGTCGCATCGAGTAATTTCAATAACATTACGTTTAGCGGAGCAGGTACAAAAACCGCAACAGGCATTTTAACGATTGCTGGCAATGTGATCATCAGTAATAATTTTACGGCTGGTGCATTCACGCATACAGTAGGTGGTGACTGGACAAAAACCGGAACATTTTCAGCTACAGGATCGACTATTGATTTTAATGGTACGGGAGCCGGAAATATAGGAATCAGTAATTTTAATAACATCACCTTAAGCGGAGCCGGCATAAAATCTGCTATAGGCTCATTGACTATCACAGGTAATATTTTGATCAGTAATAATTTTACCGGTGCTTCTTTCGCACATACAGCGGCTGGCAACTGGACAAATAATGGAACATTTACAAGCAGTACAGGAACAATTATTTTTAACGGAACATCTTCCAAGGCAATCAGCGGTACGTCGATATCGACCTTTAATAATCTTACCATTAACAATACCAGCGGGGTCACTGCAAGCAAAGATGTAAACGTAAATGGAATTCTCACTTTGCAAAGTGCAAATCCATCTTCAACTATCGGTTCATTAGCCATGGGAGCATTTACACTTTCAATGGGTGCCACTGCTACCACGCTTGGAACTGGCGATGTGACAGGAATTATTAAACGAACAAGCTTTGTAGCTGCTACGACATACACTTTTGGAAATCAATTCACATCCATTGTCTTTCTAAATGCCGGAACATTGCCTGCTGATGTCAGTATGAAAATTACAATTGGTGCGGCCCCATTGTGGAAAACGAATGCCATTCAACGAAGCGTAGCACTCATTCAACACGGTGCCAGTGGATGTTTCGGAACAGTCGATGTACATTACCTTGATACAGAACTTAATGGTAATACAGAAAATAACCTGGTGTACTGGCGTGGTGTCAATCCGTTCACACCAGGAACAGGGGTAGAATTTGGAAGATCAAATTATGATGTGACGAACAATTGGGTCGGAATAGCAAGTCTGCCATTTGCAGGATTCCCGGGGACTTTTGGTGCGGCAGAAATTTCCCTAGGTAATTCAAATCTTACGAGTGCCACCTGGAATGGATCGTTATCTACAGATTGGAACAACCCCAATAACTGGACACCTGCTGGTGTTCCATCGGATCTGAGTTCTGTTGTCATACCTGACGGTTCGACTACATCCAATGATCCTATTCTGCCAGCGGGTTCTACACCTATCATTAAAATAACAATTCAGGGCGGAGGCATTGTCAACGCGACAACAACTTCTACTCTTACACTCTCAGGTGGTGCCGGAGCATGGATTAGTATCGGAGGTGTATTTAATCCAAGTACAAGTACAGTGATATTCACTAATGCTGCAGCGACCATATCAGGTACAACTGACTTCTACAATGTAACCATTAATACAGGAGCAAATCTGACAATGGGAGAAAATAGTATCATGCGCATTGGTGGAGCGATGACTAATGCCGGTACATGGAATGCAGCTTTAAATGCGAATACTACTGTGGAGTATAACGGTAGTGCCCAGACAATATTAAATCCAAACGGATTACCTTCTGGATACAGTAATCTTATTCTTAGTGGCACAGGAACTAAAACAATGCCAGCTATTGCACTTGCTATCATTGGTAATTTTTCGATGTCCGGTACTGCAGCTACCACTGTAGGAGCTGTGATGACAATCTCCGGTAGTTTCACATTAGAAGCAGGAACAACATTTAATACAGGTGCACTCAGTCATTCTGTCGGCGGGAATTTCATAAATAATGGTGGAACATTTTCAGCAACCGGAAGCACCATTTCACTCAATGGAAGTACATTACAATCTATTGGAGGCACATCGGGAACAACATTCAATAATCTTACCATAAATAATGCAGCAGGTATCTCAATTGACATCAATGAAACGATCAGCGGCAATCTAGGTATTACAAATGGTAAAATATCAACAGGCCTGAATACTATTATTGTCAGTAATTCATCCATAACAGCTATCATCGGTGCTTCTTCTTCAAATTATATCAACGGTAATCTTCAACGTAGCATAGCAGCAGGTGTGAATACGTATTCATATCCTGTCGGAACAGCAGCCACTTATGCTCCGGTGAGTATTGCTTTTACTGCAGGCACTATCGCAGGTACATTGACCGGGTCCACAGCAGATGGTGATCATGCAAATATATCTTCCTCTACGTTAGCTCCGACCAGCTCCGTAAATCGGAATTGGAAGTTTATAACTAATAGTGGATTAACTACAGTAAACTATGGAGCTACATTTACCTGGGTATCTTCAGACCAGGATGCACTATTTAATTTCAGCACTGCAGTAGTTGGAAAATTTAATTCACCTTCTACCTGGACGTATCCAACTATCGGAACCCGGGCAGCAACAAATATTCAAATCACTGGTGCTACTGCTTTCAGCGATTTCCAGGTAGCAAATGGTTGTACCTCATATACAGCAGTATTATCAGGTCCTGCTGCGATATGTATTGGAAGCAGCGGCAATTTAGTAGTTACGATTTCCGGTGGAACAGGTCCTTATACAATTGTGTACAATGATGGAAGCAGTCATATTGTAACAGGCTATACCAATGGAAGTAATATTCCGGTAAGTCCTTCAGTCAATACTACTTTCACACTTACTTCTGTAACAGATGCAGCTGGTTGTATAGCAATTTCATCCGGTAGTCAATTAATAACAGTGACGGATATACCGACTGCTACAATTTCCTATGCAGGTACACCTTTTTGTACATCCATAAGTGCTGCTCAGCCTGTTAGCTTAAGTGGCACAGGTGCTTACACGGGAGGCACGTATAGTTCTACGGCAGGGCTATCTATCAATGGAACAACCGGTGCCATTACACCAAGTACAAGTACAGCAGGTACATATACTGTGACCTATACCATTCCGGCATCTGGCGGATGTGCTTCAGTTCCGGTTACAACTTCGGTGACCATTACGGCTTTTATTGCAAGCACGTTCAGTTATACCGGATCGCCTTATTGTTCAAATGTAGCCAATCCATTACCTACATTTAGTGGTGGAGGAGTAGCTGGTACATTTTCATCTACACCAGGTTTAGTTTTTGTAAGCACTGCAACAGGTCAGGTAAACCTGGGAGCAAGTACAGCAGGCACATATACAGTGACAAATACAATAGCCGCATCAGGTGGTTGCGGTATTGGAATATCAACAAGTACAATAACCATTACAACTTTACCTTCTGCATCGATATCCTATGGCGGGACTCCTTTCTGTAAAAGTGTTGTCGCAGGACAGCCTGTATCAAGAACAGGAACAGCCGGTGGCACATATAGTGCATTACCTGCCGGACTAACTATTGATTCAGGTACAGGATCGATAACACCAGGCACAAGTACGGCAGGAATTTATACAGTCACGTATACAATTGCAGCTTCAGGTGGTTGTGGAATAATAACTGCTACAACAAGTGTAACGATTACTGCTATTCCGACAGCTACGATCAGCTATGCAGGTACTCCATTTTGCAGTACGGTAGCTACAGCCCAACCGGTTACTTTAAACGGAACAGGAGCTTTCAATGGAGGAACGTATACTTCTACAGCAGGATTGATTATCAATTCCGGTACAGGTGCCATTACTCCGGGGACAAGTACTGCAGGAACATATACGGTAACATATACCATACCTGCATCAGGAGGTTGTGCTTCAGTTCCGGTTACCACTTCAGTCACAATTACAACATTACCTGTAGCGACATTCAGTTATACAGGTACTCCATATTGTTCAAATGCATCAAATCCGTTACCAACGTTTAGTGGCGGTGGAGTAGCAGGTACATTTTCATCAACAGCAGGATTAGTATTTGTAAGTACGGCAACAGGCCAGGTAAACATAACCGGAAGCACAGCAGGCTCATATACGGTGACAAATACGATAGCTGCTTCAGGTGGATGCAGTATTGTAACAGCAACAAATACAATAACCATCACAACTCTATCTGCAGCGACTATATCCTATGCAGGAACGCCTTACTGCAAAAGCATTGCAACAGCAGAACCGGTGACAAGAACAGGAACAGCCGGTGGAGTGTACACAGCTTTACCTGCAGGTTTAACCATAAATGCCGGCACAGGAGCTATAACACCATCATCAAGTACTGCAGGAACTTATACTGTAACGTATACCATAGCAGCAGGAAGCGGTTGTGGTATCGTAACTGCTACAACGACCTTAACGATTACAGCAATACCTACAGCAACGATCAGCTACGCAGGTACTCCATTTTGTAGTACAGTAGCAACAGCCCAATCCGTTACTTTAAATGGAACAGGAGCATACACCGGTGGAGCGTATACATCTACTGCAGGATTAACGATCAATGCAGGTACAGGTGCTATTACGCCATCAACCAGTACAGCAGGAACTTACACGGTGACATACACCATACCTGCATCAGGTGGTTGTGCTTCAGTACCAGTTACTACTTCGGTCACAATTACAACATTGCCTGTAGCAACATTTAGTTATACAGGAACTCCATATTGTTCAAATGCATCAAATCCTTCACCAACATTTAGTGGCGCAGGTGTAGCCGGAATATTTTCATCCACAGCAGGATTGGTATTCGTAAGCACTGCAACAGGCCAGGTAAACATCGCAGGAAGTACGGCAGGAACATACACTGTTACAAACACTATTGCAGCATCAGGCGGATGTGGCATAGTAACATCAACAAGTTCAATCACAATAACAACTTTACCTGCAGCCACGATATCCTATGCCGGAACTCCTTACTGTAGAAGTATAGGAACAGCTCAGTCAGTAACAAGAACAGGTACAGCAGGAGGTACATATACTGCTACACCGGCTGGTTTAACTATTGATGCTAATACAGGAGCGATTACACCCGGCACCAGTACAGCAGGAACTTACACGGTAACTTATACAATAGCTTCATCAGGTGGTTGTGGAATAGTAACAGCTACAACAAGTGTAATAATAACGGAAGTCCCTACGGCAACGATCAGCTACACAGGAGCTCCATTTTGTTCTACAGTTGTCACTCCCCAATCAGTTACCTTAAACGGAACCGGTGCCTATACCGGAGGAACTTATTCTGCTGCTGCGGGATTAACTATCAATTCCGGCACGGGCGCCATCACACCCGGCACGAGCACTGCAGGAACTTATACTGTGACTTACACTATACCTGCATCAGGTGGTTGTGCTTCAGTCCCTGTTACAACTTCTGTAACCATTACAACTTTACCTGTAGCTACTTTCAGTTATACAGGAACTCCTTATTGTTCAAATGTTGCAAATCCATTACCCACATTTAGCGGAGGAGGAGCAGCAGGAATATTTTCATCAACTACGGGTTTGATATTTACAAACACTGCAACAGGCCAGGTTAGCTTAGCTACAAGCACACCAGGAACCTATACAGTGACAAATACAATAGCTGCATCAGGCGGATGTGGTATAGTAACGGCAACAAGTTCAATTACCATTACAACTTTACCTGCTGCTACAATATCCTATGGCGGAACTCCTTACTGTAAAAGTATAGTTACTCCGCAGGCAGTTACAAGAACAGGCACAGCCGGTGGATCTTATACTGCAACACCAGCAGGTTTAACAATTGATGCAGTCACAGGTGCCATTACACCAGGTACAAGTGCAGCAGGAACGTACACGATAACATATACCATCTCAGCAGCAGGTGGATGTGGTGTAGTGACAGCAACATCAAACGTCACGATTACAGCAGTGCCGACAGCAACGATCAGTTATGCAGGCACTCCATTTTGTAGCACAGTAGCTACAGCTCAACCTGTTACATTGAATGGCACAGGAGCTTACACAGGAGGAACGTATTCTTCTACAGCAGGCTTAACCATAAGTGCAGCGACAGGTGCTGTCACGCCATCTTCAAGCACAGCAGGAACATACACTGTGACATATACCATACCTGCATCAGGTGGTTGTGCTTCAGTCCCTGTTACTACATCAGTCACAATTACAACTTTGCCAATAGCTACTTTCAGTTATACAGGTACTCCATATTGTTCAAATGCAGCAAATCCATCACCAACATTCAGTGGCGGAGGAGTAGCAGGTATCTTTTCATCCACAGCAGGTTTAGTATTTATAAGCACTGCTACCGGCCAGGTAAATATAGCTGCCAGCACCGCAGGAACATATACGGTGACAAATACAATAGCAGCATCAGGTGGTTGTGGAATTGTAACCGCTACCAATACATTTACAAAAACAACCTTACCCGCTGCAACGATATCGTATGCGGGAACTCCATTCTGTAAAAGTGTTGTAACGGCACAGTCAGTAACAAGAACAGGTACAGCCGGTGGTGTATATACTGCAACACCTGCCGGTTTAATTCTAAATGCTTCAACAGGTGCCATTACACCTTCCACAAGTGCGGCAGGTACTTATACAGTCACATATACTTTGGCAGCAGGAAGCGGTTGCGGTGTAGTAACTACAACAACAGGTGTAACGATTACAGCTGTTCCAACAGCAACGATCAGTTATGCAGGAACTCCATTTTGTAGTACAGTAGCTACAGCTCAATCGGTTACCTTAAATGGAACAGGAGCATTCACGGGAGGAACTTATGCTTCCACTGCAGGATTGACCATCAATTCCGGTACAGGTGCGATCACTCCGGGTACAAGTACAGCAGGAACATATACGGTGACATATACGATTCCAGCGTCTGGTGGTTGTGCTTCAGTGCCGGTGACAACTTCGGTTACGATCACAACTTTGCCAATAGCAACATTCAGCTATACAGGTACTCCATATTGTTCAAATGCCGCAAATCCATCCCCGACATATAGCGGTGGAGGAGTAGCAGGAACATTTTCATCTACTACAGGATTAGTATTTGTAAGCACAGCGACCGGCCAGGTAAATATTGCCGCAAGTACGGCAGGTACCTATACAGTGACAAATACAATTGCCGCATCAGGAGGTTGTGCTATCGTCACTGCAACAAGCACGATTACAATTACTACTTTATCTGCAGCAACGATATCTTATGCAGGAACACCTTTTTGCAAAAGTATTGCAACTGCACAAGCAGTGACAAGAACCGGAACAGCAGGAGGTGCCTATACTGCGGCACCGGCTGGTTTAACTATAGATGCCGGAACAGGAGCAATTACACCTTCCACTAGTACTGCAGGAACTTATACAATTACGTATACCATTGCAGCAGGTAGTGGTTGTGGAATAGTAACAGCAACTACAAGTGTAACTATTACAGAAGTACCCACTGCAACGATAAGCTATGCCGGTACACCTTTCTGTACATCTATTGGTTCTCCACAATCTGTTACTTTGAATGGAACAGGAGCCTACACAGGAGGAACTTATACTTCGACCGCAGGATTAACTATTAGTGTAGTGACAGGAGCTATCACACCATCAACAAGCTCGGCAGGAACTTACACAGTGACATATACCATTCCTGCTTCAGGAGGTTGCGCTTCAGTTCCGGTTACAACTTCAGTCACTATCATGACTTTGCCAATAGCAACATTCAGTTATTTTGAATCTCCATATTGTTCTGATGAAACTGATCCATTACCTGTATTTAGTGGCGGAGGAATAGCGGGTATATTTTCATCAACATCAGGATTGGTATTTGTAAGCACTACAACAGGCCAGGTAGATTTAGATGTAAGTACACCGGGTACATATACAGTGACAAATACCATAGCCGCATCAGGCGGATGTGGTATAGTAACAGCAACCAGTGCAATTACAATAACCATTTTACCTGCTGCCACCATATCTTATGTCGGAACACCGCATTGCATTGGTACTGTAACACCACAACCCGTCACACTTACAGGAACATCCGGAGGTGCTTACGCTGCGACACCTTCTGGCTTAACCATTGATGCCGTCACAGGATCTATCACTCCCTCTACGAGTCTTGCAGGAATCTACACGGTAACGTATACGATTGCAGCAGGAGGAGGTTGCGGGATCATCACGGCTACAACAATTTTAACTATTACACCGGAAGCAACAGTTGCCAATGCCGGTCCGGATCAAACAGGCGCTACAACCTGTGGTGAAACTACTATTGACCTTGCAGCCAATACTCCAATAAATGGTACCGGAGAATGGAGCATAATAAGCGGCAGCGGAGGAAGCATATCATCTTTAGTAAACCCATCATCACCTTTTACCGGTGTGGCAGGTTCAACTTATGTATTGCGTTGGACAATATCAAACGCACCGTGCACGGAATCGACTGATGATGTCATGATTACATTTAATATCATTCCGGTAATCAGTTCTATAGGTTCTACTGAATGCAGTGCTTTTCCTTTTATCATTTCACCTGCTAATGGTATTGATGGAGTAGTGCCTGCAGGTACAACTTACAGCTGGTCTGCACCATCTGTTACAGGTGGTATAACCGGTGGAACATCTGGTAGCGGATCATCAAATATCAATGGAACTCTTACCAATCCAACTAATACTACACAAACTGCAACTTATACTGTGACACCAACTTCAGGAAGTTGTACAGGATCGCCATTTACAGTAACCATAACTTTGAACGCCACCGGAATCTGGCTGGGAAAAACCAGCACGGATTGGAATACAGCTTCCAACTGGTGTGGCGGTGTGCCTACATCTACAACAGACGTATTTATTCCCTCGGGAGGTAATCAACCTGTCATCGGAACAGCAGATGGTTTGTCACGAAATATTACAATTGGCACTGGAGCAACATTAACCATAACAGGTTCAAATACATTGACAGTTTCAGGTAACTGGACTAAAAACGGTACGTTCGTGCCGGGTAGTTCAACAGTTATTTTTGATGGTGCAGGTACAGGAAATATCGGAGCAGGTAATTTTGATAATATTTCATTTACAGGGTCAGGTACAAAAACAGCTACCGGTATATTGACCATTGCAGGAAGCGTTACGATCAGTAATAATTTTACTGCAGGTACTTTCACACACACAGTGGGTGGTAACTGGACGAAAACAGGAATATTTACACCTGGTGGTTCGACTATTGATTTTGATGGTAGTGGTCCCGGGAATATCGGTGCCAGCAATTTTAATCATATCACTTTCAGTGGTTCCGGTACAAAAACTGCTACGGGTATATTAAGCATTGGGGGAAGTGTAACGATCAGTAATAATTTTACGGCGGGTTCTTTCACACATACTGTGGCTGGAAACTGGACGAATACCGGAACATTTACAGATACAGGTTCCACCATTAATTTTGTTGGAAATTTTTCTGCAAGTATCGGAGCAAGTAATTTTAATAATATTACTTTCAGTGGAGGTATAAATACAGCCACCGGCCCATTGATAATTGGTGGGAATATGCTTAACACAAGCAATTTTACAGCTGGTGCTTTTACACATACAGTGGGAGGAAATTGGACGAATACCGGAACATTTATAGCTACAGGTTCAACCATTGATTTTAACGGAAGTGGAGCAGGAAATATCGGAGCAAGCAATTTCAATAACGTTACGTTTAGTGGCGCAGGAACCAAGACATCAACTGGTGCTTTGGCGATTGCCGGAAATGTAAGCATTACAAATAATTTTACTGCTGCTACATTCACCTACACTGTCGGAGGAAATTGGACAAACACCGGAACCTTTACACATGATGGTTCAACTATCAATTTTAATGGAAACAATCCGGGAAATATCGGAGCCAGTAATTTCAATAATGTAGTATTCAGTGGTGCAGGTACCAATACAGCTACTGGTGCATTATCGATAGCAGGAAACGTAAGTATTACCAATAATTTTACTGCGGGTACTTTCACGCATACTGTGGGCGGTAACTGGACAAAAACAGGAACATTTATAGCCACCGGATCTACCATTGATTTTAATGGCAGTGGTCCGGGAAATATCGGAGCAGGTAATTTCAATAATCTTACGTTCAGTGGTTCAGGTACAAAGACCGGATCAGGTGCATTGACGGTTGCAGGCAATTTACTCATCAGCAATAATTATACAGGTACATCAGGTATTCTAACACTACTTGGTAACTGGACAAATAATGGAACATTTACAACAGGTAATGGAACTATTGTTTTTAGCGGGACTTCTTCTCAAACGATAAATGGCACATCTGTAAGCACGTTCACCAACTTTACCATAAATAATGCGGACGGAGTCATAGCAAGCATTGACTTAGGTATTAATGGAATTCTCAACCTGCAAAGTGCAAATCCAACTCTTTCAATTGGTACGCTCACGTTGGGTTCACAAACACTCACTTTAGGTGCAACAGCCACAGTCATCGGCATCGGTGATGCTACAGGCATTGTCAAACGAATTAGTTTCGTCGCTGGTGTTAATTATTCTTTTGGAAATCAGTTTTCAACTGTCACATTCCAGAATATAGGAACCTTGCCAACTGATTTAAGTATGAAAGCAATAATCGGAGCTGCACCTGCATGGAAAACGGATGGTATCCTGCGGATTTATGATGTGATTCAGAATGGAGCTAGTGGTAGTTATGCAACAGTCAATGTACACTACCTTGATGCCGAACTTAATGGCAATACAGAATCAGAACTTGTGTACTGGTATAATGGCTCTCCCTTCACACCCGGACTTGAAGGAGAAATAGGTAAGTCAAGTTTTGACCTTACGAATAACTGGATTGGATTATCTGTACCTATTCAATTATTACCAACAGCACTTAATCAACTGGAAGCCACTTTGGGCAGCTCTGACCTTGCATCCTTTGTATGGGTTGGGGACACTACTACATCGTGGTTTGACAACGCGAACTGGCTGCCGAATGGTATTCCATCAAGCTCGGATGATGTTATTATCCCTGATGCTTCCACAACTATCTTTGATCCCATATTGCCCTTAGGCGATTGGACTATCGGAAGACTAACGATGCTTAGTGGAAGTATATTAAATACTCCGGCAACTTCCGCCCTTACTATTTCTGGTGGCAGCGGTGCATGGATTAATAATGGAGGGATATTCAATGCCGGTACGGGTAGTGTGATTTTCACTAATCCCGCAGCTACTTATGCAGGATCTACGAATTTCTACGACGGAATCATTGACTCCGGTGCAGGATTGACGATGGGAACTGGTAGTACAATGAGAATTGCCGGTGCGATTACTAATAATGGGACATGGGATGTCGATCATGATCAAAATACTACAGTTGAATATAATAGTGGCAGTCAGACTATATTGAATCCAAACGGATCAATACCAGGCTATTATAATCTTATTCTGAGTGGCAGCGGAACAAAAACAATGCCTGCTAGTGCTTTATTGATACATGGTGATTTCTATACGACGGGTACTGTTTCAGTAACAGCAGGTTCCTCGATCACCTTTGACAGTCTTTTTGTTCTTGGTGCAGGAACTACATTTATTACAGGAGCAATTGATCATTCCTTCAAGGGAGACATAATAAATAATGGGGCTACATTTACAACAACCGGAAGCACAATTACACTGGATGGAATTCATCAACAAACCATTGGTGGGACTACATCTTCAATATTTGACAATCTTATTTTAGACAATCCGGAAGGTGCATTACTTGATATCGATGAAACCGTCAGCGGCACATTTAGTTTCACAAATGGCATTGTAACAACAGGTACCAATTCTCTGTTTATAAGTAATCCATCTACAAATGCTATTAGTGGTGCTTCTTCTTCAAATTACATCAACGGTAATCTTTGTCTCTCTATTCTGGATGGGGCGAACTCATATCTTTTTCCTGTCGGTACGTTAACTACATATGCTCCTTCAACTATTGATTTTGAAACCGGAACTACTGCCGGTATTCTTTGCAGTTCTACCACGGATGGTGATCATCCGGATATTAGTTCATCCACTTTAGCTCCTTTGAGTTCAGTCAACAGGTTCTGGAGCTATACTATTGATGACGGTTTAGAAGTCGTCAACTATGGGGCTACTTACAATTGGGTTGCTGAAGATGAAGATGTACTATTTAATGCAGGTACAGATGTGGTAGGGAAATTCGATGATCCTGACTGGATATATCCAACAATCGGTAGCCGGACTTCCACAAGTATTGAAATTACAGGTGCCAGTGGATTCAGCGATTTCCAGGTTGCTGATGGTTGCTCTTCATTTACAGCTGTTTTATCCGGAACAAATACGATTTGCACCGGTAGCAGCACTGATGTAATAATTACAATTTCCGGAGGGCTTAGTCCTTATACTGTGGTGTATGCCGGAGATGGTGGCGATACTATAATTGGTTATGTAAGTGATGACATCATTTCGATTAATCCTTCATCTACTACTACATACACACTTACTTCAGTAACTGATGCTAATGGTTGCCTGGCTACAATATCCGGCAGCCCAATCATAACGGTAAGTCAAATTCCGACTCTTTCTTCTATTTCAACCACACCTTTAAATTATTGCACTACGCTCACCAGTGGATCATTAGGTGGCAACACCCCCTCTGTAGGAACAGGAGAATGGAGCATAGCAAGTGGAGGTACCGGCACATTCAGTGATGGAGCAAGTGGAAGCTCAACATTCACCGCCGATATCTATGGGACTTATATTCTTCGCTGGACTATTTCCAACACGCCTTGTGAGGAAAATTTTGCAGAGGTAACAGTTAATTTTTACGAAACACCAACTACTGCAACAGTTGGAAGCACGCAGAATATATGTGGTTCACTTACAAGTTCACCATTAGGGGGCAATACACCAACTGCAGGTACTGGAATATGGAGCCAGATAAGTGGTACGGGTACAACAATATTCACTTTTCCAACTACTGGCAGTTCAACAGCTACTTCTTCCACATACGGCACTTTTACATATCGCTGGACAATCAGTAATGGTACATGCACACCAACTACCGCGGATATCATTGTTAATTATTTCGAGCAACCAACCGTAAGTAATCAGCCAAACCAAACTGCATGTAATACATCAACTTTTACGATGACACAGAGCGCACCACTGGTGGGAACAGGAGCATGGACGTTGATCTCCGGTTCTGCAACAATCGCTATACCTGGTTCTCCGGTCACAACTATACTGGATGTACCCACAGGCACGAGTGCCACTGTAAGATGGACCATAACCAATGGAACATGCAGTGCCTTTGATGAAGTTACAGTAACTAACAATGCATTACCTGATTGTATGATCACGGGTATCGCCAGCATGTGTCCAGCTTCATCATCGGACTTTTCCGTTTCTGTAGCAGCAACTTATGCATGGTCAATCACCGGAAGTGGAACGATAACATCATCTTCAACTATTCAGACGATAACCGTATCTGCAGGTAGCGGATGTAATTCCTCATTTGAGCTGACCGCCATAATAACAGATGCTAACGGTTGTATTTCTACCTGCACGAAAACTATTACGGTAATAGACAATACAGCCCCTTCAATCACAGGAGCTTTATCTCCGGATACAGTAGAAGGATGTATATCAACAGATGCTCCTGTAGCGGAATCTTCAGTTGCAGATCTTGAAAGTCTTGGATTGGAGATCAGTGACGGATGTACTGCTGATGAATTCTTGACCGTAACAAGCAGCGATGTTTCAACCGGCACATGTCCGGTAGTGGTGACCAGAACTTATGTTGTAAGTGATGCATGTTCAAACACTACTACGGTAACACAGATCATCAATATCCAGGATGATACAGCGCCAACGATAACAGGAGACATTGCACCTTCGACAGTTGAAGGTTGTACAGTAGAGGATGCAACATCAGCAGTTACTACGGTTGCAGCGCTTGAAGAATTAGGAGTGATTATCAGCGAAGCCTGCACACATGTTGAAGATCTCGTAGTTACTAGCAGTCAGACATCAGGAGGAACTTGTCCGCTGGTTGTCACCAGGATTTACGTTGTGACAGATGCATGTTTAAATTCAACTACCGTTACACAGATTATCAATGTAAACGATACTAACGCCCCTTCGATCGCAGGAACCATAACGTCTTCGACTGTTGAAGGATGTGTTGCAGGAGATGCCACGGCATCGGTTACTACAATAGCAGCACTTGAAGGATTAGGATTAACAATAAGCGATGATTGCACACCCGATGGCAGTCTGGTTGTAGCAAGCAGTCAGACATCAGCCGGCACTTGTCCGGTTGTGGTAACAAGGATATATGTCATAACCGATGCATGTTTAAACACATCATCAGCAACACAGGTTATAAATGTAAATGATACAACTGCTCCTGCCATTACAGGAGTCATATCTCTGACAACTGTAGAAGGTTGTGTTGCAGGTGATGCAACGACAGCAGTCACAACTGTTGCAGCACTTGAAGGATTAGGGTTGTTCATAAGTGATGCCTGCACACCTGATGGAAGCCTTGTTGTAACAAGCAGTCAGACTTCAACCGGTACTTGTCCTGTGATTGTAACAAGAATTTATGTTGTTTCGGATGTATGTTTAAACGCAACATCTGCAACACAGGTAATAAATGTAAATGATACTACGGTTCCATCGATTTTAGGGACAATAACTCCTTCAACAGTTGAAGGTTGTTCAGAAGGTGATGCTACAACCGCAGTTACCACAGTAGCTGCTCTTGAACAATTAGGATTAGTGATCGGCGATGCCTGCACACCTGATGGAAGTCTTGTTGTCACAAGCAGCCAGACCTCAACAGGTACTTGCCCGGTTGTTGTAACAAGAATATATGTCGTAACCGATGCATGTTTAAATTCAACATCAGCAACACAGGTAGTAAATGTTAATGATACTGCGGCCCCAACGATCACCGGAACAATTCCTAATTCAACAGTAGAGGGATGTATAGCATCCGATGCAACGACAGCGGTTACGACAGTTGCAGGTCTTGAAGGATTGGGTTTGGCGATTAGTGATGCTTGTACTTCCGATATTGCCCTTGCAGTGACCAGCAGTGATGTTTCAGCAGGCACTTGCCCGGTCATTGTGACCAGGACTTATGTGATAAGCGATGCGTGCAATAATTCAATATCAACCATACAGATCATATATGTGTATGATACTACGGCTCCGGCCATCACAGGAACTATACCCTCTGCATCCATTGAAGGCTGCGGTGAAGAAGATATAACAATTGCGGAAAATACAGTTGCAGGTCTTGAAGCGTTAGGCCTGACTATAAGCGATGAGTGTACAATAGATGCATCATTAGTAGTGACTAGCGATGATTTCGTGGAAGGTTCATGTCCGGTCGTTGTGACCAGGACGTATGTCGTAACAGATGCATGTTCAAATTTCGCATCAACGACACAAATCATTTACATAAATGATACTACTTCACCAACGATATCCGGTTCGCTATCACTTATAACCGTAGAGGGCTGTGGAGAAGAGAGCGTACCTATGGCAGAAACTTCTGCGGCAGGGCTTGAAAGCATGGGCGTATTCATTAATGATGCATGTACAGCCAATGGCTCATTACAGGTGACAAGCTATGATGTCTCATCCGGAGTATGCCCGGTCCATGTGATCAGAACATATTTTGTAACAGATGCATGTTCAAATACCGCATCATCGACACAGGTTATACATGTAGAAGACAGTACAGTGCCTTTAATATTGGGGAGTATAGCACCGTCCACTATTGAAGGATGTCTAGCCTCTGATGTTCCTGCAGCTGAAACTACAGCAGCTGGCCTTGAAGTACTTGGCTTAACTATCGCTGATGACTGTACACCTGATGAGTTCTTAATCGTCACAAACCAGGATGTTTCTTCTGGGACTTGTCCGGTCGTTGTGACTAGGACGTATACGGTAACGGATCCTTGCTTCAATTCATCGACAGCTACACAGGTCATTTATATCCAGGATACAGGAAAACCAATAGCTCTTGGCGCAGCGGCTCCTGTTACAGTGGAAGGATGTGTGTCGACTGAGGCCCCATCACCGGCAACAACAGTAGAGGAGTTGGAATTTTTAGGATTTACCATTAGTGATCTTTGTTCTTCGGATGAGGCATTAGTAGTGACAAGTAGTGATGCATCCGCCGGCACATGTCCAATCGTAGTGACAAGAACTTATGTGATCACAGACGAGTGCTTTAATTCATTGTCCGTGATCATGAATATTTATATAAATGATACTACGACTCCATCAATAACCGGAACTTTAAGTGTTGTAACTATAGAAGGTTGCACAGGAGAAGATGCGCCGGCGGCAGAAACTACCGTGACAGCACTTGAATTCATGGGATTACTGATCAATGATGAATGTACTTTGGATGAATCCTTAGTGGTGACCAGTAGTGATGTTTTGACAGGAACCTGTCCAATTGTTGTGACCAGGACCTATGTTATTACTGATGCATGCTTGAATTCAACAACCGCGACACAGGTTATCAATATAAATGATACAACCGCGCCATCGATTACAGGCACAATACCTCCTGCAACAGTAGAAGGATGCGATGGGACAAATGCAACAGCTGCTGTTACTTCAGTAGAAGCACTTGAAGGACTTGGATTATCTATTGATGATGCATGTACAGCGGATGTATTCTTAACAGTAACAAGCAGTGATGCATTTGTGGGCTTATGTCCGGTAGTGGTGATCAGAACGTATATTATAACTGATGCATGTTCAAACTTTGCAACTGCAATCCAGGTCATTAACGTCAACGATACCACTTCTCCGACGATCACAGGCACAATAACTCCATCGACTGTAGAAGGATGTTCGGTAGAAGAAGCTGCTTCACCAGCAACAACTGTGGAAGAACTGGAAGAGCTTGGATTAAATATCCTGGATGCATGTACTACGGATATTTCATTAGTGGTGACGAGTAGTCAGGCTTCATCGGGTACATGCCCCATCGTAGTGACCAGGACTTATGTTGTAAGCGATGCATGTTTAAATTCATCTACCGCGATACAAATAATAAATATCAATGATAATACTGCACCTGTTGTCTTAGGAACGATAGCTTCATCCACCGTTGAAGGATGTACGTCCGGAAATGCACCGGAAGCCCTCACTACTGTCGCTGCTCTTGAAGGGTTGGGATTAGCCATCAGTGATGCATGCACGATCGATATTTCATTATTGGTGACTAATAGTGATGCTGCAACAGGCACATGTCCTGTTGTCGTGACCAGAACGTATTTTATAACTGATGCATGTGCTAATTCGACTTCAGTGGCACATACCATTTATGTTGATGATAGTACTTCACCAGTAATTTCCGGAACAATCGCTGAAATCACAATAGAAGGTTGTGATGCAACGAATGCACCTTTTGCTGTAACCTCGGTCACTGCACTTGAGGATCTTGGATTAACCATCAATGATGCATGTACAGATGATGCCACTTTGGTGGTGACAAGCAATGATGCCTCAACAGGCACATGCCAGATCGTAGTGACCAGGACTTATTTCGTAACAGATGCATGTTTGAATTTCACAACTGCGATACAGGTCATAAATATAAATCAAACTGCTGCCCCGGTTATCACAGGAACATTAGCACCTGTGACTATAGAAGGCTGTGGAGTAGAGGATGTTCCGGAAGCACTCACAACTGTGGCAGCACTTGAAGAACTTGGAATAGCAATAAGTGATCAGTGTACTGCTGAAGGTTCAATGGTCGTGACCAGCAGTGATGAGTCAGGTGGTACATGTCCGGTTGTCGTCACCAGGACATATTTTGTAACCGATGAATGTTCAAATACGGCTTCAGTAACCCAGGTCATTAATATAGATGATACAACGGCGCCCACCATAATCGGGACCATAGCGCCATCGACAGTAGAAGGATGTGATGCCGAAAATGCACCGGAAGCTGTAACTACAGTTTCAGGCCTTGAAGAGATGGGCTTAACTATCGATGATGGATGTACCTCAATAGCTTCTTTGGTAGTGACAAGTCTTGATGCTTCAACCGGCACATGTCAGGTGGTATTGACCAGAACATATTTTATCACGGATGCATGCTCAAATATCTCAACAGCTACACAAATTATAAACATACATGATTCAACAGCTCCGTCGATAACAGGGAATATAGTTCCTTCAACAGTTGAAGGATGTGAAGCCACGAATATACCTGCAGCTGTAACTACTGTTGTGGCTCTCGAAGGATTGGGATTGGCCATCAGCGATGCATGCACATCAGATGGTTTCTTGACTGTGGCGAGCAATGATGTTTCAACGGGCACATGTCCTGTGGTAGTGACCAGAACTTATTTTGTAACCGATGCATGTTCAAACACAACAATAGTAACACAGGTCATAAATGTGGATGATACTACTCCGCCAGCAATAACAGGGGCAATATCAGTCGCGACAGTAGAAGGTTGTACAGTGGCGAATGCAACAACAGCGGTAACTACAGTTGCAGAGCTTGAAGCCCTTGGGTTAAGCATAAGCGATGCCTGTACTTCTGATGGAACTCTGGTAGTAACAAACAGTCAGACCTCAACAGGCAGTTGTCCGGTTGTTGTCACCAGGGAATATGTTGTGACAGATGCATGTTTAAATTCATCAACAGCGATACAAATAATAAATGTATATGATAGTACTGCTCCTGCAATTACAGGAACAATAGTTCCGGCAACAGTTCAGGGTTGTTCAGCGAGTCAGGCTACTCCGGCAGTTACAACGGTTGCAGCACTCGAAGGATTAGGTTTGTCAATAAACGATGGCTGCACACCTGATGGTAACCTGGTAGTAACAAGCAGTCAGACATCAGCAGGAACTTGTCCTGTTGTTGTAACGAGGACATACATTGTGAAAGATGCGTGTTTAAATTCTACCTCTGCGACACAGGTAATAAATGTAAATGATACAACAGCTCCTGCAATTACAGGTTCGATCACACCAACTACAGTTGAGGGTTGTTCGGCTTTGAATGCTACTGCCGCTGTTACCACAGTAGCAGCACTTGAGGGATTAGGCTTAAATATAACTGATGCCTGTACACCTGATGGAAGTCTTGTTGTAACGAGTAGTCAGACTTCAGCCGGGACTTGTCCTGTAGTTGTGACCAGAACTTATGTTGTGACCGATGCGTGTTTAAACTCAAGAACTGCGATGCAGGTCATAAATGTTAGTGACACAACTGCTCCTGCAATTTCAGGAACGATTGCTACAACCACTGTTGAAGGATGTGGAGCAGATGAGGTTGTGGCAGCAGTGACAACTGTAGCGGCTCTTGAAGGATTAGGTTTGACAATCAGTGATATATGTACTTCAGATGAAAATCTTCTTGTAACCAGTAGTCAATCATCAGAAGGCACTTGTCCGGTTGTTGTGACAAGGACTTATGTAGTAATGGATGGATGTTTCAATTCATCTACTGTATTACAAATAATTAATGTCGACGATTCTACAGCGCCTGTTTTATCAGGTCAGGGTGTGGCAACAACGATTGATTGTCCTGCGACTCCAGCCTTCACTGCGCCAACAGCAACTGATGATTGTGATGCAATACCTGTTATCACATTCAATGATGTAACAGTTTCAGGAGAATGTGCCGGATCATATACAATCACAAGAACATGGCTAGCGACGGATGCATGTGGAAATACATCACTGCCAGTAAGTCAGACAATAACGGTTCAGGATGTTACTGCACCTGTTTTATCTGGGCAGGGTGTTGCAACAACGATTGATTGTCCTTCAACTCCAGATTTTACTGCACCAACAGCAATTGATGATTGTGATGATACACCTGTGATCACATTCAGTGATGCAACAATACCCGGAGAATGTGCAGGTTCTTATTCAATAACACGAACATGGCTTGCAACGGATGCCTGTGGAAACACGTCTCTTCCGGTAAGTCAGACAATAACAGTTCAGGATGCTACTGTGCCTGTTTTATCAGGTCAGGGAGTAGCAACTACGATTGATTGTCCTTCAGCACCAGCCTTCACTGCACCAACAGCAACTGATGATTGTGATGGAACACCGGTTATCACATCTAGTGATGCAACAATACCAGGTGAATGTGCCGGATCTTATACAATCACAAGAACATGGCTTGCAACAGATGCATGTGGAAACACATCACTTCCGGTAAGCCAAACAATAACAGTTCAGGATGTTACGGCTCCTATTTTATCAGGAGAAGGCGTTGCAACAACGATTGATTGTCCTTCATCACCAGCATTCACTGCACCAACTGCAACCGATGATTGTGATGCAACTCCTGTTATCACATTTAGTGATGTAACAGTTTCAGGTGAATGTGCAGGATCATATACAATCACAAGAACCTGGCTTGCAACGGATGGGTGTGGGAACATATCACTTCCGGTAAGTCAAACCATAACAGTTCAGGATGTTACTGTGCCTGTTTTATCAGGGCAGGGTGTAGCAACTACGATTGATTGTCCTTCAACACCATCTTTCACTGCACCAACAGCAATTGATAATTGTGATGAAACACCTGTGATCGCATCTAGTGATTCAACAATACCTGGTGCATGTGCCGGATCATATTCAATAACAAGAACATGGTTTGCAACGGATGCCTGTGGAAATACCTCACTTCCGGTAAGTCAGACAATAACAGTTCAGGATGTTACTGCGCCTGTTTTATCTGGCCAAGGTGAAGCAAGTACGATTGATTGTCCTTCAGCACCAGCCTTCACTGCACCAACAGCAGCTGATGATTGTGATGAAACACCTGTGATCACATCTAGTGATGCAACAATACCAGGTGAGTGTTCCGGATCATATTCAATAACAAGAACATGGTTTGCAACGGATGCCTGTGGAAATACCTCACTTCCTGTAAGTCAGACAATAACGGTTCAGGATATTACTGTACCAGTTTTATCTGGCCAGGGTGAAGCAAGTACGATTGATTGTCCTTCAACACCAGATTTCACTGCACCAACAGCAACTGATGATTGTGATGAAACACCTGTGATC
>DASRXQ010000026.1:0-385240 GCA_035654115.1 Saprospiraceae bacterium
TCCAGTCGTGCCACCAGTACTCGTGCCACCAGTACTCGTGCCACCAGTACTCGTGCCACCAGTACTCGTGCCACCAGTACTCGTGCCACGAGGTCCTAACTGCCTGATAATACACGTAGTTATAAGTGGCCGGTCGAATCACTTTCAAGCACATTTTTAATAAAAAAAATGACAATTGTAACTGCTTCCAGGAATGCAGAATCTAACCCCTTGTAACAGTGTGCCACACCTAAGGTGTGCCACACTGTCATAACTGCCTGATAATACACATACTTAGAGTGTGTCCGATGGCACCGTTCCTGGCCATTTTTTGTATCCTTCGGTGTTCAAAATCATTTCTATTCTGTGAGAAAGTCGAATAACATCCTGATAACATTCGATTGGCTTTCTGAAGACATTCTAAGAATTTTCTAAGGTCTGGAATAAGATCAGTTCCTGTTCAACGTTATCTTTGCGGCCCTAACCAGAACTTTATTTACCAGCTTTCGACTTCATGCTTTTCATTTTCTTTTTGCATTGCAAAGTCTAATGCCTTCTCTTTCCACTTTGGGAAAGAGAACCTACCCAATAAATTGCATAGTACCCCGCCAGCGTGTTGTTCACTTTCGTGAGAGCACGTTGGCATTTTAAATATAAGACCAATCACTTTCAGGTTTTAAGTTGTTGGTTATTAGCAGTAGGATTGGTTTGTGGTTACTAGTTTTAAGTTTAAATAACACCTATCACTTATTGCCTATCACTTATCTTACTGCCTATAACCCATAACCACCAACCTTTGAGAAGTGTTTTCGAATGTATTGACGCCCACACCTGTGGCAATCCTGTGCGCGTCGTAAAAGCAGGTAAACCACAGCTAAACGGTGCCACCATCCGTGAGAAACGTCTACACTTCCTTCGCGAATTTGACTGGATCAGGACTGGTTTAATGTTTGAACCACGCGGCCACGATATGATGAGTGGAAGCATGCTATATCCTCCGCAGAATCCGGCTCATGATGCTGCTGTTTTATTTATTGAAACCAGCGGATGCCTGCCCATGTGCGGACATGGCACCATCGGCACTGTCACGATAGCCATTGAAGAAAAACTGATCATTCCAAAAATTCCGGGCCAGCTGATACTCGAAGTGCCTGCCGGAATTATTCACATCACTTACAAAGAAGAAAATAATAAAGTAAAATCGGTCAGGCTTACGAATATCACTTCTTATCTCGCTGCTTCAGATCTTAAAGCCACATGTCCTGATCTTGGCGATTTGAAAGTGGATGTGGCGTATGGCGGAAATTTTTATGCCATCATAGATGAGCAGCCGCATTTTCCCGGCTTAGAGCATTTTCGCGCAGACCAGTTAATTGCATGGGGTAGGGCGTTACGTGACGATATAAATGAACGATATGAATTCATTCATCCTGAAAATGATTCCATCCGCGGTTGCTCGCATATTCTGTGGACAGGCAATGTTATTGATCCTTCATCGACAGGAAGAGGTGCAGTGATCTATGGTGAAAAGGCAATTGACAGGTCACCTTGTGGAACAGGGACCTCAGCCCGAATGGCGCAATGGTATGCTATAGGGAAATTGAATGTAGGCGATACGTTCATTCATGAAAGTATCATCGGCAGCAAGTTTACGGGTGTTGTTGAAGCGCATGCAAGCGTTGGACAATTCTCCGGCATTGTTCCATCAATTGAGGGATGGGCAAGGATCACCGGTTACAATACCATTATCATTGATGATGCCGATGATCCGTTTGCACATGGTTTCCAGGTGATATGAAAGAAGTGGTGATCGTAGGTGGAGGTATCGTCGGGCTATGCTGCGCATGGCATCTTCACGAAGCCGGTTTGAAAGTTTCTATCATCGACAAAGGTGATTTCTCTGCAGGATGTTCTTTTGGAAATTCAGGGATGATCGTGCCAAGTCATTTTATTCCGCTTGCATCTCCTGGCATGATTTCAAAAGGTTTAAAATGGATGTTCAGTAAAGGAAGCCCCTTTTATATCCGGCCGAGATTGAAACTGGAATTAGCACAGTGGCTTTGGCAATTTTATCGTTCTGCGGATAAAAAACATGTCCTTGAATCCGCACTGCTGTTGCGTGATATGCATATTGAAGGCCGTGAATTTTATAGACAATTAAATACATCTTCCGGTTTCGGTTTTCATTTTGAAAACAAAGGAATTCTCATGATGTATCAATCCACTTCAGGCGAACATGAAGAAGTTGAGACAGCAGAGATGGCGTATGAATTGGGTATTGAGGCAAATGTTTTAAGCTCCGAAGCATTGAATGCTATTGATCCCGGAATAAAAATGAATGTGCGGGGCGCTGTTCACTATCCGGGTGATGCGCATCTGGCTCCGCAGGAATTAATGCAACAAATGATTGCACAACTTTTAAATTCAGGTGTTGAATTTATAGGCCTAACTGAGGTAATGAAAATTGAGGACAAAGGAAAGAACGATGCTGAGATTCATTTGCAAAATAAAAACAGCATACATGCAAAGCATGTGATCATTGCAGCAGGTAGCTGGTCTGGCATGCTCATGAAAAAATCCGGATACAAGCTACCCATGCAGGATGGAAAAGGTTATTCGATGACTATTCATCAGCCTCCAGGCATGCCTACTATACCTGCGATTCTTACGGAAGCACGAGTTGCGATCACACCTATGGGCGGGCATCTTCGTGTCGCCGGAACTTTGGAGATCAGTGGAATGGATCAACGTGTCAATCCCCATAAAATAAAATCAATATTAAGTGCAGCGAGTAGCTATTATCCTGAATTGAAAATATCTGATCCGGGTCCTGCATGGTATGGATATAGACCATGTACTCCGGATGGCATGCCTTACATAGGTCATCTAAGAAAAGATTCTTCAATAATTCTTGCTACAGGTCATGCCATGATGGGATTGAGTCTTGCTCCTGCAACAGGAAGAATCGTGAGGGACATTATTTTAGGAAAACTAATGATTGATATAGGAGGAAAATTTAACACACGGAGATTCGTTTAATCTTTTTTTTATTTGGCAGTTGCTGAGCTGCGCTGTGCAGAGCGCTAGTCGAATGTGTCGAAGTATCCTATGATAACTCTGCGTCTATGTGGTTGACCTTTTTTTTCTAGGTGACATTCTAAGTGAACTAAGTTTCTAAGAGGTTCATTTTTTTCCAAAGCTTAAAAATGGAACAATGAAGGTTTATGGAAGCCTTCCGTTACCTTTGAACGTTACCATAATTATGAAAATGAAATTTATATATACAACTCTTGTCTTTTTATGTCTTTCATCATTTATCGTATCCTGCAATCCTGACAAGCAGGAAGATGAAGACAGGATGCTGATCGAGGATTACCTCGAAGAAAATAATCTGCAGGCAGAAAAAACGGCTTCAGGTCTTTATTACATTATCCATAATCCGGGAAATAGCGAACATCCTGCCCTGACGGATAATGTGCATATCGATTACAGAGGTACATTGCTCAATGGAAATCAATTTGACGCCAATCCATCAGCCACTTTCCCTCTGGGCAATCTGATAGATGGCATGGTCGAAGGCATCCAATTGTTGGGTAAAGGTGGAGAAGCAACGTTAATTCTTCCTTCTGCATTAGGCTATGGCAGTGTTGTGAAATCAGGCATTCCTGCAAATTCAGTTACCATTTTTGAAGTCACATTGATTGATTTCTGAAGAATTTTTTTTAATAAAGTGTTTCAAAGGTCCCCTTTTGGGGATACAGGAGCAAATAAGGGCCAAACCATGGTTAAGGTGACGTTAATTACACCCGTCCATTGTGACAAAACCTCAATAATTACGTTATTACGCACATGATGAACAAGTACAAGACATTCAGCCTTTACCTCGCAGGAATTTTCTTCATTTCATTTTTGATCATGCCTTCCATAGGTCATGCGCAATTCAAGGATTTATTAAATAAGGCAAAAGGAGTAATAGCTTCTCCCGATGATGAGGTGGGTTCTGGTCTGAAGCAGGCTTTAGAATTTGGTGTCAATGAGGCCGTTGAAAAGCTTTCTGCAGATAAAGGATATCTCGAAAGCCCATACAAGATCCTCATCCCTGAAGAAGCACAAACGATCATCTCCAAAGTAAAAATGGTCCCGGGCTTCCAGGATGTAGAAAAACAGCTGATCGATAAAATGAATAAAGCAGCCGAATACGCTGCAAAAAAAGCAACTCCCATTTTTGTGGACGCCATCACTTCATTGACCATAAAAGATGCAATGAACATCCTGCTCGGTGAAAAAGATGCAGCCACCCGATATCTCGAAACACAAACCCGCGCGAATCTTTACAATGCATTTTTACCTGTCATCCAGTCAGCCCTCGATGAAGTCAACGCACGAACTTACTGGCGATCCGTAATCACAGCATATAACAATATCCCATTTGTCAAAAAAGCAAATCCCGCCCTTGACGATCATGTCAATCAAAAAGCACTGGATGGTCTTTTCAGCCTCATCGAAGTAAAGGAATCCAACATCCGCGGCGACCAGTCACAACGTACAACAGAATTGTTGAGGAAAGTTTTCTCGAAGCAGGATAGAGGATAAAGAATTCTGAATATAGAACAAGGAATTCTGAATTTCGAGGTCAATCTTAATTTATCATAATTAGATCTTATTTTATCCGCGTCCTCTTTTATTGAATGATTTGACAATCTGTGATGCAGTGAAAATCAATCATGATTTATCATGAAGATCATGATAATCTGCGTTCTCTTATTTTGCCATCAACTACAGTTGTTTTCGTCTATCTAGGTTCTCACGACTCACGTTTCACGTAAATCAGATATGTCTGATGTTTTAGAGAAATACTCTTTGTACAGTCCAATACGCTGCTATACACGCTATCAAAATGGATAATGGATACACAACCCATTTTCTATACCACGGCTTCTTTCCAAAAAAATAAATCACTGTTCCAAATACAATCAGGATCACGGTTACCTGCCCGAGCTCCACACCTACATTAAACGATAGTATCGATGTGAGAAAAGCATTTCGCGGCAAACCAATTTCATTCAACGCACTCGCAAAGCCCATCCCATGGATCAGCCCGAATAAAAAAACAACCACGATTCTCCATGGCTTCAATTCGTTGATGACGATATTTTCAACAGCCACAAATAGGATCGAGAGTGCAATGATCGGCTCAACTATAGAGCTTGGAGCTACAATGATATTCTTCATCGACAAGGCCAATGTAATCGAATGAGCAATAGTAAATGCCGTAGCCTGCCACAGGATCGTTTTGATGCGTGTGCTCAGCAAGCAGAGCCCAACAACAAAAAGGATATGATCAAACCCATCCGGTAAAATATGTTTGAAACCAAGCTTAACATAATACATCACCACATCATTCACCGGCGCATTCTCCAGCTGATAGTTGATAGCATGCGCGTCAACTGAAATGGCACATAATAATAAGGGAGCGCAGAATAACAGTTTACGCATCGGGTATCTCACTTTGGTTGCTGAGCTGTAGCACGAGGTTGAGTTATGCAGGTCGAAGCACTCACTTCTCTCACTTGCTGTCCACAAACTTCTGAGCCTCTCTCTTCAGCTGTTCGTTGATGCCCGGATTTTTTACAAGAGCGAATTGTATCATTTCTTTCCCCTTTGCAGGATCTCCATTGTTTCCATAGATCAGTCCGGCCCTGCATAACAAGGTTGGGTTCTTACTATTTGTTTTCAACGCAACATCTATATATTTCTTAGTATTACTCATGTCACCTTTTTTATAGTAGACCCATGCAAGGGTTTCATTGACATCAATATTGTCAGGCCTGCGATTGTATTCCAGCAAAGCATGCTCAAGTGCTTTATCCGGTTGGTTAGTTTTCAGATAGGCAGAAGCTAGCTCACGATCAGCATAATGCCCTATATTCTCATCATCCATGCCGCTTTGAGCTTCCTGCATCAACATATTGACAACCTGCTTTGCACTGGATGCGGATTTATCTTTTTTTCCATCCAGCGCGTAGAGATCAGTAAGTTCATCTTTGATTGAGTAATCCGTGATCAGGGAATCCGCCCGCAAATAATATTGAATAGCTTCTTCATAATACCCGGTTGCACGAGCTATTCTTCCAAGACCGGCTAATGCATATGCATAACCCGGACGTTCCTGCGATGCGATGGTATATTGCATTTCAGCACTTTCGAGATCACCAATATTCTCATACAACTGACCGAGATGAACACGCGCCCATTCAGTTCCTTCTTCTCCCTGGTATCCTGCAGCTACTGCAAGCTTCATTGCTTCAATGGCCCCCGGATAATCACCATATATTTCCCTTAGGTAAGAGACTCGTGAGTATGAACGAATATCCGGCCGGATAGCCATCATCTTGTCAGCATTCGCCACTGCTTCATCATAGTGACCAAGTTCAACATTTGCATCTACAAGCATTCCGTATACAAATGCATTGTTTGGATTCATCTTACGGATTTTTTCAGCCATTGCCAGGCCATCCGCAAAATGATGCTGAGAAAGGTAGATAGTGCCTTTGAAAACATTTGCTTCAAAATTTGTGGAATCTTTCTTCAGTACAGCATCTGCAAGCTTCATAGCTGCAACATCGTAATATACATGGTCACCGGTGATACGTCCTTCCTGGATATAAAGTGAGGCCAGCTCTAATTTGGGTTTGATATTGTCGGGTTCCGAATTTATCTGGGCTATCAGGAGATCTGCTTTTTGCTTTGTTACAATGTATTCTTTACTTGCTGCCGGAATGCCTGACCGCTCTTTCAAAACAGAGATAGAACCCTCCTTATGTTCGTTTTTCAAAATGATAAAGGCGATTGATGACCCCAGGAGGACGAACATCGCTGCATAAAGGATTGATTTTTTCATGGTGCTTGAGTTTAACATCGATATGTACGAAGTAATATGGGTGTCTGGATTGTTAAAAAACTGAAAGCCTAAATTATACTTCCTTCCGGTTTTAAGTGACTTTGATCGGTTCAAGCATGTATTTTACAAATAACATCCTCATGGCCAGCGCAGCAATGATAATGCTTCCACCTATGATTGACCAGAGAGAAGGGATTTCATGATATCCAATCAGAACCCAGATGGGATTCAGGATAGGTTCCAGGAGAGCGATCAAAGCGCTTTCAATAGCGGTTATCCTGCGTTGTCCGTAAGTGAATAATAAATAGCCCAATCCGATTTGGATAAATCCAAGAAAAGCCAGCATGAAATGTTCATCAAAAGTTGGACTCACTGATTTTAGAAACCACGGAAGGGTTATAATTACCACCCAGATATTTCCCAGCAATATCCCGCTCATCTGTTGTGACCGGTTACTAAATTTCAATGCTAAAATGAGACCCGCAGAAAAGAATCCTGACAACAGTGCTAAACCATCGCCCAGCCAGTGATGCGTACCATTCTGTCCAAATAAGAAAAATGACAGACCTGCAATACACACCACCACCGTGATGATATTGTAATTCAGCATTTTTGTTTTCAATATTCTCGGCTCAATGATCAAAACAATCGCGGGTGAAATATATTGGAGAAAAATAGCATTCGCCGCCGTTGTCATTTTAGTAGCACACACAAAACAAATCAAAAGTGGTGCATAACAAATACTAATGATCAAAGCCCTTCTGTCAAATTTCATTGCCTCGCTTCTAAAGACAATCAGGAAAAATATACCTGCATAAAGACTTCTGAAAAAAAGAATGGTAAACGCATCCAGCGAAATTAATTTCACCAGCACACCACCGGTGCTCCATACGATGGCAGCGAATATGGTCATGAGGATGCCGCGGGTGTAGGGGGAGATCATTCTGGATGACGTGAGTCGTGAGACGTGAAACGTGAGTTTATAATTGGATGGATGGGTTTTTGTTGAGTCAATTTAAGGAGGCTAAGGTAACTCCTGGGGTTTTTGATATGAATTTTTATGAAAAGTAAAAATAATTTGATTTTAATGGTACATTTTGGTGGTCTCGAGACATTATAGGATGATACTTATTTTTCATCCTATAAACTCATAACCATGTTTTTAAAATTAGCACAGACGAACCTGGATATTTACAAATGTTCGAGAGAACTGGCACTATCCTGTTATACATTGACCTAAAAATTTCCGGCTGATGAAAGATTTTGTTTGATTCAGCAAATTCGCAGAGCTGCCATATCGATACACTTAAATTTATCGGAAGGATGTTCAAGAAAATCGGTTACGGAGCGAAAGAGGTATTTTGAAATTTCAAGAGGGTCAGTTGTCGAAGTAGATACAGCACTGGATATAGCATAGGCCTTAGACTATTGCACTCTTGATGAAATGCAAAACACAGGTGATCTCATCATAAGAGCATTTGAGATGCTGAGTAAAATGATAGATAAAAAGCAAATGGATTAATATCCTCCATTGAGTATTAGTTGGAACCTCACGTCTCACGTCTCACGTCTCAAGTCTCAAGTCTCACGTCTCACGTCTCACGTCTCACTACTCACTATAAGAATGGATTCGACCACTTCACCTCGCTTGTCATGGTATTGTCCGTAAGCGTATTCAGGAATTGGATCAATGCATCCTTTTCTCCGGTAGTAAAATTGAATTTCTTAGCGTGGCCATCTTCAGATTTCAGAAGAGGATTCAGATTGGGATGGTCCTGGATGCCAGAGCTGTAAAAATCAAGCACTTGTTCAAGCGATCCAAATCTTCCATCATGCATATATGGAGCTGTCAAAGCTATATTCCGGAGACCTGGTATTTTGAAAATGGCTAATGCATCAGGTGAAGGATTGACTTCGCCTTCTCCTTTGTCAGCATATTCGAGATCAAGACCGTTATTTGCACTTCGAAGAAAATCATTTGTGAAAACACTCAGGCCCTGGTTGTGACAGCTGACGCAATTATCCATAAAGAGCCTTTTGCCCATATTCTCCTGTTCATTGAATTCGGACCAGGGAGCTGCAGTGAAGCCAATGCTATTATGACTAGCAACGATGTCAAATTTGGAAGTCTCTGATTGAATGGATGTTATGAAATTTTCAATGGCAAAAAGTACCAGTTCTTCATTGAGATTTTCATCAAAGAATGCTTTTTGGGCAAGTATTTTATAATAATCCAGGTCCTTTATTTTAGCCACTACATCTTTCATTTCAAGACCCATTTCATTCGGATTGCGGATCGTCTGGATCATCTGGTCATGCAGGCTTTTTACCCGATTGTCCCAGAAAAGATTAGTTTGTGGATCCTCGCTATATTCTCCAAAGCTTCTGAAAGAACCAAGTGAAAGCGTATTTCGCGCAGTGATGCGGTTATGGACGCCTTTGCTAAAAGCATCATCATCAGCAAAGCCTAAATGCTGTTGATGGCATGAGCCACATGACACAGAATTATCACTTGAAAGGTTTTTATCATAAAATAAGACACGTCCCAATGTGCCTATGGCATCGGTTTTATTACTACTCCCAAAACCAAGCCTTCCATATGCATATGGTTCTGCTGGCAGTTCGAGAGTGGCTCTCAATATCTGGTACTCATCCGGGGAGTAATACTCTGCATGCGTCACAACCTTATCATTTTCGCAGGATGGAAGAAAGCAAATCACACAGAAAAAAAGGACTGGAAAGAGGTAGGAAGTCTTCATATAGTCAGGATTAATACCGAATTAAATATACATATTCCATTTTAAACACAAGTAAACTGCTGCCAGATACCGGATTTTATATGAACGCAGGCCCACAAAATTTATTTGTAAAGGGCAGTCCCTGTCCGATTCTTAGACGCTTGTTTCATTGATTTAAGTTGGGTGTTGAATTAAGATTTATTAATAATCTCCCTTTTACCCTTTTACCCTTCCTCGCTTCTTCCATTCGTCCCAACTAATTACCCCTTTTCCATCGTAAACTCCTTCCACTCCTTCCCGTCCTGGTATATGATCACACTTCCCTCAGGCAATTGCTTAAACGTTACCATGTAAGGATAATCCATCAGTTCAGCTTTATAATATTCATTCTCATAATTGCCCGCACCAATACCATTCCGGTGCCACCAGTTACCCCATTGATTGAAGGTCACCTTTAACTGCATCGGACCTACCTGCTCAACTTTGACACCATCCCCCGGAGAAGTCATATTATATTGAAATACATCATACATCTTTCCGGTGAAAGGATATGGAGTCTGGTAATGGATAAGCTCCTCTATGCCCGATGGTTCATTGATGATAGAGGTCATAACGATCCCGCCCATATTATCCGGGCTATTGAGTACAAATACATAGGAGGCATCATTCCACCTGAAATTCTCTTTCAGGGAAGTGAGGACTTCAGTGGATTCGCGCCAGTATTTTAAAGTTTTTTGCTGAAAATAAATATTGATTACAAGCAGCAACCCCATCAATCCATAACTAAACCATCGCCTGCATTTATTTAATAGGGCAACAATAGCTATAATTAAAAACGCCATTGGGATATAACTATACCGGTCATTCATGCCGATATGCAAATGAAAAAAATAGATGTTGGCTACAGGTAAAATGTAAAGCATGGAGATAAATAAACCAAAGAAAGCAACATGCCATTCCGACAATATCTTCCTGGCTTTTATAAAGTATAGTATAAAAACGGATAGCAATACAGAAAGGAAAAAGAAAGCCACTTCCGGCAAAGGGAGGACCTGATCAAATAATAAATTCTTGAATTTAAATGAATAGAATCGCGCATAGAAAAGATGCTTGAACAGGTATTTCATTTCAGCGGAGACGATGGCGATCAGATCAAAATGCAAATGCACCTTTTCGCCATAATGTCCTACGATGCTCCCGAGGGTGAGCTTGTTCAATACCAGGTATCCTATCGTGAGCAGCCACATCATTCCTGCGTATCTGATTCCAGGCTTTAATGTCTTCTTTTTATCTCCTGTCTGCAGGTAAGTGATAAGCCCACAAAATGTGACGGCCAGGGGTGTGATTAAAGCCAGCTCAAGTGTAAATAAAGAAACAGTAAAGATGAGTCCCCCCAAAAGAATTATTTTCTTCTCACCGGATTCAAGGTATCGTAGAAACAAAATGAGGATGAGCATGACCTCCATGCAGGAAAGAAGATAATGGACACACACTTTCCACACTACAGGCTCCACACAATACGGATGCAATAAAAATATCAATGCACCAAATGCTGCCAGGACCGGCGATAAAGTTCCGCCCCATTGCCGGACGAATCGTTTACAAATGACATAAAACAAATACCCATTGACAGCATGAAGTGTGCAGAAAAAGAAATACCAGGCAAGACCCTGCGTGCCAAAAAGTTTGTAAAAGCTGTAAAATATTAAATGCAGAAATTGGTGGTTGCCATGATATCCGAAACTATGGATGATATCTGCGAATGATCCCCGGTTGTAAACTTTCTGCCAGCCTAAAAAATCATATACAAAACCGGCGCCAATGGAAGGAATAAAGCTGAGCAAAGTAACAGCCCAGAAAATGAAGAAGACATATCTGGTCCATTTCATGGGGTAGTAGCCAACGGATCAGGAATGTTTTCGATCACCGCGCCTTCCTGGAGAAAGAGAGCACCTGAATTCTTTTTTTCACTCATCAACTTAATGCCACCCCATTTTTCTCCGCAGGCATTATGCAATTTACCTGTTGACAACACAATTAATTTTGCACCCGGATTGATTTGTATAAATGCTCCTGCAGGGAGGGAGACACGACAACCGATCTCCAGTGTGGCTCCGGGAGCAATGATGACATTGCCTTCGAGATCTGCACTACCTTCCCATCGTACACTGTCCATAATAGTTATCGTAGCATTGGTATCGAGCCTGCACCATGTGGGTTCCACGATGCTGCGTTGGATCGATCCGATCCTCGCCATGTTGAGAAGTATTTTCCCGATCTGGCATGGTGTCAATGCAGCCATATGTGCATTGTAATCCATCATGTTATCTGAAAAAAGAGAATCACACGGCGGTTTATCCGTCACGTTCCAGCAATTTGGATGTTCAGGTGTGTCATCGCATCCATCAAATCCTGACCAGGTGTGCGATAAGCCAAGCGAATGACCTAATTCATGATTCGTGATAGCACGTAGCCCCCATGCATTCGGACGTTCGAACCATCTTCCAAAGATTTTAACTGAACTGCCAAGTGATATGCCTGATGCATCAGGCCTGTATGTTTTTGATTTAATACTATCGAGCTGATGTGTCTGGATAAAAATATTCATCACCGAATCATCCCTGATGGCATATCGTTGAATCACACGTTTATCACTGATATTCCTTTCCCGCCCTGTCTTCACAGCATAGCACAACGTGTCATTGATATGATAATACACACCGCTATCTCCTTTCACAGTTACATCCGGAGAGATCACATAACGATAAGGAATGGGAAGAGCTGGTGTTTGATTTCCGTGTGGCAAAAACATTTTCATGTTATGCTCAAGATTTTCATTCGTGACTCTTATCCATTCATATGCATACCGGGTGACTTCTTCTTTCGGCATATTGTAACTGCCATCCGTGGAATTCATGAAATGAAAATTTACGCGGATATATTTCATCCGGATAAGTTCCGGATGAGCTACATAAGAAAGTGGCTCATAGCAGGTGCTGATTTTGGGTTCCGGCTTTGTGGACCGCGCAAGTACTTGTACATCTTCCTGGTTTGCTATCCGTGTCTGTATTTTAGGGCTACAGGAAACTGCAAGTAAGGAAGTGAATAGGAGTGTGACAAAAAATTTCATAATCACATATTCAGGCCGCCGCAGACACTGATCGTTTGTCCGGTAATGTAAGCGGACATATCTGAAGCGAGATAAACTGCCAGGTTGGCAACTTCATTTGCTTTGCCAAATCTATTCAGCGGTACATTCGATAAAAAAGCCTTGCGCATATTTTCGTCCAGTCCGCCGGTCATATCCGATTCGATGAAGCCGGGAGCGATCACATTGCTTCTTATGTTGCGTGATCCTACTTCCTTGGCGATGGATTTTGAAAAACCAATAATGCCTGCTTTTGAAGCTGCATAATTAGCCTGGCCTGCATTTCCGAAAACACCCACGACTGAGCTCATGTGGATCAGCGAACCCGATTTCTGACGCAGCATTACTTTGATGCATTGCTTCGTCATATTAAATACAGATTTGAGATTTGTTTCTATAACGCTGTCCCACTGATCTTCATCCATCCTTAGTAATAGTGTGTCATTTGTGATACCTGCATTATTGACAAGGATATCAATGCGGCCAAATTTTTCCAGGACAGACGGAACAAGCGACTCTGCATGAACATATGAGCTTGCATCTGAATAACAGGCGATGACATTAGATCCTTTTTCCTGCCATTCAGCGGCGATGGCTTCTGCTTTCTCCCGGGATGATAAATAAGTAAAAGCAACTGAGGCCCCCTCGGCAGCGTAAGCATCCACAATAGCTTTTCCAATTCCCCTGGAACCACCTGTGACAATCGCGACTTTTCCTTCAAGCAATGGCATATGTTCTGTGGTTTATTATTAAAACGCAAAAGTACAATTCAATTTTCGTTTGCCCCTAAATCCCCTAAAGGGGACTTTTAATTGTCGTTAAATAATCGAAAATCGAATGCTTCGACCTGCTTTACTTGTCCTCGTGCTACAGTTCAGCAACCATCGAAAATTCAAATTCGTAAATCGTCATTCGTTATTCGTAAATCTATTTCACTTTGCCTAACTCGCCTTTCAGATAATCAATCACATTTACTTCGAGTGCATCCTTGCCACGCAGTTGAGAAAGATACCAGGATATCCAATCTCCTAAATGGACAAGATACATGGCGCGTTCGATCATATTATTTCCTTTGGAATACACTTCAATGATATCATCTGCATATTTCCCGATGATACCTTTATTGATATCCATCCGGAGAGAGTTGCGTGAATAATCATCATCATTGCGGAGGTAGAGAACAGCGAGGCTGGAATTTTTTTCTGTCCATCCTACTAATTCGTTGTGATTCATTTCCGGTACCACGTGATGCCAGCAAAGTGCTTTACTGTTTTCATTGATTTGCTGACGAAGACGGACTGCAACAGGTTCCATACGGTCTTCGATATAAATGACAGGAATATGTTGGTGAAGACGTGCTGCTATTTTTTTGGCCTCTTCATGGATGTGATCGGATTCTTTACGAAGCAGTGTGATCGAAGACTGAATTTCACGGATGGGTTGATCGCTGATAAAACCAAGATGATTGAGTATCCATAATTGTGCAGTCAATGAATATCCGAGACAGGCTCTTGGTGATGGCCAGTTGCCGGGCACCTGTACATAATCGTAACCATCGGCTTTTGCTTTCTCAATAATTTTCCCTCCGGAAGCTACACAGATTATGCGTGCTCCTGAAGATTTGATCTTATCGTATGAGATCAGGGTCTCTTCAGTATTCCCACTATAGGAACTTGCGATCGCCAGTGTATTTTGTCCCACATAGGCCGGGACGGTGTATCCCTTCTTTACCAGGAATGGAATTTTGCACGTGCCCTGGATAAAAGCGGCTACAAAATCAGCTCCTATGCCTGAGCCTCCAAGACCCGCCACATAAATATTATGGATATCATTTTTGGAAGGCTTGATATCGGCAGTTCTCCCTATTTCCAAAGCTTCTTCAAGCTGATCCATAAACCGGGTAATAAGTTGGTCCATCATAAAAGTTTGATTTTTCTGGTCAGATATTTTTTGAACATGCAAAACAAGGCAATTTTTTGGAAGCGGCATTAGAGATTAGAAGTCAAAGAGATCATAAATCAATGATTCGACTCAAAAACAGTGTGCCACACTTTCCGGCACCCTTTTCTGCTCTTAAACCGGCTTTTTATACAGGCGGATCAAGCGCAATTTCCAGGGCTCCCCATTCGTGGCACGAGTACTGGTGCCACCAGTACTCGTGCCACGAGGTCCTAAAGGGCTGATTCTCATGGGCCCCAATGGTGTTTTAACACACACTTTCTGACACTTTTTTGACCATTGCGGAGTTCCAATTTGATAAAAGACGATAAGTGGCCAAATAGTAATCTATGTCATAGTTGTTTATCTGAATTATCCCGATTTTACGCTCCGAATCAATATCGATCATATGTTTCTCTCACACCTCTCACTCCTCTCACCGTCTCACTCCTCTCACTGATCAGATGGCGATCCAGCAGGAGCACGGCCAATGGGGAGAGAAGATCGCGCATGACTATATCCTTGGACTGGGCATGAAAGTGGTGCAGAAAAACTGGCGACATAAGAGGGCAGAAATCGACCTGATCGCCATGGAAGAGGAAACCCTGGTTTTTATAGAAGTAAAGACCCGGGCAAGTTCCGGTTTTGGGCTTCCTGAAGAAATGGTCAATAAGCGCAAACAACGCCTGGTCATCGATGCAGCCTTATCCTATATGCGATCGATCGGCCACGAATGGGAAATCAGGTTTGATATTGTAGCCATTCTTGGATCTCCGGAGTCCGGTGCTGAAGTGAAGCATTTCAGAGATGCATTTTTCCCGGGACTTGATTATTAGGTGGACGATTGTATTTAGCCTCCTCCTCCGCCTCCTCCTTCTTCGCCACCTTCTCCTTCTCCTCCGCCTTCTCCCCCTTTATTTATCAAATTATTATGATTCTCCCCTTGTATGGAATTTCAAATAACCCTACCTTTGCCGTCCATTATCAAAAAACGTCATGAAAAAAGATATTCATCCATCAAATTACAGGTATGTTGTGTTCAAGGATTTTTCCTGTGATTTTGCTTTCCTGACGAAGTCATGCGCATTGACAAGAGATTCGATCAAGTGGGAAGACGGTAAGGAATATCCCCTTGTGAAGCTTGAGATCTCAAGCCAGTCACACCCTTTCTTCACCGGGAAGATGAAGTTTATTGACACAGCAGGGCGAATTGATAAGTTCAACAAGAAATTTGCGAATACTAAATTTGCGAAAAAAGAAGAAGAAACTGAATAATCAAAAAGCCCCGTAAACTCCGGGGCTTTTTTGATTCTTACAGGTACCCGATAATGCCTGATAATATTATGCGAAACATCATCCTTTTCGACGACGAGTCCCGGGAACAGATGCTACCCCTTAGCTATACCAGGCCGGTAGCTGAACTTCGCACAGGCATCTATACCATCAGGGAGAGATGGGAAAAACTGCTCAACGGCACAGCCTCTTACATCACCTCCGACTACCTGAGCGATAGATTCCCGATGATCCTGGAAGACGACAACATAGTCATCAACGGTGCTGTCATGCCCAATGACAGGATGGTGCGCCTGATTGAACAATTGGAGCCCAATGAAGCCCTGATGAACGACGGTGATCTCATCGCCGCCCGCCTTAACCGGATCCAGTTTGAAAATCTCTTCCGTGATGAATCGATTGAGGAAATCAAAGGCCTTGATCTTTCCGATACGCCTTTTATCCACCTGGCTTATCCCTGGGACCTCTTTCTTTACCTGAGAGCAACTATAGAATATGACTATCAGCTGGTGACAAAAGGCAGGACCAGCCAGCCCATCCCCCAGCATAACCAGGTACTTGCAGTGGATAATATTTTTGTAGAGGAAGGAGCCCAGGTAACCTGTGCTATCCTGAATGCCCAATCCGGCCCTATCTACATTGGCAAAAATGTACAGATCATGGAAGGCGCTGTCATCCGCGGTCCCGTCACTCTGGGAGAAGGTAGCATTGTCAAAATGGGAGCTAAAATCTATGGCCCGACAGCTATCGGTCCCGGCTGCCGTGTAGGAGGCGAAATCAAGGAAGTTGTCATCCTCGGGAATTCCAATAAGGCCCATGACGGATACCTTGGCAATTCCATCATTGGTGAATGGTGTAACCTCGGTGCCGGTACTTCTGTCTCCAATCTCAAGAATAATTACTCCAATGTCAGGATGTGGGACTTTACCAGCCAGACTATGAGGGATACAGGACTTCAATACCTGGGCACCGTCATGGGTGATCATAGCAAGGCAGGCATCCAGACAATGTTCAATACCGGTACTATCGTCGGCGTTGCGGCTAATATCTTCGGCGAAGGGTTCCCTCCAAAAGTGATTCCATCATATACATGGGGTGGTGCATCAGGCCTTTCTACACATCGACTGGATGACGCCATAGAAACCGCACGAAGAGTGATCTCCCGTAGAGATAAGGAACTTTCAAAAGAAGAAGAAGGCATCCTGAGGCACGTTTTTGAAATCACAAAGACAAGCCGGCCCTTTGAGTAATGTTCCCCTGATAAAAAAATGGTTAAGTCATGTGATTGAATTGCCCGTGACGAAACGGACAAGTGACCATAATCCGGAGCTAAAAGTCACCTATCACCGGGGTCGATATAAGCTGATCACCTTTGGAGCCATCTATAGTTTTGAGGACCTTTATTCCAATTTTCGCAAATCATTTGAAAGCCTGGACTGGGAAAATCACAAGATTAAAACCTGTCTTGTGCTGGGCCTGGGATTAGGGAGCATTCCGGATATGCTTGTCACTAAATTCAGGAAGGAGATAAGCTTTGTAGCAGTGGATATTGATGAGGTCGTCATTGAGTTGGCCCTGGAATATGTCCTCCGTCCAAAAAAAATAAACATTGATGTTTTTACGGCTGATGCAGCTTCGTTTATCGAATGGCATCATGGACGGTATGATATGATCTGTGCCGATGTTTTCGTCGGCGACAAGATCCCTGCTGACCTTCAAACCGAAGAGGCACTGGAGTCAATGAAGGAAATGCTAAGACCTGGTGGTCTGCTCCTTTATAACCGGTTGAGCAGGTACCAGCCGGATATTGACGCAAGCCTGAAATTCCTGCACAGCGTTTTTTTAAAGGTATTTCCCGCAGGAGGCTATATTGATCTTGATGGCAACTGGATGTTTGTCAACAAGAGAAGTGCATTCAAATAAGTGGAATGCCATGTCTTAACAAGACAATTCATAGGCAAATGCCAGACAATTACCGATAAAACAGGAATAAATTTTGGCTTGATTCGTTACCTTTATCGGCTCATTTACAGTGCAAAACAATTCCTTAAAGCTTAATTACTGTGAATTAAAGAATTGACTCCATTGTTGTCAGCAGAATAACTTCTATATCCTTCTAAGATTCCTTCTCATGCGTAAATTCTATTTTATTGTTTCTCCGGTTGTTTTTTTCGTAATTCTGATCGTCTGTCTGTCTGAAAAGCCATGGAATACCAAATCCTTTGGAGAATTTGAAGAAGAGGATGAAGATAAAAAGGAAGATATCAGGGGAGCACTTGAAGACAGGATTTTCACGTCGTCTGATGTAGATCTGGGCAGGATACCCGAAAATAAATTATTCAATGCCATCCTTGAAGGCCAAAGACGCCTTGCATCTCCATCGCGCAATCGATTTGATGGAAGCCTGACAGAAGCGATATTTCGCGAACGAGGTCCAAATAATGTAGGAGGAAGAACAAGGGCGATAATGGTTGATGAACGCGACCCTAATCGCAACCGTATCTGGCTGGGAGGAGTTTCAGGAGGCCTTTGGAGGACAGAAGATATCACACAGGCTGATCCGCAATGGCAGAAGCTTGGCATATATTTCAGCAGCACTTCTGTATCTGATATAGCCCAGGATCCTAATGATTTTAATACAGTGTATGTCGGTAGTGGTGAAAGCTATACAGGAGATTTCCAGGGAGTAGGTATTTTCAAAACTACCGATGATGGAAACACCTGGACATTATTGCAATCCACCCGAAATGGAAATTTTAATGCCGTCAACGAAATTTATGTATCCAAAAACAGTGATGTATATGCATCTACCTCTAACGGTGGTTTGTTGAGGAGCAAGGATGGTGGCCAGGTTTGGGAAAAAGTAGTTGGCGTAGGCTTATCAGGAGCTAATAGCGACAATTTTCATGATCTGATTTTTAATGAAACCAATCAGACATTTTATGCTTCCAATGATAATTCTGTTTTCAGATCTACAACGGGTAACAGGGGTGAATGGGTAGGCATCGGAACCGGTAAGCCTGGCTTTCCCTTAAATCTTCAACGGATTGAAATGGCAGTTTGTATCAATGATCCGGATGTCATCTATGTATTGGGTGCAATCAATGGCTCAGCTTCGAATTTATTTTCTACAACAGATGGTGGTAATAACTGGATAACAAGATCTGAGCCGGGTGGTGCGGGTGTGGATTTTACGAATAATCAGGCCTGGTATGATCTTGATATCGCAGTAGATCCTGCCAACTGTGGCCGTCTTTTAGCGGGTGGTGTAGGAATGCTTGAGTCTACAAACTTTGGTATTTCCTGGCAGGGAATTGCAAACGGACAGATACATGTAGATCATCATTATATCCGTTTTGATTCTAAAAAAACCGGTCGTGTACTATACGGAGATGATGGTGGTGTATGGATGAGCAACAACAGCGGTAACCTGATCGCGAATAAAAATCAAGGCTATGTTACCACACAGTTTTATTGTGCTGCGATTCATCCTGACGCCGGCTCACCCTATATCATAGGCGGCACACAGGACAATAATTCTATGGCAATGGAAGAACCAGGATTATCTCCGGCAAGAGTGCTATGGGGAGGTGATGGTGTTTTTTGTTTCATAGATCAGAATGAACCGAATATTCAGATTGTTTCTTCACAGGGTGGTAACTATGGTCTTTCGATAGATGGTGGTGAGGATTTTGGAAATGGATCGGCTGTCAATGGAGCATTCATTAACCGCTCCGGTTATGATGACAATGCAAATATTCTCTATGGAGAAACTGGCGGAGGTGGATTTTTCAGATGGAGAGTTGATCCGGTACAAGGATCAGGTACTACTGATTTCGTCTCAGTCATCGGTGCAGGGACAGGTAATTTTGAAGTCAGTGCTGTCAAAGCAGATCCATTTGTAGCTAACAGAATTTATTTTGGTATTGGTCAGGGTAGAGTTATTAAAGTGGATAATGCGGATATGGGCGATCCTGTACAGGGCACAGTTGTCGCAGATCTTCCGGGTAATGCACCCGTTTCTTGTTTTTATATGGATAAGCAGACACCGAATGACATGCTCATCAGTTTGTTTCTTTATGGTGCCTCGTTAGAAAATGTTTGGGTATCATACACTGCAGGTGGTGAATGGACATCAATCGAAGGTGATCTGCCGGATATCCCTGTGAGATGGGCCATCTTCGATCCGGCTAACCACGACAGGGCAATGATCGCTACCGATGCAGGTATATGGACGACAGATGATATAGATGGAGATTTTACACATTGGGATCCTACCGATCCGGGTAATGGCATGCCTTTCGTAAGAGTGGATATGTTGTTGTTGCGCGAAAGTGACAAAGTAGTGCTTGCTGCAACACATGGCAGAGGCCTCATGACTACAGATGTATTTTCCTCACCTGCAGCCGTGATCCTTGCACAACCTATTGCCTATGTCGGACAACCATTGCTCATCGATGGATCACAATCTGTCAATGCACAATCTTTTGAATGGAATTTTGGTGATGCTACTACTTCAACAGAAGAATCCGTCACACATACATATTCCACAGCAGGAGTTTATAATGTTACACTAAAGATTAATGGCAGCATTACCAAAGTAAAGACCATTGCTGTTCTTCCATACCTGCCTGCACCCTATGAAACCGGTACGAGCGGATACGCAGGAGACTTTGAATCAAGCCCGGAGCATTTTGCTGCATTTTCTTCAAGTGGTACAGAATTTCAACGAGGATCCTCTGTGAAGCCTGGAAAAGATGGTACACACAGCGGATCTTCAGCCTGGGTTTTAGGGATCAATGACAACCTGTATGCTAACAATACAAGAGCTGAATTTTATACACCGATGTATGACCTCACTGAAGCAGGTCTCTATGAATTAAAATTCTGGGCCAAGTATGCCATCCAAAACCGGAATGATGGTTTCCAGATTGAATATTCATTGAACGGAGGCTCGTCATGGCAGCAACTGGGTTCAAAGAATGATCCGAATTGGTATAACTATCTCAACCTGAATCTCGAAGACGGGGCATTTCCGGAAGGCAAAGCCTACTTCACAAATGCTCAGCTCAACTGGACGCAATACGTCAAAGACATTAGCTTTCTTGGAGGACAGGCGCACGTGAGCTTTAGATTTGTATTCAGATCAGATGCTGAAGAACAGGCACAAGGTCTTGCCCTTGATGATTTTGAAGTGACTAAGTATGATGGCGAATTACAAACAACAATTACCACATTTAATGCCGATTATACAAGCGATCAGGAGGTTACAGTTAACTGGACCACAGGCATCGAGTACCAGGCTCAGAAATTTATTCTTGAGCGATCCTATACCGGTTTTGGATTTACCGAAGTAGGACAATTAAATGCAACCGGTATCACTACGACAGTTGCGCAGCAATACACTTTAATTGATCAGAGTCTTCGCAATGTCATCTTCTATCGTTTGAAAGTGATCAATGATAATCCTTTGATTGGATACCATTATGAATTTTATACAGAGACCATTGTAGTACGGAGAAATATTGATCCTGAAATTGTACATGATGTTCTGCCTAATCCATTCTCAGACAGAATAGGCATTAGTTTCAGCAGTGTGATGGATCAGGAAGTTTCATTCCGTTTGTTTGATACAGCAGGCAGATTAGTGAGGGAAGAAATTATCACACCTCATGCAGTGTATTATGAATTGGATAAATTACACCTCCCGCCAGGTATTTATATCCTGAGTATCCAGATAGGAGAGGAAGAACCTACTGCACATAAATTATATACGGCAGGACTTTAAAATACATAACGGAAAAAGAAGCCGAAATCGTTATCCTTAGTTTCAAACTAAGGATAACGATTTCGGATTCTTTTTCCATATCACCTTTTCCTTATCTTCGTAGCTCTTGCATAGATTTTCGGCACATCCCCTTGCATCGTGCTTACACCAATTGCAAAAGATAATCCGGATGCAACTATAGAAGACCATCAGATTTATTTTAAGACCAGATAGTTTCAAATGCGAAAATTGTTCTTTATACTTCTATCTCTTGGCATACTTGTCACTGGTTATTTATTCTGGACAACTCACGAGACCGGAAAGGAAGATTGGGAAGAAGGTGAGGAAGGTGAAGAAAATCTGTTGGAAGATTTCAAAGGAGCTCTTAAAGATCGCATTTTCACTACTTCAGATGTTGACCTGGGATACATACCTTATGACAAGCTCATCAATGCGGTTGTAGAAGGACAGCGACGTGCAGAACAACGCGGATCAGGACGTTCGGGAAGAGGTTTGACAAATGCGATTTGGAATGAACGCGGCCCGAGCAATGTCGGTGGTAGAACAAGGGCTATTATGATAGATCAGGGTGATCCGAATCGTAACCGTGTATGGGTCGGTGGTGTTGGCGGAGGATTGTGGAGAACAGAAGATATTTCCCAACCTGATCCACAGTGGCGCAAGCTTGCATTTCTGCTTGATAATATTGCAATTGGGAGCATTGCACAGGATCCGAACAATCACAATATTATTTATGTAGGAACAGGTGAAGGTTTCAATAATATTGATGCAATTATCGGAGCCGGAATATTTAAATCTACAGATGATGGTGAGACGTGGTCATGGATCCAGTCGACAAAGAATAGTAATTTTTCAAATATCCATGAATTGTTTGTCAGTCCTGCTGGTCATGTATATGCAGGCACACAGGTTGGTGGTCTGTTCAGAAGTAAAAATGGAGGTGATACATGGGAAAAAGTTTTAGGCACATCTTTATCCGGTGCAAACAATAATAATTTTTACGATTTTCATTACAATGAAACGAATCAGACCTTTTATGCATCGAATGAGAATTCGGTTTTTAAATCTGCGACAGGAGACAGAGGTAGCTGGACAGATATAGGTACATCTAAGCCTGGTTTTCCACATGATCTGGTCCGTGTAGAATTTGCAATTTGCACACCTGAACCGAATGTCATCTATGTATTGGGAAGTGTGAATGGAAGTGCATCGAATACATACGTTTCAAATGATGGTGGAGCAACATGGATCACCAGGCCAACACCCGGTGGCTCGGGAGATTTTACAAATACCCAGGCGTGGTATGATCTTGACATCGCTGCTGATCCATCAGCTTGTGGAAGAATATTAGCTGGTGGAGTCAGAATGCAGGAATCTAATTTTCAGGGGATCAGCTGGGCACCTATCGGGGACGGACAAATTCATGTCGATCAGCATCTCATCTTATTTGATGATAAAAAACCCGGTCGCGTGTTTTTTGGAAATGATGGAGGAGTATGGATGAGTGATGATGGTGGACAAACGATCGTGTCTAAAAACGCAGGGTATGTCACTACGCAATTTTATTGTGGTGCCATTCATCCTGATGAAGGATCTCCATATATCCTCGGGGGTACCCAGGATAACAATACATTGCAGATATCTCTTCCTGGTTTATCGCCATCAAGATCTGTATGGGGCGGTGATGGAATTTTTTGCTTTATTGATCAGACCCAACCTGATACGCAGATCGTATCATCGCAAAATGCAAACTATGGCTTATCTACTGATGGAGGTAATCAGTTTATGTTCGGTGCAGATATAGATGGTGAATTCATCAATCGTTCCGGCTATGATGACAATGCTAATATTCTTTATGGGCAGATCAATTCAGGTGGTTATTTCCGGTGGATTCTCAGGACAGGAGTAGTTGATGAAGTGAGAATTACCGGACAGGGACTCAATGTAACTGCCGTGAAAGCAGATCCGTTTGTGCCCAATCGAATGTATTTCGGAGGAGGCATTGGCAGAGTCCTGCGTGTCGATAATGCAAACATAGGTAATCCGGTAACTGCTACATTGATTGCAGATCTTTCCGGTAATGCTTCAGTTTCTTGTTTTTACATGGACAAGCAGACACCGGATGATATGCTGATATCATTATTCAATTTCGGAGCTAATCTTGAAAATATCTGGATCAGCAATAACGCAGGACAGGAATGGAATTCAATCGAAGGCGATCTGCCTGACATGCCTGTCCGATGGGCTATATTCGATCCGGCCGATCATGACAGAGTGATGCTTGCAACAGAAGCTGGCATCTGGACAACAGAAGATGTGAATGGTGACTTCACACATTGGGAACCTGCCAATCCTGAAAATGGAATGCCTTATGTATGTGTGTATATGTTGGTCATGCGTGAAAGCGACAAAGTAGTATTGGCAGCCACGCATGGACGGGGAATGCTGACGACGAGTGTATTTTCTGCTGCAGCTGCTGTCATCGTTGCACAACCTGTTTCATATGTAGGCGAACCACTGATCATCGATGGTTCACAATCCGTAAATGCGAACGAGCATGAATGGGACCTTGGTGACAATACTACATCTGATGAGCCCATTGTAAACCATACTTATTCTCAACCAGGAACATATACCATCACGCTCACCATTAATGGTGTCATCGTAAAGACAAAACAAATCATCATACTACCTTATTTGCCTGCACCGTACAAAGCCGATATACCAGGATATGCAGGAGACTTTGAATCCAGTCCTGAACATTTTGCAGGCTATCTCGTGCAGGGAACTCCGTTTCAACGTGGAGCTTCAATTAAGCCTGGTAAAGATGGAACACATAGTGGTGTGAATGCATGGGTGTTAGACATCGATGACAACCTGTATCAGAATAACACAGAATCATATTTTTATACACCGATGTTTGATCTCAGTGCATCAGGACTGTATGAATTAAAATTCTGGACGAAGTATGCTATCCAAAACCGGAATGATGGTTTCCAGGTAGAATATTCACTTAATGCAGGAGGTTCATGGCAGCAGCTGGGTACAACCAGTGATCCGAATTGGTACAATTACCACAATTCGAATTTATCCGAAAGTGCATTCCCGGTTGGAAAGGATTATTTCACAAATGCACAGCTCAGCTGGCGGCAGTACGTCAGAGATATAAGTTTTCTTGCAGGCTCATCGAAAGTGAGTTTCAGGTATATATTCAGATCTGATGCCGAAGAACAAGCCCAGGGCCTCGTCATCGATGATTTCGAGATCAATAAGTATGAAGGTGAATTAAAAACTACGGTTACAGCTTTTAATGCGGATTATACAGGCGACCAGGAAATTACGATTACCTGGATTACAGGTTTGGAATATCAATGTCAGAAATTTATTCTCGAACGCTCTTATACAGGATTTGGCTTTACTGAAATAGCTGAAGTGAATGCTACGGGAATTGTCAGCACAGTACCTCAGCATTATATGGCCATAGATCAAAGCCTGAGAAATGTTATTTTTTATCGCCTGAAAGTCATCAATGACAATCCTGACATTGATTATCATCTCGAGTTTTATACACAGACTATTGTTGTGCGAAGAGAAGTTGATCCGGAGCATGTTCATTTTGTTCTGCCCAATCCTTTCCGTGACAGGATCGGAATCAGCTTTAGCAGTGTGATCAACCAGGAAGTCACTGCAAGATTATTTGATGTTTCCGGAAAATTAGTCAGGGAAGATATAGTCACACCTGCCTCCGTTTTTTATGAAATGGACAAATTGAGCCTTCCTGCCGGTGTATATGTGCTGAGTGTACAGATAGGACAAGAAGATCCTACGGTGTATAAGCTTTTCACAACTGGACAATAAAAAGGTAGAAAAGGGAGAAAGGCAGAAGGGCGGAAAGGAAAAATATTCTTTGCATCTTGGCGAGACAATACAATGAGCAATAAGCAACAGGCAATAAGGAATGGAAATCATACTTAGCGTCTTTGCGTCTTTGCGAGACAATAAATTGATTGTTCAGTTTACATTTAACTGATTCGAAATGAAGATTGATTTAGTGAACGCAGATCATCATGATTGTTATGATTTGTCATGATGGATTAATTTTTCGTTGTGCCCTTGACCTATGCCCAAACCGGCAGCTCAGACCATTTCCATGAAACTTATTTTCTAAGTGGCTTTCTTAGTGTCTAAGTGGTTCCATTTTTTATGGATTACGTAACTCTTACTTCTCATTTTACCACTTATAACCAAAAATAATTTAGGGAGTCATTCAGAAGTAATTTAATTGTCTATTGCTTATTGCGCTCTTCCGTCTATTCTGCTCATCCGTCTATTCTGCTCATCCGCCTATTCTGCCCTTCCGCCTATTCTGACTTTTCTGCCCTTCTGCCTTTTCTGCCGTTCCATATGAGTACTCCGTCTTTCTACATGTTTCCCTTTATAACGCTATCTTAGCGCCCTTTCTAGATCATATTTAACATCCAAATGCTCAACCTGATTCTTTTCGGTCCTCCTGGGAGTGGCAAGGGTACACAAGCCGTCAGGCTTGAAAAAGCCTATGGTCTCCACCATATTTCAACCGGCGATCTGTTCAGGTCCGAAATTGAAAAAGGCACCGAGCTGGGTAAGCAGGCCCATGAATTTATGTCCAGGGGTGAATTGGTCCCCGATGAAGTCACGATAGGCATGCTTCGGAATATGATGTTATCACATGGGGAAGCGAAAGGTTTTATTTTCGATGGATTTCCACGCACCGAACCCCAGGCAGATGCTCTCGATCACCTGATGAATGACATGAACCAGCAAATCGATGCACTCATTCTTCTCGAAGTACCTGAAGAAGAAATCGTCAACCGCATTCTGAAAAGAGGAATGGATTCCAACCGCTCTGATGACAATGATGAAAATGTGGTCCGCAATCGATTCAGGGTATACCAGTCTAAGACCGCACCGATCTACAACTACTACGATAAAAGAGGAAAAGCGTTAAAGATTTCAGGCCTCGGTTCGATAGATGAAATATTCATGGGCCTGCGCGAGGCAATCGATAGTCTTTGTGTCTGATGGCCGAACAGAATTTTGTTGATTACGTAAAGATCCATTGCAAGTCAGGTGCCGGTGGCCCCGGATCAGTCCATTTTCTGCGCGATAAAGTAAGCGCAAAAGGTGGTCCTGATGGCGGTGACGGCGGAAGAGGCGGCAATATCATCGTCAGGGGCAATTCTCAGCTGTGGACCCTTCTCCATCTAAAATACAGGAAGCATGTCATCGCGGACAGCGGTAAGCCAGGAATGGGTACGTTGAAAAGCGGTCCAGCCGGTGAAGATGTGATCCTTGAAGTTCCACTGGGCACCGTTGCCAAAGATCCGGAAACAGATGAAAAACTTTTTGAGATCACGAAAGACCAGGAAGAATTTATCCTGATGCCCGGCGGCAGAGGAGGGTGGGGCAATGATCATTTTAAATCTCCTACCAACCAAACGCCTCAATATGCACAACCCGGCGAACCTTTCCAGGAAGGATGGCGGATACTTGAACTCAAAATACTGGCCGATGTAGGATTGGTTGGTTTTCCAAATGCGGGTAAGTCTACTTTGCTTGCTTCTGTATCTGCTGCAAAACCTAAAATTGCGTCATATGCTTTCACAACGCTTACACCTAACCTAGGTTTTGTGCCCTATCGTGACAACCGGTCATTTGTCATCGCAGATATTCCGGGTATCATCGAAGACGCGCATCTCGGTAAAGGCCTTGGTCATCGGTTCCTGAGACACATTGAAAGAAATGCAGTGTTACTATTCATGATCCCTTGTGATACGGATGATATCAAAAAAGATTTTGAAGTCCTGTATCATGAGCTTGAAATGTACAATGAAGAATTGCTTGACAAACCCAGGCTCCTGGCCATCACGAAGTGTGATATGATCGATGATGAAATGCAGAGGTTATTGAAACCTACATTGCCGGAAGAAATTGATGTCGTCTTTATTTCTGCAGTATCCGGATATGGTCTTGATAAATTAAAAGATAAGCTTTGGAATTTATTGGCAGATCAGAAGTGAAAAAGTAGGCTGAGGCTGCGGCGGAGGTGAAGGTTATGAGAATCTTCTAATCTTATATTTGAAGTTTGTAACTGTATTTCAATAATTACAAACATTCTCTAATTACAATTCATGTTTTTTCTTCACGATACAAATTCTCTCATTGTATGAATTCCAATATACCAAAGGTATCTGTTCTTGTTATGAGCCTGCTTATTGTGATGGGATGTTCCGGTCTTTCATCATCGCAAACCGAAACTATCGAAGGCAACTTAGCTATCGCTCCACTTCCTTCAGCAATGGAAGCCGGAACAGGTTTTTTCCTGATCAATGAAAAAGTCAAAATCCTCACCAACACAAAAAATTTTCCTCACTTTGATCCATTCAAAGTGTTTAATGAAGTTTTTGAAAAGAAGAGTGGGTATGCTTTATCCTTCCTGCACGATAAAGCCGCGCTGAAAGATTCTTCTCAGCTGATCAAAGTGTCATTTGTTTTCAATACATCCAATCCTGAAGCGTATAGTCTCAGGGTGAAATCATCAGGAATTTTAATTACTGCAGGTTCGGAGCTTGGCGTCTTCTATGCATTTCAGACCCTTCGGCAAATCATGCGTCTTGATGCAGTGCCTGATGCCAAAGGCTCTCAGCGCAGTTGGTCAGTGCCTTACGTAGATATTACGGATGAACCGCGCTTTTCATATCGCGGTATGCATCTTGATGTAAGCCGTCATTTTTTTCCGGTTGAATTTGTTAAAAAATATATTGACCTGCTGGCATATTATAAGATGAATTATTTTCATTGGCATCTCACTGATGACCAGGGATGGCGTGTTGAAATAAAAAAATATCCGAAGCTCCAAGAGATAGCAGCATACCGGGATGAAACATTAATAGGTCGTTTTGGAGAAAAGCCGCCACGATATGACAGCACACGTTATGGAGGTTACTATACGCAGGATCAAATCAAGGATGTTGTAAAGTATGCATCTGACCGCGCGGTTACGATTGTTCCCGAAATTGAAATGCCGGGACATTCATTGGCAGCACTTGCCGCATATCCTGAACTGGCTTGTACTTCCGGACCATTTAAGGTTGCGACTACGTGGGGTGTGTTCAATGATGTGTATTGTCCTGAAGATTCGACATTTGCTTTTCTTGAAAACGTGCTGGATGAAGTGCTGACATTATTCCCTTCAAAGTATGTCCATATCGGCGGTGATGAATGCCCGAAGACAAGATGGGGGCAAAGTCAGTTCTGCCAAAACCTGATGAAAGATGAAGGTCTTAAAACTGCAAATGAGCTGCAGAGCTATTTTATCCAGCGCATTGAAAAATATTTAAACTCAAAAGGGAAAACGGTTATCGGTTGGGATGAGATCCTTGAAGGTGGCATCGCACCTAATGCTACCGTGATGTCATGGAGAGGTATCAAAGGCGGGATCGAAGCTGCTAAAGCGGGTCATAATGTAGTGATGACACCTGGTGACTATTGTTATTTCGATCACTACCAGGGCGACCGGGCAACTGAACCGCTTGCTATTGGAGGGTTTACTTCAGTTGAAAAAGTGTACTCCTTTGATCCTGTCCCTGCAGAGCTTTCAGAAACTGAAGCAAAACATATCCTGGGTGCCCAGGGTAATGTCTGGACAGAATACATCGATACCCCGGAGAAAGCCGAATACATGGCTTACCCAAGAGCTGTAGCTCTGTCAGAAGTCCTATGGACCCGTTCCAGCCGCAGGGATTGGAAAGAGTTTTCTCCCCGTCTTGCAAAGCACCTTGAACGCCTGGATGGGTTGAACGTAAATTATGCCGGTAAGCCCGGAAAGTAATATCCTCCCCCTCTATAAGTGTGGCACACTTAGGTGTGCCACACTGTCCTAACAGTCTGACTATCAGGGCCTCCAGATAGTTATGCACATTCTATTGTGGAATTCCGGATCCTCTCCCTTTATAAAGTCTTATTTTACATAAAACTCCCAACCACGAACCGATCAGGATATCGTTTATATAAAGTAGAAGTTGAAAAAACCTTTTCCAAACCCAACCAAAATGACCTGCGAAAGGTCTATACGGTCAAACAATCAAACTATCATGAAATCAATCTTCCAATTTTCATTCCTGGCAATCCTTATGGCTTCCTTCCTGGTGACAGGTTGCGAACAAGATCGCTGCACACGTACACAGGAGTATATTGCTTATGAACCTGTTTTCAAACGAATAGATGAAATGAGAATCCCTGCATCTTTTGGTGCTGCCCGGGCACTTGAATTTCCTGGTAAGATTTTCTACTACAAAGGTTACCTGCTCATCAACGAAATGCATAAAGGCATACATGTCATCGATAACACACATCCGGAATCACCGGTGAATATTGGTTTCATTGAATTGCCAGGTACATTGGATATGGCGGTCAATAATGATATGCTGTATGTTGATAGTTACCTGGACCTGGTTGGTCTTGATATTTCAAATCCTGCTGCACCTGTAGAAGTAAACAGGGTCACAGATGTGTTTCAAAGCTTTTATTCCTACGATGAATCACTCGGTTACCTGGTGGAGTACGTGCCTACACCTACAAAGGTTAACATTGATTGTAGTAGCAGCAATTGGGGTAGCGGTTTCTGGTTCGAAGGAGACCTGGTAATGTTCAAAAGCAATGGTCCTGAAATTGCTTTCAATAATGGTTCAAGTGTCAGCAGCAATGTTGTGACAGGCGGCTCGATGGCAAGGTTTACAGCTTTCAATGATTATCTGTATACGATTGATGGAGCAGAGATCAAAGTTTTTGATGTAAAACAAACTTTGCCTGTGTTGAAAAACAAAGTGGAGGTGCAGTGGGGTGTAGAAACATTATTCCCTATGGCGAATAACCTCTTTATCGGCTCAAATTCCGGTTTGCTCATTTATGATATCTCTAATCCTGAGTTGCCTGAATTCCGTTCTACATTCAGTCATGCAACAGCATGCGATCCTGTAGCCGTATCCGGTAATACAGCTTATGTAACCCTAAGAGATGGAAACGAGTGCCAGGGATTTGTCAATCAGCTGGATGTCATCGATGTTTCGGATATCAATAACCCAACGTTGATCAAATCTTATAAGATGGAAAATCCGCATGGGCTTTCTATCGTCGATGCGACACTCTACTTGTGTGAAGGTGCCTCGGGTTTAAAAACTTTTGATATCTCAGATAATGAGAACATAGATAAAAACCTGTTGGATCATGTATCCGGGTTTTTTGGATGGGATGTGATCGTATTGCCTCCCGGAGATCTTGTAATGGTGGTTGGTTCAGATGGTTTGTATCAGTTTGATGCAAAGGACAGAAACCAGCTGAAAACATTAAGCACCATTTCGATCAATAGATAAGGATTGAGTGTAAAGAAGTTCTCTTTCAATTGAGATGGAGAAAGGGAACTTCTTTTTTATTAATAAAATATTGAAATGAGATATGTAATCCTGTTCCTTTCCGGAATCCTGTTGATGACTGTTGCATGTAAGGATAGTGCTCCAAAACTTTGTGACGCGTTGCAGAATGACCTTCTCAATTTTAATGTACCTGATATAAAGGATCAATTGGATGAATGGCTTATTGGTTTGCATCCAAATCCAACTAAAGAGGATCCAACCGGACATCTGAATAACCTGGTTGATTTTATTAACCGTCTGAATGAGGAATGCGATCTTGAAGCGAGCTTGGGTTGTTATGCATGCATTAAAACATTTCCCGCTCAAACTGAAATCATTATTCAGGTCAACGGACCAGGAGGAAACGTGCAACGGTCGATTGATATCAGCACACCTGAATCTGATATAATGACGATTGTAAATGTTCATGAATAATGATGCTCATCCTATTATACTTAGCATAGCAGATTAATATGAAATCATTTTTGACACTTATCATTTTCACGCTGGCTGTTTTTACCAGTCATAATTCATTCGGCCAGATCGAAGAACAGAAAGCTGTGGATATTGTCTGGTTGAAAGATGGCAGCAAGCTGACCGGAACCATTTTAAAATGGGACCTTGAAGTGGGCATGAATTTCAAATTGCTGACAGGTGCTGAAATCGTGATCCTTAAAAAAGATATTCACCGGGTGATGCAGGATGTACAGCTCGGAGATAGAACCGGGGTTCCGAATTCGAAGTACTCGTTTGTCAGGACAATTAAGCCATATTCATTTAAAGAAAAAGGCTGGTATCAGAATAGCTCGGGATTTATTAATATTTCGTTCTATTCTGGTGCAGGTATTCATCATGCTATGGGGTATCGGTTCAGCAGGATGCTGGGTATTGGATTGGGAGTTGGAATTGAATCAAATGATTTTACAACAACGAGGAATATCGTTCCCATCTATGCTGAAGCCAGGGGATTTTTATTGCCCCAGAAAATCAGTCCTTATTATGCATTGAAGCTGGGTTATGGATTTGCTTTAAAAGACGAATCGAGGTTTATTACCGATGCGGTGGGTGGTATTTATGTAAGTCCTGAGATCGGTGTAAGGTTTGGTGGTGGTGAGGTGTCCTATTATCTCGGGGTTGAATACAAGCTGCAAAACGCCACATTTACATCGGATGGATTTGACTTCGGTGGAGCAAAAGTCACAGATAAGATAAGTTACCGGAGAATCGAGCTTCGTACCGGATTATTGTTTTAATAGTTCTAAAAACACAACATGAAATACAATTTTATTTTAGGAATAGCAATTCTTACTTTCACAATAACCGGATTATCATCCTGCGACAAAAAGGGTGATTGTGGTTTTGGAAATGAAACTGAATATATTGTATTCGGACATTTCTATGGTGAATGTGGTGGAGAAGGATGTGTTGAAATATTCAAAGTAGATGGCAATTCCCTTTTTGAAGATACATTGGATATGTATCCTGGCAGCAGCGATTTTTATCCCGGCCAATTTGCTACAAAATGGTCAGCAGAAAAATTTGACCTGGTGAAAGATCTGAAATCATTTTTTCCTGAATCACTGATGGATGAAACAGAAATTGTACAGGGACAGCCGGATGCTGGTGACTGGGGAGGTATTTATTTTGAAATACAAAGAGGTACCACGCACAGGTTTTGGTTATTGGATCAGCTGGAAACCAATATGCCTTCTGAGTATAATGAATTTGTAGATCGGATCAATGAAAAAATAGCGATCATACATCAATAGGCCATAATAAAAATATAGTCAGCAAACAGCATCGATTGAACTAACGCATAACTACAAAAATTGTCCGAGGCAGAGCTTATACAAGGTTGCATTCGTAATGACCGGAAAAGTCAGGAGCAGTTGTATAAACGGCATTTCCCGGTGATGATGTCGATGTGCCTGAAGTATACCAAGGATGAAGACAAAGCCCTTTTGATTTTGAATGATGGATTCCTGAAAGTCTTTCAGAAAATCGGGACATTCCGCAACGAAGGTTCATTCGAAGGTTGGATAAGAAGATTGATCTACCATACGATGGCGGATTATTATAAAAAAGAAAATAGTTACATCCGTTTTATTCAGTTTGAATTACCGGAAGAACGAAATATCCAGGCACCTCAAAGTGATCCGCTGGAATTCCAGGATCTGATCAGTCTGCTGGACAGGATACCGGGAAGATCAGCAGAAGTTTTCAGGTTGTTTGCGATCGAAGGGTATTCACATGAAGAGATCGGTGAAAAAATGAATATCAGTACAGGAACCTCTAAATGGCATCTGTCAAATGCCAGGGAGAAATTAAGGTCTTTAATATTAAATGAAAATCATGCAAGAACGTCCTCAATATAAAATAACACCCGATCAAGGCTGGTCACAAATGCAGACCCTCCTCGACAAATCTATGCCGGTGGCCTATCGCTCCCGCAGGTTTTTGTTATTCTGGTTGACTACAACGGCAGCAGCGATCACGCTGCTTGCTTCTTTATATCTATGGAAGGAGAGGGCTCCCGCTACCGATCCTCAACCAGTTGCTACTACACCGATAGAAATGGCCAATAATGATGTAAACACAACAAAAGCAGAAGTTCAGCCCATTACTCCATCTTCAAAAATTAATAATGCAGATAAGGTTAACAATGAACATAAAATGAATGCTGTAGCTTCCGCTCAGAAAAGCAATACTAATTCTGCCAGTGATAAAAAAATTCATCGTACATCAATTGTAAAAGCAAAATCATCTTCATCAACTACGAATAATTCCATTTCTAAAAATAACTCTACTAATACGAATAGCATAACCTTTGCTCCATCACCAAATCTTTTAGATCCGGAACAAAGTGAAGTGATTATTGTCGATCATGATAAGGACATAACAAAAGAAGAAGTCGCTGTATCTGAAGAAAATCAATCTGAAAATGATTTTGTTTCAGGCATACATGATGCTGGATCTGTCAGGATAAATTATCCGTCTTTAGAATTTCTTCCTCTTGCAGGTTTAGATTATGAAGCTTCAGATGAAAATATTGGATTAATTCTGCCAGGCAACTTATTCCATCCGGTTAAAAGGCATGCACTTAAACCTGATATTTTTATGGGTGCCATGGCAGGTAGCCAGAAAGGTCTGGGATTCAATGGAGGAGTTGGAGCGGATTATGCTTTGAATTCAAGGTTAAGCCTGACAGCAGATGTAGGTCTTGGCACATATCGCCCGGGTGCTCTCGTCAATCACAAAGAATCAAGTTTATTTTACGATGAGATCGTCAGGACGGATGGTAACTATGCAGAAACCTATATCGTAGGGGAAAAACTGAATTCCTCTACTGATTATCATGCGATCAATCCATTCGTAAAATCCATTCGTCAATGGGAAATCAGTGCAGGAATGAAATATGCAATAGCCAAACGCTTTTTTATTGAAGGTGGACTTACGCTTGGACTTGGAACAACCGCTAAAAGTGAATATCCCATCGTCACTTTTCTGGGAGTTGCCACTCCTACAGCAGATACCAATGTTGAAACTTTTTTTAATTCATATGATATCGTTCGTTCAAACATGACCACTATCTATGGAGCGCTGGGTTATCACCTTACGCGGAATTTCAGCATCTCACTGAATTGGAAGCAAGGATTGAATCACTACCTGCTCAATGGTCAGTCTGGCAATTTTCAATTGGATCCAAGCGGAACAGAGAAAAGATCAGATTATATACGCGGATTAAATCTGCTTCTTACCTATACTTTATAAACGAAAACCTGGGATAAGGTGTTTTCTTGAAAACACTTATTCGTACAAGGGTACGACAGGCCGTTTATTTAATGCTGAATACGACTACCAGAATAACATCCAAAAATTATACACTGATGAAAAGTATACCAATGAATCTTCTTAAGACATCGTTTTTGTTAATGAGTCTTGTATTCATATTGTCCCTGAACTCTTGTGACAAAGATTGTGGTGAACCAAATTCCTTCAATGACCCGGTTTACTTCCAGTATGATGCCCAGAATTTTGCATGGGGTATTTATCATGTGGGTTGGTTCATTGATAAGAATGGAGATTTTAGATCTTACGATCTTCCTGCAAACTGGAATGAGCCTGATAGCCTGGGTTATATTTCAAAAAGTGATTTAGAATCTAATCTTGGAAAAGCAGATTCCATCATCTATCATATCAGCATTCCTGAACTCCAAAACCAGGTAGCATTGATCAACGATGTAGATGATGACAAATTTTCTGCGATTGAAAATGTAGGTGCTGATATCGGAACGGTCGAATTGTTTTGCTACAAGTGGGACGAAGGGCACAACGCCTATAAAAGAATCCGCCTTGTAACAGGAGGTGATTTCAAACAGGAGAATCTTGATCCGGAAGCAAAAGAACTTGCAGCCTGGCTGATTGCTTTAGGTGAAGAATCAGGAAGCTTCTATTGGTATTGATAATCGTGAGACGTGAATCGTGAATCGTGAGACGTGAATCGTGAGACGTGAGACGTGAATCGTGAATCGTGAATCGTGAATCGTGAGACGTGAGACGTGAATCGTTGAGAGAGAGGTTAATTGTAATGGAGTGGATATGAAAGTATGAGATGATATCAATCATAATATCGCACTATCAGTACAACTCCACATTTTCACATCACGACGTTATCACATTTTGACATTGCCACATTTCCTTTTCACTTCATCAAAGATGTAGTCTGGCTTTCCTTCCCAGCAATAGATCGTCTGATTCAGGCCTGTCAGGATCAGGCAGGCAACAATCTACCGGGCAAACGGCTGCACATTGTGGTTCGTCGTGGAATCCTTTACATTCTGTGCACTTATCCGGGACTATATAATAGTAATCCGTAGAAACAGGTTCGAGGTAGTCTGCGGCATCTACTACAGTTCCATCTTCAAGAGTATATGGACCTGTCAATGTAGTGCCATCCTTCATCGCCCATTGTATACCACCTTCATAAATGGCATTATTAGGACATTCTGGTTCGCAGGCGCCACAATTGATACAATCGTCCGTGATATATATTGCCATGAGGGTATTCGGTTCTTTGGGTACGTTAACAAAGGTAAGGTATCCTTCGTTCACTGCCTTGAAACACCTCATATGTCACCAGAATCGAATCATTTTCAGGCCAGTTCCTGACCGATTTGTTTTTCCACACCGGTATGTAGATAACTATCCCGGGGCCCTGACAATCAACCTTTTAAGACAGTGTGGCACACTTAGGTGTGGCACACCTAAGTGTGCCACACTGTCTATTGCGGAATCCTGTTCCCTATTTCAGACTATTTTTGCCGTCCCATGAGCCGGAAGATCTCAGCATACTTTCAACTATTACGTTCCGCCATCACTGGCACAGAGAAAGAATTTACTACAGGGAGCATAGATAAAGCCATCTTCCTTCTGGCTGTCCCGATGGTGCTTGAGATGGTGATGGAAGGTTTGTTTGCAATTGTGGATATTTTTTTTGTTTCAAGATTGGGTAAGGAAGCGACTGCGACCATCGGGCTTACAGAAGTGGTCATCACCCAGGTAGTAGCGCTGGCATTAGGATTATCCATGGCAGTAACAGCCATGGTAGCACGACGGATCGGCGAAAAAGATAATGAGGGAGCATGTGTGGCCGCTGTTCAGGCTATATTTATCGGGGTGATCGTTTGTACCATCATAGCTGTCATATTCTATTTTACTTCAGCTGATATATTACGCTTCATGGGTGGTTCTGAAGAACTCATACGAACGGGAAGCGGATATACAAGAATTTTATTGACTGGGAGCAGCACACTTTTCTTTCTGTTTTTGTTGAATGGAATTTTCCGTGGAGCTGGTGATGCATCGATTGCCATGCGGACGTTGTGGCTTGCTAATGGAGTGAATATTATACTTGATCCGTTGCTCATCTTTGGCATAGGTCCATTTCCTGAATTGGGTGTAGCAGGAGCTGCCATAGCCACCACTACAGGAAGAGGAGTAGGTGTATGCTACCAGGTGTATCATCTTGTCAATGGGAAAAGCCTGATACATCTTCGGAAGAGACATTTTAAATGGGTTGGGGATGTCATCTTTAAACTCGTTAAAGTATCCTCTACAGGTGTTCTTCAGTTTGCAATTGCAACTGCGAGCTGGTTATTTATCGTGCGCATCATATCTCATTTTGGTGAAGCGGCGGTTGCCGGTTATTCGATAGGAATCCGGCTTATCATTTTCACAATACTTCCTGCCTGGGGAATGGCGGCTGCGGCTTCAACACTTGTCGGACAAAACCTGGGTGCGATGCAACCTGATCGTGCAGAGAAATCTGTCTGGCGCACTGCATTCTTTAACCTGATATTTCTCTCCTGCATTTGTGTTATATTTTTATTGTTTGCACCGCTGCTTATCCCTCTGTTCTCGCAGGATCCTGAAGTGATTCAACAAGGAGTTTTGTGTATCCGGATTGTCTGCCTTGGATATATTTTTTACGCATATGGTATGGTCATCGGGCAGGCATTCAATGGGGCAGGGGATACGGTGACACCGACGTGGATCAATTTTATTGCCTTCTGGATGTTGCAAATACCTCTCTCTTACGCTCTATCAACATTATTAAACTGGGGCCCTGTTGGTGTTTATTGGGGAATTGCTATCAGTGAATCTTTTCTGGCTGTACTTGCGGTTGCAATTTTCAGAAGAGGTAAATGGAAAATGGTGAAAATCTGATTTACGAATAACAAATAACAAATAACGATTTTTTCCTTCGCCTTCGACTCCGCTTTAGCCTCAATCTTCTCCTTACATAATTTGCTTTTCCTATTATACAATTCTTGTTATTGGCTTCTTTAGTCACGTAATGTTTATTGCTTTTTGAAAATGCAAAAACATTTTATTACCAACCATGTTAAAACTTAGAATGAATTTAATCCTCTCCTGATGATACCTTGAAAGACAGGATCAATTTTCTTAATGCATAAAAAACCAAATTAGAAATGAAAAATGTAACCATGAACAGCCATAAAATGGCCGCCAGACTTGTGAGCATATTTACGCTTGTGTTATTTGCAACTATCACATATGCCCAGGACAAAGGGATCGACATCAATGTTGATCTTGACAAGCACGACAATTGGTATGCTAATCCAATCGTCTGGATCATAGGTGCAGCCGTGTTTATTTTGTTGCTGGTAGCTCTATTGCGTGGCGGCGGTAATAAATCATAATCATTCAAACACAAACAGGTAATCCAGGAACTCGTTGGTGTGGATAAATGCCAAAGAGCTTTCCTGGTTATATTATCTTGTTTTAAAACATAACGGCCTTTCATTTTTAAATGAGAGGCCGTTTTTATTTGACGTGTTTTAATTTTTCAAAATGCAGGGGCAAGCCCTGCATCTACAGTGTCAACTTCTCTTATTTCTAAAATATAGTAGAGGCAGGGCTTGCCCCTGCCTTCTCAAGAACAAATAAAGCTTAGTTGGTGATGGACTGCGAAGTGTTAGTTTTGCACTTTCTTCGCATTATGAAAGAGATCATCAGGGATTTAATAAACCGGGAGATAGAAGGCATCAGGAATATTCCGGTTGATGATACAATCCCCCGGGCTATTGAGTTGATCCATAAGCAAGTCCATCAGGATGGCGGCAAGGTAATCGTGGCAGGCTTAGGCAAAGCCGGGCAGATAGGGCATAATATTGCCACCACACTCAGCTCAACAGGCACCCCGGCGGTTTTCCTTCATCCTCTTGAAGCACAGCATGGAGACCTCGGGATCATTCAGAAAAATGATATCCTCTTTCTTATTTCCAATTCGGGAAAAACCAGGGAGATCCTGGAATTGCTTCCGCTGGCAAGGAGAATTTTCCCCGGCATTAGCTCCATAGGGCTTACAGGCCATCCGGAAAATGAATTAGGCATCCAGGTGGATGTCTGCCTCAGCACCGGGTATCCGAAAGAAGTCTGCCCGCTTGGACTCACACCTACTACCAGCACGACTGTGATGACAGTATTAGGAGATGTGATCGTGGTGATGCTCATGAAAAAGATTGGATTTACAAAATCAGATTATGCCCTTCGCCATCATAGTGGCTACCTTGGGATAAAGAGCAGAGAAGATGAATAAACTTTTTTTAATATCAGGTCCTTGTGTGGTTGAAAATGACATCACTCCCTTGTTGATAGCAAGGACAGTGAAGCCCATGTGTGATGACCTGGGCATCGAATATATTTTCAAAGCAAGCTACCGGAAAGCAAATCGAACCAGGGAAGATAGCTTCACCGGCATTGGCGATAAAGATGCGCTTGATATCATAAGAGGCATCGGCCGTGAATTCAATGTGAGAACACTCACCGATGTACATGAAAGTCATGAAGTGCCCATGGTAGCAGAATATGTGGATGTGCTGCAGATCCCCGCATTCCTCTGCAGGCAAACTTCATTACTCCACGCTGCAGGCCTGTCGGGTAAAATAGTAAATATTAAAAAAGGACAATTCGTTAGTCCTGAAGCCATGAAGTACCCAATTGAAAAAGTGATTGCAACAGGCAATCATAATGTATGGGTCTGCGAACGTGGATTTAGTTTTGGATACGAAGACCTTATCGTAGATGCTACGGTGATACCACGTCTGAAAAAACATGGTGTTCCTGTTGTTATGGATTGTACACATTCATTGCAGGTCCCGAATCAAAGTTCAGGCATCAGCGGAGGTAACCCGGAATACATTGAAACTATCGCACGCGTGGCGGCTGCTACAGGTGCTGATGGACTTTTTATTGAGACACATCCTGACCCCCGTACCGCATTAAGTGATTCTGCCTCCATGCTGCAGCTCGATCAGCTGTATAATATCCTTTCTAAAGTAATGCGCATAAGACAAGCCCTGGTGTAATGGAAGAAATGACATTGAAAGAAAAAGCAGCACGGATCAAAATGCTGGTCCTTGATGTCGATGGTACGTTGACAGACGGAGGAGTTTATATCGACGCCAATGGAGTGCAGTCTAAAAAATTTAATATCAGGGACGGTATGGGTATTACCCTGCTGGAAGAGACCGGGGTTGTAGTCGGCATCATTAGCCACAGTCGTTCACAAACCATACTTGACGAACGTGCCCGGATGCTGGGGATACAATATGTTTACTCAGGAAAAGAATCCAAGCTTGAAGTCCTCAACAAATGGATGGATGAATTGTCATTTACATCTGAACAAATCGCTTACATAGGTGATGATGTCAATGATATTGAATTACTGGAAACTGCAGGATTATCTGCATGCCCATCGGATGCACATTTCAAAGTCTTGCAGGTGGTAGATATTGTACTTCAGCGTGAAGGAGGAAAGGGATGTGTAAGGGAATTTATTGACAGGTTTTTACTTGTATCCCCTGCTCCCTGAAAGGGACACACCGAATGCCTTTGCACAAACATTACAATTAATTGCCATGTGAAATGCACGTTCCTGATGGAAGTGTATTGACCTTTACAAAATGAATTACTCTATTTTTATCACTCAGGAAGTATTTTCCCTCGATACAGATATGGATAACATTGGACCTGGTGCTGACCCTTTATTGCTTCGGATTGAAATCCAGGCATTAATGCAGGACAATATTATCCTCCGGACCTCTCCCTACGTGCTCATAGCATGTAACCTGGATGGAAAGCCTGCGCTTCGACAGGAATTAGGACGACAACGTGAAATGACTTTCAGGCAAATCGGTGAGAGCACAGGCCTGGCTTACGATACGGATTCTTTTGATGATTATTATGAGCAGCTTATCATCTGGGATGAAATAGCAGAAAGACTGGTTGGCGGATACAGGTTTGGCTGCGGTGACAGGATTTTTGCAGAATATGGGCCGAAAGGATTTTATATCAATTCATTTTTCAATATCGATCCGGCATTTAATAAATTCCTGCCTCAATGTGTTGAACTGGGAAGATCATTTATTGTAGAAGATTATCAACGCAAAAACCTGCCCTTATACTTGTTGTGGAAAGGTATTATGGCATACATGATCAAAAACAAGCAATTCAAATTCCTTATTGGTCCGGTCAGCATCAGCAGGTATTATTCCGATTATTCAAGAAAAGTATTAATGGAATATGCTAAAAGAAATTTTTATCATCCCGATTTTGCGAAGTGGTTCAGTCCAAAAACTCCATTCAATCCGGGTAATGCACAAAATGGAACTATAGAAACATGCAGCGATCAGGACAAAGTTTTTGATATTGAAGATGTGCTGGATCAGCTTCAGCCTGACCATATTCAATTTCCGGTTTTAATGAAGCAATACATTCGTCAGAATGCTAAATTTCTCGGATTCAATCTTGATCCTAATTTTAATAATGCGCTTGATGGACTTATGATCATGGACATCGCAGACATTCCGGATAACACGATTCAAATGTTGCAAAGAGAATAACCTAAAAAAATAAGAAGCCGGTTGGAGGAACCGGCTTCTTTATAAATAATGGTTGGAATAAGGATATTATTGGCCTCCCACTATATTTATTTACTTACCATAAAACCTGTACTACCGAGGTATCCATTATCTGAATATACCATCAGGTTGTATGTGCCAGGATTCAGATCATCTGTGGGTTCAAAAGACATCGTCATCGATTGACGCTCTTTCAGATCCACATTTTCAAGATCTGCTGCGTGCACATTCACTGCTTCTTCACCGAAAGTCAGACTTACATCTTTACCCGGGACCACAGCTACCGGATTACCATTGAACTGTGTAAGGACCAGATAGATCTCACGAGCACCCTGGAACTCTTCAGGAATATTGTTGAGGTCAAATTTTACAGTGATCTCGTCAATCTTCTTGCCTTTCGTCGTCAGCTTATCTTTCTTGTCAGCTGAAGTAACAGTAAAATTGTCAGCTCTGAAACCTGCAGGGGCTAATATCTTAAGTCTGCCGGTCAGTTTTGAATTCGCTGCTGTCAAAGACATCACTTTTGTATTCAGGTTGATCACTTCATCCTTTGTTGCAGTCAACTCTGTGTTCAAATCATGATTGCTTGAGGCAAGAGCCACGTTTTCGTCTCTCAGCGAAGCGATATCTTTTTCAAGAGCTACTTTGAGTTCTTCCATCTGAGCCAGTCTTGCCTGAATTTGTTTGTTGTTGGCAATACTTGAATTCAGCGATTTCTTGGCAGTTGCTATACGTTCCTGTAAATCTGCAACTTCAGCCACTTTCTTTTGTAATTTAGAAGAGAGTGTATCATTCGTTGCTATTTCACCTGTATAGGCTTCATTCAGGGTGGCCAGTTCGCCTTGGAGTTGAGTCCTGGTATTATCCAGTTGAGTGCTCAGATCTGCAGCTTTGTGAGCTGATTCATTGTGCCTGTTGTAAAACATAACACCAAATGCAATTGAGCCGATCAGTAATACGCCCATGATGATAGAGGCTACTTTCCATCCGAGACCCTGGTTGTCGGAGTTTTCGGGTTGATTATCTATGTCTGTCATAATAAATAGAGATTTTAGAAAAATGATGAGATATAATTATGTAGGTAGTCTGATCTATAAACTGTGATTTATTTTTTATTCGAAAGCAATAGATTTCTTCGCCGATTTTGGTGACTCAGTATTATCAATTTTGCTTTCACATCTAAACGGCACAGTTTAAAAAAGGATTGCAGGAAATTATATCATAGTTCGTAAACGATTGATAATCAAATAAATATAGACAAAAAATCAGTGTTATTCCCTCCTTATGCATCCCTGTTTTCTGCACTCTTTCTCAGTGTTTCCCCCTACCGGTTTAGTGTATTATTAATGGTAAACAAGGATCGTTTTTCAGAGCCAAAAATATGTTCCTGAGGAATCCGGGTTTTTTGATAAAATTTTATCTTTTTTGGAATAGGTTTTTAGTCTCGGTTACAACTATTTACTTTGTTCAATGCAGGGATGGATAAGGGTTATCTGGAGGTTTTTTTATTTCGCTTTTTCCACGGGTTTACACATAGCTGGTTTTGTGCTAATGATCCTCCTGGGTAAGCCTAAGAAGTTTGCCGGTCCCAGGTTACGTCGCAAATGGTTAAGTCATGTTCCGGCTATGATGGGTATGAAAATGAAGGTTGAAGGAATTCCTTATCAGGGTACATGTCTTTATGTGGCCAATCATATAGGTTATATAGATCCTTTTATTATCATGGTAGAGGTTGAAACGAATGTGGTGGCAAAAGCTGAAATTTTAAAGTGGCCCCTGGTAGGGCTGGGCGGTTATCTGGCGGGCACTATTTTTGTCAAACGGGAAAAAAAATCAAGCAGGCATGAGACTTTATTAGCCATCAGGGCTGCATTGGAAGATGGAACCTCCATTCTTGTTTTTCCTGAAGGCACCACCTCTGCGGGACCAGGAACCTTGCCATTCCGTCCACGTTCATTTGAAGCTGCTTCACTTGCAAACGTTCCGGTTCAACCTATTGCCATCATATATGACAGCCCTTTAGTTGCTTTTGTAGACAACCATACATTTATTCCGCATTTCTTCAGATTATTCAGATTGAAATATATCAGTGGGCGGGTTGTATTTGGGCCATTGCTCAGGGGTGATCATACATCTGATGCATCACAGCAATGGATAGAGCACATTCTGTCAGAAAAGATTTATCAAGCGGCCTGAGGTGAGAAAAAAGAGATATAAAGCATTACGTTGGATACGGAGGATTCTCCTGGTTATTATTTTGATTCCACCCGTTGTGCTCTTCAGTATCAGATTGTATGGTGGAATGAAAATGCGGAAGAGTGATAGTGAAATCATGTCATTTTTAGAGAAGCAGAAAGTCCATGGTGTCATTGATACGCTCACGCTTCGAAACCGACAAATTGTTTATCTCAAAACTTCCAATGATCAGAAACACAAGGATGCTGTGATATTTGTACATGGGTCTCCGGGTTCTATAGATGCTTTCCTTGAGTATATGGCAGATACAGCACTATTGTCGCGTGCTGACCTGGTGACATATGACCGGCCGGGTTTTGGACATTCTGGTTTTGGATTTCCAGAAACTACATTATCAGGGCAGGCGAATATCCTCACAGATATGATGAAGGTGCTGGGATACCAGCATTATTGGCTCGTGGGTCATAGTTACGGAGGACCTATCATCGTTCAGTCTGCGATCCGCCATCCGAAAAATATCTCAGGAATGGCTATGATAGCAGGATCTGTCAGTCCGGAACTGGAGCCAAAAGCTAAATGGCGAAAATGGATTGATCTTCCTCTCCTGAAGGAATTATTCCCTGTATCACTTACTGTCAGCAATGAAGAATTATTGCCATTGAAACATGATCTTATCATGATAGAAGATGATTGGGACCGGATCCGTGTACCTGTTTCCCTGATCCAGGGAACTAAGGATGTCCTGGTTCCATTTCAGAATCTTGAATACGCAAAAGAAAAGCTCACGAATGCGGATACGGTCCGTACATTAATTTTCGAAGACGAAAATCATTTTATCCCGTGGTCAAAAAAAGATGAGATTGTTAGGGAACTTGTTGAGTTAATGAAATTGTAGGAGGACAATACATTTGGAAAGGATTATGAAGTTTATAAAGTTTATGTAGATTATAAACTTTATAAACCTCATAAACTTTAAGAGCCTATAACCTTTATGATTTTGATCTATTGTATAAAATAAAAAAACCTTGTTTGCAAGACATCAAAATTGTCAAACAAACAAGGCCTTTTTTTCTTAGTAACAAGTAACCAGTAATCAGTAATCAGTAATCAGTAACCAGTAACCAGTAATCAGTAATCAGTAATTTTCGATTTTCGATTTTCGATTCACGATTCACGATTCACGATTCACGATTCACGATTCACGTCTCACGTCTCACGTCTCACGTCTCACGTCTCACGTCTCACTGAATTAATTCATAACATCCCATTTAAACGAGAAAAATGCAGGAGCACTATCTACGCCGCCGTCTGTCATGAGTTTTTTCAATTCTTCAGATTCACTTCTGGCTTTGGCCTTTGCGGCATCGGTGACTGCAAAAAGCAGGTAGACCATGTTTGGATCATCAATACCTCTTCCCATGCCGCGATCAACTAAGCCATTTTCGGCTCTCTTGGCTTTTCCTTCAGCATCATACACTTTCAACCAGGCATCGAAGTCTTTTACGTGATGACTTACCATAATGCGGTCCATGGTGGAAATTTTTGAAGTATCATCGCGGATCACTGTCATAAAATCAATCGTGGGTGCGCCGGTCGCAGTTGATTTCATCATTGCATCTTTGAGAGCCGGAGAAGCAGCAAGATCTTTTGCTTTTTGCAGATCCCCTAATTTGCTCAGAACGATTATAGTATTTGGTTCATCAATACCTCTGCCGTATGCAAGGACTTCCATAGCAGCTGCGCTACGCAAAGAATCTTTTGAGTTGAAAACGGTTTTAAAGGTATCGTAACTACTGACACTATGCCTTACCATCATAGCTTTGTAAGGATTGGCAAGATTCATGTCTTCTGCTTTTGGTCCTTCTTTGGCGGGAGCGCATGAGAACAGGCAAAGCAGCATGCCTACTGAAAACAGTAGAGTAAGTTGTTTCATTGTTTTTGGTTTTGTTGTTTTGTTTTGAAAGAGATATTCCCCCTTAAAAAGACTCCTTTTCAGGCAGGAGCCACAAAGGTAACAAATTATAGAAAGATTAATATGTAATTTCTTTCTTTGATAGCATGCCCTATTGGATGGAACACGCATCTTTCAACAAACCATCCTAAAAAGAAAAACTCCACACGATTTACAGCGTGTGGAGTTTTTCAAATTTTACAGAAATCCCTATTGTCTTGGTTTCAGTACAACTCTACGATTCAGCGCTTTTCCTGCAGCCGTACCATTGTCAGCTATCGGACGGTCTTCACCATAGCCTGCAGCTGTCAGACGATTTGGATCCACCCCATCTTTAATTAATTCAGCTACCACCGCGTTTGCTCGTTTATGGCTTAACTTATGATTAAAATCTTCCGATCCATCACTATCAGTATGTCCCTGCACTTCAATTTTAAGATTTTTGAAGTCACCTGAGTTGATCAATTTAGCTCCTTCTTTCAGGTCCCTCTTTGATTTTGCCGTAAGATTTGCGCTACCGGTTACGAAGTTTATCATTTTAGCATTGAAAACTGCATTTTCCACTACCGGACAACCATCGTTATCTACAGGTCCCTTTATATCAGGGCAAAAATCTTTATCATCTGGCACGCCGTCATTATCACGGTCAGTGACAGGGCATCCATCGTATTTAGCTACACCTGCTACTGTCGGACATTTGTCAACCTCATCATTAAAGCCATCACCGTCTGTGTCCGGAATCGGGCAACCATCATACTTAGCGATACCCGCAATAGTTGGACATTTATCATTGTCATCATTGATGTCATCGTTGTCAGTATCAGGTATGGGACAGCCATTGTATTTAGCTACACCAGCCACTTTCGGACATTTATCTTCCTCGTCATTGATACCATCATTGTCAGTATCCGGAATAGGGCAGCCATTGTATCTTCCAACACCTGCCACTGATGGGCAAAGATCATTTCCATCTATGATGCCATCACCATCTGTATCAGGACAACCTGCATACATAGCAAGACCGGCAACTGTAGGACAATTATCATTTACATCGGGAATGCCGTCAGCATCCGTATCGGCAGGGATCATCTTGCCAAAGAATTTAATTTTCACACCTGCCTGGAAATTATTTTGATAGTATTGAATATTATCATCACTATTCGCATCCATGTCGGTAAATCCATGAACATATCTTCCAAATAAAACAAGTGGTGCATGAGGAAATAATTCAATGCCACCACTTAAAGACAGGCTTGTTGAGGCAATTTTCTTATCCAGCAATGTAGGTAAATCATGAATTGATCCAAGAAAATCAAATTGTGGCCCAACCGTAAGAGCAAAAGCATTTCCGATGTCTAATTTTAAAAAGACAGGAACAGAGATGAAAGTTAGATTCCCATTTTGAATCAATGCTGTGCTGGATTCAGAGCTATAATTCTGCATTGAATACAACACCTGTGGTTCCAGGGAAATGGAGTGTGTCAAAGGAAGATTCAACCATGCTCCGGCAGCCCAGCCGATATTGGATTCATATCCTCTATCTCCGATATTTTCTCCGGCGATTCTGAGTTTACTGTAATTCACGGCTCCCAGCACTCCGCCGGATATTGTGTAGTGATCATGCGCCAGTTTCTGCGCAAAATTGGATGTTGTGAAGGCGAAAAGGCAAGCCAGCATGAAAAAAACTTTCATAGTCTTTGTTTTGAATGTATACTTATACGAGGGAATCGTACTTCGTAACAAATGCACACCTTGAAAGTTGTCTATTTTGCCTTGGTTGATATGATTTTATCAATTCTATCGTCTGGTAATGAATCAATTATACTTTATCAATATTACTTAATACATATTGAAGAATACCGAGTAACGAATCACGAGGTACGATCAATGAATTACGATTGCCGATGTTCGAGTGTCTCCGACCTCGAACCACCCGCTGCCGATGTTCAAGTGTCTCCGACCTCGAACCTCCCGCTGCCGATATTCGTGTGTCTCCGACCTCGAACCACCGCTACAATTAATACTGAATACTGATTACGTTTATTCTTACCAATAGTACCTGAAAGCCTGGCTAATCGCGATCGCAATGAAAATAAGCCCAAGAATTTTACTGGCATACTGGCTCAATCGCTCACTCTTCTTTTTGATAACCTGGCCAAGCTTGGCATATAGTATAAAAACCATAAAAGAACCCACCACAACGCCGAATGCAAAGGCTGCAATAAATTTGGCTTTAAGACTGATATAATCAGCTGAATTGAGATAACCCCCTATAAAAAGATAGTAAGGAATAGCGATCATATTGAATGCACTGACCATTACCCCTTTTGCAAAACCTATAAAATTAGTGGCATTTGAACTCGGTGTATTGGACGGATCAACGGTATTATTTTTTTTAAAAAGATAATAGATCCCAATGAGGAGAAATATAGGAATGCAGATCAGGACAATGTTTCTTTCCATAGCCGCATTGTGGGTAAGGACATGGTAGAAAGAAAGCGCTATATAGCTTTGAAAAAATTCTACCACCGAAGCTCCGAAACCCATAAAAAGAGCCACACGGACACCCCGTTGGATAGCCGCCTCCGTGACGGAGAGATTAATCGATCCGACAGGAAGCGATCCGAAAAAGCTGCATAACCAGCCCCAGCCGAAATGAATGAGAAAACCCAATAGTCTTAGTTAGTTCTTTTGTACCGAAAATATATAATTAATGCTGATACTATTTTTTTAAATCCAACTGGTTTGACCCCGGCTTTACGATTTTGCTTCGAAATCCTGTACATGACCCCCCAATGGTAGAATATGTCCCGATAGGCCTGAAACAGCGAATAACCCGGTTGATATATATGTGCCGGGTCACTGCTGGTGCCATTAAACTCAAGCACCCTGATATCCTTTCCCTCCCGTAAAGATTCCCACGAAGCAACCCGCATATCAAATCTACCATAAAAAACGTCAGGCATTGTAGCCAATATTCCCACCATCGTGCCCCTTATAGCTTCGTCAATTTTATCATTCCGGTTGAGAAACATCGTCCCCAGGCAATGATTACCGATCGCTTCCAATACTACCTCCTGACCAGGAGCCAGGACTTCATATTTTTTATCACCAAGCTTTGAGACAAGCTTCTCGTATTGTAAAAGCGCCCTGTCATTGGCCAAAATGAGCTCTTCCGTGGTGGAAACACCATCACCTTTGATGGTCAGAAAACTTTTTTCACAGATGGATGTCACTTTCGATTCACTTCTGTCCGGCATAGAAAAAACCATAATGCTGACTTCAAGCGGAAAGTCTACATAAGTCTGAAGAATGAAATCAATAGGGTGAGCTTTCAGATAAGCTTTAAGGCCATCCATCGAATCAATTCTTGAAATAAGCCAGCCTCTTTCGCCGATCTCAGGTTTTGCAATCACCGGAAAGGAAAGCCCGGATTGCGCAAAAATATTTTCTAACTGCTGATCAGCCAGTGGAGATCTTACTAAAACAGTTATTGGTTTAAATTCATCAGGAATGTGATTCAGGATAGCAGATTTGGATTCGCCAAAAAAACCACCGGTTTCAATGCCAGGATTTGTAAGCGTGAAAAAGAAAAGATCGCGTGACTTCAACGCATTCCATAACCAGGTGAAGACAACAGGAATATTGAAAATGTAGATTGGCCAGAATTCCCAACTGCGCAACCTGATCATAAATCGACGCCACCAGAGGTTCTGCGTTACCGTTTGTGGACGGATCACAGGATGATATGCGGATGGACTATTACTCAATGTGGATCTGTATTTCTTCGCGCATGTCTTTATCTAGGCGGACATGTACCATCGATCCCTTTATATCATCAACCGCGATGTTGGTTATTGACAATGTCCTGACGACTTCATTTCTATTCATGACAAAACCATACTCCTGATCCCCGTTAGCCATCTTGTGAAATTGAATGATGGATTCGCTTTCGAAGAATTCTTTTTCACTGATCCATTTTTCAAAAAGGGATTTTCTCCATGCTCTTACATCCGGTGGATACAAAGTAGTGGATGACCATATTTGTGGCTTGTCCGTGGGAAGAGAGCGAATATGTTTTTCATCACCATCCCAAACAAGTTCGGCAAATGCATCCTTCTCATTAATTAATAAAGTGAATGGTGCAATGCCGGTGAAGTCATATGTTTCTACATACACGAATGCATCCTCTGCTTTCACCGCATCCATGACAACCTGTCCACGACTCATCCGGTAAGGAGGATTTGGAATAAAAGATTCATATCCACCATTGAGAAGACATACAGCACGTCCGGTTTCAGAAAGTGCAATCCAGCTTCCACCTGAATCCTTGTCCAGTGGAAAATAGATGGAGTGTTGATCCGGTTGGTGCGTAGAAATAAGGCCCTGGGATTGCCGCGAGGGACTTTCATCCCGGTTGGATGTCAAAAAACGAATGCCCTGGAATGGAATATAGGTTACTGTGCACATGCCTCTTGGCGATGGCGGATCGTTGATGGAGCTACACCAAAATGTTCTGGCAACGCAATGGAAGGATTAGTTGCTTTAAGTGCAATTTTGACAATAGCCAAATGATGTATAGTGTGCTCGATATTATAGATCAGTTCACGTCCGATAGTGGAAGATACGAGCAGGTTCTCCCTGCCATGTTCTTCGCAATCCAAAAAACATCTTTGATCTGCGTCAAGATCATTTAACCGGTCGCACAATTCATTTACTAATTGCATTGCATGATCAGGTTGTGATTCGATCTGGTAATCACGTCTTCTTTTGGCATAATTGATCACAGGTTCGTTTTGATTCAGCGACTGTTCGATAAGGCATGTATAGAATTCAATGATATGCCTTGTGTGCTGGCCAATAGTAGAGCCAGAGAGCAGTGCCAAAGGAGATTGGTAAGCAACCGGATCGATGTCTTCAAGGTAAACACGCAGATCATTAAGGACAATGCCGGCTATATGAGGAATGGAGGGTTGTGGATCATTCATAATAGTGTTCGAAAGATACATTTTTTATTTTCAGATGGAAAAGGCATGGGGCATGGGGCAGGGAGCAGGGGTTTATAAGGTTCATTTTCAAGTTATTGCGTAACTCTATGACCTCTGAATACATTTACATTTATTCATGGAAATTATTCAACAACTTTGGAGGTAAATTTAGTTCAATGCTGCAGATTTAAAGAAAGGGTCATGAGAATCAATTTTGTTATTAGTTCAATTTTACTTCTTGGCGGATGCACTTATGACGCAATACATGAATTTGCTTCAGAGAATTGTAAGACCGATTTTATAGGGTTTCCGGATATACCGGATTGGCAGGTTAGTTCAATTCCTTCACAACCTGATACGAACTTAGTCAATGAAGTGTATTTTTTTGAAGATAAAAAAGGATTACTGTTCACAGAGAAAAACATATGGCTGACAAAGAATGAAGGAAACAGTTGGGAGAAAGTCTTTTCCAGTGATCTTGTTTATGCCTATGACATATCTTTCATCGACGGACTTCAGGGTTTTGTTGCGGGCAGGTTGGAAAATAAATATTGTCTTCTAAAAACCAATGATGGTGGTGAGTCCTGGGCAACCATTTACCTTGATTCAATAGATTTTTTTGAACACATATCTTTTGCAAGTGCAAATATCGGGATTGCTTCTTTTAATCATTGGAATATTAATCACACGTTAAGCTATAGATATAATGCAAAGACAACGGATGGTGGATTGACATGGAAGGTCATCCCGGACTTAAGTGCAAACTCAAGAGAAAAAGTCACCATGAAATTGTTACCTAACGGATTTGGGTATATCCCCGGTAGAAACGGAGATATGCATTTGACTAATGATTTCGGGGAAACATGGAAGACGTTAAATCCAGGAATCGATGACTTGTATGCAGGCCAATTTTTAGATATGGATACCGGCTTCGTAAGTAGTTTTAATCAGGTTTATAAAACAGTCGATGGAGGAAAATCATGGACTACCATATCAGAGAATAGGGCAGAAATGATTCATTTTTTCTCCTCACAAGATGGAGTTTTATTAATTCATATTGCTACAGATTACAACATTGATTCAAATATCCTTATCAATTGTTTTGCATTCCTTACAACTTATAATGGTGGAATTTCCTGGGTTGAAGGACCTCCCTCAGTTAATTTTGAAATGAAGGAAATAAATTTTATTTCTTCCGGACTCGGTTATGCGTTTTCGTGGAAAAAGCCGTATTCAGCTTCAAAATTATTTCGTTGATAATATTAAAACTCACGATTCACGTCTCACGATTCACGTCTCACGTCTCACGTCTCACGATTCACGATTCACGTCGCTCACATATTTGAGATAATCTCATCTCCAAACTCCGAACACTTCAACAATGTCGCTCCTTCCATCAACCGGTGAAAATCATACGTGACCCGTTTTTTCTCAATGGATTTCTCAAGTCCTTTTTCAATCAGATCAGAAACTTCTGTCCAACCCATATAGTCAAACATCATCACGCCTGAAAGAATCACCGAGCTTGGATTGACTTTATCAAGACCTGCATATTTCGGAGCTGTACCATGTGTGGCTTCGAAAATAGCAGCACCATTTACATAATTGATATTTGCACCCGGAGCAATTCCGATACCACCCACCATCGCGGCAAGTGCATCAGAAATATAATCACCATTCAAATTGAGTGTGGCAATGACATCATAATCTTCAGGACGAAGTAAGATCTGTTGAAGGAATGCATCTGCGATGACATCTTTGATCAGTATGGCTCCACCTGCAAGAGCTGCCTTCTGTGCTGCATCTGCTCTTTCCTGTCCTTCTTCCGCCACGATGCGATCATATTGTGCCCATGTCCATACTTTATTGCCATATTCTCTTTCCGCAAGATTGTAGCCCCATTCTTTGAATTTACCTTCGGTATACTTCATGATGTTGCCTTTATGCACGATCGTTACACTCTTGCTTCCTTTGCGGAAAGCAAATTCAATCGCAGCTCTCACTAACCGTTCAGTTCCCTCAACAGACACCGGTTTGATGCCAAAAGAAGAGGAATTTGGGAACCGGATATTTTTTACACCCATCTCATCGATGAGGAAATGTTTGAGCCTTTCATTTTCGGCAGTGCCATTCAGGTATTCAATGCCGGCGTAGATATCCTCTGTATTTTCTCTGAAGATGACCATATTGACCTTGCCTGGCTCCTTGACGGGAGAAGGTACTCCTGTATACCACCTCACAGGACGGACACAAGCATAGAGATCAAGCTTTTGTCTCAATGCTACGTTTAATGACCTGATACCTCCGCCAACGGGAGTAGTCAGCGGGCCTTTTATGGCTACAAGATGAGCTGAGATTACATCCAGCGTCTCCTGTGGAAGCCAGTCGCCCGAGGTTTTGAAGGCTTTTTCCCCTGCAAGTACTTCTTTCCAGACCACTTTCCTGTCGCCCCCATAGGCTTTATGAATGGCTGCATCGAAGACGCGAACAGAGGATGCCCAAATATCGGCACCGGTTCCGTCTCCTTCGATAAAGGGTATAATTGGGTCAGCGGGTACCTGGATACCGGCCTGGGTCATGGTTATTTTTGATCCGTTCATTGTCAGGGCAAGCTTTTAAATGAGGCGCAAAATTAGAAATTCTGGGGTAAGGATGGGGTTCCTATTTTTCAATACCTTAGCCTGACATGCGTAACCCAGTGATTGAACCCGGCGATGAGCACCTTTCTCCCCAGGAAAAACAGGTAGAAAAAGCCTTACGACCCAAGGGATTAACTGAGTTTGCAGGCCAGGAAGACATTGTAGAAAATCTCTTTGTTTTTATCCAGGCGGCCCGCCAGCGGAATGAGGCACTTGATCATGTTTTGCTTCACGGACCTCCCGGATTGGGGAAAACCACCCTTTCTCATATCATTGCCACCGAACTTGGAGCTAATCTTCGCATGACCTCGGGACCAGTAATCGAAAAACCAGGTGATCTGGCTGGCCTTCTCACCAATCTGCAGGAAGGTGATGTCCTTTTCATAGATGAAATCCACCGGCTTAACACGGTCGTTGAAGAATATTTGTATTCAGCTATGGAAGATTATCGCATCGATATCATGATCGACAGCGGGCCGAGTGCAAGATCAGTGCAGATCAATCTTCAACCATTTACACTTGTTGGTGCTACAACCCGTTTAGGTTTAATTTCTGCACCGATGCGTGCAAGATTTGGAATTAATTTTCATCTCGACTATTACGATGTCGCAACGCTTGAAAAAATAATAGCCCGTTCGGCAGGAATACTTGAAGTGCCCTTGACTGAAAAAGGTAAGCATGCACTAGCATCACGTTCACGTGGTACGCCACGTATTGCAAATGCATTGCTTCGACGCATCAGGGATTTTGCACAGATCAAAGGGAATGGAACGATTGATGAAGAGATTGCCATTCACGGACTCAATGCACTTAAAGTAGATGAATATGGTCTTGATGAAATGGACAACCGCATCCTTTCATCGATCATCCACAAATTCAATGGAGGACCTGTAGGCATTACTACGATTGCAACAGCAGTCGGTGAAGACCCTGGAACTATTGAAGAAGTGTATGAACCTTTTCTTGTGATGGAAGGATTTATCCAGCGCACCCCGCGCGGTAGGGAAGCTACACCAAAAGCTTTTCAGCATTTAGGTGTTCCTTATAAACCGATACAAAGAGATCTGTTTCTTTAGATTTTTCTTTCCTTCCTTTGGCTATAGCCAGGGGCGATTGAAGATGATGTTATGCCTTCGCCTTTGCCTCAGCCTTCACCTTTTTTATGCTTGCGCTTTCGGCGTATTAAAGCTCATCGGTGGAAAAGACACATTCTGATCCGATTCATCTATAGCTCCGAATTGTGCTTCGAATTTTTTGATGTTATCTGCTAATGCTTTCATCAGTCTTTTAGCATGTTGTGGAGTGAGCACAATGCGCGCTTTCACCTTTGCTTTTGGGACATTGGGCATCATGCGGATGAAATCCACTACGAATTCAGAATGTGAGTGAGAGATGATCGCGAGGTTAGCATAGATGCCTTCTGCGATCTCTTCAGGTAACTCGATATTTAACTGGTTGGGTTGATTTTTATCTTCTGCCATGGTATTTGTTTGTCATAGGGTTTGAAAAAGCAAAGGTATTAACCATTTTCGGAACAATGGGTTCAAACAAAAAATCAAGGAACCCTTAAATCGGGGATATGGGGTGGGGGATCACATCCTGATTTGATTGGGGATTTCAGGGTGTAGAAATTCATTTCGCCTAAATGCTTTCCCTGGGATGGCTGTGGTTATTGAAGGACTTAACATTTTTTCGTAATTGGAAATGAAAAAGTTGACCGTAATTTCAAACTACGGACTTTGATCATTATGGACAATAATTCCTTCTATTGCAGTGGAACAAATTGAAATCTGCTTCCATCAAACAGTCCCTTATCACTCAATTTCAAAGAAGGTATGACCAGCAATGCCATAAAAGACAATGTCATAAATGGTGATGTCAGCGTGCTACCGAGCTCGTCTTTGACAAAGTGGTCGATGGTTTCATATTTATCACCCACCACTTCTGCAGAATCTGTGCTCATCAGTCCACCAACAGGAAGAGGAAGAATATGTTTTTTTAAACCTGATGCTGCAGCAACACCTCCTTTATGTTTAATAACTTCATTTATACAGGAGAAAAGATCTTCATCATTCGTGCCAACAGCAACAATATTATGCGAATCATGAGCAACGCTAGATGCGATTGCTCCTTTTCTTAAACCAAAACCTTTGATCAATGCTATAGCAGTTGATGAAGAAGAATATCGATTTACCACAACAATCTTAAGTATGTCAAGCTCAATATCACTTTCAAAAATGCCTTCATGCATCATTATCTTTTCATGGCCGGTGACCAGTGAGCCATTTATTGCAACAATCACATTTGCATTTCCTGAAATAAGCTTTACCTGAAGATGATCTTCCGAAAAATTTGTAATTCCGAAATTATTGATCACCGGTATATCAACTTTTGGAAGGTGAACTTCATTTCCATCATATACCTGCCTTCCATCAATCCATGTCGATAATATTTCAAAAGATGCGAGATCTTTTACCAGGATAAAATCTGCAAGATCATTTATCCGCAATTGTCCTGTTTGCACATTGTAATGATCTATCGGATTGATACAGGCTATTTTTAGAATATTAAATAAATCATGACCGAGGTTTAGTGACCTGGTGACAAGCTGATTGATATGGCCCCGTAAAAGATCATCCGGATGTTTGTCGTCCGAACAAAACATCACTGCATCGGCATGAGTATCAATCAATGTATGTAATGCATCATAATTTTTTGCAGCACTTCCTTCGCGGATGATGATGTGCATACCTGCAGCGATTTTATCTAGTGCTTCTTCCAGTGTGGTGCATTCATGATCCGTGGTGATGCCTGCGGATGCATACAATGCTGCATCTCTTCCCTTTAGTCCGGGTGCATGTCCATCCACCGGCAATCCAAAATCATGTGCTAATTGAATTTTATCCATGACCAATGGATCACGTGAGAGCACAGCAGGATAATTCATCATCTCTGCCAGGTAGCTTACATCGCCGGCTTCAAATAATTTCCGGATATCATCAACGGATAGGGTAGCACCTGCAGTTTCGAAAGGAGTAGCCGGTACACATGATGGGGCACCGAAATAAAATTTGAATCCGGATTTTCTTCCTAGTTCGACCATATATCGTACACCTTCGATGCCACACACATTTGCAATCTCATGCGGATCTGATACTGTGGAAACAGTTCCGTGCATCACAGCTCTTCTCGCAAAGGCTGGTGGTGTCAACATTGAACTTTCGATATGGATATGCGCATCAATAAATCCCGGAAGGAGATATGGCCAACCTTCTTTTATCTCATCCGACATGGATGTTCCGGTGATCTTTCCATCGGTCACTGTGATATTGCCAAAACCGGTTTTGCGGTTGAGGATATCGACAATATTAGATTCAATGGTAAATGAGGATCCTGTCATTTGACAAAACTATGAAAAAGCAAACAGGGATATTCGAGAGAGATTTTCGGGCAGAAACAGATTCATTCAACACCTTCAGGGTTGCAAATTTTCGCAATCCACATTTTCCGTGGGTTGCTACCCACGGCTATTAATGTTTTATCCCTTCAGGATCGGAATTCCGAATAAATTTTTAAGATATTTTAGAAAGGCACTTCAGGAGCAATCTATTTATTATTCAGAAAAATATTTTTATAATTGGAAAAGGATCCCCTTTAGGGAATTAGAGGTTGTGTGATCCCTTCAAGATCAGAAATACGAATTTAATTTCAGCTATTTTCAGAAGTCCCCTTCTGGGGATTTAGGGGCAATCACTCCGACAAAAACCTGCTCACTCCTGAAGAAACATACTTCCTGATATTCAACCAGAATGCCATCACGAGATAGAGGACGAACGGAGAGCCAAAGGTGACAAAGGATGCATAGATAAAATACAGCCTGATGCGGGCAGGATTTATTTTCATCCATTCACCCAATTGCTGGCAAACACCAAAAGCAGACTTTTCAAGGAAGTCCCGGTTAGCATCAAATAAATGGTCAATATTGCTTAAGCCTTTCACAAATAGGAGATTGAGGGTTTATACCGGTAAAAATAGGAGGTTAATTCAAAGAATGAAATAAGGGACCATATTCTTAACAACATATTTGATAAAAGGAGGAAGGGAAGAAGGGAGGAAAGGAGGAAAGGAATTCTTTTTTCCGGCTTAAAGGCCAGGGCAATTGAAAAAACCTGCAGTCCCTGCCCTAAAGGCCAGGGCAATTGGAGATTCAACCTTTCCGCCTTTCTGCCCTTCCTCCCTTCCGCCTTACTGTCTTACAGTGTTTCCTCTTAGTTCTTGAATACATATGAAACTATATTCGCCCCCATCTGAAGTGCTTTTAGCCTTAGCTCCGCAGGATCATGGTGCACTTCAGGATCCTCCCAGCCATCCCCCAGGTCACACTCAAAAGTATATAGCACCACAAGTCTTCCCTCATAGATCAATCCATAACCCTGGGGCGGCCCTCCATCGTGCTCATGAACCTTTGGAAGGCCTTGTGGAAATGCATATTTCTGGTGATAGATCTCATGCTCAAAAGGCAGCTCAACTAAAGTCAATTCAGGAAAAACCTGCTTGAGGGCAACCCGTATGTAGGGATCCATCCCATAATTGTCATCCGCATGAAGGAACCCGCCACCAATAAGGTATTTACGCAGATTCTCAGCCTCTGAAGGTGAAAAAACAACATTGCCATGCCCTGTCATGTGTACAAATGGATAATTGAACAAATCAGCATTCCCCACCTCAACAGTAGCATAATCCGGATTTATATCAGTTCCGAGATTTGCATTGCAAAATTTTGAAAGGTTCGTCAACGATGTCGGATTTGCATACCAGTCACCACCACCGTTGTATTTGAGCAGCGCAAATTTCAAAGCAGGTTCTTCCGAAGGCTTTGCAGAAAAGAAAGTGAAAAGAGAAAGAATAAGCGTGTATATCATGTTTTGGATTTCAATTCATTGATCAAATGTATATCGGCACAAGCTGTTATTGCTGCAGTTTCAACTCTAAGCCTGAAAGGTCCCAGGTGCACCAATTTTGCTCCTAAACCCATCAGATCCTCTATTTCCTCATGCGCAAACCCACCTTCCGGTCCGATCAGCATTACAACGTCCTGACCCGTTAAATAATTTTCACCCACGGATTTACTTGCGGGATCCATATGGCAGCACAGAACACTTGTATTCGATTGTTCAGTTTGCTTTTGATTAACATATTTCATAGGAGAGGTCAATCCCAAAAGCCGGGGAATGAATATTTTCCTGGATTGCTTAGCAGCGGATAATATTATTTTTTCAATCCTGTCCATCCTCAAATGCGTTCGCTCAGCATGTTTACAATCCAGGAAACAGATTTCATCCACGCCCAATTCAACTAATTTTTCAATTGCAAATTCAGTTCTGTCGATGTTTTTTGTCGGTGCAATCCCTATGCTCAACTTGTAGGTACGTGGGTTTTGATATTCAGTCGTAAGGTCATGTATCAATTGAATTACACCCTCTTGCTTCGATGCTGAAATGATCTTTCCCTGCATGCACTGCCCTTTCCCGTCGGTGAGTATGATGTCATCTCCGGTAGTGAGACGAAGCACATGATAACAATGATGCCACTCATCACCTGAAAGGGAAACCATCTCACCGGTTTGCTTCAGGTCAGCCAGGTAGTACCATTGAAGGGAATTAACGCCCATAATTGCCTAATTTCGCGTGTTCGTTTTGAAACATAAAAGCCAAAACTATCGTTTATCAGCATCTTAAGCATTCTTTCACCAAATTCTCCATATAAATGGGCGTAGTGACGATGATTGCTCAGCTTATCCTGAGCCTTTCCATATTAGTTGTTTTACATGAATTAGGCCATTTCATTCCGGCAAAGCTGTTTAAAACCAAGGTTGAAAAATTTTACCTTTTTTTCGATCCTAAATTCTCACTGTTTAAAAAGAAAATTGGTGATACTGAATACGGCATTGGCTGGCTTCCACTCGGTGGCTATGTCAAAATCGCCGGCATGGTGGATGAAAGCATGGATCTCGAAGCTTTAAAGCAGCCACCGCAACCATGGGAATTCAGATCAAAACCTGCATGGCAGCGACTGATCATCATGCTCGGAGGCGTTACTGTCAATTTTCTCCTTGGCTTCCTGATTTTCGGAATGATGCTTTGGGTGTATGGAAAAGAATACCTGGTCAATGATAAACTGGAATATGGCATCTATGCCGATTCATTAGGTACTCAGATCGGCCTACGTGACGGAGATAAGATCATTTCTGTGGGAGGTGAAAAAATGAATGAGTTTTCACCTGTTATGCTCCGCAAGGAAATCGTATTAAACAATGCCAAGGAAATTGTTGTCAGGAGAGATTCAGGTGAGACGACAGTTTATGTCGATCCGAAATACGTACCTGTGCTTGCTTCTAATTTCTACAAAGACTATCCTGTCATAGGCCCGAGGATTCCGTTTGAAGTTTCTCAGGTAACTCCTGGCTCACGTGCTGAAAAGGCGGGCCTGACAAAAGACGATAAGATCATTTCAATAGATGGAAAACCACAACGGTTTTTACATGAAGTAATTAAGTCGCTTGCTGATAATAAAGGCAAGACTGTAGATGTCGGATTCATGCGTGTTGGAGAAGAAAAGCATACATCCATTCCGATAGATGAAAAAGGGAAGATCGGTATCGGGTTGAAAAATGCGCATGATTTTAAATGGACAGCGCGCGATACATATTCTCTTGGCAAAGCCATACCTGCAGGGTTTTCAGAAGGTGTTGCTTTCATGGGCGATTGGTTTAAAGGAATTGGACAGATCTTCAAAGGCAATGTCAAAGCAAAAGACAGCCTTGGAGGTTTTATATCGATCACCAAATTATTTTCCACATCATGGGATTGGGAAGCTTTCTGGCGCATCACCGGTATCCTTTCATTCATCCTTGCTATCATGAACCTACTTCCAATACCCGCTTTAGACGGTGGGCATGTGATGTTTTTGTTATGGGAGGTAGTCACAGGGAAAAAACCAGGCGATAAGTTTATGGAATACGCAACTTATGTAGGTTTTGCACTTGTATTGGGTCTGCTTGTTTTTGCAAACGGACTGGATATCATGAGGCTCTTCGGAAAATAACACGAATTACGATTTTCGAATTACGATTGATAAAAGCAAATCGCAATCACTATTGATTTTTTGTTCCATGGGTTCCACCCATGGCTAATATTGTCTGATCCCTTCAGGATCATTGTTGTTTGTCTCCAACAAACCTTTTGTGGTTATTGCTGATTGCCTATTGATTTTTTGTTCCATGGGTTACACCCATGGCTAATATTGTCTGATCCCTTCAGGATCATTGTTGTTTATCTCCAACAAACCTTTTGTGGTTATTGCTGATTGCCTATTGTTTATTTTCCTCAGCCTTAGCCTTATTATTACATTCATTTCTAAGACCTAAGTGACTAAAGGCCAATACCATACATAGTTTATCTGCGACTTGGCACGAGTTTCGTAGTTTTGAAGAAGAATTATCTTCGCATATCAAAATTTACTCACACCCGTCCGGAAGTTTCGTAACATATGGGGTATTGGATAGCACCATGGATATTGTTATTAATCTGCCGGTTTGCTCCAGGGAATCAGGATCCTGTTTTCAATACCAGGTTTCAAGAAACTGAGGTAACCTTTGCTTGTGATTTGATTGTTGGTGCCGGAAATGACACATCTGTTTGTGTTCCGGGAGGGCAAATCAATCTTCACGGTTCAGTGACAGGCACCACCGTTTTCCATGTCTGGACACCTTCTTCCGGGCTTAATGATCCTTTCATTCTAACTCCGACAGCGGATATATCTGCGCCGGTGACGTTTACATTAAGTGCATACGGAATTGATCCGGCAAATCAAAACCTGATTTTCAATAGTGATTTCGAATTGGGTAATGTTGGTTTTACAAGTGATTACACTTACATCTCTGACGTCACCGGCATACAGGATGAGCTTTATCCCGATAGTTTATATACCATTATTGATGATCCCAATCTCGTAAACGACAAATGGCCAATTTGTATGGATCACAGTAGCGGCGCAGGTGTCAATATGATGCTCATCAATGGAGCGAATGGTAATCCTGCGAATGATACAGCATGGTGCCAGGTGATCACTATTTTTCCGGACAGGTATTATTCTTTTACATGTTGGATCGCTTCAATGGATTCAATTGCACCTCCTGTTTTATTTGCCAGTTTCAATGGACAAAATTTTCCGCTGAATAATGCAGATTCCACTCTTTGTTCATGGCAACAGAATTTTCCAACGAATTGGTATTCAGATACAGCAACGATGGTGGAAATATGCATCATCAATATGGATAACTGGCAGGGACAGGATGGTACGGATTATGCTCTTGATGACATTTCCCTGATTGAACTTTGCGAAGTTCAGGATTCCGTTCACATCTCGGTGATTGATGATACACCAACACCTCCTTTATTTGACGGCCCCGATGTAATATGTAAAAGCGACACAGGCACCTATTCGGCAAGTTTTCCTTCCGGTGGGAGTAATATTATTTCGTATACATGGTCAGTGCCATCTTCAGGTACATTGCTTAATGGCCAGGGAACGGACTCCATCGATGTGCTTTGGAATGGCTCAGGAAATACAGTTGTTTGTCTTACAATCGAAACTCTTTGTCATAACATTACAAGTTGCTATGATGTGCTTGTAGATGATTTGTCACCATTCGCCGCCATCACCGGCCCTCTTTTTCTGTGTAATGATGAATTTGCCTTTTATTCAGTCCCAATGCATCCTTCAGTGGATGAATATAACTGGAACATTACTTCAAACGTCAATATCATCAGCGGGCAAGGCACTAATTTACTCCAGATCCAATGGGATGATCAGCCCCAGGCAGTTCTATGCATTGAAATGGTAAATGAATGTGGCACGACGATCAGCTGTCTTACGATCACGCAGTTTGATGGATTCGTGACGTTAATAGATACAGCATTATGTGAAGGCAATACAATCATCATCAACGGCACGGAATACGGAAATGGGATTTGGTCCGGGACTGAATTTTTTACAAGTGTATCAGGTTGCGATAGTGTTGTTGAAATCAAGGTTACAGAAGCACATGCATACAATCTCATGCTGACACGTGGTATTTGTGAAGGAGATTCTATATTTCTCCAGGGTATGTTCCAGGATCAGCCGGGCATTTATTTTGATACATTCCTGACTGCTTCAGGTTGTGATAGCTTTTTGATCACGGAAGTTATTTTTGCTCCTATTGATACAAATTGGATCACGACGACAACATGTGATCCTGCATTGGCAGGTACTACTATAACAACTTATGATGTGGGGAATTGTGACAGCACAGTTGTGAGCGAAGTAGTATTATTGGATTCAGACACGATCACGGTTAATCTATTCTCATGCATTTTAGCCGATACAATACAAACTATCCAGCTGCTTTCGAATCATGCAGGTTGCGATAGTCTTGTGATCACAAATACTTTTCCTCTTCCATCTGAAACCACATTATTTTATTCAACGACCTGTGATCCTTCCGGTGCAGGAATCACAACGCAGAATTTAACCAATATCCATGGATGTGATAGCCTGGTAATAAGTACAGTAACTTATGCACTTTCAGACACAACTTTGTTGACAACACTTACGTGCACATATGCGGATACAGGAATAACTTCAACACTTTACATTAATTCCATGGGGTGTGATAGTCTCGTGATGATCACCATGATATATGCTGGATCTGATACGACCTATCTTTTTGATAATACCTGTATTCCGTCTGATGCAGGACTTTTCATCACTCATCTGACCAATCAAATAGGTTGTGATAGTACCATCTCAACTTTCGTTTCTTTGCTTCCTTCAGATACAATCTCTTTGACGACTACGACATGTGAGCCTTCGGAAACCGGAGTAAGTTCTCAATTATTGACAAATAGATTTGGATGTGACAGTCTGATTGTAACTACAACAATGCTTGACCCTGCAAGCATTTGTGAATTGCTGGCAACATTTACACTTCAACAAGCTGCTTGTTTTGGGGACACGGCATGGTTAAGTATAGACATTACGTCAGGATTGGGGCCTTTTGAACTGATTTTATTATATGATGATAATCCCATAGTACGAAACTTCCCTGGGTTGGGTTCCTATCAGTATCCGATTGAGATGAATAGACAAATTCCTGTGAACATCAGGTTGAATTCATCGAATGGCCTTTCCATATTTGACAGTCTCGATTTAGAGCTTCCTGATCCATTGGATATTATAGCTGAAACGGATATCTATTATAATGGGTATTGTGTGCCATGCTACGGTGATAGTCTCGGTGAAGCATGGGTAAAAATAAATGATCATGGAACGCCTCCTTTGACCTTTGCATGGTCAAATGGAATTGATTCCACTCATCAATTGAATCTGCCTGCCGGAACTTATGTAGTCACAGTTACGGACAGTCATGGTTGTGAATCTTCCTCTTCTGTGATCATCACAGAGCCTCCTTTGATGGACTATGATTTCAACGTGCAGGATATTTATTGTACCAATCAACCATGGGGAAGTGTAGATCTAACAACTATTGAAGGTGGAGTATTTCCATGGACCACCTCGCTTAATGGTGATTCGTTCCAAATGGAATATATATACGAGGGATTATCACCCGGGAGTCATAGTCTTTTGATTATGGATCAAAATGGATGCTTAAGAGAAGAACAATTTATTTTATCAGAACCTGCAGTCTGGTCATTGCACCTGGGATCTGATACAATGATTGCTTTTGGTGAAACCTTTGAAATATCACCTAAGGTTTACGGCCTGCCAAATGGTGCATTACAGTATGCATGGTCTGATCTTCAATGTGATGATTGTGCAACAAGGGTGATTGAGGCGAGTATTGATGATGTATATTCAGTTACTGCGACTGATGAAAACGGGTGCACAAGTGTGGATGAGATGAAAATTCATGTGTTTTACAATCATGATATATACATTCCGAATATTTTCTCTCCGGATGGAGATGGAATAAATGATCAGATCCTTATCAGCTCGGGAAAATCAATTAAAGAAATAGAAGAGCTATCTGTTTTTGACCGATGGGGGAACCTTGTATTCCAGAAGCTTCATTTTCAAACGAATGATCCATCTGTATCGTGGAATGGAATGTTGAATGGAAAAGCACTAAGCCAGGGAGTGTATGCTTATAAGGTCATTGTAGTGTATGAAGATACCGGCCCGGAAACCCAGTTTGGAGATATTACACTCATCAGGTAATCATCTGTTCTGATACTTCTAATTATCTTAGTCCAATCAAGTCACACCTCCTAACCCACTTATGACTTATGTTACAATGGACAGTATCAGGCATTCTCTTACTGTTATGTTTTGTATCACAAGAAAAAGTGGCCACTCTTATTTTAGAGAATACCCAAATTGAATATACTTCATCGTGTGATCTGATTGTCGATGCTGGTCCGGATACGAATGTGTGTTATCCGGCAGGCCTGGTAGGCCTCCTTGGGTCGATTGAAGGAGATGCAGTTTTCTTACAATGGTCTCCGGCCAATGGCCTCAACAATGCTTTCATCCTGAATCCAGTTGCAAATATTTCAGGACCCATCACTTACACGCTGACCGGATATGCTGTAGATTCTAACAATCCAAATCTTATCGCAAATGGTGATTTCCAATTGGGTAATACAGGTTTCTCAACAGATTACAATTATGTAGCTGATATTCCTGCAGTCCAGAACGAAATGGTACCGGCAGGTACGTATACGGTGATCAATAATCCTAACCTGGTGCATACCGGGTTCACTGCTTGTGGGGATCATACTGGTGGAGGTAATATGATGGTGCTCAATGGAGCTCCTTCTTTTCAGAATGTCTGGTGTCAGACCATCCCGGTCACACCAAATACCTGGTATAATGTATCTGCCTGGGTTGCCTCGGTCAGTCCATCCTCACCTGCGCATTTGAGATTTTCTATCAATGGGACCCAGGTAGGTGCTGTAGTCAATGCAACTCCAATCCCATGTCAATGGATACCCTTCAATGCCAACTGGAATTCAGGGAATAATACATCTGCGGTCATTTGCATCCTCAATCTCAACACAGCGTCAGGTGGAAATGATTTTGCCATTGATGATATTTCGATGGTGGGTCTTTGTGCAGTCGAAGACGAAGTCAATATTACGCTCTACCAGGAGATAGCACCGGAACCTGAAATTGATGGCCCTGCATTTCTTTGTGCAGGAGAAACAGGAACGTATACTGCTGATTTCCCGGCTGACCCTGAAATATTTTTTTATCACTGGATAGTGCCATTGGGAGGAACATTGATTAATGGACAGGGTACAACGCAAGTGACAATACGTTGGGATGATCCACAGGTTGAGAACTTATGCCTGATGATTGAAACAAGATGTGATATGAATGAAGGTTGCCTGGAAGTAATTGTTGGAGATGTTCCTGATTTGCCACTCATCTCCGGGCCTTCATCTCTTTGCTCAGGTGAGATAGCTACACTCTATACACAGGAGATAGATCCGGATGATGTTTACGATTGGACGATACCTCCCGGTGTTTCCCTGATCAGTGGAAGCGGTACGAATGAAATTGAAATTCAGGGATCAGTTACAGGAGAGGTTGAAATCTGTCTTGAGGTAACGAATGTTTGTGGTTCAACGGTCAATTGCACATTCCTTACGTTGCTTCCGGATCGCGTGGCCAACTTCGATACTGTGCTTTGCTTAGGTACAACGATCATGATCAATGGACATACATATGGTGATGGTGTCTGGACAGGAACAGAACATCTCACGGCGATGAATGGATGTGATAGTACCTTGCAAATAGAGATCACTGAGGCTGCGTCGCTTCAATTTATGTTTACGAAATATTTATGTCCGGGTGATTCTATATTTCTGCAGGGAGCATTTCAAACGCAGGCAGGAATTTACATGGATTCATTTACTACTATTTCTAATTGTGATAGCCTGGTCCTCACCGAGGTTATTATTTCACCATTTGATACTACCTGGATTTTTTCTTCTACTTGCGATCCCGCAAGTGCCGGTACTACTATAATGACCTTTAATCAGGGCAATTGTGATAGTACGGTGGTTAACCAGGTTTTGTTGTTGAATTCTGATACGACTTTGATTTCGCTCTTCTCATGTTCAATAGCTGACACAGGTCAGACATTGCTGTTGTTTACGAATCAGGTTGGATGTGACAGCCTGGTCATTAGAAATACGTTGCTGTTGCGTTCGGATACAACATTGCTTTTTTCAAATTCTTGTGATCCCGCAGATGAGGGTGTCACTATGCAGACCTTAACCAATGTCGATGGCTGTGATAGCCTGGTGATCAGTACAGTTTCCTTTCTCTTGTCAGATACAACACTGATTACATCTTTGACATGCACATACTCGGATACGGGAACTACATCAACACTTTATCTTAATTCAATAGGCTGCGACAGTCTCGTCATCCTCACGATGATGTATGGGGGATCGGATACAACTTATATTTCAGGTACTACATGTATTCCCTCAAATGCCGGATTACTATTGATTTATCTGACCAATCAATCCGGGTGTGATAGTGTCATCTCCATCTTCGTTTCTTTGCTACAAGCTGATACAACCTTTATAACTACTACAAGTTGTGAGCCTCAGGACACCGGAGTAGTTACCCAGTTCTTAACAAATAGTGTTGGATGCGACAGCCTTATAGTTACAACAGCGACATTGGTACCGGTTGACTTATGCCAGATCCGGGCCAATGTTTCAGTTCGGCAACCGTCCTGTTTTGGTGATAGTGCAATCGTGACTATCGATATACTGACTGGTCTGGGGCCTTTCCATTTGTTATGGTCACATTTGAACGAAACGGGTAGTTACGACTTTCCTTCTGCAGGCATTTATTCTTTTCCATTGGATGTTCAGGGAGAATCTTATTTCCTGCTGAAATCAGCGAATGGATTAGAAATCCTGGATACGTTACTTGTAGATGTAATCTTACCATTCAACATTGAAACTGAAAATGTAAGCGATTATCATGGTTTTGGTGTTCCCTGTTATGGCGATAGTATAGGAGAAGCAAGGGTAAATCTATTGACTGGCGGAATTCCACCACTTTCTTACATGTGGTCGAATGGAGAAAATACATCCGATCTGTCCAGTTTAGAAGCCGGTGTTTATTTCATCACAGTTACAGATAGTCACGGTTGTGAAGCAAATTCTTCAGTTACGATTACAGAACCAGCGTTGATACAATACGGCATTGCGATTGATGACATCTTGTGTTTTGGAGAACAGACGGGAGGTGTTACATTATCAAATGTGCAGGGAGGTGTATTGCCCATTATCACTTCACTGGATGGTAAAGCATTCGAGGCAGATCTTTCGTATCATAATTTAATTTCAGGAAATCATGTGCTTTTGATAAAAGATCAGAATAGCTGTACAAGTGAAGAACAATTTATACTTGCTGAGCCAGGAGATTGGTTTTTGGATTTAGGATCCGATACGACGATCGCATTTGGTACGAGCTTTGAAATTACTCCAGTTGTTTTTGGTCAACCAAATGGTGTTCTGCAATTTGCATGGTCCGATCAGCAATGCGAAAATTGTATCGCGCGTACAATAGAGATCAAATCAACATCAACATTTAAAGTAACGGCAACAGATGAAAACGGATGTACAAGCCAGGATGATATGACCGTTCATGTTTCCATCAACCGGGATATATTCATTCCGAATATTTTCTCACCTGATGGGGATGGGATCAATGATCTTTTCATCATAAGTTCAGGAACGGCAGTTAAAGAAATCGGAGAGTTCTCAGTTTTTGATCGTTGGGGAAGCCTGGTTTTCAGGAAATTCCATTTTCAAACGAATGATCCATCCGCTTCATGGGATGGCAAGCTGCACGGGAACCCATTAAATACGGGTGTTTATGCGTATAAGCTGATTGTGGTATTCGCAGATACGGGTCCTGAAACCCGGCATGGAGATATTACACTGATCCGGTAATGGTTAGGGAAAAAATTATAAATTTGTGGCCCCTCTGAAGAGAGGTACCCTGATAAAAATTGCCAGAGTGGCGGAATTGGTAGACGCACTGGATTCAAAATCCAGCGTTCGCAAGGATGTGCGGGTTCGACTCCCGCCTCTGGTACGGAAGAGTGTGGGTTTGAGTTTGAATATTTTCACACTCCAACTCACACCCACACTCACACTCTTAAGCCTAAGTGGTGGAATTGGTAGACACGCACGTTTCAGGGGCGTGTGTTCGTAAGGACATGGGGGTTCGAGTCCCCCCTTGGGCACAAACGATTTTGGATTTAAAATTTAAGATTGAAGATTTTTTAACTTCTGAATTCTGAATTCAAAATTCCATATTCAAAATTTCTGACATTCTCTTTCACTGCAATCTGTGAGAGTGAGAGAAGTGAGAAAGTGAGAGAAACTACTAAAATAAATATTTGTTATTCAACTTCTAAATTCAGAATTCAATATTCATAAGGTCCTCTCTCCACGGTTTAAATGATTAATATGTTAAGAGGAGTCGTTGTTTTGATTTTCACCTGCACATTTATGTTTACTTCCTGCAACCATAAATGTGATGATCCTGCTCCAATAAATCAATCCGCATTGGACAGTTCATTTGTTGAAATATTTTCTGATCAGGGGCTTTTGTTTACGACCCGCTTTCATCCATGCAATGTATTAGGCTCCACAAGTACCTGGATAAATCATCCTGATACAAGTTTATACCAGCCAATAGTCTCATTACCGTATCCATTCGATTTGAGTTCAGACTTTCTTTTCTATATATATTTTAAAAGCACCACTTTATCAATTCATAAGGACCCGGAGGTCAGTGATTTATTTTTATTGTTAGAACAAGTTTTGGAAAGCGGTTTTAATAAATCACCGCATCTTGGAGATATAATATTCTACATAAGACATAATGGCAAAAGGTATGCGAATTCATGGGATCCAGAATCAGTAGGCCTGGCCAGCCCACCTTATATTAGAGATAGAACGGGTTTAAAAATAAATGTGGTTGAGTATGAACTGGTGCAAAATGATTGCAGAACATCAGGCCCATTTCCTGCAATTCGACTTGTAACAAATGTTGAAGGTTATCTTGTGACCAGTAATATGATTGATTCTTTGTGGATAGAAGGTAAAATGGATTTCCTGATATCTACTAGTGTATTTTAGCAATTATGTTTAGAATATTTGTTCTTTTGGTTCTAATCTGCACATTCGTGATTGCTTCCTGCAATCACAAACCTGAAGATTCTACCCCAATGAATTCATCAGAATTAGATACCTCATTTGAATTGGATTTAAGGTATGATATAGAAGAATTCAGGAAGTGCTTTTTTATAACATGTATGCAATTTGGGTACGAAGGAGATGCTTGTATGGATTCAATTATTAATGAGGACGTAAGCCAACATAGTGACTTTCCTCTTGGCTTTGCTGGTTATAGAGCTGTAGACTCTTTAGCACGTGAGGTACAAAAAGAAATTGTGGCAGACTCCATAATGTTAATGACCAGAAGAGACTACGAAATGGGTAAAAAGAGAGTATTTCAAATTTGCCTGAAGCATTTTACAAGTACCAAAATTGATTCAGTTGCCAGGGCAGTACTTTCAAAATATAGATAATGAAATTGTGAAGGAGCTGACTATTCACTTCTCACTATTGACTACTCACTAATTTTTGGTTTTCTTCTCCCAAATATTCTCCCGAAAAACCTCTTCTCAAACGCCCAGAAGAATTTGAATTGGCCAAAAATAAAACCATATACAAGCAGGAAAAGATTATATACCGGAAGAATCAATATCCAGTAAAGTATTGAAAAGATTGTGCTGTGCCCGTTTTGAAATAACCAACCGGTGATCACCGGCTTAATAAACATCACCGTAAATCCTGTACAGGCAAACACAACAAGAATAATGATAACCTGGAAGGCGGATTTAACCCCCCATCGCGTTTGTAACTTATCTATCCAGGAAGGAGCTGGCATGTGATTGTTTTTAAAATTCAGTTAATTGATCCAGTCAGCTACAAAGAGATTGGTATCATGCGTCCCTTTATTATTCCGGTTAGATGAAAACGCAATCTTTTTTCCATCCGGGCTGAACATCGGGAATGAGTCAAATACTTTGTCAAAGGTCACCTGCTCTAAACCATTTCCATCCAGGCCGATGATGTAAAGATTGAAATTGAATCCTTTGGCTCCTGCATGATTTGAAGAAAAAATAATTTTATCACCTGATGGTAAAAAGTATGGCGCCCAATTCGCTTTTCCAAGATGCGTCAATTGTCGAAGATCACTGCCGTCAGCATTGCAAACAAACAATTCCATCTGCGTAGGCTGTACAAGATGCTGAGCCAATAAAGATTTATAAGTAGCTACATCTTCCGGTGTAGTGGGTCGTGAAGCGCGAAAAATAATTTTCTTTCCATCCGGCGAAAAGAATGCACCACCATCATATCCCAGATCATGTGTGATCTGCTTCACATGGTTCCCATCGATATCCATCGTGTACAATTCAGGATCTCCGGTTCGAAGGCTCGTGAAAACAATCATATCCTCCTTTGGTGAAACTGTTGCTTCTGCATCGTAGCCGGGAGAATTAGTCAGTTTCTTTTTAATAGTTCCTTTCAGGTCAGCTACATAAATTTCAAAAGATGGATAAATCGGCCAGACATATTTCCCACCCACCATTCGTTCAGGTGCTTTAGGACAGGCCGGGTCAGCTTCATGAGTGCTTGCATATAAGATGGTTGTATCCCCGGGCATAAAATATGAGCAGGTAGTCCGCCCTTTTCCTGTAGAAATCAGTTGAGGAGCCTTGCTGGTATCTAACGCCTGGGTGACATCGATCATGAATATCTGGTCGCATGAAGCATTCCATGTCGTACGGGTTGCCTGGAAGGTGAGCTTTTTACTGTCAAAGCTCCAGTATGCCTCTGCATTATCTCCTCCGTAAGTAAGCTGACGGACATTGGCGAGATGTTTTTCCTGGTCGTACCTGAGCGTATCCTGTGGTGTAGAGGAGGCAGTGCTTTCTGTTGTGGCTTCAGTCCTGGGCTTGCAGGAAATGAGTCCGGCAAAGCATAGACAGGCTATGAAAAGAGATTGGTTCATCCGTTGTACATTAGACCCGCAAATATAGGCTGGTGATGGCCTTGGCGTTATACCTCTTCAGATGGAATTCATACCTAACAGCCGCTTCCTGGGATACGGCATCATTCTCTTCAGCATTTCGCTCGTCCTTTCGTGCAACACCCTGAAATGGGACAGTACCGCGACTGATGACCAGCAGATGCTTTCAGACATTACCTTCCTGGCTTCCGACAAGCTGAAAGGAAGGACATTTGGCTCTAAAGGCGAAACCGCTGCCGGCAATTATATAGCCGGTCGTTTCAAAGAGCTTGGGTTGCAGCCAAAAGGTGATCAGGATACCTGGTTTCAATCCCTGACCGTGAAGAATCCAAATCCACATACAGTAGAATTTGCAAAAAATACTGACCCGGGTAGCCTGAGTGGCCGGAATGTGATAGGATATCTTGATCATGGCGCACCCTTGACAGTCATCTTTGGAGCTCATCTTGATCATCTCGGTATGGGTTCATTTGGTTCGCTGGGTGATGGTAAGCCGGCAATCCACAATGGCGCTGATGACAATGCAAGCGGAATTGCCATGTTGTTGGAATTAGCCGATCGGTTAAAAGGACATCAAGGCCTCAATTATTTATTCATTGCATTTACCGGTGAAGAAAATGGTTTATGGGGTTCTAATTATTTCACGAAGAATCCAACGATTGACCTTAGCAACGTAACTGCTATGATCAATTTTGATATGGTAGGCCGCCTGAATCCTGAAAATAAAATGGCTATCAATGGAGTAGGTACTTCTCCGGGATGGCCTGAAATGATCAAGACAGCTAATACATTTGGTTTTAGTATTACATCAGGTGAATCAGGCATTGGGCCTTCTGACCATTCATCATTTTATGTCATGGATATGCCCGTGTTGCATTTTTTCACAGGTTCGCATGAAGATTACCACAAGCCTACTGATGATGTGGAAAAAATCAATTCAGCTGGTATGGTGCGAATTGCGGATATGGTCATTGCATTGATTTCTGAGATCAGCAATAAAGAGAAAATGCCATTTGCTAAAACTAAAGATGCTGATCCATCTTCCACACCAAACCTGGAAGTAACACTGGGTGTATTACCTGATTATTTATATGATGGAGTTGGTTTGCGATTGGATGGTGTACGTGAAGGAAAACCTGCAGAGAAAGCAGGGATGAAAAAAGGAGATGTCATCATAAAGATGGCTGACAAGGAGATAAAAGATATTTATGCTTATATGGACGTGCTTGGTACTTTTCACAAAGGTGACAAGACAAGTGTGACCGCTTTGCGCGATGGAAAAGAAATTGTGTTTGAAATTATTTTTTGAAAAACTATTGCAAAAACTTAAATAATTGGAAACGGATAAAACAATCGGGGCGATCACATGGATGGATCTGACGATTCCTGGTGCTGATGAGGTTAGAGATTTTTATAAAGATGTCATTGGTTGGAAAAGCATGGATGTGTCGATGGGGGAGTACAATGATTATTGCATGATCTCACCGGATGATAATGTAGTCAGGTCAGGTGTATGTCATGAACAGGGAGTAAATGCAGGGCTTCCGTCTGCATGGATCATGTATGTCAATGTAGCTGACCTGGATGCAAGCATGGAAGCTGTAAAGAGAGGAGGAGGAGAAATTGTTAATGGTCCCAGGAAGATGGGAGAGAAAGCAAGGTATTGTGTTATTAAAGATCCTGCGGGCGCCTACCTTGGATTGTTTGATCATGGAGAATGAAGGGCAATAAGCAATAGACAATAAGCAATGGGCAATAAGCAATAGGCAAGAATTGCACCCATAACCTTATTACTTCATAAGCCCATAATTTTTTGCTAGCTTAGATGATCTAATTTCATTTCCGATGAAAACGATCATCATCCTGTTGTGCTCCACACTCTTCATTCCGGGTTTATTTTCTCAGACATTCCATCCTTCCGAAATAAACTTTTATAAGGATGGAAATCATAATAGTGCAGAGGAGATTACCGCAAGTCATGGAGTTCTTCAAAAAAATTTGAATCAATTCCAGTTCCGTTCTGAAGAAGATGTACTGGATAGTCTGCATACATGGTCATGGGATACTCTTTCTGTTCAATGGCAACTCACCAGGAGGACATTTTATACTTCAAATGAAAGTAATCATATCATTTCGGAGTTGAACCTGGTACAGGATGGAGCTCAGTGGATAAACGAAGGCCTTTATACTTATAGCTATGATGGTAACAACAATTACTTAGGTTATCAATATCAGGTTTGGAATGGTATAGATTGGGAAAATAGCGAACAAATGTTGTACACTTATGACGACCATAACAATCAAACCAGCATTGTTGCGCAGGTCTGGGATGGAGCCAATTGGATCAACCAATTAGCAAGGTTTTATACGTACGATATCAATGACAACCAGATTGACATAGTATATGTACGCTGGACAGGAACAGAATGGGAAAATGTTTTTCACCATATTTTTACGTACGATGTAGATAACAGGTTGGTCCATCGTTTAATTCAGAACTGGACTACAGGCTGGGTGGATAATCAACAACTCTTCTATACATATGATGCTAATTATGATCTTGTAAAGGATAGCCTTCAACGTTGGGTTGTAGATCATTGGGAAGATTATTACCGCAATTTCTATACTTACGATGTTCATCATGATCGCACGCTATATCTTCGGCAGGCGAATATCGGTGGAGGAATTTGGGTGGATGAACAAAGGTTCTTTTATACTTACGACCAGAACGGTGATATCCTCAACCAATTATATCAGACATTTACAAATGGTGAATGGCTCAATGTTTACCAATTTCTTGTCACTTATGATTCGCAGCGGCACCTGAGCTCAGAAGTTTTCCAGCTTTGGGATAGCACCTGGGTCAACCAAGATTCATTCCAATACTATTATACGTTGGCTACCGGAACTAAGGACTTCGGGCCTGATCCTTTTGGAATATTTGTTTATCCTAATCCTGCCACATCATATCTTGAAATTGAATTGGCGGATCTTGCATCTGATGAGATTTCCGTTGAAATCTTTTCTGGTAACGGAGTCTTACAATTGAAGTCATTGATCAATCCAAATGAGAAGAAAAGATTAGATATAAGCCGTCTTTCTCCGGGAGAATATCACGTCATGATTCGAACAACGAAAGGAGTGATAGTGAAGAATTTTGTAAAGTGGTAGTTCTGATTTCGTTCGCATCGACTCCGCTCAGCAACCGAGAGATTTTACAATATTATGTTTCGGCTCCGCTCAACTTGAATCATCTTCATTGAGCGGAGCCGAAATGATTTTAGTGGAATTCGCACGGTCGCTGTGCTTCGACCGTCAATGCTAAACCTTATGCTACAGTTCAGCAACCGCGGAGTCGAAGCGAACGAGAATTACACAGAGAAATTAGCTCTCCTCACTTCATCAAAGAACTTTGGCTTCAGGCCTTTGAATGCATCCCAGATGATGGAAGCATCTGAAGGATATGTAGCAGGAGGAATACGGACTCTTAATTCATTGTCAAGGGCTCTTTCGTCTCCGAAGAAATTCCTGGCCGTATGATTAAATAAATCCTCTACTTCAAGTGGTTGGGAATAGACCCTTGCACCTGTGTGAACATTTGTGATATCCATCCTGGCACGGATCAGTGCTTTTTTGCTTTGAAGGGTTTCCACCACAGTAGCATTTACAGTGATATGTTTATCTCTTTTGATGTCATTACCGAGTGAGTCCTTTTTCACATTTCCCTTGTCATCCAGGACATACTCCCAGCCATCCACGATATTCTTGCTGTAAGGATGTTGGATTTCTTTCCATTCATCATGCGTGGTAGCAATATCTGTTATTCGAAGGAGCACCTTATAATCAATCTTCATGTCTTCATCGATTTCGGTATAGTAGCGGTCCCAGCTGCCACCCATGTTGGCGAAATCAGCAGAGAGGATTTCTTCTTCAAAACCTGCAGGCATGATGACATTGCTGTTGTTTTCGATTTGCAGCAATATTTTATTTATACCGAGGTTCCACATCTCATCGCGTAACTCTGGTCGGTAATATTTATCTGTGATCGTGCATATGTGATCTATCAGGTTGAATGCCTGGCGTGCCTCTTTCTTATTTCCTTTTCGTGCAGCCACGACCATGTCTTCCAATCTTTTCTCGTAGAGATTGACAGCAGTGATTTTGGCTTCAGAAAGGATCTGGTCGGTGTGGACGAAAGTAAATTTTGCATGATAGCCTGATACGCTTATTAACGGAAGAAGTGGTTCGATCAATTCTTGCCGATGGTCTATATCGCGGGCTATGTCCATGATATCTTCCCAGTCTTCGGCTTTGTCAGATACCTTCAGGAATTCGATAGTGGCCATGTCGCGTTTGGTGATTTTTTCAAAGCCTTTTTCAAGGGCTATGACTAAATCGTCTTTTTTCTTATTGCCTGAAAGTTTTTTGGTGGCCATGCGGACCAGGCCATCATAATCACCGCGTTCAAGCATCTTGTCGGCAGAAGCGCATGCGCTAAGCAATGCAATAGAGATCGTAAGGAGTAGTAGATTTTTCATGATCGTTCGTGTTTTATTACTTCTATGACGAAGTATGAGGGATGGTCGTTTCTTAAAAAGTCTTAAGATAATTTATGGGTTCGTTAAACTCCGTCAAAGATGATAGAAGTAGGCAATAACCGGATGAGATTTTTTAATGAAATGAAACATCCCTTAACCAGAATGTCTGTTTTCATGACACATTTCGTGCATTATAAGACAAAAAATGTGTCTTAAAACCATATCCGGGAGATTGACTATCAGCACGTTAGGACCTCGTGGCACGAGTACTGGTGGCACCAGTACTCGTGCCACGAGGTCCAAGAAGAGTAACCTCGCCGATAATGACTAGATTTAAAACATTATTTTTTGAAGATGAAAATCCTTGTTCTCATTCCAAAATGGACAAAATGATCTGATGATGAAATTTAAACTGACATTTTTATTTTGCCTTTTTTTTATTCAATGGGCGATTACCCAATCCACAGATAAGAAAATTCACTTCGGTTTTTCCCTTACTCCTCAAATAGGTATGGCTCAATTCAAATCTGAATTGGTTGCGGAGAATCAATCTGGGATCAGTTACATATTGGGTGGTGATCTGTTGATCGATCTTAGTCCAAAAACACAATTCATAACTGGATTGATGTTGCATCACGTAAAATTAAAATACAGAGATTATTCGCCACTATTCCCTGATGATGTGGACGAGTTTGGAAATGCACTCATCTATAAATCCTATTGGGATTTCAACTATGGTGACTTATTTATTGGAATTCCTGTGAATCTTAAAATAAAACTGAACAGTTCTGAAAAAGCAAACCATTTCTTTCTTAATGGAGGGTGTAAGGTTCAGCATTTACTTTTGAATTCCGGGTATGTGATACTCAACGAAAGTGGACATTTGCAGGAAAAGCGTGATCCTGATCAATATTATTTTGGTTTTCAAAAAACATGGTTGCTCCCCAATGTCGGGTTTGGATACGAGTTTACTTTAGGGAAAGGCAAATTTTCAATCCAGCCTGACTATGAATTTTCCCTTTCAAAAATATTCAGGAAGAAATATTCTATTGATGCAAATGGGTACGTCCGTTTCCTGGGTCTCAGGCTGGCATATTATTAATGCCAACATAGAGTAGGATTTCAAGTCCCCTGGTTGCTGAGCTGAAGCAAAAGAATGAGTAATGCCGATCGAAGTATAGGGGTGGGGCAACAAAAAACCCCGCTTGTGGCGGGGTTCTTTGTCTTTAGAATTCTAAAAGAAATAACTTACTGCTGGTTTATGCTTTTCTGACATTTACTGCATTTAGTCCTTTTCTTCCTTCGATGAGATCAAAGCTGACGTTATCGTTCTCTTTGACTTTTTCGGTGAGTCCACTGACGTGTACGAAATACTCCTTTCCAGAAGACTCGTCCTTAATAAATCCGAATCCTTTGGATTCATTAAAGAATTTGACAATTCCTTTATTCATTGTATTAAAATTGATTAATTAGCCCGCAAAGATACATATTTCTGATAATCATGCAGGTTATGTACTTTTTTTTCAACTTTTTGATAACCATACCATCGCTGCCCTCCAATCACCAGATCACCTTGCGTGACGGTGTTTAAACTCAGGTTTGTGTATAAAAGTTCGACCCACTGGCAATTTCCTGCCTTCTTGAGCATTGAATTTCCCAGCATAGTAGGGCTTTGGGGTCCCTTTGCTGGTACTTTTCCGAACATATTGCCTGAATTCTCCAGGATACCCCGCTCCTGAAAAACATGATACCGTCCCATAATTTATTTTTTTGGAGGAGAAGGTATTTCCAGTGTCAGGCCCACAATCCTTCCATTTTCAACCCTTGTAATCCGGATAATGAGCTTTGATCAAGCCTGATTTGAGTTAAAGGGATCGACATAAGGATAAAACAGGTTCTCCTAATGCCCGGTGACATTTGAGTGTCTCTAACCTCGAACCTGCACCACCCACCTGTGTTCGAGGTCAGAGACACTCGAACGTCAGCAGTCTCACTCCTCTCACTGAATGGCAGTATCTTTAGAATCCTAATGAAATTCAATCCAAAAGCATTTAGTCAAAAACCTATACCATGGCTCCGGTTATGGGTAGGAGGATTGCTTTTGATTTATGTTTTTATTTATATCGTTCCTCCTGGTTTGGTACCCCACTCCGAACACGAGCACTTAGGACAAATAGGTACGACGATTGAAAAAGATCCATGTCATATCACCATTTACCACCCCAATGTCGAAGGTGGCTGTCATCATAAATATCATTTTACAAACGATCCGGGTGATTGTCTCCGATGTCACGTTTCGATCGTTCGTCAAATCGTTCCTGAACCGATTCAAGTCTGGGATGTAGCTTATTATATACCCTTATTCCAAATTAATTGCCCAACCGGAGAAGTCATTCAATTTCCAATTCTCCATGATGACAGGGGCCCTCCTTCATCATCTATCATTTAATTCTTATATCCACTTAGGATAAAGCGTGTTGTAGAATGTTAAATCAGCCAAAAGCTGCTTTATATCCATTCCACATTTCCATTCATTAAAATATCCACATTTAATTTTAAAGCCATGAAAAAAACAGCATTTCTGATCGTCGGGATGATTGCATTTATTTCGACACTATCTTTTGGAGCAGTACATTTTGTACTGGTAAAAACAACTTTGTCAGGAAAAATAACCGACAAAAAAACAGGTGAGTCACTTCCCGGCGTTAGCGTGTATTTGCCTGATTTAAAAACAGGAGCGATCAGCGACATCGACGGTATATATAAAATAGAAAACCTTCCATTTGCAAAAGTGCTCGTGCAGGTATCTTACCTGGGTTACAAATTGATCGCAGAAAATATTAATCTCGAAGAAATTGGCACTAAAGATTTCGAAATGGAAGAATCGGTGAACGAACTTCATGAGATCGTTATCACCGGATTGTCCGCTTCTTCTGAAAAGAACAGAACCCCAACACCGATTTCCACAATTCCTGCAATCCGGCTGTTACAAAATTCATCTACAAATATTATTGATGCTATAGCAAAACAACCCGGCGTATCGCAGGTCACAACCGGTTCAGGAATTTCTAAACCTGTGATCCGTGGATTGGGTTATAACCGGGTAGTAACCGTGAATGACGGCATCCGCCAGGAAGGACAGCAGTGGGGCGATGAACATGGGATAGAAATTGATGAATTCGCCGTCAGCAAAGTGGAGATATTAAAGGGACCTGCAAGCTTATCTTATGGATCTGATGCCATGGCCGGAGTGATTAATTTACTCTCAGCACCTACATTGCCAGAAGGAAGTATTAAGGGAAATCTTTTAGGGAATTATCAAACCAACAATGGTTTGATTGGTTATTCTGCTAATCTGGCCGGAAATAAAAGCGGATTCATTTGGGATCTTCGTTTCAGCAATAAAACAGCGCATGCATACCAGAATACATATGATGGCTATGTTTTTAATTCCGGATTTCGCGAAAATACGCTGGGTGGGATAGTAGGTTTCAACAAGTCCTGGGGCTATTCTCACCTGCATTTTAGCGCTTACAATCTGAATCCCGGAATTGTCGAAGGCGAACGGGATAGTGCTACCGGAAAATTTATTAAGCTCATTGCACTAAATGATTCGACCGAAGCAGGAACCATTGCGACGATCGATGATGATAAATCTTATACGCCTTTCACACCGTTTCAACAAATCCACCATTACAAAGCCGTGCTGAATAACAGTTTTATCATCGGTGATGGCAGTTTAAAAGCTACCCTTGGTTTTCAGCAAAATCAACGCCAGGAATTTGCGGATATTCTCGCACCGGATCAATATGGACTTTATTTCCTGCTCAATACTATCAATTATGATGTGCGGTACTTATTGCCTGAGATGAACAATCTTTCTATTTCCTTTGGAGCCAATGGCATGAACCAGGTTTCGCAGAATAAAGGGACAGAATACTTAATTCCTGAATACAATTTATTTGATGTGGGCGTTTTTGTTATGGCAAAAAAAACAATCAATAATCTTGATATTAGTGCAGGCTTGCGTTATGATTCGCGCAGTGAAAAAGGCGATGATTTGTATTTGAATGCAGAAGGTATAAAAGTGGAGGTCGACGAACCCGATGCCTATCATCAATTCAAAGCATTTGATTCTAATTACTCAGGTGTATCCGGAAGTGTCGGGGCTACATTTCAGTTTTCAGAAAATGTATACACCAAGCTGAATGTATCAAGAGGTTTCCGTGCTCCTAACATTGCAGAGATCTCAGCAAATGGAGTGCATGAAGGAACTATCAATTTTATTATCGGCGTTCCCACATTGAAAGCCGAGAATAGCATGCAATTTGATTATGCACTCGGTTTGAACTCAGAACATATCACAGCCGAACTGGATCTTTTCAGTAACCAGATCAATAATTTTATTTTCCTTGGTAAACTTGAAAGCGTCAATGGAGGAGATTCATTGTCAAATGGATTCAGCACTTTTAAATATACATCAGGGAATGCCAGCTTATCTGGAGGTGAATTTTCAATTGACATTCATCCCCATCCGCTGGATTGGTTGCATTTTGAAAATTCTTTTTCTTATGTGCTTGCCAGGCAAAAAAATCAGCCTGATTCAACGAAATATTTACCATTTACTCCGGCACCAAAGATTGATTCTGAACTTAAAGCTACAGCCGGAAAGATTGGTAAATTATTTGCCAACTCCTATATTATGTTTGAAGTTGAGAATTATTTTAAACAGGATAAATTCTACGGTGCTTTTGGAACTGAAACCGAGACGCCCGGTTATTCTCTGCTTAACCTGGGAGTAGGTACAGATGTACTATCCGGAAAGACAACCTTGTTTTCTGTGTATTTCAATGCTAATAATTTAACTGATGTAGCTTATCAAAGTCATTTAAGCCGGTTGAAATATGGAGCCGTAAACAATGTAACAGGTAGAAGTGGTGTTTATAATATGGGCAGAAACTTCAGTATCAAATTACTTGTTCCTATCAGTTTTTAGAAACATGACTCACCATTAAAAGTGAATATTGTAAAGTAATAAAAAGGGGCAATTCTTCAGATGAAGAGTTGCCCTTATTTATTACCACTAACCTTCGAGTGTCTCTGACCTCGAACCTGGACTATCCATCTGTGTTCGAGGTCAGAGACACTCGAATGTCTTCACACTTAATTATTCAATGCTCCCTGTTCGAGCCAATTCAATATCAGCATGATCGTACACGGATCAAGCTTGCCATCAGGAGGCATCGGAAGGGATAGCGAATTCAACTGGCTGTAGAAGATGCTGTAATTGGGTTTTACCGTATTAATATACCCGCTGCCCGGTTTTGAAAGTGAAGCGTAAGCTACTGCATCCTCAAGATTTAGGTTGGCTGCCGGACCGCTCCCGGAATGACATAACAGAGTACTGCAATGCGTATTCAAAACAGGTAGTATATCCGCACTAAAAGAAACCGTTTCAGGAATGGAAGAACAACTGCTATCCGTCAAATGATCATACGTACAAAAAGGAAAAGTAATACCGTACACAATCAGCACCATGTACGGTATTACTTTTTTATAAGAGAATGATTTGTATCGTGTCAAATGGTTGATTACTCGTATTCAAACATATCTCCAATGCTGGTTTCCAACTGTGATACCCACAACCATGAATTTTCTTCAGGTGTCCTGATATTTAAGTTGCCGGCAACATTGAGGTCCACAAGATCGAGGATATTAGCATAGTTTGCTTCAAGATGAACAACAGCTTGCTGGTCAGGGACCACGCTGAAATTCTCGTCAGGCATAGTGATGGTTACCCTGTGTGCATTTGTTCCGATCCTGAAATCGAACGGAATTAAATTTAATCCTGTGAGTGCATCCGTTGTGTCAACGGATCCCTGGAAATTAAGGAATACAAATCCATCCGGTTGAGGGGTTGCTCCAAACCACATCGAAGGATTATACAATGTGAGATCTGATGGATTCGGTACAGATGCATTTACTGCATCAGGTAACCCTACATCAAAGCGAACGGTTTTGTAATCGCCGGCAGGAACATCACCTATCTCATATTCTTCTACACCTTGTTTCACCAGGAGGATAGATGAAGGGCCATCCACCACACTGCCATCTGTTTTGATCAGTTTCACATTAGATATATACAGCTGGGCTGTGGTCACAGATATCTGTCTTCCTTCTTCAGTGGCCAACACTTCACCATAATTCTCTACTTCATTTGCATCAATTAAAGTATGGATGTGGAAGGCAAGCGAACCGGGCTTAGTCACCGGATCATCATCTTTACATCCATTGAAAGTAATCGTCAGGGTCATCAGACCTGCTATAGCCAATAGGGCGGGAATCAACTTCATCGTTTTCATATTTTTATTTAGCGTTACGTTCATTTAGTACAAAGAGCTGTTTCAGGTTGCAATTACCGGAAGATTTGATGTAAACTGATAAAACAACCAAATTGTTGGTTTCAGAGCGCAATATTATATTATTTGACAATGAATAGACCTCAGAACCTGCCGAATGGGGTATTTGAATCGCTGGTTGGGAACATAATATGGCATAACCGTTCACTGAATAGGGTAAAATGATTTCCTGCGGTAGTCGATTTGATTTTATTAGAATTCTGCCGGAGGTGTCATCTTAATGACAAAATGCGTTTTTGTTGTAATGTTTATGCATGATTTTTAAATAGAATAAGATGATGACACCAATTTTCTTTTTATGGTTTTTGTGTTAAGTTAAAACTGATTGACAAACATTTTTTCAGGCTAGATCAAAGAAAATTAATGTTGATGAGGTTTCTTTATTAACACCTTGTTATATGATTCTAAGGAGATTCTAATTTTCATCATCAGTTTTTGCATCGAATCAAATTACCTTTGCATTTTAAAGCTTCATTATGAAATCTAACATACTACTACTTCTTATTCTCCTCATATCCATTTTTTCACTTTCAGCTCAACAGGATACTATGAGAGGGGAGTCCTTGAAAAATGTCATAGTAAAAGGATATCATTCCAATGATATCACCACTAAACTATCTGACGTGCATGGTACATATATTGTAGGAGGAAGGAAAACAGAAGTACTACAGGTTCAGGATATGCCTGCAAATCTGGCAGAGAAAACAGCGCGGCAAATCTTCGCAAAAATTCCAGGTGCTTTTGTCTATGACATGGATGGTTCAGGCAATCAGGTCAATATTGCTACTCGCGGACTCGACCCACATCGCAGCTGGGAATTTAATGTACGCCAGGATGGGGTCATGATCAACTCGGATATATTCGGATATCCTGCAAGCCATTATAGCCCTCCTATGGAAGCGATCAAGACGATTGAAATCATACGGGGTACAGGTGCATTGCAGTATGGTGCAGAGTTCGGTGGCCTTATCAATTATATCACCAAGGAACCTGACACCACAAAGGCTATCACATTTGAATCTGTGAATTCAGTTGGATCATTTGGCCTGTTTAGTTCTTACAATGCAATAGGTGGTAAGATCGGAAAACTGACTTACCAGGCGTATGCACAACACCGGTTTTCTGATGGCTATCGTGATAATGCAGAGTCCAAAGCGCAGGCTCAGTTTATTAATCTGAAATATCAATTTAATGAGAAAGCCTCGTTGAAACTGCAGATGGGTCGTAGTCAGTATTTATATCAAATACCTGGTCCACTTTCAGATAGTATGTTCTATGAAAATCCAAGACAGGCTACAAGGAGCAGAAATTATTTTAGCCCTGATATTTATGTGCCATCTCTCACATTCGACTGGAAGCTTAACGATCGCACTTCACTTCAATGGGTAGCATCAGGCTTATTTGGAAACCGGAGCAGTGTGGAATTTGAAGGGTTTTCAGATAAAAAAGATGTGATCGATCCGGTTACAGCACAATTCAAAAACCGGGCTGTAAATATTGATAACTTTCATTCCCGTTCTACAGAAATCAGGTTGTTGCATCAATATAATGTCGGAAATTTTCCATCTGTAGTGAATGCATCAGTCAGATATTTTAATAACGATATGCGCAGAAGACAGCAGGGAAAAGGAACTACCGGAAGTGATTATGACCTCTCGATTACAGGTGATTTTGGAAGAGATCTGCATTACAAGAGTCAGACTGTCTCCCTCGCTGTTGAAAATATGATCTATTTGTCTGACGCACTTACTGTATCACCCGGATTTAGGTTTGAGACTGGTGCTTCTGACATGTCAGGTTATCTTTCTTATTTAGATCCGACAGATGTTCCAAATCATATCAGGCATACCATTCCTGCATTTGGAATAAACACACAATACCGGATCAATCCTCATCTTCGGTTTTATGCTGGCATTTCACAGGCTTACAGACCTGTTGTTCTCAAAGACATTATTCCCACATCCGGTCTTGAAAGAGTCAATAAAGATCTCAACGACGCTACCGGGTACAATGCAGAAGCAGGTTTCAATGGTGGTATCAAAGATTGGATGAAATACGAGGTTACGTATTTCAGAGTTATCTATAAAAACAGATTGGGCAGCTATGTACTCACTGATGATAATGGACCCTATATCTACCGGACTAATATTGGAGATAGTGAAACTAATGGTGTAGAGTTGTTTGCTGAATTTGTTCCTGTCCAATCCAATGGATTCTATGTTTCCATGTTTACTTCTTCTTCCTGGATGAGTTCTGTTTACAAAAACGCTTCAATCTCTATAAGTCCTACTGAGAATCGTGACATCAGTGGCAATAAAGTAGAAAGTGCTCCTGAATGGATCAGTCGCGAAGGCTTGAATGTAGGATACAAAGCCATAAGGGTGACTTTGCAATACAGTTATGTGGATGAAACTTTTGCTGATCCGGCTAACACAGTTACACCTACAGCTAACGGATCAAAAGGAATCATACCCGCATATGGCATTTTCGATCTCAATATGGCATTCCGGTTTTCAAATCGCTTTGTCTTACGTGCGGGGATCAATAATCTGGCGGACAAGCAATATTTTACAAAACGTCCTTTATTCTATCCCGGTCCCGGAGTCTGGAGCTCAGACGGACGAGGCTTCATGATGTCATTGAGTGCCAAATTCTGATTTCATTCGTAGTAAGGGTAGTGAAATAGTAACCCTTCAGCTGTGTTGTGATTTGGTGGCAGGATACTAGAGTTTTACAAATCCTTTTACTTCGTAATGGTCATTGTCCATCAGGATAACCAATGTATAATAACCGGAACTAAAATTATTTACATCAATTGTATTTGATTTGCCATGATATAGTTGATGACCAATCGTATTAAAGATCCGGATGAAATTGATTTCTCCGGGTGTGCCGGTAATATGAATAAAGTCTGACACCGGATTGGGAGTGATCAGTACTTCTCTTGCTTTATCTTCATGTATAGCAGTAGGGAGCAACCAACAGGCATTTATTTGCGGATCATCGTAGATCAAAGTATCATTCCTGAACATGCACATGATATCAGATCCATCTGTATCAAAAACGCATTGGTTATTATTATAAAAAAAACCATTAATATTTCCAATTCCTTCAACCCATTCAGTATATCCAAAGCCAAATGGAGGTTCATCATCATATTCACAATGGAGTCGCAAATATTTCCTTTCTTCTCCGGTTAAGAGTACAAATGTATCTATGCTATCAACGATAAGGTTGGTCCCGAAATAATATACTGGAAATGTATCATTGATTATTAAGTTGAAATTATATAATTCAATTTCCTGAGGGTTTTGCCACAAATAAATAATGTTATTTTCTGCTCGGATAAAGTCTCCTGTTTTCTTCCAATTTTCAGAAAGCTCCTCATCTGTTTGTAATACTTCGTAATATGTTTTACCTGCAAATAAACTCGGATGAGAATCAACCGTATACTTTAAGCTCATGCTGTAATCCCCCCAACCACCATAGTGATTTTCAGTCCAAACAAATGTTGAATCCAGAAAACCAATTTCCTGACCAGTCATTTTATTATTCATCAAAGCAAAAATGAAGATTAATATCAGTTTAGTATAAATCTTAATCATTTTCCATAGCTGTTAAGATATCCCTTTTATCCTACATCCATTTTTCAATACCGCGTAGTTTCGTAAATTGACTCAGTATAATTCAAACAAACATGATACAATGTCCCTGCTAAAAGCACTTTGGAAAGTCCATTCGCAATTTCTTTAAAAAAGATTGCTGTAAATGATCTTTATAGGGTCCTCTTTGTTTATGTTTTTCTGGCAACTCACCCCCTTCCCCTCTCTTACGAAATGATAATACATACGAAAATGATCTCTCTAAAGAGAGGTGTGATTTGATTTGTATGTGAAATCTTACCGCCCCTCTCTTGGCGAAGTTATTTCTGCCGATGTATACTCCTAATAAGAGATGGGAAGGGGTGAGTTCCCAGAAAGTCATAACGCGAAAATCCATTGATGAGGACGCGATAAATAGCGTCTTAACGCCAGACTTCATATCTTTACAGTTCTATTAATTTATTCATCATGCATGCTAATTTATCAAAATTCATTGCAATTGTGTTGTTCTTTAGTATTTCGTCAAAGAGCATGGCACATGTGGACGTTGATTATCCTGCAGGAGGAGAAACACTGACATCAGGTGAGCATGTGACTATACGATGGCGTATTACTATTCCACACAATACCCTTAACTGGGATGTATATTATTCACCGGATGGTGGGACTACATGGGAAACGATCCAGCTTGATTTGCCCGCAGGTGATTTAAGTTATACGTGGGAAGTTCCTGAAGGAGCTACTGCTCAGGCAAGAGTGAGAGTATTCCAGGACAACAGCAGTACAGATTACCAGGATGAAAGTGAAGTATTCACCATACAAGAGCTTTCGGCAACATCCCATCCTCAATCAGGTGATTTCAATGTAGAAGTATATCCAAATCCTGCATGGGAAATAATAAATGTTGATTTTGGATTGAACCCAACCAGGCCGGTTCAACTTTCCTTTTTGGATGCAACGGGGAAAACATTATGGTTAAATGATAATTTATCACTGCACAATCTTATCCCGGTAAGCTTATATTCATCAGGCATATATTTTATCCGGATCAAGAATAATGAAGGAAGTTACCTGCGACAGGTTGTGATTAAATGAAATATCATGCAATCTGAATGATAAACCAAGGCAGTTTTGAGTTTGCTACCTATTAACAGTTACCATTTCTTAAAACCTGTATCTTTAGTGTCTAAAAAATAATAAACATGAATAAAACATATTGCTGGAAATGTGTAATCGTGCTGACGTCTATGTTGAGCCTTGCACAAATTGTCCTGGGATAATCAAAGGATAAACAATGAAATGATAAAAAGTTGTGGGAAGCATTTTCCACAACTTTTTTTTATGCCATTTTGCCTGACATCAGCGGTTTATTATTCTGTACTTTTGTTGGGAATTTGAATTAAATCGAATTCACTCCATATAACTGACCGACCCATGCTAAGAGATATCGCAGCCGAACACCTGAAACAATATACCACCAAAAGCCCGGAGGATGCGTTTATGCAGGAGGTGCTGTCCGACTTTTGGATTTGTTGTGTCAGCAGGGAAGCCAGCTTGCTGGGTCGCAAAGAAGTTTTAAGCGGAAAAGCAAAATTCGGTATCCTCGGTGATGGAAAAGAAGTACCCCAGGTGGCTCTTGCAAGGTTTTTTCAAAAAGGAGATTGGAGATCAGGCTATTATCGCGATCAGACCTGGATGTTCGCATCAGGTATTTCTACTGTCGAAGATTTTTTTGCACAACTATATGCAGATACTGAAAATGATCCTTTCTCCGGAGGGCGCCAGATGAATTGTCATTGGGCTACAACTATGATTGATAAGGACGGCAATTTGTTGCCACAGGATGACCGGTATAATGTTTCTGCAGATGTTTCTTCGACGGGCGGACAAATGGCGCGAGCCGTAGGTATTGCTCAGGCTTCGACATTGTACAGGCATCGTCCTGATCTTGGCAAAGATTTACAGATGAGCAATGAAGGCAATGAAGTTTGTTTTGTCACGATAGGAGATGCAAGCACATCCGAAGGTGTTTTCTGGGAATCTATAAATGCAGCAGCAGTAATAAAAGCTCCTATGGCAATTTCCATCTGGGATGATGGATATGGCATATCCGTTCCAACTGCTTTACAAACTACCAAGCAAAGCATATCACGGTTGCTGGAAGGATTCCATATCGATGAGAATGGTGAAGGTATTTATCTCTACACATGTAAAGCATGGGACTATCCCGGTCTCTGCGAAATGTATGAAAGAGGCATTCAGAAAGTAAGGAAAAATCATCTGCCGGCAGTATTTCATATCCAGGAAGTAACACAACCACTAGGTCATTCCACATCAGGAAGCCATGAGCGATATAAATCTGCTGATCGGTTGAAGTGGGAAACAGAAACCGACTGTATCCTCAAAATGGCAGAATGGATAGTGGATGCAGGCATAGCGACACAACAATCAATCGATGAGCTGCGTCAAAATGCAATCACCTATGCCCGCGAATGCAAACAACGTGCATGGGAAGCTTTTATCTCACCGGTAAGAGTGAAAAGAAAACAGCTTATTGAAATCATCAATTCACTTCCAAATGAAATCCTGGAAACAGAAAAGATGAATAAATTGACGGCAAAGCTCAATGGCGGACTTGAAATACTCTTTTCTGAAGTGGTTGCCTTGGCCGGTCAAATAAAACATTTGTTAGCCGCGGAAGCTGAATTCTCAGATGCAAATCTTGATACATTCATTACTGAATGCCATGACATAGGCAAGGATGCATTTAATACACATCTCTATGCAGAAGGACCGGGTAGCTGTCTTGAAGTTCCTGTCGTCCCACCGTCATTTGACGTACGTGGTGAAATGATGAATGGCTACCAGGTGCTGAATCATTATTTTGATCAGCTCCTGGCAAAAGATCCAAGAGTCGTTGCATTCGGTGAAGATGTGGGTTACATCGGTGACGTTAACCAGGGGTTTGCAGGATTGCAGGAAAAATATGGAAAAGACAGAGTATGGGATACCGGTATCCGCGAATGGACCATCATGGGACAGGCGATCGGACTTGCACTCAGAGGATTCAGACCAATCGCAGAAATTCAATACCTGGATTATCTCATCTACGGATTGACACCACTATCGGATGATCTTGCTTCATTGCGCTATCGCACGAATGGAAAACAAACTGCACCTGCGATCATCCGTACCAGGGGACATAGGCTTGAAGGTATCTGGCACGCAGGTTCCCCAATGGGTATGTTGCTTAGCACACTCAGAGGGATGCATATTTGTGTGCCACGCAATATGGTACAGGCTGCAGGCATGTACAACACGTTGCTGCAAGGGAATGAGCCAGGTCTTGTCATAGAATGTCTTAACGGGTACAGGCTGAAAGAAAAATGTCCGGACAATCTTGATTCTTTTACAGTTCCATTCGGTAGTCCTGAAGTGCTTGTTGAAGGCACGGATATAACACTCGTTACATATGGTTCGTGTGTAAGGATTGCACTGGAAGCAATTGAAATTTTAAATGCCTACGACATCTCCGTTGAATTGATTGATGTGCAGACATTGCTTCCATTTGATCTTGAACATGTGATAACGCATTCGCTTCGAAAGACAAATAATGTGCTCTTCATGGATGAGGATATTCCCGGAGGAGCTACTGCTTATATGATGCAAAATGTACTCCAGGTACAGGATGGATATCGATTCCTCGACAGTAAACCTATGTGTCTTACAGCAAAACCTCATCGTCCTGCATATGGGTCTGATGGTGATTATTTCTCGAAGCCGAATGCAGAAGAAGTGGTTTCTGTGATTCTCGGTATGGTGAGAGCGTGAGAGATAAAATAATCAGTATACAGTAAAAAAGTAATCGGTATTCAGTCTGCCAATGCAACTCATTTTCGTGAGGCGTGAGACGTGAAGCGTGAGTGTTGGATATTCAGAATTGGATATAAATGCGTCTTGAGTCCTGCGTCCGATATTCAAACTTTGTATTTCTCATAAAACCTCCCTACTTTCATCTTTGAGGTGAAATACATCATAGCCTGCTTCTTCATTTTCAATTTTATTTGTGCTCCTTGCTGGGCACAGTACCCTTATGTCCAGGTTATAGCGGGAGAAAAAGGATTTGGACATTCAAATATTTCTGTGCTGTTCGAAGATCACCAGGGTGTCATTTGGGTGGGAACGGAATTAGGTTTGCTTCGGTTTGATGGGCTTCAAACCACAACCTATCTCCCGCAAAAAGATGATCCGAATTCGATTTCAAATGAATACATCTATGACATGTTTGAAAACTCCAAGCATGTATTGTGGGTGGCGACAAGAAAAGGGCTTAATAGCATCGATCCATCGCGGAAAATAATTACCCGCTATTTCCTGGATACAGAGGATAGTACTTCCATACCGAATAACAGGGTTTTCCAATTGGTGCCTGATTCAGATTCCACATTTTTCATCATCAGTGATCATAGTGGGCTTGCATTATTTAATTCTAATACAGGCAAGACACTTCGACTCAATCCTGAAGTTCATTCCGTACGTTTTCCAATGTTCAACGGCCATGGTACAGTTACCCGGTGCTTCAAAACCCCTGACGGAAAAGTTTTCGCCGCCACGACTTCAAAATTATGTCAGTATGACAGGATAAATAATATCTTAACTGATATTCAGGATACCGTTACGGGCATCTTCAATGTAGGTTACTTTGGTAATTATTATCCTTTGAAAGAAGGTGTAGTATGGATGAGTGACTTCAATGGAACTATGTACAAATGGATCCCTGAAGTAAGTCTGCAGTCATTTGATTATCCCGAACTGAAAAATGAATTCAGAGCCGGGCGATTCTGGATCATGGAATACAACCATGATCATTTGCTCTTATCCACAGGTAAAAATTATTGGCTCATGGATAAAGAATGCGGCCAATTGCAGCCATTGAAATTCAGGGATGATCAAACCGAATTGCTGGAACAACATTCGATTAACACATGTCTTGAAACTTCAAAAGGCATAGTCATCATGGGTTCACTTTCGGGGAAATTATACCTGGTCGATCCGCTTTTACAGCTATTCAAATATAAAAACCTGATAAATGAACAAACGGATGCCGAATATCAAACTTCGCTGAGCGATTTTATTGAAGACAAGGAATATGATACCCGGTATATAAGCGTGTTGCAAGGCACATATTTCTTTGCAGAAAATATGACTACCCATCAGGTGAAAGAAATACCAAAGCCAAGAGAAAGTAATATTTCAAATAAATGGAAGCTGGATCAAAAAGGAAGGTTGTGGCTTTGTGACGGATCAACCATTAAACAAGTAAGCCGGATAGATCAAACGCTCACAAGTTATTCTCCATCCGAACCTGTGCACAATATGTTTAATATGGAAGAAATCAGGCCTGGTGAGTTTATGATCGGGACACTCATAGAAGGTCTTTTAAGTTTCAAGCCTGACCAGGATGTTTTTGATATAATACCTGAAACGAAAGGTTGGAATAAGGCACAAATCTATAGCCTTAAGCTTGATCGCCAGCATTCTTCATTATGGATAGGAACAGTGAGTAAGGGATTGTACAGGTATGATATCGCGGCTGACACATTTTATCATTACCAGTATGATTCACATAATCCTACATCCCCGGGAGGTGACTTTGTAAAAGATATCACGGTGGATTCCATGGGTTATGCTTGGTTTGCCACGGATCCGGGTGGGTTGAGCAGGTTTGATTATCATGCGGATCCGGATAGCGCGTTTATTAATTTTACAATGTCGGATGGACTGCCAACGCATTATATATCGGGCCTGGAAACGGATAGGGATGGAAATATCTGGATGCTCAGCCTGAATGGTATAGCAAGTTTACATCCCAAAGATTTTTCTATCAGCTTGTACGGGAAGACAGACGGACTGCCAAAGACAAAATTTATAAATACCAGTATTTCTATTTCAGCCAATAATGAAGTTTTTATCGGAACAAGCAAGGGGTATATTTATTTTAATCCGGATAGCTTGTCTACTAATCACACTCCACCCGGACTGGATATCAGGGATGTGCTGGTTTTGAATAAATCCAGATTGACCCGGAAGACAGGTAATAAGTTTGCCCCGCTTACCTTGAATTACAAAGAGAATTACCTTACGATACAGTTTTCTGTTGTCAACTATACTGAACCTGAGAATAACACTGTACAATATATTCTCGAAGGTTTTGATGATGAATGGAATGTTCGTTCAGGAATCCATGAAGTGAGTTATACAAAAGTTCCACCCGGGGATTATACATTCAGGATCAGGGCTGCCAATAATGACGGGGTCTGGAATCCGGAAGAAAGTGCAATGGCGATCATCATACGACCTCCCTTCTGGCAGCGAACATGGTTTTATTTCCTGATTGGCGCATTTGTATCAGGCCTTGTTTTTGCTTTTTATTCGTATAAATTAAAACAAACATTAAAGCAAAAATTATTAATCGCAGAAAAAGAATGGCTGAAGAATGAAACCGAACAGCAATTGACACAATTGGAAATGAAGGCACTGCGGGCGCAGATGAACCCTCATTTTATTTTTAATTGTCTCAATTCTATCAACCGGTTTATAGTCGTCAATGACAATGAAAGTGCTTCGGAATATCTCACCAAGTTTTCAAGATTGATCAGGCAGGTACTGGACAATTCAAGAGGGGAGAAAGTCGGGCTTGCCACGGAAATAGAAACATTAAAACTGTATATTGAAATGGAATTCCTCCGTTTTGGTAATAAATTTGAATATAATATTACCTTACAAGAGGAATTAGATCCGGCGGCGTTTGTGGTTCAGCCTATGCTTATTCAGCCTTATGTTGAAAATGCAATTTGGCACGGCCTGATGCACAGAAAGGAAAAAGGAATACTCCGGATCAATTTTTCCAGGTTGGATAACTCGCTGCTGGTAGTGATTGAGGACAATGGGGTGGGCAGGGTAATGGCCAAAAAAATAAAAGAAAGCCAGGTGATCACCCGGAAATCACATGGGATGCAGGTAACTGCAGAAAGAATGTCTCTCCTTAGTAAACGCATGAAAGTGCCTGTAGAGGCCATCGTAGATGATCTTTATGATGATGACCTGCAATCCATCGGTACAAGAGTGAGTATTACTTTACCCCTCGAACCAAAATAACAAGAACACGCACCCCGCAAACCGAACTATTTATGAAGGCCGTAATCCTTGATGATGAACAATATTGTTCTGAGACATTATTCCTTTTGTTGACAAGGCATTGTCCACAGGTTACTCACATTGATGTTTATAATGAACCTGAGATAGCCCTTCATGCGTTGCGGGAGCAGGCACCGGATATTTTGTTTTTGGATATTGAGATGCCTTACATGTCGGGATTTGATTTTATACATGCATTAGGGCCTACGAGATCTTCTGTCATTTTTACGACAGCATACGATACGTATGCGGTGCAGGCTTTTAAAGTAAATGCAGTGGATTACCTCCTCAAGCCGATTGACAAAGGAGAATTGATCGGAGCGGTCAATAAAGTTTTGCAAAAACCTCAGCCTTTTGATCAGCAGATACTCACCGGGTTGATCCGATCCGCTATCGAACAACAGCAAACACCCAGGAAGATTACCATTCACACAGTAGACGGAATACATCTCCTTGCGCTTGATGATATTATTTATTGTAAATCAGAAGGCAGCTACAGTTATGTGTACCTCAAAGAGCAATCATCTTTAATGGTTTCAAAGAACCTCTCTGAAATGGAAGACCTTATCAAGTCTGCAAGGTTTTTCAGGATCCACAAATCACATCTTATCAACCGTGACCATATCGTCAAAGTCAACAAAGCCGAAGGCGGTGATATCACCATGAGCAATCATGAAAAAGTACCCATCTCACGTCAAAAGAGAGTGGAGTTTTTTGATTGGTTATCGAAGTGATTTGGTGATGAGTTTATAGGTTTATTGGGTTTGTCAGGTTTATTTGCCTATTGCCTATTGCTTTTTAGCAATTTCCTACTCCTATCGTCTATTGCTTTTTGTAAATTGCCTATTGGCCCCTGCCCCCTATTTACTGCTCCCTACCATTTATAAACCCATTTCCACCATTCCTAAACTAACCCAATGCTCTTCAGGGAGTCAATTCTACATTTACCATCACTTAATCAAATGGAATGAAAGTGGTGATCGTAGATGATGAATGGTTTGGGCTAGACATAACCTACCGTTTATTGACTCAGATCAGGATGGATCTTGAGGTGGTTGCTTTTTTCCAGGATCCTAAGGAAGCATTGGAAAAAATACCTGCATTGAATCCTGATCTCATCATCCTGGATTACGAAATGCCGTACATGAGCGGCTTCGAATTGTATGAAAGACTAAAGGAAATGAACTCCAATTTCCTGATCGTGTCAGCGCACGGAGATACATACGTACGGAAACAGGGGTGGGCAAAAAATGTAAGTATTCTCATTAAGCCATTTTGCAAATCCGACATGTCCGCACTCCTGAATGAAATGAGTTTCACCCATGAATGAAAATGATTCTGTAAGTATCAAAAGCAAAGAAAAATGAATCCATCACGCATTGCCAATACAGCCTTCGATACTGATTTTTTGATGAGATCCGCACTTGATCGCATCCGCCAGCTGGAAGCAGAAGTGAAAAGACTTCAGCAACAATCTCCTGCTGCAGAAAAGTTTGTCTGGATATATCAGTCACAGAAATTGGTAAAGATTCCACTCATGGATGTCCTCTACATCCGGTCTGAAAGCAATTATAGTCGCATCTTTTTAAAAAGCGGACTACAGTATTATATGAGTAAGACACTCAAGACATGGGCAAACGAAATATCCGATTCCGATTTTCTCCGGTGCCATCGATCATTCCTGGTCAATAAAAATGAAATCATTGAAATCAAAAGAAATGTTAACCAGATCGTCTTGCGAAATGGTGAGATCATTCCTACATCTCGGCGCCACCAGAAGAATGATGTAAATGCATTAGTGATCCATGACCGCACCATTGAGAAACTCTCATCTTCCAAACCTCAATGTTCGATACATCGATTAAGTCCAAAAAGTCCGTCATATGGTAATTGAAAAGTTAAGCATGCTCCCGATAATGCTCTGGATTCAATTCATCAAAAACACTTTCTTAAATTCTATTGAAATGAAAAATGTAATTCTACTTATTGTCTCCCTCACATGGATCATCACGGGTACAAATGCACAAGTTAGCATCAGCACCGGTCCTTCTATTCCTGATCCCAGCGCGATGCTCGATATTCAATCGACATTAAAAGGTGTTTTGGTTCCCCGCATGACGCAAGTTGAACGTACGGCAATCATGACTCCTGCAACATCATTGTTGATATATCAGACGGATGGCTTGCGCGGGTATTATTATTACAATGGATCCGGATGGTCCCAATTGGGCATTGCAACTGACGCCTGGAAAATTGATGGAAATAGTGGTACATCAGATGCTATCAACTTTCTGGGCACAACAGACAATCAACCTCTGAACTTTCGTATCAATAATATTCCCGCAGGAAAGATCACTGCAGATGTTGCATGCTTTGGTTATCAATCCGGACTAAACAATATCATGCCCGGAAATACCATGATGGGTACACATACGCTGATGAGTAATGTAACCGGAATTTATAACGTGGCAATTGGACAGGATGCCTTAAAAAACAACACAGATGGTGGCGGGAATGTTGCCATAGGTGTTTCGGCGCTGGCTAACAATACATATGGATACATGAATACGGTGACAGGTATGGAATCAGGTATCAGTAATACTACGGGTGCTGAGAATACTGCATATGGATCCCTGTCACTCAGAACCAATACGACAGGGTCAGAAAATGTGGCGATAGGGAGATATGCTGCATATGGAAATACAATCGGTTCACGCAATACCGAATTGGGTTATGGCGCAGGCCAATCTAATCAGATTGCAAATGAAGAAACGCATATTGGATATGAAGCAGGAAATCAAACAACCGCTAACTTAAATCTGCTCAATGTTCCTGAACCAAATACATTTGTGGGTTTTAAAGCAGGTCGCCAGAATAGTACAGGCTCAGGAAATGTCTTCATGGGATCCAAAGCTGGTTTTTCAAACACCACAGGGCATCGAAATGTAGCCGTAGGATTTAATGCACTCACTCATAATATTTCCGGGGCAGCCAATTGTGCCTTAGGTTCTCAGGCGTTGGAATTTAATACTTCAGGAACAGCCAATATCGGGATCGGCAACTATGTGCTCAATGCTAATACGACAGGTACCAACAATATTGCATTGGGCTGGATGGCGATGCAGGATAATGTAAATGGGTTTAATAATATTGGGATTGGACATTATGCGCTTCACAATAATATAGATGGCAGTGGAAATATTGCAATAGGTAATGATGCTTTAACATCACTTACTTCCGGGATAGGGAATATTGCTATCGGTGAGCTCGCCATGGCTGCGAATAGTGCAGGACTCAGGAATACGGCTGTAGGGCATCAGACTTTATGGGTTAATCATGATGGCTCCGATAACACAGGATTGGGTTATCGAACCCTTCAGAATGTCACAGCAGGCTCAAACACTGCCATCGGAAGCCAAAGCTTAAAAGAAAATACTACCGGCCATCATAATTCATCTTTGGGTAGCTCTGCGTTATTGGATAATATATCTGGTTCCTATAACAACGCTTTTGGTGTGGAAGCACTTGGAAATAATAATTCAGGAATGGATAATAGCGCAATGGGTTCATATGCATTAAATGCCAATACTACCGGAGTGGAAAATTCAGCGTTTGGAAATCATGCACTTACGGATAATCTGAACGGCAATGATAATACTGCGGCCGGTTTTCGCGCGATGGAGTCCAATACAGGAGGAGATCAAAATTGCGCGTTCGGAGTCAGGTCCTTGCGTGCTAATGTGAGTGGAAATGAGAATATTGCCATTGGTTATTTAAGTCTTTCTTCCTCAACTTCCGGAAGTGTAAATGTTGCCATTGGTTCTCAGGCATTGAAAAACAATACTGCCTCCGGCAACCTGGCGGTAGGAACAAGTGCTTTACAGGCAAATACAACCGGAACAGAAAACTCGGCTGTTGGAAATTTCGCATTGGGTGTTAATACAATAGGAATTAAGAATTCCTCCTATGGACATCAATCTATGTTTTCCAATACTTCAGGAAATGAAAATACAGCAATAGGTGATGGTGCTCTTTATCTCAATAAATCGGGATCCTATAATGTAGGCCTTGGTTCGGGAACTCTTTATCTGAATGAAACCGGAGATTTTAATACAGCTGTAGGAAGAAATGTACTCAGTAATACTACTGGTGATAATAATACCGGCCTTGGAGCTAATATCGGAGATATAAACGTATCAGGTTCCAATAATACACTTGTGGGATATGATGCTGAGACTTCTTTATCCAATCTTACATATGCATGCGCTTTTGGATCAGGTGCCAGAGTATCCACCAGCTATAGCATGGTGCTTGGAGGAACAGGAAATAAGCAGGTCAAAGTAGGGATTGGAACAGCTACACCGGACACAGATTTCGATATCAAGCAGGATTCTATAACCGGTGAAACGCGTGGTATCAAACTGGAACGACAAGATAATTCTGATGACTGGAGGATATTTATAGGTGGTTCTTCTGATCTCGGTGTTGCATTTAACAATGGCACAATAGGTTCATTTAATCATGTGTCCGGTGCTTATGTAGCCACATCTGATCTGCGTTTGAAAAAAGACATCACTCCGATCGAAAATGTACTTCCAAAAATCATGCAGCTTGAACCGAAGATGTACAATTTCATCGGAAGAGAAGGGGATAAGAAGTGCATAGGTTTTATCGCGCAGGAAGTAGAGCCCTTATTTCCTGAAATCGTACACGAGCGCGAAGATGGCTACAAAGGATTAGCGTATGATAATTTTTCAGTGATCGCCATCCAGGCTATCAGAGAACAACAAGTAATCATCAACCACCAACAGGTGATGATTGATCAGCTCCTTCAACGGGTACAATCCCTCGAGCAAAAGTAAGACCGCAAGACAGTAAGAGGTAAGACGGTAAGACGTAAGACAGTAAGAGGTAAGACAGTTAGAGGTAAGACAGTTAGAGGTAAGACGTAAGACAGTAAGAGGTAAGACAGTAAGAATTCATTAATTAATTTTTACTGACTACATTTTTTACAGAATACAGAATTCCCGAATACTGATTACTGAATACTGATTACGTTTTGTCCTACGGTCTTACTGTCTTACCTCTTACTGTCATACACTCTTACACCTTGCCATTCCTAAACCAATGCACGCAGTTCGTAAACTGAACAAAAGTCTCAGGTCATACCGCTGGTACTTTTGACATGTTATAAAGAATAGCCTAAAAACGAATTCAGCGAACAACCCACATAAATCCAAAAAATAAAACTAAACGGTATGAAAAATTTAATCCTGCTTTCCACATGCTTATTCATGTTGTGTTCTCTGGCACAGGCACAGGTGAGCATTAGCCCGGTTGCATCAATGCCTGATGCCAGCGCGATGCTCGATGTTCAATCTGCAACCAAAGGATTATTACTTCCTCGTATGACGAAAGCGCAGCGTGATGCTATCGCAAGCCCTGCTACCTCGCTTATGATTTACCAGACGGACAATACACCAGGCTTCTATTATTTCAATGGTTCATCATGGAGTGATATGAAGGAAAGCAGTGGATGGAGCATCAATGGGAATGCAGGAACAAATGGCACCAACTTCCTGGGTACTACGGACAATCAACCATTGATATTTAAAATCAATAATATCGTTGCAGGTAAATTATCTGCAGACGGAATAGCCCTGGGAAATCAGGCTGGTCTGAATGATCCAATGCCCGGAAATACAACCATAGGTTCAAATGCTTTCATGAGCAATACATCCGGCATATACAATGTAGCTATCGGTAATGCAGCCCTCCAGGACAATATCGACGGTGGAGGAAATATAGCAGTTGGAAATTCAGCAATGGCGAATAATATATCAGGCTTTATGAATACCGTAGTCGGAATGGAGAGCGGTCTCAACAATACTACAGGAGGAGAAAATACATCTTTAGGTTCTCTGTCGCTTCGTGCCAACACCACAGGGTCTCAGAATGTAGCATTAGGAAGATATGCACTGAATAGTAATACTACAGCGAGCCGAAATCTCTCCATAGGATATAAATCAGGGCAAAATATTCAGACAGCAAACGAAGAAACCTATATAGGTTACCAGTCAGGGAATCACACCACGTCCAATATGTATATGACCGAAGCTGAACCAAATACATTTATTGGGTATCAGGCCGGCTTTACAAATACTTCAGGTTCCGGCAATACTTTTGGAGGATACACATCAGGATACAGCAATACAATAGCCAGGGGCAATACAGGATATGGTTTCAGAGCGCTCCATGACAATACGACGGGTGAATCAAACACAGCTATTGGAAGTAATTCTTTGAATAAAAATACTACCGGTATATACAATGTAGCTATCGGTGCATCGTCAATGACTGACAATACGGATGGAACTGCCAATGTAGCCATTGGAACTTCTGCATTAAGATATAATACGACAGGCTCCGGTAACATTGCCATTGGTCAGCAAGCCATGCTGGAGAGTGCTACAGGAAACGACAATATAGCGATCGGATATTCGGTGCTTGGCCAGAATACATCCGGTAGTGATAATATCGGGATCGGTGAAAATGTATTATATTTTAATACTACAGGAACGAGCAATATTGCAATAGGTAATGTCGCAATGATCAATAACAACACCGGTCACGCAAATGTAGCCATCGGAACCGATGCACTCCGGTTCAATGAAGACGGTGCATACAATATTGGTATTGGCGATTTTGCATGTAAGGCGAATGGAAGTGGCCAAAGTAATACTGCCATTGGGTATTCCGCACTTACTTCAAATACCGGAAATTATAATACAGCCATAGGCCGTTTAGCATTGCGTGATAACACCACCGGTCTCAACAACGTGGCGCTTGGAAGTGATGCACTGACTTTCAATATTTCTGCATCGAATAATACTGCACTGGGTAAGCAGGCTATGCAATTCAATACTACCGGAAATGAAAATGTGGCTGCCGGATCTTCAGCTATGAACTCCAACGTGAACGGTTCAAAAAACGTGGCCATCGGTTACAGATCCATGTTTTCCAATACAAATGGTACTTTAAATACTGCCGTCGGACATACCGCTATGGAGGAAAACCTGGGTGGATCTTATAATACAGCAGTAGGCCTTGCATCTCTTCATGACAACAATACAGGTTCAAACAATACAGCGGTCGGGTATTCCAGTCTTCATGATAATACCTCCGGAATCAGCAATGCTGCCTTTGGATACAATGCCCTCGAATCAAATCTTACAGGGGCCATCAATACAGCAATAGGATTTAATTCGATGAATTCCAATACAACAGGTACAAGAAATACTGCGGTTGGAGCCGGAAGTCTCACAGCCAATATTTCTGGTGCTGATCTGGTAGCGATAGGATCAAATGCATTGCTTAGAAATACATCAGGCAGCAATAATGTCGGCATTGGTTCGAATTCCATCAATAAAAATACCACCGGGACAAATAATATCGCTATAGGGAGTCTCGCAATGGATGCGAATACAACAGGAGATTTTAATCTGGCTCTGGGAAATTCAACATTGACAGATGCATCGACGGCAAGTGATAATATTGCCATAGGTTATTTTGCACAAAACAAAACAACATCAGGTGAAGGAAATATCGCCATAGGAAATCGTTCACTTGATTTGAATACAACTGGACAACAAAATGTATGTATAGGACATTCCTCAATGACCACTAACACGATTGGTTCGTCAAATGTTGGACTGGGATTTGAAACACTTTATTCAAATACATCAGGAGGTGCTAACATAGCTGTTGGCTGGAAATCTCTTCATCAAAATGGAATCGGTCAGCAAAATGTTGCAGTGGGGTGGTCAGCTTTATATACAAATACATCCGGTGAGCACAATATTGCTCTTGGTTCCGGCACCCTGGGTCAAAACACATCAGGTGAAAGCAACACGTCAATAGGTGACAATAGCATGTATCAAAATACGACCGGTGATTATAATGTAGCTATCGGTCAGGGTGCCGGTGACGGAAATACTACCGGAGGTGATAATACATGCATAGGTGCCAGTGCAAATGTTACATCAGGGAATCTGACTGGCTCGACTGCGATTGGCTATGGAGCTGCGGTAAGTGCAAGTCATTGTATGGCCCTTGGAGGCATAAATAGTTTCAGCAGAGTAAATGTTGGCATAGGTGTTACAGCTCCAAGCGCTGACCTTCATTTAAAGCAGGATGCGGATGATGATTTGCGTGGAATCGAATTGGAACGGAATAATGATTCAGAAGACTGGAGGATTTATACAGGTTCAAATGTGAATGCAGATCTGGGCTTTGCCAAAAACAATGTGCTTAAAGGTCATATTGACGGATCTACAGGAGATTACATGATGGGTTCTGATATCAGGTTGAAAAAAGATATCCAGGTTCTGCCTGATATGCTTGATAAAGTGATGCAGCTGGAACCAAAAACATATCAGTATATCTATAGTGATGATACGAAGAGATCATTCGGTTTTATCGCCCAGGATGTGGAAGTGTTATTTCCGGATTTTGTAAGGGAGAGAGAAGATGGCTTTAAAAGCCTGGCATACGATAATTTTTCTGTCGTGGCTATCAAAGCGATCAAAGAGCAGCAAACGATCATCAATGCACAGCAGGCAAGATTGGATCAGCAACAAGCAATTATTGATCAGTTATTATTGAGGGTGCAGGCCCTTGAAAATTAGACAAGGGTAGAGGTTTCAATAGCCGGTTTGGTCCTGGGAAAAGTTTAAAGACTTTGCCCTGAGGGCAAACCGGCTTCTCAGGCTTTATGCCTTACCCAACTTCATTTTGGGCTAATAGCCGACAACGAGATTAAATCACAAGGCCTCTGCCTTCACCTTTTCCTATATATTTGAGGCCTAAATAGAACCGATTGTCCGACAAGCTCGTCATCATTCCCACTTACAAAGAGAAAGAGAATATAGGATCTATGATCGATGCCATCATGGCATTAGAGGGCAATTTCCATCTCCTGGTGATAGATGATGGTTCCCCGGACGGGACGGCGGACATCGTGCGGGAAAAGCAGGATGACAACGGGCCGAGGATCTTTCTGATCGAACGGGAGAAAAAGCTGGGCCTCGGTACTGCCTATATCTATGGATTCAAATGGGGGCTTGAGCGCGATTACCAGTATTTGTTTGAGATGGATGCTGATTTTTCACATCCTCCGGTTGATTTACTCAGGCTTTACAAAGTCTGCGCCGATGAAGGAGTAGATGTTGCCATAGGTTCGAGATATGTTGAGGGTGGGGGTGTGGTCAACTGGCCTAAAAACAGGTTGGTTTTATCGAAAGGAGCTTCATTTTATACCCGGTTGGTGACCGGGATGGCGATCAGGGACCCGACGGCAGGCTTTGTCTGTTACCGCCGCGAAGTCCTGGAAACGCTGGATCTGGATAAAATCCGGTTTGTTGGCTATGCCTTTCAGATCGGAATGAAATACCTGGCCTATAAAGCGGGTTTCATTTTGAAAGAAATTCCCATTCAGTTCGTCGAACGTCAGTTTGGTGTGAGCAAGATGCACATGGGCATTATCCGCGAAGCGATTGTAGGTGTATTGCAATTGAGATTGAGCTCTGTATTCCGGATCAGGAGAGTAAAGCGGGTGAGTAGTGAGCCGTGAATCGTGAGACGTGAATCGTGAGCCGTGAGACGCGAGATGTGAGACGTGAGACGTGAATCGTGAGAGCTGATTCATGAATCGTGAGAGGTGATTCGCTGATAGGTGTGATTACTGATTACTGATTACTGACTACTGACTACTGACTACTGACTTCTGACTACTGACTACTGACTACTGACTACTGACTACTGACTACTGACTACTCTTCGCTTTGCCCTGCTCCCTGCTTTTTTACTGATTACTGACGACTGATTACTGATTACTGATTACTTTTTACCCTCCCTTTCATTTTCTTGACATGGTGGTCTCAATACCTATTACATCAAGGACGATTTCATCGCAATTATAACTCGTAACATCATAATCAAAATCCAGGCTTGATGAGCCGCTTGCATTTTCAGCCCTGACGTTGAAAGCAGTATTCGATCCGACGGTATATGTTTTCACACTAAGAACTTCACCACCGACTTCCCCTCCAATCAATACATCATCAGGATCTGTCAGGGTACCATTAGCATGAAATTGTACGTCTCCCAGGCTAAGGCCAAGTGCTTTAACACTCCAGCTCCCAACAATAGTAGTGTCCAGATTTCCGGGCACACAATCATCCTTTTTGCATGAAGAAGAAACCACAAACAATAAGCACAACATGGTGAAAAGAAGAGATTTCATAAGCGTTTCATATTTAGTCTATAGTTAGTAACGAAGTGATGAGTAAATTGTTTAGCACTCTAAGAGCAAACCAGTTTAATAAACCATGATCAAATTTAGAACGCAGATTATCATGATTGAATTCCAGGTTGTATGAGAGTTTTTCTAAGTGGCTTCCTCAGTGCACTTAAGTTCCTAAGTGGTTCATTTTTTTCTCAATGATTTTTCTATGTGAATTTATATGTGCACTATGTGGTCAGCCTTTTCATAAGAGGACGAAGATTTATTAGGAAAAATTAGGATTTATTAAGATTTGATTTGCGTAATTGCTTCAGAAATTTCAACAGACTTCAGAAATAATCATTAGCAGTAGACCTTTGACCAATGCTTCTGAAAGCAATTTTATGCATTCCATTAAAATAAATTTGTAACAAGGCTTACACTCAACAAAGCATTTATCCGGTCTGATCCAAATGTAAAATTAATTATGTTTTGCCCGATGGAACTAATATTGCCTCCTGTATTATACAAATATCCCAATGAAGCAGAAACCTGGACACGGGTTTTATACGATACAAAATAATTGCCTGTACCCGACAGGGATGGCCTGACAATATGCTGATCCCCTTCCAGGTTGGCGTTGGATGCATTAATAAACCTGTAATATGCATAATCTACATTGAGATCAGCATAAATCTGGGTACGGCTATTTGGAAACCATCCATATCCGATCCTGTTTGTGATTATCGCATTGATGGATGTAATGTTTGTTTTTTGATTATTGTTTTTGTCAAGATAATTTGATATGCCTGTCGAAATGGTATGCTGGCGATGAAAATTCCTATATAAGCTTTGGGGTTTGAAATGTTCATACTGAACGGAAATATCTGCTCCCAGAGATTGTATGATGCGACCGGGAATTTCAAAGCCAGTCAGTTTCCGTTGTCTTGATTCATAAGAAAGGTGTGGGGTAAGCAAATATGTCCATCTGTTTCCGGAATATCTGCCTGAATAAAAATTGTAGAACCAGTTATCGGTCAAAACAGTAAAAAATCCCGGATCTGAAGGCAACACCCAATTTTTTGTGATCATAAAATCATACAATTGTCGTAGTTCAGCAATTCGGTGTCGACGCGTATCGAAAATCCTCTGATTCCGGACAGTAGCCATTAGTTCAGCAAAAGCAAATACATCATCCGTATGAATTAAATTTGAATCGAGTCCAAGACTCACAGCATCTTTCAGTAAGAATAAAGCCATCTCGATATCAGCCAAGGGTTCAATTCTTCCTTTCCCAAAACCAATCGGAACACTTATGGAAGCAATGAAATCAGATTCTGAATCTTCTTCGACGATGGCATCATCCACTTCGCGTGTTTTTGAATAAAAATAACTGACATTTGTTAATGTCCCCAATTCAAAAAATGAATTGCCGTGATATTTTAACCGTTGTAAAGAGTACCGTACATCAGGCAGAAAATAATGAGATGAAACTATGCGATCATTATTTTCATTTTTACTATGGTTGAACTGGACATCCGGGCTGGTGCTTATGGTATAGCTTGATTGCAGGTCTGATCTGTTCGTAAATCCAAAATAGGTTAATGCCGGACGAAGAGAGAAAGCAGAACTGTTATTATTGTAACCTGTGGGAAATGCATTTTCATTAATTAATTGACCACTCATTGATCCGCTGATCGTAAGCCCTTTCCATTGTATATCCGGCAGCTTATAAGATTCAATCGGGAAATGTTTAAAATCAATCTGTGAATAAACGGGGAAGCAAATTGTAAGGCATAGCAATGCTGTAAAAAATCTGGTCAGGTTTTTCATAAAAGGGTAAGTTTAAATTTGAAGCAATCACCAAAAGATGCGGAAAAATAATATGTAGCCGCTTGTGGTGAGGTTAAGGTCGGGTTAATTCCTGAGATATAGAATTAATTATTTTAACACAATCGGGAGAAGTGAGTAGTAAGTAGTGAGAAGTGAGTAGTAAGTAGTAAGTAGTTATGATGTTCCAGGTCAGAGACACTGCATGTTCGAAATCAGAGACACTGCAAGTTCGAGGTCAGAGACACTCGAACGTCACTCATCACTCGTTATTCGTCACTCGTTATTCGTTATTATTCGTCACTCGTTATTCGTCACTCGTCACTCGTTATTCGTTATTTTTCGTCACTCGTCACTCGTTATTCTTCACTCGTTATTCGTTATTCGTCACTCGTTATTCGTCTCTTGAAAAGATTCCCATCCTGGCCCGGTTACAAGGAGACCAGGATTAGGAATCGAATTACCCGAAAAAATCTTGTCCGTAAATAGGTTATTCTTAAGGCAGAAGTCAATATTTTGAATTGCCTGGCAGGAAGAAGAATAAATTAATAGTCTCGATAACATGAAGTCCGAAAAGGAATGCTCTCACAGTTTTCCTTGAATCAGCTGGAAAGGGAGGGAAAAAAACAGCAAAGTAACCAGATGCATAGTCTGCAAAATCGTCCGTTAATTGACTCACCAGATCTTCACGGGGGCGATATTTACTTTGCTATTTAATAAATTTCAGAACTAATACACAAATGTCTGCCAAATTGAAACAGGATTGCCTAGGGTGAAATGTGAAAGCCTTGTAGTGGTTTTGACTACATGGATACTCAGACAAGATTGTTATCTAATGCATAACGCGTCAATTCGGCATTGTGATGAAGACTGAGCTTTTCAAGGACCCGTGTGCGGTAAGTGCTGATGGTATTCACGCTGAGAGAGATTTCTTCGGCGATTTCAGATACTGTTTTTCCGGAGGCGATAAGCTGCAGCACCTGCATTTCCCGGTCTGAAAGGAGTTCGTATGCCTGCTTTTCATTTCCTTCTCCTATCGTATCGGCCAGTTTTTCTGCCACGCCAGAAGAAATATATTTCCGACCGGATAATACTTTGTGAACAGCCACCAGCAGTTCCTCAGTCGCACTTTCCTTGTTTATGAAACCTGATGCACCTGCTTTCAATACCCTGACCGCGTATTGATCTTCAGGATGTATGCTGAGCATCAGCACAGGCGCTTTGATTCCATTAGCCCTTATTTGTTTAAGGGTTTCAATGCCATTTCGTCCCGGCATGGTAATATCAAGTAAAATGACATCCCAGATTTGATTCCTTACTTCTTCCATTACTTCATTACTGCCAGGAACTTCCGTTATCTGTGCACTAGGAAATTCTTCGTGCAACAGCTGCACTAATCCTTTCCGTACTATAGCATGATCATCAGCAACTAAGAATTTCATATTTCTTTTTTAGTTTCTTCAGGAATCGGAACAACCAGGGTAATCACTGTGCCCTGTGCTTCTATACTCTCAATCGTTAGTTTTCCTTTTAGCATTAATGCCCTTTCATTCATGCCGATCAAACCCAATGAATTCTTTTCCTTAACTTCTGCTATATCAAATCCTTTTCCATTATCCTCTATGATCAACCTGGCAAAATGATCAGTTGCTTCGAGTGTAATTTCAATCTTCGTAGCCTCTGAATGACGTGCAACATTTGTAAGCGCTTCCTGGGTTATGCGGAAGAGATGTGTAGACAGGTTTCGGTCCGGGTTAAACGTCAGGCAGTCGCAGTTGAATTGAAATGTTATCCCGGTGTGCTTCTCAAATTCCTGACCCTGCCATTCAAGGGCTGCTATGAGTCCCAGATCGTCCAGAATATTCGGTCGCAATTCAACAGCTATCCTTTTTACAGTTTTGAAAATATCACCTACCATAGCGAGGATATCTTTTACTTTTTCTTTTAAGACAGCATCATCCGGGAGTCTTTTGCTCAGCCAGTCAATATCCATTTTTAACGCTGTCAGGTTTTGTCCTAATTCATCATGTATTTCCCGGGCTATTGCAGTTCTTTCGTTTTCCTGTATATTTTGCAAATGAGCAGATAGACTGCGAAGCTTTTCATTCATCAGGTTTAAATCATCTTCTGCTTTTTTGCTTTCAGTGATATCACGGGAAATCGATAGGACGTTGTTTACTGAACCATTGAGATCAAATTCAGGAAATACACGAACATTGAAGTCCTTGAGCCCACCAGGCATGGGTACGGTTACTTCAAATTCACAAGATTGACCTGTTTGGAAAACTTCTTCGTACCGCTGACGAATATCCGTCAAGACATCTTCATCAACCTTCAACCCAGCATTGCGGGGCAACGAGAACATGGGAATGTCGATCACATCTTCCATCGAAAGATTGAATAATCTGGCTAATGAGGGATTAGCATATGTTCGGCGGAATTGCCTGTCATATCTTGCAATATGATCGGGTGCATTCTCCACGATCGTCCTGAATTCCTGCTCTTTATTATAGAGTAAAGCCTGAGCATGCTTTCGTTCCTCAATGTCGATGGATACTCCATACCAATGAACTATGACTCCATGTTCGTCATGTAACGGAGCTACTCGAACCAGGAACCAACGATATTCCCCGTCAGCCCGTCGCAAGCGCAATTCATCCTCTGAAAATTCCTCAGTGACCATTTGGGTACGCCACCTTTCCATCGCCCCCGGAAAGTCTTCGGGATGAATTATACTATTGGGATTTTTGGAGGCGCTTTCCCCGGCATAGTCCAGCCAACGCTTATTGAAGAAATTAACGAAGCCGTCAGGCTGAACAGTCCAGGCCATAATCGGAATAGTATCGATCATCAGCCGGATGCGATCTTCGCTTCGACGTACTGCATCTTCAGCTTGCTTTCGCTCTGTGATGTCCTGGGTGGTTCCAAACAACCGTATGATTTTTCCATGGCTGTCTGTCTCCGCATATCCGTGCTCTCTGATAACCTTTCTTTCACCTCCAGGTGTTGTGACGTGGTATTCTATAGTAAAGGGTTCTCCGGTTAGCTGAGTATGTCTGCTGGCTTGCAAGGCAAATTCCCTGTCTTCTGCATCGATTAGGTCTAAAAAAGATCCATGTGTTTCTAGAAATGTTTGTTTATCCGTTCCAAAAACATGGTATAATTCTTCTGACCATGTAAGCCTGTCATTTTTCATATTATAATCCCAGCTTCCCAGCCTGGCGAGTCGCTGGGCTTCAGCAAGGTGGGCCTCACTTTGTCTGATCCGATCTTCGTTCAATTTTCTTTCCGTAATATCTCTCGAATAGCATGCGATGCCAACGAGGGTTCCATCCTGGAAAATAGGATTGAATGAAGTTTCACCCCAACTGTTCGAGGAATTATTCTGGGCCGGGTAGAATATTTCATCTTTAAATGCTGTCCCGGACAATGCTCTGGTATATACATGATCCCAATACAAAAGAATCTCATCTGTAAAAAATTCCTTTTTCATCAATTGATCTCCGGGCTTCATCTTAATACCCGTAAGGTCTTCAATTCGTTTAAGAAAAGCTTTGTTACCTGCGATAAGATTAAAATTCTTGTCGATACTCCATATCAGGTCTTCTGTGGTATTGATTAAAGCTTCTTTTTCTTTTTGTAAAAATTCTTTCTGCTCTTCTGCTTTCTTTCGTTCAGTGATATCTTGTACCAAGGACATGATCGTGACTACTTTACCGTTTTCGTCTAAGATGATTGAATTGAACCATTCACACCAGATTGTCCTTCCGTCTTTTGTCACGATGCGGTGTTCTGCATTATTTCTTTGCACGGTGCCTGAAGTCAGGTCTGATAAAATTTTGGTCATTAAGGGTACGTCTTCCTCATATACCTGGTTGATACCTTTTTTTCGTCCATTGATAAATTCCGTTGCGGACCATCCGAAAATTTCCTCTGCCCGTTTAGACCATGTTTTAGCATATCCCCGGTTATCCCATTCAATAAATGCAAGAGGTGAATTTTCAATATGGAAGGTGAGCCTGTCGAAGGTGACCTTTAATTCATTTTCTGTTTTTGATTGCACGATTTGATATGTATTGAATGATCCTGAAGTCTGGGTGACTTCAGATGCATTTTGAATAACAGTACTTATTTTCTTGAGGGTATGTGTTAAAGGTACGCTAAACAATCTTAAATAACCCTGTCTTCACTGCATATAAAGCAAGTGCCACTCTCGTTTTTACACCAAGTTTGGTGAACAATGCATCCCGATAACCTTCAACAGTGCGCGGACTGCAGTACATCTTTGCACCAATTTCTTTATAGGTTAATTCTGTGCAGGCGTATTTTAAAAACTCTGATTCCCTGTCATTCAATATAGTCACCGGGCTTGATTCTAATTGTCCTTTGGCGAGATTCCGCAGCAATCGACTACTCGCCCAATCCGGATAATAATAACCTTTCTCAGTTAATTGAAATAATGCATTCTCCAGGTCTGCAGGGTGAACATTTTTATGGATATAACCTGCAGCACCAGACCTGATCATCTTCAACAGCGAATCATCATCCTGTTGCATAGTGAGGACCATGATCTGGATTTGTGGAAAATGTTTTTCGATCCACGCTGCAGCTGCATATCCATCCATTACCGGCATAGAGATGTCGAGTAAGATGATATCAGGCACTTCTGTTCCCTGGGACAGGCGTTCTGTGAGCACCTGTCCATTTTCACACTCATATAAAACCCTGTAACCTGGAAATTTCTCAATGATGGACCGGATAGCTTTTGCTATCAGCAGATGATCGTCTACAATGACTACAGTGCGTTCCATATCAGGTCGGATTGGATAAGAGAATAATCATAGTAGTGCCTTCGTCCTTCTTCGAAATTAATTCAAAGCTTCCATTCAGGCTTTCAATCCGTCGCTTCATATTGTTCAGGCCCATTCCTTTTTCCATGGAAGTATTCATATCAAAACCTTTTCCATCGTCGCGAAGGGAAAGACATAGCTGGTGATTTTTCCGGGTGAGATTGATTTCAATTTTTTTGGCCTGTGCGTGCTTAAGGCTGTTTTGAATAAACTCCTGCACCACCCGGAATAAATTACTTTTCATTTCAACAGATAAATTTGCATGATCTTCAATATGTGCAGACACATATGTCATTCCGGTTGAATTCACGATCCTGGTTTCTTCAAGGATTAATTCTCCAATTGTCTTTTGTTGCAAAGAATTATCTATTAACGCTTTGGAAAGGCTTCGTAGTTCTACCAGGGAGCTTTCCAGGATATGACTGATCGGTTGTATATTTTCCTTAAATGCATGCAGTCGTTCATCTGCATCCATCATTTGAGAATATAATGAAGCCAATGTAAGTTTTTGAGTTACATTGTCATGAATTTCCCTTGCGATAAACTGCATTGTTTGTTCCTGTCCGTCCACCTGTGCTTTCAGCAATTCCAGCTTGTGTTTTTTGGAAGTTTCAACTTTTTCATTATCATAGATGATCTTTCGTTTTCGATATTGGTAGACGAAATAGATCACACTGCCGATCAGGAAAATCAGGATAAGATTAAATAGGAGTATAAAGAGAATTATTTCTGTCTTTTCCATATAAAGCCAAGCGTGAATAAAATATACATGGTCATATCCAGCAGGATCGTAGCTATCCAATACATGTTCATAAAATGAGGCATCTTCCCTTTCAGCGAATCAGGAACACCGTAAAAGGGTAATGTCCCCAGGTAAAAAAACAAGATTCCTGAAGCTACCCAAAACATCATATCAGATTTAAAGAGCAAAAGAGACTCGCTATGTACCAGCTTATCAAAATACCGGATGGCGAGCATCACCAGTCCGATAACCCCAATGGTGTAGGAAAACTGGTTGAACCAATCATTTGCACCTGTAAGGAATATTTTTTCAAAACAAAGAGAGGCAAAATAAACTGACGAAAGAAAGATCAGCCATTTTTTAGAATTTTCGTTTCTATCCTGTAAATAAAATAATGTATAAAGGAAAATAAATTGCATCGGGATGACGATGTAATCATACATGAAAAGATGGATGTCATCATAGCTGAAATAGATCAACAGTTCACCCGTACTCTCAAACAGAAAGATAAAAAACAGGTAAACCGGAAACCATTTCCATGGAGTGTTTTTGACCTTGTCCCAATACACAAAGCCCGCGACCATCGCTACGAGCTCTGTGAAAAAGAGAATATATCGCAAGTAATCCATGATCAATTTATTCAACGAGGTTGTTGAGGAAATGTGTAATTAAGGGAATCGTACGGAGGAGGACGAAGTCCGCCGTGATTATTGGCATCATCATGACCATCTCCATTAGCATTCCTCAGTGACAGAATAAATGGTTTTATGTTGCTGGTATCAATTCCTCTTGGCAGGTCACAGTTCTTCTGAATAGCAGAAGGATCAAATTCTATCCATTTTCCTCGTTGGTTTTTATACATCGGTATCATGAATAGGGTATGGCGGTTGCTGAAGGACTGTGGCAAGCCATTCAAATCAGGATAATCTTTTTGAGTGTGAACATTATCCGGATAAATGCCATAATAGAACCTTATCCCCAATTGTACAGTATCACTGCAGGAAAATCGACACATTTGACTTTCGGTGAACCAAATGAATTGTTTGATATCATCCATAGGAAACCAGCATGAAATGGCATCATTTTTTCCAAAATTCATTCCGGTCTCGCTGTTGATCAGACTTTTTCCTGTATCGCTTGCGTATTTTTCTGAAAGAAATTTAGCTGTTCTGAAGCTAATAATATTTGGCGGAGCTCCGACGAAGTCGTCTGTTTCCATCACCCTGCAATTGGAAAATGGTTTCGGATTGATAGAAGTGGGCATGTTAGGTCGTAACAGCCTGTATGAGAGAAAGGCTACTACGATGACTAAAATAAAATTTAAAGCAAGTGAGAGTTTCATAAAAGAATATTTAATAAACGTGAAAAAATGAATGATACGGTAAAAATAGGCTTGCGCCCGGTGGATCCCCTACGTTAAAAAACGGTATTGTGTACGATAATAATGGGTATGAAATACGCTATTTGCACGTGGTTTCAGGGCGACCGGTGAGGACATCTTTGCCCCTGTGCTGAACATCTTTCTTCATAAAGATGGACACACCGGGAGATGCCGAAAACCTGGACCAGAGTAGGCGTTCATCATAATAATTATTTAATCATGAGTACTAAATTAAACCTTCGAATCCACAGTGTGAAATGTGTAGACGAAACCGGCGGCTGGGCCGAAAGATTTGGCAACGACGAAATTTACCTGGGCGGCTTTACGGTTGATGCCGGCAATCGTTCCCAGAAAATCGCAGCTACCTCCGTGTATGCTGATTTCGATGATGGAGACATCAAGAAATTCAATCCACCGAAAGTATTTGCAACGTATTCCCTGGGTCCGGCTTTCAACAAGCCGCGGAATTATGTGGCCGGTTTCCTGCTGATTGAAAAAGATTCAGGTGACATGAATACAGCTGTGACGGCTGTGTACAATGCTTTGCGCGACCAGATTGCGAAGAAATTGCGCGAACGACAATCCTCAACTGTATTAGCCGGTGGAAGCAGCAGTGCGGTAATGGCCATTGATCCGGCTACCCTGGTGGCGATATGGTCAGTGGTGAAACCCATTATATATGGTTATGTGAAATCCAAGATTGAATCCTGGTTTGGAGATGAAATTTTCCCATTGCAGGATGCAAGTGTTACGCTCCTCAGCTCAGACCATACGTTTAATGGTCAGAAGACATCTCCTATAGCGATGAAAGAATTTCGCGGACACGAGGGAGTATACCAGCTTTACTACGACTGGCAGTTGCAGTAAGCGGGTTGAAAAAACCAATTGATGATGACAAAAAAGGGCAATCTTAAGTGATTGTCCTTTTTTGTTTTAGAGATTAATTTAATCTCTTATGATCTCAGGCTCCGAATAGACAACGAAGAAATGGGTTGTCAGCTTTCCTTTCATCCGCACCTTATTGCCTACCAGGTCATGCAATTGCTTATTGTAAAATGGATTCGACCGATACTTGCGCAATCTGTACACCTTATCACCGGTATCGAGAAATACCGCCTCATGATCGCTTTTGGATTGTGCAGCGAATCTCTTTTTTATGACTTTACCTGTCAGTTCGATTTCATCCAATGTATTCCGGATTATTTGCTTGAATAAAGTTTTTTATCTAGTATCAGACCATCCTGCTCTTTGATGTACATGACTTCAAAGTTAGGCACTTTGGCATTTGATTTTTTCTTCTTTTTAAATGTCCTGACAGTAATGTTGTTCTGTATTGGTTTAACTGATGATTTCTTTATAGCTGATTTGTTTTTTCCGGCTGACACTCCGGCAGACATAATTGTGTTTTGAGGGCTTCGGGTCAGCTTATACACGCATTGTTCTTCAGATCCGGTAAATCCGTTTTCACGAAGGATAGATTTTAATGATGGCTTGACTTGCATTGAAGGATAGCCTGGAGAGACGGCTGTCAGCTTGCAATTTTGATGATTCTTCTGAAGGCTCATCCCTTTGGAAGCTGCGACCATCCTTCTGTTTTTGATAGCATTGACTTTCGAATCGGGCTCACCTGTTTCAATGATTTGTACAGAAGGATCACCCAGAAGCATAAATTGGGCCAGTGTCTTTTTTACCATAGGGTCGGAATCGAAATCATTGTTGCTCACAAATTTTTGTCTCGCATCAAGAAGGGCCCTGCCAGTGGAAGCACCTTTTAAAATGCCTTTCAGAAAATATTCGCACATAAGATCAGCAGCTGACTGACCTGTGAATTCTCCATATGCAATTGTGCTGCTGCCAAGAAAAGCAAGTGCTTTATTCCGGAAATACGTATTGGGTATGCTCTCACGATTAAAATCCTCTTCAGCAGGATCAAAGACACAGGATCCATAGCAACATTCCGCAGCAGCGATGGTAAACGGTTTTATGAATTTGTCGAGCTCTGCTGAATTAATTGCATCAATAGTTAGCGATGACCTGAATTTCTGTCCTAAGAAAGTGGCACTATCTGGTGAGCCATGGCAATTATAAAAATGAAAAGGGTAGCCCAATACTTTTGGAGTGTAAGGATGACCATCGGGAGGAGAGAGATGGACAGAAGAAGCAGGTTGGAAAATATTGGATATGGTCGTATTGGTGGATGACCTCCACACATTGGCGCTGATGACAAAACAATCGTGAGTTGCTCCCTTCTTTTTCTTTTTGTAATTGAGTAGGGGAGCGATCATCCGTTTGACATATGCCAGGTCACCGATGACGGGGATATCCGGTAAACGACCGATGACCCTGGTAGGACCGCTGAATTTTGTGACATCGTCGGAGAATCTGTGTTCGCACGCATAGGGGAGATCGGATGGTACATTCTCATCCTCTTCCGGATCGTTTTTGATGGGATTGGCCAATGTTTGAAAGGGGATGATATCATGTGCGCCAAAAATGAGCAGGTAATCCGGGCGTTTAGACTTGTAGATTTCATCGATGGCTTTCTTGCAGTTTTTTTCTGACACGTTGCTCACACGGGTCAGGCCGAGCTTTTGCATCGATGCAGTGTCATCAATAAAAACCAGGGTGGAGGTGATTTGTCTTTTTTTGTCTGATTTGATGAGTGTCCTGATGGTGGCGATGACTTTGGAATAGTCGGATGTGTACTTGGTTTTCAGATTGGTTTTGCTGGTGACGATGATTTTGGTGGCGTTTGGCATGGTGAGAGGGATTGAGGATTAATGAATAGAAATGGGACAAAAAATATTTAATGTTATTGAAAAATTGTGGAATAATGTTCGCGTTGTGACAAATGAATTGTAATGATTATCCTAAAGATGGTGTAAGTAAAAATTTATTATGATAAAAATAATAATTATTAATAAAATCTAATGTTCTATTTTATATCTTTTTTTTTCTGAGAGGCCAATAAATCCTGTCGTATTGCTTAATTATTAGCTCTTCGTTGGCGTGAAGCCCTGAGCGCTTGTCGGAGAATATTTAAGTGAGTGAAATTAAATTCTATCGATAGGATTACTTCATACCATTTTGAGATCTAAATTATTATTGTTAATTTAAATTAATGAAGTACGAGATTCCTAAAAATCAGGGCTGAGGTCCTTTCAAATAAACTTGGACTCTTGACCTCGGATGAAATTGCAATATCTGAGTTTGAAGGATTTTTGCAAGCGGAAATAATGTTAACCGAAGACCTTGCTGCAAGGACTAAATTCAATATAAAATATATTCTAAAAATTCATAAGCTTGCTCTGGGCCATTTGTATTCTTTCGCGGGAGAGTTACGAGATGTTAATTTATCTAAAGGAAATTTTCCATTTGCTTCTGCTCAATATTTATCTCAGACGATGCAAAATTTTGAAGATGTCATTTTATTAAAACTACCGAATAGATATGGTAGCCAGGAAAAGCTTATTAAAGATATTGCAATCGTTCATGCTGAACTTCTTCTGATTCATCCATTTCGGGAAGGGAATGGTCGAACTGCCAGAATCCTGGTTAACCTAATGAGTCGAAAGGGTGGCCATGGTCCTTTGAACTTTGAAAAAATAGGTAAAAAGGAATTTAAGGAATACGTTACTGCAATTCAAAAAGCTGCAGGGAAAGAGTATACCGAAATGATTGAATTTACCAGGTCTATTTTCCCAATTTGATTTCAACCTTTTTAAGGGTTTCCTTTGCCTGGCTTTCAGAAATATCAATTCCTTCAATTTTAAACGAAGCACGAGCAGATTGGAGGATTTCCACCCTTAATGCCTTTTCTTGCTTGACGTCCTTCTTTGACTTGGATTTCATTGATTAAAGATAAGGAATTTGAGTGAAAAACTGAACAAAATATTGCCCTGCCGATATATGTTTTCGAATAGGGTGAAGTGAGAAGATGAGGTTAAAGCGAAGGCTAAGGTTGAAGAATACCGCACTCATGACGCACGACAAAATTCACGGTTGAGCGTATGCTGAGCCTACGTTCGTGCGTCAGCAAAACTCTGTTTTGCGTAACGTTAATCTATGAGGGATGAATGAGTTTTTTAGGATTCGCTTTAAACCAAAATATCATATCCAATAATTTAAGATCCGAAAGGGTTTCAATCGAGAGTATATTTTCTTTGTCATGATATCTTATCTTTTCTCTCAGAGCTAATAAAACTGAATTATTTTGTTTAATCCAGTGTAAATAAGCATCATTTATCAGAATATACGATATGAAGAAGCTCTCACTATTAACTTTCAAATATTTCCTTATTGGATTATCTAATGCTGAAAATTTATGAGGCGAAACTGTGTGTGCTAGTTTGGTAAAAAAGGAATTCAAGCTTCTATGATGTTTTTCGCCTTTAAACGTCACAATGGCATTCGCAAAATACTTTTCGTAGATAACAAATGGCGAATTATCGATTTTGTCTATAATTTCATTTTTGTTTCGTTCTAACATTTTTAAACAGTCACGATCAATGTAAGATAAGCCATATTTGCTTTTAAATGTTTGCATGAAATTTTTTGATTTCTTAATTAATTTCTTCTGTTTTGTAATTTTTAAATAATAATTATGACCTATTGGAATTCTATCTCCATGAATAAAGTTTTCATAAAAGATGTTCCTGGCAATATTTCCAATCGTTGAAAGTTTAATTTCAGAGCTTATTCTGTTCATTAGAAAGTGCCTTCTTTCAAGAAGGAAAGAACGTAGGAATTTGTCCATAGCGTTAGATTAAAGATTCAATGATCTTTTTAGATAAGTAAAATTATTTACGCCACTCTCTCACTATACAAATGCTTCTGAAACTCAATAAACATCTCCCTGATCCTCGGCACCCCTCCAAGCTTCTCGGCAGCATCTGAAACTGCATGATATTTCAATTCCAATAAGTTTGGTAACATCTCCTGGTCAAGTTCTTCGACACCGGTTTCAATGTATTTACTGAGAACGAATTCCAGAAACTCTTTTTGATTTGGATCGAGTAGGGCGAATATAGAAGACTGAGCAGCTGCAACCCTTGTCTCCCGGGTTACTGGTCGGGTAGAATATGCGATGAATTCAAGCACATCAATCAAATCACATTTCTCAGCATCAATTACTTTTTGCAGGGTTTTGAGCTCATCTTTTCCAAACCCTGCTTCATCGAGTTTGTCAAGCAAAGTTTTTCTGGTAATTGGGTGGCTCCAGATCTTCCTCAATTCATCTTCACTCTTGAATAAATCGGGAAGTCTTCCATAAAGGCTGTTTAGGAATTCCTGAACTGACATGGGGATTCCATCAGGACTCATGAATGTGGTGGCTACCATGTGATCAATCTGAAACTCTTTTCCATTTGCAAGAGTGACCCTGACTTTTACTTTTGGCTCATATGGTTTCTCCTCATCATCTCTGGTTAAGTTATCTTTCTCCGATAAAGGCGTAGGATCAGTGATCAATGGTTCAATTGGCTCACCATCCCATTCAGGATCTTTGAAACGCTCACTGGCATTGACAAAGTCATAGATGGTGAAGAAGTATTTCCCATCAAATAGCCTCGTACCTCTCCCTATGATCTGTTTGAATTCAATAATGTTATTTACCGGTCGCATCAGGACTATGTTCCGGACATTCCTTGCATCGACCCCTGTAGAAAGCTTTTGAGAAGTGGTGAGAATTGTAGGAATACTCTTTTCATTATCCTGGAATTCGCGGAGATATTGTTCTCCCAGGTCACCATCATTTGCAGTCACGCGGACACAGTAGTATGGATCTTTACTATTCTTGTATTGATTGATCAGGTCACGAACTGCTGCTGCATGTTCTTGAGTGGCACAAAAGACAAGTGTTTTTTCATTCTGATCGATCAGGTCCATGAAGATCTGAACTCGCTTTGCTTCCCGGGCTTTAATCTCAATGATCCTGTTGAAGTCACTTTCAGTGTATGTTCGTCCTTCTTCAATTTCTCCCTCCACGACATTGTCATCTGCCTGATATGTATATTCATCAAGTGTGGTAGATATCTTTTTTACTTTGAATGGAGTGAGGTAACCATCTTCAATTCCTTCTTTTAGTGAATAGATGAAAACCGGATTTCCAAAATATTTATAGGTATCAGCATTCTCTTTTCTCTTGGGTGTAGCAGTCAGGCCAACCTGAACTGCGGGAGAAAAATATTCAAGGATGCCGCGCCAGTTACTTTCATCATTAGCTCCTCCACGATGACATTCATCAATGAAGATCAGATCGAAATAGTCCGGTGGGTATTCTCCAAAGTAGGGTACAGGGTTTCCTTCGGCATCAGACCCTGACATGAAAGTCTGAAAAATGGTAAAGAAGATGCTGCCGTTTGTAGGTACACTTCCTTTTTTTCTGATCTCTTTAGGTTTGATCCGGATTAAAGCATCTTCCGGAAATGCTGAGAATGCGTTGAATGCCTGATCTGCAAGATTATTCCGGTCAGCTAAAAAAAGAATGCGGGGCAGTCTCGTTCCATCGTATTTCAAATTCCATCTGGTCTTAAATAATTTCCAGGCGATCTGAAATGCGATAAAGGTTTTTCCTGTTCCTGTTGCGAGTGTTAGAAGAATCCTGTTTTTCCTTTCTGAAATGGCATCAAGTACACGTTCGACAGCGATTTCCTGGTAAAAGCGGCCACCGAATATTCCACCTTTTGTTTCATCCGGTGTTTTGCTTAAAGTATCCTTCCATTTATTGGGTTCTGGGACTCGTATTTTCCATAATTCATCAGGCGAATGGAAATTCTGGATAAGACCTTCTTTGGCTGAATCCATATCGATATGATAGATCTCCTTGCCGTTTGCAGCATAGGCATCATCAAGTTGAAGTCTTACGGCATAATCTTTTGCCTGGGCTACTGCCTCACCGACTTTCTGCAAAACTGATTTAGCTTCTATGATGGCGAGCTTCCTCCCTTTGTAAGAAAGGACATAATCTGCGATCAGCTGTTTACCTCTACCTCCTGTGGCTTTTATTTTTCCAGCTGTGATCTGGTATTCACGATGAACTTTGACATCAGCATTGGCCTTGCCATCCCAGCCGTTTTCTTTTAGCTTTGGGTCGATGAGTTCGGCACGTGTTTCGGATTCGTTCATTATGATCAGCGGCTGTTGATAAGGTTGATGATTAATTTTATCATCAGCTCTTTGTCTTCAGGATTACTCTGGGCTACCAGCAAAGCCAATGCCACTAAAGCATTGTCATTAATTTTAAGTTCTCCTGATTTTTTGAATCGATGCCTGTTTTTTTCAAGGAACCATATAAATAAGAATGCTCCGATACGTTTGTTTCCATCACTGAATGGGTGATTTTTGATCACAAAATATAAGAGGTGCGCGGCCTGCTCTTCAATGCTTCCATAGAGATAATTTCCATCAAAGGTCTGAACTACATTGCCCAGAAGGCCTTTAAAGCTTTCATCTTTTTGATTGCCGAATAGTGCAGTCGCTTCTTTTCTTTTAGTTAGATTTTTCTTTAGTTCAGCGATGGCCTCATTAGCATCCTTGTATTCTATTTCATAAGTGATATTTTGATTAAGTGTCTCTTCCGTTAATGTGCCGCTATCAAACTTATTTAAGAGGACAAAGCTTTGCGTGTAGTTTGTGATGATATCCAGGAGGCCTTTGGCTTCATTCTCTGACAACTCTGTTATGTTTCCGGATTGCTGTATAAGTTGAACAGTCTTTTCTAGTTGCCGGAGCCTTTTGTCATTTAAAGCATATCCTTTTACCAGATAATCTTTGAGGCGCTGGGTTGCCCATTGGCGAAATTGGGTGCCTCTATTGGATTTTATTCTATATCCTACAGATATAATGACATCCAGATTATATAGCTCTATTTCTCTCGTTATCAGTCTATTGCCCTCATTTTGAACTATTAAGGATTTCTTAATAGTTGGTTTTTTCTTTAATTCTTTTTCTTCATAAATGGTCCGGATATGCATATTAATATTTGGCACAGTACTCCGCATGAGATCAGCCATTTGCTTTTGGCTAAGCCACACGGTTTCCTCATCAAACGTCACTTCAATTTCAGTTTGCTTGTCCGGAGTTTGATATATGACTATTTCATTCATTTCAAGTATTAATTTCTCATCCTTTCAGCTAAACTGCCGAGAAAACCTCGGTTGTTGTCCAAAACGCTCCAAAATGGAACATGCTTTCGGAAGAAAATCGGAATTTCCAATTTTCTTCGTAATCTGCTCAATTGCAGACACTTTAATTGTAAAAATATTCAGTTTTGTCAACTTGTCGGAATTTCCGACAACCTGGTTTAAGTTTCTTTCTTTTTGAACTTGTGCAAATTTTGCACTGATTCCTTGTGCTTGCTTTCCAACAGTTCGGAATTTCCGAACTGTTCACTTTTGCAGAATTTTCAACTGTCAAGGATTCCTTGACAGCTCAAATATTCAAATTCCAGCTTCTATTTACAGATATTAAGCTATTCATAATAACTCAATATAAAACAACAGAACTTCCTATACCAAATGTCTGAATCACGGATTAGCCGGATTACACCGATTTCACGGATTATTTTTCTGAGTCTTGCGGATTAGGCTGATTTGTTTCTACCAGGTAAAATAAAATCCGTGTCATCCTTCAATCCGTGTCATCCGTAGTTCAGACTTCTTTTTATTTTGTCAGCTCTCCTGCAAATGCCTTTTGCAAAATGCTTTTCTTTAGTTCCTCCAGGTCTTTTAGTTTTTGCTGGTAGATGGATTTGAGTTTATTTGTTTCTGTTGAAAGAGCATTTAGATTTGATACAATTGTATTTTGCCTTTTTTTCGGAGCAACTATAATGGGAAAATTTCTTAATGCAGTCAAGCCAACAAACTCCTGAGCTCCACCATTTGAACTTTCTTTAACGTATTCTTTTGCCTTAGGTGTCTTGAGATAATATAAAAGATAATTTTGATTGATATTCTCGGATTGTTTGATTAATCCAACATTTTTTATACTGAAAATTTTTCTATCATCAACAATGCAGGTCATACCTCGATTTGCACCAATCATTGAAATTATTATATCACCATATGTAACATTTGAACGTTTGTAAAATTTTTCATGATCTTCATTGGTTATAAACTGAGTGTCCACTAATGTCAAACCAGTTTCTTTAATATTCTTTTGAGTCACAAATGGAATCCCATCCTTAATATATTTTGGAGAATCATGTGTACCATCTTTTACTTCCGTTATATCAGCTAACCTCTTCATTTGCCAATCCTCATTCATATTCTCAAAGATATTTTCCAAATAACTTTCAAAAAGTTCCCTTGCATTTTGCAGATTCCTCTGGACATTAGATTTTGCTTTGTCAATGGCAGCAAAGGTTTCACCTAAGAAGGATACAATGCGTTTTTGTTCGTGAAGTGAAGGAATAGAAATTTCGATTCCTCTAATCAAAGGCATATTCAGCCCTCTTCTTTCATTGCCTGCGTCTCCTGTCATTCTTCTAATCTCATCATATCGGCCATGGAGATTGCAATAAAGATATTCCGGGATTAAATAATTAATATTTTTTGGAATAATACTTACTAACGACTGATTGCATGTTGCTTTCGTTCGCAACAATGCTACAGAACCTCGAGTAATACCCTGACCATTTAATGCAATCAACACTGAATTGAGGGGTAGATATTTTGCGTTTGAATTTTGCATTCCTTCCTCAGTAATTCTTCCTTCACAGTCAAAGATTTCCTTTTTATGGATATCTCCAGAAACTAACCATTTAATATTGCCTTTGTTAAAATATTGTGGTTTACTTCTACTCGGAGTTCCTCCTGTATCTAAACTGCAAATTTCTCCTAATCTTTTTACCTCCCATCCTTTCCTCATATCATTTCCAAAACTGAATTCAGAATATCAGTGGTTTCTTTATCCAACGACTTCATCTCTTTCAAGATATCCTTTGGTTGTCGTAAAGCAGCCTCTTCTTTTTTATTTGGATTCTTTACACTCAGATCATACGTATCAGCATTGACATCGACCAGCTTTACGGTCCAGCTGTTTTCACTTTCTGATTTTTTGAGTTGAAGCTTTACAAAATCGGCGAGATCACTTTCATTCAAAGGATTTGTTTTGCCCAGGTTGCGATCGAGATTGAGCGAGTAGTACCAGATCTTTCGGGTGGGGCTGCCTTTATCAAAAAATAATACAACTGTCTTTACACCTGCCCCTGTAAATGTGCCACCAGGCAGATCAAGGATTGTATGAAGGTTGCAACTCTCGAGCAGCATCTTGCGAAGGCTAACTGAAGCATTGTCCATATTACTCAGGAAAGTGTTTTTGATAATGATCCCTGCTTTGCCTGGAGCTTTCAGGATCTTGATAAAATGCTCTAAAAACAAGTAGGCGGTTTCGCTGGATTTAATCGGGAAGTTTTGTTGGACTTCAGCTCTTTCCTTTCCGCCGAATGGAGGATTTGCCAGCACGATATTATAGCGGTCTTTCTCCTGGATGTCTGACAGGTTTTCACTCAGAGTATTTGTGTGAAGGATATTTGGTGCTTCTACGCCATGCAGGATCATGTTCATTGTGCCTATGATGTAGGCGAGTGATTTCTTTTCCTTGCCGTAGAAAGTTTTTGTTTGCAGTTTTTTATCCTCGGCTGTACTACGGTTTTTGTTGTGCTCTTTCAAATATTCAAATGCTTCACAAAGGAAGCCGGCAGATCCGACTGCTCCGTCATAGATCGTTTGACCAAGTTCAGGAGCTACAACTTTGACGATAGTCCGGATGAGTGGGCGAGGGGTGTAGTATTCTCCGCCATTACGGCCGGCATTGCCCATGTTCTGGATCTTGGCTTCATAGAGATGGCTCATCTCATGCTTCTCTGCCGAAGTGCGAAAGCGCAGCTCATCGATCCGGTTGATGACTTCACGAAGGTTATAACCGCTCTGGATTTTATTCTTGAGTTCGCTGAATATCTCTCCGATCTTATATTCCAGCGTATCAGGGGAAGTCGCACTTGCACGGAATTTCCTCAAATAAGGGAAGAGCTTATCATCCACAAAATCCTTCAGATCGTCACCAGTGAGGGCTTTGTGATGATCTATTTTCTTGTCTTTTCCTTTCGGAGCGGCCCACACATCCCAGCGGTATTGTTTGCTGATCAGGTCTTCATATGGTTTGCCTGCCAGTTCTGCTTTTGTACGACGCTCTTTCTCAAGGTCATCGAGATATTTGAGGAAGAGTACCCAGGAAGTTTGTTCGACATAGTCCAGTTCGCTGCCGCATCCGGCATCTTTGTGGAGGATGTCGTCTATGTTTTTAAAGGTTTGTTCGAACATGGGGTTAATAAATTGAAGCTCTTGTTGGAAGATTGAAAATAATATATCAAATCATCATTAAAACCGAGAGGGGCAAGCACTAATCAACAAAATTGAAAGGTGCTTGCCCCATAATAGCGGTGGGAGAGGGATTCGAACCCCCGAATCCTTTTGGGATTAACAGATCCTTAGTCTGCCGCTTTCGGCCGCTCAGCCATCCCTGATTAGAAATTATTCTACTCAGTGATGGATTTAATGAACTCCAAAAATAAGAATAATAATATTAGTTGGTATCATGGTACGAACTGGCCAATTACAGGGATATGCAGATTTTTGACATCTTATTAAGGTGCATTGCTTGACAGAGGAGGAGGTGAGGGTAAAGGAAATCAGTTATTGCCTTACATCAGTTTTTGAAAAAAATTTTTCATCCAGATCATTCGAGTATTTTCTAAGCAACCCTATTGAGTTAAGTATAAAAGTATTGTTTGGTTCAATTGATAACCAAAAATATAGATAGCCCAGTATTCTTTCAAGATAAATTGGATCGGTTGAACCAATCGATTTTTGATGCTCAAAAATGCCTTTCGTGAGTAAATGGTATACATTCTTTCTAATTTCTCTTTTTGCTTTTTTAGGTATGGTTAATTTCCCCGAAGAGATTGAAATGCCGGTTACTATTTTTTGTTTCTTTGTAGATAATAGTTTTGTCTTTTTTGAATTAATCTCAAATCCTTCATCTCTTACAATTTCTTCAATATAATTGATTATTTTTATTGGTAGTACATTTCCAGAAAATGTTAAATCATCAGCGTACCTTGTGTAATTTAAATTAAATCGGATGGCTAGTCCATGTAATCTTCTATCAAGTCTTTTGGAGATAATATTACTTAACATAGGGCTTGTTGGTGCTCCTTGTGGTAATGCGCCATTAATGCAACATATTGATGCTAAATAATAAGATATTTTCTTTGTATAACCTAAATATAAAAATACTGAAATTATTCTGTTGATTTTAATAGATGGAAAGAAATTTTCTATATCCATTTTTAATAAAAACCTTTTATTTAAGTGTTCTTTAGCATTATCAACGATTGAAACATTTTTCATAAACCCCTTCGAGCATTTATGTAAGGGTTGTGTTATTAAAATATTATTGTAAATCCACTTTTGAGCATTTAATAGAATTGGAAATGGAGAGGATATTTCTCGCATTCCTCCGCTTCTTTTTGGTAATAAAAAATTATAGTAGAATGAATCAGATTTAATAATAATACCTGATAACACTTTTGGGCGAATCCCTAATAACTGAGATAAGTGATTAAAGTCAAGAATTACTACTGAATTATTTATAATCAGATCATGTACGTAGTGAGATAACGCTTTTTGCGTGATTTTTCCTCGAATATTTTTTGAGAAAAAATCTGTCCATTTTAATATTTCAAGTTCTTTTTCCATAGTCTGAATTAAAGAAGAGGATGGGAGAATTACTTTCAAAGAAATTCATTCATATTACTAAATTTTACGCAGTAAATTTAGTACTGTAGTTCAGTCAGGAACTACAGTAGTGCCTATTCGGGCACTACTATGGTTAACTATAGCGTTAAACAAAGAGGCGAATACACCTCAACGTGCTAATTTCAAACCCCATCCTCTATACGTTTATAGATCTCAATATCAATTTTATTTCTCTCAGGCTTATATAATTCATTTATAGCTATTGTTTTCTGTTCCATTTCACTCGGAATTACTTTCCAATATTTTGTTTTTTCAGATAGAAATATATTTTTTCGATTACCAAAAATCCAATCTCCCCCGTATTCAGTTAGAACTATTGAACGTCCTTCAATAATAATAATGTTTTGAGTTTCAAATTTCCTTATTGATCTTGCTAATTGCGGAGGCGATAGCATGTATTTCTCATGAAAGAAATAGATATCCACCTTCTTTCTTAAGTATAGTTCTTTCAAAAACTCGACGTCTTCACTATAAAATTCCATTATATCCGGTTAAATATTGTTCTTCTTAAAATTCCATCCTTCAAGTAAGGCCACCAGAAAACAGGAAAAACATTATTTGGAACGTTGTAAGCTTCCAGTGCGAATAAGGCTTCAGATCTCTTGTAGCCAAAATTAGGCATTCTCCTTCCATTGCTGTTTTTCTTTAATTTATCCTCAAGTTGAGTCATCGAATTTATTGCCACATCTCTGATTTCTTCATTTACTAATTCGCTTATTCCTTTTTTTAACCATAGCGTTGAATAATAATCAATTCCCAAATTATTTAATGAATCCTTTGCGAAGTTCATAGTTGCAAGACTAACAATCTTGATAGTTGTTCCATTAATATCTCTTTCAATTAAGGTGTTTTTCAAATATTGTAATTTTCTTATAATTGTATCACCTGTTCCAATAAAATCATCAACCAGAATTAAATTATTATTATCACCTATGTTGTTAGCAGCAACAGGCAAGGAGTTGAAAAAATTATTTTCTTTCCAGGTAATAGAAAACTTATTTTTTAAACTTTGTATGAGACTCTGAGAACCATCCGGTTTTGAATCATCACATGTAGCTGATAAATAAGTATTTGAAGAATTGAAATTCCAGACCTTTTCTATGTGATTGGCAATTAAGTAACCTGCAGCTCTTAATTTATTACTATCAATAAATGAAAAATTATTTATAAGAGATTCAAGTAAAGATTTTTGTTCGTTGTTATCTGACAAAGACCATAGTTCAAATAAAGCCTGAGGTTCATATTCAAGCCATACGTAATCCTTATAAAGTTTTGTAAGCTTTAGAAAATCATTTACATCGATTTTGGCATTTGCTCTTGCGATTATTTTTTCATTCATTGAGAATTATTTACTATGAATTCTATCAAAACTAATATATTATTATTAGTCGGATGAATTAATTTTCTGGACACCTAAGCTTTAATATTCAAGACTTCAATGTATAAATTCTACATTGGCAATGCCTGAAAATTTGTTTGTTCATGTGTTATTTCTATCGTTCCAGTTCACATTCTAAAAATAATAGTTAATAGAAATCCATTCAATTTACACATCCTCGAATCATTGATTCTAGAACTCTCAATTGAGAGTAAAAGAATGTAATCTTTAAAAACCATGCCATTAATTTTATAACGAAACAAAGTATTCTGTCGACTTGACATGCATGATGCTTTACTTCAGTTACCTCTTCACACCATTTCCCTTATCCAAATATTATACCTATCCCATATCAATTCCACCTTCAAGCACTCAAAAGCATCTACAATATATAATGTATATCTAGGCCACAAACGAAAAATTTTTGGTTGAGAACCTATAAGCTATGGCCTTTAGACCAAGGCTTCGACCTGGTAGACTCAAACATATGCTATTGTTCGACTTCCTTATGGGCATCCATTTGGTATAGCTTACCATCCGCAGCTCAGTAACCCTAAGCAAGGGCCTATCTCCCCAGCATACCATCCCAATTTCAACCTTCATTACTCAAAAAGCCCCTACTATATATAATGGTATACCCGGCATCACCCTGAAATCAATAAACAATAGGCAATTAGCAATAGGCAAAAGGGAGAAATTTCCTTATCCATAGCCTCCGCTTTCACCTTTATATATTAGTACTTCTTTATATTTAACTCAATTAACAACTATAGTTATGTAATTCTCAAAGTTTTTTGTATTATTGATTATTGTTATATATTTACATTATTGAAATATATAATATACTTTTGTTGAGAATATAATTTCACTATTTTGTGAATACCAGCCACTGAGATAACGATTTCCAGTGGTTTTTTAAAAATAAACGGTGGGAAAAAGTGGTAGAAAGTGGGACGAATTTCTACATTTGAGTCATTACTTGACTGAGAATAGAATGAAAACCAACTTTTTTGGAGAATATGAGTGCAAACTGGACGATAAGGGTCGTCTTAAGCTGCCCTCAGCCATCCTCCAGCAGTTGGGCGAATCCTCCTCTCATGATTTTGTGGCCAATCGTGGCTTTGAACGGTGCCTTTATCTCTTTCCAAAGGCAGTCTGGAATATCAAGCTCAACGAAGTGCAAGGCCTCAATGAATATCTACCAGAAGTCAGGCAGTTCAAAAGGTACTTCTACAGAGGCGCCACCGAATTCACCCCGGACAAAGCAGACCGCATCCTCCTTCCGAAAATTTTACTTGAATACGCAAGTATCGACAGGACGCTGATCATCACCTCTGCAGGTGAGTATCTCGAAATGTGGAATGCAGACACTTATCGCGAATTGATCAGCAAAGAGCCTGAAGACCTCTCTGATCTCGCTCAGAAAATAGTACACCTCAGGACCAAAGGGTCAGATGAGTGAATATCACATCCCGGTCTTACTACATGAATCGCTGGAAGGATTAGCGATACGACCGGATGGAATATATGTGGATGTCACCTTCGGCGGAGGTGGCCACGCCAGGGAAATTGTAAACCGCCTGGATGACAAAGGTCATCTGTTTGTTTTTGACCAGGATGAAGATGCAGTAGCGAACATGTGGGAAGATCAACGCGTCACGCTGATCATATCCAACTTCCGATACCTGACACGCTGGATGAAATACTACAGCGTAGAAGGCAAGATCGATGGAATCCTTGCAGATCTCGGTGTTTCATCACACCAGTTTGATGATCCTCAACGTGGATTCTCATACCGGTTCGATGAACCTCTTGACATGCGGATGAATCAGAAGCAATCACTAACCGCTGCAGATGTACTTAATACATATGAAGTACATCAACTGCAGGACATGCTTTCGAAGTACGGAGAGATCACCAATGCAAAAACACTTGCACAACGGATCACCGAAGCAAGATCAGGAAGCAGGATCGATACAGCAGGACAGTTAGTCACCATCGCAGAAAGCGTCATGCGCGGTCCAAAGATGAAATACCTGTCACAATTATTCCAGGCATTGCGGATAGAGATCAATGACGAGATGAATGCCCTGAAAGAAATGCTGACCGGTTCAGAACAAATGTTGAAGCCCGGCGGAAGATTAGCAGTGATCTCATATCATTCACTGGAAGACAGACTGGTAAAACGGTTTTTTAAATCAGGCAATTTCGAAGGAGAACCTGAAACGGATTTTTTTGGAAAGCGAAGTGTAGGATGGAAAGTGATCACGAAAAATCCTGTTGAAGCGAATGTTGAAGAGCTGAGTAGGAATCCCAGGTCGAGGAGTGGGAAGCTGAGAGTCGCGGAGAAGGTAAGTAGTAAATAGTGAGTAGTGAGTAGTGAGTAGTGAATAGTGAGTGGAAATTAGCATAGAGCAAAGGCTCTTACGCAAAACAGAGTTTTGCTAACACACGAACGTAGGCTCAGCCTACGCTCAACAATTGGAATATACAATACATCAATAATCAAACACAGTGCCAGAAAAAAAGTAAGCAGTAAAAAGAGTAAGCAGTAAAAAGAGTAAGCAGTAAAAAGAGTAAGCAGTAAAAAGAGTAAGCAGTAATCAGTAAAAAACAAAAGGCAATAAACAAAAAGCAATAAGCAAAAAAAAACTGAAAACTGAAAACTGAAAACTGAAAACTGAAAACTGAAAACTGAAAACTGAAAACTGAAAACTGAAAACTGAAAACTGAAAACTGAAAACTGAAAACTGAATACTGAATACTGAACAGCGAATACAAACACTACTAAATAAACAATGCCAATAAAGAATTCCCTATATCGCCTCCTTGGAACCAAGATGATCTACAAGAACTTGCCGTTCCTGTATTTCCTCTGCGGGCTGGGTGTGATCTATATCGGGAATGTACATTTTGCCGAACGGAATATCAGGAGAGTACAATCACTACAGACTGAATTGAGAGAAGAAAAATGGAGATACATGACGATCGAATCGGATCTGATGTATCAATCCACACCGACTATGATCGAGCGCAGTGTCGCTGAGCAGGATTTACATTTTCTCACAAAAAATCCAGTGGTTATCAGATAACACCACGCTTAGGCCCCCCGCTAAGATGAAAGAAGTCAAAAAAGAATTACTGATCAGAGTGTATATCGTCGCCTTAGCGATGGTGGCGCTTGCAGCAGTTCTTTTTTACAGGGTAACAAAAATCTCCATCATCGAAGGTGATCATTGGAGAGGAATGGGTGACAGCCTTTATTTGAAATACATACCTATCGTCGCTGATCGCGGTGATATCCTGGCAGCAGATGGCAGCCTGATGACTACATCACTTCCATTCTATGATCTGCACATGGATTTCAAAGCAGAGGGATTGCATGAAAATATTTTCAGATCGAATGTTGACAGCCTGGCATATTACCTGTCAAGGAATGTGAATACGAACATGAGCAGAACCCAGATGAGGGATTGGCTCATTCAAAAAAGAAGATCAGGTGACCGGTATGCATTGCTGGCCAAAGGGATCAGCATCAGGGATCTTGAACACATCAAAACATTTCCAATATTCAGATTGGGTAAAAATAAAGGCGGTCTGATCATCGATCCGCAACATGTAAGAGTAAAGCCATTCAAATTATTAGCCAGCAGGGTACTTGGTCTTGACCGTGAAAATGCACAATCCATCGGACTTGAACGCACATTCGATGAATACCTGAAAGGTGAAGAAGGCAAACGCTTAGTACAACGTGTCACCGGTGGCGCATGGATACCGGTGAATGATCTCTCAGATCTCGAAGGTCAAAGAGGTTCTGATGTAGTCACCACGATCAGTCCTGAAATACAGGACATCGCAGAGTATGCATTGCTCGAAGGAATAGAAAGAAGCCAGGGATCAAAAGGAACTGCGATCGTGATGGAAGTGGAGACAGGTAAGATACTGGCGATGGCGAACCTCGGTGAACAGGGCAATGGTTATGATGAAGATTATAATTATGCGGTAGGCTTTTCATCCGAACCAGGTTCAACCTTCAAGCTTGCAAGTGTGATGGCATTGCTTGAAGATGATGGTGCAGAATTGGATACACCTGTAGACCTCAACGGAGGAACAGCAAAATTCTTTGGTGAGACCATGCATGATTCCAAGCCGCATGACATCTATGAAAGCACATTGAGAGTAGCTTTTGAGAAATCATCCAATGTCGGTATCGCTCGTCTTGTCCAGGACTTTTATGGCCACGATGGTAAAGCAGGAATGTTTGCAAAACGCATCCGTGAAATGCATCTCAATGAGCCTACAGGCATAGAGCTTGACGGTGAAGGCGCACCGATGATGAAGAATCCGGCACGCAAAGAAGATAACTGGAGCAAAACAACGCTTCCCTGGATGGCCACCGGATACGAATGCAGAATGACGCCTTTACAGATACTGCGATTGTATAATGCAGTAGCGAATGATGGTAGGATGATGAAGCCATATATCGTATCTGAGATAACAAGAGAAGGCAGAATCGTCAAAAGATTTAAGCCACAGGTTGTAGATAGTCGTATTGTATCATCATCTACGATCAAAAAAGTACATGAACTTCTGCAAGGAGTTGTAGAAAACGGTACGGCAAAAAATTACAAGCCTGATCATTACATGTTCTGTGGAAAAACAGGAACGGCGCGTACGGATTATTACGATCTAAATGCTCCACGCAAATCATACATGGCATCGTTCGCAGGATATTTTCCTGCAGAGCATCCAAAATACAGTTGCATCGTGATGATATACGATCCTGTGAAAGGTGGATTTTATGGTGCAGAGGCAGCATTACCCATATTCAAAAAGATCGCTGACAGGTGCATGGGGATCAACAGGGAATTATTGCCAAAAACAATATTGGCTGATACACAAGCCACGATGGCAGGTGTACGGTTAGCAGGATGGTCAGAAAAAGATGAGCTCAATGAGATCATCGATGAACTTTCACTGGATACGCATGTCGATGGCCAGGGAGACTGGGCAAGACTTGCAGGCGGAGAAGAAATGGAGATGGAAGTAAAAAATATTCTTGATAAAAATATGATACCTGAGCTCTATGGCATGGGGATAAGGGATGCAATATACCTGCTCGAGAACAGGGGCATACATGTGCAATACCAGGGTGTAGGAAGGATCAGGAGTCAATCGATCCGGTCCGGGCAACCGATCATAAGAGGAACAACAATTCATTTGACACTAGGGTGATATGACTATCAAAGAGTTGATCGTCAACATCCGCGTAAAAGAAATAAGAGGTGATGAGAATCGGGTTGTGGAAAGTATTCACAGCGATTCGAGGAGAGTAGAACCGGGGTCGGTATTCATAGCTGTAAAAGGCAGAACGACAGACGGGCATAAGTTCATTGACAATGCGGTAGATCGTGGAGCTATATGTGTGATCGCAGAAGAGGCAGAGGAGAAAGAAAGAGGAAATGTGTGTGTGATCATCGTTGAAGATTCGACGTCGGCACTTGCAGAAGTTGCGGCAGCTTTTTATGGTTATCCTTCAAAGCAGCTGGTGATGGTAGGTGTAACCGGTACGAACGGAAAGACAACGATAGCCACTTTACTGTACAGGCTCTTTACAGAGCTGGGACACAAAAGCGGATTGTTGTCAACGATTGAAAACAGGATCGGCGACCAGGTGGAATCAACAAAGTTTACAACACCTGATGCAATATCCATCCAGGAAGCTTTATCAAGAATGGTGAGTGCAGGTTGTACACATGCCTTTATGGAAGTGAGCAGCCATTCACTGGATCAACGGAGAGTGGAAGGGATAGAATGGGATGGAGCAGTTTTTTCAAACATCACGCATGATCACCTGGATTATCATGGTGATTTTGCATCATACATACAAGCTAAGAAAATATTTTTCGATGGATTGAGTGCTCAGGCTTTTGCACTCATCAATACGGATGACAAGCACGCTGAAGTCATGGTACAGAATACTGTTGCTAAGGTCTCAAATTACAGTCTTACCAAAATTGCGGACTTCAGAGCGCGCGTCATTGAAAACCGGATTGATGGATTGCATCTGGAATTAAATGGAATACCACTACATGTACGGTTGGTTGGAAAATTTAATGCATCAAATCTCCTGGCTATTTATGGTACAGCCATATTGCTGGGAGAAGATCAGGATCAGGTATTAACCGGGTTAAGCAGGTTACAGCCGGCAGAAGGCCGGTTTGATCTGGTGACCGGAAGAAAGCAAGTGTTTGCAGTAGTTGACTATGCACATACACCCGATGCTTTGCACAATGTACTGAGCACTCTTATCCAGGTTAGAAAACCCGGTTCACATATCATCTGCATCGTAGGATGTGGTGGTGACAGGGACAAAACGAAGAGGCCTGAGATGGCCAGGATAGCGGCATCCTATGCAGACCAGGTGATACTGACATCGGACAATCCGAGAACAGAAAATCCGGATGCAATACTTGACCAGATGTGGACAGGAGTAGCAAATGAAAAACAAGATCATGTGTTGCGGATCACAGACAGAAGAGAAGCAATACGCGCAGGTGTATTGATGGCGAAACCAGGAGACATCCTGTTGGTAGCGGGTAAGGGACATGAAAAATACCAGGAGATAAACGGTCACCGCTATCCATTTGACGATAAAAAAGTGCTCGCGGAAGCGCTGGCATAGAAGATATATAAGATAGGTTCTATTATCATTCTCAGGTTGGTTTTAGCAGTTGCAGTGGGTGAATCCATAGGGGATAAAGATCACCAGGTCACCCACTAGCATCTGCATCTTTTGAGGATGAAAAAAAGAAATTAGCAGAAAGTAGATGTTATACCACCTCTTTGAATACTTGTACAGGGAATTTGATTTACCGGGGGAAGCCATGGTGATGTCGATTTCTTTCAGGGCGGGAGTAGCTATCATGGTTTCGCTTTTGATTTCCCTTCTTGTGGGTAACAAGATCATTCGTTCTTTGAAACGTTTACAAATTGGAGAAACCGTACGTGATCTCGGGTTGGAAGGGCAGCTGCAAAAAGCAGGCACGCCTACGATGGGTGGACTGATTATTCTTTTAGCAATACTTGTTCCGTGTTTACTTCTTGCGAAGCTGGATAATGTATACATCATCATGATGTTGCTCACGACAGTATGGATGGGAGTGATTGGATTCATAGATGATTACATCAAGATATTCCGGAAGAACAAGCAAGGTCTCAAAGCAAAATTTAAATTGTTCGGACAGGTTGTGCTCGGTTTGATCATCGCGATGACGATGCTTTTTCATCGTGATATTGTGATCAGGTTGTCACCGGAAGAAGCTGCACTTGAAGGATACCAGGTCATCAGTCATGTCAAAGTAACCGATGAGCGGAAGGGTGACCAGGAGGTAGATATGGTGTATTGCAAAACATCGTTGACCAATGTTCCATTTCTGAAAGGCAACCAGTTTGATTACCAGGACCTGCTTACGTTCATCGGACTGAATGCTAAAAAGTGGTTATGGATTGTATTTATTCCGATCACCATCATCATTATCACCGGTGTCAGCAATGGATCAAACCTGACTGACGGGCTTGATGGATTGGCAACAGGAGTTTCAGGAATCATAGCATTGGCACTTGCAATTCTTGCGTATATCAGTGGGAATACGATCATAGCAGATTATCTCAATATTTTTTATATCCCGTATAGCGGTGAGCTGGTGATTTTCAGCAGTTGCTTTCTCGGGGCATGCATTGGATTTCTCTGGTATAATTCTTACCCGGCAAAAGTATTCATGGGTGATACAGGCAGCCTTGTCCTGGGAGCGATCATAGCGGTGATGGCGATTGCATTAAGAAAAGAATTGCTAATACCGGTACTGTGCGGAATTTTCCTGGTGGAAATATTATCCGTGATGTTACAGGTATATTATTTCAAATACACAAAACGAAAATACGGAGCTGGACGTCGCATATTCCGGATGTCACCACTGCATCATCATTTTCAAAAGCTGGGCATGCATGAAGCAAAAATAGTAACGCGGTTCTGGATCGTCGGTGTCATGCTGGCGGTCATCACGCTGATCACTTTAAAAGTAAGGTGATATGTCCACCACTGTGGGAATAATAGGTGCGGGTATAAGTGGAATTGGTGCAGCCTTATTGGCAAAAGCCAAAGGCCATGACGTGTGGGTAAGTGATGGAAATGAAATATCGCCCGAAAGAAAAAAAACATTGAATGCACATCATATCCCTTTTGAAGAAAAGGGACATAACATTGAAAAGCTGGAGGCTTGTGACATCATCGTCAAAAGTCCGGGTATTCCAAATGACAGTTCTGTTCTGCAGGCATTATCAAATGCAGGAAAGCATGTCATCGGTGAGATCGAATGGGCTTTCCTGAATCAAAACGGAAAGATCATCGGCATCACCGGCAGCAATGGGAAGACAACGACCACCGGATTGTGTCATCATTTCCTGGTATCTGCAGGAATGGATGCTGCGAAAGTCGGGAATGTAGGAGAAGGGTTTTGCCATTTCCTTGCAGAAGGTGAAGCAGATTGGTATGTATGCGAGCTGAGTAGTTTTCAACTGGAGGATATCGAAACCTTCAGGCCTGAAGTAGCTATTCTGCTCAATATCACACCGGATCACCTGGATCGATACGCTTACAGTCTTGATCTATATGCGGAAGCAAAAATGAAGATTGTAAATGCAATGACGGAGACGGATATGCTCATCTACAATGCGATGGATCCGGTGACGGTATTAAAAGTAGTATCGCATCAGACAGAAGCAAGGATGTGGACTATCCGCGAAACAGATATGATCGGTGATGAAAAAATCTTTGTCAAAGATGATCTCATCCTGGACATGTCGCGATCGAAGCTGATCGGAAAACACAACCAGGTAAATGTGCTTGCAGCAGCAAGAGCCGCATTACTTGCAGGTTGTCCGCCGGAAAGTTTGCAGGCTTCATTGGAATCGTTTGTCAATGAGTCACACCGGATGGAATTTGTAAATGAAAAAAACGGGGTGAGGTACATCAATGACAGCAAAGCCACAAATGTAGATGCAGTGTATTATGCACTCGAGGCGATGAAGACACCGGTGATATGGATCGCAGGTGGACAGGATAAAGGAAATGATTACCAGCAGATCATGGAGCTGGTAGAAAAAAAGGTTAGGGCATTGATTTGCCTTGGACTGGATAACAAAAAACTATATGAAACTTTTTCGACAAAGGTCAATCAAATATCAGAAACTACAACCGTGGGCGAAGCAGTGCGTCGAGCTGCTTCGCTTGCATTACCCGGAGACACCGTGTTGTTGTCTCCCGCATGCGCAAGCTTTGATCTCTTCAGGGATTACAGAGATCGAGGAGATCAGTTTAAGAGAGAAGTGAATGAATTATGAATTAGGAATGAGAAAGGAAATCTTGAATCTTGAATTCTGAATATAGAATAAAGAAGGAAAATGATAAACACAAAATGCAATATCACTGCCTAAACATCTAAACGACTAAACATCTAAACCCAATAAACTTCATAAACAATTAAATTGTATAGAGCAGTACACATAGCAAAGAACTTAAAAGGTGACAGAGGGATCTGGGTCATCGTGGCTTTGCTCTGTCTTACTTCTGTATTGGCAGTATACAGCTCTACAGGTACGATTGCATTCAGATACAATGGTGGACACGCGGAGATCCATCTTATCAAACATATGGTCATTGCCATGGTGGGGATATTCCTCTGCTATGTATGTTATAACACCCATTATACCGTGTATTCACGGATTGCACCCATTTTGCTGGTCATCACGATTCCATTGTTATTGTATACAATGTTGTTTGGACCGGAGATTAACGACGCCCGGAGATGGATATCAATCCCGGGCATAGGATTAAGCTTTCAGACATCGGATATCGCGGCTATTGCATTGATCATGTATATCGCGAGATCGATATCGATGAAGCAGGATGTCATCAAAGATTTCAAAAGTGCATTTCTCCCTTTGATGCTGCCGATCATCGTGGTATGTGGATTAATAGCACCGAACAACCTTAGTACAGCACTTTTATTATTCATTACAGCGATGACATTGATGTTTATCGGCAGGGTTCACTTGAAATATATTTTCTTATTGATATTGCTTGGAGCTGCATTCCTTGGAGGTCTCGTGTTACTTGGGATGGTTTTTCCGGATGCAATAAGAGTTTCTACATGGACAAACAGGGTTGCAGAATTTTTAGGCAATTCAGATGGCGGATATCAAATACAGCAAGCGAAGATTGCGATTGCGGATGGCGGCTGGTTTGGTGTTGGTCCGGGATTGAGCACACAACGTAATTATCTGCCGTATTCATATGCGGATTTTATTTACGCCATTATATGTGAGGAGTATGGATTGCTGGGCGGACTGATCATCATTGTTCTTTTCCTGTTGCTGTTTTTGAAATGCACATCGATGGTGACAAGAAGTCCGAAAACATTTGGTGCATTGCTTGCGATGGGTCTCTGCCTGAATATCGTCATACAGGCTTTTGCAAATATTGCCGTGTCTGTGAATCTTGTTCCGGTGACAGGTTTGACATTGCCACTGGTGAGTAAAGGAGGAACATCCATGCTGATCACCTGCATGGCATTCGGTATGATCCTGAGTGTAAGCCGGTTTATTGAGCAGTCTGCTAATGACGTTGGAAAAGTTGAAATAAAACCTCTCGATGAAAATCATCATTAGTGGTGGTGGAACGGGTGGCCATATATACCCGGCTATTGCGATAGCCGATGCGTTGAAAAGACGCGATGTGTTCATTGACATATTGTTTGTAGGTGCGATGGGTAGGATGGAGATGGAGAAAGTACCGGCTGCAGGATATAAGATCGAAGGAATATGGATCAGTGGTTTTAAACGCAAGTTGACACTGACAAATCTTTTGTTCCCTGTAAAAGTCTTGCACAGCCTGGTGAAATGCAGATCTATAGTGAAGAGATTTAAACCGGATGTTGTGGTTGGAGTTGGTGGATATGCTTCCGGGCCTTTAGTAAGAGCAGCAGCAGCGATGGGAATTTCATCGGTGTTGCAGGAACAAAATAGTTATCCTGGTGTGACGAATAGAATATTGGCTGCGAAAGCGAAAATGATTTGTGTGGCATACCCGGGAATGGAAAAATATTTTCCCGCTCATAAAATAATGCTCACCGGGAATCCGATGCGAAGCCAGCTGGCGAAAGAAATTTCAAAAGTTGAAGCTGCAGCATATTTCGGGTTGGATCCGGCTAAAAAAACAGTCCTGGCATTTGGTGGAAGCCTGGGCGCACGTACAATCAATGAAACAATAAAAAATTCTTACGATTTGGTAACAAATCGAAATGATATACAAGTTCTTTGGCAGATTGGGAAGCTTTACGCCGATAATTATTTAAGCACACCTTCAGCGGAGTTGAGCCAGGTAAAAGCGACAGTGTTTATTGACAGGATGGATTTAGCTTATGCGTTAGCCGATGTGGTGATCGCAAGGGCAGGAGCCATCACGATCAGTGAACTTGCTTTGACAGGCAAGCCTGCGATACTGGTACCTTCTCCTTATGTGGCAGAAGATCACCAGACGCACAATGCAATGGCACTGGAGTACATGGGTGCAGCGATTTTAATCAAAGATGCAGACGCACCGAAAAAAGCGTTTCCTGAAGCACTCAGGTTGTTGGATCATCCGGATGAATTACAAAAGCTGGAATACAACATTATGAAGCTGGCGAAACAAAATGCTGCGGATGAGATAGCAGATACAATTATTCAGTTAGCTACAAAAGGATCGATATCATGATGGAGCTAAAAGAATATAATCACATCTACTTCCTCGGTATAGGTGGCATAGGGATGAGTGCACTGGCGCGATGGTGTCTTTTGAATGACATCAAAGTGAGCGGTTACGACAGGTCATCTTCAACTGTGACAGAAGCATTGACGAAAGAAGGTGCTAACATCCAGTTTGATGATGATCCGGAAGAAATCACAGGACATCCTGAACTCGTGATCTATACTCCTGCAATACCTTTTGAAAACAGGATACGTGCGCATTTTGTACGGTTCAATGTTCCGATGGTTAAGCGATCAGAAGCATTGGAGTGGACGACGAATGGAGTGGATACGATAGCAGTAGCAGGTACGCATGGAAAAACTACCACCTCTTCAATGATCAGTTATTTGTTGGATCGGGTTGGGATTAAACATACAGCATTGCTTGGTGGAATTGCGGTGAATTATGATTCCAATTTTATTTCAAGGAGTCTTGATCTCATGGTAGTAGAGGCAGATGAATATGACAGATCATTTTTGAGACTTCATCCACGGTGGGTAGTGTTGACGGCCATGGATCCGGATCACCTGGACATCTACGGAACGTATGAAGAAATGCTCAATGGTTACAGGCAGTTTCTTTTGCAGATTGAATCAAAAGGCACATTGATCTACCGTCATGACCTGGAGGATTTGATAGGTAAAAAAGTCATGGATGAATTGAAAGCACAAAATATTAAGCTGATTTCTTTCGGATTAGAACAAGGAGATTATCATGCAGCGGATATGAAAGTGGAAAAAGGTGTCTGGCACTGGGCATTAGTAACACCCACAAAAGAGCTAAATGAAATGGCTTTACTAATGCCAGGCAGACATAATGTATTGAATGCGACTGCAGCATGTGCCATGGCGCTTGAGATCGGAGGGGATGGAGAAAAACTGAAAGAAGCATTACCGGGATTCAAAGGAGTCTCGCGGCGGTTTGAAATCAGGTACCAGGATGCAACGAATGTGCTGATAGATGATTATGCACATCATCCGGAAGAATTGATTGCAGCCATCACTGCTGCGAAAGAAACATATGGAAAACCAGTGGTAGGTGTTTTTCAACCACATCTTTATTCGAGGACGAGAGATTTAGCAGAAGGATTTGCAGCGGCGATGGATTTATTGGATGTTCCGGTGATCATCGATATCTATCCTGCGCGTGAAAAACCAATACCGGGTGTAAGCTCCCAAACAATATTTGACCTGATGAAGAATCCAAATAAAAAAAGGTTTCAGGGTGAGACCTGGCTTGATTGGATAGTTCAAAAAAAACCTGATGTGCTGATCACATTGGGTGCAGGAGATCTGGATAAACATATTCCTGAGCTGATCAGGAAACTATATAAAAATGATTAAAGGAAATAAGCAACGTATCAAAACCTTCATGTGGCTTCTGCTGCTGGCTACGCTCACGGGTATCACACTCATGGCAGCGCAGTTCAGGTCAGATGAAGTCATCACAGATGTGCAGGCTGAGGTATTGTTGTTGGATAAAGGAAATAACCTGATCCTGCCCGAAGACATCGTAAAGACGGTGGTTAAAAAATTCGGTCCGTTGAAAGGATTACCGATCGAACTGGTGGACATGCGCAGCATTGAGCAATTTCTTTCTACCAGTCCGTATGTGAAAGAAGCTTCAGTATTTCTCGGAGCAAATAAAACACTGACGCTTTCGATTCGCCAACGAATGCCTGTCATGCGGATTGTGGATAATCATGGTTCACATTGGTACGTCGATGCAGATACAGTACGCATGCCGGTTTCGAGAAATTTTACGGCGAGAGTTCCGCTGGTGAATGGTGATTTTCCGGTGACGAATGATGTAAAGAAATGGCCTGTCGCTTCTCTTTTTGATATCACGCTGATGCTGCAGGACAATGAATTCATGGGTTCGCTGATAGATCAGATCTATTTTGAATCCAAAGAAAAAATATGGTTAGTTCCACGCCTGGGTCCTTCAAAGATCCTGATCGGAAATACGAATGATCTTGAAGACAAAGTAGAACGTCTCAGGAAATTTTACAAGGAAGCACTTCCCAGCACCGGGTGGGATACATATGCATATGTTGATACGCGATTTGCCGGGCAGATCGTAGCTAAAAGAAGATTAAACCAATAAAATTTTATCCTCATGAGATACAGAGAAACTCAAAAGTCAAAGACGGTGGTCGCACTTGACATCGGAACGACAAAAATTTGTGTCATGGTTGGCCGTAGAAATGAATACGGTAGCATTGAAATCCTTGGTGTCGGAAAAGTGGCATCAGAAGGTGTACGTCGCGGAGTGGTAGCCAACATAGACAAGACAGTTCGGTCCATTGAAGAGGCAGTCATACAGGCAGAAAAAAGTGCCGGTATGGAAATTCTTGAAGTCTATGCGGGAATTGCCGGTCAACATATCAAGAGCCTGCAACACCAGGGTATACTTACTCTTGCTGATGCAGATAAAGAGATCACTAAATCAGATCTACAGACATTGCTCGATGATATGTACAGGCTTGCATTGCCTCCCGGGGATAAAATATTACACATCCTGCCACAGGAATATACTGTCGATGATGAAGAAGGAATCCTTGATCCTGTAGGCATGTGTGGTCACAGGTTGATTGGAAATTTCCATGTGGTAACCGGACAATTATCTGCGCATAAAAATATCGAGCGATGTGTGGAAAAAGCAGGGCTCAAAGTAGCAGACTTTGTTCTCGAACCAATTGCATCTGCAGCAGCAGTTTTGAGTGAAGAAGAAAAAGAAGCCGGAGTAGCATTGGTTGATATTGGTGGAGGTACTACCGACATCACGATTTTCCAGGAAGGCATCATCAGGCATACTGCAGTGGTTCCATTCGGAGGAGATGTCATCACTGCAGATATCAAAGAAGGATGTACAGTGATGTATGAGCAGGCAGAGAAACTGAAAAAGAAATTCGGATCCGCATTGGCAGAATGTATTGTTGACAATCGCATCATTACGATACCAAGCTTCAATGGAAGAGATTATAAAGAGATCTCTGAGAAGAATCTGTCGCTGATCATACAGGCGAGGATGGAAGAGATCCTTGAGTTAGTACGAGTTGAAATTAAGAAGTCAGGTTATGAGCGCAAGCTGATCGGTGGTATCGTGTTGACAGGTGGAGGTGCTTTATTAAGTAAAGTCGATCTACTGGCTGAATACAGAACAGGTATGAGTGCAAGAGTAGGATTACCTATCGAACACATTGCATCGCGACAGAGAGATGATGTTTCAAGCCCGATTTATGCAACAGCGATTGGTCTCATCATACATGGACTGGCTTCTCCTGAAACTGAAGAAGAAGTGGCAACAAACAATATGATTGCAACAAAAACTACAGAGCCTGTGAAGGAGAAAATGACTGCTACGGTAGGGAATGAAGAAATGCCGGAGCAAAAACAGGATCGAAGTGGTCCGAAATGGTTTGACAAGATCCTCGATAAAACGAAAGAGTTTTTCGAAGCTACACCGGACCAGGATTTTCTCTAATCTATTCATGACGTACCAGGAACAAATTATAGCCCATAATCTTAAAATTCAGACAACATGTTATTCGATATACCAAAAGTAGAAAAGAGCATCATCAAAGTCCTTGGTGTGGGAGGCGGTGGAAGCAATGCCGTATCCTATATGTACAAGCAGGGGATCTCAGGTGTCGACTTTGCGATATGCAACACGGACAACCAGGCAATGGAAACAAGCCTTGTGCCTGTGAAGATCCGTCTTGGCCCGGAACTAACGGGTGGACGTGGTGCAGGATCAAGGCCACAGATGGGCAAGCAGGCTTGCATTGAATCCATCGATGATATCCGCGACTTCATACTTGATGGCACGAAGATGCTTTTTGTAACTGCCGGCATGGGTGGCGGTACAGGAACAGGGGCTGCGCCAATCATCGCGAAAGCTGCTCGTGAAGCTGATATATTAACTGTAGGTATCGTCACACTTCCATTCACTTTCGAAGGAAGCAGGAGAAAACGCCAGGCATTGGAAGGTCTTGAAGAAATGAAAAATAATGTGGATGCCCTCATTGTGATCTCAAATGATAAGCTGAGAGATATCCATGGTGATCTTAAATTGTCTGATGCATTCAGCAGAGCAGATAATATCCTGACTACTGCAGCAAGAGGTATAGCAGAAATCATTACGATGCCGGGTTATGTCAATGTTGATTTCGAAGATGTCAATACAGTGATGAGAGATAGTGGTGTTGCGATCATGGGTACTGCAATGTTTGATGGCGAGCACCGGGCTAGGAAAGCTGTTCAGGCAGCGTTGAATAGTCCATTACTTGAAGACAATGATATAAGAGGTGCACAGCACATTCTGCTCAACATTTCATCAGGCCGCATGGAAGTGACTATGGATGAAATATTCGAGATCACTGAATATGTGCAGGCAGAAGCCGGATATGGAACAGATCTGATCTGGGGAAATTGTATCGATGAAAGCTTAGGTGAAAAACTTTCTGTTACGATCATCGCTACAGGTTTTGAACAGAATATGATGAAGCCTGAAAAACAGGATACACAGAAAATATTGGTAGGCATCGATGAGGATATGATGGGTATCTCAACTAAACCAAGAGACATCGATGACATGCAGATCTCGGATGAAAGAGTGATCGAATTTGAGCCTGTCATCAGTAAAGAACCTAAAGAAATGCATCCGGATAAGGCAAAGCACACGTATAATGATCCATACGTACGCGCCGATGATGTGGAGAAGAGAGAGGAGATCCGCAGAACGCTCAAAGAAAAGGAAGCACAACGTCAGCGTGAAGAACCAGCTCCGCAACAATTGAATATTAATCCAAGCCGTCTGCAGAATTCGGAATGGATAGCGGAGATGACCAAGGTGCCTGCATTTGCGCGCCGGAAGATCCAGCTGGATGTGGTGCCACCTGCTTCCGAAATGAAAATGTCACGACTCACCGTATCGGATGATGATGGTGATGAAGTGCTCAAAGGAAATACATACCTGTATGACAAGCCTTGCTAGTCATCGGGTGTAAAGACTGACTTTATTCGTCTATTATCTCGTTCATGAGATTGGTTTATTAATGGTCTGAGTTGGGGAACTCAGACCTTTTTTTGTCACCCAACACGTCATGGATGGGGTTAGGCATGGGTTTCACCCATGGCTAATAATGTCAAATCCCTTCGGGATTTCTGTCAGATCCTTTCAGGATCAGTTCAAGCCTGAAAGGCTTGCACGTTTCTGGGTTTTAATCGGTGTAAATGATGTCAGATCCTTTCAGGATCGGTTCAAGCCTGAAAGGCTTGCACGTTATTAGCCCCGGGTCGCAACCCGGGGTAACGGGTCGCAACCCGGGGTAACGAGTCGCAACCCGGGGAATAAGGTGGACCATAATGTTCAATCCTGAAGGGATTGAAAAAATCCATCGCGTGATCCTTTGGAAATCAACGCGGACAATAAGCCTGAAAGGCTTTGACATTATTAACCCCGGGTCGCAACCCGGGGTAAAATGACGATCAGAATCTTCAATCCTGAAAGGATTGAACTTTTTTTTGGAAAATCTTCGAAAAGCGGTCACGTTTTGAGTGTCTCGAGACATTATAGGGTATCAAAACTTTATGATCATGAGTACGCACACCCAAATCATTTACCAAATTGTCTACAGCACAAAGAACCGGGAGAGATGTATGATGAAAAAACCAAGGGAAAGGATTTTCAAATACATCAGTGGATTGCTGGCAAATAAAAATTGCCATCTGTACAGTGTAAATGGAGTGGAAGATCATCTTCATATTGTGACACACATTCATCCTATGATAGCCCTGGCTCCTTTGATAAAGGATATCAAGATCAGTTGTAATAGTTTTATTAATCAGGAAGAACTGATTCCAAATTTCAATGGATGGCAGGATGGATATGGTGCATTCACATATTCTTATGATGCAGTTCCTAATTTGGTGAGGTATGTTCAAAATCAGGAGGCACATCATGGTTCAATCTCATTTGAAGAAGAATATAGAGGACTGCTTGAAGAGCATGGTGTTGAATATGATGAAAAGTATTTATTCTAAAGAATTCTGATCACAGAGCAGTTACATTCTTAAACTGTTTCCATTCTATACCTTTGCCCTTATATGGCAATGGGAAGAAGAAGACAGGAATCGCTTAACGGGGAGGAGAAATCTAAGAAGCTAACCCTGCAACAATTGAAAGAAGTAAAGGGGATGCTGAGGTTTATACGACCTTATCGATGGCATTTTATCGGCGGGTTGATCCTGCTTTTTCTGGGAAGTCTCATATTTATGGCTTTTCCACGTTTAGCAGGGGAACTGGTGGATGTGGCGGCAGGGAAAGGGAAGCTGGGTCTTAATCTCAACCAGATCGGTCTTGTCCTTATCGCCATACTTGTGTTGCAGGGCATCATGAGTTATCTACGGGTGATCTGGTTTGCTGTGGTGAGTGAAAAGGGAATGGCGGATGTACGAAGCAGCATTTATCAAAAGCTGATCGGGTTGCCTGTTTATTTTTTTGAAAAGAACAGGGTGGGTGATCTTACAAGCAGGATATCAGAAGATGTCAACCGGCTCTCGATGGTTTTTTCTACAACGCTTGCAGAGCTTATCAGGCAAGTGTTGATCCTTGTCACCGGAGTTATTTTTCTTTTGGTGACAACACCGAAATTAAGTTTGACCATGCTCGCAACATTCCCGGTGATCGTTGTCGGGGCGATGTTTTTTGGCAGGTATGTGAGAAATCTTTCAAGAAGCAGGCAGAAATCATTGGCCAATACAAATACAGTTGTAGAAGAAACGCTTCAAAACATAAATACGGTCAAAGCCTTCACGAATGAAACATTCGAATACAACCGGTATAAAAATGAAATGGGTAATGTGGTGAAGACATCGCTGCAACTGGCGAAGTACCGGGCCATATTCGCAAGCTTTATCATCATTATTTTATTTGGAGCGATCTTTTTTATTCTCTGGTATGGAGCAACGATGGTGCAAAATAATTCGATGACAACCGGTGAGCTCGTGACATTTATTGCTTACACGGCTATCATTGGTGGTTCGATCGGAAGTCTTGGTAATTTCTATACTGAGATTGTAACCGCACTTGGTGGTACTGAACGGATCAGGGAAATATTGGATGAACCGGTAGAAGTAGGTGTACCTGTTAACGTGGTGAGGCCAAAAGTCATCGGGCATATTCGTTTCGATGATGTTTATTTTGAATATCCTTCTCGTCCTGACATGGCTGTTTTGAAAGGGATAGACATGGATATCATGCCTGGTCAGAAAATTGCTCTGGTAGGTCAAAGTGGTTCTGGAAAGAGTACGATTGCTTCCTTGCTGATGCGTCTTTATCCATGGCAAAAAGGAAGTATTACGCTTGACGGAAAGGATATCAAGCAGATGGATCTTTCTTCGTATCGATCTGTGTATGCACTGGTACCGCAGGAAGTATTGCTTTTTGGAGGAACTATCAAAGAGAATATTCTTTATGGTCATCCGCAGGCTACTGAAGAAGAATTGATGGAAGCAGCAAGGACTTCGAATAGTCTTGAATTTATACAGTCATTTCCAGAAGGATTTGAAACGGTTGTTGGCGAACGTGGTATTAAGTTGAGTGGTGGACAGCGTCAGCGTATTGCTATTGCAAGAGCTGTGTTGAGAAATCCGGATATTCTTATTCTTGATGAAGCTACATCATCACTTGATGCAGAGTCTGAGAAAGTGGTTCAGGAAGCATTGGAAAGATTACTTGAAGGAAGGACAGCAATTATTATAGCTCATAGATTAGCGACTATAAGAAATGTTGATTGCATCTATGTTTTGGAGGATGGAAAGGTGATCGAAAAGGGGACGCATGATCAGTTAATTGCGAAAGAAGATGGAGTTTATGGTGCCTTGGCGAGATTACAGTTTGATATATGAAGGCTGAGGCATAAAATAGGCGAAGGCTGAGGCGAAGGCTAAGGAAGTCTTTATTTTTCTATGTGACATTCTATGTTAGCTATGTGTCTATGTGGTTCCATTTTTTTTACTTCCGAATCAAATGTTTAATGATTTACTATAAAATACTCACGTTTCACGTTTCACGTCTCACGAAAGAAATACTTTGGAATTAATAAACAACGCATCTCTCAAATCATTTGTCACCTTCGGTGTGGATGCATCGTGTGATCACCTGTATCGTATTGAGGATATTGAAGAATTGAAGCTTGCTGCGCAGTTTCTTGAGAATCCGTTGATACTAGGAGGTGGAAGCAATGTGTTGCCAATCGGTGATATTGAAAGAAATGTTTTGAGGATTGAATTGAAAGGAATTGAGATTGATGAAGAGAATGAAGAAGATCCGTTGATCCATATCGGGGCAGGGGAGAACTGGCATCAATTCGTTTTGTGGGCATTGGATAGAAATCTTGGTGGTATAGAAAATCTTTCGTTGATACCTGGTACTGTAGGTGCATCGCCGATTCAGAATATTGGAGCCTATGGAGTGGAATTAGAATCTGTGTTTCACTCATTGGAAGCAATACGAATCGGCACGGGAGAAGTGAAGCGATTTTTCAAAGACGAATGTCGATTTGGATATCGCGACAGCATATTCAAACAGGAGGCTAAGGGAATGTATGTCATCACCGGTGTTTCACTTCGTTTGACAAGAGATCATAAGCTCAATACATCTTATGGAGTCATACAAGATGTATTAGATCAACAAGGCATTTTGAATCCTACAATTCACGATGTGAGTAATGCTGTAATAAGGATTCGTCAAAGTAAGCTTCCTGATCCTGCAGTGATTGGTAATGCAGGAAGCTTTTTCAAAAACCCAATTGTTTCATTATTGCAATATCAAAAATTGAAGGATAATTTCCCGGACATTCCAGGCTATGCTGCAGGTGGGGGAGAAATGAAAATTGCAGCAGGTTGGTTGATTGAACAGGCAGGGTGGAAAGGAAAGAGTATTGGGAATGCAGGATCTTATGAAAAACAAGCCTTGGTATTAGTTAATCTTGGCAATGCAAGTGGTGTCGAGATCTGGAATTTAGCAGGAGAGATCATAAAGTCTGTTGAGAAAAAATTTGGAATCAAACTGAGTCCGGAGGTGAATGTCTGGCGATAGGAAAGACCATGGACCATAGACGATAGGCAAGGGCAAATGAATTAAAATCATAGTTAACTTTGATATTTAATGTGATTAAAGCAAAATTCATCATGCAAGTTTTTTGATAAATGGAATTTTATTTCATTTATTTTTGTAGACTCTATTAGAAAAATTTGAACTTATGATTGATTGGAAAGAATATATAGAATCAAACCCGGAAATACTATTTGGGAAACCTGTTTTTAAGGGAACCAGGATACCCGTTGACCTTATTCTTGAAAAGCTTTCCTATGGCGAATCCTGGGAGGATTTGCTTTTAGCTTACAACAGATTAAATAAGCTTGCTATTCAGGCAGCACTTGCGTATGCCACAGATTCAGTAAGGAATGATATTATTTATTCAAATCCCAAGGAAGTATAGTGGAGATCTTTCTAGCAGACGAAAGTGTTGATTATAGAATTATTATTGCTCTCAGGAATAGTGGTTTTTACGTTTTTTCGATAGCTGATGAGAATCCGGGATGGCATGATGATCAGGTTCTAGCCCATTCGTACAAAAATAATTTTGTTCTTATTACTGAGGACAAAGACTTTGGTGAACTTGCCTTTCGAATTAAAAAACCAAATCACGGTATTGTCTTACTTAGGTTGGGTAATCTGGATATTAATACAAAAATGCAATTGGTGTTGAAAATATTTCAGAATAATTTTGAAGCATTCAAAAATTCATATTCTGTTATTAATTATAAAAAACTGCGGGTTAGAAAATATTAAATGAAAACCAAAACCATCAAACAAATCATAACTTTTCCCACAACGCCCGATAAATTGTATGACATACTCCTGAGTGCAAAAGCCATGTCACAGATCCACGGTTCAAAAACTACAATGAGTAAACGGGCCAATGGAAAATTTACAGTCTTCGATGGTTATTGTCATGGCTACAATATTGAATTAGATCCAGGAAAAAAAATCGTGCAGGCATGGCATTTTAAAGAAGAAGGATGGCCTGATGATCATTTTTCTGAATGTACATTCCTGCTTCAACCGAATGTAAAAGGAACAAAGCTTTCGTTCACTCAGACTGGTGTTCCTGCATCTGCATTTGAAGGATTGAATGAAGGTTGGAAAGAGTATTATTGGGAACCATTGCAATTGGAAATAAGCAATAGGCAGTAAGCCAATATTTTACAAAGACGATTACGGTTAAGCGTAGATTGTATCTACCTGGTTACTGAGCTGCACATGGTTGAGCGTTAGGTGTCGAAGTAGAGTGTCAGCAAAACTCGGTTTTGCATGTATTTGCATTCATTATTTGTATTCATTATTTGCTTTCCAGATCGCAAATCGGAAATTTGCTGATACAACGATACTGCAAAAAAGCAGCACAGGCTCCGTGAATACTAAGCCGAACCATACATTGCGTTGACAATAAGACATCTCGAGTCCAGTATACAGCGTCCTTTCATTCTGCATCGAAAAGGAATTTATCTATTAACAGTCAAATACCTGTCAATTAAGCTGTAATAACAGAGGTATGTTTCATCTGCTCTCATCCATTTGTGTATTTTTGACAAGTATGAAGATCAGATCTGCCATTTTGTTCTTTACCATTTTTGCCGGAATGGTTTTGATAGCCATGCAATTGCTTCCAGCGAATGAACATTATGCAGGTGATCTTCAAGCTGAAAAAGAGTCTGAAGAAGGAGAATCTAAAAAAGATGCCAGTCATTTATTTCCTAATGAATTATTCTTTCTCGATCGTAATTATCCTGACTTCGATGCATCACCAGAATTGTTTCATTCAAAACTTAAAGAGGTCATTGCGTCTGACAAGTCAGCCAGCCGTTCACATCGCGGATTAGATTATCCGTGGAAAATTGAAGGTCCTGGAAATATTGGTGGTCGTATCAATGCAATTGCAATACATCCTCTCAACCCTGATATCATGCTAATGGGTTATTCACAAGGTGGAATGTATAGAACAGAAAATGGAGGCATCGATTGGGAGCCTGTGTTTGACGACCAGGTTTCTCTTGCGGTCAGTCACATCGCATTTGATCCGCATGATCCGGATCGAGTTTTTGCTACAACAGGTGATGTCAATATTTCCGGATATCCATTTTTGGGATCAGGTATTTATCGTTCAGATGATGCAGGTGTTCATTGGTCGTATTCAGGTTTGGAGGGAACCGGGATTTTATCGAAAGTGGCAATTGATCCAATCGATGAAAATATCATTTATGCAGGCAGCATGGGATATCCTTCTCGGAAAGGAAATGAAAGAGGGCTTTTCAGATCAGTTGATGGTGGAGTTATCTGGAATAAAACACTGACAATAGATGATAGCACCGGAGTGATTGATCTTGTGACTGATCCAGTTCGGCCGGGATATGTATACGCATCCGGATGGACTCGCTTAAGATCGAACAAAATGGCCACTACCGTCGGTCCGGGTACATCCATGTACAGGAGCAAGGACTATGGCGCCACGTGGGAAAATATAACAGATATATTGCCGGGAAATATACATTCAAGAACGAGTATTGATATCAGTAGTGATGGTACATTATTTATCAGCTACATGGGATTTGTACAGAACAGTGAGTGTGCCGGCTATACTGAATCATTAACCGGGATATTTAAATCACATGATGGTGGCACGAGCTGGGAAGTAGTTCCGGCTGATCCATTAGGTGGCTTACCATGTGATTTATTTGGAAGCTTTGGATGGTATTTTGAAGCATTGAAAGTGAATCCGGAAAATCCGGATGATATTTTCCTGTTGGGTGTAGATCTTTATCGTACACTCGATGGCGGTGTGAGCTGGTTTCTTGCGGCGCCTGAATGGTGGACATATGAAGTGCATGCTGACAAGCATGATCTTGTATTTGCAGCAGGTAAAATAATTCTCGGTACAGATGGAGGTGCATATCGATCTCCTGTCGATCAATCGCTGCCATGGATGGATATTGAAAATATTCCTTCCACGCAGTTTTACAGGACTGCTTTTAATCCTCATTTGCCTGATCAATATTTTGGAGGTGCTCAGGATAATGGGACTTCCGGTGGTAATGCAGGAATTCTTAACGAATGGTCCCGTTACTATGGTGGTGATGGATTTCAACCCCGCTTTGATCCAACTGAACCATCGTGGGCATATTACATGATACAGTATGGTGGTATTGTCCTGACAAAGGATGGATTCAATTTTGAACCATTGGATGAAGGTTTGTTTGGAACACGCTATTGGGATATGCCTTTTCTCCTGGACATTGATGATCCTAAAATTTTATATTGCGCAGCAGCAAATGTATTCCGGTTGGATATACGTGATTCATCGCGAACCTGGATCAGCATCAGTCCCGATCTCACAAGAGGTGTTAACATATTAGGTAGCAGGTATCCGGCGATCACTGCTCTGGCACAATCGGACATGGATAATATGAGATTGTATGCAGGTACGCAGGATGGAAAAGTATGGACTACACCCGATGGAGGGATCAACTGGATGGATATCACCGAGGGAACACCAGGATTTTATGTAACAGCTATAACTTGTTCAACTAAAAATCCTGAGGGTGTGTTCGCTACGTATTCAGGTTACAGGGACAATGACAATACACCTTACATTTATCAGAGTGATGATGCAGGTAAGACATGGATCTCTTTAGGTGTAAATGCACCAATGGCAGGAGTGAATGATTTGTTTATCCTTCCCGGATGGAATGATGAAGTATTATTTGCAGCAACTGATGGTGGAGTGTATGTGAGTTTCAACACAGGAGTTGCATGGGATAGGTTGGGAGTGAATTTTCCATACATGCCTGTATATGATATTGATTTCAATCCGGTGACGAATACGATTGTAGCAGCAACGTTTAGTCGCGGGTTGATGACATTTCCCGTGGAGGAATTGGATCTGATAAGTGGAGTAGATGCAAATTTGCAAAATTCAGCATTTAAGGGAATTATCATTTACCCGACTATAGTAAATGACCATGTAACCCTGGATTTTGAAAAATATCAGGGGGATCCGGATGGATTAAAAATTTCCATTATAGACATTACCGGAACGACAATTTATAAAACAACACTGGAACAAAAATCAAATTTTACATACAATCTAGATATCACACCTGGAATTCCAGATGGAGTTTATTTTATTCAAATTTCAAATCAGGATGCTTCAAATATTTGTTTTAAAATTGTGAAGTACTAGGTTAGATTCCAATCAAGTTTGATCATATTAATTGTATAGATAAGCAAATGTGAATCTTCCAATGTATTCCATTACTTTTGTATGAATGTCTATTCAACCAAATCTTTATATTATTGCCGGATGCAATGGGGCTGGAAAGACTACCGCTTCATTTGTCGTCTTGCCTGAACTACTTGGTTGTAAGGAATTTATCAATGCCGACGAAATTGCAAAAGGTATTTCTCCATTCAATACAGAGAGTGTGGCGATCACTTCGGGTAAAATTATGTTAGAACGAATTCACCATCTATTAGATGAAGGGGTAGAATTTGGGTTTGAAACAACTCTATCATCAAAGAATACAGTTGAAATCATTATGAAGGCCAAACAATCTAATTACAGAATATTCATTTTTTTCTTTTGGCTGAATAGTGTGCAACTTGCACTTGAAAGAGTAGCACAAAGAGTAATTGAAGGTGGTCATCAAATCCCTGAGGAAACCATCAAAAGGAGATATGGAAGAGGAATAAGCAATTTTAAAAATGCTTATCAGGAATTAGTTAATGTTTGGCTTTTAATCGATAATTCAAATACTGAATTTGAGATAATATCTCAATTCATTGATGGACAATTGACAATCTATAATCATGAACTTTTTCAAAAATTTAAGGAACAATAATGGAAACAGAAATAAAAGATGAAATTGTTATCAAATGGATAGCCGGAATGAAATTAGCTATGGAAAAAATGATTTTATATAAGTATAGAAATTTTCAATCTATGGTCATCAGCACCGAAGACGGTATTAAAGTAGTTTCAGGTGAAGATTTATTGAAATTTCTGCCAATTGAACCCAAGATTGGTTCAACTGTATTGAAATAGCAGAGAGAAGATTATTAAGGAGTTTTGAATTCCAGGAAACGTAAATCGGAAAATTTCCGTCTCTCATATACGTATGCTATCCATTGGTGGTTTTTTAAGCATCACTACCGTAATTAATTATAATTTCGCCGGATGAAAAGCCTCCTCTCGAATTTTACGAAAACAACCAGTTTTCTTGTTGTATTGTTGGGTCTACACTTTAATTTTCTATCGGCCCAATCCAACCTGCACGGAATCATAAAAGATGAAAAGGGACAGCCTGTTTCTTTTGCAAATGTGCTGTTACTAACAGCCGCCGATAGCTCACTTTTCAGAGGCGCCGTAGCAGGTGATAATGGTCACTTCGAAATCAACAATGTAGTGCCCGGCTCGTATATGCTTCGGATATCCATGATTGGAATGGTAGATTATTTCAGTGATCCATTTACATTAACTGAAAATTCACCTTCAAAAGATTTTGGAGGAATAGTCATCCATGAAGATGCTGTGTTGATGAATGCAGTGGAAGTAGTAGCTAAAAAACCTCTTTTCGAACAAAAGATAGATCGTCTTGTAATCAATGTTGCCAATAGCATCACTTCGTCGGGGACAAACGCACTTGAAGTCCTGGAACGAACTCCTGGTGTAGTAGTCAATCACCAAAGTAATACACTTTCGATAAGCGGAAAAAACGGTGTTGTCGTCATGATCAATGGCCGGATCAATTACATGCCTGCCGATGCAGTAGTCAGGTTGCTGGCAGGAATGAGCTCAGACAATATAGAACGAATAGAGGTCATCACTACGCCGCCAGCCGGATTCGATGCAGAAGGTAATGCCGGATATATCAACATCGTCCTGAAGAAAAGTCTTGATGATGGTTTGAATGGTTCTGTTGGTCTTAGCCTGGGGTATGGTAAAGGAGAACAGATCAATGGTAATCTCAATTTTAATTATCGCCAGGGTAAAATAAATCTGTATGGTGATTATAGTTATACAAGAGATGCTGCCGAACAGATATTTGAGTTTTACAGGAGAATAGGATTGAACGGAGATATTCTTGAAACTGACACAAGGAGTGTGCGAGATCCCGGCACCAATAATCATAATGCACGATTAGGTCTCGACTACCAGCTGGATAAAAAGACGATCGTAGGAATACTGGTGGATGGGTATGATACGAAATGGGAAATGGATGCAAGAAATACATCCTTCATTTCACGCAATGGTCATCTTGATACTTCCATCGTGATCAATAACCAGGAATTAAATCAATGGAAACACATCGGTGCTAACCTCAATATCCAGCACACATTCGCAGAAGGACGACAATTAACATTCGATGCCAACATTCTTTCTTACAAGGATAATAATCCGACTGAGTATGAGAATATTTATTCAGATGGAGAAGGTAACTTCCTTTTTACAGATCACACACGAGCGCATAAATTGACACCGATCAACATAAAGGTTGGCAAGATTGATTACAATTCGGGCATTGGTAAAAAGATGAAGCTTGAAACCGGTATCAAAGGGACAGTCTCGCATTTTACCAATGACGTAGGTGTTGATTATTTGACCGGACAGGATTGGAATGAGGATCCTATGCTTACAGCCAAATACGATCTGAATGAAGATATCCTTGCAGGCTATGCATCTATTGAAACTCCGGTATTTGCCGGGATAAATCTGAAAGCTGGTCTACGGTATGAGCACACGAATTCTAATTTAGGTTCTGCAGAACAACCTGATATCGTTGACAGGCAATTCGGAGAATGGTTTCCGAGTGTATTTCTTTCAAAAGATTTTAATGAGAATAATTCAGTGAACCTGGCTTATAGTAAGCGGATCACGCGGCCTACATTCGATGATATGGCGCCGTTCATCATCTTCCTTGACCCATCAACTTTTTTTTCCGGTAATCCGGCTTTGCAGCCTGCTACATCTGATAATTTTAAAATCGGGATACGTCATAAATCGATTTTGTTTTCTGTGGAATATAGTGTGGAAGACAGCTCGATAGCACAATTTCAAAGCAGTGTTATTGAAGGCACCAATAAGCAACTTTTATTCGCAGAAAATTTAAAAGATACTAAGACAGTGAATTTCACCCTTACGCTTCCGGTGACTCCGGTGAAGTGGTGGAACATGTCCTACAATATTATCGGGGGGACACAAACCACGCGCAAGTATTTCAATGGTAAATTGACCTCATTTGATTTTGCGGGTTTCGGTTTCTTTTCATCACAAACGATTACGCTCCCTGCCGACTTCACTTTTGAGGCTACAGGATATTATGGTAGTGGCGGACTCTTTGGTGTGGTTGCCATTAAGGCTTATGGGGCAATCAATGTGGGTTTGCAAAAGAAATTTGGTGAGAGTGGTGGAACGCTGAGAATGGGGTATGATGATCTTTTAAATTCTCAGAAATTCACCGGTGAATCCGATTTGCCTGAATTAAATCAATTCTTCAAAGCGAGCCTTCGTTTTAGTCAGCCTACTTTCAAGATCAGCTTTACACAGAATTTCGGAAATCAAAAAGTGAAATCTATTGGTGAGCATAAGTCGGGAGCAGAGGAAGAGAGGGGTAGGGTCAAGCAACAGTAGTGAGTAGTCAGTAGTGAGTAGTCAGTAGTGAGTGAAGGGTACACTTTTTCGTGAGACGTGAGACGTGAAACGTGAAGCGTGAGACAAAATATTTCTAAATTACTTTCTTAAGTTACCTTGAGTTTCTTAAGTTGTAAAAAAAGACCTTGACCACTAAGCCGTCATTTAGCTGCAATTTGTAATGAGAAACAATAGTGCAATGAAAAACATTTTGATAATTGTCATATGCTTTCATTTGGGAATTCTAAGGGCGCAGGAATTAAACTACTGTAAGTACTTCTATTTGGATGTCTCTGAAACTGAAAGTAAAGGAAAAACAATTCAATTATATAGTCCTGAAATAAATTTAGACGGAGATGATAAGTTTTCCTCGTTTCTGAAGAAGCATGACAACAGGTTTAATTATTTATTGTTGAATAAAATAGCGGACCTTGATCGAATAGCTGCAATCTTTCCGGATACAATGAAACTAAATGATGAATTCTGTCGATCACTTTCCGACAATAAAAACATAGTTAATTATTTTAAAAATTTAACTCCAAGGTCATTGACAACCTGGGAACAAAAGGAAGTTTTATTTTCAATAGATGAAATGATGATGGTTGCTTCAAGATATTTTTACGTTGACAAGGTGAATGAAAAGGATACAACATTAATAAGTCATATTTGTGTGGGAATACATGGGCAAAATGAAATCGGATCAAGTTCCGACTTAACTTTATTGGAAGCCTTTACTTTTGAAGGGATATTTTATTACTTGTTAAAGGATAGTCCACCTCTGTTTGAACGTAATTTTGACGATTACTTAAAACATTCATTGGAAATGAATAAAAGAAAGTTCACAACATTTGAAATTTTATTAAACGCAGTTAGAAATGAATGTTATACTGAAATGTACCAGAATGATGATCTTAAGCGTAAACTAGTAAAATATTATAAAAGGAATAAAAATAATCTCAATTTTGAGCTGAAAATTAATGGCAGCTAACTTCTTTTAGTTCACTATTCTCTGCTTACTATTCACTACTCACTATTCACTATTTTTAACAGCGTATGGAAAAACTAAAAGTGATCATCACAGGATCAACAGGCATGGTAGGTCGGGGTGCGCTCCTTGAATGCCTCGATAGTCCCGAGGTCGAATCGGTTGTAGTGGTCAATCGAAGCGAGATTGATATTAAGCATCCGAAGATGAAAGAAATCCTGGTTAAAAACTTAATAGATCCTGAATCTAAATGGCAGCTCAAAGGATACAATGCATGTTTCTATTGCATGGGCATTACATCGGTAGGCGCAAGTGAAGAGACATATACACATGTCATGCATGATCTCACCATCGTTTTTGCTAAAGAAATCCTGTCTGTAAATCCTGATCTTACGTTTTGCTTTGTTTCAGGAGCAGGTACGGACAGTACAGAAAAAGGAGGGCAAATGTGGGCCAGGGTTAAAGGACGAACTGAAAATGATTTATTGAAACTTGGCTTTAAGAAAGCTTATATGTTCAGGCCCGGTCTTATCATTCCAAAAAGAGGTATCCGGTCACGAACCGGATGGTATAATATATTTTACACGGTGACTAAGCCAATTGGTTTTTTACTCAATCGAATGCCGAAATATGTGACCGATACAATTATCCTTGGCAGGGCTATGATAAATGTTTGCAGCAAAGGATTTCCAACGCAAATCCTGGAAAGCAGGGATATCAACAAAGCAGGCAGTAAATGAGAGAGTAAGAAAGAGAGTAAGAAAGTAAGACCGATTATTAAAATCGTAAATCGTCATTTATAACTCGTAAATCAAATTGGAATGCTTTTTGATTCTTAATTCCAGATGATTTCCTTTTTATGCGGAATGAATCTTACTTATCCCTTGAACATGAACTTCCGACAATGAAGTTTCAATTTCTGCTTTGGTGCAATGCCCTGGTTTTCGCGGCTTACTTCGCGGGACATTTATTTGATTTATTCATCATCATCCCTAACTGGAGCTCAGGCAGCATAGAAGAGATCACGTTGTTTAATAATTTTTTTCATAAGACAAACCCGATAGATTTTTATAAGGTGATCATGCCGTTCTCAACCGGTCTATCCGTTTTATGTTTTATTGCTTTTATAAGGAAAGGAAATCCGATCCTGGTTTTTCTTGCCATTTGTCTTTTTATGGATATCCTTATTGATGTTGTCACCCTTCATTACTTTACACCTATCCATCAGTATTTATTTAATGACCAGGCCGGAAACCTGGATACCCAGCGGGTACAGAAATATGTATCTACCTGGATGACGGCCGACTATATGCGACTTGCCTTTATCAGCATTGGCTTTTATGCTTCCCTGGGGGCGCTTCATTTTTCTTATGCCAAACGTTAGCCCGAAATTTGGCATTACAATTTCGTTTTATTGAATTCTGAGTTTGTATTATTATTATACCCGCATGGTATCCAGGATTAGCTGCTTTGTATGCATTATGGTGATGAGTTTCCTGCTATATTCCCAGGAACCTTACACGTTACTTACGCATGATACCTCTGATTTGCTCAATCGTGATTTATTTCAAAAATATCTATCGGCGACACAAAACATAGATGAAAGCATCCTTGAGCTTATTGAACTTTCGCAAAAGGATCATGGCAATAAAAATACTGTAGAAGCCCTGCGAAAAATCCAGATCGCATTGATACTTGAAAATCAGCTTCCATATCCTGATTCTGTCACATTTTATCTCAATGGTTTTGCAGGTGATTTAATTCGCACGATTAATCCAAGGTATTCGCTCGGCTTTTATAAAAAAGCAACTGCCATAATATCCCTTGTAAAATTCCTGCCCCATGCAGATATTTTCAATATGTATACTAACCGGGCAGGAGTGCATAGATTGTTGATGGAGCGTGACAGTGCAACCTGGTATTTCCGTAAAGCGATGAATGAAGCCATTCTTGTTAGCCAGCCTGCTACATCATCAAGCTATAATAACCTGGGTGTCTATTACCAGGGTATTGAAAAATTTGACAGTGCCCGTGTTTATTTTGAAAAAGCAAAATCTACACTTGCTGATCCGAAGGACCAGATCAATTTGTATTGTGCCATCATGGATAACCTTGCACAATTGGATATGCATGATGGAGAATATAAAAACCCACTAAAAACATTTTTGTACAATGACAGTGTTTATCATACAAGGCAGCAAGCATGGAGATATTTCAGCAATAAGATTCGGTTGCTTGGAGCAATGGAACATCTTGGGATGCCTGGAATGGATAAGATCATGGATAGCTTAACGGCTTTTGCAGTACGTTATAATGTAGAAATAAGAACGGAAGAAGAATTGAAATACTATCAGTTTGCTTATAATTGGTATTCAAAGCATGGAGAAAGGATAAAGCAGGATTTTTATCATGACCGGTATATTTCGTTGCACAAATTGCAGGAGAAAAAATATGCAGATGAGCTGGATCTGCTGACCACAACTTTATTACGTGTGCAGGAAACCAGCTTTAAGAATGAAATGAATGCGCATTTGCTGAATGCGGAACAAAGGGAATTGAAATTAAAAAGCGCCAGGCTGGTTATTATTATTTCAATACTTTCTGGTTTGTTTATTATCAGCCTGCTGATTCTTTATATCCGCAAACGCAGGCAGGATTTTGAAATCAGGCAAAAAATAACAGCGACAGAACTGAAGAATAGAGAAATGGAATCACGGCTGGTCCAGCAGGAGCTTGAACTGAAGAAACGCGACCTGACGAATATTGTGCTGCACAACACCCAGGTGTACGATTCAAATCATAAAATGATCGTCCGGTTGATGGATATTTCACAGCAGAAAAAAGATATAGAGCAGCATATCAGGTCATTGCTCGTCGACCTGCAGGGTCAGAACCAGATCAGTGAACGGTCCATTGGGATCCAGGCTAACATTGAATCTGTGAATGCAGAATTTTATGAAAAATTAAAGCAACGGTTTCCGGATCTCACGAAAGCTGAATCTGAACTTTGTGGATTCATCCGGATCAATCTTTCCAGCAAGGATATTTCAATTCTGAAAAATGTAGAAGCTACTTCAGTTAAAATGGGGAAGAACCGGTTGAGGAAGAAGCTATCGCTTGATCAGGAAGCTGATATATATGATTTTATGAGGAAGATTTAGAAAGGAGAATTTTGAATTTTGAATGCAGAATGTTGAATTTAGAAGGAATTGTGAATTTGCAATGAGGAGGACAATCGGGAATAAAGAATATTTAAATTGGAATTATGAAATGGGAATATGGAATTTGAAAGGAATTGTGAATTTGCAATGAAGAAGGGAATCGGGAATAGAGAATATTGAAAGCAGAAAGCTGAAGAAAATGAGGAATTTAGAAATAGAGCGGAAAATGTGGGGTGGAAATTTGAAGGCAGTTCGTAGTGTGGGGTAATCCTGGGATAGGTTATTACCGATGATGTTTTAGGAAAACATCGTGATGTTTTAGGAAAACATAATTGTATTTAAGGAAAATACGAAATGGTTGATTCTGAGGTGGTTGAAGGTTACACCAGGAACAGGCTTCATGCAGGCTATAAACGCCTTCCTCGTTCCCACTACCGAATAAATTCCTAATTGATATTCAATTACTTATAAACTTATTTTCTCTGTAACCCATTTGTAACCCTTCGAAATTTGGATTCCACATGATGTGAAATAATCTTTGGTTCAACAACAAAAAACCCAACGTTATGTCACATCTCCCGGTACCCAATCAGTTGCTTGCTATGCCAGGCCGGATCTTTTCGATCCTTTCCATTTTCCTTTTTAGTTTTTCATCTTTTATAGCCAAAGCCCAGAATGTAGGGGTCAACACACTAGAACCAAAAGCCGGATTACACATCGTCAGCAATGATGGCTTACTTGCTACCGGAACTTTTGGCTCTGGCATTGTCCAGGATTCAGGAATCGGAACCAGGCTTATGTGGATTCCTTATCTCGGAGCATTCCGGGTTGGAGGGATCAATGGAGAAGGCAACGGATTCTATAATCAGCGATGGGATCCGGACAGCATTGGTCAATACTCATTTGCAGCTGGCATTAATACAAAGGCCAGCGGACTCGTTTCATTTGCAGTCGGTAACCGGAATATTGCATCAGGTGGTTTATCAACCGCAATCGGGGGATTTGAAAACGTGGCATCTGGTCAATATTCGTTTGTCACAGGTTTGAGTAACAGAGCTCCCTCTGCATATGAATCTGTTTTTGGTTCATATGCTACTCTTTACACACCTATTGATCCATTAAACTTCAATGGACTGGACCGTGCGTTCACGATTGGTGCCGGGTATGATCAGAATCACCGTTACAATGCTATGACCGTTCTTAAGAATGGAAAAATAGGTATCGGCACTTCGACTCCGCTTTACCCTTTACATGTATATGGTGAAAGTGCAATTGAAAGTGGGCGCCTCGTTTTTATCAACACAGGCCAGTCGATTTTCATCGGCGAAAATGCTGGTAAGATGGATGATTTGACTGCCAATCAAAATGTATTTATTGGACAAGGTTCAGGACAAAGCAATGTGAGTGGTTCGAATAATATAGCCATCGGTGCGGGAGCAGTTGCTAATAGCATCACCTCCAGCAATAATATCGCGATCGGTAGGAATACCCTGACGTCGAACACTACTGGAACTACAAACGTCGCCATAGGAACTTTTACCCTGGATAACAATACAACAGGACATTCCAATACCGCCATTGGTTATGAAGCTTTGGGTTCGGGTAGCACAAATTCATTTAATACAGCCTTAGGCTATAGTGCGCTGCGCGCTACGACAGGCAATGACAATACAGCGATAGGATTTGAGGCAGGTTTAAGTGCCGTTGGTGGAGGATCTGTTTTCCTCGGAAACGAGGCAGGCCGCAATGAAACCGGTAGCAGTAAATTGTATATCGACAATTCATTTACAACGACTCCGCTGATCTATGGCGATTTCAGTACAAATCATCTCACCATCAATGACAGCCTCACAAGCAAATATTTCCAAATGACAAACGGAGCAGGTGCAAACAAATTATTGCAAAGTAATGCTGCCGGACATGGAGCCTGGGTAGATCAGAATACCCTGTTTACAGATGACTGGACAGCGAACGGGAATCATATCTATAATTCAAATAGTCAAAATGTGGGTATTGGGACAAATCTACCATTGGATAAATTGCATGTCGTTGGGAGTATTCGTGTTGATGGTGGTAGAATTCCCTTTACCAATTCAGGTCAATCCGTGTTTATCGGTGAAAATGCAGGCTTAGCAGATGATCTCAGTAATAATAATAGTGTATTCATCGGTCATCATGCCGGAAAAAACAATACATCAGGAGTTGATAATATTGCGATTGGGGCATTTGCATTGGATGGGGCATATGCATCCCAATATAATATTGCAATTGGGCAGAGTGTCCTGGGAAATTTAGGCCTGTTCGGCGGATATAATATTGGCATTGGAAATTTCAGCATGGAAAATTTAACCGGAGGGAGTAATAATCTCGGATTAGGTCAAAATGTCTTACGTCAGAATACAGCCGGAAATTATAATATTTCCATAGGCAATTTTTCTTCAGATTCGCTAACATCCGGAAATAACAATATAGCAATCGGGAATGATGCACTTGGAAGCTGTACTAACGATGGGTCCAACGTAGCCATTGGTCATAGAGCTCAGGTTTTTGCGACCGGTAAGGAGAATATCGCTATTGGCCAGGAGGCCGGCGTTAATGCGGCTGGCGACGGAAATGTGTTTATTGGACATCAGGCCGGTATCGCAGAAACAGGCGGTGGTAAGCTCTATATCGATAACGGAGGTACGGCAACGCCGCTCATCTATGGTGATTTCAGTCAAAACAAGATCATCATCAATGATAGCCTGCAGACCAAATATTTCAAAATGACAAATGGTGCAGGCGTAAACAAATTATTGCAAAGTAATGCTGCCGGATATGGTACATGGGTCGATCAGAGTTCAATATTTACAGATGACTGGACAGCGAATGGGAATAATATTTATAATAACAATTCAAGTAATGTAGGCATTGGCACTACGGAACCAAATGAAAAACTTCAGGTCAATGGCAATCTCCGAATAGATGCCGGCCGTATTTATTTTGAAAACACAGGTTTTGGAACATTCCTGGGAAGAGATGCCGGACTAAATGATGTAGCTGGAAGTTCTAATGGCAGTACGTTTTTAGGCGATCAGGCAGGGTCGACCAACACCACAGGTGGACAAAATACATCAGTGGGTTCCAGCGCATTGAAACTGAATACAACAGGGCATAAAAATACGGCAATGGGTAGCGCTGCATTATTTAACAATCTAACTGGCGAAAACAACATCGGTTTAGGTTATGCTGCATTGAACGAAGGTACCACCGGAACAAATAATATTGGCATCGGATTTTATGCGTTGAAAAAAAATAATGGACAGTATAATATCTGTTTGGGAGATGAAACCGGCGCTGACAATTTAGCCGGATCAAACAATCTGTTTCTTGGGGCAAGATCAGGTGAACATAACACCGGTTCAGGAAATATTTTCTTTGGATATAATTCAGGGCAAAATGAATCCGGAAATAATAAGTTATACATCGATAATTCCAATACTTCAAATCCGCTGATCTATGGAGATTTCAGTCAAAACAAGATCACCATCAATGATAGCCTTCAAGCCAAATATTTCAAAATGACAAATGGTGCAGCCAACAAGCGCGCACTACAAAGTGACGCAAATGGCAAAGGTTCCTGGGTGAAGCCATATCTTTTTTTTGAGGATACCATCAACGTAAACATATTTCTCGGGAGCGGGGTAGGCAGCTCTGCGACAACAGCCATTGATAATACAATTATCGGCTCGTATGCGGGAGAGGATCTTCTATCAGGTTATGAAAATACAGGATTCGGAAAATGGTCTTTGCAAAACATCACTTCCGCCACATACAATACAGCTTTAGGACACAACTCATTAAGTACAAATGTCACCGGCAACGGAAACACAGCAATCGGCTGGAGCGCACTGGCAGGAGCAACCGGTGCCTCCAATGTAGCGATGGGAATGGCTGCCGGAGGAGAAAATACCGGTGGATCGCAAAATGTTTACATCGGTACAGAATCGGGAATGAATAATTCAGGTTCAGGGAATATATTCCTTGGATACAAATCCGGAATGAATGAATCCGGCAGTAACAAAATGTACATTGATAATTCGAATACATCATCGCCATTAATCCACGGTGATTTCTCAACGAATGAAGTCACCATCAATGACAGCCTTACTGTAGGAAAAGAATTAGGTGTAGGAATATCAACACCAAATTCAACTTTTGAAGTAAATGGTTCCGTAGCAGTTAAATTCAAAACACCATTAGTAGCCGGAACAACAAATCCTGATGGAACAGGAATGGTATGGCGTTACAATTCAGGTACAGGTACTATTACGCTGCCATTAGCGAGTTCTTGCCCTAATAGAATTTATGTCATCATTAACCAGACTGGTACAACCAGAACAATATCTACATACCGTGATTTAGTGACGAATACACAGACAACTCTTGGCAGCAGCCAGGCATTGTGGATCATGAGCGATGGAAGTGAGTGGTGGCAAATAAAATAATTTATTCAATTGAACAACACACAAACCCCAGTTTAATAATTCTAATTCGTAAGATCCCTCAAAAGCTGTGAGTTTAGAATTTACGCCGGCAAACTTATCATGAGACGGCGGACAAAGCACCTGATCAAAAGATCTGTTTTCAAAAAGAAACCGTTGGGAGACTGTGACAGATGGAAGTAAATCAGAGATCATGTGCTCTATTCTAGACTCACTTTTATTTTGACCTATTACCCGATTGTGTAATTGCAGGGACTTTACAGGTTCCCCAATTTTGAGCCGTATTTCATTTAAGATATGGCTATGAAAAAAGGGATCTGTTTACTTCTCATGATTTTGTTCGGTTCAGTCAGGATACTTGCACAAGGTGTCGGAATCGGTACGCTTACACCTCATCCTAATGCAGCCCTGGATGTGCGTGGTGTAAACAAAGGTTTGCTCATTCCCAGAGGTGATGCCTCTAGCAGGAATGTTCTGAATACAAATACAGCCAAAGGATTGATGGTGTATGATACAACATCAAACCTGGTCTGGATTCACAACGGAAATGGATTAGCCAGTGGTTGGCAGAGCTTAACTACCGGTGCGAGCTACTGGACACTAAACGGTGCATTAGGTACAGAAATAAAAAATTCTAACATCGGAGGACTATGGAGTGCAAATGCTACAACGGTGCTGTCGGATGCTGGTCTGATAGCTCCTCCCGTAAGCGGTCCCGGAACACGCCTGATGTGGATACCGCAGAAAAGTGCATTTCGTGTTGGAACCACAGACTCCGGTCATTGGGATGCGGGTAATATCGGCAACTGGAGTTTTGCAAGCGGTCTCAATACAACAGCAAATGCTTCGTATGCTTTCGCGATGGGCACAGGGTCGAAAGCGAGTGGACTTACTTCAACTTCCCTGGGATGGTTTACAAAAGCTACAGGAGATATAAGCTCATCCCTTGGATTTAAAACGTACGCGAAAAGTTATGCCAGTGTTGCTTTAGGAAGATGGAATGACAGTATTACCATTTCAAATAATACTACATGGATCAATGCAGATCCTCTCTTCATGATTGGAAATGGAACATCTGAATCAGCTCGTCACAATGCACTAGTCGTGTACAAGAATGGGAACATGATATTGAAAAGCCCGGCTCCATTTTATTATTCAAAATTACCTGCAGAATATCCGCTTCCGGTTAGTGGTGAAGGAACACGCATGATGTGGTTACCTGAGATTAGTGCATTTAGAGTGGGCACGGTAGCAGATACTGCATGGGATTCCCCTAATGTAGGTGTAGGCAGCTTTGCGTTAGGTCTTGATGTCATGGCTAGTGGGATTGGATCAACTGCTATGGGATCCAATACGCAAGCCAGGGCACATGGTTCTACATCCATGGGTGTAGGCACAAGGGCCAAAGGATTTGGTTCAACCGTTATCGGAATGTATAATGATCGCATTATTACAGAGGATGAGACTGACCCGCAGCCAACAACACCATTATTTATCATCGGTAACGGAGATAATCTTTCAGACAGAAGTAATGCAATGGTGGTAAGAAAAGATGGACATGTAGGTATAGGCACAGATGCACCCTCAACCTATTTACACGTAGATGTTGGTACACATATTTCAGATGGATTTTTGGTTCAGGGAAATTCCAGCGGGTCTGCAACAGTCCCGGATTTGGGTGCAGGTAATCGCATGATGTTCTATCCCGCTAAAGGTGCATTCAGAGCAGGAGGAGTAGCAAGTGCAGGTTGGGATAATAGCTTTACTGGTAATTATTCTGTAGCGATGGGCTACAATACATCAGCAAGAGGTTCGTCTTCAACAGCATTGGGAATAGGCTCTACAGCTCAAGGAGATTATTCTCTTGCAACGGGAGGTTCAAGTATTGCAAATGGGAATTACTCAACAGCAATGGGAAAGAGCACGAAAGCAACAGGAATCAATTCAATAGCTATGGGAGAATTTACTTTAGCCGGAGGATTAAATTCAACAGCCATGGGTTATTTAAATCTTGCCAGGAGCAGCCAGTCGACTGCAGCAGGTACAATAAATATTGCTAAAGGGTTCTCTTCTTTTGTTGTTGGTATGTACAATGATTCACTCATGACTGCAACTGAAACAGCAGTGAATCCCACTACACCTTTATTTATTGTCGGCAATGGAGATGGTGTAGCTGTGGGTGAACGGCACAATGCGATGGTCGTGCGTAAAGATGGAAATGTGGGGATTGGAACAAACATACCTGTCACCAGATTGAATATCGTTGGCAATACCGCAGTCCCGGCTATTCCAGGTCCAACATCAAATGGCGTCTTAAGGATTGGTGTCAGTGGCATCGAAGGAATTGATATGGGGAAGATGGGTAGTACGCCATACGCTGCATGGATGCAGGCTGGATACAATGGTGCTACCGCTGATCCAATAAGTTTGCAGCCATCAGGTGGAAATGTAGGTATTGGTACAACCATTCCTTTATCTTCTGCTGCGTTGGATATTAACTCTACCACAAGAGGATTTTTACCTCCACGAATGACTTTTGCCAACAGAAATGCTATTTCTTCTCCTGTACCAGGCCTTATGATTTGGTGTAGTAATTGTGGCGCATATGGACAGATGCAAATCTACAATGGGGCGTATTGGTCAAATTTGACAGGAAGTCCTGGTGTCGGAACTCCGGTGGTTGGTATGTATGATGCAGGAGGTATCATTGCTTATATTTTACAACCGGGAGATCCGGGTTACATGGCAGGAGAAGTACATGGTTTGATCGTAGCTTCTGAGGATCAGGCTCCGGGCTCTGGTGCGCCATGGGGGTGTTCCGGAACAAATATTCCGGGTGCAGCAGGTACTGCGATCGGAACGGGCAATCAGAATACTATTGATATTATCACCGGTTGCGTGACCACCTTAATAGCTGCCAGAGACTGCAGCAATTATGTGACGGAGGGTTATAGTGATTGGTATTTACCGAGTAAGGATGAGTTGAACAAGCTTTACCTGAATCAGGCAGCTATCGGAAATTTATCGGGTGGCTTTTATTGGTCTTCAAGTGAATTTAGTGCAGGCAATGCATGGACACAGGATTTAAGTGCGGGAGCAGGAACAGTAGCGAATCAATCCAAAAGTTCGAGTTATTATGTGAGAGCTGTCCGGTCTTTTTAATGGAGAGAATGTTTTTTTGAGCTGTTGAAAAATTACATTCGTTGTATTCATGATGAAGGGTCAGTTGTTGTCACAGTTTAAAGGTAAATTGTAGGCTACAACTGCGTATTGAATAAATTTTTCATCATACTAATTTTCCTGTTCGTCTCCGGATACGGAATATGCCAGCACCGCATTGGGGATTTTTTAGCATATGGTCATAATAATGGACTTCCGGTTTCACTTTATTATACTGTCTTTCAAAGCAGCGATGGTTACCTATGGACGGGTAGTAGTACAGGCCTGGTGAGATTTGATGGTAAGCGCTATAAGATTTTCTTTTCTGATTATACGGATGCCAATTCACTCTCAGACAACATCATCAATGATATAGTGGAAGATGATGAAGGCCATCTATGGATTGCCGGTCTTTTCCAGGGACTGACGAAATATGATCTGCACACAGGTCATATCCGGCGTTACTCCCGTCTTTCACAGGATAAAACAAATGGATATGGTATCAATAGATTGCTGAAAGATGATAAAGGAGATCTGTGGATCACTACTGCAGGTCGCGGTCTTGCCCGTTATCTTCCTGAGCGGGATAGCTTCGAATTTTTCATTCCGGATCCTTCACGGCCATCAGATGGGTCAGATCGAAACTCCAATTATGTATCCGGCATAGCGGTAGATAAATCTGATCCGGATATTTTCTGGCTTTCCTGTTTTGACGGTCTTTATTCTTTTAACAGGAAGCAAAAAACATTTCAGCATTTTATTAATAAGAACCCAATCGATATTCACAGATCAAATGCTCTCCTTTGTATTGAAACTGATCGGACTGATAAAATCTGGTTAGGCACCTGGTATGTCGGGATGACAAGCTTCGATAAGCGCACACATCAGTTTGAGACTTATTCCTATCCTGAGGCATTAGCGGACAACAATTCACACTATGTGGTGCTGGATATAAAAAGTATTAATGACAGTACACTATATCTCGCTTCACGAAATGACGGTTTATTATCCTTCAATAAAAATACCAATGAAATTCATTCCATAATCAATCAAGACCAGTTGCCGGATGGTTCTTCAGGGATCGATATACAACGCATCAGTCTGACACCGGATGCAGGAATTTTTGCCGGAGGAAATTATTATATCTATCAGCAGCATCCTTCATTTAATCGTTTTGGACAATCTCTCATATTTGATTTAGGATCCGATTTCGGTGTTGACCAGGTGGTGTATGATCCATACCGGGAAGGATATTGGATGTCATGTACGTATTGTGGTGTTGTCATTTTTGCTTTTCATGACATGACCAGGTATGAATATTTTAAGTCTGAAAACGAGACACATTTGCATTTTGCAGATGTTGCAGTAGATCATATGCAACGTGTTTGGGCAGTGAGCAATGCTGAAGGTTTACTGGTATTGAATAAAAACGACCAAAAGTTTCATCAGGTTGATGACGTTTCGGGACTTCATGACAATGCACATCAAATCGTCAGTGTTGAAAGTGACCGGGATGGTAATCTTTGGTTTACTACCAGGAAAAAACTTTTTCATGTTGATGTCAGTACAAACATTATCCGGGAATGGATTTTACAGCAGGATAATGAAGTTGCACTAACTAATATCACTTTGTGTTCAGGTCTTAACCATGATGCCTGGGTTTCTTCCGACAATGGGTTGTTTCATTTTATTAATGCACAAAATAAAGTAATCCATTTGGTGCCCGATGAGGAAAGTAAAAAGAGTATAGCTAATTTATTCATCAAAACCATGACAGTGGATCACGCCGGGAATGCATGGCTTGGTTTTGAAAGTGATGGGATACAGGTATTAAGTGCTAATGATCATCATGTACTGGAAACGTACAACCTGAGCAATGGACTTCCGGGCATGCAGATCAACCAGATGGCAACAGATTCTGCAGGCAGGATTTGGGTCGGAACTTCCGCTGGTCTTGCTTTATTTAATCCTCATCCCGACATGCGTGTATGGCAACTCTTTAACCGTGAAGATGGAATCAAAAGGGATTATATCGATCGGACGATCATGACTACGGTAGATGGAAAATTATTTTTCAATATTGAAAAAGGTGTATCCTGGATTGATATAGAAGATGATGCAACATTAAAAAGCAGAAATCCAATCCTGCATCTTACATCCCTGACGGTAGATGGGAAACCGTACACAACGGACCTTGCACCTGATTATGTGACCATGGTAGATCTTCCTTATTCATCGAGGGAAATTAATATAGAATATGCCGCAATGGACTGGTTGCATCCGTCGCGCACAAAATATTTCTATCATATCGAAGGGATAAGCCCGGAGGGGGCATGGATTGAAAATGAACAGGCCTCCATTCTCCTAACGGGTATGAAGCCAGGTGATTATATGCTCCGGCTGTATGCTATCAACGGTGATGGTTTGAGAAGCAATGAAATAAAGCTGCCCATGATCATGCATTTTCCATTTTGGCAACATTGGTGGTTTATTATTTTATGTTCTTTGACTGTGCTGGCTATAGGGTATGCAATCTATCGTTACCGGATCGGGCAGATCAATAAATTGCAGCTTATGCGGAACACTATCTCCACCAATCTACACGATGATATCGGTGCTTCATTGAGCAACATTCATATCCTTAATGTGCTCACGCAACGACATATTTCGAATAAAGAAAATGCAACTTCGTACATCACAAAAGCCGGAGACGAAATACAGCGGATCAGTGAGGCTTTATCTGACATCGTCTGGAACATTAACCCGAAGTATGATGATCTTGACAACCTTTTTATCCGAATGAAAAGATATGCAGCGGATATGCTGGATGGCAAAAACATCCAGGCTCAATTGATGTTCCCGGAAGAGAATGAAAAGCTGACGATGCCTATGGATCAGCGACGCGATTTTTATCTCATATTCAAAGAGGCTGTGAATAACCTTGTAAAATATTCGGAGGCAACAGAAGCAAAAGTAGTCGTAGAGATCGGTAATAAATACATCCGGTTGATCGTGAATGACAACGGAATAGGTTACCTGGAAAATGACATCAGGCCGGGCAATGGTATTCAGAACATGAAGCAACGCGCTGAAAAATGGAAATCCGTCCTCCAAATAAAATCAAAGCCAGAGGAGGGAACCAGGATAGAGTTGGAGATGAAAGTGAATTAATGCTTCGACCTGCTTTACTCATCCTTGTGTTATACTTCGACTAGCGCTCAGCACGGCGCAGCTCAGCAACCGGCAGAAAAGGCAGAAGGGCGGAATGCACAGACCAATTTTTCTATTTGAAATCCTATGTGTCTATGGTACTATGTGGTTCAAAAAAAGGTTTGATGATTAAATGTTTAGATTTTTTCTAAGTGGCTTCCTGGGTTTTCTAAGTACCTTATGTGGTTCAATTTATTTTTTGTCATGATTTGGCTGTATTCATTTTTACCACTTAGGAACTTAAGGTCACTTAGGAAGTCACTTAGAAAAAAACAAAATCGAAAATTCCTGCATTACCTGATTGGGTAATTGTGTCCACGCGATTAAAGAAGTAATATTGTTCCTTATGTCTATCTCTCTTGTCATCTATGAAGATAATGTCCGGCTCAGGCAGTCGCTCGAATTATTATTGAGCGTGGAGAGCGGGTTCGAAGTGATAGGTTCATTCTCAAATTGTACGGATGTAGCTAAACAGATGGAGCAATTGAGTCCTGAGCTTGTCATCATGGATATAGACATGCCGGGTATGAGTGGAATTGAAGGGGTAAAGCGGATTAAAACAGAATTTCCGGATATTAAAGTGATCATGTATACAGTATTTGATGATGATAACCGGATTTTTGATTGCATTTGTAATGGAGCAGATGGATATCTTTTAAAAAATACTTCACCTCTGAAGTTAATACAGGCGCTCATTGAGCTGGAGGAAGGAGGAGCTCCTATGAGTCCTTTTGTAGCACAAAAAGTATTTCATTTTTTCCGCAATGCACAGCAGGGCAATGAATCATTTAACCTGACGCCGAGAGAAATTGAAATCCTGGAATGGCTGGTAAGGGGAAACTCTTATAAGATGATCGCTGATAAGTCATTCATCAGCATTGATACGGTTAAAAAGCATCTGCAGAATATATACCACAAGCTACATGTCAATTGCGGTACAGAGGCTGTTGTGAAAGCTTTGCAGCATAAGATTGTGCGACTTGATTAAACCTGTAAAAATAAGTCTAAAGGAAAAGGTCAGGGCAGCCGGTTTAGGCAAAAGTCTATAGGCATTAGTCTTTTTGAATATTGAATTTTGAATGCTGAGTTCAGAATTCAGAAGTATTGTGGCTACCGTCCTTTTTAATCATTCGTTATTTGACTTCAAAATTCAGAATTCAAAATTTTGAAGACCTTTTCCTTTGACTTTTTTTATCACCCGATTGTGTAATTGACCCGGGTTATGCATTCCATCCCCATTATAAATATCATTCCCTGCTATCCTATCTAAATCGAAAATCGAAAATCCTTTATCCTTCCATCGTGTACGTTATCATCTGGTCAAGACTCATTGCAGCACCATTTTTCCATGCTGTCGTAAACAGTTCATGTTCCATTTGCTGTTCGATCTGGTTTTTTGCATTGACGATGATAGCCTGGAGATCGTCCCACACCGGGAGCTGTGTTGAATTTCTCAGCTGGTCCACAGCACCCAACAATGTAACGGCATGGATCATCTTATTTTCATTTATAGACACGAGTGCCCAGATTTCCATAGACCAGGCAAGAGCTTCATAAAAGTGCAGGCTCTGGCTTAATAACATGCATTCACGCAGGTAATTTTTTGCATCCGGATTTTTTTCCATGACTTCGCAAAGTGCAAATCCTGAAAGACAAATGATCACAGAGATTTCATTGTGATCTTTCCTGGCCAGTTCAATACTTTCCTTATAGCATGCTTTAGCTTTAGCGATCTGGTGGCCATTGTACACATTATTCCTACCTATCGCGCTTAAGACCAGGCTTACTCCTGTAGTCAGTCCTATTTTTTTGAAACGATCCAGGGCGACTTGTAACAATTGATCAGCAACATCATATTCCTGGATGATAGTTTTAACTACACCTGCAATCATAGAGGATGTGGCTATCAGCTCATCATCATCCTGCGATTGAATGAGCGACATGTTTTTTGCAAGCGATTCATTGAACGTATTGAAATCTCTTTGCAGGAATGACATGATCCCTACATTGGCAGCCAGGATAGAAAATGAATGATCATCAAACTGATCCCTGCATTCTTCATGAAGCTCCCATACTTTTATCAGCAAGGTGTAGCCTTCCCTGGTATGAGCATTCACCCACCAGAACAACCAGAGATTCCATGCGATTTCTGTGATCCTGATCAGGTCCTTTTTCTCCATAAGGAAATCGAGTGCCTGCCGGATATTGGCATGTTCTTTTTCAAGACATTTTAATAATTCAGCCTGGTCAGTTTTGTTTTTCTGCAGCTTGATATCGTTCAATGAAATGAAATAATATTCAGCTTGTCTCTGCCTGTATAACTCTGACAGGTTTAGTTTCTCCAATTTTTCAAGAGCAAATTCACGTACGGTTTCAAGCATCTGGAAACGAAGCATGGAATCTTCATCCTGTTTCTTTAATAGACTTTTATTGATGAGTGATTCCAATACATTGTAAACGTCTTCGCTATTTTCAGTTCCGATATATTCGATTGTGGACAGCTGACATCCGGCTGCATACAAGCTGATATGGAGTAACATGGTTTGTTCCGCAGGCGTCAGCAATTCGAAGCTCCATTCAATAGTGTTCCTTATCGTTTTCTGACGGTCAGGGATATCCCTGAAATTTCCTTTCAGCACATCAAGACGGTGATCCAGCTTTTGCAGTAATACCGCGGGGCTGAATAAATTGATCTGGCCGGCTGCAAGTTCAATCGCAAGAGGTAATCCTTCGAGACGATGACAGATATTAAAAATAATATCAATGTTTTTTTCATTCACCTGGAATGCGGGCTGGATTGCTTTTGCCCTGTGAATGAATAATTCAATGGCAGGTGGATAAACATTTTCATGTAGATTCTCATGATCAGGAAATGAATCCGGTAATGCAGGGACTGCATAGAGATGTTCGAACGTCAGGTACAACCTTTCCCGGCTGGTAACCAATATTTTTAATCGGGGTGCAGCAAGGAGAAGGTCATCTATGATCGATGATGCCTGGATGACTTGTTCAAAATTGTCAAGCACAAGCAGAAAATTTTTATCCTGCAGAAATAGCTTCAGGCTTTCCAGGATATTGCCTCCGGAAATTTTTATACCCAGCGCATAGCAAATAGTTTCAGCGACCAGTTGCTGATCTTTCACAGGGGCCAACGGAATGAAAGCCGCTCCATCATCAAATCTATGTTGCAGACGACTTGCTGTTTCAATGGACAGTCTTGTTTTCCCTATTCCACCAGGACCTGTCAAAGTCAACAGGCGGATAGAAGGGTTGTCAAGGTAACCGATGATCTCTGCAATATCCTTTTCACGTCCGATAAGCATGTTAGGTATGGCAGGAATGGAATGAAATCCTTTGAATTCAGTTTCGGATATTTTGTTCTGGATCGAGAGATTAAAACGTTCCGTGAGCAACAGAGCTAGGTCATTGATGATTAATGTGCCAAGCTCACTGGCGTTCGTAAATGTTTTGTAAGATACTTTATCGTCTTCCTGGATGCGTTTCAATAATTTCGAAAGATTTTCATCGCGATGGCCATTGCTTTTTTTGATATAGATCAGCTTAGGGAGATTACCTGAGCGGTTGTATTCATCTTCAAGGCCTGATACATTTTCATCCGGTGCTACCCAGCCATAGCTGTCCCAGTAGATACCCACGAAAATCTGGCTTTGGGAGAGGTATTCGCGATATAAGTTGCGCGGAGCGTGAGGGCGAGCGCCCATCTCAAACATGACAGGTATCAATTGAATATTCTGGATCGCGCTTTTGACAGCTGTCCTTTCTTCAGCCAGCTCCTGGAGAGTGGAGCTTACAAATACACGAAGACGTTGGTCAGGAGTAAGAATTTTAGCAGTTGAATTTTCCATGGTATTGAAATGAGATGTTAAGTAAGGATTCATTTTTGGCTTTCATTAAATGGTATAAAAAGACGGGTTTGAAATTCCGGTGGTTTTTGTGTTCAGGGACAAGGGTCCAAACAAATATTGATTCAACATTTGATCCGGACCGTATGTAGTCCCGGGTTGTGCATTATTCCTGCATGCAGTGAGAAGCATGGTTAAACAAAGGAGGATGATGATGTTCTTTCTCGTTGTCATTTTGTTTTAATTTGAATACTGCGGTTTGATTTCGTTTTGATGGGTCAAAAATGGAGTCTTATGTCGTGTGATCAAATACAAATGTGTATGAATTGCATTTTCGAATGACTGAATTGAAAGAGGGAGGAATGGAGAAAGGGCGGAAAGGAGGAAAGGAAAAAGAAAAAAGACTTAGGACGTTGGTTAACCAACGTCCTAAGTCTTTATTGCTGGGCGTCGGTTGACCGACTTGGTTGCTGAGCTGCACAAGGATGTGTGAGAGGTGTCGAAGCATGGTGAATTCAAGGCTGTGCCTTGAATGTTAATATTTTAATATGGATTCAGGAAAACGAGGTAGACGCAAGGCGAAGCCTTGCAGACACCAGGACGTCGGTCAACCGACGCCCAGCAATTTTTTGTTTTTTTTGCTTTTTGCTTTTTGCCTTTTGCCTTTTGCTCTTCCGCCTATTCCACCTTTTCCACCTGGTGCCTGAGCTGTAGCACAAGGATGAGTTTAGCAGGCGGTGCACTGAGGTTAGTCGAAGTGTCGAAGCATTATTTCCCCATCCACTCTTTGAACGGTGTCACTTTTTCCCTGCTGACAAGCGCTTCTTTATCAATATTGGGCTTGAGATTGAGCTTCAGGCGGTTGCCGAAGTAATCGTGGATCTGGTCGATGCTTTTCACAGAAACCAGGAATGCACGGTTGATCCTGAAAAAATGATTCGGATCAAGCATGTTTTCTATTTCATCAATCGTATAATCCACCACGTATTTTTTATCATCAGTGGTTTTGAAAAAACTTAACCTGTCATCGCTAAAGAAGTATGCAATCCGATCCACCTCAATGGAAACCATTTTTTGTAAATGCTTTACCAGGAACCGTTGACGATATTCTTTGTGCTGCAGGGTCTGTTGCAATTCTTTAACCAATGCATTGAACTGGGTGTCTTCTTTTTTATCAGCGGCATACACTTGCTTCATATTCCTGAATTTTGCCAACGCTGATTCCAGCTCATCTTTCTGAACAGGTTTGAGCAAATAGTCCACACTATTCACTTTGAAAGCTTTCAACGCAAATTCATCATAACTGGTGGTGAAGATCACCGGGCTTTTTACTTCGATGCGATTAAATATTTCAAAGCTCTGGCCATCCGCCAATTCAATATCCATGAGGATTAGATCCGGGGTAGGATTAGACTGAAGCCATTCTACAGCCATTGCAATACTGTCAGCCGTACCTGCCACCTCGAGATCAGGGTCAATGGCATGCAATGTTTTTTGCAATTTTTTTACGGCAAGGTCTTCGTCTTCTACGATCAATATTTGCATTTCACTTAGGTTGATAATGTACAAGGATAAAATCCGGTAAGTTATGGTGATGTAAAATTGGTCCTGTTTTTAGATTCCGGCAAGGATGTATCCATCCAGTTGTCAATACACCTGTATCAATTGGATATTTACCCGTATAGATTGTTATTGGGACTTTCATGTAATGATCGGTATTGTAACTTTAAATATATCCCCGGTCTCCAGGATAGAAACATCGTGACGCTGGAGGAGACGATATTTCTCTTTGATATTTACTAATCCAATACCAGTAGATTCAGATGCTATCCTGGTCTTCTTCCTGAGATTATTTTCAACGCTCAGATATCCGGTTGGAGTAGACCGGATTATGACATGCACGGGCTGCAATTTGCTGACGACATTATGCTTGACAGCGTTCTCCACTAATAATTGGAGGCTGAGTGATGGTATTTCTTTGTCTTTGAAGACTGGATCTATCATCATGTCCAGGATAAAACCATCTCCATACCGGGTCTTCAATAACCGGCTGTAAGATTGGATAAAATTAGTTTCCTGCTCCACAGTGCTCATACCACTTTCATTGTTGCGTAACAGGTACCGGTACACTTTGCTCAGTTCGTCCAGGAATTTTTCTGCCTGTTGCTTGTCTTCTGAAATCAAAGATGAAAGGGTATTGAAGCTATTGAACAAAAAATGTGGATTTACTTTTTGTTTCAGGTTGTCGAACTCCTGTTGCAGCTGCATTTGTTCGATCATTTCTTTTTCTGCAGCGGCCTCTTTGAATTTATCGATGATATAAATCACTTCCCACAGGGATTCAAAAATAATGTTGACACCCAGTCCGACGAGGTAGCCATATTTAAGATCATTTTCCTGGATGCTGTAACCAAACAGGTGAAGCCAATGAAATACATAAAAGATAATAATAATCGAAGGCGTCATGACCAGCAGATTCACAGCAAACGTATACATGACCCGCTTCCTGGTATCTTTCAGCGAAGGAAATTTAGTATGCAGAAAATGATCATACACATAATGTAGCCGCCACGACACATAACCTATAGCATAGATAATGGGATAAGCAACAAGCCAGATTTTAATCTCATGAAAAAGCCGGTCCTGATAAAGGATATAACATAAAGCCAGCGTGATGAATGGCATGGATAACCAGAAACCAACAACCTGATGTTTTGGAGGATATGGAATGCTCATGCAGCAGTGGTTTCAGGAGCGAACAACGGTAATGTAAGTATACGTTGATGTTCAATTTCAGTGACCACAATTTCCTCCATATTCATGAGCCGGTATTTGATGATCAGGTTATCCAGTCCTTCATCCTGGACAGGGTTACGGACGATTGTTTTTTCATGCACACTGTGCGTGATGACAAGGTGGCCTTTTTCATCACCTGTAATCCTGATCATCAGCGGCTCTTTTTTGCTTAGCACATTGGTGTAGATGATATTTTCAAGAATGACCTGCATGCTCAACGGTGGAATTTGCATGTCCATGATTTCAGGAGGCAGGTTGACTCGGATTATAATAGCATTACCGAATCTTGCCTTAGTGAGGTTGAGGTAAGCTGTTGCAAATTTCATTTCTTCAAAAAGCGGTACGAGGTATTCATCATCTCCACGCAATAAGTAGCGATGCACTTTTGTCATTTCATCAAGGAATTTTTCGGCTTCCTGTTCATTTTCCTGGATCAGTCCGGATAGCGTATTAAAGCAATTGAATAAAAAATGGGGATTGATCTGTCCTTTCAGTCCAAGCAGCTTACTCCGCTGGTAAGCATTTTTTAATTTTTCACTTTCGGACAATGAGCTTTTCCATTTTTCCCAATTTGCCATGCCTTCATTGATGAAGGTGATCACTGTGCTCATGATGCAGGCATAAAGAATGGTCCACCATATCATTCCCGGTTGGGGAGCACATGAGAGGAAATGGACGGTTTTGAAAAAATAAAAAGCGCCTGAAACAGCACCGATATTCATCAGGTAAAATACGGGGAGCAACAGCCGGATACGATTGAAGAGATCTCCCGGTCCCGGATACCTGTTTTTGATGTATACAGCTACGGTTCCAAAAACGCCATAGATAACAAAAAAATAAACAGCGCTGAACGCAAAGATTTTAATGAAGGTAAAAATGGAATTGAATATGCAACCTCCGAAAATGAGCAGGTTCATGAAGGTGATATACGGGATGATGACCCATATGAAAACTTTTGGTTCCTGGTTGCTGTAACGCTTGACCTTCATTTAGCTAAGGTAATTATTAGCCTCAATGCCAGGCTATTAGAAGGGAAGGATGGGGGAAGTGGGGGATGAATTGAGGAAAATGAGGGATGAATTGTGGAAAAGAGGCGTAGGCGAAGGTTTACGCAAAACGGATTTTTGCTGACGCACAAACGTAGATACAATCTACGCTTAACGGTGACGTTTTTGTAAAATATTGGCGAAGCCAATATTTTACAAAAACATTTAGTTATTGCTTATTGCTTATTGCTCATTACCCCTGCTCCATGCTTTTTTTGCCTCCGCTTCCGCTTTCGCCTTCGCTTATTTCTTTTTATGTTTCCATCTCCTGTGAGACCAAAGCCAATATTCCGGTTGTGCAATAATATCTTGTTCCAGAAGATGTGTGACCTTTTCCGTGATTTCTCCATGAGCGGTATCAACAGGCTTTCCAGATACTTCTACAAATTCCAACTCATAATAACCACGTCTTAGTTTTTTCAAACGCGCATATATCACGGGTAGATCATATGCTTTTGCATAATATTCAGTGCCAAATAAAACAGCTGTATCCTGGTTAAGAAATTTCATCCAATAGGATTTTTCAGGATTTGATGGAGATTGATCAATGGCAAATACAGTAGCGTGTAATTCAGAGGCAGGTGTATTGAAAAAATCTTTCACCTCTCTAACAGGCAACATAATTGTCCCTTGCCTGCTCCTCGCCTGAATCATCCTGCGGTCAAAAAACTTATTTCGCAAGGGTTGATAGATGACAACAGCCCGATGCTTGAAAAACGTATTAAATGCCGTGAGCATTAATTCCCAACTATTGCAATGTCCTACGGCAATGATGACATTTCTTCCCTGGTCGTAGTATTGATTCACCACTTTAGGGTTTTTACATTGAATATGATTGGCTAATTGTTTTTTTGAAATCGTAAAAATTTTCTGGCTTTCAAGCAGAACATCACAGAGGTGTTTATAAAATTGTTTAGCAATGACAGCGCATTCGATTGAAGTCTTATCCGGGAATGAATTCCTGATATTGGCGATCACCACTTTTTTCCGGTATCCGGCTACATAAAATAAGATCACATAAAATACCCGTGAAACAATGTGCAATACCGGGAAGGGCAGGATTGAAACAGGAACCAACACGAGGTAATAGAGTATGGCACTAAAAATCATATGGGGCGAAAATAGTGCTATTAAAGAGTAAGCAGGAGGATAGTTGGAAAAAAATGAATGAATGGTAAGCTATGTGGGAGCATTGAATTTTTTCGGGTAAAGGAGAAGAGGATTAATATCATATTAAATAATTATGTATGTGATTTATCCTAATATCCACGGGCATTACAAGCAAAAGTAATAAACGAAATGTTCCGGAGTTTCAATTTTGGTTTTGTGCAAAGACAATATGTTAAACGGGCTAAAATGTCAGTGTGTAATAGCCTTTAAAAAGGCATAGTAAGCTTTTCCATTCCCATTTCCGAAAACACTGAGCTGATCATAGCCATTGAAGTCATTCCATTTCATCACATTATCCCGTTGAATAGCCGGATCTGAATAAGGAATTCCTAATTTCTGCAAAATAGTTTTGGCATCAAAGTCAATCGATTCCATATGATTGACGGTGATCCAGTCAGCGATATTATTCATAAAGACGACCTCAATGTTGCCATCCTTGTACATATAACTTTCACAGGGACAGGGTGCATTTGAGGGAGAAATAGTTGTATGCCTGAAAGGTTCGCCAAGGTATGCATCCACTTCAGCCTTTGATTTTTTAGCCAGGTTAGGGATATTGATGAACGTGTCAGAAGATTTTGTCGGTTCCTGAATAACATTTTCATTTTTAGTGACAGCATCCACTGCGGGTTGCGGTTTATTGCATGAAAAATTAATCATCAGAAAGACAATGATGATGATGATAGCATTCAATGTTGGCATCTGATATTTTAAATTCATACAAACCGTATTCAGGGTGTTCATTTGGATTTATAAATGTAACCTAATCTTAAATTTAATTTGCAACTTACGTAACGATTAACCTTTTTAGTAATGGTTGAATTTTATATGCATTGAAAATAAACAGCAAAACCAAAGATTAGTGTGATTACTTACAGGGAATGCGGGGAGATGATGGCTATCGAAAAGAAGAGATCAGCCCTATACGTATATAAGGCCGGATAAAGAAAAAATTCAATCCGCTGGATTTGATTCTAAGACCTCTTTATGGAATAAGTGAACTTCAGGCAAAGAAATGTTTGAGTTGCTAATAATACATTAAAAAAAATTCTATGTAATGCATCCCAATAACCATGGATGTTTCAGACTAAAGTTTTAGACGAAATGCTACGCTATTTCATATTCCTGTTGATCTTTAGAAATCCATGATTTCAACCACGTTCCCATCCCATTTTTCCCATGGAATAATCTCCTTCAGCAATAGTATCTTTGGATTTTAGAGACATATCACTGAAACAATAACCCCCAGGGTTTCAATTGTTTCCCATTCATAAAAGTACATTATCGTTATGCAGCATAGAGAAGAGCCAATGGCTTCATTGTCCGAAGTGAATGCTTCAGTGGACGTGATGAAAGCAACTTCCAATCGCCGGAAGCTATTTTCGTTTTTGGGCCCCGCCTATCTTATCAGTGTAGGTTATATGGATCCGGGCAATTGGGCTACTGACCTTGCGGGCGGAAGCCAGTTTGGTTACAAGCTATTATGGGTCCTCCTGATGTCCAACCTTATTGCTTTGTTGCTTCAAAGTTTGAGCGCCCGCCTGGGGATCGTACGTAGTCGTGACCTCGCGCAGGCATCTCGTGAAACGTATCCCAGGTTTGTCAATATCTACCTGTACATCCTTGCTGAAATTGCGATCGCTGCCTGTGATCTTGCTGAAGTGCTGGGTATGGCCATAGGTTTGCAATTATTATTTAATCTTCCGCTGACATGGGGAGTGAGCATTACGGTTTTAGATACATTCCTGGTGTTGTTTTTATTCAATTACGGGATGCGTAAGCTGGAAGTATTTATTCTCTCCCTGGTAGCCATCATCGGCATGAGCTTCCTGGCACAAATGTTTTTTGCGCAACCCGATCTTGCAGAAGTTGCAGGTGGCCTGATTCCGGGTATTCCAAATAATGCAGCATTATACATCGCGATAGGTATTATTGGTGCAACGGTAATGCCTCATAATCTTTACCTGCATTCTTCGCTTGTACAAACAAGGAAATTTCTCCGGACACCGGTCGAAATCAAAAAAGCTATTAAATACAATATCATTGATTCCACGATTGCTTTGAATCTTGCCTTTTTTGTAAATGCGGCCATATTGGTACTGGCGGCAACTGTATTTTATAAAAACGGATTATTTGATGTAGCCGAAATTCAGGACGCATATAAATTATTGCAGCCCATGTTGGGAACACAATGGGCGCCTATACTTTTTGCGGTTGCATTAATAGCTGCGGGTCAAAGTTCCACGATCACAGGAACACTGGCAGGTCAAGTGATAATGGAAGGTTATCTCAATTTGCGGATTGCACCCTGGATACGGAGGTTATTGACGAGGCTTATCGCTATTGGCCCGGCTTTGATTGTCATCAACATAATGGGTGAAGGTGCGACCGGAAGCCTCCTGGTATTAAGCCAGGTGATATTAAGTCTTCAATTAGGTTTTGCTATCATTCCGCTTATTCATTTTGTGAGTGATAAGGAAAAGATGAAAGAATTTGCCATCAAACCTTATATCAAAGTTCTTGCATGGATTTCAGCTGCTATCATTGTCAGTCTTAATGCAAAGCTTGTGATGGATACGCTGGCCGAATGGATGTCAGCACCAGGAGAGAATGCATGGATACTGAAAGTGACCGTATTGCCGGTCGCCATATTCACAGGGATCATATTATTATACATCACGTTTGTTCCGCTGATCATACGCAAGAAAAAATACAGAGAACCTTTACCACATGGAACGTTTACCGAAATTTCAAACCTGCCTGCGGCGAAATACAAACGCATTGCGATTACGATTGATTTTACGAAGACAGATCATACTACGATCAGCCATGCGATTGCACAGGGGGGCAAAGAGGCAGAATACAGATTAATACATGTCGTGGAAACTGCCGGAGCACTTGCATTCGGAAAAGATATCCGTGACTTTGAAACCCAATCGGATGAAAAGAACCTGATGATGTATTCTGCTAATCTCTCCAGCCTTGGGTATAAGACTTCCATTTCAATCGGGTATGGACGTCCTAAAATCGGTATCGTTGAAAAAGTTAAGGAATTCGATGCCGATCTATTGGTCATGGGCGCGCATGGACACAAAGTTTTCAAGGATTTAATATTTGGAACTACTGTCGATGACGTAAGGCATGCCCTGGAAATTCCCGTATTAATTGTTAGATAACACATAATTTGTAATCGGTATTCGGTAATCAGTGTCTTTCGGTTATCTCTTTTCACACTTCATTCCATTAATCAAGAATCACTTAATACTAATGACCTAATTCTCATGCATGCCTCACGATTGCTCTCACAAACCAATCTCCCTACACACACCTGGTCTCAACTCTGGAGAACTCCAAGAGCCAGACTAGCTATTGCTTTTTGCATAGTAAGCATTCTCATCATCGTTTTTTATCTGCCTTCATTTTATGGAGAAGTGATACAACCTAAGAAAGGGATTTACTTAAATGATGTAGTCCTAAATGCATTCACACCTTACAACTGGTCGGTGCTGATTTTTACACTGATCTATGTTTCGGTTATCCAGACGATATTTTCAGTTGCCAGGAATCCGGGGTTAATTCTCCTCGGGCTGACGACATATTTTATGGTTTCATTGATACGGATGGTGACGATGTATTTGTACACGCTCGAGCCTCCTCTCGACATGATCTTCCTTGTGGATCCACTCTCCACAAAATTCTATCCGAGTGGCACTTTTGCAAAGGATATGTTCTTTTCGGGGCACATCAGCACCATGATGGTTTTGGTGCTTATTGAGAAAAAAAAGTGGGCCAGGACGGTTAAAATTGGCTTCACTTTAGCCATCTCAGTGATGCTGGCCTGGCAACATGTACATTATACCATTGACCTGCTGGTCGCCCCAATTGTAACATATATAATTTTTTACCTCCTGAAAAAATATTTTGATCCATCTCTAACTCTCTGAGTACCAGGGACTGGGAGCATGTCCAATGTAAAACTTGTTAATAAAAAGTTTTCATGTTAACGATGCGATAATATTCAAGTAACTTTCGAGTTACAAAACAATTAAAGAAGTAGCTAACCCTCATGTCCAAGCAAATCAAAAATGAAGAAACCATTGAGTTTAAAAGCTATCCAGTTTTCTCGCTAGGTTCATCGCTGACTCCTGAACAAAAGGAGTTTTTTCATAAAAACGGTTTTATCCATTTCAAGAATTTTGTCACCAAAGAAGTGGTTGACAAGATGATCCAGGAATCTGAACGCATTCAGGATGAGTGGATAGCCGAAGACCGCAAACTGGTAAATGGTACGCCGATCAAATACGGCAAAGATGTGAATGGCAAAACCATTGTGCAGCGATTTGCTTTCCTCAACCAGTTTGGAGATATATTCCAGAAATTCCTGGGAGAGCCGAGATTGAAAGCGCTTTTTGAATTGAATGGCGCCGCTGATTCACGTCTTGGTGAGAATGAAAAGGATGGCCTTGTCTTCAATCATTATGTGAATACAACCGATAGCAACTATAGTCAGCTTGCATGGCATACAGATGTCCTCAGGGATATTTTCTATGGCAACAAGGTGATGCCTATGTTAAACCTTGGATTACACCTTGACACATCAACACCTGAAAATGGTGGGTTGCGATTGTTGCCGGGTACGCATAACAAAGGTGTCTTTACATTATTGTTCAGAAAGGTTTATTATCTCAATTATAAAGCTGACAAAGATGAAGTTGGTCTGAGTGTTGAGCCGGGTGATCTTACCGTGCATGATGGCCGTCTTTGGCATAGGGTAGCGCAATCACCTTTTGTAGGTGAAAAGAGCCGCAGACGTGTGATGTATATTCCGATCATCTGCGGAAAGTTTGAGCCTCGTACCAAAACCAGCAAGCCACTTCTTTATCAGCGTTTCATGGCGGTTACAAACAAGTAACATGGCCTACGCATTGATCACGGGTGCCAGCGGAGGAATCGGCTGGGCCCTTGCCAGGGAACTGGCTTCACGTAAACATGATATTCTCCTTCTTGCAAGATCCGGTGATGTACTCCGTGATAATGCAAAAGAACTTCGGGAGAAATATGGAGTCAATGCGGATTATCTGGACATTGATCTTTCCAAACCGGATATTGCATTAACAGTAGATAACTGGCTTGCTGAAAAAAATTATTCCATCGATATCCTGATCAATAATGCAGGCTATGCTTCATGGGGTAAAGTGCAGGATGTGTCCCGCGACACTATCAATGATATGATGCGACTCAATATGCTTACGCTTGCAGATATGTGCAAAGTGTTGCTCCCGAATCTTCAGAAAAACAAGCAGGCATATATCATGAATGTTTCCAGCACATCTGCCTACCAGGCTGTTGGTACTCTTGCCAATTATGCTGCTTCAAAAGCATTTGTGCTTGTCTTCACACGTGGGTTGAGAAAAGAGTTGAATGGGACGAACGTATCTGTGTCATGTCTTAGTCCCGGGCCTACATCTACAGGGTTTATGGACAGGGCAAAAATGGATGCCATCAAAGAGAAGGCTGAAAAATTTAATGTCTCCCCTGAATCCGTTGCAAAGATTGCCATCAATGGTATGTTTGCAAATAAAGCTGAAATTATTCCTGGTGCATTAAATTGGCTGGGTGCAAAAATGGCGGAGATCATGCCTAAGGGATTGACGGAGAAGATAGCGATGGATCTTTATAAGGTGAAAAAGTCCTGAGGTCGGTTTCGCTTCGGTGACAATTCGCTTCGATGACGTTTCGCTTCGATGACGTTTCGCTACGACTCCGCTCAGCGAGCGTCAGTATTTTCCAAAAGATGTTTCGGTTCCGCTCAACATGATAATCACAAGCTGAGTATTAATAAATAATAACACGGTTCGGCGTAGTATCCACTACGTCAGTGTGTCAGCAAAACTTCGTTTTGTTGTTGAGATCCGTTGACTGTGGTATGTTGACCTGAAGGCGAAGTATTATCATATTCAACTCCTTCAGAGTTGCAAAATTTTCACCTACACATTATCCACGAGTTGCAACCCGCGGCTAATAATGTTTGATCCCTTCGGGATCATAAGAGAGAATTAAGATTCAATAATACTGGAGCATTTCCACTGTTCATCTAGTTTAAACTTTAGCAGTAAAAAGCCGCCTTAGTGGATTTAAGGGTAGAAGGATGGTCTTTTTGCTATATTTCGTAATATTCAGGCCCATTGTAATTTCTTTAAACACAGCAACAATGAATATTACTCTTCTGCTTCTCATCGCCATCCTTCCGGGAATCCTCATAGCACTTTATTTCTACCTGAGAGACCTGCGCGAACCAGAACCAACAGGATTAATTTGGGTCAATATTCTTTTTGGGATCGTGAGCTTTTTTATTTCGCGTGGGTTGGGTTTTTTACTGCATCAGTTTATCTATACGGGTCATGAGGATAGGATGCAGCAATTGTTGATTGCGTTGATATTTATTGGATTGCTTGGGGAGGGAAGTAAATTTCTTTTTCTGCGTGGGTTTACGTTTTATTATAAATCATTCAATCAACCATTTGACGGAATTGTGTATGCGATCATGGTAGGGATGGGATATGCGATTGCAGAAAATGTTTTTTATGCGATCAATGTGGACACACTACCGGATACGCTTAGGATGTTTACAGTCGTTCCTGCGAATGCAGTTTTCGCCGTGATCATGGGTTATTTTCTGGGAGAGGCTAAGTTGTTTAAGACCCGGATTTTTATGTATAGCCTGTTAGCTTTGGTGGTGCCTGTAGTGGCACATGGATATTATGATTATTTCCTTGATGCTGTTAATATCCGGGGCCTTTGGATGGAAGGAATAGTTTCACTGTTGATCGTGGGTATGCTGAGTCAAATAGCGATCAGGAAAAGGAAGGCTGAAAACCTCAGGAAATTTGAATAGGTGGTTTGAACACTCTATGATTCATGATGTTATCAATCATGATAAAAAACAATTCACTCATCAAAACCACCTATCATGAATAAATTAATTGGAGTTATCCTGATCCTTTTAGGCCTTTTCCTGGGTTATGCAGGCATCAACAAGCTTGACGCCAGTGGTGGGGAAGTAAATATACTGGGTATCAAAATTTCAGCTCAGGATAAGGGGGAGAAGGAAACGGCTTACATCATGATTGCTGCTGCTGCGCTCAGCATCATCGGAGGTGTTAGTCTCCTGAATAGTAAGAAGTAGTAATTTAATTCTGGTACAGATTTAGTCTCCCTCATTTTTTCTTTTTGAAAGAATCGGTATGAATTTTATATCATCCAGGAACATATATCTTCTCAAAGTTTGAAAATTGCGATCCTTGCGAATATTGGGTATGGATTATTGACATAATCGACTTCGTAAATAGAAGATAAATTGTAAAGTGGTCAAACTCAGTATATTCCAGGTCCATTTCGTATTCTCCCTAAATACAAATTGTATTTTCCTTAAATAAGGAAGAAACTTCTTATAAGCAGGATAAACTCTTCATTTCTCAGGTCCATTTCGTATTCTCCCTAAATACAAATTGTATTTTCCTTAAATAAGGTTTAAACTCCTTGTAGACAGGACAGACAATTCATTCCCCAAACCCATTTCGTATTCTCCCTAAATACAAATTGTATTTTCCTTAAATAAGGAAGAAGCTCCTTGTAAACAGGACAAACTCTTCATTCCAAAACCCATTTCGTATTATCCTTAAATACATTTTTCTTCTCTTTAAAGACGATTAAAGTCCACCTGAACAGGCCAATTGCCTTCTGTAAAATTCCACTTGAATTATTATTCAATTATAAGATACCCATTTTCAATAGCCACCGGCAACCATAACATCAACCCGGCCAGTATCTCTTCTTCAGCGGACTTCGTCATAATGCAGGCATGTTGAAAGGCAACCAATTGATCTAAAGTATCTTCCAGCGAACTCAAAAAATACCATTGCCATGGCTCCAATTCATGCATAGTGACCATATAATTCTTCCTGCTCACTGCAACAAAACTATTTTCCGGTGATGGAACCGATGGCTTCTGTCCCCTTTCAGTTGCATTCATAAAATCAATGAGGGGGTAAGACAGCAATAACAGACGCAGACATTCTGAAATCCTGAATTTTTCTGCCTGGAATAATATAAAAACAGGATGCTGGGATTTGTGGTTATTCTTATTCATTTCCAGACCCTTGCTTCTGTAAACTTCCACCCTTGCACGCTCCAGTTTTGCGAGGTCAACAGGTAAATCAAACTCAATTTGCCTGTTATCCCGATCCGGTCTTGATGCTTCAAGAAAATCCGGAAAATCATTTCCCAATTCATAAAGACTAAAGGACTCAGAAGGATAGCGTACCAGGTATGCCTTTACAAAAGTCTCAAACAATTCGTCTCCAAAGTGATCCCGGAGAACCGGATAATCTGCACGCATGCATTCCATTAAACGCAGGATATATCCTTTTGCATAAATACTAATTCGTTCTTCAATTGTCACATCAAAACTGGAGCGTATAAGTTGGTTATGGTCCACCTGATATTTTTTATCCGCCGCATTGATCTTTCCATTCAATTCGCCAGGCCGAATGATGATTGAAGTAAGCCATCTTTGAATCGTTTCCAGTTCACTCATGCTACATTTGCAATTGATAGTTTACAGGATTGGAAACAACTTCAGGTTGCTGCGAATTAAAAACAGATACATTTGGAAATTCACCTCTCATAACAGCTTGTGCAATTTTTACTTCAGCTACCAACTCCGGATAATCAGGAATGTTTGCATCCCATTCCAACAACGTCGAAACGCCACCTGTAAGCTCCTGGGCTAATTTGTACAATCGCCAAACAGGTGTAGGCACAGGTTGATCATGCGTATCGATCAGATAAGGTCCACAGCTTGTGGGACCGGCAAGATGTATTTGGACAACAGATGCATGCGGAATATTCCGGATATAATGTTCCGGTTCAAAGCCATGGTTATGTCCTGACACAAATACATTATTCACATCAAGCAATAATCCACAACCTGTCATGTGCACCAGTTCAGACATGAACTCCCATTCCTGGAGTGTGTTTTCTTCAAATTCCAAATATGTAGAAGGGTTTTCAAGCACGAGTGGACGTTGTAGCATATCCTGTACCTGTTTTACTCTCCCGGCTACATGGTAGAGGCTTTCTTCAGTCAATGGCATTGGGAGGAGATCATGTGTATTGACATGTGCGACACCTGTCCAGCAAAGATGATCGGATATCCATTTTGGCTTAATAAAATCTGCCAGTTCTTTCAATTGATGGATATAGTCAACATTGATCGGATCACTGCTTCCTATTGACATGGATACACCATGCATGACAACTGGCCTGATGCTGGCTACATGTTGAAGCACATGTCTTGCAAATCCAAAATTGTTGATATAATTTTCACTGATCACTTCAAACCAATCCACTACCGGATCATGATTTAGCAGATAGTGATAGTGCTTGCTGCGCAAACCAACGCCCAGGCCTAAATTCGGAAGGCCCAGGCGGTTTGTTTTATTTGAATCCGTTTTTCCCATTATGTGGAAGGAGGAAATACAATGCGAATGTCACTCGGTTCAGGTTTTACCGGTATAGGTGCATCCGGATTTCTGTATTCAAGCACTTTTGTGTAGGCCTGCCATGCGATATCATACACGAAGTCACCTGAATTAAATACAACTCTTCCGGGGATTTTCTTCGTCTTATGATCCGGTGGTGGGAAGTCATTCAATTCCATGGCTCCTACATTAGGATCTCCCTGCGTATTTTTAAAATCAGGATAGATCTGCGAAGCAGAAATAGGAACCGCACAACCTCCAAAACTCCCGCACATATTATCAGCTGGTGCACTATACGCAGGTGCTGCAGGTCCACATCCAGCCTGCACGGAAAACAACAGAGAACTGCAAGTCTGAGATTTGCCAACTTCCTGTACAAAACCACAACCACCTTCTGCTCTGCACGTATTCGATCCTCTGCAATTGTGATACACCTCCGGAGAACCACAATTATTATCCGTAACTGCATTTTCATTAAGATCCATTCCCTGGCATGCATGATATAATGTATTTGGAATCCGCTGCTGCACACCTACTGAAAGATCAGGTAATTTCCCAAACACAGCCCAACACATCATCAACCTATCACCTGAGCCACCCATCGAAGGATAAGGAAAGCCAACTGTACTTTTCTGCCAGAAACTATCAAGCACAGATGTTATACCTGCAATAGCACCTGTAGCAATCTGGCAAAACTGTTTATAATTCGCAGCCTGCTTTTGAAGATCTGTTGATCCATCCGGATTGGTTGGATTGGCCAGTCGGTTTAATGCTTCCGCGATGCTCTCTGCGGAAGGAAGGTTATGTGTATTCTTGTCATAATCTTTTCCTTTCAGATCGGCAGCCGTCCAACGATTTTTTTGATCCTTACGCCAGTTATCCCAGGTAACGATCTTACCACCTGTGAGATCATCTTTGATTTCCTGGAACCGCTCATAATGATCCTGTTTTCCATTATTAAAACGGGCATGAGCTTTTGCGGAAGGAGCAGGTTTGCCATCGTCTGTGAAAGATGGATAATCCGCTTGCAACGCAACTTCTGAAGCCTGGTTCACTTCCTGAACAACCGTAAGAAGTCCTGCAGAAGGGCGAATGGTTTTCTTAATACCTGCTCCTTCACCCTGGTCAGTGATCGCGCATATTAATTTGAAAACTAATTCTTTTGCTTTCTCCGGAAGCCAGCCACCAATTGTCGTTTCTAATTCCTGGTATTCCATATAAGGATGGCCACCGGAAATGGTATTGAAAAGATCGCGTTGTAATGCACTGGGTTGATATAGTTTTTCCCACAGTGAGATTTCACTCTCATTGTCGACTTTGTAGGTAATATCTAAATAATCCCAAAGGCATTGATACATTTGGCCTATTGTTCCGAACATGGGTAATTCTTCTCCGGGTAGCCAGTTTTTGAATGGAGCAGTAGGAAAATATTTATGCATATTTTCTTTTTTGATCCGATCCTCGGCGATCTCTTCCGGTTCTTCAATGGCGAGGAAAAGTTCGTTTTGCTCCAGGTTGAGTGCATCCAGCTTTACTTTGATTCCGCTATATGGATCTTTGCAATCTTTAAAATCAAGTATATATGGGATTACTGTAAGGTCCGGACCATAGCAGCTCCATGCATAGTTGGCGCTGAGTGGAGACATCGTAGTAAACTTTGGAAGGACGCCAACGATAGTAGCCAGATTGGAAGCCAGCTGCAGGTGCAACATCTCTTCTACAAAAACACTGAAGATGGTATTAAAGGCTTTTTCATTTTCCGGAATATTACCTAGTGATCCGGGTTTGTAACTGGGTGCGAGTCCCGGCCACAATCTACCCTGGTACCAATTGGAACCCTGACTGTTTATCTGATGGACGCCCTGTAATGAATACAGTGATGCCATGTACAACGGGATGGTGAATAATTCCACGTTAACGGCTGCCTGTACGATTGCTTCCAGTGCAGCTTTGTCCGTTTCAAAATGTTTGATGTCCCGGCCAAAAAGATCGGATTTGTTTGCTTGTCTTGCCATGAGTTGGTGTTTTTCAGTTTAAAATAATTATATCATCAGTATAAAAATCAGTTGAGTAATATGCTAAAAGTCTTCAGGTTATATGCTCATTGTTTTACGTGCTGCGTCCAGTGCTTCGAGCGTATCAGCCACACGGGTGCTAAATCCTATGGATGGACAATACGGATCATTCATCGGATAGGCTGAAGAGCTCACCAAAATTTTCATCGATCGCTGAAGACTTGCTTTGATGGCAGCTGAAGCGGTATCACTGGAAATGATGACAGACTGCAAGCTGGTGATAAAGGATTGTAACTGGGGATTCGTCCATCCGTAATCACCCAGCGGATCGGCAAGGTACATGAGGTTGGAATAGATCAGCTGATTGATGAATGTATCATTTGAATATTCGATGGAGGTCGTCTTGGTATCAATTATTTTTTTCACTTTCTCCTGTTCTGCAACTGTGCCTGTGCAAGCGACAATGAGCAAATGGAGCATAAAGAAATAAGCTTCTTCTGCCAATACAGTTTCAGCCACCATGGTTTTTACCATATCGGATTGAGATGTCCACAGAGGAAGTCCCTTGGCTGCTAACGCCGGAAAAGCAGCCCAGTTATTCAATATTGTGCTCTCCGCAGTAAGTAAAGTTCCACGATCGGAAATATTTTTTCCCTGGCTGATATAGGCAGCAGGCGGATTTGTTTTCCAGGTATTAAATAAAGTCTGGACAGATGTATTCCATTTAGGAGGATTTGAAGGTATGTCCAGGGTTGTGTAATACATGATATGCCTGTCGCTTGCATACCATGGTGTTTCCCAACCCCACGAGTTACCTATAAATATGTCCCAGTAGCTGACAAAGGGTGTTGGAAACCCTTCCGGAGGATCGGCATCCGGTGGAGGCGGTGAGATGTCCCTTTCATTCAAAAAATGTAAAAATTGCCATACCATATATGCCTTGGCCATTTCATCATTATCCGTTATCAACGTAAAGTATTGGTCAAACCAACCTTTAAAAATGGCATTTTTTAATTGCGGATATAAATTCTTGAGCCAGATCGTGTATGTGAAATAATTTCCAATATCAGCAGCTGATACTTTTTTAACACCTCCGCCATAGGTTCCTTCAAAGTTGAGCAGCATCCTGACTGCTTCCAGTTCTTCGGCTCTTAACTTATAATTATTTGCATTTGCCCTCATAGGTAGATAATTTTTTTATATGAATTAAATAATGTAAAAAGGATGAATGATTTTATAGCATTATATTTTGCCTTGCAGTATCCAGCGCTTCAAGAATATCTGCCTTTCGGGTGCTAAAACTTATATTGGGATATTCAGCATCATGCATCGGATAGGAAGGATCAGCATTCAGTACATCAAGACTCTCGTTGATGCTTTGCTTCATCATTTGAGCTGCGCCATCCGTCCTTACGATATAAGTATTGATTTCTTTGAGTTTGGATTTTATCTGTTCATTATTTAGTCTGTAAATTCCTTTGGGATCAATCAAGGCCATCAGCACTATATATACAAGGTGATTGATAAAAAAGTCGTTGGGATACTCATTGGCATCTACTCTCCGGTTTACAATGCGTAGTGCCAGGCTCCTGTCATCACCATTGGAATTCGCAAGACCAATCAGAAAATAAAAAAGGAGAAAATAAGAATCTACGGAGAAACTACTTTCCTTCATCATGACGTCAATGGTTTTTTTCAGCTCGCTTTCCATAGGTGCCATGGCATTTCGCGGTACCTGGATTTCTCCGGACCATCTGTCAATTTTTATTTTCGCTATGTCGGAAGATGTTTTGCCGCTTCCCGGATCCCCTTTGGGTACAATGTAGGCTGCAGGAGGTCTGTCTCCCCATGTTGTCATTATCCTTTCGACATCCGTTTTCCATTGTCCATTCGTAGGGGGTGGTGAAAAGCTGCTTCTGAATATCTGCCAATTGTCAGGAAAGGAAATGCTAAAGTCCGAGTTAACAATTGAAATGTGTTGTTGTATCTGATACTGTGGACCACTACGGTAGAACCAATAATAGCGAGACACAATCGATATTTCTGCATAATCCGGAAATTTTCTCATCGTATTAAACAATATATCACACAACTTTTTCAGCTCTGGGTTTTTGACGATTGTGTCCATCCAGTTCAGGTATATCATATGTGAGAAATAATCCGGTACATCTTCGGGTGATGATAACGTTGTGCCCGAACCAACCCTCCTTTGTAAATTCATAAATGCATGGAGAGCCGGAAATTCTTCCGAAGCAATCACATAGTTATTCGTATGCTGACTCATGATTATTTGTAAAGAAGGTGAATAATCCTGGCGCGAAGCCTTGTTAACCAAACTGAATTTTATTCCATTATGTAGTAAAGCTTTTACGTGCTACATCCAATGCCTCAAGTGTATCCGTTTTCCGTGAACTAAATTGAATATTTGGATTATTAGCATCCTGCATCGGAAAAGACGGATCTGCATTTAGCATGTCGATACTTTCGCTAATACTTTGTTTTATAGCTTGTGCAGCACCATCTGTTCTCACTATGTAATTCCTGATCTCTTCCATTTTGGAAATTATCTTTTCATTCTTCTGTTTATAGATCCCTTTTGGATCAATCAGGGATATCAGCACCAGGTAGATTAGTTGGTTGATAAATATATCATTCTGATATTCCATGGAGTCCGTTCTAAGATTTACAATTCTTGCAGCCATGTTCCTGTCATCTCCATTTGAATTTGCAAGACATATCAACAGATGCAACAACAGGAGATGAGAATCTACAGAAAGGCTGCTTTCTTTCATCATAACTTTAACAGTATCCTTTAGCAAAGCTTCCATTGGTTCTATTGCTTTACGAGGTACGTTGTTTTCACCGCCCCATTTGATAAGTTTTGCCTCCGCAGCTCTGGCAGGTGCATATTTATCTCCGAGCTTTGTGCCGGGATCTATAAATGTGCCAGGTGGATCAAATTGCCATTTTTTCAATACAGTGTCAAGATCAGCTTTCCATGTTGGATGGTTTGGACTCATGACAGAGGATTCATATCTCTTCCACTGAAGGCCAGGTGTGTTTTGATCATCATGTGACATGTAAAGGAATCCAACATAATACACGCTCCAATAACTTTTCCACGGCCACCTTGGATCATGCGGAGGCCCTGTCCTGGCCCAGTCAGGAAGTTGTTCGATATCCGTACGCATGCAGAAATCAAAAAACTGAGCTACCAGATCCATTTCTGCACTATTTGGCATAGACTTCATCTTCGTAAACATCTTTTCGTAAAGCGATAACAAGATGGGATTCTTTACATCAATATGCAGCCAGCCAAGGTTCATCATAATCCTGAAATATTCAGGCACGTCATCGGGAGATGATAAAGTAGTCCCGGAGCCAAGTCTTTTTTGGGTTTGCATCAACATGTTAAGCGCTGGAAATTCCGGTAGGGTGATCACGTAAGTGTTAGTTTCTTGGCTCAATTTTTTTTAGTTGAAAGAGTTGAATTTATTGTTTTGGATTCGGGGTATGGATTAGTCAAATTATTTTATCCGGTTTAGGTGCTCAGGCTTTTTCGAGCACCATCGAGTGCTTCCAGGGTATCTGCTTTTCTCGTATTGAATCCAATAGAAGGATTATATGGGTCCTGCATGGGATAAGACGGATCAGCATTTAAGATGGCTAAGCTATTCTGAATACTCTGTATGATCATTTTTGAAGTTTCATCTGTTGAAGTGATCGCAGAAAGGAGGTCATTCATAGCAGCTTTCAACTGATCATGATTGAAGCGATAGGTGCCGATGGGATCTATCAAAATCATAAGGATCATATACATCAGCTGATTGATGAATGCATCATTAGGATACTCATTAGAGCTTGTAATACATTTTACAATTTTTGTAGCTCTTTGATGATCAACCGTATTTGATGTAGCCAGGCCAATGATCAGATGCAAAAGGAAGAAATAAGAATCAGGGGATAATGAAGTTTCTTTCAGGATGGAGGTTATTATTCCATTAACTGCAGTTTCGAATGGCGCAATGGCTTTTGCAGGCATTTGATTCTCTCCTGACCATGTATCCAGTTTGGTTTTTGATGAAGTTGCCGGTACTGTTTTATCTTCAAGTTTGGCGCCTAATTCAATATACGTAGTAGGAGGTGTATCTCCCCACGATGTCAGGACTGCCTGAAGTTGTGCGCGCCATTCGGTATGATCGGGTAAGAGAACACCCGGCCAGTATTGATTCGTCTGGTATTGATCTGCCTGATCATCACATCGCCAGGAATAACAAAACCCGTGTCGGAACGTATACCAGTAATTTCTCCAGGGGTATGATTCAGCACTGCATCCGGAGAACATGGGTTGGTCCGTTGGTGGTGGTGCAATAGCAGATCGCTGACAATAATCATAATACTGCGACACCAGGGTCATTTGTGCCTGATTTGTGACGGGCTTCAAAGTGGTGAACAGCGCATCATAAAGTGATTTTAGTTTTGCATTCTTCACCTTTGGATAAAGCCAGCCCAGGTTCATCATGCATCTGAAATATTCCGGAGTATCATCGGAAGATGTGCGGGCAGTTCCCGACCCAAGCCTGTTCTGCAGATGCATTAACATATGCATATTCGGAAGGTCCTCCAGGGTTAATACATATTCTGTGTTATACTCCGTCATTTTGAATTCATTTTACTTTATAAGAAATCCTTCAATGGGTTTCATATTCAATTCAGATCCTTACTTCATTCCGATAGCATTTAGCATATAAATCATGCTTTCATGCACATTAATTTTCGAGCATTAAGTGATACTTTTTTTTATTGTGTCTATTTTCTTTCGGCCAGTTTTTGGAGAGCTTTTTTTGGTAGATTTTACTTGTGCGGTTGGCCGTGGACAGTATGACATTCCTGTGGGGACACAGACCGGTGGATTTGGTGCCTTATTATCTGCCCACATCCATTTTTCAAAAGGCAAAGATTTATTGACGTTTTGTGTCTTGGTTGCATTGTTCGGCATGAGGGTTGACTCATCAATATTGCTGGCTGTAAGTTTTGTTACACTGCAATCAAAATCCCTGATGACTTCCCTGCCATTATCTCCCATGCCCAACATGCGCATGGTGTAGCCATATATATTAAATTGCGTTGGGGTCGTTGCAGAATTGCCTATGATCTTAAATTGTATATATCCTGTGTTGAGATAATAGGTATCATTCTTTCCCATATTCAAAAGCCATGTCGTGAAGCCACCGGTAACATCTGTTGTCTTCGTAATCTTAGATTGTAACCTAAGATTGATTCCGAAGATGTTGAAGAGGGTAGTAAGCTCAGGCAAGGATGAGCGAACGAAAATTGCATTCTGGACTTCAGATTCTGTGGGGGATAGATCAACTAAATAAACCCCCCACCATAATGCATAACCTGTATTGGTGGTGAGGTCAGTAACTGTCCACGCTACTGCCCGTTTGAATTTACTCACATTGGCATTTGCACCCAGGTTTATTTGCTGGTCACCTGGCTTTGATTTCAATAGATCTATTAATGCCTGCGTGACCTTGCCTATTTTTAATGGTGTATAATAATCGATATTGGTGACTAATGCGGGAGGATTATCCACCACATCTTTGTATATCTCAAAAGCTACTATTGAATTTTTATCAAATCCCGGGATAAGTGTATAGACATTCGTTCCATCGGTTATTTTCCAGGTGTCCTGCGTTTCTGACACGGCGACCATAGAGTTAGTGTTGACGACGATTTCCTTCGCAGTTAATATGCCCACGAGTTGAGGTTTAATGGCACCCGGTTGTAGAAATTTTGAGACCAGTGTCATAGGGGCCTGCTCCAGCCTGACTTGTTTGCTTCCTTTGTCGAGTTCAGCAACGTATGCATTGAAAAGTGGGTTAGCAGGTTGAATATTTTTCAACCAAACACCAAAGGTTGCGCCAGGTGTCGAAGTGCTTACAGGCATGCATATGGCAGCATCTAAAAAATTACCACCCGTAATGCGAGAGCCGGTAAAGTCAGTACCCTGAAGATTAGCTTTGTTAAATGTCACGTGCCGTTCGATGGTTCCTGAATCAAAGACCACACCATTAAATACAGCTTCCATAAGGTTTGCTCCTGCAAAATTGGCTCCGGTGAGAATAGCACTTGTAAAATCAACTTTGTACAGATTAGCATTATTGAATTGAACATCTACCAATGTAGTTCCGGTCAGGTATGCACGTGTACCGATCTGCTCATTATTATACAGATGACAATTATGGGCTGAACAACCTGTTAAATTTGCTCTTGTCAGGATCACACCTGGCATATATGTATTATCCAGTTTGGCAGCACGTGCATCATTGAAAAAAGTATTCAATTCACTTTTTGATTCATCTGTAGGAACCATGAGGACAACTGTAAAATTTCTTGCCGGAGTGACCAGGTTATCCTGGATCGACCAAGCGGATTTACCTCCTGGTGGTGGAGTGGTGCTGTTAATGGTAATATTCCCGATGACATAACCATAATGGTTAAATACATTAATGATATCAGCCAGCTTAGGAGTCTGAAGATCTGTGAGGAAGCTGGCATAATCATAGGGTGGGCTTACACTTGTATCGCTTTTTACAGTTGAAAATACAGCAGCACTTGTTCCAAGTTGCGCTCCGGTAAGGTCAACATTGCTCAGTGTCGCGTATGTAATGGTCGCACCGAACAATTGGACCTGATTCATAAGGGAATTGGAAAAATCACTGTTTTCAAGATAACTCCCTACCATGTGCGCGTAATTGAAATTACAAGGCGAAAGGTCATAGGTCAATAACTGAAATTTTGAAGTACCTGAAACAGGCGTATCCACTACAATGTATTTTCGTTCGGGAGAAACACTTTTATCTATTATTTCCCAGGCAGTATGTTGGGAAACAGGATCAGTAACAGGAGTACATGTCACACCTCCAATCTGATAACCATAGAAAGCAAATACTTTAATAATATTGGCCGTATCCTTATCGGTAAGATATTTTTTGAAATTTGTATAATCATTCGGAGCAACGAAACGTGGATCGTCCTGTACAATGCCAATGATAGCACCAGGCGGCCCCATTTCATTTCCTTTACAAGTCTTCGCATTTACGAAATAAGAATTATTCATCAATGCTCCCTTAAAGGTAACCCCATTGAATGTGGCCCCGGAAAAATCTGCGCCATTCAATTTTGCATTTTCAAAGCTGAGTGTATTATTGAACAGCGAATTTTTAGAGACCAGATTATACAGCTGACCTGTGATGCTGCTGAAATCTTTTATGATCACATTTCTGAAATCAATGCATTGCCAGTTCTTTGCGAGATTGGTTACCAGGAAACTCGCGTTCAGTTTTGCAAATCTGAATGAAGTGATATAAGCCGGATCGGTGGACATAAGGTTGGGTACGCCAAAAGCGGAATCCGTCATATCATTGCCATCGAACAATGTCCCTTTAAGTTCCGTATTCCGGAATTTACAATCTGACAATTTAGTGGCGTAAGAAAGATCCGTATTGATCATGGTGCTTCCTTCGAAAATGGTATGATATAATGAACATTTGTTCATCTTCACACGAGTCAGATTAGTACTCTGAATAAAGCTCACATAGTCAAGGTTGACGCCGGTCATGATGCAATCGGTCAGATCACAGTTGTTGAAATGTGTATTTGTAAGTTTCTTTCCTGTAAAATCAAATTTGTTCCACTTCACTGAGGTAAGCTCGAGTTTAGAAAGATCAACAGGCAGGTCTTTAAAAGTTGCTCCTGTAATATCCACAAATTGAAAATTCCGGCCCAACAAATTCCAGGGTATAGTGGCACCTGTCAGATCAGTGGGTCGTGGGCGTGTGCCGCGCGCACCGAAATTAGCAGGAGCACTGAATTTAGCAAGACTGAGATCACAACCTGCAAAGCTGGTTACCTTATTCGCCGACGACTTGCCAAATATGGCCCTTGTAAAATCTGTGACTGCATCAAATTTGCAACCGCTGAAATCTGTACCCAGAAGTGTGCACGACTTGAATATATATCCTGTAAGATCCTGGCCTGTAAAGCTACAGTCTGTAAGATCGGCACCTGTATTATCCTTTTGGGTTAATGTACAGTTTGGCATATTGTTCTATAATGGATTGGTGATCATAGGTGTTTCTGAATGTATTGGCATGACTTTTCATGATTCCATCTTCTCGTTTCCTTTTGTAGGTGCATCAGGTGTGGAAGGTATCCATCCACTTACACTTGGTTCCGTGCGGTTGGAGGGACCTCTGAAAGTTTCATAGTTAAGTGTCCACAAAGTGCGCCATTGATCCACCGCCATTTTAGCAGCAGCAAGGCCTGTTAACGGATTACCTAAAAGTATTGTCCCGTCAGGATTATAGATATCGAGCATATATTGATTGGCGGAAGTTCCTGGATCTTCAAAATATAATACATAGATATATCCTTTATCTTCTGTCGCTATATCGAGGTACTCTATATTTTTCGTACCGTGATCCCGCAAGCCTGCAGTGGAAATCAATTGCTGCACATCTAAAGGATCACCAGCTTTCTTCCCGGCCGTAACATTAAAGGTCAATGAGTTGACCCTGTCGGAAATTTTCCATTCCATACCTTTCGCCACCACATCAATCTGAAGATTGGGCGCATAGTGAACGGCAAATGTATATTCATTTTCATTCCAACGGATTTCATAGGTGAGACCTTCCGTTTTGTTGGTCAACAGCCATGCAGAACCAGCCGTAGTCACTGAAATGGAGACATCACTATCCGATTCCGGTAATTCAATTAATTGTGCTTTGAAATAACCCCTCAATACTTTTCCGGCTTTTTTATTATTCAGATCAGCAATTGCAGCTTCATCATATTTTGTAATGATGGCTTTGCGCAAATATTTAGCAGGGATATTCTGTTGGTATGTCTCCAGTAATGCAGTGCTGAAAGTTTTGTTGTTCAGATCGCCGATCAGCGTTGAAGGGAATTTTGTCTTCAGCGAACCTTTGAATGAAGCCACTGCATTTCCATTTATATCGAAAGATTGCATGCGTTTATTTCCCTGTTCAAGGATAATGATCCGGCCATCGGAAGAAATGGTCATAGCTTTGGGTTGACGCAGTAGTCCATCCAATTCACCTGATCCGGAAAGAGGCATTGCAACCCGTGCTTCAGACATCTTGCTCGGAGTGTCCGGTATTTTGAGGGTCCATAATTTATCCAGGCCATAATCTATAGCAACTGCAAATCCTGCCGGATGTATGGCAAGTTTAAACAGCGTGCTGCCTGCACGAATAGGGAAGGTTCCCCAGCTATTGGCTTTGGTGGAATCAAAGTCAACATCGAAATTATAAGATCCGGGTAATCCGTCATTGAAACTTACAGCCCGCATATGATAATTACCATCAGGGCCAGGACGTGGATCCATATAGAAATTTGTGACGCCGGGTACAACATAATTAAATATGTTGATCACTTTCTGCCATGCACCATTCACCACTTTCGTTTCGACAATCAGGTCAAAGAGAACATTTTTTGAAACGTCCAATAAGCGCCACTCCATGTCTGTTTTTACCAGCTTTACAGTTGTATTCTGGGGTATTTCAAAGCCTCTGTCTGTAAACGATTTTAATATGGCAGCAGGTACGGGCTTGTTATCTGCATTATTCAATACTGAGTTATTAGATTGAAAATCCATAAAGAATAAGGGAGTCAGACCAAACTGATCATACGCGATAAAAGGCATCTGTGAGAACCCTACCTTGGATTGAATAATAAGATCTGAAGGCTGCGCAAGTGTGGAAATGCTTTGCATGGTGTACATAAGCCCGTTTTCAACAGGGTTCGTACTTAAATCTTTGGGCAAGTTCATGCCGGTAGCACGCCATGCATAACCTAATTGGTAAGCTTTATTATTAATGGTCATACCGACAAGATCACACAAGTTATGATTGTCACCTATTGTCGAACATTCGAATTTTGGGAAAGGAAGTTTAGGGGAAGGCCTCGTGCTATTGTAAACCGAAATCGTATAATATGTTTTTCCATCTCCACTATAAACAGGTTTGTATTGACAATGATACGAAGTACCTGATTTTTTATCCGTTACATCCCAGCTTTTCTCTTTTACTTCTGTTTTGACAGAAATAAAATCATCCTCCGGAAGTTCTACGCCATTATCGGCAAAAGCAGTCCGGCAACTCTTGCTAAGTCTTCCTGCATCCAGATCGCTTTTGTATGTCGAATCAATGGTAAAGGAAGTGACGATCCACATATGTTTCTGATCCTTTCCGAAACCTACTCTTTGTTTTTCGCGATACTTGGTGGACGAGGTAAGCGGCACCAGATTTTCAGTGATAGCACCTTTGTACTGTAACTTTCCGTCAGCATCCGGAGTAGCTGATTTCAGACCACTGTCCCATTGACCGGCAATCCAGTCAGCATCAGAATATATATTTGCAACGATCTGTATCTGTCCACCTGCAGGAACTTTATTGAACGTAACTACGATCGGATCATCTTTTTTTCCTGGCATCGGACCAGCCATGATATATGTCGTACCGCCTTCAAATTTTCCATTCTTGGGATATTTCAGCATCATCACCCAATGATCAGCCACGAGTGGCCATATCGGGTTTTGATGTTGAGTTCCATGTGAAGGATCAGGCTTAACTGTCACAGTAAGATCCATGGATTGTTGCACCTGTAATTTGTATGTAGCAGGCGAAGCAAGGCATTCAATGGTCGTAGCTGCCAGTGAAGCAATATCTGCAGCAACACTTGCTATTTTAAGTGCCCATCCTGCATACGGGATCTGTTCAAGAGCCTGTTGTGTAGTCATCGTACCTATGGCAGCACCGATCAGTTTTTTGATGGCTTCTTTATAAACAGCTTCCAGGATAAGATTTGTAATTGAACCGAAAATAAATCCCGCCACAAAATTTGAAATTTTACTTAGCACAGCGCGGGCATTTGCATTTTCCCAAAACAAAGAGGAGACAACTGTCGCTGTGACTCCCATAGGAATAGCGAATGCAAGAACAGCATACCGTACCTCAGACGCCATCAATTGCTTTTTGAGCGGACCTACTACTGCTACTGTGAATGCCATACATGCTGCAGTGATTCCATAATTCAGAATGCCTGTTGAAATCAGTCCTGCCATATCCACATCCGAATCCCAATCGGTAAGTCCATTGGCGACACCTAATCCTCCAATATACACTTCAGCGCGTGATGCAATAGCTGCACCTGACTGATCATGTGGCCATTGAAAATTAATATCCAACGGATTGGTAGGAAAAGGAATGCCAAAGCAGGTATTGCCTGAGCCTAAGATCCCCCAGAATATTTTTGTAGTAGTATCACTTTGTTTTGCATAGATGGTTGAAAAAACTGAGCTTACAAATCCTTCCGGTTTTACAAGGTTACTTCCCTCCTTCGTGTTTTTTAATACGCTCCATGGTATAGGAGTACCATCTACTGTTTGATATTCAATGTATACGCCCAGTCCACGACTTGGCCAGTTTTTTACAGGAAACGAAAGTGTGTTGTTGGAAAACTTGATATCTTCTCCATAAAGATCCAGGCCATATTGTTTATCGGAATCATATTTTACTGACCAGTAATCTTTAACAGCTTTCGGTAATGGATTTTTACCGCTTAAAGGATCGACATTGGATTTTTTCAGCGAGACAGAAGCTGATGATCTTGACCATAATGACCCGTTAAAGGCTTTATCATTTTTAGTGGCTTTCAACACGGCTTTGACAGCTACTGAAGCAGCTGCTATTACTCCTCCGTCAGCAGATCCGGAGGTCTCATCACTTAATTGATACAAGGGTATGACAGGTTCTCCTGTAGCCGGGTCCTTTGGCCAATCCATTGATTTGCCATCTGCAAATTTATCCGTGGTGGGAGGCATGATGCTCTCTTTCAGCGTTACCGGATCAACCTTGATAGAATGCGTTTTTTTATACCATGGGTTTTGGGCGGTAGAGCTGTATGGATTGCTACTGATGTAATTGACGAGCTGATCAAAATCATTGTGATCCTCCATATACCTTTCGAAGATGATGGCAGAATCGGCTATATCCACAGTGCCTATCTCAGGATGGTGAAAAACGATCGACCGTGCGACAGATAAAGGAACTGACACAAGCAGAGCAGCCCCCAATTTTACTTCTTGATGGTTTGATGCAGTAAGCATTGAGGGTTCAACTCCAAGGTGTTTTAGCACAAGTGGTTGCTGTTTCGCAGAATAATTAGCACTCTGCAGAAATCTTTTTCTGGGTGGCGTTGGTACATGAAAATGGACAGAGATCAGGTCAGGTAAAATATCGGTTGGATCTTTTGCAGGACTTATGATGCTCAGCCTGGATACCATATCATCCGGCAATTCGATTTCTTCTGCAAAATGGGTGATCAGGTTCCTGCTGCTTTGTGGAATAAGTGCTAATGCTGCATTCAGTTTCCGGTGCTCTTCAAATTTCTTCGGGTGATCCTTGTAGGCAAAAAGTTTTTCCTTTTTACCGTGGCCCTGAATGAAAAATTCGCGTTCACTTTCGAATGCATGCAGGGCAAAATGCAGGTGTAATTTTTCCATAGTATGGTTTGGTTTATGTATTAAAATACCAGATTAAAAATCTCAAAAAATAAATCCCGGGACGATAAAATGTAAATGAATAATTATCTGCTGTGCCCGTGAGGTAATCCCTGCGTTAATGAAGAGTAAAGAATTGAACTTTTGATAATGATTATTTGACTCAATATGTAGCAAGAATATTTTTCAATTGTGAAAATAATGAAATACACATTGCGTGTAATGTATTTTTTAAAGTAAATTAATAAATGAGGGATAACCCCTAAACAAAACAGGTGAAGAGCAGAGAGCAATTAGCAATGGGCAAAAGGCAAAAAGCAAAAGGCAAAAAGCAAAGAGCGATAAGCAAAGAGGAATGATATGTATCAAATATAATGGTCAGCAAGGATAATAATAACAAAAAGCAATAGGCAATAAGCAATAGGCAAAGAGCAATAGGCAATAAGCAATAGGCAATATGCAATAAGCAATAGGCAAAGAGCAATATGCAAACAGTAATAGGCAAAATGCAATAGACAAAAAGCAAATGTCTATTAGCTTCGGTATTGGCTACTGATATACAGACTTACTTATCAGATAACAGTATCGGTATATTCTTCCCTGCAGGCATGATGATAATTTTTGCATTGGGAGAAAGGGCTATTTCTTTATTAGCTTTTATCATTTCATATTGAAGCTGTTTGTCACTAAGGCCTGTGCTTAAGATCTTTTGATAATCTGCTATACCCTGGGCTTCAACTCTCTTACGTTCTGCTTCCTGTCTTTCTTTCTGTAATACAAATGTCATTTTTTGGGCTTCCTGTTCTGCATTGATCTTTGATTCAATGGTGGTCTTGACAGATTCAGGCAACATGATATTCCTTACCAGCATGGATTCAAGTTCGAGGCCACGCGCTGTAAAATCGGTTTGTACATCCTCGTAGATCTTTTGCTGAAATTCATCCCTTTTGACAGAATACAATGATACTGCATCATAGTATACGGCATTGTTTCTCAACCTTGTCCTGACGAGGGGACGTACGATGACATTCCTGTAATCGGTTCCGATTTCTTTTAAGATCTCCGGCGTTTTTTCAGGCCTTACCTTATAGAGTACAGTTACATCAATGACCACTTCGAGACCATCAGAAGAAAGAACCCTGATCGCGTCATCACCCATCTTTTCTCCTTCCTCATGTATGGCAGACATCGTATAGTTCTGTGTCTTGGTATCAAAATGGGTGACTTTGACGAGAGGATTGATGAAATTGAGCCCGGGTTCGAGTGTATTATTTTTAACTTTTCCAAATAAAGATTGTACACCTATTGTCCCGGCGTCTATCTGAACCATCATGGAAGACAGAAGTCCCACGATAACCATCAGGATTGCAATTCCCTTCGCCACATTTGCATATTTTGTCAATGGATTGACAGGACGACTGTAGTAATTGACTAATACGAACAGCAAGATACCAATAACGATGAGGGTCATACTCTATAATTTTTATAAAATGATAAGTTGAAGTTACGGAATAATAGGGCAGAAAGGAAGAAAGGGCAGAAGAGGCGGAAGAGCAATTAAATTTTTCTATGTGGCTGTCTATGTTTCTATGATTCTATATGGTTCAATTTTTTTTTCCAAATGATGAGGTGGATCATTTAGGAAAAACCAGAGTTTTTTATAAGATTTATTTTGAATCGAAAATCGTAATTCGTAATTCGAAAATCCCCTCATTCTTTCTCTATCGTCACTGAATTGATAATAATTATTTTTGCATCATTTAGATTTTCAATTGCCTTCGGACAATTTGTACAATACTGTAGCAATGAACTGCCGGTTAATGTCAGGGATGCTTTATTTCCTGTGTTTAAAATTGATCCACCTGCTCCCGGATTAATATGATTTGTGATTGAGCAATGATCAAGGATCAGCTTCGAACCATTATAAACAGAGCTTCCATAAATGGCATGATTATCCGATAAAGAACAATCATGCAAAAAGACAGGCTCACGAACAGTTGACGAAACATATAAGCCTCCACCTGTATCATGTCCGCTTACATCAGCATATCCACAACAAATATTCAAGCCATCTATCAGGACCGTATCCAGTATATTAGTGATCAGCATAACAGTATAACTATTATCCGTTAATAATCCGGGATTACCTATTTCACCTGATAAAGTCGTAGGGTGATTAATAATATCTCTCTGGGAAATAGAAGTTTCATTGCCTGCGAATCCACCATAAATATTTACTGCACGATTAATGTGAAAAGATGAATCACGGTTCGTAGTTGAAGTCACTTTATAGATACCGTCTGCTATCCAGATCTCATGGATTTGTGGATTTGTATTGCTGATCGTCAATGCATCACCTACAGTCCTGAAAGCTGTCAGCCAACTTTCACCATCGGGAAATGCAATTGCATTTTGATCAACATATATTCTGTCATTTGCCGGTCCTAAAGGTGCATAGGGGCTGCAACTGAAATCACCACTCAACAATTCGAGGAAAATATTATCCAGGTAACTGTCATTGTCAGCGCCTGAGAATCGAGTACCCATGATAATAAACCTGATAAACCTTGTTCCTGACGGAACCATTACAGTTTTATCCTTCAATGTCCATGCTGCATTGATATACCTTGTAGTATCTGTTCCGGAAATCACTTGAGAAGCAGCATTTAAAAATTGCAAAGCAAAGGAAGGTTCATCTGTATTAGCCCAATCTGCAAGATGAGCGCCATAATGCACCATGACCTGTCCGGCATCGATCAATGCAGATTGATTCACAGTTGAAATGTCCTGGTAAGCCGAAGCAAAAGGAAATTCAACACATAACGCACCCACTGCAAAATATTTTTGTCCAAGGAATGGATTGATACCACTGCATTCCTGTGCACCAAGAGATTCGATTACACCTGTTGTGGCAGTCCATCCATTGATTCCTGTTTCAGCTCCCGGGTTTGTCACAAGATTGCCTGTGAGCAGTGTTAATGGTCTGGTTTGAAAACGTGTTTTTGTACTCCATGCGCTCCATTCTAAGCTTTTGTCACGATACCTGACACGCCACCACAGGGTTGATCCTGCAGGTATATTAGTAACCTCTTCATCTGTGAGATCATCATTGGCCTGAAGATTAACTTCGTTGTACCAATCTGCATATTGCTTCCAGGAATCAAATATTGGATTTGAAAAATTCGCACTATCCGCAGATATCTGCCATTGGCTTGCACCATGCTCGTCATTGTCCGGATCACTATAACCGTCTGATTTTAATGTCAGGCAAACCGGAGAGACAAGTTCATTATTTTTTGGAAAAAGAGTGTATGGTGTTGCAGGAGCCTGGTTATTCAACCTGATCGATAGCATGTCTGTTTCCGTGCTGCCACCGGGATTGAATTCGTCGCCGAAGCTGAGCCTCTTCATGATAAATTTCGGATCTGCACCCGCAGTCACTTCCACCATTACAAAGCCATATTGATCCTGGCTTACGATGAATTCATCATAATTCTGATTTTGAAATTCGCCCCAGTAATCAATATTGCCTCCGGATGTGGCTACATTGATCCAGAGATGCTTGTGATCTCTTGATTCGCCTCTCGAATATGCATGTGTGTGTCCGAAGAAATGGATCGTTGGTTTATTGCATGCAGTAGAAAAAGTCTCGAGACGATGTACAATTTCACCTGTGTAATCTGAATTGCCCGGAACCCATAGTTCTGATTTATAAGGATGATGCATTTGGGCAAAAACAAAATCGATAAGAGGATCGGTACAGCTTACATTGAGCATGCTGTCAAGCCAGCTTAACTGTGCCTGAATATTATACGGATTATTTGAATCCATGGTCAATACTCTCACGTTGGAATAATCATGAGAATACCAATGTTCCATGTATCCGGGAGTGCCATTCAATGGAAGATTAAAGTAATTGAAATAATTGGGTGAATTCTGTTCATGATTTCCAATGGCAGGATAGCATGGAACTGATCGCCACAGGACTTCGCCGGGATTAAAAAAATCATTTTTCCATTGCAGATAGACCGGGCCATTGTCCACAATATCACCTGGCAGAACGGCCATTTGCAAATGATCGCTTAATGGTGTCCCATAATGGGACGAGATGTATGGCAGCAGGCTTGTATTGATCAGGTTTGAAAAGATATTTGGATTAGCACCATCCTTTTGCATATCGCTCATGAGGACAATATTGCAACCAGCTTCACTTTCGCGCAAAGGCACGGAAACAAAATCATAAATGGAAGATTGCCATGAACCTGTGGTCGCTTTGTAGTAATACCTGGTAGCGGGTGTAAGACCCGATAATGAAACGGTATGAAGAACTGTATTTCCGAGTGTTGTGATGGTTGTGCCTGTAGTTGAACTTCCTAAGCTTTGTGTAGTACCGTATTGAACTGTTGTGGCTGTATTAGTATTCGTTTCCCACATGATGACGATGGAAGTCGGTGTGGCATTTTGGAGATAAGGCTGGACGAGGATGGTTTGGGCATCGGACAGAAGGCAATAGAATAAAAGGAAAGCAAATGAAGAAAATTTAGTACAGGTCTGCCAACGGTAATTCATTGTTCGAATATACTATATTCTTATGGTGGTGGTTTTGGGATGTATTAGGAAGGAGAGAGGATTGAGGAGAAAGTGGAAATATTTTAAAGGTCTGATAATATTCTCCTTAAGTATGAACAATATTCTTTTTAAGCATATACAATGGTCTCCTTAAATACTGTTTTCTTTTCGCTTCGTCCCTTTCAGAACTTTGATTTTGCTTTTCACATTTCCATGTTCCAGTACGCGTATGATGGTTATTATAAAAGTGAGAATTATACCAGGACGAACCATTTTTTTTCCAAAAGCTGCGACGCGTTTATCATGTTCTTTAAAGTACTTTTCCTGGTGTTCTTTTAATTCTAATGGCGCGTATTCCACGGCAACCTTCCATGCTTTTTTGCGTGCAATTTCCATCGAAAAAACAGCCAGTTTCTCATCCAGTTTCCATGCAAGAAAATCAATGGGTTTGAGTAATGGCCATATTTGAGATATTTCTGCCTGCACAGAATTGACCATGCCGCCAAGGATGATATTTATTTTATCAAAATCATTGCGTAAGGATTCGATTGAAGCCCCGGGACAAACCGTAGCTGCAGCAATGCCCAGATCCAGGCCGATATGTGCATTCATCCCTGCCAATAAATGTTGCATGACAATAGGTCTCCACTTTTGACAAGTTTCAAAAGCGAGGCCCCACGATGCAGAACATGCCTGATTTTGTCTGTATTGATGATACGCTGCGATATAACGGTTCGCAAAAACTACATCAAGCAATTCCATGCGTTCGTTATCATCAAAATATTTTTCGTTGATCTTGTTCCTGATTTCTTTGGTAACGCGCAGGTATAGTGCAGCAAAATAGACTTCACGGGATCCACGTTTTTCGCATTCCTCGATGATCTGTTCGAGTTGAAAGATGACTTCTTCAATGGAAGAGGGGAAGACCATGATTTGAATTGAGATTTCAGACTAAGGTAGCTGATAAGTTATACTGGAAGGGGTGGGGATGCGGATATTATTTGGTTTTGGGGTTGTGGCAACTAAAGGGGGTGGTAGTAAGATCCTCAAAATCAAACATTTCATGGTTTCCTTAAATACTATAATGTTTTCCTTAAATATCCTGATGTTTAAGGAAAACATTATTTCATGATTTTTGCCATCCTCTGAATTATCACTTTCTTTACCCCACCTTTCCATCCCAAACCCCAATCCAATGATCCCCGATTACGCTAACATCCTAAAAGAAATTTTTCATGAGGTTCATCTCATGAAGGATGATGGCGTTGTAGCTCAATACATCCCCGAACTCGCCTCCATCGATCCCTCAAAATTCGGCGTCCACCTTTGCACAATCCATGGCGAACAATTCGGCACCGGCGACCATGAAGAAAAATTTTCAATCCAAAGCATTGGCAAAGTACTGGCACTCACCCTCGCATTCCAGCAAAATGGCGAAGACCTTTGGTCACGCGTCGGTGTCGAACCATCCGGAAATCCTTTCAACTCCCTCTGGCAACTTGAATACGAACACGGCAAGCCCCGTAATCCGCTTATCAATTCAGGTGCCATCGTGATATGTGACATCCTTTGTAGCCTGTACAATGATCCCCATGCAGAGTTTCTTTCTTTCGTCAGGCAAGTGGCCGGGAACGAACATATTCATTTCAATGACCAGGTTGCAAATTCGGAAATGAAATTAGGCCACCGGAATGCTGCACTGATCAATATGATGAAAGCAAGCGGAAATATCCACAATGAAATCAATCAGGTCCTCTGGCTTTATTATCACATTTGTTCTGTTGAAATGTCCTGCAATGAACTTGCCTATACATTTTTATTATTTGCAAATCACGGTAAGCTGATCTCAGGCGGCGAACAAATCATCACATCAAGCATGGCCAAACGCATCAACGCGATCATGCAGACCTGTGGGTTCTATGATGAAGCCGGTGATTTTTCTTTTAAAGTTGGCTTGCCCGGCAAAAGTGGGATAGGTGGCGGAATTGTCGCGGTACATCCAGGGCAATATGCAGTGGCTGTTTGGAGTCCGAAATTAAATAGGAAGGGAAATTCGGTGAGGGGAATGGAATTCCTTGAGCGACTCACGACAAAAACCGGATTGTCTATTTTTTAAAAAGTCCATTGAAAGAAAAGATGACCTGATCAGCGCATTTGAATATAATGCAGGAAGGATTGTTGCTTGATGGACAAATAAAATTAGCATTTGTTCTTCCGTCCTGATAACCAAAAACCTTTAATTTGTCTTACTGCTAATAATCTTTAACCAATATCCTGATAATAGTATAATTCTACATTTACCTTCTATGAAACGATTTTATTTTCTGCTGATCCTGATGATGTTAAGTTTTTCGTTAAATCATATTTTTGGTCAGGGCTGTAGCGACGCGGGAGCATGTTCGATCCCCGGATTCAAACCTGCTACGGTAACGGTTCCTGATAAAATGAATCAGTTTAATATAGGTATATCAGCAGGGGCCGCGGACCATTCCATATTTGTATTAACTCCGCAGATAGGATATTCCAGGAAATTTGGTTCGGGATTCAGAGTTGATGGAAAATTGACAACTGCCATGCATGGTGGAAATGGGATCTTGACAAGCGGCCTGGGAGATTTATTTTTTAATATTAATTATTTACCATCTGGTAAATTTTCTTTTACCGGAGGATTAAAGATTCCATTAAATCGTGCAGACAGGTTTTATACGGATGACATTGCATTTCCTATGGATTATCAATCGAGCCTGGGCACATTAGATCTTATCATTGGGTTCGCATATCAATCTGATGATTGGCATTTTAGTTTTGCGTATCAGCAGCCCCTTACGCAAAATGAAAATAGTTTTTTTCCTGATTCTATTTTACATCCCGAATCGCCATTCAATGATTTTCCTTCGACTTTTAGTTTTGAACGCCAGGCAGATATCCTCTTGCACATCTCCCGTGTGATATCGGTCAATGACAAGGTGACATTTATCCCCGGTTTGCTTCCCATTTATCATCTGGGGAAAGATAGATTCCGTAATGATCAGGATGTATTCGAAACTATTGATGGTTCGGCTGGTCTGACGCTGAATGCCACTATGTATTCAATTCTCCAAATGGGAGATTCCGGTAAGCTTGGAATAAATATTGGATTTCCTCTTATTGTTCGTGAATTACGTCCGGATGGTCTGACAAGATCATTTGTGGTGGGAGCAGAATATTCTTTTCACTTCTAATCGAAAATTATTTTATATACAATCAATTACAATTTCCAAACTATGACGAGGCACCTGATGATTACTGTCTTTTTATGGGCCGCAGTTTATTCCCTCTCAGGACAGGATAAATTTGGAATTAAAGCAGGTATCAACAGATCCACCTTAAATTTTGAAGGAAGAGATTATGCTTATTCGTTTAATGCCGGTGTTTACGCTGAAAAATCCGGCTCTCGAACGTCAGAAAATTCCTGGTAGAGAGAAGCTTAAACTTCCTTTAAGAAGATTTCGTCGTCACTAAGCGGAAGTAGAAGCGACACTCAAAAAAAATTTAACCACATAGACACATAGATACATAGGAATTCACATAGAAAAAATGAAACCACTTAGAACCTTAGATACACCTAGGAAACCATTAAGAAAAAAAATTTAACCACATAAACACATAGCTCACTTAGAAAGCCACATAGACAAAATACTGAATACTGAATACTGAATACTGAATACCGATTACTTGCTTATCACCACAGCATCCCCCGGTTCAGATTCCTTCCCGTCAACAGATTTATATGCAAGGTAAAATGTCCTAAACTGATCTTCTTTTAACGGTAGAATGTCAAATGAAGTGGTTTGTGGTGTAAATGTTTTAAAGAGGGATACTTCATTATTTCCTTTCACTTCGTAGAGAAGAATGGATTTCACAGATGTATTATTCGGTATTCCCCAGGTTAAGTGATATCCGGTAGAAGTGGGATGGGCGAGAATAATCCCCGGAGTTTCAATTTGATTTTGCTGAAATGGCTTTATAGGATTGGAACATGAACTTTTATTTCCCCATACATCTTCTGACTGAATACAATAACCGAATGGATTGTCTGTAAGAACATCATTCATCCAAAATTGAGTATTTGCATCCACTGGAGAATTCTTTACTTCTTTTGAAAAATTGCCCTTGTCGTCCAACATGAAGATGTGATACTTCGAAATGTATGAATCCGAAATCCGTTGATCATCCCAATACAACATCAGATGTCCCTCATCTAATCTCCGCCACGATAAGTTATTGGCTGTCCTGATGGTCCTGCTTTTATCCGGACGGGCCGTTGCATATTCGGAGAATTCCGATAGCTCATACGAAGTACTTTCAGATTTGACCGCATATGTGTATCTCATATCTGGCTTCAGCGTGCTACTGGTATCAGTAAATGACATTGACACTCCTTCTTTATCCAAAAAATTTGATACTTGTGTCCAGGAAGAAGTATCTCTATCCCTTCGATATACATAGTATCCACGTATGAGATATAATGCATCAAACGTTGGCCAGCTGATCAGGATACCACCTTTTACAGATTCTGCAATTATTTCAGGTGGGGCCATTGGTTTTTCTTTTAACAGCGGAGTTACAAATTGTTTGATGCTATTTATTTTTTCTCCGGTCTGATCAATGATCTGCACGTAGTAATAAAAGCTTTGCATGACGCCATTGACATGGTCAAGATAAACTGAGTCTTGTGTTTCAAGCGTAGCAATTCTGCGAAATGGTCCTTCCATTTCCGGGCCACGATAGATTTCAAAGCCTCTCACTCGTTCAGGTATTGAACATTGCCAGGAAAGTTTTACTGTTTTACTATGATCAATTGCATAACTTTTGAAATCGATCACACGGGGAGCAGTGATTGTGTTATAATTCTGAACATATGCTCCTGTTAACCCCGGATGTAAATTGCCAAGGAGATCCGTAGGGTGAATAGAATAGATAAATTCACCAACCTGCTTGGTTGTATCCCGGATATTCATTTGTATCCGGTCATGCATTTGCGTAGCGAAAATGAATGGAAAAATCTCCATCGAATCTTTTCCACCAACGGCTTTTTTATAGATCCTCGCAGAACGAACCCAGCTATCTTTTGGTAAGGTGAGCTTCATTTGTATATTAATTCCTTTATCATCAGCGTTTTCAAATTTCGTATTCAGGTGTGTATCCAGGATATGGTCTCTGAATTTTAATATCCTTTGTGTTTTGCTTTTATCTGCATGTATGATCTCAATAGTATATTCTTTTTTTGAATGGTCATCCGGAATAAAAGCAGCCTGTCCGAGCGCCATCAACATCACAGGATGATACTGGACAATGTATGCAAGCTCGTCCATTTCGTTCAGTTTCGTCCAGTAGTTGATTAAGTCCTGATCTGCCATCGGAAAAGGGGCAATAAAAATTAATTCAGCAGCCCTGTATGATTTTATAAAATCATTGAGATTTCGTGGCCATTCAAAGCTGACCATATTTTTTTCTTTTTCAGAAAATATGACGTTCATATCTTTTTCAGCTTTTTCCTGGAAGACAAGGAAAGCACCTTTCTGAGCAGGGTATACCTGGCTTGCTGCGCTGACATAAATAAAAATGCAGCTTATGGCGATGATGATTATTTGAATATTGAGCCTTTTCATAATTTCTTTTTTTTAATCCCCCCTGGTTGCTGGGCTGTAGTACAAGGATGCGAAAATACAGGTCGAAGCAGCAGGGGGTAACGGTAAAAAATATTTTATTCGCAGGTGAATTCATTATTTGAACCACCGGCACATGATTCTCCGAGTGTGGCACTTACATCAGTTCCATTTGCCGAACTGAAATAGATATCAGCTTTACCACTTATAGTTTCGGTAATATTGCATGTTGAAGCACTGAATGTGAGTGAACCACATCCATGTCCTGTCACTACCCATTCATTCCCCTGATGGGCGAGTTCCCCTTCAATTAGCAGTTGTACTTCCGCAGCAAGGCATATGGATAATTCGCATGGGAAAGGGGGAGTTAAAGGCGGTACTAATACGGATGCTTCAATCATCGCTCCGGCCCACGCAAGGGCAGCAAAAGAAAATGTTTCTGCACCCGGATCAAAATCCATCGATACTCTTGCATCAAAACCAACTGAGACTCCTCCCGATACAGTGAAGAAAACCAGGTTCACTGACGGCATTTGCTCATCTACCAAATCAATTCTTCCGGTAAGAAAAAATCCAGTTAGTTTATGATCTGTCAGACTTGAAGGTGGATTTCTATTTTTGGCATGCTCCATCACAAAGGATATCATTTTATCAGGAACATCTGTGTGGGATCCCAGCAACAATCCTAACGTCACTGGAAAAACTGCTGTCAGGTGTCCCTCAATGACGCTTGCAAATAAAAATCCCTGGGGTTCTACGAGAATTTGTGCTTCAATCTGATCGACGGATACAGGACCAAAATAAATGTCACCCGGGGGATCAAAATTTAATGATCCAAAAAGAGACTGTTTTTCAAAATCAAATTCAAGCTCAATCTCTCCGAAGCCTACATCGATATTATCTACTTTAAGCGATGCTCCGGCTGTTTCTACAGGGCCATGTACGACAAAAGGCATCGGAGGTTGACTTGGTTTTAAGCCGGTGAATTGATCCAGATTGGCATCAAATGTCAGTGAAGCCCATTCATTTAGATTGACAAGCTGCACACCTTTCCTGACAAGTAATCGTTTCTCAACACCCATCCTGATCTCCTGGTCCTGTTTTACGTAATCAATGTTCGGGATATTAAGATCTGCATCGATGACAGAGATCTTCACATGATCGTAATCTACATCGAGTATTCCCTTAAGCAGGAAATTATGACCACCTTCAGAGACTTTAATTACACCTGTACTGACAAATCTCTTGTGCGTATAAAATTGTTGTGTCGTATTTAGTGTATTCGGATCCATGGTAAAATTCACCTGGCCCGAGGTTTCAAAGAAATCTGTGAAAGAGGATACGATCTTGCCCGTAAGATTATTTTTCGGGCCATTGTATTGAATAGCCATTGAACTTTTTCTCATGCCAGGTACTCTCACTCCAGCACGTCCCAGTTCAGCAGAACCACTTAAAACAAAATATCCCTGACCTGAAGTGATGCCCTCCACCTGAAAGTCAACTATATTGAATGGCCTGACCGATCCAGTGACAGTAAATCCAACATCATCAATTTCACTCGTCATTAATATCGAACTGACGGAGATGACATCACTGTTTTGAAGTGGAGCAGTTAGATTTTTTATTTCAGCTACAGGAGCATCCGGCATCGGATGACCATCGCCATCAAGCTTTTGTACCGTGAGCATCCATCCAGGCTCAGGATCCTGGTTACTGAGGATAATATTAACGTTGGGTAAAACGGGCACATCTTTTATTCCGGCTAATGTCAATTGTGAAATGTTATCAATTTCATTCATGATCAATTGCGTGGGCTTGATGATTGGATTCCTTACAGGCACATCGATCTGCCCTGTTTGTATAAATCCATTCGTGGCTGTGATAGCTCCAAGGTCTGCATCATACCGGAAAGGAGTGGTGCTATAATATCTCCAGAGCTTTCCCATTTGGAAATCCAGCTTGTTGATACCATTATTGAATGACTCAATCGTTTCGTTGGAGACTACAATCTTGCCCACGGACAACTTCAGATCACGTGGGATCACATGAGGAATATCCGTATGCAATATCGTGTGTATGTAAAATGCCTCCTGTGATACAAATGACCTGGACGAATCACTGGTCGCCGCAAACTGAAATACCTGGTAGGATTGCGAACGAGGTCGATTTTGAGGACCAATATCCATAAGATAAAAATCATCAACTCCGGGGCTAGGTTCCTGGCCGACAAGAGTAGCTGTCATTAAGCCTAATGATGCATATAATTGCATCCCGGTTTGAAATACATCAAGGTTGTATTCCGTGGGTGTCTTGCCAAGGAAAAATTTACCATCGTAATTATATGACCAGTTAAATGATGATAATCCTGTTTCTACGACTCCTTCTAATTTACCATTTCCATTTCCGACTTTGTATAAAGTAAGATTAGGCAACGTCTGGTAATTGACAAATCGTTTTGGTGTGAGAGCTGCCTCAAACTTATTAAACAATAAACATTCTACACTATGCTGATACAAGGTAAAGCTGGTGACAACCGGTTCCATGATTTTTTTACCCTCATCATTTCGACGGCCGGAATAGGTGAATTTCATTTTATGGTAAGGCAACTGAACTTCATCATCCTTGCTTTTGAATCTTGTGTTCTCCGGCAATTCAGTAATGATACCTTCAAGCAATGTATCCTGGTGACCATTGACGGTTTTGATCTCGAGATCTGTTATGGCAGTAGGGAATCCCCAGATATCCGGTACGACTACACCGGATAGCCTTTTCAATGATATGTCGAATGGAGGATTCAAAGGACGATTTGTGGATGCTGATGATGTATTGCCTATGTACAAATTGTCATCATCATCTTTCCAGGCAGTGATATCAACCATCGATGGTGTTGCAGGTACTCCTTCAAGCGTGCATATGCCTTCTGAGTTAGTTGTGCATTGGATATAATGATTGCCGGACGGAGATGTTGATAAAAGAGTTTGAACAGTAGCTCCCTGGATGGGTATCGGATTTTGGGATTGTTGTTGTTGTCCGGATTGATTCAGGAGAACACGTACGCGTATTTTTTTACCTTCTTTTAGCCGGAATGTTTGTGATAAATAAGTTTTGCTGATCGGGATTTGCATGATCGTATCGACAGGTACAAGGGTCGGCGAGTCAGGATCTATGCGTACACGATAATTTATTTCCGGTGATGCAAACCGGAATGATGTGAACCCTAGATCATTTGTCTCCCTGACATTTTCGTCGATGCGTACAGTGGCTTGTGCTGAACCTCCATCAGGGCCTTTGACAGAGATACCAATCCGATGTAACTTTTCTTTGACTGTGATGAAGCCCAGATCCTGGAATTGTCCGGAAGGAATGTCATCCACATCCACAAAGCACGTATCCTGGAAATATTGTTCTGGTAGTGGGATCACGACAAGTCTCCTGTGATTACCCGATGCTGCCGGTAAAATAAATTTGGCGGCCTCCATCATTTGTGCATACATAGGTTCATATATACCCATTTGAATTGCATCATATACTCTTGTACTTTCATCAATCGCATCTCCAAATTCATTGACGATGCCACAAAATTCCGGTTCACCATTAGGGTAGGGTACAATCTCTGTCTGGATGTGAGGTCCTGTCACTAATTTGACCAGGGCGTGAACCATCCTTCCATCTTCATCTTTAATATATCCGGTCAATGTGCCCAGAGGATCCATCACTATATCACCCAGATCCCATTGTTCCCCTGGCTTTAATGTGTGCACTCCATTGGCAGGTTGCATCTGATTTGCATAGCCAAGGTATTCGAAGAAGATTTTCCAGTGAAATGATTGATGTCCTTCAGCATCTACATTTAGATCATCATATTCAAAACGGCCATATTCGTCTGAAAAAAGACGATGATTTTCTTTGACAACATCGCCTTCATATCTTTTCAAATCAATCATCACATTGCGAAGAGTCTCTTTGTCATCACCGGTAGTAGTGACAATCCGTCCGAAAACTTTTGGCCTTTGCGGATGTGCGATGACCGCATCTTGTATAAAAATCGATTTATGATTGCTGAAACTGTTCAGATTGACACTAAGATTCATCAGGCAGGACTGAGGTGAAAAGATCTCGTACTGTTTGATCTGCAAGGGTACTTTATAATTGAGGTTGCCACCATCAGGTGTGGTGCCCTTGACGTAATAAGGGTATCCGGCGACAAGCCTTGTATACATCATGTCTTCACCGGAGTCCAGCACTGACACTGAATCATACAATGCCTCATTTTCATACCCGTCCTCTTCAATGATTTCATACTGATATTCACCATCACTTGCACCGGCATAATCCCTGAGTCCTTGTCCCTCTTCCATAGGGATCTCACGCGGGAGACCATCCTTCTTACGGCTGTATACAACATCAATATTGGGCACTTCCAATCCCTCGTCATAGATCTGGTAATTCTGATGGTTTTCCCATCGTCCGCCAATCACATCCAGATCCACATCGACGGCTTTGACATATGATACCTGGTCTGGCAAATGAAATGTATCACCAGGTTGTGTCCAGAAAATTAAATCAGGAGAATAATAATAAGGTGATGCAACTTCAAGCCTTAAAACTTTATACAGATGTCCTCCATCAATACTTATCTCTGTATAACCTTGTTGATTTGATGGCGTTTCCAATTCACCGCTTCTGAGCGTTGTATTCCCCGGCATGTTGATCTCACCGGCATTATTCAATCCTAGTCCGGGATTTCCAGGTGTATTAATACCAGAATATATGTCCCCCGGATTAGACAAATTGTCCGAAGGATTAGATACTATGTCCGCAGGATTTGATACGATATCCAGAGGATGAACAAATTCATTCTCCTCTGCGGGTACATCTGTATCAGAACATGCAAACAGGATCGAAGCATGGCCACCATATTGATTGAATGAAAGTCCCGGTGTGGACTGTGTGAAATTGAATGAATAATTTCCATTTGCATCTGTGTGATCCACGGCTAATACGTGGTTATAAAGATCTTCATTATCCCTGTCGGGGTTTTCAAATGCAATCGGGTTTCCGCCATTAATTTCACTGATGCCATCTACTACCACAGCTAATGTGGATCCTCCCAGAATTCCAATGACATCCTCATTCGGAATGATAAAAAAGTCTTTATGCTCCACTGTGCCTTGCGGTAAATAGGTTACCTGGCAATCCGTGATCACCCAACTCTCCACTAATTTCACAGAAATATTCTTGAGCGGTTTACTGTTGACAGGAGATACCGGGAACGCATCCTTATAATTATGATTTGCAAGGGCGGTAATACCCTCGTCGAAAATGCTAAGACCATTTTCATTTTCTCCATATATTTCATACTCAAGCGGTTCGGTTTCAAAATTAAAATTGAAATTCATGAGATTACTCTGTGGTATCGCTGCGTCCGGAAATTTATATTTTAATTGACCTTCAATACGTGTCCTGTTCTGAACGATTTCATAATCGTGTGGCGGAATTATTCCAACATTGATACCATTATCAGGATCAAAATTTCTTCGATACGTAAAGCTGCATACTTCACTCAGGCCGTTATTTTCAAATGTGACATGATTGAACCTGTCCTTCGCCTGGACTACCCATAAATAAGTTACACCATCTTTTAACCCGGGATCAATCATGCTATATTGATAAGCAGGAGAAGAAAGATTTCTGCGAATAATAGCATTGCCTGCATTGTAGTCTACAGCCAGCTGGATAAGGTCCTGCGGATTGCTTCCTTTCAGCCATTCTACAATGAACAGGTCATACGTTATCGCAGAAGCACCTGTATTTCCACCCGGTAATGTCCATTGAAAAAAGGGAAGCGACTGATCAAACTCACTTTCACATTCTGGTGCTACAAGTTCAGCTGGAGTAGGATAGCTGATCGGTAACAAAGCACATCCTGAAGGTGACTCTTCAGAAAGAGGTGTATCATTTTGATAGTCAAACGCACGAAGACATATCATATAGTTTCCTTCAGGCAGGATTCCATCTTTTAATATTTGTGTTTTCAATTCCGGGGGGCCGTTGAAATCAAGATGATCAGGATCAAAAAAGCTCCTGGAACGTGTGGAAGCCGGAATTCTAAAAGTTCCTCCCGGTGCTATCGTGATAGGAGTTGGCGGCAGGTAATCTGCATTCGTCACCAATGATATTCCATTATCGCCTTCGATTGATCCGAGCAGCTTGATCGATACAGATTGTGATGTCGTGTTTTGAAGCTGGATCACCATCCGGTTTTCATACTGCAGATAATCATTCAGATAAGGACTGTAGGGTGGTGGTATCAGGATGGAAACCACAACGTTGTTCTGTGCAAACACTGAATGCCCGATGAAAAGGAAATTTATGTATAGCAAGATGAGATATCGCAGATGCATATGCATTGTATTTTAATGGTCAAAAATTAAATTGAAGTCCCAGGGTGGCCTGCTTTTCTGTAAATGCATTTTCAGGATCTGCAGGTGTGTGCTGAATCAGCTGGCCTAAAAGGAAAAACTGCATGGTTTTCCGGAGTTGATATTGGAGGTCGGTGCTGAACACGATCGAATGTCCATTCGGATTTTCATCAAGCGTATTGATAAAATATTGAGCTTGCCCGGATAAATTCCATTTTCCTTCTGCACCGTTATATGAAGCATTTCCACCGATACCTGTGCTTTTCGAAGTTGAATTTCCTAAATCAGAATTCAACCAGGTAAATAATCCGCCGAGAGAAAAGCTCTTTTCTCCCTGTGATGAAATCGAATACCCGCCGTTAAACTGGATCGTGCGTATATCTTCCACCGGGATCAATGCAGATTTATTAAAAGAAAGTTTATTCAGGCTTATTGTCGAATAGAGTTGATGTTGCCAGGTATCATTGCCCCAGAAAAAAGAAGGACTGATGCCATACGATCCATTGATCTGGCTGACGCGCGTACTATCCGTGATAGCCCTGAGTCCGGGTGTTTGTGTAAGACCAAAATTGGTATAAAATACACCTAGCTGGAAAAACCGGCTTTGATTCCATTGTGCATTGGCGGATGTGATGATCCGTTTATTCGTAGCCAGTCGTGTATTGTACAGATTATTTTTTTGTATCCCCAGGCTTCCCCGAAGCCGTAATTTTTTTCCCAGTAATGTGACATGAGGTGCAAGAGTCCATTGTTCAATATCGGTTTGCAGATAATAGATACCCATTGATTTGAAATCAGGATCTATTCGTTTGTAATTGATCTGCACTCCCCAGAGTGTCGTGTTATAGCCAATGCCTGCTTCACCTGCAAATAATACCTGTGTCGAGGTTTTTGGCTGCAGGATATTGCCGATCCATGCAAGCGATTTATTTAACTCATAAGATTCAGATGTGGTATCGCGTGTAAATACGCTTGCACCAAGGTCAAATCGAAGCTGAAAATGCTTTTGGAACTGAAGCTGTGAATGAATACCAAGAGCAACATTCTCCTGTGGTCTTGGAGAAGTAGTATCTGAAAAATTTCTGTCATCCGCTACATCATATGCTTTCATACCGGTGATATCGAAATATGAAAGCCTGGTTCCATAACCTATCTTTCCTCCATATGCCCTTCTTTCAAATCTTGGGATTTTCTGCGTGGAAAGAAAAGATGTTTGTTCCTGTATTTCTACCGAATCCTCACGCACTGCTGCCTGAAGTCTTCCGTACAAAAATGAAGTGCGTAATTTTCCCGGATTCAATTCCACACCTGCTCCTAAAAATTGCCGGTTGGAGAACGTATATTTTGACAATGCCATCGTGTTATATCCCAGGTAACCTTTGAACCATTTATATTCCGGTGCTATGCCAAACCTGTTGAAAGGCTGTTGAAATTTCTTCTGATGATTCGAAAGGATAAAATGAAAAGGAATATCAAAACCTTTGATCGTAACAGTGGGAGTGCCATGAAAGAAATATGAGAAAGGCTCCTGCCTGTCATCCTGGCCTGTCATTTGATAACCAGTGACGGACATGCGCACGGAAGATCCAAATTCAATCCAGGGCTTTTTCTCCTGTGCTGACAATTGAATGTTGCACAGAAGAAAAAGCATGTGGATTAAAATTATTTTTGGATGTTGCATGATATCGGGAGATGTCGATCTGAATTATTTTTTCAGGAGAGCAATTTCTTCCTGCAACAGCCGGATCTTTTCTTCCTGTTCCTGTATTGCTTTGATGAGCACAGGAATGAGATCGCTATAGTATACACCCAGGCGATCAGATCCTGCCGGATCTTCTGTTGATGGTTTTGCAACTACCTCCGGTATAACAGTTTCAAGTTCCTGGGCTATAAGGCCTAGTTTGGTTTTTCCATCATTCCTGCTCTTCCATTCATAGGTAACAGGTCTTAATTTCAGGATTTCTTCAAGGCCGTATTGTATAGGAGTTATATTTTTCTTTTCGCGTACATCTGATGTATTAATAGTCCCGTCACTTGCATAGACAGCTGTCCATCTTCGAGTGGATGTTCCTAATGCTTTAGTGTCATCAATCTGAGGAATTAAAAAGCTGGAGAATGCAATTGAAGTCGAAAGGTCTTTCTTCATCGTTTGATCTTCGATTTGAATACTACCTCCTTCTACGTGTAATCTGGATTCTGGATTTGTAACCCCTATCCCCACATTCTGTGAGAAATAGATTTCATTTCCATTGGGTTGCCAATACGTTTGTGCAAGATTTTGAGGCAACCATCCACCACCAGTTGATGTATATTTTAATACCTGGCCATCAAGAGGAGTGACATCCGCAACATTGAAACTGCGAAGCTGGTTTGCATTCCAAAGTTCCTGGGTGTTCTGTGCTGAAATAATTGATCCGGCTATTGAGATTCCAGTACCGGCATTATAGTTCTGGCCATTATCTGTAGATGGAATCCATGTGAGCTGATCCGGATTAAATTTTAGGATCTGTCCACCACTCGGCGTAGTTGTGGAAACATTAAAGCCTTGTAGCTTATTTGCATTCCAAAGATTTTGAGTGTTGAGTGCAGATATAACATTTGCTGCAATGTTTATGCCTGTACCCTGAGTGTAATTACCATCCGGAAGATCTACGGATCCGCCATTGGTGAGGGACAGGGTACTTCCATTTAATGAAAGCGTCTGAATTTCATTCGTTGCATTTGCATCGGCATCACCTGTGTTTGAGATGACATTATTATTGATACTGATTCCATTTCCTGCAGTGTAACTGGCTCCATTATCATCTTCAGGTGTCCAGCTTGACCCATTCCATTTCAAAACATCGCCATTGACAGCACCTTGTTGTGCTATTCTCAAAGGAACTGAAAGCGTACCGTCACCTGTGAGTGTTGTATTCGTTTCAACTGTCTGATCTCCCCAATCATCACCACCTCCTGATCCTGATGGTAGAGTGACTGCATTTCCATTTGAAATGGAGAGTTGATTGCCATTCACAGTCAGTGTCTGTTGATCTGTATCATCACCGGGTCCCCATTCATTTCCATTCCAGATTAATACCTGGCCTGCATCAGCACCACCACTTCCAAGAGATCCCGGATCAATGACAGCATCATCATCAAGAGAGTTTGCTTTTAATGCATACAAAGCGTAGGGTACACTTTGCATGGAGTTGGTGCCGAATGGTGAAAAATTAGATCCACCTGTAGGATCCATTTCTACACGAACCTGGATCGCTCCTGATTTCCAGTCGATGGATTGGAAATTGCCGGTTGTTGCATTACCTGCACCTATTACAAGATTGATGCCTCCCAGTGCATTTGTGACGGTAGATTGTGTTTCCTGGTAAAATAATTGGGCACCACCATTACTTTCAACTGAAAACCTGAATTGTACAGGAGTTGACAATAACGGATTTCCATTTCCATCCCTGATGACAGCCTGGTATTGCATGCTCTGCGGAACCTGTGCTGAAAGGATGCCTGTAAGAATAAAGAGGAGAGTGAAGAGTATTGTGCAATGTTTCATTTTGGCAGAATTTATAATTTAATGAATGAAATCATGGAGGTGGATGATGTTCCGGAATGCAAACGGAGAAAATAAATGCCCGACTGCAAATGATCAAGAGAAAGTGTTTCAATATCTTTTGATCTAATGTTCTTTTGCAGGACAGTTTGACCAAGGTTATTTTCTATAGTGATCCGATCATATGCTATGGTGCCTGACCAATCGACATGTAAAGAACCTGATGTAGGGTTTGGATAAATAGTCACCAGTGATGATGGAAGAATATCCTTTGCTGAAGTGGTAAGGTCAATTTTTTCAGGTTGCTGAAATCCCTCTGTAATCCAGTGACCAGAATTATTTTCATATTGGATGAAAGGTTCTCCGATGGAATAGGAGATGTAATAATCACCAGTTTTTTGCATTCCACCACCCGTACCAATGAGTGAAAGGTCCTGGGATTGAGATGACAGATGGATGATGACTGAAGCCATCACCAGGAGTGTAAGTAAGATCTTGTTACGCATGACATTCATTTTTTTTGAATGGTTGATGAAATAGAATCCAGTTGGATGACCAGGTGAAGGATCTCTTTGAAAGGAGATTCAGTATTCATGTATGGCCTGAGCAGGGGAGCGATGTAGTGAGGCTTGTGCACGGCACCTTTAAGTCGCATGGGGAGGTAGATATACTGAAGCCATTGCCAGATATCCGGAATGGGTTCTTCCCTGTACCGGGTTATCCAGTCGGGTATTTCGGTAGACCATACACCTGCTTTTTTCATTGCTTCTTCAATGAGATCAATCTGAATTTGAATAGAATCCGCATAAAGGGTCATGAGCTATAAATTCAAATCAAACTTATACCTTGTCTTAGATGCCAAACGAAGTCAACTAACAAACGGTGTGAGTTCGAAATCAAATGGACAAAAAGATTGAGAGAACGGTATGAAGCAGTCCAGGCGGGCACTGCGGATGAGATAAAGGTCAGATCTGATGATGTACAGGTGTCCTTAATGGATGACAACGTATTAGTTTTGTAATTCGATCATATGTATCATAGATGTATTTTTTTTCAAAACCAGGCAAGCTAAAATCATATACATGAAGGCTGCTTGCGTTTGTATTCCGGGTCTTCAGCTGATTTTCATTTTACAGATGATCACCTGGGTATCAGTCTTTGGCCTGGAAGCTCAGCGCGTATTTCATATGGACATGGATAATGGTTTGTGTACCAACGCACTCACAGACCTTACATGCGATCATAATGGCAATATGTGGATTGGATCACTTAGCGGGTTGATGCGATTCGGTGGAACGCATATCAAATGCATTACGAAAGTTGGCCCCGAAAATGATGCGATCAGTGGACTTGAAATGCATAGCATAGCGGAAGACAATTGCGGAAACATCTGGTTTGGATCTTCAGGTGAGCTCAATAGAATAGATCCTGTCACTTTCGAAGTTGAGAAATTTCCGATCCGGCCTCCTTATGAAGGATCATCCTCCGTCGGTTATATTTATTCGGTGTACGTTGACAAGTACAATACGATCTGGATGGGTACTGATGTAGCCATGTTCAGGTTCGATATCAACACAGGACATTATGAAGCAGTGCCTACAGATAAAGATGAACATAGCGTCCCTTTCTATACAGTTTCTTATAATGGATTTGTGGAAACTGAAGAAGGTTTGTGGATGTCAACGGGTGGTGGCATGGCTTATTATGATTATAAGAAGAACGAATTTCTTCACCGGTATCATAATCCTGACAAAAATCAAATTTTCGATGTCACCTGGACAGTAAATGAATTTCAAAGCGATATGGAGCTGGACAGCAAGGGAAGACTGTGGTATGTAAGAGGAAAGAAAGAACTGGCCTGCTATGATCTACGCACCCAGCGCCTGGACACATTTAAGTTTGAATTGCCAAAGGGCACCTGGGGTTGTTGCTGGAGTATTTGTGTGGATGCACAGCAAAATATCTGGATTGGAACACGGCATGGAGGAGTTTTGATTTTCAATACAACCACGAAAACATTTGAATCGCTCAAGAACGATGGTATCAACCGGCTGATCCAATCGCACTACATCTATGCTATTGAACGAGGGCCCGGAGGTCAGGTATTCGTTGCTCATGATAACGGTCTTGACATTATTGATCTATATGATCTTTCCTTAAGAGAGTTACATATCAGTGCAAGACCTGATTTTCTGAATCTGAAATACGAATCTGGTGACATTTCACTCAATGGAATGGAAACAGCTGTTTATATTCCCTTCTATCATTATGGATTCTATAAGTTTGATCTGGGCACGGACAGCATAACTTCTTTTGTCAATCCATTAGAATATGGCGATGGAACACCTTTGATTTATAATGTCCACGGTCAGGAATATGCAGCCCTGAAAGGAAACCTTTACGAAATCAAAACCCGGGACCAAACCTATGATGTAGTTCAGAACACACTATTGCCGGATACGATTTCGCATATTAAAGGACATGTGGTCTGGTGTTACATGGAATCACCGGTTTCTGCATATATAAAGAAAAGCTCCGGGAAAGTATTGCATGTCAAAGATGGAAGTTCAGTGACGTATAGCAATACCGGGTTTAAACCTAATATTTGTCTTTCACCAGACAGCCAGACCATTTCTTATCTAACCCCAAGATTTAACCTGATACGACGTAATCTGAATCAGGTCAATGTCGATACTATCTACCTGCAGCATTATCTTGATACAAGCAGTTTTTCTTTTTCCAATCCAAGACATATGGTTGATGATGGTCATTCAGTCTGGATGACAGGTCAAAACGGGATACTCAGGTTTGACTACATCAACAAAGCGCTTCATTCGTATGGAGTAGAAAAAGGTCTGTCACATAGTTTTACCTTCAGTATAGTCCTTGACCTCGATAAAAATGTATGGGTTGGAAGCATTGGAGGTATTGACAAGTATGAACAGGATGAAGATCGGTTTGTAAGTGTTTACAGAGTCAAAGGGAATACGTACATGGATGCATTTGGTAGTGCAGTGTGCTCATCAAAGGGCATTATTATTTTTCATTTTGGCAATAAGATCGTGCGAATTCTTCCGGATCTCAAACCAGTGAAACGCGCTGCTCCACTCACTATACACCTGGATGAAGTGCTGGTGAATGGACGGAGTATAGATTGGCAGGATGAACAAAAATTGGATAATCTGACCTACGTTGAAAACCGGTTGACATTTGTTTTTGATATGTTCTATTATGACGATCCTGATCTCGCCACGTTTCATTACCGGCTCAATGGAAAAGAATGGATAGATAATGGGAAGAGAAATGAAATTAATCTCGATGGATTGGGGAGTGGAAGTTACCAGCTGGAGTTGCGAGGTTCTGTTGGTTCGCAGGCAGACCTTACCTCTGTATTTTCCATTCCTTTCAGGATACGTGTTCCGTGGTGGAAGGAGTGGTGGTTTTTATCTTTATTGTTCTTAACTGCCGCTTCCGGGATCTGGGTTTATTTCAGGAGCCGGATCAAAAAATTCAGAAATGAAATCCTGATCGCCCGGCAGATCACTGATCTTGAATCCAAAGCACTGCGGGCTCAGATGAATCCTCATTTTGTTTTCAACAGCCTCAATGCAATACAGGAATGTATAGTGACCGGCAAAGTAGAAGAGGCCTACACGTATCTGTCGACTTTTTCAAAATTGCTTCGCATGGTGCTTGAACATTCGGATGTGCCGGAAGTGGCTTTGAACGAAGAGCTTGAGGTATTTGGCCTATACATGACTTTGGAAAAACTGCGGTTCAAAGATGATATGAAGTACGTATTGAATATGGATAAGGAACTGGATCCGGAAGAAATATCCATTCCTCCCATGCTGATTCAGCCTCATCTTGAAAATGCCCTCTGGCATGGGCTGCGTCATAAAGAAGGTGATAAGCATCTGTTTGTAACTATTAAAGAAAATCCTGCAGGATACCTTGAGGTGATCATAGAAGATGATGGCATAGGAAGAACACGGGCCGGAGAAATACGTCAGCATCGCCTGGGAGCAGGCAAGCACAGGTCAAAAGGAAAACAGTTGTCTGAAAACAGGATGGTACTTTTGAAAAATTCGTATCCTTCCACTTCTATGGACATCATTGATCTGTATGATACAGAAGGAAATGCAGCAGGCACGAAAGTCATTCTCACAATTCCGATGATTGAAAAAAGAAATGTCAATGCAAACTAAAATACAATTATGATCCGGATCCTGATATTGGATGATGAAGAGGCTGCGGGCAACATCCTTTCCATTCTCATCCATAAGTTTATGCCGCTCGAACATGAGATCCGTATCGAACAGGACCCTGAAAAAGCATTGCAGATATTGGATGAGTACAAGCCTACCCTGGTCATGCTGGATATCGAGATGCCGGGTATGAATGGGTTTGATTTTCTCAATAAAGCAGGATCATGGGATTTTGATGTGATTTTTACAACAGCGTATGATAAGTATGCGATAAAAGCGATTCGTTTTAGCGCACTAGATTACCTTTTGAAACCGCTGGATATCCTGGAATTACAAAATGCCCTGAATCGACACATCATACGACGTAATCATTCTCAGCAGACGAGACAGGATTTAGTACACAACCTGATTGAAAATATTCAAAAGCCTGAAACCGATGAATATCGTCTGGCCATTTCCACCTCCGAAGGTGTCTTCTTTTATCTCCCTTCAGAAATCATCCATTGTGAAGGAGAAAGCAACTACACAAAATTTTTTCTTGAAACTGGAAAGACACTCATGGTCTCACACACTCTGAAAGATTATGAGTCTATACTCGGCGATTATGGTTTTGTCCGCGTCCACAAATCTCACTTAGTCAATATGAAGTATGTGACTAAAATAGACCGTGATGGTTTTATCTGGTTGAGCAATGGACAAAGTGTACCTGTTTCAAGGAGAAGGAAGGAGGAGGTGATGAGTATGTTGAGGAAGGGGTAAGCAGAAAAAAGTAATCGGTAAAAAAAGTAATCAGTAAGCAGTAAAAAAATCGAAAATCTACTAAGCTGAATACTGAATACTGAATACTGAATACTGAATACTGAATATGAGGGAATATTTATTTTAAACTATCCTGCATCATAGCCGGATCATTCTCCGGCACTTCATAGGACTTCTGTTTCTTCCCGAATACAGACACATTCACATATCGCTTTGGATTTAACCTGAAATCCTGAAGAAGCAAATCCAGATTTTTTGTAGTAGACAATGCACGGGCATACAAGCCTTCATCTTTCAATAGTTTTCCAAGACTGCCTTTTCCATTCTGCATATCTTTCATGATAGCGGATAGATTTGAAAAGGATTTATCTGCTTCTGCAACCGCTGCATTCAGATTTTTCATAGTCTGCTGCGCATCTGTCATCAACGCACCCGCATTCGTTCCCACTTTCGCATCATCAAATTGCCTTGTAATACTTTCGAGATGAACGATAGCACTGGCTATCTTTTCCTGGTTTTTTGCTATCGCACCCGTGATCGCTTCTACATTAGCCAAAGTATTATTCAGGTGCCGATCATAACTCCCCATCGATTTATCCAATGTACCTGTGATCGATGATAGATTAGTGATCAATGCAGACAGCTGTGTATATGTCTTTGCAATCTCATTATCCGAATTCGGAGATGTGAGTGAATCACCCAACGTGTTCAGAACTTCACCAATGTTTTCTTTAATTTTTGCCAGTGTTCCATTTTCACCAGGATCAAGGAAAGAATCAAACATCCCTTTTACCCTGCCTTCAATGAAGCTTCCGGGTTTGGCACATGCATCACCCTCACAAGGCCCGCTCACTCTCAGATCAATCGCTTTTCCACCCATGATACTGGTGCTCACAATCATAGCCACTGCATCCGCAGGTATTTTCACCCCTCGGTCAAGATTCAGTGTGGCTATGACAGATTTCATATCCGTATCAAGATTAATTTTAGATACCGTCCCAACGCTAAAGCCATGGATTAACACCGGAGAACTGACAGCAAGCTGCTCAATGTCAGTATAGCGGACATAATAGTCGTTCGTATGCTTCAGCACATTCCTGCCACGCAGAAACTTATAGCCCCAAAAAGTGAGCGAAATGACAATAATCGCCATTAAGCCAATCTTAAATTCATTTGATATGGTCATAGATCTTTAGTTATCTGCTTTTTGCACCGTTGGCCCTTAAACCACAAAACGTACAAAAGCACACAAAGTGAACAAGCAATAGCCGGCAAAGTTAATTGACAGCGCAAAAGAGAGAAGAATTAATTCATTCCGTCAGGCCCTGGAACGCTGGCCATTCATGTAAGTGACTATAAAAGCGCCCAGGAATCCTTTAGCCTTCAATTCCGCAAGCCGGGGCTGCGCAGCCTGATAACTGTCGAAGTTGCCTACCAGGAACTTGAAATATTCGTTTTCCTTGATCACCTCAAGATCTTCGATCGAAGTATATTTCGAATCCACGGCTGGCTTTGAGGTAGCAGCTATCTGGATCCTGTAAGAAATCTGGTTAGGCTGCAGGACAGTAGGTGACTTTTGATTAGGGTCAGTCTTTTCCTGGCTTGCCGGAGGATTTATTTTCTCTTTTTCGGTATTCTTTTGAGCCATTGCACCCGTATCCGGAAGCTGGGGCTTAATCTTCGCGATTTCCCTGGAGGCATTCTCTATTTCTTTCTGCTGATCTTCTACTTCCTGTTTATAATTCCCGAACGCTTTCAGAATGGATTCGGCCACTTCCAGCTGTGAAGATTCTTTCATCAGAAAATTTTCATCCTTATCGGTGCTCAGGAACCCTGTTTCTATTAAGATGCTGGGCATGGTAGTCTCCCTGATCACCAGGAAGCCTGCCTGTTTTACACCCCTGCTGGGCAATTGACCCATTTTTCTAAAAGCATTTTCCACATGGGTAGCCAGCTGGATGCTTTGCTGGAGATGTGCATTTTGAAACATGGATAGAATAATATGGCCTTCTGTAGAGTATGGATCAAATCCCTCATAGGTCTTTTCATAATCTTCTTCCAGCAAAATGGATGCATTCTCCCGTTTCGCCACAGAGAGATTGTCCTCAGCGCGATGAAGACCCAGTACATACGTTTCTGAACCTGTGGCACGATTGCGGGGACCGAGGTAATTACAGTGAACAGAGATAAAAAGGTCGGCTTTGTTGCGGTTTGCGATCGCTGCCCTCTCGTTCAATGGAATAAAAACATCGGTCTTCCGGGTATAGATGACCTCAACATCAGGATAGCGGGCTTCAATTTTTTTGCCCAGGGCAAGAATGACAGAAAGGGCAATTTCCTTCTCCTTTGTACTGTTTCCATGACAACCCGGATCTTTACCTCCATGGCCTGCATCCAGTACTACTTTATGGATTTTATAGGGTTGCTGGGCTATGGCCTTACCCCCCAAACCTAAAAATAAGGTTAAAACCAGGGGAATGACTGACGAGAGACAGATGGGCGACGTTTTAGAACGGTAACAAACTTTCATACCTTTGAACATATGGGTTGCATTAGCAAAAGTAATAATATGTAAGTATATGTTCAAATGCTTATTGTATATAATTTCAAGGATTCGGATTGCGGATCAGAAGCCTGATTGGGCTGATGCTAAATTCAACGACAGTTCACCGGTGCTTATTTTTTAACTCTACTTACTCACCCAGGCAGATTTGAGGTTTCTCATCTTCATAGCTAGCATTTTCGTTTTATCTCTGCCAGGGATGAATACCCTCGTTGCCCAAATCGAAAATCCACTCCTGAAAGTCTTTCCGGAAGATTCTGCAAAGATCAAAGCCTTCAGCGAAGACACCAGCCGGATCCGGAATGTAAACATCGTGATGTCAGCCGACAGCCTTGATGCCAAGGTGGAATACGGATCTGTGGATTCCAATTATCTTGACAACAAGACGCATAAAGTTTACCTCTTCGGTAAAGCATACGTCCGGTATAAGGAATTATCCATCAAAGCGGATTATATCGTAGTAAATCTTGATAGCAGCATTGCAATTGCAGAAGGCAGGCTCGATAGTCTCGGCCATCTTACCGGGAAACCGGAATTCAATATGGGTGACGAAAATTTTACTGCGGAAAGGTTGCGTTATAATTTCAAAACCCGGAGAGGCTTTATTTATAATGTCATCACTAAAGAAAGTGATCTGTTCATCCATGGTGATGAAACGAAATTTGTTTCCGGTGGATCTGATTCACTTCACCAGGATGATGTGCTTTACAATAAGGGTGCATTAATTACAACCTGTACAGCCGATCATCCGCATTACGGAATTAGGGCCAGCAAAGTCAAAACGATCCCTGACAAGCTTGCCGTCATAGGTCCATCGCATCTTGAAATATTTGGTGTGCCTACACCCCTTTGGCTCCCATTTGGATTTTATCCGATATCAAATACGAGAAGTGCTGGCGTTATTTTTCCCAGGGATTATGAGAACTCACCAACATGGGGATTCGGTTTAAAAGGATTAGGGTATTATTTTCCTATAAAGGATTGGGCCGATATGCAGGTGACCGGAGATATTTATTTCAATGGGTCATGGGGTATTAATTTGAATTCGAATTATGTAAGAAAATATAAGTTCCGCGGGAATATTAATCTTGGCTACTCAAACCGGATCACTGAAGCAAGCAATACTTACCTGACCACCAATAGTAAGTCTTTTATCATTCGACTTACTCACAACCAAGATGCAAAATCAAATCCGTATCAAACAATTGGTGGAAGCATCAATATTCAGACTAATGATTATCAGTCACTCAATCACAATGATGCGCAAAGTGCATTGACAACTAGCTATTCATCTAATTTTAGTTACAGCCGGATTTTTCCGAATAAACCTTATTCACTTACCGCATCATTCAATCACAGTCAGAATACAAGGTCTCACCAGGTAACTATCAATGCTCCTGATTTAAATTTTCGCCTGAACCGCATTTATCCGTTCAAGAGCAAGAAGAAAGCAGGGCCTGATCAATGGTATGAAAAAATTGCATTTCAATATACCGGTTCCGCACGCTCTCAGATCATTGGTACAGATACAACCTTGTTTGATAATGTCACCTGGGCAAATGCACAATGGGGTGCGCAACACAAGGCGAGTGCAAATGTTAATTTCAATGTGTTGAAATATTTCAATTTCACCCCGTCAGTGGATTATGGAGAAACATGGTTTTTCAAGACACGAGAGAGATCGTTTAGGTTTGATCCGAATGATACATTATTTGTAAGACAGGATTCGGTTTTTTTTCCGGATGGTATGTTTAATTATATACAGCCTGATACAATTAATTTTGGAGAAGTGGATCCAACACTAGTGTCTGGATTCCAGGCTTTCCGTTCCATCTCCGGGAGCATCAATATGAATACCCAGTTGTTTGGTACGCTTCAGTTTAAAAAAGGCTGGTTGCGTGGCATTCGACATGTCATAAAGCCAAATGTTGGATTTTCCTACACACCTAAATCGCCTGAGACATATTTTCAGAATCAACGGTTCAGCGTTTTATATATCGATTCATTGAGGAGATTCAGCCGTTTTGATAATCTGTTATACAGTGTACAGCCTGTTACTGTTGAACAAGCTAATCTTAATTACTCTATCACCAATCTCTTCGAAGCAAAATATTATAGTAAAAAAGATAGTACAGAGAAAAAATTGAAATTGTTTGACAATATTAATGTATCCGGAAGCTATAATATGGCAGCCAAATATTTTAAATGGAGTCCTTTAAGCATAAGCGGTAATACACGCTTTTTTAAAGGAATTACAACAGCCACAGTCAATGCCTCTTATTCTTTCTACGGTAGAATCAATAGTTCTACATTAGATACTATGACCTATCTCAAAACTGATCATAAATTATTGCGCTTCGAAAACCTGAGGTTACGTTTTTCATCCCATATCACCTTTAAGCAGATCCTTGAATTATTCAATGGTAAACCACCAGAATCAACTCAGCCCACTGGTGTGGATGCCGGAGACAATAAAAAATTACCTGTCAAAGGAGATAAATTTTTTGAGCTCCTTAGCAATTTCCAGATCAATCATGAATTAGGTATAATTCGGACGTGGAGGTCTGGTCGTGATTCAACAAGCATTTCAACGAATAGTGTAAACCTGGTAGGTAGCATTCAGCTCACACCAAACTGGTCAATCAATTTTGGAAATATCGGATACGACTTCAAATCCAAACAATTGACCTATCCTGACATTGGTATCGCCAGAGATCTCCACTGCTGGCAATTATCATTCAGCTTTCAGCCTACAAGAGGTACATACGCATTCCATCTTGGTGTCAAACCGGGCTCATTTGATTTCCTCAAGTTCCCCTACAACCGGGGCAATTACGATTCCTTCGGGTTTTAGAACAGTCCGGCATTTTACCTTATTTTCGTTTGCCCCTATGCTTCGACTTACACTACTCATCCTCTTGCTACAGCTCAGCAACCATCATCTGAAGGGGACTTTTTATTTTTACTGCAAATAATTGATTACCATGTTTATTCGCCTGTACCTGGCAACCTGTTTCACACTCACGGCCTACTTCTCTGATGCACAGGGTGTATGGTGCAATGCAATGGATGTGCGAAATCCTGATCAGGATAAGTATGGTGAATTTCTCAAAAATGTACATGAACACCAGGTACATCCTTCAGTACGTCCACGTTCTGAAACATATTACCAGGTCGTAGTGCATATCATCACCAGGATGGGATCGACACCCATATCAAAAGCACAAGTCATTCATCAGATAGATGTGCTTAACAATGATTTTGCAGGAAGAGGTGAAAATATCTATAAGCTTGAAGAAGAATTTAAACCTTTAATTACTGACACAGGAATAAAATTTTGTCTCGCTACAACAGACCCTGATGGTGCACTAACCGACGGAATTAAATTCACCGAAACGGATACACCTGACATCGCATTAGCTGCAGGTAAGATGGGACGAATAGCCATTCATTATGATGAATTAGGTGGTCAGACGGGTTGGGATAACACACGATATATCAACATTTGGGTCGGTGAATACCGTAATTTTCTCGGATCAGCTTCCCTGCCGGGTATGGCACCTTTTGATGAAGAAACAGGTATCGTGATCGATCCTCGTTCATTTGGTTCGCTTGGTGATGCAGCGACACATACGTTTTACAGGGGCGGTCATACATTGACACATGAAATGGGACATTTTTTTGGCCTCCTTCACATCTTTGGTACCGGCGATCACAATTGCACGGACGGTGATGAAGTAGAGGATACTCCAAACCAGCTCGAAGCTTACTTTGGTTGTCCGAAAGGAACACAGATATCATGTGATGTCAGTAATATGTATCAAAACTTCATGGACCTGACGGATGATCGTTGTCTTGCAGCATTTACTGCCGGACAATCTGCACGCATGCAGGCTACAATAGATGCATTTTATCCTGATCTCGGCAACGCAGGACCTTGTCATGACATCATACAGCCTTTCGAGAAATGGTATGACGAATTGATCTGGGCAAATGACAACAGCTCAGATCAGTATGTGGTGTATCACCCGGACGGATTTGCAGGGATCATCAATGTTGATGTTTTTTCTGTAGACGGACGCCTCCTGATCCAGGACACCTGGGAAGATACTCAGACTTATTTACTAAATTTAAATGGGTATGCCAGCGGTGTTTATTTTGTAAGGATATCTGACGGCGAACATGAGAAAGTACGAAAGGTAGTTACATACCGTTAATTTAGTAATCAGTAAACAGAGTAAGCAGTAAACAGTAAAAAAGTATTCAGTAAATAATTTGCAACTACTCATAAACTGTAAAAGAGAATTCGACATGCCTGATAAATCATCACAGAATAATGAATACCATTTAGCGAATACTGAACACTCCACGCTCACTTTGTTCATCTCACGGATGACGATTAAGATCTCACGGTTCGCGGTTCACGGTTCACGATTTTCAAGTGTTCTTATTTTCCTAATAGTGTTAACCCTAACTTCTTGTCATTCAAAAAAATCCACCTTGACTGAATCTGCTACACCTGGACTCAAGCCCTGGGTGATGAAATATCAAAGAGGTCCGTGTTTTGGACAATGTCCTGTATATGCACTCTATTTTTTAAATGACAGTACAGGCCTTGTCTATGTTCATGCCAATTTACTTGAACCCGGTTGGTATACTGCGCCTCTTGCCAGGTCAGCTGTACGTGAAATACTATCTCTCGTTGAGCCAAATTCATGGTGGCACGAGGATATGAGCGGTCAGCCACAGATATCCGATCTTCCGTTATTGAACCTTACTTACCTTCATCCCGATGGTACACGCACACTAACCGTTCAAAAACAATTTTCTGCCTCATTGTCGAATGTTTTTGAAAAATTAAATCAATTGGTCACCGAAAGCAAATGGGTGCTTACAGACATGAGACCATTGGAAAGTCCCGAGGAACCAAAGACGGATGTTATCATTCAGCTTAAGGAAGGTGTGGATATTCACGACTGGATGAAAAAATATGAGCAGTTCGGAATTGAATTGAAAAAAAAGATCGCGCCCCGTCAGCAATATTATCTTGTCAAAAAAGATCCGGCAAAAGGAGATGCAAATGATTTCCTTCAATACATTAAGCGGGATGAAGATGTCATCGGTGCAGAATGGGAAAAGGTATTGGAGCAAAGAAAACCTTGATAGTCAGTAGTGAGTAGTCAGTATTCAGTAACCAGTATTCAGTATTCAGTAACCGGTATTCAGTATTCAATGATTGATTTTTTGGGTGAGGCGTCAGACATCAGGCGTGTGTTTTAATTTGAGTTCATCAGCGGAATTTGCGGCTGAATAAATTTTTCTTTCGAAAATCGAATTTTTCTTTTCTCAAAACTCGAAATCATACCCCTTTTTGCTTTATCTAAATGCAGGGGCAAGCTACGCATCTACAATGACTTGCTGATGATGACAAACCCCAAAAATGTGGCAAGCAATCCAATCAATACGCTGGCAAGTACATACATGATAGCCTGGCTGTAATGCCCTGCATTCAACAGTGTAAACGTCTCATTTGAAAAAGCAGAAAAAGTTGTAAATCCTCCTAAGAGACCGGTAGCAAAAAATAATTTCATCTCATTAGAAATATTTCCTTTCTCTGCAATCCCGAAAATAATTCCAATAACAAGGCAACCTGTTAAGTTCACGATCAATGTCCCAACCGGAAATGTTCCTAAAGATTTTGGCTGTATCCATTGAGATAGCAGGTACCTGCAGACACCTCCGATAAAACTACCTGTTCCGATGAGTAATAATATTTTCATTTGTGAATAGAGAATAGTGAGTAGTGAAAATCTCGAATTCTTTCGCACAGAGTAAAAGGAGATAAAACACTGAGATCACGGGTTTTACTTTCTCTGGATTAAATATAATAGTCCGTGTCCTCCTTGATATTTCCTCTTGTGCTCTCCGTGCGAAACATTCTGGTATCCAATTTATTTCCCTGGAAAAGTCGCCAGAAACTTCGGCGTAACCCTGTTTTTCGACGCTTGTTCATAAGCATATGCAATAGCCAACAATCCAGGTTCATCGTAAGGCTTCCCTAAAAACGAAATGCCTACAGGCAATTCAAATACAAGACCCATCGGAACCGTGATCGATGGATATCCAGCCATTGCAGCCGGGCTATAAGCACCATACCCTGTCCAATGGTCTCCTGTGATTAAATCTATGCACCATGCAGGACCTGTAGCGGGGCCACACAAAGCATCAAGCTTATTTTCAGAAATCACATCATCAAGAATTTTTCTGATCGCCGGAAGTTCAGTCAATGCTTCGATATATTCCTTACTTTTCAAATCCCCTTTTATCTGGCAACTATCCAGGAGTTCCTGTCTGAAGAATGGCATCGTTGTGGCCGCATTATCCTGATTAAATTTTATTACATCTTCAAGAGACTTCATTTTGCCATTAGAGGATGCGAGGTAACGGTTCACCCCATCTTTGAATTCATATTTCAGTATGGTAAATTCCTTATCTCCCCACTCATGGGCTTTGCTCATATATTCAACTTCAACAATCGTAGCGCCCTGGCTCTTCATCTGATCAATGGCCTTTTCCAACAATGCATCAATTCCTTCATGATCATGAAGCATTGATTTTTCAACACCAATTCTTTTTCCTTTCAGGCCATTGACATCCAGGAATGAAGTATAATCCGTTTTACTTTTTCCATTGCTTTCTTTTGTCACTGCATCTGATGTATCCACACCCGTCATAGCGCCTAAAAGAATTGCCGCATCCTTTACGGTTTTTCCAAATGGACCGGGTGTATCCTGCGTTTTTGAAATAGGAATAATACCTGACCTGCTGAGTAGGCCTACAGTTGGTTTAATGCCCACAACACCATTCATTGAAGCAGGACACGCAATCGAACCATCTGTTTCTGTTCCTACTGTAACAATACAAAGATCCGCTGCTACTGCCACTCCGGATCCTGAGCTCGAGCCGCAAGGTGACCGATCAAGCATGTAAGGATTCTTCGTCTGACCACCACGACTGCTCCATCCGCTTGATGCCCGTGATGAACGAAAGTTGACCCATTCGCTCAGGTTTGTTTTTCCAAGGATAATAGCACCGGCTTCACGAAGCTTTTTTACAATGTATGCATCATTCGAAGCGATGTTCCCTGCCATGGCTAGTGATCCTGCAGTAGTCTGCATTTTATCACCTGTATCAATATTGTCTTTCAGCAGCACAGGAATGCCATGCATAGGTCCCCGGATTTTTTTATCAGCTCTTTCTTTATCAAGTGAATCTGCAATAGCAAGGGCATCAGGATTTATTTCAATGACGGAATGCAGAGCCGGTCCATTTTTATCAATTTCATTGATACGATCCAGATAGAGTTGCACGATTGCATGGGATGTATATTCACCACTCTGCATTTTTTGTTGCAGGTCATCAATGGACATTCCTTCCAGCGCAAATTTTTCAGCAGCCTTAACTCCGGAAGATTTAACCTTTTTATCCTGGCTGCACGAAATAGTCAATCCTGTGAAGAATACAATAGATATTAATATCCAATTCGCTTTCATACTCGTATTTATTTTTAGAAGAAAAAAATCAAACCCTTTTTGAACCACATAGAAACATAGTAACATAGGATTTCACATAGAAAACTCAAACATTTTTGCCACCTAACCTCTTACTTTCCTACCTTCTTACCGTCGGTTGCTGAGCTGTAGCACATGGATGAGTAAGGCTGGTCGAAGCATACTGTCTTACCTTCTTACTCTATCTCAAATTTCACTTGTAATGTCAATGCAAATTCCACCGCCGGTTCAGTCACAAACGGGTTAATGATTTTGTCAAAACCTGAATAATTGATTTTATTATAGTAGTAGGTTGCACTTTTCCTGATTTCCTTTGTCGTGTAATTATTTTCATAACCTGACCCGGATACATTTCCGGATTCATAAGCCTGGTAACTGGCATAAAGTTCGTCAGGATAAAAGCTGTAAAATATATCCCCATAGATTTCAGAAGCAGGGGAGAGGTGTGCATTCGTCAACGTGCCATACAATGTTTTTTTCTGAGTGATGATTTCCGATGCAGCATGGAAAAGCTCGGTATGGATAGCACTGAGATCAGTTACAATATAATCCACCTTCACCAAATCATATATTTCATTGTTGGAGGCAAGGATGATCATCTGATCAAGATCACTGATGCGATTGAACCTGACAATCACATTTTTCTTCAATTCAAAACCCTGCAGGTACTCCTCTGCAAGTTCACCGGTTATTCTATAATCATATATTTTATTCTGCGAGGTCATGTCGACATACATGTCTGTTTTCTCCACACCCATTTTGGTGAGTTCGCCAGTAAATGCTTTTATTCGCTTCTCTATTTTTTCATTGCAGGCTTTTAGTGTGGGGGCTTCTTCTGCAAGACCGAATGTGGCTACATATCCATCAGCAATCACATTCTTTACAACACTCGCTTCAATGATGAAGGTCGAATCTGATAAGTATAGCGTTTCCTTGCCCGGAAATTTACCTTTTGAATATCCCTGTCCATACACGGAATTCCCGCTTTGTTGACAGATAGTGGTCATCCACATCACGCAGAATATCATGCAGATGAAGTAGTTCCTTGATTTCATAGTTGAGAGTTTAGATTAATATTGACCTTGCTCTTCGCTAATTTACTGATTACTGAATACTGCTTACTGAATACTGAATACTGAATACTGAATACTGTTTACTGAATACTGAATACTGATTACTGAGCACTTATCAGCAGTTTCTCACTTCTCACACCCAGCTTACTCCGTAACTCTACCACATAAATGCCTGCATTCAATTCATCCGTCTGGAAATTGATCTGATGAAATCCCGATGAATACTTTTGTATTGGTTTCATCAACATCAATTGTCCTTCTAAATTAAGAATGCGAACAGCTATGTCAAGGTCTTCTGGAAGATTTACATCAATAGTGACCTGGTCATAAGCAGGATTTGGTGATAGTTTAAAAGGTGGTGCATGATCGATGACAGAAATACCTGAAACAGGAATTAACAAACCACTTCGGGGGCCCTGCAATGTATTTCTCATGAGCTGTGCCTGGTCATGAGTGAACATATTCATACAAGCCTCACTTGCATAATCCATGTAATTTTCGATCAGATCGGGTACGTCTTCGTTGTAATGAGATTCGATTTGTGAGCAGGTATTTTTTGAAGTGTCACAATCAAAGGCGGATTGGGCATTTGCGAAAGGCGTATCATCGATGCCGTCGCTTTGGTCACAATTATTTGGACCAAGCAAACCGCCATCACCCCAGATATGTCTTAAGCCTAAATAGTGTCCAACTTCATGTACGGGTGTTCTGCCCTTGACTACGATATCTCCGCTTCCATCCGGGTTTTCAATTGAATTTGGATTGTTGCTGCCGAAAACGCGATAATCGATTACAACTCCATCTTCACCTGGCGATGGTGCGCCCGAATTTACAGGCCAGTTTTGTAAATTATTAGGTGGAAATGCAAATCCAAGGATTTGTCCTACCGTAACACCAAAGATGGTGATTGGCTGAATATTGCATATCCATATATTCAGGTATTCATCTGGATTCCAGGCTTCACTTCCACCATCCACATCATGCTTTACTTCAGTAAGCAGGTTTGTTCCTAAGAGGTCAATGTTAAAGAGTTGATCTGTTTGCACTCTTACTATCCCAGCCAGTTTGAAATGAATATTTGTCTTTCCGGCTTCGGCCTGAAATGTTGAGCGCAGGTTTGCAGTATCGGCATTCGCCCGGTTGTAATCATTATTGAGTATAAGAATTTGATTATGTATGATGCTGTCATTCAGGTTCTCAGCGACGGCTTTCCATACCACATGCACCACAACATTGATTTCCAGGGGATCATTTTCCATCGATCGGTGGCTATTTCGAATCTCTTCAAATGTGGAGGTAAATGCATCCTTCAATGCCGGGTATTTTTCTTGCAGGATATGGTCAAAAACCTCATTTCCGCAAAAAACAGGTTTTATATTTTCCTGGGCTTTTAATCCTAAACAAAAAAAGACCGGGAAGAGGATCAGGATATTTTTCATGTAGTAGAAAGAGCTTATGAAGTGAAGGAGGATCAGGCGAATATACCAATTATAACAATAGGCAATTAGCAATGGGCAACAAGCAATAGGCGATTAACATTGGGCAATTACAATGGGCAAATAGCAATGGGCAACAAGCAATAAACAATAAACAATATACAATAGGCAATAAGCAAAGGGCAGCAGGCAATAAGCAAACCTAATGGCAAAATGACAATGACTGGTTACCTTTTGCTAAGTACTAATTACCTATAGCTAGTTTACATACAAGTTCAAATTCCTTATTCTTTCATATTCGCATTTCGAAATTTTATTTCTGAATTCAAAATTCTATATACAGCATTCAGAATTCTCACAGTTTGTCATACTCATCGATCTTATCCAGCTCAAATATGGTGACTCCATCTTCCCTGAAATAGTAAGGCACCTTGAATTTTGCATTCCACGTGATTTCACTTCCGTGATACGAACTTTTCGCATGTACACTTTGTGCTGCGGTTTCATTATACCCTCGTATCATCACAAGTAATTCCATTTGGGATGAGATATAATCCTCTGTAATCCACCCATACAAGGGGCTCTTGTCATCAATATAATGCACTATGGTCCAGTTGAGCGGGAAATAAGTTATTTTGGCATTCTCGATCTCCAGGTTTTGATATCTGCGAGTGGGTGTTCCATTATCATCTACAATTATATTCATCAGTACGCGTGCTTCAAGCTCAGTCAGGTTATGATTTCTTTCATTAGCAATCCGGAACATTAAAGCAAATCCTTCTTTGTATGGGGCGTATAAAATATTTTTTGAAAACCGTATCCCCGTCGAAGGTCTTGAAAAGCGCCCATACATCAACCCGGTGAATATGGCAAAGCTCATCAGCCCGATCAGAGCTTCAATGGAAGCAACCACGCTTACGGCACCGGTCAACGGATACAAAGATCCATATCCGACTGTCGTCATCGTCTGTGCACTGAAAAAATAAGAAATGAGAAAATGATTTTTTACCTGGTAATCCTGTGTCATCCCAATGCCTTCAGGATTGACTATTAAATAAATGACTGCAAAAAGTGTATTGATGACGATGTAGGACGAGAAAACGATAGCAAAGAACTTCATCCAACTCATCGTCACCAGCATATGGAAAAGAGATTTCTTTTCACCCACCCTGATCAGGTTAAAAGAGCCATCCTTATTGATGATCCTTTTCGTGTTTGCATTTGCTTTATTCGTAAATCCAAAATCATCCCCTTTATTTTCAGGCTTGTTAAACCGCTTTTGAGCCAGTTCGCTTATTTTCATTTTATGTGTTTTTTAAAAACTGTGGACTGAATTACTTCGCATCAAATGTAAGTATAAATGATACGGGTAGAAAGGAGGAAAGGCAGAAGGGCGGAAGGGACGGAAAGGATAATTGGTAAAAGTTTTGTTCGGCTTTTCTATGTGGCTTCCTATGTACCTATGTGCCTATGTGGTTCAAATTTCTAAGTGGCTTTCTTAAGTTTCCTAAGTGCCTGGGTGGTTCCATTTTTACATTCTGTTGAGTATCTGTCGTTTCAAAATTGAGTGATTTTAGAATCTCTTTTTTACCACTTAGGAACTTATGAAACTTAAGGAAGTCACTTAAGAAAAAATTAGATCACACTTGTAGAAGAAAATGATCATGATTTTTCATAATTTATCTGCGTCCTCTTTTTTTTGGACTTTGATTGAAAGACCAAAAAAAGGAACCACATAGACACATAGAAATATAGGGAGCCACATAGGAAATACAATAGATATTTCTTTTTCAATTATATTTTTATCATTCTAAATTTTACTTCAAAATTCTTTATTCAAGATTCTTTATGGTTGCTGAGCTGTAGTACATGAATGTGTAGAGCAGGTCGAAGCACAATATTTACTTTTTCAGTTCTTTCATCGTTTTCCTGAGTGATTTGACTGAACCATTGCTGAGCAATATGACATCCGTTTTGTTGATCATTTTTATTTCGGATTCATTCGTGAAAGCCATTCTGAGCTTGTATCTGACATTCCCGCCTTTTTTAATAAGCTTCCATAGCGTTTTACTTACTTCTTTAATAGACAGTCTGACCGGGATATCAAATCTCGTGATGCCACAGGCATATAATTCAGTGACACCAGGAAGCTTGCCGTTAACCCATTCATTGTCTTCAATAGCTAATTTGTAAGCTACATTACTCACCGTAAACGGAAAAGCATTTTGATTGTCAATAGCCACGTGGAATATCAGGTCAGCATTTTTAAAATTGAACGATTCAATTTCCAATTTTTCAATGGTCAGTTCAGGCAAATAAAAAAGAGGCATGAAAGTTTTGATATCAAGATTGATTTTTTTCCGGATGATAAACTTTGTATAAAATGATGTCTCTAATTCATAGGCAACTGAATCCACATTTCTCCTGTCATTGGATTTGATGATTTTATTGAGATCATCGATGAGAAGGGTAACCGGTGTAGAGACCCAGCTGGTGTCATTTGCAGTAACCTTTACGGATTTTTCATATCGCGTACGCAGCACCTCTACACTATCCATCCGGAGGCTGAATTCAAGACTGTCTGCTATGAATGTAAAAGGCAGATGGTTGATCAGCATTGAGCTAACCGTCATGTCGATTTTATCAGAACTGAGTGATGTGATATTCATCACTGTAGCTTCAACATGCGGCATTAAAAAAGTTTTATTGGGACTCTTATCTCGTGTATAACCAATGTACCGCCATATTAATATGGAGGCGAAAAATCCAACCACAAGGATTAGAAAAATGATGAGTATTTTTTTGATCATGAGGGACGTTGGTATTTTCCGTATTAAAAACCGACAGAAGCTTCTATCATAAATCCACTGAACTTGCCACCTGACCGGATATCGGTTACTGGAAAATCATTATAGACCTGGCTTACGTATTCTGCCTTAGCCATGATATTATCCGTAATAAACCATCCCAAAGAACCGGCAACACGATTGATTGTCACTTCCTGGGGGACAAGAGGAAGATCAGAAGTCACAGCATTGTATCGTCCTCCGATCCAGAATTTTTCTGTCTTCGGAAATCGAAGAATTAAATCAACAGCTAATTGTGTTGCATCCCGTTTGTCGACTTCATTTATTTTTCTGCCCTTTGCGATCTCATAAGTTCCGAAGAGTTCGATTCCCCTGTATTTAATAAAAGGATTGATCATAAATGTGGAAACCTCTTGTGTGAAATCAGGATCAAATCGGCCGGAAGATGATTTGACAAATTGCCCCATGATTGGATTTTCCAAAACCTGAAAGTAATGCGAGCCAGCCCTGTCGCCAAAAAACAGGGTATTATCTTCTGCACTTTTATCCATGTAAAATGAACCCGTCAGCCGGAGTCTGACATCAGGATTGATCTGCTTGTCATATCCCAGTTTTCCATGAAATGCAGCCAGGTATTTATTTACTTTTCCCGTTGCAGAGTCTATTTTCGTTGGAGCTACCACGGTTGGATCGAGTTGTCCATTCGTAATGCCAAGTGAAACGATCACACCACTCTTCGGATGAAATATGATGTCTCCTCCGATTTCAGTAGTGAATTCATCCATGATATAATTTTCTACAAAGGGATTATAGATTGCATTTCCTCCATCAGTTCTTCTGTAATGCTGATCGCCATAATCCACTTCATAATCCCCGATTTTGATAGTCACGTTTCGCATGAGACTATCAATGCCGTCGCTGTTCAGAAAGCTTAACTTATCAAATTGAATATATCCGCCTTTTACCCAGGCTTCCGGATGACTTCGTGAGGATAGATACATGGTGATGGCTATCCGTATTCCGTCTGCAAGTTGCGCATCAACATTGAGATTAGCCATTGCCCGGTTAAAGCCATCCTTGATCGGGATTAGCTTGTTGATATTTACACTGTCTACTAAAACAACTGCAGCACTATTCTCATGATTAAATCCCTGGTAATCCTGGGTGAAATTTCCCCCGATCCTGACTTTAAGTCCATCGAAATATTCGTACTCATTTTTTGGAGTTTCAAAAATATTCAGGCCTGCTTTACTATTCTGCCGGTAATTCTGTAATGGAGCTTCTTGCGAGGTTGCAATATTAAAAGATGCTAACAGGATCAGAAGTGAAAAATGGCTTTTCATAACGCTGAGTTTTAGTCCTGTGTGTATCATGAAAACTATGTTGTTTCACCTGCAGCATGGCCCCGTGGAGTTTAGGGCAATAAATATATAATCGGAGGAAGCCTATGATCTAACCAAAATCGATTAAGAAAGTTTACAAAAGAAAAGAGGCCAAGTTGTTATCCTTAGTTTCAAACTAAGGATAACAACTTGGCCTCTTTTCTTTTGAATTTTGCTTTTTGCTTATTGCTAATTGCTAATTGCTAATTGACCCTGCCACCTGCTCCCTGCCTTTTTTTAGTTTTTCTTGGGATAGGGAGGTGGCGCCGGTGTATCTTTTCTTTGACCCAACTCAACTTTAATGACTTCAATCGCCTTATCCAACTGATTGTCTTTACCAAGATATTCATCTGATGGTGAATTGAAAATCTCAATATCCGGATCAACTCCATGACCTTCAATGGGCCATGTGTCACCACCGGCTGCATCATATCTCGAAAATTCAGGTTTTGACAATGAGCCTCCATCAATAAAGGGTAATGATCCACGGATACCTACCACTCCACCCCATGACCTCTTGCCAATAATTTTACCGAGACCATATTTTCTGAACCGGTAAGGAAAAAGGTCACCATCAGATGCTGAATACTGGTCGATCAACAAAACCTTCGGACCAACCTGCATATCCGGATCAGCCTGGGGTATGCTGATATTACGTGGCAAGGTGTAGAATGCAGCTTCCCTTTTCAATCGTTCTACGATATGAGGTGATACATTGCCTCCTCCATTACCGCGGTCATCGATGATGAGTGCTTTCTTTTGCAACTGGGGATAAAAATATTTTACAAACTCATTCAACCCTTCAACACCCATGTCAGGGATGTGGATGTAACCTACATCACCATTTGTTTTTTCAGTGACATACGCGATATTCTTTCTTACCCATTGCAGGTAATATAATCCGGATTCATCAGCAGTAGGTACCACGAGTGTTTTGTGGCTTCCTTTTGCAGATGCATTTCCATTAATTGTCAACTCAGTTGTTTTGCCTGCTGTATTGACAAGTAATTCATTGATATCACTTACCGTTTTTACACTGATCCCATTGACAGCGATGATATAATCTCCGGTTTTCACATCCACTCCGACTTCTGTGAGTGGTGAGCGTGTATCATCCGTCCAGTTTTCTCCTTTCAGAATTTCATTGATCTTAAAATAGCCGGATGTATCTCTGCCCAGTTTCGCCCCCAACAATCCTTGTGGAATGCGCTCAGCTCTAGGCGCGTCACCTCCACCTACATATGCATGTCCTACACTCAATTCACCGATCATCTCACCGATGATATAAGTCAGATCTGTCCGGTGACTTACAGATGGAAGCAATGCTTTGTATTTTTCTTTCATTGCAGGCCAGTCTACACCGTGCATGCCCGGATCATAAAAGAAATCGCGCATCTGTCTCCAGGATTCATTGAAGATCTGCTCCCATTCTTTTTTCTTATCTACCACGATCTTCATATTCGAAAGATCCACTTTATCCTCCATGGCTGTCTTGGCTTTAGGTGCATCGACTATGGCGAATGTCCTGCTCTTTGATAACAGCATTTTCTTCCGGTTGTCAGAAAGGATATAACTATCATACGCACCGATTTCCTTTTCTTCTTTTTCTTTCAGATCATATACTTTCAGCTTCGTTTCCCGGTCGCGTGATGAGTTCGTTAGATAATACACCAGGTCACCGGAAACGGTTATTCCAAAATAATTGCCTGCACTTAACGGAAGATCTAAGATCCGGTCCTGTATGCCATCCAGATCAATTTTTGTCACTGCAGCAGAATCTTTTTTAGCCTCACCAGGTTTTGTTGTGGATTCAGACGGTGTCGTCTTTTCTTTTTTTGTGTTATCTTTTTTCGTTTCTACAGGTTTTGTCGCATCAGACAAAAAGAAACTATCCGGTTTGATTTCCACTTCATCATTTTCAGGAGCAAGTGGTGATTTTGTTGCTTTCGCCAACGTCACAAAATAAATCCTGGACATGTCGCTATAGCTATGGTTCCATTCCACACTGCTGTACGTTGGATTAAAATCACGATCAGAAACAAAAAACAGGTATTTCCCATCCATGCTGAATGTAGCACCATACGCCTGGTACCAGTTGTCCGTCACTGGTGTTGATTTTTTTGAACGGGTGTCAAAGAGAAATACATTTGATCTGAAATCATCACCTGATCTTGTAAACGCAATCCATTTGCTGTCAGGTGACCATGAAACACCATCATATTCACCGGTCTTTGATTGGTCAATGAGCGTAACTGTTTTCGAGCCCACATCTACATATTGCAATCTGAGCTTTTTATCCGCCCATGCAATCTTCTTATTGTCCGGGGACCAAACCAGGTAATACTTGTATGTATCTGCACCTTGTGTGAGCTTTACAGCTGCCTCACTTCCATCCTGTTTTTGAATATAGATCTCATCTTCTCCGGTGGCATCACTGATGAATGCGACCATTTTTCCATCACCTGACCAAACCACAGCCCGTTCGTGTACTGATGATGTTTTTGTGATATCGCGTGTGATTCCTTCTTTAGCTGGCAATGTCCAGACATCACCTCTGGCAGTAATGGCCATACGGTTGCCATCTGGGCTGATGTCATAATCGCCGTTTTCCATAAATTTTGATGCGTCGATCATTTCATTCCGTCCTGATGCAGCATCATCTGATATCGTGATCGGCACTTTTTTATCTGTTCCTGTTTTCAGATCATACAGATAGATATAGCCTCCATTCTCATACACGATAGCATCAGGTCCGAGTGAAGGAAATTTGATGTCATAGTTTGTGTAATTCGTAAGCTTGCTGATCTGCTTTGTTTTTGTATCGTAGGAAAATAAATTCATCGTACGATCGCGATCGCTGCAGAAATAAATTTTATCACCTGACCACATCGGGAAGATATCCTGTGCAATATTGTTTGTAATATTTTCCCATGTGGATGTTTTCATATCATAGATCCAAACATCGTCAGCCATTCCACCTTTGTAGTATTTCCATGTTCTGAATTCCCGGAACACCTGGTTCATCGCTAATTTGCTGCCATCAGGTGAATAGGAACAAAATCCGCCAACAGAAAATGGCATTTCAGTTGAGGGACCACCATTGACATTGGCGATGTACAAGCGTCCTTTGAATGCGTTAAACGAAGTATTACGGCTTCTGTATACGATACCTGAATTATCATTTTTCCAGGTCATCACGAGATTATTTGGACCCATACGATCACCGAGGTCATCACGGCCTAATGTAGCTGTGTAAGTAAGGCGAACAGGTATACCACCTGCGGCAGGCATTTTATATACTTCAGTATTACCATCATATTGCCCTGTAAATGCTAAGGTCTGCCCATCAGGAGAAAAGCGGGCGAAAATTTCATTACCAACATCGGTAGTCAGTTTTCGCGCCACACCACCTGTGCGGGCAACTGTATACAGGTCTTCTGCATAGCTGAATACGATAGCATCTTTGGATACCGTTGGGAACCGCATCAGCCTTGCATCCTGCTGGGCTGTAGCGAGTGAAATAGTCAAGCAAAACGCGCTTAAAAAGAGGAATTTTTGCATAATATTTTAATGTGAATTAAGGTAAAAGGAACATGAAAAGTCGCCCAAGATAATTCAAAAGGGATGTTTTTAAAGAATCTCATTATATAGTTAACTTTGATAAAATGATTACCCATGAAAATATTATTCGCAATACTTAGTATTGTAGCATGTTGTATAAATCTTCATGGACAATCTTTTTTCAATATTCAACCTGATGTGGGAGGCAATGATATGCAAGGTGTATGCCGGGCTATTATATTAAAAGATAGTACTTTCCATATTCTAGGCCATCGCTATGATACTGCTGGCGCAGGATCGAATGTAAAGCCGTGGCTGGGTGAATTTAATTATGATGGAGATCTTACTTCGCTTTTTCCACTAGTTGATTCTTTGTATGATACACCATTTTATCCCGGAAAGATATTATATGCCCAAAAGACTGATAATATATATTACGTTTACTCTGTAAGGTTAGTTGAATCCCCTTACTATACTCCTTACTTGTTTGAACTCAATATTAGTACAGGTCAGGTATTAAAGTCAAAATTATTATCAAATAGTGATTATCCTGATTTTATTAATGCACCTGCTTCGATATTGTTTGACAATGATATCATTACGTTATGCAATTATATTAAACTGGAGGATTCGATAAAAATGTTCATAACAAATTTAGATACATTGTTTAATGAATTGAGTTTGATCGAGGTAAAGAGTAATATTAAAGTTCAATTTCCTAAGTATTTACGCAAGACAATAAAAAATGGGTTTGAAATAGTAGCAATTCAGGAATTTAATCCAGGCACAGAAGATTTTAATTATAGTTTTGTTTATTTTGAAATTGATAGTTCGGGTATTGTTTTAAACTACAAAATAGCACCAACTAGCGTTTCCATATCAAATAATCTGTATGTTTCAAATTGTGTGCTTGTGAATAGTCAGGGAGATTGGGTATTGTATGGTGATCATAGCACTTTCTACCCGGACACTTGTATGTTTTGCTCAATTGACAGGCCATATTTGTTTTCGGTTTCAACTGACTTTAATAGTTTATTATGGGAAACCAGATTCTTTGATGTACCAGATTTAATTGAGCCATATTATGATGTTTATTCAATTACAGCTGTAGATGACGGATTTATCGCCACCGCCTCTTTTAGAAATTTTAGTTTAACAAAATTCCCGGACAGTGGGGTTCTATTGAAGGCCGCTCTTAATGGTGACAGTTTATGGATGAAACACTATATTCCACTTGATTGGGATGAATACAGAGTTGTGTGGACTAGTTTAAAGGATATTAAGACAACACCATTTGGTACCATCATCGCTGCAGGGGAGATATCTGATAGAGACCTGATGATTATAAGGCCCTGGATTCTTCATCTTGATAAGGACGGATGTCTTGTACCTGGGTGCAACCTGGTGGGCACTGAAGATGAAACTAAGAATAACGCACTGTCGGATGTATTTAAGATTTTCCCAAATCCAGCTACTGATGAAATCTACCTCTTATCTACTAAGTCTTTTACAGAATCTGTTAATATCAGGATTGTTTCTAATTCTGGTACAATTATTAAGGAGAGGAATTTTTTCCCAATATCAGGCTATCAATATTCACTTCCTATCGAGGATATTCCGGCTGGCATCTATTATCTCATATTATCTGATGATAATGGCATACAATCTGAAAGCCATAAATTTGTAAAGCAGTAGGATATTAAGCAGTCCCTAAGTCAGCCTTAAGATAAATGCAATTAGTTTCCATTTATTTCTTTCCCTAATCAGCTATTTATTTCTTTCAAAGTAAGACATTCTTTCAAGATTCACTCACTGTCTCACTCTTCTTACTGTCTTGCCTACTTACTGCCTTACTATCTTTTATTACAGGACCTTCTTTATATTTAACGCTGAAATTCAATCCCATGACCAAGAAAAGACTCATACTCAACATCCTTGCCTTTTCCATTTTTTATCTTTCCGTATTGATGGTCGGTTTAGTCATCTATTTTTCAGATGCCTCAGAGACCCGGAGATATTATGCTGTGTTTAAAGATGTTTTCCCGATCATCATGACCTTTCCGTTAGCATATCTAGGATTCTGTTTCCAGCGAAGATCAAATTTCCAGATCAGCCTCAGGTTATTATGGGCCAATATTATTCACGCCGTCAATGAAGCTATACTGTATACAAAACACAGGAATGAACCAGAGAAAGAATATTTGAAAGTCTTACTGGATTTGTCGAAATCCATTGACGAAGTGCGCGGTGTGTATTACAATGTAAGGAAGTCAAAAACAGATAAAGGACTTTATCCTTTTGAATCCTTAAAAATTATTTATGGCATCATTGAAGAATTAGGCCCGGGAGAATTGACCACCGAACAAATGAAAGAAGCTAATCTCAGGATCAAAGATCACTGGCAGACCATACGAAAAACTTTCCTTGCAGAGTTTGATAGGTCTGAACCGACGTACAGGGATACGGCGGATATGTATGATGATCAGGATGGTGCGTGAACAGGTCTCCACCTTTTGTCTTTCTGATAACTCACCCCCTTCCCCTCTCTAAGTAATGAATTTCTTAGCAGAAAAAATTTATTTTAAGAGAGGGGAGTCATGATTTTCCTAGTCTAATCATGCCTCCCCTCTCTTTAGAGAAATCATTTTCGTATGTATTAGCATTTCGTAAGAGAGGGGAAGGGGTGAGTTAGAAGTGATACTGAAACCCTAGCTGCCCATTCAGATTGAAAACATCGGTTGAGATTTCACCCTCTTCAGTAGGTGTATAATTTGAAGTAAGGTAGACTTTAGTGAATTTACCGACATGGACTTTTACATTGAGGTCAGCGCTTATATTGGGATTGAAATAATAGCTAAGCCCTGCTCCGGCTAAAAAAGTTTTTCCATAATATTCTTCCGTAGTATACACATCTGTAAAATTTCCTAACTGATCATAATGATACCCTTCTTCTGTATTCGTGAAATTGAATCCAGCCAGAACACTTGGACGGAAGCGGGAAGTCGAAGATCCAAAAATGTATTTTCCTAAAATGTCATATTCAAACAGCGGATACCGTTTGACGAGAGAATTACCCGATTTTGCTTCAATGCTATAATGCTGATATGAAATAGCAACAGCAATATTGTGGTCAATACCATATTGAATTCCAAGTCCATAGCCAACTCCATATTCAGGTTCGGTATGGTAAAGATCATTTTCATGAGAAATATATGCAGCATGCACACCCACAGCAAATCCTTTGCTTTTTGATAACATCGAGATTTGATCCTGACCTCTTAATGAAAATGTAATTAAGAAGAAAAATAAAAGGAATATAGAGGGTAAATTTTTCATATTCGTATCAGATTGAAACTTTGACTTCAGTTCTTATTTGCAATTCATATTCTTTACTCCTTATTCATTACTGGTTACTGATTACCGATTACCGATTACCGGTTACTGTTACTCCCTCGTTTTCGCATACGTCTCCCTGAACACTTCCGCATCGCAGGCATAAAATTCTCCTTTCACACCTTTGATGAGATAATCTCCTTTCTTGGCTTTCATCAAACCTTCCATTGTCATGATCTCAAAATCATTGTCTATCCTGCATGCCCCGATAGGGATATCTTTTTTTGTATAGGATTCAAAAGGTAGATCATACTTCGAACCGGAAACGAAATAGGTGCTTTGCGATGGAGCTGCCTTCATACTGAGAAAACCACTAAAATGTTCTTTTGCAATAAATTTTTCGCCAGCCTTCTCCCCAATCTCAGAAAGCAGGTCAAGATTCTTCGGATTATCCATTTCGGGAATGGTTTTCAATTGTTGTGCATTGAGATCCACGCCGATATTTTCCATCTCTTTTTTACTAAACGTAACATTATATCTCAGGTAGGTCAATGCATGAAATCCAAGGAATAAATCATCCCTGAGATCACCCATCTCGCTATCAATTGAAATCGAAGTAGGAGAATCTCCCAGGATCTGCATGATCATCTGGTTAGCAAGATTCGCATCGAACATGAAGAAATCAGGCATCTTTGCAGCCCATTCCATCAGGTTATTCTTCTGGTACGTTTCATAGCTGCTCTTGTTGTCTGCATTACCTGTACCAATCGAAACTAAAAGCATATTTCGTTTTCCCAGCTTCCAGCGGAATGGATATGAATTCAGGCTTGCCAATAAAAACAATCTGAATGAAGGATTATTGACCATACTGATTCCGCCATCAATGAATGCACCTTGTTCGCCGGAACTATCCTTCATGAACATTGGTAAGAAATATGTCGGAGCAGCAGCGCTCGCCATGACTACCTGCCAGAGAGGCCAGTCTTTATTTTGCTGGTAAAATTTGCCTTCCGGATGATTGTGTATCGCCCATGTGCTAAATGTTTCAGCACGTTTTGAGAAAATGCAAAGACCTGTGCGTATTTTTTCTGTATCACCTAAAGTGATATCTCCGAAATAACTTTTCAGCGCCAGCTCAAGAGGCTTGTTGTCATACTTGACCCCTTTGAATAAATATTGGAAGAAACCTGTCTTGTGTCCAAATATTTTATTCCCCAGTTCAAAATATTTATGCTTGATCTCGCTGGCTTTCATGCCTATGGCAAGACCTGTTGCAATGATCGAGCCTGTGCTGGTGCCACCGATAAGATCGAAATAATTGCACAGCCGGAAATCGGGATCATTATTTTCCTTCGCCAGCATTTCTTCCATTCGCTCCAGGAATCCAAGTGTCAGTACACCCCTGATGCCTCCACCGTCGAGCGATAAAATTCGTTTAGGACCAGCTCCATGCAGATGGTCTTCAAGTTTAACCATGATTATAATATTTAGAAATGATAGCTAACTCCGGCAAACCCTTTGATGCTGGAAAACTTGTAAGTAAAATCAACTATGAAACCATCCTGGTAATTCGTAGTGTAAGTCCCCGTGTTATATAAAATCGAAATATCAATACTCACCTGGGGATCCACAAAATAGCTTAAACCACCACCCCCACCAAAGCTTAAACCACTAAACGTTTCATGCGACAGATAGGTAGATGTGTATTGGTTGTTTTCTTTACTCTTTGTATAATTGATTACGATCGCCAGGTTAGGCCTGAGCTTTGTGGTGGTTGAACCGAAAAAATATTTGCCGGTAAGGCTTAAATCATTGTATGGATATGGACTATTGACTACTCGCTCTAATCCATCCTGGGATTTGATGGCAAAATGCTGATAGGAAAATGATGCAGCTACCCTATGGTTGAATCCATATTGAATAAACATACCATACCCAAAACCCGTCTCAGTATTCGTATGAAGTCGTGGGCTTGTATAAGAAATGAAACCTGCATTGGCTCCTGCAGATAATCTATGTGTCCTGGATAGCATTGCGATCACTTCCTGGCCTGAAAGTTTTGTAATAAAAAAAACTGAATTCAGAAAGAGTAGTGAGACAAGTATCTTCATTATCCCTGGGCGTTTATGACGGTTGTCCTAAGGTAATAATTTAAAAATGATACGATAATCCAAGTAGGCCGTTAAGCGTGTAATAATCATGTTGAACATTCACCGGGAGCCTGTTGACTAACGTTTTCGAAAACGCACCGGAATGAATCTGAAAAATCAGTTCAATGCTTAGCTGTTGTTGCATAAAATAACTGATTCCTGCACCGCCTACAAACCCAATACCGCTATATACCTCATCGTTTATTTCACCCGTACCATTTATGAAATCGTAATAGGATTCACTCATCTTCGTGTAGGTACCGCCTGCTGACAGCATCGGACGTAATTGTGAATTGGTAGATCCGAAAGTGAAGACAGCGCTCACATCGACTTCGAGGTAAGGGTATGTCTGATCTACTTTGTTTTCTGATTTCGCAGTGACAATATAATTTTGTACTGCCAGTAGCCCAGAAAATTTGTGATTAAAACCATATTGAATATGTCCACCAAATCCCGGGCCTGATTCAGCTCCACGCGGATGTGCGATATCATCTCTGAATGAAAGAAATCCAACAGTTGCTCCCACTGAAATGCCATCCGTTTTGGATTGCATAGAGATTACTTCCTGTGCGGAGATCGGAGTAAGACAGCGAGCAGCAAGGAAAAACAAAAAAGTAATGAATAGTCTCATTCGTTTATGATTAGTCTTGTCAGTAATAATAAGCGGATAGCCCTAAAATAGGTAATTAAAAATGATATGAAAAACCACCCAGGAATTTGAAGGCTGTGAAATCATATGTGTTCTCATACTGAACTCCATTTTGGCTTACTCCGTAAGCTCCAAGGTGATACAAGCCTGATACATCAAATGTCAGGTTAGGTGTTAAAAAGAAATTCATCCCGGCACCACCACATGCTGTAAAGCCGCTATAAGTGGCATCTATTACTTCCAGGTTTGGGCCATAAAACATTTCTTCCTGTGTCGAATAATTTCCTCCCAATGAAACGAATGGCCGCAACCGTGAATTTGTCGATCCAAAAATATATTTTCCGATCAGATCAAGTTCTGTGTACGGATAAGGTGATTCAATCAGCTCAGTAGTTTTGGGATCCATTTTATAATGTTGCACACTTAATGCTACTGCCAGCTGATGGTTAAATCCATATTGAATGTATCCGCCATATCCTACGCCGGTATGCGGTTCAAATTGAAGGCTCGATGCCGTATAGGAAAGATAAGCAGCATGGCCTCCAATCGAAAATCCCTTTGTGATTGACCTGACAGCAACTATCTCCTGACTAAACACGCGATTCGTATATCCAGAGAGGAAAACAAAGAAGAGGGAGATCAAAATTTTCATTAGTATTTGATTTGAAAAGCAGTGGAGGTCTTGAGTTTTACTTTATTATTTGGATGGATTTCATAGGGTACTTTGCCATTGGCTACAAGATACATCTCCTCTTTTTGCAGTGGAATTTTTTGCCCGTCTGGAGCAACGAGGTAAGTAAAAAAGAAGGTCACACTCCCGGCACGTTTATTATCACTGGTTTTCACAGCAGACAATGTGCCTACTACAGAACTTCCTGCAGGGATAGCAATATTTTTTCCATCATACACATCCTGATCAAGCACAAAATTGATGCGTCTCGGAACAGCCAGTTCATCGTCACTTGATATAGTCACTGTGCTTCTTGCCTGAAGGATTGTTCCTTTAGGAACGGTAAATGGTTTTAATGACTTTGTCGTTTTAGACGATTCATTTTCTGTAGGAATCGTGATCACTTCATGCTTTTCTTCCGGCAGTTGCTGTTTAGGTTGCTCCGCAGGGTTGACTGGATCGCGGTACGTATATTTTTCAACCGGTTTTTCTTCAGGTTTGGTTTGTTGTTTGTTGGTTTTGGGAGGTGGTTTATATGTGCTTTGTGCAGATTCCTTAGGGGTTGTCCTGGTTGTGCCGTTCACTGTTGTAATTATTTCAATGTCATCTTTACTTCCTTCATCCTCCTCCAACGCCCGTACTTGTTTCATCATTTCTGAGGCATACTTCCTGACTTCGGCACTATCAAATGCGTTGACGGTGGTTGAAGTATCATCCATGACCACAGTCCCTGATTCAAAGAAGATTTCACCATTGTCCGGGGCTTTGGGTCTTGATAAGATTTTCCAGGTGATGAAAATGCCAAAAAACACAAGAACAGATCCCCCGGCCAATTTATAATTGAATGTATTGAAATAAGGAGAATGTGGTTTTGTGGAAGTGATGTAAATTTTGTTTTCTTCCTCTTTGGGTTCGCCTGAAATTTTCCGCTTGATGGATTGGATCAGGTCACGGTAATCGGATTCGACATGGATCGTGACGTTCAGGGTGTTGATGTCCCTTAATATCCCGGTCAGGCGGGCGATGTTATTCCTGATCTCTGCGTACAGGTTAAGATCTTCGGTGATGCCTTCTATATAGCTCAGGGAATCAAGTTCCTTCACTTTAGCCTGCAGATTCTGAAGCTGGTCTTCCCAATATTTTACAAATTCCAGCCTGTCGGCTGAGCTTGAAATTTTGACTTCATCCAGCACGATCGGGAATATCCGGTCTCTCAGGTTCTGGTTCCTGTAGATCTGGATCAGCTCAAACATACAGTACTCCGACTTGAGGTACTTGTTGGAAAGGATGATGATGACCATGTCTGCTTTCCCTAGCTCAACCATAAACTCGTTGATACTGGCCCGGTAGCCAAGGTCACGCTTATCAAGAATAAAGGAAATATCCTCTTTTTCGAGCGTTTTGGTCAGCTCTGCAAGGATTTCATCACTGATGCCTCCCCAGGCATGTGAAATGAATATGGCTTTATTGCTCTTCATCGGGTACGTCTGCGAATATAAGAAAGCAATAGGCAATGGGCAATAAGCAATAGGCAAAAGGCAAAAGTTGAGGCTAAGGCTAAGGCTGAGGAAATAGGACAAATACCTTTACCTAAATTGCTTGTTTCCAATTGTTTGTTGCCAATTGCCCAATGAAAAAAACGGGCACTTACTTCACAGTAAATACCCGTTTAGCTAGAAAGCTATCTTTTAAAAAAAAGCTATTTATCGTAAGCATAAAAGCTGCTGGCAATATCAACCGCTGCATCTTCATAGCCATCGCCATATACGATGACTACAAGGAGGTTCGTGCTGCTTTCTTTATCCAATAGTGCAAGCAGGACGGCATTGGCGCCATCTTTTCTGCCTTTAATATAATACCCGGTAAAATCATCGATATCGATTTCATCACCTTCATGCACCCGGTCATACTTCAGCTCTTTGGCAAAAGCATCCACTGCAGCAGCAAGATCATCTTTAGTGATGGTTTCATCCTGAATAGGTAGAATGCTCACGTACAGATTATCATTACTTGCGGTAAATTCCTCCGCATTATTGGCTTCAATTTTAAAATCGTCAGGTACAGTAAACCCGACGCCATGAGTATCCCATTCCATTTCTGTCTGGGCCTGCACAGTCGCTGTCATTAAAAATCCGCACATAGCGGTCAGTAGAGCATAAAATTTCATGGTAATTTTTTTTAGTGAACTTCCTTAGAGAGCATAAAAAGGTAAGAGGGCTTAAAGATAGACATTCCGCAATGAAGTTTTAAGATCGAATGCCCATAAGGGTTTTATTAACAAGCAATCGTTTCTTCGTCCGACCTGGCAACGTAAGGACATCAATCCGTTGGTATCCGGCATAATTTTGTTTTTCTCCGCATTCAGGCTTTCAATTCTTAACAGCTTTAAGTTATTTTGTGCCATACAACTGAAGCTATGGAATCAACTTCATTCAGCAATACCTCATTGATCATTTTAGTGATTTTCCTTTTCATTTTTTTCTTCACTTTCATGTGGCTGTTCGTCACCTTCATTCTCTCCCGGTTAGGATGGTCGGACCTGGCTATAAAATTTCAATACGATGAGGAATTTATAGGGACAGAAGTAGGCGTTATTTCTTTATCCATCAATTGGGTCAATTACCGCAATATTATCGTCCTGGAATACAATCAATATGGAATTTACCTGAAGCCATTTGCGATGTTCAGAATATTTAACAAGCCCTTGTTCATTCCTTGGACTGAAGTAAAAGAAGTGAGGGATCGCAATGTGCTTTTCATAGGATACAAAGAGATTGTGGTGGGAGAACCTGTGATCGCTAAACTCAGGATGAGTGCGGGGGCGTTTAATAGGATACAGGTAAATTGATTGCATCGGCCCCTAAATCCCCTGAAGGGGCCTTATATGTTTTTCTAAAACATGTTTTCCTGAAATATTCTGGGAACTCACCCCCTTCCCCCTCTCTTACGAAATGCCTGGACATACGAAGTTGATTTTACTAAAGAGAGGGGATCTTTGATTTACTTAACAAAATCATGACTCCCCTCTCTCCAGATGATGCAGTTTCAAAAACGAAAACTCTTGCAAGAGAGGGGAAGGGGGTGAGTTGCCCGAAAAACAAAAATAAATTTGCTTTCTATCCAAATCAATCGTAATATTGCGATATAATTAAGATTATGGGTGCTACGAAATCAGACGAATTCTCAGTAAAGGACAACAGGCTGGCGAAATATGCAAAAGCCCTGGCACATCCGGCACGGGTAGCCATCCTAAAGTTATTGATACAAAAGCAAGCATGCATATGTGGTGATATCGTAGAGGAGCTTCCTCTATCACAATCCACTATTTCGCAGCATCTCAAGGAGTTAAAAGATTCAGGCCTTATCAAAGGCGATATTGAAGGGGTACGGGTTTGCTATTGTATTGATGAAAAGGAATGGGATATAGCTAAGCAGCTCCTGAATAACCTATTCGTCAGCTATGAGACTTCAAAAGCAAAATGCTGTTGATTTTTTTTGCTTATAATCATCGGTATATTACGATAAATAAATGATAAACGAAAAACGAAAAACGAAGTCTTGAAGCGGAAATCTTTGATCACATATCTCAAATCACATATCTCAAATCACAAATCAAATTCAAAGTATTATGAAAAATGAACAACAAATCAAAGACATCGTCAGGGAGAAGTACAGCGAGATAGCCCTGCAGGAAAAGGACTCCAACCAGGCCTCATGCTGCGGCTCCGGATGTTGCTCAGAAGAGGTATACAACATCATGAGTGATGATTATACTAAAATGGAAGGGTATCATCCTGATGCTGATCTTGGCCTGGGTTGTGGATTGCCGACACAGTTCGCTAAAATTAAAAAAGGAGACACGGTAATAGACCTGGGAAGTGGTGCCGGAAATGATTGTTTCATCGCCCTTGCAGAAACCGGTGATACAGGGAAAGTGATTGGAATTGATTTTACACCTGCCATGATCGAAAAGGCAAGGAGTAACGCGGAGAAATTAGGTTTCAATAATGTTGAATTCAGACAAGGTGATATTGAAGCCATGCCTGTAAGCGATAATATGGCTGATGTCATCGTCAGCAACTGTGTTTTAAACCTGGTACCTGGTAAGGATAATGTATTCAAAGAAATATTCAGGGTACTTAAACCCGGAGCACACTTTAGCATTTCCGATATTGTGCTTGTTGGAAATTTGCCCGAGGCTCTGCAACAGGATGCTGAAATGTATGCAGGGTGCGTATCAGGTGCCATTCAAAAAGATGCTTATCTAAATCTGATCTATACGAATGGATTTAAGAATGTTACCATCCAAACGGAGAAATCAATATTTATTCCGGATGATATACTTCTCAATTACCTGAACGCTGCAGAACTTTCTGATTTCAGAACAGGCAAAACAGGTATATTCAGCATAACGGTCTTTGCAGAAAAACCAATAAGTAAAGATTGCTGCGGACCAGAGTGCTGTAATTAGATTGTATAAAATTAGATGAAATGAAAATTGCATTATTCTCTGATATACATGCTAATCTTCCGGCGCTTGAAGCATTTTTCGCTGACGTAGAAAAACATCGGCCTGATGCAATCTACTGCCTTGGAGACCTTGTCGGTTATAACGTTTGGCCAAATGAGGTGATCAATGAAATACGAAAACGGAATATTCCAACCCTAGCCGGAAACTATGATTTTGGTATTGGAAGAATGAGTGATGATTGTGGCTGTGCGTATAAGACAGATCATGAAAAGGAATTGGGTAAAATTTCCATCGCATACACAAACAATGTAGTAGGGGAGGATGAAAGAAAATATCTCAGGACCTTACCTTCTCATATCAGGCTTGAGTTTCAGATGGATGATGAAAAATTAAATCTACTTCTTGTACATGGAAGCCCAAGGAAAATCAATGAGTATCTTTTTGAAGACCGTAACGAAAAAAGCCTTCTTCGAATCATCGGGCAGGCTCATGCAGATATTTTATGTTTTGGCCATACGCATTTACCTTATCACCGGATATTGAAATCAGAAAAGGAAGGAAAAAATCATTTCCTCCATGCCATCAACGTTGGTTCCAATGGGAAGCCAAAAGATGGCAACCCACAAGGAGGATACGTGTTGCTAACAATAACCGAGAATTCAAAAATGGCTGATAAAGAAAGTGTATCTGTAGAATTTATCCGCTTTGACTATGATATTGAAAAAGCAGCTACAGCCATTGAAGAAAGCCCATTGCCTGCCGAATATGCAGAAATGCTCAGATTGGCCTATTAACAATTATTATAGTGACGGCACATCACGACAATTATTGTATTAAAGGTACAACACGCTTAAAGTGAGCCCTAAAAAAATGTAATGGAATGCGCAATAAGCCACTACATTTTTCTGATTACTTATTTACTGAATACTGATTACTTTTTTCTCACTTCTCTCACTCCTCTCACTTTTCTCACTACTTGAAGTAATATCTCGTCACCAACACAGGGACAGTATCCGATACCTGTAAATTTTTCTGAGGTATATAGCTGATCGCATAATCCCTGTTAACATGACCGGCAATACACTGTGTTATATTAAAATTCAGATAGGAAGGTCCTGTAGGATTGATTGCATTCGGGCCAGGCAGGGCAAATGGAGTCACTACACACAAGATGAATGTGTTCGTCGCCTTATCATAGCCTACAAGTCCGCTAAAAAATGGATCCGGAATGATAATTACCCCATCTACTTTAGAATAAGATAAGGGAGTAATCACCGGGTTCCCGTTAAAAGTATAATGGAGCTCTAAGGTTGTATCACTCAGTAGGTTGATTTCGCTCAGACCGAAGGTGCTTTCCAGCTTTTTACGGACTTCCGTTTTCAATGAATCTCTATGTGCCCCGTATGTGCCGATATTAATCGACAGATCAGATACCGAAAGAGCGCCTGTGACAAGATACTGACCCTCGTCAGTTTGATCGTTGTGATCCAACGTAAAATTCGTCGGATATACTGTTACAGGAGGCTCGTCTTTTCCGCATGCAATCATGGATAATAAGCAAAATGCAAAAAACAGATATTTCATATTTATATCATTTACGTGTACTGTGGCCTAAATATAACCCCTTAAACGAAGAGTTGTTTTACTTTTATCCATGCGAATCAGATTTTTGGGGTAAATCTGCAGCTATCCATGTGCATATCAAGGCAATGACGATGGATCTTCAACAGGATGTCAATTTCCTGCGCAGGGATACCATGGACTTTTCGATGCGACAATGCCATCAGGTGAGGATGCAGGATGTATTGAATAAATAGGATTTCTTATAGCGGACTATGGTTATCTTGAGATTAATGAAAGGAATTTTTATAGGTCTATTACTATTGTTTTGCAATTTCATTTTTGCACAATCAGATAACAATAGTATCAGGTTAATTACAAAATTATCCGGGTCAGATTTTGGAATTAGTTATCCTTATGTAACCAAAATGAATAAATATGCATTGCAGAATTCTCATGTCAATATCGGCGTTCGAGGTGCATTTTTATTCGGTCGTGCATACCCCTCCGGAATCACACTAAGTTGTGAACCTTCTTTATTCATCGAATCCGTTCAGCAAACCACCTTTAAACGAGAGTATTTTAATCAGACAACAAATAAATTGACTTCCGTAAGTGAGATATCGGATCAACATCATATGGCTAGCATTCTACTACCTGCTGCAATTGATATAAAAATAGGAAAACGGATTTCAATCGGAAGCAGTATTGTTTTTTCGTTGCCTTTTGGTGGTTCAGGCAAGTATTTGAGTCAGCAAAAACGATTAAACCATAAATTTGAATATTATATAACAGATAATGTTGAATTTGACTATATTCCTGAGATTGATCTCGGAATTGGATTCAGCTCAAGGATTTTGTTTTCCATTGGTCAGGCCGGAAACAGACAGCAATTTATTGGATTATCTTATTATCACGAATTCACTCCCCGGTATCCGGCCGGAATAAATACCAAGTCTTTTACTGTTTCTTTCCTGACAAGAAATCTTGTTACAAAAGAAGTACGCCATAAATGGGATCGATATATCATGCGCCATCAATGAACATGGTGGAACTACAAACGAAAGAACCAATTAACTGCATCTTGCTTTTAATTCTTCAAAATATCCAGGTGTCATCAGCAACCTGCTTCCATACCAACTGAAAAACTGCCCATCAATGATGATGACTTTAGCGGATGGAAATATTTCTTTGAATTCATCTACATGTTTTTCATGAAAAGGGTAGGGTTCGGAAGATAGAAATATCAATTGCGGTTTTAAATCAATTACCTCATCCATACTTACTTCAGGATAACGGGTCTTGTGGCCAAAAACATTGGTAACACCGAATCTCGTCATCATTTCATGTATAAAGGTTTCACTCCCTGCAACCATATATGGTTCGCGCCAGATAAAATAGGCTGCACGAAGTTGATTGTTCAGTGGCAAATAAGCATCAAACCTGTTGATAATCTCTTCAACCATGACGTTTCCTGCCTGCATTCGATTTGTGATGCGCCCTACTTCCCTGATCATCGCACATGCATCCGAAAGAGTAAGGATATCACTCATCCACACCGGATAATCTTGTTGAAGGGACTGAATTCCTTCAGGATAATTTTCTTCTTTATTCCCGATGATCAGATCGGGTTGCAGAGCTTGGATCTTATCAAGGTTGAATTTTTTTGTTCCGCCTATTTTTTCTTTAGACCTGGTTTTCGATGACGGATGGATACAAAACTTCGTTGCACCGATGATCTCAGTTTCAAGGCCGAGATCAAACAAGAGTTCGGTCTGTGACGGTACTAATGAAATGATCCGTTTTGGAGGGAATGGGATGGATACTTCATTCCCCATTTGATCTGTAGACAGTAGCAAATTATTTGTCGGGTTCACATCAGTAAGTCCAACTTTATCTCTTTTGAAACCATAAGGACAATGCAGGCAACCACTTTGGCAGCAATAACCTCTAGCCAGGTGATAGTCTGCAGTAAATACGAATAAATCTTGTTCGTTGATATAATAATCCTTGCCTTCGATCAACTCCGGTGGTTTGTTGTGCATAACAAATATCTCAGGCTTTAATCAAAATTTGCTGGTCGCGAAAATCAACGATGAAGCCATCTCTGAGTTTATTCCTTTTGCGCAGCTCCACGACCCCATTGACTATTACCTCACCATTTTCAATGCACATATTCGCCTCACCACCGGTTTGGACAAGGTGTTTAAGCTTCAGGAGCTTATTAAGCTCTATATATTCACGTCCCTGAAGTTCGAATGTTTCCATAAAGTTGACAAGATCATAGAAAATGATCGCAATACAAAATTTGCTCGGCGTCGGCTGACCCACGTCGTGGCACACCTTGCTCGGCGTCGGTTGACCGACGTCGTGGCGTTTTCAAGGCTGTGCCTTGAGAGACGGAATCATCTCGAATAGATATCAAAACAACTACCCATACGATCACATCTTCACCGCGCGGAATGTCCTGGTATAATCATCATACGTCAGTGTGAGTAAATATATGCCCGGCATTTGCGGCATATTTATCATTGTATTTGAAGAAATGTTAATTCGCCTTCTCCATACATCCCGGCCTTGCAAATCTGTAAGCACTGCATCCACATGAGGTATAGAATTTGATAACCGGATAGATACATTGTCGCGTGTAGGATTAGGATAAATAATCGCGTCTCTAAAAATTTCAGGATGATCAATTCCGACCACCACCACCTGGTAACAGGAAGTTGTATCGTAACAAAATTTATAACCCAACTCAACTGCATAAGATCCACTGATTGTTGCAACAAAGGATGGATTCGTTTCTCCGGGAATGACCGCGAATGCCGCATTACAATCCAACCATTGATAGTTGATCGGCTGATCAGCTGCAGTAAGTGTTGCACCTTCCTGTATGACTGTTGTGTCATATTTTATGATCGCCAGATCTAATGTTATAGTACTATCGCATCCGGCAGCGTTAGGTATGGTATAGTGATATATACCACTTTGCGTCCATGTGCTGTCACCTTCCGGAGTTGTGTACGTTCTGCAAGCGTCAACGGCCCACACTGCAAATGTTGGTTGATTGATCGTAAGAATTAGTGTCGCAGTACTATCACAACCGGCTACACTGGTAAAATGACTCGTATATGCACCGCTTGCAGTTAAAATATTTCCTTTATCATCCGTATACATTTCGCATGATGAAACTTCGATTGTAGATGAAGTGCTTTCAGGTATTGTGATGTTGTAGGTAATAATGCTGTCACACCCATTAGCAGCAATGTTCGTCTCGGTATATACACCTGTTTCCGTCCAGGTATGATTACCACTTGGTGTCGTGTAACTGTTACAACTTGTTTCCGTCACCGTCGTGTGAGGTTCGGACAGAATCGTAAGTTCGAGTGAGATGATGCTGTCACAACCTGAAGCTGATTCCGTCACGATAGTGTAAGTGCCAGATTCTGAAAATGAAGAACCATTACTGAAAATGAGACCCGAGCAAACTGTAAGTGACAAAGTAGCATAGGAAGGTTCACATTCACGGATTAGAGTTACGAATCCATCTTCTTCTCCTGTTGAAATAAAAGTGGCCTGCTGGATGTTTGGACTGAAATCAGCCGTTCCTTCAAAGTATCCTGTCACACCGATTTTTCCATAAGGCACAACAGCTACATCAGATGGTACATCTTCCATCACTCCACCAAATTGATTCACACAAAGATGATCACCATTCCGGGCATCAAGTTTTTGCAGAAAAATGTCTTTGCTACCTGATGCTCTAAGAAATATTTCTTTCGGACCAGGGTTAAAATCAACCATTCTCTCAAAAGTGCCAGCCACATATAAATAATCATGACTGAATGCAATTGCTTTGCCCATATCGGATCCGCTTACTCCCGTTCGGTGGAACCAACGAAAACCGCCAGAAGACGTTAATGCATAGACCATCACATCCTCTTTAAAAGAAGGAGTTATTGTATTCGTAGAATAGCCGGTAGCATAAACATTGCCCGCTGTATCCATAGTGATGCCATTGCCCTCATCTTCTCCAACATTGCCAAATTGCTGTACCCAGCTAAATGCTCCCAATCCAGTCATCTGTAAAATAAAAATGTCATTCTCACCAATGGAAGTTAAGTCCTGTTGTCCATCTCCAGGATCGAAATCGGTAGTGTTTGTAAATCCTCCGGTAACGACTATCCTATTATCATCGACCGCGATTGATCGACCCACATCATTACCTGTACTCCCGATTGATTTTGCCCACGACAATTCACCTTGTTCATTGAGGCTGAAAATGAAAATATCTTCATCACCTTTCGATACATGGCTTTCAGTATTCGGACCCGGATCAAAATCAACTGTTTCAGAAAAATAGCCGGTGACGTAGATATTATTTGATGCATCGATCACAATGGATTGTGGTTCATCCTTGCCGTCGCCACCGATACGCCTGGCCCATTGATATTCGCCAGCATTTGTCAATTTCAAAACGAAAATATCTTCCTGTCCGAATGCACCGATGTTGACGGAACCAGCGCCTGGATCAAAATCAACAGTGCCGTGAAAAGATCCTGTGAGGACAACATTGTCATCTGAATCCAATGCGATGTCAAATGCAATATCAGTTTCTTGCCCACCAATCCGTTTAGCCCACACCAGTTCACCATCCGGATTTATTTTATACACAAATGCATCCCTGTCATCTGCTGTGAGTGGATATATGTCCGGACCGGGATCGAAATCTACCGTACCGCTAAAAATACCGGCGACGTAAATATTGCTGTGTGCATCGGAAGTCATCGCATACGCGATGTCTCTTTGAGCAGAATTAATTTGATGAGCCCATACAGGTGATTGAGGAGGATAAAAGGGATTGCCGTTTGGATCGCGGCCGTACATTATTTCAAGGTTGCCATTGTTGTCATCCTGGTAGAGGACATGCACAGCAGCGCCATCAATCGCCACAAAAGACTGCCCGGCATCTGAAAAATTGCCCTCTATTGTAGTAACATTGGTGATCCAGCTGAGTCCTGCATCAGTAGAATATTTCAAATAAATATCAGCATCGTTGTTATTGTTTTCTGTATAGGTCATACTCATATACGTTCCCGAAAAAGCATGATGAGCATCATAAGAATCACCATTGCTATTCGTATAGTTGGCATCAGGACTCCAGCTAACACCACCATCAATGGTTCGCCGGCCAAACACTTCTGAATTCGTGATGCGACGATCATCCCAGGTGGCGAAAGCTATCTCGCCATTGGCTGAAATGCAGGGTGCATAACAAGCTGTTGTACTATTTGACAATTTGGTATCATTGCCCCAGGCCATACCATTATTGAGGGATCGTTTGTAAAAAATTTCCGAAGTGCCATTTCGAAGGTCTTCCCATATTACATGTACCAATGTATCCGCTATAGCTACACTGGGCTTAATGGATTCCCCTGCATTATTGGTTAACCGCGTATCGGCTGTCCAGCTCAGGCCACCATTGGTTGATCGCTTATAATAAATTTCATTCTGACCATCCCGTTTATCATTCCATGCAAGGTGCAATGTCTGAAAATCGATCACCAAGGATGGATTCTCTGAAGTGGAGGAATTGGTGGTGAGCCGTGTGTCATTGCCCCAGGTATTTCCATTATTGATAGATCGTTTGTAGTACAATTCATTATTGCCATCGCGACGGTCCATCCATACGACATGTACTTCATTATTCCATACAACGATGTTGGCCCTGCCTGAATAGATATTGTCATCCGCAGTCAGCCGTACATCCGCATCCCAGTTTATGCCGCCATCCATTGATCGCTTATAAAAAACTTCATCAGCACCATCGCGGCGATCCGTCCATACAATGTGCACGATTTGCCCGCTCACGGCTATGCATTGCGCATTAGTATAAGGCAGGTATGAAATCGAATCTGAATCCGTCAGCTGGACAGTAAGACCAAATTGAGCTTGGGTTGAAAAGGGGAGAAACATGATAGGGAGAAAGGCATACCATTTCATCAGTGCGGTTTTATATGTAGAAATATACTATAAATAATTGTAATATGTTAGGAGCGGGGTAAACAGGCCTTGAATTGCCACTCGCTCGGCGTCGGTTGACCGACGTCGTGGTGATTTCAAGGCTGTGCCTTGAATACGGAAACATCTCGAAAAGACGAATTTTGCTATATTTGCCGCCCGTTCAGAAATACCGACATCAGCATTTCGGAGGAGTGGTAGAGCGGTTGATTGCACCGGTCTTGAAAACCGGCAAGGTGTAAAAGCCTTCGGGGGTTCGAATCCCTCCTCCTCCGCAAAAAAAACAGCGCCTTCCTGGCGCTATTTTTTTTGGTTAAAACAACCTGCCCAGATGCCTTAGCACTTTATGATCCAGATAAAATGTACCAAAGGGAATGAAACTGGCCAGCAATAACTTCCACACCATTTTAGACCAATTCCATTTGAGCTTATTACCGACCGACCAGGCGGAGTAACAGAAAAGGATGAAAAGAAATCCATGTATCGGGCCAACTGTTTTCACAAGCGATGGATCATCGCCGAGATACTTAATGGGCACTGCTATGCCGACAAGAATGATGAGCGAAAGACCTTCCAGTAAAGTGATCCACCTGAGAAATCGTATTTCACCACCTGAAACAGCTTTAGGGTCCGGGTTTATTTGTTGTGTATTCATGACTAAGGCAAAGGTACTATTTCAATAAAGGGGCTGGAGGAAAGACTATGGCAATTAATAACCATTCAGGGAGTACCCAATCAGTATAAATCCAAGAATGTGCTTGCGTAGCGGGTTCAAGAAGGGTAAAAAAGTAGAAAGAATAATTTTTTCATGGGGTTCGTGTTTTTTTGGTTTTGTTATTTTTTTTCCGTGGAATTACTCCACCCTGAAGGTTATCCCATCCAGGCTAACCAGTCCTGGTACTACATGAGAGATAATTATAAATCCAAAAGAGGACACATCTATCCGGCATGTTTCCAAATCATTTACGGCAGCAAATATCGCGTGCGCAGCAGGCCTATACCCGGCAGGCAAAGTGTAAATAGTTACAGTCGATGTGTTGGTCGGATGAGTGATAACTCCCCTGAGATGTACGATTCCCATTTTATCTTTATAGTATCCGGCTCCTCCATATCCAGCACCATAATTGGTATAACCAGCCTGCAATGGAATTGGAATTACAGCTTCAATTTCTATAGTGCCACCAACCACAACATTGCCTGTAACTCTTGCATTTCCTGACACATGCAGTTTTTCGGTAGGAACAGGTACATCTATTCCGACATTGCCGCCCCCTGCAGTATTGATGATTAAATTTCTTCCGGTATTCGTACCATAATTGTAGGCTTCAATTCGGGAAGCATTATTGGGATCATCGCCATCAATGAGAAGCCCGATCCGGCTTGCTCCTCCGCCATTTCCGAAGAATGCACGGCCAAGGTCTCCTACCTCTAATGATTCAAACGGAGTGGACACACCAATGCCTACTTTACCTTCTCCAGTAATCCGCATCAACTCTGCTGAGCTTGTTGTACCGGTACCAGCATAAAAGACATGAGCACCTGTTGGGTCTGCCACCTGGTATCGCAATCTGCCGTTTTCATTTCCAAAGCCCAAAAATTGATTAGTATTATTACCTGCTTCGTATAGAATTATTTTTTTTAGATCTACCGTAGCATTGATAAAATGGAGTTGTCCATGCGGATCACTTACGCCTCCTATGCCCACATCTCCATGGCCCGTGATGCGTAACAATTCATGATCCAGCGTCCCACTCCCTGAATAAAAAACATGGTTGCCAGTACCACCTGCAACCTGATAGCGCAGGATTTTTTCGGTCGCACTGATATCATTCACACCAAAACCAAAAAACTCCCGGTCGTTGTTCTGTACTTCCTGCAGTATGAACTTTCTACTGGCGTACCCATTGGCTATATGGAGTGGAGCATGTGGTCCTGACGTTCCGATACCTACATTCCCTTGTGTGAAGCACAACTTTGCGACGACCACCAGGCAGAGCATTGAGAATATTCTTTTCATGATACGTTATTATTATATTTTTTGATTTACCTGTTGATAGCTGATGGATGACTGTTTTTGGCCTATTGCATTTTGCCTACTGCTCTTTGTTTTCCTCCGCCTTCGCCTCCACTTATCTCTGCAGACTCTTCATCTGAGAATCCACATGCTCAATATTTTCTCCAAACCACATCCAAACCATGAGGGCAATCACTGCCATGAGCAGCAACGCACAGACAATGGACAGGAAAAGGTTTTGAGATCTGAGATTCATATGCCGGTTTATTTCCACGACACGAATATGATCGTTCAAGCACACGGGATCCTAATTTTTTACCCAGACAAAGCGGGGACAGATACCCGGACAAAGTGCGGACAATTTGTAAAAGCCTGAGGATGAGGTGAAGGCGGAGGCTAAGGCAGAGGAAAAATTTAGGCGAAGGCGAAGGAAAAAGCGAAGGAAAAATTAATTGTAAATCCAAAATCGTAAATCCAAAATACCCCGGGGTTTTCGAAACGATGCGAAGCGAGATTGAGAAACACAGGGGAGAGAATTTTTCTTAGTGATATTGAAGTCGCAATTAGTACAACATCTGCAAGAAAAATTCGAAGGGGCAAAGAGAAACCATGCCTGGCATTAATTTATTCTCAAGTTGGGCGGTTGCAAAACGCGACGACTTGAGAAAAAAAGTTTTAGTCTTTGTTTTCATTGTTTTCCTTCGGAAAGCGAAGTATTACTCTCCGAATTGTTAATCCGTCTCCCTATTGCTATCGGGCTATTTCAACATATAAGTCACCTCCATTTCAATTTCAGTTCCCTCTGGAGAACTCAGCCTAAGTGTTGTTGATATTTGGTCTGATTTTTTCTTGCGGGCCATAAATTGGATCACCTCAAGTGTATCTACACCTACCGGATCATAATCCAATAAAAGAAATGAATGTTCATGCGCAGCGTCAGGGAGAATAAATTCTTCAATGACAAAATCATGCGGCAAGGTTGTCACCGCATTCCAGACTATGGAATCCTGGTGATAGAGAAGCGTGTTGTCCTCATATATTTCAAAGTAAAGATCCGCCTTGTTGTCCTGATCCCAATTGTGATTTGGTTTGATTTTGGTAACTCTTACTGAATGCACAAATATATTATACTCGTCCTTTGTGCATGAACATAACAACATGAGAGGGATGACCATCCAAATATTCCATCTAAATCGAATTGAATTTATCATTCAATAAACATAAGGAATTCTGCATACATCCGGTAATATCACGAAACAGAATACAATGCGACCACCACATTCACTGAAAATCACAACGAATTCACTTCTACAGGTTATTTCAAAGATGAATACACAATCTGATTTATTTATATTCACTTTACAAAAAAAACCCGGAATGCCTGCCTCTCTCAATCCTATGCTCCTCACGGATGAGAAATTTGAAAAATTCAGATATAAATCCTAAGCCTCCGCCTCTTCCTAGATCAACTTAAGCAACTCATCCAACGATCCCTCCTCCGGCAAATTAATCTTCTTCCGCAATCGCTGTCTTGTCTTGAGAATGGAATCATAACTGATGCCAAGCATCGAAGCCATCTCACGAGGGGCGAGCTGAAGCTTAGTGAGTGCGAGCAATCGCGTCTCGGCAGCAGTGAGATCAGGTATTTTTTCCTTCAGTCGCACAAAGAATCCGGGATGGACTTTATCGAAGAGCATCCTGAATCGATTCCAGTCATCTTCAGTGAGAATATGTGAATTGATGAGTTCTGTCAGATGATGTGTACGCTCATCCTGCTTAAGCAGATCGGTAGCTCTGAGTAAATCAATTTCATGACTGAACGTATCGAGCATTTCATTTTTCTCCCTGATCGATTCGGTAAACATGGTGAGGTCTTTGCGGGCTTGTGCCAGCTGTCGTTTACGCTGAAGATATCGTCGTTGGATGATAGCTACGAGAATGATACCGATCAGCACTGTGAACAGGAGAACAACATTGCGCAGCAGGATCTGTCTTTTGCGTTGCGTTTCGAGGGATGATAATTCATTGGCATGTTTTTCGATCTCCAGTTCGAGCCGGGCTCTTTGCAGAATATCTTTTTCTTCCGTGTCCTGCATGCGCACGAGATAGTGTGAAGCTGAATCCCGGTAGGCGAGTGCGCTATTGTAATCACCGGCGATCCGGCGTAGATCACTGAGGTTGTCAAAATAGGATTTCATCGCACTGTTGTCACCCCGGTTGACATGCTGACTGGCAAAACGCATATGATATTCCGCTTTCTCAAGCATGCCTTTTTTGAGATAAATAGCGGACAGCGCCAATGAAGCATTCATGGCACTGGTAAATTCTTTCATTTCCACGCTGACCCTGAAATCTTCTTCGAGCAGTGGAAGTGCCGTAGAGTCATGACCCAGCTTGAAATGACAATAACCGATATTGCCCAATGTCAATCCCACATAGGCATCCATTTTTGCATCCACTGCGGCATCATGGGCTTTTTGAAAATTGATGATCGCACTGTCATATTTCATTTGCTTCATATAGCACAAGCCCAACATGTTGTACTCGATTGTGGTAGTTTCAGGTCCAGGTTCATACATGGGGGTTTCAAGTGCCTGACTGATATAGATGTCCGCCTGATCGTATGCTTTCACGAAATAATAGGCATGCCCGATACGAAATAATAAGGTGTAACCTCGCGGAAATTGAACAAACCCGATTTGTCGCATCATGTCATAGCCCTTCATCAGGTTTTCGAATCCTATGACAAGTCGCCCATAGTTGCGCAAAGTCCAGCCTTTATTAATATAGAGCTCAGCCTCCTGGACTTTCCATCCCATGCGGATGGCATGTGCCAGGGCCTGATCAATAATATCAATGGTCCTCGATTCAGTGGAAGGCATATTGTATACCTGGAAAGAGATTCGTATGCTCCACGCTGTACTTGCGAGATCTTCTCTGCCGGCCTGCATAAAATCTTTATACATCTGGTCAATGCGCATAAGAAACCAGGTGGAGTCCTTCGTCTCCTTTTCATCATACCAGGAGTGCAAAGCTTCTTTTTGCACATCCATAGGCATTGCCAATATGGAATCCGCCTGTCCTGCGACTTGCAGGGAAGACACTAATAATAGAATTGCAATGAAGGGTTTTTGGGTGTTTTTCAAGAAGGGAAAGTTAAGGGAAAAAGGCAATGTCCTAATGCTTCAATTGCCTCGGATTTACTTCTGTCGCCCCGGATTTACTTCAATTGCCCCCGGATTTATCAGATGGGAGAAATGCTTCATTCCATTTTCACCAGCTTATTCATTACCTCCCTACCTTCAATTTCAAACCGGATGAAATATATCCCATTTGGCAGATCAGCAACCGAAAAGGTATTTGAATTTGCTTTTTTCCGGTTTATCCATTTACCATTTAGATCATATACTTCCACATCCATGATCTCCTCATTTGATTTTATCGTTACCTGATCCGTTGCAGGCTGCGGATAAATGAGAATTTCTTGTTTTGGTTCAGCTTCATTTATGGAAACCATAAACTCATCTTTCAACATCCAGATCTGTCTGCCATTATGTTCCGTCTCTGCGATAAAAAATAAATTTTTACCGGCACGTGTCATATTGGTTGGTGTTGAACTTAGTTCACCGGGAAGCATATCTGCTGCCAGCTTCGTACCGTCTTCCGTACCATCTGTAACCCACAGCTCCATACCATTTTCATCCGTATATGCCTGGAAATACAAACTGCCGTTTATCGGAGTGAGTTCTGCAGGAAACGAACTCTCTGCAGCCGGGCGAATGTCTTTGATCAGATCAGGAGACGGATTATCTGCCGGCGAACTGTACAGCTCACTCCCCGTATTGCTTTTTCGCCCATTAAAAAATAAGAGGTCATTGTATACTGCGAATCCGGCATGGTAAAGTGTATTCTGACCTCCGGGATTGAAGTCCATGGTCTGAGTTGCAGTATTCCCATTTGATCTGAACATTTCTCTTCCTTCCAAATCAGTTTTTGCAGAAAAGACAAGCCAGTCTTTGTAAGCAATCAAATCTTGTGGCTCTGAAGAATATCCTATTCCCAGATCCCGTACAAGATGCGTTCCTTCGACAGTTCCGTCTGAAGTCCATAACTCAAGCTCATAGTTGTCAGGACCCCTGGCAGTGAAATACGCACGATTGTTGACAACGGTAAGCTGGTTGCATGTCGGAAATGCTTTTAAAGAAAATGTACCTGCAGCTGTGCCATTGCTTACCCAAACCTCTTCACCTGTTTCATAAGTGATATAGTACATCAGTGTATCGCCTGCCACCCATTCGCGCGGTGAATATGAAAAACCATTGGCTACTAAACCCAGCATAAATAAAGTGTCGACATGGATTCCATCAGTGCTCAACATATAATTGGTATCAGCGATCTCAGCCACAAAAAATAGTTGATCCCTGAAAAACCTGAAGAAACCCGGAGAAGATGAAAGCGATCCTTCATTGATATCTGCCAGCATTTTTGTGCTTACCGTTGTTCCTTCAGTGACCCACAATTCATTTCCATGGATCCCGTCATTAGCAGAAAAAATAATTTTATCGTGAAGCTTCGTAAATTCTCGTGGCAAAGAAGACATTGTACTATCCCTGATGTCTTTAAGTAACTCAAGACTATCATTCTTAAAAGTCCACAATTCATCTCCGGTAGTTACATCATTGGCATTGAATATCAGCTGATCATTTAATCCTATGAGACTGCTGCTTCCTATTCCAAAGCGAAAAGGATTGATGTTGTCAGATAGTATGGTATTACTATCTGTCCCACCTGACCTCCATAATTCGACGTTAAAACCTCCCACATTAAAAGGAAGGAAAAAAAAGTTATGAAAAGGAATGGCATATTGCACATCGTCAAGCTGAGGAACGGAATACGATCCTTCTTCTGTCAGGTCAGAAAACCAGGAAACGGATTCATAATCATCCGTTGGCACCATCAGGAAAAATAAGCCGGTATCATTGTGCATGATCCTGGTGAAGTCGCCATCTGAAAAAATAAACGGCTTCGAAACCTGGTCATCAATTTGCTTAACTTCAGAAACTGAATAATCTGCCAGTTTCATTTTCAAAATGGATGTTCTGTTCGCTGCACCGGCACTTGTAAAAATCAAATCACCATTCCAGGGGGAAAGATTGGAAGGGGCAAAATAGTGGCTGGAAGTTTTATCATATACCGTGCTTGTTCCGGCCTCTGTTCCATCTGATGCAAGGATAAACAGGCGGTTAGCTTTGAAAAAGGAAAAATACATCCGGTCATTTGCCACGATGACATCCGCATATAGCACCAGATTGAATCCGGAATTCCATTGGTATACCTGAACCGTATTTATTATCGAACCATCCGTCCTGTAAATATGATTACGGCTGACAAAGTAAAGCTCGTCGTGATAAGAAATAAATTGAGTTAATTCAGCAGTCCCTGTATTTCCGGCGCCGTTGCCATCAATTCCATTTATGAGCATGAATGTTCCGTCCGCTGTGCCATCGCTTCTCCAGACCTCTACTTTACTGCTTCCGGTTTGCCTGAAGCTGAAGAAAAAAAGATTGCCTGCTTCGCCTTGTATGGTAGTTAGGCCTAATGCAGGGATATTCTTTTTTATAAGTTTTGTTCCGGCTGCAGTCCCGTTGCTTTGCCAGACCTCCATGAATCCGTTTCGATAAATGGTAAAATAGATTTTATCCTGTACGAGTGTGAGCCGGGTAACATTGAAATCAAGATTAAAAGAAACTTTTTTTGTACCGGTTTCTGTGCCGTCTGTTTTCCAAAGTTCACCGGCTGAAAGGTTGTCACTGGCGATAAAATAAAGTTCATCATTCAGTTCAACTGAGGAAGCTTCAAAGTAATAATTGACAATGCCGCTTTGTTTCCCGGGGTTTATATCTTTCAGCAAAGTAGCTGAATTCGGATCTCCTGAAGAGATCCACAACTCATAGCCATGGCTGCTGTTCTGTGCTCTGAAGATCAGTTTGTCCTTGAAAATTTTAAAGCCTGAAGGATTTGAACCCAGTTCCGTACCAAACCGGTCGAATGAAGTAACCTGGACCTGAGCCTGGGCTTGATAAATGATTAAGAAGGAACAGATGATCAGGGATGTAATTTTTATCATGGCCAAAATGGAGTTGAAATCTTTGGAAATATAGGTGAAAACGGGCTTCCGGGTTTATCTCATACCGCAAATTTCCCTTAAAGACAGTAATGATTTTTGGGATCGGATTCAAGGAAGGTGAAGCAAAACAAATTTGGTTGTTTCTTAAAATCATTGTTATTCTTGAGGAATCACCTAAACGTAAAGGAAACTCTTGAAGCACATTTATTGGTAAAAACAGGCTTTTTTTGTAAATTTGTAACATGCCTACACTCGAAATACTAAGCAAAAAAGGTACAGATGCTGTCAAAAAACTGCGTGAACTAAAGCTTAGAAATGGACTTCCATTTATGATTAATGCAAGGGAGTTACCGACAAATCAATGCTATCTTGAATATCCAAATGGAAGTATTAAGTTAATAACTGTCATACATTCCAGACTTGACATGGATGTAATTCATGAATTAACATCAACTGAAGCAGATCATTTAAGACGGCGCTTTCACTTTTCTCCAATAAAGTAAATGCCGCTTTTGTATATAATTACTGGTTCCAATGGTGCAGGTAAATCATCAGTGGGTCCTAATTACATTCCTGCAGATTTAAGAGATTCTGTACGAGGGTGTGCCGGGTAACATTGAAATCAAGATTAAAAGAAACTTTTTTTTGTACCGGCTTCTGTTCCGTCTGTTTTCCAAAGTTCACCGGCTGAAAGGTTGTCACTGGCGATAAAATAAAGTTCATCATTTAGTTCAGCTGAGGAAGCTTCAAAGTAATAATTGACAATGCCGCTTTGTTTCCCGGGGTTTATATCTTTAAGCAAAGTAGCTGAATTCGGATCTCCTGAAGAGATCCACAACTCATAGCCATAGCTGCTGTTCTGTGCTCTGAAGATCAGTTTGTCCTTGAAAATTTTAAAGCCTGAAGGATTTGAACCCAGTTCCGTACCAAACCGGTCGAATGAAGTAACCTGGACCTGAGCCTGGGCTTGATAAATGATCAACAAGGAACAGATGATCAGGGATGTAATTTTTATCTTGGCCAAAATGGAGTTGAAATCTTTGGAAATATACATGAAAAAGAAAATCAGCCAAAGAGGGAAATGTGTTCAATATTCCGCCCCGGAATTAAGATTATTGTGTAGTCTTCTTTCTTGCGATTGAGTAACCTAATTCCCTGGTGAAGTATACCATGCATTAATATTCAGAGATGGCCGGCTTGCCTTCAATCGCTCAAGCAGTCCATCTTCAACTTTCATATCCAACAGCGTGACCACTTTCAGCTTTTTGCAACCATCGATGATCTCTGCAAGGTTGGTTACGGCCGGACAGTTGCTCAAATGGAGCTTTTCAAGTGCTGGAGCTTTGCTCAGGGATTTCGGCAGTTCTTCCAATTGCAGGGCATTGGATACGGTGAATTCACTAAGCTGCTGCATGTAGCCGATACAGACAGGAATTGATTTCCCTTCAAAATTTTTGATCTCAAGCGTCCTCAGTTTGGACAACGGGCAAAGTGAACCCAAACCATTTTCCCCTGTAAGGCTCAAATGCTCCACTTGTTCTTTCATGGGTAATGCTTCTTTGAAGGATTCAAATATTTTAGACCCGGGTGCAACACCGAATAGGACTTTGTTTTCCAAATTATGTATCTCTGCCACGTTACCATCGAGTGGATTTCCTATGATGACCATTCCGCCTTTCACATCCATGACAACCTTATCGGTCTGAAAGAGAGAATTCATTTGTTTGTCCAGCAATTCAAATGAGAATGCTTTGGTCACGGTGTCAAGTACATAGATCCCCAGATCATGATCTGTCAGGAAAGCAAATTCAACCAGGGAATTCGATCTTTTGGGCAGTGGAGTTTCTTTCCATTGATGATCATAAAGATGCTTTACTGCAGTGGAGTTTTCAGGCAGTGGCAGTAAAACCCATTGATCATTCATATGCACTTCCAATGCAGAAATATTCCTGCGAATGATTTTTCCTTCTTTATTGAAAAATGTAAAATCATATCCGCTGCGCAGATAGGCGAGGTTACCAATGAAATCCCGGGGCATATAACCATTGTACGCACCGGTCACGTTTTTCATATTCAGCACCTCTTTGCCGGTCGGATCGACATAAATATTTTGTTGTTGTTTTGACGATCCGCCATAGTTTCCTGCATTAATCGTGATCATCGAAAGTCCGCTACTGAACTCATTAGCTGCAGAAATATATTTCGACATATCGGCTGGAAATGAATACACGACCTCGCCTGTGAGATTCATGATCTGCCAGGAAGAACTATCCGGCCAGGGTTTGACCACTGCAAAACCTTCTTTGAATAAAGTGGCCGAACTAAATTCTTTTCCACCAAAAGCTGATTTTCCCGTTCTGTCGAGGAATGAATATTTTTCCGGTTTTTTATAATCGTCATTCGCCACAGCTACGCGGATCAATCCCTGTGAAGGATTACATATCCGGATGTATTTCTTGTCCAGGAATAAAAGTCTTTTACCATTTTGATCGATAAGATAAAGGCTGTCTTTCCTGTACACAGGTATCGGGCCTTCTGCAAAATCAAAAAACTGATACTGCGATTTGGAAGGTCTCACCTGTGCGCAATTCTCGAGTACAGGATTGTCACGGGCCGGGATCTTAAACAGTACTTTGCCATCCTGCCCGATCACCTGGCTTTGATCTGCATCAATAGCACGAAATACGATCACCTTTATGGATTGACTGATGCCTGAAAAAGGAATGATGAACATCAGGATCCTGACGAAGCTGGTAATAAATAAAGAATAAGGAGTCATTGCATTACATTTTGGGTTTACTTAAATCGATGATGGACTAAAGTATAAATGTTTTTGTCAAGGCGAAGATAATTGTCATATCCGGCAAAAGTTTCTTGCAATAGCCGGACTGGAAGTAATTTTAGAAAGATAGGATTGGCTAGTATTGGGACAATGGAATTGCGTTAGAATAAAGTTGAAGGACTATTAACAGGTTGTTTTGGAGTGAGGGGAGTAATTGAAACTGTATGCATTGAATGATAAAACAAGTGGAGACACAAGCAACTATGCAACAAAAGAATACCAGGAAAAACCTCCACATTTTGGAGTCTTCATTTGCCAGGATTATACCAGGCGATAATGGCCTTCAAATTAATTGATAAGTGAAAGTACTTCCCCCTTCAAATCTTCACCACCGCAAACGATTCCAAAACCTTACCCCCTTCCTGAATCATCCCATAATAAACTCCCACAGCTAACCCAGGCAAAAAAACCTTCGAAGGAATAGTCAGTGATGCCGCAGAAAACACCTTCCGACCATACACATCAAAAAGATCAAGAGCTACATATTTAAAATTTGGTTCCTCTGTATTGATCTCAAAATATTCTTCTAATGAATTCGGTGCGATAGTCAGTTGATCAATTGAAGTTTCATCAATGTCCTTATAAAAATCTACAGTTTGAAAGCTATTTCGATTTCTCAGTCCGGCGATCCTCTATTATTTAATGCCTCTATTTCACCCTCCTCAACACAATATCCATCATCAACATCTCCTTCCCATCCATTCCAAACCCATACATCGTCGTTGATTGTGTATCATCGTTGAGAAATTTAATTTCCTGGCGGATGTGAGAATCTTTTTGGGTCATGGGATCTGTTTGTGTTCCTTTCAGATGTAACGTATTCGTTTTGGTATCAAATTCACCTGTCATATAGATGACACCTGATCCCATGTTGTCGATCCAGGTGTTGACAAATTGCTTTTTGGCATTATCGTATGCGAGTATGCCTTGTCCTTCGAAAGCCTGTCCCATCATATCGCCTTTCATTTCTCCTGATTGAAATAATCCATTGTAGAGCATTTTATAGGTAGCTGACACTGTTGATTTGGTAGGATTGGCCGGATCCATGTAAGTGTTGACATCGCCGGTCCATGTACCTTCTGCTTTAGCCATCCACTTATGCATATCGCCGGGTGTCATAAAATCCGTCCAGGCATTCATGGCTGCATCATCCTGTGCATAAAGAGTAGCAAGCGAAGAGAAGATGATCAGAAGGAAGTAGAATGTTTTTTTCATGGTGATGGATTTTAGTGGATAAATATAATTATTCCCAGAAAAAAGAAAAGGTGGAGGTTGAGTTGAAGGCGAAGGGATAGTTGCACAGCTATCAGGAGGTCTCGTACCTTTCCACCCATGTTTCGCAGGCTCCCACTCTGGTTCTTCCTATTCTTCTATTTCCTTCTTCAAGGTGAGGCTAAGGCACAGGTTGAGGCGCAGGAAAATGAAATCCTTCCAATATTACAGACCTCCAGGATTACAGCCTACGACATAAATGAAGGCTTACCCATCTCCTGCACATGGGATGCCTTCCACACCAGCGACGGACGGATGTGGATCAATCCCTGTTTCCAACAGGAGGAACATCAGCGGTTTTCGTTTTTTCAGTTTGATGGAAGACAGACGAGGTATGTAGATCTGGGTGAAGAAGCGCGGAAGATCAAAGCTCAAGCTGCATTGTCAGGTTTTGATAAGGATGATAATGCATTTGGATTTTTCAGGCTGACAAGCACATTCTTCATGCATGATTTTCATGATCATTCCACCGATCTGATTAACATTGAGCAATCCGATGCATATATTATTCAGTTATTCCAACACAAGGATGACCACCTTGTCATCCTGGCAATGAATGCATCTTCATTTTTTGTTTATACCCATCAGTTGGATAAAACTGAACTTAAAATAACCATCCCGCGTGATCATCCTGAGAATCCAATTCCAAACCTGCAAAAATACTGGGTACGTGATGCTTATGTGATGAATGGTGACAACCTGTGGTTTTTCGATTGGTATGGTGCAGAAAATATCGCGGGTCCCGAAGTTGAAAATCTCATGCGTGTAAACCTGAAAAGCGGAGGAGTAAATAAGGATCCTGCAGCAACATTTATCGGATATACACCTCAAAAAGATGTGTACAACTTTAACTGGACAGCAATTAACGAAACGATACAGCTACTTGACATCACAGGAAAATTATTTGTCTACGACTTTTCAAAAAAGCAGTCATCCAGCCGTCAACTTTTCATTGACCCCAAAACACTTTCAGTTCGCTCACTAATCGTCACGGACAAAGCAGGCAACACTTTATATGCACTGATCCTGGAAAATGAAAAATATGGCTTGCTGATCGACGCGAAAGGAGGCCAGTATGATTATGGAGATGTACTTACCAGGTTAAATGCATACTCGCGTTATCCGGTATTGACGATCAAAGGCCTGTACAGTAATAATTTTTTGCAGAATGTACTGGCAGTATCGAAAGGTGGCCTCATCACAGCAGACCTGAAGCCTGCTACATCTATCCGGTATTTTATTACCAATCAACCTACACGCGGTATTGCAGAGTTAAGTGATCAGGGGCTGCTTGTTTTTTCGGAACAGGATGGCGTGATCCGGATCAATACTGCAACTCATCAAGTGATCAACTTCACTCGTCAGGCTCCATTTGATGGCGTCATAGCAGGCTTAGGCGATCTCAAAACCCGGCCGGATGGTTCGGTCTGGTTTATACAGGATAGTGCATTGATCCGCCTCGATCCACAACTAAACCCCACGAAGCATCCGCTGCATTTATTCATTGAGCGTTTTGATTTTATCAATGACAGTGTAGTTGTATTGGTCACTAACAAACATTTGCTCTTATATAATATTGTTGAAAAAAAGCTTCGATCACTGGTCGAAACACCTTCATCACTTTCTGCACAGGCCTCCTTCAATCAGGTATTGATTGCAAAAAACGGAAACCTCTGGATTGCCGGTTATGATGGATTATGGTATGTGGATGTCGCTCGTCGTCAAAGCAAAGTGTACAATGAGACGAATGGATTTTCTGACCGCGCCATGATGTGTCTTGCAGAAGATAATCAGGGAAAGATCTGGGTGGGAACATATTCAGGTGGCCTGAACATTTTTGATCCGGTAAGTGGTAAAGTAAATATCATCAATGCATCACAGGGCCTTTCCAATAATACCGTCGTCTCTATTCTCCAGGATGAAGAAGGTATGATGTGGCTGGCTACGTATGTTGGTATCACACTCGTATCACCCGATGGACAGGTGCGTGCCAGACTTTACAAGGAAGATGGCTTATCTACCAATGAATTCAACCGGTATTCTTCATTCAAAACTAAAAACGGTGATCTCATCTTTGGCTCTGTCGCAGGTATCAATCGTATCAAACCTGCTGAAGTAAAAAGAGAGTTATTCAACCAGGATGCATTGAGGATCTATGGCAATTCAGTCACTTACTATGACCGCGATCAAAAGACAGATAAAGAATACAATTTTGACATCACTTCGCGTGAGATACGATTGCCTGCGACACATCGATATCTTTCCATAAAATTTGCTCTTTCTGAATTTGTAAATCCGGAAGAACATCAATATTCTTACCGGATCGTTCACCCGGGAAGAGAAAACATCAATGACTGGATCTCTAACGGATCCAATCCCGAACTCAATCTTAATAATCTACCGGTTGGGAATTATACAATTGAAGTTCGCGGAAAAGATTACCGGGGCAATACGACATTAGTACCATTAAAGATTCTTATCCATGCCGCTGAGTTTTTTTACAAACAAGTTTGGTTCTATTTACTCCTCTCTTTAATGATTCTTACCGGTGGGGTATTATGGATCCTTCGTGAACGCAAAGAAAGGATAAGACTGGAGCAGGTGGTGACCGACAGAACTAAAAAGATCCGCGAAGACAAAGAGATCATTGAGCGACAATCACAAAAACTGATCGAGCTTGATCATGCAAAGTCAATTTTCTTTACCAATATCTCTCATGAATTCCGTACGCCGCTGACTGTGATCGAAGGCATGACTGAACATGTGCGGGAAGATCCGAATGCACCCGTACTCATTCGTCGTAATGCATCGCATTTACTTAACCTTGTCAATCAGATCCTCGATCTGCGAAAAATTGAATCCGGGGCGATGACACTGAATGTTGAACAACGTGATGTAATTCAATTCATACGATACATCACCGAGTCCTATCGTTCACTGGCACATGTGAAGGGAATTGAATTTGAATTGAAGTCCACTGTAGATAAGCTGATGATGGATTTTGACCAGGAGAAATTGCGACAGATCATCGTCAACCTGTTGTCCAACGCAATCAAGTTCACACCGAATGGTTCGGCTCCACTCACTAACGGTGGAAAAATTGAAATGCAGGTTTCGACTTACGAAAAGAACGATGAGGAATACCTCGAGTTGAAAATTGTGGACACAGGAATTGGCATTCCAAAAGAAAGTATCAAAGACATCTTCAATCGTTTTTACCAGGCAGAGCAGGTGGATAAACAAAAACTTTCACCATCGGGTGGAACCGGTATTGGTCTTACGATTGCTGCAGAGTTTATCCGGCTGATGAAGGGTACAGTTGAAGTAGAAAGTGAAGTTGGAAAAGGAAGCACCTTCACAGTGACTTTACCTGTTACAAGGGATGCGCCAATGGCAGAGAGCAGAGAGCAGATTGCAGGGGGCATGGAGCAGGGGGCATGGAGCATGACGGGCAAAGCAGAGATCCCGCAATTACTTACTAATGCTGCGGGAGAGCAGGAGACAAGCAATTTACCTTCATTATTGATCATTGAAGATAATTCCGATGTCATCTATTACCTGCAATCGAGTCTTCAAACTGATTATCAGATAACTGTAGCACATGATGGAAAGCAGGGACTTGGAGTTGCCTTTGATATCATTCCTGATCTGATCATATGTGATGTCATGATGCCGGAGATGGATGGGTTTGAAGTCTGTGATATCCTGAAAAAGGATTTGCGCACGAGCCATGTGCCATTGTTGATGCTCACCGGAAGAGCGGACGATGAATCCCGGATCGTGGGATTGACAAAAGGAGCAGATGCCTATTTGTCAAAACCTTTTGATGTGCGGATCCTCCGGGCACAATTGACTAATCTGTATGAATCGAGAAAACGAATTCATGCACGATATGCATCGCTTGATCTGCCACAAAGGCCATCTGATGATCCAGGCATACAGGTCGAGGATAACTTTATCCTGAAGCTGCGCGAGATCATTGAAACCAATATGCAGAATGAAGACCTCCAGGTGCCTGATGTAGCACAGGCGATCGGTATGAGCCGTGCGAATCTACACCGGAAAATAACAGCACTCACAGGTAAACCAGTTTCCACTTTTATCAGGACTGTGCGTCTGAATAAGGCAAAACAACTTTTACTAGATCCCTCTCTGAATGTTTCCCAGGTAGGGTATGAGGTTGGCTTTAAATATCCGGAGACTTTTACGAGGGCATTCAGTGAGGAGTTTGGGATGACACCGTCGCAGTATAGAAGCGGAGGAGAAGGCTAAGGCGAAGGAAATTCAGTTGAAAAGTCGGGGCGTTTTGCAACCGCCCAGACTTTTCAACTGACAATTTTCGGAGTCGGGGCGTTTTGTAACCGCCTTAACTATTCAAAAATACTTCATAAGTAAATCCCGGACGTTTTGCAACCACCCCAACTTTTCAAAAAGACTTTAAAGTTCAATTCATGTTTTCCTTAAACATCAGGATATTATAGGAAAACATCATGATGTTTTAGGAAAACACTATTGAATTAAAGTGAAACATAAAATCAATAAGTGATTGATTTTAAGCCACATACCATTGATTACAGATTATCTGCTAAAAAATACCTCAACCTCTTCCACCCCTTACGCCTCTTCCACTCCTACCGCTCCTTACACCTCTTCTACCTTTTCCACACCTTACACCTCTTCTGCCATTACCGCCCCTTCTTCATCTCCCCCTCCTCCTACTACGGTTTCCCTTCGCCCCGATATTATCAGATTAAAAGAAAAGAAGAACTTAAGTCCCCTTCAGGGGATATAGGGGCAAATGCAACATCCTGTCAGGAATCTGAGACACCACATCAAGCCCATCCCTATTGCAACTCCCCATTTTTGTGGTCATAAAAAGAGTTGCCATGAAATCCATTTTCTTTTCCCCCTTTTCGCATATAATCCTCTTATTCGCGATTGCATTTCCAAATATAATGAAGGGCCAATGCGGCATGACCCACATCCCCATCGAAGACCAGATCAGGGAAAGCTCCCTGGTAATTGAAGGTGAGGTCACTAGCCAACGGACAATCGTCTCCGATGACAAGCAACAAATCTTCACAGCTTATAAAATCAGGGTAACCAAAGTCTTCAAAGGCGAAACGGTCGAAAATGAAATTGAACTGATCGAACTAGGAGGCTCTACACCCGAAATGTTTATGCATGTCGAACCAAGCATTTCACTTACCATCGGACAGGCAGGAGTTTTTATGCTGGTTAACCCACGTACCGGAAAAATGAGATCCATCCATTTTGACAAACCTACCTACGAAGGCTATGCAAGCATGCAATCTGTTTTCACTTACAACAAGGGCCGCAGTGAGGTCGCGGGAATTTTTGAAAAATACAATTACGCTGATTGGTATCCCGCTGTAACTAAAGCAACAGGCGGTGATTACAAATATGTTCAGGACCTGACGCCACTACCTTCTGCAAATAGATCTTCAGTGTCTCCGGTGATCACTTATATCTTTCCACTGACCATCACGGGTGGTACATATTCAACCTTTTCAATTTTTGGATATGGTTTTGGTACGACACCAGGTATTGTTTATGTCAAAAATCCTAATGATGGTGGAGCTACTTTGTTACAGGTCACTCCTGTGCACATTCTAATATGGGAAGATGAGTACATCGAATTGTACATGCCGGGTGTTGCAGGAAGCGGACCTGTTGGAGTAATTGTGAATAACGTAGCTGTTGAATCTGAAGAAACTGTTCACATTCTGTATAGCGAACTGGAAACCGAAATTGTATATGAAAATACTACATGGCTTTTGCAAACGGCACTTCGTAAAAACAATGCAAACGGCTCTATGCAATTTCAGTACAATACTGCTTTCAGTAATAATGCAGAGGCAAGACGTTCGTTTATGCGTGCATTTGACAATTGGCGTTGCGCTGCAGATGTAAATTTCAGATTGGGTGCTGTGACGAATATTAATGTGGCAGCAATTGATTACACAAATGTAATTGCATTCGATACGAATGATCCACTTCCTCCTGGTGTCAGTGGAAGAACATCTACATCAGGTCCAAACTGTTGGAATGGGAGTTATCCGGCTACGCCGGTAGCAGACATTGATATCATTTTTGATGCAAACCCTGCAGGTGGGTGGCAATTTGGACCGACGTATCCGGAGCAATTGGATTTTGAATCTGTAGCCCTGCATGAATTGGGACACGCATTACAATTGCGTCATGTATTGGAACCTGATCATGTCATGTGGCCTTTTCTTGATCCTGGAGATGAGAAACGGACGCTGCATCCTGATGATATAGCAGGAGGAATAGATACTAGGACACGTGGTGTAAGTAATCCGTCGTATTGCAATTATGATCCTTTGAAACCTTATATCGCTAACAAGTATGTTGATATCAGTTCAACTAATACTGTTCAAAGTGGTGATTCATGGAGCACTTCATATACTTATCTGCAGGATTTGACTCAGTTGGCTTTTAGTAATGCATGCTTTGATACTCTGTTTGCTGCTGAGGGTATTTATTATCCGGATGAAGGATGGTTTACATCAGATAATGCTCAGGGTAGCACGTTTGATTTTAGTAAACCGATGGTCATGATGGGTGGATATCCTGCAGGTGGTGGTGCCAGGGATATTGAAGATCATCCGACGATTCTATCCGGTGATCTTGAAAAAGATAATTTACTGGATGGAGAAAATGCATTTAATGTTGTTAAGCTCAATGCCAATGTTACGCTCGATGGATTGACGATTGAATTTGGTTATGGTGATGCAAATGGTGGCCCTCAATCTGTCGGAGCTGGCCTTACCAATAATGCAGATTGTACGCTGCGCAATATGATATTCCGTAAAAACAAAGCGAGAGGAAGTATTGCAAATCCTAATGGGAAGGGTGGTGCGATTCATAATGCTTCAGGGACACTGAATGTATATAATTCTTTGTTTTATCAAAACGAAGCAACACAATTTGGGAATGCGATTTCAATAAATGCGGGCGTATTCAATGGTGCCAATTGCACTTTTGTCAACAATGGCAGCTCTGCTGTGAGTACGTTTCATTTTATATCAGGTGCTAACATATTGCGTAATTCCATTTTTTGGCATAACAATACCGGTCTTGACATTGGGATCACAAGTCCTGCAACATTGATGATGAATTATGTAATGTTGGAAGAAACGCAAATGCCTGCGGGATCGACAGGCTTTAATATGATGTTCGGTCGAAATCCTTTATTTATCGATGAGGCTGCGCAAAATTACCGGATAGAATATTGTTCACCTGCGATGAACACAGCATGGAATGCATATAATCCAACTACATTGGATGTGGCAGGTAATGCCCGTGTTCAGGGAGGCATCATTGATGTGGGTGCATATGAAAGTTCATATTCATCACCGTCTAATCAGGTCACTACTACTGCAGATTCCGGGCCGGGTTCGTTGCGAACCATTGTTGCGAATCTATGTGAATACACTACTGCAGTATTTAATCCTTCCCTCAACAATGCAACAATCCAATTGACTTCAGGACCAATATCTCTTAATAAAGAAGTGACAATCTTTGGTGCACCTGGAAATACGATGACTATTAGTGCCGGAGGAATCAGTCATATTTTTGATGTGACATCAGGGAAGAATGTTTTTCTTACAAACCTGGCTCTTGCAGGTGGTGCCAGTCAAACAGGCTTAGGCAATTGTGTAAAAAATTATGGAACACTATTTCTTAATACTGTAAAAATGCAAAGCCAGCCGGGTGCTGCTCAGATACAAACGCTCGCGAATTATGGTGCGGGACAGTTGAGGATTAATGGGACGGTTACTATTAAATAACTTCAACCGTCATCCGTGAACCGTCTTTTCGTGAGTAGTGAGTCGTGAAACGTGAGAAAAGAAAAATCAAATCTTCATTGATCTCAAATTTTCATAATTTATCTGCGTCCTCTTTTTTTATTAAATTCTATTTCCTATGCTTGTAATTCCTCTAAATACTAGTCCGATAAATGTGCTTAGGGTACACCAGTTGCAACATACCAGGCAAGCAGCAGTACTTCAGAAAGTAGCTTTTTCTACCCGTGAAGGGATATACATCGTGGATATCTCTTCGATTGTACATTGTGTGGCGATGGATAATTACTCCCAGGTATTCCGGAAGGATGGAAGTCCGATTACGATTGCAAAAACTTTAAAATTGCTGGACGCTTGTTTGACAATGCATGGATTCATCCGTGTGCATCAGACGCATCTTGTAGCAGTCGGTGAGATTAATTTTGTAGGACAGGATTTTGTAAGATTATTGAATGGCAAGGAAATTCCCATATCACGCGCTAACCGCACAATGGTAATGGAACGAGTGATGGAAAATGTAAAAATGCCAGGATAAAAAGTCAGCTATCTTTTCTCAAAAACACCAAAAGCTATTGGTTGAACTAAAAACCTAAAACCAAAAACTTGTCCTACTGCCTAAAACCAACAACCAAAATTTTAACCTATTTCAATTAATTAACCACTGCTTTCAACACAAAACTCCTCTCACCTGGAATTAACACATGAATAAAATAAAACCCGGGAGAGTTTGTAAAAGTTGAATGAATGATGTTAGTATCCCTGTATTGTCCCTTATTCATAAGCAATCCTGTGCTATTGTACATTTCAATCCGGATGTCAGATTTTACTTCATCAAACACAATATCAAATGATCCACCTGAAGGATTGGGAACGATCCGGCCATTTTTTTCAGACATGAATTGATCAGGTATGACAGATGAGATTATATCGTCAAGGTCATTGATAACATGGGTAACTGTATTTGTAAGGACCGGTTCATTAAAGTCGAAGTATATTCCAGCTTGATTCGATATCACAGTTCCTTCAGGCAAAAGATCATGCTGTCTCACCTGAAATGAAAGGAATCCATGACTGGCTTCTTCATTTGTGCTGCTATCGGGAAGGAGAATGTTTTGAAATTCCCATTCGAGCACCCTTGGTCCATGCATGGTGAATGTATATGGATGACTTGCTGCTCCGGGTTTCACCGAAAAAATATCAAGATCCCCATCAAGCGTATCTCGAACAACCACAGTAAATGCAGTATCGTTACCTGTATTTTGAAACCGGATAATATAATCCAATGGCTCATTTGGAAGGATCTTATGTTGGGCGCCCAGACCTCGGGGAGATGCAGATTTATCATTCGGATCATAGCTTCCCGTGACCACTCCACAGGTGATATCAATCACCGGTGAGAGGTCGTCCTGGTAAAAAGCATTGCGTAAACCGGGTGACCAGTTCGAAAGATCTCCGCATCGCTCAATAGTACTGTTCGGCCTGCTCAGCCATGGATAATCCGGATGCTGGTCGGCTTCAAGCCGGATAGTTCTGCCATCAGCAAGGAATGATATTATGTTCACACCATGCCCTTCAAGAAGAATGGAATCTTTCCACAAAAAGGTTTCATCACGAAACAGTCTCAACGGAACATGACATTCCGTAGGGATATCCGTCAGATTTTCAATCCTGAAATGAACACTATCGGTGTCACAATATCCCGATACCGCAATATTGCTTCCCAGGTAAGGAGCACCGCATGCACTATTTGTGATCAGTGGTCTGTGTTGATCTTCGAATATACATGTGTCAGCAGGTGTCAACTCTGCCTGAACGCACAGACTTTGCCCGATTACAGCATCGCAGCTCACCTGCACCTGAACGTTTATGGTAATGCATTCTTCCGGGCTCAAATCCCCAATACTGAAACTGTAAATATTCGGACCTATGAGTGTAGCAGGCAGGGATGAATTTTGAAAAGTTAAAAGGCTGTCAAGTGTAAGGAGGACAAATGCATCTTCCAATGCACCAGTTGCCAGGACATCATTGCAGGCCTGAATAATTATTCTTTGATTGGTAAAGCATCGGCGGACGAATGGCATCTGTATCGACACTGTCGGAACAGCGCAAGGATCTTTAACTTGCAGAGCAAATGGATCAAAAACAGGTATCTCACCATCCTGCAAGACTTCAAATGTCCTTTCAATAGAACAAGTCGTAGTCCATGGTCCTGAAGTGTCGATTTGAAGGGAATACTGGCCAGCCAGAAGATGACTAAGATCAAATTGCCCTGAAGCACTGGATGTCAGAATGATGTTCCCTGGCATCAGGATTGCAAATCTGCCTGGCAATCTTTTCTCGTCACCGTCCCATATACAATTCCCATTGACATCGTTTATAACATGTACACAACTTGCATTCGAGATTACTTCATTTTTATTATCACATCCAGTGTTATTTTGATAAATAGTAGTAATGGTTCCAATGGCGCCTGGGGAAAGCAGCAGCTGACTTATGCCGCAACAATCAGACAGGTTTGTATTGCGGGAAATTTCAAGTTCACCACCCACATAGCGGAGGTTTTTTAACCCATTCAGATGCATCAGCATTTCATTTTTGGTAATATTCAGATTGTCTCCTGCATACTTAAGATTACTTAACCCATTTAAGTCCTCAAGCGCGTTTCCGGATATCTGTATATTTGATTTGATTGAATCCAGTTCTGGTAATTCCAGTGTTTTTAGGGATGGATTGAGCGTTACGTCCAAATTTTTCTGAACGGTTCTGATTTTAGGCAAATAGATCCTTTCAAGCCGATCACAAAGACTAACGGAAAAAGATGCTAGCGAAGTCATGTTAGAAAAGCCATCCAGGTTGGTTAGGTAATCACAGCTTGAGATAGTTAAAAAGTTTACATCGGTTAATCCAAGAAAAGCGTCCACATTTGTCATCGCATTGTTGCTGTTTAAGTGAAGTAGGCCTTTCACCGATTTCAATTGGGCAAAACCTTCAAAGTTGACAAGCGATGGGTTGACATTAATTGTGATATGGTTTGCCGATTCGAGTGATGAGAAACCATAAATGTCTGTGAGAAGGTCATTACCTGAAATACCTATGATATTTCCAACAGATAACAAGTTTCTAAACCCGGAGATCTGTGTTATGTTATTCGCACCCACATTCAAAGCATAATCGACACTGACCAGTCCATTAAAACCGGCGATATCTGTCAGAAGATTATTTAAACGTATATGCAAATCACCAACATGTTTGAGATTGGGCAAATCCGGGATAGCAACCAGGTCATTGTTCAATTCAAGAGTTAATTGGCCTCCAATATGTTCAATTGTGTACAGAAAATCCAGCGTTGATAATTTGGTTTTCGACAGCGTCAGGTCTCCTTTTACTTCAGTTAGTTTTTGAAATCCTGTGATAGTTGACAAGATGGTATTGTTTTCCATTAAAAGATCACCATGTATGGTATCGATAGTATTAAAACAGTTGATCTCAGCCAGGAATGAGTTATTTAAAATGATAATATCACCACCAACATGTGTCAAGTTATTGAATCCGCTTATGGATTGCAATCCACGATTATGTTCTATTGTGAGTTTATCGCCTATAGTGTTCAAAGATTCTAATCCTGAAAGAGAGGTAAGGGAATCCTCAACGCGAATGATCAGCTCACCACCGACCGTAGTGAGACTGGTCAGGTCATCAATGCTTTTCAAATGAGTGTTATTTCCAAGGTAAAAGTCGTCACCGACATTCCTTAGCGCGCCCAGACCCTTGAGATCAACGATCTCAGCATAATCAATGGTCAGATCACCAGTCACTGAAACAAGACCTGAGAGAGGCGACAAATTAGTAATCGAATCGCTGCCGAAACCTCCAAAAATGGTAAGTGAGCCATTGATCACTGTGATAGCCGGATCAAATGCATTGACTTCTGTCTGCGTATTCAGTGTAATAGATTGTGCATGGATTGTGTCGGTAAGTTGAACCAATGCAAATGATAAGAGTGTGAAGAATCCGGACTTTCGTAAAAACATATCAGAATTTTATTGTAAGATAATGATGTGAAAATACGGAAATCAAACCTGTGAGGCTTTTTCTCATGATAAAGCGAAATTGTGCTTTATTATTTCACCTTGCCCCTTGCTCCATGCCCCCTGCCCCCTGCTCCCTGCCTCTTTCCAGGTTGCGAAATCTGTGAAATCTGCGGTACATTCACGTCCCAATTAAACCACACACAGGCTTCCTTCTATGAAAACCAATACCCCGATCAAAGCAGCCCTCGTCGGCGCAGGACCTCTTGGAATAAACATCTATAAGTATGCTCTCAAACGAAAGGACATTATTATCACCCATGTGGTCGATATCGCGCCCTCTCTGACAGGTAAAGATATGGGTGCCAATTCTGGTCTTGATCCAACCGGGGTGTTGATTTCAGATAAAATATCCGACATCAAAGATGTGCAGGTGGCTATTCTGGCTACTGTTTCTGACTTGCCACGCATTGGCCCACAATTGCTTTCACTTATTGAGGCAGGCTTGCCGGTCGTGACCACTTGTGAGGAAATGTTTTTTCCCTGGGATAGCTCAAAGGATTGGTCAGAAACGATCGATCGCGCAGCAAAGGATAAGAATGTCGCCATCCTCGGCACAGGGGTTAACCCGGGATTTTTGATGGACACATTACCCATCATGCTTACCGGAGTATGCGAGCATGTTGATCGGTTAGAAGTTCGCCGTTATCAGGACGCACAGTTTCGTCGTATTCCTTTTCAGAAAAAGATTGGAGCCGGCCTGAGCTGGGATGAATTTGAAAAAAAGAAAAATGAAGGCAGCCTTCGTCATGTCGGGCTTTCTGAATCCATGCATTTTATAGCACATCAGTTGGGTTGGAGTTTAGAACGTACAGAAGATAAAATCGAGCCGGTCATAGCAGACAGAAATCTTGTTACCGAGGCTTTGCGAATAATGTCAGGACAGGTTGCAGGTATCCGGCAGACAGGTATAGGCATTGTCAATGGACAGGAGCGGATCAAACTGACCTTCCAGGCTTCCGTCGGCGAACCGGATTCGTATGATGAAATTGAGATCTTCGGTACTCCACATATCCGATCGCGTATCATCGGAGGGGTCCATGGAGATGTGGCTACATGCTCGATCATCCTCAATGCGTGTCATTCGATATTAAAAGCTGCTCCCGGGCTTCGTACGATGGCAGATGTACCGATGATCACAAGTGTGGGTGCCTGATTCCGGATCAGATGAAGACAGTACAGCTTCAAATCACAGGTAAAGTACAGGGTGTATGGTTTCGCGCGTCCGCGAAAGATGCAGCACTATCGCTTGGACTGACAGGAAAAGTTTGGAATAATCCGGATGATTCTGTTGGTGCAATCGCACAAGGTCCGGAAGATAAGATTTCAGAATTTATAGAATGGTGTAAGAGAGGACCGTTGCTGGCAAGAGTGGAAGATGTGATCGTTCACGAAATTGCTGAGCAAGTGAATTTTACTAGTTTTGAAATATCAAGAACAGCCTAATCTGCTATTTTAAGTTTCCAAACTTAAAATCAATATTACGTATGCCTCATCTACACATACGAAAACGCAAAACGGAGTTTAATTTTTTATAAACTAATGAAATTGGTTTATAAAAAACGAAATTGTTCGCCGTAGTATTCACTACGTCGGTGTGTTTGCAAAACTCGGTTTTGCGACCAGTTATTTTAAGTTTCCAAACTTAAAATCAATATTACGCATCTCATCCTAACGCAATATTTTATCTGCATCAGCCTCATCTACACAAACGAAAACGCAAAACGGAGTTTAATTTTTTATAAACTAATGAAATTGGTTTATAAAAAACGGAATTGTTCGGCGTAGTATTCACTACGTCGGTGTGTTTGCAAAACTCGGTTTTGCGTCTTTTTTACTTTAGTTGATAGATGATGATATCGCTAATGCAAATCTGAAATTTGCAAACACACCGACGTAGGTGCAACCTACGCCGAACAATTCTACATTTATAAAAAAGAGTACGGACAGGTCGCGACCTGTCCGTACTCTTTTTTATAAATACTTTTGATTTTCATTTAAAGTAAATCGTATACTCCCTGACACACGGATACACATCTTCACATTTCCAGTAAGGACCTTTCTTTAGCAATCTCCATGCTTCAGCGCTATACTTCGCATCTTCGTAAGATTTTATTTTCTTAAGAAGCTCAGGTCTTCCATTTTGTGAAACTGAAAACTCAAGGGTAACCTCTTTGCAAGTGTATGTAAAAATATCCTGAACGGGATATTTTGAATTTTCTTTTACAAAAGAAGAAAATAAAATATAATCAGTTCCTTGTGCAACATATATTTTCGCTTTATCATCTTTGGCTTGCTGTCTTGCTACACTTCCTGCAGGACTGTCCGAGGGTGAATATTCATCCTTTATATCAAGTATGATCGAAATATCTTCATCTCCCTGCACTACAGTCAGGGTTGTATCTGTATATCCGGGTATGGACACGTCAATAGTAGTTTGTGGTTCCGGTAAGTAGAGTTCAAATTTTCCATTAAAGTCAGTTGAAGTAAGCAAGTTCGTATTTCTCACTGAAATATTAGCGCCAAAAAGCGTTTCACCTTTCCGCCCTGATACCTTCCCGGCCACTCTTTGTTTCATAATATCAGGACTCATCTGATTCGCATATAATCCTTCATCCTTTTTAGTCATGGTCTTAGCTCTCTCTCCACCAGTCGCCAAAGATTTATCCGATAAGATGTCCTCACTAACAGCTTCTTTCCTCAATTCTTTAACAGGTGGTGCAGGTGTAGCATAAACAGGTTCATTTTTAGTCTGATCGGAAGGTTGTTCTTCTTCTGCCTCAGTAATCAATCCACCCGAAGGTTTTTCAGGTTGATTTGTGGTGCTATACGTTTTGGAATCTCTGTCATCATCCTCCCTTGTATTTTCTTTTCTGGATAGAGCTGACTTTGATTTGTCAGGCACCTGGGGAATGTTGCCTGTCGCACCTGGGCTGAGCGTTGTAGGAGGTTCCTCCCTGCTTCCCGCCTTTGTTTCATCATATACTATACCATCCTCCATGCTATCCGCATATGACAACTGAACTTCTGTAGAATGTTCAATAGCTGTACTGGTAACAGGTTCAGCAGCAACGAACGCAGCATCACCCTGTTTTTCGATATAAAACATCACAACCCATGTAGCCAGTATCAATACTAATGAAGCTGCTACCGCAGGTATTAACCATCCTTTCGAAAGAGGTAAAATTTTAGGTCTTCCGGAGGCTTTTTTATTTTGAATACGGTCAGAAATAACTTTCAACAGAACAGAGTGATCATGATGAGCATTCTCCTGGTATCCCTCCATTGCATCTTTTACAAATGGATCAGTTTTAGCAAGCTCCTCCATGAACACACGATCCTCAGCCGACAACCTGCCCGCATGAAGATCACGCATCCGATCCTGTATCCACTTATATGTTTTTTCCTGATCCAAGTCGTTTTTTAGTAAGCATGCATTTTTTTAAATTCCTCCGACCGTTCTGAATATTCGATCGTACATGATCCATCGGGAGCAATGTCACTTCACAAATATCTGAATATGATTTTTTTTCAAAATAAAACATGCGGATACAGACCTTTTGTTTATCAGGCAACTCCTCGATGCATCCATGAAGCTGATCTTCCATGTCTCCGGAAATATCAAATTCAAAAGCTTCATCCTCCTGATGCCATTCCTGGCCATTTTGCATAATGTGATCATCAAGAGATACTGTTAAGGAATTGCTTTTTTTCCTCAATACCTGCAGGCAATGATTCTTGCTCACCATATACAGCCAGGCCGGAAAATTTTCAACATCATGGCCCGGAATTTTCCGGTTCACATGTTCATAGATGTCCATCACAGCATCTTTTGCAAGTTCAGGTTGTCCGAAATATTTCAGGCAAACACCATAGACAAGTTCCATATACCTGAGGTACAGTGTCCCAAGGGCATCCCGGTTTTTTCCGGTGCGATAACTTTGGATTAATTCCTGGTCAGATGGAAGTGAGTCGGCCAAGTCAGATACGTATGATGGTTTTATCCTGATGTTGGTGTTTTTGGGTCGCCTACAGATTCCTGTATGAGTTCCCAATAACGTTGAAAAACGGGTTTTAAGTCTAGCACTAAAGTTCGTGATGCAGCAGGTATAGCTTCAAGTGGTTTGTAAGTATAACTTGCCAGCTTCATTTTTTCATTTACTAATCCATAGTAATTGACCAACCATAAAAGTATGCTGTACATGAATACGCATGCCAGCATCATGACGATTCCACCAAGCACTTTAGTCGAACTGCTTAGTTTTCCTTTTTTGAGGGAAGCTTCAATCTTCTTTGTCAGCCATTTGATAAGAAAGATAAAGACGAAAAAAAACACGATGGTACTTAGCAAGAGCGCCACCATTCGATCCATATTTAGCGAGGTGGTCAGGAATCTTGCGAGGAATGGAGATAAGCCCAGGGTAAGCAGAATGGCTACAACATATTCAAGTACGGAGAACAATGTTGCAACAATGCCTTTCGTGTAACCAAGCCAGAAGCCTGCAATTATGACCAATACTAAGATGATGTCGATGGGCATCTGTGTGTTGAATTTCAGGAGAAGGTACAAACTTTGGTCTAAGGGTAAAGGTCAGGGCGGCCAGTTTGGTCTTAGGGCCTGGTCTCAACTTTGGTCTAACGGTAAAGGTCAGGGCAGCCAGTATGGTCTTTGGGATTGGTCTTAAGGTTCAACATTGGATTGGAAACCTGCTGCGAAAATAAATTGAATTGAATTTTTGCCAATTTATGCTTTGACCTTAGCCCACACCGGCTGCTCTGACCTTTTCCTTTGGACAATATTTGTTGATATTCAGAATCTTTTATATATTCGAAGCGTTAATCAGATCGTTTATTTTAAAGAGTCGCTTACCTTGAAATATCTGATTGTTATAACACTCGCCTTCCTTCTGGACCAAGCTTACGCTCAATCCGAGGTGACTGTTATTTCTGCCCCCAGCGTCTTTTTGATCGGTCAGTATGAAGATCAATACCTGGCACTCTCAAAAGCACATCCGGCTACATTCATGTCTGTCTATCATGATGATATCGATCTGGCATACCGTTCATGGTCTAACATCCTCATGGACGTCGAAGATTATGCCGGGGACCTCAACTTCGATATCAAAGGCGTTAAGCTCTGGATCAATTTGTATTTCAACCCGGATGGTACTATAGCGCAACTTGCCTTTTTCCCAAAACCGAATAGCCGGAATGTACCTGTTGAACAACTGACTGCTTTCTTCAAGAATTTTGTTCGGGACTACAGGTTGACCGTCAGAGCTGAGAAAGGATTCCAACACAGCGCCAGTGCTGCTTTCCCTACCTTCTTCCATAGGGATCTGCCCGAGACAGCAAATAGGGATTAGCCCTAGCCCCTAAATCCCCTGAAGGGGACTTTCACTTTTACTGACGCAATTCACTTTACACAAATGGAGTTTCTCAACCAGGGCATTGAATCTAAATACCGAATCTCATAGCAAAAGTCCCCTGGTTGCTGAGCTGTAGCCCAAGGATGAGTATTGCTAGCCGAAGCGTAGACCATACATTTAACTTTTCCATCATATATTTGAACCTAAACCACGACCCGTGACCCAGTATACAGAAGCAAATATTTTAACTCTCGATTGGAAGGAGCACATCCGTCTCCGGCCGGGAATGTACGTTGGAAAATTAGGTGACGGCTCTACACCCGATGACGGGATCTATGTCTTGCTCAAAGAAGTCATCGACAATTCCATTGATGAATATGTCATGGGGTATGGCAAACAAATCGATGTGGAAATAAAAGGTGGAAAAGTCACCGTCCGTGATTTTGGTCGTGGCATTCCGCTGGGTAAAGTTGTGGAATGTGTAGCCCAGATCAATACCGGAGGAAAATATGATTCGAAAGCCTTTAAAAAATCTGTGGGATTAAATGGGGTTGGGACGAAAGCTGTAAATGCTTTATCCGATTATTTCCTCGTCAGAGCTGTACGTGATGGTAAATCCAAGGAGGCCACCTTTCAACGCGGAGAAATAAAGAACGAATCAAAAATTGTAAAATCAGCAGAGGACACAGGCACGATCCTGTCCTTTGTGCCGGATGAAAAAATATTCAAAGACTTCGTATACCAGGATGAATTCGTTGAACAGCAATTGTGGAATTATGCATGGCTGAATGCAGGGCTAAGGATTAAATACAACGGCCGCATTTTTCATTCAAAGGATGGGTTGCTTGATTTACTTGGACGTAAGACTGCAAACGAGGACTTACGTTATCCGATCATTCATCTCAAAGGTGAGGATATAGAAATCGCATTGACGCATGGCCAGCATTATGGCGAACAATATTATTCATTCGTAAACGGCCAGTACACAACACAAGGCGGAACACACCTGACAGCATTCCGTGAAGCGGTGGTCAAAACCTTCAGGGACTTTTTTAATAAAAGTTTTGACCCGAAAGATGTGCGAGCTTCAATGATCGGTGCGATCAGCATACGCGTTGAAGAACCTGTATTTGAATCACAGACAAAAACAAAGCTGGGTTCAAATAATATAGCTCCCGATGGTCCGACAGTAAGGAGCTTTATCAATGATTTTGTTTCACAACAATTAGATAATTATCTCCATAAGCATCCTGACACAGCAAAGGAAATCCTGAAACGCATCCAGCAATCCGAACGGGAACGCAAAGAAATAGCAGGGATCAAAAAGCTGGCAAATCAACGTGCTAAATCAGCAAACCTGCACAATAAGAAATTGCGGGATTGCAAAGTCCACTTCAATGACAATACGCGCGTAGATGCAGAGCTCAAGGATCAAAGTTCAATATTTATAACTGAGGGAGATTCAGCATCCGGTTCGCTTACGAAAGCCAGGAATGTACAAACCGAAGCTGTGTTTTCACTGCGGGGCAAGCCGCTCAACTGTTATGGGTTGACGAAAAAAGTGGTGTATCAGAATGAAGAATTAAACCTGTTGCAGCATGCATTGAATATTGAAGACGGGCTTGATGATTTGCGATACAACAGAGTTGTCATAGCAACGGATGCAGATGTGGATGGCATGCATATTCGTTTGCTGCTGCTGACATTTTTTCTACAGTTCTTTCCTGATCTTGTACGTGAAGGACATTTGTTTATTCTCGAGACACCTTTGTTCCGGGTGCGTGATAAGCAAAAGACTTTCTATTGTTACAACGAAAAAGAAAAACAGGAGGCGATTAAAAAATTGCGTGGCAAACCCGAGATCACACGATTCAAAGGATTGGGAGAAATATCCCCCGATGAGTTTGGAGCATTCATAGGAGCTAATATTAAGCTGGAACCCGTATTAATACTTGATAATACCAGCATCGACGATATCCTTGAATATTACATGGGAAAGAATACACAGGAGCGCCAGGAATTTATCATAGAGAATCTTCGCTTTGAAATAGATGTGACTGAGAAGATAGAAGGAAGCCTTGAAGAAGTCAAGTGAGTAGTGAATCGTGAGTAGGCTTGCTAGTATCGTGAGACGTGAGGAGTGAAACGTGAGTTATTATTATTGTTGTTCTATGTGACTTTCTAAGTGTACTATGTGGTAAACCTTGTTTCTAAGTAGCTTCCTAAGTGTTCTTAAGTTTCTAAGTGGTTCCATTTTTTTTTGGAATAGGATAATCTTGTCCTTTCCAACTCTAACTTAATCCCCAATTAAGCGTTATCCTAATAGAGAAATTGCAGTTTCTCTGACTAAATGGCATAAAAAGCCCCAAAATATGCTTCCGTGTCAGGCGTTTGATGGGTGGAATGAAAATTGACCTGTTTTATCTTTAAACTGATTTTATCCAGCTTATATCCCTTGACTTATGTTTGATGATCTTGTTTTTGGAAGTGATGTTACCGAGGAAAGTGAATTCATGCCCATCATTTCAGTAGATGAGGAGGAAGAGGTACTGAATGGTGAAGAGTTGCCTGAGTTGCTTCCTGTACTCGCTTTAAAAAATACAATTCTTTTTCCCGGTATCGTGATACCCATCACGGTTGGCAGGGAGAAATCAATGAAGGCTGTTCGTAAAGCGCATGACACGAACAAGCTTATAGCTGTGCTTGCCCAGAAAGATGATGATACCGAAGATCCTGAAGAAAAAGATCTTTTTAAAATAGGTACCATCGCCCGCATCCTGAAAGTGCTCAAGATGCCGGACGGTTCTATTACTGCCATCCTTCAGGGTCGATCAAGATTCAATCTGGTTCAGATGGATTCTACCGAACCCTTCATGGTAGCGCGTGTCAGCAAGCAAGAATATGTTCCTGCAACAACAAAGATTGAATTCGAAGCCATCATAGGTTCTATCCGTGATCTTGCTGAAAAAATTATTAAACGCTCTCCGAATATCCCTTCGGAAGCAGTTGTCATGATCCGCAATATCAAAAGCGATACGCACCTGCTTGGTTTTATCTCTTCAAACCTTGGGATTGATAATGCCAGGAAGCAAGAGTTGCTCGAGATTACACAAATCGATACGCTCGCCAATGAAGTTTTCAAGATGATGCACAATGAAATGCAGATGCTTGAAATCAAAAACCAGCTCGAATCGAAAGTGAGAGTGGATATTGAAAAGCAACAACGGGATTACTTTCTCAATCAGCAATTGAAAACGATCCAGGAAGAATTGGGTCACAATCCACAGGAAGCTGAAATCCGGAACCTGATAGAAAGGAGTAAAAAGAAAAAGTGGAGCAAGACCGTAAAGGATACGTTTGATAAAGAAATTGCAAAAGTAAAACGAATCAATCCACAGGTTGCTGAATATAGTCTTCAGCTCAATTACCTTGAATTACTGCTTGATCTTCCATGGGAGCATCATACAAATGACAATTTTGATCTGAAGAATGTCAAAAAGACATTGGATGAAGATCATCATGGTCTTGAAGAGGTGAAGGACAGGATACTTGAGCACCTGGCTGTGCTCAAACTGAAAGGAGATATGAAGGCTCCGATCCTTTGTCTTGTTGGCCCTCCGGGTGTAGGTAAAACTTCTTTAGGTAAATCTGTAGCGCGTGCATTGAAGCGTAAGTTTGTGCGTATGTCGCTTGGCGGACTTCACGATGAATCAGAAATCCGTGGACATCGAAAGACATATATCGGTGCTATGCCGGGCCGTATCATTCAATCCATTAAAAAAGCAGGAACATCAAATCCTGTTTTTATCCTGGATGAAATCGATAAAGTAGGAAAAGATTTCAGGGGTGATCCTTCTTCAGCATTGCTTGAAGTGTTGGATCCGGAACAGAATTCTACATTCTATGATAATTATCTTGAACTTGAATATGATCTGTCCAAAGTGATGTTTATTGCCACTGCCAATTCATTGCAGACGATACAACCTGCTTTGCTTGACCGTATGGAAATCATCAATATCAATGGATATTCGACAGAAGAGAAAATTGAAATAGCCAAAAAACATCTGATCCCACGTCAGCGCAAAGAGCATGGATTGAAACCTGCTCATGTGAAACTGAAAGATGAGGTGTTACGTGAGATGGCTGAAAGTTATACACGCGAATCAGGAGTGCGAAGTCTTGACAGGCGCATTGCATCAGTCATGAGATTCGTTGCAAAGAATGTAGCGATGGAGGATAAATATAATCCTACGATTTCTAAAAATCAATTACCTGCAATACTTGGACCTGACCGTATTGATACTACGCTTTATACTGAAGTGCATAGTAGTGGGGTGGCTATCGGTCTCGCATGGACCAAAGTAGGTGGAGATATATTATTTATTGAGTCCAGTCTTAGTCCCGGGAAAGGAAAGCTCACGCTAACCGGTAATCTTGGGGATGTGATGAAGGAATCTGCGACTACAGCTTTGAGTTTCATTAAAGCGCATGGGGATAGTCTTGGAATCGATGCTACTACATTTGAATCAACGGATATTCATATTCACGTTCCGGAAGGGGCAATACCAAAAGACGGACCTTCTGCCGGGATCACGATGTTGACTGCATTGGCATCAGCTTTCAAGAAGAAGCCGGTGAAGAGTCATCTCGCCATGACAGGTGAGATTACGTTGCGCGGAAAAGTACTTCCGGTGGGAGGAATCAAGGAAAAAGTCCTGGCAGCTAAAAGAGCCGGCATTCAACAGATCATTCTATCTAGTTCCAATAAGCGTCATGTGGATCAGATTAAGCCTGATTACCTGACCGGGGTAACTTTTACCTATGTAGACAGGATGGAAGAAGTGTTGCAGCAAGCCCTTGATATCTGGTCGTTCTGAGAGGTAAAGCCGATGCAAGGAGTTTGATCCTGCAGCTTATTGTTGGAGCAAACTCCAACAATGGCATATACTAATCAGGGTTAAAAGGCTGTTAAAATCACATCCTTATCTGGATGTTTGACGGCTTTTGCCGTTAAAGAAGATTGAAACCATAACTTTACCCCATGGCATCATTTCCGGACCGCATAAGTACTTCATTATCAAGGTGCTTCCTCTCAGTCTTATTCCTGGCATTGTTTTTTACACAATCCGCCCAGGCGCAGAATAACAAAGACAGCGTTCATGTAGTCCAGATATCCGGAAAAGTAATCACGGACCAGAATAACAACCCTGTTGGTATACCATATGCTGTGGTGGCCGTAGTTGGCAGCCGCCGGGGGACATTCTCAGATTTCAATGGTTTTTTCTCCATTGTGGTCCGGAATGGAGAGACCCTTGTTTTTTCTGTCCTGGGTTTCAAGGATGCCTATTATCATGTGCCTGACACCCTTACCCGGGACCGGTACACACTTTTCCAGATCCTTACCACAGATACAATCTTATTGCCGGAGGCTGTCATTTATCCATGGCCTGACCCGGACTACTTCAACCAGCAGTTCCTGGCTATGGATGTCCATGAGGACCTGGAAGATATTGCAGCGGAGAATCTTTCTGAAAAGGCGATGACACAGTTGAGGGAGAATCTCCCTTCCGACGGTCCTGAGAATACATCTTACTATCTGAGGCAACAGTCAAAGAATCTTTACTATGTAGGTCAGATTCGTACTCCCCAGATACTTAATGCTTTCGCGTGGAAGGAATTTATCCAGGCATGGAAGAGGGGGGATTTTAAAAAGAAAAAGAAGTAGGGTGGGGTTTAAGCCGGAATGTGATTTTAAGTTTTGGACACTCTCACAGATTTCGTCGAAATCCTTTTAGATTTGATACTTAGGGTTTTACATATTAAAAACCTGATTTCCACCCATTTTTCTACATAAAATATTAATATCCAGTCAATTGATCATTACATATTTAATTAATCTATATAACATTGATTATTAGTATTTTATAAGAATACCTCAATCCGTGAAAGTTTTCTTCCTTCTCCCAAACCCTCTAAGATTTCCTTATTTCCCACATCCTTTTCCTTATCATCTATCCTTTGATAATGGCTTAAATTGAAGTCTTTTACCCCTTTTTCCACTTTATCCAACTTCCACCTCCGCCCCTACCTTAACCTTCATTTCTTCCACTTTTACCGCTAACCATCTGAAAATCAGGGTTCTTTTCCCTGCTGCCACTTTTTGAATAACATATTATAAAAATTTGGCATACGATTTGCTTCCTGTTTGCTATCAGGAATTTATGCATGGCAATTAATTGTCATGCGACAACAGGATCAAACATGAAGAATCGTATCTTTTACCCAGGCGCCAGCCCCCATGGCTCTATCTTCAAAAGAAGATTGGCATGGTGCACCTTGTCAGTTGTGCTGGCCTTAGCCTCCATGGCTCCGTTATCCGGCCAAGTCACTATCACTTGTCCTTCCACCATTACTATATCATGTAATGTGGATCCCAACCCGGCCAACACAGGCAGCGCGACAGCCTCAACACTGTGCGCAAACCACAACGTTAATATCTCCTTCGCAGACAATACCGGTCAAATGACAGGCTGCATGGGCACAGGAATCTTAAAAAGGGTCTGGACTGCTACGGACCAATGTGGATTTTCTGCCTCCTGCACCCAAAACATCCGCGTGGAAGACAATACTTCACCTACATTGACTTGTCCTCCATTCATCGTCATCTCCTGCGAGACAGATACTACACCCATACAACTGGGTATGGCAGTGGCAATGGATAATTGCACACCTACCAGTTTAATCATAATTTCCTATTCAGATCACACCCAGAACCTTGGTCATTGCAATGGTACCGGATCCTTTACCAGGCATTGGTCAGCAACGGATATGTGTGGAAATGTCGCCGTTTGTATTCAGACCGTAGTCATCATTGATAATACTATACCACAACTTAACATACCACCCGCTATAACTATCAACTGCACTCAAAGCACAAATACTTCAGTAACAGGCTTAGCTACAGCAACAGACAATTGCACATCATCATCGAATATCATCGTAAACTTTTCTGACAACGTCCTCGGCTTAACCGGATGCAGTGGCACCGGAGTTATCGTCAGAACATGGACAGCAGCTGACGCATGCCAGAATATTTCTTCAGGCACTCAATTCATAACCGTACAAGACAATGTTGCTCCGCAAATCACTTGTCCTGCAAATATTACAATCTCATGTGAATCTTCTGTATTACCTGCAGTAACAGGTGCTCTGACATCAACGGATCAATGTGGTACTACATTCAATTCATATACAGATGTAGTTTCTCAGCCTGTGGGTTGCAACGGAACAGGAACTATTACACGTCATTGGTCTGCAATCGATGGATGCGCTAATTTATCAACATGCATTCAGACGATCACAATCAAAGACAATACAAAGCCTGTTATCACTTGTCCTCAAAATATTACAGTTGACTGCTCATTAGGTATTCAACCGGCTGTAACAGGATCTCCTTCTGTAACGGATAATTGTACACCTGCAGGAAATCTTATCGTAACACACCAGGATGTAGAAGTTGCTCCATTAGGATGCAGCGGAACCGGAACAATAAAAAGAACATGGACCGTAGCGGATGCCTGCGGAAATAGTACAACATGCGTTCAAACTATAAAAATCACTGATCTGCTCAAACCAACCCTGAATTGTCCACCTCCGGCTTCGATAAGCTGTGAGGATTCTGTTTCACCTGATTTTACCGGCGTTGCAGTTGCAGCAGACAACTGCACGCCTGTAAGTTTATTGACGGTTGAATATACAGATGATGTATCCGGTCTATTCGGTTGTAATGGAACAGGTATCCTGAACCGTACATGGAAAGCAACTGATCTATGCGGCAATACAACAACCTGCGTTCAACAGATCTGGATCACGGATCATACAGATCCCGCAATAACATGTCCTGCGAATATTGAAATCAGCTGTTCTGAATCGTCTGCACCTTCTCATACAGGCCAGGCGACAGGAACAGATAATTGTAGTCCGACTGTAACTATAACATATGCTGATGTTAACCAATTAAATGGTTGCAATAGCACCGGTCTTATCCTCAGGACGTGGTCTGCACAGGATGCATGTGGAAATGTGGAAACATGTACACAACTTATTACTGTTGTCGATCACACCCCTCCGATTATTATTTGCCCGCATGATACATTGATCGACTGTGGTTTTTACAATAACCCGGATGCATTGGGTTATCCTACAGGTACAGACAATTGCACACCTTCAGATGAATTAATCCTCAACTTCCATGATGACCTTACCGGTTTGACTGGTTGTACAAATACAGGTGTCATCTTAAGAACATGGACAATGGAAGATGCCTGTGGAAACATAGGTTCATGTGTACAGGTCATCACAGTAGCAGACACTACAGCCCCGGTGATAAATTGTCCTGCAAACGTTGTGATTAATTGCAAAGACAATACATTGCCTGCAGCAAATGGTAAAGCAACCGCAACAGATTATTGCACTGCAAGCTTATTTATTAAAATAACATATAAAGATGATCTGACCCAGGCAGGCCAATGCAATGGTTCCGGATTCATCTATAGAACCTGGACGGCAACTGACCAGTGTGGAAATAGTGCAAATTGCACACAGACCATTCAGATCATAGATCACCAGGCACCAGAGATTCAATGCCCTGCATCTTATCAGATTTCCTGCGAAGTGGATCGTTCACCAGCGGCTCAGGGTTTTGCAAGAGCAACTGATAATTGTACTGCTGTTCCGGATATAGCCATAACATTTACAGACAACATTTCAGGCCTAACAGGTTGTAACCATACCGGAAATTTATATCGCACATGGAAGGCAACAGACGCATGTGGTAATTTTTCAACCTGCGTCCAGGTGTTAACGATTATCGATACAAAAGCACCCATTATCACACCTCCTGAACCTATTACGGTTTCATGTGAATCATCACTGGATGTTGCTTTTACTGGAAATATAATTGTTACTGATAATTGTACCGCCACAAGTTTATTAACCATAGTAGTATCAGATGATCTTACAGCTGTCATTGGTTGTAATCATACAGGTACCCTGAAAAGAACATGGGTGGTCACAGATCTCTGCGGAAATTCTACCAGTGCCACACAGAATATAAGGATCATTGATACTACACCTCCAACCATTACTTGTGGAAGTTCACTTGAAGTGAATTGTGGAGATTCGCTTGATCCTTCGTTGCTCGGTTATCCTGAGATTTCAGATAATTGTACAGCCATCGCTGATATGGATCTTCTTCATTTTGATAATACATCAGGATTGAATGGATGTAATGGTACAGGTACATTATTGAGGACGTGGGTAGTATATGACGATTGCGGCAACTTAAACAATTGTGTGCAGACGATCAATGTAGTCGATAAAACCGCACCTCAAATAACTTTGCCGGCAAATATTACTACCAGCTGTGAATTTGCAGATGACCTGGATGAATTAGGAAGAGCAACAGCAGTAGACCTGTGTACACCGACATCACAAATCGAAATAGCATACAAAGACAATAACATAGGCCTGATTTTCTGCAATGGAACTGGACAGCGTGAACGCATATGGAGCGCTACTGACTTGTGTGGGAACGTTTCTACAGCTACTCAGTATATCAGTTTCATAGATACACTTGCACCTATCTTCTATACTCCACTCGATGTAGTCATCGATTGTGGTGATAGTCCTGTTGATCTTATCCTGACAGGTAAGGTTGAAGTATTCACTGACAATTGTGCTGACCTCCATGATGTGGTTACCACATGGAAAGATGATATGGATGCGATTGAAAATTGTGATGGCAATCCGATCATTCACCGGGTATGGACGCTTACCGATCCTTGTGGAAATGCAAGATCACAGGTTCAGCGTATCCAGGTGGATAATTATGAATCTGCTGAAATTACTTTTCCCGGAGATATTACCATTCCATGTGATGAAGACATGATGGATTTCAATCTTACAGGATTAATAGAAATGCCTGAGAATGCCTGCAGCTATCTGACTGATACGATGTATGCGGTAGAATTAGGTGAAGTTTCGCCTTTCCACTTTGGCCGCAAATGGGTATGCATTGACTACTGTGGACATGTAAAAGAACAAACGCAGATCATTTTCATGGAAGATGCAGTAAGGCCTGTATTGACCGTAAAAAATATTTCAATCTCATTTGCCCAGGGCGAAGTAGTAAATATTCTTCCAACACAAGTAGTAACAAGTGTAACAGATAATTGCGATGTTGATGTAACTATTGCATTAAGCCAGTCTGTATTTGGATGTGAAGATTTTCTTACAAGCTCTGAACAAACATTGCAGGTTACTGCTACAGATGACCAGGGAAATATTGCTTACGCCGATGTGGCAGTCTCTCTCGTTGGTGGTTTGTTTATGATAGATTGTCCTCAGAATATTACTGTCTACCTGGCACCTGGCGAATGTTCAATGGGTGTTACTTACGAAATGGAACCTGAAGGCTTATGCAACCAGGAGCCTACTGTTGAACAGGTTGATGGAACGGGTTTAACATCTGGTGATTTGTTCCCTATCGGTATCACCAGACAGATATACCAGATCTCTGATCAGCTTGGATATACTACGCAGTGCGCATTTGAAATTCAGGTTGTGGAAGCAGCAGGTGGCGCACTTGTATGCGAAGACGGATTGGAAGTGTCAGTAGGTTTTGATTGTGAAGCTGTGATCGTTCCGGATATGTTGCTTGAAGGAAATCATTATGGATGTTTTGATAATTATATCATCACGTTTACAAATCCTGCTGTAGTATTTGAAAATGGTGTGCTGGAAGCAAGCCCATGGATAAATCAATATCTTGAAGCATGCATCACTGATCCAAGCAATGGAAACGTTTGTTGCAGTCGTCTTCTGATCGAAGATAAATTGCCACCACAGATTACCTGTTCAGATATTACTATTGAATGTTCTGATGATATATCTCCACAGGCGATTCCACATTTTCCTGTTCCGAATAATGTTGTTGTCATACCGATAGGTGGAAATCAATATTCAGTAGCAGGCATCGACAATTGCGGCCTGACTACACTTTCTTATACAGATCAGGTAGAAGTCCATATGTGCGAAGGTGAGTTTACACAAATCATCACGCGCACATGGGTAGCTACAGATGAAAGCGGACATAGTGTGACCTGCGATGAACATATATACCTGCTAAGAGGTACAATAGATGATTTCCAGTTTCCAAATGATACAACCATTTATTGTGGTAATCCTTGTATTCGTCCTGATCTGACACCGGATCCTGCATGTCTTGGTGGCCTGGAAGGTCCTTTCTGCGGCCAGTTCTTCTGGGGCTATGTGGATAAAGTGGTTCCTTACTGTGGAGCTTCTTATGCTGTGAAACGTGAATGGACATTAGTAAACTGGTGCAACCCATCGGAGATCATCATTCGTGATCAGATCATCAATGTGGCTGATACAACAGCACCGGTGATTACATGTGAAGCAACAATAGCTGTTCCTGCAGCTTTTGGGCAGTGCGGTGCTGAAATAAATCTTACTCCTCCTGTAGCCGTAGACGAATGTGGATCTTATCCGCTTGCTTATAAATTGAGCTTCAATGGTGTCATCATCGTACCGGTGAATGGAGAATTTATCCTGCCTCCTTTAGGTTTGGGAAATTACCAGGTGGTATGGGAAGTAAGAGATGATTGCGGAAATTTCTCAACATGCCAATCTGACATCGAACTCTTTGATAACACACCTCCGGTAGCTTATTGTGATCAGCATACGGTCATAGCGATCAATAACCAGGATCAATATGGTGTTGGCTTGTTACCCGCTACAACGCTTGATGACGGCAGCTTTGACTATTGCGGTCCGGTGACATTCCGTGCACGTCGTATGGATAGCTGTATCGATTTTGACTGGACTACGGATGGACATAACCATCAGCCTGACGGTGATGTCGACAATTTTGACAAAGGACTTACTTACAACCAATACGTTCCGTTTTCATGTTGTGATGCAGACCAGGAATATGTTCTGGTCCAACTGGAAGTAACGGATCAGCATGGCAACGTAAATTATTGTATGGTTCAGGTCGCTGTACAGGATAAAGTATCGCCTACGGTAACATGTCCTCCGGATATTTCCATAAGCTGTAAATTCTGGTTTGATCCGGAAGAATTGGAAAACCCTGCCAACAGAACATTTGGTACGGTAATCAATGGTTATGAATTCTCTCAACTTTTCCGCGAACCAATCATCATAAATGATCCGGGCAATCCACAATTTCCACAACCTCACAACTGGGGACTGGATGGATATGCAACAGACAATTGTAATCTCGATCTTGAAATCAGGGTTACTGTATTCAATGATTGCAGTGGTGATGATCTGCCGGGCAATGCTCCTCCGGGTGCTGTCAAATTAGTTCAGCGCAGATTTATTGCAACGGATCCGGGAGGAAAAGTTGGATTCTGTACACAAAACATATGGGTGATCAATTATGATCCTTTCTATATCAATCCTAATAACCCGAATGATCCGACAGATGATGTGATTTGGCCAGCTGATATTGAACTGACACATTGCGGAGTAGCTGATACTATCGAGCCTATCATTCTCAATGATGCATGTGCTACGGTGGGTATTAACCTGAAAGAGCAACGATTCGAACATGTGGATGGATTCTGTGTGAAAATCATACGTAAGTGGACTGTGATTGATTGGTGCCAGTATAATACTATTACAGGTGCAGGATTGTGGACATACGAACAAGTGGTGAAGATCAAGGATACTGCAGGCGCTGTATTCACGGATTGCACAGGTGCAGTGAAAGTATTTTGTACATCTGATGTAGAACTTACACCTGTACTTGATCCCGCTGTTCCAACATCATGTTTCGTTCACCTGAATTATACAAAGCATATCGAGGATATTTGTTCTGCGGTCATTACGTATGATGTCAAGATATATTATCCTGGTAGTTCAGTTCCGGTGATCGGTATGGGCACAACTGAAGCTGTTAAGAATCCGGATGGAACGTTTGATATCCGTCTGAATACAGCCTTAAGTCCGACTATCTTACTGAGAAAATATGGATTACCTTATAATGATCCATTGAAACCTTTGGAATATTACAGGATCCTTTGGTCAGTAAGAAGTGGTTGTGGAAATATCACTACGTGTGAAGATAAAATCAGGCTTGAAGATTGCAAGCAGCCAACTCCGGTTTGTATAAATGGATTGAGCACAGTGCCTATGCCTTCAACTGGTAATATCACCATATGGGCTAAAGATTTTAATGCAAGTAGTTTTGACAACTGCACTTCGAAAGATCAGCTCAGGTATTCATTCTCCGGAACAGTATATCAGCCAAGCAAATTATTTTCTTGTGAAGATATCCTTGCATTGGGAGTTCAGATACCTATCGATATCTGGGTGTGGGATAACTGGAATAACCGGGATTACTGTCAAACCACCATTGTATTCACTGATCCTTCAGGAGTTTGCGGACTTCCTTCCGGTGGGGTGAGTGGAGTAGTGGCAACACCTCAGAATGAAACTACGGTCGCTAATGTAGGAATCAGTCTTTTACAGGCTGGCCAGTTGTTTTCAACAGTTACAACTACGGATGATGGGACTTTCAATTTCCCTGTCATTCCTGCAGGTACGATGTATTCTCTTGAGGCTGTACGCGATGATAATCCGCGCAATGGTGTTTCAACTGCTGACCTGTTAAAATTGCAGCAACATATTTTAGGAATTGAATTGTTGCCAACACCATACAAGATGATAGCAGCTGATGCAAACAATAGTGGAAAGATATCTGCAATTGATCTCGTGGAGATCAGGAAGCTGATTTTAGGTAAGACGAGTGCATTCCCTGGAAATAAATCATGGAGATTCATACCTAAGAGCTATGTATTCAATGATCCGTATAGTCCATGGCCGTTTGAAGAAACATCCTCATTCCATGTGGATAGTACAGGAAGGATAGAAGATTTTGTGGGAGTCAAAGTAGGTGACCTCAATCAAACTGTCAATGCACACTTCAATATCCTGACACCACGCAGTGAACGTTCTGCTTCATTCTCTGTACTGGATAAATTTGTCAATGCAGGTGATGAATTTGATATTACCCTCGACTTGTCTGATTTTGGAAAGAACGTTTTCGGTGGACAGTGGGCGTTGAAGTTTGATGGCATGAAAGTGATCAGCATATTCCCATTGGCAACAGGAATGAATGAAGAAATGTGGTTTTTAGAAAATTCTTCTCTTCGTTGTTCATGGACGTCTAAAGAACCTATTCCTTCTGCTGGTGTGATGACGATAAGAGCAGTGGCATTGAAATCCGGGATGATAAGCGAGATGGTATCGATGGATAGGACATTCCTTACTTCAGAACTTTATGACGGAGAACAGGAAGCTTACAACCTGTCTATTGACTGGAAAGCAGAAGATGTGCAGGCCAGTGATGAAGTCGAATTGCACCAGAACAGGCCAAATCCTTGGGAAGGAGAAACCATTATTCCTTTTGTATTGCCTGAAAAGGGTGAAGTGACAATAAGTATAACGAATGCTTTAGGTGTTGAAATGACGGCTATCACCCGTGAATTTGGCGCCGGAAAGCAGCAGTATAAGATAACCAATGACAGTTGGCCCGCCGGTTTGTATTACTATTCGATCCGTTTTGGTGACTTCCAACTTACAAAAACAATGTTGATCCTGAACAAGCGTTGACGAAAGTCCGCAAGATGATACCCCGGACAATGGTCCGGGGTTTTGTCATTTTAGGAAGGATGGACTACCTTAGCCCACCTTTTCATGAAAGTCACAGAATTTTTTACCCAAAACCCAGGAAAGACGCACATGTCTTTCGAAATCCTGCCTCCCTTAAAAGGGGGTAGCATGTCTGATATCTTTAAGATGCTGGACTCCCTGATGGAGTTTAAACCTCCCTTTATCGATGTCACGTATCACAGGGAAGAGTTTGTATATACCAAGCATGAAAGCGGGTACTATGAGAAGACGGCCATCCGGAAGAGGCCCGGTACAGTAGGGATCTGTGCGGCCATCATGCACAAGTATGGTGTCGAAGCTGTGCCCCATCTTATTTGCGGAGGATTTACCAAAGAAGATACAGAGAATGCCCTGATCGATCTCAATTTCCTGGATATCAAGAATGTGCTGGCCTTGCGCGGGGATGCCATGACATTCGAAGAGAAATTCAATTTTACTCCCGGTGGCCACGCCTATGCCATCGACCTTGTGAAGCAAATCGCTGACATGAACCAGGGGAAATACCTCGATGTCAATATTGAAAAAGGAAATAAAACAGATTTCTGCATCGGTGTGGCAGGTTATCCGGAAAAACATTTTGAGGCCCCGAATATGGATAATGATTTATTTCATACTGCAGAGAAGATCAAATCGGGTGGCGATTACATAGTCACGCAGATGTATTTTGACAATCAGAAATTTTTCGAATACGTCGCCAATTGCAGGGCAAAAGGAATAAATGTTCCTATTGTGCCGGGAATAAAACCTTTAACCAAACGATACCAGCTGGCGGCGATACCAAGAAAGTTTTTTGTAAATATGCCGGATGACCTGGTGCGTGAAGTGAATAAGACTCAGACAGATGCAGCTGTAACAGAGATCGGCATTGAATGGACAATTGCGCAATGCAAAGAATTGATCCAAGGCGGTGTTCCCTGCATACATTTTTATACAATGGGAGATGGGAAAACAATCTCCAGGATTTTGAAAGCCATTATTTGAGATTAAATAGATTTCTATAATTGCCCCTGGCTTTATCGTGGGACAATATCAAGAAAACATTTTCTTGCTTTCTTCTTCTTGAATGGTTCCGGCATTGAAATTTATGGCTGAAGTCTGGGCAAGAGGGGAGAGCATATTAGGGCCAGTATTTTCCGGAATTTTTCAAAAAATTTAGAAGGTTTCCCAATATCTACAAGGCTCATAGCCAATTCATTTAGCCTAAATGCGAAATGAATCCGGCTCCTTGTTCTTTTCTTTTATTAACCAAAGCTAGCTTTCAATCTATGGCTGATTTTGGCTGAAAACCAGGTATCAGGTGAGGGTGTAAAAGGCTGAGTTTTTTGGGGAATATTTCAAAAAATTCTAGAAGATTTCCCAACAATTATATAGTTCATAGCCATTTCATTTAGCCTAAATGCGAAATGAATTCGACTCTTTGTTCTCTTCTTGAATGAGAGGATATAAAATGTTCCGATTTTTAAGGAATAGTTCAAAAATTTTTAGAAGATTCCCCAACAATTATATGGTTCATAGCCATTTCATTTAGCCTAAATGCGAAATGAATTCGACTCTTTGCTCTCTTCTTGAATGAGAGGATATTAAATGTTCCGATTTTTAAGGAATAGTTCAAAAATTTTTAGAAGATTTCCCAACAACTATATGGTTCATAGTCATTTCATTTAGCCTAAATGCGAAATGAATCCGAGTCCTTGTTTTTGTGTCATATTTATTTAAAAACCCAACTCTCGGAATTCTTTTACCTTGGCCCTCATGAGAAATTTTATTATCATTCCTTTTCTTCTTACTTTTTTACAAGGCCATTTATATAGCCAAAACAACACACTAAAATCACCCGATCAGTTTCTCACCTACAAGCTGGGTTCCCGTTTCACTCCCCATCATTTGCTGGTGGATTACTTTAAACATGCCGATGAAGCCAGCAATAAAATCAAGCTGATCGAATACGGCAAAACCTATGAACTAAGGCCACTCATAGCCGCTATCATCAGTAGCCCGCAAAACATGGCTCGTCTTGAAGAGATCCGGATGAATAATTTATATCGAACCGGTCTTGCAGAAGGTCAGATAAAAAAGGATGATATCGCCATTGTCTATCTAAGCTATTCAGTGCACGGAAATGAAGCTGCCGGCTCTGAGTGTTCCATGCAGGTCTTATATGAACTTGCGATGGGAAGTCCTGATATCGATAAGTGGCTTGCAAATACAATAGTGATCATTGATCCTTCACTCAATCCTGATGGGTATGCGAGATTTTCTGACTGGAGCAATCAGGTAAGCAGTATTCCAAATGATCCACATGCTGAAACCAGGGAACACAATGAGCCATGGCCGGGCGGACGACTCAATCATTATTATTTTGATCTCAACAGGGATTGGGCATGGCAAACGCAAAAGGAATCAAGAGACCGAATTGCTTTTTATCTGCAATGGATGCCGCACATACATGCCGATATCCATGAGATGGGCCCGGAGTCACCTTATTTTTTCGCCCCTTCTGCTGATCCCATCCATGAATATGTCACTCCATGGCAGAGATCTTTTCAGGAAGTCATCGGTAAGAATAATGCAAAACATTTTGATAAAGAAGGATGGCGTTATTTCACAAAAGAAAATTATGATTTATTTTATCCATCCTATGGAGACACGTATCCTACATTTTCAGGAGCAATAGGAATGACGTATGAAGAAGGTGGGAGCGGTTACAGTAACAGGGCAATCCTTTTGGCAAATGGTGATACGCTGACACTTTCAGACAGGATCGCACATCATCGAATGACCTCGCTGTCCACTATTGAAGCCGGTTCAAATCATGCAGCGGCATTGGTAAAAGAATTTGAATTGTATTTTACTAAATCCAACCAGGATCCTCCGGGTAAATTCAAAAATTATGTGGTTTCAAAACTAAATCAGGCAGGACGAATTAAAGACCTGACTACTTTATTAGACAGGAATGGTATACGGTATGGTATTTTAAAAAGTAATGCACACGCCATAAAAGTATTTAATTACCTGGACGGTGAAAATATTTCAATGACTCCACAGGCAGGCGATATTGTCATTCCTGCAGCTCAGCCCCGCGGTGTTTTATTGAAAGCATTATTTGATCCCGAATCATTGCTGACAGATTCGCTCACGTATGATATTTCTGCATGGAGTGTTCCGATGGCATACGGACTGGATGCAATAGCTACTGAAGAAAAATTAGATTTTTCTCCGTACGTACAGGGATCAGGTAATATCATAAAAAATGATGCGAAGCCATATGCGTACATCATAGAGTGGGGATCTGTTTCATCTTCTAACCTGCTATCATCACTGCTTTCTGAAGGATTGGTAGCAAGGTTTGCTAAATATGAATTTAAAGTTGGCAATGTTCTCTATCCGCAGGGTACTATATTATTCATGCGTGGAGATAACCGGAAAATACCTGCGTTTGATGATTTGATCCGCGAAAAGGCATCATCTTCAATTGTAAGGGTTGCTACTATCAATACAGGTTTTGTAGAATTAGGTAAAGATCTTGGATCAAATGATTATCCTTTGGTACGTATACCACAAGTTCTTTCTATTGCAGGTGAAGGTGTGAGCTCGCAAAATATCGGGCAGGTATGGCATTTTTTTGAAGAAGAACTTAAATATCCGATACATCTTGTTTTGCCTGAAGATCTTGAGAACGTCAATCTCAATAACTATAATATCATCGTAATCCCGGAAGGCAATTACCATCTTGAAATTGATTTTATGAATAAATTGAATTCATGGGTCAGGTCAGGAGGACATCTGATAGCGATCGGTACAGGTATTCGTCAGCTGGCTGGTAAAAATGACTTTTCTATAAAAGTTAAAACCATTGAAGAAGATTCGGCAGAGATAAAGAAAGAGAAAGAAAAATTACCTGATCCTTATGCATCTACTGACAGAAAACAGGTTTCGGAAGAATTATATGGTGTCGTCTTTCAAACCAGGATGGATCAGACCAATCCGCTGAGCTTTGGGTTAGGGAAATATTATATGACGCTGAAAACAAATCCATCCTCTTATGCCTGGTTGCCGGCGGAAGGGAATGCAATCTACTTTGATGAAAATCAGAAGTATTATGGATTTGCCGGGTCAAAGGCTATCAAAAAAATGGATCGTAGTCTCGTGGCAGGGTTTGAGACCATAGGAGGTGGAAGCGTGGTCTACCTGGTGGACAATCCCCTTTTCAGGTCCTTCTGGAATAGCGGAAAAGTCCTGTTTTCGAACGCCCTTTTCTTCTAAAAAAGATAACGGATCATCGAAAAATTCAAAATTAAATTGATTGAACACGTCAATATCTCTATTTTGACGCAGCTAACGAATAATATCCTGTTAGAGGGCCCATGGTATGGGTTTAAATTTGTCATTCGATTCATTAATCAAAACAATTAAATGAAAAGTCAATTATTTGCAAAAAAGAGGTATGAAGATCTGATGTCCCAGGCGGCCAATTCAACGCTGAAAAGATCTTTAGGGGTTTTTGAGCTGACTATGCTTGGAATAGGTGCTATCATTGGAACAGGGATTTTTGTGTTGACTGGAGTTGCTGCCGCTGGTACACCGGATGCCTTAGGAGCTGGGCCTGCGCTGACGATCTCTTTTATGGTGACCGGATTTGCCTGTGCGCTCGCTGCTTTATGCTATGCAGAGTTCGCCGCGATGGTCCCGATTTCAGGTTCTGCCTATACCTATTCGTATTATTCTTTCGGAGAATTGATGGCCTGGATCATCGGATGGGATCTGGCCCTTGAGTATGCAGTTGGTAACATTGCAGTTGCTATTGGATGGTCCGGATATTTCGGCAGGTTCCTTGAAGGTTTTGGTATCCATTTACCTGGCGCCATCAGCGGAGCTACAGGGACTGATATGGTGCAGATTCCTACAGGTCAATGGGTAGCCCTTACAGAAGGAGTGAAGACTCAGTTTGCTGCCGTGTGGGAAACATTTCCACATGTGAATGCTCTACTTAATCTGCCTGCCCTGGTCATAACTCTTTTAGTTACGATTCTATTAGTGGTGGGTATTAAAGAATCAGCACGCGTCAACGCAACACTTGTGGTTGTAAAGCTTGCTCTTATACTTTTATTCCTCATCTTCGGATTGCCACATTTCAATCCTGATGTGTATTGGGAACCATTTGCTCCTAATGGATGGAAAGGTATTATGACAGGTGCAGCTTTAGTATTTTTTGCATACGTGGGTTTCGATGCGGTAAGTACAACTGCTGAAGAAGCAAAAAATCCACAACGGGATCTGCCGCGCGGTATGATTTATTCATTGCTGATCTGTACGGTTTTATACATCATTGTTGCAGGAGTTCTGACGGGTATGGTCCCCCTCAGCATTCTTGGAAATGAGAAACCTGTTGTTGCGGCATTGTCCGAAGTCGGAGAAAATAATATTGCTTTTATCATAGCAATGGGTGTGACATTTACCATGCCTACAGTATTGCTTGTCATGCAGCTTGGACAGATCCGGATATTGTATTCGATGAGTCGTGATGGCCTGATCGGAAAGAATTTTTCAAAAGTGCATGAGAAATTCAGGACGCCTGCTTATGGAACCATACTCGTTGGATTGGTAGTTGCAGTTTTCGCTGCTACAGTGGATATTGGTACTGCAGCTGAGTTGACAAATATCGGGACATTGTTTGCATTCGTGCTTGTAGCAATAGGTGTTTTCTTATTGAGACGCAATAGTCCTGATATGCCAAGAAAATTCCGGGTGCCTGCATATCAGATCGTTTGTCCTGCATGCGTGCTCATATGTTTATATCTGATGGCATCACTGCCCTGGTTGACCTGGGTGCGATTCTTTGTATGGATGGCATTAGGACTCGTTGTATATTTCGTATACAGTAAGAATCATAGTAAGGTGAGAGAGGAAATAAACAGCAGACCTTCATAGTAAGGATAATAAAATCATAGAATGGGATCAGGGTACTTACTTTGATCCCATTTTTTTTTGTATAAACTACTAGTCATTAATTTTATTTTTCTTTGATTTTATAATACTCATATCATGAAATACCTGGTAGTAATCATCTTTTTAGGATTTATCATTGGCTGTAAAAAAGAAGCTGGAGTTCAGGAGGATATCACAGCACGTCCGCAAATCATGTGCGCACCTCCATTGACGGATGCAGATTGGTATAAAACGGGTAAGACAGCGCCACTCCTGGAAGGAATGGATATGCTGAATTATCCCATCACAACAAAGAAGCCGGAAGCTCAAAAATATTTCAACCAGGGATTGTTGCTTTCATACGCATTTAATCATGCTGAAGCAGCAAGATCTTTTTTTGAAGCCACGCGCATTGATCCAGCATGTGCCATGTGCTATTGGGGATATGCATATGTGCTGGGGCCAAATTATAATGCAGGTATGGAACCTGATAATTATCCCCGGGCATATGATGCAATTCAACAAGCCATCAAACTTTCCGGTAAAGCAACACCTAAAGAAAAAGCGTTGATAAAAGCAATGTCGACACGATATGCTAAAGACCCTGCGCAATACAGGCGTTCTTTAGACAGTGCTTATATGGTAGCATTGAAGGAAGTGCATAATCAATTTCCTACTGACGTAGACATCGCAGCCATGTATGCAGAATCACTAATGGATCTTCATCCCTGGGATCTGTATGATCATTCTGGAAATCCAAAACCATGGACACCTGCGATTGTGAAAGCAATTGAATCAGCCATTAGCATTAATCCGAAACATCCCGGAGGGCATCATTTTTATATCCACGCGATGGAGGCTTCCAATTCACCCGGAAAAGCACTTGCAAGTTGTAAGCTTTTTGATGAAGGTCTGGTACCGAAAGCAGGACATCTTGTACATATGCCTTCACACATTTATATTCATACGGGTGATTATCATAAGGGGACTTTAGCAAACATCAAAGCAGCGGAGCTTGATAGTAATTATATCACGCAATGTCATGCACAGGGAGCCTATCCCGTCACGTATTATCCGCACAATTATCATTTCCTGGCTGGTTGCGCCACACTTGAAGGGAATAGCATATGGGCCATTAAAGCTGCATTAATGATGGCAGATCAGACTAATACAAAAGCTATGTTTAATCATAACCTGTTGGGCTTGCAGCATATGAATTCCATTCCGGATTTCATCAGGGTTAAATTTGGAAAATGGAATGATATTCTGAAACAAGGAGCTCCGGATAAAACACTTGTCTATCCGATGGGGATCTATCACTATGCAAGAGGAATGGCCTATATTGGAATCAACGATTTAAAAAATGCAAAAACTGAACTTGATGCATTGAAAAATATCGCTGCGATCGATTCACTTAAGAAGATTAAAATATGGGGATTCAATTCGATGTTCCAGATACTGGACATCGCGCAAAAAACCCTCGAAGGAAACCTGTTGGCAAAACAGGGAAAATATGATGAAAGCATAAGATTGCTTCGCGATGCCATTACCAGGGAGGATCTGCTTCTTTATCAGGAACCGCCGGATTGGTTTTTCTCTGTTCGACATTACCTCGGTGCTGTATTGCTTGATGCTAATAAACCTGAAGATGCGATCGCAGTCTACACAATGGATCTGAAATATTATCCAAAAAATGGCTGGGCGCTAAATGGTTTGAAACTAGCGTATGAAGCTTCGAATCAGATGGATAAAGCGAAGGAAACTGAAGTTCTTTTCAAAGAGGCATGGCAGTATTCGGATGTTGAACTGAAGGGATCGGTGGTGAAGTAGATTGCGGAGCATACGGGATAGTGGTGCCACCAGTACTCGTGCCACCAGTACTCGTGCCACCAGTACTCGTGCCACGAGGTCGTAACTCATTGAATGTGAGAGTCTCCGGATCGGTTTCCTGTAGCTCTTTTTTGCATCTTTTTGATCCGTTTTGGGTTAATTTTAAGCATGAAAAGACCCATTATAAAAGTAAACAGGAGCGGGATCTTGCTGGTGATCATCGTATCTCAGTTCACCTGTGTTTCGCTTTGGTTTGCAGGGAATGGTGTGATGGCGGATCTGATGCGGACATTTCAATTGCCTGAATCAACACTAGGGAATCTCACTTCGGCAGTACAATTTGGATTTATAGCAGGGACTTTGATTTATGCCATGTTTGCAATTGCTGACAGATTCAGTCCGTCAAAAGTTTTTTTGATCAGTGCTATCCTTGCTGCCTTCTGTAACCTGGGTACAATTTTTTCTGAAGGAAGCTTATCTGTTTTGATGTGCTCCAGGTTTTTCACAGGTTTTTTCCTGGCTGGCATTTATCCTGTGGGGATGAAAATTGCTGCCGACTATTATGATAAAGATCTTGGTAAGGCACTGGGATTTCTCCTTGCAGCATTAGTGCTGGGTACTGCATTTCCACATTTTTTGAAAACAGTATTAAGTCCGTTACCATGGGATTATGTCCTGATATCTACATCGATACTTTCATTGTCAGGAGGAATGCTTTTATTTTTTATGGTACCTGATGGTCCTTTCCGAAAAAAAGGAACACGCATTGACCGGCAGTCTATTTTCAATGCATTCAGAGAAAAAAAATTCAGAGTTGCAGCATTGGGATATTTTGGACACATGTGGGAACTGTATGCTTTCTGGGCTTTTGTACCCTTAGTTCTTGCAGGCGTATTTTCATATGCAGGCATTACGGATGTTCAGATCTCCACTACTACTTTTTTTATCATCGGGATTGGTAGCATCTCGTGCATCATCGGTGGATATATGGCGCAAAAAATGGGAAGCTATAAAGTTGCATTGATTGCATTGACATGTTCGGGTTTATGTTGTCTGATATCACCATTTATATTTTCTATTCATCATTATTTTATTTATGGATTTATGTTGTTCTGGGGCATGGTGGTGATCATGGACTCGCCTCAGTTTTCCACCCTGATTGCTCAATCTGCTCCTGAAGAAAATAAAGGTTCCGCGCTGACGATTGTCAATTGCATAGGATTTAGTATAACAATCCTGAGCATACAGTTGCTGAATTTTATGAAGGATGATGTTTCATATAAATGGTTGTTCTTTTTTTTATTACCCGGACCTGTGCTAGGAGTGATTGCTTTGTTGTTTGGAAAAAGAGGGAGTAGTGAGTAGTCAGTAGTGAGTTTGTGAGATTCGTTTTCGTGAGGCGTGTACTTCGACCTGCTTAACTCAATCTTGTGCTACAGCTCAGCAACCGACGTGAATCGTGAGAGGTCATTGTGAAGCATAACAATAGTAATTTTCGAAACCTTCACAAGTATATTTTATTCAGGGATAATATTCGTGGTTTTACGTCTGAATTCAAAAATTCAAAATTCTATGTGACTTTCTATGTACCTATGTGCCTATGTGGTTCCATTTTTCTATGAGATAAAGAAACACTGAATTCAAAAAAAGTTTACCACATAGACACATAGGTACATAGAAAGCCACATAGAAAAAACTGTCAAAGGAGAATGGTCAGAGTAGCCAGCTTAGTCGAATGTAAAAAGTCTAAAGTGAAATTAAACCTGTTAAATAATTTTCCTTTTCTGCCTTTTCCACCTTTTCTGCCTGGTTGCTGAGCTGTAGCACAAGGATGTGTTAGGCAGGTCGAAGCATTCTTTTTACCTTGAGCAGAACAATCTGACATCTACCGATCAATATGATATTAACTAAGGGCACTAAAGTTTTCATTCTTGCGGCTGTCTTCATCGCTGCATTATTAACTACTGTTTCCGGTCTGGATCTTTTGTATATGGCTCCTGCTATTACAGCAATCTTCCGGTGGATAGCCATTTTTAGCCTGGGATATTTAGTTTGGAAAAGAAAGAGCCTTACCACATGGATCCTTTTTAGCATGGTGGTAGGTGCTGAGTTTGGATATGATTTTCCAGCGGTTGCTTCGGAACTAACGGTAGTCAGTAAAGTTTTTTTGAAACTGATAAAGACCATTATTGCTCCATTAATTTTTGGAACACTGGTAGTAGGTATTGCAGGACATGCTGATCTCAAGCAAGTAGGCCGGATGGGGTGGAAGTCTATCCTTTACTTTGAAGTGGCCACAACCATCGCATTATTTATTGGATTGCTTGCCATCAACATCAGTAAGGCTGGTGTGGGTATTGTATTACCGCCTCATGCTGATGCAGCACCCATTGATGTACCTCAACCTTCAGGATGGCAGGAAACCATACTTCATATTTTTCCGGAAAATATTGCGAAATCAATAGCTGAAGGACAAGTGCTGCAGATCGTGATTTTCAGCATTTTCTTTGCAATTGGATTGGCCATGGTGAAAGAGCAACACAAGCAGACCATGCTTAAATTCTGCGAAAGCCTGACTGAAGTGATGTTTAAATTTACTGGTGTCGTGATGTATTTCGCTCCGTTTGCCGTTGGTTGTGCAATTGCTTATACAGTAGGTCACTTGGGATTTGGGATACTTGGCAATCTTTTCAAATTGCTGCTGACACTGTACGGTGCGCTAATAGGTTTTGTCCTGTTCGTTTTTTTACCGGTGGCATTGATCATAAAATTGCCAATTAAAAGATTCTTCAAAGCAGTACTCGAGCCTGCAACGATTGCTTTTTCAACTACGAGTTCTGAGGCAGCACTTCCTGCGGCGTTGGAGAACATGGAAAAATTTGGTGTGCCAAGGAAAGTTGTTGCCTTTGTCTTACCCGCAGGGTATAGTTTCAATCTTGATGGATCTACATTGTATTTATCATTAGCTACCATTTTCGTGGCGCAGGCTGCAGGTATTCATTTACCTGTCGGGCAACAAATCATAATCCTGCTGACCTTGATGTTGACTACGAAAGGGATCGCGGGAGTGCCACGAGCCTCTCTTGTGATATTGATGGCTACAGCTGCATCCTTTGGTCTTCCGATGGAACCTATATTTCTTATTCTGGGGATTGATGCCCTCATGGATATGGCGCGGACTTCTGTCAATCTTGTAGGAAATTGCCTGGCCTCTGCAGTGATTGCGAAGTGGGAAGGTGAGGAGGAATGGAATAATCCTGAGCATGTAGAACAGGAGTATTAAATTCAAAACAATGTGCAAAAAGCAATAGGCAAAAAAGCAATAGGTAAATACATTGTGTAAGTGTAATTAAACATCATACTGGAAACAAATCTATTACCTATAGACCAAGGAACAATCCTTCTACCTACCAAACTCAAACTCGTGCTAAATCTCAGTAATCGACTGGCTGCTAAACCTTTTGTCCTTAGGCCGCTTTTCTAAGTGGCGGTTGCTGAGCTGTAGCAAGGGGTTGAGCGCGAGCAGGTCGAAGCATCACCGTGAACTTAAGTTTCTAAGTGGTTCATTTTTTTTAATTCAATAGTAACTATCATTTTCAATGTAAATCCTGTGTAAACAAAAGTCCCTGAACAGGGGAACGAATTAACAATATCTTGAATATGGGAAGGGCAGGGCATGAAGGGATAAGGTAACTTTGCGTGGAATTCAGATCCCTGATTATACAGAAAAAAGGGTCTGGATGAGCAAGATCAGAATGATGTTAATATTTTGCAGCGACTGTTACTTTTTAAAGACCAACCCTCATTATGCTCCAACAGGCGTTAGCTGAACTTCCTACCCACCATCTTATATTTTTAATACTCGCGGTGATCGGGGTTTGTGCATTTGAATTTGTCAATGGCTTCCATGACACTGCGAATGCTGTAGCCACGGTTATCTACACAAAATCCCTGAAGCCTCTTGCTGCTGTGATCTGGTCAGGATCCTGGAATTTCCTGGGCGTATGGCTTGGAGGTATTGCAGTGGCGATGAGCATCATGAATTTGTTGCCTGTCAATGAAATGTTGTCAATGCCGCAGGGAGAAAATATTTCAATTGTTTTTGCGGTCCTGTTGACGGCCATCTCATGGAACCTTGCTACCTGGTATTTAGGCATTCCATGTTCAAGTTCGCATACCTTGATCGGTGCTATTCTGGGAGCAGGTATGGGATTCTTTTGGGTCCATGGAGGAAATGGAATCAACTGGCATAAAGCACAGGAAATCGGGCTTTCATTATTGTTATCACCGGCATTTGGGTTTTCATCAGTGATTCTTCTTTTGTTTCTTTTTAAAACATTTATCAAGAACAAGGAGATATTTAAAGATCCTTCACAGAACAACAATAAGCCTCCGCCGATCTGGATCAGGTTCATCTTGTTGACTACATGTACCCTGGTCAGTTTTTTTCATGGAAATAATGATGGTCAGAAAGGTGTAGGCATCATGATGATTGTATTGCTTGCCATATTGCCCGGATATTATGCATTGAACCCCCAGGTTAAATTGGAAAAGTTGGAAGCGGCTATAGCGACGATGAGGGATGCGACCAATGAATACAGAAAGGATGGCCTTTTTGACCCCCATTATGAAGCTTTGAATACGATTGATATACTGGAGAAAGAATTACCTCTTTTGGAAAGCAAAAACCAGACAGACAGAGTGAAAATCCGTCAAACTATCCAGTCTTTCGCAAAGAAAATAAAGCCTTTGCTGGAAGATCCTAATTTTATTCCTGATCCAAAACATCAAAGAGAATTCAAACATGGATTTGCCATCCTTAAAGATTCTACTGATTATGCTCCTGTGGAAGCAATACTTATGATATCCCTTTCTCTTGGTTTTGGTACGATGATCGGCTGGAGGAGAATAGTAGTGACGATCGGCGAAAAGATCGGTAAGACTCATCTCACCTATGCCCAGGGTGCCATTGCAGAACTCGTAGCTGCCGGTACGATTGGATTGAGCAGCGGTTTTGGATTACCTGTCAGTACTACGCATGTTCTTTCCTCAGGTATTGCAGGAAGCATGGTGGGTATGGGAGGTGTCAAAAATCTGCAGAAAAGTACGATCACGACAATAGCCATGGCGTGGTTGCTTACATTGCCTGTGACCTTTATCGGGGCGCTTGGGTTTTATTATTTGTTTCAGTGGATACTTTAGCCGCCCGCATTCTTTTCGTGAAACGTGAGTCGTGAGTCGTGAGATTTGTATTTCGATTTCCGACGTTCGAGTGTCTCTGACCTCGAACATGGAGAATCTCCCTTACCCCTAAATCCCCTAAAGGGGACCCTTTTACTTTTTTCTAAGAATAATACTGACGTTCGAAGGTCTCTGACCTCGAACTGGAGAATCTCCCTTACCCCTAAATCTCCTAAAGGGGACCCTTTTCCTTTTTTCTAAAAATAATACGGATGTTCGAGGGTCTCTGACATCGAACTGGAAATTTCCTTTTCCTAATTTTTAATTAGAATAAAATATGCCTGACATTCGAGTGTATCTGACCTCGAACATGCATTGATTCTTTTTTTTACTTTGTGTCTGGAGTCCGGCATCCGGCATCAATTTTATCCGGCATCCACTTTGTTTTAATTCGTAAATTGTTCTTATGGTTAATTCAAAAACTCAAGCCGAAGTTCTTAAAGAATTTCAAACCATTCCCAGCATAGGAAAAGCTTGCTCACTTGATCTATGGAACATGGGATTCAGAAAAGTATCTGAACTAAAAGGAAAAAATCCTGCAAAATTATATGCACAACTAAACACCGTCACAGGAATGACACATGATATCTGCATGCTGTATACATTTCGATGTGCAGTTTATTTTGTAACTGAAAATAAACATGACAAAGAGAAATTGAACTGGTGGTACTGGAAGGATAAAGAGTACATAAGTAAGCAGTAAGCAGTAATCGGTAAGTAGTAATAAGTGAGGAAGTGATATGGTGATTCTTTTCCCCTCAGCAAACGCAGAACGAAATGGAAATAGATTTTTGCGGCAGGAATCCGCAGAAAATGCAGACATTTCTTATGTAGATCAATAAGAAAAAAGGCAGGAATTTCCCCAGCCTTTTCTGTTTTATTGAAAACTATTCAGAGCTTATAATTGATGGGAATATAATATTCACCACTCAAATCTCTTACAAAATCTCCGGTCAGTTTTCCTGCACGGTCGAGATACATTTTGCATTGAAAAACAACATGTAAATGGCCATTAACATATTCGCCGTTCTGTTCCAGTTGAATATCAAGGACATTGAAAAAATTTTCTTCCGGCTGAGTCCCTTGCACTTCCTTTACTACATTCGAACTCCATATTTTCGAGTCCATCCTTAATCGTATCTTCAAGATCATAGATATTACACGCACTTAATAACCAAAATGATCCAAAAAATGCAATCTGTCTATAATTGAATTTCATGAGTTCAAAATTTAGGAAAGTAAATTTTAGCATTTAGTTCACTGTAACAGTTTTAGAATCCATACTAAATTCTTCGGTGCAGTCATTTGTGATTTTAGCTCTGACAAATTGGGAGTCGGTTTGCCAGAAGGAAACTTTTGCCCAATAGGGTCCAGTTTCAACGAAACTTGTACCTGTACTACCCGTCCATGTCAAAGTCTCATTATTCACTGCACCTGAATAAATATAGAAAAAATATAACATCTCACATCTCACGTCTCACCTCTCACCTCTCACGAGGGTGCGCGAAACCACTCACCACTCACTACTCACTACTGACTACTCACTAATAGTGCAACCACTTCCACTTCACTCCTCCCTTTCCATTAATTTCCAAAGCAGGCGCAGGGATTTTAAAAATATTCGCCATGCATAATAATGTCTTTAATGGTTTGCTTTTGATTTTTATTTTACTCAGGTCTATATCAGGTGATATATACAACTGGCGATACCTTGGATATTTTGATTCAGGTAAGACATACTTGATGTCATCCACCTCCCATTCGTTTTCAAATCCACCAAACATATTTTCTGCACCATATCCAAATGCAACATTCAGCCATTTTGGAAAGCGGTTTTCTTCTTTTAAAAAAGAATGAATATTGACAGAAAACCAAACGGTCTGCGCGTTGTAATCTTTGAGAAAAGATTGCAAAATATTTTTTCCATAAAGATCATTCGTACGTGTGCGCAATGTTGTAGAACCAGATGGAAACCCCTGAACGATTTCATCAGGATATGTACGATATGATGAAGACACTTTCATACGAATGCGTTGCTCATCCCACGCGAATTCCTGTGATGCCCACATTCCGGCTCCGACGATATTAGTTGCGAAATCAGAAAGTGAAAATCCCCATTTTGAAGAGAAGCCATCAAACGTTTCGAGGGTAGCCTGAAGACCGACAGCAGCCAGTGCCCCGGCCCAAATCGATGGACTACGTTTCACCCCGGTCCATTCTACAGCACCATGGATCCAGTCAGCTTCAAAATATGCGGTAAAGAGATGACCTCCTTTGTCCATCTGCAGCCATTCTTCAGCATCATTGAAAAAATGAAAAGATGTACGGGGATATTGCTTGTACCACAACTCATTGAGGCTGATCAACGTACCACTATATCCCACCAGGCTTACACCCGCCGCTGTCCAATATCGACCCGGATGAAAGTTGGAAGGAATATCCCAGATTCCCAGGGTATCCTTTTGTGCTTTAACCGAAATAGAAAGAAACAGAAGCAAAGGCAGCAGCAGGCTGGTCTTCGCCTGGCCTTTGGTGGATATAATTTGGTCTTTAAGCGACATCCGGATAGAAAAACGCTAATTATTGATATTTTGCAGGCAATTTAGATCATAAAACCGGTTGGAAGATCGCTTATAGATAATATGATGATACATCGACAAACTTTGCGGGTCTTGAGTGCCTTGTTTCTGGTCCTCCTCCTTAGCCCTGCCAAAAGCCAGGATATCCATTTCACCCTCAAACACATGGCCCCCTTAGCTTTCAATCCTGCTCAGACAGGTGCTTTCTACGGATCGTACCGGCTGTCAGGTTTGTACAGGGACCAATACAGGAGTGTGATCGGAAGTGCCGCATTTATGACACCCACATTTTCTATCGATGTTCCGGTGATCAGGGGTTTTAAGAAAACAGACTGGGTAGGTGTAGGCCTCTTTTTTTATTCCGACAAATCAGGTACTGGTGGTTTAACTCAATCCTCTTTCAAAGTGAGTGCTGCATACCATCTTGCGCTCAATAAAAAAGGAACAAGCATATTATCCATCGCTTACCAGACCGGAGCGATCCAACGAAAAGTATCAGATCCCACAAAGCTTGTCTTCGGAGATTTTCTTGAATCTAACGGGATGACAAATTTGGATCAGGGGACTGCTGATGATATGAATAAAGGTTTCCTTGATCATGTTGGCGGAATCCGGTATTCAAATAAATTCAACAAAACAGATGAATTCTTTATCGGTTTTTCCGCTGACAAATTTGGAAGACCTGATTGGTCAGTAGTTACTACAGGAGGCAATTATAGATTATATCCAAGAGTATTTGCACAGGCGGGATTGTCCAGAGTGATGTCCAATAAAATAAAATTTTCTCCAAATATTAGTTTTCAAAAAGTCCTGAAAGCTCCCGAAAATACAATCGTGCTCCAGGGCCTCTTTGATTATTTATACAGCAAAGAAAAAGAGATCATCCTCAAGGGCGGTCTTGGTTATAGAAGTGGTGCAGGCATAGGAGATGCTATACAGGTGATGTTAGGTGGAGAGCTCAAAGGCATCAATGTGATGCTGGGCTACGATGTCAATATCTCTCCGTTGTCAGGCGCAAGTGGAACAGTGGGCGGCTTTGAATTAGCTGCGCAATACATAGGTAAGGTCTATAAAAGACCTAAGCCTGATCCCGTTATATTTTGTCCAAGATTCTGATTATGAAGTTGAGCAGACTTATATTTTTTATCGTGCTGACTACCTTTGCATTTAAGGTATCTGCACAGCCTCTTGATGAGGTGCCTGTCTACATGATGCTGGAAACAGCGGAAAAGAGCATGGCTATTCCCGATTATTATACGGCATTGGAGTGGTATGAAAATGCATATAAGGAAACACGTGATCCGGAAATCGCCGTAAAGATCGCTGACCTCAATGTCAGGCTGCGTGATTTTAAAAAAGCTGAAAGCTGGCTTCAAAAAATCGTCGAAAAAGATCAGGGTGTAAAATATCCTCAGACTGTATTTCAATACGCACAGGTGTTGAAGATCAATGGGAATTACCAGGGAGCGATCGATGCCTTCAACCATTATGCAGGGCTCGCGGTCAACGATAGCCTGCTGGCGCTTGCAGATAATGAAGTTGCAGGTATTCAATTGGCCATGCAATCCAAGCCACCAATTGATCTTGTAGTTGAAAATGCAGGCAAGTCTATCAATTCTGCCTATACAGAGTCAGCTCCATTTTTAGGGAGTGATGGGAAGTTATATTTCTCTTCTTTTCGTCGTAAAGATCTTATCGTACTGGATGGTAAGGAAGGTGATTATTTCTTCAAACTCTATACAGCAGAAAAAGGAAAGGATGAAGATTGGGATGCTGCCAAAGCATTACCGGATAAAATAAACATCGAAGGATATCATACAGCGAATCCAAGTGTTGCACCAGATGGCTCAAGGTTATTTTTTACAAGAGCTACATTAACAGGAAATGTAGTGACAGAAAGCAAAATCCATGTGAGTGTTGCGAAAGGTGATAACTGGTCACCACCGGAAGAAATCGCCGGCATCAATGGTAATTATATTGCAAAACATCCAACACCAGGTGTGCTGTTTGGAAAAGAAGTATTGTTTTTCTCTTCTAACATGCCAGGTGGTTTTGGCGGGTATGATCTGTATTATTCAGATCGTCTATCTGATACACAATATGAAATTCCTGTTAACCTCGGATCAGGTATCAATTCTGCCCTTGATGAAGAGTCACCGTTTTACCTCAACAATAAATTATATTTTTCATCTAATGGTCATCCAAGCATCGGTGGTTTCGATGTATTCCGCACGGATTGGAATGGACAGACGTGGGGAAAAGTTGAAAACCTGGGTAAAGGATATAATTCATCCTACGATGATTTATTCTTCTCCGTGAATGAAGAAGGGAAAGTTGGATTCCTGGTATCCAATCGTCCGGATGAATTATCGAGATCGGTGAAATCTAAAACCTGCTGTGATGATATCTACTTGTTCCATATCCGTGATGTGGTCATTGATCTTATCACAAGTACGTATGAAGGAAACACACCGCTGTTAGGTGCGAAGGTTACAGTATTTGAAATCAACCAGGGTAAAACAGGCAAATCAGAGGTTCAGGTCAATGATAAAATTAATGATTCTCAATTTGGCCTGGATAAGGATAAGAAATATAAAGTGCTGATTGAAAAAGAAGGGTATGCTCCGGGCGAATTTGAAATCAACACTGTAGGCATGGTTGATAATCAAACCATCAAGCGTACTGTCAAGATGGTGAAGAAGCCAGAGGATAAATCCGGTATGGAAACTCTCACCATGAATGAGCCGATCCGTCTTAATAATATTTATTACGACTTTGATGATGACAAGATCCTGACGGAATCTGAAAAAGATCTGACTTTCCTGCTTGGCCTGATGAAACAATATCCGGATATGGTGATCGAATTGTCATCTCACACTGATTCACGTGGAAATGACAATTATAATGAGCGCCTTTCACAACGTCGTGCACAGTCTGCAAAGAACTGGCTGGTATCTCATGGAATCAAGGAGAACCGCATTGAAGCCGTTGGTTATGGAGAAAATCAGATCCTCAATGATTGTATCAATGGTATTGATTGCACAGAAGATGAGCACAGGATAAATCGCCGAACTGAGTTTAAGATCATCGCGGGTCCTACTACGATAGAGGTTAAAAAATCTGATCTCGGGGATCAAAAAAAAAGTGAATTAAAGAGCGGCAGTACTGTTCTTTCTTCAAAAGCTACTGTTCCGATCACAGATCCAAAGATCGAGCTCACATTCGATAAAAAGGTCATTGAGCTTGGAGCTGTGCACAAAGGGGATAAGAAAGAAATGTCTTATCAGTTTACAAATACAGGAAATCAACCAGTAGCTATAGAGCTCATCACTTCATGCGAATGCACTACACTTGAATATCCGCAGTTCAAAGTTTTTAAGCCGGGGGAGAAAGGTGTGATCAAAGCAGTCTTTGACAGCAGTCAGAAAGAGATCGGGGAGACCACTGACATTGATGTGATCCTCAGGCAAAATGATCCCAAGACAAATCATCCTATCCATTACATCCTTCAGTATAAGTTTGCACTCACCAAATAAGTGTCGGACAACCGGATAATAACTCCTTGCTAACGTGAATGTAAGCGTCCTGGCAGAACAAATAGCACATCAGGACGCGGTAGAGTGGGTGGGCCTGCTCACAGGCATCATCTATGTTATTCTCGCTGCTTATGAGAAACCGTTATGCTGGGTCTTCGGCATTATCAGTTGCGGATGTATAGCCTGGAAAAGTTTTACTGATTATCATTTAATGGCTGATGTGGGCCTGCAAATATTTTATGTAGTCATAGGGTTTATCGGATTGTGGAATTGGATGAAAGCCAAAGCAGGGGACGGGAATAAATCCATATTGACATCAGCTTTGCAACAACATTTGATCGTCATCTGTGTGGTTCTGTTGATTAGTTTTCCGTTGTCATGGGTGTTGATCCATTATGCAGATGCGCGTTATGGGTATCCGGATACAGTCCTGACATTACTTTCTGTATGGGCCACGATATTATTAGTCAGAAAGGATTTGCACAATTGGGTTTACTGGATTGTGATTGATGTGGCATACACAGGTTTATATTGGCGGAGCGAAGGATATTTGTTTGCGTTGTTATATTTAATTTATGCGGTGATTTCGGTGTGGGGATGGAGGAAATGGAAAGACACATATTGTTCGGCGTAGTTTGTAACTACGTCGGAGTGTTTGCAAATTTCCGATTTGCATTTGCGAAATCATTATCAAACAAATAAACTTAAAAGGTCGCAAAACCGAGTATTGCAAACGCCTCGACGTAGGTACAACCTACGCCGAACAATTTCTTTCGTTCTCACTTCTCTTACTGTCTTACTATCTTACTGTCTTACTGTCTTACTGTCTTACTGTCTTATTGTCTTACATTCTTACTGTCTTACATTCTTACTGTCTTACTATCTTACCGTCTTATTCTCTCACTGTCTTACATGAAATTAAAAACTTCCTTTGGCCTCTGGACCTGCGTATCGATTGTCATAGGCAGTATCATCGGATCAGGGATTTTTATGAAACCGGCGAGCATGGCTGCTCAGCTTGGTTCTCCGCAATTACTTATTGCTGTGTGGATAGGTGCAGGGATTATTACTTTGTTCGGGGCATTGAGTAATGCTGAAGTTGCTACGATGTTTCCTGAAACGGGTGGGCAATATGTTTTCTTTCAAAAGATGTATGGTGACTTTATCGCTTTTCTTTATGGATGGGCTGGTTTTGCAGTATTCAACACAGCTGGAGTTGCTTCTATCGCGTATGTGCTTGGTACGTATGTCGAATATTTTATTCATCTACCCCGGCTACCGTTAGAATTGGAGAAATCTATTGACATATTTATTCCATTGATCGGGCATATTTTACCTCTTGAAAATATAGGTGTCAAAGGAATAACTATAGTAGTCGTCATCCTGGTGAGCTATATCAACAGCCGGAGTGCAAAACTTGGAGGTAACATCAATGTGATCATTACGATTTTGAAATTAGTTGCCATCGGAATGGTTGTATTTGGATTATTATTTTCAGGTGCGGGAGATGGGGATCATTTTTTTCAGCATTCATCAATCATCAACCCTAAAGGATTAGCTCTCCTGGGTGCAATTGTAGCTGCAACCTCCGGTGCATTCTGGGGATATGACGGATGGAACAACATCGGATTTGTAGCCGGTGAAATCAACCAACCGCAAAAAAATATTCCGAAGAGTTTATTTTTAGGTGTAGTGACCTGTATTATCGTTTATGTCCTGATTACCCTCGCGTATTTGTATATGCTACCCATTGATGCGCTGGCTACTTCAACCATGGTCGCCTCAGATGCCATGAAGATTGCTTTTGGAAGCATTGGTGGAGGGATCATTGCGTTGATCGTAATACTCTCCACATTCGGAACTACACACAGTAATGTCCTTGCGACTGCAAGGGTATCTTTCGCAATGGCCGTGGATGGAAATTTTTTCAGGACTTTAGGGAAAGTACATCCCCGGTATGAAACACCCTCAAATGCAATCTGGATCCATTGTCTTTGGACATCAGCATTGGTATTAAGTGGTTCTTTTGATACGCTTACGGACATGCTGATCTTTGTGAGCTATCTCTTCTATGGAATGAGTGCATTCGGAATTTTTATTTTGAGAAAGAAAATGCCAGACGCACCCAGACCTTACAAAGTTTGGGGATATCCCATAGTGCCTGGTGTATTTGTTTTATTCTCTGTATTCTTCCTGGTCATCACACTTATCAACGACATCCATAATTATATTTCAGGTAAATCAATTCTGATCAATTCGTTATTAGGTATCTTGTTGACATGTATCGGAATTCCTTTGTACTGGTATTTTAATAAAATTAAAAACCGAACCCGGATCGTATGAGAAAAATGTTATGGATGGTGATCAGTTTTGGGTTTGTCCATTTGATCTCAGCACAGGATAAACATTATCCTCCCAGGGACGAGACGAATAGAGAACCTTCCCTTTCTGTTTTTGTTGCCAAGCTTAAACAGGCTGTTGACAAACGTGATGAGGATTGGATTATGAAATCGCTTGCTGATGATGTGGAAAGTGGATTTGATACGGAAGGAGGCAAGGCGGATTTCAACAATACATGGAGTGTTGATAATGACTCCTCGGATTTCTGGTTTATGACTTCAAGAATAATCGGTATGGGAGGAGTTTTTCTTCATGATACGGCGGATAGTACCGGAAGATATCAATTTGTATTTCCATACATCTATGATATTGAGCTAAGCCTGGAGGATGATTATTATGACATGGGTATCATCACCGGCAAAAATGTAAACCTCAGAGCGAAGCCTGATATCAAATCAGAAGTTGTGGTGCAACTGACATACAATATCGTCCATTACATAACAAATGAATCTGAAGGAATGCAGGTTACCTCAGGTTCTAATGGTCTTGGTGAGCCTGAATGGTACAAGATTGAAACCTATGGAAAAGATAAAACAGGCTGGGTCAACTGGAAATTTATTTATAACCTGATGGGGCCAAGACTTTTTCTCTATAAAGACAAAGAGCTCGGGTGGAAAATTTCTGCTTTCCTGACAGGGGATTGATTTGAAATCATAGCCTTGTTGGATCTTTGGAACCGACACAAGGATTCAAGTATTTATAAAATAAAACCGGTGATCTCCGTGCTTTATCTCCTTGTACTTCGTGCGAATTGAAGAAGTAGTGATTTTATCCGTCAACTCTGGTTAGCTCATGAAATCTTCAATCGTATCAAAAATCACATCATAACCTGCATTCTAATCTACTTTCGCATAGCCTTAAAAAAGTTTATAATCCAATGAATACCAATATATTATAAAATTGCATTTTGTCAAAACACGAAATGTACCGGATAGATTTAATATCATGTTTTTATTACTGCTTTCCATATTTATATTCTAAGTAAAATCTAATCTGAATATTCATGTCTTTATGATAGCCCATACTATTTTTACAATGCATCGTATAATAATAGAAGAATTGAATATTCGATGTATTTAATCATTCTCTCACCTCAAATCCAATTGATATGAATTTTAAATTTTACATCACATTAATCGCTTTCCTGTTTATCTGTACTTTGAATACCGGTGCACAGGGTTGTGTAGCTGTTCGCCAGATGGGTGGATTAAGTCTCAGTCCGTCAGATTCGTATAACCTTCTGAAAGGTAATTTCCAGATGGGAGCTAACTACAGGTATTTCCATTCCTGGAGACATTTTGTCGGTACAGAAGAACAACCACAACGCCAGGTCACAGGTGGTGGTCATGATGCAAATGGAAATGACAGGGGTAATGCAGTAAATATTTATTCACATGCATTAGACCTGAATTTTTCTTATGGATTAAGTAACAGGTTGCAATTAAATGCAACGATTCCTTACGTTCACAATGAACGTTCTCAGGTATTGAGACAGACGGCTCCGGAGATTGACACATTTCGTTATAGTGTGTATGCTGCAGGCATAGGAGACATGCGTATAGGATTGAATTATTGGCTTTTTGATCCTGAGATGGCACAAGGTGGTAACCTGATGGTTGGCCTTGGCATTAAATTACCAACAGGAAGATTTGATGCTACTGATAACCAGGTGCCTCAGTCTGATGGAACTAAAAAAGATTTTATCATGATGGATCAGGCTATTCAGCCTGGTGATGGCGGATTAGGTTTTTCAGTTGAATTACAAGCCTTCAGGCAATTGTTCACCAATTTCTATGGATTTGCAAACGGATATTATATGTTTAATCCAAGAGAATCCAATGGTGCATATAAATCTGCACCAAGTGTAATTAAAAGCCCGATTGATAATACTCCACTGGGTACTTTGACAGGATATAACCTTTATGCAAGCCCTGATCAGTATTTTGTTCGTGCAGGTGTGATGACAAATGTATTTAATAAACTCACTGTATCGCTGGCAGGAAGATGGGAAGGTATTCCTGCTTATGATGCTATAGGTGGCCAGATTGCTTATCGTCGTCCGGGATATGTGGTTTCTATCGAACCTGGTTTAGCATTCCGTACAGGTAATCATTCTTTCAGCATTTATGTGCCAAAGAATATCATACGCAACCGTATCCAGAGTGCAGCAGACATCGCACAACAGGATCTTCAAAACTCTGTGATTTCAAATCCATTAGAAAAAGTACATGTGCAGGGAGATGCAGCTTTTGCTGATTATTCAATCAGCATAGGATATGCATACAGATTTAGCGGGAAAACGCATTCAGAGGACATGACAGTCCCTTCGAATTGATATCAATATCTTCATGAGCTATTAAAGAAGCCCGGTGACTTACACCGGGCTTTCTTTTTGCTTAAAAGTATCCTGGCACCATTGGCAACAATCTTCAAATAAAGTAGATTGCGTCCTAAATCCTGCTTTTGATATGTTACCAGGCGAAAAATCTAATTCAAACCGATTATTAACCCCCATTGTCATCGTAGCCGCACTGGGATATTTTGTAGACATCTATGATATTCTCCTTTTTGGGATCGTGCGCAAAGCAAGTCTTATCGACCTGGGCATCATAGGCGAAGCAAACAGGGACCAGGGTGAATTCCTGATCAGCATGCAGATGTACGGCATGTTGCTTGGTGGAATATTCTGGGGTATCCTTGGTGATAAGAAAGGAAGGTTATCTGTGTTGTTTGGTTCCATCATCCTGTACTCTTTAGCAAACATTGCAAATGGAATGGTCCATTCAGTCGGAGCTTATGCGATTTGCCGTTTAGTGGCTGGAATAGGTCTTGCAGGTGAACTTGGTGCCGGCATCACGTTGGTGGCAGAAACATTGCCAAAAGATAAAAGAGGATACGGAACTATGATCGTTGCATCGGTTGGATTATTTGGAGCGATAGTAGCGAATTTAGTTTACCAGACTTTTGGGGACTGGAGGCTGTGCTATTTTGCCGGAGGTATCCTGGGACTTTTATTGCTTGTGCTCAGGCTAAGTGTGAAAGAATCATTTATGTATAAGCAGATCGAGCAAACCGATTCAAACCGAGGAAAATTCATTGCTCTGTTTACAGATTGGAAGAGGTTGCGAAAATATTTGCAATGTATACTTATAGGGATCCCTCTTTGGTTTTTGGTGGGAGTGCTGATCACTTTTTCACCTGAATTTGCAAATTATCTTGGTGTGGAAGATGCTATCTCCATCAGTGCGGGTAAAGCAATTGCCTGGTGTTATTTTGGTTTAGTGTTGGGTGATATTTCCACAGGTTTACTAAGCCAGTTATTACGCAGTCGCAAAAAAGTAATGGCCATCTTCTTATGTTTAAATCTTGTGATGATGTTTGTATATCTCAATGCATTCGGCATTTCCAAAAATGCTTTTTATTTGCTGTGCATGGGTATGGGATTTTCAGTAGGGTATTGGGTCATTTTTGTCACTATAGCAGCAGAGCAATTCGGAACGAATATCCGGTCTACGGTAACGACCACAGTTCCAAATTTTGTCCGTGGATCTCTTCCCCTGATCATCCTGATGTACCAGTTTTTCAGGGACAAAACTTTTTCAGGTAATATTCTTCATGCGGGGATGGTCATGGCTGTCATACTTGTGGGGATTTCACTCCTTGCCTTGTGGAAGATGAAGGAGACGTTTCATTCGGATCTGGATTATACGGAATCTGTTTAACCCCTAAATTCCCTAAAGGGGACCTTTTTCCAATTACTAGAATGACGTTCGAGTGTCTCTGGCCTATAACATGTCCTCAGCTTTCAATTGTCTCCAACTCGGACGTCCTTATTTATTTTTCATCTATTTAAAAAATTAAACGAAAAGGGTCCTCTTTAGGGGATTTAGGGGTTAAATTCAAAGTCAATATGATAATGATCATCATGCACCATATTGATCAGGTCACTGAGATGGGGTATAAAACGCAAGTGCCGTTCTGCAAGGATCTTTCCGGAAGGTGTGGAGAAGAGCTCGTCGTGGAGATTTGTATTAAATAATATTTTCCTGATCCTTAAGCCATGTTGTTGTGCGGCATCATCGATGGCAAGGATATGCCTGGCGATGGTTTCAAAATCAATAACCGTCTTATGACCTAATGAAAATTGCCCCTGCTCATTGAATTTTATGAGATAGTGAAGCATTCCAAGCCTGTCGATCCAGTTGCCGGATTCATCACCTCTTATGACCGGCACCATAAAGTCAACGCTGGTTCCATTCTGATGTGTCCAATGGATCAGCATCCGGCCGCCGTGTTTCCCGGTGCATTCCATCAAGGTGAATTTTTTTCCCGGACATGTCGTTTCGCAGGTTTTATATGCATCAGTAACGGTTGCATATACAGATGAATTCATAAAACCATTATTCAGGATGTAATAACTGAAGGGGCTGAAATAGTGAAAGTTTATGCCTTTGTATGGGATAAGCCAGCCATTCTTTAATTTTCCATTTCGAACACTGCCTATTGATTCACTGACGCCATTATTGACATGGAAGATTTCAGGAAGTGACATTGCACCGGATATTACGATCAATGAAATGAGAATTATCCACCTTTTTTTGAACTTCCTGAATCGAAACAAAATTTTAGATTTTAACTTTTATTTTTTGAATCCAATTACCAGATATTAGTTGGAAGTTATTGACTTCACTACTCACTATTTACTACTCACATCTCACGTCTCACGTCTCACGTCTTTTGTGTTTTCCACCGGTCCAGCCGTGACCTGATAAATATTGCAGGCCTGAAGAGATTGCACCTTGTTCGATGGTTGTTCCCATGGAATCATTCCAACGATTGAGAAAACCAAATAGTGCAACAACACCGGTAATTTCTACGATTTCTCCATCATCCCAGTGTTGCCGAAGGGTTTCAGCGATTTTATCATCCACAGCATTTGGAATTGATGAAGCAGCAACTGAAAAATCCAAAGCTGCCCTTTCAGCTTCTGAAAATGAAGCATGTGTTTTGTATTCCCAGATGTGAAGCAATTGATCTTCTGAAGTGCCATAGCGTTCTGCAGCCCGTATACCATGTGCCTGGCAATATTGACAACCGGTGGTGAAGCTGGAGATATAGGCAATCAATCGTTTTAAAGCGCTTGTGACGCGACCCTGATTTTCCATCACGGCTTTATTCAGATTTATAAATGCTTCAGCAAGATGAGGCCGGATCTGCATCGTTCGAACACTATTAGGACAAAAACCTAATGTTTCGTTGTAAAAATTTATAAGTTCTGCTATTGAAGGATCAGTTTCAGGAATAGGACTGACTAAAGGATTTTTCAATTTACAATTTTGGATGTTTGCTGAACTGTAATATAAGGTCGAATAAAGCAGGCGACATGCTGAGCCCATACGAGGTTCGAAGATTAGATTTTAGACCATACCTTTCATTATTGCCGCAAATTCCGCTAATTATCGCAAATTAAAACTCACGACTCACGTCTGACGCCTTACGAGTGTGGGAAAATCTCCAAATTCACCACTCACTACTCACTACTCACTACTCACTACTCACTACTCACTACTCACTACTCACTACTCACTACAACGTCCCTCTCAGCTCCTGTTCTCTTTCAATTGCTTCAAAAAGTGCTTTGAAATTTCCTTTGCCAAAAGACTTAGCACCTTTACGCTGGATGATCTCAAAAAACATAGTAGGCCTTGATTGAATAGGGCGCGTAAAGATCTGCAGCAAATAACCTTCAGGATCACGATCTATGAGTATACCTAAATCCTGAAGTGGTGCAAGTTCTTCATCTATCTGCCCCACACGATCCAGTACGGTATCATAATAGGTAGAAGGGACTCTCAGAAATTCTACACCCCGGTTGCGAAGATCAGTTACTGTCTCTATGATATTATCAGTTGCCACAGCCAGATGTTGAACACCTTCGCCTTCATAGAAATCAAGATATTCTTCTATCTGCGATTTCTTTTTACCTGCAGCTGGTTCATTGATAGGAAATTTTATTCTTCCATTACCACTGCTCATCACTTTACTCATCAATGCAGTGTACTCGGTAGAAATATCTTTATCATCAAAGGTGATGATGTTTGTAAAACCCATCACGTCTTCATAGAATTTCACCCAATGATTCATTTTGCCAAGCTCTACATTCCCCACCATATGATCGACAAATTTTAAACCTGTTGATTCAGGATTATAATTTGTTCTCCATTCAGTATAACCGGGAAGGAATGGTCCCTGATAATCTTTTCGTTCGACGAACATGTGAATTGTTTCTCCATACGTATGTATACCGGCACGAACGACACGTCCATGCTGATCTTCTTCCACTGTAGGTTCCATGTAGGATTTCGCACCGCGTGAAGTGGTTTGTTCCCATGCATCTGTAGCATCATCTACCCACAATGCGATCATTTTCACACCGTCACCATGCTTATCAATATGACGACCAATGACAGAATCGCTATGAAGTGGTGATGTCAGCACAAGCCTGATCTTATCCTGGATGACGACATAGGATTCAACATCCTTATCACCAGTCTCAAGCCCTTTGTAAGCCCAGGATTGAAAACCGAATGCGGTTTTATAATAATGAGCTGCTTGTTTTGAATTGCTTACATACAATTCCACATAATCCGTGCCATTGAGTGGAAGAAAATCTTCCTGGATCTCAGATAGTTGTGCTTCTTTACTTGTTAGAACAGACATAGTTTTTGTTTCTGTGAATACCTGGTGCAAATATACGGTTCATTCTGCAGCAAGACCAGGCCATGTTTCATTGACAATCCGGTTGTATACTTCACCAAAGCCAATGCGTTTTTCTTTATTTTCTGCCCATCCCCTCATGATGACCATATCGCCATCTTCTATGAATGAACGAAGCTTTCCGTCAGAAAGTGTAATTGGATTTTTTCCACCCCAGCAGATTTCGAGCATGGATCCAAAAGAACCCTGGTCATGCCCGCTGATAGTTCCTGATGCCATAAGATCACCCACCCGCACATTACATCCATTGGAAGTATGATGTGCAAGCTGCTGGCACATATTCCAATACATGTATTTAAAATTGGAACGTGTCACCACAATTTCCTCATGTCCTGCAGGTGTGATGGAAACTTCTAGTGCAACATCATAATTTCTATTGTCTTCAAACTCCAGATAAGGTAAAACCTGTGGTTCCTGAATTGCACCTGGCACCCTGAATTCATTCAGTGCTTCAAGCGTAACAATCCAGGGGGACATAGACGATGCAAAATTCTTTGCTAAAAAAGGTCCCAGTGGCACATATTCCCAGGCTTGTATATCACGTGCTGACCAGTCATTGAAGAGGACCAGTCCAAAAATATAGTCTTCTGCTACTGCAGTGCTGATACTGGAACCGAGATATGTGTCCTTGCCGATAATGAATCCCATTTCAAGTTCAAAATCAAGTTTTTGCGTAGGTATGAAAACAGGTGATTCTGCATCTTTTGGTTTTACCTGACCTCTTGGACGATGAATAGGCGTCCCGCTCACAACTATTGAAGAAGATCTTCCATGATATCCCACCGGCAGATGTTTCCAATTTGGCAGAAGTGCATTTTCGGGATCCCGGAACATTTTTCCAACATTCGTAGCATGTTCAATACTCGAATAGAAATCTGTGTAATCGCCGATGTGGACGGGAAGATGCATGACAATTTCTTCGATGGGCCTGAATAGTTGCGGTGATTGTTTTAGTGCGGAATTTGCATCTGACAAAGCATGTTGGATCTTAGCTCTTACTTCGTTAGTCACCGCTTTGCCCAATCGTATAAAATTATTCAGAACGGGCTGATCAAAAACACTTAGATCATGTACCAGGCCATTAAAGAAACCTGTTGAAGCCAGGGCGCTGAGATTTAATACATGATCTCCGATTCTTGTGCATACAAATTGTCTTCCACCGGCCAATGTTCCAATGCCAAATGGAATATTATGTATTGAAAAATCAGAATTTGAAGAAACAGGAAACCAGGATTTCAATGTTTATGAATTTACGATTTACGATTTTTGATTTCTTTTCATCAGGATTCACGTCTCACGTCTCACGTCTCACATCTCACGTCTCACGTCTCACGTCTCACATCTCACATCTCACATCTCACGTCTCACGTCTCACGTCTCACGGTTCACGGTTCACGTCATTCACTACTCAAGCCAGGATTGAAAATATTTCCCATCATCAATGTCAAGCGCATGTTGTGTGACCATCAGCGGTGCAAACGTATCAATCATAACGGCAAGTTCTTCTGTAGATTTTACGCCGATGCTTCTTTCATATGCACCTGGAGCAGGACCATGAGGTATGCCGCCCGGATGCAAGGTGATATAACCTTGCTGGATATTATTCCTGCTCATGAAATCACCATCCACGTAATAAATAATTTCATCTGAATCAATATTGCTGTGATTATAAGGAGCAGGAATAGATTTTGGATGATAATCGAACAAACGTGGCACGAAGGAACATACAACAAAAGCTTTCGTCTCAAATGTTTGATGAACAGGTGGCGGTTGATGAACTCTTCCGGTAATGGGTTCAAAATTATGAATAGAGAATCCATAAGGGAAATTATAACCATCCCATCCCACGACATCAAACGGATGAGTGGCATAAACCAATTCATGCATGAAACCCTGCTTCTTGATTTTAATGAGGAAATCGCCTTTCTCATCATGGGTCTCAAGATTAGATGGCAATTTATAATCACGTTCGCAGTAAGGGGATTGTTCGAGCAACTGTCCGAACCAATTGCGATATCTTTTTGGTGTATAGATAGGATGAAATGATTCTGCGTATAAAATTTTATTTTCAGCAGTATCAAAATCCATTTGATAGATCATCCCACGTGGAATAATAAGGTAATCACCGTATTCAAAAGGAATGTTTCCTAAAAAAGTCCTGAGTGTTCCTGAGCCGCGGTGAATGAAGATTAATTCATCGCAATCTGCATTTTTATAAAAATAGTTATTCAAAGACGAAGTAGGAGCTGCAAGGCCTATATGGATGTCTTTATTTATCAATAAAGGATGCCGGGACTCAATAATATCGCCACCTGATGGAACTTCAAAACCTTTTAAGATGCGGGCAGTAAGATTTCGTTCAACAGCGATAGCAGGCCTTGCATCTATAGGTAACCCAATGGTTTTTACCTGGGTTGGCCTGTGAAGATGATACAACAGCGAAGCCATGCCATCAAATCCTACTGTTCCAAAAAGTTGTTCGTAATGAATGCCTCCCCCCGGTTTCTCAAAGATAGTATGACGCTTAGGAGGTATTGATCCGAGCTTATGGTATATGGGCATGCTATTTTTTTGTCAAAATTACAGGATTTGTTGGGAAAGGAGGGGAAGGGGTAAAGGAGGCTATTTAGTCCGAAATTCATTTCGCATTTAGGCTAAATGAAATTCCCAGAAAGTCCGTCATTATTAGGTCATGGCTAATAAAAACGGAATTATTTCAATCAAATCTTACCTGGAAAGGGGGGTTTCTGAGCGTTAATTCAAGTACAATCATGCACATTAAAGCTTGAAAATGCCGATTTGCCCGAATACGAATCATATTATCTTTATAAAATGAGACCCGGTCCGATTTGTACCATATCATTCATTTTACTTGTATTCTCAAGGATTACATTGACTGCCCAATGGACAGATCATTTTGAAAACCCCTGCGGACTAAATGAATGGCTTGATCTTCAGCAAACCGAAGGATGGAATATACAATGCATGGAATCGCGCGATGTTAGCATTACCCATCCCGGTGAATTTACCATGATGCCTTACACTGTCACCTGGTACGAAGACAGAAGGGGCCCTTTATTTTTTAAATTAGCCAATGGAAATTTTATACTCACTTCAACAGTCGAAGTGAGCAACAGGCAGGAAAGTGCAATACCAGGTTCTGCCTATAGTCTTGGTGGTCTCATGATCCGAAATCCAAAAACATTGACCAATGGTCCGGTTGGATGGACACCAGGTCATGAAGATTATGTCTTTCTATCACTTGGAAGAGGTTCGACCGGACATCCTTCCTGTCCAGGTTGTCCTGCTCCTCATTTTGAAGTTAAATCAACAAACAATAGTGTTTCAGATCTGAATTTATCTTCCATTAATTCTGCTATCGCTGATATAAGACTTGTGCGTTTGGGTGCTGTCATATTTGTTTTGTATCGGCTGCCTAGTCAGGATTGGGTTGTTCACAGGAGATATTCACGGCCTGATCTTAGTGATACATTACAGGCAGGGATGGTGACCTATACAGATTGGGACAAAGCATCTACATATCAGACGACTTTTCATAACAGTCATGTCATGAATGCTAATCTGAATCCTGATCCGAGCAGCAATCCTTCACTGCCGTTTGCTCCGAATATCAGAACGAGGTATAAATATTTACAATTGCTTTCGACTATTTTACCACCAGCATGGGCAGGTCTCAATCTGATGGATGTAAACCAGGTGACGAATGCAATGATCCTTAGTCAATACGGAACTGTTGTGGTTATTCCTCCGGGATCATCTTATCCTGTTTGGCTGGGAAGAACAAATTCTAATTGGAATACAACCTCTAATTGGTTATCAAATTCATTGCCCTCTTCAGGTGATAGCATCAGGGTAGTCCCATGTAGTTGTCCGTTGACAAATTGCATGACGTTGCCTGTTGGAACAACTACGATTTCTGGCATGAGTGTAATGGAAGGGGCGACGATAACTATTCCTGTGGGAGCAAGTCTTATCATTAATGGTCATTTAACTAATCATGGGCAGATTGATGTGTATGGTGTTTTGTCTACTGATGGAACACCGGCGCAGGATGTTCGCAATTATGGGATGATAGATTGTAAGCCGGGTGGGCAGATAATGGTGAATGATTAATTGTTATGTTTGACTTCTTAGTCGAAACTATCCAGGAATAATTTTAATTTCCTCTTCATGATTTTAAAATTCTTACCATCAAGACTGTAGTATGTATGTGGAGTTTTTTCTTTGCATATAACTAATTGTGCATTTCTCAAAATTCTCAGATGTTGTGAGATAGAAGGTTGAGAAAGGGGCTGTGTGGAACTTAATGTTTCTACAGAACATGTTCCAAACTGGTGAAGGGTTCTAAGTATGGATATCCGTGCAGCGTGACTTAAAGCTTTGGCGAATTGGCTTGCTTGCTGATCTTCAGGATCATAGAGGTAATTTTTGGTGAAGGCCATTTTGTAAGGATTTTAATTGTTTTCAACGGTAATAAATTTAGGAATTATTTGTAAAAATCCAGGGAAAATATTTGTGGTTATTGCTAAAAGGATTGGGAGATTTTCCGTCGTGGAAGTTGGCCTCATTAAGATAGTAAATTCAAAAAGTATATAAGCAATATACGTGCGCTTCGTAAACGTTTGTTGACGGCTTTCATAAGTTGGTGAATCTCTTGTATTTATAAGACTTTTTAGCTTCAAAAGTATATAAGCAATATACGTGCGCTTCGTAAACGTTTGTTGACGGCTTTTTTCAGGCTATAAAATGCAGGACCTTTGGTCTTTCCAAATTGTATAACTTTCCATTTCAACTATCAATAATGCCCAACCCCAAACCCCTCACCCGATGCCACTGGCCCGGCAATGACGAACTCTACATCAACTACCACGACACCATATGGGGTGTACCCGAATGGGACAACAAAGCCCTATTCGCAAAACTCATCCTCGATGGTGCCCAGGCAGGCTTGAGTTGGATCACCATCCTCCGCAGACAACCTGGTTACATGGCTGTATTTGACAACCTCGATCCCGATAAAATCGCGAAGTACACTGATAAAAAACTCGAGAAAATCCTCCTCGATGAACGCATCATCCGCAATCGATTGAAAGTTTATTCCGTCCGGACAAATGCACTTGCTTATCTCAAAATGCAAAAGGAAGGATTAGATTTCAGCACCCACCTTTGGTCATTTGTCGATGGCAAACCTATCAATAATAAAATCCGCTCCAAAGAAGACTTCCGCGCCACATCACCCGAAAGCGATGCACTCAGCAAAGACCTGAAGAAAAGAGGTTTTAGCTTTGTCGGCTCTACGATCGTTTATGCGTTTATGCAAGCCGTTGGAATGTATAATGATCATATTGTGTCCTGCTTCAGACATGTAGAAGTGAATAAGATTAAATCTAAATCTTAACAACGGGCTTTATATAATGCCTGTAGCTCCCACGCAATTTAAGACTGATGAAATAAACCCCGGGAGGCTCGTTTGCTAAATCAACTGAATAGCCAGATTGCTTTGAAACAAAACTACCAGTCACATTCCTGATGATAACTTCAATTGGATCGGAAACACCTGATATTTGAAGAACGCCGGATGTAGGGTTAGGGAATATCACCACCTTATCTTCTTTAACCGGAATCGTAGAAACAGTAGTATACCAACAGGAATCTGAATCCGGGTTGTCATACAATAATGTATCATTTCTCGAAACACACAATGTACTGGTGCCACCACCATCCGGAATACAGTCATTAAAATATAAATTCTGCACCCCATTTGTGCCGCCGATCCCTTCAATCCAATACCGGTAACCCCAACCATGATCTGGATCTGTATCAAAGGAACAACGCATAGCTAATTGCTTACGCCTCTCACCATTTTCAAGTGTAACAGAGTCTATTGAAGCAACTACAAGGTATATTCCAAGATCCCCGATAGCTAAGGAATCATTGACAGACAGATTATAGTCATAGACAGGGTATTCTTGATGATATTGGTTGACAAAAACCTTCCCTGATATATCAGACCTATAGAATATTCCGGTTTGTTCCCAATTATTACCATTCGGTTCAAGCGATCGTAATCTTTCGTAATAAACCAAACCGTCTATTTCTGTGGGCTCTGCAGAAAAAGTATATCGAAACGTATACGTTTCACCCGACATAGTTAATTGACTTTCTGTCCAGGTGTAAGTAGAATCAAGGAAATTATCCTGGCCAATTCCCGGTGAAGGATACAGAAAAATAAAGCATACAACGGTGAATAAATAATATTTCATATCCCAAATTAAGAAATCTATACTTCGAATTGACTTTTATAAGTGGTTTTGTTTATAAACTGACAATGATTAAGTAGTCATTAATTCCTAATCCAGATCCTTAACCTCCGCCTTAACCTCCGCCTCCCCGTATATTTACAATATTCCTACCTTCGCGAAAGATTTAGTAACAGATTATGATCCATCCCCCCAAACGATATCTCGTGACCTCCGCTTTGCCTTATGCGAACGGACCACTCCATATAGGCCACCTCACCGGCGCATACCTTCCCGCTGATATTTATGTACGTATGCTCCGCATGCTTGATAATGATGTAGCGTTCATATGCGGTTCAGATGAAAACGGGGCAGCGATTACGATCAAAGCCATGAAGGAAAATTCCACGCCCCGCGAGATCGTGGATAAGTATCATGCACTTTTCATGGATACGTTTCAAAAAGCCGGCATCTCTTTCGATATTTATCATCGTACTTCTGATCCATTGCATCATGAAACCGCCCAGGATTTTTTCCGGAATCTTTACACGAAAGGTGAATTTATTGAAGAGGAATCTGAGCAATATTATGATAGTAAAGCAGAAAAGTTTTTAGCTGACCGGTATATCAAAGGCACATGTCCAAAATGTGGCAATCCATCAGCTTATGGTGATCAATGCGAAAATTGCGGTTCCTCATTAAGTCCGTTGGACCTGATCAATCCGGTATCAACCATTACAGGTTCAATACCCGAATTGCGTAAAACAAAACATTGGTACCTGCCGCTTGACAAATATGAATCCTGGTTAAAGGACTATATTGAAAACGGTACTCTGGACAACATTCCCCATCATGATCCGGCAGAATGGAAAACGCATGTGATCGGTCAATGCAAATCATGGCTGGATGGCGGACTTCAACCCAGGGCAATGACACGCGATCTGGATTGGGGCGTAGATATGCCACAGGAAATCCCCGGATCACAGGGTAAGAAATTATACGTCTGGATGGATGCTCCGATCGGTTATATTTCTGCCACAAAACAATGGGCAGCTGATCAGGGCAAAGACTGGAAATCATACTGGCAGGATCCTGAATCCGCATTGGTTCACTTTATAGGAAAAGACAACATTGTATTTCATTGTCTTATTTTTCCAGCCATCCTCAAAACGCATGGCCTGTTTAATCTTCCTGTCAATGTCCCTGCAAATCAATTCCTGAATCTCGAAGAACAAAAAATATCAACATCACGCAATTGGGCAATCTGGGTGCACGAATTTCTAAATGAAAATCCGGATCAGACGGACGCACTCAGGTATGTGCTGATTAAAAACATGCCAGAGCAAAAAGATGCTGAATTCACATGGAAAGGATATCAGTCTGATGTCAATGCTGATCTCGTCGGAACGCTGGCTAATTTTATACACCGCGTGCTCGTTTTGACGCATAAATTTTATAATGGTAAAGTTCCTTCATTCGATGAAGATGCTCCGATCGTAGGTGCGCATGGAAATGATGAAGCCTCATGGCATGAAGTGGAAATGATGGATCTCTTTGACAGGATGTGGACTGTTCAGGATAATATTTCAAAATTCGATTTCCGCGCAGGCCTGAAAGCCGTTATGGATATTGCATCTGCCGGCAACCAGATTTTACAATTCAACGAGCCCTGGAAAATTCAGAAGGATGACCCTGAAACAGTAAAAGCAGTTCTCAATTTATGTCTTCAATATTCTGCAGCGTTGAGCATTGGATTGCATCCATTTATGCCGGAAGCTTCAAAGCGTCTTCGAAAATTACTTTCATTGGAGCCTATTGTTGAACAAGGTGTATGGGTCACTACATTGGATCAGCTTGCAGAAGGTACTCATTTGATTAAGCCTAACCATATGTTGTCACAAGCTGAACATCTGTTTAGCAGGGTAGAGGACGATTGGATTCAACAACAAATTACCAGGCTTCAACAAACTGTTCCTCCGGCAACTTCTGTCCCGGTTGAAACTACTAAAGTTGCATCGACTCCTGAAAAAGCAAACATCTCTTATGATGATTTTGCTAAAATGGATATAAAAACAGCGAAGATTATTGCAGCAGTTTCCGTTCCAAAAGCAGATAAATTGTTAAAACTCACTCTTGAAGTGAATGGCGTAGAGCGGACAGTTGTCAGTGGTATTGCCCTTCATTACAAACCTGAAGAATTGCCTGGTAAGTATGTTGTCATATTAGCTAACCTCGAACCGAGGAAAATAAAAGGAGTGGAATCGCAAGGCATGATACTAATGGCTGAATCAAGTGATGGCCGGTTGCATTTTGTTCAGCCTTCAGTTGATGAAAGCGGAATGCCGATAAGTTAGAATAACTCATTTGAAAACAGAATGAAATATTTTGGAGTAATCGTATTTCTGAGTTGTACGCTGTTTGGCAGGGCTCAGGATTTTACACATTATATTGAAACAGACACTTCCTTTGTCGGATACGTTGGAATAATACGGGACAAATATGTTCACTTGTATTTACAATTTGTAAATGACTCTTCCATTCAGGGCTATTATTTTTATCATATCGAGGGTATTAATTTTAAGCTAACAGGTGAATTGTCAGGAGATAACATTTTATTATTTGAAAAAGGGATTACTAATTATAAATCCGCTTTCATTAGAGGAAAGATTGTAGGTGATGCGATAATTGGAATATCCAACTCTAAAAAGAATAATAAGCCAGTCGATGTTAATTTACATAGATGGACCGCAACAGGGGACATTTATGCAGCAAATATTGAGAACAAATCTCTTGTATTTTGTTCGAATGATCAAAGTTATATAATCCCATTTTCACAATATCTGGATAACCGGAATAATTATACTTATGTTGTATTGTTCAGCGAAATGATAAACCATCATTTTTATTCCCTTATCAGGTTTTTTAATTATCCGGACATTCAACAGGCAAAAGCGCAATATGGCTGGCCCGATACTGAGCATTTTTTACTATATTCTGCATCAAATGAAAATGGTGAAATTGAAAATGTTCAGACGATTAAAATTGGAGCCAGCCTGGAAAAGATTTTTGGTGATTGTAGGGTTGGAAGTATCATTGATACATTTAAGGATTCTTTGAATATTGATGTAGTTTCAGTTAAGGAAAAAAGCAAGACAAACTTAGCTATAGGGAGGTCCAGTTTGATGAATGGAATAAGTATTAAAAAAAGTGGAATTTACATTCCTGACTACCTGTTTGACATTATAGAATTGAAAGTGGATGATTGCTATGATCTCATTATCAGATACAAATTGAGCAATGTATATGGTGATCTTGACTATATTTATCAGGTTGATTCTGTTTATGAATTAAATAATTTGAATATTACAAAATTAGATTCCTTTTGTAATGATTTAAAACAGTATGAAGCCCAGTATGAAAATGGTCTGATTAAATTTGGTGATTACAGTGACATAAAAATTGAGGATTATAATTTTGATGGGATTGATGATATTTATATTTTCAACAACATTAACTCAGGTAATGGAATTCGGTCTCAAACCATTTGGCTTTATAATCAAAAGGAAAATAAATTTATTAAAGATGCTTTTTTGTCCGGCTCATCACTATGCTCGAATGATAAAGCAAAAAAGATTATCACTTTTTGTGGAAATGGAGGAGGTGGCAATTATGGAAGTGTTAGTTATCAAATGAGAAACGGAAAATTTGTTAAAATCGCTTCTTTATTTTCATCCTATAATCAAAAAGGTACAGTTCGAACCATTATTACCGGAAAATTAAGTAACCATAAATGGATTGAAAGAAAAAGAATAAAAAAAATAAAATAAAAATCTGGCGAAATTGACCATTATCATTTTTTCACTATGCTAAAAGACATTACCGAAATTAAATCAGGCAATGCACCAAAGATAGCAGTGCTTTGTCTGCTGATTCTTTTATTTGCATTCTCAGTTTGGCGTATCATCGTATTGCCTTTGTGGGGATGGTGGCCGTTAGTGATGCTATTGTCATTCTGGAGCATAATTATTTTAATCTTTTTTCCAAAAGAAGCTGAAAAAAGAAAATGGTTAGGGGCAGCTACAGCTTCAGGAGTGATGCTCGGACTTGGATTTCCACCGTCGCCAATCACCTGGATAGTTGCATTCGCGTGGATTCCGCTACTGGCTGTTGAAAATGGTATTTTTCAAAAACTTGATCGACCATCTCCAAAACAGGTTTTCTTTTATTTCTTTCATGCCTTCATCCTCTGGAATATAATTGCCACTTTCTGGGTAACGAACACAGCATTTATAGCAGGCATATTTGCCAATTTCGTAAATGCTGCGATCATGGCTACTGTAGCAGTGCTTATACATGCAGTTGGCCGGCGTCTTCCTTTGCGTTGGTTCTTCTTTGTGTTTATTTCTTTCTGGATTTCTTTTGAATACATTCACCATCATTGGGACTTCTTGTGGCCCTGGCTTGCGTTGGGAAATGCATTAGCTGAATATCCATGGGCAGTCCAATGGTACGAATACACAGGCGCATTCGGTGGATCGTTGTGGATTCTTCTGTTGAACGTATTCGGATACGTAATGATTATTCGCTGGCTTCGTGCCAAATCAATAAGAGTCGGCGTGTATGTTGGATTATTTTTATTGCCAATTTTATGTTCTCTTTTTTTATGGAAAATTACAAAGCCTGGAAATGCTCAGCCTGTTTCCATTACTATTATTCAGCCCAATTTTGAACCGCACTATGAGAAATTCATAATTCCTGAACGCGAGCAGCTAAAACGGTTTCTTCAATTGTCAAAGCAAGGTGTAGACAGTTCTACATCATATTTAGTTTTTCCGGAAACCAGCTTTGAAGGCGTGCAATTGAATGCTAATGTTGACAATCCGGTAGTAGATTTATTTCAGCATTTTATTGATTCATTTCCAAATCTTCATCTTGTAGCGGGTATAACTTCTTATCGCATTTTAAATAAGGATGAAATAGCAAATACAAATTACAGGCTACACATCAAGCCTGGAGGGGATACCACATATTGGGATGTTCAGAATTCGGCTATCCAATTATCATCCGGGACTAAAGACATGCAGGTTTATTTTAAATCAAGGTTAGTTCCCGGGCCGGAGATGTTTCCATTTAAGAAAATTCTTTTTTTTCTAAAACCTATCATTGTTAGCCTTGGTGGAAGTTATGAAGGACTGACTGAACAGAAGGAGAGAACTGTTTTTACAGGCGGGCCTTTAAAAGTGGGACCGATCATTTGTTATGAATCTATTTTTGGGGAATATACCGGCGGCTATGTTAAAAATGGAGCAACCGCATTATTCATTGTTACAAATGATGGTTGGTGGGATGATACACCAGGGCATATCCAGCATCTGAAGCTCGGCGCATTACGAGCTATAGAACATCGAAGGCCAATTGCAAGAAGTGCTAACACCGGTATTTCCTGCTTTATTGACATCAAAGGGAAAATTCATCAGCCAACAGAATATGGTGTGGCTACATATATCAAAGGAGACATTATTCCGGAAACGAGAATTACTTTTTATACGCGTTGGGGTGATTTGATTGCAAAAGGAATGTTGGGAATTTCAATACTATTTGTACTGTATTTGGCATATCAGTTGTTGCTGAGGAAAAAATAATGAAGGAAAAAAATCAGTGCCCTCCGTGGTATTTCCTCTTGTCCTCTCCGTGCGAATCATGCCTAATATGTCCAGGTATTTCCAAATCAATCTAGACTTCTTCACTTCGCACGGAGTAAAAAGAGTATAAAGCACAGAGATCACAGATTTTAAATTAACCTATCTTTAATCACAATACGTTTTCATACTTTGCATACGAAAACGAAAAATAATTTGTCACTCCCTCAACCTGCCCGTATGACAACTTTCTGGATTCTCTGGATCTTTAACGCACTCATTTGTTTAGTGCCCATTTACTTCTTTTTTGCCGGAATAGGAGATGGCACTATCACTTCAAGGAATATTGGCATGTGGTTCCTGATCATGTTAGTAGTTGCTATAGTTTTAGGTGGACCTTTTTTGCTTAAAGCTGCGAATCAATTGCCCCTGGCTAAGTTGCTGATGATATTTGCCGCGATTCCGGGTATTTTAGTTGTGTTGTATTTCGTAATCGTATTTACCTCCAAACCAAATTGGCATTGATACCAATTCCTTGCCCACCAAACCATAAATTATTTCCTGATGGCTGAGCAACCTGACCACAATGAGGCCGGTGCAATATTTCAAAAATCAATGCAGGATGCTTTGGCTAATCTTGACAAAGTGGCCGAGGATGCGCGGAAAGCCCATGAAGAAGCCATCGATTTACAGATAGCTGCAAAAGCTGAATTGCATCGCATTCAACTTGAAGCCGAAACGATTTCCAGGGACTTCATTGATAAGCATCGTAAGGAGTTCGAAGACAGGTTAAATAATGAGTTTCTCTTGTCAGCAGCAAAAAAGTTGATCATGCATGGCATGAAATCCGTTGACATCATGGCTGCGCTGGATGTTTCAGAAAAGATGATTGCCGAAGCATGGGGTGACCTGGGCTTCTCAAAACTTGGCACCAATCATGTTGCAAATGTTGCCTATGAAGACCAGGGCCGCGCAGGCAATGTTATTTTTTATCGTGAAGACGTAAAGCTTAAATTCTGGTATGAATTCGGTGGGGGACTGTCGCTCGCCTTTATTGATGTTCCTAAAGAAGAACATTGGACATCGGAAACAGGGCTTCCATTAGAGGATCGTCTGCCAATTCTAAATTTTATTGGTGAACGTGTCATTCGTGACCAGGCGACAGGTTATAGATACGAGATTAAAGAAGATGCTATCAATATCACTCTTTAACGATATATATAAAAACGACCTGATGAATAAATTATCAAACTATACAATCGGCCCTGAATTGTTGTGGGCGTGCTTTTATATAATAGTTGCTCTTATTATTAGAATTACAAATTCGCCAATAAAATCAATGGACAATTTTTGGGTGAATACTGCTTTCATTATTCCATTAGTTTTAATCCCGCTGACTTTTGGACTTTATTATATCCCCGGAGTCCTTCGTCCCTGGTTGCTTTTGCGCATCTGGATAGTCGGAATTATTGGAGGTCATCTGGTGCTCAGTAGAAGTTTACAGGCGCATTCCGAACAGGGGCCTGGCGTGGGAACTGCTTATATAATGGGGATGGGATTTATGTTTATTATGTTGATTATAGGAAGCATTTTTGCGAAGATCAGGTTCTAGTATTCGGCCTGATTTGGTTGCCTTAAATGCTATTTGTGTCAATTTGCATTTAGGCAAAATGCGAAATGATTTTCAGCAAAAAAATGTTAGCGAAATTGTTTCTAACATGCACGAAATCAATAACCTGTAATAAATCATTTAGGCTAAATGCGAAATGATTTTGGTTAAAATAATTTCATGAATTTTAAATTTGAAACAATCTTCACAAATAAAAGGAATCCAGGCAAAATCCGATATGATTATCTCCAAAAAATGAACTGCAAGAAGCTTGTAACTATAACAAAATCAATAACTTATGAAAAAGCATTTAGGCAAAATGCGAAATGATTTTTAATTTGATAATGCGGCTTGTTCATCTCTATTCCCCAATCCTAAAAAACTATATAAAATAAGTTTCCTAAACCATATCCTCCACCCTCACCCAACTATCAAATTCATCCGAAGTAAGATACCCAAGCGCAATCGCAGCCTCCTTCAATGTCATATTCTCCTTGTGCGCTTTCTTCGCTATCTCAGCTGCTTTATCATACCCAATATGCGTATTCAATGCAGTCACCAGCATCAGCGAATTATCCACATGCATTTTAATTCGTGCCATGTTCGCTTCAATGCCATCCACACAATGCTCAATAAAGCTGTGACATGAATCCGCAACAAGCCGTGCAGAGATCAGAAAATTATAAATGATCACAGGTTTGAACACATTCAATTCAAAATGTCCCTGCATACCGCCAATGGTGATCGCGACATCATTACCCATCACCTGAGCCATGGCCATTGTCATCGCTTCCGATTGAGTAGGATTGACTTTGCCCGGCATGATAGAAGATCCCGGTTCGTTGGAAGGAATATTTATTTCACCAATTCCACTTCTGGGACCTGAAGCCAGTAATCGTATATCATTTGCAATTTTATTTAATGATACAGCAACTGTTTTGAGAGCACCATGCGACCCAACTATGGCATCATGCGCAGCGAGTGATTCGAATTTATTCTTTGCTGTCACAAATGGATGATTCGTCAATGCAGCTATTTTTTTGGCAACCAAAGTATCGTACCCTTTCGGTGCATTCAATCCTGTTCCAACTGCTGTACCACCAAGGGCTAATTCAGAAAGATGGGTTAAAGTATTTTTTATAGCCGTGATACCATGCTGTACCTGTGAAGCATATCCGCTAAATTCCTGTCCAAGTGTAAGTGGAGTAGCATCCATAAGATGCGTACGTCCGATCTTCACAATTTTTTGGAATTCATTCGCTTTGTTGTCCAGTGCTTTCTGCAATAATTCCAATGCAGGAATCGTATGTTCCACCAGGTAACTATATGCTGCGATGTTCATCGCTGTCGGAAATGTATCGTTGGATGATTGTGATTTATTGACATCGTCATTGGGATGAAGGATTTTCTTTTCATCATCAAGCTTTCCACCTTTCAGCACATGACCGCGATTGGCAATGACTTCATTGAGATTCATATTTGACTGCGTACCAGAACCTGTCTGCCATACGACCAAAGGAAACTGGTCATCGAGTTGATGCAAAAGGATCTCATCACACACTTTCGCAATTAAATCAGCTTTGTCTGTTGGCAAGACTCCGAGGTCAACGTTTGCCTGGGCAGCTGCTTTTTTAAGAATTGCAAAAGCCATGATGACTTCCACCGGCATTTTTTGACCGCCTATTTTGAAGTTATCCTTGCTGCGTTGCGTTTGTGCACCCCAGTATACGTCGGCAGGCACCTTTACCGGGCCAAGACTGTCTTTTTCTATCCTGTATTCCATTTTTTTGAAAGTAGAAAACAAATATAGCAATTGGCAATTAGCGAAAAACTAAAAACTAAAAACTAAAAACTAAAAATTATAAACAAAAATCAACAGTAAATTAAACTAGTATACATTGACCCGCTAAACTCAACCATGTACTACAGCTCAGCAACCATCGTCATTCGTAATTCGACAATTTGATGCCCCTGGGTTGCGCAGCAAACAGGGGAAGAGAAATTTCAAGATCGTAGCTCAAAATTTCGAAGGGGCAGAATCAAGTAGAATCAAATCATGACTGATCATGACAATCATGATTATCAGCGTTCAAATTTTGGTCTTGACGGCAATGTTTTATTCAGAAGTCACAACCCTCTTAAGGATATGTTCACCGATTTTTCTTCCTTCTTCAATACCATTATTGATAGCAGGACTATAATGGATTCCTCCATATTGCCTGCTGATCGCAGCTTCTGCAGCAGCTTCTTTGAAAGAATTGAACGAACGAACAGACAAACCATATTCGACCTCTGTACTATCAACGAAACTGAAATTTTCACCAAACAAATGAGTTAGGATCACTGAAGAAGCTGTGGATATCACACTATGTCCGCTGGTATATTCAGGAAAAGGAGGTGTTTGTAGCGTAGGCACCCATTCCGGATCAATGTATTGATTGATGTAAGTTTCGGGCCGTAATACGTTGCTGCGGAATTTTTCATCCCAGCAGCTGATGAATCCATCAAACAAACCAATCGAAGTGAGCGTATATGCTTCTGATGTTGCAGCCATGTCCAGATCAGCTTTACGTGTCACTAATCTGACGATGCTCATCCAATGTCCGCCGGGTGTCATTTTTTTTGTCGCAAACATCAGGTGTCCCTGCTGATGCATCACATATGGATTGCAATCCCAAAAGCTCGCAATCGCCTGTTTATTTTCTTTATCAACATCATTGACTGTATACACTTCCATGGCCTCTTTGTAGAACTGTGAATTTTTATCCGCGCTGAATGGAGTAGGGGGAAGAGGAGGAAATTGCCTGGCACTATCCAGAGTCAACGGCCTTATCTGGCGCCAATTGGGTTCAACGCCTTCTATATACGCCGGTGGAGTTGGCTGCCATCTGCCTGGCTCATTTGTAACTGTATATTTAGGAAAGCTTCTCGTCTGTGCATAATTATCTTTTTTCGACCAGGCAAGTATGTGATCAGCTACAGTTTTCCCATAAGCTCTCGATGCTTCAAATACATCATCCGGAACACCATCTGCTTTGAGCTTTGCATAAAGTTCTGTTCGAAATGCTTCAACTTCTGCTTCAGAAAAAATAAGTGCTTTCGAAACGGTGATATAGGCTTCAAGTCCAGCAATATCAAAGTTGACAGGTTGATCTTTTGGTGGCTCCGGTACTTCTGTCAATCCATTCAGTTGACCTGCAAGGCTCCTGTATTTTTTAGGATGATCATACCGGAATGCTTCATAGCCCGCTATGTTGGAATATGCATAAATCCGTGCAGCGACTACCGGCGAAAAGATGTCATGCACGATTACTTCAGTGGTCTTCTTCACAGCAGCATGCAGGTACTCTGTTTTGCCACACATTTTTGCATCAAAAGGGGGATTCTTACAACCCTGTATAAAAAAGGTTAGGATAAGGAGGGATAAACACAAACCTGACTTCATTTTTCAAATTTTAATTGGCGGCAAAGGTAGAAAAAAAGAGCCTCCCGATTGAAGTGAATGCCTAATTTGAGGCACTGAAGGAATATACATTCATGAATTCTAAGCAAAATCTAATGTTAGCACAAGTTTTAGTACGAAATGAAAACCCTGAAAATTCCTTTGAATTGAGGGAGGTTCCTGTTCCTGAATTGAAACCGGGGCAGGTACGGATTAAGGTTTCGGCTTTTGGGTTGAATTATGCGGATGTCATGGCCCGGCTTGGTCAATATCGGGAATGTCCTCGTTTGCCTGCCATCATTGGTTACGATGTTGAAGGCGTGATTGATGATGTAGCTCCGGAAATTGAAGAATTTAAAAAAGGTGATCGCGTATTTGCATTAACAAGATTTGGAGGTTATGCGCAATATGCGTGTACGGATGTTGAAGCTGTTGGTCATCTGGGCGCAGATGCTCCTGTCGGTGAAGGAACTGCATTGGCCACACAGTGTATTACTGCATATCATGCGGCAGTGCACTGCCAGACATTGATGAAAGGTGAGAAGGTTTTAGTGCATGCTGCTGCAGGAGGCTTGGGTACTGCACTTATACAACTTGCATTGTGGAAAGGATGTATTGTGATTGGTGTTGCAGGTGGAAAAGAAAAAACTGAGTATTTAAAAAAATTAGGTGTCCAGCATGTTGTGGATCATCAGCAGACCTCTTATCTGGATTATGTCCGTGATAATCTCAATGGAAGGTTGGATGTCGTGTTTGATAATGCCGGTGGTTCATCTATAAAAAAAGGAAAATCAATTCTGGCACGTGGTGGACGAATTATCACGCTGGGTGCTGCATCCATCAGCGGTAAAAAAAGTAAGCTGAGTCTTATCAAGCTGGTGTTTGGTTTTGGATTCTTTTCACCTATTGGTTTTCTTACGAAATCACAAAGCCTGATTGGTGTCAACATGCTCAAGATCGCAGATCACAGGAAGGATATCATATCGCACGAATTCCAAGAAGTGCAACGTCTTCATGAAGATGGCATATTAAAGCCCCACATCGGAAAAGTATTCGACTACACTCAGCTTGCAGATGCACATGCATGGATGGAGGATAGGCATTCTATCGGGAAGATTGTTGTTAAGTGGTAGAAATAAATATAAATAGAAGCTGAGCGTCGGTTGACCGACGTTCTGGTGTGTTCAAAGCTGCGCTTTGAGTTTTGACATGTACAATTCTATAAACGAAAAAAAATTGGCACACAGATAAAATTGGAAAAATCATGATCATTTTTCATGACTGTAGTTTTAATTTTTTTCTATGTGATGTTCTATGTAACTATGATTCTATGTGGTTCATTTTATTAGTCTCCAAACAAGAAAAATCTTCATGTGGAGTTTAAATTCCACTCTTCCGCCTTTTCTACCCTTTTCATATAAGCATCTTTTTCACATATGCTATCTGCCCGATATGATAAATATCATGTTGAATAACTCCGTATAGTAAATAACGAAAATCATAATCCCGCTCAGCTACAATTTCAGTAAGTCTTTCTTCCGGAAATCCGGCAATTAATTCAAGAAGTCGCTTTTGTGTCTCTTCCAATCGTTTCAAACCTTTTTTCCAAAGCGTCTTGTCACTATGATCAAGCTCAACCCAGTCATTTTTTCCGAAGTAAGATGAAGTCTTACCCTTTTCAGGCGAGAGTCGACTGATAGTAAATTCTCTCCAGTTGATCATATGATACAGTAATTGTAAAATGCTGTGTTGTCCATTTGGTTTCTGAATGGCTTCTTCAGTTTTAATTTCAGAAAGAAGGTCCTTTACGTTTCGCCCAAACCATGGATCACCGTCGTAGATTTCATTGTATACATCCAGGATATTTCGAATTTCGTTTTGCATAAAATTTATTTTACTTTCTTTGCCGCAAATTTCGCGAATTAACGCAAATTGTATTTTTCTGATTACTGATTACTGATTACTAATTACTGCTTACTGCTTACCTCTTACCTCTTACCGCTCACTGCTTACCACTTACTTCTTTAGTATCCCTTATCAATTCCCCTCTCCACGGCAGGAATTCCTTCTTTCATCCATCGTGGCATAGGTTCACTTTTTAGATAGTGATCAAAAAACTGCGCCATCCGGATATTAAAATCTTTCCGGTTCTGCCATTTGACAGGCCAATGCGGTTCTCCGCGATAATTTAACAACCATGCTTTTTTACCCAATCTTCTCAGGGCACTAAAAAATTCAATTCCCTGTTCGAAAGGAACTGCCGAATCTTCATCATTGTGTAGGATCAGCAACGGAGTGGTGATCTTATCCATTTGAAACAAAGCTGAATTGGAAATATAAGACTGCGGATCTTCCCACAATGTTTTTCCAATCCTGCTTTGTTCTTTTTCATACTGAAACATTCGGCTCAATCCTGTTCCCCATCTTATGCCGACATATGCACTCGTCATGTTCACTACAGATGCCCCTGCTTCAGCACATTTGAATAAATTAGTTCGTGTGAGAATGTATGCTATCTGGTATCCGCCCCAGGAATGCCCCTGTAGTGCGATATTTTGAGGATCAGATATATGCCGGTCGATCAAAGTATGTACACCGGACATCACGATCTTATATGCACTTTCACCAGGAAGCCCAATCTTATAATTGATATCAGGATTGAAAATTACATATCCCCGACTTGCATAGAAAGCATAATTAATAGTCGAACGATGAGGAGCCGGCGTAGGATGATTATGTAATTCATCTGAAGATCTCTCATAGAAATTGACAATAGTAGGGTAAGTGTGCAATGAGTCGAATCCTGCAGGTTTGACAAGAAGCCCGGTATGACTGATACTATCCTCATCTATCCAATGATATAATTCAATGCTTCCCCAGGCATAATTTTTTTGCTGTGGATTTGCATCTGATATTTTTTCATTTGTTTTAAAACTGTCTTTTGACCTTAGTATGTCCGGAAATGTAGTAAAGTTTTCCTTCTGAAAAAGAAAAACATCTGCTTTACGCGCCTTAGTGATTTGCATTGAATATTTGAAAGGTAGAAGCTGAGCAGCATCCGTCATTTTATTCAGAGGAGAATACGATGTATAACCTGATGATTTTGTTTGATCATCTGTAACCTGGAGCAGCCAAAGACTGTCACCTGATAAATATCGCTCTTCGGGATCTGTTCGGATATATCTGTATATCCATCCTGAATCTCTTCCGTGTGTCAGTTGAACAGGAACTTTAGTTCTCAAAGGAGACCAGCTCCATAGATCATACCTGTCATACAGGATTAGCGATTGATCATCTTTCGTCCATCCTGCTGAACCATATGCATTTGGATATCCGGGCGTATCGCTTAGCTCATTATAAAAAAGTGGTAATCCTTTTGAATTCAGAAATGTAAACACACCTGTCGCAACCTGGTATGACCACCATGTGGTGTCAGATTCACTATAGCCATATGCAAATTTTCCATATGGTGACATCCTGGGTTGTGTCACAATACCTTTTCTGAAAGGTGTGATTTCTCCGGTTTGAATATCGACGATGGCGAGATCTTTCTTTGAATCTCCTGTCCATGTAGATTCAACCTGGTAAGGCTTTTCTGTATATAGCAGTACAAAACGGCTATTACTTTCCTTGTTGAAGACAGCTATCTCCCATTCAGGATTATTGATAGAAGCATGCTTCTTCGATTGTGTATCATAAGCAAATAAATATGCGCGCTTTTCTTCACTGGGTTTATTCACATTTTGTACTGTATACAATATAGGATCATTCGTGCGCCAGATTTCCACATCGACAGATTCATCTTCCAGCAAAGTCGTGTCTTTAATTGCAGGTATAATTGACCGGCCATAATATAGATACCTTCCATTATCACTCCACCTGGGTTCATTATGTTGACTTACCAGTGGAAATGAACTGGTATTTTTTTGTGCCATCGTAAAAGCAGAGTCTGTAGAAAAATCAAAATAGTAAAGTTGCCATGGCTGCACCTGCGCTTTTGTAGTGTCAGTATTTCCTAAAAAAGCCAGCTTTGTTCCATCTGCACTCAGTGTCATTTTTGAATATTCACCTTTTTGTTTTTTGATCAGCTGCCATGCATGTTCCTTCCATACATAAACACCGGGTATATTCAGTGAGTCTACATATTCGGTAGTTGCAACCAGGACAGGGGCTTTGTCTGCCCATGCATATTCTTTTATATTCTTCAATGTATCCTCAACGCCTGTATTTAGTTGCCGGACAATTAAATGAACAATATCTTTTTTGGATTTTTTGGTTTTAGTCGTAGTATCTCCTTTGATACCTTCCTGCTTCAGCGTATATGCCAGCCAGTCACCATATTTTGGCGGGTATTTAAAATTTGTCACACAGGGAATGAATTCCTTTTGCCGGCTTTTGCTATTGTAGATAAAGAGTGTATCGCATGGCCATTTTTTCTTTTCGATCTTTTTACGTTCAAGGTTCCTGAGGCTATCGCGGTTAGGTGTTATAGTTCCATAAATAAACATTCCATCATAGTCGATGTTTGATTTGCTTGCCCGGTCTACTTTCTCTGTTGTTTTGTCCGTATCATCGTAAATGAAAAGATCCGGATCCCCTTCACCGGGAACAAGCCGATACGTTGTCAGACTGCCATCAACTGAAAGCTGGATATCCTGGATAGTGTTCCAGATCAGGAAATCACTATGATCAAGAGTTCTGTGGCCCGGATCCTGAGCACTCAGGAGACTGATAAAAGCGAAAGAAAAGAATACATTGAGCAGGATTCGCATAATTTCCGATGTATATATACCGTAAAATAAACTGTATTGAATTTTAATGAAATTTGTACTGCAAAATAGAAAGAATTGAACCTATGATAAGGATAGCTATGATTGCCCATGATGGAAAGAAAGCAGATATGGTTTCTTTCGTTTTAAAAAATAAAGAGCTTTTCAAAACAGCCGAGCTTTTTGCCACGTCCACCACCGGTGTTTTCCTGGAAAAAGCAGGGTTTAAAGTCACCAAGTTCTTGTCCGGACCGGTAGGAGGTGATGCCCAGATTGCAGCCAAAGTAGCCACCGGAGAGCTCGACTTCGTATTTTTCTTCCGGGACCCCTTGTACAGGCATCCACATGAGCCTGACGTTCAGATGCTTATGAGAATGTGTGATGTGCATAATATTCCCTTAGCCACAAACCCTGCTGCTGCTGAATTTCTACTGAAAGGAATGATCGCAGACGAAGACACCGATATATGACCGATGATGACTTTAAAGAAATTTCGGGCTCTTTGCCCAGGCAGCCGGGCGTTTACCGGTTCCTGAACCCGGAAGGAAAGGTCATTTATGTAGGCAAAGCCAAAAACCTGCGAAGCCGTCTTTCATCCTATTTCGGGGAGAAAAAGCACCAGTATTTCAAAACGATGACAATGGTCAAACATGCTCATCACTTTGAGTATACCATTGTCGAGAGTGAACAGGATGCTCTTCTTTTGGAAAATACACTTATCAAGCAAATACAACCGAGATATAATGTGTTGCTTAAGGATGATAAGTCGTATACGTTCATTTGTATTAAAAATGAACGTTTTCCCCGCGTCTTTCTCACCAGGAAAGTGATCCGGGATGGCTCCACCTATTTCGGTCCATATACTTCAAAAGCAAGGGTCAAGGAGATTCTTGAGATTGTGAAAAAGCTTTTCCCTTTACGTACCTGTGCATTAAATCTCAGTCCGCAACCTATTGCAGCCGGCAAGTATAAAGTTTGTCTTGAATTCCATATCAAGAATTGTCTCGGCCCTTGCGAAGGTCTTGAAACTGAAGAATCATATAATGTCCGCATTGAACAAATCCGGAATATGCTGAAAGGACATTTCAGGGAGGTCTTAAATCATCTCAAATCTCAAATGGATCAATATGCCATAGAGATGGAGTTTGAGAAAGCGCAACTGATAAAGGAAAAACTAAACCTCTTCGAAGATTACCAGGCTCGTTCTACCGTAGTGAGTCATATGGAAAGAGACCTGGATGTCTTCAGCATCGCTACAGATGAAACATATGCGTATGTCAATTATCTCAAAGTGGTTCAGGGTGCCATCATCAATGGTTATACACAGGAGCTTCAGAAGAATCTTGATGAGGATGAAGGACAATTATTAGCATTTGCGATCGATCGATTGCGTGAAAAATTTAATAGCATCACGGAGGAGATCATAGTTCCGATGAAGGTGACGCTCGTGGAGCAGGGGATCATTCAAACGGTTCCTCAACGCGGTGAGAAAAGAGAATTGCTTGACCTGTCCCTTAAGAATGTTAAATATTTTCTCCTGCAAAAACAAAAGGAGAAAATGAATAACATCAAACAAACTCCTGCAGAACGCATATTAGGAAAGTTGCAACAGGACTTGCGGATGAAAGAAGTTCCCATGCACATTGAGTGTTTTGACAATAGTAATTTCCAGGGTACAAGCCCTGTGGCTTCATGTGTTGTATTTAGAAATGCCAGGCCTGCAAAAAGGGATTACAGGCATTTTCACATTAAAACGGTGGAAGGTCCGGATGATTTCGCGTCGATGCGTGAGATCGTTGAGAGGCGCTATAAACGGATGCTGGATGAAAATCTAAAATTGCCTGATTTAGTAGTGATTGATGGGGGTAAAGGTCAACTGAGTGCAGCAATTGAAGCAATATCCTTATTAGGGATCCGCGATAAGATGACAGTGATAGGAATTGCTAAAAAGCTTGAAGAAATATATTTCCCGGGTGATTCAATACCACTCTATATAGATAAAAAATCTGAGTCACTCCGGCTAATCCAGCAGATCCGGAATGAAGCACATAGATTCGCCATTACATTTCACCGCAATACGCGGAGTAAAAATTTTGCAAGCACGGAACTTACATCCATAAAAGGAATAGGGGAGAAGACAGCAGAAAAATTATTAAAACATTTTGGGTCGGTGAAAAAACTAAAGGCAGCTTCGCAGGAAGAAATTATAAAAGTGATCGGCCAGGCTGCTGCGAAGAAGATTGTATTTGGGGAAGTACCGGTTGATGGAACAAGTAATCAGTAAAAAATAAAAAGTAAACGGTAACAGGTAATCGGTAATCAGTTACTTGTTACCGTTTACTTTTTACTGAATACTAAGACACTGATTACTGATTAGCGATTACTTATTACCGATTACTGATTACTGATTACTGTTTACCGATTACTGATTACTGATTACTGATTACTGATTACCGATTACTGATTACCGATTACTGATTACTGATTACTGTTTACCGATTACTGAATACTGATTACTGTTTACCGATTACTGATTACTGATTACTGATTACTGTTTACCGATTACTGACTACTGATTACTGATTACTGTTTACCGATTACTGATTACTGATTACTGATTACCGATTACTGATTACCGATTACCGATTTTATTTTGTCCCCATACTCCACACATCCTCATCACCCGAATGATGCAAAAACTGCCCCATCTCCAAAAGTTTATCCGCAGTCACATAACCTTCATGTCTTAACATCACCTTTCCTTTTCCATCCACAAAAATGAAAGTCGGAAAAGAGGTCACACCATACATATCAGTCAGCTCAGGACCAGGAGAAGCACCACCTGCATTGATTTTGTAGTTGACAAAATTTTGATTGAAATAGGCGGCCAGAGATCCTTGTGTAAACACGGATTCATCCATGCGCTTGCAGGTTGGGATCCATGGAGCATAGAAATCAAGGAATACGGGTTTTTCCATCTTATCGGCAAATGCCAGGATATAACTCAGATCAGGGCTCTCGGCAAACTGCATCTCCCTTGAACAGGAAGCCGGCCTTACCACAATCGGATTATAATACGTCGGCGCACACGCGCTTGCAGCGAACAGAAATAGACAGGAGAGGGTCATGTAGGTATACCACTTCATAGGTTGATTTGTGAGTAAGCGTTCAACCTCTACATGCAAAACATATGCCAAAAAAATATAATATGAAATATCCTGGAAGAAACCTTCAGTGAACAAGTTCTGACCAATACCAACCATAACAATATTTCCGACTATAATCTTGAAAGTAAAGGCTGTATATTCCAATATTCTTAAAGGAATTTGGACAACCAAAATTATAAGGACTAAATAGAAGCTTTCCTTCTCTAACAAGATCTGTAAAGCATCCTTTTTAAAATTAATTGACGCGATGAAAGTAACAATGATAATATGCGCTATGCTGTGCTGTATGTTAAGCAAGGATATTCAGGCCCAGGGAAATACGATTAATAGGACTTTTAGTTTTTTACCCTTTAAGACTTCTATTTTCAACAGTATTGTTGTCACAGACAGTTGTTATTATATAACCGGAATAGTTGCAGACAGTGTTTGGCCGTACAATGCAGGTGCACTTTTCGTGAAGACCGATCTAGACGGTAATCCATTAATCATTAAAGGTCTTACGGATTCAGTTAACAGGTATGAAACATGGTTTCAAAGTCTAAGACTGGATAGGGATGGAAACTTGGTTACTCACGGCTATAACTATGCACAGGATACTAATACGCTGTTTTTTGTTAAGTATGATTCTGAAGGGAACGTCTTAACACTTTCAGATTTTCATGCAGCTCCGGATTCGATCCAGGAAATACCCTACGATATGGTGAGCTATGGGAATGATCAATCCATGGTTTGTGTAGAGGTAGCGCACGAAGGGGGTTATTCAGAGCTGTGGGTAGTTAAACTTGACAAGGACGGGAATCCACAATTTAGCAAGCCAGCTGCCAGTAATGTAAATGTAATTACCCTGAACCGGATCACCACCTCCACAGATGGCGGCTTCATAATTGGTGGACTTGGGAGTGATCAAAATGTAAAAGCGAAGAATATTATTATGCAAGTAGTGCTCACCAAAATAGACAGCCTTGGTAATAAAGAGTGGGACTATTTGAGTCCGGTAAATGAAGATTGGTTTGGGACGTTAGGAGGAGTAGTCGTCAATGAAAACCAGGAGATCGTTTTTGGAACTGCGAAAGGGAAGGCGATTCCAATTAATTCTTCCAGTGAGTATTTTGTCTGGGACTGGTGTATAGTTAAAATGGACGCTAATAAAAACATCCTTTGGAGAACATTTTTCAGGCCATCAGCTGATGCTATTCAGGATGGTGATCAACATCTTTGGAATATGATAGCGCTACGAAACCAAAATGGGTATGTTTCAGTAGGTCAGAATCTTACATTTGGCCCTTTTTGGCATGGTTGGATAGCAAAAGTGGCAGAAAACGGAGATAGCCTGTGGATGCGTAGTTATAATTTTGAAGGAATGAATATTGTCTATGAACTAAAAGACATAAAAGAGGATTTGGAAGGGAACTTGATAATGGTCGGTGAATATCGTGATATAACTGCCGGCGACGTGGGACAAAAAGCCTGGCTGCTTAAAGTTGACCAGTATGGTTGCCTTATTCCGGGTTGTCAATTGGTACACACAGAAGACGTTGACTCGGAAGAAATTAATTTGATATTATATCCAAATCCGGCCAATGATTTCTTAAGTTTCTACTGTTCATTTTCTCCAGTATTGAAAGAATTATCATACTCGATATCAGACATTCAAGGACAGGTGGTCTTTCGTTCGAACCACTTGACGAACAATACTACAAACATATATTCTGTTGGAAACTTGGCTCAGGGCACTTATTTCCTTCAACTAATCAGCAGTAACCAAATTATTAAAACAGAAAAATTCATAGTTGCCCATTAATGGATAATATCTAATCAAGGACTTATGAGAGCTATACATTTTATATTGATCTTTTGTTTTATTTCGTTCTTTTCAAATTTATTTGGACAATCTTATTTTAAACTTTTAAAAGATGGTCGAAACTGGATTTATACACGAATGGCGCCAGGCGAAGAGCCCCCAGTACATATTGTGTTGGCTTTTGCATTGTCAATGCAAGGCGATACTATAATCCAAGGCAATTCTTACAAGAAAATTTATCAGCGCACTTTAAGGAAAAATGCAGGCTCAACTGCTATTCAAGACCCAAAAGAAATACTGAACACCTATCTGTATGCATTGATGAGAGAAGACACAAATGCACGAAAAGTCTATTTGCTGCCATATAGTGATACTATTTCTATGTGCCAGCCAGTGGAGCATTTGTTTTATGATTTTTCCTTGCTGGAAGGGGATACCTTAAATGATTGTGTACTAGAAAATTTGTATGAGCCATGGGTGCCATTTGTGCCACGAGTAGATTCCATTCGATCATTTGTTTTTTGGGGACTGGCGACCAGAGCTTTTTATACACAAGGTGTTTTCTCCAATGGTGAAGATCTATTCTACGATGTAGGTCGCTTATTAGAAGGATTTGGATATGAGATACATGGACTGATTAATTATGGAAGAAAGGGGCCTTCAGTGGTATTTCAATATTTTTGTGAAGGTGATTCTCTCGATTGCGAGCTCCTTTCAGCTGTACAGGAGGCTCCAGAAATACCACAATCGATTATTTCGGTTTCACCAAATCCCACACACGATATTGTAATTATTCAAATTGATCCAGCTTTTCAGAAAGCAAGAAAATTGCAAGTTTCTCTACTTAGCCCCATGGGAGTTGTTATCCACAATGCTAACTGGAATACTTTCCAAGAACTGAAAATGGATGTTAGCAACTTACCCGAGGGCATGTATTTTTTAAACGTCTATGGAGAAAATACTAGAGCTGTTAAGAAAATTGTAATCGTCCACTAAGAGATAAGTGATTATAGGGAAATCTGAATCATATCCCTTCTATCATGTCTTTCAAACTTTCCGGATCCAGCAAAGCCCCCATCGCTATAAAATGCGAATTCAAAAGCTCAGGTTTATTGTACAACAATGGTGTTAATCTTTCTGCATGAATCACACTACCACCTGCCTCTTCAAGCACACATTGCGCAGCAGCTGTATCCCATTCCATAGTAGGAGCAAATCGAGGATAAAAATGCGCAACCCCATCAGCAATTAATAAAAATTTAAGCGAACTTCCAACGGATACTATTTCAGGTTGATTAAGTGATGCAATAATGTTTTCAGTCAGCGGATCACGATGACTTCTGGAAGCAACCACCGAGATTCCTTTATCCATCAGATGAAAAGGTTTACTTCGGAGTTCTGATATCTCACCTTCACCATTTATTCGAAAAGCCCCTTCTTGCTTCACAGCCATGTAAGCTAAACCCGTAACAGGCACAAAAACAAATCCCCCCACCGGATGATATCCTTCCATGTATGCAATGTTAATGGTGAATTCTCCATTGCGTTTGATAAACTCCTTAGTCCCATCCAACGGATCTACAAGAAAATATTTCTCATACCCCGATCTCATAGCGTAAGCGATTTGCTTACTCTCTTCTGAGATCACAGGAATTCCGGGATACAATTCATTTAGACGTTGTATGATGATTTCATTCGAACGTCTGTCAGCCGCAGTCAAAGGGCTATGATCCGGCTTTACTTCAGTCTGAAAGCGGTCTTCATCAGAATAAATTTCCAGGATGGCATCACTTGCCTCGCGTAGTATGGGAAGAATTGTGTTAATCATTGCATTGCATCGGATTACAATATGGTAAAAAATCCACGTACGCCGACAGATTTGACCTCGTGGCACGAGTACTCGTGCCACCAGTACTCGTGCCACGAGGTCGTATCAGGTTGATAATCATAGTGCTTATGAAGGTTTTTGATGTCGCCTAATGCACAGTTTGGGATGCATTTTGCATGATTCAGGAGCTACTTCTTTCCATGATCCCATTAAACTTACCTTTGGAAAATGTCGCAACAGAAGATTATTCCTGGATTTTCATCGGTGAAGCCTGTGTTCCGATTCATTATCCTTACCATATCAATCCTCTGTCCTGGACTGAATTCCCACATCCATGCCCAGCGCCCCATCTACAAAATCACTGCAACGATTGACACTTTCGGAACAGATACCATGCGAGGTATCATTGATATCACATGGACCAACCGCTCTGATTCACCATTGGATAAATTGGGAATTCATCTTTGGCCTAATGCCTACAGTACGCGAAATACCGCTCTCGCAAAACAATTAGCTGAACATGGAAACTTTCAACTCCTGCGTGCTCGTGATGAAGAACTCGGTGGCCTGTATGATCTGGCATTTACTTCATCTGGTGTGCCACTAAGATTAACCTTCGATGAAAATAATATTGATATGGCCTGGATTCAATTGAATACACCTCTATATCCGCACGCCACCATTCATCTTTCATCTCCTTACACCCTGATTATTCCGAAATCATTTTCCAGATTAGGAAGAACAGGCGACGCATACCAGCTCACACAATGGTATCCTCATATTGCAGTGTATGATGATGAGGGCTGGCATATGATGCCTTATCTCGACCAGGGTGAGTACTATAATGATTTTGCAGATTATGAAGTTTCGGTCACAGTTCCACAACGCTATAAAGTTGCTGCGACAGGAGTGCTCCAATCTTCTCAACAAGTAAAAGATCTCATTCAATGGAATTTCAAAGCAACCAATGTGCTTGACTTTGCTTTTTTTGCAAGTCCGACTTTTCGCCACGAAACCCTTAAAGTGGATGTTGGATTAAATGAACCGGTCGAATTGAATATTTACACAGATGCCTGGCTTAATGCGAATTGGAAATCTGCAGTTTTATATGGTGAACGTGCATTGAAGTTTTATAGTGATTGGCTTGGGCCATATCCTTATCCCCAGATGAGTGTGGTGCATGCGCCATATAGCAGAGGTGGATTCATGGAATATCCGATGGTCGCGCAAATAGCATACACTCCTGATGCGAAATTCCTGGATAGGGTGATAGCACATGAAATCGGGCATACATGGTTGTACGGAATAGTTGCGAATAATGAACGAACCAATCCCTGGCTCGATGAAGGATTTAATACATTCCTGGAGGATCAATATATGCAGGCATATTATAAAGATCCTGAGGAATCCCAATTTCCGGATTGGCTTAAGAATGATCAATCGATGCCCGATTATGATGCCGTTCAGCATTCATTGAGATTTAGTCACGAATTACAGCCATCTGATGCACCACCTAACCATCAGAAAGAAAATCAATATCTCTTCAGCGCATACCTGTTACCCAAGGAAGGATTAGATATGATGATGTCTATGGTAGGGCCTGTGAAGATGAAACAAATGTTCAGGCAATATTTCCAGGACCGGAAGTTTTCACATGTTGCTCCTGCAGATGTAAAAGCTTCCTTTGAAAAAGTATGTGAATGTGACCTCACCTGGTTTTTTGAAAGCTGGTTGCAACATGGTCATGAGGTAGATTACCGGATAAATGATTTTGATGCAAAATTGAATAATGTAACCATTGAAAATCATGGCCCGGTTTCTATTCCCGTATTGCTCAGTGGATACCAGGATGGTGAAAAAGTCACACAAAACTGGATCGACGGATTTGCTGGTGAGAAAGTGATTCATCTCGACAAAGATGTTGATGAAGTAAGGTTGTATGATGGCCTGATGGCGGTCAATAAAAAATGGACCGGAAATAGTAAACCCCGAAATTTTATTCCATCGATTACTCTTTTTCCTAAAATTGGTAGCTACGAAAAACCTGCGATTAATGTAACTCCAGTGGTAGGCGAAAATATAGCTGATGGATTTATGGCAGGCCTTGCTCTGACTTCAGGATTATTTCCGCAGAACAGGTTCAAATGGTTTGTGATGCCGATGTATGGATTTGATAGTAAAAAGATCAGGTATTATGGGGAGGGCAGATTTATTAAAGATATGGAGAGCACTATATTTGAAAAGCTATTGATCTCTTTGTCTGCAAGCTCTTTTGGCTACAACCTGGATACGCATTATGTTTTCAGGGATCACTTTATACGGTTTTCTCCTTCGGTTGGTTTGGAGCTGAAATCTTCACCTGATGAACACCATCTCACACGTTGGATCAAATACAGGTATGTAGATATCACGCAACACTATGGAAGAGGAATAAATTTTGGCAATAAAATTTATGAAACGAATCAAAGACATTACGGTGTGCATGAAGTAGCATATCAAATGAGCTCTGATATTGCAATTAAACCTTTTAAAGCGATTGCAAATGTGCAGGCTGGAAAGGGTTTTGTGAGACTAAATGTCAATTACAAACAACATTTTGTTGGGAAAGATAAAAACCATGGAATATGGATTCATGGTTTCGGCGGTTGGTTGCCTGTTTATACAAACCCTGATGCCAATGTGGCTTTTTCGATCAATGGTATTTCCTCTACCGGCATTTTCTCACAGGATTACATGTTTGACGAATGGCTAAGTGGAAGGAATGCGAATGACGGAATATATGCAAGACAGATTTTTATGAAAGATGCAGGGCTTAAGACACTTGCTTTTCTTGGCAATAATGATCAGTGGATGATAGCCGGTGGTGTCAGCACAGCTTTGCCTGTAACTTTAATTCATCTGTACATGGATGCTGCTCTTGCACCAAGTGCTATTACAGATAAAGTTACTTTAAGTTACAGTGGAGGGATTTCACTCGTTTTGATGAAAGATATTTTTGAAATTTATGTACCCATCATCGAAAGCCGCGATATCCGTGAAAGTATAACCTATATAACCCGGGACAGATGGTTTGACCGGATATCGTTCCAGGCCAATTTTAAAATTGCAAATCCATTGAATGTGGTGGATGCCATACAATTAAAATATTAATAAGATTACAAATGTGAGAGCAATCATCTTTTTAAAAAAAATAACAAGAATTATATTTTATGTTTTATTATCTGCAATATCAATCCTGATATTTGGATTTATTATTGGAAAAATGATAAATTTCATATGTATGACTTGTTCACATGAGTTTATAAAAGAATACAACTTATTTAGTTATTCATTTGATCAACTCCTCATGCCGATGTATTATGGGTTTCCTATATTTTTTATCCCCTTTTATTTCCTGGTTTTTATGGTGTTAAAATTGATTGTTCGAAGATGGAAAGCAAGATGGTATCAATTAATAATTATTATGGTACCCATTTATTTTTTATATGGCTTTTTACTGTTTGGAGGCCAATTTTGGCATGTGTACAGGTATGATAACAGAAATTTTAATTTTTATGAATGGCTGGGTTCAGAGCACAGGGATCTACATTTTTCCGTTGCAAGTTTTTTCAGCTCAGTCCTTTTTATTTGGTTAAGCGTTTATAGAAAATTAAAAAATGAAGTGGATCAAAAGTTGAAAATTAATAATGATTGATTACAATTTTTATTCATCATCATCATCTTCATCATCGTCATGCCCTTCAGCCGGAACAATGATTTCAGTCCCATTTCCTATCAGCCTCAATGTATTCACATTATCTTTCCGAAGATGATTTACAACACGCAATACATCATCAATAGTTACTTCACCAATACGATCTGCCTCCGTATTGATCAGGTTAGCATCACCAAGAGATTCATAGTATGCTAAATTGGTAGCCTTATGCGAAGCACTCACATTTGAAAAGCATATTGTGCTCTCATTTTTATTTTTTAGCTTTTCAAGAATAGAAAGTGGAATAGCATTCTGCTGCAAAACTGCTAATTCTTCCCAAAGCGCAGCTTCCATTACTTCCATCGTAATATCCTTTGCTGGCCGCAGTTCCATGATGAACAATCCCTTCTCCTCTGTGCCGGTAATATAAGCATCCATATGAGCGCAAACTTTCAACACTTTTACCATTCGTTGATAAAAAATAGCTGAACGGCCCAGGCTCATCACATCACTTACTAAATCATAAGCATAGTAATCAGGACCACTGCGTCCATCCATTTGCCATGCGAGATAAAGAACTGATGAAGGATATTTTCCCTGGTCCTCTAAAAATCTTGGATTCAACTGACCTGGCTCTTCAGCCCTGGGTATTCTAACTATTGGTCTTGCAGGAATATCTTCAAACCTAAGTTTTACCATTTCCAGCATTACTTGCGGATCAGTTGGGCCTGCAATTGAAATGATCGCATTGTTAGGGCCATAAAAATTATTATAAAAGAATGTTACATCTTCCAATCGTGCATTTGTGACATGCTCAATGGTTTTTCCTATTGTCGGCCATCGATAAGGATGAACTTTATAACACAGATCAGACAACATGTGCCAAACCATTCCATATGGCTGGTTGATACATGTCTCTTTGTATTCCTCAGTCACCACTTGCTGTTGTGTGCTCAGCGATTTCTGATTGATGTTGAGATATTGCATCCTGTCAGCTTCAAGCCATAATGCAGTATCCACATTAATTTCAGGAAGCGTGCTATAGAAATTCGTGATATCTGAATTTGTAAATGCATTGCAATCGCCTCCCGCCAACTGGATCGGATCATCAAACGAGACAGCATGCTCTGATCCACCAAACATCAGGTGCTCGAACAAATGTGCAAAACCAGTCTTTTCCGGAGATTCATCCCGCGATCCTACCTTGTACAACACATTGACGGTAGACAGGGGGGTGTTTTTATCCTGGTGAATGAGCACACACAAGCCATTGGCCAGAATGTGTTTTTCGTATATAACCAAAGTCGAAGTTTCTGTTAAATGAGGGGTAAAATTACGAAAATGAACTCCACTTACCCCTAAATCCCCTAAGGGAGACCCTTTTCATCTTGGTAAATGTCATTTTTAAATAAGGAGACAAATAAACCAGCTTCATTTATGAATTGGAAAAAGGTCCCCTTAGGGGATTTAGGGGTTAGGGGAATCTGAATCTCCTTATTATTACGCATGCTTAAGCCACCGGAAACGAATGATCTTACCTGGAATTGGGCCTCTATCCCTGAAAAAGATCCAAAATCACCATTGAAAGGCTATGTTTCCGGTATCGCGCCTTATTTAAGAGGACCGTATTCAACAATGTACCTGGTTCGCCCATGGACGATAAGGCAATACGCAGGATATTCAACGGCTGAAGACAGCAATGCTTTTTATCGCAGAAATCTCGCCGCCGGTCAGAGAGGGCTCTCAGTAGCATTCGATCTGCCCACACATAGAGGCTATGATTCTGATCATCCCCGTGTCATCGGAGATGTAGGCAAAGCAGGTGTAGCCATTGATACCGTAGAAGACATGAAGATCCTGTTCGATCAGATCCCGCTTGATAAAATGTCTGTTTCGATGACCATGAATGGTGCAGTCATTCCTGTTATGGCTTTTTTTATTGTGACTGCAGAAGAACAAGGCGTTTCACTTTCAGATCTGACAGGCACAATACAAAATGATATCCTGAAAGAATTTATGGTGCGGAATACATACATCTATCCTCCCAGGCCATCCATGAGGATAGTAGGTGATATTTTTTCCTATCTCGGTCAGCATATGCCGAAATTTAATTCGATCAGCATATCCGGATATCACATGCATGAAGCAGGAGCAACTGCTGAACTCGAACTTGCATACACACTTGCAGACGGATGGGAATATGTACGCACAGGTATCGCTGCCGGACTTGATATTGATGATTTTGCTCCCAGGCTTTCGTTCTTCTGGGGAATAGGTATGAATCATCTTACCGAGGTAGCCAAGATGCGTGCAGCAAGAGTGATCTGGGCTGAAATTATCAAACGCTTTAACCCGAAAGATCCTAAATCAATGGCTTTGCGCACACATTGTCAGACCAGTGGATGGAGTCTCACTGCGCAGGATCCATATAACAATATCGCAAGAACGACTATCGAAGCAATGTCAGCAGTTATCGGTGGCACACAATCCTTGCACACAAATGCAATGGATGAAGCACTTGCTCTGCCCACTGATCACACTGCAGCCATTGCAAGAGATACACAATTATTTCTTCAGACTGAATCGGGTATTACAAAAATGATCGATCCATACGGCGGATCTGAATATGTCGAAGCATTGACAGATGACCTCATTCACAATGCATGGAAGCACATCATGGAAATAGAAGGTCTCGGAGGAATGGCAAAAGCAATGGAAACAAACATTCCGAAAATGCGGATTGAAGAAGCCGCTGCACGTCGACAAGCCAGGATTGATTCTGATAAAGAAAAAATAATTGGTGTAAATATTTTTGTTCCTGAAGAACAATCATCATTGACATTGCTTGAGGTGGACAATTCCAATGTCACTAAATCTCAATGGGCGAGGCTTAAAAAAGTGAAACGGACACGTGATCAAAAGCTTGTCGATGATTCGCTTACTGATCTGACCGAAGTTGCAAGGACAGGAAATGGAAATCTTCTTGCTGCTGCAGTAGTTGCCGCAAGACATCGTGCTACCTTAGGCGAGATCAGTGATGCCATGGAAAAAGTTTTTGGTCGGTATATTGCATCTCCAACTTTAATTTCAGGTGTGTATGCAAAAGAACTTAAGATGAACGAGGCATTTCAACATGCACGGGCTGCTGCTGATTCATTTGCTCTCCAGGCAGGCCGGCGACCGCGGATCATGGTTGCGAAGCTGGGCCAGGACGGACATGACCGGGGTTACAAAGTGATCGCTACCAGCTTTGCAGATTTGGGTTGGGATGTAGATATCGGTCCATTATTCCAGACACCACAGGAAGCTGCTAACCAGGCCACTGAAAATGATGTTCATATCCTCGGTATTTCTTCACTCGCCGCCGGTCATAAAGTGCTTGTACCTGAAACTTTAAAAGTACTGAAGGATCTTGGCCGCGAAGATATTTTAGTAGTTGTCGGTGGTATTATCCCTGAACCGGATCATGCTTTGCTAAAGCAACAAGGTGTTACGGCGATTTTTGGTCCCGGAACTGTCATTGCAGAAGCAGCGATCAGTTTGCTGGGAATATTGAGTAGGAGATAATTCTTTTGTCCATTGATGGAGCGTATTTAAGGAGAATACGAAATGTATTTAAGGAGAATACGAAATGTATTTAAGGCAAATACGAAATGTATTTAGTAAAAATACTAAATAATTGATCCTAAGCACTTTAGCAACCGTCTTTACCATATTGAGACTTTATCAGCTACTAAGTAATTTTAAAAGTCCCCTTCAGGGGATTAATGGGTTGGGGAAGAATAGAATAAATCCGCCGCAATCCCATCCGAAAAAAAATAATACTCCGGCCTGAGCACCCAGTTGCCTGATTCATTTTTATAAAACCGGTCTGCATATCTTGCAACAACATTCTGCAGATAATGAACAAACTCATCTCCAAGCTCTTTAATTCTTACAGCCTCGATGCCATGAGATGTACGTAGTCCAATCATCACAACTTCATTGTATCGTTGTGCATTAGTCAACGTTTCTTTTTCAAATGGAATAACATTTTCTTGAAGAGCATTTATATACTTAATATTATTTGAAATATTCCATTGACGTGATACTCCATTAAAACTATGTGCAGCAGGCCCTATTCCAAGGTAATGTGCACCTGACCAATAATTCCTGTTATGTCTTGATTCCATTCCGGGTTTTGAAAAATTACTCACTTCATATTGTGTAAAACCATTTCGCTTTAGTATAGTTTGTAAAATCGCATATTGCCGGTTGCTTTGTTCGTCATCCGGTGCCATCACTCTTCCTTTTTCTATCTGGTGCGCTAGTGCAGTACCTTTTTCTACTGTCAAAGCATAACATGAAATATGCGGAATCCCACTTTCTATCAGTATATTGATGTTGTATCTCCAGTCTTCATCACTCAATCCGGGTCCGCCATAAATCAGATCAACAGTTATGTTTTGAAATCCTGCCTGCTGTGATAATTCAATGGCGGTCTTCGCCTGCTGCGATGTATGACTTCTGTTCCATGCTTTTAACAAATCTTCCTGGAAAGCTTGTATCCCTATGCTTAACCTGTTGATTCCAATGGACTTCCATGCTTCTGCGGATTCACTTCGGATATCATCAGGATTGGCTTCCAGCGTGATCTCAACATTTGGTACTACCTGAAATTTTTCTTTGACCGCATCTAGGATCTTTTTGATATCGGAAGCAGGAACAGCCGAAGGAGTTCCACCACCAAAATAAATCGTTTCAATTTCCTGTCCTTCCAGATAATCGGCCCGGAGATGAATTTCCTTTATAAGGGCGCTGATCATCTCATCTTTTTTCTGAAAAGAAGTAGAAAAATGAAAATCACAATAATGACATGCTTTTTTACAAAAAGGAATATGAATATAAATACCGGCCATAGTAACAAAAGTAAACTCTTAATTGGTAAGCTTCTATGACATTCATATTCATATGCTTCCTTCTCTTAAAAGGAGAATTGTAAAAATTCATTCCCCTGGTTGCTGAACTGTAGCACAAGGTTGAGTGTCAGCAGGTCGAAGCATTAGAGGGTAGGGGGTTAAACGCTGACACCTTCCATTTTCAGTCATTACATTTGAGTATAAATGCTAAAGCACTTTCTTTTCTTAATTATTCTTTGTCAGTTCTGTCCTGCCAATAGTCAGCTTTATACTCTTCATCTCTCTTCACCCGAAAATAAAATCATCACGCAATGGTACCACAGCCAGCCTCCTTCCCAGGATTCAATCTCATGGATACTGGCCAGGAATAATTTATTCCATACCCTTCACAACGAAGGTTTCCTTTTGGCTGATCTAAAAGAATGGAAATTCGAAGGAGATACTATTTATGCAGTCATTGATCCGGACAGGCTAATACGCTGGGCAAAAATTTCTTTCAGAGGCATTGAATTTCTACCTCCAAAATGGGTACAAGAGCTGGATGTTTCAGGACAGATCGTCGATTATCAGGCATGGAAATCCAACGTCTCCCGTATTCTCAAAAACGCTCAATCCGAAGGATATCTTTTTGCAGATTATCGTCTTGAAATCCAGGGACTCCAAAATGATTCTTTACAGGCACAAATTTTATTTAATCCGGGTTTGAAAATCACCCTCGACACCATCGAAGTAGAAGGAACAGCTAAACTGTCTGACCAATACCTTGAAAAAACCATTGACTTAAAACGTGGACAACCAGTAACACCGGAAGCTCTGGCAAATCTTCAGCAACAGATCAACAACCTTCGTTTTGTACAACAAACAGCACCACCTGTATTAATCCTGGTCGATGGGAAAGCCACGATCAGAGTTTATCTCAATAATCGAAACGCAAGTTCATTTGATTTTCTCCTTGGACTGCAACCTTCAGCCATCGCTGACAAAGCAATCACGCTAAACGGATATGTCAAGCTCGATCTTATCAACCAGCTCTTCCATGGCGAACGCATGTATCTCAATCTCGAAAAGCTACGTCCACGAAGTCAGAAACTTGACCTGAGTGTAAGCTATCCTTACCTGTTGGATTTACCATTTGGAGTGGAAGGTGAATTTAATTTATTGAAGAATGATACGTTGTACAGCGAGGTTCAATGGAAAGCCGGTATTTCTATACCCTTCGGGAGAACTCAATACATAAGAGCTGGAATAACTCAGCATGCTACAAATATTATTTCCATTGACAAAAACAGGATTGTCAGTACAAAGCGATTGCCTGAATATGTGGATCTGCGAATAAAAGGTGTAACCCTTGGACTATTTCGGAACAGGCTGGATTTCGATTTGAATCCCAGGAAGGGATATTCTGTTTTATTGAATGCAACATTCAGTCAAAAGCATGTTGTTCCAAACAGTCTCATTGAAGATCTTGGAGAAATAGATCCTGCGTTTGATTACAGCACGCTGTATGATAGCCTGAGAGAAAATTCATCAAGAGTATCCCTTGAAGGTAACTTCCGGTATTTTATTCCATGGGGATTGAGATCCACTATCCTGTTGGCTGTTGATGCAGGTGCATTGAAAGGTGGAAGCAAGCTTTTCGTAAATGAGTTATTCAGACTTGGAGGATACGCCAGGTTGCGGGGCTTTGATGAAGAATCTGTGCTCGCACAATATTTCTCCATTTTCACAGCTGAGTACCGCCTGATCATGGGTGGTGGCAGTTATGTTTCATTATTCACTGACTATGCATGGATCCGGAATGCAGATGTCGATATTCCATATGAAGACAGACCTTTCGGATTTGGCTTCGGCCTCAACCTGGAAACAAAAGCCGGCATTTTTGGATTACGAACAGCTGTAGGATCACAACGTGGAAATCCAATTGATTTCGGCGCAGCCAGAATTCATTTGGGATATACAAATCGATTTTAAAAATAAAAAAAACTGAACCACATAGACACATAGTAAGCCACATAGAAAAATAATATTTCAACTCCCCCTTTTTTAGGGCGTTGGGGGTAAATGAGAATTCACGTAGAAAAATTTTAAACTCATTTTCTGCCCTTCTGCCTTTCCGCCATTCTGGCTTTTTTTCATCGTTCAAAAGAATACAACCCCGCATCAGGATTCTTCTTCCCCCTAAGCATATCACAAATGATCTCTGCTGCTATAATGCTGAATGTGATCCCATTGCCTCCAAATCCAAGTGCATAATACGTATGTGGTGTTTTATCATAGGTCCCGATATAAGGCAATGAATCTTTGGTCGATCCGAATATTCCTGCCCAGCTTAGTTCCGTATTAAATTCAATGGCAGGAAATAAAGTGGTAAAATCTTTCTTTAGATGGGTTGCCTTTGATTTTATCAGCTTATCACGCCTGACATCATTTGTATAAGGTTCATCTCTTCCTCCGACAAGGATCCGGTTGTCCCTGGTAAGACGGATGTATAAATATGGATCCGCTGTGTTCCAGTATATGGTTTTATCCTCCAATGCAGGTTTTGGGGTTTGAATTTGTTCAGAAGCAATTACATAGGTAGAGCCCAGCTTTACAATTTTTTTATGGATCATTTCTGTGATTTCATAACCGGTAGCATTGATTATTTTCTGAGCTGTGATCGTATGCTTTCCGGGTGTTGTTAATCTGACACCATTTTTCTGATAGTCGATCTTTATGATTTGAGTACGGTCATAAACCGTTAATCCTTTTTTCAAACCCGACTGAAGAAGAGCATGTGTAAACATATATGCATCTGTTGTAGCTCCCTGTTCGGATAGTATGGCAGCGGGTGCATCAAAACCAAATTGCTGTTGTATTTCTTTTCCTTCTAAATATTCAACAACTAGTCCGGCTTTATGGCGGATTTCAAATTCTTCCCTCAGGCTGGACGCGTGTTTTTTATGTGCTGCGAAATAAAGACTTGATTTTTTCTCAAAAAAAGGAAAATTTAATTTTCCTGATATTTCGCTGATCTTATCAATGGATTCGCTGCACATGACATATGCTCTTGCTGCTTTCTCATACCCGATTTGTTTAGTCAAATCCGATAGCGATGTATCAAGTTCGTATTGCAACAGGGATGTACTCGCACAAGTGCTCCCTAAGCCAATCGTTCTGGCATCTACAAGTATGCAATTCTGGCCAGCCTCCGCCAGGTAAAATGCCGATATCGCTCCTGATATACCCCCGCCGATGATGACAATGTCCGTTTCAACAGACTTGTCAAGCTTGGGATAATTGGCAGGCAATCCGTTTGTAATTAGGGAATATGGATAGCCGGTGGAAAGATTCATAAGTATCCAAACACTCAAACCTGCGCATGGTTGAGATAGCACTAATTCATTACTCTTTATTCTTGATCCTTTATTTCTCCTTGTTCTTCGTGAATAACTCTCGCGCTCTCTGTGCGAATTTCACACGGAGTGCATGGAGAAATATCACGGAGTTCACGGGCGAATTCATAAGTTTCAATTTTTTAATTAGCCATGGCCTCAGCCTTCACTTCTGGTTGTCAAATATTGCACTAACGCTGTAGCCGATTGCAACGCCGGTGCAGCAAGAGGTTCAGAAAAAAAACTATTGATCTCTCCTTCACCGAAGTAAATACCATCAGAGACTAAAAAAGAAATTCTCACTTTGCCTTTGGGAGGGTGGGGGAGTCTGGGTTTGTCCCATGGACCGATGCGCTGGACAATACTTGAACTGTCACGGAACAATTGTGTGGTCAATGTTGAGGATGTTTGATCCGTTGTTTCCCAGATTATCATTTTTTCGGAATGATTGATATAGCGTGCAGTTCCATCCCTGAATGAGGCCAGTACATCCAGCCCATCATCCAAAGCGACTTCAACGATAACTCCTTCGAGTTGTCTGGCTTCTACCTCCACACCAGCCGAACGCAATTTTAGATAAGCCAAAAGTCTCACCCTGGATTCTGTGTTCTCATCCATGATGAGTTTTTGCAATTCACCAGAATTTGGCTTGTCTGCAAATAAAATATTCCAGGGAGCAATATCCTTTTGAGTTGTATTTTTTTTGTACAATTCAATGTCATCGCAAAACAAAAGTTCGTAAATGAGATTTCTGGACTCATCCTTATAGGGGCCAGTCAATGGTTTCAATTTATCAAACAAGCCCATAGTAATAAAATTGATTCGAAGTTATTTTGCTATAGTCTTTTCTCTTTGTTCTTTGGCCCCAGCTCTTTCCATAAATTATCTCTCGCAAAGACGCAAAGAATGTCTTCTCATTCATATTCGAGGTCAGAGACACTCGAACGTAAGAGTGATTCATATTCGAGGTCAGAGACACTCGAATGTCAAAGTGATTCATGTTCGAGGTCAGAGACACTCGAATGTCAGACTTTTTGTTTATTGTTTATTGCTCATTGCCTATTGCTAGTTTCCCCTGCTCCCTGCTCCCTGCTATTTTTTCCTTGCCACACTCAACCCATCCCTGATCGGTAAGATGACTACATCAACACGATTATCGTCCCGCAGCATCTGATTGTACTTAATGATCACCTTAGCATCTATATCATTAGGTTCATTCACCACTTTTCCACTCCACAGTACATTATCGGTCAATATCAATCCTCCGGAACGTACACGATCAATTATCGCATTAAAATATTCCACGTACTCCTGCTTATGGGCATCTATATAAACGAGATCCCACGTCTCTGTTCTCTCAGGAATAATTTTCAGGGCATCACCTATCAATGTTTCCACTCGGTCATCCACACCTGCCAGTTCCAGATGTTTGGTTACTAAAAATGAAAATTCAGGATTAATATCAATCGTAACCACTTTTCCATTCGTCGTATTTAATCCCCGTGCGAGGCATATCGTACCATACCCGGTAAACGTACCGATTTCCAAAACATTTTTTGCCTTGATCAATGATGTCATCAGAGTCAGTAACTTGCCCTGCATGCTGCCACTTAGCATCTGGGGTGCAATGGTGTGGAGATGCGTATTTCTTTCTACCTCATTCAATACAGCATCTTCGATATTGCTGTTATCGTCAATATATTTTTGGATTTCAGGTGCGAGCATAACGGGATTGCCAGATTGGATGAATGAATACAGATGCAAGTATAATGATAGCTCCAATATAAAATGCGGTATTCAGTTCTTTCCCATCATTTAGAATTACAAGGGCAAGTAAAATTCCATATACTGGTTCCAGATTGATTACGATCATTGAGTCGAAAGCGGTAATGGTCCGGATCGCACGGGCAGCCAGCACCCATGCAACACAAGTGCACACGAGGCCAAGAATTAATAAATAGATTAAGTCAGTCCTTCCGGGAATAAAGTGATCAACACCGGTAATAAAATATTCACCTGTCAGCCAAAAGGTCATCGCCACCCATGCTCCTGCCATCTGCATGAAAACCATGTGCTCAGGATCAGTTTCCGTAATCCATTTTTTTTCCAGGCTTGCAATAAATGCGATCAATAGTGAGGCAATCAAACCCAGGATAATGCCAAGTAATACCTTGCCTTCAGCCTGTCCTGCTATGAGCACAATGCCCGGTATAACCAGCAACCCGAAAATGATTTCATGGGTTTCTCTTTTGCGTTTTGTGATCGAGGGTTCAATAAATGCAGTGAATAAAGAAATCGTGGCAAAACATATCAATGCGGTGGATGCATTAGCCAGTTTAACGGAACCGAAAAAGCAAATCCAATGCACTGCAATCATTCCGCCCACTGCATACATTTTCTTATGTCCACGGACCAGTTCCATATTTAACCTGCCTGTCATCCAAAGGAATAAACCTGTGCCCAGTCCGGCAATAAGCGTCCTCCACCACACTAAAACACTGGCAGATAAGGATATCAAATCGCCAAGTATTGCTGTCAGCGCAAGGAGCACTACAGCTATATGTAATTCGATATATGTCCGCCTTAAACTCACAGGAGCAATTTCTTGTTATCTTTGCGTAAGTATACACATTTAGAGAACAACCTGAATTGATTAAACCCAAATAACTGACAATGTCCCTACGTATCGGAGACAAAGCCCCTGATTTCTCCCTTTATTCATCAGATAAAGAATTGACTCACCTGCATGATTACGTGGGAAAAAATGTGGTGCTGCTTTTTTTTCCTTTGGCATTCACCAGCACATGCACAAAAGAATTATGCTCCACACGTGATGATATTTCTGTCTATAATGACCTGGATACTGTAGTGCTTGGGATTTCGATCGACTCACCGCAAACACTGAAACGATATAAAGCTGAGCTTGAGCTCAACTTTACACTTTTGTCTGATTTTAACAAGGAAGCCATAAGGGCATATGACGTGATTTATGAAGAATTTTCTCTGGGCATGAAAGGAGTAGGAAAAAGAGCTGCCTTTGTGATAGATGCTGGAGGATTTATACGTTACATCGAAGTATTGGAAGCCGCAGGGAACTTACCCGATTTCACTGCTGTTCAAAACACGGTCCGCCAGTTACAATTAGTATAAATATGATTTTATTACTTAAAATTCCCCTCTCATGAATATCAGCAATCAAACCAAAGAAGTAGAAGACATACTCGTAGATGATATCATCAACAGCGGAGAGCAGGCTGAACTTGTCGTGCTCAATGATGATTACAATACATTTGAATGGGTGATCGAATGTTTCATGGATCTCCTGAAGCATACTTCAGAACAGGCAGAACAATCCGCCTACATCATCCATACCAAAGGCCGTGCAAGTGTCAAGCTTGGTGTTTTTGAAGTCCTCAAGCCCTACAGGGAAGCACTTGTAGATCGTGGCCTTAATGCTATCATCGAGCACGAAAAAGTGAATCGCTGATCGTTCTAAACATCTTAAAAGAAAAGAGTTGTCTGAAGTCTTAAACTACAGACAACTCTTTTCTTTTTGACGATTCTTAAGTAAAGAGGAGTAATAATCTAAGCAGACAAAGCATGCCGGTCTTTTCCCTCGATGATGAATTAGTTTTTCCGCATCCCACACTTCGTGATCCTGATGGTCTTCTCGCGGTCGGTGGTTCACTCAGTCCGGAAAGAATTTTATTGGCTTATCGCTGGGGCATCTTTCCATGGTTCCATTCTGATCAACCCATTCTTTGGTGGTGGCTGACTCCTCGCCTGATGGTCCGGCCTTCTGAAATTCATATTTCGCACTCTGTAAGGAATGCTATCAATCAGAAAAAATTCAGGGTTACAATTGATAAGGATTTTGAAAATGTAATCCATCGATGCAGTGCTGTCCCTCGACCCGGACAGAGTGGGGGAACATGGATCCTTCCGGAGATGATAGAAGCATATACAGGTTTATTCAGAACCGGATACGCCCACAGCGTCGAAGTCATGTCAGATGGAAAACTCGTCGGTGGATTGTACGGCATTGCACTCGGAAAAATATTTTTCGGTGAAAGCATGTTCTCTGAAAAACCGAATGCCTCAAAAACAGGCTTCATTTTTCTTGCAAAACATTTGGAATCTCTTGGATTTGAATGGATAGATTGTCAACAGGACACTCCACACATGCGCACCCTCGGCGGACAGCTTATCGCAGAAGATGATTTTCTGAATCTTCTGAGAGAGAATCAACGATATTTACTTAATGCAAAAGAAAATGGAATAAAATTTATTTAAAGTCTCGTTTCTATACTGCAAAAATGAAAAAAAGTTATACGTAGTTTCAAACTACGTATAACTTTTTTTCATTTTTATATACGTCTCACGTCTCACGTCTCACGTCTCACGTCTCACGTC
>DASRXQ010000027.1:0-59798 GCA_035654115.1 Saprospiraceae bacterium
CGGTTTCAACTTCAGTTATCCACAATTTTAATGTGAAATTCACAAAGAAAAAAGAAGCAAAAAAGAAACATATGATGATAATGATGATATGTTCTTTTTTTGTTCTCTTTAGTTCTAATGCAAGTCTAAAGGCTGTAGCACATGGCTGAGTTTTGCAAGTCGAAGCATTAACGCAAATTGAACTCACGTCTGACGATTCACGATTCACGAACAGAGGATGTATCGCTACTTCAGGAGATTACTAACAGCTGCATCTATCTCAGGAAATTCAAATTGAAATCCTTCTTTCAATATTTTTTCCGGATACGCATGACAGCTTTCGAAAAGGACCCTGTGTGTTTCACCCAGCATTAATGACATCACTATTTTAGGAACTCCTGCTACTATTCTTTTGGGTGATAAATATTGATTGATGGTTTTAGTCAAAACTTTATTTGTCACCGGATGAGGAGATGAAGCGAGGTAAATTCCTTTTGACTGGGGATGATCAATATAGAAAAATATCATGCGCACGATATCGTGTATGTGGATCCAGGACCAAACCTGTTCTCCATTTCCAAAATAAGACAATACAGCAAATCCGGGTTTGCTGATGATCTCTTTTAATGCACCTCCCTCTTTGCTTAAGACAATGCTGGTTCGCATGATCACAGTCCTGATCCCTAAAGCTTCAATCCGTTTATGAGAAGACTCCCAATCCCGGGTCATGTTGATAAACCAATCCTCAACAGGCAAAAGAGGAGTTTCTTCAGTTATGATTTCTTTTCCCCTGTCACCATAAATACCAACACCTGACATGCCGTGATAAAACGATGTGATGATCTGTCCGTTGCGAAGATATTTTTCAAGCGTGCCACTTGCATTTATGCGGCTTTCATAGATTTCTTTTTTCTTCTTTTCAGTCCACCTGCCACCAGCTACCGAAGCACCGGCCAGGTTGATGACAGCATCATATACCTCCTTATCCTTCAGATCAATTGTGCCTTCTACAATATCCCATACCATTCTGCCCGTTCCAGGATGTCTGCTGAGTATGGTCGTTTCCCATCCACGTCGATTGGCTTCTGATGTTAACGCAGAACCAATCAAACCACTTCCACCGGCTATGAGGAGACGTTTTTTCATAGTGTTTAAGATACCACCAAAAACTCATCCCCGTCACTATCTTTGGCAAATGTTCAGAACAGTAACCCAGCATATCATCCTCACAGGAGTGTTATTTGCATTTCTTATATCGTCTTGCAAAACAGGCACTGACTCTACCGCTCCGCTTGCCCTCAACATCAGGATACCCATTGAACCGGAATCGCTGAATCCATTATTTACAAAAAGCTCTTATGCTACCCAGATAACCAGCCTCATATTACTGCCTATCGCAGAGTATGATCCCGTGTCATTAAAATTATCTCCCTTGTTGATCACAGAAATTCCTGCTGCAGAAAATGTCACAGAAGGAAAGCATGCAGGAGGTCAACGCTATCAGCTGCATTTCAGACCTGAAGCTACATGGTCAGATGGAAAGCCTGTGACTGCTGAAGATTATCTCTTCACTTTAAAAGCCATTTTCAATCCGTATGTTTCAGCATCCACCACACGCGGATTCCTAAGCTTTATCACTGAAGTAGAAACTGACCCGAATGATCCAAAGCATGCATCTGCCTACATTGATAGCTCTTATATCCTGGCGCTTGAAATCGTGACCAATTTCAATTTATATCCTGCACATATCTACGATCCGCAAAATTTCATGAGTAAAATTACATTGGCTGAATTGCAGGATCCCAATAAAAAATGGAGTGCCGGGCAGGATACATTGCTTAAACAATTCGCCACGTCATTTGAATCCCCTCATTTTGGACGAGAGGTTGTAAGTGGTGCAGGCCCATATGAATTCAACAATTGGGCAACAGGTGAATTCATCCGGTTGAAACGAAAGAATAATTATTGGGGAGATAAGATTACAAATGCACCGCTTTTACTCCAGGCTTATCCAACCGAAATTACATACCGGATCATCACGGATGCTGCTACAGCTGAAGCTGCATTGAAGTCTGAAGAAATAGATGTGATGGGTGATGTCAGTGCTGCCACTTTTGTAAAAATGAAAAATGATCCTGAATGGTCATCCAAATTTCAATTTGCAAGCCCGGCATTACTTCAGATGAATTATTTGTTGCTCAACAATCGCAAGCCTGTATTGGCTGATAAGAAAATCCGCCAGGCGCTTGCATATACCCTGGATTATGATGGCATCATGAATAATCTTCTCCAGGGGCTCGGAGAAAGATCAGTAGGACCCATTCATCCGAGCAAACCATATTATGACAAAGATCTTAAACCCGTAAAGCAGGATATCAACAAGGCGATCGCGCTCATCAAAGAAGCGGGATGGAAGGATACTAATGGCAATGGAATTCCGGATAAGATGATAGATGGGAAGTTGCAGGAATTAAGCATTGGTATAAAAATTACAGCCCAGGAAGAAGGGAAAGCCATTGCAAATATTCTGAAAGAGAATGCTAAAAAGGCCGGCATTGAAATCAACATCGAAGTGCTTGACAATAGTCAGTTCAATGAAGACAGGAGACAAGGCAATTTTGATGTGGAGCCTATGCGCTTCCGTTCACAGCCTGCAATTGATGATCCATATCAGAACTGGCATACTGAAAGTGATAAACCTGGGGGAGGCAATGTCAGCGGCTTCCACAATACAGCGGCGGATAGCATCATCAATGAAATCCGTACAGATACATCTGAAAAAGAAAGAGACCATGATTTTCAAAGTCTCCAGGAATTACTCTATGATGAACAGCCTGTCATATTCCTGTATGTGCCTCTTGAGCGTATTGTGGTTTCTAAAAAATTTGAATTCATTTCCTCTTCGCGTAAACCCGGTTATTTTGAAAATCTATTCAAGGTGCGATCTTAGTTTGGAGTACAATCCTGGTGAGCAATGATCTTATCCCTCCTTCGGAAATGTATTAATGCCATTCTCTTATTGTGGGTGATTTCCATTATTGCTTTCTGGCTGAGTAAGCTTACGCCGGGTGATGAAGTGATGGAATACCTGACGATAGATGATCCTCGCTACAATATCAATTCAAATCCCCTAGAGCTGCGAAAAGCTTATGAGCTTATTGCACATCGAAGGGGATTAGACCTTCCATTGTTTTATTGGTCAGTTTCCCCGGGTTATTATCCTCAGGATGTAAATCATATACTTCCATTGGATGACCGTAAATCACTAAAGACCTGGATTGATGATTCGAAGAATGGAAAATTATCGCTTCACCTCCGTCAACAATTAAAAGCCGGGTTGAATACATTTTGTGTAAATAATAATTCCATTCATTCAAAGGATTTTCTCTGCCAACAATTCAATAGCGCTTTAAAAACGGAAGATCTGAATGTGCTTCGAAAAAATATGGTTGAGTTGAAAGGCACGCTAATAAAGGATTCAACATTCAATCGCGAAAGCATTAATCAGTTTTCAGCCATTGTGTTAATATGTGATACATTATTGCTGAAGAAGAGCACTGCGATGACATCCTCATTATTCCCATTAATTGAATGGAATGGTACACATAGTCAATATCATCAATGGATGTCAGGGTTACTTTCACAAAGACCTCTTACCTCGCTTGTCGATGGCCTGAATGCATGGGGCAAAATATATGATGCATTGAAATGGACCCTGCTGTTGAATGGCCTTGCATTTTTATTGGCTATTCTACTGGGTGTAGGGATTGGAATATGGAGTGGAACTCATGATGGGCATCCTGCTGAACGAATATTAAACTGGATATTATTTGCATTATTTGCTCTTCCTTCTTTCTGGCTGGGAACACTGTTTATTTATGCATTGACATCAGGTGAATGGTTATCCTTATTTCCATCAGGAGGATTAGGTCCCTATCATAGTGCAGGGACAATGCTGGAAAAATGGACCATATTGTTTTCACATCTCATACTGCCTGTTACATGTCTTGCACTTGGAGCATTAGCCTATGTGTCCAGGCAAATGAAGCAATCCATACTTCATCAATCCGAACAACTTTATGTCAAAGCACTACGGGCGCAAGGAATATCCGAACGAACCATCCTGAGAAAACATGTGATCAGAAATGCCTTATACCCGGTGATCACGATTATCGGCGGATCCATACCTGCGTTGCTATCCGGATCATTGATCATAGAAGTGATCTACAGTATTCCGGGTATGGGGAGGTTGATGTATAATAGTTTATTGGCGCATGATTGGCCTGTTGTTTTTCCTGTACTGATGTTGGGGGCTGCTATTACAGTGTTCTCTTACCTGCTGACAGATATTGTGTATAAATGGGCTGATCCACGGGTTAAAACTTTACAAAGTTGAAAAAACGTGCTGCATCTTATTTTTCATACTTGCCCGGGTGGAACTCTCATTTGAGTGGACGCATTGCATGGTTATTCATATTCTTAATAAGTTTTGTTGCGCTCTTTGGTCCGTTCATTGCAAATGAGAAACCATACATGTGCAAAATTGAAGGTCGTACTTATTATCCCTTGTTCACCGGAATGTCAGAAGCAGAGCTTTCTACACTTCACCCTGCATTTTCTCCGGTAGATTGGCGGTCCACTTCATTTGAAACTATCTGGCGTGCTCCTATACCTTATAGTCATACTACAATCGATCTTGCTTCCGGTAGTCATCTCAGTCCTGTAGGATCACAGCCTTTATCTCTGCGATTCAGGCATTGGTTGGGCACTGATGCACTTGGACGGGATGTGACAGCGGGAATGATCCGAGGTTGTCGTGTTAGTCTGCTGATTGGTTTAGGATCCATGTTGCTTGCATTACTTGTCGGTGTTCCTCTTGGATCTGCTGCAGCGTATTGGGGGAATCGAAAATGGAGAGCTTCATGGATAGAGATCATCGAAGTCAGTATTTTATTGTTTTTACTTTTTTGCGTATGGTGGTTGCCAGTAAGTGGCATCACAAAATTCCTGGGTTCTTTTTTATTGATTATTGCAGGAGCTTTGATAATGTATTTATCAAAAAAAATTAAAACGAAAAAAACGGGAATACCCCTGGATACGATCGTGATGAGCCTGGTCAGCATTATAGATAGTTTTCCGGGTTTATTTATTGTACTGATTTTGCTGGTAATATTTTCGTTGAAAGGCCTCTTGACGGTAATGATTGCAATTGCAGTTTTGAGATGGCCTGTGATGGCGCGTTATATGCGGGCTGAAGTATTTAAGCTGAAGGAGAATAATTATATCAAAGCGGCACAGCTGCTCAACATACCCGATCTGCATATTTTGATGCGACATTTGATACCCTATGCATTCGGACCTGTGATGATCACATTTATTTTTGGAGTATCCTCTGCGATCCTTGCTGAATCAGCGCTTTCGTTTTTGGGTATCGGATTGCCGCCGGAAGAGATGAATTGGGGAAGGCTTCTTTCGCAGGCGCGAAATCATTTTGATGCGTGGTGGCTTGTGGTATTTCCGGGATGTGCTATTTTTTTTACACTTCTTTCTTTATATACTATCGGTAATATTTTGCAAAAAGAGATAGAGGGTGGACGAATAACGAGTAACGAGTAACGTCCGGAATAAATCTCTGAAACAATCTTTGCAGTTCTTGCTCCGTTCTCCTTTTGTATTTGATCGGTTTAACGGGTCATTCTTCTTGGTCTCAATTGTTTATTGTTTTAAATCTTAATAAATTTCTTAGTGTACAATTTTTTCAAATCATCTTTTAAACTAATAAAATAAAATCCATCGTTTAAATTCGAAACATTGATTTGGCTTTGATCTTCCTTGATTTCTCCTGAAAATAAAATAACACCAGTTAGGTCTATAATTTCGAAGTTTAAAGGGTAATCTCTAGTTTTTAATTCGATATTAATTATATCTGACACGGGGTTTGGATAAATAGATAATTGTTTTTCAAGTTGATAACTTTCGTCAATACCTGTAATTACGTTTGTCTCTGAGCAGTATTCTTCAAAAAGACAACCATTTGAGTCAAGTCGCATAATAAGCATATCGCTATTATTATATCTAATGGTTCCCACTGTAATAATATCTCCATTCTCTAATTCCACAAAATCAAGCAAAGTTCCTAATCGAGAGCTTCCATTTTGATTTAAGGTTGAATCAAAGTCATAATATATATGTTCCCAAAGAAGGTCGCCACTAGCATTCATTTTAAATAACCAAGGTGAATCACCTACTCGGGGATTTTGTTCAAATTCTGAATATTGGCCCGAACCCATAATATCACCATTTGACAGTCTCTTTAATCTATAAATTTCACGAGTTCTTGACCCGGTCCATTGGTAATCATACTGCCAATCTAATTCACCTTCATTATCAATAGCTCTAATGGAGTGCAAAAATGGATCACCTTCAGGACCTATAAAAGAAAAAACTGTGTGTCCATTCAGAAGTTCACAACTACGTGGCACGGTTATATTTGAATTACTATTTTCTGTTTGGTAAGACCACACGATATTAAAATTTGCATCAAGTTTTAAAATCTTACGAAAGTTGAATCCCGGATCATCCTCTTCGTGCCAAAGTAACAAAGTAAGTTGACCTTGGGAATCAATAAAGGACTCCCAAATCTCGGATATATTACTTGCCGTATCTAAAATTACCAAAGTGTCTAAGGTGCCATCCTTATAAACAGAATAAAAAATAGAACAATAAGCATCATTTGCCAATTTACCAGTACCACAAATTATATATTTGTTGTTAGTAAATTGAGTAGTCAATTGGAACATCCTGGTAAATTTTATAGTAGGATGGGCAATTGTTTTTGTTTCACCTATCTTTTGTCCTTCCAAAGTAAAATGAGTCATCCGAAATGATTCTTTATTTTCATTATTATTTCCTGTAACAGTAATGGTATCATTAACAATAATCATTGTTCCTTGGGCAATGTCAATGTCTGGAATCTCGGTTCTCCATACTATATTGCCATTCAAATCTACCTCTGATAAAAATGAACATTCTAAACCACACCAAGTTGCTGTATTTATAAATAATCTTTCATTGTATTCTATAATTTGATAGATGTATTCAACATTGCCAAAATCATATGATTTAAAAAATGATGTCTGTGCTTTAGAGCACAATGAGGACAAATAAAAAAGAGCAAAAAATAATAACCTAACCATGGCATAAAGTATTTATTAGGGGGACATTCGTCCACCTATGACTATATTCTTTACAATCGGATGATTCGCTCTGAAGATTTGGTTTCATTATTTGCGGATATCAAAATAATATATATACCTGGGTTTTCTCCAAAATAGATTTGGTGAAAATTCACTAGTTATTTTATAACTTATGATTTTCTGGCCATATACGTTATGCACATCCGCATTGTGAACTTTGCCTTTATCAAAGTTTTTTATTGAAACACTTATCAATCACATTTCTGCTGGATTTGGAAAAGTTATATCACTTCTAACTTCTTCAATGGCGTTAATGCAGCTATTCGCTCCTGATTCGCATGCAGAAGATGGCGTAATCTTTTCTCTTAAACTAACATTCAATATTTTACAAGACGTTCGAGTGTTCCTGACCTCGAACCTGAATTATTCCTTTATTCGAGTGTCTATGACACGAATCTGATTAATTAATTCGAATGTTTCACCTTCTTACCGGTCTTGTATTTTCCTTTGATCTTCTTGTGATATCCTTTCGGTGGGAGCAATCCGGAAGTGGTTTTGCTCTTCTTATACTGACCGTTTTTGTCAACTTCAGACTGTGTGCCTTCTGCCGGGCAGCCTGATTTCCGGCTGCAGGAGGGCGCTGAGATCACTATAAATACTATCAAAAAAAGGTAAAGAATGTTCTTCATGCCCTAAAAATAGGCCTTTTAGACGGTCTAAATGAAAAAAAGTCAATAAAATCAGGCATTTCAGGCAAGTTTTCATACATAATGCTTGTTTATAATATATCCGCGACATACATTTGAGCGATTTTTATTTATTGTTTAACATTAATAAGCTGATAATGAACAAAGGCGATTTAATTGAAGCTATTGCTAAGGGATCTGATTTAACTAAAGCAGATGCCGGCAGAGCTCTAGATGCTACTCTTGATGCAATTGGAAAAACACTCAAGAAAGGCGACAAAGTAACTCTTCCTGGATTTGGTACTTTTTCGGTTAGCAAACGTGCTGCCCGTATGGGACGTAATCCTGCTACCGGTGAGGCCATCAAAATCAAAGCCAAGAAAACACCAAAATTCAAAGCTGGAACAAGCCTGGTAGAAACTGTAAAGTAATACCCGTCGTTTCATTTTGATATTGCATCTGTCTCTGGCAAATGCAATTGGCTGAAGAAGGCAGTCTGCAGGCAGATTGCCTTCTTCTATTTTCTCGTACCTCCTGCCCCCTATGCTTCGAACTGCATTACTCATCCATGTGCTATACATTCGACTAGCGCTCAGTACAACGCAGCTCAGCAACCGGGGGAACTTAAAAGATAAATTATGGCTAACATTCAGGAATTAAAAAATATATCAAGCCAGGTAAGACGTGATATTGTACGCATGGTACATTCGTGTCAGAGCGGTCATCCTGGTGGATCACTGGGCTGCACAGATTTTATGGTGGCTCTGTATTTTCATTTTCTAAACTATAATCTTCCATTTTCGATGGAGGGACATGGAGAGGATATGTTCTTCCTTTCCAATGGACACATCTCACCTGTGTGGTATAGCGTACTCGCACGGAGTGGATTTTTTCCAACAAGCGAATTGGGTACATTCCGGAAAATCAATTCAAGATTGCAGGGGCATCCGGCTACACATGAAGGATTGCCAGGTATCCGTGTTGCATCCGGATCATTAGGCCAGGGGCTTTCGGTGGCCATAGGAGCTGCACTTTCTAAAAGGCTTGACAAAGATGATAGCCTGATCTATGTTCTCACAGGTGATGGCGAATTAGAAGAAGGACAGGTGTGGGAAGCTATCATGGCAGCAGCACATTATAAGCTGGATAATATTATCGTCACTGTTGACTGGAATGGTCAGCAGATAGACGGACCTACTAATGAAATCATGTCATTGGGTGACCTTGAAGCAAAATGGAAAGCATTTGGCTGGAATGTGTTACATATGAATGGCAACATCATTGAAGAAGTACTCACTACACTTGAACATGCTAAACAACAAACCGGAAAACAACAGCCTGTTGTCATCCTTATGAAAACGGTGATGGGGAATGGTGTTGATTTTATGATGGGAAGCCATCACTGGCATGGAATAGCTCCGAATGATGAGCAACTTGAAAAAGCGCTTGGGCAGATTGAAGAAACGCTAGGCGATTATTAGTGAGTAGTAAGTAGTAAATAGTAAGTAGTGAGCAGTAATCAGTAATCAGTGAAAATCTAATTTGCGTTAATTTGCGAAATTTGCGGCAAGAACAGCAAAGAGCAATTAGCAAAATAGGTTTATGTTCTTTGCGCCTTTGCTAGAAATTAGTTAGTGAGGAGTGAGGAAAAGTGAAATCATAATTTGCGTTAATTAGCGAATTTCGCAGAGAATGAGTGAGTAGTACGTCCGGCATCCGGCATCCTTTTTATCCGGCATCCAAAAAGTTAATTCAAAATCCAAAATCGTAAATAATGTTAACTGAGTTTCCAATAACAGGTAAGAAAGCAACACGCGACGGCTTTGGTGATGGCCTTCTTTTGGCGGGCCAGCAAAATAAAAATGTAGTTGCCTTGTGTGCAGATCTGCTGGGGTCACTGAAGATGAATGCATTTGTCAAAGCATTTCCTGAGCGGTTTGTGCAGGTAGGGATTGCTGAAGCGAATATGATGGGGATTGCTGCAGGGCTGGCTATCGGGGGGAAAATACCTTATACAGGAACCTTTGCAAATTTTTCAACAGGGCGTGTTTACGATCAGATCAGGCAGTCGATTGCATATTCACATAAAAATGTAAAGATCTGTGCATCTCATGCAGGATTAACATTGGGTGAGGATGGAGCGACGCATCAGATCCTTGAGGATATGGGGATGATGAAAATGCTTCCCGGGATGACAGTGATCAATCCATGTGATTATAATCAGACAAAAGCGGCTACACTTGCGATCGCTGAATATTATGGTCCAGTGTATCTCCGTTTCGGACGTCCATCGTGGCCCATCTTTATGCCTGAAGACATGCCCTTTACTATCGGTAAAGGAATCTTAATGCAGGAAGGAAGTGATGTCACTATCATAGCCACTGGACATTTAGTTGCTTATGCAATGGAGGCTGTGAAAAAATTAAATGATGAAGGCATAAGTGCTGAGTTGATAAATATCCATACGATCAAGCCATTGGATGAAGAGATCATTTTAGATTCCGTTTCAAAAACAAGGTGTGTTGTGACAGCTGAAGAACATCAGCGTAATGGCGGATTAGGTGATTCTGTAGCTCAATTACTTTCCCGAAAGATGCCTACACCACAGGAGTATGTGGCAGTAAATGATAGTTTCGGAGAAAGTGGAGTACCTGAATTGTTATTGGCTAAATATGGATTGACTCCTGAGAATATTATGAATTGTGTGAGGGAAGTTTTGAAAAGGAAAGAAATGAGCTTCAGTATTCCTGAATAATCTGGCATGTCTTCCACTGAACCCGAATTACTCCACATTAATTCGTGCTGATCTGTTTCCAGGTCGAATTAAAAAAATACCAAAAACTACCGGTCGTCATATCAAATACCAGCAATCCATTGGAAGGATTCGGTATCGCCACTCTTTGCGGTGATGTCATGCGGGGAATAAGGATTCCTGAGTTTGTACTTTTTACATGTAGCATAGCACTTGGATCAGGTCGTGTCCCATCCATATTGATCGCTACGCCTTTAGGAGTTCCTTCGAAATGGCACAAATAATCGCACCCATCACCATTATCAGGATTTCCATCATCGCAATCCTCGCCCTGTTCAATAATACCATTCCCGCATACTACATTTAAAACACAAACACTCGGCATACCCACGCAAATCCAGTCGGGTTCAATCATGCATGTGTATGAACATCCGTCTCCATTATAAACTCCACCATCATCACAGGATTCACCACTTTCGATGATACCATTTCCACATACTGATGTCTGCGTACATACACTTGGTGTGCCAACACACATCCATCCGGATTCGATCATACATGTGGATGAACATCCGTCTCCGCTATTTACTCCACCATCATCACATGATTCACCTCCTTCAATGATACCATTTCCACAGGCAGATTGCGTACATACACTTGGTGTGCCAAAACACATCCATCCGGATTCGATCATACATGTAGATGAACATCCGTCTCCGCTATTTACTCCGCCATCATCGCATGATTCACCTCCTTCGATGATGCCATTTCCACAGGCTGAAGTCTGAATACAAACACTTGGTGTTCCAAAACATGACCAACCCGGTTCGATCATACATGTGGATGAACATCCGTCACCGTTATTCTCTCCACCATCATCACATGACTCTCCTCCTTCTATGACACCATTACCACAAATCATTAAACTCCGATTTGTAATAAGTGATTTTAATTCAGCTGTTTTTACTTCATGAGAAGGATAGGGTATTTTCAACGCGCTCGCTAAATGTGCAGCATCGGAATATCCCTTAATGATGGTCCAGCTCGTTGTATTTTGAGAAAAAACAATAAACGTCGGCACACTCCGGATATCAAATGTGGAAGCAATGATCTGTCCTTCTTGGGAATGAATTTCGATGATCTTCAATTTGTATTCTGCATTCAGCCCAATAGTTAAAAGAGAATCCGAGGAAAGCGCATGCGTTAATGCATCACAATATGGACATTGATCAGAAATGATCAGATATAAGTTTCGTCGCTGATTCGTGACCTCTGATTCTACCCCTGATAAAGGCTTTTGAAAATCAATTGCTGCCAAACCTATGCCATACAACATCAGGAGTGAAGCCAGAAAGAATTTTTTCATCTGGAAATATATATAAAATATAGCTATAAATATTATGCAGCATAATTGGCTTAGGGCTTTTTATACCTTTGCCGTCTTATGAATAAAATAGAAAAACAAGGCTTTGGCACAAAAGCCGTACATGCAGGTGTAACTCCTGATCCAACATCAGGGGCCATCATGACTCCTATCTACCAGACCTCAACCTATGTCCAGGAAGCACCGGGCAAACATAAAGGTTATGAATACGCACGTACTCAGAATCCTACACGTGATGCATTGCAAGCAAGTATCGCCGCTCTTGAAGGAGGAAAACATGGTATCTGCTATAGCAGCGGCCTGGCTGCAATGGATGCGGTAATTAAATTATTTCAATCCGGAGATGATGTGCTGTGTGGAAATGATCTGTATGGCGGATCATATCGATTGCTGACGAAAGTGTATGGGCCGATGGGGATCAAAAGCCGGTATATCGATATGACCAATCTTGATTTGCTGCGGGATTCGATACTTCCGGAGACAAAATTGATCTGGCTTGAAACACCGACGAATCCAACACTTCAGATTCTTGATATCCAGGCTATTTGCGTGATAGCAAAGGAAAAAAATATTCCGGTTGCGGTGGATAATACATTCGCTTCACCTTATCTGCAAAATCCATTGGAGCTTGGTGCGACTATCGTGCATCATTCGATTACAAAATATATTGCAGGACATAGTGACGTCATCATGGGCGGCCTGATCGTCAATGATGATGCTTTGGCAGAGCGTCTTAAATTTTTACAAAATGCAAGCGGCGCCGTTCCGGGACCACAGGATTGTTTTCTCACACTGCGTGGTATCAAGACACTTCACATCCGCATGGATCGTGCTTGTGAAAATGCAATGCGTCTTGCACATTATCTCAATGATCATCCACGTGTAGGAAAAGTGATGTTCCCGGGATTGAAAGATCATCCTCAGCATGCACTCGCCGGAACACAGATGAGAGGATATGGTGCGATGATTTCATTTGATCTCAATGACGACAGCATGGATTCTGCCAATCGTGTATTGAGCAGCACAAAACTTTTCTCACTGGCTGAATCGCTTGGCGGTGTTGAATCATTGATAGGACATCCGGCATCGATGACACATGCTTCGATACCCAGGGAGCAACGATTAGCTTCCGGATTGACGGATTCGCTGATCAGGCTGAGTGTGGGGATTGAAAGTTATGAGGATCTTGAAAATGATATTGCGCAGGCTTTGTCCTCAGTACAATAGATGTTGTCGAAGTATTGGCAAAAACGTTTATAGAGTTTATGAAGTTTATAAACCTATAAACTCCATAAACCTTATAAACCTAAACTGTAATTATGAAAATCTTCTTCAGGGATTCTCAGCAGTTGCCTCTGTAGCGGACTTAGCTTCATCCGGCATTTTCTCCAGATCCCGATCTAACGAATAAAGTGTGCTGCTGCTTATTTTTTCTGCTCCGGCTATTTTTACTTTATCCAATAATTCCAAAGCGAGGGTTTCTTCTTCTATCTGTTCTTTCACAAACCACTGCATGAAATTCCATGTTGCCCAGTCAGCTTCATCCATGCTCATTTTGACAACCTTGTAAACTGCTTCGGTATTGTCAACTTCATGAGAAAACACTTTTTCAAAACAATCATGTATACCTGAAGGATTTTGAGGGGGTGCGGGAATGGCCACCACCTTCACTTCAGCACCGCGTTTCAGAATGTATTCTAAAATCTTCATCATATGGTTGCGTTCTTCCTGGGCATGCCTGAAAAGAAAATTTGCAATTCCACCATATCCCTGTTTGGCAGCCCATGAAGCATAAGACAAATAGATTTGAGAAGCGTGAGCTTCTTTTGTCATTTGCTGATTCAATGCATCGGCCAGCGTGTCTGAAAGTCGGTTGGTATTCATCATGCTTGTTTTTTTGTTTGAATAAAACACAAAGTGAAAGAAATAGTTTGGATCTAAAATGGTCAATGGGAGTGATTTACCAATGGAAGATGTGTTGAGAAAGTTTAGCAACGCTGACTTCGTCAGCTTTTGTTTAGTGAGTTTAGAATAAGCATTCTCTAAATTATCTAAACTTTCTAAACTTCAATGGACGAAGTCCATCGATCTAAACTATCTAAACACAGATTCTATTTTCGAATATGTATCCATAAATCCCCTTATTTTTAGGTAAACTTCACACAGTTATGTATCAGTCTATAAAAAACTGGTCAGCGGCAGACCAGCCCCGGGAGAAACTTCTGCATATAGGTTCCAAATCGCTATCTGAAGCTGAGCTTCTGGCCATCCTGATGCGGGTGGGTACCAAAAACCGCTCTGCTCTGGATGTAGCCAAGGAGCTTCTTGCTCATAATGATCATTCACTGGCGGCCCTGGCTAAGCTGTCGATCCATGAACTTGTGAAAATCAAGGGTATCGGTGAAGCCAAAGCCATTACGATCGCTGCTGCTTTGGAGCTGGGACGCAGACGGGCCACTGAAAATGCCATTCAGAAAAACCAGATCTCTTCCAGCCTGGATGCCTATGAACTCATCCACTCCGGTATGCGGGATCTTACCCGCGAAGAATTCTGGATTATCCTGCTGGACAGGCGGTCGAAAGTGATATCGGTCGAAGAGATCCACATCGGGGGGATGTCGGCCATGGTGGTGGATCCCAAAATTATTTTCCAGCGCGCCCTGGAACGGCGTGCCTCATCCGTTATATTGTCTCACAATCATCCTTCCGGTTCTCCTTCTCCGTCGATAGAAGATATCCGGCTGACGGAAAAGGTGAAGCTGGCAGGAAGTTATATTGATATTAAAGTCCTGGACCATATTATCATCGGTGACGGGGCTTATTATAGCTTTGCAGATGAGGGAAAACTTTGAAAAAGGCGGAGGCGAAGGCAACAAAAAGCGGAGGCGGAGGCGAAGGAAAAGGCAATAAGCAATGGTAAAAGGCATTAAACATTAATCAAATAAAGATTGCCGGAGGCAAACAACCATGATCCTGAAGGGATCAGACCTTATTAACCATGGGTGAAACCCATGCATTATAAACTAATAAACCAATAATCCATTCTACATCTGGTGACTAAGGAAAACAAGAAAGATAAAAAAAGCATGGATTGGCATTTGCTAGGGCGGTTGCTCAGGATGGCTTTCCCTTACAAGAAATTATTATTCCTGTGTGCATTGTTTGCTATCGTTTTAGCACCGCTCAATACCGCACAACCTTACCTGGTCAATGTCATTGTCGATGACTACATCATCTCTCCCAATCCTGAAGGGTTGATTAAAATGTGCCTTTTATTCGCAGGTATACTTATCCTGACGGGCGTTTTGCAGTACACCTTCATTTATATCACCAATCTCCTGGGCCATAGTGTCATCAGGGATTTGCGTGTAAGGGTATTTAACAAGATCACAAATCTCAGGCTTTCTTTTTTTGATAAGACACCGATAGGTAATCTCACCACCCGCTCGATCAATGATATTGAAACGATAAAAACTGTTTTCTCAGAGGGCGTCATCACGATTGTAGCCGATTTGCTCAGCATCGTTGTGGTCCTCTTTGTGATGTTTTACACAAGCCCTCTTTTGACTTTAATCTGCCTGTCTACAATTCCTCTGATCATCATATCCACATGGATCTTTAAACAAAAAGTAAAAGTTTCTTATCAGAAAGTACGGACACAGATAGCACGGCTCAATGCATTTCTGCAGGAAAGGATCACAGGCATGCCCGTAGTACAGATATTCAATGCAGAAGAACAGGAGAGAGCGAAATTCAAAGAGATCAACAGGGATTATACGCGTGCTAACCTGGACTCGATTTTATATTATGCTATTTTCTTTCCTGTTGTTGAAATCATAGCTGCACTTGCGCTTGGAATAATGGTTTGGTATGGCGCACGCAATGTGGTAAGTGGTTCAGTGACGATGGGACAGCTGATTGCATTTCCACTGTATATCAATATGCTCTTCAGGCCTATGCGCTGGCTGGCAGATAAATTCAATACGTTACAGATGGGTCTTGTGGCCGGCGAACGGATATTCAACATCCTGGATAGTGATGAAATGATGGCTGAATCTTCGAAGCCTGTTGAATATGTGACTAAAGCAGGTGGGGAAGTAATTTTTGATCATGTTCATTTTGCTTATGATGGTGAAAATGATGTACTAAAAGATGTTTCATTTACTATTCCTGCAGGGCGCACACTAGCCATCGTAGGGAGTACAGGTTCAGGAAAAAGTACGATCATCAATTTGCTCAATAGATTTTATGATATTCAATCTGGCCACATCCGGATCAATGGAACGGATATCCGCGACTATGAATTAGAAGATTTGCGAAAGAGACTGGCGATCGTACTGCAGGATGTATTTTTATTTTCGGGTACAGTTGCAGATAATATTGCGCTTCGTAATCCATCCATTACCACCGACAGGATTATTGAAGCTTCGAAAACGATTGGTGCGCATGCTTTTATCATGGCCATGCCCGGTGGATATGAATTTGTGGTTTCCGAACGGGGTGGTAATCTTTCCATGGGACAGCGACAGCTGATTTCTTTTGTCAGGGCATTGGTCTATGATCCTGAAATCCTGATCCTGGATGAAGCTACGTCGTCTATTGATACAGAGACAGAAGGCATCATTCAATATGCAATCGAGAAATTAATTGACAAGCGGACATCGATCATCATTGCTCACCGTCTTTCTACGATAAGGCATGCAGACCGTATTTTAGTCCTCGATAAAGGTACCGTCGTAGAATATGGCTCCCATGAGGAACTTCTGAAAGTAAAAACGGGTAAATACAAAAAGCTTTATGATATGCAGTTTAGAGTATCAGCGGTGAGTAGTCAAACGTGAGGCGTGAATCGTGAGACGTGAATCGTGAGGCTTGAGACGTGAGTTTAATTTGCGTTAATTAGCGGAATTTGCGGCGATGAAGTGATAAATGCAATTCCCCCTTTCAGGGGGTAGGGGGTAAATCGAAAATTTTATACTATGACAACACAGGGATTTTCAGTTCGGGGTAATGGAATATTTGGATTCATCTTCATGGTCCTGCTATTAGTGGGTTTGTTTTTCATAGCGAAAGGGATTTTTACAGTTCTTGCATGGGCATCACCTTTTCTATTAGCCGGGGCGTTAATTGTTAATTACAAAACCGTACTGAATTACCTGAAGTTTATCCTTTCATTGCTGCAGCGGAATATTCTGGCAGGTATCATTGCAATAGTTTTAAGTGTTATTGGATTTCCGGTGCTGAGTGGAGTATTATTTGGAAAAGCACTATTTGATCGTAAGATCCGCAGACTCCAGCAAGCCCATGCTAACCAGGTGGCTGGTGAATTTGTGGAATATGAGGAAGTCATCAAGCCTCAACAAAAAGAGACACTGGATCTGCCGCAGCTGGAAAAGAGAGAGGTGGAGAAGAAGGATAATAAGTATGAGAAATTATTTTAGCCCTTTCCACCCCCCGCCCCCTGAAAAAGGGGGAGTTGTTTTCAATTATTCTATGTGCTTTCCTATGTGACTATGTGTCTATGTGGTAAACCTTATTTACTTCGTTGTTCGTTATTCTATTAGACTTCCCTTTTTACTTCGTTATTAGTTATTCATTATTCGATATTCTATTTACCTTCTCGCGATGGGAATGGTCTTCATAACTTCCGTATTTGCTTCAGCATATCTTCTTCTTCAGCTATACTATGTTTGGCACTGGTTGAAGACGCCTGAAATCAGGGTGCCTGATCCATATATACCTTCTCTAAAGATCTCAGTTATTGTTGTAGCGCACAATGAAGAAGATTCCATTGAATCGTGCATTGAAGGAATATTAAAACAACAATATCCGCAGGAACTATTTGAGATCATTGTTATTGATGATAGATCATCAGATACTACGGTTGAAAAGATTAAAAAAATGGAATCGCATTTGGTGCGGATTTTTCATTTAACCGATCATCCTGAATTTATACATGCACCTGCTTATAAAAAATCGGGTATTGAACTGGCTGTTCACATGGCGAGACATGATTGGATCGTGGTGACGGATGCGGATTGTATTCATCCGTCCGAATGGCTCAGGAATATTTCGTATGCTCAATCCAGTACAGACGCAGTTTTTCTTGCTGCTCCTATAAATTACATTTCAGGGAAATCGATGCTGGAAAAAATGCAGGCTATGGAAATGTCCGTACTCATGCTTATAACTGCTGCAGGTATCAAATCCGGATTGCATGATATGGCGAATGGTGCAAACATGTCATTTTCAAAAAAAGCATTTCTTGAGGTGAATGGTTATGAAGGAAACTATCAATATTCTTCTGGGGATGACATGTTTTTAATTGAAAAAATGAGATCTGCTTTTCCGGATAAAATTTCTTTCATCAAATCAAGAGAAGCAATTGTTGAAACTTATCCTCATCAGGATTGGAATTCTTTACTTAAACAACGATTGAGGTGGGCAGGAAAAAATAAAGGGCTTAAGAGTCAGGTCATTAGGTTGATATGGTTATTTGTCGGATTCTATCATGTGTTGATTGTCGTTGCTTGCGTATTTGTTTTATTTCATTTTTCCACATGGTGGTCCTTGTTCATTCTACTGACGGTTAAGTGGATTGCAGATGCCCTCTTATTGTATCATACTTTCTCATTTTTCAAAAAGCGACTTAATTTTTTTTATTTTATTCCTTTGCAAATTATATATAGTTTTTACGTTTTGGCACTTGGCTGCAATATGGTGGTAGGGAAAAAATCAGATTGGTAAATGATTTTATTAAATGAACTTCCTTTTTTCAGGTGATTATGAAAAACACATCCTCATGGATTCGTTGCATAGTTGTCACAAGCAGTAGTCTGTTCTGCTCTTTTAGAAGGTAGATGACCATAGAAAAAAATAAACTCAGCTTCAAGATGTACTGGTTCTTCAAATACCTTCTAGCTACTTCATCTTTGCTCCCAAGCATAGAACTGAGCTGTGAGATATTCTTAAAGGCTGTAACACATATGAAAAATCACTTTTGGATTTTAAAAGGATTTTTACAGCTTGGATTTTTTAAATCTCGCAAAAAAGTTTGATTGGGGTAAATTTTTCACAAAAAAAATGACTTCATTAACAAAATTTTAACGTAGCAGAAAGTAGAAATTATAGAATTTTTTTTTATAGCTTTAACGTCAATATTTTCACCCACCAACTAAAGACATTGTCTTTCACCCATTGCTAGAGTAGTTCATTCAGTATTTTCCTAGACTACTCAAAAGCTAATTTAGTCATTCCTTTATTATTATTATGCAATTAGTATAACTTAAAATTCATGTACTATGAAACCACCATTCCTTTTAAACCGAATTCCCTTTGTCATTTGTGTAATCCTGTTCTCGTTGCATAATTTAATGTCCCAAGAGTTCTGTGATGGTGTGACCGGCACCGGCAGCGCTAGATCAAATTTCGGATGTCCTGATTTAGATGAATTGACAGCAGAAGAAGTACAAGCGATGCCAATTATGTATATACCTGTTGTGTTCCATTTTATTGCATATCGAGATACTCTAGCTCACGAAAATGTAAATTTTGTTTGTAACAGACCTAGCCATTTAGATTCCATAAACCCCAACCTATATGCCCCTGAATTCGTGTATCACGTTATGAAGGAAATGAATGATAGGATGGCAGACCAACTTCTTGAATCTCCAACTGGTGAATCAAGCGCTCTCCTTGATACAAGAATTCGATATTATTTGCATGACGGACCTGACTGGATGACATTATCTGATCATCCTGATTGCTCAAGTTTTAATTTTTATGATGTAGGTGTAATAAAAGTAGATAACTTTGATTCTCTGCATACCTTCTTCAATTCTTTACCTAAAAATGCTGTTCATATAGTTTGCTTAGATAATAAATCTAAATACCTTATTGCCCCATCTCCTAGTAATCCGACTCCTGTTGGAGGTGAAGCTAATCAACCCCATGTGATACAGCTGAAAAACTACGCCAGAGCTTATTTTAGAAAACCTAGTTTCATAGATAATTGGTCACCTGGCCGAACTAATAATCATGAAATAGGACACTTATTTGACCTTGATCATACATTTAATTGTAACAACATTTGTAGAAAATCGACTCTTTATCCAGACAATCCTATTGATCCTGCCTTCCATTGTTGCGATACTTGCTACGCTGGGAATGGGAATCCTCCAATTGGTTTCCCAGTTTCTTGCGTTAGTGGTGCTTGTTTTAATCCCTCTCAGGGAGGCTTTTTAATGAATCAAGGGTACCTCACTGTAACTTTGTGTGAACATCGAGTCTGGTGGTCAGCAAAAAGCAGTTCAAATCCATATTCATTTGTCGATTTTTGTAATGATTCTTCAAGAGTAGATACCTTAATATATGATACCGGAACCAAACTCACCTGGAGTGGACAAAGATTAATTAATGCTGATGTTATTATTAAAAATGGAACCGAAATTGAAATTACATGTGATATATTCATGGGCAAGGACAAGAAAATTATTGTTGAAAGAGGAGCCCGACTTACTGTAAATGGAGGCAGTATTAGCGGATTGTGTGAGAATGAGTGGCAGGGAATAATTGTTGAGGGAGTATCTGATTCACTACTGCTTGCCGCTTTAGGAAATGATGGTCAATTGGACAATTACGATGATGCATTAGATCCTGATAAGGCAGGTACAGTAGTGTTACTCAACTCATCAATTTCTGAAGCAAAAACTGGAATATCCACATATAACAACCAATATTCTTGGCCAGCCTTGAAGGGTTATTATGGCGGTTTAATTTATTGTGATAATGCTCACTTTTTTGATTGCAACCGAGCTGTGGAATTTATGAAATATGGTCAAGATTCAATAAAAGATGCTAGCCAATTTGTCAATTGTAAATTTGAAGATCTCGATCGAGGAGTAACGCTGTGGGCAAATAATGGCGTGGAATTTTATTCAAGCGAATTTAACAATTGTGGTAAAGAAGGTATATTGTCTTATGATTCCCAGATCATAGTAGAAGATAGTTGTAAATTCTATGGCAATTTAAATGCTATAGAATTATTTAGTACATATCCCAATCCATTTGGTCATAGAATTGGCTCTTTAACATCTTCAAAAAACGTCTTTTATAATAATCATTATGGGATTTATGGCAATAACCAAGGAAGTATAAAAAGATTGATTATTGAAAATAATAATTTTGATGATAACGATTTTGGTATTGGTCTATATGGCTTATCGCATTTTATTATTAATTCAAATAATTTCAGCGATTCGTATATTTCGCAAGAAATTGCTGCTTGTGGCGATAATGAAAATATGATAACTACGAACTACATAGAAGATAACTCGATTCCAACAAATTATATTTATAAGAATGAGGGATCTTCTTTTTTACATAATTGCTATGTAAGTTCAACCAATTTTGATGTGCTATTAAACCATTCCAATATTTTCCCACTAATGGGTAGTGCTTCATCGTCAGCAGGTAATTGCTTCACAAAAGGTTCTATCCCTTCCATTTATTGTAATTCCAATGCATCCGCGGTAAAATATTATGCGTATGGAACCAGTACGTCTTGCTACTATCCTATTATTTCAAATTGCAGTAATGTATCAAGAGAGGCTGCAAATAGCGTAATTAGTTTAGATTGTGCTCATGGGCCCATTCCTTTATCGGGACCTGGAGGAGAATGTGCGATTCCATCTACCGATGTTGCAATACTGTCAGGTATTATTGGCTTTGATGCCTCTATTAGTAGTACTCAAGCAAGTTCTACATATACTACGCAGCAAAAAATAGAGCTCATAGCTGGCTACAGAAAATGTCAATCCACATTAATATATAAATTTATAGAACATGGATTGGCAAATTCAAGCGTTCCGCTCTATCAAATGATTGATAGCCTCGCCACATATTTGAATGCTCGGCCTGAGTTTAAATATAAAATACATGCATATGGACTTAAGGTATATTCGGGTCAATATGCTGATGCAGCTAATTATTTGACAAGATTAACTACCAGTAATGAAGAGGAAGCAGATTTTGTTACCGTACAAAAAATTAATCTTGATTATTTGCAAGATATTGCGAATTATACTCCAAGAACAAGCCTCTTAGATACCCTATATGATATAGGGATGAAAACTCATCCATATACTGGATATGCAAGATCACTATATCATTTATTAACTGGTGAACTCATACAATTTGATATCCCTGATATTGATGGTATCGTATTGCCAAGAGCAATTGTGCCAGACGAACGTATAATAAAATCCTATCCAAATCCAATACAAGAAAAAACATACAATATTGAATTTAAGGGGTTCAAAGATTTAGGTCTTGTCAACATTCAAGTTTTTGATATGTTTGGTAAAGAAATTACTACAAAAGTGGAGAATATCTTGAATGATTCTACTGTTCAACTGAACACTCAGGATTGGCCATTTACAATGTATGTTTTAACAGTAAAATCGAAGTCAGGTGAACTGTTGTATTCAACTAAATTCAACAAAGTCAAATGAGTAAAATAATAATCAAATGCCGACTGATACTTATAATCATTTCAGTCGGCATTTGTACTCACATTCGATCTCAAAGTTACTTCAAGGAATATATTGATTCAGAAGAGAATTGTGGTGAGTTTAATAATCAGGTATTTATTAAAAATGATTCTTTATTTTTAATAAACTTTATTTCGTGTGATTCTTCTCCTTATTACACAAACATTTTACAATATGATTTAACAGGAAAATTTATCAAAAAAAATCAAATTCATGACCTGGTTCCGAATGTTTATTCCGCCCATCTTATAGGAGATGATTTATTTATTGCTGGAGTAAATAGTGATATTAATCCCGATTCAAAACTCTCTTTTTGGTATGGTGATTTAGATCTAGGGCTCAGTAATACATCGATGTTGAATTTGTTTGATACGATAGAAAATGTCTTTCTTAATACAATGGGTTCTGTTGGAATAGACTCCAACAAAGTAATATATGGCCAATATTCATTTAATAATAATCCAAAGGTGTTTAGTTTTTTACTTTGGTTAAAGTCTGACCTTACTCGAGACACCTTTATGGTTTTTGATTCAACTTTCGACTGGTCAATAGTTAGTGATGCGAAAGTGGACCCAGCTAATAATCTTATCATTTTAGCAGATGCCGCAAAGGTAATTGATCACGTTGTTTATAATTACCGCGTTATACAAAAGTATAATGCTGACAAAACAAAAACATTTGAGTGGATTTCACAGCCCTTTGGGGTGAATGAAAGTCTTCCATCTTTTACATTGTTGGACTCAACGACCTTGGTTTTGGAATTTGTATCAGTGGAAAATGGTCATATTCTTTCCTTGATTGCTATTAATCAAAAAAAAGAATTGGTATGGGAGTATATTTTTCATATCGATGATCCAAAATCTTTATATAGAATAAATGATATTATCACTTGCAAAGATGGTGGTATTTTGTGTTGTGGGACATATAGGAATGTAAGTGAAAACACCATTGAAACTGGTTATGTATGTAAATTGGATAGAAATGGTAATTTGTTGTGGGAGAGAATATTTTATGATCAAGAGGAATTGAATTTACCGGAATCGGGCATCAATAAGATAATACAGTTCAATTCAATTGCAGAAGGTTCGAATCATTCAATCGTGATCGGAGGAAGAGTAATTCATAACTTCCTTTCAGTTGAAAGTAAAAGCGACATCTTTTTAGCAGTTTTAGACTCAAGTGGCTGTATTTCTAATATTTGCTCTACGTTTAACGATATAACCAGTATAAATGAATTCGTAAATCCGGGGAAAACCTGGACAGAAGGATATTTTGACAGTAATGAATCATGGTCATTCAAATACAAATTTGATACAACCATGGTTGTCTTCAGTGGGAAAATTTATCATCAACTATTAAAAGCATATTCCGAATTTTCCGAGTCTTGGGAATCTACAGGAATATTCATTAGAGAAGAAAATGATCGACTATATCAATATAGCTCAGGGCCTGATCACATCATATATGATTTTAATCTAGTTAAGGATGATACCTTTCACCTAGGAAACGAAGTTATAGTTCATGATTTGGTAGTAGAAAATGTGGATACTGTAACTTTATTAAATGGTGATTTGAAAAGACGATTGACGTTACAACCTATTGATCCAGCGGACCCGGATATTGATAATACTGTTATTTGGATTGAAAGTATCGGCAACCTTGCTGGATTGATGGCAAATCACAAGCCTTGGAGTATCGATGGAGACAATTCAATAATACTGTGTGTTTATTTGAACAATACCATCCTATATGATAATCCAAATGTAGATCCCTGTTGGGTAATGACTACATCAACCAACGAATTAAAAAAAGACGATCTAATTGTCATGCCTAACCCAGCAACAAATGATATCACAATTGTTGGATTAGATCACGGAATGAAATTATTGAAGATTTATAACTATTTGGGGGTACAAGTCTTTTCAGGTAGTGAAGACCATATTTCAATATCAGGCTTTCCCCAAGGCTTTTATTTCATGGTAGCGCAATTAAAAGATTCTAGATTGAAATTCGGAGGGTTTGTTAAACTGTAGTCATTTTCTATTCGTGAATTGGAAAAAAATATTACTTAACCACTGACCTTACATCAGGAGTTCTTTCAAGTTCACTTTGCCCCCTTAGACCTTTTGCAGAAGTCAGGCTATCAATGCCAGCTAGGATGCTTTGATGAACACTCTTTCTAAACATGGAATAAGTGAGTTATTCCAGGCCGTTAATGGCCGGTTTGCAACCTGTGTCTTTTTCCTCCGATAAAACTACCTTTGCCGCATTGATCATTCCAAACAAATAAAATGAGTTTACTCGTCATAGGATCAGTCGCATTTGATGATATTCAGACCCCATACGGCCATGCTGAAAAAATAGTAGGTGGCGCCGGCACATTCATAGCTTGGTCCGCATCCTATTTTGCACATGATATCCGCATGGTATCCATCGTTGGAGAAGATTTCCCTCTGTCTGAGCTAGAAGCATTGAAAGAAAGAGGAGTCGATACCTCCGGCATCAAGATCGTCGAAGGAGGAAAATCCTTTTTCTGGGCCGGCCGCTATTTCAACAATCTCAATTCGCGAGAAACCCTTGTGACCGATCTCAATGTCCTTGCAGATTTTGACCCCGTCCTTCCACCCCATTTCAGGGACAGCGAATATGTGATGCTGGGTAACCTCACACCTTCTATCCAGTTAAAAGTTATCCAGCAAATGGCACATCGCCCGAAAGTCATCGCCCTGGATACTATGAACTACTGGATGGACAGCGCCATGGACGAACTGCTGGAAGTATTGACAAAGATCGATCTGCTGATCATCAATGACGAAGAAGCCCGCCAACTGTCCGGGGAATATTCCCTCCTGAAAGCAAGTGAAGTGATCTCTAAAATGGGCCCAAAATACCTCGTGATCAAAAAAGGCGAACATGGCGCATTGCTTTTTGGAGAAGGACGTGTCTTTTTCTCTCCCGCCTTATTGCTGACGGAAGTGATCGATCCCACCGGTGCAGGAGATACTTTTGCAGGGGGATTGATGGGATACCTGGCAGGTCAGAAAGAGCTGGATTTTGAGATCTTAAAACAAGCAATCACCTGTGGTTCTGCCATGGCTTCATTCTGCGTTGAAAAGTTTGGTACCGAAGGATTGCGGCATATCAGCCAGGAAGAATTAAGCGAACGGGTAGAGCGATTTGCCCACATGGTTCAGTTCCAGGTGCCTGGATGGGAGAAAAAGATAGAAACGAGCTAAAAATTCAGCCTGGTATTTTTGTAGTAAACCCAGATCAGGACGATCACGATCAGGATGACGAGGAGAACAAACCTTAGAAAACAGCTTCCTTTACGACCGTAGTTTTGACTTTCCATCTTTTGTTAATATTCGCGACCAAGATAGCACTATCTCTGAATTTCTATAAGCTCAAAATCAGTGTCAAAAAATGGATACCGGATAAAGGGATGCTGGATACCGGACTCATGACGCACACTAAACGCATTTCTAAATTTTAGATCGGGGACGTTCGAGTGTCTCTGACCTCGAACAAGCACTATCCATTGTTCGAGGTCAGAGACACTCGAACGTCAAGGATTTTTAAATGCGTCTGGAGTCCGAAATCCGGCATCCCCTTATCTGGCATCCAATTAATCCTTCACCACCTTCGAAAAATCCGGTGTTACTCCCATATTCGCCCAGGTAAATGAATAGATATCTGTCTGCAATTCTATTTGCTGGGTGGTAGATACCGAACCATGACCGGCTTTTGTCTGAATCCTGATCAATGCCGGATTATCACCAGCCTGAGCTTCCTGGAGCCTTGCGGCAAATTTGAATGAATGTGCAGGCACTACCCTGTCATCATGATCTGCTGTAGTGATCAGCGTCGCAGGATAAGCAGTGCTATCTTTCAACGCATGGACAGGGCTGTATTTTTTGAGGTATTCAAACATTTCTTTAGAGTCTTCTGCAGTTCCATAATCTGAAGCCCAACCGGCACCTGCAGTAAACTTATTGTACCGTAACATATCCATCACTCCTACAGCCGGAAGAGCCACTTTTGCGAGATCAGGTCTTTGTGTCATCGTAGCTCCGACTAACAAACCACCATTAGATCCGCCGGAAAGAGCGAGATATTCTGTGGATGTATATCCTTCTTTCTTGAGATATTCTGCTGCTGCTATAAAATCATCAAACACATTCTGCTTGTTCATCTTCATTCCACCCTGGTGCCAGTTCTCTCCATATTCACCGCCACCTCTGAGATTGGGTTGTGCATATATTCCACCTTGTTCTAGCCATGCTACCCGCAGTGAACTGAAGTTAGGTGTCAGGCTGATATTGAATCCACCGTATGCATAGAGTATCGTCGGATTTTTTCCATCGAGCTTGATCCCTTTTTTATGCACGATGAACATCGGGATCTTTGTACCATCCTTGCTCTGGTAGAAAATTTGTTTTGTTTCATACAAATCCGGATCGAAATCAACTTTTGGCTGGATATACAAGGTTGATTTACCGCTGGCGATATCATAATGATAAATCGAAGACGGGCTGGTAAAAGAAGTGAAGGAATAATAAAGATCTTTATCATCTCTCTTTGCACCAAAACCTGTTGCTGTTCCAATACCTGGTAATTCAATTTCTCTTTCCAGTTTTCCATTAAGATCAAATTGCTTGACAGCTGTCTTGGCATCGATCAGGTATTCTGCGAACAATTTTCCACCACCTGAACCTGAGCTCAATACATGATCCGTTTCAGGAATGACATCCACCCAATTTTCTTTACCTGGTTTTTTAATATCCACAGTAAAGACCCTGTAATTAGGTGCATCAATATTGGTCACGAAATAAAATTTAGAACCCGTATTTTCTACGTAGTTGACATCCTTTGTGTAATCGCCATTGATCTGGATGAAAGGGCCGTTCGGAACGGAGAGGTCACGGATATACAATTGATTACCACTGGTTGTTTCAGCACCAGTGATGACCAGGTATTTTTGATCTTCAGTGACATACCCACCGATATAACGGTTAGGTTGTTTTGTTCCTCCATAGATCAATACATCACTTGACTGGGGTGTATTTAATTTATGGTAAAACAAATTGTGGTATTGTGTTTTTCCTGAAAGCTGGCTGCCATCTTTTGGTTTTTCATAGCTACTGTAATAAAAACCTTCATTGCCATACCAGGATGTGCCGCTGAATTTGACATCCTTCAGGGTGTCTTCGATGATCTTTTTATTGATCGCATCCATCACGATGACTTTACGCCAATCGGATCCACCTTCTGTGATCTGGTGAGCTGAAAGTGATCCGTCTTTTGTAAATGAAATTCCACTCAGGCCGATCGTGCCATCTAAGGAAAATCCATTTGGATCAAGGTATAATTCAGGTTCTGCATCAGGTTTGTCTTTTGGCTTCCTGAATAATACGCTGTGATTTTGCAGGCCTGTGTTTTTATAAAAATATTCGAATTCCCCTTCACGCTGAGGCGCTGAAATCCGCTCATAATTGATCAGTGATTCAAGTCTCCTTTTGAGATTGGCTCTCCATGAGATTTTATCCAGGAATCCAAAGGTGACTTTATTCTGTGCTTCCACCCAATCCATGGTGGCTTTTGATGTATCGTTCTCGAGCCAGTTGTAGGGATCAGCGACATCAGCACCAAAGTATTGGTCTACGTGATCCGATTTAGTGGTTTCGGGATAAGTCAATCTGGCAGACATTGTTTCCGGTGATTTTTTGCAGGCGGCTGCGAAGGTAAGCCCTGCAAGACTGATAAGAAATGCTAATTTCATGAATGGACTATTATTATGGCAGAAATAGAATGTATTGCAATAAGGGCGCAAACATAGTCAGAAGATCTGTTTTTATTATGTTTTAACCCGGAAGTCTCTACCATACGCAAAACTAAATCGACTAACGCATGACCATTCAGTGGGGCCTTTTATCTACTGCGCATATCAACCGAAGGGTTATTCCAGCCATAAAGCAATCCGGCCGTGGTAACCTCCTTGGAGTAGCCAGCCGGAATATTGAAAAAGCCAGGGAATATGGTGCTCAATGGGAGATCCCGAAAACGTATGGTAGCTATGAAGAAATGCTGAACGATGATCAGATTGATGTAATCTATATTTCCCTTCCAAATCATCTGCACACTGAATGGATTATTAAATCACTTGAAGCTGGCAAACATGTATTGTGTGAAAAACCAATGTGCCTGTCTTTAGATGAACTTGATGTTGTTGAGAAGGCTGTTGCGAAAACGGGTTTAACTGTCATGGAAGGTTTCATGCATTTGCATCATCCGCAGACACAATTGTGGAAGGCCATGATTGACCGGGGGGATTTAGGCGAAATCCATTCCATGCGAAGTAGTTTCACTTTCAATTTTGACAGAAGTGCAGATAATTATCGCTGGAATGCAAATGAGGGTGGTGGTGCATTGTGGGACGTCGGTGTGTACCCGATCAGCTTGTTTCAATTTTTGTTTGGGTCATCATCTCTGAAAGGAAATGCTTCCATTTATATTGAAAATGGCATTGATCTTTCTACATCTGCCCTGCTGGATTATGGTGAAGGACGTATAGGCCAATTTTTTGTAAGCTTCAGGTCTTCTTATACAACGGATACCGTTATCCATGGTAGTGAAGCACAATTATTCATATCCCATCCTTTTTCAAATGTTGATGCATGCAAAGCTTATATCCGGAGAGGTGATGATATTGAATATCTCGATGTTCCGCGTGAGTATTTATATTCCGGAGAAGTGGAAAATATGCATGATATTATTCTTGAAGGAAAGACACAGAATGTGAGTTTGGATGTGTCGAGGAATGTGTTGAAGACGGTATTGCAACTAAAAAATATATAACAAGGACATTGTTAAGCGTAGGCTGTGCCTACGCTTACGCGTTTGCAAAACTCCGTTTTGCATGATATAATTTCCTTTTCGCAAATCAAAAATTTGCTGACACTCCGATGTAGGCCCAGCCTATGCCGAACCGTATATATTTTTGCGGCTTTACGCCGCAAAAAAAGCACTACATAAATCTTTACCCTTTATTTCCTCCCAGGTCTCATCACAAAACCAAAAACACTTCCGCAAATCCCACCCATAATATGGGCGAATTGAGATATCTGGTCCTTTGAGAGACTCTGGACAACTTCTTTTCCAATAAATAAAAGTGCAATCAGGATAAACGTGATTGGGATCTCACCATGTTTTGAATTTGTAAAGCTGGCGAGGAGGATCAACATAAATACGATCCCGCTTGCACCTAAAAGGCCTGTATGAAAGAAAAGGATATTGAATATTCCTGTCATAAATGCAGTGAACAGAATCATCAGCAACGTCAGCTTGGCACCATACTTCTCTTCAACGATCGGGCCTACGAGTAAAATAAATGTCAGGTTCCCAATTAAATGATCCCAGCTCACATGACCAAGGACATGCGTAAATAAAGTAAGGACTGACATTGGATCAGATAAGCTGACATGCTCTAATCTGAAGGATGACATCAGGTGTCCGACCATCAACTTGTCCAGTATAAAAACTGCAACACATGCAAGTGAAAAACCAAGGATGACGGGGGAGTTGAATTTCAATTTCATGATGAATAGCGTGAGATGTGAATCGTGAAGCGTGAGTTAAATGTATAACTAAATATATTACATAAATAGAAGACTCTGGAATGTTGTTGGAGCAAACTCCAACTACGGCATGCCAAGGCAGGAGTTTGCTCCTGCCTTTATCTAGGTCTCGTTAAATATCTGTTAACTGAAAAGAATGGTTTATGCATTTTCGTTTTGATCAGCATCTAAGCTACATATCCGGAATACTGAATTTATTTCGCGCGACAACTCAGCTGCCACCGGATCAAACATCGATAACCGTTTTAAAATCTTATTGTCATGAACTCAATGTACCTGGCAGTCCTGGTGATTGCAAGCAGCTTATTTATTGCCACAGATTTCTCAGATTACCCAGATTACGTTAAGCGTGCACATTCCAATGATCCGACTGAAATAACTGATGGGGTAACACAACCCGCATGGAGTCAATCAGCGATCAATTGGTTACTGGAAGCTCAATCACCTAATGGTGGGTGGGGTGCAGGTTCGCATGCTTATCAAAACGTTACGGATCCACACTTAGTGCAAACAGATCCGGCGACTACTTCTTTTGCAGCACTTGCTTTATTAAAAGCCGGTGGAAAGCTGGAAACAAATCCTTATAAATCTCAAATCATGAAGGCGCTTGACCGTGTCCTCAAAGACATTGACAACAGGCCAGACAATGGACGTATCACTTCACTCGAAGGAACGCAACCGCAAGTCAAATTAGGAATACACATTGATGCGTCGATGGCGCTGCAATTTCTTTCTGAAATGCGTGACGAGATTAAAGATGAAGCGCTTTCAACAAAAGTTGATAAAGCTGCGAATACCTGCATCAGTCTTATCCAGGGAAGCCAGAATGCAAATGGTGGCTGGGCCGGTGGTGGCTGGGCCCCTGTATTACAATCCGCTATGGCAAACAACGCTCTTGAACATGCACAAACAAGATATAAAGTGGATCAGAAAGTGATCGATCAATCCCGCGAATACCAGGCTAATAATATCAGCACGGATGGTGTGAGATCAGAAGATGCAGCCGGCGTACCATTGTATGCAGCCGTCAGTGCACAACGTGCAACATCAGCAGATGCAAAAGAAGTTGAAGGCATGCTTGAACCAGGAATGGCGTTGGGTTATTCAAATGGAAAGGTGAGAAAAGATGAGATCAGTAAAGCGCTTGAATCCAAAGGCATGGACAAAATGAAGGCCTCGAAAATGGCTGATTCATACGCTGTAAATTATACATCCACAAAGGCTCTTCAAAGTGATGATATCTGGCAGGGTTTCGGCAACAATGGTGGTGAAGAATATCTCTCTTACATGATGACTAGCGAATCATTAGCCCAACAAGGAAAAGAAGAATGGTCGAAGTGGAGACAATCCATCGAACCCAAATTCAGACAATCCCAAAATCCAAACGGAAGCTGGAGCGGACAACATTGTATCACAAGTCCTGTGTTTTGTACAGCAGCGGTTGTTCAGGCATGGAACGCCGGGAATTAGTTAAAGGTTATTGGCAGTAGGACAAGTTGAAGGGTGTAGGTTTATTTTTCTATGTGACTTTCTATGTGTCTATGCGTCTATGTGGTTCCCCTTTTTTTTCTCATTGGATAAATCGAATTAATAATTATAAAAGTACGGGCAACTCGCAACTGTCCGTACTTTTAATTAAATCAACTACTAAAAAATCAACTATTCCATTGAAAAAATATCATTTATATCTTTTCTTCATCTGCTTTTCAGTAGCCTGTCAGAAAAAAGAAATGACGCTTGAAGATGCCATGCAAAAATCGATTACATGGATCTGGGCTCAGCAATCTGATGATGGCGGTTGGCATAGCAAGACACATACCGTGTTGAGCGATGGAAAAGTATTGACACCTTATATTCTTTTCCAGTTATCCCAGGTAAAGGATGGATCTTTTTTGAAATACAAAAAGCAATCGGATAAAGCTGTAGAATTCATCATCAAATCGATGAAGTCGTCTATGAATGCAGACAGCACTGCTTTGATTGAATATCCAAATTATAGTGCGGCGTATGCACTCCGGGTTTTGCATGTATTAAATCGTGACACTGCGCTTCAGCATATCATTGCGAATTATCTGCTCGATCAGCAATTTGATGAAGATCGTGGCTTTACAAAAGATAGTCTTGCATATGGAGGATGGGGATATGGTGAGTCTGATCTGAAAATGGGTGAACATGGACATGAGGATATGTCGCATACGAGGAGAGTTGTGCAGGCATTAGTTGAGGCTGAGGCTAATGCCTTCGCTCAAGAGCTATGGCATTCAAAGAAGGAATATGTAATGCTATTTTTAAAAGGGACGCAACGCTCAAAAGATGACGAAAGATTGTATGAAGGTTGTATTTCAAGATTAAACCTTCCATATGATGGTGGGTTTGTTTCTTCTGTTGTAACATTGGAGACGAATAAATCGCAACCAGTTTTTATAGAAGGAGCGGGATATCATTATCCGAGTTATGCGACAGCCACATGTGATGGATTGATCGCGATGCATGCATTGAACATGGATACCACCCAGGCGTATCGTGATGCAGAGAAGTGGTTAAAGGAAAATCATAATTATTCCACCATTGATGGCCTTTCAACAAATGATCCTGAGCAATGGACGTATGTGATGCATTATTATCATCTTTCAGTAAGAGCTGAAGCGATGACAATGATCGAACCGGATGGTTCTTGGCGGGATAGTATTTCAGGTATGTTGATTAAAGAACAATTACCTGATGGAGATTTTATGAATCCTCTTGGTGGTGTGAATAAGGAGGACGATCCTTTGGTGTCTACTATATTTTGTATCCAGGCGGGCAATCTTGTGAGAGGAGTGAGAGAGTGAGAAGTAAAAGGTAAGAGGTAAAAGGTAAGAGGTAAGAGGTAAGAGGTAAAAAGTATTAGATACAATAAATGGAATTGGAGAGACCATGGCTTTCTCCTGATTAAGTCTAAGCGACAGATTGGAGCTCGTATTCTAAATATCCATCAGGCTGGTAAACCAATCTGGTCGATTCGAGCGTTAAGGTGTCTATATATCCACCTATTTTTGGCTTTCTATTAAACAGCTATGAAAAAGAAGATTTTCTACGGAATCGCCGTTGTTGTTGCTTTCGGACTTGGGGTCGCGGCTACCAGTGTGCAGGAAAGCGGGCGGTACTTTGATATCACCAAAAACCTCGAGATTTTCAATAATCTCTATAAAGAGCTCAATACCAATTATGTAGACGAGATTGACCCCAACCAGATCATGAAAGTGGGGATCGATGCCATGCTGGCCACCCTCGATCCGTTTACCAATTATTTCTCCGAATCCCAAATCGAAGGGTTTAGGTTCAGGAATGAAGAAGGTGAGGCGTCCTCAGGCCTGAGAGTTAAGAAAATTGACATGGATCTCGTGATCACAGGCATCATTGAGCAATCTCCGGCCCATACTGCCGGTCTGAAAGTCGGGGATAAGATCAAATCCATCAATGGAGAAACCACCGAAAAAAGGACTGCCGAAGATGTCATGGATATCATCATTGGCATTCCGGGAAGTGAGATGACCCTGGATATCGCCAGACCAGGCATAGCCGAGGAAATGAATATCAAGATCACCCGTGGCGGTATGGACGGTAAGAATGTCCCTTATTCCGGCATGGTGGATGATAATATCGGTTATATCTCATTGACTACATTCTCAAGGGATGCAGGCCGAAATGTAGCTAATGCTCTTCGCGATTTAAAAACCGCATCACCGGACCTGAAAGGAGTCATCCTTGATCTGCGTGGTAATGGCGGAGGATTATTGCGTGAAGCTATTAACGTGTGCAATGTTTTTATTCCTGCAAATGAAACAGTAGTTACCACAAGAAGTAAAGTTGTAGAAGCAGACCAGGAATTCAAAACGCGGAATGAAGTAGTGGATCAAACCATTCCACTGGTGATTCTCATTGATCAATTTTCAGCATCAGCTTCTGAAATTGTTTCCGGCGTCATGCAGGATCTCGATCGGGGTGTATTGGTCGGGCAACTCTCTTATGGCAAAGGTCTTGTGCAGAATACATTCGATATTGGTTACAATGCTAAAATAAAACTGACCACATCTAAATATTATATCCCGAGTGGTAGATGTATTCAATCCGTTGTTTACAAAAATGGTGAACGCGTTCACATCCCGGATGCACAACGGGCTAAATTTAAAACAAGGGCAGGCCGTGTTGTTTTAGACGGAGGTGGTGTACAACCTGATGTGGCCTTGACGGATGAACAAAAAGCACTGATCGTTCAGAAATTACAGGACCAGGATGTGATCTTCAATTATGTAACGCAATACTGCATCGGACGCGATAGCATAGGACCACTTGAATCATTCAGGTATACGGATTTCAATAGTTTCACTCAATTCATTTCAAAAAATGAATTCAAGTTTGAAACCAAAACTGATGACCTGATCAAGAACCTGAAAGATGTATCGAAAGAAGAAGCGTATTCTTCAGAAGTATCAGGCCAGGTCGATAAGTTGAAATCAATTGTTGAGCAGGAAAAGACCAGCCAGGTGAAATCGCATGAGAAAGCTATCCTTCAGGCCATCGAGCGTGAGATATTGAGCAGGTATTATTTTGAAACCGGCCTTGTGCGTCATCAATTGAAGAATGATCCTGAATTAGCTGAGGCTATTGCAGTGCTGAAATCATCTGATAGATACAATTCAATTCTTAAGGGGAGCTGAGCAGGGAGCAGAGGCTCATGATTTGGAATTGCAGCTACAAGCTGCCTGAGATAGATTGACGAATAGAATGTGATTCAAAATATTGATTTTAAGTTTATAAACTTAAAATAGCGGGTGCCTGAGTTAGATCGACGAATAGAATGTGATTCAAAATATTGATTTTAAGTTTATAAACTTAAAATAGCGGGTGCCTGAGTTAGATCGAGAATAGAATGTGATTCAAAATATTGATTTTAAGTTTATAAACTTAAAATAGCGGGGTAGGAAGTAGAAGGGAATATTGAATATCGATCAACGAATTATGAATTCAGAAATAAATGGTGAATAATGAGTAACTGATATAGTTACCACTTACTTCTACTTCATACTTCTACTTTTACTTCGCTATTCCTTATTCATTATTCATTATTCCTGGCATGTATATACTTCATATAGAGACTTCAACGAAGATTTGTTCAGTGGCTCTCAGCGATGACGAAAGGTTGATAGGATGCCTGGACAGAAGTGAAGGAATGAATCATACCGCAGTCCTGGCTCCCATGATCAGGGATATCCTGCAATTGGCTGCCATTAAGCCTTCTGATTTGGGTGCTATTGCGGTGAGTTCCGGGCCCGGGTCATATACAGGTTTAAGGGTGGGAAGCTCCACTGCTAAGGCTATGGCGTATAGCCTGGATATCCCTTTGATCAGCATCCCTACTTTGGCAGCATTGGCCTGGGCAGGCTTCCACAAGCATCCTGAGGCTGATTACGCCATGCCTATGCTTGATGCCAGGAGAAATGAAGTTTTTTTAACTCTTTATAATAAAGAAATGGAGGAGCTGTTCCCCACCAGTTCGCTCATCCTGGAAAAAGGGGCACTTGGCTTTATCCCGGAGAAAAAACAATACAGCCTGGAAAATACCTCTCAAGAGATTTCGTCGAAATCCTTTTCCATAACTATTTGCTGTGGAGATGGTGCATTTAAGTTGAATACCCTCCAATTGACAGAACCCGGGATGATCATTGATGAGGAAATCCAGGCCAGCGCCAAACACCTGGTAAGCCTGGCATACAGCCTTCTAACCGGAAGCCATTTTAGTGATCCCATGCATTTTATACCCTATTACCTCAAACCACCGAATATCACACAATCCGGAAAGAAGGTATAGTGCCGGGTAAGATTTACAACCATATCGGTTTTTTAGCCCTTTTAAATATACATAACCCTTTGAATATAATTGATTTATTTGGCATATTTCATTAATAATCAATTCATTATATAATGTTATTAAAAACATGGAATGATTTGTGCATAATGCAATATGAATCCGAATAATCTCGCTCATGATGAAAAAGAAGACTGAAATTGTAAGTTTGAGAAAAGGGACCAGCGAAATAGAATTGAATTACGCTGATCTCCGAAAAGCTGTGTTAGTACTCCGGGCGGTTAATCACAAATTGCGTCAGCGTGTGATTGATCTCCTTGAAGAACATGCGACTATGACTGTGACAGATATTTATATCAAGTTACGCCTGGAACAGTCAGTGGCATCACAGCATCTGGCTATTCTCCGCCGGGCAGGTGTCGTCCTTACCGAAAGACAGGGTAAATTCATTTACTACTCTTTAGACAAGGATCGGCTAAACCAGATATCCAAGCTGGTGGAAGAGCTCGCCGGCTAAATCTTTGCTTTAAGTAGCCACTTTAAGGCTTTGATAATGTGAAGATTAAAAAAAAAATTCCCCCCACTCTTTTTTACATTTCCTTATCAATCAGACACTTAGATATCCTTAGGTGATAAACAGTGTATTACAGATGCATTTTTTTTGTAATATCTCTTGTTTACGTCAAATCTTAATTGCAAATTTGCTCTCAAGGTTTAACTCAAAATAAGGATATGTATGAAAAGGACTAAGGTCACCTTTCAGCAGGAGAAGCTACGGGTGTCTACAGAACTTATGCGAGCTCTTGCTCACCCCCTCCGACTGAAGATTCTGGAATTTTTGGATCAAAACAAAAACATCCAGGTCAACCAGATTTACAACACCCTAAAGATCGAGCAATCCATTGCTTCGCAACATCTTCGAATACTGAAGAATGCCGGCGTACTGGTGGCAGATAAAGACGGAAAGTATATGCATTACACCATAGACTATCCGAGGGTAAGCAATGCTGTGAAAGCCATCAACCGATTTATGGGTAAATAGAAGGAACTATCAGCCGAAACGATTACAACGAATACCAATTTTTCCCATCCCAAATTTTTTTTACCGCAGTATATTCAACAGAGCTTATTCCTGAGCTTCCTGTCTTCGACTCGTCAGGTCACCTTACTTTCTTCCGAAGGTCATCCGGAAGAAGCTACGGCCTGAAATCAGATTGATGTTTTCCCGAAAAAATATCTTTTGATCATTTCACGTCTTCAACAGAAGACCCGGCAGCAATGTCATTTTCAAGCATTTTATTTTCCTCTGTCGTTTCAGTAGCAGGTTTGGATTTGAAGATCCTCCGATGAAACAGGAGCAATGAGATCACGCCTGTGGAAATAGCAGCATCTGAAATATTGAATACCGGTCTGAAAAACTGAAATCGCTCTCCGCCCCAAATCGGAAATGAATCCGGGAATGTTGTATCAATTATGGGAAAATAAAGCATATCCACCACCTTGCCAAAGAGAAAAGAAGCATAGCCGCCTTCTTCGGGAAATAGAGTAGCTAAACCACCATGGTAAGGCGTATTTGAAAAGATAAGTCCATACACCGCGCTATCAAGAATATTACCCAGCGCCCCCGCCAGAATCAATGAGAAAGACAGGATCACACCAAAAGTTTCTTTCGCCTTGACCAGGTTATGTATGATGTAGATCAGGAAACCAACCGCTACCAATCTGAAAACGCTAAGTGCAAGCTTGCCGAGATTACCTCCAAGAGAGAGACCGAAAGCCATGCCTTCATTCTCGACAAAATGGATCCGCGCCCATGACAAACCGAGTATGCCAAATTCTTCGCCATACTCCATATGAGTCTTAACCCATATTTTAATACCCTGATCTATCAATAAAACAAGGAATACAATACTGATAACTATTCCTGAGCGATTTGAAATTTTCATGCGATAAAAGGGCTCTTACGTTTATATTACTTACATCAGTGAATAAAACGATATACTCAGGAATTCAACATGAAGACCAGAATGAATTATATGAATATTTAATTTTAATTCTGAGCCTGCTTCGCTTCTATAGATAAGGTCGCATGAGGAACCGCACGAAGCCTTTCTTTTGAAATCAGCTTACCCGTTTCCCTGCATATGCCGTATACTTTATTCTTGATGCGGATCTTTGCATTCTCCAGGTGTTGAATTAATTTCTGCTGACGAGAAGCCATAGAGCTCACTCTTTCACTTTCGAGCGTGCTCAGTCCATCATCCAGTCCTTTAATTTTATTATCCGGATTCTCAGCCATGTCTTCCAGTTGCTTGAGATAGAATTCAAGCTGCTCCCTGGCTACTATCAGTTTCTGATCGATGAGCTGATCGAACTCCTCAAGCTCCTTGTCATTGTATCTTGATTTTTGAGGTTCATCATGTGTCGTAACCCCCATAGTCTTGTTCTCTTTTTTCTCTGACATTGTATCGTATGGTTTCGCAGCATGCGCTGCGTTCTGTTTTAGTGATTTGCGTTGAAATTCTTTAGGTTGACCTTGTTCTTTAGTTTTTTCAGTCATCGGTTTAGAACTGACTGAAGGTTTTACTACATCCGAGCTTTTTGAACCGATAGATTTGTCTGCAGGTTTTTCTGTGGCAACAGGCGGCTTAGTCGGGAAATCGCCCGGCATATCTTTCTCCCCTGGTAAAGGAAGCTTTACAGCAATCTTTTCAGGGAGCTTTGGAGCAATCTTTTCAGGAAGCTTTACAGCAATCCTTTCAGGGAGCTTTGGAGCAATCTTTTCAGGAATTTTGGCAGCTATGGGTTTCGCTACTGGTGTTGAAGATGACTGCGGGCTTGCTGGTTTTTGAGCAGCTTTCACCACGGTATCGCTGACCTTTGAAACTGGTGGTTTGGCTACCGGAAGTGCTTTGGCATTTGTTTTAGCTACAGGTTTAGGAGCCGGTGTTGGTTTCACCGGTGGTTTAGGAGCCGGTTTGGCTGCAATAGGTTTTGATTTTACCTGGCTTGCTTTGACGGGTGCGGCCTTTTTGGTTATAGGTTTAGGAGCTGGTTTTGCTGCGGGTTTTTTAGCTACGGGAGCTGCTTTCTTCACTTTAGAAGCCACAGCAGGTTTTGCTGATGTTTTTGACTTAGGACTTACAGCCTGTGGCTTGACGGGCTTCTTGCCTTTGACAGGAGCCTTTGGAGCAGGTTTCTTAGCAACAGGTTGTTTAGCAGCGACTTTTGAGGGCTTACCCTTTGTGGCTGAGACCTTGGATGACTTAGAGTTTTTCTGTGTGGCCATAACGACCCGGGTTTTAATTAAGTGGATTTTCAGAGTAACCAGGGGTTACAGGGCCTGGATATGATCTAAAAAGCGCCGCAAATTTACATGAAAGGATATAATACAAGCTATCTGATTGAGAATAAGAGAGGTTTTTGACCACTTATAATCACTTTCCTGTTAAATTAGTTCTAAGGCCGTTCTAATTATCATCTATTTAATTGAAAATCACAGAATTATATAATTTTTTAGTTGATTTTTTCCTTCGGTAGAAAAATGAAATTTTGTCACTGTTCTGACCATTTATTTCCATTGAAAGGTTCTAGGTCTACTTCTGACCCTCATTATCGCCTTATGCACCCTTCGCTTTAGTCTGGAATCCTCCTCTTTTTAGCTCTTCATTAGGAAGAAAATAGCCCATGAAGGAGCTCGCCTCTGCAGTCGGCAGAAACTCTCTTTTAATCAATCTCTATCTTTGGGCCAGATATATGGGTAAGTCTCTGCATAATAAGGTCAACCGCAATGAATTAAGGGCCCGGGTCCAAAAAGAGGAAACCCTACGGACCACGCTTTCTTTCTATGCCTATTCGCAAATTCCTGATCCGGAGCTTTTTCGGGATTTTCTATATAAGGGGTTCCAGGAATTGGATGTCTTTGGGCGAATCTATGTGGCACATGAAGGGATCAATGCGCAATTGTCGGTTCCCTCTCATCGGCTGGATGCCCTTACGTCTTACCTGGACACGGTCGATTTTCTGAGGAATATTCGATTGAACATAGCTTTGGAGGATAACGGGAAATCCTTCTTTACCCTGGCGATCAAGGTTCGGGAGAAAATCGTGGCAGATGGCCTGACTGACCCTGACTTTGATGTGACTGACAGCGGAGTCCACCTGGATGCAGAATCCTTCAACCGGCTTACAGAAGATCCCGGGACCATAGTAGTGGATATGAGAAATCATTACGAGAGCGAGGTGGGCTTTTTTGAAAAAGCAATCCTTCCCCCGATGGAAACTTTCCGGGAAGGCCTGCATCTGGTTGCAGATATGTTGAAGGAAGAAAAGGAAAAGAATATCATCATGTACTGCACCGGTGGTATCCGATGTGAGAAAGCCTCTGCTTTCATGAAGTACAGGGGATACTCACATGTCTTTCAGCTCGACGGTGGCATCATTGAATATGCACGACAGGTGGAGCAGCAAGGGCTTCGCAATAAATTTATTGGAAAGAATTTTGTGTTTGATGAGCGCCTGGGTGAACGGATCTCTGATGATGTCGTAGCCACATGCCACCTCTGCGGTACAGCATGTGATACACACACTAACTGTGCAAATGATGCTTGTCATCTTCTTTTCATTCAATGCCCGGAATGTGCAAAAGACTATGCCGGATGTTGTTCGGTGAAGTGTAAAGAATTTACGGCACTTCCTGAAGAAGAACGAAAAGTACTTCGTCGTACATTGGAATTTAATGGGACAAAGTTTTCGAAGAGCAAGCCGGGAATGCTGTAGCGCCGCCGCTTACTTAGGTTAAAAGGTTAGGTGGTAAAAGGTTAGATGTTTAGATGAGGAGGTGGTTAGTTTTTAAACAACTAAACGTCTAAACACCTACACATCTAAACCCTTAAACTTTTAAAACCTAAACATTTACGCAGGCGGCATAACTTCAGGCCAGTGATTCATTGCATCAATCACTCCTCCCATCAAGGCCAGCGTGATAATCCAATAGCCGATATTAATAGCCAGGTTTTTAAAATTTTTTCTTTCAAAAAGACCATTTGTCACCATGACCGGCATGGCAAAAAACAATGCCATGATGACACCGTGAAGGGCTCCATGTTTGAATGAGTCATATTGACCTTCCTGCCCAAGTCCGTCTACGTTGTTCAGAATAAACATGGATAGCAGGAATGACATTAAAAGCGAAACACCGAAGATGACGGCCATATTTCCCTTCTTTAGATCTTCATCAGTCAGGCCAAGGGAATTCTGCCAGGCTTTTCCAAATACATTTTTGTGATAATAGGTAAATCCGGTGATCATCGGGATGAGGGCAGCAATCAGAATTGCAAGCCAATTGGTTGGAGGCATAGTCGTTTTTGTTTTGTTGGTTAATTAATAAGTTGAAATGTAGAGAAAAAGAATGAAACGATTTGGGATATACGATTAACACATGACGATTAACGATCCATTTTTTGGACACTTCTCAGCAACTAAATCGCAATCTCTACAATTAAATCAATCATTTCTCACGTTTCACGCCTCACGCCTCACGAAAAAGGGAAGGGTTACGCAAACTCAACTACTCACTACTCACTATTAAGATTTCTCTGCATAGAATTTAATCCCTTCCAATCCCTGGTCGAATTGTTTTTTGAGCATACCTTTCATAGCGAGGCTAAAGTATTTGCTCCAGGGCATGTTGCCAACATCATTAGTCATCTTCCAGGTGACCAGGATGTCATTTCCTTTGTGGCTGAAATTGAATGTAGCATTGCTGTCGCCCCAGTCATCTGAATGAAGTGCGGTTACGATCTCTTCGTTGTTGACCACTTTTGCCAGCGTACATGTACCGGTTCCGAGATTCTTGTCTTTGGATACCCATTTGTAAAAAGCGCCGTGTCCTACAGGAGGATTGCTGAAGGTCATTTCCATCATGGGATCCATTCGTTTCCAGGGGGACCATTTTTCCCAATTGCGCAGATCATTCACCTGGTCGAAGACGCGATCGATGGGAGCGCTCACGGTGATGTTTCTACTGACGGTAACTTCTTTAGGAAGGAGGAAGGAGAATAAGATCGCTGCCAGAATAATAAGGCCTATCCAAAGTCCTGCTTTTTTGAAGAATTTTTTCATTTTGAATTACTTTGATCAAAGATCGAAAAAAGATTCACCTTCGAACAAAAAACAACCAGGTCTTTTTAAGAGCAGCATCTTCATTGGTAAAATATTTTCTTAAAAGAAACAACAATCCATTTTTCAAAAACATTGAAATTAGCCCTGGTTAACGAGTGATAATATTCAATATTAATTCTTTTTTGTTGCCAATCTTTTTCTTTTAACAAATATGAAAGCTGGACATGGAATCCCTGCCTCCAATATTTGTTATAGTTATTGTTCGAACTTATATGGGTGTGATGAACCAAGGGTGGATGAAAAGTGAAATAATGCCCATGCCGATACTCCAGATATTGAATAGCACTACTTTGATTAAACTCATTGTCAAGTAATGGCCTCATAATGAATACGCCTGTTCCAAAATGTAAAAAAGAATTTATCCGGAAATTAAAATTGAGTGGTATGAGCAAGCTCAGATGACTAAAATGAAAGTTTCCATCTTCTTCAAAAATTAAATCATGTTCCGGATTTGTTGTCCTTTCAAAGTGAAAAACTGTCTTTGTAAATCTTGAATAGGTCAACAAAAGCGATAGATCCATAGAAAATCTCGGACCGAAATAATGTCCAACACCAATACCTCCTAAAAAACCATAATTCAGGTTTTTATTTGAAAATTGGTAATTGTAACTTTCGATTGCATATTCAGATTTATAATTGCCTTCAGTGAAAAAAGGATAAGTAAGTCCTAGTCTTATTGATGTAAAATTTTTTGTTGTGCTGAATGGAGTATTCCGTTTCTGTCCATGGGAAAGAAATGGATTAATACAAAAAAGAAGAAGCATGAAGACCTTTAGGTGAGACATGAATGTAAATTACCAATCTTCTTCACCAATATGTAAAAAAGTGGAGGATGCCAGAAACCTAAGATGCAGATCTACAGAAGCCCCTCGATAACCTTTTCTTCATTGATACCTTCCGCTTCTGCTTTATAATTGCGCACGATCCGGTGACGAAGAACATATTTAGCAATTGCTTTCACATCTGAGATATCCGGAGAATATTTTCCCTGGATAGCTGCATGACACTTCGCACCCAAAACCAGGTATTGAGATGCACGTGGACCTGCGCCCCATGTAATGTATTGATTGACCTGGTCTGTTGCAAGTGCAGTTCCTGGTCTCGTCTTTGATGCAAGCGATACTGCATATTCAAGCACATTGTCTGCAACGGGGATTTTCCTTACGAGCTGTTGGAAGTGTAGAATTTCTCCAGCTGATAAGATGTGATTAAGCGTAATATCCTGAACCGTCGTAGTAGTCTTTACAACCTGTATCTCCTCCTGGTACGAAGGATAATCCAATGGGATATTAAACATGAACCGGTCCAATTGGGCTTCGGGCAGTGGATAAGTACCTTCCTGCTCAATAGGGTTTTGCGTAGCAAGCACAAAGAAAGGAGACGGCAGAAGGTGTCGCTCTCCATTAACAGTTACAGAACGTTCCTGCATGGCTTCAAGCAGTGCTGCCTGTGTTTTGGGCGGCGTACGGTTTATCTCATCTGCGAGGATAATATTGGCAAAAATGGGTCCGCGGCTGAACTTGAAATGACGGCCTTCATCCAGGATCTCCGTACCTGTAATATCTGAAGGCATAAGGTCGGGTGTGAACTGGATACGCTTGAATTCCAGGTCCAAAACTTCAGAAATCGTGCTGACCAACAGCGTTTTGGCCAGTCCCGGAACACCCACAAGCAGGCTGTGGCCATTGCTGAACAGAGAAATCAAAACGCCCTTTACGACCTCATCCTGACCGACGATCACTTTAGCAATCTCTTTCCTCAGGTTTTGATATTTTCCAGCCAGTGCGTCTATTGCCTGGACATCTGTTGCGTATTGTGTTGACATAAATTTTTAATGGGTAAATGTGTGAAAGGCAGAAAGGTTAAATGCTTTAATAGGTAAGAAGTTCGGAATACAGAGTCCTTAAACGAAAAAGAAGGGCAAAACTATATGAAAAGCGTGAGTCGTGAGCCGTGAGCCGTGAGTTGAAGTTAAAATCCTCAATAATGAGGAGGCTTTCGACTGGAATTAATTTATTCATATCTACACGGCCATTGCCAGTCTTCAAGGGGATAGGAAGCCTTTGTATATGAGAAATGCCACCATTCCGTACGAATGGACTGAAAGCCTTCGGCTTCCATTGCAGAGGTCAGGAGCTTCCGGCGGGAAAGGATCATCGCCGATAATTTAGTGTAATCCTGGTGTGCTTCCGGGCCAAAGAAGTCGTAAGGAGTCCCCATGTCCAGCTCGGTGCCGTACATATCCGTAAGGGTGAGGTCAATGGCAAGACCCCTGTTGTGCATGGACCCTTTGGCAGGATCTGTGACATAATCGGGATCCGGCACTTTTCTCCAAAGCTGATATTGAACGGGTCTCGGCCTGTAGCCATCAAATAATTTCAATCTGCAATCTGCTTTTTTGACCCTGTCTCTTACCCTTCCCAGTGCCTTTGCTACATCCGGTTTGAGAAACATTCTTGCGCAGGGATACATCGCGGTTTTCACAAAGTTATCCGTAGTCGCATATTTCATATCGATCACATAACCATCCTTAATCGTAAGCTCAGTCCATTTCGTCGTATCGTAATCGATTTGTTGATTTGATGTTACATCATGCACAATTGCAGGATTTGGTGAATGTGGTTTAGCTTCAGGGCGACAGGAGATGAAGATGATATAGAAATATAAGCTTAGTGACATGCCATGCATAGTTGAACGATGATTGGGAAGTAAAGATAATGGCTGAGGTTACGAAATATTGATTTTAAGTTTGGAAACTTAAAATAGCGGTAGTGTATGATTTTTGCATCGCAGCTACAAGCTGCTTGAATTTGATGGTCTCTGGAATGTGATTTAAAATATTGATTTTAAGTTTGGAAACTTAAAATATCGGGGACATTGGAAACTTAAAATATCGGGGGAATATTGATTTTAGGTTTGGAAACTTAAAATATCGATTCAGGGTGATTGTCCATGAATTGGGTCATATCGTCTAAATCAAAAATTGTGTAACCCTGGTTGTCTAACTTTGTAAACGATCTGAAAATTTGTTTTTATGGTACGGTATTTATTTTTCTTCGTGGCAAGTCTTTGCTTCACAATGGGCCTTCAAAGCCAATCTAACCATGGAAATAAGTTTGAACAATTAGGCACCATTCTTCCTACGCCGAACGATTACCGGAATATGGATGGAAGCCCGGGCCCTGACTACTGGCAGCAAAGAGTGGATTACGAAATCGAGTGTTCGCTTGATGAGAATGAACAACGCCTGGATGGAAAAGAACTGATCACGTATTACAACCAATCTCCATCAACATTAAATTACCTGTGGTTGCAATTGGATGAAAATGAACATTCGGCTGAATCTGACAAGCACAAAATGGAAGGTAGCAGCATCCAGGATGTGATGAGCGAACAAGGCCTGAGAAATCTTGAGCCCTGGCGTGAGCTTGAAAAATATGGTGATAAAATTCACTCAGTAATCGATGACAATGGTGATTCATTGAAATATAGTATCGATCAGACGATGATGCGGATAGAGCTTCCACATCCGTTGAAGCCCGGTGAGCATTTTACATTTCATGTTGACTGGCACTATTATCTTATCGACAGGATCCATAGTATAAGCTGGGGTCGCGGTGGTTATGAATATTTTGAAAAAGATGGTAACAGCTTATACACAATTGTTCAGTGGTATCCAAGGCTGTGTGCATACACGGATGAAGGAGGATGGCAGACCAAACAATTTATCGGGCGTGGAGAATTTGCTCTCACATTTGGAAATTTCATTGTGAAGATGACAGTGCCTGAAGATCATGTAGTCGGTGCTACCGGTGAATGCCTGAATTATCAGCAAGTCCTTTCTCCCGGTCAATACAACAGATGGAAACAGGCTCAGACTGCGACTGAACCTCTTGAGATCGTCACACATGATGAAGCGGTGAAAGCAGAAAAAAATAATAAACCAAAGGCGACAAAGACATGGATCTATAAAGCGGACAATGTGCGTGACTTCGCCTGGACATCAAGCCGTAAATTTATCTGGGATGCAATGCCTCATTTCAATGAAGACGGCAAGAAGGCGATGTGCATGAGCTATTATGCAAAAGAAGCATACCCGGTTTATAGCCGGTTCTCCACGAAAGCCGTGGCACATACATTAAAAACGTATTCGAAGTTTGCAATTCCTTATCCTTATCCAAGTGCTATATCTGTCGAAGCTGCGAATGGAATGGAATACCCCATGATCTGCTTCAACCCCGGTCGTGCTGAGGAAGATGGGACTTATACAGAGCACTCGAAGTATGGAGCTATCTCTACTATCATACATGAAGTAGGACATACCTATTTCCCGATGATCATCAATAGTGATGAACGTCAATGGGCGTGGTTTGATGAAGGGCTAAATTCATTTGTCCAGTTTTTAGCAGAAGCAGAATGGGATCCGAATTATCCGCACTGGTCAGGACCTGCTGAATTGATCACGGCCTATATGAAGCAACCTAAAGACAGGCTTGAACCTATCATGACCAATAGTGAAAACATCGTGAGCTATTTCGCCAATGCATATGTGAAACCTTCCTGCGCGTTGAATATTCTTCGGGAGACGGTGATGGGCCGTGAAAAATTTGATCATGCATTCAAAATTTATTGTGAACGATGGGCTTTCAAGCATCCTACGCCAGCGGATTTTTTCAGGACCATGGAAGATGCAAGCGGTGTGGATCTGGATTGGTTTTGGAGAGGATGGTTTTATGGTACAGACAATGTAGATATTTCATTGGACAGCATCAAATGGTATAAGGTGGATTTGCAAAATAATCCGGAACGGAAAGAGGAGATCGATACATTCCGGCAGGAAGCACCTATTTCACACATCGCGAAGATGAGGAACGTAGAAGAAGGAATTGATTTTGCAGTAGACAAGGATCCTGCACTACGGGATTTTTATTATAGTTATAAACCATGGGAGGGCAAGGATAGTATGTTGACAAGCAAGACATGGCTCTATGATGAAACCTTTACGGAAAAAGAGAAAGAAGAGAAGTATGGGAAGAATAATTATTATGAATTATTTTTCAGCAACAAGGGTGGCCTTGTCATGCCGGTGATCATTGAATGGACATTTAAGGATGGCACGAAGGAAATAGAACATGTGCCTGTTGAAATCTGGAGGAAGAATGAGAAAAAATTCAGAAAAGTATTTATGAAAACGAAGGAAGTTTCAGGTATCGTAATAGATCCTTACAAAGAGACAGCCGATACGGATCTGACTAACAATAACTGGCCGGTGAAAGAATTGCCTTCAAGGTTTGAGGTGTTTAAGAAGAATAAATATGAAGAAACTCCTAATGCCATGCAGAGAGCAGGAGTAAAGCCAGGAAAAACGTAATTCTTCGACGTATTCGACAAATTTAAAGTAGTGCTGCGTTCAAGCTCTTGGCTTTTGATTTGCTAGCCAAGCAAAAATTTCTACTTTTTTTAAAATAAATGATTTTTTTATATTAAAAAGACAAAGAATGTATTATATTTAGAAAAATGTTTGGATCGATACGTTAATAATTTTTAGTACAACCAACTTACAGAAGTATTTTTGAATATAGTGCTTTAATATTTCATAGTGATTTTTCAAAAATACCCAATCAATTTTTCGGCTAACCCGCCAAGTAGGATTAATGTTAATCTTAAGTTAGACTACGAACAGTATCTATTGAAACTGTCTGACACAAGGAGGAATTATTTTTGATTTTTTAACAATTTTAAACCATAATTTTATGAAAACCAAATTATATTGTTTTAGAACTCGGGGGGGGGCAAATAATATTTGCTTCATTTTCCTTATTCCTACTTTGTATGCCCTTCTTTTGCTTAGGGCAAGTTGATTATTATCCTATTGAAGGTGAGAGCCTATGGAGAAACCAAGGATATGGGGTATCAAACCATATGTTTAATATCAGAAACTTTTTGATAACGAATCATACGGTTTATAATCTGCCTTCTGATCCTGTCACGGGATCATGCCCTTATGAATATTATTCCACTGAAGATTTACAGCTATATAATATAAATGAGGATGATGAAGTGAATACATTGAAAATCCGACCTTACTCAGATAATGATCGTTCTGATTATGTGAATGGAGTCTCAACATTGGATATGTATGCTATCTACCTGCATTTACATTATAGTCCTCAATTTGAAGATCGGTCACCAGAAGAAGACGCTCCATATCGATATATATCAGCGGATGCAGATTATGATAATGATGTAGATGACGACGATATAGATATGATTCAAGATTTAATCCTTGCACTCAGAGATGATCTAAATCGCAATTCATGGGAATGGGTTCTTAATGATGAAGTGCAAGAAGGCGAAGAGCGATTTAATGAATATCCATACATGTATGATTTTGTCATCGATTATAATTGGCCCGGATCAGATGGGATCATTTTACCTGATTTATCAACAAATCAAATCGAAGGTGACAATGATAAATATTTTGGTTTTTCGTACAACTAAAATAGGTGATATAATTGGTTCTGGATTTCAGGAAGTAACAACAAATAACTGGATATGTGGAAGTGGTTATTATTTTACAGGAAATGATGTTCAAACGAGATCCAGCTCAGCTAATGGAGAAATTGCTAAAGTTAGAAAAGGCTCACTAGTTACGGTAGCAGTTTCTCTTTATGAAGAAGCTGATATTTTTACATTGGAATTGCCTTTATTTTACCCACAACGAGATTTTGATCTTGTAAATTTACAATTTGTGGATGGTTTTAATCCTAAATGGAATTACAATAAAGCAATTGAGAGTTTGGTGGTACTCGATTTTTCCAAAAATCAACTTCCATTGCCATTGCCAAATGGAAAAATATTTGAATTTAAATTGCAAGCTAAAGATGATTTAAAAAACATAAGTCAGTTATTGCATTGGTCCACTGACAGAAATGTTGAGATAACAGGTTTGAATGAAAATATATTAGAGCCAGACCTGAAGATAGAGATTACCGATGTCCAGCCACCAGACTTATACGTTGAAGTCAGATTTGATGAAGAAGTTCAAGAAGCATATGTGGAGAGTCCTAAAGATCAGCAAGTGATAATTCAGATGGTAAATGATCAGGGCTTCGTTATAAATAAGGAAATTCAAATGCTCTCACGAGGAGCAAATCACATTCCGCTTAATAATAATCTGACACCAGGCATTTATATTGTTCAGGTTCTGAATGATAAACAAAGTACTTGGTCCAAGATGGTAATCCAATAAATGTTTTCAATGAATGGGAGTAGAATAATATCTGCTCCCATTTATTATTCAATAATGTATTGATAATTTACAATGAAAAAAATACTTGTCTTTATCGCGTTGATTATTTGTTCAAAATCAATAATAGGACAAGAAATCACCATTTATGGCCAGGAGTCATTATGGCATGCAGATAACTTATGCGATATAGAATATACTGGATGTGATTGGAGAACACCAAACAAAGGATATCTTTTGGGATATGCTTATCATCCAAATGGAAGCTTATGGCTGGTATTAAACGAACAATTGCCACCTAATTATAATTATAGCCGGATAAACATTTTTGATGTAGAGATTGAAAATTGTAGATATTCTTTATTATACACTATCAACTTACCTAAATTTTGGAACTGCTCTAATGCAGCCAATATTGACTATCTCGGTAGATTGTACTTAAATATCAATGAGTATGATACAATAACACATAAATATTTACATACTTTATCCAGAATAACAAATCCAGCTCAACCTTTGATTGAACGAGTATTTACTTTTCTACCGAATCAAGGAGGAATATTTGAAGTCCATTTTCAAAATGAACGAGTTTATATTCCAAGCCTGCATAAACCAAACATATACGTATTTGACACGAGTTTTGTGATACATGATACCATAATAATGCAAAAACATATATGGGGTTTAACTAGTTTTGATTACGGCTGCGATTCTATCAAGACATATGCTACACATATGGGCATTTCAACAGAAGAATATAATGCCAGCCACCCTGATACCATGATGTATATTTCTGAATATGATTTAGAGACAAACACACTAACTCCTGTATGCAGTTATTGGATGGGAGATCACGTAGCTAATACTCAACTCACTTCTCCACTTGAATTTCTCTCTTCAGATCCCGAGTGCGACTTGCTAATCGATCTGGATCGGGACAATAGTACCGGTGTATATCCATACGACTATATCGATTCAACAATTTATTGTACAAAAGTCCAGACCTCTGTGTGTGATGATGACATATATATTCATGCTTCAGCACCTTTGGATAGCATCAGGCTCATCCTTTCAGGCATACTTGATCCGGGATTTGAACATCTCATCATGCCAGTAGTTCCACCCGGAGTAACCTTCACCGAAATCAATGACAGCACTTATGTAATTATTGCACCGGGAGGATCTGATATGTTGTACCGTGATGCGATGCTTGCTCTTCGTTTTGAACATAATGGTCTTCAAAGGACAGCAGGTGAAAGACAGGTTATCCTTCAAGGTTATAATACGATTAAAGATGGTGTAATAATTACGGCTCGTCTACAGATTGGTAGCTTACCGTATGCAGGTGAGGATGTCATGCTTATGATCTGCAGCGATACTGTTATTCAGAATTTCTCCACTCTGACTCAGGGACAACCTGCAGGTTATTGGTGGCCATTACTTATGACCGGAAACAATATATACGATGGAACCAAAGATGTGCAAATGCAATATCATTATATCGTACAGGATCCGGTTTGCGGAAATGATACAGCTATTGTTACGGTGGTACGGGACACAGCCGCTCCTGTCGATATCCTTGGTGCAGACCTGGTACTTTGTCCCGGAGATTCAATTGATCTTGAAGCAGGACAGGGAGGCACAAATTTCAAATGGGATGATGGTAGTATTGCAGTATTGAGAACAGTGACAACCTCTGGCCTTTACTGGGTTGAAGTCAGCACCAATGGAGGCTGTAAGTTTCGGGATACAGTACGGATAGCAGCCGGAGAGATTCTTCAACCTATCATTAAAACCATTAATCCTACTTGCGGGAAGACCAATGGACGAATAGAAATTGATAGTTCAGATTTCGTACAAGGATCGGGTTTCATGCTCAATAATGTCCCCATGACAATACATTATAAGGACAATCTAACTGAAGGACAATACAATATCACCTCCATTTCAAAAGATGGTTGTACGACACATACTGATGTAAACCTCATTAGTGAACCAGTAATATCAATAGATGGTGATACAATTGTGACCATCAAACAATTTGCATGGCAAATCATTAATTATTCAGAACTAAATAATGTAAGCATTTCCGAAATAATATTTAATCCTGATATTTCCATCCGTCTGAATGGATCATCAATAGAAGCATATGGCGACCAGGAGCGCACATATGACATCACATTTATAGATGACAACGGATGCATTGATGTGCACAAGGTCACTACCAGGATTGAAAAAGCTCATGGCATATACTTACCCAATATTTTTAGTCCCAGAAGTACATCTGGTAATGACACCTGGAATGTTGAGTTGAGTTCTGACTATCAATTGGAATTACTGCGCATATATGATCGTTGGGGAAATGTAGTGCAGGATTCAAAACTGGAAGCCAGGTGGGATGGAACATTTGACGGCGTGGTATGCAATCCTGGTGTATATGTTTATCAACTTATCGTGGTGCGTATCGCTGACAATGAAAGGATCATGATGAAGGGTGATTTGACTTTGATCAGGTAAACGCAATAAGCAATAAGCAATAAGCAATAAGCAAAAAACGAAATCTGAAGTCCCCTTTAGGGGATTTAGGGGTTGATCAATATCGCAGCACCAAATACACCTGCACTATCTCCGAGTGTGGGCCGCACGATAGGAGTTGTAAAAGTGGGATTGAAGATATTTTTTGCCACGGATGCTCTTCCTTCGGTGTAGAGGAAATCTATTTGTCCGAGACCGCCTCCTAAAACGATGACATCGGGGTCGATGACGTTGATGATCTGACCTAGTGCTTTACCAAAAAAATGAATGAGCCTGTTTTTGATTTCAATAGTATATGGATCATCGGGTGTGGCCAGGATTTCTGCCAGCTTCTTTTGCTTTCCTGTCAACTTCGTATAATAACGCTGCAGTGCAGGTCCTGAGAAGATCGTTTCGACGCAGCCATGACGGCCGCAATAACAATCCTCGCCTGATTTGTCAAGATACATATGGCCCCATTCGCCACCTATGCCGTGATGACCTCCGATGATTTTTCCATCCACCACTACTCCACCTCCCACACCGGTACCCATGATGACGCCGAACATCACATTTGCACCGGGAAATTGAGTGGATACTATACCCAGGTGATATTCCGCCAATGCAAAACAATTTGCATCATTGGCGATTGCGATTTTAACCCCTAATAATTTTTCAAGGTCTTTGTGAATTGGTTTATCATTCAGACAAAGCGTGTTGCTGTTTTTCAAAAGGCCTGTTGATGGATCGATTGTGCCCGGCGTACCAATGCCAATTGCATTCGGACGATGACCGGTGATATCAATCAGGTGATCGATGAGTTGTTTGATCCTGGACAGAATGTGTTCATATCCGCCTGATCCTTCTGTGTCAATGCGATGTCTTGCGATGACTGAAGCAGGATTACGTTCTTTCAGGACGACTCCTTCGATTTTTGTTCCACCTAAGTCAATACCCCAATACATATTTTCGATTTTGGATTTAAGATTTTCAATTGGTGAACTCCTCTTTTCGATATCGGATTTAGGGATACCGGATGCCGGACTCTAGACGCAAAACCTTTTCGATGGTTGCTGACCTGTAGCCAGAGGTTGAGTAGAGCAGGTCGAAGCATTCGATTTTCGATTTATTGCCGCAAATTTCGCAGTGTTGCTGAGCTGTAACACAAGGCTGAGCTTAGCAAGTCGAAGCATTAACGCAAATTAAACTCACGATTCACGTCTCACGATTCACGCTTCATTCACTCAATTCTTCTATTGCTGCACTAAGGCTGCGCTGAATTCCATCTCCTGTCCATTGTATTGCGCCGGGGATTTCTGTTGCAGCCATGATCTCGTCTTTTGTTTTTCCTGCTTTTAGTTGATTTCTTACAAATTCCATGACAGCGGTCAGATAATCTGCGAAGGCTGCAAGGTCGTCTTTATTTCCGGTCACCTGGTAGCCGTCATTTGCGTGGCCAAAGATGAAAAGGGTATCGTTGTTGAAATAAGATTGTAATTGTTGGAGGATCTGGATCCAGTTTTCAATCATGGCACCTGCGCCTTTATCGATGTAAGGATATTTCCGGTTGAACATCAGATCACCTACGTGCGCAATATTGGCATGTTGAAAATGAATGATGCTGTCACCATTTGTGTGTGCAGGTCCCCAGTATTGGATATCAATAAATTCATCGCCGACCTGTTGCTGCCAGCGATCGGTGAAGGTCATGTCAGGATATAATTGTTCTGCTTCATTGCCATTTTTTTTAGCGTTGTTCATCTGATTGGTCTTTGAATTCTCGTGAGCCAATACATGTTGGGCTAATCCTTTGAAGGCGATATTTCCTGAGGTGTGATCGCCGTGATGATGTGTGTTGATGAGATAGGGCATGGGTGCAGAAGGAAATTTTTTGATCTCATCGATCAGGTGGCCTGCCTGTTCGCGGAATTGAGTATCCACAACGACAATGCTGTCCGGTTGAATAAGCCAGCCGATGGTTCCTCCTTTTTCGGAGAAGATACCAACGTTGCGTCGGAGGGGTTTCATTTCGTACATATTTGGAACGAATAAATGTAACCATGAAGGTAAAGTAGAAAGTGGAAGCGCGAGGGCTGATGATTGAACAAATGATCTGCGTTGCATGGGAAAGGATTACATTTATGAATAGTTAATTATCTAAAATTAATATTTCTCCTCAAATGAAGAAACTTCCCTTATTCCTTTTCCTGTTTTGCCTATGTGCCTTTCCTTCAATGGCACAGAACAAAAAAGTATTTAGTCATGTGGAGAAAATGCCATCCTTTCCTGGTGGTGTAGAAGCTATGTACAAATTCATTTACACTAATATTAAATATCCTGCGAAGGCGCGCATGAACCGTATTTCCGGCCAGGTAACAATAAGTTTTTACGTTAACGAAGAAGGCTATCTGAAAGATATTTCTGTCATCAAAGGTCCAGGTTCCGGTTTAGATGAAGAAGCAATGCGTGTAGTTGAATTAATGAATGAAGATCACCGGTGGAATCCGGGGATGCACGACGGCAAAAAAGTTCCTGTGGCCTATACATTACCTATTAAGTTTGTAATACAATAATGCCTTAATGAAATCGGAACTTATCATTAAAATACTCATCCTGTTTCTTTGTATAGGTTTCCATATTTCGCTGCAGGCTCAGGTGGAAGATGTCAAATGGGAAGACGTGAAGATGCATTATATTGAAATAGAGCCTGCGTTTATAGGTGGGACAGAGGAATTGTATCGGTTCATCTACAAGAATATCCGTTCCACATCATCCTGCCAGCAGGAAGATGCGAACACCAAGGTAGAAGTACAATTTTCGGTACTTACTACAGGATACATAGTTAATCTTAAAGTGATCAGTGATAACAAGAGTGGATGCGATGATGAAGCGCTAAGGGTAGTAAGTTTGATGAAAGGAGGTGTTCCACGTTGGAGTCCGGGTGAACATAACGGGGTAAAAGAGAGCATGAGGTTTACTTTGCCAATAATGTTTAATGTAAAATAAGTTTCCTCCTGGAAAGAATAGGAATTAACAAGACGTAGTTGAAAACTACGAATAGCAAATTTACAGATCGTAGTTGAAAACTACGATCAACCTGTGTTGAGGGTGCGTAGTTGAAAACTACGAATAATGTTTTTACAGATCGTAGTTGAAAACTACGATCAACCAGAATTAAAACTTCGATCAACCAGGTAATATGATTTCGAAGCTGTGTGTAATCTTTGCGATGTGATCGATCATTTTACTGACTGTACAATATTTTTCAACCGAAAGTGAAATAGCTTTTTCTGCCTTTGCCGGTTTGATATCTCCGTAGAGCTTGTAATGGAGATGAATAGAAGTAAATAATTTTGGAAGCTGGTCCTGGGCGCGCTGTCCATCAAGTTCGATTTCAAGATGCTGAATGGGTTGACGCATCTTTTTTAAGAGATCTATAACATCGACTGCAGTACATGCTGCATGGCTCATCATGAAGAGTTCGGTGGGGTATGGAGCGGTATCATTTCCTCCTACGCTTTTGCCTCCTTCAACCATTACCTTATGACCCCGCTCGTTAGATACTTCAAAGAGAACAGCATCGTTTGAACGTTTCAGGTATATTTTCATGTTATCAGGTCTATATTCCGCATAGATAAGGCAAAAAGAAGTCTTTTTTGCTTACCTTCGCGGGCTTATCTGATCATCTTTCAAATAATCACATATGTGGGTATTGGCATTTTTTGCAGCGCACTGGTATCTTTCTTTATTTACACAATCTTTTTTCAATCATCGATATGCTGCGCATCGCCAGTTTACGATGAGTAAGTTTGTGGAGAAAATCTTCTATGTATTATCCTTTGTATTTCAGGGCTCTTCCTATCTCAGCCCACGTGCATATGCCATTATGCATCGTATGCATCATGCGTATGCGGACACTGCATTAGATCCTCATTCACCGAAGTATGATGCGAATTTATTTGCCATGATGTGGCGGACAAGAAATACATATATGCGTCTTTTTCAGCGCGTGACACCTGTTGATCCGACATTCACAAAGGAGCTTCCGGACTGGAAGAAGTTTGATGATTTTGCCTGCAATGGCTGGGTACGCCTGGCATGGATATTTGTTTATATAGGAGTTTACATTGCTCTGGGATCACCCTGGTTTTTATACCCATTGATCCTGATTCATGCTGCGATGGGTCCATTCCATGGTGTCATCATCAATTGGTTTGCACATACAGTAGGTTATGTCAATTTCAAGATGAAGGATACGTCAAAGAATCTGTGGCCGATAGATCTTATCATGATCGGTGAAGGTTTACATAATAATCATCACAAGAACAGCGGCCGTGCCAATTTTGCATGGAAGAAATATGAATTTGATCCTATTTATCCGGTGATTAAAATGCTCGATCTGACGAACGTGATCAAGCTCCGGAAAGTAGTTGCTGAAAAAGCAGTCCAGGAAGAATCAGTTCTCGCAGAAGTAAATTCTTAATAAAAAAGGAAAAGGGGCAAGCACTTGGAAAAGGGGATATGGGGAATGGAATAAGAGATGCTAATTTACCAAATTTGATTGGATAATACTCTCTTCTAACGAACCTGCTGATTTTTGTGCCTGGCAATGATGTAAGGAATAGCTGACAGAGATGAGGCCATAAGCAGGATAATGATCAGTAAATTGAGATTCCCTAGGTCCTGGAAATACACCACAAAAAGAATGAAGGCGAAATTGACTGCTAAAAGTACAATCGTAGCCTGGGTATGTGAAAGTCCTGCATCCAGCAATAAATGATGGATATGACTGCGATCTGCAGTAAGCGGTGATTTCCCCCTGAAGAGCCTTACCACGAATACCCTTGCAGTATCAAAGAGAGGAAGAATAAGTATCCCCACAGCTACTGCGGGAACAGCTCTAAACGCATATGGAGAGCCTTGTATCTGGGCATGGACCTCAATAAATTCGATGACAAGGATCGCTGAAATAATGCCAATCAGCATCGAACCCGTATCCCCCATAAAAATCCTCGCAGGCGTGATATTATATCTCAGAAACGCGATTGTAGCTCCTGCCAAAGAAAAGGCGATAATCGCCAGATCTGTCCTGTCAATCAGGAAGAACCATGTACCCATCGTCAGTGAGATCAATGTGGCCAGGCTACCTGAGAGGCCATTGATCCCATCGATAAGATTGAATGCGTTGATGATCACCAGGATGGTAAACATCGATAGAAGGATGGAAGGGATTTCCGGAATGGTATACACACCGAAAATGCCATAGAGGCTTGTCAACTTTACCTGGGCTTTGAATACCAGGATAAAACAGGCGAGGATCTGTCCGAGCAATTTCCTGAAAGGCGACATCGGCAGTATATCATCTTTTGCCCCGATAAGGAAAATGATGATAAATGCACAAAGTATATACTGCAGATCACCAAAAACATCAAACGGTGTCCATAAGATAATACTGAAGATAACTCCCGCGAATATGGCAACTCCACCCAGGGTAGGCACGACTTCCTGGTGCGATTTACGTTCGTCAGGCATATCATAAAGGCCCTTCACCCGGGCAATATTAATAATGCTGGGTATTGCCATGTAGACAAGTAAAAAAGCTGTAATAAAACTTAGAATAATATCATACATAGAAATTCAAAGTTAAGCTTTAACGTACACGGGCTATAATCATATGACAGAAAAGATTTACCTATTACACGGAAAAAAGGTTTACCACATAGACACAGAGTTCACATAGAAAAACACATAGAAAAAAGGCATTTAGAAAGTCACATAGAATGCTTCGACCTACTCACGCTCAACCATGTACTACAGCTCAGCAACCGTCACATAGATGATTGACGATTCTATACAAAAAAATGCCCCGGAATAAAATTCCGGGGCTTCACATCATTGAGTTCTAACCAAAATCTTTTTACTCTAGTCGAATCATCTTCTTCGTTGCACTATAGTTACCACTATCGAGACGATAGTAGAGAACGCCGTGGGCTGAAATATCTTTCTTGTTGAGCAGGATGGCTTGTCTGCCTGATTTAAATTCACCTTCTATGACTTTGATCAATTTGCCTGTCATGTCGAAGAGAGAAAGTTTCACAGCACCAGCTTCCGGTAAATTAAAGCTGATGGAAGTTGAACCTGTCCATGGATTCGGTTGATTCTGATAAAGTGCAAATTCAGATTGCAATTGAACAGATTTGCTATCGAGTCTCAGATCAAGAATTTCATTGTCAAAAGTATAAGCTTCAGCTTCAGTTATTTTTCCTGATAAGGTGATCATATCCTTTATCTCTCCTGACTGATTTGCCATGAATTGAAGAATGATCGTAATGTTTTGCTTATCCATTGCCTTCTTACCGTTTTCCTGGTTCCAGCTCATGGTCACGATACCATCATCCAATACGCCGACATTATTGTCACTGATTGTAATATCATCGCTGCTGATGCCCAGGTATTCCAATCCTTTGGTTTCAAGTGTCCACTGGAATCCTTCTACTACTTCAGGTATAGTGATCGCAACATTGACGACCTTTCCGTTTTCGGCTCTTGTATCTCCGCTTTCCATTAAATGGAGTACACGGTTAGCTCCTCTTGGAAGAACCTGGAATGCATTTGCTTTCACTGTGTTGTTGACATCACCGATCTTGACTCCCATGAAATCCAATCCTGTATGAGAAGTTCCATCATATTGCATGTTGATCAGTTCTTCAAATGGCCATGGGTTGTTAGGATCTGCTAGGATAGAACCTTTATCCACAAATCTCCAGCTATCATTATTTGGAAATTCCTGATATATACCCAGGATTAGTTTCCTGATTTCGATGAGGTCAATTGCACTCACCTGTTCGCTGTTATTTGCGTCAGCTGCTATGAACTGATATGGAGAATCAAATGCCTCTATACCTAAAAGATGTTTTTGTATTCGTACAAGGTCAAGTGTGCTGACTCCATTACGAGGTTCATCTGAACGTTTAGGTATAACCTGGTAACGCTGTCCTTCCACCTGGGGAACAACCAACACATACCTGCCATTTTCGATGGTGGTCATTTCGTAGATGCTCTGTGTATTTGAATTGAGTGATACGTTCACTGTTCCAACAGGTTCGTTGTGATCTGTCAGAATCTCACCTTCGAAAACTATGCTACCTGTGCCGCCACAATTATGACTGTTATCGGTGAATACTACTGTAGTAACACAGAAGTCCTTATTTCTTTCATCCCAGCTAATCTGACCATTACAATTATCATCAGTACCTCCGTCAGCAACCCAGATATGAAGTGTAATCTCGGTTCCGAATGCAGGGACGTTTGATGCATTAAATACTTTGCTTGGCTGGTATGCATCTCCGCTAAAGCTGTAAAGAAGTTCAGCTTCAGAAGTACAATCATCAAAGCTTGATGCATTGAAATCTTTCGCCCACAATGTCACTTCACAACCTATCGGCATCAGCACTGTGCTCAAACCATTGATACATACAGGTGATGGTTGCTTGCAATCTTCAAGACGAAGCAGGTATTCACAATGGCTCCAGTTTCCACATCCATCCTCTGCACTCCACAATATTTTGTGATAGTCTCCACAGAACGGACTGTTGTATGGAATTCCATTGTTGCGGATCGCTGAGCTTGCATTGTTTCTTGTATTGAAACACAGATCAGCTATTCCGTCTTCTCCTACAGCTACACTTGTTAATGGTTGCAGGTATATAAATTCATGTTCGTTGAATAAATACAATTTCACATCATAGTGCACCACATCACTGCATGTCTCACGCACCTGCTGACATAGATTCAGATGTACGCTGCAGCTGGATGACTGTGGA
>DASRXQ010000028.1:0-72497 GCA_035654115.1 Saprospiraceae bacterium
ACGTGAGACGTGAGACGTGAGACGTGAGACGTGAGACGTGAGACGTGAGACGTGAGACGTGAGACGTGAGACGTGAGACGTGAGACGTGAGACGTGAGACGTGAGATAATCTAATCTTGATTTTTCGAAGTGTACGGACAGGTCGCGACCTGTCCGTACACTTCGAAAAATCAAGATTGAATTTAAAGGCTTACGATTTTTATTTCTACCCGTTGATTTTTTCGACGGCCATCGACGGTTAGATTTGAGGCGACGGGTTGGCGTTTGCCGTAGCCTTTGTAGGATATTTGGGCTTCAGGTATACCGCGACCGTAGAGATAGGTGGCTATATTTTTAGCACGTGTGGTTGACAAGCGATCGCAATATTCATCTGTGGGCAGGCTGTTGGTGTGGCCACCGATTTCAATAATGACTTTATCGTTGTTTTTCAAAAATTCATATATTTCTTCCAGCACTGCGAAAGAGATAGGCTGAATCGTAGAGCTATCTGCTGCAAAATAAAGCTTGTCTACCCGGATGGTTTCTCCAAGCTTGAGGGTGGATATGTCCAACGATTTCAAAACTTTTTCCGCTGAAATTGTCACAGTTCCGTTTGCAATACATCCGTTTGCATCAATGATCCTCACCGTGTGAGATCCTTCAGTAAGGGTAGTTGCATTAAGTGCGGTTTCTCCATTGCCCCATAAGACCTGGAATGGTTCGGCACCTCCTTTTACTATCGCGACGGCTTTGCCATCAGCAGCTAATTTATCTGAAGCGTTTGCTTCTGATAGGACGGTTGCGGAAATTTCAGGAGAGGAAGAAACGATTCCGCTGGCAAGTGTTGTTTTCCCGGAAGCGTCGGTGAGTGTTACCTGGTATAAGCCCGGAGGTAATCCGCTGAGTTCTCTTTGTGTAGATCCCTGGTAATTCCATTTGTATGTATAGGGTGGTTGTCCACCTGATCCTTTCACACTTACATTGCCTGTTAGCATACCAGTACATACCGGAGTAGATTTTACCTCCACAGTTGCAGCAAGTTCATCTGAAACTTCTGCCGGCTTGATGATGACGGTAGTGTCTTCGATAATTTTAGCCATTCCCAGGTCACCAGCTATCCAGACATTTTTTCCCGGACCTTGTGCTAACAGCATCATCGGTTCGCTGGCTACGTCGCGGTTCATGCTGATGATCTTTTCCTGGTATGGATCATATTTCACCAGGATATCGGAAGCAATGTAGATGAGGCCCTGGCCATCAGAGGAGAGTGCCCTTACTCCGCCCTGTACAAGATCCTTCCATGCATCGATCGGATACCAGCGATTGTATGAATCCACAAGCCACATATTCTGTTTTGCTGCCATCCATGCTCCTTCAGTGGTAGAAGTTATTGCTGTGATGGGTTGTTCTTCTTCGTATAGTTTCCATTTCTTTCCGGTGACGCGTACGACTCCAAGATCTGTTCCGATCCACCTGATATTGTACGGATCGGTGTGAATGAAATTGATCTTATTGCTTTTCAACACGCCATTGTCCGTGGTATAATGCTTTAATATTTTTTCCTGCGGAATAGATAAAGAATACACACCGTTGGTCGTACCAACCCATATGGTTGACTTGGTGACATCCATGCAGGTAGCGGTTACTTTCTGATCAAGCGTGAGCACTTTACCTGATGTAGTAAATCTTACTGAACCATCATCTACAAGCATGATAAGTCCTGCTTCATCAGACCAGTCGATATCTGTGATATGTTTGCCGGCAGACATGGGCTGGGCTTTATTGCTGCTGGAGGGGATCATGAATACATCCGCGCTAGTGGCTACGTAAATATTCCCTGCATTATCGTGCGTGATGGCCCTGTATTCGGTATGGGCCGGAATGCCTTCGATGCGTTGAACGGCTTTCAATTGCTGGCCGCAGAGGATGGATGCCTGTGCGATACAAAGAAGAGCAAGGAAAATATATTTATAGTGCTTCATTATGGTCCAATGTTACAAAAATACCTGATCACGATGATTAACGTCATAATGCCCCTTCAGAGTTTACAGGGGGCTCAGACTGTTGATTTTGCAATAAATTACACTCGAAACGGATGAGAAAGCAAAACTACGGGTATGAAACGAAAAATAAGGATGGGAATGATCGGTGGCGGAAGGGGAGCGTTTATCGGTGCTGTTCACAGGATGGCTGCTGCCCTTGATGGTCAGATCGACCTGGTCTGCGGGGCTTTCAGCAGTGATCCGGAGAGATCTAAATCCAGTGGAGCAGATTTATTTCTTCCTCCTGACAGGTGCTACGGTGATTATGAAGTGATGATCCGGGCAGAAGCCGGCCTCCCGATGTATAAAAGAATGGAACTGGTGTCTATTGTTACTCCGAATCATATGCATTTTGGTCCTGCGATGCTTGCATTGGAATCGGGGTTTCATGTGGTGTGTGATAAACCGTTGTGCTTAACCCTTGATGAAGCAAAACAAATTCAGGAAAAGGTTAAATCGTCCGGTTTGATCTTCGCTGTGACCCATGCCTATAGAGGTTACCCCATGGTGAAGCAGGCCAGGATGATGATCGCCAATGGTGATTTAGGCAAAATCCGGAGGATCGTTGTAGAATATCCACAGGGATGGCTCAGTACCGCGCTAGAAAATTCGGATCAGAAGCAGGCATCGTGGAGAACGGATCCATCGAAGTCCGGTGCAGCAGGTGCAATGGGTGACATCGGAACGCATGCAGAAAATCTTGCTGAGTATATCACGGGTTTGAGGATTGATGAAATATGTGCTGATCTGCATACACACATTCCGGGGCGACAATTGGATGATGATGGGAGTGTGTTGCTTCGAATGAATAATGGAGCACGTGGAGTTTTATATGCAAGTCAGATCTCTGCTGGTGAAGAAAATAATCTTCGCATTCGTGTTTATGGAGAAAAGGGTAGCATTGACTGGTCTCAGATGGAACCGAATTCGCTCATAGTACGATGGCTGGATAAATCTACCCAGGTTATCAGAACGGGTGTAGGTGATCTTTATCCTGTAACGCAAAAACATACACGCGTTCCTGCAGGGCATCCGGAAGGATATATCGAAGCGTTTGCAAATATTTATCGCAACGTTGCGTATTGCTTACAAGCCAGGATTGAAGGAGCAGATGTAGATCCGGATTATTTAGATTTTCCAACTGTTGATGACGGAGTGCGTGGAATGGAATTTATTGATGCGGTGGTGAGGTCGGGGAAACAGGATGAGGTGAAGTGGTTTAAAGTGAATAGTGAGTAGTCAGTAGTGAGTTTGTCCACGCAATCTTTCGTGAGACGTGAGGCGTGAGATGAGCTAACTTATCAACTTTTTCTCATATGAAGTATTTCTCTTTTGCATTTCTCATATTATTTACCATTGATTTATATGGGCAACCATGGTATTCAAGGATGTATGATTTCAATGGTCAGGAAATTGCTAAATCCATGACTTTAAGCGGTGATTCAATTTTTGTTCGAATAAATAATATTTGCTCTGAAAACAACATCATCTGTTCCATTTTAGGAAATTATTCAACATCTGATAATGATTTTGTAAAAATAAATCGATATGAAAACATTCAAGGCGGCTATAGAGATGTAATACTTCTTCCAAATACAGTTTTGCTGTCCTCACAGGAATCAACCTTCAATGAATACATAAGTCTTAGTATCATCGATAGATCTTCTCTGGATTTTATTGATTCAATTAGTTTGAATATAGATTCAAATAGATATTTTAGCTACGTCATATGTCCTTCAATATTATATTTTGATAGGGTTATATTAGGAGCAAATGTTTTAGACAGTCTTAATTTCGTAAATTATTCCGGCTGGTTCAATTATCAGCAAGATGCAGTATTATTTTCTTTGAATTTGAATTTGGAAATTGACACGATATTAGTTATCCCTCCTTCTTCAGGGGCATTTCTTAGAATAGAAGATATGGCCATTGGACCTGATTCAGTTTTATATATTTCTTTTTATGAAAAGTATTTAGAACATGGTTCTTCAAAAGATTATTTAGAAACCCGAAAAGTTATCTATGGATATGATAAGAATTTAAGGAAAGTCTTTCAATGGATAGGCCCTGATTTTGATTCCTATGAAACATTGTCTTGTTTGACCATTGGACAAGACTCAATAATTTATGTCAATTACAAGCGTAATTATCGCTATTACGTTGCAGCACTTAATAGGGATGGAACTGTGAAATGGGAATGCACGCTAGACCCTTCTTTTGGACAAGCCCTTTATAGTGTTACAAAGCTTATCCAAACAAAGAATAAAGACATCGTCGGTGTTGGTGTAATATCATCAATAACGGATGAGCTTGGTGAATCCGGATTTCTATTTCGCATCGACTCAGTTGGTACTCTGCTGTGGAAAAGGGCTATTCGGATCAATAAAGGATTTGATCCTATTTTACCACCTGGGCTTCCATTTCAAAGTGGATTAGAGGATGTCCGGGAACTTCCCAATGGTGATCTTATGGCAATAGGATTTGTAAGAAAATATGTTAGCTATGATGACCCAGATGGCCCATATGATAATGATGCATGGATTGTCCGTACCAATGGGGATGGTTGTATTTGGGACAATTGTCCATTTATACAAGATATCGTTGATCGTGAGCAATACATGAGAATATTATCATCAAATAACGAATGGGTAATTGATGTTGTTTCTCCACCATTACCTACAGCTATTCATAGATTTAGATTCGACCCGGATTCAATTCTCATTGATAATAAGCCTTACTATAAGCTGATTTATTCCCCTACAATCGAAGGTAATTGGGAAGAAACAAATAGGTTAATGAGAGAAGACAGCGGTAGAGTATATGAATTAAATTTAATTGATACCACTGAGATTCTATTGTATGATTTCAATTTTCAGGTAGGTGATACAATGTCCTCGCATCAAGATGGAACCGACAATCGTAGGCAAGTTATTAGTGTAGGAACTGTAGTACTGGCGGATGAGTTACCCCGGAAAACAATTACAATTGAATGTACTTCTAATACTTCGACTCCGGATACAACTGTTTGGATAGAAGGTATTGGCGATGCGGAACGATTGTTTTGGTCAAAGACTTTCTGTTCGACTTTAGATAGTGATGACTCTATTGCTGCAATTCGTTGCTTTCTAACAAATGATTTGTGGATGTATTCACGTCCTGGACTGTTAGAAGGTTGTTATATAACCGCCGTTGAACATCTGGAGCCAGAATTATTAAGTGTGTTCCCTAACCCAAATTCAGGTATTCTGCATTTTCAAATTGGTCCGGATCAAGTCGCAGATAGAATAGTAATCTATAACTCATTTGGCATCCTAGTCTTTTCATCAGAGAATTGGACTTCAGATCATATCCTTGATCTCTCCAGCCAGCCATCAGGTATATATCACGGATGGCTATATTTTAAGGACAAAACAGTAAGAACATTCAAAACTATTATTACGAAATAATGAACATTTAATCCTCAGATCTCCATTGAAACATTTCTTAATTACCATATCTATTCTGTTTGTTACCTCAGGGCTGATATTGGCTCAAAAGCAGAATAACATCTGGTACTTCGGAACGAATGCAGGATTAGATTTCAATACCAGTTCTCCCACTCCATTAGTAGGTGAGATGTTTGCACTGGAAGGGTGTGCTTCTGTTTCTGATCCCGGTGGACATCTTCTTTTCTATACCAACGGGGTGATGGTTTGGAATCGCAATCATAACGTGATGCCAAATGGAAATGGTTTGGAGGGAGATGAAGGTTCCACACAAGCAGCCTTGATTGTTCCGCTGCCGAATTCAAATTCGAAATATTACATTTTTACCATTGATGAATTTTCAAAAAATGGAAATCTGTATTATTCCATTGTGGATATGAACCTCAACGGTGGGTATGGAGATATCGTCACCGGTTCAAAAAATATATTTGTTGTCACCCGGGTAGCTGAAAATATGACTTCCGTATTGCATACCAATGGAGTGGATATATGGATCGTTACGCACAAGTCCAATTCTACGCAGTTCTTATCCTACTTGCTCAGCTCAACAGGATTAGATCCGATTCCCGTTGTTTCATCAATAGGTTCCTCTCATCTTGCTTTTGAATTGTCCGGTACTATCAAAGCATCTCATGATGGATCTAAAATAGCCAGTTCTTACACAGATCAGGATTTCGATTATAATGTAGCAGAGCTATTTGATTTTAATACTACTAGCGGAGAGGTTTCCAATTTGTATGATCTGGAGCAATTGATTCCATCTGATCGATGGGTATATGGAATAGAATTTTCTCCTAATGATAGTCTTCTGTACTTAAGCACAAATGTAGTCGGTGGCTATCTGTATCAGATCGATCTGGAAACAAAGCAACTGACGACGTTGAGCACGAATAAAGGTGCAGATTATGGTGCGCTTCAGCTGGGACCGGACAATAAAATATATATGGCCAGGTATGGTTTCCAATTTTTGGATGTCATTCATCAACCCGACAAACAAGGTGTTGCGTGTCAATATGAAGAAGCAGGAATTTCATTGGCTACAAATACTCTTTCTGCATTGGGACTTCCTGCCTTTGTTCCATATTCTTTTTACCCGGATAGTATTGCAATCCTTTCTTTGGGTAGTGATACTTCGATCTGCGCAGGTAGTTCAATTACTTTATCTGTTGACTTTACAGCAAGCTGTGACTCAATACATTTTTTATGGAATGATGGATCAACAGGACAAGAGCTTGTTGTACATCCCCCCGGTGTTTATTGGATTGAGATCGAAAGCTCATGTTCAACATTCAGGGATACCATACAAATCGATACAATAACATGTCAGTCAGCATGTGGAAATGTAACCGCTACACTTTATGGAAACCAAGAAAGAAATGAGCGTGGTTATTGCTTAGCACCCACTGCTGAAAAGGACGGATTCTATATTGGTGGCTACAGTGAGGGCAGGGCGACCATTACGAAAATGGCATTGAACGGTTATGTGTATTGGGCTCGGTCATTTAATATCGTACCGGCTAAAGAAGATCATATCAATTCGATGCTTGTTGATGCAGAAGGCATGCTTGTTGTTTCCGGAACTTCCCTGGCGGTCAATGGATCAGGATCATGCTTTGTGATGAGATATGATCCGAACAACGATTTAGTCTTATGGTCAAAGGAATATTCCAATGGCACATATATTGAAAATTATTCGATCATTGAAAAAGGGAATACCGGCAATTATCTGGTTAGTAATTATTCTGCTGATCTCAATTTAGCCAGTGGATTTCAAATTCTTGAATTGGATAAACAAAATGGAAATCTTCAATTTGCTCAATTTCATTCTCCGGGCGGCGGCGACACGGTTGCTATTATTACAGATTTTATCTGCGTTGATGAAAATATCTATGGTGCCGGATTTTATGGATCCTATGGGCCTTTTTCAGCTCGAAATAGAAATCTCCTGATCAAAATGGATGCTGAGAATATGGATTTGATATGGTCTAACTTGGGCCATTATGCACCGGAAGCCACCGCTGATCTGAGAGGATGTGATTTAATCATGATCAATCATGAAATATACTCTTGTTATTATGGCCGTCCTCCTGGAAGCTTTATGGATAAAATTTATATACAAAAAACAGACCTCGATGGCAACCTGATCTGGTTGAAACAGTATGATATTCTTAAGCCAAGAATTGTTGGTTTTGAAATGATCCATTCAGATAATGGAATCGTCGTGTTAGCCACGCAGCTATCTAACCTGAATGAAATTACATTGTTCAAAGTCGATTATGAAGGTGTTATCCTTTGGGCAAGAAAATTCCGGTCCGGTCTGTTTTCCAGGAATATTTTAGACAACATGGACAAGAGATCTTCCCAATTAATAGAAGTGGGGGAGAATCTGGTTTTTACTACATATGCAATTGATTCGTTGGGCAAAGAAAATCTTGTCCTTATCAAAACTGATTTGAATGGCGAATCAAACCTACCCTGTGTAGATAATCTTGTACTTTCTTTACAATGGAGGGATGTAAACAATCCTGTTTTTTATCCACTGGATTTAACTTCCACGGAGATTGAGTTAAATGAGACAACAGTATTTTCCCAGAGAATAGCTTTTGATTTAAACCTGCTGGAAAGTTGCACCAGTCCGGATACTATTTTTTCAACCTTGGATATCACCATCTGTGCAGGTGAGATATTTGAAGGGCACGGTACTACAGGCGTTTTTACAGATGCTTTTACACTGAGTTCGGGTTGTGATAGCATTCGGACGCTACGATTAAATGTTATTTCCTGTTCGCCGATTGTATACTATGATTTGGATGCCTGTGAGTCAGTGATGTCCAATGGCTCGCATATGGACTATACTGAGTTTACTCCTGCTTATCCGGCAACATTGGCTTGTGCGGATGTTTCAGCTCATTATTTATACAGGGACCAGCCACAGATGAATAAGCATTCCTGTACACCTGGCATCAATAATTCTCCGGCGATGTGTGTCACTACGCTTAATTCCTGTGAATATCAGCCGGGGAATGGTGCATCTGTTGTGATTGAATTCACGATTAATCCATCGCCAGATTCGGTTGTTCAAATTACCGGTCTTGAATTCTTTGAAAAGGGACCAGCAACTTATAACTGGACCAATGGTCCAACAGGTCCAAATAATTATCCACAATATTATGCCATAAGGATTTTAAAAAATGGTGTGGAAATTTATCGAAGGGAAAATATTTCAACGACACCTGCATGGACTTTGCAATCTTATGATTTCCTGAATGATACTTTATTTAAAATTGAGGACAATACTACTTTCCGGATTGAATTATTGTCTTATTGCCCAATCGGAAATGGTGCTGAAGTTTCTGCATGGGACATCGATGAAATTAAAATCTATGGCGGATGTGTTCCTATCCTTCCTGAACAACCTGTCATTCATGGAAATGTATTTACAAAAGAAGGGAAGGCTATTTCAAATACAAATATTTACCTGTCAGATAATGCTGATTTTTCAGGAGCGAAAAGGAAACTAACGAATGTTGAAGGATATTATCTTTTTGATCATCTCAAAGAAGGTACAAATGGCTATCTGAAAGGATATAAGAATGATGATGTCATGAATGGTGTCAGCACGCTTGATCTTATCCGCATTCAAAAACATTTGTTGGGAATATCATCGTTTACTTCCCTTCATCAATACGTAGCTGCGGATGTAAATCGAAATGGGAATGTAAGTGTAACAGACCTTCTTGATTTACGAAAACTAATACTTGGAATTTATTCGGAATTTCCTGACAATACGAGCTGGAGATTTGGCCCACTGCCGCAGGATATGAGTGGTACAGACTTATCAACTTTCCAGGAAACAAAAAACCTGGAGTTTATTGCAAATGATACACAGGTGGTAAACTTTATCGGAATAAAAGTGGGTGACGTCAATGAGAGTATTCAATCACCCTTTCATGAAGGAAACGTAGCAATACGAAATGACAAAGATTTGAAACTCAGGATTGATGATCAACAAATAAAACAAGACGTACCCTTTACTATTGAACTAAAGATGAATGAGAGAGTAAATATTGCCGGCATGCAATTGTCGTTTCTATTTAAAGACCTGGAACTTATAAGTGTTGATGAAGCAGGCATTCCAATCACTGAAGAAAATTATTCCCTGACTTCAGACGGAGTATTCAGGTTGAGTTGGAGTCAATCGGAATCTATCGAAATAGATGATGATGAAATTTTACTCAGATTTACCCTGGTTTCTCATCACCCAGGATCTTTAGCCGGTAGAATTCAATTGGCTCAAGAAATATTAACGCCTGAGGCTTATGGAGATGATGATGAATCGTACAAATTCCGTCTGGAAATTGGAAATCCAATAGTTTCAACTTCCGGCATCAGTTTCTTCGAAGTTATACCCAATCCATTACAATCATTTGCTAATATTCATTTTAACTTAATTGCCGGCGGAAAGACACTTATCCGGTTTTATGATGTATCCGGAAGAATGATCTATGAAATGAATAAGGCATATGCAGCAGGCGAGCATTTTGAACAAATAAGAAGTAGCGATTTAATTAACGGTGATGGTGTAATATTTTGCCAGTTGATTTGTAATGGGGATACGAAAGTGGTGAGGGTGGTGAAATTACTGAGTAGTGAGTAGTGAGTATGCTTAGAATGAGTTAAATCACACTCACCTTCGTGAGACCTGAGACGTCAGACGTGAGTTTTTAGATACTATTAAAACGCGCTAACTATTCAAATCATTCGAGCATAACACTTTCACGAGATGGATATTTCACAGCATAGGCCAACATTATATCTCTGTTCATAGCGGGGCTTACATTTAAGTTCCATTTTATGATGCCGGAGCTTTCTTCTTTCTTCCCTCCTGAGATCTGGGTAGCGGTCACAGTGATATTATCATTGATGGATATGGGTACCTGATCTGTGATTTGGACATCGATGGGACTCTGTTTTTTATTCCGCACGGAGATCCTGAAGGTTTTTTCAATGATCGTATTTGATCCCAGGAATGTTCTCTTTGAAAATTCTTCTTCTTTTATTCTTTCTACCAATACATCTGGGTCGCGGCCTAAAGATATTTCCAGGGTATCGCTCAGGTTGATCGGATCCAGGATAGTCCTTCCGATGTAGGTGTTGTTAAAATATAAATTCGCCTGGCCTTCGATGAGGTGATATTTTTCCCAGTTTGTCAATGTTGCCACCAGGTAGGCACCACGATCTAACTTCGGTGTCGTCTCATAATGGTAGCCCGACACTATTTCATATTTCTGCAACTCAAGACTTGTATTTTTTCCGTCCGATAAAATCGTGGTCGATCCATCAAGCTTAAATTCCACCGAGATTTGATTTTCCATGACGATGACCTGTTCAGCGTTTGATGTTTTTAGACGTATTGGACTACCCGACATTCTGCCTGCTTTTGTGAGAGAATTCATATTATTCACCGAGAATTCATCCGTTTGAGATCTGTTCTCTTCCAGGTCTATGCTGATGTATTCACCGGACACATTCATGCTTTTCGATTGGAAGCCTTTGTAATTCACCTCTACATTGTCAGCATCAGAAGGCATAAGGATAGAAAAGCTACCCTGGTCATCGGTTTGTGTTGAGAGATTATGGCCTGCAACATTCACATTTGCAAATTTCAGTGGCAAACCATTTTTATCTTTTACAATTCCTGTGACGATGCGTGCACCATAGGTTAATTCCGATGGGCCTATTCGCTTAAAGATGGTGTTTTCAACTGTGGTGATCCGCCATGTACTTAACTCAGGAGCGGTTTGTCTCGCATAGGGCGATCCATTTGAGAATGTCAACTTCACATTTTTCCATATCTCTCCAGTGAGCTGATGCACATCTGCTTTATAATCAATCTGGATAGGCTGAGTGATATCTTTTGCGCGAATGTCATACCTGGGTGTCCATCCGGCATTTCTTACAATGTATGATATCTGAATATTACCTTCCAGCGGATGGCTGGTCAATACAGCAATTTCCACTTCACTTTTTGACAACAGCGGTGTACCCCGGATCAGATTGGTCTTGATTATATTATCCGTTTTCAATTTTGATAATGAATCAAGCTGCTGTGCTATCCTGAGTCGTTCCAGGTTAATAAGCATCAGGTTTTTGTCGAACAATTCCAATGCGAGCGTCAGATGTTCCATGGTAACACCTGTGTTTTGATTTCCGATCCGTTCATTTTCACTGAGCAGATTTAGTTTTTTCAGCAACACATCATCCCGCATTCTCAATTTACCTGAGCGCGCATCCAGATCCTCATTGAGTAGTTTCAGGCTATCTATGCTTTTGTTTTGTGTGGCCTCAGCAGAACTATTCCATTCGTGCGCCACCGACAGAATGGTGAGATCATCATTACTTTTTACCTGTATGCTTTTAGGATCAAGATCCGGTGTCAGACCAGTCAGCCTGATGATCGATTTGCCTTCCGGAAGATTGACCTTACCTGTCCTGTTGATTTGCGCACCAATCAAAAAAACTGTGACCTGGTCTATAGTTGTATTGAGAATTATTTTTTGCTGTGCCTGTGCGATTATGCCATTGAGACATAAGCACATCATGATGAAGGATGCTTTCATATAGATAAATTTTAGAGGAAGATGCTTTTATCTTTCGGAATACATATGAAAGACACAGAAAAGTAATAGTTACCCCATTTCCTCGAAGGTTATAATAGCCTTCCCCATAAAGGATAGTTGTAATAATTAGAAATCAAATCATATTCACTGGTAAGGCCTAAACCTGTTATCCTAAATAAAAAATATTTTGCGAGTATACTAGTTAATTCCCTCATTTCGTTCGACTGAGATGAATGTTATCCCTAATTTATCTCGTATGAAGATCATGCTTTTAGCAGTGTTTTACACTTTTATAGTCGCCTGTGGGCCTGATCCAGACCCAAATGGTTGCTCCCTTGATTCTGTTAACCATGAATCATATACAGGATTTGTTAGGCTGTGTAATGGAATACCGGGTCAGCAACAGGATTTTCCCGGCGAGGCTTTCATACAGGTCGATGATTCGCTACTTACTTTCCAAATAGAAAGTACTGATCTGAATGTTCACTTTGAATATAATGTCACAGTTTACTCCGAGTGTAAATTTGCAGAAAATGAATTTATTCATATACTTCATGACACTATCAGTAATGAAATTTTGGGTAGTATTGGCTTAGATAAAACAAGTATTTCAATTAAACTAATTACTACTCCTTGCCTGGATAATGGAAACTTTTCTGGCCTTCTAAAATAGAGGACGACAAGACTTTTAGTTTAACATTGATGATTAGATTTGAATGATCTATCTCTTACTTAGGATTTGCAAGACTGCTAGTACTTAACCTCATGGACACCTCTCCATTATTTTAGATCATGCAGATTCTTCCTAAAATGCTCAATCCGCATGCCGTGTCACTTCAGCAACCGGGGCTTTGGAACATCCTTATCGCAGCAACGTCACATCCCCCACACGAATAACCTGGTTCCCATCTTTAAATTTTGCAATTAATCTATAAGCAAACACCGCCGAATTCATCTCCCTTCCTTTCATTCTTCCATCCCATGCAGCATTCGGATCATTTGGCTGAAAATAATCGCGGGAGAAAACCATATTTCCCCATCTGTCAAAAATGATGAGAGAAGAGATCTCTTCTACATCCGATCCTGCAGTAATAATAAGTTTATCATTGATGTTGTCTCCATTCGGAGAAAAGATATTTGGGATGTAGATGTCTGTATTCTTTTCTAAAAATAATGTCAATGCATCTTCGTCCTTGCATCCGTCTATGCTTGTGACAGAGACTGCATAGGTAGTAGTTACAATCGGTACCACCGACTGTGTAAGGCATGTCGGACAGTTTGGATTTGTGAGGCCTGACCAGGTGATCGATGCGAGAGAATCAAGTGGAACATTGACGATGGCGTTGATGATGACTGTATCGCCTGCTTCGATGAGCTGATCATCGCCAAGCTCAACACTCACCATCAATGGAACATTGATAAAGATGATTTCTTTCTTTTCACAATCATTTGCATCAAGTGCTGTGATTTGATATGTACCACCACTGAGTCCGGTGAAAGAAGATGATGATTGATAATTTATTCCATCAATTGAATATCTGATGGGTACTACACCTCCTGTTTGTTCAACCGTTATACTTCCATTATGCTGATCAAAACAATCAGGATTTGAAACTATGAAGCTAATCATGAATGGACCCGGATCAGATAATGTAATCTCGCCATCGGTCTTACATCCATTTGCATCTGTGATCGTGACTGTATACGAGCCTGCCAAAAGTCCTGTTGTACTTTGATCTGTACTTCCTGTAGACCAGATGTAAGAGTATGGTGAAACACCTGAAACATTTGCAATCGCACTGCCATCTGCTTCTCCAAAACAACTGATATCATATCCATTGAAATCTGAAGTGACCTGTAATTGCAGATCAGGTAATGGAAACAAACTTGTTTGCTCGATGACCAGGCTGTCGCAACCATCCTGATTTGTGAATGTGCTTTGATTGTTTCCAACTTCCGCAGGATCACAGGTTTTAAAAGAAATAATGGTTGTATCGGCAGGAATTAACGACACGGTCAGTGTCACAATACTATCACATCCATCTTGATTGATAAGAGTCGTGATGAATATTCCGGCTTGCGATGACATGCACGTATTGGAAAAAAGAAATGTCTCGCTTGATGCTAACAAATCGATGGTTTCTGTAACTATACTGTCACATCCAAATTGGTTGATCAGAGAATGAATAAAAACACCTGCTGCTGTGGGATCACAAGTAGTAGAATTGATGAATGTCTGATCCGATGGCCTTAGTGAAACATTTGTAGTGACAATGCTATCACAGCCCAAACGATTGATGAAAGATTGCATAAAAACTCCCACATCGCCAGGATCACAGGATGAACCGGTGATGAATGTAGAATCGCTTGCAGAATAACTGACGGTAGTAAATACCGTACTATCACATCCGGCCTGCGAATTAAAATGCATTTCAAAAACTCCAAGGCTTGAAGAATCACAGGATGTGGTATTTGTATAGGTTGTATCCGGAATGCCCGCACTGACTGTCGTGATCACAAAACTGTCACACCCATCATGACCGGAATACAGCAATTGAAAAACACCAATAGCTGCAGAGTCACAAGAAACAGAGCTAAGATAACTTGTATCTGTAGGTGCCATTGTGATAGTAGTAATAACCAAACTATCACATCCCGATTGATCAACCAGTAATTGTTGAGATACACCCAAAAGTGAAGAATCGCAGGTGGTCTGCAATATCATTGTTGTGTCCAGCGGAGGTATCAATGTAACTGTTGTAATCACCAGGCTATCACAGCCATCCTGATTTTGCAGCAATTGTGTGAATACGCCTACACTGGATGAACTACATGAAGTGAGTGAAATTGAAGTTGTATCAGAAGATAATAACGTAACGGTTGTGTGCACCACCGTATCACATCCGTTTGGATTGTTGAGATGGGTAATGAATACTCCGGCTTCTGCAGGAATACAAGTAGTCGCCTGTGAAGAAATATTTACGGCAGGTGATACACTGATCGTGAAATTGACGGTACTGTCACATCCATCCACGGAATAAAATAATATCTCATACTGCCCTGCCTGGTCTTCCCAATAATAACCGAGCCAGATGCTGTCGCCATCACATATGCTCTCTGCTACATTGGTGACATAGGTCGGGAATACAAAAATGACTTGTGTAGAATCAGTCATCTCAATACAAGCAGGCTGTGAAGGAATGATACTTGTAATCGTATAAACAGTCAGACTTCCCGGCAAATCAAAAAAAGTATAATTGCCTTCAACATCGGTAATTGTAAAAGGTGAACCGGGATCAGGAGTGATCTCGATCGTCATCGGAAACGGAGCATCGTTTTCAATCGTCATATTCGCCTGTTCATTGTCGCAGATATCCGTTTCGCCTGTGAGGGATACGTGGATGACAGGAATGATATCGAGCTCAACAGTGTCCTGGTTTGGACACAGGGCACCATTTGAAACCGTTACGATGTACTGACCTGATGTGCCTGTTGTGATCGTCTGGCTATGTTGTCCTGTGGACCAACTATAGCTTGCACCTGGATTCCCCGCATCGAATGTGATAGTTTCTCCATTACATAGTTGTTGATCCGGACCAAGATCAATCGGAACACGCTGCAGTTCATTTACTTGTATGAAAGCAGTAGCGACATTGCTCGTCGAACCTGATTCCGTCGTGAACTGAACCTCTACTGTACGTAATCCTCCTGTAGGATAATTTGCAATGTTATTATAAACTACAAGCCGAAGTGCATCTTTGAAATCAGTTGATTTGGCTCCCCCGGCATTTGACAATGTGATCATATCCGTACCTGATCCTGAAACATTAATTCCGGCGACCGAACCTGTCATGAATAATAATTCGAATGGAGCATCAGGAACAAAACCTGTGATCTGAATCGTCATTTCACTGATGATGGCATCATACAACATTTTTGTGTCTTCATCTGCGACACCAACACCATTAGAGAGACAATCAAAGTCAGGAGAATTGTAATCTGCATCGGTGGCGCCGGAACTGTTGTTGCAGTCAAGATCAAGATTAATACTACAAGAAGGCGGTGGACTAAACTCTAACATTGAAGTAATGTTAGATAAATACTCGTCTGGAGAAGTACAAATCTTGGTGATAGCGCCATCGATTATATTTATTAAGATAAGATCAGGAGTTTGATTTGCGTATGCTGCTATACCTAAAAACGAATTACATACATGTGAAACTGTTAATCCATAAATAAGATAGGCGGGTGGAAAATTGACTATAATAGAGCTATTGCTAAGATTAGTCGTATCCAATAAAACAATTCCACCGATGGTGGGGAAGTAAATATTTCCATTATAAAGAATTAAATCTCCTCTTGGGCTGAAGCCTGTTGCGCCCAAAAGAGTTACTGTCCCATCACTGAAGTTAAATCTGTATAAAGCATCATCTGGAAAATCCATTGAATAAAAAATGCCATTCCCAACACAAACTAAGGAGCTCCATCCCTGATCAGCTCCGGGTGGTGTAGTAAATATTGTAGTTTCATCTCCTGTTAGTGTATCTAACTCCCACAAATTCGCTCCTCCTTGTGCCACAAGGCGGTTATCAGGAGTAAAGGTCAAACCATTTGCGACTATTGTTGTATTTCCTATGTAATCAAAAGAACAAAAGCACGCTGATTCATCAATATCAACTTTGTAAAATGAGAAAATCCCTGTAGCAAAGTATGATTGTGCAAATTGTTTCAACGGGCACATTATTAAAACTGGGAGGAGAAAAGGGAGAATTAAACGGTATGCACCATTCCAATAATTTAATCTAACTGCTTTTGATAAATGTCTCACCTGAAAATACTTCTGATTTGAGAAAGCTTAAAACCCAATATGGGCTTTGTTAAAGATAGGGAATTGCTTTTTGTGAATTTCAACGACGTAAGATCCCGTCTGTACCCCCACCCCCTGATACTTCGACGTGCTAACCCTCAACCTATTACTACAGCTCAGCAACCGGGGGGAGTTGTTGATTTTTGTTTTTAGAAATAAAGTTAAAATTTAACTCCCCTAGTTGCTGAGCTTTAGCACAAGGATGAGAAATGCAGGTCGAAGCATCAGGGGGCGGGGGGTACAATCACTCGAGCATCACACTTTCCCTCGATGGATATTTCACAGCATAGGCCAACATTATATCTCTATTCATCGCAGGGCTTACATTTAAGTTCCATTTTATAATGCCGGAATTTTCTTCTTTCTTTCCTCCCGAGATCTGGGTTGCCGTCACGCCATTCTCAACGAACATTTGCAATTAGTTGATTAATGCCTTTATTGTTCTACTTCCGGACTCACTAATAAGTTTGAGAATAAGGAAACCCCTATTTGATGTATGCAAGGTGCCATTTTCTGGAACACCTTTTTCCAATAATTTGCCCTCAAGATTATATACCTCAAATATCTTAATAGTCTCTGATGGAGAGAAATTGATAACTCCATTTGAAGGGTTAGGAAATATATTTGGATAATCTTGCGCAACATTTGAAATAGAGACCATATCATTTTTTCCATTTATAATAATGGTCTCATTACATTCTTCTCCTTCAAGACACCCATTTTGATCTACAGTCATTAACCAAATATCAGACAACGATTCATCAGGAGATAAACTGGCTGTTTGAGTTTCAGTAAAATATACTGTTCCTCCAGTTATGAATAATCCAGTGGAGGTTTCATGTATTTTACTTAAATTTGAATGTCTAAAATCTCCAAATTGGTCAGGAGGTAAGTTTATAAGATTATTTGGTTGTCTATAAATCCGAAGCCAACGTAGCTTACCAGACTGAGTGACTCTTGCAATAAATCCGTTCCATGTATGATTCAACGGCGTTCCAATTGGACCATCAGGGCCTTCCTCCCAAACTGTACCACAAGCAACAATATCTCCATTCAATGCCTGGGTATAATCATAAATTCTATATTTATGCGCATCAATAAATCCATTAGATGGAAGAAGCAAGCTCCATTCTAGTTCTTTAAAATTACTTTTTAGTTTGTTGATTCTCCCGTTACTTGGGATTGTATGGGGATAAGGATGGTTTTGGGATGTGAAATAAATATTGCCTTCATTGCTTGCCAATAACCTTGGATTATCAATACTAAGATCTTTAAATTCAAATGAATCAATAACAGTTCCAAATGTATCCATTTTTACAATTTGAGTCCCAAACTCTCCTCCCGCCCCAATTTTATCATAAAAGTTATGAATGTAAATTAAATTGCCATCGTTTGTGGGTTGTAAATCATTGCATCCATTTGATTTTTTAGCTCTTGAGTATATTTTATCCCATTCTTCAACCTTGGTTTCACTATTTATTCTTATAATATTACTATATGTTTTGTGTTCATCGTAAAGTATCTTATATCCATATAAATACAATGAATTATGGTATTCTATTAGTCCTTCATTGTTTGGCGCTTCTGCAAAGTTGGAAGGAAACTGATAAGAAGTTATTATTTTTAGGGAATCATTTAATTTAAGTACGATGGTTGGCCTCCCACTGAAATCTTGATGCCAGTGACCACTCAAATATAGCTGACCGTTAGAAAGTAGCAGTCTATTTGAACCTTCCGGTGTGAATGTATCTAGTAATTGCTTTTCTGTTAAATTACCCCAATGATCGTATTTGGATAAGCTTGTACAGCTAGTCAAAATATTAATGTTTGTATCACTTGTACAGAGATGACTCGCAGATACATAAATAAAACTGTCCGATACTTCCATATCAGTGAGATTATTATCAAGTGCCAAATTCAAATTAACCAGCTTGCTGAATGTCTCTTGAGAATATAGGCACAAGTGAATAGATAGTAAACTTAAAACCAGGAAATTTTTCATGTTTATTTATTACCCGAAAATACTTCTGATGCTAGAAAGCTTAAAACCCAATGCGGGCTTTCTTAAAGGTAGGGAATTGCTTTTTGTTTATTTCAATGACGTAAGACCCCTCCTGTACCCCCCCACCCCCTGATGCTTCGACCTGCTAAACCTCAACCCCTAGCACAGCTCAGCAACCAGGGCGTTGTTGATATCCTATCTCAAAAGAGTCACATCTCCCACCTTCATCACCTGCGTCCCATCTTTCATCAACACGATCATTTTATATGCAAACACCGCAGAATTCAACTCCCTTCCTTTCATTCTTCCATCCCATGCAGCATTCGGATCATTTGCTTGAAAATGAGCGCGGGAGAAAACCATATTTCCCCATCGATCAAAAATGACGAGGGATGAGATCTCTTCAACATCGGATCCCGCAGTAATGATCAGCTTATCATTGATGTTGTCACCATTCGGTGAAAAGATATTCGGGATATAGATGTCGGTATTCTTTTCTAAAAATAATGTCATTGCATCTTCATCCTTGCAGCCATCCACACTTGTGACAGAGACGGAATAGGTAGTTGTAACAATCGGCACCACCGGCTGTGTAAGACATGTTGGACAATTTGGATTTGTAAGGCCTGTCCAAGTGGTCATTGATCATATCAGATGTAGGATTTGGGTATATCCTAATTGACTGTTCCTCAATAAAACCTTCTAATATAAATTCATGGGAGTATGTAATTAATGGATAGTCAGGTACCAAGCAACCATGTTGGTCTTAAGCTGATCACATACTTTGATTTTATTTATTATAAACGTAGTGTAGTATAAATTCGATAAGTATAAAATCGCTCATCGCAACCATCACAATAGTAAAATGTAAAATCATAATCATAATCTATTCCCAATTCAAAATCCTTAAATAATAAATATTGGAAATTTAAAACTGAACTCCATATCCAACCCTTCCAGTAGGTATACGAATAATAATTGTCTGTTCCACCTAAAAACAAAGAAGGTTGAATTGAGGTTCCAACACTTAATTTAGGCCAAATTTTATATTTAAATCCAATTGGAAAACTCAGAAAATGGATTGCATCTGGACTTTTAGATTGAAATAAATTTCTAACGCGTGGAACACTCGTTCCCTGACCTTTTGTTTGATACATTATTGAAGACTGTAAATCAAATTTTTTATATGTGTATCTAAGTCCAAGCCCAAGAATTGGGCGTATTAGTGGTCGATTGTACTGAAATACTTCGGGATAATCCGAACTCTGCCAATTTTCCTTATTAATATATCCAATATTTATTCCGGCATTAGCAAATCCTGAGAGCTGGCTTTTTGCAAATGTATGGAAGGTCAGGATAAAAGTTGAAATTATCAACCAATTATTTGGAGTTGATTTCATACTCAAATGTCAATTGAAATGTTCGATATTTATAGAATGAAAAATATATCTCATTCGTACCTATAACCAGGCCTTTGTTATACTCATAGTAGGTAAGACCCTCAATCCACTCAACTCCGAAATTAAGATTATCAGTTAATTTATACTTGAATTCATTTGAAATTGCAATATCGAGATGCAAAGACCCTAAGGTATGAGATGTTTCTCTAGCTTTTGAAAGTCCAATTGGATTTGCACTGCCAATTCTAATTCCACCTGCGTATTGGAATCGTTTACTTGGTGTTAATATTGAAATTGCAGGTAAACATGAATAAAACCCTGAGTTAGTTGATTTTCATAAGGGCCCGCCCATGAGGGAACCACACTTTCATGTGTGTTTGTCATAGTTAAATGTGAAAGTGCTAATGAAAAATAAAATTGTTTTGATAACGTCCACGTAGATTTCATCATAATATTCCATGATGGAGAGTATTTTAAATCTTCCTCAAGTGGTCCACTGAAGAATACTGGATGATGGTTATCATAATATTGAATTTTCCCAGGTCCAATGCCAACCTGAATTGAAAAATGTTGCTGTGAAGTAGCTTTTGATGCAGATAGCAATAAAATTACCACCACAGCAACACAATACCACTGAATTTTATTAAATTTCAAAATTAAAGTTGGCGATATCACTGTTATGGTATATACAATAAGGTCTCATAAATGACCATTTTTAAGTAAATAATGCATAATACAACCAATGAAAATATGAATTAGTGATAGTAGAATTGGTAGTATTTCCAGTTTGAGCAAAAGTTTGTATTGCGAAACAGCAACCATCTATTGCCGTATTTTTTCTCAAAAGATGAAGCGGCTATTTGTTGCTTTTTGGTCTTTCTATTGTTATCGAAAGTTGTTCTATTTAGCCTTTTGATATTCTACACTATCAATTTCAAACGTACAAATATTATTTGAGCAAATATAATTTGAATATGGACAAAAAGGATTTTTAACTGAATCTATGCATTCAGATTTAGATTCAGGAGGGACATATGTTAATGTTTTCAAATCTTCAAAATTTATTTTCATCGAATCATACACACCAAATGGCCCATCATCATAAGGCGGGACTTCTTCATACATAATTTTGAAATCATTATTATTTATCAAAGCTGTATCATTCTTTCCAAATCTTTCATAGAGTATTACTTCTATATGATGGTTTGTGGTATTGTTTAATGAATATTCCTTTGTATCACCCTGTTCAGTACATGATACAATTTGAATTAAAAAACCAAATAATAAATACTTAGTCATATTATCATTTTAAAAGTTCTCATTGAAGACCCTATCTGGTCTTCATTAAAGATAGGGAATTGCTTTTTGTTAATTTCAACGACGTAAGATCCCGTCTGTACCCCCCACCCCCTGATACTTCGACGTGCTAATCCTCAACCTATTACTACAGCTCAGCAACCGGGGGGAGTTGTTGATTTTTGTTTTTAGAAATACAGTAAAATGCAACTCCCCCTTTCAGGGGGCGGGGGGTATAGCACATCACTTCAAATCATGCAGATTCTTTGTGAAATGTTCAATCCTTTTTCCCGGTTCAAACTTTGCCTTGTTGTAACTATCAGAATTTCCTTTCGGAATAGTAAGTGAAGTCCAGTCACCGGTATTGACAAGTCTTGCGAGATATACGATCTGACCAACATGATATGCATAGTGTGCTAACTGGCGCATGATCGCATCTTCCACGGTCTGACCCATATTGCGGATATAAATTGTTTTCTCAAGATCTTCTACTGTCAACGCACGCAATGCATCGAACAGACATGTCCACCCTTCATTCCACAATGTCATCAGCTCTTCGCGGGTCATCGTGGTTTCTTCAAATTCGCTGTCTCTTTTACGCCATGGCTTTTCACCATCCGTGGTGAGGAAGTCTGTCCATCGCGAAAGCATATTGCCATGCAGATGTTTGATGATGACACTGATGCTGTTGCTTTTTTCATCAGGAGCCCAGAAGAGCGCCTCATCATTATTGACCTGCTTGATCGCTTTTTCGCCTAACGATTTATAGTATTCGTACAGGCTGATGGAATTTGTTATAGTTGAATTCATCATAGCATGCTAAAATAATACAAAACCTCTTTCCAAACATGCTTTAATCCAGTTGAATGGATGGACTATCTTTGCGTCTATGGATCTTACATTGATATTGAAGGATGTACTGAAAGTAACCGGTGAGGCCGCTGAGTTCATTCATTCACAAGCCGGGAAAGTAAAAGAGCAGGATATTGAAATCAAATCGCGCAATAGCCTCGTGAGCTATGTGGATAAAGAAGCAGAAAAAATACTTGTTGCCGGACTTTCCAAAATCATTCCTGATTCCGGGTTCATCACCGAAGAAGACACTGTCGAACAGATAGAATCGGAATATACCTGGATCATTGATCCGCTCGATGGCACTACGAATTTCTTACAACAGATCCCGATCTATTCAGTCTCTATCGGGCTGCTTCACAACGATGAGCTTGTGCTGGGTGTGGTGAGTGATGTCGAACGAAAAGAAACATTTTATGCCTGGAAAGGAGGCGGTGCATGGTGTAACGGCAAACGTATCTATGTTTCTTCACGAACAAATGTCGCTGATGCAGTTGTGGCTACAGGCTTTCCATATGCATCGCGCGATTTGTTGCCACAACTCGAAGCTGTGTTTGATTATTTTCTTCAGCATGCGAGAGGAATCAGGCGACTTGGATCAGCAGCTATTGATCTCGCGTATGTCGCATGCGGCCGTTTTGATGCATATTATGAAACTTCACTAAATGCCTGGGATATTTCAGGAGGCATCATCCTGGTAGAAGAAGCCGGCGGTGTGGTGACAGGGTTTTCAGGAAAAAGGGATATGCTTAAATCGGGGCAGGTCATCGCAGCACCACCCGTCATACATCAATCTGTGTTGGATAATATCAAATCCATATTCGAATATTAGTCGATAGCCGTTACCGGCAAGTCTATTTCATCCGTGAAAATGAATATTGATTGTTGGCCAGTAGCTATCTTTATAAAAAACAGGTAAACCACATCGATGCGATTCAGTGAAAATTTATCACAGGCAGTCCGTTCCGTCAGGGCCAACTTGCTGAGGGCGATATTGACTTTAATGATCATTGCTACCGGCATCATGGCTTTGGTGGGCATCCTGACTGCCATTGATGCCTTGCTTTTCACCATGAATGACAGCTTTTCCGGAATGGGTGCAAATTCATTCAACATCATTCCCGGCACTGGCAACCTGCATTCAAATCGCCATGGCCGCCAGGAAAAAGAAGCTGAGCCGATTGACTTTCGCCAGGCTATGGATTTTAAAGAACGGTTCGACTATCCCGGTTCGAAAGTTTCTATCTCCGGTCTTGCGACATGGGATGCGATATTGAAGTTTGGAAAAGAAAAGACAAATCCAACCGTGCTCGTATATGGCGTCGATGATCAATATCTTGATATCAATGGTTATGATCTGCTGATGGGCCGGAATTTTACGAATCTTGAACAAGAGGCCGGCACGCTGGTGACGATCATCGGCATGGATATCGTCAATGATCTTTTCGATAAGAAACCGATTTCTGCATTGAATAAAGTGATCACCATTGACAACCGGAGATTTACTGTGATTGGAATCCTTGCCTCTAAAGGTGCCTCCATGAACCGCAGTGCTGACAGGCGTGTGCTGATCCCTTTATTTGCTGAACGATATCTGTATGGTAACCCGGATAAAAATTATGATATAACCGTTTCGGAAGCGAACCCTGCTGAAATAGATGATGCTATATCTCTTGCTACAGGTGTCATGCGGAATATCCGGAAGCTGCGGGCTTCACAGGAAAATGATTTCGAAGCGTTACAAAGTGACAGCCTGCTGAAGATGATAAAAGAAAATACTGCTACGATTCGAATAGCCACGATTGGTATTGGATTCATCACGTTAATTGGTGCAGCGATAGGATTGATGAATATCATGCTTGTATCCGTCACTGAACGTACGAGAGAGATTGGAATAAATAAAGCACTTGGAGCTACCCGTGCGAATATTCTCAACCAGTTTCTGACAGAAGCAGTGATGATTTGCCAGATGGGGGGGATCGTGGGTATCATCCTTGGTGTGGGGATTGGACTTGGTGTTTCCGCTGCGTTAGGGGGAAAATTTCACATGCCCTGGGCATGGATCACGCTAGGGTTTGTCACTTGTATGATTGTCGGGCTTGTTGCCGGACTTTATCCTGCGTTGAAGGCGGCGAGGCTTGATCCGATAGAGTCGCTGAGGTATGAGTGAGTAGTCAGTAGTGAGTAGTCAGTAGTCAGAAGTGATACCCCATGAGTCGTGAGTCGTGAGTCGTGAGTCGTGAGTTTTTTAGAAATAGAATTCGTTTTCTCTTCTTTAGTTTTCTGTGAACTCTGTGTTCTCAGTGCGAAGAATTGACTTTGCGATAGAAATATTTGTTCCATTAAATAATTAAAAATTTGATTTACTGAAGCGTCGGGGCGTATTGCATCCGCCCGACGGATACTTCTGAAAAGTGGGCGGATGCAATACGCCCCGACTTTTCAGAAGTTTTATTTCTTCATCAAACTCAATGCTTCCGACTTTTCAGAAGCTTTATTTCTTTATCAATATCATTATACTTAGGGCAGATGCTTCTGAAATGTGGGGCGGATGCAATACGCCCCGACTTTTCAGAAGGATTTAGTTCATCATTGATCTCAATGACCCCCGATTTTTCAGAAACTTTATTTCTTTATCAATTTAAATTTACTTTGAGTGGATGCAATTCACCCAAACACTCCAGAAAATAAGTAGATCCTTCTTGCATGTCGGGGCGTATTGCATCCGCCCCGACATGCAAGAAGCTTTATTTCTTCATCAATCTCAATGCTTCCTTCACAGACAATGGTGATAGTTCATTATTCTTTACAAACCATTTTACACGATCGGGTTTTGTTTTTGAATATTGACGCAATGACCAACCGCAGGCTTTGCGGATAAAGAATTCTTTACTGTCTGCGCGGCGGCGGATCATGTCGAATAATAATTTTTCGTTTGTGTTTTCCCTGTAGAATAATTGATGGATGATCGCGACTCGCTGAAGCCACATGTTTTCTGATTCAATCCATTTATGCGAGTATTCATTTTGGAGTTCAGGATATTGTTTGAAAAAGATGCCAACTAATTTTGCAAGCCAGTCTACACTATCCCACCAGGAATGCGTGGTAATGCATTTTTCAAGGATCTTAATCCATGATGCGTCCTGTTGGGGCAGTATGCGTTGCATCATTTCAATACCGACATACATCACTTCGCGATAGCTCTGATCGTAGCATCCATCAACAAATGCTTTCAGCTTTTTACCGGTGAACATTCCGTGTTCGATAAAAATCTTTTTTGCCATGGGATACCAGATGGCTGCACCTAATCCGCAATACTCGAATTGGTTGCGCATGTAGGCCATTTGTTTTTCAGCGCGGATGGGATCGGATACTTTCTGGAACATGGTGGTGACCATGTCGATGTATGCTTGTGGTGAAATGGAAGGACGAAAGTTTCCTTTTTGGGGGGTTGAGGTTGTCATAAAAACTTTGGGATTGTACAATTGAAGTTATAAACTTCAACATCGTATTCTATAGGTTTGAAGTTACAAACTTCAAACAACCCTCATATAGGTTTGAAGTTGCAAACTTCAAACATCCGCGTTCTAATCTTTTACTTCTTTTACCTGGATATAAAAATTCGGATCGACTTCAAAGACATCCACTTCTATTCCTTGCTCCACAGATTGCCATTCGGATGTGGGTTGTATCCAGATCTTTCTCTTATTGGCTATGGTGACCCTGAGTGGCATGTTGAAGCCTTCAACAACATCCTTATACCTGAACCGGATTGTTTTTCCTTTGACCATATATTCTAAAACCGGAATGCGTGAGTCGCGGAGATACTGATTGAAGAAGGTATGCAGGTCCTGACCAGTCTTCTTTGATATATAATCTTCTATCTGTGCAGTGGTAACTGTCTGATGATAAAATTCCTGTTGCAGTCCTCTCAGTACAGATCTCCACAGCACATCATCATTTAACATCGTGCGTATCGTATGCAGCATGTTCCCACCTTTGTAGTACATGTCTTTTGATCCTTCGCGATTAACATTATACGTGCCGATGATGGGTGTCCTGTTTTCTATTTTAGAGCGTATTCCCTGCACATATTCATTGGCTGCTTGTCTTCCATAAAAATAATCGAGGAAAAGAGATTCTGCATAATTAGCAAATGACTCGTGTATCCACATGTCGGCGATGTCCTTGTAGGTAATATTATTGGCCCACCATTCGTGTGCAGTTTCATGAACTATGATGAAATCCCATTTCAGGCCCCATCCTGTACCTGACAGGTCAGTGCCCAGGTAACCCATCAAAAATTTATTGCCATACGTCACTGAGCTCTGGTGTTCCATGCCGAGATAGGGAACCTGCACAAGCTTGTAGCCATCTTCATAAAATGGATACGGTCCAAACCAATATTCAAGTGCCCGAATGGTGCGATAGACATCTTTGAAATGTTCGCGCGCTTTGTCATAATCATTTGGCAAAACAAAAAAATCAAGATCAAGAATGCCTTTCTCACCATGCATCGTATCTGCCCAGTGCGTATACTTTCCGATGTTGGCATTGACACCATAATTGTTGATCGGATTTTTTACAAACCAATGATAGGTATGACGTCCGTCCGTATGATAGTCTATGCTCCGGAGATGTCCATTAGATACATCCATCAGTGAAGGTGGCACAGTGATGCTGATGGACATGCTATCTGCCTCATCATACATGTGGTCTTTGCATGGCCACCATACGCTTGAGCCAAGACCCTGGCAGGAAGTGGCCACAAAAGGATTTCCAAGATCATCCTTTGACCATGTAAGACCGCCGTCCCATGGAGGACGAACTGCTTCTACGGGATTTCCTTCATATTGGATAGTCACTGCATTTCTTGTTCCTATAGGCAGCGGAGAAGGAAATTTGATCCAATAGACATTGCCTTCGCGTGTGTAAGTAAGTTTTCCGGAACCTGATGTGACTGATGTAATCTTCAACGGCTCCTGCAGATCGATCTGCATGGTTTGTTCAGCCGTGATGACATCGAATGAAATGGTATTCGATCCTTTTATAAATTTTTTATCAATATCAAAATCGATGGATAGATCGTAATATTTCAGGTCCCACCATGCACGCTGTGGAGTGATAGAGCCTCGTAGCGTGTCCTGGTGGGTAAAGGTCTGTGTACTAGCGTTATATGCACATAAAATCATGCAGAATACAAGAGGCAGGTTGGAAGTTTTAATCATATTACATCAAACTTATTAAAGTAAATGTATTGTTCATAGATCATAACCTGATAAATTTTAGATCTAGCCTATATTTATATCGAGGAATCCGTAAGAAATTTTTTTTGCCTAAATACTCACACATTCTCTTACTATTGACCTTGAGATCTAAAGCTTACGGGTATTTCAAAGATCCATAAACATTACACATTTAAACCTATTCCAGGATGACAGATAAAAACCAGAAAGATAAATTTGCAGAAATCGTTTCAAGCCGGGACTACATACGTGTTGAGCTGGGATGTGGTCCTTTAAAACAAAATCCGGATTCTATAGGCATAGATTTATTGCCATTACCGGGAGTTGATTTTGTCCATAACATAGAAAACGGGTTAGATTTTATTGCGGACAATTCTGTCGATGAAATATCCTCGTCTCATTTTCTTGAGCACCTTGTCAATTTTGAATTGGTGATGAAAGAAATACATCGTGTTTTAAAAAATAATGGTATCCATAAGGTCACTGTTCCTCATTTTTCTAATCCGCATTATTATTCAGACTTTACACACAAACGATTTTTTGGTTTATACACCTTTGATTATTTTTCAAAACAAAAGGACCAGGATTTAAAAAGAAAGGTTCCTGATTTTTATATCAACTTTTTTTTTAAAGTAACCCGGCGTGACCTGGTTTTCATCCGGTATTTTTCAATGCGAAATGTGATTACGTATTGTCTTGCGATGCCTCTTTTTAACTCATCCAATTATATGAAGGAGCTGTATGAAAATAAATTCTGCTATATATTTCCATGCAAGGAACTTTACTTTGAAATGAAAGCCATAAAATAGTTTAATCCCTTTTGAAATTTTAAAAATCTAATGGTTAGTATCATAACCCCAACTTACAATCATGCACGCTTTATAGCTCAATGCATTGAGTCTGTTCTGCAGCAGGGTTACCCGGATTGGGAGATGATCATAGTCAATGATGGGAGTACGGATCAGACAGGATTAATAGCGCAACAGTATGCTGAAAAGGATTCGCGCATATATGTCATCAACCAGGCGAATAAAGGTGTTTTTAAGTTGGGCGAAATTTATAACACTGCATTGCACATATCAAAAGGAAAGTATATAGCCATTCTGGAAGGAGATGATACATGGGAGCCCTATAAATTGGAACACCAGGTGGATATATTGGAGAAAGATCCATCTATTGTATTAACATGGGGAAAGATTGCAGTTGTCAACGAAGATGGTACAGAAATTTATTACGAAAGCCCTGAAGCAAATGATCAGAATCTACCATTGTTATTCAATTCGCCAATAGGATCTATAGTTGAATTGTACACGATAGGTTCATGGATAAATCCACAGAGCATCCTTATACGAAAAGATAGCCTAATGGAAATGGGAGGCTTCTTGCAAACCCACGGCATGCCGCTTGTAGATCTGCCAACTTTTTTGACCCTTAGCCTGAAAGGTCCATTCTATTTTGAAAATACAATATTAGGCAGCTGGAGAATGTATGCAACCCAGACCACTAAAAAATATACGCTGGTATTATACGAGGGGAGAAAAGAATTCATAAAAGAGCATCTGTCCAAAATCCCTGACCAGGACAAAGAGAAAGCAAAAAAAATAAATACTTTTTTTGAACAGGCATGTCTTGAAGGGTATGCGCGATCAGGAAGATATAAGCTGATACGCAAGGAATTCAGAAGCGCCAGGAAAGATTATATAGCTGCTATTACTTCACCGGTAAAAGGAAAAATGGTATGGCGCCTTCGTGCTGTGGTGGGTTTTGTTGTCAGCTTCCTCCATTTAGATGTGGAATGGATCGCGAAACTAATGGGGAAAAGAACGTATGACAAAGGCTAACTATAATTCTGAATTAACGATGTGAAAATATCCTATTGAAATAATTCCACTAATTGTTCGATTCTTTTTCCCGGTCCAAAATTTTCAATGATATATTTTCTGCCGGCTTTGCCCATTCCATCTTTGTCCGGGTAACTTAAGGCCATCTGTACAATGTCTTTTATCATTTCATCATTTCTTTCCTTTACAATAAACCCGTGCGATGATATGATCAGGGGTATCGCAGCCACATCTGATCCGATAGGTATGCATTCACATAACATCCCTTCACAAACTGCACTTGGAAACCCTTCTGCAATGGAAAGCTGAAGATAAAACTGATGTGCGCTTAATAGCTCAGGTATTGTATCATGAGGTATCGGCGGAAAGAGTGTAACATTGGATGGTACTGTGACAGGAAAATCAGACTCCGCGGTTCCGACAATGGTAAAATGACATTGGGGAAAAGCATGCGCCAACATGATTGTTTTGTCAATGCCTTTGCGTACAAATGAAGGTCCATGGACTCCTAAGGCAATGGTGATAAAACTATTCTCATTGCGCAATACAGGCTTACGATTAAACAGATCAGGATTATACTCAAAGGGAATGATCCTGTATGGTGTCTTAAGATTTTTACACCAGTGATAGATGCCCTGATGAATAGAGTCTACCGTATAATAATGTGAGGTGCTGTTGACAAGATTTGATGAAACAGGCGCCAGGAGAGATGCTAACCTTGCTGACATGCATGAAAATAAACCGTACCAGAATTTTGTATAATTACCATATCTGAAAGAAGGATATTTGAAACAATCTGTGCCTGCCAGGAAAATAATACTTTTTTTACCTGTCAGTTTTGCAAACAAGGCCGGGAGCAAGCTATGGTATCCTGCAAAAAAAACGACAATGTATTTGTATTTCCACCCATTAAATAATAAGTAAAAGAACTGCCTGAAAAAACTCAGGAATACATGATACTTTGGAGCAGAGGTAAACTGAAACGTAGTGAGATCAAATATTTTTTCCAGGTGAACAAGATCCGTATGAATAAATGACCTTCGATGGATATAGAAATATAAGATTTTAGTATTCTTTAATGACATTGTGATTTTATCTTGCTTGTGGGGCTTTTTTACACCTGAAAATTCTATTTTGTTATCAGATGCAATTTACACGTAGAGGGAATTCATATAGCCGGAAGAATGAATGCTGGTTCCGCGCCAAAAATACAATAAATATGAGCATTGCTGTTTCGTATGGATTTTCTTCAATTTTATTATTAATCTTGCCGGAGATTATCATAGCAACCCGGTGTCAATCAAACCGGATCATCACTTTCTAACCACAATTTATCATGTCTTTACTAAAGAAGATCATAACGATTTCGAATAAGCTTACTTCTTCAGCGCGTTTGAAGGTGTTTTCAAATTATCCAAAATTAAATTTCGAAAATCATCAGCTTGAAAATCTCGTATCCCTGAAAGACCGGTCTGAATTACTCAGGCGCTTGCCTAAAAATGCAATTATTGCAGAGATCGGCGTGTATAAAGGTGATTTTTCGGAGAAAATATTATCCATTTGCCATCCTGAAAAATTTACATTGATTGATGTCTGGAATTTAAAGGGCGATCACGGAGAATTGTTTGATGAAGTCAAACAACGATTTGCAAAAGAGCTGCAGACGAAGCAAGTTGAAATGATCCGTTCCTTTTCTTATGATGCTATTCATGCCTGCCCCGACCAGTATTTTGATTGGGTATATCTCGATACGGATCATTCATATGAAGTTACACGCAGAGAACTTGAAGAGCTGCGTCCGAAAATGAAGCGTGGCGGAATCATTGCAGGACATGATTACATCCTGGGAAACTGGAATGCCGGTTTCAGATATGGTGTCATTGAAGCCGTCCGTGAATTCTGCGTGAAGTATAACTGGGAAATGATCTATCTCACCCACGAACTGGACACGCATCCAAGTTTCGCTATCCGGGAGTGTAACATTGTTCAATAGCATTTCCAGATTTTCATCTCTTAATATCCTTGTTTTCTTTTAATTGTCCACAGTCATTTTACATTATATGTCCCTGGAAGACATTAATGGTGTTTTTTCATATATTTTAGTATTTTTAGACAACCTCAAAAGAATGATAATGAAGAAAGTTTACTTTATCAGCTGCATGCTCCTCGGAGTCGTTAATTTTTTATCGTCTCAGAAACAAAATAATATTTGGTTTTTCGGAAATAAAGCCGGCCTGGATTTCAATTTTACTCCTCCAAAACCCATCACCAGTGACCTGTTTACACTGGAAGGAACAGCATCTATCAGCGATCCGGCAGGCCATTTATTATTCTATTGTAATGGCGCCACACTTTGGGACCGCAATCAAAATCCTATGCCCAATGGGGATGGATTGTTGGGCGGATCATCATCAACACAGGCAGCCCTGATCGTTCCCCTTCCCGGATCATGTGATATGTATTATGTGTTCACCACCGAGGACCAATTTATGAATGGCGGTTTGGCTTATTCTGTAGTAGACATGTGCCTGAATGAAGGTTTTGGAGATGTGATTTTGTCGACTAAAAACACATTAGTCATTGACAAAACGACCGAAAAGGTAACTGCTGTCCTGCACTCTAATGGTGTGGATATCTGGATCATCACCCATACACGCAGTTCCGACCATTTCCAGGCATTCTTACTTACATCAGCAGGACTTAATACCACACCGGTTGTTTCTACTACAGGTGCTTTTTATAACTTCAATGCGATCATCGGACCTGTGAAGGCGTCACATGATGGTACCAAAATTGTCAGCTCGGCTACATTTGAAGATATCTGTGAAATGTTTGATTTTAATGCTTCGACTGGCGTGATTAGCAATCCCGTTGATTTGACTACTCACTGGAACGAAGATCGAGCAATATATGGAATTGAATTTTCACCAAATGATCAGATGTTGTACCTAAGCGGTACTTTCTTCACTTGTTATTTGTATCAGTTAGATCTGAACTCTGGTGTATTGACAACGCTAAATTCGATTGCGGGCAATTATCATTATGGCGCTCTCCAAATGGGCACGGATATGAAAATATATATGGTCCGAAATTTATCCCAGTTTGTGGATGTGATTCATCAACCTGATATCGCTGGCACAGGATGTCAATACGAAGAACATTCCATTGACCTTTTACCGGGCACACTTGGCCAGCTTGGTCTTCCTAATTTTGCTCCTTATTCTTTTTTCCATGATACACTTTCATCCCGTTCACTGGGAAATGATACTACTATCTGCGACGGAAATTCCATTTTATTAAGTGTGCTGGCAGGGAAAAATTGTCCATCCACATATGAATGGAATGATGGAACAACAGGTCCCGAAAAAATTGTCAGCGAAGCTGGAATTTACTGGGTGAAGGTTGTGAGTTCATGTGCTACGTATACGGATAGCATTCAAATAGATGTTGTTCCTGTTCCGGATATTAACCTGGAAGATGTCAGCATTTGCAATGGCGAATCTGTAGTACTAGATGCAACATCTGCAGGAGCTACATATGTATGGTCCACCGGATCAACAGAATCACAAATAACCGTAACACAAACAGGAACGTATTCTGTTACCGTGACTAATGCTTGCGCAAGTGTTGTAGAAGAGGCCAGCATATCCATTGGAACGGGGTCCAACGTTACTGTTAGCAAAGATATTTGTGAGGGCACATCTTTTGAAGGACATACAACATCCGGAATTTATGTTGACACCATTCCCACTTCGTCGGGTTGCGATAGCATCAGTACATTACATCTCAATGTGATTGACTGCTCATCCATTATTTATTATGATTTAGAAGCATGTTCGGCATTTATGTTTAATGGGACGAATATGGACTACACCGAGTTTGTTCCTGCTTATCCCTCGCCATTGACCTGTGCAGATGTCACCGCTAATTATTTGAACAGATCTCCTCCTCAAATGAATAAACACTCCTGCACTCCCGGAGTGAATGGATCAGTAGCTATGTGTGTGAGCTCTTTGAATTCATGTGCATATCTCGCCGGCAACCAGGCTTCCATCGTCATTGAATTTACCATAGATCCACAAACGGATTCCCTGGTAAAATTTACAGGGCTTGAGTTTTATGAACAAGCGCCAACAAACTATAACTGGATCGCCGGTGATAGCGGCCCAAATAATTATCCTACAGTTTACGGGATCAGGATATTGAAAAACGGTACTGAAATTTTCAGGAAGACGGATATACATACAACCCATAGCTGGACGCTACAGTCATATAGTTTTATAGATCAGGATATATTCCGTGTAGATGCCAGCACTACTTTTAGAATTGAATTGCTTCCTTATTGCCCTATCGGTGATGCTTCTTTAGTTTCTGCATGGGACATTGATGAGCTTAAAATTTTTGCAGGCTGTATTGCGGTGGTAGAGCCCAAGCCGGTGATTAGTGGAAATGTGATCACCAGAAACGGTCAGCAAGTTTCAACGGTCGATATGCTGATATCTGAAGACATTAATTTTTCAAACGCGCTGAATAAAACAACAGATGTCCATGGTCACTATTTCTTTGATAACCTGGAAAAAGGTGGTAGTTACTTTTTGAAAGGTTATAAAAATGATGATGTCCTCAATGGCGTCAATACGCTGGATCTGATCCGTATTCAAAAACACTTATTATCTAAAGAGCCGTTTACTTCACTGTGTCAATATGTGGCTGCGGATGTTGACAAGAGTGGTCACATCACGGTGATTGATATCCTGCAATTGAGGAAATTATTGCTTGGATACTATACTGCGTTTCCTCAAAATACCAGCTGGAGATTTGGCGATCAGTCCCAGGCATTGAACGGATCAGATATCTCTACTTTCCGGGAGCTGAAATCCATTGAATCCCTCGAAAGTGATATTGACGATGTGAATTTTATGGGGATTAAAATTGGAGATGTAAATGAAGATATCCGCCTGTTAGGAAACCCGGATATAGTAGAGTCAAGAAGTGAAAGAAACTTAACCCTGACCATTGATAATGCTCAAATAACTGAAGGAGCTTCATTCACTGTGTCTTTAATATCGGATAAGGCTGTTACGATTGCCGGGATACAAATGGCGCTTCAATCAGACGATCTGGAATTCGTAAGCATAGAAGGAGAAAAACTTAAGATAAGTCCTGAAAATTATTCATTCAAAGATGGCGTGTTATCTCTTAGCTGGAATCAGGCAGAACCTGTTGAATTGTCAGCTAAAGATGATTTGTTCAGGATCACTTTTATTGCTCATCGTTCCGGTGCACTTAAGAATAAGATCCGGTTTGCAGAAGATCGATTACGTCCGGAGGCATATCCCGGAAGTGACCTTGATTATTTTGCACTGAAGCTGGATTTTGAAGAGCCATCGACATCCATACAGGAAATAACCTATTTTCAAATGGAACCCAATCCATTTCATGATGCCGTCAATGCCCGCTTTTACATGGTGAATGGAGGAAAGGTCACAATACGGTTATTTGATGTATCAGGCAGGTTATTAAATGCAATAGAAAAAGAATATTCTACCGGTGAACATGTAGAACAAATAAGTAACGGAGATATTCAGCTGATCAATGGAATCATGTATTGCCAATTGATTTGTAATGGTTTTACACAGATGCAGAGAGTTTTAAAATTATAATTCAGCAACTCACTTTACAATAGTAATATCTCCTGTTTCAGTTATTTTTTCTTCTCCACACACATAAATGAACACATAAGCAAATACGGCAGGGTTATATGGTTCTCCATTTTGTCTTTTGCCGTTCCATTCAATCGGCCAGGAAGTTGTTTCATAAGTGAGATCACCGAACCTGTCGAAAATGCCAAAATACTGTAGTTCTATGGCGGGGTCCGGGGATAGAAATACCCGGAATAAATCATTAACCCCATCCTCATTGGGACTAAAGACATTAGGAACATATGTTGATCCTCCACCCAACTCCAGCGTCCTGATACTGTCGCATCCCCTATAAGAAATCAGTGTGTCAATATACATGCCCGGAGTTGAATGCCCGGGAAAAGCTTGTTCACAAATGGAAGATATTACATGGGTCGATATTTGATCCAGGGCAGTAAGGCTTACTGAAATCAGACTATCGCAGCCTTCTGTTGTCAATAGGGTATCTGTATAAAAACCGGATGCTGTATGTCCGTTAAAATTGTCACCTGCACAAATTGTTTTTGTCAAAGAGGTTGTAAAAGGTTGCTGAACGGAAAGCTGAAGATGTCTTATTGTATCACAGGCAGTGTTGATGCCTGGCAATGTATCGATGTAAATACCCGAAACAGAATAATTTTCAAAATTCTGGCCTGAACAAATTGCGATATCAAGTATTGTTTCATTTGCAAAAACCTTCAAGTGCAATGCAATAATACTATCACATGTCGATACCGATTGTAAGGTGTCAAAATAAACACCGGCTACGGAATGTCCCTGATATATATCCCCAAGACAGATCTCGACATTTTCATCTGTCATAAATACATCCGTTACTACAAGGTCCAGCGTTCTGAGGCTGTCGCACCCGCCAGCTGTCTGAAAGGTATCTGAGTATATTCCGGTCATACTATATCCGAGGAAATTATCGCCCTGGCAGATTGTTTGATTCAAAACGGTTTGAATAACCGGTAACATCGAAATATTTAAATACCTGATTGTATCACATGAATTCAATACTCCCTTGATGGTGTCAATATATGTGCCTGCAGCTGTATAATTGTCGAACATACCACCTTCGCATATTGATACATTCACCAGCTTTTGAGGATTATCCAGAAATATATTTAGTGTTCTGATGCTATCACAGCCAAATACTGAAATAAATGTATCAATATAAATTCCCGGATCGGAGTAGCCCTGGTACATCGACCCCAAACAAATGCCAACACTTTCATTTTGCAGAATAACGTTTGAAACCGTCAGGTTCAAAACGCGTATACTATCACAACCGGAAGATGTCTGAAGCGTATCGATGAATATACCTGTACTAGAATATCCCAGGAAAATCTGTCCGTCACATATGGCCCTGTCTATAAAAGTCTGAGGAGGAAGATCCATAGATAAATTGATATTTCTTAATGTATCACACGCCCCGGATGTGCCTTGCAATGTATCGCTATAGGTGCCTGGCTGAGTATATTGTTCAAACTGACCTCCGGCACAAACCACTACATCCAAATTTATTTCAGGCATTCCTACCGTAAGATTTAATGTTCGGGTACTATCACAGCCATTTATAGAAATCAATGTGTCGATGTAGATCCCTGTAATTGAATAGTTTTCATAATTGTCGCCCTCACAAATAGAAGCGACTACTTCAGTTATTATTTCAGTCATTACCGTAAGACTGACAGACCGGATACTATCACATCCCGCAGAGGTTTGCAGTGTGTCACTATAAAACCCACTTTCATCATATCCAAGAAAGTTTTCCCCGTGACATATAATCGCATCGAAAAAAGATAGCAATGGTGGTTCGATCGAAAGAGAAAGATGTCTCAATGTGTCACATCCACCACTCGCAGCAGGAATGACATCTGTATACTCTCCTGCTACGGTGTAATTTTCAAAATGTCCCCCAGCACAAATAGAGACATCGATGTCCAGCTGAGGCGTTCCTACAGAAAGATTCAAAGTCCGGATGCTATCACACCCAAATGTTGAGGTAAATACATCTATATACGTTCCTGGATTTGAGTAGCCTTCATAAAAGCTTCCGGGACAAATTTCGATATTGATCTCAGTGAGTATTTCATCAGATACGACAAGGTTTAATGTCCGGATGCTATCACACCCAAGCACATTCGTAAAAAAATCTATGTATTGACCTGATGTCGAATAGCTTTCATAATTTCCCCCTAAACAGATTCCAATATTGACAATTGTCATATCAAAATCATTAACCGTTAAGTTTAGATACCTGATGGTATCACATTCATTAGGTGGCCCCTGCAATGTATCCTCATAAAATCCTGTGCTGGTATATCCTTCGAATTGCTCTCCGTCACAAATTTCGATATCCAAATTAACTTCCAAAGCAACTACTCCGAGATTAAGCGTATGTGTAGAATCACAGCCAAGAATACTTTGAAGTGTCTCAACATACGTTCCGGGCTGAGAAAATCCCTGATAAGAAGCGCCAAGGCATATCATTATATCCTCCTCAGTAAAAATATCATCGGCAATATCCAGGTCAAGCGTCCGAAGGCTATCACACCCAAGGATATTTGTAAATACATCTGAATATATGCCCTCGCTGGAATACCCTTCATACGTATCTCCGTTGCAAATAGTCACAGTGAGAAAGGTAGCGTCCGACGGAAGAACCGTCAGGTCAAGATATCTGATCGTATCACATTCATTAAATGGTCCTTGCAGCGTATCTGTATAAAATCCGGAAATTGTATAGCCTTGATATTGTTCTCCTTCGCATATCACAATATCCTGGTTAGTGGTCAGAGGTATGACTGTAAGAAAAATGGTATGCATAGAATCGCATCCAATTGCATTTTGAAACAGATTAGTATATGTGCCTGAACTTGTATACCCTTGATATGATTCACCAAGACAGATTGAGGCTTGTTCACTCGTTGAGTTTGGTGTCTGAATGGTCAGGCTTAAAGTCCGGATACTATCGCAACCTTCACTTGTGGTAAAATTATCTTCATACGTTCCTTGTACAGAATAACCTTCGTATTGATCACCGTCGCAAATCGTGACGGCTATCAAACTATACAGGGTATCCGTTATAGTGCATTCCTGTCTTGGCTTTATATTAGATTCAATGACCTCTGGCGATTCCGAATTTACTCCCGGATTGACTGTGAAAACAGAGGGGTTAACAGAATAGAATGTTGGGCTCGAAATAAGTGTTACTGTTATGGAAAAGGAAGTAGTAGCAACGCAAGGAATATCCACATCTCCGTTCAGATCTGTCGTCACGATAATCATGTCAGTTGATCCTGTAGCGTTAGTACCAACCGCTGTAAATACTAACTTATTACCTACTTCAATTAATTGGGACACACCCCTATCCAAAGCTACAGAAGAAACGATGGGAGAGAATTGATATGTTTTTGCCCATAATACTGTTCCATCTATGTCAATCTTAAACATGAATATATCCTTAGGTGCTGCTTGTTTGATTCCCAGCAAGACAAAGCCATTATTTGATTTAATCATCTCATAAGCCCATTCATTAGGGCCAGGGACATCATATTGTCTCAGCCAAATAAGTGAACCATTCAAATCTGTTTTTTGGATGTACAATTTTGTGTTGGTTGTGCCGGAGCCTACAGGATCACCAACTCCAAATGAATAGATTTGATCCTGGTCGATAACTACATCTATACCATAGAGACGTGCATTCAAATTTGCAGGAACATGTCCCATTTTAGCCCAGGCCACTGTTCCATTATTTGCATCCATCTTTGCAATGGTATGTCTCATATCAGCAAGTGTCGAGCCATCCGTATATCTGCCAACACCATAAATAAAATTTGAATGAAACGCGAGGTCAATATATTCTTCCGCACTTCCCAAATGATAGTTTTTTGTAAATGCAGGAATAAGTGCGCCTGTGTTTTTATTTATGGCAAGTAGCTCGCCATCAATATTGGCGCCGTGATGAGGATTATTTGACATTAGATAGTTTCCACCAGCTCCCATTTGAATCATTGAAAAACAATAATTAACCGGACTACTGATGTATTCTTTTGCCCATAAAATCTGGTTACTGTTTGGGTTGTATCGAAATCCAAAAACTGTACCCCCACCACTTTGATCTCCGGCTATTCCTGCCAACGCTAACATGCCATCCGAATCAAGAATGATAGCAACGACATGCTCCTCTTCATTTGGTATGATATCGAATGTTCTGGACCACAGGACAGTACCCATCAAATCCATTTTAAGTATTACCACACTGTCTTCCTTTGAACCCCCAACGTAAAATCCATCATTACCGGGTGTGGCAACCAGGGTCTTCCCTCTTTCATTACTATTTGGTGATCCGTATATAACGCCTGTAGAAGTAACACACCCTGCCTGAGCCAATACTTTGACAGAAAGGCAATTTATACATAGAAAAAATAATATTAATATTTTTCCAGGCATTTTATTGGGAGGCGAATATGTGGTTTGTTTACAACTTTTTACGCCTCCAAAGATAAAGCAATTTGAGTGTCTGCTTAATGCCTCTCCACCTCCTTCCTCACTTTCGGAATCGGAATACCCAGCACTTTGTTCCCATTCTCCGTCACAAGCACATTATCCTCAATCCTGATCCCTGTGAAATTCCGATACGGTTGAAGCTTGTCATATTGAATGAAATCACTAAACTTCCCTTCGCTTTCCCACATATCAATCAACTCGGGAATAAAATAAATGCCCGGCTCAACGGTCAATACAAAACCCGTTTCAAGCGGACGCGCAAGACGCAAATAAGCTGTACCAAACTGTGTACTCCTCTTTACGGAGTCATCGTAACCCACATTATTTTCACCCAGGTTTTCAAGATCATGCACATCCAGGCCGATCATGTGTCCAAGGCCATGGGGGAAGAACAAAGCATGTGCACCGGATGCTACACTTTCATCGATATCGCCTTTCATTAATCCTAATTGCTGCAACCCTTCTGTGATGATGCGCGCAGCGCCGAGATGAATATCTAAATATTTTACGCCGGGCTTCACTGCTGCAATAGATTCTGTTTCCGCTTTCAACACAAGATCATAGATCTCACTTTGCTGTGTTGTAAAAGTTGGATTTACAGGATAGACACGTGTGATATCCCCTGCATAACTCATTTGATTTTCTGCACCAATGTCGCACAACAACATGTTACCTTCTTTCAGCAAACGATGATATTCATTGTTGTGCAGCGTTTGTCCCTGTACAGTACAAATCGCACCATACGAAAGTCGTCCCTGGTTAGCCAGCGCTATCCCTTCTGCAATTCCTCTGAGCTGGGCTTCATATTTGCCGGGAGCCACAGCCTTTCTCAATTCTGCATGCATAGCAGCTGTGATGGCCAATGCTTCCTCCATCTGCATGATCTCCTCCGGTGCTTTTTGCGAACGTTGCTTAATCACAGCATGCACAAGCTCTACGGAATGGCCGGTTTGGATTTCATCTAATGTTTTGCCCAATACATCTGCCAGGTAGAGAACCCGGTCAGCATGATATGGCGGGAGATAGTGTATTTTTTTTCCTTTAAGAACTGAGGTTACGGTTTCAACTTCTGCATGATGTTCAGATCCGATCAGCTGTGCCCGTTCTGCCATTGTGGGCTGTGGGCCCATCCATACTACTTCTTCAATATCTATATCATGTCCGAAAAGTGTGGAGGTTCCTGCATAGGCATCAATCAGTCCGGCCATCCCGGGTTGTGCAAATCCAAAGTAATACAGGAAAGTGCTGTCCTGCCGGAATGGATAGGGGTTCGCTTTATAATTGAAGGGTTGTTCGATGGCGCCGGGAAAGAATAAGGAGCCATTACCCATCGCCTGCATCAGCTTTTTGCGGCGGTTTGCGTATACAGAAGCATCAAAGAGTTTCATGGGATGAAGGTAGGGAAAACAGGTATATGTAAAACATCGTAGAGGCAAGGCTTGTCCCTGCCTTATCCACAATTAGCGGGCCGGGGTAAAAGAGCCAAATTTAATTCACCTCTCCTTGATTTTTCAAAATGCAGGGGCAAGCCCTGCATCTACATCACTTCTTTTTAAAAACATAGACCTTAAAATCATTCAGAGACTTAAAAGAAGAAAGCTCTCCGTCCCAGACTAATTCTCCGGGCTTGTTTTCACGGAATTCTGCAAGGCCTATTGTAGCGTAATTTTGTTGTACCCAATTCATCAGGTTTTCAAACATCTGCAGCTTATCATATCCTCCTGTCCAGGAGAGGACACCCACATTCCATACGATATAGTCCGGCATGCAGGATTTCATCTCTCGCAGATATTCTTCCTGCATAGGCGGAGACAAAACAGGGTCGGACAAAATGGGATACATAAACAAATGCCTGCTGCAACTCTCCCGGTCTGCCGCTACGAGCACCTCCGGCTCAGAACCCATCACACCAATACGGCTTCCTGCAGGAACGCGCCTGGATAATTCCTTTCCTATTCTTTCAAGTTCCGGAAACATATTGATAGCATACATACGCTGATGAATCCTGTCATAGTCAGGTTTGAAATAATACTCCCGCTCGCTGATCAATGGCCATGACAATACAATTACACCGACAGCACAACTTATCATCATGCCTGCATTCTTAACCATATTTGAAAGCCAAAATATAGTCACCGCTGCAAGCAATGCTATGCCGGGCAAAGCAAGAATAAAATAATGCTGATAAAATGCAGCACCAATGATCACGCTAGCAAGACCAAAAGCCGTAAGTAAAAATGCAAACCATTTTTTCCCTTTTTGAAATCCCGAAATAAAAACAAAGACCAGTCCGGCAATACCTGCAAACCAAATCACCTCAAAATTCTTTGTCACAATGGGTATAAAATGTGTAAACAATTCCCATCTCGTATTAGTAAATGTTGCAGCCATTCTTGATGGCTGTTTGACAGACCAGAAAATGAGCTCATCGAAACGACCTGTCATGCTGAAATATCCGATTACCGTGAGTACCGGTAAAAGTCCGCCGATACCCAGCAATATCCATTCTGCAATGGGCCATTTTGAATTTTCTTTTTTGGACCAAAATAATCTCAACGGCCACCACCATAATGCCATCAATACACCGAAGACAACGCTTTGTTGCTTGATGATAAATGCAAAGCCAAGCAGTAATCCGCTGATAAAAAATAAATGTATCCTTCCTGACCTGATCCCTTTCCAAAACACATAGAGACCTCCCAGTACAAATGGCAAGAGTAACTGTGTAGCATGTGCAGCAAAGCCCAGGACATTGGGACCTGAAAGTAGCACCAGTAAAAAAGCTGTTGCAATAGCTGCAATAAATCGATTGTACAGATCCCGCAGCAGCAGGAAAAAAAACAAAGCAGAAACTGCGTTCGTCAACAACAATCCCAAGTGAACACCCACAGCATTATATCCAAATACTGTAGTAAAAAAACCATACAAAATATACAAGCCAGGAAGCTTATTATCTACAACATCGACATACAGGCTTTTTCCTTTTAACAACCAATGACCGATGTAGGCAAATCCTGCTTCATCTCTTTCCATCGGAATCGCCAACAATCTCAACCGGGCCTGCAGGACAATGATGGCAGTAATCAAAAGCAACATGAATGGAAAACATTTCAGGATAGTTGTATTACCTGTTGTCCCGGCAGGAGACTTCTTCTTTCCCTGCATGGAAATAGACTTATGAGGACCTGGTTTTTTTGACCCGGATGATTTGGCCATAGGATGAGGGCTATTGAGTATGCAATCCTTAATAGGTGGAAAAAGAAACTATGAATCCTGATCAATCAGAGACTCACACGCTTATACTTTTTCCACAATGCTTTAAAGCTTGCTGCCAGTTCTTTTGCTGTAGCATCGTTAAAAGAAATGACTTCATCGTTGTCATCATCAGTAGCCGGAGCAGCACAAGCCACACATGAAGTGGAAGCATCATAAATAGCACACTCTACAATGAATGGATTGAATTCTGAAACAGGAAGGATCAGAAAATTATCCGTGATGTCCTGCTCTGTGACATTGTATAGCTTCTTATAAAGATTGAGGTTCTTTTCAACTTCTTCAGTCGCAGGAACGATATACCTGTATTTTGTCTTTTCACCCAGGTTGACGCTGACTAATTCAGAAAAGGCCTTATTCTGCACATCATAATTCAGCTTCGGACTGACGACCCACACTTCTTTGGATTTGTTTTCAAGCTCGATCAATTGCTTTATAGTCATAGTTGTATTTTTTGTAAAAATACATGTTCGAAGATGAACTGGACTATAATTGTAAGGAATATCCCGCTAGTCCCGGATTACCTGATATTGAACGTCCTGGCAATATTGAAACCAAAATGAATGTCCCCGGCTCCCACGTCTCCCACGGTCTCAGCGATAAATCCCTTTTCAATCATGGAAGTGCTGTTCGTAAAATGAAGCTGAAACACATGGCCTCCTGTCTCAATATCAAAACCCAAGCTTACGGAATTGCGGTATCCCGGTGCTAGCTGGTCAGGGAGGACATAGATATATTCTGCGTTCAGGGACGTTCTTTTTCCAAGCTTTACCCTGGCTCCTGCTCCAAGTGCGAGCACATCATTTTTTTCAGCAGCCGTTTCTACCAGGTTCCGATGTACTATGGTCGGAGATAATTGGAAGCTGAATGCTTTTGAAAATTTGCGCCCGATGATTATCTGGCCAGTGTAATATAATTTACTGCTCAAATAATTTTCGCGTGTCGGATCAGAAGGCCTGATCGTTTTAACAGCAGTAGAACCTAATATACAAAGTGTAAAAGGTGTTTTCCTGGCCCCTGTCGATTGTCTCAACAATTTAAACTTGGCGAAAACGTCGTATGTTTTTTCATAGCTGCTTCTGCCTCCACCTATCATGAGGCGGTCAGTAATACCGTAATCTCCACCAATACGGATAGTTGCCTGGTCTAAACCAAATAATTCATACGGCCCGCCGTTTAAAAATCCGAAGCGATGTGAAATTTTAATATCCAGCTCGCCGGCTGCCGTATTTTCAAGTGAATGAAGATTAATGACCCGGTCCGTCTTGAAGCTCCCCGATACGTATTCGGTGATCGCAGAATCTTCCAGCATGGATAGCATATCCTCCTGTGCGGAAATGGAAATTGTCATTGATAGAAAGAGGGAGAGAATCAGAATTTTTCGGATGTTCATCATCAATACAGTTAGTTATAAGTCAGGATGAAAGTACGACATTAAAAAGCCTCCATTATCCTGGTATGGATAACAGAGGCTTTGATCTTTTGTTTTTTGCATCTATGGTTATTGGGCGGGCATAGGCTGATAGTTGACATCAACTGTGATGTCTACACTTTTGGAAATATTGTCCGCTACCAGTTTGGGTATCACGATACCATAATCAGCAAGCAATACTTTAAAATTACTTTTTGCGCTGACGACGCCATTTTTTATGGTGATCACACCGGTAGATGTGACCGGTTTTGTGATGCCATGGATTTCAAGTTGGCCGGTGGCAGTAACATTGTACACTCCGTCCTTTGAAAAATTGACAGCAGTGACGTTGTCGATTTTCCCTTTGAATTTCGCTTTTGGAAATGTGGAGCTTTCCATGTAGTTTTCATTAAAGTGTTCCTGCATCAGAGCTTTTTCAAATTTAAAGCCCTGTATCAGTACGGCCCATTCAATATTGCCTGTGGGTACATCCAGTGCTGTGCTGGCTGAACTATTCTGGGCTTCTATTTTTTCCATCGGTGCATCCGAGGAAAATGTAATCTTTCCGGTTTTGGAAAAGTATTTTTGTCCGAATGCCAACTGTGTTGACAAGAGCATGACTAAAAAAAGGATATTCTTCATGATATTTTTAGTTTTAAAAGTTATGAATGGGTAGTTTTTCCCATCATAGGATTTATTTTTTATTTGACGATTACGGATTGTACAAGAATGACATCGCTGAGGTATCCGCTGCACATTCCTTTGACTTTTATCATAGCTCCTGCTTTCAGGTTTTCAGTTTTTTTATTTTCTTCCATTTCGCAGATGACTGCAGAGATGGGATTTGAGGTTTCAAGATTTACTTTTTTCTTTCCTTCTTCTGAGGTGATCTCAGTTATTTTCCCGGTGACAACAACTACTTTCCCTAGGTATTTTTCATTGGCTGCTGTTTCATCCGTTTCATAATCGGTGATCATCTGATCTGCAGAGATGGCGACATCAGCTTCTTTATCTTCCAGGCTGGCTACAGGTCTGTTGTATATGTAGTAACCATACCCTGCTCCAATAATTGCCAGGAGGATCAATGCAATCAGAATTTTTTTCATGGCCTTCAATTGATTTGATATAAAAAATTTACACTTAATTTATATTTGCTACAAGTCAGTTATTTAGCGAGCCATCACTTATCCAATGCTCAATCTTTGAAATTTCACAATTTGCGAGTTTTGGTGCATTCTGGGGCATTGGTTTAAAACCTGTATCGTGTCTTATTGCGCCCAGCAATTTTCCGCTCGTCACCTGTTTCATTACTTCTGTATAGCTATCAAGAGTCACATTTCCTGAATTCACTGCCGCGCTATGACATACATAACAATTGAATTGAAGTATCGGGGCAATATTCGCCTGGTAGCTCATATTCACTGTGACACAATCTGTAGCAGGATATAATTTCTCCTCTGTGTCATAATAGCATGATGATATGATGACCATCCCCATCAGAAGGAATTTAATTATTAAGCGCTCCTTCATCGATCCATCCTTTTATTTTATCAATATTGCATTGGGCTAATTTAGCACCACCCTGCGGCATTTTTTGAAAACCTGTCGACCAGCTGATAGCACCGTGTAATTTACCCGATTGAGCTACCGCTTTCACACCATTGTATGTATTGAGTGTAATACCTCCTGATGGCGCACCACCCGAATGGCATCCGACACAATACGTTGTGAGAAGGGGAGCAACAAAACCTGAATATGATACATTGGTAGTAACACACAGACCCACTCCTTCATCGCATGTGAGATCTTTTGCACCTTGTAATATCCATTTCGAAATCAAAAGTATCTGTGCTCCGCTGAGCTTTTGATTAGGAGGTGGTGGCATTATTTTATCATTATCATCCTCAGTGATGGCCTCATGTAAATCTGAATCATGCAGATCAAATGGTTTGATCACATCGCTTCCCATCACATGCTCATAACTGTCAAGCATGATACCTTCTTCGTGTGTGATAGCATCGTGACATCCGCTTTTAGCACAATTTGATCTGAGTAATGGCAAGATGTCTTTTCCGAAATACACAACATTGGGATCGCAGGGGGTACCGGTCGGGGTTGTGTCTGCCGGGTTCTCGATAGTGTCGATTGGATTTCCCGTGGTATCTATGGGTGTTGGATCAATCAAAGATTCATGCACACATGACGGCACAAACAAGACAGTTAACCCGGAAAGGATCAATCCTGCCAGGAAAATCTTAGACTTGTTTTTTATTATTTGGCCGATCATTTTAAAGAATTATTTCTGCTTTGATTTAAACTCTACATGAATACCTTTCGAACAAACTGTTCCTGTATCTTATTAACAACAAAACAACGGTAATTCCCTCTGTATTCATCTGTTACATATCCCGAACCTGCTAAATCCTGTAATGAACAGGCTAATTACCATCGTGTTCTGGAACCGGTAAGGCCGTGGATAATCTGATATTGTAAATATAGGTTTGAACAGAAACGGCAAAGCGGAGCAATATCAGTCGCGTAAATGATTTACATCAGCGTGAATGGAGACGTTCGAGTGTCTCCGACCTCGAACCTGAATTATCACATGTTCGAAACGCGACGTTCGAGTGTCTCTGACCTCGAACAGGGATAGTGTTGGTTCGAGGTCAGAGACACTCGAACGTCACTATTGGTATTACTGCACAACGATCATTGCACCGTACCGGTTTTTAGCAGTCAGGATTTGCAGATAATAAACTCCGGGTATAGATGGCAGGCTGACATCAGTGGACCGCTCAGGAATAATACCTGCAGTCTGAATCAATGTACCTGTCATATCGTACAATACGGATGTTGCTTCAGCTCCCAGGTCAATCAGTTCAAATCCACTCAAACGAACTTGCGGATTGTCCGAACCAACCGGATTTGGTGACACTATCATTTTCTTCAGCTTCACTTCTTCGCCGGTACTTGTGGTCCCAACATAAAGCGACCTGCATTCTGAATCCGTACAAAGTCCATCCGGATCAAGCACTAACAGGCACACCATGTAAATACCTGCCTGTGCATATTGATGCGAAGGGTTCTGATCCGTACTGATCTGTCCGTCACCAAATCCCCAGAGATGTGAACTCGCAGGTCCTGCACTCAGGTCTGTAAACTGGTATTCAAGGGGATTGCCGTTTCTTACTTCAGATTGATAATTTGCATTCAGGGCCAGGCAACTATTTGTGAGGTCCAGTATTTCGCAATATGTATTCACGCATCCGGTGGATGTTACAGTAATGCACACTTCATAAAGCCCTGTAGAATATTGATGTTCCAGTGAATCGAATTCGGTTGATACCGCACCATCTCCAAGTGTCCATGTGGCTGAAACCGCAAGATCTGATACATCGGATGTATTGTAAAAAACAAATTCCAGTCCATTCTGCTCATATATAAATGAGGCATTGCATACATCAGCGCCTAATCTGAGCTTATCGCAAAATTCATCCGTGCAACCATGTGTATCTACAATCGTAAGACACACATCATAGAATGTAGCTGCGCTAAAAGTGTGCACAGGATCCTTCTTGTCAGAAAAAGTCCCATCACCAAAATCCCAATGCCATGATGAGATCTCTCCCCTCGCATTTTCATGGAAGGTTACTTCAAGTGTGCTGTAATTGATGTCATACTCATATTTGGCGTATGTCAGGAAGCATGGATCACTACAATCCAATGTGTCCGTCACAATCGAAGCACTACACCCTGAACTTCCGTTATCACTTACAGTAATGTTATACGTCTGGCCTTGTGCTGTTAATTCAAGCGGAAAGGATTGGATGCCGCCTGTTTGATACGGCCGGTCATTGATCACAATATTATTCTGAATGGCTACATCATAAGAAGTACCCGGACCGTCAGCAAAGAAAATAAAATCAATAAATGCTTTTCCGTCATCGCAAGGATCTACCACAGTAATATTGCCTGCCATGCCAATGCCTCCGGGAGCTCCATGCGGGATGCAATAATAAGGATGCGCACCCGTGGAAGTTATTACAAGGTCGTATGTGGCTCCCTGTGGCAGCAGTCCTGAATTAAATGCTTCTTCACCCGTCGGAATATCAGAAGTGACCGTGTGCGGAATTGCACCTGTCCAGACAAAATGAACCGTATCGCCAAGCTCAATCTGCAGATTTGATGGTTCATATGAAAAGTCCTTTACCAGAACTTCGATTTTTCTTCCATTACCAAGAAAATAATCGAGTCCACTAAGTGCACAGGAAGTAGTATCACAAGTGCCTGTGGTAAAAAATTCGCTGGCAGCACAAATATCATTGTCAAGATCCTGTATGGTTAGTATATGCGGGCTATTGTCGGCAGGATATTGAATGGTGATTTCATTCGGACCTCTCCTGTCATCATAGTGGCGAGGATGATTACCAAACAGGAACCCATCTACAAAAAGATTATATCCCTGTATGCTTCCGTGAGTCACATCAAAATCCACTTTCACGTTTTGTGTATTGTCAACGCATGCCGGCAAAACCGTAATGACACCTGACATACCGATCCCATTAGGACCTCCATGCGGAATACAGAAATACGGATGCACTCCGGGCGTATTGATGATGAGATCATAGGTAGCTCCGTGGCTTAAAAATCCGCTATTGAAAACTTCAGTACCTGTCAAAGCATCAGAAGTTACTGTGTGCGCAATTTCTCCTGTCCATACAAACCTGATCTTCTCTCCTGCTCCTACGGTGATTTGTTTTGGGAAATAATCAAAGTCCCTTACTTCAACAATGTGCGTTATGTTGGCCCCCACATTCACCTCCAGGTTTATGACTGAGCATCCTGCTCCGCATATGCTGGTCAGCACAGGTGTTGTATACGCACAAAAACCAGTCTCCAGATCCTGTATAGTCACCAGGTGCCATGTCCCATCTCCCGGTAAACCAATAATCCTGTCATTGAATCCTACAGGGTTGTCATAATGTATCGGTGTATCTGTGATCTTCACACCATCTACAAATACATTGTATCCTAATGGACTTCCTGCGGAAACATTGAATGACATATTCGTCTGCCACAATTCCTGTTCGCATGTATCCTTTACATGGATCGCACCTGACATGCCTATTCCTCCCGGTCCTCCGTGAGGCTGACAGTAGTATGGGAAATCTCCTGTGTGACTGATCACAAGATCATACGTTGCACCTTGTCCCAGTAATCCACTGTTCCATGAATCAGGTCCGGTAAATTGATCAGAAGTAGTGGTATGTTGTATGGCACCTGTCCATATAAAATGAATTGTATCGCCTATGAGTATGTCGAGGTTTGCGGGTTCAAATGCAAAGTCTTTTACTTCCACAGTATGACGTCCCCCTCTTTGGCCTACTTCAAAATTAGATATAAGGCATGGCCCTGCACAACCCGGTATCACAACCGTTTGTGAAGCAGAGCAGGAACCGTTTTCAATAAATTGTACGACAATGTTTGCTGTGATATTATTTCCAACGACCATCGTAGTATATGTTCCGTTTCCATTCGCATCTGTAGTTATTGCAGATGGATTGAGCTTTAATCCGTCCTTGTATACATTATATGTTGCTGCAGGTTGATTAGAAGAAAAATTAATCGTCACTGTGACAGTATTGCCCATGCATCCAGAGGCGGTGACATTTGCTATGTTGATTGTGCATGATGTGGTATTGCACGAAGGAACAGTGACTGATTGCTGTGCGCTGCATGATGCATTGCCGGCATCGCTCACTACAAAAGTGTGTAATGCCCCATCGCCTGTGACGGCTAACGGGATAGTGATGTGTCCTGTTGATGAAAAAGCAAACGGAGATCCGCTAATAGGCGTCCCGTCTTTTGTTATTGTGAATCCCTGACCCGAAGTTCCGGAGTAATTCACATCCATCGTTCCATTCGCGATGCTGCCATCACAGGATGAAGTGACATTGATCGTGCCGGACATGCCTACTCCACCTGGCGCACCGTGCGGAATGCAATAATATGGAAATGTCCCAGTGGCACCGGGAATATATAGCCATGTAGCTCCATGACTAAGTAGCCCGGAGTTAAATGCATTCGGACCAGATGGTGCATCAGATGTCACAGTGTGTGGTATGACACCGATCCAATTGAAAATCAATGTATCCCCAAGATTAATGGTGATGGATGATGGAGAAAATTGAAAATCCTGCACCTGTACTTCACGTGTAACATTTGTTCCAAAGCTCACATTGTTAATGCTTATGCTACACGGCAATGAACAATCTGTAGTTACAATACTTGCAGTAGCCGTGCATGCCGGATCACCGGCATCTGTGATGACGATGGTATGCGATTGTCCGTTTCCGATAATATTTACTGAGGCTGATGGATTTGCATAATTAAATGTTCCTGCTGACTGACCATCAACGGTTACAGTATACGTTGTCGCATTGTTTGTACCGGTAACATTCAGCTGTACAGCTACCGATCCATTTGAACAACCTCCCTGGACAGTAGGATTGAGGGCGATAGCGCATTCCGGGTTTCCACCGCCACCACAATCGGGTGTAGTCACAGAAGTGTTTGCACTACACGATGAATTCACTACATCCTGAATGACAATAGCATGTGGCTGACCATTTCCTGCAACTAATATAGATGCGGATTGTGCAGCACCGGATGCATATGCGAATGTACCTGCGACATTTCCATCTACTAAGACTTTGTATCCGCTGCTGCCTCCGTTGGTAGCATTAAACGTAACCTGGACATTAGTTTGCCCAAAATTATTACACGCAGGTAAAACATGAATTGTCCCGGCCATGCCCACACCTCCTGGTGCACCATGAGGAATACAGTAATACCCATATACTCCTTCGGCCAATACAGGACTTGTATAGGTTGCTCCATTCCCAAGCAAGCCGCTATTCCAGCTATTTGGTGTACCTGTTATATCTGATGTTGATGTGTGGGCTATTGCTCCTGTCCAAACCCATTTTACAACATCGCCAACAGTGATATTAGTAACATTCGGATTGAATTGAAAATCTGCAACATTGACGATATGCTCTATTCCGCTGGGGCCACCGTTTCCACTGGGTACTGAAGCGACAAGGTTTGTCATCGAACATGGCAGTGAACAATTGGGAGTTGTAATCTGGGTGGACGCAGTACAAGCAGTATCACCGCTGTCTGTTACTACTATTGTATGCGGTTGTCCGTTGCCGATGACGTTGACAGTGACGGTTGGAAGATTATAATTGAATGTTCCTGCGTTTACTCCGTCAACTTTCACATTGTATGTTGCAGAATTATTTGTGGCAGTAACATTAAGTGTAACAGGCACATTTCCATTGGCACAATTTCCTGCAGTAGCAGTAAGAGAAATTGAACAAGTCGGGTTGCCACCTCCATTGCAATCTGCAGTGACGACATTTGTAGATGCGCTGCATGACTGATTAGCTACATCTCTGACCAGTATCGCATGTGTCATAGCGTCACCCGGTACTAAAACTGTAGCTGACTGAGCTGCTCCACCCACATATGCAAAAGTTCCTACTACCACACCATCCACCAATACCTGGAACCCTTGTGTTCCATTACTTACCACATTAAATGCAACGGCAACATTCGTTTCTCCATTTGCATTGCATGGTGGCAGTACATGTATAGTGCCTGTCATGCCTACTCCTCCGGGAGCTCCGTGAGGAATGCAATAATAAGGATGTGTGCCTTCCGTCAGCAAGGGACTCGTATACATAGCTCCGTTATTCAACAAGCCACTATTCCAGCTATTGGCACCACTTGCTGCATCAGATGTCGAAGTGTGTGCTATAGCACCTGTCCAAACCCATTTCACAAGATCGCCGACAGTGATATTGACAACACTGGGATTGAACTGAAAGTCCTGAACATTGACTGTATGCACTACACCGCTGGGTCCACTACTCGCACTGGCTGGTGTTGCTGTAAGATTTGTTATTCCGCATGGAAGAGAGCAATTAGGTGTAACGGCATTGATCGTTTGTGTACACGTAGGATCTACGCTATCAGTAATCTTCACGGTATGATTGGCACCATTTCCCGGAAGTGTTATAGTTAGTGTAGTTGTGCCTCCGGTGTATGCATGAAATGTGTTGGCACCATTATCTATGCTGACATTAAATCCGGGTCCACCATTCGTTACATTGACAGTAAGTGTAGCGCTGACATTATTGTTACTGCAACCTCCGAAATTTCCAACCGTACCTGATATGCCGCAAACCGGATTTCCTCCGCCCTGACCACAATCCGGTGCATTGTAATTCATATCCAGGTCACAAGTCGGATCTGCTACATCCCGGATGATGAGAGTATGGGGCATTCCGTCACCTGCTATATTGATGGTGCGTGTTTGAGTGCCTGTGCCGCTGTATTGAAATGGACTTCCCTGTACATTTACATTGTCCCAAAGGATATTGTATCCGGCAGGATTTGCAATACTCGTGCTGAACGTGATCGCAAGTGGTAATGTATTTCCGGTAGGACAATTAGATAAAATTTGTCCGCTCATACCTACTCCATTCGGTCCACCGTGAGGTTGACAATAATAGCGATGTGTTCCCGGATTATCTATACTGACATCGAATGTAGAACCAGCGCCAATGACTCCGGAATTCCAGCTATCAGGCCCACTTGTGGCATCTGATGTGGTACTATGCCCGCCATCCTGCCATGTAAAATGAACCACATCGCCTAGTGATATTGCTATGCTTTGAGGTGAAAAGAAATTGCCTCCGATAGAGACATTTTTTGTGGTGCCACCGGCAAATGCAACGCTCATAGATCCGAGGAAACAATCCGAGGTACAATCCTCTGTGACAAATTGTATAGTTCGTCCGCAGGTTTCTATATCCGTGGATTGTATGCTGATGGAATGAGATAATCCATTACCAGGCACCAGAACGGTCACACTTACAGGGTTATCCTCATCTATTTCAAAAGGGCTGCCAGGTACGCTCTGTCCATCCAGTATGACATCGATTTCGTCGGCATTGTCAAATATATCTGTGATCGTAAAGCTGACTGGTACCTGGCCATTAGCATTACAGCTGCCAATGGTGTAGTTAACTCCGAAATCGCATATCTCAATACGGATCTCAATGTTGTCTGTACATCCGTTTTGTGTATGGATCGTAAGATTGACATCATAATGATCCTGTTCAGGAAAAGTATGTGTAGGATTCTGTTGGGATGAACTGCCGCCATCATCGAAATCCCATGACCAGGAAGTGATAGGATTGTTCGCTGCATGGGTCGACTGGTCTATGAAGTGAATCGTAAGATTGGTGGCATCAAATGAAAACAGCGCCTGACAAGTTTGTGCCTCCATGCGAAAGCACATAAGGAGAAGGCTTAAGACGGTTAAAATTATTTTCATCGCGCAAAAATGGGTTTAGGGATGCAAAACAATAATGATCTGCGCTTAAAACACCATGACCGGACCTGAGACTGCTTTTATTCGTCACGAACGGGCTATTTAGGGGATGAAGTTTAAACTGGTTTGTCGCTCTTTTAAAAATGTGCGCTGAACGACATATTATAGATTCCCAATAAGGTGGTTGCTCTTCTCTGCTCTTTGTCCATTGCTTATTGCCTATTGCTTTTTGTATTTCGGGCCGGATTGATGTCGGATGATCAGGCTATTTGGCTTGTTCGGTCATTTGGATAGCGGGATTCACTTTTATCTATATAATATTGCAACTGATGTCTTCAAATGCAGAGGAATAATGAAACATGTTATTGCAATTTTATTTTTATTTGTTGTAGTGCTCCATGCCAAAGCACAAAAATCATGGAATGTATATGTATTCCTGGCGGAAGAATGCCCCATATGCAATTATATGGGCAAGCCGTTGAATGCATTGGCCAAAAAATATGAAAATGATGTTGCTTTTCATGCCGTTTTCCCGGTGAAGAATAGTAACTATAAAACAGCACAGCTTTTCAAACAACAATACGAGCTGTTTTCATTTGAAACTATACTGGACAAAGATCAAAAGATCACAAAACAATTAGGTGCTACCATAACTCCGGAGGTATTCATCACAGACGAGCAGGGAGAAATTTATTACCGGGGAAGGATCAACAGTGCCTATTATGCTCCGGGGAAAATGAAACACAGTTCCATAAAGAATGACCTGGATGAAGCACTTGCCGCTGTGATCAATGGAAAAGAAGTACTGCAACCCTGGCCTTCAGCTATCGGGTGTTATATCACCATGTATGTCGCCAGGTAAATTCCTGTTAAGTTTTTATTTCCTGTTGTCCTGCATGATTTGCATGTCACAGTCCTACACGTATGAACAGGATATAAAACCCATCCTTCAAAAAAACTGCGTGTCCTGTCATCGACAGGATGAAGCCGGGGCAATGCCATTAGACACGTATGAAAATGTTGCCGCTTATGGCAGGATGATCCAATACGCTACCTCCGCTCACCTGATGCCACCCTGGTATGCCGATCCTTCCTATCGCCATTTTTTGAATGAACGTGTTCTCACGGATGACGATATTCAAAAGATTAAAGATTGGGTTACAAATGATATGCCTGAAGGAAAACATTCAGAGGAGAAAATTTCAGTCAATAAAAATATAATCCGGAGTAAACGTGAGCCTGATCTCGTGATCCCTATGCGTGAGGCGTTTGAACAATATGAAATGTATGCAGATCAATACCAGGTATTTGTTTTACCCACTGAGTTTGACGAAGATCAATGGATCGAGGGGATTGAATTTGTACCTGGTAATAAAAAGATAGTGCGCAGCGCTGTCATTTCGGTTGAGCAATCAGATAAATTTGATGTGCTTGATACCTGGGATCCGCGATATGGATATTATAGTTTTGGTGGATTGGGAAATGTACCTGATCAGCCTTTTTGGTATACATGGTCGCTTCAGCAGGAAGCTACTTTTTACCCGGAAGGCCTGGCAAAATTTCTTCCTGCCAAAAGCAAGCTTCTACTTCACATTCAATATGGTCCGAAAGGACGGCCTCAGAAAGATTCTTCTTTCGTAAGACTATATTTTTCAAAAAATAAAATACCTACGCAGATATTTACATTTCCCCTGATAAATCCCTACACGCTTACAGGGGATTCGCTATTTATTCCAAAGGATACTAAAAAAATATTTCATGCAAGTTACAGGCTTCCATACTCATTGACATTGTTGAGTATTACTCCACAAGCCAATCTGATTTGCCGTGCATGGGAAGCATATGCTTTGTTACCTGGAAATAATATACCTGTTAAGCTGCTGAAGATAAAAGACTGGAATTTTAACTGGAAACTAACCTATAGGTTCGAATCACCTATCACTCTTCCGCAAGGAACAATTATCCATGCCCTGGTCAGCTACGACAACACTACAGATAACTTTTGCAATCCCTCTGATCAGCCTATTCCTGTTACATGGGGTGCCCATTTGTTTCGTGAATTATTGTTTTTACATTTTGAATGTACCATCGGTACAATTTCGAATGCACCTGTTCAGCTTATGGCTCCTGTGACAGTCAGTGATTCTATAATGTCTATCAAACTTGATGTGAACGTCGTGGGTGAATATGAAATCGAAGCCTGTACTGGTGAATTAAATTGTATCTCTCTTAAAAAGCTATCGTTAGATTCCGGAAAATATTCTCTTGACCTTCCTTTGGACAATTTGCCTGAAGGAAATTATTTGCTCCGCATCCGCAATGACAAGGCAAAGGTTGTTGCACAACAAACCTTTTTGAAAATGACCGGTAACAAAATATAATTGATGTTCGAGTGTCTCTGACCTCGAACCAGAATAGTCCAGATTCGAGGTCAGAGACACTCGAACGTCATAAAAAATATCTAAATTGGAGTAGTGCATGCCCGGTCGATATCCTATCCCGTACACTTACTCAGGCTCCTGATAGCATGCTGTATTATTTTCATACATGAGCATGAATGTGCATCCCAGAATTCTAACCGGATATTCGGACATCTCAGCACTGAAAATGGATTGTCCTCCGACAAAGTAGAAGCAGTCCTCCAGGACCGGGATGGTTTTTACTGGATCGCCACACAAAACGGGCTTAACCGGTACGATGGTTCCAGCTTCCAGATCTTCAGGCATAATGCAAATGACAGCACTTCTTTAACTCACAATTACTGCACCGCACTGAAAGAAGGAAAGGATGGCGATATCTGGGTAGCTACATACAAAGGCGTGAGCCGCTTCATCAAAAGCAAAGGATACTTTCAACAGGTTTACCTGCACCACCCGGCCAAAAATTTTGAAATTACCAATCACATTTACAACCTGGCCGTTGACAACGATGGAAATGTATGGATGGCGGGCAATGGGTTATGGAAGTATACAGTGCAGGATAACAGCATTTCGCTGATACAGAAAAAAGCCTCTGATCCATCCCTGAGTAAAATGCAGGGCCTGATCACGCAGATGGTGTTTGATGAAAAAAACAATGGCTTATGGCATTCAACAGGTTTTGAATTGAATTTTTATTCCGCTGACCAAAATGAATTTTACAACAAGCTTCATAATCCTTTTCATTGGAAAATCTTTGATGTTGCGGATAATGCAGAGCTGACCATGGACGATCAAAACAGGTTGTGGTTTCGTGATGACAGCACTCAATCGCTAAGTTATTTTGATAGCAATCTTAACCAGGTCATACCTACAACTAAAAAAGTGAATTACGGCATTAAACAAATCCGTGCAGATAAAAAGAACAGGCTTTGGATTTTTTACTGGCTGGGTAGAGCTGAAATTTATGATCCCACCACAGCTGTAACAGATACAGGATTTTTTGCATTTCATCACCGGCGCTCCATGATCAGCGAAAGAGCAAATTCACTATTCATAGATAAAGAAAATAATTACTGGATATCCTCTGACAATGGTATCAGCATCTATAATGAAGAGAATCAATATTACAAATTACACCAGGTTACTGCCCGGGGAAAAGGAAGTCAGAAAGACCCGGTGAAAATCAATGCACTTGCACAGACTGAACAGGATCATCTTTGGATAGCCACTAACATTGGATTATACCGGTATGATCTGGATGCGGGACAATTAAGGCGCGTTAACATAAACCTGCCTGTCAACAACATTACGACATTATGCTCCGTCGGAGATGTGTTGTGGATAGGTGTGCATGACCAGGTTTTTGCAATGGATACAAAAAGAGAAGCCATTGTGAAAACCATTCATTTGAATCCGGGAATCTTTTTTCTCCGTCCCGGAAATCAGAACGATCTGTGGGTTGGATTATGGGCAGGCGGATTATACCGGGTTGATCTGAAAACGGACAAAGCTTATCATTATAAAAAGGATACAACATCCTCGCATTCCATCAAATCAAGAAACCTGATCACGGGGTTGCCTGACAATGATCATTTCTGGATTGGATACAACGGAGGAAATGGTTTTTCAGATCTTCAGATTTCTTCAGGATCTTTCACGCACTTTCATCCACAGGAAAATGACCTGTCGAGTTCCAATGCAGGCACGATCACCGTCATCACTAAAGATCAGGACGGCTATTTATGGCTGGGCACACATGGAAGTGGTGTTTTCCGGTTTGATCCGGCGACTAAAACATACGAAAACTATCAGCAGCAACAGGGACTAAACAGCAATTATATCAATAGCATCAATGCAGATAAAAGCGGCAACCTGTGGATATCTACTGCTGACGGCATGAATTATTTCAATCCTGAAAAGCAAAACATACGCGGGTTGGATATGGATCTTATTTTTCCGGATAATGATTTTGCAGCGAATGGAATTTATGGACTGGATGATAAGCTGTTTTTCTTTTGCAAAAATGAATTTGTTGAAGTGGATCCGGATGCCTACCAGCCTGACCATGCATTTCCCCAAATTGTCATAAGTCATTTTAAGATTTTTGACAAGGAAGTTCCTGTCGCTGGTTACAAGGGAGTCATCAACCTGTCACACCAGGAAAATTTTTTTTCATTTGAATATTCTACAGTCAAAACCCTGCCGTTTAAAGTGGTTAATTACGCATACAGATTGAGTGGCTTTGATAAAGACTGGAACGTGGCGGGGAACCTGCAACATGCCAGCTATACGAATGTGCCATATGGAAATTATGTATTCGAAGTAAAAGCAACCAATGATGAAGGACAATGGAGTGATGTTTTGATCGGTCTGCCTGTACATATCAAGCCAGCTTTCTGGAACACCTGGTGGTTTATCACCTTATGCATTATTGTCATCATCTCTTCTGCATATGGGTTCTACCAGTACCGGATCCAGCAGCTTAAAAAAATATTTTCATTGCGGACAAAAATTTCGCAGGACCTGCATGATGACATTGGCGGATCGTTGAGCAGCATCAATATCTATAGTTCTGTTGCTGAAAAAGAAGTGACCGACAATCCTGACAAGGCAAAAGAATTCCTGCAACAAATCAATACCAACAGCAGGCAGGTGATGGAAAACATCAGTGATATCGTGTGGGCCAATAACGCCGATCACATGCATGAGACTTCCCTGGCAGGGAGAATTAAAAATTATGGTTATGATCTGTTGTCACAGAAAAACATTGAATGCAACTATGAGATCGATGCAATAGCTGAAAGGAAGCTATCGAAACCTGAAGCCCGGCGAAGTATCCTGCTCATCATCAAGGAAGCCCTGAATAATATGGCGAAATACAGCGAAGCCACGCGTGCAGAAATTCATGTTTCTGTGAATGCACACCATTTGTTACTTGATATTGCTGATGATGGAAAAGGATTTGATATGGATAAAGGCATGCAGGGGAATGGCCTGAGCCATATGAGGCAAAGAACAGAATTACTGGGTGGGAATTTTAACCTGCAATCCACTCCTGGAAATGGAACAAAAATCCATTGCAGGATTCCCCTCACTAACATTAGTGAGAGATAATTGTAAAAGGAATAAATAATATTGCATGGAATTGATACGGATCGTAATATATGATGATCATCTGCAGCGCTGCGAAAGCCTGAGAGCATTGTTGCTGCGTGCTGATGGCATGGAATGTGTGGGCTCATTTCACGATTGCAGCCACGTGATCGAAGATATGCACAGATTGCAACCCGATGTCATCCTGATGGATATTGAAATGCCGGTAGCGGATGGAATCAGTGGGGTGAGGATCATAAAAAAGGAATTTCCACATATCCGGATCATCATGCAGACAGTTTTTGAAGATGAAGCCAGGATATTTGCCAGCCTGCAGGCAGGGGCTGAAGGATATATACTTAAAAATGCGAGTGCAGAAAAAATTATTGAAAGCATCCGCGAAGTGCATGGCGGTGGCGCTTCTATGACACCATCTGTAGCATTGCGGGTTATGAAATATTTCAACCAGGTTAAGACTGTGCCGGATTATAGTCTGACTGCGAAAGAGAAAGAAGTGCTTGCCTTGCTTGCTGACGGCAACAGTTATAAAATGGTGGCAGCTAAATTGAATATCAGTTATTTCACGGTCAATACGCACATCAAAAATATTTATGAAAAGCTGCACGTGCATTCACTTGGTGAAGCTGTGTCGTTTGCGTTGAAGAATAAGATCGTTTGAATTCGTTTTTACCCCCTACCCCCTGAAAGGGGGAATTGCTTTCATTGTGCTGGAGAATAAAAAAACAACAACTCCCCCTTTCAGGGGGCGGGGGTACAACGAATTCACCTTGCAGGTGCAGGCGGTACAACGAGATCACTACAATGCATGGACGATTCCATCTGGTATATATTTGCTTAAAGCTCAGATGAAGAATAAAAATAGACTGGTTACGGTCGTTAAACAATAATTCCGGATTCACTTTAAGATTTTTACAAATTAGGATGCTATTCATATGTTTGGCAATGGTGAATAGAATGTTGGTGCATCCCTTTTAAGATTTGACGCGATGCCTACATATTGTATTTATTTCTTCCTGAAACCTATTCTTATTGTTATTTTAGGTATTGGTTCAGGATTTGAACGAATAAATTTTTTGCCCATTCAGCGTTTATTATTTATTCCAATGATAAAAATCTTACGCATCCTGTTTTGTGCCCTACTGTTTTGCAACTTTATTCCTTTTGGTTTTTCTCAATGGCAGTTTTTAGGTTGTCCGGATATTGGAGCACCTGTTGATATGGATGCAGAAGGAGATACCATCCTTGTTTGTGCCCGCTCCGGTGTCTTTTTTTCGGATGACCAGGCCATGTCCTGGACTCAAATCAACATGCCGGATTCGGCTATTTTTCCATACGAGATTAATGTGGAAAATGGACACCTCTATCTCATCGCATCGACAGAAGACTTTTTTTATAGCAAATCGTTGATTTTCAGGTCTGATGACATGGGTGAAAACTGGAAGGATATTACTTCAATTCTAAAATACCATTCCTATTTTTCTTCCTATGTGATCCAGGAAGATACACTTTCCATTTTCGCAGGTGATAGTGTTTTTATTTCATACGATAAAGGAGATTCCTACCAGGTCGATCGGGCTGAAATAAATGCTGAGCCTTTCATTCATCAAAATATCCTGATGTCCATACTGGGTAACTCGCTTTATAAATCGCAGGATCATGGTATCACATGGGATAGTGTCTATACGAATGAAGAAAACATCTCACTCGCTGATGTTTCAAGCATTGACAATCAACTATGGAAAACGGATAGAATATCTTTTGATGATATCCAGGTAAGCAAATCATCGGACCATGGATTAACCTGGACTATTGTTTTCAACACTACGGGCATGTCATCGGGGTTGCATTCTCCGATTATTCTTGGACAGGCCGGGAAAATATTTTTAGCCGATCAGTCTACTTCGGATAAAGTTTATTTCTCAGGTGACAATGGATTGAACTGGCAGCAAAAAAATATTCCTGAAAATAGCAACGGAGCTTTTTTTACAAAAGACCTGCTTCTATATCTGTATCAGAAAGGGATTTATGTGAGCTCAGATTACGGAGATTCCTTCAGCCTGGCCAATAAGGGCTTTAAAGCTGCGAGTGTCAACGGCATTACATGGAATGGACATGATCTTTTTATTAATGCTAATTATTCCATGTTTAAAAAATCCGTATCCGGTCAGTGGAATGAATTGCTGAACGCGTATAGCATGGTAAGTACACTGGATGGTCATATGCTGGGATATATAGATTCTGCCCCTAAGCGATCAAACAATGGCGGCAATACCTGGGTCACTATCCCTCCCTTTGCTTTTGGTTATCCATTTTATCCATCCTTCAGCAAATTAATTTGTGCCGGTAATTTGATGTATGCCATAAGTACAACTGAATCATGGTACTCCTCTGACTATGGTGTTACCTGGGTAAGTGTTACTGGTGCTTTGGGTCTGGAAAGGATTGAACTTCATGAAAAATATATCGCCTCTACATTCATTGATCATGTGCTTATATCTGATAATGGAATAGACTGGCAGGATATCAGGTATGATCTTGATTCTCCTTTATCGAGTTTTATAACCGCAGTGCAATATCATCAGGGATTTGTATTTGCCAATAATCCCAATGGCTTACATCGGTTATCACCATCAGCTACAAGCTGGGAGCACTTACCTGGTCCGGTGTCGGTTAGTCCTGTAGTTAATTTTCCTGTATTTATCAACACTTTTAAAAGTTATAGCAACCTCCTTATTGCCGGCACACATGGCTATGGTGTATATATTTCAGATGATAATGGAGATACATGGACTGACGCCAATAATGGCCTGGAGGATCGACAGGTCCTTTCTTCAATAATCATTGACACTGACATTTATATCGGAACACAAGGTGGTATATGGAAACGACCACTGAGTGAATTAACTTTATCCGTCACTTCAGATCCCGAAAGAAAACTTTCCATTTCTGTCTCACCAAATCCAGTAAAAGATTTTCTGAATATCACAATCAATGATATTGGAGTCACAAATGAAATTTATCTCAGCCTTCATGATTCCAAAGGCACGTTAATAAAATCCCAGAATGCAAATTCCCCATTCAATATTCGTATGAATATTCGTGACATCCCATCAGGCATTTACTTCCTTCAGGCCAACATCGAAAATCATCAAGGCATCTTAAAGGTGATTAAAAATTAAATTCTCCCAGGATGTTGAACTTCTCTCACTTCTCTCTCTCACTTCTCTCACTTCTCTCAAACGAGGTAATAAATCACTCCCGCACATACTAATCCCGTTACCCCGACCAACATCGTCATCACCGTCCACGACTTGAACGTCTCCTTCTCGGTCAACCCGAGATATTGCTTCACCAGCCAGAACCCACTGTCATTGACATGCGACATGAAAGTAGCACCACTTGCAATCGCAATAACAACACAAGCCATCTGAACATCACTTAATCCTGCTGACACAAGCAATGGCGCAGTCAATCCCGCCGAGGTAATCATAGCCACAGTAGCTGAACCCTGTAGGATGCGCAATAGCGCCGCAGCAATAAATGCAAACAGAAATGCAGGTATCCCCAATGAGGCCATCGTTTTAGCAAGCATCTCCCCGCTACCCGTGTCCACAAGGACTTGCTTAAACACACCACCTGCACCGATGACAAGCAGAATCATGCCAACAGGTGTCAATGATTTTGAAGTGATCTCCAATAATTTTTCCCGGCTTGTTCCTCGTCTTATCCCAAGAAAATACCATGCTAAAAGATTCGCTATGATCAATGCCATAAATGGATGACCGATAAAATGAAATACTCTGCTCAGTGTCTCAAGTCCCGTCACACCTGACTTATTCATCCTGTCAATAACTGTATCCATCATGATCAGTGCCAACGGGACAATGATCAGTGTCAATAACAACCATATCGGCGGAGTCTTATCATCGGTTATCTCTTCCTGCACATCCGGTGCGGCAACAAAAATGCGACGGGAAATATATTTTCCCCAAAGTATTCCGCCCACAACAGCCGCAGGAAAACCGGTAATCAATCCAATCATGATCACCACACCCAGATCTGCACCAAGAATTTCAGATACTGCAACCGGTCCGGGTGTCGGCGGAACAAACGCATGTGTCACTGCAAGCCCGGCCAGCAATGGAATAGCAAACGCAAGTATGGATTTTCCGCTGCGCCGTTGCAATCCATACACCAACGGAACAAGAATAATAAATCCAACATCAAAGAATACAGGAATAGACACCACATAGCCTGTGATCATCAGGATCCACGGAGCCCGCTGTGAATTCGTTTTTGAAATAAGTGATTTAGCCACAGCTTCTGCTCCACCTGATGCCTCAAGGATGGCACCAAACATAGCTCCAAGACCAACTACGACAGCAACAAATCCAAGTGTGCCGGCCATCCCTTTTTGAATCGTGTCCGCTAACTCCGCTCCGTTCATTCCGGCCAGCAGTCCCACTGCAATGCTTGTAATCAACAGTGACAGAAACGCATGGAGGCGCATGACAAGGATCAGAACCAGCAGCAACGCTATTCCCCCAATGACCGCAAGCAATAGTTCAGTGTTCAAGGTGAGTCAGGATTTGGTTGACAATCTTTTCAGGTTCATTATCTATAGAAACCCTGATCGCATATTCAGGCAGTTGAAGTGTTTCGAATTGTGATCTGAGCATTGAAGCTTTCATATAGTGACCCTGTCTTGCATGCATTCGTTCATTGATCAGGTCATATCCACCATCAAGAAAAACCCATGTCGCCTGATCTGAAATTCCATTCATCAACAATTGCCGATATGCTTCCTTCAGTGCCGAACATGCAATCACACATCCATTTTCTGAAATATGCATCGCTGCAACATCATGCAATCTTGCTAACCAAGGAAGTCTGTCATCATCATTAAGCGGAAGCCCGGCTTTCATTTTAGAAACATTCTCCGCAGGGTGATAATCATCCCCATCAAAAAACGGAAGCCCAAGTCGCTGTGCAATCATCTTACCGATCGTCGTCTTTCCCGAACCGGAAACTCCCATTACAAAAATGATTTTTTTCTGCATCTGATGAGTAATATGGAATGCTGCAGGAGCAAACTCCATGCAGCGGCTACTTGCCTATGTTGGAGTTTGCTCCAACAAACCTGAAATGGACCACCTCTTCCGCCGTACTATAATTTAAATCCCAACCGTACAAAATAATAAGCCCCATCACTTCCCATCTGCACCGAATCCGAAAATCCTCCCTGGTCTGTCCATCCATCAAACTGTGGTGTAGGATATGTGTTGAATAAATTATTTGCACCGATTGTAAATTTCAATTTATCTGTTACCCTGTATCCAAGACTAAAATCAACGGTTATGGCAGCCTCATATGTATCTGTAGCAATTGCTTCCAGCGCATCAGCTTCCTCCTTTGTCGTAGCGGGAGTATCCACCCATTGAAAATCCTGGAGCAACACTTCGCTAAATTGTGTCGCATTGATTCCAAAATCAAACCTGGAAGTGGAGTATGCGACATTCACACCGAATTTATAATCCGGTGCTGCCGCCACAAGGTAAGCGCGTGAAAATGGAGAGAAGAATGTGTACTCATTCAGGTTGCCATTATTAATCTTATCAATTTTCAACTTATTGATATTTCCGGCAAGGCCTACATTCAGGATACTATTGTGGAAGTATGTGGTATAACCTAAAACCACATCAAGACCCGTTGTCCTTGTATCGACACCATTCGCAAAAAATTGTGCTACATCAACTCCAAGTCCTAATCCTGAAGCATCAAAATTGTCAGTCAACACAATCCTATCATCAACTGAAATGGAATATGCATCTACCGTTGCATTGAATCCACTTGCAGAAAATGTAAATCCAAGACTACCATTAAATGCTGTTTCTTCTTTAAGTGGACCAATACCAAACGCCCTGGTCACTGTGCTTGTATTCGATGCCAGTAATGAAGGCAGTGATTCACCCGCAACTATATTATTGAAGATTAGATTATAGTGAATCTGTGCCAGTGATGGCGCACGGAATCCGGATGAAACAGAACCCCTCAATGAGAACGCATCACTAAACTTGTAACGGCTTGTTACTTTAAAATTGAATGTTTCACCAAAGTCACTGTAGGTTTCATAACGCAATGCACCACCCAAAAGAAAGGCATCAGTAACCCTGAGTTCTCCATCAATGTAGGCACCTAGATTTGTTCGGCCCCTGTCAACCTCATTGGCCGGGCTATACCCTGGAAATCCCTGCGAGCCACCGGGAAGCGGATCCCCATTGGAATCCGTTGCAACTGGTTGATTCGCCGGATCAATGATAGCCCTTCCGGTAGAATCATATACAGCATAGGATCCTTCCTCTCCTGAAAAGATGGTAAAATTTTCAGTGCGGTATTCAAGGCCAAAAGCAAGATTGAATCCTGAAGCGATATCATTGAAATATTTACTAAAGTCGAGACCGGTGACATTCATAGTGAGACTATGGCCACCTGCATCAAAATCTGTAGGAGATGCACTCCTCAGCGATGCGTTATTAGTTCCTTTTATAAAATAGTGAAATAAATTTTTTCCATAGGTGTTGTTGAAATCTACTTTCCATCCATTGGCCATCGTGTGACGAATTCCACCTGACGCAGAACCATCTGTAATAATGGATGTGATGTGAGGAGTGAATCCATTTGGATATAGGCTGGGCACAGATCGATTGTCAAGATGTGCACTGTCTCTCGAAAATGCATAAGCATCTGTATCCCGGAAATTACGGCCACCGAAAGCATACAGCTCCGTGGTTTCTCCGATCGGTATCGCGCTGTTGATCATAAAATTAAATCCATCGATCGCCGCACTACCATATCCTTTGCGATATGACCATCCAGGTCTCAGCGTCCGGTCTTTTGAAAGATATTCTGTGGTGAAATTGGCAAACCCACCACTATTACCAAGAGGCAGTCCATAATTGAGATCGAATTTGATTGTATTGCCGTCGAAGCTTTTTTTCTCTATGACGCCATCATCGACAGCATCGATCCTGTTGTTCCCTTCAATATTATAGAGTACATCCCCTGCCAGTTCTTCATATCCTTCTCCCACATTTGTACTATACGCACCATATGTCACTCCACCTGAAACCCCTTCAGTCTGATCATTCAAAATAATATTGATGACCCCGGCAATAGCATCAGAACCATATTGAGCAGATGATCCATCGCGCAGGATTTCAATGCGCTTAATAGATGATGCAGGGATCGCATTCAGGTCAGTTCCTGTATTGCCACGTCCTCTTGTTCCGAAGACATTGACAAGAGATGATTGATGGCGACGTTTACCATTGATCAGCACCAGTGTCTGGTCCGGGCCTAATCCTCGCAAAGAAGCAGGATCAATATGATCTGCACCATCTGATCCCGATTGTTTCGTCGCATTAAATGATGGGGCAGCATATTGCAGGATCTGGTTGATCTCCGCCTTTCCATTGCTGCTGGCAAGATCTGCCACATCAATCACATCCACCGGCACCGGTGAATCTGTCACTGACCTTTTATAACTCCGCGATCCTACGATCTGTACTTCTCCCAGGGAAATGCCTTCGATCATGGTGACATTTATATCTGATGTTCCTGAGACATATACTTCCTGGGTCTCACTGCCTACATAGCTAAAGACTAATATGGCGTCACCATTGATCACGCTGATATGGTAGATGCCGTTATAATCTGAAACTGTCCCTTTGATGGTTCCTTTTTCAGATACATTGACGCCGACGAGCGGCTCACCAGCTTCATTGGTTATGGTTCCTGTAACAGGAAATTGGGCCGATACATGCCCAAGTAAAAACATAGTGAGGCACACCAGGAATAATTTTTTCATAGCGGGTAGGTTTTGTTATCGTTTTTGAAACACTGCAAATTCACTTGTATGGGTGAAATTTACATAAAGGTTTTGTGATTTTCGGGCAACTCACCCCCTTCCCCTCTCTTACGAAATGCTAATACATGCGAAAATGATTTCTCTAAAGAGTGGGGCGATTTGATTTCCACAGAATATCATAACTCCCCTCTCTCAAAAGATTCTGGTTGCTACTGACTAAAACTGTCAGTAAGAGAGGGGAAGGGGGTGAGTTCTCCGAAAGTCGTAGTACGAAACTGGTCTCCCTAAACAGAGGGGCATATGATATCTATATAAATCATGACGCCCCTCTCTTCAGGGAGTTCATTTTTTGCGAACGAAGACTATTATAAGAGAGGGGAAGGGGGTGAGTTAGTAGAAAGGCATAAAAAGCATTACCATAAGAGAAAGGAAGGGGAAGAGTTCTCCGAAAGTCATAACTCTATTTTACAATTTCTCCCTTCAGACGAAGGAGTTCTGTCTCCGCCAACTTGGTATTATACCTGGCAGCGATCAGCCGGTTATACGCATCTTCAAGACTCTTTTGCGCTTCTCTCAGTTGGAGATAGGTGGACGAACCCAGCCTGTATAGCTCAAGGATAATGTCCACATTTTCGCGCGCAAGCAAAATATTATCTTCTTCCAGATCCAGGGATTGTTTCTCAAGTTCATATTCATGAAAGGCTGTCAGCACATCGAGATGAAGTAATGATTTCTGGTTTTCATACAATAGTTGTTGAAAGCCAATATTAAGCTCGGCCTGGTTGATCAGTCGTGTTGTGTTACGATAGTTGAGTATAGGAATCGTGGCAGTAAATCCATAGTTAAGTCCCCTGTTGCGATTAAAAATAGGCAGTGCGGGATTCAGGGCAATATCATTACTCGTACGCGAAAAAACGTAAGCCGAATTAAATTGAACGATCGGATAGCGGTCTGCTTTTAATGATTTCAGTTCAAGACCGGCTATTTCAATATTCTGTTGTGCTAAACCAAGCAACGGGCTTCCACTGACAATACCGTTTTGTATTTCATCTACTGTGATCAGTGTATCGATCGGAATAATATCACTTACATCATATTCGGTAGATGCCGGGTTCGATGGTCCATTCGTAAGGGAAGGATTGACAAGGTGATTTAATTGTTCTTTAAGTTGTATTATGAAAGTGAGCTGTTGTAATTGAGCTGCTCTTTGAGCATTAAGGTCAACCTGGCTCTGTAATAATTCCGGTTTTGCTCCTACGCCTATTTCCAGTTTTCGTCTCGACAGATCTACACGTGTCTGGCTGATGCTCATTTGTTCTTCAACCGCACGTAATTGTTGTTTCTGCCTTACGATATTGTAATATGTATTGACTACCTGGGCAACGGTGTTGATGACCTGGTTTTTTATTTCCAATTCACCAAGCCGTATATATTCCTGTGCAATTTTCCGGGCAACAAACATTTTTCCACCGTCAAAAAGTGTCCAATTCAGGTTAATGGCTGCGTTGACATTGCCCGTAGCTACATTTCCTTCACGGTTATTGCCTGTTGTAAATTCCTGTTTTTGATTATTGTTAGTCCAGTTTGTACCAAGTGTTCCGTTTATCCTGGGAAGAAAAACAGCATTCCGGTATTCATAATCAAGTGCTGCTACTGCGGAGTCATTTTTTGCAAGAATGATATCATAATTATTTCTGAGTGCAGCAGCTATGGCTTCATCAAGAGTCAGCACGGATTGAGCATGCATTTGAATAATGCCAAAAAATATAGCCGCGGAAATAATGAACTTCCTCATATTATAATGCAGGATGGAAATATGGCTCACAAAAATAGATTAAGGTTATTCATTCGGTTCATTAACTGTTGACAAGATGCTCTTCCGGTACATCTTCTGCTGTAATCCGTTCATCAAATTTATCCACACTTTTTTTAGAGGATAAATAAGAATACAGGGCCGGTACCACATACAGGGTAAGTACCAATGCAAATAACATCCCGCCGACAATCACAATACCCAGTGGAATTCTGCTTCGTCCACCTTCACCAAATGCTAATGCTATGGGAAGCGCCCCTAACGTAGTGGCAAGCGTTGTCATAAGTATCGGACGAAGCCTTGCTACAGCAGCATCGATTGCAGCAGGTATTTTATTCTCTCCTTTTCTCCTTTTTTGGTTTGCAAATTCAACAATCAGAATTCCATTTTTTGTGACAAGCCCGATGAGCATGATGATACCGATCTGTGAAAAGATATTGAGTGTCTGATCAAAAAGGAACATGCTCAGTACAGCACCTGCCAAAGCAAGTGGTACCGTGATCATAATAATGATCGGATCCACAAAGCTTTCAAACTGGGCTGCAAGCACCAGGAAAATAAGTACAAGGGCTAACAGGAATGCAAAGGATGTATTCGATGAGCTCTCAGCAAAATCTCTTGATGCACCGGACAAGGAAGTAGTAAACGTTTCATCCAGCACCACACCTGCTATTCTTTCCATTTCTGTAATACCATCTCCTATCGTTTTCCCGGGAGCTAGACCAGCCTGCACGGTTGCACTCTTGAATCGATTGAAATGGAAAATAGTCGGTGGGTTTGCAACCTCTTCCATAGTCACCAGGTTATCAAGCTGTATCAGTTCGCCACGATTGTTTCTGACAAAAAATGATTTCAGATCCAATGGATCATCCCTGTCTATTCTTTCTACCTGGCCGATGACCTGGTACTGTTTTCCGTTCATGATAAAATATCCAAATCTTCTTCCGCTGAGCGCGAGCTGAAGTGTGTTGTTCACATCTAAAACAGATACGCCAAGTTCATTTGCTCTAAGTCGATCAATGCTGATCTGTAATTCGGGTTGATTAAATTTAAGATTCACATCAAAGCCCTGGAAGACATCACTTTTTCTCACCTCATCCATGAACTGCGGAACCTTTTCTTTCAGCTTGTCAAAATTGAGATGTTGCAAAACAAACTGAACGGGAAATGATCCCCGGCCTCCAAGACCCACGCTGATAGTTTGTTCCTGGATAGCAAAAACGCGAACATTGGTATATCGTTTGAACATGCGGCTCATCTGTTGAGCGACCTCGTCCTGTGATCTTTCTCTTTCATCCGGAAGCTTTAGGCCCATGCTAATAAATGCTGCATTGCTTCCCTGGGATCCACCAAAGCCCGGAGCAAAGGTAAGAACGACATCTTTTTCAGGGATCGAATCAAGCAGGGTTTGGGCAATCTCATAAGAAACCCGGGCTGTAAAATCAAAATCTGCTCCTTCTGGACCTGTCAGACTGGCTCTCACACGATTCCGGTCTTCCATCGGTGCAAGCTCTGAAGGAATAGTCTTTCCGATAAAATAAATGACACCAACACAACCAAGGATAAGGACAAAAGCAATCCACCTCATCCTGATAAAAGCACTCAGCGAAGAACGATACAATCTTTCAAGGCCTTCAAAAAAAGGTTCTGTAAAATTGTAAAACTTTGAATGCTTATGGCCCCCTTTCCGAGTGAGGTAAATATTGAGTACCGGTGTAAGCGTAAGCGATACAAATGCAGATATCAGCACTGCAGCTGCCAGCACCATACCAAATTCGCGGAATAATTTTCCAACAAAACCCTGGAGAAATATAATCGGCAGAAATACAATTGCAAGCGTAAATGATGTAGCAATAACTGCAAAATAGATTTCTTTAGACCCTTCAAGTGCGGCTTTGTATTTATTCATGCCTTGCTCCATCTTCTTAAAAATATTCTCCGTCACTACGATTCCATCATCCACGACAAGCCCGGTAGCAAGTACTATAGCAAGCAACGTAAGCACATTGATGGAAAAACCCATTATATACATGATAAAAAGAGATCCGATCAGCGAAACCGGGATATCTATGAGAGGTCTCAGCGCCATCGACCATTCTCTGAAGAACAGAAATATGATGACCACCACCAGGAGAATAGCAATGAATAAGGTTTCTTTTACAACGCTGATGGCATTGCGCACAAAAGTAGTTCGGTCATATCCCACTTCAAGGATGATACCTGCAGGCATTTCTTTTTTAATGTCTGCGAGACGTTTATATATCTCGTCCGCGATTTCTATCTGGTTGCTTCCGGGTTGAGCTATGATGCCAATATTAACTGAGGGTACATTGTTTTTTCTTGAAACCGATTCCTCATTATCCGGCCCAAGCTCAGCATAGCCCACGTCCTTGAATCGGACTACACCATTATTATCTTCACGAAGGATCAGGTTATTAAAATCATCTTCTGTTGTAAGCTTTCCGTATGTTTTAATTATGAGCTGAGTAGCATCTCCGCGTATTTTACCTCCTGGCAATTCAATATTTTCATGATCAAGTGCTGTCTTAATATCATTGATGGTCAGCTGATGCGCGACGAGTTTTGATGGATCGATCCACATCCGCATCGAGTAGCGTCGGCCCATCACATTGACTCCGCTTACACCAGGTACGGTTTGTAATCTTTCCTGTACGACGTTTTCTGCATAATCTGTCAGCTCCATCAGTCCTTTGCTTTCACTCTGGATTTGCAAAAACAAAATTGGATCTGAGTCTGAATCTGATTTATTTACGGTTGGAGGTGCATCTATATCCTGTGGCAGATTGCCTATTGCCTGTGAAACTTTATCCCGTACATCATTAGCTGCTCTTTCCAGATCCACACCTAGCTCAAATTCCACGGTGATATTGCTGCTACCCTGCGCACTTGTACTGGTTATGTTTTTTACACCCTGTACACCATTCACTACTTTTTCAAGAGGTTCTGTTATCTGCTGTTCTATGATATCTGCATTCGCACCGATATAAGAAGTCCGCACATTGATCACCGCCGGATCAATAGCAGGATATTCACGCACACTTAAATATTTAAACCCGATCCCACCAAAGATCACGATCACGATGGAACACACCACAGCGAGGACGGGACGCCTCAAACTCAGCTCAGATAGATTCATTCTGCATAGTGAATAGTGAATAGTCAGAAGTGAGTTGCATGCCGCAATTCATATTCTGTTTTTTTTTCAATCCCTGCTTTTCTTCTTTCAAAGTTTTGCATATCACAAAACGCATTGCATTCGGATTTATAAATTTTCAATCCATTTGTCTTTTGACAATTACCTTTGTTGTTTCAATACCTTTTCTCACCTCTCACCTCTCACCTCTCA
>DASRXQ010000029.1:0-160510 GCA_035654115.1 Saprospiraceae bacterium
GAGCCACTCATTTGAGAGATATTATTAGCCCATAATCGCAAACTAAATCTGCCACAAAACATCATTTGAAAAAAGGCAGTTAATAAGAAATCAGGGTTGATTTTACGTGCTTGACGGATAGTAAAACCGGTTTCATGAGCTAGGCAGTTTACCTGTAGATTATCCAGAATTGTTTTAAGTTTGGAAGGATTCTTCGGAATCATAACGAAGCTGTTTAGTCAGGAATATTTAGATACAATCCTAAGCTAAGCAGCTTTTTATATATTACAAAACACTATATACTAAATCCTTAAGTTGACGCGTATGCCTGAAAGGGTTGAATAAAAATCTTCCTCTTACAAATAAATCTGTCGAAAAGATGAATGTTGTTACTCCAGCGAAATTCTGACTGTGATACCTCCCTCAGTCGTAACTACTTTATATGAGTTGCTGACATATGGCTCCTGCTTTCTGAAGTCAACAAAGAATCTAAGATTTACATTCTTATTGATGTCATAGCGGATGGCAGGCGATATTGTGATATCTTTTGAACCTCTTGTAAACTGTGCAGTGGTTTCCCTGTCTAAAAAGTGATTGAGTGTAAGATTATCTGAGAAGGAGAGATCAAACAGGATATCCAGGTCATTTCCTTTTTTCGCATTTGACTTGTCTTCATCTTTCTTGCTGCTTGCTTTTTTCTTATTGGCTGCACTGTTGAAACCGGGAAGAAATCCGATACGCACATTTTTCATTTTCCAGTCAAAGCCAAAGTCAAGCGTAGTAGATCTTGTCTCTGCAAGCTCATAGGATATGAAGCCCATCGCCAGTCCTCTTTTCTTTGTATAGGAGAAGCTGATATTCATGTCATTCTTTGTCTTGACATCGATGCCGATCAGTGGAGAAAATGATTCCTCTATGACAATGGATGGCAATAAAAACCTGGAATAATAATTATGCTTGATAGGATCCAGGTTACGGTCATTCTGCGCTCCTACAAATACGGTATCGACAGTATACTCCGTATAGTTAAGTTGCGATTCAAATGAATTTACACTGAGTGTATTTTTGTAACCATGTGAAATCCTAACATTGCTGAAGATATCTTTCAGGAATGGAAGCTTGCTCAGTCCATTGTAGTTGACTGTCCAGTTTGGTCTTGGTATCCATTTGAACATATCTGTGAGTTCAAAATTCTCAGGATCCTTATTCGTATACGCGGCGAGGAATGCAGGCACGAGAACATCCTGCTGTTGCCTTCCAAATCCCTGAGCATAATCCGGTCCATCCAGGTCATGTTCGCCCATTCCTCTTTGCTTTGAAATAATTTTCCTGTTCTCTTCAAATTTGTGAAAGAGATCAGCTAATTGAATGGAATCGTCCTGGAACAAGGTCGGAATAGAAAGATAGGATATGGTAAAGCTGCCTATTTCCCGTGGTGATCTTCTCCCTATGTCATCAATCGTATTTGTGCCTTTCGTGTATGTCTTGAAGAATTCAGAAAAATTGTTGGTGAGATTGCGGCTGACATCGATATCAGCTTTGAAATCGGTGAATGGTTCTAATGTCAGCTTTCCATCCAGGCTTTTCATGCTGGACTGGAGAACAGGTGCATTTTGAAATGCATTGGTTGTAATCCATGAATTGTCCCGCGCTTTTGCAAGCCAGTCACCGGTATCATTGTAGGCACTCCTGTTTATCTTTGGCTGGAACCCACCGATGAAATCCCATCCGGGAGCACCGAAGCCACTACTCATACCCAGCAACCTTGAATGAGGTGTAAATCCTGGAATCAGGGTGCTTACAGTTTCACCATAGTTGACTCTCAGCTTTCTTACAGACATGATTGGCCTCAGGATAGCTTTGAGAACCGGGTTGACATCTTTCGAAACTTTTTTGGTGTCTTTCGGATCTTTCTTATTGGCTTTCTTCTTTTCCTTTCGTTCCTCTTTTTTCTTTTCTCTTAGTTCCTTCTTAGTGAGCTTGACAGGTTCAATTACATTACCTGTAGAATCCATGGTGACAGTTGGAACAGTCGGTTCCGCGGTATCTCTCTTATTCCCCGTATTCTTTTTATCGTTTTTATCTTTTTTGGCGCTCGGTTCTTTCTTAGGTTCTGCGACAACAGAGGGCTTCGTGGGTACTCGGCCTCCACGATTGGCTGAAGTGCCTCCGGGCTTATTAATTTTAGCGAGCAGCGGTATCTTTCCATACAGCTTGGTAAAATCAAGATCAACTGAAATCTGGCGGGTCTGTCCATTTTGAATCACATTCCCCAGCGTATCCGTATTGATTGAAGCTGCCTTCCAGCCATAGGTTGCATCTACACTGAGATCTGTCTTGATCCAGTCAAGAAATGGAAAATTCTTAAAAGGCAATGCGTAGGTTAATCGCATATTGTGCGCATAATCTTTTGTGCGCCCGAATTTTTTGATGTTGCTCCAGATGGAATCATTTCTCACTTTCGCAGGAGTCCTCACCAAAGGAAACCTGCTGACGTATTCATCAGGTTCATCAATGACGGCATCATTGATCGCATTAAATGTAAATTTTATTGCTTTTGTAAAATCCCAACGCAATGTGTAGCTACGCTCCCATGTAAATCTTTTATCAAACCATGTTTTGTATCCCGGTTCTGAAAATCGATAAGACCGCTCACCAAATTTCCTGTCGAGCACAGTACCAAATGTAAAGCTGCTGGGTATCGGATTGAAATTGAGCTCGGTCAGCCACATCAGCCATTTACTCTTCGATAAATTCTTCAGGGGCTGAATAGGCTTGCTGGCTATCGTATATGTATAGTCTATAGATCCCCTGTGCTGGTTGAGCTGATCCAGTTCAACGACTTCATTGTGAATAGTGGATTTTGAAAAAGCATAGCTTGTTGTAAAATTTGATATGTCCCATGGCATCGACGGACCTTCGCCGGTCTTGTCTTTCCTGACATTTGTAAAGCTGATCTGGCTGAGCGAACTGAAATCCTGTGACACTTCCTTCACACTGTCCCTGACATGATCATCATCGATGCTTCTTAATTTTTCTTTTAACAGCAGATCAAGATCCAGAGCATCATATTTCGGTTTGTGGATCGTCTGGCTGTATTGATAGTAGAATGGGATCTGGATCTTGGAGTTTGTGCCAAAGAATTTTCCAAGTTGAAGGTTCGTTGAAAAATCCATTTGTGTTATGGCTTCTTTCGAACGGTCATCAAGCTTTTGATCGATCGCTCCCCACCCAATGCTGGAATACGTACCTGAAAGACCAACGCTTCCAAAGTCTGCGAGATCTGCATCCAGTCTTGCAAGACCGGCTACACCACCTTTTTCTTCAAGACCTACAAGACGCAATTCATTAACCCAAACCTCTCCACTGAATGGACCTATCAGCTCATCGTCCGGATTTCGCAAACCGATAAGGACATTGCGTACATATCCCAGTGTAGGATTTCCTTTGATGCGGAATGTTCTTTCTACAGTGACGCCATTGATCACTACCTGGACTGGCTTTTCATATACCTCATTCAACGGAACACCGACAGCATTTCGCTCTATCTTTAAATTCGTGAAGTCTTCGAGTGAAAAGTTTACTTCATTTTCACCACGCCATAATTCCCTTTTGTAATCTTCATTGGTGAGATCCGGATTTTTGGATTCTACAAGCGGCACTTCATACTCATAATAATTATTGTCAAAGTCAGATCCAAAACGTAAAAACAATGTCACGGCGCCATCAGGAACCTGCTGTGGTGGGTTAAACCGATCTGCCTCTTCAGCATGCACAAACATCTGTACATTCTTGAATACCCGAAGATCCAGGTCAAGACTTTTATATACTCTCAGATCACAATTCTCACTCAGGCTATCATATTTCAATGACAATGACTGTTCATTCTGAAATACATCCTGGAAAGTGCTGCTGGTGATACGCTCCCGTTGAATACCCAGTGGGATATCATACCCAAAAGGCAAGCGGTCAGAATGCTCTTCAATATTGACCGCATCCACGACAAGATTGCCTGGACAATTTTGGCCTGATGTCCTCCTGGTCAGTGTTCTCCATTGATTTCTTACGAGGTCAAGAGTTGCAAAACGCAATGTGGTCTTCTGTGTAAACTGAGTCATCAGTAACCGCATAAAACGAATGGACCTGAAATCTGAAATGCCATTGACCGCCCTGTCATACTCCTTCAAGGGAACTTTGAATCGATACCATGTACCGTTTGCAGTACTGACCACATCGGTAATCAAAGGATTGGTCCTGTCCAGGTGACCCAACTCTGTTGAACCTGCAGGATCTTTTTTGAGATCAATCACATATTCATAATAGGATTCATTTTCACTCAGACTATTATCCCCATTGACATCTTCAGAATCGGGAATATTTGTCGAAGCATTTATCCTGTTGGCGCCCGCATTTGGCGGAGGAGAATTCCTTTCCGTTCCATTAAATCTTTTATAACGGGTAAAGATGTCTGTGCCCGGAGGATATACTTCGTCATCGAGGAAATACTCGAAGTTATCATTGCTGGGATCACGCAGGGCCATCTCGAGACATTGTGCGGGTACACCCAAATTGCCCAAAGCTGAGAGGTACTGTTGGTAATAAGTAGCTTCTGCTGTATCACTAAGCCCGTCTAATCCTACGTCTTGTATTTCCCGCGCTCCTGGCTCATTTGAAAATGCGTTGACCGTCGCAGGGATGCGAGGTACTCGACCCCATTCGGTTAAATCAACTATCTCACCTTTTGCGAGAGGTAATCCATGTTCAAAAAATTTCCGGCTATCGCGCAGAATATCTTCCGAAACATTTCCCAGCTGAAGAACAACCTTTCCATCAGAACCCATATCATCAAGGATGTAAGGATCCAGCATCCAGAATTCAACTGCTTCAACATTTGCCTGTTCAAAATTTACCTGGTTAAGACTGCGCATGATCCCACCCCATCTTGAGTATGGATCAATTAGCTTGCAGGATGAAGGATCAATTCCCTTGATATTGTACTGCGCGTCGCCATCGGTAACGAAATTATAAGGCCCTCTTTCATCAGGGATATATGTGATATCAAATGTCCTGAAATCATTCAGTCCAAAACGAGGTGTTCTGTTGTTGAAGATTTCATTTTGACTTACCGCTCTGGTATACGGGTTACTATCGGAACCCGGGGCGTTGTTACGTGCACCCTGATCGATCCTGTACCAGTTGATATGCGCCCGGTTCATTCCATACCTTAAGTCATTAATTTCTGCCGCTTCCGGAAATGTCAGATCTCCCAAGCCATCACGACCTGGCAGAAATTCTTTCTGAGGTGTCGAAGCAAGGATCCATGCTGTAGTAGGCGTACGCAAATCAGTATTACTGGTCGTGCCTTCGAAGTCATCGAGATAAACCACACCTTCATTATCACCTTTGCTCTTGTCGATAGCACGTGAGTGACTGGGCTTCAATGCAGCCACTTCCGCCGCAAATGTCACATTCGAAGCTGCGCTGGTATTGATGAAAGGAATTTTATCTACAAGCTTGGTTATCCACGGAGCTTCATTGCTGTAATTAAAATCAAGACCATAGATAGTGTTGTTGATCGGATCATCACCGATATTTACTTTCTGCGTATAAGGCCTTTCAAAAAGGTGCATATACGTCGCCCCAAAGCTTACATGCTTGTTGAGTTCATAATCTGCACGAAGCCCAAGCATCGTTTTCTTATTAAAGCTGAATAAAGCGTTGTCTTCAAAAGAAACATTGATCGGTGTGCCGGGCTGAAGAAATGCCTGGTTGAGGATCTTGATCCTTCCGATGTTATAATCGATGATATAATCTTCATTTTCTCTCAGGACCTGCCCGCCCGCAGTAACTCTTACTGAACCCGGAGGAATATTAAATGCGCCCAGTGAAATATCGGATGAGGTGCTTGTCTTAGCTTTTCCTTTTAATGTAAAACGGTTTAGTTCAGGATATTCTCTTGCTTTGACGATGGTGCTATCATAGAGCTGTTGATACACGAATGTATCAGCCACCCCGCCCGCTGCAACAATTTTATTTCTTAATGTTGTACCAAAAGGTTCCAGCACTGGGAACATCACAATACCCAGAGATGGTGTGATCGTAACACCTTCCACAAAATCAAATCTTCCGTCAGGCTGAGGATCCCCTGTCACATTGAGATTATCCAGATTAAAAATGGTCAGCAATGGCTGATTATCCAATTTTGCAGCATCAGGCAGAAAACGTTTGAACCCTTTACCTGGATCTTCATAAAAAACATCAAGCTCGAACTCATCCTTGTTGAGATCACCGCCACCGATCCGGTAAACGTTTTTCATCATCAGGTCCCAGATCGGAAGATCTACCCGCTGATTAGTACCTTTCAATAATTTGACAAACAAAACTTTTTGCTCACCGAGCGTATCTGTATTTTCTGCATCCTGCGAAAGCTCACCGACCTGGTACACCTTTCCATTATACGTGTATTCATAGGCTACACCGATCACTTCATCCTGATCCATCCGAATATTGAGCGATACAAATCCCAGGTCCGGGTTATACCTGTATTCTGAAGAATTCAATCTGCGCGCCTGGATCTTTTCATAATCTCTCGGAGATTGAAAACCAATGGCCTGCAAAGCTTTGACAGCATTATCAAGATTCCGGTTTTCCGGATTCGTTCGCAATGTTGCAAGTATGCTATTTGTGCTGTTGTCCGGCAGGATATCCAGCATGCAGATATCCTTCAGGCTATTTGTATCCGGGTTACGCCACATGTCCGGATTATCATTTGTCATAAACCGCCATTCTCCAAGATCCGCGATGGCTACTACGTCACGCACATCTGTAGTCTGATTGCGGTCATTTGTCACCCACACATCCATTTTTGTGATATGGAACAAGCTATTGATCTGTGGTAAATTCATCACCGCTTTTTCAAATGTATTGCGGTTGTAATGCGAAAGGAAAAAATGCCTGTTCTCATCATACTGGTCAGCATAAATTTCAAATTCCTGCAAAATGCTACCTCCCTGGATGTTGATATCATTTTGTTTTGAATTTTGCTGCGAAGCAATTGCTGTCAGTCGCAAGTGACCAAATTGCAATTCTGTCTTTAACCCAAAAAGCGCCTGGCTTCCTTTGATCAGTGTTGATTTTAGCGGAAGGCTCACATCTCCGGCTTCGATTGACTTTAATATTTCATCTTCACTGAAGAGATCGGAATTGTAATCCAGCTTTAGCCTGTTTTGAAAATCAAAAGTCCGGGAGGTATTATAATTGAATGAGGTTTTTAATTTTTCTCCGATCTGTCCATTGACATCTACCTGTATATCCATGTCAAAATCAAATGCGGGACCTCGTTTTTGCTGACTAAGGGTAAGAATAGGATTGTCCTGCCGGTAATAATCAAATCCGAATGTCAGGTCCACATTTCCCTGGGGTCGGATATCCACTTTGGTACCTCCGAAAAGACGATCGATGATATCATCTGAAATATCAACTTTGGAAACCGGGTCGAGATGGCCATTTTTACTTCTGTCACCTGAGGCTGCACCGGCCAGCTGCTTGAAATATTCACCTTCTTCTTTATGGCTGTTCCAGTCCAGGTATTCCTGGTAGGTCATGACTGTTGGCGGACGGTAGTTTTCATTCCCGATCTTTTCGGTCAGGATGTAGGTGTTGGTGGCAGGATCGTATTCGACTTCCTGGACTACTTCTACAGGATCGAGCAGGTCGAAGGGATTATTATTTGGATCTTCTACCCAGTTGCCATACCTGTCTGTGATCGGTGTGGTATCATTTGTGATCTGTGGCGTCCATTCGTAGGGATCGGGCAGGTTGTAGGAGGCATTAGCCTTTACTGCAATGAAGAGGAAAGAGACCAAAACAAGGGATGACCCTAAAAAAAACGACGCGTTTCTATTCATGTACTTTATGCTCTATACGCAATCGAGGGTTTGTTTGGTCCCTCTTACAAACCCCTGGAGGGGCAAACTTTTATATTAACAGGTTGTATAACGATACAATCAGGTTTGAATTATGCAAAGATTAAGCAGATAACAGGCGTAAAGCCATTCTGACCAATGTTTCTGTAGGGAGGTCAAAACCTTCCTCTTTGGTGATCTGATTCAGCGCTTTTTCTGCGTGACTTTTGATAAACCCTAGGGTGATCAATGCAGACAGAGCTTCAGCCATAGATTGGTTCCTGGAGCTACCGGATTTAATAACAAGCTGATCCCCACCGGTTTTAAGCATTTTATCTTTTAGTTCTATGATGACGCGCTTTGCTGTCTTAGGTCCTACTCCTTTGACCTGCTTAAAGGCAATCTCATTGTCAGTCAGGATCGCTTGCCGGCATTCTTCCGGAGTCATTCCTGAAAGAATGAGCCTGGCGGTATTAGGGCCTATGCCGGAAATGCTGATGAGATGGAGAAAAATTTCCCTTTCAGCAGGTTCCATGAAGCCCCACAATTGCTGAATATCCTCACGCACCTGGAGCCAGGTATAAATTTTCTGGTCGGTGGCTTCCCTGATCTGGTCATAGCTTTGTAAAGTGATATGCAGAAAGTAGCCTATGCCTCCTGTCTCAATCACCACATGTGTGGGATGCCTGCTGACCACCTTGCCCTGAATATAATCGTACATATTATAAAAGGCGCAAATGTAAGGAAAGATCCTGACCCCCTACCCCCTGAAAGGGGACCTGAACATAATCTGTATCATCAATAGTGCTGTTTACCTGATAAGACTTTTGATCCTGTGTGATTGACCTATATTTACAACTATCATTTTAGAAAAGCTGACGAAATGAATGAAGTCATATTTGTGGTTAATGAATCAGACGAGGGAGGATTCACTGCTTCTGCATTAGGTTATTCAATAATTACCCAAGCGGAAGCGTGGAATGAATTAAGAGAACAAGTAAAAGATGCAGTAAAATGTCACTTTGATGATGATGTTTCCCGCATTATCACTCTCCATTTCGTAAAAGATGAAGTGCTGAGCATATGAACATACTTATCATCGGTTCCGGAGGCAGGGAGCATGCCATCGCAGATAAAATCGCATCAAGCGGTCTTTGCAAGCAACTCTTTATTGCGCCCGGAAATGCCGGCACTGCTGCCCTTGGAAAAAATGTGCCTCTGGATGTAAATGATTTTGAGGCTCTCAAGACACTTGTCGTGAATGAAAATATACAGCTCGTGATGGTGGGACCGGAAGTGCCACTTGTAGCGGGTATCGTGGATTTCTTTTCTGATGATGAAGATTTGAAAGAGATTCCAATCATCGGCCCTTCGAAGAAAGGGGCAATGCTTGAGGGAAGCAAAGATTTTGCAAAAGAATTTATGCAGCGGCACCAGATCCCAACAGCTTCGTATAAATCTTTTGAAAAAAATGGGTTACACCAAGCGATTGATTTCCTGGAATCCCATTCGATGCCTGTTGTACTGAAAGCAGATGGACTTGCTGCAGGTAAAGGTGTCGTCATTTGCAATTCTGTTGAAGAAGCAAAAAATGAGATCGCGGAAATGCTGTCCGGAAAATTCGGAGAAGCGAGTGCTACCGTTGTCATCGAAGAATTTCTATCAGGTATAGAATTTTCTGTTTTTATATTGACGGATGGAAATCAGTATGTTGTTTTGCCTGAAGCGAAGGATTATAAAAGAATTGGTGAAGGAGATACAGGTCTTAATACAGGAGGAATGGGTGCAGTATCACCGGTTCCATTCTTCGATGTTGTCCTCTGGCATAAGGTAAGAAATCAAATCATCGAACCTACTATCCAGGGGATTCGTGAAGAAGGAATTAAATACAAAGGCTTTATCTTTTTTGGACTGATCAATGTGAATGGCGAACCATTCGTAATTGAATACAACTGCCGGTTGGGTGATCCGGAGACAGAAGTTATACTGCCGCGCATCACTACCGATTTTGTTGAATTGCTGATGGCTGCATGGAATAATACGCTGGAGAATATCATCCTCCAGGTGGATACTAGATCCGCAGCGACGATCATGTTAGTTTCCGGAGGATATCCGGGTGATTATGAAAAAGGAAAAATAATAAAGGGCCTTGATCACATCGATGGCAGCCGGATCTATCATGCGGGAACCAGCATTTTTAATGGTTCTGCGATCACTGCAGGCGGACGTGTATTAGCTGTGACGAGTCTTGCCGGCAGCATGCAAAGAGCAATTGATAAATCGCTGGTCAATGCGGAACGTATACAATTTGAAGGGAAATATTTCAGAAGGGATATCGGGTTTGACCTGTGAGAGGAGTGAGAGGAGTGAGAGGAGTGAGAGGAGTGAGAGAAGTGAGAGAAGTGAGAGAAGTGAGAGGAGTGAGAAAGTAAAAAATAAAACGTAAAAAGTAAAAGGTAAAAAGTAAAAGGTAAAAAGTAAAAAAAGTCAGATCGTTAAGTGTAGGTTTTACCTACTAAAAAAAAGTCAGATCGTTAAGCGTAGGTTTTACCTACTAAAAAAAGTCAGATCGTTAAGCGTAGGTTTTACCTACTAAAAAAAGTCAGATCGTTAAGCGTAGGTTTTACCTACGCTTGTGCGTCGGCAAAACTCCGTTTTGCGTAAATAAATATTTACTTGTTATTATTGCAAATCTGAAATTTGCAGACACAATACTTCGACACCTACACACAAACTTGTGCAACTCAGTTACCAAGTAGGTACAATCTACACTTAACAAAGAGAATTTATTTTTATATTAGTAGCGGGTAAAGTATTTTAAGGCCCATTAAGAAAATTTTATTTATTATTTGCGTGACCGGGCTTTTCGGATGATTTTTTATTATTATTCAAATCAAAATTTTAGACGATGAAGTTTGATGACCTTCCAACGATCGAAGCAAAATTTAAAGTTGATGCAGCTTCACAGTTAACACCATTCTCTTCCCCTGTTCCGGGTGAAAATCTGACGCTTAACGGGTTGTTCTATAAACCGGACCGTTCGGGTTATTACTATGTTACAGAATATCCGAAACAGCGCATCGTCCTTCATTTCACAGCTGGCAATCTACGATCAGATATCATGAATCTTACGAAACAGGATTATCATGTATCTGTCGCATTTATCATAGCGCGGGACGGTACTATCTATCAATTGCATCCTTCGAAATACTGGTCAGGTCATATTGGTGGAGGTGTTGGCAACCAGGGAACAAACAATCGCGAAGACAAAGCATCAATAGCCATTGAGATCAGCAACTATGCTTACCTCCTACCTGTCAATGGCAACCTGGAAACTATATACTCACGCGTTAAAGATCCGGCAACAGGAAAAACAGGGCCTGTGGATTTGTATTGTACACAGCAACAGACAACAGCCTTTACCAAACTTAACACGCCATTCAGAGGACAGTCATACTATGCATCCTTTACCGACGCACAAATAGAAAGCACGATCATCCTGTGTCGTTTTCTTACTGCTAAATACCAGATCCCACGTCAGTTTCTTCCCGAGGACAAAAGATTTATAACCTTCGATGATGTAGTGAAATTCAAAGGAATTGTAACGCATATTAATTATCGTTCGTCAGGAAAGTGGGATATCGGTCCTGCATTCAATTGGGATAAGTTGATCGCGGGAGTGACTGCACCAGTTGTGTGAGATCGCACAGAGATCGCAGGAGGAAATATCACAGAGTGCACAGATTTTTTTTATTGAATCCAAAGAATATAAAACCTGTGACCACTATGCTTTTATCTCCTTTTACTCCGTGCGAAAATAAAACCCGTGATCTCCGTGCTTTTATCTCCTTTACTCTATGCGAAATGGAGAAGCCGAAATTATTCACTTTCGAAGTGGCTCATGAAATCCTCAATAGCATCATAGGTCGCATCATAGTCAGCTTTTTCATCCACGTTGGCATAGCCATAATAAAAACCAACCGTTGCTTTTCCTTCGCCTGAATGCTTGTCCCTGTATACCAACTGATCTTTGGAATCGTAAACTTCAAAAAGATAAGTATTCTTCGCTTTGCTCACCCTAAGAGGCATACCAAACACATTAGGTATGAATAATGTCAGCGTGGAGAGTACCAGCTGGTAATTTCTGTTCATCTCATGTTGCAGGCGGGTAACCTTGATATTTCCGCAAGTTTCCTGGTTGCTGTCTTTATTCAGTGCTTCTTCCATGAGATACAGGAAAGAATTATAAGAATCATTCCTTATTCCATAACCGACTACATCTTCGTGATCTGTGGATACCCATTGATCATCTACCATTACAGATTCTGAATGCGTGCCTGTGATTGGTGTTAATTCGTAGAAAGAAGATTCTTCAAGGCTGATGTCATAAAAACATTCAGCTTTCTTTATCTCAGGGTTAAATGAATAATCAGATACAAATGCGGTTTTACATGAAATAAAACCAATGATGCAAAGAGTCAGGATAGTTTTCATCGTTCTGAATTTTAAATGGTGAGAATAATGCAATGAAATTATCCCTTACTGAATTCGAATAACGTTAAGTAAAGATTAATTAAGGATTGTTTAACCTGTGTTGTTTCACCTCGACTCAGTGATCAAATGTCGTTTCACTTCGACTCCGCTCAGTGACCGACGAAATTCACCAAAAAACATTTCGGCTTCGCTCAATGTGAAAGTCAGATCGTTAAGCGTAGGTTGTACCTACGCTTGTTCGTCGGCAAAACTCCGTTTTGCGTAAATAAATATTTAGTTGTAATAATTCGCAAATCAGAAATTTGCAAACACGTTAAGCGTAGGTACAACCTACGCTTAACGATTCCGGTTTTTATAACGATTTCGGTCTTTATAACGATTCCGGTTTTTATGTAAGAGCGCCTTCAAAGATCATATCCCCCAAATATTCCCAAGGAAAAAATATACCACGCACGTGATGATGATGATCGATGCGATGTTGAGCCAGAAGCCGGTTTTGACCATATCCCATATGCTTAGATACCCGGATCCAAATGCGATCGCATTAGGTGGTGTTCCGGCCGGCATCATGAATCCACAGGACGCAGCCAAAGTTGCTGCCATCATAAGGATGAAAGGATGAACACCTACAGATATAGCGATGGGTGCTATGACAGGTAAGATCATGGTCACCGTTGCAAGATTGGATGTGAATTCAGTGAGAAAATTGACAAGCGTAACTACAAGGAGAATTACAGCAAAGGCACCAAGGCCTGATAAGGCAGACATGTTTTCCCCGATCCATTGTGCAAGGCCACTATTTTCAAATGCTTCAGCAAGTGCAAGACCGCCACCGAATAGAAGCACAATGCCCCACGGCAGCTTGTTAGCATCTTCCCAATCGATCAGCTTTTTACTTTTTCCTTCACCGGAGGGAATCAGAAATAAAATCAATCCACCTGCCATCGCTATGATCGTATCATCTATTCCGGGAATTATTTTTTCAAGAATAAATGAACGTATGATCCAGGCTACTGCAACACAAAGAAATACAATGGCTACTTTTCGTTCTGCAGAACTCATCGGTCCTGATTGTGATAAACGTTGATTCATTTCTTCTTTTCCTCCTGCAAGACGAGCATGTCCAAGTGGAAATCCTACACGAACCAAATACCACCAGCTGATGAGAAGCAACAGCACTGTAACCGGAAAGCCAATAGCAAACCATTGCAGAAATGTCACTTCAGTATGATACGTATCCCTGAGTACACCTGCCAATACGAGATTGGGAGGAGTACCTATGATCGTACCCAATCCACCAATGGATGAAGCATATGCAATTGCCAACATCAATGCTTTTCGAAAATGATCACGATGCTCTCCATTGTCATCTGATGTAGCAGTTATGATAGCCATACCTATAGGTAACATCATGATAGCCGTCGCAGTATTTGAAATCCACATTGATATGAATGCTGTGGAAATCATGAACCCAAGAATGATCATGCTCAACCTGGTGCCCATGCCCCGGATGATATTGATAGCAATGCGCCGCTGAAGACCTGTCTTTTCAATGGCGATGGCAATCAAAAATCCACCGATATACAGGAAGACAATGGGTTGTCCGTATGATGCTGTTGTCTCCCCAAGCTTCAATACACCCATCAGTGGAAATAAAATAATGGGCAACAATGATGTTGCGGCTAAGGGTATAGGTTCGGTGATCCACCATATGGCTATCCAGGCAGTGATGCTCATGACGATGACAGCCTGTTGTGGCATACCATTCGGAGCCACTAAAAAATAAATGATCAGAAATAAAGCCGGTCCCAGGAACAAGCCGATCCGTTGAACTGCAAGGGTGAGATCAGTCGAACCAGCTACTATATTTTTCAGCATTCCAGCCATTCTGCAAGCTAAGCTAATACAGGTATTGGATTAAGCAGTATATTGGTCGACCTCCTCTTTTCGTTATTTTGTTGTCAGAATGAACCTTGCGTTCATCCTTATTTTAGTTTTTCCCTCAAAATCCCAATGCATGGAAAAGAAAATGTACATGTTCACGACACTGATGGCTGGCTTTTGCTGCCTGGTCGTATTTAGTTCTTTCTATAATGAAGACATAAAAAAAGATATCCCTGTAGTAGCCGATTCCAATGGTGTTAACCGGCGTATCACAGCATTCGATCTTGATCAAAAATTTATGCTCGCCGGTGAAGAGATCCCGAAAGACAATTTTGATGCCATCGAACGTCTTGATCGCGAGCTGCTCATCAACTCATACCTGAGCGCTACTACCCTGCTCAATCTGAAGATAGCCAACAGATTTTTTCCCGTGATTGAGCCAATACTTAAATCTCATGGTATTCCGGAAGATTTTAAATATATGTGTGTAGCTGAAAGCAATCTCCGGATGGCTACCTCTTCTGCCGGTGCTAAAGGTTTCTGGCAATTTCTGGAATCCACCGGAAAAGGTTACGGCCTGGAAATAAATGCGGAAGTAGATGAGCGCTATCATGTAGAAAAATCAACTGAGGCTGCATGCAAATTCATCCTCAGGCTGAAACAGAAATTCGGCAGCTGGACACTGGCCGCTGCTGCATACAATATGGGCGAAGCAGGAATAGCGAAACGCCTTGCAGATCAGAAAGCATCAAATTATTACGACCTCAATCTCAATGAAGAAACTTCCCGCTATGTATTCCGCATCATCGCGATAAAAGAGATCATGCAGCATCCGAAGAAGTATGGTTTCTATATTGAAGACGATCAGCTCTATCTTCCTCTTCAAAAATATACCACACTAACCATCACCGAACCCATTCCAAGCCTTGCAGGCCTTGCCCAGCAATATGGAACAAGCTACAGGATGTTCAAATTATTTAATCCATGGCTGATTGGATCTTCACTTGCGAATAAGAGCAGGAAGTCTTACGAGATTAGAATACCGGAGAAGTGATTTAAGAATTAAGATTTAAGATTTAAGATTTTTTGGATGCTGGATTAAGGGATGCCGGACTCGAGACGCACTCTACATGCGATTGTTATTTTTAGATCGTTAACTATGAGCCGTACTTGAATTAAAAAAGTCAGATCGTTCAAAAAAGTCAGATCGTTCAAAAAAGTCAGATCGTTTAAAAAAGTCAGATCGTTAAGCGTAGGTTGTACCTACGCTTGTGCGACTGCAAAACTCCGTTTTGTATAAATAAATGTTTACTTGTTATCATTCGCAAATCAGAAATTTGCAGCCACGAAAGCGTAGGTACAACCTACGCTTAACAAGGACAAAATCTTAAATCTTAAATTACATATACGGTTCCATCAACTCAGGATAAGCAGCTACCGCTGCTCCGATGATACCTGCATCATTAAATGCTGAAGCACTGACGACAGGTGTGCGCAGGTGACTGAATCGATCGGAAAATTCATCGAACCTGAAACTGATACCGCCACCGAGAACAAAAAGACGTGGAGAAAAAAGCAGGATTAAATAATCCAGGAATTCTGCGAGCTCATCAGCCCACTCATCATATTCAAGGAGGCGATCTTTCCTGGCACGATTGCTGACCCAGTCTTCGGCTATTTTTCCTTTGTAATTGATATGTCCGAATTCTGTATTTGGAATCAATGTGCCGTCATAAAAAAGTGCAGAACCAATTCCGGTGCCCAAGGTCAGCAACATGACGGTACCTTTTACATTTTTGATCCTGCCAAACATTCGTTCAGCCATACCCGCAGCATCTGCATCATTGATCACATAAAATTTATAGCCGGTATAATTTTGAAGAAGTTCTTCAACGTTTACGCCTATCCAGGATTTATCAATATTGGCCGCTGACAATGCGACTCCATCCTGTATGATCGCGGGGAAACCACAACCGATTTTTTCCCCTTTCCAATCAAGATCCTTCAACATATCACGTATGCTGGTAGCTACTGCAACAGGGGTCGAAGGTTGTGGTGTATCAATTTTGATCCGCTCACCAATGAGATCACCCATATCCAGGTCGACGAAGCCGGCTTTTATGCCTGATCCGCCGATATCAATTCCTAAAGCAGGTGATTTCAAGATGGATTATTTTACGGCTTTAATAGACATTTTTACATCTTTCAGTGGCCTGTCTCTTGCATCCTTTTGCACCTTGGCAATCTTATCGATGACATCCAAACCGGAAATGACGCGCCCAAATACTGTATAATCCCTGTCCAATGCAGGAGTGCCCCCCAATTCCATATATTCTTCTTTCTGCTCCGGAGTATATGTAGTTCCTTTCCGCGTTTCAAACATCTCTAACACATTTTTCTCAACCGGCCTTCCCTGTACAATATAAAACTGGGAACCGGACGACATGCGTTGCGGATTCATCTGATCCCCTGTCCTTGCGGCTGCAAGAGAACCTTTAATATGCACCAGGCTATCTACAAATTCTGCAGGAACCTGGTAACCCGGGCCACCTGAACCCAATGGCGCACCGGCAGCAGCAGTCTTCGAATCAGGATCACCACCCTGGATCATAAAGCCTTCGATCACACGATGGAATAGTAATCCATCATAAAAGCCCTGTTCGATCAGCTTCAGGAAATTGTCCCTGTGCTTTGGTGTGGCATCAAATAATTCTGCCACCATCACACCATATTCAGTGGTGATCTCTATGAGGCATTTTGCAGGGGGATTAATTACAAGGGGTTGGGTCATGGTTGTTGTTTTCTGTCCTTTTGTGGCACTCAGCTTTACATCGTATTTACCGGAATGGGTATAATGATGATCCGGTACAGAATCGGTGGATTGCGTACCATCACCAAAATCCCAAACGTAGGAATCCGCCTGCTGAGAAGTATTTTGAAATGTAATCGTGGCCGGTGCATCTGCACGGTCAGCACTCATTGAAAATTTTGCAATCGGTTTCATGCAGGAGACGAAGGTCATCATCATCAGCCCTCCTCCTATGATCTTATTATTCCACATCATTAGTCAATCATTTTTATTTTCATTCTTATATTCTTCAACGGCCGGTCACCCGGATCTTTTGGCTCCTGGCTGATCTTATCTACTACCTCCATTCCCGATACCACTTCACCGAACACAGTGTATTCCATATCAAGGCCCGGATATCCACCCTGGTTCATATAGACATTACGCTGTGCCTCATTATACTTGATTTTTTTTATGTCCTGGTAATACTGGAGCTCAGATTCATTTTGTTTTACACCGGTCACGATATAAAACTGGCTTCCTGAAGATCTTTTGTCATTGCTCGGGAGCCTGGCTGCGGCAAGAGCGCCCCGGAGATGAGGAGCCCCGATTTCGGCAGGAATCTCATACCCTGGCCCTCCGGCACCTAATGTGGTCCCGTCTGGTGCATTTTTAGAAACCGGGTCACCACCCTGGATCATAAAATTGGCGATCACACGGTGGAAAAGAAGGGAGTCGTAAAAGCCTGATTTTGCAAGCTTGATGAAATTATCCTTGTGCTGGGGGGTGCTGTTATAAAGCATCACCTCGATATCCCCAAATTCAGTAGATATCAGGGCATGGTGCTCTTTATCCTTACATCCCGCATAAAAAAGGACAGGGGCTAATAGCATGAAGACAAACAAGGATTTCTTACCTCTTTTCATATTTATGTTTTTTCCTGATTGGACAGCAAAGGTGCAAAATACTCTACTACTTTTCGACGCAGCAACGCTTCCTGGGGTCCAAGTCCCTTAATATCAATGGGCATCAGTACTTTCCAGTGCGGCCATCCATCGGCATCCATACCTTCAAATTCATAATAGCCTTCCTCAGACAACAGGTGACATACCGCGACATGCATCAGATCCTGCTTCTCTTCCTTCGAAAATTTCACCTGGCGCCTCCCCAGCTCCTGAATCCCAATGAGATAGAGTGTAGCATTCAGATCGGGAAGCTCACTTCTGTTGAACCTGTCTTTAATCCAATGCCGCACACGCAACCACTCAAAATCAAGCTGCCATTCTTCCATAGGGCGGCAAAGATAGGTCTTTGCGTCTTTGCGCCTTTGCGAGACATTCAATCCTATTTAACAGGTGGAATTTTGTTTTTTCTGGACCTTTTCCATAGCCACCATATTATAATCACAATGATAGCCACAGGCCACAGGACAAAAATGGAAATAAAGAAATCCATGAAGCCGTACCACCCTGATGCAATGGAGTCTTTGAAGCGCTCAAGGAAATTGACTTTGTGATCAACCTTGTAGACGAAATCTTTTTTCTGGATTAATGTAAGTTCGATTGTACTCAGCGCAACCTGGTTTGTCAGATATCTCAATCTCCCTGCAGCGCTTTCAATTTCTTCTTCAAGCACTCTTATCTTTTCTCTTACTTTCAGGATCTCTTCTATCGTCCGTGCAGTTTTCAGCAGCTGACGATATTGCTCCACATACGCGCGCTTATTCGTGAGACGCGTTTCGAGATCAATATATTCTTCCGAGACATCTCTTGCAGTGATGTTTTTATAAATCACTGTTCCATCCAATGCCTCCAGGTCAGCTACAAGTCCATCCAACTGATCCGCAGGAACGCGGATCTGGATGTGGTAATTCGCCTGGTAATCTGTATTGTCCAGCTGTTCATTACCTGCATAAGCTTTGTGTTTTGCAATGATGGCATCCACTTCTGCTTTCATCTTTATTGCATCCCTGACAGCAATATTGATTGTGCCATTGCGAATGATCTTTGGAACCGTGACTTCAACATCTTCACTCCCTTCTGAAGATTGGGTTTTTCCTTCTGAAGCTTGGGCACTACCGGCAGGTTGACTTTCTTCCGTGAATGGAGCGGCAGCTTTAGAATCCATAGCCATTTCACGATTCCCTAAGGGTGATTCATTTTTACAGGCTACCATCCACAGCATGCACACGATCGAAAAGAAGAAGATTTTCATAACAGTTGATTTGGTTTGGAAAAATAATCGAATACCATCAGATTTGGTATTCTCATCATCATGATGGCCGGTCGCGTCGAATTTCATATTTTTGCATTGTAAATAATTTCCTAACAGAGATGAAATTTGGCGTAGTCGTTTTCCCGGGTTCTAATTGTGATGATGATATGATGCATGTCCTGGGTACTGTCCTGGGAGCGCAGGTCGAGAAGCTTTGGCACAAAGACACTGGCTTAAACGGATACACACAGGAAGATTGTATAGTGCTGCCGGGTGGATTTTCTTACGGTGATTATTTAAGAGCAGGTGCGATTGCGCGGTATTCGCCGATCATGCAGTCGGTGATTTCTTTTGCGAATGAAGGTGGAAAAGTCTGGGGTATCTGCAATGGTTTCCAAATACTGTGTGAAGCCGGCCTCCTCCCGGGTGCATTGGTTCGCAATGAGCATCAGAAATTTATTTCGAAGAATATTTATTTGCGTGTAGAGACTACGGATTCTATGATCACGCATCTGTGTAAGACCGGCCAGATCTTAAAAATGCCGATCGCACATGCTGAGGGCCGGTATGTAACCGATGCTGCCGGATTGGCCAAACTGAGAAAACAGGACCAGATCCTCTTCAGGTATACGAATGCAGAGGGCGATTTATTCAGCGAAAATGGTTCGACGGATGATATAGCAGGGATTTGCAATGAAGGCAGGAATGTATTTGGCATGATGCCCCACCCGGAGCGCGCTTCTGAAAAAATCCTGGGAAATACGGATGGCTTAGCTCTTTTTCAATCTATTTATACTTCCGTTTCACCGCTGGTAGGTGCGTAGATGTTAAATTTGATGGCTTTTATTGCCCTGGTCAGTGATTCCCGTTAAGATTTTATTAAACACCAGCCGGAGATAGGTCTTTAACCTATTTTTGTGTTCAAGGTAAATTTCATTCCCTTATGCGTCATCTTCTGCTCATCATATGTACATTTTTTTCCTTCGCGGCTGTTGGTCAGATCTACAATCCGGTCAAATGGAACTTTGACCTGAAATCTGCCGGGAATGGTGAATATATTCTCACTGCGAAAGCCACGATTGATAAAGGCTGGTGGGTTTATTCACAGCATCTCGAAAGTGAAGACGGACCTGTAGCTACTATGGTTTATTTCGATGAAGGCCCTCATTTCAAGCTGGTAGGAAAAAATAAAGAATCCAATAATGTCCACAAGATCTTCGACAAGATCTTTGAAATGAATGTTTCCAAATTCCAGGACTACTACACGATCGAGCAAAAAATAAAAGTCATTGATCCTTCCAAACCGATCACAGGTGCGATCAATTTCATGACCTGCAATGACGAACGTTGTCTTCCACCCACAGATGCGGAATTTTCTTTGAAGGTACCTCCCGGGGGAAGTGGTGATGCTAAATCAAAAGCAGAAGCAACATCCGATACCAAATCTTTGACGCAGGCAGATAAAAAAATACCTGCTGAAGAAAAAAGTCCTTCCACGGAAAAAAAAAAGTTAACTGAAGATGCATATACAACTGCATCTTCTTCTTCAACACCTTCTGCTTCAAAAACAAATAATACCATCGCTGTTACAGGTGTATCTTCTACAGGCATTTTTAATCCTGTAAAGTGGAACATCCGGTCTGAAAAAAAATCTGACGATATCTATGAAGTCATTGCACATGCCAATATAGATGACGGATGGCATATCTACGGAGTGGGTGAATTTGTCATGGATGGCCCGATACCTACATCGTTGGAGATTGCAGACAATGCTGCATATACGAAAGAAGGAAAGCCTACTGCTCAAAGCAGCAAACAAATCCAGGTCCATGATAACTTTTTCGATATGGACGTCGTGGAATACCTGCATGATGTGACGCTTACGCAAATTATAAAGTCCTCTTCAGCTACGATTGTTTCCGGAGCTATTGATTTCGTGGCATGTGATGATTCAAAATGTTTGCCACCAGGTTACTTCGAATTTAAAATAGATCTCTCAACAGGCAAGCAAGTCACTGAAGAAAAACAAGCAGAAGGTCCGCGGGTTTCCGGTTCGTATGTTGATCACGCGATACCTTCCATTCAGGCTACGTATGAAAAACCATTGAGTGATTGTGGTACTGCTCCTGTAGAAAAAAGTAGCAACCTATGGTGGATGTTTATTTTCGGCATGATCAATGGATTTATTGCTTTGCTAACGCCGTGTGTATTTCCGATGATCCCGCTTACGGTGAGCTTTTTTACAAAAGATACCAAGCGCAAAGGATGGGAAAATGGGATGTGGTATGGTATTTCTATCATTGCTATATATGTGGTGCTGGGCTTGTTGATCACGATTCTGTTCGGCGCTGCAGCATTGAATGATCTGTCTACCAATCCTATTGCAAATACCATCTTCTTTGTCATCTTCATCTTCTTTGCATTTTCTTTCTTCGGCTATTATGAAATTACATTGCCCAGCAGCTGGAGCAACAAAAGTGATCAGATGGCTGACAAAGGAGGGTTCATCGGGATCTTTTTTATGGCGGCGACATTGGCGATCGTTTCATTTTCCTGTACAGGTCCGTTGATTGGTTCTGCGCTTGTGTCTGCTGCTTCTACCGGATTTCTGGGGCCGTTGATTGTGATGGGAGGATTTTCACTTGCACTTGCTATCCCGTTTGGTTTGTTTGCTGCATTTCCTGCATGGCTTAATTCACTGCCCAAGTCAGGTGGCTGGATGAATAGTGTGAAAGTGATACTTGGTTTTGCAGAGCTTGCTTTAGCATTTAAGTTCTTATCTGTAGCGGATATGACGGCGCATTGGGGATTTCTCCGCTATGAACTCTTTCTTGCCATCTGGGTGCTTTGTGCCATCGGTATGGCTGCTTATATGTTTGGGTGGATCCGTTTTCCACATGACAATCCCAAGAGAAAATTAAATGCTCCGTTTGCATTGTTTGGACTATGCTTCGCCATACTTGGTCTCTACCTGGCGACCGGATTATTTGGAAGTAAAAAAACGGGGACTTATAATGCATTGAGTCTTATGAGCGGATTAGCACCTCCTGCGCATTATAATTTTTTCAGGCCTGAAGGAAAGCTGAATGATGAAAAAGAAGCACGGTACGCTTCACTATCAAAGTGTGCCAATAATTTTGATTGCTTTCATGATTATTACGAAGGACTGGCATATGCGAAAGAAAAAAATAAACCCATCCTGCTCGACTTCACCGGTTATGGCTGTGTCAATTGCCGCAAAACGGAAGAACACATCTGGGTAAAGGACAATATCCGCGACAAGATCAATGATGATTTTGTGCTGGTATCACTTTATGTAGATGATAAGATGGCATTGGATACACCTTATCTAGTATCACCACTCCAGGATAATAAGAAAATGAAAAAGGTAGGTGACCTTTGGGCAGATTTCCAGATCGCTAACTTCAAACAGAATTCACAACCACTGTATGTATTGATCAGTCCTGATGAAAAAGTGCTTACGGCTCCACGTGGATACAATCCGGATGTGGAAGGATATGAAGCATTTTTGAATTGCGGATTGAATGCATTTAAGGAGATGAATCCGGATGTGTTAGGAAGTGCCAAATAAAAGGTAATCAGTAATCAGTAAGCAGTAATCAGTTTGCGATTTTTCTAAGTACTCGGTGATTACCTTAAGAGATATTCATTCACCGATATCATTGATCGGTATAGTATTGGCTGTGGCTTGCCCCAGCCTGCGTTAATCCCAAAGCAGCAATCTATATTTTAGTTATAACTATGTGATCTCCGCGATAATTGTAAATCATTATTACTTTGTAAAGTGCCAAAAAAAAAATCCCGCTACTGTTCAGATAGCGGGAAGTTTAACCAATCTTAATTGAAATTTTTCCTTTTTTAGTTCTCTACAGAATAATACCGGATCATGGATTGTATCTCCCGATCGGTCTTACTCTTGGGCGCCATCTTGAAAAAGATCTTATGCGAATCAAAATCTTCAGGCAATAATTCGTCGAGGCAGGCAAAACATTCTTTCTTTTTTCCTAAACGATACAGGCACGCAGCCTTGCAATAAGAAAGTCTCGGTCCTACAGTATAATCATCCGCTTCTTCCAGCACGTCCAGCGCTTTTTCCAGCTTATTGCGACGCATCAAAAACTTAGCGTGTGCCAGCCAGTATTGCTCTTCTTCAGGACCTGCTTCGGTTGACTTGGTGTAATAGAAATCAGCCTTGCCGTACTGCTTTGTTTTTTCATAGCAATAAGCCAGCTCAGCATAATATTCCTCACGGCGGTCATCAAGACGGATCGCTTTGATCAATGAGCTGATCGCATTGGTGAAATTCCCTTCCCGTGCATAACAGATGCCCAGCAGGTAATACACATCATCGATGTACTGATCGATCTTCAGTGCTTCAATGAGATAATCCTTAGCTACAGCATATTTACGCAGGTTGAGCATGCATTCTGCCGCAGGCACCAGATATTCCTGGTTGTGGCCAAAACGCTGGATTAGCTCCTGGTAGATGCCCAGTGCTTTTTTGTAATCTTTCGTCTGGATACATACTTCTGCGCAATCAAGATACCCGGTTTTGAATTCAGGATTGACGATGTAGCTGTATTCGAGCGACCGTATCGCGTTTTTGTAGTCTCCTTCACAACTATACGCATGCCCGAGATTAAACCATGCCAGGTAATTGTAGGCATCCTGGTCGATCAGGCTGTTGTGAAATTCAATGCTCTCCTGGTACAATCTCGACCACTCGACGCAAAGCCAGATATGCTCCAGGGCTTCTTCGTTTTTGGGATCGATCGTCAGCACCTCGCGCAGCTTGTGGTACATCTGGTTGTATTCCCTCATGCACTCATAGATGTAGGCTTCTGCGAGATACAGATCTACACATGAATTGAGTGTCATCTGGTTAGTGCAATTGTCCACCATCGTGAAAGCCTTCTCGTAATCGCCGAGCTGGGCTGTCACTTTGATTTTCATCAACTGCATTTCCGGATTGTGGGGGAATAGGTTGAGAGCGATGTCAAGGGTCTCGTTTGCTTCTTTGTAATCTTCTTCGTTGATCAGCAGACGTGATTTGATGACATAGAATTCCGCGTGATGGCTTGAGTATTGCAATGCATAATCAAGCGCTTCAAGCGCTTTCTCCGTGAGTGTTTCTGAAATATAATATTGGATGAGATTGAGATAATCTTTTTCGTCCCAGTGAGACGACCCCCCGTGCAATATCATGTTCTCAAAGACAGATACAAACTCAGGAAGAGACAGGTTTGGTTTCGTTCTGTACTCCATGCAATTATTGTAATGGGATTATAATAAACTGTCGTTGGTAAATATAACCAAAACGGCGTCAAACATACGATATCCATTGGCAATTGCACCTTTTCAAACTATTCATACATACAGACCTCTTTCATCTGTAAAGGACACATACATAGATGCTTACATAAGCGACTTATCATACATCATTTTTACTTCATAGGTAATACGCTCTAATACACAACACTATGTATCATACATGGAATGCATGGTTGAGAAAAAAAATAAATATTTTTATCCCCAATTGAAGAAAAGATGTGGAAAACTAAATGCAAACAGATAAAAAAAAGAAGCGGGGCGGATGCAATACGCCCCTGCTTCTTATTTTTTTTATCGATAATGAATCTAATTCTTTCTATCACGCATATTACCACCTTGCGGATTCATTTCATTTGCTTTTCGCAACAGGCCCCGATTGAATTCTCTTTCGGATGCCTGCAGTAAAATGATTTTCCGCGGGCTGATCGATTTGCGAAGATCTGTGATCAGCTTTTTCTGGAGGTCAAGTCTTTTTTGCTCCTGCTGGATGTGACGATCGATGACGGTATTGGCTTCTTCATCACTGATGTTCATCAGGTCAGGACGTTCCATATCATCTTTCATATCGCGCAGTGCGTCTTTGTATTCATTGTATACCGGCCAGAACTTAGTGGCTTCATCCGGAGTAAGGTTTAATTTCTGTGTGATAAAACCTATGCGTTGTGCTTCTATGCGTTGACGTGCTTCTTTGGATAAGGGGCCTTGTGGCTGGGCCATTCCCAGGACAGGTAAGATGAATGTGAGGGTGATGACAAAAAATTTGAATTTCATGTGTATAGAGTTTGTGTGTTATTTAAAATAAATCTTCGGGATCTGAACTGTTGGTTTCTTCGATGAGGTATTCTTCTACAGCTTCAGAAGGAATATCCAGATTACCTTCGATTATCTCGATGTCAGCAGTTTCAAACAGAGGTTCAAATTCATCGATATTTTCGTGTATATACTGGTAGGCTTCTACTGCGGTGATATCATTTGTATTCACCAAAGTTGGATTTGCAAAAAACCACCATCCGCCTATGATTAATCCTGATAGAACAGCAGCTATAGTTATTATTCTCTTCCAGTGGATGATCCTGACTACTGGTTGAGACTCTTCTTTTTTCCAACGGTTTAAAACTTCGTCAGGAAATGTTTCAAAATAACCTGCAGGTGGCGGAAATGATCCTTTCACCGGAAAGCCGGGTGCTATTTCTTTCATTTCTTCGTTGATATCTTCTTCTTGTGCCATTGCTTTTTATAAAATTTGTTTTGCACGGAATTCTTCTTCTATTTTCCTGACGGCGTGATGAAAAGATGCTTTCAGAGCGCCTTCTGTCAGCTGAAGCATTTCAGCCATCTGCTTGTAAGACAATTCATCAAAATACCGCATACGGAATACCATCTGCTGTCGTTCGGGCAGCCCTGTTACGACTGTTTCTAGTGAGGCAGCCAAATTGTCCGTATTGAGATATGCATCCGCCAGTAGTATGTCGTGATTTTCAAGGTCTACGGTTTTCATTTTTGAAAACCGTTTCTGGTGATTGATCACTTCATTGCAGGCGATCCTGTACATCCAGGTGAAGAGCTCCGATCTTCCTTCATAACCTTTGATATGTCTGAAGATCTTGATGAACGTATTCTGAAGGATATCATCAGCATCTTCATGAGATGATACTTTCCCTCGCACGAGGCTATAGAGACGCTGCTGGTATTTGAGGACCAGGTGCTTAAATCCTTCCTCCTGAGTCCGGGGATGATTTGCCAGTGTTAATATAGCTTCGTCTGTCATGCTCCTGCTTTCTGTAAGACAACGATTAACAGTCAAGGTTTAATGTAGACGGGAAATAGGTTATAGGTTATTGGCAGTAGGATTGGGTATAGGTTATTGGTTAAAGGCAGTAAGACAGGTTGAAGGTTATTGGTTATTAGCAGTAGGACAAGTTATTAGTCAATGGTTATAAGATAAAAAACCAGAAACTAAAAACCATTCCTACAACTTATACCCTATAACCATACCTACTGCCTATAACCTTTAACCAATACCTTAGCAGCATGAAGTATTTATCCCGGTTAATTTTAAAAATAACAGGTTGGAAGATAATCGTGGAAATACCTCCGGATCTGAAAAAATATGTGGTGGCGGTTGCTCCTCACACGAGCTGGAAAGATTTTTTCCTTGGGCTTATCGTGCGATCAGCTATAGGACGAAAAATATATTACCTGGGGAAGAAAGAATTGTTTGATAGTCCTTTCGGATTTTTCTTCTGGTGGACTGGCGGAAGACCGGTGGATCGAAGGCAGAAAACCGGTTTAGTTGATCAGGTCGTTAAGCTATTCAATGGAAGCGAGGAATTTGCCATTGGCATCGCACCTGAAGGGACGCGCCAGAGAGTTACAGATTTTAAAACGGGATTTTATTTCATCGCCGTGAAAGCGAATGTGCCCATCATACCCTGTCTTTTTGATTATGGTCATAAGACAGTGCATTTTATGAAACCGTTTTATCCTACATCTGATGCAGAAAAAGATCTGGATTTGATCTGGAGTTATTTTGATGGAGTGATGGGAGCTAAACCGGAAGGAAGTATCTCTGGAGAACGTGAGTCGTGAGTCGTGAGTCGTGAGTCGTGAGATGTGAGATGTGAGTTTTTGCTATACACCAGAACTACTTACTACTTACTACTTACTACTACTTACTATTTACTACTTACTATTTACTATTTTAGTAAGATTCTTCAACCTCTCATTAAAATCTTTCTCCTCCACCGGCACACATACAGCATCAAAAATTTCCTGCAAATCCGTACCATGCTCTGTACTCTTTCCTTTCCGGATATCGATATGAATAAACTGTGCCCAAAGAAGTGATTTCAACATCCGCTCTCCATCATACATCCGCATCTCAACATGAATAAATTTTGGTTTTGTATCAATGAGCTGACTTTCAATTGTCACTTCCTCCATCAATAAAGCAGGCCTGATATATGCGATCTGATTTTGCGTCACTACCCATCCCATTCCGGTGGTCTTGCTGTATTCATAGATATTGAAGTCATAATCCTTCCACACCTGGTCCTCACGGGCATTCATGAAGTAATCTATATACCGGCCATTGTTGAGATGCGAATACGGATCACAATCCTGGAAACGGACGATGGCTTTGCTGGATAGGATTTTGGAAGGTATTTGGTCTATGGTAATCATGGGGTGAAGGTATGAAAGAGACTTTGACCCCCCGCCCCCTGAAAGGGGGAGTTGCGGATGCCTCAGAAACGAGGGTACTGCTTTTTCAATTTTTCAGAAAAATAAAATCAGCACTCCCCCTTTCAGGGGGCGGGGGGTTAACTTCACCCCAGAAATCCATACCCGCGATGCGCTACACGGCTGAACAACAGAAAACATTTTTCAACGAAACAAAAAAATACCTGGCAAAAAAAAGTGCCGGAGAATTGTCTGCTGATGACATCCATCCGCTGGAAGACCTGGTCCGCTTTCATGAATACAGGTATTATGTCATGAATGATCCGCTGGTCAGTGATTTTGAATATGATCAGCTTTATAAATTGCTGGAGGCGCTCGAGAAAAAATATCCTGCAAAAGCATCCTCCAATTCCCCTACACGGCGGGTATCCAGTGACCTGATCGATGATTTTGTGACGGTGAAGCACCTGGTACCTATGTTGTCATTGGACAATTCCTATGATGAAGGTGACCTGCTCAAATTTGATACGCAGGTTAAAAAGCTGACAGAAAAGAATACCATTAATTATACTGTCGAACCGAAATATGATGGTGGCAGCATCGCTATCATCTATGAAAATGATGAACTTGTCAGAGTGGCTACCCGGGGAAATGGAGAAGAAGGAGAAGAAATCACTGTTCAGGCGCGAACGATCAAATCACTTCCGCTCAATGCTGCATTCTCAAAGCACGGCATATATAAAGTTGAATTGAGAGGTGAAGCTGTGATCTCAAAAGCCAGATTCAAAGAAGTCAACAAACAGCGGGCGGATGATGGGCTTCCATTGCTGGCTAATTCAAGAAACAGTGCATCCGGAGGATTGCGCACAAAAGATCCAGCTGAAACTGCAAGACGCCAATTGGATGCATTTATATTCCAACTCGGTTATGCCGTGGATAAAAAAGGAAAAGATGTTTTACCCTCCATTAAATCTCATCACGATGCCATTGAGATGCTGGGCACCCTGGGTTTCAAAGTATCAAAAGGTGATAAAAGATTTTGCAAAGGAATAGATGAAGTCATTGAACAAATCAATCATTGGGCAACCATACGTGATGATTTCCCGATTGAGATCGATGGCATGGTAGTAAAGGTGGATTCATTCGATCTGCAGGATATGTGTGGCTACACGAGTCATCATCCCCGCTGGGCCATAGCTTATAAATTCCAGGCTAAACAGGCAACTACAAAGCTCGTGGATATCGAATACAACATTGGAAAAATTGGATCCGTCACACCCGTGGCGAAAGTAGAACCTGTTTCATTGGCAGGTGTTACGATTTCTTCCATCTCGTTGCACAATGAAGATTTTATCACTTCAAAAGACATTCGCATCGGCGATTTTGTACTCATTGAAAGAGCAGGTGATGTGATCCCGTACATTGTAAAATCGCTTCCTGAACTAAGGACCGGAAAATTAAAAGCTGTTGTTTATCCGACAAATTGTCCATCCTGTAACACAAAGCTTGTTCGCGAAGAAGATGAAGCTGCATGGCGCTGCCCGAACCTGGATTGCGAAGCTCAGATCATCCAGAAATTAATATTCCATGTATCCAAAGATGCCATGGATATCGATGGTTTTGGTGAAAAATACATTCTTCGTTTTTATGAATTGGGATGGCTTAGAAATTTCGCAGATATCTACAACCTGGATTATGATAAAATAGCAGCGCTTGAAGGTTTTGGAAAAAAATCTGCTGATAAGCTGAAAGCTTCTATCGAAAAAGCTAAAGGAAATCCGATCTCCCGCCTTCTGCATAGCTTAAGCATTCACCATCTCGGACAACGTGCATCAAAGCTTATCGCAGAAAGGATTTCGCATGTGCTTGATCTGGAAAAATGGACACTTGCTGATTACACCGCTATAAAAGATATAGGTCCGGTAGTTGCTGAAAAAGTGAATGCATGGTTCTCCGTCAAAAAAAATATCGATCTGCTGCACAAGATGGAAGCGAATGGAGTCAATCTGCATCAAACTTCTCTTGACAAGCCAAAAGAATTGATCACGGATGGCGTCTTATCCGGAAAGACGATTCTCTTCACCGGCACCCTTTCCAAAATGGGACGCAAGGAAGCACAGGATCTGGCTGAATCGCTTGGTGCAAAAAACATCAGCACTGTGAGTGGAAACCTTGATATCCTTGTTGTAGGAGAAGATGCAGGATCGAAGCTGGATAAAGCAAAAAAAATCGGGACTGTGCAGATACTTACGGAAGATGAGTTTATTGGTTTGACTAACGAATAATAATTAAAAAAGTACGGACAGGTCGCGACCTGTCCGTACTTTTTTTAAATGTTATTCATTACGCCACAGGCGCTGTCTTATCAGGAATAAAATGTCTTGAATGCAACAGCTGCATATGTGTGGCAAGAATTCCACCTTCCGATCTTCCCGATTCTTCAATCGTAAATTCGAAGACATCATCCAGGTTGACATAATGGCGCTCTGGTAGTTGTGAAAAGTGGAAGAAGATATCTCTCCATGTACGAAGATCAATATCCAGGTATTTCATAAAGCCATATCCATCCTGTACTGAATAACAATACCCTCTGGTACGGCAACCAATGGCACCCCAATCTTCAACACGCTGATCTAATACAGGAAGCAAATTAGGTATCAGGTAACCGGAAAGGAATTTATCCCCTTCATTGACCAGGTCGCGGCTGATATATCTGAACGCGATGATCTCTACACGGATACCCATGTTTTGAATCGCCTGCACTACTTTTTTGAAATCTCCATCACCTGTCAGGAGGTAGATCGTATCTAAATGCTGGCTCTGAAGAAGAATATCTACAGCCATATCCAGATCAGCATTTGCCTTTCCTATACGTTGGCCATCTTCATCTTCAAACCATTTAATTGCTTTCGTGATTACTTTAAATCCATAAGACCTTACAATACTTAAGAATCCGTTTGTACGGTCCTTGTATTCATAATCAGTCTTCATCCTGGCTTCGTCAATCGACATGTATGAGTTAAGCCTGATGGGATCACCATATAATGAAACATAATCTCTCAGGACATCATACCTGATGCCATAGCCACCGCTGCGCCTGATATTCTCAGCGTCAATAAATACACCAATTTTCATCGTTTTTAGGTTTTACAATAGTTAAAAAATTACATAATGATTCCTTAATGCAAATAAGGAATCAACACATTTCTGCGCATCGCAATAAGGGGACTTGTTATTTATCCGTTCGCTTGAGTTGCCAGTAAAATTCAAATGAGGCAACCATTTGTCCAGCCTGATCATGAGCTGTAACGGGTAATGAAATGGTAAAAGTTTCTCCCGGACTATTCAGTGTTCTCAATTTACGTTCCACTTCCTGACCGGAATGGCAAAAATAGAAACTTTTACCTCTTACTTTTTTTAAAAATTCACCTTTCACACCTGTTAAAATATATTTTATATTAGTACCTGATACATAGGCATGTATAAGAGCACCAGTGCTTAATTCAGCCGCCATTCCCATCACTGCCCAGAATACTGACCCAAATGGGTTCCGGATCCAAAACCGGTCCTCCAGCACCACCTTGCATCCGTTTTCATCCAGGGATTCGATTTTCATACCCGATATCATCCCCATCGGAAGCCTCCTCAACATCCACAATCGCATCTTCCATGGATTGGTCAATTGACGGGCGATGTTTTTATTAAATGACATCAGTAGTGAATAATAAGTAACGAATAACGAATAACGGGTAACAAGTAACGAGCAACGAGCAACGAGCAACGAGCAACGCGATAATCGGTTGTAATGTTTAAAGATTAAAAGAAAAAACCGAGTTAATTAATAACATGATTTGAGATGGCTATTACAGCTAAGATTTGATGAAACTGATTTCATACTTTGCCTTCCAACTTCTACCTCTACTTCTGACTTCGATATTCGTTACTCGTTACTCGTTATTCATTATTTATTTCAGTCTTTTCCTCAACGCCATCATCTCATCCCTGTATTGCGCGGCAGTGATAAAATCCAGATCCTTTGCTGCATCTTTCATTTTTCGTTCTGTATCTGCTAACATCCGTTCTACCTGGTCACGTGACATAAATGCAAGAACAGGATCTGCTGCCAGGGATGGCTCAAGCTCTCTATCCACATATGCTTTTTTGTTTCCTTCACGGACATCCAGGATGGATTTCCTTGAAAGTATTTCTTCTCTTGTTCGTGTGATGGTTGTCGGGGTGATTCCATATTTTTCATTGTATGCCATCTGGATCGATCGTCTCCTGTTTGTTTCATCAATCGTCTTTTGCATGGACTCCGTGATCTTATCTGCATAGAAGATGACCATTCCATTTGAATTTCGGGCAGCCCTGCCTGCAGTTTGTGTAAGCGAACGATCATTCCTCAGAAATCCTTCTTTATCTGCATCAAGTATTGCTACCAGTGAAACTTCGGGAAGGTCAAGACCTTCTCTCAGCAAATTCACTCCTACCAATACATCAAAATCACCAAGCCTGAGATCACGAAGTATTTCTACCCGTTCCATGGTCTCTACTTCAGAGTGAATGTATTTGCATTTGACATTCAGCTTGATGAAATATTTGCTGAGCTCTTCAGCCATTCGTTTGGTAAGGGTAGTCACTAAAATTCGCTCACCCACTTTTACTCTTTCATTGACTTCATCCAGAAGATCATCGATCTGGTTAAGGCTAGGGCGAATTTCAATTGGAGGATCGAGCAATCCCGTCGGCCGGACAATTTGTTCGACAAGCACGCCACCGGTTTGTTCCAATTCATAATCTGCGGGTGTGGCACTGACATAAATGACCTGGTTGATCAACCCTGAAAATTCATCAAAATTTAATGGCCTGTTATCAATGGCTGAAGGAAGCCTGAACCCAAAATTGACAAGGTTCAGTTTTCTTGCCCGGTCCCCTCCCCACATGCCACGCACCTGTGGGAGTGTAACATGGCTTTCATCTACAATCATGAGATAATCATCAGGAAAATAATCTAGCAGGCAAAATGGTCTTGTGCCCGGAGCTCTTCCATCAAAAAATCTGCTATAATTTTCCACACCGCTGCAATACCCCAGCTCACGGATCATTTCAAGATCAAAATGAGTTCGTTCATGTATTCGTTTGCCCTCAAGATATTTTCGCTCCCTTGTAAAATATTCTTCCTGCCTGAATAATTCATCTTCAATATCGCGAATGATAAATTTGAGCCTGTCTCTAGGAGCGACGTAAAGATTAGCTGGAAAAATAGCTGCGTGCTTCAGTGGCTCCTGGCGCTGACCACTATGTACATCGATGATATCTATCTCTTCAATCTCATCTCCGTAAAACGTGACGCGATATCCATAATCTACATAAGGCAAATGAATATCCACGGTATCACCTTTCACCCTGAAATTAGCTCTTGCAAGCTGTCCTTCCGTGCGGCTGTACAAGCTTTCCACCAGGCGATACAGAAAATTGTTCCGCGATATTTTTTCGCCGGTCTGAATGCGTATGATACCTGCTTTGTAATCTTCAGGATTCCCCATACCATAGATACAGGATACAGAAGCCACTACGATAATATCACGACGCCCTGATAGCAGGGATGATGTCGCCCGCAGACGAAGCTTATCCACTTCTTCATTGATCGACAGATCTTTTTCTATGAAGGTATCTGAGACAGAGAGATATGCTTCCGGTTGATAATAATCATAATAGGAAACAAAATATTCAACTGCATTATCAGGAAAGAATTCTTTAAATTCTCCGTAAAGCTGTGCAGTCAATGTTTTGTTATGCGTAAGGACCAGGATAGGCCGCTGCACTTCCTGGATAACATTTGCTACTGTAAATGTTTTTCCTGAACCGGTGACACCGAGCAACACCTGGCTGCGTTCGCCTTTGTTTATACTCTTTACAAGCTGACGTATAGCCTCGGGCTGATCACCTGTAGGTTGATATGTGGAAACAAGTTTAAATGACATGGATTTGCAAAAATAGGGGTTTCTTCAGTCCCCTGGCTAAAGCCAGGGGCAATTCATAAATTCAGGGATAATAGAGTTTCCCTTTATCTTCCGGCTAAAGCCAGAAGCAATTCAAAATCAAGGTGCAATTATAATTCAAGGGGCATCATCTAAACAAATAATCTCACTCACTATTCACTACTCACTACTGACTTCATTTGTTCCCATTATAGAACAATAACGTCAATCCATACCTGATCCATTTATCCTTTCCTGCATCCATTTCGGTTTTCAACATTTCAGATAATGGACCCAGGTCATAATATTTTGTGGGTAACACCATATATGGTTGCATTGCAAAATCAATATTTGAGTTGCCACTAAATGTCAGCATCAGGTAAAATTTAAACGCCATCATATGCTGATTATTTTTGAAAGTAGTTTTCGCCTCTTCATCAACATATTTCACTTTATAAAATTGATATTGAAGATCTGTGCCAAATCCCCAAAACCCATCTCCTGCCTGGTAACCTATAGCTCCGCTTTGTATTGAAAAACTTAGTTTGTCAGTATACTTATTTGCCGTTCCAGGAAATGATCCTGTTGCATGTAAGGACTTATTGGCTCCCTGGTATGTCAGCTCAAGTGCATGCATTCCAACCTTACCGCGGAGTCCTGCTTCAAATCCATGTGCCCATCGAAGATTACCGAATGGTTTGGTATAAGATTGTGATGAATTGAAATCTGATATCAGCCGGTCCAGGGCCGGATTGGATAAAATGGAAAAATTGTAACCTGTCTTCAGGTTAAGCTGGGCATAAGCTGGTGAGGAGAGAAAACCAAAAAATGCCAAAAGCAAGATAGAAATTGCTCTCAGGCAGTCCATTCAAATTAGGGTTATACAGTTTGAAAGATAATCCTGTTTTTTCTGAATTCCAAATAACCTTAATATGCCAAATAACCTTAATATCTATTGTACATATAATCACGTAAGCGGAAACATTTTGATATTTATCTCCAAATAAAAACAAACTTATCTTTATCCGCCATGGCGAAAACGACAATTAAGAAGAAACCGGGAAAAGTTAAAAGTAAAAACCCATCTTTCTCAAACCTGGATTTTACACCGGGATTCTGGAGGCGGCACTGGAAGGAAGCAATCATAATACCTGTCCTTGCCTTCGCATTGTACTGGATGTCCCTGCCTTATGGATATGTCCTTGATGATCAGATTGTCATCACAGGAAATGACTATACAAAAAAAGGCTTTGGGGGTATTTGGGAAATTCTCAGTACAGAAAGTTTTTCCGGTTATTTTCATGGCCAGCAGGACCTTGTAGCGGGGGCACGTTACAGGCCGCTTTCCATTATTTCTTTTGCTGTTGAGCAATCCGTTTTTGGAGACAACCATATCGAACGGCATTTTGTAAACATCCTTCTTTACGGCATTCTTGGATTACTGATATTCAGGGTCCTGTGTATTCTCTTTCCTGAGAAAGAATCGAGGAATTGGCTTACTGCGATTCCCTTTCTGGCCATTGTTTTGTGGATGCTTCATCCGGTCCATTCAGAAGTTGTAGCCAATATTAAAGGGCGGGATGAGATCATGACCACTTTCGGAGCGATGGGTTCACTTTATTTCGTTCTCCGATACCTCTCATCCAAAAAAATGCTTTGGCTTATTTCAAGCGGTATCTGCATGTTCCTTGGATTGATGGCGAAAGAAAATGCGATCACGTTCATGGCAGTCATTCCGATGACCATGTATTTTTTCACCAATGCAAAGACAAAAGATTATGTAGCTGCGCTTATTCCATCTCTCATCGCAGTGATTATCTACATGATCATACGTACCAATGTCATTGGTTATGTATTTGATAGTGGTAAAAAAATCGTTGACCTTATGAATGACCCTTTCATCGGGATGAATTCCGGTGAACGATATGCAACTATTCTTTATACACTCGGTGAGTATATCCGGCTGTTGATTTTTCCGCATCCGCTCACCCATGATTATTATCCTTATCATATCCCAATCATGAATTTTGGAAAACCAGGTACACTGATATCACTGGCGATATACCTTGGACTTGCGTTTGTATTTTTCAGGTTGTGGAAAAAGAAAAGTATTTATGCCTGGGCCATTGGATTTTTTATTGCTACCGTTTCCATTGTTTCAAATTTATTTTTCCCGGTAGGTACATTCATGAATGAACGGTTCATCTTCATTCCTTCGATTGCATTCTCTGTAGTATGTGCATGGGCTTTTGTAAAACATGGCTTAAGCTCATCAAATAAAGTAATCCGTACAGGATCAATTGTCTTCATCATCGCATTGATAGGAGCTTATATATTCAAAACTTATGTTCGCGTTCCGGCATGGAAAGATTCACTCAGTCTCAATGGCCAGGCTGCGATGGTTTCTGTCAATAGTGCCAGGAATAATTGTTTCATGGGAACCGCTCTCTTTGAAGAAGCCCGTGAGGTGACAGATCCTGTGAAGAAAAAAGAATTGCAGGAACAGGCAGAATATTATGTAGACAAATCCCTGGCGATGTATCCGACTTACAATTCTGCTAATCAAATCAAATCGGGACTCGTGGCTGAGCGATATCTCAGGGATGGAGATCTGCCAAGATTGCTTGATGATTTTATGAAAATCCTTGATGCGAAAGCACAGACTGAATATGTCCCGCAGTTTCTTGATTATCTCAATAAGCAGGCACCGAAAGAAACCATGGTGGATTTTTATTATAGGGCGGGATATGAACTCCTGACCAAAACGAAACATGAATATCCAGCAGCAGTTACAATTCTAAAGCTTGGAGAACAAATTGCCCCTGATGATCCAAGGATACTATATGGTCTTGGCAAGGCTTTTTATTTAGGCGGTGACCAGGTACAGGGCACGAAATATCTTGACCGGGCTTATCAGATCAATCCGGGATTGAGGAATGTACAATAGGCAATTGGCAATAGGCAATTGGCAAAAAATCAAAAGGCAATTAGAAGTAGTATTAAAACGGATTGCTGAAGGCAAACAACAATGATCCTGAAGGGATTAGACATTATTAGCCATGGGTGAAATCCATGAAAAACATGCAATAGGCAATATCAAAAAAAGCAATAAAAAAAAGAAGTTGTCCGTAGTTTGAAACTATGGCAACTTCTTTTTTTTTGAATTCCTTTTTTCCTTAAATTTGGTAATACCAAATGAAAACAAGGAAAACAAAAATAGAGGAGATCGCCTTTACGATGATCCCTTTAGTCGGACCCATCATAGCACGGCAGCTCATAGCTTATTGTGGCAGCATTGAAGGTGTATTCGGAGAGCAAAAAAGATTTCTCAAATCTATCCCGGGTGTAGGTGAAGAGATCGCTTCACAAGTGATCAATAGCAAGTCATGGTTCCTCGCTGCAGAGGAGGAATTGAAGATCATGGAGAAACAAGGTATCGAGTATTCATTTTATACAGATGATACATATCCTTCCAGATTAAAGCATTTTGCAGATTCACCGGTATTATTATTTACAAAGGGAAATATGGATCTGAATCCTGAACGTTGTGTAGCGATTGTAGGAACACGAAAACCGACAGTGTATGGAAAGACAGTGACTGAGGAGATCATTGATGCATTAGCTCCGTATGATGTGAGCATTATCAGCGGTCTTGCATATGGTATTGATATCGCAGCTCATCGTCATTGTGTATCTAAAGATATTCCTACGATCGGTGTGATGGGAAGTGGCATGGGTGTCATCTATCCGGATGCTCACGTACCGGTTGCACAAAAGATGATGAATAAAGGAGGTATTGTGACTGAATTCAATTATGAAACAGGTCCTGATGCAGTGAATTTTCCTATGCGTAACAGGATCGTAGCCGGGCTTTGCGATGTACTTGTGGTTATCGAATCCGGAGTGACAGGTGGGTCTATGATCACTGCTGCTATTGCTAATGATTATAATAAAGATGTTGCTGCAATTCCCGGGCGCAAAATTGATAAAAGTTCGGCCGGTTGTAATCATCTCATTAAAAATCAGCAGGCTCATCTTATCGAAACAGGTGAAGACCTTATCCATCTCATGTCCTGGGATCGAAAAACGAAACAACAGGCATACCAGGCAGATTTATTTACAGAGATGGATGAAAATGAACGAAAAATTTACGGCCTGATCGTGGACCTTGGGGAAAAAGATATTGATACCTTAGCCTTTGAATCAAAATCGACACCGGGTGAGCTTGCAGCGATATTACTTAATCTTGAATTTAAAGGCGCCATCAGATCCCTGCCGGGCAAAAAATATGCAGCGGTGGGTTAAAGGTTTGTTTTTTCCTTCTTTCATCTTACTTCTTGTATGCTTCTCTTCCTGTGATACTACGCACCAGGTTGGAAAAACGAACACCGTCGGGAATGAGGCTATGGGTGCAAAGCCCAAAAATGTCATCTTCCTGATAGGTGATGGAATGGGACTGCCTCAGATCACTGGTGCAATGTATATGAATGGTAATAAAACCATATTCGAGCATTTCAAAAATGTAGGTTTTCATAAATCTCATTCTGCCGATAACCTGGTGACAGATAGCGCTGCAGGTGCAGCAGCATTTGCTTCAGGTGTAAAAACAAATAATGGTTACCTGGGTGTGGATGCGCATAAAAAATCAGTACCCACGATCCTTGAAATGGCGGAGAATAAGGGACTGGCTACAGGCATGGTGGTAACGTGCTCTATGACACATGCAACTCCTGCAGCTTTTATTGCTCATATCGCAGGTCGCCAGGATAAAGAAGCGATTGCTTTACAATTTCTGAATACACCTATAGATCTTTTTATTGGTGGTGGAGAAAAAGCATTTACACAAAGGGCAGATGGACGTGATCTGGTCAGTGAGCTTACCACAAAAGGATATGTCATAAATGATCTTGCACATTTACCCATTGAAAATTTGGATATCAATACGAAAAAAAATATCGGCTTCTTCACTTCAGATGACGAACCTGGTAGTTTTTCCGGAGGAAGGAACTATGATCTTACTGCAACACAAAAAGCACTTCGTTTTTTAAATGAAAGATCTCCTGCAGGTTTTTTCCTGATGATCGAAGGATCACAGATCGATTGGGGCGGTCATGACAATGATGCAAATTATGTGGTGACAGAACTGCATGCATTTGAAAAAATGATCGCAGAAGCACTTGATTTCGCTGCAAAGGATGGTAACACATTAGTCATCGTGACAGCAGATCATGAAACCGGTGGCTTCGCAGTTAACCCGGGTTCAAAACTTGATCATATTGAAGTTGCATTTACTACAAAGAGTCATACGGCCATGATGATCCCTGTATTTGCAGAAGGACCTGGTGCAGAATTATTCAGGGGTATTTATGAGAATACGGATATCTTTTTCAAGCTGAAGTCTTTGATGAGCCTGGAGTGAATCGTCTTTACCCCCCGGCCCCCTGAAAAAGGGGGAGTTGTTTTGATTTTGTAAATGATATTGATCCTGAAAGAAAATTCACATTTTATTTTGATCCCTAAGGGATCTTTATAGCAAAATGATCCCGAAGGGATCACATATCAATGGCCCGGGGTGGAACCCCGGGAAGGAGTGCGAAGCGCAATTTTCGACCCTGAAGGGGTCGAATAAAAATCTTCCTCTACATTCGTATCAATATGTCAATACGATCTTCATTCCTCCGTCACATAGCACAAACATCTTCTGATCCTGATGGATTTGAGGTGGTAAGAGGTGAGGGAATTTTCCTTTATAACAAAGACGGAAATGCCTTCATCGATTGTATCTCCGGCATTTCGGTATCCTCTCTCGGACACAATCATCCAAAAATCATCGATGCCATCCGTCATCAGCTGGACCTTCATCTCCACACGCATGTCTATGGCGAGCATATCACCATTCCACAAGTTGCATTAGGAGAAAAATTAGCAGAACTTCTTCCACCATCACTCCGCACATCTTATTTCACAAACTCCGGAGCAGAAGCTGTCGAAGGTGCATTAAAGCTTGCCAGGAAATACACAGAACGGTATGACATCATCGCATGCCGGCATGCATATCATGGCAGTACAGCAGGAGCAGAGAGTTTGAGAAGTGATATTGCTCATACATCTTCTTTCAGGCCGATGGTACCCGGCATTCATCATATCAATTTCAATTCATTCGATGATATCAATACCATCACTGAGAAAATCGCAGCCGTCATCATCGAACCTATCCAGGGAGAAGCGGGTGTGATCATTCCTGTTGATGGTTATCTCGCAGCTTTAAAAAAGAAATGCAAGGAGATGGGTGTACTGCTCATCTTTGATGAAATACAAACTGGCATGGGCCGCACAGGCAGCATGTGGGCATTCGAACAGGAAGATGTGATCCCGGATATTCTTCTTTTAGCAAAATCATTCGGAGGCGGGCTGCCATTAGGAGCATTTATTTCGAGTGAAGAAATCATGCATGTGCTTTCACATGATCCACCACTTGGCCACTTAACTACTTTCGGAGGAAATGCATTGAGCTGTGCCGCGAGCCTTGCAGCTATACAAATCATCACAGAAGAAAATCTTCCTGGAAAAGCAATTGCCTTAGGTAAAAAAATAAGAGACTCCTTAATCCATCATCCGGTTATCCGTGAGATCAGAAACCGTGGATTGATGATGGCCATCGAACTTAAAAATCCTGATCATTTGCATGCAGCAGTCAAAGCCTGTAAAGAAGAAGGATTGCTGGTGGATTGGTTTTTGTTCAATAACCGGTCGATAAGACTAGCGCCGCCACTTGTCATTAATGAAGATGAAATTGATATAATGTGTGAAAAGATGTGGAAAGCACTTGATACAATTCATTAAAAGAGAGATAGCGTTAAACCTTAACCAAATCATAAAGGTCATAAAAACCTACTTGACAAATTAATTCCAATAATAGAGGGCATGCAACAGCATACCATTGCATGCCTTCTATAATATTATACTTAAATTATGAAATATCTGATTTTATTAGCATTAATGGTTTACGCACCAAATATTATATTGTTTAGTCAAACATATATCTCGCCTGTAATTGGTTTGGCCTTTTCTAAGGTTCAAAGCAGGGATTTTCTAGCAACGGGTTATGAAAATATAATACCATTAGAAAAAGGTTATGCTAATGCAAGCCCACAAATTGGGCTGAGGGTTAAGCAACGATTTTTTAAAAAGGCTGATCTAGAATTGACAAGTAAATTCTCTCATAATCAAATCCCAGCTGAAATTAATAGTATAGTTGATATTGAAGGGTTTGAATTCAATTACTTTCAGACTGATTTCACAGTTCAATATTATATTTTACCTGGCATGTATATAGGGAGTGGATTTAGTTATAATCAACTTCGAAAAGTCAAGAGTATTGTTAAATTAAACAGAGATTTATATAGAATCAATGAATCCGGATTTATTTTTTCAATAGGAAAGATGTTCAAAAATTTTAATTTGGAATTATATTATTATAAAGGATTATCAAAAATTGAAATCAGAGATTTTGATTTGTATTTAAAGCCAATATCAACTTTTGGCATTAGCTTAAGCTATGATATTAAAGTATTTAATAAAATTTGGAGAAAGGTAGATTGTCCTAAATTTTAATCCTTTTATACAGCTTTTCGTTTGCGTGAAGAGATCTGCCAGGTTAATCAAAAACATTAATTAATTTTTCAGAAGGAGATGATCTTGAAGAATCTCATAATATTAGCTACAACTCCTTCCTCAACCTCGCCACAGGAATATTCAGCTGCTCCCGGTATTTTGCAACTGTACGTCGCGCTATGCTATAGCCTTTGTGTTCCAGCATCTGCCTGAGCTTTTCATCAGACAATGGTTTCCTTTTATGTTCACCTGCTATGATCTCACCCAGGATCGATTTAACTTCCTGCGTAGAAACTTCATCACCTTCTACATTGACAATGGATTCGGAAAAGAAATCTTTCAAACGTTTCGTTCCAAATTCTGTCTGAACAAACTTACTACTGGCTACACGTGATACTGTAGAAATATCAAGACTCGTCAACTCTGCAATATCCCGTAAGATCATTGGCTTGAGCTTCGTCGAATCACCTGTCAGGAAAAACTCTTTCTGAAACTGCATGATGGCATACATTGTCTGTTTCAGGGTATGCTGTCGTTGCTTGATCGCATCAATAAACCATTTTGCAGAATCAATCTTCTGCTTTATAAAAATGATAGCTTCTTTATTTTCCTTTTTGACGGTATTAGCTTCACGTTTTGTCTGATATGATTTCAGCATATCTACATATTGATCATTGATTCGCAGGTCAGGTGCGTTTCTTAAGTCCATGGTCAACTCCAATTCACCGTCACGATTTGTGACCATGAAATCAGGAATGATCGTCTGTGTCTGTGTATCAAACTGGCTGGTATAGCCACTTGCAGGTTTGGGATTCAGTTTCAGGATTTCATCAAGAGCTCCTTTCAATTGTGCTTCTGATATCTCCAGTTGCCGTTGAAGCCTTGAAAAATGTTTTTTGGAAAAGGCTTCAAAATATTTGGTCAGGATAAGCTGTGCGAGCTTTAATGTCTGAACCAATTGTTCTTCTTCCATAGCCTCAGCCAGGTTCAACCGTTGCTGCAATTGTATCATCAACGTCTCCCGAAGATCACGCGCACCTACTCCCGGGGGATCAAAACGCTGGATCATCGCCAGCACTTCCACTACTTGCTTTGTAGTCACTTCAATATTGAACGCAAACAGGATATCATCGATGAGCGATGGAATATCACGCCTGAGATAACCTGTATCATCAATGCTGCCGATGATCTGCTGCGCAATGATGCGATGCACTTCAGAGTCGAGATTGAGAAGGCCTAATTGCTGATCGAGATAATCATGAAATGTGCTGGAAACGACCGCGGGTAAATTCTTTTCCCTTTGTTCAGTTGGTGTTTCCATAGTATGATAGCTTACGGGGTCATCTTCAATGTAATCATTGAGATAATCGTCGAGCTCATAGTCTTCGTCTTTTTCTTTTTCCGCGGCATCACTTTTCTCATCCTGGGAGTCGGAGGCAGATTCATTGTAGTTATCCGGCTCTTCTAAGGCCGGATTCGCTTCCAGTTCCTCCTTGATCCGCTGCTCGAGTGATACGGTAGGGATCTGCAGCAGTTTCATCAACTGGATCTGCTGAGGGGAGAGTTTCTGTAGAAGCTTCTGTGAAAGTTGTTGTCTGATCATAGTGACACTGAGGGTGCTATACGCAAATATAGTATTCCATATTCATATTACGAAAATATTTAATTTGAATTAGGTTATAAGGTATTGGTTATTAGCAGTAAGACAGGTCATTGGGGTAAAGAAATTAGTTTTTAGCCATGTGTAAAAGGACAGATTATAAGGTTTTAGGCAATCCCCATAACCAACAACCTATACCTGGTCTTATATCCTTCAACCAAAAACCTTAGCCCATGTTTAATGACTAATTTTGCCCTTCGATTTGAATTCTAACCATCATCGTGAATACCAGGCACCCGGATACTCCTGATTCACCTCCTATATTGGAGGTTTTCAGATCCAGAAACGAATTGGATAAAATACTTTGGATCACAGGGATCTGGGTATTCTTTTCCATCTGCCAGTCTGTGTACGATTACCTGGTCCTCCTGTCCCAGCATGTGGATTTATCCGGATACGATTTTCTGACATCTCTGATGGTCAATGCGATCGCAACTTTTATAGCCGGGATGATCGGAGGCGCTATCCTGGTAGCATATCTGCAACGATGGGTCAGGAATCATCCCTACGGACAAGCCATTGGATTTATCCTGATCGCCTTTACGTTCATCATCTGTTTTGTTACTGTGCTTGCTTTTCTTACACGTGTCACACTGACTGGTGATGAGACTCTTGGTAAGAAAGATATTTTATCCCAGCTGGGACATCACATTCGCAGTTTATCCTTTGCTAAAGATTATTTCCTGTGGCTCTTCATCGTGCTAGCAACGATAGCAGGCCTTCTCATCAATGATAAATATGGCCCGGGAAACCTCAAGAGCTTTTTTATGGGAAGGTATTTCAGGCCAAAACGTGAAGAGCATATTTTCATGTTTCTTGATCTTAGAGCATCCACTTACATCGCCCAGATCCTGGGTGAAGTGCAATATTTCAATTTCATCAAAGATGTGATCCGTGATGTGACACCTGTGATCCTGCGGTTCAAGGGAAATATATACCAATATGTAGGAGATGAAGTCACTGTAAGCTGGTGGATGAAACCCGGATTGAATAAGCTCAATTGCATCCGTTGCCCGATTGAAGTCAGGAAAATTTTTAATCACCGGTCATCTTATTACATGGCGCAATATGGTGTGACACCTGACTTTAAAGCAGGCCTTCATTGCGGCCCTGTGATGGTAGGTGAAATCGGTGTCGTCAAACGTGACATTGCATTTTCCGGCGAAGTGGTCGGCACAGCTGCACGCATTCAAAACCGCTGTAACCATCTTGAAGTCAATCTTCTGATCTCCCACGATCTGAAGGAGCTTCTTCCATGGGAAGGATCAAAGCTTAAACCGGAGCATAAAGGTGATCTGCTGATCAAGGGGAAGATGGAGAATCTGCCTCTTTACACAGTTATCTCTGAATAAAATAGAAGTTAAGCGTCGGTTGACCGACGTTTTGGTGAGTTCAAATTTTAATTTGAATAAAAAGTTTTCATCACGCAAAGCGCAGCTTTGCAGACACCAAGACGTCGGTCAACCGACGCCTAGCGATGTAGTTGGTCAACTAACGCCTAGCACATTTCAATCCACGATCTTCTTCTTCCCTAACTGGGCTAGCTCTATCCTTAATCCCAAATGCTTCGATGAACCGGCCTGGTGATAAACTGCAAAACCATAATCAAGAATAAACGCCTTGAGATTAACACCAACGCCTGCTGAAAATCCTGCGAGGCTGCGAAGATTAATCACTGAAAGCTCTCTCCTGCGCTGATGATTGTAACCGATGCGCAACATTAAACTTTCTTTCTTGCCAATAAGAAATTCTCCGCCGAAGGTCAGATGCCTGAATGTATTGTCAACACTTTGTCCAAATTTACTTGGTGGCTTTGGCTCCTCACCTCCGAGATCAAGACCGTTTTGTTCGTCAAGAGGACTATCGTATCGAAGATCCCAACGATTGAGATCATGAGCCAATATCGAAAGCCTGAAGGGTACATATTGCAATCGCTTGGAATATCCTAACTGAAAATCCACCGGCATGCGACCTCTTTCCTGATCAGGAAAATATTTTGAAAATTGTACACCCGTTCCTCGCAGCACTACAGCGTAATAATTATAACCATCTTCGCTTCTATACGTAATGCCTGCATCTACAGCAAGTCCATTCGAACGATACGTTTCTAATGAGGATTGAATATACTGCACCAGCAATCCGCCTGTCATTCGTTCATTCAGTTGCTTCGAGATACCGACATGTACCGCTAAATCTTTTGCTTTGAATTCACCAGTCACATTTCCCAATTCATCCGCAGCAGTAAAAGTACCATAGGACAAATAGTGAACACCGGCATGCAACGTTGATTTTAAGCCGGAAAAATATTTTGCATACCCTGCATAACCATTATTGATGCCGACGAAATGAAAATTATTCTGAAAGACAAGACTTCCATTCATCGACTCATTCAGCATCGCGGGATTTCCACCTACGAGGTTGTAGTCGTCTGATATCACAGCGATCTGACTTCCACCAAGCGCAGTGGACCGGGCTGAAGTTGTAAGATTTATGAATTCAAATATGCGTTCTCCTCCGCGCTGGCTCCATAAGGAAGGTGACCAGCTAAGAAAGAGAAGTATAAGCCAGTTATATCTTTTGCCAGGTTGTAACACATCTCCCACTGTCGCAAAGCATTGTTTTGTATAACGTTCCTGATTCATCGTAAAGATTTAGTATTCCGTCTTCATTCGGGCCGTGAAGATAAGTGCCCTTCGTCTGCAATGTACCATCGGGATAATATTCCGTGAAAGGACCCATCTCTTCGTTCTGCACCATCATCACTTCTTCAAGCAGCTTTCCCTGTTCATTATATTTTCGCCAGACACCGTACATAGCACCATCGACATATTCTCCCTGGAGCTCCAGCTGGCCACTCGGGAAAAAATATTCATACAGATCCGACATCTGCCCTTTTGTATAATGTTCGCGGACCTTGACTTTGCCATCCGGAAAAAAGATCTCCCGGACACCTTCCAGTTGGCCGGCTGCATACACACCTTTCTCAAGGATGGTGCCTGCTGAATCGACCTTTGTATAGGGACCTTCGTAGGATTGATCTTTTGGATTAATCGTGTAGGTGGTCTTAAACCCGCTGGAAGGATCTGTTTCTTCCTTTGTGTTTTGAGCCTGGCAGCCCGCTAAGAAGACTGCGAGGATGATGAGATTTCTGATAGGTAGCATTAAAGATTTTAAACGAATAGCCTTACATGAAATTGCCCGGCCTGGTAACCCCGGCCGGGCAATTTTATATTTCCAAAGATTCCAGGTCCTAGTAAAAGGTATACCTGTTGTCTTTTATCTTGGCTTTGTCCTTTAAAACTTCCATCAAACGGCTATCTACGCTTCCACGTGCTACCATCAGGGACTGGCTCTTAAACGAGCTCAGATCAGTCGGAACATCCGGTTGTCCTTCGTTTATTACTTCGACAACAAAGGTTCCTGAATTTCCTACTATGGGTTTCGAAGTCTCTCCTACTTTCATGATAGAAACTCTACCGATCAATCCTGCTTCACCTCCGATCCCATCGAGATAGCTCATGTTGAAATTGACACTCTTAAAAGTATCGATCGGAACATGAAATTCATTTGAAATCGCCTGGAGATCTGAGCTTGTAATTTTCGCTGCGATCATTTCAGCCTGTTTCTTGTCCAATACTTTTTGTTTGAATTTCTCCTTGACCTCAGCCAGGCTATATGTACCTGGTTTTAAAATTGTCTTTAAGCCAGGTATAACATAATGAGAGTTGTAGAACAATGTAGGTTCATCATACACAAATACCTCAGCTGATACTGTTCCAGGTTTGGTGTCACTATTAAAAGCCCATTTTACAATATCCCTTGATGTGCCACCGCCACCAAGATTTGCAAACTGAAATCCATTTGCTGTCAATCCTTCTGCAGTTTCAATGCTCAGTTCAGGTTTGCTTTCAACAGCTTTTTTCAATGCATCCAATGTCCTGTTTTGACCGCTGAATTCTATAGCATCATCATATATGGACGATTGTGTTGCTTCTGATGGGATAATGGGTTCTATGAGGTATGCCAGCTTAACACCTTCTTTATTCTTGATAAATTTCCGTCCTGTGATTTCTACCAGGTGAACTCCGAATTGAGAAACCACAACTTGCAGCTTTCCTTGTTCGCCAGAATAAAACAATGCATCATTAAATGGCTTCACCATCCGGCCATTGGCTGAATAGCCCAGGTCACCACCTTTCGGTCCGCTTCCATCCTGACTGATCCTCATCGCCAGTGAATCAAATCTTTCTTTTCCTGACTCAATCAATGTCTTGAGGCTGTCTATCGTTTTGCGGGCTGTCACAACTGCACCGGGATTATCAGCCCTGATCAGGATGTGACGAGATCCAACGGAATCGGGGAGCACTTTTTTGTCAAGGATCTTGACTGCCTTCATTTCCACACCGTCGATATAGGGTCCGTATACAGAGCCTACCGGAAGATCAAAAACAGTATCTGCTATGATTTCAGAGAGGTCATCTTTTTGGTAATAGATGACATCGATAGTGCCGTAATTATTCTCTACGAAAGCAGAATCGTTAGTAGCGTCACGGAATAATGGAATCCGTTCTGCAATCGCATTGCGCACTGTAGCAGAATCTTCTGCTGTGGGAACGACATTGAAGACAACGAATTCAACTGTTCTGAATTCTTCTTTCTTTTTCATGAGGCCTTCATTGTCTTTCATGAAAGCTTTGTAGTCATCATCTGTGAGCTTGATATCGGCAGATGCCGTACTATCCAGCGGGATTTTGACGTATTTAAAATCCAGTGATGTGCCTTGTTCGGCCTGTAATTGCTGAGCCAGCCAGGTAGGTGTATAAAGACCTTTCTTTACGATATTAGCAAGCTTGCGCTGGATGCGTTCTTTTTTGATTTCACCGTTTTGGTATCCCCAGTATTCTTCAAGTTGAGGTTGAAGTTTTCCGGTGCCCAGGTTGGCTTTGATCTGATCAAGATTATTCTTGTCGACCTGGCCTGTATTAGGGTCACGGAAATTACGCTGGATGATCGGGCTGAGGCGTGTTCCATACTGGAGATCTTCAAGTTCTTCTTCTCCTACATTGAGGCCGAGGTCTTCGGCTTCATCTCTCAGGAGGCGTTCTTCTACCATGTAGTTCCAGAGATAGTTACGCTGGCCGTATACATCACCTGTGGAGTTGGGATATAATATCCGTTCAGCGTTTTGGAATTCAGGCCATTCTATTTTTTGCCCGTTTACAGAGCCTACGGTGTAGCTGCTGCCGCTGCCTTTGGAGGCCTTGGTGACCATGTCCATCATCACGAAACCACCCATACCCAGTGCGATGAGGATGATCAGCAACCAACTTTTCTTACGAATCTCACTAATTAAAGCCATAATTAATATATATATACCTCTTTGTTTATCAAAATACTATACCATTTTTTGGGAATCTTTTTCAGGCAAAAGCTCAGGACCCTTTCTGAAAAAGCCCTGCAAAAGTACTTTCTTTAAGATGGATTATCAAATGATCCGGCAATTAGGGGCATTTCAGGAGTATGAATCACCGGTTCCAGGTAGGATTTTTGGATGCTGGATAAAAGGATGCCGGATGCCGGACTCATGACGCAATAGGGTCGAACCTGTAGTTATGAAGCTCTTAAAGCGTCCCTTGTGATTCTAGAGTCCAGCATCCGGCATCCCTAAATCCGGCATCCATCTGTCATCGCCACGCTTACTGTTTCACTGATTATTACCTTCGCCTCATGCAATCAAACCGTAAAGCAGCCATAAAATTCATATTCGTCACCCTGCTGATCGACGTCATCGGATGGGGTATCATCATCCCGGTGATGCCGAGCCTGCTCAAGCAAATCGAGCATATCGACACGGGTCATGCCTCCAGTCTGAATGGATGGCTATTGTTTGCTTTTTCTGCTACACAATTTCTTTTTGCACCGATCATCGGGAATCTCAGTGACAAATTTGGACGCCGTCCGATCCTGTTGATGTCGTTGTTTGGTTTCGGTCTGGACTATATCCTGCTGAGCTGGGCACCGACTATAGAATGGATATTCCTTGGAAGGGTCATTGCGGGGATCACCGGTGCGAGCTTTACAACGGCTGCTGCTTATATCGCGGATATCAGTGATGATAAAAACCGTGCACAAAATTTTGGCATGATCGGGGCTGCGTTTGGAATGGGTTTTATTATTGGTCCTGTGATCGGAGGATTGTTAGGTGGGTTTGGGCCGAGGGTTCCATTTATTGCTGCAGCGGCATTATGTTTCCTCAATTTCATGTGGGGATATTTCATCTTACCTGAATCGTTGAGTAAAGATCACCGTCGTGAGTTTGATTGGAGGAGGGCTAATCCTGTAGGTGCATTGTTGCATTTGAAAAAATATCCTGACTTAGGGTATTTGTTAGTTGCAACTTTTCTGGTTTACCTGGCTGCGCATGCTATTCAGAGCAACTGGTCATTTTATACTATTGAGAAATTTGGCTGGACACCTACGCAGATCGGTATATCGCTTGGTGTGGTGGGTGCGTTGGTGGGTGTGGTACAAGGTCTTCTTACAAGAGTAGTCAATCCGTGGCTTGGTAATCACAGAAGCATTTACATCGGCCTTATACTTTATACGATCGGCATGTTTTTATTTGGTATTGCGTCTGCAGGATGGATGATGCTTGTATTTCTTGTTCCGTATTGTCTTGGTGGAATTGCGGGTCCTGCATTGCAGGCTACGATTACAAGCCAGGTGAATGTGCGTGAGCAGGGTGAATTGCAGGGAGCGCTTACCAGTTTGATGAGTGCTACTTCAGTCATTGGTCCGCCGGTGATGACGAATTTATTTGCGTATTCGATCAGTCCGAATAGTCCGATCTATATGCCGGGTGCACCGTTTTTTCTTGGCGCCATTTTATTGCTGGGAAGTGCGGTGTTTGCGTTTATTGCGTTCAGGCATTCGGAGGAGAAGAAAAAATCACTTAAAGTAAATTAATTGCAAGTTATTTATCATAATTATAAATGTGGAGTTCGACATCCGGGAAAGTATTGTACATTGGTTGCAAGAACTTTTTGAAAATAATGAATTATTAGTTGCAAAGCGTAGATTTTTGTTGCATCACCCAAGTGAATTTTTGTCTTCTAAGGTTTTATTTTTTCACTTATAATTTTAGCTATTATGAATGTTTTATTTTTCAAAAAACCAGGCTACTCTAAATCTGGATTAGCTATGGGGGGGGGGTATTTTACTACTTCTCTTAGGAATTTTTTTCTACAGTTGCCAGAAATCATTTGACATTGGCACGCCAAAAGAAAGCCGCCTTAAATTCAGAGATGGGCTCCTACCTTGTACCTTGTCTAATGGGATGTTGAAGTTTGATGACATGGATGCTGTTGATGAATATCTGGATCTTGTTCAGATTAACAGAGAAGCTCATGAAAGCGACGATGACAGTGATCAGCTACTCAGCGATGTTGACCCTGGTGTTAACGAATTTGAAGATCAATTAGAGTTTTTGTGTATTTCATCCTTGTATGACAGCTTAGAATACCTTGATGATGAATTTAGAAGTTCTCCCAGAAGTACCGTTGACATTTATATTGGAGATCCGGAATTGCAGCTTCTATTAAACAGGGAACATGAAGTTTGGATTGAGGATACCATCTACAAAGTTGTGGCAGATTTTAAATACTATAAAATTGCAGATGCCGATTTAGATGTATTAAATTCACTTCGGTCTGATCCAGAAGAGCCTACAGTTAATGAAAATACAACATTGGTGTATTTTAGTGGTAATGTTCCACCGGTTGCTTTTCTTCCTGAGTGCCATGCTTTTTTACAATTTTTAGTTCCTCCATTAACATCAGGATTAGAAATTCCTGTCACAGTTCAGCTTTTCATAGTAAATTCTGTTGGGGTGGTAAGTCTATGTATCGGAGGGGGAACTGTAACTATAGATTGGGGGGATGGAAGTACTCCAGATGAAGTCCCTAATAATTTTTCAGGAACTCATACATACTTGAATTTAGAACCTGATGAAAAATATACATTTATTATCGAAGCATCACTGGATGTAGAAAATTCACAAGCTTGTGGTGGATGCGATCAAGGGATATATACTGCTAGTACATCCATCACTATCACAAATACTTTCTGCAGAAATTCTGGAATCAATCATGAAATATTACATGATCAATTCTTTTCAGCGGGTGGACATGATTGGAAGGTTTCCGGGACTGCTGGCTATCAATCAATTGGTCATTTTTTGGATCGAGCCAAAGTTTTTGGAGAATTGTTTCTATATCGTAAAAACGGAAACGGTAACTACGTTAGAAAAAAACCTACTCTTAGAGCTTCAACAAGAACTTATGGTAGCGTCTTTAATTACACTAATTGTACCGAAAATGAAGATGATTTTGATGAGACTAAATCAAAGCAGGATAATCGGGTTTATGTACATTATTCCAAGAATGGCAATCTTTCAGTACAGGATGAATTGACTGATGAACCCAGATTTGATTATAAAGTATATATTACTTCTTGGTCGATTCCAAATCAATCAAATACTGGACTTGAGTTATTTCCATAATCCAACAAAACTAAACAGGAGTAGTAGCAATTGTTACTACTCCTTCCTTAATGTATGAGAATTTCATTTATTCTATTTTTACTATTTACCTGTCTTACATCTCACTCACAGTTAAATAAACTTGAGATTAGCGGAGGCTTCGGTTTTTCAGGGGCTGATAATCTGATTTATAATAATGTGGAATTTGATAATATTATCCAGTATAATAAGAAAAAAAATGTGCTCGATAATAAAATAAAAAATGTGCTTTCGCATTCAGGTTCAATAAGGATTTCTATTCCGATTCTTTCAAAAAAAATAAATGGACTTAAGGCTGGATTGACATTTAATGAATATCATTATAAAGATGTTTTTTACAAAGAAGATAAATTTGTTATAGATGCAATTAATCCTCCTTATATAGAGGATACAATAAACACACCGAACTGGCTCGAAACCTCATATAAATTGCCTTATATAGAATTGGGAATTTCAAAAGAAATCTACGTTAATAAATTTTTGAGTGTCGAAATCACTGCATTTTATGGGATAGCACTTAATTTCCTTAATCATTATTCAACATCCTTTCGTCTGTGGAATAAATATTATGAAGGCTGGGAACGGAGCACGTTTGAATTTAACAATAGCATTAATAACGATCAATTTGACAAGTATAATTATGGCGTCCAAGGATCTTTATCACTTTTTAAAACACGATTTATTTTCCCAAAGATCATTTTTACACAAGGCTTAAATGATATAAGCAAAAGTAATTTTATCTTAAATAGACACGTCAATTTATGGTCATTACAACTCGTACTGGCACACAATTTTGATAATAAATTGAATCAAAATAATCGAAAACGTAAATGAGGTATATGTTCATTACTCCAAAAATGGTGCTCTTTCAGTTCAGGATGAATTACCTGATGAACCAAAATTTGATTATAAGGTTTTTATCACTTCATGGACTGTACCCAATCAATCCAATACTGCTGTTGAGTTATTTCCATAATCCATAAACCTAAATAGGAATAGCAGGTAGTTGCTACTCCTTCTTTTTGACTATGAAAATTAGACTATTAATCATAATCCTATTTAATTCTACCTTATCATATTCGCAATTCAAAAATATTGAAATTAGCGCAGGACTCGGAATTTCCGGAGTTAATGCGCTTTTTAAGAATGATATAGAGCCGGGCAATAAAGTTCTAAATAATATTAAATATAATACGCTGGATAATAAATTTAAAAATGTACCGTCACATTGCGGATATATTGGTGTTGCGACTCCGATTATACCTAATTTAATATCCGGAGTAAAGGCTAATTTAACGTTCATTGAATACAATTTTAAAGAAGTTTACTTTAAAGAAGAAGAATTTTTATTTGGTGACGGTGGGGACACAATTAATACTCCAAATTGGTTGATACCCTCTAATTCCATTCCATATTTAGAATTTGGAATTTCAAAAGAAATTAATTTTAACCAAAATTTTATTATTGAAATTAGTGCGTATTATGGAATAGCCCTTAAGATTCCTTTTATTCATTATTCGAGTTCAATAAATTTATGGGATCAACAATATTCAAAATGGGGGATTTCAAAAAATAAATTTTACGGATCTACTACAAATGATGAATTTGATAAAATTAATTATGGGGTAAGGGCATCATTTTCATTTTTTACTACAAAATTTATTTTCCCCAAGATTATTTTTTCTCAGGGATTGAATGATATAAGCAAACAAAATTTTAATCTCAATCAGCACGCTAATATTTGGTCACTGCAAATTGCATTGACACACAAATTTGTGAAAAAATCAAATGAGAAAAAAAGCAACCATAAATGATACTGAAATTTATCAAGGCTCTCTTTTCAATAATTATTATTTGCCTGACAAACTCGGTTTGTTCACAAGCTAATTGGTCTTTTTCTCCCAATTATATATATAGTTTGAAATGGCACCGGGGATCATACTACAGCTACTATTTTGATGTGCCTCGTAATCATACCGGATCTATCCAGGGAGATGTCCTATTCGACGTTTTAAATGCTTTTCTATCTAAATCCTCAATTAATGACAAACTCAGTCTTGGATTTTCTTCAGAAGTTATATACCTACCCTACTCAGGTCTCCATTATGTAGATTTTGAATATCTGGGAAATATCGATGGGCTTGATCAATGGCTCCATCATTATGATCATGACCGGTATCGCCTTGTGTATTTGTTCGGGGGTATCAAAGCTAAATATGAAATAAAAAACCTGGGTTATGTGAGCTTTCAGAAAGCTTACCCGATCACCTTATACAAATCAGGCCAGACACAGGACTTATATCTGAATAATAAAACGGGTGCCTACAGTTATGGCCCCTGGGAAGAAAGAGCAGTGGATCGTGTGAGAAATCCCCATATTATCACAGAACTCTTGATCGGTCTTGAAATGACTAAAAACCAATACTTCACTTTAGGATTTCAATGGTTCAGCAGATCTTCGGTTGATCTCAATTTCACACAGTATGTAATCGATGCCCGAGAACAGGCTTTCCGAAATGTAAAAATCGGCTGGCAGATTTCTCTATAATATTTTCTATTTCCTCTTTCCCCATTCATCCAGCTTTAGCCTCTAAAAAAAATCTTCTTATCTTGAAGTAGTTCTTCATCTATTCTCCGGTTATAATCCATTATCCAGCTAATGAAAACATTGCTCCCTCTCATTATCATTTTCTGTACGTCATTTACTTTTTCCTACAGCCAGGACACCAAAGTCAAATACGGAAAAGTATCCCCCGCAGACCTCGCCATGAAAGTCTATACCCCTGATACAGAAGCGGTAGCTGTGGTACTTTCTAAAATAGGATATATGCGGTATGATGTCCTCCAGGAAACATATACCGTCACCGAAGACAGGCACGTCGTCATCAAAATACTGACCGAAGCCGGCATCGATGAATTCGGAAACATAGAAATTCCATACTATGCTCATAACAATTACTCCAAAGTGGGCAATATCAAAGGAATCGTCCATCTCCCGGATGGAACTGACATCAAGGTGGACAACAGCCAGATCTTCGATGAGGAAACCAACGATTACTGGTCAGCAAAAAAAATAGCTTTCCCCGGCCTGGTGAAAGGCGCCATCATCGAATACCAATACACGTACAACCAGAGCAGCATGTTCCAGCCGGTAGACTGGTTTTTTCAGAGTCACATCCCTATCCGGTATGCAGAGTTGAAAACAAAATTTCCGGATTGGTTCGAATATGTCATTCTTACACAAGGTCTGCCCCTTGATAAAAGAGACCGGGATGAAAATCTTGAAACCATCAACTTTACCACTACTACAAGAAGTGAAGGCCTTTCTGTCAGCAATCAAATCAATAATAATTCCGTCAATGTAAATTTTATCACGAATACGTATGTCAACCAGGCTGTGCCTGCATTGAAGGAAGAATGTTGCATCACCACGATGGAAGATTACTACAGCAGGATTCGCTACCAGTTGCAATCTATCCAGTATCCAAATCGGGCGAGAGAACCTGTATTGAATTCGTGGGAAAAATTAGCTGCCGAATTATACCAGGTTCCTGAATGGGGAGAGCAGTTTAAAAATAAACGTCCGGGTTCTTTGGTGCTGGAAGCTGCAGGCATCACCGTCGATACATCTGTCAATCAATTGGTGACCGCACAAAAGATCTATGACTATATCAATGCCAACATTCAGTGGAACGACATGCAAAGTTATGGCGCAAGAAAAGATATCGCCTCCATTCTGAAAGCAAAATCCGGTAACAGCGGCGACCTCAATAAGCTGATGTGCGCAGCATTGACCCAGGCCGGCATCGATGCACAACCCGTATTGGTCAGTACACGTGACAATGGTAAGCCACAGGAACTCTATCCATTCATCGATCAGTTCAATCATATGGTAGTCGTCGCCAATATAGAAGGCAAGGATATGTGGTTTGATCTCGGTGATGAACATCTTCCCATAGGCTTGTTGAGATCAGACGTATTAAATGCAAGAGGCTGGCTCGTAGATGAAAAAGATCCTGTGTGGCTTGACATCATACCACCTACAAGCAATTCAACATACCTGATCAATGGTACTCTCGATAAAGAAGGCAACATAGTCGGGTCCATTGAATCCAGGCATACCGGCTATCATGCGGCAGAACAAAGGACCGACGTGGAAAATCAGAAAGAAATGTTCGGACAACACCTGTTGATGACGGGTACCACACCTGTAAAGCTTTCAGATTTTGAAATGACAAATAAAAAAGAAACTTCGAAGCCATTCCAGGTAAAAGCTACTATCAGTAACCAATCGATAGCAACAGCGACCCCGGATAAAATATATCTGAACCCCATTTTTCCAAATGGCCTGGATGAAATTCCATTTAAGCTTGTGGAAAGAACGTATCCCATTGAGATGAACTATCCTGAGGAAATCACAATGATCATAAACCTGACACTACCTGAAGGTTATAAAGTTGAATCTACTCCGGAGCCTATAAAATTTGTCACTGCAAATAACGGGATACTGGCTTCATACAATTCTTCACAAACACCGGGCAAAATAAATGTTACGATGAAATATGTGCTTAAGCAATTACTTTTTAATCCGGAAGAATATATTGCATTGAAAAACTTCTATATCCAACGCCATCAAAAATTTAATGAACAAATTGTGTTAACGAAAATCTGATGCGCTTCATGAAATTCGCCCTTGCTGTTTTGATATGCTTCATGACTATTATATTCTCCTTCAGTCAGAATACAAAAGTTAAGTTTGGAGTCGTGACGCCTGAAGATCTCGCCATGAAGGTGTACACTCCTGATACGGAAGCTGTAGCTGTCATCCTCGCAAAAACAGGATATATCGAATATGACCCGCTTGCCGGGGCATATCCGCTGACTGAAGAAAAACATTACATCATCAAGATCCTCAAAGAAGCGGGTATCAATAAGTATGGCAACGTAGAGATTAATTATTATTCCTACAATAAACGAACTGATGTTTCAGGCATTAAAGCGATGGTCCATCTTCCCGATGGTACTGAAATCAAAATCAGCAATGACCAGGTATTCGATGAAAAGAAAAGCGAATTCTGGTCTTCTAAAAAATTTGCTTTTCCAAAACTGATCACCGGGGCTGTCATTGAATATCAATACACCATCCACTCCTATGACAGATTCCATCCTGTAGATTGGTTTTTCCAGGCCGAGATCCCTATCGTGTATGCAGAACTGGAAACAAAAATTCCGGAAACCTATGATTACGTGGTTTTGACCCAGGGCACACTGGTGGATAAAAAAGAAGATGGCGCCAAACCGGGACCCGCAGGTATAAAAAAGCAGGGAATAAAAGTATATATCAATGAAGACGTGCCTGCATTAAAAAAAGAAAGCTACATCACGACCATGGAAGACTATTATACCCGTATACGCTATCAGCTTCAGTCTGTCCAGTATCCTGGATCACACAGGGAGCAGATATTGGATACATGGGATAAGCTTGCTCAAGGACTATATGAAATCCCGGAATGGGGAGGACAATTCAAAAATAAACGGCCCGGCGAACTGGTATTGAAAGCTGCCAATATCACACCCGGAACCGATACCTCTCAAATGGAAACTGCGCAAAAATTATATGATTACATTAATCAGAATTTTCAATGGAATGGAAAATATAATATTAGTACGCAAAAAGATATCGTCGCGATACTAAAAGCAATGTCCGGTTCCAGCGGTGATCTCAACAAATTGATGTGTGCCGCCTTGCAGCAAAGTGGCATCGTTGCAAAACCTGTTCTGATCAGTACGCGGGACCACGGCAAGCCACTGGAATTATATCCGTTCACAGACCAGTTTAATCACATGGCGGTCCTTGCAACTATTGATGAAAAGGATTACTGGCTGGATATGGGTGATAAAAATCTTCCTCTGGGTGCTTTAAGAAAAAATGCATTGAATACGAGAGGATGGATAGCAGATGAAAAAAATCCTTCATGGACTGATATCGTTCCTGTCAACAGCAAATCCGTTTTCGTCATCAAAGGAAGCCTGGATGAAAATGGTAATCTCAATGGTGCCATCGAAACACGCTTCACCGGGTATCACGCAATGGATAAAAGAAATATGCTGGATGAGAAAAAAGAATTTGGCGACCACCTTATGGTTAGCGGTTCGTCTCCGATAAAAGTATCAGGCCTGGAAATCATCCATGCAAATGATGTCTCACAGCCTCTTCAGATAAAGGCAAATGTTGTGGATCAATCCATCGGAACTGCAACACCTGACAAAATATACCTGAATCCAATATTTCCGGAAGGTCTTGATGAAATTCCTTTCAGGCTTGAGAAAAGGACATATCCTATAGAGATGAACTACCCTTCTGAAGTTTCCATGATGTTAAATGTAGCTTTACCGGAAGGATATACTATAGAATCCCTGCCATCACCAATTCGGTTTGCGAACAGTACCGGTGGCATCCATGTAATTTATGATGCCGCTCTTGTGGCTGATAAATTAAATATCACCATTAAATACGTAGTCAAGCAAACTTATTTCGAACCCGAAGAGTATACAACATTGAAATCTATTTTTAATAAACGAAAGGAAAAGTTTAATGAGCAAATCGTATTGACAAAAACCAAATGACAAGCTACATTAAAAAATATTTTTGGCTCATTGCTATATGCTGGCCTGTAGTGATATGGAGCCAGGACAAGCCCCAGTATTCAGTATTGCTGATCGATACTGCATTGCTTAAAAATGCGCAGGCAGTCATACGTTTCGAAGAAACACATTATATCATAGAATCTCCACGGGAATATATACAGCAAGGTTTCACAGCGGTAAGTATTTTCAATGAAGATGCAAGTGCTTCTTACATCAGCATTCCATATGATAAATACAATAAAGCTGAACTAACCAATATCGTCTTATATGATGCATGGGGCAATGTGCTGAGAAAAGTAAAAAAATCAGAGCTAACTGATCATGCCAGGTATAGCGATATCACTTTTCTGAGTGATGACCGGTTTATAGGATTCAGATCATTTGGAGGTCAGCTCCCTTATACGTTAGAATATGAATGGAAAATAACCCATGCGCAAACGATGACCTATCCTGCCTGGAGACCACTGAGTAATGGTGAATCTGTAGAAAAATCCATTTTCGTACTTGAAACACCGTCCGATCTTGTCGTCCATACAAAAATATTGAATAATGCTTTTGAATATGTTGAAACATTCCGGGAAGGAATACGATTGCAAACATGGACATTACTAAAGAAGGGTGCACTTCAACGTGAAGCCTCAGGACCGTCGGCGTATGATTTATTTCCCATGCTGCTGATGACGCCATCTACATTCCAGGTAGAAGATTATTCGGGCAGCATGACTGACTGGAAATCATTTGGTGCATTTCTTTACACCTTAAATAAGGATAAGGAAAAGATGCCCCCGGAGATGATTGATCTTATCCATCAGATGACTGCACATTTCGATACGCCGAAAGAAAAGATTGACACACTCTATCATTGGCTTCAGAAAAATATGAGATATGTAAGTGTGCAGCTGGGTGTAGGTGGCTGGCAATCTTTTGATGCCGCTTATGTTGAAAAAAACAGGTATGGGGATTGCAAGGCATTATCGACTTTCATGAAAGGTATGCTTAGGGAAATTGGAATTGAATCATTCCAGGTAATCATCAAATGGGATGAAGAAGAGGCTTTATTTGCGGATGATTTTATGTACTCTGATTTCAATCACATGATGGTGCATATCCCATCAGAAAATATGTGGCTGGAATGTACCAGCAATTACCTGCCAACAGGTTTTATTGACAGGGATGAAGAGAATAAAAAAGTTTTACTGATCACTCCCGAAGGTGGAAAAATAAGCCGAACTCCTTCCTCACCTGATTCTCTAAACAGGATAACTACTACTGACACTATTTTCACAGGCCAGCCGGTTATATTAAAAGGAAGAGCAGAATATCGTGGAAACCTTCAGCGAAGAATTAGAAGCTTATTTTATTATTCGTCGCAAGAAGAGCAACGAAAATCTTTCCTTGAACATTTTCATTTACAAATTCAGAAGCTTGATCATTTACATATTTCTTCTTCAACATCAGGCTTATCGTCGGCGATGGATTACAATGCCACGCTTAGTCAATTTGGTTCTGCATCGGGTATCCGGTATTTCATTCCTGTAAATTCGATTCAGCCTCCTCGAAACTCCTGTACCGGGAATACGGATCGAAAAACAGATTTTATTTCAAGGGATGATTTCACAGAAACAAATGATATTTATATTTCTATACCTCCAGGCTATGAGATAGAATATTTGCCTGCAAAATCTGCATTTGAATTCCGGGGCAATCAATATGCGGTGGAATTAATGGTAGAGAATAAATTCATCCATGTCCATCATCAGGTCACAGAATCCCCGATGCGATTAACCCCGGCGGAATACATGGGTTTGTGTAATTATTATACATCAGTTGCAAAATCGAATGGCCAGATGATTGTTTTGAAAAAATCGAAGACGTAGCGCTGTTTTGCCCCTTTATCCCCTAAAGGGGAACTTGAAAAATTACCCTGAGCGCTTAGATATTACAACAGGAGATTGATTTTTAATTGCGACCACCTCGCTTCGCATTGGCGTCGCCACAAAAAAAGGTGGGGAGACATTTGCTTTCTACAGAGATTTCGCTCCTAAGGAGCTTTGAACACACTTCCTGAAAAATATCCTTGTTCATTTTTGTTTCTGCGAATACAAAGCTCACAATTTGAATGTAACAATAGTCGATAAAGCTCCGTAGGAGCGGAATATCTGTAGAAACAGAATGAGCAAATAGTTTTTTTGAGCTCCATCGGAGCGGAATATCTGTAACAACGAATCACGAAGGGAATGTTGAGCTCCATCGGAGCGGAATATTCAAGCACACCTATATCCTTGAATAAAATTTCCTCAAAGGCAAAACAACATTATACCTGTTCTCCCGGAAATGAAAGTATGCCACCATCATCAGAGATATAAACATAAACAAGCTTACAAGGTAAGGACCAAAAGAAAATATATCTTTTAATTTAAACCAATCTCCCCCGCTATAAATTATTATCGCTATCACCAATAAAAACCGTATCACTTCCGCCATAAACGCATAAGGTGCTTTATCCAATAATGATGTAATACTGAATACCGATACCATTAAAAATAATCCATAGATTAACACTCCAGGGAATCCTATCGATGCAAAATCCATGAATAAATACATTGTAAATACGAGCAATGCAATAAGCTGGAACCATGCATATGACAATAATTTCTTAGAAATAAATGTGTCATACTTAGTTAACCTGTATACATCTTCCACTACCTGGACCGGGTGCGTAACTTTTACATCCTCAGGCCTCCAGCCAGTGGGCATAAACCATATCCTGATCTTATCCCACCAACGTGATGTATGCCATGCATCATTCAGGATAAGCCAGTTGTGCCTGAAATTGATCAGGAACGGATTCCATGTTTGCACAGGTCGTTTCACACCATACACGGCAGGTACTTCTTCCAGCTCAGGTTGAAATGTGCCGAACATCTTATCCCAGATGATGAATATCTGGCTGAAATTTTTATCCATATACTCCGGATTGATCGCATGATGAACGCGGTGATGCGAAGGTGTCACGATGATGTATTCCAGGATCCCCATCTTATGGATCAGGCGGGTATGATACCAGAACTGAGCAAACAGTTGAATGGGTGCGATGACAGCAATCACTTCCGTTGGTACACCAAGTAAAGCAGCAGGCAGAAGAAATAAGGAAACAAAAGAAAACACTTCCGAGATGCTTTGCCGCAATGCGCATGACAGATTATATTCTTCGCTGCTGTGGTGGATGATATGGCGGTTCCACATAAAATTGATTGTATGTTCCAACCGATGGATCCAGTACCCGGCGAAATCTTTTGCCACAAACGCAATGACATAGACATACCATACATTGCTGATATGAAATATGGCAACCTTGTTGACCAGCCATGCATAACTCACGATGGCAATCGACAAGCCAAGGACATCTTTCACAATATTGGTAATCCCGGAACCCAGGCTTGAGATTATATCCGCACCTCGATTGATCTTAATTCCCATGCGCCAGGATATCAAAGCTTCAATCCCTATCAGGGCAAGAAAAATCGGGATGGCATAGGTAAGTGCGAGGGCGTAGGCTTCCATGATCAATAAAGATAAAAAAGGATGCTGGATTAAAGGATGCCGGATTCCGGACTCTAGACGTAGACGATTTTAGATGGTTGCTTAGCTGTAGCACGAGGATGAGTGAAGCAGGTCAAAGCATTCGATTTATTTTTTCGCAATTAAGGAGACGCGATGCTTCGACTTGCTAATTCACTGCCTTGGGCTACAGCTCAGCAACAAAATCGACGTCTCAACAACCAATCAATTATTACTCACGTTTCACGCCTCACGCCTCACGTTTTCACCACTCACTATTCACTATTTGTCTTTTCTCGCTTCCACCCAGTTTTTCATCCATTCATACGTGAGTGACTTGGGTCGTTCAAGAGGCAGACTAAGGATGCGGCTCCAGCAAGTGGAAGCTAATACTCCGAGTGCACGGGAGACAGCGAAGAGTACTGTGTAATAATTATGTTCCTTCAATCCATAATGGACGAGGATGGCTCCTGAATGTGCATCTACATTGGGCCATGGGTTTGCAACTTTACCAAGAGAGCCAAGGATTTTAGGTGCGACTTCAAAAACTTTCCAGACAATATTTACAATATCATCATCGGGCATATGTTGTTGCGCAAATGCCTGTTGTGCAAGAAACCTGGGATCCGGTTTGCGCAAAACAGCATGACCATATCCGGGGATCACTTTGCCTTGTGCGAGGGTTTCGTTGATGTATTGGCCTATTTGTTCAGTGGTTGGTTTTGATGTGCCCAGGTGATCGACCATTTCAAAGATCCATTTGATCACTTCCTGGTTAGCCAATCCATGTAGAGGGCCGGCAAGTGCATTTACGCCTGATACAAAAGAATAATATACATCGCTCAGTGTCGAACTGGCCAGGTGTACTGCATGTGCACTTGCATTTCCTCCTTCGTGATCGGCATGAAGTGTCATGTAGAGACGCATCAGACTTTCAAAGTTGGGGTCATCGGTGACACCCAGCATGTGTGCATAGTTAGCTGACCAGTCAAGGTTATCATCCGGGGAGATATGTTCATTATTCTTAAATGTCCGCCGATAGATGTATGCTGCAACCTGTGGAAGACACGCGATGAGATTCATAGAGTCTTCATATGTGGCATCCCAGTAATCACGTTTATTCATCCCTTCAGAATATCGCCGTGAAAACTCGCTTTTAGCCTGCAGGGATAAAACAGCGATCCCCAATTGTGTCATTGGGTGGGTGTCGGGATCAAGACTGTCGAGAACCTTCCAGGTTCCTTCGGGAATCTGTCGTCTCCGCTCCCATTCGTTGCTGAGCCAGTTGACTTCTTCTTCAGTAGGTATATCGTCGGTAAGCATTAGCCAGAACAGGCCTTCTGGCAATGGTTCGCCTCCACGGGAGGGTAGTTTTGTTTTAAGTTCCGGGATTGAATAGCCCCTGAACCGGATGCCTTCATTTGAATCCAGTAAGGAGGTTTCCCAGAGCATGCTTTTGATGCCTCTCATTCCGCCGAAGACCTGGCCGATCGTGACCTGATCGATGATGGTTTCATCATGCTCTTTCATGAATGGCTTCATTTCCGCGATGGAAGCCATGGCTTTCTCGTAAAATTTTGATTTCAGTCTGTCCATGGGAGTGGTCAAGAGTAATGTAAAATTCTGTTTCGCTAAGGTAGTACTGATTTTGGATTTAAGATTTTAGATTTTGGATAGAAAAGGGCATTTAAAGTCATGAAAACAGGGATTATTTTTTCTGAAATAATTGGAAGAATCTAATAACCAAGGCGTTTTTAAGCATTTCATTTAGGCAAAATGCGAAATGATTTTTCACTCAGAGCTGATGACTCCTTCAAGGGATTTTCTTCCATAATCCCCAATAAGTTGTAAGTCGGCATTCATGAATACCTTTGTATCATGATTGCTATTGATGATGTCCTGTTAAGTGATGAAGTGGTGACAGCCAAATTTGTCTGTGATCTTGACGCCTGTCATGGAGCCTGTTGCTGGGAAGGAGAGTGGGGAGCTCCGCTTTTAGAAGAAGAGCTTGCTATCATTGAATCCGTTTGGGAGAAAGTTGCTCCCTTATTGAGTGAAGAAAGCCGGAAAGCCGTGGCAAAGAAAGGATTCGGGACACACTATGGGGATGAAGGAGAAGTCCTGGGCACTCCGTTGATCAAAAACGGAGCCTGTGCATATCTTATCTGGGACGGAAAAGGCATCGGGAAATGTGCGTTTGAGCAGGCATATGAAAAAGGAATGATCGATTGGCCAAAACCGATTTCATGCCACTTATATCCGATCAGGGTGAAATATCTGAAAAATGGAACAGAAGCCTGGAATTACAACAAATGGAAGATATGTGCTCCCGCCTGCAAGAATGGAAAGAAACATGATGTGCCACTTTATAAATTCTTGAAAGGTGCAATTGTTCGTGCTAAGGGTGAAGCGTTTTATGAAATGCTTGATGCTTGTGCACAGGGAGTTGAGTAGTGAGCCGTGAGCTGTGAGTAGTAAGAAGTAAGAAGTAAGAAGTGAGCCGTGAGTAGTGAGTAGTGAGCAAAAAACTAAACTCTCTAAACTTATGATGCCGAAGGCAACATATTTAAACTCACTAAACACTCTCTCTTGGACAAGCTTTCAAAATAAAATGATCACCGAATACTGATTACTCTTTTATTTCTCTCAATTCCCGGCGCAGGATCTTTCCCACATTCGATTTCGGCAATGAATCCCTGAATTCTATTTCTTTGGGCATCTTATACGCCGTCAGGTTTTCTTTACAATATTCAAGCAATTCGTTTTTGGATAGGCTTTTATCTTTTTTCACCACGAATAATTTCAATACTTCCCCACTCTTCTCATTGGGAATACCTACAGCTGCACATTCCTTGATCTTTGGATGCGCACATACTACTTCTTCAATTTCATTCGGGAATACTTTGAATCCGGATACAATGATCATGTCCTTTTTGCGATCCACGATGCTTAAAAATCCATCTTCATCCACAATACCGATATCACCTGTGCATAACCAACCATCACGAATTGTATTGGCAGTCTCAACAGGCTTGTTGTAATAACCCGCCATCACCTGCGGGCCTTTCACCTGCACCTCTCCACGCTGTCCTGTAAGCTGAACGATCCCATTGTCATCCACAATGCGAATATCCGTCGAAGGAACAGGCAATCCAACTGTGCCGATGCGCGCCGTACCATCAATCGGATTGACAGATACTACCGGTGACGCTTCCGTCATGCCATACCCTTCGATCAGGTCGCTGCCGGTCACAACTTTCCATCGATCATTCACTGATTTCTGAACAGCCATGGCACCACCCACAGCAAATTTAAACTGGCTGAAATCAAGAGCAGCAAATTCTTTTACATTGAGCATGGCATTGTAAAGTGAATTCACTCCTGTCATTACAGTGATCCGGTGATTCTTAAATTCCTTGATTACTGATTTGATGTCACGCGCATTCGTCACCAAAACATTCATTGAACCATAAGACATCATTGCCAGGCAATTGACGATGAATGCAAAAATATGATACATCGGTAGAGGGCACAACGTGATTTCTTCACCTTCCTTAAGCCTGGTATCAAGACAACCTTTGATCTGAAGCATATTAGCTACAATGTTACGGTTCGTCAGCATTGCTCCTTTTGCTACACCTGTCGTCCCACCCGTATATTGGTGAGCAATTACCTTATCAGGTTCATCCTCGAAAGGTTTGATGGTAAAATTTTTACCCTGTGCAATAGCTTCTTTAAAGGTTACTGTGTTAGCGATTGAAAATTTCGGAACCATCCGTTTCACATTCCGGACTACAAAATTGACAATGCTTCCTTTGACAGGCCCGAGAAGTTCGCCGATGCTGGTCAGAATGACCGTTTCAACCTGGGTCTCCCCGATCACTTCCTGAAGATGGGATGCAAAATTTTCAACGATGATAATTCCGCGGACACCACTGTCTTTTAACTGGAACAGCAATTCGCGTGGTGTATAAAGCGGATTCGTATTGACTACTACAAGACCAGCCCTGATACAGCCGAATAATGCAATCGGGTATTGTAAGAGGTTAGGCATCATGATCGCCACCCTGTCACCCGGTTTCAGGCCTCGCGACTGAAGATATCCGGCAAGCTGCCTTGAAGCCCTGTCCATCTCTCCATAGGTGATAGTTTTACCCATGCAATAGAATGCAGTTTTGTCTGCAAACTTTTCCATCGCTTCGTTTAAAAAGCTATTGAGGTTTGGATATTGGTCTACATCAATATTGGCAGGAAGACCTTTAGGATAATGCTTTAGCCAGGGGCGCGAATCAGTCATAAGTGCATCAGGATTGAGTGATGATGCAAGATAAAACTCTTTACATAAGCGTTATCGAATAATCAGATAGCGGATTCCGGGATATTTCATTTAAAAAAAAAGGACCTGTCTCTTTATGCTAAAGAAACAGGCCCTGGGTCAATTATGGGGTATTGGGCAATGATTAAAAGGGGTATATGTAATCTACTTTTTAAACTAAATCTAATCTTGATTCAATATTCAAAAACTCCAGCCATAAAAGTAGAAAGACTTACAAATAAATTGTTTTAGGTGGAAAACATCATTTTATGGGGGTTTCCCCTAGATGGGACATAAAAATGGAAAATGTTGAAGAAAAAGTTATCCTTAGTTTGAAACTAAGGATAACTTTTTCTTCAACATTTTATTTAGACCCGTCTTACTTTATAGGTTATCCTTATTCTCCATCGCCCATTTAAAAAGACTGTTATGCCTTCCATCCAGGTTGAGCTTCCTGCAGATATTACTCCGATGATTCTCAATGGTTTTATTTGAGACAAACAGGAGCTCTGCGATTCCCTGGCTACTCATCCCTTTGCTGATCAGCACTACGATTTTCTTTTCAGTATCTGTAAGAGAATCCGTAGGACTGGCAATATTCGCTTTTAATAACTCCTGGATCGCATGTGAAATATATTGCTTCCCATGCCTGACGTACTCAAGGCATTCAGTGATTTCTACAGAAGAATCTTCTTTCAACAGATAACCCATCACACCCAGCTCCAGCGCTTTCTTTGCCATCGCTATCTCTTTATGGAAAGTGAGGATGATAAACCGTGTTTCAAGCCTGGATTGCTTCGCAGATTTGATCACTTCGAGACCGTCCATTAGGGGCATGTCAACATCAAGAATAGCGATATCCGGTTTGAATACATTGATGAAATGAAGTGCCTCAGCTCCATTTTGTGCCGTTTTCACAATCTCAACGAATGGGATCTTTGCAAGGAGGCCGGTGATGGCCTGCAGCATTAAGGGATGGTCATCGGCAACTAATACCGTAGTTTGCTTTGTACTCATACAGCCGGGAATGAAAATGAAAATCGCGATCCTTTGCCCTCAGCAGACTCGATCTCGAGTTTTCCTTTTAGTGATTGTATTCTGTCCTTCATCGTCATCAGGCCAAGACTCTTAGTATTATTCATCTGCGCTTTCGTATCAAAACCACTTCCATTGTCCTGCACGGTCAACTGCATATCATCCCCGGTACGATGCAATGTGATACGTGCAGAACGTGCCCGCGAATGTTTGATAAGGTTGTTGAGACATTCCTGGACGATCCGGTATACCTGCAAAGAACGATCCCTGTCTGCAAATTCATTCAATGGATCCAGCTCATAGGTAAGAAGAATATCTGTCAGTGACTCAGTTGTTGTGATCAGATCTTTGAGTGCGGCATCAAGCCCGAGCTTTTCAATCTGCCATGGATATAATTCCCGGGATACGCGCCGGATGTCGGATAATACTTCCTGCGTGAGCTGTTTGGATTTGTTGATGTCACCGGTCATAAGCGACTGGTTTAATAACACCAGGTTTTGACCGACATGATCATGCAATTCCCGTGACAGTCCTTTCCGTTCATCTTCCCGTGAAAAAAGGATTCCCGCTGTGTATTCTTCGCGTCTTCTTTTTTCTCTCTGCATTTCTCTCACGGATCTGTTCAAATATAGAGCCAGAAAAAAGAGCAACACCCCTAAGGAAATAAATATAAAACGAGTCTGTGTCAATTTCTTATTCCTGTCCATGATTTCAATATCTGAGGAAAGTTTCTGGAGCTCGAGATCCTTTTGTGCGGTTTTATATTTCGTTTCTATTTCCGTGATCCTTGCCATGTGATCAGCATCGAAAATACTGTCTTTGTATACGATATACATTTCATGTTGTGCCAAAGCTTCCGCCATGTTGCCACTGGCTTTAGCATTCTGGTATAAGATTTCATGACCATATTTTATATCCTCTATAAAATTTTCCTTTGTGGCCATATCCACTACTCTATTGCCATATTCCTCAGCAAGCTTAAATCGTTTTGTGGCAATGTAAACTTCTGCAAGGTGATAATAGATTTTGACCAGGGATTCCGGTACATATTGTTCCTCCGCCAGTTTCACTGCCCTTACTAAGTTCTCTTCTGCTTTTCCATATTCCTTCATCATGAAATAGGTGGCGCCCATATTGGAAGCTGCGCGTTGTACATCAATCATGTTATTTAGCTTTTCAGCAATATCGAGTGAGTGTTTAATATAGATGATGGCGCTGTCATATTGTTTCTTTTCCCGGTAATAACTGCTGAGGCCGTTGTATAAATAAAAAAGACCAAGACTGTCTTTATGCAATGCATATTTTACACCAATAAGGAATTCGTCACGGGCTTTTTGTCCCTGGCCAACGTCCGCGAATATGTTGCCGATATTGTTGTAAGATTTAATGATACCTGTAGTATCCTTCAATATTAATGCCTGCTCCCTGACTTTCACGAAATATTGGATCGCACTGTCAAACTGTGCGGCTTTCCAGTAATAAAGGCCATAGAGATTATTGATGGTTACTTCAGCCTTTTTGTCATTAACAATGGCATTGAGGCTATCACAAATCCTGATCCCGTCAATGAGCTCCTCATTTAACCCGAGGAACCTGAATCCATCCATCCTCGTCAGCATGACCTGCAGCTGGAGAGAATCATTCGGATGGCTCTTCAATATCGTGAGGGCCTGGGAAGTATAAATCAGGTTACTGTCAGGATCAGATCGTTTGATTCTGTCTGCTTTGGCTTGCAATTGCTCTGCAGTCTGAGCGAAAGAGTTTTGAAAAATGAACAGGCTAAAGATCAGCATGAGATAACGTAAATCGTACAAAGGTGTCATCAGGTGATGATTAATGAATCAATGGAATAGTCCCGGTCAGCATATTCTGACCGTCTAAAAATATGACATTTCAACTCCTGTCTCTAAATCTAAATTATCCTCGGTGAAGTAGCGGAAATGTTTTAACTTTGCGGTCCGAATTTATTAGATTCTTTAACCTCCATTCCTGATAATCAACCATTTAGGAATGTACAAACAACCCAATCTCTGAGATGTCAGAAGAAATAATCAATCCAGAGGAGTCCCAGGAGACTCCAACCCAGGAAACCCCTGAAGTTTCTACAGTCGATGTAGAAACCCCCGAAGCTCCTAAAAATGAGCCCAAAATCACCACCGGACCTGAAGTATCCACCGCACATGATGATTTCGATTGGTCAATCTCTAACCGCCACCAGCATGTCTATGCAAAAGACGAGTTCGAGCGACTGGAAGCCCTTTATGAAAAAACATTAGGCGCTGTCAATGAAAACGAAGTCATCAAGGCTCGTGTATCCCAGATTACAGGTGGAGATGCAGTATTAGACATCAATTTCAAATCAGACGGCCTCGTGTCCGTTTCTGAATTTAAAGACATCGATGGTTTTAAGATCGGTGATGAAGTAGATGTATATGTAGAACGCCAGGAAGATGAAAGAGGCCAGCTGGTACTCTCCCGTCGCAAAGCCAAATTGCTTAAAGCATGGGAACGTCTCGTGGACTCATTCAACAACGGTACGATCATCAACGGTACTGTCATCAGCAAAACGAAAGGCGGTCTTATCGTGGATGCAGGCGGTCTTGAAACTTTCCTTCCCGGATCACAGATCGATATCAAACAGATCATCGACTACGATCAGTTTGTCGGAAAGACAATGGAATTCAAAGTCGTCAAGATCAATGAGAATATTAAAAATGCAGTTGTTTCGCATAAGGCACTGATCGAAAGCGATCTTGCCGAACAACGCGAAGCCATCATCTCCGGTCTTGAGAAAGGCCAGGTGCTTGAAGGTGTAGTGAAAAACATCACCGACTTCGGAGCCTTTATGGATCTGGGAGGTGTTGACGGTCTTCTGTATATCACAGATATCAGCTGGGGCCGTATCAACCATCCGTCTGAAGTGCTTGAGATCAATCAGAAGGTACACGTCGTGGTACTTGATTTTGATGAAAACAAGAAGAGAATATCTCTTGGTCTCAAACAACTGCAACCACATCCATGGGATGTCGTCAGTGACACAATCAAAGAAGGCAGCATCGTCAAAGGTAAGATTGTCAATGTCGAAGATTACGGAGCTTTCCTTGAGATCACTCCGGGCGTAGAAGGTTTGATACACGTTTCAGAAGTAAGCTGGAGCAATCAGCCAATTCACGCAAGGGATTACTTTACCGTAGGACAGGAATATGAAACAAAGGTGGTGACCATCGATCGCGAAGAGCGCAAGATGTCGTTGTCTCTGAAACAGCTTACACCTGATCCATGGGGAGAGATCGAGAAAAAATATCCTATCGGAAGCAAACATACAGGTCGTGTACAGAACCTCACGCCATATGGTGTATTCGTAGAGTTACAGGATGGAATAGGCGGAATGGTTCATATCTCAGACTTATCATGGACAAAACGATTTGCACATCCTTCTGAATTTACGAAGGTGGGCGCTGATCTTCCGATCATGATCCTGGATATCGATCGTGAAAACCGTAAGCTTTCATTAGGACATAAGCATGTGGAAGAAAATCCATGGGATACATTCGAGAATGTGTTCCCTGTAGGATCTTATCACGAAGCAACTGTAATGAAGCGTGATGATAAGGGTGCTATTGTACAATTGCCTTATGGTCTTGAAGCATTCGCTCCATCGCGTCATCTTCGCAAAGAAAATGGCAAGCTTGCTGAAGTGGACGAAACATTGACATTCAAAGTAATTGAATTCAATCGTGATGACAAACGCATCATGGTGTCACATCTCCGTTATCTTGAGGATATCCAGCGTGAAGCAGAGGAAGTCGTAAAAGATGATCGTCGCAAACAGGGACAGGAAATAAAACAAGCCGTCAAAGAGCAGCAAGGCAAATATGAGCCCACTACGCTTGGAGACATGGCTATGTTTTCACAGTTGAAAGAACAACTCGCAGATGCAAAAGGTAAAAAAGCTGCAAAGGATGCTAAAGATGCTGAAGCTGTAGCTGAAGAAGCTGCTTCTAATGAATCTGCATCTGATGTTGCGGATGAAACCACATCCCAGGTTGCTGACACTAAACCTGTTGCGGTAGAAACCGCTCCTGGTGAAGACATGGGAGATACTTCTCTAGAGGAAGAAGTAGCTGTTGAAGCTTCAAAGGAAGCTGATGATGCTACCGAAGCATCAGAGCCTGAGAAAAAAGAAGTGAAAGCTCCAAAAGCTAAGGCTGCAAAAGAAGAAGTTGTTTCAGATGAGGAAACAACTGAAACACCTGCTGGTGAAGAATCAACTGAATCTCCTGCTGAAGAGGAAACCAAAGCACCAAAAGCTAAAGCGGCAAAAGCTAAAAGCGGTGGTGACGATCTCAAGATCATAGAAGGCATAGGTCCTAAGATCGAAGAGATACTTCATGGCGCAGGGATTGATAGCTATGCTACGCTTGCTTCAAAAACTGCTGATGAAATCCGGGAGATTCTTCTTGCCCAGGGTAGCCGCTTCAAAATGTTTGATCCTGCTACGTGGCCTGAACAATCCGCTCTTGCAGCTGCAGGAAAGATGGATGAATTACAAACACTGAAAGATTCATTGCAGGGAGGAAAGAAATAATTTCTTCTTTGAAATGGAATGATAAAAAAACGCTCTGCATATGCAGGGCGTTTTTTATTTTAATTACGCAGCAATAATGGTAATATTACTTTATTCTAATTTACAGGAATCATTCGATACACTTGTTTGACGTATGTCAGAAAAAAAAATTCCCCTTTTTGTACTCTTCTTTTTTATCCTGGTATGGGTAGCTTTTAAATGGAACTCTTTATACCTGCCCTATTTTTGGGATGAAGCCTGGTCTTACGTCCCTGCAATTTCTGAAATGGCAGGACGCCGGCCATGTCTGATTCCCGGTTGCATCAATACTGAGTTATATCGTGGTCATCCATTGCTATTTTATTTCTTATCAGCGGGTTGGATGAAATGGATTGGTGGATCTCTCTGGTCGATGCACTTTTTTGCAATGCTCATATCCATAGCTGCTGTTATCTCATTTTACAGATTGTTATCATTGGTATTGACTTCTTACCAGGCACTATTTGGAGCAGGGCTACTGATTCTGCAGGAAGCATTTTATGTTCAGTCCTCTTTTGTTTTGCCGGAAGTATTTATCCTGCTGCTGACTTTAGAAAGTATAAGAAGCTATGTGAATGGCCAAAAATATTACTTCCTGATAGTTGCAGGTTTGCTAGGCGTCACAAAGGAAACCGGGGTGGTGGTTATCATATCATTTGCGCTCTATCATCTATTTACAGAACGAGGATTCAGGCTAAAGTCGTGTTGGGTCTATGGAGCGATGCTGCCTGCTGTCATTTATTTTGTTTTGCAAAAAATCATGCTTGGATGGTTTTTCTACCCTCTCCATCTGGATCTGATGGACATGTCATTACCTGCATTATGCAACAAAGCAGAATTAATATTAAAATTTATCTTCTTTGATCAGGGACGAAAATTAATATTGATCATCCCGGGGATTGTTCTGATTGCACTTCAATTCCTACGCAACAGAAGGAAATACCTATTAGCCTTCATTGCAGTTTTAGTTTTATCCATTTTCACATATATCCATGAAAGTATATTTTCAATATTTATTTTCATTTTCTTAATCTATTATTATGCCAGGAGATTAGAGGGTTTTACCAGTTTGGAAAGATTGTTATTTAAGTTAATTGGAATTCTGTTCACAAGCTGTTTTGCTTTTAGTGTTTTCAATTTTTTAATGGTGAGATATATGCTCATGGCACTACCCTTACTGATCCTGGTTTTCTCCATTATTATGCAAAAAGCAACACTTCATCCTCCGTTTTATTTTCCTGCTCTTTGCATTATTTTATTATTAAATTTTTCATGGTCATTTTATTATAATGACAATATAAAGGAATGGCATGATGATGCCAGCATCAATTATATCCACATCGTGAAGGTCCATCAGCAGGTAGTCGCATACTGTGAGGAGGAGAAATGGTTTGAAAGGGAAATATATACCCATTTTCTATTACAGCAGGATTTAACAAACCTTGCTGCAGGATATCTTTCTTCACCCGTCACTTTTATTAAAGTTAACTACCAGGGGAATGTAGAACCTGAAGATGAGATCATTATTTTCTCCAGCATCGAATTTGAGGAATGGAAATATAAGTCCGTTAAGGACAACTCAAAATATCGTTTGGCAAAACGATTTGAAATAAATAAAGCGTGGGCAGAAATTTATACGTTGAATGAATAAATGCCGGAGCTGAAAATTATCTAACCAGTGTCACATCCCCATTTACAATGATGTTGTGTTCCACCACTTTGTCAAAATAACTCATTTCAATTCGATACACATACACCCCGGGATTAAGTTCCTCACCATTAAAATCACCATGCCACTCGATGGGAATGGTTTCGGAGTGAAAAACTAAATTTCCCCACCGGTCATAAATACTGGCATCCATAGAATGCAATTCAATTTCATCATGGAGCTGTATGGTGAATATATCATTGATGTTATCACCATTAGGTGAAAATACATTTGGAATGTAAAATGAATTTACAGCGTGACATGAATCGGATAGCATTGCTTCGGTTTCTCCTTGAGCATCAGCACAAAGAGTTTGAATAGAAACTGAATAGTTACCTGGTTGATCAATGACAAGTAAAGGAAGAGTCGATCCGGTGCTCCATATATAATTCGCCGGAAAAGGTTGCGTCACATTCAGTTCCACCTGATCATCGGGACATATGAAGGTAACAGGAGGTAATGAGACTTCCGGAATGCGGTCATCATACGTGAGAACCAATTCATCATTCACTGCTCCGCATTCATTCGATAATTCAAGCGAATACGTCTGTGCCTGATCTGCAACCATCGAAGGGCTATTGCTTCCATCCTGCCATTTGAGGGTAGAAAAAGTTATTGGGGCATTTAGAAGAATAAATTCACCGGGACAAAGTATTGTATCCGGACCTAAATCAAATGCTAAAGGTGCATCGAGATAATCAATTGTTATCGTATCCGTATGATCTCCACAGTGATTGGTTTCCTGTATTGAATATGTACCCGGGAAGTTTACTAAAAATGTCGGCAATGACGTTCCATCCTGCCATTCAACGAGAGTTTCAATATCGGATGTTGAAGCAAGTATCATTGTCGTACCTGTACATAAAGTTGTATCAGGACCTAATTCTGTCGAAGGAAGTGTTCCATGAATATCCACATCAATGGTATCTCTATCCACCCCGCAATTATTGCTGACCTCAAGAATAAAAGTTCCTGATGCAGTTGTTGAAAAGGATGAACCCGTCGAACTATCCTGCCAATGAAAATCCACTCCGGAAATATCTGATGCCACTGTAACTACATCTCCCTCACAAGCCAATATATCCGGACCAAGATTGACATCAGGTCCATCGGTGCTGATCGTGATCTCAAGTGTGTCCGTATCCGTTCCACATGAATTCGTAACTATTAGAATGACCGTATCAGCCTCGGTTGCACTATATGTAGTAGCCATGGATCCATCCTGCCAGAGATAAGTTGCATTCTCTACTTCCGGATCAAGTGTAATGACTTCTCCCGGGCACAGAGATTGATCGTTTCCTAAATTAAGAACAGGAGCATCTGGTAAGATTCCGATATCGATTGTATCCGCATTTGATCCGCATGCATTTGAAATAGTTGCATAGTACTTACCCGGATCATCAATCTGGAATCCTGCATGGGTTGAACCATCAGACCATTCAATGTCGACATTCGGAGTGTTGATGGATAATATCAATGAGGCTCCGGGACAAAGTGAGGTATCATGGCCGAGATCAATCGGCGGAGTATCCGGCAGCAAAGCTGAAATCAGGGTGTCAAACGCACTGCCACAAACATTAGAAACTTCCACGGTTACAATTTCATTACCGGTTAAGTTGTATGAAGCAAGATGTGATCCATCATTCCATAACCAATTGTCTACATCAGAAAATACAGGTAGTAGCGTAACAACATCACCAGAACAAAGTGAAACATCGATACCAAGAGCTACCGATGGCTTTGGACCAGCATCCAATATAATAACTGTATCAACATCAGTTCCACAAGTATTGCTCACGGTCAGGCTGTATGATCCAAGAGAGAAAACTTCAAGTGAATCAACTTGCGAATTATCATTCCACAAATAGGAAACCCCACTGATACCTGCGTATAGCGTAAGACTTTCACCCTGGCAGAGATTTAATTGCTGAGGAAGATCAACTTGTGGAGGCTGATCATTTATCATAATCTCTATCGTATCAGCAGCCGATGTACATTGATCCGACACCTGTACATAATAAATACCCGCTGAATTGATCAGCAAGGTATCCGCAGTGCTCATATCCTGCCACAAATAAGCCACTCCTGAAATATTTGGTGTCAATATGATTTGTTCTCCAGGGCATAAAGCTACATCAGGACCAAGATCAGGCTGAGGAAGAGGTGATACGTAACTAATCTCAATGTTATCACTGCCGGTTCCGCAAGCAGTGGTGACTGTCAATGTGTATGTACCTGGTGCATTCACAAGTAATGTATCTGCTGTTGAATTGTCCTGCCATAAATAATTTCCACTATCACCCGTATTGGTAATTACAAAAGTCTGACCCTGACATAAAATCTGATCCGCAGGCAGGACGACATTAGTTACAGGATTTTGAATGGTCACTACAATCTCATCAGATACATCATAACATGAATTTGAAACGGTAACGCTATACGTTCCTCCCGATGTGACTTCGTATTGGTCACCGGCGGAGCCATCCTGCCATTGGAACGTGACCTGGGATAGTCCGCTCAGATCGAGTAAAACAGGTAGTTGTGCTGTACACACTTCAATGTCATCTCCTAAATCAAATACGGGTTCAATGCTTGCAAAAACTTCTATATTATCAGTGACGGATTCACATTGATTTGTGATCGTCAGAGAATAATATCCGGGTGTAGAAATAGTATAGAAAGCCTCATCACTTCCATCCTGCCATAGAAAATCGCCTAATGCAGGGTCAAGATCGATTTCATATGCATCCCCTTCACAAAGAAAATAATCATCAGGGCCAATATCGATCTGAAGAGCCTCAACATAGTCTACAATAATTTCATCTGTGAATAATCCACATATGCTGGATATAGTAAGTGCGTATGTACCGGGATCGTCGATAGTAAAATAAGAAAAATGAGATCCGTTCTGCCACGTAAAATCGCCTAATGCGGGATCGAAATCATAATCAATGTCATCACCGGGACAAAGCAACATGTCCTGACCGAGAAAAAAAGGATCAGGAGAACTGACCACATTGACATTGACAAAATCACTCGTGGGGATACATCCATCATCCAGGGTCACCTCGTAAATTCCGGAAGTTGTGATTTCGTATTCAGTATCGTGAGAACCATCCTGCCAGGTATATGTCCCCAGTGACGGGTCAAGTGATACTGTATAATTATCTCCTTCACAAAGTTCAACAAGAGGTTCTCCTATATCTATGGCTATAGGGGGTATGATAGTGACTTCCACTGAATCTATTCCAAATGCGCAACCATCGCTGATTGTTAAAGCATAGGTTCCGGACTCCGTGACAGTGAGTGTAGGATAAATGGATCCATCTTCCCAATGATAGTGAAAGGAGGTAGAGTAATTTGGATCGATTTCATATGACCCACAGGCAATGACAGGATCTCCCAGATCTATATCGATTATTCCTGGTGGGCCTAAAGCCATAACAGTTACATCATCCACATAGTAATAACTCTGAACAGGATTCTGGGCGCATGTAGGATCCAAAGGCGTATCCTCATCACTGAAGAAATTCCCAATAGTGATATATTCCTCACCTCCCACCGCAGGAAAACAGCCTGAAATCAGTGTCCAGTTTATTTTATCTGTCAATAAACCCAGGTTAGAAGAAACCTGGGGATCAACATTAATAGGTACGATGCCTGTATTAGGGGGAGGGATTGCAGAAAAATAAACGCCCATCTTGTCTGTTCCACAATTATTATCCGCCAGGCTCACATAAAAACTAATTTCATAGGCTGTATTAGGCATGAGAGGTTCTGTCAATTGGACAGTCAGATATTCCCGATAAAGAAATCCGACAAACCACGTCCCTATACCGGCGTAAGCCACACCTGAATGTGGGCCCTGAGATCCAAAAAGATTATTTGGGACATCCGCTCCCGGACCACCGCACACATTGAAATAATCAGAAGATGCATCGGTAGGATGATACCATGGAAGACATTCTAACGGCCCGCCCTGATTGACATTTGGAGGACAGACTGTGAAAGATTCAAAGTCGGGATTGGGTACGAGGTTTTGTGACCATGCATTTATGCCTGATAAAAGGAAAATCGATCCAATAACAAACAGCTTAACGTGGTCTGATATCATTTTCAATTTTCATTTTTTATATGTGGCTCATAATAAGAGAAATGAACTAGCGAATCAGGGTTACATCACCCTGCACCATGACATCCCGCTCCACGACTTTATCAAAATATGTCATTTGAATTCTATACACATACACGCCAGGGCTTAGTTTCTCTCCATTAAAATCACCATGCCATTCGATAGGAATAGTTTCGGAATGAAAAACTAAATTTCCCCACCTGTCATAAATGCTGACCTCCATTGAATGCAGTTCAATTTCATCATGGAGCTTTATGGTGAAGATATCATTGATGTCATCCCCATTAGGCGAAAATATATTTGGTATGTAGAATGAATTTACAGCGTGACATGAATCAGATATCATGGCTTCAGTTTCTCCTTCTGCACCTCCGCACAAGGTTTGAATGGAAACTGAATAATTACCTGGATGATCAATGACGATTACAGGAAGAGTTGATCCGGTGCTCCATATATAATTCGCCGGAAAAGGTTGTGTCACATTCAGCTCCACCTGATCATCGGGACATATAAATGTAACAGGAGGCAATGTAATTTCCGGAATGCGATCATCATACGAGAGAATCAATTCATCGTTTACCAATCCACAATCATTCGATATTTCAAGTGAATAGGTTTGTGACTTATCTGCAATGAATGAAGGAATATTACTTCCATCCTGCCACCTGATCGTGGAAGAAGTGATTGGCGCATTAAGAATAATGAATTCACCGGGACATAGTATTGTATCCGAACCTAAATCAAATGCTGAAGGTGCATCGAGAAAATCAATGGTGATCGTATCAGCATGATCCCCGCAGTGATTTGATTCCAATAATGAATATGTACCGGCACTATTCACCAAAAGTGTTGGTGCTGACGTTCCATCCTGCCATTCAATAGTGGTTTCAACATCAAAATTCGAAATAAGTATTAATGATGATCCCGTACACAATGTTGTATCGGCACCTAACTCAGTTGAAGGAGGTGTTCCATGAATATCTACATCGATCGTATCTTTATCAGCACCACAGGTATTGCTGACTTCAAGAATAAATGAACCGGAAACAGATGTTGAATAATCCGCAGTGGTAGATCCATCCTGCCAGAGATAATTTACTCCGGATACTCCGGCTGTCAATGTAACTACATCTCCCTCACAAGCCAGGATATCCGGACCAAGATTGACAATAGGCGCATCTGCACTAAACATGATTTCAATCGAATCAATATGGACACCGCAATGATTTGATTCAGATAAAATATACGTACCCGGAGATTCAACAAGAAACGTGGGAAGAGAAGACCCATCCTGCCAGACTAATATAGTTCCGGGATCAGATGTAGAAGAAAGTAACAAGCTGGATCCGTTACATAAGATCGTATCGGGGCCAAGATCAGTTTGCGGAATAGTGCCACTGATCACCACATCGACTGTATCCTTATCGACACCACAATTATTACTGACCTGCAGAATATATGTTCCTGATGCTGCTGTTGAAAAAGATGCGTTTGATGAACCATCCTGCCAGAGATATGAAACACCGCCGATATCCGATATCAGTGTAACTATATCTCCTTCACAGGCCAGGATATCAGAACCCAGATTGACATCAGGTCCATCCGTGCTGATCGTGATTTCAAGTGTATCTGTATCCGCACCACATGCATTCATCACTGTCAGTATAACTGTGTCTGCATCAGTTGCACTATAGGTTACTGCCGAAGATCCATCCTGCCACAGATAAGTTACATTTTGTATTCCCGGATCAAGTGTGATGACTTCACCGGGACAAAGCATCTGGTCTATCCCCAGGTGTAAGTCCGGTGCCGCAGGCAAATTTCCAACTTCGATTGTATCTGAATTAACTCCGCATAAGTTAGAAATAGTAGCAAAATATGAACCGGGAGTATTCGCAACATATTGTGGATTGACAGAACCATCGAACCATTGAATATTGACATTTGGTGTAGTGATGTTCAATATAAATGAGTTGCCCGGGCAGAGTGCTGTATCTGCTCCAAGATCAAGAGATGGAGTTTCAGGCAGAAGTGTTGCTATAAGTGTATCCACCGCAAACCCACAAGTATTCGACACCTGAACACTGACGATTTCATTACCGGTTACTACATAAGCAGGCAAAGCAGATCCATCATTCCACAACCAATTATTTACAGAAGAAAAAACAGGCATGATATGAATTGTATCTCCGGCACAAAGTGATACATCACTACCCAAATTAATAGAAGGTGAAGGGCCGCCATCCAAAACAATAACAGTATCAGCATCTGTTCCGCAAGCATTGGAGATCGTCAGGCTATATGTTCCGGCAGTTGTCACATTGAGAGAATCCGCCTGAGACTGATCATTCCATAAATATGAAACTCCACCAATACCTGCTTCAATGGTGAGACTTAGACCCTGACATAAGCTCAATGTAGAATCAAGTGATAATTGTGGGGGTTGATTATTTACAAAAACCTCTATCGTGTCAGATGAAAATGTACATTGATCTGAGATCTGCACATAATAGGTCCCGGGCGTATTCACTACAAAATGATTTGACGTACTCATATCCTGCCATAAATATTGTACTCCCGGAATATTCGGTGCCAGGTTGATTTGTTCGCCAGGACATAAAAACAAATCAGGACCCAGATTTGGAACAGGCACGGGCGGTTTGTAATTGATGACGACAGCATCACTTCCTGATCCACATATAGTCGATACAGTCAGTGTGTATGTTCCGGGTGAATCAACAAATAAAGAATCTTCAGTGGAATTATCCTGCCACAAATAATTACCAACATCACCTGAATTTGTAATTACAAAACTTTCGCCTTCACACAAAAACTGATCGACAGGTAATATGACATTTGGAACCGTATTGTCTACAGTCACAACGATCTCATCAACGACCGTAAAACATGCATTGGAAACTGTAACATTGTAAGTGCCTTCACCTGTCACGAGGAATTGATTAAATGCAGACCCGTCCTGCCACATATACTGAGCCTGTGGAATAATACCAAGGTTAAGCAAAATGGGAAACTGCGGGTCACAAACTGTAGTATCATTACCCAGGTCGATTACGGGTGCAACCGTTGGAAAAACATTAATGGTACTACTTTCTATAAAACATCCATTGTCCACAATGACAGAATAGAATCCGGGTGTTGAAATCGTATAAAAATTATCCGTACTTCCATCCTGCCATAGGAAATCACCCAGATCAGGATCAAGTACAATATCATGCTCTTCGCCCTGACAGAGATAAAAATCGGGACCGAGATCTACCTGGAAAGGTTGTGGATAAGTTACATCTATGCTGTCTGTAAACACACCACATATATTGGTTATGGTGAGTGCATACAATCCTTCATGCATGATCGTGTATGAGGAAACACCAAATCCATTTTGCCAATGAAAAGTCGTGAAAGCAGGATCGAAACTATAATGGATGGTTTGGCCAGGACATAAAATGGTATCTGATCCCAGAAAATTTGGAGGTGGAGCAGCAACCGTATTGACAACGACAAAATCAGTTGTCGGAAAACATCCATCATCCAGGGTTACCTGGTAAGTTCCGGATGTGGTGATGGGATAACTGGTAACGTGTGAGCCATTCTGCCATGTGTACGTTCCAAGCGTAGGATCAAGTGAAATCAAATATGTGTCGCCTTCACACATCAGGTGAGAGGATGGTCCGATTTCAACGGTTTCACCCGGAATGATATTCACTTCCAATGAATCTATTCCAAAAGCGCAGCCATCGCTGATCGTTACTGCATAGATACCGGATTCGGTGACAGTAAGGGTTGGATAAATAGACCCGTCTTCCCAATGATAATGAAAGCTTGTAGAATAATTAGGATCAATCGTATAGGATCCACATGAGCTGACAGGGCCTCCCAGCTCAATACTCAGGTCTCCTGGTATACCCATGGCATAAAGTGATACATCATCCACATAATAAGCGCTTGCAATTGGAAAACCGGTACAAGGATCAATGGGTGTATCGGCATCACTAAAGAAATTTCCGATGGTCAGATATTGTTCGCCTCCTTCGGCTACAATACAACCGCTGATTAAAGTCCAGTTTGTGTTGTCAGTGATGATCCCGAGGTTGGAAGAAAACTGTGGGTCAACATTTATAGGCAGCATGCCTGTATTAGGAGGAGGTGCTGCAGAAAAGTAAGCCCCTATCTTATCTGTTCCGCACCAATCATCTTCAAGGCTTACATAAAAACTGATTTCATAGGCTATACCGGGTAGCAAAGGTTGAGTTAATTGAACACACAGGTATTCCCTCGAAACAAAACCGACAAACCACATACCTATGCCTGTGTAGCCGACTCCGGAGTGAGCAAACTGATTACCAAAGGCATTTATAGGTACTCCTGCATTTGGTCCGGCACATGCATTGAAATAATCAGAAGATCCATCTGTGGGGTGGAACCAATTCGTGCATTCCATTGGTCCGCCCTGATTGACATTGGTAGGACATAAGGTAAATGTTTCAAAATCGGGATTAGGGACGAGATTTTGAGACATTCCACTGGCACTAGCTAAGATGAGACAGTAACTAATAATAAATAGTCTGAAATAGCTGGATATCATGTACAGTTCTCGTTTTTCATCCACAAAAGTTCTTAGGAGGATTGAAAGTACAAAGTATCCCCGAAATCCTGAGTAAGGCTGCCTTTGAACCTTAAACCTTGTGTGCCAACAAGCCGGGAATAAAAGGAATAGATCCATGACAAGCCGCATTCCATAGAATTTTAGTCTCTTTGAGGCAATTATGATCCGAATGCCCTACCACATTACTTCACGATTGATCCGAATATACTTCATATCTGGCTTGTGCTTATCTGCATTTTTTACATCAGGTCAGAATCTGGTTCCAAATCCTGACTTTGAAACTTACACAACATGTCCATCAAATATTGGCACAGGGGGTTTCTTTCAGGCAGTGCCATGGGATAATGGGAATCTTGGTACAAGTGATTATTTTAATGCCTGTGATTTAACCAATACTGTTGGTGTACCTGCAAATGTTTTCGGTAACCAGCCGGCCCATTCCGGGAATGGATATGCCGGCTTATATGTTCGCAGTCAGACTTTGATCTATTATGAATACATCCAGGCCCCGCTTTTGGAAAGCCTGGTCAGTGGTGAAACGTACCACGTAAGTTTTTATGTCAGTCTAAGCGATGGACTCTGTGGCACCGGACATATAGGAGCATATTTTTCTTTTCTTCCTCCTCCTACAATTAGCAGTAATCGTTTAGACGTAGTACCGCAAATCGATTATGCCATGAATGGTTATTTATCCAGCCATGATGACTGGATGTTTGTATCCGGATGTTTTACAGCCCAGGGTGGCGAATCTTACATAACGATTGGAAATTTTCATATTGCGGCAGATACTCCTGTAGACCCGGGTTGTCCGCTTTCAGCGAATGAATCTTATTATTATATCGATGACGTTGTCGTTGAAGAAGGACCTGACCCGGGTATTATTCCACTTGATCTTGGGGGTCCGATTACGATCTGCAATGCATACCTGGTTGATCCTGGTATAGATAGTGTTTCATATCATTGGGAAGATGGCACTACAGCTGATACACTGAACATCACTACATCGGGAAATTATGCATTAACCATTTCCGATGGATGTAATATTGGAATAGACAGTATTGATGTTACTATTGAAGGAAATCCTCAGTCAGTAGAAATCGGGACCGATTCAATAACGATTTGCAATGGAGATCATTTTGATATTTCACTTGACCCCAATTGGAATTATGTGTGGAGTGATGGAACTACATCTCCGGATATTTCTCTTTCCTCCTCTGGTAATTATTCCGTTACGCTTGACGATGGATGTGACATCTCCGCAGATACGATTTACCTCAATGTGCTATCTCCTCCGGCCCCATTCTCCCTGGGTATTGACACGGCTATTTGTCAGGGCTCAATCATATCTTATAATTTCGATCCTTCATTAGGAGAATTTATTTGGCAGGATGGCATTATTGGCGCAGAATATGAAATCAGTGATCCGGGCACCTACGCTCTGACGATTTCAAATATTTGTGGGAGTGCAACTGATGACATTGTGATTTCTGATCTTCCTGTTCCGGATGTTGAACTGGGTAGTCAAATTTTTTCACTGTGTACAGGCAGTACTCTTCTTATCAATCTGGATACACTTATTGCAAATTTTATCTGGCAGGACGGTTCTCTTAATTCATCCTACCTGGTTACGTCTGAAGGAACTTATGCGGTTACAGTTTCAAATGCATGCGGATCTGATAGTGATACAATTGTTGTGCATGAAGTATTATTTCCCTCAGTGGACCTGGGAACTGATATTACAATTTGTTTTGCGCAGCTTCCATACCAACTGGATATCTCAGGCTTGATGAGCGCAACGGGTTTTATCTGGCAGGATGGAAGCACAAATCCTGTATACAATATCTTGTCTTCAGGTGATTACAGCGTTACGGCTTCAAATGTTTGTTTTTCTGATGTTGATACCCTACAAGTTGAGGTAACTAATGAGGTACCACAAGTTATATTACCCGCCGATCAATCTCTTTGTATTGGTGATACGCTTGTGCTGACTAATGCGGGTTCGTCAGGTACATATGAATGGAGTGATCAATCCTCCAACACATCATACATGGTCACAGAAGCAGGAACTTATTCCCTTACTGTCACAAATATTTGTGGTGCAGGAGCGGATACGATAAAAATTGATGCGGTTTCATCACCTTCCATTCCGGATTTAGGTCCTGATGTTTCCTTGTGCATTGGCCAAACTATTCTCCTGGTCCCGATGATATCAGATGTTTCTTTCGTATGGCAGGATGGAAGTACTGCCGATACATTATTAGTAAATTCTTCCGGTATCTATTCCGTACAGGCAGACAATATATGTGGATCATCTAAAGATACAATTGTCATCTCGGAGACTACAGATGCACCTGATGTTGATCTTGGTCCGGATGTGAGAGGCTGCATAGGAGATGTCGTGACACTTGTATCCAATATTTCAGGTGTTGATTTTGAATGGCAGGACGGATCTCAATTACCCGGATACACCACACCTGTTTCAGGACAGTTTATTCTGCATGTGAGCAATGGTTGTGGTTTTGATACGGATACCATAGAAGTGGATATTCATGGCTCTGCTCCACAAGCTGATCTGGGTAACGATACATCATTGTGCACCGGAAATATTTTACAGCTGTCCATAACATCTGATTCCGAAACACAGATTCAATGGCAGGATGGTTCTGTATTTTCAAATTTTACGGTGTCAGTACCAGGAACATATTCTGTTTTTGCATCCAATTATTGTGGGTCTGCTTCGGATACAATTGATGTTGGATTTTTAAACCCTCCTTCAGCATTTAATCTCGGTGCGGATACTATACTTTGTCCAGGGGAAAGTTTATTACTTCAGGCTCCTTTCACGAATGATGAGATTCAATGGCAGGACGGAAGCATGGATGACACATACCTGGCTGATCAATCACAAACCTATTCGCTGCTGCTATCCAATCCGTGTGGAAGTGAGTCTGATGAATTAAATCTGATCATTGATGAGAATGTTCCGGTTATTCAACTGGATACACAGATAAGGATTTGCCAGGGTGATTTAATTACACTCAATGTGACTCAATTGTTCCCGGCTGTTTATGAGTGGAATACAGGATCGACGGAACCCGTTTTTCAAATTATGGATCCGGGACAGTATTCAGTTTCGGTTAAAACACTTTGCGCAGAAACACATGCGGAAACAAATGTCGTTCTTTCCGATACTTGTTATGCTGAGAATTCATTCTATGTTCCCAATGTTTTTTCTCCGAATGACGACAACATTAATGATGACTTTGCTATAAAATGGGATCCGGAAATTGAAGTACATTCTATTTACACCAGCATATTTGACAGATGGGGAAATATGGTTTTTAGTTCAAACGAAATTCCTGCAATATGGAATGGTGAATACAAAGGAAATATACTAAGCCCTGCTGTGTTTGTCTATCGGATAGAAATTGCGTATTTTGATAAATTGGCAGAAAGGACGTTGATTTTGCACGGAGATGTGACGCTGATCCGATAGGCATCAGGTTTTTTCAAATATAATTTACCAACTCAGGATGTTGTCCTATATGGAAATATTACACTGTTGAGATAATTCAGGAATAACCTGATCAACAAATTCACTCAATGGGTATTGATAAAATCTATCAAATACGCCTATCTCCTCACTACTTTATTAATCAATTGAGTTCCGTTGACCTCTGTCATGACAAAATAAATTCCAGCGTTCCATGAGGTTGTATTTATTGTAATGGTTTTTGATGATACAGTTTGTTGCAAAATTATTTTTCCAAATACATCTGCTACACTAACCGTTCCTGTATTTCCTTCTTCAATCCTTACCGTTAATATCTGATCTACGGGATTTGGATATATAGACACGACTTCAGAAGATTGTACAGGATGCACACCCACCGGAATACAATCCGGATCATAAGGCCCACCGGGTGAACCACCCAGACAACCTGCAAACCAATTGAACGGATCATTCAGATTTACATACGCATCACCAAGTTCAAGCGTATATCCATTTCCATCTGCTTCGGTGATCCAGGGAGCAATATCATCAAAACAAATACTCAGCTGCAATCTTCCACTTGCATCATAAAGACGAATTACATCTCCACCATTACCTAACCCAAAACCTAAATCTCCGAGCTTTTGAAAAACGGTAGGATGCACTTCAATAAAATCTGCTTCGTTTTCACACAGCACCAGGTATCCGCCGGCAGATATAATCCTTCCTGCCGGTATTGTAAAAATATGTGCATCATCATCGTCACGTACAGACCAACCAGAAAGGTCAACAGGAATATCAAGTTGATTTTTGATCTCAAACCAATCACCCGCATCCTCATCATTTGAAGAATGATAATTGATTTCGCTCACGATCAGATCATCTGCACATGGCGAAAAAGAAGTTCCCGGGCTTCCACCCATGCAACCATCAAACCAGCTCTGAGGTTGGCCGGGATCATTTATACCTGGGTATCGTTCAAGTGTACGTCCAAATCCATCAGGCGTACATGGCCAGGGAAGTTCGTCAGCATATGCAGCCTGCATAACTGTGGTTCCTGACCGATCGATTACAAAAATTTCTTCTCCGTCATTATCCAGTCCGAATAGCGTGCTCCCTGCTTTATTAGATACTTCAGGATGTATCACACTGAATTTCTCTTCATCCTTCACTACTACAATTCGCTCTCCAGGCTGAAGAATGGAACCTGCAGGCATAGAGAAAGCATTGAACCAATCCTTATCCTGCATTTTATAATCCGTCAGATCAATAGCGAAGTCAGCTGCATTTTTTATTTCAAACCAATCTCCATCATCCCTGGTATCATCCGGGTGATAATTGACTTCTGTCAATTCCAGCAATGCGGGTTGCGATGTTCCGCTGAAATGAGCAGTAAATTCCGAGAATGGCTGAATGTTGATCGTAAATGAACCCGCAAGTGTATCAAGCGATAAATTATTTTCCCAGTGGTCAAATGAATAACCCGGGTTCGGAATAGCTGTAATGGTCACGGGTACATCATCAAAATAAATTCCAGCCCAGGGATATTCTTTCGGAATGACAGTACTGATCTTGATAACACCGGCTTCAGCCGGTTCTACGCGAAGAGCGATATCAACCTGCTCACCTAATTCAAAATATTCCTGTAACTGCTGTCGCTGAAAGACACGCCGGATATTATGGAACTCCTGGAGATCATAAACATTATTCAGCCAGCTAAGCGAGTCCGGGGATCCCCAACGTGCGCTTTGACGGTTTATTTCCGAAGCGATTTCAGCTGCATTATTTTCGATTATAGCCAGTGCTTTCTCAGGTGTCCAGTATTCGTTCATCAAATCTGCAAACCGGTTGATGAAATATAGTTTGAATTCAGGATTTTGCAACAGGCTGTTCATCATATCTGTGTACAGGTTTTGTTGAGCGGGATGTGCAAGTGCTTCATCCAGGATATTGGTTGTCACTGAAACACCATTCCCCTGGGCATACGTCACATCAAAAATGATATATCTCCAGCGCAGATCTGGCGCTCTGTACATCCGTGTATTATTGAAATACATGCTCGAAAACCAATCCCCGTTAGCGAGATACATCTCTGCAGCAAAATAATCAACCCAGTTTTCCCAATCGACACGTTTCTTAGCCTCTGCAAAATTGTCCGGGTCATTCATATCATGCTGAATGAGAAAATCACTCATGGAAAAAAAATCATCACCTGTACCTTCGTCTACGAGATAATGTTCATCTTCAAAATAGGAGGATAGTATCTGATCGACCAGTTCCGGATCAGCACCATGGTTGTCACGGACATAATATTCATTCGTAACTTCCCTTCCGCCATAATGTCCCCAATATTCTCCATTGATGAAGACCGCCATATGCTGATATCCTGTAGAAGCACAATGTGTAGGCAGCGTAAGTTGATTAGCCAATATGTCACGCATTCGCGTGCTGTTCCAGTCATCATCCATATTCCGTACACGGAATTCACGATAGCTGGTGATGCCCGGTTTGTCTCTTAAGAAAATGGGATAATGCACTTCATCCAGAGCACCAAAATCTTCATCAAAAGAAAACTGCATTGACTTCTGGTCAAAAGCAATTGAATATCCGCCTACAGGACGCATGCTTGCATTTTCTGAAAAAGCAAGATTCTTGTATTTATCAAAATATTCAAGATGAACAGGCGCTTTGATTCCCTGACCATAATTATCATATGCAGCGAGACCACCACTTCCGTCATTAAACAAATCACCTGGTGTTGCAGAAATACTTAGTACCGGCAGATCGCTTTTTTCTCCAATAAAATAAGTAGCACAAGCAGTCTGTCCGGCTAATCTTCCGGTTTCAAAGCTTCTCGCTTTTACTACCGTTGTACTGTTGATTGTAAACGGACCGGTATAAATTTCAGATTCATTTGTCGGTTCACTCCCATCCGTAGTATACCGTACATCATTTCCTTCTATGATAACAGTCTGATCGGTCTGATAAAAACCTGCATCCGGAGAAATGACCGGTTTTTCTGAATACCCCGATAGACAATTATTACCATTCGGTGCTGCTGCTGTAGAGCTGTCCGTAAGACACCAATCTCCTGTATCATCCATTCGCATGATAGAATTGCCGGGCAACAAATAAGGCATCTCAATGCTATCAGTAACTACACCGACTGCATCAAACAACCTCACTGTCTCTCCGAAACCGATTTTAAAATTGGTATGATACAATGAGGTTATGATGTCATTGAAAAAAGAAGGATTAGGACCGTAGAAAACATCAGGCGTATGAATGCCAAAATGCAGCCACGTTCTTCCGGAGAGATCGCTTGAAGCGGGTTCAATATTGTGAACTTCAATAGCAAGCACATTTTGACCCGTGATGAGCAGTGATGCAAGTTCGGATTTTGAAATCGGGAACACATCCGGGCTTCCGCCGGTGTATAGTTGCGCCTCATGGTCAACAGTTGCCACAGTGGTATAATCAGGTGTGCCGTCCGGCATATTTGAACTGCGGAAAATTTCAATACCGTTGAGGTACGCTATGAATGCATCGTCATAATCCATGCTTAGGATGGCGCTATCAAGTTTGGCCGGGTCTGCAACATTGAACCTGTGCCGGTAATAAAATGCAAGTGTAGAATCCGGTATGGTGGTCACATCATCGTCATCTCCGTATCCAAAACCACCTTGTGCATTATCCCATGCACTATCATCAAAGGTCAGCGATGTCCAATCAGCAGGAGGGTTTTCGGTTCCAATAAATAATCGCCAGAGATCTCCTTCATTCAGTGCGGTTTCCCAGTGGTCGATAGCAGATTGGCCCAGGCCTCCCCTGTTTTTGCCAGAGGCAAAGATGAGAATACGCTCGCCGGCTGGCAGGCTATGATCAGGAAAGGTCCATTTCGGATTTTTACTATCGCTGAGGCTGAAGCCGATGAGATTTTGATCCGTCGGGCCGGCATTGTAGACCTCTATCCAGTCCGGATATTCGTTGTTCTCATCTGCCAGCAGGTAAGCATTGGTCGGGGATACTTCGGATATAACCAATTGGGCCTTAGCCTGGAATGGAATCAGGAATAAAATGGCTGAGATATAGAAAATGGTTTTCATGATGTGGATCATTGAGGGAAATAAAGATAGAAAGTTGTGTCACGTGAGGACAGGGGTGAGGGTGTAAAGATGGTGAATTTTTGAAATAACAATTCATCCGTCAAATCCGACAATTCAGTCAACTGCATTGAGCCCACATCCTTATGAGTTCGGCAAAACAAAGTGGTCAGGGGTACTTTTGCCGCATGATCAATTCAACGAATATTCAGCAAGGAGAAGCCTCAAAGGCCGGACGTATTACGCTGCCTGATTTCATTGGCGACCTTCCGCATGCCATCTTTCATGTCGATCGGGGCATCCTGTTCAATTTCATCCAGCTTTTCAGGCGACCGGGTGCTTCTATTGAAGAGTATCTCGCCGGAAGACGCAAGGTATTTTTCCACCCTGCCAGCTACCTGGTGGTAGCATTACTTGTTAATTATCTCGTGGTGAAGCTGATCAACTTGCATTTCTATGATGCAGCAGAACTGACTACAATGACTCCGCTGGCAGCGCAGGCCATCCGGGATTATGATGCCATGCAATGGTGGTTTTTAGAGCATACCTATCTCTACATCCTGGTAGCTATTCCTGCATCTGCGGGTTTTCTTTTTACCATTTTCCGTTTGGCGAAAAGAAAATTGAATATTGCTGAAACAGCGATCATTGTCCTGTTTACAATTGCACAGGGTGTATTGATTCAAAGTCTCATCTACCTCAGCTTTGGCTGGATCCATGATGGTTCTTTCCGTCGTGGTATGGAGACGGTCAATATGTCGATCCTGATCCTGTATGCATCGTTTGTTGCCTATCAATTAATGCCCACGATAAAAAGTAAAGTGATCAGAATATTATCATCGTTTTTATCTGGTGCAGGTCTTGCCATTGTGTGGATTGTATCTGCGTATGGATTGTATGTGGTGATGCAATAAGGTGGTCTTTCATGGTGCAATTCGTTTAGATCCCTGATCGTTATCTTCCCGGAGATAAATACAATAAAATTTTGCTTAAATATTTAAGAGGTCATATTGTGGAGGCAAAGTCATCCCACTGTGACATTTGGTACGTTCGATCCATTACAGTATTTCTGCTATTCTTGCTTGGTTTTCAGCTTATGTCATGCATGCCTGTGATTAAACTGGTATATGGTATCCATAAACCAAGGTATGTTTCAGATTCAGCTGTTGTCAAATATTACAATCGTCTTGGGTTGCAGGGTGAAATTTACAGATTGAAAGATTACAACAGTGGTAATCGTAAAAAATTTCGATACTTAGGGAATACAATGCCGGATGTTTTACTCTTTAATTCCAAAGGATATCTAACGAAATTTGATATTGATTGTAGCAAAGGTCTGGATTCAATAGTAAAACTGTCACTTCATGATATCGACAGTATGAGTTTAGAAGGAAAATCGATTCAGGATTTTATTGATGACACCTATGTAATTAATAATTTAAACAATAAAGAAATCCATCATCTGAACATGCCTTTGTATGTAGTAAAATTTGCGGATTACGCAGGCAAATTGAATAAAGAGAATGTTCCGGCATTGATAGCACAACTAAACTTACGTTCAGATATTCATTATGTAATACTGAATATGGATTACTCGGTTCCTGAATAGATGATTTATGACGCTGCCTCTCTCAATGTCACTTACGAATTTATTTTTCCTACTACCAAACCTTAAATATCTCCCGGCTGCCCGACACATACATCTCATTTACACCTTTCATCTTTTCGTTCATCTTCCGGTTTTCCTCTGAATCTTCCATATACTTCTCCCAGCTTTTCTCATACGCTGTGAGATTTTCAAATTGACTGACCATGATGACCCTGTGCCATTGTCCGGTCATGTCGGTCATGATATGAAGCATGTTTGATTGGCCGCCCATCACTTCTTTGAAAAGCTTTGCCATTTTTGAAGCATTTCCAGGTTTGCAGATAAAGGTGTCGTGTACGATGATCATGATTTTGGTTTTATTTTATAACAAGCCGTTACGCAGAAAGTTAATTATATATTTTTAGTTTAAAAAATTAACCTCTTGCTAAATTAATGATTAAATCCAAAGAAGAACCTTTCAAGATTCGAACGTCTCATTTTATACTGGATGATATTGTTGGAATTAAACCTATTAACAGTCAGACTCCATCATACTCAAATAAAGACAATATCACGGGATTCATTAAAAATCCTGATGGAAGGATTGCTTAGAAGTGTCAGGACCATGAAAGACAGGTTTGACTGGAAGAACTGATATATAATCAATTCTTTCCCGTTATGTTTATTTAGTAAAAGGTCTGACAGTTCTTTAATTTGATTGTTGTATTGTATAAGGCGCATCCAATCCATTCTCTTTTCTTCTTCAGTAAAATTCCAATTACAAGTATCATGATTGGACAAATGTTTAGTTGAGTCTGAGTAAATCGAATCAATACATTGTTGTAACTCAGTATTTAGGCTTTGAGCCAATAATAAACTATGATTTTGATAACAGGATACAGAAAAAAGTAGAACAATGTATATTCTCAACATTGTTCTGCCTTTTGTATTATGATATTGACAATATCCTATCATGGACAATCTAATCCAGATCCTAATGAAATATCAAATCCATTTGCAGCGAAAATAGCCGGTTGAAGAATCGCCGCGCTCCTCTGATTAAGGCATGGTGAAAAATTTCAATCCACTATAATTTTCCTCACCACTCTCCCTTTTTTCACCTCAACCACCAACTCATACATACCCGGCGGAATTTCAAGCAGAAGTGTTACATTTCCATTCCCGGCAACAGGTGTTAATACTTCGTGTCCCTGCAGATCAAATAATCGTAATGTCGCTGGTTCGTGATGATTCCATACTACATTCATAACGCCCACTACCGGATTTAGTGTGAAACGAACATCCAGTTCTTCCTCAAGTGTTGATTGCACAGAGACGTTAAGACATGTCAGACCAAAAACTGTATCCTGAAAAAATGTGATCGTATCCACTATTGAACCACCAGGACAATCAATGGTGTATTCTACCTGTCCTTTAAAACTTCTCACCAGCGCAGTTCCATTGGCATTCGTAGTAGCTGCAGTATCCGTCCACCATTGGTGATAAACGAGATCAATAAACGCCTGCCCTGATGGTTTGAGACTCCAGTCCTGACGAAACAGCGGTGCATTGTTAAACCAATGTGCTCCATCCCAAAATCCCCACATCAGGATCGCATCCACGCTGGGATGACTAAACGACATCGTATAAAAATCACGCAGATATTTCGCAGCGAGATCTTCATTGATCAATGGATGCATATCAAATTCAGTGATCTTTGCTCTGATGCCAAACGTTGTGTAATAATCATCCAGGATATCATACAATTCCGGGATACCCGTCGGTGCCGCATCGATGTGCGCCTGAAATCCAATCCCTTTCAATTTAACGCCTGCATCTACGATCTCTTGGGTGTATTGCTTTACCTGGTTACTAAAGAATGCAGAACTACCTCTTCCAAATGTTGTGTAATCATTTACATAAGTGACCGCATAAGGATCAATTCCGAGAAGTTTATTAAATGCATCCACATAAATTTCACGACCTGTAATATAACCTGGTGTGCCTTTTAATGCATTGGCCAATTCCTCAAGGACAGAAGATTCATTGATCACATCCCAATCGGAAATATTGCCTGCGATGCCCGGAAAAATTGTGATGGATTCGATATGATTGAGTATGCGGTCTCTCAGATACGTCGGATTATTTTGATTGGTCTGCATATCTCCTGGCATATTGCTCCAACCTGGCCACAATAAATTATGTCCGCGCACCTGGAAATGGTGATCTGCAAGCCACTGTACCGTATTCCCGACATCCTGGTGATCGAGGCCAAACCAGTTTTGCTCCCATGCCTGCCATTTCATACTATTTTCAAGCACCACGGTATTGAAACGATGTCCCGTACCATCCAGGTCAAGCAAATGATTTTGATAGGAAGTATTTTGTTCAGGGTTGCCGGCAATCAGATGTGTCGCTACTGCAGAACCGAATCCAAATTGATGATCAAGAAGCCGCACATGCACATTCACATCCGGCATGGGTTCATCATTTTCATTTTGTACATAGATGTAGAGATCAGCTTTCCGGATCTCTTCAATTCGTTCTGCTGCAGATGCACGCCATGGTGCATTAGGTTCATAACCGCCATATTGGTCATTGTTGAGTTGCATAGGCAATTCAGACAATTCAATTTCATTTTCATAATTCAACAATGCAATTCCACCTGTCTCGATCACCTGGTTTTGCCAGTTGAGAAGAAGTACTAACTGGAATTGGCCGGCTGTAAAATCTTCTGACGCTTTGAACGGAATAAGAAATTGCTGCCAGCTTGTATCCAAAGAAAAAGTAAATGAAAACTCGTCTGTGAAATTAACGGCATGCTGAAGATTCAGGCTCACTTTGGCTTGCTGGTCCACGGCCCGCAGCCAGATCACAAACAGGCATACATCGCCCTGGAGAATGGGTTGTACATTTTTCAAACCATACCCGCTATTCCATTGTGGCCCATCGATCAACGAAATATTGAGATGGATTTTTCTTGAAAAATCCTGGCCACTTGTATTCTGATCAGTTGATATGATGGAACCCCATGAGTAATCGGATTGCAGATTGGAAGTCTCTGTATTGTGAAAGATCCATTCCCCTTGAGGAAGGCCGTAAGTAGATTGCAGTTGATTTTGCAGTGTTGTATGATAGTTGTCCTGGCTGAAAGCTATTGTATGCAAAACCAGAAATACTACACATAAATATGACTGTGCAAATTGGTTTAATTTCATATGTCTAAGATAATCAATGAATAGCTGGTGCTTCTTCCACCACTATTATCTTTTACCAATACTTCTTTTTTTACAAGATCGTTTATATCCCGAACAGCCGTATCGGAAGAGCATTTAGCTATCAGAGCCCATTTTGATGAGGTGAGTTTACCGGTAAATCCATTAAGCAATTTATTAATCATAAGTTTTTGACGTTCATTCATGGATGTATGTTTATACTTTTCCCAAAAACGCGCTTTTTGCAAAACATTTGCAAGTGTTTCACCAGTTGCTGATAAGGCCCGATCCAAACAACCTAAAAACCATTCAAGCCACTCATTGATATCCAACGTTTCCTTTTGTGTGTACTCGAGTATATCGTAATATGCATTGCGTTCCTTTCTTATTTGAGCAGACATGCTATAAAAGCGGTTACTGGTTTTGTCTGATCGCGCGAGTTGCATATCAGCTATTGCTCGTGCCATACGGCCATTTCCATCATCAAATGGATGTATGGTTACAAACCATAAATGAGCGATAGCCGCTTTGATTACAGGATCTATGTTGGTTTCTGTATTGAACCATTTAATAAAGTGGACCATTTCATCCTGCAAAATATCTGCATCAGGAGCTTGAAAATGGACTGTCTCCCGGCCCATCGGGCCTGAGACCACTTGCATTGGATCGGATTTATCATTATCCCGCCACTTCCCTACTACGATTTTTTGCATACCACTTCTTCCTGTGGGAAACAAGGCGGCATGCCATCCAAATATGCGATCCTCAGTAAGCGGTGCTTTATAGTTTTGTGTTGCGTCCAGCATCATTTCAACTATGCCTTCAACGTTTCGATCAACTTGAACAACACCTGCGATATCCAATCCTAATCTTCTTGCTATTGAAGATCGTACCTGTTCAACATCAAGGACTTCACCTTCAATCTCACTGGATTTAATGACATCCGATGTTAAGGTCTGAAGATTTGCCTCTGCCTGTAAACTAAACCCTAAGCCCTCCATTTGACCCAGAAGCTTTCCTTGCTTATGACGCACCTCTATGAGCAAGGGTGTGAACCTATCTTCAACCCAGGTAAAATGAGGCCATCCCTTTTGTTGATATATATAACGAGGCATTTTTACTCCTTTTGCGGCGAATATATACATTTTTCGCCGCAAAATCATTTATTAGCCGCATAATTTGCGGCGATTAAGGGTAATAATCAACGCAAATCTCTATTTGATATACTTAGAACTCACCCCCTTCCCCTCTCTTTCGAAATGCCAAGACTTACGAAAATTATCTCCCTAAAGAGAGGAGTGATTTGATTTGAATGTATAAACTTACCGCCCCTCTCTCGGGGAAGTTATTTCTAAAAAGATACTCTTAATTAGAGAGGGGAAGGGGGTGAGTTACAAATTGCTTATTCTATCAAATTATGCGGCGAATAAGCCCTCTATTCGACGCACGGGAGGTCGTAAGTGATTGAGACGTAATCTCAATTCTTTTTACCGGCATTTTCTTTCAGGAGGATCCCAATGGCAGAATCTCTTTCGGATTTATCAAGCCAATCCTTTATGTCTACCGGTTTGATGGTGTCATTATATTTGAGTAAAGCCAGATCACAAACCCGGAATCCTTCTCCGATTTGATTCCCATATTTTTTCTTCCAGAGCATTAAATTTAAATTTCCCATAGTGACCAGTTCATCATTGAGCTTCATCAGTGCCATTAAAGTCACAGGCATCTTACGCTTTTCATAAGAGCCAATTGCACCTAGTATGGTTGGCCAGACAAATGGGCTTCCGTATTTTCTTCCACGAAAAATACTATGGGGTTCAGTTGAAACAACTTCTCCAAGGATTTCATCCACATATGGGTAATCCGAATCTAATAACACATAGACACATTTCCTCCCGCTTTCATTTGTACACCGGTAATTCATGATTTTGTTTGCGCAGTCTTCTAAAACCCGTCGATCTCCAAGTGATAACAATATCTTTCCTACCTCAATTTCAAACCGGCAAGGCATATTCATCTTTTCATAATAGTTTTGATACGTTCGTTTGGCTGTCAACGTGTCGCCGTGATAAAGCAGGTTTTCACAGGTGAAGTTGAAAGAATAACCCAATGGACAAATGGAATCCAGAAAATATCCTGCTGCTTTAGTTTTGGGTAATTCATGTGTTTCTGCATACCATTTACGGATAGTGGAGATAAGTATTTCCTGATCCATTGCAGGAAGGTTGGAGAAGAGCCGATCAGAAAATGCAGCATTATCAAAAAAATCACACCATGTAATAATCTCTATCAACTCCATAGCCATATCCGAAACACTTAAATAAAACGAAGGCTCATCCCAATCCCAGCCTGGAACAACTAATCGGGTAGCAGCATGATTATCCAGGTAATCAAACAGGAGGGGAATGGATTCAGTAGTGGGTTTATGAATGAGTTGGGATGCTTTTGGATACAAGCTTTTACCAAATGCACTTCCAAGAATCCGATCAAATTCAGTCGTATCTTCTTCATACAAAATGTATAATTCGTCCCTCAGATAGCCTGAAACTCTATACGGAAATTCAGAATACCATGCTAAGCATATGGCATGAAAGAAGGAGTCGACTTCATTATGGATCGGAGATTTTAAATACAAAATGGTTTGTTGAATATCGGATGAATATGTACGCAAGACAGATGTATCGGCGGTTTTCAAAATGGAATCCCAATCCATACCTTTTCTTATATGTTCAATGAATGATTCGTGGAGATTTCTGGCAGCCTGGTAATTCTGTGCATCCTGTCCGTAAAGCGTCAGGCTGATAAAAAAAATGAGGAGGAGATAAAGAGCTCTCATATGGCAGGATAATATGGAGTTAAGGTAAGGTGTTATTTTGTTGACCTTGTAAGGAATATGGCTTCTCCAGCAAAAACTGCGGGCTCCTTTTTAATTATGCTCTAAACAGCTGAGCCAATCCCTTGTGAATTGACATCATCCAAATATCTGCTGATACCTCGTTGCTTGATTTTATCTTCGAGTTGAATAGCTACGCTGCGGCTTTCACATTCAATTTGATGAATAAGTATCCAGGGAATTCCTTTTTTAGTAAATGATGATTTACCACGATTATGCTCATCAATTCGAATTGAGAGATGTTCAGTTGATCCGACATAATATTTGTTCATTGAAGAACTGAAGAGGATGTAGACAACATACTTGGTGAAGTGTATTTGTTATCTCTAAAATAAAAAAGCCTGACCAAATGGTCAGGCTTTTTGTGGAGGATAACGGATTCGAACCGTTGACCCCCTGCGTGCAAGGCATAGCCAAAGTGTTTTCAAATGGTCTAATATGGACATATATCATTGATAATCAGATATAAATTGTCCATAAAGATTTTGATAAATCCATATGAAACCATAATTTGCATGCAAATTGCATGCAATGATTTCAGTTAAAATTGTTCTTGACGAGCGGACTAAAAAGAAAGACGGAAGAAGTCCGTTAAAACTTCGCATCGTCCACAATCGAAAGACATATCATATTACCCTGGATAAAAATCTGCTGGCTTGTGATTGGGATGATAACAATCAAAGGGTTAAATCTAATTGTAAGGATATCCAGAATACTACCAGATTCAATGCTATTCTAAATGGCAGAAAACAGGAAGTTTATGACCTTCTTGTGAAGCTCCAGGACGAAGGCCATTTGAATGACATGCCTTTTTCAAAGATCAGATCCTTCCTCACTAGGAGTTCAGATGAATTATTACTTCTCGAATTCGGTGAAGAAATTATCAAGGAATTCGTTCAAAGCCGGAGAATCGGGAATGCTAGGGTTTACCGTACTCTATTATCAAGCCTAAGCACTTTTCTAAAGAAGAAGGATGTCTCGATCCTTCATGTGAATTACAGTTTTGTAAAAAAATACGAGGCTTGGTATTTAGGCAAGGGAAACTCATTGAATGGATTGAGCGTGCATTTAAGGACCTTACGTGCAGTGATCAATAGAGCGATCAAAGAAAAACGATTACCCCAAGATCACAATCCTTTCAGCGAATACAGGATCAAAAATGAGAAAACCAAGAAACGGGCCATCAAAACTGATGCGCTCCAGGCAATTCGAGATTTTGAACCCTTAACTGAAAGGCAGAAAAGAGCTAAGCAGTTCTTCATGTTTAGTTTTTTAACAATCGGGGCGTCTTTTGTAGACATCGTCATGCTTAGGTTATCCGATATTGTAGACGGACGTATTCATTACAAACGACGTAAAACTGGAAGGCTCCATAATGTACCTGTGACCCCTGCCCTACAAAGAATTATTGATGAGGTCACAATTAATAAGCAGACAGGTGATTATATTTTCAATGTCGTTAAATCAGAAGACCCAATAAGGCAATCTATAGAAATCAGAGATGAGCTGCGTCGCTATAATAGAACACTCAAGGAAATTGGTCAGGTTTGTGGAATTGCAATACCTTTAAGTTCATATGTAAGTAGACACAGTTATGCTACTATAGCAAAGAACAAAGGAGTTCCGGTGGAGGTAATTAGTGAAGTTTTAGGGCATACCAACATTGCGACAACAATGATATATTTGGATGAATTTGAACAAGCAGCAAAAGATAAGTTTCACGATTTGGTAATAGAGTTGAGGAGTTGAAGCAAAGTATTTGATCTCTTTCACTCCATTCATTCCACGACACGTTAATTATCTAGTGCGGTGAGAGTGAAAAGGTCTTGCTTTTTTATATTAAGCGCAGCTAAAAATTAATATGTAACTTCATGCAAGTTTTCGAACCTTAGATATTTTTTGAATATTATGTTTATATGGCAAAACCATTGATCTTTAAGGCATAGAACCTTAACCAAAACTATTAACAGTGATCATTCTTATTTTTATCATTCGTTCCCTTAAGATATTATTCCTAACGGTTATTTTCCTTCTTGCATTTATCTTTTGTTTTAACATTAAGTTGAGAGCAAAAATATTAAGATGGTATCTGCAAAAATGTGGATCTGCATTTTTGAAAATTGGCCAACTCATATCGATGCGTTACGATTTGTTGCCGAATGAAGTTTGCAATGAACTTTTGCACTTGCTAGATTATGTGTCACCTGTTCCTTATAAAAAGATACGATTAATAATTGACAATGATCTTGGCTCAAGAATAGAAAAGTTTGATTTCATAAATGTTCAGCCTTTAGGAGCAGCTTCAATTGCACAGGTACATCAAGGAAAATTGATTACCGGAGAGAAAATAGTAGTGAAAATATTGAGGCCAGGTATCAAGCGCCAGTTTGAAGTTGATTTTATTTATCTGCGTTTGTTTACTGCAATGATTGACCTTTTAGGTTTATTCAAAAATATTAGCACTTATAAAATGATTACTGAGCTAATCACACTTACGCGAGAGGAATTCAATTTCAGAAGAGAAGCGGGAAGCCTCAATGAAATGCATGAACTCATGGAAAGAGATGATGTGGCCCACTATGCTCCAAAGGTTTATTTTGATTTCTGTAGTGCCAATGTAATCACAATGGAACTGATCGAAGGAACTTCGATTAAAGACATCATATTGGCACTTGAGACCAAGAATCAAGATTTACAATCAAAACTAGAAGAAGATGGTATCTCGCTAAAGCGCTCAGCTAGAATCATCGTACGATCAATTTTGGAACAAAGTATGCGACATCGGTTATATCATGTAGACCCGCATGCAGGAAATCTCATTGTTATGAAAGATGGGACTCTTGCATGGATAGACTTTGGAATGCTTGGCTGGCTAGATGAAAAATTATGGACAGGACAATATAGAATGAGAAAGGCGTTGGTAAAAGGAAACATCCATGAAGCCTACTTAAATTTCTTAGAAACATTAGAACCTTTACCTCGGAAAGATCTTTCATTTTTCGAAACTTCGGCCAAGGAATGTTTTCGTGACTGGATCAATGCATCAAAACGTCCAAATTCAACCCTCATACAAAAAAGCAGTGGTTTTTTTTTTAGTAGGCTATTGGTTTTGATTCGGAATGAAGGACTTTCTATGCCCACAAATCTAATCCGGTTATATCGCTCCATAATAATAGCTGATATTGTAAGCCTGAAGCTTTATCCAGAGCTAGATTGGGTAACGGTCATGGAAGAATTTATTCAAGACGAGGAACAACGTTTGTTAAAAGCTGGAATTGCCGACTCATTTAACCCCTATAAAATCGCCTCCTCGCTAAACGTGTTGTTTACAGTTCCTCGACTTACCGAAAGGCTTTTCTCCTGGTTTGAAACAAGTCTACCTGAATTAAGGCGGGAATACAATTTTCAGGCTAATCGTTTCTTCATATTTATCAAGTGGATTTTACGGTTTATTAAACTTGCAGCTATAATTTTTCTAGTCTTAGTGTTTGTTCGGCTTTTACCCATTTCAAACTCTATATTTGGAGTTTCGACAGGCAGTTTCCTTGAGGAACCTTTCGATATTGCGCCGATTTATGTAATCATTTTTGATATCGGACTGCTGATAATATTGTCAAATTTTATTCGCAGTCTCGATAAATCGAGTTAAAATTGTCCTATATTTAAGAATCCTAAAATTTAATTTTATGCCAACTACTCAAAAAAAAGACACTAGAACTGAAAACATCAGCGTTAAGAAGGAAACAGCTTCAAGTGTAGCTGACGCTCAGACTGAGCTTTTTAATTCAACTCAGGATCTCTTCTTTCATGGAGTTAGCTTCTTTTTTGGCGCTTTCCGCGCCAGCCTTCACGCCGCAAGTACATTTAACAGAGACTTAATGAACGAAGTTTCTAGATTTTCCCAATACGGTTCTAATCAAGTACCATTAATTTTAGAGAAAAACACAAAAGTTCTGGAAGAAATGATTGAACAAACAGATAGGACAATCGAAAACATGAATTCACAGATTAATAACTCTCGTCAAAGAATTGTTATTCACGAAGAAATAGATTATAGCAAATTGGCTAAAATGGTTGCTGAAGAATTGAAAAACAATCCATAGAAAAGCAATCAAAATTATTATTTGAAATTGATTTACATCCGTAGGGTATAACTCCTAACTCTATTGCATGAAACTTATGGGTAATTTTATTTTTTCCTTGGCAGCTGCTAAGGAAAAACTTCGACCACCTCTTTCTTTTTATGAGTTAACATCTGAAGAAAGAATTGCCATTACTAAGAACAAATCCAATTTAGAAAAGAACTTTCTAGTGCGAATTATTGCATTAATTACGCTTGGTAGACCGCGAACCTGTATTGTTGGATTTGTGGGCTTTATGCTTGGCTATAGCTATACCGGTGCAGGATTTTCATTCGAAATGTTGCTGGGGGCTTTCTTAAGTCTGCTGATTGGGTTTTCTGCCAATCTGCATAATACCTATACTGACCTGGAAGAAGACTCTGTAAATATCCCTGGCAGATTATTTGTATTAACGGCTTATGGGTATAGAAATATTTTTAATTTTCTTGTTTTGCTTGATATTTTCATGATCTTTTGCAGTGCTCTTCTAGGATTACACTTCTTTATATTTATGCTCCTGGCCGTATTAGGATTACAACAATATTCGTTCCCTCCAGTAAGAGCTAAGAGTAAACCAGTTCTCGGTTTATGGGTATTTGCTCAAGCTGTTGTTTTTCCCTTCATCTTTGGATGGACTATTAAACCTGAACCATTAAACGCAGTTTTGCTTCCTTCCATCTTTAGCTCTAGCTCTGAACAAATTTATAATATTAGTTCGATTTTTCAATCAGCAATCCCACTTTCTCTGAAGCACCTATTCGACTATAAGGAAACACTAATTCCATTGATCTTTCAAGGAAACCGTTATTGGGCAATGTATTTATTTCTCACCATTTGGTTTATAGCCAAAGGTACCTTCAAAAATGTACCTGATTATTACGGTGACAAATCAGCCGGAATAAAAACTTCTGCCACCGCATTTAGTTCCTATAGGAGAGCAGCTTGGTTCACTACGTTATTTACTTTCACAGCTTATTTAAGTTTAGTTATATTGGTATGGCAGGGATTGGAAAGTGCTATTCTGCTTTATTCTTTAATATGGCTGGTTCCGGCAATGTTAAATTGTCAAAAATTAATTTCCGCAAAAAGTTCGACCAACGCAAACGAATGTTTAAAAATTGATATGTTTATTTCGGTGGGATTTATATCTACGATATTATTACTAATCTTTCCTACCTCACTAAACATTGCGTTTGTTGCAATAGGCCTTATTATTTTGGCATTAACTGATTCATTAAAGTTTGACTCAAGGCAAAGTTCGTTCGTTTCTTCAATTTCACCGGAATTTACACTTTCCAATAAGAGTTAATAAAAATATTTTTTAGTAGCTACAAACTAGCTAGGTATTCCCTAAATTTTATTAATTGCCCTTGTAGTTTGGTTACTGGAATATTAAAACTTAACCTATAAGAACCTGGCTCCTTAACTCCAAAGATCGAACCTGGAATAATTTCCAACTCTGTTTTTAATAAAGCTGCTTCTATCTCACTGTGAGAATCAGTTAGTCTTAAGAATATAAAGTAAGTTCCTTCGGGATTTAGATAAGGAATCCCTAACGAATCGAAGACATCTTTGATCATGCCTCGACATTGCCAATAACTTTCCATTGGGTCATAATTACTACACAATAGATATTTTGCTACTTCCTGCCCAATGGAAGAAACAGAACCTGCACTAAAATTGATCACTTCCATGCAGTTTTCTACAATACTTAGGTTGCCATATATCCATCCGACTCTATATCCGGGAACGTTATAAAATTTTGAAATACTGCTTACTACAACACCCGAATTGCAATAGGAGGTGAGCGATGAAAAAGTTGATTCAAATATTAACCGAGAATAAACTTCATCTGATATATACATTAGTTGGGGAAAATCGTTTAAAATCTCAACCAAGGCCATTATTTCATTGATCGTAAATACGGAACAAGTAGGATTATGTGGAGAATTAATAATTATTATCCGCGTTCTCCTAGTGATCTTGTTGCGAATTTCATTTGCATCAATACTTGCCCTGTTTTTGTTTATGGTTACACAATAATAGACTGGTACTCCTTTGGATAATTTAACCAAACTTGCATAAGCGGGAAATCCTGGTTCAGGAATCAATACCTCGTCTCCTTCAATCAATCGAGTACGCAATACAAGGTCAATTCCATGAATTGCCCCATTTGTAATTACGGCGTTTTCAATATTACTATTAAAAACGGAATCACGATAGATAGAAGCTATTACTCCTCGCAAAACAGTATCACCACCTGGTTTACAATAATTATTAAATGAAATTTTACTTAGAAGATGGATGATGAAATTTTCATCAATCGGTAAAGTTGGATTCATTTATTTTGTTTTAAGCGAGAATCAGTTTTGATAAAATCAAATCAAAAACATATAATTTGGTTGAAAATAAATATTCTACTTAGCAATTTTCTTTAAATTTTAAGAACTAATTAGAAATTATTTAGTTCAAAGATGAGTACAAAGATGAAATTTTATTTAGACGTTTTCAATACTTGCAAGTTATAAGTTTCAAGCCGTAAATAAATTCAAAATGGAAATATGTGTCTAAATAATATTTCATTTGCAACTATTATTCACGAAACTCAACAAATTGCTCTTCCCCTTTTTTATTGATACGACCACTTATCATATCGTAAAATAATACTATATCGCCTCCTATACCATAAAATGGGTATTTAAAGATAACAGGCTTATTTTTTTCAAAAAATAAATGCCCAAATAAAGCAAGACAATACCCAAATACCGAGATAACGGCAAACAACCAAATCTTACCAATAAAAAACACAAGAATGAAACAAATAAAAATGATAATATTAGCTGCAAAATGCAGTATGCGATTTATTGGATTTCTATGTTGTGAAAGGTAATATTTATAAAATTCTTTAAAATTATTAAACTGCTTTTTCTTACTCATAAGTGAACGAGGAATTCGTGTGATAAGAATAATCAAGAACTTACTTCTTCTTTTTTTGGATCTGTGTGAAAATATAACTTTCTAGCTTCAAACATGGCATTAATAATCTTATGGGGCTGTTTCCATTCAAAAGCCCAGATTACCCATTTCGTTAAATTGAGCAATCCTCTTACTTCAACAAGAGATTGGCCTAATTTATAAATACTATCAATGCGAGCGTTAATACATGAATCGTATTCGAAGTCTTTCTTCGCCAACAATTCTTCTGCAAAGGCCCATGAACCTTCTCTTGCATTAGTAATACTGAACTGAATCACCAATGAACTGTTTCCTGAATGAAGACCGAATAGCGATAAAAAAGGTGATACTTGATTCAGGTCTGTAAGAACCTCTAAGACCATAGAAGCGAGTATATTATTGATACTGTTGAAATCTTTACGTATCTCTTGTACATTTTGACCACTTGCACTTTCTACTGCAGCAATACCCAAGTCGAGATTGATATGTGCGTTCATTCCCAGCATTAAGTGCTGAACAACAAGTAAGTCAAATTTGCGAGCTGATTGAAACGTAAGTTTCCAAGGCATAGTAGGGATTTTATTATCCCTAAATAACTGTACTGCATTGAGAAACCGATTTGCGAATATCACATCGAATTTTTCCATTCGTGCTGGATTTTCGAATTCTTTTCTATTTATTCCTTCTTGTACTCTGACGGTAACCTTATGATATAATGTCGCAAAGAACCCAATTCGATCATTCGACTTAATGCAATCATGGATCAACAATTCTAATTGCAGTACTACCTCATCAATGGTAGTAGCACGTCCAAATTCCAGTCTTATTTCTCTATCAGATCTATGGTAAATAGGATCAATTTGTAAACTGTTGATATCTACATTCATAATTAAATTGTATTTAATAGTTATAAATGGCTATAGATCTAATCTGTATTGGAAAAAGCAAAATTTAGGAATTGGGTTTAAGTATTTATTTAAACCTTGTCTGAATCAATATAATATCTAAAAGGTACTGAAATCTATTGTCGATAATTATTAACATTTATTTTGTAAACATTTAATTCTTATCTTATTTAGGAATCCTGTGAATAAGTACCCTAGCGTTACCACCCATGGATCTTTCCAGTCTTCTACCAACCTCAATTAATTCAGCGTCTTGTGAAGTTTCATTCATAGCTTTTTTTGCGGAAACAGTTAATGGGATTTTACCTATAATGGAAGCATTAAATGAAATACCCTTTTGATACAATTTAGTAAAATTTACATCAGTAAAACGTAAATCATTTGAAATAGCACTCAGGGAAAACTGCATTTCCTTTTTTTCAGCTTTTTTATTTTTAAGGAAAAATCCAAAAGGTCCAAAAGTAGCAAATTTAGCAACTGTCATGAATTGATTGAACAATTCGCTTTTCATCGCTTGTTCAATTTCACCTGGTATACCATGCACGTTTGTAATGTCCGGAACCACCCTTATCCCAGTTCTATTGTCTATAAGATTGAAATGTAACCAATAATCAACTCTGAAATCGTGATGAGCACTATAATTTCTTCCATCTCTACCAACATTAAACATAGATCCTAGACCTAGAGAGCTACCGCTAACTGCATTTATCGTGGTGTTTGCTCTAAAAAATGCATTGTTTTGTCCATTAATAAAATCTCTATCAATTAAGAGTCGGTCATATGTATCAACAAAATTATTTACCCTTATATTAATATCTAAATTATTTATATGGATAAATGAATCCAGGGCAAATTGCCCATTTTTCAATACGATTTGTGAGGTTGCTTTATCATTTGAATTCGCTTTTGCATTCACAATCAATGAGTCAATTGTTATTTTAGCTGGATAAAATCTAGAATTCAGGGTAGAATCAGAAACTAAATTGCTTTTACGAATCCTGCCTAATAACGATTTACCTATATTTGGCACAGCTATAATATTCACTAACCTTTGATCCTTGATTTTAGACATATTGATACTGGTTTTTAACTCGCCAGAATAACTCCTTAATGTTTTATTATCAATATAGGTTATTGGAATTCTATCCCCTAATTCAAGAGAAATGTTTTCAATCTTGTATGACAGTAATCCTTGTGAAGTTGAAGGCTTAAAATCTCCTCTAAACTCTACTTCTAACTGATTTTCTATGTCAGCGATTAGAGTGAAATCATTAAAGGAAAGTTTATATTTATTCTTAGCAAATACAAGTTTTCCATATGCACTGACATTCTGAAGCAAATTTGTATATTGTGAAGTACGGATGGGTAATTTAAATTCGGAATTTGATACATCAAGTACATAAGGATAATTTGATAATTTTCTTAAAATAGATTGATTAAATTTTAAATTTTTTGAATTAAAATCTTTAATTTTCATAGCATAGTTTGTAGATTTAACTGCTCTACTTCCACTATTAGCTTTTATTACTTTTATTACGGTTTCTTCGCCTGATAAAGATTTGATATATTTAATCTGAGAGCCCTTTTTAAGGAGAAAAAGTTGTTCGCTACCAAATTGAGCATTCTCCTCTCCACTGGATGTCAATGAGAGTGTGCCTAAGAAAATATCCTCGATCGTGTTGTATACTCCCTTGCCTTGAATAGTATTATCATATAAATCTTCAAGCTTGACTGCATAAAAGGATGAATTTGAATTATCATCATTAATTTTTTTAATTACTTTAATTAAGCTTTCGCTTTCTGAAATATTGCTTTGATACAAGATTATTGTTCCAGTAGGTAATATCGAAGTTTGGGTTTCACCAAATTGACCATTTATTGATCCATCGGACATTAAAGACGCTGTTCCAACATTTAATTGCTTAACTACAAGGAGCATATCCTTAGGTGTTAAGGTCTGTGAGATAGCTGTGTTACTTATTAAAGTAATTCCTAGCATAAATAAAACAAAAATGGATTTTTTCATATTTATTAATATTGATAAGTGACAGTTAATAGTAAAATGAACTGGCTGTTTTCTTGATTTCATTCCAGCCAAATAAACGCTATTGCGTTCTTGATGAATTAAAGAACATAGTGACTAACAGTTTATATACTCTGCAGATTTACAGTTAATTATAGATTTCTTTCGCAGGAACTAAATATTGTTGCCTACAAAATACTGATACTTTTCAAAAGTGCAAACATGTTTTTGGATTGCAGTAGTAAAAATAGCTTAGCTCAGGAACGCTATTCAATAAAAGGTTCAGGATCATTGTGATCGTTTAGGTCAATTTCAGGTATCTTTTCTGCATCATCCTTTGATATAACCCGACCTCTTTTCATGTCCTTGTCACTTTGGTTCATGCCTTCTTTAAAGGCAATTGCAATAGGAGATTCTGTGTCTTTAAATGATTTATAGATCATCTCACACAAGGACCTATCTAGTGAAGCAAGTTTGTATGCTCTGTTAAAATTTTGCGTGATTGCAGATTCTTTATGTTCCATCAGATCACAGTTTTGGAGCGAACTGATAGATATTCCTCAATACTCTTAGCTGAAATCAATACTTTCTTGCCACTTACTTTACACGTTTTAATGGTTGGTAATGCCAGGAACCTTGACATCGATGTACGGCTTTTATAGCCCAGCCGTTTCATCGCAGTATCATATGAGATCCAATCCGTTAGAGGTGTCTCTTGTTGCTCAGATTTTGATTTTATGAGTTCATCAAGGAGCATCTCAAATCCCTCCTCAGAAATACAAATAAACCTTTTTCCACCAAATTCAAACTCTGTCGAATTCCTAGTGTTGAATGCATGCTTCATATTTTGAGTAGTTTTTTCTTTTAGTTAGCAACGTTAATTAAATGTGATTTTTCTAGCGCTTATTATTGGTTCCTGACCACCCTTCTTCATCAGCTTCCCTTTGCAAGTAAAATGTCCTTTCAACTAGGTATAGAGATACCGCTCCTGCCAATCCAAAGAAGCCCAACACCGGTTCGATAGAACTCAACAGTAGAAAGAATAGCCCGACAGCAATCGGGTCCAGGATACAGAGCTGAGCATTCTCATGAATAGACCAATCCCTTTCATTCCTGAGAGTGTTCCAAGTAGATTTAATACCAAGCACTTGTAAGGATTCTATCGTTTCAAGAAACTTTGGTCTGGGTTTGGACCCAAGATTAAATGCTTCAGGACCGGTTATAACTTCCTTTCTTGTAAATAATTTATGGAACAGAAGAGAACGGCCTCTATCGTATTTCTTTGGACGATCAGTTTTGGGAACAAAGAAGTCCCTTCTGATCAACAAGACATATTTGCTGATCACAATGATCATTAAGAAAAATAAAGGTAGATTGTAAACACCAGATAGATTGAGTGAAGGGATATTCGCGAATCCGTTCCAAAGAATTTCTATTCTTGTGACAAAAATGGTTAGCCAATCATCACTTGTTTTGCTAGCCTGGATATATCCTTTAAAATCGATGCCAACGATTAATTTCATCAAAATAATCGACAGTATTATTTGAAACAATGTATATGATTGGCGTCCCAATCTTTGGCGTAGTGGTAAAGTAATTGGAATAGCCAGGCTATGTATCACTTGGTGGCCTATATAAAGGATTGTGCCTAGGTTTCTGCCGTGTAGGGTGATGTAACCATAAAGTCGCCCTTCGAATTTAGACTGACGGACATTTATACCAGTTGGATTCATTTGATATATGGTATTTAAAAAGGGTTGAATGTTAATTCAGTTTTTGGCTTATTTTCACCCTTGATCCTCCCCCAAAATGAGCTGGCAGCATTTTTAATGGAATCAGGAGAAACCAAATACCAGGCAGTACACGCGAGGGCTAATACAATCATTACATCTGCCAGGGATTTAATAAACCGCGTGAATGCTTTCGCTAGAAGCCCTCCAAGAAATCTCAATAAAAAGATTCCTATAATCGCTATTACAAGCCACATTACGACTGTTATCATGTGAAATGATTTTATAGATTAGCAATGAACTTCAAAGAAGCTGCTCCATGGCTGGTAAACCATTCGCGAAAACAATCCTGTACAAACCGATATCTCTCTGTTCCTGCCGGATCAGGTTTATGCACGATGGTCACGTGTATTCCAGAAAGATCAAGGCTGCATGCATTGTTGAGGTACGCTACAACCTTATCTTTTACCTTATGGGATTTTGATAAAGATGACACCTTGTAAACATTTAATCCTGATGTATTGACTAACAAATCAGAAAAGATTATGACATGTTTGGTAGTTGCACCAGTATTGGAAACTGCTTCGGCCAGGTTGCAGATTGATTCAGCGATGTAAGAACGTGACTTAGGAGTAATGCCTTTCGAAATGCGAGAGACGATATTGCGGATTGAATCAAGGTGCTGCCTCACTCTCTGTTTTTCTTTTTCTTCAACTCTGAGAAAGTAAGAAGCTGGTGCGGGATAATGAATATAATTCATGCCTGTTAAATGTGTATCGTCAACCGTTGTGATTAACACACTTGCATCTATATTACCTAGATTCTGAACATCAAGTTCGGTTAAAGTCTGATAGTACTTCACCAATGCATCTGGTTCTAGTTGACTTGTGGTATCAGTCGTGTCAATGACTATTCCGACTGAACAGGTATTCGCAGGGGTGTCATTACATGCTGTAAAAAGACTTGTTAGACCGATTGAAAACCCTATTAGCAGCGATCGAAACCCAGTTCTTCTTCCATTTTCCTGGGTATGTTTGTCCTGACCATTTTCCTTCGTGCGGCAGGCACTTGCTGATGCATATGACCTTGAGTAAGCTATGACTCCCTCTTCATATATTGATTTGAGTTTTTGTATATGCAGTTCATGCTCAGATTCGAGGTCACATTGAAAAACCTCAAAACTAAGCTTTTCCTGTTCGAGCGTCTTAAGGTCAGATTTTGCCTTTTCTTTGGCGGTGGCTTCATATGTGTCCTTAATAGTTTGAATGGCGATTTTGGCTGAATTCTCTTTGTTCTTTTCATTCGATAATTCGACTTCAGACTTTGCCAATTGTTCAACAAGATTGAAATAGGGCATGTCCTTGGCGTGGCAATATGCAATGTATATTGCAGCAACCATGATAAGGATTGGAGTGATAAACATAATATTACTGGAAACTTCAAGCCTTAATGCTACCTGGAACAATGTGAAGAGAGATGCTGAAGCTAGAGCAAATTTAATCAGCTTTTGTTTGCCACTATCTAGTGCCCTACCAGCCCAATCACTATTGATTGCAACACCAGCACATAAGAATAAACACGACATAAGGGCAAGGACATTACTAGAATCAGCATGATGTTGTATTGCATTGTACATAAATGCGACATCTGAAGCCGATAAAATAACTGATGTTGACGCATATATTTCTGGCTTTTGAAATCTTGAAGTTCTGGTGATCGGACATCCTCCATTTTTTCGCACTTCATAGTCCAGGATTGCGTGTTTTTTTTTGGCTATCTGATCATTCAAGGAATTTTGTTTATCCTTTGAATGCACAATCTGTTGCTCATGTGGCTTTAGTTTCTCGTTCTTTTCAGGGGCAAGTTGGACATCATAATGTCCTACACGTTCTTGCATTTTGAAACTCTCAATCTCATGTGATTTATGTTTGTGAAGATTGTCGAGCCGCTTTTTTCCTTTATTGAAGTGTGCAGGAACAGCATTTATGGTTGAATCTGCAAGTGCTTTGAAACCAGACTGTCCTTGATAGTAAGTTTCTCCTCTTAATGCATGCTGTGCTGCTCTGGAAGCTTGCTGACCTACCTCATGTTTGAGGTGATTAGCCCCTTCCTCCACCTCTTTCATGGGCATTAGGTCAGAGAGGCGGTATTCAATAAACTGTGGTGGTTGGAGATCTGGATTTTGGGATTTAGGGCTGGTAATGAGTAACCAAGCCTGCATTAATATATTCTTCATTGCTTCAAGTTGAGACTGTTATCATTAATTGTCTAACCAAAAGTATTTTAAAATATAATGCCTTGTATATCAGAGTTTTATGCGAAATAAGTTGTTATTAAAAACGCAACTTTTAGTGGTTTTTCAGTTAAAAACACATCTTTAATCTCAGAATTTTGGGTTTTCTTAGCAGAAAATTCTTGAATAATCATAATTGACAGTACAAAAATTTGAGCTTATCTAATTTTAATATGTATTCCACTAAATATCAGTATTGTTAGAATTAATGTAAATTTTTTCAAAAACCTTCATAATATGAACACAGAAGTGACTTCAAATGAGGATTTAGCCCCAAGGGAAGAGGCAAAAAGATCGCACAAACCAAGATATAAGTACTTGCCTGGAACAATTGGTAACGAGGTAATCAACCAACTTGAAAAAAAAGGGTTGAGGAATGAACAGATTCATTCCCTCTTTGTAACGATGGAAGAATATTCATCCGATAAACTAGGACGTAATAAGCAATCGGCTTTTGATGATTTAATGAAGATCTTCTTAAAAGATGAGAATAAGGAATCAATCCCAGATTCAATGTCAGATCTTAAAATTAACTTGATCAGAACGCTATGTTTCGCCTTCGAATTAAAATGGGAAAATTTTAATATAACTAAATGGAAACTCGACCCTCCATTGATTGATGGCATTGATATTAGACCTATGGTTCGTAATCCAATTCGCAAGTTGGTTTTATTGGACAGGAAAAAAGTGTTTATCAATGAAGAGGATGCTAAACATTATCATGTTCAAAGTGGCCAAACAACGGAGATCAGCTTTGCAGATCGATATCAAATTGCCTTAAAACCATATATAGAAAAGGTTAAAGAATTCCTTTGGATACATCAATATCATAGTTATGGAGATAAGTATGCTACAGGTGAACATTTGGAACTTTATGCTGACGCCCACCGTAAATTATTTATTGCAATAGAAGAGAGATTGCGTAGCTCAGCCCCTATTGATTACAGAAGAATAATTGCACTTCCCCTGGGAAATGCGACAAATCAACTATCCAGCGGAATTATAACAGGTATTACTTTAGCCATTATCCAGATGCCAATTACTGCATTTGAGCATATGTGTCGATGCCTTTTTGATAAGCAATTGAAGAATAAATCTAAATTTGCAATTTCCTTGATTCCAATGAGACCATACAATTATGGACTTAGCGAATCTCACTTATTTTCAGAGTATTATTCATATAATCAACTAAATGGTAACCTCGTACCTGATATATTATTTATTGAAGAATCAACTAAAGAAACTAAAAATGAACTTCTTAAACTTCGAAATATTTATTTGGAAGAACTAGATGATTTATCAAAACCAAATAAAAGATTTTATGAAGGGGATCTTAAGATACATATAAATGACGCAATAAATTTTCTTCGTGATCAAAGGTTCCAGTTAAAGAACTTTGATCCAGAGAATTATTTTGGTCACAAAAAAATGTCACCACGTGAAATTAAAATAAAACAAGAACAACTAGAAGCTTTAAATGATTATCAACGTAATATTATGGCAGCAAAACTTAGATACTACCGACAAATGCTAAAGACCTACAATCCAAGCTAAATGTCATTTTTACAAGTACGCTTTTAGTTATAAATTCCTCCTTATTTCTACTACGGTTTCATTAATTCGTTTGGATGGATAGGAGTTATTCCAGTGATTTTTCTTATATCTTTAATAGTTGATACAACGTTCCATTTGTTTTTTTCAATGGAGTTCAATGTAGTTTCAACTAGTCCCCTATCTTTTAGATTGCATTCCAAAATCATTTTACAGAATAATTTTGCAGAAAGTTTAGTTGGTTTATTACTATCAACTTGGATATGTGATCTTGCCATCTCAATTCTGAGCATTTCGAATTTATCTCTGATATCTACAAAAACATCAATATCATCTTGATCCCAAAAACTAGACACTACAATGTCCAAGGCAATTTCATTAGAATTGAACCTGTCAGAACTTGAAATGTAACGCTCAAGTACATTCGAGTCTTTACTTTTAAACTTGAATAAATATTTTAAGACACCTTTACTGGTATTATCCCAGTTTAAACCCGTCTTCTCCAGATTTGGCATTCATGTCGCTCCTGATTTCTTAATATTGAATTGGAGTTATGTAACATATAAATTCAATATTGTCAATCAATTTACCTAACCTATTGATATACCTTATAAAAACTTTTAAACCATCTAGATCATAGAATAATAGCTTGATTTATCAATTATTTATAAGTACTTTTTGAAAATTGAACTCTTGAATTATTTAATGGATTCGATTGCAAGATCAAATTGATATTTTCGATCTGCAGGAACTCTAGAATATCCAAAAGTAACAGACTTAATGGTCCTATCCATCCAATAAAGACCTTTACCATCTTTTCCTTCTAAATTTATTGTGTCTTTAGAATGAACTGCATCAAATTTTTCATAATACTTCCCTTGCTTTCGAATTTCATCATAATTTATTGTATTGCTAAAGGTGGTTATATAAATAACAGAAGAATCAGAATACCAGTAACGTTTTTCAAATTCATGATCTCCTGCTATACCCTGAAATGTAAATCCCTTAGGAATATCAATCTTGTAAATGGAAGATGAATTTCCAACTCGAAAACTAACTCTTCGATGAGTAGAACAAGCAATAAGAAAAAGGCTACTCAGTAAAATTGCATGTTTGAATTTCATGATAATTGAATTATGGTTTATACCAGGATGGTAAAATAGGCAACGAAGCAGGAGTAATCATTCTAGGTCCCGTTCCTCCTAATATATTACCTGATGGATCTGTTGACTTTAGATAATATGTCCTTAAGGGAGCTTTCAATTGATCCCTAAGCATATTTTCTCGGTAAGTGGCCTGCCATTCACTTCTTTCCACGCCAAGATGTAACCGTCTATCAAGTAAGCCTCTATTTGAGTCCAAGCCATGAAACATTTCATGCGCTAAGTCAGAAGTGCTATTTCGGAGTATACCTTTTGTTGTTATAATTTCATCTCCTGATGGATTCCAATAGATAGTTCCACCTGATCCCCCAGCCATTGCTCTAGTTTTATCTGTTGCGAGAGGATCTGTTTGCAATTGATTATTATATGCTGCATTAAGATTATCAGGTACAAATTCATTTACTTTCTTAGGATTATTTGAGGAATTTACAATTTGAAAATTATTTGTAGATTTTTCCAATTCTGCAATCATGGAAGCCCCTTCTGATGTTCCTCCCATTTTACTCAAAGCAGCAATGGCTTGTTTCAAAAAACCTTTGACTTTTCCCTTAAATGCCTTTCCTCCTTGGTATAAAGCTCCTCCTTGGTATAAATAATCTGTCCCCTTATAATCAATCCAAATGCTATCTCCATTAACATCAATAAATTTTATGGGATTATTAGCGCCATAGGCATATGGAGATTGAAATGAATATTCGTGGGAAAATCGGTCAATGGTAATAAAGCGACCAATCACTGGATCAAATTGCCTAGCTCCATAATCATACATGCCGAGATTCATCTCCTCTGTCATTTCCTTACCATTATACCCAAACCTATTCTTAGGAAAATATTGTTCTGATTCCTCCCAAATACCATTGTGCTCTAAACCAAAACTATAATAATCATTCCTGGTGCGGCGCTCAGTACCAAATACTACTCCATCATCATTGTTGTCAGCAAAAGTTACTCGAACATTGCCAAGGTGATCCTTCAGCCAATATTCGTAAGACCATCCAGTGCTATCCTTTACTACACGACCTACTGTGTGGTAAACCGTTTCCAAAGAATCGTTTCGATATTCTTTTCCCCTGATGTAGTCTATTTTCCAATATAAAGAATCATGTTTAATATATTCTTTTCTCAATAAGCTCCCATCAGAACCATAAAAAAAACGAACCTCATCATCTTCATTGCCAACAATCCGAAACGGTAAATTGAGATGATTATAATGAAATGTTAGATTTTTGTTGGGATCATAAATCATATTACCAGCATCATCATAGCCATACTCTCCATCTGGTGATTGATGGTTGAAGCCTTCAGTGAATTTACTTGCCGGGCAAGGACCTTCTTTAACTTCTACATAAGGTGTGCTGTCACATAAGTTAAGTACTTTAAGGGAATCAATTATGTTTACCCTTTCATCTACTATTAGTAAAACATCCACATCGCAAGATACTTCTGTATTCAAAACGCGAATTTCATTCGCAGCATACACCATATCGCGATCAATAACTGGTGGCAGTGTGATAATTTCTGGACAAGGAGCTAAATCTTCTATCTGCGAAAGCCTATTCGAACTGTCCGCATAAGTAAAAGTCAAACTATCAATTGTTCCAGGAGTATAACATTCCATTCCTAGATTTGACATCCCCTTCCTATTAAGGTGAAGAATATTTCCACGTTTGTCATAATCAAAATCCTCATAATAACGATTCAATTTTGTGTAATCATTCACAATAATTTCCCCGTGTACAGCTTTTGATATCCTATTAAGAAAATCATAATCATAACTATAGGTCTGTGTATAATTACCTCTGTGCCACCATCTAAGTGTAGTAATATTTCCATTTTTATTTTGTGAAACGCCACTACCAGATACTGTTTGATCATAATTGATGGCGAACGCGAATAGATCCTGATCATCTGTACTCGTCATATTAAGTAGATCAGCCATTAATTCTTCTGAACCTTCTTCGCAGGGGTCAGGACCAACAGGTATTTCTTCATATAAAAGATCATTCATACCTGTTAGCCAACCTTGAGGATTGTAAGTAAAGTCCAGACTTTGTAAATATTGATGCTCACCAGTTGTAGCAAACCTCCCCACATTCTGCTCAATCAACTCGTCCCTGTAATTATAATTATATACACTCGTTGTTACTTCACCTTGGCTATTAATATTGATAATATCTGACTTCAATCTTCCTTGATGATCATAGGTATGCTTTAGTGCATGATTTATTCCGGAAGTTCCTGAAATATTGTGAATATCGAGTGTCACATTGTCATCAAAGTCAAAAGAATACATTTTAGTTTCATTAAATCCAAGATGATTGATCCCTGCCTCGGATGACAGTCTTCCATAGGTATCATAAAAATATTCAGTTTCAGACCAAGTGGTATTGATTTCATTATCATCAAGCATTTTTATTCTTTGCTTCTTTAATTTGCCAATATAAATTGGGCTTGAGTTAGTAGTACTTCCATTATATCCATCATAAAAATATTCTTCCAATAAGGTATCAATTGTGGGAGCGGTTGGGTCATCAGGCTCCCCTGCACTATTATGATAACCTCGTTTTATTGGGCGACCAAAAACATCATAATGAGTAACAAGCCATTGATTTTTGTTTTCTAAGACAACGTTACGACTTGCTGTCTGAAGATTTCGAATATCGTATCTAAGCTCGTCAGCTAAAGCATCCGGTACTTTTTTATAAATCAGATTATCATCACTATCGTAAAGAAATTTATATATAAGATTTTGTGTTTCGATATTGGTACCTGGCGGATAAATACGTTTCAGCCGACTTTTGTTATCATAGATTGTCCAAGTATCTGCGGTATCAATTACACCAAGTGTTCTTTTAAGAACTTCTCTTCCAGTTTTGTCAGTGTAAATCTCCAAAATATTCCCATCTGGATCAATGATACTTTTCAACCTCAGGGATGAAGTCGGAAATATTGTTCCTTCTGGATCAGTTAAGGATGTAGTGTTTCTATTATACTGATAAGATGAGGCATACCAAGACGGTGGTGTTACTGTTTCTATCCTGTTCAGAGGGTTTGGTTCGTAAACCATAAATGTAAAATCTCCAGAAGGACCAGTATATTCTCCTGAATTATTTGCTGTTTGCTGGGGTCTGAATTCTTTTAAGATTCTTCCCAAACTATCATACTCAAAGGACAATGCTACATCATTTAATGAAGGACTAGCTTTCGTATTCACTGATTGAATTTGTCTATAAAGACCATCGAAGTAATTGAAACTTTCAATTTCTTCTAGGTCGCTTCCAGTAACAGGGGTATAAGAAGTTATTGTTCTTATATAATTGTAAGGATTGGCTATCGAATGGTAACTATAATTGAAGCTGTTAATAACATTACCGTTGCGGGCAACTATTGAATCGAGACGCATTAATGGATCAAAAGAATAACTAACTACTTGACCATCTACATCCGTGCTTTTTTGAAGCATGCCGGAAGAAGGGAAATAATCGAAGGTTTTGGTATGGCCTTCGAAATCGGACGATTGCAATGTATGATCAGAATTCCACGTAAAATTCTTATTTGCCCATCCATTCTTTAAAAATGATGCGACATTACCATTTCCATCATATTCTGGTAAAGTGTATTGAAGTGATTTGCCTGGTCCAATTAAATTTCCGTTCAGATCAAAGGTTTTTTCATATCGATAAGATTTATATGGTCTTATTACACTACCTGCGGAGGTGCCAGACAAACCTCCAGTTGAAATATTAAAGAATTCGAATTCCATTTCTTCCCCATCAACCTGCAGACTGTCAACAATTTGCTTCGTTAGAAATGGAGGAGAAATAATATTTTTTTGAATCAGTTCATTCCTGATATCTGAATCCGGATAATCAAACGAATAGACAAATTCCTTTCTGAAAACTCTTCCATCTGAGTTGGTAATTTGAGTTGACACCGGCATTAGGTGATTAATAGTGTCATACATAAAATGAGTTGTATCACTAACTCCTTGAAGAATATTTATTACTCTTACAAGATTCGTATGTCCGCTATAAATAGGATAAATTGTCCATTCAAAATCAAGACCATCGCATCCGGAATCTCCAGGAAAGGACAATATATAATATCTTGTTTTAAGAAAATATTCCGGGCTTCTCGTATAATGAAAAGTATTACTTTTCTGTGTTTCCAATTTATTACTTGAACTTGTGTATTCAAACTCTATTTCTTTTTTTAGAAGACCAGCTTTTAACGAAATTTGATCGGGAGCTTGAGGGAAAGTGAAAATAGGACTCATGGGTGGCAGGTCAGGAGTGTCATATTCATATATTGACCTACTACTGTCTGCGTTAGCTTCAATAACTCTTTTATAATATATAGGACTGCCGTTAAATGAGGTTAGCGACCTTATCGATTCTTCCTCACCCACAAATATTGTCGCTGTTCCACAAGATCCAGGTGTTATTCCCGTAAATGGACAAGGATAACTACAGGGATTACTCCCCATTTGCAACCCAAAAGACCTCGTGTATAGCGGCATACTGGATGGATTGCCATTTGAGTTAAATAAAACACCGCTTGAATTACTATTTTCAACATATGTGTATGATTTAATGATATTCTTCTCTTCGTTTAGCCCATCATACTTAATAAGCCTTTTGATTCTGAGACCTCCGCATACCATGTCCGAAAAGGTTGAAGTATTATAGTATACATTCGGCTCATATTCATAAGTAATGCTACCGTTTGTAGGTAATACTATTTTTACAAGCATGCCTGTATCAACTGTCACAGGATTTGTTTCTCTGTTTGCACCTCCTATGACAATAGTATTGCCGGTTATTGGAAATGTAAATGAATCAAGCGGGATATTGAGAATATTACTAGGGTTATTAGCAGCGTTATAAAACCCCCAATGATCCAAATCCTTTGAATCAAGATCTGGTAAGAAATTGCCATTATATTCAAATTTGAAAGGATTAATTATATTTCCTGTAGAGTCTGCTTCTTCACATACCTTTTCTTGAAATTGGGTTAACCTAAGCCGCTTTTTGAACATAGAGGGAGCCATGGAATTGCTATTATAATAGTCATGATTCAAAACCCACTTTTTACAAAATTCCCCTCTTTCAAGAATAATCTCATTCAACATTTTATTATCATTACTAACGTCATCCCTTACGTCATTTGCCACAAAATGAAGCTCTACATTGTCATAACTTATTTTAGATAATCTTTTACCATATACAATTTTATTAAACCCACCGTTGAAGCTCGAGTTTACTATCTGACTTCCACCAAGAACCTCGTATCGCTGATAATAATTCCTTATAGGCGTATAAAACTCGTAGTCATTAGACTCATAATCAAAATTGATTTTGTAATTATCATCATAGGTTGAAATATCCACTATTCTCCAATTTTCATTAAAGTCTCCTGCATTATCAATATGTGTTTTGTCAATGGCTACTTGATTACCAGATTTACCAAAAGTGAATTTTAAACCGTCCGGTGTTTTAATAATGAACGACAGTAATCTATTTCCAGCCGTAGTATCTGGGTAATATTCAAATTCAATTTTCAAATCATTCTCATCAACCTTGCGAACTTCCAGACTATCATTTTCACCAATTCCAATATAAAATTTGCCGCTGTACCCTGGGAAACTATAGCTAAGAAGATCTGGTTCACCGTCTTTTAGGTCATTAACAAGGTGATACAGAATGCAAGGATGCATTGGAAAAGAAAGATCTAATGCTGTTTGAGTTGGACACCATGACAATTGATGACCTGTATTAAAATAGCCGTTGTCACTTTCATCAGGAATACCTTTTATAACACGGGTCACCATCATATCGGCTGAAAGTGTCCATCCAAGTCCGATCCAATTAGAAACATCAGTTACTTTTATGCCTCCAGCGTAATAATTTAACTGTATTGGAATAGAAATAGGTCCGTGTTCAATTAGATAAACAGGCACAGAGATATTGGGAATTCCTGTGGCATAGCTGATTTCTGTATCAATTAATTTACCTAATGAAGATGCCTCAGGTGATATCATATCTACATTCTCAAAATTCTGAGCGTTGATAACTATATATCCAAGAAGAAAAGTAAGAATAAGCGAATATTTCATAACCATTTTCTATAAGTATTCTGAATGACAATACTTTTGACAATCGAAAAAGTTGGTTCACGCTTATTAAATGATGAAATTACAGATTTCTACCCTGTCCAGCTTCACCAATTTTGGTGAATTTCGTAAGGAAAGTATTTTTTATCTACCCAAAGAATTTTGGCCAAAAAGACTTTTTATTATTCACGGCTTGTGCCTCTTGAGCCGCTTTACGTTTTTCTTCTATTCGCTTGCGCCTCTCTGCTTCCATGGCTGTGAAGCGTTCATTGCTTTCCTTGAGGTCATGAATTATTCGTTCCATTTCCTTGAAGCGCCCTTCCCTTTCCTCTTCTTTTTGCTTCTGTGACCCGCTCTGGTCTGTAATTAATGGAATGAGCCTCTTGATCTGCCCCTGCTCTTCTTCAAGCGCCTTGCGCAGGTGGTCAATTTGATCCGTAAGTAGTTCCCGTTCTTTGCGTCGTTCCGCTTCACTTGTGTCTTTTGCGGCCTGAAGGTGCATGACACGTTCACGTAAAACTTCTAGTTCAATGCGGGACTGCTCACCTGTCTTATCCTGTATCATCTTTGTTGAGGGTGCCTTTATTAGATTTTTAGCCCCCTCCTCCGGCATTTTAACTTTGTCTCCATAGACTCGAATGAGTTCAGATAGCTCTATACGAGGCTGTCCATTGTCGTCTTTGCTTATCGAGATATTTTTGGTTTTCAAATGCCGGTACATAGTTGACCTGCTTTTCACTCCGACCATCCTGGCCGCTTGTGATATTGATACATAGTTCATATGTTTGATCCTGTCCAATGATACACTCTCAGAAAGGTGACTTGCACTGTATTATACTGGATTTTGGTTCATGTGCAAGTATCCTTACCAAAATCATCACAATAAGCAAACTGGTTCAATGACACTAAATGTATGATAGTGTATCAGGTGTATGATATGGAGCACAGTACAGTACAGACAGATGAAACAGTGTGTTATGTTGTATCATTCTTAAGTTTTCCATTTTATTTCAAGATGTTAAGGATGTATTGTCTTGCACTGTCTCAGGGTGTACAATTACTGTACTGGGTGTATCGTATTGTATTACCTGTACGATTGTGCTATGTATTGGTGTATCGGTTGCCGAATCGTGGCGATCTCACTCACTTACTGAGTTTCTTTTAACAACCACAACGAAAAAGGAGGATGCCCCCTGCTCCCAATAATTAATCCGCTATAGTCCGAAAAAGCAAAAACCGTGGATTGCAGTCCACGGTATTCTGAAGGAGTGATGAGTAAATATTTGCAGCTCCTACTGTAGCAATAAATATTGATCATGCGCAAGCAAATTCATGATTTGCGCACTGGAATTTTATTGCCGTTTTTTTGATGAAAATTTAAGGGCAGGGCGTATGTAAATATTGATGAGAAAACGATCATTATTCGCCAATCATGGAAGAGGGGGGTTGAAATCCCTTTCATCCGCTAACGTTCTGATGCGCTTCATGCCGTATATGGAAGAGGGGATTTTTGAAGATGGCATGCCGCTTCGCAAGCAAATAAGAGTGCCTGAGGATAAAGGCGCATTCATTCAACCATTGAAACAATCCTTCATTGCCAATCCGCGCCTTATGCCTGGCAGTAAAATCATGATTGCTTTGCTTACTGGATGGGCGGGGAATGGGACTTCCATCAAAACAACTGTAGGTACAATAGGAAGGAACGTGAACCGCTGTGCACGGCAAGTGCATCGGTACCTTGCCGATGCCCAGGCTGAAGGGTATCTAGTTTGGTCACGGACGAAGGATCGTATTGGTTATTATACAGGAATACAGGTGTATCTAAATTTTGGTGCAATCCGACACTTCTACAAGGAAAGAACTCGTGAAAACAAATCGCAAAGCCATAGAAACTGTGCTCTGACGTATATGGCAGACACTAAGTACAATTATTTATTAAAAGATCAAATTGATGATGACATAAATATAAGATTGATGCGAATTGCTGAAAACCTTGGGTATGAATTTCCGGATATGAAAACTACCTAATTGCAAGAACTTAATTTACGGACTAAAAAATAAATAAATATGCTCTGGATTTATCCAGAAAGGATTGCCCATGAATATCCAACAAGCGAAGCGAATCAAACTCATTGATATAATGTCCTTTTTGGGTCAGACACCATTGAAGAAAGAGCGCGGCGGAATTGAGCTGAAATATCTAAGTCCATTTCATGCCGAGGAAAATCCTTCTTTCAATTTGAATATCCAGCTTAATGCATTTTTTGACTTCTCCATGGGCGAGGGGGGTAATGTGGTCGATTTTGCAATACTGTATCTCAAAACAAATGGTAAATCCGCTCGGGTAGCAGATGCCCTATCCTGGCTGTCACAAATAGAAGGAGGGGACCTACTTGTATCACAAGACAGATTGTTGCAAAAATCTTTTTCTTTTAGTCAGCAAGGTTCTTTTGATAATACCCACCTCGTAGAGGAAGAAAAACAATTGGTGTTTGTCAAAGCGATGAAGCTCACTTCAAAACGTATACTCGATTATCTGGAAAAAGAACGGTTCATTCCGGTTCACTTGGCGCAGAAGTATCTGAGCACCATCCAATACCAGAACCTCAAGAAACCGCGCCTTGATAACAAACCGTATTTCGCATTCGGTATGACAAACCGTTCAAAAGGCTGGGAAATCAGAAGCGTAAGTGATACACATTCATTCAAATCAGCCTTGATAAAACGTGACATCAGTATTATCAAAGGGGCAGGGGATTCAGAAACCATTCATGTGTTCGAAGGCATGCTAGATTTTCTTTCAGCCTTGGTGCTTCAAAACGAAACATCATTTGAATGCGATACAATCATCATGCATTCCACTTCATCCTTTTCCAGAACATGTGAATATCTTCAGGAGAATCAGTTCACAAGCATCAAGACCTGGCTGGATAACGACAAAACCGGCATGAAATTCACATCTAAATTCATCGAAGCGTTCGGCACCAAGATTCAGCCTATGAACCGGACTTATGCACCGCACAAGGACGTTAATAAATACCTGCAATCCTTGCACGGAACACCTTCGCACATATTGGCCACTTCTATTTCGTAAAATCACACATCAGCTTATTTAAACACACGATAAGACCGGCCGATTGGTTTAATCATCCTCGTTACTCTTTGTCATGGTTTTGAATAATTAGAGATGCCGCAATATGCCCAGAGCGGTTCGGCTTTGCAACCCCTGCGGGCTGCGCCCTTTCCTTAGGGACTTCGCGGATGAAAATTTCCCCTGAAAATTCGTTTCATTCCTCGCGCGAAAAAAACAAATTTTAACCGCTGCGGAGGATTGCAATTCCGAAATGTACCGTCTGGGCTTTGTTTGCTTCATTGATTATTCAACCCAAACAAAGGAGAAAAACATGAGTAAGAAATCACCAAAGAAAAAACCGGATTTTCATGTGTTTACAAAAGTGCCTGATGGTCATGAAGGTTATAGAATCGGGTCAAAACTGGGCGTGGGGTTTAACCATAATAGCAAGGAGTCAGGTCTAACATTTTTCCTTGATGCAATGCCATTTCCCATCAATGGCCGGATCGAGCTGGTCGCCTTCAAACCTCAAACTGATGAGGAATAGATAAACATGGTCAAGTCCTGGTATAATTATTCATCAGGGCTTGACCTACTTCTAAAGTTGCATGGAGTTTTAATGAATGAATATCAGGAATACACAATCAACTGGCGGGGCAGGGAACTCAATATCAGGTATTGCCCTGATTGGTCGATTGCTTACAAAAGAAACATGGGAAGCCCCATTGCGCATCTAACCGTTCAATCAAACGATGGCAAGCCAATTCCGATCAGTGAGACCGGATTTATATCAAGGTTCATTTTCGGTGGTATTCCTCTTGAAATGGATCAATCGATCGATCATTTGATTGAAGCTTGGTTGAATGAAGAAGCCAAAAAACAGCCGTGGCAGGAATATTTGCGGGATTCCGCACAATTGACCCTTTTCTAATAAACTAACCATTGTAAACTCTGTGATGTATCAACATAAAGGAAAACAGATGAGTGAATTGGAGAAACACATGAATATGCCTAAAGAAATATGGGCGTCCTGTTATTACGGACAGTCCAACCCAGAAAAAGGCCAAAATTACGGAGATTGGGCAGACGAAGAAAGTCGGTCTACGAACGAAGAAACAAAATATATCAGAGCAGACCTAGCCGACATAAACGCGGAGCTGGTGGAGGCTTTGGAGGAATACCAAGACTGGGGCGGCTGGCCTGCGGATAAAACACAGTTCATAAACAAACTTCGTGCATTGACAGAAAAGCACCATAAACTCCTTGCCCGCAAGCAGGCCATGAAAGGTGATGGGTGATGCTATATCCATTGTTGTTAGAGATTTCTCGCAAATTACCGAAACCAGCAGCCGAAGGTTTTGACGGACCTTTAATGGAGAAACTTGGTTATCAACTTTCATGGCCGCGTTCAATTTGGCATCATCCCGATGCCACCCCCGACACACAAGACGCAGAGAGAAATTGATATGTTAACGAGTGAAGAAGTATTCCGACGAAACTGGTCAGCCATGTTTATTGTCTGGAAAGGCATGGAAAAAACACTTAATTGCGATATTCATTATGTGATTAAGCTCATTACTGAATTCTTTGATGAGCACGACCCCGAATTCTCACGTGTGGTCTTGGGATACAAAACCGACAGGCTGATCGATGAAACCATGCGCAATATGGTGATGGAAATGGCCTATAATATTTCTATCTCTATTCGCGATGATGTTCACTATGATTTTGTAATTGATTATATCCTGCAATCAATCTTCAAAAAGGAAATCTACTGGAATGCTTCTCAATGGTTCAAGCCTTTACCGCCAAATGTTGAACTGATTAATCAGGGCTATCAGTTATTTGATGCGGTTACGGGAACCAGGAATGAAAAAGCCATGCGATGGTTCGAACCCTAAATTCAAAATAATGGACCGGAATTTCATGATGGGTTATTACAATATTGCCTAAGGCATTAAAAAAGGTCACTTTAAGTCAATGATTGAAGCTGACAAATGGATCAGGGAATTCCTGATGCTTCCACATCCCAAATCAGAAAACCTCCGTCTCGTGCAAGGAGGAGGGGGCTGAACTACCGTTCTGGTTCAATATCAGGTTCCTTTTCCTTCCTTGACCGCTCATTAAATCCATTACGCATCGGATCATACCGTTCATATATGGCTTTGGCTTTCTTTCCCCCTTCTTGCCTGATAACGGCTTCACGGATTTGACGGTTTTTGTCGGTAGCAATTAATTCCGGTGTACCAATGGCTTTATTCCTTCGAACCTGTGCTTGTTCGTTGTTCTTATCCAGATCTTGATTGGTCTTGCCTTGGACTTCCAAGTATTCTTTTAGCTGCCCCCCTTCTGGACTCATAGTGATGTATTTACCCGTTTCCTGATACTTAGCTGGATCATTGCCACCATCCTTAAAAGCAGCGTTGTGCTTTAAAATATCTTCCTGGCTTAAAATATCTTTGCTTTGGTAGTCCGAATGATTTGATGCGTTTAGCTGTGCATCCATTCCCGATCTTTCATTGAAAGCGGAAGGGCTGGCAGAAAGGCTTTTCATAAATCTTGAATTTTATTATGAGAATATGATTTGATTTGAATATTCAAAGGGAATTGCGATCAGATTTATTAGTTAGGGATAATCTCTGTGTAGGGACTTTTTGGATCAGATGGAATAAGGAAAAAACTTCTTGTCAGTATCGTGATGGGCTTTGAAACACTGGAGGAATAGAATTCGGTCTGGGTTTTGAGCCATGTCAGAGACAATCCTTCATTCTGTATTATACGTGCACTCGCTTCACACACACTCCTTGCCACCACATATCTTTCAAACATATGCGCCATACTCATAAGCATACCGCCATTTTGTTTAAAGGTGTTATCAAACAGTTCCAGAAATCGCTGCAAGTGTGCATTCAGAAGCCTGCTGAAGATTGGATCAACATCAATAAACATCTCGGCATAGAGATATTCTTCTTGCATATGGTTTCTCATAATTATTTAAGTGAGCATTGTACTTTCAATAGTGATGCGGGAGATGAATATATCTTCTCCATGATCGTCCATCTTGACATTGCTTTCCTTGATCCATCGGACTGTATCACAAAAAAGCGCGTCCATTAAAGGATGCAAATTCCTGCCTTGGATTGTTACTTTGATCTGGTGGGTAATTATCTGCAAGTCTCTTTCAGGCACAAAATCTATTAATGGCTGATGTGCGTAGGGAATGTAGACCCGCCTTCCTGTTCTTAATATCACGCATAATTTTGTGATATAAACATTAGGCCTTGTTTCCACCTCGTAAAAGGTGGAATTGATTTTTCCTTTAGTCAGCTCAGGATCAATATTATCCTGCGTGATCGCCGCGCTGCGGCTGCTCCATCTGTTTGATAGGTTGCCCATCGAACCCTCGCTGTAAATGCCTTTCTTCATTTTCCAAATGTTTATTCAAATTCTTCTGATACATCGATACGACCATTTTTTCATGCAAGAGCTTCATATGTTCTTTCTCCTGCATCTGGCTCACTTCTTTCGCGCTCAATCTGTTGTCCGATTGAAGCACGGCATCACGCAGTTCTTCTTTATTGTCTGTATATATGAAAATGCGCTCTGACCCTCTGGACGCTGATACATAGAACTGTTTATCTGATGAAGCCGGATGTGAAATAGCACTTTGCGAAATAAAAACATCCTGCGCCGTCTTACCTTGCGATCCCATTGATGTTGAATAATACCCAACAGCAAAGTTTCCATGATCGTTAGCAAGTTTACTTCCATTTGAAAGTGCCATGTTTCCTTGTTGATCAAAGGATTTGATGTTTAATACCTGGCCGTTATAAAGCCTGGTTCCTTCGATTGATGTAGAATTCTTTGTGATCCGGATCAGATCGTTTTTGGCCAGATCAATTGTTTCCTTTTTATATACCTGGAAGTTGGATGACTGATCAAAGGGCAGAGGTATCATTTGTTCCTTTCCTACTCTTCCAATAAAAACGCTGTGATCCTCTTTTGCTTTGATTTCGTATTGCTCTCCCAGTTTGAAGCCTTTGACATTATTATGGAACTGTACAATCATACCTGGAGCATAACTAGTGATGTGTGATTTTTCAGCCTTCGTGAGAGATAGATCCTGAAGGATATTGAACTGCTTGTCTTTAAGACCGATCATGCCATGATCCTTGAGTTTTTCCCTGATCGACAACGTTGCTTCTTTACCTTCCGCATGTGTAGGTGTAATGAGAAGGGCAGTGCGATTTTCTTTCATGGACGAAACGTAGGCACCAGCCAGCTCGCTATTTCTCATTTCCCTATCATCAAGTTCCTTAATGGCGCCCAGTTCATCAAGTTTGTCAAAACCTTGGAGGGTTTCTCCTTTGGATAGATACACAATAGCTTTGCGGTAGTCCTCATTGGATTTCTGGCGCATAATCTCATCCACCTTTATCACCTTAATGCCAGAACGTTGTTCCAGAATTCTTAAAGCATCTCCTGCCTCCACCGAGCTGTGCTGCCTTGTATCACCTGACAGTATGATCCTGCTTTCTTTATCTTTTGATAGGGCAATCAGACTATTCATTAGTTGAACGGAAACCATACCCGCTTCATCAACGAGTAATGTCTGGTTTTGCAGCCTTGATGAAGCATTCTTGTCTTTCAATAGTGCCGCAATTGTCTGAGCATCCTTGAAGCCTTTCTCCTGCAAAGTCTTCACTGCTTCTGCAGAAGGTGCACAGGCTATAATATTTAAGCCTTTTAAATTTAATGCATGGGAGACCTCTTGAAACAATGTTGTTTTACCGACACCAGCTACGCCAGATACAATCATGATTTTATCATTCGAATGAAGAATTTGTGATACGGCCTCCTTCTGATCCTTGTTCAATCTGTGATTTTGGACTTTATGCCCCGATGAAAGGCTTTTGCAATTACCTTTTCCACGCACTGCTTGCCGGATCAAAAGATCTTCAGAGGACAGCATTTCTTTTGTAGTAATGATCTTATTATCATTGAACTTGGCACCGATAATATTTTCTCTTGAAGCAAGTTCTTTTTGGGCATCCTCCACACTGAATTTTCCATATCCAAATTCAATCGCTTTAGCCAGCACCCTTTTTTCTGAAATAGCCGACCTCCTTTCCAAATGGTGAGCTATAGATAGATCAATGGCTTTTTTAACATCAATGGAAGTAAGGAAGCTTGAACTTCTTTCTCCTGTTTTTGAAGTTCCATCTTTGGCACTCATAATAGCATTCCACTCTTCATCACTCAGTCGATCCTGCCAGATCATCTGAAGTTTTGATGGTTTGAGATTTCCGTTTTTTCTGTGACGTGATTTTGCCCCGATTTGAGATTTATATTCCGCACTTAACGGCTTTTTGCCATGAAGTTCACGTTGCTTGTTTTTCTCATGGGCAATCGCTTCTATCTCTTTGGTACGGCTTGAATACTTTTCAATAAGGCTTCTTGAAATACCGGCTATCTCGTATCGTTTGCCCGATTTTTCAATTCGATAACCAGCCTCAAGCAGTTTGGCTGCCATGTAGGAATGATACAGCGACTCATAGTAATTCGCTTCTTTGACAACTGTTCCTAATTCAATGGCCTGAAAACGATTTTGCTTTTCGAAGTATGTTCCATTCAAAATATAAACGTGGGAGTGGAGATGCATATCAGGCACCAACTCCATCTTTCCATCAACAATCGTTTCAACAGGCCTTGCCGTGTTGTGCTCAAAAGAGGCTGCAATCAGGTTGCCTGTGGTGATGTATTTTTTATCCTTGCCCTGACCGGATTGAGTTTGCATATGCCTCTCGATCTCCTTCATAGCCATTTCTACACTTTCCCGATGAGCTTTTAGGATTTCCTGGTCTCCTGTTATTGCATACACAATCGATACTGATTTAAGAGCATTGAATGTGAAGTCATATCCTGCTCTTCTTTTATGACTGTCGCGTGGTGTGAGTTTTTCATCCGATCCATGTTTTCGATTGTGCAGCAATAATTCAAAATCTTCCTTGTTCACTTCGCCTTTCAAACCCAGTATTTCCGCGCCTTTGCCAAGCCATAGACCTGCAACATTCTGTTTTTCTGAAATATAGTCCTGAACCGAGAGCGATTCACGGAAATATTGCGCTGCACCTGCAGCGGATTTGCTTGGTATTATCCGCAGCATATTTTTAAGAGTTGATCATTGGTTTGATTTGGCATTACATGACTTACAATTCGATTGATTGATCTAGCATTCGTTTTTGGTTCAAATCTATGACGTGTCATTGTTTAAATCTTCAATTTAGAATACATGAAGAAAGAATTATGGATGATCGGTACGCAAATGAACGCATGTGGACATGAACAACTATCATTTGTAAAAACGCAAAGTGATTTCGAACCGTTACATAGGAAGTATGACGCAGTATGATGAAAGTTCTTAGTTATTGAAGCTTCCACTACATAATGCGGGCAATAGCACTTCTGAATTTGGAAATGCTTGTTACCCTGTGGTGAAAACCTGGAACGCAGCAGCGTCTACTTCAAAAAAAGGATGATTTGAATTCTCAATTGAAAACGCAAATCGGTCCAGTTGCAGGATGATTATTCAAAGTGCTTTGCTCAGACATGAGAGAAATGAGAACATCAAATGCTTGTGAACAAATGCAAAATCAAAAAACACAACAGACATCTCGTCTAAGGATGATCCTTAGACAAAAGCATAAAATCTTTCTGCCATGATTCAATTCATGATTGACCTCGGGAAAATCTTGTCCACAGATAAGCGCAATTCATTTATTTAAAATATCAAAAACCAAAACAATGAACTCTTCACAATTCAACCAGAAACTCGAAAACCAAAAACGTCTCCAAAAAAAGCTTGATAAGGAGCTTCTTAAATTTGGCAATTATTCCTGGACTATCAGAGATGCGATTAACGGTCTTAGTATTATGGGAAGCACTGGTAGTGGTAAGTCTAGCGGTGCAGGTGCTACTATCGCAAAAAAGTACTTGGAAAATGATTTCGGAGGTCTTGTGTTGTGCGCGAAACCTTCCGAGGCCTCCGAATGGGAGGAGTATTGTCGTCTCACAAACCGGACTGAAGATTTGATCATAGTTAGAAGAAACGGAAACCATGGTATTAATCTGTTGGGGTATGAAAACCGGATCACCTTGGGTGGCGATGAGACCATGAACATGACCAATTTGGTGATGGAGTTACAGCAGATAGCTCGAAACTTCACTTCTGGAAGTGTCAAAGGTGGCTCCGATATGGAGGGTTTCTGGGCTGGTACAGTAAACAGGCTTTTTAGTAGGGGTTTTGGATTATTTCAACTTGCCAGTGTAGAAGCATCCATTCCCAATCTTTACAAACTGGTTCATAGTACCATCAAAGACAGCGAATTCGATGAGTTGAATGAATTGATTTCAATTCTATATGATACGGAGCCTTATGCAGGCACCGATGAAGAAAAAAAACTTCGAAAGGAAGAACATGTTTTAGCTCGTCAGAGAATAGATGATTGGGGTAAACGCAACTTTTTCGTGAAGCTCTTTGATTTAGCATGCAAGAATGACAACCAGGAAATGGAAGATGAATTCGAATTGGTTAGAAATTACTTTTTGATGGAGTTTCCCTCAATAAGCGAACGGACTAAATCAATTATTAAGGAAACATTCAACGGAATCATCGAATATTTTCTCAAAGGCCTTCTCAAACAGCATTTCAGTAAGGATGGCAAAGAAAGTATGGCGCCCGAAAGGACTTTTCTTGAAGGCAAAATCATTGTGCTCGCTTTTGATATAAAGACTTTTGGTCTTGCCGGGATAATCGGGCAAGCCGCGATGAAGTATATATTCCAAAGAAGCCTGGAAAGAAGGAATGTGCTTGAAGAAGAGAATCCAAGGCCTGTGTTTTTATGGGCAGATGAAAGCCAGTTTTTTGTCAATCCTCAAACAGATTCACTGTTTCAGACAACGGCCAGGAGCTCTCTTGTATCAACCGTCTACATCACCCAATCTTTGAACAACTATTTTTTTGTTATGGGGTCGGACAATCCTGAAGCTAAAACCAAGGCTCTTCTTGCAAATTTGAACACCAAGATCTTTCATAATTCATCTTGTCCCGATACCACTAAATGGGCGACAGATCTTATTGGTAAGGGCTACACTATGCGCAAGAGCTACTCTCGAACTTCAGGAAATCCTCAAACCGAAAACGAGAATCCAGTTTATGGTTATATTGTGGAACCCAACGAATTTTCAAATCTTAAGACAGGAGGGCAGGTTAATGCTTTTAAAACCGAAGCAATTATTCATATCAATACTGATAAGAAACTAAGTGAAAGAGGAAATTTTATTAAGTACTCTTTCTGTCAAGAATTTGGAAAATGAATCTTACATCAAGAGTATGTTCCAGATTAATGAATAGGATTATATTTTAGGTTACATTACATTTACAGTATTCGATTTTTTTATATCTTGGAGCTGTATTAATAATAATCATTATATAAGATATTGATTTTCAGCTGTGTAAATTTGTAATCAATGAAGCTTAATAATCAATTCTGATTTTTTATTACCCCTAAGTATTCTTCAAACTTCTTCTTTTTTCTATGGAGTCAAAAGCCCTTTTCATTGGAGCATGCGTTGTTCCATATCAATCTTCTAATTTTATTAACACAAATTCCTTTAAAGATTTTGTAGTAGATCCAATTTTTAAAGGGTTTCGTGAAAGCCTAGAAAACAAGTTAATAGGGAATTTAGACCCAGACTTATATAAACCAATTCATTTCTACACTTTTGGCCATTTTCATATATTCTCTATTTGTCTGGTTGATGATTTTTACTTCTCCAATTTTGGCTATAGTCCGAATAGTAAATATATAAGTCGAACTACAATTCCACCTCATTCTTTTCATGAGGATCAACTAAAAGAAATTCAAACTTCACATTTTGAGTATCAAGTCACAAATGGATTTAATGTCAATCTATTCTCACAATCAATTGGTAGTTTTGAGCCATTATCAAAGAGTAATTTTCTTGGTGTATGTCGTTTAAAGTTGAATTCATTGATTCTTTTGGAAAACAAAGAATACAGCTTAGTATCCGAGGTAGCGAAAGAAATTAGTAGATATGGAGTTTCTAAGTATGGCCTAAATATTATTGTTTCTGAATCGTTTTCTTGGCACGAACTAACATTGCTTGCTTTTGGCAACTCGCTTAGTCCCATAATGGATTTCATTAATGATCTTAGATGCGAGGAAATGAAGTCAATATTTGTGACTTCAGATGATAATGCCTTGAGCAGAGCTGTCCAACAAAATATAGAAGTTATCGTGGATACGCATACTACATATGGACTAAATCCTGAGCTTTTCAAAACCGATTCTGAGGCCTTTAAAGCGTATTCTGAATCGAATGAGGACAATGCGTTAGAGGTAACGTCAAAAATACACGTAGATCCGCAATCAGATATTGATATCATTTCCTTTTTCAGGAAGGACCTGGGAGATTTAATATTACACGATCAAATCAAAATGGTGGATGGAAGGTCTGATTATATTGTAAAGTACGAAAAGAAGGCACTAATTAATTATTTAAAAGTCTGGGAGAAATTGATTCAATTAAGGACTCTACCGAATAAAGATGTGTTAGGTTATATTAGGAAATTTCATAGTAACATTTCGAAACCCTTCTTAAAGCACAAGTCAAACGTCAGGAAGTTTGATTTAGAACCCAATGCAATTCAGAATGATATTAAATTTTTAGCTGATGATATAAGAATCATTGAACAAAACCTTGAGTCTTTACATGTTTCTAAAGATTTAACTAATAGTGTTATTTCTCTGTTTAATAATTACAATGACATTATTGATGATATTACTCTTTTCCAGTATTTCATTGATACGAGAAGTCATTTGTTAGGATTACAATATCTGATTAATCGACTTGCCATTGAAGATAGTGAGTATATCAGAAAGGAAAGGATAACCAAATATAGGTCTGTTAATAATCTAACAATGTATCTCAGAGAATACATTAGATTATGGCAACTGGCATATGATAATAGATTTCAGCAAAGCAAACGTTTTGGTTATAATTCAGATTATAAGGTTGAATTTAATGGTGGTGCACACCAAATAATTCATTGTTATGACTCATTGTACAAACTCTCGGTCGCTAAAGTTAAATTAAGTGAGAGCGTCCTTGATGCAAGGGTAGTACCAATTGCAACTTTTGGTGGGAGTAACCAAGGTATTGAAGGTAGCAGATTGAACCTACATCTAAATTACTTTCAATTATTTTATCCTGAAACATTCCTATATGCTCTCTTCAAAGAATCCATCAATCATCAGTTTGACCGACATTGGCTTGATGGTCCCTTTTCTTTTGGAGTTGGCGGCAGACAAATATACATTCATAAGGAAATCGATCTAATTAGGAAGGATCTTTCTGCTTTGTTATATGATGAACCCGATGTTGAATGGAGGGCTCTGTTGTTCGAATTTTGTCCACCAAGAGAAATTAAGTATGCCGTAGATTATATGATATCGTATACTTCTTTTTTTAAAATGCTTAGTGAAGACCAATCCAGTCTTTTAATATTTTGGTATTGGCATCAGTTTTTACAATCTTCTGAGCATTACAATATTGACGGCACTTTAAATTATTCCATTTTTAAAAGAAACTATTTTGCTTTTATTTATGCTGTTAGGTTTAATTCTGGCATGAAGATATCCGAAGATAGCAAATGGTTATCCGAGATTGTTAATTGTGATGTTTTTAAATATTACATTGACACACCCATATTCAAAGGAATGAGTCTTTACACTTGTGTAATCAAGGCTATGGATCAAATCCGCGAATCTAATGCTGGTGAAAGATTAAATGTTGTTTGTGACGCTGTGCTTGAAATAATAGATAAAATCGAAGAAGAAAAAGTCATTGATGATGGTGATTTAAGAACAACAACCATTGACTATTTAAAATGGCTTAAAAGGAAAATTCTTCCGGAAGACGGAACTCTATGTAATACCTTATATCAAAGAGATAAATACGGGCACAGTATAAATGATGAAAATTCAAACTACTCTAAAGGTGTATCCGATCCACATGGCGGAATCTTCATTAGAGATGCTCAACTTCGACTTCTGGTGCTAAAAGAAAGAATTCAAGTCTTTGAGAAACTTCGAAATATAGGTCTCAATTACAAAGCGAATGCATTAACTACGAGAATTTAGATCTATCCTAAATCGTTATGAGTCACCTTTGGTATTGAAAAGCCCCACATATTTGATACTATCCGGTGTAGGCAACCTCGGAACAATTCCACTTCTCCAGTCCACGAATAAACGATCAAAATCACTTCTAAATTTTTTGACTGAAGAATTGTGCTTGGCCACAATTCTATTAACCTCCGCTTTATTCAAAGCATGCCATTCTTTCAGGTCATCGAACTCTGTGATTGAAGGTTCCTGGGCAACCTCAATATATGCATGATACATAATCCGACCCTTATAGTAGAATTTCTCAATGTATCGTTCAAATAATTCACTGAAATTACTCATGGTGGTGCTTGTTGGTTCACTTGATATTTCCATATAACAAAAAAAATTGGGGCAAAGATATAAATACCTTCAAAAATCTTATCAAAATTTTGTTAATTAATCAAGCCGGTGCCTCCTTAATTTTGATACGTCTTTGATAATCAGTCTCAAACATATAATTATTATTCTTAATTAAATCCTGTTGCTCTGGCACTTCGTCTGAGGTGAGGCAATCTTTATGCCATTTTAGGTCCTTAAGAAGCCCATCGTAACCATATGTTGCCTTAATTTCTCGTAAAAATGATTCGGGGTCAAATGTATCAACTCTTGTTGGATGGTCCTCAGGTTTTCCTAGGACTTTTCTTGTTTGGTTCATTATTTCAAAGACCGGGATCTTATATCTTACAATAAAGTTAGAATTAAAATGAACTTCATAAACAGCTATTGTAGGGTCTAGGTCATTTCCATCAATACTCGGATTGGTACAGAAGGGTCTATCATAGAGCTCACCGTGAGTATGTCCATTCAAGACTAAGGAATACTGTGATATTTTCCTATAAAATGAGGGCTCAAGATCACCATTAGTTTGTCTAAAACTATATACGTCGAACCAATTCATGGTTCTCGGATAATGATGGCACATAGCTAATGAAAAAAGGTACTTATCTGGGTCGAACCTCTGGAATGCTTCGCCATTGATCGTTTTTCCTGCTGATAGCATTCCTTCATCTGAAAAATATCTCTTTTCTATTGCAGGATTCAAAATGCTCTGCCATTTTGATCTGGATAGACATAACCAACTTGTGTTGAACCAACTCACCAATATCTCTTTATTACTTTCATGAGGGGTGGGAATAATTGTATATCCAAACAGTTGGTTGTTTTCAGTTCCCAATTGGCTAGTATTATTATCTGCCTCTATTTCATCTACAAAATTTTGATAATTAACAAAACATTTGGCTAATTCGCCACAGTTTAAATCAACTGTGTCATATGCTCTGTGTCGTCTCTCTACAGGTATTTTCCTAGCTTCGTCATAATCTGAAATCCTAAATATCTCTCTTCTATCATCCACTGCAATTTTAACAGCTTCTTTCGTAATGATATCATGGTTGCCGGGGCAACTGAAAAGAAAGCTATGATCTTTATCATACATTTCTTTCTTAAGATCTTTTATGAATTTAATCGCAACTGTGTGAGTACTATCATTTGCATTCAAATTAGACATATCACCTGTAAGGCAAATAAGATCATAAAACTCGCGTCCTTTTGAGTTGATGAATTCCTTTAACACTTTAATCAAGCCTTCCTGCTGATCCAAGGTAAAATCGTCATCGCAATGTAAATCTGTAAGATGAAGAATATACATAGGGTTTAGTACGAAAGGAATTTTACTCTTCATCGAAAAGAAAGCTTGGTTTATAACTGATATTTCATCTTAATTGATTGGAAAATATTTAGTAATTGTCCGAAATTAAAAATAATAATAGGCAATAAAAACCCCTTCGCAAGGTAGGAGCCTGCAATAACAATAATTCATTCTTAGGTGTAACAATTTATTAAGCAATAATAGATCTAAGATTGTAAGTAGAGACGAAACTCCCAATTCTATACTGCTTGCCTTCCAAAAATAGTCAATTTTCTAAAATATCCAAACACCTAGATATTATTTTGTCTTCATAAAGGCAGTTTTATTGATTTAGGATTCCATTCAGGAATTTTACCTATATTTAAGTCCACCCAAAATTTTGCTTATAGAGAAGGACGGCAATTGCCGTAGAAATTTACATGGTTACACTCAAAAGGAACAAACTTATTTTTTAATCCTTAAATAATTTTATCATGAAAACATTTTTTAGTTTCTTCGTTGCTGTAGCGCCTAAGGTGCTACCTACTTGTTTGTTTGATCGGACCTTTGACATTTTCGAAATCTCTTAATGCTCAAGTTTTATCTATTGAGGGATTTTGTCATACTGACACTGTTGAGATCCCAACTGCTGCTCCTGATGAATTATATAGAGGCGGTGCGAGCATGGGTGATTGTTATCCTGATTATCCAGGACCTTACTATATGAAAGTTTATGTGCATGCCGTCCGTAGAGATGGCTGCGTCGGTGGCCAGACAATTGAAAAGATAAAAGAGGCCATGGCTAGAACGATGAATAATTTCAGAGAGCAAAATATCTACTTAGTATGGGACGACTGCGGAATTCAAGAACATTGTTTTACTAATACTTATATTATAGGCTATCTTGGAGTACAGCTTGACTGCAACCCTTCTCAAGATTGTTTATCTCAATTCAATCATACTGATGGAATTGATATTTATTTTGGAGGTGATGATGTGGTGATCGGTGATGGTGGCGTGTCAATAGGCAGTATTCCTTCAAGAAATGGTAGAGTTGTTATGATTGCGGGTGAATTCTGGGTAGATCCTTTTACACCTATCATCGATACTGATGTTCTAACACATGAATTGGGACACGCTTTTGGATTATTTCATACTTTTCAAACCTGGGCCAGTTGTGATCCATGTCAGGAAAGAGTAGACGGAAGCAATGCGGATATATGTGGAGATCTGGTTTGTGATACTCCTGCTGATCCGTATGGAGCGACTTTATTTGATGTTGTTCCTGGCATTTGTGAATTTGATACTGACGGTGATTTTTGAAATTGACTCCTTGGGCGATATTCATAAATCCTGGGTCAGTGATTATTCATTAGAAGAGTTAGGAATTGGAAATTTATCTCTTACATCTACAGGAGGAATTATTTACAACAGTTTAGCGGGTGAATACAATGCGGAGTTTAACCAAACATTTTTACAGCCATTGCTAATTTTCAGAGATACATCCTATAAAATAGTAAGGCGAGACACATTTGGAAATCTGCTTGGTGTAATCCATAATTTTGTAAATATTCATAAACTTCAAAATGGAGATTGGCTCACGGTAGGTGTGAAACCTGTTCTTTATCCAGGACCTCCAGAAATTCAACCCATTAATTCACTTTCCGGGTGGATAGCGAGATTCGAGGAAAATGGAGACAAAGTTTGGAGTGTTGTCGATACAGCCTTTTGGAGTAATATCTCGGGTTCTGATAATAACCTTTACGATGCAGTAGAGCTTTCAAGCGGGAGTATTGTTGCTTGTGGATATAATAGAACAAGGGAGCCTAGTGCTAAGGACTGGGGTTGGGTAATCAAGATAGATCGTAATGGATGTATAGATACTTTGTTTTGTGGAACAGTTGCAAACAAAGAAATTGGAAAACAGGAAGATATTAGCTTCAATGTTTTCCCGAATCCTTCAACCGATCAAGTGAATTTTTTATTTAATAACATCCCTATTATTAGCCTTTCAATATTTGACTGCCATGGCTCCCTAGTGGGACGAAAAGTAAATCTCCGAAGCGGTGAAGTTTATATTTGGGATTGTTTACATTTACCAAGAGGAATTTATTTTTATCACCTAGAAGCTGTCAAGAATTGGAATTATAGCGGTAAAATAATCATTCATTAAGACTCAATAGTCAATCAATATTATTTTTCCATGAGAGTAATTTGTTTTGACTTACCTGACACCTGGCTTGATCTAGTTGATTCAGCACTCATTTCACCAATAGAGTATCTTAATCGTTTAAAGGCTGGCAACCTTGAATATTCCTGTTGGGATTGTTCCGGCTTGGAAGATGTGTTCGACGATAGTGAATTGGATAGTATACTGGCTAAGATTGAAAAGGCAGTAAAGGGAAACTGTCTTGGGTTGTATCATGGATGTCGACTTGAGGTGAATGATAATCCTTCAAAAACCGGATTAAACCCTTCTTCAATTAAAGGTATAACTTCTTCATTATTCAAGCTTGCTAAGAATGATATTGTTCTCCGGGATTACCTAAAAGAAATTGAAGAAGCATTACTTTCTGAAGAGTTTCAATTGCAAGCTGATCTTAGAGATGGGCAAATCTGGTTTTGTCTAACCTTTAGTGAAGTTATTCAAAAGGGAAGGGTTTATGTTGCTTTTGGCAGTGAGTACAGGCTGAATATTCTTAATGCAGTTAAAGAAGACCTTAAGTTTCGATTATTTAACTATAGCCATCCCTCTATTCTTTCCTTTGATATCCCCATTGATGAATATTTGTACAAATACAATGACCGAATAGCAAAGTTCCTGTTTTCCTTATGGATTCATTATCATTTGAAGTTTGATGATAGTGATAAACCCGAAGGCTTTGCATGTTACCTCACGCAGACTATTCCTGCTCATTGCATAAAGGAAATTATTAAACCTGAACGGGTTTATGACCGATTTAACAACGAAAGGAGATGGTATACATATGAAGAAATGTGTCCATAGGAATTTAACTAGCCTATAATAATCACATCATAAAATGAGGAGGATTGTTCACTTAATAAGAGCAGGTGCTAGCTAGGCATGTTTGCCAGTCGTGAAAGAATTTCCAGATAGGCTTAATCAACAAATCGCATACCTAGGGCAAGACAAATATAGATTGGATGATAGTTACTTTGAAGACATTCCTCAGATCACTAAGTCTGATGTTCAAAAACCACTTTTCACTACATGATTAGGGCAGTTTCTAATTCCTACTGCTATGCAATAATTTTTTTTCAAACCACAGGGAAAATAAGAATCAAATTTTAACTAACTTCCTGCAGAAATTCCATAATCCCGTTCAAAACCATTGATATAGTTTTTTATTACATTCTTAAATATTACTTAAAATGAAATATTATCTTTTTCTATCATTTAGCCTTCTGATTACAAGTTGTAGTTCAATTCGCAAAATTACCTGTCCAGATGGTCGGATAATAATTTTATCTACAAATAATGATCTTAAAATGATACAAGAACTCAAAGAAAATATCCTCAAAATGAGTTCTTCTATCCTTGCAGATTCTGAAATCGAGTATATTCGTAAAAAAGAGGCCAGTGAACTTGTAAATAAATTTAACACTGAGACAACACAATATTATTTAAGTCTTCTTGCTTTCAATATGTCAGTTCAACGCGATCCATGCAATGTTGAACTATTATTTAAATACACAGCTTTTATCAAGGACTTCATGGACAAATATTTTGAACTACAGAAGTTACTCTTTCAAATTCAAGGTATAAAAAGTGAATCTGGTATCTCAGGCAAAAACTTAGATAAATTTGTTTACTTTTTAGACAATTACTTAAAATCAGAAAAATGAAGATTGTATTTTATTTATTGTGCTTTCTCATTCATCAAGCTAATGCTCAAAATATAGATAGTCTGTTCCAATTTTTAGAATTTCAACAATTTATCGAGGCAGATACAATTAATAATGACAACAATGTGTTAGAAAATATTATATCAGAATTCATGATAAATTATGTTTCAAACAATAATCAAAATCTAGCTAAAAATATTAGTGCTCCGCTTCTGGATCTATTGCACAGTCACTTTTTGGATGAAAATAATAATTTGAATAAAAAAGAATTTAAATATTTTAGGGAATTTAAAATAGGAATTATAAATGATGATTTAATTCCAATGACTCCATGTAGAATTATACCTGAAACAAAAACAATAGAATTCAATGAACACTATTTAATAAGTTCCTTCAATTATATTTTTAGCACTAAATTATCTAAAACTCCAATTTATAATAGAGATAATTTTCATTACTTATATACAATTATTCATCACTTGTATCCGGATAATATTGTTCATGATTTGGCCCAAATTTATCCGTTAAATGAAAATAATCCAAATATTCCTACATTTGAGATAGCTGATTTTATGCGTTACTGTTTATTTTTGTTTTTCACTGAAATGCATGAACTTTATCATTTCAGCTATAAAGAATCAGATTATTCAAATCTGTCAGAAATTAGTGCTGACAGTTTTGCGGTTGAACGTATTCTTGATATTTTTACTTATGGCGTTGATAGTCTCAATGATTCAAAATTTATTAAAAATAATATTGCAAATTTAGAAACTACTGGCTTTCTAGCCAGTTTAGCTAGTGATTATTATAATTACGTGACTTGGCTTTTACTCCCAAAGATCAATTACTTTAATTCAACAATTTATGATATTGCTAAAAGGCATTATTACTTTTTTGAAAATCTAAACCTGGCGTTCAACAAGCGATATGGGGCTGATTTAATATCAACAGAAATGATGTCAGATATAAATGCCTCAACCTTGGAAGCGCAAAATACTTTAAATAGACTGGATTCGCTTTATATGGGAACACTATTCCCGGACCATTTCGATTCTATAATACTACTTATTAACGATATTTCAGCTTTACTTTACACGGAAGATTTAGATAGTGCAGTTGTTCAGTCATTATTTCTTTCAAAAATTTCATACGATCTTTGGAATCAAGAGCTAGCCTTTTGTATATTAGGTCATATTTATTTGAAACAGGGACATAACAATGAAGCTATTATGATGTTTGAAAAAGCTTCAAAATCTTCAGTTATTTTACCAATTGATTATTATGCTCGTCAAATTAAATTGATTAGAAATCTTGACAAAAAGTTTTTAGCATTATTTACTGATTTTGATAACTCTATTTTCAAAACAACTAAATTAATTTCAACAAAAATTGACTTTCATAATAATGAATACTTGTTAATTGAATTTTTTAATGATAAATATGGGCTCCCATCTTATTACAGAATGGAAGGAAGCTGGCAGAATTATCCCCAAGATTCACTTGATTTATTTGATTATAATTTTGGATCTAGTGTCTATATTTCACAAATTGATAGCTTCTACTTAATTTATATCGGTGAACCTGATGACGATAGCATTAGTATAAATGGAAAAGGTGTCCTTTGGGATAATTTGTCCGTAAGTGATAAAAACATACAATCTTATTGTATTAGCAATTTTGTTCAAGGAACACTAAATGGCTTAAGTATTATACGAGAATCAGGTCAAAATAATAGTACGATTATCGGTGAGTTTAAAAATGGGATTTCTTCAGGAGAGTTGTGGTTAATAAGTGATAAATTTGGGGCTGTAAAGTTTGATTGTAATGGTGAAAATATTTTCAAATCAAACTTTGATTTTTCAAATTGCAATGTAAATTCCGATGAAAAAGAGTGGAGTAAAAATTTTTCAGATCTTATTATGCATGAACTGAAACTATACCAAATTGAAAACAGTTTTGCATCAAGCGCTGAATGCCTTGATTGTATTAGTGATATAGATATTGTATTTCTTAGCCAAATACGGTCGTATCGTGTAATCTTAAAGAAGATTTTTGACGAAATAAGAAGAGCCCCATTAAAGAATAATGAGCATTGTATTTCAATTAGTAAAAAAGTTTTATCTGAATATGAACTTGATCACTTAATACCTTTAAACAGAATAGTTTATTCCTTCACTAAATGTTTATGTCCATAACTTTATTTTTACAAAAATACCCACCATAAAATACGATCAATATTGAATTAAAATTAGTGAACTTAACTAAGTAGATTATGCAAAGTGATAATATAATTTATGACAAATAGCTAGGTTATTTGCTTGTAAGGTCTTTTTGAAGTTTATTGATTTTATTGACTTGAATGAGTTTGCAATCGATGGCAACCATCTTTCCAATTGGATGCTAGCCATACATAGCAAGGTATGGACTGCTTACCGTCAGATAGGGAGCTTGCAAGTTTATCTCTGCTTTTTCATTATAACCATATGCGAGAAATCCCGTAATGTCTTGCATCGAGTCTTCTGGTGGTAACGATTGTTCGGCCAGAATAAACCCATATGGTCTGAAGTTGAATTCACAGTACTTCCCAATTCCAATTTCAGGGATTAAGGTAGAACTCATTCCAAGACATCTATGCTGATTTGAAAGTGTGCAATACATATAAAGTTTAAAGCCTGAAGGGAATGTTTTGCTATCAGGTATAAGCAGGAAATTTTTCATTTGGGGCAATCCTCGCAGATAGCCTGCACGATCTGTTGAACAAAAGATTGCTAAGATTTGCTTGAAAACATTCAAAGGTTGAATGTCCAATTTGAAACGAACTAGATCTCTCTCTAATTTTCGTTCTTGTAATATTTTTAAGCCTTGTGTTGCAAATGAACTGTAACTATTACCATAGCAACTTCCTGTGTTGTTATTGCAGCTTTGGCAAAGTGTTTTGTCTCCTAATCCTTTGTGTGAACGACTTTTCTTTCCATACAAAACATTATTTATCGGAAGAATGTTATCCGCTCTCTGCATGAAAACAGGGCTTTTGTTTCCTGCAGATTGAGGAGGAAAGTGCTCAAAAGTCAAAACCCTTTCCTCTCCGCAAATACAACAGGTTCCTATAATTTTTGACATTGCAACTATCTCACTTTATTTCTTCTTACCCAGATTGCTTTGGATCAGATCGTTAAGCGAGGCAACTTTGTTTTCTTTTAGATAATTACCCAACTCTTTATCGCTCCTCACTCCGAAGTCACGATTGTATTGCTTTTCTACGGTTCCCATATGGGTATCGTTCCGCTTGTCTCGGAGTTCTCCACCTTGATTGCGGCTTCTATTGCCGCGCATGGCTGGTGCATCTTTTGTCATGATATTAATATTCTAAGTAATCATATATAACCTTTATTCCATATGATAAGTTCTTGAAATTCTGATTTTTTCAGCGATTTGTTATTTTTTATGGTGTCTCCTGCATAATGGTTTTTCCATACTTACTACGCCCTTTAAATCATAGATTTTGAAGCAAGAAATGAAACCTAAAGATTACTTTCTCGCTATTATTACCTAAACGCCTGATTTACAGTTGCTTCCTGAATATTTACATTAAATTTACAATTTTCCCTGCAATTACAGGAAATAGTTATAATTTTACGTCCTGTAAAAATACAGGAACTGCGTTTTATGCCCCAAGACAACAATAAGCATTCTGAAATTGAAGATCTTTTAAAAAACTTGGTATCTGAGCCAACCTTAAAAGAGCTTTTTAATAAAAAACTAGAAGAATTAGCGATAAGTTCAAATGCTGCTCAAGAGCTTTTAGGTATTGAGTACCGGACTCTTACCGGCATCCTCAATGGAAAACTTAAGACAGTTAATTTCTCCAATATTGTAAAGCTTGCTAGCTTCTTACAAATACCCAGGGATCAAATAATTAGTCTGTATATAAAGGAGCTTGAGAAAAATGCGCCTTCACAAGTTGTCTCTTCTCCAGACAAAATCAAATTCATTAAAGAGAATTTTGATCTTGCGGTTCTAAAGCAGGATGGACTTATTTCTAGCATTACTGACTTCGAAGAAATAGAAGCCAAACTCACTACTCTTTTAGGCTTAAGAACCATATTCGACTATACTCAACCTACTGTTAATATTGCTTTTAGTTCCGGAAAGGTAAAACCTAAAAACATTCTGACACGTGCCCTGTGGATCGAACTTGCTACCTGTGCTTTTGAAGAAATTAATAATCCAAATGAGTTTGACCGACAAGGTTTGATTGATTATTTCCCAAAGATTCGTTGGCATTCAATGAATGTTGAATTGGGCCTTATCAATGTGATACGTGATTTATTCAAACTTGGTGTAACAGTTATATATCAGAAACCCTTTAAACCACTGCATTTGCGAGGGGCAACTTTCCCAGTTTATGATAAACCATGCATAGTTCTGACAGATTATAGAAAATTTTATCCAACACTTTGGTTCGCGCTGATTCATGAGTTGTATCATGTTCTTTTTGATTGGGAAGAAATTAAAAATAGTCGCGGACATTTATCAAATGAAGATCAAGACCAATTGACAGTAAAAGAAAAAGAAGAAGAGGCGAATAGCTTTGCCCGTGAATACCTTTTTTCTAAAGAAAAAACTGGGCGTATAAAGTCATTTCTTCGTGACTATGTTTTTGTTGAAGAATTTGCCCATAATTACCATGTGCATCCAAGTTTTATATATGTTTTTCATGCTTATGATGTAGGTGGTTCTAATAAAATAGCTTGGAGCCTGGCTAACCAATACAATCCAAATACACAAAAGCTACTTAGTCCATTAACTAATGAATGGCACAATGTTAGGCCAGTGATTGAGCATATCAAATCAATTAAGAATAAACTATACAACTAATGTCGCACAACACACCCAACCAGAATCCTTCAAAGCAACAGCAACAGGAGGATAAACAAAGAGTGAAGCAGCTCATTCTTCAGCTTGCTGATGAGAAGGTTTTTGATAAGTTTTCATCCGAATCTATTAATAGAGAAAATGAAAAAATAAAATTGCTCAGTGGGGCATTGGTATCAATTGCGGATTTGAAGAAGATAATTGCAGACACCTGGCAGCCTTATGTTCCAATGTTTGGAATGTCAACCAAATTCTTTGAGACCCTCTTTATCAAAAAAGGTTGGCCAGTTGAGGGCGCAAAAAAATTCGTAAAGCCTTCAATAGTAGCCAAACACATTAATGACCTTATTTACAGAAGATTGTATTATGAATGTCCATTCATGTTTCAATCAATCAATCCGTATGTGGATGGTCGAAGACGAAGATATAAGCACTTCCAAAGGTTGACACCTGAAGGTCGTACCCAAGCTGAAACATTTAGAGATCAAGCCGTGGCTTTGATGCTTGAATGCAAAAATTTCAATGAATTTGAAATCAGATACAATCAAATGTACAAAGGCCGTCCTCTCCAGCTTGGGGTTTTTGAGGATAATTCAATAGCTTAGACAATAGTTTATGTATGTATTTCTCGGGAAAATTTGGAAGGACCCTGTTTGGAGTAAGGTTATAGCAACAGGTGTCATAGCAATGATAGCCTTTTCGTATGAGGTTATCACAAAAAAATCTCTTTTTAGTTGGTTGTCAAATTTAATTCCTGTTTGGTGGTTACTTCTGACTATAATTCTTATGCTTTTTCTTTTTTGGATTAGGAATCGATGGATTGCTACTGCATCAGAGATTATTATACCGAAAACCGAGTCTGTTTATATTGAGAAAATAAAAGAATTCAATACGTTAAATATTGGAACAGTACAATGGCGTTGGGAAGTTGAAGTATCAGCTAAAAGAGCGAATCCAACTAATTTCACAGCTTATTGTATGAAACATGATGAAATCGGATCTCTATTTGTTCCAAATGAACGTCTAGGGGAAAGATTGAAATGTATCCGATGTAATTCTTATATTCCTACCGAACCTGAATTTTTATTTGGATTTGACGATAGTAACCATGAAGGCCGTGAACTTCCAAAGCCAGATGCAATTCAACGAATTATAGTGGAATTTGATAAACATTTACAACTAGTGAACAGAGAATATAGTAATGCATTGTGATAAGACACATATCTCATGCGGACCATTTTTATTCTGTCAATTACAAGTTAACTATAGTTAGAAAAAATATATTTGGGAACCTAGATCAACCCTCAGCATTTATATACTAAGAATGGAACCTGAACAACTTCGTCTCGGTAAACTTTTTCATCGACGTGTTCAAACTGATTGGGCTGGTACAATTGAAGGGGCAGCAGTTTCGTCAGAGCATAGCGTTAGGTTTATTTATGCTAGTAGATCTACAAAACAAACTAACCGAGGCAGAGTAGATATTTTCGTCAATAAGATAGATGACTTTGTTACGGTTATTGAGATAAAATCAACGAATTGGGATACTGTAAAATCGAACAGAAAAAGGCTACTTGATTCACATTGCCGACAAACATTGAAATACATCGATGAATACCTGAATATAGAAGCAGTAAATGTATGTGCGGCAATTATTTATCCTAAATCTCCCATTTCAAAAGGTATAAAATTAGAAGTTGAAGACTATTGGAACCAAAATAGTTTTCAAGTTTTATGGTTTGAGGACCAAAAGACTAATCAGGAATTTTTTATCAAGGATTCATAAACAGCCAGCACCTGATCAAAATCAGGAGGTTCGGTTTGCCCGAAACACATAGCGCGAACATAGGATTGATATTCTCTCTCGTAAACCTGATCTTCCCTGAAAATTTTCAATGCTTCAGCCAAGGCATCATGAAGATTGCCAGGTGCATTACCACCCCTCCTCTTTCGATCTGTTAAGTAAACAATCTTGGCTATCTCCAGAACTTTGATGAATTCATTCCCAAAGCTCAAGGAGAGCGCGTGTATATCATACAGATGCCGGATTACAGTTTGGTCGGGATCTTCTTCTGAACGTTGCCTTTTGATCACACGCCATGTAAGAGCGCTAATCTTATCAGCTGCGGTTTCGAGTAGTGATAAACACCTGATTGTTGAAACACAATCAACATCGACATATTTTCCAATGATTGGGCTTATCACTTTAGGAACAAGTCCAGGCAGCACTTGATCTTCAAATGTGCCCTCAAGTTGTATTTCCGGCCGGATCGAAGCATGATCAGGAAAGTGCTTGGGATAAGCAAGCTTGATACCAAAGAAATTTCCTTCATCTCTTGATATCAAGCTCTCTTCTACAATGCTTATTTCTGGAATATTACCAAAAGCTTCGATTAGTCGTTCACGGTAATTTCTTCTTTCATTTCGTGAAGCTGGTTTATTATCGCGCGTGATAATGCGGAAATCCACATCCTCCGAGAACCGATTGATTAGCTTGTAGCCATGCAGCAAACTTGTTCCGCCGCAGAAAATGGGTTCGAAACGTGGATCTAAATATTCAGCAAGTCCTTTGACAGCAAGGCAGACGTACCAGTCCTTTTCAAGAAAAGCAGGTTCTGTATTAAGCTCTGATGAGAGCTTAAGTAATGTTTTTTCACTGGGGAACGCGCTCATATACAATGTCCCATGTTCCGAAGCTGATCTTTCTGGATACCCTATCCTTCACGCCAATCACACGGCCAGTCGGCACTTGCGTAGACTTGCCTTCATTATACAGTCTTTCAAAAAGAGGAGAAGCTGTTTGAACACCTAGTTTTTTTAATGCTTCCTTCGCAAGCCAGGGTAAAGGCTGTGCCGGCACGAACCGATTAGAAAACTCTGAATAGACGGCTTTGGCATACAGGCCATACCCGATCTTCAATACTTCATTGGATTGGATAAGGCTGCGCAAAGCACGTCCAACCTGATCCCTCCCTCCGAGATCAACAAAATCGGCCGGAACAAAGACGTTATCCCTGCTCCGGTTGATCCTATATCTTACCTTATCTTCGAGTGTTTTAAGCCTCATAACTTCCCTTTTAACGGAAAATAACCCTTGCTAGTTGCAAACATACGACATATTTTAACATCCATATATATTATATATCATTATAAATCAGTCAATTATAAGTATTCATCAATAAAGGATGAAAATCAAATTTAATCCTTTTTATAACCTAACGGTCTTGAATTATTAATACTTTATTAATCCCCTACCCTTACAATGAATATGCGGCCGTGAAACTTACAATTTAGGGGTATTGGCAAAAGGTATTAAGATGGCGGATCAAACTAAACCTTTATCCTCGATCGTGGAGTTGTTCAATAAATTGAATAATGAAAAGATTCAGCATGATTTTGACGCCAAAGTGACTGAAGCTGCCCTTTCAGGCCATGACACAGGTTTCATTCCCAGAGCCGATCAAACTGGCTATCAAAGAATTCGTGAAATAAAGGAAACTGAAGAGGAGGAAAAAGAGGAAGAGGAATTCCAACTTCTGATTATGGCGATAACTGAATTAAACATTCACATCAATGAGGGACTTGTATCAATCGCAGAAACAATTGAAGAGCTATACGATTTAGCTGAAAAAATACTTGATGATATCAATGACATTCACGATCAGATCAAAAAGATTCAAGAAACTCATTCAAAAGCGCTGCATGCTCTAAGAAACCGTGATGATAATATTTCAGAGAGTGGAACTATCGAGAATAAGACCTTGCAGAAGATGGCTGATAATTACTGTAAACGTACCGGCAAAGATTTACCTCAGAATTCGAATGCTCTTAATATCGTGATCAATGAACAAATGAAGTATGAACAAAGTGTACTCATACCCTGGCTTGAAACCAGATCAGAAGCATTGGTACAATTGCATGACCGAGTTCTCACAGGTGCACTTGAGATATCACAAGAGCATAAGAGCTTGTCTAATAAACAGGATCAAATAAATGATCTTCCTCAAAGCGAAGAAATGGTGAAGCAGCTTAATGAACTTGATAAGGCTGTGGAAGTACAGCGCAACGAAGCTGAACATATCAATGCCAGCACCCAGGAAGAGAAGGCCGCGATTGAGAAAGAGATTGAAGCTGTAAGAGTAAGTCATGATGTTTCTTCTGCCGAGCTAAAAGAAAAAGCAAGGGACCTTGAGATTATGGATGATCTTTCCTTTAGTCCGCAGTCCATACAGATTCCTTCAAAAGCTCCTCAACCTGGCCATTAGTTACTGATCCCCTTATTGGCAACAGCATACATATCCTTCAGCTTGGCAAAAATGGCCGCATGATTGTATTTGAACTCTGGCAATGAAAGATTGCCATTGGTCATATCGCCTCGATAAGATTTGCCACCAACATAAATGACAAGTGTACACCAATCGCCTTCCACCGGATTAAGTTGTTTCACAAAAATTACCGGCAATCCATATCCGTCAAAAAAGGTTTTAAGTTTTGGAATCAAATCTTCAGGTTTGTATGGGTAGCTTTTATCCATAATGAGGTATACCGAAACGTGCTTTGAATCAGGTAGATAAGAAGCATCAATAGCAGTACCGACCGACCCGGTAAGTATTATAGGTTCATTTGCATGCTCTCCTTTGGCATTTAAAGCTGTCTGGGTTCGGCCATGCGAATAAAAGACAATCATGGACACGATAATGAAAAAGAACACTAGAAGCGGTCTAAAACGAAAAAAAGCCATTTTTGACGAGTATATACGGCAAATATAAGGCTATTCCGAGTATACTCGGATATTATTTTGTTAGACTTTGAGCCACTTTGCTGTATGGGTACGGCAAAACCGGTCAATAAAAAGGAAGACCTCCTCATCCTCATTGGGGAAAACCTCCGGCGTATCAGAAAGCAACGAAAATGGTCTCAAGAGCAGCTTGCCAATGAAGCGGAATTAGACAGAACATATATTGGGTATATTGAAAATGCCAAATACAATGTTACCGTTGGGACGCTCTGTGATCTGGCTAATGCACTCAATGTCGAAGTGGAAGATTTCCTTAAACCAAAAATGTGACCCTCTAATTCATTCAGGAAATAGTAATTATTCTTTCCTATTAAGGTCGGGTTCTCTGTTTACTTCAGTTAAATCTTCCTCCCCTTCTCTGATTAAAACACCTCCAACCGGTGAAATTGGTAAAGAAGAATAAACTTTTTGTGCAGGAAGATTAATGTCCAAGTACTTTTGAAGAAACTTATTGTTATTTGCAACGCAGAATTTTCTAATTAGAAAATATGCGGCCCCATTAATAAAATCAATATGTCTGTCATTAGTTTCTACATATCTCAATTTTAAATTCCAGTAATTTAATGTAGGGGGAGTATCCATAGAAAAAGGACTTATCATTAAACAATAACCTGGGCTGAGTGGGTAATAGTTCGTTGTTTCATGTTTGGTCGCAAATTGAACATTTACCGTTTCATAATCTGGTTTTCCACCATTGAAATCGACTGAAAATCCTGGGTTGTCATTAGTAATAAAGCGATTGTTTACATTCGATTTAAGAACAATCCAATGCTTATTCACCATACCTGATTGAAAGAACAAAAAGTGATCAAGGTTAAACAAACTGGATAATTGCTCATGTTTTGCGAATGCCCTTGTCCATTTCCTAAATTCCTCCTTAAGTTCATTGAATTCTGTCCGAAATTCATTTGAATATTGAACTTTAATTGCGTTAATAAAATTAATATGTTGTTCAATGGTCTTTCTATAGTGAGAATTTCTATACTTAGACACCCAAATCCAAATCAATAAATCTAATTTAGCATTCCTACTTAGTATTATTTCTTGGTTAATATGAGACATTATATCGTTAAACTTTGGCTCAATATCTCTTGCTAGTTTCTCTTCAAGTTCAAATGGATTTGATGTATTCAATGTGTAAAAATTATCGGATTTAAAAAAATCAGAGTCTATTGATTTTGATTCAATCTTTTTATTGGGGTGAATCCGTAAACAATTAATAAATGATCTTGTCTGTCGCTCTTTGGGATTAATAGAAAATTGCTTTAAATATGTTTTTGAAACCTCGTGATGTCTTTTGGGTGGATTTTTCATCATTTATTTCGTTAAAATTTCAAATATATTTTCCTTCCTTACGAATCAATATCATCAAAAATAGAGCGATCAATATTCATTGATGGATCAATTTTACTATGTTCCTGGAATTCATAGTCCGAATCATCTTTTGAATATTGTGAGTGTAAATTATCAATAATTGTATCTATTTTAGTAAGGGCAATTTCAATTTTAGTAGTTGCCTCTGCATCGTCCTCGAATACCAATTTATATCGATCCAAACTACTCTTAAGATCACCAAAGTGTTCATCTGGATCATTTTTAGATTCAAAGCTATATTCCAAATCTTTAATTGTAGTTTCAAGGTTTGGCAAAAGATCTAGTCGCACCGCTTCTAGTATTTCTAAGCATTCCTTATCAGTAATAATTTTCCTAACCTCTTTGGATAAAAATCCAGCATCTGGGGTAGATACCGCCAAATCTTTAATAGTATTAACTATGACAATCCTATTTACTTCAGGCAATAACTTAAGTGTTTGCAGTTTAATGATTAGATTGATTTCTGAGCATGCATTCAAATAAGAAATGACATTTAAACTATTTAGAAAGGATGGATTATTAACAAGGAACAGATGAAGAAATGATTTATCACATCGAAAGGCTAGAAAACGCATTAATGCAGACTTATTATACCATTGTGAGATATCGAATTCCTGTATCCGTCTTATTATAAAGTCATACCTATTCGCAGGGACAATAACTTTCACACCATCAAGTTTACAATTACCACATGTAACTTCTTGAAATATCTTATCCATTGGTGAGCCAGTTAAATAAATATCCATTAACTCTAAATCTTCTGCTACTAATGATGCAAAGGCATCTCTAATCGTAGGGTGCTTATATCTCCATACATGACATCCATCTTCAAGAACATTCAAAAGTAAACTTCCATCTAAAGGAGAAAAGGCAGTCCTAACTTTGCCTGGAGAGCTGCTTAGCAGTCCAACAGCTCGTTCTTCTTGATCCGTCATCTCTATTGGACTTGGTAAAGTCCCAGCTCTCATAAATATAAGAGCTAATGCAGCCCGGCTGTGTTCATCTAAAGTCCGGATAATTTCTGTAAGGAAATCCATTGGTCTTAAAATAAAATCTTCAATCCCTGCATGGGAAACATTCAGGGATTTTGTAAATGCCCTGTTCCCCAATCTTCGAGCAATCTCCGGTGAAAACTTAGGATGCTCGGCGGCTGAGGCTAAAAATTGTTTGATATTACTTTTAAAAACCCTACTTTGATCGCCTAACTTTATATGATTATAAAGAATTTGTTGTCTCTCTATTTTAGTTATTTCCTGAACATTGATGACGACTTGAGATTCTTTTAATAATGGCAATGCGGTTTCTTTAAGGGATTCGCGCGCACGTTTATAAACATAATCTCTCGATGTAAAAATTATTTTAGCTCCTTTTTTTATTGCGGTTTGGACATGTGGGAAAAGATTATTCCATTCAAAGGTTTTTGACCAGTCCACCTGTGTGGCACCAAAAGCATCATCTACCCAGAACAATTGCTTAGGTTCATTAGGATTCCAATGTCTCGAAAACTCACTAGGAGAACAAATTTTTACCGTTGAGCTGTTCCATTTATCAATGGCTCCTAAAGCTAAAGCAGCAGCTATTGTTGATTTACCACATGCGGCTTCACCTAATAACAAAACAAAACCATGATCATTAATTGCTGAAGCACTTTTTCGAAAGGCATTCGTAATTACAAATTTTGAAAGATCATCCCCTAGCGCACTTAAAATTTCTGTTGCCTGACCGTAGGCTCTCTCATCCATTATTTGAGATAAATCACCCAAGCCATAAATACGGGGCACAAGCATTCTAAGACGAGGTGACTCTCGGATCTGCCTCGACAACCAATCCAATCCATAAGTTTTGAATTTTTTAATACCGGGAATTCCTTCAAAGGCTTCACGAATAATTTCGTCGTTTTTTGCAGTTAAGTTTGCATTCGAGAAGAGAAAATAATTGTCAGCTAAACCTTTTGAAGCAAGTCGTTCTGCTTTTACTACTTCATCTTTTAAATCCGATAGCTTTAATTGCCGGTCAGCTTTCGATGTAAATTTGCATTGAATCGTGAATGTTCCCTCAAATAATTGTTCTTTAGAGACTATCCATACCCCTTGAAATGCGCCATCTCTTCCACCATCATTTGAATCAAAATAAGTTTGGACAGTTTGACCCCAAATTTCGCTAACTATTGTGGCACATAAACTTTGGAAAGCTTTCCAGCCTAAAGTATGTAATTCGTAATTGACTAATGCTGCTTGAGCTTTGGTTCTCATTAGTTTTCCATTGATTTTGCTATAGAGCTTAATCTCAATTTATACAAAAGAGGAGATTTTACTAATTCTTTTTGCCTCTTTCCCAAAAATCTCAAGGCTCCATAGGTCTCAAAAGCCATTTGTAAACCAATGCTCCTTCGGATTCCTGCTTGACAAAATCGGGCAGATGCCCTTGTCTTTTTGGTGAGGCCTTTAGCCTTTTCAGAGTTGTTTTTGTAAAACCTCGGCAGAAAGGAACCACCAATGAAAACCCAGGAGATCTACCAGTATGTAACTGATACTATAATATCCTTGCTTGAAAACCACATGGAGAACTGGAGCAAACCCTGGATATCTTTCGGCCAGGACAATGACTACGCCCGCAATCCTTCGACTACCAGATACTATCGAGGCATCAACCAATTCCTTTTAAGTTTTGCTCTGATGCATAGAGGGTACTTTAAAAACATCTGGATGACCTATAACCAGATTAAAGATCAGGAAGGCTTCGTAAAGAAGGATGAAAAATCCCTTCCTGTTATCTTTTACAAATCGGCATTCATTGATCAAAGTAAAAAATACTATTCACCTGAAACCATATCTGAAATGGGAACTGATAAAGCCAGAAGTCTGGGCATTCAGAATGTTCCGATCCTCAAGCTTTATCATGTATTTAACGTAGCTCAGACCGAAGGACTGAATGAAGAATATTATCATATCGAGCCTGTCGGAGAATTATCACCTTTTGAAAAAGATGAAGCTGCTGAAAACCTGATACGATCTACTGGTGCAAACATCGAAATCACCCAGTCAAACAGGGCTTATTACACTCCAATGCAGGATATGATAATGCTTCCCTTGCGTGAGCAATTCAAAGGAGAGGCTGAACCATTTTATGCGACTGCACTTCATGAACTTGGTCATTGGACAGGACATGAGACACGTTTAAACCGTAAGAGAGGATCTGTATTCGGTGATGCAGAATATGCAAAAGAAGAATTGATAGCTGAATTGACATCTGCATTTTGCTGTGCCCATCTTGGATTTAGCAAGAATATCACCAATAACGCTGCTTACATCCAGAACTGGCTTGCCATCCTGAAAAAAGATAACAAAGCGGTAGTTTCAGCAGCCGCCGATGCGCAGCGAGCAGCGGATTACATTATCGGTGGACCAGAATATAGCGCCTATCAAAAGGAATAAGGTTCCTGCCCGTGCTAATATTAAACAACCGATATTCGCACTATAAATAGTCGTAACAATTGAGCAAAGGCTTCGCTTTAACCGGTGAAGCCTTTTGCTATTCTATTCGTTACTCTGGTTTGGAAACACAACCAGTTCAATCTGGCCATCATTTCTTGGGATAGGCATTGCATCCATCAAAATGGTCATACCTGCACCTGCTTTGTGGTTGAAACCCACACCGATTTGTGAGCCCAGGTCATCTCCGCGCTTGGTGAGGACTTTCCAGTCTGGTTTATTCTTTTTGTTTTCTTCAGTCATTTTTGATATCTCCTTTTCAAAATATTGAAGGCTGAAAATGAGGCCATTATATTGAATTTTTCTTGATATTGGAAGCCGTTTCCTTTTGATTTACTACCATTTTTTGATTCCGTCAGTGTCGTACTGTCACGATAAATTGGATTATAGGTATAACAAAAATTATAATCACATATGAATAACCCAAAATACACCAAGTTCAAAGACAGAGCCGGAGAGTACAGATTTAACCTAAAAGCTGAAAATGGTGAGATCGTTCTTAACAGTGAAGGATATACTTCTTCACTGGGATGCGATACTGGAATCCAGTCAGTTCGAGTGAATTCACCGTTTGATGCCAGGTACGAGCGTAAAACCTCCACCTCAAGTAAGTTTTATTTCGTACTCAAAGCTTCGAATGGCCAAGTCATTGGCACAAGTGAAATGTATGAAACTACCTCAGGGAGAGAAAACGGAATTGAAGCTGTAAAAAGAGTGGGCCCAACCTCACCCGTTGAAGACCTAACATGATTTAATTTCTTAACCTTTAACTTTATACATTATGGCTAGAACAAGCACACGCGGCAGAGATGCCAAAACAGGAAAGTTCATCCCAGTCAAAGTTGCACAACAGCGTCCCTCAACAACAACTGTAGAGAAGATCAAAGTTGGACCAACGAAGAAGCAGGCGAAATAATGGTTGAACTGTCCCAAGAACAGAAAGAATCAAATAGTGAGGCTGAATCATCAGCCTCGCTATTTTTGAATATTTTATAACCTCTTTATCAGAAAGTTGATGAAAGACACAACTACAGAAGATCTGTTTTTGTACATGTCATTCAAAGGCGATGGTTCAAAGGAACCAGAGCTGGCGTTTAATGAATTCCACTCCCGATTTAAACGATACGTTTGGGGAGCAGTACATCGGATAGGAAAGTCAAAAGAATTGTTGCAAAACCACCCTACGGGTAAACAAGATTTATTTTCTGATACATTGCTTGCGGCATATGATAAGGCAAGTGATTTTAATCCAGAAACAAAGGACAATTACGATAAAAAAGTTATGCTCTGGTTGAGCGGAATTATCAAAATCCAATATTTAAGATGGGAGCAAGAAGTTCTAAAGCACGACAAGAAACAAAAACTCCTCAGTTACGTCGATGAATTACCTGAACTGGCAATCGAAACACATGTTGACAAAGATCTTGAAGATCGAGTTGAGACCATTCCTATACAACAACTGCATAGGGCGATGGACACCATTCTTAGTGATAAGGAGCGTGAGATTTTGTTGGCTTGGTTTATGTTTGCCCCTATTCATACAGACGAAAAACAACGAAGTCCTATACCAAAAAGCCATAGAGATCGCCTTTGCCAAGTGTATGGATTGAAACCAGATTCACTCAGGCAGATAAAGAACCGAGCTCTAAAAAAAATAAAGCAAGCTTTGACAGCTAATCATGCAGTAATGGTGCCTTTAAAAAGGTAGAGAAAAACTATAATCTATAATCTATAAAAATCTAAATCCAAATATATATGATGACTCCATTTGAAGAACAGCTCAGAAATGCCCTCAAAGAAACGGGGTACCTGTTGCCCGAGTCTTTGGAGGAATTGGAACAATTTGAGAAATACGCCCTGGATAGGAAACTTTCTCCACCAATGCCGGAGGAACTTAAAGATCCATCTTACATTTTGAGTAAAGGATATTCCAATCCATGTCCTATCTCGGATAATCATACCAACGAAGAAGTGCCTGATTTCTTAGCTATAGCTGCCAGATCCGGCAACAGTATTCCTGATCATATCCGTGAGAAAATGCGTTGTGACAGGGAGAATGCACGTGAGAAAGAGTAACGATCTAACAGAAATTAGAAAAGTTTGGCTTTCAGACTTAGCCGAATCAATTGCAATTCGCTATACCACATATGGCAAGGTTGAATTGTGGAAAATCCTTCTCGACTATAGAATAACACATTCAATTAGTGACTATGGGAGTTACTTTGATGGTCTTCTTGAATATCATAAAGGTAGGTTTCATATATACCTGAATGAAAGACAACAAGAAAGGCGAATACGTTTTTCACTGGCACATGAACTAGGGCATTATTTCATTGATGAGCATGCTAATGCTTTAGCATCCGGTGTTCCCCCTGCTCTTTCAAAACATACTGGATATGCAAGTGAATTCAAGGTTGAACGAGAAGCTGATTATTTTGCTTCGTGCCTTCTTATGCCAAAAACTGAAGTAATCGCATTATATAGAAAGTTCAAAAAGTTTTCTTGGTCCATTATTGATGCAATTGAAGAAAAATTTGAGGTTAGTAAACTCTCTGCTATTTACAGGGTCGTTAACTTGGATCTGCATCCGATGATGGTAGTTAAAGGACAAGAAAATGGATTGTCATTACCACCATGGCGTAGCAAAGACTTTTATTTCTACTTAAGTAATTCAACAAAGATTCCGGAGTACACAATGATGTATGAATATTTTAAAAATGGTACGAAATATTCAAAGACACAAGATCTATACGCACCCGATTGGTTTGAAAGTGCTAAAAGTGAAACCCCTATCCATGAGCACTGCATTTATTATGATGCAGTAAATATTTGCTACTCAGCAATATGGCAGGATTAGTAATTATAATTAACGAAATATTTTAAACCATGAGTTTACATTTAACAAATCAATCAAAACGGCATCATTACATACCTCAATTTTACTTAAAAGGCTTCTGTGATGCTACAGGCAGGATGCATGTTTTTGATAAAGAAAAAGGCACTTTTATCTATAGAACGCCAGAAACAATTTTCTATCAGCATAAGAGAAATACAACTGCTCTGTTTGGAGTAGAGCACGATATGCTTGAACAGGCTTATTCATTGTTCGATTCCATTAATACAGATTTGATAGAAAAACTTAGATCCTCAGTTGATGTTAATCCTTTTCATGGTAACCCTCAATTAGCAGTAAATTTTTGGCTATTCATTACACAATTAATGTGGAGAATTCCAAGCTCAGATGAAGCATTACATACTCAAATACCTGAATTTGATTTTCAAAAGCTGGGTCTTGTCTTAGTTAATAAGCAAACAGGTGAAAAAACAGTTAATCCAAGTTTGGAAGCTCTATTTAGAAATGAGGAAACCTTTACTGAGTTTGCCAGACTAATTATTCCATCGACCAAAGAATACAAAGCCCTATTTCATACGACAGATCCAAACAAATGGAATATTTTATACCAGGATGATGGAAAGCACTTAATTGGAGATGTTCCTTTTATAATCAATTCTCCAAGTCGAAATATCCTAGATATCCCTAAAGGGTTTTATGTCCCTCTTTCCTCTGATAAAACAATAATTTATCTGGACCCACCCCCTATTGAATATCCGAAAATGAAAACACTTGCTCTTGATGTAGCATTATTTCATTCTGCAGAAAGATTTGTTGGAGGCAGGGATTTAGAATATCTGGAGGCCGTTAAGTTTCTTTCAGATACTTACAAAGGTCTTGAGGTTGAAGATTTCATAATTCCAACATTATTTAAGGACTAACAGAATGTATAACTCTGGAGTGGAGTAACAAAAGCCAAAACATTAAAAATACAACTCATGGAAAGAGATATCAAATTAAGATTATTTTCTTTTATAGATTAGGATTGTTGTAAATTTATAATCTAATGTGAAAGAAATGGTGACGCTGAAAGATTTGACTCAGATTGATAGTATCATTGAAAGAGTGGAGAAACTTCCCACGAATGCTGATTTGAAGATGAAGCTTTTAAGAGGATCTACCAACCAAGAAGATATCAAAGAATACTCGAAACTTCAGGAGGAATTGAATGACATTAGTTTTGAATTGCATTCCTTCATTAAAGTTAAATTTCCTGATAACGGTGACTATTTCAATCAATACTCCAGGATAAATTTTGAGGTTGAAATTCTAGGTATTCCATTAAGAACAAATAGTGAGAAAGAAAATCAATTGGCTTGGAATGACGGTATAAACAGACTTAAAGGACTGTTGCAATGTATTCGCTCCGAAACATCATTGAGACTTGATGATTATGATAATAACACACAATTTAATGTCATGAAGAATGTATTAGGAGCTCATACCCACATTAGCAATTCCCAGGTATTTGTGGGGGATGTTACTGGATCACATATTATGAATGGCGATCAGAGCTATGTGCAGCAAATAAAACCAGAGAATGAACAGAATCAACCTAATCGGTCAAAAGATGCACCAACGAAAAAACTGCAAATTCTGGCCATCATACTTGCTGTGATTATTGGGATGTCCGGCTTAGTGCTCGGGTATCTATATTATGCTAAATTGATTTAATAATACTGAGATAAGGAAATTTGCATGCAAGCTGCATGCAAATAAAAAAAGGTGTTACGATTGTTACATCATAACACCTTGAAGATGAGAGTGGAGGATAACGGATTCGAACCGTTGACCCCCTGCGTGCAAGGCAGGTGCTCTAGCCAGCTGAGCTAATCCCCCAAAAAGTTTGAGTGTGAGTGTGGGTGTGAGTGTGAGTGTGATACTCATACCAGACTTTTTCTCTTTTCATTTTCCATGCCGTTGCAAGGAAGGAAATATTATGAGTTTGAATGTAGGTGTGGAAACTTTTAATTGACATTTTGTGAAAGCTTTAATAGCATTCTTGAAATGATTTCCATTTGTTCATACCAATTCTCAAAATGCGATGGTGTAATAATATCAAGATTCTTGTAGATCTGGATCATTGCTACACTTTCAAATAATGAACTCCTTGCCATTGCATAGAAGTGTTTCTTATCTGCTGTTGTCACCCGACCCGTTCCTTCTGCAAGATTTAATTGAACGCCAATAACGGATCGTTTCAATTGATCTTTCAAATAAGGATCAAGTGTCCTGGTCGAAAAAATAAATCTCAATATTTCCTGAGATAATTTTTCCAACCTGGAATAGACTTCCAGCTTTTCAAAATCAAACACTTCCAGCTTTTCAAAATCAAACATGGTGAAGTAATGTCAAAAAGTAATCAAAAACAAACTTTTAGCCTCTTTTCACACCCACACTCAAACCCCCACTCAAACCCTTAAGTAGTCTCAGGCAGATTTGAACTGCCGACCTCTACATTATCAGTGTAGCGCTCTAACCAACTGAGCTACGAGACTATAAAGAAATCTTTATTTCTATTTTAAAAACAAGATGGACATCAGGTAAGGAATAATGAATAGTGAATAGCGAATATCGAAGTAGGAAGTGGAAGTGCAAAGTTGAAGTGGGAAGAAGAAAAAACATTGAAGTAAATCTTACTTCTCAATTACTTCTTTCTTCGTCATTCTTAATTCTACTTCTTTATTCTTACTTCGTTGTTCGTTATTCCTTATTCAAGGAGATAGGGAAGAAGGAGCGGGACTATTGACTATATTAATAGTACACTCTTGTAAAATAAAAGGAGGTATTCCAGCCACACCTTCCGGTACGGCTACCTTGTTACGACTTAGCCCCAGTCACCAATTTTACCTTAGACAGCT
>DASRXQ010000030.1:0-506533 GCA_035654115.1 Saprospiraceae bacterium
CTATCCACCCGGATTATGCTCTCCTGGCTGCACGTGTCGCGATTTCAAACCTTCACAAGAATACCAATAAGTCGTTCAGCGAAACGATGGAAGCTTTATATAATTATATCGACCCTGTCACACAGCAAAAAGCGGGTCTCATCAGCGATATCACTATAGATGTCATCCGCAGAAATGCTGATGCACTGGATAGTGCGATCATCTATGACCGCGATTATGGGTTCGATTATTTTGGATTCAAGACACTTGAGCGTTCATACCTATTACGTATGGACAAGCAAGTGGTGGAACGTCCGCAACATATGTTGATGCGTGCATCCATTGGTATCCACGGAGAGGATATTGCTTCAGCCATCGAGACTTATAATCTGATGTCTGAAAAATGGTTTATCCACGCTACACCTACATTGTTCAACGCAGGTACGCCAAAACCACAATTGAGCAGCTGTTTCCTGTTGAGCATGGTGGATGATAGTATTGAAGGAATCTTCGAAACTTTATCACGCTGTGCCAAGATCAGTCAATCTGCAGGAGGTATCGGATTAAGCATACATAATGTCAGAGCTACCGGTAGCTACATCAAAGGTACAGGAGGCACGAGCAATGGTATCATTCCAATGCTGCGTGTATTCAATGATACTGCGAGATATGTTGACCAGGGAGGAGGCAAGCGTAAAGGTGCGTTTGCAGTGTATCTCGAGCCATGGCATGCAGATATCCAGGAATTCCTTGAGCTGAAAAAGAATCATGGAAAAGAAGAACAACGTGCGCGTGATTTATTTTATGCCATGTGGATCCCTGACCTGTTCATGGAAAGAGTGAAGAATGATGAGATGTGGTCACTGTTCTGTCCTAATGAAGCACCAGGTCTTTGCGATACATATGGTGGAGAATTTGAAGCCCTTTATCACAAGTATGAGCAGGAAGGAAAAGCACGTAAAGTCGTGAGAGCTCAGGAAGTCTGGAATTCGATCATCGAAAGCCAGGTAGAAACAGGTACTCCGTATATGTTGTACAAGGATGCTGCCAATCGCAAGAACAACCAAAAGAATCTCGGTACCATCCGTTCATCGAACCTGTGTACAGAGATCATGGAATATACATCTGCTGATGAAGTAGCGGTTTGTAACCTTGCTTCCCTTGCATTGCCAAAGTTTGTGCGGGATGGTGAATTTGATCACAAACAATTATTTGAGATCACACGTGTGGCTACACGCAATCTCAATAAAGTGATTGATGTCAATTATTACCCGATCATTGAGGCAAAGAATAGCAACATGCGTCACCGTCCGATTGGTCTGGGTGTGCAGGGTCTTGCTGATGCTTTCATACTGATGCGTTTTCCTTTCGATAGTCCTGAAGCCAGGAAGCTGAACCAGGAAATATTTGAGACGATTTATTTTGCTGCATTGACGGAATCATGTGCAATTGCAGAAAGGGATGGTACATATCAGAGTTATCAGGGCTCACCTGCTAGCCAGGGCATACTTCAATATGATATGTGGGGAGCCGAACCTTCCGATCGTTGGGACTGGACAGCATTGAAATCACAGATTGCAAAACATGGTTTGAGAAATAGTCTTCTCGTAGCACCCATGCCTACTGCATCAACAAGCCAGATCCTGGGTAACAATGAATGTATAGAGCCTTATACAAGTAATATCTATACACGCCGCACACTTTCCGGAGAATACATCGTGGTCAACAAGCATTTGCTGAATGACCTGATCCGGTTGAATCTTTGGGATGAGGAAATGAAAGAGGCCCTGATCGCAAGCAATGGTAGTGTGCAGCATGTGCATGGGCTTCCACAGGAGTTGAAAGATCTGTATAAAACCGTTTGGGAGATTAGCCAGAAAGTCATCATTGATATGGCGGCTGACAGGGGAGCGTTTATATGCCAAAGTCAGAGCCTGAATTTGTTTGTTGAAAATGCAAGCAAGGGTAAATTGTCGAGCATGCATTTCTACGCATGGCAGAAAGGTCTGAAGACGGGTATGTATTATCTACGTTCTAAGGCGGCGGTTGATCCGATTAAGTTTACACTTGGTGCGAAACATCAACAGAAATATGTGAGGTTGTCTGAACAGGATAATTTTGATTCACCATCAACGCCTACGAAGTCACCGCTTTCTGAGAATTCAGGTATGCAGGCTTCTGCGCAGGAGGATGTGATCACGGGAGAAGTTTGTAGAATGGAGGAAGGCTGTGTGATGTGTGGGTCGTAAGCGAAAAATGAAAAATGAAAAACGAAAAGGCACGCGGCGAAAGTTGAGTGCCTTTTTTTATTTAGTAGAATGTTTATCATTTAGTCATCAAGGCACCTCATTTGCAATTAATCATCAGATAGACTATCTTAACAGTAATAAATCAGGAAAATGAGTACCAAAGAAGCACTACATCGATTGATTGATACCATAACCGATGAGAATATACTGAGAGGATATTTAGAACTCATTCATCGCTTAAGCCGCCATCAGGAAGCGGAGCTTTGGAATAAGCTCAGTGAGGAAGAGAAAGAAGAATTGTTACTCTCTTATGATGAGAGTTTTTTCAAAGAAAATCTTATTAGTAATGAGGAGGTACGCCAGCATCATTCGAAATGGCTCGGAAAATAATTTGGACAAATCGGGCTAATCATAGGCTGAATAGGGTTGTTGCATATCTCGAAAGCGAGTGGGGTGATAAGGTAACTATGGAATTTGTTAATCAGCCCTTTGCAATCGTTGAAATTATTTCAGATCAGCCAGAAATTGGTACCCTTGAAAATAAGGAAAAGAATATCAGGGGGTTTTTGCTGAGTAAACATAACAGACTATTTTATAGGATTACAGAAGATGAATTAATAATCCTAAATATTTTCGATACAAGGTCTGGACCAGGTAAAAAGAAATTCTAGAGTGATAGCACATTGTCACTATAAATTAAGTTCCAGCTGATTAAATGGACTGAAATTATTCCTCTTTGATAAAGCTTTAAAGGAAATTAATTGGATAATCGTAAAAATCACTTTTTGGATTCCACTCTAAAATGTTGTGATGCATTATCTTTAATGGAATACTTATGAAATCTATTATCCTGATTCTTGCGCTCATTCTATCGATGATCCAAATCGCTTGTCACACCCAACGACAGTTCCTGGATTACGATACCGCCATTAATGCATGTCTGCCGGATACTATCAACAGAAATGGAAGCATATCCTATTTCTACTGGAGTGCAGATTGCCTGGTAGGTGCCCAGCTACCTGAGTTTACAGCCACGACGATGGGAGGCAAGAAGGTGGATGCACAATACTTCAAAGGAAAAGTAACCGTGATCAATTTCTGGTTCAAAGGATGTCTGCCTTGCCAGATGGAGATGCCGGCTTTTAACAACATTGTTGAAAAATATAAATCAAAACCCGTTAATTTTTTAGCTATCGGACGTAACACTCCGGATATCATTACAGATTTTCTTGTGGAGCATCCTTTTCATTTTGAACATATTGCTGATGGGGATCCGATCATCGGGGGAGCCTTTCACACCCGATGGGGTTATCCATTAACAATGCTCGTAGATAAGCATCTTAAGATTATAAAGACTTTTCGGAGCATGAATGAGTTTACCATGGAAACGGATTTAATTCCTGTCATTGACAAAGCATTGAAGGAAAAATGATTATTAACAGGAGAGAATTTATGTTGAAAAAGGTGAGTTTGCATCCTAATATTTTTACTAAGAATTAAATCATATTTTTAAAAGTCCGGATCATGAAACCAACATACTTTCTATTCTTAATGGTTGGAGGTATATTTTATTTTGCCTGTCAAAAACCACCAATCGATTATGCAACAGCTCTTGCTACCTGTAAACCTGATACAATCCGCATGGTTATTGATAAGGATACAATTGTCAGGTTATCACCTGGTATAAAATGTATCATAGGTTCGCAACTACCTGAATTCTCTGGTTTAACAATGGATGGGAAAAAGATAGACCATGATTACCTGAAAGGTAAAGTATCGGTCTTCAATTTCTGGTTCATAGGCTGTATGCCTTGCGAAGCAGAGATGCCAGGATTTAACAGGTTGACAGAGAAGTACAAATCGTCACCAGTAAATTTTTTAGCCATTAGCAGGAATAGTCCAAAAGATATCAAGGAATTTCTTGAAAAAAATCCTTTTACTATGGATCACATTGCATATGGAGAACCATTAATAGTGGAAAATTTCAAGCATATATGGGGCTATCCAACCACCATTGTTGCTGACAAGCACATGAAAATATTATTTGCAAAACATGGAGGAAGGACAGATAGCCTGGCGATCAGTGAGATTCAAAAAGAGTTGATTCCCATCATTGATGAAGCATTAGAAGGAAGTTAAAAGAAATTTTTACTAAAAAATGAATACTGAACCCGTGGTCTCGTGCTTTTATCTCCTTTTACTCTGTGCGAAATGATGATGTCGATATTGGATTAGGAATTCGGTGTTAAATCAGGAATGTTTCGCACGGAGAACACAGGAGAAAATAACACGGTGGACATGGATTTAATCTATAAACCCATAATCACCTTCACCAACATTTCATTATTCTTGCAAGATGAAAATGAAATTCATACTTGCCATTCTCTCCATATTTCTGCTGGCAACGACATCTTATAGTCAACCAACCTATTCTCCGACAGGCAAAAACCGTATGGCCGCAGAATGGGAACCCGCATTAGGTACCATCATCACCTGGCCGTTGAGCATCCCCCATAGGCTTGTGATAGAACTTGCAACAGACGGTAAGCTCTTCATCATGGTTCCGGATGAGAAAACCCAAAAAGAGGCAGTAACATGGCTCAGCAAATGGCATATCGATCCATATCACATCAAATTTATTCGCGCTCCTCAGGGAATTGATGCATTCTGGGTGAGGGACTGGGGTCCGCATGCAGTTTTCACAGCAGATGGAACAATGAAGTTGGCAGATGGAAAATATTTATACGCAACTCCGGTAACTGGTTTCAAATGTGATGACCCTTTGCAATTTCTCTATCACACACCGGATAACAAAATAATGAAGACAGAAGTAGATGACAAAGCTCCGTCATACATCGGACTTTCTGCAGATTTGGAAATGCTGGAATTACCTTTTTCTTTCACCGGAGGCAATGTCATATCTGATGGACAGCAAAGTGCATTTTCAACCTGTGTGATCAAAAATGAAAATGTATATGATGGTGAAACTGAAGAAAAATTTCTTGCTGATACAAAATCCATGTTGGGTATCGAGAATTACCATTTCATTTCCAATTTTGAAGCAGATGGAATTCAACATATTGATTGTTTTATGAAGATGCTTGATGAAGAACGGCTTTTTGTCATGCGGCCTCCTATCGGGCATCCGTTGTATACAGTCTATGAAGACATTGTCACGAAAGAATTACCAAAATTAAAGAATGCGTATGGTCGTCCTTACCAGATCCTTCGCCTGGATACAGATATGTATTATGAAAACAGACTTGCTGCTTATTCTAATTCGCTGATCGTAAATAAAACGATTTATGTACCCTTGTTTGGCATTAAGCAGGATTCAGTGGCCTTATCGCAATGGGCTGCAGCAATGCCGGGTTATACTATCAAAGGATTCGAATATGTGATCCCCAGCGAACCCACAGTCTCTGATGAAGCAAGAAAACATTATGGCAAGAGAGGATGGAATGACGGAGATGCACTGCATTGCCGGACAAGAGCTATGTGGGATCCGCAGATGCTATACATGAGTGTAGACCGCATTCCAAACAAAGTGAATGAAGCTAAAGAATACCCTGTCTACGTTATCATCAAGGCTTACAGTAAAACACCTTTCAAAAACGAAAGTCTGAAAATTTCATGGAGAAATAAAGGAGCTTCTGAATGGAAAGAAATCCCTCTTGTTGCAAATGGAACTCCCGATTTATATAAAGCTTCTATACCCGGTTCAAAGCGTGGCAACACAATCGAGTATTTTGTTTCTGCAAAAGACATGTCAGGCAGGAATGAAACCATGCCACGCACTGCACCTGATGGATTTTATGAATTTAGCGTGGAATAGAAAACCTCAAGCGAAATAAATGATGAAATCGTTATCCGTAATTTGAAACTACGGATAACGATTTCATCATTTATTTCGCTCAAAACCATTACTTTTGTCCATGCAAAAAATTAAACTTTTCACACTTGTTTTCACAGTTCTAATATGTTGCCAGTCCGTTATTGGACAACAGATTTATAAGGTGAGTGACTATGGAAAACCAGGGGATATCTACTTATATAACCGCCTGCCTCCTGTTCAGAATGCTTCAGCTTTAGTTACAGGTTCAAATGTCACATGGGATCTTACCGCACAGGCAGATCTCAGCACACATGTATCCCGGATTGTCACACCGAGTGAAGGGATTGACCAGTTTACCTTTGTAGGGGTTTGTACTTTGGGAGGAAATTCGATTTTTGATTGCTTAAGTATATGGAGCAATACTGAACAGGCTCTTCTCATTCCGGACACATTATCATTGTTCGCATTCTCACTGACCGATCTTCAGCGATATCAGAATAAAACCACAAACAAATTACTTGAAAACTTTTTTGGCTTCACTGTGGATCTTGGTGGTACAGTTCAGCAGGCCGCAATTGTCTATGAGGCTCCTGATACGATCCTGAATTTTCCAATCGCATTTGGCAACCATTGGACTTCACATGTTAAATGGGCATTGGACCTTTCCGCTACAGGACAGAATCTTCAATACGAATCAAATCAAAGCCGCACTACAAGCGTGGATAGCTGGGGAACCTTGATCACACCGTATGACACGTTCACAAATGTAATCAGGGTTCGGTCGGAAATCCTTCGACAAGATGTACTGACCACAGATTCACTTACAGTACCGATTAACCTGTCACAGGTTGAGTATATGTGGTTTGATACTAACTATACATTGCCCGTCATGACTGCTAATGGTATTGCTACTGACAGCACTGACATTTTAGCTGCTGTTCAATACATTTACGAAGCTACTTGTCCTACACCTGCATGGACCGTAGATTCTGACCATGATGTTTATTATATAGATCATTCAGGATCCGTAGATGTCAACTTCCATTTTGCAAATTCAAATGCAAACGAATATTCGTGGGATTTTGGCGATTCTTCTTTTGGCAACTCAACAGGAGATATAACACATACATATTATGTCGGTGGCGAATATGCAATTGCTGTCACGGGATGCATGACAGATTGCCTGCCACTAAACAGTTGTATTTCAGAAATCATTGAATTTGAAATCATCGATACCGTTACTTCTGTGTTAGTTGTTCCGGGAAATGAATTGGGCATAAAATTATACCCCAACCCGGCAAAAGAAACAGTAACCATGGATATTCCTGTAAATCTTGGACCACAACAGTACCAGATGCTTGATATATCCGGGCGTGAAGTCAAATCCGGTATTTTAAGCACCGGAATCTCAACCCTGGATGCAAGCCAAATGGATAATGGTGTTTATTCAGTCCGTCTGTGGAAAAAGGATGGCGTAAGGGATCGACTGGCTGTGATGAGGCTGGCGGTGATTAAATAGATAATTCTTACATAAAAAATGAGGACAAAAGTGATCTGTAGGGGCGTATTGCAAGACGTCCCTACAGATCACTTTTGTCTTCCCTCTTGCTCATTAAATCAGCCGGCAATTTTATTTTAAGTTTTTTTTCAACTATTTTTCTGAATCTCTGTTCGTCCCTTTTTATATTCATTCATTAATATTCCTCATCTTTTAATCCCTTCCTTATGTCAAACAAAACAAAATGGCTTATCGATCCTATCCATTCTGAAATTGGGTTTAAAGTCAGACACCTGATGATCACCAATGTTAAAGGCTTTTTCAAGGAATACGATGCCAGCATTTATACCACAGCCGAAGATTTCATGACATCGGAAGTAGACTTTTGGATCAATGCAGCCTCAGTTGATACAGGCAGCCCTGACCGGGACAAGCATATCAAAAGCCCTGACTTCCTTGACGTGGAAAACCATAAGCAAATAAATTTTACAGGCAATACATATGAGCAGGTGGATAACGATGGTAGTTATGAGCTATACGGTGACCTGACCATAAAAGGTATCACAAAGCGTGTCAAATTTGACGTTGAATTCGGTGGTCTCATGAGAGATCCATGGGGCAATGTAAAAGCGGGCATCACCGTCAATGGTAAAATCAATCGCAAAGACTGGAACCTGAACTGGAATGCCGCCCTCGAAACCGGTGGAGTGCTGGTGAGTGATGATGTAGCCATAAGCTGTGATATACAATTAATCAAATCTGCAGAAGAAGTAGTGACTGCGGATGAGGTTGTTGTGATTCCTTAATTCAATTAATAAAAAAGAAAAGGTGAAAAAGTTGTCCGTAGTTTCAAACTACAGACAACTATTTTTCTTCCTTTCAAATGGAGCTGGATTTAATGAAAAAAAGGGCACACGTTCTCCTTCGTGTACCCATTCACATTCAAAACAAACTCAAGCACGATATTTGTTTGAATTTCAACTTTAGGTTTATGTGGGTTGAACTTTTGAATGTAGAGACGACGATTTATCTCGTCTCAACATCCAAAAGTTCAACAATGATTCATCAGTTTACTTTATTCAACTTCAATGTAAATACACCGGTATTACCAAGCTTGATAGATGCCAGGTAATATCCGGAAGGATATTTCGATGCATCCCATGTCACTTCATAATCACCTTCTACCTGTGATTGATTTACAAGCGTTTCAACACGCTGCCCTTTCTGATCATAAATCGTAAGCACTACTTTACCGGATGACCTGAGATGGTATTTGATCAAAGTGGCTTCACCGAATGGATTCGGTTGATTAACTGCATATACATCAGGTGAACTTAATCCTGTGATACCCGTAGTAGATGGAGGTAAGATTGCTGGTTGTGTGTAATCCCTGATTTCACCTGAACAGAAACTAGTACCTGAATGTGGTGCAGCTACATAAGGAAATTGACTTTGATACGGAACATCATTCTCATTGATTTTTGTATCGTAAGCAAGTACATTCTGCAATTGTGTTGTGACCGGAGATCCTCCCGAAACAAAATCATCATACCAGAGTCCAATAGCTGCAAGCACTACACCACTGACAGCCTGCAATTCAATCCGGGTCACATCATCTTCAAGACGACGACCGTTAGGAAATCCATCCATATTCGGTATAAATTGAAGTGCAGTCGAAGTATTGTATGCAGGATCAGTTAAACCTAATACCGCAGCCCATACCAATCCCAGGCTATTGAAATTATCATCATTGCGCGGCGTAGCGGGAACAGCCATGTTCAACCTCAACATATCACCACCATTTGGCAGGAAGTTATTGATGAAAGGCTTACCTGCTGCCAGTGGATCACCGTTTTTGCCGGTAGCCAATTGATATGGTCTTAAGTTTGGAACACCCGTATGAAAAATCGGGTATAAATCAACAGATCTTGGTGATGCAGGACCAGGCAATAACAATGTACCGAAAACAGCATCATCCAGTGCGGTACCCGTAACAGCTGATGTACCTTTCACACTATACAATCCTGCTCTTCCATTTCTGAAATCAAATGCACCTAATGAATTACTTTGAATACGCAATGGCGCAAATCCGGGAACTGCTCCTCCAAACTTGCTATCATCCATATAAAGTGCAAGCTCAGGATTGTAAAAGAAATTACCAAAAACACCGATGTTGCTTAAATCCTGGTAAGGTGTAGTGGAGTTCCACAAATCTTTGTAACCGATAGGAATAACGGCTTCATTGGTCAATGGCATTCCAAGTCTTGAAACCTGTATCCATTCACCACTATAAGATTCGCTACCTGCTGTATTCAATGTCCTGATCGTCTGACGACTGGCCGATGCCCATACGCCTATGACAAAATCAGGATCAAGTATGTTAACTGCCTGCAATTCTGTTTTCCCATTTTTCTGAAGAAGTTGGATTGGAATTTTCAATGCGATCGTGGAGACATTGAGACATGCCACACCATCGTATTCCGGGCCACCCTGACGAGGAAGATCACCAAGATCAAATACACCACCGAGATCAACAAAGAAAGGATCATCTGTAGGACCGCAAAAAACTTCTTCTCCATCATCTGTTGACATGATCGCATCAGACATTAGCTGGGAGTATGTAGTATTAAGACCAGCAGCGCCGTTGATCGAACGCGGACCGATATCATTTGGAGGTACAATGCCATCTGTAATCACAGTTTCAAATGTCAATCCGCCATCTTTACTTTTCTCCAGCGTATAAGTCGTCTTATGGTTTTGTGCACCAAGCCGGATGTAGAAGAATGTAGTAGGATCTTCATTCACTTTATGAAAAGTAAACCTGTATATAATGTCATCACCCTGTGTCGATGCATTATTGTCGATGTGAATTTCATATCGTATGTTTTCACCAAAGCCATAATAGTTTGGGCCACCATGAGGTAATTGCATAGGTACATAAGATGCTATGATGGTAACTGTACCTGGATCATCAGGGCTTACAAAAGCATAGAGGTCTGTATTGTCCGCCAATGGATCATTAGCGATTAAAGGTGCTTCACGATGACTTGATGCCATAAGATTCTGCATCAGACCAACGAAAAGGAGTATCAGGAATTTATATTTATTTTTCATGATCATTTTTTCAATTGTGATTGGATAGAGTTAAAAAGATTATTCAGTTGGTGCATGTGTTTCCGTTCCTCTCCATGGTTCTGCCACGTAAGGAAATGCTGATGTAAATGCAGCATCATTCGCTTCAACACCGGTAGAATATTGGATGACGTTTAACAGTAAATTTGTAACAGGTGATGCTGAGCTGCCCGGAGCATAATCGTCATACCATAATCCAATAGCTGCTAACACAACTCCACCTACAGCCTGCAATTCTATTCTCGTGACATCATCTTCAAGACGACGGCCATTCGGAAATCCATCCATATTCGGAATAAACTGTAAGTCAGCAGTACCTGCATAAGCCGGATCAGTAAGTCCAAGCACTGCAGCATATACTAATCCAAGACTATTGAAATTAGGGTCATTTCTTGGAGTGGCCGGAACAGCCATATTTAATCTGAGCATGTCACCACCATTCGGCAGGAAATTATTTATGAAAGGTTTACCTGCAGCTAATGGGTTTCCATTTTTTCCGGTTGCTAATTGATAAGGAATCAGGTTAGGTGCGCCCGTATGGAATATCGGCCATAAGTCTACTGATCTTGGTGCACCTGCTCTTGGCAGTAACAACGTTCCAAAAACAGCATCATCAAGAGCAGTACCGGCAAGTGCTGGATTACCTTTCAATCCATACAGTCCATCATGGCCGTTCCTGAAATCAAATGAACCTAACGAAGCAGATTGTATTCGAAGTCCGCGGAATGCAGGTACTGCACCACCGAATTGACTATCATCCATATATAGCGCTAATTCAGGATTGTAAAAGAAATTACCATATGTAGCTATTTCAGCCAGGTCCTGGTAAGGTGTGATAAAGTTCCACTGATCTTTATAACCGATCGGGATCACAGCTTCATTGGTCAGCGGCATACCAAGTCTTGAAACCTGAACCCAGTCACCACTGTCATCCGGATCTGTACCATCTGACTGAAGAGTGCGAATCGCTTTCCGGCTGGCAGATGCCCAAACACCAATGACAAAATCGCCATCGAGAATGCTTGTAGCCTGGCTTACATTTTTACCATCCTTTTGAAGACGACTGATTGGAATTTGTAAAGCGATTGTATGCACGTTGTATTTGGCTATGCCATCCCTGATCTTACCGGTTTGACGTGGTGCATCACCAAGATCAAAAATGCCTCCCAGATCAACATAGAATGGATCATCTACAGGGCCGCAAAATACACTCTCACCCTGAGCGGTAGTTTCTATTGCAGCAGTCATCAATGAACGATAATCAGGTGAGCTAAGACCTACTGCACTTTCAATGGAACGAGGCCCAATGTTATTTGGTGGCACTATTCCATTTGAAATGACCACTGTGAAACTCTGACCACCATCTGTGCTACGTTCCATAGTATAGGTAGTCTTAAGATTTTCAGCACCTAAGCGGATGTTGAAAAAAGTGGTCGGATCCTCATTGATCCGGTCAAATGTAAACCGGTAAATAATGTCATCACCCGGAGTAGCAACATCATTGTCAATATGGATCTCGTACCGGATGTTTTGACCGAATGAAAAATAATTTGGCCCGCCGTATGCGAGCTCTGCGGGAATGTAATTGGCTATGATGGTGATCATATCCGGGTTGTCAGGACTCCTGAAGGCGTAGAGATCGGTATTGTCGGCCAGCGGGTCGTTGGAGATCAGGGGTGCCTCGCGGTGACTGGAGGCCGAAAGCGAAAAGGCAAGGAAAAGCAGCATGCTGCTCAATAATCCGGCTTTCCGGTTGATCAGGCTTGGGTCATGTTTTGTTCGCATCATGTTATGTTTGGAATAGGTTAAATAATGAATTGAAACAGAATACAATATTGAATTCCGGTATATATACGTGAAGGCATATTTAGTTGGATTTATAGAAAGAAGATTTTTATTATATTTTTTTGAATATTTTAAATTAAAACCCTATCCCCATAAAACCGGAGGCCAACGAATTCAAAACGACATGAATATTTATCAGAAAAAGAAAGTTGCGCTCCCTTTTATAAAAAAAGGAGTACCCGGAGTATAATGCAATTCCGCGACGGATGCAGGCTCATTGTATAAGCGGCTTTCGGTATCAAACTGGGCCTCATTCCAGTCGACATTGAGGATGTTTTCTAAGGAAATACCGAATTCAGATCTCGTTGCAGTATAAGTCACGCCACCATCTAAAAGGAAGTATCCAAGGGCTGTGACCGTATTATTTTCATTGGCAGGCCGGTCACCGACAAACCGATAGCGAAGACTTGCATTAAATCCTTTTCCGAATTTGGTTGTGATCCCGCCAATACTTGTAAAGGTTGGTGCCAACGGAATAAAATTCTCGCCTTCGATCCCTTCACGACTTCGTGGAACGGTATAATTAAAATCTGCATCAACGAAAAGCCAATCATTGGCCTGGTATCGTGCAGACAAATCAAAACCATATCTCCTGGTCTTGCCTGATGGCTCCACAACAGCTTCATCACCCACATATACAAATTCCTGGTCAAGATCGAGGAACCATGCAGCCAGGTTTACCAGCAAATTCCGTGAAGGCTTTATGAAGGTCCCTATATCCATTCCATAAGCTTTAGGAAGAATATCAATTCCATTTTCAGGCACTACAACCCGCGCATCATTGGAATGAAAACCAATACCGGTCTTCAGATAAAGCTGAATGTTTTCATTTGCATTGTAGTAGATATTCAATTTTGGACTTAACGTATTTGCATACACTACCGGGTGATCAAAAAGAGAATCCAGTAAATCGATGTACCCAAAACCGAATTGATCAAAACGCAAACCTGCATTAACTGATAAACGATCATTCACTTTCAATACCTCATCCACATACAGGCCGGTATTCAATTCATCTATATCACCTAAAGCATAATAACCAAGAAATGTATTACGCTTAAATGTATGTGCAAGCTCACTGTTTTTAGTTTTATCAAAACGGATATTCATTCCCGCTTCCGTCCGAAGAGACATAGATCCAAGGTTGCTTTCTTTAATATACGACAGGTTGTAGCCAAACAAATCACGACTTTCTGCCTGGCGTATCTCATCACCATGAACAGGATCATTCAGGAAAAATGTAAAATTTGAAAAAAGTCGAAACTGGTATTTCGTATAATAAAACTGGTTACGCAATTGGTCACCATTGTCAAGGATATTTAGCAGCTGGATATTGGCATTAGTCCTTGTCGTATTTCCGCCTTCGTTGTCATCAATCGCACCGAATCGATTTATCAATCCGTTTTTTACAGCCCTGTCCGGAATTTGTCCGGAAGCTTCCCAACGGCTTGTAAAAGTGGAAAGTGAAATGGTCAAAACTTTATTTTTTCCGATCAGGCCATTGTATTTCCCCATCAGGTTAATCCGGTTGAAATGTTGCGGGCTTTCAAAAGGACCATTTGTAACCGTCAGGTCAGATGCGAAGAAAGCATTGTTATGATTGTCCGGATTATCACTTAACAAATCTATCAATCCTACGGTACGATAGGTATCAAAACGTCCTGCTTCAATTTTTATCAGGCTCCGGTCAAGTGCATTTTTGGTTTTGAAATTTGCATACCCTGCAGTTGTAAAATCACCGTGCTGGGCATAATAAGGCCCTTTATTAAAATCGACATAGTCAATCAATTCGGGAATCAGGAAATGCAAGTCGGCATATCCCTGTCCATGAGCATGGCTAACCATATTGACAGGCATGTCATCCACTGCCACCCTTACATCTGTACCATGATCTATATCGAATCCACGTAAATAAATTTGCTCCGCTTTACCACCACCTGCATGCTGAGCTGTCACTAATCCCGGTATCATCCGGAGAATGTCCTGTGAAGAATGCGTCGGACGCAATTCAAGATCAATCTTACTGATGATGGTCATGTTTTTGGACAGGTCACGCTGATTGCTTACGACAATTTCAGAAAGGTCCAGAATTGCCGGCATCAACCGTATTTCTACACGTACATTGGATGTCGCATGAAAATTCTGTGTTTCGAAACCCAGGAATGATATGGTTATATCATATTCCTGATCAGGGAGACCTGTGAGCTTAAATGACCCTAATTCATCAGAGACGGTCCCTCTTTGTTTCGAAGGAATAAATATGGTAGCGCCGGTTATGATCTCTCCTGTAGAGGCATTGGTTACACGGCCAAGGATCATATTGTGAGCCAAAATCCATAAACCCTGGAAGAGGAAGAAAGAACTTAGGAGAAAGCGCTTTGACATAGCCGGTAGAATGTGCCTGAGTAAATCTAGTTACCGGATATACGTGGAATCTTGTTTTGTTGGTTTTATTCAAATCCCAACAAGTGTAAAGTGTGGCACACTTAGGTGTGCCACACCTAAGTGTGCCACACTGTCCTAACTATTTGATTATCTGTTCCTCTGAATACTTATACACATTGCAATGTGAATAACTTTTTTTATCGAGGATATTGCTCTTTTATAATGTAGTGGCGAGCCATGCATCTATGCTTTTAAATCTCTTAATTCATTATTAGCAAAACTTGAACAACATCGTAGAGGCAGGGCTGGCCCCTGCCTTAATGCCAGTCAAGGAGCCTGGCCTAACGTGTTAAATCAAAATCATAATCTGTTGCTCTCCCGCAATGCAGGGGCAAGCCCTGCATCTACTTTGAAACTACTCAATCATTGATTTAAATCCTCCTCTCACTTCTCTCACTCAGGGATCTTATAAATATGATAAGCCTTATTACCCATTATCAATTCAAGGTTAGCAATCGTAGGATCAGTAGAAATAATGTACGTAATACCGGATTTTTTCCAGCTATCTATCAAATTTCCGGAAGGAGCCGATAAAACTTCGTTCGCATGTCTGTAAAAGTCAATACCTGATTGCTTTGATTTAAGATCATATGCATAGACATTTACAATTCTTTCAAGCCATTCGGTGAGAAAGGATTCATTGTGGATCATGGCTTTATAATCCACGTACAGGCTCCGTTTTGAATACCATCTGAATGCTGTCAGATCCGGCGGAATAATGAATACCGCATTTTCTGGAGTTAATTGCCTTGCAAGTTCACTGATCTCAACTTCTTCAGATTTAGACCGGACCCATGGAAGCATATCATCTGGCCTTTCTCCAAAAAGTCCTGATAATCTGTAGAAACAAACTAATCCCCAGAATAAAAGTGGAAGTACTAATGAATATTTTTTAAACAAATTATTCAGAAAACCAAGCTTCTCCAGTTGAACGAATAGTGCTATAAAAGCAAATGCTTCGAGCCAGATTGTAGTTTTCCACCATTGCGTATAAAGTGCTATGGGTAATCTCATGACTTCCACACCAATTTCGTAAAATGCGCATCCGGCAAATATTGCAATGCACATCCATTTCATTTTTCCGGTATAAAAATAGATGCATGCAAAAGCAAAAATTGTCCAAAAGAGCAAATGGATCAATCCGAAATACGTTGCAAAAAAATGATGCGATAATCTGAATTCCATGATCTGCATAAAGCTCACCGGATCCGAATGACTACCATTATTCATCGCCAATAAAACTAACCAGGGCACTGTTGCAATAAGATAAAGAAGGATGAGTTTCAAGGGCAGGGGATTAGTATTTTTATTTCTCCACCTCTCAATGATCATTGCTATGGTAGTCAATAAAAAAACCTGGATTCCAACAAGCGGTTGTAAATATCCTGCAGCGATCAATAATAAAGCCCAGGCTGAATATTTATTACGAAGCCAAAAATATATTGCCCATGCTGCAAGTGCTTTCGCCGGTAAGCTTGGTATCAAAAGATTATAATACAGTTCATTCGACCCTGTCGAGGTATGAAATCCAAGTGTCAGGATCATACCCACACTCAACCACTGCCAGACATTTCTTTTGATAAAAACTGACGCTATTGATATCAATCCCAGGATAAGACCTATACCGGAAATCGCATGCCATATAAATACTATCCAGGGCTGATCATAACCAAGATGCCTGAGCAGGAAATGAAAAATGGTCCGTTCATTAATTCCACTGGCCAAATAGTGTTGCACGTAATGATCCTGTGTATATGCTCCGGGATGATCCTGCGCCCATAGGCACGGCAGGATTTGTGTCTGATCTCCCTGTCCGTATTGATATCCCTGGTAGACAATAACCGTTGCATACAGGATCAATGCAGCGGGAAGGTGAAAAAGAAATGATTTGCTTTCTGGACGCATCAGGACACCATAATTAACTATGGAAAAATTGAAGATAGAAGGATTTTAAAGGCTGAACAAATAGGCCGGACGGGCCGTTAATAAACTCAATTCCCCCGTTCATAAACCCGCTAATGGGCCAGGGATAGCACGCCCTATTTTTACTTCAGATAACTAAATGATTTAATGATCAAGCTATGCTGCTTTTGGCATAAGTCATCCATTTTTAAAAAGTAAATCCAAAATCATGATACACAGAACATTACTTGCCATTAGTCTCACCATTTGTCACTTTGCCCTTGCACAGTTCGCTTATTCACAACCAGCTAACGACAACCCATGCGGTGCCTTTGTATTAGAGGCTAACATAGGGAGTAATTGTACACCCACCGACCCACTGTCGTGGACAGATGCTACTGGTACAGGAGGCTTTAATCCACCTGCTTGTGCGAGTTATTCAGGTGGTGACATTTGGTTTATGTTCACACTTGCAGAACCCGCAGATATTTTTATCACTACTGTGCCGGGTGTCGGAACAGGTGCGTTAACTGATGGCGGAATGGAATTGTTCTATCAAGCGATAGATTGTACCAACTACCCATATCTTCGAATCCTCTGTGATGATGATTCCGGAGAAGGGTCCATGCCGCAAATCTCAATTCCTGCTATCGGAGCCGGAATTTATTACGTAAGATTCTGGGATTATAATGATAAAACATCAACTCACTTTGGTGGGATATGTCTTGCAGTAAATCCTGTAGCTACGGATACTCCAAATGATGATCCTTGTACGGCAACTTCATTAGCACTCGTAGATGCTGATGAATGTACGCCTTCAGCGCCTGTGATCTGGTCGAATGCTACAGGAACATCAAGCATTGCAATACCTGAATGTGGTACTTACAAGACAGGCGATCTTTGGTTTTCATATGAGCTTACTGATACATCAGATGTTGTGATTACCACTTCTGCAGGAACAGGTCCGGGAGCTATAATAGACGCAGCGATTGCGATATACACTGCCGACTCTTGTGACGGAAAGTTCACAGAAGTCGTATGTCAGAATAATCAGGATTCTGAATTAATGCCTGCGGTTGCACAATTGTCAAGCCTGCCGGGTAAATATTATATACGTTTTTGGGACGTTTCGGATAGCCTGTCAGGAAATATAGGTGGCATATGTGTTGCAGCTGTACCGACCATAGTCATTCCAACATTGAATGATGATCCTTGTGGGGCTTTAGTATTGAACACAATAGCTGATACTTCCTGCATACCTGACAATCCGCAATTCTGGACCAATGCAACTCCAACAGCATCCTTAGAAGATCCTTCGTGTGGAAGTTATTCAAGAGGTGACGTGTGGTTTCAATTTGTATTGTCTGAAACTTCAGATATTTTGGTTACCACAGTTGCAGGAACAAGCCCTGGTGCAATCAGTGATGGCGCGATGGCAATATATGTGGCAAGTGATTGCAGTGATCCATTGTTCTATATGTTGTGCGATGATGACGCGGGTCCGGGATCAATGCCTCAAATCAGGCAGTATGCAATGCCTGGCGGAAAATATTTCATCCGGTTCTGGGATTATGAAGATAAATTTTCAGGAAATATCGGGGGCATTTGTGTAGCTGCTGTACCAACAATATCTACAGTAGCAAATGATAATTGTCTTAGTGCAATCGCTTTCCCGCTCTTACCTGCTGATGGTTCATGTGCAAGTGTATCCGTCAATACTATTGGCGCCACAGGACTGCCATTGGACATGTGCCAGGGAATCACGGATGATGATGTATGGTATAGTTTCATAGTTCCGGCTGGTGTAACACAAGTCGGCTATAGTGTAACAAAAAACGGGAATTTGTACGATGCCGGAAAACGTATGTATGAATTAGCATGTGATGATCATTCAACCGTACAATGCATGAATGATTCAGAAGGAATAGTCGATGACCTGGTCGGTGGACAGACATATTATATACGCACATATTCTGCAGAGGATGATAATGGTGCTCAGTATGATTTTTGTCTCCGGGCTTTAATCCCTCCCGTGAATGATGACCCATGTGGTGCACTCACCCTGATTCCTGTGGAAGGTGTAACTAATTGTCAACCCGATGATCCACTTTCCTGGGAATTTGCATCCGGCTCTCCTGTGCCTGATCCTGATTGTGGACAATATTCAAACGGAGACGTGTGGTTTAAATTTGAATTGACTTATAAAGCAGACATCACTATAAGGACAGCAGAAGGAACAGGATTACATGGTATCACGGATGGTGCTATGGCACTTTATCAACAGGGAAGTGATTGTAATGATCTGGAAAAAATAATCTGTATCGATGACTCCAGCACAACCGTATTGATGCCATACATACATTTCTATTCACTCATCCCCGGCACATATTATATTCGATTCTGGGAATATACCGGAGCTATTTCCGGGGACCTGGGAGGGATTTGTATTGCTTCGGTCCCCACGATTTCAATATTGGAAAATGATATTTGTGATGGTGCATTTCCTTTCCCTCCGGTTCCTACTGACGGAACATGTGCGAGTGTTAATGTCAACACAGCCAATGCGACTGGTGATCTGCAGGACGAGGTGTGGGGTCACAATGATGATGATCTTTGGTATTCATTTGTTGTTCCTGCCGGTGTTACAAAGCTTCTTTACGAAGTCACAACGAATAGTGGCAACATCCAACATATCGTTTGCCTTTACAATCAATGCAACTTTGAAAGTGAACCTATCCAATGTACAGACTTTGATCTGCACGAAAATGGATCGTTCAGCAACCTGGTGGAAGGCGCCACATATTTTATCAGGACCTATACCGGAGAGCTGAATGTAAAATCTGATTACAATATTTGTTTAAAGACACCACCGTCTGTATCAAATGACGAATGCTTCAATGCATTACCATTTCCTTCCATCTCATCCGATGGTACATGCTCTACAGTGCAGATTAATACTACATGGGCCACCAGTTCAGGCGGATACCCATGCGGGGATGGTGCAAATGATATCTGGTATAGTTTTGTGGTACCTGATGGTGTCACCGATATCGTGGGCGAGTTTTTCAGCATTGGCCGGTATGACAGCGAAGGATTTGAAGTATTTGAAGGTGATTGCGGTAATCTTGTTTCTATCTTTTGTGTGGATGATCGCGATTTTCAAAGCAGTCGTGTGAATGGACTGACATCAGGTGGTACGTATTATTTAAGAGTATTTACGACCGACAGCAGGTTGTTCGAATTTGGCTTCTGTCTTCGTGCGGCATTTCCACCACCAGTCAACGATCATTGTGAAGGAGCAATACCGTTTCCTCCAATACCTGAAGATGGAAGCTGTGCAACTATGATCGCAGATCTGAAGGGTGCTTCGCTTGACGGGCCCCATGATTGCTACCTTGTTGAAGGATTTGACATTTGGTATTCTTTTGTGTTGCCGGTTGGACATGATGGTATCATTATCAGGACAACCAATATCGGTGAATCGGGTTCAGTGGGAGTTACGCTCTATGAAGGTGATTGTACTTTCCCGGTATTTATCGGTTGTCAGGGTGATCTCGCGTATAATTTTCAGGGATTAACAGGTGGTCAGACATACCTGGCCAGGGCTCATTCATTTTTTGCAAACGTGGAGCTCAGCTTTGAAATATGCATTGCTGTTGCACCACCTTCACCAATACATGCAGAATGTGAGGGAGCAATTCCATTTCCGGTTATTCCTACGAATGGAGATTGGGTTGGCATAGAAGGTACTACGCTTTCAGGGACAGATTCTGATCTTGAGGCATGCAATGGAACGGATGATGACGATGTATGGTATAGTTTCGTGGTACCTGACGGTTTTACAGAATTATTATTCAGGTGGTATGGTGATGGATATCCAACGATTGAACTTTTCGAAGGTGATTGTGACAACTTAATTTTTCTGAATTGTTATGGGACATCTAATAGTGATGGAGCTATCCTCAATTTGATCCCGGGGGACACATACAGGATACGTGTATACGATCCTACTGAATTTGAATACACAGAATTTTCGGTAGAACTAAGCGTGCCCTTTCCTATTACCAATGATCTTTGTCCGGATGCAATACCATTTCCTCTTATCCCAACGGATGGAAGTTGCGCCACAATGAAAGCAGACCTGGTATATGTCACCAATTCCGGAGATCTTAATTGTCAGGGGCATATACAACCTGATACATGGTTCACGTTTACGGTTCCGGATGGTTATAACAGTTTAGTTCTATCTTCTGAGCTGGTTTATGGATGGACACCTGAAGTGCAGATTTTCAGTGGAGACTGCAATTCCCTTGTAGCCGAGCGATGCCTGACTTTTCCCGAATATCCAACAGCCATCCCCGGTCTTGAAGGTGGTGAGACATACTACATGCAGGTTCTGGAATATGGAGGCCCCTCCGGTGTAATTTTTTGCCTGACTGTTGGAGCCCTTCCACCACTCAATGATAATTGTTCGGGAGCTTATTCCATTACCACCCCGGAAGGATTGTTTGTAGATCCCGGACCGCAATCTACGACCGGAGCGACCTCAACTGAAATGGAACCTTGCTTTCCGTATGGAGGTGAAAATCCATATGATGTCTGGTATAGCATCACTACAGATGCAGACGGAGGTGATGCTACGATCCGGCTGGATTTCACTGAACCTTCGTTTACCGTTTTTGACTTCTATGGTATGATGCTGAGTGCATTTGAAGGTAATTGTGGTGAATTCGAACTGCTGGGTTGTGTAGAGAATCAAACCAATGTTTCCGGGTATAATGATACATTCGTCGTTATGACTATTCATGCATTGGCCCCTGCTACAACCTATTATTTCAGGGTGCATCCGATCTTCAATTATGGAGAAGTAAATTTTACTTTATTTGCTGAAGGCACAGCACTTTCTCCAACTGTTGGTTCTTATAATCCGGCTGATGAACAGGATAAATTAGACATTACTAAAATTTTCCCTTCACCTGCTAATGCACAAATTGGTATTGAATTCAACACTCATAAATCCGGAACTGCTCGTTTATGGATAACGGATATTTTAGGGCATGTCGCCTTGCATAAAGATTTGAATTGCAATACAGGTCCTAACAGGACAAGCATGATGATTGATCAATTGGCTCCCGGTGTTTATATCATAAACCTGGAAAATAATGGAGTGGTGAGTGAAGGGAAGAGATTTGTGAAAAGTGATAATTGAAATGCAGGAATGAGGAGAGCATTGTAATAGAAGCATTTATGATTTAATGAAAAGAGATGCGACTAATCACGTCTCTTTTCATTTGAAAAAGTGTGTTTTGATGACAAAAAATGGCATCTAAAAAGTAATCGGGGATATTGAATATCAATACGTTAAGACCTCGTGGCACGAGTACTGGTGGCACCAGTACTCGTGCCACCAGTAGTGGTGGCACCACCAGGTTAGGTTTTATTCGCTTATTTCGCACCCGATGAAACAGCTTTCCATGGATGAGCTCCAACGACCTGCCCTGGAAGAATACAAATCTTCCGAAAAAATGCCGGTTGTCATCGTGCTGGATAATATCAGGTCGGGATTGAACGTCGGAGCGATTTTCAGGACATGCGATGCCTTTTCTATCGAAGCAATATATCTCTGTGGCATCACCGTAAAACCACCGCACGCTGAAATTTTGAAAACATCACTCGGAGCTACATCGTCGGTGATCTGGCATTATCATGAATCAACGATCGATGCGCTTAACTCTCTTAAAACAGCGGGATACAATCTCATGCCTGTCGAACAAACAGATAAATCAATTTCGCTAGATCAAATAGATATGATCAGCTATTTTCCATTGGCACTCATATTTGGAAATGAAATGCGGGGCGTTGCAGCAGAAGTATTATCGATGTGCAAAGCGAGTCTTGAAATTCCCCAGGGAGGAATCAAACATTCGTTGAATGTAGCCACCACAGCGGGCATTGTCATATGGGAATGTTATCGTCAATATCTCCTTCGGCGCTTATCATCCTGATTGAACGTGATACGAAGACCTGCACCGAAGTAAGCATAATCTTTAACCTCACCGACACTTCCATCTGATCTTAACCCATCCCATTCAGATGCAGTCAGATAAGTTGCTGACAAAAGAGGTGTGAGCGTGAGCCGGTCCGACAAACCAATATCAAGACCAACGGACCCACCTAATTTCCATTCTATATTTTTACTGCGGATAGGCAACCGTGCAGGATCATCAGGATCTGACCTTAGACGAGAAAGGATCTGATATCCGGCTCCGGGATTTATCTCAAGAAAAAAACCTTTTTTAAAAAGATCACCACTTTTTGAAAATGTAGGGCAATGACAATCCCCGGCAAAATCAAATGGATAAATAGCAGTATTCAAATCCAGATCGATAGAAGTAAAGTATCCATCCTGATTCGCACCATTTAGCGTAAATCTATACCCGAGGCCTGGGCGGAATTCAATTCTCTTCTGCTTAAGCCTGAAATTATATTCCACTGAGGCATGTATCCCATCCTGGCTGATATTTACCGTATCAAGCGTTTTTGACTGACCTTTGAAGGCCTTGACATTCAGCCCGAACTGGCTAAAGCCAAAACAGGGCAGGGAAGCAAACAAAAGGAATGAGAGCCATCTGGTCATATTTTTCTTAACGTTTGGCTTAATCAGCTTATTATCAGGCATCCTAAGCTTGCTCATAAGGTCTTTAAATTGGAATATCTTTGCGGGATCTATCATCAGCATCCATTTCCTTGCGTACTAAATCCATACATCCGAAAAAAGTCAAAATTATTACTCTCGGATGCAGTAAAAATATCGTCGATTCTGAAGTTCTCAAATCTCAGCTCGAAGCTAATCAATTTAATGTCCGTCATGAAACTGCCGAACGTACCCCGGTGGTCATCATCAATACCTGCGGCTTCATAGACCTGGCCAAAGAGGAATCTATCAATACCATCCTTGAATATGCCGGTGAGAAGAAGCAAGGCAGGCTGGAAAAGCTCTACGTAACCGGTTGCCTTTCTCAACGATACAAAGATGATCTGGAGCAGGAAATTCCGGAAGTAGATGCTTATTTCGGCACTATGGAATTACCTTCTCTTCTCAAGACCATGGGTGCTACATACAGGGATGAATTGCTCGGTGAGCGGAGCATTGTGACACCCGCTCATTATGCATACCTGAAAATATCAGAAGGATGCAACCGCACATGTGCATTTTGTGCCATCCCTTTGATGCGAGGCCAGCATGTATCCAGAACCATGGAGAGCCTTGTCAAAGAAGCCACGCATCTCGCTAACCGCGGTGTAAAAGAATTAATCCTGATAGCACAAGAGCTGACATATTACGGCCTTGATCTTTATCAGCGAAGGGCTCTTCCTGAATTGCTGGATAAATTGTGTGAAGTCGAAGGAATAGAATGGATCAGGCTTCATTATGCCTACCCGCACAAATTTCCATTAGAGATCATTGAAGTGATGAAGAGGCAACCTAAAATTTGCAATTATCTCGACATGCCGCTGCAGCATATCAGTGATCCTGTGCTCAAAGGAATGCGCAGACAGATCACAAGTGAAGAAACCAAAGACCTGATACGGAACATACGTGAAATCCATCCGGCGATTCGCATAAGGACCACGTTTTTGGTTGGCTTCCCTGGAGAAACGCAGGAAGATCACGAAGCACTTTGCAAATTTGTTGAAGAAACTAAATTTGACAGGGTAGGGGTTTTTGAATATTCGCATGAAGAAGGAACGAGAGGATATGTCCTGAATGACGATGTTCCAGCGGAGGTTAAAAAAGAAAGAGCAGAGGAGATCATGTCGGTACAGCAATCAAATTCAATGGACCACAATGCATCACTCATAGGCAGTGAATTGAAGGTATTGATTGATCGAAGAGAAGGTGGTCAATATGTTGGACGAACTGAATATGATTCACCAGAAGTGGATAATGAAGTGTGGATTGAATCTGGTGATAAAAAGCTGATGCCTGGAAACTTTGTGGTCGTCAACATCACTGGTGCATCAGATTATGATCTTACGGGCGTGCTTGTAAAAGAAAAGAAATGACTGAACAATCCAGGTTGATCACCATATTCGAAAAACCATTCAACCAGGTTCTGCTCATTGCAGGCATGACGATTGTTTTCAGCCTGATCGATCTCATCATGCCGCATCATTCCAAATTGCTTGAGCTGAATTCGGGCACATGGATTGTTGGCACTGCCATGATATTTTGTTTCGTCATCATCAATACGATTATTGCTTTACGGATGGAACCGATCCTTCCTTATTGGAGCCGATCCATCGTGATATTTGCAGGACTGTTGGTTTTCACATATGCCTGGTGCTATTTACTGTCTGGCAAGCATATCGATGATTCGGGTGGCTTTAGCTGGTTGTGGATTGTCCTTACCATGGTGTACCTGGTATTTTTTGTCATTGCCCGCACCATGAAACGCATCGTGGACATTGCCAATGACCAGGATAAGAAACTTAGAGGCGAAGAGTGACTCCGCTCCACTTGCTAAAGCTAGTGGAAATTCAAGATTGAGTTGCCACCACTTTTAAGTGGTGGGATGATGGATGACAGGTGATGGATGAGGTTCATTATTTAATTGTGGGATTATATGTTGAGTAAAAAATAACTACAATATATCTTGTGGAACATAATCAGGAAATAACGATCTGGCGAAAAAGCACCCTATCGGTCTGGCTTGGGGCCTTAATTCTTTGTGCTCCTGCTTTAGTTAATAAATTTCCTTTCCTCTATGCCGATACAGGTACATACCTGCAATGTGGCTTTCAGGGAATCGGTTCGGACATCAGACCGATGACGTATGGGGTATTCATCCGGCATGCCAGTTTAAATGAGAGCCTTTGGCTGGTGATATTTATCCAGTGCCTTATATTATCCTGGACGATTCACATGTTTTATAAATATTTTTCGACTCATGCGCCTGGAATCAGACCATTGATCGCCATTTTTATTTTAACGTTGATGACAGGTGTAGGAGAAGTAGCAGGAATGCTTATGCCTGATATTTTTACTCCGATCATGATATTAAGCGGAGCCATTTTGTTATTTGGAAAATACAACTTTGGATGGAGATTTATTTTGTTAAGCCTGATATTTATTTTGGCTGTGGCCTGTCATCATTCGAATGCATTAATTATCATTTTTACAATCATCAGTTTGATGATCCTGAGGTTAATTTATTATTTCAGGAAAAGGCCTTTTATTCTTTTATTTCGTAAATATTTACTTGTGTCCTCGATGGCACTGGTCGGTTATTTCGCGATCCCGTTGATTCACTGGACGTATACAGGAGATTTTTATTGGTCGAGGGTACAGGGTATATTCCTTACAAACCGGATTAATCAAATGGGATTATTAAAACCATTCTTAGATAAAAATTGTCCAACTCATGATTACCGTTTATGTCCTGCAAAAGATTCCATCCCTTTCGATCTATTGTGGTCTCAGGATAGCCCGATGAATAAATCCGGTGGAATGCGTCCGAATAACGATGAATATGCAAGGATGGTTGGTGATTTCATGAAGCAACCTTTTTTTCTAAAGAAATTTTTTATCAAGACACTCGAAAACGGAGTTATCCAGTTTTTTACCATTGAAGGTTTAATCATTACAAAGGAGCATGACTGGGGTTATCCTTACCAGGTAATGCAGCAGATACTTCCTGAATTCATACCTCCGTACCGGGTTTCGGTTCAATATGCAGATAAATGGGATCATCGTCCGACACAGTTATTTCAGAGATTCCTGGTTTTCGGAAGTATATTCTATCTGTTGTACTTTTTTATTTTTAGAAACAAGAAGGATGAGCTTTATCAATCAAAGTTAAATCTTGGATACTACCTCTTACTTGCACTTATCGCCAATGCTTTTATCTGTGCCGGCATTTCCATGGTGGATGTAAGGTTTCAATACCGGGTGGTTTGGATAATTCCGCTTTTTGCAATGTTTATTTTTGGCGAACAATTTCCAATGATGGTGGAATTTTTAAAAAAGAAACTTGCCGGTAACAATAGTTTGGAAGAAAAATAAGATTTGCAGTACCTGTTGAATTTGCAGAACGTCCGGTGGCCGTTTGGTCTATTGGTTGTGGGTTATATTTTGAAGGCAGTAGGATTGGTTATTGGTTAATGGGTATAGGACTTGTTTTTAGTTTTCTGGTTATTGGAAAAATATTGACTAGCACTCTCCGTTATTTTTTTCGGTGATTCATTTCAATTTATAACAACCAAACTCTATCACTTGTCCAGGCACTATAACCTACAACTAGTCCTATACCCTTTAACCTATAACCAGTCCTATATCCTATAGCCTATAACCTAATCCCCAAAAAGAGCGGGAGATGGGAATCGAACCCACGACCCTTAGCTTGGGAAGCTAATGCTCTACCCCTGAGCTACTCCCGCTGATGAGGTAGTAAATGGATCAGCGAATTTGCCCTTTTTTTACGATATTGATAGCCATAAAAAACAAGCACATGTATAAATTTCTCATTCTCTCCTGGTTCATTCTTGCCTTAACTGTAGCCTGCAGTCCAAAATTAGCACAGCCGAAAGACCCTGCTGCATGTGAACCTATTGGAACTATCACACCGGTTGAAGAAAAAATGTCATCCCTGCCAAAAGATCCTTCTGTGAAGATTGGAAAGCTTGCTAATGGATTGACCTACTATATCAAAGCCAATCCCAAACCTGAAAAGCGGGCAGAACTTCGCATGGCTGTCAAAGCTGGCTCCATGCAGGAAGATCCTGATCAGCAGGGACTGGCACATTTCGTAGAACATATGGCTTTTAATGGTACCACTCATTTTACAAAAAATGAAATGATTGATTACCTGGAGTCTGTAGGTACACGTTTTGGACCTGATCTGAATGCTTACACAAGTTTTGATGAGACTGTATATATGTTGCAAGTGAGAACAGATTTGGAAGATCAGTTTGATAAAGGCATGCTCATCCTTCGCGATTGGGCAGGAGAAGTTTCATTCGATGACAATGAGATAGACAAAGAACGCGGTGTTGTTATCTCTGAATGGCGAAGTGGCCTAAGTCCGGATCAGCGTATGTCACAGAAATCTCTGCCACTGGAATATTACAAATCCCGTTATGCAGAAAGACTTCCTATCGGTCATCCCGACACGGTAAGGAATGCAAAATATGATGCCGTGAGAAGATTTTACAGAGACTGGTATCGACCCGATCTCATGGCAGTGGTCGTGGTAGGTGATATTGATCCTGTCAAAGTGGAAGCTCAGATTATTTCACAATTCGGAGATTTGACCGGGCCTGCTGTCATCCGTGAAAAGGTACCTGCATCCTTTCCACCTCATGAAGAAACATTCGCAAGAGTCATCACAGATGCTGAGGCAACAAACAGCGGTGTGTCGGTCAGTTACAAGCACAAGTTCAGACCGGTCGAAAACATTCTTGATTTTCGGGATCGCCTTGTTTATAACCTGTACAATCGTATGCTGGGAAGACGGCTCACAGAAATATCACGACAGGCTAACCCACCATTTATTTTTGGTTTCTCCGGATACGGACAGGACGTAGGTGAATTGGCCACTTACAGCAGCTTTGCAAGTGCAGAAGCAAAAAATATTCAACGCGCATATAAAACATTACTGGAAGAAAATCAACGCGTGTTATTACACGGTTTTACAGATACTGAACTTGAACGCGAAAAAGCTGCATTCATGCGCCAGGCTGAACAAAATGTATTGGAGCAGGATAAGCAGGAATCCAATCGTATCGTCGGAAGGCTCATCAGTAACTTCCTGACTGATGCACCCATGCCTGATGCAATGCAGACACTGGATATGTATAAATCAATGATGCCCACAATCACAAACTTTGAAATAAGTCAGCTTGCTTCTAAATGGATCACAGATAATAACCGAGTAGTGATTGTCACCGGACCAGATAAAGACAAAGCATTACTTCCTGATTCCACGATGCTTGTAAAAATGATGAAAGACATCAGTCAGGAACAAATGGATGCGTATGTAGATGTCGATGTTTCCGCACCTCTTCTTGCAGGATCGTTTCCTGCAAAACAGGTTATGAATGTCACGCATGATGCGAACCTGGATATTTATCACTGGGAATTTGCAAACGGAGTACATGTTACTGCAAAACCCACAACCTTCAAAAATGATGAGATCCTGATGTCTGCTTATAGCCAGGGGGGACACTCGTTGTACAATCTAAACATGTATCCTTCCGCTCGTAGTGCATCTGCTGTTGTGGGCAGTAGTGGATTGGGGTCATTTAATGCAACAGCATTAGATAAAAAATTATCAAGCCTTCGTGTCAACGTGTCTCCTTTCATCTCTGAACGGTATGAAGGATTGAGCGGATCAGCATCTGTTTCTGATAAGGAAACGATGATGCAATTGATATATTCTTACGTCACGGATTACAGGAAAGATACTACTGCTTTGAATTCATATGTCAGCCGTGAAAAAAGCCGCTACACAAATTTGCTGGCGAATCCGCAGAATTGGTTCTTTGACAAACTCAGCCGTATCACATCAGGAAATAATCCGCGCAGGGGACTTCCTCCAATGGAATCGTATGACAAAATCAATATGGATGAGATCATGAATGTGTATCATGACAGGTTTGCCGATGTCAGCGATATGGATTTTTTCTTTGTAGGTAATTTTAATGTGGATACGTTGCAGTTATTGACAAGCCGTTATCTCGGAGCTTTACCCGGAAATGGAAGAAAAGAAAACTGGAAGGATGTGGGAGACCGCTATCCGGCAGGAATTGTGGATTCAACCTATAACCGGGGAGAAGCTCCTAAATCTTTAGTTCAAATCATTTATCATGGAGAGGCTACATTCAATCCGGATTCAGCTTATGTGTTGCAATCTTTAGTGGAAATTGCCAGGATCAAGTTACGTGAAGAGTTGAGGGAAGAAGAGAGTGGGGTATACGGCGTTTCGGTTTCCGGCGGACTATCAAAATATCCTATCAATCAGTATTCCATAAACATAAGTTTTAATGCAGATCCCCCTAAAACCAATGACCTGGTCAACGCCGCGAAGATGGTCATCGCGAAAATGAAAGATGAAATCGATCCGGCTGATATTGCCAAGGTGACAGAAACCCAACGCCAGGGACGAATCAAAGACCTGCAACAGAATCAATTCTGGATGGGGAATTTCATCAATAGCTGGATGAATGGTACGGATCTGTCGCAACAGGTTGAATTGGCAAAGTTGGAAGAACGAATCGCACGCCTAAATAAAGATGTGCTACTGAGGGCGGCAAGAAAATATTTTAACAATAAGGAAGTGATCAGCCTGGCGATGTTCCCGGATAAAACCTGATAATATGGGTCAGAAATAACTTTTTTCGTGTACGCCTGTTTGATAAGAAACACGTATTCCTTCGTACACAAAAACTGCTCTTATGAACCTCAAGTACTTATTAGCCATTGTGATATTCATTTTGCTAAAAAATGAAAATGCTCACAGCCAGATCTATCATTTTACGGCAAGTAACAAGCCATATATTGACCTGGCTGGAGGAACACCGTTAGTGGCAGGTATTTGGGATGATCCGGTCCTGGTCATTCCGATCGGGTTTGATTTTCACTATTATGATAATACATTGCAGAATTTGTATATACCTAGTACTTACCGTTTCATCACCTTGATAGATGACACTACTGCCGGTATCATCAATCAATTGGTTTTATTCGGTTCAGATCTTATTGACCGGGGTTATTTAAGTGGAACTCAACTATCACCGATTACTTATAAGACCTCAGGAACACCCGGCACCAGAGTCCTGACTGTAGAATGGAAAAATGCAGGTTTTTTTGGTGAAGCATTCCAATTCGGGACTTTTGATGATTTTGTAAATTTTCAATTGAAGCTTTATGAAGCGGATGGGAATATTGAATTTGCTTATGGTCCTTCTTCTGTGACGCATGCTGCTTTGGATTACGAAGCTACAGGACCGATCGTAGGTATAGTCGAAAGCGTAGATGTACTTAATGATGTAAGTTTAGGTGAGATCATCCTTCTGGCCGGAAATCCATCAAACCCTACCATAGTTGACCAATATGAAGAAACCCATCTAAATGGTACCATACCTGCCGGAACAAGCTATACCTTTTCAAAGAATACAACAGCTGTTCATGATATCAACAAAGAGGGCGCTGAATCTTTCTATTTCCCAAGCCCAACGAGAGACTTTATCACTTTAAAAATGGAAATGCAGGATGAAGTTATTCCTCCGGTATTTATCATAAATGATATGGGACAAATTGTAAGCATGGATCTTCAACCTGAAAAGATAGAACTGGCAGATCTACCTGTTGGAATTTATCAGCTGAGATTTCAAACTTCTGCAGGCCAGGTAGTGCAAAGGATTTTGGTGCAGGATTAATCATCCTACTCTCTTACCGTCTTACTTACTCTTCTGCAATCTTTTTCAACTTAGATAACATAAGCATGCATTCGATAGGTGTCATTTGGTTGATATCCAGCTTGCTCAATTCATCCTTAAGTTCTCTTGCCCGGATATCTGTCTGATCAAATATGCTGAGCTGAAAGGCAGTTTGTTCCCGCAAATCTTTTATTTTCTTCTTTCCATCAGGAGATTCCTCCAGGCTCAGGTTTTTTGATTCAAGCTCATGCAGGATTTCATTGGCACGCTCAAGCAATGATCGTGGCATGCCGGCCATGCGCGCAACATGAATACCAAAGCTATGTTCACTACCACCCGGTGTCAGTTTACGGAGAAAGATGACCTTAGTACCACTTTCCTGTGTAGCTATATGGTAATTATGTATCCTGTCATATCGTTCAGCGAGCTCATTGAGCTCATGATAATGTGTGGCAAATAATGTCTTGGGTTTGAACTGAACATGATGATGCAGGTATTCCGCAATGCTCCACGCCAGACTGATGCCATCGAATGTGCTTGTGCCTCGTCCGATTTCATCCATCAGGATTAAGCTCCTGGCTGAAATATTATTGAGTATGCTCGCAGTTTCATTCATCTCAACCATGAAGGTGGATTCACCGGATGAGATATTATCAGATGCACCTACTCGTGTAAAGAGCTTATCAATAACTCCGAGTGTTGCAGCTTTTGCAGGAATGAAGCTTCCCATCTGTGCCATCAGGCAAATCAAACCAATCTGCCGGAGGAAAGCAGATTTTCCGGACATATTGGGACCTGTGATAATAAAGATCTGTTGGTCTTCACTATCGAGATAAAGATTATTTGCAACGTACGCTTCACCCGGAGGTAGATGACGTTCGATGACCGGGTGCCTTCCATCTGTAATGCTGATCGACAAATCATCGTTCATTTCAGGTCGGCAATAATTGTAAGTGGAAGCAATCGCAGCAAATGATAAAATACAATCCAGCTGTGCGATCGCAGATGAATTGACCTGGATAGGACCGATATATTCCTGTGCAGCCAGGACGAGATCATTAAATAAGCTTTCTTCAAGAGCGCCTATTTTTTCTTCAGCAGTCAGAATTTTATGCTCAAGCTTTTTCAGATCATCAGTTACATACCGCTCACAATTCGAAAGTGTTTGTTTCCTCACCCACGTATCCGGGATCAATCCCTGGTTTTTGTATCTATTGGTGACTTCAAGAAAATAACCAAATACATTATTGTAACCAATCTTGAGATTTGCAATACCCGTTTTGACAGCTTCTTCCTGTTGTATGCTGATCAGGATCTCTTTTGAATTCTGGATGATATCCCGGTATTCATCAAGCTCTTCATGGTATCCTTTACGGATTACATTTCCTTTGATGAGAATAGCTGGTGCGTCCTCCTGTAATGCAAGTTCAATCGTTTGACGAAGATGATCACAGATATTGATCTGATCTGCAAGACGCATCAATCCTTCCTGTCGACTGTCATGCATCCATTCCTTGATAGGGTGGAGGGCAGTAAGCGCACGCTTCAGCTGAACTAATTCTCTTGGATTGATTTTTGAAAGCGAGACTTTTGAAATGATCCTTTCCAGGTCGCCGATGATTTTAATCTGATCACGGAGATCTATTGCCCAATCCGGATTTGCTAATGCATGAGAAACCATATCATGTCTTGACCTGATTTCTTTTAAGTTGATCAATGGAAGAGCTATCCATTTTTTCAGCATACGGGCACCCATCGGAGAGATGGTTTTGTCCATGATGTCCAGCAGGCTGGTTCCTGTATCATGTGCAGGTTGTAAAAGTTCCAGGTTCCGGATCGTAAACCGGTCCATCCAGACATAGTGATCCGACTGAATACGACTGATCGTTCGGATATGTTTCAGGCCATCCTGCTTGGTTGAAGAGAGGTAATGCAAAACTGCACCTGCCGCAACCTGTGCAGACTGCAAATGATCTATTCCAAAACCTTTAAGTGTTGCGATCTCAAAATGACGAAGAATTTTTTCATTCGTAAAATCTGTAGTGAAAACCCATTCTTCAAGGCCATAGGTATAAAAGGTATTACCAAATATTTTTTCAAACCTGTCCCTGTTGGATTTAGAAAGTATAATTTCAGAAGGGGAGAAGCTCTGTAGTAATTTTTCAATCTCTCGCTGTGCTCCTTCACTGATTACAAATTCTCCGGTGGAAAGATCAAGGAAGGCAATACCAAAATGATCATTAGAAATAAAATGCATCGAGGCCAGGTAATTATTGGAATGCCGATCAAGCAGTGAATCTTCGGTGGCAATACCTGGTGTGATCATTTCAGTCACTCCCCGGTCAACTATTTTCTTTTCTTTCGATGGTTTTTCGAGCTGCTCGCAAATGGCGACCCGGTAGCCTGCCTGAACCAGCTTTGGCAGGTACATATCCATAGCGTGATACGGGAAACCGGCGAGCTCAACATTATTTCCGCCATTATTCCTGGAAGTCAATATTATTCCCAATGCTTCTGAGGTCTTGATGGCATCTTCTCCGAACGTCTCATAAAAATCACCTACCCTGAAAAGCAACAAAGCTTCCGGGTGCTGGCTTTTGATCTTTAGGTATTGTTTCATCAGGGGGGTTTCTTTCCCCGCGTCGACGGACACTGAATCTGGCTTGTTCTTCAAGATGGTAGTACTGGATAGATCTGCAAAGGTAATATATACTTTTTAGGGATACGTCTTGAAAATAGGATTGTGGTTATAGGTTATTGGCAGTAGGATAGGTTATTGGTTATAGGTTATTGGCAGTAGGACAAGGCGTAGGTTATAGGTTATTGGTTATTGGCAGTAGGACAAGGCGTAGGTTATAGGTTAATGGTTTACCAATTATTTCTATAAAACATGTTGAAGGATTTTAGGTCACTTAAACCTAAAGCCCTATAACTAATCTTACTGCCTATGACCTATAACCAGTCCTACTGCCTATGACCTATAACCAGTCCTACTGTCAATAACCTATAACCTATTGATCTTTTTCCCTTATCCATTGTTATTCAAATCCGGGTGCATTGCCCGACTAAACTATTTCTCCATTCTCAAAACCAAATCAATTATGGGATTATTTTCTTTTTTAAAAGGATCAGGTGCAAAGCTCTTCAACAAGAAAGAAGAAGAAGCGATTAAAACTGCATCACCTGAAGCAGCAGAAAACATGAAAAAAGAAGTTATGCTGAGGGCTGTCAATGATCTTAATCTTCCTGTACAGAATTTATCCATTGATATAGATGGAGAAACGGTGACCGTGTGGGGTCAGGCAGAAACGCAGGTAGCCAAAGATCTTACCGTACTGACATTAGGTAATAATGTAGGGATTTCTTCCGTTGATGACCGTATGAGCGTGATCGCTTCGGACAATGCAACACCAGAACCGGAAGCCATTTTTTATGAGGTAAAATCAGGCGATACCCTCTCAAAAATTGCCAAACATCACTATGGCGATGCAATGAAATATAATAGTATATTTGAGGCTAACAAACCCATGCTGAAAGATCCTGATAAGATCTATCCAGGTCAGGTTCTCAGGATACCTCAGCTGTAATAAAGATTGTTTTCAACTGGTGAAGTTGGTGGAAGCGCAGGCCGCCGGGCCGGCTTCCACCTTTTTTATTTTGGGGAATTCTGATTAGATTCCTCAGACAGCCATACATTCAAAAAGATAAAGGGTAGACATGCCGCAAGCAACGTGTCTACCCTTTATCTTTTTATATTAACTCCTCTATCGAAGAAGCGTTATATCACCAACTAGTATGCTTGACGATCCATCGCGCAACCGGGCTACTAACCGATAAGCGAATACAGCTGAATTCATAGTCCTGGATAAATACGTGCCATCCCAGGTCGGCAAATTCACTTGTGGTTCAAGATCAGTAATTGCATAGACCTGATTTCCCCACCTGTCAAAGATTTGCAGTTGAAGAATTTTTTCTACAAATGATCCTGTGGATATGAGCACTTCATCATTGATCCCATCCCCATTTGGCGAGAATACATTAGGAACATAGATCTCTCCATTCTTTACCACTGTGATCGTGATCTGGTCTTCAGCCTGGCATCCATCTTCATTGATGACACTGATGCTATAGGAAGTGGTGATGAATGGAGCTACGATTTGCTGCAAACATGTATCACATCCTGATGTACCGGTTCCATTCCATTTGATTGAATCTAACAACGCAACTTCAACATTCACCATCGCAATAATTACCGTTGTATCTCCAATATCTAATACCTGATTATCTCCCAACTCTACCTCCACAGGGAATGGAATATTCACCCCAATAATTTCTGAGGCTATGCAATCATTTCCATCCTTCACATACAGGATATAGATGCCTTCCGGTAAATTGCTAAAAACAGCATCATTGTGAAACGAAATACTATCTATCGAATATTGATATGAGGGTATACCACCTTCAGCTTCAATCATGATAGTGCCCATTTCACTTTCAAAACAACCTGGTTCAGACACCATCAAATGCATTTCCAGGGGAGGAGGTTCCGTTAATATAATTTCGTCAGAAGCTCCACAATCATGGACATCTGAAATGGACACCGTAAAAACTCCAGCGGCCAAACCTGCGATCATGGGTTGGTCACTTCCAATTGACCATGAGTATTGGATTGGTGGAAGGCCAACGACGTCAGCCGATAAGATGGCATCACTCGCTCCAAAGCAACTCACATCAAAACCATGAAAGTCTGTCAATGCATTTATTTCCACCTGAGGCAAGGTATAAATGTCTGTTACCTGTATTAGCAGACTGTCACAACCATAGATGTTCTGAAAAACAGTTTCCGTGCTTCCAACTTCATTGGGGTTACAGGTAAATAAATTTTTAATTGTTGTATCAGGTTCGATATAATCAATCGTCAATACAATCGTACTATCACAACCAAATTGATTTTGAAGAATTGTCATGAATTGTCCAGCCTGGTTTTCATCACAGGTAAAAGAATGAAAGTCTGATGTATTGGAAGGCAATAAAGACACTTGTGAAGATACCACACTGTCGCATCCAAATTGATTGGTAAAATATTGAACAAAAGAACCGGTATCTACAGGATTGCAGGAAGATGAAGCAAAATCAAATTGATGCGACGGAAAAAGCGAAATTGTATTGATTACAAAGCTGTCACATCCAAATCGGTTCATCAAAGGAACAGTGAACAGACCTGTGTCAGCCACAAAACAAGAACCGGTAAATAAATACGTAGAATCAGCCAATGAAAAATCTACCTGGGTTACTACAATGCTGTCACAACTATTGGCTATTGGAAAAACAGAAACAAATATTCCCAGGTCAGCTGAATCGCATGAAGTTGTAAATAATAGGGTAGTATCATTCACGGCCAACGAAGTGGTGGTTATCACCAGGCTATCACAACCATCGAAACCATTCCATAATAGCTGACTTACGCCAACATTGGCGGGATCACATGAAACCAGGAAAATCAAAGTGGTGTCCGAAACTGGAATTGTTGTCTGCGTTTGAATTATGCTGTCACAACCATCTGATGCACTGACTACTTCCACAAATACGCCTACTGAAGCACTGTCACAGGTATATTGAACAAGTAAAGTCGTGTCAGCTGGTACATCATAACTAATGTTGGTTACCAGAAAACTATCACACCCAAATTGATTGGTCAGGGTGTCAATGAATATTCCGGTTTCTGAAAACTTGCAGGAAGTCAGGATTAATGAAGTAGTATCTATCCGCAACAACATAAGTGTAGTGTGAACAACCGTATCACAACCATTCGGATTCGGGAGAAAGGATAATACTGTTCCAGCCATTGCAGGATCACAGGTAGTACCTTGAATATAGATATGCTCCGTTGGCAATAAGTCAATAGAGTAATTTACAATGCTATCACAATCGTGAATGGTTTCAAACGCAACAGCATAAACACCTGAATCGGAATAAAAAGTATTGCCCAACAAGATGCTATCTCCAAGACATAATGTAGCTGAAGCGGAAACACCCGAATAGGTCGGCCAAACTTCAATGACCTGGTCAGGATCAGGTAGCACAACACAGGCTGGTTGTGACGTGAGTACTTCTGTGATATAATATTCGGTAATGCCGAACGGGTAATCCACAAACTGAAATGTACCCATGATATCCTCCAATACGAAGGGATCTCCAGGATCCGGAGTCACAGTCACAGTGATCGGAAACGGTGCGTCCGTAGTGATGATCAGCTGAACTGCTCCATCCGGACAAGTCGCAGTATCACCGGATAGCCATACTTGTACAACAGGTAAGAATTCAACCTCAATAGTATCTCTGGCTGGACACAGTGTAGTGCTCGTTACTGTCACAACGTATTGTCCCGGTTGATCTACTATGATTTCTTCTGTGTCCTCTCCAGTCGACCATATATATTCCTCACCCGGATTATTTACTGAAAGATGTATGATATCTCCTTCACAAGCTTCTATATCAGGACCAAGGTCAACTACTACATGAGGCAAATTATCCACATCGATATATGCTTTGGCTTTATTACTTAAAGTACCCAGAAAGCTGGTAAACTGTACTTCAACAGTTCGCATACCAGGCGTTATATTGAATGAATTATTACGATAGATGACATAGCTCAATGCCTGCAGAAAGTCATTGAGTGTACCATTGCCGGAATTAACAAATGTGAGCATACTAGTTCCTGTGCCTGTCACATTAATATTGGTTACTGCGCCAATAACTTCTAAAATTTCAAACGGAAGATCAGGCATTGGCATGAGGATCCTGACTGTCATTTGTTGGACGATCGCATCAGACCGGATCCTCGGATCAATATCTATAATGTAGCTCCCATCCGAAAGACAATCATAAGGAATGGAATTAAAATCTGAACCGGATGTACCCGAACTATCATCACAATCAAGATCAATAAAGGGTAAGCCAGGTGAAAATAAATTGTGTTCCAACGGACTTGATATCTGTGGAAATGCTCCTCCGATGTTAGGAGGATTTATCTTGCACACAAAACTCAATGAACCATCAATCAGGCTAAGCCGATAAAGGTTTGCTCCGCCGGTCATCCAGGTTTCGACAGCATATAATGCATTTGGATCAGTTGTAGCGGTATTAGCAAATATTCCAAAGGAAGAATTGAAATCTACGACTTTAACACTATTTGCAGGATTTATCAAGTCAATTTTTACTACGGAGGCAGAATTGGGTGGAATGAATTCACGTGTGAAATAATATACACTTCCATTTGAAATACACATTTCACTCCAACATGGGAAACCAGTTGTGCCAACTTGAGTTACAGTACCTGCATTCACATCCCATCGGTATAGTGTATCGGATTGCCAAACCATTGAATAAAAGATTCCACTTCCCATCGCCACTAAACCGAGCATATTTGGCAATCCTGTTGGTGGAGTAAAAACAGGAGTGCACAAACTGTCTACCGGATCCATTTCATATAATGTGTTATCACCCAGGTTGCCTGTTACTCCATATAAAATACCAGCAGGATCGTAGCTGATACCTCCCCAGATTTCCGCATTGTAGTCTGCAGGCCATTCGGACTGACAATCATGACAGCCACTTTCGTCAATGGTCACTCTTAAATTATACTGTGCTACCGGAAAGTCATATGTTATAATCTGGCCTTTAAGCGTAATGACTGGAACCAGGAAGAGGGAAATCAAGATGAAAAGCAGGCAAAAAGAATGTTTGTCATTCCGGCTAAGGCAATCAACAAGGCAAACCAAATGCTTCATCTGCCATGAATTAAGTGTAGTACTGGCAATGAATATAATCAAATTCTATTCCTCCTCTTCCAACACTTCTTCCAGATCGGTCTCAATATTCCTAAGCTTGTTCCTGCACAATTGGATCAACTCCATGGCGGTTTTGACTTCATTGCGCATTTCTTCTAGACCCATCTCGCCATTCTGAATCTGTTCTACCAATTTCTCCAGCTGCGCCATCGCCAGATCATAATCATTTAGTTTCTTCTTCATTCGACAATACTTTTTATCCGGCCATCATGAAATATCGTTTCTATAGTTTCTCCACGTTGAAGCGAAGCTGACGTTGTAACAGATTTACCTGCACTGGTCGTGATCGTATATCCCCGGGACAAGACACGATCAGGATCAATAGCAATTAATAAAGCAGATATAAATTCAATCCTCTTTGTATTTACCTGAATCAGGTTTCGACTGTTCTGATGCAACATATGTTTCAGGTGATTCAATTTATTGTTTTCGAGCGAAACCCTGGATTTAATTCCGTGACGAAGGTGGTGCGTAAGATCAATAAGTTTCTGTTGCTCCTGTCTTACTCTATCCATCGCCTCTTCATTGATCATTGTCCAGACTTCATCAAGCCGACTTTCAAATGCGGCATTGTGTTCAATGACAAAGTCTGCAACTGCTGTCGGTGTTTTTAATGAACGAAAAGCTACCAGGTCAAGCACAGACTGATCGATCTCGTGACCAATGCCGATCAACACAGGGATGGGAAATTCAGCAATGCGAATAGCTAAAAGCAGATTGTCAAACGCTGCAAGATCTGTTCTGCCACCTCCACCACGTATAATAGCTACTGCGTCAAAATGATCTTTCTTTTTTTCAATCTTTCCAAGGCAATCAAGGATCTCAGATTCAACCTGCTGTCCCTGCATAGCAGCTTCAAACAGAGATATTGAAATATCATATCCATACTGGTTATCCTCTAGATGCCTCACAAAATCTTTCCAACCCGCAGCTCTGTCCGAACTAATGATAGCCAGGCGTTGGACGACAGAAGGAAGATGTGTCTCTGCATTTTTGCGAACCAGGTTACGTTCTTTTATTGTTTTCAGAATAGCCTGCCGTTGCATCTCAAGCACACCGATCGTGAAGCTGCTGTCAATGTCTTCAATGATGAGCTTAAGTCCATAGCGCTCATGATAGTCAACATTGACCTTGAGCTTTACAGCCATGCCTTGCTTGAGGATTTCTTCCGGTGGAATAGGGGACTTGCGTTTCAGATATGCATACACATTTGCCCACATCGCTGCCTGGCATTGTGCAGCGATCACATTGTCTTCTTTCTGGATAAGATCGAGATACCAATGACCCCTGGATAATGATGCCTGCCCGATCTCACATTCTATCCAGACCGGCTCATCAAAATTTAGAGAAATGACCCTCCGGATATATTGATTGAGCTCAAGTAATGAATATGCAGACGGGTTAGCCATACAGCTTTACAATAGCTCTATGTTTTTGTAAGTACTTCTTTCACGAGATCGGCAGCTTCCTGTAGAAGGATCGCTGATTTGACATCCAGACCACTCTCATCGATGATCTTTTTTGCAAGATCTGCATTTGTTCCCTGTAATCTGACGATGATCGGCACATGAATTTCACCTATGTTATGATATGCATCCACAATTCCCTGGGCTACACGATCACATCTTACGATACCTCCAAAAATATTGATCAGGATGGCTTTTACACTTGGATCTTTAAGAATAATGCGAAATGCATTTTCAACCCGCTTGGCATCAGCTGTACCACCAACATCCAGAAAGTTTGCAGGTGAGCCACCAGACAATTTGATGATATCCATAGTAGCCATTGCTAAGCCGGCGCCATTGACCATGCATCCTACATCGCCATCAAGATTGACATAGTTTAATCCAAATTCTTTGGCTTCTAGCTCTGTTGGATCTTCTTCGAATGGATCGTGCCATGCTTCAATATCGGGATGACGAAATAGCGCATTATCATCCATGGAAGCTTTACAATCCACAGCGACAATTTCTCCATGTCCATTTACCAATACCGGGTTAATTTCAAGCAGGGTAGCATCACTTTCCACAAATGCTTTGTACACTTTTGAAACAAACTGTGTCATGTTTTTAAAAGGCGTACCGCTCAGGCCAAGGTTGAATGCTATTTTTCTTCCTTCAAAAGCCTGTATCCCCAAAGCAGGATCAATATATTCTGTATGCACCAGGTGAGGAGTTTGTTCAGCAACACCTTCGATGTCCATGCCTCCTTCTGTAGAATAGATGATGACATTACATTGCTTAGCCCTGTCAGTGAGTATGGAGAGATAAAGTTCTTTGCATTGATTGTATTCCGGAATGTATACATCCTCTGCTATCAGCACTTGTCTTACCAGCTTGCCCGGACCATCAAGACCGCCGGGAGTCTGTGGCGTCTTGAGCATCATGCCCAGGATGGTGTTGGTTTTTTCCTTGAGATCTTCAAGATTCTTTACGACTTTGACACCTCCGCCTTTTCCTCTTCCGCCGGCATGCAGTTGAGCTTTCACCACGGCCACAGGACTTCCTGAATCTGCAGTTACTTTCTGATAGGCGTCAATAGCATCAGCTAAAGATCTAGCCACCACTCCGCGCTGGATTTTGACGCCAAAACGACTGAGTAATTCTTTTCCCTGGTATTCGTGAAGATCCATTCCTGATGATTTTGGTTATGTGGTGCGAAACTAAGTAATCCTTTGGCTTTGCTCAACATTCCTGGTGAATTGATGATCGATCTGATATCAATCGCCAATACATATAGATCGACTTCCCTGCTGAATAAGCATAACCACAAGTGTGGCACATCTAGGTGTGCCACACTGTCTTAAAGGATTGATAAACTGTGTGTTGGAATACTTATCTACATCTCATTGTGGATAACTTTTCCAACACATCAAATAAGTCGAATTAAAATCTCTATTAATTACGCAGCAGCTCCAAAGCTTTCGTAACATCATCCGTAGGAAGCTTACAAACTTTGTTCTGACAGACATAAATAAGCGTTTGATTATCAGATAGCTTACCTTTTAATAAAGGCAAATTCCCTTCTTCTGAACCACCTATAAAAACGGCGTCCGGCTGATAGGTCCTCTGGATTGTCGAGACCACCTGTTGATGATCCTTTCCTACAATCGCTACTTCCATGGGTCCACGGGCAAACCAGAGCATCAACTGACACCAGTTACTATAAAATGAAGGCTGCCCGTCACGCTTAACAACGGGCCAGACCTGGTTAAACATTTTTTGCGATTTTTCCATGTATTCCGGCTGATCCAGGATTTCTGCAAGAACAAATAAATTTCTCGCCATCGTGCTGTTTGCTGATGGGATCACATTGTCACTTACTTCCAGGCGACGAGCTATAAGTGGCGGATCAATATCAGAGGTGAAATAAAATAATGCTGTAGAATCACTTTGAAAATGACTCATCACATGACCGGTCATTCCTTTCGCCAGATCAAGCCATGTAATGTCAAATGATGTCTGGTATAATGAAAGGAATGCCTGGATCACATTCGCATAATCATCCAGGAATCCGTTTATTGTAGACTTACCATTTTTATAGTTCCGATCGAGGCGATAATCATCCTTGATCATCTGTGTTTTTATAAACGTCGCATTTTTTAATGCCCTGCCGAGATATTTTTTTTCTCCACTTGCACGATATGCATCTACATAGCCTTGCAGGATAAGGCCATTCCACGAAGCCAGGATCTTATCATCTAATCCGGGTGTAACACGTTTTTTTCTTTCTTCCAATAATACCCTGTTGATCTTTGCTATTGTTGCAAAAAATTCTTCCGGAGTGACATTATTTTGCCTGGCCACTTCCTGTGCAGGCCGATGCCTGTTAAGGATATTTTTACCATGCTCCCAATTTCCATTTGGCCCGATATCATAATAGGCGAAAAACAAATTGCGATCACTTTCGTCAGGGATGAGCTTCTTCAATTCATCTGCCGTCCATACATAATATTTCCCTTCTTCCTTTTCACTATCAGCATCATATGAGCTATAGAATCCTCCGGAAGGATCACTCCAGTTCTGATCAACAAAATCCAGGGTTTGCCTCACAACTTCCATGTACTCTGGTTTGCCCGACCATGCGTAAGCCTGTGCATATAAAGAAACTAATTGGCCATTGTCATACAACATCTTTTCAAAGTGAGGCACGAGCCATAATGAATCTGTTGAATACCGTGCAAATCCACCTTCAAGCTGATCGTAAATTCCACCCATCATCATCCTGTCAAGCGTAGTCGTGACAATGGAAGAAGCTTCTTTATTATTATACCGATGTGCATAATGCAATAAGTATTGCCAATTGTTTGGCATTGGAAATTTTGGCGACCCACGTCTACCACCCATCTGCGGATCCATGCGGCTCATGAATACTTTACTGATATCATTGATCTCTTTTTGATTGATGATACTTTCTGTTGCAGGTACGATATCATTAAGACCATGATCATTTACTCCTTTCACGAGACGCTGGGCATAATCACGGAGCTTCTCAGGTTCTTCCACATACGTTTTGCGAAAATATTCCAGCACTTCTTTCCATTTCTCTGGTGGAAAATATGTCCCTGCCCAAACCGGTCTCCCATCCGGAAGTGCAAATGAATTTAAGGGCCATCCGCAACTACCATTTGATGAAAGCTGACATGCCGCCATATAAACATCATCGATATCAGGCCTTTCTTCCCTGTCTACTTTAATGCAGACAAAATTTGCATTCATGATAGCTGCTACCGTGGTGTCTTCAAAAGATTCATGCTCCATGACATGGCACCAGTGACAGGAAGAATAGCCTATGCTGATGAGGAGTAATTTATTTTCATCCCTGGCTTTCTGAAGGGCTTCTTCATTCCATGCATGCCAATCTACCGGGTTGTGAGCATGCTGCAGAAGATACGGACTGGTTTCATTGATCAGGTGATTGGTATATGGATGTTGCATTTTTGAAGGTTGAGATTGGCAATGGGATAGCCCCAACAATACTGTCATCAGGACCAGTGGATGAAAAATTGACACGAAGGCTGAAAGGTTTGAGGTTTGGATGGGTTAAAAGTAATTGTTTAAGGGAAAGATAAATCTTAAACCTTCTTTCTCTTCCGTTTGTTGACTTTAATAGCGGTGAGAACGCTGATTTTATCGGAACACCTATTAGCGATCTTAGGAGAAGCAATGTTCCCTCCGAAAGAAATGGGCCCTTGATTTTCAGGGGCTTTTTTATTTATTAGCATCCCGGGACCTTTACTTCGACCTAACCCTATACTTTTACAAGTTCTATGACGAAAACAATAGATACGAATCGGGTGATAGTTATGAAGTTTGGCGGGACATCTGTCGGGAATGCTGACCGGATCAACCAATTGATAGAGATCGTCCGTTCACGTGCTGAAAAAACACCTGTTGTCATTGTGGTTTCAGCCATGTCAGGCATCACGAACCTGCTCGAAGAAGCTTGTACGCGTGCGGCTGATAAAAACGAAGCATATCATTCTACACTGGATACCATCATCAGGCGGCATGAGGAATGTATTGGATCTTTTCCTTTTTCTGCCTCTATGTCTTCTGAGCTCATCAATCAGATCAGGGATCCACTTAACAGGTTAGGAATCATATGCCGAGGGTTAAGCCTGGTAGGGGATCTCACCATGAAGACTAAAGCACATATCATGAGCTTTGGTGAAATTCTTTCTTCAAAGATCGTCCGTGCTGCCCTGGAATCTGCCGGTTTGAATGGAGAGTACATCGATAGCAGGGATGTGATCATGACTGACAATGAATTTCTTTCGGCACATGTGGATTTTGAAGAAACGAATAAACGCATCAGGGAATCCATTAACCCTTCAAAAAGAATTTATATCGCACCGGGATACATTTCAAGAAGCGATACCGGTGAAAGCACAACGTTGGGACGTGGCGGTTCGGATTATACTGCAGCTATTTTTGCAGGTGCATTGGATGCATCACGACTTGAGATCTGGACTGATGTCAATGGTATGCTCTCTGCAGATCCAAGATTAGTGAGGGATACGATTACGATCCCGACGATGAGTTACGAAGAGGCCATGGAGCTCAGCTATTTTGGAGCTAAGGTTATTTATCCTCCCACGATACAACCTGCACTGACAAGGCAGATACCGATCGCGATCCTCAATTCTTTTCATCCCGATCATCCGGGTACAACCATTTCTAATACACCAGACAAAGGATCTCACTTTGTGAAAGGACTGACATGCATCCAGGATATTGTGCTTGTGACATTATCGGGTTCTGGTATGATTGGTGTGCCGGGTGTTGCTCAACGATTATTTCAGGCTTTAAGTGAAGCGAATATCAATATCCTTTTTATCACGCAATCTTCTTCAGAACATACGATATGTTTCGCCATCAACAGGAAAGATGATGTTGCCGCTAAAAAAGCCATGGAGAAAGCTTATGAATTTGAGATCAATCTTCGCAAAATCGATCCGATTGACATGGAATATGATCTTGCACTGGTAGCAGTAGTAGGTGATGGCATGAGGGAAAGGGCAGGTATAGCGGGTAAATTATTCAGTCTCCTGGGAGAGAATGGGATCAATATCCGGGCCATTGCACAAGGATCTACCGAACGGAATATTTCATTTGTCATCAATCAGCATAATGCAACCAAAACATTAAATGTCTTGCACGAAGGATTTTTTCTTTCCAAATACAAAACGGTTCACTTGTATCTGATGGGAACTGGAAATGTGGGTGCGACTTTAATTAAACAAATTGCCATCGGTCAAAAGGCATTCAAAGAAGCAGGCAGCCTTGATCTGAAAGTATGCGGAATAGCCAATAGCAAGCTTATGTATCTCGATCCGTTGGGAATAGATCTCGAAGATTGGGAAACTCAACTGAATGATCATGGAAAAAATTTAAGCCTTTTTGAATTGAAGGACCAGATAAAGAATTTCAACCTTCGCAATAGTATCCTGGTGGATGTAACTGCATCTGAACAGGTGAGTAAAATATATGATGATTTGCTTGCGTCTAGTGTCCATGTCGTCACGGCTAATAAGATTGCGGCATCATCATCTTATCTGGCTTATAAAAAGCTGAAAGAATTGTCTGCCCAGCATAATGTGAAATTCCTGAACGAAACAAATGTTGGCGCCGGTCTTCCGGTCATCAAGACCATTCGTGACCTTGTACTTACCGGGGATCGGATACATCGCATCCAGGCTGTATTATCAGGAAGCCTGAACTATATATTTGATCGTATTGGAAGTGATGGATGTTTATTTTCTGTAGCAGTTACTGAAGCACGTGAAAAAGGTTATACAGAACCAAATCCTGCTCTTGATCTGAGCGGCAAAGATGTGATGCGAAAAATCCTTATCCTCACCAGGGAAGCAGGAATGAAACTCGAGATGGAAGACATAAAAAATAAGCCTTTTTTGCCTGCCGGTACATTGGATACTGATAACTGGAATGATCTGTTGGCTAATCTTAAAAAGCTGGATGCAAAATTTGAAATCGAACGTATCGCATTGGCGGCTTCGAATAAACGGTGGCGATATATGGCTTCTCTTGAAGATGGGATTGTCTCAACCGGACTTGAGATAATTGATAGTACTCATCCCGCATATCATCTCAAAGGCACCGACAATATTATCCTTATGTGGACCGATCGGTATGCTAACCGGCCAATGGTCATAGCAGGAGCAGGTGCTGGCCCGGAAGTCACTGCCTCAGGTGTGCTGGCTGATGTGATCTCCATCTCAAACGTCTGATCAGATGAAATTCATAAGTACAGCAGGATCCGAGTTAAAACTTGGGTTCAAAGAAAGTGTTCGTTCAGGTCTTGCACCTGATGGTGGATTGCTGGTTCCTGAATTTATTCCGGTACTTCGTCAGGAAATGGTCAGGGATCTTTTATCCTTGAGTAATCATGAACTTGCTTTTGCACTTTTAACTCCTTACGTAAAAGAGGATCTTACGGTTGATCAATTAAATACGGTAATTGATCATGCATTTCAATTTGACATTCCATTGAAACGCATTGGAGAATCCGATGTCTTTGTTTTAGAATTATTTCATGGGCCAACATGGGCTTTTAAAGATGTTGGTGCACGCTTTCTTGCAGGATGTCTATCTGCCTGGTCAGAAGAAGAAAATGATGTCACCATCCTGGTAGCCACATCCGGTGATACAGGGGGTGCTGTTGCAAATGGATTTTATAATCAGCCGGGAACTAAAGTTGTCATACTATATCCGGCTGGAAAAGTCTCACCACTACAGGAGCAACAAATAGCCGGACTTGGAGGAAATATAACTGCAGTAGCAGTGCAAGGAAATTTTGATGATTGCCAGCAACTCGTAAAAAAAGCATTTTCAGATAAGGAATTACGCAATACATTAACGCTGACAAGTGCCAATTCGATTAATGTAGCGCGCTGGTTGCCACAGATGGTGTATTATGCATTTGCATTGAAGGCAGCCATTGAACAGGATGCTGAATTTGTTTTTTCTGTACCCAGCGGCAACTATGGAAATATCACTGCAGGATTATTACTTCATTCCATGGGCATGAAGCTTGAAAAGTTTATTGCTGCTCATAATGCAAATGATACTATTCCGAGATTGCTGCAGGATGGAATATATGAGCCTTATGAGACGATTCCGACTGTTGCCAATGCAATGGATGTGAGTGACCCGAGCAATTTTTTGAGATTGCAATATTTATGGGATAAATTTCCCGACCTGATAGATGATTATTTCGTAGCTGAATCGATACCTGATCATGAAATCCTGGAAAGCATTCAGAAATGCTGGAAAGAACATTCCTATTTGCTTGATCCGCATACCGCCACAGCATGGAAAGCATTAAATGATCATGGTGCTAAAGGTATCATCCTTTCCACAGCACATCCATATAAATTCGAAGAGATCATCATCAAAGCTTTAGGCTTATATCCTGAAAACTGGAAAAAAGAATGGACCCATGGAAAGATTGATAAGGAAGAAATCGGGGTGGACTATGATGCACTAAAGAGAATTCTGAATATAGAATTCTGAATTCAGAATTTTGAAGTAAAACAATTAGTAAGTATTAAAGAAATCAAACTTCAGAATTCATAATTCTTTATTCCACTTCTAAATTCTAAATTCAGAATTCTTGATTCTTGATTCTTGATTCTTTTCCGAATTTCAAATTTTTAATTCCCCATTCTCAATTCAATAAAAAACCACCCCATCCCTTAGAATGAAGTGGCCTTCAGATTGGTTTTAACAGTCGCAATGGCGATAAACATATTATAACAAATTGTATACCAAAAAAAAACTTTTCGCCTTATTCCCATGAAAAAGAGACTTACTAACCTTCATTATTGAAAATAATGCATCTTTGCGAACCCCATGATACCTGAAACTGAAAAATACGATCTGCGAGGTGCCTCTTCCTCTAAGACAGAAGTTCACCAGGCCATCCGAAATCTCGATAAGGGATTGTATCCGAATGCTTTCTGTAAAATATTGCCCGATGTAGCCGGCAGCAACCCGGATTACTGCAATATCATGCATGCAGACACGGCAGGTACTAAACCCAGCTTAGCTTATATCTATTGGAAAGAAACAGGAGATTTATCAGTTTTTCGGGGAATTGCCCAGGATGCACTGGTTATGAACCTGGATGATATGGCTTGCGTGGGTTGCCTTGATGACATTCTGATCTCATCCACCATAGGCCGTAACAAGCACCTCATCCCAGGTGAAATCATAGAAGAAATAGTGGAAGGAACGATTGCTTTCATTGATAAGATGGGCGAAAGAGGGATATCCATTAAGCATGCCGGTGGAGAAACAGCTGATACCGGCGATATCGTCAGGACTATCGATGTGGGTATCACTGCATTTGGCCGCATGCACAGAAAAGATCTGATCATCAACCAGATAAAGCCAGGTGCAGTCGTTATCGGATTGGCTTCTGATGGGCAGGCTAACTATGAAGATGAGTATAATAGCGGAATTGGCAGCAATGGCCTGACTTCAGCAAGACATGATATGCTCCACAACAGTTATGCTCAGAAATATCCTGAAAGCTTTAGTCCGGAAACCGATCCAAATCTCGTTTATAACGGACCTTGGAAACTCACGGACACTGTTGATATAAATGGCAAGCAAATACCTGTTGGGAAGCTTCTCCTCTCACCTACAAGAACATACTTACCCATCCTTATGCCTATCATACGTGAATACAGGCAAGGTCTCCAGGGAATTATACATTGCACAGGTGGCGCGTATAGCAAAGTCCTGAAATTTCTTTCGCCAGGTGTTGCAGTTCACATAGATTCTGTACCACCTACACCCGTTCTTTTTGAAATGATCAGGAAATCTTCCGATACTTCACTTGCAGAAATGTATAAGGTGTTCAACATGGGCATCCGCATGTTGCTCTTTGTCGATCAGAAATCTGCTAATACAATCCTCGATCTTGCGTCAGCCTTCGGTGTGAAAGCTTACATCATGGGGCAGGTGAAAAGAACACCTGATGCTGCGAAAGTGGTGATCAATACCGGTGATGAAGCCGAGCCTACTGTTGAGTACAAGTAGCAATTGGCAAAAAGCAATAGGCAATTGGCAAAAAACAATTTTTGTAATTATTAACACCTGGGTGTTTTTGCGAGAAATTTATAGGTCAATAGCAATAATTAATCGTCAAATTCCTCACATCTCACACATCTCACACATCTCACGTCTCACGTCTCACGTACACATGACACTCACTACTCACTACTGACTACTCACTACTGACTACTCACTACTCACTCACAAGAAGTCTCTCCACCAACGTTCCTCCTGCAGAATGCAACATCACAAAATAAATGCCGGGAACAAAATCTGAAGTGTTGATCACATGACTGGAATCTCCGGAAGGAATTTGTAATGATGTGGATGACATTACCTGTCCCGATGCATTGGTAATCTTCATTTCTGCATCAAAAGATTTGATCGAAGTGATAGTCAGAATAGCTTCCTGATTAAGTCTTGCTGGATTTGGATTCAATGAATATCCATTGATCTCTTTGATTTCATTTACACCAACTCCACCCCCTGCAACGAATGTCTGCGTTGCGCTATACATCGCACCTGTCTGAGAATGATTGTACGGCCAGACTTTCCAGTAATACAACCTGCCCTCGGTCAGATCGACTGGAATGGTAACTGTAGATTCTGTCGAAAAATATTTTAGTGGTTCAATCGTAAATGAAGCAAACTTTGAGAGCAGGATCATGTAATTGGTTGCTCCCGGAGTATCTTCCCAATCCAGCACAATATCAGTGATCCCCGGTGTGGAAATGCCATTGATAGGAGAGATATAATTGACAGGGCCCGTCACAGGTGTAGTATTGGGAACAATGCCGGTACGAATGTATGCACGCTGAGAAGAAAAAAAGCTGGCATTGATCAATGTCTTCTGCATGTCTGTGAAACTATAATTCGCGCAATCATTATAATAGCTCATGAAATTATTCACAATGGGTGTGATGAGTTGATTGTTTTTATCCTTGATCTTCGTATTTGGTGCACAGCCATTCTGGTATAATAATCCCAAATTATAATCCGGAGGAGTATCACAGATATGATCGCCTGCAGTTAGGCAATTAGATCCATCTTGTAATTCTATAAGCGCTGAGCCGCTGCCATTATCGCAAGGAATGGTAAAATTGACGTTCACAGGGTTAGTGTATTCAGTTTCAATATAAGGATGGCAATCCCAACCGGAGAACGGATGGGGAAGACTGAAATAATGTCCTAGTTCGTGCGACAATGTGGATGAGGTTAAACCGATCCTATCCCTTCTGGCGACGATCCAATCTTCATTCGGTTGGAAATATGCTAATACAACGCCGGGAGTTTCATTACCGCTTTCTGCCTGATTAGTGATAAAAACATTGATAGAGTTATTATCCTTTCTCAATCGCATCTGGGTGACAGCAGCCGCAGACGCGGGTGTATTGTATACGGCATCGTTATCAAAATAATTGAAATGGTCAATGTAGAAAACCGCCATTTGATCACCATATTGATTATTGAGACCAGCTACTTGTTTTAAGACATCCTCTTCAGGCACTCTTCCGGTTCCGGCACTATTGGCTACAAGGTGAAAAGTAACCGGAATATATTTTTGAGCGCTCCTTCCAGTGAACGGCAGGGATTTATTAAGCTCATCCACTCTTTCCAGTAAAGGTGCTTGAGGTGTTCCACAGTACTGACCGGACGCTATAGTCGTCAAAAGGAAACCTGAAATGGCTAAAATCAATCTTGACATATCTGTTTTTCTTTAAGTGTGCAAAGATACTCATTGAATTGGCCCTGATTAAAATTTGATGCTGAATTCTTTTTAGTTTTGCCGACATATTACACGATTTCCTGATCAATAATCTTCTATCATGTCAAAAGTTACTGTTGTCGGCTCCGGAAATGTCGGTGCCACTGTGGCCAATGTATTAGCCCATCAAAATATTGTAAATGAGATAGTTCTGCTTGACCTGATGGCTGATATGGCCAAAGGGAAAGCGCTTGATACCTGGCAACAGGGACCTGTTGATGACTATTCCACGAGAATAACCGGCACGGGTGATTACGCGCTGACCGCAGATTCTGATATAGCTGTCATTACTGCCGGGGTACCAAGAAAACCGGGCATGAGCAGAGATGATCTGATCTCTACAAATGCTAAGATCGTTTCATCTGTCACCAGATCCATTCTGCAACATAGTCCGGATGCCATCCTGATAGTCGTGTCCAACCCTTTAGATGTGATGACCTATGCAGCTCATGTTGTTTCGGGTCTGCCTACAAACAGAGTGATAGGAATGGCGGGTGTATTGGATACAGCTCGTTACCGTGCTTTCCTGGCTGAGGCACTGGATGTATCTCCCCGTGATATACAGGCGATGCTGTTGGGCGGACATGGAGATACAATGGTTCCTTTACCACGTTACACCACTGTCTCAGGGATACCTGTTACAGAATTGATTGATGCCGCTGCACTGGAAGCTATTGTTGATAGAACTAAAAAAGGTGGCGGCGAACTTGTGCAATTGATGGGAACGTCTGCCTGGTATGCTCCTGGTGCTGCCGCAGCCCAGATGGTAGCTACGATCATCAGGGATGAAAAAAGGATCCTTCCTTGCTGTATAAAACTTGAAGGTCAATATGGCCTGAACGATGTTTACCTGGGTGTACCTGTGAAGCTGGGAAGGAATGGTGTTGAATCCGTGATTGAACTGTCTTTGACCACTGATGAGATGAAACTTCTGCATGAATCATCGGGACATGTGAAGGAAGTGATGAATGCTTATGATCAGCTGGGTCTTTCCTAACAACTATGGCTATTGACAACAACAAAGTAGTATCCGCATTAAGCACAGTCTCTGATCCTGCCACTGGCCAGGACATCATCAGCAGGAGAATGGTGACTGATCTGAAGATCCAGGATAACCAGGTCCAGTTTTTATTAGCCACCGCCGATCTGCCGGAAGCTGTAAAATCAAGTCTCAACTTTGCCTGCATTGGAGCTATTCAGGCAGTCTATCCTGAAGCCGAAGTCCATATTCATATGCAACGCGGTGAGAAAGAAGCCGGCCCGCAAAGTCCTCTTCCTCACGTAAAAAATATAATTGCGATTGCCTCCGGGAAAGGTGGAGTAGGGAAAAGCACCATCGCCGTCAATCTGGCACTCGGTCTTCAACAACTGGGTTTCAAAACCGGGCTTGTGGATGCTGACCTTTATGGACCATCTGCGCCGACCATGCTAGGTCTACAGGGCCAAAAACCAAAAGTCCAGGTCGTACACGGTGCCCATAAGATAATCCCATTAGAAGCTTACGGAATGCCTGTCATGTCTATTGGTTTTGTAGTGGAGCCTGAACAGGCTGTGATCCTTCGTGGCCCAAGGCTAGCCGGCATCATTAAACAATTTATCAGGGATACGATCTGGCCTTCACTTGACTACCTGATCATAGACCTTCCTCCGGGAACCGGTGATATCCAATTGACACTGGTTCAGACAGTCCCACTTACAGGCGCTATCATTGTAACCACTCCTCAGGAATTAGCCGTAGTGGATGCTGTAAAAGCAATGAACATGTTCCTGCTCGAATCATTGAATGTTCCTATACTCGGGGTGGTTGAAAATATGTCCTGGTTCACACCGGCTGAATTACCAGATCATAAATACCTGATATTTGGAAGCGGAGGTGGAGAAAAATTAGCTGCGCTCGGAGAAACAAAATTGCTGGCACAAATTCCACTTGTCCAGTCCGTTCGAGAATACGGTGATACGGGAAAACCTGCAGTCCTTCAATCAGACACTGGTGATCTGCAAGAAAGGTTTATTAATCTTGCAAAAGCCCTTCACGAACAAACAGTTTTGAGAAACCAGCATATTGGTCCCACAAAAATGGTTGAAATAAAGACTTAGTTATTGGTTATTGGAAGTAGGACTGGGTATTGGTTATTGGCTGTTGGCAGTAAGACAGGTTATTGGTCGTTGGTAGCAAGACTGGTTGTTAGTTTAAATGGTTAATTTATTTTCTAATTGACTTGTTAAGCGTTCTTACTGTCTTACCTCTTACTGTCTTACCTCTTACTATCCTACCTCTTACTATCCTACCTCTTACTATCTTGCCTCTTACTATTATACCTCTTACTGTCTTACCTTCTTACTGTCTTACCCTCTTACCTTCTGAAAAGAAAGCCTACTTTTGTATTCTCATGTTAGACCAGGAAAAAACCTTATTGCTCCATCAGATCGAGCTTGCATTGGATGAAGTACGTCCTCATCTTGCAGTAGATGGTGGTGATGTAGCAGTTGTTGAATTGACGGATCAGATGACATTGAAAGTCAGGTGGGTGGGTGCTTGTGAGTCCTGCTCGATGTCTGCTATGACCATGAGAGCCGGTGTTGAACAAATTGTCAAATCCAGGACTCCACAGGTTCTCGCCGTTATCGCTATCAACAGCCTTCAATCCTGAAATGCTCAAGACCAGAGAATACCTGGCACAATTCATTCGTGACCGCCGGACTGTTCTGACTATCGGACTGGATTCAGATCCTGTAAAAATACCTTCAGCACTTGACGGGGATTTACTCACTTTCAATAAGGAGATCATCGATGCAACACATGACCTCTGCATTTCGTATAAGCTGAACTTTGCATTTTACGAATCACTTGGCTCGAAAGGTTGGGATATTCTTGAAAAGACCATTCAACTCATTCCTGGCACACACCTGATCATAGCCGATGCCAAACGTGGTGACATTGGTAATACATCAGAAATGTATGCACGTGCTGTGTATGATACTTTGGGATGTGATGCTATTACGGTCAGCCCTTACATGGGAAGTGATAGTGTGAAGCCATTTTACCGGGAAGGAAAATGGGTCATCATCCTGGCATTGACATCAAATGAAGGAAGTAGTGATTTTCAACAGCAAGAATTGCGCAGCGGAAAAAAACTCTATGCTGAGGTAATGGAAACATCATCGAAGTGGGGTAGTGCAGACAATACGATGTATGTGCTTGGTGCAACTCATCCTGCTGAAATAAAAACCATACGGGATAAGTATCCTGAACACTTTTTCCTGGTACCGGGCATCGGTGCACAGGGAGGAGATCTTGAAGCGATTTGTAATGCAGGGATGAATCACCAGGGTGGGCTACTTATAAATGCATCAAGAAGCATTTTGTATGCAGGCAATGGAAGTGATTTTGCAGAGAAAGGAAGAGCGGAAGCAATAAAATTGAATGAATCTATTTTGAAATATTTAAAAGTAGATTAATACTAATTGTGTGTATGAGAATTTAGAACATTTTTAAATATCTTTATTTCATAGCAATCATTAGTAAAATAGCTTCAATCCATGCTGCTGCGCATTTCATTGATTTTACTCTTTGTCTCTGGTATGATATTGTTTTCTAATGGCCAGGGTTCTATTGGTGTCAAAGCAGGCTATACAAAAGCGTGGAGAGCTAATATCGCATTTGAAGACAATGATGAATATATCCATAGAAATGGGTTTCAGTTTTCCCTGCTTGCTTACTTCAAAGTGGGCAGATATCTCAGCTTTGGAATAGAACCGGGATTTGTAACCCGGGTAAACGGCGCTTCTTTTACATTTTTTGAAGAGATACCGAATGGAACTACCTTACGATTGAATTATATTGAACTTCCATTGATGATGTCAGGCAGGTATCCTTTGTGGAATGAAAAATTAAAGTTGAATGTGAAAGCCGGCTTTGGCTTTGCCAAATTAACAAGTGTTGTCCAGACAAATACATCAATAATAAGTCCCGGCCCACCAACATCATTCATTGAATTTTCTGATCGGGGTATACATACCGGCTTAGGGATCGAATATAATGTGGGACGTAACAGGTTATTTGCCGAATACGGTGTATACATGGGTTTATCTGATGTCATTAGAGTGAATGCTTCAAAAAACAGGAGCGTTCACCTGGGCATAGGATATTTGACAGGCTTTTGATGCTGATGTTTTTCTATATGCTGGCATCTCAATGGTGTATTCCTTCTTCCATTTTATCAACCATCAGATTATTGCTAAATTAGCCGGATGAGCTTATTACAGTTTAATATCCTGCTGGCGGATGATGATAAGGATGATTGTGAACTCTTCAAAGACGCATTAAACGAGCTTCCTCTGAATACCATGCTCACAACTGTCCATGACGGAGATCAGTTAATGACGCTTCTATTGGAACGAACAGTCAGGCTTCCACATGTCCTTTTCCTTGACCTGAACATGCCAAGGAAAAATGGTTTTCAATGTTTATCAGAAATCAAACATCATCCGGACCTGAAGGATTTGATCGTAGTTATTTTTTCAACTTCTTTTGAACAATATATAGCTGGTGACCTGCATAAAAATGGTGCCCAGCATTACATCCGGAAACCTGCCGAATTTGAAACATTAAAGAAAGTAATTTACCAGGCATTAATTCTTGTTACACAGGATAACGTTTCACAGCCACCTATAGAATATTTCGTCCTGAAAGGACAGACTGTGCCGGAACTTTAATCATTAACCTTCTGATAAGTGATGACTATGAAAAAGATAGTTTTCACCTGAATTAAATACCTCCAGCTTTACTATTTTTTAGCAGTAATTTTTACTACCGATCCAGGCCCATTCATGTCTTTTACGATGTTTATATTAAATCCCTCTTTGAGTTTGTTCAGATTATCATCACTGATGATTAGATGATCATTTATACTCACCTGATCCATAGCCTCCAAAACTTCAATGCTTTTTCCGGATTCCTTCTGTTTGATTTTTCTATAAAAATCCAATTGAAGACGGTGCTCCTGAGTTTCTACAGGCATAAAAACTTTTATTGAGTCCATGTCTTTAATTTGCCTGAGCATGGCACCTTCATATTCGAAAGGATGACGTGGTTGTATATCATGTTTTATGAAAATAATTTTTCGCCAGAAAATTAAAAGAATGGGTACAATCCATATGATCCTCCATTGCTTTGGAATCCGTTCTGTCATTTGCCCAGCAACAGTTCCCAGGATGAATGCAAAGAAAGGGTAGACAGGTGCGTCATACCACTCAAGCTTATCAGCGGGTATCGAAATCAGGATCATATATCCGAGGCTGATAATGATCCATCGCAGCTGGTGATCTTTATAAAATTTATCTTTCAAAATAAATAAACTAAAAGCGATAGCTGCCAACAGGAAATATATCCAGGGTGAAAAGGTGTGGAGAAAAGTAAAATTTTTAAAATAATAACCGAATCCATGTTCGTGCCATGGCATCACATTCTTAAACATCCGCAAATATTCGGAATGCCAGGCCAGGCTGATAAAACCGGGTTGTATAACTTCCCTGCTTATGTAATAAAATAAACAACAGGCACCAGCCAGAATTGCACTTAATATAAATTGTCTGGCATACAGTACTTTTCTCATTGGTGATAACAACCAGACAATACCTAAGGGCCCGAGCATCATCCAGCCTGCAATAGATTTTGCATAAAATGCACATATCACCATTCCAAAAAACAATAGCAGGTATTTTTTATTCCATCTTTGAAAGTGAATGGCATCCAACGCAACAAGCGAATAGCCAACGACAAAAAAAGTCATCACTGCATCCAGGTCACCTGTGCGTGCAATGTGATTCCTGATAAATCCTTCGTTGCCCACAAAACAAACCAACACCAGTATTCTTGTCCACTGCGAAAAGCCCCATCGTTTCAAGGCCGTAGCCAGGAGTACTAATATTCCTGTAACCGCTAATGCAGAGGGAAGACGGACTGCAAATTCAGGCCATGGAAAAATTTTTAAACTAATGGCCTGCAACCAAAGTACAAGCGGAGGCTTGGTATTATATGTATCCTGTATCGGTACCCACCATGAATGGCCCTGGCTCATATCCAAGGAAGCATTAGCATACACTGCTTCATCCCAGATATAAATCGCAGGAGTCCCCAGTAAATAAAAAGCAGGAATGGAACATATCAGGATGGCGATAATGTCCCATGTACACAGTTTAATTTTGGGAAAAGGAAATGTCAATTTTGGATTTAAGATTTAAAATTTAAGATTTTTAAGACCGGCATTCAATTATTCTTGAATAATAATTTACATGTTTAGGCAAGACAAAAGTCCCCTTTAGGGGATTTAGGGGCAAATTATTCCCTGCAAATCTCCTGATGCAATAAAGGATCAATATTCCCTCCACAAAGAACAACAACAGATGTAGTATCCTTTTCACCAAAAGAATCTTTCACAGCTGCTGCCATAGCAACTCCCGCTGCACCTTCAACTACCAAACCATGATTTGAATACAGGTATTTGATTGCTGCTTTTATCTCATCTTCTGAAATCAGTATAAAGCGGTCAATCAACTGTTGGCAAATACCAAAGGTGATACTATCTTCCTCTAAAGGACCAGCCGAACCATCTGAAAGAGTAGGTTTAGCATCCGGAGCTGTAACCACATGCCCAGCAATGGTGCTCAGATACATTTCAGGAGAATTGGCTGGTTGACATCCTATAATTTCAGCATAAGGCTGGAAATGTTTTATCCACGATCCGATACCGGAAATTAATCCGCCACCTCCAACAGTCACATAGATCTTGTCAATAAATGGAAGCTCTGCATCAATTTCATAACCGATCGTTCCCTGTCCGGCAATGACATCCAGGTCATTGTAAGGACTGACCCATTGCAAATTATTTTTTTCAGCAAATGCTTTTCCGGCCAGTTCTGCTTCAAGTGAATCACCATCTACCAAAACTATATCAGCACCTGAACGCTGGAGACGTTCGATTTTTTTCTGAGCTGCAGAAGAAGGCACAAAAACTTTTGCATTGAGATTATAAAGCTTTGCTGCCGTGGCAACTCCTAATCCATGATTACCGGTGGATGCTGTCACGATAGATTGACCCGGTTTAAGCGTGCTCAATTTTGAAAGTGCTCCCCGCCATTTGAATGAACCTGTGTTTTGCTCGTTTTCACACTTCAGCCACAATTGGAATCCTTCATCGCGGAGAAGGCGTGTAGGAAGAAGATGCTGATGTATGCGCAGGTAAGCTGCAGAAATAAGTGATGAGATAAATTCCGGACTGTTATCGGCAGGAATATTTTCCCTTCCTTCAGATTCTCTCATATGACAGCGTGTACGCCGCCGGAAAGAATTGCGGTGATCTGATCTACAGCAAAATCAATATCATCCTTCGTTGTATTGCGGCTGAAAGAAAAACGAACTGCTTTCCTGTCAGCAGGATGTCCAAGCGCTTCCAGGACATGTGACTGCGTTTCAGCACCTGAACTGCATGCACTCCCTCCACTTGCACTCACACCTGCAATGTCAAGTGACATGACCATCAATTCAGTTTGTGGACCGGGAGGAAATGAAACATTGAGCACTGTATATAAGCTTTCAGTCGGATGACCATTAAAGAGCACGCCAGGACAAGCTGCCTGCAATTGCTCTTTCATGTATTGCTTGATACCACTGATATATGCAATATCCTCTTTAAGATCTGTATACGCTAGCTGCAAAGCTTTCGCAAGGCCGACAATTCCACTTATGTTTTCTGTACCGGCCCTCATATTCCTTTCCTGCGAACCTCCATCAATGTATGGATGAATATGACATCGGCTATTGATATAAATAAATCCTATTCCTTTCGGTCCGTAAAACTTGTGAGCCGCCCCGGAGATAAAATCAATGGGTGTGTTTTTTACATTGACAGGAAAATGGCCTACGGTTTGAACGGTATCACTATGCAGCCAGGCACCGTATTGATGACATAGCTCCGATAGTTTTTGCAGGTCAAGCATGGATCCGAGTTCATTATTGGCATGCATCAGTGTGACGAGCGTTTTGCCTTTATCCGTTGCCAGCAGGGACTCAAGATGTGCGAAATCCGGTAATCCGCATTTATCCACTTTCACAAAATCAACGCGAACAGCTTTTTTTGCCAGGAGATGTTCTATTGAATGCTTGACACAATGGTGTTCTGTAGGTGAAGTGATGATCCTTGTTACGCCCAGATCGGAGACTGCACATTTGATGGCCATGTTATTGGATTCCGTACCTCCCGAAGTAAAGAATATCTCGCCTGTTGAGGCACCTATCCAGCCTGCCACTGTTTTTCTTGCGCTTTCAATGGCTGCCCGGGTGGTCCTTCCGTCCTGGTGGATGGAGGATGGATTGCCAAAATGACCAGTCAGGTATGGCATCATAGCCTCCAGAACTTCAGGTCTTAATGGAGTGGTTGCAGCGTTGTCGAGGTAAACTCTTCTTCCCATGGTTGTAAATGAGGGTACGAAGGTAAGCAACTCCTTAAAACAGACAAACTTGTGGAGAGCTCAGGATATTTGTCAAACTTCTTTAATGCGGTCTGTATAATGTTTAAGGCAGGCTTGAAATATACTTAAGGCACATATTAAATAAGGGATTCTGAAACCCATGACCTATGAAGATCAAAACATATTTAAGGCCAATACTAAACGTATTTAAGGCAAATACTAAACATATTTAAGGCAAATACTAAACATATTTAAGGCAAATACTAAACGTATTTAAGGCAAATACTAAATGTATTTAAGGCAAATACTAAACATATTTAAGGCAAATACTAAACGTATTTAAGGCAAATACTAAATAATTGATTATCAGAATATTAAAACTAAAACTTCCTGGATTTCAATCCACAGACAGCATCCTTTTGACCACATCCACCAATTCCTGTGCCTCCCCCAATGTCCTCGCCTCAGCATAAATCCGAAGGATCGGTTCAGTATTCGACTTCCTCAGCTGAACCCATGCATGTTCCAGATCGATCTTTAATCCATCCCGGTGATCAAGATTATGCTCCTTAAAATGCTCAGCCACCTTTTCCATCAGTCCTTTCGCAGATTGCATCGGATTAAATGTGATCTTATCCTTTACCATCAGATATTCAGGATAAGTTTTTTTCAATGCTGAAAGGCTCTTTCCACTTTCAGCCATATGCATCAATATCAATGCTAACCCCATGAGAGCATCACGGCCATAGTGAAGTGCCGGATCAATGATCCCGCCATTTCCTTCACCACCAAGCACTGCATTTCTCAGCTTCATTTCTTTCACCACATGAACTTCACCGACAGGAGCGTAATAGCATTCAACTCCTTTTGCTTTTGCAAGATCACCTAAAGCCCTGCTCGAAGATAAATTCGTGACTAATGGCCCGGGGGTATGGCTCAGCACGTAATCGGCTGCACAAACCAACGTATATTCTTCACCGAAAAATTCTCCATTCTCGCACACAAGTGCAAGCCTGTCCACATCCGGATCCACGCTTATCCCCATATCGGCTTTTGTTTCCGTTACTGCATTGATCAATTCGCGGAGATGATGCTCGAGAGGCTCTGGGTTGTGAGCAAATTGGCCATAATGGCCATCATTCAAAAGAGTATACCTGACACTTAATTTTTCAAGAAGAGGAGGTATGCTGATATTTCCAGTACTGTTGATACAATCCACCACCACATTCAGATTTGCATACTTAATCTTTTCTGCGTCTATGAGCGGATGTCTCAGAATAGATTCAATATGTTGCGCTATCGCATCGTGGACATGTGTGACATTGCCAAGTAAATCCACAGTTGTGTACTCAGCATCAATGCTACCGGCTTCAGCCATGCGTTTGATTTCTTCACCCGCATCCTGGCTGATAAATTCGCCTTCATGATTCAAAAATTTCAGGGCATTCCAGTCGGCAGGATTATGACTTGCTGTGATGATGATACCACCGCTTGCACCTGATGTGATGACATACATTTCTACAGATGGCGTGGTCGAATAATCAAGATCGATCACATCTATGCCCATCGCCCGGAGAGTGCTTGTCACAAGTTGCAACACCAATTCTCCGGAGATTCTGCCATCCCTTCCAATGACGACGGAAGGATGGTCAAATGCGTTCCTAAGCCATGTGCCATAAGCTGCTACAAATGCTACGATGTCTGATGGGGTTAGGTTTTCTCCGGGCTTTCCACCTATTGTTCCCCGGATACCACTTACTGATTTGATTAACGACACAGCTATTGAAATTGAATTTGCCGCGTAAAACTATACATTTGATCGATGATGGAGATATTGCTTCACTGGGACACGTCCATGTTTCACTGGATTAATAATGACTGGAGCAATGCAGTGTTCGATTTTATTTTTCCTGCCCTCCGGAATAAATATTTCTGGCTGCCTTTGTACGTCCTTGTTTTTTGCTGGATCATGTTCAATCATCATGTGCGCGGTGCATTGCTGATCATATTCTGCCTCGGGCTGTCTATTTTTGCCTCAGATACGATAAGTTCCAAACTGATTAAACCTGCTATTGAAAGACCCAGGCCCTGCAGAGTTCTTTATATGGAACCACCTGTCATTGAAAGAGCGAATTGCGGAAGCGGTTACAGTTTCCCATCTTCTCATGCTGCAAATCATTTTTGCCTCGCATCTTTTTTTATTGCTGTGTTTGGTCAATATATGCATCGCTGGAAACATGGGTGGTGGGTTTGGGCTGCATTGATTTCTATTGCACAGGTTTATGTGGGATTACATTTTCCATCAGATATTTTAGGTGGAGCACTTTTAGGAATAATCGTAGGTACATCGATGGGAAGATTTTGTCACCGGAAAATAAATACACTTCCTGTCAACGTAAATCATAAATGAACGAATCATGCAAATCATAGACGGAAGCGCCCTGGCTGAAACCATCAAATCGGAATTAAAATTAAAAGTCACTGAAGCGACTGCTGCAGGCAAACGCGCTCCTCATCTTGCGGCTGTACTCATCGGCGAAAATCCTGCAAGCAGATCATATGTCACGAACAAAGTCAAAAGTTGCGAAGACGTAGGATATAAATCAACACTGATACAACGGCCATCAGAATTGAGTCAGCAGGCAGTGCTTGAAATCGTGCAACAATTAAATGAGGACCCAGAAGTAGATGGATTCATTGTTCAATTGCCATTACCGGAACACATCGTTGAAATGGATATTACATTGGCCATTCGTCCTGATAAAGATGTGGATGGATTTCACCCGATGAATTTAGGCCTGATGACACTTGGCCTTCCTACATATCTTCCGGCAACACCGATGGGGATCATGCAAATGCTCGAGCGATACCATATTGATGTTGCAGGTAAGACATGCTGCGTGATGGGGAGAAGCAATATTGTCGGAACACCCATCAGCATCCTGTTATCAAGGAAAGGCACTCCCGGTGATGCAACAGTATTCATGTGTCATAGCAGAACGCCTGATCTTAAAAAAATATCCGCTGAATCAGATATCCTGATCGTTGCCCTCGGAAGACCAAATTTTGTAACCCCCGACATGGTAAAGGAGGGTGCTATAGTGATCGATGTAGGGATCAACCGGATACCCGACCCATCCAGGAAATCAGGCTTCAGGTTGGCAGGAGATGTTGATTTTGAACGTGTGGCGCCGAAATGTAGTTACATTACACCTGTACCGGGTGGTGTAGGCCCGATGACCGTCACTTCTCTTTTATTGAATACCTGGAAGGCATATTCAGGAGAAATTTATCCAAAGACCTAATGAATCCTGAATACTTCGCTTTAAAATTTGAAATGGGCAACCATGATAGTGAAATATGGCTTGCTCTGTTAAGCGAATGGCCATTCGAATCCTTCCATGAAGAAGAAAATCAAATCACAGGTTATATCCTTCAACATGATATCACCGAACCCATGGTGCGATTTATTTCTGAACATGAAGGTGTGAGCTTTGAGGATTACGAATTGTCGAAGGTACCTGACAAAAACTGGAATGAGGTATGGGAAAGCTCATTTAATCCTGTCGCGATCGATGATTTTTGCTACATACGAGCCGAATTCCATGGCAATATCGAAGACAGCTTTAAGCATGTTGTTACCATTTCACCGAAAATGGCTTTTGGAACAGGACATCATGGCACCACATTCATGATGATCCAGGCTATGTCTGAAGTGGATTTCAAAGGAAAATCGGTTTTCGATTTTGGTTGTGGCACTGCAATTTTATCTGTGGTAGCTGCTATGGAAGGTGCTGCAAAAATTATCGGTGTAGATATCCAACCTGAAGCTATAGAAAACAGTTATGAACATGCTGAAATGAATGGTGTCAGTGACCAGTGTACATTTTACCAGGGAGGTATTGAAAAAGCAAATACTGAAAAGTATGATATCATCCTCGCAAACATCAATAGGAATGTGATATTGGATAACTTATCCGAACTTGTCTCACTGCTCCATCCTAATGGTCATATGCTGATTTCAGGGATCATGTTCGATGATGTGCCAATCATCACTTCAGCTCTCGCTACTGAAAGTATGAGGATATTGAATTCAAGCGAAAAAGATCAATGGGTCCAGATTTCTGCAATTAAGGAATAAAAATATCGGCACACCAGATGCAGTGTATTTATGAGTGACAATGAATCAGGATACTTTTTAATTAAGCACATCACATTCCTGATTCTGTTCTGTTTCGTCTTCGTCTACAATATTGCTTATACACAAACTTATTATGCACTCGACGTAAATTGCAGCTCCCTTTATTCTGTGCAGATTGATGCAGGAAGCTGCTCCTGCGAACTAACACCCATTTTCTTACTGGACTTCGCGAGTGACTGTGTGATCAATAGTGCTACATGTTCGCCTGAAGGAGACCTTTATGCTGCCGCTTCAAATCTTAACGGAGGGACTTACGGTGTTTACAAAATGGACTTTGTCAGCGGACATTTCAGCTGCGTTTATCCATTTCCCGCCAATGCACCACCTATTCTTACGAATGGCGCAAATGGCATTGCAGGTATTGGCAATAGTGTTTTCTATATCCTTTTCTTTATTGATCATGGCAGCACCTGGCTTTACCGGTTCAATGCAAATGAGGGAATCCTGACAAGCCTCGGTACAATTGGATATTTCATTGACGAACTGGCCATGTATGAAGGAGAAATTTATGGCACATCACCTGCAGGGTTGATAAAGATTGATACGCTGAATCCTGCGAATTCGATTTTAGAATGCAATCTCTCGCCGTTTCCCGGAACCCATTCGCTTACAGCATCACCTGTTTGTCATTCATTGATTGGCAACAATTTTGATAATACACTCTACAATTTCAATTTACTTGATTGCAGTATAACAGCATTATGTACGACGCCTGTTGATTTTGCATGGATTGTCACAACTTCAGAATTCACCCCATCCGCAACTTGCAGCATAACAATTGATCTGGATTGCGATGATAGCTCTGGTGCACCTGGGAGTGATTACAATACTGCTACATTGAATTGCCTGACAACAGGCGGTGTAAAAGTTGCTGATGAGGATGTCAATGTATTATTTGATGATATCATTAATGAAATGACCATTATGCTAAATACGCCTTTGCCTGATGGTGTAAATGAAGTATTAATCATGACAGGATCTGTTCCGGGTATTAGCGTTTCAGGTTCTGGTACAAATTCCATTACTTTTTCAAACAATGGGAATGCGAATTCAAAGGACTTTACAGATGCACTACAACTGTTGGTTTATGATAATATCACTCCATATCCTTCACAGGGACTTCGTACGGTTTCGGTTCAGTTTACAACCAATGCTGGTTCATTAAGTAATCAGGCTTTTGCTTTTATCAATGTGATAGAACTAATGGCCCTACAGGTTGATCTTGGACCAGATCAGGAATTATGCGATGGGCTAACAACCACTTTTGATGCGGGTAATTCAGGCGCATTCTTTCAATGGTCCGACAATTCGACTGACCAGACAATAAGTGCTGACAACGCAGGAGTGTATAGTGTTACTGTGAGTGATGGTTTGAATTGTCCCGGTCAGGATACTGTTGAACTAGATATCCTACCCATTATTCATATATCACTCACCGGTGATGATGAAATATGTGAAAACCAACAAGACAGCCTGATTATCCTGAATGACTCGCCGTTTCCATTGACTGTTGAAATCATAACTGACCAGGGCTCCTCATTCACTTTCAATGATGTTTCTGGCAATTTTGTTTTTACAGACCTTCCGCTTGATGACATTTTGTATTCCATTTCAAATGTCACTTCTTCTCAACCCTCGTGTATTGAACTCACCGATCCGGACCAGTTTGTAGAAGTCTTTCCAGTCTATGATCAGGATACCCAATTGAGCTTTTGCGATGGAGATAGTGTTTTGCTTGGGAATAATTGGATTTCTTCCTCAGGAATTTTTAATATCCTTTATCACAGTATTCATTTATGCGATAGTTCTGTTCAATACACAGTCAGCTTTCTGCCTTCTCAACATATTTCGATGCATGATATAACATGTGATTCTGCACAGGCAGGGGTTTTTATATCAGTATTCAATAATCAATTCGGATGTGACAGCATTGTAACAAAGACTGTTTCATTAGTTGCAGGGAGTACTACATTTTTCACGACCACTACCTGTGATTCATCTCAGGCAGGCATGTTTGTAGACACATTTACCAATCAAAATGGATGCGATAGCATACTATTTGTCAACATCGTTTTTGCAAATAGTATTATGACAAATATCACAGCTTTATCCTGTGATTCAAATGAAGTAGGTATATCCGTTGATTCTTTGACAAATCAATATGGCTGCGACAGCATTGTCACTACTTCAATTTCGTTTTCAAAAAGTGATTACACCATCCTGATGGGTTCGTCCTGTGATTCTGCTGACACAGGTGTGTTTGTGGATACCCTTACAAACCTGAATGGTTGTGACAGCATTGTGGAAACCTCAATCACATATTCGATCAGTGAATACACCTTCATTACTTATTCATCCTGTGATTCAGGAGAAGCAGGAATATTTATAGATTCGCTGGTAAGCAAATTTGGCTGTGACAGCATTGTAGAAACAACGATCACCTATCACTTAAGTGACAACACTTTCCTCCTTAGCACTTCCTGTGATTCATCAAGCCTGGGTGTGTTTGTGGATACGTTGCAAAATCAAAAAGGTTGCGATAGCATTGTCACTAAAACAATTGAATATGCACCAAACGATCTGACTTATTTTTCAACCTCATCCTGCAACCCTGATGAAATTGGTGTTGTTTCAGACACACTTATCAATCTATTCGGATGCGACAGCATTGTAGTTTTCGAGACCCTTCTTTTTCCTTTGCCGGAATTAAATGTTAGTTCGACATCAGATTTTACTGGCTTTGATATCCGTTGCTATGGTGAAAACAATGGAAGTGCCATTGCAAATGTTTCCGGTGTATTGCCATTTTTGTTTACCTGGTCAAATGGAGGTCTGGACCAAAATATCGAAGATCTTGCTTCAGGTTTATTTACTGTAACCATCACCGATGCAAATGGGTGTCAGGCAACAGGTGAAATAATGATCGTTGAACCGGATCCGCTTTTGATTGACATAATCATCTCTGAACCTGATTGTTTTGAACAACAAAAGAGTAGCATTCTTATTAATTCATCTGGCGGAGTATCACCTGTTCAATATTCACTGGACAGCATTCATTTTCAGCCATCACCTGTGTTTAATGATCTGCCAGGTGGCATGTATCAAGTGATTATCATAGATGCAAATCAATGTGTGGCCAATGAAAATATAATGATCCATTCATCCGGTGAGGTAAATGTAGATTTAGGGCCTGACATAACTATTTTTCCGGGTGATACGGTCTATCTACAAGCTCTTGTTAATTTACCAATTGATTCTCTTTCCTCGGTTACCTGGTCAGGCATAGTAAATCTTCCATGTCCTTCATGTTTATCACAAACCCTAAGACTTGATGATTCAGGCATAATATCTGTTTCAGTTACAAGCGTGGATGGATGTGAAGCCAGCGATACCGTAATCATTTTTATTGAAAAGCATATTGATGTATATGTTCCTAATATTTTTTCTCCGAATGGTGATAATATCAATGACCGGCTAATCATTGCTGCTGGTGATTATGTGAAAGAAATCGCTTCGTTCATCATATATGATCGTTGGGGAAATATGGTTTTCTCGTTACAACATTTCCTGCCAAATGATCCAAACGCCGGATGGGATGGAACATTTAAAAATATACCCCTCAATTCCGCAGTATTCACTTACCGGATGATAGCAGTTTTCGAAGACGGCAGACAGGAGACAAGGTTAGGGGATGTTACGCTATTGAGGTGATATCCTTTTCTGAAATGTAAACCACATTTATCCAAAATGTAAATCCCAATACCTCCTCTTACTTTCTTACCCTCTTACGCTCTTACACACCTTGGATTGGTTACCTTTGCCGCCATGTTTCGGAATTACCTCTCTTGCCTGCTATTTACCCTCCTGACAGGGACTCTTTTTTCACAAGCTACCATTACCGGTATCATCATCGATGGATCTACACAGAAACCGGTTTCGGGAGTAGTCGTACGTACCTCATTACCAGACAATACGGTGACTGATAGTGAAGGAAAATTTTCAGTAAAACACCTGAAAGGAGATGATATCCTGTTATACCTGGACTGGAATGGCCAAACCACTGAATTCAGCGGAACTACCACAACTCCAGACGCAACTGACCTTGGTGAAATATTGCTGACGACAGCAGTTCAGTCTGAAAAAGAGCAGGATCTCCCTACCATTACCCTGGATGACAATGATGAAAATGAGGACATCAATATTTCTGGCCTTCTCCAATCTGGTGATGATCTTTTCGGTTCTCTTACGAATTATACGTTTTCTCCTGCTAGGTTTAACCGGCGCGGTCTGGAAGCAGAATACAGCGATGGTTATCTCAACAATCTTCCTATCAATGACCTCGAATCAGGGGGTGTCTACTGGAGTAATTGGGGAGGTTTGAATGATGTCATGAGACAGGATGCTGAAGTGATCGGCGCTGAACAATCCGATTGGGGATTTGGGGGCGTAGCAAGCACCTTCAATACAGACTTGCGGGCAGCTTCTCAATGGAGGCAGAAGAGATTCAGCTATGCTGTGACTAATCGAAATTATCGCAACCGTATCATGGGTACCTGGTCTACCGGTCTTTTATCTTCGGGATGGGCATTTAGTTTTTCCGGTTCACGTCGTTGGTCACATGAAGGATATATTCCCGGGACATTTTATGATGGTTGGTCTTATTTTGGTTCAGTAAGTAAAAAGTTGAGTGACAGGCATTCTCTTAACCTGGTTGCTCTGGGTGCTCCATACAAGAGGGGAGGTAGCAGCACCGCCATACAGGAAATGTATGATCTTGCAAATGATCATTATTACAATTCATATTGGGGCTATCAGGAAGGTAAAAAACGAAACCAAAGAGTATACTCGGGCCACCAGCCTTTATTCATTCTCAGACATGATTGGACCTTAGGTGAAAAGCTGAGTGTTACTTCTTCAATAGGTTATCAATCCGGTGAAAATAGTACCGGAGCTTTGGACTGGCTGAATGCCAATGATCCAAGACCTGATTATTACAGGAGATTACCTAGCTATGTAGATGATCCTGTTGTCAGCGAACAAATGAGAGCCTTGCTTTCAGCAAATGAATCATTACGACAAATACAATGGGATAAATTGTATGAAGTCAATCTTCATAGTAATGTTACCATTGAGAATGCAGATGGCATTGAAGGAAATAATGTAACAGGTGCTTTATCACAATACATCCTGGAAGAGAGACATAGTGACATTGATAAAAAAAGCGGGAACATTGTGCTTCAGTTTCTTCCATCGGATAACAGCCAGTTTCTTTTGGGTGTGAACGTAGTCATTCAAAATACACACAACTTTAAGGAAGTAGGTGACTTGCTGGGTGGTGAATTTTATGTGGATTGGGACAAATTTGCTGCCGAGGATTTTCCTGGTAATGATAATGCACAACAAAATGATCTGAGAAGACCTAATAGAATTCTCCATGAAGGAGATCAGTTTGGTTATGATTATTTTTCCAAAATGCGCCAGCAATCCGCTTGGTTATCCTATAAGCTGAATACCAATAAATGGGAAGCAGCATTAGGAGGTTCGATAAAGAATCATATTTACTGGAGAGATGGCCAGACTCAAAATGGAAAATTTCCTGATAATTCATTCGGTGAAAGCCAAAAAAATAAATTCCTGCTGCCTGCAGGTAAAGCGCTTTTACGTTACAAATTCGATGGAAGAAATTATCTCACTGTTTCAGGCGTGGTCGCAGAGATGGCACCCAGTTTCAGGAATGCATATGTATCCCCCCGCACAAGAGACAATGTTGTTAAAGGTCTTGAAAAACAAAACGTCCAATCCGGTGAAATCAGGTATGACCTGAAAGCGCCATACTTTAAATTTTCATTGGCCGGTTATTTTGTCACTACAAAGCATGGCATTGAATCCTACAGCTTTTATAATGATGATGCAAAGACTTTTGTCAACTTCAGCCTGACTAACATAGATAAACAGAATAAAGGAATCGAAGGAGCATTTGACTATGTCATCATTCCCGGAAAAGGCATCAGTATCCATGGAGCTGCATCCGTAGCACAAAATATTTATACATCAAGACCTTTGGCCACTATCACACAGGACAATGACGGATCGGTGCTTGTCCAGAATATTATAGTTTATGCAAAAAATTTATATGTTTCCGGCTCACCGCAAACAGCGTACACAGCAGGATTAACATATAAGACTAAACATTTCATGACATTCTACCTGGATGTCAACCGGTATGAAGATAGTTATGTAGACTTTAACCCTGTCCGGAGGACCAACCAGGGTGTTGATCTCGTTGAACCTTATAGTCCCCGATGGAATGAAATCCTTCAACAGGAGAAATTAGATCCAGCGTGGACAGTTGATTTTTCATTTTATAAATCTTGGCTCGTCAACTGGCCTTTGGAAAGAACATCTTTCGCTTTAAATATCAGTGTTGGCAATTTACTGAACAATACAGATTATATCAGTAATGGATTTGAGCAGCTGCGATATGATTTTGCAGAAAAGGATCCAAATACATTTCCTGCGAAGTATTCGTACATGCAAGGCCTGAATTTTTTCATTCAGGGTAGCATGAAATTTTAATTCCTTTCATTGACAATAATCAATAGAATCAATATCATGATAAATCATATAAACAACCCTCATAAATTAATTCCAATGTTCAGAAATAATATCGGTTCTTTTCCTTTCTCTTTTTTGTTGGTTATGGCACTGTTCATCATCAGCCCAATGGCTTGTGTTGACCTGGATTTTGATCAACCTCCTGCCGGAGGAATTGATCCAAACATTCCGGTGACTACAACGATCGCTGAACTCAAATCACGTCACGTCTTTGGAGAATTTGAAGAGATCACCGATGATGTTGTCCTGGGCGCTTTGGTTATTTCAGATGACGCAACGGGTAATTTCTTTAAGCAACTTATTATTGAAGACGCAACAGGCGGGATAGAAATACGGGTAGAAATGTCTGATATACATAATCTATATCCTGTAGGCAGAAAAGTGTATGTAAAAGCAAAAGGACTCTGGTTGGGAGACTATAATGGAATCACTCAACTGGGCGCAGGTTTTGATAGCAAGGGCATACTCAGAATACCTGAATCGCTCCTTGGCCAGTATGTGATTCCTGCTACATACGGCAATGCAGTCATTCCAACAACAAAGACAATCGCAGAATTAACCATCGCTGATGTCAGTACGCTGGTAAGGTTTGAAAACCTGCAATTTATTTTTCCACATGTTGGTGTGAAATATTATATAGCAGACTTTTTTGGCAATCTGAATCTTGAAGATTGTTCCAGAGACAGGATCATACTCCGGTCAAGCGACTTTGCAACCTTTGCCACAGATTTGACGCCTTCAGGTTCAGGTAGTGTAGTTGGGGTTTTAGGAATTTTTAATGGAGATTATCAATTGGCAATTCGCGACCTGAATGATTTATCATTGACAGGAGAGCGATGTACTATAGTAGTCGATGAGAGCTTCGACGCGATAGGAAGCAATGACAATGTTGATCTTCCGGATTGGTCCAATATCGCTGTGAAAGGATCCAGGCTTTGGCAGGGAAAAATATTTCAGACTAATCATTATGCCCAGGCTACATCATTCGGGGATTCTGCTCCTGAAATGGAATCCTGGTTGATCACTCCACCCATTTCCACCACTGTTCCGAAAAAAATAACATTCGAAACTGCAAAAGCTTTTTATGTACATGATGGTCTTTCGATCTGGATATCATCCAATTTCAATGGATCAGATGTTACCGGTGCTACATGGACACAATTATTTCCAACGATTGCCAATTCGGGATCACCTGACAACACATTCATACCCTCAGGAGATATCGTGCTGACAGGATTATCCGGACCGGTTCGCATTGGATTTAAATATGTAGGCAGTGGCCCGGGTGGTCAGACAACGACTTTCAGGGTAGACAATGTCAAGGTTACTAATTTGTGATCAGTCATTTAAAATCAACTCATATCGGAAGATTTATTTGTTTCGGCTTCTTTTTATTCATGCTGACCAATCTCATCGGTCAGCAGACGATCTCAACAGCCAGGTTAGCAACTGTTGGTTCGGTTATAACCACTACCGGAACGGTCACATGCGGTAATGAATTTGGAACCATCAGGTTCATGCAGGATGCGACTGCAGGCATTTCCATTTATTCATCGTCATTGTCAGGTGTCAAAGCCGGCGATTCCATCGAGGTTACAGGTGTTTTGACGATTTACAAAGGACAGCTTGAGATTACTCCGGTCAATTCATTTCATATTATCCAGTCAGGACGCCCTTTACCAGCACCAAAGGCGATTCATCTGAATGATACAAATCTTGCTTCATATGAATCAATGCGAGTCAACATATCATGCATGAGCATCGCAAGTTGTGAACCGAAATTTGATTCATATTGGTCTACATCGTATGATTCAGGAGGTAATAATTTCAAATTGGTAATGGCTCAATCCGGAATGTCTATACCCACCGGATCACTTTCCGGAACAGGCATCTGGGTTAATGTTGAAAATGAATTTCAACTCTGGACACAGTCATTGAGCCAAAACACTTCGTGTAAAATAATTCCAAAGGGTGTAGTATCATTTAACAATGACAAGACTTCTTTGACCTGGACAATTAATCCTGAATCAAATTCATGGGTTGAGTACGGTGCAAATAATTTTGATCAGTTAGGACTCCCTGAAAAAAGTCTGACAGAAACATCCATCACATTCAACAATCTCACATCCGGTCAACTTTACCAGGGAAGGTTGGGACAGATAACTACAACCTCTGATACAATCTATTCCGCTACAACTTATTTTTCTGCCCCTTCAATCCTTACTACACCTATCCAGATTTTTTTTGACAAATCAGTGGATGCATCCTTTTCTGATGGCAGTCATCCTTCAGGCACAGGATCATCGATCATTGAAGATGATGTGATCGCCAGGATTGACAAGATCAGTTCCACCTTGGATATTGCGATGTACAATGATTCCAGGACAACTATAGTAGATGCAATTAAAAGGGCAGTGCAGCGCGGAGTTGCAGTAAGATATGTGGCAGAAGAGTCAACTTCAAATACTGCTCTTAGCGGGACACTTCCATTCCCTGTTTTGTACAGGCATGGTGATGGTATCATGCACAACAAATTTATCATTGCAGATGCTGATGATGCGGACAAAGCATGGTTATGGACAGGCAGTACAAATTTTACATCAGCCCAGTTAACTACGGATCCAAATCATGCGTATTTCATAAAAGATCAGGCTCTAGCTTTAAATTACCGTCGCGAATTTAATGAGCTGTGGGGTAGTGAACCAGATAACCAAAATGCAAAAGCAGGAGAACAAAAATCCGATAACACAGGTCATGATTTTATGATTAATGGGATTCACATTGAATCATTTTTCTCTCCATCGGACGAAACGACTTGTCACATCCTTGAAGCATTGAGATCAGCCGATCACCAGGTGTTAATTGGATTGCTCTTGATCACCAAAGATGATCTTGTGGATGAGATCATTGATCTTCATCAGAAAGGAATTGAAGTTAGGCTTATTGTAGAGGATGCAGGTACATCCTCTCTCGCTCTTTCAAGATTAATGCAGGCAGGTGTAAATGTGGCCATTCATGATCAGTCCGGACTCTTTCATCACAAGTATGCTATCATCGATGAAGGCTATCCGGAATCAGATCCTACTGTCGTATCAGGTTCTCACAACTGGACACTAAGCGCTGACAATACCAATGATGAAAATACCCTCATCATCCATGATCAGTCGATCACCAATATTTTTCGTCAGGAATACGAAGCACGATGGAGCGAATTGAATCCAACCGGAACTATACTTTTAACTGATAATCCATCCTTATCGCTGCATCCCAATCCGGCGTCAGATCTGATTGAAATGACAAATCCGATGAGTGAGAAATGTACGATTACGCTGATCGATGTAAACGGAAATATTGTGGGGAAACAAAAATTAGGTCCTCACCAGGCTGTACAATTTGCGGTTGATCCATCTATCCCCGGAGGTATTTATTTAGTGCATTGGTCATGGCTGAAAGAACATGCTGTTTCAAAACTGATCATAAACCGATAGTATTCTTTCAATGCAATCACACTCACGTCTCACGTTTCACGGCTGACGATAGTGATAACTAACTGCCTGAAGTTGCAGATGTATCCGTCACCGATTTACGGTAGGCTTCCGTCATATCTTTAGAAATAGATCCTTTCGTAATTCTGATGAAAGTTTTTTCCGCAATTGTTAAGGTTACTATGCTGCCTTCTATTTTATTGATACGGCCTATAAGTCCGCTGGCAGTGACGATTTCATCACCTTTATCAAGGGAATCAAGGAATTTAACCTGTTCCTTTTGCTTCTTTGCCTGGGGACGGATAAAAAAGAAAAAGATCACCACAAACATAAGCAGGAGGGGCCACAGGGATCCGATTAGACCGCTGGCAGGACTGGATTGTAAAATAAAGAGTGATATCATAAATTGTTATTTAGGTTTTTCTACCGTTCCTTTGATATGAATGGTACTCCGGTTCGGTAAAGTGTTTGCAAAGATAGTCACCTCTTTATTCTGAGCGCCTTCTTTATTTTTACTGTTAAATCTCACGGTTACGATCCCTGTACTATCCGGCAGAATATGGGCTTTCGGCCATTCAGGAATTGTACAGCCACACGTAGAAGTTGCATTTAGGACCACGAGGGGGGCTGTTCCAATATTTTTAAATGTATATTTCTTTTCCACCACCTCACCTTCTTTTATTGTCCCGAAATCATATACATTTTCGTCCCATTTCAAAATAGGCAGATAGCTGCTGTCAATCGATCCGTCACTGCGCAGTGGATTGTATGCCATGTCCGCCAGATTTCCTTTTGGAATGTAATTTGGATCTGATGGCTTCACAGCATGTCCTTGTTCCTTTTTACATGCAGACATGATGCATAGGGCACTTATAGCACTGATAAAAAAGAAATATTTTAAAGGGACGAATTTCATCTGGAGATATTGTAAAGGATTGGGCAAAGATAATCGTTCACTACGACTCCGCTCGTCTTTAAAATGGGCAATGGTTGAAGGTTAGAAGCAGTAGGACAAGTTGTTGGTTAGTGGTTATTGGATTTCACTAAAATTAATACGTTAAACCTAGTCTTATTGCTTGCAACCAACGACTTGACATATTGCTTATAAATAATAACATGACTTACTACTTATAACTTAAAACCTGACCTACTGCCTATAACCCATAACCTGTCCTACTGCTTATAACCTATAACTAATAACTCACTGAGAAGACCTTTACCCTCAGACTTTTTACCTTTAACACATGCGCATATACTTAATCGGCTTCATGGGTACAGGAAAATCAACGCTTGGACAACATGTGGCTGATAAATTGCTTGTTCCTTTTTTTGATACGGACCTTGTCATCGAATCACAAACCGGCATGTCCATAGCAGGTATTTTTGCAACCCTGGGAGAAAAAGAATTCAGGGAGCTTGAAGCAGATGTGATACGTCAAACAAATATTTATGAGAAAGCCCTGATCGCAACCGGTGGAGGACTACCATCTCATTTTGAAAATATGGAATGGATGAACGATCACGGTATCACTATGCATTTGTCATGGCCAATGGAAATATTAATTTCAAATTTATTATTGCAAACCTCAACCCGGCCTCTTCTGCAAAATCTAAATACCCATGAAGCAGAAATAAAAATTAAAATGATGCTGGAAGAAAGAATGCCGTATTATGAAATGGCTGCCATAACCATCGAAATGAATGGCGATTTAGAAAAAGATAAAGTATTAGTTGAAAAAGCTTGTAAATATATCTGGTGAAACCGATTTTAAATTTTAATAACCAGATTTTCGGATCTTGATTCGCACGAAGTAAACGGAGAATAATAAACACGGAGTACGCGGAGAAAATATAATAATCTCTCCCATAGAGGTAAAGATGCAAGGTTGATTCCAATCTGAATTCCAAAAAAATCTAAACAGTGAACTCTGTGATCTTTTCTCTGTGCTCTCTGTGCGAGAAAAGGACGCGGACCAAATATTTTTAGTCCAACACTTTCTCCAATGCATCAGCAGCCTGGATCAATCTTCCGGAAGCTTTTCCATCCGGCAATGGCTTACCAGAATCGTATAGAATGGTGTAGACTTCTTGCGTTGTAAGTTCTGGACGGAAAGATTTCAACAAACCTACAAGGCCTGCTACCATAGGCGTAGCCATGGATGTACCGTCCAGTTCTTTGTATTGTGAATTCGGATAAGTTGACATGATCTTCACACCGGGAGCTGCGATTCCATATTTCAGATCATTTACCGTATTAGAGAAGAATGCTTTTTTCTGATCAGGACCGATGGCAGAAACTGTAATAATTCCTTTTGCATTTGCAGGCGCATAATCTTTTGCATTCTGACTACTATTTCCTGCAGCCGCAATGACTATCGCACCATGTGCATTGCAATAAGCAACAGCTTCTTCGTAGGCCTTTTGTTTTGTATCAGATGAAATACCTCCCAGTGACATGCTGATCACATCAGCGCCCATATCAGCTGCTTTGATCATTCCCTGTATGGTTGCCACCTGGCTACCGATCCCTAATGCATTCATTACTTTAATACTGGTCACCTGCACATACGAAGCATCCGGTATCAATGATGCTATGCCGATCCCATTATTTGAAATAGCCCCTGCTATACCTGCACAGTGTGTACCATGTCCAAGAGGGTCCGTATCATTATTTGTGCCTCCCGACAAATACTGATCTGTCAGATCTGCATGCGCACCGTCAACTCCCGAATCAATAATTGCAATTAATGCTTTCTTCTTTGGATGAGGATGAGAGGATGACATTACACCATGCACCTGGTCACCCTGTATCATGTCCCAGCCCCATTGATTGCTCACCATGGGATCATTGACATGTTTGGCATTGACCTGAAGTGCAGAAGTTTTTACTTCATTCACTTCTATTGTGATGGTCTCATTGTATTCCACATCTTCTGTTCCGCTCAATCGCCTGAGCTCACGTACGATCGTCTCCATTTCATCTTCAGCATCATCCGGAATTCCAATCGCAATAAATTCATCCAGCTTACTTAATGAAGGATCGGATGGCTGAAAAGGTGCTTCAATGACAAGCCCGTATTTTTTTATCAGTCGATCGTATGATTTAGGAACAGACCCGTTTTTTGTTTCGACCAGCAGTTCAAAATTATCATCAGCAGCTGTAACCGATTCTGTGACCTGAGGAAATGTATCATATAACATGCTGAATCCAACAAACTGGATCATGCCATACACCGCAATCGCCAATACAAAAACAAGAAGGCTATTTTTCCTTGCGTAATTGAATAATTGGGAAACGATAGCGAGGATCAAAAGATCCCTGCAAAGAATCAGCAGCTTGTATGAAAGTGTTGCATCCGTAAATGCAAGAGATACAAGATACACCAGGAAAGACACCAGGAAAACGGAGCTCATTTTGCGACTGATCGAACCGTTTTCTTTAAAATAAAACCAAAGTATCAGGCCGGTCAGGCAAATAAGATAACTAATAGGGTAAATAAAATCTAACATGGTCAATTTGTAAAGTCAAGACAAGTTAATATATCCGGTTGATGCCGGGGTAATCTTTAGACTAATGGGTAAAGCAGCCCGCTGAAAGGGTATTAAGGAATCAATTACATTTGCGGCGATACCCATAACCTATTTGCCTTTTTTTGGTTAAACAGACACAACAATCACAAATTCATAAAAATTCATTGGCATGAGCTCAAGAATCCACTGCCTGATCATTGGTAGCGGCCCCGCCGGTTATACTGCAGCCATCTACGCTGCCAGGGCAAACCTTAAACCTGTACTTTATACAGGGATCGAACCCGGAGGCCAGCTGATGATTACGACAGAAGTAGAAAATTACCCCGGCTATCCGAAAGGTGCCATGGGCCCCGAAATGATGGAAGATTTCCGGGTTCAGGCTGAGCGTTTTGGTACCGATGTCAGGTATGCCCTCATTACAAAAGTGGATTTCTCAGGACCGGTTCACAAAGTCTGGACTGATTCAGATGAAGAAATTGAAGCAGATGCCGTGATCATTGCCACCGGGGCAAGTGCGCAGTGGCTTGGCCTTGAATCTGAAAAAACATTTGCCAATAAAGGTGTTTCAGCTTGTGCAGTCTGTGATGGTTTTTTCTTTAAAAATCAGGATGTAGCGGTTGTAGGTGGAGGTGATACAGCTGCTGAAGAATCTATCTATTTAAGCAAGCTGTCTCCCATCGTGCACCTGATCGTACGCAGAGACGAATTGAGGGCAAGCAAAATCATGCAGGAACGGGTCCTGAAAACACCAAACATCAAAATCCACTGGAATTCAGAAGCTGAAGAAATCATAGGAGACAAAGATGTAGATGGCGTAATCATCATCAATAATAAAACAAAACAAAAATCAACCTTACCTGTGAAAGGATTTTTTGTTGCCATAGGTCATAAACCAAATACGGACATTTTCAAAGGTTGGCTTGATATGGATACTTCAGGGTACCTGATTCCTGAACCGGGCAGCACACGAACTAAGATCGATGGTGTATTCGTTTCAGGTGATGCAGCAGACAGAATTTACCGTCAGGCTGTCACTGCTGCAGGGACCGGTTGTATGGCTGCTCTCGATGCAGAAAGATACCTGGCCTTCAAAGGAGTGATCTGAACTGAAAAAAGAAATCTACTGCATGAAAAACATAATTTCCACAGAAAGGAAATTGTAATTTCAAAAATTGAAACCTTATTTTTACCAAAATACAATCCACATATAATTCAGATATCATGACCACCACAACCACAACCTTATTCAGACCTGGCGTGCTTCACGGACAGGAAGTTGCTGACTTGCTTCATCATGCTAATGAGAATCATTATGCACTTCCGGCCGTCAATGTCATAGGAACAAACTCAATCAATGCGGTGATGGAAACAGCTGCTTTGGTGAAATCTCCGGTGATCATCCAGTTCAGCAATGGGGGAGCTGCATTTTATGCAGGAAAAGGTTTGACAGGAGGAGGACAGCGGGCAGCAGTATTGGGTGCAATATCCGGTGCTGAACATGTGCATTTAATAGCTGAAGCTTATGGAGTGACTGTACTCATGCATACCGACCATTGTGCAAAAAATTTATTGCCCTGGATGGATGGCATGTTGGAATACCAGGAAAAACATTTTATGAAATACGGACATCCATTGTATAGTTCGCACATGCTTGATTTGTCAGAAGAACCACTTCATGAAAACATTGAAATATGTGCTAATTATTTCCGTCGCATGACCGAAATGGGTATTACTCTTGAAATTGAACTTGGCGTAACAGGTGGTGAAGAAGATGGTGTAGATAATACAGGAATCGATAATTCAAAATTGTACACGCAACCGGAAGAAGTTGCATATGCATATGAATCTCTTCTTAAGATCAGTCCCAATTTCACTATCGCAGCAGCTTTTGGAAATGTACATGGAGTATACAAACCAGGTAATGTCACTTTGAAACCTGTCATCCTGAAAAATTCACAGGATCATATCCAGGAAAAATTCAACACCGGACATAATCCGGTCAACTTTGTATTCCATGGAGGTTCTGGCAGCAGCCAGGAAGAGATCAGGGAAGCCATATCCTATGGTGCTGTTAAAATGAATATCGATACAGATATGCAGTGGGCTTTCTGGGATGGCATACGTAATTATTACAAAAAGAATGAAGGTTACCTGCAAGGCCAAATCGGAAATCCGGAAGGGGAGGACAAGCCAAATAAAAAATATTATGATCCTCGTGTATGGCTTCGTGCTGGTGAGAAAAGTTTTGTGGAGCGTTTACAACAAGCATTCACGGATCTGAATTGTGTGAATCGAAACGTGTAGAGGATTTTCTATTTCTTCTGTTTTTTTTCGATGCTGGATAAAAGGATACTTGATGACGGACTCATGACGCATTTAAGGCACATTATATTTTGAGATTATGGATCAGTCTCAAAAGCGAAATCTTGTATTTTAATTGAAACATCGAAACTAGACATGAAACAAGTCCGGTATCCGGCATCCTTCTATCCGGTATCCAAATTTGTTATTCGTAAATCGTCATTCGTTTCATTCTTCTTCTCCTTCATCATAAAGAATAGCATTCAACATAGGCAGGCCAACCCATTTTTTCTCTTCAGGTGTGATGGTAAAAAACGAAAGGAATCCACCAGAGGACTTGGCTACACGTTGTGCAAAGCTTACATAACCTTTATACAGGTAAGCGCCGATGTAAGGATCGAGCGATGTAAGAATCGGATTCAACTGGGAGAGTTTTTCTGAGATCAGGGCGCTCCGCTTAGCAACTTCTGTTGGAAGTTCGCTGATGAGTGTTTGGATCTTTGAATGAAGATTGTGGTCAACCTCCTCATGAAATGCTTTTAAGCGTTCATCACCGGCATAGGATCTAATATGAGCTATCTTTTCAGCCCAGGTGATTTCCTTTTCATCTATTTTGCCATCCGCTCCTGCGATGAGTATGGTGATGTATGCAAAAGCATCTTCCAGTTGTGACAATTCATCTTTCGATAACAATCCCAGGTCCTGATCCATGTTTTTAAGTTTTTCTTGATTCAGGCACAATATTAGGCATTTTGTTGAAGTGACGAGATGTATAGAGGCAAGGATCAGAGAGTCTGAGGTTTTGGTTGTGGAAAATGGAAATGTGTTAACCTAAAACATGTTTTCCTTAAACATCAGCATATTTAAGGAAAACATGTTTTATCAAAACCTTCAATGCTTAATAGCCAGGAAATACCGACAGGCTTCATGTTTCAGGAAAACCTGTTATGGTCCTTATGAATCCGGAATTTGATAATATTTGACCCAAAAATCCCTCAAAATGAATTCTAATGTGTTCAAAATGAATCTATTATAAATAGATTGTGGACATCATAGATAGAGTCCATGGATTAGCTCTATATTTGCCCAGTTTTTCTGAAACTATTACCTAATAAAATCAATATGCAAGGCAAAGGAATTATCAGGTTTTTCCTGATTCTACTGACAGCGGTTTGTTTGTTACAATATCTTTATTTACTTCCTACAAGAAAGGTTGAGAGAGATGCCGAGAAATTTGCTATCCAAGCAACAGCCGGTCTGACTGACGAAAACGCAATTATTACTGCTCATAAATTCGCAAGGGCCGAATACCTGGATTCAATGTCCAGCGAACCTGTGATTTCAATTCCTCTCCTGGGAGATTTCAGCTACGAGAAATTGAAACGACAACAAATAGCCCTCGGCCTTGACCTTAAAGGCGGTATTAGTGCCGTACTCCAGGTCGATCTAAGAGAATTTCTCCTAACCCTAGCAAACAGGACAAAGGATCCAAAATTTAATCTGGCGCTTGATAACGCTGCATTAGCTCTAAAAAACGCCCAATCGGATTATATCACATTATTCGGTCAGGAATGGGCTAAAGTATCTGATGGCCAAAAACTTGCCCCCATTTTCGCAAGAAATTCATCTTTAAGGGAAGAGATCACTTTTGAAACTTCTGACTCGGAAGTCTTGTCCATTTTGAGGAAAAAAGGAAATGAAACCGTAGACCTGACATTTAAACGGCTTAAAGACCGGATCGATAAATTGGGTGTTGTTCAACCGAATGTATCTCTTGACAATACAAGAGACCTCATCCTTGTCGAACTTCCGGGTATCGACAATCATGAGCGTGCAAGAGGCTTTTTAGAATCTACTGCTAAGCTCGAATTCTGGGACGTTTATCGCGTATCTGATCCGGGCATCATGGAAGCTTTTGCGAAAGCAGATGCTAAATTGAAGAAGTTGTCAGAAGGTGATACCACAAGTTCAAGCATTGATACTGCACTGACTAGGATCGATACATCCTGGACCATGAAGTATGATACTACAACCGGAGCAATCATTGATTCTGAAATGGTTACGAAGGAAGTCCCGGTGACCAATGACATTGCTACGAACAGCGGCCCTCTGTTATCATTACTAAAAATCAATTTCTATGACGGAAAAAGCATTCAATATCCATTTGCTGTCATGGGTGTGGCCAACAAGAATAAAATAAATGCAATTAGTGAAATGTTGGCCAGGGATGAAATCAAATCAATTTTTCCTCAGGATGCCAAATTGATGTGGAGTGCAAAGCCCTCTAATGATAAAGATGGCAGAGCCACAGACGAATATGAACTGTATGCTATAAAAATGAAACGTGGTTCTGACCAGGCACCTCTTGAAGGAGACAGGGTTGTAACTGCAACATCCAATCCGGATCCAATGACTAACCAGGTAGCTGTCACATTGAGAATGGACAACCTGGGTGCCAAAGCATGGGCTGACATGACGACGAAAGCTGCCCAGGATAACAATCGTGAGATTGCAATCGCACTCGATGGTGAAGTTGTTTCTGCCCCACGGGTAAATGAAGCCATCACAACTGGTGACAGTCGTATCTCTGGAAACTTCTCCATTCAGGAAGGACAGGATCTTGCCAACATTCTTCAAATTGGAAAATTACCTGCAAACATCACCATTGTCCAGGAAGCTTTAGTGGGTCCTTCACTTGGAAAAGAAAACATCAATAAATCCATGGTCGCAATGATTGTGGCTACCTTGCTCGTATTGCTCTTCATGGTATTCTATTATGGAGGAGGAGGTATCGTAGCTATCATTGCCTTGATTGCTAATATATTCTTCCTTTTCGGCGCATTATCCTCATTAGGTACGGTGTTGACATTGCCTGGTATCGCTGGTATTGTACTGACGATCGGTATGGCTGTAGATGCGAATGTGATTATCTATGAACGGATCAAAGAAGAGATCAGGGCAGGTAAGAGTCTTAAATCATCCATCTCCGATGGATTCAAACATTCTTATTCAGCTATCATTGATGCGAATGTATCTACGATACTCTCCTCATTGGCCCTTGTCTATTTTGGATTAGGACCTATTAAAGGATTTGCAGTTGTTCTGCTTATCGGTATATGTACTTCACTGTTTACCGCTATCCTTGTCAGTCGCATGATCTTTGACTGGTGGATAGCAAAAGGAAAAACATTGACATTCTGGATTGAACCTACGAAGGACTTTCTAGCTCACTTACACGTTGATTGGTTGACAAAACGAAAATTTGCGTATTGCTTTTCTATCGGATTCATCCTGATAGGAATGATTTCAATTTTTGTGCGTGGCTTTGAATTGGGTGTCGATTTCCGGGGTGGTTACTCTTACAATGTTACATTTGATAATGCTCAAAAAATTGATGCCGATGCTTTGCGAGATGCATTGACAGTTTCTTTTGGTGGGGCACCCATTGTAAAATCTGTAGATGCTGTCAATACGTTCAATATTACTACTAGCTACCTGATTGATGACAATAGTACAGCTGCCCATAACCAGGTGAATGACAAGTTATTTGAGGGTGTAAATTCACTTGTAGGTGGCAAGCTTGATAAAGCATTGTTCATGCAGACAGATTATACCGGAACACATGTTACAAGCTCTGCTAAGGTAGGTCCAACGATTGCTGACGACATTAAAAAGAGTTCCATCTATGCAGGGATCATGGCCATTGTATTAATTTTTGTATACATCCTGATCAGGTTTTCAAAATGGCAATATTCACTTGGTGTTGTTGTATCCGCTGTACATGATGCATTGTTTGTATTGGTTTCTTTTTCATTGTTCCGGGGATTCCTTCCATTTTCTATGGAGGTGGATCAGACCTTTATTGCCGCGATACTTACAGTCATCGGGTATTCGATCAATGATACCATCGTGACATACGACCGAATTCGGGAGAATTTCAATCTATATACAGGGAAAACTAAAGCTGAGATCATAAATATCTCCATCAACCAGACCATGAGCAGAACATTGATCACAGTGCTTACTGTTTTAATGGTTTCCATGTCCTTGTTAATCTTTGGAGGTGCGAGTATTAAAGGCTTTGCTTTTGCTCTTGTAGTAGGACTTATCACGGGTACATACAGTTCTATTTTTGTTGCTTCCCCATTGCTGGCAGACATGTCCGGGGAAATTAAACCGAAATCTTCTTCGACCTCAAGCTTTAAAAAGACAGTAAAAACCAAATAATTAATCCTTTCAGATTTGAAAAAAGGGGAAAATTGATGCGCATCAATTCTCCCCTTTTTTCGTTTATAGACGTACCCCTTTACATACAACAGCCTGTTATCTTAAATCGTTATTAGACGTATGCGTAAATACTTTTGGCTGGCCTGGATCTCTTTTTTATTACTGTCCTCCTGTTCTTTTACACAAAAGATTCAGACCGGGCAACAGGCATTTGATGTCAAGCAATATTCTGTAGCAGCTCAATTGTTCGAAAAAGAATTCGAAGAAAGCCATATCCCCAAGGAGAAAGCACGACTTGCTTTTTATGCAGGAGAATCTTACCGGAACCTGAATAATTTTGTTTCCGCCGGTCAATGGCACCTGAAAGCCAGTAAAGAAGGATATGGCGACGAATCACTTCTCCAATATGCTGACGCCCTGAAACACCAGGAAAAATATGAAGAGGCTTCCCTGGTGTATGAAGATCTTCTCAAATCAAATCCGGGAAATGCCGCCTACCGGTCAAATCTCACACTTATCAAACAAGCTATTGACTGGATAAGAAATTCAAACACCGCATATGACATCGAGCCTGTTGCATTCAATAGCCCGGGTAATGATTATTCACCTCAACCTGTAGGGCCCGGTCAGGTCATATTTACAAGTGACAGAAGTTCAAAGCAAAGTTCAGATACATATTTATGGACGGGGCGGGCTTATTCTGATATTTTCATTTCAAGTCTGAATTCATCCGCTTCCCAGGTAGCCGAATACGATGGAAGCATCAATACAGATGACAATGAGGGTACTGCTGTCATCAGCCCTGATGGTAAAATGCTTGCCTTTACGCGTTGTTACGTAGGGGGTTCATACGATGCATGGTGCAAGCTGATGATGAGTTTCAGACAGAATGATGAATGGACTGAACCTCAGCCTTTTCCATTCGTGAAAGAAAAAATAAATTATGGTCAGCCTGCATTTACTACTAATGGTTCAACTCTTTTCTTTTCCAGCGATGCACCGGAAGGACAGGGTGGGCATGATCTCTATTACACACAACCTGATGGAAAAGGCGGCTGGACAGAACCGGTAAATCTTGGCCCTATGATCAATACATTAGGAGAAGAACAATATCCTACCGTCTATAAGGATACTTTATTTTTTTCCTCCGATCACCTGGCTGGTCTTGGAGGCCTCGACATCTTCAAGACTTATCTCGATGTACGAAATCAATGGGTTCCTCCGATCAATCTACGAGCACCTATCAATAGCGGTAATGATGATTTTGGTTTTGTCGTGGATACGTTCAACAAACCTGGTAAAGGAATTTTAATGACAGGATATTTCACTTCTTCGAGGGAAGGTCCGGGACGAAATGATGAGATCTATTCTTTTTCATTATCCGGTATTGCAAAAGATACAAATGTTGTAGCCGTGGTTGAGACGAAGAAGAAAGAAGAGAAGAGCATAGATCAAAAGCTCTTCGTTGTGATCAGGGTCATGGAACCAGATTATGAAGTGAAAGATGATCCTAACAGTCGTAAACTAGGTAAGCGACCATTGCCGAATGGTCCCGTCATTCAGTCAATAGATTTGACGGACGAGCGATTTGTTACTGATGAATCAGGTCAAATACTTTTAAAGCTGGATTGGAATACTAATTATGTTTTTACTGCCAGGTATCGTGATCATCTGGCAGACACGTATACATTAAACACAGCGGAAGTTAAACGTGATTCCTTGAATCCCATTACTACCGTAAATCACACGATGGTGCTCGAACCGGTTTTCAAAAACAAGGAGATCGTCCTGGAAAATATTTTTTATGATTATGATCAATCGGTGATCCGCGAAGATGCCAAGCCCTCGCTCAATAATCTGGCGAATACCATGAAAACAAATCCGGCTATAAAAATTCAACTGTCATCACATACGGATTGCAGAGGAACTGATGAATACAATCTTGATCTTTCGCAGAAGAGAGCTCAGGCTGCTGTAGATTATCTTCAGTCAACTGGGATTCCATCTTCAAGATTACTGGCACAAGGATATGGTGAATCGAATCCGGCTGTGATCTGCGAATGTGAAAAATGTACAGAGGATCAACATCAAAAAAACAGAAGGACAACGTTTAAGATCATTGACTGATCCTGTATGAAATATCAAGAGAAAAAGTTATCCTTAGTTTCAAACTAAAGATAACTTCTCGTAAAGTTGTTCGTAGTTTGAAACTAAGAATAAAATACTCGATTGATTTTTTATCAGATAACTAAATTGATCATCTTATCCGGTACGATCACCACTTTCCGGATTGGTTTCCCTTCTACCCATTTTATAATTTCAGGTAAATCCATTGCCGCTTTTTCAATCTCAGCATTTGAAGTTCCTACAGGTAAATTGATTTCACCCCGCTTTTTACCGTTGATACAGACCGGGTATGTGATAGAAGTTGTAACAAGCCATTTTTCATCATAATCCGGAAAAGCTGCAACATGTACAGATTCAGTATGACCCAATAGCTGCCATAATTCTTCTGCAACAAACGGAGCAAACGGCGCTATTGTCCTGACCAATGGTTCCAGGATTTCAGCAGGATGTTCATCAAGTTTTCGCAATTCATTTACACAGATCATAAACTGGCTGATCGCTGTGTTAAAGGAAAATCTTTCTACATCCTCATTTATTTTTTTAATCGTGGCATGCAATGCTTTCTGTGCGTCATCTGAAGGTGTCTGATGATCTACAATCCATTCGTCCTGTTCATTGAAAAACAAGCTCCATAGTTTTCTTAAGAACTTATTCACCCCTTCAATACCCATCGTATCCCATGGTTTTGATTGTTCGATAGGACCGAGGAACATTTCATACATCCTGAAACAATCAGCTCCATATTGACTTATGACATCATCCGGGTTAACGACATTGTGATATCGCTTCGACATCTTACCAATCTCGGACAAAGTATGCAGCTTCACATTTTGTAAATCAGCAAAATGATGAATTCCGGTATTGGTTTCAAATAAAGCATCGCTGTATTCAGGTCTCCATTTTATAAATGCTGCTATACCATTTTCATTGAGGTGAGTATCGGGATGCCCATAGTCTGTAACAAAATCAATATGCACAGGTATAGCCGACAATTGTTCTTTTGGAATATTACGTTCAACTACAAGATCAGCACTGATAAAATGTGATTTCCCATCATTTTTCTCTTTGAATAAATACACGCTTTCCACTATTCCCTGGATCATACCCTGGTTGACCAGTTTTTTGAAAGGTTCCTGTGTAGGCACTTTCCCAAGATCATAAAGGAACTTGTGCCAGAAACGCGAATACATCAGATGTCCAACCGCATGTTCTACACCGCCCACATACAGATCCACATCCTGCCAGTAATCAATATTCTCTTTTGATGCGAAAGCCTGGTCATTGGAAGGATCCATGTAACGGATAAAATACCAGGATGATCCTGCATACCCCGGCATTGTATCTGTCTCTCTTGTAATGCCCGGATAAGGCTGCATCCATGTTGTGAGTCGCGCTAACGGAGACCTTCCGTCAGGCGAAGGTTTGAAATCATCAAGATCCGGCAATTCAAGTGGAAGTGTATCTTCTTCCATCGCATGCGCTATTCCTGCATCATCATAATATACTGGAAAGGGTTCGCCCCAATATCGTTGCCTACTGAAATTGGCATCTCTTAGCTTATATTCCACATTTCGCGTTCCGAAATTATTTTTTTCAAGATAATCCAGCATGCTTGCAATAGCAGCCGGTACCTGCAGCCCATTCAAAAAATCCGAATGGATCATGATGCCTTCACGATCACCCATCTCCGCACCCGGAACCTGTGAACGGTCAATCACTTCCACAACAGGAAGCTGATACTGTATCGCAAACGCTTTATCTCTTGTATCATCACCCGGTACAGCCATGATAGCACCGGTACCATAATCCTTCAATACATAATCCGCTATCCATATCTGGATCTCATCACCGGTGATCGGATGCAATGCATATGTACCCAGCCACATTCCATCAGGTTTTTTCTGACCTGCCATTCGCTGATCGGCAGATTTTTCTTTCGCCTTCCTCTGGAATGCTTCAACATCTTTCAACTTTTCAGCGGATGTAAGTGCCGGAACTAAATCATGATCAGGAGCAAGTACGATAAAAGTTGCACCGTAAATCGTATCAGGCCTTGTCGTAAAAACCTTTATGGTAACATCAGGCTGATCAACCACCTGGAAATTAATAAACGCACCTTCGGATTTTCCAATCCAGTTTCGCTGCACTGTCTTCATGCTTTCACTCCACTGGAGTGTATTCATGCCTTCAAGCAATCGTTCCGCATAAGCTGTGATACGCAGAGACCATTGCAACATTTCTTTTTGTACCACAGGGAATCCTCCGCGTTCACTTAATCCATCTTTAACTTCATCATTTGCCAATACAGTTCCTAATGCTGCACACCAATTGACATATCCAACCTTTCGATATGCAAGACGGTAATTCATTAGGATGGTACTTTGCTCTGTCTTGCTCATACCGGTCCACTGCTCTGCAGTGAATTGATCATGACCGGATGCAGCTGCATTCACACCTTCACTTCCTTCAGTTTCAAATATTTCGATGAGTTGTGAAATAGGGTAGACCTTATCTGCAGTCTTATCGTAATAATGAAGGAAGAGTTGCAGGAGGATCCATTGTGTCCAGCGGTAATATTTCGGATCATCCGTTCGCACCTGGCGACTCCAGTCGAAAGAGAGACCAATATTGTCGAGTTGAGAGCGGTAACGAAGGATATTATCTGAAGTGCTTTTCGCCGGATGCACACCTGTATCTAATGCATATTGTTCAGCAGGAAGGCCAAAAGCATCGTAACCCATCGGATGAAGCACATTAAAGCCTTTCATCCGCTTATACCTGGAATATATATCACTTCCCACATAACCCAGTGGATGACCTACATGCAATCCGGCACCTGACGGATAGGGAAACATATCCAGCACATAGTACTTAGGCTTTGAAGGATCTTCTTCAACTTTATACAGATTGTTATCCGCCCAGATCTTTTTCCACTTCGCTTCGATATGCCCAAAATCCATTTTCATCCTGCAAAAATAGGATGTTATCCCTGATTCAAAGAAAATCTGGAAAATAGGGGCTTTGCCTGATTTGAGGAAGAAAGGTAGAAGGACAGAAAGGCGGAATGCTTTAAGCTTTTCTCAATATTTGAAATTTGTTCACTTAATTGACTTCAAAATTCAGAATTCAGAATTCTTTGTTCTGAATTTCTCTGTGCATTCAGCATTTTGTAGTTTTACAAAAGCACTTCCATTTAACTATTTACCATTTACCATTTAGGCCTTCATCCTTTCATCCTTCAATTATCATGACTCGACTCATCGGCATCATCGTTCTCCTCCTCGCGGTCATCGTGGGCTATATGTATTTCTTTGGAAAAGAAGATGATAAAGTAACGGCGCACACCATCGTCAATGAAACCAAAGAACTGGGAAAATCCGTAGGTGATTTTATCAAAAGGCAAAAAGACAAATACGACGATGGCGAATTTGATGATCTCATCAATAAAATCAGCAACTCAATCGATAAGCTAAGAAGCAAATCCGAAAAACCCACAGATGAAACACAAACAAATCTCCGCGAACTTGAACGCCAACTGAAGGAAATCGATCCGGAAAAACTGAGTGAAGAAAACCGTCAGAAACTGAAAAAAGTAATCGAGGATTTAGACAAGGAACTCAAATAAAACCTTAATAAAACAGGAAAAAAATGAAAAAACGTTATGCTTTAGTTTAAAACTAAGCGTAGCAATACTTACGAACAAATCAGGATTAATGAATTCGAAGTTATTTGTCGTAAATTAGAAGAAATTCTAAAAGTAATGCGATTAAGACTATATAGTGTGAAAGTGGCTATAACAATATTCATTTGTTGTAGCCACTTTTTTTTATCTGCTCAATCATTCGGCTTCAGTAAGACATATTTATTAGAAAATCGCTCAACAATTTTTCATGCTATTAGGCAGATAGGAAATGACTTATTTGTTTTAGGACAAATTGGTGCAGATACATCAGGTCATAGCGGAGTATTTATAGCCCGAATGGATACCCTGGGTAATATAATAAAATTGAGAACATTTTATGATCCGTTAAACCAAAATAACCTTGAGTTTCCAATGTCTAGTTATGAGGCATTCATATCTACTCATGATAAAGGGTTCGCGTTTGCAGGCAGCACAAGATTTGGTAAAAGCATATTTCTAATAGAAGTTGATAGCACTTTTGAAATTCGGTATTTTAAGGAATTTCCCGGAGTGCATAAAAACAAAGTACCTCTTTATATGATAATTTTTTTGGATGCTATTTATACCATTGGATTTGTTCAAACTATAAATTTTGATTTTGATGTTTTTATTTTTAAAACTGATTTAGTAGGAAATAAGATTTGGGAAAAATCGTATGGAGTTTCCGCTTGGGATGAAAATGCTAAATCTGCTATTATTAATGATACGACATTAACCATTCTCTCAAGTGAGACTTTTGATCCGAATGATAATGTTTATAATGATGAAGATACCTGGAATAAAATTTTTTCTATTGATTCAAGCGGAGTTGTAAAATCTACCTGGCGAACTATGAATGGTGAAGAAGGTTTTTCTGCCCAAAGCCTGATAAAAATTAGGTCAGACTATTATTATACTACTCATCCCGGAGTTCAGTTGTCGTTCAATACGTTACACTATGCCCCGGAAATTGTCTGTCGTGACAGTTTGTTTAATCTGAAATGGAAAAGAACTTACGGTGATACATTTTATCTGAATTGGTTCAGCAATATTGTAGTTGGACAGGATAATTTTCTTTATGCAGCAGGTTATATACCTGATGGAGTAACCTGGGGCAGAGTTTGTAAAATCAATCCTGAAAATGGCGATCTGATCTGGGAGGCGAGAGATACAGCATTTTACATTCCGGGATGGGGATCACGAAACAGGTTGGAAGGACTGACTGTGCTTCCTGGCGGAAGTGTGATCGCGGTGGGATATACTGTCGATTATACTTATCATGAGAATGGTCTACTTTACAAAGTCACTGCAGATGGCTGTATTGATACATTATGTAATACGGTAGGGATTCAGGAATATATTTATAACCAGCAGCACAAAGTAAAAGTTTATCCGAATCCGGCGGTGGATGAAATTAATTTTGATGTGTCAGAAATTGAGGTCAATTTTCTTGATATATTCAATCTGCAAGGTCAGCTAATCATGCGAAATGAGGTACACACCGGACTTAATAAAATACAAATTGATCAGGAAAGCCTAAAGCCTGGAATATATTTCTGGCTATTTACAGGTGATAAGGGTGAGGTAGTGGAAACAGGTAAAGTGATTATTGGATTACCATGAGTCCGTTTGTTTACTTTCGAAATTTATTGGTCACAATACTTTTTATATGTTGTAGCCACTTTTTTTTATCTGCTCAATCAATAGGCTTCAGTAAGACATATTTATTAGAAAATCGCTCAACAATTTTTCATGCTATTAGGCAGATAGGAAATGAGTTATTTGTTTTAGGACAAATTGGTGCAGATACTTCGGGTCATAGCGGAGTATTTATAGCTCGAATGGATACACTAGGTAATATAATAAAATTAAGAACATTTTATGATCCCTTAGGTCAAAATAACCTTGAGTTACCGATAACCAGTTGTGAAACTTTTATAACTACTAATGATAAAGGGTTTGCTTTATCAGGAAGTACGAGATTTGGAAAAAATATATTTCTAATAAAAGTTGATAGCACTTTGGATTTACAATATTTTAAAGAGTTTCCTGGTGAGGTTAAAAATACAGTACCGCTTTATATGATCAATTTTTTAGACGCCATTTATATTATTGGGTTTATTCAAACATTGAATTTTGATTTCGATAATTATATTTTGAAAACTGATTTGGAAGGAAATAAGGTTTGGGAGAAATTCTATGGAGTTCCATCTTTGGATGAATCTGCTCATTCGGCTTACATAAACGATACTTTACTAACCGTACTTTCAAGTGAGGGCTTTGATCCGAATGATGCTGTTTATAATGATGAAGATTCCTGGAATAAATTTTTTACTATTGATTCAAGCGGAGTCGTAAAATCTACCTGGCGAACAATGAATAAAGAAGAAGGTTTTGCTGCCGAAAGCTTGTTGAAAATTGGTTCAAACTATTATTATATTACTCATCCCGGAATTCAATTATCGTTCAATACATTACATTATGCTCCGGAAATTGTATGTCGTGACAGTTTGTTTAATCTGAAATGGAAAAGAACATACGGTGATACATTTTATCTGAATTGGTTCAGTAATATTGTAGTTGGACCTGATAATTTTCTTTATGCTGCAGGTTATATACCTGATGGGGTAACCTGGGGCAGAGTTTGTAAAATCAATCCTGAAAATGGCGATCTGATCTGGGAGGCGAGAGATACAGCATTTTACATTCCGGGATGGGGATCACGAAACAGGTTGGAAGGACTGACTGTGCTTCCTGGTGGAAGTGTGATCGCGGTGGGGTATACTGTCGATTATGCCTATCATGAGAATGGACTACTTTACAAAGTCACAGCAGATGGATGTATTGATACATTATGTAGTACGGTAGGGATTCAGGAATATATTTATGTCCAGCAGCACAAAGTAAAAGTGTATCCGAATCCGGCGGTGGATGAAATTAATTTTGATGTTGGAGATTTGAAGGATCTGCAACTTAAGCTGTTTAGTTTGCAAGGCCAAAAAATTATCCATCAAGATTTGATCGCTGGAAATAATAAAATAAAATTGGACAAAAATCTGACGCCAGGATTGTATATCTGGAGAGTTTTTTCCAACAATGGTTATCATATTGAGACAGGGAAAATTCTGGTATTGCAAAATTAAAGAGCAATTTTACAATAACACATAAATATTTTTTTAACTATCCCTGGTAGAAGGTCAAATATTGTAGACATACTAAATAACATAAACATGCTTGCGAAACCCAAAGGAAACTTAACTGTCTATTTCACCATTTCTGGTGAGTCCTTCTTAACCTCTTTTCTTTTTTAGGTCTTATCACATGCTTGTATCGGCCTCACGCGATCAATCAAAACATTCCCTTTATATTGAAAAGGTCGTTCACTGTGAAACGCTTCAATCATGATATAGCGATAGTCACTATCGGGAGTAAATCTGAATGAATAGGTTTGCCAGTCTAAATGTTCGATTACCACACTTTCATAGATCAGCTGATCCTTCTGACATTTCAGCTTTGAGGCCCAAATCCTTACTCTGATCGGATTGTTATACCCTGAATAGGTATCCGAATGAGCAAGATCCATTGACCACGAGTAGCATCTTCCTTTTTCAAGTGTATTCGTAAGACGTTGCCCAATGCTTTCCCATGTATTATTCTGCCGTGTGATCAGACCTACATAGGTATCACCATCAGAAGGTTCGTTGTAAACACCCCAAAACCCGGGTAGAATATCAGGCGTCGTGCCTTCCTTACAAGGCATCCAACCCTGCGGAACGGTAGCGTCACTAGGCTCACCTTCAAAGGATGAATTGATCAGCTCGATGTATTGACTAAAACCTGCAAAATATCCGAAGAGACAGAAACCCACCAATATCAATCGACTTATATTCATGAAGGAAAGATACGAGTCAACCTTAAAATAGCGACTTCACCTCAGGAACATATATATTTGCCCCCCGATGGGTGCCGGGAGAATCATTTTATCCGAACAAAAACTAAACCTCGTTCTGGACAGGCTGACACACCAGCTCTTGGAGCACCACGGGGACTTCAGCGATTCTTGCATCATAGGTATCCAACCCAGGGGAATCCCGCTCTCTGACCGTATCATAACCCGCTTAGGCACCCTTGGCAACCTCCATACAATACAATACGGCCTTCTGGACATTACTTTCCACAGAGATGACTTCAGAACTCGTCATGAGCCCTTAAAAGCCAACATTACCAAAATTGACTTTCTGGTAGATAATAAAAAGGTCATCCTGGTTGATGATGTCCTCTATACCGGCCGGACCATCCAGGCTGCCATTTCTGCCCTCCAGCATTTTGGAAGACCCGAAAAAATTGAATTATTGGTATTGATCGACAGGCGGTTCAATAGGGATTTACCTATTCAATCAGATTATGCAGGCATGGCAGTAGATGCCCTGGACCAGGCCTACGTCAAAGTGGAGTGGCAGGAAAACAACGGTGGAAAAGTGAGAATTTATCCCAGAAAGGAGGATGTAAAATCGTAGTATGACCAACAAGCAGCTGAGCACAAAACATCTACTGGGTATAAAATACATCACCCGTGATGATATCAATCTCATCTTCGAGACGACCGATCAGTTTAAGGAGGTGATCAACAGGCCAATTAAAAAAGTCCCTTCCCTAAGAGATATTACGGTAGCAAATCTTTTCTTTGAAAATTCCACACGCACAAGGATTTCATTTGAGCTCGCCGAAAAAAGATTAAGTGCCGACATCGTCAATTTCAGTGCAAGCTCTTCTTCCGTGAGCAAAGGAGAAACTCTTCTCGATACGGTAAATAATATCCTGTCCATGAAAGTGGATATGATCGTGATGCGTCATCCTGCACCAGGCGCTCATATGTTTTTATCAAGACATATCGATGCCAATATCATCAATGCCGGAGATGGCACACACGAACATCCTACACAAGCCCTACTAGATGCATATTCCATCCGCGAAAGATTGGGTAGTGTGAAAGGGAAAAAAGTGGTCATCGTAGGAGACATAAAACATTCACGCGTTGCATTGAGCAATATTTATTGCCTCAACAAACTAGGTGCTGAAGTTAAACTTTGCGGACCTCCTACACTGATGCCCAAACATATTGAAAGCCTGGGAGTAACTGTTGAATACAATCTCAAAAAAGCATTGGAGTGGTGTGATGTCGCGAATGTATTGCGCATTCAATTAGAACGTCAGCAAACAAAATATTTTCCCAGCCTCCGCGAATATTCTATGCACTATGGATTGTCACGCCAGGTATTGAATACATTATCCAAGCCAATTGTGATCATGCATCCGGGCCCCATCAACAGGGGAGTGGAAATCACCAGCGACCTCGCCGATTCAGAACATTCAATCATTTTACAACAAGTGGAGAATGGGGTAGCGGTGAGAATGGCAGCGTTGTACTTGTTAGCTGACAAACGTGATTAAAAAATGAGCAGAATAAGTTATCCTTAGTTTGAAACTAAGGATAACTTATTCTGCTCATTTTTTCATTTTCGCAGATTTTTCCTCAACCTCCTCCTTCAAATCTTTTTTATATTCTAAAACCTTTTGCATAATCACAGGATGATAAGTTCCAATAATCTGAACAGCTAATATCCCTGCATTCTTCGCTCCATTAACTGCAACGGTGGCAACAGGAACACCTCCCGGCATTTGAAGAATGGATAATAAAGAATCCCATCCTTCCGTAACATTTGAATTTGATTTCACAGGAACGCCGATCACCGGAAGCGGACTTAAACTGGCTATCATACCCGGAAGATGAGCTGCACCTCCTGCACCTGCTATGATCACTTTGATTCCGCGTGTGTGTGCATTTTTTGCAAAGTCAACCATCTTCTCCGGTGTGCGATGAGCAGATACAATATCCAGCTCAAAAGGAATTTCAAAAAAAGTCAACATATCAGCTGTCGGCTGCATCACTGGCAAATCCGAATCTGATCCCATTACAATACTGACTAACGGAGTTTTCATGAGATGACTTTGATTAGATCTTTTATAAAATTAGCCGTTTTAATCGCACGATTTATATTTCGGTTTGCAATGGTGACATGCCCCATCTTTCGAAAAGGCTTTGTTATATTTTTTCCATACAGATGTACAAAAACATTCCCCATTCTGAGCGCCTGTTCAATATTTAAATATTTTGGCGGGCCTTCAAAATCTTCTTCACCAAGAATATTCACCATCACGGCAGGGAAATGCAATTGCGGATCGATTAATGGAAGATTACATATTGCCAGAAGATGTTGCTGAAACTGGCTGACATTACAACATTCGATCGTATGATGTCCGCTATTGTGCGGACGTGGAGCAACTTCATTGATCAGCCAGTCACCTTCCACGGTAAGAAATAATTCCACAGCTAACAACCCACAGACATCAAGAGATTCGATAGCTGCCTGTGCGATTTGAGTCGCTTCAAGTTCAAGTGCAGGGCCGAGTCCGCTTGGACAATACAGATATTCAACAAGGTTTGCTTCAGGATGAAAGGACATCGCAACCGGTGGAAAAGTTTTTATTTCTCCATTCAGATTGCGGGCAGCGATAACGGCCACTTCGGCTTCAATATCGATGAGAGGTTCTACCAGGCTTTGTCCTTCAAGTAAAAGTCCGACATCTTCAGAAGTCTTTATGATGGCTACACCACGTCCGTCATACCCTCCGGATCTGAGTTTTTGAACGAATGGAAATACAACACTACCATCCTTGATTCCCTCAAGAATTTCATTTTTAGTTTCAAAAAGAAGTTGAGGTGCAGTAGGCAGTCCCTGGTCTATAAAAAACTGTTTTTGTTTTGCCTTATCTCTTATGATGCCCAGGGCTTTGGGGGAAGGATGTACTATCTTTCCCATGGCTTCCAAAGCCAGAAGAGCTTCCAGGTTTACTTTCTCGATTTCAATGGTGAGCAGGTCGACAGTCTGACCGAATCGCATGACATCATCATAATTCGTATAGTCGCCCTGGACAAACCGATGTGCCATTTGTGCTGCCGGATCATCAGCGTGTTTATCTAAAACGGCTGTCCTCCAATCCCAGGCAGAAGCAGCTTCACAGAGCATTTTTCCCAGTTGTCCGCCACCGCAGATACCAATTACAGTATCAGTATTCGCAAACGGGTTTATGACATGCATCGGAATCAAAATTGGAAGCGCAAAACTATATATTTAGACCGAAGCATTCCTTCTTTTCTGCCTCTTCTGCCTTTTCCACCTTTTCCGCCGGTTGCTGAGCTGTAGCACAAGGATGAGTATAGAAGGTCGAAGCATTCTGCCTCTTCTGCCTATCTTTCGCCTATGAGGGATATTGTTTTCAAAGAGGCCCGCATCATCAACCGGGGAAATATACTGGAAGGGGACCTGTGGGTTAGGAAAGACAGGATCGAGCGAATCGACCCAAGCATCCAACTAAAAGGAAAAATAACAGAGATAGGCGTGAATGGACGCCATTTGATGCCTGGTGTCATTGATGACCAGGTTCATTTCCGGGAGCCTGGCCTTGAACATAAGGCTACTATTTTTTCAGAATCCCGGGCAGGAATAGCCGGTGGTGTGACCAGTTTCATGGAAATGCCAAATACAAGGCCTCCTGCATTGACTCAAGAGCTTCTCGCAGACAAATACAGGATTGCATCTACGAATGCATGGGGGAACTATTCATTCTTCATGGGGGCCAGCAATGACAACCTGGCTGAAATCCTCAAAACTGATCCGTTAACTGTTTGCGGTGTAAAGATTTTCATGGGTAGCAGTACAGGAAATATGCTTGTGGACGATATGACTGTATTGGAAAAAATATTTTCCCTTTGTCCAACCCTCATAGCCACCCATTGTGAAGATGAAGAAACTGTCCATGCTAACCTGGAAGAAGCTAAATCCAGGTATGGCAACAACATTCCTCCTTCAGCACATGCCTGGATTCGCAGCCGGGAAGCTTGCTACAAGAGTTCAAGCCTTGCGATCGATTTAGCAAAACGGTATAATACACGTCTTCATATCCTCCACATTACTACAAAAGAAGAAATCAATTTATTCGAAGCCGGAAAAATTGAAAACAAACGCATCACCTCCGAAGCCTGCGTTCATCACATGTATTATTCCGAACAGGATTATCTTGATCTGGGTAACCAGATTAAATGTAATCCAGCCATTAAGACATCGGAAGACCGCACTGCGATTTTGAAAGGTGTGCTGGATGACCGGATCGATATCATCGCTTCAGATCATGCACCACATACATGGGAAGAAAAATCTGAACCTTATCTGCATGCCCCATCAGGCTTGCCACTTATTCAACATTCTTTATTGATGATGCTTTCACATTGGCATGATGGAGAGATCAGTCTTGAAAGACTTGTAGAAAAAATGTGCCATGCTCCGGCTATATGTTTTCGAATTGCCGATCGCGGATATCTTGATGAAGGAAAGTATGCAGATATCGTGATGCTGGACACAAAAAAACAAACTCTTGTCTCAAAAGAAAATATCCTATACAAATGCGGTTGGTCTACGCTCGAAGGAAAATCACTCCCGGGTAGAATTGAAGGCACATGGGTGAATGGTAATTTAGTTTTTGAGAATGGAGTAGTGGTAGGGGAGCCAGCTGGAAAGAGACTGACTTTTAAATTCTAGAAAATCATTTTTCCTTTTTTCAGAGCAGCAAAACATGATATCAATCCTAATTTTTCTTATTTAATCCGCGTCCTCTTTTTTGACAACTGATTATTCTGACTACTCAGATTTTGTCTCGCAAAGACGCAAAGAAATCAATCTGGTTGATCTTTGCCTACTGCTAATTGTCCATTGTTTTTTACTTATTGCCAATTGCTTTTTGCCTATTGCCTATTAACCTACTCCGCCAAATGCATCTCCACCTGACGTTCTGTTTCCGCAACACTCTTTTTATTTATCCTGAATAAGAGCAGCAAAGGAATACACAAGGCAAAAAATAATCCAACGATCATAAACACATCATTGTAGGTAAGCACCATGGCTTGCTTATAAACGCCAGCTTTCAATGAACCTATAGCTGCCAATTGCCCACTATTGAAATCCTTTCCTTTGCCCATAAAAAATGCGGTAAAACTTTGCACCCGTTCATACGTGAGTGGATTATAAATAGAAATATTATCACTCAATCTGCTGTAGTGAAATACTGCCCGCGTGCTTATATAGGTTGTAGCCATTGCAATACCAAATGAACCTCCTAATTGTCTCACCATGTTGGACATAGCTGTTCCCTGTGGTATATCTTTAGGTTGTAATGGATTGATCGTAATGGTAAGAAGGGGAATGAAAATTAGTCCCAGACCAACGCCCCGTAAAATCAACGGCCAAAAGAAATTATGTCCACCCGTATCCAGACTCATAGACGACAAACGCCATACAAATACAACAAATAAAGCAAACCCGATACCAGCCAGAAGCACAGGAGAAATTTTAGTTTTCTTCATGAGTACTGCTACAACAGGCATCATGGCTCCTGCCGCTAAACTTCCGGGCATAAGTATCCATCCGGTATCTTCCGACGTGAGACCCAACATAGACTGACAGAAAACAGGAATAATGAATACCGATGCAAATAATCCCATCCCCTGCACGAATGCAAAGAAATTGCCAATGGCATACTGTCGATTGCTTAGCAAGCTCAGCTTGAGTATAGGATGCTCTACGGTGAGCTGTCGCCAGACAAAAATAATTCCGGCTAATGCTGAAGAAATTGTAAGGATAGTGATATAGGGTGCATCGAACCAATCCTCACTTTCTCCTTTCTCAAGAATAATTTGCAATCCCCCAATAAAAATGACCAGCAAGGCCAGTGCAAGCCAATCCATCTTCCCGATTTTTGTAAAATGTTTCGATTCCTTTATATAAAGAACGGAAAGAATTGTCGCAGCAATTCCGATAGGTATGTTTACAAAAAATACCCAGTGCCATGAAAGATGATCTGTGATATATCCACCTAATGTCGGACCTATAGAAGGGCCGATGATAACTCCCATTCCGAAAATTGCATTGGCCATTCCGATTTCCTCTTTTGGAAACGTCTCAATTAATATTGCTTGTGCTGTTGCCAGCAGTCCTCCTCCTCCTATTCCCTGGATGATACGGAATATAACGAGTTGAGTTATTGTTGTAGATGTACCGCAAAAAATGGAAGCGATTGTAAATAAAATAATAGAGGCCGTGAAATAATTTTTACGACCAAACTTTGCACTTAACCATCCTGATAAGGTAATCATGATGACATTGGCAGCTGCATACCCTGTGACAACCCAGCTGATGTCGCCCAATGATGCACCAAGATTACCCATCATCTGCGTCAGTGTAACATTCACAATCGACATGTCGATGAGCTGCAATAAAGATGCTGTGACGACTGTGATGATTACAATCCATTTCTCCAGGGTAATTTTAGCCATTATGGTATGTTAATAATCAAAAGAAAAATCCAATAAGATTTACTTGTTTACTCCGGTAGTTGCTTTTTCAACAGGATCACCTGACTCAGGCTGAGTTGATTCTTTAAGACTGACCTTCACATAAACGCTCATGCCCGGTTTCAAACCTGAAAGATCATTATCTGAATAGTTCAATCCAATCTTAATTGGAATGCGTTGCACTACTTTCACATAATTGCCAGAGGCATTGTCAGCAGGAATTAATGAAAATTTAGATCCTGTGGCCGGAGAACTTGACAAGACCTTACCTGTTATTATTTTGTCAGGGAAAGCATCCACTTTTACTGCGACATCCATGCCTTCTTTGATTTTACTGATCTGTGTCTCTTTGAAATTCGCTACCACCCAGATATGCTTATCATTCACCATGGAACAAAGAGGTTGTCCTGCCTGAATTAATTGACCCGTCAGCGCATTTTTCTTTGAAACAATTCCGTCAAAAGGAGCCACAATTGTGGCATATGAAAGTTGCAACTTTGCATAGTTCAGATCCGTCTGACGTTGCTTAATGATACTTTCTGCTACAGATATTTGTTTGTTGGCCGCACCGGTTTTAGAAGATGATTCTTTTTGAAATTGCAGTGCAGTTTCCACTTGCCTCTCTAAAGATTCCTTTTCTGTTTTCACTTTATCGAATTGTTGCTGGGTAGTTGATCCTTCAGCCAGCATCTTTTGATACCGCTCATACTCATTTTGGGCGCTGGCAAGTCGGACTTTGAGTTCATCAATTTTAAAAGTACTTGTGTTTCCCCCTTCTTCAACTGAATAAGCACTTGCCTTTGTTGATCCGAGTCCTGCCTGCGCATTCTGCAGAGCAGCTTCAGCTTGTTCCACCTTAATCTTCAAATCACGATTATCAAGAAGCACAAGCGTATCACCCATTTTTACTGACTGATTATCTGAGAAATAAACTTTATCAATGTACCCCGATACTCTTGCAGTAACGGGACTTATGTCTGTATCAAGCTGGGCATCATCTGTAGTTTCATATCCTTTGGCTTCTCTGTATTTCATGTAGCCATAAATGGAACCTATGACCAGGAGGGAGAGGAATATGATCCTTGTTATAAGCTTGCGACTACTTTTATTTTGCTTTGTTTCTTCCATGATTTGTTATCTGATGGTTAATTTAATTGCCTGTTGTAATACGAACTGAGGCGATGGCGATGCCTAATTGTATCTGGTGCATTTGTTGTGTTAACTGTGCTTGTTTTTCTTCATTCAATTCAGAGAGATAATCAGATGAGGTGATTGTTCCGTTATCCAGCTGGTTTGCTTTTGTCTTACTTATTGAAATTCGTTTTTCAATGATCGCGTTATCTATTAGAGACATCTGCTTCAGCTTTTCGATTTCACCATTTTCCTGGAGCAAGGTTTCATTTAGATTTAACCGGAATATTTCTCTTTGTTCATCAATCATTTTTTGCTGAATGACCAGGTTGTTTCTGTCATATGACAGGGTATAAAGGCTACTCAGGTTCCATGTCAGGCTTAAGCCCACCATTCCATACAATCTCATTTTTTGATTGAGAAAATCAAACCCCGGTCTGCCGAATGCACCATCTCCGAAAGCTGAGAGCTTTGGACGTGTTTTGTTTTCAGAAAGTTTTATTCTTTCTCCGAGAAGAGCTTGCTGAAATGAGAATAATTTTAATTCCGGACGGAAGACTTCATTTTTAATTTCCAATGACATAATTGGCAGGTCTGCGAATGACGTATTTTCATCCACTATCCTTTGTATGTATAAAGAAAGTACCTGGCAGAGGACTTTTAATTTTGAAGTCACATCAATCATTTTTTGATCTGTCTTCAGCATTTCAGCATCGAGCTCATCGAGATCACTTTGAAGCATCAATCCATTCCTGACAGAAGATGCCATTTTTGATTGCCTGCTTTTTATGTCATTGGCATAGGATTGTAGCACTTCAATATTTTCTTTTGCAAGAAGAATATTTCCATAGAGTTGAAGGATTTTTTCTTTAACGCGGTATAGCTCAACTTCATTTTTTTGAATTTCCGTTTCCGTGTTTGCCTGGTCAGTTAGTTTTTGCTGATGACTAAGTCCGCCATCAAAAATTGTCTGGTGGATCTGCAGACCAAAACTATACTGGTCTTTTGGAAAAACAAGGGAAGGAAACCCTTCGAAATCAAAGGAAGGCACTTCAGATTGATACGTTGCTTTCAGATTGAAATTAACCTGTGGCAGCCATGACCCCTTGATAGCTTTTTGATTATTTTCTCCGATGGCATTCAGATATCCTTTTTGTTTTGTCAAAGGATAATTGTCCGTAGCCAGTTGCAGGCATTCATCCAGTGATATACCTGAATTTTGCTGACCAAAAACAACTGATCCCGTGCATAAAAACAAAAATGTAAAAATGATATGTTGAGGCCAGGGACCTTTTCTGTGATTCGATTCTTTCATGTTCATAATTTTATTTGATCACTTATGCTGAAATCCCTTTGATAAAAATGGAGGCAAACATATTTGACTGATCTTTCAGCTTCTGGTATTTCCTGGGAGAAAATTCAATCGTATCGCCTTCTGCATGTTCAGCGATGACAGCTTTGCGAATACTGAGCAGCGTATCAATGAAAAATGTTGCGTGCTCTTGTATACTATCCATTGAAAATTCCTTATTCCTGACACCAAATTCAAGAATGTTATAAATCAGGCTTGTTTCCTCTTTCTTAAATTGCTGAAGGAGACTGCTGATTTGAGGTTTGAATGCTAAAAGTCCGTCATAGCTGAATTTACCCAGAGCCATCATTTTTTCTAAGACAGCAGTTCGCATGCTTACATATTCAATTAACATCGTTTCTGCTTTCACTGAAGTCTTAATCATCTTATGCATCGCTTCAATGAAATGTATATGTTCTTTCTCGAGGACTGCTATGAAGATGCTTTCCTTGTCTTTGAAATAGTAGTAAAGAGAAGCTTTAGACATCCCGATGTCATTGGCAATATCGTTCATCGCTGTTTTGGACAAGCCATAATGCCCAAAACGCTTCTGAGCGGCGGTCAAAATCTGTTCTAATTTGATCTGAGACCGGTCTGTTTCCTTTTCAACCATTTGACTTTTTTAGAATAAAAGTCAAAGATAGAATGAATTTTCAAGACAGAGGCAAAAAATTATAGCATCATACAAAGTGAAGATTCGGATTTGTAAGGAAGGTGTGGCACACCTAAGTGTGCCACACTGTTTTAATCAATTGATCATCAGGTGCTCCGAATAGTTATACACATTTATTTTTCGATATAACATCAAAATCAATTTTACAGGATTTTTCAGGACAAAATGGCTGACCAGGACGTTTTAAGTGAGGTAAAAATCCTTTCCTGGGTCCAGGGTAACATTCAAACAACCCATCATTTTAAAATACATCAAATGAAGGCCCAATACGCTGAAGGTATCAGGAAGGCTCAATCAACCACTTTAACAATTTATATATTTACTTCCTAAAGGGCTTTACTGACGAAGTAGATCAATATCTCATCATTATCTGTCCAAAATCCGGTGACTTCGCATGTTTCAATTTTTACGTATCCATATTTCCACATTTATCCTTCTTCTTGCTTCATTTTTATGTAGTTCTTTAAACTCATTTGCACAACAAGACCAACCCTTTTTTAAACATATCACAGTTGAAGACGGCTTATCAAACAACTGGGTAAAAGCGATTTTGAAAGATAAGGACGGTTTTATGTGGTTTGGGACTTTTAATGGGCTTAACAGGTATGATGGTCACAGGTTCAAAGTATTTCAAAGTAGTGCAGTTTGCAATCTCACTGACAATGTCATCGAATGCCTTGCAAATGATGTGCATGGAGATATTTGGATTGGTACATTCAGCGGAGGATTAAACAGATTTGAGAGGAATACTGAAAAATTTACCAGCTTCCGGCATGATCCGGATAATCCTTCCAGCATTAGTGGCAATAAGGTATATATCATTTTTACAGATAAGAGTGGACAACTTTGGATAGGCACTGACGCGGGACTTGATCTGTTCGATCATAAAAATCAATCTTTTACCCATTACCTGCATGATCCGGGCAATCCAAGAAGCATCTCTCACGGATTGGTCTCCAGCATTTTTCAGGACCACCTTGGACAAATCTGGATCGGTACAGAAGGTGGCCTGAATGTTTTTATTCCTGAAGAAAAAGAGTTCCGTCGTTACACTCACCACGCTGACAATCCAAATAGTCTTGCACAGGATTATGTCAAATCCATCAGTGAAGATAAATATGGCCATATCTGGTTAGGCACATGGGGTGGGGGGCTGGATAAATATGTTGCTGAGGATAATTCGTTTCAGCATTATCAATACGGTCAGCTTTCAACCCCGGGCTTAAGTAACAACTCAGTTTTGTGTGTTGCCGGTGACAATGAATATTTCATTTATTTGGGCACTGAAGGTGGAGGATTAAATGTTTTTGACATACAGCAGGAAAAGTTCAGTCAAATTCTTCCTGACATCACGAATGAAAGAAGCATCAATAGCAATTCCATACATGCATTATTTTATGATGATGATAATGGATTGCTTTGGGCGGGAACCTACAATGGTGGAATCAATTATTTCAGCAAATGGGACAAGCCTTTTCTACTGTACCAGGCTAAAATAAATGGACTGAATAATAATCACGTGAATGCAATCACGGAAGACAAAGAAGGTCGGTTATGGATAGGGACCGATGGCGGAGGTGTAAACGTATTAAATGATAAAACGGGCAGTTATACGTATTACAAAAAGAAGGAAAGGAGTAATGAAGGGTTGCAGAGCAATGCAATTCTTTCAATACTATGTGATCGTCACAATAATATCTGGATAGGATCCTATGCTGGCGGACTGGATGTCATCAGGAATAATAGTGGAATTGTAAATCACTTTTATGCAAATCCGGAAATCAGCACAAGCCTGAGTAACGAAAGCGTCAGTGCCATATACGAAGACAGAAGAGGAAATATTTGGGTAGGCACTATGGCAGGTGGATTAAATCTTTATAATGAACTGACCAATTCGTTCTCCCGTTTTTGGCATGATCCTTCTGATCCTCGTAGCATTGCAGATAATTTCATTTATGGTATTTATGAAGACAGGTTAGGAAGGATACTTATACAGACTGGCAAAGGACTTGAAGTTTATGATTATAAAACAGGTTACTTCGAAAGGTTTGCTCCGGCACTGACTACAGATTTCGGAGTACCAGGAACATTACTCGAGGATAGTGAGGGAAATATATGGATTGGTTCCCAGGAAAAAGGATTGTTTCGATTCGATCGTGCAGGAACAAAAGTAAATACATATACCGTCCTCGATGGATTACCCGGAAATAGTATTTCAGGAATGCTCGAGGATGAGCTGGGTAATCTTTGGGTGAGTACTCAACATGGTTTATGCAAAATTGAAGAAGGAATCTTAAACCCGGAGAAAATAAAAATTCACAAATTCTCTGTGGAAGATGGGCTCCAGGGAAGCGAATTTAAGAGAGGAGCTTTTTATAAAAGGAAAAATGGCCAGATGGTTTTCGGTGGACAAATGGGCTTTAATGTTTTTGATCCCCTGAAAATAAAATATAACCCTTTTGTACCGCCGGTTAAAATAACAGGTCTGAAGATTTTCAATGAAGAAGTTGATTTCACCACAGGCTCAATTCTCTCGACTCCTGTGAACGAAACCGAATCCATAAGCCTCACTCACCAACAATCTGTTTTCACCTTTGAATTCTCAGCTTTAAATTACATGCTTGCCGGTCAGAATCAGTATGCATATATGCTGGAAGGCTTTGAAGAAACATGGAATTATGTAGGCAACCAACGCAATGCCACCTATTCCAATCTGGACCCGGGCGAATATTATTTTAAAGTCAAAGCTTCTAACAATGATGGTATCTGGAATGAAACCGGTACACGTATTAAGATCATTGTAATTCCACCCTGGTGGGAAAATCCATACTTCAAACTATCCCTGGTTTTACTTTTAATTTCAGCTATTTTCACCTATTACAAATACAAAACGTATCAGCTAAAACAGAGTAAGAAAGAATTAGAGCATCGGGTTACCCTGGGTACTGCAGATCTGAAAAACGCAAAAGAAATCATAGAAGACCGTCAAAATGAAATCCTGAGGCAAAACGAAATTCTTCTTCAAAAAAATCACGAGTTAGAAATTCAAAGTGGGGAAATAAAAGAAATGGCGGACGAGATACGCGAGCTAACCGAAGCGAAAATTAAATTCTTTTCTAATATTTCCCATGAATTACATGCACCGTTGACTTTAATCATTGAACAGATTGAAGAGCTTCTTTCCCTGCAAAGTGATCAGCATGATCATCTCACTGAGCAGCATTCTTTAATCTACCGAAATGCAACGAACCTGATCCGGATGATCACTCAATTGATCGATATCAGCAGGCAGGAAGTTGAATCATCTCAACCGGATCTAAGCTGGGCAGATAAGTTTGTGGCTGGCGGACTACTGAACGAAGCAGATTCAACTGCGGATCTAAACATTTTATCAGAAGATCTCGAAGAATCAAAAGAGAATCGTTTTCAGGTTCCGTCTGTTCTAATCATTGAAAATGACACAGATTCTGTCCTTCAGAAATATACCAGGCTTAAAACGGTTTATCATATTGAGATAGCCATGAATGGTGATGATGGATTGAAAATGGCGACAGAACATGTTCCGGACCTGATACTTTGTGATGTGAACTTACCTGATGTTGATAGCCTGGAATTGTGTGGCAAATTGAAAAATGATGACAGGACGAGTCATATTCCTATCATTCTGATGACCACACGACACGGAGATGAAAATCAAACCAGGGGATTACGCATTGGGGTTGATGATTATATCTCAAAACCTTTTCAGTTTGACCTGCTTGAATTGAAAATAAAGAATATCTTTTTTACCCGTCAGAAGCTAAAGGAGATGTTTTTGAAAAGCACGCTTACGATGCCGGAGATCATACACCTGAGTGCTGTGGACAAGCAATTTTTAAGGGAGGCTGTTTCGGTGGTTAGACAGAATTTACAAAATTCCAATTTTGGTGTAGATGAATTCAGTGAGCATTTCGCGATGAGCAGGAGAAATGTGCTTAGAAAAATGAAAGGAGTGACAGGCTTATCCATAAATGAATATATCAGGACTACCCGTCTGAAGGAAGCCTATAATCTGCTCGTAAAAGGGAATTTGAATGTTTCAGAAGTAGCATACTCCGTAGGATTTACGGATCCAAAATATTTCAGCAATTGTTTCAAAAAACAATTCGGAAAATTACCATCCGATGTCAGAACTGTGACGAATACACCCTGACAAAGTACCAGAAACCACCAATACTTTTCTAACATAAAAAAAACCGGCTTGCAGAGGAAGTTGCAAGCCGGCTAATTGTATAAATAAATGAAAAGAATGTAATGATTCTCTAATCCTTTATTCGTGTTCGATCGTCAATATACGTCCCTCGTCTTCGGCATTGATCGTGAATGTGATAAGATAGTTTCCTCCTGTGGCAACAAAATAATTATCCTGGCCATTTTCTTTTACAATAGAGCCATCCGTGAATGCGGTACCCACTTTTGCTGCCCCCCCAAAAGTAATCCATGCAGCGGCTCCTCCGTTTTGACGTAGTACAAAAGACCGATCCTGGATGAGTGTAAGATGCCACACCCAGTTATAAAGGTTTCCGTCTTTGACAGGAGTTTGTATATGATGAATTGCATCCCAGGCCCCTTCCGTCGAACCTGACACATAATATGCATTGCCAAACCAACCAAATTCATCTGCAGAGTGATCAACTAACAATTCACCCGTTTTTGTTTTCACTTCAGTCCATTCGCCTGTTTTAGCATTGTATGTAAGTGTGATCGTAAAAATGCCGGTCTCTTTTTGTGGAGCATTATCCAGATGGAATCCAATATCATTTATTCCTGAATCCCATGAAGCACCATAGCTTGTCACACCCATGCTTGATAAGGTAACTACTGAAGTACCTTCAAACGCATGCCATCCATCATTGAATCTGTAACGATATCCTGATGCACCTACCAAAGGAATATTTGTTCCTTCAAATACTGTACTTAGGGTATCTGAAGATTTCAAAGGCAATGCCGTACCAGCAGCCCATTGCAGCGCAGTAGCATCCCCGATAATGTTTGCTTTTACCGGCATCAGGATAAATGTTTCTGTGTTAACATCAACAAACAGATAATACAATCCCGCACTGGCTACATTTATCGCCGGGCCATCAGACAACAGAGTACCATGGATCACCAGGTCTTTTACCTGACCGCCTGCAACAATAGCACTATCGATAGAACCACCGCCTGCTGCACCATATATTTTCTTGGTTGCATCCTGCACATACGCAATTTTTATCGTGCTGTTTGCTCCTATGTGGATGAATTTACCAAACACACCTGGTAAATTATCGACCATTGCTCCTTTTGTATGATCCAGGACAGCAAGGTTCACTTTTGACGCGGCAGTGCCTGCTTTCGTAGCCACTGTGTTGGTACCGTAGACATACAAGCCATTCAGATTCGGTAATAGATCAATAGGCTTCACTTCATCTTCTTTGCAGCCTGTAAAAAGGGAAACTACAATGGCGAATGACAAAAGCCATAGCATTCTGTAACTATTCTTTTTCATATTGGAATTGGTTTAAAGTTGAAAATGTTTTATTTAAAGGTTATGTAATAGCTCGTTAGCTTTTGATACATCAAGTTGTATCAATGCATTGAAGATGAGATCCAGAGTTTTTTGTGCTTCTGGATTGGTCTTGTATTCCTTTCTCTTCTTGTAGTAGTTGGCAATTGTCTCCAGTTCACTTTGCCTGTATGTAACACCCGTAAATTCCTGGAGGATGTCTACAAACTGATATTGAAATTCCACTGTAGGTTCGATCATAGTTCCTTCACCGTAATCGTTCCAGGTGACCAGCTGCAGATATGGAACCTGGGATGATTTAGCTTTCTGTAGTGTTTGTTTCAGCGTTTCGCCATCTGTGAGATCCACAAAACCATAGCTATCTCCCCATCCTCCCTGCTTATAAAAATCATGGAAGCCGGGATACGCAGAACCCATGCTCAATCCATGATTAGTCGCTTGATAAAAATGATCCAGCTTACTTAATGTCGGATCAAAATCCACCCAGCTATACTCACCTGTTGAATTGCTTGTTCCGGTACGGTGTGTATGATCCCAAAGTGGAAAGAAGGCTGGTTTTTTGCTTAACACACTCAATATCTCTGTCCATTGTGCCGGACTTGTGAAATATCTTGGTCCGAAAGTCATGAGCAAAGGTTTGTCCTCAATCTGTATGTAGCGGTCTGAAGAAAAATAATGTTCACGCACATAATTGAAATCCTTTTTAGCAGCTTCTATTTCCGTATCCGTTGTTCTTCGCGCAGCTTCATTAGCCACATTATCTTCATAGATGATTCCAAACTCAAGACCGACTCTTTTCACACCGGCAACAATGGCATTTGAATTTATCAGATTCGCTCCATAATCCAGGATATTATACGATCCATACCAGTCAATCAGCACACCATCAACACCTGCATACTTCATTAATAAAAGTTGGTAATCGATCACATCCGGATCACCTGAATCATAGGGTCCAATCAGAGGATAATAATGAGAAGCAATTTCCCTTTGTCCATTCGGAAGAATAGTCTCAGGATTTTTATTTCCCATTTTCCAATGAATGCCCCAATAGCCTGAATGATCTTTACTATTAAACCAGGGCATTACATGCATGTAGACTTTAGCAGGATTTGTTTTTACAACATCTTTTGGCTGAACACCATCGACTGGATCTTCCCGGTCATCCTTCTGACATCCACAGCTGGAGATTCCCATCAACAACATCCATCCGATGACTAACAATTTCATATTTCTTTTTATTCCGTTATTCATATCCTCTGCTTGGAATTATGTTAGAGTTATTATCTATTTCCTGCAGGGGAACAGGATAGTAATAATCCTTGTCCTGGTAGATGATTTCGCCTTGTGTTACTTTGAATTCATTGTACTTCAAAACCTCTTCCCTGACAATTTTCCATCTTACGATATCATACCATCGTTCGCCTTCAGCAAATAGCTCTCTAAACCTTTCTTCCCTTATGGAATCACGCAATTGTGTTCCAGTTAAACCTTCAAAGTCAATTCCGGGTGCCGATGAATCAGGATCTTTACTATACGCGCGTCGCCTTACCTTGTTAGCGAATTCAGCTGCCATGCCATCATTACCGGTATGATTTAATATTTCCGCATACATCAGGTAGAGATCAGACAATCTCAACAGCACGAAATTGATTCCGCTATTCCTGTTCGTTGAATACACGGAGTAGTCTTCCGGCACATATTTTCGAAAGCTATGACCGGTGAAATTGAATTCACTTTTTCCGGCCGGAGCCATTCGTCCGTCTACTGTGGCTACAGAATCTTCAGGCGCATAAAAACATATTTTGGCACGCGGATCATCACCAAATCTGAAAATATTTACGCCATGGGGAGTGCAATTACTCCAGCCTCTTCCGGGAGGGGCTAACACAAGTGCAATACCTGAGCCTAATCCATTTTCCCAAATATTCTGCTGGAGATCAATGGCATAATTCAATTCGAAAATGGTTTCTTTACTGAATTCAAGCTTGCCCTGAAATATCTGATCATATTGTTCGAATGTGACCAGATCATATTTCCCTGATTGAAATACTTCGTCCAAATATTGTTTCGAAGTATTATAATCCTCCATGTACAGGTAGACCTGGCCGAGATATGCTTTAGCTGCAAATTTTGAAGCACGAGCGATGTTATCTGTATTCCATGTTTCCGGCAGAAGTATTTCAGCTTGTCTGAAATCGGCAATTATCTGGTTATAGACTTGTCCGACAGTAGCCCGGGGTTTCATAATTTCCGCACGTGTCTGGGGAATTTTCAAATGCAACGGAACAGCCAGTCTTGAGCTGTCATCTGCAAAAGATGCCTCTCCCCACAATCTCACCATGTGGAAGTAAGCCAATGCGCGAAGGAAATGCGCCTGGCCCTCAATTAATTTTATCTCCTCAGCTTCAGCTGTTGTAGGATTTTCATTAGCAAGAAATACAGGTGCATTGTCCAACACATCATTTGCTCTCGCTACGACACGATACCATCCTCTCCAGGCAACATAGACCCACGGATCCCCGGCTGTAACTTCATTGCGACATTGTGCATTCCAGTAATCGGCTGTATGAGGTAGTGCTAAAAGTGTCTGTATATAAAAAGCCTGTCCAAACAGATCAAGACTTTTCAGCGCATCGTAAACGCTGTTCAACGAATTCTCAAAATTTTTTGTATTCGTGTAAAAGGTCTCAGCTACTAATTCATTCTCGTTATTGATATTCAGAAAACGGTCTTCATTGCATCCGTGAATAGCAGTTAGTATTAAAATGCAAATCAATCCGTTTCTATATTTATCGAATCCTTTCATCGTCGTTAGTTTAAAATTGAACATCTAATCCACCTCCGAATGTCCTCGTGTGAGGATACAGGCCATAGTCTATTCCGCGACTGACATTACTTCCTTCCAATTCAGGATCCGGTCCTGAGTAACCGGTGACCGTAAGTAAATTATTAGCATTGATATACAATCTGACAGATCCTATACCCCCTAGCTTTTTAAGCATGCTTTTTGAAAAATTAAATCCGAGCTGAGCATTTCTCAATTTGAGATACGATCCATCTTCAATAAAGTATGTAGAAGGGCGACTGAAATTTCCATTTGGATCACTTGCTATGTTGCGGGGATTTTGTGTATGATGTTCCGGAGTCCAGGCTTCATAGATATCGGTGCTTGTATTACTGTCACCAAAGAAATTTCGTGAGTAAGCTTTATTGGCATTGAAAATATCGACGCCCTGGACACCCTGGAATTGTAAGCTCAGATCCAAAACTTGTTTGTATCCGATGTTCAGATTAAATCCATAGATGAGTTTAGGCCAGGGATTACCTATATAGGTGCGATCATGTTCCCATGTGATTTTTCCATCAGGAACTCCATTCGGGCCGCTGAGATCTACATACATCAGGTCTCCCGGACCAGTTCCTGCTTCCTGGTAAATGCCATCTGCCGCATATGAATTGATAGCAAATATGTCATCTTCTGAGTTCAGCATTTGCTGCACGACAAAACCATAAAAGCTTGAGATCGGTATTCCGGCTTGTGTCCTGGTCATACCTCCGATTTGGCCTCCTCCCGCTCCTCCTGTGATATAATCATCACCATTCAGATACAATACTTTGTTTTTCAGGAATGAAACATTGCCATTCAATGTAAAATTGAATTCTCCTGCATGTTCCCGGTAAGTCAGGTCAAGATCAATACCTGTATTTCGCATTGATCCGATATTGATTTGAGGATTGACCGGATCAAAATTGTGAACAGCTATTCCGATGGATGCCGGAAGTGGAACACCATAAAGTAAATCTTTCGTGTCTTTGATGTAGCCATCTACAGAAAATGAAAGTTTACCATCTAATACCTCAGCATCAATTCCGATATTCTTAAGATTAACTTCCTCCCACTTTACTTCACCATTCGGGAATCGACTGATGTAGAAACCGGACACTTTGTTTTGTCCTGTGGCATCAAACGTGTAGGTGGAAAATTGAGATGTATATGTTTTGGAATAAATAAAACTTCCTATGGCATCAGATCCAAGTGTTCCGATACTTCCACGAAGTTTTAAGTTGGAGAACAAAGGAAAATTTTCCATAAAAGGTTCTTTGGAAATTTTCCATCCTGCAGAAAATGATGGAAATATTCCCCATATATTTTCAGGACTGAAAACAGGTGCAGATGCATCACGTCGTAAATTGGCTTCGAGCAGGTATTTTTCTTTATAGTTATACGTTATTCTTCCAAATTGTGAAAGAAGCCTTCGTTGAAATACAGATTGTCTGTCAGTTACGTTAAATGTGCCTGTAGCCAGATTAAAGCTCTGCGCCACGTCCAGTGGAAAGTTAGTGGCTGCAGCATTAAAATGAATGGATTCAAATTGAGAAGATTCATAACCTCCCATGACCCGGACATAGTGATCTCCTAATTGTTTTGTAAAAGTTGCAACAAGATTAGCTGTGATCGTTTCATCATTACCATCCGAATATGTCAGTGCATTGATTGGATTTGCAAAAGCGCCATAATCAAATGCCTCATTAAAAGATTTACCTAAATACCCCAGATAGCTATAACCTACCTGTCCTCTGACCGTAATAAATTTTAGGGGTGCAAAGCTGAAATACATTGAACCATCAAGCCTGTTGTAAGCCCTTGTTTCATGCTGCTGATATTGGGTAGCTACCGGATTCGGTCCCTGGAAATAAACTGGTGCTCTTCCCCAACCACCATAAGGATTGTTTTCATCATAGATTGGCATGATCGGAATCGAACGATAAGGTATTGCTCCCTTATAGTCTTCATTGAAATTGCCAATCGGATTCTCATTGACTCTTGACAGCAATACACTTTCACCGACGGTCAGAAAATCAGTCAGTTCGTAATCCGAATTCAACCGAAGGCTGTATCTTTTAAATGTATTGTCGATCAGGATACCATGTTCATCATTGTACCCCAGGGAAAGAAAATAATTTGATTTATCAGCTCCTTTAGCGATTGACAAATTGTGATTTTGAGAAAACCCATCTCCTGCATAAAATGCATTTATCCAGTCGGTATCATGTATCCAGTTGTCCCAGGATGGTTCAGGATTCTGACCGGCGTTGATCCTTGATTGTTTTTTATAATAAACAAAATCTTCACTGCCCAGAAGAGTGGGCAATTTGATGGCATTTACTTTTGCAAAAGAATTATTATAGGATACCTGGGTTTTCCCTTTTATTCCGCGCTTGGTAGTTACGAGAATGACGCCATGAGCAGCTTCGGCACCATAGATAGCACTTGAAGCAGCATCTTTCAGGATTTCAATAGAAGCGATGTCATCGGGATTGAAGTGATTTCCAGGATTCATCTTGATCCCGTCTACGATCCACAACGGATCCGTATTACCTATAGATCCAACTCCACGAATATGGATGGTAGGACTTGAGCCTGGTGCGCCTCCCCCTTTTGTGACATACACTCCCGATGACATCCCCTGTAATGCCTGGTCTAAGCGGGATATAGGCCGGTTTTTTAAGTTGTCAATTTTTATCGAAGTAATCGAGCCGGTAAGGTTTGATCTTTTTTCCTGGCCATATCCCACGACTATCACCTCACTAAGCTCTTTTGAATCAATTTCAAGCTCAACATCGATTATTGATTTCTGCCCTACAGGCATTTCACGTGAGGTATAACCTACAATCGTAAAAATCAAAATATCATTGGCAGATGCATCTATCTTATATGTACCATTATTGTCCGTGGCTGTTGACTTGTTCGAACCTTTAATGAGGACCGTAACCCCCGGAAGAGTAGTATCATCCTCTTTAGTTACAACGGTCCCGGATATCGACTGAACCGGAGGGTGAACATCCTGAGCGGTCAGTGTGTGTGAGAAAATGATAATATATAAAAGGGTTAAAATTGGACTTGCAAAGGCTGGAAAAAAACTTATCCTTCGTTGATTTATCATCATTGAACCGTATTATTTTACGATGACGAATCTAAACGGCGGAAATAAAAAGGAGGGGAGTTAGAAGTGTTGAAAAATATAGAAGTTTGAGACAGATCACTCTTTTTCTATCTGCAAGGGAGGAAAAATGAGACAATTGTATTTTTAGCAAAATCCATTTGTCTGAAACTTTGCATTCCTGGGAAATGTACTAAAATGACACAACCCTCTTAATAATAAATGATTGTGCTATGAAAACCCTTATCACTTAAGGGCAGGCAGGAATCGTTTTATAGATTTGAATCCTGGGTCGACGATGGTGAGGTAAAATTTTAGGACAAAGCCAATAATTCAGCAAGGGACATTTTTTTATCTACTTCAGGCCTTCCTTTAGCATCCAGTTTAATTGATATACACTCGGTATCCTTATCATGCTCAAGAAATAAATAATATCCTTTGTTGGCAATCTCTGTCAGGAAAGAGGTTTTCTCTTCTAATGTAACCAGTGGCCTGATATCATATCCCATGATGTAAGGCAATCCGACATGGTGCGCAGAAGGAATGAGATCAGCTGCATACACAAGCGTCACTTTATCATTCACCCTGATCTCAGGCAACATCATCGACTCAGTATGTCCGTTGGAAATCCTTATCCTGATATGGTTATTCCATTGATGTCCCTGCTCTTCAGGAACATAATGAAACACACCCAAATCTTTCAGCGGAACAAAATTTTCTTTCAGAAATGATGCGCGTTCTCTTGCATTCGGTTCGAATGCCCAATCGTAGTGCTTTTTTGTGGTCCAGTATTTTGCATTTGGGAAAGCAGGGGAGAGGCTACCGTTTTCATTTTTTTTCACCGCACCACCTACATGATCAAAATGAAAATGAGTAAGTATTACATCGGTGATATCAACAGGTTCATATCCGGCATCATGCAATGAACTCATCAATGTTGCATTCCCATGCAGAAAATAATGACTGAAAAAACGTTCATCCTGCTTATCACCCAGGCCTGTATCTATCAATATGCGCTGATCACCTGTATCTACGAGCAGGCATCGCATGGTCCAGCTGCAAAGATTATTTTCATCGGCAGGGATCATCTTTTGCCAAATTGATTTTGGGATGACACCAAACATAGCTCCACCATCCAGCTTGAAATAGCCTGTTTCAATGGGGATGACTTTCATATTTAAAACCCGATTTTCTTTTTGGAAGACTTGTCACCAGATTTGATCTGTGCAAGTTCAAGTGCAGCCGTTGCAGCTTCGCAACCTTTATTACCACAGGTTCCTCCTGCCCGGTCACGTGCCTGTTCATATGAATTCGTAGTAAGCACCCCAAAAAGAACGGGAACACCGGATGCCAGGGAAAGCTGCATGATTCCTGTTGCTACAGCATTCGCGATGTATTCATCGTGTTTGGTTTCTCCCTGAACGATGCAACCAAGACAAATGATCGCATCCTTTTTGTCAGCCTTCATCAATTGCCTGGCACCCCATGGAAGTTCAAACGATCCGGGTACGAACAGGACTTCAAGGTTCTCAGGAATTACACCGGCGGATTCAAGTATGGTCTTTGCGCCGAACAGAAGTTCATTGGTTATGTCTTCATTCCATTTCGATACCACAATGCCAAATTTATATGGCTTGCCATCGGGTAGGTGAGGAGGTGCGGAAGGACCATGCTTTGAAGCCATGATTTATCGTGCTTCGGCTCTTGCTATATATTTATCAATTGAGAGCGCTTCGTTGCTGTTCGGATATTTCGACTTGATCCTCTTGTAGATTTCCAAAGCTTTAGCGTAATCATTTTGAGTTTCATACAACATGGCTAATTTCTTCAGATAATAAGGAGTGAGAAGTTCATTGTCTGAAGCTTCTGCGGCCTTTTTATAATTATCCACAGCCTTGTCCATTTGATTCAATTCAGAATAAACGTCACCAAGGGCACCATGCTTCATGACCGGTCCGATGATTCCATTCGGGCTAAAATCATTCAGAAAAGAAAGCGCTGCATCAAAATTTCCCAGGTTGAGATAGGAAATTCCTGCGTAATAATTTGAAAGATTAGCTGCTTTTGTTCCCTTATAATCAGAGATGATTTTCAGAAAACCACTGTAACCTCCACCTGGATTGTCCAGGGCGGTGCTGAATGAATCCTGTTCAAACTGAACTTGCGCCATCCACATTTGCGCCATGGCCCTTTCTTCCTTGGGCTGCATGATCAGGTTATGGTACACAAACCAACCACCGACCACTAAAACAATGGCACCGATCACCCCGAGTATGATTTTCTGGTTTTCTTCGAAAAACATACCCAATCTTGTCCTTGCTGTAGCCAGGTTTATCAGTGTTTCCTCGTCCTTCTTAACCTGTTTTCTTTTAATAGCCATTGATGTCTGCGTTTTTTAAAAAAGTGGTGCAAAGGTAATTAATCCTTTGACCCCCAGCCCCCTGAATGGGGAACAAATTTAATTATTTTGTTATTTGATGATTTGAGTTCGATAAAGATCAAGTCCCCCGGTTGCTGAGCTGTAGCATGAGGTTGTGCGTTAGCAGGTCGAAGCATCAGGGGGTAGGGGGTCCAGTTGATTCCTAATCCTTTATATACGGATAATCCTGCTGCACATAATTGTCAGTATACAACTCGGCTGCAGGCGGAAATTCAGATTTTTCAGCAAATGCCTCAGCTTCATCTATTTCCTTAAGTATTGCCTGATCTATTGCTTCTAATTCACTTTCTTTCAGCAGTTTATGCTCTAAAATATAGGCTTTTAAATGATCTATCGGATCCTTTTCCTTATAATTCTCCAACTCTTCAGCCGATCGGTATTTTGCAGGATCTGAAACCGAATGCCCTCTATACCGATAAGTCTTGATCTCCAATAAATACGGGCCCTTACCGGATCTGACATGCTCAGCGGCCTCAGATAATGCCTGGTGAGTTTTCATGACATCCATGCCATCTACAGCAGAACTGGGCATTTCATAAGACAATCCAAGCTTGTAAATATCAGTGACATTGCTGCTTCGGGTCACAGCAGTACCCATGGCGTAAAAGTTATTTTCACAGATATACAGCACCGGAAGCTTCCAAAGCATTGCCATGTTGAATGATTCATGCAATGCTCCCTGTCGGGCGGCACCTTCCCCAAACATTGTAAGGCAGATATTTTCCGAAGACCTGTATTTCTCCGCAAAAGCAATCCCGGTACCTATTGGGATCTGGGCTCCTACGATGCCATTTCCTCCGAAATAATGGTGTTCCTTCGAGAAGAAATGCATCGAGCCTCCCTTCCCTTTATTCACACCCGTTTCCTTACCGAAAAGCTCTGCCATGCAGGCTTCACTACTGACACCCCGGCATAAAGCAATGCCGTGCTGCCTGTAGGCCGTCACAATAGGATCAGTCGGTTTGATCGCTGTAGTCATCGCAGCAGCAATAGCTTCCTGGCCGATGTAAACGTGCAGGAACCCCCTGATTTTATTGACTGAATACATCTTCAGAGCCCTTTCTTCAAACTTCCGGATGCGCACCATGACCTCATACCATTGACGGTAGGCCAAGGTGTCAAATCCATTTGAACCACCTGTACTCTTAAGACTTGTCTTTTTTTCTTTAACCTGAGCCATAAAAACTATATTAGCCGGATAGCAAAGATAAGGTTATCCGCTTAATGAACTGCCATGAAGCCAATGTTGATCCGTGAGGTCTCATTTATTAATTTTAAAAATTACGCGGAAGCTCAATTTCAGTTCGGACCGAAATTTAACCTAATCCATGGGTTAAACGGAACCGGCAAGACCAATCTGCTGGACGGTATCTACTATCTCTGTGTAGGTAAAAGCTATTTCAATCCACATGATCAGAAAATAGTGCGCTACAATGAATCCTTCTTCCGGCTTGAAGGAGATGTGGTCAGGGATGACGCGATGCATAAGGTCGTCATCAAAGTTAAACCGGGGATTTTGAAAGAGCTATCCGTGGATGGTGCTGCATTAGAGCGAATCAGTGCTCACCTCGGTTTTATGCCCGTTGTTTTTTCTGCACCAAGAGATGTTGATCTCATTTATGGTTCCGGTATTTCGCGGCGCCGGTATATTGACCATCTGCTTTGCCAGGTAGACCAGGCTTATCTGCAGGCACTGGTTGCGTATAATCACCTTCTTCATATGCGAAATGCTGCATTGAAGGCTGCTTTTAAAGATCTGAAGCGAATGATCAGTACATATGATGAACAGATGTCTCCCTACGCAACCGTAATTTTTGAAAAAAGAAAATGGCTGGCTTCATTGATGGAACCGCTGCTTCAGCAGATCTATCTTACACTTGCAGACAATAGAGAAAATGTGAGTTTTTCTTACGAATCGGGTCTTAAAAATTATCCCTTTGATATTTTGGCGGATATGAATTGGGAGGCAGATAAAAATACCATGCGCACAAATGCAGGCATTCACAAGGATGATTATCATCTGAGGATAAAAAATATGCCGGCGAAAGAATACGGATCACAAGGTCAGATCAAATCACTCATCTTTGCATTGCACCTCAGCAAATACAATGTGCTGAGCAATGAGATTGGCACGAAACCAATCCTGATCCTGGATGATGTATTTGACAAGCTCGATGAGAACCGATTGGCACGTCTCATGGAGATATTGACTTTACCAAATTATGGCCAGATATTTTTGTCACACACCACAGGCAAACGCGTGAGTGATTTTATTTCAAATGATCAACTGAAAGAGATAGCCATGACCTTTTGATCATGTTCAATAATTCGTAAATGGTAAATCAAACTAAAATCGGAAATTTGCTTCTGCGTCGTTTAGCTTCGACTCCGCGGTTGCTGAGCTGTAGCACGAGGTTGAGGAGTGCTGGTCGAAGTACAGCGACCGACGGAATCTCATTAAAAGTAGTTTCTGCTCCGCTCAACCAGATATTTTCATGTTGAGCGGAGTCGAAACATTATCAGTACTATTTAGCCGGTCACTGAGCGGAGTCGAAGTGAATCGGCAGTTACGTAAATTGTTTTTCGAAAAGCTTAAATTTCAATTGAATGAAAGGTGACAACAACCGCCCTTTAAAAGAATGGTTACAGGTATTTGCGCAGTCACCTCAATTCAGAGCCCGCCTGTATCAGACTCGGATAGAAAAGATGTGGCTTGAATTGATGGGTCCGGTGATCAATGGATACACTAAAAAAATAAAGCTCGACGGCCAGGTGCTCATCCTCTATATTGATTCCTCTCCACTCAAAGCTGAATTGTCAACCATGAAAGAAACGATCCTCTCCTCAGTAAATCAACGTCTGGGAGAGAACTTCGTCAAAGAAGTAAGAATTCTTTAAACAACTTAAGTGATTACTTAAGTTGTCTTGAGTTCCTAAGTGGTAAAAATTGCATTAGTTAAATCATCCTGTTTTGAACCACTTAAATCTTCCTCTTTTTGAACCACTTAGAAACTTAAGGACACTTAGAATGCTTCGACCATCTCACCGTCAGCCATTTGCTACATCTCAGCAACCGCAACTTAGAAAAATATTAATCTACCTTCTGCCTATTGCTTTTTGCTTATTGCCTTTTGTTCTACGTTTTTCCATGTGGTTTCACATATTCAGCAGGCATATTGCTGGCTTTTCTTTTGCCTTTCATTTGCGATGCCATCTTCATAGCAGCAGGCATATCTATTGGACCTGACACACCCATTATTTCCCCTGAAACCAGGTCGTACGTACCAGGTTGAATTACTTTGGCAGGAAGCTTTCTTGCGCTTTTTATCAATACATCCTTCACTTGTGCAGCAGACAGCTTTGGATATCTTGACCTGATCATCGCTGCTAATCCGGTGACAACCGGTGCAGCCATACTTGTACCGCTTAAATATTCGTAGGCACTATCAGGTGTTGTAGCATAAATATAAACACCGGGTGCATAGACATCCACCCCTTTCTTACCATAATTAGAAAACTCGGCAACAGACTGCTCTCCACCTTCAGGATTCAATGCACCTACAGAAATAAAATTCTTAGCTGTTCGTGGTCCGAACAAAGATTTTTTGGCATATGTATCATTTGGAAAATTGGGGCTTTCATCGACATTCGTACTTTCGTTTCCTGCACCATGTACAAGCAGCACATCATGCTTTGCAGCATATTTCACTGCGTTATCTACCAGGTATTTTTCAGGAGAATATCCTTTTCCAAAACTCATGTTGATCACTTCAGCGCCATTGTCAACAGCATATATGATCGCATTCGCTACATCCTTATCCCTTTCATCACCATCCGGAACAACTTTGATAGCCATCAGCGCCACATTGTCAGCCACACCATTCATCCCCAGATTATTATTTCGCTTCGCACCCACAATGCCGGACACATGAGTACCGTGAAGTGCGAATTCACCTCCTACATTATTGTTGCCGTAAAACCGGTTTGTAAAATCAGTATACGTATCACCGATGATTGCACGCGCATTATAATCAGGGTTGAAGCTGATATTTAATGTTTCCTCATCATTGCTGATCTGTGTTGCAAATTCTTCCTCGGCGATTTCAATTAACCAATCTATGCTTTCCACTTTCATACCCTGGTCCTCCACATTCCGGATGATTTTTGCTGCAGTCAGCACATCCTCATTTTCCGAACTTTCAAGCTTTTCCAGGTCAAGACTGTCACCGTCCAATTCTTCCTTTGCAGCTTTAAGCGATTTCAAAACGACAGCTTCCATTGCGCTGACTTGTAGGATATGCTCCGAAGCAACTTGTCGTTTTCTTTCTACCACGGATTTTATTTCAATGAATTCTTCATACTCCTTTTTCTTCTTTCCTTTCAGATGCAGCGTATCGGCATTAGCCCACTTGTTTTTTCCTTTTGCATATTCTCTCGTGACTTCGAATGATTCTTTTATCACACTTTTACCATCAGGGCCGCCCAGGAAATTCCAGCCTGACATATCATCCACGTAACCGTTTCCATCGTCATCTTTATGATTCCCTGCTATTTCACCAGGATTGATCCAGATGTTATCTTTCAGATCAGGATGCTGTATATCGACACCGCAATCTAAAATGGCGACAATTATTTTCCTTGATTTTCCCTGTGTTTGTGACGCATACCAATCATCCGATCCAATTCCGGTAGGAAAATTGCTGGCTTTTCCCTGGTGATGCCAGTCCTTCATCTCTTCCTGGCCCAACAGAGGCGAAAGGAGTATGAAGACTGAAAAAATGAAAAATGAACTCTTTATGAAGATCCGCATGTGTAAATATGTTCAGTTAAGAAAATGACTATACTAAAGACCTGCAATTATAGTTTATTGTTCAAAGGCCCCTGTTTATTTTGGATGAATCACAGCATATGGTTGACTATTTCCATTCAACAGGGTATTTACAAGGCCTGTACAACCACTTTCAACGTTTGGGGTTGTATATCTTTGAATATTGCCTTCACCCTGGTCATTTTGATATGATTAACATAAACTGATTATAGTTGAGATCAAGACTTTTGGTTTTAATGATATTGATCATTGTCTTAGCTGTTGCATATTCAAGAGCACAGGGTGATATAGGTATAGTTGCCGGAATATCAAATTACCAGGGCGAACTTGCTTCTTACAGCACATCCGAGGGTTTCAAAGCGAAGATTGGTCCTGTTCTCGGCTTGCATGCCGGATATGAACTCAGCAGGAGATTTCAGCTCAGAGGCGATCTTCTCTATTTGCGTCTGTCAGGTGACGATCTTTATAATGACAAAGAAGTGACCAGGTCAAGGAATCTCAATTTCTTTTCACCGGTCTTTCAGCTTGCTGGTGGCATGGATTGGAATATGCTTGGCTTTAGTCCTGGCGAAAGCAAAGGATTTACGGTTTATGCATCCATAGGTGCAAGCTTGTTTTACATGAATCCCATGACAATGTATGAGGGGAATAAAATAGCCCTTCATCCATTGGGAACAGAAGGCCAATATCTTTCTGATTATCCTGAACAGAAACCTTATAGTCTTTTACAACCATCCATCCAGTTAGGTGGTGGACTAAAAATGTTAACTCCTGGCCATATTATTATTGTGCTTGAAGCTATGATGTCATACACCTTTACTGATTATATAGATGATGTCAGTACAATTTATATTTCTTATGATGAATTATTAGCGAAAGCAGGTCCGTTGACAGCTGCATTGGCTAACAGGCAGGGTGAATATTCAGGCACAGAACCCGTGGTCCTTCCTACAGGAAGTCTAAGGGGAAATGATGCCACGAATGATTTTTTTGGTACTATCACGATCAGGTTTGGTATTCCATTCGAGGTCAAATCGGGTGAATTTAAAGTAAGACACAAGAATGGGAAAACAATCCGATGTCCTAAATTCTGATTAACGTATTTTCACACCGGTTTTGATCACTCCGCTTCACATATTGAAACAATACTGGGGGTATGCTCATTTCAGGCCTCTTCAAAAAGAAATCATTGATCAGGTATTGCTGAAAAAAGATGTCCTTGCACTTCTTCCTACCGGTGGTGGTAAATCTTTGTGCTACCAGGTGCCTGCATTATGCATGGATGGCCTGACGATTGTTATTTCTCCGCTCATTGCGTTAATGAAAGATCAGGTGGCCAGGTTAAAGCAATTGAAGATTCCATGCGATGCTATTTACTCCGATATGTCATCCAGGGACATAGATCGTATTCTGGATAACACCAGGTTTGGAAAAACTAAACTCTTGTACGTTTCTCCCGAACGACTCAAAACAGAAATGTTTTTAGCACGCGTGCAATCTATGAATGTCAGCCTGATTGCTGTTGATGAAGCCCATTGTATTTCGCAGTGGGGCCACGATTTCAGACCTTCTTATCTTGACATTAGTGAATTGCGGTATTTGCTTCCTGGTGTTCCTATGCTCGCGTTGACAGCAACTGCAACAAATGAAGTAACTCATGAGATTATTGAACGATTAGAGCTGAATGCACCTGTAGTCATCAGGGACAGTTTCGCACGTCCCAATCTTCATTATCATGTTATTCCACGTGAAGATCAGTTGCCATACATCGAAAGGATGCTGCTCAGGAATTCCGGTTCCGCTATTATTTATGTACGTCATCGCAGGCTTTGCCGTGATCTGTCGGATTGGTTGATGACAAAAGGGATTTCCTCCGGTGCATATCATGGCGGAATGGAAATGAAAGAAAGGGATTTCATGCAGGAAAGTTGGATCAAAAACCAAACACAGGTTATTGTCGCTACAAATGCATTTGGAATGGGGGTAGATAAAAGTGATGTTCGGATGGTAATTCATTTTGATTTACCACCCGGTATCGAAGAATATTACCAGGAAGCAGGTAGGGCAGGAAGGGATGGAAAAGATGCCTACTGTGTGATCGTAGTAAAACCATCGAGTGCTAAAAATCTTGTCCGGAAAGTTGAAAGCAGCTTTCCTGATATCACTGAATTGAGAAGGGTGTATAAGTCAGTTCATATTTATCTTGACCTGGCTGTTGGTTCAGGGAAAGGAGAAACTTTTGATTTTGATTATGCTGCTTTTATTTCAAGATTTGGATTTAAAAGTGCTGAAGCATACCAGGCCCTGGATATTATTGCGAAAGATGGTTGGTTTGTGCTAGATGAATCAGCTATTCGAGGCAGTACGATTCAAATTATTACAGATACAGCTACTTTATATAAAAGTCAGTTAGAAGATTCGCGCATTGACCTGCTTACCAAAGCGCTGCTTCGGGGATATGAAGGACTTTGGTCCGCTGATGTTCATATCCAGGAAGGCAGGCTTGCCGGTTTTCTCAGCTGGGATGAAAAGGAAGTCATCAGGCTGTTATCGAATCTTCACGAACAAGGACTCATCAGGTATAACCGTCCGCGTGCAAAAAATCAGATTACATTATTACGTGAAAGGGTCCCTGAACAGAATTTCAATATTGATATGAAATCATACATGTTCAGGAAAGAGAAAGCCATTTCCCGAATGAATGCAATGTTGGGCTACCTGGAAGATGAAGTGCCTTGCAGGGAAATGTTCATCAGGCAATATTTTGGCGAAAATCAAACACAACCTTGCGGACATTGTGACAGGTGCAGGCAGCATGAGAGTCAGAAAACATCCTGGTCAGAAAAGATTCACCATGTATTACAGGAACATGATGGCATTACGGTTAAGGACTTTCTATCCCGGTACCAGATCGAGCAACAGGTGAATATCAAAAAGGAATTACGTCAATTAGCCGAAGAGAATAAAATCAGGATCGTAGAAGATAAAATATTCAGAAGAAAATAATCCATGCTGAGAAATAAACGCATTATACTCACCGTGACAAACGATCTGACGCATGACCGAAGGATGTTTCGCATTTGTTCAGCTTTAGCTAAGACAGGCGCAGAAGTAATCCTTGTAGGACGCAAACTGAAAAACTCAAAATCTTTTTCACCCAGAGGCTTTAAAGGGGTCAGGTTGAAATGCATTTTTAACAAGGGGCCACTTTTTTATATTGAATACAACAAGCGGTTATTTCTATACCTGATGACCCATCGCTTTGACCTTGCATGTGCATGCGATCTGGATACAGCATTGGCTGTGCAAAAGGCATCAGGGTTAAAAAAACGCAAATCGGTTTATGATGCCCACGAATTTTTTACTGAAGTACCTGAACTAACCGGACGTCCTGCTATAAAAAATATTTGGGAAAGAATAGGACGGATGACCATTCCACGTTTCAACCTGCGATATACGGTAGGGGAGGAACTAGCCAAATTGATGGGTAAAAAATACAATGTGGAATTTCATGTGATACGGAATATAGCACCGGCTCCATCTGTCAAACCTGATACTACACCTATTGAAAATCGGAAAAAGATTCTTCTTTACCAGGGTGCATTAAATGTCGGCCGAGGCCTTGAAGATTCTATAAAAGCAATTTCAAAATTACCTGATTGGGAATTCTGGCTGGCAGGTGAAGGAGACATTACAGAACAACTGAAAGAATTGACAAAACAACTCAGACTTGAACAACAGGTAAAATTCCTTGGATGGGTTCATCCGGATCACCTTCCGGAATTAATGAATCAGGCAAGACTCGGCATCAACATGCGAGAAACCGGCAGCCTGAATGATTTCTATTCCTTACCCAATAAATTTTTTGATTGCATTCATGCCGGCCTCCCTTCCATCAACATGAACTACCCGGAATACAAAACTGTGAATGACAAATATCCATGCTCTGTCCTCATCGATGATGTATCAGCAGAAAGTATTGTCAGCACAATTCAACATCTTGATCAACATCCGGAAGAATTGATCCGCATGTCAAAAGCATGCAATGAAGCTGCGAAAGAATTCACCTGGGAAAAAGAATCTGCAAAACTTGTTGAATTGTATACAAAACTTTTCAGATGATTTTCTTCACATTCATCCTAAGATGCAGTTAACCATTCTTCATTGTCTAAGATTTTCCAATGTTGTTCGAAAATTTCTTTGCTAATTTCTGAAGTATTGAAAAGTTCCTTGAAGTCATTCAGCAATAAATTGTTGTCAGTCCAATAACCATAATTGTTTTTAAATGGCAAGCCATTGTCACTTCTTACCTTTTACCACTTACCTCTTACTACTGACCACTTATCTCTTACTGTTTTACCCCTTGAGATCCTTATCCAGCTTACCTGCAAGATCAAGCAAAAACGTATACTCCAATGCTGTCTCCTTAAATTGTCTGAACCTTCCTGAAGCACCACCATGACCTGCATCCATATTAGTAGAAAGCATCAATGGATTCTTATCTGTTTTTGTGGCTCTGAGCTTAGCAACCCATTTAGCAGGTTCAAAATATTGTACCTGCGAATCATGAAGACCTGTGGTGACTAACATGGGAGGATAATTTTTCGCTTCCACATTATCGTAAGGAGAATAACTCAACATGTAATCGTAAGATTCTTTCTCCTTTGGATTTCCCCATTCATCAAATTCGCCTGTGGTCAACGGAATACTTTCATCAAGCATAGTAGTTACCACATCCACAAATGGAACTGCTGCAATTATTCCTCCCCACATTTCCGGAGCCATATTATAAACTGCACCCATCAATAAACCACCGGCCGATCCTCCCATAGCATATAATTTTTTTGGATCAGCATATTTATGCTCGACAAGATATTTACCGCTATCAATAAAATCTGTGAATGTGTTTTTCTTCTTCAGCAGCTTGCCATCTTCATACCATTGACGCCCCATTTCTTCACCACCTCTGATGTGCGCTATTGCAAATACAAAACCCCTGTTCAGAAGGCTCAACCTTGTCATGCTGAAATTAGGATCCATGCTGTATCCATACGATCCGTATCCATATAACAGTAATGGGCTTGTTCCATCAATAGGTGTATCCTTATGGTAGACAATAGAAACAGGCACGTCAGCACCATCCCTTGCCTTAACCATGATACGCTCACTTTTATAATCGGAAGCATTGAATCCACCTAGTACTTCCTGCTGCTTCAAAAGTGTTTTTTCATGACTATTCATATTGTAGTCGTACGTTGTATTGGGCGTCGTCAGGGATTGAAAATTCAGACGCAATATTTCCGTATCAAATTCAGGATTGGTAGATGTTGAAGCAACATAAGCTTTCTCTCCAAACTCAATATAATGTTCCTTGCCCTGGTTCGGAATGACACGCAGCTGTGTTATGCCTTCTTTCCTTTCTGATAACACCATGTAATCTTTGAATACATCAATTCCCTGCAGCAATACATCCTTCCGGTGAGGTATTACTTCGGTCCAATTGTCAACGGTAGTTGCATTTTCAGGAGTTTTCATCAACCTGAAATTTTGTGCATCCTTGTTAGTACGCACGTACCAGATATCACCATAATGTTCGATATCATATTCCAGGTTCCTGACACGCGGCTGAAATATTTTGAATTCACCATCAGGATTATCTGCTTTTAGAACACGATATTCCTGGCTCAGCGTTGATGAAGAACCAATGACAATGTATTTTTTAGATTTTGTTTTGTAAACGAATGCACCATAGGTTTCATCATTCTCTTCGAATATCAGTTTATCATCAGCCACCGGTGTACCAATGGTATGCTTCCATATCCTGTATTCACGAAGTGTAGCATCTTTCGTAGTATAGTAAATCGTTTTATTATCTGCAGCCCAGGTTGCTCCACCTGAAGTATTTGGAATGATATCGGATAATAATGATCCGGTCTCAAGATTTTTAATTTTTAGCGTATAAATCCTCCTGCTCAGTGTGTCTTCTCCATATACTAAAAGCTTGTTGTCCGGACTTACACTACGACCTGCCACAGCGTAATAATCAAAACCTTTAGCCAGTTGATTGACATCAAGCATGATTTCTTCTGTAGCATCCATATTTCCTTTCTTTCGGCTGTGAATAGGGTATTCCTGGCCTTCTTCATACCTGGTGACATAGAAATATCCATTGTCTTTAAAAGGCACTGACATATCCGTTTGCTTGATACGTCCCACCATTTCATCATACAGCTTCTCGCGAAAGGCTTTCGTATGCGACATCATCGTATCGAGATAGGAATTCTCAGCAGTCAGATACTCGATGACTTCAGGGTTTTCACGTTCATTGAGCCAGTAATATGGATCATTGCGCACATGACCTAGAGTGGTTAATTCCTTTGGCTTTTGAGCTACAGTAGGGGGTGCTATATTTTTTTCCATCATTTTCATAAGGGGACTGGCGACAGATGCAGAACTATCCGTGTTTTGATTGCAGCTGGACATTAAAAGTGTTAAAAGTACTACCGTAACAAACGGAATCAGGTTTGAGTTTTTCATAGCATTTCTCGCTTGAAGTGAATACATCAGGAATTCGATTAAAACAAATAGGAATGGTTGGAGCTGAGAATAATAGACAACCGCAAACATAACAAACATTCAGTCCCGATATGTCCGGCTTGCAAGGAGATCAGAAGAATTTCTGTGAATGAGCCAATTCACTGCTTTGAATATGGTTATTCCTCGACGTACTATGAATGCAAATAGGGAAGTCAATGAAAAAGGTGATACATAGTTTCAAACTACGTATCACCTTTTTCCCTGACATTAATCTTTCTAAAGCAAAATCTCCTTAATTAAATGTATACCGGATACCCAATTGGATCCTGTACACATCGGAAGCGATATTCGCTGATTTCTGATAGGTGGCGTCCAAAAGCTTTGTGCTTGTTCCTGAACCTACCGTCTGCATCTTAAATGCAGGAACACCATTGGCATCCACACCTGAGATGGTTAATGGCCGTGAATTGATGATCTGGTTAGCTACTCCCCAGTCTTTATTGATAAGATTAGTCACATTGATGATATCGGCTCTGAATTGCAGCGTATTCCTTGTTGCACCTGCGTTAATAAAGAATTCCTGTGCAATAGAAAAGTCCGCTCTCCATATGATAGGTTGAAGCACACCACCACGTTCTGCATACTGACCTCTCCTTGTGCTGAGGTATTCATCCTGATCAATGTATTTATCATATGCTGCAATCTGCTCATCAACAGTAAAAGTTTTACCATTGACAGTTGCCGGCTGAAACACAAGATCACTTGCCTGATTAGGAACAAACAATAAATCATTATTGGATATTCCATCACCATTCATATCATTATTATACACATAGCTGAAACGGCCCTGGTTAGCACCGTTGATAAATAAACCAACCTGCGTTGCACCAAAATTGAAATACTCAGCTCTATATGTAATTGCACCTAAAAATCTGTTTCTCTGATCAAAATTGGTATAGCTCACATCCGGATGATTCGCACCATTCACCTGAACTATGCTATTGTATGATCCGCTTGCAATTGTACTGGCGTCCACCAAATTTTTAGCACTTCCGAAATTGTACGCAACTTTCCAGAAGAAACCATTGGCATATTTTTTCTCCAATGATGCCGTCAACGTAAGGGCAGAACCTATATTCTCATTCGTCAGAAAATAATTGCCGGTGACATTATCAATGATGCGCACCGCATTGTTCAGTGGTACGCCGGAAAGTCCTGATCCTGGATAACGAGGCCGGTTATCAGGCCCGGCAAAAGTGCCAGTTGCAGGTTCTTCATTGATATTCCAATAAGCATTTCCATTAATATCCTTGGAATAAATTCCTTCGAGTGTCAATACAAGATTTGAAAATAATTTCTTGTCAATTGCAAGGTTTGATCTCCATACTTGTGGGAATTTCATATCAGGATCAGTGGTATTCAATTCATATGAAGATGGTGCAGCAGCATTTGTAATAAAATCTATCGGCGTCGTTGTGAAAGGCCTGGTATTTGTATTATCTATCTGTTCAAAACCTGTTAAAACGCCGTTATTACCGATCTGATTAGATATCCATACAAATGGAGGACGACCAGTGAAGATACCTGTACCACCGCGTGCCTGAAATTCTTTCTTTCCGGTGATATCATAATTAAACCCAATTCTTGGAGAGAACAACGGTTTTGCATCAGGTAATTTTGAAGTACTCACACTCAATGAATTCCCTTCAGGATCTTTGTAAACCTGGGATGGTACTGCAGGATTCTCATATCCTGTTTCTTCAAAGAAAGGGATATCCATTCTGACACCATAGGTCAGATTAAAATTTGGATTTACTGCAAATTCATCCTGTACATACACTCCTGCATACGTAACCTTAGTTGGCTGCACCGGTTCCACACCACCAGGCAGAGCAGAATATCTGAATTGGAATCTTCTGAGTGAAATCAACGATGTATCCCTGTCAGGATTGTCTTTTGCATCTTGCAGGTCAGTATAAAAATCATCAAGACTGTTGTAAACAAATACACCCTGTGAACCCGGAAAGAAAACATTGACAAATTCCAGTTTTTCAATACTTAAACCTGCAGTAACGGTATGCTTGTTCATGTAAATTGAAAGGTTGTCCTGCAATTGGTAAGTTTTGTAATTCAGTTTATTGGATGGAGTAAAGGGTTCTGAACCCAGGGTGATATATGTTTTAGCTTCCTTTTGAATTTCAATTAAAGGAAATGTTTCTCCATAGCTACCTCTGTCCTCACGTTGGAAAGTATAACCAGCGATAAGGTTGTTTGACATTTTACCTCCAAACAATGAATTCAGCTCAAGTATACCAGAAGAAATATTGTCATTCTGTATATAATTGCTATTCCGGTATGACATTGCATCCCGATTATTTCTTCGGTTACCAAAACCTAATGAAGTGCTATTACTCACCAAAATATCCGATGCTGATTCCAGCCTGTTGAAACGAAGGCTTAATCTGTGCTTATCACTCATATTCCAATCCAGCTTTACAAGATATTTATCACCGGTTGTGGCCAGATCATAATTTTCAGAAATGCCAGTCTCATATCCGAAATTATCCCTGACGAATGAGGAAACCTGATCAAGATCCGATTGTAACACGCGGGTTTTATTTCCTGCAACTTCTTCATTTCCCAGGTTAGATTGATCCAGGTAGGGATTTGCCTGGCGTTCAAGTTCAGCATTGATAAAGAAGAATAATTTATTCTTGACCAGAGGGCCTCCAAGCCTGAATCCAAATTGTTTGACATCAAACTTATTGAGATTCCTGTCGAAAGTTGCATCTCCAGCCTTCGTTCCTGCCAAAGACTCGTTGCGGAAATCATAAAAAACAGATCCCTGTAATTTATTTGTGCCTGACCTGGTAACAGCATTGATACCAGCACCGACAAAACCCGCCTGACGTACATCATATGGTGCCAGGTTGATCTGAACTTCCTCAATGGCATCAAGACTGATGGGCGCTATGCTGGTCCGTCCTCCCGGCTCTCCGGTGAGTCCAAAACTATTATTGAGAAGAGAACCATCGATCGTGGTATTATTCATTCTGTTATCCTGACCGCCAAAGGATGTTCCAAAAGATGCAGTGCTTGCCTGTGGCGTTAACCTGGCAAAATCAACAAAGCTCCTGTTGAGTGTAGGAAGTGAATTCAGTTGCTGTGCAGTTACATTATTGGCCGCTCCCGTCCTGCCTGATGTGAATACATCATTCCGGTCAGATGTCACAATTACATTCCCCAGTTCAATGTTAGCAGATTGTAAAACAAGATTAAAAGAAGCAGGCGTTCCTAAGCTCAGATAAATATTATCCAAAACCTGGGATTCAAAACCTGTGTAACTTGTAGTAATCGTATATGGACCACCAATTCTCATCGCAGGAATTGTAAATCTTCCGTCAAGATTTGTAACCGTACCGTAAGTAGATCCGGAAGGGTTGTGAACAGCGACGACATTAGCACCGATCAGGGGCTCCTTTGTTTCATCCATTACCACTCCGGTAATTGAAGATGTAGTCACCTGGGCAAACAAGGATGAATTTGTACTGATACTAATAAAGAACAGTGCAAATAACATCACTTTTTTACCTGTAAATAAAGAAGTGTAGAAGTCTTTCATAAAATCTGGGTTAGGTTATAGGTTGATCTCAAAGATAAACCCACATATGCTATTTTCATATAAATGAAATGTATATTTATTATAAATAACTTGCCGGATGTAACGTTTTTGAAAGGTAATATTGATAACTTTATCCTCTCTTTTTTTATACGCGACTTTCTATGCCCCAGGTTACTTCACATGCGTTGATGATCAGACCTTTAGCTTTTGGCTTTAATGCTGAAACTGCTGCCAATAATGTTTTTCAGCACAAACCGGATGATGATGCATCCGCTTCAGTCTCATCATCTGCAACACAAGAATTTGACAACTTTGCCCGGCTTTTGCAACGTGAAGGAATTGATGTCACCGTGTTACAGGATAGCCCGGATCCAAAAAAACCGGATGCAGTCTTTCCTAATAACTGGATCTCATTCCATGATGACGGCACGATTGTCACGTACCCTATGTATTCTCCTTTGCGTAGAAATGAAAGAAGGGATGATTTGATCAGCCAGATTGCAGCCAGGTTCAGATTCCGGGACTGGATAAAGTTGGAAGATTTTGAAAAACAAAATCAATACCTGGAAGGAACAGGCAGCATGGTCCTGGATCGTGTAGCTAAAATCGCATACGCCTGTATCAGCGAACGTACTGATAAAACTTTATTAGAAACCTGGTGTGCAAAAATGGGATATACAGCTCATACATTTCATGCCATTAGTAATGGAAAACCAATCTATCACACAAATGTGATGATGGCTATTGCTTCCGATGTGGCAGTGGTTTGCCTGGAATGCCTGACAGATCCTGAAGAAAGAGCAGCCCTCAAAGAAAGCCTTTCCTTAGATCATGCAGTAGTAGAGATCACCGATGAACAGGTTCAGTCTTTTGCAGGAAACATGTTAGCATTGAAAAACAACAGAGGTGAAGAACTTATGGTAATGTCCACCAGGGCTTTAGAAAGCCTCACTGAAGAACAGCGAAATGCAATCGAAGAATATTGCAGGATTGTAGCTTCACCGATCAACACAATCGAAGATGTGGGAGGAGGAAGCGCCAGGTGTATGATCGCAGAAATATTTCTTGATCCAAACTAATTATTACTTAATTTGTTAAAACACTAAAATAAAAATTATGCGCATACAACTTTACATTTTACTATTTGCATTTGTGATCATCTCATCTTACCGGATGAATGCACAGATTATCATAAATGAAATCAGCTACAATCCTCCGGAATCCAATACTGATTCGCTGGAGTATATTGAGCTATATAATTCAGGTACAGGTCAGGTTGATTTGACAGGATGGCGCTTTGCAGGTGCCATACTCGATACATTGCCTTCTACACAGCTGAATGGAGGTGAATATTTTGTAGCCGCCATCAAAGCTTCTGCCATGCTAGCCGTCTTCGGTATTAATGTACATCAGTGGTCCAGTGCCACCTCAAATAATGCATTAAATAATACCGGTGAAGCTATCAGGCTCTATGATGATGTAGGTAATCTTGTCGACAGTGTTAAATATGCTGACAATGATCCCTGGCCGTCAGAAGCAGATGGTTCAGGTCCATCTCTGGAACTCACTGACTCATCATCGGATAATAATGACGGAAATAACTGGCAACCAAGTAGCGGTTCAACCGGTGTAATCATCAATGGCAATGAAGTGCTCGGCACTCCGGGAGCAGTCAATTCAGGAGGAAGCTCTGGCGGACCTGCAGTGACAGTTGAAATTGCAAACTTTCAGTTCAGACCAAAAGATATAGTGGTCGCTGTTGGAGATTCTGTGCGTTGGGTTAATAATGAAGGTGTGCCGCATAATGTCAATGGCAAGCAATCCGTATTTACATCAAACACATCGGATTTTTTCAGTGGTGCCCCGGCAGCCGGACCATGGCAATTTGATTTCCAGTTTAATAATCCGGGTTTAAATAACTATCGATGTGATCTGCATTTTGGTGGTGGCATGGCGGGTACAGTCTCCGTGTATGATCCTAATAATTATACGGATTTTCCACTTGACCATTTGCGTCTTACGGATGGCACCAATGGTTCAAATCTGTTTGATGGTGTACCTACCAGGGTAACAGGAGTTGTGCATGGAATCAATTTTCAGCCCACCGGTTATTCATTCTATATCATCAATGGTAATAATACGGGTATCAATGTATTTTCATTTGATCCCGGATCATATACAGTAAATGAAGGTGATCTCGTGACTGTTTCAGGTACGATCGATCAATTTAATGGCTTGCTTGAAATAGTGCCGGATGATATTGAAGTAATTTCCACCGGAAATGCAACCGTATCACCTGATCTTATCAGCGAGGTCACAGAAGGAGTTGAATCGAGTCACATTGCATTCGGCCCATTCAGTATAGATAGTATTGTGGCGACTGGAGTCAGCGGATTTAATGTTTATGCCACACATTATAACTTCAGCGACAAAGCCCTGATAAGAGTAGATTCTGACTTGGGATTAGATGAGCAAGACATCGAAGGCACTAATTATGTTCGAGGAATAGGTACACAATTTGATCCTTCTTTTCCATTCAATTCCGGGTACCAGATTTTAGCTCTTGAATTGCAAATAGTCGATGCGGTGCCTGTATTATCTAAGGATGCCATTACGATGTCGCCCAATCCTGCAGATGATGCTGTAATCCTGAATTCAGATTTTGAATTATCATCAGTTGAGATTTATTCCATCGATGGAAAATCTGTTCGACAGCAAAAAGTGAATGCTAACTTCGCAGAAATAAACACATCAGGTTTACAGGAAGGGCTTTTTATTGTAAAAGCGGTTACGTCCGCAGGAATCTGGTCTTCCTTATTATCTGTGATCAGGTAATATTTCTTTAGCTCGAAAATAAAAAGAGTAGTGGCGGATGCAATACGCCACTACTCTTTCTATTTTCTGAACAATGCAGGATAAAATTTTAATCACGGTATTACCATTTCCCTGCTCCCCGGTCGCTGAGTTGTAGACTGAATACTGATCACTGACTACTGAATACTCTTTTATACATCTGTATAAATTCCTCCTTCTGCTTCAGCTTATACTGCATGATCCAGCGCGGATGGGGTAGGGGAATCACTTCTTTCCACCATTTATATTCCTGGTTTAACCTGCTCAGGTATTCGAAGTTTTTCCCTTGTCCGAGACAGAATACTTTATTGAGATTCGCACCAAAGTTGAGCTGAGATTCAATATTGCTGATGATAAATGGCCTGACAGCATCAGCTAATGCACGATCATCATAATAATTATAATTTTTTCCTCCTTTGACGAAACCCAGCGGACTTAAGGAAGCGAAATAAAAGTCTGCATAGAATATATCCGGGCCGCCGAATTGATCAATCATGTCATAGATAAATACGCTTGACAACTCCTGGCGCTTTGGAAAAGAATTTTTTATACCCAGCTTTTCAAGACGAACAGGATCTGTAAAAGGGACTCCTGTAATCCCTGCTCCAAACCGCCCCGGGTTTATTCCTAAAATAAAAGTCCTGCTTCGTTCGTCATTATAATATGATTTGTAAAACACATCCATACAGCGACGCGTTTCCTCATCATCATATGGCATCAACCATTCTATACCTGATGGCAGGTTGCCAGGTGGTTTTTTTAGATTAAAATGGTAGGTAAGAATTTTACCGGCTAACTTCATCAGACAACGAGTTAAACATACATTTGATCCCTGAACAGAATGTAAAATACAATTGTCGGCAACATCCGGCAGGTTTCGATCCGACTGGCTTAGTTACACACTTATGATTTCATTCAACATGCTTATTCCACCTGTTTTTTTTACTGTCAGTTTCTTACTTCAGCTTTCATGCAATCCTCCAGCTCCAAAAGATCCTAAACCTGAACTTGCTGTCCAAAATCCTAAGCATGAGCTTATCGAGGTCAGGAAATTACCCAAAGAGCTGAAGGAATGCTCGGGTATGGCCCTTCTTGATAGAAACACATTTGTAGCCGTAAATGATGGCGGGGATCATCCATACCTGTATGTTTTTGATCAGAAAGACAGCCCGGTCAGGCCTGTAAAAGTAGTTGGCGTGGAGAATATTGACTGGGAAGAGCTCACCACCGATGAGGATTTTCTATATATAAGCGATACCGGAAACAACGGGGGAACCCGCCAGAATCTCAGTATTTATAAAATACGTAAGAACGATGTATTAAAGCTAAACGAGGTTGTTCCTGAGAAAATCCAGATCAGCTACGAAGGCCAGTCAAAATTCAATGATTCCAACCGGCATAATTTTGATTGTGAAGCCATGGTTTCTGTTCGTGACAGTCTTTTTCTTTTCTCCAAAAACCGGGGTGATCATAGAACGGATGTATATGGAATTCCTAAAATTCCTGGAGCTTACCAGGCAAAGAAACTCGGGAGCTTTGATGCTAAAGGTTTGATAACCGGCGCAGATTATAACGCCAATTCATCTTCAGCCCAACTTATCCTGATTGGATATGATAATGAAGGACACGGTTATAATCCTTTCCTGATTCATTTTACAAACTTTCAGGGGACGCATTTTTTCAATGGTTCTTCTGATCGTATTGGAATCGGTCCTAAGCTACAGGCTGAAAGTGTGCTATTCCAGAATGATCATAATGTGTACATCAGCAATGAATCCACAAAGGAAGCTAAAGGATTTGTTTACCAGATGGCGCTCTGAAATATCATTTATTTGCCCATAATTTATATTATGTTAAGTAGAAATATTGCCCTTACCCGCTAATTCAATCCTCTAATGAAACAATCAAACATCTGCCCCAAGTGTCAATCCTCGGATGTAGTCAGAATCCCTCCGTTCAAAGGCACCTCCACCTCCAGCATGATTCAGCTTACAAAATGGGGAACGAATTTGACCTACTTCGACAGGTACATCTGTGCATCCTGTGGATTCATAGAACACTACGCAAACATGGAAGAAAGAAGCTGGCAGAAATGGTTAGAGGAACAAAAAGCAAAAGGTTCGCTTGATTCGAATTTCGTCTAAAATTGAAGCCCTCTGCGGTTAACCCTGAACATGATTTCGTCGAAATCCTTTTGAAACTATCTACGTATTTATGAATGGATCTAAGACACCAGAATTCCCCACTTTTGTGGCTCAGTCATTATTCCGATTGTCCCTGACCACAAACCTTCTTTTTCAAGAACATCCTGCACTTCTTCTTTGAATTCCGGACTCACCGCGATCAACAATCCACCGCTGGTCTGAGGATCACAAAGGATGAACCGCTGTTTATCAGTTGCCAGCTGCAATTGACTTCCATAACTATCATAGTTGCGATTCGTTCCTCCTGGAATGCAGCCTTGCAGAATATAAGTTTCAACTGAGGGATCTATGATGGGAAGATCGTCATACCGGATTGTCGCAGAAGTGTCACTGGCCTGGCACATTTCTAACAGGTGACCTGCGAGTCCAAATCCGGTTATATCCGTCATTGCTGTTACCCCTGCAATTTTTCCAAGCCTCTCCCCCACATGATTAAGTTGAGTCATAACCTTAACCGCCAATTCGGCATGAATCGGCTTTATCATTCCTTTTTTCTCCGCTGTTGTTAAAACTCCAATTCCTAAAGGCTTTGTAAGAAAAAGCAGATCCCCGGGTGCAGCACCTCCATTCTTCTTAATATTCCGGATATCAATGCGGCCGGTTACAGCCAGTCCAAAAATGGGCTCTGGAGAATCAATACTGTGGCCTCCAGCCAATGGTATTCCAGCATCTGTACAAGTCATCTGGGCTCCATTTACGACTCTTCCTGCAATCTCAGGACTAAGTACATTGACAGGCCATCCCAGGATCGCCACAGCCATTAAGGGAGTTCCTCCCATAGCATAAATGTCACTGATCGCATTAGTGGCAGCTATTCTTCCAAATGTCTCAGGATCATCCACGATGGGCATAAAAAAATCTGTAGTGCTTATGATGGCTGTTCCATCACCGAGATCCATCACTGCAGCATCATCCCGTTGTGCATTACCAACCAAAAGTGAAGAATAACGAAGGGTTTTATCTGATACCTGGCCCAGGATGCAGTCCAGTACCTCAGGTGAGATCTTACATCCACAACCGGCCCCATGGCTGTATTGCGTCAATTTTATTTCTTCCTTATGATTGACATTCATGACTTACAAATTTACATTCATTAATCTGGTTAATAACACTTATAATCAATCATTTATGAATACTTTTTTTCCTTCCAATAGACTATCAGCTGCAGCGCTTACACCACGGCAATCCTGAAAATGCAGGATGTGATCTTTGCTCCAATGTGCAACCTGGAAAGCATAAGCTTTATCATAATACCGAAGGGCAATGGAAGCTGCCAGCCGCAGATCTCCTCCTGCCAATGCCTGGATTGCATTTTTATGTTCAAGTCCGCCCAGGCGATCATAGATCTTATCAAAAGACTCTTTCAACATTTCACCGCTCGACGGATCAGCATAATCTTTTAATATCCGGTCAAGCCTGGTTTCCTTGTCAACTTCAATATTATATAGCATTGAATCTTTCATTCTTTTCCATAGACCATCCGGCACATAAACTTTACCAATACTTTTTGATTCATTTTCAAGCCATATGGGTTTGGTCGGATCAAGTGAAAGAAAGGCTTTGAATAAATTATTTTCAAACTGTTCGTTAGAAGGTTGCTCTTTCTGACCAATCGATCCAAACGCACTTCCTTTATGATGTGCAAGATTTTCCAGGTCGATCACCTGATGACCTCTTGCAGCAAGCTCATTAAGAATTTCTGTTTTGCCGGAACCTGTGAATCCACCAAGAATTCTAAGCTCATTCGGGATCAAATTGAAAAATGAAAGTGCGGAATTTCTAAAACTTTTATAACCGCCTTCAAGCTTTACTGAAGTAATGCCGGAGAAGGAAAATAACCATCTCACTGCTTCACTTCTTTTTCCACCCCTCCAGCAATGTATTAAGGTTTGTTTTTTGGAATTTCTGAGAAATGGCGCTGCCTGTTCCAACAAAAGATTCATTTTAGAACCCGCTATCTGAAGACCTTCCTTCATGGCGGTTTCAGGGCTGACCTGTTTGTAAAGGGTCCCTACCCTTGCCCTTTCTTCGTCTGAAAACAATGGAATATTGACAGCACCGGGGATATGCCCTGCCAGGAATTCCAAAGGAGACCTTACATCTATTATCAGCCAGTTTTCAATATCCGGCAATACTTCATCTATCCTGACCACATCATTCATCAGGGTAAAGATACAATGTGTCTGAAATGAAAAAAGGAAGCTAACTTCTTAGCTTCCGTTAACAAAAGACCAGATTAGTATGAAAAAAACTCTACTTACGTTTTGATTCGAACTCTTATGGAGAATTCTATTCAGGAAACGTTTAAGAATCAATCATTGGTACAGCAGATTGGCTGAGCAATACTTTCAATCTACTAATAGATGCAATTTCTCGACAAGAGTTATATAATCACTTTATAAAAACATACTGTGCCACTCAACGACAATTCTTTTTTTGAAATGTTGCACAATGCAATGATTCATGAATAATAAATTGCTTGATGAAGAAAGCTTGACTAAACTTTTATAAAAGTTTGTTTCATTTTTATGAAAGTCTGACTAAATATTTTTTGATAGCTTGACTAAACACTGAAGAATATATTAACTGACAACCTCCATCCCTATTGCGTTTCTCCCTTTCTTCCCTTCTTCCATTATACCTTTCTACCTTTTAATTAAACTGACAACCTGCATCCCTATTGCGTTTCTGCCTTTCTTCCCTTCTTCCATTATACCTTTCAACCTTTTAATATTGCCATCTATCGAGATAATGCAGAAATAGTTTCGTCGTATTGAAAGCATCATCAATAGCCCTGTGTGGTGATCCCTCAAATTCAATCAGTGAATATTCCAATGCTTTTTGAAGACCTACTTCCTTGCCCAACAGATGAATGGATGCATATTGTGATTTCAGATTTATACTTTTTGGTAAAAACCTGTCGTCAATGTCGTGCCTGCGACATTCATCCCGGATGATCGTCATGTCTTTATTTCCCCAGGTGCAGATAAGCTGGGGCTGATCATGGCCTTCAAGCCATTCCAGGAAATCCGGAAACACCATATCGAAACGTTTGGCTTTGTTAACCTGTTCCTGTTTGATCCCTGTGAGTTCAAGGCAATAGGCAGATAACCTTGGATGCGAAGTTGGCTTAATAAACCGTTGAAAATTATCAATCCAATCGCGGTATCCATTCACACTATATGCCGCCAGTTCGATGATTTCCTGTTCGCGATTCATATCATTCCCTTGCCAGCATGTTGCTTCAAGATCCAGCACTATAAATGTCATGTTTCCCGGGATTATACCTGCTCCTGTAGTTTTTCCTGGGCCTCATGGATTTTTGCCTGGTCCCAGGTGATCATGTTTTCAATCTGATAACCTGATAGCCGGTTATGATAATAGTATACCAGAGACGGATTTTTTGGTAAAATATTTTCCTTGTTGCCAAACTTCAGAGGAAGCACAGCATGAAAAGTGCCTAAATGTTTAATGCCATGCCTGATGATTTCTTCCGGAGACAGTGTATGTAATTCAGTCTGCAACCTGATCTCCCCTTTCTTCTCCATTTCTTTCAATACCTCAAGAAACATGTTGAAGGTTTCTTTAAACAACGGCATAGGAATAGATAACAAATCAACAGGCAACCTCAACAATGCATATAAATCCATCGATGGGTGAATTTTTCGCATCAGTTCAAATGCTGTAAATGCTGCAAGATGACTCGTGAGCACCACATAATACCGTTGATAATTATCTACAACTTTTTCTGCAAGTTTTCGGGTATATACAGATTCACGCTGACGATTGGCTTCTATCTTGCCATGGAGCGAAAAGAATTCTTTGATATCCACTTTCATACCACGGTCATCCACGCTATTGGCATCCTGATCAAGCCGGTATCCAAGTACATCCATAGGTTCGCCAAATGATAAATGAATTTCACTTGACTGGGAAAAGAATTTCCATGCAAAAGATAAAATGCTTTTCAGCGACAATGCTTTTCGTCTTGAACCCACATATTTCTCCTCACCGGTTGATTTAAGATGACTATTGATCAGCGTTTGTGCTTCAAGGGTGCAATGATAACCGATGATCAGAGGAACGACGATGATCTTTTGGTTTCCTCCTGTTTGATAAATAGAACGCTGCGCAGAAAGCAATGAATTGAGCAATCCATATTTCAATTCCTTTTCAATTTCACCTGATCTTGACCTAGTGCCACCCGGAAAAAATAAACTATTCGTACCACGTTCCAGCATCACCTGCGACATGATCTTCAGACTATCGAGGTATATCGGATTCTTCTTCCGGCGATCTACCCGATATGCGCCTAACCGGGTCATATAAAATGCAAAGATTTCAGATTCATAAAGATTGAGACCCGCACCATATGAAAAAGCAGGAAGACCGACCACAGCATCAAGTGCATATCCGATCATGATGCTGTCCAGGTTTGATAAATGTGTAGGCAGGATAACTACCGTACCATGCTTAAACATTCCCCTGACTTTGTTTACATCACCATGTATCTTTATTCGTTCATACAATTCTAATTTTGTGCTCCAGAGCCTGCGAAATTTTTTACCTGCTGCTGCATTGAGCAATCTCTTAAAAAAAATAGTCAGGAATTTTCTGGCGAAAAGAAATGTGCTTTCTTTAAAATTACCAGCTATCTCTTCAGTATACCTGTGTACAATGCGCTTGAGCAATTCAGTATTCAGCTGAAGCTGTTGTTCCGGGCGTAGTTTTTCATTAGCCGTAACTTCATTTCGTACGCGGTTCCAGAATTGCGCTTCATTTGGCGGATCGACTTTCCATGGAGTTTCCTTGAGACGGATTAATTCAAGATAGCTTACACGGGAGATCAGATCACCAATCCGCTCGCCGTGTTTCTCAAGTATATGATCAACAGTTTGTATATCCACCGCATTGATCAGTCCCTCCCTGTCTTCATAAAGCTTATGAATCGGCCAGTCCCTGATCTCAGGAACAAGTGGTGGATATGTGGTCGTCTGCTTCTTCACTGGGGTTGACTTGTAAAAATAGCATTGATGCCCTGGATATATTTCAAAATTTCCACTTTCCCTAAACTGGTAGTGCTGCTTGTGACGATGTGAGGAGGCAATTCCTCCCATTCCTTCAAAACTTCCTGCTTATAAGCTGCAAGTGCATTTTCGAGCTCCTGGGGCTTCAATTTATCAGATTTTGTGAATAATATACAAAAAGGTATTTTTTTAGATCCAAGGTAACTCATAAACTCACGGTCATTTTCAAGCCTGGGATGGCGTATATCCAACAATAGGAAGGTACACATCAGATTTTCCCTCAGGAGCACATAGTTGTCGATCATCGAAGACCACTCTCCCCTGGTGGATCTGGAGATCCTGGCATATCCATACCCCGGAAGATCGGCAATCGCCCATTCCGGCTTCTCTATGACCTTGAATAAATTGATGGATTGGGTTTTCCCTGGCTTCCTGGATGTACGGGCGATCTCATTCTGACCCGTGACAAGATTTATGATAGATGACTTTCCGACATTGGATCTGCCAATAAAGCAATACTCGGGCAAGGGCAAAACAGGACATTGACGAACATCTTTATAACTCCCCAGGTACTGAACATGTAGTGGCTTCTCCTCCATCAAATTGAGTTATAAACTATTAAATCAAGGTTAAATTTACTATTCCCTGGGCCGTTGATGTAATGGTTTGATGAAATAAGGCGTTACTTTTGACGAACCGAAATTTCCTTTTCAATGAATTGCATAAGATCCTTGAGGTTACTTTCGATTTTGATTTCATTTGTTTTGTTCAGCCATATGGCCGGCGCGCAGGTTCGCCCGGGTATTAAATTCGGCTTATCCACACCTGACATATCACCAAAAGATTTTATTGTCACAGATGATCACGGCGTTCAATATTTTCATCTTTTCGTAGAGAATGCCCGTTATGGAGTGCATGCAGGCGCATTTATTCAAATGCAGATAGGAGGATTTTTCATTCAACCTGAGATCCTGTTCAATTCCTCCAGCATCGATTATCATCTGGACTCATTAGTGAATAGTGATACAGGTTTCAGGATTATCAGGGATTCGTATAAGAATATTGATTTCCCCATTATCATGGGATTAAAGGTTGGCGTTGTAAGGTTAGGAGCTGGTCCGGTTGGCCATATTTTTATTGCTAACAATGGTGGTTTTGGAGGATATGACAGTTTCGAACCATTTTTTGATGACCTGACGTGGGGATATCAGGCTGGAATAGGATTGGATTTATGGAAATTGCACATTGATGCCCGTTACGAGGGAAATTTTTCAGATCTGGGCGAGCATATTACTTTCTTTGGCAAGCAATTTGATTTTGATACTAAGAATAACAGGTTAGTCGCTTCTATCGGGTTTTCATTCTGAGTTTATAATGGTTTACCCTATTTAATTTTTTACGTATTGTTTTCCTGACTGTTAAAATATAGTAAGAATACATTATATTTAAAACCATACAAACCAAAGCGGGTTTGAGTACCGTTATATAGTTTAAATGAATTACCCGCAAATCCAACTTATATCATGAAAAAACTAATTTTTATTTCCATTACCCTAAGTCTCCTCCCGATATTTTCAACGCATGCACAGGATGTGCTCATGACCTTTTCAACAGGCATGTCTCCACAACAAACACCTGCTACACACTACATATTTGTGAACCGTTCTTCACCAAGGAATGAATTCACATTTGATCTTGCACAGGTGAAGGCATCTTATTACATCGGCTTCGGAGCCAAGTATGATGTTGAGCCATTTTTCTTCGCTGCAGAAGCTCAGTATAACCGGAGAGAATATATCTACAACATCGCGTATACATTTCCGGGCTTTGGCAGGTCTGAGCAGACCGAGCTGCTGACAGAATCAATGAATGTCATCAATGTGCCCCTCACTCTTGGAGTTGACCTGGGGATCGTAGATGTGACAAGTGGATTTTTGCCCCAAGTCATTTTATCACAGGATTCGGATCTGAGAAATCTTGATGGTTATAATCAGGAACTGAAATGGCTTCGTTTCGGATGGCACACAGGTCTTGCTGCTAACATTGGATCCATGAGAGCAGGATTGAGCATGCAGATGGATTTTAATAATTACGCTGACCATGCTTTTATCAGGGATCAGAGCTTATCCCTTCAGGGAAGATCAACCCGCATGCTGGGAACTCTCAGCTACCAATTCTAAAAAAAAATAAAGATTAAAATAAAAAAACCGAAGGATGATGTCTTCCGGTTTTTTTTTGCTGTTATTAAATCAATTCATGTGATTTAACAACAGGGATTGGGACAAAAGATCCGTGACTTTTGAATTGATCCTGTTGTTTAAAAGCTTTATTGTTTCCTTCGATCGCGCAGCAGTCCATGCTGCTAATTGTTTGTTCTTTCCTTTATGCATCCGGTCCGCAAAATATGCATTCGCTTTTTCGGTGATGCTCTTCAGGTGTTCTTCATAGTCCTGCCGGGTTTTTTCTGCACCCTTTCTGAGAATTGAAATTAAGAACCGGTTTCCGTTGTAGGTTTTTATGTCTTCCTCCAGGTCCTCTATATCATCATGCACTTCTGTGATCATATCATAATATAGCCATGCATTCTCTTTCCACAAATGCTGAAGATCTTTGTGAGAGGTATAGATAAGGTGCCGGATCAACCTTACATCACATGATTTAGTGGTATAGAATTTCTGAAAAGAAACACTCGTCGGCCATTTATCCTTTCTGCAATCTCTCTCGATTTGCTGGTACTCTTTTATCTCGGAGACCAGGTCAGAAATTTGCTTTTTCTTCAATCCCATTTGTTGAAGTGAAGATCTAATGCCGTCCCAATACACTTTCAGATCTTTTTTATGTATTTCCCATTGACTTTCGAGATAGCTGTCAAGCATATAGATCTGATACTGCACATCGACCAGGTGTTGGGTGAATTTCTGATCCTTCGCCATATTGCTGATACCCAGCAAATCTGTCAATCTACGGTATGCAAACAATTCCTGTATTTTTTCTTTTGTTGCTTTTTCCTCTGGATATTTCAGTGAAGTCATCTGTGATTACGAATATGCATTATGATAAGAGAAGATGGTTGGAAAAATTGAATTCAGGCTACCTGTTTGATGTTGAATAAACCCACCTTCAACTCGATTGGTCAAAAGTAGCAATGATGTTAGGATATGGATGTAAATATTTACTGCAAATCAGGATCAATCTACCTTGATCACTCTTCGTACATCAATTCTGTCTCCGCTGAAGAAAGCAATATAATATACTCCCGGAGGGAAAGCCGTCAGTGATAATTCTCCTTTGTAAAGCTCATTGTATTTCACTACAGAGCCATTAAATAATTGCTCACCATTATGAGAAAATACACTATAGTCGATGAACACATCTTTACCATCAAGATTTGCAGTGATTTGAAATAAGTCATGGCCCGGGTTCGGTGAGATCTGTATGAAGGTATTGTCTTTCAGACTCGTTGTGCTTACCATAGTGGAAACCGTCACACTATCTGTTCTTTCACATCCGACACTATCCCTGCTGACGATTACATAATCACCAGGCTCAAGCATAGTGAATATGGAATCCGCAGTAAATGCGCCCCCATTGAGACTAAACAGTATTGGATCTACTCCTCCATTGGTGGAAATATGTATTTCGCCGACATCACCACCTGCAGCCGGAAGCGTAGTAACCAATGTCTCAAGTGTACAATTGTATACAGTGAAGTCCACTGTATCCTGGCATCCCGCTTCATCTATGGCAATCATGGTATACATCCCGGGTGGAACATTCAGGAATGTTCCGTTTGTCTGGAAATTTATTCCACCGTCAATAGTATACATGATAGTTCCAAGCCCATTCGATACATCACCAATCACGAATGCATCTCCTGCACCAGGCTGGGATTCCTGCTCCACTCCTACTTCCAGATCAATAAGACATTGTGAGGCTATACAGAACCTGTTTGATTCAGACGCACCGAATTTAACTTTAATAATAGAAGCAAGCAACCCGCCTTCATCATTGAAAATCTCGTACGACCCCATGACACCTTGTGCTGACATACCGTCTCCAAATGCATCCCTCACTGTGAACGTGTAACACATTTCAGGATCAAGACACAAGGTCCTCGAATACAAATGTTGCTGTGCATTGAAAGGTCCATCAGAAGCAATCACCTGGTTCAGATCATCCACGAGTTCCCAGGTTGTTTCCATAGGGAAATTATCAGTGGTCAGATGTATGATTACCCCTTCTCCATCAGGACGGGCATTCACTATCCATTCGACTTCATTATTTGAAGGTATTTCATCTGCTCCTCCATTTATTTCAATAAGAGTAACCTGGATTTGATTATGTCCTTCAACAATACCTTCGAGGTTAAAAATAAATGAAACCTGCTGCCCGAATGCCAACTCTCCGGTCCATAAAACTGTGTCTACAGGCTCACCTTCAAGAGATACCTGCATAAGTGCAGAAGTTATGGTATCAGCACCCAGGTTGCGAAATAAAATCGTATTCGAACTTGTGTCAGAACAAACAACGGTTTCTGATTCGGGCACAACATATTCAATCGCGATATCTTTAAATGCAGGCTTATTAATTAAATAAGTGAGTGTGTCATTCCTGTGATTTCGATCCGAATTAAGTGCAGTCGCAATACTTAAATTGTAATTGCCTGGTGAGGTGAAATCTAGACCAGTCATGAAAGTGTGACAGTATGAACTATCAGGTAGCAGACTGGTCAGGACAGCCTGTTCTATATGCCAGGGGCCTCCTTCGAATTTATACCCGATTCGAAAACTATCTACTGCCACCAGGCCCCGGTTCAATATGCAAACTGTCAAAGGTTCGTTTATGCCTAGGTGTGCGCTGTTTTTAGGTGTGATCAGCGTCACCGGAAAAATATCTATCGAATCTCTGCCAGCATCGAATGCGACAACACGCGTAGACCAATCCCCATTGGCAAGTACATATTCTCCGGAAAACCAAAAGGTATGATCATCAGCAGGATCTACTGACATGGATGCATAATCGCCAAACCGATCATAACCCAGGCTACCGGTGCCTGTAGCAAATTCAAACTCTTTAAATGTCATTTCACCTAATGGATCGCTTGAATATCTCCCTGTGTATCGCAAGGAGGGAAATTTATTACTTCCGGATATCGAATATGCAAGACCGATATTTCCCTGCCCGTCGATGCCAATCGATGACATAAATCTATGCAACCCATCATCTGACCCTACCGTTCCTTCCTGGTATAACTTCCATTCCTGATCAACTACTTTCCGAAACTCTACCCACCTTATGCCTGCCACGTCACCACCAGTGACATCGACCATAAAGCTGAACACAATGGATTCATGATTTACAAAATTGCGGTACATGGCTTTATTCGAGATAATCCACTGGGCACCATCTATCCCCTGTCCATTAGGCTGTGGTACGCATGAAAAACCACCTGTATTTTGAGTAAAGCAGCCATCGGTGTCATATGGTGTAACAGGAATAGTGATGATATCCACATGCGAATTAGCGGATACAGTCCAATCGATATTTATTTTGTAAACGATGATTTCATCCTGATTCGTAGTTCCCCAGTCATCGTCATTCAACTTAACCACGATACCCGGGCTACCTTCAGGTGGAGCCCTGAAACCATCCCAATCAACCGGCTGTCCAACTTCAAAAAAAACACCATTAATTTTTGGAACCGTAAGACGTTGAAATCTTACCGTATCCAGGCCACTGAGGAGGTCATGCCGATTGATCGCATATATCGGATAATTTGCTCCCGATTCATTATCCGTCATGAAATAGGAATCATTCCAGATACTATATTTAGGAAAATCCGGGAACCTGGGTGTTTGAAATGTATACACATCCCAGCTCCCTCTCGGATCATTAGTGCGGGAAATACCAATAAGAATTCTGTTGCTCGAAGGAAATTCTGTAAGAAACCATCGATCTACTTCCTGGTCATAGAGAAGTATGGGATCACCGGCAGAAGACTGCTGCACCTGGCTCCAGATCGTGTTAGCTGAAATAAGTCCGCTGACTGCATGGCCTGTCTTATCATAAACTTTGAAAAAAGTAGCATTTACAATTTCAACGTAGTAATCTTTACCAACGTCGCCATTTACGTCCGGTGGTTGTGCACCTGAAATAGATTCATTTAACCCTTCAAAACTCAACCTAGGCAGGATTTCATTTTCTGACATTCTTGCATCCATTTTGAAAAGAGGATCTGCTCCTTTTGGCAATGCATCCTTTGAATGCTCAATCAATGGACGGCGGCCTGCAAAATTTGGAATGACATTAGGTTTATTAGATTCATGCTCTTCAAGCTTTTCATTATCTGTAGCATCTATTACTATAGATTCACTAAGAGGTCTTGTAGTTCCCAATTTTAATACGAAACTTCGCTCTGCTGTAAAATGCTTTTGCGCAATAATGGTTCCGTGGGAAATCAAAATAATGAATGCGCATGACACTGTTGAAAAGCACGCACGTATGGATTTGTAGCTTACTAAGCCTGGAGCTTTTTTCATCCTGTAAAGCTATTCAAAAAAGATTAAACGAAGAAAGCTTTGCGTATATAGAAGCGAAGAGGTAAACTCCTTATTTTATGCACAGATCTCAATATACAACTACCTGATAGTCGGAGAATTAATAGTCCGCTTCTATAATTGAATATTTAATGATTAATTAAAATATAATTTGCAAAAATTATAATCTTGTGCTAAAAAAGAATGGCATTGATTTCAATAATTAAGGATGAAATTATTTTTTCATTTCAGTAATTAAACTAACCTAACCTTGTACGTAATAAAAAGATTGGCAAAGAATAATAATCATGCTTAACTTTGCAACGCATATGAAGAGCAACAAAGAAAATTAAATCGTTAATTTATCTTGTTGTCTCCAAAAGAATTATTTATTCACTTAACTAAACGTATCATGAGTAATGATCCAGAATTGAAGGCAATGTCAGAAGTATATGATGCTCTGTCAGGCCTTAGTGCGGATACCCAAAAAAGAGTTGTTGACTGGGTATTAGCAAAATTGAAAAGCTCCTCTTCAGGCAGCACAGGAACGGCAGGAAAGAAAAGAGGACGCAAGGCAGGTGCAAAAGCTGCTGCAGTTAAAAGCCCGGGTGCAAAACGTGGTCCAAAGCCAGGTAAAAAACGCGGACGTAAAGCAGGTGCAAAAAAAGCCGTGGCCGCAAGCACAGGCGCTAAAAGAGGACCTAAACCCGGCAAGAAACGTGGTCGCAAACCAGCTGCAGCTAAAGCAGCCGGCTCAGTTGCCAAAAAAACAGGAAGACGTGGAAGACCTTCAGGTTCAGCTAAAAAATCTGCGAAGAAAGCCGCTTCAAAATCATCCGGCCGCAGAGGCAGACCAAGTAAAGCTGCTGCTAATATTACCAATGCTGCAGCAACAGCTTGATTAGAATTTGCTTAATTAAAAAATAAAAGCCCGATGAGCATATCACCGGGCTTTTTTATTTGATCAGCTTTATTAATCGCTTATCAGAGAACAATTAATTTAAATGGATACACCTGGTTATCCTGTTTTAATAAAATAATATACAGGCCTTCAGTGAGTCCCATCGATGTAAGATCCCATTCCCCTGTTATAGAAGACATCAAATGTGATCCTATCATTTTACCATCTACATTCAGAATAGAAAGTGTGGCATTCAGGGAAGGCATTGATGACCATTTTATGATCGCATCTCCTTTTGTAGGATTAGGAGTTATCGTTACATACTCAGGCCATACAACTTCTGAAATACCTGTGGAGAAATTCACGAGGATCGGATCGGAAGCTTCTGATTTACATCCATTCACATCCGTAATGACATACGTATAGGAGCCTGGTGCCAGTCCATTAATGGATGTCCCTGTAGCACCATTATTCCAGGCTACCTGATAAGGTGCAGTTCCTCCGGTTGGCTCTATAGTAATGCTGCCATCATGTTGATCAGGACCAGAAGCATTTGTCACGAGAATTGTTTCCGGTTCGATTGCTGCTGGTTCAGTGACTATAGCGTCATAGACAATATTACATCCATTTGCATCGGTGATTGAGTTCGGATAAATACCCGCTGGCAATCCTGAGATCAACGGATCTGTGCTTCCATTAAAATTCCATAGGTAAGCATAAGGAGCCACCCCACCCGTAACAGATAACGAGATTGAGCCATTCGCATCACCATGACAAACTTCATTTGTAATCTGGGATTGTGGAATTAATTGATCAGGTTCGAATATGGCATAGGTACCCGCAAGGAGCTTGCAACCATTGGCATCAGTTACTTCAGCCTGTACAGCCCCGCCTGGTAGCTGATTCAGGAAATTATCGGCTTGCGGAGGTGCGCCATTCCAGGAATACAGATATGGAGCTACTCCACCTGTGATGACAATACTGATGGATCCATTAGATTGTCCAAAACAGAGATTATCAACGACTGTGGAAGATTCCAATACAACTTGTGTGGGTTGATTAACTGTATAACCATTGATAAAAATATTACCCTGGTCATCTGTTATCACCAGTTGATACTCGCCGGCAGGAATATCCTGGATGGACGATGTGGTAAATGTTGTATCAGGACCTGTCCATGTGTATGTATAAACGCCTGAACCACCGTTGACATTCAGTGTGATGCTTCCTGTGGATTCTCCAAAACATACAACGTCAGTAACAGCGGCGTCCACAAGAATAACGCTTCCGGTTGATGTCACAGCTACGGATTGGCAAGCCTGGTTGACACCACAGCCATTTTGAACCGAAAGACATACTTCATAGGTCCCGGGAGCTGTATACGTATGGACTACATTTGCTTCTGTTGAAGTACCTCCATCCCCGAATGTCCAGGTCCAGCCTGAAACATTGCTTCCAGTTGAAATATCAGTAGCATTAATGGTAAGTCCGCTTGAAATATATTGAAATGCAGAAGCAGCAGGATTCAGGCCATTAGCAACCACCATGCTGTCCTCATTTATACAATTAGTAACCGGATTGGTCACCTGGATATAGTATGTTCCCGGTGCATTCACTACAGGATGGTAAGTATTTCCTCCGGATACGATATGGCCATTAGCCGTATTCCATGAAATCGTATTCACAGGGTCCCCGCTTCCTGCAACAGTGACCTGAAGATTCTCACAAGTAACCTGCATTTCCTGGCCCGCATCAACAACCGGAAGGACTACATTAGATTGTACATACTCAGCAGCTGAATTAACACATCCTGAAAAGATATCTGTTACCAGTAGTGTGTAAGTTCCGGCTGCATCTACATTGACAACTGAGAGATTAGGATTACCAATAATATGTCCATCTGTAGTCGTCCAATGAAAATTATAATCACCATAACCTCCGGAGGGAAATCCTGATATAGAAGTTGAAGTTTGTGTGCAACTTAAATTGGCACCCTGAACAAGATCAACTGCAGGCGCATCTTGGATTCCAATGATAACTTCCTCTGTCCAAACACAACCATTGTCATCATTTACTTCAACGTCAACATTTCCTGCAGGAAGATCCAATATCTGATGCCCGAATACTGTGCCTTCTGATGAATACACTACATAATTTCCGACCCCACCTTCAATAGATAATATAATCGTTCCGTCACCCTGGTCACAATTATCAGGTGTTGCTTCAACAGTTGCCTCTAGTAGATCAGGTTCATCGATTGTAAATGATTGTGTAAGCTCACAGCCATTATTGTCTGTGATCGTAAGCGTGTAAACATCAGCAGGAACATTATGTAGGTCCTGGGAACTTGAACCATTACTCCAGTCATATTGATACCCCGGAGTACCACCCTGAACATTTATTTCGATGCTGCCATTTGAAGATCCATAGCATAAGGTAGGATCTATGCTTGTCCCTGATATTGCAACAGGAGTAGTGGCACCGGGAACAAAAAAGTCAACCTTGGAAATCTTACCATTTGCTTCTGTGACGGTAACCTGATATGCGCCGCTTGCGAGACCTGAAATGGTCTGAGTATGGGCTCCGTTGCTCCACTGATATGAATATGGTAAATGGCCTCCCGATACCTCCACCGAAGCTGAGCCTTCTCCTACACACAATGCAGGCTCAATATCTCCCTGTTCTGCTTCCATGTTACAGCTTTCAATAAATTCTTCCCATACACTGGCCGGAACCTGGCCCAGCTCATAAAGTGTGTGGTCATGACAGACTGCATATAAAGTAGGATAGTAAGTGATGCCATATTGATTGGCTGTAGGATTACCGGAAGGCAGATCGATGATTGGAAAATCCATATTGGCTACCCAGTTACCTTGTGAAGCCGGGGTTTGACCTAAGAGATCCGCCATGCCTGTAGACCAGTCAGATTCGATATAATAAACCTGGGCTGAGTTGTCTCCATTAGGACCATGTTCTTCCCAGAATGTTTCAAGGGCTCCCGTCTGCATATAATTCCAGCAAGGACCGCACCATGTAGCTGAGAATTCCAGCACAACCATTTTACCCTGAGCGAGTAAATTGTAAAGTGTGTGCGAATTGCCATTAATGTCCGTCAGGGTCCAGTTAGGTGCTACTGAACCATCAGGTAGCTGACTGTACAAATTGGATTGAAACGACAAAAAGAAGAGTACAAAAAGAGTAAGTAAGTGTTTCATAATAAAGGGTTTTTCATTTCTTCAGCTAAAATTAACATTCCTTATTTAAATAACATAATATTTGTTAATATCAAAACAATTGAATGCCATTATTGTAGTTATGCATCAACACACTAATTTTGTGGCAATGGCCAGACTCCTCTTTGTTATCTTGTTATTCCTTCCCTTTTCAGGAAATACTCAACGACCCACCGGCGCCCAAACTAATGACCACTCGATCTTAGGTTCTGTCTCAGGCTTGCTCCTGGATAGCATCACTCAGGATCCGGTTGACTATGCATCAGTAGGCATCTTAGATGCCCAAACCGGTAAAGTCATCAACGGTTCCATTACTGATGAAAGAGGCATTTTCCGGATAAGTGAATTACCATTGGGTACATACAATGTTCAGATAAGCTTCATTGGTTATAAGCTAAAGACGCTTGAGAATATCCAGCTGACGCCCAAACGTCCTGATTCGGAATTAGGCAAGGTTATCCTTGCACCTGAAAGCAAATTACTGGATGAAATAAAGATAGTCGGAGAAGCTGCACTGATTGAATTCAAGCCGGACAAGATTGTCTACAATGCAGAGCGCGATGTGACAAGTGCAGGTGGTGATGCAAGTGATGTACTGCGCAAGGTACCTATGCTGACTGTTGATTTTGATGGAAATGTTTCTATGCGTGGTTCTGAAAATGTAAAGATCCTGATCAACGGTAGACCATCAGGTATGTTCAGTTCAAATGTAGCTGACGCACTTAAAATGATGCCGGCTGACCAGATTAAATCTGTAGAGGTGATCACAGCTCCATCCGCGAAGTATGATGGTGAGGGCACGGCAGGAATCATCAATATCATCACGCGCAAAAAAAATATCGAAGGACTTGCAGGTTCTGTTGATCTGACTGCAGGCACTCGTTCGAACAGGGCAAATGGCAATCTGAATTATGGCCGGGGGCGTCTGGGGATCAATGTATCCGGAGGGGGTAATTACAATCCTTCTCAGGAAGGTGCAACAACGTTTCTTCGAAATGATAACGGTAATGGAACATCAAATCAGCTTACTCAGGATGGTACAAGTGCTTCCTCCCGATTAGGATACAGAATGAACGGAAGCGTAGAATACAATATCAATGCATTTAACAGCATCAACAGTTCGATCAATGTAAGAGGTTTCACCGGTAATAATGATAATCGCGTACAGTCCGTTTATAATGTTGACAATATCCTGATTGATTCATACCTGCGCTCTGTAGATGGGGTGAATGCCCGGAATGGAGTTGAATGGGATATGGATTACAAGCATAGTTTTCCAAAAGAAGGCAGGGAATGGACAATAAGCATGGAGATTGATAAAGATGATAACAAGTCAGAATTCGATTATGATGAACAATATGATTTTCCGAATCAACTTTTGATATTGGAAAGCAATGTTAACAAAGGAGATAATCTTGAAATCACAGCCCAGTCTGATTATGTCCATCCGTTCAATGAATTTATCACCCTGGAGTCGGGCTTAAAAGGGACAATAAAAAACCTGGTAAGTGATTTTGAGTTTGATCTCTTTGATCCTGATTTAGGTCAATGGAATGCTGACCCCGAACAAACTGACGTATTTCATTATGACCAGAATATCTATGCAGGTTACGGAAATGCTACATTCGCATTTGGCAAGAAAATAAGTTTGATTTCAGGTTTGAGACTTGAAGTGACTGAAATCAACGGGAAATTCGAGATTTTTCAAAGCCCGTTTTCCAATACCTATTCCAATCTTTTACCCAGTCTCACATTGGCGAAAAAAACCGGTCAATTCAACCAGCTAAAAATCAGTTACAATCAACGCATCCAAAGACCGAATCAACGATACGTCAATCCTTTTATCGAGTATAATGACAACCGGGATATTTCTTATGGCAACCCTACCCTATCACCTGAGTTAGTACACCAGGTTGAACTTGGCTCAACAATTTTTATAAAAGGAAATATGATCAACACTTCTGTTTTCGTAAAACGTACTGAGGACCTGATCGAAAACATTTTAACCATCAATGATCTTGGTGTTTCTGAATCCACGTATTACAATTTCGGTCAGCGGTCTTCTCTGGGGCTAAATGTTTTCGGTTCATTGAACCTTGGCTCCAAACTATCCTTACGTGGTGGATTTGATGTCAATACATGGAAAGAAGAAGGTTCACTGGAGGGCCAGACGCTAACCAATACCGGTTATGATTACAATGGACGGATGAACATCACCTGGACAATCAGCGAGACACTGAAGATGGAAGGTTTTACTTTTTTCAGGTCACCTACATTCACTGTTCAGGGCAAGACCCCAAACTGGTCGATGATGAGCTTTGCTGTCAAAAAAGAATTTTTTAAGAAAAGATTTTCTGTAGGCATTAATATCACAGAGCCTTTCCGTGAGAACCAGGTTTTTGTAAAAGAGCTTGAAGGAGCTGATTTTTATCAATACAGCAGGACCTTGCGCCCGGTGCGATCATTCGGCATTAATCTTTCTTATCGTTTTGGTAAAATAGATTTTAAAGAACGATCAGGCAAAAAAAATAATGAACAAATGGAAGATAGTCCTGTCGGAGGAGAAATTCAAAATCAATAAAATCGGATTTTGAATTATATTCGGTTACAAACCGTGTAATCAGAAATGGATCCTGTCAATGAAGAAAAAAATCAATCCCGACAAACTCAAGAGGTTTACAAGGAGATTGATTTTAAAAAAGAAAGCCTCAATCTTCTTACCTGCCCCCGTTGCAACCATATCCTGAGTGGCAGCGATATAGATGTTGAGAAGACAAAAGCGAAATGCAGTCACTGTGGCTATACATTCGGATTTGCATTTGACAGCTCAAATGCATCGATCATACCTGAGCTCCTGATACCGGAAGGTATTGAAGAATTAAAGCTCAGGTCAGAGCTTGATCTGCGGTTGCGCTGGAAAGAGACCACTTCCAAAGGTGGTCGATGGTTTATGCTTCTTTTTGCAAGCGTCTGGAATCTTATTTTACTTCCCGTTGTCATCGGAGTTATTGTTTCGGGTCAGTGGGGAATCATGTTATTCCTGTCTATGCATTTATTGATCGGGATGGGGCTTCTCTGGCACCTGGCGACGATTTACATGAACAGCACCTCTATCTCAGTGACGAGGGAGCGCATACGTATCAGGACTATGCCCCTGATGCACCCGCTCTGGAAGAACAAGGATATTGCTGTCAGGACTATCGATCAGTTGTATGTATCCAAATACGTGCAGAGCACTTCCAACGGGGTTCCGAATTATGCTTTTGCATTGTATACTATACTCAAGTCAGGAGAAAAGGTGTCCCTGATACGGGGTATGAACCTGGAAACGCAGGTTTATATTGAAAAGGCTATTGAAGATTATCTGGAAATTAAGAACCTGAAAGTCCAGGATGAAGCTGAACGGTAACCTGATGGATTCCGGTATATGGGGACGACTTAGGTAAAATAAAAAAGCTGGGTGATTCACTTCAGAACAACCCAGCCCTACAAATTATAATCCCATGAACATATCCGTTATTGTGTTTAGATCATCTCAGGATTTTCTGTTTTTTCTTTTTAAAAGAGGATAGAAAGTTGCTTTTTAGGCAACCTTCTATCCATCAGAATTATAATCCCATGAACATATCTAAATTTGAATCCGATACTTCAATCGGTTCAGAAACTTTTTCTTTCAATTGATGATACAATAATCAGGAGAATGCGGTGCCTGAACAAGTACAAAAAAGGATAATTGTTACGGATAATAAAATAACATTAAAATTTTTTATAATATATAATACCTTGAATATAAATATTTAGAATTTTTATAACATACTTACCCAGTGCCATTTTGTGAAAAACTAATAATAATCCATCCGGGAAAAGCGTCCTAAAACAGGGAAAAAAAGAGAGAAATTTTGCCTTCCGATCTAAAATGGGTTCTGGAATGCAGGATTATTCAGGACCGAACTGTCGGTAAGTGTCATAATAAAAGCGATAACATCTGCTTTTTGTGACTCGCTCAGGTGAAGATCATTTAAAAAAGCGCTCTTGTTCGGTGAGTTTTTACCTCCGCTGGTATAATGCTCCATCACCTCTGCTATGGTTTTAAAGCTTCCGTCATGCATATAAGGAGCTGTAAAGACAAGATTCCTCAAGGTGGGTGTTTTAAATTTACCATTGTCCCCCAGCTTTCCGGTAATAGCCCCCAGTCCTTTATCTGCAAACCCTTCAAGATCAGGTGATTCCTGCAAGCCATTATTAAAATAGTCTGTTGTACCAAACAAAGGAGCTGCATGGCAATGGCCGCACTGGGCATCCGGTAGAGAAGGATCTGTATTGAAAAACATCAGGTACCCATTGAATTCACTTTCAGTCAGGAAGATCTCCCCCCGCTGAAAACGGTCATAGCGGGTTTTTCCTCCGGAAATAATGGTTCTCTCAAACTGAGATATCGCCTTGGTCACAAGGTCCCTGGAGATAAAAGAAGAATTTTCAATGCCAAATGCCTTTCGAAATTCAGCAGGATACTCAGGATGCCGCCTAAGCTTCATCTCTACATTCTCCCAGGTCTCCCCCATCTCAATATGATTCTCAACTGGCTCCAGGGCTTGCAATTCAAGGCTGGCAGCCCTTCCATCCCAAAACAATCCGTTGTACTCCAGACCTACATTGAGCAGATTCATCGAGCTCCGGATAGTTTTACCAGCTACCCCTTCACTCATTGGCAAATTGTCCGTGAATGATTCTGAAGGCTTGTGACAGGATGAACATGAAATGGTACTATCCACTGAGAGGATAGGATCAAAAAAGAGTCGGCGCCCCAGCCTGATGCCTTCTTGTGTCATAAGGTTATCAGCAGGTTGCTCTAAAGCAGGAAATCCATTGGGAATGTCCGGAACAAAAGCAACCGGTGTGTAAGGAATATTTGTCAGGTCAATGTCTTTGATTCCAGGCACATCAATCGTATCATGGCATTGACTAAAGCCAAGACAGACGATTAAAATCAAAGCATACGTACCGGGAATCTTTCTAAAAAAAATCATTCTGTGTAAAGATATAGCCTATTGGATCAGCTTCAATGCATCATCCAGATTCTGAACTAACATCCTGATCTGGATGCTGTCCTTTGGGTTGTGATTTTGTGGATTGATTTTAATATCAATCCCATCAAGAACTTTTTGATAATCTATAGTAATATCCAGGTCCTTGTTTTTACCCTCCTCAATTGAGAGAGGTATCGTTCTCTGCATATTTCTATAAAGATCATCCGTACCCGTATGATAGGCAAAACCGGTTCCAAAAGTTCCATTTCCTATTGTGTCAATCCGGCCTTCAGTCTTCATGAAAATGAAGCTATTCCAGGTGAGCCAATAGTTGACCGGATTACTCAGCGGATTGCTGGAAGGAAAATCTTCAGGTTTCTTAACGTTCAAATCCGGGGGAACACCAATTCCAAAACTGATACCTGAATATTCCTTAGGCGGCAAATGATCAAAACGAATTGCAAATCCACCATCCGCACTATTCTCATCATCAAAGCTTAAATCAACTAATTCGATATCACTCAGGTTCACCGTATTAGCCTGATCTAGCAATACCAGGTCAGAAACATACAGGCTGAGGTGGGTAAACTGCAGCTGCTGGGGCGTAGTAAAAGGCTTAGTGGAAAACATGGCTAATGGCTGCCCATTATAAGTGCCTTTAAAATGAAGTGTCAGGCTACCCTCTTTGTCCGTATCTCCTTTACATCCATGTATGCCTATTACAATAACCAGCATAAGAAGACAACCTAAAATCTTCATTTCTATGAGTTTATAACAAAGAAATAACGAGTATTGAAGGAGTTATGTTATCACACATCTGGTCAGGGTGTTTTATAAAAGCTTCCCCTTATCCCGTTTTCTATGGATACTGGAAATGAATTCAGATCCTGCACATCAACATTTGAAAACCATAATGCGTAATTAACAGAAAGTCGGATTGTCTCCGGAAAACCGGGCGTAAAATCAAGATCCAACCCCAGGCTGATATCTTTCATAGTGTGAATAAACAGCGTATCAAATACGGCCATCGAAGTATCTCTTTGTAATACCAACCGGATTGACGCCCTGGATGCAGACAGAGAATCCCAAATAGCACTTTGGTTGGAAAAAACCGGCGGAATCCCGGCAGCATATGCATCAATGCAATCTAAATCCGCAACGAAACCCAATTTCAGTGAAAGAGAATCCGTGAGAGGTGACTGCCGGATTGTTCCAAGTGTATATTGGGATTGTTTTGCATCTACAATGATGATGTCAGGCGTGTAACTGAGGATACCACTTGTGCATGCTATTTCCGCACTATCCACTGTGTACGAGTGCAGATCCGTATCCTGCCACTTCCAGGAAGACAATACATATTTCAAATCACTAATCCGATAGGGCCTTCCCTGCGTATCAAATAGCGTATCCGTAAGTGAAAAATTCCGGTCATTCCATTTTTGGGACAATGAGACTGAAAGTAGCGGGTACGTACAGCAGTCCTCGCATGACCGGTCTGCACTCAGATCAAAATTAGCTGCAGCTACATCGAGACATCCTTCGACCCTGGTGATGCAGCCTTCCAGGACAATCACAAATCCTGTAGTGATAAAGCAAAAGATGAGAAAACACTTATGCAGGCAAATTCTTTTTATAATCTGAGACAAGGCGTTGAATTATTTTTTTTACCTGATGTGAAAATTCTTTATTGAGCATCCAGTGAAAATACTGCTGATCATTGTACAAAACTTCTGCGGCCGGCCTTCCCATGTATTTTCCAAAATTAAAAACGACTGTTCCCTGGTGATCGTATTTCAATCGTTGGGTTGCATCCAGGATATTTACATCATTGGTAAAGGAAGATAATGATACCACATCATTCCGGATAGGTGCTGTGAGTGTCTCACCTTCATCAGGAATAAAATCCATTCCATCATATTTTCTTAATTGCCCGTCAAGCACTTCAATGGTAGCCCTGACATCTTCCATTGCATCATGTGCATTATCGATAGACTTCTGACAATAGAACTGATAGGCTGCTGACAGTGTCCTGGGTTCCATGCGATAAAAAATCCGTTGGACATCAATGGTCCTGCGATGATCAATATCAAAATCCAATCCCGCTCTGGCAAATTCTTCCATGAGCACCGGGATATCAAACCTGTTGGAATTGTACCCTGCAAGATCAGCATCACCGATGAAGTCGAAAATTTCTTTGGCCAGCTGCTGGAAAGTAGGCTTATTCGCTACATCCTGGGGAGTAATGCCGTGTACTGCCATAGCTTCCGCAGAAATGGGTATACCGGGATTGATCAGGTAACTTTTTTCAGCAGGTGCAGATCCGTCTTTATGATACCGGATCATCGCAAGCTGGATGATCCTGTCCCTGATGACATTCAGGCCTGTGGATTCAATATCAAAGAAAATAAGATTACGATCGAGGTGTAAATTCATTTTGAATGCGCTTTGTTCTGCTTATTAAAAACGCCTTCGGATTCAGCCTGCTCACTTATACCATGAAGCTGTACAGGTTGACGTCTTTTACGTATCCTCATGTTCAACACTTCTACAAGCAACGAAAATGCGATTGCAAAATAGAGGTATCCTTTTGGTACTTCTCCTACTTCTCCTCCAGCTATTTTCACATGCCCCAGGTGAGCTCCCTCTGCCATCAGCATAAAGCCAATCAACAACAGGAAAGACAATCCCAGCATTTGAATCGTAGGATGATTATTTACAAAGTTTCCAACAGGCCCGGCGAATAACATCATGATGAGCACTGAGATGACGACAGCTATGATCATCACCACAATATCATTCGTGAGACCCACCGCCGTGAGGATCGAATCAAATGAAAACACGATGTTGATGAGGGAGATCTGGATGACTGCTTTGGTTAACGTGCTTTTAAGAGAGGGTTTAGCATTCAATGCTTCAGGGCCATGCCCTTCGAGCTTATGATGAATTTCTGTTACACTTTTGTACAACAGGAAAATACCTCCTCCAAAAAGTATTAATGACTGACCACTCAGGGCGAACGAGAAAAAGCTTCCGTGACCTGAAATAATTGGGTTGGAAAGAGCAATGAGAGAGGTAATAGCAAAGAGTAAGGCAATCCTGAACACCATAGCCAGTATGAGACCCAGATTCCGGGCTTTTGGTTTTTGCTCATCAGAAAGATGATTGGCTGTAATGGTGATAAATATGATGTTGTCTACGCCCAGCACGATTTCTAAGAAGGTAAGGGTGATCAGGCTGATCCAGACTTCGGCTGAGGAAAAATCTGGCATACTAAGCAGGTAGAAAAAAGTCATTGGCCGGTTTGCTTGTTGTGAACGGCTAAGATCGGAAATTTCGACACTTCCGGACTTTGTCATGAGGCCGTTATCAGATTGTATCTTTGGGCCGCTTTACATAAAACCTGGATTATAACTAAGTCAAAAAAAAGAGAATATGCCAAAATTGATTTTTATCATGCTCGTCATCAGCGTGTTACACAGTTGTCAAAAGAAAATCGAAACCCCTGCCGCTTCCACCCCTCTCCAGCCTGTTAACGCCAGATTTTCACTGATTTCTCCTGATGATTCCGGTGTGACTTTTTCAAACAATTTTACAGAGGACTATAATTATAATTTTTACAATTATCCATATATCTACAATGGTGGTGGAGTAGCGGCAGGAGATGTCAATGGTGATAGCCTGCCCGATCTCTATTTTACAGCCACATTTGCTCCCGACAAGCTCTACCTGAATCTTGGCAACCTTAAATTCCTGGATGTTACAGATAAATCAGGGGTGGCGGCCGGTGAAGGCTTCAAAACCGGTACGGTGATGGCGGACATCAACGGTGACGGCAAGCTTGATATCTATGTTTGCCGCACCAGTAAAACAGATGATGGCAAGAAAACAAACCATTCATTTATTAACATGGGTAACCGGATGGAAAATGGGGTTGCTATTCCCATCTTCGAGGATCAAAGCAAAAAGATTGGACTTGATGATAACAGCAATACAAATCACGCCTGCTTCTTTGATTTCGATCGTGATGGTGATCTTGATTTGTTTCTGCTAAGCCATAAAATTGATTTTTCACAAACTGCTAACATAGAGTTAAAGCAGGCTGATGATAGCACCATCTCCAGGATTGTCACACCCCCTTCTCCTTTTGAATCAAACAAATTGTACCGGAATGAAAATGGACATTTTACGGAAATAACCCGTGCTGCCGGGCTCGAATCAACAGCTTTTGGTTTAAGTGTGACTACATCCGATATTAACCGGGATGGGTGGATGGATCTTTACGTGGCTAACGATTACATTGAGCCTGACAGAATTTATATCAATAATAAAAACGGAACATTTACAGACCGGTATTTTGAATATCTCAAACACTCCTGTCAGAACGCGATGGGAAGTGATATCGCAGATATCAATAATGATGGCCTGGACGATATCGTGGTGCTGGATATGAAACCTGAAGATCCCATCCGGTACAAAACCATGATCAATGTCATGCAATATGACAGGTATAACCTGATAAATCAATACGGATATGGAAGACAGGTGGGAAGAAATGTACTACAACTCAATAACGGGAATAATACATTCAGCGAAATCGGACAATACGCCGGTATATCCATGACAGATTGGAGCTGGGGAGCATTGATAGCAGATCTGGATAATGATGGATGGAAAGATATTTTTATTGCCAATGGATATCGCAGGGATGTAACAAACTTTGACTACCTCAATTTTGTCTTTGATTCCTTAGAGCGTTCCGGTGGTGTTTCACCTCGTCGTTTTCCGGACATAAATACAGTGCTCAATCTTATACCTGAACAGAAAATTCAGAATTACCTGTACATCAATGATAAAGAGCTGGCTTTTATAAATGCAACAAAGCAATCAGGAATGGATAAAGTCTCCTTCTCCAACGGCTCTGCATTAGCGGATCTTGATCAGGACGGTGATCTTGATCTTATCGTGAATAATGTCAGGGATCCTGCATTCATATACAGAAATGACATATCAGGTAAACATTGGTTGCAGATCGATGTGCAGGATAAGAAAGGAAATACGGATGGAATAGGCACCTCTGTAGATTTGTATGCTGGCGGAATACATCAACATGAAATGCTTCTGACGAATAAAGGATTTTTTTCCAGCTCAGAGCCAATCCTGCAATTCGGTCTTGATGAAATCACAAAGATTGATTCGATCATACTTCAGTGGCCAAATGGTGCAAGAGAAATTTTAAAATCCGTACCGGTGGATCAAAGAATTCAGTGGAAGAACGGGAGCGGTGAAACGTATAAAGGATACCCTTTTCCAAAGAAAGATCTGCTTTTTACAGATGCAACAGTAATTCCGGGATGGAAGCATCATGAAAATAGTTTTGTTGATTTTAAAAGAGAAAAATTAATTCCTTATATGCTTTCAGCGGAGGGCCCCTGTCTATCCACAGGAGATGTCAATGGAGATAAGCTGGATGATATCTATGTTGGAAATGGAAGCGGTCAACCGAAATCATTATTTTTTCAACATGCAAACAATACGTTTACCAAAAGCACGAATAGTGTATTTATCCGTGACTCCATCTACGAAGATTGTGGCTCTGTCCTGGAAGATTTTGATGGTGATGGAGATAAAGACCTCATCGTCATATCCGGAGGTAGTTCGTTCAATGCCAATGACGCAAACTACATGAGCAGATATTATGCAAATGATGGAAAAGGTAATTTTTCACGCATCCTGGATTTTCCGCTCATCAGAACAAATGCCGGGGCTATTCTTGCGTTTGATTATGACAAGGACAAAGATGCGGATATCATCATTGCAGGCAGAAGCATGCCCGGAAGATTTCCCGAATACCCTCACAGTTATTTGCTCAGGAATGACAAAGGCAAATTTATTGATGTAACCCATGAAGTGTTTCCTCAATTGGAGAACCTGGGTATGATCACCGATATCAAGCAGGGAGACCTGGATGGCGATCAGAATCCGGAAATTGTTTTTGCAGGTGAATGGCTTCCCATTACTGTTTTCAGCATGGATCAAAATAAATTTACTGACCGGACTGCATCATTTGGATTGGAAAAAACAACAGGATGGTGGAAGAATGTTACGCTGGCGGATATGGATAATGACGGAGATCTCGATCTGTTTGCGGGAAATATAGGACTGAATAACAGGCTTAGCACAAACGAACAGCACCCTGTGACACTTGTTTCAAAAGACTTTGACGGAAATGGCTCGCTTGATCCGGTTTTGTTTTTTTATTTTAATAATAAACTTTATCCATACGCAGGAAAAGATATGTTAATTGGGCAGATTCCCAAATTGAAGAAAAAATTTGTGCATTATACACCATATGCATCTGCTACCCTCAATGATATTTTCACTGCAGATGATCTTAAAGGAAGTACAACATTGACCGTAAATACTTTCCAAACGATTTATCTCGTAAACGATAACAAAAAATTTGTGTCCCGTCCACTACCCTACCAGGTTCAGTTGGCTCCGGTATTTGATATGGTGGCAGAAGATTTCAATCAGGATGGAAAGAAAGATATCTTAATGGCCGGTAACTTCTTATACTCAGAGACAGAGACAGGAGAAATGGATTCAGGCAATGGTACACTATTATTACAAAATGCTGACGGAACGTTCCGTTTCGTACAAAATACAGAGCATGGTTTCTGGGCGCAGGATGAAGTCAGAGAATTAAAAACCCTGGTCAGGGCAGATGGAAAACATGTTATACTGACGGGCAATAATAAAGGATCAGTACAACTTCATACCGTCCGAAATAGCAAACAGGATGTTGAATAAATATGGTGTGAGGACCTGTTCAAATGCATGTAGTTAAAAACACGAAACGCGATGAAGAGTAATACCGAGTACCAGACGGATCCTTTAAGAGGTGGCGTTGCTCCTTCGACAACGCATTTATCAAAGGAAGTTTTGGACTTATCCGAATTTATTAAGGATACTTCACATTCTCTCGTTGACCGCCTTGAATGTTATGAGGACATCATGAGCATTGAGATCGGCGATACACCCTTGACCCGGATGCGGAATGTAGAACGTGAAACCGGGTTAAAACAACTCTTTCTAAAATTTGAAGGTGGCAATCCTAGTGGTACTCAAAAAGACAGGATTGCATTTGCACAATGCCTCGATGCCTTGCGAAGAAACTTTGATACCATCACTATTGCAACCTGTGGAAATTTTGGTGCAGCGATGGCACAAGCTGCTTTCCTGGCCGGATTGAAATGTATACTTTTCATACCTGAAACGTACCATACTGAGCGCATCAGCGAGATGACTTCTTATGGAGCTGATGTGGTCCGCTATCCGGGCAGCTATGAAGACAATGTATATCATTCACAATTCCAGGCGAAGGCAAATAAATGGTATGACGCTAACCCGGGTGGTAAAAATGCGAATCTCCAGATCAGTGCATATTCTGAGATAGCCTATGAAATCTATGATGTGTTACGCGATGCTCCGAAAATCGTAGCTGCCCCGGTAAGCAATGGTACAATGCTGGCAGGCATTTACAGGGGATTTGTAACGTTGTTTCGCAGGGGTCGCACGAGCAGGATCCCAATCATGGTAGCAGGCTCTTCATACCGTAAAAATCCTATTGTCGAATCCTTCCGGTTGGGATATGATACCTGTGTCGATCTTGAAGAAAGTAAAATCACAGAAACAAAAATCAATGAACCACTCATTAATTGGCATAGTTTTGACGGGGATGAAGCATTGTATGCCATTAAAAAAAGTAATGGGTATGCCGCCAATGTGACAGATGAACGAATGTTGAGATATGCTAAAAATCTGAGAGAAAAAGAAGGGCTGCAAGTCCTTCCTGCATCTACCGCAGGTTTGATCGCTCTCATGGAAATGCATAAGTCAAGTGCCCTTCATTCCGATCGTTTTGTTGCAATCATCACCGGTCGGAAATAATTCATGGCCATTTATTGGAAAAAGAATACACGCTAAGTATAAAATAAAACAAAATGAAAGCCATTGTCTATTGTGTCGGTGCGTTTAATACTCCAAATGGAAAAACAGCTCATGGCCTTGTGCGATTTACAGAACGCTATGATGTGATTGCTGTCATTGACCCACATTATGCGGGGAAAGATGCACGTGATGTGTTGGATGGTGTCAAGACAGGCATTCCTGTAGTTAAAGATTTGAATGAAGCATTGGAAGTCGCAAAGAAAAGAGGAGGTGCTGATGTATTTGTTGTTGGGTTAGCTCCTGATGGCGGACGCCTTCCGGATGATGCCAGGAAAGTTGTGAAACAGGCTGTTGAACTCGGACTTGATGTGGACAGCGGGCTTCATGATTTTCTCTCTGATGATCCTGCTATTGCTGTTACTGCCCGCGAAAAAGGGGTCAGAATAAAAGATATCCGCAAACCACCGGAGCGAAAGGATCTTCATTTCTTTTCCGGAAAAATTGAAGAAGTAGATTGTCTTAAGCTTGCAGTCCTCGGAACAGATTCTGCAATCGGAAAAAGAACAACAGCCTGGATCATTGTCCACGGTTTGCGGAAATCAGGATATAAAGCTGAATTAATCGGCACGGGTCAGACTGCCTGGATGCAGGGTGCGAAATATTCATTCGTGCTGGATTCATTGATCAATGATTTTGTGTCCGGAGAAATTGAACATGCTGTACACGAAGCATGGAAAAATGAAAAACCCGATGCTATCATTCTTGAAGGACAGGGCAGCTTAATGAATCCTGCTTATCCCGGAGGTTTTGAACTCCTTGCTGCCGGAAGGCCCGATTATGTCATATTGCAGCATGCACCGAATCGAGTGGAATATGATGGCTTCCCGGGTTATCCTTTACATTCACTTGATCACCAGATAAAAGCAATCGAATTTATTTCAGGAAAAAAGGTCATTGCCATCACGGTCAATCACGAAGACATGACGCCAGCTGAAATTCCTGTAGCTTGCCGGTTGATTACCGAACAAACAGGCTTGCCTGCATTCGATGTATTGTTTAGCGGCCCTGATGAATTGATCCAGATCATACTACCTTATATCCGTAAACACAAATAATACCACTGGCTTTACAAATTTTTTGAACTACCAATACACAAGTCAGTAAAAAACACAACGCACAGCGGATATGAAAATAACAGCATCAAATTGTTGGGTACAGCATTTTATTCTGAAAGAAGGATATTCCATCGCTTACGAGGATAATATCGATGCATGTGATAATGTTTTTCTCACCCTTGAAACAGATGATGGCCTGATAGGTAGTGGCATGGCTGCACCTGATATGATGGTCACAGGAGAAGATGCTGCTTCAGTTCTTGAAACATACCACAGCCACATAGAGGCCTGCATGAAAGGTGAGGATCCTTTTTATTACAGTCGCCTGTATGAAGAATTGAGAGAATCTATTCCGGGACAATCTTCAGCATTGGCAATGGTTGAAATTGCATTGTATGACATCATGGCGCAAAGGGCTGGTGTTCCCCTGTATAAATTCCTGGGTGGTTATAAAGAAAAGATCATCACCAGTGTAACGATTGGCATCATGGATGAAGGTCCGGCATTGGAACGTGCAAAGAAGCTTGTGAAAATGGGTATCAAAGCCATCAAGATCAAAGGCGGTAAAGATGTTGAACGCGATATTCGCCTCATTGGTCTGATGCGTGATCTTATCGGAAATGATATTGCGCTCACCTTTGATGCTAACCAGGGATTTAGCCTTATCGAATCAGCGCATTTTATCAGGAATACAAAAAGTGCAAAACTGGAGCTGATCGAGCAACCCACTTCACCTGAGCTTACGTCACAATGGCATCTCCTCAGACAGGAAGGTAACATACCTATCATGGCTGATGAAAGTCTTAAAAAGCTTGCAGACTCATTTACGTTGACAAGCAGGCAGGCTGTAGATTTTCTGAATGTCAAGCTGATGAAGGTTGGAGGAATTACACCTGCACTTCAGATCAATTCAAGTGCACGATCTGCAGATGTACGATGCATGATGGGTTGCATGGATGAAAGCAGTCTTGGAATTGCAGCAGGTCTGCATGTTGCTTTAGCAAGACCAAATTTTAGTCATGCTGACCTGGACAGCTGGCTCGATATTGAAGATGATCCTTTCGCAGGTCTTGTTACTCTTGTGGATGGATATTTATATCCCCGGCAGGAACCTGGATTAGGAATAAAGAAATAACGAATAACGAATAACAAATAACAAATAACAAATAACGAAATCACAAAGAAAAAAAGTTGTTCGTAGTTTGAAACTACGAACAACTTTTTTTCTTTGTGTTCCATTCTCACGATTCACGTCTCACGATTCTCGTCTCACGATTCACGTCTCACGTCTCACGTCTCACGTCTCACTACTCACTCCGAGATCCGTTCTCAACAAATCATCAATCGTTTCCGCACGACGGATCAAAGTTGCTTGTCCGTCTTTAAACATTACTTCTGCTGGACGAGGACGGCCATTGTAATTTGACGACATGGAGTATCCATATGCACCTGCATTCATCAGGCACAAAACATCTCCTTTTCTGATTTCATTTATAGGTCGGTTCAATGCGAACGTATCTGTCTCGCACAAATAACCTACCACATCATAGAATTGATTCTCCCCGGAAGGATTAGAAATATTGAGCAGGTGATGATATGCTCCATAACTCATAGGTCGAAGAAAATGATTAAATCCCGACTGAACATATACCATCGGTACGTTTCCTGCATTTCTTACACTGGTGACTTCCATCAATAAATACCCGGCTTCACTAAGTAAAAATTTCCCCGGCTCAAAAACAAGTGTTACATCTTTTCCAATGTCTGAACAAAATCTTTTAAATCGTTCACTTACCCGAGCACCAAATGATTCCATGTCAATGCCATGATCATCGGGCAGATATGGGATCTTGAACCCGCCTCCGAGATCAACATGATCCAGCGTTGAAGACCAGAGTTGTGCAATCGACAGCAGATATTCGTATGCTTCATCAAAACTACCGGAATCACTGATATCCGATCCAAGGTGCATATGTACGCCCGTTATCTTTAATGACAGTCTTTTTGTCAGAGCAACAATTTCTTTTACTTGTTCTGCAAGAATGCCAAATTTTGATCCTTCTGCCCCAACCTGCAATTTTGCATGACCCCCTGCACGAACTCCCGGATTGAATCTGAGTGTAATGGCAGTACCCGGATAATGCTGATCCAGCCATTCCAGAATATGAGGCTGATCAGCATGCACATGAACACCACGTTCAATAGCAAATGCATATTCATCCGTGATCACTCCGCTGGGTGTAAAGCTTATAACCGATGGCGGTATACCTGCTTTCAATGCCATGGTAATCTCACCGGGAGAAACTGTATCAATACCACAACCCTGATTGTAAATGTGTCGCAGTATCGAAGTCGTGTTTTGAGCTTTACTTGCATACCTGATTTCAAGATGAGGAACATCAAATACTTTGCGGAGGGTATGGATTTGCCTGTCAATGACATGCGTGTCATACACAAATAGTGGCAATCCATAACTCTGAGCCAACGAAATAAGGATATCAGGAGAAATACTGCTTGTCATGTGGGCGCAATGCTAATAATTATCCCGGAGGAAAGTAAATAAATGTTCCATTGACAACTTCAGGCTGGTATTATCTCCGTAAAAATCATTGTTCATCCATGAAAAAATCAAGACGTGTCCTGATTTTGGAACCAGTATGCCTGTCAGGCAATATGTATTGCGAAGCGTGCCTGATTTTGCAAAAATATAGGGTTGGCCATTTTTGCCTGCATAATCTGCTTTGAGGGTACCCGATTGTCCTGCTGCAGGGAACATTGACTTAACATAACTCAATCCTTTCTGCTTTATAATCTGTCGCATCACCCAGATAAGTGATCTTGGTGTCATCAGGTTATATCTTGACAATCCTGATCCATCCACCCATCGGATAGTATCCGGTATATCTTTCATAGGCCCTGTTAACAACTTATCGATAATATCATGTTCACTCATGTGACGCAACTGATCCATGGAACAGGCAAGGAGTAATTGTTCAGAAACGAAATTGTCACTTTCCTGCATCATTAATTTTATAAGCGAATCCCTTGAAGAGCCTTTTACCTGGAGAGCATTTCCTATAAGTGGAAGGTCATTCCAAAGAATGTTTTTTCCAAGCGCTTCTGACCAGATCAGCTTTGTATCATTTTCAAAAAAAGAAATAGGAATGGTGACATGAGCTTCCGGGATGAGAGAATCAAAATTGTAGAAATACATATTGCCCCAGTCGTTTCTGCCTTTACTTTCGGACGTATCAGGTTTCACACTGATCACCTGGTTGAAATATTTTGGTGTTATTGAGATCGTATCATAATTCCTGTCTACCCAAAGTCTGTTACCATAGATTGGAAATGCAGTCCTTTCGCATTGATAGCTGAAGGGGAAATCATCCCATGCCCACCCCTTACCATAACGTGTGGTATTAAATTGAGCATTAGAAAACAAAATGGATTTCTCAGTGGATTTGAGGAAATCGATGAACGGGGATTGTTCATTTATGTCAGGGTAAAATGTTCCCGGATCACCACCTCCCCAAACTAAAATCGTGTCTCCCTTATACTTGTAATATGCAGCAGGGATCTGCTCATCCATGTACCGCAAAGTGGCATACATCGTCAGGATCTTGGTGCAGGAGGCCGGTACAAAATAATTGTCATCCCTGTAATTGAACACCCAGCTTCCTTTTTCCAGGTCATAAATGGATAATCCTGTATGATGCTTTGAAAAGAGGTCCAGTTTGGCCCATACCTTTTGCAGAGAGTTTTCCTGTGCCTGGATGGTTTGCTTTGAGGTATTGCATGATATCAATACCAGGCAAAAAGAAAGCAACATAAATACAGATCTCCGTGTTTTCATTCGGGCACTAAGTAAATCAATCAAACTGGAAAATTTTATTCTTCCTCTATAATAAGAAGTGAATACATTCAATATTGAACCCCAAGACATTTTTATATCATTAAATAAAATGAATACCCGGATGGACTTTCAAAAAGAAGTTATCGAAAAAAGCTTTCACACTCCTGTCCTTGTTGACTTTTGGGCACCATGGTGTGGACCCTGCAGGACATTAACCCCGATCCTTGAAAAGATCGCTGAAGAACAAAAAGACTTCTGGGAACTTGTCAAAATCAACACTGAAGATGAGGAAGACCTCGCCCGGAAATATAATATCGCCAGCATTCCGAATGTCAAGATATTCTACAGAGGTGAAGTGCTTCAGGAATTTTTAGGTGCATTGTCCAGGCAGATGATTTTGGATTGGCTTAAAAAAGTACTGCCCGGGAAGGGGCTGATCGCACTTGATCAATTCCTTGAACATAATGAACAGCCTGGTGTAGAAGATCTTGAAAACCTGCTTTCTCAGCATCCTGATAGCCAGGAAATCGCATTCGTGCTTGGCCAGATATATCTGTGGGATAATCCAGCACGTGCAATAGAGCTCGTATCGAACATCAAATTGGGAAGTCCTTTTTTTGACAAATCCAATCACATACGTGATCTCGGAAATTTCCTGATTGCATCTTCAAGTGATGAAAAAATAATAAACATCCGTGAACTGCTCAAATCATCAGACATCGAAGCTGCTTTACAGAAGATGATTGAAGTCCTTCAAAAAGATAATAAAGCAGATGGAGGCACATTAGCTAAAGCAGCCATTGGCATATTTAACCTGCTAGGTTCAAAACATCCACTGACATTGAAATTCAGAAAACAATTAGATATGGCTTTGTGGGCGTGAAATAAGCAGGGTGCAGGGGGCAAGGAGCAGGGACTAAGAGCTATAAACAATAGGCAAAAGGCAAATAAAATTTAAAAGAAAAAAGTTGTGTGTAGTTTGAAACTACGGACAACTCTTTTCTTTTAATTTTTACTATGCATTACTTTGACTCATCATTGATTTTGATGTAAGAAGGATCGTACTTGATCACGAGATGTATCCATAGAGACCTGCAGAAGCGAAGATTCCAGAAATAGATCATTGCCAGGATGATCAGTAATATACCAAAAGATATTTCTACCTGTATCCCCAGCACAAAAATATTGAAGCATACGACGATGAAGCTTATCAGGGCTATTAACAGATATGAAATGAACATCGCCCCATAGTAAAACCCTGTTTCCGGTTCGAAATGCTGACTGCATACATTGCAGCGCTTTTGCATTTGTAAAGGCTTTTTAATATTGAATGGGGATGAAAACAATTTCCCTTTTCTGCACCTGGGACATGTCAGGTTGAAAGTGCTGCCGATCATGCTGCTCATACCCTAAAGGTAGATGATTAAGGGAAGGCCTGTTTAACTATTTTTCCTATACCCTATCGTTTGTCTCTGGAAGCCGAGCAAGTTTTTATCCCGTGCAAAATCTTTGACATCTTCAAACGTGATCAGGTTTGTCTGACTCTTGGCATCTGCATTTGTTTTCGCTAGCCTCAGGTTCTGATTTTTGATCACATCCTGCACGATTTGCCTGATGCTGCGCGCATTTCCAAAATATTTATCCCTGTAATCGTACAGGAATTTGAAATAGCTGGTCAGGTGCTCAAGTGCTTTTGGTGAAATGCGCATTTCCTGCCCTGTGATCATGCTCATCGCTATTTCATTCAATTCTGCAGGACTGTAGTCTTCGAACCGCAGGATTTTATCAAAACGCGAGCTTAAGCCCGGATTTGCTTTTAGAAACGCTTCCATATTCTCAGGATAACCGGCAGCAAAAACAAAAAACTGTCCCCGCTTATCTTCCATGCGTTTGAGTATTGTCTGGATGACTTCGTTTCCAAAATCATGAGCATTTCCCGGTGCGTTAGATAATGCATAGGCTTCATCAATGAACAAAACTCCACCCATCGCTTCCTCTATTTTTTCCGCTGTCTTCAATGCAGTTTGCCCTACATATCCTGCAACCAAACCCTGCCGGTCTGTTTCCACCATGTGACCCCTTTCAAGAATACCAAGCGCTTTATATATCCGGGTCAGAATTCTTGCAACAGTTGTTTTGCCTGTACCGGGATTTCCAATAAACACGGTATGCATGTAAAATTTATTCAACACACTTCGACCGGTCACCTGGTGATATCGCACGATGTCCACCATTTCTTCAATTTGCTTTTTCACTCCATCCAAACCGGTAAGCGCATTCAGATCTGCAAGCGCAAGTGTGAGTAATTTTTCATCCACTGGAATTGTAGGATTGTCAGCAGTATTTAAAAGCTTGATATGCTCGATATCGGCTGCAGTGATAATCGACAAATCATCCCTCGTAGGATCAAGAGCATACGAGGAATTCATCACTCTTAGACCTAGCGATACTTTTGCTTTTTCGATAAGGTCATTGACAAAACGTGCATTGCCAAATGTACGGTCCCTGTTGCGGTATGCTTCAATGATCATTTCATCGACCAGCTTTTTCGCATCATGTGACAGCACTACTTCTTTGTCCTTGCAGGCATACATGCCAATCTCAGAAAGATCCTGGGGCAGGTAATCGGTAAAATGATAATGAATCTTAAATCTTGATTTCAAACCCGGATTGGAATCCAGAAAATATTTCATTTCCTTAGGGTAACCAGCCACGATCACAGCCATATCTCCTTGTCCATTCGACATTTCTTTCACTAATATCTCAATGACCTCCCTGCCAAAATCTTTAGTATCGTCATTTGCTCTTGCCAGGCTGTATGCTTCGTCAATAAAGAGCACACCACCTCTCGCTTTCTCAATAGCATCCTTTGTCTTGGGTGCAGTCTGACCTATATATTCACCTACCAGGTCTACTCTATCCACCTGGTGAACATGTCCTTTCGTAAGCAGGCCCATGTTCTTGTAAAGCTTACCCATCATGCTGGCAACAGTAGTTTTACCTGTTCCTGGATTTCCTACGAATACTGAATGGATATTGATGTCCTGTCTTTCAGCAAATCCATTTTCCTTGCGTAACTGGAGAAACTGGAGATACTGTGCATGTTCGTACACCTGCTTTTTAATTTCCTGCAATCCGATCATGGCATTCAGGTCCACCATGACTTCTTCAAGGCTTTGAACTGCCGTGTCTTCAGTAGTGAATTTTGCAGGACGATAGTCGGGCAACAATACCTGGCTATTGCCTTCCTTGAAATCTTCTCCTACTTCAAATGGGACAACAGCCACCAACCTGTCCATGAATACAATTTCAGCAGTATATTTTCCTTTTCTCCAGGATCCTTTCACATTAGAACCCCATCCTGCTGTTACTTTCACTTTTTCATCTCCTTTCTTGATAGTCTGCAATCTTGTGACCTGACCTTTGAGCTCACGCGCCTCATTGTAAAACTTCGTAAATAATTCACACTGCCATGCATCCTGTGTTTGCAAATTTTGAAAAACCACTTCTGAATAAATGTAACGAGTCTCAGCACTGCTGAACGCTATATAATAATGGCGGTCATCTTCACCTACATCATCATACTGGCCTTCATATAGCCGAAGAGATTGAAGCGAAAGGTAACGTGGTAATCCATTGAAGCTCGTATCGCTTTCCTCGACATAAAAATATTTTGATCCTACTTTTTCATTATCGATAAAAGCTTCCCAACAGTATGCTCCTTTTTTCCAGAAGGAACCCTCCTTCTTATTACCCCATCCTTCGCGTATATAAACTATGCTATCATATTTACTGACATTCCGGCGAATTTGAAGCCGGCACAATTCTTTGCCCGCCCTCTTCATAGATAAGCAACGCAATGTCACCTCAACGTCCCAGCTTTCCACATCAAAATGCTTATTGAAAAAAGAAAGCTCCGCATAAACATAGGAAGCCTCAAGGCGATCATACACCTGCCTGTACTTTTTCTTGTTGTCGGCAAGCCATTCTGTCGACGCATAGACCTTGAGCTCTTTGAACTTATAAGCGCGTGTTTCCGGCTGCTGCTGTGTAGATTCTTCCATAATCTTTCTAAATATAGGCTATTCAAAGTCTTTTTCCAAAAACTACTGAAAAGGCATCTGTTATCGTGAGGGGATGCATAAATATAGCAAACCTGAGGAAACGACATATATTCGGCTCGAATCTTATGATAAAAAATCTTCTGCTCATAGTTCGATGGCCGAATCTGCTGATGCTTGCGGGCATTCAATTCCTGGTCTATTCCAGGCTGATGGATAAAGGAGATTCGTTTCTCACCCTGCCACTATTTGTCTTGCTGACATTGATCACCATTATACTGGGTGCGGGTGGATATGTGATCAATGATTATTATGATATGGATATTGACAGGATCAACAAACCTGATCACGTAATTGCAGGAAAACACTGGCCATTATCAAAAGTAAAATTGATTTATTTCTTTCTCACCGGGTTTGGTGCTATACTTTCTGTGGTCCTTGCTTTGAAATTAGGTTTGTTGAATTATCTTTTTATTTATCCCCTGGCTGTCACCGCCTTGTGGTATTATTCCTTTTCATTGAAATGTAAACCCATCATTGGGAATATCTGGGTAGCATTATTTTGTGCAGGAGTAGTAGGTGTAGTGGCTTTACCTGATATTTTTCTTCGCCATACTCAACACATACGGATCGAATTGGGGTATTACATGGCATTTGCATTTCTCTCCACATGGTACAGGGAAATTGTAAAAGACATAGAGGATAAAGAAGGTGACGAACGGTCAGCGTGTAAAACCTTTGTCGTTAGGTTTGGATTGAATGCCGGAAAATATATGGCAATCTTGTTCGGCCTACTTTTATTATCTTCTCTGATCATTTGGGACATAGCGCAAACAAATCATTGGATCAAATTAGTCCTGAACGTTTTGCAGGGATCTACAGTAGCTTCGATGGCATTAGTATGGTGGGCAAAACATAATACCTATTATCATTACGCATCAAATGTCATTAAATTAGTGATGGTATTCGGAACAGCATTATTATTGTTTCATTAAATATTCTGAAGTCTCAAACGTGAACATGTCCTCTCGTATAAAAAATATAGACGATTATTATAAAGCCTACACGGCAAGTGTTGAGGATCCTGAAAATTTTTGGGAGGAACAAGCAGGCGAATTCACATGGATGGAACGCTGGCACAAAATACTTGAATGGGATTTTTATAAAGGAGAAACAAAATGGTTTATCGGAGGTAAACTGAATATCACTGTCAATTGTCTCGATCGTCATCTTGCCTCACGGGGAAATCAAACAGCCCTGATCTGGGAAGCCAATGAACCCGGAAGTGAAGGAAAGAAATTTACCTATCGTCAATTACATGATGAGGTTTGTCTTTTTGCTAATGCATTAAAGACCATCGGAGTGATCAAAGGTGACCGGGTTTGTTTTTATATGCCGATGGTCCCTGAATTGATGATTGGAATTTTAGCATGTGCCAGGTTAGGTGCGATACATAGCGTTGTTTTTGCCGGATTTTCAGCTAATTCTCTTGCGGACAGAATAAAGGATGCCTCCTGTAAAGTCATCATTTGTGCTGATCATAATTCGAGAGGCCCAAAAACAACCCCTGTCAAAATGATAGTGGATGAAGCCCTCGCAATGGGTTGTGACAGCGTGGAAAAAGTAATTGTATTAAGTCACACCGGAGGAGGAGTTTCATGGATCAACCATCGTGATCTATGGTGGCATGAAATAATCCAGGGACAATCTGATAGATGCGAACCTGTGATGATGGATAGTGAAGATCCATTATTCATCCTCTATACTTCAGGCTCGACCGGAAAACCGAAAGGAGTATTGCACACTACCGGTGGCTATATGGTGTATGTCAGTTATTCTTTTCTGAATGTGTTTCAATATAACGAAGGTGATATTTATTGGTGTACCGCCGATATTGGTTGGATCACAGGACATAGCTATATTATTTATGGTCCGTTACTATCTGGTGCAACTACTATGATATTTGAGGGCATTCCGTCTTATCCTGATCCGTCGCGATTCTGGCAGATCTGTGAAAAACATAAAGTCAATATATTTTACACAGCACCAACTGCGATCAGATCTTTGATGGCTGCAGGCGATGCTTATACTGTCGGTCATGATCTGTCTTCATTGCGTGTTCTTGGAACAGTCGGAGAACCGATTAATGAAGAAGCGTGGCATTGGTATCATGATCGCATCGGAAAAGGGAAGATCCCTATTGTAGACACATGGTGGCAAACTGAAACAGGAGGCATATTAATCAGCCCAATCGCCGGAATCACAGACATGAAACCTTGCTACGCATCATATCCTCTACCCGGAGTTCAACCTGTGCTGCTCAATACAGAAGGAGTAGTAATAGAAGGCAATGACGTAGAAGGGATTCTGTGCATTAAATTTCCTTGGCCTTCCATACTCAGAAGCCTATATGGTGATCACGGACGATGCAGGGAGACTTATTTTAATGTTTTTCCGCAATATTATTTTACCGGTGATGGTGCTAGACGAGATGAGAATGGACGATACAGAATCATCGGGCGCATAGATGATGTCATCAATGTAAGTGGTCACCGGATTGGAACAGCAGAAGTTGAAAATGCGATAAATGAACATTCACTTGTTGTAGAGAGCGCAGTTGTAGGATTTCCACATCCGGTGAAAGGCCAGGGACTATATGCATTTATCATTGCTAAAGAAACCATACCGGATCAAATTGTTTTTCAAAAAGAAATTAATGCCACGCTTGTCATTCATATAGGACCTATTGTAAAAACGGATATCATCATGGTCGTCAGTGGACTTCCCAAAACCAGATCAGGTAAAATCATGCGCCGGATATTGCGTAAAATAGCCGAAGGTGATATTTCAAACCTGGGTGACATTTCAACTTTATTTAATCCGGAAATTGTTGAAGAGATCATTGCAAAATCTAAAGCTTATTCTTAAGAATACTAAAACCATGGTGCTAACTCATCCTCCACTCCTGCTTGCATCCAAATCACCCCGTCGCCAGGACCTCCTCAGGGCAGCGGGCATTGATTTCAAATTGATCGATGTGGATGTGGAAGAAAATTATCCGGATGATATGAAATCGGAACTAGTACCTGAATTTCTTGCGAGAAAAAAAGCAGAGGCAGCCCTACCGCTGATACAACCTGAGCATCTAATCCTGGCTGCAGATAGCGTAGTCATAAAGGATGGTCAAATCTTCGGCAAGCCTGAATCTAAAGCGCATGCGATTGAAATGACAAAGATGCTGTCCGGACATCATCATACCGTTGTCACAGGAGTGTTTATTTGCAATCACCATAAAGGAATTGCATTCTCTGAATTCACTGAAGTGTGGATCGAGCCTATGTCATCAGAAGAGATTGAATATTATATTGATCATTTTCTTCCGTTAGATAAAGCAGGATCTTATGGAATCCAGGATTGGATCGGATGGACTAAAGTATCACGCATCGAAGGATCATATGCAAATGTTATGGGCTTACCTGTTCACAAAGTCTATGAAGTGTTGAATGAATGGACAGAATAATAGTTTTAATCCTGACATCTATACGAAGTAAAATGCAAGAGCCAGCACAACAACCAGTAAAACCAAAGTCACTGCCACTATTCCGCATACCAGTCCCGCTGTAGCTAAACCCTGGCCTTTATATAATCCGTCAAACCTCCTGATCTTACCCAAACTGATCCCGGCGAAAATTATAGCCAATATTCCGAGAAGAATATTGAGAGTCAAGAGGCTCACAATTCCAATGACCAAACTGGCGATCGCAAATCCGTCTGTTATCGGTTGATATCCTTCAATATGTATTGATTTCCCTTTCTTTTCTGCATGCTTTATTTTTGATTTTATTATCCAAAGACCAATACGTTCTTTAAATTTTAATTTTCTGCCCAGCTGCGATTCAAGTTGCTCCCGATCCAGGGTTATGGATTGTTGAATGACACCGGGATGATCTTCAGAATTGACTGGGCTATGAGATGGTGATGCATAGCCGGAAAAAACGAAAAGAATTAGGACTGGTACTAAAATAAAGGAGCGACTAAGTTTCATAAAGTCAGGATTTGTGTTTTGGCACCATTAAGATGATGATTAGATGTACTGCTTGTACATCGAAGGATGCATTTTAACCGGAGTTTATTAAAAGGATAACATTTGGTTAATTTCCTTTAGCCTGTCCGCGAAGCCAGATATTTCCTCAATCTTCGCAGTATGAAATACATTTTTCTGTTTCTCCTTGCCTGCATTGGCTCCATGTCGCTGTCTGCCCAAAAGGAATTCAATATAGCCTGCATCGCCTTTTATAACGTTGAAAACCTCTTCGATACACTTGATAGCCCTGACACGGATGACCTTGAATTCACTCCGAATGGCCCGAATCTTTATAATTCCTTTGTTTACTATGATAAGCTTTCACATTTGTCAAGGGTGATAAGTGAAGTAGCTACAGAATACACACCTGATGGAGCAGCTATCCTGGGCGTTTCCGAAATTGAAAACCGGTCTGTGCTTGAAGATTTAGTAAAACAGCCGGCCATTGCAAAACGAGGATATAAAATTTTACACCAGGATTCGCAGGATGGCCGTGGTGTCGATGTTGGCTTATTATATCAACCCAAATATTTCACTCCGGATACTGTATTTTTTGTCCCTTTGCAAACAAATGATCCGGGAGATACTATCAAGTATTCACGAGATATACTTTTCGCCATCGGCCGCCTCAATGGAGAGAAAATTGTGATCACTGTCAATCACTGGCCTTCACGTCGGGGAGGTGAACAAACTACTGCTCACCTGCGTAATAAAGCTGCCATGATCAACCGGCGTGTCCTGGATAGCCTCGCTCAAAATGTGCATGTCGAAAAAGCCGCTGTAATGGGTGACCTTAATGATGACCCCATCAATGACAGCGTACATAAATATCTGAGAACGGGCCGTATAAAGGATAAACTGAATATAAAAGAGATGTATAATCCTATGGAAGATTTTTATCGCAAAGGTCTTGGCACAACTGCCTATAAAGATGCGTGGAGCTTATTTGATCAGATTATCATCAGCAGCCAGCTCACAAATGATCCAAATGGATTCAGGTTTTACAAAGCAGGTGTGTATAATCCTTCCTATATGACACAAAAATCCGGTGCCTACAAAGGATACCCGTTGAGGACATACGCCGATGGTGTATATGTCGGCGGTTACAGTGATCACTTCCCGGTGTATGTGCTTCTCGTCAAGGAAAAAGTATGAAAGAACCTTTGGTGTTGGACCATACCTTCCAGGACATTCTGAATGAACTGGAGAATAACCAACATCATTATTTTATCACCGGTAAAGCAGGTACAGGTAAATCAACCTTGCTACAACTATTCAGGAAAACAACACAAAAAAAAGTAGTGGTACTTTCATCCACAGGTATTTCTGCATTGAATGTGCAGGGCCAGACTATCCATTCCTTTTTTCAATTCCCGCCTAAATTACTTGTAGCAAAAGAATTGCATATTATCCGCCGGCTGGAAAATTTATTAAAGGCAGTAGAAGTTATCATCATCGATGAAATATCCATGGTCAGGGCGGATGTGATGGATGCAATTGATATGTCACTCCGGATGCATCGCAAAAACATGGAACCATTCGGAGGAGTGCAGATGATCTTATTTGGAGATTTATTTCAATTGCCACCGGTAGTATCCAGCCAGGAAGAAAAACAATACTTCAGCACGATTTATCCGAATCCTTATTTTTTTTCAGCCAACGTATTTCAATCTAAAGCAACTTTAGAAAAAATAGAATTGACGAAAGTATACCGTCAGAATGAAAGACATTTTATCCGGTTGCTGGATGCGATCCGCACACTTCAATTTGATTATGATGATCTAGATAGTCTCAATGAAAGATATCTCCCTGATGAACCCATCGAAGAACCTTATCTGACTTTATGCAGCATCAATGCACTGGCAAATCAAATCAACGTACAGCGCCTCTCAGGGATCGATGAACCGTCTGTATTTTTTGAAGCTGATGTGAAAGGAGATTTTAACCCTAAATTATATCCTACGGATTACAGGCTTGAGCTAAAGAAGCATGCCCAGGTGATCCTCGTGAGAAATGATCCCGAGAAAAGATTTGTCAATGGGAGTCTTGCCACTATTGTTGATCTTAATCAGGATAATATTGTAGTTCAATTCAAACTTGAAGATGGAAATACTAAAAACTTAGATCTCCCAAAGATGACATGGGAGTTGCAACGATATAAATACTCAGAAGATCAGGGTAATCCAATTCAATCCGAAGTCACAGGCACATTTACACAATATCCAATTCGGTTGGCATGGGCTGTTACCATCCATAAAAGCCAGGGAAAAACATATGACCGTGTAGCTATTGATTTAGGCAGGGGCGCATTCGAACACGGTCAGACTTATGTTGCACTCAGCCGTTGCAAAAGACTTGATGGGGTATTTCTCAAAAAACCTTTAACGCCCAGGGATATTATGGTCGACGAGCAGGTGGTGCAGTTTTATGCCAGCATGCGTTGATCAGTATATAGTATTCAGTAATCCGTAATCAGTGATCGAGTGACCATTTTTAATACTAAAGTGCCCAGCGAATTAGGATAATTTTTCTTCAGCAATTTAGTTAATAAGGCATAATTTTTTTTACTGAACACTGATTACTGAATACAGAATATTGACTTCGCCTCAGCCTTCGCCTTCGCCTTTTTTCAAAATACTGATAACCGATTACTGAATACTGAATACTGATTACTTATTACAACCCTCAGCCTTCTCCTCCTTCAGGTTCTTTACCCAATTCCTTTATCAGATAAATTCCAATCAGTCCGCTGAACACATCAATCAATGCATGTACGATAATGACGAGCCACAAAGATTGACTATACACAAATATGCCACAGAACATGAGTGCAAGGAAAAATATTTTGAACATGGATTTCACACCCTGGTATCCATGCAAAAATGCAAACAGGGCTGATGAGAAAAAACATGCTACCGTAATACCTGTGAAGGAATTATCCGTCCAATAGGTAATGTAATGGATCAGGTATCCTCTGAAAATAATCTCCTCTCCTATTCCAGCTGCAAAAGCCAGGAAAGTGAAATGGAGCATTTCATTTGTATCTGCAGGTACAAATGAAAAAACTTTATGCCTTTCCTGGTAAGTTCTTTCACGCCATCTGCGGCTGCCATATTGAAAAAAGATATCAAAAAAATAAAAGAGGCCGACGACGAGAAGGAAAAGGAAAACATACAAATTCCAGACAGGCCAGTCTAATCCAAGTCCTGCCAGTGTGCGTCCGGGTAATCGCCAGGTGGTTACGACGATTAATCCAAAAACAATAAGCAATAAACCATTACTGTGGTAAAGACGGATTTTGTCCTGAGGCAACAATTTTATCTCTTCTGTTGAGATTTTTCTGGCAGTAAATGCCATGATCGGGGCGAAAACACAGATAATGACCGCCATGACATGGTCCCATATGTGCATCTCGTATAAGGACATCGTGGGGTACATCATGTGTAAAAGTAACCATTGGTTTCACCTGTTCACCTTCTTTTTACTTTTATAAGGTATTGGAATCAAATCATCAATTAGTATCTTAGGCTTTTATAAACCACAGAACCAAATGACTGTCTCGAAAACCCGTATGAAAAGGCAAGTGCGTGATCGCCATGACCAAAAGAAGTTTTTTATCGTCCTGGGCATCATCACTCTCCTCCTTATTTTGGTCTTATACCTGGTTTATAGTTAATCAGGCCTTTCTTGAAGCTAAATCTGGATATCGGAGCTCCCAGTCCACCCGGCTGGATCGAAGCTGTATTGAATGACTTCAATGCATTCCTGCAGGATCATGCGGATTGCGAACGCAAAGCTTCAGCCACAGCTATGAGCCTTGTGGCCAAATATCCCAACAGGATTGAAATCATTCCGGAACTAATAGAAACCGCTGTTGAAGAACTGGAACACTTTCAGCAAGTCTATAAGATCATGCAATCGAGAGGAATTCAGTTAGCTCATTCCATCCACGAGGACTTATACATCAAAGGATTGATGAAAGCGCAGCATGATGGACTAGAAGAACGTTTCCTCGACCGGCTGCTAATTGCTTCAGTTGTCGAGACCCGTGGAGCTGAACGTTTTAAAATTGTTGCAGACTACATGGAAGATGATGAGCTGCACAAGTTTTATAAAATGTTGTGGATATCCGAAGCGAAACATGGACACATTTATGTAAAAATGGCTTTGCATTATTTTCCTGAAGAAAAAGTGTATACGCGATTGAAATGGTGGGTGGAGAAAGAAGCTGATATTATTAATGAAATTCCGTTTAGGGCTGCGTTGCATTAAGGGCTTTATTGTTTCAATACAATTTTAATCTCTTCCAAATATTTTTTCAAAGGTCCTAATCCTACGGATTTTCTTAAAGCATCCACATTTTGCAAATCTTTGACTGGATATAAAACATTAATATTGTTTTCCTGCAAATATTGAGTCCCATAAATCTGAGGAACATTATTTCCCATATTAATTCTATCAATCGTATAGGCCAGGTATTTTGGATCCAGGTCCTTCGACTGAACAGCCTTTTCTATAAATGGTAAATATTTTTTTTGATAGTCTGACGGGGCGTGCTGAATGACAAGCCATGCAACCTCCTGGAGTTGACCCACGGATGATCTGCCCGGATACTTACCGAGAGATTTAAGAATAGAGGTAATTTTAAGTTGATTGATACTATCGCGGGATGTCTGGAGTTGATTTAATTCCCTTTTACCACGGCCATGATCATCTGTTACGATAATTCGCATCTTCATGATCAGCGAAGAATCATATTTGGAATATAAGGCATTACAAATACTGTCGAAATAGGGTTTTTCATGATGCAGATAAAAATAAGCCACTGGTGCCCCGGTTAAATATTCTGAATTAAACCGATTTTCAAAGATCCAGGAATAAAAATCACAGAAGGAATAAGGGCTATTTTCATAAGCAACATTCCAAATCTCTTTTATAATGCTATCCGGAGCAAGAAGTGCAATGTTTGCTGTAAAATAACGCCAGTATGGATATTCTTTCTCTTTCCAAATGACATTGCTATCCTGGATTATTTCCTTAGTTTCATTAAATGCAGTTTTATAGTAGGTATAATCATGGGGCAATTTATCCATAAACGGATAATACTGAATGAATGAGGCATCATCAACCTGGGCAACCATTCTGTTACAGAAAAGTGTAAGGAAAGAATAAAATATTATTTGTTTAATAAAATAACTTCCGTTTCCTGTCATGAGCTTAAAATATAAACGCTGCTATTTATACCTAATTACTTTTATTTGGCTCCGTCATTAAATTCCATAAACTCGAATTTGAAGTTTCAAATGGACCCAGACCCATTCCTGTTCTTAACTCATTAAGTTGTTGCATATCCCGGATTGGATATACTTCCTCCTTTCCGTCTATTGTTTTGAATTGTGTCCCATATATTTGAGAATTCCCTTTTAGTATCTCAATTTTATCGAGTGTAGTGGCTAAGTACCGTGGATGAAGATCTCCCGATTTTACTGCGTCTTTCAATAAGGGGAGGTATTTGCTTATATATGCCAGATCTCCACTTTGAATTACTGACCAGGCAACAGTTTCTAAATTTAACCCCACTGTCGACCGACCGGGATATTTGCCCGTCTTTTCAATGATATCTGTTAATAATTTCCGGGTATCATTATTTTTTTTCTGAACCTTATCAATTTGTGAAAGGCTAACCATTAATAACGAATCATATTTTTCCGCAATACTGTTGCAATGCGACGTAAAGAATTGTTTTTCTCTCATTAACAAACAATGCAAGACATGAGGAATATTTTCATGGTACTCTATTTTTTCTATCCTGTTGTATTCTATTTCAAAATTCTGACATGTTGAATATGGATCATTTTCAAAGCTTTTTATCCAAATTTCTTTTAATTCCTTTATAGGAAAAAAGAGATTCACCGCCGAACCGAAATAATTCGTATAATATACGGTCTTATCCCACCAGGGCAAAGTTGGATCCTGTAGTTTTTCGATGGAAAGATTGTATAGATTTTTTTCAAGATTAAAATTAATGCCCACGGCATCCATCACAGGATAATGGACAGGGAATGAATCCAAAGAAATATTAGTAGCCCTGCTCTGATGAAATGACAAAAAGAAGATGAATATTAGGCAAGTCGGAAAGAACCTCGTCATAGTCAGTTGTATCTAAAAAGGCTTTACTTCTTTTTAGAACGAGTCTTAAAAAATAAAATTTCTTTACTACCTGATTATTCTCAAAAGTCCCTTTCAGGGGATTTAGGGGCATATCAATTCGACGCATGAATCTTTGAAGCAGCCGTCGCACCTATCTCTTTCGTTTCACCATTTCTCCTGTAATCAAGACATGCCTTCACAAAAGCTACAAACAAAGGATGCGGCTTTTCAACCGTACTCTTCAATTCCGGATGATATTGAGTGCCTAAGAAAAAAGGATGATTCTCTAATTCCATGACTTCAACAAGCCTGCTGTCAGGATTCACTCCTGAAGCCATCAGTCCATTTGCTTCGAAATCTTTGAGATACTCGTTGTTCAATTCATAGCGATGACGATGACGCTCATAGATCAGGGTAGACTGATATGCTTTATAAGCCTTGGTACCCTCTTTTATTTCACAAGCATAGGCACCTAAACGCATTGTCCCACCTTTAGTCCGGATATTTTTCTGATCAGGCATCAGATCAATGACAGGGTGAGCTGCATCCTGTTTCATTTCAGTGCTATACGCATCTTCAAGGCCAAGCACATTTCTTGCAAATTCAACCACCGCACATTGTAAGCCAAGACAAATACCAAAGAATGGAATTTTATTTTCCCGCAGATACCGGATCGCATTTATTTTCCCTTCAATACCACGTTCTCCAAAACCCGGAGCAACAAGCACACCATCAAGATGTCCAAGTACTAATCCGGGATTATCTGTCACTTCCAAAGCTTCTGCATGTATTGCCTCAACTTCAACCCTTGTTTCATTGGCAGCACCAGCATGAACAAAAGATTCATTAATGGATTTATATGCATCGGGCAATTTATTGTACTTACCCACAAGTCCGATACGGATCGTATGCTTAGGTTCCTTTAATTTTTTGAGAAATACACGCCATGCCACCAGGTTAGGTTCCGTAGAAGCATCCATTCCAAGCTTGGTCAAAACAATTTTATCGAGGTTTTCCTCACGCATCAGCAACGGAACATCATATATCGTTCCTGCATCAATTGCTTCAATCACAGAATGCCGGTCTACATTACAGAACAATGAAATCTTGCGCCTGAGATCATCCGTCAAAGGATGTTCTGTGCGGCAAACAAGCACATCCGGTTGATTTCCGGTTTGCAACAATTCTTTGACGCTATGTTGTGTAGGCTTTGTCTTTAATTCACCTGCTGCGCTGAGATAAGGGATCAACGTAAGATGGATGATGATCGCATTACCCGTACCTAATTCCAATCGTACCTGGCGAATCGCTTCGAGGTATGGCAGCGATTCGATGTCACCCACTGTTCCTCCGATTTCAGAAATGACGATATCATACTCACCGGTTTTACCCAATGCCCTGATCCTTCTTTTGATTTCATCAGTGATATGTGGCACGACCTGCACAGTTTTGCCGAGATAATCCCCTGCACGCTCTTTATTGATGACCGTCTGATATATCCGTCCCGTAGTGACATTATTGTCCTGGGACGTAGGATGGCCAAGGAATCGCTCATAGTGGCCAAGGTCGAGATCCGTTTCCGCTCCGTCATCTGTCACATAGCATTCGCCATGCTCATATGGATTCAGGGTTCCTGGGTCAACGTTTATATAGGGATCAAACTTCTGAATAGTCACTGACAAACCCCTGGATTGCAGAAGCTTACCTAATGATGCTGAAATAATTCCTTTACCTAGTGAACTGGAGACTCCCCCCGTAACGAAGATATATTTGACCATGGATTGTGGATGTTGCTACGGGATACAAAGTTACTATTTTTAAGGACATGCGTGGCTCGGAGATTTAATGGATATCAGATTGGCTTTAAAGGATTTTAAACCAGGTGCCTGGAAACGAAAGATGTTTTCCTATTTTACATCTGGCAAGTGATCCTGGATCAAAATGGTTTATGGTTAAAGGCCTGAGCTGCCAGTTAAGTTCAAGGCCTGTGGTTTAATAGGTATTTATGATGCCTTTTACTTTGGCCTGCAAACCAAACCGGCTGCCTGGACCTTTTCCTTTACCTTTTTAAATAATCTTTGCAATATGGTTGAATTCGGCTGGTACGGCATACTTCAGGTTTTAGGAGCGCTGGCCCTTTTCATTTATGGGATGAAAGTCATGAGTGAAGGGGTACAACGCATGGCCAGCATTCAGTTGCGCGATGCATTGCAACGTGTCACGCATAACAGGTTCTCATCCTTCCTGACCGGCTTCTTTACTACTGCCATGATTCAGTCCAGCTCTGCAGCTACGGTGATGACCGTGAGCTTTGTGAATGCTGGCATCATCTCATTAACTGCTGCTGCCAGCATTATCATCGGAGCAAACGTAGGAACCACAGTGACGATATGGATAGTTACTATCCTGGGCTTCGAGCTCAATTTATTTACGCTCTGCCTTCCTTTGATTGCATTGGCGATGCCTTTTCTTTTTTGGAAAAACGGAAAATACAGGCATTGGGCAGAATCAGCCATCGGTTTTTCATTGCTGTTGATCTCCTTTCAGTTTCTGAAAAGTGTCGTGGCTGATCTTCAGCACCACGATGAGATCATGGCTTTTCTGGGTCGTCTCGGAGAGCATGGCATCATATCCATCCTGATTTACATTCTGATTGGCATTGTTTTCACTGCCTTAATTCAATCTTCAAGTGCTGCTATGGCGCTTACACTGACCATGTGCATCAATGGATGGTTGCCTTTTGATATCGGTGCTGCGATGGTGCTTGGCGAAAATATAGGTACTACCATCACTACAGAGATTGCATCATGGGTAGGCAATAGCGAATCTAAAAAGGCAGCACGAATTCATGTACTTTTTAATGTGATAGGGGTTCTTTGGGTGCTTCCCTTTTTACCGTTTATTCTTCCTTTTATCAGTTGGTTAATGATCGATGTGATAGGAATAGGTGATCCATACACTGATCCGAAGGCCATGCCCATGGGATTATCCATTTTCTATACATTTTTTAACCTGGTGAATGCCGCGATTTTTATGCTTCTTTTACCGGAGTTAATCCGTGTGGCTTCCCGTACAGTTAAAAGCAAATCGGATGAACGGCGAAAATTATTTTTTATCGATACAGGAAGTAATACGGCAGATTTGTCATTGCCCATAGCACGCCAGGAAATACTTCAGCAATGTCATCGCGTCCGGAACCTCAATTCCATATTAAACCGCATTACCAACTTTACCACCGAAGCAGATTTTCATATACAGATCAAACTGGCGAATGAATATCTGAATACCCTTAGTGAAAATCAACAGGCCATCAACGAATACCTGACAGGCATGGTTGAAGACAGGAGCTCTTTGCTGACATCCAAACAAATCAAGAGCCTTCTCAATATCAGTCTTCTCGTAGATCATCTTCGCACAAAATATGAACGTGTCTACCAGCTCCTGGGCGATAAGCGACAACAAAGGATCTGGTTTGGCCCTACCCAACGCTCCATTCTTCTGCACCGCATCAACGATGCAAACGTGATGTTGAAAAGTTGCATACAAATGTTACAAACCAGCTCGGTCAACCGAAATCAATGGAAAGGACTCACGTATGATCTCAGTGAGAAACACCTGGATTACCTGGATTATGAACGCGAACTAATGCGTGAGCTGGAAAGAGGTGAAATGAAACTTTCATCTGTAGTCACTTATTATCGCATGTCCCAATACATGGATAGTATAAATGAAGCCCTTCGAAACATCCTGAGCGAGCTGACAGATGAGCCTCTTGTTCAGAAACCCATAAGCGCCTGAGGAGTTCAGTAGTCGGTAGTCAGTAGTCAGTGGTCGGTAGTCAGTGGTCAGTAAATACCTGGTATTCGTTATTCGTTATTCATTATTCGTTACTCGTTATTCGTTACTCGTTATTCGTTACTAGTAATTCGTCAATGTAAATCCACCCAACCCTGGTTATTCACCAATGCTTTTATTCTGAAATCCATATCATCTGCTATGGAAGGATCAAATCCAAGTGTAGCGGGATTGTAATAAAATAAAGTTCCTCCCGGATGTTGGCCCGCGGGAGATCCATTGCTGATCGTGATACCGATAAGATCAGATGAAACAATTGTTGGACTTAAAACAATGTAATAAGACACACCTGTACTTAATACAAATCCTGTTGGGAGTTCTACAGTAGTCCATCCAAGTGAGCTCAGAGTCACCTGCGCTTGCGTAAGAAAAGTACCTGATCCCGGTGTATTGCCCAGATAAAGCTGTACTGTCATGTTAAATCCCGGCGTTAGACTACTCACATTAAATTCAACGGCCTGGATAATCCCTGAGTGTAGGGCCATAAATGTTTGGGCAAGGTAATTCACGTTGTTACCATCATTACCAATAAAATAAGTTGCAGCAAAAACTTCACTCTTCGCTACCACAGTAGTTCCGGAATCTCCAACGAAACCCTGGAATTTTTGAACATCTGTATTGTAAAGTATCATTCCTTCCGAAGCATCCAGCGCATCTCTTTCCTGCGTTGTCATTCTGGGCATAAGTAAGGCACCAGTCGTAGATTTTACTTCCAGCGCAGCAGATGGATTGATGGTGGATGTACCAATGGCCAGGTTATTGTTACCTTTTTCATAAATAAATTCTGCATCCGCCCCCGCGATACCTCCATTATTAAAGGTGACCTGCATATCAATGCCTGCAGTGGATCCCGGAGGTCCTGGAGGTCCTTGTGGGCCTGGATTACCTGTTTCACCTTTTACTCCCGGTGGACCTTGAATGCCTGCGGGGCCTGGATCACCTGTAGCACCTGTTTCTCCCGGAGGACCTGTGGCCCCTACTTCACCCGGATCGCCCTGAGGACCTGGATCGCCCTGAGGACCTGGATCACCTTGTGGTCCGGGATCACCCTGATCACCTTTTGGTCCTTCATTTCCAGGAGGGCCTTGTGGTCCGGTTACACCACCATTTGCAGCATACAGCGCATATGGGACACTTAACAATTCACTTGTTCCTGTGATAGAATAATTTGTACCACCTGTAGGATCTGTTTCTGATTTAATAAAATATGGGCCTGCACTCCAGTCAATACTTTCGATGCTTCCAAGTATCACTGTTCCTTCACCAATCTTCATTGTGGCCAATCCATTTGAATTTGTTGTGGTGAGATGTGTTTCTTCATACACAACGAATCCATTTTCCGATCCCTGCAAAACACTGATCTGAACCCGGATGATATGATCAGTCACAAGCGCATTGGAAATATCCCTGATGACTGCCTGGTAACTCATCTTTTGAGGAGATTGAGCCGCCACATCAGAAAGAAATGTGCAGGAAAAAACCATGAAGGCTATTAAAACTGAATACTGATATTTCATCATTTAATTTGTTTTAAATATTTTGAATGTCTTGATTTCAGCATTTTTCTGAACCACGCTGAGTAAATAAATTCCGGAAGAATATCCTTCCATAGAGATCAGAGTTGTTTCACTTGTAATTTCTTTCTGAATTAATTGTTTGCCATTGATATCATGGAGGCGGAATAAGAGGTTCTTATTTCCAACAGGTAAAGTTGAAGATTGCAATTTTAGATTTGTGGTGTTACTGACAGGATTGGGAAACACATTTACCTCAAATTGATTTTGAGGGTCATTTGTACCAATAATGATCATGACTAAAGGTTGCTGCACACCGAGACTGATGCTACCTGAATCGCTCCTGAAATGAGTATAATCCATTTGGCCTACAGAATAAGCAACGGAGCCACCGACACCATTCACGTCCTGGCCCGAAGTAAGGACAGCCTGCTGAGCGTTTGAGACGAAAATGCTTAAAGTAACTAGTAAGCCAACAATAATTAAGATCCTGTTATTGTGCATATTACGATTATCATTTTAAACAGATCAGTTTACCCTTTAGGGATATCTTCTTCTATTTGTGACAAGTTGGAAATCTAAATTTACAATTTTAGATTTTATCAGGTTTGTTCTGTTGCCCTGAGCAGGATAGCCTTCTGGCATCAGAATTCAGGCCCACATAAGTTATGCTTTTGGAATTACAAATTGCGTAAAGAATTCAAGCGATTCGGGATTTCTCATGGCATCGCGATTTAATGAATCGTCTACTTTCATGCCCATGAGGATTTTCTTTACAGGAGCTTCCATTTTTTTTCCACTTATCGTGTAAGGAATGTCCGGAACCAGTATCACATCATCAGGCACGTGTCGCGGAGTTGTTTTAGTTTTCAATAAAGTTGCAATTTTCCTTTTCAGGGAATCATCAACGAAAAGTCCATTTCGCAATTTTACAAAAAGTGGCATAAAATGCCTTCCCCCTTCTAATTCAAGATTGACAATGAGGCTATCTTCTATTTCAGGGATTTCATTCAGCACGCGATATATTTCAGCAGTTCCAATCCTGATCCCGTGCCTGTTGAGTGTTGCATCAGAGCGACCATAAATGACAACTCCACCCTTCTGACTAATTTTCACCCAATCACCGTGGCGCCATACCCCGGGAATATCTTCAAAATAACTTGCCCTGTATCGTTTCTTTCCCGGGTCATTCCAAAAATAAACAGGCATGGAAGGCATGGGTTTCGTAATGACCATTTCTCCCAGTGATTCCATGATAGGTTGTCGATGATCATCAAAAGCATAAAGACTACATCCTAATCCTCGTGCCTGGATTTCGCCACGGATCACATTCTTTTCAATCACCCCTCCAACAAAGGCTGTACATACATCTGTTCCACCGCTCATCGAACATAACCATACTCTTGAATGAATAGCCTCATATACCCAATCAAAGGCTTCCGGAGGAAGAGGCGAACCGGTTGAACCAATGCTTCGCAGATTATTTAGATTCTGATCAACTCCAGGTTTCAATTTATCCTTCATGCAAACCACAAGAAAAGGAGCACTGGTTCCAAAATGTTGAATTTTCAATTCATCTGCAAGTCTCCACAACCTTGAAATATCAGGATACGCAGGACTTCCGTCATAAAGCACTATCGTAGCACCAAGCAACATAGAGCCATGTAAAAAATTCCACATCATCCATCCTGTTGTGGTGTACCAGAAAAATCGTTCTCCTGCATGCACATCATTGTGAAAAGCAAGGTACTTCAGATGTTCAAGCAGACAACCTCCGTGCGAATGTGTGATTGCTTTAGGCGCTCCTGTCGTCCCCGATGAAAAAAGTATCCATAGCGGATGATTAAAAGATACCGGAACAAATGTTGGAACAACCCCCTCACCTTCTTGTAAATCACCATACGTTGTAATTCCTGGCGATTCAATTGAAGAAGTATTCTCTACATAGGTAATCAGAAGTGAATTCCTTAGCGTAGGCAATGATTCTATAATGGAAAATATCTCTCCTGAACGATCAAACGTCTTACCATTATAATGATATCCATTTGCAGCAATAAATATGACGGGTTCAATTTGTGCAAAACGATCTACTACACTGCTCACACCAAAATCGGGAGAACAACAAGACCATACAGCTCCTATGGATGCTGCAGCCAGGAATGCAAATGTAGCCTCAGGTATATTCGGAAGAAATCCGGCAATCCTGTCACCTGCTTTTACACCATGCGACAGAAAGTATGCCCTCACTTTAGAAACTTCACGCCACATTTCTTCAACCGGAATAGATCTTATTTCATCTTTTTCAGAAGAAAAAATAATTGCCGTCTCCTGTCCGGCCATTCCCTTTCGAATATGCTCTGCATAATTTATAGTAGCCCCTTCAAACCAGACTGCATCAGGCATTTCTCCTCCTGATAAAGTGCTACTGGCTGGTGAATGCAATTGTACATTGAAAAAAGAAATGATAGTTTGCCAGAACAATTCCAATTCATCCACTGACCATTTCCACAAGGATTCATAATCGCTTGTTTCAATGTTATGGTTTTCCTTTAACCAAAGTCGATATTCCTGTAGTCTCGAATTCGTGACATCCTCTGGTGAAGGTTTCCATAGGATATCATACTGCGGATTTATTTCCATAAAGAATTCGAAACAGATTTAAAATCTAAATATAAAATTATTGGAAAAATGCCAATTCGACAGGTAAGATAACCTATCATTCATTCTCTTCTGCCCGGTCATCAGGAAAATATTATTTTGCACCGATGATCAGACCGATTAAAAAAATACTTATTGCCAATCGCGGAGAAATTGCCGCCAGGATCATCCGCACCTGTCAGCGTCTCAATATTAAAACAGTTGCTGTTTATTCAGAAGCCGATAGTAAAAGTCCACATGTAAGCATGGCAGATGAATCTGTTTTTATTGGGCCTTCACCATCAAGGGAATCCTATTTAAATGCAGAGAAAATAATAAAAGCAGCTCTTGAAACACATGCTGATGCCATTCATCCGGGCTATGGATTCCTGAGTGAAAATGATGTTTTTGCGCGGGCTGTAGAAAATGCAGGCATTCTGTTTATCGGGCCATCTCCTGAAAGCATCCATACTATGGGCAATAAGATTGCTGCAAAGGAAGCTGCTAAGCAATTCAGGATTCCTTTAGTACCGGGTTCTGAAAGTGCTCTCTCCGATCTGCAGGAAGCCAGGGACGTAGCAAAAAAGGTTGGTTATCCTCTCCTTGTCAAAGCAGCTGCCGGTGGTGGCGGTAAAGGAATGCGCATCGTACATGCTGAGGCTGAATTGGAATCACAGGTCGAAAGAGCTATGAGTGAAGCTTTATCCTCCTTCGGCGATGGCTCTGTATTTATTGAGAAATATGTTTCCTCTCCAAGACATATTGAAATCCAGGTGCTTGCTGATCAATACGGTCATTGCATCCATCTTTTCGAACGTGAATGTTCCATACAACGAAGACATCAGAAAATCATTGAAGAAGCTCCATCTTCTATCCTTACTTCTGAAAAAAGAGAGATCATGGGACAGGATGCAATTCGTATTGCCCAATCATGTCAATACCGCGGAGCAGGCACTGTAGAATTCCTGGTCGATGACAAAGGCAATCATTATTTCCTTGAAATGAATACCCGCTTGCAGGTTGAACATCCGGTAACCGAATTTATAACCGGTCTCGATCTTGTCGAATGGCAGATAAGGATAGCTGAAGGAAATCCACTCACAATACAACAAAACGATCTGAGCATTGATGGTCACGCATTAGAGCTTCGCGTCTATGCAGAAAATGCACTTGAAGACTTCAGGCCTTCCACAGGCAAGCTCATCAGGTACAGGCATTCCGAAGGGGAAGGCATCAGGGTGGATGATGGATACGCTGAAGGACTTGATATTCCCATTCATTATGATCCTATGATCAGTAAATTAATTGTGCATGCTGCTTCCAGGAAAGAAGCCATTCAAAAGATGACAAAAGCCATTGATGAATATATTATCCATGGAGTGGATACAACACTTTCTTTTGGAAAATTTGCCATCAATCATCCTGATTTTATTTCAGGCAATTTCGATACAAATTTCGTTGCGCAGCACATGGAGGAATTTATTTCGCTTCAAAAGGAAATGAATCATTCATTGGCCCGGTTTGTATACTGGCTTGATAAGAAAAGAAAATCCAGACTTGTTTTGCCAGAAATGGATGAACGGCTGACCTAATTCACTTTCACAAATCGTTCTGCATTTTTCCTGCCTGAAAGGCTATCCACACCTGTTAAAAAATAAATGCCTGCAGGCAAGTCATGGATATCAATGGAAATCGTATTTTTTCCTACATGTACTTCTACTTCCCGGAAAATAAAGGGTTGTCCAATCACATTAACGATAGTGAAATCCACTTTAGATTCTTTATAACTTTCAGTTAAAACCAATAATTCATTGTATGATAATGTTCGTACTGCAATGACACCGGAAGTATTGGCTTTTGTTAGATAGTCTTCAGGATAAAGCTGTGATGAAGGAATGACTTCCTCACTAAAATCAGGAGAAGACCATCGCAGCTTGATCTGGGCATTAAAAAATCCATCAAACATTTTTAACCTGACAGGATACAAATATCCGCCCTCCATATGAATTGAACCTTTCTCAAGATGGATGCCGGGTTCCAATTTATCCACGATTACCTGGCCATTTACTTCAAGATGAATACCATCATCACCGGCCAAAGTAAACGTATACGTTCCGCCACGGTATGCCTGCAGAAATCCATCCCATTGAATGCTGAAATTATCAGCAGGCACAAGGGGATCCGGTGCCGTTTCAAAAAACTGGTGATTGATCACAGAATCAATCTTTGTGACTACTGGCAATCCATTGAAATCAATGTTATCATAATATTTCGCAGTGAGACCATGGCCACGTCCTTTAGCTATAGACACAAAATTTCCCTTAAACAACTGATCCTGGTGCGAAGCTTTAATTTCGCGATTTGCAATCTTTACCCCATCAATCCATTTTTCAAAAAAATAAACACTATCGCCGTAAAACTGCTTAAGAGGTGCCGTAACATACCTGCTCACACCGGCTACTCCGCGAAACATATAAGGTGTCTCCGTTACAGTTCCATCAAGATTGATATTTAATCCGGAAGGAAATGAAGTCACCTCAATATTTCCAAGCCGGGGAAATACATCCCGGTAAGCTATCCCGGAGAACCCCTCGCTATCTGTCGCTTTCAGATAAATCCTGTACCAAACATCTGAGGAAGTTTCTCCTACCGAAGGAATCACCCATGCTCCTTCCGAAATACCTGACATCCATGGCATGCCCGGATGTGAATGTGAATCATGGTGAAAATCGATTCGCCAGCTTAAGCCTGATGGGGGCAGTGTACCATCTTCTTCATCATCACCAGAACCCGAAAAAAATACGGTGTCCCCCGCTTCATACAAAACATTCTCTCCGGGTGAAGTAATGTTAAGTTCCGGCCGATGATTATTTGTGACATACAGGAAAGCGGTATCAGATACGATTTGTCCTGACGAATTTGAAACAATTACATACACTGTAGAAGAATCCTGGTCAATGGAAGCATGATCAATCGCAAAGGAAGACTGTTCATTTCCGGTCACTTCCATTCCATTGAAATACCATTTGTACGTAAGAGGAATGGCACCAAATGCTTTTACATTAAATACTACTTCATCACCAACAGCCGACAAAGTTGATTCCGGTTGTATTGAAATAAATGGTTTGCCTGAACCTGAATATGTAACTCTCCATAATGTACCTTCATAAGTTGATGTATTATCTTCCTGAGATCCGTCTCCTATACCTTTGCGTTCCAGGTAATAAAAATTTCCGGCCGGAGAGACCAGCATATCAATGACACGGTCGCCATCACTAATAAAAACTCCTTTGTCAATTCCCGTTTCTACATCAAGCATATGTATATGTCCGGTGCAATAATCCGAATAAAAATATTTACCGATATAGCTTTCAGGAAATTGCGGTGTTTCAGGATTATAAAATACAGATCCGGCAATGCAACAATAATGATTTTCATGCGCATACTGAAAAACTGGATCCATGTATTCCGGAGGTAATTTCTGTCCTGTAGCTTTACCTTCCAGTCTTGGCCAACCATAAAACGCACCCTTTACAATTTTATTAATTTCTTCAAATTTTAAATTCCCGACATCATTCACATAAATATCTCCTGTCAATGGATGCATGCTCATGGTAAAAGGATTTCTTAGTCCATATGCATATATTTTATTTGAACTACCTGCATCCAATCCAAACCAGGGATTATCAGGTACTGCATTACCTAGATCATCTATTCTTAAAACCTTGCCGTTTGTTGAGGTTAGATCCTCACTAGGCCAGTATTGAAAACCCTCACCTGTGCTCACATAGAGATATCCATCTAAACCGAACAGCATGGCACCACCGTTGTGCGTATCGGATTCGGTCTTGTCCATATTCATAATCACCACCTCGCTCCCCGGTATGGCCTTATCTCCATTGGCCGTAAAACGACTTATACGATTGAAGCGGAGAAAGGGTATTGAATAATAAATGTAGAAGTACCCATTCATTTCAAAATCCGGATGAAGTACGATGTGCGCTAAGCCACGTTCATTATTTTCGTCAACTTCAATGGAGAGCATGGGTTCGTCAAGCAACTGATCATCCCTTATCACACGAACTTTACCATTTTTTTCAGTTAGAAAAATCCTTCTGTCAGGTGCCATCACCATAGATGTAGGATTTAATCCGGTAGCAATACGCTCACGAATAAAACCTTCAGGAAGTTGAGCGGATATCAAAGCTGAAATAAAGAAACAAACTGACAACAGTATATTTCTTGTCACTACCCAACTACAGAAATAATATTTGTTGAAAATAGAAAAGGATAAATTTGAAAACATCAAGACAGTGTTTCAAATGATTCAATATAGACAGGTTCGCCCCACATCATGGTAGTTTCTACATCAGCAGGCCGGACTTTGCAGACTACGTTGGCACCATCTTTTTTTAATTGATTGGGCATATTCAGGGGAAGGAACTTGCGCCCGGTATTATCTATGATTCCATACGCACCTCCTTCAATGGATATATGGACTACTTTGCCATTTATTTTCATGGCTATAAAAATACGATTCCAAAAATGAAAAAACAACAATCGCCTACTCTGCCAATGTTTTGGTAAAATGATGTTGCAGGTTTTCAAGCATTTTTTGCTGTGCTTTGAGTTGCTGGGAAATGGAATTTACCTGAGATGAAGGCTGTTCAAAATGAGACGTGATTTTCATTCGCACTTTCCAGACTTCAAGGATTTCATCTGCAGGAATTGAATACATGTTGAATTCTTCGTTATCAGAGATGCAATCCACAATTTTATCAGCTTTGATGCGATTGACGATCCTTTTGATGATTACCTCCTGGTGTGTAACAATGATATATAGTTGATGATTCTTAATTGCCTGTTCCCAATAACGTGGTTCTATAAAAGCTGCAATCACGATGTCGTTTGGCCTGAATGTAGGTTCCATGCTGGTACCGGCTATCTCAAAAGACCTGTAACTGCCAGACCTGAATTGAGGATCCGGAAGTTGGTAGGAAGGGAGATCCTGCATATATGTTGGATCATCAAGCAATTTCCCATATCCAGCCTGAGCGGGAAAGGGAACATGAACAATGCGCTCATCACCTTTTTGATCTATTACCACGCTTAAGCTCCGGAGACGTAAACCATCATCGGGTAAACTGCCCGAAAATTGATTGCCTGTTCCTGTGAATAGAAAATGAGGGTTAAAATGAAACGTCAAAACTGATTTTTCAATCAAATCGAGGGGAACATCCCGCCGGTTGCCTATCATTTCAGAAATACCCTGGGCATGGTACCCTATAGATAAGGCAAAGTGTCGCCTGGACCTAACTTTGCCCTCTTCTACTAATTTATCGAGGCAAAGGAGAAACCTCTTGGTTATTGCAGATACTACCATCTCTGGCGGTAAATATATGGAAAAACTTAATGTGTAGATCTCTAGTAGTAAAAAATTTACCTATTAAATGAAGATTCTATATTTAATTCCATTTTGGTGGGGTCACCAGCTGAATAGGAAGGGTTTATTCATGAAAATATTTGGTTTTGGCTTGCTCTACCGCCAGCTTAATGTGGTGATTTTTCTTTCAAAATTTCAAAAAATCTTAAATTCAAAACATAGAGAGTACTACTTTATGATTTATATCATAATGCATTGATTGTAAGTCATTTATGTAATTTTTATGTATCCTTTTTTATTTCTGACAAGTCCCTTTTCAAAAACTGAAAAAAACTTATTAAATGAATAGGTTCCGGCCATGAACCAATCCACTACAAAATTGTATAGATTAATATATACTTTTTTGTAACAGAATGACGAACTTTGTACCCGCAACAGGTAACTGACCATGAGTGATGATAGTATGCAGACCCTAGAGGTCCACACACAAACCGAATATAAGTATGGCTGGTCCACTCTTTTGGATATGGACACATTTCCAAAAGGTTTGTCCGAAGAAACTGTTCGGGCTATCAGCCTGAAAAAGGAAGAACCGGAATGGTTGCTGGAATGGCGACTCAAGGCTTACCGGCATTGGCTCACCATGAAAGAACCTACCTGGGCGAATGTCCACTACCCAGCCATCAACTACCAGGATATCATCTATTTCGCAGCTCCAAAGAAAAAATTGAATTCCATAGATGAAGCAGATCCTGAGCTGATAAAAATGTTTGACAAGCTCGGTGTTCCTCTGGAAGAAAGAAAAATCCTGGCGGGTGTAGCAGTGGATGCCGTTGTGGATAGCGTTTCTGTTACTACGACATTCAAAAAAGAATTGTCTACGCTAGGTATCATTTTCTGTTCTTTCAGCGAAGCTGTAAAAGAACATCCCGAGCTGGTTAAGAAATACCTGGGGAGCGTTGTTCCTTACACGGACAATTTTTTCGCAACACTCAACTCTGCTGTTTTTAGTGATGGCTCATTTTGCTTTATTCCTCCTGGTGTCAGATGTCCTATGGAGCTGTCCACTTATTTCAGAATCAATGCAGCGAATACAGGACAATTCGAACGTACGCTGATCATAGCGGAAAAAGGATCCTATGTCAGCTACCTGGAAGGATGCACCGCACCCATGCGCGATGAAAATCAATTGCATGCCGCGGTGGTAGAAATTATAGCAATGGATGAAGCCTTTGTTAAATATTCTACAGTTCAGAATTGGTACCCCGGAGATAAAGAAGGTAAAGGCGGGATATACAACTTCGTCACCAAACGTGGCATATGTGCAGGTTATAAATCAAAGATCACATGGACCCAGGTTGAAACAGGATCTGCTATTACATGGAAATATCCAAGTGTCATTTTAAAAGGCGATGAATCAGTAGGTGAATTTTACTCCGTCGCGGTGACTAATAACCGGCAACAGGCAGATACCGGGACGAAAATGTTGCACATAGGTAAAAACACAAAGAGCACGATCATTTCGAAAGGCATTTCTGCAGGTTATAGTAATAATTCATACAGGGGGCTGGTCAAAATCGGGAAACGTGCAGATGGTGCACAGAATTTTTCACAATGTGATTCTCTTCTCATGGGAGATAAATGTGGCGCACATACCTTCCCCTATCTTGAAGTAGACAATCCAAATGCACGTGTCGAACACGAAGCTACCACATCGAAAATCGGTGAGGATCAGCTCTTCTATTGCAAGCAAAGAGGACTAAGCGAAGAAGATGCCATCAACATGATCGTCAATGGTTATTGTAAAGAAGTATTCAACGAATTACCAATGGAGTTTGCAGTTGAAGCTCAAAAATTATTAGCCATTAGCCTGGAAGGAAGTGTTGGATAAAATAATATCTCAGAACATCTTATTAAGATAAAAGAAATGAAACCGTTATTGCAAATTTCGGACTTGTATGTTTCAATTGCCGGCAATGCTATATTAAATGGCCTGAACCTGACAATTAATTCAGGTGAAGTGCATGCCATCATGGGTCCAAATGGATCAGGCAAAAGCACCCTCGCAAATGTCATAGCAGGTCGTAAAGAATATGTAGTCGAATCAGGAACCATTACGTATAATGGACGCGACCTTTTTTCAATGGAAGTTGACGAACGCGCACTGGAAGGTATATTTCTTGCATTTCAATATCCAATAGAAATACCGGGTGTGAGCAATTCAAATTTCTTAAAGAGCACGATCAATGTGCACAGAGTTCACCAGGGACTCCCGGAATTGAATTCACTCGAAATGTTGAAATTTATCAGATCAAAGATGTCTTCGCTTGAGATGGATGCAGAACTGTTGAAGCGATCGCTTAATGATGGATTTAGCGGTGGCGAGAAGAAACGTAATGAGATCCTTCAGATGACATTGTTAGAACCCAAACTGGCCATCCTCGATGAAACCGATTCGGGATTAGATATTGATGCACTTCGGATTGTAGCTGACGGTGTCAATCATTTGAGATCACCGGAGAGATCGTTTATTGTAGTCACACACTACCAGCGTCTCCTCGCGCATATCGTGCCGGATTTTGTACATGTATTATCTAATGGAAGGATTGTGGCTACCGGTGACAAATCTCTTGCATTGAAACTGGAAGAAGAAGGTTACGACTGGATCAGGGAATCACCTCCGGTGCCGGCCTAAAGGAAATTTAAAACATGGCAGAACAGCAAAATATATTAGATCATCTGAGTATGATTTTTAAGGATGTAGAATCCGGGTTAAATGGATTGTCCGGAAGTGCTATGCATCAGTTTCAACGGAATTCATTTGAGGCTTTAAAACGCGTTCAATTTCCGGATAAAAAACATGAAGACTGGAAATATACAAATGTTCAGAATCTGCTCGCACCAAAATATCAATTAGCAGGTCGTCAGACTTCTTATCGTATAGCTGCAATCCCCGGAATAGATTCTTACGTAATACCAATCCTTAATGGGAAAGTGGTGACGACTGATCTTGATCCCCGGCTTTCTGAATTAGGTTTAAGCCTGATTCCATTACATGAGGCTTTTGAAAATTCATCATGGAAAGAAGCTTTTGGTGAAATAGTCTCAACATCAATGCCCACTTCAAACCGCGCATTTGATCTGCTTAATTTTACATTCAACACCAGCGGATTCTACTTGTATATTCCAAAGAACACTATCCTGGATCGCCCGATTGAAATTAGGATCATTCATGATGCGCCTGAAACTTCATTTTCAAATCCATTATATTTTATCAGGTGCGGAACAGGAAGCCAGGTTGAATTGATTGAACGGTTTGAGTCCAATATGGATAGTCAACATCCTTCATCTGATGCCCTGATCAATTCTATCGGATTTTTGCACCTGGAAAAAAATGTGATCGCCCGGCATATTAAATGGCAGGAACTTCCGCTAACTCATAACCTGGTATATAAATTATATGTCAGCCAGCACAGGGATAGCCGTTTCGAAACATTTGCTTTTGACAATGGCGGCCAACTAACGAGGAACAATGTTGAAGTAGAACTGGAAGATCAGAATACGTATACATCATTACAGGCAGGCTTTATGGCGTCTGGAAATCAAAGCATGGATCACCAGACCCGCATAAACCACAAATCGCCGAATTGTGAAAGTCATGAACTCTACAAAGGAATCATAGATGACAAAGCGAGCGCTGCTTTCAATGGAAAAGTATTGGTCCATAAGGATGCCCAAAAGACAAATGCTTTTCAACAAAATGATACGCTTGTCCTGTCGAAACACGCCCTGATGAACAGCAAGCCTCAACTCGAGATATTCGCAGACGATGTAAAATGCAGTCATGGCGCTACGATTGGCCAATTGGATGAAAAAGCTATGTTCTATCTCATGTCAAGAGGCTTGCCTGAAGATTCAGCAAAGCATATCCTGAAAAAAGCTTTCATTTCAGAAGTTCTGGACAGGGTAAGCAATGAAAATATGCGGAATTACATCAGTTCACAAATGGGTGTGGCAGAATGAATATCATGTCCTACGGCACGGAATTAAAACCATTTAATGTTCAGGAAATCAGGAAGGATTTCCCCATCCTTGAACGCATGGTCAACGATCAACCCTTGGTTTATCTTGATAATGCGGCTTCAAATCAAAAACCTGATTTCGTATTAAACCGCATAGATTATTATTACCGGAACCTGCATGCAAATGTGCATAGAGGAGTTCATCAATTAAGCCAGGAAGCTACGGATGCATTTGAACAGGCCAGGCGTCGTATTGCAACTTTCATTGGAGCACCTTCAGATGCAGAAGTGATATTCACCCGTGGCACTACAGAGTCCATAAATCTTGTAGCTTATACATATGGCATGTCTCAACTGAAGGAAGGAGATGAAATCATACTTTCCGCGCTTGAACATCATTCGAACATCGTACCCTGGCAAATGGTATGTGCTTTAAAAGGGGCAAATATTAAAGTCATTCCTGTTTTCGAAGATGGAACACTTGATATTGAATGGCTCAGCAAAACTATTAACGATAAAACAAAACTTGTTGCAGTTGCTCACGTAAGCAATGCACTCGGTACTATAAATCCTATCGAACAGATTATTAAAATCGCTCATCAGCATGGCGTTCCTGTTCTTATTGATGGAGCGCAGGCAACATCACATATGAGGATCGATGTCTCTGCTCTGGATGTTGACTTTTACGCATTTTCAAGTCATAAAATGTATGGCCCAACAGGTATTGGTATTTTATATGGTAAAGCCAGCTGGCTAAATACATTGCCACCATGGCAAGGTGGAGGAGAAATGATCGAACAGGTGAAGTGGTCAGGAACAACCTACAATAAGATCCCTTTTAAATATGAAGCCGGAACGCCTGATATTGCCGGAGCGATCGGGCTGGCAGCGGCATGTGATTATATTTCTTCCTTTGATCGCGAAGCAGTGAATCAGCATGAACACATGCTGTTGAATACATGTACACAGGCAATGGCTGAATTACCCGGAATAATTCCTGTGGGACAGGCACGCGAAAAAACATCAGTCTATTCTTTTAACATCAAAGGCCTTCATCCATACGACATAGGTTCAATTCTTGACCAGCAAGGCATAGCAGTACGTACAGGCCATCATTGTACACAACCCTTAATGGATCGATTTCAAATCCCCGGGACGGTTCGTGCTTCATTTGCAATGTATAATACTACAGAAGAAATTGAAAAGCTTGTCAAGGCAACTCTTAAAGCAATCAAAATCCTGTCATGATGCAAACCCAGGTATCCGGCATATCCATGAAACAGGATCAGGTCATTGAGGAATTTTCTCAATTTACCGACTGGACCGATAAATATGAATACCTGATTGATCTTGGCAAAGCATTACCTCCACTACCTGAAAAATATAAAACAGATTTATTTGCTATCAAAGGATGTCAGTCAAAGGTATGGCTGCATGCAGAAGTCAAAGATGGCAAACTTTACCTGGAAGCAGACAGCGATGCATTTATTACGAAAGGAATTATCGCTTTGCTTATCCGTGTACTTTCTGATCAGTCAATAGATGATGTAGCGAATGTGGATTTGTATTTTATAGAGACGATAGGATTAAAGTCTCATTTGTCCCCTACCCGTTCGAACGGATTGAAAAGCATGGTGCAGCAGATTAAATCTTATGCACGTCACATTCCTGATCAGACCTCATCAACTCACAAACCGGATAAAGAAGAGCAAACTGAATTGATGATCAACAAAATCAAAGAAGTATTTGATCCTGAGATTCCCGTAGACATTTGGGAATTGGGATTAATATATGCACTCGATATTGATGACCAGGGAAAAGTCAATGTTGTCATGACGTTAACTTCTCCCGCATGTCCGGTAGCCGGAAGCTTACCTATTGAAGTGCAGGAGAAATTATTGTCCCTTGATTTTGTAACTGATGTAGAGCTTAAATTGGTCTGGGAACCGGCCTGGAATAAATCCAAAATGAGTGATGAAGCGAAGATGACCCTCGATATGTATTAATTAAATTGTTTTAGTTATGAAGATTTCAGCTACCGACGAATATGGCTTAAGGATTTTGTTACAGATTGCGCGTGCTCATCCCGAAGAAGGACTCAATTTGTCACAACTCAGCGAACTGGAAAATATATCGCAGGCATATGCAGCGAAAATAACCAGGTCATTGCGGATAGCAGGATTTATTCAAAGCATTCGCGGTCATAAAGGAGGTTATATCCTGGCTATGTCCCCAAAAGAAATACGCATTAACCAGGTGATGAAATCATTGGGAGGAGCGATGTATAGTGAAAAATTCTGTGGTCAGCATTCAGGAAATCTTTCCTTATGTACCAATTCTGTGGATTGTTCCTTACGCTCTCTCTGGACCATTCTACAGCAAAGCATGGACAACCTTCTGGATCAGATCAGCATCCAGGATCTGATGAAAACGGAATCGCAGGTTAATATAAATCTATCGAAAATATCAGCACAGATATTTAAGCCCCAGGAAACAATCACAATGACTGCAGATTAGAAAATTTCCGCAAGGGATACTGAGCATTTATTCACAAATGTGAATGCTGTATAAACCGGATCTTAATTAAAATAAATCCTGGTTAGTTGTTTTGAATGAAGCAACTGCCGCTCAGTGTGAATTGACTTCCAGGTTTGTTCCTGATCAGGTATTGACCTGCAGGTAAGCTTGGATTCCTGTAGACTTTTACACCGATAAGCTTTAGTGTCCCCAGGTTATTAAACGCTGCGCCATCATTACCAGTGGTAGATAATCCACTGATGATATCAAGATCTTTAAACTCTATTGTCCTGGTAACTGCGATGTCAAACAAACCGGCTACTGTAGATTTTATTTTAACTCTTGGAGTGACATTAGATCGTATAAACAGATTCTTATTCAGTAAGATCTTAGTAGAATTGATAAGTATGGTGCCACCTGCCAATGAAGAATGAAACGTTATGGTGTCTCCTGACGCCGCACAGTTAATAGCATTCCGAAGTGAGCCGGTCCCTACATCCGCTGTGTTGGACACCAATAAATTACAACCGCTTATTGGCCCCACAGTAATGTATTGGGGACAATATGAGCTATTACCACAACTGTCTGTAGCATGCCATATTCTTGTGATGAGATTTGGCTGAGGACATGATCCGCCAGTCTGTGCGTCAGTATACGTTATCACTGGAGTTCCTGCAATACAATAATCAGGAGATGTAGCTGTACCCAGAACCGTAGGCAATGTGGAATCGCCACAATTAATCGTAACGCTTGCCGGGCACGTCATGGGTGGAGCACAATTATACATACCAGCTACTGTTGTCTGGTTTGTTTGACCATATGGAGGTGCTCCGCTTCCAACGTAATTCCAATTCAAAGAAATTGCATTTTCAGTCGCAGGCAATTGTCCGCCGGCAGGATTTACCAAAGTGATAACTATACCATCATTACCCGGAAGATATCCGCCATTAGAAGGATTCTGCTCTAAGTCAGCCACAACGGATGCAAAAAAATTAGCAGGATCTGCATTAGGGTCATCAACTTTAAATACAATCGAGAACAGTTTTTTCCAGCCTGTGGTAGGAATATAAAATGGACCTCCTGATGAAGTTTTCTGGATACCCCCGTTTATAAAATCTGCAACGGTACTCGAAAAACCAAACCATGAAACACCGAAATTCAAAGGGGAATTGAACGCCGGGTTAGGTGAAACAGCCCCATATGAAGTGAAAAAGTCTTTAAATCGAAGGAATTCAAGTTTGCTGTCTTCATACCAAAACCTGATATTCATTCCGAAAACCTCTTTATTCGCGGTATTAGATTGAAATTCCGCATCCACTATATATTGATTGGAATCACAATAAAAACGTGGATTGACAAAGCGTACGGTGATGATAGGATCTACCATCAGGGAGCTTTCAGAGGATTCATCCATGCACGACTTATCAGTAGTCAGTAAAGGTGACTTCCCAATACCAGCTTGAACAGGCTGCAGAAATAGAATGCACCCTACCAAGGCAGCCAGAGTGGCAAACCTTAATAATTGACATTTTGCTTCTGTTAAGCTTTGGAACATTTGTGTGACAATCATGTTCCTTCCGAGTCTAAATAGCAATACCATATGTATACCGTGTTCAGATTAAAGAGTTCATTAATACTACTTTGGGTGGGTGTCAACTCCTTAAAATCTTAAGAGCTTTTTATTGGTTTCATTAATCCAAGGGTGGGTAAAAAGCCTGTCTAAGATAATTCATCTACAACATATTTTGCACAGGAAGATTACATTTTAGACTTCTTTTTTTATATAATAACCGCATGTCGTGGAAAAGGTTGAATTAATACCTTTCTATCTAAGAAGCATATGGTATCCCTGAAAAACATATTGTACTTTATTCTCTTATATATTTAACTGATTTTGTGATATTAATAAAATGGATCGAACCACTTTTACCACATCTTATTAAATTTACGTATAACCATTTTTTTAATACATAAATTCTCCCTGCTTCAATATATTTCAGATCCCTTCAAAAAAAATTTGAAATTTTTATGAGAAGTAGACTTTTGAAGCTCCACACCATCCACAAAAACGGGACTCCCTTTATTTATCCGGTTTCCAGTTATCCCCAGGTTCATTAACCAGGCAACAGAATTAATTCATCTGGATATAACAACTACCACTCATTTGTAGATTACTGTTAGGCACGTTACATATTAAATACTGACCGATGGGCAAACCCGGGTTCCTTAAAATATGGACATCCTTAAGTGTAAGCACGCCTAAGTTTTCAAACGCCGCTCCCCCATTACCGGCTACAGTCATCCCACTCATAAAGTCAATCTGCCGGAATTCAACAGTGTTTAATATTTTAAATAATCCTGATACCTGTGAGGATATCGTAACACGCGGCGTCAGGGTTGACATAATCGTAAGTTGCTTACCGATTTCAATTCTACTTGAAGTGATATTAATGGTCATACCTGTAAGAGAACCGGCAAATGTGATAATATCTCCATCCTGTGCACAGGCAATAGCAGCACGTAAAGATCCCGGACCTGCATCAAGAGTGCTATTCACCTCCAAATTGCAGCCAGACCTTTCGACAAAATAATTTAAATCATCATGTTCACCAAGCGTGATTTGCACCTGGATCTTATCATCATCCAGCAGTTCATTAGTCGGTACATCAAGATCTTCTGAATAATCATAGTCCATTATAGTGTTGTAATCTATTGGTTGAGTCTCCTCGACAACGTAATGACCTAGTGGCACTATAGGAAAAGAATAAAAGCCTGCAGAAGATGTCACCTGTGTGTTAATAGGAGTCATGTTATCAGCTTCCCCATCTGCATCGGTATCACTAAAAAGTTTTATAGTTACTCCTCCAATTCCTTCATTCAGTCCGGGTTCCAGATTTTCATCGACATCATTAAATACATAACCTGATATATCTCCGGGTCCTATGCTTTCAATAAAATTATTTCCACCATCCGTTACATTATTTGGCTGAACAGTAATAGGAATAATATTATCAAGTGAATCAATATTAGGGACAATATCTCCATCAGGAGTGATATCCCTGTCATTGAAAGTAACATAACCGTTAGGCTGAGTCTCAACAAGTACGTAATTACCGGGAGTGACCAATGTCATAGAAAAATTGCCATTGGTAACTGTATTCTTAGACTGAACCCAAATGGTATCATCCGGCATGCCATCGAAATTGTAATCTTTATACAATTTGATCGGAACACTTCCTATGCCTGCTCCCTCATTAGTTTTCACTGATCCTGTGATATTTGAGGGACATGAAGAAATAGTAAAAGTGATTGAAGAACTATCAGGACACTGGGCACCAGGCTTATTTGGATGAATGACAAGCTTTACTGTTTGAGTAGCTGCATTTGTATAGTATACTACATGTGGTCCATACCCCGTAGCGGAAGTAGGGACAGCATCTGCTCCGAATGTCCAGGTATAAGTTGCACCGGGTATTTGTGGGCTAACTGGTTGGTAGGTCCTGTTAGTATAATAACAAGAGTTTGTAATGATTTGACTTATAGCAGCATTTGGAAATGGATTTATTACCACATGACTTACCGGACCTGTAAGATCTGGACATCCTGTCTTTTGAATGTTCATGGAGATAACAGCACCATTCGCCTGGTTATCTGTAGTAGTTACATAACTTATCGTATGAGGACCTAATCCGGTTCCTGTACCTGGACTTGATCCACTCCCAAAAGTCCATGAATAGGTCAATGTACCGGGTGGAATTGGATTTAACTGAAATGTCACACTGCCGTTAGCACAAATTGTATCCGGTGGAATAACAGGTAATTGTGTTGGACAAATAATATCAATGAAGTTGTTGTCACTATCATTTTCTGCACCAGTGAGCACTACGGGAATTTCGTTATCAGGACCATCTGAACTGTCGTTTCCATCAGGATCAGGTGTTGTATCATAATCGGATAACTCACTATAACCAGCAGGTTGCGTTTCAACCAGTATATAATTGCACGGCCTGACCTGCTGGAAACAAAACTGACCTGTTCCCGGATCAGAAAATTTTATGGCAACCAGTGTATCTCCTGCATCCAGATGCTGGTTGTTATTGACATCAGCCATCAATTTGATTTCAATGCCTGAAATCCCCTGCCCAATATCATCCTGCACAGATCCACATATAGTGCCTCTGTCATCTATTACGATGTTCTGTTGACAGTTACTTACATTTCCACATGCATCAGAGGCAGTCCAGGTACGTATGATTTTATTTATACCAGGACAACTATTTGGAGACAATACATCTGTGTAGCTTACTAATAGATCAGCGTCACAGTTGTCAGCACCAGTAGCATTTCCCGTATTTGATGGTAGCGTGTTTGCACCATATAAGATGGTAATATCCGCCGGACAGGTAATGGCAGGGGGAGTTATATCTCTGACATGGATAGTCTGTAGACAGGTACTGCTGTTTCCACATGCATCTGTAGCAACCCATTGTCGTGAAATCACGTAAGTATAATGACCACAAGCATCCAAATCTGGATTTTGTGAGGTTGTCTGATTTTGTAAAATCACAACAGAAGAACAGGCATCGGTCGCCGTTGCAATTCCGGTATGTGCCGGCGAACTATCTTCCTGGCAATCAATCGTGACATTTACAGGACAGGCCATTAATGGAGCGGCATTATCAATGAAATGGATCGTAGAAATGCAGGTGCTGAAATTCCCGCAATGATCTGTAGCTCTCCATGTTCTCGTGATGATATGATTACCAGGACATGTACCGGGAGTCGTAATATCCGTAAACGTGATAATGCTTGATGGGTCGCAAACATCTGAAACTACAGGTGTTGAGAAGACAGGAATATCCGGACAAAAGACATTCATATCAGCAGGACAACTTATGACCGGAGCTATTGTATCTACAACCAGAATGGTCTGAAAACATGTATCTGAAAAGTTGCACGCATTGGTTGTGATCCATCTGCGAAGAATGCTGTATTGTTGAGCACAAGGTCCACCTGTTTGGGTATCAGTAAAGGTGATTACCGGTTCGCCATCACAAATATCACTTGATGTTGCAAATCCGGTATTGGCAGGTCCTGTTGATTCACCACATTCTACAGTTATACCTGCAGGACAAGAGATATATGGGTTGCAATCAGGTGTGAGTGTGGTACAATTATTAGCTATCGGTGTTCCATAGGGAGGTGTTCCACTTCCGGAATACATCCAGTTGAATTGAACTACGTCTTCATCTGAGGATACTGATTCTGTTTGAAACGTTGGATCCACGAGCGTGATTACTACACCATCGTCACCAGAAAGATATCCATCGCGATAACCATCCTCATTCGGATACAGTTCTAAATCCCACACCAATGAAGGACAAAAACTCAGTAAATTGGGATTGGGGTCATCAATGTGAAAACAAACCTGGAAAAGTTTTGTCCAGCCACCGGTATCCACATACGTGACTATGGAAGTATTCACAAGTTGTATTGCCCCATTCACGAAATCTGCAGATCCATTAAAATTAAATAAGGTTGAACCCGCGAAAGCACTGGTTAAAATAATCGGTGGGTCTGGTGCAACCGGACCATAACCTCCCTGGAAATCCGAAAAGCCAATCAACTCTAATAAACTATCAGGATAAAAGAAACGCACATTGACACCAAAGATCTGAACATCAGGAGTGTTGGATCGAAATTCAACATCCACACAATATTCTGATGCACAATTAAAGGATGGGTTGGCAAACCGGGACGTAATAACCGGAATCTGAGAAACCAACTGTGTGCTAATAGTGGAAATCAGGATAAAAAAAGCAAATGAAATGGCTGCACTTTTAAAGCGGATAAGGGTTTTTGTTCTGCTAAACTTTAAGTGCCGGCCGGGACCAGATAGGTTTGATTTCATTAAGTTCTTTATCTACTTGCCTGAGTATTAATTTTCGTCAGGAGGTATGGGGTTAACTTACTTTTTATTTCTTCTTTACTATTTAATTTTGAAAGGCAACTGAACTTCTTTACCATTCTTCTGCCCATCTTATTCAAAATTCATGCCTATGATACATTTCATGCCTAAATCCTGATTTAATTCCTTTCTACACATGAAAGCAGGCCAAACCAAATCAGCCAAAAGCACGTCTTGCGCTTTCTACAACCTGTTCATTGGGGGTGACCAAAGGCTTAGAATTAAAAAATTCAACTCTTTTTTCGTGGAAAAGAGAAAAACTCCTTCAAAAAATAAAGACAAACGGTGTTTATAAGAACCGGTACACTTTGGAGAAAGTCAGTATCAATTCTTTTTGCCTTCAATTCCTGCTGCCAAATAAATTTCAAAATTTAGAAATATATAATGTATTTCAAATATGTAAAATATTTGAATTACAGTGTACTATCTAAACTGTCTGAAATAAAGGAGGATGAGAAAAATGAAATAGTGTGATCGGGTAGCTGATTTTTCAGTTCCTTTTCTTTATGGGTTCAGAGCAGGCACCAAAGATAAAAGAATTTAACTTAATGAAGATCAGGGCAATACAATATTATTTTAAAAATTATCTGGGAACGAAAAATTTCAGATTGGAAGCCCCATTTTCACCCCTGCAGCAAGCTATATAGATTCCAGGGCTAAGCTCAAATGGCCTGCTCCATTGATTACTGTGGATCTTCTCAGAGTAAATCTGTTGACCTGATAATGAGGAAATATTGATCTCCCACAATGCATTGGCTTCAGATTCTACAATTAATCTCTGTTCTGTAGGGTCAAAATGGAGGTGAGAACTGAGTTTTCGGGTTTCATTTACAGCTACACTACAATCAGGTTGCAAAGGGCAATAAGCTCTTTTTGCCAGGGTACAATCCAATACAAATGGATTCTTTGTTCCTCCCTGATAAATGGCAATCCGGTCATTCCGTAGATTTTCAAAATCATCCACTGGATCATCTGCCTGCCACTGGCACAAAGAAGTTCGTTGCTCTTCAAAGAAATCCGGGTCAGCAGATATGGCATCATCCCGATAAATCGTCCAGAAATAAAACATAGCCCGGGCGATATCCCCTTTTACAGATTCTCTTGGCTCGAAATAACCGGTTCGGAATTCACTATACGCGTTAATATTTATAACAGGCTTGGTGCTGAGCTCATTTCCGAGAATATACCATTTTGTAGTGGCATTGTCATCAATATCCTCGTAGGGAAAATCTCCTCTGTCAGAATTAATCGCGACGCGCGATGGAAATAAATTGTACATATTCATCTGACCATTTGTACCATCGCCGGCACCTTTAGATTGCGGCCAACCGTGCTCAAGGTTGATGGATTCAATTTCATTGCCGCTTCCAAAGACCCATTGCGAAGGATCAACTCCGGATGGCAAATAATGAGGGAGTCCGGAATAAATGCATTTTACGGAATCGCCTTCAATAAACACCTTTGCATAAAGGGTGTCTTTTACCTGCGTGAAATTGAGTAGCTGTGAAGGTGTATACTCATTACGTAATGCATCAGCAAGTAGTTCTCCTTCAAGTCCCGGAAACAATTGAGCTTTAAGGCTATTTCCGGGAAGTAAAGCCAGGTTTATAAATATCACCCAGAATGTGGTGAGTCTTATGCTATAGATCATGTTTATAAAAATCATGTTTTCGCGCTGAAATTAAAGACGAAAACCAGGTGCAAAGTTAATTTGATTTTCCATTGCATAAAAAATCCGGATCTGTTGCCAAATCCGGATCTGTTATTGTCTGACTTTGAATCAACATTAAAAGCTGAAATCAATGTATGATCGTCTGTGCAGCTGCGTGGTGACAATTCTTGCTTTTTTACCAAGAGGTGTGTCAACATATATGGTATATGTTGCAGGTTCTATATTTTCTATCAGTGCGGTACCTTCCGTATTAGTTTTGATATTCATCAGCGGAGTACTCAATACATCAGAATCACTACGTTCTCCCGAATACAATACAACATTTGCATTTGCGATAGAGGATAATGATTGTTCTCCGGAATTGCCGCAGCTGTAATCACATTGGTCTGTCCAGTGTAGATACGTTACACTTATCTTGATTTCAGATTTTTCCGGTTGGTTTTTTGGATCCGGCATTTGATCCAATGAATCTTTGGAGCAGGAAGTGATACCGAAAATAACCAGTAAGAAAAGGAGCAGATTTTTCATCCTTAGTCGGTTGTAAGTTCTCCTAAATATAACAAATTTAAAATAGGAGTTAATTCATGAGCCGACTATTGCTCCTGAATGTCGCTAAAGATGCAGGGCTAGCCCCTTACTTTAAAATCTACTGTGATCGTGCCACACTGTTCAACGATTTCACTGGCAGTAAATTTAAATTGCAATGCTGCTTTACGTGCTATGTCCTTTAACTCTGAATCTGGCGTAGTTGTTCCTTTCTGAGTAGGCTCTGCTTTGATGACTTTTCCGGTTTTATCAACGCATACATTGATCACCACACGACCTGTTTTCTGACTGCGATCATTTATCTTAGGTTCGTATAGGACGCCTCGTTTATCAAGACCGCCCCCTACTCTGCCGCTTCCTTTACTGATACCTTCGAGGGCACTGGCATTGGGATCGCCATTTGGATCCCCCTGACTGCCTGGTTTACCGGTATTTCCTTTTCCGTTACCACCCAGAAGATCACCATAGGATTTTTTAGTCTTATTATACTCTTCCTGTTTTTTAGCTTCTTCTGCTGCTTTGCGATGAGCTTCTTCCTGGGCCTGTTTTTTAGCTTCCGCTTCTCTTACGCGGACAGCATCCTGTTCATTACTGGTGATGATTTTGCTGGCGACTTGTTTTTCAGGTTTCCTGGCAGTTATTTCCTGTACTTCTTCTTCAGGTTGTTTTTGATTTTCAGGTTTCGGTTGATCTGAATTTATGGATGGAGCTTCCTCCCCCTGACCTTCATCAGGTAAACCCAGGCTTACGATAAGTCCTTCTTCAACGGGCGGAGGAATATGGAAGGCAATCATAGGAAGGAATAACAATGCACATAAAATAATGTGAAGAACTAAACTTACAATCCACCCTTTTCCCTGGGTGACTTGCTCTCCATGACTGATGGCAGCAGTTGAACTCATCATCCTGTTTTAATTGATTATTTTAGAAAATTAACGAAGGGGTTAAGCCCATACGTGCATACAGAAGCAAAATTATACGATTATTGTCATATTATTTAATTTTTTAATGTGTATTTCTGGCCCGGTTTAGCTTTATTCCCAAATTATAGCCTAGAATTTGACAGAATGATCCCATCGGTTCCCATACTGACTTATTTTCTGTCCCTCTTCATATCTTACACGCACAAGTAATCTTAGATTTTTACATGAGGATCATCAAAAAAATTACGGTACTGGGTTCAGGTGTCATGGGTGCAGGAATTGCAGCCCATCTTGCGAATGCAGGATACCAGGTGCAAATGCTGGATCTGCCTACGAAAGAAGAAGGAAAAAGACGAAACGCAATTGCTGAACAGGCATTAAGCCAGGCTATTAAACAAAAACCTGCTCCATTCTATCATACGGATTTTATTCAACGTGTCACTACAGGCAACTTTGAGGATGATCTTCCTTCAATCAAAGAATCGGACTGGATCATCGAAGTCATCGTCGAAAAATTAGAAATTAAGAAAGCACTATTTGAAAAAGTGGATATCTACCGGAGTCCGGATTCGATCATCAGTTCAAATACGTCAGGTATTCCGATTCATTCGATTGCAGAAGGCAGAAGTGAGAGTTTCAGAAAACACTTCCTGGGAACGCACTTTTTTAATCCGCCACGGTATCTACGCCTCCTTGAAATTATTCCTACACCGGATACGGATCCAGGATTGGTCAGCTTCATGATGGATTTCGGAGACCGGTTCCTTGGAAAGCAAACTGTATTGTGCAAGGATACCCCGGCTTTCATAGCAAACCGCATTGGAGTCTATAGCATGGCCCGGATCTTCCAGCTTGCAGAACAATTGGATTTACCGATAAGCATAGTTGATAAGCTTACCGGTCCGGCAATAGGAAGGCCAAACACAGGAACATTCAGATTAGCTGACCTTGTAGGTCATGATACAGGTGTCAAAGTAATGCAGGGTATCCAGGAAAATTGTCCTGAAGATGAACAAGCCGGAGCATTCGATATCCCCGGGTACATGTATTTTTTATTGGACAATAAATTCCTCGGCAATAAAACAGGACAAGGATTTTATAAAAAAGCAGAAGGAAAAGATGAGAGCGGTGGAAACGTCTTCCTGTCACTTAATTTGAAAACACTTGAATATGAAAAAGATCCACGCATGGATCTCCCCTCTTTGGCACTGTCAAAACAAATGGATGATGTTGAAAAAAGGATAAGGGCTATTTATCACTCTCCTGATGCAGGAGGTCAGTTAATTAAGCAACATTTGACAGGTTTGTTTTCATACATAAGCAATCGCGTTCCTGAAATATCGGACAGGCTGAACAGCATTGATGATGCGATGAAAGCAGGATTTGCATGGTCTTTTGGTCCATTCGAATACTGGGATATTATCGGTGTAAAACAGGGCGTTGAAGATGCAAAATCAGCAGGCCTTACAATAAGTCCATGGGTTGAAAAAATGATAGCTGATGGACATGAAACATTTTATATCAACAGGGAAGGTAAGCGGCTGATGTATGACATTCTGACAGCAAACTACATTTCGCCAGGAGGAGATGATAAGCGGATCAACTTATCAGTGTTACGCGGAAAATCTCCTGTTTACAAAAATGATGAAGCAGTCCTCCATGATATTGGGGATGGAGTGCTATGTTTTGAATTCAAAAGTAAATCTAACGTCATTGGAGAAGGAATACTGCGAGGAATAAATGAATCCATCCGCATTGCTGAAGAAGAATCATGGAAAGGGCTTGTCATAGGAAACCATGCAGCAAATTTTTCAGTGGGTGCAAACCTGATGCTGATCGGCATGATGGCTTTCCAGGAAGAATGGGATGAATTGGAAAGTGCAGTGCATTATTTTCAACAAACTTCAATGAGGTGCAGATATTCTTCAGTCCCGGTTGTAGCAGCAACCCAGGGTTATGTTTTCGGTGGCGGCTGTGAAATTTCAATGCACTGTGATGCTGTAGCTGCAGCGGCAGAATCGTATATCGGGCTTGTAGAAGCTGGAGTTGGACTTATTCCCGGAGGTGGCGGCACCAAAGAATTTGCAGTGCGGCTTGCAGATTCTTTTGATCCCGGTGATGTTCAGATCCCTTCACTTATAGAAAGATGCAAAAATATGGCAACAGCATCTGTAAGTACATCTGCATACGAAGCATTCGATCTCGGATACCTGATGGACAGAAGGGACGAAGTTGTCATCAATGCATCTAATAATATCACCGAAGCAAAAAATAAAGTGCTTGAGCTAAGTTCCGGTTATGTGATGCCCCTTCAAAGAAAAGATATCCTTGTACTCGGTCGCCAGGGTCTTGCATCTCTGTATAGTTTCGCCAATGAATTCCGTCTTGCAGGGTACGGTTCTGAACATGATATCAGGATTGTGCAAAAGCTGGCGTGGGTGTTATGTGGTGGTGATCTGACAGGTGCACAACTGGTCACAGAACAATATTTACTTGATCTTGAAAGAGAGGCATTTTTGTCATTGTGCGGTGAACAAAAAACACAGGAACGTATTCAGTATATGCTGGAGAAAAATAAGCCGCTGAGGAATTGATGCTTCGACTTGCTAAACTCATCCTTGGGCTACAACTAAGCAACCTGTGGCGGCGAAGGCTGAAGCGAAGGCGAAGGCAAAAGCTAATGAGAAAATGTTGCTGAAGGCAACCAACAATAATCCTGAAGGGATCAAACATTATTAACCATGGATGCAACCCATGGAAAAAAAACAATAAACAATCATAAATACAATGCCATATATCGTCAATGCATACCGGTCCGCAGTCGGGAAAGCCGGGAAAGGTGGATTCAGTCATTACAGGTCAGATGATCTCGCAGTAGATGTCATCAGGTACCTTATGGACCAGGTGCCTCAGCTTGATCCTAAGCTCATCGATGATGTTATCGTTGGATGTGCAAACCCGGAGGGTGAACAGGGATTACAAATTGGACGACAAATATCCATGCGTGCACTTGGTCATGATGTTCCTGGTATGACGATCAATCGATATTGTGCATCAGGCTTGGAATCAATATCCATAGCGGTAGCAAAAATTAAAGCCGGCATGGGAAAATGTTATATAGCTGGCGGAACGGAATCGATGAGCATGATCCCTATGACAGGATATAAATTCGCACCGAGCTACAAAGTCGCTTCTTCTACGCCGGATTACCTGGTCAGCATGGGAGCAACAGCAGAAGCCGTAGCTGATAAATACGGTATCAGCCGGGATGATGCAGATGCCTTTGCTTATCGATCACATGCTTTAGCCGGAGCAGCTATTGATCAGGGTTTTTTCAAAGATGAAATAGTTTCCATCAACGTGGAAAATGTCATTTTCAAAGATGGTAAAAAAGTAAATTCAACATCTGTTGTAGATACGGATGAAGGTGTTCGTCGGGATACATCTCCTGAATTACTTTCCAAATTAAAACCTGTATTTAAGCTTGGAGGTGTTGTTACTGCCGGCAACTCATCACAAACATCAGATGGTGCAGCCTTCGTGTTAGTGATGAGTGAGGATTTGATGAAAGAATTGAATCTTACACCGATCGCCAGGTTAATTTCCTGCAGTGTAGCGGGAGTTGATCCGCTATACATGGGTATCGGTCCTTGTGCTGCAATACCTAAAGCATTGAAACAAGCAGGTATCCGTCTAAATGATATCAACCTTATAGAATTGAATGAAGCCTTTGCGACGCAATCCCTTGCCGTAATCAGACAAGCCGGTCTTAATCCTGATATTGTAAATGTCAACGGTGGTGCCATTGCACTTGGTCATCCTCTTGGATGCACAGGCGCAAAACTATCGACGCAGATTTTTAATGAATTAAAAAGAAGAAATCAGAAGTACGGGATGGTGACTGCTTGCGTGGGAGGTGGACAAGGGATCGCGGGGATATATGAAATGATGTGAGTAGTGAGTAGTGAGTAGTGAGTATTGACTAACGAATAACGAATAACGAGTTACTAGTAACTCGTAGTTAGTATTTAGTATTTAGTAATGAATAACAAAAAATGAATAATGATTTACTTGTTACTCATTATTCGTTACTCGTTACTTTTTTAAAATGCTTTCCAGATCAGCGGGTGAATATTTTACAGACTTAAGCACTTTGTGATCAGGCTCCCTGTATACTAAAAAACCTGCATCGCTTTCTTTGATAAAACCTTTAGTTCCATCTTTAGCTTCGTAATAGGCTAATGTATCCTGCGCGGTAGAATAATCAGGACAAACCTTACTCATGTTGGAACGCTGTACTTCTTCAAACAAATCTTTGAACTTCGAGGCGAGGCCAAATTCCAGAATAGCTCCTGAAAGTACATACTGGATATCACTCAGTGCATCTGCTATGGAAGTAAGATCTTTCTCTTCAATGGCCTCCTTTAATTCATCGAGCTCTTCCTGCAGGAGATTGATCCTTAAAGCACATCTGTCCTTGTCCGGTATGGAAGGAGACTCAAGCACCGGCATATTGAACGTGCTGTGAAATTCGGCTACATCATTTAGAGGAGAAGGTTCTGCAAACCTGGCTTTGGACATATTTTATTTTTTAGAATCGGTAAATATAGCTCAAGAGAATAGTATAAAAAAAAAGCCCCCGGTGCATGACCAGGGGCATAATCATTTCACCGTTCAGGTTACTCCTTATTCAACATCTCAATCTTTTCCTTGTATTGCTGTACAAGATCTAACTTATCCTGTCTTGCATAGATTTCCTTCATGGCGATCAATGTATTTGCATCCTTTGGATTTAATTGTTCTGCCTGGATAAAGAAAGGAAGAGCCTTTACGAATGTTTCATCCATCTGTGCTTTAATCGCTTCGTACTTCTTGGTACCTGCAGCGGAGTAATCACTTGTAAGACTATTCAGGTCTACGGAAAATGCAGCAGCTTTGTTATACCAAAGCGCTCCAATGCTATAAACCGCATCAAAACTCTTGGGATCCTTTGCAAGCGCAAGCTGATAATAAGACATTGCCTTATTGAAATTTTCAGTTGCCGATGCAGGGTCCGTTGCAGATTGATCCTGGTATAGCTTATCATAGATCTGGCCCAACGTAACATAAATAGATACATTGTCAGGTTCCATTTGAATCGCTTTCTCCAGCCTGTCGATAAGTCCTACTAATTCACCTTTGTTTAACAGGTAATTTATTTCGGCATAAAGAATACCCGTGTCTTCAGGATATTTTGTCCGTCCGAGAGCCAGAATTTTTTCTGCTTCAGCTACATTATCCGGCTTATACATGTTGAAAAGTTCTTCATAAACACCAGGATCAGCTATTCCCTGATCCACTAACTGACGGAAAATGATAATTGCTTTATCATCCATTTTTGCCTGTCTTGCACAAAGACCGGCATAGTAAAGTGCCTTTGGAGCTTCTTCAGCTGAAAATGTTGTTGGCTCCTTATTTTTCATCAGGAGTGAATACCCATCATATGTCGCCATAAAAGCTGAATATGCTGATGCAAAATCACCCGACTGGTACAAAGCTGATCCCATGTAATAGATATTTTGAAGACCTGCGGCGAGATTCTTCATGGCATCCTTCACCTGGTATCCTTTATCAGCCAACTCTGCAGCCATCTTAAAGCCCTGAAATGCTTTTGCAGGAGCAGTAGGCTGAGCGATGATGGCTTTTTGGTCAAGGACATTTGATTTGACATCATTGTCCACTGCAGCCATGAATATTTCTCCGTAGGTTTCCCAGGCAGTAGGATCATTTTTAACCGCCGGATCATCAATAGATGCATTGGCAAGCGCAATTGCTTCCTGGAGCTTGTCAAGTGATGCAGTCTGATCAAGATTATAAGTCCCCAGCAGACGGGCGGCTTTCTTGATATCCTTCGCCGGGTCCTGCGCCACTAAAAACGTGGCAAACCCAAGTGCCATAAAAAGAACAATGAATTTTTTCATTTACGATCTGATTTATTCAAGTGAATCAATTTCAAATTTAATAACTATGCTAACGACGTAAGAAATCGGTAGTATGCGTTTTCCTTTTGTTAAGATCCATTTAATAAAGTTCTAAAATATCCCGGTTTTCCACCTGGGAATTTCCAAAATAAGGAATAAGCCCTGCCTCCAAGGTCCAGCCTATTCTTCTTCACTCTTTGCTACATCTGTACTTTGGCCGCTCTCCTCATTTTTGATAATACCTACATCGGCTATGGCATCATCTACAAGATTGATCAGTCTCACACCTTGTGTCTTTCTGCCCATTACCCGGATATCAGCCACTGGTGTTCTTATCGTCACACCGGATTGATTGATGATCATCAGATCATCAGATTCTGTCACTGCTTTAATCGCAATTAACTGTCCTGTCTTGTCCGTGACTTTCAAAGTCCCCACACCTTTACCACCTCTTTTTGTTTTACGGTATTCATCGATTTCTGATCTCTTTCCATATCCGTTTTCGGAAATGACAAGAATGGTAGATGCTTTATCATTTTCATTAATCGTCAACATACCTACGATCTCATCGTCAGCTGCATGCAGTGTCATGCCACGAACACCTGTGGCTGTCCTGCCCATTTCGCGCACGTCCTTTTCGTTGAACCTCACAGCATACCCCCTCTTGTTAGCTATGACCACTTCGCTGTTACCATCTGTCAATCTTGCATCGATAAGCGTATCGCCTTCGTTGATGTTGATCGCCCTTATTTTACTTATCCGGGATTTTGCGTATTCATCGACAAGGGTCTTCTTGACGGTTCCTTTCTTTGTGCAGAACAGGATATAATGACTGTTATTAAATTCCTTGTCCTCAATATCTTTTATGATGATGAAGGCTTTGATCTTGTCTTCTTTCGGAAGCTCGATCAGGTTGTGAATCACTCTTCCCTGGGATGTTTTGGAAGCTTCAGGAATTTCATATACCCTGATTTTATAGAAAATACCCTGTTCGCTTAACAAGAAAAGATGGTTATGCGCACTTGCAATAAACATGTGCTCTATAAAATCTTCATCTCTTGTCTTGCTACCCTGCGAGCCTCTTCCTCCTCTGCCCTGTATGCGGTATTCTGATATGTTTGTTCTTTTTACATAGCCTAAATGAGAAATCGTAACCACCATATCTTCATCAGGGATCATGTCTTCGATGCTGATCTCTCCGTCGGCAAATGTGATTTCTGTTCTGCGAGGGTCACCATATCTTTCTTTGATATCGGTGAGCTCGACCTTAATGATTTCTTTTCGTCTTTCCTCTTTAGCCAGGATATCTTTCAGGTCTTCAATCGTCACCAGCAAACCATCATATTCATCCTGGATTTTCTGACGTTCTAGTCCGACAAGACGTTGCAAACGCATTTCAAGTATTGCCTTGGCCTGCAGATCAGATAATCCAAAACGTTCTACCAATCCTGCGTGCGCTTCATCAACATCCTGGGATTCACGGATGAGCTTGATGACCTCATCGAGATTGTCCAGTGCAATCAAAAGACCAAGAAGAATATGCGCTCTGTCTTCTGCTTTCTTTAACTCGAATTTTGTACGCCTGACAATTACATCAAGCCTGAAAGTAACAAACTCATCTATGAGCTGACGAAGACTTAATGTTCTTGGACGGCCATTTACAAGAGCGATATTATTGATTCCATAAGATGTCTGAAGAGGAGTGAATTTGTACAACTGACTCAGCACTACATTGGAAATCGCATCTCGTTTTAATTCTATTACAATTCTAATTCCTTCCCTGCTGGATTCATCCTGAACATGAGAAATGCCTTTTACCCTTTCTTCATTTCGAAGTTCATCTATTGCTTTTACCAGGTTTGCTTTATTGACCTGAAAAGGGATTTCTTTGATGATGATAACGTCATTGCCATGCTGGCCTTCCTGGATTTCTGCAACACCTCGTAAGACAACTTTACCACGACCTGTTTCATACGCTTCACGGATTCCTTCAACACCATAAATAATGCCTCCTGTAGGAAAATCAGGTGCCTTGATGTATTTGATCAGCTCATCCAGTGTGATTTCAGGATTTTCAATCGTCGCGATAATTCCATCTACAACTTCTGAGAGATTGTGAGGCAACATATTGGTTGCCATACCTACTGCTATTCCACTTGAACCATTGATGAGCAGGTTAGGAATTTTAGCAGGGAGAACGGATGGTTCTTCAAGTGAGTCGTCGAAATTGAACCGGAAATCGACAGTATTTTTTTCAATGTCATCCAGTAATTCATCTGCAATACGCATCAGTTTTGCTTCTGTGTATCGCATTGCTGCAGGACTGTCGCCGTCCATACTACCAAAATTGCCTTGTGGGTTAACCAGTGGATACCGCAGTGACCAATCCTGGGCCATACGGACCATGGAGTCATAAACTGCAGTGTCGCCATGCGGATGATACTTTCCAAGCACTTCTCCCACAATCCTCGCGGACTTCTTGAAAGTCTTGTTATAACCCAACCCCAATTCGTGCATTCCATAAAGAACTCTTCTATGCACAGGCTTAAGGCCGTCGCGCACATCAGGGAGTGCCCTGGAAATAATCACCGACATCGAATAGTCGATGTAGGCAGTCTTCAACTCTTCTTCGATATTTATCGGTATAACTCTAAGATTATCAGCCATATATAATTATAAAAACCATTCTAATTGAACGCCACAAAGGTACAAAATTTAACTCGTTTTTTTCGGTAATTCCAGGTATAGATTTCAATGTTTTCCAGGAAAAAAATTGATTTTTTACTGCAATTGAATTTAATTTATTTTTAATAAACAAATGACTCATTATCAGGTATTTATGTTATAAGTTTGGAGAAATATCCGGTTTCATTGCCATCGGGGTTAAAGTTGACCTTAGTTAATGGCTATTTTTGTGCTGTTTGGAAGAAATAAAACCATATAAAACAGACCATTGGGATAAAAAAGAAGAGGTCGAACAGATGTTTGATAATATATCGGGCAAATACGACCTGCTCAATAAAGTCCTTTCACTTGGCACAGACCGCAACTGGAGGAAGAAAGCCCTCTCCATGCTGATACCCATTCACCCGGAAAAGATCCTCGATGTTGCAACAGGTACCGGAGATATGGCTTTCATGTCAGACAAATTGCTGGGTCCAAAATCTATAATCGGAGTAGATCTGTCTTCAGGTATGCTTGAAATAGCCCGTAAACGATTAAAATCAAAAGGAGGAGAGGTAAAAGGCTCTCTTGAATTCAGGAAAGGTGATGCCGAAGATCTTGGATTTGAAGCAAATACGTTTGATGCAGCTACAGTAGCATTTGGGGTGCGGAACTTTGCTGATCTTCAGTCGGGTCTGAAGGAAATGAACCGGGTACTGAAGCCTGGTGCTCCGATCGTTGTCCTGGAGTTTACTAAACCAAGGATATTTCCCTTCCGTCAGCTGTTTGACATATATTTCAGGCATATACTGCCGTTAATAGGGTCCTGGACCTCAGGTGACAGGAGAGCTTATAAATATCTTTACGAGTCTGTCCAGGCATTCCCCGACTTTGACGCATTTAATAAGGAATTAATCATGGCCGGGTTTGAAAAGCCCGTTTTCAAATCACTATCAGCAGGAATATGCGCTATCTACATAGCATACAAATCTTAGTTTTTTGCTTTATTGTCTTATTCACCGGTCATGCCGGGGCACAAGTCAATAAGGGGAATATCAACTTCAGAAAATTCCAGGATAAGTCCTATTATTTTGGATTGACCTTTGGATACAACAATTCTAATTTTCAGCTGGAGCATTCCAAAAAATTCATACTGAATGACAGCTTCAATATTTCAGAAGGCCTTGGTGGTCCGGGTTTAAATGTGTCGATGGTGACGAATATGAAGCTCGGTGATTATTTTGATTTCAGATTTTTACCCGGTTTTTCATTTGTGGGAAGGAAATTCTTTTACGTGAGTACGCTTGATCAGATTGAAGAAGTTAAAAGTGTTGAAGGCGTGTTGGTGCAGGCACCACTACAGGTAAGATTCAAATCAGAACCTTTCCATGATATGCGGATGTTTGTCCTGGCAGGAGCTAAATACACCTATGATGTCGCTTCCAATGCTCGTATTCAAAAAGAACAGGCGAATCGAATCATACGCATATCACCCCATGATTTTTCAGTAGAAGTCGGTGCCGGAGCACAATTCTTTTTTCCTTTTTTTATATTCTCTCCTGAAATTAAATTTTCACAGGGCATTGGCAATATTCTCATTTATAACAGCAAGCTTGCGCAATCAACCGTATTGGAAAAAGTCCTTTCAAGAACATTCACGATCAGCGTGCATTTTGAAGGTTGATATAAGATCTCAGCTCTTCAAAAAACCGGAGAAACAGGCTGTCCATTTCTTTTTCATAAATGTTATAGGGTTTCATCGCATCCGGTATTTTATTTTCAAAGGAAGCCCGTTTGCTCAGCATCAGGAAAGTTTGCTCCATCCTGTTCCTGTCCTTGCATGATTCAAGCCAACGGTGACTGATCATACGCTGAATACGGGGATGAAGACGCTCTGGAATCAACCTGATATGTTTTGTAACCAATTGATATTTGTTGTTGCAGAATTTCTCCAGGGGTTTAGGATGAAATAAATGCCAGTACTTGCTCAGTATAAAATCCATGAGCACATCTGCGACTACGGGTGTATATTTTCCCTGGAAAGGCCTGATAAGCCGGTTGATCTCATCCACATCCCGATGCTGATCAGTGAACGCATCAATCATACGGTGTCTCTGAATCCCTGTATTGACACCCGGGCTAAGCAATGGATAATCCCGGGGCTTAAGGATATCTCCCCATAGATTACCCATCATGATCTGGGGATCATCCGGGGATAGAAGTGCATGAGCGAGATAATTCATAAGGTACCATGGCTGTCGGGACGGATCTTGCTATCTTTGCGCCCTCAAATAATGGGGTTAAAATAAATCGTAAATAGTATGGGTCTGAAATGTGGTATTGTTGGCTTACCAAACGTGGGAAAATCCACTTTGTTTAATGCCCTGACATCGGCGGGTGCATTGGCAGCGAATTATCCTTTTGCTACAAAAGAACCGAATATAGGAGTGATCACCGTTCCGGATACAAGATTAAATGAATTGGCGCGCCTGGTCAATCCTCAAAAGTTAGTGCCTACTACTGTTGATATCCTTGACATAGCGGGTCTTATCAAAGGAGCTTCAAAAGGAGAAGGATTAGGTAACCAATTCCTGGCTAATATCCGTGAAGTGGATGCGATCCTGCACGTGGTCCGTTGCTTCGATGATGATAATGTGGTACACGTAGATGGAAGCATATCTCCTGTCCGCGACAAAGAAATCATTGATATTGAATTGGGCCTGAAAGATCTTGAATCCATAGAAAAGCGATTAGACAAAGCATCTAAAGCTGCCAAGACCGGCAAACGGGAAGATGTGGAATTAGTGACCTGGCTTACAAACCTGAGAGCACATATGCTCGCAGGCAGGCAAGCCAGAAGCTTTGAAGTACCAGACATGTTCAGTGAGGTGATGAGAGAAATGATGTTGCTCACTGCAAAGCCTATCTTATATGTATGCAATGTGGATGAAGCATCTTCCGTCAATGGAAATCATTATTCTGAAGAATTAAAAAATGCAGTTGCCTCCGAAGGTGCGGGTCTGATCTGCATAAGTGCAGCGATTGAATCTGATATAGCCGCCCTGGATACATACGAAGAGCGAATGGAATTTGTAAAGGACCTTGGACTGGAAGAGCCGGGTGTCAATCGAGTTATCCGTGCAGCTTATGATCTCCTGCACCTGATCACTTATTTTACTGCAGGTGAAAAAGAAGTTCGTGCATGGACAGTCCGCAAAGGAAGCAAAGCACCACAGGCAGCAGGAGTCATCCATACTGATTTTGAAAAAGGATTTATTAGAGCTGAGGTGATTCGATATGCAGACTACATTCGCCTGGGTTCAGAAGCTGCTGTAAAAGAAGCAGGGAAAATGGGTGTGGAAGGAAAAGAATATGTCGTGCAGGATGGAGATATCATGCATTTTAGATTCAATGTGTAAGAGGAGTGAAACAGATTTCATATCACTCAAAGCGCAGCTTTGTGAACACCAGAACGTCGGTCAACCGACGCTCAACAAATTTTGTTTTTTATTTATTTATTTGTGCTGATTAGACTTCTCTCACTCCTCTCACTCCTCTCACTATCTGTACATCACAGCTTTTACGGCTGCAATCACTTTTGCAGGATTTGGAAGCCACTCTTCTACTAAAGTTGGAGCATAGGGCAATGAAGTGTCAGCGCTATTAACCCGCATCACAGGTGCATCGAGATAATCAAATGCATGACGTTGTACAGCGTATGCTACTTCTGATGAAATGCTGGCAAGCGGCCATGATTCATCAACTACTACAAGACGATTTGTTTTGCGCACTGAATTGATGATCGTTTCATAATCCAATGGACGTATTGTGCGTAAATCAATAACTTCTGCAGAAATACCTTCTTTCGCCAATTCTTCAGCAGCTTTCTTGATCACTTCCATCATCTTGTTGAAAGAAACAATAGTCACATCCGTACCTTCTCTTCTTATTGCGGCTTTACCTATCGGCACCAGGTATTCTCCATCCGGAACTTCACCTTTGAACCCATACATGCTCTCACTTTCCATGAAACAGACCGGGTCATTGTCACGGATGGCAGATTTCATCAAGCCTTTTGTATCTGCCGGATCAATGATGCTGATCACTTTCAAGCCGGGGCAATTAGCCAACCATGATTCAAAAGACTGACTATGTTGTTGAGCAAGTTGCCCTGCTGAACCGCTTGGCCCCCTGAAAACAATCGGACATGAAAAATCACCTGCAGATTGCGCCAATGTTTTTGCAGCATTGTTTACGATCTGATCAAACGCGAGAACTGCAAAGTTCCAGGTCATAAATTCGATAATCGGTCTTAACCCATTCATTGCAGCGCCAACTCCGATGCCGGCAAATCCCAATTCAGCAATGGGAGTATCAATGACACGGCGAGGTCCAAATTCATCCAGCATCCCTTTACTCACTTTGTAGGCTCCATTGTATTCAGCTACCTCCTCTCCCATCAGAAAGATATTTTCGTCAAGACGCATCTCTTCGACCATTGCTTCCCGGATGGCATCCCTCAATGCTAATTCTCTGGCCATGAACAGTTAAGTTTTATTGGACCGCGAAATTAGTAAATCTTCCCCACCCCGATTGGCTTCCTAAATACATATTAAACTTTTAGATCATTCGATTACCTTTACCCATCGTGAAGTCTTTTACATTCTCTTATACACCTTACTACTGGCTTACTGTTACAAGCCTTGCTGTGCTCCTTTTTCTGGCAGGATTGTTTATCAGTAGCTTCTGGTTCTCAGATCGTTGGGAAGATCTGTTTAAAGGAAACATTGAGTTCCTGGCAGAATGTGAACCCGGTCTGAACGAACAGCAACTTATCTCTATTGAGAACGAGCTGAATAAGATTGAAGGGATCCAGAACCTGAGGTTTGTTTCTGCTGCAGAGGCTTTGAAAATCATGAAGAAAGAACTGAGCGAGCTGGCCCTGCCGGATTCATTGGATAATCCTTTCAGAGGCTCTTTCCGTTTCACCCTTGAAGCTGAACGCGTTGATACCGCCTATGCAAAAACACTTGAAAGAGAACTTACGAAAGTTGAAGGCATCAGTGCATTTTATTACCCGGAAGATCTGTATGGTGCAGTACGTTCAAGACTCAAAAGTATTTCCCTGGTGACGGGAGCTATTGGAGGAGTTTTGCTTTTATTGATCCTGGTCATGATCCATCACCAGATCCGGATGTATATCATGCAACACAGGTATCATATCCGCACGATGTCTTTAGTCGGTGCGACCCGCGGATATATTCGGAAACCATTCATCATAGAAGTTTTGAAGATGAGCAGCTTTTCCATTCTTGTTGCCGGAATTGCATATTTCTCAGTACTTCTCTGGATCGGCCATGTGGTCGGCCAATCCTTGTTTGTATCAAGTCTTGACATGGTTGTCCTGGGTATGTTATTTATTATCGCGCTTGGAATTCTGATGTCTTTTTCAGCCGCATGGGCTGCCATTCAACGATACCTGGAGTCTACGGATGCGAGGGACTTTATCTAACAACAGAATTTTCGATTTTCGATTTTCGATTTCAAAAAGAAAAAAAGTTGTTCATAGTTAGAAACTACGAACAACTTTTTTTCTTTTTGTATATTTAATTATTCCTGACGTTTCACGTCTCACTACTCACTACTCACTACTCACTACTCACTGATTCTTCTCTTTCATTTCTTCGCTCTTAAAGATCTCATCCATTACAGGCTTTAAGTCTTCACCTGATATTTTTTTGACTATGATTTTTTTATCCTTGTCCAGGATATAAATCTGAGGTGTGGTCTTCACATCGTAAATTGTCTTGTAGTGACTTTGCATGTATTGGTCACAGGTGTTTATCCAGATATCCATTCCTCTTTCTTTGATGGCGCTCCAACAGGAAGAAACATCGGATCCTGTTTTTGTGCATACAGCAATCACTTCAACTCCTTTGTTTTTGTATTCATTGTAAAAATCAATGATGAAAGGAATAGATTTTTTGCAATGACCGCATTCCGGATCCCAGAAGAACAACACTGTATAATCTGCTTTGATGGAATGAAGGTTAATGGGTTCACCGGATTCTTTATACAAGGTAAGTTCAGGCGCGATCTTTCCAATCAGTATAGGCCTGAGCACTTCAGTCTGGGCAAGTAGCTTATCAAGCTGGTCCTTATCAATCCAATCCGCCAGCCCTTTTGCATAATATGTATCTACAAGATGAACATAAGCTGCATCCATTCCCATTCTTTTGGATTTGACTACTTCATTCAGAAAATAAACCAGGTAATACTGAAATGCCTCCTTGTTACTCAACATGGCATTTAACAAATAATCCATTTCAACGATCTGGCTATCGGGAACCTGGTATGTTAGCTTTTGCAGATAATAATCAATCTTCTGCTGGATAACTCCTGAGCGCATGGCCCGTGGATCTTGCAGATCAAAATGATCAAAGAAGTGAGCTTTATAAAATTCATATTGCTTTTGCTTCCTGTCAACTTCTGACAACGTTTCATATTTTGGAATTTCAATTTCGCGGTTTGCCCATATCAGCATTGAGGTAATGGAAGCAGGATGCTTTGCCCTGACATCATCCTGCACTTTCACGACATCGGCATCAATCTTGTCCAGCTTCACCTGATATTCCTTTGCATGAAGTGAGTCGATCTTCATTTGCTTTTTCAGCGAATCTGCCAATGGACGGCGTTGCTCAAGCTCATGCAGATACGCATAGTAGATCTGGTTCTCTTCACTCCCCTTAAATTTAGCAGTAGAGACTATTTTATCCAGGTCTACGAATACGGAAAACTTTTGCTCATCATCAGAGATAAGCACATGTATGAATTTATTATCAGGCGGAATGACCAACAGGTAAACACCGGGATCCAGCTTTTCATCACCCTGAAAAACATACTTTCCTTTTTCAATGATGGCTGTATCCTTGAGATATTGGGCTTTACCAAAATAATACCCCAGGAAAAGAGAATCACCATTAAAATGCTGGATCTCGACTTCTATCCGATAGCCACTACCCACCGGTGAGGCTGCAGATAAGTTGGAAACAAAAACAGATAAAACGCAACTGAAGACAAGCAAAAACCTCATGTGAAGGGCTGTTTTATTGTGAATGCCGGACTGCTGATGGACAGAACCCCCAAAGTTATAGACTCTACCCCTGAATGGGGGTTTCGATGTCCCATTTAATTCACAACATAAAGTTAAATACCTATAAAAAACAGGCTTTGGGAGGCAGGATTATTCGCCTATCAGCTTTTTCTTCATGGCGCTGTATTCGTCCTCTGTGATCAGGCCTTCTTTTTTTAATTCTGCCAGCTCTCTTAGTTTATCTACAAGTTTACCGGAAGTTTTGTGGGTAAGTGTTTCTTCCGCAGCCTGCCGCTTTTTCTCTTGTTCCTTGGTCAATTGTTCAGCAACTTTTTTACCCTTTTCAAATTTTTCATCATATATTTTCTTTAACCTCTTCACATCAAAATCAAGGAAAGTACCACCGGTTTCAAAATGCTTTTTGAAAACTTCTCCGAGGGCAAATGAAGATGCACCCGATAGCACTGACATGGTCACACCTCCAATAACAGAACCTATCCCCGGAATGAATTTGATCATTGCTTTGGCACCCATTCTGGCAAGGCCAGAACCGGTGAGACTTGTGATGATGGCTTTGCCTTGTGACTCTTCAAAATTCTGTTCATATAATTTGCATAGCTGCCTGATCATATCCAGCTGGATGCCACTCACTGCAAAAAAGTCTACAATGGGAACAGGTATCAGGCCGGCACCCATCGACCAGATTATATGGTTTTTGATAATGGTATCGGCGTGCTTTTCTTTTTCAGTTTTTTCAGACATGGTCTTTCTGTTAGCAGGTTTAATTTGAATTCAAACATAGGATGAATTCGAAGACAATATACAGGAAACAGGTTTTATGCGTGAAAAAATCCCCTACCATGGATTATGTCTTGTATTGACGACTTATAGTACCTGTTAAAGGACTAATGACAAAAGACCAATGACGAAGGACAATTTAAGGAGGATGAAATACCATAGATCATAATGCATTTCTTTTTATAGATCCCTTGTCTTTCACCCTTAGTCATACATCTTTTACTTTTGAGTTGCTTTCACTCTGCTCCCTTCACTATGACTTGCAAATTCAGGAGCATACATGCATTGCAGCGTTGCTAATCCTTCACTATACGAACCGGACTGTGCAACGGTCACCGGATATTCAACTACAAATTTTCCACGGGGCAGATAATCAATAAAAAAGTGCGTGGCAAGGTCCTTCGTACTTTGAAAATAAGCCAGCCCTGCATTCCAGTGATATCCGCTGATGACATCCATAGGTTCGAAGCCGGATGCACGAAGATCCTTGAGATGAACAAACTCCATCGGCCTGTCTGTCTCGAGGACCAATCGGACGATTAACTTATCACCTACTTTTAAAGCCCGACCCTGAGCAAGCGTGGTCACAGATCCCCGGTCACCATCACGTGTGATCAGCAATTGACGCGTGACTTTTAACGGATTATTATCCACCTGATTTTTTACATGATCAAGATCTTCCCAATACTGCCAGTAAGCTGCCCCCCATGCAATATGATTATTAGGATTGCTTACTGTAATTGCTGACCAGTCATTTTTGATCTTATCACCTTCCCATGATTTCTTCACATATCCTGTTCCTGCCTCAACAGCAGTGTTTTGTCCGATGACCTGATCATTTCCCAATTTTACTTCAACAATGCCTTTAGAATCCAACCAGGCATCCGGGTGAATCAATAAAGCATAAATAGCTGATGCTGTTGCTTTCGTTGACTTCCATTGCGTGGTTTGCTTTTGCTTCAATAACCAGACTCTGAGTTCATCCACCTCAGTCTGTGGTACTTTCATGTCCTGGAAAAGCTCAATCATCAGTGATTGTAATTCTACAGGTGCTTCGTACCAGAAATATCCGGGAGTTATTTTCCAATATCTTCCTAATTCATCATCGGTGATAGTACGTTCGCGCAATGATGCGAGGATGTCTTTGGATAAGGTATTGGTGGATTGACTTCTGTAAAAACCCAAAGCCATTAATCCCTGATCATAAATTCCGTGTTGCAGCCAGTATTTTTCTGATTGCATCTTCAGGTATGTCATGACCTCATCCAGTTTTGCAACATGATTGATGTCCGGGAAAAAAGATCGCGTATAGAGAAAATGCACATGAATGGAACCGATCTGGTGATCAGTCATTTTTAATTTGCCTTCCTGTTCAAACTGTTTTAATTCATCGTACCACTGTATCATTTTACTATCGAGATAAGGAACAGCTTTTTGCACAATGTCACTGGCATCTCCACCTGGTATAGAAACTCCCATTTTTTTAAGATGTCCAAAACCTTCGATTATGTATTGTGTGATATACCAGTTATCCTGTCCTTCGGGAAACCAGGGGAATGCACCGTTTGACATTTGCATTTGCCTTAACTTCAACAGTGCCTGCTGGGATTCATTTCTCAACTTGTTGGTTTCAAATAAAAGGGCGATATCTTTCTTTTGTGTAGTTTCTCCCATCGCATCTCTTACCCAGGGCGTTTCTTCCAGCATAGCAGATTTGAGGTCCTGATTTTTCTCAAGATTGCTTAACAACGCATCAGCATTTGTATTTTTCCATCCATCAAATACCCGTTTGATAGCAGGATACTTAGTGACTATCTGAGCCCCTAACGCATTAGCATAAAGCCTGCTGAATATTTGTTCTGCACATTCATGCGGATATTCCATAAGATAAGGAAGAGCCTGGACAGCATACCACGCCGGTGATGTCGTCATCTCTATGACATATTGATGATTCGTCAACGATGATGAAGAGTTAGCCTGCATCGATTTGAAAACGAATGTCTTCGTTTCTTTTGCCTTGATAGGAAGAGGCAAAGTTTCAGTGACTAATATGCGGTTAGTCACCACAGGAAGCATTGCTTCCTCTCCGTCTGTGAATGTACCGGCTGATGCAGAAACCTGATATTTCACTGGTCTTATCCAGCCTTTGGGAACATTCAGTGTCCATGATAATGGAGTGGAAAGTCCCGCACCAATTTTCAAAGGTTGTGTGCTGTTAGTAATCTTCCATTGGACGGAAACATCCTCGTCAGTAAAGGCATCTACTATTTTCAATTGTGCAGACCCGGTTTGAATTCCACTTGTCAGGTTGGTAGTTTTAATTTGAAATGCAATGGTGTCGCCTTCACGGAAAAACCTTGGTGGATTCGGAAACACCATCAATTGTTTCTGAGTCACTGCTTCAGCTTGTGAAAGTCCGAATGCAAGATCTTTCGTATGCGCTAATGCCTGAAATTTCCAACGTGTCAATCCTTCTTTCATTTTGAACGAGAAGCTCAGATTTCCATTTGTATCCGTTGTGATGAAAGGATAGAAAAAAACAGTTTCTTCAAGTGCAGATCTTAGAGCAGGCGGAGTTTGTGCTTCCAGCTTTGGTTGTTCTGGTTCATTTGCTGACACCTTTTCTTCTGCTTCACCTCCGGCTGCTTTTTTTGTTTGTCCTACTGATGATTCAGCCTGCGGTGCCGCTTCCAAAGACATTGCATCCATATAGACTCCATCCCTGTCACCTTTGTATCTTCTGGGATATCCTCCGTATCCACCTTCAGGGTAATAACCATATGAATTCAGATCCCGGTATTGTCTCCAGGGCACATCACTATAATTCTGATCCCAGTGATCTGTCAAAGCCCAATACTGTGATTGTTTTCCAATCGAACCCCGGATAAGCATTCTTGAGTTTATCGAGGGATATAGATACATCTGCCATTGATGTGGTATGAATGCATCCAGAGAAGCATCATACATGCTCAATAACATTTCAGCTGTAACTGGTTCATGCTTTGGTCCGGTAACTGTCATTGTCCATGTCTCTTCATCACCAGGCTCCATCTTGTCACGCCATGTTTTCAGTTTTACCTCAAGATCCTTATTGGTCCATGGCACCTGGATGACATACTGGGACTGAAGGAAGCGATTATTATAGGTAGTCAGGTAATGCATTACTACTCCACCCCGATCATCTTCGGTGATATTAATATCGCGAATGTGATATGTGGGAAGAAGAAATAAATTCCTGCTTGATTTTTCCTTTCTTCTTTCAAGTAATCTTATTGTCTTAGGAGGTGAATTCAAACCAGTAAGCAGATTAATGTCAGGAGTCTCGCCTGGCTGGTATTGTTTTTCATTCCATGCAACCTGCACTACTTCCTGGCCAGGAAGCTGCTTATCCATTTCGTAGACCATTACATACTGCGTGATTGGAAGTGTTTTTCCGTTTGCATCTTTCCATGTCCATGACAGCTTGTAATATCCGGGACCTGGAAACAGAGATGAAACATCAATAGTATCTGTTCCACTAATGGTGTAAGATTTCTTTCCTACTACGCGATCTACATCCCAGGTTGCTATTTGCTCTTTACCCGGAACGTGATAATTTTTGAACCGGATTTCGTAATCATTTGCAGAAATGGATAATATATCCGGAGCAGACCATAACCTGGTTCTTTTATTTTGTAAAGGTCCTTTTAGAAGGGCTACTTCAACTTCGCCACTTACATTTACTTTTGCACCATCACTGTTAAGTGCTGAAATACCTACTGTGTTCAATTGATTTTTGGAAATCCTTTCACCCAGATTGATGTTCACTTCATAGCCCTGCTTGTTCAGTGAAATAGATTTTGTGGCTTCGTGACTTTCACCTGTAAGATCTGTTACAAATATTGTTGTCTCAAAGCGATACATCAGGTTTGGATCACCACCTGCTTTGCTTTTGGCTAAAAATGTTGTTTCAAAACTTCCATCATCTTTGGTCATTGCATTTCCTACTGCAAGCACCTGCCGATCTTCCTGGGTTGGCCAGTATCCTTTCCAATTACCATACCACCAGGGTCGGAACGAAACTCTTTCAACACGATACCTGACTTCTGCACTTGAAACCGCACTACCGGCATAATCTTTTGCAAATCCTTTTAAGGTAACTTCTTCATTTAATCGTACAGCTTCTTTCAGCGTATCAAAAGTTACTTCGAATTTTGGCCTCTTATATTCTTCCACCTGGAAATAATGCCTGCCGGCACCATAGCTTGAGGAGATAGACATCTGACCGCTCAGGCCACCCTGCGGCAAATCGAAATGCCCGGAAAAAGTCCCATATGCATTTGTTGTAAAGGATTGTTTAGATTGTTCCTGGCCATTCACATCATACAGGATGACTTCGATATTTTTATTAGGGACAATTGCAGGAACCCGGTATTTATCAAAATTCAGTGCATATCCTTTAAAATAAATTTTCTGTCCCGGCCTGTAAATAGATCTGTCACTGAAAAACAAAGTAGTAGGGTCTGTATTATTATCACCACCATATCGGTAGGTGTAATAAGCTTCTTCTTCAAATAGCTCATCACCACCTTTCGTCAATCGAATGGTAATGCTCTGATCATCTTTTTTAGGAATGGTAATCCATCCTTCGGCATTACTAACACCTTCTCCAACTTTTACCTCATCCTGTTTTTGTCTTCCGGGATTGTATTGATAGGAATAAAATTCCGCTTTCACACCCTGTACAGGCAAACCTGTCTTCCGGTTTACTACTGCTGCAACCTGAGAATTCTCCCTGTCATCTATGTACCAGAAACCTAATTCGGATACCGTGAACATAATCGTACCTGTAGTAGATTTTTTTACATCAAAATTATCCGCATCAGATACGAGCAATGCATAATGGCCAAATTCCAATGCAGGCAATCCAACTTCGGTTATATGCGGCTGATGATCTCCGCCATTATCAATGGATTGCTTCCAGGTTTTGATCGCAGTGAGTTGATTGAGCCGGCGTAATATTTCTTCTCCATTCCAGTTATCAGCTCTCCATCTTCCGGGAGCCTCGGGAAGCTTTGTCAATTTTAGATGGACTTCTGAAAGATTGCGATATTCAATCTGAGCCAGGAGCTCTTCACCCGGCAGATTGATAGATTCTATCGAAGCTGATAAGTTTTTTGTTTCAACCTGCGTGATTAACGTTTTGCAAAGCAGGCTGCCGTAAGCATCAGGAAATTTTTCAATTGCTGCCTGGCAGATTTTTACTGCCTCATTGTATCCGTAGCGATGTTTTGAAGTCTTATCATTCGGCCATTCCGCTGCCTGTTGTATAAGTAATGTTGCCCTGTAAAAATCAATCAGTGCTGACTCCGGATTATTCTGATGACTTCGTGATAAATCTTCCAGTGTTCTTTGATAAATAGAATCCTTCCCGTCTATTATAATATGATCATACACAAAACGAAGACGCTTAAGATCCGCATCAACCAGGGCAGCTTCATGCTGATCGTCATTTAAACGGAATGCCAATAATTGCTGATACCATTGCAACGCTTTCCATGTATTCGATAAACTATCAGTCACCGGAAATGAATGTCCAATAAATGACCTAGCGGATTCGAAAGCAAATGGATCTGTAAGTACAAAATCATAGACTGGTTTCGTGAGATAGGATTCCGTTCCTGAATAATAATCCAGTGCACGATGCATCAGGATGTCATATAAAGTCGGCCTGAGGTCATCCGTATTTTGTTTCTCTGTGAGTAACAATGCATAGTCTTCAACCTTAGCTGTTCTTAGGCCTTCCCATTGAACAGACTTATCATAATGGGATTGAATCTTATCCAGGAAATGCCGTACACCCCATGTTCTGATATCGGGTCCGGGAGCACCACCATATTCAGTGCGGTTTCTTAATTCCCAGAGATGAGACTGCAAATATTGAGTATACCATTGTGCTGCAAATGAATGCATCACAGATTTGGCTGGTTCCGGATAGGAATCCACTTCGCTTTCTACGCGGTCCAGGGATTTAATGCTGGAGTCTTCCTCGAGCTGAAGCTGGTACTTGTTTTCATATACAATCGCTTTTACAAGATGACCTGAATCATTTGCATCAAAGGCAGACTTTTGGATCTTTTGCACTTCTTTAAGCGCAGAAGAGACTAATCCCTTTTGTTCTAATGAATCAATTGTTGCCCACATCTTTCCGATCATGACAGGATCAATGGTTGATTTTGGAGTGACTGTAGCGGGTTTTGTTTTGCAGGACACAGCCATAATCACGATGATGGCAATGGTCAGACATAGGAATTGTTTCATAGAGTTGCATTACGTTTATTCTATTCCCGGCACTACTTTCTATCACTAAAGTTTCAATGAAAGCACAAAAGTGTAAAAAATGTAGTCTCAGGATAGGTTGGATTTTTAAAGCTGATTTATGTATTATTTCTTTCAATGATGCCTGAAGAGGGAAAATTACAAACGGACATCTTTCATTTAACGATTTATTAACCGGGAATGACCGCATACCTTGAGGGGTCAACAATACGAGGTAAAGATTCACCCCCGATAATGTGAGATACAAGCTTTTCTGCCCAAAATGGTGCAAGGCTTGTGCCTTTGGTTCCCATTCCGTTGAAAAGATATTTTCCCGTATGGCCTGGATATGGACCTACCAAAGGCCTCCTGTCATCCACCGTTGGCCTTATCCCTGAAAGGTGATCGATGAGCTCAACCTCGCCTGAATAAACCTCTGAAATAGCCTCCAGGAGTAGTTCTTTACCTTCATTAGTCGGCTCTGCATGTTCCGGCCAGGGCTGATAGTAACTTCCAACCCAGAACAAATTCTTTTCTTTCAATGGAATAAAATAGATTTTCTCTTTTATAATGCCAGGCAATTTCCAACCCGGGATCCTTACGATGATAGCTTCACCCTTATTTGGAATCATTCCTTTTGAAAATGTTGTACCTGCTGCACCAGTAGCATAGATGATCGAAACATTTTCAACAAAGGTGTCAGTGATAGGTTCAAAACAATACTGTAGAAAACCTTTCTCCGATAAAAAATTTCTAACTGCTTTTAACCAATCAGGGGTATCCAATCTATATCCTCCGATGACTATGCCATAAGGCTTTTGGAGATCATCAAGGTATTCGAATCTCTTGTTCGAAATATAAACTCCATAACCCGGATCTTCCATGCGTTTATTCCAGGCCTCAGATGCATCGTGGTTTGACAAAAAACGTATAATGTCAACGGGAAAAAAATATTGATTTCCTAAAAGCTGTTCTGTCCATTTATAAAATTCAGTCGCTTTTTCCAACAGTTCATCGATCATCCATGCTTTCACATATCGCCGGCCGGTCACAGGATTGATTAATCCGGAAGATGCCATAGATGCTTCACCAGGAAGTGTGGATCCTTTTATTGTAAAAGGAATGCCTCTTCTGTACAAAGTAAGCGCTAATACACATCCGGCTATTCCATGTCCTATGATTTCAAACTTTCTTTCCATCTCTGCATTAGACTACTAGCCGTTAACAAACGTTTACGACGCGCTTATATTTAGCTTAAATATGATTTGCAATACCGATTGTATCATGCTTTGTAAAACACCTTTAGTACAATCCTGAAATGAATTGCAAATATCCTGCAAAACCCAAATGGCTGATTTATTGAAATTGCTTTTTTATACCTGAGGGCAAACCTGCTACAACCAGTGCATATGAATGATCAATTAATTCCAATAACACTTTATCAGCAATTCCAAGCTCGAATAAAACTGTATTCCAATGTTTTTTATTCATGTGCCATCCAGGTGTGATTTGATCCGGATATTCATCTCTTAATTCTAATGCCCTGTCAGGATCACACTTGAGATTGACGCTGAATTCTTCACTTTCCAATCCAGTGATTGCGAAGATTTTTCCATAGACTTTATATACCAGGGTATCGGGACCAAAAGGAAGTGTTTCTTCTACTCCCTGAAGGCCCATGCAGTATTTTCTGAATGATTCTATATTCATGGTTACATCAGGCCGAATATCCTGGCATACCTGATCATCTCAGCCTGATTGCTGATTTTTACCTTACCTGTCAGTACAGCCATCATTGGGTTAAGATCGCCTGAAATCAGTTTATTGAATGTCTCTTCATGGGAACGTACCACACAATTGGGTTCCCCATTCAAACCATCGCTCACATTTACCTTTCCATCTGCTACTTTGACTGTGAACTGTCCTCCCCCATCTCCTTCAAGATCAAAATGAAAAACTGTTTCCAACCCTTCAATTGCATCTGAAGGGACTTTTGCAGAAAGGGCATATAAATATTCTCGTGAAGTCATCTTTGGGTTAATTTATGAGCAATACCTGTAAAGGTAAAAGATTAAGATTCCTGTAAAAGAACGTGCCTGATGTTAATTTACATATTCCGGGATCTCCTAAACTTGTCCGGGCTAGGGTTAAAACAGGTCAGGCTTGTCAATCTTGTAGTTACTTTTACCTGTGATGATACAGCGCGGTCTTAGGATAGTATTCATGGGTACACCTGATTTTGCTGTGCCTTCCCTGGAGATATTAGCAGATGCCGGCTATGAGATTGCCGCGGTCATCACTTCACCCGATAAGCCGGGTGGACGAGGAATGAAACAAATAATGGTATCTCCTGTCAAGACATTTGCACTAAGCAGGGGGTTTAACATTCTTCAACCGGTCAATCTTAAGTCTGCTGTCTTTTTAAAAGAACTAAAGTCTCTTAATGCTGATTTGCAGGTTGTCGTTGCATTCCGAATGCTACCCGAAGCCGTATGGAATATGCCCCGTCTTGGCACTATCAATCTTCATGGATCTTTATTACCCGCATACCGGGGTGCTGCTCCTATTCAGTGGGCGATCATCAGGGGAGAAACAAAAACCGGTCTTACCACTTTCAGGCTCCAACATGAAATTGATGAAGGGAATGTTCTCCGGCAAATAGCAATACCGATCCTGGAAAATGACAATGCAGGTTTACTTCATGACCGGATGATGAATGCCGGATCAGGACTAGTCCTGGGCAGTGTTGACCTGATACAAATGAATACAGCGATATTCAAATCCCAGGATGATTTAAAGGCCAGCTTTGCACCTAAAATTCATCATGAAGATGGCCATATAGACTGGCAAAAAAAGATTGTTGAAATCCACAATCTCGTTCGTGGCATGTCGCCGTTCCCGGGAGCATGGTCTATCCTTGATGATATCGAATGGAAAATTCTAAAGAGTGCGCCTTACTCGCAGCAGAAAAACAGGGTGCCAGGAGTATTGATCTGGGAGAATAAAAAACTCATTGCTCAGGCTCAGGATGGTGAACTGGAAATACTGGAGGTTCAAATGGCAGGAAAGAGGAAAATGTCAGCTACTGATTTTATGAATGGCTATAAAATCAAAAATTGGAATATGACATAAATTCAAATGCCTTGCGTACAAGTCGTTTGATAAGATCCACATCCGGAAGAACCGAAGGATCTGCCGGTGCCATTTCTTCCACGTAGATATTGTCAGGTCCAGGAGCTTTTTTGAATTCTATGCTATTGATATAGGTAAAACAAGCCAGGCTCAGGCAGAAAAGTGCGATAAAGCCTGATAAACGAATTGTATTCTTTTGTATCCTGATCATGTTATCGTGGTGACAACGATTTATGTTATGGAAATGTTACAGAAAACACAAATCCTTATTGACTGTCAAATATAACTGAATAATGATCATCCGGAGGACTTTAATATTACTTTAACGATGTCCTGATTTACCCTTTTTTAAATCATCTTTTAGGATGTATCTGTCAGTTAAATCAGGGAATCTGATCCTATCCATACTAAAGATGTTTTATTTCTGAAAGCGTTGCATGGGCTTCTAATATTTTCTTCGTTGCGGGATGCTTCGGATTCTTCAATACTTCTTTAGCCGGGCCTTGTTCCACAACTTCTCCGCCTGCCAGAACCAGGATATCATTTGCTATCCATTGAATGATGGTATCATCATGAGCTATCAGGATCAGCCCGAGTTGCTGATGCTTCATGAGAGAAAGAAAGAGTCTGATGATACTATCCCGGGTAGGTCCGTCAAGAGAGGTTGTAGATTCGTCACAGATCAATATTTCCGGTTTCATGAGCAATGCCCTTGCGATGCTGATGCGCAGGCACTCACCACCCGATAAGCTATGTGCTTTCCTGTCCAGAACGTGCTCTGTCAATCCTACATCACGCAGGACATCAACTAAATCAATTTTCGAAATCGCATGTTTCTTTTCCTGTTGCTTTACTACTTCTTCCAGTAAACACCTGATGGTTTTATTAGGATGAAGGGAACCCCTTCCATCCTGCATGACCAATTGGATCTTAGACCTGAGTAACCGAATGTCTTTGTGATCCGTAAAATCAATAGCCTGATCGTGTAATGTGACATTTCCTTCTGAGGGGATTAACAATCCAACAAGGAGTTGAGCTAAAGTTGATTTTCCGCTACCCGATTCACCTATGATTCCAAGACATTGTCCTGCATGAAGGATAAAATCAATGCCTTTAAGCTTAGCGCCTTCTTTAACCAGCAGTCCTCCAAACCTGTGTTTAAACCCGAGATGTTCTACTTTTAAAATGGATCTCTTCTCATATCCTTCTCCAGAAATCGAATTCTGTCTGTCAACATGTGATGAAACAGATACATCCAGTGAAATTGATCTGTCAGCAAGATAATTGACTACCGATGCTTCATGAGTAATGCATAAAATAGCAATCTGATATTGATCTCTCACATGTTTAAAAAGATCAAGGATTTCAACCTGGTTGATTTTATCTATTGCAGAGGTAGGCTCATCCGCTATAATCAAAGCAGGTTGAATCACGATCGAAAGACATATCTGGCATCGCTGCAATTGACCGCCTGATAATTGATGTGGATATGAATTCCAGACACGCTTGATGTCTTGAATACCAACTTCTGTCATTTTGGAATGTAACTCCGAATGAATTTCAGCAATGTGTTTTTCCTTGATCTCTCTGACGATCATTGTCATTTGTTGTCCCATACGAAGGACAGGATCAAATATGCCGAAGACATCCTGTTGGATATAACTGATTTGCCTGCCGCGCAATCCGCGCCAATGAGCTGCTTGTCGAGGATATTGGAGTATTTCCGGAGAACCATACCATTTTATATTGCCTTCCCTCCACCTGATCCCATTTGGCAACATATCTAAAATAGCCAGGCCAATGCTTGTCTTCCCACTTCCTGATTTACCTGTCAATGCCACAACCTCTCCCCTGTCAATTGAAAAAGAAAGCGATGGCACGATGGTCCCTTCATCAGAGACAAGACTTAATCTTTCAACCTGTAAAAGCATGGATGACATCCTGTAAAAATAGATTTGCCGGGCGACCCCGGCAAATCCTTATCATGGCATTATATGTTTCCCTGGTAAATCAAATTCAATTTTTGATTGGGGATTGGTTTATTTATTCATTGACTGCCTGAAGTATGCCATTGTTATCAATGACTATTGAAGCATCATTAAAACCTTTTGATCTTACTACGTTCCTAGCTTTCTGTGCATCGGGCAGGTTTTTGAATCCTCCGATCATCATCAATGTCATCTCACCTTTTCTGTAAGATTCCAGGGTGCCAAGCTTTTCAATTCCATTTGTATTAAAAGCCCCTGGCTTGCTATAGGAGGCCACCTGGACTTTGTATTCCGTATTGACATCTGCCATTTCCGTGGCTGTTTCCGGTTTCATTTCAGTTTCCTGTTGAACTGTATTTTTCTTTTCAACTTTTGTTTCGGAGACAGGTTTGGTATCCATTCCAGCCTGATATAATGGCATGTCATTTTCAGTACCCTGGAGAACAACAATGAATGCATCTGTCCGGCCTTTGGATTTAGCCTGAAGCAATATTTGCTTTGCTTCCTGTTGGGTAGTGAATGGGCCTATCCTGACCTTGTAAAGTCCGTTTTCTTTCTGGACATACACACGTCCTAATTCATTCCAGTCTCTTTTAGCAGTAGCTTCAGATACGGGGTTGGATGAGGCTGAAACCTGCACAGCAAAATCAATTTCACTATGCTGATCCGAGGATTTCCGGTATGTGGAAGGGTCTTGCTTGACATAGACTTTCACCATATCAGGGGTATCTGACTCAGGTTGTATGGGCATTTGACCCATGACAGTGATAAGAATTCCGGTAAAAGGAATTAAAAGCAGGGTTAGTAGTATTTTCTTCATTTGAGCTGATATTAGTTTTAACACTAATGTAAAGATATGTATTTTTCAATATAATACATATTATCAAATAAAATAATATGAAAATTTGAGGCCTGGTCCGGAAATTGCCCAAAAACACTGAAATCCCTGATTTTCAATACGAATTCTGAAGTGATTCCGACAGTCATGCAGAAAACTCCCCGAGTGTATCTGAGAGTTTCTATTTTTATCACTTCTTACCGATTTACATCATCAATCTTGAACATCGATTTATGCGGATTTTACTCACACTTTTTTTTAGCCTTTACCTGGGCGGACTATTTGCCCAACGACTGGAGCACAGATTAGGATATATGCTGGTTCAAGTGGAAAAGGAATCCTACCTCCAGGACATTCTTTCAGGTTCTTCATCAAGGTTCGCTTCGCCGGTCATGTTGGACAAAACGGTTTCAAAAAGACTGGGGATATATCTCATCCATTTTGATTTTGCAGAGGTCCATGAGGTAAAACTGCTTCAGGATTTAAGACAGAATAAAAAAGTGATGACAGCCCAGTTTGATCATATCACTACACTAAGGAATATTCCAAACGATCCGGAATTTGACCAGCAATGGCAGTGGTTTAATACCGGACAGACAGGGGGATTAATCGATGCAGATACAGATGCAGATTTAGCATGGGATGTAACAACGGGAGGTGTGACAGCTCTGGGAGATACCATTGTGGTGGCCATTGTCGATGATGGTACTGATTACAACCACGAAGACCTTGCAGCTAATCTATGGTGGAATCATAATGAAGTTGATGGCAATAACATTGATGATGATGACAACGGATATATAGATGATATCCACGGTTGGAATGCTTATGATGATGTTCCTGATGTTTCCGGAGGAGGTCATGGAGTGCAGGTAGCCGGAATGATTGGAGCTGTGGGTAATAATGGTCTTGGCATTACTGGTATGAATTGGAATGTCAAGATTATGATGATCATAGGTGGTGATCCTGAATCAGCTGCCATAGCATCCTATTCATATGCCCTGGATCAACGCATTTTGTACGAAGAAACTCATGGACAACGAGGTGCTTTTGTTGTCGCAACGAATAGCTCGTGGGGAATTGATGGAGCTGATGGTGGGCATCCGGCTGATGCCCCTTTATGGTGTGCATTCTATGATTCACTAGGTATCCATGGCATTCTGAGTGCTGCAGCAACTACTAATGATAACAATGACATTGATATTGTAGACGATTTACCTACAGCCTGTCCAAGTGAATATCTGCTAAGTGTTACTGCCCTGAATGCTTCGAATGAAAGGACATTTTCAGGATTTGGTTTGACTCACGTCGATTTTGGTGCTCCCGGTGAAGACATTTACACCACGAGAAAGAATAATAATTATACAAATAACAGCGGTACTTCCTTTGCTTCTCCGGCTGCTGCCGGCCTGATCGGGTTGCTTTATTCTGCTCCTTGCCAAAATTTTGCAATACTCACGCATGTAAACCCTGCATTGGCGGCCCAGCACGTCCGTGATTACATTTTCAACGGTGTTATAAAAGATCCCATACTTGAAAATGAGATCAGGTTCGGTGGAAGCATGAATGCTGCAAACAGTATGCAACTCCTCATGGAAGAATGTTTAGTATGTCCTCTTCCAACCAATGTAACTGCAGATGTCTTATCAGATACGAAAGTGATCATTCAATGGGAGTCAGATGATTCAATCACTGTCCATGCGCGCTACCAGGTAGCAGGTAGTTCTACCTGGGATTCTTTGTTCGGGGTTCATTCACCTCTTACGTTGAATGGATTGACGGGATGTGCAGATTATATTATTGAGTTTGCCTCCGTGTGTGCGGATTCTTCAACAGATTTTCTGGTCCCTTTTGCATTTAAAACTGACGGTTGCTGTGATATTCCTGCCGACATTTCTGCTACTTCGGATGAAACCAATATTTATCTCGACTGGTCTGGTGTCTTTGCTGCAAATTATTTCCTCATACAGTGGCGTCTTGAAGGAGATAGCGAATGGATGGAAGTTGTCACATCACTTCAGGCGATAACCCTGGATCATCTGTCAGGATGTTCTTTCTATGAGTACAGGATACAGACAAGTTGTGATACAAGTGAAAGTGGTTTCTCCGGGATAAATGTACTGCGGACAAAAGGCTGCGGAAGCTGTATAGACCTGACTTATTGTGAGGCTGCATCGGCAAATGCTTCAGATGGATTCATCGATTCGCTGATCATTGGACCATTAGTCAACCATTCAGGAGAAAGTGCAGGCTATACATTGTATGACGCATTGAATCCTGAATTCATTGCGGGTGAAACATACACGGTATGGTCCCGTCCGGGATTTTCAGGTAATAAACAATTTGAACAATACAGGATTTGGCTTGATGTCAACCAGGACGGAACTTTTGGCAATGATGAGTTATTCGTTGACGAAAGATTTTTCAATACGGATACGGTTATGATCAGCCAGATTGCAATTCCTTTCACAGCATTGGCAGGTAGCACAAGAATGAGGGTGAGCATGGCTGAATTTCAACCACCGTTCAGTATAAACCAGGATCCATGTGATCATTTAGATGCCGGAGAAATAGAGGATTACTGTGTGAACATTCTTAAACCAAACACTTGTCCGCCAATTGATACACTAATTTTTGACGCGATCAATTTTAATAGCGCTTTTGCTTTCTGGACAAGTTCAGAAGGAGCAATCGCCTACCATTACAAGTATCGGGAAGTAGGTACTAATGAATTTACAGAAAGGGCAACCCTCGATACCACTGCAAACATCATTGATCTTGATAAATGTAAATCTTATGAATTCCAGATCCGAAGTATCTGCTTAACGGACACGACAAGCTTTTCTACATACATTTTTGAAACAAAATGTGATGTTGCTGTAAAAGAGGAAACTTCTTTACTTGCTGCTTTTGAAGTTTATCCTAATCCTGCAGTGGATTTTGCAGTCATCAGGTTACAAGCTATTGAAAGTGGTGAATATCATTTCTCAGTATTCAATTCTTTTGGACAAATCATAAAAGCCTCATCTGTCTATGTTGATGCTACGAAAGAAAAAGAAATCCGGATGGATGATATGAATGCATATCCTAATGGATTGTATTTCATCATGATTGAAAAAGATGGTAAAGTGATGACGAAGAAGCTTGTTAAGATGTAAGTAGTAAGTAGTAAGTAGTAAGTAGTGAGTGGTGAATCGTGAGGTGTGAGGAGTTGAAAAGTATCTTCAACCTGCCCATTATTTTGCTTTGCGTCTTTGCGAGAAATATTATTTTTTGAAAGAAGCACTTACTTTCATTTCTTTGGAGCCCTGCGTGTAAACATAAAATCCTTCTCCGCTTTTAACTCCGTTTTTTCCTGCCTGAACCATATTGACAAGTAATGGACATGGCGCATATTTAGGTTGTCCATAACCGTCCTGTAATACGCGCAAAATTGCTAACACTACATCAAGACCGATGAAATCTGCTAATTGCAATGGCCCCATAGGATGAGCCATGCCCAGCTTCATGACGTTATCAATTTCCTCAACACCTGCTACACCTTCCCATAACGCGATGATAGCTTCATTGATCATTGGAATCAATACACGGTTGGCTATGAAGCCGGGATAATCATTGACGACAACAGGAATTTTTCCCAAACTTTCTGAGATCATGGTTACTTCCCCGGCAACTTCATCAGAGGTGCTATATCCACGGATGATCTCAACAAGTTTCATGACAGGTACAGGATTCATAAAATGCATCCCTATGACTTGTTGAGGCCGATCTGTAACAGATGCAATCTTAGTAATGGAAATCGAACTTGTGTTGGTAGCCAGGATGGCATCTTTATTAGCGTATTGATTGAAATCTTTAAACAGCTTAAGTTTCAGATCAAGATTTTCAGTTGCAGCTTCAATTATGAGTGTTGCATCCGCTAGTCCCGACTTGATATCCGTTGAGGTTTGTAATAATGCTAACGCCTTATCTTTATCTGCAGCAGAAATTTTTTCTTTTTGCACCATACGATCCATGTTCTGACGGATGGTAATCAAACCCCGTTCAACTGCATCCTTCGAAATGTCAATCATGGTTACCGGGTAACCATTTTGCACGAAAACATGTGCGATACCATTGCCCATTGTACCGGCACCAATAACTGCGATTCTGTGTTTTGACATATTTCTTTGAAATTACCAGCTTCCACCGCCGCCGCCACCACCGCCGCCACCACTAAATCCTCCACCACCACCACCACCGGATGAACTGCTACTAGGACTACTGCCGAATACAGATCCAATATTGCTGATCTCCGAAGGGAAGCTTTCTGAAAATGTATTCCATGATTGATGCATTCCGGACCCATACATGACAGGCCCGGCATACCACGAAGGAGGTTGCGTAAGCAATCCTTCAAATTGTTTATTCCATTGACTTAGATAACCAAATGCCAATGCAAAGGGCATAGTCTTATCATAATAAAGCGGGTCATCCTTCATCAACCGTTCAATAACGGGTCGCTCAGCTTTAGCAACGAATTGACGGAATCCTTCAAGCTTACGATAAGTTTCATTTCCCGCAGGTGTCCGTTTGTGAAATCTGCTTGCAATGAAAAAAATAATAAATGCAGAAATGATTAATGCAATGCCATCCATATTCTGTTTTGCAAAAAGTGCATATGCACCCCAGGCAAGAGAAATAAGACCGACAATACCTGTAACACAACCGAATGCTTGCTGATCAGCAGAATACCAACCTTGTGAACTGATCCATGCTTTTACGGAGGCTTTTACTGCAGCTAATTGAGTATAGAACCTATCCTTCAAATCGCTGAGCTCAACAAGTGACCCTGTGGAAAAGAGCGCATTAAAAAACTGTGCTTCGAAGGCCATTAAATCTGAGCCTGCTTCTTTCAGCTTATAAAACGTAATGTTGTTTTTATTTTTGAAAAAACCTTTTTCTTCCTTTGATTCCAGTCGCAAATATCCTTTGTTTGCCAGGTGAGGGATCAATGAAAGGACATCGTTGTTGTCCACACTATTATCAATAAAACCACCTGCGATAACAGGAGATACTCCATCGGGCGGAAAATATTCCGTCATGATCGGTTGCTTTTGATTACGTGCAAAGAACTTTGCGAAAAAAGCAGCCAATAAGAAAAATAACGGAGCAATCAACAAACTATGAATTTGCCAGAAAGAGGCCAAACCACTCATCGGTTGAAATGTACCGGCCTCCAGGTTAACAGCTACCGATACTGCTTCACCAGGACTAAAAACACGGGTAGTCTTTCCTTTTACTTCATTAGGAAATACCTGAAGTTCTACATCCTGACCTCTGGAACCTGCAGCTCCCGTATAGCACAATACATCATTTGCTGACAATTGCACTTTTTCCGGAAATTTAAGATCAAAAGAAAAATTTTCTATATCTGTTGGCCAGGCCACACCAAGCACATCCCAATAAAATTCAATGTTTTTTTCAAAGAAATTAAGGGTATTAAGCACCTTAAACCGGATGTGGTAAACTTGTCTTCCATCTACTAATACATCAGCATCTCCGATTTTAATGACAATGTTATTACTTTCCTTCGAAGTTGTAAACTTATATCCATCAACTTCAATGTCTTTGAAAACCCAGGTTACTTCGCGATCAGATACAATTCCTTTATAGGGAATGAATTGAAATATCCCATGTCTTGGTTCAGAAAATTCAACTTCAATGGTCTCATCAAAGTTGGCATATCCATCATCAGTGAAATTGACAATAACATCAAAATGCTTAATGATAAAATACTCCGCCTTCGCTCCTGATGTCAAAAACAAAAAGGAGAGGCATAACAGAATCAGGCGCATCGGCATGGAATCAGAATTGAACTTTTACATTTTGTTTTTCAGCCTCATCGACTTCGAAGTAGCTCATTCTCTTGAAGCCGAATGGACCTGAGATCAGGTTGGCCGGAAATACTTCTACAGCATTGTTGAGGTCGCGTGCAGAAGCATTGTAATACCTACGTGATCTTTGGATGCTTTCTTCCAGGCTGGTGAGTGTTTGCTGTAAATGTAAAAATTCAGTGTTAGCCTTCAGATCAGGATAGTTTTCTGCCAGGGCAAATACAGATTTGAGTGCTCCTGACAATGCATTGTCAGCTGCACCTCCATCTTTACCTCCTGCTGCCATAGCTGCACTTCTCAGCTGAACAACTTTCTCTAAAACCCCACTTTCATACTGGGTGTAGCCTTTGATCGTGCTGACCAGATTTGGAATCAGATCATAGCGCTGCTTCAGAAAAACATTGATTGTTTGAAAGGCTTCTTCAGCTCCATTGCGCAACCTGACAAGTTTATTGTACGTGCCCATGAGGAAAAGGCCCAAAACGACTATAATACCTAATAGAATAATGATGGTCATGTTTTAGTTTTTATTTGATGAATAGCTGAGGCAAAGGTAAGAAAAAGCAAGAATGCTTCGACCTGACAACGCTAATCCTTGTGCTACAGTTCAGCAACCAGGCAAAAGTGGCAGAAATGAAGGGAAGAATGTAAGAATGAGAATCGAATATTTGGAACCACGAGGATTTTTTGTCTTTTGAAATGGATCTTTTTCTTTACAAACTACTTTCTACTTTTACCAGAATCCAAAGTCAGTCTAATGAGTGAAATTATTCTGGTCGGCGATATCGGCTCGACAAAATCAAGCTGGTGGGTAACCGGAAAAGAAACGAAGGAAATCAGGTTAAGCGGTTTTAATCCTCTTGTGCATTCACATGAGAACGGAAAAAATATGCTGGGATCACTGCAGGATGAATTGCATGGAATTATACCCACGCGTATCTGGTATTATGGTGCAGGAGTAGTTGATGCCCAGGTTGCATTGGATGTAAAAAATTTAATCGCCCTGCTTTTTCCATCAAGTACTGTGATTGTAAATTCGGATCTGACCGGAGCCGCTTTGGCAACATGTGGAAAAGAATCAGGTACTGTGGCAATTCTTGGCACTGGAAGCCACGCTGCTGTTTTTGACGGTCACCGGATTACAAGACAAGCAAATGCGCTGGGTTACATGCTGGGTGATGAAGGAGGTGGGAGTGACATCGGCAAGTCTTTGCTTAAGGCTTATTTCTACGATCAAATGCCGGAACCGGTAGCAACAGAAATGTCAAAATATCTGCCTGATGGGAGAGTTGGCTTGTTAAAGCAACTTTATTCTTCATCAACACCCAATCAATATCTCGCATCATTCGCAGAAATTGCTGTGAAGCTCAAAGCAAATCCATGGATTAAAGAACTTGTAGAATCACGCATCCGGATATTTCTGCAAAACCAGGTCCTGCCTTTAAAGCCTGTTGAACCTGTGCACTTTCTTGGTTCGATAGGATGTATATTTGCCGACTTAATTGAAACCGAACTTGCAAAGAATGCACTGAAGGCCGGGGTTTTTTTAAAAGATCCTTCCTATCGCCTTTTTACTATGCACCATAATTATGAAATTGAAGAATAGCCATATAAGCCGCATTGCTGTATTTACATCAGGAGGTGATGCTCCCGGGATGAATGCGGCTATCAGATCTGTTGTCAGGACTGCTTCCTACCATGATCTCAAGGTCTTCGGTGTGTACCGGGGTTATGAAGGTATGATCGATGGCAACATTGAAAAACTTGACAAAGGGGATGTGGGAAACATCATTCAACGCGGTGGCACTGTACTTAAAACAGCAAGAAGTGATCGTTTCCGGACACCTGAAGGAAGAAAAACGGCTTATGATTCATTACGTGCTAATGACATCCATGCACTTGTTGCTATTGGCGGAAATGGAACATTTACCGGTGCAAAACTTTTCTACGAGGAATACGGTATTCCTATAGTCGGTATTCCCGGTACTATTGATAATGATTTGTATGGTACCGATTATTCAATAGGTTTTGATACAGCTGTGAATACTGCTATTGAGGCAGTAGACAGAATCAGGGATACTGCGGATTCGCATAACAGGTTGTTCTTCGTCGAAGTGATGGGAAGGGACACAGGTTTTATTGCATTAAATACCGGGATAGGAAGTGGTGCGGGAGCAATACTAATCCCCGAGGCCAGCATCGATGTTGAAACCCTGATCAGGCATCTTGAAAAAACTGCCAAGCGTCAGAAATTATTTTCACTGATCATTGTAGCAGAAGGAAATGAAAGTGGCAATGCGCAAAAGCTTGCTGGTGAGATTAAAGACAGGTTCCCGGACTATGACCCGAAAGTGACTATCATAGGTCATATGCAAAGAGGCGGTGCTCCATCTGCCCTGGATCGGTTGATTGCAAGCCGCATGGGCTACAAAGCAGTTGAAGCACTCCTGGAAGGTCAAGCCAATGTGATGATCGGCGTACAAAACAATAAGATGGTCATGGTCTCCTTTGATGATGCGATCAATAAGCACAAAGAGGTCGATCTTGATTTGTTGCGCATGGCTGAAATTTTGTCTTTATAATTTTTTATGTTCTTCTTAAAGAAGCAAACTTTGCAAATCCTACTCTTTTATATTCCCGCAGGTACAAACGAAGAAGCTGCATCACTGGGTCAAATCGCCGTTGAAAAACGTTTTGCCGCATGCGCAAATATATTCCCGGTTCAATCCATCTATCCATGGGAAGGGATGATGCAAAATGAAAATGAATTCGTTTTGATGTTGAAAACCATGCCTTATCTAAAAAACAGGCTTATGGATTTTATCAGTCAACATCATTCTTATGAGAATCCCTGTATTCTAAGTTGGAACTGTGAGGTAAATAAAGAGTATGCAATGTGGATGATGGAAAATGTTATTGAAGAATAAACTGACGTTCGAGTGTCTCAGACCTCGAACTTGTAGAAACCCGACATTCTAGTGTCTCCGACCTCGAACTGTGAATTTCATTTGTGTTAGGAAATTTTCCGTAATAACTTTTTGAGGTCAGAGACACTCGGAGATCTGTTAGAATAATTTGTACATGTTCGAGGTCAGAGACACTCGAACGTCCGTTCTAAGATTAATTCTGTGAGATATATCCACTCTTGCTCCACATCAGGTATGCCTTCAAAAATCCATTCAGATCACCGTTTAATACGAGATCAGGATTGTGAACCGTATGTTGTGTCCGGTGATCTTTCACACGACGATCATCAAGCACATAACTTCTGATCTGACTACCCCACTCGTTTTTCATCTTATCAGCTTCAACCTTATCACGCTCTGCATTCCGGCGTTGAATCTCGCGTTCGTATAGTCGTGACTTCAACATTTTAAGAGCAGTTTCACGGTTCTGGTGTTGGGATCTTTCCTGTTGACACTCCACCACGATACCGGATGGAAGATGGCGGACTCTCACTGCGGATTCTGTTTTATTTACATGCTGGCCACCGGCACCGCTAGATCTGAAGGTATCCCATTCCAGGTCATCGGTATTGATATCCACTTCTATGGTGTCGTCGATTTCGGGATGGACAAAAACAGAACAGAATGAAGTCATCCGCTTGCCCTGGGAATTAAAGGGACTTACGCGCACCAGGCGGTGCACACCATTTTCACCTTTAAGCATTCCGTAAGCATAATCCCCGCTGATCTCTATTTCTGCACTTTTTATTCCAGCTACATCACCGTTCACCCTGTTGAGCTCAGATACTTTGTAACCATTTTTTTCACCCCACATGATGTACATCCGGAGTATCATATCAGACCAGTCACAACTTTCTGTTCCACCGGCACCTGCATTGATTTCCAGAATAGCAGAAAGCTCGTCTTCAGGTTGATTGAGTGTGCTGCGGAATTCGACATCATCTATGATGCTTACCGCATTCTCATAAGCACGATCTAATTCTTCTTCAGGAGTTTCTCCTGCATCATAGAATTCCAGGAGGACGCCCAGGTCATCTACTACGGTTTTGATGTCTTTGAAATGAGAGAGCCAGTGTTTGTGGGTCTTTATTTCTTTAAGTGCAGATTGGGCTCGTTCGGAATCATTCCAGAAGTCAGGATCGAGTGTAAGCTGTTCCTTTTCTTCGAGCTGTATTTGTCGTCTTGCGACGTCAAAGATACCTCCCTAATACTTCCACACGGGCCTGAAGGTTATTGAATTGCTCTACAGTCATTTTAATTTATTTCAAATATTCAAATTGAAGAGGGACGAATTTGACAACGTCCCTCTCCATAGAAAATCTTATCGTTAAATACTATTACTTATTTCTCTAATTCGACATAGAAAACAAGGTCTGCATTTGCAGGAATGACTGGTGGTGAACCAGCTGCTCCGTATCCCAAAGATGCCGGAATAAACAAAATTGCTTTAGCGCCTTTGTTCAACAACATTATTCCTTCATCCCATCCTGGAATTACCTGTCCTACACCAACCGGAAACTGATATGGCTGACCTCCTTTGAAAGAAGAATCGAACATGACACCATCTGAATCAAGCATTCCATAATAATGAACAGATACCTGTTCTCCTTTGGCAGGTTTGGTTCCATCATCACCAGGCTCAAGCATGATATATTTTAAACCTGAAGCTGTGGTCTGGATCTGATCTTTCAATTCACCTTTTTTGTAAGAAGTCCAGGTAGCTTTTGTTTTTGATTCAATTTCAGGCATACGGTCTCTCACGACTTGTTTGACCTTTTCCTGTTCTTTTGAAATCGAATCAGAGTGTGCCTGGAATTCGGCCTGATCCATGACATTCAATACGCCTACGTGATAGACAAGAGGTTCAGTGAATTTTTCAAACCCGGGTGGTTTGCGTTCGAAGGAATCAATAGGAAAATAAAATTCCAGACTATCACCTTCATGCAGGGTTGCCATCAAATCAACCAATGGTTTTAATTGTCCGAAATTTTTCATATCCGCTTCGATTTTGATCACGGAAGGTTTTCCCGTTTTTGCAGATGACTGCAGGACGGAATCTTTTTCAGTGAGTGACATACTGAAAAATACATAGCTATTGACCGGGATAGGTTCAGTGGAAGAACCCTTGCGGACAATCTGGTATTCATATCCCGTCGGAGTTTTCATACGTTTACCTTGGGAAGAGCATCCTGCAACGAGGAGGACGCAGAGCAGAGAAAAGAATAGGTTATTGTTCATGTTGTAATTGATATGCATTCATTGTTAGTGGTATAATCTCTTTTACTTTGGCCAGGGTCTCTTCGATCGAAGCTTTGAGCTGCCCGCCGGACGCATTGCGATGTCCCCCGCCATTAAAATAATTGTGACAAATTTCCTGCACGTTGATATTTCCTTTCGAACGGAAAGAAAGCTTGGTCACATTCTGCTGTTCGGAGATAAAAACAGCCAATTTCATATTCCGCACCATGAGAATATAATTGACAATCCCTTCCGTGTCTCCACGGCCAATGGACCATTTTTTATAATCCTCTTTATCAAGCCAGATAATACCGGCCTGATGTTCAGGTATTAATTCCATCCGATTTGCCAGACAATGCCCGAGCAGTTTTAACTGCTTTTCGGTCATGCTGTTGAATAAACGGATCTGAAGCATGTAATCATCCATGCCCAGCTTCTTCAATTCAGCAGATATTTCAAAGAGCCTGGGATTTGTAGCGTACCTGAAGGATCCTGTATCCATCAGAATGCCGGTGTACAAAGCTTCCGCAATACCCACATCGATATATTTTTCAAGACCCATATCTACTAAAAAATCATAGATCAGTTCCGCAGTAGAACTTGCTTCCGGTCTTGAGATGCTAAAGTCAGCAAAAGGCTCAGGGTCTATATGATGATCTATCAGGACTTTAATGGCTCTTGAAGCCATTACATCCAGGCCAAACCTGTCTATACGGTCGAGCGAGTTGAAATCAAGACAGAAAATAATATCAGCTTTTTCAAAGGCTGCAACTGCTTCATCCGGTGTCATCTCACCAATAATCACTTTTTCTATCCCGGGAAGAAAATTGAATACAGGTGGAAAATCATTGGGCAGCACAACTGAAACGTTGTGGAGCAATTTCGTCAGTACAGCTGAGAGTGCTAAAGTTGATCCCAGTGCATCGCCGTCTGGATTCTTATGGGTGACAATCACCACATGAGAAGGCTGACGAATGAGTTGACGCAATGAATCCATACCTGGCTGCCTGTTTTTTGCAGGGCGCAAAGGTCTAACTTTATTTACATACTTACAAATATGTTAGATTTGCGCCCCATTTGAAGTAACCACAATACCTTATTTAACAGCCATGACAGGAAATATTACGTTTACCATGATCAAGCCAGATGCAGTAGCAGCAGGCCATATAGGAGCTATCCTGGCCCAGATCAATAAAGCCGGGTTTGAAATCATCGCCATGAAATATACCAAGCTTTCACCTGAGAAAGCCGGAGAATTCTACGATATCCACAGGGAAAGAGGCTTTTTTGGCGAATTAGTCAGCTTTATGTCCTCCGGTCCTATTGTCGCAGCCGTATTAAGAAAAGAGAATGCTGTAGAGGATTTCCGTACACTCATTGGTGCTACAGATCCTTCAAAAGCGGCACCAGGCACCATTAGGGCTTTATTTGCAAAAAACATTGGAGAAAATGCTGTCCACGGCTCGGATTCAGATGAAAATGCTTCTATTGAAGCCGCTTTTCACTTTGCACAGACTGAAATCTTCAGATAAGCCAGGCAGAAGTCATTATCTCTTTCCACGATCATATTGTCTGAATATCTGGAGCAATGCATCTTCATTTGCAGATGAAGTGACGGGCAATTTCATCTCTCTTGCGAGCCTGGATGCTGCTTCGATGACAGGCACATCCGGAAAGTAGTGATCCCCCATGTAGTGCATGTACTTGATCATCCGGAAAGAATTGAAATACCTGAAGAACCTTCTCCTGAATGAAGCAGAGCTCGCCGTTTGATTCACGATTGAATGACACTCTGTTAAAAAATCGATTTCTTCAAGATACGACACTACATCCGGTGAAATACCAAGCTCAACCTGAAAAGTCTGATAATTAAATTCTCTCGGACCTCGTGAGCTGATCTCCCTAAGCTTATCAAGAGATTGAAACAGAGGTTTGATCTGACGGAAAATATTGAAATCGGTGGTGAGCCAGTTTTCCTCTTCCAATAAAATTTGCTGCATGGCTCTTCCGGTTCCAAACGGTACCCTGGATGATATCCGTGCCGATGGATAGACTACCGTATTTCTAATTTCGCCATGCGCACCTATCTCAATAAATTTTTGAAGAAAATAAAAATCCTCTCCTGCCCTGCGCGTATTCATTCCGCCCTGGTCTAGATAGGATTTACGCCTGACCGCCATCGCTGAACCAATAGTGGCATATGCATAGGGATGCCCACACCACCGTTGTGCATTGATAAGATATCGTAAATGTAATTCGTAGACTATAATAGCATTCCTATGTGCCAGGTTGAGATGGTCAACCTTGTGTTCATAAAAAATAGAGGCTGCGTCATGTGATTTAAATTCCTGGAAGTGTTGAAAGACAGCCTCCGGATAATTTGGTGCAACAGTGCAATCAGCATCAAGACAAACTATGATACCATCTGCATCCAGTCTGCGAGCTGCCTCATCCATTGCCATTTTCCTGGCCCATCCTACTCCACCTTTTGGATCAGGCAATTCATCCAGGTAAACCGGAAGGTATGTAATGGCTTCCTGTTTATGATGCTCAATCCAACTATTGCATTGTTCCCAGGACTGGATATGCTGGCCTATCTCTGCTGCTGACATCGAAGCGTTCTTATTAAAAAGCAGAATTACTTCCGTTTTAATTTCTGTTTTATGCGACTGATAAATGGAATCTAACACAGACAAAATCTCAGTCTCTGCGCAGACAGGAATGCAGATAATCATCCTGACATCCTGGTCAGATCCGGAATGGATGAGCTTAGGAAATGTCCTGAACCTTCCGGCGTATTTTCTCCAACCTACATCTTCCGCCATACAGATTACATTTGCATGTCAAAAGCGGGAAATGAATAGTTTGAACAGCTGTGTTGCAGGTTTACAATATTTACCATCAGTAGAATATTTTGCGCATTGGTTGTATCACGACAATCTCATCCTGGAACAACACGAACATTATCAAAAAAAAACCTGGAGAAATAAAACGGCCATTCTCGGACCTCAACAGGCACTTTTTCTTTCAATTCCACTTCGAAAAGGTAAGAATCAGGATATGCCCATCACCCGGGTTGAAATATCATATGATGAAGCCTGGCCCCGGATTCACATGAACAGCATACAGGCTGCGTACGGGAAAACCGCCTTTTTTAATGAAATCGAAAATGATATTGACGCTATTTTCAAGAACAGCCACCAATTCCTTTGGGATCTGAATATGCAATTTATTCAGCTTTTCACTTCATTCTTTCCGGGTGAATGGAAACTGAAATATACACATTCTTACGAGGTTGAACCCGCTGCTTCTGTTCTTGACCTGAGAAAAGGTATTCCGGCAGGTGAGACCTCTTTACTACTGAATGTCCTTCCGGTATATGATCAAATCCACAGGTTTTCAAATTCACATCTTCCAAACCTAAGTATCTTGGATGTACTTTGTCATCTCGGGCCCGGCACTATGGATTACCTGACACAATATGCACACGAACTTTACAAACAAACATGATTAAGGTAATCGATCAAAAACTCCAGGAGCAGAAAGGTGAATTGAAAGTAGTCCTTCAACGACTTCAGCAGTTTACACAACGAATATCACATACCGAATCAGGCAGGATAATAGCTGACCTCAGAGACAGGATTGAAGAACCATATATGTTTGTCATCGTCGGAGAAGTAAAAGCAGGCAAGAGTTCATTCATTAACGCCCTCCTGGAAGACCCGGAACTTTGCGCTGTCGCACCATCACCGATGACGGATACCATCCAGCAGATCATGTATGGCGACACATTCAGAACAGAAGAGATCAGTCCTTATCTCAAAAGAGTGTATAAGCCTAATCCAATTCTAAAAGATATAGCTATTGTAGATACACCTGGAACAAATACAATTATCACACATCACCAGGAAATCACAGAAAGGTTTATTCCGGGTTCAGACCTGATCGTTTTTGTATTCGAATCGAAAAATCCCTATCGTCAATCCGCGTGGGATTTTTTCAATTTCATGCACGAAGAATGGCATAAAAAGATAGTGTTCGTCCTTCAGCAAAAAGATCTCATGGATGAGCCCGACCTGGAAATAAATGTGCAGGGTGTAAAAGATTATGCACAAAAGAAAGGAATAAAAAACCCTGTCATTTTTGCTGTCTCTGCGAAAGATGAATTGCAGGGACTTCAGCAACAAAGTGGATTTGAGTCTTTGCGGAGATTCATTCTTGACCAGGTGACTGGCGGCAGAGCACAACAACAAAAGCTGATCAGTATCTCTGAGACGACGTTTAATATTCTCACTAAACTACAGAATGGCTTGCAGCTGCGACAACAACAACTCGATGCTGATCTCACATTCAGACAGGAAATCCATAAAGCACTCGAAGACCATGCCAGCAGATCGAATAAGCAATCTGATATCCTGGTTGAAAATCTCATGGCTGCATACGACCGGGTTTCAAATAAATATGCAGATGAATTAAATGATTCACTTTCATTTTTCCCGGTGCTCAAACGATCGATTGGGTCTATTTTTTCAAAATCGCAATCCCTTAAGTCCTGGCTTGAAGATTTTACAAAAAGGCTTCAAAATGATTTTGGTTCCGGCATGCAGGAAAAAATAAATGACCGGGTGCTTGATCTTGCTGAAAGCATTCAGCTGATGGGACATACCATTGATCTGCAGATGAGGAACAGTAAAACCATTCTTGCCAATGATCATGAGATTTTTTCAGAAATAGGACAGCGACGACAGAATATACTGAGAGAATTAAGAGAAGCCTTTGGACAATTTTTAGAGCGAACAGAAAATTTCACTTCAAAAGGTCTTGTCAATACAGATTCAAGAGTAGGTACGAATGTAGCTGCCGGCAGTGGTATTGCGGTCGTAGGAATTATACTGGCTGCAGTCACGCACGGGATGGTGTTTGATGTGACCGGTGGTGTCCTGACTACAGTTGGATTTTTACTGGCAGGAATCACTTTAGGATTGCAGCGTGGTAAAGTGATAAAACAATATAAATCGGAAATGGAAAAAGGACGTAAACGTCTCCAGGAGGAATTGACGCGGGAATTGTATGCTTATATCGGAAGCATAAAATCAAAAATGAATGAACAGTTTGCAAAATTTGATGCCCTGATACAACAGGAGACTGCCGAACTAAGCTCATTAACAAGTAACCTCAATACCATCCGGATCGATCTGGAGAATATCCGCAAGTCGGTTGAGAAGGCTATCTGAAATCCGGCAGGAAGTAAATTCATTTTTATGCCTGGATGGAATTGCGATGCTCGCATTTATTAAAGAAAAATTAACCTTCCCTGCCGCAGGCTTCAACTTTTAAAGGGGAATTCCGTGTTCAACGGATAAAATGAGTCAATAATCCTGATGGATTGTAACAAAACTATATTTAAGCCGTCAATATATCCGAAATGAATGCTGCACAATACGAGGCCATTTTTCACAAAATGAAGGACAAGCTGTACAGGTATGCCCTGCGCTTTGTAAAAGATAGTGATTCAGCAGAAGACGTGGTACAGGATGTCATGTACAAGCTTTGGCAAAAGCGCCAGGAGGCAGACACAATTGAGAACCTGGAAGCCTGGATGATGGTATTAACGCGAAACAGAGCGCTTGATATACTCAGAAAGGTCAAAGACAACATGGTCAACATTGATGAAGCATATTCTGTCAGCGATCAGGCACCTATTCCGGATAAACAAATGGAAAACACTGACCTGATGACCCAACTGAATACCTGTCTTGACCAGCTACCGGAAAAACAACGCACCGTATTCCATCTGCGCGAAATCGAACAGATGACGTATGAAGAGATCTGTGTGACGACAGGATTCAATCTTGATGATGTCAAGGTCAGCCTGTTCAGAGCAAGAAAACACATACAACGTATGCTGAGCAAAATCAACACATTTGGACTTTATCAAGCTTAAAAAAAATGGATAATAAACTTCTTGAAAAATACTGGAATGCTGAAACGTCAACGCATGAGGAAGCGAAACTCATGAATGAGATGGAAGGCTCACAAGGCCCGGAGGCTGCGTATTTTGCCATGCTTGCTGAAGCACGCAAACAAACCAACTCTCTTTCCATCGATGACATTGATGCCTTTAATCTGAAACAAACGCTCATTGCATCAAGAGCCACAGTTCGCCCCATCTACAGATGGATGGCCAGCGCCGCCGCTATAGTGCTGTTTGCAATGTCTGGCCTTGGTGTCTGGAAGTACAGTCAGCAAACCACGCAATCTGCTCAAATGGCAGAAACCTACGATGATCCGTACAAAGCTTATGAAGAAGTTCGCGAAGCTCTTGCTTTCGTCTCCTCAAAGCTGAATAAATCACAAAGCGAAGCTATGATCAACATACAGAAAGCCGGCGAATATGCCGAGATGTTCAAATAATCAAACCATATCACTTTAATCCAATTCATTCTATCATGAAATCTTTTATTCTTTCATTTTTCATCATCCTTACTGCTACCCTCACTTCTTTCGCACAGGAAGATGCGATCACCAAATACTTTAATAAGTATATCGACGACACCCGTTTCAGTGTAGTGTACATCAGTCCGAAAATGTTCAACATGGTATCTAAAATTGAAATCCAGGACATGGAACCTGATGTACAGGAAGTCATCCGCAGCATCAAAAGCCTTCGGGTCCTGCACACAGAAGTAAATGCATTGCAAGTCTACCAGGAAGCGATGAAGGCAATCAATACAAATGAATATGAATTGTTACTGACCGCCCGTGATAATGGGGAAAATGTACAGTTCATGGTGAAATCATCCGGTGACATCGTGCAGGAACTGCTGATGGTAGTCGGTGGAGAAAAGAACTTTGCCATGCTTAGCTTCATGGGAAATATCGATCTCAAGAAAGTAGGGAAACTGGCTAAAGTCCTCAACATCGACAATCTTCAGTATCTCGATAAGCTGGAGAAACATTAAACGGTTAAACAGTTAAACGGTTAAACGGTTAATGTTTAAAAGTTTAAGTGGTTAGATGTTTAGGTGTGTAGATGTTTAACTCTCGTAAATAAAAAGAAGAAGGCCATTCGGATGAGATCCTGAATGGCCTTCTTCTTTTTATAACTTGAAAAGCTCCTTTTGAATGAATAAGGGAAAAAATTAAGCTCCCAGGTAATGCTTAAGCAATTTACTTCTGCTGGCAGATCTTAATTTATTGATCGCTTTGTCTTTGATCTGACGAACTCGTTCGCGTGTCAGTCCAAACCTGTCACCGATATCTTCAAGTGATAACGGATGTTCGACACCGATGCCAAAATATAATTTGATGACATCAGCCTGGCGATCTGTCAATGTACCTAGTGAACGGTCGATTTCCCTGCGAAGTGATTCGAGGTATTCAAGACCTGAATCTGTACCCGGCGTATTTGGATTTTCAAGAACATCGAGTAATGAATTGTCCTCACCATCTACGAAAGGAGCATCCATGGATACGTGCCTGGCTGCAACACCTAATGTAGTTTCAACTTCATCAGCAGAAATCTCAAGGATCGTAGCTAACTCTTCAGAAGAAGGTTCGCGTTCAAATTCCTGTTCCAGCTGAGAAAATGCTCTATTGATCTTATTTAGTGATCCAACTTTATTGAGCGGCAGACGAACAATACGGGATTGCTCTGCCAAAGCCTGTAGAATAGACTGGCGTATCCACCACACTGCATACGAGATAAATTTGAATCCTCTCGTTTCGTCAAATCGCTGAGCTGCCTTGATCAGACCCAGGTTGCCTTCATTGATAAGATCACTGAGGGAAAGGCCCTGATTTTGATATTGCTTAGCCACAGAAACAACGAACCTTAAGTTGGCTTTTGTCAGTGTTTCCAGGGCGATCTGGTCACCCTGCTTAATTTTTTTGGCCAGATCTACTTCCTTTTCAGGAGTCAACAGATCGACTTTGCCGATCTCCTGAAGGTATTTTTCCAGGGATTGACTTTCCCTGTTGGTAATGGATTTGGTTATCTTAAGCTGCCTCATGGCAAAATTTGCTTTATTAAAGTTTTGGACAAAATAGCCGACAAAAAACGTTCCTCTTTGTCCAGTTGCTATCAAAAGAGGCGCAAAAGTACGTTTTTTCCAACCTAACCGTATTATTAATTTATTTTTTTATACCTCTCAATTTCGCCTGATAGCCCGATTATACCATAATAACACTAGCACATAGCCGTTAAGACAGCAAAAGAGAATTAATGCCCTGAGAGGAAAAAAAGTTCAATTGTTTGTTATATTCAGGAATTCTGTTTTATTTACGCCCTTCAGCATAAGAAGAGGTGATGAGCCTGCCTTTCCATTAGAAATCAATTATGAAGCGAATACCTGTAGATCTGGAATACATATTTAAAGCCTCCCCAGCCATACTTTATAAGTTTTTGACCACCCCTGCATGTCTTGTCCGATGGTTTTGCGACGGCGTAGATATCAATTCAGACGTCTATACATTTACCTGGGATGGAAATGAGGAAAATGCAGAGGTTGTAGATGATATTGAAGAAGAACGTATCCGATTCAAATGGGAAGGGGCCCCAAGGCATGAGTATCTTGAATTCAGAATGTACCTGTCTCCCGTTACAGAGGAGACTGTACTTGAGATCACGGACTTCGCCGCCGAAAAAGAAACAGAAGATCTCAAAAGACTTTGGGACAGCCAGATAAAACAACTACGGCAGGAAACCGGAGGATAAAATAATTTGCTTAAAAGAAAAAAGTTGACCGAAGTTTGAAACCACAGTCAACTTTTTTTTAAGCATTACTCTTTTCTTCGAAGCCCTCAATACCCGTTACGGTAGTGTATTTAAACGATAATTTTTGTTCCGGGTAAATATGGTGAAAGGCAGACTGACACATCAGTGTTGCTTCGTGAAATCCACAAAGAATAAGCTTTAATTTTCCCGGGTACTGATTGATATCTCCTACAGCATATATTCCTTTTATGTTCGTACTGTAATCCAGAGGGTCAACGGTAATGGCTGTCTTATCAATTCCCAGTCCCCACCCTGCTATTGGTCCAAGTTTTGGTGTTAGTCCAAACAGCGGCAAAAAATTATCCGTTTCTAGTCTAAGTCGTTGATCATGATGTTCGACGATAGTAGCCTCCAGTTTCTCATTTCCTTCCAGTTCGATAACCTCTGCATTCGTGATCAGATTGACTTTCTTTTCATTTACTAACCTGATCACTTTATCAACAGAGTCAGGCGCACCCCTGAAACTTGTTCTACGGTGGATCAGGGTCACTGATTTTGCTATTTCCGCTAATTCGATCGTCCAATCCAATGCAGAGTCTCCTCCTCCTGCTATCACAACTCGTTGCCCCTGGTATGCTTCAGGCTGTTTTACAAAATAATCAACACCTTTCCCTTCATAATTTTCAATATGAGGTATAGGTGGTTTCCTGGGTTCAAAACATCCAAGGCCTCCTGCTATGACGATAACCTTTGCTTCAATGATCGTACCTGCATGTCCCACAATGGTGAATGAACCATCATTGTTTTGTTCGATAGTGTCAGCTCTTTCACCTAATGTAAAGGTGGGTTTGAAAGGTTCTATTTGTTTCCTGAGATTGTGCACCAGATCGGCAGCCATGATGATCGGATACCCCGGAATATCATAAATTGGTTTTTTGGGGTAAATCTCTGTCAATTGTCCACCGATATGCGGCAGGACATCCATAAGGTGACATCTCATCTTTAGTAAACCTGCTTCAAACACTGTGAAAAGTCCTACAGGTCCGGCGCCAATGATCAATAAATCTGTTTTAACTGAAATCATATCTGATTTTGAGGGGGCAAATTTACAGTAAACAGGATATAGTTATCAGGATCTCCCTAAAGTAGGCAGCCTCCAGTAATTCTTACCTCATGGCTACAAGGAAAGATGGCAGTCAAGGATGGAAAACAAAGGTTTGCAAATATTGGAGCAAAAGAGGTATTGCTCAGGACTAGGGACAATTACCGCCAAGAATTGAGCATTTATTCCCTTCCATGATTATTGAACCATTGATGAAACTGGCCAGAGGCTTAATCACTGCGTTTATATCAGGATTATTATAAACGAGGGCTGCACCAATCCGGCAATCTTTGAGCTTATTGTTTTCGAGAAGTATGGTCATGTTGAAATATCTCGATGCATCGGCTATGATTTCAGCAATGGTCATATTCTTTGGGAAATTGAGATTCCGTGTATGCCATGCATTAATATTCGGGGAAGGATTTGGGATCAATTGCATCCTGTCCTCATCATACAATGCTGCTTCACCTGCAGTAAGAGCCACAGCTTCTTTAATTTTATTCACAGATTTAAAGATTACTTTTCCCCTCTGCACGTATATCCTTGTGTTCTCTTTTGTCTCTGAGATATTGAAAGCTGTTCCGACGACTTCAGTAATTGTCCCTCCGCACTTTACGGTAAAGGGTTGGTTTGGAACCGGGTTTACCTCAAAAAATGCTTCTCCATGAAGAGCTACCTGACGCTTCTTATTTTTGAAAGGATAGACATCTACAGTTGATCCTGTATTTAGATAAATTTTTGACCCGTCAGATAAAACTATTGGCCCGGTTGCTTTTTCATTGTAAGCGTATGAAACAGGTTTTCCATTATTCCAGAAAAGAACAAAGGATGCTAATGCAATCAATAGCACTGCAGCAACAGCCCATTTAAAATTTAACCTCCTGGTGATTGAGATTTCCTTTCGTCCGGGTAGCGAGGTTGCAGCAAATCGTTGCCATGCTCCTGTGCTATCCCATGATTGCTGTGTATCCGGAAGGCTGGTTTCCCAAATCTTCCTGTATGTCAGAAAATCATTTTTTAATGCAGGATTTGATTCCAGCTCGTGCTCAAACATGGACCGTTCCTCACTCGCCGCTTCACCGGAGAGATATCTGCCTATCCTAACCTCATTGGTATCTTCCATCATACGTAGTATTAGACACTTTTATCAATCTTATCCCCTATTGTTTGACAAGGCTATCCGGAGATATTTTAAAGCCTTTCCAATTTGATTTTCAACGGTTTTTATCGAAATATCCAGGTTTTGAGCGATTTCGGAATAGGACAATTCATCATTCCTGCTCAGCATGAATATAATCCTGCATTTTTCGGGTAGTTTCTCAATGGAGGATGCTATTAACTTCTGGAGCTCCTCTTGCTCCAGCTGCCGGATGGCTTCTGGTTGTTGGGCTATAGCATCTGAAGGTGCATCCACAAGCGTATCCAGATCATCCCAGTTGTATTTTTTTGTGTCCCGTAAATAATTTAGTGCTCTTGATACAGCCATCCGCCTGAGGTAGGCCGGAACAGAAGTATGGATGCTGATAATTTCTCTTTTTGTCCACAATTCTGCGAAAATTTCCTGGGCAATATCTTCAACTTTTGTCTTGTCTCCGACATATTTAATGATCACACTGCAGACAAATGGATAGTGGGTTTTGAACAATTGCTCAAAAGGACCCATTTGGGACAATGTAACAGATGGCTTATCGGGTCCTTGAATTGACATTAAAATCTTTCAGGGATTATTATACCTTGTAAAAATGTAGACATTCTTAATTTTAAAGTGATTAATTCATCAAAAAACAATGTAAAATGAAAAACATATTACTCATTTCAGCTTTATTCTTCCTCCTGGCCGCGTGCAAAAATAAACCTGCACCTGAGCCGGAGGTCAAAATGGAAGAAGCTACAGCTCCTGCCATCAAATATACACTGACGCCATTCAGTACGTCACAGAATTTTCCGGATGCACAACTTAAGTCTATTGACTATAAAAAAGGGAAATTTACCGCTGTGATCGGAGGTACTTCCTACAAGCTGGGAGAGCAAACCCCGGATGCTCCTCAGAAAAACTGTGCCAACAGCAAAGAAGGTCAACATATTCACCTCATCGTTGACAATGAACCCTATATCGCCAAGTACACTGATAATTTTGATCAGGAAATAGCAGAGGGCGATCACTACATCCTCTTTTTTCTATCCAGATCCTATCATGAGAGCCTTAAAACACCTGCTGCATATAAAGCAGTTAAAGTGAATGTCAAGGATAAGAGCTTTGGAAAAACAGAGGATATCAAAGAGCCTATGTTGTTCTATAGTCGTCCCAAAGGCCTTTATTCTGGCGATGATGGGAAAAAAGTAATGCTGGATTTCTACCTGGTAAATACGGATCTGAAAAACAATAAAGTCGAAGCTGACATCAATGGTGAAAAACACATGATTGATACCTGGCAACCTTATTACATTGAAGGATTGCCTGAAGGTGACAATACGATCAAACTAAGTCTCCTGGATGCAAATGGTCAATTAGTGAATGCACCACTCAATCCTGTGACCAGGACCTTCAAGATTGAAAAAACTCCGGCGGTGAACTAAGGAATGGATTATATTTGCCCTCCGTTTCCCAAAATCCAGTTTGAGAAATGGTTAAATGGTGGTTGTAGCTCAGTTGGTTAGAGCGCTAGATTGTGGTTCTAGAGGTCGTGGGTTCGAGACCCTCCATCCACCCGGTAAAAGATGTAATCGCCTCACGTTGTGGCACCAAGAGGCAGTTACATCGAAAGGTAAATGACACATCGTTGACAAGGAAGGATAGAACATCTGTCCATGTCATTATGATAGACTTTCTTCCAGCCCGCTATGTAGCAGGCAAAAGACCATACATCGTATGGTACCAGACGAATCCTAACTCCTTGATCAGGGAGCGATGGCGTGATTCGTTCGACCTTGGGCGAATAGCTCCTGAAAAGAGAGCTGATGCTGCGGCCATGATCATCAAGACAATTGATGCAAGACTTCCATTCGGATATCCGTATGATCAGGACTTGTATGAGTCAAAAGTCACGATGTTGGCGGAACCTGCAATAAACTATTCGCTGGTTCTGTGTAGAGGATTGCGAAATGCAACAATCCGAACTTATTCAAGTGTGACTAGAAAATTCCTTAAGTTTTTGCAGGAAAAGAATTATGATCAATTACCCATAGGATCTTTATCTACCAGGGTAGCTGAAATGTATTCTGCCCGGCTACTTGAAGAAGGACTCCTACCAGTAACTCACAATAAAAACATCACTGCATTACATTCAATTTTCGCTAAGCTCGTGAAGAAGAAAATTATCACAACCAATATCTGGAAAGAGATTGAGCAACTGAAGGAAGGTGAAAAGAAACGCATTCCGGTTCCTGAAGATCATATACCTATTATCCTGGACTACTTACGAAAGAATGATGTGACTGTATACACAGCATGTTTGTTGCAGTTTTATACAATGGTTCGTCCAAATGAGATGCGACAGATGAGGCGTTCAAATTTTGATTTACAAAAGTCAATCATCATTATTCAAAGCGATGTTTCCAAAAATGGAAAGAATGGAGTCACCACTATTCCAGATGAATTTATGGGGATATTGATTGATTTGAAAATTGAAAGCCTACATTCTACAGATTATTTACTCCGGGAGAAAACACACCTGGGCTCAAAAAAACCATTAAGTAAAAATGCTCTTGGTCACCGATACCGTTTGGCCATAAAGTTTTTGCATAGATCAGGGCACCTTAAAAATATTACTGGAAACACACTTTACAGCTGGAAGGATACAGGAAATGATTATCTATCTGACAATGTAACCAATGCTTTGAAGTGGATGAACCAAAACCGTCATCAGTCTCTCGATGAAACTCAGAAGTATTTATCTAAGAGGAAAGTAGCTGACCAGGATGTAAAAGAAAATCACCGGCTACCTACAACCACACACCACCATCACCTGGACAAATAATGGTACCGACATCTTCTGCTGCAGCCGCATATGGTTGACTTGCGGCAATAAGCGGGTAGTCATCAATATTGTCATAGATGAATTCGATGAGCGTGTTGTGATCGCGTTCTGAATCTACCATACATTTGAATGCAAACGATCCAATAACTCCGGCCCCAGGCATCGTTGTTTCAGAGTTGGAAAATGATTCCATACCATCATTGAAGTTTGAAAACTTAATACCAAGTGCATCAATGATCACTGAAAGTCGGGGAATGGAAAGTCCCATTGCTTTAGCAGAAACAAAATTCCTTATCAATCTCAATAACTCTTGAAATGCTGGCGACATGTCTTCCGGCTTCTCAGTATTCACCAACGTCACCAGTGCAGTGAATTGAGCGCTCCCAATAATTTTTTTAACAGCATCCTCAGTAGTTATGATGTCACGATACATCATATTGAAAACCTTGCGACTAAGTGAAATATGCTGATGGTCTCCGAATGTTTTAGCTGAATTAAAAAACCATGTCTTCTGAACTTCATACAATGGATCATTCTTCCAAGGGTTGACTGTAACCACTCCCTCCAATACAAATGTATCAAGCATGTTTACGAGCTCATCCAGCAGCTCATCTGCTTTTTTACAAATATCCCACTTAAAATCCTTGTACCTCCATTGGGATGTAGGCCGGACAGATCCGTCTGCAGAACCACGTTCATTAGCACCTGTATCAGAAATCAATAAATTAATTTCAGGGCCGAAATGCATAATAGTGAAATAGGCCACCGTGTCCTGAAGCTTCTCTAATATTTTTGCAAACTGTGCAGGTTCAACTACAATCGTAATGCCCTCTAAATATGGCGATGCTATGGCATTATACATTGCCTCCCCGATCACCGGTATAACATATTTCTGAGTTGCCTTCCGGATTGTAGGTTCAATAGTATCCCAGGCGGTGTTCGCATTAATGGCCGCATAATGCTCCCTGAAATTGGTATCACCAATTGTGTAATCCTTGGCGTTTGGCTGTGTTTTTAACTTTTTGAAGACTAAATCCATATTGTGAATGTATAAAGTGTTAACGGTTCATTTATAGGACATTAAATCATGAAAAGGCACCCTTTGAAAGCACCCCTGTTTATAAACCATCAGCGCACCATCACGAATGTTTGACCAAATTAGGTGAAAAATCGGGATATATGGCCACCCATGGCGCAGGATACAATACGCTGTGTGGAGCGCCCCAGCCGCCGATAGGCTTCGCCTCGATCGATAAAATAAAATAAATGGGGGTGTGTTACAGAATTCGGCATTCAGCCAAGAGCGGTGTTCGACCTGAAGGTCTCACGAGTTATGTTTGTCGCCTAAAAAAGGCGACGTTTTTTTACCATACCTCGCAGCCCATACCATACTCAACCTGGAAATGCTTCTGCATTAGATAATAATCAAGGGCATCTGGATAGTGTGTAGCGTGTTCCTGGCTAAATGTTCTGTCCTTCTCATTGCTCTTATCTTTCTTGCCTTCAGGAGTTGTTCCAGTCATCTGTATGGAGATGATGACATCTTTGCAGGTGATCTGATTAAATTGGATGCGAGGGCCGGACGTGTTCTCAGCAAAAAGTTCGTTTACATATCTGCGGCGCGTTTCGTGACTATCTGACCTTTTAGATGCCTTAAGTTCAGTCTGCCATCCATTCTTTATGAACCGGAGCTGTGTTTGCTCAAATAGCGTGATTGGATTGGGTGTTTTATCATTTGCTCGTGGCTCACCCCATATACGTACATACTTCATACGGTGATCTTTGTAGTGGTTACAAATCATATCCACTAATTCATCAATACCCATATTCTCTTTAACATGGAATGCATTAATGCAACGTTCGTATTCCTGGGATTGCTTGTTATATGCCTGGAAGATCAGAGCGCAATTAAACCATCCACCGAAATCAAATGATATGTCAAGAATCTGTCTTGTATCATAATCGGAAAAGGTATCCGTCATATACCCTCTCTCACCTAGTGAGTAGGTGATCAACGGTTCATAGGTGTGACGTACATCATCAAACTTGAAATAAAACATCTGATCGGTACGAATCAGGTTTTGATTTAGGATTTCAATATTGAATATGCGTGGATCCATAATCTTGCGCTGAGACTCCACCCAATCAGCTCCAAGCAATTCAAGGTTGTCATATGCTGTGGCCTCACTCCAAAAAAAAGTCTTAGGATCAGCCTTAGCCTTAGCTTCATATTCCAAAATATACTGACCTGTACTGAGCCATGGAGCTGATGTGTATAAAGACTTCTGCCCATGCAGGGGATCTGTGAACTTATCCTTGTTGCCACGCACAGACGGAAACAAAACCTTTTGCATCACATCCTTCTTTACCAGGGCAGCTTCATCAATATCACCTCCATCATAACTACCTCCTCGCACTCCATCAGGGCTATCCATTGACAGCATTTCTACACCAAATCCATTGTGCAAAGAAATTGTATAGTCGTATTTACGAGGAGCGCTGTACGGTTTCTCGAAGTGTGCAGGTGGCTTTTGGCATACTACATAATGTCCACGCTTTTGCCTCCAATCATATTCTTCAAGACCAACCGCAGTAAAAAATTTAAGTATTGGAGGAAGTGATTTAGTAAGTATCTGATGATATGTAGATGATGAAAGAAAAAATAAGGCCCGTGGAAGTCTTAAATAACGTTTATAATTTTTTATGCCAATAAGAGTAGTCTTACCTGTACCTCTTCCCCACTTATGTACCTGTATCTCATGCTCATCATTAACTGACTCACTCTGCTTCTCGTTTATCCATATCTCTTTATCCGCGGGTTTCGATAATTGCATCTTCTGCTTGTATTTTTTTAGTGGTGAAAATCACATTCGGCAGCTGTGGAATGACAGGATCCTTTGAAGATCCGGATGCATCTTTTTTATCCAGGTCGGCAATAGCCCGGAGCGCCTTACGCTCCGCGTCGATATCACCTCCATCCCAGGCTTTGTCAGCATTGCGCAGATAGCGGTCGCGCAACTTCTCACGATCGAAATCAGCATCACGCATGATCAATTTCCCAAAAAGTTGCTTCGCATCGCGTACCAGGTGAGTGACTTCTCCGAGCGAGAGTTTTTTCCCGGGGATGGCATGCTTCAGCACTGCCATAGCTTCACGATCAGTGCTATAATTCCGCAGACATGCATGCGCTACTTTCAATGAATCCAGATACCTGATATCCTGATCCGGCAACTGGAAATGTCGCGGCCACAGCATCGATTGAAATATCCGATCCACGCGTGACAGCCTATTATAATCCTCCCGGATGATCTCGGGCTTATCCACTGCATCAGGAAAGCTCTGCAGCGAATGCTCTGAAATCGTCAATTCTTCTTTCGTAGCCATTTATTATTCTTTGATCAGGTGATGATTTTAATCGTTCTTCTTTCAGCTGTTTGGTGATCTGACTTATCCTGGTACGGACTGATTTGAGCTTCTTTTCTTTCGACCGGCCGTCTTCCGGCACAAACCTGCCTTTTGTTTTTTCAGGAGGAAGTTTTCCGGTTTTTTCAACGTATGCGATATCACGCTTGACATTGATGATCTGAGATTGCAAATCTTGTATCTGCATACTCAAATCAGCGCGCTGTACGTCGCTTATACAGTCCCATAGTCGGTTAGAGAGTAATGCACGCTTGCTATAGAGGCTTCCCTGACGCGTGAAGAGTGAATCTTTTGATGGAGATTCTATTTGGGCCTCCGGATTTGCAAGTGCGATCAATAGATATTCGCAGGATAGCGGTGTATAGCCTTTTGAGATCACTGACATCAATGGATGACCAGGTGATGTCTGACGAAGAGTTACATACTTTTTTTCAAATTCTTCACGCCTCATTACGTCATGCTGCAGTAGCTTGATCTGTCACGGCCACAGGTTGAGATCCTTTCGCATTATCGTCAAGCTTCGTGATCTCGATGTCGCGGAATCCATACTGAATATTCGTAGGCCATCCATTGATTTTTTTAATCAGATTGATATCCTTCAGCAATATCCTCCGTGGAGCAGGTGTATGAATAGCCAGGTACATCAGGAATGCATTCCGGATCTCGGATCCTGATGATAAGCGACCTTGTGTTTCAATATTGGCGATCGTAGGATGAATGGCTTGTGCGGAAATTGCGGCCTGCAGAGTTTTTTCATAAAGTTTCAGCATTGATTCATCCTTCAGGTCCGCTGCTATCGCATCGATGATGATACCCGGATATTCCTTCATCAACTGCAGATTCACATCATAATCTGTGAAAAGCGCCCTGCCGGCATTCTCTGCACCTGCAAGCAGATTATTGACTTTAGCCATGAATGCTGATTTCTTCGCGACCTCGTCATCCTTGGCTCTCTTCAATGCATCACCGGCCGTGGCCACTGGTGCAGTGTAGAAATATCCCTTCGGTACCTTGATGTGATACCGGATCGTGTACCCATTCCGGATATTAGCCTGGTGGAACTGTGGTATCACATTGGCCAGCTGGATCCAGTCAAGAGATCCCCACCAGAATGGCTCATAGTAGTAATCGTCTGATATCAGATCATCACCGGTGTGGTAGATGAATGATCGCTGCTCCGACTTACTATCGTATGCAGGCACTGCCATCACTCTACGCTCCTCAGTGGTCAATGGCGTATTTTGAAATCTGGCAGCCCATCCTCCGGATAAATAATAAGTATCTATCCGGCCCTTTTTATTTTGGATCCCAGCCCGAGTATGACGACTTTTCTGCGCTTTGATCATGTCGATGTGCCCTTTTGCATTACGTGCAGCCTCCATGAACTTGTTGGAATGCATGATCAGGTTAGAGCATTGTATCGAGAGATAATCATCGATCTCCACTTTGTCAAAAAACTCCTTTGCCACTGCCGGCATCTCCACCTCCACGATATTGCGCTTCATATCCAGATCCGCGATGAATTCTTCTTTATACGCATACAGGCCACCACCCAGGATGATGTCACGCTTCGTCTTCAGCAGTGCCGGCACGATACTATTCTCCTTGATGATCTGCTCACGAAATTGTGGAAGATCATTTTGCCGGCCCCAATTCCGGATCTTGACATCATTGCCCTGGTAGCGGATGGTACCGGTACCATTGGTGCAATCATCACGATGACTGGCGAATGTGACCAATACAGAAGAAGCAGGTCCTGCGATGACATATGCATCCTTAGCGATGTGGTCAATATTCGGTTTTGATTTTGAGGACATAGGAGGGAGTTAATGCACGACCCGGAATGAGTTGTACTGGATGATATGTGAGATGAGTGGCGTGAGTAGCTTGCTGCCGGCTTCCTGATCGATGATTGGAAGGGCATCGTGTTCTTTGTAGAGGAATTTACCCTGGGTGCCCTCTTTGGGCCTCAGCTGAGTGTCCGGAGTGAATCCATACAATGCCCGGGATACTAATTTGATAGCACCGCGACGTCTTTTGCCCGAGATCACGAAGCGTAGGAGGAATGAACCCGTCTCCGGGGTCATCGCTCTGATCTCTGCCAGCATCTGTGATATCGTGATCGTGCGTGCCATTTGATCAAAGATGAACCCTGATCAAGGTGAGACTATAGGACGCAAATTTTTTTCTCTTACACCCCCGCCAAAACACCCCCCTGAAAAGTGCCTAAAATGGCGGTCAAAGTGGTCAACATGGCAAATTTACTTTATCAGAAACTTATAAACAATTCTCTATCAGTTATTAACAATATTAGAAAATCCGTCCACTTTTTGACCACTAAAAAACGGTCAAATCCAGTTTGACCACTTTCTGACCAGAAAATACTCTCCGGAGCAGGTATTTATTACATTTAGAGTGACGGAGCCGAAAGGATGGACTAGGTAGCAGTGGGTTTTTGAGTTTGAATATGTTTGGGAACTCATTAAAAAAGGGGCCGTAAAGCCCCTTATCCTAAGACATTCGACAGATGGTGTAATGGTTAGCATCTGGTTTTACCAAAGCCAGGGACCGGGTTCGAATCCCGGTTTGTTGACTCCGTTTATTTCCAGACTCCCATTGCATGGTTCCAGACTGTTGACCACTTGACGATGTATTTAATGAGGTCATCAAGTCCCTCATACCCTATAAAGGTATATCATATCCCGAAAGTTCATGCCAGATTTCGATGGTGGCATGTTTTTCAGATTTCAATTTATACTGAAATCAACCAATTATCTTCCGGATGTTCTCTCCAACTTTTTCCCACGCCTTCGAGACTAAATCACCATCGGTATTGCTGTCCTGAATCTCACCTGTAAATATTATTCGAAAACCATTTGCCAGGGCTTCCTGCCCTCTTAAGAATGCCTCTCTGATTTTTTCCATACGCTACATAACATCAAATCGCTGAGATCAATTCAAGTCTTCTATCCGTGTCAACGGCACCATGCTGAATGATGCCCGGGAAGTGTGGGTTTTCTGATATCCGATGACATGTATAGGAAATGGATGAGTAGACTTGATCCGGATAGAGAAATAGAATCCCTCCTCATTCTTCACCCATACATCCTCAATGACTGACTCCCGGATCTGGTCATCTGATTTCTTGGGTGGACAGCTTTCGGCATTCATCATATCTCAAATATCCAAGTTTTCCAGCTTTTCTGCAAGTCAAAACGTTCCTCCCATCTTCTTATAATAATACAGGCAATTGGATATCATGTCTATCTGATATTGATTTATCCGAAATGAGCTTACATATTTTGAGCCCACTATTTGAATTTCAGCTTTCTTGCTTTTTGCTAAAGCCTCAATCAATGGTAGATCGCTGCTTGATACACTATTGTCGGACCACTCCAGCTCCTTTCCTTGAGTATAATCTCTATCAACATCACCATTAATTATAAACTCAAATGGCTCATCATCTATGGAAAATCTATACGTATCCGGATTCAACCAGGATGTGCCTTGAATGTATATTCTAAAATTGAATGGGAGGCCATCTACTGTTGCAAAATAACAATATACAAGCCTTTGGTTCATGATTGCACCAATGCCTTTTGGCTTATACCAGGTCTTCTTTTCAGTATCAAACTTATCTGCCTTAATTCTGAAAAATGAATCTATCTCTTTCTGAAGCTTTGGATCAATTGGCGTTTGAGCAAATGATAAAGTACTTAAGACGGTTAAAATTGTAAAAATGATTATAGGCCTCATAAATTTTCATTTTCAAATATGCTAGAATACCATGCTTAGGTCGCTCCTCTTTTTAATTCTAAAATCAGATGTTTGAAGTAATTCCATACTATCATGGCAAGTTTGGACGAGCGACTTATCAGAATAGCATACCTTAAATAACACCTTGTAGAACATAAAAGTAGTTGAATCGATGGTATTCTCGCTATGAGCCTTAACTAAGCTGTCGCCTATTGATCTATACTTATCACCAAGATCTAAGTACATCTTCGCCGTCTCTAGATCATCGTCAAGATCGTTTTTTGCTTCCGTATAGAGAGACCACATTCTAAGTGCAGAATAACTTCTCGCCAATGAGAGGTCCAAATCTAACCGCTTCTGGTAATTTTTTCCTAATGCCAAAAACAAGTTTGCTGAATCGACTGTTTGGCCGATAAAAATTACAACTTGGTCCTTTTTTGTAAATGTATCAACATCGAGTAATCTAATTGAATCCACGGTTAGAGTGGAATCCATCTCATATAGTATTTGTTTTTCATAGATTACGAGAGTCTTCTCAATTGCTTTATGAAGTTTCTTTTCAGCGCTAGAACATGAGCAAATAACAACGCATAGCAATAATAATTTAAAGGTGGTTTTCATTCAATAATAATTTTTCGTTCCACCGAATTTAATAATAATTCTTACATTGGTCACGCGAATCACTTTGATTACTTCTTTTGCGGGCAATCAGGACATAGAACGAACATCTGTGTCCCGTAAACCAAAGAACTGGATGGCATGGGGTTGTAAGTATCCCAATCTTTCATTGCCCTGCAATGGAGTGGTTCGCAGTGACCATCCTTATGTTATTTGTTTTATGCGAACCACAAACAAAAATCACAATCCGGAGAAGCACAGTACCCGGAAAGCGACGTCACAGGCGACGAAACAGCCTCTCCCACAAAGCGCCATCATGATACTGCGATGCGTGCGTATGTTTTTCACCCAGGGCAATCAGCTGGAGAAAGTCAGATCCATCATCGATGATCGTGATGAGTACCTGGAGCTATGGCAGCTCCTTGAGAAAGCTGACCAGACCGGTGATCACGATGTCAATTATCCCAGGGATATGATATCCACCCGCGTATTTGAGTCACATCAGCTCATCCTGTTCATCTTAGAGCTGCATGAGTATTACCGGAAGCTGGTGGAGGTGGATGATCATCAGATATTCGAGTTCTACAGGTAGACAGTAACGGGCGTATGCATGCCCATGGTCATATGCATCTTGTGAAGGCCCTGAGTAGCGATATTCGGGGCTTTTGTTTTCTTAACGACAAAATATCAGGCATCCTTGCGCTGTTAAATATATCCTTCACTCCACACCAGTAGTGCCCCATCAAGTGAGGCGTGAATGCGAAAGCTACCCTCAATATTGAAATGAACCAACGCGGCAATACTCGCGGTCCTGAGAAGAATAGTATCGGGCCTGCAGCGTACAAGGCTACGAAACAGCCTTTACCCGATGAGTTGATGGCCATGCTTCAGGAGACCGGCACTTTCTTCTCCGGGAGCACGGCACAGCAGAAGATCACCGACATGCATAGCCTGGTAGATGACTGGCTCACATTACACTTTTTACTCGAAAAGGCAGATCCGGGACCATATCCGGAATTCAATTTTGAACTGAACAGGCTACACCTGGCTAACATTATTCACACATCGCACAAGCTTACAGAATACATCACCCAGATGGAAGAACTCTACAGAAGATTATTGATCACCCATCCATTCCTATTCACCTGATCAGCTTGCATGTGCCAGGCTGCGGATGTAGTCGATGTCTGATTTCTTAGATTCGATATCAGTGTAGGCTACATTCGCTTTTATTTCTTTGGGCCATGATCGCACAGCAGAAGATATTTCTCGAAGTAATTTCAACATCTCCGGATCAGATGATGCCGATGTGTTGTTAGTCACATACTGCACAGACTGCAATGGTCGTGTAGATACAGTAGTGTATCCACCATCCGCAAATCCACGCTTCGCGACACGATATCGTTCGAGCTGATGTATGATAGGTCCTGACACAGGATCTGTCACCAGCTCCTCATTCGCTACCCATTCATGCTCATGCACGATGCCTGCTACTTTCTTCCCTGTACTATCCCGATACTTTCCGGGACCTGTGTGACCACCATATCTGAATGACTGACTATCTATCACTGATAGCTGTATGCCTGTAGCGATCACAGCTGCACCAGCTGCAAATAAATTAGGTAAGGCTTCAACTACTGCCAGTGCACCTTGTACAACAGCTTCTGAGCGTGCTACTTTCTTACGGTCGCGTGCAGCTTTCTTTTCTGCAGCTTCACGATCACGACGTGCTTCGGCCTGTATCTTTTTGGTGAGTACAGAATCACCTTCAGCAGCTTTCAACCTGGCATCTGCTACACGATCAATGGCGTCAAGTTCAAGCCTTAATGTATTTTCGATTCGATCACTGTCAACCTGAAATATGCTATCCGCTACATTATGTGCAGTGGATAGTGCAGCATCTTTTGCCTGCTGCTCATGCAACTTTACCTTATCATCATGATCTTTTCCGGATGACGAAGGTCCCTCAGCACCTGTAAACTTGAATGAAATATCTGATTGCTGGCGGTCATTTTCATCAATTTCCGTCTGTATTGCGGCAGCTTCAGGACTATTTGCCGCAAAAAGTTTTTTGCGTTGCTCCAGTATCTTGCGATCATAAATGAGATTGATGTGCAACCTTTCCTTTTGCAGCTCTTCCTCATCAATAGCCAGTTGCTCACCAACTACTCTACTTGCATGAAGTGCTGCTGATTTTTGTATCTCAAGATTTTCAATGGTAGATTGTGTGCGATCATCTTCTATCAGTTTCGCTATTTCTGCCTGGTGCTCACCTATCTCACGCGCTGCTTTGAAATACGCATCAGTAGTGATATCGATTGATTGCAATTGAGCTTTCTCAATGTCAAGGTTCGATTGCTTGTTGATAATCTCCGCCTTACGGGCTTTCTCCTGGGCGAGCAGTCCGAGGTCATTCAATTCATCAAGACGTAGCTCACGCTCTTTATTGATGAGGTTGATGGTGTTGTCCAGCTCGATTTTATTTTGCTTCTCTAGGATCTTCAGTTCAGAGTCTGTAATTTCCTGTTCCAGTTTGACCACTTGAGCCACAGTCAATCGCTCTTTTTCTTCTGATGCTTTGGAGAATATATCTATCTGGAGCTGTGCTATTTTATTGCTGGATTCGAGTTCGATTACCTCACGTTGTAATGCCGCCTGCTCATCTGACTGTACAATTGCTTCATTCGCACGTATACGGGTCTGCTTATCCTCTTCAATTAATCCTGCGAGTTCATTAAACCTTTTTTTCTCCTTTGATAATTTTGAATTGGATGGATCTCCGTCAGTACCTCCATCCGGTGTTTTAGGGTTGAGTATAGCGTCAAGATTGACTCCCAATTTTGTAGCCACTTCAGATACAAGTTTAAGATCATCGGCCAATTGATCACGCTCCTTTGCATTTTCTTTTATGGCATCGGTAAATTTGTCTACACCAGCCTGAGCGTCTCCAAGAAACTTTCGATCTTTTCCTGAGGAATTGGCACCTGGTAAAACATCAGCAGCTGTCACTAAATGATCAGGCTTGGCAGCTTCTTCTGCAAGTCTATTTTTTGCTTTTTCTAACTCATGGGCCAGCTTTGCATTTTCTATTTGGTTTTTAACCTGCTTATTGATCACATCCTGGACGGCCTCTTCCGCTGCAAGAATTGTAATTTTTTGAAGTAATGATTTATTTACTGCTGTCTGAGCAGCTTCAATTTCAATCAGAGATGATTTCTCTGTCAAAAGATTTGGTAGATACTCGCCATACTTCGTGTTGATCTCTTTGATTAGTTGAATCCTATTTTGTTCAGTAAGATTGCCGGCTTTGAGAGTATTGATCTGTAGATTAAATTGGGCCTGCAGCTCCCTGGTGATATCACTATGACGTTTAAGTGGGGATAAAACATTGGCGACTGCATTAGTTAATTTTGTATAGCCAGTCAATAAACTTGAAAGCGTTGATTCTTTTAGTTGAGCAAAAAATTGAGAGATTCTGCCTGTTGCCCGGCCAGCATCTTCTGCACTTGCTGCAAACTCTGCTTGGGCATCACGACTTTTCTCCGTGATTAATTTCAGGATGGCTTGTGCCTTAGCCTGGGCGAGTGCTTTACCTGTGAGCTTGTCAAGGCCTTCTGCAGCTAGTTTGTTTTTAATATCGCTTTCAGATATTGCAATACCATATTCTTTGAGGCCATTGGTTTGTCCCAGTAGTGCTTTTTGTACAGTTGTAGTAGTTTCTTCAATAGTTTTATTCCCTTCAGCCCATTCATTCAGTGGACCTACTATTCCTAATGCTTCAGTTGACATCTTCGCAGTCTCTTCCCGCATGAATCCTAATGGCACAAGCGATGCACCGATCGTTGACGCAAGTGATGCATACTTTTCTTCTGTGACACCGAGTGACTGTGCATTAACCTTGGCGAAGTCTTCAACAATGCTGATGGCATCACCGAATGTCCTATTAGTTTTATCGCGCATGTCTTCCAGTGCCACTGTGCCACCCGTGACAAAGTTTTTAAGCTGTACGCCCCATCTGATCACACGATCAACAGCAAAAAATGCAACCGAAGCAGCGACTCCTTTATTAAAAATATCAACCAGTGGGTTTACTTTTTTTGGCAATCCATTCAGCTCAGTATCTATCCTGTGAAGACTTGCTTCATGAGCCTTCAACTTAGCATCAACACCAGAGAGTTGTTTGAATTTGTCAATGTACGCCTGAGTACCCGGAGTGAGCTTTGTGAGTTCCAGCTTGATATCCTTAAACTCAGCCTCAAGACTTTTGGCCTGCTGCACTGCACCGCGTGTGAGTGCATTGTGCTCAGCAAGTTTATCATTGACTCCCTTCAATTTTGAGGCCACTTCAATGTATTCCTCAGTTCCTGGTGTGAGTGAATCAATCGCTATTTTAAGATTGCGAGCTTCATTCTTTAAGTCCCTTAGTTGACCGCCTGCTTCTGCGCCGTCTATAGATACTTTGAGGTTTACGGTATCTGTACGAATATTACCCATGTGAAGAATTTATAATGAATGGCTTGATTTTATAACTTTTATAATTTCAATGCAGTACCTATGCTTTTATTTGTTGCTTCCGCCATCGCAGCCTGGAGGAGTGGATACAAATCATAAAGTGATGCTGATTTAGTCTTATTATACCACCTGCGTTTCGGTAGTTTTGTCTTTGTTTTTGCTACACGCCATGCGAGATCACGTATCACTCTTGGATCGGTCAGCGATAGATTCATTTGTTCAGCCCGTTCACTGTAGAAGGCATTTGGATCCTGTGTCAATTTTGATTTTATCCACTCTTCCATTGCATCAATGTTTACTCTCTTAGAGTATACTACTCGCCGCATGTCAAATAATCGACCATACGAATTGAATATAAACTCTGCTACTACCTGGTGACGTTCAGAATCCGCCAGCACCTTTATCCTCCACTCGTTTTGAAGGTCACCTGATGCTAATAGTTTAAACCCAACTATATTCTTCTGGAGCTTTCCCTTCAATTCAACACTCCATCCTTCTAGAATGCGTTGAAATGGTGCCAACAATGCAGCCCTCGCATCACCTTCTGCTATTAGTCTTAATTCATTTTCTGTTAGAGCCATGGACCTGTATCAATGAAAAAAGTCCACCCGGTGTGCAGGTGGACTTCCTCTCTTTTTTTTAACTAAATCAAAAACATAAATCAATTATGAAAAAATACTTATACCCTCATTCTGTATAGTCCACGAGCCACCATCTGGCGAGCTCCGGATATCTGGCGATGCATGCTGCTACTTCTGCATCATTCATCTCTGCAGGCCGGAGTTCTTTGCGTCCGTGGAGGAGATGACCTTCTCCATACTGTGGACCTTTGTAGGTGTACTTCCGATCAGCAGTGACGGTGGTATTCGCACCATTGTTTTCGCCGCTTTTGTTTTCGCCTTCTTCATCGCCTTCCATTTTATTACGAGGTTTTTTACGCATTGATTGATTGACTACAGTGTGATGACTCCGTTGTAGTACAGGCACAGATCCGGATGATCTGTCCATGATATCGTTATAGCCATACCTGGCTTGTCATCAGTCTGCTCGATGATGGATATTTCACATCCGTAGTCAATATCACCGACCAGACGTTTGTTACCCATCTTATCCGGTACGATCGCCATGAACTCACCACGGACAGTGGAGTTGTAAACATTGGAGACTTCTGGAGCGATACCGGCGATGAAGTAAGTGACAGTGGTCTTGTACGACTTAGTCTCCCCTTCCCCTTGTGTCTCGGTCTTGAATGAGGATCCGACCTTATCGAAATGCTGCGCATAGAATTTCTTCGTGGCTACCATCTCGATGTCATCAGCGATGACCATGGCTGTGGCAGCAGGAATAGTATCTACATCATCTTTGCATGCGATGTAGAGTGTACCTGTCAGACCCTTGGCTACTTTACGACCGGCTTTACATGCCGCAAGGACTGTTTCTAGATTTTCACAACAATTTTCTGGCATTTCAATTAGGATTTATGTGGGGATTATTGAATGGGCGTATGCGATACGCCATTACTTCTGTCTTTTGGTTACGAGAATAAGTTAGGCCGGGCTTCTTTAAGCCAGGCGAGTAGTGCAGGATCATTCGCCAGATCTTCTCGTGTGATAGTGATCATCTTTCCGGATTTACGGATGTCGATCGCGGTACGGTTGAATCCGGTGGGTGGTGTATTACCTGCATCACCTTCCTTTTTTTTGCCACCATTTTTTGAGGCGGTGGTTTTGTCTGTTTCGTCTGCCATTTCGATTTTATTGAGGCGTTTTAAAATATTATTTGTGACATGTTCCAGCGCTTCAAATCGCACCGGATCTACAGTAGCCATGACTATGCACCATCGTTGATACGAAGCACTTTATTGGACATGATACCGATACCTGCACCGAACTTGAAGTCGATCATAAGGTCGAGTGCCCTGTGATTCTTCTCGATCATGATAGTGTCTCCATCATTAGCACCATCATATGCATGGTATAAGTTGGCTGGATCTGTGAATATGATCTTGTCAGTCACATCCATACCTACAGTAGGTACAAGCCATGCTGGTGCAAAATCAAGACGTACCATTTCAGTACCATTCATCTGCTCAACCTTGGTATACTTGCTGATCTGATCGCGATATGCGCGCAGATACAATGAATAAGTGTCAAGTGATACGAATCCAAAAGTCTTAGCCCTCCGCTGTGCTGGTGATAATCCTGCGTGCACAGCTTCACACTGGTCGATGATATCCGCTTCAGTTAATGCACCAGTGGACACCTCTGTTATTTCGGATGCAGTGACAGCATCTGCGATTTGCTTGAGGAATCCATTGACCAGGTTGGTCAGAGGATCTGTGACTGCTGATCCAGTCTTGACGCCAGTCCATATAGCAGTTTCTTTTTCCTCCGCCATTTTTTCAAAAACCTTACCCAGCACGAATGCCTGAAATGGAAAATCATCCACCTTGAATCCTGGCTTGCGTGACATACCCAGGTATTGCTCTTCATACTCCTGAGGATAAACCTGAAGATCCACTTTCGCAGGACTCACGGTGATGGTACGTGGCTTATAGTCAATCGCTCCGACAGTAGGATCGAAAGTTTTCTTCCACCTGTGCACGAGTGTGCCCAGCAACATTTCTGTCAGGATCTTCTCACCTTTCACTCCTTCGAGTGGTGTGATCAGATCACCTGTGGAGAACCCGGAGAATAGCTTCGAAAGCAATTGCTCCTGGTAGGTCCGGATATAATTCTGAAATGATGCTGCCTCTGTGAAATCAACAGAGGCGGACATCATCGCTAGCAGATTAGGAAATTTCATGGGGTTGTGGTTTGTAGTTTATTTATTTGAGACCTTAATCGTTGATATGCTGGTGATTGGTTACTTGACAGTTTGAGCGGCGGCCATCTTCCGGGCCTTGACATTCATCGGATGATTTTCGAACTCACGACCATTAGCTCCACCTGTAGATGGTGCTTCATCTTCTGATGCGAATTCGGTCACTGTACCGACAGGTTTCTTTTCAAGCTCTGCGATGCGGTCATCCTTTGTCTTGATCTGAGATTTGAGACCGGTGATCTCCTCAGTCATCGTCTTCTTGAATTCAGTGAACTGATCACTGAGTGATTTCAACTCCGGTGATGTTGTCACATCTTCCTTCTGAGTTGTGGCTGCTGGCGCAGGTGTTTCTTTTGGATCCATTGATTTAGATTTGAATATGCTTGGGAATAATTTGGCTAGTGAGAATTGATATTTGTCTCCGAAGAATGCCTGCAGCTTTGGGAAGTGATCTTCATTTTCCCGCATGAACTCCAAAAAATTAGGAGCATCATGTATCTCTGCGAGTGCACGTGCTACATTGTTCTGGCCATCATTTGACATGAGGCTGTCAGTGAGTGCACCCTGGTCTACAATGTCACAAGAGAATAGTCGCGCGAACTCTACGAATACAGGTTTGTTTTTGAATTGCTTCTCCGGACCTGACCACCAGTTGGACTGGACATAGACCTTCACGCCTTTGTCATCGTACTGGTAGAATCCTGCAGATTCAAATTTGATGGAGCACATCACAGCTTGTGGATCCTCTTCTGCGAGATCCATAAACCACTCTGCCATATCCTTCATCGCAGGAGACTTGTCAGCTGCTTTGTAGACGGAGAGCTGTGCACGGAATTCTGTACCATCAGCAGATACTTTCCCTCCATCGAATCTTCCGAGTTGGAAGTAAAGAGCATCCCACCGGTGACCCATGTTGCACTGAACACGTCCGCCCATTTCCTTGCGGATGTATTTGCTCATGTCAGAGAGGAATGATGCCTCTACACTGAATCCATGACCGTCAGCTTCACCTGTGCGGATGAGCAGGACATCATCTATAGTGCGGCCTTCGCGATCGATGCTCAGTTTAGTCTCAGCATTGGACTTAGTTCTGAACTCGATAGTTAATGGCTTTGCTTTAGGGATGTCGATCTCCATGCGGTGAAGATGCATGTGAGGCATGTTTCGGCTATAGGACAAGGCTCACTACACTTGGTGACCGCTGATGTGCGCTGATATAAATGATGGCGCTGATAAATAAAAAAAGCACGACACTGCTGTCAGGCTTTTCGTATGACACACTCTACCCAGTGTATTTTTTATTTCTTATGGCTACGGGAATACATCCACCTCCAGATACATGGTACCTGCGAGATTGGCGGCAGCTCCGGCCGCGTCGAATATCTTGATGACTACTGTGCTGTCTGTAATACTATAGGCGTGCGCTACCAGTCCGGTAGCATTGCCCACCGAAGTGGTCACGAAAGTTTTATTGGCGGTGAATGCATCATCAAGCTCCCATACATATATGCCTGTGCTGGTGTATGTATATGCCCCTGCGCCCGATAGCTCATTATCGACTACCACCGCCGTGGGTGCCGACGTCGATGCCTGACTTAGGACTGCGAGATATTTACTATGATCGACACCGATAGGATCGTCATCAGTACCCACTCCCTGCATCGATGCATCGTGTACAGGTGGCTGCCACATATCAGCAGTGCGGTGCATGCTACGGAATGAGGAGATATCATTGAATGTCGATCCTCCGAATATGCCGGCACATGATACCGAGATGCCTGACTGATCAGGTGGAGAAAGATCAGCCGCTGGAGTCAATGCATGTATTAACATAAGTGCGAACGTGAGCAGTAATGCACCGAACGAAAGATTTTTGAGATTAAAGTTCATGAGTTTGGATTTGAAGATTGATAGATGGTGGTGGTGACTACAGGTCAGTCAGCTACATATTGATATATCCCTTTGACGCGGAATACGTCGACAGCTACTTTGTATTGATTGGCCAGATCTCCCACGGTGAATGTGTCATAGCCGCGCCTGATCTCCGAGATCAATATCCTGCCGATCACTCCTGCAGTCGTATCGATACGCCAGATGGGTACCACGTAGAATGTATTGAGCTTAGTCCTGACAGCGGCACCGATAGCTGCTACTGCTGTGGAGTCATTAGCATTGTCCAGTGTACCCGGAACAGTGATATCAAATGGCTGGTATACAGGAGACGTCAGCTTAGCCACTGTCGGGATGTTGGCATGTGTAGGCAGATTCTTGGTCGAGATATTAGTAGTCCAGGCACTGGTGAGCTGTGCCGACATCTGCATCGAGAGGAATGCGCAAAGGAAGAATGAGATAAATAATTTCATGTCGATAGTTTTTTTTGACTAATCAAATATTGCACACGAGGTATGTATCACTGTAGGACATCATGCCCGGGTGATCACTGTATATCCTTCGTTAAGCAACGATAGTAATTCATCATCATCCATGCATCGGTCACGCGCATCGATAATGGTACCTTCTTCTGCATATGCTCGTGATGAGCCTCCTGATCCAAAATTGTTTAGAACCTGATTCCATCCGAGTGATTCGAATATGAGTGGGATGGAGTCGTTGACAGTGTTCCATCGGAAGTCTGCGCGTTCTCTTCCGAGCTGGCAGGTACCTTTGATATCATTGGAGAGTGTGTCACGCTGCGATACTGTAGATTCAAGCTGCCTGAAGTTGAAGGACCTGCAGGAAGGATGTGTCTTGATAATCTCCCTGAAATGAGAATATGTAATGATACCTCCGAAGTAAAATGCCTGTATTGAAAATGTCGGCCATTGATTAAGATCATCTGACCGGGTGTGCACTTTCAATTGGAAGATCGTCTTGTCGTTTGTACCCTCCACGAATACCACGAACTTAAACCAGTCATCGAGATAGATCTTGTATTGATATTGCGGAGCGAACTTCTTGAGTGTAGCGATGATGCTGTCTGGCTTGCCGGGCTGATCGAGATACAGTGTCGTGCTGTATGCACCTGCATAGAATGTGACCGGTGTCTGTGGCTCATTCAGATCAAGATACATGGTGAGGAATGCTGGCTCGATGACTTCTGCAGGGATGCATGGTGTGTCGATCACTACCGGCTCAGGATTGTTGAGGTCATCACATCCGTAGCAGCATGAGTGCAATGTGACGATAGCATACACTAATGCAGCGCATGCAATGAGGAGGAATGGAGGGAGAAATTTTTTCATTTATAATTTATTTTAAGATCAAACCAAATCGGACACCACCAGTACTTACCCTGAATGAATCCGTAAGAATCTACTCGTGTTTTCATGATATTGCTTTTTGGTATTCATCAATGATCATCTTGTGCATGGTACGCCGTGACAATGTTTTCGTTCTGTCCTCTCTTGATATCTTAGTTAGTACTTTATCCCTCCACTTATCACCCATGAGCTTGAATATGTCTTGCTCTATTGATACCACTTCGTCCAGATTTGATTTTGTGATTCTCATGGCATCGCTGTTACAACCTGTCTCTCAACTCTCCTGTCACAGTCCGATATATTTCTTTGGAGCGTGCATGATGTGATGAGAAGGAAAAGAAGGTACTTTACCATGTTGTGAGTGGAGTTCGTACCCATGTATTAGTGGCTATACAGACATACAGGAAATTATCATCCCATGCAATTTGTCCAGTTACACCATTATCCGATGATGTTTCAGGGGTATACGGAAACCCTATTGCGAAAAAACCACTCACATCAAGCCCCTCTAATCTGGGATCGTTAGTATTTATTCCAAACTTTCCATTGTGGTTTGTATTGTCAAAGAAAACACGATTGTTATTATCCTGTATTTCGATAATATTGCCATTATTTGAAGCGGACACATTTCCTATTGTAGATACCCCTGTAGCATCACCTAGCCTAATTCCACTCTTTTGTCCTTCTATTGACAATTGATTTCCAAAAATAAATACGTTCCTATCAGTTGTTAAGTCCTGCGCTTCTGCCAGCACAGCATCAATCCCCGGAGTAGAGCCACCAACTGTAGTCAGATCATATTTCGTAGCGATCCATTCTACTGTATCGCATCCGAGGATATCATCATCAGTGCCGGTGCCGATCATAGTATCATCATGACGCGGAGGCTGCCAGTCTACTACAACTTTGGCACTGATGGCACCGATGAAGAGTATGCCGAGCAGAAAATATAATATCCTTGATTTCATGATGTCGTGTTTAATTGAATAGTGATCCTAAAGATGTGTGCTGGCAAGTCCATAGATATAGGACATATGAGGGGGCGGATGCAATACGCCCTTACGTCAATTGTGCAGCCAGGCGGATCCGTATCCACACTCCCATATGGCGCTTTCTCCGGGATTGATGGTGAGGATGCCATTGATGGTGTCGCCTGATCCGGGTGCTGATACGGTGATCGCGCCTGATCCGGATGCATTCTGTATCTGGAACCAATAGCCCATCGTGGTGGATGATGCATCAGGTAGTGCGGCGGTCTTAGCCCCTGTGGCTGTCATCGCTAGTCCATTAGGAGAATTGTCAGTTAACGTCTCTGAAGCAAATGCACTGACTGCCCACTGGTGCCTGTCAATATATGCCCTGAACTTTCCGTGTACGTGTAGCGTGTCAACCGCGAAGCTTCCACTTATAAGCCCAAGCGTATAGTTACTATTAGATTGCTCTATGGACAATACTCCCGTCTGAGTGGTGATGCCTGCGCCTGCGCCTGCGCCTATGAATGTATTGATCGAGCCAGAGGTGAGGTCCTGCCCAGCGGCAGTGCCTATCACTACATTATATTCACCGGTAGTCAATGCGCTGGCCGATGTGTACCCGACTACAGTATTGCCCTCACCGGTGAGAGCTGTGCCTATACCTGATCCGATGAGCGTATTGTAGTCACCTATATTGGATGATCCAGATCCGGCAGTGCTCGCTCCGAGGATCGTGACGCCAGTGTTGAATGTATTTGATGTGTTGCGGCCGGACAGATATCCGATCACGGTATTAGTCCCCTGCATGTTGCGGCCGGCATAGCGTCCGATCATGACAGGACCTATCTCTCCAGATCCACTAGCCGGCAGATCTCCTGCTCCAAGACCTATGAAGACTCCTGCAGTAGCATTCTGACGACTACGTGCAGCGTCTTTTCCAATGGCTACATTACCACCTTTGGTAGCATTCAGTCTGAGCGCATCATAGCCGATGGCCACATTGGAGGAATCTACTGTACTGGCTGCTGCATTATTCCCTGCTCCGATACCGATGAATACATTTTTGGATCCGGATACCGATGTGGCTGTAATTCCACTCAGTACAGTATTACTATTGACATCAGCTATACGTCCGAGGCCGCGAAAGTCAAATGGATACGCGGGCTTGATGTTGATCCCCACCCTATTGTTAGTCCCGTCGATCGACAGCGTGCGTGCATCAAATGTGATGGAGTCGGTCATTGTCACCTGCACATTGGCCGGTGTGGTGCCATTGCCTCCATAGATCCCATTCATGCCGGTGATGGATGATGGATTGATCCACTCGATCTGTGATCCGGTAGACTTTAATATATACGATGCTGTGCCGGCAGATCCCGTCCGGTCGCGCAGTGCATCACGTATACGCAGTGATGCATTGAGCCGGAATGTATCAGCGAGCATATCACCACTGAAGAATGCTGCTGCATCATTACTATTGTCGATGCGCATCATGTTAGATGCAGTCACATTCTGACCTGCACCTGCACCTATCATGATATTACCATAGCCTACATTGTTTTGGCCGGACTGATATCCGATGAATACATTCTGTGTACCATTAGTCGACTCCCCGGCGAATGATCCGATCGCGACATTGGCACTATTAGTCGTCATGGTATACAGCGCACGATGTCCCAATGCTACATTGTCAAATCCTGTAGTCATCGCGTGTGCAGGAAAAGATCCCGCGGCCAGATTCCGTACACCGGTGGTCAGTGCCTGCCCGGATTCAAGTCCCAGGAGTGTATTGTATGTACCGGTGGTGAGGAATAGACCACCATTAGCACCGGCCACAGTATTACCCTGACCGGTCAGTGTAGTGTTGCCACCGGATAGAAATGTATTGCTCGTACCCTGCACCGATAGTATAGGTCCTGCCACATGCAGCTTATATCCGGCGAATGGTGTGATAGTACCGATACCCACACGACCACCACTGATGGTATGCCTTATGAAGAGCGTCCCATTGTCAAACTTCAGATCATCCAGTATCATCGCATGCACATGTGAAGGCACGGTACCTGATCCATCATATATGCCGTGTATCCCTCCTGCGACCGTACCCAGGGCGATGCATGATGTGTCTCCATCTTCGATGATGCAGATGATGCTGTCACCCTCGAAGTATACCGAGTCACTCAGTATGAGACATGTAGTGTCAAGCTCCACGATGGTGCAGATCGTGTCTCCATGGATGGTAGTAATATTTGATGTGGCGATCGTGTCGATGTCCAGCTGGATGGAGTCGAGGATGTACTGTTTGAGATTCTCCTGCCAGTAATTACCATCTGCATGCGAGATGAATGTGTAGCCTTGCTTGATGTGCGTGGTGTCAGCGGCAGGGATATTGGCCTTAGCCTTCCCGGTGTTGAGAGAATCGACGTAGGTGAAGTCTCGCTGTGGAAATAGTCGCTGGGAAAAAAGGATGGAGCAGGGAGCAAGGAGCAGGGTCGCTAACAGTGCAAGTTTAATGATCGCTTTATATATACGCATGTAAGATGCTTTAGATGAATGCATTAGAGTGCGATGGGCAGTATCTTGTCAAAGAAGTAAAACTCACATCTGGAATTGGCCAGCTCGCTTTCGAAGTATGCCCGACGTGTGGAGAAGTCGATGTAGTAGCCCTCCGGATGCAGATAGCTGAGCCATCTCGGACCTTGCTTAGTGAGCATCCGTCTGGATATCTCCATCTGAGTATCATACGTGGGATCCGGATAGTCGCCAGGATCAGGCAGCGGATAGCCGACCGGGATGGTGACATATGGGAGCGTGTATCCATCAGGTACATCGATCTTGTAGTATGTATGCGATGGCCTGCTGAGCAATACCGATCTGCCGGTGTAGTCTATGAAGTATACTGAGCCATCGATCGTGGTGACCATCTGGCTTAGGTTGAGAGCATTTCCCGTATCTGCTGGTGTGTAGGCAATATTGGTCGGGTAGATGCTGACACAGCATACTTCCTCACCTCCACCACCTCCACCAGGAGGAGCAGGAGCTGTAGGTATATCACCGGATCCGGACATACCGGGATAGAGGTAGTCACACACGGCATTGAATGTGATGTTGTATCCATTCTTCGCGGGGCCGGTATCTCCGGTGGATCCGCCCCACCGCAGGATAGCATCATAGAGATAGTACTGATTGTCATAGCGGTCTATGGCGATGGCGAATACAGGTCTATTCCGCATCCGCATGAGCAGTGTCTCCACTTCCATCCGCATGCGTGGTACAAAGCATGAGGCTACAGATCTGTAGAAGTCACCACCGGAAAAGGTAGCACTACTGATCGTGTAGGATGCTGACCGCCGCTCGTAGCTGAAGGAATAGATCTTGTCCACATCCACAAATGTGAATCCCGTGCCTGGTGCAGGTGGCAGGTAGCCGGCACCCACTCCCACGACATTACTCATGGGGGTGAATATGATAGCTTTGAGCCCGACCATGGACCCACAGATCTTCTGTATGGAATATAATGTGGTGTGCACCGCTGCTAATGTAGCAGCATGAGGAGCTAAGGCATTAGGACAGAGCCTGATGAGACCATGTCGCGGAAGGATCGGAGGTGATAAGACACATTGCACCGGTACCTTCCGAGCTTATCCGCGATATCGGATGGCCTCCATCCATGTGCGGCCATGGCATAGATGATCACCTTGATCACCATATGCAGGATAGGCCTGCCATCCGGTGTCATGTACAATGATGGATCAGCAGAAATGACCCGGGAGGCATACTCAAAAGACAGATTAATGTCGTCCCGATGCCGTTGAAATTTTCGTAGGACAGGTTTCAGTGATTTAGTTTCAAAATTTGTGCTGTTTTTCTTCACTTTGAATCTTTGCCACCTTTTGTAGGCGGTACCGTAGTCGAGATCGTCGATCGTGAGGCCGATCATGACATAGTATTCTTTCATGGCTACTTCTGCATGGCCGCCCAGATCTACAGCCCGGCACATGTGCTGTATCATTTCATCCATGTGGATCTCGTAGAGATTGGCACCGGCATCTTCCCGCACACAGGCCAGCACTTCACTCTTCCCGTGCAGGATGATCTCCCGCATCATGTCCCGGGGCGTAGGCACCTGTGGCTTGAATGACAGAAGGGGCATCAGTGTATGGGATGGCGTCACGCGGATCTCATGGGATCCATACTTGGTGACCAGGGAGTGATATGTGAGGGGGTGAACCCTAAGAATCATGAGGGAGCATAATTCAGCGAGCACAATGTATTAAATTATTCTATCATGCGATGTGGTTTCATCAGAGTGTACTCATCATGGTGGCTTCAATAGGGCTGATGCCACGCATGGTGAGTGTGTACCTCATCCGGGATATGAAGTAGTTCTGATTCTCAATCCGGTACTTATTGTAAAACCTAAAGCTCAGCAGGTCTGATATGGTGAGTAGGAGGCTCCTGGTGACGTCGCTCTTATTGGCGAGCATATGATATACCTGGGACCACCACTGAGCATATATCCCATACTGGCCATCCCAGTGAAGAGAATAGTCACCTACTTTGTCACCACGTATATTGTAAGCAGTGGCATTGGCCATAGGGTATGTCTCTGAGTGACCTACATCTGCAGGTTGCATCCCGCGATAGATCATCATCCGGAAGCTGGTCAGCGGAGTCTTGTAGCTGGACTGTCCTGAATTCTCTATCACAGTGTATCCTATATGCCTGATGTGTGGAAGCATCCACTCCTGAAATGTGATCGTGTCGTCAACATCTCCATTGAGCTTGATATTCCAGCTGTTCCACATAGGGATGAGCGGTGAGATATATTTTTCACCTTTTACATTTTTGATGACCGGATTGTGATACTGTGCGGTATAAGGAATATCACTACCAGGTAGTGGGATAAAATAAATGGAGTTGTCTGCTTTAGTATAATATGGGCCGATGGTAAATGCAGCCTGAAGTATACGCGCTGTCAAGCCTTCGCCAAATATTAATCCTGGTGGCGCTGTGATGCCGGAGTATCTGACGCTGAGATCATCGTTAGTGTCAATGTCATATCTGAGCTGACTGATCAAATTGATATCCTCTGTGTATCCGAAATCTGCACCTGCCTTAGATGTCCAGTCTGCAGCGATAGGTGAATTGATCATGTCACGGAATGGCTTGATCAGCGCAGTCTTGTTGAAGTGATCATAGAACAATCCAAGTCCGAAGGTGGAACATATCGCACGCAGGAATTCGACAGCTGTACGAAACGGTACATGATGAGCCAGGTTGATAGTCTCAGCCCATTCATCAACTGTGCGATATATGCTGCGATTGTTGTACAGGATGATCTGCTTGAGTTCATCAGTGATCTGCCACTGATTGTCGAGAGTGTATCCCTGGTACTTGAATATTTGTTTCAGCAAATAGTCTACCCGTATGAATGGCATGGCGCTGCTTGGCGCCTGCTCGATAAACTCTGATGTGACTACATCCCAAAAATTCTGATATCGGAATATGGGAAATGGAAGATCGGTAGTATCGAAATATAATGGATTGAATACCGGGCAGAAGATGTAATCGTAGTCAAGTGGATTGACTGCTGTATCCTTCGCGTGTGCAAGTCGTGTGGCAGTGTCTGCACCTATGCTGCGATCACCACCCAGGTCGATTGCTTCAAGCGATGTAGATCCTATCTCTTTGACTTCATTGAATACCATGAAGAGCTCTGCACGCTTATTGCCTGATTTCTTCATGTATGCTTTACCGATATACAATGGGACACCTTCGCACCATACTTCGCAGTATTCATCATTCAGCAGTGTGGCATTACGATCTAATCTATCAATCCGTCCGATGATACCTATATTGATTTCATCCAGCGGGATGTCTAATGGAAATGAATATCCACCTTTCAACTCATCTACACTTTCCATGATGATAGCCATGGGGTGATATATATCAAAGGTGAGTGCGGTGTCAGCGTACAGCGATATGAATTTATTTTTGATCTTGATACCGAGCATTCACTTTAGTCAATGTGGACGTATGCAATACGCCCTTACTAGTAGATATTAAATCCATCATCCAGATATGCATTGGATATGGTGATCTCAATATTATACGGTGGTGCTGACTCATCATACAGATCCAGTGCATTAGTCTCACATCGGATACGCTTGAATCGCATCTCCTCCACATCGATCATCCACAGCTGGCCGCGTATGAGCTGCCTGAGGTGATTGATATACCATACAGGATACTGACCAGTATTGAGCGTGACGATAGGTGTACCTTCTGTACGGAAGTCATTGATGTCACCATCGCGGATAGTGAAGTCCGTCCACCTGGTGCGGCGGAATGTCTCCCGCTCTACTCTATCAGCATGTCGCACAGGTCCACGGAAGCGCACTGACTCAAAGCCTCCGAATCCATTGTACATCAGCATCACTCTCTCCCAGGGTGAGCAGATCTGATCCAGCACATAGAAAACCGTGAAAAAATTAGTGATCCCACGCTGCAGGCTTACATTGTATCCGATAGGTGTCTTGCCTACCGTGAGATGATCTGCTACATGCAGCTGCTCATACCCGGACTGTACCCAGTATGCCTTTCCTGCAGTGATCTCATCCATCAATACAGAATTGTAGAATGAGGATGTGCCGTCATCATATCGCACTGTGACCTCTACCCTGATATCAGATGATACCAGTGATATGAAGTATATCCAGTCAGGCTGCTCAGGACTCACCGGCTTGAGAAATACAGCAGCACTATCCCGCTTGAAGTAATATGAATGCATGCCTATGCCGTATCCGCCGAATGGAAGTGACTGCACATGATCTGCCGGCAGCCCGCCATGTATCGCGAGATATGTATCTGATGTCTCCAATGCCTCCGGCGTGACAGGATCTCCATACTGATCAGCATGCTTGAAATAAAACTCTATAGTCATACCCACCGCCTCTGCATACTGAGGTGTGGCCACGACTGAGATTGAAAACTCAGATGGAATGGCAAATTCAGGTACACGGGGAATACACTTCGATACATCAAATGTTATCCGTTTGTCAATGCTGCTATACGGACCGCGCAGTGTATCAATCAAGACATCACCACCACTATCCACACGCCATATCTCAAGACGGCAGCTGAGATTAGGTTGTGATGGAATGTATGCACCTGCACTACCTGTAAACTCACTACTCTCCACTGTGACAAAGATTGGATTGCGTGTGAGATTGTACGGATTAGGTGCGGTGATGATCGTGGATGGCACAGGGATTACAGTTAAGCTGGTGAATCTTGTGGATCTATTTCGTTGTCATCGACAACTCCATATCTATTGACAATAGCATCTGCAATCTCATTGTATATGCACGATGCTAATATTGCGATAAGGTAATACAACAGTGATCCTGAAGTGGCAAACGCAACATATCCCACTGCCACACCGAGGTAATATTTTTGAGCATAAGGATGCAAAAACGTTGTGACAATAAACTTCCACATGAAGTATTTCAGCTTTTTTGTATTCATATCATTTTTATTTTAAACAGGTAATTCAGGTACAAAAGGAACAGACCATCCGGCTGTCATGCGGTTGTCTATCTGTGCATATGCGTGGTATTGCTTTTCATCGACAGTGATCTCAATCCATACCGTGATGATTCTATACTTAAGGCCCTGCTCAGCAGGCAGTGCCACATCTGGTGAAAGGTTGATCTCGTCATCTTCTACCTCTGCCACTTCGGGTTGCCGGAATTCCTCTCTCCAATAAAACTTAGACGTATATCCATCGGGCGCTATGCTCGTGTCTTCTAGTGTGATGGCGACATCCAGCAGTGCATCTTCGTCTATCTCATTGTCCCATTTGAACTGAGGTAATATGATGCTGTCAGGATCAATCGCTGATGTCATACATATGCGCTGATCTACCTGCACTGATATAGGTACCACCCATCCGGATACACCATCACTGCTGTAATGCATGCGTGGCTCTATCATGAGATCATCCACCAGTATGATCCCGTACTCATCAATCTCTGTATGCTCTTTGATGCATGCGCATATCGATAGTGCTATGCCATGTGATATATCCTGATTGATATCATGATGTTCTGCTTTACCACCAGGATTAAGATTGTAGACGAATATCCGTGTAGTGAGTGTGGCAGGTCCTTCACCGATCGGAATGCGGTGAGAAGGTGTCTCAATATCTACACATGGATACTCCACCTTGGTGAGTGTAGCTTCTTCAAATCTGATATCATCACCGGTGATGACCTTGCGTACAGCCGGATGAGCCAATGCTACGGCCTTGAGATATGCGGTGAGGTCTGCAGGTGTACGGATCATACGCTGTGTCGATTACTGGCCTTGTCTATCGCAGCCTTGTCTTTGAGATACTGGATCTTCTTCATGACCAGGTGCTGACAGATGGAATGGATATCTGTGTGATGCACTGATTCCACATTGCCAAATAGCAGATCACTGGCTATGCTCATGAATGTACCCCACCACCTGAAGTCAGGTCCGGAGTCTTCTTCCTGGGACAGCAGTGGATCCTCATCTTCTGTCACCGGTTCTACCTGCTTAAATATCCAGTCACCATACGTGTCGTAGATAAACTGAATATTAGCCGATGCCAACATGGTGATGTATGCTTTGATGCCTGCGGGAAGCTGCGCGATATCAGGAAGCCATGTAGCCGCCTGTGCACTTGACACAAGCTTCACACGCTTGTCACTGAATGTATCAGCATTGATGCCGGCAGGCCGCAGCATGATGGATATCAGCTTATCCTGCGACATCTGATCACCTCCGGAGATGAATGCATCGTAGTAGTCATTGATCAGTGCATACTCAAGACAAGTCACATTAGTAAATCGTGCTGCCGGCAGATGATACATCGTGTCATCGATCATCATCTTGTGACATACAGGCACCGGTGATGTACGATCGATCTCCATCCAGTCCAGTATGTGCAGCATGTCGAATAGCTGATCATCGGTGATCCTCTTCCACACTGACCAGGGCAGGCGTGACATCTCACGCAGATTGACCAGCTGTGGATGCTCCAGTGTCATGAGTCTATCTATCGCTGCCCATACATCAGCAGGCTGCATCTCATCCCATGTGGATGGTATACTACGCCTGAATGTAAGTGCGGGCCACCTGAAATAACTCGAAGTGGCCCGGACAGATATTTTATTCATACTGATCGGAAGTAGATTAAGCTGCTGTGATCGCCTTGATGTCGCGGAAGTAATTGTAGTTGTACACGATCATCGTGACGGTACGCTTGATGATCGCTTCGATCTTGCCCGTCTCAAGTCCAGGCAGATCAAACTCTGCTACAAAATCAGCGACAAGCAGATCCAGCTCTTCGCGAGACAGGTCCTTCCATTCCTCTTTGATACCGGCCATAGCAGATATCAATCCGGGTATCTTAATACCGACCTGTCCGATGGCAGAAAGCTTCTCTACAAGGGAGACATGATCATCATGATCTGAATCCACATTGGATATGATCTCTGTGCCTGAGATAATAAATTTGACCAGCTTCTGCAGGTCTGTAATTCCTTTGTCACTCATGGTGTATAGATTGAAAGATTTGGAATGATTAAATTAAGTGAGGCAGGAAGGTAGCCGGGGACGGGGGTGATAACGTAGGACATACCGCTGATGAGCGATGATAAGGATGATGGACGCTGATAAATGGTCATGAATATCCATGGGCCTTTGCACCCGGATATCCAATGAATAAAACCAACCTGAGAATGATTCTTGAGGGAAATTATGTGATGGTGAGCCAGATCTCGTCGTCGTGAAGGCTCTCGATATAATTGTAGAATCCCTGGTAAGCAGTACCGCTGTCTATGCCTTTGAAATTGCCGCTGGATTTCTCGAATGCAAGTGTCATGTTAGGGCCTATGCAGCCATGGCTTTCTTCCACCCTATTGAATATGTGGATCTCGATGCCATCAAACCCTGGTACATCGAGGATGCGCATCACCCAGGTATGGCCATAGTCTTTTTTATACTTCTCATTGAACCTGGTATCTGTAGCTTTCTGGCAGCGGTAGCGGCCGGCAGGTATGCAGGTGATACCATGTATCTTGACCACACGCTTACCGTCTTCTATGGTGAAGAACAGGAACTTGTCTCCATGCCAGAATGCACCAGCTGTGCTGTTGAATGTGTGGAGGATACGGTTGAGGGATAGTTCTACAGACATAGGATTAGTTTGTAGCGGCTTTGTATTGATCGAATCCTACCTTCTGCAAAGCAGCAGTATTATTATTGATGATCATCATCATTTGGGTGAGGGTAGCGAGGTTCTCTTCATAGCGTGCTTCATAACATTGCTTCATCTCACCTTTCAGCTCCTTGATCTCGCCAGTCGAGTACCAGGCGAATATCAATAAGAGCAGCAGGGAAATGCCCTGTAGATTGATCTGCCTCTTCAGGAAGTCGACTATCCACTGGATAAGGGTGAGCTGTGTTTCAGCGGCAGTTGCTTCAGCTGTGGTAGGTGGTGGGGCGTTAGAGGGTTCCATTAGGTCTTTTTGTAGTTATTTTCTTCGAGCCCATGATAGACGCTATGCTTATGGCCAGATATGCTGATGCATTTTTTATCCCGTTTGCCTCGCAGGAACATGCTTCCCGGATAGCGCTGAGCACCTCAGGTCGATTGATCACTACCTGGCTGGCCAGCAAGAAGGCGCATATAGGGGCGTATATCTTCGGATGAGTCTGCTGTATCTTATTGAGCGGAGCCAATATCCATTTGATGGCATATTGGATGATGAGCTTCTTCATGGGGGTGAAGATCGCAGTGGTGGAGAAGACCAGTATAGGACAGATGAAGGTGGCTAAACTACATGTGGTGACCGCTGATGGGATCTGATGGATTCCACTATGGTTTTGCTATTAATAAAAGTTTGTTCCAAAAAATGTCGAGAGTATCACGGTCATGTTGCATCATAAATGACATTCGCCTGGTCTGGCGGACTTCAACCCGGGATGGTAGGTTTTGAAAAATTTCATCAAATGCATTCATCTTAATATTGGCGAGAGTGAATTCATGAAATAGGAGTGCGTATTTACGTCTATTGAGCAAGTCCCTTTCATCAAGATCAAACAACTCCTCATATCGGATTTTGGTGGTGTCGTTAATTTCTATCTTGTCTCGCTTCAAAACCTCCATTGTTTTAATGTATGCCTCAACCCAAGTCATGCCATTAGGTAAGAGATTATCAGGCATCTCAATCCTTTCAATTTCATCCGGGTCGTGATCGTCGTCGTCTTCTTCCCACATACTGCTATGCTTAATTTATTTAAAAGGTGGCATTGGATCAAACTGAATGGTGTTATCCTCAAAATTCATCCAGATAAATCCTATATCAATATCCATGCTTACGCCATTGTCTATGATCCAGTATGTCAATATTTCTTTGGATGGATCTGAACTATAGTGCCTAAAGGTACATCTCTCCATTTGTTCCTCAGTAGGCTCGTGCTTTAGGAGCTTGGTGAGAATAGTCCGGATGAGCTCTTGCTTGCTGGTCCTGATGGAATCTCCAAGAGATTGATAATACTGATAGAGAAAGTTTCTGTCCAGCAGGTTCGGGATATTTGTGTCTGTCATTTTAGCCAATTGAGGAAGTGTCTGTCGTTATGATTGCTTTGAAAGAGATCAAGGTTGGCCTTTTCTATACCTTCCACTTTGCGGATAAAGGAAAACCTCAGCATACCTTACTTCATCCAATAGTCGACGCTGCTCAACAGACATGTTGTCATAAAGAAAGGAGCTATCAAAGCCAAGGTGCTTGCAAGCTTTCCCAAATGACACTCTATTCTTCATCAGTTTAATAGCCGAATTAAATCGAGAGTCAATTAACTGTTGAGAGGCTTTAACCATTCATCATGATTGCTTGGTCATGAATTCTTTTTCATCTCCATCCTTATAGGGGGTCCAATTGAACCAGCTTACCTGAGGCAGCAGCTACTTTTTGAAGTGCTGACTTAGCGGTTTTAATAATTTCGAGCAATACATTTCTTGATTGTGATGTGAATGGAATGGTGATATCCTTTGATGCCTGCTCACTGTCTTCAATGAGGCCGCTTAAAGCCATCTGAATGACAAGTACCTCTTTTGGAACTAATAGTAATCTGTCTGCCATTTAATTTATTTTATTTTAACCAGTCTTCAAGTGGTGTTTCTTTTCTTTCAACATCCACCGTTGTGAATGTTCTGCCTTCACGGGTTCTGAGTGGCTTCAAATTTGTGCGCTTATCTGGATGTACCAGCACTCGTGACCTCTTTACGGTGAGCTTCTCTAAAACCACAATCCTTTTTTGAAGTGAATCGTTTTGTGCATGAAGCTCTTGAATTTGCTTTGTGGCGATATCGAACATTTTACGATAGTTGCTTTCGACTCTTGCTTCGGAGGATATGTTCATGGGTGTTGTTTTTCAGGGGGTGATTGTAATCTGAGGTTAAGTTTTCCTGAGGCTACTTTGTCATATAGTGTTTCATCATTCTTTACATCATACACGAATGGCAGGAACATCTGGAGCGCTTCTGCCTGTCCCAGGATGATCATGGAGCACTGTACTTCTGTCCAGTCAGACAGGATCTTCCAGGCTGTACGATTGGCCTGAGCCAGTACTCTTTCCTTAGTGCCGGCAATTGGTTTTTTAACCTCCTTAAAAAGGACGTTGAATGCTTCATCTACCTGCGCCTTCAGCCTGAATGCAAGTGGACCCATCTTCGGATCTGTGAATAGAAAGGTGATGCCGGAGCATACCTTCTCGTGATAACTTTTGTTGATGTTGGATGCACCGATCTGGACAAGCAAGTCTTCGATGTGTGCCATGGACCTTGAGGCGGGAACTTCGGAGGTGTAGTTTTTGATGTTCATTATGTATGCATATTAAATTTCAGATATTCAAATGAGACAATTGTTTTTATGCTGGTATTGTCTGGGTGCGGATCGTGTGCTAATCCATTTTTCCACACCACGGCATGGTTAAATTCTCCTCTGGGACTTTTGCCGATCGCAATCACGTATCCATCTGTATCCTCAGCGTCCAAGTCATGTTCATCTAAATTTTCAATCGACAAACCAAAATATTCAAATCCTTTGTTCCTTAAAATATTAACCATTAACTCGTAATATTCGGGCCAGGTCTCGTCCATGTCAGAATATTGTGGAGAAGGAAAATCGTCGATATCACATTCAAGTATTGATGCAAAGCATGCCCTCCAGCAATCGCCGACAATACCATTTTCTGGATCGTGAGTATGTGTTTGAAAGACTCGTATCATTTGTGAGCTGAAGTAGTTTTTTAAAAAAAAAGGGGGATACTGTCCGGTTTCCGAGGCCGGGGTTATGCATCCCCCTGACTTAGTAATAAAGGATCAACACTTGCTTGATTTATTTTTTCGAATGAGATAACCCATACCCATGGATTTGATTCCCATGAATCTTTTCCACTTATAGATTCCCACAAACTTTCGAACGATTCTTCTGGGAGAATAAACCTGAAATCTTTATAGCCATAATGCCAACACATATGTCCGTCATCTTCAATGGCTATCCCTTCGGCGATTGCATCTTCTTCGCTGATATCATTGAGTCTTTCAATTCTGATATCAGTGATGCGAAGAAATATCCTGGCAGCTGCACGTGGCATGTGAATAGATGGCTTCCAAATAATGCCTGTGTACTTGCCGTATTGCTCGTTTGCTTTATAAAACAACTGGCCACCATTCATACTTGAAAGTCCATTATGTGAGAATGTTTCACGCACCCAGAGAGTATCGCCTGGCTCACCATAAGGGCAAAACTTAGCAATTGATTCACCTCGATCAGTATCCCACTTCCAAGGCTTCCATGTGTCATTATAAAACTGCTCCCAATCAAGTGGTGGATTCTTCATATATGAAACTCCGTTATCATCTGGTTGTGGCTTAATGATTCTCCTAGTCATTGATTTTCTTTCAGCCAGGATAGCTTGAACCATTGGTGCGGAGAATATGATGGGATGCTCTTTCATGATGATTGATTATAAATCATTGGCGACAGAGTATACGGGCAATACAGCGGATGCCTGGGTGATCCATCTTTATTGATAATAAGTGCTTTCGCTTTTTGGAAATATCTTTGCATTGCTTCAACCCTTGGTTTCGCCTGATCGAATGATCCCCATGCAAATATCACTTCGCTGCAAAATGAAGCGGCCACCTTTATGATGACATCGTTCTCTCCTATGAACATACAGTCTTCTAATTTTTTAGGATCAGTAGATATGAATGGAAATAAGTTGGCCATGTATACTGCACCATATCCCCATTTTTTAGCAAAGCCAATTACTCTTCTGATGGTAGCATCATCTTCAGTCTCATTTGCGGTTGATGGATTTAGGCCAATAAACATTATAGATATTTTGGTGCAATCCCACTGTCGCCATAATAGAAACCTGTATTTTCTACAGTCTGAAAATCTTGCGGATCTGTTCATGGACAAATTAGTTTTTTGAAAAGTATCTTTTGATTTCAGTGCCTACCCAATGACCAACCGGCACACTAACTCCATTGCCGATCATTCTGTACGCGGATGTGGCCGAACAATTGAAGTGAAAGCTATCAGGCACTCCCTGTAATCTTGCATACTCGCGAACTGAGTAGGGCCTGACTCCCATAGGAAATCGTTTGTCGCGGAGTAACCTAGTGGATTTATCTTTCGCATAATGCGCTAGTGCAGTAGGAGCGATATCACCGGCTGATGGATCTGAGATAATGGGCAGATCACGATACATTCCAGCCATACGATGTTTGATCGCATTTGGCCATTTTACAATTGGATCACGCTCTATGATGGCGCTGAGCTTTATCGGAGTTACTTTCTTTGGTTCTCTCCAATCGAATGGCTTGCGGCTACCGATAATTATCAACCTGTTCCGTCTCTGCGGCAACCATGTCTCTGTCTTGATCGGACAAAAGGTTACCACATAATATCCTGGTAGCTTTGTCATCGCCTCCATAACAACAGGGAATGCCAGCATACCAGGAACATTCTCAGCCACGAATATATCCGGCAATCCAATAGCCATGTGACGAAATGCATGGAGATACATCTCATCACCGGTCCTGGTACTATGTAAATCAGACAGGGCGCTGTATTTAGTACACGGGTAGGTAAAGAACATTACATTCGCGCCAGCATCACCAGCAACAAGTTTCTTTGTGATATCAATGTGGGTAACCTTGTGGTTAAAATTGTGTGTTTGAACTTTGCAACAATCGATGTCTAGTTCAAATGATTCAGCTATTTCAATTCCAGCCATATTCAATCCGATATCGAATAAGCCAGCTCCGGAGAAATAACTCTTGGTAATTATGCTGCTGAGTGATTTATTCTTGCGCATGATTAGTTTTTGAAAATGTCCTGTGTACCACACACATTAGTGTAATTCCATACCAGCACTTCAGTCTTGTGACTGGCGGATCTTCGTGGCGCTTGGATCCGGTGAGTTATTTCTTTCTTCTGCCAGCCATTTCTGATGATGTATTCTTCAAGCACCTGGCTGTTGTAATTACTCAGCATAAATTTTCCAAGACAATCAGATTCAAGCCAGTTTAATAATATGGCGTAGTCTTCCCAAGTATAACCGGCATAGTGACCCTGATCGGATCCGGCATATGGTGGATCCAGATAGTGGAATGCTTTATCGACATTTCGTGAATTGAGGACATAGATGGCATCTTCATTCTCGATGTATGCATGTTCAATGCGACTGACCAGCAACTCTGTAAATTGCTCCTTGCGACGCTTTAATGTATCAGGTACAGACACGCTCATATTGTTAGAGTATTTATACCCCCCCCCAATTTTATTTGAGTAAGCGAAGTTTGTACATAGCCAGAATGCCCATGCCAGTCGAACCCTGTACAGCTTACAGGTTTTCTGAGGTTTTTCTCTTTTGTGCTTCAGAATAATATCGAGTGCCTCACGATGTATCCTGCGCGATATCAGAGTAGCATTGATCAGTCGTTTTAGATCAGGAAAGTGATTCTTGAGGGTACGGTAAAAGTTGATCACCAGGTTGCCTGAATCAAATGCATGGCCTATGCGATAGACGATAAGCCATTCTTTCATTTCAGCACCAGGAGCAAGTATCGGTAAGTCGGTTGCAACCGGACCTCTGACAATTTTCTTAGGGTTGAAATATTCATTTATTGCGTCGAGTATCTTCATAAGGATTTATTTAAAATCTGGTCTTGCTTCGAAATTTAGTTTTGCCTGGGATGCGTCAAAGTGCTCATCCGCTATAGTGAAGAATTCTATTCCACCGGTACGGTCACGAATATCTTTGTGACCTGCCCGGAGTGGATTGTAATCGAAATCATCATACTTGCAGTAAGCTTGCAGCCTTAACTTGAAAGCCGAAGGATCAAGCCATCTACGCAGATTAGGATACTGGTGGTGTACCTTATTCAGGACTTCTAGCAGCTCCCACCTGACATTGATATGAACCCCTCCACGATAATAGTATGTCTGTAAAAAGTCGAGGAGATGCTCTCCTATATAGTCGCGTAGCTTACGACGCTGTATATCTTTCTTCGAGGCAAATGTGACAAGGCCATGCTTCATATACAGTGAAAGACAGGTGGCCATGAAGTTGTAGAAGTAATTCCACTGATCGTAATTCCACTCTTTGAACATCTCGTGACCAAATACATCACGAGGTGTACGGTCTTCATTGAAGAAGTCCGAGAATGCTATAATGTGCTGCCTGCGCAGATAACTTTTATCATCGCCCCTGATGGAGAAATTAGTATTGAATATCATTTTTCGAAGACCCACAAAGTATTTTCCAATACTCTTGGCATTGACCCACAATCCTCTGGTGATAGCTGATTTGAATGCTCCAAAATTAAAATTGCGCGGACAATCATCAAACACCACCAATCTATTTCGATCATCCACACCTTCGTATAGAAACTTATCATCTGTCACGTCTCCCTGGTCGGCAGGTATGACAACCGTGGGAATAATATGCTCAAACATGGTGGAGTAAATGGACTTGCCTGTACCTCCCTGCTGCTTGGCAGTATCCTGCGCATCCATCGCAATGATGGCCTTTAGGTTGCTACTGCGGTGATATGAGCATAATACATATCCAGCAGCCAACATCTTGTCAGCCAAAGCACACATCATGACTTCAATGCGCTCATCCTGCTGGTCGGCACCTGTATTTTGCCACAAAAAATCACTTGTCGCTTTAAAGTACTGTATGATATCAATGACTAAATCTTCCTGTCCCTGATCCACCTCTGTGATCCATGCTTTATCTCCAGTTTCAGATTTTGAAATTTCAAAATTGATCAATGGGTCAAGGCGCTTAGGCGAAAATGGAATCACATCATTTTCCCATACCTGACCAGGCAATTCTTTGTGATCATGCTGGCTAACTCCATCAGATGTAATCTTCCAGAATGAATCTTTGAATATGAAATATTGTGTATCCGGATCTGGTGTTAGAAATTTTGGTGACACCGGATACATATTCGTCAGACGCTTTTCACTGAGGTATGAATCGTCGCCGGTCATAATCAATTTAAATACTGGACGGTCGTTGAGAGCTTCGGTGAAATCCTGAACATATTCTTTGATCTCATGCCCAGACTTCTCATATATAATGTTGTCTGCTATTTGAACAAACCTGTATGATTTTTTGTGAATCTGCAATTTTCCAAAGCCCCGATTTTTTAAAAAATATCTAATGTTGATATGATCAAACTTCATAGTCATGCGACCATCTTTGTCTTCATCCATGTACCAGTATTTTTCGCCTGGCTTGATAGGATGAAGGAAGTCAAAGACATCCTTGGAGGCATCATACTTGTATTCCGTTTTTCCTATAGAGAACTTTTCAATATTCTTCAGCTCGTCCTTATGGTGCTCCATGAATGATATGGGTGACTGCAAATGCCATATCTCCTTTATGTCGTATTCTGACATCATGGTAAGATCAATAGCCCGTATCAATATGCTTTGATGAGTGTGCAGGTAAAGAGCATCATCAATTTCTTTTTTGATATCCAGATCCCATGGAGCTGCCATAAGCAAATCATCCATGCCCTTGTACTGCGGATCCACTCCATGAGCCATGAATAATTTTAGATTATGAAATGATGGGCTATGGCGATAGGCGTCAAAGTATGTTTTGAATTTCTGGACTGCGCTGCAGAACATGAGCGGCCGGTATTCTGGCTTGTCATCTTTAGATCCTAGTGCCTGATAATCTGAGTCCAGGATAAATACGACACACTCCACCCTGCAATCAGTCATGAGCCGCTGAAACTCTGCCGGCATTTCATTAGCAACAGAAAAATTGTATATGCCAGATATACCCACAGAAGGCACTCCCCTACATGTGAGTGCATCAGCTTTTTTCTCACCCTCTATGACTATGAGGGTTTTGATTTGATCTTTATTTGAAAAAGATTTGCGGACGGATTCCGGAATCCAGAGATGATTGCCTCCATTCCGTGGAGAATTATACCTGGTAGGCTTACCGGATTTGTCTAAATGCGCGTGCGGGAATGCAAACCTGATGCGGATATAAGGCCTATTCTTCTGGCTCTTGGGAGGGCAATACATGATGGGCTTACCATCCAGATCCAGATAATGCAATAGCATATCACCCCCTACTATGGGGTAGCCTTGCTTATCAAGTGATCCGGCAGTATACCGATTGAGGGTGATGCCTTCCTCATTAGTCCATTGCTGAGCTTCTTCAGGTATTCCGGATCCATGAAGCTGTGCATTGCGAAAGTCTGTTGATAATTTGTTGGAAGATGCTACCGGCAGATGATCCGGGTGCACGTAAGACTGCTCTGCCGTGATATCGACGTTGAGATGATTAGCTAACCATTCCATGGCGTCCAAGTACTTCATGCCTTTAAATTGGATCAGGTATCCAATGGCACCGGCACCACCTCGTTTACATTTGAAGCATTTTACAACATCTTTTGCAAGATTAACTGAGAAGCTTTTATCATCACCACACGCGAGGCATTTTCCTTTTTCAGATCTGCCGGATCGGTTAGTCTCCTGATATAGATGTACGATCTCAAGAAGATGAGGCTTGGCAGCTTCTATGAGCTTATCACCTTTTTCTTTTTGAATGAATTTTATCGACATCAGGGAGGGAACGTGTGGTGCTAAGCGAAATGATTATTCAACTCAGTCAATAGCTGACCGAGGCTCATGCCTGGATGATCCATATTATAAATCTTAAATCGGCGTGTAAAACTTGCATCATCTGAAATGGTTTCAGGTGGAATGCTGCTGGAGATAAAGATGAATCCGGGTTGTATTTCAAATGGTTCCTCAAGTCTTCTGACGACAATTACACCACGACTTATGTCCGTAAAAAAATAAGTCAGATGGACTTGATGTTTGATGCCATCGACAACTATTAACTGAGTGTCTTTGTCACACTGATTAAAGAAATATTTCTCTCGTTTTCTGCGATGATTAATTTCTATTGCTGAGACTATTACTGTTCGAAATACATTGGCCATTAATTTGGCAATGATAGTTTTGCCTGATGCAGGAGATCCGATTATTAAGATTGCTTTCTTCATGCTAGCTGTTTGCTTTTTCGGGTGACTATCATCTGTGATGGAAGAAGTACTGAAATGTCATGAGTGGAGTCAAACATCTTTCCCTCGCCTGTCCACAGCCATAGGTAACTGACGTTGTAGTGTGTGTGGAGCGCTACTTCTTCACCTCTTGACATAGTCAATTTTGATCCATCAAGTAATGCATGCACAGTAGTTCCTACCAATCTGGCGATATCGTGGATGTCAGTGCCAGTTTGGATCAGGCTGAGAACAGCTTTTCGTGCACGATTAGTAATCTCGTGATCGACACACTTGATCTGAATGACTGAGATTGAATTTGGATTTTTTTTCATGGGCAAAAAAAATATGGGGCGGCTTGGGTTGTTATGGCTGGACTTCTGCCGCCCCTGGTTGAATGAACATCTGTGCTAGTGATTGACGAGGTCATCGATACCGACTTCGAAGTATGTCGAAAGTGCCAGAAGCTGATCTGTCTTGAGGTAGCCGGAAGAGTTTTGTTTTGCCATCCGAATATTCCTGAACTGGCGATCTGAAACCTTAAGGATCTTAAGAGCTTCGGCGCGGATGACAGAGGCCTTTTTACCCGTTTTTAGTGCCTTGGATTCAATTAGTTGGTCGATTCTATAAAGCTTTTTACTTGCTTTTGATTTTCGGGGGGTAGCTACTGGCATCTTAAATAATTGTTATTTATTGGCAATTGTGTTTCCGATTTCGGTATTTTCGTTGCCGTTTCGGAAATGTCATTGCCGTGTAAGACTCAAATGTAACTCGTTGATTGAATTTAACCAACTATTCGATGACTTTTTTTACAGAATTCTTTAGGAAGAACCTTGCCTACCTTATAAAATCTAAGGGATTAACCCAGAAAGATGTAGCAACCGCGGTCGGTGTGACCAGTCAGGCTGTGCATAAGTGGATGCAACCCGATGGATCACCTCCATCGACAAGGAATCTGACGAAGCTTAGCAGTTATTTCGACGTACCTGAAAATGATTTGATCAGTGTTGATCTCGAAAACGCAGGCATTGCGCAGGATCCGGCTGCTGTTTATGGAAATGATAGGGTTGCGCTGCACATAAAGAGGATGAATTTGAAGCTGGAAGAGATAATTCAGGACAATAATCAGGCATTATTGCGGCTTTCTGGCAAATAATGGCTAATAATTTGGTCAAATGGTCGGACGTGGTCAACTTTTGGACAAAGGCTTTTCCTTTTGTGGTATTGTGGTGTATGGGTGCCTGACCATTTGACCACTTGTCTATATATCTATCTTAAGATAAATGGAATAAGAAACTATATAAAAGATATTATATATATACCGGCCAGCCCTGATATCGGTGTCAAAAGCGTGGCAGTACGGGGGTAAAGGAGGGGATTTGTTGAGTGATTATTGATTCATCCAAACATATAAGTCATTGAGTATGAGTAATGAAGGAAATGATGATGGAGGTCTTGAGAGACCCTCCTACCACCCTTGTAATGAGAATCTTGAATATAGAATTTTGAATTCGGAATTCAGAAGTAAAATGATGAATTAAAAATTATGAAAATTAAAAGTGCTTAATCTAATGCACTCTTATTACATAACATTAAATCTTATGCACTTCTAAATTCTAAATTCAGAATTCTTTATTCATAATTCTTTTTCATTCCTGCAAGAAAATCTCCCACGACATAACTGCTTCCTCCGACAAAAACAAGATCATTCCGATTGGCTTGTTGCAATGCATTTTCATATGCGGCCATTACACTTTGAAAAGCATTTCCTCCAAGTCCTGCATTTCTTCCTTCCATCATGGTTTCCTGTGCAGGTTTTCCTCTCGGTATATCAGGACTGCACCAGTAGTAATGACCGTCATTGGGAAATAATGCAAGGATCTTTCTGACATCTTTATCACCAACGAATCCAAGTACAAAATGCCTGCCTTCTGCCGGAATCTTTAACAGCTCAGGCAGGATCGATTTGATCCCGTCTACATTATGTGCTGCATCTGCTATGACGAATGGATTTTCGCGAATGATCATCCATCTGCCAATCATGGATGTATCTTTTTTTACGGCTTTTAGCCCCTTTCTTATTTCTGCATCCTGTATTTTTTGATCCGGATAATATTTATTCCAGCACCATATGGCTTCAAGGACTGTGCGAATATTTTTTCGCTGATAAGGCCCTGTCAGATCCGATTCTATTTTCCCAACCCATTCTTTGGATTGTGTCCGGACTGCATATTGATGTTTGAAAATATCTCCTCCGGCATGTTCCAGAAATATATGTTTTGAAGCAAAAGATATGGGTGCGTCTTCCTGTTTTGCTTTTACCTTGAACACTTCAGCAGTTTCTTTTTGCCATTCACCTATGATCACGGGAATTCTTCTTTTGATAATTCCTGCTTTTTCACTTGCTATTTCGGGAAGAGTATGTCCGAGCATCTGCATGTGATCATAACCGATGTTTGTAATGACAGATAACATCGGTGTAATAATATTAGTCGAATCAAGCCTGCCACCCAAACCGGTTTCAATGATGGCTATATCCACTTTTTCATTTCTGAAATGATCGAAGGCCATAGCAACCGTAATTTCAAAAAATGAAGGCTGAATGGATTGCCATTTTTCGTTCCATTTTTCTACAAAGCGGATTACATCAAGCTCGCTTATTTTTTGGCCGTTGATTTTGATTCGTTCCCGAAAGTCAACATAATGAGGAGACGTATAGAGTCCCGTTTTTTTTCCGGCGGCCTGGAAGACAGAAGCAAGCATATGAGAAGTACTCCCTTTCCCATTAGTACCTGCCACATGTATGCAGAGAAATTTTTCATGCGGCTGATCAAGCAAATCACAAAGCAGCCTTGTGTTCGTCAAATCCTTTTTTATCGCTGCATCGCCGATCCGCTGATACATCGGCAGAGAGCTAAAAAGGAATTCAATGGTCTGTTGGTAATCCATCAATTAAAGTCTGGGCTTTGCAAAGATGAAACAAACAACCGCGACTGGCAGAATGCAACGTAAATTCTGAATTTAGCGTAATCAGAGAAACACAAAAGCAGGAATTTCCTATTAATGTGAAGTAAGATTTTCTGACTGATACACGAGGAGCGGGATCGATTGGTGAAAGGAAATATTTTTTGCCCTTGTCTTAGAAAATAAATCTTCAAACCAGTTTCGTTTATGGGAAAGTAAAGCCAGCAGGTCAATATTTTTTTCTTTTACAAAAGATTCCAGGCCTTCATTTATGTCAGCGTGATGGACAACATGAGGAGTGATCTTTTTATCATTGTGCCAACGTTCGCAAAAGGATTTCAGCTGACCATCATCTGATGATTGATCGGTACTGACATGCACTACATGGACATGGCATCCCATGATCTCCCGAAATTTTCTTAATTCTTCAATCAGGATTGCATCCTCTTCCGTGAAATTGGTTGCAACTGCTATGTTATCTATGATTCCGTCGAATTGAGCTGTATAAGGCACCAGCACTACAGGACAATGTGCTTCTTCCAACACTTTACCTGAAACAGTACCAAAAAAGAACTTTTCCATCATGCCAGCACCGGTAGTCCCCATGACTATGAGATCAGCTTTATTTTTGTTGGCAGTCCGGAGAATCGCAGAAACAGCGGCTCCTTCTTCCAGCACATGCACCATGGGCACATGGTAGTAGCCGTTTTCGATGGCAATATCCCGCAGGACAGGCACTTCATCCTCATAGTTCTCAAACACATCGAGGTCAATGGAATCGTAGACATCTTTCAATGTGTCCGGAAGGTTAAAACTGCTGATGTCAGGCCGGTCAAAGGCATGAAGGGTGATGATAGAAGCCCCTAAGTGATCAGCAATCTGTAAGGCAAAGATGAACGCATTTTCCGCCGTATCGGAGAAATCCGTCGGATAAAGAATTTTTTTCATTATTGAATATTCATTTTCAGCACAATTCGCCCTGATAAAACTATAATATAGCTAAAATATAAAAAACCCTGATTTAATCTCAATTTGAGCGGAAGGAAAACCACCTACTTCCAACCAAAACCGGTTTGAATGACAAATAAACTAATTTTGTCCGGTGATTAAGTACGGTATACTGATTTTATTCATAGGAACAATTTTTTGGCTCGGACTGACTTTGCCTTCCTTCGAGCCAAGAAGAGATCCTGTTCCTCCAACCCAAAAGGTAGCTCATTCTTCCCATTGCGCAGGGTGTCATGGTTTTGACGAAGCTGGCCTGGCACTGGTAGATGCAAATGGGGAGGATGTTAATATTTACGATGATTGGCGGTTCAGCATGATGTCTTTATCTGCACATGATCCTTTCTGGAGGGCTACAGTGGCCCATGAGGTCAATCAGTATCCCACTGCAGCTGCAGAGATTGAAACTACGTGTCTTAAATGTCATGCACCCCTGGGTAGCATCCAAAGCCATCTTTCAGGTCTACCTTATTCTTATGAAACAATGCTCCATGACTCTTTGGGATTAGATGGCGTTTCATGCAGTTCATGCCACCAGCAACCCGCAAAAAACCTTGGAAAGGGCCAATCCGGAAATTTTACGATTGATACAAACAGGGTTATGTTCGGGCCATATCCTAACCCATTTCAGGGACCTATGCAGCTTTATGTCGGGTTCGATCCTGTTTTCTCAGACCACATATATACCAGCGGGGTTTGTGCCGGTTGTCATACCCTGATCACAAAGACCTTACAGGAAGACGGAACACCGTCCGGAGATTTCTTTGTTGAGCAGGCCACATATCATGAATGGCTCAATTCCATTTATCCCGGACAAGGTAAAGAATGCCAGACATGTCATATGCCTTTTATCCGGGACAGTGTGGTGATAGCTACAGATTTCCAGACTTTGAAGAAGAGATACCCTTTCGGATTACACCAGTTTTTTGGGGCAAATACAGCCATGCTATCCATGATGAAAAATAATCGCGATTCGCTTCATTTATTGGTAGGGTCACCGGATCATGCGTGGGATGAATCTATTGGAAATAACCGGTTAAGTATCAGCCGTGCAGCAACTATCGGGATCTCTCCGTTACAGGTTTTTGATGATACACTTTATTTTGAGCTCACGATAAAAAACAAGACAGGACATAAATTTCCATCAGGTTATCCAAGTCGCCTGGCCTGGTTACAAATCGTACTGACAGATGCAACGGGGATCGATACAATCTATGAAAATGGTTTGCTGGATGCTGCCGGAAATATAATAGGAAGGGACCAACCTTTTGAACCGCATCATGAGGAGTCTACTTCATCCGGTGATGTTCAGATCTATGAAATGGTAATGTCAGATCTGGAGGGCCATCTCACCACGCGGCTGAATGCTGCTTTCAGGCCATTGAAGGATAACAGGCTTCTTCCAACTGGCTTCAAAAGGAATCATCAGGTTTATGATACTGTAGCGGTTTGGGGAAATGCTTTGGTTGATCCGGAGTATGGTACAAACAGTACATCAGGAATGGACATCATTGCTTACAAAGTACCGCTTGACGGTTACAAGGGCCTTGCTGATCTGAGCGTTTCTTTCATGTATCATTCCTTACCATCCAGGTGGATGAATGATCTTTTTACAGATGATACTTTATCGCAGGTATCACAATTCAAATCGATGTATGAAGGATATCAACGCTATACCGAACTGGTCGATGATCTCAACATCAACAACATCGATCTGTCCACTACGAGCATTAAAGATTTCAGGATCGCTGACCAAATAAAACTTTTCCCTAATCCCGGGACAGGAAATGAGATCCACGTTGAATTTTCAGGTTCACTACCAGATATCAATTCGATAAAATATGAAATGACAGATATCAATGGCAGGAAAATTATGTCGGGAGTAGCCGCAGGTAAAATTCAATTGCGCCGCGAGGTAAATGCAGGCCTATATTATTTCAGCTTTTATGATCATGGCCAGCTGATTGCTATAATTCCTTATTCAAAAATATAAATGGTTGCAGCAGAATAATCTGCTGCAACCATTTAGCATGAAAAATTTATTTTTTCCTTTACTCGTTCTAGAGTTTTATCATTTTCCTGGAATACATCTTACCATCCTGGATCATCCTGATAAAATAAATGCCTGAAGGGTATCCAGTCATATCAAGCGTGATACTACCATTCACCAATTTTTCTTTTGCTGAGTGAATTCGTTCACCTGCCATGCTAGTTACTTCAAGAGTTATCGGGGAAGAGGATTGAATGATCACATGCGTCAAACCTGATGTTGGGTTTGGCATGATCACCATTGCCTTATCATCAATTGCATTTCCAGCGGAAGTATTGAAATCCCAGTAAGCGGTAACAGGCGCAAGGTCAGATCCGCAATATTTATCGGAAGTTTCAATTTTCCAGTCATAGAAATAATAGTAAAATTCGGTACCAAATGTTGAATTGGATATGGATACAACACCATCAATGAGGTAGGGATATGAAACACCATCTGAAGATCTCCAAAGGATAGGGCTGGTATTGCCAAAGACCTGTACATTCAGATCACCATTTGTACTGACCGTATAATTACCGGCAGGGAGATTAACATCCAATGGAATCACTGTCTTGCCACTCCCCAACTCTACCTGCTTATCAAAAAAGAATCCTGATCCATTTGTGATCTCAATAATACGAGGCCCTATGGAATCAGTATATACCGAAAATTCTTTGAGGAGAACAGGTTCAAAAACTTCAAATTGTAATCCACCGTTTATGAACGCACCATTATATTTTGTGTTTCCCTGTTGCGTTACAGGTCCAAGTTGATATTCCTGTCCGGGAATAGGACCCAGGTTCTGAGCGTACACAGTTGAATCATCGGTGAGTCCATCAAGTAAATAAGTAGAACCATAACCAATGACATTCGTACCATCCGGATCAGAATACCAAACAATGCTGTCACCTGTGGCAGTCACGACAGCCTGTTCTCCTAAAGAGAATGTATCGCCGACTGTTTCAGGTGTTGCAGGAACTACAAAATCAAAATGAAGGGTATCGGATATCTGGTTCTTACAATAACCCTGGACGGAAGCAAAATAATCGCCGGAGGAAGTGACGACAATGTTTTGTGTTTGCTCTCCTGATGACCACAGATAACCTAATCCAAATGGAAGGCTGAGCACTACTTCTTCACTATTGCAAAGTAGCTTATTGCCTTCATATGAAATGGTTGGCTTTATTGAATCCGGATCTGTAATGATTTCAATGGGTTCAGTTCTGATAAGACAATTGACATCATCAAGGATCGTGGCAAAATACAGACCGTCTTCAGTGACGGTTAAGGTATCATTTGTTGATCCTGTACTCCATGAAGAAATGTTAAATTCCGGCAATGTCAGTTCAAAGGATTCATTATTGCACAGTGCTTTCAATGTTGGCCATATAGATATGGAAGTCCTCGCACATCCACCACGACGTAATGTCCATTTTTCATCTACAGTAAGACTATTAAAAGATTCTCTTGTTCCATCGGGCCATCGTATGATGAGACTGTCATAGGTTGTCAGATTGGCCATTCCGAAAATCATATTATGGCTATTTGATACACCATATTGCTCACCAGCCCTGACCTCACGTATCTGGATTCCGAGATCGCTGTATAAGATAGCCATCGCTCCTATAGCAGATGTATTTTCAACAGGCTGGATCAGGTCAATGGATAGAAAATGATTTCCATTGTCCTCACCTAAATACAAAATATCTTCATTTGATGGGTGGGGTTGATTGAAAGGAATAACTGTGGATGCATAAATGTCTGTAAAGCCATCATGGTTGAGATCACCTAATGCATATGTTCCGAAGATGTTGTTCCCAAAAGGTTGTTGCCTGGTAAATGTATGGTCACCATTGTTACGCCAGAATTCCACAAGATCTCCGCTCACGAGGATGTCCTGCCATCCGTCATTGTCAAAATCCCTGATCATCCCCTGGAGGCCGGTCCCGCCGATATTAATTCCGGATTGCGGAGTGATATCAATGAAGGTATCATTGTCTATATTTTCAAATAAGGCACAGATGACATCATGTTCTGTTTTAAAAAGATCCAGATCACCATCATTGTCAATATCGCCAAAATCTGCTGTCCAGGTTTGGTACCTGTCAGCTAGTCCGTATTGCGATGCCTTCTGTGTATAATTGCCATTTCCATCGTTGACAAATAATACATCGATCCGGCGAGGGTCACTTGGATTGGTAACTCCCTGTCTGCATTTTGCGATATAGAAATCGAGATCACCATCCATATCAAAATCAGAATACACAGAACCATAATTTCCTGAATTGTCTGATACGGGAACAGTTACAAAATTGAAAAATGGTTGCTCAACAAGAGTACCTGTTCCATCATTCATCATGGTATAATTTTCTCCATTGTCATTCAAAACCACTACATCTACCCAACCGTCATTATTAAAATCACCAGCAGATGCACCCTGAGAGAAATATGGATCCACCACGATGTAGGTGAAATTAAAACCGTAAGAATGTGGTATTCCGTATAAAACTTTAGTACGATCATAAGAACCTGTGATAAAAATATCATTTGCTCCATCGTTGTTAAAATCAGCTATGCATATATCATTCTGCGGGTCGCTGGATACATCAATCGTCACAGGTACCTTATACCTTACAAAAGGACGACTTAAATCCGGTGTTTGATATTGAACATATAATACGGTTCCATTGTCCATGGTCACTATGTCATCAAACCCGTCTCCATTCATGTCTGCAATGGCTACAGGTACTGCACTTCTTTGTCCGGGAGATGACAAAAGATCATTTCGGTTAAAAAACTTAACCTGTGCATAAGCTACCATGCACAACAAATTGGCTGTTATCAGAAGTAAAAGTTTTGCTCTCATATGGAAATAAAGGTTTAGAAATGAAGTCGAACAAAAATAACAGAAATAAGCAATAAGTAAAAGACAAGGCGAAGGCGGAGGCTGAGGCGAAGGCGAAGCCAATAAGCAATAGGTATCAGACAATCAGCAAAAGACAATCAGCAATTGGCAACTGGCAATATGCAAAAAACAATAGTCAACAGGCAATAAGCAAAAGACAATAGGCAAAAAGTCAATGTAAGGACAACTGGCAAATAGATAACCCCATTAACCATAGATAAGCCCTATATCTTACTTTGCAGTGATGTCCCGTCTTTACACAATAATCAAATACATTGAACACAGGCTTTCGTCACGTAGATGGGATTCCTTTCATTCACCATATTTATTCAGGCTTTTTAGTTATTGTTGTAATGATAAAATTGAATTCCCTGAGTTTGAAATATTAGAATCCAGGCGAAAAAGACTTTTGCATTCAACAGAAAGTATAAAGCGGACTGATTACGGAGCCGGAATGCAAGGTTCAACATTGTCAGCGGATATACGCATTTCAAGGATTGCAAGGCAATCACTTAGCCTTCCATTCCAATGCCGGTTTTTATACAGGCTCATGAATTTGACAAAACCAAAAACATGTCTCGAATTCGGAACCAGTCTTGGCATCGCATCATCTTATATCGCTTTAGGTGCTGCACCGGGAAAACTCACAACCATTGAAGGCGATCCTGTTTTAGCTTCACTGGCCTGTAAATTATTTGCAGAGCAAAACATAAAAAATATAACTGCACTAGATTCTACATTCGAATCCTTTCTTAAAAATGATTTGCCAAAAACTGAAAATTTTGACTTTATTTTTCTTGATGGAAATCACAAATCCATCCCGCTGATCAATTATTACCAGGCATTGAAATCGCATTTCACAAGGGATACGATCATGATGGTGGATGACATCTACTGGTCCGCTGATATGCAGAAAGGATGGAAAACACTGATAACAATGCCTGAGGTAACTCAGAGTGTGGATTGCTTCCGGTTTGGCCTGCTTTTTTTTAATAATGATTTTATAAATAAAGAGCATCACCCCATTCGCCTGCCTCTGATTTAATTTAAAATGTTAATAATCAGGATGTTATTTATTTAAAATTGAAGTAAAATAATAAGCAAATATACATTATCAAAACCCAGGAAATTATCCATCTGAAGGCTTCACGTTGGGAAGAGTTGACATCTGGTAACCTATCCTCGCTGCAGGTGTATCATCATCATCGAAATCTTCCCAAATCGTAATTTCTTTGATAAAATCTTCCATATGCCTGATCAGGAATGGAGCTTTGATCTCTTCAGGCCGGTAGATGCCAATGATCTTTGGCGGATGAGGTTCACCAAATCCTTCTATGTACGGATACCCTATCATCACCTGGACTTTACCATTAAATAGTTGCTGATAAACTAAAGAACCATTGTTTTTGATCAATGGCTTGTCTGTTTTGTCGTTGATGATTTCGGAGATGCCACTTTCTTCCGAACCAAGTGACAGAACAATGAATTCAAGGTGCCTGACCTTATCCTGCACTTCTATCTTACCCTCAAGCTTGGAAACTTTGAGCATATTCTCCAATTCTGTAGTAATCTGGCTGCGCAGGTGAGCATCCCATCTTTCGCGGTATGCTTTAGTATTTGCGAGGGTAGTCTGATATCGCTCCACCTTCGTGATCAATCCTTTATAGTCTTCCATGATTTTATATTTATCGCTTAAATATAAAATCTATCCTGAGTAAATCCGGTATAAAGGAGTTGTGCAGCGTTCAATCTCTATCTTTGGTCCGCATGAAGGCTAAGGGAAATACTTCGACTCCGCTCAGTAACCAAAATCCGGCTCAACTCAATAAGCCTTCGGAGAAGCAAGATGATCCGCCATCAATGCCCGATATCTACTCAAGGGCATTTTCGCTGATGGCCACTGCAAAAGCCATGACCGATCTCTACGAAGCTAATTTTAAGGAAGTTTCGAAATATGTACATGCCACTTCCCGAGGGCATGAAGCTATCCAGATCGCAATGGGCATGTTGCTCACACCCGATGATTGGTTATCCGCCTATTACCGTGATGATGCATTATTGCTGTCTATAGGCATGAAACCTTATGATCTCATGTTGCAGCTGATGGCAAAAAAAGATGATCCTTTTTCAGGAGGCAGATCATATTATTCCCATCCCAGCTTACGCGATGAAGACAAGCCAAAAATACCTCATCAATCTTCTGCTACCGGAATGCAGGCCATCCCAACCACAGGAATAGCTCTTGGAATTCATTACAAAGAAAACAGGGGAATAGGACAATGGAAGAAACCACCTGTAGTCGTATGTTCATTTGGTGATGCTTCAGTGACAGAAGGAGAAGTTGCAGAGGCGTTCCAGATGGCGGCTTTGAAAAAACTTCCCATCCTATACCTGGTCCAGGATAATGACTGGGATATCTCAGCAAACGCAAAAGAAACCCGTGCCATGAATGCTGCTGAATATGCGAAAGGATTTAAAGGAATAGAGACAAGGAGCATTGACGGGACAGATTTCAAACTTTGTTATGATACACTATACGAAGTGATGGATTTGATTCGCAAAGAAAGAAGACCTTTTCTTATACATGCTACTGTACCTCTGCTCAATCATCATACTTCAGGTGTCAGAATGGAATGGTACAGGGATGATCTTGAAGAAGACCGGGCCATGGATCCTTATCCGAAAATGCGACGGGCTATGCTGGAAGCAGGATGGCCGGAATTGAAAATAAAACGAATCGAAACGAAAGCAAAAGAAGAAGTCGCTGCTGATTTTGAAAAAGCAAGACAAGCTGTCAATCCCATTCCTTCAGATTTATACACGCATGCTTTTGCTCCTACAGACATCACAACTGAAAAAGGAGAACGCAGCCCGGAAGGAGCTGAAATAAAAGTCATGGTGGATTGCGCTTTACTTGCGATTGAAGAACTGATGCGTAAACATCCTGAATGTGTTCTCTATGGTCAGGATGTAGGCAGGCGACTAGGTGGTGTTTTCAGGGAAGCTGCTACACTTGCTCAGAAATTTGGTGACGACCGTGTATTTAATACACCAATACAGGAGGCGTTCATTGTCGGGTCTACTGTGGGCATGTCAGCTGTTGGATTGAAACCCATAGTTGAAGTTCAGTTTGCTGATTATATATGGCCCGGGCTGAATCAATTGTTCACCGAAGTAAGCAGGTCATGTTACCTGACAAATGGAAAGTGGCCTGTAAGCATGATATTACGTGTCCCAACTGGAGCATATGGAAGTGGAGGACCTTATCATTCATCAAGTGTGGAAACGGTGGTTTGTAATATCAAAGGATTGAAAGTGATATATCCGAGCAATGGTGCCGATCTGAAAGGATTGATGAAAGCTGCTTATTATGATCCGAATCCAGTTGTGATTTTCGAACACAAAGGATTGTACTGGAGCAAAGTTCCGAACACGGAGACTGCTAAAAGTCCTTTGCCTGATGAGGAGTATATCATTCCAATAGGTGTTGGACGGATTGTATTGGAGGCGGATGAAAAATTGATAGAAAATGGAAAAGCTATCAGCATTGTCACTTATGGGATGGGCGTGCATTGGGCTTTACATGCAGCAAAATCTTTTGAAAATCAGATTACCATTATTGACTTGCGTTCGCTTGTTCCATGGGATGAAAATTTAGTCTACGAAACTGTTCGCAAACATGGAAGATGCCTGGTTGTAACCGAGGATACTGTTTCTAATTCGTTTGCTCAAACTATTGCTGCAAGGATTCAGGAAAATTGCTGGACATCACTGGATGCGCCGGTGCGGACGATTGGATCAAAGGATATGCCTGCAGTACCGCTGAATGAAATCCTGGAAAAAGAAATGATCCTGTCTGCTAAACAAGTAGAAGAATCTATGAGAGATTTACTAAACTATTGAATCAATATCAACCCTTACACAATTACCGAACAGAAGGATAAACAGGATAATCTTTTACACAGCGGACAGATGCACCACATAATTTAAGTCCTATAGATCCTTGTATTCTACAATCCCAATTTCTCAAAACGCTAACCCCTGCAATATCCTGATCTATTGCTGTAGAGCTCCACCAATTACTACTAATCCCTTTTGCCATGAATTTTCCATTTTCATTCCGATAACCAGCGTGCAGCCTGGTAAAGCAATTTTCATAATTTCTTTTTAAACTACCATTATCAACTGGCCGGGTAATCGAATTTGCAGGACAGGGCTCACTTATGTTTGAACAATCCAGATTATTCACTAAGGTCATCCATTCTTCATTATTTGGAATATGCCACCCGACGGGTGCCAATCCTCTTGGATCATTTATGGCAAACCAATTATATAAGATCCCATATTCTTTTCCTAAAAGGTATTCATTGTTGTAATAACTCCAACAAGGCCTGCCTTCTTTGCACGCAACTTTCCATTCCTGATTTGTTTTCGCTTCCTGTATTGAATCGCCATTTCTAAATTTTGTAACATTCAAATTTTCCGTTACCCATATTTGTTTACCAATCTTTAGTTGAGGTGGATTAAAGTTCGTCGAACCAGCATCTTCAGGAAAATCTTCATTTTCAAAATCAGATAATTCTTCGTTATTTTTTCTTTCGAACAAAACCGTGCCTTCCAAATCACCATCCGATAAGCTCAATACATCAGATTGTACTTTAAATGAATAATTGACATCCTTTCCGGCCTCTGTCAAAATCAGTTTATTGCCTTCAACTTTATATTTCAATTCACCACCATCGAATTCAGCTGAACCATCCGGGTTAAGCACAAGTGTCATCGGGAACGGGAAATCATGATTACTCCATGTTCCATACACTCCATATTCCTGTTCCTTTATTTTAGCTCCGATTTGGGCATCAACTGGATTGTATATGTACAATGCAATGATGAAAAGTATTAGCCTGAAGATCATTCCAAAGATTTTAGAATTATCAAAAATATCAAAATCAACTATTTTTTACAAGTAGAATAATTATTAAAAGAAGAATATAAAAAAATAGGCATCAAGAAGAGCAATAAGCTTTCTACCCCTTTTACCTCAAACAGAAAAACTCTCCCCGCAAGCACATGTCCGTGATGCGTTCGGATTACTGAAATAAAATCCTTTGCCTTCAAGTCCACCGGAAAATTCGAGGATGGTATTGTGCACATAGAGGAAACTGCGGAGATCCGTTACGATCCGGATGCCTTTATCTTCAAATACCTGGTCAGTAGGTTTGAGATTATTGTCAAAATCCAATTTGTAACTTAATCCTGAACAACCTCCACTCGTAACACTCACCCTGACAAAATAATCGGTCAGTGATTTATTTTCACTGTTCAGAATTTCGGTGATCCTTTCTTTCGCATTCTCTGCTACAAACAACATGGCATCGATCTTTTAAAAAACATGGTAAAGATAGGATAACAAAATCGTGATGGTATAGTTTCCTTTGCAACCCCTTCTCAAAGCTCAATTCCCTGCTTAAACATCTGCCAGACAGGGCTTTCTGCGCGATAGGCCACGATCTCCTCTATTAGAAGCTTTGCAGCCAGTTCCATGTCTTCCAGAGTTGTAGGAGTGCCCAGACTTATCCTGAAAGACCCTTTCGCTTCACCCTCAGACAATCCCATAGCCATCAGCACATGAGATGGCGAAGGATCTGCAGAACTGCAGGCTGAACCTGATGAAATCGCAAGCCTGGTCCTGAGCTTAGTCATGATCGCCTGGCTATCCACTTTTGATACTTTAATATTTGAAACCGTAGGTAACCTGTTTTCAAGATTTCCATTAATGCTTACATGCTCAAGTGACGAAAGCATGGAACTTTCAAAACCATCTCTCAATCTTTTCATATGTATGCCATCTTCCTCTAAATTCAATTGCCTCAAATGTGAAGCAGCTCCAAGCCCTACAATTCCAGGGACATTCAATGTTCCCGACCGATACCCCATTTCATGACCTCCCCCGTGAATAAGCGCTACAGGTTTTATTTTTTTTGTCTTCGTATCGATGTAAATGGCTCCTGATCCTTTTGGACCATACATTTTATGTGCGGACAAGACCAGCATATCAATGCCGGTTGCTTTAGCATTTACTTTTATTTTTCCAACAGCTTGTGTAGCATCGCAAACAAATACTACTCCTTTTTCATGACATATATCTCCTACCTTTTGTATATCATGAATCACACCTGTTTCATTATTTGCCCACATCACGACCACCATGATCGTATCCTCACGAAGAGAAGATGTCAACTGGTCGTAGTCCAACATACCTTCTGCATCAACCGGCAATGTGGTGATTTGATATCCTTTGGCAGAAAGCCAATGCAAAGGATCAAGCACTGCATGATGCTCTGTTGAAATAGTAATAATATGTTTTCCCTTATAGAGAAGCGATTCTGCAAGACCTTTTATGGCCATATTCAAACCCTCTGTTGAACCGGATGTAAAAAAAATATCCTGCGAAGTAGCATTCAACAACTGAGATACCTGATTCCGTGCCAATTCAACTGCTTCACTAGCCTGCCAACCATAAGGGTGAGACCTGCTTGCCGGGTTTCCGAAATGCTCAGTGAAGTAGGGTAACATCGCTTCCATCACTCGCGCATCAACAGGCGTTGTAGCATGGTAATCGAGATAGAGCGGTTTATGAGAGGAACTCATTGGATAAAGATAGTTATTAGGTCTATGGTTAAAGGTTGTTAGAAGTTGGACTGGAAAATAGTTATTGGGTTTAGGTAGTAAAAGAAAGCAGGGGCATGCCCTAGCCAATTCAAATCAGAATAACTGTATCCGTGTCCCTTGCTATTGCTTTGTAATAAACTAATAACTATAAACCAATGACCAGTCCAATTTCCAACAACCAACAACCTTAAACCTGGTAATAGGTTTGATTTTGTTATCATTGTAAACAAGATGCCTGACTGGACATACACATTTGATCGCATATCAAAAGCCACCTGGCTTAAACAGATCGAGGCAGATCTATGGCCAAAAGAAATCGTTTCCATTCAATCTGAATGGTGGCCAGGAGAGATCATGAACCCAACGTTGCATGAGGAAGACCATCCTGTATTGATCAGATTACCCGATGTTTTATTTGAGCAGGCTCCGCGGATTATGGAATGGATCAATACATCAGCCGATGATGCCAAAAACGTAAACCAGATGATTCTTGACGCACTTGGATACGGTGCGCAGTCATTAGTTCTGAACGTTGAAACGGAAAATAAAATGCCTTTCCGATTATGGCTTGATGGTGTATTTACAGACATGATCGAAGTAAATGTATCCTTAGATCATGAATCTCCTGAAATCATCCATGCTGTCCGGGAAATTATTCCTAAAAGTGCATTGGTCAGGTTAAATCGAAATTACATTGATCAGCCTTCCTCAGTTTTTTTTGAAGCTTTAGATGGTTCAATGGATGAGAATGCGAAGTCATACAGATTCATTTATACTATACCCTCAACGGGCCAATGGACAAAACAGACTGCAGAAATATTCCAACTTATCAAGGATGATCTGCAGTATTGGACATCGCAGGGATTTAACCACATGGATTATTTAGAAAATTGCATTCTTGTGCTCAGTTCTGATACACAGTACCTGAAGCAATTGATCCAGACACGGGTATTACATATTGCCTGGCATAACTTATGGAAACACTTTACAAAAAAACAAGAATGCACTTCCTTATATCTTGAATGCCATGTTCACCCTGCTAAGACAGGTGATCCAGATCATCATCTCATCCGTGCCTCTTCATCTGCATTGGCTGCTTCTCTTACCGGTGTACATACGCTTTGCATACATCATGCTGATGGGAAACTTATTCCCTCGCATTATCCTCGTATGGACAGAAATATTCATCACCTGCTGAATATGGAAAGTGAAATGTATAGAGGGCAGGATCCATTATCAGGATCTTATCTTATAGATTATTATACTCACCGGTGGACATCTGATATCTGGAATCGACTTGTAGTATAAATTTGTGGTGGCCGGCTGGATGTAAGGAATTCCTGCCATAATAGGCGATTGTTCAAAAAGAAATTTCCGACCACCACGTTGAAATACACTGGTCACAAATAAACCTTCTTAATCTCCTCCTTTATATTATCAAAGCGTTAATTGTCACTGGTCAGAGCATTAACGATTTAACTTAATGAATTTAACGTATCCGAATTTAGATATACCACTGGTAGTCAGTGGTATATAAGTTATAATAAAAAGCTATATTTGCCTACCTGTAAAATCAAGCTTGTATAATGGTGAATGATATCTCTACATTATTCAGTAAAATCATGAAAGGTGACAGGGTCGCTCTGGGCCAGGCTATGACTTTAGTGGAAAGTGAAAGACCTCAGGACCGGGGAGAAGCGATCCAATTGCTCGAATTATGTCATCAACAAACAGAGAATCGTAATAAAGCATGCCGGTTAGCGATCAGCGGGGCACCCGGAGTAGGAAAGAGTACGCTCATCGAAGCTATCGGTCTGAAAGCAATTTCTAAAGGCTTCAAAGTTGGCGTAGTCACCATTGATCCAACTAGCAATATTAGTCATGGGAGCATCCTGGGAGATAAATCCCGTATGCCAGGCTTGTCTTCATCCCCATCCGCTTTTGTACGGTCAAGCTCGGCAGGGACAGTGCTGGGTGGGATTGGAAGGCGAAGCTTTGAAGTCATGACCCTTATGGAAGCTGTTGGATATGACATTATACTTCTTGAAACTGTTGGGGTAGGACAATCCGAACACGTGGCATGGCAACTGACGGATGGTTTCATTCTTGTATTGCAACCAGGTGGCGGAGACGAGTTACAGGGAATAAAAAGGGGCATTACTGAGCTAGCAGATATCGTCATCATCAATAAAGCTGACGGACAGTTATTGGATGCAGCAATGATTTCCAGGAGTCATTATCAAAACGCTTTGCATTATTTAACGCCGTTGAGAAATGATTGGGAACCCAGAGTACTCCTATGCTCTGCTGCTGAAGGAAAAGGCATAGACGAATTTTGGGAGTCTTTGCGTTTATACATGGATACCAGGCTGAATACAAATCAAACGGAGAACAACAGAAATCACCAATATCATTTTTGGCTTTCCTGGTCACTTGGCATTACAGCAAACCAGCTCATGATAAATCATCCATTGGTCAGGCAAAAACTCAGTGCACAGTTAGCTAACCATGACAATCGAAGCAATCCTATCTTTAAAGCAGAATATGAAATTGAAGAGCTGATGAAAGAGCTTATTGTTCCCTCCACAAAGAACAATACTTAACGAATCGAAAATGAAGATCTACGCATTTATCACGGTTTGCATCGCGCTACTCTCCATGGTGGAAATCATTGGTTCGTATCCGAAGGGTGATTTTGTATCGCCTGTCAACAGAGACCTGAGGCTTTCAGGTACATTCGGAGAATTACGCACAAACCACTTTCATGGAGGACTTGATATCAAATCCTTACACCAACGATCCGGTGATCCGGTTTATGCCGCTGCAGAAGGATATATCAGCCGGATCAAAATAGATGAATTCGGTTATGGCAATATGCTTCAGATCGATCACCCGGATGGCTTCACCACTTTATATGGTCACCTCGATCATTTTACCGATGAAATACAAGACTACATTAAAGAGCAACAATACCTGCAAAAATCTTTTGAAGTAGAGCTCAATCCCGGGCCGGACAAATTTCCTGTCAAACAAATGCAACAAATCGGATACATGGGAAACACTGGCAGTTCATATGGTGCACACCTGCATTTTGAAATCAGGCACACCAATGATCAGACACCTGTCAATCCACTCCATTTTGGATTTGAGAACGCAGATCATCATGCTCCTGTCATTCAGCAGCTGATAGTATATGAGCTCAATGAACAGGGTGAAATAGTGAACTCGCGCATGATGCAACCCAAGCTGTCAACTGAAAGTAATTACATTTTTGAAAATCCAATTGAATTACCTTCTGCAAAAGTTGGTTTTGCACTCAGGACATATGATACTGAAGATGGTCAGGATAATAAAAACGGCATCTATAGTATTCAATGTAAATCAGGAGGAGAACCGGGTTTCGCATTTACCCTGGATGAAATTCCTTTTGAAAAATCCCGGTACCTGAATGCACATATTGATTACCAGGAAAAAGTAAATCAAAATTTATTTTTCCACCGTTGCTTTCAATTGGAGGGGAACAAGCTTCCTATTTATGCAACCGGACCTGAACAGGGCAGATTTATTATTAATCCTGAATTTCCACGACCATTTTCGATTTCGGTTTCTGATTTTAAAGGAAATGCTTCCACATTATCATTCCAGGTTGTACAAAGCGGGAATATTCTTTCCCAATCTCCTAAACCTGCCAGATACAATACAATCGGACTGCCTGATGCAATAACGATTGTCACGCAACAAGGGTTTAAAGTCGTCTGGCCGGAAGGTTGTTTCTATGAAAAAACACCTGTCAACGTCAGTTCAACTACCGGTTACAATACAGGAAATTACAGTGCATATTTTGAATTAGATCCTGTGGATGCCCCTGTGCATACTTATTTCGATGTATTCATAGATGGACTCGCTGTTCCCCCATCTCTTTTAAATCGGGCTTTTATAGCCAGATGTGATCCGAACGGATCAATCATAAATTGCGGTGGCACGTGGATTGGAAATAATCTGACGACAGGTGTTCGTGAAATGGGTACGTACACAATATTAGTGGATACCATACCACCCAAAATAAAACCGGTTCATTTCAATGCGAATATGGCCGGATGGATGAAGATGGATTTCAGGATTTCTGACAATGTAAGGATCCGGGATAAAGGAAGGAATCTTTTGTATTCAGCCTATGTGGATAACGAATGGATCCTCATGAGTCTTGATGGGAAGACCGGAATACTTACGCATAAATTTGACGGAAGGCTTGCATCCGGAGATCACCGGTTGGTGATAAAAGTCATTGACGACAGAGGCAATGAATCCATACTTGAAAAATCCTTTACATTGTAGCGGATCAAATCAAAGACACTATGCGCCAGACATGGACCTCGAAATGGAAACCCGGTCAAAATGCGCCTTCATTTACGGCTACAACCCAGGAAAATAAAACAATTTCATCTGCACAGCTAAAAGGAAAAAGATACATTCTCTTCTTTTACAATCATGATGATTCTGAAACCTGTACAAAAGAGGCGTGCCAGCTGAGAGATCATCATGCAATTCTAAAGGCCAAAGGTTTTACCGTCATCGGTGTCAGTGAAGACAGTATCAACAAACATCAAAAGTTTATTTCAAAGTATAACTTCCCTTTCGATTTGATATCTGATGCAGACAATCAATTAGCTAAGCTTTTTGATATTTATGGCCGCAAAGAATTTATGGGAAGGACAAGTGAAGCTGTTCATCGAACTACATTCGTAATCAGTCCGACAGGCAAAATAGAAGCTGTCATCCATCCTGTAGATTCCGGCAAGCATACACAGCAAATCCTGCAAGCACTAAACATGACAGCCTGATCGAAATGCAAAAACGATATACTACGCTGATTTCGACAGAGGAATTTTCTAAAATCTATACCGATCCTGGGATTATTATTTTGGATTGCCGTTTCTATCTCGCAGATCCTAAAAAAGGACGATTAGAATATTTGCAATCTCATATACCCGGGGCTGCATATCTCGATATTAATCATGATTTATCTTCACCTGTTATCAGGGGCGTTACTGGTCGTCATCCTCTACCCCACCCTGAAATACTTGCATCCACCTTACGATCTTGCGGCCTGAGCCATGAAAATCAGGTAATCGTTTACGATCAGGCGAATGGGGCTTATGCATCGAGAGCCTGGTGGCTGTTACGCTGGCTTGGACACAATGATGTAGCCGTATTGAATGGTGGCTTCAAAGCATGGGAAAACTTTAAACTTCCTTTAGATAATCAATGGCCTTTACCAACACCCGGCAACTTTAAGCACCTTCTTCAAAAAGAAATGACAGTTCAAATGGAAGGTCTTGGTAAACTGCATGATCCATTAGTTGACAGCAGGGAATATCCTAGGTATGCAGGTGAATATGAGCCCATTGATCCGGTCGCAGGACATATTCCCGGAGCTATTTGTATTCCCTATATGGAAAATACAAATGATGCCGGTGAATGGAAAAGTATCGAAGAATTAAACAAGAGATTTAAAGACATTGAAAATTCTGCAGTTGAGTCTCCCGTTTTTTATTGCGGTTCCGGTGTAACAGCCTGCCACAATATTCTTGCTTATAAAATTGCAACAGGAAAAGATGCGAGGTTGTATCCCGGAAGTTGGAGTGAATGGATAAATTATCATTGAAAAAAGCTGGGAGCAGGGAGCAGGGGAAAACAATAGGCAATAGGCAATAGGCAAAAAAGCAGGAGCAGGGAAAACAATAGGCAATTAGCAATAGGCAAAAAAGCAGGGAGCAGGGAAAACAATAGGCAATTAGCAATAGGCAAGGAGCAATAGCAAGAAAAAAAATCGAAAATCGTCATTCGTAAATCCAAAATCTTTAACATGCCATCTGTAAAAATTAGAAAAACAGGTTTGCCACCGGGATCCTTGATTTATACAGGTGTTCCAAAATCAAATCTCATCATAAAGGAATTCGTCAGGTATAATACTGAACGAATTGAAGAAATCGAGCTTGAGACTGTACCTGAATCGGATCCTAATTTTTTCTACTGGCTCGATGTGCGCGGCCTGCACAATCCTGCAGAAATCGAAGTACTCGGAAAATCGTTTGGATTGGATCCACTCTTACTTGAAGACGTGCTAGATCCTGAACAGCGTCCTAAATTTGAATACACGGATAATGGTGTTTTTATGATCCTTAAAAATTTCCTGCCCACACAAAACAGCGCGGATTTTTTGAGTGAACAAATATCCATCTATCTGACGGAGGGGAAACTGATCACTTTCCAGGAATACCCGGATGATAGTTTCCAGGCTTTAAAAGTGAGGATGCAACAACCCGGATCAAGGATACGGTCAAGAAGACCTGATTATCTTCTGTACGCTATTATTGATTTTATCACTGACCATTATTTTCCCGTCATCGACAGATGCAGCGAATGGATCCACTCTCTTGAAGCAGAAATTCAAAAAAACCCATCTCCTGAGCTAAAAAAAGCAATTTACAAGGTCAGGCAGGATATTTCTGAAATGCACAGGATCATATTACCTACCCGGGAAGCTATCAATGCCCTTCAAAGAACAGACAGTCCCCTGATGACAGATAAGACGAAGCGTTATCTGAAGGATGTCATGGACAATATCATGCAAATGCTGGATCTGAATGACAACCAGAACGATCATCTCTCCTCGCTGCACGATTTATTTATGTCAGAGATCACCTACAGGATGACTAATGTGATGAAAATACTCACCGTAGTAACGTCCATTTTCATTCCGCTGACATTCATCACAAGCGTCTATGGCATGAATTTTAAATTTCAGCCAGAATATGATTTGCCATGGGCATATCCATTGCTGTGGGTCTTAATGGTAGCAATGGCTATCGCCCAGGTCATTTATTTCAAGCGGAAGGACTGGTTGTAGGCATTGAAGAAATCTGCCCCTTAAACTTCCATTTGATTATTTTTGACCCGGCCGGTTGTCTTTACTATCCCCGGCTTTAGAACCTGAAGGATGAAGAACAGTTATTTTGACCTTATTGAGCAAACATATTATTTCCCGCAGGATGGCTTTGATCTTCACAATGGGGATTTAAGCTTCCATGGCATTTCACTCAAGTATATAATCGATAAATACGGGACCCCTTTCAAATTAACGTACCTGCCCAAGATCGGCGACCAGATCAAAAAAGCCAAGAACTGGTTTAACCGTTCGATGAAAAGCCAGCATTACCAGGGTAAATATCATTATTGCTATTGCACCAAGTGTTGCCATTTCAGCCATGTGATTAAAAAGGCGTTAGAGCATGACGTTGATCTCGAGACATCTTCAGCTTTTGATATCGACCTGATCATCAGCTTATATAGGAGTGGCGATATCAACAGGGAAATCACGCTAGTACACAACGGATATAAAACCGAACGATACCTGGATGGAATCTCCCAGCTTTATGAAATGGGTTTTACAAATTCAATTCCTGTTCTCGACAACACAAATGAGCTTGATCTGCTGCTGGAGAGAATAAAAGGACAAGTACAAATCGGTCTACGGGTAGCTATTGAACAGGAGCCGCAATCAGCATACTACACATCACGACTTGGTATAAGACCTACAGAACTGATCAAGTTTTACAAAGATAAAATAGCAAGGAAAAAAAGGGTTCATGTAACCATGCTGCATCTTTTTGTAGATACCGGTATCAAGGATACGCTTTACTATTGGGGAGAATTTAAGAAAGCGCTAAAAATATTTGCGGCTTTAAAGAAAATCTGCCCTTCACTCACTGCATTAAATATCGGTGGTGGATTTCCGATCAGGAACAGCCTGTCCTTCGAATACGATTACAAATATATGGTCGATGAGATCATCCGGAACATCAAGCAGATCTGCAAGGAAGAAGGCATTGAAGAGCCTGATATTTTTACTGAGTTTGGAAAATATACAGTGGGTGAAAGTGGTGCAACGATATTCACCGTACTCGAGCAGAAACAACAAAATGATTCTGAACTTTGGTACCTGATTGACAACAGTCTGATGAATACCATCCCTGATTCGTGGGGACTTTCCGAGCGTTTTATTTTATTGCCTGTCAATAAATGGAACGCCGAATTCAGTCGTGTACATATCGGTGGTATAAGCTGTGATCATTCTGATTATTACAATTTTGATGATCTCAATCAACAGGTATTCCTTCCAACTTTCAGCCCTGAGGATAAAGAGCCTTTGTATATCGGATTTTTTCACACAGGCGCTTATCAGGATGCAATCAGCGGTTATGGTGGGATCAAGCATTGTCTTATACCTTCACCACAGCACATCCTTGTAGACAGAGATGAGAAAGGGAATTTCATTGATTCCCTCTGGCGACCGGAACAACGGCCTAATGAGATGCTGCAGATACTTGGATATGACACGTAAAATAGGTAATCAGTATTCAGTAAGAAGTATTCAGTAAGAAGTAAACAGTAAGCAGTAAGCAGTAAGAAGTAAGTGGTAAGCAGTAAAAAGTAAGCAGTAAAAAGTAAGCAGTAAGAAAACAATCATCAGAGATAAAGGCATGAATGGATTGAATCATGAGTCCGGTATCCGGCATCCTTTGATCCGGCATCGAAAATTGAAATCATAAATCGTAAATATAAAATGGGTAAGCCAATCACGGATTTCATCCTTCATAACTATCGTCATTTTAATGCGGCTGCCTTGGTGGATGCTGCTAAAGGATATGTTACTCATCTGGATGAGGGAGGAAAGATGATGATCACACTTGCAGGTGCAATGAGCACAGCGGAGCTTGGACTTAGTCTTGCTGAAATGATCCGGCAGGACAAGGTGAGCATCATCAGTTGCACAGGAGCCAATCTTGAAGAAGACATCATGAACCTTGTAGCGCATAGTCATTACAAACGAGTTCCAAATTACAGAGAGCTGACTCCACAGGATGAATGGGCTTTGCTTGAAAATCATTATAACCGTGTGACGGATACATGCATACCGGAAGAAGAAGCTTTTCGACGGATCCAAAAGCATATTTATAAAATCTGGAAAGAAGCAGATGAAAAAGGAGAACGTTATTTTCCGCATGAATATATGTTCAAAATGCTGCTCAGCGGTGTGCTGGAACAATACTATGAAATAGATCCTAAAGACAGCTGGATGCTTGCTGCTGCGAAAAAAAATATTCCTATTGTTGTTCCGGGCTGGGAGGACAGCACGATGGGAAATATTTTTTCATCGTACATCATTAAAAATGAACTCAGAGCGGCAACCATGAAAAGTGGTATTGAATACATGGTATGGCTTGCGGATTGGTATAGAAAAAATTCAGAAGGAAAAGGTGTCGGTTTCTTCCAGATAGGTGGAGGTATTGCCGGTGATTTTCCAATCTGTGTAGTGCCCATGATGTACCAGGACCTGGAATGGCATGATGTTCCTTTTTGGTCTTACTTCTGCCAGATCAGTGATTCCACCACCAGTTATGGTTCGTATTCCGGTGCGGTACCAAATGAAAAAATTACGTGGGGGAAGCTTGATATCCATACGCCAAAATTTATTGTGGAGTCGGACGCTACTATAGTAGCGCCGTTGATATTCGCGTATGTGCTTGGATGGTAAGAAAGTAAGACAGTAAGACGGTAAGAGAATGTGATAATGTGGCAATGTGATAATGTGGCAATTTGATATTACATCTCAACAAAATTTCTGATCATTTTTTTTCCTTCGGGAGTCAGGATGGATTCAGGATGGAACTGCACTCCATAAGTAGGATGTTGGCGATGGCGGCAAGCCATGATCTGCTGATCTTCATCTAAAGCTGTTACCATTAATTCTTTTGGAACGTAAGCGGGATTACAGACCCAGCTGTGATATCTACCTGCCAGGAACGGATTACTTATGCCTTTCAGAACAGGGTCTCCAGGATCAAGGACAATCACCTTTGAGGAGACGCCATGATGCACCCTGGTTAAATTCACCAGGTAACCACCAAATGCCTCATAAATAGCCTGTAATCCAAGGCAAACACCTAAAATGGGCTTTTTACCGGTAAAAGTTTTGATGAGTGGGATGATGATTCCATTTCCTGAGGGCAGTCCAGGTCCGGGTGAGATGACGATTTTGTCGTAATCATTCAATTCCTTGAGCGAAAAGTCATCATTTCTGTACACATCCAGAACAACACTGGGATGCTCTTCAAAGTATTGGACAAGGTTGTAAGTAAATGAATCGTAGTTGTCGATAAGGGCAATCCTCATAGGAAATCCGGGTAATTTCAGGGAAGACTGACCCTTTCGAAGCTGAAATTATAAAAAATGTATATTTGCGGTCCGGTTTTATAACCTGCGGAAGTAGCTCAGTTGGTAGAGCACGACCTTGCCAAGGTCGGGGTCGCGAGTTCGAGTCTCGTTTTCCGCTCCTTAGGCCCCGAAGTTTCTTCGGGGTTTTTTATTTAAAGTCCCTGATATCTGGCGCCTTTGTCCTCTTTTCAGGAAATATATACTGATCATCCTCGAGATGTGTCAGGAATTCTTCGAGATCATTCTCAATTGGGTCATTGTACCTGAATAAGCGCCATTTCCCTCCTTTATATTCAAGTGCGGAAAGGTTTTCAATCCAATCACCTGAATTCATATATGTAATTTCTTTCTTCTCTTTCGTGATCAACTGGATGCAAGGCTGATGGATGTGTCCGCATATCACAGCGTCCACTCCTTTTTTTAGTCCAATCTCAATCGCCTGTTTTTCAAAATCGGTAACAAACTTAACCGCATGTTTCACAGAATGCTTGACCTTGTGAGCGAACGAAATTTTGGAGTAACCAAAACTTGTTCGCCACCTGTTGATCCACGCATTCAGCCTGATAAGCCAATCATAGCCTCGTCCTCCCAGCGCAGCAAGCCGTGGTGAGATTAAAACCGAAGCGTCAAATATATCTCCATGAAAAAACCAATAGGTCTTATTCTGTATGCGGAGCTCAAGTTGATTGCGGAGCCGGATATTACCCATATCCAGCGAATTGAACCGTCTCATGATGCCATCATGATTACCTGTCAGGTAATAAACGATAGTGCCTGTATTGGCCATCTGGAGAATACGTTCTATGATTTCCCAATGGGTTGGCGGGAAATATTTCTTTTTGAATTGCCAGGCATCGAAAATATCTCCGTTCAGAATCAACCTTGCAGGCTCAATGCTGTGTAAATATTGAAGTAATTCTTCTGACCTGCAGCCATAAGTACCAAGATGAAAATCAGACAGGACACATATATCAAGATTTCTTTTCATATAAAATATACTGCTTAACAGCAAAGTTATATGCTAAATGTGGCCTGTGTGTAAAATGAGGCTTGTGGGAGGTAAAGCTTTTGAAAACTAGTATCGTAGTTCACATAACGAACTAACAGTAAAAATCTAAGAACTTCTGGTGTGATGTATGTTGGAGAAGTAATTGACAACTGGCAACTTAAAAAGCAACTTAAAATTTCTTTATAAAGTAAAATTACTTCTCAAATGTGACGAATTCACCATTAAGAAATAAAAGTGTGTCAGGAGACCATTCAAAGGCTTTACCTAATAATGAATCAATAGTTAATTGAATTTGAAAATTACCAGAAATTATAACTTTATCTATTTCTGTTTCTATTGTTTTAATTTCGACCCAGTTTATCGAATTGATAATTATTAGCGTAGTATTGCTCGCCCAAAACATCTCCATCAGATATAAAAGTTTGATATCCCGCTCCAACCACATTATTTCTATTAAATAAATTCGTATTAGCTAAATAATAAAAACCCATTTTATAAGGAATATTAAATAAAATAAGTTTTTCTCTAATAATTGAATGAGAATCATGCAAATTAAAAACTATACTTATAGTATCGTCAAAACCTGTGTTTTTATATATGAATGTTTGAGATTGCCAGTTTTTTCCGTTTAAATCAACCTGACATAATCTTCTTGCATCAAAAGTTGGTACTATAGAATCCTCACACCCAACAAGGAGAAGAACAAATATTAATATCGGATTCATTTTCATAGTTTCAATATTTTTGTGGCACCTATTTGTTAACCTGATTGAGCAGTTGTATAAATTAATCCACTACTTATTGGAAATTCATCTAAATTAATTTGGTAGCGATAAGTTCCTGCAATTTTAAATCCATTTTCAATAATAGCTATCCTATTACCAAACATATTAAACAATTGAATATTTAATATATCATTGTTTTCAGTATTAACTTCAATAACCACCTCGCTATTGCTTCAATCAGGAAGAGGTTGTTGCTTATTAGACCCTCATGGTGATTTAGTTGAAAAAGTTGTAAAGGCCATACCTGACTATCGTAAACGAGATTTGATTTACTTCAATTTTCCAGATACTAAACTTAATTTAAAATACAATCCATTTAAGCGTGTGTCGCCAGGCAAAAGGTCATTGGTCGCCTCGGGAATCTTGGAAGTATTCTCAAAACTGTGGGATAGTGCTTGGGGAGTGAAACTAGAGCATATACTTAGATATGACATCCTAACTCTCTTGGATCAACCTAGAGAAACGGTTGCAGACATAGTTGAGATGCTTCTTGACAAAGACTTCAGACGTAATGCTCTTCTGAACGTTGAAAGTGAAACAGTAAAGAAATTCTGGAAAAGGGAGTTTGTTGAATATCACAAATATGATTTGCTACCGGTCATGAATAAAATTGGAGGAATGCTTGTTCATCCAGTGATTAGACGCGCGTTGATTGAAAACACCGAATAAGTGTCTTTACGGAAACAATGGATGAAAAGAAAATTGTCCTTGTCAATCTTTCAAAGGGACATGTAGGAGCAGATGTAGCAAACATGTTAGGTGCTCTTTTTTTTACTTCGATTGCGTCCGCTGCTTTTAGTCGAGTAGATACTCCAGAGCATAAGCGAGTTCCATTCATGGTCTATATGGATGAGTTTCACAACTTTACTACACTTTCTCTGGTCAATATGTTTTCAGAATTACGCAAGTTCAAGGTAGGTATGATATTAGCTCAACAATATTAACATCAGCTTGACGAGAAAATTAAACATGCTGTGCTAGGCAATGTCGGTACTAATATTTCGTTTAGAGTTGGAACTGAGGATGCCATGCAAATGACAAAGGAGATGTATCCTGAATTTGAAGTTGAGGATTTTATCAATTTGCCTAATCATAAGATTTACCTGAAACTCATGATAGATGGCAAACCATGTAGACCTTTTAGTGGATTTACTCTTTTAATAGATCGTTATCCTTATATCTAGCCAAGATGTTTGATAAGATTGGTTCAAAATGTCAATTACTAGATTGTTGTAAATTATTCTTTGATAAAAAACATACAATCTAAAATAAAGTGTATTTTCGTAATGATAATACACCAATAAACTTAGCAAATTGAAAACACCGTCTCATATTGTTATTATTTTTTTTGACATATGGTAGCCTATTTTTTAATCAAAATGCCAAACCCTTAAAGGGTATATTAATTGAAATCCGATATTATTTTTTAAATATGAATGCATATGAAAAAAGTATTTTTTTTCTCTTTCTTTACATTTCTAACTTTCTTTTCTTCAGCTCAACCAGAATCCTCATTTTCTCAGAAAAAAACTGACTCCAATTCTAAATGGGAGATTGGTTTGGATTTACTTCCATTGATCGATTCTAGTTTGTCGCTTCAAAACACAATCCTTATTAGGAAACTTGTAAATGAGAAAAGTAAGATTAGAGTTCGCTTAGGTATATATAGTAAACAAACCAATAACCGTCCCAATGAATTTCCAGAAACTGATTTAATATTTGGCAATATTATTAAGGGGTATTTGTCTGTAGGATATGAAAAATATATATCATTAGGAAAGGTTTCTGTTTATTTTGGAGGAGAAGCTTTTGGATTGTATGACAGGAATATAATTAAGAGAGAAAGAGATACAAGAACATCATCAAATCCACCTGAAATATTCAAGACAATAGATTTTACTCAAAAATATACAACTGGAATAAATGGCATTACTGGACTTAATGTTCAAATCATCAACAATTTTTTTATTTCAACTGAGGCAATATTACAAGTAGCATATAAGTGGGAGAAACACTATTTTGAACAATTTGAGACTGAGCAATATATTAGAACCGTTTGGGGAGGAAGAACAATCAAAAGATATATAATCGACGTTCAACCTATTTCGGCCATACACTTGATTTATCAATTCTAATTTTAAATTTTTTAAACTTATTTTTGTATGAAAAACACCAAAAATTTCTTGCTTTCAATTATTTGTTCAGTAAGTTTTTTAAACGCTTACTCGCAATTAGTAGTAACACCAAACCCCGCAGAATTTGGGTTATGTCCAGGACAACACACATTCGGTCTTTAAGGAGTGAACACAAATTGCTCTGGGTTCACAATGATTGTATCTTCTTTTGACGGAATGGTAACTCTTGATAGCTATAGTAGTACTGGCTTTACTATTACCGTCCCTGATTACCCAGAACAATGGACAGTTACATTCCATCCTGGATCTGACCCAGATTGCAATGGAATAACCTCTTTTGGAGGTTCGGTCTTATCAATTAATGCGGAAAAGCCAGAAATTGATGATTGTCCCCATAAGCTTGTTATTGGAAAGAGCCATAGTTTCAATTTAACAGCTACTTTAAATTATCCGTATAATGGTTTCTCTGATCCGGATGAAGTGAAAGGTTATGAGTGGGAATTTCTTTCAGGTGGTAGTGGATGGAGTATAAGCACTATTGATGATGGAGGTGTTGAAGACAAGATAGCACAACTTGTAACTGATAATCAGAATAATGCTACTATAAGAGTTAGGGGAATCAGTGATTGTAGTAATTTAAAAAGTGATTGGCAAACTTGTGAAATTGTTAGATTTGTTCAACCTCCTTGTCCAATAGTTGGTGCCCCCTCATTTGTCCTCTGTGGTAGCACTGATGCAATTGGCTTACTTGCAACTCAAACTGCCGGTTTAACCGGATATACATTTCATTGGACCTACCCTTCTGGTTGGTCTGGCCCAGCCACCGGTCCAGCTGTCTCAGTCACACCTAATGGTACAAATGCGGGTACAATATCTGTAGAGGCGCACGCTTTCAGCCAAACGTCTGACGCTTGTAATGTTACAATTGGTTTTGAACCTATTGAGCCTTCAACTCAAGCTTTAGGGCCTGCATTTTTATGCGAAACTTCTCTGTATAAATTAGATATCGACCCACCAGCTGGTGCTTCAGTTGCCTGGGCTGTATCTCCAACTACAGCAACAACTAGCTCATCAGGTACTGGATCCTCTGTTTATTTAACCCCAAGCAGCACTTATCATGGAAATGCAACATTAACATTTACAATTACAACTGCTTGTGGTGTAGTTACGCGTAATATTACTTTTTTTGCTGGCAAACCTAAATTTGATTCGGTATCTATTGATGGGATGATACCATCTTCATCATCATATAATTACATTTGTCCTACAATCCAAGGAAGTCACTATGTAATTGTTACATTTTCAGGTGATAGTGATAATTGTGTTGATGATTGGAATGACTTTGGAACAACTTATACAAGTTCAGAAAATTGTCATGAATTTGATTTTACCCTTCAATATAACCCACTTAATAATCCACCTTATAATTGTGTTTATTTGAATATTGATATCAGCAACGAATGCGGGACAACTTCAAAAACTCTAATAATGTGTCCTAGTAATAATGCATGCAGAAGAGATAGAAGTGCGTATAAATTATCTATTACACCTAATCCTGCAATTACAGAGATTTCAGTTCAATTGGTACTGACTGATGAAGAAGGGAGATTGACACAGATTCCCTTAAGTAATTTTGAAATCATTGATAGTAAAGGTAATCTTTATAAAAGTTATAAAGTTTCAGACAGAACTGCTCAAATCGATGTTTCAAATATGCGTAATGGCTTGTATTACATAAGAACAGTAATTGAGGATAATTATATTATGGAAGAATTTATAATTGAACATTGATTTAAATTGCTTTTTTGTATAATCATACGCCCTTACTATGAATAATAGTAAGGGCTTTTTTAATTTAAATTCTTATTTTTTCTGAGTTGAGAATTGCCATTCTGGCAATTTTTACCGTCTTGGTATGCCTGGATAATAAACATACACTGGCTTTAGAATATTCTTTAACAATCTAAACCAGTTTACAATGAAACGTTTGCATGTTTCTTTTCCCCTAATAACCGTATCACAACCATCAAGAAAATTGAAGGTATACTATGCCCACTATGGCAACGGTTTCAATAACAATTACCCGGTTATCCGAATTGCTGGAAAGTATCTCAGATCATTTGGTTTTGAGATCGGCACAGAGCTTCGAATTGATTTAGAAGCTGACAAGATTACCATATTGAAGACTATTACTTCATGATTTACAAAATACAGAATCATGGAAAAGAGCAATCAATCAAATGGTCAATTGAACCTCTATCTGTTTGTAACAAATCAGATAGTAGAACTACTTGAAAGCCAGAAACTGACTTGGGATAAGCCTTGGGTTGCATTAAGCAAGGATGGAAAACGACCACATAATGCAAGTACAGGACGAACATACTCCGGGTTAAATCAAATCTTACTTTCGATACAGCAAATCAAATGCAACTACTCTTACAGTGGTGGGCTCACTTTCAAGCAGATACAAGAGCTAGGCGGACGTGTAATAGTGGGAAATAAATCATCATCAATTTTCCACTACAAACTCGTTTATTATGACCAAGTACTCAGGTGACAAATCAGCACACTTTTGCTTTATACGGGCTATAACCATATCCACAAGGGCATAGAAAGCTTCGTCTTCTAAGCAGATGACCTCCATGATCCAAAGTTAAAGATCTAGGTGAAATAAACTATATAGTGAAATTTGTTCGACCTATGTTCGACCCGGACATAAAATAAAAAGGGTTCAGATCGCTCCAAACCCAAGTACCCGGAGCCGGAATTGAACCGGCACGGCCCTTTCGAGCCACAGGATTTTAAGTCCTGCGTGTCTACCAGTTTCACCACCCGGGCAGACCTACGCAAATGTAGTATTATTCAAGAGTTAGCAATATATGCCAACCATGAACTTCGTTAAGAAAGAATGGAAAATCTAAACCCAGCACAAGCTGGGTAGAAAAGCAGTTATATGCTCTCTTCGCCCTGTTTCTTGGTCCGGTAAACCGCCTTTAATATCTGGTTCCGGCGTGTAACGGAAGGCTTTACGAACTCCTTGCGGCGGCGTAATTCCTGTATCAACCTGACGTTTTGAACTTTACGTTTGTACCGCTTGAGGGCACGATCGATTGATTCTGTGTCTTTTACTTCGATTATAAGCATTCTGAATAGGATAAATTTTAGCGGGGCAAAGGTAGGTTTCTTTTATTAATCCACCAATACCCCACTAATTCAGTCTTTTGGGGGTGCCAGGAATCATTTTTAGAAAGATTACTTAGTGACTACTTTGATCAACGTTCCTGCAGTAACCTGTTCATTCTGTTCCATTCCATTGACTATTGCAAATTCTTTAATTCGGGTTGAAGGGACGCTATACCCCTGTAGTGCCTGAGCTAAAGTCCCTGAGTTCTTAACAGGAACGACCTTGATCCGGTCAGGCTTGGCATTGATCTTGGATTGGTCTGTAAGCTCTTTAAATCCTCTCATCGTCTTCGTAAAATCACTCGCATATCCCTGAAAATCAGTAGGTAACGAGACACCATGAAATACGTAGATATTCGACTTGTACTGGATATAGATACTCTGAACTTTGATCGAACTTGTAGCACCTGTATTTGGATCCTGGCTGGTTTGAGAGGACATTACTTCAAGGGCCTGCAAGCCATTTATCGTCAATGGGTTACTGCTGGCCACCGTAAGCTGTAATTCTGTTGCATTTGCCTGTGCAGCTGCCTGGAGAGAGCTTCCCTGTGACAATGTGAATATCATGAGGGCCTTTCCATTAGAAGGAGCCATTTGAACCTGGGCCGGGCTATTTTGAAGCTGCCAGTTATTAGGTACCGGAAATTGAAATTTTAATTCCGGATGATAGAAAATACCATTCTCTACAAAACCCTGGCGTGGGTCTTCACCAAAAATGATCCCGTCTACCATTTTGAGATAGGAATCCCGGTTGACTTTAAATTTAGCCTGAGGTTCTTTTACCTGCCATTCAGTGGCTGCTTTATCAACTTTATTAAAACGATCAGCAGGATCAGGGTGAGTGGATAAAAATGTCGGAAGCTCATCACCAGATCCTTCGCTTAAAGACTTGAGTGTTTTAAAAAAATCTGCCATCTGGTGCGCATCATATCCCACCTTAGTAGAATACTCCACCCCCAATTGGTCAGCCTGGCTCTCATCATCCCTGCTGTACTTCAGGAAAAGAAGGCTCATAGCCGACTGTGCTGCATCTCCGAACTTAGCAAACTCAGGAGATACCACCATCCCACCAATTAAGAGCACATTGGCTAATGTGGACTTGGTGTATTGCTCCACGCCATGCCTTGCTGTAATATGACCTGTCTCATGACCCAATACTCCTGCAAACTCTGCTTCATTGTTGAAATACGCCATGATCCCTCGTGTGAAATAAACATATCCTCCCGGTACAGCAAACGCATTGACTACAGGAGAATCCACAATCCGGAAGGTGAATTTCAAGCCGGGACGATGTGATATTTTTACCATTTCCTGACCCCTGGTATCTATGAAATTCTGTAATGCCTGGTTGTCGTACAAACCAAACTGTGCTATCACCTGGGGATCTGCTTCAGCACCTTGTGCTATCTCTTGCTGCTCAGACATCAGAACGAATTGTTTTTTTCCTGAGACCGGGTTAACAGCGCAGGCAGCAATAAAAAATATGAAAGCGAGGGAAGTAATTTTTAGGATCAATGATGATTTTCCTGAATTCATAGTATTGTACAATTTAGCTTTTAAAATAGTGATATGTTTTATTTGAACAAGAGATTATCTATTTGCATTCTATCACTGCTTCAGGATATACATTCCGGCACCTCATGATCGTTTTAGTGAACCCGATGCAATTCTATAAACACCTTTGTCTACCGGACCAAAAAAATAACTTCTTCCATGAATAAAGCAACTATTGGTACAATTTGTTTAATGGCTGGCCTGATAATCGGCATTTTTTTTCAATGCCAATGGACCGATCCACAGGATACGAATGCAGGATTGATATCCAATTCACTTCAAAAACAGGACGGGATATCCAGGGACAGTACAAAAATCATTAGCACCCTGGAAGATGCGACGATTCATCTCTTTGAGGAGTCAGCACCTTCCGTAGTCTTCATTACGACTACCGCAACACAACAGGATTATTGGTCAAGAAATGTTTATGAAATTCCCGCCGGTTCAGGATCTGGTTTTATCTGGGATAAAGAAGGTCATATCGTCACCAACTATCATGTCATAAAAGGAGCTTATAAAGCCAAAGTGATTCTATCTGATCAGACCACATGGGACGCTGAAGTCACCGGCATAGAACCGCGCAAAGATCTTGCTGTTCTCCGCATAAAATCGAATACTGATCTTATACCTCTTCACATTGGTACGTCACATGATTTAAAAGTTGGGCAATCCGTTTTTGCTATCGGAAATCCTTTCGGTCTTGATCAGACACTGACGACAGGTGTGATATCCGCTTTAGGCAGAGAAATAAATTCTGTCACCGGAATTCCTATTCGCGATGTCATCCAGACTGATGCGGCAATCAATCCAGGTAATTCGGGAGGACCTCTCCTGGATTTGTCAGGAAGGTTAATTGGGGTGAATACAGCCATTATCAGTCCTTCAGGGACCTATGCAGGCATTGGCTTTTCTGTTCCGGTAGATGTCGTCAGTTGGGTAGTGCCGGACCTTATAAAATATGGTGAAGTGAAACGTCCTGTGTTAGGGATCGAGCTTGTCAATCAACAAACTATTGACCGCCTGCAACTAAAAGGCGCCCTCGTGATGGATGTTGTCCCGGGGAGTGCTGCCGAAAAAATGGGTGTCAAAGCAACTACCAGGAACAGGGCAGGAGAAATATCTCTCGGAGATCTCATCGTTGAAATCAACGGGGAACCTATTAATTCAGATAATGACTTATTATTGACGCTTGAAAAATATAAACCGGGTGACCAGATCAAAATGAAAGTAATGCGCGATGATCGGCCTGAAATGATAAATATTACCCTTGGTTCTTCTTTATGACCATTCACCCAACCGGGAAAATAAATAGTGAAGCCATCCGGCAATACTTCAAGAACCTGTGGCCCAGGTTCAAAGCAGGTATTCAGGATCCGAAAAAACGCAGGAAATGGTTTTTTCGGGGCCTTTATATTTTTGGAGGTTTCATTTTACTTTTTGTATCACTTTTTTTATTGACCTGGGCAGGCCTCTTCGGATCCATTCCGAATAAAAAAACACTATTAGCTATTCGTCAGCCTGAAGCTTCCAAAATCTACAGCGCCGACGGAAAACTGATGGGCAAGTATTATACAAAAAACAGGAATACGTTACAATTCGATCAGATACCACCTGAATTCATGAATTCACTCATCGCAGTGGAAGATGAAAGATTCTGGACGCATCATGGAATTGATTTCAGGAGCTGGATGCGTGTGCTCGTGAAACGTATGATCCTGGGACAGGAAAGTGCAGGAGGTGGCAGCACATTGTCACAACAATTAGCAAAAAATTTATTTCCAAGAAAAGATTTTTGGGCGGGTTCCATGCTGATCAATAAGTTCAGGGAATTCATTATCGCTTCGAGACTTGAAAATGCATATTCAAAAGAACAATTACTGACGTTCTATGTCAACACGGTTCCTTTTGGTGAAAATATTTATGGTCTTGATGCAGCGGCAGACCGGTATTTCAGCAAGACAGCGGATACGCTTGCCATAGAAGAAAGTGCATTGCTTGTAGGTTTGTTAAAAGCTACCAGTTATTTCAATCCACGCAATTTTCCAGAACGCGCGGTACAAAGACGCAATGTTGTCATGTATCAAATGGTAGTCAACGGGATGATTGATTCGTTGATGTATGACTCGCTGAGTAAAATCCCTTTAAAGCTCAGCTATCAGCGAAATACAGATTCGGAAGGGATTGCGCTTTATTTCAGAAATCAATTAAGGCCTGTATTGCTTGAATGGTGCAAGACACATACGAAGCCTGATGGAGAACCTTATAATTTATTTGTAGATGGTTTGAAAGTCTACACGACTATTGATTTTGGCATGCAGCAATATGCCGAGGAAGCTGTCAAAGCGCATGTTTCAAAACTTCAATCGCAGTTTGATAAGCAATTCAAAGATTATAAAGAATACGAAGATCCGCTTGAAGATTTAATGCAACGGTCATCGCGTTATGGCGCTTTGGTAAAATCAGGATATAGTGATAAAGACATCAGGGATTCTTTCGACGTCAAGCAAAGAATAAAATGGTGGACATGGGATGGTGTGATTGATACGATTGCATCTCCTTTGGATAGTCTTAAACATGATTTGAGAATGTTACAGGGAGCATTAGTTGCCATCAACCCAAAGACAGGAGGTGTTCTTGCATGGGTAGGTGGAAATGATGCTTCACAATTTAACATAGATTATCTGATTACTCCTCGTCAGCCAGGTTCTGCATTCAAACCTATGGTGTATGCTACTGCGATTGACCAGGGAATAAGCCCTTGTTCATTTTATCCTAATGAATTGCATACATATGTTGTGAAGAATGAAAACTGGACTCCAAGGAATTCTGACTATACATACGGAGGATATTATTCATTCAATGGCGCATTGGCGCATAGTGTAAATACAATAGCTGTGCAATTGATTTATGATACAGGGATTGATGCTGTCATTCAGAAAGCAAGAAGGATGGGTATCAGAGGAGAATTGCCCAAGGTACCTTCACTTGCTCTTGGTACTGCTGAAGTGACATTGCTTGATCTGACAAGCGCGTATTCAACTTTCATCACACGCGGCAATCATCGACCTTATATTCTTATTACAAGGATTGAAGATGCAGACGGAACTGTGCTTGAGGAATACAAAAGCCAGCCTACTACAAATGTATTCACTGAAGAAACTGTGTTGATGATGGACCAGCTGCTGGCGTCTGTTGTGGATGGAGGAATGGCTGGAACGCTTCGATATATTTACGGACTTAAAGGTGCGCTTGCAGGAAAAACAGGAACCACACAGTTTCAATCTGATGGTTTATTTGTTGGATTTTCTCCAAAATTTATTGCGGGCACATGGGTAGGATGTTTTGACCGGCGGGTCAGCTTTAATAGTTTACGAGATGGCCAGGGAAGTAAAACTGCATTACCAATCTGGGGCGAATTCGTGAAAAGGTTACAAGATGATCCTGAGTATAAATCTTATTTCACAGGTTACTGGCCTGAAGAATATCAATGGGTCAGGGATTGTCCGTTTACTTCGGATGGAAGTGATTTAGTGGAAGTGAATCCTGCGATGGCCGGGGATTCGACAGCATGGCCAAGGAGATATGTCAGAAGGTCTGATCAAAACAGAGGGATAGGTCAGTTGATAGAAGATATTTTTGGAAAAAAAGATAAAAAAGAGGGAGATCAGTCGGAAGAAAACAAAGAAGATAAAAACGACGAGAAGAAAAAAAAGAATGATTAATTTATTTGCCCCTAAATCCCCTAAGGGTGACTTATGATTTTTATATAACCGAAAGTTAACCTTGTGGAAACAAGTCCTTAACAAAACTTCATAGCGATATAACGTCTTTATTAAAATTAAAGCGCTATGAAAAAGCATATCCTCTTTATACCAACTTTCATCCTCATTCTGTTGTGCAGTTATCTTCCGGCAACAGGTGCTCATCTCGATGGCTTGTGGCGAAATGATCGCCTGCGCATAACACTTCGCATCGAACAAGACCAGGATGGCTTCAAAGCCAAGCGCACAGATGAAGGTATCTGGTATCATTACACTACTCAGGACAACCGGTATTTCATCGACAGGTATGGCAATTGGTATGACCTGATAGATAATGAAGAGTTGGTTTGGAATGAAGCTAAAACTAATAAGCGAATCAAATTCCTCCGCGTAGACAGTCGTGATTACAATTCATGGGATCATATAGATAATGATTATGGAAGCAGATATCATGATGATTGGAATAATAATCATCACAATGACCTGAATGATCACCTTGAAGGAACATGGTTTCAACGGAATGGCAGGGATAATATCCAAATCGTGCCTTTCAAAGGTGGCATTAGGATAAAAGCTGACCATAATGGATGGGATAAATATTATGGTGACCGATCAGGTTTCCGTTTTAGAAGCAACAATGGAAATACGGTCGTGCTGATAGATGAAGATCATCTTCGATTCAGAAGTCAATATGGTAAATGGGAAGAAATATATACGCGTCACCGTTCATGGAATCGTGACAGGAATAATTGGAGAGATTAACGATTGGTAGTTTGTTGAGATGTGCAAGCCGGGGTGAGATACGGCTTGCTTTGTTTAACTGAACATTAACCCGGCTGAAAGAAATCCATAACAAACTATCGTGGTGATTGTGAGTCTAAGAATTAAACAATTTAAACTATGAAACAGAATCATTCGATCCATTCAATTTTGATGGCCTTATTTTCGCTCCTTGTTATACCTATCCAGGCAAAACAATCGGACGCATTTACCCATCACGCTTCAAATGTAAAAGGAGAAATATCTTCAAAGCCTGAAACAAGAAAAGATTTCTCAACTGTTTATCAGGGAAAGCATCCTCAACACAACCGACATCACAGGAAATGTCACGGTCCGCATCAAAAAAATCCTCAGTCCGTAAAAAACAATGGACGTCTGCGACATCATCAGCATGAAGGAATCCATGGCAATTCAAATCCAGGCAGATTTGATAGCTTCAGGAGAAATCAATCAGATAACCAATCCAGAGATTTCCATAGCAACATCTATTCAAAACATGGAAGAAAGATTGGTATTGACCGACATCATCATGAGAAGGTAGACAAATCACGTTCTGAATACAGGAATAGAGGGCGAGATCGAAATAATCACAGAGATTAACGATTGGTAGTTTGTTGTGATGTGCAAGCCGGGGTGAGATACGGCTTGCTTTGTTTATTTGAGGAATGATCGATAGAAGGTAAATTCTGATCCAAAAAAGTTATCCACAATGGAATGTAGATAAGTATTCAAGGACACAGACAATCAACACGTTAGGACAGTGTGGCACACTTAGGTGTGGCACACCTAAGTGTGCCACACTGTCCTGGATCAAACGATCTTCGAAAGAAAGAGACGCAATAAACATTACCAAAAGAAAGAGACGCGATAAATCGCGTCTCTACGTCCATATTATAATTTTATCCTGCCATCAATCATGTTGTATCACGAATAGTTTAGCACGTGTTATAGTTTGCGTGAAAGCCTGAATTGTATATTGTCCCGGAATCCATTTTGAGACATCTATAATTTGCTTATAATCGCTTTCCTTCAACGACTTCAATGATATACTTAAAACCGGCCCTGAACTACCTATCACCATAGCAGAGTAAACTTCTTTTGAAAATTCAACTTTTAAAATATCATCTGCCGGACTTGGTGACATGGTAAACAATGGCAGTTCTGTTTCAGGTATGCTTCTCCAATTATCAGAAACTGCTTCATCTTTTTTAATGACCTGTTTTTGATTTTCCTGCAAAACAAATTTGAATGGTAACGTAAATGTTACGGGTACATTCTTGCCTTCATGACGTCCGGGTGTCCATTTTTCCGGCAGATCATTCATGCTATTAATTACTCTCAGGGCTTCATCATTAAGACCCGGACTAATTCCACGAACAACTTTTGCATTTGAAATGCTGCCATCCGTCTCAACGATGAACTGTACAATTACCTGTCCCTGATTGCCTTTAGCCCTGTCTTCTTCCGGATATTTGATGGATTGATAAATGTATTTAAACATATCTTCCGTTGAACCGGGGAAATGAGGCATCTCTTCAACGAATGTGTAAACTTCATCTTTCGGAATCTTTTCGTCCTGTTTTATTTCATTCTCCTGTAACACAAACTTCACAGGCAAAGTAAATGTAACAGGCACAAACATTCCAAGACGTTTTCCCGGTTTCCATCTTGGCATACTGTTGACAACACGAAGTGCTTCTTCATTACATCCGCCACCGATACCTCTTAGAACTTTCGCTTTCTGGATATCACCCTCCTTAGAGACTACATATTGCACTATCACCTGGCCTGAGATTCCGTTTTTACGTGCTAACTGAGGATACTTGATTTGCTCATAGATGTATTTGTACATCGCTTCAGTACCGTCAGGAAATGATGGCATTTCTTCAACATAGGTGTATGGCTCTTCTACTTTATTCTCAGTAGACCCATTATCATCTGCTGCAGGTTCTCTTAATCTGTAAGCGGAGATTACAGTTTCGGGAAATGTATCCTTTATATTATATTTTATCTGATCCGGTGTCTCCAAAACAAACCTGATATTCTGGCTGGCACCCAAACTCATCACATTAGTCAAATCACCTACAGTTACCATCTTACCCATGCGCAAAGTGACCGTTGGATTAGTTTGGTTACTTGTGACTTCTTTTATTGCTTCTTCTAATTGAGCAAAAGTTACTTCCATATCATTCAAAAAATACTTCTTATCATCTGTTATGGTGAGAATTATAGGTTGTGAAAACGTATAAATTTTCAAACCATCTTCATAAATATTATAAGTTTGGCTTTTAGAAGACTCTGTATTCTTTTGATCGTCAGATTTCTCCCTGAATGAAAAAATAACTAATGCCATTAAAAGAATAGGAATGATGGCCAGGTACTTGTATTTTGCTGACTGGAATGAACGCTGTTTATTCATCATGACTAGGCGGTTTTTAAGTTGTGAATAAATTAATTGATTGGATAATCTCTGTTGCAGACCTTCATTTTTCTGGGCGATTAAAAAGGATGCATAATTTTCCCACGGCGTATTTTTCAATACTTCTGCATCAGCAAGAAACTCATGGAGTTCTCTAAGTTTTTTCCTGTACAGATATACCATCGGACTTGGCCATAACGCGCAACAAATAAGTTCTACGAAGAGAACATCCAATGTATGACGGCCCTGCACGTGCGTTTTTTCGTGGGTAATAATCTCTTCCAGTTCTGACTCACTGAATTGATGATCCTTCGGCAAATAGATAGTGTTGAAGAAAGAGAACGGACTTCTTACAGCCGGGGAAAGCACACACTTTTGACCATATAAAAAGATTTTCTCCCCTACACTTTGCATTCTGAATATAGAAAGGACGGATTCTAATATTCTGCATACTAAAAAAATAACAACCCCTTTATATAATGCAGTCAATACACCCAGCCAGGGAAAAGCATGCTGCCGAGGTGCAACTATTATTTCATTCATGTTCTCCAGGTATGCACCTACGTATATGGGAGCAGTACCAATAGAAACCTCTTGCTGGTGGTCCAGAATGTAAATCCGGATCAATGGCAATGCCAATGAAGCAATCAAGGTGCTGAGTAAATAAATACGGTTTGTCCTGAACAACGTCTCTTTCTGTAATACTGCATAGTATAATGCGTAGAAGAATGCAAGACAAAGCGTAACCTGGAGTATATAAGTAATCATCATGGCTATGCTTTTTTCTTGAGTGCTTTAATGATTTCCTGCAGTTCTTCAATGGTTGTCTCTTCTTCTTCTACAAGGAAGGAGACAAGCTTTGGCGTGGATCCATTGAAATAATTGTGGATGAGTGACAGCAGGCTTCCTCTTGTATACTCTTCCTTAGTGATCAATGGAAAGTATTCGTAGGTACGACCATAGGATTTGTGATCCACAAACCCTTTCCGTTCAAGGATCCTTACAATGGATGAAATGGAAGAATGCGGTGGCTTGGGCGGAGCTATCTTTTCTATGATATCAGCTACCGTACATCTTGCAAGATCCCAGATGAACTGCATGATTTCCTCCTCCCCTTTGGTTAATCTGTTTTTTCGATTCATATAAAAACCATTTATGATACCAAATATAACGTATAAATACGTTATGTAGCTAATTTTTACATTTTTAATTTATTTTTTTTTCAAATTGTATATTTAAGTCGCTATTCTCCCAGGTAGCCACATGAAGAAATCACCACTCTATTCCCTTGTTTCTTTTTCTAACTTTGATTCCAATGTCCGCTCCTCTCAACGAAGCCGAAATCATCGACTACTATGACCATTGCCAGGTAGACTATTCCCTGGTATGGCAGCTGGATGAGGTGATGTGCATGCATTATGGCTACTGGAATGAGAACACACCTCATCATCGCTCAGCACTCCAGATGATGAATAAGCAAGTAGCAGCCGCAGCGGGGATCCGACCAGGTCAATATGTACTGGATGCAGGATGCGGAGTTGGTGGCCCATCCATCTATCTTGCGAGCATTGGTTGCCAGGTGGAAGGAATTACATTAAGCGCAAAACAAGTAGACACCTGTCGCGCAAATGCTGCTAAGTTCAACCTGGAAGACAGAATTCATTTCAGCCAGCAAAATTATCTCTCCACCTCATTTGATGACAACACATTCGATGTTGTTTGGGGAATAGAAAGTGTGTGCTATGCATGGGATAAGCTGGACTTTACAAAAGAAGCATTCAGAGTTTTAAAGCCAGGCGGAAAATTAGTAGTAGCTGATTTCCATAGTCAGCCTGTCACAGAAGGTTCAGAAGATGATAAGCTCATGAAAAAATGGACAGACTCATGGGCAATCAAATCATACGCTACAGCAAGTCAATTTGAAGAAGCATTAAAAACAGCCGGCTTTAAATCCATTTATGTACGTGATATCACCGAACAAGTAAAGCCAAGCATTCGCAGATTATTCATTTCATTTTTTCCAGGGATCGTCACTAACAAGTTGGCGCGTTGGATAGGTGTACGAAACAAAATCCAGGAAAAAAATACCTGGTCCACATATTATCAGTACCAGGCACACCGCAAAGACTTATGGCGGTATTACATCTTCTCAGCACAAAAACCAATGTAGATGAGCGACTCCACAAAATGGACTAATGAACTCCTTGATGAAATGCGCAAGCAAGGAGATCCTATGGCAGACAAAGCGGCTAAAGCTCTCTTTGAAGCCGTCAAAGGACATTCTCCAGCAGAAGTGGGTGCTTATATTTCTGCTTTTGTGTCTCGCGATTTCAGCAAAGCATGGCCCTCCACTCCATTGATCCAGGATCCTCCGGAATTGATCGCTTATTTTGAAAATTTTGATGACTTCATGTTCAACAGGGAGGAAATAGAATTCCTCGAAAAAGGTGCGGACATATTTGACAAGCATGGTCCCTGGATCGTCTTCGCACTCGGCGTGCGGTCACTGCTGAAACAATACGCGCATACCAAGGCTATCGAAGTTTTGAGACTCACTACCCTGCTCGTGGCGCATGTCAACCGACGGATCATGGAGACCATGCAATTTGTGCTTGATGTCATGAATGAAGGATGGTATACAAAAGCAGCTGATGGCAAAATCCGGCTCAATCTTCAACATCCGGGTCTCATGTCAATCAAAAAACTCCGTTTGCTTCATGCCATGATCCGCTACCGGTTACAGAATAACATGTATGATACGTCATTGGGTGATTATGATATAGAGACACTTGGTTATCCGATAAACCAGGAGGATATGGTGTTCGCGGTACACACATTTAGTCTTGAAATCATCGAAGGATTAAGAGAAATGAGAATGGTCATCACAGATGAAGAAGCAGAAAATTATTTTCAATGCTGGAAGCTTTTCGGCAGAGGTCTGGGTGTCAACAGACAATTAGAACCTGCATCGTATGCAGATGCCATTGAATTACAAAACACCATTTATCAGCGCCATTTTACGATGCCCAATAGTGTTGGACCGGTACTTGCAAAAGCGCTCACTGGCTGGTTTACTTCAACAGTCCCATTGCTGGATCAAAAATTACTCATCACTTTCATTAAAGAATTTAACGGACCTGAAAATTTTGCCATCCTGAGCAACAACCTTGATATTGATGTTGGCAATGTAGTATTGGGAGATCTGAGGGATCATGTTCAAAAAGATCTTGAATTCGAAGATAAATCTGGACGCCCTGGTCTGGCACATGAAGACGCAGGACAAATGGCGCTGGATAACTTCTTCATTCATTTCCTCCGTACGTTACTTACTACAGAACGTGGAGGTAAAAATGAAACATTCCGAATTGGTGATGGCTTCAGGGCATCATGGAACCTGAACAATATGAAGGATAAGCCGATTGCTAAAGACAGGGTCATCTGGCTTGTCATCAGAACGCTTTTTAACAGGATACTGAATAAGCTATCCAGCCTGTTCAGGCGTAGTCCTAAAACAGCATAGATATGGAACAACTGCTCGAAAAAATATATGAAAGTGGAAATGCAACAGTCTATAAGAAAATAGATGGAGATAACCATGCTGTCACAATCAAATTACTAAAGACAGATTTTGCAAATCCAAAACAGATACTAAAATTCAACAATGAGTATTCTATTCTTGCAGACCTGGATATCCCCGGCATCAAGAAAGTTATTTCCAAAGGAATCTACCAGGGTGCTCCAAGTATCGTATCCGATTATTTTGACGGGATCACACTGCGCAAATATTTTACACAGACTCCATTCAACCTGGAGGACAGGTTAAAGATTTCTGCGCAGATAGCACATATATTAGGATTGATCCACCAGAAAAATATTATCCACAGAGACCTTACTTCGGACAATATCCTGATCAACGCGGAAAGTCTTGAAATCAATATTGTGGACTTCGGTCAATCTATAAAAATAGATGTCAAGACCATACACCTGAGCAATCCTGATCAGCTTGAAGGCACGCTTTCTTATTTTTCACCGGAACAAACCGGGAGAATGAACAGGATCCTCGACTACAGGTCCGATCTATATTCTGTGGGTGTTATTTTATATGAATTATTTACCGGCCATCTTCCCTTTGAAATAAAAGATCCGCTGAAGCTGATCCATTCACACCTGGCTTTATATCCTGTGCAGCCACATGAATTAAATCCGGAATTACCTATGCAGGTTTCCAGGATCATCAGGGTGCTGCTGTCAAAAAATGCGGAGGATCGATATCAATCCGGTTTTGGACTCGAAGCAGACCTTAAGCATTGCATTCAATTGCTGCAGGAAACAGGAAAAATTGCTGAGTTTGAAATTTCACACAACAAGGTTTTTACGAAATTTCAGATCCCCCAAAAATTATACGGCCGCGAACCGGAGGCTGCCCATCTTCTCCAGGCTTTTGAAGAAGTAACTGATGGCAAAGGAAAAATGATCCTGGTGTCGGGATATTCAGGTGTAGGTAAAACTGCTCTTGTCAATGAGATCCACAAGCCTATCACTGCAAAGCGGGGCAATTTCATACGAGGTAAATTTGATCAATACAACCGGAGTGTTCCTTATAGTGCATTCACACAGGCATTGAATGAGTATTGTCAGCTCATACTTACAGAACCGGATGAGCAGCTTCATTATCTCAGGAAGAAAATATCTGAAGCGCTTGGGCACCAGGGTCAGATCATTGTAGAAATCGTGCCTGACCTTCAGCTGATCATTGGAAAACAACAGGAAGTCATTCGACTGGAACCCATTGAAAATAAAAACAGGCTGGATCTTTTGCTGTTGAAATTTTCCCGTGCGATTGCTACAATCGACCGTCCATTGGTATTATTTCTTGATGATCTCCAGTGGGCTGACAGTGCATCCCTGGACCTGATCAAAATGCTGGCATCTGAAAGTGAATCACTGGTCATGCTCATCATCGGAGCATACCGGGACAATGAAGTGGATGCCACACACCCACTCTACCTGTTGCTGCAGGAATTAACAAAAAAATCGATTACCGTTTTTGACCTGAAAGTCAAGCCGCTTCCTTATGAAGATGTGCATAGCATGATCCAGGATACGCTTCATCAGAAAGGGATGGAAGAAATCTCAGGGTTGATCTTTGATAAAACGAAAGGGAATGCTTTTTTCACGATCCAGTTTATCAGGCTTTTGCTTGATCAGCATTTAATGGTCTATAGTGAAAATGAAAAAGTATGGACTGCCGATGTTGAAAAAATAAAAGCACAGTCGTTTTCGGATAATGTAGTGGATCTGATGATCCGTAAAATCAAATCGCTTGAGCCTGCTACACAATTCAGCCTCACTATGGCAGCAGCGATCGGCAATAAGTTTGATCTCGAATTGTTGAGTGCACTTATAAATTCTTCACCAAAAGAAGTTCTGGAGCAACTGTGGCCTGCGCTTACTGAAGGTTACATCACACCAATCAATGAGAACTACAGAATGTTTGGAATTGAAGAGCTCAGTATAGATCCATCCAATGTTATTTTTTCATTTGCACATGACAGGGTACAGCAGGCTTCTTATCAGCTCATCCCGGACGAAGAGCGACCCATGCTGCACCTGAAGATAGGACGCATCCTGTATGATAAATTCAGGAATGATGAGGACCATCTTTTTGATATCGTCAACCATTATTTGCTTGGCCTGTCAGAAGTAACTGAAAAAAATGAATTGGAGAGAGCTCGTCAATTGAATTTGCGTGCAGGTCTCAGGGCAAAACAGGCAAATGCAATTGGTTCGGCAATCAGGCATTTCTCTACTTCACTGCAACTTACTTCTCCGCAAGCATGGGATAATGACTATGAAAACACATTGTTGCTCAATAAGGAACTTGCAGAAGCTTATTATCTGGATGGTCAGCTTGAGAAGTCCCAGACGTTAATATTCCACTGCCTGGAGAAAGCTACTAACCCGATCGACAGGGCGGATATTTATTATGTATGGATGTTGCGACTGGCTCTTGAATCAAAATATGATGAGGCCGTGGATGCAGCAATCAAAGGATTAAAAGAGCTCGAGTATGATTTTCCTAAAGTCACTACCCAGGAAGAAGTACAAACGCATCTTCAGCAGATCATAGCTTATTTCCAGGAACATCCGATCCCTACGCTGTATGATCTTCCACTTATGACAAGTGAACGGTATAAAGCGGTCATGAAAATCATGGACAACCTGACAGCACCGCTTTACCTGGGAGGTAAAACAGAATTGTGGATCCTGCATGTATTCAAGAAAATCCTGATCTCGACGGAACACGGCATGTCACATCCACTGTGTTACGCATTCTCGGAGCTCGGGCTGATTTTCAATCTTTTTGAAATGTTTGATTTTGGGCTCCCCGCCGGAGACCTGGCCCGTAAGCTTTCCTATCGTTTTGAAAAAGAAGCTCCGCGCCAAAAAGGGCGAACAGGAAATATTGTAGCCAATTACGTTTACACATACTACAAACATATCCGCGATATAGATGAGTATAACCGTGAAACCATTTTATCAAGCCAGGAAAGCGGAGAGCTCATCTTCGGCGGTTATGCGGTGATGAATCAGTATTTCAATCATTATTATACTTCTGAAAAACTCTTGCAGGAATTGTCACTGGAATTCGAATCCGGTATTACGTTCGGTCGCAAGATAAATCATCACATGGCACACAATGCGCTGGTCGCTCTTGAAATGTGTGTTGATTACCTCATGAATCCCGAGATGACGAATAGTGAAGTCAGATCGAAGCGTTTCGAGATTGATGAATTCCTTGAAATCTGCAGATCTACAAATGAGCTATACGGCCCGATATGTCTTTACCTCTATTCCATGCAGGCCTATACGATCATGGGCAAGCTTGAATTGGCCCTGATAGCAGACGTCAATGCTGCGAAATTTGTAGCCCCGATTTTTGCAGCTGTTCCGCATTACAGCACATACATGTTTTTCCACGGCATACTTCACCTGGACTTGGCTATCCGGGATAAAACATACATCATCCCTGAATCCGTCAATACATTCATGGGTTATCTCGGCAGGCTGAAAGTGGTCAACCCGGCTAATTTCGAACATAAGCACCTGCTCCTGGAAGCCATGAAAGCACAACACGCCGGGAAAACGATAGAAGCCCTGCAGCTTTTTGAGGATACCATACAATCTGCACAGAAATATAAATATGTCAACAACCTTGCAGTGGCACATGAAAAGACAGCTGCATTGTGGGTGATTGAAGGCCGGCCTCACTATGCCCTGCACCATATCAAGCAATCCATCATTGCCTATACGCAATGGGGTGCATTTGCTAAAGTCAAACAGCTGCAACAATACTATGCAGATATCATCAGCCAGCAACCAGTGATTGAAAAAAGTGAAATCAATGTAGGTGTTACAGAATCGATTGACAAAGAGCAATTGGATCTCATGAGCATCTTTAAAGCTTCGCAGGCATTCACCGGGCTTTTATCCATGGATGAATTGAAAAGACATATCATCGATGTTGTGATGGAAGGTGCGGGTGCGACACGGGTAGCCCTGATAGCTCCTGACCCATCAGGCACTATAGTTGAGATCATCGGCACGTTAGGCGAGGAGTACCGCAGTGAATCTTTCCTAATTCAAAATGAAGTTGACATCCTACCCTTGTCCATCATAAACTATGTGACCCGGAAAAAAGAACCTCTGCTAATCAATGACGTTTCTGCAGACCGTGTCTTCAACCGGGATCAGTATTTCGAAACTTCAAAAGCTCAATCCATCTGGGTATTGCCCCTGATCATTAATACCGACCTAAAAGGAATTCTTTACCTGGAAAACAATCTCTCTATCAACGCCTTTACAGAGGACAGGATCAGGTTATTGCAATTGTTGAGTTATCAGCTGGGTATCTCTATCGAGAACGCCAGGCTGTACGAAAACATGTCTGCAACAAATAAAATGTATCAGAAATTTGTGCCACTTCCGTTCCTGAACACTTTAGGGTATGATTCCATCCTGAGCATCAGGCTCGGCGATCAGATTCAGCGGGAGATGACGATTATGTTTACGGACATCAGATCGTACACTACCATTTCTGAATTATTGTCACCTGAAGAAAACTTTAAATTTATCAATGAGTACCTGAGTTACACTGCACCCTGTATTGAAGCGCATGGAGGTTTTATCAACCAGTTTACCGGTGATGGCATCATGGCGTTGTTTGCAGATGCGGACCAGGCGCTGAAGGCGATGATTTCGATGCAGCAGGCAGTAAGGCAATACAATATTGAACGGGAAAAATCAAATCAGCAACCGATTAAAGTGGGCATTGGACTTCATACCGGCCTGATCATGCTGGGTGTGATAGGTGATGTCGACCGCTATGATGCCGGCGTGATCAGTAATGAAGTGACGACTGCATCACGGATAGAAGGGCTGACTAAAATGTTCGATGCGTCTATCCTGGTGAGTGAAAGTACTTTATCCAAGATTGAAGATCTGTCCGCATATCATTATCGTTACCTGGGATCAGTCCAGGTGAAAGGAAGGACGGCTGCAGTCAAAGTATATGAATGTTTCAATGGCGACCGTGATAATATCATTGAGCTGAAACAGCAAACGCTCACGGATTTCAATGAAGGATTAAGATGTTATTTCGAAAGGGATTTTATTATTGCCGCAGGACATTTGAAGAAAGTGCTGACTATCAATCCCGGCGATATCACGGCAGAAAGATATTTCAGGCATGCAGCTGACCTTATGGTTAAGGGCGTCGGAGCAGACTGGAGCGGAGTTGAGATAATGACTGAAAAATAAAAGAACAAGTTTCAAATGAATCTTATTCTTCTTCTTCAGTTCCGGTATCGGCTTCGCCATCAGTGATCGTCAGGTAATCCATGTCACCATACTTCTCTTCGTACTCCTCTTTTACACTTTCTTTCAATTCTCCACTTTCATCATAGTCATCATCATCCTCGATGATCTGACGGGCTTCGATGAGAGTCATCCTGACCAGGTAGTACCGATCGTCGGTTTCAAAAGGGAGTGCTGATACAAATTTGCCTTCAGCATTCTTGTATTGAATCAGGTGTTTGGCGAATCCGTAGGGATACATGAGTTTGATCTGCTCCTGGATGTTTTCATCCAGCTTTTCATAATCCTTTACGATACGTGGTTTATTAGCCATGCTTAATAGGTGTGTTATCAAAAAAAACAAAGGACGGCGTGGTTCGTACTCCGTTCTGGGGCGTAATATGTAAAATTATTCTCTGACAAACAAAAGACTTTTATTTGAAATTCCACAGAGAAATTTTTTTTTCTTTGATCGGGGGATAGAATGGAGAGTGCCGGGAACATTACAGAGGGCCAAACATGTCTGAATTAAAAAAAGAAACCGGGCAGGTGTTCTCATCAAACCTGCCCGGACTTTTTAACCAAACCAACTAAATCCTGCTCACCCGTTTTTTATGCCAGGGCCGCGATGTCTCTGATCAGAATACTATTACGGGTAAAATAAATCTTATTCGTTTTTCTTAGATCATTCAGCACGGCAGTCACTGTCTGACGGCTTGTACCAGTATAATTAGCAATGTCTTGCTGTGTCAGCGAATGTTTAAGTAACGTTTCAAGTCCAACCTGTCTACCGGATTGTTGAGCATTATCAAGTATGAAGTCAATGATCCTGCCCCTGGCATCTTTGAAGATGAGCGATTCCAGTTGGTTCTCAGTCTGAAGTAATTTGTATCCGATCATCGAGATAACACTCATCGTCAATTGAGGATTTTTATCCATAATCCTACGGAATTGATCCACAGCGATTTTATAATATGTCGTCACAGAAGAAAGGGACGATGCAAAATTGTGATGTGGTACCCGATGCTGGATAAGGGCCATTTCACCGAAAACCATCCGGGGATGGAGTACCTGCTTGATGACTTCACGGCCATCTTCGTGGTGGGTTCCGATCTTCACGCTCCCTTCTACCAGGATGTAGAAATAATCCGCCGGATCCCCTTCTGCATAGATATTCTTGTATTTCTGGGCTGTGCAGTATTCCATCTGTAGGGCCAGAGCCGCCAATTCTTCCTTTTCAAGGACGTTAAAAAAAGGAATACTCTCTAAAATGTCATGTTTGTTGGGCATCACCTAATCTGTTAAAAAAGAAAAAGAACAATTATGTGTCAGGTATAAGACACTATTTTCTTTGTCCACCCCTACATATGACAGAATAAAAAGTTGGAATTCTTTACTGGGGCAGGTCAGATGAGATGATACTTGTGGCAAAACCTGAGAAATTGCCGTATCCACCCGCGATGTTATTATAGATAATGACAGGTTCTGAGAATGGATCCTGGCGGACATTCAATTGCCTGGAGAGTGTACTGTGATATTTATAATATTCTTCAGTAACAGATCTCAACTCAACAAAAATATTTTTTAGGTCGTACCCAATAACGGTCCAATCCACGAAATTAAAAGTCAAAAGCTGATCAGGTGTCAGATCTTCCCGATCGATAAGGACACCATAATCATGGTGATGAATAAAATTCTGGTAATCTGAAAGTTCAGGATTAATGTAAACAGGTTGAGGTAAACCTATAAATCCGTTATAAAAGACGACATGATAATAACGGTTAGATTCATAGTGGTTGATCTTAAAATTCAGTGTGTACCTGATGTTTGTTTTTTCCTCATTCAATTGCGACTGCACTATGCTGATCTTTTTAATGCTGAGATCCGATATCGTGCTTGGATTGGGTATGGTCGTGGTCGCCTGTACATCTTCAAAACCGGGAGCATGGGCAGAAATGGTATAAGTAAATCTGGCTTCCAAAAATCCATCCGGAATCCTGAAAAATATCTTTCCATCCTTCAATGTTGAAAATAATTGAATGCTTGTACCGGAAACTTTTTCCTGTATAAATACCTCAAGATTTTCAGGTGTATAAAACTGGCTTGAATCGGACGGAGATTGGGAAGCATAGACATACACCCGCTGTCCTTCATACCATCCATCTAAAGTAATCTGTGATATGATCGTCAGCCTGGGACTGAAATGTGGCTGGAAATCTACGGAAGTCTCACAACCAGACATCATCAGCACAATGCCAATGCATATCCAAAAGAGTTTTATTTGTCCCGTTTTCACGTAATAAATATAAGTATAATCATTGATATTTCAATTAAAATAGCAGGCTTTCCTGATAAATCTACCTATTGAAATGAAAAGCGGTAGGTAAGGGAAGGAAAAAACCTGAACAGCGAAAACTGTCTATACTGAAAATCCAAACTTACAGGATCCTGCACAAGAGTGATATAAAAAGGATTTACCCTGTTATACACATTATACAGGTTAAGGATAAATGAATGACTGAATTTTTCTTCATTTGCAAATTGATAATTCAATGTAATATCCAGCCTGTGATAAGAAGGCAAAGGGAACCCATTTCGTGAACTGTAGTTTATTCCGATTTCAGGAAATAATTCGCCGGGGCTGTAAAACTTACTTTCTGCGAGTGTAATGGCGATCCCGCTCCCGTACAGGAAGTTTATGCCACAAGACAATTTTGCATTTATCTTGTATTGACCACTGAATGTTGCCGACCATCGCCTGTCGAATCGATCCGGAAAAGCAAGTCCATTGTTAATATCATCGAATCTTCGAAATGATTTTGACCATGTTCCATTCAACGTGAATTGCAATTTCTTCCGGTCATAAATAAATTGAAGTTCAATACCTGATGCATCACCCTCTCCTGCTGTTATCTTGGATTCCCAATTTCCGGCATCAACAATACTCGATGCCAGCAGACCTGCCTCTAATTGAAAGCTGGCCCCTTCCTGGTAAGAAATGAGGCTGCGCATATTTTTTAAATACGCCGAAAGATCAACCGTAAAATCATTTCCCGGTTTCCATAGAGCTGAAAATGCATACTGATCTGATAATGCGGGCGAGACACGGCTTGTGGTAGGCACCCATAAATCTGTTGGCAGTCCAATACTGCTGGATGTAAGAATATGAAGATATTGAGCCATCCTGCTATAACCCAGGTTAAAAGCAATCTTAGGCGAAGGCTGATAATCAAACGAGATCCGTAACTGAGGATCGAGGTAATAAATACCCTGAACAAAAAAACTTGAAATGTGCAGACCTGATGTAAAACTTATACCGGTTTTTATATCCCATTTATCTTCCAGATAAACGCCACTTTCAAGCGCTTTCACTTTAAAGCTTGAAAATAAAGCGTCATCGAGCAATCCTTCCCTCAAATAAAAATCTCCAACTTTACTTTCTTCATTGAGCGTAATGGATTTTGGAAGAAAAGTATAATCTATGGCGTAAATGCCAGTAGACAATTGATGATCCGTGGACGGTCTGATATCCAGCTCCACTTTTGCTGTTATATCTTTTATGCTAGATTTAAATTCTTTTGTATCAAATCCGGATAACGGAATAATAGTAGTACCGGGATAAGTATACATGTATTGGTTTCGGTCTATTGACTGCAGAACAAATGAACTTGTGGAAATAATCAGGTTAGAAAATATCTTCTCATTGAGAATGTGGTTCCAACGGAATACACCGGTTTGATTGGACCAGTTGAGATTTTTATTCGACCCTTCTCTTGTGACAACCCTGATTCCGTTTTCCACGTTAATTTCATCTGTGAGCGTAAACGTTGTATCAGAAAATTTGTCATTCCCCCGGTAAGAGCTGATATAGATCCTATCCCTCTCGCTGATTTTCCAATTCAGCTTTCCATTAAAATCCATGTAATCCAGATCCGCAAATCCTTCATGACCGTTTTTCCTTTTTAAATCCCTTGATATGTCTTTTGCAAATAATCCCGGAAGAAAAAACCTGCCGCTTAAAAGAAGACTGATCTTTTCTTTTACAATAGGGCCTTCAACCATCATTCCGGCCTCTGACAATCCTATATTACCGGATAGTCCCCATTTATTGAGATTACCTTCGCGAGTGCGAACATCCATGACAGAAGACAATCTCCCGCTAAATCTGCTCGGGAAATTTGCTTTATAAATCGATGCCTGTTGTAATACCTGATAATTGAAAACAGACACTATGCCTAACAAATGATTAGGATGATACACCGGGACTCCATCCATTAGTATAAGATTCTGATCATTCGCTCCGCCTCTCACATGTATACCTCCTATCCCATCCGTACCCGTATGTACACCCGGTATAAAATCAGCAACGCGGTACAAATCACTTGCTCCACCCAATTGAATATTACTTTGCAGATCAGCCATCGATATCCGCTCGGCCAACGGAATCAATAAGTCATACTTATTCCCTTTGTCACCATGTACTACCACTTCCGGGAGCAATCCACTTTGCTTAAGCCGGAAGTGTATATAGTGATTTTCAGAAAGCATAAAATTTTTATGCTGGGGGGCATACCCTGCATAGCCTATCAATATATTGACCAGACCTGACGGCAGGTTCAAACTATAGTATCCGTAGTTATTAGTTGTTGTAGTCTTACCAGATACGGCATCATATACATAGGCAAAGATCAAAGGCTCTCCTGAAATGGAATCTGTCACTACCCCGTTGATAGAATACCTGGGTATTGGAGGATCGACCTGGTAAAGCACGATCTGATTTTCCACGAAACGATAATTAAGCCGGGTCCCTTTGAGCACTTCACGGATCACTTCTTCGACTGTAGCATTTTTCACCTGGATAGTTATAGGAGAAAGGCTCTCCAGCAGATTTTCATTATAGATAATATTTACACCGGAGAGGTTACTTAGCTCCATGAAAAAGTCCACGGGTGGTTTGTGATCAGCTATAATGTTAAACTTACGGTCCTGGCTATGAAGCTGAAAAACCACGACGATCATCATCGGGCACCATATGGAAATCCGGAGTCTGGTAATGAGTGTCATACTCTACAAACGAACAGGGAGGGAGAAATATCCACCCCCTATGTAAGGAATAAAAATAAAGATTAGTTCAGGATTGCACAGGGATGAGACCCAACCGCTTCCCTTCAGCAAGCATAAATGAATAGGCTTCTTCATAGTCATTAGAAAGTTCGCCTTCCAGGATCGCTTCACGAATAGCTTCTTTTATCACTCCCACCTCTCTGCCGGGTCTGATCCCGAACGTATCCATGATGACCTGGCCATCAATAGGTGGTTGCCAGTTGCGGAGATGATCCCTTTCTTCAACATCCCTCAATCTATCCATCACAACTTCATAATTTCCAAGGTACCTGGCCACCCGATCAGGATTTTTCGAAGTGATATCTGCTTTACAAAGGATCATCAGGTCCTCCAGGTCATCTCCTGCTTCAAATAATAGTCTTCTAACAGCTGCATCTGTTATCTCTTCCTGGACGAGCGCTATCGGACGCAGATGCAGTCTTACTAATCGCTGTACATATTTCATTTTTTCATCCATCGGCAATTTCATGCGGCGGAAAATCCTCGGCACCATGCCTGCACCCATACCCTCATGTCCATGAAATGTCCAGCCGTGGCCTTCTTCGAATTTTTTTGTCAGGGGCTTTGCAATATCATGAAGGATTGCAGCCCACCTCAGCCACAAATCACCGGTAACCTTTGAAATGTTATCCAGGACCTGGAGCGTATGATAAAAATTATCCTTATGTCCATATCCTTCTATCTGATCAACACCTTTAAGCGCTTGCATCTCAGGAAATATTCGTACCAACAGGCCTGTCCTTTCCATGAGCCTGAAACCTATCGATGGAACAGGTGATAAAATGATCCTGTTCAATTCCGTGGTGATCCTTTCCATGGAAACAATTTCTAACCGGTCGCGCATTGAAGAAATTGCCTCAAATGTTACAGGATCAATCGTAAATGAAAATTGAGTTGCAAATCGTATGGCTCTCATTATCCTCAATGGATCATCAGAAAAAGTCTGCAAAGGATCAAGCGGAGTAACGATCCTTTTATTTTCTATGTCTGCAATTCCTCCGAACGGATCTATGACATTATACGGATCTTCTCCCTGAAGTGAAAGAGCTAAAGCATTGATGGTAAAATCCCTCCTCAACTGATCTTCGTGAAGAGTTCCAGGATCAACTTCTGGTTTACGACTGTTTTGAGTGTAAGATTCTTTACGCGCACCTACAAATTCAAGTTCGATATCCCTGAAATGAAACATGGCCGTTCCAAAATTTTTAAAGATGGATAATCCATGTGCTTCGGGACCTAATGCACTGCAGATTTTTTCTGCTAATAAAGTGCCATCTCCTACGGTGACAAAATCAATGTCTTTAGATACATGCCCCATAATCCGGTCCCTCACAAAACCACCAACTACATAAACCTCCTGGTGTAACTGATCTGCTACATCCCTGACTATATCAAAGAGATACTTTTCTTCTGATGTTATGGTTAATTTCATATCTATTCCCTTATTCAATCAATCTCCAAAAGTTCCGGGGAATAATGATTTTCGATATCATTTAGGATATCAAATAATATGGCCGGCTCTGATTCGGTCACCAGGCGTGAGCGGTAGTGTTTGATGCCTTCAAGTGCTCTGAAATAATTCGTGTAATGTCTCTTCATCTCCATTACACCCAATCTTTCTCCTTTCCATTCGATGGAATGTTGCAAATGGGTTCTTGCAGCATTCACACGTTCATGTAGAGATGGAGGTGCAAGGACTTCGCCTGTTGCAAAAAAATGTTTGATCTCTCTGAAGATCCATGGATACCCTATGCTTGCCCTGCCTATCATGATGCCGTCGACACCATACCGGTTCCGGTAGAGCTGCGCTTTCTGAGGTGAATCAATGTCACCGTTTCCAAATATGGGTATTTTGATCGAAGAATTATTTTTTACTTTTTCAATCATCGTCCAGTCAGCCTCGCCTTTATAAAGTTGTGCCCGTGTCCGGCCATGTATGGACAATGCTTCAATTCCAACATCCTGCAATCGCTCCGCCACTTCCATGATATTGATTGAGTTATCATCCCAGCCTAATCTTGTTTTCACCGTTACAGGAAGGTGTGTTGATTTTACAACTGCTTTGGTCAGCCTCACCATCAGGTCGATATCTTTCAAAACTGCAGCACCGGCACCTTTGCAAACAACTTTTTTGACAGGGCATCCGAAATTGATATCCACCAGATCAGGCTGGACAGCGTCTACTATTTTTGCACTCATCGCCATCGCATCTTCATCACCACCAAATATCTGAATGCCTATGGGACGCTCTCGTTCGTAGAACTCTAATTTTTTTTTGCTTTTTATGGCGTCGCGTATTAATCCTTCACTGCTGATAAATTCAGTGAATAATAAATCTGCACCAAATTCTTTGCACAGCACGCGAAAAGGAGGATCACTCACATCTTCCATCGGTGCAAGTAACAAGGGAAACTCTCCTAATTCCAGATTGCGGATCTTAACCATAAGAGATGAAGGAAAATTAATTATTTCCCTAATTGATCAACTAAAATAATCAGCGTAAGTACAGCAGTTACCTGTGTGAGGGTGTCTTTAAATACCGTCTCCCAATCTACATGCTTATCCGTTTTTTGTGATGGAGGCGGGACATCTTTAGGACCCACAGTGATCAGTGATCCTCTTTTGACCTTTGGGTAGTGATTGAAAAAAAGAAATTGTTTTGTTTTCTCAACACCACCTGCAGCATATTGAACTTTGATTTGTTTAAGCGAACCTTTTTTACTTATGCCTGCAGCAAAATTATCAATGTAATATTTTGCACTTTTTTCACCCCGGAATGCAACGGATATTCTTTTTTCGCCGGTAAGAAAACCTTCAGAATAAGCTTCATCAAGATTGACAAGCCCACCTATGGTGACAAGGTCACGACTCTTCGGTACCTCAATGATATCCCCTGAAAGCAGGATAACATTTGAAGGAATATTTTGATTCTGAAGGATTTCCTGCAGGTTGATGACGACCAGGCCTGTAGAATCCCCTTGCCTGAACATTTTCGCTCCATCCGGAAATGCTTCTCCGGACAAACCTCCTGCTCGTGCGATCAGGTCTGAGATTCTTTCTTTGTCCCTGAGGATCGGATATGTCCCGGGATACCTCACTTCACCAGTTAATAGCACTGTGGGTTGTGATTCAAACTCAGGAATGTTCCTGATATATACGTTATCAAATGGTTGTAATGGAAGACTGTTATTCACAGCTATATTTAATCCGAAATCAGCTGGCAATTGGGTAGTGTATTGCGTAATTTTTACTTCTGTACCATTACCTAGTTCTGATCTGGAAATATCTATGCGATCGTGGTCTGCACCATAGGTGAATCCACCGGCAAGGTTTACCAGATCAGCCAGATTCATCCCGGGACCGTATGCAAATGTTCCCGGATTCCTGACTGCCCCGAATATAGATACAGTGAGATCGTCTCTTCTTTCGCTTTTCCCAAAAACCCTTATCCGGTCGCCTGCTTTAATTACAAGATTAGAAGCTGACGCTGGTGCATTGAAGGCGTCCCTGATATTGATCGGAATATATTCTGATCTTTTGGGCTCTGTCGGATCCTGCCTGATGATATAGCCATGATCTTCTGCATCGATCATTAATCCACCCGCGAGCAAAATAGCATCTTCAAGCATTACATTACCATCAGGGGTAATGACAAATGTATCCGGGTTTTTGACAGCGCCCTCGATGGAGAAACTATTTTGAAAAACATATGATTTCAATGTCATCACCTGCAACTGATCACCATTGCCAAGTTCAACATTTTCAGCTGAAGCGGGATTATCAATCACAGATTGAAGATTTATCCTTTCATAGCGATATGTACTATCCGGTTGAAATTTGAGGAGATAGGCATAGTCGAGTCTTGCTTCCGGTTTCAGCCTGCTTTGATTCAACAGATCTGAAACTTTCATTCCGGGCTTTCTTTCATACTGACCCTGGAAGTAAACAGCACCGGAAATATTGACAAAGTTCAGCGCATTATCTTCAATCGTTTTGATTTCAACTTTATCCCCATTGTAGAGTATGTAATCACCACCTGTAGCAGCCAGCTCCCTGAAATTAATATTCGTGATGATCTGCTTGTCTTCAAGATACCTTGTCACTTTTACATCGGATAAATATCCGTTTGGTTTTACTCCGCCTGCAAATTTCAAGAGCTGGCTCAGGTTCTCTTTTTCCAACAACTCATATGCCATAGGTCTTGTCACTGCACCATTGATCTCTACGACTTTTTCAGCAACAGGCACATGAATAAAATCATTGTTTTGAAGGAAGAAATTTTTTGCAATACCCGGATCATTCATGAATTCATATACATCAAGTATGCGTACATCACTTCCACTGATGACTTTGATACGTCGTACAGAGCCTATATCCGTAGGTCCACCTGCAGCACTCAGCACATTGAATGCAGTATTAAATGCAGGAAGGGTAAATGTTCCGGTAGTCACTGCTTCACCGAGCACATTCACTGAAATGTTGCGTGGCTTGTTTAAGGTTACCTGGAATTCTCCGCGATCGATGAGATTATATTGACGGTAGCGCTGGTAGAGTAATTCTTTAGCATCGCCATATCTTAATCCTTTCAGAAGAATACGGGGAAGCGGGGTGCCTCCTAAACTAGGTCTCACAAATCCATCCGTTCCAATATCAAGTATCTGGTCAAATTGCGATTTGCCAAATCCAATAATCCCTAATTTATCACCTACGCCAAGAATGTAATCATCTGTTGGAGATAGCTCATCAGCTTTTTGATAGACTGCTATCGAATTGTTTCTGAATATTTCCTGTCCGTAGATAGGCATCTTATTATTCTGAACAGGCTGAGTTGGCGGGATTGGCACATCAGGTTTTACAGGAGTGGTTGTTTCTTTTTGCGTTGGTTGTGTTGGGTTGACATCCGGGTTTAGCGTTTTAACTGCAATCTGCGATTTCTGCTCATCTTCCTCAATTTCTTCTATAGTCTCAACTACTACTGCCTGAAACTCTGCCAACTGATCAGGTTGTAACTGATCAGGATCATATCCTTTTTTGATCAACCTTGCTCTTAGTGTATCTTCGTTAACGCCTCGTTCAGATAATAATTGACTTGCTTGCTCCGGGGTGATCTGAGCATGTACAGGACTGTAAAAAGCCCCCAGTAACAGGAAGAGAATAAAAAAAGTTATGTGTTTCAAACTTGTGCTGTGCATGTCTACCTTTTAAAAAAAACGTGTTCATCATTTGTTGAGGGCTTTCCGGAAGTATTCTAACGTATGAACAAGTCCTTCTGATCTCACAACTTTAGGCTCCCAACCCAGCAAACGTTTAGCCAGTGTTATATCAGGTTGTCTGACTTTAGGATCATCCTCCGGCAACTCCCTGTAATCTATATATGCCTCCGGATTACCTACCAGCTCAATGATCTCTTTGGCCAATTGCATAATGGTTATTTCGTCCGGGTTTCCAATATTTACAGGTAGTGAATAATCACTGAGCAGCAACCTGTAAATTCCTTCCACCAGGTCATCAACATAACAGAATGAACGGGTCTGACTTCCGTCACCATATATAGTTAACCCTTCACCTCTCAAAGCCTGTGCCATAAAGGCAGGTAATGCCCTTCCATCCTCAATCCTCATCCTGGGTCCATAGGTGTTAAATATTCTTACAATCCGAGCTTCCAATCCGTGGAACCTGTGATACCCCATCGTGATCGCTTCCATAAAGCGTTTTGATTCATCGTATACCCCTCTTGGGCCTATTGGATTGACATTACCCCAATAATCTTCTTTCTGCGGATGAACTAAAGGATCTCCATAAACTTCTGATGTAGAAGCTATTAGAATACGAGATGACTTTGATTTCGCAAGCCCGAGGAGATTATGTGTTCCCAAGGAACCAACCTTTAGGGTCTGGATAGGCATCTTTAGATAATCAATAGGGCTTGCAGGAGAAGCAAAGTGCAGGATATAATCCAGATCGCCGGGAACATGGACGTACTTTGTCACATCATGATGATAAAAGTCGAACCTGGCATCAGGAAAGAGGTGCTCGATGTTCTTCAACGCACCTGTAAGAAGGTTGTCCATGCCGGTGACGTGATAGCCTTCTTTTAAAAACCGATCACAAAGATGCGACCCAATAAATCCGGCCGCGCCGGTAATTAATACCCTTTTCAATACCTTTATTTGTGATTTATGCTTTTATGAGTGGTACAAAGATACTAGAAATAGGTTTTAAGAGGCTCCTGACCTTCATCTTGCTGGTGATCATGGCTTCTTTAGCGTATGGCCAGGAAAATACCAGTGTTAAGTTACTTGAGTTTAAATACGGATTTCAGGCACCGATGGCGGATATGAAGACGCGATTTGGAGGAAATAGTAACCTTGGGATTAGTGTTCAATATGCCAGCTTATCCCGCACAACCTTTTTCGGTGTGGAAGGGATTTTCTTTTTTGGAAGTACAGTAAAAGAGGACATCCTGGCAAATCTCAAAACTTTTGACGGCCTGATCCTGGGCATACAAGGAGAGGCCGGTGATATAGGCCTTAAAGAAAGAGGATTTTATGCAGGCCTTGATGCCGGAAAAATCTTTAAGACCACGAAAGTTGAAAATAATCTTACAGGTATCCGGGCCCTGATCGGGATCGGGCTACTCCAGCATAAGATCAGGGTGCAGGATAATTTCAATAATATCCCTGCATTGGACAATCAATACCTGAAAGGCTACGACCGTCTTACAAACGGACCTGCACTCCATCTTTCACTCGGTTATCAATATGAAAACCCAAACAACAATTTTCATTTCAATATCATGGGTGATGTGTATGGTGGACAGACATCCTCAAGGAGAGATTATGATAACCTCACAGGTGCTTACCTCGACAAAAAAAGGACGGATATCCTAGCCGGCCTCACCATATCCTATATCGTTTCGATCAGCAAAACTGATAAGGCGGACCACATCTATTATTGATGCTCTTTATGTGGCCAATTTATTACCTGAGCGTATACGGTGTTGTTTTGGGCATTCGTATCTCCACGATATGGAATCCTAAATCCAGGCAATGGATTCGTGGCCGTGATAACTGGTTACATAAATTAAATCAACTACCTCAAAAATCAGAATACAGGATCTGGTTCCATGTATCAAGTCTTGGCGAATTCGAACAGGCACGACCTGTGATTGAATTCATTAAGGATGTCCGTCCCGGTACGGAGATCATACTAAGTTTTTTTTCACCCAGCGGATATGAACTGAAACGGGATTATTCTTTTGCATCTGTCTATTATCTGCCGGCTGATCTGCCTGGCAATGCTTCTACATGGCTTGAAGCAGTTCAACCTGATCTCGCTGTTTTTGTAAAATACGATCTGTGGCCCGGGTATCTGAAAACATTAGATAAAATGCGGATACCTGCGATATTGATTTCAGCTAACTGGATTCCCGGACGAAGGTTTCAATCGTGGTCAAATCCATTGACAAAATCATTATTAAAAAAATTCAAAGTTATTTTTCTACAGCGTGCAATGCATCTGGAGGAATTTAAAAATTCAGGTTTTACAAATATTCAGGTTGCAGGAGATACAAGGATTGATCGAAGCCTGAAATTGCCATTGGAAGTACAAAAGCGTATTCCTGAAACACTTGCTGCTTCAGGAAGCTATGACCTTGTAGCAGGAAGCACGTGGCAACCTGATGAAGAATTATTATTGGAAGTCATTCAAAAACTTGATCTGAAAGCAATTATCGCTCCTCATGATGTTTCTAATGATAATATTAACCGGATTATAAAGAGATCCGGAGATGCTGCGATCAGGTTATCTGCATTGTCATCGCATCATCAGGATGTAAAAATTGTGGTCGTTGATCACGTGGGATCATTATCTGTTCTGTATTCCCTTGGAAAAATTGCTTATGTAGGAGGCGGTTTTGGGAAAGGGATACATAATACATTAGAACCTATGGCTCACGGCAAACCAGTAATCTTCGGACCTCATTTTCAAAAATTTCCTGAAGCTGTCGATATGGTCGGAAAGAACGGTGCATGGTCTGTACATTCGGCACAGGAACTTATATCAATCGTAAATGAATTGCGAAAACCGGGAATAGCAGAACTTGCAGGCCAGAAATGCAGGCAATATTTAATCGATAATGCAGGAGCTACATCCATCGTATCTGATTACATTCTTAAATCAATACCTTACATCGCATAAAGCATGATAACCAAAGAAGATCTTCTGCACGTCCTTGCAAAAGCAAAAAACCTGAAGGCGATGGTTATCGGGGATGCCATGCTGGACCGGTATATTTATGGAACGGTAGAAAGGATCTCTCCTGAAGCGCCTGTTCCGATCCTTACTCATCAACGAACAGAACTTAAAGCCGGAGGATCTGCAAATGTGGCTTTAAATCTTGCTTCATGGGGTTGCAAGACCTCTCTTGCAGGATTAATCGGTCACGATGAAAATGCAAACCTGTTGAAAACACTGTTAGAAAGCCGCAAAATAGAGCATAAGCTAATCCCATGCATTAACCGCCCTACCACAATAAAGACCAGGGTGGTGGCTTCTTCTCACCACTTGTTGAGGATTGATGAAGAATCTTCAACTTATCTGCAAGGTGATGAAGAAGAAAGAGTAATTCATGATCTTATGGCTTTTATGGAAGAAATACAACCGGACCTGGTCATATTGCAGGATTATAATAAAGGAATGCTTACTCAAGCGATAATAGACACAATCGAAAAATATTGCAGGGAAAACAACGTATTTCTTGCCATCGATCCAAAAGAGCATAACTTTTCTGAATATCAGGGAGCTGACTTGTTTAAACCAAATCTCCGTGAAGCCAGTCATGCTGCCCAAAAGACGCTCATTTCCACAGACCTATCTGAACTGGCTGAAAACTGGCGAACCACCCGGCATATTCAAACCGTAGCTATTACTTTAGGAGGTAATGGCATATTCCTGCAGGATAAGCACCAGGAATCTCATATCCGGCCTGACAGGGCTGCAGATGTGGTGGATGTATGTGGTGCAGGTGATGCGGTGATATGTTCCCTTGCCTTGGGATTGATGAGTGGCCTGAAGCTTGAAAAAAGTGGCGAATTGGCCAATCTGACAGGCGCATATGTGTGTTCTCACTCGGGCGTGGTGGCGCTGGATACCGCAGAAATACTTAAATGGGTATCATAAACAAATGTCTTCAGAATTACATTATTCTATTCAGTTTTACCTCAAGTGTCAAATTTTTATATTTTTGAGCATAATTCCCCTCGAATAAAGCTGAATCCCAACAAAACAACTATACATTACACGTCTTAAACATTCTAACTTAAATCTGAAAATGATGAAAATAACTCTACGTATTACAAGTCTACTAATCGTGCTCATGTCATGGAGTGCTTCTGTATGGGCTCAGCCTGCAAATGACAATTGTTCGGGTGCATTAAATGTGGTATTCTCTGACAGTGAAGCAACTGTGGTTAAGACAAACGGCGATTCAAGAGGTGCTACTGCCTCAGCTACTCCAAGTAGCGTTTGCTCTACAACATTTTACACTGATGATACATGGTATAAATTCACAACTCCGGCTGTTCTTCCTAATGGTGCCGCTGTGATCCGTGTTTATTTTGGTGATGGACCTTCGACAGATGTTCCTGCAGTTGGAGTAGCTCTTTATGCAAGTTGTGGGGCTGCAGAAACTCCAATCGTTTGTTTGAATGCTTATACGGTTGAAGACAATAAGATCGAACTTTCAGCGAGATGTATGTTACCTAACCATACTTATACTATAAGGGTATGGTCGTCAGGAGCTGATGCTACTACAGAAGGAACATTCAGGGTAGGTGTTTTTAATGCCCCTTACCCGGTTGACAATGTTTTATACGTTGATAAATTTGATTCGGATCCATTTTCAAGAGGCTGGACTACTTTTGGAGAGTGTGCCCTTGTTCCGGATTCAAGCATTAATGCAGTGTGGGATTATCTTCCTAACGGAGGTATCCAGGCAAGTGCTTTTACCCCTGCTACTACCATTCCATCAGAATCATTTTGTGATGGTGCCGTAGGAGTTAATTCCGATTTTAATGACAATGCTGGAACCGGTGTTTCTGCATCGGGATCAGTGCCTACTTCCACTGACCCTAATGGAGCGACTGATATTCCTGCTACGTATGTGCTTCAGTCACCTGCCATCTACATGGGAGACTGGAATGTTGCTGGTATCTCGGTCGTTTTTAATCAGATCGTCAGAGAATTGCGAGCCGAATTCACAGTATCTTATAGAAATAAACTTACGGGTGATGCTAATTGGAGTGCATGGACTGATGAGGAAATCAATGCAGAACTAGTTGCAAATGCAACACCTACAAATAACAAAATCAGGCTCTTTTTACCCGGAGCGAATGAGGCTGATTCGATCCAGTTTAAATTAACATACCTGGCACATTATTATTTCTGGATTGTAGATGATTTTAAAGTCGTTGAAACAGAATGTTCAAATACAACTGCCGGAGGACAAAAAGGCACACCTGCATTTTTCTCCAGGGCCCCATGGGTAGCTATTCCTGCCAACCAGGTATTCCCTTATCCAGCACTTGCTGATATACATAATGCTGGAGCTTGTGATCAAACAAATGTCACTTTAAATCTTAAAGTAGAAGAAACATCTGGAAATGTAATCTATGATGAGAACCTGTCATATGGCACCCTTGCTCCGGACTCAATCGCACAAAATAAAATCTTCAATGAATTAGTGGACGTCCCAAGTGCCCCTCCTACAATTGCAATCTCTGATTATGTAGGAACCTACACTCTTTCACAGGATCTTGCTGATTTTGACTCTACTGACAATTCAATTACCTATGATTTTACCGTTGGAGGATTTGAATTTGCCCTTGAAGATGGATCAACAAGACCTATTGCCCCAGCTGCTTCCAATTGGACTGCCGGAGCTCCTCAATCCTGGGTCTATGGCAATTTTTTCCAACCTGTTGCAGACGCTGATGCCAGTAATATAGTATGGGGTGTTAATAATGCTACTGAAATGGCTGGCTTGACAGTAAACGTTCTTCTTTTACAGTGGACTGATACAAACGGAGATGAAGTTTCCTCTTCAAGCGAAAGAAGATATCTAAGTGTTGTTCCATATACATTCACCGGAACGGAAGGCAACCCGGCGATCATTACTACACCTATTGAAAATTTTAACGATCCTGGTGTTCCCGTCACGATGAAGGCAGATTTTGGTTACATGGCAGTCATTGAATGGCAGGCAGCCGTGAATGATCCACTGTTTACAATGTTAGGAAATGATTCAAGAGATTTCTCTGGTACAAACCTGGCTTTTGATTCTGCTTTTGTAAATGGACTTACAGATAGAAGATTTTATGCTTCTGTGCTTGGAATTCCTATGGATGGAAATGTTGCTGAAATCGATTATGCGGTGACAAACACATTTGGATTTGATATCGTACCGGTTGTCCGAATTCAGGTTGATCCTACTGTGAATACTAAAGATCCATTATCATCTATCAATCTAATTTCAACTTATCCAAACCCGGTTTCCGATGAAATCCAGGTGAAGATGGCATTCGAGAAACCTTACAGGGATGTGCAACTGAGATTGCTCAATTATCTCGGTCAGCAGGTCTATTCAAAAACAATTTCAAATACAATTACAAATCATATTGAACTTATCAATGTCAGCTCTTTTGCTGCAGGCAACTATATGCTTCAGGTAGAAACACCTGATGGTCAGCGGTCAGTTCCATTCATTGTAGCTCGATAACTAATCATGAATAAAAAAAGCTTAATTAAAGATTGAGCAAAAAACTCCGGGGTTATACTCCGGAGTTTTTTTTTATTATTTCTTTTCTTTACTGTCCAACATTCAATTATTAAAGATTTGAAGATGTTGTCAGGGACTTTATAAATTAACTATATTATTCAGCCAAAACTTTATGAAATTCGAATCTCTTGCGGCCCGTGAATGGCCCGATCCCCGGACCACAACACCTCACATACTACCTATCTATGCCACTTCATCATTCGACTTTGATGATATCGAGCAAGGTATCAGGATTTTTGCAAAAGAAGAAATAGGTCATACCTACAGCCGCTATGGAAATCCAACAGTTGACGCGACTGCTGCAAAAATCGCAGCACTTGAAGGGTATGGCATGAACAAAGAGACGCAAGGCTTAATGACAAATTCCGGAATGGCGGCTGTCGAAGTTCTTGCAGGAGGATTATTGCAGATCGGTGACAAAATATTAACGCAACCAAATATTTATGGCGGCACAACAGAGCTATTGCAAAAGATCGTTTCAAAAAGAGGGATTGAAGTTTTGTATGCAGATCTTTCCGATACTGATCTTGTTGGAACTTTGCTTTCCAAAGATCCAACTATTCGTCTGGTATACCTCGAAACACCAGCGAATCCAACTCTTGCCTGCATTGACATACAAGCATTAGCTGCTGTTGTAAATCAGTATCAAAGATGGTCAGCTATCGACAATACATTTGCTACACCCTATCTCCAACAACCGTTGAAGCATGGTATCCACTTTGTGATGCACTCTACAACAAAATATCTCAATGGCCATGGCAATGGAATAGCAGGTGTGGTCATCGGACAGGATCCTGATTTATTTCGCGATAAATTATGGAATCACGTGAAACTGGTAGGTTCCAATTGCAGTCCATTCGAAGCATGGCTGGTTTACCAGGGGATGAAGACCCTTCCTCTTCGTACGGACAAGCATTCATCCAATGCTCTCTTCATTGCACAGAAGCTTGAAGAACATCCCAAAATCGCAAAAGTCAATTACCCGGGATTGACTTCTCATCCTCATCATCTCATTGCCAAAAAACAAATGAAAGCGTTTGGAGGTATGATGAGCTTCGAATTGAATGGTGGCATTCAGGATGCACTATCTGCATTGAATAAATTAAAGTTTTGTTCACTTGCTCCAACACTTGGAGATGTTGATACATTGATTTTACATCCGGCATCATCCTCACATCTTAAAGTAGATCCGGAAATCAGAAAAAAAGCAGGGATATCAGATGGCCTCATCAGGATTTCGGTTGGGATTGAAAATGCGGAGGATATATTGGAAGATTTGATTCAGGCAATAGATTAATTCAATTCAATCACCCCCATATCCTTAATCTTATCCCCATCAATTGAAAATTTTAATGCTGTCCGTATTTTATGAAATCCTTCTTTCCCACATGCACCGGGATTGAGATGAAGTAGTTTAAAAGTTTTATCATAGATCACTTTAAGAAAATGCGAATGACCACATACATAGATACCAGGTTGTTGTTCAGTTAATATATTTTTTACACGTGCATCATATCTGCCTGGATATCCACCGATGTGTGTCATGAATATTTTTAGCTCTTCAACCTGCCAGCATTGATTGAGTGGAAGAAGTGCACGTAATTCCTGGTTATCTATATTTCCGTAAACACCTCTTAAAGGTTTATTCAGCTGCATGAGCTGTTGATACACATCCATCGTTCCGAAATCACCGGCATGCCAGATCTCATCACAATTGTCAAGCATGAGCTTAAGGGATTCATCCAGAAAACCATGTGTATCGGACAAGAGACCAATGCTTGTCATGGTATTGTGATGCAGACTTTTCCAAATTGCTCTCCCCTGCCCACTAAGGCAATCGCTTCATTCGCTTCTTCAAGTGGAAAAGTATGACTGATGATGGGTTTGATTTTATGCTCATTCACTAAATCCACCATATGCCGGAAATCATCCGGTGATCCCATTGTGGAGCCCATGATATCAAGATGCTTCCAGAATATGCGCTGAGGACTGAGATCGTTTATAGTACCGCCTGTTCCACCATAGATTACCATTCTTCCACATGAATCCATCAGCGAAAGAAGCTTCGAAAAAGATGGACTACCGGCGCCATCGATCACGATATCAAATTTACCATTGGCGAGCCGGGCCAAATTTTTATCCCAATTGTCCGTGGTGTAATTGATGCCTCCTTTGGCACCATGCTGTATCGCCAATTCAATTTTCTGATCGGATGAAGAAGTTACCCAGGTTTCAATCCCTAATGCCACACCGAATAACAACGCCATTGTAGCCACACCACCTCCTATCCCTGTCACCAGCATTCGTTCTCCGGGTTGTGCTTTCCCCCTCGTCATCATTGCCCGGTAAGCTGTCACACCGGCAACCGGTAACGCTGCAGCTTCAGTCCAGGACAAATGTCCTGGTTTGTCATATAGATTAACTTCCGGAGCCTTCACATATTCGGCTAATGTGCCGTTATCAGGCATCCCGATGATTTTAAACCCTGGTCCAAAATGGCGATTACTGTCACCCCAGTTTATGCCTGGATCTATCAAAACCTCCCTGTCATCAATCAACCCGGCCCCGTCACTACCCAGGATCAGGGGAAAAACAAGACCCGGATATTTCCCCTGGGTAATCCAGTAGTCACGCTTATTGAGGGCTGCTGCTTTAAGCAGAACATATACATCCCCAATGGAAGGCAGGGTAAGTTCCAGCTCAGCCAATCCCAGCGGCTGGCCTGTATTCCACAGCATCATGGCTTTCATATTAGGAAATTGATTTATGTTTAATAGCAACAATCCTAAAGATATCTGTATCTTCAAATATGCAAAGATCTTACTGCATTTTCCCTAGTTTTGCACAGCATTAAAGATGATAAATATGATCAAAACGATACGTTCTGTCTTCATTACCCTCCTTTTTTTACCTGTTTTGGGCTTTAGTCAGCCCTGCCAGATAACCCAGATAACGGCCACTCCGCTTGCGTGCAATGCCCTGAAATTTATGGTTTCTGTCAACCTCCAGGTGAACAACCCGACAAGCCAGGGTTTCACACTAGCTGGAAATGGGGTGATCTATGGTACATTCCTGTACTCCGATCTTCCTGTTACCGTTGGGCCATTGCTTGGGGATAATGAATCATCGTATGAGTTTATCGCCTGGGATGTTGATAATCCCGGATGCCAGAGCTTTGTAAAAATTACGGCTGCCGACTGTGGACCCATTTGCGATTTCAGTCATTTCACTATGCATAAGATTAGTTGCGTGACCACCAACGTTGCTGCAGTCACTATCGATTTTGATCATGCAAATACTGCCGGTGCAGCATTCGATATTTATTATTCAAATGGCCAGTATTTAACCTCCGCTTTGTATGCTAGCCTACCTTATGACATACTCAATTTCACAATAAATGGAGCCGCGCCTATCACCGTCAAGATCTGTGATAAAAGCAATCCTACATGCTGCGAATTTTTCACTGTGCCTGCTATTGATTGCAATCCAAATAATTGTGAAATATATAATCTCGTTGCAGATCCCGAATGTCTTTCAGGGAATTTCGTTGTGCATCTCGATTTCGATGTCGCTCATCCTGCTTCAGATAGCTTCACGGTACACGGAAATACATTGAATTACGGTGTATTTGCGTACAATGAATTACCGGTTGTCCTAGGACCATTGAATGGCAATAGCAATATCAATTGGAATTTTATCATTCAGGACAAAGCATTGCCTTCATGCACGAAAGATTATTTACTCGGCATTTACCATTGTCCTCCTCCGTGTAATATTCTCAACTTTGACGCCACTCCAACCTTGTGCAATGGAAATAATGCCTATGAGCTTCTCCTGGATTTGGATATCGAAGGAAAGGGCCAACAAGGTTATTCTGTCTTTTCGGATAACTTCTATTATGGGACCTATAATTATGCCGACCTGCCTTATACGTTGCCAGCCTTTGTTGGCTCGGGAGATTTCGTAGACCAGGTTACCGTGTGTGATAATGAGAATCAGGGTTGTTGTGTGACAGAAGCATACGAAGCTTTGCTATGTGCCGGATGCATCATTTATAACCTGGAAGCGAATCCTTTTCCATGTGATCAGGATGGTAATTTTTTAATTTCCATTGATTTTGATTTTCAGAATACTTCATCCGAGGGCTTTAACATAACTGGAAATGGTACTTCATTTGGAAATTACCTGTACAGCCAGGTGCCTCTGCTCCTGGGTCCTTTCGATGGAGAGGTCAGCCAGTTTTTTGAATTTGTAGTCACCGATATCGGAAATGAATTTTGTTTCGATGCTACAGAAATCGGAACACTTGCCTGTAATACAATATGCGAATTATCTGATCTGCAGGCAGAGACGGGTGAATGCACAGCAAACAATGCCTATATCCTTCATGTCGATTTTATACATACCGGAACTTTAGGTACTGGTTTCGATCTTTTTGTGAATGGCGATTATTATGATACATATGATTATACAGATTTACCATTGACGATATTGGAATTTCCTTCTGAAGGTGATGGCAGCGATATGATCCAGGTATGTGATCTGAATAATAGCAATTGCTGCACCTCACTTACATTCACCGCACCGGATTGTCAGTGTTCTATATTTGACATCTCTGCTGAAACATTAGGTTGTACTTCAGATACAACATTTGCAATATCAGTTGAATTTTTTAATGCAAATCTTTTAGACAATGCTGTGGATGTTTCCGTTGATGGAATTTTCCTGGGAACCTTTGACGTAGCCTCTGTACCTTTTGTAGTTTCAAATGTTCCGGAAGGAACCAGCACATCGATATTGACCATATGTGGTCACTCAGAAGACGATTGTTGCGCAAGCCTACCTATCCAATTGATAAATTGTGAAGGGCCGCAGTGCAGCATTTATGATCTTACGGCTGCTATCGGCAATTGCAATTCAGGTGACTCTTACGTACTTGATATCTCTTTCAATCATGCAAATTTACTTGTGGATTCGGTGAATATTTCTGCTAATGGCAATTCCTTTGGAACATTTTTAGTTCAACCCAATTTTATCCGGATCATAGGTTTCCCTCAATATGAAGATGCTATTACCACACTCACCGTTTGTGCTGTAGGCAATACGAATTGTTGTGATACATATACGTTTACAACTCCTGACTGTACGCCTGATGATTGTGAAGTTTCAGGACTTGTCGCATCGCCCGGACCATGTTCATCTGATACTACGTATGAGTTGGTGATCGAATACCTGACTGAAAATTTAATCAGTGATTCATTCACTGTTTTTGCAAATGGTATTTTATTCGATACGATATTCGAACCTGATCATCATATTGTCATACCTGATTTTCCGGTTTATACGGATTCCCTGACTATTATCACGGTATGTTCTTTCAATGAACCAAATTGTTGTGATACATATTCATTTGTAACACCGGATTGCACGGGGACAGAACCTTGCAATATTCATAATCTCGTTGCGATTGCAGGTAGCTGTCAGGAGGATTCAACCTATGAGCTAGTGCTTGATTTTCTTTTTGATCATCTGATTGTGGATTCAGTAGCGATCACAGCTAATGGAAATAATATGGGCACTTTCCACTTACAGGGAGGACATATTGTTTTTGATCATTTCCCTGTCTTTCATACGTCGGTGACATTGATTGAGGTTTGTGGAGTAGGCGATCCCGGTTGTTGCGATGATTTCACATTTGACACACCTCATTGCAAAGGGCCGGATGAATGTCATATTTCGGACGTGCAGGTACATATTGGCGACTGCATTACGGATACCACTTACATCCTGTTCGTGGATTTTCTATCCCATGAGCTGCCGGGTGATTCTGTGAGTATTACCGCAAATGATGAATTGATCGGAAATTTCTTCGTAAACGATGGACATATTGTGATCAATTCATTTCATTCCACACCGGGCAATTCTGTTACCATTCAGGTATGTGCGATAGGGTCACCTGAATGTTGTGGTGAAGATGCGTTTGTTACACCGGATTGTACAGGCGGTGGGACCTGTCATGTGTATGAACTCATTGCTGTACCAGGTGAATGTGCATCTGAGTTTACGTATGCTTTGGATGTTGATTTTTGGTGGAATAATCTGCCTTCGGATTCTGTGCTTATTTATGCTAACAGCCTTTTGATTGGTACTTTTTTTGTAGATCCGGATATCATCCATATTCCAGAATTCCCATTAGCCGGCGGACAGGCTACCGTGCTTGAAGTTTGTGCTTTAGGTGCTCCTGATTGCTGTGCTACTTTTATTTATGCAAACCCTGATGATTGCGGTGGAATTAAATGCAACATATTTGATATTTCTGTACAAACCTTCGATTGCAATTCAGATTCAACGTTTGGAGCTATTGTTAATTTCCAGCACCAGAATGTGACCGCTGCCGGCTTTGATGTATACACGGGAGCTGAATATCTTGGATTTTACAGCCTGGACCAGGTACCCATCATTGCAAATCAATTTCCTGCAAATGCAACCGGCGAATATGTTGTCACTATTTGCGAAGACGACAATTTTAATTGTTGTACGAGCTTTGAATTTGAAGGCCCTGTTTGTAGAGAAGGTGCCTGCGATATTTCCAATCTTTCGTATACTTTATCCAATTGTGATAGTGCAGGTAATTTCTTTTTCATACTCGACTTCCAGCATCACGATGTCGGTGCTTCCGGATTCAACGTGGTAGGTAATAATATAATCTATGGCAATTTTGCTTACGATCAGTTGCCTGTTGAGATTGGACCATTCCCATCAGACAATACCTCATATGAATTCCTGGTGCTGGATGCTGATAGCACAGCTTGTTTTGATTTTATAGAACCAGGAGATGTACAATGTACAGTTGCAACTATACCTGTGGAAAAGGATGAAATATTCCAGGTGCTAAATAATGGAACTTACCCTGTTGTATTTGCAAAGAAAGATATTACTGTGTCCTTATTGAATTCAACTGGCCAGATGATAGGCTACCGGGAAAAGATATCCGGTGGATCGTTATATGACATGAATGTATTACCGACTGGAGTTTTCATTGCATTCATTTCGTACGAGGGAAATACCTGGCCCGTTAAATTGGTCAAAGGGGCTTACTAATAAGTACAGTGAAAGTGGCAACAAATCATTTCATTGAAAATCCACTAGTTAAAGCTAGTGGCAATTCAATTCATTTTGAAATCCACTAGTTAAAGCTAGTGGCAATTCAATTCATTTTGAAATCCACTAGCTAAAGCTAGTGGCAATTCAATTCATTTTGAAATCCACTAGTTAAAGCTAGTGGCAATTCAATTCATTTTGAGTTTCCACTAGCTTTAGCTAGTGGGCTGCCGATCCGGTTTTTTTTTGCTTCGTGCCGATATAATCTATAAAGCCGGGTTTATATCCTTGTGTCCTGATCATCATCTGGATCTGCGCCCGGTGATGAAAGGAATGAAATATCAACTGCAGCGCAATATCCTTAAGCTTTGCTTCCCATGTGGAGCCGTCGTAACCTATATAATTTTTAATTTCTTCTAAATCATCCTCACTCAACTCTGTCAGATAATTGATCCATTGCCTGGTACTCTCCACAAAATGTTCAGGCAATTCCTCTGGCGTATAAACCGGTTCCCACCAGTCAAGCTTTGATTCTTCAGGAAAAACATTTATCCGGTCAAGCCATTTATATTGGCAATTAGCTAAATGGCTGAGCAGCTTGAGAGCTTCATTCTGTTCCGGAATTTTTTTAATTGCAGAAACCATTTTCAGATTGGCTTCCTGGTTCATGCCGAACATTTCAATTAGAAAATCTTTCATCAGTTACCGTTAAAGTGGAATATTACCGTGTTTTCTGAAGGGCCCTGTTTTCTTTTTGTTTGATAAAACGACAAGGGCTTTCAATATTTTCCTTCTTGATTCCTCAGGCCTGATCACTTCATCAATAAATCCTCGTTCTGCAGCCTGGTATGGATTTGCAAACAAATCGCCGTATTCTTTTTCTTTTTCATTCAGGGTATCCTGAGGTTTCGAACTGCTTTGAATTTCTTTTTTAAAAATAATTTCAGAAGCACCTTTAGCACCCATCACTGCGATCTCTGCAGAAGGCCACGCAAAATTCATATCCGCCCCGATATGTTTTGAATTCATGACATCATATGCACCACCATACGCTTTACGGGTGATGAGTGTTATCCTGGGCACTGTAGCTTCACTAAACGCATACAGTAATTTTGCACCCTGTTGGATAATCCCGTTCCATTCCTGGTCAGTACCCGGCAGAAACCCAGGTACATCCACAAGCACCAGCAAGGGTATGTTGAAACAATCACAAAACCTCACAAACCTTGCAGCTTTGCGCGAAGCAATCGTATCCAATACGCCTGCAAGATGCCATGGTTGATTAGCCACGATTCCAAGACTTCTTCCACCCATCCTGGCAAACCCAACGACAATATTGGCAGCAAAATGCTCATGTATCTCCATGAACGAATCCTGATCCACTAGTTGATGGATCACATCCTTCATCTGGTAAGGAGTCGCTGAACTTTCAGGTATAATGTCATTCAATCCGGGCCTCAATTCTTCATCAGTGATATATGCTGATGACGGCGGACGCACTGCGTTGCTCTGCGGCATATAGGACAATAATTTTCTGATCTGTAGAATGCAGTCGACATCATTTGCTGCTGTGAGATGAGTGACCCCTGATTTGGTGGCATGCGTCATGGCGCCCCCTAATGCTTCACTGGTTACTTCCTCATTTGTCACGGTCTTGACGACATTAGGCCCTGTTACAAACATATACGAACTGCCTTCAACCATTATCGTGAAATCTGTCATAGCGGGGCTGTAAACGGCTCCACCGGCACAGGGACCCATGATTGCACTTATCTGTGGAATGACACCGGAAGCTTTGACATTACGATAAAAAATATCGGCATATCCTCCCAGCGACCTCACCCCTTCCTGTATCCGGGCACCTCCGCTATCATTCAGGCCAATGACAGGGACTCCATTTTCAATCGCCAGGTCCATGATTTTACAGATCTTTTCAGCATGTGTTTCAGAAAGTGCACCGCCGAAAACCGTAAAATCCTGAGCATACGCATATACCAATCGGCTTTCGATCGTTCCATAACCTGTCACTACTCCATCACCATAGAATTGCTGCTGGTCCATCCCGAAATCAACAGACCGGTGCACAACCATCATCCCGATTTCTTCAAAGCTACCTTCGTCAAATAAGAGTTGAATGCGCTCCCTGGCCGTCAGTTTTCCTTTAGCATGCTGCTGATCGATGCGATCCTGCCCACCACCTAAAAGTGCCTCAGTTTGGCGCCGCCTTAATTCCTCTGATTTTTTATTCATTCTGTTGGTAACTTAGCGCCTCAAAGTAAATAATATCCTACAAGATGATGAATAGTGATATGTCTACCCTCTCTCTTTCGAGGCTGGTGATGGAAATGCAGGAGTCGGCAACCCTGAAAATGGCAAAGCTCGCCAGGGAATTAAAAGCCAAAGGTCAGGATGTGATTGACCTAAGCCTGGGAGAACCTGACTTCGACACACCTGCGCACATTAAGGATGCAGCTAAAAAAGCACTTGATGAAGGTTTTACGAAATACACACCGGTGAATGGTTTGTTGGAATTACGTGAAGCTATCGTCAGGAAATTGTCGAGGGAAAATGGTCTTCAATACACAGCCAATCAAATCGTCGTATCCAATGGTGCCAAGCAGAGTGTATATAATCTTTGCGCTGCATTGCTTGATCCGGGTGATGAAGTCATTATCCCCGCACCTTATTGGGTGTCCTACTATGAAATTATTAAGATGACCGGCGGAATACCCGTAGTTGCTTATTCAAACATTGAAAATGATTTCAAATGCACTGCCGGTCAAATTGAAGCATTGATAACTGACCGTACAAAATTTATCCTCTTTTCATCACCATGCAATCCAAGCGGTTCTGTCTTTTCATTTGATGAACTCAAATCCATAGCAGAAATGCTGCAGTCATACGAAAATGTCATCGTGGCTTCAGATGAGATCTACGAGCATATCAATTTCACAGACCGCCACTACACGATAGCTTCATTTGACAATATGCAGGACCGTACAGTGATCATCAACGGGATGTCTAAAGCCTATGCAATGACAGGATGGCGATTAGGATATATTGCAGCACCGGCATGGATAGCAGAAGCATGTACTAAGATCCAGGGACAGGTGACAAGCGGGGCTACATCTTTTGGACAGAAAGCTGCTGTCACTGCATTAGATGCTGATCAGCAACCAACTCAGGATATGGCAAAAGCATTTCATCAAAGACGTGACCTCATTATTGGTTTGCTGGAACAAATTCCTCTTCTTTTAGTCAACAGGCCGCAGGGTGCATTTTATATTTTCCCGGATGTGTCTGCATATTTTGGTAAAAAAACCAAAGACGGATCCGTCATAAAAAATGCTGATGATCTGAGCTTGTATCTTTTAGCTGAAGCGATGGTGAGTACAGTTTCCGGTGCCGCTTTTGGGAATGAACGTTGCATACGATTGTCTTATGCAACATCAGAATCAAAACTTAAAGAATCCGCATCGAGAATAGAAAAGGCGCTTTCATATTTGTCCTGATTTACCGCACAAGCGTAAAGTCCTGGTTGAAATACTTGAGTATCCTGACTCTTGAGTTTTCATAATACAGGGGTACTTTCATTTCGGATACGTTCAATCCGGTTTTGAAGACCGGTTTAATATCATAACCTGATGCAAGTCCGAAGTTTACGGTTGATGGCTTTCCTGTTAATCCTGTTGATCCATCATTCGTCAGGGTTCTGCCAAGCCATTGCAATAAATCATATCCGATGAATGCCTGTTGGTCAGGTAGTGTATGAAATTGTGCATAGAATCGTTCGCGAAAATCCTGGTAAGACGGATGATATACATCTATAAAAGTTGAACTGCTGATATGCACGGAAAGGCTCTCCATATAATTCGGATTAAGATTATTAAATCCTGTCCACTGGGGCAATCCAAACACAATTACTTCTTTTGTTTCCTTATCTGCGTGCAGCTTTCGCATGAATGAATTGACAAAAGTTTCATCCGACCTGGAGTAAAATGGCAAAATAAATATGGTTCCTTTCTCGTCCAGGAGAGAGCTAAGATCTGTTTTTTGGAGTTCGACAGACTTGTCATCGATGATGAGGTCTTCTGTCTTTACGTTGATATTCTTTTTAAATAATTGAAGCCTGTTGATTTCAGCCGGATTGTTCCTGGCTACGAGGAATACTTTTTTCCCTTTCAATTCATCTCCGATGTAATCCATGATGGCTTCTGCATGTGTGCTGAGCCCCGGCACAACCTGGATAAAAAATGGATTTTCGTTATCAATGCTGAATGCAGGCAACCACGGTGACACTACGATTTTCTCATGCTTCAGACCGAATGAGGCTACTTCTTCTACATTCTCTTTTTCATAAGGACCAACTATGATATCAGCATTTTTAACTGAAAATTCTTTGAGTATGCTGTTCAATTCTGTGACTGATGTCCTGGTATCATATGAATGCACAGTAACCGGGTATCCCAAATCTTCAAATTCTGCGGCTGCGATTTTCATCCCTGCATAATATTGAAGAAATCGCTCCAGCTTGGGATCCACCTGGGTTTCAAAAAATGAATATTGATCCGAATTAAAAGGAACCAGGAGACTGATATCAAATTTGAATTTCTTTTCAGGATGATCCACTTTGATATCCTTATCAGCGATGATAGGAATGGAGGGATCTTCTGTCCATCTTATCGTATCCACTTTTACCGCATCTCTCGGAACGAGGATATATGTTCCGGTCGCCGGATCATATACTCTTACCTTATCTTCTGTTTTTGTAATAACAGGAGGTTCTGTTTTTTTTACATGCTTTTTGGTGGAACATGCGACAAGAGAAATGGCCAACAGGCAGCAGACTAAAATCCTACTCCCATTCAATTGTAGCAGGCGGTTTAGTGCTGATGTCATAGACGACTCTGTTGATTCCTTTGACTTTATTCATGATTTCACTGGATATCTCAGCGAGCAATTCACCTGGCAACCTGCTCCACTCCGCAGTCATGCCATCGACTGAGTCAACGGCCCTGAGCGCGATTGTAAATCCATAACTTCTTTCATCACCCATCACACCAACGGATTGCACCGGCAAAAGTATTGCACCTGACTGCCAGATTTTTTCATACCATCCATGCTTTCTCAGCAAGGCCGTATAGATTTCATCAGCATCCTGTAATGTGGCGACTTTTTGAGGGGTGACATCACTGATGATTCTTATTGCCAGGCCTGGTCCGGGAAAGGGATGGCGCTCTAATATTTCAGGAGGGATATCGAGTGCATAACCTACTTTTCTCACTTCATCCTTAAATAACATTCTCAGCGGCTCCAGGATTTTTAGCTTGAGTGTATCCGGTAGTCCGCCAACATTGTGATGTGATTTGATGGTTTCAGAAGGACCATGAACAGAAATGGATTCAATCACATCCGGGTATATCGTTCCCTGTCCTAACCATTTCACTCCAGGATAGGCTGAGGATTCTTCTTCAAACACTTCGATGAATAAACGGCCGATCGCTTTTCTTTTTGTTTCAGGATCAGTGATGCCGGCCAATGCCTTATAGAATTTTTCTTTAGCATCAATTCCATGAACATTGAGACCCATTTCTGCATACCTGTCAAGGACGCGGCGAAATTCATTTTTTCTTAATAAACCATTATCAACAAAAAAACAATGCAGTTTTTCTCCAATAGCTTTATGAATTAATCGTGCACCTACTGTACTATCTACACCACCTGAGAGTGCCATCAATACTTCTTCTCCGTTGGTCTGCTTGCGGATTTGATTTACACTCTCTTCAATAAATAATTCAGGCGTCCATCTTTCTTTAAACCCGGCTATATCCCTTAGGAAATTGGTTAGCAGCTGATATCCAATAATGGAATGAGTGACTTCAGGATGGAACTGAACACCGCAGACCATTTGATCAAACTGACCTGGTGAACTTGCGTATGCAGCAATAGGAATACTCTCTGTGTCAGCTAATATTTGATATCCACCTGGAATCGCAAGTATGCTATCTCCGTGTGACATCCATACTTGTGAATTATCCGGAATTCCACTGAATAGAGGATGTTGGGGAGCACGGATGTGAAGTTTTGCTTTTCCGTATTCACGCTTATCTGATCTTGCTACCTGTCCACCATATTCATCAGCGATATATTGAGCTCCATAGCAAATGGCGAGAATGGGAATTTTACCTATCCAGGCTTTTAGCTCAGGCCGGAGTGAATTAGCATCTTTTACAGAAAACGGGCTGCCTGAAAGGATCAATGCTTTTACACCAGGGGGAACTTCTGCAGGAAGTGAGTGATAAGGAATGATTTCGCTGTAGATCTCTGCTTCCCTTACCCGGCGTGCAATCAACTGTGTGTACTGAGCGCCGAAATCCAGAATAATTGCTTTTTCCTGCATCAGGTTTAGCCTATAAGTATTTTATGTATTGGTCAATCGTAATTCCTTTATTGGATTTCTTCAATCCATTATTCTTCAAGGAGGCCGCGACCTTCTTTCTTGATTTTATGTTCTTCACTGAGCGTTTTCATCAGCTTGTCCAAAATACCATTGACAAAATCTTTACTCTTTGGTGTGCTGTATTCTTTGGATACATCCACATATTCATCGAGCGTTACTTTAGTTGGAATCGTAGGAAAGAATAAAAATTCCACCAATGCCATTTTGATGATGATGACATCCAGCACGGCTAATCGTTCCATGTCCCAGTTCTTAAGCGTAGGCTCAATCAGCTGTTCCAGCTCTTCATTTTGCTCCATGGTCACGGCGATGAGCTTGCGTCCGAACTCAATCACCGTATCGTCATCAGGACGATATTCATCAAAGAATTTTTCTTTTTTCTCAGGAAGCTGTTTGATGATCTTTTTGAAAGCTCCGATGACGAGTGATTTGTCTTCCTGCCAGAATGGATATTGATCGTCTACGATTTCCTCATAGATTTCATTTTTCCGGATATCCCTGTATATCGTGAGCAGTAGTTCCCTGTGGCCGGCTTCGTCGATATCTGTAAAAATATATTTTCGGTATTCAGGAGATTTTGCAAATGTATTATACATTTTCTGCAGCATATCCGGATCGAGACGGGAACGGAATGTCCGGTCATCAAAATATTTTCTGAGGGTCTTATTGCCGAAAAGGCTCTGGATCAGATCATTTTCAAAAAGCTTGGCATTCCAGGTAAGATCGTCCTGATCGGGACGCAATTTTGCATGGCGGGTATCCCTGTCGACAATTGCGAAATGGGTGATCTCCATCATGAGGTACAGATTGAAGAGCAGGCTCTCAAAAGCCAGGTCCACAGCCGTATCATAACGTTTTAATATTTCTTGATGGCTTACTCCCGGGTCGCGATCAAGCGAATAAAGCAACTGCATCACTTTGACCCTTATACTTCTCCTGCTTACCATATGGGATTATACCTCAGATTGATTCAACGAACATAAGACCACAAATAAAAGCTATTTGTGCTATCCTTACAAGAACGAATAATAAATTATTTTATGTGTTAGCAATATGTCTTTCTAAAAATACGTCTCAATTTAACTTCAGCGACTTCGGAAGATGACGTATGTGCCACATTTCGAGCACTTTACCACCTTTCATGTGCATTACCCCCGGATTTGAGCGGATCATCGTTTTTAATAATACTTCATCTGCTTCATACCAGTTATAATTGCCTTCAATAGCCTCTTTGAAGGCATTTTCCATATCGCTCCCCGCACCGCCGGCTATAGCATACACCTTCGCTCCCTGCTTCATCACATCCTGCATCAATGGATTTACCTTCTCTTTATAATCCTTCAGGTAATCCGGATCCCAGGTATATATCGTTTTAACTTCCTTCTTAGTTCCTGCGGATGCAATACTTTTTACAAGGACTGCACTATCAGGTTTTATCTGAACTGTATCCACTTTCCATAGTGTATCCGGAACCATGATCTCTTCTGTTTGTGATTCACCTTTCAGCTTATAGGCAACGACTAAAAACACATCACCGGAATCCGTCAGGATATCTTCAGTGACTTCATTTCCTTCGCTGTCAGCGATTGAAAAGTCGCTCACTTTAGTAGCTTCGATCTCGGGTTTGGTTTTTACTTGTTCTACGACAGCCCACTCCGTTTTAGGATATTTCGCGAGTTCGGACATGTATTGCTTGTCCGGTATCTCAATCACCTCACCGGATTTTAAATTCTTCAATCTCCAGGCAGTGATCTTCACGGCTGCTGCAGCTGCTTGTTCCTTTTCCCGTGTATCATATATGTTTGTTCCCACCTTAAATGGCCTGAAGTCAACAACAGGAAGATTCCATAGAAAATTATTAAGACAGAAAATCACCAGCAACACCGTAGATATAGCGATTGTAATATTTCTAGTCTTAGCTGTGAACAACTGATGCATGTCTTTATGACGAAAGACAAAAATGAATGCGGGGATCAGCAATGCCAGATCTTTGAAAAAAGAAATCTTGGGAACAAGCTTGATAAAATCACCAAAACAACCACAGTCTGTAACCCTCATATTGGTGACAACATAAGGTCCCCATTTTGAAAATTGAAAGTATGTAGCATCACTTGGTACATATCCTGTGAGATAAGTGAATCCGGTGAGCATGGTGAAGAAGAGTACCAGCAGTAAAAATAACCAGCTGGTCAGCTTTGTCTTATGTCCAAGCAATAACATCAATCCCAGGATAATCTCAAACACGATCATCGCGACCGAGAAGATCAATGATATCTCACTTAAGTAGTGGAATACAGGTCCCATAAAACCAAACCACGTATCCGCGAAGGCATATTGAAACTCAGTAAAATATTCCTCCATTTTGAAAGCTGTCCCGACGGGATCGATCGCTTTCACTAAACCTGAAATAATAAACAACACGCCTGTGAAATTCTGCAGGTATGTCATCAACCATGACTTATGGCCTTTCTTCCACCATCCGATGAGAAGGGTAAGCACTAAAGCGATAATCGCAATGTAAAAAAGGAGTCTGAGTAAAGTCATAATGAGGTGAGTTCTTCAATCCGGATTAATCCAAAAACACAATAATTGATGATATCCATATAATTCGCATCAACACCTTCGGATGCCAATAACAAACCGTTGTTGTCTTCAATTTGTTTGATTCTTAATATTTTCATCAGGATCAGATCTGTATAGCTGCTGATCCGCATATCCCTCCAGATCTCGCCGTAGTCATGATTTTTTCTTTCGAATAATTCACGCGTTTCCATGACATAATGATTGTAAAGACCGGTTAATTCTTCAGTCGGTATCTCCTGTCTTTTATCTTCTGAAAGACTGATTTGAATCAGAGCCATGAGACAATAGTTGATGATGCCCACATATTCATCATCGATTTTATCATCTACTTTATGGCTTCCCTGCTCTTCAATATTCCTGATCCTTGAAGCTTTAATATAGATCTGATCTGTCAGTGAGCTCAACCGGAGTACCCGCCATGCAGTACCATAGTCCTTGTTCTTGCTTAAGAACAATTCCTTGCATCTCCCGATGACAGCATCATATTGGGTCAGGCTTCGTTCCAAGTGGTGTATTTTTGACAAAGAATCATGTCTGTTGGGGGATGGAAAAGCTCATATCCTCTTCACAGATACAAAGATGGTTAAAAAATTAATTTTAGCCTGTTAACAATACCTAAAGCCTATGCCTGCTGCGGTTTGCCTGATTTCATATGAAAACGGGATGCTGTTCAAACCGGAAATTACATATGTATGACAGATCAATTTCTGACTTTGCAGGTTCCTTCGGAAGGATATTACATGGATCGCGGAAGTAAATTTCTCGCATATGCTTTTCCTGTCGATAGTGAAAGTCAGTTTACCTCTTTATTACAACAGGTTAGGAAAGATCATCCCAAAGCGAGGCATTTCTGTACAGCCTTTCGATTGTTTCCTGATGCTTCCCTGGAACGATCAAATGATGATGGCGAGCCTTCTGGTTCCGCCGGAAAACCAATTCTTGGTCAAATAGTAAAAAAGAATCTCACGAATGTCATGATCGTGGTGGTCCGTTATTTTGGAGGAACCAAGCTCGGTGTCCCCGGTTTGATCGAAGCTTATAAAACAAGTGCTGCGAATGCTCTTGAAGCTGGCAACATTATTACCAGAAAAGTTGTCTCTCATGTGCGGCTACAGATGAACTATGAAACCTTTCCCCATTTTCTCAATTATTGCAAACAGGCAGAAATTCCGGTTTCAGAAGAAATTTTTACTGAGAAAGCATCACTTATCATCAGCTTTCGAAAATCAGCAGTTAAAGAGAAATTGTCAGCAACTCTGAATCAATTCAGTAAAATGGATTTCAAAACATTAGACGAATATGCTGCACATCTGGAGATGAACATTGAGTTCCTTCCGGGAGAATTTATCGTATAAAAGAAATCATCAGTGATTGATCCGTATTTTATGTGGAAATTAACAGGCAAATGAACATCATAGGACTTACAGGAGGCATAGGCTCAGGCAAATCAACAGTTGCTACAATTTTTAATACACTCGGCATCCCGGTGTATAATTCCGATCTGAGAGCTAAGCACCTGATGAATACAAAAGATGACATCCGGAAAAAGATAATTCATCATTTTGGACATGAGGCTTATGATGAGAATAAGGAATTGAATGCACCCTGGATAGCTTCAAAGGTTTTCAATGATCGTGATCAGTTATTTCATTTGAATTCTATCGTTCATCCTGCGGTTTATGAGGATCTGTTGGAATGGTCTGTGCAACCGGATCAACTAGCTGCACCTTATTTCATCCAGGAAAGCGCTATCCTTTTTGAAGAAGAACTTTCTGAAAGATTAAAAGCAATTATCCTTGTTGTGGCACCAGAAGAAATCCGTATCGCAAGAGTAATTGAACGCGACCATCTATCCCGTGATCAGATAATGGAACGCATAAAAAACCAATGGTCTGACGAAAAGAAAATCCCTCTGTCAGATTATGTCATCTATAATGATGGAGAAAGGTCTTTAATCGAACAAGTGACGGATATTGATCGGATGATCAGAAGTTAATTCAAATTGAGCTAAATCATTTCTTTTACTCCAAGTGTCATTTTTTGGTCATTTGGAAATTTTTATTTATAATTCTCAAAATCAAATATTATATTAGCATAGAGATCCACAATCTTGACTCAGATCTCAGTTCTTTGTTTTACTTTAATATTAGAAATTATTTCTCTAACAAATATAATTTTTTAAAAATGAAAAATCGACTATTTGCCTTAATCTCTATTTTATTATTACTCACTTTTTTATGTGCCGCGCAAACTCCTATTCCTCACAAAGTAGAAGTACGATTCGCAGAGTCTTTGACAAGTACTTTACCTGATACCTCTTATGCTTCAGCAAGTGTTACTGCCAGTCTTGATGGGGCTTCAGAGTTAAACACAGTATTAGATGAATATAAGGTTTATGAAATGACTCAGTTGTATCCTGAGGCTGCTCAATTTGATCATCCTTGTCCGCAGGTCTATTAAGAGCTTATGAATTGACTTGTGATTGTAAGGAAGATGATCTTTTATACGCCTTATCTCTTTTAACAAGTTACGTAGATTATGTTTATTTGTGCTACGAACCTGTGCTGTTATCCTCTCCACCTCCATATACTAATGATCCATTAGATGAATCTTGGAATATGTGGAGATTGGAAGAACTAAATACTTATGGTGCGTGGGATATAACTAAAGGAGACCCTGAAGTTAGAATTGCTATTATGGATGGAGGATTTGATCTCAATCATGAAGATTTAGTAGGAAAAGTAGTTTATACTCAGCCGGGTATTTCAACAACAGGCAAACATGGTACTGAAGTTGCTACTTGCGCCGCAGGTGGTACAAATAATGGCGTTGGGCATTCTTATATGGGATATAATTGTTCCTTAATGTTATTTTACAGCGGAATGCCCAACGTTTTGCGAACCGCATTATTGAGACCCGATGTGATAAATATAAGTTGGAGGGGAAGTTGTGCTTATAACCAAGATCATTACGACATCATTAAAATGGTAACTGATATGGGGATTACCATTGTTTCAGCTTCTGGAAATGGCAACATAAGCACAACCTGCAATGGCCTTGATGGAAATGGTTATATGTATCCAGGATCTTATCCAGAAGTAATATGCGTTGGAGGAACTAGTATATATTCATGCATAGGTCCATATGATGAGGGTTGCGAAAACTGGAATACTGTATATAATCCTCCAGGCCATTTGACTCAGAACGACAAGGTAGATGTAGTAGCTCCAGGTTTTTGTTTAAGAACTGCGTGGCCAAATAATTATTATGATGTTGATATCGGTACATCCTTTGCTTCTCCAATTGTAGCAGGATTGGTTGGGCTTATGCTTTCAGTGGATCCATGTGTAGCCCCCGGGGATATTCAAGAAATTCTTAAATCTACAGACCAGGAGTTATACGGTCAATCAGTATGTAGTGGAAACAATGACCCACTAGAATCCCTTATGCCTAATGTAGGACTTGTAGATGCATATGCAGCTGTTTCTGTAGTTGCCGATGGAATTACTGCGTTAGAGTACGAAATTAATTTTGGAGAAACTCTCATTTGGAACGCAGATGAAATATATGCCAAAGATATTTATGTGCATTCAGGTGGAACACTTATTATCGAAAATAGTACAGTTGTCAATATGTTAAAAGGAAAAAGTATTATAGTCGAACGTGAAGCTGTTTTATATATTGATGGTTCAACAATACAGTCAAGATGCGACAAACTCTCAGCAAAATGGAATGGCATATATGTCCATGGAAATTCAACTATGGAACAACCTGAAGTTGATTTTGAAGATCCCTCATCTGTTTTAGATTATGATTTTTCCACTAATGAATCCGGAATAGTTGTTATAACCAATAATTCAAATATTATTAACGCCAAATGCGGTGTTTCAACTACAGCACCAGGATATGATTATGATCCAGGTCAAATAAGTAGATGGGGAGGGTTAGTTTTAATTGATCATTCAACATTCCGTAATGTCAGAGTAGGAATTCAATTTATGAAATATGATTTTGAAAACAAGAGTCAAATTCAATACACAACATTTACTAAAGATTTGACATACGATGCTAAATTATCTGGCATTACCATTTGGAGCAACTATGGAATAAAAATTGAACAGAATACCTTTGAGAATATGCAAATTGCTGGGATTAGGTGTATTGACTATAATGGAGAGATATCAAATAATAATACATTTCAAAGTTGTAAAATTGGTATTGCTACATTATCAACCGGACCTCATATGGCAGGCTTAACAATCAATGATGGTAATTATTTCAATAAAAACGAGGACCACATTATTGCTGATGGAATAAATTTAGCCAATGGCTTATTAATAAATAAAAATGATTTTCATGGAGCCACATTCACATCGATATCCATTGACGGACCTTCAAATTACCAAATTGAAAATAACGAATTTACCCAAGGTGATGGAATTGATATTCTTGTCACGAATTCTACTGATAAGAATAGCAGAATACGTTACAATTACTTAGCAGATGGAAAGTACGGAATTGAGTTTGATGGTAATAACAGCAGAAGTAAATTTCTCAACAACTGCTTTATTAAAGAAAGCAACGATGTATATGTAACTGGGATGGATCAAAATCATCCTGGTATCATTTCTCGTTTTATAGGGGACTTACTTCGACCCGCAGGAAATTGTTTGTCAGATATTGATGAACAAATACATGCTGAAAGCTCACTAACTCAGTTTTTTTCATATTATATTCCTCCATCGGAAAATCATAGTCTTTGTGCTGGCATTGTTTATCCAATTATTGGAACGAACAACTATAATACACCATATTCTGTATCTGGGCTTACTAATGATTGTGTAACAACAGTTCCTTTTGTTGACCCAGACTATGATCTAAATGATTTGAGTATTGTTCGAGACACAATATCAAGTTTAAAATCTAAATTAGCAATTAGTCCTACGAACTTAACCTTGCTTTCAAAACTGGAGGCTTCGCTAGACACAGCGGATCAAATTGAAACATATTTGGAAAACAAAGTTATTCAGAGCTTCGATTTCGATGATGCTGAAGATATATATGATGGGCAAAATAATATTTCAGCTTATCAAGCACTTTACGGAATTAAAATTAAACGTGGCGACTACTCCGCAGCTGAAACGCTCTTTAATCTGTTTCCTGATAACACAGTAGACGAACAAATCTTTCTTCAGATTCAAAGAATTAATTTGGACCGCTTGGAAGACCCAGAATATGAGTTATCGTCACCTGATAAAGAATTCCTTTACAATACTGCACTCAGTACTTCCACATCTAGAGGATACGCTAGTTCTATATATTGCCTCCTTACCGATACATTAATTCTTCCTCAAATTCCTTATCATATTGGTGAAAGGTCTGAGGCAAAGGCGTCAAAAGAAAATATCTATTCATTGTTATCTAAAACAATAAAGGTATATCCAAATCCGGCAAATGATCGTATTACTATTGAGTTTGATGAGAATATACATTATATTGGAATCATTGGAATATCTGATTTAACTGGAAGAATAATAAAAGTGTTGCCCATTAACACTAATCATTCTAGAAAATTGAATATCCAAACTAGTGAATTTGAATCAGGGATATATATTATTAGCAGCCTCAATGAAAATGGTACTTTAACTGGTAATATACCAGTTGCCAAACTCATTATTCAACACTAAGCTATATGTTTTTTTTGAGCACTGGAAAGGAGACAGTAACAATATGGCTATTGATTTTATGTTCAATAGCCATATTTTTTACACCAAGTTTGAGCCAAACATTTTTTTCTAAGACATTAGATGTTATTCAAGAATCTGAATCAGGGTGGCAATTAATAGAAATCAAAGATTATTATTTCATTATGGCACCAAGCCACTGCGCTAGCGGAGGTATATGTACGAGTATAATTAAAATTGATAATAATTTTGATTTTGTATGGGAAAAAACTTTTAAGGGGATAGGACCAGGTGTGTTAACAAGCATGATTTCAACAGACTCTACATTACTTTTTTATGGACTATTATATGCTCCAGTTGATACATTAGGTTTATCCGTGCTGAGCATAAATTATGATGGAGACATTTTAAATCAATGGTATTATGGAACAAACCATCCAGATGATCCAAAAGGAATAACTCTAAATAATCATGGAGGATTTAATATAGTTCTTAGTGAAAATACCGGACACAACAAAAATAAATTGTGGATACTGAATTGTGATTCGAATGGGACTATCCTAAGTAAAAAACAATATGGAAATGATTATAGACATACAAATGTGCATTCAATAATCAAGACAGATGAAGGCGGTTCTATATTGGGTTGCACTGGCTGCCTAGAACCAGACTGCGAATATATTGAGGGCTTTATTTTAATATTGGATAGTGTAGGAAACATTGTAAATAAAATCGTTAGAGATACCGTAACTCTTGGAAATTCTTTATATACATTTGGAATTCCTACATCATCAGGAGGAGCAATTATGACGCGTTCTGCATCAATTAATTATTATCCTTATGAAGTTCCTGTTATATATAGATTTGATTCCTTAGGAAATGAGATGTGGAAATATAAATTTCAACCCGAAGAATATAGTGCTATATATAGATTAATGATAGCCAAAAATGGAGATATTCTTGGAGTAGGTGTAAATGAAAGTCAGCCTTATATAGATACATCATTTGAAATAAGCCGACTATTTGGTGGTTGGATTTTCAGAATTTCAGCACAAGGTGAATTAAAATGGAATCGAATAATTGGTGATTTTAGATTCCCTGGACCAGGATTTGGAGAATTACTTGATATATCTGAGACCGAAGATGGAAATTTCTTAGTGGTCGGATCTGTTCAAGATACATTACGTGGAATAACTCCACCATATCTTACATGGGATGTTTGGATGCTTTATATTGATAGCACTGGTTGTTTAGTCCCAGGTTGTAATACTGAATTTACAGGGATAACCAAAACTAGTAATATCACTGCAAAGAAGGAGATATTTCCCTTCTCTATCACACCAAACCTGGCGGATGATTATCTTTATTTGAAGTATAACAATTCTTTAAATTATAATGGTGTTTTTAATATTCAAATAATTAATAATAATGGTCAGATTCAATTCGAAAGAACGTATTCATATATTGAACCTCAGTTTAAGTTTGAAGTTAGTAATTTACCTATTGGATTATATTATGTAAGAATAATTTCTAAGTCTTTTAATTTTACACTTCCCTTTATAAAAACATAAGCCCTGATCCTAATATGAAGAATGTTGTTATAATTTGTTTTCTGATAGTTTGTACTAATATGTATTCCCAACAGCATACAATATTCGGCCCTATAGGATCAACTTGGTATTATAGTCGTGCAAGTCAATTTCCGCCATCCGATAGATTATTTTCGTTTGTGTCAGAGAAGGATACATTACTCGATGGATTTAACGCGAGAATCTTAGGTTGTTATGTATCCATAAGTGGTGAATTGAAGCGAATCGATAGTCTGACTAAATACATAGCTACAAATGGAAATAAAGTGTATTATAGGGTTGTTAATGAATTTGTCATACTATTTGATTTTGATGCAATTCAAGGTGATACAGTTCATTCAGCTGTTGAAGAATTCCCCATAGATATGGGTTGTTATTCTGATTTTTCAAGCGGCATAATTCAATACAGCTATGTAATTGATTCGATTAGCACAATAATTATAGATGGCACAGAATTAAAAATTCAATATGTTACTGTAATAAGTCCTATATCTGGTCCAACGTGGCAATTTTATAATCCAATTATTGAAAGAATTGGTAATAAAGAATTAGGTTCATTTTGGTGGGGAGAAGGTGAAGCGTGCATTCTTGAAGATAACGGGTTTTTAAGATGTTATCATGATTCGGATATTACATATAGAAGCCCAATCTTTGATGAAGATTTAGCATGCGATTATACTATTATTCCTGAATTAGAAATTGATAACACTTTGAATGTTTATCCTAATCCTGCAAATAATGTAATCATTATCCCTTCAGAAAGTATTAACATAGAAATTTATAATTCGCTAGGAACAAAATTCCCATTTGAGATAAATGCTGGGGAAATTGACATTCATGAATTTGAATCAGGTATATACTTCCTAATTTTTCAATCCAATGGAATTCTTAAGCATAGCACTTTTTTAATAATTAATTGATCAATTTAGTTCCATTTACTTAATTGGAATTTGGATGCACACCTATCACGAACTAATAAATTAGAAGAAATATTTTTGCTGCTCTTTAAAATTTTTTTGACCTTTAAAGTGTACTCGTTTTCGCTAATTCAAGAAATGTAGTTTCTTTTTAAATTATATCAATTAAATATATCAAAGTGCAATAAATAACCACAAATATAATCAGGATTTAACTGAGAGAATTAAATGGACATTAAAACAATTACATTACCATAATAATAGTTTGCCAAACATGAATTTAACTATTCAATGCCTCATTGATTTAAAGGCTTCAATTTTTCTCTTTTGTTTTGTTATTTGGTTTTCTCCTATCTGGTGCAATATATCCCAAATTTGATTACTCACAACCAATTATTTTGACAACCATATTTCTCGGCTGATTATTTTTTTCTGAATTCCGCAATCACTTCTTCAATTATATCACAACACTCATGTAGCTGATCCTCTGTCATCACAAGTGGTGGGGCAAAACGAATGATATTACCATGTGTAGGTTTGGCAAGCAATCCTTTAGCTGCTAGTTGCAAGCACATGTCCCAGGCCATATGGCCATCTTCATCATCATCTACGACAATTGCGTTTAGTAAACCTTTACCTCTTACCAATAAAACAACCGGATATTTATCTACAATGGTTTGCATACGTGTCCTGAATATTTTTCCCAGCTGCATAGCATTCTCATCGAGCCTTTCGTCTTTCAGTACATCAAGTGAAGCCTTAGCCACAGCACATGCGAGTGGATTTCCTCCATACGTAGAACCATGTTCACCGGGCTTAATGCACAACATGATCTCATCACTAGCCAATACTGCAGAAACCGGCAATACTCCTCCGGCCAATGCTTTACCCAAAATTAAGATGTCAGGTTTTACTTCAGGTTTATTTTCACAAAATCCTTTGCATGTACAATTTCCACAGGTAGCTAAAAGCTTCCCGGTTCGTCCAAGACCGGTTTGTACTTCATCTGCTATCAGCAGGATATTTTTTGCTTTGCAGATCTTTTGAATGAAAGGCAGGTAATCATCATCAGGCACCACAACTCCGGCTTCACCCTGAATAGGCTCTATAAGTATACCTGCAACATTAGGATCTTCTAGCGCTTCAGCAACGGCATCTTTATCATTATAATCGATAATAACATAACCTGGCATGTAAGGACCAAAATCACCCGTGCTGGAAGGATCAGTAGAAGCAGAAATCACACCAAGCGTCCGGCCATGAAAATTACCCGAAACAAAAACAATCTTAGCTGCCTGTGAAGACAAACCCTTCTTGACATATGCCCACTTACGACAGAGTTTGATTGCTGTTTCGACAGCTTCCACCCCTGAATTTGCCATAAGCACTTTGTCATAATCAAAATAGGCAGTAATATACTTTTCGAAAGGTCCTAACTGATCATTGTAGAAAGCCCTTGAAGTAAGTGTCAGCTGATCCGCCTGAAGTTTAAGCGCTTCTATAATCCTTGGATGACAATGTCCCTGGTTAACTGCACTATATGCCGAAAGAAAGTCATAATAACGTTTACCTTCCACATCCCACACAAACACACCTTCTCCACGAGTCAGCACGACAGGCAATGGATGATAATTATGCGCCCCATAATCGTTTTCAAGATCCATGAAAACCTTACTTTGATTCATTGTCGTAGTTGTCATCTGTTATTACTTTAACGCATCAAAATTAAGCCTTTTAATACAAAGGGCTGAAGGGAGGAAAGGCATATAGTCCCCTTTAGGGGATTTAGGGGCAAAACGCGAGTTCCCTTTCTGCCCTTCCGCCATTCCTCCTTGTTTCTCCCGTCAAAATGGCAGATTTCCCTTATCTTCGCAACCCTTTTTAAAAACATGGACCCTACCCAGACCTTACATAAAGTGATTGATGAATCCCGTCAGGGAGAGCCTTTCTATTCATCTGATATCGAGACAATTGACAGTGTCCATATCAAGCGATTCTATATAGAGAGCTATGGCTGTGCAATGAATTTTAGCGACAGTGAAATTGTGGCTTCCATTCTCGCCGGATGCTCTTACTCACCAACGAAGAATATTGAGCAGGCAGACCTTATCCTTCTTAATACATGCTCCATCAGAGAAAAAGCTGAGGATACCATCAGGCAGCGTCTTAAAACGATCAATAAGCTCAAATTCCGGAAACCCGATGCCATGGTAGGCATTCTGGGATGTATGGCCGAACGATTAAAACAAAGCCTGCTTGAGGAAGAGAAACTTGTTGATCTCGTCGTAGGCCCGGATGCTTACAGAGAATTACCTGGTTTGATAAACCGGGCTGAAGACGGAGAAAAAGGAATAAACGTTCTGTTATCCCGTGAAGAAACTTATGCAGATATAAGCCCCATCAGATTGGAAAGCAATGGTGTCACAGCTTTCATTTCCATCATGCGGGGTTGTGATAACATGTGTTCTTTTTGCGTCGTGCCCTTCACCCGCGGACGTGAACGATCAAGAGACCCATTTACCATCGTTGCAGAAGCAACTCACCTTTTTGAAAAGGGATATAGAGAAGTTACTTTATTGGGCCAGAATGTAGATTCATATAAATGGCAACATCCGGATACGATTGAACATTATTCGTTCGCAAATCTTCTTGAACTGGTTGCACTGGTCCATCCTGATCTCCGTATACGTTTCAGCACCTCACATCCAAAAGATATTACGGATGCGGTATTGAATGTAATTGCGAAATATGAAAATATATGCGACTACATACACTTACCTGTTCAATCAGGAAGCAGTAGGATATTGGCGAGGATGAATCGCACCTATGATCGTAAATGGTATATGAATCGGATTCAAGCCATCAGAACGATCCTGCCAGAATGCGCAGTATCCTCTGATATTATTACAGGTTTTTGTAGCGAGACTGATGAAGATCACTTCGAAACATTGTCAATGCTGTCATGGGCTGATTATAGCATGAGTTACATGTTTATGTATTCAGAAAGACCGGGTACGCTTGCAGCAAGAAAATATAAAGATGACATCCCTGATGATGTGAAGAAATCCCGGCTGAGTGAAATTGTTGCTCTTCAGAATACTATTTCCCGGGATCACAATGCAAGAGATATCGGAAAGACTTTTAAAGTGCTGATCGAAGGTGACTCAAAAAAATCATCAGAAGAATACAAAGGCCGCAATTCGCAGAACAAGGTGATCGTCTTTCCTAAAGAATCCGGATGCAAACCTGGTGACTACGTGCAGGTATATATTGAATCAAGCAACAGTGCAACATTGAAAGGTCGCATTGTAAAGTCATAAACTTCATTTCCTGATGAGTGATGCTGCTTCCATTAAACAAAGATTTGGCCTTGTCGGCAGGTCACTGCTTTTTGACAGGGCACTCAATACAGCAGCTAGAGTTGCGGGTACTGATCTTACTGTATTGATCACCGGCGAAAGCGGTGTAGGCAAAGAAGCATTCAGTCACATCATTCACTCTCTCAGTCCGCGCAAGCACAACAAATTCATTGCTATCAATTGCGGTGCGATTCCCCAGGGAACCATAAATTCAGAATTGTTCGGACACGAAAAAGGATCCTTCACCGGAGCAACTGCAGATCGTAAAGGCTATTTTGAATCTGTTGATGGCGGTACTATTTTTTTGGATGAAGTTGGGGAGATGCCATTGGATACTCAATCTTTCCTGCTGCGTGTGTTGGAGTCAGGTGAATTTATAAAAGTCGGCGCTTCACAAACTCAAAAGACAGATGTCCGTGTGATCGCAGCGAGTAATGTTGATCTTAAAGAACGCATCAGGCAGGGACGTTTTCGGGATGATCTTTATTACCGGTTGAATACAGTTCCTATTCATATCCCAAGCCTGAAAGAAAGACCTGAAGATATCAATATCCTGATCAGGAGATTTGCAGTGGATTTTGCAGAAACCTATCACACAGAATCCATTCGGTTTGATGAAGAGGCAAAAAATATCCTGATGAAATATTCATGGCCGGGCAATATCAGGGAGCTTAAAAACCTTATTGAACAGTTGAGTGTACTGTCAGAAGATAAAATGATTGATGCTGATACCTTATTACAAATCGCACCTCACCTGGCGAAAACAAATCTTCCTGCGCTAACCAGGGGAACAGGAGATGGATTCCAGGAAAGAGAGATTTTGTACAAGCTTTTGTTCGATATGAAAGGAGATCTACATGATCTGAAACAATTGGTCTTTGAGCTCATACGTGGAAATAATCTTAGCGTTCCGGAATCCATGAATTTCAGACCAGTCCAACAAACAGAATTGATGGTTCCTGAAACATGGTCAACAGGCATACAGGATATCTATCCAAAAAACACTGTACAGGAAAGAGCACCGCTCATCATTGAAGACAAAAAGTATGACAATCGCATCCAGGCAGATGAAAGTCTTGCGCTCGAGGATATGGAAAAGGATATGATCAAAAAATCACTTAAACGGCATGGGGGAAGACGTAAAGAAGCCGCTTTGGAATTAGGCATTTCAGAGAGAACCCTGTATCGGAAAATCAAGCAATATGACATCTAATCTTATGTCATATTGCATAAATCAAATTTCAAATCTCTTTGCTGCATATCAGTTGCGAAGAGGATTGTGTTTCATTTTATTATTACTGATTTTATCAGGAGGATCTGGATGTTATTCTTTGAAAGGCACCAGTATTGCACCTGATGTGAAGACATATTATGTTGGCAATTTTAAGCTGACCGCGTTAAATGCTCCTGCTACGATTACGCAAACATTTGCTGAATCACTCAAGGATAAAATCTCTAAAGAATCAGCACTTAAATTCACAGATGAAAATCCTCATCTTGAATTTACCGGAACAATACAGGGATATAATGTGACATCAGTAGCACCTCAGCCCGGTGAAACAACAGCATTCAATAGGCTTACCATAAGTCTGACGGTCGAATACATTAACAACCTGGATCCAAAGGATAAATGGACTAAGTCATTTTCCCATTTTGAAGACTTCCCCTCTGAAACCAATTTGCTCCAGGTACAGGACGAACTGATCGAAATCATCTTCAAACAGATCCTGGAGGATATCTTTAATCAGGCATTCAATAATTGGTAGTCAATAGAATGGAAGAAAAAGATCAAGAGCATATCGCACGACCAGGCATTCCTGAAGCACTTGATCCTGCATTAGGTAATGGAGCGCTATGGGAAACCGATCCCCAATTTTTGAATCTTAGGTTGCCAGATCCTTTGAAAAAGCTTGACAACCTTTTACTGGATGAGGACACAACACAAAAGATCTTGTACCAATGGAATGGTTCTGAACAGGATCATCAAATTGAGAATCCGGCAATAGAACTATATGAAGAGATTACTTTAAATGCTGCTGATCCATCCGATATAACTGAACCAAAGACAAAACCGGTTATCTCCAGGAATAAAGTCAAAAAAACCGTGGAGATTGAATGGGCAGAGGACGAATTACCTCCGGAAAACGAATCCGAAGATCCAAACTCACCTGATCCGGAGGATATCATTGAAGCCACAGAAAGTCTTCCTGAAGAAAAGCCCGCACCTCCTGCCAAAGTCGGAAAACGCGTCCGGAAGGTGGTAAAGAAAGCCAGGGATGAAGCTGAACTGATCCGGGAAAGTGAACAACCAGGACCTGATCCTGAATCCGGAGACCATCAATTGTCACCTTATACACGCTGGCTGAAAGGGCTCAGGGGATCCGAGTATATCCATCCTTACGAGGATGACTACGGCCTTGACCAGATGTCTGTTACGTCACGTGGAGGGGTGTCTGAGACATTCGCCGATCTGCTGGCTGCGCAGGGTTACAAGGATAAGGCGATTGAGATGTATCTGCAGCTGATGGAAAAATATCCCGAAAAAAGTAGTTTCTTTGCAGCCAAAATTGAAGCTTTTAAATAATTATCTTCTTTCGTCATGCTTAAAGTATTAACCATATTCATTGCCTTGATTTGCGTGCTTTTGATGGCTGTGATCCTGATCCAGAATCCAAAAGGCGGAGGTGTAGACAGCACTTTCGGAGGTCAGAGCGCTAACCAGATGTTTGGAGCCGCCCGCTCAGTGGATTTCATCGAGAAGCTCACCTGGGGCCTGGCTGCCACTCTCTTCGGACTGTGCATTATTGCCAGCTTCTTCGCAAAATAACAGATCCTGCCAAAGGATAAGTCCGGTCTTCTGCAATTTGAACACCACTTCGATAGATTCGCAACTTTAATCGGTTTGGATTGTCATAATGGCAGCAAATTCAGCTATCCCATTTTGGAATCCACGGCCAGCAGACAGACTTAGTAAAAGGTCTGAAAATATGGCAGATAAGTCCCTGGTGGCACATCTTATGATAGGGACGGGTACATTCAAAAAACAATCAACATCACTAATCAGTAAAATCATCAAAAATCTATGAAACTTAAACCTATTAATGACCGGGTAGTGATCAAACCGGCTCCTGCTGAAGAAAAGACCAAGAGCGGCATCATCATCCCGGATACAGCAAAAGAAAAACCACAACGTGGTGAAGTCATCGCAGTAGGTCCCGGCAAAGAGGGCAATCTCATGACTGTTCAGGTAGGTGACGTCGTACTCTACGGAAAATATTCGGGCCAGGAATTATCGCATGATGGTGTCGACTACCTTATCATGAGGGAAGATGACATCCTGGTCATCCTTAACTAATCTCGGAGGATCCTTTTCGATTATTCTAACAACAAACTTCTAACGCAGATAAAATTCAAATAAAAATGGCTAAAGAAATTAGCTTTAATACAGAGGCAAGAGAAAAATTAAAGGCTGGTGTTGACGCTTTGTGCAATGCAGTCAAAGTAACACTTGGCCCTAAAGGCCGGAATGTCATCCTTCAAAAAAGTTTCGGTGCACCTACGATCACTAAAGACGGTGTCACTGTAGCCAAAGACATAGATCTTGAAGATCCGGTAGCTAATATGGGCGCTCAGTTGGTAAAAGAAGTTGCTTCAAAAACAGCAGATATCGCTGGTGATGGCACAACCACAGCAACCGTTCTCGCACAAGCGATGGTAAATGCAGGTATGAAAAATGTAGTTGCAGGAGCAAATCCAATGGACCTGAAAAGAGGTATCGATAAAGCTACCAAAGCTGTCATCGCAGACCTGAAAAAACAATCCGAAGTCATCGGTGATGATTTTGAAAAAATCGAACAGGTAGGCTCTATTTCTGCCAATAATGATGAAGAAATAGGAAAGCTTATCGCTGATGCCATGCGCCGTGTATCCAAAGATGGAGTCATCACCGTAGAAGAAGCAAAAGGAACAGATACATACCTGGAAGAAGTAAGGGGTATGCAGTTTGACCGTGGCTACCTCTCTCCATATTTTGTCACGAATGCAGAGAAAATGATCGCAGAATATGAAGATGCCCTCATCCTCATCTACGACAAGAAAATTTCAAACATGCAGGAAATTGTTCCTGTGTTGGAAAAAGCTATTGGTGCAGGTCGTCCGTTACTGATCATCGCAGAAGATGTCGACAGCCAGGCTTTAGGAGTTTTAGTTGTCAATCGTCTTCGTGCTCAACTGAAGATCGTAGCTGTAAAAGCGCCTGGATTCGGAGATCGTCGTAAAGCAATGCTTGAAGACATCGCGATCCTCACCGGTGGAACTGTGATCAGCGAAGAGAAAGGTTATAAGCTTGAAAATGTAGAGCTCGAACATCTCGGTCAGGCTGAAAAAATCACTGTTGATAAAGACGATACTACTATTGTAGATGGTAAAGGAACACAGGAAATGATCACTGCAAGGATCAACCAGATCAAGCAGCAAATTGAATCCACCACATCAGATTATGATAAAGAAAAACTACAGGAGCGTCTTGCTAAATTAGCCGGCGGTGTTGCAGTACTTTATGTTGGTGCGCCTACTGAAGTAGAAATGAAAGAAAAGAAAGCACGTGTGGATGATGCCCTTAGTGCAACCAGAGCAGCCGTTGAAGAAGGAATCGTGACGGGTGGTGGTGTTGCGCTGGTAAATGCAATCAGATCCATCGAGAATCTCAAAGGCTTGAACGATGATGAAACTATTGGGATCCAGATCGTCAAGAAATCACTGGAAGCTCCTTTAAGGATCATTGCTGAAAATGCAGGAGTTGAAGGTTCTGTAGTGCTTATGGAAGTTGTGAAAAGCAAAGGTAGCATCGGTTACAATGCCCGTACGGATAAATACGAAGACCTGAAAAAAGCAGGTGTCATCGATCCTACTAAAGTAACTCGTATTGCACTTGAAAATGCAGCTTCTATCGCAGGTATGATCCTGATCACGGAGTGTGTGATCAATGATAAGAAAGAAGATAATGCAGGCGGCGGTGGTGGACACATGCATGGTGGTGGAGGAGGAATGGGTGGCATGATGTAACCACAGATTAATCAGATTACACAGATTAAGATTCATCAGATTCTTACTCTGGTATATATTTAAAATAAAAAAAATCCCGTCTCCGAAAGGATGACGGGATTTTTTTATTTTACAACATCACTTAAACCAACGATCATGAAGTGGGTATCTTTAGTTGTCTTTTTTCTATCGTTTTATGGTTTGTCAGCTCAATCTCAGAATTCCTGGAATGGGACTTTTGAAGGTAATGTAATGGGTGTCACGGCAAGACTTATTGGACAAAAATCAAATGCAGGATGGGCTGCGACAATTGATGCTAACAACTACATGATCCAATTACAGGGATCGATTGTAGAAATGCAGAGCATAGGTACAATGTCAGATCCGCAAGCCGGTAGCAGAATACCTTATGAGGCTGTTCTTAAAGGGAACCAGATCATCCTGAAAGTTGAAGATATAAATCCGCTTTCAGGACAGATGGAGAAAATGGAATTCATATTCACAAGAACTGAAGATCAGGAAAATGAAGCAGGCCAGATTTCCAATTCACATCCAGGTAAACCCGCAGACAAAGCCACTCATGATCAAAGCCTTATTGGACGCTGGCGCTATACTGAAAGTTATGTCAGTGGTGAATTCAGCTTTGCAACAGACTGGTTCATGTGGATCAATGGGGATGGAACATTCCAATACAGTGATGGCCGGACTGCAGGTGGTGGACCAGATGTATCAGCCGATACCGGAAGTGGGGATGTACATACCGGCAAATGGAAAACGGAAAACAAATCCGTGTATGTTGATGGAGGAAATGGTTGGCAGTTCTATGCTAAGTATTACCGGGAGAATAATTATATGATGCTCACCCTGGAAAATGGAAAGAAACAGGTATGGGAGAAAATATAAATTAAAATCCCGCCTCTTTCGAGAGCGGGATTTTTTTGGGACTAACTTGTAGATTGGTTTATTAACTCTGTTTGAAGGATTTGATCATCTACTAAACTTCAACAGCGGGGATTTCAAAATTTCAGGATCGCTTATGCAGGTATGCTGACCGATTCGTTGACAGGTACTGTCCATCCTCGTTTGTCTTTCATCGTACCAAATCGGATGTGGTTGATTTCATCACGAATGGAATTTGAAAGTTGCCATTTGTTTGGATCCAGTTTCATGATCTCGTCATTAAAGCTGATCTCTTCAACATTAGCTACCAGTGCTGCGGTACCTGTTCCAAATACTTCAACCAGCTCACCTGCATGAAATTTCTGCAGCACTTCATCGATCGACAATTCACGTTCACTTACAGTATGGCCATTGCTTCTGCATATCTCAAGAGCAGATTCACGTGTTATGCCTTTCAGGATAGTTCCAGATGTAGCCGGTGTAACCACCTCATCCTTGAACACGAAGAAGATATTCATCGTACCACACTCCTGAACATATTTATTATGAATGGCATCTAACCAGATCACCTGATCGTAACCTTTATCTCTGGCAAGTTTGGAAGGATAAAGGGCTGCTGCATAATTTCCTGCAGTCTTGGCCTCACCTACTCCACCTGGTGCAGCACGGATATAATGATTCTCAACTAAAAGCTTAATGGGTTTTGGATAATACGGCCCTACGGGTAAGCAAATAATCAGAAACTTAAATGTATCAGAAGATTTAACACCCACCATCTCATCTGTCGCAAACATCAACGGGCGCAGGTAAAGTGCACTTCCTTCCATTTTTGGAATCCATTCCTGTTCGATACCGACTAATGTATGTACGGCTTCAAGAAATATGTTTGCAGGAAGTTTGGGCATGCACATCCGGTGTGCCGATTCATTTAACCGTTGTGAATGAAGTTCAGGCCTGAATAACAATGGGGTTCCGTCTTTTGACCTCGAAGCTTTCATTCCTTCAAAAATAGACTGCCCGTAGTGAAGAGCCATATTCATCGGACTGATCTCCATCTTGTGGACAGGGCTGATCCGAGGATTGATCCATTCCTTGCCATCAAAATCAATTTCAAACATATGATCGGAAATAATCTTACCAAAAGGAAGATTCTGAAAGTCTACCTTTGAGATCCTGGATTCAGAGGTCAGATTGATGATGAAGTCCTTCATTGCTTTCTATTTTCTGCAAAATTAAATAAATTCCTTTTGATCTCATAGTCAGTCTGTTATATATCTTGAAAGAATTCTTTTATATGTTTATCTCATAAATTCATAAAATAATATTTGGTAAATGCCTCCTTTTACAACGTATATCATTCCGGAAACCTCAAATAAGGAAACGGCCAATACAGACAATTGGTTATGGATCGTAGTTGATCAACCTCTTTTGCCCGCCCATGAGGAGCTTTTGCAAAAAATCTGTGAGGCGTTGAAAGCGGATTATACAAGCAATACAAGGCTTATCATTTCTAATCGCGAAGAGAATTTGTCTTTATCAGATCTCAATTCATCGCATGCATCCTTAGTGTTGAGTTTTGGGATCCAACCATCTATTTTAGGTATCTGGATCGATCTGCATCATCCGGGCATACGGTATCTGGAATCTTATTGTTTTATTCTCACCATAGGTCTTAGTGAACTGATCAATCAACCTGCCGCAAAAAAACAACTCTGGTCATCCATGCAATCCTTCATACATGCAAAGCTGGATGATGAAATGAAAAAAGAAAACGGCGAAGGATGAGAGAAATACTTTTCGCGAGCAACAATGATCATAAGGTCTCAGAGATAAGAATGATTCTGCCTGAAGGATATTCTCTATTGGGTCTAAGAGATATAAACTGGACAACCGACATTCCCGAACCATTTGATACATATGAGGATAATGCTAAAGCAAAAGCCTATTTTGTTTTTGATCGTACAGGTCTGAATTGCTTTGCAGATGATAGCGGCCTTGAGATTGATGCATTAGATGGAAGGCCCGGTGTCTTTTCAGCCAGGTATGGAGGCATACAAAGAGATAGCAATGACAATATGCAGAAAGTATTATCAGAGATGAAGGACGCATCAGATCGCAGGGCACGTTTTCATTCCGTTATAGCATACCTCGACGAACAAAAAGAAATGCATGTTTTTAAAGGAACGGTAGAAGGCAACATTACATACGCACCCGCAGGAGATGGAGGATTTGGTTACGATCCTATTTTCACTCCTCACGGATATGACCAGACCTTTGGCCAACTACCTGATCTCATTAAAAATAAGATCAGTCACAGAGCTATTGCAATGGAAAAATTTATTTCATTCCTTGAAATGAATAGGTCGAATGAAAATCCAAAGTCATAAATCTTAAATCTTTAAGAAAAAATACTCATCTATGAGGTAAAAAAAGGATGGGATCCATTATGTAAATTTCTTGGTGTCCCTGTACCAACCATTGCTTTTCCAAGATCTAATACAACAGACCAATTTGTGTACAACGTAAAAAATAAAATCACGAAGAAGAAACTCGATTGATCATATCAAGACATCTAGAATAACTGTCGACCCAAAAAGAATACTCGCTATCCCATTCGTCTCAAAAAATGCCTGGTTGATTTTACTGAGATCATTAAGTTTTACCAGTCGATGTTGCCAAAATAACAATGCTGCAAAACCTATAGCTCCTATCCAGTGAAGAAATCCAAGCGAGGGTAATAACTGGCTTTGATACCATGCTATAAAAAACAGCAGACAGGCACAGACAAAATGAAGTCCGATTGAAATTTGATTCGCTGTTTTATTCCCAAATTTTCCGGGGATGGAATGAAGACCATTAGCCCTGTCAAATTCTTCATCCTGCAGTGCATAGATGATATCAAAACCACTGACCCAAAGCATCACCATAATTCCATAAAAAATGGGAAGCGGATGAAAGCTGCCAGTCACCGCTATGAAAGCACCGATGGGTGCAAGACCCAATCCAACACCAAGTACAAAATGACACAACCAAGTAAACCGTTTGGTGTAACTATATCCGAGGACAACCAGGAGAGCAACAGGTGATAAATAAAAACAAAGTGGGTTGATCCAAAAAGTTGTGAAAATAAATGCTACAGACATCAACACGACAAATACGATTGCAGAAAAAGGCCTGATGATTCCGGCAGGTATCTCTCTCAATACGGTGCGTGCATTTTTGGAATCGAATCCCCTGTCGATATATCGATTAAATGCCATGGCAGCACTACGTGCGAAAATCATGCAAAGGAGGATGAGCCCCATGAGTGTCCAGCTGAAGGGAGAATGATCAAGTTTCATGCCCAGGAAAAAAGCAAGCACAGCAAATGGAAGTGCAAAGACGGTGTGTGCAAATTTGATAAGCGATAAATAGGACTTCATCATATAAAATTAAAAATGCCTGTAAAGATTACTCTCTACAGGCATTGATTCTTTTAATCAACAAACAAATAAGACTTATTTGCTTGGTGGTACTGGTGTTGGTGTAGCAGGTGCATTAGGGTCTTTAGTCACATTACCTGTGATATTGAGGAATGACTGAGCCGGAACAGTATTAGCTGTAACGGTCACCCTTTTGGTTTGCTTGCCTGGCTTGCCTTTGCTGTCGAATTCTACATCGATCACACCGGATTGACCTGGAGCGATAGGGTCAGAAGGCCATTTAGGAACTGTACAACCACAGCTTCCTTTTGCGCTTGCGATGATCAATGGTTCGTTACCAGTGTTTTTGAACTTGTAAGTGTGTTTTACATGCTCACCTTCAGGTACAGTTCCGAAATCGAAATCTGTTTCTTCAAAAGCGATTGAAGTTGTAGGACCTGATGGAACCTGATCTTCCGGATTTGCAGCTGGTTGATTTGGATCAGCTGGCTGTCCTTCCGCTGGTGTTGTTGCAAGGCTTTCTCTTGCTTTTTCTTTTGCATCATTTGCACCACCCTGGCATGCTACCATGCTGAGCGAAATGACAGCAATAAGTGCTATAAACAGGTTTTTAAATAGATTCATTTCTAAAGAGTTTTTTTGTGTTTTCAAGAATGGGTCAAAAATATAATAAGTCTATATATAAAGGAAGTCGAAATTTATGAAGGGCTGTTAATGAGGTGTGAATCAGCACTTTCCAAGATAAAAAGTTTTCCTCTTGACCGAATAATAGCCCTTAATTCTATATTTGCAACTTTATTGGTCCCCGGAGTTAATGATCAGCTACGGCGAAATCCCGCAACAGGTGGGAGAAAGAATAGAAGTTATTTGAATTTTTGGTCCCGTAGTTCAATGGATAGAATAGAAGTTTCCTAAACTTTTGATGCAGGTTCGATCCCCGCCGGGGCTACTAAAAAGCAGAGAGCGAAGAGCATAGAGCATAGTGGAAACGCCTATTAAGTAATAAGGAATTGGCAAAAAATAATCTCATAATTGGCTGGTAATCTTTTCTGCTCTATGCTCTTTGCCCTATGCCTTTTCCCCCCAACGGAAAGTATCCAGCTTAAAACCGGCAAGATCCAATACCCTATCCACAACAGTAAGGCATAGCTTTTCAATTGTATCAGGTTTACTATAGAACGAAGGGATAGCGGGACAAATAATAGCACCCGCCTCGGTTAACTTCCTCATATTGTCAAGATGGATGATGCTGAAAGGGGTCTCCCTGGGCACCACGACAAGCTTTCGCCTTTCTTTAAGGATTACGTCTGCTGCACGGGTCATCAAGTCCTCGGCATAACCATTCGCTATCCTGGCCAACGTCCCCATGGAACAAGGGCAAATGATCATGGTGTTGAATCTGGCTGAACCGCTGGCAAAAGGCGCATTAAAATCATCCTTATCATAGATTTTAAACCCGTAACTCTCTATTGACCTGTCGCTTATCTCCAGATCCCAATTGATCCGTGCATTTTTACTCATTACGATCCCCACCTCTTCAACTTGTTCGCGGACAGTTGACAACCGCTCAAGTAAAAGTTTAGCATAAATAGCTCCGCTTGAACCCCCTAAGCCTAATATGAGTTTATGCATATATTTGTGTCCTAATCAAAGTAGAAATATAATGTCTTTATCGAAGTATTGTTTATTTATGTTGCTCCTGCTGAGCGCTGCCGGCCTGCAGGCACAGGAAATAAAATGGATGACCTGGGATGAAGCAGCTGCAGCAAACGCCAAAAATCCTAAGAAGATTTTTGTAGATGTCTACACCGAATGGTGTGGCTGGTGTAAGAAAATGGACCAAACCACATTTAAAGACTCTGCTGTCGTGGCCGCCATGAATAAAGATTTTTATGCTATCCATCTCGATGCAGAGCAAAAAGAAACCATCCACTGGAAAGGATATGATTTCAATTGGGTTGCCGGAGGAAGAGGTGGAACACATGAACTTGCTTCCATTATTTTAGATGGCCAGATGTCGTTCCCTACCTTTGTGATGCTGGACTCTGAATATAAAACTATTGCTATATCTCCCGGCTATAAGCTTGGAGATGCGTTGATGAAAGAATTAAAATATGCTTCCAGCGAGCTCTATAAGACAATGGATTGGAACACGTATTTATCCAGAAGTTAGTTTCCGGTTTTTGGCAATAGGAATAGGTAAAAATTTTTAGTAAAAAGAAAACTGATTTTATTAAATCTTCCCTCGATACTTCCCCCTACAACCAGGCCTACTGCTAATAACCCATAACTTAAGACCATAAAAAACAGGCTCCGTAGCTCAATTGGATAGAGCAACGCTCTTCTAAAGCGTAGGTTACTGGTTCGAACCCAGTCGGAGTCACTTTTCCAATAAAAATCATCAGGCTTAAGTGACCTTACCTCACCTCAACCCTTCCAATATTCAAATAGATTCTAGCTGGCTTGAACATTTGTCAGGTGAGTTTGCAAAGCCCTATTTCGCCCAGATTAAACAATTTCTCATCGCAGAAAAGGCAAATGGCAAAACGATTTATCCACCGGGGCCTCTGATTTTCAACGCGTTTAATAAGACTCCTTTTGACAAGGCGAAGGTTGTCATTCTTGGACAGGATCCATATCACGGGCCGGGACAGGCAATGGGGCTATGCTTTTCAGTCCCCAGGAATATCGCAGTTCCCGCTTCTCTTAAAAATATATTCAAGGAACTTCACCGCGACTTAGGTTTTACCGTGCCTGGCCACGGAGATCTGAATGCGTGGGCTGAACAGGGTGTATTTCTGCTAAATACAATTCTTACGGTCGAACAAAATTCTGCTGCCTCACACAGTAAAATCGGTTGGCAAATATTTACAGATGAGGTCATAAAAATTCTTTCCAGGGAACGACAGGGTCTTATCTTTCTCCTTTGGGGGAATTATGCCCGAACCAAGAAAGAGCTGATCGATCAGTCAAAACATACCATTCTGGAGGCAGCTCATCCCTCTCCTTTAGCCAGGGATGCTTTCAGCGGATGTAGTCATTTTTCCCGGACAAATCTGATTTTGACAAAAAGGGGTGAAGAACCTATAAACTGGTCATTATGATGAATCCTTTTTATAAATGCTTGTTGGCCATCGCATCCGTGCTGGGAGCCTTTGGAGTGATATTCGGTGCATTTGGAGCTCATTTTCTAAAAAGCAGGCTGGATATCAACTCACTCGATATCATTAAGACAGGTGTGATGTATCTTTTTATTCACGTACTGGCAGTGCTGTTCGTTGTAGTTATAGGGTCAAAAAATGAGCAATCGCGGCTATTGAGAAGTGCGGGCATATTTTTTCTGACGGGAATATTTTTATTTTCCGGGTCGCTCTTCTTTATTGCCACCCAAAGCCTGACACACCTGGATATCCCGTTTATTGGTGTGCTGACTCCCCTGGGAGGATTGTGTTTTATTACAGGTTGGACACTGATATCAGCATATGCCTTTACTGTCCGTTTCTAAGCGAATTTTAATAATGTTAGTAATAGTAAAATGTTATTGAAATCTCTTTATATTTCGGCATCAAATCGTAAACAAAATCTAAAAAATAAAAAATCTGACTATGAAAAAACTTGCCTTAATCTTCTCATTGCTGGTGCTCTTTGCTATTACGAATACTGCAAAAGCACAAGGAAACTATCAAAGTGCTATCGGACTTCGTCTTGGTGCACCACTTGCCCTTTCGTATAAGTTCTTTATTTCTGATCCGGCTGCTATTGAATTATACCTGGGTTACAGAAGTTATGGAATAGGATATACATTCCTTAATCCTGGTGCGATGTATCAATATCATTTCCCTATTTCAAGCGTTGATGGTCTTTCATGGTATGTTGGTGGTGGTGCCAGCGCATTTATCTATAGCTTCAAAGACAATTATTGTCCGGGCTGTGGTGGATTTGCGTTTGGTGTGAATGGAGTACTGGGTCTGGATTACAAATTTGCGAATGCCCCGATTAACCTGAGCGCAGACTGGCTGCCTACTCTTGTTATTGGTGGTGAATTTGGCGCTTTTGGAGCTGGTAATGGAGCTCTTTCTGCCCGTTATACTTTGAACTAGAATTTAGCTTATATCTTAAAAAGGCTGTCCCCTCATGGAGACAGCCTTTTTTATTTTATACCCCTATTTAATTCTTCGATGTACCTTAGATTACAACATTGACATTGTATTTTTAGTAGTCTCTCAACCCAATATTAATCCATGTTACGAAAACCCTCCCTCCTGATTTTTTCATGTTTGTTTTTCGGCCATATGCTTCTTTCCGCCTCAACAGTAAACACAGAAGACTACCCGGCCGGAATGATCGAAATGAAAGAACTAATCCCTGATCACCTCACGACCCGGACTGAATTAAAGCAACTGAAGAAAAATGAAAAACATTTGCAACGGGTGGAAAAAGTTATGAACCTGCTGCATAAGATGTCTTTTGCAAAAAATGGGAAACATTCATCCGGTCTGTTCAGTGATCCGATTAACAGATGGATGTGGTTGTGGCTTATTACCTGGGGCTTCGGCATCCTCTTGCTTGTTGTTTCTGCCGGCGCTGTATCCGGTGCTGCACTAGGGATCATCTGGTTGCTCGCATTTGCGATTGGTTCTATTGCATTGATATTATGGTTGGTTAAAAAATTCGGTTAACAGGGCGCATGCAATTCGATATAGGGTGAATGCAATTCGCCCCAAGAAGTCGGGAAGTATTGCATACGTCCACCTTTCCTATTTTATTTTAATACTTCATTATATCCCTCTTAACTGATCCTTACGAAACAAGGCGTCATGGCTGCCGTCATCCTTATAACTAAAACATAACTGCCATGACAACGAAACTTGAACTCCGAAACAAACTTACACTGGTGTTACTTATATGCCTGGGTATGTTTCAAATGACGCAGGCACAATCTAAAATCACTGCCTTTGGGTCTTACGGAATTTCTGACATCCAGGTATCAGGCCTTGGTATCCTTGACTTGCTGGATCCTTACATCAAGCCCATATCACAGTACACTGCAGGGATACAATATGAAAGAGGAATAGGAAATCATTTCGACTTTCTCACAGGTGCCCAATATACTTCAAGAGGATTCACTGCGAAAGAAGATTTCAACATCAACGTATTTGGATTAGACCTTCCTGTTGGTGCCAGGATTGATACGAGGTTACAATATGTAGAAGTACCTGTGATGCTTAAATATTCGATTGGCGAAAATGGAGTCAGTCCTTATATCAAAGCAGGGATGTCAACAGCGTATGCTGTGTCTGGAAAATTGCAACCAAAAATCGACGCTATCATCTCTTGGAAATTGCCAGCCATCAACATCAACCTTGAGAATGACATGTACAACAGATTTGATATATCCGGTGTAGTTGGTGCAGGTGTAAGCATACCCACAAATGAAAACGGTTCAATCCAGTTTGACATCAACTATAGGCATAGCCTGAATGACATGTTCCTTGACAAGATTACTGACATAAGAATAAAATCCCATGGCTTGTCTGCCGGAGTGGGATATACGATGAGGTTTTAAACGGTTTCATACATTCATTTCGTTCTGATTAACAAGAGTGCATTGGGTTTCCAATGCACTTTTTTCATGTTGGGCATAAGTCAAAAAATAACCTGGATCATCTTCGGAATAATGAACAGAAATGGATGAATGAAAATAAAAGAAAATGGAAATGCTAAGGCAGAACTTCAAGCTCATCTTCCCTTTGACGTCGGCTATTTCTCCAGAGGATAATCCCAAAAACACCAACCACGGAATAAGGAAGAGCCAGCATATATAAGATACCGGCGTTCAGACCTTTACCTGTTGATCCCCCATGAGCAAGGTTGCTTTCGGCCGAAAGGTGACACATCGGGCACTGTGCATAAGTTACTCCGGAATTCATCATAGCTGAAGCCATGATAAAGAAGATGATGAGTAGCCGGTTTGCCTTTTTCATAAAGTAAAAATAAGGGTTTCTCTGATTCTACCTACAGGGTAAAAGAAACAAATAAACAATAGGGCCCGTAACAGCTACATACAGCCATACCCAATAAACCCATTTCGATAGCTTCACATGCCTGATATAATCACCTGTATAGCCTAATATAAAGGTCATGAGAATAAATGGAAGACTTGTCCCGGCCAGGAAAATATGGCTGAAGAGAATAAAATAATAGATCGATTTCATGGCTCCTTCTTTGCAAAAGGTGATCTCGTCATTTGTGAAATGATACCCCACGTAAGAAAGTAAAAATCCCGCAGAGAGAAAAAGTGCAACATATACGCTTTTACGATGAAGCTCTACCTGATTGTTTTTAATAAAATATAAAGCTGCCACTAACGCAATCGTAACTCCTGTATTAAATATAGCATTGAGCCCGGCGAGAAAACTCAGGTCAACTGCGACATGAAATTTATACTGACGCATAGCACCGACAAGTAACCAGACGATGACAGTGATCACCCAGGCTACAACATTTAATTTTTTGATGCGTGCATTCCTGCTTTCATCAATTTCTGTCCTAATCATTTCTGTGTTCCTCTTTTTAATTCGATTTGATCAGATCGCTCACGGGGCAGCAACAGCGCCATATGTTCAAGGAGAATCCTCTTTTCATTTTTGGTAGTCTCATCATAATATGCCCTGATCACTTTATTACGGTCAATTAAAGCATGTGTTTTACCAGCGGGCCAGTGCAACAGTATTGAATCGCACAATGGAATTGATTCCCCGCAATTGAAAACATACCAGGCTGTTTTTGTGGTGTCTGTCATGATATCAGGCATCGCAGCACATGCGTTTAAAATGATAAAGTTGGCCTTCTTCGTATCCTTAAACTGTCGGTAAAAAGCATTTAATGTAGCCGATAGTGAATCTTTATTTTCACAGGTAACAATGGAAATAATAGATACGTGCTGTGAAAGATCGTCTGATGCAAGTAATTTCCCTGAATGATCCATCCATTTCCCTTCAGGGAAAAGTTTTGTTCCATTCATGACCACTTGTGCCTGTTTACGCCAGTTTAGACCGGATTGCAGATAATACCAGGAAACAAAAGGAAGAAGGAACAGCATCAGAATGACTGTAATGATAATTTTCCTGGACATTCACATTTGTTTTAATCTTTAAAACTCATTCAGGCATCCACCAGGTTTACGATATTCGGTTCCTGGATGCCAACCAAAGTATTGAATAGGTATGTCCGGAAAATAAGAAGGTCAGGCTATTGCTGACTGGTAACTTCCATTTTTTCTCTTTCTTTTACAAAGAGACGGTTGTTTTTCCAGGCATTTCCTTCGTAGAGAAAAGAAATAATCGCCCAGATCAGGAGACCGATCGGCAAGACCACGCTCATCATCAAACCCCGGGCTTCATATTTCATGTGCATAAATTCAAATACGATCAGGTATGCTTTATACAAGCTCCCGCCGATCATGATCGCATTCATAAGAGCTTTCGGCCAGTGATGTCCCTGAATGATATATCCCTTGCCTGTGAGTGCAACCATAACCTCTATCACGGTGACAACCGCAAGAATAAGAATGGTCTTGAGTGCTATTTTTTTTGCAACAGAGTAATCGTGTGACATTTTTTGATTTATTTTTTCAATCCTTTTTTAAACGCCTGTTCTACATCCCCGGATTAAAGAAGATAAAAAACAAGGAATACAAACACCCAAACGAGATCTACAAAGTGCCAGTATAAACCGATTTTTTCCACCATCTCATTTTTATTTTTCCGTTTGACATAAATGCCGCTAATCACATTGATCATAATGATCGTTAGAAAAATGACACCTGAAAAAACGTGAAATCCGTGAAAGCCCGTAATAAAGAAAAATAAAGCACCGAAAGCCTTGGGACCAAACGGCTCAGATTTAATCACGCCGCTATCTGTTCCCGAAGCAACAAGATATTTACGGTGAATATATCCTCTCTCATCTACGACTGCATCAGGATAGTCCCCGGGTGCGGCATAGGAATGTCCCCCATGCGCTTCAGCTCCATTTCCATGACTTTCCGCAGTTCCTTCTGCAGCATGACTCGCTTCACCTGTCGGGGTTTCGTGACCTCCTTCATTGACTTCACCTGATTCATGGCCTCCTGCAGGTTTAGCCGACTCAAATGAAGCTTTATGAATGAGATAACTGGTACCCATTTCGAAAGTTTCACTTGATTCCTTACCTGTGGCATCAAGATAAATACCAGCTTCTGTATGTCTGCCAAATGGACTGGTAGTGACACTCATGTGCTCTTCTCCAATCAACGTGGTCCATTCCCATGCCTGACATCCCAAAAATCCTGCACCACCCACTATAGTCAGTGCCATCCAGATCACTACACCTTTTCGATTTTCCCGATGCCCTTCCTGAACTGCCCTGATCATGGTAAACGAACTGAACAGAAGAACGAAAGTCATAAATGTAACAAACAGGAGCGGATGATGAGGGCCCAGAAAAGGGAACGTGCTGAATACAAAATCGGGAACCGGCCAGCTCACAGTACTAAAGCGCAAAGTTCCGTATGCAATCAGAAAACCGGCGAAAGTAAACGCATCTGATAAAAGAAAATACCAAATCATCAACTTTCCATAACCCACTTTGAACGGATATTCCGCGCCTTCCCAACTACCGTTGTCGGTACCTGTGTCAGTATGTTTTTTGTCTAATGTATCTGTAGCCATTATTTAGATGTAGATCATTGAATCAACAAGAATAAGAAAAGATATAACCAAAGGAAATCAACAAAATGCCAGTAATGCAGCACAAGCTGAAATCTCTTTCTCCTTTTTTCCGTGGGCCTGTATTGCAGCGAAAATGCATTGAGTGTCGCGACGCAAATAGCAAAAAGCCCACCAAGCACGTGAGCTGCGTGAATACCGGAAATCACATAAAAAAATGAACCACTTGGATTACCATCCAAAGGCACACCTATATTGAATAATGCAATCCAACCCTGATATTGAAGGACAATAAATAGGATGCCCAACAAAAGACTAACTGGAAGTGCAATTTTGTATAATGCGGGTTTGTCATTTTTGAATCCCCAATAACTTAAGTGTAAGACCAGGCTGCTGAGCAGCATCACTCCTGTACTATAAAAGAAAATATCAGGAATCCTGAATTCAAGCCAATTGCCGGCAGCATGACGCACAATATATGCACTGGTCAGTGAGCCAAACATCATCACAATGCTGCCCATGGCGACCCAGAGGGCGAAAAGCTTGGCGCTTATTCGTCTTCCCGGACGTACAATACTGTGTGCAATATGACTATTTGTATTCAAATTTCCTGTTGTTTATATTACATGCTCCACCATAATACCATCAGGGCAGAGGGTAAAAAAATGAAAGAAGAAAACATCAATGCCCGTGCGCTGTCCCTGTCAAAACGCCTGTAAAAGATCCAGGCTTTCCGGATAAAATAAAAGGATAGCAATCCAATCGCTATTGTTCCTGTCATGGATACCAATCCTGCCACAAATCCAATACCTGCCACCGGGATAAGCAGTAAAGCATAAATGAAAGACTGAAGCCCTAAACGATTATCGATCTTACCATTTTCTTCCGGCAATAATTTATATCCTGCTTTGTAATACTGATCAAAAGACAAAAAGCCAATTGCCCAGAAATGAGGAAACTGCCAAATGAATTGTATTGCAAAAAGAAATAAGCATGCAGGTGTGATCACTCCATCATGTGCTATCATACCAATCATGACCGGCAATGCACCGGGAATAGCACCAACCACAACGGATATGGTGCTGTATCGTTTTAAGGGTGTATAAATAAAGGCGTATGTCACCAATGAAACCATACCGAGGAACGATGTCAGCGGATTGAGAAATGCCAGGCAAATAATTCCCACCAGACAGGTCAGACCTGCAAGGACTACTGCGGAAGAAGAACTCCACCTTCCTGCAGCAAGAGGACGATTTGATGTACGTTCCATCACCTTGTCATAATCCGCTTCCAGAACCTCATTGAGGATATTGGCTGAAAAAGTGATTAAGAATCCACCTGCAGTCAGCAATAAAAATGAAATAAAATGAAATTTATCGCCAGCTGCTATGAAATAAGCCACAACCGAGGAGAACACTACGAATGAGCTTAGACGGAATTTAACCAGGAGTTCGAAATCCTGGAGCCAATCCCTGAACGTGATCGAAATAGCCCTGACTTGTACTTCTTCCTTTTTTTTCATCCGTGATCAGCCTCTTCAGTTTTTTCTTTTTCGGTCAATGGAAGATGTTGCTGTATAAAATCCTTTTCAGCACCTTCCTTACTATAGTCATAAGCCCACCTGTGAACAACCGGTAATTTTCCAGGCCAGTTGCCATGTCCTGCTTTAATAGGTACAGTCCATTCTAATGTATTTGCTCCCCAAGGATTTTGCGTTGTCATTTTCTTTCCTTTCCAGATGCTGTAGAAAAAATTGAAAACAAAGAGTATCTGTGCGCTAAAAACAATGATTGCGGAAATCGTGATAAATTGGTTCAACCCATTGAAGTGATTGAATGCATCAAATGTATCAAAACGGTAATAGCGACGCGGAACGCCTGCCATTCCCATATAATGCATTGGCCAGAAAATCGCATACGCACCTACCATGGTTATCCAGAAATGAATTCTTCCCATCGTCTCATTCATAAACCGACCATACATCCTCGGAAACCAATGATACACACCTGCGAACATGCCAAAGAATGCCGCAATCCCCATTACAATGTGGAAGTGAGCAACAATAAAATACGTGTCGTGCAGCTGGATATCAAGAGCAGAATTTCCAAGAAAAACGCCTGTCAATCCACCAGAAATAAACATCGAAACAAAACCGATCGCAAACAGCATGGCCGAAGTGAATCTTATGTTTCCTTTATACAATGTCGATATCCAGTTAAATACTTTCACAGCCGATGGAACGGCAATGATCAAAGTGAATATCACGAAGAAGTTTGAAATGAATGGATTCACACCTGACATAAACATGTGATGGGCCCAAACCAGGAATGAAAGGAATCCAATCGCAAGTATGGAATATACCATCGCTTTATATCCGAAGATAGGTTTCCTGGAATGTACAGAGAGCACTTCGCTAACCAGTCCCATCGCAGGAAGAATAATGATATACACTTCAGGATGGCCAAGAAACCAGAATAAGTGTTGATATAAAATAGGGCTGCCACCCACATTTTCAAGAGCATGCCCATTGACAAATATTTCACTGAGATAAAAGCTGGTGCCCATTCCCCGGTCAAACATGAGCAGAAAAAATCCTGATACCAAAACGGGAAAAGATAAAATCCCAAGGATCGCAGTTACCAATAATGCCCATACAGTAAGTGGCATGCGCCAGAGGCTCATACCTTTTGTGCGCAGATTTAAAACAGTCGTAACATAATTAATACCTCCAAGCAATACAGAAACCACAAAGAGCGTGAGGCTGACTAACCACATGGTCATTCCGGCACCCGAACCAGAACTCGCTTCAGGCAATGCGCTCAAAGGAGGATATGCAGTCCATCCTCCTGAAAATGGACCCGTATTCAAAAACAGCGAGATAAACATCACTACACTGGCCAGGAAGAAAAACCAATAAGATAACATATTGAGAAAGGGAGACGCCATATCTCTTGCACCTACCTGAAAAGGTATGAGCAGATTAGCAAAAGTACCGCTCAACCCCGCAGTTAATACAAAGAATACAATGATGGTACCATGCATGGTGACCAATGCATAATAAAACTCAGGATTTAAAGCCCCTACTCCATCTGCATTTATCGTGATCCATTTTCCTAAAAGTGGTTTCAACCATGCCACACTATCATCCGGGAATCCAAGCTGAAGCCTGAAAATAATACTCATGCTCGCACCCACAATCGCCCAGAAAATACCGGTGATCAAAAACTGCCTTGCGATGATCTTATGATCCTGGCTGAAAATATAGTGTGTGACAAAATTTGATTGGTATTTATCTCCATGAGGATGATCATGGAAATGATCATCATAACCCTGTTCACGTATCAGAACATCGGTTTCATCATGATGTAATTCAGACATAATTATATCGTTTATTGAGCTATTATTCTAAATTCTGTTCTCCTGTTCTTCTGACGGCCTGCGTCTGTATCATTCGTATCGATTGGCTTGGTTTGTCCATAGCCAACTGCATTTAAGCGGGTTGCATTTACACCATGCGTGACGAGATATGTCCTGACTGCTTCCGCACGCTGCTGAGAAAGAATTTTATTCGCAGCGGGATCACCGATAATATCAGTATGCACACCTATTTCAATTCGCATCGTGGGATTCTTCTGCAGTATGTCAGCCAGATCATTCAGCTGGAACTGCGACTCTGCAGTTAATGCAAAACCATTGGATTCGAACTGTACAAAATCAAGTCGTATGTTTTTTGGATCAGGTGCACCGGGAGCCAAAGGAATTCCGGTATCTGCTTTTGATTTTTCAATAGAAAAATTCAAACCTTCATGATTTTGCCTGATCTCATAATCCAGTAATTTTCCTTTGTTAGGATCACTGTCTTTATTTCTTATCGATGAAACATAATACGATTGCTGACGGCTTAGCCAGGCATTGTATTCGTCTTCGCTTACAACCCGTACGACCCTTCGCATGCTGTAATGACTTTTACCGCAAAGCTCCGCGCATGCCAATTCATAATTAAAATCTTCCCAAAGAAGCGGACTTGTTGGATCATTCACATCCTTACGTATGTTATATTCCGGATACTTGCTGAGCTCTTCCCGGTATTCTTCTGTTGTCTTTGTAGGTGTAAAAACAAAATATGTAGGCAGCCCCGGGACAGCATCCATTTTCACTCTGAAATGCGGAAGGAAAAAACTGTGGAGAACATCTCTTGCGATAATCCGTATACGGACTTTGTGATTGACTGGCAGCCAGAGTTCATCAGGATGGAAATCATCAAAGTTCTTTGGATCTGTCCAATCCTGACCAAGCGGATTTTCGGCAGTCACTTTTTTATAATCTCGCGAACCAATGACTCCATCTGGTCCCGGATACCTGAGATGCCATGCAAATTGATACCCTGTAGCTTCAATCTCCATTACACTATCATCAGGCTTGATATCAGCCATCACTGTATTCCATGCAAGAAGACCTTTGATGACCAGGTAGGTCATTACCACAGCCGGAATTGCAGACCATACGATTTCAAGGGTATTGTTGTGAGACCAATGCGTTCCTTTTGAACCTTTAACTTTTTTATACCTGTAAGCGAGATAAAATAGAGCAACATGTGTGAGCACAAAAACAATCCCGCAGAAAAAAAGCGTCACATCAAAAAGATTGTCGAGCGTATCTCCATGAGCTGAGGCTGACTTGTGAGGACCATAGCCCATCATGTAATTTTTCAACCAGTATGCTGAAACAGGTACAAGTATCATGAACCCGATCATGAAAAGCAATAAGGCTCTGCCCTGGTTGCGATTACTTCTCAGTTCTACTTCCTCTTCACCACGTATACGTGCATAGAGCTCAGTCAGCTTACTGATCTGTAGTATCACTATAACTAAAAGAGCAATACTTGATATGATAATCAAAGCGGTCATTTGCAATTAGGCTTTTTATACTTCATTGAATGTTAAGTCAGTTTCCATTCTGGTTATGTATGATGTGATACACTTTCCATTAAGTAGGGATCTCTTCGCGGCAACAAGGATGCTTTTGCTAAACGTGAAAAAACAAAATATAAGAATACACCCAGGAAGCCGATGAACGTTCCGATCTCCTGGAATCCCGGCATATTAAAACCTGGTACATTATACGTATCAGGATGTGCCGTCTGAAGAATTCCCGGTTTCAACATGAGAAAGAAATTAATCCAGTGTGTAAAGACCAGGAGGCATGATATGAACATCAGTGTTCCGTATTTTCTCTTTGTGTCATTTCTCAACAGCACAATGAATGGGATGGCGAAATTGCACACGATATTCAGGTAAAAGATAACCGGGTAATGATGCAGACGGGTGTGATAATAAATTGTCTCCTCCGGAATATTGCCATACCAGATCAGCATGAATTGAGAAAACCACATGTAGGTCCAGAAAATGCTGAACGCAAAAAGGTACTTACCCAGGTCATGAAGGTGCTCGATGGTAACTAATGGAAAATAGCCCCTGATCTTGAGAACTATCAGAATGATAATAGTAAGTGCCACCATTGAAACCATTAAGCTGACAGACGTCCACCAGGCAAACAATGTGCTGTACCAGTGAGCATCGACAGACATGATCCATAACCAAATCATAGCTGCACTTGAAAAACCAATGAATGGTAATGTTGGGGCAGCCCATATTCTCATCTTCCTTGCATGCGTAAAAGTTGTATCGCCATGCGTATCCTCATCAACCGAAAGCCTGCGTAGCTTAAGAGCAAGGAAAATCCATCCACCCATGATGATCCATCCGCCGAAGGTATACCAACCTTTATTCAGAAAGCTTGATTTGCCAGATAACACAGGATCAGAAACCACTTCAGATGTGTCTGCCCATTCATACAAATGATGCCAACCTGTCCAGAGTCCAATAGCAATAATTGACATGAGGATAAATCCCGGGATAAGAAACAGGGAAAAAGATTCCCATACACGTTTAAATACAGCATACCATCCTGCCCATGCTGTTATCTTGGCAGCGATCATGAAGAGTGCCATCAATGCAATCCCTGTGAAGAACACAGAATTGTGCAGGACATTTGACCAGAATCGTGTATGCATCTGGTCATCCCCTATGAATGTAATCAGCATGGAGATGAGACCTATCAGCATCATGATGCCAAATAATGTCTTTTGCCTTGTTTCGAATATAAACTGATTCATATCTATGTGCGTCGATTCGATTCTTTATTTGTGTACATCTGTGTTGTGCTGAATTTCACCCTGGTGATGATCAACAGCGGGTTCATGTCCAATGGAATCTTTTCCCATCACTGTAGCATTTTTCCTGATTTCAGCTTCCAGTATATCCCATGACACAGCTTCCTTATTGAATGTATTTAAGGTTGAGCTGTATACCAGGTTTTTAGATTTTGCCTCAAGTGATCTTATATAGTGAATCACTTCCCATCGTTCCAGATAACTTAATTTATCAGCATAAGAACCCATCACATTTTTTCCTCTCATGATCGCATGATAAAAACGACCGGTTGATGCGTGAACAAAAGTGTCGAGCAGGAAATTAGCGGGAGCTGCAGGATAAACACCTGCCGGGATTCCCTTTACCGGGTCAGCATCACGTACAAGATATCCCTGGCCATCACCTTTTTCACCATGGCAAATGCCGCAATAAATATTATATAAGATTTTTCCACGATCAAGACCTTCCTGTGTAATGGGAAAAGGATTTTGAACAATTTCTTTCATAGCCCGGGACCTCTCTTCCTCGGTATCCGCATAATAGTAGGGAACACTTCCATTAGGAGTATAGGCGATTGAACCTTCTGCAATCCCCTCAAAATTATCCATATCTGCCATCCTTGCTGCAGGATCAGCAGCATATGCCAATGATACATCACCTCTTGCTACTGTACCGTGAACACTGGTGCGTGGCATCACAAGTTTTTTGTACTCCTCTTCAGTGCCCCACCGGTTGTAATAATAATAGTCAAACAGGTTTGCTTCATAGCCTGTGGTATGAACCATATCCGGCATGAATTCGTGTCCGCGCCTATTGTTACCCGCAGGAGAGCAGGCGATCAATGTGCCCAGGCAAGCCAGCATCAAATACGCAGTAGTATGTTTCATCATCAGATCGTCTTCGTTTCTACCAGGCTAGCCCCGGTGTTATTGAAAAAATTTCTGCGCTTTTCTACTTCACTATTATCGAGTCCTCCTGTTTCAAACGCAATACAGAATTTATCATCTGTAATAGAAGGATGAAGGATCGGATTCATGACACCCGGACCCTGTCCATTAATAATGTAGAAAGTAGCGACCATTCCTATCGATGCAAACAAAACCGTAAGCTCAAATGTGATTGGCACAAATGACAGAATGGCCCAATAAGGCTTACCACCAATGATCTGCGGCCAATCACGGGTATGTATCCAGGTCATGCCAAGAAAGGCTGTAAGCGTTCCGGTAAGACCATAGACAAATCCCCCGATATGAAGTCTCGATTCCTTGAGACCTAATAACGGATCAAGCCCATGCACCGCAAAAGGTGTATAGACATCCATGATCTCAAGATGCGCTTCGTTAGCTTTTATGACTGCCGATTTGAGGATCTCCTCATCATCATACAATCCGAATATTACATTTTTTTCCAGGTGCTTCATGATTTTAATGAATCACTTTTTTTATTTCGTTTAAATCAATTAGTGATGGTCATGACCATCATGCGTGTCGTGTCCGGCAACTTCAAGTTCCATGTTTCCGGTCTCAATCTGTTGAAATGTAGTTTGTGCATTTGCATTGACATACTGATCTCCTGAACTTTTGAGAATATGTTTTATTTCCGCAATGGCCACAACCGGAGCTATACGGACGAAGATCAAATAACAAGTAAAGAAGATACCCAGTGTGCCAATGAAAATTCCTATTTCCACAATTGAAGGAACATAGAAACTCCAGCTTGATGGCAGATAATCACGGGCAAGTGTCGTAGCAATAATGACAAATCGCTCAAACCACATACCTATATTTACAAATATGGACATGAGGAATGTTATAGTAACATTCCGTCTGATTTTTTTGGACCAGAATATTTGCGGTGAAAGCACATTACAGGTCATCATTCCAAAATAAGCCCACCAATATGGCCCTAATGCCCTGTTGAAGAATGCAAACTGCTCATATACATATCCTGAATACCAGGCAATAAACAATTCTGTGAGATAAGCTACTCCAACAATTGTTCCTGTCACAAGAATGATCTTGTTCATGGATTCTATGTGGCCGATAGTGATGTAATCCTGTAGGTTCAACACTTTACGAGTTATGATCATCAGCGTCAATACCATTGCAAAACCTGAAAAAATAGCTCCTGCAACAAAGTAGGGAGGGAAAATAGTAGTGTGCCAACCGGGAATCACAGAAGTGGCGAAGTCAAAGCTTACTATCGTGTGTACTGAAAGTACAAGCGGAGTTGCTAACCCAGCAAGAACAAGTGAAAGCGCTTCATGACGTTGCCAATGCTTAGCTGCACCTGTCCAACCAAAAGACAATGTGTTATATAATTTCCTTCTGAAGCCTTTTGCACGATCTCTCACTGTGGCAAAGTCAGGAACTAACCCTGTATACCAGAATAAAAGAGACACGGTGAAATATGTGGATATGGCAAATAAGTCCCACAATAAAGGCGAATTAAAATTAGGCCATACAGGTCCTCTGGTATTTGGATAAGGGAAAAAGAAAAATGTAACCCAAATCCTACCTACGTGAATAGCAGGAAATAAAGCAGCACAGATAACAGCAAAAATCGTCATCGCTTCAGCAGCACGATTTACACCAGTACGCCATTTCTGACGGAATAATAAGAGAATAGCTGAAATCAATGTACCTGCGTGACCAATACCGATCCACCACACAAAGTTGGTAATATCCCAACCCCAGCCAATTGTCCTGTTAAGACGCCATGTACCAATCCCGACCCATATCGTAATCAGGATACAGATAACACCAAAAGTCAATGCGCTGAGTGCGACAATGAACGCCAGCGTCCATGCCCTGCTAGGTGCCCTCTCAGTTGGCGAACAAAGATCTTCCGTAATCTGGTGATAGGTTTTATGTCCCTGAACCAACGGTTCTCTGATCGGTGATGAAATTCCTGAACCCATATTTTAATATCTATTGATAATAGGTTGTTCGTAATACATTTTACAATTAAGCATCTACTCCTTCCGCTTTATTAATCACTCTTGCCTGGTAATTCACTGCAGAACGGGTATTCACTTCTTCAAGTACGATATAATTCAATGGTGATTTTAATTTTGAGGATAAGTCACCTTCCGCATTATTCATATCTCCGAAAGTGATGGCACCTGTAGGACATGCTGTCTGGCAGGCAGTTTTCACATCTGCATCTCTCAACAGTCTTTCTTCTGTTTTGGCTCTGAGCTTACCTTCCTGGATACGCTGTACGCAGAAGCTGCATTTCTCAATTACGCCACGGGATCTTACAGTTACATCCGGATTTAAAACCATTCGTGTAAGATTATCAGCACCGTATGGAATTCCATCTTTTTCAGATTCCATTCCGAGATCAGGTTCATTGATTGGCCACAAATCAGCTGTTGTATAATCCAGCCAATTGAAACGTCTCACCTTATAAGGGCAGTTGTTAGCGCAATATCTTGTACCTACACAACGATTGTATGCCATTTGGTTAAGTCCTTCAGAGCTATGGTTAGTAGCATTGACAGGACATACATTTTCGCATGGGGCATTATTGCAGTGCTGACACATCAAAGGCTGATATACAGCGCTAGGATTATCCACATCACCATAATAATACCTATCTATCCGCAACCAGGCCATTTCGTGGTGGCGGCTCATCTCACGCTTGCCAACTACAGGAACATTGTTCTCTGCCATGCACGCTACTGTGCATGCTCCGCATCCGATACAGGCATTCAGATCGACATGCATTCCCCAGTGATGACCTTTTGAATATGTTGCATCATGTCCGGGATAAACCTGCTTCTTATTTAATTCCTGGTGATGATGACGTTCTTCATGCAGATCATGTACAAATTCTTCTATGTTTTCGAGATGGCTTTTCCGGATGATCGTTCTATTGACTATTGAACCCTGGTATCCTTGCTTCACCAATCCATACGTCATGTAAACGGTCGCTGCTTCATCAGCATTTATCACCTGCTTTGTTTCGCTGTCTTCACCGGTAACACCCATGGTGTGATGATACTGCACACATGAGTAATAATCTTCCTTTCCTTTTTTACCGGAAACTGTAACACCGGTTGCATAATATTGAATGAACCCATCTGCGTCAGTCTTCAACCACGGATTAACATTGACACCAACTCCTAAACCTGCGCGACCGGTAGCTGTTCGTCCATATCCCAGTGCTAAAGCAAATGTCTCCGGAGTTTGACCAAATTGTTTTATGACAGGCACGCGCAAAGTTTGATCATTGAGCACAACGTCAGCCAATTCGCCGTTTTCTAAATTCTCATGTGCAGTGAATTTCCTGACACCGTCAAAAGCAACCGGCAAAGCAAGATAATTTCCCCAACCGCATCGCGTGACCGGATCAGGCATTTCCTGCAGCCATGGATTATTAGAATGTTGACCATTACTCATGGTAACAGTTTCCATGAATGTAATTTCCTGACCTGTGCCCGGTTGAATTAATTTTGAAGCCAGTGATGAAAGATTATTCTTATACGCAGCACCGGATCCAACCGGTGTATATGTGAATACCCCATCATGCAATAATTCATTCCATGCTGTTACTGATGCGACGTTTGTAGCCCATGTAGTTTTCAGGTATTCATAATAAGGTTGTTCAGCAGTGAATAGTAGATCATTGCCTCCTATCCATTTTAAAAGACTGAGTCCACGCTGCCTGCTATCAAAAAGTGGAGCTATAGTGGGCTGAATCATGGAAACATGTCCACGAATCGGTTCGGCATCACCCCAGGATTCGAGAAAGTGATGATCCGGTGCCAGCACTTTGCACATCGCGGTAGATTCGTCAGGTGAACCATTGGTGCTAATACACAAAGCAACTTTAGACATGGCTTCACCGAAGGCTGTACCAAATGGTAATTCGTATACAGGATTTGCACCATAGATGATGAGTGCATCTACCTCACCATTATTCATTGAAGAAATGAGTGCATTTACTTTGCTCTCATCTCCCTGACGCTGGTAGGAATATTGTTGAATATCAACTGTTGATCCTTCATTGCCAAGCATATGGTTGATTGCGCAGACGAGTGCCTGATCAGCGGTGTTGTTTGTTCCGCATATCACTAATGACTCACCTGGTGACTTCATCAATTCAGATGCTGTGTTATCTATTGCTTCCGTAACGGGACTGCTTAATGAAGGTGCTGCAACTGAGGGCTCACCTTTAGCGGCAGCAATTTTATTATACAACCTTGCTAATACTGCACTTGATTCACTGGGTTTGATCCTTATCCTGTTGTCAGCATTTGTGCCGGTGAGTGACATATAGCTTTCAATCTGGATATGCCTTGACATTTTTGCATTCGCGGCATCTTTGATCTTCCTGTTTTTTGAATAATCGTGTGCAAATTGAACTGGAGAAATCCATGTACCCAGAAAATCTGCCTGAATTCCGACTATCACTTTTGCTTTTTCAAAATGATAACCAGGTATCATGGCGACACCATACATCGCTTCATTTGCTTTAAGTATAGCTGCTGAGGAAACCGGATCGTATATCGTAAGTTTTGAATTCGGATATTTTACCTGAAACTCTTTCAGCACATTCTTTTCCGTGGGACTAAGAATAGAATGTGAAACAATGGCAATCCTGCTTTCAGGTTTTAATGTTGTGCTGACAAGTTCATCAACCTGCGACCATGTGGCAGTTTCAAATTTCCCTTCTGCATTTTTTATCTGCGGTGCGCGAAGTCTATGGATATCATATAAGCTCAATACAGATGCCTGTGCCCTGGCTGATGTTCCACCTGAAGAAACTGCCGACAACGGATTACCTTCTATTTTAATAGGGCGGCCTTCTCTTGTTTTTACCAACACACTACAGTAATCACCTCCCTGCACATAGGATGTGGCATAATAATTAGCAACACCTGGTACAAGGTCATCGGGCTTGGTGACAAATGGAATCGCACGCTTGAGCGGGATTTCGCAACTGGCTGCAAGGGTAGCCGCACTGATGCTAAATCCAAGATACTTTAGAAAATCGCGACGCCCCGTCTGGGCCGAAGCAAATGAAGCACCCTGGGCCAGCATAGAAGCAACTGAACCGTCCGGCATCTCCTGTGTGGCCTGTTCAATAAATTTTTCATCGCGACCTAAGTCCTCTGAGCCTATCCAAATATCATTGTATGATGATTGATCCTTCATGATCTTATTTAAATTCTGAGATAGCGTTCGTTCGTTTTTGATATCCTGTTAGTAGTGACATTTCTGGCATTCGAGTCCACCTATATCTTCTACTGTGATTTTCGTCTTTTCACCCTTAGAGAGTGCATCATGGTATGACTTGTAAGTCTCATAGTATTTATTGCCTTCGAAATTGACTTCTGTCCGCCTGTGGCAATTGACGCACCAACCCATGCTCAAAGGTGAATATTGATAAAGCACATCCATTTCCTCAACCTTTCCATGGCATTGCTGACATTCAATCTTACCAATGTTGACATGCTGTGCGTGATTAAAGTATACGTGGTCAGGCAACATATGAATCCTTGTCCACTCTATCGGTCCTGAAATTTTTGATTTGAGTTCATTGGTCATTGAACTGGCTATTTCCTCCCACTGCTCATTTACCGTTCTGATGCCACGCCTGTCGAGGGCAGTGAGATTCATGTCTTTCATATAACTATCGCCTATCCATTTTGTATAGATGGCTTTAATCTCTTCATTGCTCAGCTTATCGTAGTTGTCTATATATTTATCTGTAGCCGGATCATATCCTATAGAAGCGAATATTTTGGTTAATTCCTGGGTTCCGTAAAGAGGTTCTTTTTCAATGGCTTTGTGACAATTCATACATGTATTCGCTGCAGGAATTGAAGCATGCTTGCTTCTCCGTGCGCTATCATGACAATACTGGCAATCAATTTTCTGAACTCCGGCGTGGATTTCATGAGAAAACTTAATTGGCTGTTCTGGTTTATAGCCTTGCTGACGGCCGAATGCGATGCCATTGTTCACTGTAGTGTAGCCACCAATCACGATAAGAGCAAAAATCAGGAATGCCATCACCGTCTTGTTCTTTAGAAATTTGACCATGGTCATTTCATCTACAGGATCTTTTTGGCCTTCAGATACGGCAACAATATTCCTGAGATTGATGATAGCCCTTGAAAGTGTGAAAACTGTGATTAACAAAACACCGAAAAGGATCCAATAGATAAAATCATTGGATGTATCTACTCCTCCAACCTCGGGCCCATTTGGATTATTTGGCGTAAAGACTACGGGTGGAGTATTGATATAAAGAAAAATAGACTCTATCTCATCCGGTGTGAATGCTGCAAACGAAGTCATCACCGTTGGCTTCCATTTGTTCCACAATTCCACAGCGCGGGGATGGCCTTGCGCAATTAAAGCCTGTGAGTTGTGAATCCATTTGTAAAGATCTTCCCTGGGATAGTCAGCCCATCTTTCTTCAAACCCGGCAAGGGCAGGACCGGTCATATCATCCTTCATGTTAGGGTTATGGCAGGTCCGGCATTGGTTCTGGAACAGGGCCTTACCTACCTCAAGGGTTGGTTCGGCATATGACCTTCCTACAATAAAAATCCAGCTAAACGCAAGGAGAAGGCAGTATTTCAAGCAGTTATGATGCATAACAAGTAAAGTAGAGACTGTAATAATAGCTGATTATGTTGCAAAATTAATTAGATACAAGACTTAACCTGAATTCATTGTTTACTATTTACTATTTAGACTACATCTAAACAATAAGTGTTAAAATCACACAGAAACACGTGCTGCAATACGAGGATGAGGATGATAATTCATCAGATCAAAATCCTCATACCGGAATGAAAAAATATCCTTCACTTCAGGATTCAGTTTCATGACGGGTAATGGCCTGGGTTCCCTTGACAACTGTTCATGAACCTGCTCAAGATGATCCAGGTAAATATGTGCATCGCCAAAAGTATGTACAAAATCACCGGGTTGAAGATTGCATACTTGCGCCATCATCAACGTCAGCAGTGCATAGGAAGCAATATTGAAGGGAACTCCAAGGAAAACGTCCGCTGATCGTTGATAAAGCTGGCAGCTCAATTTCCCATCTGATACATAGAACTGGAACAGGCAATGGCAGGGAGCAAGGGCCATTTTATCAATTTCAGCGACGTTCCAGGCTGATACAATTATCCTGCGGCTGTCGGGATTGGTAATGATTGTTTTTACTGCCTGTGATATCTGATCTATGGTAGTACCATCTGCCCCGGTCCAGCTTCTCCATTGATGACCATATACGGGTCCAAGATTTCCATCCTGATCTGCCCATTCATTCCATATGCGGACGCCATGTTCCTGCAGATAAGCAATGTTAGTATCCCCTTTCAAAAACCAAAGCAACTCATGGATTATGGACTGGACATGAAGTTTTTTAGTAGTCAGTAAAGGAAACCCCTCATTGAGATCAAAGCGCATCTGGTGACCGAATACACTGATCGTTCCGGTGCCGGTACGATCACTTTTACGCAAGCCATGATCCAATATGTGGTGGAGGAGATCCTGATAACCCTTCAACTCTTATCGATTTGACGGCTAAGGTAAAAAGATATATGAGAAGAAATCATATTTGATTTCAGAACCTTGCAAGTGAAACTGGAGATCTCAAATGGAAGATTAGAATAAAATCTCATTCATTCCTCCACAAATCAAATTAGTGCAACCGATCAACTTTTCTTCCCGGAAAAAAAAGATTGACAATGCCTATGATCACCAGAGAACCCGATAATCCTGAAAGAATCGTGTTAATCATCCCTATTCCAAGTGTCACACCCAATATGCCCCATAGCCCGTATCCTAAAACACTTCCCAAAAGCCCCGCAATGATATTGCCAAATGATCCGGGACCCCGGCCTGCAAAAATCAAACTTGCAAGCCAACCCATCGCAGCCCCGATTGAAAGCATTAATACAATATCCATAATAAACCCTGATTGGATAAGCAATTTCTTCCGGAAAGACATCACTTTCCGTATTGATTAAACTTGCTGCAATGGATAAAGTTTACTTTATGAAATGATTTCATCCTCAGATACTTTATCCCATCTTTGATTTAAAAGGCATTTGAGAATTTGAATCATGCAATTCTCTGATTTAAGATGATTTTATTTATAACACTGTATTTTACGGGTTGAATTGATAAAATAAATTTCATTTGAGGTATCGTTCACTTCATCAGTGCGTTGAAGATCTTTCACCGGATCAGTTGCTTCGGATATCCGATGAAGTCGATCCTCATCTTGAGATGGCTGAAATACACCGCCGTATATTCGATGCCGGTGGACCTGCAATATTATTTGAGAAAGTAAAAGGAAGCCCTTTCCCCGCCCTTTCAAATCTGTTTGGAACAAAAGAGAGAACAACATTTCTTTTCAGGGATACGCTTGACAGAGTACAGCATCTGATCAGGTTAAAGGCTGATCCTTCGGATTTATTTCGTCACCCTTTTGCCTATGCGGGTGTTCCGTTCACTGCATTGAAAGGCTTACCATTAAAAACGAAATGGAATAAACCCATTCTTTATGGCACAACAACCTTAAGCCAATTGCCTCAAGTTGTTTGCTGGCCGGAAGATGGTGGTGCATTTGTCACTTTACCACAAGTCATGAGCCTTCCACCCGGAGACCCTAGCATTTCCCATTCTAACATTGGAATGTACCGGATCCAGATCAGCGGCAATGAATATATCCAGGACGTAGAAGCAGGAATGCATTACCAGCTTCACCGCGGCATAGGAATACATCATACATTATATAAACAGGCCGGTGGTGAATTTAAAGTTTCCATTTTTGTTGGTGGTCCTCCTGCACATTCTTTTGCCGCAATCATGCCATTGCCGGAAGATTTAAGTGAAGTTACTTTCGCAGGTTTGCTGTCGGGTCACCGGTTCAGGTATTTCTGGAAAGATGGTTACATCCTGTCAGCGGATGCGGATTTCTGCATTACTGGAATTGTTCGTTTGGAAGGTAAAAAACCTGAAGGTCCTTTTGGGGATCATCTTGGTTATTATAGCCTGCAGCATGATTTTCCTGTGCTGGAGATTAAAAACATCTATCATCGTAAAAATCCCATCTGGCATTTTACTGTTGTCGGAAGGCCGCCTCAGGAAGACAGCAATTTTGGATGGCTGATACATCAATTGGTTCAACCTCTCGCACCTAAAGAATTTCCCGGATTGAAAGAGGTCCATGCCGTAGATGCTGCAGGTGTGCATCCACTGCTGTTGGCTATAGGATATGAACGATATATGCCTTTTCGTGAACCTGTGCCTGAAGAATTGTTGACGATTGCAAATCATCTTCTTGGTAAAGGACAAACATCACTGGCGAAATATTTATTTATAGCCTGTGATGAAGATGATCAAAAGCTTTCTACACATCGGTTCGCTGATTTTTTTCAGCACATGCTGAGCAGGATAGATTTTAGCAGGGACCTGCATTTTCAAACCCGCACTACTATTGATACCCTTGACTATAGTGGTGATGGATGGAATACGGGTTCTAAATTGGTGATTGCGGCACGTGGTCCGGAGCGTAGAAAATTATCAAAAGAATTACCCACACAATTATCACTGCCTGGTTCATGTAAAAGAATTGACTTGGTAATGCCAGGGGTTTTGGCAGTTTCCTTCGAACCATTTACAAATTACATCACTGCAAAAACAGAACTGGAATTATTATGCGCAGCTATTTCAGATAAAGATCTTGAACAATGGCCGTTGTGGGTTTTAACTGAAGACAGCCAGTGGATGAGTGCTCAAATAAATAATTTCCTTTGGGCCACATTTACAAGATCAAATCCTGCAAAAGATATTTATGGAGCAGGTGCTGAAGTGATTGATAAGCACTGGTCATGTAAAGCTCCATTGATCATCGATGCAAGAATTAAATCTCATCACGCGCCAGTCCTTGAATCCGATCCTGCTGTAAGTCAGAAGGTGGATAAGATATTTGCAAAGGGAGGAATATTATATGGAAAGGTCAAAGGATTGTGAGACTTTGCCCTAAATCTACTAAAGGGACTTATACTAATGGAGTATTAAAGTTTTAATCTAAAATAAAAAAATGTAAGTCCCCTTTAGGGGATTTAGCGGCAAATGAGGAATCTTCCTGATGAATTTGTATTGCGGATGAAAGATCAGCTGGGTGTTGATGCTGATAATTTTTTCAATGCATTATCTCTTCCTTCACCTACAAGCATCCGGTTAAATCATCATAAAGGAAAATCCTCTTTTACAAATCTTCATCAGGTGCCCTGGTGTGAAAATGGATATTACCTGGACTCCCGTCCACGGTTTCATATTGATCCACACTGGCATGGTGGTGCTTATTATGTTCAGGAAGCTTCATCAATGATCCTGGATGCAGTCATAAGTCAATTGTTGTTGGATCAAACACCAAGGATCTGGCTGGACCTGTGTGCCGCTCCGGGTGGAAAGACAGGGATACTTGCTAAACATCTCAATGCATCTGATATTCTCATTGCCAATGAAGTTGTCCCACAACGCAAAACTGTTTTATGGGAAAATCTTGTGAAAGGAGGATATCTAAATACAATGCTCACAAGTGAACAACCATCCTCATTTCGCGACCCTATAGCAGATGTCATTTTAATTGACGCACCATGTGCAGGTGAAGGAATGATGAGGAAGGAACCTGAAGCAATTCATCAATGGAGTCGTGGACTTGTAGATGCATGTTCATTGTTGCAAAAACAAATTGTCAATGATGCAGTCAAAGCATTAAAGCCGGGAGGGGTGCTTATTTACAGCACTTGTTCGTATAGCCTGGAAGAAAATATTTACAACATATCTCATTTCAATGAAACGCATGATCTTGAATCCATTCCTTTGGACTTTCCTGCATCATGGGGAATCAGCACGATCCATTTTAAGGAAGCAAAAGGTTACCAGTTGTATCCACATAAAGTAAAAGGGGAAGGATTATTTGTAGCCGTATTAAAAAATAATTCAGATCGTCAATCCTATATCCAGGGAAACAAAAAACAGGCGAATGAATTCTCACCAGTGCCGTCAACATTTGAAGGAATTTTAAATCATCCAGGCTCTTTCAGGATAAGAAAAAACATTGAGCACAATACCCTGGTCACTTCAGAGGCTGAACAAAAAGCAAATGAAGTCCTTCAGAAATTTCCAAGGGCTGAAATTATAGTTGGAGCAGGTCAGGTCAAAGGACAAGATGTAATTCCTGCTCATTCTATCGGGATGGCAGGAGTCCAACATGCGGATGTAGAGAAAATTGATTTGAAACTTGAAGGAGCATTGGATTACCTGGAACGATCCACAACGGTTTCATCGCTGGCAAGTAAAAAAGGGTGGTACATCGCTATGTATAAGGACACTTGCCTGGGTTGGCTTAAACTCACTTCTCAGGGTTGGAAAAATCACTATCCGATGAACTGGAGGTTGCGGTCACGCAATCCCCACCACTAACACCTATCAAATTGCGTCAAAAAATTGTCCAAAACCGGAATTCATAAACCATTTCAAAGACTCTAACAATCAACACGTTATGACCTCGTGGCACGGCTAGTCGTGCCACCACTAGTCGTGCCACGACGTTAGAAAGGCTTTATAGGGGGGCCTGGGTGAAGTTTAGAGCAAATCATTTTTTACCTTTCGGTCCCTCTAATTCCTCATGCATACACCTCTCTATCATCTTTCTCTCGGCAGTAACCTTGATGATCGTTTGTCGCAGTTAAATCATGCTAAGTCACTAATTTCAGGTGAACTGGGGCAAATCGTGAAAGAAAGCAGAATCTATGAAACCCAGCCCTGGGGCTATGAAGATCAACCTTGGTTTCTTAACCAGGTGATAGCTGTTTCTTCCTCCCTGGAAGCTGCGGAAGTATTAATGAAGATCAAACAGATTGAAATAAAAGCAGGCAGACATCCCGGAGAAAAATGGCAAGCCCGTCATATCGATATAGATATTTTGCTGCATGGAGATGAAATCATCAACGATGAAACACTCGTAATACCTCATCCGCATTTTCATGAACGCAATTTTGTCCTGATACCTCTGCTTGAAATCGCAAGCCAGGTGGTTCATCCTGTATTGCAACAAACTATTGAAGAACTATACCTCGATTGCAGAGATACAGGAGAAGTGTATATATTCAACGCAGATGAGCAGGACGACGCCGTATAAGTATATCTGCATAGAAGGCAATATCGGATCAGGTAAAACAACCCTGTGCGAGCTCATATCTAATAAGTATCCAGCACGATTACTGCTTGAACAATTTGACGATAACCCATTCCTTCCTTTTTTCTACCAGAACCCTGAACGATATGCTTTTACGGTAGAATTATTTTTCATGGCAGAGCGGCATAAGCAGCTTTCTCAAAGCATGCTACAGCATGATTTATTTTATCAGTTTACAGTGGCTGATTATTGCTTCTGGAAAACATTGATTTTTGCCCGAAAAAATCTTGATGAAAAAGAATACCGTCTTTTTCAACGGTTGTTCACGATGCTCAATGCTACTTCACCCAATCCGGATCTGTTGATATATCTGCACAGGACACCCAAAAAATTACTGCAGCAAATCCATTTGCGTGACCGGGGTTATGAAAGTGGTATCACGGCTCAATATCTGCAGATGATACAGGATTCTTATTTTGAATTCTTTTACAGCCAGCCCTCCTACCCTATTGTGATCGTGGATATTGAAGACCTGGATTTTGTCAATCAGGCATCACACCTTGAAGAAATTGAAAAGATTATATTCAAAGAATACAGACCTGGGCTTCATCGAATCAGTCTGAGACTGTGAGTGAATAGTGAGTAGTCAGAAGTGAGTAGTCAAAAGTGAGTAATTAACAATGTTCACATTAAACTTCGTGAGACATGAGAAGTGCATAGTGAGTATACGAATTATGTATCTTAGACTAGACATTCATTCACCATTCACCATTCACCATTCACAATTCACCATTCAGCACTCACCACTCACTACTCACCACTCACTACTCACTACTCACCACTCACTACTCACTACTCACTTATCATCAGATTTAATTTCCAATATCCATCTATAGTTGCTTTTACACGGATGGCATGATCCACAAAGATTAGCTCGTTGACAGTGATTTCCTTAACGGATACCTGAGCATTACCTGCTTTTGGAATTGGAAAATTTACAGGTCCTGCTTTTATTTTTTCTATTTGTGTTTTAAATAATCCGTTTGCTTTTTCTTCAATTTTTTTATCCAGCCGTGAGTTCAAAAAATGTTGCGTAAACCATCCGGCACTTTTGACCAAAATATTTTTACTCTTTGTATTTATATTTAAATCCTCAATATTTAGTACCTGATTCGATGCATCCCACCATGGCCGTACACTCAATTCGACTGAAGAACCTTCCTTTTCAGTAATATCAGCCTGTACATTAAGCAACCCACCTGCAAGATTTATTCTGAGATTTGTCAGATGCGTTTTTTCGTCAATGGGTATAGCAATTTGTCGCTCTGCAAGAAAGCGATCGATCCATGATTCATCGATAAGAATTTCTACCTGGAGGGCAGAACAATCCTGTGGGTCAAAATCCTGAACATCTTCATTCATGGTTATTTGTCTATTTTTCATTCGGAAATAATCATGGACGACAATATGCCAATAAAAACAATAGCATCCTGCCTGTTAATCATTTTCTCAATGATTACAACATACGGGCAACGTAAAAAGATCACTTTACCATCCTTCACACCAGTTGACACCTCATTGTTCGGAGGTCTTGAATGGAGAAATATTGGTCCATTCAGAGGTGGCCGTTCAGCAGCAGTCACCGGAGTCCGTGGAAAGCCAAGCCTGTATTATTTTGGATCAACCGGTGGCGGAGTATGGAGAACGAAAGATGGTGGTCAATCATGGGAAAATATCTCAGACGGTTTTTACGGTGGCAGCATTGGTGCTATCGAGGTTGCTCCTTCGGATCCAAATGTGATCTATGTCGGTGGTGGTGAAGAAACCGTGCGCGGAAATGTTTCGTCAGGATATGGCATGTGGAAAAGCACAGATGCAGGCCAAACCTGGCAGCATATCGGTCTTGAACAATCAAAAATTATACCCCGGATCAGAGTGGATCCACGCAATCCGGATATCGTTTACGCAGCAGTTCTTGGTGATTTATTTAAAGACACAAAAGAAAGAGGCATTTACAAATCTATCGATGGCGGTAAAACCTGGCGGCAAACACTTTTCGTAAATGAAAGAGCAGGTGCTGTAGATTTAATCATTGACCCAAACAATTCACGCATTCTTTATGCATCTACATGGAGAGTGCATCGAAATCCATACGAGCTCAGTAGCGGCGGCGAAGGATCTGCACTGTGGAAGAGCAGAGATAATGGGGAAACCTGGCAAAATATAAGTACGTCACCTGGATTACCGAAAGGTACCTGGGGCATTTCAGGCATCACCGTTTCTCCTGCCAACAGTAATCGTTTATGGGCTGTAATTGAAAATGAGGATGGGGGCGTATTCAGGTCTGATGATGGCGGGAAAACATGGAGTAAAACAAATTCAGATCGCAACCTGCGGCAAAGAGCCTGGTATTATTCACGCATTTATGCAGACCCGGCTTCTGAAGAAATTGTATATGTAGTCAATGTGTCTTATCACAAATCCAGCGACGGCGGAAGAAATTTCTCATCCTATGGTGCCAGTCATGGTGATCATCATGATCTGTGGATAGATTCCGACAATCCGGAACGAATGATCATCGGCGATGATGGCGGTGCCCAGGTTAGTTATGATGGTGGGGAGAATTGGTCTACCTATCACAATCAACCAACTGCACAAATTTACAGAGTGACCACTGACAATCATTTTCCGTACCGGATCTATGGTGCGCAACAGGACAATAGCACCATAAGAATTTCAAGCAGAACCTCTGGCGGCACAATCGGTGAAGATGATTGGGAATCTACAGCGGGATGTGAAAGTGGTTGGCTAGCAGTGGACCCTGTTAATGATGACGTTGTGTATGGCGGGTGTTATGATGGTGTCATCGATAGATATGATCATAAAACCGGATTCAGCCGAAATGTCGATGTATGGCCGGATCTGCCTATGGGTCATGGTGCAGAGGGAAGCAAGTATCGTTTTCAATGGAATTTTCCAATCTATTTTTCACTACATGATCCAAAGAAATTATATGCAGCATCCAACCATCTGCATGTTACTACGAATGAAGGACAGAGCTGGAAAACCATCAGTCCTGATCTGACCAGAAATGATACCACGAAACAAAAACCTTCAGGCGGACCGATCACAAAAGATAATACCTCTGTCGAATATTATTGTACTATTTTCTCGATGGCAGAAAGTCCTCGTGTGAAAGATTTATTGTGGGTAGGAAGTGATGACGGACTAATTCATGTTTCTAAAAATGGTGGAGAATCATGGACAAATGTGACACCTTCTTTTCTACCGAAATGGATTATGATCAATTCTATTGAGGCCGATCCACATCTTGATGGAGGCTGTTACTTAGCGGCTACGATGTATAAATCGGGGGATTACAAACCGTATTTAATTCGTACACGTGATTTTGGTCAGACATGGCAGCTCATTACGACAGGCATTGATTCAAATAATTTTACCCGTGTGGTACGTGCTGATCCAAATCGTAAAGGAATTTTATACGCCGGCACGGAAGCAGGCATGTACATAAGCTATGATGATGGAGATCATTGGCAATCCTTGCAATTAAATTTACCGATTGTACCCATCACTGACCTCACGATAAAAAATAATAATCTTATTGCAGCTACTCAGGGAAGGAGCTTTTGGATCCTGGATGATTTAAACCAGGTCAGGCAACTAAGACAGGCGTCAGGAAATAAATTAACAGTATTTCAACCCGATGATTTTTACAGGATGACAGGATATGCCGGCAAGAGCCTGCATGAAGGAACAAACTATGCAGGTGGGCTGAACATGTATTATTATTTACCGGACTCGTTAAAAAAGCAAGACACGCTAGCCATCATGATATTCTCATCGTCGGGAGATACTATTGTAACCTATAGCACGGCACCAAAAGAAAAAATGGAAAAACTTACAGCCAGCAAAGGGATGAATAAATTCAATTGGAATCTACAATACAAACCAGCTGTTGGTTTTGATGGAATGATCCTGTGGGGAGGGGGATTGTCTGGCCCCAGAGCTGTTCCGGGAAATTATAGTATCGAATTAAATTACAATGACAGTATCATCCGAAAACCATTTGTAATCTTCCAGGATCCCCGATCGAAAGCAACTCCCGGTGACTATGCCCTTTATCATGAGTTTGTAATGCAGATCAGCAAGAAGATGACTGAAGCAAATAAAACCATCATCAACATCCGGGACATCCGGCAACAATTGAACAATTACAAGGAACGTATTCCCAAAGAAGATGAATTGAAAAAAGAAATCGGCAGAATCGACAGCGTGATGACAAAAATTGAAGAGGCTTTATATCAGACCAAAAACCGGAGTGGGCAGGATCCTTTGAATTACCCTGTCCGGCTCACTGACAAGCTCTCCTATCTTAAAAGCATCATGGGTAATGGTGAATATCCTCCGACTGAACAGGCTTATGCAGTACGAAAAGAAATAGAATCCGGAATTGACAAACAGCTTGCATTATTTGAAAACGTAAAAAATGAAATGATCCCTTCATTCAACAAGATGATACGGGAAAAACATATTGATGCTATCCTATTGAAAAAGGAATAAGTAAAGGATCCTGATATTATTCTGGTGATCGTTGGCTATAATGTCAATGAAGAAACAGACGATAAAAAGATGGAAGAAAAGTTTTTAACTTTTTTAAAGCCTATTCGATTCAATCCTTAAATGCAAATGTTTTTATGGGAATGTTCTTATGGGAATGTTCTTATGGAGATGTTCTCCATTACATGATATTATCCAGTCCGTAAAACTCACTCCTTCTACTATTATTCTATTATTAAGCCTGTGTTTCACCATTTCCACATGATATATTACTTTTGCGGCATATATGAAGGATTATGCAGGACACTGATCAGGTGGTTGATTTTAAGGTCGCAGGGCAATTAGGGCTTACCAGGGACGAATATGATCGAATATGTGAAGTATTGGGGAGGGATCCGAACTTTACAGAGCTGAGCATTTACTCAGTTATGTGGAGCGAGCACTGTTCCTATAAAAATTCAATCAAATATCTTAAGACCCTTCCACGAGACGGTGGCCGCCTCCTGGTGGCCGCAGGCGAAGAAAATGCAGGACTGATCGATATCGGTGATGGACTGGCTTGTGCTTTTAAAATAGAATCTCACAATCACCCTTCCGCTATTGAACCTTACCAGGGTGCAGCAACCGGTGTTGGGGGAATTCACCGTGATATTTTTACCATGGGTGCAAGACCTATTGCTGCTCTCAATTCACTTCGTTTCGGCGACCCTTCTTCAGCCCACATGCGCCATCTGGTGAAAGGTGTGGTCAGCGGTATCGGAGATTATGGGAATTGCCTGGGTGTCCCGACAGTAGGAGGTGAAGTATATTTTGATCCCTGCTATCAGCAAAACATCCTTGTCAATGCCATGTCTGTAGGCATAGTGAAGATCGGCGAGACCGTTTCAGCATGTGCAGAAGGACCTGGTAACCCCGTGTTTATCGTTGGGTCAGCTACAGGAAGAGATGGAATCCATGGTGCCACATTTGCATCTGCGGATCTGACAGAAGATTCGGCTGAGGATCTCCCTGCGGTACAAGTCGGAGATCCTTTCCAGGAAAAATTACTTCTTGAAGCTTCCCTGGAAATCATCAAAACCGGTGCAGTCGTTGGAATGCAGGATATGGGTGCCGCCGGCATCACTTGTTCCACTTCAGAAATGAGCGCCAAGTCAGGCACTGGGATGAAGATCAATCTTGATCTCGTACCTACCCGTCAAAAAAATATGCATGCCTGGGAAATCCTACTTTCTGAAAGCCAGGAACGCATGCTGGTAATCGTTGAAAAAGGAAGGGAGGCAGAGATCCTTAGTGTTTTCGATAAATGGGATCTTGAATGCTCCCAGATAGGTGAGGTAACAGATTCAGGAAGGCTGGAATATTATCGTCATGGTGAAAAAGTAGCCGATGTACCTGCTCATTCGCTTGTGCTTGGCGGTGGTGCCCCGGTGTATGATCGTGAATTTCAGCGTCCTGCCTACATGGATCTGATCAGTCCATTTGATCCATCCATAGTACCTGAAGAAGACATCATTGGAATTGCAAAACGAATAATTTCTTCTCCGAATGTTGCCTCAAAGCGATGGATATACGAGCAATATGATCATACAGTCAGGACAGGAAATACAAATACGAACGAACCATCGGATGCGACCATCATCCGACTGAAAGATTCTGACAAATCACTTGCTGTCACTGTGGATTGTAATAGTGCTTACGTTTATGCAGATCCATATAAAGGAGCATTGATAGCTGTTTCTGAAGCTTCACGAAATATCAGGTGCTCCGGTGCAATCCCATTAGGGGTTACAAATTGTCTCAACTTTGGAAATCCTTATAATCCTGAGGTATATTATCAATTCGTCAATGCGCTCAAAGGAATGGGTGATGCCTGCCGGAAATATAATACCCCGGTGACAGGTGGGAATGTGAGCTTCTACAATCAGTCTGAATTAAAAGACAAAACTGAACCTGTATTCCCCACTCCAACGATCGGAATGGTAGGATTACTTGAAGATTCAAAATTTTCCACTACCATTCCATTCAAAAAAGAAGGAGATATCATTATGCTCCTTGGGCCATTGCCTTCGAATGCACATAGCTCTGTTTATGTCCGGGAAATTTTAGCAAACCGGCATACTCCGTGTCCTGATTTCGAACTTGAAATGGAATATAAAGTTCAGATGCTTATTACTGATCTTATCCATCATGCTTTGGTGGCTAATGCGCATGATATCTCTGAGGGTGGATTGTTCACAACTCTTATGGAATGTGCAATGTCTTCTAACATGGGTTTCACGATATCAATACCGGATGCACATCGGCAGGATGTTTTTCTTTTCAGTGAAAGCCAAAGCCGCATCGTAATATCAGCATCTTTAGAAAACTTTAAGACAATCGGGGCCATGGCAGGTAAACAAGGAATCCCATTCCTTCGTTTAGGGGAGGTGACCTCTGAGTTGCTTTCGATCGAAGGAAAAGATTTTGGAGATTTATCACAATGGTCCAAACTCTACCAAAACACACTATCATCTATTCTCGAACAATAAAAATTCAATTAAAAATATCAATATGAAAAATCTGACATTCGGTCTTTTTATCCTTTGTATTACCTGTATCGCATCCTGCGGGGCAGTATCATCTAAAGGGACCAATATCACAGGTACCATTTCAGATGCACCTAATATGAAGGTGTATTTTGATAAAATGGGTACACAAAACAAAACCTCTGTTTTGGCTCAGACAGATACAGATGATAAAGGAAACTTTACCATCAAAATAGAAGAGCCCATCCAGGAAGCTATTTACAGAGTGCGTATCGGAGCAGGAAAAGTTATTCTCGTAGTCGAGGAACCTGCCAGTAGCCTGAACGTCAAGGGGACCCTTGATGGGATGAGAACGTATGATCTCAGCATATCCGGATCAGAAAGCGCAAAAGATTTTGCACAGGCCATGAATCTTCTTTCTTCGGGACGTCTGACTTCAGATGATGTCAAGGATTATATCACCAATACAAAATATCCTTTAGCAGGAATGCAAATGGCTATGAATGCTTTTGGCAACAGGCCTGAATTTTTTGAGGCGCACAAGACGGCTGCAGCAATGCTGACAAAAAAATATCCTACAAACGAATATGTAACTGATTACACCAATTTCGCTTTCGCATTACAACAGTCGGCATCACAACAGGGAGGTGGCGGAGAAGCTATCCAGGTTGGAATGACTGCTCCGGATATTTCTTTGAAGAGCCCGGATGGCAAAAATTATTCATTAGCTGATTTGAAAGGTAAGGTTGTACTCCTGGATTTTTGGGCATCATGGTGCGGACCATGCAGGAAAAATAATCCTCATGTGGTGGAAGTATATAATAAATACAAGGACAAAGGTTTCACAGTCTACAGTGTTTCCCTTGACGGAATTGACGAACGCACAAAGGCAAGGTTTCCATCTGATGAACAGTTTAAAACCGGCATGGAGCAATCTAAAAAGAATTGGATAACTGCCATTCAAACTGATAATCTCACATGGCCTTATCATGTCAGTGAATTGACTAAATGGGATACACAATCCGTGAGGCAATATGGTGTAACAGGCATACCAAAAACATTCCTGATCAACAGGGATGGAAAAATCGCAGCCGTGAATCCAAGGTTTGATTTGGAAGAGCAGCTGTTGAAGATATTGTAAGAGAAACTATCAGATAATATCTTTCAGACAAAATGCCCTCAAAACAAATGTTGTTCTGAGGGTATTTTTTTTTTGGTTTAAAATCATCTCAGGGAAATCATATATTTTTTTAAATATTACAATACCCGGAGAGGAAGTAAATCTAGATTGCTCGATGTAAAAGACCCGGCCGTTGCTCTCAAATGTCATAGAAAGTAAAATTCCTGAAAGTTGATGCAGAGAAGCAGCATTAGAAAGAATACCAAAGAGAAAAATAAAAAGGGGAAATCAATATCCGAAAGGCAGTCTACATTTTAATGATCTTGCAATGGATATCATGTTTTTTGGTAAGCCGCTCAGCAAAAGCATATTGACCGGAAGGGGCCATCAGGATTAAACCTCCGTTACGTGCCTTACCCAGCATGCTCAGAAGTTTCCATTTGCTGACTGTCTTTTCAACTTCTGAATCCTTTCGAACCACCTCGATATACCAGCGACCATTACGTTTCAGGGCTGTAATGTCAGGCACTACCCTATCCTCGCTTTCCTTATTGCTAAGAGCTGAAGGAGTTTCAAAACCTTCAATATTAGCCTTCACCTCCGTATAGCCACCACGACTAACGAAGGAATCCAAAATCTTTTTAATCAGGTCTTCATCTTTACTCATAGGCAAGGCTACGGATTCCATCATATACTACTTTTTTGATAGCGGGAGGGGCACAAATATAACAATTTGATTATCAAGGCAAAAGTTAGCTCAGGAAATTTTTAAAAAGTTGGTTTGTATTTCCTGTCGATATCCTTAATAAAGCCTTGATTACAAGCCTCCGGCACATTATAGTACAATCGGGCATAAATATCTTAATTTTTTCCCCTTTTCAGGGTAATTGTGATTTACTTGAAGTTAAAATTGGCTAAATCTTCCTGTTTTGATTGAAATGTCTGAGATTATATGCTTTATAATCAAGCTGTTAAATAAAAAAGCCGCCCATTCAGGCGGCTTTAAAAAGACTATTACAATCTCACCCAATGCATTATCATTTACTCAGCGCTTCCCTGACTTCGGCCACGATCTGTGACGCCTGTTGCTGAAAATCAGCCCATCCTTCTGCGGTCACCACAACCACTTTCGTAGAAAGATTTTCGAGGTCAGTTTTTTGCTTTTGAAGCGCATCCAGCTTAACTTTTATGTCAGCCTTTGCTTCTTCACCAGCGCTGGTTAATTGATTTTCCGTTTCAGAAATCCTGGTATTCACAGTTACCTGCAAATCACTAATATTTTTTACAAGATCTGTTTTGGCTGTCTGCATGGCAGTTTCCAATGCTACAGCTTCAGCACTTGCATCACTCTTGGTTTTGTCTTTACATGCTATGAATCCTATTGAAAGGAGCATGATGAGGGAAAAGAACTTAATGATTTTCATAAAATAGTATGTTTTGAAATAAAAGGGTTGAAGAAAATCGCTCCGATAAATTGTATAAAGCAGCGATATGTCCTTAAACGGAGGATATCGGTCGAAGTTTTATTGATATATATAAATCCATAAAAATCAGTGTAAATCGTGATCCATTTGGTTCCAAAACTCAGGTTAAACCCTGAATAAGTCTTTTTTTGACATATTATATAAATAATATATATGATTTTTTTTGCTATCTGCCCATGGCCATTGCAGTTTGCCATTACCATTCAGAATGAGATGAATCCTCTCAGATGATCATCCAACACTTTCATGGTAGCATCATGCACGATAGTCCCTTTTTCATCCATCAGTTCCTGTAACCTGCTGACAGGCAGCAACCGGGGATAAATGACGGATTTCAGATGCACCAGGATGGAAGACAGGTGATCCAGCCCTCTTATATTGCCCGATCTCCCATTGGTGACGCCGATCAATGCAGATTTTTTGAATGCAAAGGTTTCATCACACTTACGGACAGAGATCGCATCAATGAATAATTTGACTACACCAGGATAGCTTCCATTGTATTCCGGACATATCCATATGAATTTATCGGCCGGGATCATCCATTGATCCTGGATCTGTTTCAACTTTTCCGGCATTGCTTTTTCTGAATACGGGTCAGCATGTAAAATTTCAGCCGGAAGATCCTGCATGCTCACATAGCCAACGGACCCCGAATAAAGACTTTTGACATAGTCGTAGACCTGCCTGGAAATAAATGCTGTATTGCTATCCACCCTGTTGGTGGCCTGGATAATCGTGATCATAGAGGAAGGATATCAGCGGACTATTACATGATCAATGGAAGAATTGTTTAGTCTTTAGACGTATTTTTGCGCCCCCGCATCCCGGTAAGCTCTATTTCAGCTTACTTACCGCGGATCATAACCCTGTCATTTAAGGCAAGATACAAAAGACCAGTGTGAGTAAAATTGTAGCTATAGCAAATCAGAAAGGTGGTGTTGGCAAGACAACGCTGGCCATCAATATGGGTGCCTGCCTGGCGATCCTTGAAAAAAGGATATTGCTCGTAGATGCTGATCCACAGGGTAATTGTAGTTCAGGGTTAGGCATGGAAGTCCAACCCGGTCAGCCTTCTATCTACGACTGCCTCATCAATAATGTCCCTGCTGCAGAAGCTATCCGGCCCACTTCAACACCAAACCTGTCAATCCTGCCATCACATATTGATCTTGTGGGTGCAGAACTGGAGCTTGTATCCCGTCTGCGTAGAGAATACGTGATGCAGAATATGCTTTCTAAGATCAGGGATGATTATGATTACATCCTCATCGATTGCATGCCTTCCCTTGGCCTTTTGACAGTCAATGCGATGACAGCTTCGGATTCGGTCCTCATCCCGATCCAGTGTGAGATCTATGCCCTGGAAGGCCTCCAAAAGCTAAAGAATACAATTAACCTGGTAAAAGATCACCTGAATCCAAATCTCAGGATAGAAGGCATCGTTATGACCATGTATGATAGCCGATTAAGACTGGCCAACATGATCCTTGAAGAAGTACGGAAAAATATAACAGATCCTGTGTTCCAGACCATCATTCACCGGAACAGCAAGATCAGTGAATCCCCCAGCATGAAGGCTCCGGTCATCATGTACGATGCAGCGAGCACAGGAAGCATGAATTTTCTTCAGCTTGCAATGGAGTTTTTGAAAAAAAATAATGACGAGAAAAAATAAGGCGAAGGCGAATGAACAACCAAAAGGTAATGGTCAGAAAGAAATAAAAAGAAATCAGCTATCAGCACTATCGTCTTTTGCTCATTCGTAAATTGTATATCTTTTCGAAAATCGAAAATCGAAAATCGAAAATCGTAAATCGTAAATCGTAAATCGTAAATTAAAATCCATACTTCTTGGCGAAAGAGACAAATAAAATGCAGATCGGGAAAGGGATCAGGGCCTTACTGACCAATATTGAAGAAAGAGGAACAGCTCCTACCGTGCCGGAATTAAGCGAACTCTCGAGGGATACGCTTGAAATCCCTGTGGATGCAATTGAGATCAATCCCTTTCAACCCCGGAAAGATTTTGATGAAGAGAGCCTCCAGGAATTAGCACAGTCCATCCGGGTCCATGGCATCATTCAACCGCTTACTATCCGGCGCATGAGTGAAGGTTCATACCAGCTGATCGCAGGGGAAAGAAGATTACGTGCCTCAAAAATAGCAGGGCTCAAATCCGTGCCTGCATATATCAGGGTGGCCAACGACCAGGGGATGCTTGAAATGGCCATCGTTGAAAATATTCAGCGCGCTGACCTGAATGCGATAGAGATGGCTTTCAGCATGCAACGCCTCATCGATGAATGTAAGCTTACCCATGAAGAATTGTCTCAGCGCGTAGGAAAACAAAGAAGCACAGTTACAAATTTTCTTCGCTTGTTGAAGCTGCCACCGCAGATCCAACAAGCACTGCGTAAGGATGAAATTTCCATGGGGCATGCACGATCGATCGCAAGCCTCGAGGATATAAGCTCGCAATTGATGGTGCTTGGAGAGATTATGTCAAAAGGACTAAGTGTACGTGAAACAGAAAAACTGGTTTCCAAATATCTTGATGCAGCACCGGGAAAAAAGAAAGACACAAAATCCGCACCGGACAAATCAAAAAGTTCCGGCAAAAGACCTGCAGAGTTAAATCAAATACAACAGCATCTGCGTTCCTTACTCGGTGTCCAGGTTGAATTGCACTACAAAGAAAATGGCATAGGAAATATCCAGATCCCATTTAAGAATGATAAGGAACTGAATTATATCCTTGATCTTCTTGAAGAGATCGAAAAAGAGAATTGATTGCAAATCGCTGGGGCGAATCGTTTAATAAACTGATGAAATTTACTTTCCTGATTTTAGCTGTATGTTTTTCACTTCTGACAGGAGGTAACTTATCGGCACAAACATATGCGGACAGCACCGTAATAATTGCAACTCCGAAAGAAGTAAAAAAGAGTTCCATTTTCAAAGGACGTCCCGGGAAATCCATGCTGATGAGCCTGGTGGTACCCGGAGCCGGTCAGATCTATAACAAAAGCTATCTGAGGGTTCCGTTTGTCTGGGGCACCGTAGGAACCATTGGAGTCATCATGATAAAAAATACAAGGCAATACCAGATCTTCCGGGATGCCTACATAGCAAAAATTGACGGCAAACCGATTACAGTACCGGCGTATGTAAAAGAATGCATCCCACTTACGAACATTACTCCTGAACAACTAATGAGTATCCAGAATCCCAATATCATCAGAGAGTTCAGAGATGATGCGAATAAAAACAAGCAACTTTCTATTGTAATTTTCAGTTTTGCATGGCTGCTCAATGGCGTAGATGCATTTGTAGATGCCCATCTGAAGGACTTCGACATCGATGAAGATCTTTCTTTTAAAATCGACACCCGTTTCGAAGATGATCCCAATGCGCCTATGAAATTGGGTTTATTCGTCCAGTTCTGATCAGCTCGCAATGGCTGATGTGACCCGATCTTTTTATTCTTTAGGAGTCCAGCCTTCTTTCAATGATACGGTTTGATTAAATATCACATGACCAGGTGTTGAATCCCTGTCTACTGTAAAATATCCATGCCTAATAAACTGGAAATTATCCCCGTCGGCAGCATTTCCAAATGCAGGTTCCATCCTCACATTCTTCAGGACGTTCTGCGAATTGACATTTACCCTGCTCATAAAATCATCACCCTCATCCATTGGATTCTCGGAAGTGAATAACCGTTCAAATATTCTTACTTCACCAGGTATAGAAGATGCCTCATGAACCCAGTGTAACGTGCCCTTTGCTTTTATCCCGCTTGTATCCGAACCACTCTTTGAATCCGGATAATAATTGCAATGCACTTCTTCCACTTCGCCTGTAGCATCATTCTTTTTGACATCATGACATGTGATGATGTATGCACTTTTCAGCCTGACAGAAGCACCTGGTGCGAGCCTGAAATATTTTTTTGGCGGATCGATCATGAAATCTTCACGTTCGATAAGAAGCACTTTTCCAAAAGGTATGTCCCGCTGCCCGGATGATTCATCTTCAGGATTGTTTTCTGATGGTAACAATTCTGTTTGACTATCCGGATAATTTGTAATCACAACTTTAATTGGATCCAGCACCACCATTCTTCTTAGTGCGGTTTGATTGAGCTCGTTCCGTACGCATGATTCGAGCAATTCGATTTCAATCCAGTTATCCCGTTTAGCGATACCTACTTTTTCACAAAATGTACGCAACGCAGCAGCAGGATAACCACGTCTGCGCATGCCGCTGATCGTAGGCATCCGGGGATCATCCCAACCGGTTACGATCCCTTCATTCACCAGGTGGAGTAAACGCCTCTTGGAGGTGATCATGAAATTGACATTCATGCGGGCAAATTCAATCTGCCGGCTTGGAAATATGCCCAGCTTTTCAATAAACCATTCATATAATGGACGGTGATGAATGAATTCAAGTGAACAAAGAGAGTGCGTTATCCCTTCAATGCTGTCACTTTGTCCATGTGCAAAGTCGTACATCGGATAAATGCACCATTTGTCGCCCGTCCTGTGATGATGTTGGCGTTTGATCCGATAGATCACCGGGTCACGCATATGCATGTTGGGTGAGCTCATATCCACCTTTACACGCAGTACTCTCGCACCATCAGGAAATTCACCTTCTTTCATCCGCACAAACAGATCCATATTTTCATCTATGGACCTGCTCCGGTATGGGCTTTCTTTTCCGGGTTCGGTAGGTGTTCCCTTTTGCTGAGCTATTTCTTCTACTGTACTATCATCTACAAATGCAAGATCTTTTCGTATCAGGTCAAGTGCATATTCATACAACTGGTCAAAATAATCCGATGCATAGTATTCCCTGTCTTCCCAATCATATCCAAGCCAACGGATATCACGCTTGATAGCATTGACATATTCTGTTTCCTCTGTAGCAGGATTCGTATCATCAAATCGAAGGTTAGTCTTACCTCCATATTTTTTAGCAATCTCAAAATTCAGACAAATTGCTTTGGCATGACCGATATGCAGGTAACCATTGGGTTCAGGTGGAAATCGTGTATGTACCCTGCCTCCATGCTTGCCATGATCTATATCATGTTCAATTATTTCTTCTATAAAGTTGAGTGATTTCTGATCTTCCATGAAATGATTTTGGATTTTGGATTTATTTTTCGATACCGGATAAAGGGATACTGGATACCGGACTTACCATATTGGTTATTTAACGTATTGCTAATGATTCACTACTGACTACTCACTACTGACTACTCACTACATCCTCTCGGGCATCTCTATCCCTAACAGATCCATAGTTTGCAGGATATTTTGTCCTATGATGCGGATCAGCTTCAAGCGAAATGCCATGGCTTCCGGAGATTCTGCATGGAGCACTTTCACATCGTGGTAATAACGATGATATTCTTTGGCTAATGCATAGGCATAGTTTGCAATGAGGGCCGGGCTATATTCCTTAACTGCAGAATCAATGACCTGTCTGCAATGACTGAGCATATTCAGCAAAAGCTTTTCATCTTCATTCGGTTCATAGGAAGCATGACCTGTGGTGACATCCGGTGCTTTTCTCAGGATGGATTGAATCCGGACATAAGCATTTTGGATGTAAGGGCCTGTCTGTCCCTGAAGATCAACGGATGCTTTGGGATCAAATACCATTCGTTTTCTTGGATCCACTTTGACAATAAAAAATTTCAACGCTGCCATACCAATCTTACGTATGATATCCGGATCAAGTACTTCGCGTTCCGACGCTGCATCGCTTGCCTCTTTTATGACCACATCGATGAGATCATCAGCATCCACCACAGTGCCTTCCCTGGATTTCATTTTACCCTCAGGGAGTTCCACCATTCCATAAGACAAGTGATATAAACCTTTTGCATAAGGTGCACCATAAGAAGCTATCATTGCAAAAAGCGCCTGAAAATGATAATTCTGTTCGTCACCTACCACATAAATAATCCGTTCTGCACCGAATTCCTCATATCTCTTCTCTGCAGTACCGAGGTCCTGTGTCATATATACTGAAGTACCATCTTTTCTGAGCAAAAGCTTGTGATCCAAACCTTGTGCTGTCAGATCAACCCAAATGGATCCATCATCTTTTTTATAAAAGACATTCCGCTTTACACCTTCTTCGATAATATCTTTTCCAAGCAGGTATGTGTCACTTTCATAATAGAGCTTGTCAAATTCAACACCCAGCTTTTTATAGGTTTGCTCAAAACCAGCATATACCCAGGAATTCATTTTTTTCCAAAGTTGCAAAGTATCCGCATCATGAGCTTCCCATTTTAGAAGCATTTCTTTTGCCTCTAAACCCATCAGGCTATAGGTATTGAAATAATGGTTTTTATAATTTTTAAAAAATTCAGCTGAAGAAAGTTCTTGCTCTTTCCGGTTTTGGAATATTTCCTGTGCTTCGTCAGTTTGTTGCCAAGCCAGGTACTCTTTTGAAAATTCTTTTTCGAAGCGCACATACCATTCACCTACAAAATGATCGCTTTTCATGCCTGCAGACTCAGGTGTTTGGCCGTTGCCGAATTTAGACCATGCCAGCATGCTTTTACAAATAGCAATGCCACGATCATTCACGATTTGCACTCGCTTCACATCATAACCTGATGCAGCAAACATTTTATATGTAGCCCAGCCTAAAAGGATATTCCTGATATGGCCCAGGTGAAGAGGCTTATTCGTATTCGGAGAAGAAAATTCCACAAGAACTTTTTCCGGATTGTGTACAGGCTTCCAATAATCCGGATCGTGAATCATTTCTTCCAGCACTGATGACCAGTAATCTGTCGATAGGGATAGATTCAGGAAACCCTGTATCACTTCTGTATCGCTTACCCATGTCCTGGATCGTTTGATGTAATCTCCCAGGCTGGCAGCAATCTGGGGCGGTGATTGACGCAGAGCTTTGGCCAAAGAAAAGGTTACAAGTGTAAAGTCCCCCTTATGCTCCTTTTTAGTAGGTGTCACCAGAAGATCATCCGGAGAAATATCTATATGGTAGATCTCTTTGACGCCTTCAATCGCCACATCTGTGATTTCTTTGAGTATATCAGTCATATAAGGGGGGCAAAGTTACGATCCTAAGCCAAAAAAGCTGAAAACACTTTGTCCATAGTGCCTGGCCTCTCTGAAACCAGGCACATTCTCAAAGGATTTTTTTGAAGGATGTTCCAATACAAAAATACCATCCGGGGTCAGGATGCCTGATTCAAGTAAAAATTTTGGAAATTCTTCAAGCCCCTTTAAATCATATGGAGGATCGGCAAAAATATAATTCCACTGCCTATCCGTCTTCTTTATAAATGCGAACACATCTGATTGTATTGCATGAACCGGCAGATCCATTTCTTTAGTCAGAGACTGCACAAACCTGGTGCTTTCGCGATGTCGATCTACATAGGTAATGTCCATGCAACCACGGGATGCTAATTCTACAGAATGAATTCCTGTACCTCCAAAAAGATCCAATGCTTTTATTTGCGAATACTCAATCCTGTTATCAAGAATATTAAAAAGTGCTTCCCTTGCGAAATCCGTTGTCGGCCTGACTGGCCAGCTATTCGAAGGTATGTGGATGCGTCTTCCCTTCCATTGACCGCCTATGATACGCATACTTTATATTGAACCATCAGGACATCTAAAGAAGGCAACCGCAGACGCTTCTCAATTTTTAATATTGAATCTCCCGGCATCTCATATTTTTCCTCTTCTTCCTCTATCATCACCAGCCAATTTTCAGAAGCATTCAACATCCTGCTACAGGCTATGGAATAATAATATAAATCGCCTATTTCTTTGATCTCGAAATTTTTGGAGAAGATGAGCTTATTATTTTTTTCAGCCAGGATGATCAGCAGATCTCCGGTCAATGTCAGATACAAACGTGTCTCATCATGAGAAGGCCTGGCAAGCTGAGTTAAAAAATGATTCCATAAAAGTGTCGAGAAATGATGACAACCGATATCTGCATAATATTCTTTCAGCATCGTCAGTGTTTCAGTCGGGACGGTATAACAAATCAATGCATCATTTTCTGAAGGATCTGTTGCAAGCGAATCGCCTGTCCTCAACCTGAGATAACGAGACGCGATTTCCCCTAACTTCCCCTGGTCTGCATAATGCTTCGAAACACAAATATTCGGACGATCGAGGATGATAATTTCAACGCATGAAAATTCTTCCATCAACGTAGGATTTTCAAGCAATGCTGAATCCAGTGAACGAGAAATCTGATCTTCCAGGAATAGGCTGTCAACCTTAAATGAAGCCTGCCATCCCGATCTTCCCAGGGAAGAATTCTCTGACAGCGATAATCGAACCCTGTCTTGAGACAGAGAAATGATCAGATCAGGTTGGATGGTTGTGGTTGACATTAAAATATCCCGTGGGTCAGCCCTTAATTAAGCTATAGTAAAGCAATGATAAGGATTATTTCAGGCACGTACCCGGGTCATAATGAGACTAAAACCGTTCCGAAAAAGAGCGTTTTAAAGGTTTGGGCTATTTAAATCTTAATTTTGACCTATGGATCAGGCTCCGGTCAGGCTTCTTGCAATTGAATCTTCGTGCGATGATACAGCAGCTGCGATACTGTCTGATGGGAAGATCCTGAGCAATATTATCTCAAGCCAGGCCATTCATGCAAAGTATGGAGGAATAGTGCCTGAGGTGGCTTCCAGGATGCACCAGGAGAATATCAACCTGGTCGTTGATGCAGCATTGCAGAAAGCCGGCGTGAAACTCTCAGCACTTGATGCAATCGCATGCACTGCAGGACCCGGTTTGTTAGGTTCATTGACTGTCGGGATCAGCTTTGCAAAGGCTTTAGCGCTCAGCCTGGATATTCCATTTATTTCAATCAACCATATGAAAGCCCACGTGCTTTCACATTTCATCGATGATCCAACACCTGTATTTCCGTTTTTATGTCTTACAGTTTCCGGCGGTCATACCCAGATCGTTTTAGCTGAAGGTTTTGATGAAATGAAAGTATTAGGGCAGACCCGTGATGATGCTGCAGGTGAGGCTTTTGATAAATCGGGAAAAATATTAGGTCTCTCCTATCCGGCAGGCCCTGAAATAGACCGGTTAGCTTCCCTTGGAAAACCTGTTTATTCTTTTCCCATTCCACAAATTGAGGGTCTTGATTTTAGCTTCAGCGGTTTAAAAACAGCCATCTTATATTTCATCCGGGATGAGGTAAAAAAAGATCCCGGCTTTGTTCAACATCATCTCCATGATATTTGTGCCAGCATTCAGCATGCGATCGTGGAAATCCTCGCCAGAAAAATTCTCGCCGCATCGAAGATGCAAGGGATTCGTGATATTGGAATTGCAGGAGGTGTTGCTGCGAATTCAGGACTTAGAAAAAAATTATCTGAAATGGCTGTGGAACACCAGTGGAATTTGTATTTCCCTGCGATGCAATATTGTACTGACAATGCAGGGATGATTGCCATAGCAGCATATCACCAGTTCCTGGCAGGAAATTTTTCGCCATTGGATACTGCTCCGTTTGTAAGAGGAATGGAGTAAAATAAGTAATCGGTAAAAGTGGTGATCAGTAAAAATGGTAATCGGTAAAAGTGGTAATCAGTAAAATTGGTATTCAGTAAACTTAAATTTTTTAAATAAAAAAAGGCGACAAGTAATACCTGCCGCCCTTTATCATCGAAAAAAAAGATTTCAATAATTAGTTCTTGTTATCCATCTCTTCAAATTCAACATCCGTTACATCTTCGGAGCCTTTATTATTTCCTCCACCTTGTGCATTACCATCAGAAGATGCACCATCCTGCTGACCGGCGTTTTGCTGAGCCTGGTAGATATCCTGGCTTGCTGCCTGCCATGCGGTATTGAGGCTTTCAAATGCAGGATCAATCCGGCTGACATCTTTTGATTCAAAAGCTGTCTTCAATTGGGCCAGCGCAGAATCGATAGCAGCCCTTTTTTCTGAAGGGATCTTATCACCATAATCTTTAAGCTGTTTTTCAGTCTGGAAAATTAATGCATCCGCATTGTTTATTTTCTCAGCCTGCTCACGTGCGATGCGATCTGATTCAGCATTGGTCTCTGCTTCTGCTTTCATCCTTGCAATTTCTTCCTTTGACAAGCCTGTGCTTGCTTCGATCCTGACAGATTGTTGCTTACCTGTGCCTTTATCCATTGCTGACACATTCAGGATTCCATTGGCATCAATATCAAAAGTGACTTCTACCTGAGGCATTCCGCGGGGTGCCGGTGGTATTCCGTCAAGAATGAAGCGTCCTACAGGCCTGTTATCTTTTGCCATCTTACGCTCACCCTGAAGGATATGAATTTCTACTGAGGGCTGGTTGTCAGTTGCAGTTGAATATACTTTTGACTTTTTGGTTGGTATCGTGCTATTGGCTTCGATGACCGTATCGTAAATTCCGCCCATCGTCTCGATACCCATAGAAAGCGGAGTTACATCCAGCAACAATACATCCTGAACATCACCACTCAATACACCTCCCTGTATAGCAGCACCGATAGCTACTACTTCATCCGGATTTACTCCTTTGCTTGGCTTCTTTCCGAATAATTCTTCTACAGCCTGTTGGATACGCGGAATACGTGTTGAACCTCCTACAAGGATGATTTCAGCGATATCAGCTTTACTCAAACCAGCATCCCTGATCGCATCTTCACATGGACGTATTGTCCGTTGTACCAGCTCAGCAGATAGCTGCTCAAATTTTGCGCGTGTCAGTTTTGTATCAAGATGTTTTGGAACCCCATCGACAGCTGTGATATAAGGCAATGTAATGCTTGTCTCAGTGCCGCTTGAAAGTTCAATTTTAGCTCTTTCTGCTGCTTCTTTGAGGCGTTGCAAAGCCATCGGATCTTTTCTCAGATCAATAGCCTGTGTTTTTTTAAAGTCATCGGCTAACCAATCGATGATCACCTGGTCGAAGTCATCACCCCCGAGGTGGGTATCTCCATTCGTAGACTTCACTTCGAAAACACCATCTCCCAGTTCCAGAATAGAAATATCAAATGTCCCTCCACCGAGATCGTATACCGCGATGGTCATGTCTTTATGTTTCTTGTCAAGACCGTATGCCAATGCAGCAGCAGTAGGTTCATTGATGATCCTTTTGACTGTAAGGCCTGCGATTTCTCCTGCTTCCTTCGTAGCCTGTCTTTGAGAGTCATTAAAATAAGCCGGTACTGTGATCACCGCTTCAGTTACGGATTGACCGAGATAATCTTCAGCTATTTTCTTCATCTTCTGAAGAATAATAGCTGATACCTCCTGTGGAGTATATTGGCGGCCATCAATCTCAATTTTCACTGAATCGTTTGGACCCTGCTTTACTGTATAAGGCATTCTGGGGATTTCACCGGCAATCTCAGTATACCTGGCTCCCATAAACCGCTTGATAGAAGATACTGTCCTCTTGGCATTTGTGATTGCCTGGCGTTTTGCCGGGTCACCTACTTTGCGTTCTCCGTTATCTAAAAAGGCAACCACAGAAGGAGTTGTTCTGCGTCCTTCGTCATTAGCTATAACCGTTGGTTCGCTACCTTCTATTACAGCTACGCATGAGTTGGTGGTACCTAAGTCGATTCCTATTATTTTACCCATAAGTTTAGTTTTTTATGAATTGGTTTAATACAGTTTTTGAGTGTTATGCTCTCTGATCAAGGCTTATGCCATGACATAAAAACGTCAGTATTAAATGACAAAACAGGATTAGATGTCAGAAGGTTAAAAATATGACTGACAATTAGGCAGAAAGCCGAAACTTATTTGAAGTTTAATGTTTTTGTGATGCTTCCGTTTTTAAGTGAATCGAGCGATCTGTCTGTGAGTAGAAAGCCGGTGTTATAGGAGACATTCCTGGAAGTAAAAATCCCAAATCCCTCAGAAAGGTTTGTAAATTTTGGAATGTCCTGAGTGCTTGTGAGTCCGTCGTTTGCTTTTGTTATTTTAATAAATTCTTCAAGTTCTGTCCCGCCAACCCAAAGGACAATATCGAGGCTGTCAAAACCTCTTGTCTTGTGGAAATCTTCTTCAATATTAGCTTTAATGGCATTAAAAAATTCAGCTCCGTCAGGCAATGTTAAATCGCTTCCCTGGATACTGTTCTCAACAGTCCATACGAACGATTTCGGAGTGAAAATGCTTCCGGTAGTATCTGACCTTTCCCTGTAGTGGAATACTAGTCTCAAATCAAAAATACCTGCATCGGGAATATCGTTCCAGTCAAATTTATATGATGATCTGGGCAAGAAGGGCAGTGTTTGTGTTGGTGTGGGAGTACGTAGAACAGGTTTTGGAAGAACAATCGTTTGAGCTACTACGGTAGCAGAGCCATCTCCTTTCTGTAATCCAAACTCATATTTTTCACCGACGACGAGATTGATCACATTTGCTTTTATTTTATACAGGTAGTTTGGCGTTGATGCAAAAATGCCATCTCTTCTTGGATATCCTTCAAGCGTACCGTCCACTCTTTCTAATGTGAATACCTGGCCGTTATTTACCCTTTTTAAAGTAACTACAGCATTGGTGTAGTATAGTGAGTCCGGAATCAGGGCAATGTCAAAGGCTGAGGTGGTAGGGTCCAGGAATGCTTTTTCAACCCGGATATAATGCGCGGTATCACTTTTGTTCAATAAACCCCAAACTACAGGTATATCTTTCCATTTATCTACTACTACAAGTTCATTCGAACAGGCAGAAAGCAAAGCAATACAAATCAAAAGCCCTAAAATCCACTTCATGTGGCGAAGGTAAAAAAAAAGCTAAGGCGGAGGCGAAGGCGAAGGTAGGTTTGTCGGCTAATTACCGGGAATCCACAAATATGTCCTGCACCTGACTATAACTAAAACCACCTATCAATCTAAACTTTATAAACTCTATAAACTTTATAAACAAATTCTCATTTCGGAAATAATGGGATTGGCTAAAGAATTGATTAGTACATATCAGCTCCTTACGGTATGATGAAGCCTTTTATCTTTGGTGCACCTTATACCACCTTGTAACCCGAAAGGAAAAATCATAAATATGTCCGTACACAGCAAAGCCAAGAGGATAACCACACATACCCTGCAGGAAATGAAGGAAGCAGGTGAAAAGATCGCCATGCTGACCGGGTATGATTTTTCAATGGCCAGGATCCTTGACGATGCAGGTATTGACATCATCCTGGTGGGTGACAGCGCATCCAATGTCATGGCAGGTCATGAAACTACCCTGCCCATTACACTTGATCAGATGATCTATCATGCCTCTTCTGTTGTCAGAGCAGTATCTAAAGCACTGGTCGTGGTCGACCTACCCTTCGGATCTTACCAGGGTAATAGCAAGCTGGCATTGGAATCTGCCGTCAGAATTATGAAGGAATCGGGTGCACACGCTGTCAAAATGGAGGGTGGAGAAGAAATAGGAGATTCGATCAGCAGGATCCTGTCAGCCGGAGTACCGGTGATGGGACATCTTGGCCTTACCCCACAGTCGATCTATAAATTCGGCACTTACGTGGTAAGAGCTAAAGAAGAAGAAGAGGCCCTGAAACTGAAATCTGACGCCATCCTTTTGCAGGAACTGGGTTGCTTTTCAATTGTCCTTGAAAAAATTCCGGCCACCCTGGCAATGGAAGTAAGTCAATCGCTCAAAATTCCGACGATCGGCATAGGCGCAGGTCATGGGACGGATGGACAAGTGTTGGTAGTTCATGACGCCCTCGGTATTACACATGATTTTCATCCCAGATTTCTCAGGCGATATCTCAATCTGTATGAGCAGATCCACACTGCTGTAGAAAATTATATAAAGGATGTTCGTTCCGGAGATTTTCCGAATGAAAATGAACAATATTAATCCCAGGTCCATTTTCTAAAAAAAAATTCTGTTGAAACAATTTCTGTTAATTCTGTTTTTGGCTTTGATCGCGATCGCAGCTTATTTCGGATTTATGTTTTATACAAACATGTTTTCGATCAATACTCCATCGATACTTGAAAATGAAGAGCTGTTCATTCCGACCGGTTCTACTGTTGAAGACGTCATTGATAGCTTAATGACAAACGGACAAATCCTGAATGAAAATCATTTCCGGTGGACAGCAGGTAAAATGAGTTATTCAGATGACAATGTTAAGCGGGGCCGGTATATCATCACTGCCTCTTCCACTAGCCGATCTATCATTTCCATGTTACGTGGTGCAAAGCAGGCACCACTTAAAGTGACCATCAATAATGTAAGGACGATCGAACAACTGGCCGGACGAATAGCTACCAGGCTTGAATTTGATTCACTTGATCTGAAGGATTACCTGAATCATCATTTTGATTCTATAGCCGGCACTACTCCTCCTACCAGGCTTACCCGGTTTCTTCCAAATACGTATGAGTTTTACTGGACCGTCAGTCCGGAAGAATATTGCATCAGGATGCTCAAAGAATATGAGCGATTCTGGACGCCGGAGCGACAAGCGAAAGCGGAAAAGATTGGTTTTACTACAGAACAAGTGTATACACTTGCATCCATCATTGAAAAGGAAACCAATTATAATCCTGAAAAGCCAAGGATGGCAGGAGTATATCTCAATCGGATCAGGGATAGCATTCCATTGCAAGCTGACCCTACTATAGTTTTTGCTTTAGGCCAATTTGACCTGAAGAGAATTCTGTATGGTCATCTGGAAGTTGACAGTCCTTACAATACGTACAAGAACCTGGGCCTTCCACCCGGTCCGATTTACATGCCCGGGATGGCATCCATCAATGCAGTGCTCGACAAAGAGGATCATAATTTTTTGTATTTCTGTGCAAGGCCTACAGAAGATGGCCCCGGACATGCATATGCTGAAACCTTACCGGCACACCATCAGAATGCACAACGTTATCAGAACTGGCTAAATACACGGGGGATATATTAATCTATCAAATACTTTATTCCTCCTCCTAAAAACGAAAACATTACTAAAAAAAAAGTACGGACAGATCGCGATCTGTCCGTACTTTTTTTTACAATTATTCTTTAACTGATACCTTTTTAATTTCCCGGAGTCAGATTGAATTCCACTCTTCGATTAAGTGTCCTTCCTGAATATGTACTGTTGTCTGCAATCGGACGTGACTGTCCATATCCTTTGTATCTCAACCTGGCTGTTGGAATTCCTTTTTGATTGAGATATTCGTAGCATGCTTTCGCCCTGGATTCAGAAAGGCGTTGATTGACATCCGTGGTACCTGTATTATCAGTGTGGCCTTCAATGCTCAATACATAGTCTGGATACTTTCGCATAATGTCAGCTATCTGGTTAAGAATTGAAAAGCTTTCCGGCTTGAGGGTTGCTTTACCTAATTCAAACTGAACTGCTTTCATCGCGAAGGATAATACTTCCCGGTCTTTCGTTTCAATGATCGGACAGCCGCCATTTGATATCGGGCCATAGGAATTAGGACATTTATCCTTGCTGTCTTCAATGCCATCTTTGTCAGTATCAGGACATCCATCGTATGCTTTTAAGCCTGCTACTTTTGGACATTTGTCATCCGGATCCGGGATGCCATCTTCATCCGAATCAGGACATCCTTTAAATTTTGCAACGCCTGCTACATCAGGGCATTGATCCTCATCATCATTTACTCCATCGTTATCTGTGTCTTTCTTTTCAGCGACAGGACATCCACCATTTGATTTTGGTCCGGCCTGATTCGGACACTCATCTTCATTGTCAGCAAGCCCGTCACTATCTATATCGGGACAACCTTTCAATTCCAATAATCCAGCGATATCAGGACAATTATCCCTGCTGTCCTGTACTCCATCACCATCTGCGTCAGGACAACCTGCGAAAGCAGCTAATCCATAGACATCCGGGCAGGCATCAAAATCATCTGCTATGCCATCAAAATCGCTATCCACCAAATGGTCTGTCATAGGAGGTGGAATGGAATCCATTTCTTCTCTTCCAAAAAAATACTTAAACCCTATGGCGTGATTAAAATTATTGTTGTTTTCCAGGTTGCTCCATCTGAATTCAGACTGAATATTGAAATATGCATTCGGTGCTATACGGATATCCACACCAAGACCTGCAGGAACCTGGAGATTGATGCTGCTGTCTCTTTTTGTATACACGCCACCAACACCGGCCAGGATATAGGGTTTAAAGCGATCCGGATTGGAAAGAAAATAAAGGTGCAGCTGTGCATCGGCACCCAGTATGTATTGATTAGTGATCTCGTTTGTTTTGTTTGCTAATCCGATTTTCACCGGGACATTTACCATAAGATGATTGGTAATGGGGACATGAACCCCAAATTCGAAACCATTCCGGTAATCTTTAAAAGCTCCGAAATCACCATCCTGGAATGTTTGATAGTCCAGGAACAATCTCTTAAAACTTATACCCAGCTTTTGGGAAGAGAGGCTTAGACTGCCTGCCAGGAGCAAGGTAATCAGCAAAAACCTATGGCGTATACCTGATATCATAGTAAATGGATTAAATAATAAGGATAAAGATATAATGATATTTTAATATATGACACGGAAAAGGTAGAAAAGGCAGAAACGTGGAAAGGCAAGCAAGGCGGAAAGGGCAGAAAGGGCAGAAAGTGGTCTAAAAGGGCTGAATAGATTTTAATTAGATTCAAAGAGACCTGTTCGTCTGTTCTTGATGACTTTATCCCAGTCAAACCACCTTCCGTTCATAGCAATATAGACGCCAACAGGAAGAGTTTGTACAAATGCAAGCGCACTCCCAAGATTGAAAAATCCATCTGATGAGGTTCCAAATGCATAGGGGATCATTGCTCCTGTCAACACGATAGTTTTCGGAATCTCTGCTTCGGCAAGCGCTTTGGCAGTCTCCACCATTGTGTCTGTCCCATGCGTGATGATGATCTTATCATATGGACAAGCAGCACAATTTTTAATGATCGTATCACGATGAAGATCTGTCATGTCGAGGCTGTCAAGCATCATCAAAGTTCTGATCTCAATATCCAGTGAAGACCTTCCACGGGCAAACATTTCTTTCAGGTGAGTGTCCTGGAAATAAAGTTCTCCGGTGATGTAATTGTATTGCTTATCAAAAGTCCCGCCGGTAACAAATACCTGTATCATGCAACAAAGGTAGAAAAAGGGTGAACAGGTCAATGGGTAAACAGGTTAAAGGATCACTAGTCAAAATGCAAAAGGGCCTCAGTTTCCTGAAGCCCTTTCCATTATAGATATTTTTAAATCTTAAATCTTAAACAGAGATGGATCTACATTGCTGTTCACTTTTATGGTTACGGCTTTCATGACCATAGGGACCGGCATTGGGCCGCTTATAGACACAGTATATGGAACGGTGATGCCATCTACTGTTTGATAATCGCTGTATTCTTTTGTAGTTGTCATGGTCTGTCCCTGCATTTCATCAGTTTGCACTTCTTTTACTTTCAGGAAAGATTCCTTATCGTAGTATTCAGTGCTTTTTGAACCTTTAGGGTTTGTAACCGACAGTTTATAAGCTGGCTTACCATTGACGTCTTCAAGGCCTTTTAATTCAACTGTATAGCCTTTTTCTGCATAGAACCTTTCTGGAAATAAAACAGCCTCTTCTTTCATGGATTCGAGATCGGCGCCTTCGACAGGTGCTGACTGTCCCTGCTGCTCCATCAATCCTTTTTCACCATCATACACTTGTTTCATGAGGTTCATTCCTGAAGATGTCAGAGACATATGGAATTTACCTGCACTCTGGACGATGTGCGCATTGATTGACATCCCCATTAATTCCATTGAATAGTTTTGGTCTAGCGAAGTAACCGCGTCAAGCTTCATGCGTCCTCCTGTTGCCATAATGTATTTGTCCACAATCTCGCTTGCTGTAATAGTTAGAGGTGTCTCTGATTCATCTTTACGTGGATTGGCATAGATATCATAGAGCTGTACTTTGCCGTCTTCCTTGTCAAATACGGTAAGCTTCGAATACACATCATCTTTATTACCTACTACTACAATGCGGGCTTTACCAGGTGTGATATATTTCTTTGCCATCCTGGAGACATCATCAATCGAAACAGCAGCCAGTCTTTGTAAATAGGTCTGATAATAATCCGCAGGCAAACCATACATGAGCGTGTTCAATGCAAAATTGGCTACAGTCTGTGGATTTTCCAATGATCTTGCAAATGCTCCTGAAATAAAACTTTTAGCTAATTCAAGTTCTTTTTGTGTGACAGGTTCATTCTTTAACCGTTCGAGCTCATACATCACCTGGACAAGTGCACTGTCTGTTACATTATTCCGTACACTGGCCGTTGCAGAAAATGAACCTACCAGTTCGTCCGAATTGAGGCTGGAATAAGCACCATATGTATAGGCTTTATCTTCTCTCAGATTTTTGAACAATCTTCCGGAAAAACCACTTCCCAGAATCGTATTCATCACGCGTGCAGGAATTTCGTCAGGCGTGCCTGGCTTAATATCTACAGGGTATGTCACATTGATGACCGATTGAACTGCTCCTGATTTATCCACAAAAGCAACAGCGGGAGTTGTCAGTGTTTTTGGAAATTCGTAAGTGTATTCAGGGGTGTTACCTGCAGGCCATGAACCAAAGTATTTTTCAGCTTTTGCCTTTGCTGCGTCAGGAGTAATATCGCCGACGATGACCAGGTATGCATTACCGGGTTTAAAATAAGTCTTGTAATACTGTTTAGTATCCTCAAGATTTATATTCGCCACTGTGATTTCATTCGTGATTTCTCCGTAAGGATGATTCGCACCAAAAGTCAAAGCACTGGATACATTACCAGAGATTGCATTTGGATCATCTTTGTTAGCCTGAAGACCTGAAAGTGTTTGTGTTTTTAGTTTTTCAAATTCAGCTTCCGGAAAAGATGGCTTCAGGATAACCTCTGAAAACAAACTCAGGATCTTATCCGTATGCTTGGTCAGAGATGATGCGAATCCTCCTCTTGGATTAGTCACCATGGTGGCACCGATAAAATCAACTGCTTCATCAATATCTGCTTTCACTTTTGTAGCTGTTCCGGTAGATAGTAATGTTCCTGTAATGTCTGATAAACCGGCTTTCTCTTTTTCCTGCATGTTGTCCATGTCTATGGTCAGCTGATAAGAGATCTCAGGTATTTTATGGTTTTCAACAACGATCACTTTCAGACCATTAGCCAGAGTGTACTGTGTTGATTTACCAATTTCAATCTGGCGGGCAGGTCCGGCTTTCGGTGCCATAGCCCGAAAATCCTTTGAAGCCGCATCGTCACCCGATGTTGTCTCTTTAGCCATTTTCGGAGCACAAGAGGCGATCGTGATGATACCAAGTAAAATGAGAGATTTTATATAATTCATGTTGTCTTTTGTTTAAAGTTGTATAGAGTATGCTGGAAATCAGGATTTACTTTCCTGTGATTTTGGTAAATAATGTAGAGTAACCCGATTTGATTTTACAAGGTATTTTTTAGCTGCAGCCTGGATGTCTTCGCGTGTGACTGCAAGGTACCTGTCGATTTCATTGTTGATCAGATTAGCATCTCCAAAAAACATATAATACGTTGCAAGACTTTCAGCAATGCCTGCATTCCGGCTATTGTTGGTGACATATTCCGCTTCAATCTGATTGCGCAGTTTCTGGAATTCTTTGTCTGTGATCAATTCATTTTGAACCTTACCGATCTGCTCATCAATAGCTACTTCTAATCCATTGACGTCAACTCCCATATTTGTGATCCCAAATGTGAGAGAAACTCCCGGGTCCTCAAGTGCTAATGGAAAATTACCCACGAACAATGCTTTTTGTTGTTCATCAACTAAGGATTTGTATAATCTTGAACTTTCACCATTTGATAAGATCCTGGATACCATGTCAACTGCATAGTAATCTTTGGTACCCTGTGCCGGGATCCGGTAAGCCTGGATCACTGCAGGAAGCTGAATATTATCCCAGATCGTATCTCTTATCTCAGCCATCAAAGCAGGTTCAACAACTCTTGGACGGTAAACCGGTTGTACTGATTTAGGTATTCCTGCAAAATATTTTTCAATGCCTGCCTTCGCAGCATCAATATCAATATCACCTGCTATAGATAATACAGCATTATTCGGTACGTAGAAATCTTTATAGAATTGTTTGTAATCATGTTCTTCCGCAGCTTCAAGATGTGCCATGGATCCAATCACAGGCCATTTGTATGGATGGACATGATATGCGCGCTTGAATGTCTCTTCAAGTATAGAGCCGTATGGTTGATTGTCGATTCGTTGACGACGTTCTTCTTTTACTACTTCTCTCTGTGTTTCGATCCCTTTCTCATCGACCCGTGCATGCATCATGCGCTCAGACTCCAACCAAAGACCGAGATCTAATTGATTGCTTGGAAGGATTTCATAATAATATGTGCGGTCGAAAGTTGTATTTGCATTGAGATTTCCACCTGCATTCTGAACATATTTATCATATTCTCCACGTCCGATATTATCGCTTCCTTCAAACATCAGGTGTTCAAAAAAATGGGCAAAGCCGGTACGTTCAGGATTTTCATTTTTGGAACCTACGTGATACATCACCGAAACGGCAACTATCGGAGTGGTTTTGTCCTGGTAAAGGATGACGTGAAGTCCGTTTGGCAGATCATATTCTGTAAACTGGAGCTTATTCATCTGGGCAGCCACAGAACCTGACATCAGGATGGTGCCAATAAAAAATGCTAAAAAGTAACGCATGTTAGTTCATATTTGATTGTGGGCAAAGATACCTCAGCAGGCTAAGGAAATAAGCATGAATATCTACTAATGAGACAAAATATCTGACAAATCAGGCAGAGAATGAAGTACCGCAGCCGCAAGTCTCTTTGGCATTGGGATTATTGAAAATAAATCCGCGATTATTGAGTCCTTCCAGCCAGTCTATCTCCATTCCGAGGAGATATAAAGCATGGGCTTTGTCCATCACGATCCGGATGCCTTCTGACTCGTATATCGTATCGCGTTCTTTCACTTCATCAAAACCCAGGAGATATGAAAATCCGGAACATCCGCCGCCTTTCACGCCTACACGTAAAGCATATTCAGCAGGAATCCCCTGATCATCGCGTATCCGCTTGAGCTGTTGGACAGCACCTTCGGTCAGTTTTACCGGGGATGATGTGGCAGTTTCAGTCATTTGATCCATATATGATGCAAAGATAACTTTCAGTTTTCAAATCACTAAAACAGCAGCAAAAGAGAGTTAGTTCTCCTGTTGCGGCTTTACCACTCTTGTCCTGTTTTATTCCATGCGTGGATTTACTACATTTACCCCCATGACATGGGAAATGATTTTGGGATTGACATTACCTTCTCTTATAGTGTTCATGGCTGTGTATTATACAATGAACCAATACAACCAGCAACAAACCAAAATGAATCTGATCACAAGCAGGGAACAGGGTGATAAAGTGATATTACCTCTTAAGCTTCAGGCCTATGAACGACTTATATTACTTTGTGAGCGTATCAACATAGCCGACCTCATCCTAAGATTGAAAGCTCCCGGAACAAATACGATTGAACTTAAATCAGCCTTGCTCCTGGCTGTTCAACAGGAATTCGAACATAACCTGACACAGCAACTTTATATCACCGAGGAATTATGGCAAGTGCTGCTGGCCATGAAGGCTAAAACCATGGACCTCATCATCCAGGCTTCAGAAGGAATTTCCCCCCAGGCTTCTGCTGAAGAATATGCAATGAAACTTATCAACTTGTCTTCTTCCGAACCTAACCTTCCATCACGTATTGGAATTAAAGCTATCAAAACAGAATCCTCCTTATGGGCATAAAGAAATACACCGGATTTTTATTCTTCTTACTACTCATCACCAGTTGTAAGAGCATACAGCATATCAGTCATACTGATATCACCTATCAAATCATAAAGCCTGATTCAACGCTCGCTCCTGATGAGGCTACCACTAAATTGATAGCACCTTATAAAGTCCAGCTGGATACGGTGATGAATGAAGTGATCGGTAATGTGGTGAATGACATGTACAAGCAAAGACCGGAATCAAGCCTTGGAAACTGGGTAGCGGATGTGATGTTTGAGTCTGTGCAAAGGAAAGGATACACAGCTGATTTTGCTATTGTCAATTATGGTGGCTTGCGCGTTCCCACAATAACTGCAGGCCCACTTACAAGAGGTGAAATATTTGAATTAAGCCCTTTTGACAATATGATCATGATCGTGGACATACCGGGCAAAATACTTGACACCATATTTCAGCAAATAGCCACAACAGGTGGATGGCCTGTGAGCAAAGGATTAAAACTGACCATGAGCAATAAGATAATAACCGGAAGTCTTATACATGATCAGCCCATTGTACCCGATAAAATATATAAAGTAGCGACACTGGATTATGTAGCTAATGGAGGAGATGATATGAAATCATTGATTCCATTGCCACGTGTTCAGACAGGAGAAATATTGCGGGATCTGCTCATTGAAGACGCGATCAGGTTACGGGATGCAGGCAAAGGAATTACAGCATTTATTGAAGGCCGGATTATCAACCATTAAATATAAAAATCATGTGGACCAGGAGAGATTTTTTAAACAGAGCATCCGTTGCAGGTGCAGCATTAATGATCCCGGGTTGGTTGAATGCAGCTGCCCTCTCAGATGAAGAATTGACAAAGCTGCTCATTCTTCATACAAATGATATACATAGCCGTGTCGAACCTTTCCCTGAAGATGGTTCAAAAAATGCAGGACTGGGTGGTGCGGCAAGAAGAGCGGCACTCATTGAGAAATTCAGAAAAGAAAATGAACATGTCTTGCTGCTGGATTCTGGAGATATATTCCAGGGAACACCTTATTTCAATTTTTTCCTGGGTGAACTGGATATCAAGCTCATGACACAAATGGGATACGAAGCCACCACGATGGGTAATCATGATTTTGATGGTGGCCTTGAGAATTTTGAAAAGCAAATGCGTGAGCATGGAAATTTTCCGATGATCAATGCGAATTATGACTTTAGTGATACAGTGATGCACGATAAATATTTGAAAAGACATGTGATTCAAAAAGGAAATATCAAAATCGGATTGACAGGTGTAGGAATTGAACTGGATGGATTAGTACCTCAAAAACTATATGGAAATACAAAATATCTCGATCCTATAAAGCACGCAAGTGAACAGGCTGATATACTGAAGCATGATGAGAAATGTGATCTTGTCATTTGTCTTTCCCACCTGGGCTACCGGTATGATAGTGATAAAGTCAGTGATATACATCTTGCCAAAGAAAGTAAATCCATCGATCTTATCTTAGGTGGACATACGCATACGTTTATGGATGCACCGGATATTTACCGGAATGTGCAGGGACATTCTGTCGTGATTCACCAGGTGGGATGGGCAGGAATGCGTTTGGGTAAAATCGATGTCAGCTTTGAGCTCAACAAACGCAATAAATGCATTTCATGTGATGGTGTGTGGGTTACAGATAAAAATTAAATACTACAAAGACGATAATTGAAATCAGCCTCTTCAGCAGAATTGGCTTTGTAAGAGATTCGTCGGTTAATCAAGAAAAAATCTTTCTATAGAAAATTTTCAGACACAATCTCATGACAATTATTGTGTAAAAAAAGAGCAAAGACTGACTGTCAATCGATTACCGAAGATCAATATTCAAATATATAATAAATTGAGATTCATAAGCTTAGAAATATAATTCAGTATTTGGTTAAAAAAGTAAATCACTCCGTACATCCTTCGATTTTTTTTTGATCTTTGTCCAATCCCAGACTTAATTGACCAAAGAACAAATCGTGCAAAGCAAAGCTCATCTGATACAAAGACTCCACCCGGAGCAAATCGGCAGTAAAGCTTTTGGGATCATTCAATAACCATTTTAGTAGAGTATATAATGATGCATGACTGCAATGCGGTATGGAATGGGTGTCTTAGCGTGATTCGTGAAGAAATAAGCGAACAAAGTTTTAAGACCTGGTTTGAACCCATTCGTCCTATACGTTTGCAGGAAAATACACTTACTCTCCAGGTTCCTAATCGTTTTTTCTTCGAATGGCTTGAAGAGCATTACTTACCTGTACTTCGTAAATCAATTCGTCAGACTTTAGGTCCGAAAGCGAATCTTGAATACAATTATGTAAAAGACGATCCGTGGCAAAAAAGCGGTAAACGTCAAAAGCCTGTTTCCAGCACACCTGCTACGGAAGAAGAGCTTGATATCCGAAACCCTTTTGTCATCCCGGGTATCAAAAGACTTAAGATAGATCCGCAACTCAACACAACGTACACTTTTGATAACCTGATCGTCGGTGATTGCAACCGTTTGGCATGCTCTGCGGCAGAAGCGATCGCCAATAATCCTGGTGGTACAGCTTTCAATCCTCTTTTTATTTTTGGCGATGTAGGTTTAGGTAAAACGCATCTTGCGCAAGCCATTGGTAATTCTGTAGTAAAACAAAGAGACGATAAGACGGTGTTATATGTCAGCTCCGAGAAATTCACAAACCAGATCATCGAGGCTATTAAAAATAATGCAGTAAGTGACTTCACTAATTTTTACCAATTGGTCAACCTGCTGATCATCGATGATATCCAGTTTCTCGCCGGGAAAACAAAAACACAGGAAATTTTCTTTCACATCTTTAACCAGCTCCACCAAAGCGGTAATCAAATCGTGATCACTTCAGACCGGGCACCGAAAGATCTCCAGGGTATGGAGGAGCGCCTGATCAGCCGGTTTAAATGGGGATTGTCAGCAGATCTCCAGGCTCCGGATTACGAAACGATGATGGCGATACTTGAACATAAGTCAAGCATCAGCCAGATCATCTTTACGCCTGAAGTGAAACACTATATCTGTGACAATATCCGTCACAATATCCGTGAGCTAGAAGGTGTGATCATTTCGCTGATAGCGCATGCATCGCTCACTAAAAAAGAGATCGATATAGAACTTGCTCAGCGTGTCATCTACAATGTCGTGCTCAACAAAGGCACCATAATCACACTGGACCATATCAAAAAATGTGTGGCGGATCATTATGAAGTCCCGATTGATAAATTAAAATCCCAGACCCGTAAACGCAATATCGTGCTGGCACGCCAGCTTTCAATGTACTTTGCAAAAAACATAACCAATCATTCACTCAAGTCTATCGGGGATAGTTTCGGTGGTCGTGATCACAGCACAGTGATCTATAGTGTCCGTGCAGTCAATGATATGATGGACACTAATGCTGAATTCAAGCGTACAGTGAAGGATATTGAGAAAAAGCTGAGGCAGCCCGTAAACTCATAGTGTTTAGTGAGTGGTGAGCAGTAGGAAGTAAGTAGTGAATAGTAAGTGGTCAATGATATTACTTCGCTAAAGTGATTTCAGTCAGGAGATGCGCAAAATCCTTCGCCCTGTTTTTTCTTGTAAATTTTTCTGTTCCTTCTGATTTGCCCATCAATTGTCCTGATTGATAAAGGGCGAAATATTCCAGGATCCTGTTTTTGATGCTTTCCTCGTCATTATAATGATGCACTACTCCACCCTTTGCCATTTCGATCACGCGTGCTGAATCACTCTCAGGAGGACCAATAGATAAAATAGGTCTTCCCGCACCTAAATATTCATACAGCTTCCCAGGGATAATAGACAGAGAACTGGGCGCGTCATTGATCAGCAATAAAAGTAGCTGCGCTTGTTGCTGAATTCGTACAGCTTCATCATGCGGTACAAATTCAATGAAGGAGGTGTAATCTTTCAATCCGAATTTTTCAATGGATTCACGGACCGAAAAATCAGCAGGGCCGATCAATTTGATTTTTATTTTTTCTTTCAATCCATCCGAAACTGAAACAGCCTGTTGAATTGCCTTCCATAAGACATCGGGATTGCGATCCTTATTCATAGAGCCCACATGCACAATGGTAAAATCTGAATCAGGTGCTGTGTTGACATTCCTGTAATCCGCATCATCAAAACCATTGAGGATAACTTCAATATCCTCTCTTGCACTCAGCTCTTTAAATTCTTCTCCCATCCTCCAGGTTACTGCAACCACTTTAGTTGCATTCTTCAGGATTCTTTGTTCGAGCCTGCGATGCCGTGCATCTCCCCATTTAGTCAGGCGGAGATCCTTATAAAAATCGATATTCGTCCAGGGATCCCTGAAATCAGCAATCCATGGAATACCTGTTGACTTGTGCAATGCATCGGCTATCATATGCATACTATGCGGAGGGCCGGTAGAAATGATAGCATCAACAGGATGCTCGCGCAGATATTTTTTTAAATACTTTATCGATGGCCTGATCCAGAACATGCGTGCATCCGGAATGAAAAAATTGCCACGCACAAAAACAGAAATTTTCTGCGCAAGTGATTCCTTTTTATTTTCATTTATAAAACCTGAATAAAGCTTCTCTTTTTTCTTCCGGCCAAGAAAAGTTTTGTAAGCATCGTATGGCTCCCAGATGGGTGTTTTGATGACTTCAAGATCCGGGGAGATTTCTTTAAGCAAGCTTTCATCAAGTACTGCAACTTCATTATCGGAAGGAGTATAGATGATGGGTTGCCAGCCAAATTCAGGGATGTATTTTGTCATTTTGGCCCAGCGCATGACGCCAGCACCACCAGACGGCGGCCAATAATATGTGATGAGAAGGAATTTTTTCAAAGGCTTGAGCGGTGAGTAGTAAGTAGTGAATAGTAAGTAGTAAGTAGTAAAAAGTAAAAAGTAATTGGTGAGTCTTTTATGAGACAAAAGTCATGAAAAAAAAAGAAAACGCAGGGATTCAATCCTTACTGTACTGAATAGTTCTGGATATTTCTATTATAAGGCTGAGGGGATTATTACCTTTAAACACAACTTTGATTGTCAATAAAGTCCACATGAACGAATCTAAAAATTTATTTACTCCATTAAACCGATTTGTTTTTTTTCTATGCCTGTTTATTGCAAACTGCAAAGCTCAGCCTCAAAACCAGATTACGGGACAAATTCAACTCCATGCTGGATGGAAGCCCGTGATATACCTGATTCAACCCCGTCATTTTTCAGAGATATCAGCTGATTATCTCGGGCAGGTCATCGATTCAGCGGATATTGACAAAAACGGGGCTTTTGCTTTTGAACATATACAGATCACGGAAGAAAAAACCATACTTCAACTCGCAGTCCAAAAAACAGGAACGCGATTTTCAAATCACCTGATTGATACCGACCCTTCAAATGCAAACTATATGCCTTTTGTGTTGTCGAAAGATCATCCTGTAACTCTAACTGCAGATATATCCGCTTTCCAGAAAACATTCGCTTTTACAAATGCATCCACTGAGAATAGAGTCATCCTGAGTTTACGTGATATCAGGCTAAATGCATTTGAAAAATATGTAGCAAATGAATTTTATGAATCCTCAGATGATACATTGCTGATTGAAAAAGAGAAAGCACATTTATCTTACATAAAAAGCATGATGGACTTTGCAGACAGCACACAGACATTCGAAGCAGTAATGATAAGTGTGCGATGGATAAGTCCCACGAATGATTTTGAACGAATTCCGGAATTCATACACCATCAATGCCAGAAATGGCAAAAGGAAAAACCTGATCACCCGATTTTGAAGGAATTGTGTGCCATAGCTGACAAACATGTTCTGCCTGTAATGACAGGTGATTTTATACCAGATTTTCCGCTCCCGCTTGCTTCCGGAGACACTGTTCTTCTTTACAAATTACTTGGCAGGAAATTAACTATTATTGATGTATGGGCTTCATGGTGTGCGCCCTGCAGGAAAGAGAATCGAATGGTTTTAGGCCAACTTTGGTCAGCATATAAAGAAATTGGTCTTCAGATTATTGGTTATTCGATAGACAATGATGTCTCCTCCTGGAAATCAGCGATAAAAACTGATCATGCGAATTGGGAACAGGCATCACATTTATCCGGAGATGTTACACCATTTCTTCAAACGCTGAGGATCACAACGATTCCAGCCAATTTTATCATTGATTCCAACGGGAAAATCATTTCTAAAAATCTACACGGAAAAGACTTAATTGAATTTGTACACCGATCTTTGGATTAGCACATACATTTGTAAAACGAATTGAAATAAATTAAAATGAAAAATCTGTTGTTTGTTTTTTTCTCACTGTTTATTTTCAAAACAGTATACACACAACCCGTTCTTACACACGGACAATTGAAGGTCCAAGGCACAAAGCTCGTTGATGAAAGAGGAAGCCCTGTAATCCTCCATGGCATGAGCTTTGGATGGCACAATCTTTGGCCCAGATTTTATAATAACGGAGCCGTTCATGAACTAGTCTCTAAATGGGAATGTACTGTAATCAGGGCTTCGATGGGGATAGAACTCAATGACAAAGGCTATTTAAAGGATTCAGAAGAGTCAATCAGGTTGCTTGAAAATGTCATTGATGCATGTATCAAAGAAGGAGTATATGTCATCATTGACTGGCATGATCACAATATTCACCAGGAACAAGCCATATCCTTTTTCAGCATGATGGCAAAAAAATATCACGGTTTTCCCAATATCATTTATGAAATATTTAATGAGCCTGATTATGAAAGCTGGCAGGAAGTAAAGACCTATTCAGAAGCAGTCATTAAAGCTATCCGGGAGCATGATCCTCAGAATATCATTTTAGTTGGCTCACCAAGATGGGATCAGGATATTCATCTTCCTGCTGCAGATCCTATCACCGGATTTAACAACCTGATGTACACCATGCATTTTTACGCAGGTACGCATAAACAATGGCTGCGCGATAAAACGGATGAAGCCATTGGTAAAGGGCTGGCAATTTTCATTTCTGAATGTGCAGGAATGGAAGCAACTGGTGATGGACCACTTGATCATGCTGAATGGCAGAAATGGATTGAATGGATGGATCTAAGAAAATTAAGCTGGATTGCATGGTCCGTGTCCGATAAAAATGAAACATGTTCAATATTGAGACCTTCAGCTGATTCGAATGGGAACTGGGGTGAGAATGATATCAAAGAATGGGGGGCAACAGTAAGAGAAGTTTTACATGGGTATTAGTGTCAAATGGTGACTTTCTATCCCTGACCCTACTTCTTTGCAAACTTCTTGTACGGTGAAGTGGATTTAATTTAATTTGTAAAAAGCTATTTAGAATAAGCCAATAAAAATTGAGTTATGTACTAAACATGGCCTAAAGTAGTTATTGGAGGTTATTTTCATTCAAATATCACAACCATATCAAGACTGATCTTTATCTCGTCTCTCACTTTCACCAAGCCAAAAGCGGCTGTAGGAGGAGTGATGTCAAAATCACTCATCGTAATGTCTTTTTCTGTTATGAAATGGAACTTATTGGTGGTGATTTCCTGGACGGTGACTTTCATCCAGTAGTTACGGCTCTTCCCGTTGAGCGTAATCCTGGTGAGGGCTATGAATTTGGTTTTGCTTGTTGAATTACCCGACAGATCGCATTTTTCATTCGAAACCTCAAGCAGCTCAATCTTAATGTCTGGATAAAGGCTTGAATTGAGAGCCTTATACATGTCCTTGTTCATCATCTTATTTCCGCAATCCAGCGAATTGATCTTCAGGACATGATTCGTTTCGCGAAATATCGTCGTGCAATGCTCATCATCGAGCTCATCGATGTAAAAGACCTGGGCAGGCATGGGTTCACTGCAACTACAAGAGAAATGGTTCATGTTGGTTTTGCCTGAAATGGTAAGGATGCTTCCTTCAAGAATCCGGTAGACTTTACCTGAACCCATCTCAGGGTTTGGTTTGTAATGAGCGGATATTCCTGAAAAGAAAATGAAGTGAAACATGATCAACAACATGATCCGGAAGAATTGAGATGGAAAATGCGTATTCATTCTATCTGTTTTAAAAGATGATTATTTGATTTCAGTTATTACAAAAAGCCCCGGTTCAATAAAGAGCTCCGGGGCTTTCTGACAATGCATGTTTGCACACTTCGTTTTTAGAAGGCAACAGCGGCTTCGATGACTAAGCCATCGAAAGAACCACCACTGAAGATGCTCTTGACCGAGTAGTCCTTATATTCCTGCGTGACATATTCTACTTTTGCGAGGATGTAATTATTTATGTACCATCCTGCTCCGGCCTGGATCCTTGAGATCTTGACAGGGTTTCCGATGCCGAAGTTTGTTCCTTCTGCTAAAAGTTCAGCCTGTACTTTGTTGTAGCGACCAGCGACGTAGAATTGTTCTCTTTCACCAAAGCGGTAGATCAATTCGCCAGCCCACTGTGTAGCATTACGCATTTCTTCTTCTTTTGATGTCCTTCCGTTTGAGTTTTCATAAGTACCAAAGAATTCAAAACCCTTGTACTTCATAAATAAATTAGCCATTCCGGATGCAACCTTATCTGTGAATTTGGGTGCAAGTCTGCCTGAATAATGATTTGCATTTGTAGTGGCCTTCGTATTCTCCATGACCAGGTAATATCTTGAACCTGCTCTATCGCCACCGTAAAGGTTGTTGCTCCTGGAACTTGCTGTATAGTAAACAGAACCGGTAAGGCGAACTCTAAGGTCATTGTTCAATTGCTTGTCAACCCCAAGCTTGCCGATCCATGCCGGGCTCTTCAATGAAGAATCATCCACATCGTTCTCAGGATCCAGTGCAGGTAAAGCGACTACATCACCTTTGATCTCACCATTCGTCGCGCCACCCATTGCTATAAAACCATTCTTTTGATACGTGATTTCACCGCCGATTTCAGTATTGAAAGCGTCAAGGATGTAGCCACCAACAAATGGATTGTGAAATGCATTTCCATTGTCTGTTCTACGGAAGTGCGCATCACCAAAGTTGACTTCATAATGACCAAGCTTGATCGTAAAGTTATTCATCAGGCGGTCGATTAAAGCACTCTTCATGAAAAGTAGCTGATCAAACTGGATATAGCCTCCTTTAACATATGCCTCCTGGTGGTGACGTGAAGAAAGGTAAGCTACAACGTTGAGCCTGATCCCACGCTCGAGTTGAGCATCGATATTCAGATTGGCAGTAGCAAGGTTAAAGCCTGGTGACAGGTCGATCAATTCATTGATGTTAGTAGGATCAGACGGACTTGTCGGAACGGCTTCAGCTGTGTTCTGATGATCAAGGCTTTGAAACTGTTGAGTGAAATTGGCTCCGATGCGAACCTTGAAATCATCCGAGATTCCATTATCCGATTTAGGTGTTTCGAACATATTCAAGCCTCTTAAATCGTATGGCCTGAAGTACTGCAGGTCGTTTTGACCTGAAGAAAGTAAGGGTATTGCCAGAAGTATGGTTACCACAAATGCATAAGTGAAAGTTTGTGTTTTCATTGTCAGATTATTAATAAATGATGAAAGATTACTATTAAGTTGAAGTGTTACTTCTGGGTCAGGCCATCCATTGAAGCGAATGTCGTTTCAAATGTGATCGTGATCTCATTGCCTGTTTTCAGCGTACCGAATAAAACAACCGGTGGCTCGACATTGTAGTCAGTCATCTTCAGTGTTTTGGATCCTGTGAATATCCATTGTCCGTTAGCGTCGTAAATGCTTGAAGCGAGTATCGTGATCGTATGTGATGTGCCGGCAATCGTTAACTCTCCTTCGGCATTTACTTTGTTGCCAGAGACGGGTGCTACTTTAGTGAGTGTAAATGTGATCGATGGATATTGATCGGTTTTCAATGCTTTATACATGTTCTTATCCATCGTAGAGCCTTTTTTACTTTTTAGAGTACCTGCATCCATCTTGAGCGTCAAACTCTTTATACCTGTAAGAGTTTTGTTCGTAAAATTCAATGTTGCAGTACCGTCGTATTTTACTACATCAGCGGTCCAGTCATGAAGAGTAGATGTACCTGCTATCTGAATTTTGCTCATCAGGAGCTTGTAATTTTCTTGTGCAGAAAGGAAAAAGGTGCAGGTTACACAGGTCAGGAGAATAAAGTATTTTTTCATATTTCTTTGATTTATGATGCAAAGATCAATGATGGCTCACCTGGTATAAATGAGGAATGTCAGAAATAGAAATGATAAATGTCAGTTGATGAAGGCAACGTCCGTCAATTCTGCGAAAGAGCTGTTTTTTGGCTACCAGATAGCATAATAGCCCTACTTCAACTCATTTGAGGCATATTGTAAAACAAAAAGAGAGTCAGTTCTGACTCTCTTTTTGTCGTGATACCTCCCGATAGCGATCAGGATTGAACCCGGGACCTCGCTTTTGGTATTCCGTTGCTTTATTTAACTCTTCTTTGCGAAGCTTAAGTCGTAACTCGAATTATTCTTTTACAAATCTCTTTACAATCCATTGACTCTCTTTTTCAATTCTCACGAAATAGAGTCCGGGAGGCAATTGGGAAACATCCAGGGTGTTTTTATTCAGAACCACATTACGAATGAGCCTGCCTGATGTATTGAAGATGTCAATAGATGTTTCGTCCATTATCATACCGCTGAATCTCAATTCCGTTGCAACCGGATTTGGACTGATGATAACATCTTCGAAATACATATTGAAACCCTGACTATTATTATTAATTTCTGGTTTGCTTATCTCTCCGTCTGCCTGAAATGCCGGATAATTTAAGCAACTCTTGATGGTGATCTCATCGATATACACCTGGTCATCATCCGCACTTGCATCACATCTGATCCGGAACCTGCTCTGGTTTGTCCAGGTGATGCCCGTAAGCGCAACCCACGCGTATTGCAACGAATTATTCTGAAAATCTGTACCCCTGCTCCATGATTCGAAAATTGTATAACTCGATCCACCATTCGTTGAGACCTCAAGGAAAAAATCTTCATTGACCTCCATACTGACTGCTTTGAAAAAGAAAGAAACACTGACATTGTTCAGACCTGCCAGGTTGAAATTATCTGAATACACTGATGAACTGGCACCGGAATTATCCCTGATGCGTACGCAATAATTTCCAGCACTTGCATACTGAGATGCGTAAACCCGGCTACCATCACTTCCTCCTGAATTCCAGTTACCAAAATTGGATTCAAAGTGTGCGTAATCATGCGTGGTGCATGGATTGCATGCCGGATTCTGTGGATCCGGAATACAGGCGTCAACATCATTGGGATCTTCGGTAGCACAGTATCCATCGTGATCCCAGTCGACAAACTGACCTCCACAGGCGCAGGTTTCTACCATAAGATGATCACCGACCGTACACGGATCTCCATCATCGCATGGAGCCTGGCTTTGAACCTGATAGTCATCGACGCCCGGGCAGATATCAAATGCATCACAAGTACCATCGCTATCTGAGTCCTGATAAGTTCCTGCGCACTGGCAATTTGCCTGAATGATGTCTCCTGTGGTGCATTGATTGTTATCATTACATGACGCACCGACCTGACAGCAATTACTGATGACAACATCATCAATATAAACCCGGTCATCGGTTGCAGAGGCTATATTGCGCAAGCGCAATCTGCTTGTGCTTGTCCATGTCACATTATTCATAGTGACTGATACATTGTAACGGATATTATTGTCGAAATGAGTACCGCGTACCCATGCAGTATATCCCGAGAATGTCCCACCGGCATCTGTAGCATATTCAAGCATGATACCCTCACCGGTTTCGTATCCCTGAGGATAATACGAGAAGGAAAGGGTTACACCTACTCCGGTTAAATTCAAAGCCGGAGTGTACATCGAAGAAGTGAGGCCTATTCCTGCTCTCAATTCAACGCTCCAACTCCCGGTATTCGGAAAGGAATTAGAGCGAGCGCAATTTGATCCGCCATCGATCCAATTGCCAAATGAAGATTCGAAGCCATCGCTGTACAGTGTTGTACATGGATCAACAGGTGCGAGGATCATTCCATTGGTTCCTTCATTGCTCAGCAGTGAAATTCCGGTCTTCGTTTTACCCGCATTGTACGAGAGATCATTCCAGTCGAACGACCTAGTAAAGGCCGGTGCATTGTCAGGATCGGAATCCCAGCCTGATCTGTAGTTGGTTAGCGAGGGATGCGCTTTTAGAGTGATACAATAGAGGAGACAAAGCGCGACAAGTAAAGGTAGTTGTCTGGTCATTTGTCATTAGAAATTAAAAGATTAAGAATTAAATAAGACCTCTGGTTGCAAGGAACAGATGCCTAAATGAAAAGTAAAGTCCTCTCACCAAAAGCAGTGTATATTCTTAACCGAATCCGTAAAAAAGCTATCTGAAAATGGTAAATGGGTTGTGTCCGTTTGTGTCTATTGGTAAAACAAAAAAGAGAGTCATCTCTGACTCTCTTTTTGTCGGGATACCAGGATTTGAACCTGGGACCCCCTGTTCCCAAAACAGGTGCGCTACCGGACTGCGCTACATCCCGAAAAATCTTACGCGGTGAGGGAGAGATTCGAACTCTCGGTACATGTTTCCACGTACGACGGTTTAGCAAACCGTTGGTTTAAGCCACTCACCCACCTCACCCCAAAATTTTTAGCCCTTAAGAATCAAGTGTTTAGAAGAAATATTCCCTTCTAATACAAATCCCGTCAATGGCTGTCAATCTTAAGGAGGGGCAAATATAGAAAATCTATTCTCAAAGACCGGACTTGCCTTACTTTTGAGCGATTAATACCTTTGTTCTGCAAAAATTCTTCAATTTGTTTATGAAATATACCTCAATACGCCTTTCGATTGGCTCATCCCTCATTATTTGCCTCACAATTGGTGCTCTGATGACCTCCTGCAGTCAAAAAAAAGAAAAACAACAGGAAGTAACCCAACAGACCACAACACCAGAACCGACCCAGGAACCGGTTCAGGCACCTGTACAGGAAATCAAACCCCAAACAGGAGCTATCACGAATCCAATGGCCGATTCCCTGTCCCGCCAGACCCTTACTAACCAGGGAGGTATCCGGACTCCACCGAAAGCTGAGCCCTTCAGGCCTAAAGAACCAGAGGTTATCGTCCCTTACAAACCAAAAATCTGTGATATAAACCTCAAACTTATCGCCAGTCCTCAAAAAGGAATGCAAATCTATTATGTCACAGGACTTGTTCCGGGAGAATTCAAATGCTGGGTAGATATGGAAAACGCGTCAATAAAACTATGCAATGGGACACCATGCCTTCTCTATTTTGTTGATACCCCAAATCCAAAAGTGACCTCTACCCCTCCTCATTTTCTTGATGCTGCCACTCTCTCAAAATATGGTGTTGGACGGTTTGATTACAATGGGAAGAACTGGGAGATGAAAGGAGCAAATATGTGGGGAAGAAAGGATAAAGGATATGGTTATTATAATACAGATAATGCTGGAGGAGGGTAAAAAGACGAAGACTGAGGCGAAGGCTGAGGCGAAGGAAAACCAAAAACAATAAGCAATAGGCAAAAACAAAAGGCAATTTGAAATAGAATTATAACGGATTGCTGAAGGCAAACAACAATGATCCTGAAGGGATCAGACATTATTAGCCATGGGTGAAACCCATGAAACAATAAGCAATTGGCAAAATGCAAAAAATCGAAAATTGAATGCTTCGACCTGCTAAACTCAACCTTGTGCTACAGCTCAGCAACCATCGAAAATTATTTTTAATGCCTTTGCGATAATAATATTTTGCAGTAATTAATTTGATTTCAACTTACGAGCCATTGCCTGCGCGGCTAGTTCAGCACCCGTCCATGCGGCCTGAAAATTAAATCCACCTGTAAGCGCATCTACATTCAACACTTCTCCTACAAGAAATAATTTCGGATTTATCTTACTCTGAAACGTTTTCATATCGAGGTCTTTCAGATCGACACCACCTGCGGTTACAAACTCATCTTTGTAAGTGCTCTTGCCGGTGACACGATAGGTATCCCGGCACAGCACATCTGCTAATCTGTCGAGATACTTGTTACCCATCTCTGAACAATTAACTTCCTCCGGGATTTCAGCCCTTGTGCAGAAATATTTCCAGAGCCGCGAAGGAATATCTTCAACTACAAGATTATTGACTCTTCGACGCGTATTTATTTTCATCGTGCTTTGAAGCCATTTCCGGAACAAATCCCTCTCTTCTGCACGCCAGTTGATCACCAGGTCAAATACATATCCGCAATTGAATAAGTCCCGGGCTCCCCAGGCAGACAGTTTCAATATAGCGGGACCACTGACTCCCCAATGTGTAATCAATAATGGTCCCGATGTTTCAAGGTTAAAAGCCGGAATGGATACACGAACATTATTTTTACTAATGCCCGGAAGCGCGACAAGATTTTTATCACGAATATTAAATGTGAAAAGAGAAGGTACAGGAGAAATGAGCTGATGCCCCATAAGCTTAAGCATTTCCCATGAACGCTGATCACTGCCTGTGGCCACCAATAACAATTTAGAAGCCATAATATTACCATCGAACAGCTTCACCTTCCAAACTTCTTCTTTTTCGATATACTCCCAACCGCTAGCCCGTACTGAGGTTAATAATTTGATACCGGATCTTACAACGGCGTTTGTGAAACAATCAATAATGGTTGCCGATTTATCTGTTACAGGAAACATCCTGCCATCATTTTCTTTTTTGAGCTTTACGCCTTTCAACTCAAACCATTCGATCATATTTTTTGGTTGAAACGCATAGAAAGGACCCAGCATTTCTTTTTGTCCCCTGGGATAAAAAGATGCAAGTTCTTCCGGATCAAAACAGGCATGTGTCACATTACACCGTCCACCTCCGGAGATTTCAACTTTGGATAATGGTTTCCTGGCTGACTCAATAATGCAGATCCTTGCTCCCGGAAATAATTCGGCTAGCCGGATGGCAGCAAAAAACCCACCTGCACCACCACCGATGACAACAAGATCAAAAATCATTTCGAGGTTGTTTTATTTCTTTCACCGGCAAAAAGCATCAGCTCATATGTGACCTGAAATGGAATGTACTGTAAACGTTGAGATTCGTCTTGCCGCAGTGCTGACAATTTTTCAAAATTATTATTCCGTAGGAGAAAAGTATGCACGATCGAAGTCACTTTTGCATACCTGGCAAGATCATCAATCACAGGAATATCAGGACTACCTACTTCCTTACAAAAAGAACGAAAATCTTCTAACCCCGGATACAAAGTATATTTTTCAGGGAACAAACCTGCGAGGTAAAGACTAACCATTGAGGCATCCTGGTGATGATACGTTTCGACGGAAAGTGAATGATGCTGACGATGGAGCTGCAGCAATTCATCACAATAATAGTTGAAGCGGTACAATCGTCCATCGAGAGAAGCGGCATCATTTGCAAGATCTTTCCAGGCAATCGATGCCAGTTCAGGGTCTGCTTCAATGAGCTTCATCATGATTTCTTTTGGCCTGTAATTATCTCTTTTCCACCAACGCTGGGAATAATCACTTTTCAGACATTGATCGTATGTGGCCAGTAAGCTTTCGGTATCGGGCAGCCTCCATAACGAATGAAAATGACCCACTAATCCATGCGGGTAGTACCAGTCAACTGCATTGGTTTTCAATTGTGTAGATAAAAAATCGCTGATCAAAGCTTCCAGTAAATGCAATTTCATGTGTCGGTGAAGGTATGCTTTAAGGCTGAGGAGGAGTACAATACAGAGCAGCGATTAAGATTAAATACGGATCTTATGAAAATGAATTTTAGGGCAAAATTCGGAAATCAGAAAAAAAAATATTATCTTTTGGAAGAATTTAAACCAGAAAAGTTATGATGAATGAACCTCTTTCGTTGATTATGTCACGGAACGTGATCACTGCCAGCGCAGATGATACCCTTTCCGTGGCCCGTAGCATCTTCCTGAAAAATAAAGTGCATCACCTGCCGATTGTTGAAGGGTCAAAATTAGTCGGGATCCTCACCACCTATGACCTTTTTAAAATCACGGGTCCCAATAAGGATTATGATAAGATCTTTATTAAGGATGTCATGACTACGCACATTGCCACACTGGAACCTGAAGACAAAATAGGTTCTGCTGCTGAATTGTTCCTTGAAAATCTTTTTCATGCAGTTCCAATTGTAAAAGAAGGAGAACTAAAAGGAATTGTGACTTCATTTGATGTAATCAAATATGAATTCAAAAAAGAATACCCGACACAATTGGTTAATTAATCCGGATGCCTATTGAACTGATTTCTACATTCCGTAAAAAAATAAATTTTTATTTCTTTTTTATCCTGGCATTGGCCATGATGGCAATTAGTTTGCCTTTGTTTGTACATATTGAAAATCAGCAATTCCTGGTGCTTAAAAAAACTTTGGATTTATTCCTGATCATGTACAGCATTAACCTTTACGAACGAAGAAAAAATTTATTCCGGGTATTTAACAGGAAAGATGATGAGATCATCAGCTCATTTGAAACTTATCTTGAAGAAAGAAAACAAAAATCGCACCGGTTAACGATTATTCGAATCATCATCATGGCACTTTTGACGACCGGATTGATTTTCGATTTATGTATATTCCCTCAAAATGATTGGTCCGGATTCTTTGTTACATTATGGCTTGCAACTGTTCTCTTATTGATAGCCGCATATTGGCTAAACATGCAAACACATATCATGCTACAGGACTTAAAGCACAACGATAAAGAAGCTCATTCAGAAATTTCTGAATGATACGCCTGTTTAACAATCACACCTTCAAGTATAGCGGCAGGATAAATATCACTCTGGTGAATGACACCCTGGTATTCTCCTGTCAATAATAAACGTGCACATTCCACCAGCGGTGCTGCTGTACATATCTGGATCGCCCGCATGGTAATGGAACCAAACATCATTGGATATATGTGCTGTGCGTGTTGGATCGAGCGAAGTTGTCCGGACTGATCATATCCTGTCACTGAAGCATAGATGACGATGACGTCATCTTCCACATGAGGCACATTGTCGACAAGATATTTTTCCAGTCGCTCAATTTTTGATTCCGGATTCGTATCATTTTTCAACCATGCTTGCACCCATTCGTAATGTCCGGGATACCGGATGGTCTTGTAATCAATGTTGCGGATTTCCTCTTTAAGCACTTTGGGCAGATCTGCAGCACCTCCGCTGGTCAGGTCAGCTTCATATCGCTTGCCGTTAATGATCAGGGTTTCGCGCTCAGAAAGAGAAGGCAGCTCAACGATCTCATGATTGCGAACAGCTTCAGATGGTTTGATATATTCAGTGGCTACACCTATTGTGCTCCATGTAAAACCATAATAATGCGGTGATTCAGTGTATTGTGTCAATGCACCTACGCGCATGGCCAATCGTTCCAACTTTTCGGCACCATACTTTTTCTTAAATGATTCAATCAGGTGCAAGGCAACACTATTGACATAACCTGGCGCTAATCCGGTCTGCAATATAAAACCGGTTTCTGCATCGGCAGCCATTTCGGTAATTTCTGCTGATTCTTTTACATATTCAGTAAGGTTTGCATAATGCAGACCATATTCTAAACAAAGACGTGCTAATGCCGGTGCAAATTTTCCGGGAAGACAATCGAGCATAACATTGCATCCGCTCAATATATTTTCAAATGCATGTACATCATCCACTGAAGAAATGACAAAGGTGACAAGTCGGCCTTTCTTACTGAGCCCCTTTTCTATCCATGCTTTAGCTTCATTCAATTGGCTTTCAGAAGCATCAGCGAGAACAACTTCACAATCCCAAGTCTGGTTATCAAGCATCAAAAGTGCTGCTGCCCGGCCAATGCCCCCTGCTCCTGCTATGAAAATTTTGTCCATTTGATCTTTGATTGAGTGATTTATAAAAGGTGGCCGAAGGTAATTATTTCGGCGTTTTCCGACAGTGTGGCACACTTAGGTGTGCCACACCTAAGTGTGCCACACTGTCCTAACGTGTTGATATTGAAGGCCCCGGGATAGTTATGCACATTCAGTTGTGAATTCTGAAATGAATCCAGTTTGGTTGCTTTTAAAAGAAATCTTACAGCTCTTAAAATATTGGCATTCCAGACAATCGCTGATCTTAACCAGTGGCCCCTATTTTTCATATTAAATAAAAAAATCATGTATATCTATCTATATTAGTGGAGATAATACTATATTTGAGCGCCATCCCAAGGCAGCAATACGCCCATTGCTATGTCAATATTTGTACCAAAGAGTAAAAAAGCCGGCGCAACAGCGCGGCCAAAACCGAAAAAAGGAACTGCTAAAACGTCTTTGATTAAAGACAAGCGGATTCCCAAACTGGCCGGAGCCACCTTCGTCCTGGTTGGCATATTTGTCCTGGTCTCAGGCATTTCCTACTTGTTTACCTGGAAAATCGACCAGGATAAAATCCTCAATAATCCATTCAGCGCCCTTGGAGAAGGAGACCTGATCCTTGCCAACTGGCTTGGAAGATTGGGCGCGGTGGTCGGAAATGGATTGATTTATTGGGGGTTTGGATTTACTTCACTTGTGCTCCCTCTTTTATTGATCGGTTTTGGCCTGAGGCAAATCGTAAGTGCAACTCTATCCACATGGTACACAAGGGCAGGCAAGTCTATCCTTCTCATGGTTTACTGTTCGATGCTTTTCTCTTTTATTTTCTCTTCCGCCAATTTTCCATGGGGAGGAGCATTCGGAGACAGCACCACGGAATGGTTGTCAAAATTCATGGGGAATATCGGTGTAGCCCTTGCGCTGTTATTTGTCCTCGCGATCACATTCATTATCCAATTCAATCCGTCATTTACCTGGAAAGGAGAATTCCTTGCGGTTCCCAATATCAAAGTACCCTCATGGAAGGTTAGTTTTTCTGAGCTGGGATTGGATTTTTTCAAAAAGAAAAAAGAAGCTGCCGCAGATGCTGCCGCTGTATCAGAATTGATGCTGGATGAGGAGGAGGAGGAGGAGGAAGAAGATGAAATTCTGCAACCTGGATTTTTAAACCGGTTCATGAAGGAAAATGAAAAGGCAAATCCAAGGATTGACACATTAAATGATATTGATGACCTTGAATCACTAGACCTGGAGTTGCCGGATCTTTCTTTGGATTATATCGCTCCTGACAAGATGAATCCTCCGCTTGAAATTGAAGGCTTGAATGCAGCTGATATCGCTGAGAATTTTTCAGAAGGCCATATCCCGCCAACCTTCAGTGGTGTGCAGGATAAAGTTTTCCTGATGGACCAGGAGAATGATCAGCACAGCGAGCCGTATGATCCAACACTTGACCTGTCTTCCTACCAGCCGCCTGTCCTGGAATTATTGCTTGAATATCCCGATGAAAAAATAACGATAGACCGTGCGGAAGTTGAAGCCAACAAGGATCAGATCATTGAGACTTTATTGAATTATAAAATCGAGATTACAAAAATCCGAGCCACCATCGGCCCTACAGTCACGCTGTACGAAATCATACCAAAACCAGGTATCCGTATCTCAAAAATTAAAAATCTCGAAGATGATATTGCATTGAGCTTGTCAGCTCTCGGGATACGCATCATCGCTCCGATCCCGGGTAAAGGAACGATCGGTATAGAAGTACCTAACAAACGGAAACAAATCGTTTCGCTGAAAGAAGTACTTGAATCAGAAAAATTCATCTCCGGAAAAATGGATCTTCCGATTGCACTAGGAAAAACAATTTCAAATGAAGTGTTCGTCGCTGACCTGGCAAAGATGCCGCATTTGCTTATAGCAGGAGCAACGGGCCAGGGTAAGTCAGTTGGTATCAATACGGTATTGATGTCATTGCTTTATCGCAAGCATCCTTCTCAACTAAAATTGGTACTGATCGATCCCAAAAAAGTGGAGTTATTTCCATATGCAAAGCTGGCTAATCACTTCCTTGCTTTTTTACCTGATCAGAAGGAACCTATCGTAACTGAAACGAAGAAAGTAATCTATACCCTCAATTCATTGTGTATAGAAATGGATGACAGGTATGATTTGCTTAAAAAAGCACACTCACGCAATCTTAAAGAATACAATGAGAAATTTGTGAACCGTCAACTCAATCCATTAAAAGGACACAGGTTTATGCCTTTTATTGTGCTTGTCATTGATGAGTTTGCAGATCTGATCATGACTGCAGGAAAAGAAGTTGAAATGCCTATTGCCCGTTTAGCACAGCTGGCGCGCGCGGTTGGTATTCACCTGATCATTGCTACACAACGGCCATCTGTCAATATCATCACAGGTGTGATCAAAGCAAATTTCCCTGCACGGCTGGCATATAAAGTAGCTTCGAAAGTAGACAGCAGAACCATCCTTGATATGGGAGGTGCTGAACAGCTGATCGGGCAAGGCGACATGTTACTGTCGATCGGGAGCAACATGATTCGTCTTCAATGCGCTTTTGTCGATACACCTGAAGTGGAATCCGTCATCAATCATATCTCAGATCAGAAAGGTTACCCTGAACCTTATTATTTACCTGAATTTGTAGGTGATGATGAGAAAATACAAGGCGCTGATGGAATGACCTATGCGGACCTCGATGATATGTTCGAAGACGCGGCAAGGCTTGTGATCCAGAATCAACATGGAAGCACATCGATGATTCAACGCAGGCTGAAACTGGGTTATAACCGCGCAGGCCGAATTATGGACCAACTTGAATCAGTGGGCATCGTGGGCCCTGCAGAAGGAAGCAAGCCTCGTGATGTATTGTTGTATACCGAACAGGACCTGGATGGCCTTATTCAAAGGATCAGAACAAAAAATTAAACGCAACAAGACAAGCCTGGGTCAACATACGTATGGATACAGGATTCCTGCGTTAACTTATCTTAACACCTAAGAGGTGATACTTTTCATCTAATTTTGCGTTGTTAAGGCGTATATCCGACCCATTTCTATGAAATCAATACTCTTGCTTGTTATCCTATGCTTTACCTTCTGCTTACAGGGTTACTCTCAGTATCTCACTGCAAAGGATTCTGATCCGGAAGCATTGAAAATATTGACAAGTGCAAGCGAAGGTTTCAAAACAAAAAATGCACGCCTGAATTTCAATCTCAGGATTTCATATCCTGGGAAAGAAACTGAAACCAATGAAGGTGTTCTTTACCAGGCCGGTAAAAATTACAGGCTGGAATTGAAAGATTATATCATCCTGTCGGATGGCACTACACGATGGCTATATCTGAAAGGTCCAAATGAAGTCAACATCTATAATGAATCCAATGGTCAGGATTGGATAAGTCCGCAGGATTTTTTGCAATTGTATGCATCAAAAGAACTCGTGTTTATCCTTGCTTCCAAAAAGCCTGATGGAACTGCTGTCATCGAAGCCAAACCGCTTAAAGGAAGATTTGAAGATTATTCAAAGTTTACCATTGGGATTAAGAATGGCGCACTAAGCTATATCAACGGCCTCTCTTCTGATGGAACAAGACAGGAAATGTCTATCACGAATGTGACATTTCCTGCAACATGGGATGCGGCAAAACTCTTCACATTCCAGCCTGCATCATATCCGGGAGTACACATTGAAGATCTAAGACTCGATTAACCCTTGTATGGGGATAAAAAGCAGGGTCATAGGAGCATTCGCAAATCGAACCAGGCGAAGAATTGAATCCGATGCGATGAATGCACCACGGCATCAGCTTGAAACATTTAATGAGCTTATCCATCATGGTGCTTCAACCCAATTCGGCAACGAGCACCATTTCAATTTTATAAAAGATCATAAATCATTTTCAAAACAGGTACCTATCCGGGATTATGAAGACATCCGTATTTACATGGATAAGATCATCAAAGGAGAAGAAAATGTTTTATGGCCAGGCAAACCTTTGTATTTAGCCAAAACTTCCGGTACTACGAGTGGCGTTAAATATATTCCGATCACCAGGGAAAGCATACCCAATCATATCGGAAATGCCAGGAATGCACTCTTCAATATCACTTCAAGACTAAAGCTGAAAAATTTATTTGACGGAAAACTATTATTTCTCTCAGGCTCTCCTGAACTTGAAGAAACAGGTGGCATACCCACAGGGCGCTTATCCGGAATAGTCAATCATTGGTTTCCTGCATGGCTGCGTACAAATCAAATGCCGTCCTATGAAACCAATTGCATTGAAGATTGGGAAACGAAAGTGGACAGGATCGCCAGGGAAACACTACAACAGGACTTGCGGGTGATCAGCGGAATCCCTCCGTGGGTGCAGATGTACTATGAACGTATCCTGGAAATTTCCGGAAAGAAAACTATAAAAGAAGTCTTCCCCAATTTTCAATTGTTTGTTTATGGCGGAGTCAATTTCGAACCCTACCGTTTCCAATTAGAAAAACTAACCGGCGGACCCATACCTGGTCTTGAAACTTATCCGGCATCGGAAGGATTTATCGCCTTCCAGGATTTGGAAAATGCAGCAGAAGGATTGCTTATGCAATGTCATGCAGGAATATTTTTTGAATTTGTGCCTGTGTCAGAATTGAATTCTTCTAATCCAATAAGATTAACCTTACCTGAAGTTGAGGTTGGTGTCGACTATGCACTTATCATCTCTACGAATGCAGGATTGTGGGCTTACAATATCGGTGATACGATTGAATTTATTTCCACGGCTCCACCACGTATAAAAGTTACCGGTCGGATCAAACATTTTATTTCTGCTTTTGGTGAACATGTGATCGCGAAAGAAGTGGAAGAATCCCTGCGGCTTGCTGTTTCAAAAAATCCGTGCCTTGTAAATGAATTTACTGTGGCTCCGCAAGTCAATCCCGGTGAGGGGCAAAAACCTTATCATGAATGGTGGATCGAATTTCAGAAAGAACCTGATGACATGAATTCATTTACGCAGGATCTTGACGATGCGATGGTGAACCAGAATTTATATTATAAAGACCTTATTGACGGTAAAATTTTGCAGCCGCTGATTGTCCGTTCACTTCCGCAGGGATCCTTCACCGCATATATGCATTCGATTGGAAAACTTGGAGGGCAGAATAAGGTGCCAAGGTTGGGCAATGACAGGACGATCGCCGACGTTCTGGAACGGTATCGCCGAACCTCCTTTTAATTGCGCTAATACCCTGATTGACAGGATAAACCATTCGCTGCAGATAAAAAAATATGTCCTATCTTTGCAAACTATTTCAAAAAGCTTCAATGCGGTTTTTCATATACAGTTTATTGGTTATCAGTACATTAACTGCCTGCAAGAGTGAATTCGAGCAGGTCCGGATCAGCAATGATCCCGGACGGATCCTCACCACTTCCATCAAATATTACGATAATGGGGATTATTTAAGGGCTCAAACCCTCATGGAACTGATCTTAAATCAATACCGGGGAACCAGCCAGGGTGAAGAATTATTTTTCAAATATGCCTACACGCATTTTCACCTCGCGAATTACCAGTTAGCAGCGGTCTACTTTACGAATTTTACAACCACATTCGGATATAGTGCTTACGCTGAAGAAGCGGATTATATGATCGCCTATTCTTATTACAAGCAATCTCCAACTTTTCGTCTCGACCAGGACCCTTCGATAAAAGCAATTGATGCTTTCCAGGATTTTGCAAATAAATATCCTGAAAGTGAGCGGGTAGAAGAGTGCAATAAGCTCATCGATGAATTGCGGGCAAAGCTTGAAGAAAAAGCATTTGCACAAGGACAACTGTATTATGATTTGAGTCAATACCAGGCGGCGGTCACATCTTTTAAAAACATGCTGTCTAATTTTCCTGAATCATCCCGTGCTGAAACGATTCGCTTTCTTATCCTGAAAGCATCCTATGAATATGCAGTGCATAGTGTTTATGCGAAAAGAGCTGAGCGCTATGAAGAAGCAAAAACAATGTATACTGAGTACATCAACCGATATCCGAAAGGTCCGCATGCAAAAGAAGCAAAAGACATCAATAAGCAAATCCAGTCAAATTCAAAAAATCTGTCCAAATGAGTAATATAAAAAACCTGTCCACCAACATTGATCCGAATGTCAAAGCAAGAGACATTAAAGATCTTTCATCACGTACGACCAATATCTATGAATCCATTGCCATCATCACCCGTCGTGCAAGGCAACTGTCATCAGATCTGAAAAAAGAGCTTCATGACAAGCTTGAAGAATTTGTGGTAGTGACAGAAACGATAGAAGAGATCCATGAAAATAAAGAACAGATAGAGATCTCACGCTCATACGAGAAAATGGCGAGCCCTACTATCCTGGCCACAGAAGAATTTATCAATGGAGATCTTGAATGGCGTTATCCTGAACCCGTAGTTAAAGAAGAAGAATTCCCGGAAGACGCTGAGTGATCGTACATCCTAATTTTTCAATGAGGCATGTCATCATTAAGAGGTAAGAAAATCATCCTTGGAGTATGTGGAAGCATAGCAGCTTACAAAGCGGCTTACCTTGTACGGTTACTCACAGGAGAAGGATGTAGTGTACGCGTCATCATGACGACTTCAGCATCTGATTTTGTGTCACCTCTCACCTTTTCTACACTTTCCAAATATCCGGTTGCATCTGATATCCATAATGGCGAAGCATGGACTAACCATGTAGAATGGGCTTTATGGGCTGATGCCATGGTCATAGCTCCTGCCACAGCACACACGATAGCACGATGTTCGTATGGACTTAGCTCAGATATGCTTACGGCGACATACCTGTCAGCGCGATGCCCTGTTTTTTTAGCACCCGCGATGGATCTGGATATGTGGCAACATCCCAGTACAGTTGAAAATATTTCCAGGCTTCAGGCATTTGGAAATTTTATCATAGATGTAAGTACCGGAGAGCTTGCAAGTGGATTGATCGGTCCCGGCAGAATGGCTGAGCCGCAGGAGATCATCACGAGATTGACAGAATTTTTCCATTTCAAAGAGGACATGACAGGCTTGAAAGTCCTGATCAATGCCGGACCAACTTATGAAGCCATCGATCCAGTCAGGTATGTAGGAAATCATAGCACAGGTAAAATGGGCGTTGCCATTGCTGAAGAATTTGCATCACGCGGTTCTGATGTCACTCTGATCCTGGGTCCCGATAGTGTATTACCAGCTGATGATCGTATCCGGATTGAAAGAATAACATCGGCTGATGAAATGTTAGCTGCTTGCGAATCTTCTTTCCCTTCATCAGATATCACTGTATTAGCGGCTGCCGTTGCTGATTACAAACCTGCTGTAGCCGCGAAGGAAAAAATCAAAAAAGAGGCCGACCGGATGACCCTTGAACTGGTCCGCACACCTGACATCGCTGCTTCACTGGGATCTAAAAAACGTGATCACCAGATCCTCGTGGGATTTGCACTGGAAACAACAAATGGCGAGGCAAATGCAAGTGAGAAAATGCACAAAAAAAATATGGACATGATTGTCCTCAACAATCCAAAAGACACCGGAGCTGCATTTGGGCATGACACCAATAAAGTAACTTTTCTCTTCCCGGACAATAAACGACAGAGCTTTGAGTTAAAATCCAAGAAAGATGTAGCCCGCGATATCGTCGATGCCATCTATCAAATAAAAAATGCAAATGGAAAGAATTAAGATCCTGATTATACTGATTTGTGCTGCCTTCTTTGGACTGAGTGAAGACACAAATGCCCAGGAACTGAATGCCGTAGTTGGCGTCAGTGTTCCAAAGCTCCAAAGTGCCGATCCTGCTGTCTTTAAAACACTCGAGAGAGACCTTAAAGAGTTTCTCAACCAGGTGAAATGGACGAACGATGATTACAAGCCTTATGAGAAGATCGATTGTAATTTCCAGGTCAATATCACTGCTGAAATGGGGAACAACACCTATAAAGCAGACATTGCCATTAAAGCAATTCGCCCCGTCTTCGGTTCAGAATATAAAACGGTATTGATCAATCATGTAGACCGTGACATTATTTTTACATACCAGGAATTCGAGCCGATTGAAAATGGAACTGAGTTTTTCAAAGATAACCTGTCAGCAGTTTTTTCTTTTTACATTCATCTCATCCTGGGACTAGAGGCAGAAAGTTTTGCATTAGGTGCAGGTGATCCGGAATTTCAGATCGCACAGAGCATCATTAATCTTGTTCCGCCAAATATATCTGATGCCGATAAAGGATGGACAGCTCTGAGTCGTAAGACAACGAGATACTGGATCATGGAAAACCTGCTGAATACAAGATTTAAATCGTTCAAAGAAGCCTGGTACAATTATCATCGCAAAAGCCTGGATGTATTGCATTCAAATCCGGGTCTTGCACTTAATACCATGGTGGAAGCTTTAAAGGAAGTTGACAAAACCAACTTATCATATCCAAATACCATAGGTGTACTTATGTTCGTCACAGCCAAAAGTGATGAGGTAGTTGATATTCTGAAAAATGGTGACCGGACACAAAAGAATACGGTATATGATATCATGAGAAAGCTTGATCCTTCTAATAGCGGGAAGTATAGTGCTTTAAGAGGATAAAAGGCAGAAAAGGAAGAAGGGCGGAAAGGGCAGAAGAGGAAGAAGAGTTGAGCAGTAGAATTATTTCTATGTGCCGGTTGCTGAGCTGTAGCACAAGGATGAGGCAGAGCAGGTCGAAGCATTATGTTGACTATGTATCTATGTGGTAAACCTTTTTTCAACCAACTCATTTACCAATAATGTATTCCTCTCCTGAAATTAACCTTGCTATTCTTGCATCTGGTGCAGGTAGCAATGCTGATAAAATCTGTTCTTATTTCAAGGATCATGCTGACATACATGTCAGGCTTATTATTTCAAATAACATTAATGCGGGCGTGCTTAAAGTTGCCTCTTCACATGGTGTTGAGAGTATGGTCATTCCAAAATCAAGCTGGGCTACAACAGAATTCATCCTCCCGGAGCTGAGAACTAAAGAAATAACCCACATCGTGCTGGCAGGTTTCCTTTTGCTTCTACCCTCCTGGCTTGTGAAAGAATATCATGGCAGGATCATCAATATTCATCCCGCATTGTTGCCGAAGCATGGCGGCAAAGGAATGTATGGCCATCATGTGCATGAGAAAGTAAAATCTTCAGGCGATCTGATTTCAGGTATAACCATTCATAAAGTGGATGAACATTATGATGAAGGGGATATCATTTTTCAGAAAGAAGTAAACTTAGATCCGGATGATTCAGCAAGTCTAATCGCAGTGAAAGTTTTACAGCTCGAACATCATTACTATTCCAGGGTGATTGAAAAATGGGTATCAGAAAACGAAACCTACTCTTAAGATTTATCTCCAAATACTAATTTTTCATATTCTCCCCAATCTTCCGAAAACCGGTATGCAAAACCTTTGATCCCTTGCAGCCCACCTGAATGTATCGCCAGGATAGAATCATCCTTACGAAAGTATCCTGTTTTTATTTTTTCATCAATAGCAAACATCATTTTACCGGTATAGACAGGATCAAGTGGAATACCAGTGGTTCTTGTAAACGAATCCATAAAGCTGACAAGAGCGGAATCATATTTTGCAAACCCTCCCCAATGCGCATCCGGCCATAGCTCCCATTCACATGCATCTACTATACCGAATTCATTTAAATTGTCTTTGACAAACTGTTTTGTACATCCTTTCCATGCAGGAACAATAATTATTCTTATTTCTTCCGGAGCGGATGCTATCAATCCACATGCTGTGGTCATGGTTCCTCCAGAAATGATGATGTGCGATGGATGTTGCAGCAAACATTCATCCATGAGTTCATGTATTCCCTGCAAAGCTCTTTCGCTTTTTCCTCCTTCATCAATAAACAGCGAAGCCGGATAAATCCGTAATGCTTCAGCTTCATTGAATTGATTATATTTTTCAGGATGTAGAAAAAGAATTTCTTTTGATAATGAAGTTAGCTCAGAGAGTGTAGGATTATCCCCATCGGTTCCATAGCTTCTGATCATACATACCAACTCTATTCCAAAATTTGAACATGCATGCGCGAGGCTATAAAGATGATTGCTGAACATCCCGCCCTTGCTTACAATCGTTTTTATGTTATTGTCCAGGGCAAAAGCAATATTATTTTTAAGCTTATAGTATTTATTTCCATCACTCCAGGACTGAATGAGATCAAGTCGTTTGATATATAATGAATCATGTCCCAGGCTACTGATTTTTTGGACAGGTCCGGGAATAAAATCCTGGAGGAGAGCTGACATCAGCTTAAGGTTGAATCAGGACAATCCGTTTAGTCCGGACAGTACGGCCAAAACTATCCTGAAGCCTGTACAAATATGTACCCCGTTGCAAATCGCCGAGGTCCACAGAAATTGTTTTGCGCGGATCATCTACGACAACATCAATTTCTTTCACAGGCACGCCAAGTATGTTGAAAACTTTCAGTTTATAACCCCCATACAAGAGATCGCTCATCTGGAACCGAACAATATCAAAAGTGGGATTTGGATAAGCGAATATATCTGCCCTGGTAGGTTTTTCTGAAAATATCCGTGTCAACATGGGATAGGTTTTAAACTCAATTCGCACAGGTTGATAATCGTCCTTCAACTCTATTTCTGCCCATTCAAGTCCGGTATCTGATGAGACAAACCTCAGCATCTCATTGTACGAAATTGTTTTCAGCGCAGGTATCTGGGCTGTTACATCATTCCAAGCAAAGCCTCTTTTAGTTTCCACTTTCAAAATTCGCTTTTCCTCTATATGCTGACGAAATACACTCGCAACTTCTGTCGGGAGATAAAGCATGCCATCACTATCGACATTGATATCAAGTGTAATCGTATACGTAATACGGCAGGAATCAGGGAGTTGAGCGGGCGTCCAGCTGCAATTCAAATTCCGTGGCCATGCAAAAGCAGTTTGCATTTTTCCGCGATAGTTGTAGGAAGTACCTAACCCACCTTCAAAAAATGGTTTAAGTGACGGCGATAATGAATAGATTAATTTTCCCCCGGGGCAAATCGGATTATCCTCAATGACCTGAACCAATTGCACATTATTACCTAAAATCTGCAGGACAGCATCTGTTTGTTTTCCATTGATAAGATTTGCATAGGTTACTTTATCTCGTTCACCTGTCACTACTACTCTCCTGCTCAGTGCATATGGAGCCTTCAGTGATCTGAAATCCCAAACCTGGCCAGGTCCGGGAGCTGTCACCATCAATGCATCCGGCAAATATTCATTCGCATAATATACCGTATCCTCCGCGAGCTCAGTCCAATTCATCTGCTGCGCGGCTGCACATACTCCGGAGAATATGAAGGCTAAGAGTATGGTATATCTGATCATTGCAACCATTGCAGTCCCACAAATTTAGAATACTCTCCCTGTCGTTTCATCAATGATGAATGATCCCCGGTTTCTATAATTTTCCCATCCTGCAATACGATGATCTGATCCGCATGCTGTACCGTGGAAAGTCTGTGCGCAATCACTATCGATGTACGGCCTTCCATCACTTTTGAAAGTGCCTCCTGTACAAGCTTTTCAGATTTTGAATCGAGAGAAGCTGTAGCTTCATCCAGGATCAGGATCGGTGGATTCACAAGTAGTGCCCTTGCCAAAGTCAATCTTTGTCGCTCTCCCCCACTCAATGTGCTTCCCCTGTCACCCACTACTGTATCGTACCCTAATGGCTGACTCATGATGAAGTCATGCATTTGTGCTATTGTGGCCACGTGTATCACTTCCTCCATAGTAGCTCCGGGTTTTCCAAAAGCAATATTATTAAAGATGGTATCATGAAATAATACCGGATCCTGGTTGACGATACCCATCAGGCTGCGGAGTTGCCTGATGTCAAATTCCCTGATGTCCGTTCCGTCAAAATAAATGCTGCCTTCTGATACATCATGGAATCGTGGCAACAAATCAGCTAATGTTGATTTTCCTGACCCACTTGATCCGATGATAGCTAACACCTGCCCTTTCGGAATGTTCAGGTTTATATTTTTCAATACCCATTCTCCTCCTTCATTGTATTGGAAACCCACATTTTTAAAAACGATAGATTCTTCAAAGGAATGAATTTGTTTTGGCGCTTCCTTTTCGACTATCTCTTCTGTATTGTCAGTGATTTCATTTACTCTCTCTACTGCCGCAAGACCTTTCTGTATATTATAGTATGCTGACGAAAAAGATTTAGACGGGGCGATCACATTGAAGAAAGCATATAAGAATGCAAAAAATGTTTCCGGTTTTATTTCATTCGTAAACACAAGATGTGCACCATACCACAACAGCACAGAAACAATCGTTATCCCAAGTGTTTCGGATAAGGGAGACGAGAGATCCCTCTTGTACATGATCTTTGTAAGTAATTTCTTATATCGTTCATTGATCACGCTGAAACGCTTACTCTGGTACGCCTGAGCATTGAAGCCCTGGATGATGCGCATGCCATTCAGACTTTCTTCAACATGAATGACCAGGTCAGCTAAACTTCCCTGTGCTTCTTTAGATTTACGTTTTAGGTTCCTGCTGATCCTACCCACTATAAAAACCGTAATCAGGATGAGCACAAAAACAAAAATGGTAAGCCTTAAGCTTGTGAACAACATGAAAGTGATGCTACCAATAATCACAATCGGTTCTTTAAATACAGCCTCAATTACATTCAATATGGAATATTCGATTTCCTGTACATCCGTGCTAATCCTTGACATCAGATCACCTTTTTTTTCCCGGGTAAAAAAAGCGAGAGGCAGATGCATGTATTTTCCAAACACTGCATTACGCACATCCCTGACAATACCATTCCGCACCTGGGCCATGAATACAAGCGACAAATAGCGAAAAAGATTCTTCAGAAAAAAAATAATCACAAACGAGATGCAAACAATGAGCAATGCAGTCTCCTGCGAATACTCTTCCACCAGGCGGCCAAAAATATATTCAAGCCAGGATTGAATATTCCCGATGCTGAAAGCAACAGGTTCCGTAGATGGCTTTACACGTCCGAAAATAATCTGAAAAAAAGGGATGATGATCGGTATACTGATGACCATGGATATCGCCATCAAAATGTTACAGAGGATGTTCAGCAGAACGGGTCCTTTATAACGCCTCAGGTAAAACAATAACTGACGTGCAGGGGATTGCCCTTGGGACATCATTAATCTTCCAGCTTGAAATGATCCAGGAATCCGGTATTGAAATCACCTTTCCTGAATTGTGGATCCTGCATCAGCTTTTTGTGAAATGGGATTGTCGTCTTGATCCCTTCGACAATAAACTCATCCAGCGCACGCTGCATTTTGGTAATGCAATCTTCACGTGTAGGAGCTTTGCAAATTAGCTTTGCTATCAAACTGTCGTAATACGGGGGAATCGTGTACCCGGCATAAACATGCGTATCTACCCGCACCCCATGACCTTTCGGACTGTGAAAAGATGTGATCGTACCCGGGCTTGGCATGAAATTATTGTATGGATCTTCTGCATTGATGCGACACTCCATCGCATGATTGTTGGGATAATAATTCTTCCCTGATATCGGTATCCCTGCTGCAACTTTGATTTGCTCCTTGATCAGATCATGATCGATGACTTCTTCGGTGACAGGATGTTCTACCTGGATCCGCGTATTCATCTCCATGAAATAAAAATTTTTGTTTTTATCCACCAAAAATTCAATCGTACCCACACCTTCGTAATCAATGGCCTTTCCTGCTTTGATTGCAGCTTTTCCCATTTTATTTCTCAGCGACTCATCCATAAATGGTGATGGCGATTCTTCAAGTAATTTTTGATGGCGGCGTTGAATAGAACATTCTCTTTCTGAGAGATGCACGACATGGCCGTGCTGATCACCTACGATCTGAAATTCGATGTGCCGTGGTTGTTCAATAAATTTTTCAATATAGATGCCATCATTGCCGAAAGATGCTTTTGCTTCTTTGCGGGCTTTATCAAAAAGCTCTTCAACTTCTTTTTCATTCCACACTACACGCATACCTTTTCCACCACCGCCTGCAGTAGCTTTCATGATCACAGGATAACCAATGTCCTTGCAGATCTTGCGTGCGTGAGCAGCATCCTGCACGAGTCCTCCACTACCGGGTACTACAGGTACACCTGCTTTGATCATGGTTTCTTTCGCCGTGATCTTATCCCCCATCATAGAGATCATATGGGGTGTAGGGCCTATAAATTTTACACCATATTCTTTACACACTTCAGCGAAGTCTGCATTCTCAGCTAAAAAGCCATAGCCCGGATGAATCGCATCAGCATTAGTTATTTCCACTGCAGCCATGATCCTGGGAATGCTCAGGTATGAATCACTTGATTTCGGAGGACCGATGCAAACTGCTTCATCTGCAAAACGAACATGCAAACTATTTTTGTCAGCCGTGCTATACACTGCAACAGTGCTGATGCCCATCTCTTTACAGGTCCTGATCACTCTTAAAGCGATCTCACCTCTATTCGCAATGAGTATCTTTTTGAACATCGGGGAAAGATCTGGTTAGATAATGAATTTGGAAATTAACAACGTTGCAGAAGATGATGACCTTACGATCAACCATTCGGGTCTACGAGGAATAATACCTGGTCATATTCAACAGGTGAAGCATCCTCTACCATAATCTTTACAATTTTACCTGCAACCTCTGATTCAATCTCATTGAACAACTTCATGGCTTCGATAATGCAAAGCACAGAACCAACTTCAATGGGGTCACCAGGTTTAACAAACACCGGTTTGTCAGGAGAAGATGATCTGTAAAAAGTACCGACGATGGGTGAGCGCACTTCTATGAGATTATCTTTTGTGGCTACTCCGGCAGGACCATTTCCATTTCCATCCGGTTCAACATTTGTTTTGACAGGAGAAGTGGGTTGTGATGCTGAAGTTGATTGGGGAATATGACTGGTCACAGTTTGTGTTCCCATAGCAGGCCCGTAATCAACAGATCTGCGATGATAATATTTGGTCTTCACAGAGAATTCTACTTCACCCTGTTTGTACTTGAACTCAGCTAGTTCAAGCCGGTTGACCAGTTTAAGTAACTCTTGAATTTCTTTCGAATCCATAGGAAAAGTTATTTAGCCCTTTCGATATAATTTCCGGTTGATGTCTCAATCTTAATTTTTTCACCAACGTCAATAAATAGAGGCACTCTAACGTCAGCGCCCGTTTCAACTTTTGCAGGTTTTAGTGTATTTGTTGCTGTGTCGCCGCGCGCCCCGGGCTCGGCATATGTTACCTCCAAGATAACATATTGAGGTAATTCCACAGAAAGTGGAACTTCCTGGGCAGCATGCATCAAAATTTCAACACCCAGGCCTTCCTTCATGAATTTGGCATTATCGATCATGGATTCCTGCACAGCCACCTGCTCGTAAGATTCATTGTTCATGAAATGATAGCCCATATCATCATTGTACAGGTATTGGAAAGCCCGGCGCTCAACCCGTACATCCTTGATAGTATGGCCTGAGGTAAAAGTATTGTCCACTACTCTGCCTGTGGTCAGGCTTTTGAGTTTTGTGCGAACGAACGCATTCCCTTTTCCGGGTTTAACATGCTGAAAGTCAACGATAATATAGATATCATTATTAAATTCGATGCAAAGTCCTTTTTTAATGTCGGCTGTTGTGGCCATAGAAAACCTGAATAAATGAAAAAAAATGAGGGCGCAAATATAGGTCTTTTTTGAGGCCTTAACCTATTGGGTCATGGGTTATTGGTTGAAAGCAGTAAGACTGGTCTTAGGTTATAGGGTTTTAGGTAAATTTTACTGACAACTTAAGCCCTATAACCATTCCTATTGCCAATAACCTATAACCTTTCCCCCGTTTCAATACGCCCAGCTCCATAGACTGGCACCCCAGGTATAACCACCTCCGAAAGCTGTGAGGATGATCTTATCTCCTGGTTTTAACTTATCCTGCCATTCCCACAAGCAAAGTGGAATGGTAGCTCCGGTTGTATTTCCGTATTTCTGGATATTGACCATTACTTTTTCCATAGGAAACTTGAGCATATCGGCTACGGCCTGGATGATCCGGAGATTTGCCTGGTGGGGAACCACATAGGTGATGTCGTCAGGCTCAAGGTTGTTGCGTTTCATGATCTGACCGATAGCCTCGGCCATACCTTTCGTGGCGGCTTTGAAAACAGGTTTTCCATCCTGGTAGAGGAAATGCATTTTCTGGTCTACGGTCTCATGTGTGGGTGGGTTTTTTGAACCTCCACCTTTCATGTGTAGGAATTCGGCTCCTACGCCATCAACCCGCATCCAGGAATCCAGCAGGCCATTCCCCTGGTCATTCGGTTGTATGAGAATTGCTCCTGCGGCATCACCGAAAAGTATGCACGTGGCCCGATCAGTATAGTCAGTAATAGAAGACATTTTATCGGCACCGACGACAATCACATTTTTGTAGGAACCGGATTCGACCATTTTAGCACCGGTTGTGGCGGAGAAAAGAAACCCCGAACAAGCAGCTGTAATGTCATAGGCAAATGCATTTTTTGCACCCACTTTATGGGCGATGAGGGTTCCGGTATCAGGAAAGAAATAATCCGGAGTTACTGTGGCACAAATGATCAGGTCAATTTCCAGGGGGGACATTCCTTTTTTCTTAAGCAGTGCCGTTACTGCTGCTGCTCCCATATCTGATGTTGCCAGGTTGGGGTCGCGGAGGATATGTCTTTCTTCTATTCCGGTTCGGGCTTTTATCCATTCATCATTGGTATCCACCATCGTTTCGAGGTCCTTATTAGTCAGGACATCTTCCGGGATAAAACCATGAACACCGGTAATAGCAGCGTTAACTCTTGGCATAGAGGCTCAATTTTAGGAGGGCGAAGGTAAGCAACTTCGCTCATCCTCGACTTCGTCAAACGTGAGCCGTGAACCGTGGGGGAAAGGGCAGAATGCTTCGATCTGCTAAACTCAACCTCGTGCTACAGCCTTTAGACTTGCATTAGAACTAAAGAGAACAAAAAAAGAACATATCATCATTATCATCATATGTTTCTTTTTTGCTTCTTTTTTCTTTGTGAATTTCACATTAAAATTGTGGATAACTGAAGTTGAAACCG
>DASRXQ010000031.1:0-285463 GCA_035654115.1 Saprospiraceae bacterium
AACGACAATGGGGATATGATCATATTCTCCTCAAAGGACTCCGGAAAAACGATGGAGAGTTCGGGTTAATCTACCTTATTTACAATTTTCGAAGAATAATGAATATTTTGGGAGTTGAGGGGATGAAAAAGTGGGTGAAGAGAATGATTTTTTTGATTCTGAACCCAATACACTCCATACATCGTCAGGATCGAAAATTTAAAACAACTTTTTGTGCAGTTAGTACATGAACCATAGACTTTAATGGGAAATTAAATGATGGTTATTGCACGAACTGTCGTTATAGCCAATTACTAGAATTAACAGTTTTGCGAATATTCGACATATTTAGGAAGAGAAAATTACATCAGCCGGCTAAAAGCAATGAAACTTTTAACCGAATTACCATCTTCTATCATGAAGATGATTTTTGCCAAATTGAAATTCTCCCTGGTGACAACTTTATTAACCTAAAAGTTGAATCTCAAATAATTAGGACTTTGGCTAAAGAGAATTTTGATGGTACTGGATTCACAGACATCCATGTTCGTGATGACAAAAGCAGAACGAATTTAAATCAACTTCAAATAAAACCAGAAGACGTTGATAATATATTCAAGTTATTAGGTACTGATAGGATTTCGAATGTCATAACTGGATATGGGCAAACTTATCGTATTCCTCATGAAAACTGTATTGCTTTCGGCAAAGATTACAATGCAATTTACTATGACTTTAAAGATAATATAGTACAACATATTTGGCTGACTAACCCTAAAAACATTAATAGAACAGAGCTAATCGAATGCCTTTACGAACTTGGAAATAACTGGAACTTATTACTCCAAGACTGGAATCGAACAATTTCCGTTGATTTAAGAAATAAGCAAGAGATTAATAATTATTTGCAATCCTAGCAACTCTAAACCGAAAAAACTGGCTATAACATCGGCTCCTATGTAAAGCAGTTCTTCCAGCAGACTGCCAAAAGTAACATGTATTTCCTTTCTTTTTATTTCATTTCATAAATCAAAATTTTATCATCATCAGGTTGTTGATAAGCGGGATAACAGAATTTCAAAAGTACTTTTATTTCACTTGTCAGGGTGGTTGCAAAACACCCCGACAAGAGAAATAAAAGGGAGTTCCTCCACACTGCTTTTCAAAAAGAAATATTCCACTTTCATAAAGTCGGGGCGTTTTGCAACCGCCTCGACCCCGACAAATGAAATAAAAGGGAGTTCCTCCACACTGCTTTTCAAAAAGAAATATTCCACTTTCAAAAAGTCGGGGCGTTTTGCAACCGCCCCGACCCCGACAAATGAAATAAAAGGGAGTTCCTCCACACTGCTTTTCAAAAAGAAATATTCCACTTTCATAAAGTCGGGGCGTTTTGCAACCGCCCCGACTTTTTGAAACTGCATATGTAATTACTGACGTACCATCTGCTCCATACATCTGTCCCCTCAGCCTTAGCCGGTTGCTGAGCTGTAGGACAAGGATGAGTGAAGCAGGTCGAAGTATCGCCTCTTTTCAGCCTCCTAATTGTCATTTTGCCCAACTTTGACCCTCATCATTACGTTTTTCCATATATTTAGCTACAGAAATGGTCAGGTGTCTTAGTATCATCGTTTTTATAAGTTTTTTCATCAGTGGAAAGTTATGTGCTACGCATAACAGGGCTGGAGAGATCACTATAGAACAAACTGCCGACCTGACGATCAAAGTCACCGTAACTACGTATACAAAAACTACCAGCACCCAGGCAGACAGGGACAGCGTCAGAGTATTCTGGGGCGACGGAAGCTGGGAATTCATCTACCGGACCAACGGAGAAGGTACCCCACTGACCAACAACCGGAAAAGGAATTATTACGTTGCCAGCCATACCTATCCAGGCCGGGCCACGTATACGATTTCCATGATGGACCCAAACCGGAATGGCGGTATCCTGAATGTAAATCCACCCAACTCTGAAGGTGTACCCTTCTATATTGAAGCCACCTACACCTTTCTCAACCCCCAGTTCCAGGGCTGGAATAATACAGCCAGGCTTTTATATGATCCGATCGACTTCGCCTGTGTAGGCCAGAAATACATTCACAATCCAAGTGCTTATGACCCGGATGGGGACAGCCTTGCTTTCGAATTTATCGTTCCACTCCAGGACAGTGGTGTCAATGTACCGAATTATATATTTCCCAACCAGATCGCTCCAGGCCTGAACAATACACTGACATTAGACCCTGTTACCGGAAGCGTAGTTTGGATATCTCCCCAGATCGCTGGAGAATACAACATTGCATTTCGAGTCAAAGAATATCGTGCAGGGGTACTGATAAGTTCATTCATCAGGGATATGCAAATACTTGTTTTGATCTGTGACAATAGTCCACCAGATGTAACTGCCATTGAAGAAATCTGTATTGTCGCCGGCCAGCATCTCGAAATGAATGTCAATGTAAGTGATCCCAATTTGAATCAACTGGTTGCAGTTTCTGCATCAGGCGGGCCTTTTGAAGTAAAGGGCAACAAGGCTGTATTGGATGCAGGCGGAACAGGATTTCAATTTCAGCCTCTCCAGGCAATACTTACCTGGGACCCGCAATGTGAACACATCCGCGAGCAACCTTATACAGTAATCATAAAAGCAGTTGATAATTTTTTTGATACCACCGGCCTTGTCGACCTGCAGGCTATTCGGATAAGAGTGATAGGCCCTCCACCAGAAGTTGTAACTCTTGAAAATGCGCCGGATGCATTTCACCTAACATGGGCGTTACCTTATGCTTGTGAAAATACCACTGGAAATTATTTCAAAGGCTTTTCGATCTGGAAGCGCAATGGCAGCAACCAGTTTCAAATCGACAGTTGTGAAACAGGACTTGAAGGAAGAGGCTACACAAAAATTGCATCCAATTGGAAAGGAATGCAAAACGGAAGATACTTCTATGAAGACAAAGATATTTCGAGTGAAGGCAGTTATTGTTATCGCATACTGGCTGAATTTGCACAGAGTACTCCTTCCGGACAACCTTATTTACGTGTACTGAGCATACCTTCAGATGAAGTTTGCCTGAGGGCAAAGGCTGACCGGCCATTGCTTACTAAAGTTTCAGTTGAGACAACGGATGCATCTTCCGGGACCATCCTGATAAAATGGATAGGTCCTGAACCTGGTTCTATAGATACAGTTTTGAATCCGGGGCCTTACCGCTATCAGTTAATGCGATCAGATGAAATTGATGGCATAAATTTTCAGCCTGTAGCAGGCGGAAGTTTCTCTAGTCCTCTGTTGTCCGGTTTAATAAAAGATAGCTCTCTGCTGGACATAAATCTTGACACGCGTAGCCGGGGATATAATTATAGATTAGATCTATTAACCGGTGACCAGAATATATTGTTTGGTTCTTCACAAGCTGCATCATCTGTCTTTCTTACCGTTTTACCTTCTGATGAATCGAATATTCTTTCCTGGAAATCAAATACCCCATGGGATAATTATGAATACCAGGTCTGGAGAGGCGATCAGGGCGGTGCTTATCAATTAATTAAAACCACAGCAGATGAAGATTTTACGGATGGGCAAAATGTGGTGAATGGTTTAGAATATTGTTACCAAATCATTGCGTTAGGAAATTATGGATTGACCAATGTTCATTCTCCCCTTATCAATCAATCAGAGATTGCTTGTAGTATTGCTGTTGATAATGTAGCTCCCTGTCCACCGGAAATAGAAGTCTCCAATATTTGTGACCAGGCTGACCCGGGTACGCCTGCTGATGCTTTTGTCAATTATATCACATGGAAAGAAGTCTGTCCTGATGATGATATCGCTTCATATAAAATATTCTATAGCACCGAGCCGGGAGGCGAATTGATCCTGGTGGGAACGTTAAATGCCGGTGAACATCATTTTGAACATAAGCCAGGTGAAAAGATTGCAGGTTGTTATTCAATCGTGACAGTAGATCACAACAATAATGAGAGCCTGTATTCATCGGTGGTTTGTGTAAATAATTGTCCGATATATGAATTACCAAATGCATTTACACCCAATGGTGACGGACAGAATGATATTTTCAAACCGCTTAAGGCAAGATTCATAGAGTCCATTGACTTTCAGGTCTTCAATCGTTGGGGACAGGTTGTGCTTACCACCTCAGATCCCCAGATCAATTGGAATGGCACCAATCAATCCGGTAAGGATGTTTCTGATGGTGTTTATTTTTACACCTGCCGTGCGTATGAAAGTCAGAATCTTCCACCTATTGTACTTTCAGGATATATCGAATTGATTCGTGGTTGATAAAAATGGTTGTAGGTTAAAAGTTAAAGGCTGTAAGACTAGTTATATGGTTTTGGGTTTTAGGTTTTTACAATCTGATATTCCTAATTATCGATAACCTAATAACATACAACCAATAACCAATCCTACCGCCTATAACCTATAACCAATCCTATTACCTATAACCAAACTTACTGCCAATACTTCGACTAGCGCTCAGCACGAGTAACCTATAACCTATAACCAAACTTACTGCCAACAACCTATAACCTATAATCAAAACTACTGCCAACAACCAATAACTAATCTACTACCAAAACCAATCCAATAACCAATAACCATTAACCAATAACTAGTCCTACCACCAAAAACCTATAACCAATACCCAATCCTACAACCAATAACCATTTTCAAATATGTTTTCAGGGATCATTCAAAGCACCGGCACTGTACAATCTATTGAGCACAAAGGATCAACTGCATTAGTGACGGTATCTTCATCGATTTCAAATTCATTGCATATCGACCAGAGCATAGCTCATAACGGGGTTTGTCTTACGATCATAAATGTGAATGACGGATCTCACCAGGTAGAGATCGTCAATGAAACTTTATCAAAAACAAATCTTGGATTTATACAACCAGGGCAAATAATTAACCTCGAAAAATCCATCACGCTGGAAACACTCCTGGATGGTCATCTTATACAAGGCCATGTGGACCTGGCACTCACCTGTCAAAAAGTAGAAGACCTGGATGGCAGCTGGCTTATGCAGTTTAATTTACCGGCAGAACACTCCGCACTAATTATCCCACACGGATCCATTTGTTTAAATGGTGTAAGCCTTACTGTTGCAAATTTATTTGACCAATCGTTTAACGTGGCCATCATCCCGTACACCTACCAACATACCAATTTTAAATTCGTCAAAGAAGGTGATGTCGTCAATGCTGAATTTGATCTCATTGGAAAATATCTTCTGAGACAACTGGAATTGAGAACACTCACTGAGTGAAAAACGTGAGACGTGAGACGTGAGTAATATTACTGATATTGAAATAAAAAAGGAGAAAGTTATCCGTAGTTTCAAACTACGGATAACTTTCTCCTTTTTTATTTCGAATAGTCTAACTATAAAAAAAGCCCGACAAATTTCTCTGTCAGGCTTTTTATACATTAGGGAAGACACACTTTATCTTCCTGTTTTAAATTCATCTTCCTCATCGAACATATGTTCGATATATTCTTCACCACCTTTCGCTTTTACAAGTACATGCTCAAATTTGAAAGCACCTGTTCCTGCAGGAATTCTCTTTCCTACGATTACATTCTCTTTCAATCCTTGCAGGTCATCACGTTTTGCGCCAATCGCAGCCGTGCTCAATACCTTTGTTGTTTCCTGGAAGGAAGCTGCAGATATCCAGCTCTTGGTTCCCAAAGATGACCGGGTTATACCCTGTAGCATCGGACTTGAAGTCGCAGCAACTGCATCCCTGTATTGAAGCGGCTTCTGATCATTCCTCTTCAGGTATGAATTCTCTTCACGTATCTGTCGAAGTGTAACCACACCGCCGGCATTGTATTTCTTAGAATCTCCCGGCTCAGTGATCACCTTGCGATCATAGATGTTATCATTCTCTTCGAAGAAATCATGACGGTCTACAGATTCTCCCTGGAGGAAGCTTGTATCTCCCGGATCCATGATCAACACCCGGCGCATCATCTGACGAACGATAACCTCGATGTGCTTATCATTGATCGCTATACCCTGTGAACGATAAACTTCCTGGATACCATTTACAAGATAAGATTGAACGGCAAATGGTCCTTTGATAGACAGAATATCACCCGGTGCAATAGCTCCATCGGACAACGCCATACCTGCGCGAACAAAGTCTCCTTCCTGAACAAGAAGGTGCTTTGAAAGACCGATCAGGTATTTACGGCTTTGATCTGTTTTCTCATCGACCACATATACTTCGCGGTTACCTCTCTTGATGCTTCCGAATTTTACAACGCCGTCAACTTCAGACACAACAGCAGGGTTCGAAGGGTTACGAGCTTCAAATAACTCAGTTACCCGTGGAAGACCCCCGGTAATATCCTGGATCTGGCTTGTCTTACGTGGAATCTTTACAATGATCTGACCTGATGTGATTTCATCTCCGTCACTAACATTGATATAAGATCCTACCGGAAGAGAATAGTTACGCAATTCTTCACCATCTTTTGAAATGATGCTGATGCCCGGAATCTTCTTCTTATTTTTTGATTCGATGACAACTTTCTCTTCATATCCTGTCTGGTCATCACGCTCAGTCCTGAACGTAACACCTTCTTCGATAGAATCATATTTAATAATACCAGAAAACTCAGAGATGATCACCGCATTGAAAATATCCCAATGACAAATCATATCTCCACGATGAATCTTCTGCTTGTTTTTCACCATGATCTTCGCACCGTAAGGAATGTGATGCGTAGTGTACACCCGGTTGTTTTCAGGATCAGTGATTTTTATTTCACCTGACCTTGAGATGACAACTTCCTGCATGGTACCATCATCTTCTTTATTGTTCACCGTACGGATATCTTCAAACTCAATGGTTCCGTCAAATTTGGCGATCAGCTCAGATTCCTTTTTAGAAAGAGATGCAATACCACCGACGTGGAATGTACGAAGTGTAAGCTGAGTACCCGGCTCACCGATACTCTGTGCTGAAATGATACCCACAGCGTCACCCATTTCTGCGATACGCCCTGTTGCAAGATTCTTGCCGTAACATTTAGCACATGTTCCTCTCTTCGCTTCACAAGTCAATACTGAACGAATGGTCACTTTCTCAATTCCAATGTCTTCAATCCGCTCTGCAATGGCATCCGTGATATACTCGCCTGAAGAAACAATCAGCTCATCAGTCACCGGATGGATGATGTCATAAAGAGAATATCTTCCCTGTGTCCTGGAAGCGAGACTCTCAATAACTTTTTCATTATCCTTCAACGCAGAGGTTTCAATACCGCGCAGTGTCTCACAATCGTTTTCCATCACTACCACATCCTGTGCTACATCCACAAGACGTCGAGTCAGGTAACCTGCATCTGCAGTCTTAAGCGCCGTATCCGCAAGACCTTTTCGCGCACCGTGTGTAGAGATAAAATATTCCTGTACACTCAGTCCGTCAAGGAAGTTAGAAAGGATCGGGTTTTCAATAACCGCTCTTCCTGTATCACCTGACTTTCTAGGTTTTGCCATCAGACCTCTCAAACCGCACAACTGCTTAATCTGGTTTTTAGAACCCCGTGCACCTGAGTCAAGCATCATGAACACAGAATTGAAACCACCATTATGCAGTGACAACTCTTTCATCAGGCTTTCTGTAATCTTGTTGTCAGCATACGTCCATTTATCAATCGTCTGATTGTAACGTTCGTTTTCCGTGATGAGACCCATGTTGTAATTGTTGTTTACATCATCGACATCATCCTGTGCTGCTTTCAGTGTTTCTTCTTTAATCGAAGGCGTGATCAGGTCACCAAGCTTGAATGACAAGCCTGCCCTGAAAGCCCAGCTGAAACCAAGATCCTTGATGTCATCCAAAAACTGTGCAGTCCTTGGAAAATTTGTACGGATCAGGATATCACCGATTACTTTCCGGAGATTCTTCTTTGTCAGAAGTGTATTGATGAATGGCACTGTCGGCGGACATACTTCATTGAATAAAACACGGCCACAGGTAGTCTCGATCAGTTTCTTGATCATCTTGCCATTTTCATCTTCCTGGTTTACACGCACACGAACCGTTGCATGCAAATCAAGCTTACCTTCATTGTGAGCGATCACCACTTCTTCTGAACTATAATAGGTACGGCCTTCGCCAAGTACTTTACTACCGTTCTCTGCTTTTCTTTCTTTCGTCAGATAATAGAGCCCAAGCACCATGTCCTGTGAAGGAAGTGTCACCGGAGATCCATCCTGAGGATTAAGCATGTTATGTGAAGCCAACATCAAAAGTTGTGCTTCAAGAATAGCAGCCTGGCCCAGTGGTACGTGAACAGCCATCTGGTCACCGTCAAAGTCAGCATTGAACGCTGTACAAACGAGCGGATGTAACTGGATAGCTTTCCCTTCCACCAATTGCGGCTGGAATGCCTGTATAGATAACCTGTGGAGCGTAGGAGCCCGGTTAAGTAACACCGGATGTCCCTTGAGAATATTTTCAAGAATATCCCAGATCACAGGTTCTTTGCGGTCAACTAATTTCTTAGCAGACTTTACAGTTTTTACAATTCCTCTTTCGATCAGTTTCCTGATGATAAAAGGTTTGAACAATTCTGCAGCCATACCTTTAGGAAGACCGCATTCATGTAACTTCAATGTTGGTCCTACGACGATCACCGAACGACCACTGTAGTCAACACGTTTTCCTAAAAGATTCTGACGGAATCGTCCTTGCTTTCCTTTAAGAATATCACTCAATGATTTCAATGCACGTCCACCTTCTGCTTTTACAGCATTTGATTTCCTGGAGTTGTCAAACAATGAGTCGACAGCTTCCTGGAGCATTCGTTTTTCATTCCGAAGAATGACTTCAGGTGCCTTGATCTCGAGAAGACGCTTGAGACGATTATTACGAATAATAACGCGTCTGTATAAGTCATTCAAATCCGAGCTTGCAAAACGTCCACCATCCAAAGGAACAAGTGGTCTTAACTCCGGTGGTATAACCGGAAGATATTGGATCACCATCCATTCAGGACGATTGTTCGTATGTGTATTTCCTTCACGGATTGCTTCTACTACACGCAATCTTTTTAACGCTTCTGATTTTCTTTGTTGAGAAGTTTCCGTAGCGGACTGATGACGTAAATTGTCTGAAAGTTTTTTCAGATCAATATTCGCCAGCAAATCAAAAATTGCTTCAGCACCCATCTTGGCAATAAACTTATTCGGGTCTGAATCATCAAGCATCTGGTTTCCTTCCGGAAGGGTATCCAGCACTTCAAAATATTCTTCTTCAGTAAGAAGATCCATGAAGTCAACACCTTCATTTTCCTTCACACCTGTCTTGATGACAACGTAACGCTCGTAGTAAACTATCGATTCAAGATTCTTGGAAGACAATCCAAGGATGTATCCGATCTTGTTTGGCAATGATTTGAAAAACCAAATGTGCACCACAGGAACTACAAGCTTGATGTGTCCCATGCGCTCGCGCCTTACTTTTTTCTCTGTCACTTCAACACCGCAACGATCGCAAACGATACCCTTGTAACGAATACGTTTGTACTTGCCGCAATAACATTCGAAGTCTTTGACAGGACCAAAGATGCGCTCGCAAAACAATCCATCACGTTCCGGCTTGTAGGAACGGTAATTAATCGTTTCCGGTTTCAACACTTCACCATATGAACGTTCCAGGATATCATCCGGGGACGAAAGGCTCAGTGAAATACTACGGAAAAACTGTTTTTGTTTGACGTGCTTCTTTTTAAGAGACATAGTCTATAGCTGAATTATGATAGAATGAAATCAATCAAATTTTACATCGAGTGCAAGGCCGCGAAGCTCGTGCACCAGTACATTGAAACTCTCAGGAATATGAGGCTCCGGCATATTATCACCTTTCACAATCGCTTCATAAGCTTTTGCTCTACCGATGATATCATCTGATTTTACAGTAAGTAATTCCTGCAGGATGTTGGATGCACCATATGCTTCAAGCGCCCATACCTCCATTTCACCGAAACGCTGACCTCCGAACTGAGCTTTACCACCCAATGGCTGCTGCGTGATCAATGAGTAAGGACCAATAGACCTTGCGTGCATCTTATCATCCACCATGTGGGACAATTTGAGCATGTAGATAACACCTACAGTCGCCTGCTGATGAAAACGATCACCTGTGTTTCCATCGTAGAGGTATGTCTGACCCAGGTCAGGCAAACCGGCTTCAATGATCTGTCCTGCTATTTCATCAAGAGCAGCACCATCAAAGATCGGTGTGGAATATTTCACACCCAGCTTCTCACCAGCCCAGCCTAATACCGTTTCAAAGATCTGCCCAAGGTTCATCCGCGAAGGCACACCTAGTGGATTCAATACGATGTCAACCGGCGTACCATCTTCAAGAAAAGGCATATCCTCAGCACGTACGATCTTAGAAACAATACCTTTATTTCCGTGACGACCAGCGATCTTATCACCCACTTTAAGCTTACGCTTGCGTGCGAGATAAACTTTCGCCAGCTTCAATACACCCGGAGGTAATTCATCACCGATGCTGATATTGAAACTCTCACGTTTGTAACGTCCTATTTCTTCGTTAACCTTGATGCTGAAGTTGTGCAGCAACCTTGAGATCAGTCCGTCTACATGTTTTTCACCGGTCCAGTTCGTATAATCTACCTGGCTGAAATCAATGGTCTTCAGTGTCTTCGGTGTAAACTTGTTACCCTTGTTGATCACGACTTCACCATAAATAGTTTTTACACCATTTGATGCCTGTCCTTTGATCAGTATAGATAACTTATCGATAAGCAGGGTTTTCAGCTCATTCAATGCAACTGAATGTTTATCATCCAATTGATCGATGAGTTTTTTCTCCTGTGCTTTCTGAAATTTATCTTTTTTCGCGCGTGCAAAAAGTTGCTTGTCAATCACTACCCCATCTGTAGACGGAGGAGCTGTAAATGAAGCATCTTTCACATCACCTGCTTTGTCACCAAAGATTGCGCGGAGAAGTTTTTCTTCAGGTGTTGGATCAGTCTCGCCTTTAGGTGTGATTTTCCCGATCAGGATATCACCTTCATTGACACTGGCTCCAACCCTGATGATACCATTCTCATCAAGATCCTTTGTAGCTTCTTCGCTGACATTCGGAATATCATTTGTCAGTTCTTCTTCACCAAGCTTTGTATCCCTTACTTCGAGCTCAAAGCTTTCAATGTGAACGGAAGTGAAAATGTCTTCCTTGACAATACGTTCTGATACCACGATGGCATCTTCAAAGTTGTAACCCTTCCATGGCATGAATGCTACTTTCAGGTTTTGACCTAATGCTAATTCACCTTTCTCAGTTGCATATCCATCGCAAAGGATAGTACCTTCTTTCACACGGTCACCTTTCTTGATGATCGGCTTCAGGTTGATACAAGTACCCTGGTTAGTCCGCTGGAATTTTGTCAGATAATATGTACGCATATCATCTTCAAAACTTACCAGCTGGTCTTCTTCAGAACGGTCGTATTTAATTGTAATCTTCGTTGAATCTACATACTGCACCACACCTGGTCCTTCTGCGTTGATCAGCATCCGGCTATCCAAAGCAACCTTTGCTTCAAGACCTGTTCCCACAATAGGAGATGAAGGTTTGATCAATGGTACTGCCTGACGTTGCATGTTCGATCCCATGAGCGCTCTGTTCGCGTCATCATTTTCAAGGAATGGAATCAATGAAGCAGAAACACCCACAATCTGATTAGGTGCTACGTCCATGTATTCAATTTCCTCAGGGCCTAACATTGGGAAATCACCATGCTCCCGTGATTTGATACGGTCTGTCATGAAGACTCCACTCTTATCAATCGGTGTATTTGCCTGTGCTATTTTCAGGTAATCTTCTCCTTCTGCAGTCAGGTATTCTGCATTTCCTTTCAATACAACCTTTCCATCAGCAACCCGACGGTAAGGTGTTTCAAGGAAACCCATTTTATTAATCTTCGCATGCACGCAAAGTGTAGAGATCAATCCAATGTTCGGACCTTCAGGAGTCTCAATCGTGCAAAGACGTCCGTAGTGGGAATAATGTACATCCCGGACCTCAAAACCTGCACGCTCTCTTGAAAGACCGCCCGGGCCTAGTGCTGAAATCCTACGCTTGTGCGTGATTTCAGAAAGTGGGTTTGTCTGATCAAGAAATTGTGAAAGCTGACTTGTTCCAAAGAATGAATTGATAACTGATGAAAGTGTACGTGCATTGATCAGATCGATCGGTGTGAACACTTCATTGTCACGCACATTCATACGCTCACGGATCGTTCTCGCCATTCTCGCAAGACCTACACCGAACTGAGCATACAATTGTTCACCCACTGTTCTTACACGGCGATTTGATAAATGATCGATATCATCGAGCTCAGCTTTCTGATTGGTAAGACTTACCAGGTACTTGACGATAGAGATGATATCTTCTTTTGTCAGTACAAGCAGGTCTTTATCAATATCGATACCGAGCTTACGGTTGATCTTATATCGTCCTACATCACCGAGGTTATATCGCTTATCTGAGAAGAACAATTTGTCGATGATACCACGTGCTGTTTCTTCATCCGGAGGATCAGAACCTCTGAGCTGACGATAGATATACTGTACAGCTTCCATTTCGGAGCTGGTAGGGTCTTTTTGTAATGTATTGTAGATGATCGAATAATCTTCACCGATATCTTCACGCTGAAGGATAATCGTTGACTCATTCGCTTCGAGGATCATGTCAATGTGATCTTCATCGATGATGACATCACGCTCGAGAATGATCTCGTTACGTTCGATAGTCACTACTTCCGCTGTATCCTCGTCTACAAAGTCTTCTGTCCATTTGCGCAGGATCCGTGCAGCGAGTTTTCTTCCGATGGCTTTCTTAAGAGAAGCTTTGCTCACTTTCACTTCTTCTGCCAATTCGAAAAGGCTCAGGATTTCCCTGTCCGAGTCATAACCTATCGCTCTCAATAATGTAGTGACAGGGAATTTCTTCTTCCTGTCGATGTAGGCATACATCACATTGTTGATGTCGGTAGCAAATTCCATCCATGCTCCTTTGAAAGGGATGACACGTGCAGAATAAATCTTTGTACCGTTAGGGTGATAGGACTGACTGAAAAATACTCCGGGTGATCTGTGTAATTGTGAAACAATCACACGCTCAGCTCCATTAATGACAAAAGTCCCTTTCGGGGTCATGTATGGAATATTTCCAAGAAATACATCCTGGACTATCGTTTCAAAGTCAATGTGCTCTTCATCGTTACAGGATAACCTGAGCTTAGCTTTGAGAGGAACACTGTATGTCAATCCACGGTGCATACATTCTTCAATCTTGTAGCGAGGCGGATCAATAAAATAGTCTAAGAACTCAAGAACAAAAATGCTCCTGGCGTCAGAAATGGGAAAATTCTCCTGGAATACCTTATAGAGCCCTTCGCTGTTCCGGTTTTCCGGAGTCGTCTCGAGTTGGAAAAACTCGTGAAAGGATTTAAGCTGGATTTCCAGAAAATCCGGGTATTGAGTATTGAGATCAATCTTTCCGAAATTGATTCTCTCTTTGGTGATGGGTTTTACAGCAGTGTTACTTGCCATGGATTATTACGATTTAGGAATGTAAACTCTTATGAGTCAAATTCTTTCAAATACAAAATAGCTGAGCCGGAAGGTGTAAATACCCTCCAGCTAAGCTTTGTATTAATACAATGTTATATCTCAATGATGCACCTTTTGTTTGAGCAATGTCACCAGTTTAAGATTAAGTAATGATGCCTTTACAAGGGATCTCTTATTTGAGTTCAACTTCTGCACCTGCAGCTTCGAGGGCTGCTTTTACAGAATTCGCTTCATCTTTAGGAGCACCTTGTTTCAGCATTGCTGGAGCGCCGTCAACTAAATCTTTGGCTTCTTTCAGACCAAGACCTAATAATGTCTTCACTTCCTTTACAACCTGAAGTTTGTTGCCACCTGCTGATTTCAGGAAGATATCAAATTCGGTTTTCTCTACTGGTGCTGCTGATTCTCCACCACCTGCGCTTGGACCTGCTACTGCTACTGCAGCTGCTGCCGGTTCAATGCCGTATTCGGATTTCAGGATACCCGCGAGATCATTAACCTCTTTTACGGTGAGGTTAACTAACTGTTCGGCTAATGCTTTAACGTCTGCCATGTTTTGTGTTGTTTTTAGAAATTGTCAAATGTTGAATAGATATGAATTGAAAAACTTGGAAGCCTTATTCTGTTTGCCTCTCTTGCAATGTCTTTACTAAGCCTGCGATTGTGCTACCACCTGATTTAAGGGCAGAGATCACATTCTTGGCAGGTGACTGCAGAAGCATGATAATATCTCCGATGAGCTCGTGCTTTGATTTAAGTGCAATCAGCATGTCCAGGTTCTCATCTCCGAAGATGACATCACTGTCGATGTAGGCTGCTTTTAAAACAGGTTTTTTACCTTCTTTACCCCTGAACTCCTTGATGAGCTTTGCAGGTGCATTCGCAGTATCTGTAAGCATGATGGCGGTCGGACCTGCAAGTGCTTTATAGACTGGCGCGAATCCTCTTTCTTCTCCTAAGCTTTCCATCGCTTTGCGGGCCAGCTTATTTTTCACCACGGTCATTTCGATCCCCTTCTGAAAGCACATGCGTCTCAGCTTGTTGACCTGTTCTACCGTCATAGAAGAAGCATCTGTAAAATAGATATATGTGCTGTTGTCGAATTTTTCGCGCAACACGCCTATCGCCTGATCTTTTTCTTGTTTTTTCATCGTCTGATTATTTTAGATAATCTGCACTTTTAGTTTATTCCTTGTGACTATGTGATGATTTCGGGTCCACATTAATGCCCGGACTCATCGTCGAAGCCACAGATATGGTCTTCATATAAATACCTTTTGCACTACTCGGCTTGAGGCGCTGAATTGTGTTCAGAAGCTCCAGGGCATTCTCATGCAATTTTTCTGCAGTAAAAGATACTCTGCCTACCGGTGAGTGAATGATGCCGAATTTATCAACCCTGAAAGCAATCTTACCTGCCTTCACTTCCTGCACAGCTCCTTTGATATCCATAGTAACTGTTCCTGACTTTGGGTTAGGCATCAAACCACGTGGACCGAGGATACGTCCAACTTTACCCACCTGGGCCATAACGGATGGCATAGCCACGATGACGTCAATACCGGTCCATCCTTCAGCAATCTTGGCGATGTATTCTTCCAGACCTGCATAATCAGCGCCGGCGTCTAATGCTTCCTGCACCTTATCAGGTGTGCAAAGCACGAGCACCTTCTTTGTTTTTCCTGTTCCGTGTGGAAGACTTACAGTTCCCCGGATCGCCTGGTCGGCTTTCCTTGGATCTACCCCAAGCCTGATGTGAAGATCGACTGAGGAATCAAATTTGGTAAGGTTCACTTCCTTAACCAGCTTCATGGCCTCCGTGAGATCATAAAGCTTTTCGCTATCTACTTTCTTGGAAGCGATAGCCATTTTTTTGCTAAGCTTAGCCATTCAATTGTATTTTAAAGGTTATGGCGTGGCGCTATTTGGGTGCCACTCCCTTTTCGAATTAATTATTTTTCTAAAATCAAATCCGGCAACTTTCTGACGGATCCTGATAATCGTTGTGAATCAGACTTTTACAACCACTCCTTCCGGAGGAGTACCGGTGATCGTCAGACCCATGCTCCTGGCAGTTCCTGCAACCATCAGAACGGCAGACTCAATCGTAAAAGCATTGAGATCAGGCATTTTATTCTGAGCGATAGCGGTCACCTGGTCCCAGGTAACAGATCCTACTTTCTTACGGTTTGGCTCTGCAGAACCGGATTTCGATTTCGCTGCTTCGAGAAGCTGTGCAGCTGCAGGAGCGGTTTTGAGTTCAAATTCAAAAGATTTGTCCTTGTATACAGTGATCAGTACCGGTATCAATTTCCCTTGTGCATCCTGTGTCCTGGCATTGAATCTCTTGCAAAACTCCATGATATTGACCCCCTTGGATCCTAAAGCAGGCCCCACTGGAGGAGCCGGATTGGCAGCACCACCCTTCACCTGTAACTTGATAAATGTTTCTATTTCCTTTGCCATAAAGCGCTTGAGATATTATTAACTAAAAGCTTGAAAATCAAGAAGTTTTCTCAACCTGCATAAAGTTGAGCTCCACCTCTGTTCCCCTGCCGAATATTTTTACTATGACTTTTAATTTCTTCTTTTCTTCGTTGATCTCTTTGATGTCGCCTACAAAATCATTGAAAGGCCCATCTATGATTTTTACCATTTCGCCTTCAATAAAAGGCTCAACCATGGATTCCACCAATCCCTGGGATTCATCTACTTTACCCAACATCCGGTTAGCTTCACTTTCCTGCATCGGAATCGGATGCGTCCGTCCCAGGAAGTGGATCACGTTAGGCATGTTGGAAATACCCTGAACAATTTCTGCGCTAAAACGTTCCGGGATCGCTTCAAGCAAAATATAACCTGGTAGAATATTGCGGTCAAGAATCACTTTTTTGCCATTCCTGATCTTATAGACTTTCTCTGAAGGCACCAGTACCTGGGTGACGATGTCATCCCATCCGGATCGTTTTATTTCAAGCTCGATACGCTCTTTGATCTTGCGTTCTTTGCCTGAAATCACCCGAAGCGAGTACCACCTTTTACCATCAGACATATATCCGGTATTATATATTATATAGAAATCCTGTGATCTGCTTAGCTACGAAATCCATCAGGAGCACTATAACAGCTATCAACAAAGAACCAACAAGCACAACCCGGGTGCTGCTGAGCAGGTTAGCCCAGGTAGGCCAGGTTACTTTATTCACCAGTTCATTGTAACTCTCGATGAGATATAACTTTATCTGTTCCATCTTCTCTTATTAATCTGCTTAATGATCCAATCTGACGGTCAACCTTAATCGTGGCAGGGAAGACAGGAATTGAACCCGCAGCCTACGGTTTTGGAGACCGCCGCTCTACCAATTGAGCTACTTCCCTAAAACATTCATCCCTTTTCGTCTTTGGTAATGAAAAACGTCAGGAACGAAACCAAATATTATTCAAATACACCGGGCAGGAAAATTTCCCTTTGGCTCTATTCCTGCCCGGATTGATTATTTATGATTGACTAGTCCAGAATTTCTGTTACCTGTCCTGCACCTACTGTACGGCCACCTTCACGGATAGCGAACCGAAGTCCTTTCTCCATAGCGATCGTATTGATCAGGGTTACTTCCAGGGCAACATTATCACCAGGCATCACCATTTCTACTCCTTCAGGCAATTTCACATCACCTGTAACGTCTGTCGTACGGAAATAAAACTGAGGACGATATCCGTTGAAGAATGGAGTGTGACGTCCACCTTCATCTTTACCCAGTACATATACTTCACATTTGAATTTCTTGTGAGGTTTTACGGAGTCTGGCTTGCAGATAACCATTCCGCGGTGGATCTGCTCTTTATCAATACCTCTTAATAAAAGACCAGCGTTGTCACCAGCTTCTCCCCTGTCAAGGATCTTCCTGAACATTTCAACCCCGGTCACTGTAGATACCAATGGCTTTTCACCATCTTTCATCATACCGATAATCTGCACAGTTTCACCTGTGTTGACAATGCCTCTTTCGATACGGCCTGTAGCAACTGTACCACGACCTGTAATCGAGAATACATCTTCCACCGGCATAAGGAATGGCTTGTCAACTTCACGGACCGGGTTAGGGATCTGTGTATCAACTGCTTCCATAAGCTCCATGATTGCAGCTTTACCACCCGCTTCACCTTCCAATGCTCTTAATGCTGAGCCTTTGATGATAGCTGAGTGATTGCCATCGAAACCATATTGCTCGAGAAGCTCACGAACTTCCATTTCTACAAGTTCAAGCATCTCAGGATCGTCAACCAGGTCAACTTTATTCATGAAAACAACGATCTTAGGCACACCTACCTGGCGAGCCAAAAGAATGTGTTCACGAGTCTGAGGCATAGGTCCGTCAGTGGCCGCTACCACGAGTATAGCACCATCCATCTGGGCAGCACCTGTTACCATGTTTTTTACATAGTCAGCGTGGCCAGGACAATCAACGTGTGCATAGTGACGAGCTACAGTCTCATACTCAACGTGAGCTGTATTGATTGTGATACCTCTTTCTTTTTCTTCAGGAGCAGCATCAATTGAATCATAAGATGCTTTTTTTGCTAATCCTAATTCTGATAACACATACGTAATTGCCGCTGTCAACGTCGTCTTCCCGTGATCTACGTGACCAATCGTCCCAATGTTTACGTGTGGTTTGTTCCGCTGAAAGTTTTCTTTTGCCATGGATTTGTTTTTTTAAAAGATATAGTTTGACTAAATGCTGATTCTGTGTTTTTTATTTCAATGTTAGATGTATGCATCCGAGCCAATGAAGGGAATTGAACCCTTGACCCCTTCCTTACCATGGAAGTGCTCTACCCCTGAGCTACATCGGCTGATACCGCCAACCGTTGTAGCGGTAAAACAGAGCGGGCGAAGAGACTCGAACCCTCGACCCTCAGCTTGGAAGGCTGATGCTCTACCAACTGAGCTACGCCCGCATAAGTCATTTTTTTGCCCCTAAATCCCCTAAAGGGGACTTAAGATGAGCTATGCCCTATTTTATTTTCACTCTCTTACTGTCTTCCGTTCTTACATTCTTACGTCAGAGTGGGAGTGATAGGACTCGAACCTATTCAGTCAAAGACACCAGATTTACAGTCTGGCCCGGCTCTCCTACTCCGGCGCACTCCCTACTACATGTTCAAACGCTGTTCTGCTAATCATGTATGAGCCAGTAGAGGGACTCGAACCCCCGACCAGCTGATTACAAATCAGCTGCTCTACCAACTGAGCTACACTGGCAAAAGAAGTTGTTCCGAAAACTGTCTTATGATTTTCAAAAGTGTCTCCTCGTTCATCGCGAAGGCCGCGTATTTAAATCCTTTGATCAAACAGGAAGTTGCGAAAGTTACATTCACCTATCAAATTTCATGTTTTTCAATTCATGCCTCAAGACCCGAATATTTGTTAATATCTGTCTGTAAACCAATGAATTACATATACTTTTCCAGGGCTTTCCCCGAAAGCGAATGCAAAGATAAAACTATTCTAAGATTTTTGGTGATTAAGTACCAACAATTTTCTATGTTTCCAACGGATTTTCATTGTGGCTTTTAGCCTGAATCCTTTCTTTATACCGATTAAGTTGCCTTTTCATGTTATCCACAGCCGCATCTGCTGATGCCTCAAAGGTTTTGCTTACTTCAGTTGCGATCAATACATCCCCTGGCACATTCAACTTCATTTCTACGATTTTATCCCGGACCTGACCCGAATTTTCCAGCTTTAAAAAAATATGTGCATCAATAATCCGGTCAAAAAACTGGTCTAGTTTTGATGTCTTGCGCTGGATATAATCTAACAGTGCCTGATCAGCATCGAAATGAATCGCTGTGGTGATAATCTTCATAATCTTCATTGTTAATTGTTTATGATATGAATACTTATGTCATCTCATCCATGATCAATCCTGGATGTAGGATGCGCTTGTTTGTATACTTCTTTTAACCTGCTGATTGAATTGTGCGTATAAACCTGCGTTGCAGCAAGGCTTGAATGCCCGAGAATCGCTTTTACTGCATTGAGTTCAGCCCCATGATCCATCAAATGTGTAGCCATCGAATGCCTCAATACATGCGGGCTTTTCTTCCCGGCTGTTGTTACTGCTCCTAACATGGCTACCACCCTATTATGAACGAATTTTGGATAACAAGGTTTACCGTTATCGGTCAGAATTACCCTATCTCTTTCTATCTTTTCCCATTGTTCACCACTCTTAACTTCAAGCAAACGCAACAGATTCACGATGTCATCACTGACCGGCACGAGTCGGAATTTGCGGCCTTTTCCGGTAATCCTTAGCATATTCCGGTCAGCATCAATATCACCCTTCTTCAGATTGATCAGCTCACTTCTTCTCAACCCTGATCCATACAACAATGCAATGATGGCCTGATCCCTCAGTGTTCTGAAATCTTTTTCTTCTCCACTTACTTCCATTGAATTCCACAATCGTTTCAGCACTGATTCAGGTAACGAAGAAGGCAACCTGTCCGGTTTTTTAGGAAGTTGTACTTTAAGAATAGGATTGTGCGTCATGTATCCTGATCTCCGCATCCACTTAAAGAAATGTGCCAGGGAAGATAACTTTCTGCGCACGGTAACGGACTGCGTCTTTTTTTGCAAAAGACTTACTACCCAGCTCCGGATATGATGATGATTGACGACTGCAATGTTATCCATCGCAAATTGTAAAGAAAGGAAATCCGAAAATTGCCTGCTATCTCTGATGTAACCTTCTAAGGTGTGGATTGAATATCTTCTCTCGTACTGAAGGTAATCTCTGAATCTGGTCAACAAATCTTCTCTCGTCAAACTATGTAGTTGATAATGTTCTGATACTTATCTATCCATAAAGCAACTAATTATTATATGATATTAATAATCAGTTACTTATGGATAAGTATGTTAAATAAGGTACAAATAGGATACAAAAACCGCTTTTTTCCTGCCTTTATCCTTGCTGAAATTAGGGCATTTCATGGATATCTGCATAAATAATGCCATTAGCTTTTTGAATGTAATTGTCTGCAGTGGGAAATATATCAGCTGGGACAAGCACCCTAGGATGCTTTAATTAAAAATTTGTAGGTTCAGCATTATAATTGTCAGTATATTATTTATAATTGTGTAGGAATACTACAATAAACACAATACCTTTGACGTACCTATCAAGATTATATGCTTGATTATCAAATAGTTATAAAATCGGTCTTGTTTTTGATAAGTTAAACTACATTCTACCTAGTATCAACCAAGTATTATTTATCGTTGTTTTCTCACTATGAGCAAGCACAAAAGTAGACCCGAAACCATGTCTCTAAGTATCAATTACTCTATATCCTATCCAGATGCGATAAGGTCAAGCGGAGAATATTACTCCGTTGTTTTATTGCAAAAAGAAGTTTCTTCAAATGGACACAGACAAACTGCACCAACTGATGGAGAAATAGTCAATGCGGTTAAATCAATCCTTCCAATATTGTCTGATAATTGTTATGAATTTGCAGAAGACGCAAAATCAAGATCCCAAAATGGCGATAAGGCAGTCATAATGGATACGCAAGAAATGAAAGAAATCATATCGAGCATTATTGTAAAAATATCTAACTCGCGCCTGAGAATGTCTCTCAAAAAAGATTTAGAGATTCTTAAAGATTTAGAAGAATATTTTATTGAACTTGAAAGCGATTTTCAATTAAGATTCAACATACTTCCGCACAACAAGCAGATAGGAAAATTATTGGCATCTATTAGGTAGCATTTCATTATTTCAATTATGTATCATGACACCGATTCTTTTAAGGATAGGTTGGTCAGCTTTAACAAATCAAAACATAAGACCGAATACCGTTCACATTTAAAAGACATTAAGAAGTCTTTAGAAAAGTTTGATTCGTTTGAAGCTGTTTATAATTCACATAACTTCATTCAGGAATTTGAAGGAGGCGAGCGCCTAATCAAACACGAAATAGTTGACAGTCATAATAAAAGAGGTTGTAATAATGGATATAGATTGATGATTTTATGCATTCCAAACAAGGATGAGGCAGGCGTTAATGTCAAACCAATGTCGGGCAAAGTTTACCTATTAGACATTTACCCTAAAAGGGGAACGCTTGGGGCTGGCAATCTAACTGAAAATAGGCTTGAAGAATTAGTTGTTGGATGCGTAAAAAATATTAGCACAGGAAAGTGCAGCCAGTTCACTTTGTGATTAATTCTTTCCCATAAATATCGCAATCGCAATATCAGTAATAATCTAACAGCTTTTCCTATCCCCTTTTCGCTCTCTTGTGATCTTTCTGCTTCATCTGAGATCCGCATTTCTTACACACCGGCTGCATCTTCAGCGCCTGATCAATTGTCTCAGCCTCCACCTGTATTGACCTGGTTCCGGATGCCCGGCGTTGAAAAGAGGAGCATTGAAAAATGAAAGTTTCCATTAACTGAAAAATAGAGGTAAGATTTAGGAGTAAAAGTTGAGTAAATCTTCAATCGAATCTGATCAAGGACATGGAATAGGAACCCATTGAGGTGATCCAGTTCCAACCATTTTTAAAATGAAACAATTGCCACTATAGCCTTTAAAAATTATACCTTTTTCAGGATTGTCTAAATATAAACTTCCATTACTTAAATGTAGTTCGGTTTTTGGTATTAATGTATTAAATCCAATTTTTTGAAAAACTTCACAAGCATCCCCAATTCCGTTATTATTCAAATCTGTCTGGTGGGGATTAATAAAATTCGGACAGTTATCAATTGCATTTGGAACTCCATCTCCATCATCGTCAAGACATGCATTACCTATACCATCATTATTATCATCTGCCTGATCAGGATTTGGAACACTTACACAATTATCTATATTATCATTTATGCCATCTCCATCTGAATCTGACATCGCATCACAAGCATCCCCAATTCCGTTATTATTGAAATCAGCTTGATTTGAATTTGAAACAGATGGACAGTTATCATTTAAGTCAAAGATACCATCTCCATCGGTATCAGAACTATCACATAAATCACCAATACCATTATTATTTGCATCTGCCTGATCAGGATTCGGACTACTTACACAATTATCTATATTATCATTTATCCCATCTCCATCTGAATCTGACATCGTATCGCAAACATCCCCAATACCATTATTATTGAAGTCAGCCTGATCAGCATTTGAAATTGTTGGACAGTTATCATTTATATCAAAGATTCCATCTCCATCAGTATCGGGCATGGGAGGGCAATTCTGTTGGACTTGTGTTTTACTATTACATCCAGTATTGTTATTGTTAAAAATGGATATGACAGTTGCTTTCCATACGTTATCACAAATGCCCTCAACGGAACAATTACTTAAGAATGGATTACCGGAAATGGATAGTGAATGAGAAATATTAATAGGATGATCAAAGCCAGATATATCAGATAGAAAATTATGGTTATATATTGCGAAGTCATTGATATAGACCAAATTTTGAAATCCTGTAATTGAAGTTAAAACCATATTATTACCAATATTTAGACCACCGTTTATTCTTTTAAGTGCACCAAAACCAGACAAATTACTAAGGTTATTATTACTACTTATAGCTAATGATCCAAAGATTGTATCAATATAAATAAAGTTTCCAATATTTAATGTGCCTTGCAATCCAATGGTGTTTCCAATGAATTTAATATCGTTTAAAACTGATAAATTAATTTCCCCAAGTGAATTTATTTCAAGACTACCACCAATAGTATCAAGACTAACCAATCCTGAAATATTTACAGAATTATTATAACTGTTGTAAAAATTTAAGTTTCCTTCAATAGTTTGCAAATTGGTTAAGCCAGTAATATTTAATAAATGATTACTTCCTAACTCAAGTGACCCTCCTATTCTTGTCAAATTTGTCAAGCCTGATATAGTATTTAAGTTAGTGTTACCTGCAATATTACATTGACCTCCTATTGAATGCAAATTTGTTAATCCTGAAATATTATTCAATGCACTACCAGTAAGATTAAATTCTCCTTCAATAGTATAAAGATTTGTTAATCCTGTCAAGTTGTTAAGTCCATATTCTGAAATGGTCAAGTCACCATTTATAGTTTGTAAATTTAAAAAACCAGATATATTACTTATACCATTATTTAAAATATTAACATCTCCATTTATGGATTGTAAATTTGGAAATCCTGAAATGTTATTGAAACTATTTTCTATTACATTCAGATTTGATCCTATATTAGTTAAATTCTGAAATCCATTCAAAGCGCTTAGTCCATTTAAATTCTCAAATTTTAAAAACCCACCAACTCCGACAAGATTATTTAATCCATTAAGATTACTAAGGCTATTTGAATTGATGATTTGGACATTTTGACCAATATGGGTAATCTGAATTAAGCTATCCAAATTAGTCACAGTACCTGTAATTCCAACGTTTCCATCTATTATCGTACATCCTGGAAAATTAGAAGGAAAATTATTTACTTGCAATTGAGTTGAAAAAACTATTGTTCCAGATATACAATTTTGTCCATAGCTTAAAATATTCAAAGCAGAAGTAAAAATTAGTGTGATAAGTACTTTGGTCATTTTATAAATATTTATAAACTAAACTTAAAATTTGTTTCAAAATCACGGTAAGTAATTCTAGCAATTTAATAATCTCAAAAGAATACATAAAGATAGATGTTAAACTTCACACTTTCAATTGATTTTGATACATCCCCACCACATTACTCAAGCCATAATAAAGTGCATCACAAACCAATGCATGCCCGATAGATACTTCTTCCAATCCGGGCACTTGCTGTGCATAATATTTCAAATTGAGAAGATTTAAATCATGTCCTGCATTAATGCCTATACCTGAGGCCTGCGCAACCAAAGCTGCAAGCACATGATCAGCAACAGCCGCTTCAGGATTTGCTTTATACTGACTTGAATAATGTCCTGTATAAAATTCCACCCTGTCTGCTCTGATCGCAGCAGCTCCTTCCACCATGGCCTCTGAAGCATCTATGAAAATGGAAACCCGAATCCCGTTTTCTTTGAGAGTAGCTACTATATCCGTCAGGAATGATCTTTCTTTTACCGTATCCCAGCCCCGGTCCGAAGTCAGCGCAGAAGGACTATCCGGAACAAGCGTGCATTGGTGTGGCTTATGTTTAAGCACTTCATATATAAAACGGTCGGTAGGATTTCCTTCAATATTCAGCTCTGTAGTCACTACCTGCTTCAAAGCCGGAATATCGGAATACCGGGCATGCCGCTCATCAGGCCGGGGATGAATAGTGATTCCTTCAGCTCCAAAAGATTCAAGATCCCTGGCTACCTGGACAAGATCGGGCAGATTTCCACCCCTGCTGTTCCGGATGAGGGCTATTTTATTGATATTGACACTTAATCTTACTGGCATCTGAGCTGATTTATCGTCACACTGAATACTTCGCAATAGACGGAATGCCTATTTTGCACAAAAGTATAACATGAGGGGCTATGATTATTTCTTAAGACTGGTCGTATTCATTGGCCTGGTCTTATTTGGGATGCTGGTCACTGCGCTCGTATCTGCACTCATCCTCATGTCTTCCGGAATTTCCATGGCTGATATCATGAAAATGAGCGAAGAAGGAATGGATAGTTTATCGGCAGGTCTTATCAGGGCATTATTGGCAGCACAACATCTTTTTGTGTTTATTCTTCCTGGTCTTGCCTTTGGATTTATTTTTTTTCGATCAAAAATTTTGCAGGGATTTCAAATCTCCAAAAGCCCGGGGATCATGTATGCTGTGTTAGGCATTCTTTTTCTCATCGCATCTTATCCTTTAGTCAATCTGAGCTTTATGCTCAACGAAGCTATGCCCCTTCCCGCATGGGCAGCAGATTTTGAAAACCAGGCTGAGGATACGTTAAAGAAAGTCCTGGAGATGCATTCACCGCTGATTTTTGTTTTCAATTTATTGCTGATCGCTTTTTTACCGGGTATAGGTGAAGAGCTGATTTTCCGCGGAATAATTCAGAAGCAATTAGGTGGTTTTTTGAAAAATCCTATCGCAGCGATCTGGATCTCTGCGTTTATTTTCAGTGCTATCCATATGCAGTTCGAAGGATTCTTTCCGCGTATTGTGTTAGGTGCTACACTGGGATATCTCTATTACTGGACAGGTAATTTATGGGTGCCGATGATAGCACATGCATTTAATAACGGGATACAGATCGTATTGATTTACGTCACAGGTATGGATCTTTCTGAGTTTGATGAGAAAGGAAGCAGTCAATTACAATGGTGGATGATCCCTCTCAGTGTTGGGGCCATGTATCTTATCTACAATTCCATTTTAAAAAAACGTACAGCTATTGAATAAGGAACTATTCATACGAAGTGTTACAGGGATATTCATTGTGGCGATCACACTGGTAGCAGTGGTTTATTCTCCTTATACTTTCGTGGGATGGCTTGCACTCATTACTTTTTTTGGAATCCTTGAATTCTTAAACCTCGAACCCTTAGATTTCCCGTCCCGGATTGCTTACAGTTTTGCGACAATTATTTCCGCGGTGATTGCCATTACCGGATTTACATTGATTAGATTTCAAACGCCATTTCTCGTTCCTCTCATCATACCGGTCATCATCCCTGTTTTTATTTTATTGCAGCTGATCACTTCGCCTTATCCTGCAGAGCTTGTGCAGAGAAGTAAATCTTTTTTTACGGCTGTTTTGTATATCGGCATTCCGTTGCTCACGGGTTGCATATTCCTTATCGGTGGCTATAATTTTCAGTTCATACTTGTTCCGATCATTTTGATATGGACGAATGATGTCATGGCATACCTGATCGGTTCGAAATGGGGTACCAAAAAAATCATGCCTTTGATTTCACCCGGCAAAAGCCTGCAAGGGACTGTCGGTGGCGGAATCGTTACTGTCCTGGTGAGCTTATTGTTGTTAAAAATCTGGCCTGTATTTCCGCTTGGCTATGTTTTGTCTCTTGGGATTGCAACACCTCTTTTTGCATTAGGTGGGGATCTATGGGAATCTTCTTTAAAACGAAATGCAGGAGTAAAAGACAGTGGCCAAATTTTGCCCGGGCATGGAGGAATTCTTGACAGGTATGATTCTCTGCTATTTGTGATGCCACTTGCTGCATTAGCTTACTTTATCTTTGTCTTATGATGTACCGACTACATAAAGAGGGAATACCTTACCTCATCAGCGCAACATTCTTTTTCCTGGTAAGCCTTATTTTCATCTGGCTTCATCCTTCCATTATCACTATCCTGGTTTTTGGATTGGCTCTCTTTTTCCTGATCATGTTTCTTATATTTTTCCGGAACCCTCCAAGGATCAATGTGAGCAATGACAAAAATTCAATCCTTTCACCTGCAGATGGCAAGGTTGTGGTCATAGAAAAAACCATGGAAAATGAATTCCTGAAATCAGAAGCCATCCAGGTCTCTGTTTTTATGTCACCGTTAAATGTGCATATCAATCGAAGCCCAATCGAAGGAGATCTTATCTATCAGCAATATCATCCGGGCTTATATCTCGTCGCCTGGCATCCAAAGTCCTCCGAATTAAACGAACGCAACACACTGGTTTTTAAAAATGGAAACAAACAGGTTTTGATCCGCCAGATCGCAGGAAAAGTTGCCAGGAAAATTGTGAGTTATGCAAAAGTTGGTACCGCATTTAAAGCTGGTGAAGAATTCGGCTTCATAAAATTCGGCAGCAGAGTTGATTTATTCTTACCGACAGATGCAATCATCAAAGTAAAAATCGGTGATGTGGTGCAAGGTGGTGTGACGGAGATTGGCCTTTTACCCCCTACCCCCTGAAAGGGGGAATTGCTGATTGCTTTTTGCCTATTGCTTTTTGCCTATTGCTTCTCCGCTTTCATCTGTGGAAAAAATATCACCTCTTGTATCGAATTCGAATTGGTCATAATCATAGCTAATCGATCCATACCGATGCCAAGACCTGATGTAGGTGGCATTCCATATTCCAAGGCTCTCAGGAAATCTTCATCAAGCACCATCGCTTCTTCATCTCCTCTTTTTCCTAATTCCAACTGGTCTTCAAAGCGCTGTCGCTGATCAATAGGATCATTTAGCTCTGTAAATGCATTACTTATCTCTTTACCATTGCAAATGGCCTCGAATCGCTCAACCAAACCTGCAACTGTCCTGTGCTTTTTAGCTAAAGGCGACATCTCCACCGGATAATCTGTAATGAAGGTTGGCTGGATCAGGAAAGGCTCGCATTTTTCACCGAATATTTCATCGATGATTTTTCCTTTTCCTATGGATGGCTCAAGATGTATATGAAGCTGCCTTGCAGTTGCTCTTAATTGCACTTCATCCATCTGGCTGATATCTATGCCGGTAAAATGATTGATGGCTTCAAACATGGTATATCGTTTCCATGGTCGTTTGAAATCTATCGTATGTTCTCCTACCTGAACTTTAGTTGTCCCGTGAAGATCCAATGCAACTTTCTCCAGCATTTCTTCGACGAGTGACATCATCCATTCATAATCCTTATACGCCACATAGAGTTCGATCTGTGTAAACTCAGGATTATGAAACCTGCTCATACCTTCATTCCTGAAGTCCTTGCTGAATTCATATACACCATCAAAACCTCCGACGATAAGCCGTTTTAAATACAATTCATTCGCTATGCGCAGATACAATTTCATATCCAACGTATTGTGATGAGTCACGAATGGCCTTGCTGCAGCTCCACCATACAAAGGTTGTAGAACAGGCGTCTCAACCTCGAGGTAACCTTTTTCATTTAGATACTCTCTCATGCTGGTGTACATCTTTGAACGCAGTTCAAATACCTTTCGCACATCAGGATTTACTACCATGTCGACATAACGCTGACGGTATCTTTGCTCAGGATCCGTAAATGCATCGTGCACAACACCATCAGCATCTACCTTCACTACAGGAAGAGGCCGGAGTGATTTGCTCAATAATACAAGCTCCTTTACATGAATGGTGATTTCTCCGGTTTTAGTCAGGAATGTGTATCCTTTGACACCAATAAAATCACCGAGGTCCATATAGTGCTTAAATACCTGGTCATAAAGCGACTTATCTTCTTCGGGGCAGATCTCGTCCCGGCTGATATAGAGCTGGATCCTCCCAGAACTATCCTGTATTTCGGCAAATGAAGCCTTGCCCATCACGCGGTTGGACATCATCCTGCCGGCAATCACCACATCCTGGAAATTTTTCTGATCAGGCTGAAATCCTTCTTTTACTGATGCGGCATACGTATTTACCGGGAAAAGTTCCGGGGGATATGGATTGATCCCCAGGTCTATGATTTTTTGTAAATTTTGTCTTCTTACGATCTCTTGTTCAGAAAGTTGGGCCATGGTAATAGGTTGATCTTGAGGTGCGAATTTAATTCATTCTATCCCTCATCCTATCTTTAAATTAGCCCGGCCTGAAGCCCGGGGCAAATTCATAAAAAAAGTGACACCTTCGCCTCATGTCCTCTTCTGAAGAGTTATATGCCGAAATCCTTTTGCCTTTAGCCTTAGAAGGTGTTTACACATACAGGATTCCGAAGTCTTTTGAATCAAAAGTTGCCTTTGGGATCCGGGTGGAAGTCCAGTTTGGCAGCCGTAAAAGATATGCAGGACTTGTCACCGGGGTGACTTCAAAAGCCCCCGCCTACAGGACCAAAGAAATCCTGAGTGTGCTTGATGAATATCCACTGATTCATTCCTGGCAGTACAGGCTTTGGCTTTGGATGGCTTCTTATTATTGCTGCACACCTGGCGAGGTCATGAAAGCTGCACTTCCCGGAGCCACTTTATTATCCAGCGAAACGATCATCAGTCCCTTGCCTATACCGGAAGATGAGATTTTACAACTACCCAATCCGCTTTACGACCTGATGAGGATCATCCAGGCAAAGCCATCCATTTCACTTGATGAGCTTGAAAAAGAAAGTGGACTGAAAGTTCTTTACCCGCATATCGTCAAATTATATCAGCTGGGCTTTATTGTCGTCGTCGAAAAGCTCGCCGAAAAATATGTACCGAAGAAAATTAAGCTGATTCAACTTGCTGATGAATTTACTTCTGAAGAAGGCTTGCATAAAGCTTTGGATCTCGTGTCCGCAAAAGAAAACCAATTAAAATTTTTACTGAGCTATCTTTCTCTGGCCGGCGAACAAAAGATTGCATTAGAAATTAAAGATGTGCTTGCAAAAGCAGATGTGGAAAAATCAACCACAAAATCGCTGGTGAAAAAAGGGATTTTTCAGGAAGTCACGCGTGAGATAAACCGGATGGACAGGTTCAAAAATGAAATTCTTCCGGATGTAACTTCCCTTTCTGACATGCAATCGGAAGTCTATGAAAGTATTTACCAGCAATGGAAGGAAAAAGAAGTTGTTCTGCTTCACGGTGTAACCGGTTCGGGTAAAACGATTATTTATACACAATTGATTGAAGATGTAATTAAAGATGGTGGACAGGTCTTGTATCTGGTGCCTGAGATAGGACTGAGTGTTCAGATCATGAATCGACTGATCAAAAAATTTGGCAACCAGATTACAATCTCACATTCAAGGCTGACCGAACATGAGCGCGTGGATCTGTGGAACCAGGTGAAAGGTGGCATTCCTATCATTGCTGGTGTGCGATCAAGCATTTTCCTTCCGTTTCAAAATCTAAAGTTGATCATAGTAGATGAAGAGCATGACACAAGTTATAAGCAACAGGATCCTAATCCAAGATATCACGCCAGGGACGTTGCAATTTATCTGGGTCAACAAGCAGGTGCAAAAGTTTTATTAGGTTCTGCTACTCCATCGGTCGAATCCTATTTCCATGCTGAGTCTGGCAAGTATGGAAAAACATTTCTAAGAGAACGGTTTCTTGGAATGGAATTACCTATCGTAACCCTTATTGATAAAAGAAAAGATAAATCAGCAGAAGGATCTCCGTATAGTCACACGCTTATTGAATCCATTAAAAAGACATTGAGCGAAGGAAAGCAAGTAATCATTTTTAAAAACCGGAGAGGCTATTCACCTGTATTGAAATGCAATGTGTGTGACTGGATAGCTGAATGCAACCAGTGTGATATTTCTCTGACCTACCACAAAGGCCGCAATAAGCTGGTATGTCATGTTTGCGGCACCGTCAAAGAAATGATCTCGCTTTGTCCTGCATGCGGTTCTCCGAGATTGACATTAGAAGGATATGGTACGGAAAAAATTGAAGACGAATTGTCAGTGATTTTCCCTGAATCCAAAATCCGACGCATGGATCTGGATACCACAAGAGGAAAAAATAATCTTGAAAACCTGATCTATGATTTTGAAAGAGGCAAGATTGATATTCTTGTCGGCACGCAAATGGTGACGAAAGGTTTGGATTTTGATCATGTTGGGCTGGTGGGTGTGATTTATGCTGACCAGGCATTGCATTATCCGGACTTCAGGTCAGCAGAGCGTACATTCCAAACACTTGTGCAAGTGAGTGGAAGAGCGGGCAGAAAACATGATCAGGGTAATGTCATGATCCAGACATTTCAGCCTGAACATCCTGTCTTCCAGGATGTGGTCAATAGCGATTATGCTTCTTTCTACAAACGGGAAATAAAAGAGCGTGAGATATTCAGGTACCCTCCTTTTGTACGTCAGATTGCGATTTCCATCAAACATCGGCAGGCTGATATCAGCAGGGATGCTGCTGACTTACTGGTGACGGAATTCAAACCAAAACTCGGAAACCGGTTATTAGGACCCTCCGTACCAACAGTTGCAAGAGTGAGGAATCAATATATCCACATGGTGTTCATCAAGATAGAGAGAGATCCCAAACTGATGTCAGAAGTAAAAAATGCATTGAAAGCATTTCAGAATGGAATTGTCAAAAGAAAGTTGCTATCCACGGTGAGGATAAGCATTGATGTGGATCCTTATCATTAATCTGTCAATGACGATGAATTCTTTTTACATTTAATACTTATCCTGCTTAAATTATTGCCATGAGATTAAAAACCGCTTTTGCTTCTTTTTTCATCTTTATTTCATTTACAATATCCTTTTCACAATCTAGAATGACCGTGATAAAAGCGGGTAAATTGGTTGATGTAGTTTCCGGAACCCTATTGAGCAACCAAATTATATTGATCGATGGAAATAAGATAGTGGATGTTGGTCCAAATGTTATGATTCCAAAAAATGCGGAAATCATTGATTTGAGCAATTCGACAGTCTTACCCGGACTAATCGATTGTCATACACATATGTCTGGCGAACCCAGTGGTGATTATTATGCAGATATTTTCAGAAAAACATCGATTGATCATGCCATCATTGCACCGTTGTATGCAAAGAAAACATTACAGGCAGGATTTACTACCTGTCGAGACCTGGGCTCCGGGGACCTGATTGACATTTCTCTGCGCAATGCAATAAATGAAGGAAAAATAGAAGGCCCCCATATGTTTGTTGCCTGTTTTGCGCTGGGCGCTACAGGAGGTCATGTCGATATGACTGGTTTCAGCCCGGATATAAGAATGGGTTTTAATCCTGATTACACAGGTGTCGCTGATGGTGTAGATGAAATCAGGAAAAGAGTACGTAATAATGTAAAATGGGGAGCCGATGTAATAAAATTTTGTGCCACAGCAGGAGTTTTAAGCGAGGAAGAAAGTGTGGGTGCTCCTCAATATTCTCTTGAAGAAATGACAGCGCTCGTTAATGAAGCACATATGTGGGGTAAAAAAGTTGCAGCACATGCACATGGAACAGAAGGTATCAAGCGCGCAGTGATGGCAGGTGTAAATTCAATAGAGCATTGCAGCATCATTGATGATGAAGTTTTATCCATGATGAAAGAGAGAGGGACCTACATGGTTCCTACAATGTATGCATTAGAGTACATCATAGATAATTTTGGAAAGAAAGGATTTCCTGATAAAATAATCAACAAAGCAAAAAGTCTTGCGAAGGAAAAACTGGATGGCCTTACAAAAGCCGTAAAAGCAGGTATTAAGATTGCCTACGGTACTGACGCCGCCGTCATGCCGCATGGCTTGAATGCCAAAGACTTTGTCTACCTCGTGAATGCCGGAATGACACCCATGCAGGCTATCCAAACTGCAACTGTAAACGCAGCTGATTTATTGAATATCTCAGATAAAGCAGGATCGTTGACCGTTGGCAAATGGGCAGATATCATTGCTGTAGCAGGTGATCCTTTGAAGGATATCACAACACTCGAACACGTGGCTTTTGTGATGAAAGAAGGTGTAGTATATAAAAATGAAATCAAGCATTAGTATTGTAAGTCTACATGTAATATCTTCAAATTGTCCATGTTAAACCAGATGCAATGAATTATGGAGAATTGATCAGCCTGCAGGATGGTTATTTCAGATCTCATGTCACTAAAAATATTGATGTCAGGATAGCACAGCTAAAAAAGCTGAAATCAATATTGAAAGCGCATGAACAAGAACTCTATAATGCCATTTACGCCGACTTCAAAAAATCCGAATTTGATACCTATGCTACTGAATTAGGTTTTGTCTATGGCGAGATTGATACAGCGATAAAAAAACTTCCTACATGGTCAAAGAAAACAAGAACAGTAACCAACGTTATCAATCTACCCGGCCATAGTTATGTATTACAGGAACCATTGGGAAAATGTCTCATCATCGGTGCCTGGAATTATCCATACATGCTTTCACTGATCCCTCTTGTCTCCGCGATAGCTGCCGGGAATACAGTAATCCTAAAGCCCAGTGAAATCCCATCCGCGACAAGCGCCATCATGCGGAAATTAATTAATGACAATTTTGATCCACAACATCTTGTGGTGATTGAAGGCGGTGCTCCGGAAACAGCAGATCTCCTCAGTCATAAGTTTGATCTCATCTTTTTCACTGGAAGCACTTCCGTAGGTAAGGTTGTATACCAGGCCGCAGCGAAGCATCTCACACCCGTCATTCTGGAATTGGGTGGTAAAAGTCCTGCGATCATCACAAAAAATACTAACCTACAAGATGCTGCGAAGCGAATTACCTGGGCAAAATTCCTGAATGCAGGTCAAACGTGCATTGCACCTGATTATGTACTGATTGATGAATCTGTCAGAAATGAATTCCTTTCTTTACTTAAAGACCAAATCATCAAATCGGAATACTCTTTTGATCATGATAACTATGTCCAGATCATCAATGATAAAAATTTTAAACGGCTGACCGCATTGCTGGATGAAAGTAAAATTTATTTCGGCGGGGAAACAGATATTCAAAACAGGTATTTCGCACCCACCATCCTTTCCGATGTGACATTTGATGATCACATCATGGGGGAAGAAATTTTCGGACCGATATTGCCTGTCATTTCATATTCAAATCTTGACAACGCTGTAGAAAAAATCAATTCCAGGCCTAAACCACTGGCATGTTATATTTTCACAAATGACATCCGTACACGTGAAAAGTTATTAAAAGAAATTTCTTTCGGAGGAGGTGCTGTGAATGATACGATGATGCAAATATCTAATAGTCACTTACCTTTCGGTGGTGTAGGTGAAAGTGGTTTCGGAAGTTATCATGGCAAAAGAGGATTTGATGCTTTCTCACACACAAAGAGCATAATTGATAAACCTTTTTGGTTTGAGATGAATCTTAAATATCCGCCTTATTCGAAATCAAAGCTTACATGGATAAAAAGGCTTATGAAATTATAAGAATAAATGCTTAAAACAAATAAAAATGATCTTTGAACCCTTCCAGATTGAGAATATGCATTTTAAGAATCGCATCCTCCGCTCCTCTATCGGCGGCAGGACTTCTTTTTATGACGGCACGGTGACATCTGCATTCAAAAATTTTGAAAAAAGATTTGCAGAAAATGATGTCGCCGGAATCATCTCAGCCACGATAGCAGTAGATGACAAACGCGCCTCTCCTATGGAATATCCAAAGCTCACGCATGATCGTTTTATCAAACCATTTGCAGAAGCGATCAAAGCCGTCCATCAATATGATTGCAGGTATATCGTTCAGATCGGTGAGGCAGGAGCACATACACAGACAAGTCTCTTTAGCCAGAAGGAAGATTCAAAATCATCCTCTACTCTCTTTGATTTCTTTTACGGCTATGTAAACAGGCATCATGCGATGACGTTGGAGGAAATTGAAATGGCGATCAATAATTATGCAGAAGCCGGGCGACGGGTTCGGGAAGCTGGTGCAGACGGAGTTGAAATCACGGCTTCCAAAGGCTATCTCATCCAACAATTTTTAAATCCGGGTGTAAACAGGAGGACGGATAAATACGGAGGCTCCATCGATAAACGTTTTCAGATTCTTGAAGACATCATTGTAGCCACCAGGAAAAAAGTAGGAGATGATTTTCCGATTGGTGTAAGACTTTCGGCATCGGATTTCAATTATTTACCATTGAATATCCGCCTGCCCATCAGGTTTCCGTTGAAAGACTGGTATTTTGGAAATACGGTTAAGGAAAATCTTTATTACGCTCAGAAGCTCAAAGCGCTGGGTGTCGCTTATCTCCACATTGATCTTGGTTATGGCTTCCCTAATCCAAAAGGGAATCCCGGAAGATTGCCTGTACATGAAGTAAAGATGTTCATCAATGCAGGCCGACATCTTACCTTCAAATCAAAGATGAAAGCGGTGATATTCAATATGATCCCGGAATTTATTCTTGATCCTGTCTACAATATTGGATGGAAATATGTGCCCGGAATATCGGCTGATTATGCAAAACAATTTAAAGAGGCAACAGGATTACCTGTCATCGCAAACGGTGGTTTCCAGGAAATGGACCTCATTGAAAAAACATTGCAGGAAGGGAAAGCAGATTTTATCGCCATGGCCAGGCCGCTTTTAGCGAATGTCAATCTTGTAAAACTTTTTAAACAAGGCATTAATTCGCCTGAAATCCCCTGCACTCATTGCAACAGATGTCCGGTTCGAACGGCTACGTATCCTTTGGGATGCTATGACATCACTCGTTTCAAATCACAAGATGCAATGGAAGAGCAGATCATGGAATGGGTGGCTTCAAGCGATGAACGAATCAGCCAGATGATATAATTATTGGTTCCAGTTGGATTAAATAAACTATTATTAAGGATGAAGTTTTTATTAATTATCCTTGGCCTTCTCGATTTAGGTCTTCTGTTCATCACGATTTCATTGTGGAGATCCTCTCATTTCCCTGGCGCAGAAATTGGCAACTTGGATTCAGGTCTTGCTAAAATTGCCGGAGGAGCATTTTTAGTGGTCTCCGTATCTATTATAGGAATCCTGTATTTTAGAAAATGAAGACACATTCTTCCAATTCAATTTTCACGTTCCGGATCTACTTCAACAAGATTCGATGTTATGGTTATTATGTTTTTTTCATAACATGTTTTGCCAGCAATGTTTATGCTGCTGAATATCCTGCCCTACCCCAAATATTAATTCAAACTCCTTTTGATTTACCGGTAGGCGGTCAGCATATATCTGTAAATACAACCGCAGGATTTAAAACGGCATTAATTTCTGCACAACCTGGCGATGTCATTGAACTGGAGGCAGGCGCAACTTTTACAGGTCCATTTACACTACCCAATAAAGCTTCAGGCACCGGTTGGATATATATTATTTCATCAGCTTATGCAGAATTGCCTGATCCTTGTAACAGAGTGGGTCCTGGTGATGCCGTCAATATGCCTAAGCTGGTAGTCATAGCCAATAATGGAGGCACGATCAATACATCTTCAAATGCCCATCACTACCGGTTTGTTGGTATTGAATTCAAGCCTGTAACAAACCATTTTGTCTATAACATCATCAACATTGGGAATGGTGAAACATCAGCTGATAAACTTCCCAATAATATCATTTTTGACCGTTGCTATATTCATGGCGATCCTGGTGCAGGGAGTCGCAGAGGTGTGTTGATGAATGGATCTTACTTATCAGTTATCGATTCCTACGTTTCGGATTGCAAAGAAGATGGAGCAGACAGCCAGGCAATAGCTGCATACAGCACAACCGGTCCATTGAAAATAGTCAATAATTATCTTGAAGGAGCTGGTGAAAATGTAATCTTCGGCGGTGCTGATCCCAGCATTCCAAATGCGGTTCCATCCGATATTGAAATCCGTTACAATTATTTTTTCAAGCCTCTTTCATGGATGGATGAGCAGTGGGATATAAAAAACCTTCTTGAATTTAAAAATGCAAGACGCACATTAGTAGAAGGAAATCAATTCGAAAATTGCTGGCCTAATGCTCAGAACGGATTTGCATTATTGCTGACACCGCGTAACCAAAATAACACAGCGCCATGGTCAGTTGTTGAAGATATCACGATCAGGTTCAACACTTTTGACAATATTGCCCAGGGACTGAATATGTCAGGATATGATGCACCGAATATCAGCCAACGAACTTCCCGGGTTTTAATTCAGAACAATGTATGGCATGTGACAAACCTTGGGATGGGAGGTGACGGAAGATTATTCCAGGTGCTGAACGGACCTACAGATGTCATCTTTGATCACAATACCGGCTTTTGTACAAATGCTTATATGGTTTCCGATGGTTCACCAAAGACAGATTTTTTTGTATTCCAGAATAATATCGTTACACATGCGAATTATGGATTTATCGGAACTGGTACTGCATATGCAAATACAACTTTAGCAATGTATTTCAATCCGAATTGGGTAGTGACTAAAAATGTTGACATCGGAGGTTCCGCTACAAATTATCCTGCTGGTAATTTTTTTCCTCCGAATATTGTTGCTGTTGGTTTTGTTGATTATGCCGGAGGAGATTATCGTTTATCCTCAACCAGTCCTTATAAAAATGCAGGCAATGACGGAAAAGATCTGGGAGCAGATATAGATTCTATTATAACCGCCTTTATATACCGTTGTGATTTGCAAACCGGAACTGAAGATGTACAGGTAAGTCAAATTGAATGCCTGGTATTTCCAAATCCTGTTGATCAAAATTTACACATTCGAATTTCCGGACTGGAATCAGGTTTATATGAAATAAGCATTTATGATCAATTGGGAAGGAAAATGATTTCGAAAAAATCAGATTCGAATGTTGAGGAACTGAGAACTTCAACTCTTTATACAGGAGTTTATTTGTTACAGTTAAAATTTAAGGAAAAGATAATTGTCCGGAAAATGGTGGTGCAACATTGAAGCTGACCCGGTTCTTGCTACATTTTTAAAATCTTGTTCCAAATTGTCCATTCCACATTCGCAGGATATCTGAAATTATAAATCTATTTTATTAAAATTCAAATTTAAAACTATCGACCATAGAACGGAATACTTGTTCTGTATCATCGTTATAATATGTAAGAGGAATGACCATCTGCACATTATAATACTTTGAATCCTTAAGACATTGCACTTGTCTCATCACAAATGTCATGGTTCGATCCATAGAGGTTAAATCATAAGTAGTGGTAAGATTGTAAGCTGGCAGGTTATTCAGAGCTCCCTTCTTAACTTCTGACTTACTAACTGAAGATTTGTTAGTGGACACGAGTAATTTGTTAACCATGTCTTTAAAATCATCGATAGAGATTGCTTCAAAAATGTCTGTGTCATCCGGTACTTCCGTTGGCAGGTGTTGAATGGTCATACTCAGGGAAATACCTTTTTGCCGGTCAACGGCCCTTGCCAGTGTATTGACAGACATACCTTTATCATATTCCCAGCCCTTAGGAAACTGAATACTAAAATGATATTTTTTATTTCGATAGAATGAACCCTTCCACTCATCGTTAGCAACATTTTTGTCAATTGCCGGTGTTACTTTATTGGTATCTCTGTTACTTTCAACACTCAGGGGTTTTTCTGACGGCGGTTGACTCTTTTGCTCTTTACATGACACCAGGAGCAATATCAGTAAAATGGAATAGGAAAAATAAAATTTCATATCAGCAAAGGTAAATTTTACGGGCGAGGAATAAAAAAGGCATCGATTTCTTGTCCAGCATTGTAATTTTTTAAAGCCATTACCTGGCTTCTGTATTCACTTCCAGCTTGTATCCTACCCCGTGCACTGCAGTGATGGTTATTGCAGGATCAGCTATTAATTTTTTTCTTAGCCGCGACACAAATACATCCACACTCCGACTTACCTGGAGGCCTTCATCCGCCCAGACTTGCTGATGGATAAATTCACGTTCAAGCAATTCACCAGGATGCGAAGCAAACAGGTTTAGCAATTTTGCTTCTCTATAGGTAAGCATTTGTTGAATTCCCCCGATCTCCAATATCTGCCGTTGTATGTAGAGTCTGCTTTTGCCAAATTCAATCCATCGTTCTTCAGGTATTGCTGGCCCGGATATTTCCTGAGGTGATTTTCTTCTAATCCACCACCATAAGCCGGCTCCGCTGGTCAGGCCTAACAAGAGCAATAAACTCGTGCCAGTCCAATTGCGTGTTTCATGCATTTCACCAGCAAAGACTATTTCAATGTAATGACAACCCACTGGTGCTGCCCGGGTACCACATGGAACCAGGCTATCCTGCGTATAATCTAATTGGTGATAACCAAGATCAATCGCATCGTTTTCACAACTCCTTACAGTTACATCATACTCATTTTGGATCTTATAAAAATCCAACGAACTCTGAAGCAATGCAGGCAGCGAATCATACAAGAAAGCATGTTCCAGTTGCAATCGCCATTTCAGCGGATTGACCTTTTCGACTGCACCGATCCGGCTTGTAGTATCGCCGGATACACGAAGTAATTTATCGGCCGTCCTGCGAATAGCCAGGTTGACCTTCTTGCCGTCCGGAACCGATTGTGCCATTAACGAGCATGGCCACCAGGTGATGATGGCCAGCAGGCATAATAAAAGATGGACGGGCGGTTTAGAATGCATGCCCTAAAATGTCGATTTTTTTCAACAACCTTGTATAAGCAAAGCAAATATTGTGTTACCTGAACTGATTAGCCTGTAGAATTTATTCTTGTTGTCCGGTGCCTCATGTACAAATTTCCATGTTTTACCCTGATCTGAAGAACTGAAAATTCCCTCTTCGCCGCTGGCCATGAGGTTCATGCCCGCTTGTTTGACTTCATAGACATTAGCTAATTCAGCCGGTACCACCATTTTTTCCCATGTTGCACCCAAATCGGTGGAAGTATACATTTCATTTGTGGTCCTGATCCCGCCAAATTCCTGGCCCATAACAATGGCGATGAATCCATTTTCAAAAGGAGTGATTCTGGTTGTATACGTTGGTGTAGTAAGCACATGTGACCAATGTTCTCCTTCATCAATGGATCGCCATATACCTTCTTTTGAGGTGACTAAATAGACATCTTTATCGCCGACAAGGCTCTGTATGGAACCATTGAGTAGCACGCGCTTCCATGTCTGGCCATGGTCTGAAGTCTTATAAATACCACTATCGGTTGAAGCGAGCAGACTTTCATCTGCAGTTTCCAGAAATGCAAAAACGATTTTATCATTCATGCTTTGAAATACGGGCTCCCAATTTCCATCTTCATTTTGCTGAAAAAAACCTTTTTGCAGTGTGATGGCATATGGACCTTTTTTGCCTGGAAATAATCCCACAATCACGCCTGTGCTAAAACTTGCTTCTTTTTGCCATTTAATGATGTCACTATTTAAGCTCGTATACAAGTCATCACCTATGCCCAGGTACATTTGGTCATCAATGGATTCAAGGATCATCCCGCCTTTGAATGGTGGTACTGTAGCGCTCAGATCGTGCCATATTGCACCTCCGTCACTTGTAGTCATGATGATATGAGTTGTCTCCGGAGCTATTATTGCAGTAGCTGCAGGTTTGGATGAATAAAAATTAAGCCAAAGAAAAGGAAGAAGGAAAAACATGATTTTATGTTTTAAGTGAAACGATGATGGAAAAGTAACGGCATAATCGATTCACCGTTGTTTCCGGATGTAAAACAATGTTACAGAAGTGTAAAAGAAAGATAGATATTACATAAAGGCCTGATAATGAATGACAGTTACATGGCTATCCGATGTATACGGGTATAATAAAAAAGGCATCGATTTCTCGATGCCTTGTAGTAGCGGGGGCAGGACTTGAACCTACGACCTTCGGGTTATGAGCCCGACGAGCTACCAACTGCTCCACCCCGCGATGTATCTGCTCTTCCTTATAGAAGAATTTTTTCTTTCCTTGAACCTTCGTCCGCCTAAGGCGGATATGAGCCCGACGAGCTACCAACTGCTCCACCCCGCGATGTTTCTTCCAGCTCTTCTTTTGAGCGGGACGCAAAAGTAATGATTATTATCCTTTAAACCAAACTATATGACATCATAAAGGCTTCTATAGATACAATTTGTTGATACTTTTGTATTTCCAGAACTAGTTGAAAATTTATTGGAAATGTATACTGTGTACGTTCTTTATTCAGAACCTTTCCATAAAATCTATATCGGTTTCACTTCAGATCTTGAAAATAGATTCCTTTCTCATAATAAATTAGCCAAAAAAGGTTGGACCGTTCAATTTAGACCCTGGATAATTTTACACACTGAAACTTTTGAATCTAAGGCGGAAGCGATGAAGAGAGAAAAGGAACTAAAAGGAGCAAAAGGAAGAGAATGGATTTGGAATAAAATTCTTAAAAATTAAAGCAAGGGCTCATATCCGCCTGAGGCGGACGTAGGTTCAAGTCCTGCCCCCGCTACTAAAAAGGCACTGGATTACTCCGGTGCCTTTGTCATTTATATGCATTTAGGATTTTTCCTTCACCAGCCCACCCCAGTCCGAACGCATCCTCTCGATTTCTTCATTTATCCAGAGTTGTGATTGCCTGAGAAGGGTCCATGAATTATCCCCTTCGATCGGCTGTCCGACGGAAAGCCGGATTTTGGTCTTTGGCTTTGCCAGGTTTTTGAGGTAATGCAGAAGCATGCCATCCGTATGATCCCAGTAATCATTCGTGTTTTTATACTCAATAGCAAACGGCACCACAGGCACGTGCAATTCAGCCGCCTGTTCATAGGACCCTTTTTGAAAGGTGGCCGTCAGCGGTTGAGCCCCGGTTTTACCTTCAGGATAGATCATGATCGATTTCCCGTTTTTCAGCGCCTGGTAGATAGCTTCCTTGGTGGCTCCTCTGCTGGATTTGCTTTCTTTATCTACAAAAATGATCCCGGTGACTTCAGCTCCCTTTCCGACAATTGGATACTTCCTCACATCTCCTCGGCTAACCGGGTTACCCATGCCATGAGCAAGAAATACAAACGGATCCAAAGATGACCGGTGATTACCTACAAACAAATAATTCCGGTCAGTTGGAAATTCGCCTCTGATCTCCACCTGATAATTTAATATCCAAAGGCAGATCTTTGACCATACTTTCCTGATCCGGAGACCCAACTTATATTTTTTCTCTTTTTTGACAGGGAACAGACCGACGATCATGACCATCAAAAAAGCAATAGAACTGACAATGGCGACCAATAACAAACGGGTATATCCACGGATTTTATTTCCAAACATGAGAGGGGATTACGAATTACGATTAACGAATAACGAATGACGAATTTTGGATACTGGACTAAATGGATGCCGGATGCCGGACTCATGACGCACTCTCACTCTCTCACTTCTCTTACTGTCTTACTTTCTTACTGTCTTATTCTCTCACACTTTCTCTATGATCAGCGCCGATGCCCCACCTCCCCCATTACATAATGTTGCAAGTCCGTATTTGCCATTGTTTTGTTGAAGGATATGGGTCAATGTAGTTACAATTCTTGCTCCTGATGCACCAAGTGGATGTCCTAATGAACAAGCACCTCCATGGATATTCACTTTTTGATGTGCCACTTCAATGACTTGCTCAAACGCAAGCGTAACCACAGCAAAAGCTTCATTGACTTCATAGAAATCAATATCACCTGCATTGAGATTTGCTCTTTTCAAAGCTAACGGAGCAGCTAAAGTCGGTGTAGTGGTAAACCAAAAAGGATCCTGTTCTGCATCCGCATAAGAAACAATCCTGGCTAATGGAGTCAGCGAATATTTCTTTATAGCTTCTTCACTGGCAAGAATAATAGCGGCAGCACCATCATTCAATGTGGAAGCATTCGCAGCAGTTACGGTTCCTTCAGGACTGAATGAAGGTCGCAGTGATGGGATTTTATCAAAATCTACTTTGAACGGTTCTTCATCTTTATCAATGACGATTGCCGGACCCTTTCGTTGAGCGATTTCAATAGGTACGATTTCATTTTTAAAGGTTCCGTTATTTGTAGCTCCTTGTGATCTCTTGTAGGAATCAATAGCAAAAGCATCCTGTGATTCCCTGCTGATGCCATATTTTTCAGCTGTCTTATCCGCACTCACACCCATAGCTGTCTGGTTGTACACATCCGTGAGGCCATCTTTCATCAGTCCATCGATAAATTCCGAATTACCGAATTTTGTACCCCATCTCATCCCGGAGGCATAGAAAGGAATATTCGTCATGCTCTCCATTCCACCCGCAACGATAAGATCAGCCTGCCCAAGAGCGATGGATTGGGCGCCGAATATGATCGCTTTCATCCCGGAGGAGCAAACCTTATTGACAGTAGTGCAGGGTACATTAAAAGGCAATCCTGCACCTAAAGCAGCCTGTCGGGCAGGAGCCTGGCCCAGGTTGGCAGAGACCACATTGCCCATGATAACTTCCTGTACCTGGTCAGGAGAAATCCTCGCTGCAGCAATAGCCCCGGCAATAGCTTTCGCTCCAAGAGCAGTGGCAGACAAAGAAGCCAGCGATCCCCCAAAGCTTCCAATGGGTGTCCTCACAGCAGCTACTATATATACATCTTTCATATTTTCATTTTTCAATAAGGCGACAAAACTAGGAAATCACAACCGAATCAAACGATAAGCCTTAATCGGAATGGCCTTCAGAAGGAGGGTTTTTGAAAAATAGCTATGTTTGCGACTAATACGGGGCTATAGCTCAGCTGGCTAGAGTATTTGCATGGCATGCAAGGGGTCGTGGGTTCGACTCCCACTAGCTCCACTAAAAAAAGCCGTCCAACTTCTGAGGACGGCTTTTTTATTGATTTACTTCTGTATTCAGAATTTCGCATTCAAAATTCAAAATTCTTTACCTCACCAGTGTCACATCTCCTTTCAGCCGTTCCACACTTCCATCAATCAATTCAATCTCACAAACCCAGACATACACCCCGGATAACATGCGTTTGCCATGCGAGAAACCGTCCCAGCCAATCGTACCGTTAGCAGGGAAATTTTTCCCTTCCCATACGCCATCACCCCAACGGTCAAAAACTGAAAGTTTGCGAACTTCTCGTATTTCCCGGTTAGCAAAAACAGAGAAAATGTCATTGATACCATCATCATTCGGTGAAAAAACATTTGGGATATAAATATGAACATCGCGCTCCACTTCGATCCTAAGTGGTGCCGAGATCAGACATCCGTCAATAGACCAAATGGAAAGTTCATAATCAGTGGATTGCAATGGGAACGCCAGGGGTCGCAAACAATTTGCGCAGCTCAGCCCATCAAACGGCAGCCATATCAGGGAGTCCGGTAAAAAACTAATCTGAGGTTCCAGCAATATTGTATCACCTAAATGAATAGTCAGCAATGGAGGAAGAGATAACGATAGCACATCTAGCAGTGTCACATGAACTGTTAGTTCCAGGCTGTCACATCCGGTCACCGAATGCTGCCATGTGTTTGTATAGCTGCTATTTGTATCTGGTTTTACATTTTCACCCCATGGCAATGTAACGAAGCTACCCGGGCATATGATGGTATCCATTTCGATGTACTGCACATCCTCTTCTATAACCTGCACTTGTGCAACAGCTCTGGGGCTTTTACACGTATCGAATCCAACCTGGTATGCCTGCACATAAATATTGATGTCGGATTGGAGATCACTTAATAATAATGTTGACCCCGTACCAAGTAAATTACCTCCAGTTGCTGCATCGAACCATTGGTATTCACCCGATGATCCGCTTGCAGTAAGCAGAACATCTAAACCTACACAATCCGGATTGGGAATGGAAACATTCGGCGAAGCGAGCACGCCAAAAGTAACGATGAAAGTTTCTTCCCCTATGATGCAATTTGCCAAATCAGTTACGCTGACTGCATAGCTTCCGGGTGAATTGACAATAAGTGAATTTGTCATATCTCCATTATCCCATTCATAATTTGCACCGACTGTTACAGGTGTCAGTAAAAGCGGTGCTCCGGTGCAACCACTGACGGCATGTTCAAGAATTTCCCGTGGAGTTACATTTAAATTGAGGGTGACTATGCTGTCGCATCCTCGTGATGAAGTCAATGTGTCATGGTATGTTCCTGTTTGTGCCAGATCCTGATTGTCAAATATAAAAGTCTCTCCGGTACAGATGGTTTGAGAAAACTGGTGTGTTGCAGCTGCATAAAAGCTGAGATTTACTGTCAGTATGCTATCACACCCACTCGGATCTGCATTCGGAATAGTTATGATACCTGTTGGATTGTTTTTATTAAACACCTGGTTATTGATGGTGATACCTGATTCCGGGCATAAGGTGGGATTGATCGTTCGTTTCGCGTTTATTGCTTCTACGACTACGGTATCTAGTTTTTCGCATCCATCTAACGATATTTTTACCCAGAATGTCCCTGGCACTCCGGTGAGTCGCTGGTTGCCTGTTGAATTATTATCCCAGAGATAAGTTGCACCCGGAAAAGATGCATCCAGTAAAACGCTACCGGTACCATTACATATATACGAATCAGGCATCGGGGCGTATGCATCAAAAGGTGCATTGACCGAGACAGATTTGCTTACAGAAATGGAAGTGTTGAGAGCTGTATTAGTCACGGTGAGCATTATCGTATAGGTAGAAGTACCCGAAGGAGGAGTCCAAATAGGATTAGGATCGGTGCTCGTGCCATTTGGAAATACCCATAAGTAGGTTATATCAGTTCCTGCAGTAGAGAGATTGAAGAAAGTGATGGTTTGGCAGTCAGAGATGTACGTGTATTCTGCATTTATCTCATTCGGATCGACAGGTTCTGTACAGGTTACAGGATTGGATGGAGTTGCAGTAACCGTAAGTGAAAGTGTGCCTTCCACTTCAGGACTATTTATATTGGTACCGTCCTTTTCAGGCATGGAAACCTGTACATAATAATCACCTGTACCAAGACAATTCAGTGTCAGGTTTATATTTCCTTCGCTACAGGCGATTGGTGTCATGGCTCCACAGGTACCTGCAAGGATGCGGTAAGAGACATCGCTAAGATCAACTGTACTCGTTGTAAAATTTTCACCTAACTGAAATTTGAGATCCACCATTGGACCTGCGCTGACAACAACATGAAACCAGGAAGTTTTTCTGCTTGCGATGGGGAAACAACTGTTACCTACCGGCGGGGTCTCACCAATATCTGTCCCGATGCTGTGGCAATTTACAATCGCACTTCCGCTTGCAGGGCTAAAGTTGACAACATCAACAGGGATGGCATTGGAGCAAAAATCACCAGGTGAATCAACAAGCTTAAGCAAGACACGATAAGGCTGAATAGTGTCAATCTGAAAAGAGCAGTGCCGCACCAGCAGGTAGTATGTACCTGGATCAATACAACCTTTCAGATATGCATGTTCTAAGGCATTCTCGTGGCTAAGAGAAAGCTCATTTGTCAACGGAGCACCGGTTCCGTTATCCCGCCAGATAGTCATGTTCTGCGTACTTGCTAACCAGCCATTTGGTACACCTATCTTTTCCAATGCTACATAAATCTGACCCGGGGAAGCCACATCAAATTTGAACCATGCAGATTTCCCTGTACCTAAACTTGAACATCCAGGCGGATCACTTGCATTTTTTGTATAGCATAGCAATGAAAAATCAACACCTATGAATGCGTTTCCGGGGATGAGTGGAACTGATGTATATGGCGGAGTTGTTTCAAGCAGGCCATTTACAACATTAGCTGTTGATACTTCATCATAAGGGGCTGCAAAAGTTGGTTTACCATTGTATTTTATGGAAAGCGACATAGCCTGATTTGGCAAGTTAGGTGGGCCAAAATATTCATGTGCATCAAAACTTGCTACGACATAATATCGGACATTGTCCCGAATGCATCCGCTTTTGGCGAACGCGATATCACCACCGTTTGAATTGCACGTATCATTCACATGTTCTTTAATTAATTTCAGTCCAGGGATGATGGTATCATTTGGATTGTTGAGTAACGTTTGCAGCGTAGTCCATGGAATATTACCATCAGCATCACTTTCATAGACAGCCATAAGAGGTTTTGCCGATGGACCACTCAGTGCATCTGAGTGAATGGTACATGTACCGGAACCATTAAGCATAAACGTGTACCAGACATTTCGCCAGGGTTGAGCCCAGGGTTGAAGTGGATTGTCATCAAGGAAAAGAGGCTTCGGAACTCCACTTGCCTGACCGTATATCAGCGAGTTAAATTGCGTGTAGCATTTTGTATCCGTCGGATCTTTGATATTCGCGCCCGTAGTGCAATAGAAAACATCCCGGCTCGGTGCCTGACCTGTCAGAAATGGATGTGTATCGAAAGGCTTCCCATTTACAAAAGCATTCGTAGTGGGTATAAGATCAAAATCATAGGCATTCCATGCATGATCAAAACGGGAGAGCGCTGCTTCATCCACGTATATAGCGGGCGAAATCATTTGGCCCATATGTGAATCATTGGCAAAAATGGCAATCGTATATTTACCCGGTGGCAGATCACAAATCTGGCGATAGTCATAACCCGAGCTTACACATTGATAAACCGGCGGTACAGTTAATAAATCTCCAGGCTGAGCATTGACATCAAATGGATAAACTTCTGTGAAAAAAGACTGATTTATGTTTCGGATTTGAACAAACGAAGGCTTTGTAATTTCAAATACATAAAATGAAATGCGATTGTAAATCGGAGTACATGGCCTCAGGAAATCTGGAATGAATGGTGTATCAGGAGCGCAGAATGTATCAGGTTCGAAATAATAAATTTGCCCGGTTGTAAAGTTAGGATCGTTTGCCGGTGGTGTCGCCCAATCTGTGATACCCGCCTGATACGCAATATCGGGCCGGTTATAATTTGGGATAACCACAGGCATTAGAGTTATGCCGATTCGAGAGGTTTTACCCACATCCCGTTGGTCACCAAGCAAATTCCAAACTTTAGTATCTGTATAATTTGGTCCTTCCCCATATGAAACTACCGTATACCATCCGGGCTCAAATGCTGTGCAATAGTCAATGAAAATTGCACTGGAAAAACAATCTGAAATGAGTGTCAGGTTATCAGCTAAATCTGATGCACGGCCGCTGAACAAACTCAGCAAACTAAAGGCAGAACCGATTTCTGTGATCGTCATGACAGCAGTATCGGGAAGGTAGAATTCTCTGTAAATTAATTTCCTGCGATCACCGCATGGTGGCATGTTGCCAAGATTATCGGTACAGGAAAATACATCAACGCCGCTTGCATAATTACCAGGTATTGGTCCCAGGGTGATCAACTCTGCGTTAGGTCGGCTGTCGTGAATTGTTTTTAATGTGTTGAGCTGAAATACAGGTGCATCTCCTCTGCCTACATTATCCACTCCTCCAAAACTGGCAAGCGTATAAATACCGGATGTGACACAGGTACAGAAAACGTCGATTCCGGGAGGAGTAAATGTAATATCATCGCGATCAATACAGAATCCCACATGGTCTGTGAGTCCCGGGATCACCTGGCCTTCAGCATGTGTTCCCGCTGCAGTCGCCAATTGATTAGCATCGCCCATCAAAAACTGATAATAAACGGGAGGGTTCGGATATGGATCTGTTCGCAAACCTTGTATGCATAATAATCCTTCATCAGGCACACCGTTTGCATCAGCATCTCCGATGTTGACTTCACGATAAATCGTTTTGTCAAGATTTAAGCATTTTACATTTTCAGGTAGTACCGTATTTGAGCATATGAAAACAGCCGGTGTGGAAGGATAAAACACGCCATTTTGCAATGGGTCAAGATTGTGAATGGAATCGAATTCATTCGTTGCATCAAGCCTGAACAAGCCGACCGCAGGGAGTTCAACAATCGTAAACCTGAGGGTAAACCTTGTACCAAGATATCCATTGCTCCAGGAGTCTTTGTAAAAGTTTGATGACCCAAAATTATCATGAGAACTCGCCAAAACCTGGATTGAATAATCTCCTGCCGGCAGACATTTTACTTCTCCGTTTTTACCGGAAAATTCATAATACAAATCTCCACTAAAAGGATCAGGTGAAGGACAGCCATTATTTAATGTGCGGCTAAAAATACGGGTATGGTATCTACCCATAGAATGAGTAAATGAAAACAGGAATTTAATATTGACATCTGTAGCGAGAGAAAATGTAGCCCAGGTAGAGAGGTCAAAAGTTTGAGGAGTGGGGCCAGTACCGGCTACCACAATGCCGGAAAAAGGATTGGCAGGCGGACAGCTGTTTTTACTGATGAATGAAGAGCAATCAAAACGATCGTCCCATGTTGAAGACAAGGGTAAGGTTCCGAGTTGGTTGCTTGCTAAGACGGGAGGCAATACTGGTTTTGGCCAACCCGTAGCAGTCACTCCACGTTGCAGAGCACGCATATTCATGGTGTTAAACACATAATCCTTGTGAAATATGAGCTCAAGACTATACGTCGTACTTGGCTTCAGCGTACATGGAAACTCAATGTAACGCGTAGTAGAACTTTCTTGTGCCAGTCCGCACTCTATCAGTGGCAATGAAGAAAAAAGATCATTGTGCACATTACCTTCCAAAAGACGATACCCAACTACATCACTTTGCATAGCTGTCGTAAAATCAAAAGCCAGGAAATCCACCATGCTACCTGTAGTGAAAACATACCAGGAACTTTTCAAATACTGCGTTTTATTTGCTACTGGGAGACAGGCATATTCAGAAGGATCTTCAATGCTGTGGCACTCAATGGCATGAACCCCAGTATAGGAGCTGGAACTCTGAGGAAGAGGCGAGCCCGAGTTGAAAAGGTGGGCTTTATCAGGACAGTCATATTGTGAATCTTCCGGGTAAATCGGATCAAAAGGACAGGAAAGGGTTAGGTTTACTAAGAAGGAAGCATTTACATTATCCACAGCCGTAACCTGGATACGGTATGTGCCGGGCGTAGTGCAATAGCGTTCCAATTCGCCGGAACTGATGATAGAACCTAATCTATAAATTGCCCCGGGCAGACAGTTGGAGGGAGCATATAGTGTCACCCCGGATTGCTTTGGGTCTGGGAGCGTACTTCCTGGTGCTGTTTCCAGTTTAATTTTTATGCTGCGGGCAGTCACTAATGTAAATTGGAACCATACAGATTTCTTATGTGAATAATCAGTCGCAAATTCGAAGAACTCCCCGGTTTGGCCGGTTGCCATTGTCAGATCCGATACCTGAGAGGTAAAATTGCTGTAATCGAATCCATTGCCGGATATGGTGATGGCCATTGCATTTGTGCAATTGTCGTTGGCAGGAGGAGGGGGAGGTCCATAGCCACGCGAGCGGGCAACTGACATGCCTGAGAGGGTAATAAACAAAGTAATGAGCAGGTATTGGGTAATAGATTTTGGGTGATGCATGGTCAATTGGCTTTCAGCAGGTCGTTTAGGACATCAGCGTAATTTTCAATAAAGCTATCAAAGCTATCCCGAACTTTATTTTCTTATTTCAACTTTTCCCTCCTTGGGAAGCTGGTTTACATTTGGCAAAAACAAAGACCACAAATCAATTTACCTCGGACATCCATGATCCTGCCCCCTGGGATGGAACATCTTTTCACCATGGCTTACTACCAGTCATTAAATCAATGTCCCGTTCAATTTTACCTGTTTTCCTGTTTATGGCTATTTTATGGCTTCTGGTTTTAAAGAAAATCAGGTAGTCTCCGTGATCAAGAACCCCTTCATACGGGTTTTGCAGATCAAGGTCAACATCTTGTTCAATCTCCCAAATCATCTTTCCATTTGTATTATCAATGCCTATCGCATTGTTGTAATATCTTAATAAAACAGGAAAAACCTTAAATATGATTACCGTAATATCCTGGAATTGGTCAACAGAATAAATTTCCTTATCAGATAATCTATGCTCAATCCCTGAAATAGTTACTTCGTATGGTGTGAATATTATCTTTTTCATTTAAGGTTAGGCTAAATGTCCAGTTACCATGTTTTCTATCATACCTATAAGCATGGCCGGAATTTTTAAACTTATAGTTTTCAATATTCTTCATCAGCAATTTTACTTCTGGGCTTGATAAAGTAATTTGAACAAATGGATTTCTGATATACTTAATATTTGCATGCAAATATCTAGGGCCAAATTGTCTTGCATTCAATAAATATTTCCAGTTCAAATTCCCTTATCATTGAAATGAGTGATGTACAGCTTCAAAATGAAATTTAACCTTGCTGCATGACAAAGGACTATCATCAATAGGATCTTCTCTCCCGGGTTAGGTCCGACACCTGTGGTCCATACGCCTCTATGGATTTATTCCTTCATCACCCTATCCTCTGAAATAAGGCTCCGGTAAGCCAAATTTTTGACAAAAATCTTACCCGGATGATACCCACCGTATAAAGATATTTAGTTTACCTTTGAATTACTATTGAGGCCATTCGTTCAGCGACAATGTTTTATGCCTTAGCTTATTACTGTAATTTAGCTGTTCGTACTTCAAATAACATAAAACATTAATCTTTTTTTATAAATGAAACTTTTTGTCGCTAAACTGCCCCAGAACGTCACCTCTGAACGTCTTAAGGCAATGTTTGAAACCTATGGTGGCGTACTTGATGCCAAGGTTATTACTGATCGGGACACAGGCATGTCAAAATGCTATGGTTTCGTCGAAATGGATTCTGAAGAAGGAGCCCGCACTGCTATCGAAAACCTCAACGGGGTTGAAATGGAAGGTAAGGAAGTCCTTGTGAAAGAATCTGATCCGGCACCCCGAAGCAATGATCGTGGAAGAGGCGGCCCACCAAGAGGTGGCTCAAGACCTCCCTTCAATTCAGGAGGAGGAGGCGGAGGAGGAGACCGGCGCCCAAGTGCCCCACGATCTGATCGCTGGGGTGATGATCGCCCAAAATCAACAAATCGCTACCAGGACAATGACCGTCCGAAAAAGCGTTATGATGATGACTTCGACGACAAACCAAGACGTAAAAGGATCTAACTAAATCCTTCTGTTTTTTCAATAAAGCAGTCCTCACAAATTATAGAGGGTGGAACCAGGTTTCACCCTCATTTTCCTTTTCCCTGCAACACAATTAGCAGCGTATAAAACAGGATCTTGATATCCAGCGTGATCGACATATTTTCTATATAGAGAATATCAAATTTCAACCGCTGAAGCATCTGGTCGATGTTGCTGGCATATCCATACTTCACCTGGCCCCATGAGGTTATACCCGGCCTGACTTTAAGCAGGTGCTTATAGTGAGGAGCCTGCTGCATGATCAGGTCAATAAAATATTTTCGCTCCGGTCTTGGTCCCACTAAAGACATTTCACCGATCAGCACATTCCACAATTGAGGTAATTCATCAAGCCTCCATTTCCGCATCAGCGCTCCCCAGGGCGTGCATCTTTCATCACCGTCAAATGATAATTGTGGAGTATTCCCTTCCGAACCAGGATACATGGACCGGAATTTATAAATGTTAAAAGGCTTACCGTTCAGCCCCACTCTTTCCTGCGAATAAAAAACAGGACCGGGTGAAGAAAACCTGACCCGGATAGCAATGTATAGAAACACCGGTAAAAGAATAATCAGGCCTAATACACTGATGACAATATCGAGCAGCCTCTTGACTATTTTTTCCCAATTGAGCATCAGACCCTGCCGGATCTCAATCAATACAGCACCGTACAGGTAATCCATTTTAACTGTCCCTAATAATATATCATACATATCAGGTATGATCTTGACAAGTACCTCTTCATTATAATCAAATAATATATCCAGGATACCTTTAAGCTTATTGTGTTCAGAAGTCTCAATCGCAATTAAGGCTTCTTCCACTTCATACTTCTGAATGATATCCGCCAATTGATCCAGTGTCCCCAGGTTGGGTAAATGTCCAGAGAGAGCTTGAACACTATTGGTTTCACTTTCAATGAATCCAATGAGCCTGTTACCCAGGCTTTTTTTTCTTGTACTGATATCTTCGTACAGATCAAAAGCTTTTTGGTTTCCCCCGATGATGATGGTTGAATACGTGATACGTCCGGCTTTAAGTCTGCGGCTTGCCATCGTGAGGATGATCATCCTGACAATAGCTGTGATTGAAAACTGCAATATAAAAAGCCGAAGAAAAGATTGGAAGTATGTTGAGATCGTATGCGCTGTGTCGTCAAGTAAAAGCGTAAAAAATATAATGATGACTCCCGCCAGCGAAAGAAAAAAAGTACGGATCAGTGTCGTCAGACGCGATAACCTGTAAATATCCTGGTAGCGGTCAAATATCCAATAGAAAATAACCCATGCCAGCGGAATGATCACTAATCCATACCAGAAATTATGGTCGTCAACAACTCCATGATCAAATGTCTTGCCTTCGCTTAATGCTCTGAAATAATAAAACAATGCCCATGCCAGCATAGCTGATACAAGATCAGCGCAGGCATACAGGAACATATGGAATCGTCTAAGTCTCTTCATCAGTTACAGATGTACCACTTTGACGTTGTCGAGATGAATCTTCAATTCAGGTTCGGTCACATTATTTGGATAAGCTGATCTGAATAAAATTTTATAGGATTGAAATCCGGAAGCAGATATTTTATCAGTGAGTTCAATATAAAGTAAGTTCCAGGTTTCAGTAGGCTTGACGAGATAAAAGAAATTGGAAAAGCTCTGACCATTCAGTGAAATGCCAAGGATGCCAATGGCAAACTCAGTTTCACATTTATATTGGAATTCGAGATACGTTGGTGTGCCATCTGTGGGTAAATCATTCAGGGTTATCGCATTAGCCACTTCAATGTAATATGCATCATGTGATAAGATTATTTCTCCCGAATACTCTCCTTCAAACGGATCTGTCATTGTACGGCTGACGAAACTTGCAGGAACAGTATCAATGTTGTCAATAAATTCATTCCCTGTTTCAAAATCAGCATTCAGGCTCACTACTGCCTGTGGCTTGTAGCGGGTGATTGGATTGACTTGTAGGGACGAACCAGGAGTTGTCGCTAAACTGATTTCATAACTCGTATACAAAGGATAAATAACCGGATCACTTGCGAGACCATTGTTCCTGATACCAGGATGAAATGTGAACAGCGTTTGATTACTGTGAGCCAGGAAAGGAATTTCAACTGGCGGAGAGAATATGCCCAGAAAATTCGAACCGGCAAAAACCCACACTTCAGTAATTTTATTTTGATCAGATCCTTGTCCCGGAAGTGTCTGCAAATCAAACCGCTCCAGCTTTATCGCGGAAGGAATGGGCTCTGATGGATTGATGATGTCACAGCCAACCATACAAATGCTCAATACAGGGAAAATTAATTTCCAAAGGATTCTTTGTTGCTTATGACTCATATTGAGTGATTTGATCCATGATCTGGTGTGCCACTTTCACTGCTTTTGCTCCATCATCAAACGTTACGCCATGGGTCGAATTGTTCTTTATGGCATTATAAAACTCCTTTAATTCTTCTTCAATAGCATTGTGCTTCTCAATGGCTGGATTATCGGCTGCTATCCAACGTGGTCCTTCAGGTAGATCAAGTTTCATGGACATCATATCCCCTGGCTCTTCATGGAGAAGTTTTACGACCTGCACTTCATGATTAAGAAAATCAATAGCGATATATTTATCCCGTTGAAAAAGCCTGAGCTTTCTCATCTGTTTCAGGCTGATGCGGCTTGCAGTAAGATTAGCTACAGCATGATTCCGGAAAGTGATTCGTGCATTGCATATGTCAGCTGATTTTCCTGCTACGCCTACACCATTTGCTTCGATATGATCTACTTCTGATTTGATCATAGATAGTACCAGGTCGATATCGTGGATCATCAGGTCCATGACCACCGGCACATCCATTCCCCTGGGATTAAATGGAGCTAAGCGATGTGCTTCTATAAAAACAGGCCGATCTAATCCAAATTTTTGCGCAGCTATAAAACCTGGATTATAACGTTCGACATGGCCTACTCTACCGATTAATTTTTTTTCTTCCATCAGATCAGCCAGCTTCCTGCTGGTTTCTGGATTGTCTGTCAATGGCTTCTCTATGAACACATGTTTACCTGCAGCAATAGCCTGTATGGCAATTTCATAATGAGTGCTTGTAGGAGTCACAATGCATACGGCATCCACTGAATAAATCAGTTCTTCTGCATTGTGATAAGTATTGACGTTGTATTTCTCCCCTATCTGGAGAGCTCTTTCGCTGTCAATATCATAAATGCCTTCCAGGGAAAATCCCTCAATACGTTGTGCACATTCGATATGAAAGCGTCCAAGGTGACCTGCACCTATGATACCTAACTTAATTTTATCCTGATCTTTTATCATTTCATCCTCATCCAAATCACGTAGCCCAATATAGGTTTTACTCTTCGATAGATTCCCGGTAATTTTCTTTTTCCGGAACAGGAAGAGTATTTAATGCTCAATAAAGCTTTTTGCTTTTTGAAGGGCTTCGTTCAATCCTGCAGGTTCTGTTCCTCCTGCTGAAGCGAAAAATGGCTGTCCCCCGCCACCTCCTTTAATCGATTTTGCAAGTTCTTTTATGATATTTCCTGCATTCAGTTTCCTGCTTTTTACAAGGTTTTCACTGATGTACAGCATGAGCTGAGCTTTACCTTCGCCTTTTGATCCTAGTAATAAGAAACTGTTTTCTCCCAATTCATTACCAATCTGGAAAATGAGTGTCTTAAGTAATTTCTGATCGCTGATATCCACTTCAGCACTTATCAATTGAACACCATTAATGTTCTCAACTCCTTTCAGCAAATTTGTTTTGAGGTCAGCCGCTTTTGTTAATTCAATTTCTTCAAGCTGATGACGTAAATCTCTTATCTCAGTTTGTAATTCTCTTATTGCTTTCACCGGATCAGTTGGATTTTTCAATTCCTGCTTCAACATTGCATACTGATGAAGCTGTTCATTGATAAATATTTCCGCTGTTTCTGAAGTGATGGCTTCTATTCTTCGCACACCCGCTGCAATCGCCGATTCACTCGTTATCTTGAATAATCCAATGATACCGGTAGAAGATACATGGCATCCTCCGCACAATTCAATAGAGAAATTCGGGTCAAAGGTGATCATTCTTACTTTTTCACCATACTTTTCTCCAAACAACATCCTTGCACCGGATTTTTCTGCCTGGCTTATAGGTATGTTCCTGTCTTCATGCAGGATTATATTTTCTCTTATTTTTTGATTCACTCTTGCTTCTATCCTGGCCAGTTCTTCCGGAGTCACTTTCGCAAAATGCGAAAAATCAAACCTGAGATAATCGGGATGCACTAACGATCCTTTCTGCTGAACATGATCACCCAAAACTTCACGCAATGCAGCGTGCAGAAGATGTGTTGCGGAATGATTATTTTCTATCAGACGCCTTCTTGATACATCTATTTTTGTCTCCACTTCTGCATCCACAGATTGAGGCAACTTTTCAGTGATGTGTATGGGAAGATCATTTTCTTTGATCATATTTTTTACAGCGATCACTTCTTTCCCAAACCAGAGTTCACCAATATCTCCTATTTGTCCGCCGCCCTCAGGATAAAAACTAGTTTTATCTAACACAAGCTGAAATTGCTGTCCGTCTTTGTCTTCAACTGTTCTGTACTTAACCAAATGAGATCCAAGAACGATATCATGATCATATCCTGCAAATACCGGACTCTCTTTCATCTTTTTCAATTCGACCCAATCCCCTACTACCTTCACTGCATCTGATCTTGATCTGTTCTTCTGTTCATTCAGAGCTTTTACAAATTCTTTTTCATCAATCTTCCATCCTTTTTCTTCCGCCATCAAACGCGTCAAATCGATAGGGAATCCATATGTATCATACAATTCGAATGCATCTTTCCCGGAAATGATCTTGTTCTTTACCTGGAGTGTGTCAAATCTTTTCAGCCCACCTTCTAACGTCCGGAGAAATGATATTTCTTCCTGCTCGATCACCCGTTTTATAAAATCTTTTTGCTCATGGTATGATGGAAAAATAGTTTTGAAAAAATCAGCTAACAACGGGACAAGCCTGTGCATCAAAGGTTCTTTGATATTCAGAAAAGTGTAATAGTACCTGACAGCTCTTCTTAGTATACGGCGCAATACATACCCTGCACCTGTATTGGATGGTAACTGTCCATCCGAAATGCCGAAACTTACAGCTCTTGCATGATCTGCAAGAACACGCATGGCAATATCCGGCATGACTTCACCTGAATAATCATTTTTGTAAGGTATGCCTGTAGCCTGCTCAATAAAATGAATAATCGGTGCAAAAATATCTGTGTCGTAATTAGATGTTTTATTCTGGATCACCCGCACAAGCCTTTCAAATCCCATCCCGGTATCAATGTGTTTGGATGGAAGAGATTCCAGTGAAGAGTCGGCCTTGCGGTTGTATTGAATGAATACGAGGTTCCAGATTTCGATGACCGACGGATGACCTGCATTCACAAGATCCTTACCCGGGATACGATTTCTTTCTTCCTCTGATCGCAGGTCGACATGGATTTCCGAACATGGTCCGCAAGGTCCCGTATCCCCCATTTCCCAGAAATTGTCTTTTTTCCCAAAAGATAAAATCCGGTCATTGGAAAGCCATTCCTGCCAAAGCTGCCTGGCTTCATCATCTTCTGGTAGATTGTCGGCTATATCTCCTCCGAACACACTCACATAGACTCTATCCATAGGAAGCTCAAGCCTTTTGGATAGAAGCTCCCATGCCCAGGCAATCGCTTCTTTCTTAAAATAATCTCCAAAAGACCAGTTACCGAGCATTTCAAACATGGTATGATGGTATCCATCCCGGCCTACCTCTTCAAGGTCATTATGCTTTCCACTCACCCTGAGGCACTTCTGGGTATCTGCTATTCGCTTGTGAAGGATAGGCTTATTACCGAGGAAATAATCCTTGAACGGGTTCATCCCTGCATTCGTAAACATGAGCGTTGGATCATCCTTGTTGACCATCGGGGCAGAGGGGACTATCAGGTGTGCCTTCTCCTCGAAAAAGCCTAAAAAAGTGTTCCGTATTTCAGTGGCAGTTTTAGCCATAATATCTTTTTATTGAATAGAATATGAATGGTAATATATTATTATATATTCAACTCACTGGGATGCAATATATATTGTAATTAGAATTGATATATAATAAAATGTTAAATATTTTGTAAACAGGCATCCAATAGTTACCTTAGCCAGCGATCCCATCTGGTTTATCTCTGATAAACCACCCCGCTTTAATACCCTCAAAATTACTCAAATCGCAGATTCATGGCTGGCAGAAAGTACGTGTATAACGAATCAACCCTCTCATTTGAAGAGTATCGCACACCAGGGAAGTTCAGAGTCTTTAGTTTTTTCGGTTACCTCTGTGCTACCGTTGTAACAGCAACCCTGTTTTTCTTAATTCATAATAAGTACTTTCCTTCCAATAAAGAGCTCGGTTTGATGAGAGAGCTTGATCAGATGAAATATCAATACGCCTCAATAAATGATCAGCTCAACCTGATGTCAGAAGACCTCAACACCGTACATGAACATGACGGAGGCGTTCTTCGAATAATGCTGGGCATGGATCCGCTTGATGAGTCAGTATGGTCAGGTGGTGTCGGGGGTAGTGAAAAATATGCGAAGCTCACCAAATATCCTAATTCCGGTCAGCTGCTGGTTGAAACACAGGAAAAAGTAGATAAGCTGATGTTACAGCTCAAAATTCAAAAATTATCTCTTGATAGTATATTACTCAAGGCCAATGCAAAGGAAGAAATGCTTGCCAGCATTCCCAGCATCAAGCCGGTCAGGATTGATTTGCTCAGAAAAAGCCTGAGCGCTTTATCCGGCTTCGGCATACGGCTTCATCCGGTGCACAAAGTGGAACGCATGCATACAGGTGTTGATTTCACGGCTCCTCCAGGAACACCCATTCAGGCAACAGGCAATGGGAAAGTGATCACAGCAGAATATGGCAGGGTTGGCTATGGTAATCATATTGTGATAGACCATGGTTTTGGCTATACAAGCCTTTACGGCCATATGGCAAAGCTCCTGGTAAAAGAAGGAGAAGTTGTTAAAAAAGGTCAGACTATAGGAACAGTTGGCAATACAGGTCAGTCTACCGGCCCACACTGTCATTATGAAGTGCGTATGAAAGACAATCCTGTAGACCCGATCATCTATTGCATGGATGACCTTACTCCGGAAGAATACCAGACTCTCGTCCAAAAGGCAGGTATTCAGAATCAGTCATTTGACTAATTCTCCTGTTGTTTCATTTTAGCAGACAAATTTTCTAAACAGCTATGATCCTGTCATATCATGCCTCGTGCTTTTTTATAAAAAATTAGCTACCCCAATCTCTTAAAAATCTTCATTTCGATCATTTTTCACTTACATCTTCTTTGCAATCTCCCTTATGGAAAACCCTTATTAAGAAGGAGTAATGAAGCATGTATCAGGAATTATCCTTATTTTTAGCTGAATCCTGATCGAATGAAACCCATCGAAACCCAGAACCTCGATAAGCTCTATTATACGATAGGTGAAGTTGCAGAAATGTTTGAAGTATCCAGATCTCTTCTCCGGTACTGGGAAAATGAATTTGACTTTTTGACACCACGGAAAAACCGGAAAGGAGACAGGCTCTTTACAAAAGAAAATATCCAGCAGATCCAGATCATTTATAATCTTGTGAAAGTCCGTGGATTCACGCTTGAAGGTGCCAAACAGGAACTCAAAAAAGAAAAGGGCAATCTGACAGAACAACACAACCTGGTGGACCGGATCAGGGACATCTATGCAAGGTTAAAGGCCCTGAATGACAAGCTCTCTTCTTAATCTATCTTTTTTTTTCTCTCATCAAGATTGATGGATTCCTTACAATATCCTATTTCCAATGCATCATTGGATGCCATGACAAGAGTCTGAATATCGCTTATTTGTCCCAGGAGATTGAAAAACCATGCCTTTCCTTTTTCATCAAGATTGGATGTAGGCTCATCCAGGAGTATCAATGGCCGGTCATCCAGCATGACAAGTCCTAATTTGACCCTTTGCTTCATACCGGATGAAAATGATTTCACTTGTTGATCAGGATTGAACGTGTATGCCAGCTGCGTATACCAGTTTTGAAAAATTGGATACGATTTCAATAATCCAAGGCTTCTATGAAAATGAAACAACTCCTTTAACGAAAGCTCTTCAATCACGGAATTATAAGGGGCAACAAAATGAACATACCTGAATACAGATTCATCTGGTATTTTCATTCCATCTATAGAATAGTGAATAGTGCCGGAGGAAGGCAACATGCCACCAGACAATATTTTGAGAAGAGTGGATTTACCTGATCCATTTGAACCTGTGATCGCAAACCTGCTTCCTCTTTTGATATCAAAAGACAGCGTATTGAATATGGATTTTTGATTGAAAGCTTTACTCAGCTTTTGTATAGACAGATCCATTTACCGGATTGTGGGCTCTGAAACCTCGCATGATGCCGCGCTCTGACTGATCGACAAACTCCAGGATCAATTCTTTTTCATGACTCTCCGGTAACGTTTCTTTGATCACTGAGACAGCCTGTGTAATGTTATAGCCCCGGACAAAAAGAATCCGGTAGATATCTTGTATGGCATGAATTTGCTCTTGTGTAAAATTTCTTCTTTTCATACCGGTTACATTCACTCCGACAAAGGAGACAGGTTCCCTGGCAGCCTTCACATAAGGTGGGACATCTTTTCTCACAAATACGCCGCCGCTAACCATCACATGCTCTCCTATTTTTACAAATTGATGCACACCGACTACACCACCCAGCACAGTATGATTTCCGATCTGGATATGACCTGCGAGATTTACATTGTTGGCCAGGATACAATGATGTCCGATAAGACAATCATGAGCGACATGCACATAAGCCATGAGCAAGGTATGATCACCAATAGAAGTTTTAAAACTTGCTTTCGTACCCCGGTTAATGGTACAATACTCCCTGATGATCACATGATTCCCTATTTCAACAGTTGAATTCTCACCTTCAAATTTGAGGTCCTGTGGCACGGCTCCTACGACAGCTCCGGGAAATACATTTACATAATCACCCATCCGCGTACCATTCAAAATGTTTGCATTTGCGCCTATACGGCAGCCTTTCCCAATCACCACATCCTCCTCAATGGTAGTAAAAGGTCCTACCTGGACATCGCGTCCGATTTTCGCATTGCGATGGATATTATTCATTCTTTGGTTCGTTGCGCACGATTTGTGCTGTGAGTTCACTTTCTGAGACTAGCCTGCTTCCGACATATGCAGTGCCAAACATGTGGCAAATTCCTCTTCTGATCGGAACAAGAAGTTGCATTTTGAGAATAAGCTGATCCCCCGGAACAACCTTACTTTTAAATTTGGTATTGTCGATTTTTAATAAAAAAGTTGACCAGTTTTCAGGATCAGGCACTTTACTCAATATAAAAACGCCTCCTACCTGAGCAAGCGCCTCTACCTGCAGAACACCCGGAAAAATAGACATCCCCGGAAAATGTCCCTGGAATAAAGGCTCATTAAAGGTGATGTTCTTGACACCAATCACAGAAACATCATCCATTTCAATAATCTTATCGACTAACAGGAAAGGATACCTGTGGGGCAACATCCTGCGTACTTCTTCAATTCCATACAAGGAAGGCTGATCCGGATCAATCCTCGGTCTTCCCTTTGTCTTACGCTGCTCAATGAGCTTCCTTTTTAAAAGTTTGGTAAACTCAATATTTGCAGTGTGTCCGGGTTTACGGGCTACGATCTTTCCTTTGATTGGTTTCCCCAATAATGCGAGATCACCTATGATATCAAGCAACTTATGCCTGGCAGGTTCATTCTCAAATTTGAGTGATGTGGTATTCAGAATTCCGGTCTTCTCAACCTTGATACTTTGTTTTCCTAATTTTTTTGCAAGCCTGTCCAGTTCAGATTGATCCATCAATCGATCAGCGATCACTACGGCGTTGTCAAGATCGCCTCCTTTAATCAGGTTCTGATCAAAGAGCTGTTCAAGTTCACGTACAAAAACAAAAGTTCTGCAGGGAGCTATCTGTGTTTCATAATCATCAATGGTATGCAGGCTTGCATATTGATGACCAAGGATTTGCGAATTGAAATCAATCATGGCAGTGATCTCAAATTTATCTCCCGGCAATGCAAGTAATTCAGTTCCGGTCACTTCATCCTTGAAGGAAATGGGTTCTTCTATTTCAAAGTATTCCCGGTCCATATCCTGTTCTACAAGGCCTACTGCTTTGATGCCCTGAACAAAGTGCAAAGCACTTCCATCCATGATGGGGATCTCAGGGCCATCTACTTTAATCAGGACATTATCAACGCCCATGCCCGACAATGCGGAAAGGACATGTTCAATGGTGCTGATCTGGGCCTCTCCGTTTTTGATCGTTGTACCGCGGTTAGTAGAAACAACCTGGGCTACATCAGCGAGCAGAACCGGTTGATCTTTCATATCAACCCGCATGAACCTGATGCCATGGTTAGCTTCAGCAGGCTCGAAATCTACGATGACAGATTTGCCTGTATGAAGCCCCACTCCTTCTTGCCTGAAAGACTTTGCTAACGTCTTTTGTTTCATTCACTTTCCTTTTTAGTGGCGGCTATCTGCCTTTCCAATTCCTCAATACGTCTGATATAATCCGGAAGCTGCTTAAATGCAGCATATGCTTTGAGATAATCCATATAGTGAAAAGCCGGATAACCAAACAGCTTGGTTCCTTCCGGATATTTTCCTGTATGCACACCGCTCTTTGCCTGTATCTCTATCCTGTCGGCTATCTTAATATGTCCGGCAATACCAGCTTGTCCTCCTACCTGTACATGTTTTCCAATGACGGCGCTTCCGGCTATCCCGGCCTGGGCCGCAATGGCGGTATGATCTCCAATTGTGACATTATGGGCTATCTGAACCAGATTATCAATTTTTGTTCCTTTTCCGATCCTCGTGATGGCCAGGGTGCCCCTGTCTATCACGGTGTTAGCACCGATTTCCACATCATCCTCAATGATCACAATACCGACATGTTTGATTTTCACATAATGCCCCTGTTCATTAGGCCTGTAACCAAATCCATCTGAACCGATGACAGCGTTAGCATGAATGATACACCGGTCACCTATTTGCGTATTGGGGTAAATTTTAACTCCCGGATAGATGATGACTTCCTCTCCAATTGTCGTGCCATGACCGATATACACCTGGGGATAGATGATAACCCCTGCACCAATGGTACAATCTCTTTCAATACATGTGAACGCACCCACTGAAACATCTTCTGCAAGCCGGCTTGTGGGATCAACAACGGATGTCTCTGCTATCCCGGGCAAGGGAGTACCATTCTGACTGAATTTCTCAACAATGAACATCATAGCCCCATAAACGTCGTCTACCCTGATCATGGTAGCCTGAAGGGGCACTTTGGGCACAAAATCCCTTCCTACCAGCAAAACACTGGCGTCTGTGTTGTACGCATGATCTTCATATTTCGGATTAGCCAGGAAAGTCACGGTGCCCGGTCTGCCTTTATCTATCTGGGATGGTCCGTGGATCTTTCTCTCGCCATCACCTACCAATTCACCATGGAGCAGCTTGCACAATTGTGCTGCATTCAGTATCATGGGGCAAAATTAACATTCATAGGCTATCTAAACCAGTTTATCATTGAGTTTCTACCCTAAATTCTCAAAATAGAATCACGTATATATGTTTCCGAAACCAGATATATCGACTTCTCTATATAATTTTGGGCCATGGCCAAAAGTAAAAAACAGCTAAAGAAAACAGGAAAATCAAAGGATACCCGTGGTAAAGCAAACTCCAACAAGCTAGACGGACAGGATTGGAAATACGTTGGTATCAGCCTGTTATTGACTTTGATTGCATTCCTGACTACCATTGGCAACCAGTTTGTCAACTGGGATGATGATTATAATGTCGCCAATAATACCAATACAGCCTTGTTGAGTTGGGATAACATCGTCAAAATTTTCTCCGAACATGTAATTGGAAATTATAATCCGCTGCCTATTCTCACGTTCACGATCGAAAGATCACTGGTAGGCCTTAGCCCGGCTCTCTATCATATAGACAATCTTATCCTGCACCTGGTATGCGTATTCTTTGTTTACAGGATTTTTCGTGGTCTGGGCCTGAATGGCATAGCATCCGCCGCGGGAGCCATATTATTCGGAATTCATCCTATGCGGGTGGAATCTGTAGCCTGGGTCACAGAACGTAAAGACGTTCTATTCGGCGCATTTTTCCTCAGCGCTTTGTGGTATTATATCCTATATGTTAAATCCGGCTATGCTAAGAAATATTTTTATGCGGCCATGGGACTATTTGTTTTTGCCCTTTTCTCAAAGATCCAATCTGTCTCACTGCCGCTCACCATGTTACTGGTAGATTATTATTACAAAAGGCCATTGAATTTCAAGCTCGTTCTTGAAAAATGGGCATTTTTTCTTCTCGCCCTGATCATAGGTTTGGTTGGGTTTTATTTCCTTGGCAAGCAGGGCTCTATTAATGACAAGACGAATTACAGCATCATCGAACGACTGATGGTCGGTGGATATTCGCTGGGAGTGTACCTGGTAAAATTTATTTTCCCTTACCGGATGTCTCCGCTGTATCCCTATCCGGCTAAATTACCGGTTGACATTTATTTTGGTCCGGTAGTCGGTATTGGCATTCTTGCATTTATTTATATAGCATATAAAAAGGACTGGCGACCTTATGTATTTGGTGTGCTGTTTTTCATAGTCAATGTCATGTTCGTTCTCCAGATCGTAGGTGCCGGTCAGGGTTATCTGGCGGATCGATTTACTTACATTCCATATGCAGGACTGATTTTTATGGTAGCCTATGCCGGACAATGGTTATATAACAATAATCAGGCTGCAGCGAAACCAGCGATGTATGGATTCGGAGCAGTGATCTTACTGTTCATGTTTATGACATTCAGGCAAACTAAAATATGGCATGACAGCGATAAGCTCTGGACGCATGTGATGAAATATTACACAGATACTCCACTTCCGTTTCGTAACAGGGCTAACTATCGCCGTGATGAAGGCAGGATACAGGAGGCATTATCAGATTACGATGCAGCGATCAGGCTTAAGCCGGATGGAGCTTTGTATAACTCAAGGGCCAAGCTTTATTTCAATCTTCAGAAATACCAGGAGGCAATGGATGATTACAACCGGGCTATTAAATCAGATAGTACGCAAGGTGAATATTTTGTCAACAGGGGTGCTGTATACGCTTTGTCCGGCCAGCTCCAGCAAGCGCTAAATGATTTTACTAAAGGCCTTGAACTCGATCCTAAGCATGCGAACGGATATAAAAACAGATCACTGGTATACCAGTCTTTCTCACAATGGGATAAAGCACTCAATGACATCAATATATACCTGGGCATGCATCCGGAAGATGCAGATCTGTGGTACGAAAGCGGCCGGTTGAAAAATATCATTAATCAACCTGCAGCTGCAATCACGGACCTGGATCGCGCTATCCAATTGAACAGCAAGCAGGGATTGTATTATTATGAAAAACTGAAAAGCTACCTGTCTCTTGGACAAAAAGCCCAGGCACAACAGTTGTATACTGTGGTGACACAATATGGCATCAAATTAGAACCGGAAGTCCAGGCGGCATTGTCAAAATAAAATAATAACTTTCCAATCCTTCATCCAGTACGATTTATGCTGACCCGGCTTGTCATTCGAAACTATGCTATCATACCTGAACTGGACTTGCATCTTCAGCCAGGCTTATCTGCCATCACGGGTGAAACCGGTGCGGGAAAATCCATTTTGCTCGGAGCACTAAGTCTTGCATTAGGAAGAAGAGCTGATTTCAGGATACTAACTGATGAGAATTCAAAATGCGTGGTTGAAGCACACTTTGAATTGCAGGACAACAATCTTGAAGAATTTTTCACCAGGGAATCTCTTGATTTTGATCACCACATGATCTGCAGAAGAGAGATATCCTCCGGAGGAAAGAGCCGTTCATTCATCAATGACACACCAGTATCATTAAAAGTATTGCAGGAACTGACAAGTCACCTGATCGAGCTTCATCAGCAACATGACAATTTAGCGCTTCAATCTAAAGACTACCAGGTAAATGTACTGGATACGCTGAGTGGCTCACTTCCATTAGTAAAAAACTACCGGTCAACATACAATCAATTAGTCCAGCTAAAGAATGAGCTCATCAAAACCAAGGAGACAGAACTTTCTTCAGCAAGGCGAAAGGATTTTTTAAATTTTCAGATTGAAGAACTGGAAAATGCAAAGCTCACACCGGGTGAAATCGAAAAGCTTGAAGCAGAACAAAATGTTTTGAAATACGCTGAATCCATTGATCATGCATTGGAGCTGACACAAAAAATATTGAATGACGGGCCACACGCTTTGAATGGTCAATTGATTACACTGATCAAACAAATTGAAACTGTGCGTCACGTTTCACCTTCTCTAGCTGCTATTGGAGACCGTATACACGCATTAAGACTTGAAATCCAGGATATCACTTTAGAAGCCGCAAGGATGGATGGTAATGTGCAAAAGGACCCATTCCTCCTGGGCAGGATAGAATCAAGACTTTCTCAACTCTATATCCTGATTAAAAAGTATCAGAGCAAAGATGAACATGATCTTCTTACTCAATATGCATCCTTAAAAAAGGAGCTGGAAGAATTATCCTCAGTCGGTGACCACATTGAAAAGCTTGAAAAAATAATAGCTCAGACTAACATAACTCTTCAAAAAGAAGCGGACCTGCTATCACAAAAAAGAAAGAAAGGAGCGGAAAAGATAATTCCCCAAATGCTCAGATTGGTTCATGAGCTTGGCATGCCCAATGGCCAGTTTTCGATTGAAATCAATCCTGTTACCGCACCCGGCTCCGATGGCATGGATGATATTCATTTCCTTTTTTCAGCTAACAAAGGTATGGCTGTCCAACCCATTCAATCTGTTGCATCAGGTGGTGAACTATCAAGATTAAGCCTTGCCCTGAAATCTTTATATGCTGCACAGGCAAAATTACCGACCATTATTTTTGATGAAATTGATACCGGGATATCAGGTGAAGTAGCGTGGCGAATGGGACAGCTCATCCGTACTTTATCAAAAGGCCACCAGGTCCTGATGATCACACATTCGCCCCAGATAGCAGTGCATGCAAAAACGCAGTATCACGTTTCTAAAATCGGGACAGGGGAAAGAGATCAGTCTTCCGTCATGCTGCTCGCCCCGAAAGATCGATTGGTAGAAATATCAAAAATGCTGAGTGGAGATCCTCCTTCAAAAGAAGCATTGGCAAATGCAAAAAGTTTGATGGCTGCCGTGAAAGCTTAACATATAAAAGCCAAACTAAGGAGCAATATCTTCTCTGTGATGAGAAACGGATGTGAGTTCGCCATTCATGATGTGACGTGGTAATTCAATAAAAAAAGTAGTGCCTACTCCTTTTTCCGTTTCAAAATAAATCTTTCCGTCAAAGGATTGAATGATATCAGAACAAATAGCCAATCCAAGACCCATGCCTGATGATTTCGTAGTAAAGTTTGGATAGAATACTTTTTCTTTCATGTGATCATCTATTCCTGATCCATTGTCCTGTATGGAAATCGTGATCTGGTCATCTGTGAAAACAAGCTTAATGTGAATGAGCCCGCGTCTTGATCTTGGTATGGACTGTATTGCATTCTTTACGATATTATTCAGCACGCGGATGATCTGGCTTTTATCTGCGAACACAAAAAGATCATTGATAGGTACCTGCAACTGGATATCCATATCTTCTCTTTTTCTGAAAAGATCATGAACGGATGCCACTACATCATTGATCACAAACACTTCATTCATGGCCTGTGGCATCTTCGCATAGCTGGAAAATTCAGAGGCGATATGTGTCAGGTTATCGATTTGTTCTATCAGGGTCTTGCTCACTCTTTTGATCATACCTGGCAGATTGCTCTCTTCCGTCTTTGTTGCTGCATTCTCCAGGTACTGAATGCTCAGCTTCATTGGCGTCAGGGGGTTCTTAATTTCATGTGCTACCTGTTTAGCCATTTCTCTCCATGCAGTATCCCTCTCAGTCTGGGCCAGCATGAGAGCGCTTTCGTCAAGCTTGGTCACCATCCCGTTGTAGTCCCTGATCAATTCACCTACTTCATCATCAATGGACCATTGTATGGTTTCGTTTTTCTTTCCCAGTCTTATTTTTTTAAGTTTTTCACTGAGCTGAGCTACAGGACCGGTGATGGATCTGGCCATAAATACAGCCACACAAATAGCTAACAGAAATATGAAAACATATGCATTCAGGAGTGTCATAAAAAAGGCGGTACCCGGATCTCCACTTTCACTTCCGGATGGAAATAGCTCAGTCAATTCAATATACCCCGATTTACCATTGCCTTTATGGATGGATACATAACCTACATCTCCAAATCTACTGACTCCGTCTTCATCAAGATGTGTTCCTGATAAATAATAATCTCTCGAACCGGCATCAAGGATCATCTTTGGCAGAAAAGCAAGCTTGAACGGTATATTGGTTTCATTGTTTCCTTTATCATCCTGCTGATGTATAAGATTTCCATCCGGATCATAGATCTGATTGGATGCACTGTTCGCCACTGCGATCTTGGCAGCCTGGCTCATATCTTTTCGAAATGAAGTGGATTCGGAAGTAATCGTCTGACGAATAGATCCTGCGATCGTGCGCAACCGTTCGTCATATCTCCGGATCTCATCCGCCCGACTATTGGACCGGATGTAATAGATAGTCAGCAAACCGACGATGGTAAAAGTGAGGATGATGATGCATACGATGGCGATCTGAATTTTATTCCTCAGTGATGGCCTTGGAGAAATCGTGAGCTCCATATTCTGTGGCAAAAATTCAAAAATTGCATTCAGGCCCGCAATGATAAAAAGCAAAAAACTAAATACGGTAAAAATGAGTGAGAATAATGAAACTACCTGGTTGAGCCCTTCTACTTTTTTACCTAGCATGATGACATTATCTTCCTCATCAAGTAAAGCAACGTCTGTCCTGTCATCACTCGTCTTTAACTCCGTGAATTTATGCTTCACCATGATGGCAGGCTTTGAAAATACTAATGCATAATCATATCGATTATTAAAGACCAGCTGCCCTTCATGATAAAATCCAAGGCTATATTTATTCGGAACGCGGGAAAACCATTCAATTAGTTTTTCCTCAAAATTTTCTTTATGCCCATATCCATCAGGTGCTTCCTGGATAAGTTCGGTGCGTGCGATTTTTTCAAAATCCTTTTGATATTTATATAAGACCAGCGCGGTCATGGATGAGATCGTCACCAGCCAGCTAAGCACCCATATCACCGATTTATTTCCCTGTTCAATATATAAATCCAGTAGTGTCATCAGGATAAAAACACCCAGGTAAAAACCAACATTCGGAAGATCTATTTCAATAAGTTTTAAAAGCGGCAAGCTTAGTACGCCTGCAAAAAGAAGCGCAATCATGCGCTCGTAAAAATTCTTCGTATAAAAAATAGCCCTGTTGACGATTTGAAATGAAAATGTAAATACACCCATGATGATCAAACCACAAGCCATGATGGAAAGAAAATGATGAATATCAAACAGCGATATTTCTCCCAGGTCCAATCTGAAATTACTTTGTCCTACTACCTGGCGAAGTATCCAAGCAGTCAGTCCGCACATCATGATCACGACCAGGTAATGACCCATAGTCATCAGGCGGTCAGCCCATCTCTTATTTGAAACAGGGATCGATGTACTAAAGAGAAGATCACGGCTATAGATTTTACTCGCCAATGTGCATAGCCATAGAAAAATAGAACTGTCCAATAAAAGATCGGTAGTCGAATACGGAAAGGAAATATTCTGAATGATAGGGCTCAGCAATGAAATCTGATCAAAAAAATCATGGTAGGGAAGAAACAAAGTAGCCATTCTTATACCCAGGACACCCAGCATTTGTAAAAGTATTTTATTGACATGCGAAACTTTCTGGTCCGGTATATGCTGAATCCGGCTGATCCAGGTCATGCATAGCGACCATATAGCCACCAGGCACAACACAAAAATGATGCACTGCAGAAAAAAGGAAAACTCTTTAGTCAGTAATTGTACATGCGCTATAGGTGATCCATCCACACTCCGGATAGTCGTCGCATTGTCAGGCGAAGGATGGCCAAATTTATAGGGTGTTACCCGGATGCTATACGCTTGCTCCTGCGCGGGAATAATTGGTATCTTAAAATAAACCTGCAGCAAATCCTGGTGATCTGCTAGCTCAGCATGTTTGATATAGTAATCCTGCCTGTGATCCGGAAAAACACCCGGAATATTTTTAAACTCTTTATGAGACGGATCGATGATAGATCCCGGCTTGGACCAGAAGATTAAACTGTCTTTATGATATAAGTAAATTGTATAGGGTTCCTGGCTAAGCTTTTCAATTTGGTTGACCAGGTCATTGGATAAGATTTTCCCGGAACTCTGGACTGAACGGATCTGGCTAATCCAATCTCCATCTTTGACATTGTTCAATGAAGCAACCTCAAGATCCTGAACGTTTTTTTCTATTTGTTGTGCAAAATGAGCCTTGTCATACGATAAGTGGTCAAAGACAACTAGCCCTGCCAGGCTAACCAGGCAAAATATAGTAATAGAGATGTATAAGTAAACTTTGTCCCTTATCCACATAAGTCACATAAAGATAATATTTAATAAGTAAATTATTAACTATCATAAGGTTACCATGATTTACAAAAAGGCAAAGGGTAAAAGTCTGAGCAGCCGGTTTAGTCTCAGTCTTAAGTCTAAAAATCTTAGACATATCCTCTAGACTAAACTGGCTGCTCGGACCTTTTCCTTCTGACCATTTTACCAAACTGACTGTTCGGACCTTTACCATCTGACCATTTTACCAATCTGGCTGCTCCGACCTTTTCCTTCAGACTAAAAAGTACGATTGCAATAGGATAGCCGTTATGGTAAAGCATCTGTGATGGATCTATCGCTCTCAGTTAAATGAGGGAGGAAAGTCCGGACAGCGTAGAGCACCGCACCATCTAACAGATGGGCTTTGCTTTCAGCAGGGACAGACAGTGTCACAGAAACTATACCGTCACGCCGAAGGGCGCGATAAGGGTGAAAACGTGTGGTAAAAGCGCACGCATGATCCGGGCAACCAGGTCATGGGATAAACCTTGCGGGCTGAAATGCCATGTACACTCCAATCTCAACACGCACTCGTGCATGCTGGGCCCGGCTGCTCGCCGGCGTGTAACAACAGTTGGAGGGGGTAGGCAGATAGAGCTTTGGTAGTAATGCCACGGCCCAGATAAATGATAGGTGTTCCTGATTCGTCAGGGATGACAGAATCCGGCTTACACATCACAGGTGCATTTTTATTTTTCTATTCAGCGCTGACTATTTTGTTTTCGTCAGCTTCTTTTGCAATTCTTCAAGCGTAATTCCCTTCGTCTCCGGCATGATAAAGATGACAAAGAGCAATTGCAATATCATCATGCCTGCAAAGAATGCAAATATTGGCCCACCACTAAACCTGTTAAGCAGGTATGGCATCATCAATGTGATAAGCGCAGCGAATACCCAATGCGTGGAAGTTCCCAAAGATTGTCCGGAAGCACGGATATGATTGGGAAAAATTTCAGAGAGGTAAACCCAGATGACAGCACCCTGCCCAATAGCATGAGAAGCAATAAAAAGAAATAAAAAGAGCGGCACCTGTATTCCCTGAAAATCCTGATGGTAGAATACCCACGATATCATTCCTAATGACAGGATATAACCAAGTGATCCGATCAGCATAAGTTTTTTTCTTCCGGCTCTGTCTATAAGATATATTCCCAGCATTGTAAAAATAAGATTGGCAATACCTATGCCTGCACTGGACAGAAGAGCCGCATTGGCTCCCAATCCTGTTTTTTCTAAAATCCTTGGGGCGTAATAAATGATAAAATTTATACCTGATAACTGATTAAAAAAAGCAATCAAAAATGCAAGCATGATGGATTTGTTATATCTGCCAGTGAATAATTTTCCCTGTACGGTTTCTGTTGCTGAAGAATGAATTGCTTCCAATTCAGGCTGAACATCCATATCCGGATTTAATTGCGAAAGTATTCGCTTCGCACCGGCATCATCTTTCTTTTTGAGCACAAGCCACCTGGGACTTTCAGGAACAGTGAGCACTAAAAGTGTATAGATAACAGAGGGTATAGCCACCACCCCCAGCATCCATCTCCAGGAATCCGGTCCTACGCCAGCTAAAAAATAATTAGATACATACGCGATCAGGATTCCAAATACAATATTGAATTGATACAAGGCCACCAGTCTCCCTCTTCTCACTGCAGGTGCAATTTCAGAAATGTAGGTGGGCGCTGCTACAGAAGAAGCACCTACTCCTACTCCACCGATAAACCGGAATACAGAAAAAGAAACCGGATCCCACGCCAATGCGGAACCAATCGTTGAAAGGATATACAACACTCCGATCAGGATAAGCGTCTTTTTTCTTCCTATCCGCTCACAGGGAATTCCTCCAAACAGGGCACCAATCACTGTTCCCCACAATGCCATGGACATGATAAAAAATCCGTGTGAAAAATCACTAAGATGCCATAGCTGTTGAATGGGCTGGTCTGCTCCGGATATCACAGCTGTATCAAAACCGAAAAGAAAACCGGCGATTGCAACTGTAAGTGACCAATAGAAAAGTTTGCTTTGTGCCATCCTGAGGGATAAGATTATCTTATTTGAACTAAGATAAAACTATTGTATAAAAAAAAAAGCCGGACAGAAATTAACCTGTCCGGCTGGATATTTTTTTACCTTCTTATTAATCGGTAGGTTCCGGAATCGCATCAGCTTGCTTATCCAGGTGGAACACGAGTGTAAATCTGAGTGTATTGTCAAGTGGGCTTCTCTGGTTAGAAGTTGGCACGAGGTATGATACATTCAAACCGAATACATTATACTTAAGTCCAAGACCTGCGGTGAGGAATTGCCTGTTGCCTTTCGTAGGATGCTCATAATAATATCCTGCCCTGAAAGCAAATTGTTTATTGTACCAGTATTCAACACCAATAGAATACATCAACTCACGCAACTCTTCTTTAAAGCCATTCGGAGCATCTCCAAATGAACCGAACACGCCTTCAAATAAAGGTTTTTCGCGATAATCCGGAAAACCATTTGAGTTTTTATCATAACTGGAATCCTTATCATCCACCGGTGAAGGCACCAGTAATTTGTTGATGTCTACAGTGAAAGTAAGTTGATTATAATCATCAAGATCAAGCTCTAAAGCTCCTCCAATTCCAAAATTACCGGGAAGAAAGTCTTTAAACTCTGATTTAGTATAGGTTAATTTTGAACCAATATTTGTAAAAGCAGTACCAATTCTCAGCATACCTGCATTGATCTTTTTCTGGTAGGTAAATGAAATATCCACTGCTCCGGCTTTCGCAGCTACGATATCTAAATCACCGATCTGCTGGCCACCGGCGAGGTTTGAATAAATAAATTTTCCAGTAATACCGGCGCTAAAATTTTCTGATAATTTTCTTGCATAAGCAAATGCAATTTCAAATTCGTTTGGCCTGCCGACCCCTAAAGAGCCTCCATTGACGTCGGTAAACTGAAGATCCCCAAGGGCAAAATATCTCAAGGAAGCTCCGATGGTCTGGAATTCGTCCAGTTTCTTATATCCGGCCAGGTATGCCATGTAAACATCCTGCAATCCCAAAGACCTTAACCATGGAGAATAGCTTGCCGCCAATCCAAGATCAGAATTGATGAATGCCAACTTTGAAGCATTGCTATGGATCGAATTAGCATCCGGAGAGGTCGCAATACCAGCATCACCCATTGCAGCAGAACGGGCATCAGGGACAATCCTTAAAAAAGGAACGGCAGAAATGATGGTATTAGGGCAATCAAGCTTCTTAGCAAATGTACATTCGCTCTTTGCTGAGCCTGCCAGTAGTAAGAACAAAACCAGGAGTGAAGTGAACTTCATGAAAGTGAGTATTTGATTGAATAATAAGAACAAAGATAATTTAAAAGGTTCAACGGAGAATGACCAGCTTTCCGGCCTTGCTTTCAGCGTTTTCCGTCGTCCCATTAACGTTAAAAGTTACTTTTATTTTATATACATAGAGACCTTTTGCTACCTGTCCGTTATTATCTGACAATCCATCCCAGGTAAGGTCATCAACCCTGTATCCGTCAGCAATAAAGTCCTCTCTTTCAATGGTTTTTATAAGCTGGCCGGTTAACGTATATATGTTGAGCCGTATGTCCATGGGGACACCAGGTCTGTTATGCTCAAACTGAAAGCGTGTGAAATCATACAAGGGGTTGGGATAATTCAACACGTTTAGCAGAATAGGCCCAGGTTCGTCAACTACTACAAATTCAATGTAGGCCTCACCCGGATTATTAGCCAGATCCCAGGCAGTGATTTTCAGCGTATGCTTACCCGATTTAAGATTGCTCATCGGATAACGGACAATCCCTTTTTTATAATCATCCAAAGCCGCAACATAGAAATCATTAAGAATTAAACTATTCTTATTATCCCCATCAAGTATGGCTTCAATATCATGACCCACACCGGTTCCTGAAACATTTATTCCAAAATCATCCATGAGCTCTGCATAGATGTATGGATTTGAATCTGTAATGCCACCTGAAACAAAATGTGCATCATTCATGAAAAGATCAATCACAGGAGGCTGATCATCCGACAATCCTTCCGACGAAACCCCACCAATTATAAAGGATGAAAAATATCCACTGGCATCGGTAGTACCATCCTGTGCATAAAAGCTGAATTTGCCTGGTCCATACGAAAAATCGATATCCTTTGGCAATACAAATTCAATCGTCCAATGTCCGTCAGTTATGGTTGCTTTACCTTTGAATAATTGCCTGTTCTGCGTAGTAAAGCTTCTGACCATGCTTTTCTCATCATTCGCAAGTGTTTTCCTGATTTGAACTTTATCAAAAACCGTAAGGGATAACTCTCCGTTAAAATTGTTTAAAACATTCCCCTGATCATCCAGTACTACACCGGATACATTTGCTTTTTCAAGTGCACTTAGTGTGTCCTGGGAACCGCCAACAGGATTGCCATCAATTTCTGTAACGGCAATATGATATTGCGGGATTACAAGCTTGCCTGATGGATCTCCCAGCAAAGTAAATTTCCTTGCATTAATGTCTACAGAATCTATGCTTGTATTCTTTGATCTTCTCAATACTTCTCCCATGCCTGTATATTCTCCGGGTGCATCAGGATTATATAATTGTTCCAAAACTGCTTTGGTCAAACGTTCATTGCTTCCTGAATATACAGCCCTGACCGTTGTCATCAATGCGATTGCTCCACCATTAGGATTCGATAATAAATATTCTCCTGCTGTTTTGAAGCTGGGTTCATCATAACCGGCGAATGAACAGGTAGCAGTAATAAATAGAGGCATGTTGTCCAGGTTATTATAGGATTGTGCCTGGTTAATGCCCAGAACACGTTCCTGTGACCAGCCATTTTGCCCCCCGTGGCCCAAATAAGTTACTGTCAGAGCACCTTTCCTCATGTTCAGATCAATAGCTTCATTCACTCCGGGATATCTGTCTCCACCTGGTGTAGCTTCCTGTGGAAAGGCATCCAGGTAAATCTTATTCATATTTAATTCAGGGTGGGCTACGCTATTTTGATTAGCTAATCCATCCGCCTGCGCGAGGTGCGTATTGCTGTCCTCATCATCTGCTACCATGACTACTCTCTGTCTCCAGTCATTTAATGTTGAGGGAGAAGTATCGTAATGAATAATCTTATCTACCACTGCCATTGCTTCTTCCGGAGTATCAGAGGGTATCCGTCCAATGGCAATATCAACCGCTCCTTTAAGTGTGGTTTCTTCCTCTGCTTCATTGTCATCGAGAAGGCCGAAATAATCATCAGTCGGAAACGATCGGATCGGATCAAGCGATTCTTCTGTTTCAAAAGCAGGAACAAAATTGTGACGTGGTAATTCCGCGAACCTACCCTGGTAATCATAGGTCGCATCACCAAACAATAATAAATATCTGAATGCAACATCCCGTTTATACATCATTCTTGCAAAATCACGAATTGCAGAGGGATCTATAGAGCCACCACTAAATTCTTCGAATACCTGGCTTACAGGAACAGTTACTACTTCAAGCTGATCATGCGTGCTACGATGTTCTGCAAGCTTTTCAGCAGCATCTGCAAACTCATCATAGTATACGATGATCAAATCAGCAATTTGAAGGCTATGCAGATTTTGATTCTTCACCACTCTCTCATAATCCGGATTCAATACATCTTTTGATGGATCGAATACAATGAATTGGCTAGGTAATCCTGAAGTTTGCGAAACAGAAAATGAACCCTGGCTTCCGTTAGTTTCAAATTGTTGCACCATCGGTTTAAGTGGATCCGAGACGTCCCATATCATTCCATTGGCAGGAATACCGGAAACAATATATTTCGGTGTTCCCAGAAAATTTGATCTGGGATCACGGATGAAAAGAGGCTTACCTGAAGCATACTTATTTTGTTTCCAGGTATTGATTTCTATATAATCTATCCATGCGCGGGAATCAATTCCGTTAGCAGTGGGATATTTTATCAAAATTTTATTGATGGCATCAGTGGGCTTGAAGGAGCCCTGCATAATTGCGTCATTAGCGAATGATGCTTCGAAATCTCCCAGAGTTACACTTCCTAAGCTCCTGCTGAATTCATGCTGATTGAAGTAAAAATAAAACCTGGATGCACTTGCGGCACGTGCAGCAAATCTCACTTTATAGTAAAAAGTATCCGCAGGAATAATATCAGTAAGATCAAATTCATTAGAATAATCTATTTCATTGATCACTGCCAATTCATCGCCATACCATTCCTGACCTGAACCTGGCGGCCTGTAACGTCCCAGGAGATTTACTTTTTCTTCTTCAAGTCGCTGGAATGTCAATGAAGCATTTGATTCATATTGACCTGCAGAACCATCAGCTCTTGAACCCATCGAAGTTCTGGTAACACTATTTATGATGATATAGTAATGATTTAGTTCATCATAGATATTCTTGTCCATATGATATATCCTTGCTGCAGGATCATATCTCCACCGGTCAGCACCTTCAGCATACCATAATAAATAATCGCCCTGGTCAAACTTTCCATCTTCCAAACCCACAGCAAAAGTTGCAGTTTCTTCAAGATCATCAATTCGATCCGCTCCATTCCATTGCGGAACTCTTCCATTCCCATTACCATAGATGGCTATCTTACCTGGATTGAGAGTTCCGGGTTCAATCTTCAGTTTGTCTTTGATGAATGTATAATCTAATTTATAGACTCCTGTCTGTGATACAGACACCCTGTGAATAATCCCCGTGGAAAGTATTGATGTCTCCTTGAATCCTGGTCCTGAAGGTTGGGCTTCAAGAATATTGAATCTGATCAATCCAATTAAAAAAACAAACAAGTAAATTCTAATCATACAATGTGACCTGATTGGAAAGGAAGATAAATTCGTTATAAAAACGTTAATGAGAATGATCTATTGCCAGCCATTCTCACTATTTTTTATACTGAAAAGATAACACAAATGACAATTCTACGCTATTTATTGCATGAGCTCCTGCCCCGGCTTACTTGATGAAAAGCGTTATTATTGCAATCATTCATTGAAATAACAGTTCCAAGCATTCTGTTAATTCCAAATCATAACTGCTATTTAGACGTGCAGAAGACTTTTTCAATATTTATTATTTTTTACTACATCAGTGTTTTTAGTATTACGCTGAAAGCGCAGGATCCGGTTTTTTCGCAATTCTATTTATCACCGCTCCAGCTTAATCCTGCCCTCACCGGCCTGACAGAGGATCCACGCTTTTCTGCCAATTACAGAAATCAATATCCCGGTTTTAATAACGCCTACAGAACTTATGCTTTATCTTATGACCAGTTCTTTCCACGTGTTAAAGGTGGTCTTGGCTTCTGGTTATTATCCGACGATGCCGGCGACGGGATCCTCAAGACAATCAAGGCGGCAGGGATTTTCTCTTACAAAACCAATTTGACAAGACAAATTTCAATTAAAATGGGGATTGAAGCAGGCGTTGTACAGTCTACCCTGAACTGGAATCAATTAGTGTTTGGAGATCAGATTGATGATTATGCAGGCACGATCAGTCCGGGAGGCATCCCTTTTCCAACAGAAGAAACAGCTCCTGAAAAAAATAAAGTTGTCTACCCTGATCTCGGCGTCGGGCTGATTGCCTATGGAGGCTCAGTGTATTCAGGTTTATCCGTAAGGCACATTAACAGACCGGATCCCGATTTCCTGGCTATCAATTCTGAACTTTCCCCCCGGATACCAATGCGCTGGACATTTCATGCTGGTGGGGCATGGCCAGTATTTACCCATCTCTTTCGTCAGACTTTTAAAATGGCTGTTTCTCCTTCTGTTATCGTCGTTCAACAAGGCCCTTTCAGCCAGATCAACGGAGGGATCACACTGGATTCAGAAATCCTGAATCTTGGTATCCATTATCGTCTTTCGTCTGGCAATTCTGAAGCCCTCATTGGCTCTATTGGTTTCAAAACCAACCAATTGAAGATTGGGTATAGCTTTGATTACACCGTTTCAGGCTTCCCTTTAAGCGGAGGTACGCATGAGATAGGAATTGTATATGTGCTGGATGATGGTGACACCGAATCCAGATACAATGACTGTCTTAACATTTTTCGATGATCTCAGATGGGTATGGGGCACAATAATTGCCCTGTCAAATGACATTTAATCCTGCAATAATTCTAATCAGGTTACGTTTCAGAAAATGTATATTTGTCCCTCTTTTAACAATAATGGTCAGTTCAGAATGAAAAGATTTCTTTTAATAGGAACAAGCGCCCTTTTGATATTCGGGTTTACGTCTTGTAAAAAATCAGAGCGTTCTTCCGTCACCGGTTGGAAATATAACGACCAGGAGTGGGGAGGATTTGAGAAAGGAACGCATGGAGACATGGAGATAGGACCGGGTCTGGTTCCTATCGAAGGGGGAACCTTTACCATGGGGCTCACCGATCAGGACGTAACATACACCTGGGATAATGTCCCCAGGAGAATCACTATCTCTTCCTTCCTGATGGATGAAACTGAAGTTTCAAATTCGCATTACCGTGAATTTGAATATTGGACCAGAAGGGTCCTGGGAGAATCTTATCCCCAGGAAATATTGAGCATCCTGCCTGATACCCTGGTGTGGAGAGAGGAATTAGCATTCAATGAACCACTTGTCGAAACATATTTTCGGCATCCAAGCTATGCAGACTATCCGGTAGTGGGTGTTACGTGGGATCAGGCAAATAAATTTTGTGAGTGGCGTACAGACCGAGTAAATGAAATGCTCCTGGTAGAAAAGGGTGTTTTAAACCTGAGTGTAGATCAGAAAGATTCTGATAACTTCAATACTGAAGCATACTTATTTGGCAAATACCAGGGCAGTGTAAAGAAAAATCTTCCTGACCTGAAGACCGGGGGCGAGCGGCCGGTTCGATTTGAAGATGGAATTTTATTGCCTGCTTACAGGCTTCCAACCGAAGCAGAATGGGAATATGCAGCTTTGGCACTCCAGGGAAATAATCTTTCCAAAAAGGATGAATTGATCTCTGACCGAAGGATTTATCCATGGGATGGAAATACAGCACGTTATAAAATACATGACCGCCACCAGGGTGAAATGCTGGCTAATTTTAAAGAAGCCAGAGGAAATTATATGGGAACTGCAGGCAAACCAAATGACAATGCTCCATTTCCTTCGCCTATAAGGTCTTTCTTTCCAAATGACTTTGGTTTGTATAACATGGCAGGCAATGTGAGTGAATGGACACTTGATCTTTATCGACCCATGACAAGCTCCACATTAAGAGATGTAGAGAACCAGGACCTGAATCCTTTCAGAGGAAATATATTCAAAGAGAGAATTGTGGATGAAGATGGACACGTGGTCGAAAAAGATAGTCTTGGAAAGATCAGGTATCAGCTTGTTTCTGATTCTGTTGCTTCACTCCGGGAAAACTATCAGAAAGGTAATGTAATGGATTACAGGGATGATGATAATGAATCTGTATACTATTCTTACGGAGAATCTACTCTTATCAATGACAGTTCACGCGTCGTAAAAGGTGGCTCATGGGCTGATCGTTTATACTGGCTTTCACCTGCTGCCCGCAGATTTAAAAACCAGACTTCAGGTGACCGCACCATCGGTTTTCGATGCGCTATGCACCGCGTAGGAGGTTCTGAACCAGGTGGCGAAATAGGCGGTCTGGATTACGGAGGAAAAAAAGCAAAAACATCAAGGAGATATAAGTAACGCTCCGGAAAAGATAAAAATGTAAAACGCCTTCACATCCCGTGAAGGCGTTTTGTTTTTTAATGCTTTTATTTGCAAACTTTCCTTTCTATTATGATGGAGACAGATGCCTTATATACACTATACCTGCAACATCCTGAAATCTGTACAGACACCAGGAAAATAAAACTAGGCTGTCTGTTTTTTGCCCTTCAGGGATCAAACTTTGATGGAAATGCTTTTGCACCTGAAGCACTCAGGCTTGGAGCTGCATTAGCAGTTGTCTCAGACCCTTCTCTTGAAGGACCGGAATATTTTTACGTGCCTGACACTTTAGTAGCTCTTCAATCGCTCGCACGTTTTCATCGAACTCAATTAAATATCCCACTCATCTCTATAACGGGTAGTAATGGCAAGACTACCACTAAAGAACTCATCACCTGTGCACTGAAAGAAAAATATAAGGTGCATTCTACTGCAGGCAATCTGAATAATCACATCGGTGTTCCGCTTACATTGCTCTCTGCATCCCTCGATACAGAAATCATCGTCTGTGAAATGGGCGCAAATCACATGGGTGAGATAGAAGCCCTTTGTAAAATTGCTATGCCTACACACGGTATCATTACCAATATCGGCAATGCACATCTTGAAGGATTTGGCTCGATCGAAGGTGTGCAAAAAGCAAAAGGGGAGCTCTTCGAATATTTAAATATCCATGGCGGACATGCTTTTGTAAATATTGATGATGCCCGTTTAAAAAAAACAGGAGAAAATATTTTATATAATACTACGTATGGATTTGATCTTTCGTCATCTCCTGATATTGCATTTGAATACATTGCTTCTGTTGAGCATGATGGGTTCACTATTCAGGATACAGATCATGAAGTGATTATCCATTCCCAAATGTTTGGCTTTTACAATGCCTCCAATGTACTGGCGGCATACACCATAGCAAAACATTTCAATGTGCCTATTGAAAAAATTGCGGTAAGCCTTTCTTCTTTCATTCCGGGTGCTAACAGGTCTGAAACGATTTCACATCGGGGATGCAGGATCATAAAGGATGCCTATAATGCAAATCCATCAAGCATGGAATTAGCACTACGTGCATTTGCTCAACAATATCCTGATGGATGGATACTACTCGGCGACATGAAAGAGTTAGGACAGGAAAGCGATGCAGCACACCGACGCATATTAAATGTCATCAGTGAACTTGGTTTTCAAAATGCGGTGCTGGTAGGCAATGCATTTAAATCTGCTATGCATAACGAACAAAATCTATTTCCTGATTTTATCATAGCTGAGAGCATTGATGATGTACGATCCGAATGGAACTGGGAGAAATGCAAAGGAAAAACTCTGTTGCTAAAAGGCTCAAGATCGATGCAGATGGAAAAAATACTGGAAGACTGAATTAACCAAGCACTGTTCGTATTATCAACTCGCTGTAATCTTCTTCACACGACTTGCGATAGTCCATATACGAGCAGGGAACTTTAGCACCGGATTTATTCTCAACCCACCATCTTCCGGAAATCTCGCTTTTATAAAACAAAAGCGTATGCTCATTATCTTTTGTCTGAACTACATATTGTGTTAAGCTGCTTTTGGCTGGATCCTCGCGTAATGTAGAACCTTCAAGCATATACCAGATCATTTGAGCTAAGGCATTTGCCATTAACCCGGATTCATCCGCTTCCGTGTTGTATCCATATACACCTACCGATGTAAGGGATTGAGCGGCCCCAGCATACCTGAATAGCTGGCATGCCTCCATGATGGACAGACCACTTCCTGACATACCTGTGAGATAACCTGCCTCAGAAGCACTGAGACTATCGCAATGATATAACATAGCTGTAGAATCACGAATGCAGGGTTCGGCAAGGCTTATATCTTCTCTTAAATCACTTAATCTAAGGTGTCCTTCAACCCTGAGATGAGATTCCGTGACCAGATGTCTTTGTGTTCCTATATATTGAAAAAGGGGTCCCGGGCCGTCAGTTCTTAGATGGATATCGTCATCAAGATTGGATTCCCGGATGATGCTAGCCATTCTCATACCATTTACCTGGTGCCTCATGAAGCCATGGGGAGCACCCAGGAGTAATGAAACCGCTCCGCTCTCTGTAATTTCCTGTAGGAGTGGGATTATCGAATCTGGTTGGTTTTGAATCAAATTCCCACAATCAACAATATTAAGTGCTTGTCCGGGTGTGGCGCTGAATTGATAAAGATTCTTTTTGATACGTTGTGAAACATGCCGGTCAAGACTTAGGATGACCAGATCTTCAGCCGTACATTTCTGATCCTGGTCGTGGATAAATTTGACTTTGTGCCACAAAGAACCTTTACTTAACCGGTCTGGTCGTAAGGCGGATTTTTCGTCGGGAATAAACCAATGCGCTATCATAAGGTAAATATATTAAAATAAAAATTAATATGTTAAAAAAAATTTGGCTTGATTTATGTTAATTCCACATTATATTCTCCTTTAGTAAACAATACTTAAATAATTGTATTTCTATTAAAAAAAGAATATTTTTGCCTTACTCAAGTAATTCATTTTCAATAAATCCTAACCCTATGACACGACTATTGTACGTCCTGCTGTCTAGTCTCCCTTTTCTCTTAACTCTGAATGTTAAAGCACAGGAACCGAACGCCATATTTGCACCCCCTGTCATCGAAGATGAGATGACTTCCAATCCCGAACAAAATAAAATGTGGCGAACCGGTCAATCCGTTTTTCCCGCCAAACCCAAAAACATGTGGGAATTGGGAATTCACGCGGGTCCGGCTTTTGTATCAGGAGATGTAGAAGCTCCTTTTCCTGCTGGCTATGCTTTTGGACTTCACTTAAGAAAAGCGATCAACTATACCCTTTCCTTCCGTTTAGATGGTACATATCAATCCTCAAAGGGGTATGATGCCAGAAGTTTCAATTTTCTCGGTGTAGAAAGAACTTACGCCCAGAGTATTAATGATGAGCCCTTACTGGCTAATTATACAGACATCACCACAAACACGGATAATATCCACAGGAATTATAAAGCCAATATTCTGGCATTTTCCTTTGAAGGGATTTTGAATATTGGGAATGTACTTTTCCACAATCCTTCTAACAAATGGAATTTATACGCAGTGGTTGGACTTGGGATAGATCTTCCCAAAACCTATGTGGATCTGCTTAACGGAGATCAGCTCTATGATTTTTCCGGTGTATCAGCCGGTCTTGATCTTACCACGAAGAAAGGAAGAAATGATTCCAGGAAGAACTTAAAAGATCTTTTGGATGGTGATTTTGAAACCAAAGGTGGTGTAGAACAGGATGTCATCACATTTCTCGGTGATTACAAAACTGTCATTCCGCATTTTAATTTTGGCGTGGGACTCACCAAGAAGCTTTCAAAAAGGATTAACCTTAGTCTTGAACACCGTGTCATGATCAGCGATAATGACCTTCTGGATGGATTTGAAGACAGGTCAAATGTAGACGAGTCAAACAGTAAGGATGTACCACATTACACCTCAGTTCGCTTAGGTATTAATTTGGGTTCATTTGAAAAGAGAGTTGAACCACTCTATTGGGTGAATCCATTAAATGGACCGTTCACGGATGTTGCCGAACTCAAGCAAAGGCCTAAGTTCGACCTTACCGATAGCGATGGTGATGGAGTGATTGATATGACTGACCAGGAAGTAAACACTCCTGCAGGATGCCCTGTAGACACAAGAGGTGTTACCCTGGATAGTGACGGTGACAATATTGCCGATTGTAAAGATCAGGAGCCATACTCACCACCCGGATTCGAGGTAAATAATGAAGGCGTTGCCCAGGTACCTGAAAAATACATGACAGAAGACCAGGTGGTGGACCTTATCAATACAAGAGGTGCAGCCATGAGTGGAAATTTAAACTGGTTCCTTCCTATGATCCATTTTGACCTTGATAAATATTATGTAAAACCAGAATTCTATGGTGCTTTACATCAGGTTGCCACAGTCATGAATTCACATCCTGACATGAAAGTCGTTGCACATGGGTATACGGACAATAGAAGTTCAGATGATTATAATAATGTCCTTTCTTACAACAGGGCAAATGCAGCAATAAATTACCTGGTGGCTAACTATAACTTACCAAGGAGCCGGTTTGTCCTGACTTATGGCGGTGAAACATCTCCGATTGTAAACGGCTTACCAGATAATCACAGCGTGAACAATATTCAAGAGTATGAACATTACGTTAATCGCCGCGTAGAGTTTCACGTAGCACAACCGACTGATACCGAAATGTCACGGCCAGCAGGCCCTGAAGCAGGAGAAAATACTCCTGGTTCTGCAAGACCAGGGTCTAAATACTCAGGCAACAGGAATTCCGGTTATTAGTCTTTTAATATCGCATAGGGTTATTTGAGATAGATTTTTTTATTTAATCAAAAGCTCCTGTTCAATTGTGATCAGGGGCTTTTGACTTTTTAGGAGAGCTATCTTCATTTTCTAAATTCTATATAGCTAAATTTACCTCATCTTACAAAATCGACATTTAAAATGGCTGAAATAATCCGAATGCCCAGGCTGAGCGATACCATGGAAGAGGGAAATATCGTGGCATGGCTCAAAAAGGTTGGCGATAAAGTCTCCCCCGGTGATATACTTGCTGAAGTGGAAACCGACAAAGCCACCATGGAACTGGAAAGCTTTAATGAAGGATATTTACTTTATATAAGTGTTGAAAAGGGCCCTGTACCTGTAAATGAAATTTTAGCTGTTATCGGAGCAAAGGACGAGGATTATAAAAGCCTGCTTAGTTCAGCACCAAAAAGTGAATCATCAGAAAAAACTCCGCCGGCAAAGAAAGAAGAAGAACCAGAAAAAAAAGAAGAAGAGTCTACAGAAAAAGAAACAGCGGCTTCCGAATCCACTCCCGTGAAACCTGAATCCAAACAGGAAGAAACTAAAACCCAACCTTCTCCAACTTCAAAAGAAACTGAATCCTCAAAACCTGAAGCTACACCAGGCAATGAGTCAAGAATAAAATCTTCTCCTCTTGCCAAAACTATAGCTGCTGATGCAGGAATAGATATCGCCTCATTGAAAGGATCAGGTGATGGAGGCCGGATCATCAAAAGAGATGTAGAAAATTTTGTATTGAATAGCAAGACCCAGGCTGTAAAATCAAATGGACCTTCCACTCCACAATATGGTGAATTCCCACTTTCTCAAATGCGAAAAACCATTGCCCGCAGGCTGGTAGAAAGTAAATTCTCCGCACCTCATTTTTATCTGACGATTAAGATCACGATGGATAAAACAATGGAGGCAAGGAAACTCATCAATGAACAATCCGGGTTGAAAATATCCATAAATGATTTTGTAATCAAGGGTTGTGCTGTTGCACTTCGCATGCATCCCGCTATCAATTCTTCATGGTTAGGAGATAAGATCAGGGTCAATCAGGATATTAATATCGGAGTTGCGGTTGCCGTAGAAGACGGCCTGCTCGTACCGGTACTTTTTGGTGCGGATCAGATGGGCCTGAATGAAATGAATACTCAGATAAATACACTCGCAGATAAAGCCAGGCAGAAAAAATTACAGGTACAGGAGATGCAGGGGAATACATTTACCGTTTCTAACCTGGGCATGTTTGGAATTGATGAATTCACAGCTATTATTAATCCACCGGATGCTGCTATTTTGGCTATTGGGACCATTGCCCAGGAATTACATATGGTGGATGGCAAAGTTAGTTCATCGAATGTGATGAAAGTGACGATGTCATGTGACCACAGGGTTGTGGATGGCGCTACAGGAGCAAAATTTCTTCAAACGTTTAAGCAACTATTGGAAAATCCTGTTGCGATGCTCGTGTAATACAAAATGAAACAGGATCAGCTCTTTATCTAATTGAATTTATATGACACAATATTCCTCCCGACATCTTGAATATGCGATTCGTACGATAGGCCAGCTGCCAGGAATAGGTCGTAAAAGCGCGCTGCGGATTGCATTATTTCTTTTGAAAAATAAAACCACTCTCCTACCCGAGCTAATGGAAGGATTGGAAGGTATAAAGATGAATATTCAAAATTGTAAGACCTGTCACAATCTTGCCGATACAGAGATGTGCAGTATTTGTGCTGACAGGTCACGGCAAAAAAATATGATCTGCGTAGTTGAATCTGAACGCGATGTCATGGCGATAGAAGATACTGGACAGTATCATGGCTTGTATCACGTGCTTGGGGGGATTATCTCTCCGATCGATGGTGTGGGACCGCAGGATCTGCATATTGAAAGTCTCCTCGAAAGAATTGAAAACCAGGGAGTATCTGAACTGATCATGGCAATCAGTCCTACGATAGAAGGCGAAACCACTATTTTCTATTTGACGAAGCTCCTTAAAAATAATCCCGTCCGGATCAGCATCATTGCCAGAGGGGTTGCGTTCGGTGGTGAGCTCGAATATGCTGATGGTGTTACACTGGGACGTTCTATCGTAGCCAGGACAAATATCGAATTGACTGAAAGTACATAACATCTTAGCCTGTTGAGACTTTCCGTCATTATCGTCAGTTACAATGTATATCCATTTTTAGATAACTGTCTTCGCTCTGTTCAGCAGGCGATGAAAGATATTGACGGAGAAATTATTGTGGTTGACAATTCTTCTGTCGACCGCACACCACAATTAGTACTTGAACATTTTCCGGAAGTACGACTGATAGCCAATACAGATAATAGAGGATTTGCAAAAGCAAATAACCAGGCATTGGCTGTAAGCGAAGGAGAATATGTGGTTCTCTTAAATCCCGATACCATTGTTTCTGAAGATACTTTTACGACCTGTCTTAAATTCATGGATCTACATCCTGATGCGGGTGCTGTAGGAGTACGTATGCTCGATGGCAGTGGAACATTTCTTCCCGAATCAAAACGAGGGTTACCTACATTGACTGCATCATTTATGAAAATGTCAGGCCTGTATAAACTTTTTCCTCGTTCTGCAAAACTAAACAGCTATTACCAGGGCCACATCGGAGAGCATGAAACCGCCAAGATTGAAGTCCTGACAGGTGCTTTTATGTTTATCAGAAAAAAAACATTAGATAGTACAGGTTTTCTTGATGAAGATTATTTCATGTACGGGGAGGATATTGATCTCTCTTATAAAATTACAAAAGCAGGATACCCTATTTATTATTTGCCATCTACCAGCATCATTCATTATAAAGGGGAATCCACCAGCAAATCTTCCTTGAATTATATTCTTACGTTTTACCAGGCTATGCTCATATTTACAAAAAAGCATCCTGAATTCAAAGGGCAAAAGCAACTCATCAGGTTGGCTATTTATTTCCATGGCCTCGTGAGATTCCTCAAAGGATCTGCAGAAAAATGGTGGCCTTTGGTGCTGGATATTCTCCTGCTGGTAACTTCATTTTACATCGTCAGCAAAATATGGGAGCGATATTATTTTGGACAACGAGGTTATTTTGAACATTCTTTCTATTTTTTCAATATTCCGTTGTATGCTATCACAGGAGGCATCGTTATGTTTTTGAACGGTGCTTATGACAGGCCACTTACTTCACGGTCTTCGTGGCTTGGATTCGGATGGGCAGCACTTGTCATCCTTGTGATCTATGCTGTTTTGCCTGCAGATCTCAGGACATCAAGGATGGTTATTTTGATGGGATTGATCTTCTATCTCTTCTTGATGTGGTTGACACGAAGCAAAGTTTATCCCTGGAAAACAGCATTAAAAAATGAAAATCAACGTCTTGACCGGAAAGCCATCATCGTAGCAGGTCCTGATGAAACAAACAGAATAAAAGAATTGATCAACCGGTCACGTGATCATATTGAAATCGTAGGAACGGTTTCCCCGTTTGAAGAAAATGGGAATAAAACAGCTGATTCATTAGGGCAGCTTTCAAAACTGGAAGATATCGTCAGGGTGCATAAGGTGAGTGAAATTATTTTCTCAGCACAAGATGTTCCCTTCTCAAAATTTACAAACAATATGACTCACCTGGGTCCGGGCCTGAGATACATGTTAGCTGCATCGACAACGATGAATATTGTAGGAAGTATGAACCGTGATACCGAAGGAGAATCCTACGCCATAAGAATTCATTTTAATCTGTCCCATCCCGCTTCCTTGCGTGGTAAACGCATTTTTGATATTCTTGTTTCCTTATTATTTCTGTGCACATCTCCCTTGTTGTTATTTTTTATTCATCCGAAAAAATATTTTTTTTCAAATATATTCCGTGTGCTTTCTGGAAAAAAGACATGGATTTCTTATCATCCGGATGATCTTCTGAAATCTGCATTACCTCCTCTTCCTCATGGCATATTGAGTCCTGTTTACCCGGATCATGATGATAAGATTCAACTCCGCCTCGAACACATTCATTATGTTTATGCAAGGGATTATCACTGGACTACCGATGTGTCTATTCTTTTCTCTCAAATGGCCAAAATCGGCCAACCACCACTGAACTATGGATAAAGAAATCATTTCCATTGTCAAAGAAGATGCGAGCCAGTTGCTTCCTGTCGTCGTCAGGATCAGAAGAGACTTGCATACCTATCCTGAACTCTCATTCAGGGAATCAAGAACTGCTTTAAAAGTCAAAGATTTTTTATCTCAGCATGATATACCCTACAGTGATGGTTGGGCAGGTCACGGAATTGTCGCTTCCATTAAAGGTGGACATGATGGACCTATGGTCATGCTTCGTGCTGATATGGATGCATTACCGATACAGGAGGAAAATGATATTCCCTTCCGTTCGGTTCATGACGGTGTCATGCATGCCTGCGGTCATGATGTCCACACAAGTTCTCTGTTGGGTGTTGCAGCCATTTTGCAAAAAAACAGGGGGTACCTGAAAGGAGAGGTAAGGCTGATATTTCAACCCGGGGAAGAAAAACTGCCGGGAGGAGCATCCATCATGCTTCGTGAAGGTCTTATGAAACCTATCCCACCTGAATGGATCATTGGCCAACATGTTTATCCTGCTTTGCCTGCGGGTCACGTGGGGTTTAAAAACGGTCTTTATATGGCTTCGGCAGATGAGATATATCTCACCGTCAAAGGAAAAGGCGGCCATGCTGCAACACCTCATCTTTGCATTGATCCCATCCTGATTGCATCCAGGCTGGTAGTTGGTTTACAGGAAGTGATCAGCAGGAATATTGATCCCCTGTCCCCTGCCGTATTGACCATAGGACGCTTTTATTCGAATGGAGGAGCGACTAATATTATTCCGGATACAGTTCAGCTTGAAGGCACATTACGGGCCATGGATGAAACCTGGAGATTCAGGGCTCATCAACTGATCAGGGACTTTGTAGAACATACTTGCAAAGCTTCAGGAGCAACTGCTGAGATCAATATAGTCACAGGTTATCCCAGTCTCAAGAATAATGACAAGATCACAACTATGTGTCAGCAGGCAGCAGTTCAATACCTTGGAGACGATAAGGTGCATGAGCTACCGCGTCGCATGAGCTCAGAAGATTTTGCGTTTTATACACTTGAAGCTCCCGGGACTTTTTACAGGCTGGGGACAGGCTGGAAGGATGAGAAGCTTAATTTCCCTGTACATTCTAACCGTTTCAACATTGATGAAGCCGCACTAGAAACTGGTATGGGATTAATGGCCTTCATGGTTTTGACAAATCTATCTTAGTTCACGGAGCATATTAGCGGACCTGTTTTACCAAATTCGAATGCTTTCTTCGGTTAAAACCCTGTTTGAAATCGGGTTTGAATCATGCATTTTCAATTTCTATGCAGGATTATATGTATAACCCACTGACACATATGGGATTACTTACTTCATATATTATTTTTTATAAATTATAAACAATTTGTAATCAATGTTCTATTTTTGATAAAATATTTTAATGTCAAAATTTTAACATTAACCAAACTATGGCAATGTCAAGAGTCCTTATCGTCGATGACGAACGCAGTATCCGGCACACGCTGAGAGATATCCTGGAATTTGAAAAATACGAAGTGGATGAGGCCGCTGACGGGATGGAATGCCTGGTCAAGGTGAAACAGAATCCGTATGACGTCATCATCCTGGATATAAAAATGCCAAAAATGGATGGCATGGATGCTCTTGACAAAATCCAGGAATTAGCCCGTGAAACGCCTGTAGTGATGATATCAGGTCACGCCTCCATAGACACCGCCGTGGAAGCTGTCAAAAAAGGAGCTTTTGATTTCATATCAAAACCACCTGACCTCAATAGGTTGCTGATAACGCTTCGAAATGCCATGGAAAAATCTGAACTCATCTCTGAGCGAAAAGTACTTCAGGGTAAAGTTTCCAATACAAGATTTCAACCCATCATCGGCCAATCAAAATGCATAAATCAGATCATGTCAACCATTGAGTTGGTAGCTCCCACTGAAGCCAGGGTTTTAATCACGGGTCAGAACGGTACAGGCAAAGAGCTTGTAGCACATTGGATCCACCAAAAGAGTAACCGGTGCGACCATCCCTTGATTGAAGTGAATTGTGCTGCCATCCCTTCAGAGCTCATTGAGAGTGAATTGTTCGGACATGAGAAAGGTGCTTTTACTTCAGCGATCAAAACACGTACAGGAAAATTTGAACTGGCTAACGGAGGCACCATATTCCTGGATGAGATCGGGGATATGAGTCTTTCTGCACAAGCCAAAGTGCTCCGCGCTTTGCAGGAAAATAAAATTGTCCGCGTAGGTGGTGAAAAACAAATCCGGGTAGATGTAAGGGTGATAGCTGCCTCTAATAAAGACTTGCGCAAGCTGATTGATACAGGACGCTTCAGAGAGGATCTGTATCACAGGTTAGCGGTCATCATTATAGATGTGCCGCCGCTGAAAGACCGCATAGATGATATTCCTCAGCTGATCCAGCATTTTTGTAATGAGATTTGCAAAGATTATGGCATACCTGAAAAAGCATTTGATGTGAAAGCCATCAAAAAACTGCAGTCTCTCCCCTGGACAGGTAATATCAGGGAATTGAAGAATGTTGTGGAACGATTGATTATATTGGGAGGGAAATCCATTTCTGCCCAGGATATTGACAGATTTGTACTTCCTACAACACCGTCAATCCTGGAAATGAAGGACGTACTTTCACGATTTAGTGATCTGCGCGATCTTCAAAAATATATTGAACAGGAATTCGCCAATTATCAATCCTCTATGGACTAAACTGCCTTTTAGTCAGCCCTGCAATAACCAGGTTTTATAACCCAATGAAAAGTAAAAATCTATGTCCGAAGCATTAACTCCTCCCCCTGCCCGCTTAATGAAGCAGTGGACCCAGATCAAAGGTGAGAATGCCTGGACGATGTTTAAGGTTATTGCCGAATTTGTAGATGGTTTCGAATCCCTGAACAGGATTGGTCCATGCATATCCATCTTTGGAAGTGCCCGTACCAAACCGGATAATACCCATTACCTGACAGCTGTCAAAATCGCTCAAAAACTTACAGATGCAGGTTATGGAATTATTACCGGAGGAGGGCCCGGCATTATGGAAGCAGCTAACAAAGGTGCAAGCCTCCAGGGAGGTGTCTCTGTAGGATTGAATATCGATCTGCCTTTTGAACAATCGCACAATGTGTACATTGATAACGACAAGAATTTAAGTCACAGGTATTTCTTTGTACGCAAAGTGATGTTTGTAAAATATGCGCAGGCCTTTGTTGTTTTGCCAGGTGGCTTTGGAACTATGGATGAAATGTTTGAAGTGCTGACATTAATACAAACAAAAAAGATAACTCCGGTGCCCGTTATTTTAGTGGGGAGTTCATTCTGGTCAGGACTAAAAGATTGGATCATCCAGGTGATGCTTGAAAAAGAACATAATGTAAATCCCGAGGACCTGGATCTTATGCCCATCATGGATGATCCTGACGAAATCGTGCTATATATAAATAATTTTTATGCTGAACGCGGTCATCAGCTTATTCCAAACTATACTTTATAGATTTTATTTATCCCTTCACCTCAAATTTCACCAGGAGATTTTCCCAGGATAGAATGACATCATGACCTTTGATCTCAAATAACATGTGTTCATGAAATTCACGACTGGTTTCAGATGGGGCGATTATCCTGAGTACATCTTTTCCTGAATCATATTTGAAAGCGCCCCACTGGTCCCAGACAGAATTAAAAATGATTGTCCAGACCTTCTCTCCTGGAATAGTAAACAAACCATATTTCCCGGCCGGTAATTTTTGTCCGTTGATGGTCAGATCTTTATTTGTTTCAAAAATGGTAGCTTCATTTGCTCCGGTTCTCCAAACCTGGTTATAAGGGACCAGTCCTCCCCATATGCCCCTTCCTTTGACTGAAGGAGATGAGTAATTGATCGTCACCTTTACGCTGTCGATCATACCGGATGCTTCAGCAGGCGGACTTGGACGTAAAGTTTTATCTCCCTGTGCGTATGAGGTTGCACTGATAACTATCAACGTGAGAAAAGTGATAAAAAATAATGAAGTATTTTTCATACAAATGAATTTAAGGATTCTAAAGTAGTCAGATTTAATTAAAAAAACCGGCTTCAATTCCAATCCGGAAATACCCGGGATAATGAGGATAAAAATCCGCCTCGTATAAAACCCTTGACTTCCACAACCCTGCCAGATCATCCATTCTGACAAAAGCTTTCAGGAACCTGATTTTCATGCCCAGTACTGCATCCATTCTGAAATAATCCGGTATGGGTGATCCGTTTGTAAGATGGTATCTGCCTGTAACCGGAAAAAAACTTACACCGTGATATCCATCATGATATGTAAAATCCAGGCCCGGCATCAATGTAACTTTCTGTTTGAATAATTTAATCCTGCCAAATATCCCTGCTGAATACATCAAATCAGGAATCGCTAATTCTTCCTTAGCATCCGGTTGCCAGATAACATCTGCTTTCAATCCAGCCCATGGCAGATTGAATTCTTTTTTTACAAATAAACGTCTTAACGAAAATGAACTGGTGAGTTGCGCGGGTTGTCTTATCATATCGAAATAAATATAATTGTCATACACCAGCCAATGAATACCTGCATTCAGATTTTGCTTTTCCCACTCCCATTCAACTCCCACATCATTAGTAAATGGATTATTAAAATTAAATTGATAGATCAATGCCTGGTTAACAAAGAATGAAGACTCAATCATGTATGGTCTTCTTCCCATTAGGGACCAGTTCCCGGAAAATATCCCTAACAATCCTGTGTTTAATTTTCCTTCAGCACTGAATAAAAAAGAACCATTTGCCTGGCCCAGCCCAATGGACATCCTGGCATGCAATTCCAATGCTTTAATCCATTGAAAATTTCCTGAAGCATCCCAAAAAAGTTCTTTTATTTTTCTTTCTCTGGGTTCCTGTTCAAAAGAAATAAACCGGTATCGCAGAGACGATTGAATCATTGACCTGGCTGATGCCAAGGGCAGTGAAATTCCCGCACTTGTTTCAACATCCTTTTCGAATGTAAATTGCCTTAAGCCTCTTTGGTCAAAAAGATAAGCATCTCCATAATATACAGACACCGAATCGTTCGTAACATCAGCATATTTATAAAGACCGGTTGAATAATTCAGGTTCAACCATAGATCAAAGCCGGGAGCTGACGAATCTTTAATCAGGTGAAATATTTGCTTTGTATCAAAGCTCCTGTGTTTGTGTGTAGTCAATGCGTTATGAAGAAATACGGGTACGTTCAGATCAGGCACTAATGGATCACCAATTAATTCAGGTATAAGGATGCCACCATTTTCTTCACTGACAGCAGTATTGGAAAGAAAATTATAGAATGCATCATATTTGCCGGATGGAGAATCATGCCATATACCTATTCCAAATGCAGTGTTTTTCTGGACAAAACCGGTCCGATCATTCTGTTGCCCAAATTGCCCAACCTGGTTCATCCGGTTATAAGTAAGACTAAGACTAAGCCCTTTTGCAAAGGACCTTCCAAAATTCAGTGTCAGGTAAGTTTTATCCTGGCCCGCTTGTGAATGCTTTATTTTGGCTACAGGTACATCCTGGCTATAATACCTGAAACTGTCGACTTGCAGGTAATACGGGTCATACTGGTCCCATCCTGTAGAGAAACCAATGACCGGAGAGAATGAGGGCGCCAGTGAACGGCTTGCTGATCCTAAATTACCCAGGTGGGCATAATAGAATTTTAATGGAGTGTGCCTTACATCTTCCCAGGTAAATGTATCCCTGAAAGAATAGCTGATATCCGGGTCAGCTATCAATACATATTTCATGACAACGGGTGTATCGAGCGGTAAAATACCGGAATCAAGCGTGTCCTTTATTTCAGATGAGCCCAACGAATTCTGACCAGGATCCCTGATCTGACCTACAAGTGAGATTGAGAAGGAGAGGTGTAAGAAAATAACAGAAGTAAAAATTCGCAGCGTAGTATTCATCCGGAAGATATAACGCAAGGAAGGTATAATAAACTATCCTTTGTTCAAAACTGCCGGATTTATTCCCATTGCGCTAAAGCCACCATCGTGAAACAGGTTTTGCATGGTGACAGCTTTTGTATAATCGGAGAAGAGCATTGCGCAATATCGTGCACAATCATCGGCACTTGCATTGCCCAGGGGCGCCATCGAATCTGCATAGGAGAAAAAATCATCAAAACCTTTCACACCACTCCCTGCAGTGGTCCGCGTAGGTGATTGTGATATGGTATTAACACGTACATGTTTCTTCACACCAAAATGATATCCGAAGCTGCGTGCAAATGATTCTAATAAAGCTTTTGCATCAGCCATTTCACTATAATCAGGGAACACACGCTGAGCCGCTATATAGGTAAGTGCTAAAATAGATCCGCCTTCAGCCATTGCGTCTGTTTGATATAGCACCTGCATCATTTTGTGAAATGAAATGGCGCTGATGTCTAATGTTTTTTGCATCCATTCATGATTGATGTCCGTATATGTTTTTCCTTTCCGCACATTCAATGACATACCGATGGAATGTAATACGAAATCAAGAGGACCGCCGAGGCTGTCCACTGATTTTTCAAACAGGGATTTCAAATCTTCGATGGAGGTAGCATCTGCTGAAATTACCTCCGCATTTAATTGCTCGCCTAATTTCTGAATGGTGCCGAAACGCATTGCTACAGGAGCATTTGTAAGAGTTATACGGGCACCTTCAGCAACGCATTGTGTTGCTACATGCCAGGCAATAGATTGCTCGTCAAGTGCTCCAAAAATAACACCTCTTTTACCTGCTAATAACTGATGCTGGATCATATGTACAAAGGCTAATGAAGATTCGGATGTTTACTGGCAAAGATAGATTTGAATTATTTCCGGAGAAGGACTTTTGCCATAGTTGCCCCGATTTGTGCAGGTGACTCCACTACGTGTACACCACATGAAGCCAGTATTTCCATCTTAGCTGCTGCAGTATCGGCTTTTCCGCCTATGATAGCTCCTGCGTGTCCCATCTTCCTGCCTTTCGGAGCAGTCTTTCCGGCTATGAATCCTACTACAGGTTTTGTGCCGTGTTCCTTTATCCAATAAGCAGCATCTGATTCCATTGAACCACCTATCTCCCCTATCATGATTATCCCTTCTGTTCCCGGATCTTCCATAAGTAAGCGGACTGCTTCTAAGGTTGTGGTTCCGCAAATAGGATCACCTCCAATACCGATACAGGTCGATTGGCCTAAGCCAGCTTTCGTAACCTGATCCACAGCTTCATACGTTAATGTGCCAGATCTTGAAACAATACCGATGGTTCCGGGTCTATGAATAAAGCCAGGCATAATACCAATCTTCGCTTCGCCTGGGGTGATAATTCCCGGGCAATTGGGCCCAATCAACCTTGATCCAGAAGAATTAATATAGGATTTTACTCTGACCATATCCTGCACAGGGATTCCTTCCGTGATACAGACTATGACTTTGATACCTGATTCGGCTGCTTCCAGGATTGCATCCGGTGCAAAAGCCGGTGGTACAAAAATGATGGAAACATTAGCCTGGGTTTCTTTAACCGCATCTGCTACAGTGTTAAACACTGGGCGATCCAGATGGAGCTGGCCTCCTTTGCCCGGCGTGACACCGCCTACAACATTGGTACCATATTCGATCATCTGGCCGGCATGAAATGTTCCTTCTGTTCCGGTAAAGCCCTGCACCAAAACACGGCTGTCCTTTCCTACTAATACACTCATAAAAGGAATATGATTCTACTATCGGTTATTGAAATATGAAGACATCTTCATCGGGACGGTGCATGAGATATTTTTCCCTTGCAAATTTTTCTTTATTATTCATCAGGTCCTGGTGTGCAGTTTCAGCCCGTGCGAGTTGTTCCTGGTATTCTGCGATAGAACTTTCTAACTGATGCACTGAACTCTTGAGGCTCCATTGTGTAAAGAAATTATGCTTATCAAAAAAAAGCATCCAGATAACAAATAAACCAAAGGAGACAGAATACTTATTGAGCCAGCCGGCAGCAATTAAATTTGAAATCACCAGCCGCAGATGAATTAAGTTTTTCATATCGTTGAGACCTGTTGTAAAGCCCGAAAGATAGAGAATAAAAATGAAATTTGTTATCAGCTGATGCTGATGACCATGCGTCTCCCTGACGGTTGAGATCACCATAGGTAGGGAGATGAAAATTGGGGGACAGGCCAATATAGACTATACGTAGTTATCCATATCAAACCCGCCCCCTGGTTCAGGGACTATAATTTGTATAAGGGACCGCCAGATATGTCTACGGGATAAAATAACCATGGGAATGGTATTTCCAGTAATACAATAGCCGTGCCAACCCAGTGCAAAAACCTTAAATGGAGGAATGAGATAACTATAAAACGAATCCTTTATCGACTGAGCAAAGACAGCCCGGGATAAAAAGCTGAGTCTCCAAGAACATCGCAAATACGTAATAGTTGATTGTATTTGGCCACTCTTTCAGACCTGGATAAGGATCCTGTTTTGATTTGTCCGGTATTCAGCGCAACAGCCAGATCTGCGATGGTGACATCTTCTGTTTCGCCGCTTCTATGACTAATGATGGATGTGAAACTATTTCGTGTAGCCAATTGAACAGCTTCAATTGTCTCTGATAAAGTCCCTATCTGGTTGAGCTTGATGAGGATGCTATTAGCGCTCTGTCGTTCAATGCCCAGGGTCAGTCTTTCTACATTAGTCACGAACAGATCATCGCCTACAAGCTGGATTTTATCTCCTAAGGTAGCAGTCAGCTTATGCCATCCATCCCAATCATCTTCGTCCAATCCATCTTCAATGGAAAAGATGGGATATTTACTACACCATGATGCCCAGTATGCTACCATCTCCTCAGAGGACTTTTTCTGTCCTGTAGATTTTTTAAAATCATACGTCTTATCCTCTGCATTATAAAATTCAGAAGCTGCTGCGTCAAGGGCAATAACAATGTCTTCACCGGGACGAAATCCAGCTTTTTCTATAGCTTTTAATACAACTTCAATAGCTTCCTCATTGGATTTTAGATTCGGAGCAAATCCGCCTTCATCTCCTACATTCGTTGAATGACCTGCTGCATGAAGCTCTTTCTTCAGGTGATGGAAAACTTCGGCACCCATGCGCAGTGCATCTCTGAAATGATCTGCGCCTACAGGCATGATCATAAATTCCTGGAAGTCGATACTATTGTCTGCATGCGAACCGCCATTGAGAATATTCATCATCGGGACCGGAAGAATATGTGCACTCACACCACCGATGTACCTGAAAAACGGTTGATGATGTTCTGCTGCTGCAGCTTTTGCAACGGCAAGACTGACGCCTAACATAGCATTGGCACCTATTCCTGATTTATTAAGATTCGGATCGAGATCAATCATTGCCTGATCAATTTCCAACTGTTCAGAAACGTCCATTCCAATCAACTGTTCGGCAATCTTCTCTTCTACATTTCTGCATGCTTCAAGGACACCCTTACCGAGATAACGGGTCGGATCACCATCTCTTAACTCCACCGCCTCATGCTTGCCGGTGGATGCTCCGGAGGGCACTGCTGCACGTCCTACCACACCTGATTCTGTGATGACTTCTACTTCTACAGTGGGGTTGCCTCTGCTGTCAAGAATTTCCCTTGCAATTATGTCAACTATAGCGCTCATCGTTTTGAAAATAAATCGTGATGTAAAATTTAATTCAGCGACTGAATCATCGCTATATACTGGTCAAATAAATATCTTGAATCATGTGGGCCCGGTGAAGATTCCGGATGATACTGAACAGAAAATGCCGGTTTCCCCTTTACACTCAGGCCTTCTATCGTTTGATCATTGAGGTTGACATGAGTGACATCTACTTTATCCTTATACTTTGCAATCTCTCCGGGTGAAACTCCGAAACCGTGGTTCTGGGTGGTTATTTCACAAAGACCGCTTACTACATTTAGAACAGGATGATTTATTCCACGGTGACCATGATGCATTTTATATGTAGGTATCCCTTGCGAAAGTGCCAGCAACTGATGTCCGAGACATATCCCGAAGAGAGGAATGTTCGAGTCAACTAGCTTTGTGATCGTTTTAATAGCGTAGTTCATAGTAGCCGGATCGCCTGGTCCATTGGACAAGAAAATGCCATGCGGCGCAAACGCCATAAGCTCTTCAAACGAGGATTTTGCAGGAAACACTTTTACATGACAACCGCGGTCAACAAGACATTTGAGAATATTTGCCTTGATACCATAATCCAGTGCTGAGATCCGGTATTTTGAATTGGGATCACCAACTTCATAAGAGGTTTTGGTGGAAACTATGGAGGCAAGTTCTAATCCTTCCATGGAAGGTACTGCCTTCAATTTTTGTTTCAGAATGTCAAGATCCGTTATTTCATTTGACACGATCGCATTCATAGCTCCTTTGCTCCGGATATGGCGTACGATGGATCTTGTATCCACTCCATAAATGCAAAGCTTTCCTTCATTTTCGAAAAAGGACTGTATCGACTGATCTGCCAGAGCCCGGCTGTATTCATCTATGAAGGTCTTGCACACCAGCGCATTGATCTGCATGTGGTTGCTTTCTACTTCACCGCTCTTGATTCCATAGTTACCAATGTGAACATGAGTGGTGACGAGGATCTGGCCGTAATAAGAAGGATCTGTGAATATCTCCTGGTATCCGGTCATTCCGGTGTTGAAACATAACTCACCGGTTGCGGTGCCGGGTTTGCCAGCAGCCTTTCCTTCGAAATACATTCCGTCTTCTAAAAGTAATATTGCTGATGGTGCACCAGAATCTGATCGCATGTGTATAACCCTTACATTCAGGGGCACAAATATATAGGAAAAAATATAATCGAAGGCCGGAGAAAAGGCGAAGGCTGAAGAGAGTGTGAAAGAAAATAAAAAAGGGCTACGAAATAAATCGCAGCCCTTTTTCTATTTTTTAAACAAGGATTATTATTCTTCCTCGGTCGCATCAGGTTTTGCCGGTGCAATTGGGGCAGCAGCAGCTGCAGCACCAGTTGCCTTACCCTTACCACGACGCGTGCGGCGTGTTTTGGTGGCTTCTGTAGCAGTTGATTTTTCACTTCTGCGACGTTTCGTGTTTGTATAGAGTTCATTAAAATCTACCAACTCAATCATTGCCATTTCAGCGCCATCTCCTTTTCTGAATCCTGTGCGGATGACACGTGTATATCCTCCTGGTCTGTCTCCGATTTTTGTTGCTATGGTTGAGAACAATTCAGTGACTGCTTCTTTGTTGCTGAGATATGCAAAAACAGTTCGCCGGTTGTGGGTGGTATTACTTCTGCCTTTGGTGATTAAAGGTTCGATATACTTTTTCAGAGCTTTTGCTTTCGCCACAGTGGTGAAAATGCGCTTATGCTGGATAAGCGCTAAGCTAAGATTCATCAATAAAGCTGCGCGATGGCCCGCTTTCCTTCCCAGATGATTAAATTTCTTGCCGTGTCTCATGACCGTTTAATGTTGGTTAAATGAATTTAATGTCTCCGCAGCACCGGGCAAAAGGCCATCTCAGTAACTGCAATTATGTTTATGGGTTTATGATGTTTATAAAGATTATAAAGTTTATAACCTTCATAAACTATATAAACTAGTCTTCATCCAATTTGTACTTCGACAAGTCCATGCCGAAAGTCAATCCCTTGATCTGAAGAAGTTCTTCAATTTCCACTAATGATTTTTTACCAAAGTTTCTGAACTTCAATAATTCATGCGTATCAAAACGTACCAGTTCAGCAAGTGAATTGATCTTAGCTGCTTTGAGGCAATTATAAGCACGGACTGAAAGATCAAGATCTTCCAATGAAGTCTTAAGCAGCTTGCGCATGCTCAGGATATGCTCGTTCACAATACCATCTTCCTTGCCTACTTTATCATCGAAAGTAATATGCTCGTCAGTGATCAGCATCAGATGCTGTATCATAATACGGCTTGCTTCCTTGATAGCTTCTTCAGGATGAATGGTACCATCTGTTTCAACTTCAATGCTCAGCTTCTCGTAGTCTGTCCGTTGACCTACCCGGGTATTTGAAACCTGATAAGCAACCTTTTTGATCGGGGTATAAATAGCATCAACCGGAATAACACCGATAGGTGCATTTTCAGGCATGTTATCTTCAGCAGGAACGTAACCTCTTCCTTTTGTGATGGTCATTTCCAATTCAAGATTGACGGAAGGTTCCATGCGGCAAATCAGAAGTTCAGGATTCATCACTTTAAAAACATTGGTTTTTGTTTCAATGTCCTTAGCACGGAATTCATCCTGTCCGCTGATCGTAATATATATCTGGTGTTCGTTAGACTTGTCTCCTTTCAATGTGCTTTTTAACCTGATCTGCTTAATGTTGAGGATGATATCGACTACATCTTCTACAACACCAGGTATGCTTGAGAATTCATGATCAACGCCGGCAATACGGATCGCAGACACAGCATATCCTTCCAATGAAGAAAGCAATACACGGCGTAGGGAATTTCCGATCGTTTGACCAAAACCAGGCTCAAGAGGTTTAAATTCGAATTGTCCATGAAAGTCAGTGGCTTTCTGGAGTAAAATTTTATCCGGCTTTTGAAAATTCAGGATGCTCATAAAGACGATTTCGTGTGGAATAATTTATATACAATAACTAACCAAAGGACATTGCAGGTCCGGTGGTCAACCCTAAAAATGGTTACTTAGAATACAACTCGACGATCAATTGTTCATTGATTTTCTCAGGAATATCATCGCGTTCAGGATAGGTAAGGAACTTGCCTTCCATCCTGTCTGGATTCCATTCTAACCAGGGGAATTTACGTATGTCTGTTTTAGCAGCAACGTTGTCTGAAATGACTTCTATATGTTGGGATTTTCCTCTTACGGATACTACATCACCCGGCCTAAGCTGATGTGATGGAATGTAGGCTAATTCACCATTTACAAGCACATGCTTGTGTGATACTAATTGCCTTGCTGCTCTTCTTGTCCTGCCTACTCCTAACCGGTAAATAGTATTGTCAAGACGTGACTCTAATAATTGGAGTAACACTGTACCTGTAACACCACTTTTAGAACTTGCTTTTTCGAAAATATTTCTAAACTGGCGCTCAAGCACACCGTATGTGTATTTTGCTTTTTGTTTTTCCAGCAGCTGAAGGGCGTATTCTGATTTCTGACGACGTCGTTTTGAATTCCCATGCTGGCCCGGGCGATATTTTTTACGCTCAAAACTCTTGTCAAAGCCAAAGATCATTTCGCCTAAGGCTCTGGCTTTTTTAGTGGTAGGTCCGGTATATCTTGCCATATCTTTTAATAGTCAATAGAATGAAAAAAATTCGTTGCTCAACCCGCGCTTTTCAGACTCTTCTTCTTTTAGGAGGACGACATCCATTGTGCGGTACAGGAGTAAGATCCTGGATGCGGGAGACTCTCACGCCTACAGCATCGATGGCCCTGATAGCAGCTTCACGACCTGATCCCGGGCCTTTCACAAATACCTCTGCAGATCTCATGCCTGCATCGTAAGCTTCCTGTGCAGCAGTTGACGCAGCAACCTGGGCAGCATAAGGTGTATTTTTCTTGGAGCCTTTGAAACCAGCTTTCCCGGCTGATGCCCATGAAACAACATGACCGGCACGGTTAGTGACAGTCACGATGATATTATTAAAGGTTGCCTGGATAAAAGCTTTTCCGTCAGATTCTACTTTGACTTTGCGCTTTTTAGCTACTTTTTTTATTGTTTTAGCCATTCTCGATTTACGATTTTGGATTTACGATTTTAGATTTCTGAACCAGGCCTTAATTATTAAATAACCCTTCAGGAAATCAACAAATCTTATTTTCCAGATTTTATTTAGTTGCTTTCTTTTTGTTTGCTACTGTCTTCCGTTTTCCTTTACGTGTACGGGCATTCGTCTTGGTTCTTTGTCCGCGAACCGGAAGGCCTTTACGATGACGAAGACCCCTATAACAGGCAATATCCATCAATCGTTTGATGTGGGTTTGAACTTCTGATCTGAGTTCTCCTTCGACTTTGTATTGTTCCTGAACAACACGGGAAATGTTCATCACATTGTCATCCGTCCAATCCTGAACTTTCACGCTTTCTTCTATAGAAAGTTGTTCAAGGATTTTTTTAGCCCGGCTTCCACCAATGCCAAAAATATACTGGAGGCCAATGATGCCTCTCTTGTTCCTCGGTAGATCTACGCCTGCTATCCTCGCCATATAGTTATATGTATTTTATCAGCCTTGACGCTGTTTAAATTTTGGATTCTTTTTGTTGATTATATAGAGTCTCCCCTTCCTTCTGACAATCTTGCAGTCAACTGATCTTTTCTTTATTGAAGCTCTGACTTTCATATTCGTTTATTTTGACAAGCGTTAAAGCCTGTTGTTTATTTATATCTATAGGTAATACGGCCTCTTGACAAATCGTATGGTGACATTTCTACTGACACTTTATCACCTGGCAATATCCTTATATAATTCATCCTCATCTTTCCAGAGATCGTGGCGATCAGCATGTGATCATTCTCCAACCTTACTCTGAACATGGCATTTGACAGGGCCTCTTCGATAATTCCATCTTGTTTGATGACCTGTTGTTTCGCCATTTTTTGATTTTGGAGTGCAAATATCTACTTTTTTATCCACACTTCGGCCAAATTGTCGTTATTTTTTACCGCCTTGTCGATGATCTTATGGTCGGAAAGGACCTCTGCTTTTTCTTTTCTGATTACAATGGTATGTTCATAATGGGCGGAAGGCTTCAAATCACGGGCTATGAGCGTCCAGCCATCCTTTTTAAGTACGACCTCCCTGCTTCCAAGGTTGATCATTGGTTCTATTGCTATTGTCAATCCCTCATGCAGGATGGGCCCTTTTCCCCTTTTACCATAATTGGGTACTTCAGGAGGCTCATGAAGCTTTTTACCTATTCCATGACCAACCATTTCCCTTATGACCCCATAACCTGATTCCGTCTCGGCATGATATTGAACAGCATATCCAATGTCCCCAAGTCGGTTCCCGGCAATAGACTGGCTTATCGCCAGGTCAAGACATTCGCGTGTTGTAACCAGCAATTTCATGACCTCAGGGCTAACTTCCCCGACGGCAAAAGTGAATGCCGCATCACCGAAATATCCATTTTTTTTGACACCGCAATCAATGGAGACAACATCACCTTCCTTTACTGGCGTGATACCCGGAATGCCATGGACTATGACTTCATTCAGTGAAATACACAATGTCCCCGGAAAATCAAAAACAGTACCCGGATATCCTTTGAATGCCGGTTCAGCACCATGATCTCTAATAAATGTTTCTGCTATTTTATCGAGCTCAATGCCCGTAACTCCTGGCTTTATATGAGCTGCAACTTCTGCAATAGTGGCTGTGACAAGGAGGCAATTGTGCCTGATGATTTCAATCTCCTCTTCAGTCTTATATTGATATCGTGAAGCAGTGGTCATAAACTGAGCTTAAGAAGGGAAGCATGGAAGAGATGAAAAGACTTTGTCACCACCATTACATATTTGCTCCGATTTGCATTCCACTACCGCTGCGACCTTTCAGTTTACCTGATTTTACCAAACCATCGTATTTCCTCATCAGGAGATGACTTTCTACCTGTGCTAATGTATCCAATACTACACCTACCAGGATCAACAGGGATGTTCCCCCGAAGAAAACGGCAAAGCCCTGATTGATACCAGCTGCGTGAGCAAGCTTTGGCAGGATGGTAATGATACCGAGGAAAATAGCTCCCGGCAAGGTCACCCTTGTCGTAATCGTATCAATGAAATCTGCTGTATCCTTTCCTGGCTTAACACCGGGAATAAAAGCATTCTGGCGTTTCAGATATTCAGCGTATTGCTGCGGATTGACAAGAAGAGCTGTATATACGTAAGTAAAAACGACGACTAAAATAAAGGACATCACCGCCGTTGCTGTTGAAAAAGGATCGTTCAGATCTCTAAGGAAGCCTCCCGTCTGACGTGCGTCATTACCCATAAAATACTGAGCTACAGTCATGGGTAAGAACATAATAGCCTGGGCAAAGATGATAGGCATAACCCCGGCAGCATTCAATTTGAGCGGAATATAATCCCTTGCTCCGGATTGAGGTATGTTGGCATTGCCCCGTCCAACCATTCTTTTTGCAAACTGAATGGGGATACGGCGAACTCCCTGGATCACCATGATACATAACATCGTAACTACAAAGAATCCGGCCAGTTCAAGAACAAAGGTTAACATCCCTCCCTGGTTAAGCTGAGCCTGGAATTCAAAAATAAGGGCTTGTGGTAACCTGGCTATAATACCAATCATGATGATCATGGAAATACCATTGCCAATGCCTTTGTCTGTAATACGTTCACCTAACCACATCGCCAGTACTGTACCTGAAGCAAGGATGATGATACTTGAAAACCAGAATAATGACTCGGGAATATTTGGTGAAATCGCTCCGATACTTTTTACATAGGTCAGGTAAGCCCCTCCCTGTACAAGCGTGATGGCGACGGTAAGCAACCTCGTCATCTGGCTTATTTTCTTACGCCCGGACTCACCTTCTTTCTGCTGTAAACGCTGGAAATAAGGAACTGCAAATCCCAATAACTGAATGATAATCGAGGCTGTGATATAAGGCATGATGCCTAAAGCAAATATGGCAGCATTGTTGAATGCACCCCCGGTAAATATATTGATGAGCCCCAGGAGGTCATTGCTTTTTCCCTGATTGCTGGCAAAGCTTGCTAAAACTGAAGGTACCACACCAGGCAACACAATTGTAGAACCGAGACGGTAAACTCCAATTATGGCCAGCGTATAAAGAATGCGATTACGCAAATCTTTAATCTTCCAGATGTGCTGTAATGTGGTGATAAAGTTCTTCATTCGGCTTTCCTATAAACTTAAACTATTGTGATACTTCCACCTGCAGCTTCTACCGCTTTGCGGGCAGCTTCGCTTGTAGCGTGGGCAGTGAGATTTACTTTAGCATTGATTTCTCCACGTGCCAGCACTTTCACTTTGTCATTACCTGATATCAGGTTGTGTGTTTCGAGGGCTTCGAGAGTCCACTCACTCACTTTAAACTTATCCGTCATGGCCTGGAGCTGATCCAGGTTGAGTGCTACAAATGCCCTGCGGTTAGGATTTTTAAATCCTTTCTTTGGAAGACGCATCTGTAGTGGCATCTGTCCACCTTCGTGGGCTCTCTTGGATTTATAACCTGACCTTGATTTGGCCCCTTTATGTCCTTTCGTAGATGTACCACCGGTTCCGGAGCCCTGGCCCCTGCCCTTACGTTTATTATTTCTTACCGAACCTGTTGCCGGTGTTAGCTTATGGAGATCCATTATGGCTATTGATTAATGCTTTAACCTTTAATATTTTCAATGCTCAACATATGAGCCACCTTGTTGATCATGCCCTGAAGAGGAGCAGTAACCTCAATGATCTTAGATCTCCTGATTTTACCTAAACCTAAGGCTTTCAGGGTGTCTTTTTGAGATTGCGGCCTGTCTATATGACTTTTGATCTGTGTTATTTTTACTTTGGACATAATCCTATGATTCTTTTTCTGGTGATTGTTCGACAGCGTGATGACCGAATACAAGGTCAACACTGACTTTGCGGTCTTTCGCGACTCTTTGCGGGCTTCTCAATAACGTCAACGCATTGATCGTGGCTTTTACGACATTGTGCGGATTGGAAGATCCCATTGACTTAGCTAATACATTATGTACTCCGGCGCTCTCAAGCACTGCACGCATAGCACCACCGGCAATAACACCGGTACCATCTGATGCGGGTTTAATCAAGACCCGGCCTGCGCCGAATTTTCCAAGCTGAAGATGCGGAATCGTTCCTTTATGAATTGGAACCTTTACCAGGTTTTTCTTTGCATCATCAATTGCTTTAGCAATAGCTTCACTGACATCACGAGCTTTCCCGAGGCCCTGGCCTACTGTGCCCTGACCATCACCGACTACTACAATGGCAGCAAAAGAAAATGTTCTACCTCCTTTGGTCACCTTGGCTACCCGGTTGAGCGCTACAAGTTTATCCTTGAGTTCGGTTTCTGATGCTTTTACCCTGACAGATGTTTCTTTCACTTTATGATATTATTGAAGTACGTATTAAAATTTAAGTCCGGTGCTTCTTGCTCCTTCAGCCAATGCTTTTACCCTTCCATGGAACAAATAACCTCCGCGGTCAAAAACCACTTCAGAAATATTCATTGCTTTCGCACGAGATCCAATGAGCTCGCCCACTTTGGTAGCAATTTCAGTTTTGTTGGCGCCGGCTACTGACTCATCAGTAGACGCCGCTGCAGCTAATGTTATGCCGTTGTTATCGTCGATCAGCTGACAATAAATTTGCTTATTGCTGCGATATACGGAAAGACGCGGGCGTGCATTCGAGCCTTCCATTTTCTTACGGATACGATGATGTATACGTTTACGCCTTGCTAGTTTTGTTAGTGCCATAATTGGAGCGTTTTAGCTCTTGTTATTTTTTACCAGATGTTTTACCGGCCTTTCTTCTCAATATTTCACCGGCGTATTTAATACCCTTGCCTTTGTAAGGTTCAGGTTTTCTGAATGCTCTGATCTTCGCTGCTACCTGACCCAACAATTGTTTGTCGTTGGAAGTAAGAATGATAGAAGGATTCGATCCTTTTTCAGTTTTGGTTGCAACCTTTACTTCATCCGGTACATAGAAGTAGATCGGGTGAGAGTAACCGATGATAATCTCAAGTAGATTGCCTGTATTTGTGACCCTGTAACCTACACCGACTAATTCCAATGTCCTTGTGAAACCTTCAGTCACACCGACGATCATGTTATTGACCAGGGCCCTGGAAAGGCCATGTAATGCTTTATGCCTGTTTTGGTCAGTCGGACGCGCGAAAGTCATCTCTCCATCAGCGAGTTTAATCGTGATATCCGGATCGATCTGCTCATGCAATGAGCCTTTGGGTCCTTTGACAGTCACCAGGTTGCCTTTAGTGAAACTAATGTCCACTCCTTTGGGCATGTTGATTGGTAAATTACCTACTCGAGACACGTTATTCGGTTTTTAATATTTAATTTCTTTATTCAATTGCATGTTAGTAAACGTAGCAGAGACATTCTCCACCCAGCTTTTGCTTACGTGCTTCTTTATCAGTCATCAAACCATGTGATGTCGATATGATCGCGACACCTAATCCATTGATGATACGAGGCAATTCTTCTGAAGAAGAAAATCTCCTCAATCCCGGCCGGCTCAATCTTCCCAGTTCCCTGATGACGGGCAGCTTTGTTTCCGGATCATACTTGATCGCAATGTTGATCACCGCTTCTTTGCCTTCGCCTTCGAAGGTATATTTCAGAATATAACCCTGCTCGTAAAGGATCTCAGTGATCTTTTGCTTAAGCTTTGAGTTTGGTATGCTCACTACGCGGTGCCTTGCCTGTTGGGCGTTGCGGATGCGGGTGAGATAATCTGCTATAGGATCTGTGATTGCCATGAATGATTCAATAAATGATTTATATGCTATTCTTTATTCGGTTACCAGCTTGCTTTCGTTACACCGGGAATTTTTCCATTGAGAGCCATATCCCTGAACATGTTCCTGCAAAGGCCAAATCTTCTCATGTATCCTTTCGGACGACCTGATAGTTGACATCTATTGTGCAGGCGTTTTTTGGAAGAATTTCGAGGCAGCTTGTCAAGCTCATCCCACTTTCCTTCTTCTTTTAGTTGCTTGCGCAGGGTGGCATATTTTGCAACCAGGCGTGCTCTTTTATTTTCTCTTGCTATAAGTGACTTTCTGGCCATAAGGTGGCTGATTAATTTTTCTGATTTTTAAATGGCATGCCCATTTCTTTTAAAAGGGCATACGCTTCGGCATCGGTACTGGCAGTGGTGACAAAGGTGATATCCATGCCATTGATCTTAGTGATCTTATCAAGATCTATTTCCGGGAAAATGATTTGTTCTGTGACACCAAGAGAATAATTTCCCCTGCCGTCAAAGCTCTTATCATTGACTCCCTGGAAGTCACGGACACGTGGTAATGTAACTGTTACAAACCGGTCAAGAAATTCAAACATTCTCTCCTTGCGCAAAGTCACGCGAACGCCAATCGGCATTCCTTCCCTGAGCTTGAAATTGGAGATGGAAGTTTTAGCAATCGTTGCTACAGCTTTTTGTCCTGCGATTGTTGTCAACTCTGCCTGGTAGACATCCACAAGCTTTTTGTCCTGCGTTGCCTGACCTATTCCCTGGTTAAGACAAATTTTGACTAAACGAGGAATTTCCATTTTGGATGAATAGCCGAACTGCTCCATTAATTTTGGTGCGACGACTTCATCATAATATTGTTTTAATCTAGGTGTATAGCCCATCACTTAATGATTTCTCCAGATTTTTTTGAATAGCGTACATTTTTCCCATCCACGACCTTGCGTCCTACTCTTGTAGGTTCGCCTGATTTTGGATCGATCAGCATCACATTTGAAACATGTATTGCTGCTGGTATTTCAACAATACCTCCGGGTGTGGATTGTGTAGGCTTCCTGTGCTTTTTTACAATATTCACTTCTTCTACTATCACACGGTGCTTGTCAAGGACTACTTCCATGACATTTCCCTTCTTACCCTTATCGGCTCCGGATATCACCATGACCATATCTCCCTTCCTGATGGTAGGTTTGGCTACGGGTGATATTCTATTTTTATTTTTTGTGCTCATGTCTTACTTTATTTGTGAGAACCAGTCAATCAAATTACTTCAGGTGCAAGCGAAACGATTCTCATGTAATCGCGTTCCCTCAGCTCTCTTGCTACCGGGCCGAAAATCCGGGTACCACGAGGCTCATCTGCTGCATTCAATAAAACCACTGCATTATCATCGAAACGGATATAAGAACCATCCTTACGACGGATTTCTTTTTTTGTTCTGACCACAACGGCTTTTGAAACCAGTCCTTTTTTAAGGCCTCCCGGAGCTGCATCCTTTACGGTAACAACTATTTTATCACCGACTGAAGCGTATCTTCTGCCTGAGCCTCCAAGGACACGAATACAAAGCACTTCTTTCGCACCGCTATTGTCAGCCACATTTAGTCTTGATTCCTGTTGTATCATATTATTTCCAATTCACTATTGTGAAAGCTCAATTATTATTACTTCGCCTTTTCGATGACTTCGACCAGGCGCCATCTTTTCAGCGCACTTAGTGGTCTTGATTCCACGATCCTTACGAGATCTCCGACCTGACAAACGTTAGCATCATCGTGAGCCATGAATTTTTTGTTGCGCTTTACGAATTTCCCGTATATCGGGTGTCTCAGCTTGCGCTCCACCATAACGGTGATTGTCTTGTCATTTTTATTGCTAGTGACAACACCAACCCGTTGTTTTTTTAATTTAACTACATTCGTTTCCATGACCTCTTAAGCTTTTTTGCGACGTGATCTGATTCGGGATCTTTTTGCCGTTTGTTCAGGAGACATAGTTGTCATTTCCCTTCTACGCATCTCTGTCTGGATACGGGCAATATCTCTCCTTGTACTTCTTAAGGTGACCGGGTTGTCCAAACCTTTGATGGTATGATCAAACCTGAGTTTGTGATACTGTCCGTTCATCTGAGTTAACTCAGCCTTCAGGTCAGTATCTGACATTTCACCTAATTCTATAAATTTCTTTGTTGCCATTGTTGCTGCTGATTATGATTCAGTATAATCATGTCTTACGACAGTTCTTGTTTTTACCGGTAATTTCTGGGCTGCAAGCTGAAGAGCTTCAAACGCTACGGTTTGAGATACGCCTTCCAACTCGAACATGATCCGCCCTGGCTGCACTAGTGCGACCCAGTGATCATGAGCACCTTTTCCTTTACCCATCCGCACTTCCTGGGGCTTTTTAGTCACCGGCTTGTCAGGAAAAATCCTGATCCACACAGCGCCTTCCCTTTTCATATGCCGGGTCATCGCGATACGTGCAGATTCTATCTGCCTGCTCGTGATCCTTGCATTTTCAAGAGATTTCAAAGCAAAGCTGCCGAAAGCAATATCGCTTCCTCTCCAGGCGATGCCCCTGTTTTTACCCTTTTGTTGCTTACGGTATTTTGTCCGTTTTGGCTGTAACATGATGTTATTTATTAACCAATTATGTTAGCTTTTTTTGAAAAAAGTGCGGCAAAGGTACGCTTTTCCTACTTCCTTCAACTTGTATTTATTTCGGTTTTCTGCTTCCACCGCCGCCGGCTCCACCACCTGGACGATTTCCTCCACCTGGTCTACCACCACCTCCTCCACCACCTGGACGTCCTCCGCCTGGTCCACCTGAACCTCTACGATCTCTTCCACCTCCGCCTCCTGCGCCACGGTCTCTTCCGCCTCCACCTCCGGCATTTCTATCGCCGGGAGCACCACCTCTTCCACCTCTTTCATTACGGAAATCTCCACCTCCTTCGTTACGTCCATATCCGGCTCCGCGTTCATTTCCACCACGGCGATTACGTGTTCCCTGTTCAGCACCTGCGTTGAGTGTTAATTCTCTCTTGCCGTAAACTTCTCCCTTGCAAATCCAGCACTTGATACCAATCTTTCCAAATACTGTCTGCGCTTCTTTGATCGAGTAATCAATGTCTGCCCTGAATGTATGGAGAGGTGTTCTTCCGTCCTTGTACTCTTCAGAACGAGCCATTTCAGCTCCGTTCAACCTTCCGCTGATACGTACTTTTATTCCTTCTGCACCCGATCTCATCGTAGACTGGATAGCCATTTTAATGGCCCGTCTGTAATTGATCCTGGCTTCAATTTGTTTTGCTATCGATTCTGCTACTATGTTGGCATCAAGCTCAGGCTTACGGATTTCCATGATGTTGATCTGGACATCCATTTTCGTCAGCTTTTTGAGCTCTTCGCGGATACGATCCACTTCCTGTCCTCCCTTACCGATGATGATACCCGGTCTTGAAGTCTGGATGGTCACAGTCACACGTTTTAGTGTGCGTTCGATCACCATATGTGCGACCCCGCCTTTTTCGATCCTTGCCTGGAGATAGATCCGGATTTTTTCGTCCTGGATGACTTTCTCAGCCATATCACGGCCTCCATACCAATTAGACTCCCATCCGCGGATGATACCCAGTCTATTGCCTATCGGATTACATTTTTGACCCATTAGAATCTAAGATTATTAATCAATTGAGTATTCATTTATTACTTTATTCTTCTTCGTCGGCGGCTGTAAACTCACCTTCGAATGGTATTTTATTTTCAATGACAAGGGTTACATGGTTACTGTGCTTACGAATGCGGTGAGCACGACCTTGTGGTGCAGGACGAATCCTTTTGATGTGACCGGCGCCATCTACAGTCAATGTCTTGATGACCAATAAATGCTCATCAACATCCTGAGCTCCTTCGGTTTTGTTTTCCCAGTTAGAAACAGCAGATAACAATAACTTTTCGAGCCATCCTGCAGCTTCCTTGTTCGTATACCTCAGGATATTCACAGCATCCTCCACCTTTTTTCCCCTGACCAGGTCAGCGACAAGTCTCATTTTCCTTTCAGATAGCGGACAGTTTCTGAGTTTAGCAACAGCTTCCATTTGCCTGTTTATTTAATTAATTTCTATTTATTATTTTCTGTTACCTGCATGACCACGGAATGTACGTGTCGGTGCAAATTCACCGAGCTTATGGCCTACCATATTTTCGGTCACAAAAACAGGGATAAATGTCTTCCCGTTATGGACTGCTATAGTATGACCTACCATATCAGGTACAATCATTGATGCACGCGACCAGGTTTTGATGACTGATTTCCGACTAGCTGCATTGGCCTTTTCGATTTTAGCCATGAGCTTGTTGAATACGTACGGACCTTTTTTAATTGATCTTGCCATGTTACTTATTACTGTGTTATGACTTATTTAGCTTTTCTGCGTGATATAATAAGCTTTGATGATTGAGCATTCGGGCTCCTTGTCTTTTGACCTTTCGCCATGATACCCGTTCTTGATCTTGGGTGTCCTCCTGAAGCTTTACCTTCTCCACCACCCATCGGGTGATCTACAGGATTCATTGCCACACCTCTGACTCTCGGGCGACGGCCTGTCCATCGTTTTGCACCTGCTTTACCGAATCTGGTAAGTGCATGATCAGGGTTAGATACAGATCCCATCGTGGCTTTACAATTCAACAACACACGTCTAACTTCACCTGATGGCAACTTAATTACTGCGTATTTATCTTCACGACCCATCATCACTGCTGCTGCACCTGCGCTTCTGACAATCGCACCTCCCTGACCAGGATATAATTCTACATTATGTACCTGTGAACCGAGGGGAACATCTTTCAAAAACAAAGCGTGGCCGGTATCAGGAGTTGCCTGGCTTCCTGCTAATACTTTGTCACCCACTTTAAAATTCTGGGGCGCGAGAATATATCTCTTCTCACCATCTGTATATTCGATCAGGGCAATAAAAGCTGTGCGATTTGGATCGTACTCAATTGAATTGCATGTACCTGTTATATTTTCTTTATCCCGTTTCCAATCGATCTGGCGATAGCGTTTTTTATGACCGCCGCCGAGATGACGCATTGTCATTTTTCCATCTGCGTTCCTGCCACCGCTTTTCGACATAGGCTTAAGAAGTGACTTCTCAGGCTTATTGGTCGTAATCTCCGCATAGGTATTACCTACCCTGAAGCGAGTACCCGGACTGATTGGTTTAAATTTCTTTACGGCCATGATGTATTATTTCTATATGGTCTTAAAATGAATTCGATTTAAATTTCACCGAAGAAATCAATGGTTTCTCCTGTGGCTAATGTGACGACTGCTTTTTTGTAGGATGCCTTACGTCCATGCAGCACACCTTTTTTTGTATTGCGTGTTTTCCTTTTTCCCGGGATCACCATTGTATTCACAGCTTCAACTGTCACTGTATACAATTGCTCTACAGCTTTTTTGATTTCGATTTTATTGGCGGTCTTGTCAACAATAAAACTGTATTGGGCGCTCTTCTCTGATAAGGTATCTGCCTTTTCAGTGATCAGCGGTTTCACGAGTATTGTTTTTGTGCTCATTTTCCTTTACGCTTTAATGTGATAGAGGTATTAATTCTTTAATGACTTTGTGATCAGGTCCACTGATTGTTCTGAAAGCACCAGCTTTTGTGAACGAAGGATATCATATGTATTGAGGTCCTGTGCCCTGACTAATCTTGTGTTCTGAAGATTTCTTCCGGACAGGTACAAATTTGTATTTGCTTCTGATGTTACGAACAAGGATTTGTTCTTGTCGATCTGAAGATTTTTCAAAACGGCTACAAAATCCTTTGTACGTGGCTGTTCAAGATTGATTTCTTCAACGATGATCAGGTTGCCTGCAATTGCCTTTGAAGAAAGAGCAGAACGACGGGCCAGCAGCTTGACTTTTTTATTGACCTTCAGATCATAATCATGAGGCCTTGGACCAAAAGCTCTTCCTCCGCCTTTATACATTGGATTTTTTAAAGATCCTGCACGTGCGCCACCAGTTCCCTTTTGCTTTTTGAACTTCTTAGTTGTGCGCCATACTTCCCAACGTTCTTTTGTCTTGTGTGTGCCCTGGCGCTGATTAGCCAGATATGCCTTCACAGCAAGGTAAACAACGTGCTCATTGGGTTGGATAGCAAACACATCATCAGCCAGATCGATGCTCCGACCTGTTTTTTCTCCTTTTGAATTCAATATTTCTATTGTCATGGCTGATTACTTTTCGATAATGATAAATGAACCGTTATGCCCTGGAATAGCGCCTTTGATCAGGATCAGGTTTTGATCCGGAAGAAGCTTTGCTACCAGGAGATTTAGCATTTTGACTCTTTCTCCTCCCATACGACCTGCCATACGAAGACCTTTCACAACTTTGGAAGGGTAAGATGAGGCACCGATAGAACCTGGTGCGCGCATCCGGTTATGCTGACCGTGTGAGGATTGCATGATACCAGCGAAGTGGTGTCTTTTCACAACACCCTGGAATCCCTTTCCTTTACTTATGCCTATAGCAGAAACTTTTTCTCCCTCCTGGAACACTTCATTCATCGATACCAGGTCACCAAGATTCTTGCTGATTTCAAAATTTCTGAATTCAACAAGCTTGCTTTTCGGAGCTGTTTTCGCTTTTTCAAAATGTCCCTGCATGGACTGAGGAGTATTCTTCACTTTAGCATCGCCATATGCAAGCTGAAGTGCGTCATACCCATCTGTATCCTGGGTTTTAACCTGAGTCACCACGTTAGGTTGTGCATGCACGACTGTGCAGGCTATGGATCTTCCATTCTGGTCAAATATGCTGGTCATGCCGACCTTCTTGCCTATTATTCCTTTCACCGTAAGATGATTTGATTGATTATGATGATTACAAACTACATTTTGCCCGTAGGTAATAACTACGAAACATCTGTTCGATTTCCCTGTAAAGTTGTTTGTAGTTTCAAACTACAAACAGCCATACATTACTACTATGTAAGTTTGACCTGGATATCTACTCCACTCGGTAATTCGAGCTTAGACAAGGCATCTACCGTCTTTGGAGTAGGGGTGTAAATCTCGATCAAACGTTTGTGTGTGCGCAATTGGAACTGCTCTCGAGATTTCTTATTTACGTGCGGTGAACGCAGGACGGTAAATATTTCTTTCTCGGTGGGCAGCGGAATCGGGCCCGTAACTACGGCCCCACTATTGCGAACAGTCTTAACGATTTTCTCCGTTGACTTATCAACCAGGTTGTGGTCGTATGAGCGGAGTTTAATCCTAATTTTCTGATTCATTTCCTACCAAAAAAATTAATTATGAATTTATTCATCACCCACTTTTGGGCTTTATTTATTTTGCTTCTACCCCCTGCCCCCTGAAAGGGGAGTTGATAAAGATTTTATTATACTTTAACTGTACCTTTTGCTTTTTCAATCACATCCTCTGCAATATTCTTTGGTACAGGGGAATAATGACTGAATTCCATTGTAGAACTTGCACGGCCTGATGTAATGGTACGCAATTGCGTCACATAACCAAACATTTCCGCTAGTGGCACTTCAGCCTGAACTGCAATAGCACCTGATCTTGAATCCTGTCCTTTAGGTAATCCGCGGCGACGATTAAGGTCACCTATGACTGGTCCCACGTAATCATCCGGAGTCACTACTTCAAGCTTCATGATGGGCTCAAGCAGAACCGGTTTAGCTCTTTTAGCTGCTTCCCTGAATCCTTCTTTTGCACAAAGTTCAAATGCGATTGGCTTGGAGTCGACAGCGTGCGTTTTTCCGTCATATACACGGACTTTCATGCTATCGATATTATATCCTGCAAGAATTCCATTGTCCATCATCGCTGTAAATCCTTTGACGATCGAAGGGAAAAACTCTTTAGGAATAGAACCTCCAAAGATCCCATTGACAAACTGAAGCTTGGTCTTACCGCTCTTGAAGTCATCTGAACCCAGAAATTCTTCGTCAGCCGGACCGAGCTCGAATGACATCTCGGCAAAAAGACCTGATCCACCGGTTTGCTTTTTCAGCCTTTCGGTATGATCAACCATCACAGTAAGCGCTTCTTTATAATTTACCTGGGGTGCTCCCTGGCTGCATTCAACTTTGAATTCTCTTCTGAGGCGGTCAACGATGATCTCAAGATGTAATTCACCCATTCCACTGATGATGGTCTGATTAGTGTCTTCATCATATTTGACCCGGAACGTTGGATCTTCCTCTGCCAGTTTGGCTAATGCCATACCCAGCTTATCAAGATCTTTCTGACTTTTCGGTTCTACTGCAATACCAATCACAGGATCAGGAAATACCATGCTTTCAAGAATGATAGGTTTCTTTTCGTCGCAAAGTGTATCACCTGTACGAATGTCTTTGAAACCAACACCAGCGGCGATGTCACCTGCTTCTACCCTATCAATCGGGTTTTGCTTGTTGGCATGCATCTGGTAAAGACGGGATATCCGCTCTTTGTTTCCAGTCCTGGTATTCAGGACATATGAACCTGAGTCCAGCGCACCTGAATAAACTCTCATGAAAGCCAGACGACCCACGAAAGGATCTGTGGCAATCTTAAATGCCAGCGCAGCAAAAGGCTCGTTGACATCAGGCTTTCTTAATTCTTCTTTTTCTGTATCCGGATTTATTCCTACGATACCTTCGACGTCAAGCGGGCTTGGCAAATATGCACAAACTGCATCAAGCACTGCCTGTACGCCTTTATTTTTAAATGCTGATCCGCACATCATCGGGACGAACTTCATGTCACAAACTGCCGCGCGGACAGCTGCCCTCATTTCGTCAGCCGAGATTGAATCCGGATCATCAAAATATTTTTGCATCAGGCTATCATCGTATTCAGCGATAGCCTCAAGAAGCTTCTCTCTAAATTCGGCAACAACACTTACTAAATCTTCAGGAACGGGGATTTCATCAAATGTCATACCCATATCCTCTTCATTCCAGACCATTGCCTTTCCTGTGATCAGGTCGACAACGCCTTTGAATCTTTCTTCTTCACCAATAGGAACCTGGAGAGGAATTGCTTTTGAACCCAGCTTAGCTTCAACATCGCGAACGACATCAAAAAAATTAGCTCCGGAGCGATCCATTTTATTTACGAAACCGATCCTGGGTACTTTATAGTTATCTGCCAGACGCCAGTTGGTTTCTGACTGTGGTTCTACTCCTGATACTGCACAGAAAAGAAATACCAGCCCATCAAGCACACGTAAAGATCTGTTCACTTCAACGGTGAAGTCAACGTGTCCCGGTGTATCAATGATATTGACAGCGTATTCCTGATCTTTCCATTCCCACTGTGCTTTGGTAGCAGCACTGGTAATCGTGATACCACGCTCCTGCTCCTGCTCCATCCAATCCATGGTAGCTGCACCATCGTGCACCTCGCCCATCTTGTGAGAAATACCTGTATAATATAATACACGCTCCGTAGTCGTCGTCTTACCTGCATCGATGTGAGCAGCGATTCCGATGTTACGTGTATATCTTAGGTCCTTGGCCATTAGTATTATCCTGAAAAATTAAAATGTTGTGATTATTTAAAATGTGCGAAAGCGCGGTTAGCTTCTGCCATCTTATGCGTGTCTTCTTTTCTTTTTACTGCGGATCCTTCGCCTTTGCTTGCTGCCATTACTTCTGCTGCAAGTTTTTCAGCCATTCCTTTTCCATTGCGTTCACGGGCGAAACGGATAAGCCATTTCATACCAATCGCGATTTTACGTTTTGGATTGATTTCCGTAGGAATCTGGAATGTAGCGCCTCCGATCCTCCGGCTGCGTACTTCTACTGAAGGGGTTGCATTTTCCAATGCTTTACCAAACAGCTCATGTGGATTCTGTCCTGATTTCTCCTGAACTAAATCCATGGCATTATAAAAGATATCAAAAGCGATGCTCTTTTTTCCCTGCCACATCATATTGTTGATGAAACGGGTAACCACCGGATCCCCGTATCGTGGGTCTGGCATTAGTATCCTCAGCTTTGGTTTTCTCTTCCTCATGATGGAATCTGTCTACTATTTCTTAGGTCTTTTTGTTCCGTATTTCGATCTTGATTTCAGTCGGTTATTTACACCTGCTGTATCGAGAGCTCCTCTGACAATAGTGTAACGTACACCCGGAAGGTCTTTCACCCTTCCTCCACGAATTAATACGATCGAGTGTTCCTGGAGGTTATGACCTTCTCCCGGAATGTAAGCGATCACTTCAAGACTATTCGTCAACCGGACTTTTGCCACTTTACGCAGCGCTGAATTCGGCTTTTTAGGTGTGGTGGTATACACACGGGTGCATACTCCCCTCTTCTGGGGACATGATGCTAATGCACGAGCCTTGCTTTTATAAACAACTGCTTCGCGACCTTTCCTAACTAATTGATTTATAGTAGGCATACGTATATTTTACTCATTGTTTCAGACGCCTTTTTTGAAAGCGAATGCAAAGATATGATTAAATTTTGGGATGGAAGGTATAGGGTCAGGTAATTTATTGGGGTTCCCTCAGGAAGTAATTGGCCAAAGGGAGGAATGGCAGTCGAGGCAGAAAGGCAGAAGGAGCAGAAAAGGCCTTTAGGAATTGAATGGCAGAGGCTAAAAGCGATAGCACAGATGTTATCTTCGGGGCTATATGAATATTCGGATAAGAAAGGCAAGTGAGGCGGATATTCCCTCAATCCATAGTCTGGTACGGGAACTTGCTGAATATGAGAGAGGCCTGCATAAAGTAACCACAACCCCGGAATCTTATCTATTGGACTTCAGGAACAGTGTTTTTGATGCTTTTGTGGCTGAAAAAGGAGGTGAGGTTGTCGGTATGGCTCTTTATTTCCTTGTTTTCAGCACCTGGCGGGGAAGGATGCTTTACCTGGAAGATTTTGTGGTGAGAGAAACTGAGAGAGGTTCCGGGATAGGCAAACTTCTTTTTGAAGCATTTATGGAGGAAGCTAAGAGACAGGAAGTTTCTTTAGTTAAGTGGCAGGTATTGGACTGGAATGAACCGGCGATCAATTTTTATAAAAAATATGATGTCGATTTTGATAAGGAATGGGTGGATTGTAAAATATATCTGAAGTGATGGAATGACGTGATAATAGGATACTCTAATGATCACGCGACATCAATTCCTCCGCAAATGATTTTAAATTTTTGGTATTCAACAAACCCAGGTCTTCGATACAAGACATCGCTTTTGAAAAATAATGTTGTTGTAATTGCAGTGCATACTCCTCAACTTTTAAGGATTGATATTTATGTAAAATGGAATTGATATTACCCGTCTTCGATGCTTCATTGTATGACGAAATGAAATCTGCTTTCCCATCCGCATCAAGTTTGTTGAATGAATGCACATAAAGAAAATTTTTCTTACCTCTTAAGATATCACCACCCTTTTGTTTCCCTGTGACTTCTGATTCACCGAACACATCGAGAAGGTCATCTTTAATCTGAAAGGATATACCGATATTTTCTCCGCAACTGTATAGCATGTCAGCATCTTGTAAAGGAGCTCCGGCTAGTAAAGCTCCTATTTTAAGACATGTTCCCAGAAGAGATGCCGTCTTCTTCCGGATCATTTCGATATACTCTTTTTCAGAAGGAGCATCGAGCTGTTCAAAATCCATATCCATTTGCTGGCCTTCACAAATGGTCAATGCAGTTTTTGCCATTACAGCACAAATAGCAGATGATGTATTATTGTTACTTCCTGCCTCCAGCAATAAATCAAAACACTTTATGAGCATAGCATCACCACTGAGAATAGCCAGATTTCTACCATACCTGATATGAACACTTTCATGGCCTCTTCTCATTGCTGCCTCATCCATGATATCGTCATGCATCAGGCTGAAATTGTGGAAGTATTCCATAGCAAGAGCTGCCGGAAGAACCGGAGCGATATCATCCTGCCATTGATTATAAGACATCAATAGCAGGACAGGCCGTATACGTTTTCCTCCCATGCTATTGATATACCTGATCGGAGCATAAAGAGAATCAGGATTACCCTTCACCTGTTGTTCGCTCAGATAATTTTCAAATGTTTTAGCTAAAGAAGCATAATCAAATTGGCTCATTCCTTTTTATGATATAGTTTTACTTCCATGAAAGTAAAGATGCAAAATAAATGGCCGCATTCCATTTGTATTCTGATCGCTGTTTTATTCTTCCTGGCATGCAAAGAAAATAAAGTAACTGTTCCAAATGCGGATCTGATGCTTTATAACGCTTTTGTTTATCCCGTTACAGGAGATCCCATTGACAATGGAGCGGTTATCATATCAAAAGGGAAAATTGTTGCTATAGGCAAATCTGATGCAATTCAAAAAGAATGGAAAGGAATGGTTTTGGAATCCATTGATTGTCATGGGCAATTTCTGATGCCGGGCTTTATTGAAGGACATGGTCACTTCAGCTCAATGGGATTCAACCTGATCAATGTCGACCTGATGGCAACACAGAGCTGGAGAGACATCATCGATAGTATTGCATACAGGGTCAGTAAAGCAAAACCAGGTGAATGGATTTCAGGACGTGGCTGGCACCAGGAAAAGTGGAAAGTGGCAGTCGACAGAAATGTAAATGGATATCCTTACCATGATGAATTGAGTAAAATCTCACCAAATAATCCTGTCATGCTGGGTCATGCAAGCGGACATGCATTGATGGCTAATGAAGCTGCAATGAAATTAGCGGGTATTTCCAAAGAAACTCCTGATCCTGTCGGTGGACATATTGTAAGAGACAAGACAGGAATTGCTTTGGGAGTTTTTGAAGAACGTGGAATGGACCTGATCCAAAATACTTACCAACAACAGGCAGATCAATGGCCTGAAAAAGAAAAAAAAGAATTCTGGCTTAAAGCCATTTCTAAATCCCAGGCGGAATGCCTTAAACATGGCATCACGTCATTCGAAGATGCCGGGGCTACTTTAAAAGAAATCAACTACTACAATGACCTGGCTAAACGCGATAGCCTGGATGTAAGGCTCTGGGTGATGGTCCGTCACGAGTATGATACTTTAAAAGGATACATGGATAACTTTCCAATCATCCGTTCAGGCCAGGATATGTTTACCTGCAATGCTATCAAAACGTATATCGATGGTGCATTGGGTTCTTTTGGTGCGTGGCTATTAGAGCCTTATGCAGATAAGCCTGGTTTTACCGGGCAAAACACAACATCGCTGTCAGACATACGTAACACTACAAAGCTTGCAATAGAACATGACATGCAAATGTGTGTGCACGCTATTGGTGACCGGGGAAATCGTGAAGTGCTAAATATTTATGAAGAGGTCATGAAAGAACATCCTGATAAAAAAGATCTTCGCTGGCGGATTGAACATGCGCAACATATAGACCCTGCAGATATGCCTCGTTTCAAACAATTGGGTGTGATAGCATCCATGCAGGGAATCCATTGCACCTCGGACGCACCTTTTGTTGTGAAGCGGCTCGGAGAAGAAAGGGCAAGAGCAGGTGCTTATGCATGGAGAAGCTTACTGGATGCCGGCGTGGTCATTGCAAACGGGACTGATGCACCTGTAGAGCAAATAGATCCTATTCCAAATATTTATGCATCCGTCACACGTAGTAGGCTCGACAATGGCCAGGTATTTTTTCCTGAGCAGGCGATGACAAGAAAGGAAGCCATCTATTCTTACACACTTGCGAATGCTTATGCAGCCAAGGAAGATGATATCAAAGGGAGCCTTGAGCCGGGAAAGTGGGCTGATATAGTTTTGCTTTCAAAAAATCTGCTGACTTGTCCTGATGATAGCATTCCGGATATAAAAGTGATGATGACCATGGTGGGAGGAAAGGTGAAATATATAAGTAACGAATAACGATTTGAGATTTGAGATTTGAGAAACACTACTTACTTATCAGTTTTTTCGCCGCGGATGCAATGAGTGAAAGATCATGATCCAGGATGCATTTGAAATGGCCTTTCGGGCATATATCAAAGCCGAGCTTTGTGCATGGCCTGCAACTCAGTTTTTTTTGTTCGAAGGATGCCCATTCTATATTTTGATTTCCATAATAGGGATACATGCCAAATTCCGGAATTGTATTTCCCCAAATAACAACCTGTGGTTTTTTTAGGGCGGCTGCAATATGCATCAGACCGGTGTCATGGGAAATGATCGTAGCTGATTGCTCCAGGATTGACGCCGATTGAAATAAATCGAAAGCTCCACAGGCAGACTGGATATCTTTTGAATTTGATCTCCTGAGTATTTCTTCCGCTTTTTCAATTTCCTGTTTTCCTCCAAGCAGGATTACCGGCATCTCCAGGAGTTCTGATAGATGTGCTATCTGGTCGGCAGTCAAACATTTCGTGTAATACGTAGCCCCTATTACAATAGATACATAGGAATGAGGATGAAGATTGAATCTTGCTAAAACATCAATTTTCTTTTCATCAGGGATAACAAAGTCCAGGCCATGAATATCGCGATGCACTCCAAGCGATGATACAGTGTCCAGATACCTGTCAACAATATGCCTGGCAGGTAATTTATTGATTTTGAAATTGACCATCAGCCATTTTTCAAAATTCAGCTTATGCACTGAATGAGATGGACGTTTTAATGCAAGCTTAATACGGCGGGTTCGGATGTTATGGTGTAAATCAATAACATGATCATAATCCTCATCCCGAAGCAGACCGATCATTTTATTATAATCGTCATCCAGGGTGATAACTTTTGTGACATGAGGATTAGTGAGAAGAATGGATGCAAATGCGGGTTTCGTCAGATAATGAATTTCAGCCCCCAACTGTTCATGAACAGCTCTCAAAACAGGTGTTGTAAGCACGATGTCACCTATGGAGCTGAAACGAATGACTAAAATTTTTTTGGGCAATGGATAAGAATTGTGCGGCAAGATATTTGAAAAAACAAAGGCCGGGACACATGGCATGAAAAAACAAAGGCGGGGCAAGCCCCGCCAATATTAATGTTCCCTTAGAAGTGGTTTATTGTTTTACAAACTTCAAAGATGCTACTCGTCCATCAGCATTCGTCAGCTGAAGCAAATACATCCCGTTAGCTAAACCATCTACTGCAATCTGATGCCCTGTTTTAAGATCCCCTTCCATGACCTTTCTTCCATTCAATTCCGATATGGTAAACTGTTTCAACTCAACAGTGTCATCTGTTTCAATTTGCAGTATATCAGAGACCGGTTGAGGATGCAATTTCAGCTTAAGTGATGGATCCACATCTTTTGTTGCAGTGAAGTCACGGTTGCCAACCACAAACCATACACCTTTCTGTGCAGCTGAAATTAACAGGACTTCGGAACCGGCAACTGGTAGTGTCTTATCTCCAGGCTGAACGTTGATAGTGCCCAACACCGGAGTTCCAGTATCATCTATATTGGTAAACAGGATTTTATTATCCAGGCGTGAATAGCTGGGATAACCAACCGTATTGTTATGAAAAATATTATTAGCAACCCCGTCTTCAATATTTGCAGCTATCACCCAATAATCTGTCTGAAGAGTTCCAAAATTATCAAAGTACTCTTCCAGGAAATCAAAGGTGATGATGAAAGGTGAATTCTTTGAAAAGGAAGGATTTCCGATTGATATATTTTCCGGCAAAGCTGAATAAAGCTTACCAATCAGACCATCATTAAACTGATCAGCAGAACGGTTCCATACATTGATGAATGCAATATCCCAATATTCGATACCATCCCCAAATGAACTTTCAATTTGATTGAGTGCATCATACATTATGAATTCCCCGGAATAATCCCATTCCATAGCATCAGAATAAAGTACGCCTCCTGCATTAACTCCGCCTGCAGTAGTTGGATTATACAACTCGAATGTGTTTTCACTGTCAGTGCCATAATCATAGACATGAATCTCGTTTGTCAGATTTGACGTAGTAAATGCAATCTTAGTCCCATCTTTTGAAACGACAACGTTGCGCCAGATGCCTTGTGGGTTACTTTCAATATTGGAAACTTCATATGAAAAGCCCGCAGCCCAGTTGAATAACAACAAAATCATATTGTTTTCATTATCGACATATACGCATGCAGATCCATCATCCGTAAAACTTGGACGGCTGATCGGAGAAGGCACCTCCATTTTTACAAATTGGTCTGGTGCTGAAGGTGGTACAAAGTATAGATCTGTTTCATTCTTGTCCGTTGCAAGAATGAAATCTTCACCACCATTGGTATCGATATCATCTTCATAATCACCACCCTGTCCTGCACCAATACCTACCTGGTCAAAAGCAGTTTTTCCGGCTGCCACTTCTGTGCTGCCGGCACCAAACAAATCGGTAGCGGCTTTTTCGACTGCTATGCGCATGTCAATAAACTGCGAGGATTTTACTAAGTAATCTGTAAGTGCTTTGTTTTTTCCTATAGCGGTTGCGAAAAGAAAAAATGCTTTGTTTGGAATCCCGCTATTTACATGTACACCACCATTGTCCTCTTCTTCTGTCAAATTCTGAAATTCATTCATGTGTGCGGGCTGCCAGCCATTATCATTCGGCCCTGATCCGCCATTGTGGGGATCAGATAAATCTCTCAATGCACCTGATGGAAAGAAATTAAGCTTGACGATATCTTCTCCCATCCTCCAGTCATCCCTATCGATCATGGCGCCGAAAACATCTGCATAGGATTCATTCAGTGCACCAGACTGACCCAGGTACTCGAGGTTCGCTGTGCTGCCAATCACACCATGTGACATCTCGTGACCACCAACATCCAGCGCCTTCGCTAATGCAGTAAATCCAACATCGCCATTACCATAAAACATAGCTGCACCATTCCAGAATGCATTATCCATGTTGTTATCATTTTCATCGGTGACATTGATGATGGAGATAATATTTCCACCGGTGCCATTGATTGCATTTCTGTTAAATGTGGTTCTGTAATATTCGAATGCCTGTCCTGCATTGAAGTGCGCACTCACTTCCAGATTTTTCCAGTTGTTCGTAGTGTTCGACACCTGTACGATTTCAAAATTTGTTTGTTGTGGAGAGGAATTCTGTGCATCCACTGTCCAGATCACTCCTACGGGGTCATTGGGCATGACAGATTGTGCAGGTAAAAACATGCTGGTTCTGCTGGCATCGATCATAAAAATATTAGACCCTACCTGGTAACCGTTGACTGTTCTGTTCTGTCCTGCCAGGTCCTGATCGGTTATGACTGTTGCGCCATCCAGGACAGGCAGCTCAACACTCACATCTGAAACATCAGTTTCATTTGAATGGATTGATTTAGTTATTCCATGATGAAACAATTCCTTTGGTGCGATCGAACATGTCTCTGAATATCCTTCAAGTGTAGTCAGATGTGATGCATCGATATATACGATCCAATGATCCAATGCATTGGGATGCATCTCCATCCGGTAGGCAAGAATAAGCTTACCATTCTTTGGAAACCATATCAGGGAAATGTCATCAGATGGTAAATGCAGACCATTGAGTGCCGCATATTCCTGAAAGCGAACATTTCTTGAAATCAAATATTCTTTGGTGGCTACTACAGCCTGCTCTTTTGAAGTGATTTCAGGTAATTGACCGGGGAATTTAGCTGTCCAAGCAAATCCATTCAAACTGACAAGCTCATTATTCTTAACATGGAGGACCATATCCTGTCCTTTGATTGGAAAGCCTGCTAACGTTTGTTGTACTCTTATATGTGTTTGTTGCAGGGCATCTGAATTTTCACTCATTATTTTCCATTCCGGAGAAAGTGAATTTGATTTTGACTTTGACAGAACATTCTGAATTACTTCTCCGGTTGAATTTCTTGATCCCCAGAGTTCATTTTGTTTCATTTCGATCCAAATGCTTCCTGATGGTAAAACCCGGTAAGAAGCAATGTCTTTATTGAGTGATAGAACAGATTGTCCCTGATGCTGCAGGATTGGTTTTGCTATTCTTCCGGGATCCTGGTAAGAAATAATTTTTTTGGATATCTGGATTGGCTTAGGTTCTACATAGGGAGAATTAGGTAGATTTTTAAATGAGGATTGGGTTTGAGCCCATGTAACAAATCCAAAAAAAGCGAGCAGGGTTATATAGATTCTCATGATTTTGGTTTTGATGATCTGAATAATAAATTATAGTATGAAATTAGATTTTCTTCAGGATGAAAACCGGATTTGCCCCAGACGATCCGGTGATGCATATTTTCATCCGATTGATAATCGATGAAGTAATACAAATCTCCCGGTTCATTGTAGGATAGCTTATCCAGGCTTAAGACCTTGTAATTCTCAAAGACCTGCTTTGTAAAATTTTTTTCCCACTGACCGATATAGGTCTTTGTGCTGTCACGCCAAGGAAGCTGAAATAACCGGCCATCCTCCAGGAGGACAAATTGAGTGACTGCACCTGAGAAACCTCCTCCCTGGCCAAACTGGATACGATCTCCTTTGAATTTCTTTGGAAATTCACCAGACGGATGGCAAGAGGTGATGAATAAAAGCAGAAGAATCAGGCAGGTGAATAGATTTCTTTGCATTAACGGGGAAAATAGAGGTTAAATAAACGTTAACTCAATGCCAAAGTTGATAATTTTAATTGATTTTATGTCTTCCGGCGTTATCTTTGGATAACTGATCTAATCACGTAAAAAAAATAATTCCGATGAAAAAATTTGTTTTCTCATTTTTCCTGTTTTCCCTGATGGTATTCAGTGCACAGGCTCAAAAAGCTGCTTGTTGCAAACCAGGTGGCAAATCTGCAGCAGCCTGCCATGCGACAGTACCATCTGCTGCTAGCGCTGAGACATCTGCTGCTGCTGCTAAAGTAGCTGCAATGGATCAAACCATTGAAACAAGGACAGATCCAATCACTGGCACTGTATCTTATGTAAGAAAAGAAACTGCTGTAGCTGATGGCTCAGTGTCTTTTGTAAGCCTGAACTTTGATCCGGTTACAAATTCATTTGTAAATGTTTCTCCTGCTATGACAGAAGAAGGCCATAATTGTGCAACAAAAGCTACTTCTGCAAGTGGTAAAGCCTGCACTGCTAAAGGAACGGCTGCCGGAAAATCATGCTGTGCAGGTAAAACTGCAACTGCTGCTACTCCAAAGCCTGAGAAAATCAAGAGTTAATTCGAAAGTTGATTGAGATATTGAAGCCGGTAGAGATGCCGGCTTTTTTTTTCACAAAAGGTTAATTGTGAAGTCATTAACTCAGGCTTTCTGCTTTGTAGGTGCAGCCAATTGTGTTAACCCAAATGACTTCGTATCTTTGTTCCACATCGCCTTCCTCATGGAAGTGCAAATCAGGCAGTGATCAGGTATGACTCAACATTCAACCAACCTCAAGCCACAGTGGGTCGATAACATAATGGAAACTGTGGGCAATACGCCTATGGTCAAACTCCATGGCTTATCGCAGTTATCAGGGTGCCTGGTTCTTGCTAAACTTGAATCATTTAATCCCGGATTAAGTGCTAAAGACAGGATAGGCTATGCTGTCATCGAAGCTGCCGAAAAAGACGGACTTATTAAACCCGGTGGCACGATCATAGAATCTACTTCAGGAAATACGGGTTATTCCATCGCCATGGCTTGTATTGTCAGAGGCTATAAATGCATCCTGACTACTACTGATAAAAGTGCAGAAGAAAAAATCACAACCTTAAGAGCTCTCGGGGCTGAAGTGATCGTATGTCCAAATCACGTTCCTTCAGACGACCCTCAATCCTACTATAGCCAGGCTGAACGATTAGCAGAAGAAATTCCAAATTCATTCTACGTCAATCAATACTACAATGAGGCCAACCTTGAAGCTCACTATAGGAGCACTGGACCTGAACTGTGGAATCAAACGGGTGGATTGATCACTCATTTTATGGCTACCTGCGGAACCGGCGGAACTATATCAGGTTCGGGCCGCTATCTTAAAGAACAAAATCCAAACATCAAAGTCATTGCGGTGGATGCTGAAGGATCTGTGCTGACCAAATATCATCAGACAGGAGAGCTTGATAAAAGTGAAATCCATTCGTATCAGCTTGAAGGTGTTGGAAAAAATATAATCCCCTCGAATGTTGAGTTTGATATCATTGACAAATTTATCAAAGTCGATGACCGTAGCAGTGCTTTCAGGGCAAGACAATTGACCAAGAGTGAAGCGATATTCGCAGGTTATAGCAGCGGTGCTGTAGTAGAAGCATTTATGCGGATGCGAAGGGAATTTAAACCTAGTGATGTTGTCGTATTGCTGTTTGCAGATCACGGGAGTAAATATCTCAGCAAGATTTATAATAATGGCTGGATGCAGAAACAGGGCTTCATCAGGAAGATCGCTGATTATGCACCGAGCTACCAGATACAACGCAGATTAGAACGAGTATTTAATAAATACATTAAGAACTATGGAAATATTTGAGCGAATCCGCAAACAACGCGGACCATTAGGACAATATGCTTCAAGAGGAGAAGGATATTATATGTTTCCGGAATTGAAAGGTGAGATCGGATCACGTATGGATTTTCACGGAAAGGAAGTTGTGGTGTGGAGCATCAATAATTATCTCGGGCTGGCTAATCATCCTGAAGTAAGAAAAACAGATGCAGAAGCCGCTAAAAAATGGGGCCTTGCTTACCCGATGGGAGCACGCCTCATGACAGGTGAAACATCACTACACAAAGAACTAGAGAGAAAACTAGCAGCATATGTTTACAAAGAAGCCGCTGCAGTTGTTAATTACGGTTATCCGGGAGTTGTTTCAGCTATTGATGCCCTTTTGTCAAGACGTGATGCTGTCGTATATGATGCAGAAAGTCATGGCTGTATTGTGGATGGTACACGATTACACATGGGGGAGCGATTTTCCTACAAGCACAACGATATAGAAAGTGTTGAACAAAATCTGGAAAGGGCCACAAAGTGGGTAAATGAAAAAGGCGGAGGAATTCTAGTGGTGACAGAAGGTGTATTTGGGATGCGTGGAAATCAGGGAATCCTCAAGGAAATAGTCGAGCTGAAGAAGAAATATAATTTCAGATTTTTTGTTGACGATGCTCATGGTTTTGGCACATTAGGTGAAGGTGGACGTGGAGCCGGAGTTGAACAAGGTGTGCAGGATGGAATAGATGTGTATTTTTCTACGTTCGCCAAATCATTTGCCTCTACAGGAGGATTTCTGGCGGGTGATGCTGATATCATTCAATTCCTTCAATATGCTATGAGATCACAGATCCACGCGAAGAGCCTGCCCATGCCTATTGTAGAAGGCAATCTTAAACGTCTTGAACTGATGCAAAATCATCCTGAGTATAAAGACAAGCTCTGGCATATCGCAACTACCCTTCAAAGCGGCTTGAGATCGAGAGGATTTGATATTGGAGAAACAAACACTGTCGTCACTCCGGTTTATCTACATTGTACGCCATTCGAAGCCACTCAACTCGTTCATGATATGCGCGAGTCTTATGGTGTGTTCACCTCTATGATCATATACCCTGTGATTCCTAAAGGAATGGTGCTTCTGCGAATGATACCTACGGCATCACATACAGATGCCGATGTCATACAAACGTTAGATGCTTTTTCTGCTGTCGCTGAAAAACTGAAAGCCGGAGCTTACCAGGATAAGATCCTGAATCCGGTATTGGGATAAAACGAAAAGTGAAAAACGAAAAACGAAAAACTAACAAATTCCTTTTTCGTTTTTCATTTATCGTTTATCGTTTTTTGATCGATAAATCCGTCTTCTGTAAGTGCATCTAAAATTCCTGAGTCGAGATTAAATTTTGGATTGAAGCCAAGTTCGGTTTTCAATTTATTATTGTCTACTCGCCAGTTTCGGGATGTAATTTCTTTGATCTTAAACGGACTGACATGAAGCGGCTTCTTCCGGATTCGGGCCAGGAGCAATCTCACATGTGCTACTGCAAGCAGGAGACTTTTAGGTAATCTCACCACCCTAGTCTTAACTCCCAGGTGCTTGGACATGTATTCGTTTACTTGCGAGGGTTTGTAATCATTACCGTCAGATACCACATAGATCTGGTGATGTACATCCTTATCTATGGCATCCCATAACGCCCTCGACAGGTCTTTTACATGAACGAAACTGACCAGCTGACCGCCTGGACCTACACTGACTGCAATTCCCTTTTTTACAAGCTTAACAATCTGGTGTATAAATTTTGTATCCCTCGGACCATATACTGAAGTAGGCCTGAATATCACCCAATCGAGACCAGGAATGGCCATGATTATTTTCTCCGCTTCAAATTTGCTGATGCCGTATGGAGTGAATGGCTTTGGAATAGTTGCTTCATTTATCGGCACCATGGTCACCGGATCGCCTGGTCCTAATGCCTGAAGGCTGCTGATAAAAATAAATTTTTTAAACGCCGGCTGCGTTCTCATTAACTCTTTGATGAAGAATGCGGTAAATTCTACATTGCCTTCATGAAATTCCTCTATTCTTTCCGGCCTTGTTACGCCTGCGCAGTGAATCACACATTCGAATCCACCGGTATCTTCAGCCAGCTTGACCAGCCTGTCAGTGAGTTGTTGTCTTTCTGAAAATTCGAGAAAAAAACCTTTTGTGTCCTTGAAGAGTAATAATTCCTCTTTATTATTTCTAAAGCTCCCATAAACATCATGTCCCCTGCGGAGTCCTTCTTCCTGTAAATGTCTTCCTATAAAACCTGCGGCTCCTGTCACTAATACTCTCTTTTTTTCCATAGGGGGGCAAAGATAAAGAAAAGGCAGGGGGCAGGCAGCAGAGAGCAGAGAGCGAAGAGCAGGGAGCAGGGAGAAAGTAAAAATTTCCTTACAGTTCACATCCCTTTTCTGAATAGAGTTATTATTGATCCATCATTTGATTTCTTCATCAGGTCACCATCTGCACCAATTTCATAATATTTGGAAGTCTGGAAATCTTTGTATTGAAACCGATTTGGATATTTTTCATCAAATACCACTTCTCTGAATTCCTGTCCAATCAGAACGGGCCCAAAATAATATTTACCATTTTCAAGCCTTTACAAAACCCAGGCAGCTATTCTCCCACTTTTACCACAAAGAGCCGGATCAGGAAATCCATATTTATTTACGTAAAAACTTGTCAAAATAAGGTTTCGTTCGTTGATTGAATCAGTAAGCTGTTGGTTTTGTTTGTTCTGATCCAGCTCATAAATATTTTCCCAGAAACGTGTATGCCTTTCTTTTGAGTCTGAAAGATTTTCAATTAATAGCTTTAACCGGACTGTATCATGCGTTTGTCCAAATATTTTATTTGAAAAAAGAAAAACAAATAATATGCTGAGCAGACCTTTCATAATTACCACAGGTAAGTCACAAAAAGAATGATAATGAACAACATGAGGAACATGAATGAATGCAAGCCAAGGAGAAGGATATATCGTGGGATAAGATATCTCCACCGATCATGATAAAAACGTTTCATCGCTAACATCAGGTAAATAAAAAGGTATAGCATCAAAGCGCCATTAATATAGAAGGCAATATTCATTAATAATTTATTTCCAGCAGGAATATTTTGAATTAATAAAAAAGCTGCCAGAACGACAAACATGTATGCAAAAAAATAAATCGAAAAAATAAAATGTTCCACATAGTTGCGCCGTTTCCGGAAATATAGAAGCTTTAGGAAAAAGGCAAAAAAAGGCATGCTCAGAAATAATAACTGAGGCAGCTTATGTAATACTACCCCCATAAAATCCAGGAATACGCTATTCTGATCACCTTCGTGTTTTTTATCCCACTCTTCTTTTCGCTGATCAGCTCTTTTTTCCAGCCAATTACTCAACCATCCGCTCTCTGTCGAATCAGCAAAAGAAGGAATTGATAAATTGAATTCGGCATTACCGCTGCTCGTGTCGACATCTGCCGGATTGTTACTTTCCATTCTTTCCTTTACACCGTTTCTAAGCAAATCGATGTATGCCGTATCAGGTGAACCTGCAATAAATTCTTTCTCTTGTTCCAGATTATACAAGCGTTTTTGGTAGTTAAACTTTGGATCTGTTTTCGATCGCCAATTTTCCACATTGATAAAATAGAAGAAAAGAAGAAAAAATACAGTGGAGGCGAACACATAAAAACGAAGCGGTTCCAGGTTACTTCTTCTTTTTCCTTCCATGTATTCCACAGCCACCTGGCCAGGTTTCAATAGAAGTATTTTCAATGTGTGCCAGAATTTCCCGTCATAGTGGAACAAGTCCTGGATATAATGAATGATCAGATGAAATGCGGAGTCTTGTATCTGCAGGTTCTCCTGGCCACAATGCGGACAGTACCTGTCTTCGACCGTTTGGCCGCAGTTCAGGCAATTTTTTTCTTCACGCAGTTTTTTATGGCTCATTAAAAAGTGAAAGACAGTAAGACAGCAAGATAGTAAGACCTTAAGAGACTGAGGGAGCAGAGAATTATAAACCATTTCATCTCTTACCTTTGGCTTCCATGAATGAAGACGTAAGCACATTTCAATATCATATTAAGAAAGGCATCCCTGCAGAGCTTCCTGAATTTCACGGACGTGAAGATTCTATCCAGCATGCTCCCGTAAGGAACATCCAGGATATCACCCCGGAGGAAAAAAGATTAGCCTTGAAAAATGCGCTTAGATATTTTCCTGAACACCAACATGAAATTCTCGCATCGGAATTTGCTTTAGAACTTGAAGTCTATGGACGGATATATATGTACAGGTATCGGCCTGAGTACGCCATGTTTTCACGCCCTCTTGACCATTATCCTGCAAAAATCCGGCAGGCAGCTGCCATCATGCTGATGATTCAAAATAATCTCGATCCTTTGGTTGCGAAATATCCACATGAATTGATCACTTATGGAGGAAATGGTGCTGTTTTTCAAAACTGGGCACAGTACCTCCTGACCATGCGATACCTGAGCGAGATGACAGAAGATCAAACCCTCATTTTATACTCAGGTCATCCACTGGGATTATTTCCATCTCATTCCAATGCGCCACGAGTCGTGATCACGAATGGAATGATGGTTCCGAATTATAGTTCGAAAAATGACTGGAATAAATTCAATGCACTCGGGGTGACGCAATATGGACAGATGACTGCAGGATCGTTTATGTATATCGGACCCCAGGGAATCGTACACGGCACGACGATCACATTGTTCAATGCGGGCAGGTTGAAAGAATTAGGCGATGACCTTCGTGGAAAAGCCTTTATCACTTCAGGACTTGGTGGCATGTCCGGTGCACAGGCAAGAGCTATGCTCATCACAGGAGCTACGGGTATTATAGCAGAGGTAGACGGAGATGCCATCCGGCAGCGACTGGCTGATCATTATATCCGCGAAGAAGATTTATTTGAGGATGTAAATGAATTGCTTCAGCAATTTGTAAAATCGAAAACGTCAGGTGAAGCAAGATGCTTTGTGTATCATGGCAACATTGTGGATCTATGGGAAGCTGTTGTTGCAAAATTTATTCACATTGAATTGGGTTCAGATCAGACCTCATGCCATAACATTGACCAGATGGGTTATTGTCCTGCAGGTTATTCTTTTGAAGATGCTAAAAAACTTTTGCAGGATGACAAAACTGCATTTGAAGAGGCGATTAAAAATTCATTGCATCGCCATATTCATGCGATCAATATTCTATCAGCTAGAGGAATGTATTTCTGGGACTATGGGAATGCATTTCTTTACGAAGCTGCCAGGGCAGGTGCTGATGTGATGGACGAAAGCAAGCCATCCGGATTTAAATATCCTTCTTATGTGGAAGATATCATGGGGCCGCTTTGTTTTGATTATGGTTTTGGACCATTCCGCTGGGTATGCACATCAGGTCAGCCGGAGGACCTTGAAACGACCGATTTGATTGCTGCTGAAACGATACGCGATCTCCTGGTAGATTGTGCAGAGGAAGTAAAAAGTCAATGGCATGACAATCTGAAATGGATAGAAAAAGCAAAAACAGATATCCCAGCTGTTGGCAGCAAATCCAGGATTCTCTATGCCGATGCGGATGGAAGAATAGAAATCGCCGGAAGGTTTAATAAGGCTATAAAAGATGGTGTTATCAAAGGTCCGGTTGTTTTGGGAAGAGATCATCATGATGTCAGCGGAACTGATTCACCCTGGCGAGAGACATCCAATATTTATGACGGATCAAAATATACCGCTGATATGGCCATTCAGAATGTGATCGGCGATGCCATGAGAGGAGCTACATGGGTGAGCATCCACAATGGAGGCGGCACAGGATGGGGAGAAGCTATCAATGGCGGATTTGGCATGGTGCTCGACGGAAGTGAAGCCAGTGACCTTGCGCTGAAGTCAATGTTATTCTGGGATGTAAACAATGGAATTGCCAGACGGGCGTGGGCAAGGAATCCAAATGCGATGTCGACCGCTGTTGAAGCGATGAAAAAAGAAGAGAAACTGGATATAACCATGCCCAACGTGGCTGATGAAGAATTGATAAAAAAATACTTCACTTAACTTTTTTTCCAATGGTAAATTGCTTTCTATTCCTATCATGTAGATTTAACTTATAATGACAAAAAACACACTGGCGCTTCTTATTTTATTTACAGTATTACTGTTCAGTATTATAATGCATCTGAGAATTTTTACGCTTCCGATCCAGGGTAAGGATACTTGGAGACAGAGCAAAACCGGATGGACCATTCGCAATTTCGTTCGTCATGATGCAAATATTTTCAATCCACGACAAGGTTATTTAACCGATGAAGGCAATATCGAACGATATGAATTCCCCATAATGCAGTGGTCTATTGCCATGATTGAGAAAGTAACCGGTGAGCACATTTTGATATTGCGACTTTGTGTATACCTCATCAGCCTGTTAACTCTTTTAGCTGTTTACAAACTAGCTTTCCTCCTTTCTGAAGACCAGGTAACATCTGCAATAGCCGTTTTCATGTTTGTGTTTTTTCCGACATTCTTTTACAATGCAACCAGTATTATGCCGGATAATATTGCCCTTTGCTTTGGAATGTTTTATGTGCTCTTTTTTTTCCGGTATCTCAAATCCGGAATGCAAAGAGATCTTATCTACGCGGGCATATTCATTGCTCTAGCCGGATTAGCTAAGCTGCCATTTATTTTGTTGGGTGCACTGGCACTCGTCCGGTTTGTCGAAATATTGTTTAACCGTCAACCTAATCGATGGAGGGACCTGACGAGGTTTACTATGGTTAATATCCTGGCGCTTCTTCCTCCCCTGATTTGGTATGCTATCGTGATCCCGGATTGGCGTGGCAATAATATAGCTGCAGGTTTTACAAAAGACTTTGTGGGCTGGCCTTTATTTTTAAGTTTTTTACAAGATCAGATCTTCAAAAATTTTTCAACAGAAATTCTGAATCCTCCTTCGTTGGTTATTTTCTTCATTGGCGTTTACTATTGCATCAGGGATAGACTTTTCTTTTTTGTTAAACCGGTGTATTTCTATATTCCGCTCCTCGTACTTTTTATGTATTTTTTTTACGTATTGAATGTGATTCGTGAAGGCCATGATTATTACCTCCTGCCTTTCTATCCTGTTTTCGTGTTACCTGTTATTTTAGCTCTACATAAAATTCGCCATTGGAAGAATCCGGCAAAGATTTTTATTGCCATCCTTATCCTTGCCATGCCTGTTGTATGCTGGTTAAGAGTTAAAAATTACTGGGATATTAAATTTGCTTATTTCAATCATGACTTTTTCAATTGCCGTGACCAATTGAATACTATAGGCACCCGGGACGATAAAGTCATTGTCATAAATGATCAGTCGTTTGCGATATTCCTCTATATCCTGGATAAGCAAGGGTATGTATTTTGGAATGATAATCTTCCGGTAGGGTGGATCAGGGATATCATCAAACGCCATGGCACCACATACTTATTTTCAGATTCAAGGATCATTGAAAACCAGGAAAGGTTTAACGAATGTATTTCAGAAATGGTTTTAGAGTGTGGCACCATCAGGGTTTTCAGGCTAAAAAAACCCGATGAGATACATGATTAAATAGTTGGAACCCATTTAAGATAAATGGTTATTATTTTATAATGGTCACATCACCTTTTCTTACTCTTTTTGTTCCGTCAGCCATGGTAAATCTTATGAGATATACGTATGTGCCGGGATGGGCAGGTCCGACTGGTGTAGATCCATCCCACAATATTAACCTGCCTTCATTGGATAGGTTCGTTTTTTCACTTATTATATTACCCCACCTGTCAAAAATAATTGCAAGGTCAATAGATGTAATATTGAAAGGATTTGAAGAAATTTCAAAAAAATCATTGATCTGATCATTGTTGGGAGAAAAAATATTCGGGATAAATAATACAAGATCACGATCAACGCGGATCGTAACTGAATCCATATCGGTACAACCTCCTTCAGTTTCTGCTGTGATCACATATGTCTGCTCATCAAATAGCCTGGCCAAAGGTGACAGGCAATGGGGACAATCCAATCCTGCAGGTGGATTCCATGTTGCTATCCATACGGGCAGGTTAGATTTTGTCTCCAATAAAATGGAGTTACCAATGACGATGGTGGTATCCTGTATGGTTTGAATATTCAACGGAGGACCATCAGGAACGATTATTTCCTCTTTATCATAGCATCCGTTTTCATCCAATATCCATGCGGTATATGAACCTGCTTTTAAAATATAGGAAGTGGAGGGTGCCGGTATGATACTGTCATTGATCCGGAATGTAAAAGGAGGCCGGGCACCTGAAACCGATAGCACTGAAATAGAACCATCATCAGCGGCTTCGCATGATGGAGGCATAACAATAAAATCTGCAATGATAGGAGGATCAGGTACGACCAGCAGATCAAGGGTCACTATGCTGTCACAACCATCAGATGCGGTGAGATGTTGCTCGTAAATCCCGGTTTGTCCATACGCTATCCCTCCAAAATCAAAGGTCTGTCCTTCACAAACGGTTTTTTCAATCAAAACTTCAACAGGAACGTATTCCACCCTGATGGAATCCGAAACGATCCTGCATTTCGAATTTGTGAGATTTGAAATTGTAGAACCGTATAAGTACCTGTAATAATAAATTCCTCCTGAAGCCAAATTGATCTGATATATGGTATCCGTTGCGGACACGATGTCCTCCCATACCATTCCGGTATCTATCCTGCTTTGCCATTGTATCGCACCTGTGTCAGCACTGATCATCGCAGTAAGAACAGGTAATAAAGAATTCTCACAAATTTTTCCTTGTGCTAAAACTGAAATGGAAGACACTGGGCCACAGGCACGAAAGCTAATGTTGTCAATCGCAAGATCATTTCCCTGGCTACCGGGTGAATTGTTACGTAGCGTTAACTTCAAAGAATACTGACCTGGTCGGGATGTAAATGTAAAACCATGTGTATGCCATTTTTCATCCTGCGTAATTGCGCCTGTGTTATACAATACCACGTCATCAATTAAGAAACTGACATCCGGTAAAATGTGTCCCGGGGTTCCGATAGAAATAAGATTGATGATGTCAGCCGAAAATTCGTACAATGTATTTTCACAAACATTGTCAATGGATTGCTCATAAAATATTCCTGGCGTAGTAGTGGCATTTATCACCATCATATATCCGTTTGGATCAGGACTATTATCCCCGATACGGATCCATGTGGGAAATGACATGGGCCATTTAGTCATATCATTGGTCAGCGTATACTCACCATTAGCAGGTGGGACATGGGTTGTATAGATGAATCCGGGAGCCAGGTTAGGATTTGATGGAAATACAATCGCAATCCCGCTGCCGAAATCTCCTGAACTAAAAATATTCTCCCCCAGGCTGCCCGTACAAAGGGATGTCTGTGCGGATATACGCTGACAGAGCAGGAATATGCTCAAGAAGCTGATTAAAAATGTTGATATTCTGTTTTGCTGTACTCCCCTCATATCTTATAAAATAGGTAAGCATTCAAAAAAAAGGATTTGTTGCCTTCAAAGACAGCTGATCCAGATCCATACCTTCTGAAACAAAAGAAAAATGAAAATGATCTTTAAATATGAACTGGTGATCATGCGATCAATTCCTGAGATCACCAGATTATCCGGTGACTGGCAGGTTCAATCCTCATGGAAATGACTGGAAATAATCCAAAAGTCCATGATCTAATGTGAGTATAATGTCCGATTTAAGGTTGAGGTGATCAGTATTCGGTGATCAGTGATCAGTATTCAGTATTCTATGCAGATTGAAAATTTTAAGTGGAAACACCCATTTGCCTGTTAAATATTATTTATTTGCCTGAATAGGTGTTAGGGATTTTTTTAAGATTGGAATTTTAATAATTATCGTTTTATATTAATATTTCCTTCTCCTTCATTTCACAACTGTTACATCCCCTTTAGCATTGCGCCTGGTACCATCGGCCATTGTGAACTTTATCAAATAAACGTACACTCCCGGATTTACAGATCCGACAGGTGTGTTACCATCCCACAATTTTATATTGCCTTCGTTGTATAGATTGGCTTTCTCACTCATGATCCCGCCCCAACGATCGAAAATGATCACGAGATCGATGGAAGTAACATTCAATGGATCTGAGGTGATTTCAAAGAAATCATTTATCCCGTCATGATCAGGCGAAAATACATTTGGAATATACAATACCGGATCCCTGTCCACCCTGATCGTAACCGAATCAACATCTTCACACCCTGACGCCGTCTGCGCAGTGATCACATAAGTCATTTCTTCGAAAGGTGATGCGAGCGTGGAAAGACAATTACTGCACAACAAGCCTTCAGGAGGATTCCATGTGGATAACCAGACCGGAAGATTTGAGGTGGTATTTAACAGTACAGAGTGGCCCAGAATGATAGTAGTGTCTTCGATCGTATGAATATCCATCGGAGGACCATCCGGAACAATAATTTCTGCATTGTCATAACAACCGTATTCATCAAGGATCCAGGCTGTATAGGTTCCTGCTGAGAGCATGATGGAAGTGGATGGAGCTGGAACAATACTATCGTTGATCCTGAAAATAAATGGAGGCCGTGTACCTGAGACGGACAGTAGAGATATAGATCCGTCATCTGCACCTTCGCACGAAGTAGGTGTAAAGGTAAATTCAGCTACGATCGGAGGATCAGGCACAATCATAAGATCCAGCGTCACCAGGCTATCACAACCATTTGAAGCAATCAGGTGATCCTGGTAAATACCTGTCGTACCATATTCTATGCCGCCAAGATTGAAAGTCAATCCTTCGCAAATCGTTTTTTCAATCAAAAATTCTACCGGTACGATCTCAACCCGAATGGTGTCTGATACGATCCGGCAATTTGAATTTGTCAGATTTGAAAGACTTGTGCTATACAGGTATCTGAAATAATAAACACCTGCACTCAATATGTTGATCTGATAAGTTTTGTCAACTGCACTAATAATATTTGTCCAGGTCAAACCTGTATCAATGCTTGTCTGCCATTGCAGTGCCCCGGTGTCAGCATCGATATGTGCAGTCAGGATTGGAAACAAAGAGTTCTCACAAATTCTTCCTTCTGGTGAAATTGAAATAGAGGATGGGGGGCCACACGCACGGAAACTAATATTATCAATAGCAAGGTCATTCCCGGTTCCTCCGGGTGCATTATTTCGCAGTGTCAATTTTATGGAATTCTGACCCGGACCTGAAGTAAAGGTGAACCCATAGGTATGCCATTTTTCATCCTGTGGAATTTGCCCGGTTGAGTAAACTTCTGTATTGTTGATCAGAAAACTCACATTCGGAAAAATATGTCCTGGTGTTCCGGTTTCGATGAGGTTAATGATATCTGCTGAAAATTCATACAGGGTATTGTCACATAGATTGTCGATGATCTTATCGTAGAAAATCCCAGGTGAAAAGCTGGCATTTACAACCATCATATATCCTTTTGGATCTGGACTATTGTCACCTATGCGGATCCATGTTGGAAATGAAGAATTCCATTTGGCCATATCATTTGTCAGTGTATACTCTCCGTCATCCGGCGGCATCTGCTGAGTGTAAATAAATCCGGGTGCAAGACCAGGATCATTTGGAAATACAACAGCTGCCCCAGTCCCGAAATCTCCGGATGTAAAAATATTTGTACCCAGATTGCCGGAACAAAGCGTAGCCTGAGCATAAAAATTCCCCTGGCTTATGAGCAGAATGCTCAATTGCCAAAAAATCATTGCTTTTAATCGCCGTCTCACAGATCCGCTCATACACTGCAAAATAGGAAAGATAAAAATGTAGATTTGATGCCGGCTAAGATAAGTCGCGGGAAACGACGAAAAGCAGCATTGCATTTCTTATTAATCACTTTATGAAATTAAAATACAAATTCGAAATCAGCATAAACAGGCCCATGGATGAAGTCATCAGATTGTTCAGCAGCAGGGATCTGTTATTTAAATGGCAAAAAGGATTAATAAGCAGCGAACCCGTTTCTACTCCTGAAGGCAAACAACAATATCTGCTTAGCTTTAAGCTAGGCCGTCGTAAAATGAAAATGACCGAGACTATTCTGAAAAACAAATTACCCGAACAGTATGACGTGCACTATGCCTTGAAAGGAGCTCAACACACATCACAAAACAAATTCTTTTCCACAAATGCCAACCAGACGAAATGGATTTCAGAAGTAGAATACAGCTTTACAGGATTGATGAATATACTGGCGCGCTTTATGAAAGAAGAGTTTGAAAAACAATCCTGGTGGTATATGCAAAGCTTTAAAGCCTTTGCAGAAAAATCCGAACGGTCATAAATTATACAGGTTAATGCAAGGTATTTTTAAGATTTTTTATGCATCCATTTACCTCACGCTCAAGTCTCGTTATCAAGTCATTACGCCGATTAACGTATGGTTAACAGGGAAACGAACGACAAGGCTTTCGCTACCTGAATAATGTCCTTACTTTTGAATTGATAATTCGATCAAAAACAAATTCAATCACATTCCTGACATGAAACAAACTCTTGGAATACTTGCCATCGTACTTATGGCTTCTTTTAGGTTGGCAGCACAAGCTACACCAACTGAAGGTCAACCTGCAGCTGCACCATCAGGTGCTGTAATGAAACTCGACTCTGACACGGTTGATTATGGAACAATTGATCAGGGTAGTGACCCTCTTCGTCTTGCTAAATTTACTAACACAGGTACTGAGCCTCTGATCATATCAGGTGCAAGAGGTAGCTGCGGATGCACAGTGCCTAACTGGCCAAAAGATCCGATCATGCCAGGTGAAACTTCTCAAATCGAGATTCGCTATGACACAAAGAGAGTAGGTGGTATCAATAAAACAGTTACCGTTACTTCTAATGATCCTGTTGGACCAATCGTAATCAAAGTGATTGGAAACATCAATGCAGTAGCCACTGAAGAAGGAACTCCTGAAAAGGAAACAATCTTCAAAAAACCTAACTAATCCATACCGATAGATCTATTGGTTTAGATTTAAAAAAAAATCCCGGATGTCGATGACATTCGGGATTTTTTTTTGAACCATTCGTTTACCTTGTGGAAAAAAATTTCATGCTCATCCTTTTATCGCCTTCCAAAAATCTTCATAATAAACCAAAAGAAGCACATCACTATAGCCTTCCCAGATTCCCGGAAGAGACTGCACATCTGATTGATGTATTGAGAAAGCAGACACCCAGGTCTCTTCAGAAATTGATGGACATCAATGATAACCTCGCGAAATTAAATGTGGAACGTTACCATGCATTTACATGGCCACATACTCCTGAAAATGCAACGACTGCGATGTATACTTTCAGGGGAGAAGTTTATCTCGGACTTGAAGCAAACACATTTACTCCGGCAGAAGCAGATGAAGCCAATAAGCGAATCAGGATACTATCTGGTCTTTATGGAATGTTACGCCCCCTGGATCTCATCCAACCATATAGATTAGAAATGGGCATTGAATTGAAGGTGGGGAAAGCTAAAAGCATCTACCAGTTCTGGGGAAAGAAGCTAACAGAACTTTTGAATGAAGACATCATATCCACCAAATCAAAAGAAGTGATCAACCTTGCATCCCAGGAATATAGCGCGGCGATTCAAACTGAAGATGTGAAAGTACCAGTCATTGATATTCAGTTTCTTGAAGACCGTAACGGAAAGCTTCAGTTTTTATCTTACAATGCCAAGAGGTCCCGTGGCTGGATGAGTCGATATATTGTGGATCGGAAGATTAAAAGCAGCAAGGAACTGAAGGGATTTGATTCGCAGGGATATGGATTCAGGCAGGATCTGTCCGATGCTAAAAAGATGGTGTTTGTCCGTTAAAATTGTTTAGCTTTTACCCATGAAAAGAGTCCTCCTCCCTGCCCTACTATTTGTGATCTGGATCACTTTTCTAAGCCTGGATATTCCTGTCGGAGAAAATTTTCTTCCCTCTGTCGGACGATTCTTCAGCCCTTTCGAAGGGATCTGGCATAGTACGCATCCCTCTTACGAATCATTTACATTCAAAGGACATACAAAGCAACCTGTCAAAATTTTATTTGACGAACGTGATGTGCCTCATATTTATGCTCAATCTATTGAAGATGCCGTCTATGCACAGGGATACCTCCATGCGGCCAACAGGATTTTTGCAATGGACATCACTACAAGGGCTGCTGCCGGACGATTGTCAGAGATACTAGGAACAAGAACACTTGCTTATGATCAAAAACAAAGAGAAAGAGGATATGAATGGTCTGCAATAGAAAAAGCAACCAACTGGGAAAAGTATGAAGGTAATAAAGCATTAATCGATGCCTATGTCAACGGTGTGAATGCATACATCCAATCCCTTGATTATGCAGACTGGCCCATTGAGTATAAAATTTTATCTCACGGACCAGTCCGATGGACTTCTCTTCACTCCGCTCTCACATTTACCAGCATGGCCATTGCACTTTGTCTCGGTGAATCTGATGTAGATTATTCAAATGCAAAAGCAAAACTCTCACCTGAGGATTTTAATTTGTTGTATGAAGGATACAATCCGAAAGAGAGTCCTGTCATTCCTTCTGAAAAAATATGGGATTTCAAATCCGTCAATACTTCACTTCCTCCTGCGGGTAAAGTAGAAAAAGGTACGATGGGTCATGCTGATGATGATCTTCATTACAATTTGAATGGCAGTAACAATTGGGCTGTTTCGGGACAAAAAACCGCCAGTGGTTTTCCAATACTTGCAAATGATCCACACCTGGGCCTTACTCTTCCTAATATATGGTATGAAGTTGAAATCCATACACCGGAAATTTCTGTACATGGAGTTTCACTTCCAGGCCTGCCCTATGTTGTTCTTGGCTTTACAGATTCTATTGCATGGGGTTCGACCAATTCAGGACAGGATGTATTAGACTGGTATGCCATCACCTGGCAGGATAGTAGCCGGCATCAATATCTGCTTGATGGAAAATATGAAGCTGCAACGCTTCGCCCGGAAGAAATAAAAATTCGCGGTGGGGAATCTGTTGTTGATACTATCCGGTATACACGATGGGGACCGGTCACAGATGAAGGTGATCACAAGGACATGGCGATGAAATGGATCGGACATCAGCGTTCTGACGCAAATGACATTGCCTACCTTCAAAAAATCAATAAATCAAAAAACCTCAGTGACTATCGCGATGCTATTGCAGCTTATCAATATCCGGCACAAAACAAAGTCTTTGCTTCAACCGAAGGAGATATTGCTATCAGTGTTGCGGGCACCATGCCTGTCAGACATGAAGGACTTGGATTGTATGTAACCAAAGGTGATAGCAGTAAAAATGACTGGATGGGTTATATTCCTTTCCAGGAAGCACCTTTTATCATCAATCCGAAACGGGGATTTGTAAGTTCTGCTAATCAGATCCCGGTTGATACCACATATCCTTATCCGATGCTCGGTGCAAGATATTTTGAAGACTACAGGGGAAGAGAAGTGAACATGAACCTCGATACATTACACCAAATCACGGTGGAAGATATGGAGGCATTGCAACAAAATAATTACAACCTGATGGCTGCAGAAATTTTGCCGTTAATGCTTGGTGCTTTGAAAAAAGGAAATTGTCTTAACGCAGAAGAGTTAGCATTTGCAGATCGATTGTCAGTCTGGAATTATCAACAGCACAGAGATAGCCTGACACCTGTGTATTATGAAATGTGGTTAGAAGCATTTGAAAAGCTGACATTTGATGAACTGGATACATTGCATGTCATGTATCCTGAAGACTGGAAATTTGTTGAGCTCGTGGCAGAAGGTGATCAGCATCGTTTTTTTGATATCATTTCTACCCCACAGAAAAAAGAGACATTGAATGACATAGCCTGCATATCATTTACGACGATGTTCAGGAAATACAGTGCATTAGAACCGGCTAAAAAGAAAAACTGGGGTGCTTACAAATCATCTGAAATCCCCCACCTGGCCAGATTTGCTCCTTTTGGAACCGGATTTATTTCAACTTCCGGCGGAAGACATATCATCAATGCGATGAACAAATCACATGGGCCATCGTGGAGAATGATTGTCGAACTCTCGTCACCTCCTAAGGCTTTTGTCAATTACCCCGGCGGTCAGTCCGGCAATCCTGCAAGCCCGCATTACAGGGATTTCCTGGAACATTATTTTGACGGGAAATACTATGAAGTGTCCATGAAAAAAGATCCGGAAAACTGGACACCTGCAAGACAAATCAATATATCCCCGCTATGAAAATAAAATCCTTTTTGTCATTTCTTTTGATGGTTGCGGGTATTACAGGACTTGGCTTCTTTGCTCCATGGTGGGCAGCTGCAGTCTGGGTAATTATCATTGCGGGTATAATGAGGCTGAAAAGAAATCAGGGAATGTTTACAGGTATGCTAGCCATTGCATTAGTCTGGATCCTTATGGCGAGATTTATGAGTCTTCATGACAGTGGAGAGATAATATCGAAAACAGGGATGTTACTGGGTGGCTTATCACATCAGTTAATGTTCATTGCGACGCTGGTCATAGCCATGATCACAGGCTTTTTATCCGGCTGGCTTGGAAGTGCAATAGGATTTTTAGTACGTCCTGAAAGGAGTGAAAAGGAATAGTAGGCAAAATATTTCGACAAACTGAAATTTTTAGATCCTATATTCTGTTTGATGATTCATTCCGCAAAATGTATCGAAACAAAAACTAAAATCATCAAACATTCTTATTCATACCAATGAGCGAAAAGAAAAGATCAAAGGAAACCGATAGTCCAGAACTTCAAGCGCAAAAGCGTGTAAATAAGATCAGGAAATTTTACAAAGATCTTGCAAGCTGGGCCGGTACGAGTGTTTTCCTTGTCGCTTTAGATCTATTTCTTAGTCATGGCATAACATGGTCAAAATTTCCTGTGTTTTTCTGGGGTATTTTTATAGCTGCCGAGTTTTTTGAAATCCTTCGTCTTCAGTACATGGATAAAAATTGGGAGGAAAAGATGGTTAAAAAGCATATGGGCAAACAAGCTTTGCCGGATCCTGAAGAAACTAAATCAGAAGATCATAGCGAAGAACTCCTTCGTAATCCGGATCAGCCAGAAATGGAAAAAGCTGATCTCTCCTCTCTCAGAAAATTAAAAAAGCCCTGGCGGGATGAGGACCTGGTGTAAGACAATAGGCAATTAGCAATAGGCAATTGGCAATATGCAATTAGCAAGAGGCAATTAGCAAGAGGCAATTGGCAATTGGCAATTGGCAATTAGCAATATGCAATTAGCAAGAGGCAATGAGCAATATGCATTTAGCAATATGCAATTAGCAATTAGCAATTAGCAAGAGGCAATTAGCAAGAGGCAATTGGCAATTAGCAATATGCAATAAGCAATAAGCAATAAGCAATAAGCAATAAGCAATAAGCAATAAGCAATAAGCAATAAGATTTTTTAAAAATTGGCAAAGCCAATTTTTAAAAAATCAAACATCGTTAAGCGTAGGCTGTGCCTACGCTTGTGCGTCCGCAAATTTCCGATTTGCGAAACAAAATAACTTCATACAAAACCGAGTTTTGCTGACACGAAAGCGTAGGCACAGCCTACGCTTAACAATATCGTTTTTTCAGGTTTCGCTCGCAGGAATTTTGCTCAACGTCTGCAATCGACGCACACTATATTTTCCGGCACCATGCGAAGCGATCACCAACAGTCCTCCGGCAATGGCTATGTTACGCATAAAATAGATTGCGTTCAGCCGTTGTGTTTCTGCAGGATCATTCCAAAAGGAGTAAACTATACATGTCACCGGTATCCAATAGATAAGCAAAAGCCATACTCCCAGCCTCACTCTATAACCCGTGAGCAGCATCAATGCACCGATAGATAAAAAGGTAATGGTGATATATAACAGCAGATCCGGTTGCCAGGTGATTTTATATTGAGCCATAGTCATCTTCGTATGCTCAGCATACATCATCGTATCGATAGCTTCATAGAAGAAAATGGCGCTTATCAGAAGACGCCCTATAAGATCCAAAACGTGAGACATGTCCTCAATTTAATGATACTTTTCCTTAATCCACCGTGCCACGGCTCTTGCAGAAGCCTGTCCATCCATAGCTGCTGAAACAATCCCGCCTGCATACCCTGCTCCTTCGCCACATGGAAACAGACCTTCTGTCTCAATATGCATGCCAGATGCACTGTCTCTTGGGATCCTGACAGGACTCGATGTCCTGCTTTCGGTAGCTAAAATTACCGCATCCGCATGGAGATACCCTTTCATCTTGTGATCAAATCCGATGACCCCGTATTTTAACCGTTCATAGATCCATGCAGGTAATAATGCATGCAATGGAGCAGAAAAGATCCCCGGAATGTAGCTTGTCTCAGGCAGATCTCTGGAAGTTACTTTCCTGATAAAATCTGTCAGACGTTGTGCAGGTGCAGCTTGTGAGCCATCTCCAACACTGAACATTTGCTGTTCTACAGAGCGCTGAAAAGCCATTGCAATCAACGGATCTGTAGGTGAAATCTTTTCAGACGTGCTGAAGCCTGCCAGGTCCTCTATTTCAACAGATGTTACAATGCCTGAATTCGCATACTTGCTGTCCCTCCTGGATAAGGACATGCCATTGACTACTATTTCCCCCGGAGCGGTTGCAGATGGCACTATAAGACCTCCGGGGCACATGCAGAATGAAAAAATACCCCTGTTATTGACCTGGGCATTCAGCGCATAGCTCGCAGCCGGCAATATCGGACTCCGTGGTGACATTCCATATTGGCATTCATCAATAAATGCCTGGGCATGCTCCACCCTGATCCCTAAAGCAAAAGGTTTTGCTTCAATATGAATATTCCTTTTTGCCAGCAATTCGAAAATATCTCTTGCACTATGACCTGTTGCAAGTATGATCGATTCAGCTTGAACGATTTCGCTGTTATTAATTTCAATACCGGTTACTTTTCGCGGAGCTGAACCTGTAAGGATAATATCCGTCGCAAACGAATTGAAGAGGATCCGGCCGCCATGATCTTCAATGACTTTTCTCATCGCAGCGATGATCGTCGGTAGCTTATTTGAACCAATATGTGGATGAGAGTCAATCAGGATATCCGGGCTTGCTCCGCACTCTGTCAAAATGCGTAACACTGATTCAATGTTTCCTCGCTTGCCTGATCGCGTATAAAGTTTCCCATCTGAATATGTGCCGGCTCCTCCTTCTCCAAAACAATAATTTGAATGCGGATTGACAATACTATCCTGCTGGATGGCTTTCAGATCTTTTCTCCTTGCCTGGACATCTTTACCACGCTCGATCACGACCGGACGTAATCCTTGTTTTATACATTCCAATGCTGCAAAATATCCTGCCGGACCTGCGCCGATAATGTGTACCTCTCTTGCTGAATCTACAGCAGGTATATCATCAAGCTCTTTTGGAATGGATGGAATATCATCTTCAGAGGACACGAAAGCTTTTACCAGGTACACAGGTGGACGATATCGTGCATCAAGTGAACGCCGAATAATCTGGTAACCTTTGATTTCTGTAAGGGGGATTTTAGAGGCACGCGACAATTGATTTTTTAATTCAGTCACATCATCTAAATCTTCCGGTGCAAGTTTGATCTCTACTTCTTTCATCAATAGATCCAGGCTTCAGGATTTATTGAAGCCCGGGCTTCACCCAGGACTTTTTGAAGATTTTCTTTATCACAGGATGTGCTGATTGCAACACGCGTGAGAGTTCCACCTTTTATTTGTTCTGATTTATATCCTAATCCTTGCAGCCGTTCAATCATATTGTTGATGTTTTCCACTTTTGTAAATGCACCGACAATAATAAAACAAGGTGATTCAGTATTTTCCTGCACTGCAGGCTTTTCAATAGTGTCAGGTTTTTCAATCGGTGGTGTTACGGTAACGGTGGAATTTTGAGCGCTTTGAGTATCCATCTGAACCGGAATATCAAATTCATTTGTAACAGCCAGTGTATCCGGATTGAACTGTGTGATCTCATTAATTCTTTTTCGGTCACTGATGATATCCCATGCCAGGTATGCGCACAGCATGGTGATCAAAACAAGAGATGATGTAAGAATTATCCAGGCTAGCCTGGTTGTGGATTCACTGATACCGGGCCTCTCAGGAGTAACATGTTCTTCAACTACTGGGTCATTTGCCGGCTCTTCAGTGACAGGTTCAATGGGTTGATTAGTTTCAATTACCGGTGTATATACCGGCCTGGAAACATGTTCTGTGAATTGAGGAATGATAACTTCCGGTTTTTCATATTCCGGTGTCGTAATTTTTATTTGCTCAGGATGTAAATCAATCACTTCTAAGCCATTAAAAGAAAGATTGAATGCGTCCCAGTCCGGTGTAAAATGAAGCACATCAGCCGCTGATTTAGAAAATGTGCCAAATTTTTCAATGGTGAAGGGTTCGCCAGCTTCAACATGAAACAGTACATCATTTACAAATAACCTGACGTTCTCTTTTGCATCATTGATATCTATCCCCGTGACATAATGCATATATGCCGGGAGAATCTCTTCATCAGATTCAACAAGAGGGAAAAAATCAGCTTTTACATGTGGCGGCCTTATCTGGGAAGCCTGGAGGTCGATAACTGCGGGATGGAAAATGGCATCAAACCGGCCAAGGCCTTGCACAAAAACAGAAGGTACCTGTTGGAGCAGGTCAAGAATAAAATAGGGTACCTTTTCTGAATGCACGGGTCTAAATTAGTGAAAAAAGCAGGGGGCAGAGCGAGTAATGAATAACGAATATCGAATAACGATTACTGAAAAACAATCAACCAGTAACGAATAAGGAGTGATTAGCATATCTAAACACTTCTAAAATCAGTGACCCTTATAAACATTATAAACTCTATAACCCTCAATAAACCTTTCTAAACTCTCTAAACCTGCTAAGCAAACAGGTTGAGTTTAAGCTTTTGTCGGTTTTCTCTTCCTGCGGGTTTTGAATAATTCCACTACCTCTTTTTCTTTCATGAATCCCCAGTCAGGAAATTTGTCCATGACAAAATGCTTGACATCCTGGTACTGTGTACTTCGTTTATCCGTAAAGGACTTAAGGCACCTTTGAAGGAAATTCATGCTGAGATCTCTCAGTCGAAGGTTGAATTCCTGGTTAGCAAAAATATCCATGTACAGCTTCATAAACCTGGCTATGCTGTCATCTTTAGCGGATTCATCTTCAGATTTTTTGTGATCCTGCCCGGTGAACGTTTTATAATCTTCAACCGGCAAATTAGAAAGCAACTTTTCAAACTGCCTGTATAATGTCTGGCGAAGAGATTCATTAATATCTGACAGCCCTTCATGGTTTTCATAAAAATTGCGCGTGGCTTCGATGGCATCTTCATGAATATATCCCTTGTGATGGATGGACTGGATCAGCTGCGAATACCTGTAAATATCATCTTCATTAGCCGGATCTAACAAACCAGAAATATTCAGATCGGAACTCTTGTCAAGTGGAAGGCCTTTTTCTTCTATCTCAAGCACATATTCAAAATATTTTTCGTTGAATTCAGGAAATTTAGTCCGTGCTTCATTGAAAAGATCTTTGATCCATTCCTCATGACCATCGTGTGGAAAATAGCGGCTGAACAAAACAAGCATGCGAAGGTATTCTTCCTGTTTTTTGAAGTCCTCATTGTTGAGAAATTCTTTAAAATTCGGAAGCAAGCTCATATTCACTTTGCCATGAATGATCCTGTATTGAATAAATTTTTCCAGTGCAGAAAAAAGTGTCTTTAATTCTGAAACTGTTTTTGGAAAATCAGCTGAATGATAATTGTGATGGAGAAACTGACGGTAGTAACTTTCGTAAGCCTGCTTCCTCGCAGGAAGTGAACGATACTTGTCGATGATCATCGATTCAAAAAAGTGTCTTACTTTTTTATTCTCTACCTGGCTGATCAGGTTGCTGACCCAGATCTCACTGCTGAGTGCAAAACCAATCTGGCAACCCTGCCCTATTTTCACTTTGATCCATTCGAAATTTGATGAATCAGCAATCGCCAGCAAAACTTCTTTAAAATGATCCTGCGGACGCTTGTAATGATATTCACTATCGATTTCACCACGCAATACACTAAACCCTAATACCCTGGAAATATACAGACCTTCAAAATCAGGATCAAGCAACGCACTCTCCAGGATGGTCAACTGAAGCGGATGTTCATCAGCAACACGCTCATACAAGGCTTCGATCTGAGGTTCAAATGCATCCCTCAACGCCTGGTAGCTTGCTTCTTCTTCATCCTCAAGATAAGTAGCCAACAATTCTGACTCCCGGATAGCACCTTTCAGCGTATCGAGCTCATCCTGATATTTTGTGTCCAGCTTTTCCATTATTTAAATTTTTTATTTCCGTTTAATACATGTACACCTGGTAAGACACAATAGGCTTACCAGGTGTACAAAAAAAATTTATCGTCTTATAGGGCTTAAGAAAATTACTTATTCTGTTAAGCCGAAAATATGCACGGGATATGTTATCTCAATAAAATCTATTCTCCGGTCTCTGCGTCTTTTTTATCTGCAGTTTCTTCAGGGTTAGATTCAGTATTGTTTACTTCAGGTGTTTCAGCTGCAACTTCATTTGCTTCAGATTTTACCTCTTCTGCAACCGGTGATTCAGATTTTACCTCTTCTGCAACCGGTGCTTCATTTTTAACTTCTTCCGCCGGTGGTGCAGGTTGATCCAGATTGACATTCAGCAATTCATCAGCTTTATGTTCAATTTTTTCTTTCTTCTTCTCTGCTTTCTTTACCGTTCCTGAAATTTCAGTTGCACGTGCTTTTTTCTCAGCAGCTGTTGCTTTTACGCGGGCTTCTATTCTTCCTTCCTTGTCATCTACCCATGCTCTGAATTTTATTTCCGCTTCTTCCGGGGAAAAAGAGCCTTTGGCAACTCCTCTCTGGAGATGCTTGTAATATAGGACACCCTTAAAACGGAGGATGGCATTCACAGTATCGGTTGGCTGAGCCCCGTTCTGAATCCATTGATAGGCTTTCATACGATCGATATCGATGGTGGCCGGCCTGGTCATAGGGTTATAGGTACCGATTCTTTCGATGAAACTACCGTCACGAGGTGAACGGGCATCGGCGATAACTATGTGATAGAGAGGGGATTGCTTGCGCCCATGGCGCTGGAGTCTGATTCTTACTGACATTGCTTAGTGTTAAAATTTAATGGTTAAAACCTTGCCGGATTAGTCTGATACACAGATGACCGGTTTTTAACGGACGGCAAAGATAAGAAAAGAGTTTAAAATTCACACCGCAACTTCAGATTCAACCTTCTGGAACTGAGATAATTTGGGATCGCATACTGGGACTTGAAGATCGTCTTTATCCAGGTACGGCTGGCTTCATTCCTCACCTGCAGCAAGTTGAATATCTCCAGGCTGACCCAACTATCCCGTGTGATTGCCAGGAAGTTATGAGGTTTGTCTTTCTTCCAGGCCCGGGTCCATAACCTGGTAGAAAATCCAATGTCTACCCGATGATATGGCTTATACCGGTATGTGTTGCGATAGATGGTGTTATTATCCTTTATCCCAAAGGGAAGGCCTGTACCAATCGAAGTGGACAGATGAACCCTGAAATTTTCATTATTCGGGAGATAATCCTGGAAAAAAACATTGAGTGTCATGAATTGATCTGTTGGCCTGGGAACATCTGCTACAGGTGACCCTTCTGCCTCACCAATATCGCGTTTCAGATGCTGGATGCCATCAAACTTTTCCCTGGCTCTCAGAAAAGATAGGTTGATCCATGATTCCGCACCCGGTACAAGCTCCCCGTTTATACGCATGTCCACACCGGCTAAATAACCTGATGAATTATTTTCACCAACATACCTGATACGGACATTATCTACTTCATAGGAAACCAGGTCCCGAAGTGATTTATAATACGCTTCAAGAATGAATTTATACTTGAGACCGTTTCTTGCCTTCGGTCCGAAACCTGCGGAATATCCTGCAAGGATCTGAAATGATTTTTGCGCTTTCAAATCTGTGTTGATGGTTCCATCCGGTCGTCGCAATTCTTTATAAAAACCCGGCTGCATATACCAGCCTGTTGCAATTTTGAATCCCCGCTCCGCACCTGGTATCCATGTCAGCTGAAACCTTGGACTTAATAAAAATTCCTGGTTCACATCCCAATATTGTCCCCTGATACCGCCCGTGATCCTGATCTCTTTTTCAGTTGAATATTGTTTAGTGAATGTATTCTGCACATATCCCGAATACCTCAGGGACTGAAGATCCCTGTTTGAGTTTAATGAATACTGTAGATCCAAAACTTCAGGATCAAGAGGCAACGAATAACCCGCAGAATCAAGCCTCTCCCATTCATGAATGCGATCTGTGACATCTTCATATCCCACCTTTAAACCGGCCTGGATAAAATTAGATTTGTTATGCGGTCCCTGTAATTCAATACCACCCTTTATCTCAGCATTGAGAATATTAGTTTGCAATCGGTTCCTGCTATAAGATTGTTGAATACCGCTGCCGAGCAACACCAGTTCTTCTCCTGCATCAGGATTGTTGATGCTTGTTTCTATCTGGCTTAACCTGTATTGTCCGATGATGTCCAGGTTTTCCAGTTCAAGACTTTTATATCCTGACATGAGCAATTTAAGAAAGAGAGGATTTCGTTCTCTGTCCGGAACAAAAGAAAGTGATATGCCTGTCATGCCATTGACGAACAAATCACTTTCCGCACCTTCGAAATCTGTAGATAGCTTTAATGCGAAACTGATCAGACCTGTAGCTGTTTCAGCACTCACCGGAATAAAATCGTACCTGTTTTTATTCAGATTTGCGAGCACACCTATTTGCCATGCTTTGGACAAATCATACGTTGAATAAAGCTGGTAATCTGCAAATGAGGGACTATATTCTCCATCGACATCCAGGGATCCCAGCAAATATTTACTTGTTTTATATCGGACGCCTACAAGATATCTCCATCGTTTGTATGGATCCTTTCCTATACGCATGCTTCCTTCGATGTGTCCTGTTGCACCCAGTAAGCTTGCAGAGAAAGATGCTCTGAGGCTATCCGGTAATTTATATCTCACATCCAGCACTGACGACATCTTGTCACCGTACTTTGCTTCAAAACTTCCTGACGAAAAACTTAAATCGCGGATGAGATCAATATTTGGAAGACTTAATCCTTCCTGGTTGCCGGATCTGACGAGCAATGGCCTGTAGATTTCAAAATCATTGACATACACCAGGTTTTCATCATAGTTTCCTCCGCGAACATTGTATTGTGATGTGAGCTCTCCACCGGTACCGCTGCTTGTACCCAAAGCAATGTGAGGAAGAATGGATTCAAGATTTCCGGTAGTGCTCGGCAATAATTTGAATGCTTCTACATTTTCGCGAACCATGCCGGCATCATCTACACGTTCTGAAGTGATGATGACTTCAAGATTTGATTCCACAGGAGCAAGGTTGATGTTCAATTCATACCGGGTGCCTTCTATCAGAACAGGTAATTTATAATCTGCAGGCTTGTAACCTGTACGCCTGAATTGAATGATGCTTGTTTTTCCTGCAGGTAAAACAAATTCATACTTACCAGCCTGTGATGTAGTAGTTTCTGTAGAAAATTCATTTGCAAAGACACTTACTAATTCAATGGGTTCATTGTTTTGCAAATCCAGGACCATACCATGTAGAGTAATTGTATGCTGGCCATATAATTGGCTTGCAAATAAGATTGATCCAAGCAGGAAAACGAGTTTCATTGTCATCCGAACGAACCTCAAGCAGGAATATTTTTCATACTGCTGTTGCCGATGGATTTCAGACTTGTGATCATCCCCGCCGGACTATCGGCGGCAAGCACCGCATTACCTGCAACAAGGACATTTGCTCCGGCTTGTAATACACGTTCAGCATTATGCAGGCCAATGCCGCCATCTACTTCAATGTAAGGTGAAAGATTCCTCTCCATCAACAATTGTTTAAGGTGAGTCACTTTTGATAGCGACTGATAAATAAATTTCTGGCCACCAAAACCCGGATTAACCGACATGACAAGTATTAGGTCAACATCCTCAAGGATATCCACGAGGTGAGTGACTGGTGTATGTGGATTAATAGCTACCCCGGCAAGTGCACCCGTTTCTTTTATCTGCTGAATAACACGATGTAAATGTGTACAGGCTTCATAATGAACCGTGATGACATGAGCTCCTGCATCCCTGAATCTTTCAATATATCGTTCAGGCTTTTCGATCATGAGATGCACATCCATGGGTTTTGTTGCTTTTCTCTTCACAGCTTCCATGACCGGGAATCCAAAGCTGATGTTAGGAACAAACATGCCATCCATGACATCGATATGGAACCAGTCCGCCTCACTTTCATTGATCATTTCCACTACTTCGTAGATCTTCCCAAAATCTGCGGAAAGTATTGATGGAGAGATTAAATGCCTATTCGGTTTCATATGCGCTGTTGAAATATTGCCTGATCATGCAAAAGTAAGCATTCCGTGCTCCTCTACCCGCTGACACGGGACTCTACTCATCGGATTGCCGATTTCTGTTATTTTTGACCGCTTATCCATTATGGCAGAACCACGAAAGAAATCCAAAGGAAAACCCTCCCCGATCAAGAAGGCTCCGGCTGTAACTCAGGCAGGAACAAAAGGTTATCTGAAATACCTTCTTCCTGTTCTCGCACTTACATTTCTCTTGTTTATCCCGGTGCTTCGCAATGGATTTACGAATTGGGATGATATTCTCTATGTGACCAGCAATCCTTTACTAAAGGATTTAAGCTTTAGCGGGCTAAAAGCCATTTTCTCAACACCTGTAGTTTCCAATTACCATCCGCTGACTATACTCAGTCTTGCATTAAATTACCAGGTAGCTGAACTAACACCATGGACTTATCATTTGACAAGCATTTTTCTTCACGTCATCAATACATTCCTGGTCTTTTGGTTTATTTTCAAATTATCAGCAGGCAATAAATGGGTCAGTGCCGGTGTAGCATTATTATTCGGCATGCACCCGATGCATGTGGAATCGGTGGTATGGATATCTGAGCGGAAAGATCTTTTGTACACACTTTTTTACTTGCTGGCGATGATTGTCTACCTCCAATATCTTCAGCGTCAAAAAATAAAGGACCTGATTGTAGTTACTCTGCTGGGTGGTATATCATTACTATGCAAACCTGCAGCGATTGTATTGCCATTATCACTTTTGTTATTGGATTATTTTTACAAAAGGAAATGGAGCTGGGCATGGGTCGTAGAAAAGCTTCCTCTGTTTATCATGGCGGGAGTGATGGCTTATGTAACGGTTCACATCCAGTCTGCAAGAGCAATTGAATCATTAGAATACAGGGGCATTGCACAGCGGATTTCATTTGCAGGCTTTGGATTAATATGGTATTTGTTAAAGATCATTGTCCCTTATCCTTTATCGGCATTACATCCTTTTCCAAAAGAGGTATCAGGGTTATATTATCTGGCGACTGTCGCATCTGTTGCAGGTGTTGGCTACCTGCTTTACAAAATAAAAAACAGAAATCTTGTTTTCGGTTTTGGATTTTACATTGTTAACCTGCTTCTGGTATTGCAGGTCGTATCGATCGGAAATGCTGTTGTTGCAGAACGATATACGTATGTGCCTTACATCAGTATATTTTTCATGCTCGGCATGTGGATCTATAAAGGTGTTCAAACAAAATGGCCGCAATACAGAACTGTAATTTTAGGTGTTTGTGGTGCATGGCTAATTGCGTTAGCCGCCATAACAGTCATGCGGATCCCTGAATGGAAAACAAGTGAATCACTGTGGGTTGATGTATTGAAACATTATCCTGAAAGTCCGCGGGCATGGACAAATAAAAGTCTTGAATATTTTGAAAAGAAAGAATGGGACAAAGTGATCGATGGCCTTACAAATGCATTGAAATATGACCCTCATTTTATGAATGCTTTGGAGTGGAGGGCACGCGCATATCTTGAGACGAATGCTCCGGATAAAGCCTATGTGGATGCTGATTTATTTCACAAACTTTATCCTAACCAGATTGATGGTTTGTTTTTGCTTGCACGATCTTATGAATTGACTAATCAACCTGAGAAGGCGCTGGAGATGTACAATCAGCTCATTCCAAAAAGACCGAATGTAGCTGAGTACACGAATAATCGAGGTGCTCTTTATTTCAATAAGCTGAAAAGATATGAAGAGGCCAAAAAAGATTTTGCCCGGTGCATTGAAATAAATCCTCAAAACGGAACTTATTTTCTCAATTTATCGCGTTGCTATTATATGATGAATGATAATGCAAATGCGGTGGAAAATGCAATGAAGGCAAAACAATTAGGTGTTGTGGATTCTGCATATTCAAAACTCATTGGTGTTAATTAGTGTTTTGGTTGGAATCGTATACTTATGGATAAAAAAGAAAGGATATCCCTGGTCGTTCTCGCTGCAGGGATGGGAAGCAGGTATGGAGGGCTGAAACAAATGGATTCTTTCGGACCGAACGGTGAGACGATCATTGATTATAGCTTATATGATGCCCACCGGGCAGGTTTTGATCATGTTGTTTTTATCATTCGCGATTTCTTTGCTGAAAAATTCAAGGAGGTTTTTGAGCCAAAGATGAAAGGCCGGATGGCTACTGATTATGTCTACCAGGAATTAGAAAATATACCGCATCCATTCCCGATTCCTTCTGAGAGGGAACGTCCATGGGGGACAGGCCATGCGGTGTGGGTTGCGCATTCTGCGATTAAAGGACCTTTCGCAGTGATCAATGCGGATGATTATTACGGTCCTGAATCCTATAAAACACTCTATGATTTTCATTCGCAAAAAAGAGATGTGGAAGAATATAGTGTAGTCGGCTATAAACTTGATAACACATTATCTGAACATGGTGCAGTTAATCGGGGTGTTTGCCAGGTCACTGCTGATGGATACCTTGAACATATCACGGAGTGCAAACAAATCATCAGAGATGATGCCGGTGTGATCTCCTATCCTGGTGAAGATGGCCAGGTACAAACTTTACAAAGCGATGATCCGGTATCGATGAATATGTGGGGATTTTATCCTTCGTATTTTGATTTTTTCGAAAAACAATTTGATACATTTCTAAAAGAAAATACTGCTGATCTCAAATCAGAATTCTATATCCCGACATTAGTAGATAATCTTATTAAGAATAAAGAAAGACAAACTAAAGTATTGTCGTCAGATGCGGAGTGGTTTGGTGTGACGTACCGGGAGGATAAAGAGTTTGTCAGCAACCGATTGAAATATTTATTAGATGCAGGGCTTTATCCGTATGATTTGTGGAAATGAAGATGTGGTAATGTGACAATGCGACAAATAATTCCTTTTTAAATGTTCTTGATGCTTTGGGCATGAAATGATAAAATAAAGCCTGACATGAAATTTTTATTTTCCAAATTAATAACCTACAAAACAGGTCTCTTATGTATTCTAATATTTTGTGATTGTAAATATTCTAACAAAGAAAATTTACAGGAAACTCAAAGTATTAATATTGATTTTAAAACTAATTGGATAGAAGCAAGGCATCTTATCTGGTATTGCGGTGAAGATAGAGGTGATTTCGAAGGGTCTTATGAAGAAAATCTTTCCCAAATGATACTAAATGCTTTTTTAATAAACAATTGTACAGATACCATAATAATACCTGTTACTACATTCGGATTATGCTTAAATACCATGCAGGTCTATTTAAATAACAACCAAGCAATGGGTTGTACCTTTGATGATATAATTGATTCTTACGTCAGAATAAATCCAAATGATTCCTTCCAGTTAAATATTGCTGAGGCTTATTCGCATCGCTTAGAAAGGGTGGATAGTATTAATTTAAATATTGGTTATATTATAAAAAATACTCCATTCAAACAAAATCTAAAAATTTACAAAAAAGATTTTCAGTTCCGATAAATTTTAATTCGAATAAAAAGTTAAAAGTCCCCTGGTTGCTGAGCTGTAGCACAAGGATGGGATGAGCAAGTCGAAGCATAGGGGATTTAGGGGCTAGCTATTCCCTTCTTCTTTCCGTTTATTAATCTCATCCCTGATCTTCGCAGCTTTTTCATAATCTTCTTCTCCAATTACTTTATCAAGCATTGCGGTGAGATCATCAAGAGAGTACTCCGCATATCCTCTGCGTCTGCGTTTAGGTTTTTGTTCTTCCTTGACTTCTTCAGATTCTCCGGGTTGAGGATCTTCGATGCGGACACCTGCTGCATCTAAAATGAAATCATATGTATAGATCGGACAGCTATAACGGACCGCCATAGCAATGGCATCAGAAGTGCGTGAATCGATTTCAAATTCACGGCCATGCTGCATGCAGACGATACGTGCGTGAAAAACACCTTCAACGAGATTGTTGATCAGGATCTCAGTCACTTCGATTTCAAATGTATCGAGCGTATTTTTTAGCAGGTCATGTGTCAGCGGACGTGAAGGCACCATTCCTTCCATAGCCACTGCGATCGCCTGGGCCTCAAAGCCACCAATGACGATGGGCAGCCTCCGATTACCATCTACCTCACCCATCACCACCGCATAATTGCTGGACTGGGTGACGCTATGTGTTAAAGTGACTATATATAATTCTATCTTCTCCACGGTACTTGCGAAATATATGTAAAAATGCCGACTGGGCTATTTTAGGTTAAATATGGATAAGAAGTTCCGGAAAGCATTATAAGCTTAATGATGCGTGCTTTTAAATTTTTTCAGCGCTTCTGTTAATCTGGGCACTACTTCAAATAAATCACCAACCACCCCATAATCTGCCGCCTTGAAAAATGGCGCTTCAGGATCTTTGTTGATGACTACTATCACCTTAGAACTGTTTACACCCGCTAAATGTTGAATCGCGCCCGAAATACCTATGGCAATATAGAGATTCGGCCTGATCGCTATACCCGTCTGTCCCACATGTTCATGATGAGGTCTCCATCCGCTGTCAGCTACCGGTCTTGAACACGCAGTCGTAGCTCCAATCACTTCCGCCAGCTCTTCCACAATTCCCCAGTTAGAAGGATCTTTCATACCACGACCTGCAGAAACGACAATCTGGGCTTCAGGAAGCGGAACTATACCGACTGACCTGCTGACATTTGTCACCTTCGTTTTATAAGAAGGTATTTCAGTGCTCACAGTTACAGGGGATACATCTGCACCTGAACTTTGTGGTTTGAGGCTATTACCCATCAGCGAAACAACGGCAATATCCGTATTCACTCTACAGGTAGCTTTTGCTTTTCCGGAAAAAACAGGACGCTCAAAAAGAAGCTTTCCATCTTTCAGCTCAGGGAGCTTATTAATACCTCGTACGGGTCCTGCATTGAGTGTTATAGCAAGACGCCCAAGAACACTTTTCCCGTTTGAACTATCCGCAACGATGACCACTTTTGCGCCTTTCTCTTTTGCGATTTGCGTGATGACTTTTGTGTACACCTGGCTGTCAAAAGAACCAAGCACTGCATCATTGACATGCAAGACTTCTCCGGCACCAAAGCTTCCCAAACGACCTCCGTCTGAACAGGGGCCGAGGATCAGAGCGCTACAGGATGTTCCAAGAATTTCAGCAACCTTCGAACCATAATACATGGTTTCAAAAGTTGAATTCTTAATTTTTCCTTCGATTGTTTCTGCTACTACTAATACCATATCGTTATAAAATCAAATCGATGTTTTTCAAATTACTTTAGCTTCTTCATGTAATAACCGGACCAGCTCATCCATGTCATTCGGATCGATCATTTTGACCGATGATTTTGATGCAGGTACTTCGAAATGAATATAATCTGTCGTTGATTCCTCTTTCACAGGATCAATCACCTGCAGAGGTTTTGTTTTCGCTGACATAATACCTCGCATGTTAGGGATTCGTTGTTCTGCCAATCCTTTCGCAGCACTGACTACGAAGGGTCCTGTCACTTCTATCTCTTCTTCCCCACCCTCTATATCTCTTGTCACAACAGGAACGGCATTGTTGTAGACTAATTTGCTGACATGCGAAATAAAAGGCAGATCCAAAATTTCTGCTATCATTCCGCCTACCATTGATTCATTAAAATCAATGGTTTCCTTTCCGGTGAAAATGATGTCAAAAGATTTGTCTTTTGCGTAAGCACCTATTTGAACAGCTACGTTATGTGCTGATAATGGTTCCAGGTTGATCCTGACGGCATCATCTGCCCCGATGGCTAATGCTTTCCGGATGATGACCTCATTTGCAACCGGGCCACAATGAATAACTGTCACAGTGCCACCCTTCTCTTCTTTCAGTTCAAGTGCCCGTACCAAGGCATACCACTCATCATAGGGATTCATGATAAAATTGACACCATTGGTATCAAACGTCTCATTTTTAAAAGCTATCCGGGCTGTGGTTTCCGGGGTCTGGCTGATGGCCACAAGGATCTTCATATCAGTCTGTTGTCTTCAGTATTCGAGGCAAAGGTAATTAAGTTTATTTCGTATGTTTTTCTGTTGGCACAGGTGTGCCCTATTAGGCAATTTTGACTATTGGAAACCGTGTTTAGAGAGTTTAGGGAAGTTTAGAAAGGTTTAGAAAAGAACACATTGGATACTTTAGCACTTAGATTTGCATTCGATGAGCAGAATTCAGGAATTGGAAGCTATGCTGGAAGAAAGTCCGGATGACCCCTTTATCATCTATGCCTTGGCCAGGGAATTTGAAAAACAGCATTCTCCCATGCAATCCATGCTGATGTATGAATACCTGGTCAATTCCCACCCCACTTATATAGCTACTTATTATCATTATGCTAAAGTTCTTCATGAGTTAGGCAACCGGAATCAGGCTATTGCATTATTAAATAAGGGCATTGAGATGGGAATACAGGAAAAAGAAATGCATGCTGTAGGTGAAATGAAGGGACTGGTAAATCAATGGACGGATAATGATGAGGATTAAGGGCCTCTACTCTATTTGGAGTTCACCATGAAATACTTCCACTGCGGGACCGGTTAGCCTGACGTCTGAAAATTCCTGCTGACCCTTGCGTTTAAATTCAACCGTAAGCATTCCGCCTTGCGTTTGTACAACGCACTTTTCTGATTGATTATCTGTATGGAATGTATAGGCTATCGCTGAAGCAACAACCCCGGTACCGCATGCCATCGTCTCATCTTCCACTCCACGCTCATAAGTGCGTATCCGGATTTCCGAAGGGTTTAAGATCTGAGCGAAATTCACATTGATACCTTCGCTTCTGAATAGATCACCGTACCGGATCGATCGTCCTTCTTTCTGAACATCAATGCTTTCCACATCGTCCACTAACGTCACAAAATGAGGAGAGCCTGTGTACAGCGTGTATGTACTGACATTTAAAGTGACTATCTCTTTTACATCCGTCATTGAAAGACATACAAAACCAGTTTCATCCATCGACCCTGTGTGCCATCCGTCAGTTCCTAAAAACTTACAATCGCCTTTGTGAATTCCTAATTGTGCTGCGAATGAAACAATGCATCGTCCCCCATTGCCACAAAATGTACTCTGCCTGCCATCCGAATTATAATACTTCATAAAGAAGTCAGCTCCATCAGCAGCAGACTGCAATAAAATCAAACCATCAGCACCAATGCCAAACCGCCGATGACACGCATGCGCGATACGGGATTCATCCATCATTTCTCCCCATCGGCCATCCCTGTCATCGATCAGGATGAAATCATTTCCGGCACCATGGTATTTGACAAAAGGAATGTTCAGCATGTGAAAAATATATCCGTTGTTTTATTCTTAAAGAAATACAAAGCTATTCCAATTGTAAACAGGGACAAAATACGGATGACCAAAGAGGAACGACTATTGTATTAAATATCCTGTAGAATGACGACAGACCATGGACTATAGAATGATCCCACTTCATTATCGACACAGCTGTTTTCATTGGCGTTTTGTGCCCTCTGATCCACTTATAATTCGTTCTTATACCAATTCAGAAAAGAACCGTTCTATAAAGCACAATGTTTGGCGGCCTTCATCAGTTTTCTCTTATATTTCATTTTGATTCTGCACATTTATGAAAAAAATATGGCCATTTCTCCTCACAGGTTTACTTAGCATCGCCATAGCCCTTGGTTTTTTCTCAATCCTCACCAGGCCGGCGGTTATAGTTGAAACGGATTCACCTAAAGTGGTGCTGACAAATCAGCCCCCCGGGGCTTTTAATGCCAGTACATATCTTCCGACAGGTGCTCCCGATATGGTGATGGCCGCCAACCTATCCAAACAGGCTGTCGTGTACATCGAATCAAGAACCGTTTCGTCAACAGGATATTTCAGCAGAAGAAGCTATAGTGGAAGCACGGGTTCAGGTGTTGTAATTTCCGGTGATGGTTACATTGCTACAAATCATCACGTGATCGAAGAAGGCGGTGAGATCATCGTACTACTCGAAAACGGCCATGAATACCATGCCAAGCTTGTTGGCTCTGATCCTTCAACGGATCTTGCATTGCTCAAAATTGAAGCCACCGGTCTTTCTTTTGTTACGTTTGGCAATAGTGACTCCCTGATGGTGGGTGAATGGGTCATCGCAGTAGGCAATCCATTTAAACTTTACTCTACTGTAACAGCAGGTATTGTAAGTGCCAAATCACGGAATATCAATATCCTGGATGAAGGAGGGATCGAATCTTTCATTCAGACTGATGCAGCTGTAAATCCCGGCAACAGTGGAGGAGCTCTCGTCAACACGCGCGGTCAGTTAGTGGGTATAAATACAGCGATCATGACTTACAGCGGCCAATATGAAGGTTTCTCTTTTGCCATTCCTGCAAACCTTGCAAAGAAAGTATTGGAAGATATCCGTGAATATGGTTCAGCGCATAGGGGTTGGCTCGGAGTAGTTATACGTCCATTGGATAATACTTCCGCAGAAGATGCCGGCCTGGATGAAGTATCCGGTGTAGTCATTGAACGTGTGAATGATGAAAGTGCAGCTGATGCAGGAGGTCTGAGAGCAGGCGATATCATTGTAAATATTGACGGAAAAAAAATAGTGTCTTCTCCTGATTTTATGGGCATCATAGGTCAGCATCGCCCCGGTGATATGATTAATGTAAATTATTATCGCGAAGGAAAAATAAGACAGTCTAAAATAAAACTCAGTGACTCTCAAAATGGAGTTGCAAAAGATATAGCCACCAATAAACAGCCCGATCAAATCCTCTCAGCCATCGGCATGGAAGTACGCGATTTAAATGCAAATGAAGAAGCCAGGCTAACACGAGTTGGTGTTATCGTCGATGCCATCACCGAAGGCAGCCAGATCGAAGGTGTCAACATGGAAGAAAATTTTATCATCACGCGTATCAATGGGGTGCCTGTCAACAACCTCACTGATTTCAAATCCGAATTGCAACACGCAGGTTCCAGTATTTATTTACAGGGCTATTATGAGCAATTCCAGGGAGACTTTGCATATAGTCTGGATATTAAGTAAGGCGATGCTTCGACCTGCTTGAACTCAACCTCGTGCTATAGTTCGACCTGCTACCTCACATCCTTGTGCTACAGCTCACCAACCGCAACTCAGCAACCGGCGAAGGAAAATGCAAATACGAAGGTGAAGGTTCAGCAACACATCAATCATTTTCATCGAGAAAGAAAATTTGTTCAACAGCTTTGTTGAAAACCTTTCCGATTTTCAAAGCAAGTACTGTTGAGGGAACATATTTGTTTGCTTCCATGGCATTGATTGTTTGCCGGCTCACGGAAATTTTATTGGCCAGTTCTTCCTGTGTCAGGTTCAGGATAGCACGTTCGACTTTGATATTATTTTTCATCGGACATGGATTTAGTGCTTTTATAAAGAATATAATTGAACCGGATGATGAAGATGATCAGTACGGTGAACATGTTGTACACCATCACATTAAAAAAAGCCAGTCCGTAGATAAAAATAAATGCAATCAATAGCAGGATATAATTTACCCAAACGGACCAGAGCAAAGATGACAGTCTCAGGTTGGATATGAATTCGTCCTCTTTCTTCTCCTTTGAAAAGCTTACCAGGAGTGCACCAATGATAAAAAGAGTGCCTACAAGGGTATTGGTCACATTGGCATTGATCATTGAAAAAACCTTTGCATCCTCCAAACCTGATTCACTGATTATGGCGAAAACCCTGGAACTAAGCCATTCGGCTTCGTACCCGGTAATTGTAAGGATAATGCCGGCAACTGTTGCCGGGATCAGGATGCACCAACCGATCAGCTTAAACTTGTTGGGTAAAAGGAGTTTGTTTGTCATGGTTATGTTTATTTTCTGTAAATGTAATGTTTCTTTTACATTTTGACAAATTAATTTTACTTTTTGTAAAAAATAATGGGAACTATATATCAGTTGGGACAACTAAAACACCACCATGACGGGTCATTTACGACACCGAAAACTAAAACTTTGCTAAATTTGTTTGAAAAATTGACACAAAAAACCGTCACTCCTGTAAGAGTGACGGGAAAGGTTTAACGAGGTACGTATTTAGTAATTGGTATCAACATCCGATAAAATCCACCAGTTGGGTGCGGTACACCTTTTCTGGTTTTGGATATGACAACTACGCACAACTCTCCCTTTGGATTGAAATCAAGTTCCATAAGAACGAATTGAGATCAGCGATCCCTTTTCAGAGAAAGGAGCCCCCAACCGCCTCTATGCGATTGATCTTTAAATAAAAAAGCTCGGAAATTACAGTTTCCGAGCTTTAGCATAACGTTAGGTGTTTTTCATCGCCTCACATACGTTTTGGATTTGAGTCTAACGCAAAGACATAGAGAAAACCCTATGGAATTGATTTCAAAACAAATATACGGGCATTCAAGGGGATTGTAACGGCGTTAACATATATAAAAAATAACCATAAGGATGGTTATTTTCTTATCAGTTGCTTGTAAGTAATCCTTGTAGAATCTACTTTTTGAATTGCACCTTCAAATTTATCTACACCCGTTCCAGTTCTGTTATTGTACCTGTAACCAAACTCATTACAATACAGGTCTAAATGTTTTGCTGAAACATTGTGATAAACTCCGTAGATACCTCTCTTCATTGTAGCCCAAAAACCTTCGATGTTATTGGTATGGAAAGCACCTCTTACATATTCGCCTTTTGCATGGTTTACGACACCATGAGAAGCATAAGTATTGCCCAATCCATTGTATGCCCTATGTCCATCAGTGCTTATGGTTGCGCTTGTATCAACGTTTCCAGTGACAATAGAATTGATTTTGGCATGAGTTAATTTTCCTGGTTCAACAACCTTTAAAACCACATTACCACCTCTTTCTAAAAGTCCTACCATAGGAGTCTTTTGATTGTACCAATCTTTGCTTTGTTTCTTTGAGGCGTGCCTATTAGCATCTTTTCCGCCTACATAAGTTTCATCTATTTCAACGTGACCTGTAAGTTTTTCAGGTGCGTTTTCTGTCAGCATTGTACGGATGCGAGAAAGTACAAACCAAGATGTTTTTTGAGTGATACCTAAAGTTTCAGCAAGTTGGATGCTGCTTATTCCTTTCTTAGAAACAGAAACGAGATACATAGCCTGAAACCATGTACGTAAAGGAATTTTTGAGTTTTCAAATATTGTACCGACTGTAACTGAAAATTTCTTGTAACAGGTATTGTTAGCGCATTTGAAGCCCCTTGTAGTGCGGTATACCTTATCGTGGTTGCAATGAGGACAAACTACATTTGCACCCCATCTTTGGTTTTCGTACCAAGATTTGCAAAAGTCTTCACTTGTAAAGAAGTCCGTTAATTGTGTTAAGTTTTTGAAGTCAGTTGTCATTGTCGGCGATTGTGATTCAAAGATAATCTTTGTCCCACTATCTACCTAATATTAGAGAGGATATTTTAGTTAAAGTTTGTCTTTTGCTGCTTTTTTCTTTTCAGCATCCTTAATAGATATGCCTATCATTTCATTGAACGATCCACTAAATTTTACTTTCTGTTCGTATTTGGTAGCCCGTTTTTTGGGCTTCTTTGTGGCTGTCTTTTCCATAGTCCTACATATCTTCAAAATCGTAATCAATATCCCAAACGCTTATTCTTAACTGGGATTCTGCAATATGCAATAGTATTTCTTTATCAATTCTGCCTTCACCAATCGGTAAAAATATTAACGATCCATCCTCTAATATCCACGCCTCAAACCCTGCCTGTATTCCTATCGGTTCTGCATATTTATTTAGAAAGTCTCTCGCCTTAATTTTAGCAACCGTTTCAACTTGCATCAGGGTATACCGTTACTATTCTGTTTGTTATAGCTGGCAAAATATCATAATTATTTCGCTGTTTGCTTATGTATAAATTTTCGTTTATGCTCCAACCAAACCCAATAAGCGTTTTGATTAATGTGTTTGCCTTAGCATGATACGAAAAGAAGATTAATAGTTTGTTTTTATAATCCTCAACAGCTTCTTTTTCGCCAAATTCAGAATAACCTAATGTATTAAAATCTGGGTTATAGAAATACCAATACTTTTCCCCTTTGCTTGAGAATAAAGGCGATTCGGCGTAAACATGAATAATTTTACCGTCATCGTCCTTCTGTAATCTTACTATGGTTCTGCTCTCTGCCATGCTCCTATTCCTTGTCTTAGTATTAGGTATAAAACTACTTGATTTTTGATTAAGTTTCAAATAGTTTAATAGTGCTGATATACAGCTAATTATGAATTTTTTCATTGCTTATTTATTTTGTCCCAACTGATATATAGTTCCCAAAATAATTTACAAAAATCCAAATTCTGGTTCCTGTTTTATATCCAGTATTTCAAAAGCTACCTAACAAGTGTGGCACACTTAGGTGTGGCACACCTAAGTGTGCCACACTGTCCTAACAGGTTGATTTTTAGGGGCTCCGGATAGTTATGCACATTCGGCTGTGAATATTGAATTTGATAGGAAAAGTGCTTTCCACGCTAGGGCGAAATTGAACACAACCCTTAATGCGGAGGCAGAAAACGCTATCTTTGTCGCCCTTATGAAAAACATCCGCAATTTTTGCGTCATTGCCCATATAGATCATGGTAAAAGCACCCTTTCCGACCGTCTTCTTGAGATCACCCATACGGTAGCAGCCCGGGATATGGTAGCCCAGACCCTTGACAACATGGACCTGGAGCGCGAACGCGGAATCACGATCAAAAGCCACGCCATCCAGCTTCTTTACAAGCATCCGAATGGCCAGGAATACACACTCAACCTGATTGATACACCAGGGCATGTGGACTTTTCTTATGAAGTCTCACGCTCTATTGCTGCTTGTGAAGGCGCCCTCCTCCTCGTGGACTCAACCCAGGGCATACAGGCACAGACGATTTCAAATCTTTATCTCGCTATAGAGCACAACCTGACGATCATTCCTGTCCTGAACAAAATCGACATGCCAAACGCCATGATCGATGAAGTTTCAGACCAGATCGTAGACCTCATAGGAATTCCGAAATCCGATATCATCCTGGCAAGCGGAAAGACGGGTGAAGGCGTACCAGCCATACTCGAAGCAATCGTGGAAAGGATCCCTCCTCCTTCCGGTGATCCCAATGCCCCGCTACAGGCTTTGATTTTTGATTCGGTATTTAATTCTTTCCGCGGTATCATCGCGTATTTCAGGATCATGAATGGCCGTATCCGTAAAGGTGAAAAAGTAAGATTCTTCAACATCGGCGGCGAATATGGCGCTGATGAGATCGGCATCCTGCAAATGAATCAGGTACCAAAAGAAGAACTCTCTGCCGGCAATGTGGGTTACATTATTACAGGCATCAAGACCTCCAAAGAAATCAAAGTCGGTGATACAATCACTTCCGTAGCGAATCCCTGCAAGGAAGGCATTAAAGGATTTGAAGATGTAAAACCAATGGTCTTTGCAGGTATCTATCCGATCGAAAATGAAGATTTTGAAGACCTCAGGGACAGCCTTGAAAAGTTACAGTTGAATGATGCCAGTCTTGTCTTTGAGCCCGAAACATCCATTGCACTTGGCTTTGGATTTCGCTGCGGCTTCTTAGGCATGCTTCATCTTGAAATCATCCAGGAACGTCTGAGCCGGGAATTCAACCAGGAAGTGATCACCACGATCCCCAACGTTTCATACCGTGCCTTTACAAAAAGGTTTGGATTGCAAGTCATCAATACACCGAATGACCTGCCTGATCCGACATTACTGGAATTTGTAGAGGAACCTTATATCCATGCACAAATAATTACCAAACCGGAATACATCGGTGCGATCATGAACCTTTGTCTCGAAAAAAGGGGTATGCTGACACATCAGCATTACCTGACTACAACTCGTGTCGAATTGAGCTTTGACCTGCCGCTTGCTGAAATTGTATTTGATTTCTATGACCGGTTGAAATCCATATCCAGGGGATATGCTTCTTTTGATTATGCCCCTAAAGATTATCGCAAATCTGATCTCGTCAAGCTTGACATCAGGTTAAATGGTGAACCTGTGGATGCATTGTCCTCATTAGTACACCGTGAAAAAGCTGAGGCCTTCGGACGTAAAATATGTGCAAAGCTTAAAGACCTGATTCCAAAACAACAATTCGTCATTGCTATCCAGGCATCGATCGGTGCAAAGATCATAGCACGCGAAACCATTTCAGCAATGCGCAAAGATGTGACTGCAAAATGTTATGGTGGTGATATTTCACGAAAGAGAAAACTTCTTGAGAAGCAGAAAGAAGGCAAGAAAAAAATGCGCCAGATTGGTTCAGTAGAAGTTCCGCAAAAAACTTTCCTGGAAGTATTGAAGCTGGATTAAAAAAAAGGACCTGAAGTTTCCTTCATGGTCCTCGTCCTCATATAGTGTTCAATCTTATTTTATTATTCTCGCGGTGTACCAGTTGGTACCATCAGAAATCCTGATCATATACCATCCGGAGTCAAGACCTGAGACATCCAGCTGATGATTTCCCGGATTGACAATACGCCTGACAAGGCGGCCATCAATTCCTGTGATCACTGCTTCAGTCACTTCGTTTTCTAATTCAACAATGAGTACATCCTGAGCCGGGACAGGATAAACCTTCAATGTTTTAAATTTTGCAGTCGGATCTACTGCTACATGTTCATCAACAAATATTAAACCAGAAGTCGCAGTACAACCGTTACCGTCTGTAATATTTAAATGATAGTTACCCATTTGGTTCAAGCCAGATAAATCCTCAGTTCCGGAGATGATCGAGCCATCTGGCAATACCCATTCAAATTGGTACGGAGTTGTTCCCCCACCTACAGTAACATCAATCGAACCTAAAATCTCTGTAATATCTATCACTGTATCAATTGTGATGCTCAGAGAATCTGGTTGTGTAATAATAAATTCATCAGTTGCAAAACATCCAGTAGCATCAGAGACCGTGACTCCATAAGTTCCTGCAGGAAGATTATTTAAGATGGATGTCGATCCACCATTTGACCAGGTGTACACAACTGGTGCCGTTACATTATTCGCAGAAATCGTGATCGAACCTGTCGAATCACCGGCACATATAACATTTGTCTGCGCAGAAGTAATGGAAAGCTGACAATTCCCGGGTTGTACATTAAAGCATTGTGCTTTCGTACATCCGTTAGCATCTGTGACTGTTACACAATAGACACCAGGTGATAAACCTGTAATAGACATCGTAGTGGCTCCTGTACTCCATAAATAGGTTACGCCGCCTGGTATTGCTTCGCATTGAATGGATCCGTCATTTGCTCCCGGTGCTGATTCATTAGTCGCAGGACAAGTGAAATCCGGAATGATACTTTCAGTGACTACGATACAATCAATATCCTCGCAACCTGCTTCATCTGTCGCAGTCACACAGTATTCTCCCGTCTCACTCACTAAAAGAGAGTCACCCGTTGATCCGTTTGACCAGGTATAAGTAACATTTCCACTTTCCCCAGAAACAAAAGTTTGTATGAGTCCTGTATCTCCTTCGCATATAATAAAATCCTGGCCTAAAACTAAATCCAGTGAACATCCAAATGAATCTACCTGTGCAGAACCCGAAACAAAGCATGCGTTTGCATCATTTACAGTAACAGTGTAAGTTCCCGGAGCTAATCCCGTAATTACAGATGTTGTACCGCTATTACTCCATAAATAAGTAAAGCCACCTGTTCCACCGGCTGGTGTGGCAGTAGCTGTTCCATCGTTTAAGCCAGAGCCGGTTTCATCAGTAGTTGAAACCAGGACAGTCACCTGTAAAGGATCAATTATCGTTGAAGATTTTGTTGAAGTACAACCATTATCATCAGTGACAGTAACAATGTAAGTTCCTGCAGGAAGATTTGAATTAGCGGATCCATTTACACCATTTGACCAGGCATACGTGAAAGGAGATGTTCCACCTGTTGCAACACTGGTGAGATCTGCTGTACTATTGCCAAAACATAAGTTTTGCGATGTCTGCTGTATCTGGATAACGAAAGCCTGTGGTTGGGTGATCGTATAACCTTTCACGATATCACAACCATGACTGTCGGTTGCTGTAAGGATATAAGATCCGGCGCTTAATCCGGTAATGATTGCTCCTGATGCTCCATTGGACCATTCGTAAGTATATGGCGAAAATCCACCGGTTGCAGTAACAGATAAACTTCCATTAGCACCACCTGGACATGTTACGTTTACCTGTTGATTAACATTGACACTTACTATACCTCCGGGATCTATCACATACGAAGCAGTTTTCGTACAGTTATTATTATCAGTCACCGTTACAGAGTAAGTATCAGGTGCTAAGGCACTGATAGTTGTTCCAAGGAATCCATTTGACCATTCTACAAAAATCGGAGTAACCCCACCCGTTACTGAGATGGTGATGGCACCGTCTTCATCACCTGAACAGGATTCATCAGTAAGGCTTACGAGATTGATTACAATAGCCGCGGGCTGTGTAACCTGGTATATCGCAGTCTTTGTACAATCATTAACGTCAGTAGCAGTGACCGTATAAGCTCCAGCAGGCAAGCCGGATATAGTGCCACCGTTGGATCCGTTTGACCACTCATAAATATAAGGGGATACACCACCTGAAGCATGTGCTGTGATAGAACCGTTACTTCCACCATTACAACTTACATTGGAAATCGTAGGTGCAGTGAAGGTGAGTGCCGGAGGTTGAAAGATGGTTACATTTTTAGTAGAGCTTGAGCCACATGCATCTGTAACAGTTACCGTATAAGAACCCGCTAATAAATTATTTATAGTCGTTCCTGAACCTCCATTCGACCAGTTGAAAGTTAAGGGTGGTATACCACCGGTTGCTCCTGCAGTAGCACTCCCGGTATTTTGGCCATTGCACAATACATCCGTTGAGCTTGCTATTGTAGCTGTCAATACTGGCGCACCGCCATTAAGTGTACCTCCGCCCGATGTAGTTTTAATTAAATCACCGGTATCAAATCCATTTCCGTTGGCAATATTATTTGCAACATAATATGTGACGGTTGTATTAGCAGGAGAACTTGGAGCTTGCCACATGGCTGTCCATGTTACGACATTCGAAGGAGGATAGGAAGCTGGTACATTGTGCTCCCAGTATTGACGTCCAGATTCCGTCTGCACTTCTGATCCTGATGATGTCCCCGAGATAGTGCCTGCCATTTGGTTAGCACTATTGAGTATGGTGAGTTGAAATCCGGCAACAATAGCAGCAGCATTCAACCTGGTGCTTGTTACTGTCAGCATATAGGTATTGCAGGGCTCAATGGAAGCCGGCATTCCTGAGACAGTTATCGTTCCATCTTGTGTGCCACCATTGAGCGTATGGCATCCGGCGCAAGTACCTTCACTGGGAGCACCCGTGTTTCCATTAGGTGGATCATTGGGGAAAGCAAACCATAAAAAGGCGCTTGCCATTAATGCGAGAAGTGAATATTTCTTGTTCATAACTCAGAATACTTTATGTGAAAATCCTAAAGTCAAAAATGGGTATATCGCTATAACCATCAGAAATTTTCAGGGTGAACTTTATTTCAAAGAGAAGTTATGCAACATCTCAAATTACTTCAAATTTTTGACCAGCGTGCTACATATGATTGTTGGCCGTGTTTAATTTCCATCAGGTAGAATCCAACCTGAAGATAAGATGCATTCACTGCACCTTCTTCAATTTTGGTTTCATATACCAGCCTGCCCGTGGTATCATAGAATCGGACATGGCCTGCAGATAATGTTTGACCGGACAATTGAATATGTATTTCGTCTGAACCCGGATTAGGATAAATAGAGGGTTTATCTATCACTATATTTTCAGTTGCAGATAATATGACAGTTCCGGAACCACGGGCAGATACTACTTTGTCACCGGTTTCTTTTGCGTTTCCATTAGCGACGATTCCATTGGCATACCAGGTAATGATACTTCCGCCGGTTATGGAAGGTGCCTTCCAGAGTACAGTCCATTTTAATACATTGCTGTCGGGATAATCTACTGCAGGATGATGCTCAAAATATTGTCTTCCCGATAACATGGCTAAAGCGGAGTTTTCAGAAGGCATGCTCATTTCTCCTGCCTTGGTATTGAATGGCCCAAGAATGGTAATCTGAAATCCACCTTTGACTGCTCCGTCATTGGTATTTGTATTCACAACCGTGAGGGCATACGTTTCTTCAGGTGTAATGGATGCGGGAAATCCTTCAACGGTTATTGTTCCTGTATTAGGTGTACCATTGGATGAATGGCAATTTGCACAGAATAATTCTCCCGGTGCACCTGTATGGCCATCAGGTGGATTAGATGAATTGGAAACGAGCATAAAAGCGGCCCCAATAATGCCAATAAGCATGTAAATTTTATTCATTCAAATGGTTTTCCAATCTAAGGTCAATGATACTTAATAAACTTAAAAGCATTTGGCCTGCAAATAACCAATCTCACGGAATACGGATAAACAGGAAGTTTTTCATGTTAAGCCGGAACCAGACTAAGATGATTCTGTTAAGCCTGTGGTTGATCGGGATTTACAGATGACGGCTGATGTGTATTTGTAGAATAAAAGTACGCATTCACCGATTATTCTGAAGGTTGAAGCAACTACTCCGGGAAATTGTCGTCTATATGACTAAAGCATATAAATCCATTAGATTTTAGTGGTAGCTATAATCATTCAGATCATTTTTAAGAATAGGTAATATATGAAGCACGCTGCGTTGATATTTACAATAACCATGTTCATCCTGAACCTGATCGCTTTGACACCTGTACATGCTTCTCCGTTAAGAGGAGATAATCCCCTGAATGTACTCAGAAATGAGATTTCAAAAATCATCCGGGACAAAGTTGATCTGTCCACAACCACGTTTGACGATGTGGTCACCGTTGGCTTTCTGATCAATGCCCGGAATGAGCTCATTATTCTTGATGTGAATGGGGACAGCGAGAAAGCATGTACACACGTTAAACAGGTATTGAATTATACCAGGGTTAAATACAACCAGGCAAGACAACTGACGAGGTATTCAATAAAGATCCACCTGGTCGGCGGTAAATAAAATTTCTCCTGATCAAGAGAAGAGGGCAATTTTTTGGTTGGATTTTTCATCATACATGTGGTCACCGATTCCCCGGGACCACTTTTTTTTGCACAGAATGGACGAAGCCGGAAATGGAATTCTCTTGATTCGTAGTCGGAGACATTCCAACGTCATCTCCCATATGGAATTTTGATGGTTCGAAGTCGGAGACATTAGAACGTCTGCTCGCAAATGAAATTCTGATGGTTCGAAGTCGGAGACATTAGAACGTCTTCAACTAGTTAGAGGATTTAAACAAAGATTCAACGAAAGCTTTTTTATTGAAAATCTGGAGCTGATCAATTTTCTCGCCTACACCAATGAACCGGATTGGAATTTTGAATTGATCTGAAATCCCTAAGGCTACTCCACCTTTCGCTGTGCCATCCAGCTTAGTCAATGTCAGGCAAGTTACTTCAGTGGCTTCTGAAAATTGACGGCATTGTTCCATAGCATTCTGACCTGTTGTAGCGTCCAGGATCAACATGACATCATGTGGTGCCCCGGGTAAAGATTTTTCAATTGAATTTTTGATTTTTGTCAGCTCGCGCATGAGGTTGACTTTATTGTGAAGGCGCCCGGCGGTATCAATGATGACGACGTCAGCATTCGTTTTGATTCCTTCTTTTACAGCTTCGAATGCAACTGCTGCAGGATCTGTATTCATTCCTTTGCTGAAAAAAGCACAACCCACCCGGTCTGCCCAGATCTTAAGCTGATCTACAGCTGCCGCACGGAAGGTATCTCCCGCTCCCAATAATACATTCAGACCTTTCTGTTTGTATTGATAAGCCAGCTTGCCGATGGTGGTTGTTTTACCTACACCGTTTACACCCACTACGAGCATCACATAAGGTTTCTTGCCTGCAGGAACTACAAAATCGTGAAGGTCTACCGTATTATTTTCTGTAAGAAGGGCTGCTACTTCATCCCGGAGTATAGAATTAAGCTCACCGACATTGAGGTATTTATCTTTTGCTACACGGGCTTCAATCCGGTCTATGATTTTGATGGTTGTTTCCAGGCCTACATCACTTGAGATGAGGGCTGCTTCAAGCTCATCCAGGACCTCAATATCAACTGTAGATTTTCCTGCAACAGCTTTTGAAATGCGCTGAAATAAATTTGATTTGGTTTTTTCCAGCCCCTTATCTAATTCCTGTTCTTTTTCTTTTGAAAAAAATGTGTTGAAGAAGCTCATATTGATCGGAATGGTCTAATATAAAGATATCTGAATAGTACGCTTAGACTATTCAGATATCGAAGATTGCAACTATCGGAGGGAAATGAAATCCTGATCGCCTATTTCTCAGCGAAGAAATCTTTCACTTTGTCTTTGTGGATAATGACCTCTTTGTAGGAGTATTTACCCGTCACAGGATCTTTGACAGGCTTAACCACTTTTACAAAATCCCTTCCTGAACCTGCATTTGTTGCCCGTTGAGCAACCTTGGCATTTTTTGAAACCTTGGCCATTTGATGATGATTTTATTATTTGATTTCTTTATGAACGGTGACCTTCTTCAGGATCGGGTTGAACTTCTTCAGCTCAAGACGATCTGGTGTGTTCTTTCTGTTCTTCTGGGTCACATAACGTGACGTACCCGGCATGCCGCTGGTCTTATGCTCAGTGCATTCGAGGATAATCTGGTGTCTGTTACCTTTTGACTTCTTTGCCATGATTGTGCTGGATTACTTCTTCTTTCTTAATGAGACACCTGTATGGAAACCTTCCGCTTTCAGGCGGAGGAGGTAATCGTAGAGTCCTAATTTATCGATATTCCGGATTGCTGAAGTAGAGACGTTTAGCAGTACTGTCTGACCTGTTTCGGGAATAAAGAAACTTTTCTTCTGCAGGTTAGGCAAAAATCTACGCTTTGACTTCATATTCGAATGGGAAACCTTATTACCGGTCATCGGTTTTTTCCCTGTTAACTGACATTCTCTGGCCATGATTTGTGCCTTTATACTAATTATTTAATGTTCTATATATCAAGAAGTTACCTCAAAATATGGTGACTTCGGAAGGAGTCGAACCTTCAACCTCCTGATCCGTAGTCAGGTGCTCTATCCAATTAAGCTACGAAGCCGACTCCTCAAATGGAGTGCAAAGATAAAAGTTTATCGTTGACTTTTTACCAAACGTCTGATGATAATTTCAAACCCCTCATATCCAGATGATTCCGAAGCCGGGTTTAGTATACAAAGACCTTTAAAGTGTCTTTTTCCTTTCCCCTCCGGATGGTGAGCATATAAACCGCGGCAGCCAGGGGCTTAAAATCAAGCATAAAAAAACCCTGCTCGATTTCTTCCGGCTTTACCTGACCCGACTTCACCAGGTCACCGTTAGCGGCATAGAGGTCATAGAATACATTCGTCGAATCACCTCTGACCAGGATACTAACCTTTGCTAATTCACGGGTGACAGGATTCGGTGCTACTGATATTACCCGGATCAATGGCACTACCACTGAATTACATTCATCCAAAGCTGCTTTTAAGGCTGCATCCACCTGGAGTCTTTTACCCGTTACTGTTATGTCTTGTAATGAATTGTTGTTTTTCGCATTTTCCAGGATAAAGTCTTTTATTTTTAAGGCAACCCCATCCGGATCGATGTCCAGGTTATCCAGAAAAGCAGCACATGGAAGGCTATATAATAAAGCAATCGTACCTGTGACGTGTGGAGTAGCTGCACTGGCCCCCCCAAAATTTTTATATGTATTATTAAGGTTAAGGGTATACGTTCCCTCACCCGGAGCTCCCAGATCAATGCTGGTTGAACCAAATCCGGCGCTCTCCCTTATCACATCAGCCAGATCGACATTAGTCACTCCTATCATAAAATCTGAATTGCAGGTCGTTGGCATGTCACCCTCCACGTCAACATTTGCGCCAGTATTGGGAGCTGCTACCACGTTCAGGATTCCTTCAGCTCCAAGTTTGTCATACATCTCACACCAAAGCGGATGATCTGCTGCAAATTCATAGTCAATCCCGCCCGACAAATTAGTAGCCACTACAAATGCACCTTCTGCCCCATTCGTCTGGTTGTATTTTTTACGCATTTCAAGCACATACTCATATCCTTCAATCACAGTAGATTCATGAAGAAGGCCTCCGCTGATCAACATTAGCTTTACAACCCAATTCTCACCGCTTACTCCTTTATTGTTATTCCCCCTGGCACCTATGACTCCAGCTACCTGAGTACCGTGCTCAGCTTTTAAATGCTCATCATCATCTGATATGAGGTTCAATCCCCTGTAATCATCGATGTAATCATTGTCATCATTATCAATGCCATCGTTTGGAATTTCACCTTTGTTTAGCCAGATATTAGGTGCGAGATCCTGATGCAGGACATCATACCCATCATCGATCACAGCTACCACGATAGTATCACCTTGAGGCGTCAATCCTCCTGTAGTAATATCCCAGGCTTTGGGCATGCCGATGAGGTTCATATCTCCCTGGCTGATATATTGAGGGTCATTGGGCACCGTATTTCTCCACTGTATTTTCTGGTCCACCATAACCTGGTTCACACACGGAAGATTTTCAAGGGAATTGATAGCACTTTGTGGCAACTCCACGACCATCCAGGTATCCACCGGAAGCTTCTTTTTTAGATAAGTTGTTTGGTCGAATCCATTGTCCTGCCACCATTGATCAATACATTCAGTGGAGGTGGAGTTCATCCTCACCAGCCATCTGCCCAATGGTTCGGATGAAGGTTGGAGATGAAGTAAGGATAATAATGAGGTATAAAGTAGAATCAATATCATGCTTAAATGTCTTTAATGAACCTGGCTGAATCTTGTAGCTAAACGAAAATACCAGCTCAATCGCATATTTTCAAAAAGATTAATATGACAGGATTCAGAGAGTCATTGACGGTTGAATTTTAATTCTGTCATATCTATCTTCAATGCCCAACGGCAGTATAGGCTCCTTTAAAATTCTTTTCTCCGGCCTGTACCATGAAGGGCAAGTTATTTTCCCGGGGTGGAATAGGACAATTGAATCCATCACTGTAGGCGCAATATGGATTGTAGCATTTATTAAAATCAATGATGATCGTTCCGTCCTCCGTATCTGCTTTAGACATATTCAGGTACCGACCACCTCCATACGTGGTGACTCCATTTGTTTCATCCTTAAATGGTAGAAAAAGGTAGTCTTCAAAGTCTGGATTAGAAAGCAGGGAAAGATTTTCAAATAAGGCAAGTGTGGCATTCTGATTACCCCAGGTAAAAGTTGCTTCGCCCCATTTTCGATACTTACGAGTCAGGCCGCTGTATGTAGGCATATCGAAAGGTTCGGCATTTTCTGTGGCTTTGAATGATGCAGTCAGCCGTGCTTTTTCAGAAGCAGGATAGAAATCCAGTTTATCAAAATCCGCTTCCTTCAAAGGTGAACGCGGATCTTTTAAAAATTCGGATTTATATTCCTGCCTGTATTCGCTGATTTCCTTCGCAAAGGGAGATGAACACCCAGCAAGAACTATGCATATCGAATATAAAATAATGTACCTGATCATGGTTTTTCTTTAGAAGCTACAAGTGCCAGCTGAAGCCCGTCGCCGCTGATACAAAATCCGGTGATAAAATTAATACCATAGAGGGAAAGATCTGCTACTACACTCCAGGAGTTCTGTCCAGGATTCATGCTGTATAGTGTATGATCTTTGCTCATAAAAAATGTTCCGTCCGGTGCCAGTGCAAAATCTTCCGCCTTGACAGGTGTCACTGAAACGACATCAAAAAGCGATGATGCAGGATTATATTTTTTGAGATAATAATAATCCTGGTCAAATTTGTGCACATACAATAATCTGCCATACTTATCAGCAGTTATCGTTTTACCGACGGATGTTGTGATCCGTCTTGATTTGTTTTCATTTGTTTCAAGGTAGGTCAGTGAATTGTCAATCCTGTATAAACCCAATTCATGTGAACTCATCCACGCATAATTGACTACATCATGAATATCTTTCGTCATGCTTTGCATTTTTTGTGTTCTCAGATCAACTTTGTATACCTGTTGATCGGGTGATTCCTGGGATTCTTTTTTCACGAAGGAGAGGGATTGACCGTCAGTATTTATCCTGGGGAAAAATTCACTTGCATTTGTATTTGTGATTCGTTTGATTTTCTTTTCAGGAAGGGATAATTGCCAGATATCATTTTGAATTTCACCAACTTTTCTTACGCTGACCAGTATTTCTCCTCCGGGGGCGAAGCTGGGTTGATACGTATATCCACCTTTATTAAAATTGCTTAGGAATTTTGGACTGTAGATATGGTTAAGGCCATCCGGTGTCTGATGAAGTGAAAATAAATAAAGATCATACCCGGTCTGGCAAAAAATACGGCTGCAGGGAATGCATAATAAAATGCCGAAGCACAAAAGAACTTTAATCCGGGTCGTCATTCAGGAGGAAATGATGATGTTGAGGGCAAAGATAGGCCTTATTGGGTAAGAAGGAAACCGAAGGCTAAGGCGAAGGCTGAGGAAATAATAAAATGCCGTTGTTGGAGTTCGCTCCAACAACCTCGTAGACTCCCTCTCACTGCGGGAGCAAACTCCCTGCAGCGGCATTCTTTAATCCATCTTATATGCCGATGTAAATATCCTGCTCCAGTTGATGCCGTTGCTCATGCTGCCATCTTTTGTTGAAAACCAGATAAAGAGAGGCTTGCCTACGATATGGTCTGCAGGCACGAATCCCCACGCCCTGGAATCTTCAGAATTGTGCCTGTTGTCTCCCATGGCCCAGTAATAATCCTGCTTAAAAGTATATGTCGTAGATGGGACACCGTTGATGATATACTGGCCATTTTCATATTTATAATCATTGTTTTCGTATACATCGATGACCCTTGTATACAGCGCTATGCTTTCAGGTGTCAATGCAACCGTAGCTCCTTTTTTTGGAATATATATTGGCCCATAATTATCCACTGTCCATTTGCCAAAGTGATCTTTATCAAACGGAAATAAATCACCTGAATAAGGTGCCATATCAAAGGGTTGAATCCTGATATTCGGATCCATCTTTTTCAACTCTGCAATTTCATCATTGTCGAGATAAAAGGGAAACTGCCTGTCCTGCGGAATATTGATCCCCATTTCATCCACCTTCTCCCAATTGAGGCCCTGGCTCTCGATCTTATAGATGAACTGCATGTGCTTCGGGTTTGTTACAGCCACTCCATTGATATAAACCTGTTTGTCAATAATCTGAAGGCTGTCACCGGCAATGGCAATACATCTTTTGATATAATGATCTTTCTTATCAATCGGACGCGTGATCAGCTTTGCATTTCCTACATCTCTTTTCGCTTCTGGGCTGGTCCTAACCTGGTGAGCCGTATAAGAGCGTGATGGAGATAAATAAACGCTATCTCCTACCGGCCAGTTAAATACTATAGGTTCATTGCGATCTATACTTTCCAGTGCGGGCAGGCGGAAATAAGGAAGAGAAGGTTTTTCTAAATAAGATTCGCTACCTAGTATAGGTAACGTATTATGAAGCAAAGGGAACATAGCGATGGTCATCGGTGTCCTGATACCATAATGTGCTTTACTGACGAAAAGAAAATCACCCACTAACAATGATCCTTCCATAGAAGGTGTGGGGATCTTATATGCTTCCAATAAGAACATGCGGATAAAAGCAGCTGCAAAAACTGCAAAAACAATTGCTTCCGTCCATTCACGTACAGGTGATTTACGATATGGATTTGTTTTAATTAATTTTTCTGCCTGACGTGGCTTATTGCTTTTGAGGGCCTCAAGGATCTGGTTTTTGTAGTCAGCCTCCCTGGGTATGATGGGGCTAACATATTTATCTTTTTTACTCAGGGCTATTGCTGTGAATATGGCGGGCGCATAGATCACTGCCAAAGCACTATGTCCGAATTTCAATTTGTCAAACGACCTCACAAGGTCAACAGCCATTCCGCAATAAATGAAGATATTGACGATAGGGAATAAAAGCCAAAGCGCATATGCAGGTTTTCTTCCGATGAGCTTACACCATTCCACAAAATTGACGCCGGGGATAAGACCTTTTACTGCAGGAACACCGGCTTTAGGAAAAAGTAAATACAGACTAATGCTGAGAAAAATGTACGAAACAATAAGGAAGATGAGTATGCTCACTGGGCCTGGTTTTTTGTTGTAAGTAAGAGCGGCAAAGATATGTTAAATAGTATGTGGCTTCGATTAATGGCCGTCAGGAATCGACATAAGCGATTAGTGTGCAAATAAATGTTACAAAACCTGCATCCAAAACAGGTCCTGAGAGCATGATTGTCAACGGGTTAGGACCTCGTGGCACGAGTACTGGTGGCACGAGTACTGGTGGCACGACTATTCGCGCTAATCGCGGTCTTCCTCATCCAGGTCGTTGAGCATCTTACCCAGCGGATCACTGAATCCCACTTTCCCTTGTGTCAGTTCCTTTGTGAGCACATCGAGATCAGAAAGAGAATGGAGAACAATCTCTTTATAAACATAATAATCCGATTTCGGCACTTTGTAGAATTCCAGTAACCTGTCCATGCCGGGTACTTTGTCAAGGGTATTGTGAAAGAATTTATCTTCTGCATCATTCGGAAGCTGGACAACATTGCTGTCACCGAAGAAGGCACGAATGGCTCCGTATGGGTCTTTGTCTTTTCCCTTTTTTATTTTTTCAGGATGTGGAAATGTTTCCAGGAATTCTTCACGCACTGCCTGGCTGACCAGTTGAAGTGCAACATTGTATTGCCCTTCCACTTCACCTTCATAGACCAGCTCAACCTTGCCGGTGATGGAAGGAATGACACCCCAGAAATCGGCAATGCGGGCCACTGTTGTAGATTCTTTATTGATCAACACTCTTCGTTCTGCTGTGCTGTATAAATTTTCAAGTGCAGTTATACTAAGTCGTGCAGACACACCTGATTTTTCATCTACGAATTCACTCTTTCTAGCAGCAAAGCTTATTCGTTCTAAAATATTATGCACGACATCCGGTACGAACACTTTTTTTCTTTGTGCTGACGTGATAGAAGCTTCCTGAAGTGTGATCGCTTTTGCCGTGGATATTTCTTCCGGATAATGCGTGAGGATCTGGCTTTCAATTCTGTCTTTAAGCGGGGTAATGATCGAACCCCGGTTAGTATAATCTTCAGGATTGGCAGTGAATACAAATTCAATGTCTAAATCCAAGCGTGTTTTGAATCCCCGGATCTGTATATCACCTTCCTGTAAAATATTAAAAAGTGAAACCTGTATGCGTGCCTGCAAATCCGGGATCTCATTGATCACAAAAATGCAACGATGTGATCTCGGAATAAGACCAAAATGGATCACACGCTCATCGCTGTATGGCAATTTAAGCGTAGCTGCTTTAATGGGATCAACATCTCCAATAAGATCAGCCACAGAAACATCCGGCGTAGCCAATTTCTCCACGTATCGCTCATCCCGATGAATCCATGATACAGGTGTTTCGTCTTTCAATTCCTCCACGATTTTTTTGCCAAAGGAAGAAATGGGATCCATCGGATCATCATTCAGTTCGCTGCCTTTGATGATGGGAACATATTCATCAAGTAATGCAGTCATTAATCTTGCAAGCCTTGTTTTCGCCTGGCCCCTGAGACCTAAGAGCAGGATATTATGTCTTGACAGGATCGCCCGTTCCATATCCGGAATCACGGTATCATCAAATCCGTATATCCCTTCGAATACAGGTTGTTGATTTTGAAGTCTCATGATCAGGTTATCACGAAGCTCTTCTTTTATGGATTTAGGTTGATATCCTGTTTTTTTGAGTTCTCCTAATGTGGTAGCTAATGCCATTAATGTTTAAATTTTCGCTTATTATGTTTGTAATCTAAAAAGATGAAGGACCCTAATCCTTCAAGTGAACTATAGAATGCTTTTCCGTCATTGGCTTTTGTAAATTGATCTACAAACTGAACCAGCCATGGATCACGTGCGATCATAAAAGTCGTGATCGGGATATTTTGCTTCCTGCATTTCACAGCAAGCGCAAAACATCTGGTGAGAATTTTCTTATCAAGCCCAAAACTATTCTGGTAATATTTTTTTCCAATCTTAATGCACGTTGGTTTCCCATCCGTGATCATCATGATCTGCTTATTCGGATTTCGTCTTTTGCGCAATATTTCCATCGCAAGCTCAAGGCCTGCTACTGTATTGGTATGATACGGACCCACCTGGAGATAAGGAAGATCTTTTATTTCAATTTGCCATGCATCATCACCGAAGACGATGATGTCAAGGGTGTCTTTAGGATATTTTGTGGTGATCAGCTCAGACAACGCCATGGCAACTTTTTTAGCCGGGGTGATACGGTCTTCACCATACAGGATCATCGAATGCGATACATCAATCATGAGTACTGTACTCATCTGGGATTGATAAAAGCTTTCATGGATCTGCATATCCTCCTGGGTGAGGCTGAATTCTTCAATCCCGTGGTTGATATGTGCGTTCTTTATAGTTTCTGAAACTGCGATCTGATCCAGTGAATCTCCCCATTCATATGGCTTGATTTCAGCTGTGACTTCATCCCCTATTCCGATGGCATTTGTTTTGTGGTCACCTCTTTTTGATTTTTTCAGATCATCAAATACATCCTCGAGTGCTTTCCGGCGCATTTCAAGTTCCATTTTCGCAGCAGGAACCATCTTATCATTTTTGCCGTCATCTTTGATATACCCTTTCTCTTTAAGATCCCGGATGAAATCTGCCATCCCGTATTCCGGGGTGGTGAGGTTGTATTGCCTGTCAAGCTGGGTAAGCCAACTGAGGGACTCACTTACATTGCCGGATGTATACAGAAGCAATTCTTTGAAAATCTTCAACAGGTTTTCGAAAGGACTGTCGGCGAAGGCATTCGGATCAAATTTTCGGAAACTCCAACTGTACATAATGACTGAATAGGACAATTAAAACAATTGAATTGTTCAAGCCTGGTAAAAGGACACTGGATGATGACCTGGCAAGCAGGAGATAAACGATGTGCGTAAAGGACTTATTTGAGGACGAAGCTGGCTTTGCCGGATTGAAATCCTTTATTATAAATCTCGATCTGGTAGGTCCCGGATTCAAATGCGGTCCCGGGTTGCCAATTGCCACAACCTTTGACGGCATTGTTAGCAAAATCAATCTCTACGGACTGAGTATACTGTATGGATTCTCTGGTGTTAGCTAATTCCAAATTGCCCGATCCCAGGTCCTGGATAGCCATCACTTCACCAAGTGGATTGATGACCCGGATGTAAAATTTTTCCCGGCCATTAGGTACAATCGGATTTTCCTTGGTCATGAAACAGACTTTGATACCATCTATGTCTTTTGCCTTATTTGATTCCTTTTCCTTTCCGGTTCCTTTTATCAGGTAAGCATCGGCAGAAATAGCTTCTACTTTTATGGATGAGGCGATGTTGACTTTATGAGCCAGCTCTTCTTTATCTTTTTGAAGCTGTTCTTTTTCTGTTGCCAGAGCATTACGGGAAGTGGCCAGCTCTTCGTTTGTGACTTTTCCCTGTTCCACCTGGAGAGATAATTCCTGGCGCTGGCTGGCAAGGATTGTATTGGTATCTCTTAAGGCGGCATTTTGTTTCCTGAGGTTTTCAACTTCAGTAACGAATACCCTGAGACGGGCTATTTCTTCACGGGCCTGCTGCAGGTCTTTTGCAGTAGTGATCATCGTGGCTATTTTATCCTTTTGGGCTTTGAGCTCTGTTTTCTGGGTTTCGATCATAGCATTCAGCTCGCTGTTATTTGACCGCATTTCTTCAAGGTCTGAAAGAGCCTGGTAATATTCCTTTTCCAGGTCAGCTTTCAGGCGGGTTTCTTCGATCAGTTCAGAATTCTGGCTCTTGATGAGCTTATCCTGGTTGACTTTGGTATAGATCAGGAAAGCGCTCAGCCCAAGGAGTGCGATAATCGCAACGGTGGCCAATGCCAGTAACTTTTGCTGTGATGATTGTGACATACGTAATAAGCTCGATTAAATAATATATAGTGAGTCGTTGGAATCCAAAGAAAGGGGTCAGATTCAGGGGATTAAGCCTTGCCGTAACGAGGTTGAGACAAATATCTGATTTTTTAGCTTAGGATTGTAATTCTGGCACCAATTCCCTAACTTAGGTGGCTTGATTGACTATCAAACCAGGGATATTAACGAAAACAGAATTAAAGATATTTCCTGGATTTTTTCACCAGTTAAATACCTCACCCATGCCCTCACTGCAGCACATTTTGTTTCTCGACGTAGAAACGGTATCTCAACACCGTGAATTCCATGAAATGGATGAACACGGAAAGCAACTCTGGCAACAAAAGATTGGATTTATGGCCCGACGGGATGATCATCCCTGGTCAGAGGAAGATTTCGCCCAGAGCTACAAGGAAAGAGCGGCTATCTATGCTGAATTCGGAAAAGTAATTGTGATCAGCGCAGGTATCATCACCCTTGGTGAAGACAATACCCAGAACCTGCGTATCAAATCCTTCTATGGCCACAATGAGGCAGAAGTGCTGGAAGCATTCAACTATATCCTGCAGAAAAATTTCAACGATCAGAATACGCATGTACTGTGCGGACATAATATCCGTGAATTCGATATACCCTACCTGTGCAGGCGATTGACAGTTCATGGGATTGAACTTCCTTCCCTGATCAATATCAGTGGTAAAAAACCATGGGAAATAAAATTTATAGCGGATACACTTGAACTTTGGAAATATGGAGATCACAAGAATTTTACATCTCTTGACCTGCTGGCTTATTCATTAGGAATTCCTTCTCCGAAAGATGTGATGGATGGAAGCATGGTTGGAAATGCGTATTGGGAAGAGAACAGATTGGAAGAAATAAAACAGTATTGTGAAAAAGATGTCGTGACTGTTGCGCAGGTTTGGCTTCGACTCAATAATTATCCTGTTTTGACGGAAGAACAGATTGTAATCACTAATTGAAGTGATTTATTTTTAGGATACAGTTTTACCTGCTTCGAATTTTGAATAAAGTGCTTCGACCTGCTCTACTCATCCTATGGCTACAGCTCAGCAACCATTTTGAATTCTGAATTTAGAAGTAAGGAAAAATTACAATTCATATAGAATTGACATCTTAAGACAGGGAATATCAGTTTAATCAATTATATTTGAAAACACACGGTTTTAAACTTTTGTGCTTTTTGTGTTTGATATTATTTCAATAAAATATTCTACCATGAAATATGCTTTACTTTTCATTTTTACCTCCGCCTTTAGTTCTATTCTATATGGACAGCATTTTACAGATGAAGGCAATACCTGGTATATGACTGTTGTGAATTGGGAATTGAATACTGCGTTGGAATTCCAGGTTAAAATTGGCGAGGATACGTTGATAAATAATCTAAGTTATCATACCGTAATCAGGAATGATGAGTTAATTCCGAATTGGTATCAGCTGAACTATTTTTTAAGAGAAGATGATGATAAAAGAGTTTTCATTCTGGATTCCACCGGCCATGAAGGCATTCTGTATGATTTCGGGTTAGAATCAGGGGAACAAGTTGAACTCTGGAATGGTTTTACTGTGACTATCCGGTCAATTGATTCGGTCCAGGTGGCTAACAATCAAATGCAAAGTAGATTAAAAATCATAGCCAGAATGGGTCAGACGGGGGAAGAATGTTCTGCAGGGGCAGAATGGATTGATGGTATTGGTAATGTGGGCCCAATTCCATATCAATATTGTAATAATACGCTCAATATTTCCTACGGAATCGGGTGCTTTTTCAGGGAAAATACCGCATTGTACTATCCTGCTGAATCAAGCTGGTGTGAGAGTTTTGTGACAGCTACGAACCAAATAAACCAAACTGGTATAGATGTTTTTCCAAATCCTGTAAACGATTTTCTTTCAATTCGATTTGATGACAGAATTACCAATCCAAAAGACATTCAGTTATTTAATATAGAAGGTCAGCTTATCTATCAAAATAAAACTATGGAGAGTCTGCACGAGATTGATATGTCACAAATGGCTTTTGGTACATACATACTGCGGGTAGTTTCGGCAGATCGAAATCTGGTGATAAAGAAAATAGTGAAGCAATAACCTGGTTAGTGGTTATTACGAGGTTATGTGACTTTTCTTAAGGGTTTATTTTCGGGTAATATCTCTGGTAATAAAACTTCTGAATTCTTCATTTTTAATTTTCCTTCTAAATTCAGAATTCAAAATTCCTTATTCAAAATTCGAAGAAACGAAATCATAAAATCATTCGAGAAACTCCCTACTATGCTCTTGCTATTTTATCCTCGTCATCATCTTGCACTGCCTGAAAGCACCATTGTTATTTTCAACTTCCAACTGGTATAAATAATTTGCCTTTGGGATATCCAGGTCTTTAAGATTGACTTCTATTTTATGTTCGCCGGCGTTCAGACCTGTTCGATTGATCGTGGCTACTTTTTTACCTGAGAGATCATACAATTCAAGTTTAACATTTGAATTTTCCTTTAATGTAAATGGAACCACAGTTTCCACATTAAACGGATTTGGATAATTCTGACCCAGCTTAAATTGTCCTCCTGTCTCCGGCTCAAGTTTCTGCAATGCAGTTGTACCTGTACCATCGATGGTTACTTCAAGATAACTATCATAACCTCCTGTGTCAGGATTTGAAGTGAGTGTGGCTAATTGTAAAGCATACCCATCTGCAAAAACTCCATCGGAATTGAATGTCTGTGGATCAGCACCATACTGTGTATAGGGAGCATGAGTTGTAAGCAATGCATTCTTTTCAGCTAATGGATATGTAAGCTGTGAAGTAACCTGCAGCACTGAGCTTAAGAATACCTGGAAATGTATATGGCATATACGACCTGGATACCATCCGGGAAAAATGGTTGTAAAACTGACTTCACCATTTGCGTCAGTCATCTGAATTCCCCTGAGGAAGGTTTCACCCACATGATTCTGAGTACCCTGATGAGCATTCGTCGTGTACCCACTGTAATACCCGTGCGCACTGCATTGCCATACATCAACCCTTGCATTCGGTATCGGAAGACAATTAGAATCGCCCACGATTTTTATTTTTTGATTCAGGATAATACCTTCCTGAGACTCCCTGATGTCAGTGCGGAACATTGCCTGGTTATTATGCAGATCAAGCGGATATGGACCAGCAGTCTCTGAAGGTATCAATGTGCAACCACCGCCTACAACAGGTATTTTTGAATTCGCTTTTGCAGATTTTGTAAATGGAATTAGCGATGCTGCACCTGCCAGGCCTGATAATCTGAGAAAATCTCTGCGGTTGTTCATGATACCTCAATTTTTATTTACGGATGCCCAAAATTAGCCAATAAATCAACATACTGGCGCTCATCCTCACATCGTGAAACGTGAGACGTGAGGCGTGAGATACGATACATTGGTTGTAGAGACGGCGATTTATCGTGGCTTTTTTACAACCAAACATTTCTGAAAAATAAAAATTCGTAACCCCAAACAAGAGCTACGAATTTTTATAATTGTTAACGGAAACTTAGTTGACTACAACGCCCTTGGTCACACTCTGGTTGCCTTGTTTTAGATGGATGAAATAATGTCCATTCGGAACATCCGGAAGCAATACCTTTTGTGACACAAGGCTATTGATCCCTTTCGAACCTGTCCATGATTTAATTTCATGTCCCCATTTATCCATCATCGTTGCAGACCATGGTTCGCCATTTGACATCCATTCTAAAGTTGTATTGTTAGATGCTGGATTCGGGAAAATTTTAAAATGAACATCCTTAAATACTTCATTCTGTATCGCTGTGAAAATAGTGCATCCTTCGATGAGCGGCAGGAACTGGATATCAGGACTGAGTATCGATTTAATTGTTTTTTCACTCATCCCTAACCAATCCTTCAACACCGTACCATAAACCGATCTGAAATCATATTGCAAGGCAACACCTTCCTGTGGATCTGCACCAGCATCGATTTGTGCATTGTCACCCAATACACCTGGTTTAACACATGAACCAAATAACATCAAAGGGGCTGCAGTACCATGGTCTGTTCCACCACTATCGTTTGATTTGATCTGGCGTCCAAATTCTGAAAATGTCATTGTTACTACCTTTTCATCCATGCCGGACAGTTTCAGATCCTGTTGGAACAAGCCCATTGCTTCTGATAACTGGCTAAGTAGCATAGCATGATTTCCCTGAGTAGTATCATCATCAGTTTGTGCAGAATGCGTATCAAATCCACCCAGTGAAACGATATACACTTTTGTTTTCAGTCCACCTGATATCAGCAGTGCTACATTTTTTAATTGACCTGCGAGGCGATTGGTAGCCGGATAGGTGACATGATTGGCACCACCCTCAGCCGAATCCAGAATAACATCTGCATACGCATTCGTCTGCGCAATAGCATCCATCAGGAATCTTAATTCTTTACCATAATTATTATCCGGGAAATTTCCTGTTTCACCTTCTTCCAATGGTTTCAATGCAAACGGATCATTTAAGGCTAATGAAAAATTGGTGAGCGGCCCCTGGCATGTTTCTGATACCAATGATCCCATCGTAAGTGCGAAAGGGGATTCATGATCTGCATTTGGATATCCTTCAGGATAATCCGGATAGGAATCATAAAAATATCTTCCCAACCAGCCTGTCGAAATATATTCTGTTGCCGAAGAACCTGTAGTCCAGATATCCGTAGAGCGGAAATGTGAACGGTCCTGGTTAGGATATGAAACACCTTGTACAATACCCATTTTTCCATCCTGATACAATTGATGCATGTGTGTCATAGCAGGGTGTAACCCCAATCCGGTTTCAATAGAAAGCACACTGGATTCAGGAATCAATATATTCGAACGAAGCGTGCTTAATGCGCTGTATTGATCTACAGGGATCACGCAATTCAACCCATCATTTCCACCACTGAGCTGGATCAATACAAGCACCCTGTCATTCTCCGGTCCCTGGCCGTACATAAAAGGAAAGGGGACCGCGCCCAATTTCATTCCATTGAGTAAAACGGGTACTGAAGTAAGAGCTCCTGTGCGTAAAAAATTTCTCCTTTTCATAGATTTTATTTTTGATGGCTTGTGGCCAGGGCTATTATTGTAATTGAAATTCAGGCAAACCTAATAATGCCATAAAGAGTGCTTTCAGACGGTTTTCAACACCCATGCGAATCGTGTCATTCGTAGGGTCATTGAGATAAGCACCATATTCAATATTCCATTCGAAATCCGGGAGACCGGGTATCAGCACATCTTTGAGATAATCGAGTTGTGCCTGTGTCAAAGGATATGGAAGTACAAGATCAACCAATGCCAGGATCATATCATTCGGATCCGTTGAATTCGGAATGGCATCTACCACTTTAAGGACATCGATCCCATAAGGCCTGTTGAAAACAGCATTGACACTCGTAGCCATTCCATCTGTCATCGCACGCCGCGTGGTCAGGGTTACACTATTTATCCAGTTCCTGTAAAAAACAGGTTCCTGGTAATATGCTTTCCATCCGGCTACATCAGGAGGCGTGAACATATCCTGCTGCAACGTGGTATTCAGATTATGCAGTGCGAGCCAGAGCTGATACGTCTGATTCAGATTGAAATTCGTTGTAACACCAAAAGGTTTTATCGTTGACATTGTAAAATCAACTGGTGCTTTGATCATTGCACCGATTGCATTTTCATGATAAAAATGTTCGCTTTTAAGCAATGCAGATAAAGCAGGTTGGATTTCATAATTACCCTGTCGTAATACTTCAGCGAGCGGCTCGATGACAGAAGATTCAATTTCATCATCGATAAAATAATAAACAAACCACCGGTAAAGATTTCTAGCCATGAAGCGTGAAACTTCATCTTTAGCCAGAATGATTTCTATGACTTTTTTGTATTCCTGATCACCCAGGTTACTTATCACTGCATTTCCGAAGCGGTTGGAAAGAGTTTTGGTACCTGTATCGTGGCGGTTTGCTCTGAAAACGGAATTGGGCAAAGGTCCAGCAGCTCTAAATGCCTCACCATTAGATGTCCATCCTGTCAGTGCACGGGCTATTTCTTTGATATCCTGTTCAGTGTAATTCGTGTAATCACCTGGGCCTGCATCAACTCCCTTGCCAATGGTGAATAATTCTAATAATTCACGTGCATAATTTTCATTTGGTGCATTTTTGTTGCTTTCATTTCCATTGAGATACAGGAGCATCAATGGATTCACTGTCATTTCTTCAACCAGTGTTCTGAAGTTGCCGGTAGCATTGTCTCTCAACAGTTTTATATATTGATAAACCATTTTAACAATATTGGCATTTGCCGTGGGAAAATGATTGTGCCAGAAGAGGACCATTTTTTCCCTGATGCTGACACCTTCATTCAGAAAAATAGAAAGCTGCCAGGCGCGGATAGATCGCTGAGGATAATTTAAACCTTGTGTGATCGCTGCATATACCCATGAGCTTCCGACCGGGACATTGGGATCATTTGCTTCGTTGTAATTGATGGGTTCTCCCGGATCGGGTGCAGGAGCAAATAATTTCTGGATAGTAAGGTCAAGTCCATCCGTGACTGCCTGGGCGATTTGTGTCGCATTAGGTGCAAACATGGCCCGCTTAAGAAGATGACGGGCGGTGTTTTTATCCCATGTTCCTGTGTAGGGATCCAGGTTACCCCTGATCTCAACGGGTGGGGCTACTAAAATCGAACTCATGGTCCGATTTGTTTTGGATGAAGGACGATGCTGCGTCTGAGCCTTCAATATATTCGGGAAATCTAATTCTTCTGCCATAAGTTGGAACCGGCTTTAATGCTGAACAAGTTGGACTGCTGTCTATAGAATAAGTTTAATTCTATCAATTAAATATATGATTTGCAAGCGGTATGAAGGGTGTACCTGTAATAAAGAGTGAGGATTGGAGAGGATGTACTCACTAACAAGGAGAGGATTTTCGTGTTCAAATAATTCCACCCACCCGGAGGTAAGGTGTGGCACACTTAGGTGTGGCACACCTAAGTGTGCCACACTGTCTTAACCATCTGATAATCTGTCCCCCTGGATACTTATGCACATTTCATTGTGAATAACTTTTTATGAAGATTAAATACGACCTATTGTAATGTACAATTGAAAACCAAATCAATATCCTATATAGGAAATCAACTCAACCTGAGAAGATTGAACACTTTGCAATAATTTATTCCAAGCGATAGATCTCGATTAATCAGAATATACGCTTGAGCACATCAGAAGGTATTTCAAAATCTTTATTTAAGAAGATTTCATTTAGATCAAGAGAAAGTAATTCCTTCGCCAATTCAATATTGCAAATGGAATGTAAACTTTTACCCAGAAATTCCTGGTACGAACTAAACTTATATTCTTCAGCAGACTTCACTAGTCCCGCAGCTTTGGGATTATTAAGAATATAGAGAAAACACCATAGGGAGTAGTCCTCGAGATGGGCTTCGTTTGAAGTCATTTTGGCTTTTGTATTCTGTTGGAACAATGAACCTGTTCTATGAAATCTTTTATTGATCCCTTTAGAATAGCTACTTAATAATTGTTGCAGCCCCCATGAAAAGAGGGACATCTCTAAACGAGGTTTTCTCTTACGATGAGGAAGCCGGTTTGTTTTTTTGTAAGGCAAGGTTGTAATCTCATTTGCATAAATCATCAAATGAAAATGATTTGGCATCAGAGAATAACCTAAAATTTCGCAATAGGGTACGAGGTACTTCTTGGTTTTCTCAAGAAAGTAGTAGTAATTGGCTTCCTCGTAAAAAATTTGTTGCTTGTTGTTACCACGATTATAGACATGGTAAATCTGTCCCGGAATGAGATTCATAACTGGTAAAGTTTAAATTGTTTTCAACGATTCTGCAGCCAGATTTTTCAGCTTTTTCCTGTGGTGGTCAGATGAAGCACTCCTGCATTGTTGATAAAATTAGGGCTTGATTCAATATCACGCTTGAAAAATTTTCCTCAGATGAATGATATTCAAAAATATGTTGAAGCAAGGTGTGGCACACTTAGGTGTGCCACATCTAGGTGTGCCACACCTAAGTGTGCCACACTGTTTCAAATAGCTGATTGTCTGTGGCTTAGAATACTTATGCACATTTGTCTGTGAATAACTTTTTTGACACGGAAATCAATGGAATGTTTCATTAAAACACCATGCCTCTAATGCCCCTTTTAGCCTATTGTCTATCTTGTCACCGAATCCAAATTGTTTCATGAACATTCTCGTTACAGGTGCTGCAGGTTTTATTGGTTTTCACACTTGTGAAGGCTTAATAGCTGATGGCCATAAGGTACATGGGCTGGACAACCTGAATGCATATTATGATCAAACCCTTAAACATTCAAGGTTAAATAATCTTGGTGTCAATACAGATAACCTGGTCAGCGGAAATGAATATGAAGGAAAAAATGGTTTTACCTTCCATTACCAGGATCTTCTTGATGTGGACGATCTCAATACACTGGTCTCTGACATAAGGCCTGAAGTCATCATTCATCTTGCGGCGCAGGCAGGAGTAAGGCATAGCATACGTCATCCGCAATCCTTCATCGATAGTAATATCCAGGGGTTTTTTAATGTGCTTGAAGCCTGTAGAAATTACCCGGTTAAACATTTGATCTATGCAAGCAGCTCAAGCGTGTATGGTACGAATGCTGAAATCCCGTTCAGAGAATCGGCACAGACTGATCATCCTATATCGCTATATGGTGCTACAAAAAAAGCCGGAGAAGTACTTGCTCATTCTTATGTGGAACTGTACAAAATTCCTTCAACCGGATTGAGATTTTTCACTGTCTATGGACCATGGGGACGCCCGGATATGGCGTATTATAAATTTGCCAATCAGATCATCAATAGCGAAACCATTGAAGTTTATAATGAAGGTGAAATGTCACGTGATTTTACTTACGTCGATGATATCATCAGCGGAATAAAAGCATTGATTAACCACCCACCCGATACAGCTTCTGATACACCACACCGTATTTTGAATATAGGCCGAAGCTATCCTGTCAATCTTCTGGATTTCATCGAAACACTTGAAAAATACCTGGAACGAAAGGCTGATAAAAAATTTATGCCTTTGCAACAAGGGGATATTCCTTCCACATGGGCTGATACACGGGCTCTGCAGGATCTCACCGGGTATGCACCTTCAACCAATCTTGACGATGGCATCCGTAAATTTGTCGATTGGTACAAATCCTATCATCCTATTTCTTAACCCTCAACCGTAACTATGAAGCCAGTCTCTTTTATTGTTCCTGTATATAATGAAGCTGAGAATGTAGATCAGCTGCATAAGGAAATAATGGCAGTCGCTTCAACGCTCGGTGTTGAATTTGAAATTATCCTGGTGGATGACGGATCCACAGATGGTACGTATAAAAAATTAAAAGAGCTTCATCCGGCAACCATTATCCGGATGCGTTCCAATTTTGGACAAACGTCTGCACTGGATGCCGCTATCAAAGCTTCGAAATATCCTTACCTCGTAGCCATGGATGCAGATCTGCAAAACGATCCTGCAGATGTTCCTTCTTTAATAAATCACCTGGAAGAAAATGAATTCGATGTAGTTTCTGGCTGGCGCAAAAACAGGAAAGATCCTTATGCAAAAAAATTCGTCAGCCGGGTAGCCAATCTAATCAGGACCTTTCTCATAGATGATGGCATTCATGATAGTGGCTGTACATTGAAAGTTTACAGGAAAGAATGTTTTGAAAAAGTTACCCTGTATGGTGAGATGCACCGGTTCATTCCTGCATTGCTTAAAATGAAAGGTTACCAGGTTGGAGAATTACCGGTAAATCATAGGCCCCGTACGGCAGGAAAATCAAAGTATAACATGAAGCGTACGCTGAAAGGACTGGTGGATATGATCATGATATGGTATTGGAACAGGTATGCCACTCGACCCTTTCATTTCCTCGGTACTGCCGGCATTCTGATCATGATCTTCAGCTTTTTTTCAGGGCTGATGACCCTTAAAGAATTTTTCCAGGGGCAGGATATGTCAGAAACCTTCTGGCCGATGTTTTCACTGATGACATTTTTGATCGGGGTACAGTTTTTTATTCTTGGATTTATCAGTGATATGCTGATGAAGACATATTACGGGCAGGAGGGAAGAACGGTTTATTCAGTTAAGGATGTGATTGAGAATAAATAAAAGGGCGGAAAATGCAGAAAGGGAAATAGGGAAATATTAAAAGTTTAGTTGGTTTGTTAAATTGAATTTCAGACCAAATATTCATCTTAATACCTAAACCTTTAACTTCATAAACCTTATAAACCTATAAACCTTTATAAACTTTAAATGATATCTTGTTAAAAACAAATAGTATAATAATTCTACAAAAATGCCTTCAACGTATATAAAAGGAATTGGATTTTATGTTCCTGAAAATGTTGTCACCAATAAAGACCTGGAAAGGTACATGGATACTACGGATGAGTGGATCCAGGAACGTACAGGCATACAGGAACGCAGGTATAATACCAGGCATAAAGAGGCCACTTCTACCATCGGTGCGAAAGCAGCTCAAAGAGCTTTAGAGGATGCGGGTATGAAGGCTGATGAAATTGACTTTATCATTTTTGCAACATTAAGTCCGGATTATTATTTTCCCGGATGTGGTGTACTTGTGCAACGCCAACTTGGAATTAACAACAAGGAAATAGGAGCACTTGATGTGCGCAATCAATGTAGTGGATTTATCTATGCATTGACTGTCGGAGATGCGCTCATCAAAACAGGGATGTATAAAAATATTCTCCTCGTGGCTGCGGAAACACATTCAATGGGTCTTGACTACAGTACGAGAGGACGTAATGTCACCGTGATTTTCGGTGACGGCGCAGGTGCTGTAGTGTTAAGTGCTACGGACGACCCTTCACGCGGAATTCTTGCAAATGCATTACATGCTAATGGTGAATTCGCAGAAGAGCTTGCCATGATCAACCCGGGATCTCATGGCGGTGTACATGCAGAAGATCCCTCTATCTATGGTTATGAACCATCGGAATACGGCAATACATTCATCAGTCCAAAAATGTTGGAGGATGAAATGTTCTTTCCGAATATGAACGGTCCATTGGTTTTTAAAAATGCAGTTGCAAAATTTCCTGAGGTGATCAATGAAGTATTGACAAAAGCGGGTCTTGCAAAATCGGATATTGACCTGCTGGTATGTCACCAGGCTAATTTGCGCATCAGCCAGTTTGTGCAAAAAACAATGGGTCTGAAAGATGACCAGGTCTGGAATAATATTCAACATTATGGTAATACTACCGCAGCCTCTATTCCGATTGCGTTGGCAGAGGCATACCAGGCGGGCAAAGTAAAAAAAGGTGACCTGGTTTGTCTTGCTGCATTTGGAAGCGGCTTTACATGGGGTGCATCACTGATCAGATGGTAAATGCTTTAACTAAGAATTGAATCGTGTATGAAAGTTGATATCCTTTTTATTGCAGCTCATCCGGATGATGTGGAACTATGTTGTGCAGGCACGGTATTCAGTCATATTGCCCAGGGATATTCGATCGGAATTGTAGATCTGACTGCCGGAGAATTAGGGACGCGAGGAAGTGCAGCTATCCGTGCAGAAGAAGCAGCAATGGCTACCAAGATCATGGGTATTTCTTTCCGGGAAAATCTTGAGCTCCGGGATGGCTTTTTTGATTTTTCCGAATCCAACAAGCTTGCCATCATCAGGGCAATAAGAAATCATCAACCGGAAATCGTGATCACCAATGCCATCCGTGACCGGCATCCTGATCATGGCCGGGCTTCACAATTAGTTTCTGAAAGCTGCTTCCTGGCCGGACTGCCAAAAATCGGCGTTAATATCGGCGGCCAGTCATTAGCTGCCTGGCGGCCACGTCATGTATATCACATGATCCAGGATCGCTACATCGCCCCGGATATTTGTGTTGATATTTCTGCGTACATCGACAAAAAGACTGAGGCAGTAATGGCCTTTAAATCCCAGTTTTACAACCCGGTGTCCGCGGAACCAAACACACCTATTTCAGGTCTTGATTTCCAGGAATTTCTAAAAGCACGCGCCCGGGAAATGGGAAGACTGATCGGAGTAGAATATGCTGAAGGTTATACCTCTGATTCGCCGGTACGCAAAAACAATCTTCTCGATTAAGTGTTGATTAATTTATCTCCGGCAATGGAGGTTTTACCTGTGTTTCTTGCTTTCATTCGGAATGAGCTAATCAGCTTGCTCAAACGGTATAAATACAGTTCAGACAGGAATGATTAGACTTGGAATCCTTTATTATTGTGGCGATAAATTTTGACAATTCAATTTCTCACTAACGAGCTTCCGGGCGTAACCCAAAGTAAATCGAAAACAAAAAACATAATATGATGAAAAAATTTACACTTTTATTCTTGTTCTTGTGTGCAGGAACTGCTGCTTTCAGTACTACGGTTACCATTACTAACACAGGATTCGAATTCCAACCCTTCTCTGTTACCATCACTCTGGGTGACAGCGTAAGATTCACAGTTGACAACATTCACAAGCCTGTAGAAGTAAGCGAACAAACCTGGAATGCAAACGGGAAGACTCCACTTCCGGGTGGGTTCAATTTACCATTTGGAGGCGGATTGGTATTACCTGCTGATCTGGGTGTTGGTACACACTGGTATGTTTGCGATCCTCACGCTTCAAATGGCATGAAAGGGACGATCATAGTAGAGGATGCTACTGCAACAGAAGACATTCAATTTCCTGCTAAAGTTTCTATTTATCCAAATCCATCAAACGGAAAATTCCAATTGATCATGGATAACACTGAACTTTCTAAAACTTTTGATCTGAACATATATGATATGGAAGGAAAAAGAGTGTATATAAAATCCAGATCAGAAATGGAGATTGTCAATGATATCGATCTGTCAAGTTTCCAGAAAGGAATTTATGTATTGAAACTTGACGACGGCAGGAGATTTTACAGTACGAGGGTTATTCTCCAGTAACATTGAAATACAACGCTTGAACTAAAAACCAAAACTTTTATTTCAAGATTGGAAAATAGAGTTGGCAGATGAAAGTCTGTCAACTTTTTTTTTGTATCCTATCTACTTTTTTTAAATCTTTTATGGTGATAGTGAATTTGTTCTTTAATTCAAATACCGCATGTAAAGTGGGGTCTTGCCTTCCATCCAGTTTGTATAATTAAGAGACCCTAGTCTAAACCTTGGTGCCAGTTTACTTTTTGCTTCAATTTTATATTCCATTTTACAAAACATACCCGGAAGATGGTTTGGCATGCAACTCATTAAGAAAGTGGAAGGAGTTGGAGCTAATGATTTACTTTCAAATAAAGTATATTGAAAATGATTTTTCCAAATGTCCTGGTAATCAGATTTGAGAAAAATCGTTGCAGAAGAATCTGTAGTACCTGACATTGGCTTATCAACCTGTGCATTCAGGTGTACAACGGAAACCAGAAAAAACAATATTATCAAATTTCTCATGTTTGCAGCACTCCTGTGTTAAATGGTTCGATAGTTCCGTGATCAGCAGCCTCGATGGCTTTTGAAATAAAATCTCGTGTATCCCTCGGATCAATAATCTCATCTACCCACAACCGCGCTGCAGCATAATACGGAGTGGTTTGTTCCGCATATCGGGAACTAATCTGTTCGAAGAGTTTCTTTTCTCCTTCCGGATCAGGCTTATGACCTTTTGCTTCAAGGGAAGTAACCTGGATCTGTGTAAGCACTTTCGCAGCCTGTGCACCGCCCATCACCGCAATCTTTGCTGTTGGCCAGGCTACTATAAATCTTGGATCATAGGCTTTACCACACATCGCATAGTTTCCTGCACCATAACTATTGCCGGCTATGATAGTAATCTTAGGTACGGTACTATTAGCTACTGCATTTACCATTTTTGCTCCGTCCTTTATGATGCCACCATGTTCTGATCTTTTACCAACCATAAATCCTGTGACATCATGAATAAAAACAAGCGGGATTTTCTTTTGATTGCAGTTTAATATAAAACGGGTGGCTTTATCAGCAGAGTCAGAATAGATCACACCACCTAATTGCATTTCACCTGTTTTCGTTTTTACTACTTCACGTGAATTCGCTACAATTCCGACAGACCATCCATCGATCCGCGCGTAACCACATAAAAGTGTTTGTCCATAATGCTCTTTGTATTGAAGAAAATCTCCGCCATCGATGATATGACGAATGATTTCAAGCATGCTGTATGGCTTAGATGCATCAGATGGCATCAATCCCAGGATTGAATCTTTCTCTCCGGGAGGAGGAACAGATTTATCCCTGTTTAAACCGGCAGTAGGCCTGGGCCCCATCTTATCGACAAGATCACGGATGGTTTTAAGACAAGTCTGATCATCAGGCATTTTATAATCTGTCACACCTGAAATCTCACTATGCGTTGTTGCACCTCCCAAAACTTCCTGATCAACTTCTTCACCAATAGCTGCTTTAACAAGGTAAGGTCCGGCTAAAAAAATAGAACCCGTTCCTTCCACGATGAGTGATTCGTCAGACATGATAGGGAGATAAGCACCACCTGCAACGCATGAACCCATGATAGCAGCAATCTGTGGAACACCCATTGAAGAAAGCTTTGCATTATTCCGGAATATTCTTCCAAAATGTTCTTTATCCGGAAAGATCTCATCCTGCATTGGAAGATATACGCCTGCGCTATCCACGAGATAAATGATCGGGATGCGATTCTCCATGGCTATTTCCTGGGCTCGAAGATTTTTCTTTCCGGTGATCGGAAACCATGCACCTGCTTTGACGGTGGCATCATTAGCCACAATCACACAAGTACGACCGGAAACTTTTCCTACCATCACTATTACACCGCCGGCAGGACATCCACCATGTTCTTCATACATCCCTTCTCCTGCGAAAGAACCTATTTCGAGAGGAATTGTATTCGGATCCAGCAATAATTGAATTCGCTCCCTGGCTGTTAATTTTCCCAGCTCGTGTTGCTTGTCAATTTTCTTTTGTCCGCCACCAAGAGAGATGGATTCAAGTTTCCGCTGCATCTGGGAAACGAGAAGCTTCATCGCATCTTCGTTTTTATTGGTATCGATATTATATGACGCCATGAAGCGAAAGATAGGCAGTTTACTGTAGTAAGCCCAATCTTCTATGGTACCACGATCAGGAAATCAGAAAACACATATACTATTTTCATATAATTTAATGTATTGATTTTCAGAATTTTAATATTAAATCACCAACCTTATTCTGGATAAACCGGCAACAAATGATTATTTTCATGATCACATCTCAATTCAATGTATAAGAAACCTATTAACCTGATCAGCGACACCGTAACCAAACCCGGAGCTCCAATGCTTGAAGCCATGATGAGCGCTGAAGTGGGTGACGATGTATTCAGGACAGATCCAACAACGAATGCGCTGGAAGAAAAAATAGCTGACATGTTTGGCCATGAAGCGGCTTTGTATTGTCCATCCGGGACGATGACAAATCAGATAGCTATCAAAGCTCAGACACAACCTCTCGATGAAATTCTGTGTGATGAGCTATCCCATATTTACCGCTATGAACTCGGGGGATATGGATTTCATTCGGGCGTGGCAATACATGTGATGAGAGGAAAGAATGGTATTGTTTCTCCTGATATGGTCCACCAGGCAGTTAAGCCAAAAGCTGACTGGAATCCGAATACAAAACTTCTCTGTCTCGAAAATTCGGTGAATATGGGTGGTGGAAATTATTACACGCTTGATCAAATCCGGCCCATCGCAGAAGCCGCCAGATCACATCAACTTAACGTTCATCTGGATGGTGCAAGACTGTTTAATGTACTGGTTGAAACCGGAGAAACCACCTTAGCATACGGACAGATATTTGACAGCATTTCTGTTTGTCTTTCAAAAGGACTTGGCGCTCCTGTTGGATCATTATTGTCCGGAAAGAAATCAATGATTGATTATGCACGACGTGTACGTAAAGTAATGGGTGGAGGAATGCGTCAAACAGGTTATTTGGCTGCAGCAGGAATTTATGCACTGGATCATAATATCAAACGTCTCAAAGAAGATCATGAGCGTGCCCGGATATGTGGAAAGAAGCTGGAAACTGTCTCCTGGGTGAAGGAAGTTTCACCGGTAGCTACGAATATCATCATATTCAAAGTTGCAGATCAACTTACTGCTTCTGAAATTGTTAATAGGTTAGCTTCCAAAAATATCCTTTGCTCAGCTGTCACGGATAAAATCGTGAGATGGGTATTTCACCTGGATATTGATGACGAAATGATCGATTATGTCGTTGATATGTCAGGAAAACTGGCTTAGGATCGGGCTAAAACCACGATCTTTGCAACTCCGCATCAGTGAGCATTTCAAATGACTAATTTTGATAAATGAAAAATATTTTACTTTTTCTGATTCTCCTTCCTACTCTTTCACAGGCACAGATTTCCAGCAACATGACTTTATTGTCGAACCTGGATTTACCGAATCTGCCTACTCAATTTGGTTGTCAATATGGAGATGTCTGGGGATATACATATCCTAATGGAAATGAAGTCGCCATCATTTCAACTATAGAACAGATTTGGTTTGTGAATATCACTTCTCCGGCAAATCCGGTGATCATCCTCGCATATACCGTGACGAATGCAGGTACAAGCAATGTGAATACATCCCTTTGGAGAGACTTTGATACCTATCAACATTATATTTATGCAGTTTCGGATCAGCAAACTTCCGGACTTTTGATTTTTGATATGGGAGTGATTCCGGGAACAATAAACATGGTGTACCAGAGCAATGGTTTTTTCAATCGTTCACACACTTTATTTATTGATCAGTTAAATAAAAAGCTTTATGCTGCAGGAACTGACACGCAAAACAATGGTTTAAAAATACTTGATCTGACGAATCCTACAAGTCCCACTCTCTTTGCTTCAGTTCCATTGAACACGGTTGGAGGAGGTTATGTCCATGATGTTTATGTCAGGGATAATATTGCTTTTTGCAGTCACGGTAGCTTATCAAAAATCCAGATCTATGATTTTCTTCACCTGCCCACCAGCTTTCGCGTTGTAGGTGATATTGCAAACTATCCTGAACCCGGATATAATCATAGCAGCTGGATTTCTGACGATGGACTGACATTAGTATTTACAGATGAAACTGTTGGCAAGGATGTAAAGATTGTGGATATAACAGATACCGCAGAAATTTCGAGTAATGATATTCACACTTTCTTTTCTGAATTGTTGCCGGCTAGTGCTCCCGGCGAAAGTGAAGCTCACAATCCATACATTATCGGTGATTTGGCATTTATCTCTTATTATGAGGATGGTGTCCAGGTATTTGATATTTCAAATCATGCTGCAGTAACCAATGTAGCCTACTATGATACCTATCCGTCGAATACCGAATATCATGGCTCTATTGGTTGTTGGGGCGTCTATCCGTTTTTTCCCTCAGGACTTATTGCAGCTTCAGATATGAATAATGGTTTGTTTGTGCTTCAAATGAATAGTAATCCATTAGGTATTCAATATTTGTCATTTGATGCCAGCAGGTCAAAACAAGATGTAAAACTTGCATGGGCCATAACCGATGTTTCCAATGGCAATGAATTCGAAGTGAAACGATCATCGGATGGTGGCAAGACATTTACAACAGTTGGAGAAGTGGATCTTATCGATCATCAATCAAAATATGCGTACACAGACCGGAATGTAAGTGCAGAAGAAAAGTACATCTACCGGATTGATTTTCTGGAGTTTGATGGCCATCTGCTCAGTTCTCCATTACGAAACATATCTGCTCAAAGATCAAAGCAGAATTTCAGCATAGCTAATCCAATGTCCTCGACATTGACAATAAATGTATTGAACCCGGTTGAATCGTTGATGTTAAACATGTATGATATGGATGGCAGGCTTGTATGGTCTGAGGAAGAAACCTGCGTAACAGCCCGGATGGATATACCTATCGATGGTCTGATCCCTGCACAGTATGTATTGACCATGAGATGGCCTGAAGGAGATGATAATTTTCTGATCCAGGTAGTGGATTAGTAATAAATAATTACCAGGCGATTTCTTCGCCGTCTGAATGTTCAGGCGTGGTGTTATTCTGACTGTTCGCTTCCCATTCTGCCTGCTTACGATCAAATTCCTCGTAATCATAGTTAGGCATCAGGTCTACCTTCACATGTTCTACCACTTCCTGTAATGAAGTGAGGAAGCGATTGAAGTCTTCTTTATAAAGGAAGATTTTGTGACGCTCGTACGTGTCAGAGTTATGTTTTTTGGTGCTCTCGGTCAGCGTAATGTAAAAATCCTCGCCACGCGTCTTGCGAACATCAAAAAAATACGTCCTTCTGCTCCCAGCCTTGACTTTCTTGGAGTAGACATTTTCAAACCTGGAATCGTTACCGTTTGACATACCTCATCTTTTTGCTTTACAAATCTAAGTTTATAATTGGAATATCCTAATAATCAGGGAAAAAGGGGGGAAGAAGGAAACCTTACTCTACAACATCCTCCTCCTCCATCGAACTCACCAATTGCTGCTGCCACAGCTCGTAATACAACCCCTGTCTTTGGATGAGCTCGTCATGGGTGCCCTCCTCCACAAGTTGTCCTTTATCAATGACCAGCACCTTGTCATATTCGAGCATCCCGACAATACGATGCGTGATCATGATAGCCGTTTTATTGGCTAGTTCCTGGTTTAGAAAATCAACAATCGTATGTTCTGTATGGGTATCCACGGCTGAAAGGCAATCGTCCAGGATGACTAATTGAGGTTCACGGATCAGTGCTCTTGCAATCGAAATCCGCTGCTTTTGACCTCCCGAAAGAGTGATTCCTCTCTCCCCGATCCGGGTCTCAAATTTTTCAGGCAAGGAGTCTATGTCATCATAAACTGCTGCAAATTTGGCATACTTCTCCACTTCTTCCTGTGGAGCGTCTGGTGCTCCAAACCTGATATTGGCACTGATCGTATCAGAAAAAAGAAATACATCCTGGGGCACATAAGCCAACTGGTTTCTAAGCGATTTCAGATCATAGTCTTTGAGTGAAACGCCATCAAGCAAGATTCGACCTTTGGTAGGATCATACATTCTGAGGATCAGGTCAGCCAATGTGGTTTTACCTGATGCTGTACGACCTATGATGGCCACTTTCTGACCTGGTTGAATAGTAAAGCTTACATCGTCGACAGCTTTAATTCCGGTATCCGGATATGTAAAGGAAACATGATCAAAAACCAATTCGCCTTTAACTGTGCCTTTAAAATCCCCCTTATTGACAATAAGAGGATGTGAATGCATGAATTCATTGATCCTTCCCTGCGATACATTAGCTTGTTGAATGATGGAGGCTATCCAGCCTATTGCTGTGACCGGCCAGGTGAGCATGTTGATGTATATGACAAATTCTGCGATGTTGCCGGTGGTGATATTGCCTTTGAAAACTTCAAGGCCGCCTACATAGATGACGAGAATGGTACTCAATCCGATCAAAACCATCATCAGCGGAACAAACATGGCTTCGATAAGACCAAGGGACATGTTCTTCAATCTGTAATCTTCACTCTCGGCAGCGAAATGTTTTCCGAATGCTTTTTCCTGCGTATAAGATTTTACAACACGAATTCCTGAAAAAACTTCCTGCACGATACCTGTTAGTTTACTAAGCTTAACCTGTATGGCCTGGCTACGTTTTTGCACAAACTGGCTGACATAATAAATCGAAAGTGATAAAACCGGTAATGGCAATAATGAATACAATGTGAGCCGAACATCCACCTTCAACATAGCATAAACGACCATGATAAAAAGCGTGATCAGGTTGATGCCGTAGAGTAATGCCGGGCCGAGATACATTCTCACTTTATTGACATCCTCTGTGATGCGGGACATCATGTCGCCGGTGTTATTGCGCCGGTAAAAGCTCTTGTCAAGATATTGATAGTGATCGTATATCTCTTTGCGCATATCGTATTCGATCAACCTTGACATCACGATGATCGTCTGTCGCATAAAATACATAAAGATGCCCATGATCACGGCCAGGAGCAAAACCAACCCTCCGAATCGAAGAAGAGCAGGGTTAAGCGTTTGCATGATGATTGCTTTTCCGGCTTCATCAGCACTATTGTAAAGTTTCAGCTGGTCAAGCACATAATCCAATGCTTCACGGACGACCTGGGGCTGCCATGCACGGAAATAATTGCCGGCAGCGACGAAGATGATACCGAACAGAAGGTGGTATTTGTACTTCCAGAAGTATTTATTTAATGCCTTGAGATGTTGCAATCGGTTTCAGGATTTAAGGGATGCAAGATAGGACAACAAGAAGATATCATTTGTTGTGCGGAATTCCTGATTTCGGCATAGGAGATGGGATAAAATCGATAAAGAGTGCTATTCGCCTTTCCGCAGTGACTCCTGGAAGACTCTCAATTTCCTCCACTCACTTTTTGCAGCCATCACAGCCTGTTTCGGCCAATGAGTTGGATCCTGCGATTTATAAATTCCACCTGCTTCAGAAAGGATTTCACCTAAATCTTCAACTTTTGCTTTAGCAAGGTCATTCCATGTCTGGATACCATTAGCCTGAAGTAAAGCAGCGGTCTTTGGGCCAATGCCTGTGATGAGTGTAAGATCATTTTCAGTCACCTGCCTTCCGAGCAATTGACTCACATGCTCATAATTGGCCCTTGTAGCAACCGATGAAATTATTTTTTTAAGCGGCTTTGCAATACTCTTCGATTGAAGCAATTCCTCCTCAATCACACGTAAACGTTGCTGATAGGAATCAATCGTTGAGTTCAATTCATCAAGTGCAGCTTTTTGATTCTTTTCATTCCGTTCGACATTTCCAAATTGTTCCTGCTGATCGAAAAGGCTCTGTTGCTGGTCAAATATTTTTTTCGACTGGGCATCCTGCTTTAGTTTCCCATCCGCAATTTCATTTTGTAATTGTCCTTTGATTGCAATTTGAATTTTCAACTGGCTTTTCAATTCTTCCGCCTGGTCTCTTTCAAGGTCCAGCGTGTTTGATAATTTCGTAACCTGTTTCCGAAACATGCCCCACTGCAAATAACTGAGCAGGATACCCATGAGCATGGACCCCACTACAATAGCCAGCGTCTCTGCAATAATTACAAAATCGTTACTAAAAATATCGAGCAAGTACATGTTTTACATTTTTTCAAGCCTACTCAAAATAAATAATCACACACCGGTTCCGGATAGTTTGTGCATTACTTCTTTGTCCGGTAGATAGACGGATACGATCGCCTTTCCATCCTTTGTCAATAAGCACTCTCTGCACGATGATGGCTCTGTCCAGTGCCACATCAGCAGACTCCGCGATACCGCTCCCGTCTGCAATGCCCACGATAGAAGTCAGGCTATCTTGCCGGTCAGCATATTTATCCAAATATGCCTCTAACCTATTCAACAATAAAGGGGGGAGAAGTAAAGAATCTTTTATTGGAAAACACAGTTCAATCGTGTCTCCTGATGTTCGTAATATATTTTTAAGTGCTATCCTTTCGACTCCAATCGCTTCGAAAGGGATAGATCGTACATCTGCATTTATTTCCTGCGGCAGCACCTGGACCATGATTCGTTCCTGCGGCACGTTTATTAATGTCAATAAATTATTCACCCGTTGGTGAGCAAGAGATTCGTCGAGGGGCATTGATCCTTGTTCATCGCGAAAGTAATAACCTTTGATGAAGATGACATCTACCGTCGAATCTATATTTTCAATGTCCCTTACCCATTCTTCATAACCTTCTCCGGCTATGGGTATTGCAGAGCCCCAATTAAAGGCAAGCGGGTATTTCAGGTCCTCAACATGTATGGGCCAGGGGCTATCCTTTTGCGTTCCCAGGAATCGCGGCAGTAGCTCTTTTGCGTACAGCCAGTAGCAAAAACAAATCCATCCGGTTAGTAATACCAGGTATGCTATATATTTCTTCTGCAAGAATGTTAAGGGTCGATTCCGTTGGTAATAGGTTAAAAACCGTGCCAGAAATGCAAAAGGAGCCAGGAAAGCTACCTAATGCCATACTTCGATTTCAACATTGAGTCAATTAGACGAGTGTGTTCGTAAAATGCACCATAAAAGAGCACAATTTGAGTTGCTTATCGTTCAAAAAAAGTGTCAGAAAGTGTACCGGCCTTCCACTTATAACTGCGTGTATTCTCAGTGTGTTATGACCTCGTGGCACCAGTACTCGTGGCACCAGTACTCGTGGCACCAGTACTGGTGGCACGACTAGTGGTGGATTCTGGTTTAAACTTTTTTTGCTTAAAACTCACTTTTCTCACTTTTCCGGTCACATTTCACCCCTCTCGAGACATTAAGGATTGATACCAGTCGAAAAAAATGATCAATCTCAGGAATAGTCCGTTTTTGTGGCTCGCGCTGATGCTTCTGATTTCCTTCCGCATGGCGGAGTCAGGAGACCCGGAAGTAAAGGGATGGCTATTAATTCTGCTATGGTCCATTTGCGGAATATGCTGCGTTCTGAGCCTGCTCAGATACGTACCGAAACATCAGTTTATCACCTCGGTTGTCATCGGAGCATTGATCTTCACTGCAGGCCTGATTCGATTTTCTCAATTCAATAAAGATCAATTTCCCGGAAACGTTTTAGCTGAACCCATTTACCTGCAAGGAATCGTTACAGTAGATCAGGTGTTGAAAAATAAAAATTCATCCGTCTCTTTAAAATGCCAGCGGATATTTCTCTCGGAGGATGGCGATGAAGAAAGCAACATCATAGAAGACAAATACCTTCTTGTCGTGATTAAATCCGGGAGTATCACTCATTATTTTCCCGGCGATATCCTGATGGTGAAAGGCCGGTTATCTGCGATCGCAGATCCGTTAAATCCCTTTTCCTTTGATGCCAAAAAATATTATAAAACCATTGGCATACGTCATCAGATGTATTGCAAGGGAAGTGAAATCCTGGTGGATAGCATATCCGTAAAATCAATTTCGAGGATTACTGCACAATGGCAAACATCGCTTTCAACACTCGTAAAAAACAATATTTCACCTCAGGTTGCTCAGCTGACGAATGCACTTGTATGGGGAGACAGGTCTGACATGGACAATGATGTGAGGGATGCATTTGCTGATTCAGGTGCCATGCACGTGCTTTCTGTCTCAGGCATGCATGTAGCCATCATCTACAGCATGTTATTCTTTTTTCTTGGCCCTCCCGGATCTGGCATTTTCATGAAAAGAATAATGAGATTCATTTCATATTCTCTCGCGATCCTCATGTATGTCGGACTGACTGGAGCGTGTCCGGCAGTGATGAGAGCAGGATTGATGATCATACTTTTTCTTTTTGGCAAAGCCATGGGCTGGAATACACAAATCTGGAACCTGCTGGGGTTTGCTGCATTCATGATGATGTGGATCAATCCTTATGTCTGGGAGAATGTAGGTTTTCAACTTTCCTTTCTCGCCATGGCAGGCATACTTCTTTTTTCAAAAGCAATGATTCGAAGTCTTTCTTTCAAACAAAAGCTGGTGCACATGATTTGGGAGATTACTGTGCTATCCATTGTTGCGCAGGTTTTTATTCTACCCATCCTGTTGGGTCAGTTTCATCAGTTTCCATTAACTTTTATCATCAGCAGTCTTGTGGCAATACCTGCAGGTTACCTGATTGTTTTTGGTGCCATTCTCAATGTGGTCTTGTCTTTTATCGGCATCAACATGGCCTGGCCTCTGCTGGATTGGACAGGTCAGATCTTTATTCAAAGTATGAAATGGATGGGAGGACTGAATCCGGAGATGCATTTTTCACTACCTCCATGGAGTGGAATATTTCTGATGGCTATGGCTATATTTTTTACCCTCGCACTAGTATTTAAATGGCCGAGAGGAAAGATGTTGGCATACGTATGTAGCGGCCTGACATTGATCACCATGGGATGTCATAGGTTGACACAATGGTCCGGTAGTGAAATGATCATTTATCATTCTTATAAAGGACTGGTGATAGACATCACAAAAGATGGACGATGCATTTCGCTGCATGATTGTGATGTCCCACCTGAAAGTATTGAGTTTGCATCCAGGGGATATCGATGCCACAGGGATATCATTGATGTCACCGGGATTTGTGTCGAACAGGAATTTGAAGAAAATAATATTCAATATAAATCCTCATTACTCTCTCATGATCAATTTTCAATTCTCCTTTGGGAAGGAGAAACGGATTCATTGATCTGCGTAAAAAATATTTCACACCTTATTATTGAACAATGTCCTGACCCGGATGGATTGATGGAATTTATATATGACCGAAAGGATATGCAAGTCATCATTCCGGCACATCTTGACCGGAAGCTGAAAAAAATAATGGAAGGATTTCTTAATGATTCCAATATTGTTTTTCATGATATTGATCAGGATGGTTATTTAATCATACCCTTATGAACAAGGAATACCATTATACCATTTCACGCACTGACCGGATCTGCCTGATCACCTTTGTCATTGTTTTATTAGGATGGGAATTGATAAAAGAGATATTGCCGAGAGGAGAAAATTCCTTTACCTATATCTCACCCCCTTCTGAACATCATGGATATAAAGCCGGAAAGAAATTTAATTATTCAAATCATGATTATCCGAAAAAATATTTTTCTTCTTATTCAAATACGTATGAAAAAAAATATTCCTCCTATGAAGAAGAACAGGAACCTTCACCACCCTCCTCTCCCCTATCCATCATGACTGCGACGTTTGGAGAATTAACTTCCATGGGTTTGTCAAAAAAAGTAGCCTATAACATCCAAAAATTTATCAATTCAGGCGGTATCATCACTAATGATCACGATTTAATGAAAATCTATGGCATGGACTCGTTACAACTGGATAACGCATCACCTTATATTATTTATGGAACACTTCCCGCCGCTCCGGCATCGATTACTTTACTAAACGAAAAACCGGCACCAGGTACACCTCTGAAAACTATCGACATTAATCAAGCCTCAATTGCAGACCTTGAATCTCTTGATGGCATAGGAGAAGTTTTAGCAACCCGGATCATAAAATACAGGGAATCAATTGGTGGATTTCTTTATCCGGATCAATTAGCGGAATGTTACGGCATACCTCCAGAAACGATTGTTAAAATAAAGGACCAGATCACCGTTTCCGGATCACCTCACTTTATACTCATCAATGAAATGAATTTAGATTCGCTCAAACACCCTTACCTGAATAAGAAATTAATCAGGCTGATAAAGGCTTATAAAAATCAACATGGAAATTTTAAAAATGCCTCAGACTTCAGAAAAATCTATCCTCCGGATTCCAATTGGTGCAATAAGGTGCTGCCGTATATAAGTTTTGATGTGAATGAGTGAGAAGTCTTCGTCAAAAAAAGAGGACGCGGATTTATTATGATCAATCTGTAGGACAAGGATGAACTAAGCGATCAAAGAATACTTTCTTACTGTCTTACTTTCCTGTAGCACTATACTTCTCCACAAACGCTTTCATCTCTTTCACCATCTTAGGACTTCCAATGGCTATCGTTGCCCGCTGATGCAATTCATTTACAGGCATATCTAATATTCTTTCAAGATCACATGAAATAGCAATACCGCCAGCTTGTTCTACAATCATCGCCATTGGATTGCATTCGTACAGCAACCGCAATTTCCCTTTCGGATATTTCCGGGTATGCGGATAGAGAAATATCCCACCCTGGATCATGATCCTGTGAATATCAGATACCATCGATCCGATATATCGCAAACCGAAATTCATCTCCGAACAATGATCAATATACCTGCGCATCTCAAGATCAAATTTCAGATAATACCCCTGGTTGACTGCATAGTAAGCACCATCTTCAGGGATCTTTATGTTTTCATGCGAAAGACAAAATTCACCAATCGATGGATCAAGCGTAAATCCATTCACTCCATGACCTGTAGTATAAACAAGTATTGTAGAGGTTCCATACAACACATAACCTGCAGCAACTAAAGCTGTACCTGGTTGCAAGAAATCTTTCAGTGTCGCTGGACCTGAAAGCTCAGACACTCTTCTGTAAATGCTGAATATGGTACCCACCGAAACATTGACATCGATATTGCTGGATCCATCCAGCGGATCAAACAATACAACATACTTAGGCTTCTTGTTTGCCACCGGCTGAACCTGGATGATCGTTTCCAGTTCTTCAGAAGCAATCGCTGCACACTCACCACTGTTACCTAAACACTCGATCAGCTTATCATTCGCATAGATATCCAGCTTCTGCACCATGTCACCGGATTCATTTTCAGAACCGGCCACACCCAGGATATTTACCAGGCCAGCCTTGTTAACCTCCCTGTTGATAATTTTGGCTGCTACGCCAATATCCCTAAGCAGGTTAGTTAGCTCACCGGTAGAACTGGTGTATTCCTTTTGTTGCTTGAGAATAAATTCGTCAAGGGTAACTATTCTGTTTCGGTTGGATAAATTCGTCATGTTCTTTCATTTTAATATCCGCCATAATACCTTCTCAAAAACCACTCCAGAGAAAGGGCGACCAGCAAAATAACACAAAGCCACTTAAGATGTATCAATGGACGTGTCTGGGTGCTGCTATACAATATCGGTTTGATGTGTTCATCTTCCAGTACCAGGTCACTCAACTGTGAGATCTGGTTAGCATACACCAGGCTTCCACCGTGCATCGATGCCAGTTGCCTGAGCAATCCATGATCAGCTGTAGTCTCCAATGTCTCCAATTGAATAGGCTGCACAACAAATTTGCCATCATGGGTCAACTTTACTCCATTGACATCTGTCGATGCTGTCCAGGAATAACTTCCTTCCGGAAAACGGCCGATCTGCAAAGCATAGGATTGACCGGATGTATTAAACGTATAATCGAAATCCTCTCCCTCCTTATTCCTTATCCGGATGGAAACTTCAGGTGTATTGATGAGCTCGTAGCTGTCATTATACAATTCAGCCTGGAATGAAATTTCCTCAAGCTCTGTAAATAATCGTTTAGATGAAGTGACTTTGAATTTGCGTTTATCAGACTTCGTAGAAGTATACTGACTTATCTGGTTCAATATTTCGTAAGTGATTTCTTTTGAACCGTTCTGCAACTGATCATACAATTGCCATTTCCAGATCCCTTCACCGGCTATGATGCATGTCCGTTTGTCATTCGCTTCCCCCATGATGATCAAAGGGTATTGTGTATCCACACTACCTATGCGTTGATATGACATTACCTGGGCTGAAGGAGTTGCTGTATATTCTCCATAAGGTGACAGCAAAGGACTGAATGCTGGCAACTTGGCTTTTACCTCATCTGTAAGATTGAATAAATTGAATGATGGGTTCAACACCATGGTCACATCATTAGGTGTACGATTGCCTGCTGCTAAAATATTCAGGAAAGGTTGTGCCTGATTAAGCGCATTGAGATCTGTCTGATAGCCTGCAACAAAAATCCTGGGTGTACCTTTTTTATCCAGCTCATTTAGAATATTTTGAACCGGGTTTTTAACAGATGGCAATTGGTGTAAAATGACAAGATCATATTTTTTCAATTGTTCTAACGTCATTTCATACGCCATGCGAATATCCACTTCATAATTGCGCTGACTTAACAATGCAGAACGCCAGACAGCAAGATCAGGATGCGGGCTATTGGCAAGAAGTAAAACATTGAGCCGGCCATCGATTACTTCTACAAAAAAATCTCTTACGTTATTGACATAAGTCACTTCATTCTTTACCTGGGATACCTGGACCCTGTACCGTTGCACTCCGCTTTGCTTTGCTTCAATGATCACGTCTCTTGTCGTGAACCAGGGATCCGCATCAATTGTAATAGGTGTTTTTTCCAAAAGGATATCGCCGCTATCCAGGATTTGCTTTATTTCAAGACTTGTATTCGCACCTTTTAAACGAACGGCAGAAAGATCCACCTGCAACGAAAATTTATCACCGAGATAAACAATGCTGTTGTGAAAAACATCTTTCACCTGCAAATCCGTTTTCCGGATAGTATCACCCAGGGCAACAGTATACAAAGGTGCCTTTTGTGAAAGCGGGATATAAAGCGGATTTTTACCACGATTGATAGCACCATCTGAAGCTACAATGATCGCACCTACATTCTGGCCTTTGTACTGCTCATCAACATAGGTCATTAACTCTCCCAGATCACTTGCCTGATCTTTCATCTTCCATGTAGCTCCTGTTTCAAGCTCTTTAACTTCTTGTCCAAATCCAAGGCGATGGACGACATATTTGGTTGATAGGTTGTTATAGAGATCGTCAAGCGATTTCATATACGTGGACGAATCCGCCTTTGAAAATGCGGACCTGATGCTGGCAGATTGATCCTGCGCAAGGATGATGACCGGAGGTTCCGTGCGATTTTGAAGGAGTTTGAGCAGAGGCGCTAACAATAAGCTGCTCAATACCGTCACGACCAAACCACGGATAATAGCCATCAGATACCTAAGCCAGGCAGGCTGGTCACTGAAGGTCTTGTCCTTATAATAAAGGAAGATAGAAGCACCCACCCCTAAAAAGAGACATAAAATAAGATACCAGGAAGGGTATTGCCAACTGAGGTTCTGCACGCGGGCTTAGGAATTAAGTGAAAATCAGATGATGTGTTAACGCTCACAAAGATTGAAAAAATATCCAAGGGGAGTCAAAAGGGCGACACCGTCACATGTCCAATAATTGAACCTTTCGGTCGTTTTAGGGGTATCTTTGTTGTGTTTTCACCAATTTTTGTGTCGATGAGTAAGGTAACAATCATTAAATCCATTCTTTTCATTTTCGGGCTATTAATCTTATCCCAGCGCTTGCAGGCTTCTTATATCCTGGTTCCAATGGATGAATCCCAGCGAAACCACCTCAAAGCCTATGGTATCACATATTGGGTCCTGAATGCAGGCAAAGAAGCTTACTGGCTTTTAAATTACAGGGGCGGATCATTTGTCTTTGAAAATAATGTGCTCTTCGAAAAAGAATGCAAGACAAGGGATGTCACATACCAGGTGATTTCCGACGGTGAATTTGTCCGCATACGAACCGAAATCAGCAACCCTGAAGCAAACCAGGAGACCATCAAACTTGAAGTGGCTCCAAAAATAGCTGTCTACACGCCTGACTTCAATGCAAATGGTGAGCGGATCCAGCCCTGGGACGATGCGGTGACTTTGGTGCTCACCTACGCAGAAATTCCTTATGATAAAGTCTATGACCGCGAAGTACTGGAAGGGAAGCTTGCTCAGTATGATTGGCTTCATCTTCATCATGAGGATTTCACAGGTCAGTATGGAAAATTTTATAAGTCCTTCAGCATGCAGCCCTGGTACAAAGAAAATCAACGCCTCCAGGAGGAAATGGCTAAGAGCCTGGGTTATACTAAGGTTTCTGAATTAAAGATGGCCGTAGTGAAAACGATAAGAGACTTTGTTGGTGGGGGTGGTTTTATGTTTGCTATGTGCAGTGCAACTGATTCGTATGATATAGCTCTGGCTGCAGAAGGTGTAGATATCTGTGCTGAAATATTTGATGGTGACCCGCAAGACCCTGATGCACAGTCAAAGCTGGATTTCAATAAATGTTTTGCGTTTAAAGACTTTACACTCGTGACCAATCCTATGGAATATGAATTTTCAAGTATTGATCACCGTGACCGTGCCGTCATCCCAGAGCGGGATTATTTCACCTTATTTGATTTCTCTGCCAAATGGGATCCTATCCCTACCATGCTTACCCAGAATCATACACGCACTGTGAAAGGATTCATGGGACAAACCACGGCCTTCGATAAAAATTATATCAAATCAGATGTGCTGATCCTCGGGGAAACCAAACCTGAAAATGAAGTCCGATACATTCATGGCGAATTCGGATTTGGAACGTGGACTTTCTATGGCGGTCATGATCCGGAAGATTACCGGCATTATGTCACCGATCCGGATACAGACCTTAGCCTCCATCCAAATAGTCCTGGGTATCGCCTTATCCTCAATAATGTTCTTTTCCCTGCAGCTGAAAAGAAAAAGAGGAAGACGTAATAAATCCTAAGACAAGAATTTCATAAGAGAAGGGACAGGTCGCGACCTGTCCCTTCTCTTATGAAATAGCAATGTATCTTCGGTCTTTGAGTCCAAATTCCATGCAGTCAGAAGCCGGATTTGATGCCATATCAAATCAATCCTCCCCGAATATTCCAATGATCTACATCGTGGGCAATAGTTTCTGCGGATCCACTTTATTTGGATTTCTTTTAGGTGCGAATCCTGATATCATTTTCCTGGGCGAACTAAAAATTAAAACCTGGCTTAAGGAAAGGTCATGTTCGTGTGGCCACTCTCTGGATACCTGCCCATTTTATTGTGATTACTTTACAGCTTTTAATGATTATAAAAAATCGCTTTTTGAAGATGTCAGGCCACGATCTGTTCTTTCACTCTTGTTCAAAAGCGATAGGATCATTTCTCAAAATGCAGTTGAAAAAATGGAGACGTTCTATCATTCCATCAGCGAACGCATTTCATCCATGTATCCCTCCGCTGAATATATTGTAGACAGTTCCAAAAGTATATGGATGCTTAATGGGTGGCTGCATACATCGTTGGCAAAGAATATGAAAATAATCTGGATCACGCGCCCTGTCAAACCCAGCATGGCTTCCTTTGTGAAACGGGGATTCAAATTCAATCATTCGCTTTTATCCATACTGGTAAATAATATGCTGACTAAATATTATATAAAATGGAATAAGCTGGATTATCTCAGGCTGGATTATACAGAATTTTATGAATCTTACAGTGACATAGCAAAATCGGTATCTGGTTTTCTCAACACCACAATTCCTTCCGAGTATAAAAATCAGCATAATCATCATGTGATATCAGGTAATTCAAATACAAAAAAAGAATTTACCGGACATTTCAAAGGCTTTCACAAAGATGAAGAATGGAAATCTATTCTGACCAAAGGCCAGCAAAAGATCTTATCATGGTTCGAATAGATAATCCATGAGAATATTAGTCCTCAGCATCGAGTATCCTCCGATAGGTGGTGGTGCATCTCCCATGACGCATGAAGTCAATAAAAATTATTTCAAGCGTGGACATGAAGTGGAAGTGGTTACGATGTCTTTCAAAGGATTACCAAAAGAAGAAATAGTAGATGGCATTCTTGTTCACAGAATTCCATGCCTCAGATCACAAAAACATATTTCTCATCCTGTTGAACATGTGTCTTTCCTTTTAGCCGCCAAGAAATTTTTGAAACAATACCTGCCTGAACATTCTTTTGATGTATGCCATGCACATTTTATCATTCCTACAGGAATATTAGCCAGATGGGTTAATAAAAAATATAGAATTCCCTTCATCATCACTGCCCATGGAAGTGATGTACCGGGCTTTAACCCTGACCGTTTTTCGTGGCTTCACAGGTTCACTTCACCACTGATCAGGTCCATTATAAAATACAGTTCGGCCGTTGTCGTTCCGTCTGCGTACCTGGGATCGCTCCTGCAAAAGGTTACCGGGAGTGATAATTCTAAAATCGTTCACATTCCCAATGGGATCAATACCGATTATTTTATTCCGGGCGAAAAAACAAAAACCATTCTTTCTTCAGGAAGATTATTGGAAAGGAAAGGGTTTCAATATCTCATTGAAGCAGTTTCAAAAGAAAATATAGGATATGAAGTGCATATCTGCGGAGATGGCCCCATGATGAGCCGCCTGAAGGAACTTGCGTATTCATCCCAAACACCGGTCATATTCCATGGATGGATGGACAACAGGGAGGAGAAATACAAAATGCTTCTTTCTCAAGCTACTTTTTATTGCCTGGTTTCTTCCAATGAGAATGCAAGCATTGCACTCATGGAAGCGATGTCTTCAGGCTGTGTGGTCATTACATCTGATGTGTCCGGATGTCCGGAAACGGTTGGTAATGCAGGAATATGCATTGCTCCGGGAAATGCAGCCTTATTACATCAGACATTAAATGCTTTGATTGCTGATGCTTCTTCTCAGGCTTCTTATATGCAGGCTGCGAGACAACGTGCTGTTGAAGAATATGCATGGCCTTCGATTTCAGAGCGTTACATTTCATTATTGCAATCAGCGGCGAGGAAATGAGCCAGCTAAAAAGAGATACTCAAATAACGTTGCTGAGCCGCATCCCGGTCATGTTCCTGAGCTTTTTGTCAGTAGTATTATTAACACGCTTATTGGGTCCTGAAGGGAATGGAGTATATACTTTTGTTTATGCCAGCTTAAATCTTCTGATCACCATCATCGGTTTTCAACTCGACAGCTCACTTACTTTTTTTCTTTCTAATAAAGGTTTTGAAAATAAAAAAGTGGTAAGCACTGTTGGCTTGTATTTCCTCTACACGGTGATGGCTTTAATTTTGATTTTATTTCTCATCATTTACATCATTCCGGGAGGTCAGACATTGTTTATTCCAAAAGAACAGCCTGTATTATTTTTCTTTTCTTTTTTAATCATCTCCTTCCTTCTCCGCACCGGATCGAATTTGATTCAGGCAGCTTTGAGGGGACTATTCAGGTTCAAGGCATTCAATGCTTACCTTACGATCAACCAGTTAATTCCTGGGATTGTATACGGCACTTTATTGTTCCTCAATTTTAAAGGCAATCAATATTCACTTGTTACTTATTTTAAAATCATCCTGATCATGGAGTCCTTTTTACTCCTGCCAGGAATATTCATTTTATGGAAATCAGGCGAAATAAAATTTTCGAAGGATACCCATACCTATCGAAAACCGATTTCACAATATTCATCTAAAAATCTTTTGGGCACTGTTGGTCATTTCCTGAATAAAAGGCTCGATGTATGGTTTGTAGAGTTTTATAAAGGAATGTCGACACTCGGTCAATATGGGCTTGCAACACAGGTAACTAACTTCATCAGTGATGCTTTGACTCCATTTAACCAGGTCTTGCTTCCCTATCTCTCAGGCACACCGGCTGAACAACACAAAATCATGGTAGGCAGAATTGCAAGATTGAATTTATACATCGCTGTCACTGCAGCTATTCTCATTGCAGGTTTTTCGTGGCTATTTATTCCACTTTTGTTCGGGCACAAATTTGATGAAGCTATCCCTGCAACACAAATATTGGCAATTGGAATTATTTTTATTTCTATGCGATTGGTTTTTACTAATTATTTCAAAGCCACAGATCAAATAGGATTTACGATAAAAGCTTCATGGGGAGGAGTCATCATGACCATCGTACTGGATGTATTGCTTATTCCTCGATATGGCATCATGGGTGCTTCCATTGCATCAATCATATCGTATGCAACAACAGCATTTTTCCTCATCTATCATGTTTCTAAAAGAATAGATCTGCAGTTGAAGGACATTATTTTCCTGAAAAAATCCGATATCACGTGGCTTCTGTCCATGAAACCTGAAATGGACAATACTGATTTATAAAAATAATTGAGATTGATGTTCGAGCGTCTCCGACCTCGAACCAACGCGACTATTCGAGGTCAATGACAGTCGAACGTCTTGTCTTTGAAAATGTATTTGCGTTCTACTTCCAGAACTGAACCTTATACCTATAAATCACGAAGCCCAAAGCAAAAGCACCAAAAAAACCTATCCATCCAATCTTAGATAAAGGCGGATCGTAATAAAGTTCTATTACATGATTGCCGGGCTCAACATACAATCCTGTAAATCCAATGTCCGCCAGGAAAAGGTCTGATTTCACATCGTCAACTTTTGCTTTCCATCCGATATCAAAAGGGATAGAGAAAAATACTACCGAAGGCTTGTTAAGCCCAATACTACCGACTATCCGGTTTTGACTGAAGTATTCCATTTTCATGGATTTATCAGGCAGCGTGCTGATAAGATTTACCAAATCTGTTGCAGAGGTATTCATGGATGAGAAAGGGACTTTATTTAGTTGAAACTTTCCTTCGTGAGCATCATCTTCTAATATTATGCCCTGGTAAATAGCTCCCTGCTTCTGATCATACGGTACATTTTTAAAATCATCGTAGTCAATGTATTGATCGAAAGGAATGCCAAATGGAAGAAAATATTTATTTCGATAAACCTCCACATCTCCCGTTTTTGTCACTTCATCATACAGGGCAGGATTTACATTCACCTGGGCATTCGGTTTTGATAACAAATATTTGATCGAGAAAAGCGGATGCAGATATTGGTTATTTGAAAGCCCTAACAGCCAGCGGGTATTTTTTTCCTGGCTGCCATCGATAATCCCCATCTCATCCAGGAACCTGACATAATTTTTATGATTGTGCGACTGATACATTTTTGATCCAAAAAAATCCTGCACCATGCCGTCATTGTAACCTGATTTGACGGAGCCATAAATTTTATCTATCCGGTAAAACAAACCGGGATCATTCTTTTTGATATAATCCACAGCCTCTATCGAATGATCAAACTGGAATTTTTTATTTCCGATGTCAGCCTTGTGTATTGAACCTCTTTCATTAAATGAAGACCAGGAGAAAACCAGTGCTTCAACTGCTACTACCAAAAGAATAGAAGGGAGAATTATTCTTTTGAATTTTTCATTTTGAATCCACCCTATCAATACCGCATAAGCTATTAAAAACAATGAGGCTTTCAATTGTACCGCTTGCGAAATAGTCACTTTAGGTTCATGATAAGGAAACCAAATCAAGCCCAACAGCATAACTAATGTTATTCCAAGCACAACCAGGTTTGGCTTTTTACCATTCATGATTTCCTGAAAGCCAAGTAATCCTACAAATAAAAAGCTGAACGGAATAAATAGTGATAACGCTCCTTTATAATAATCACCGGCAAACCCGTAAAATGCAAATCTGAACCAGGGAAAAATAATCATGAATACCCAAAGACCCAGGAAAGCACCATACAATATTTTTCTTTTCTTACTTGCCAATGCAAAAAACTGGAAGACAAGTAGTATCGTGATTAACCCAATATAAAATAAAGGTGCCTCGAGATAATTTTTCCAGCCATTGAAGGTATTGGCACTCCCAAGCGCATCATTTGAAATCATCCTGAAAAATGCAGTCAGGTAGTGCTCCTGTGATGCAGTTCGAAAAGGAAATACAGAAGATAAATGCTCACTATACGAAACCCTGCCGGATACCCTGGGGCTATATGCAAACCGATGCCAATTTCCTCCGACAAAAGGTAAAGAAACAAGTAAAGCAACAACACCGCATATCAGCATTCGCTTATAGTTCATGAATAATGCCCTCCATGAAAATGAGTACAAATCCATAATCCTGATAAATGAATAAATAATCATAAATAAGATCAGGAAGTAGCTCCGCACATCAAGCATGAGCACAAATGGAATGATAAACAACCACCAGTTCTTTTTTCTCAATAATAATTCAAAGCCCAGTAAGGCCAATGTCATCCAGAAAATAACCGTTGAATGCCCATACCACGCACTTCCTACTACCAGGTATCCACCAAACGCATAAAGCATAGAACCCACAATACACACAGGCAATGAAAACAATGCTTCACGCAAAAATCTGTAAAACACAAGCCCCGTAGTAAATAAGATAGCAGCCTGAACCCATGCAATGCTATAGGCAATCGTAGCAGCATTCATAGGAATGTAAATCCAATGCCACGGGCTCAGTAAAGTACCCGGATAAAAATTATCACCTAATCCGATATAAAATGACCAACCTGGTATTCCATTCTCCCTGCAATACCTTGCACTCTGTACAAGTCCCGGAAAAAACATGGTCAATGTATCTGAACCGACATCATCGAAAATAAATAATTCAGATCCAAACAAATATCTTGAGAAAAGAATCAACGTGAGCAGCAAACTCAATCCGAAGAAAAGCCAGAAAGTTTGCTTTTCTCCTAATGGCCATACCGGAAAACGAACCTGTACTACAGGCTTAACTGGTTTTTTAATCTTTTTCTTTTCTGTTGCCACTGTTATTCTTCAGGTGGTTTCTTATTCAGCATCTTCTCATCAAAATACCATAATTCAACACCCAGGTTATCTATCGGGCCACCATGGTACGGTTTGAAGTTTTCATAGATGTAAGTGATCACATCATCACGCCAGTGATACACTTTATGCCTGTCCCATACCACCCATCCTCTCTGTGCAAAACCTATATCTTTCTTGAATTCTTCTAACGAATATTGCTTTTTACCGGGCACTTTGTGATAAAGGTTACCTGCCAATTGCTCCCCATCCAGGTAGTAAGTTTTCATATTCTGAGCAAAGATTGCATCTCCTCGCCTGTATTTTTCCTTCAATGTTTTATACACGACCGAATATGAAGGTGACCACGGATGCTTAACGTAAACGCGCTTATAATCTTCTTTCAGGCTCAGGAAGGATACGACCAGGATAAAGAATAACCAAAGGAAAGCCGTCTTCTTCGAAATCATACTGGCGCTTTGATACCATGTAAATAACAGGATTCCAATTACAAATGGAACAATGTGTGCAATGTACCTGTAATCCTGACCTTCACTTGCGATCAGATATATCATGCTGACTAGTGAAATGGTCAGCAGAAGATAACTTATGATTAAAATGGATTTGATCCCTATGGAAACACGTGATCGTAACAAACCAAGACCACCTATCAATGTCATCATTGTACTGTTGATCGGCAATCCATTGTCAAGCATATAATTATAATATTCTCCATACACACCATGCTTTGTAAAAATAGCATTGCTCACCTGCCTGAACATTCGAAGGGAATGAAGTTCCAGTCCAAAGGAGAGAAAGGCAAGAATAATACCTCCGGCGATAGCGATCAATAAAAAATATTTAAGCTCCTTTGTCTTCAGGTACCATACCAGGATGGAAATAAAGATGAAAAAGACTGGCAAAATAATCATCGCTAATTTTTGCAAATGAGCTAAAAGCAACAGCAAAACAACTGAAGCAGCGATGTAAATAATTTTGGTGCTGAGATATGCAATCTTTTTCCCCCGGAAAAAAACCGTTTTATTTTTAATGGTAACTGTCCGGTAGAGAATATAAACTCCAAGCAGAAAAATAGGTATAAGCAAAGCATACATACGCATGTACCTGAATAAAATCAGGAACCTGTCATTCATGAGACAAACGATCGGGATCATGACAGCAACAAGCCCGTTTCCATACCAACGGGTGTATGCGTAATAGCATGTCAATACAGACACCAGCCCGAATAATGCAGAAGGCAGTCTGCCGGTGAATTCTGATACACCAAACAAATCAAAAAACCATGAGATCAGCAAGGAATGCATCCACACCCTGTCATAACCTTCCTTGAGAAAAGCCAATCCCTGTTGCTGAATGCCTCTGGCAGCATTGATGACAAGGTTTTCATCTTCCCAGATATCATAAAATCCAAGCCGGTAAAAAATCATCACACCACAAATCAAAAACACAACTATAGACAAGATGCGTAAATAATTATCCTGGAATAAGGGTTTGAATGGATATACAAAATCTTTATTGACAGGTTCTGAAATGGCTTTATTACGGAGTATAAAAAACCAGATAATGCCGAGCGGAATGGCAAATGTGCTTGATAAGAAGGTCCATATCCCGGTTGCCGGGATCCAGCTATATGTTAAACCAACGGTTACAAGCACCTGGATCAGGATCATGGCTAACCCCCCATAAGTGATCTTATCGATATGCTTTTGAAAAATGCTGGTGGAAGAGACAAATGCCAGGATTCCGCTTAATACGGTGCAAATGATAATATAAGCCTGGTCTACTTTGGGACTGAAAACCAAAATATGATTAAACAGGTAAAAGAGTGCCGAACCTAGTACGCCGTAAACAATGGACTTGCCCAATTGAATGATAGGTTGAAAACGATAACCGGAAACCGGTTTTGGACGAACTGCAGATGATTTTACTTTATCCTTGCTATGCTTAGCCACCAGGGGAACGGATTAGGTACAAATAGTGCGGCAAGTTATTTTTTTTTCGCCCGGTGACCAAACCCTGATTCACTAAGCCGTCACATCCCTTATGGGAATTGCTTAGTAAGCCACTATTTCTTCTTCTCCCTGGCTTTTTTATACATTTCTTCATGAGCATCCATCGCAACAGTCACTTCATAGGTAGAGTTAACATACGCATGGCCTTTTTCACCCATTTTTTTCCAAAGATTATCTTTCAGCAATTCATGAAGGCTTTCATGGAAATCCTCATTCTTCACATGGATGCCAAATTTCGACGCAAAATCATCAGGGTTAACGTGACTTAAGATAGCACACCTATGTCCTGAGGCCTCAACAAAACTATTTGGTAATCCTTCCCTTACGGCCGTATTCATCAGGATCCAGGCTTCGGATAATAGCTTTCTATGTGCATCTCCTTTGAACTGATCAACGAATCCCAGAAACTGGATATTTGGATATTTGCTGTATGTGTTTTTAAGTTGATTTTCATATTCCGGAACCCTGGCCTTCCCGGCAATTTTGAAAGTAACTTCCGGAAAATCTTTAGCAAGTTCAAGCATCAGCTCAAGCCGCTTCCTCGGATCAATTCTTCCCATGTATAATACGCTGGGGTTATCCGATTTGGTCACATGAGCAGGGACCTCTGTAGGTGTGGGCAGGAATCCGATATCAGAACTATAATTGTAAATCCGCTTAACTTTCTCTTTCAGAAAATGTGCCGGAACAAAGAGTGCATCCGCATTTCTTACTGATCGTCTGACAAGGAAATTATATTCGTAAAAATAATTCTGGATCACCTGTATGCGACTTTTGCTTGGATATGAAAATTCCATGACCCAGTCTTTCCATTCCCGTGGATCGCGAGCTGTCACCACATGGGCTGCATTAGGAACATGTTTCATAGCAAGCCACGTACCAAGGGATGGTTCGCATGAATGATAAATATCTGCCTGTATCTTTTCGTAAATTTTTCCGGAAGAAAATAATTCAGAAGGATAAAAGCTGAGCACTTTGATTCCATCCAGGATTTCTTCTTCTTTTTGATCTTCTCTTCGCGGCACCACCGCATATACATCATAGCCTCTCTTTACCAATTCCCTTCCGATGATTCGCGTAGCTTTTCCAAATCCTCCATACTTGCCCCACGCGAATATTTCAACGCAGATGAGACAGATCTTTTTAGGTTGCGCCATGAAGAGCTTTTTGAGTGGCAGCAAACTTAGGATTAATATCTAATTAGGATCACCATTTAATAAATTTCTTTATCCCAATCCATTCTCCATTCGATTGCAAGATAAGGCTGTAAGCACCTGGTGCCAGATGTGAAACGAGGATAGCTTTGTCAGAATGGCCATTCACTTGTATGACTGGTCGACCAAGAACATCAACAATTACGCAAGCATCAGTCTGTTTGCTGGCCTCTTCCGAAAGAGTGAGATGGATGACTGAATTTGCTGGGTTTGGATAAATATCAAATTCTATCCTCTTCTTGAGCTCAGTTGTTTTCACTACCGGAAGGATGACCGTGGCCACTGTATTAGTCAGTACCGGCTCATTAAAATCAAAATAAATGGCTGCCGTATTCTGTATGCTCGTGCCGTAATCCATCTCAGGAAAGGGTTTGATCCTGAACTTGACATAACCATGAGAAGCCGGCTCGTTGACATTGCTGTCTGGTAATAAAATATTCTCAAATATTATACTTAATTCAGGTCCATCTGTCAGTAGCCAGGAAAATGGATGACTGGCGCTCAACATCTCCAGTGTCTTATAGTCCAGTATGGGAGAAAGCTGATCAGTGATGCGTACGCTGAACGCAGTATCTGTGCCCGTGTTCTGAAATCTTATGTTATAATAAATGTATTCCCCTTTATCAACCTGCCCGGTTTCGAAGCCCGCTTCATTGAAAACACGTTTTTCATTTGGATCATAAGAGCCTACATTGTTCCGGCACTCTGTATAAGTGGTTCGTTCGAAGTCACACAACAGATTATCGAAAACAGAGCCTTCAACGCAATGTTCAGCCCCCAATTCAGCATTACACGATAGCCTGACCTTCACCTGGAAAGTGTAAGCTGAATTGACCGCTATCACACCGGGATCAAATTCAAACACATGGCTGCTAATCTGCGTATATGGAATAGAAGATGAAATAAAATCAAGGAAAGGATCCAGGGTAATGCGGACTAATGCACTCTCATTGGGTTCAGGTCCGGTATTACGCACAGTGACATAATAGATATTTTGAAAACAACGCCGCAATAACGGAGTGGAAAAATCAATTTCAAGTTTAGCGCAATCATCGAGGGCTACCGCTAAAAAATCCTGTTGAATGACAGAAGACTGTGTATCAATCACTATTTGGTGGACGCTGTCGCAAACCTGCCAATAAGCATTGAGAGGTTTTAATGATACAGTATACTCACCAATGGGTACGTCAGATGCGAAATCACCTTCCAATGTAGTGGGTGTTGTACGCAGAAACTGATCGTTTTCTATTGTTACTACCCAGGAACCCAAACCAGGGTCGAGCGGATCAGTCACGCAGTCACCTTGTTTATTATGATGTATCGAGCCTGAAATAAACCTGTTGAAGGATAACGTTTCTCTTGACCTGAAAATTCGGTTTTGGTCGTAAACGACGTAGAGATGGTCATTTTCAGAAACCGAAAATACGGGATAACCACCGACCGGTAACCCAGAACATAGATACTGCTTGATTTGACCGTCATTTATCAGATAGATCAAAGATTCGCTAACCGCATATACATTGTTACCTGCTGCAAAGAGTCTGTTGGGGATTTCGTTGGAATCTCCAAGCCAAACGGGAGTTTCACCAAAACGATATCGATAAAGATCCCGGCTAAAACTATTGTCACTTGCCCAATAATATATAGTGCCATCATCAGCAACGGCGCCATCCCATGTATTAAAATATTGGCCTATTGGGTGCGAGGTTACCTCTCCTGTTCCAAGATGGATGCGCTCTACAAAAAAAGCTTGTTTCAGGTATGCGATTTGAATTTGGTTACCGATCCGGTTAATAATAGGAGGATCCGTAGTATTAGGAATTGACACAGCTTTCCATTCAGCCCCGTTATTGGTACTATAATAACTAATGTAATTATGATTAAATGCCCGGTGGAGAAATAACAAATTATTGTCTAATACCTCGAGTCTGTAAGTAAGATATGGATACGGCTGTCCAAAAGGCAAATTGATAATGGAAATATGAGCGCCATTGTCTTTAGAATACAGGATATCATTTGACCTGGCAATATATAGATCACCGTTAGGTGAATATGAAATCCAACTACCGCTTTGGGAAACTGGTGTCCATTCGTTTTCATTCAGGAGTTTTGTATAAAGATTATTCGATGTTTTGGTGACTTGTCTGTCAAGGGCTGATTCGTTCGTTCCTGACAAACAGGGAAAGTTGATAGATGGTGTACGCAATTGGCGATTATTAGTCCATCCTGACTGATCATAAAAGGCATTTCCAAAATAGTTATAGAGTAGTACATCGTTCTGTCGGGTTAACCAATATCGGTTTATGCTATTAAGGATTTCATCCTGATATACAAGCTGCCAGTCAAAAATACCGCACGGTGTTGAATATATACGGCTACCATGTTTTATATAGTAAATACCGTCCTGTGCCTGTATGTATGTATTCTCAAAAGTATCCGGAATGATTTCATTGTCTGTACCAGTCAGCAACTGATGACCCTGTTCCCGAAAAAGGTAATATTTATCATTATCAATAAAAAGCAATTCATTACAATTATTGAATACAATGTGTTCAGTGTATTTGAACTCAATAGGATAGGCTTCAACACGCAGCCCCCTGCGATTAAATATGAATAATGTGTCTAGATTGTAACTGCTATGTAAAGCGAAATGATGATCGAAGACCCAAAGTTTCGAGTAGTTAGTTTCAACTTTCCCCTGGTAGGAACCTAGTATGGTATAGGATTGTCCTTTATCTGTACTGAAAGCGAAACGCTTTTGATTGAATACAAATAAACTGTCGTCTTTGATACAACTGATGTGGGTATCATTCCATCCTGTACCCGGATCCAGCGTTATCCAGGCTCCATTTCTCCATATATAATCGTCCGTATCTGAGCACTGTAGCAAGGGAGTACCATCACTGAAAAACTGTATATCTTGAACATAAAGATTAGTCATGGTATCTCGTGTCCAGTCTTGTCCGTTTACAGATTTGTAAATACCATTATAATCATTGGCGAGTTGGAGAAAATACTCACCGGTAGGTGATTTTCTCAATAACCGGATACTTAGATCATTCGGTGCGGTCACTTCTTCAAATGTGAATTGTCCTTGCAAATTGAATGTTATCAACAGAAGCAATAAGAGTAGTATTGGTTTCATAAAAATCTGGTTGAGCGTGAAAAACCAAGGAGCAAATAAAAGAAGAACAGGGAGCCTGCATGTACAAGATAATCAAAGGGCGAGAAACGCTGCCAGCAGGATAATCAATTTCATGAAGGTCGGAGTAGTAAAGACAATATTGAATGATAAGGACGGCCGATCTCTAAAACTGATTAACATCCAAAAATTGAACACCTACTGAAATGAAATACCAGGAATATATTTTTATGAAGGCAGTACCAATGAATGAATTGAAAAGAGTTGGAAAAAAATTGAAGCCCCTGGAATAATCAAGGAAAACAAGGAAATAAGATCAAAATTCCCGATTCATTTTTTTCTTTCTGAATTCAGAATTCGGCTTTCAGAATTCATGAATAAAATATTTACCACTTACAATTTTTACTGATTACTGATTACCAGATTAAGTGGAGCTGGGGGGAATTGAACCCCCGTCCAGACAAAGCTCACATCAGCCTTCTACATGCTTAGTTACAGATCGGATTTAAGAAAGTACCAGGTACTGCAACAACGCGATACGATCCTGTTCCCTTGATTGTCGGCCTCCGGTCGGGACATCCCCTTGGCTTATTCTGCATTTTATGGTATGCGTCAGATTTTGTAGCAGACATCAAACCTGTGGCATAATGGCTAACTAATTACCTAGAACTAGGCAGCCATAGCGAAACGTGTTTCGCCAATTATTGGTCGACAGCCATTTGTTAACGGGGTGAACTATCATTCCCCGGCATGCTTACTGACATGACACACCTTCCTGTCGATTCCTGTCAGCCCCCGATTTCAAAGATCTTATCGCCTCTTAACGAAGCGGGCAAAGGTAAAGTTTCAGGCCTGATTCGACAGAAAACCTTTTGAAACTGCTTTTCGTTGCTAGGTGATTGTTCTTTTGAAGGTGAGTTTAGAGGTTTAAATGGTTAGAAGGTTTAGTTTTTATTTCTCTGCATCAGAGTGATATTCTGAATTTTCACTGATTACTGAATACTGAATACTGAATACCCTTCTTACACCCTCCCTGCCCCCTGCTCCCTGCCATTTTCTTACCTTGCATATCTAACCAATCTGACCCAAAATGAATGACTCCATCCGAAGTCAATTCCCTTCTTTAAGCCGTACGGTCAATGGCCGGAAAATCGTCCACCTTGACGGACCTGCAGGAACCCAGGTGCCAAAATCAGTTATCGACGCAATCACCTCCGTTTATACACAAAGCAATGCCAACACACATGGCCAGTTCGTCACCTCCATGGAAACAGATGAGCTGATCCAAAATGCCCGAAATCAAATGGCTGTGTTTCTGGGTGCTGAAAGTGGAAACAATATCTCCTTCGGCGCGAATATGACCAGCATGAATTTCGTCCTTGCGAATGCTATAGGAAGGTCATTGCAACCAGGGGATGAAATTTTAATCACACAACTTGATCATGAAGCAAATCGTGGTCCATGGCTGCAGCAGAGAAAACATGGTATAGTTGTTCGTGAAGTATTGCTTGACGAAGATGGAAGCCTGGATTATGCTGATCTCGAAAAAAAGGTCAGTGAAAAAACACGCGTCATTGCAATGGGTCTGGCGTCGAATATTTTTGGCACAGTCAATGAAATTGAACGTGTCCGGCAGATGGCTTATGAATCCGGTGCACTGCTCGTCGTTGACGCGGTTCATTTCGCACCCCACCTGCTGACGGATGTAAAAATGATCGATTGTGATTTTCTTTTGTGCTCAGCTTATAAATTTTATGGCCCTCATGTTGGTGTCCTTTATTCAAGACATGGTGCATTAGATAGACTTGATACCGATCGTCTTCGTACACAGGAACAACATGCTCCCCATCGGATAGAAAGAGGGACGCTCAATCATGCGGGGCTTGCCGGTGTAGCTGCTGCTGTTTCTTTTATTGAATCGTTCGGAGAAGGCAGTACGCAAAGGGATCGCATCATCAGTGCAATGGGTATTATTCAAAAACATGAACGTGGACTTGCTCAACAGCTTTATCTCGGGTTACGGGATATTGACGGCATTGATATTTATGGCCCACCGTTAAAAGAAACACAACGTGCCCCTACCCTTGCATTTACTGTTGAAAATTATACTCCTGAAAAAATATGCAAGATGCTGGCAGAAAAAAGCATCTGTGCGTGGGATGGACATTTCTATGCACTTCGCGCCGTTGAGGTATTGGGATTGATAAGCCAGGGTGGTGTGAGCCGGATGGGGATAAGTGTTTACAATACTGCGGATGAAATAGAGTATGTGATAGAAACTTTAAATAAGTTATTGAGCAAATAAAATACATCATGTATTTTTGAAAATACTTTGCAATATTGTATTAGACGTTCCGTTACCTGTATAGTTTCCGTTTATTAATGAGTTGCAAGCCTAATGCAAAGCTACGCCTTCAATTAAAGTATTTTTTTTGATGAAGAAATTAGTTATTATTTTCATTTCATTAATTATCCTAAAGCTGGTTTCTTTTACAATTAAGCAAGATTTAAAACCAAAACAGGCAGAAGTAGAAACATTTATTTTATATGAAATAAATAAAAAACAGGAGGATTTTGACAAATTAATTCCACTTATAAAATATTTGACAAAAATTAATGCCAAAGAAATTTCAGATTATATATTGAATCAGGATAGCAGCATACAAAAATTAACTAATTTCGATTTTACGAGCGTCCAGAATTACTATTATTTTTTAAAAGAAAATTCTGAACTAAATCTACCGAATGTTAAAGTACCGCCAAACAGCATTCCGGACACTTTGAAATATTTAATCTCCGAGTTACAAGCAGCCAATATTCTAGCCAATTTATACAACAATAAAAATTGGGACAAACAAGCATATTCCTGTAAAATTAAAGGAATGATAGATAATATTAAAGATCTTGAAAATTCAATAGAAATTAATATAACTCCACTGATAGTTTGCAACTATCCTGAAGATGATAAATACATAAATGATAAGATAATTATTGAACCAGGTTTTTTAGAATATGATTCAGTACCAATTTATTACTCTGGTGAATTAAAAAATGTTTCCTATGTAGTAAAAAACCCTGTTACAGATGAAGAGCAACGTTTTAGTGGTCATTAATTTTTCTCTTAAAATGTTCACTATATTAATTATTATATCCTTGATAATCGATGCAATCTGGATTGCCAATACGATTATTAATAAAAATGAGTTAAAAAACTACATCACCTTTGAATCTATAAATGTTGACTCATCTAATTTAATGTGGGTTAAGGGTATTAAGACATATTTGCGGTTCAGAGGGCTTGATCAAAATGAGAAATATCTCAAATTTGATTCTTTAGAAAAGATTGGTGTGTATGAGGTGGCTAAATGGAGCATTGATCCTAACCCTGAACGAGAAAGCTTAAATGGCATTGATACTAGTCATGGAACTGAAGAAATTAAGCGAGGCATTATTAATTCAAAAATAAATTTCTTAATACCATTTTATGAAAAAAAATTAATGTCCGCTTACTTAAAAATTTTGAGGTATAAATTTAATCCTCCTTCATCGAGTGATGGTTTTGATCAATTTGGTATTCGAAGACCTATCACTGAAGATTCAGTCTATTTTGGTGGTTTTGGTGCATACACTGATAGATATGATAATGATGAAATATATAAATTCATAATAAATCAAAAGATATACGAAATGCAGGAAAAGGGAAATACATATTCTATTGCAGCTGCTGACACACTCATTATTGAAAGTATTCAAACAAAATATAAAGGCTCCCGAATCGATACCATGAGTGACTTCCAAACATTAGCCAAACGAAACGGCCGCTGGTGGAATATCAATTCCCCTGACCCTAAATAGTCGAAATTAAAAATTCGCAATTCTCTAAAAATAAACTGAAAAATATTTGCAATTGATTTATGATCCCCCTATTTTTAATTCAATATTTTTTCACCGGGATTCATCGAAAACAATATGCCATATTTAAAGGTATATATTCATTTTGTGTGGACCACAAAATACAGGACTCCATATCTCGCCACCCCATCTCTGAGACTTAAGGTTTGGCGTCATATGCTCCAGAATGCAACCAATAAGGGGATTTTCATCGATTTCATAAATGGATACAGTGATCATTGTCATTGTCTCCTTTCATTAAATTCAAATCAAACCATCGAAAAAACCATTCAGTTGATTAAAGGGGAGTCTTCCCGCTGGATCAATAAAAGTAATCTCTTACTTGAGCATACAGATTATTCAAAATTTGAATGGCAGGATGAATATTACGGTGTTTCTGTTTCTCCAGACTCAATTGATTTTGTACGAGAGTACATTAAAAATCAGGAAGAACATCATAAAATAAAGTCTTTTAATGAGGAATATAATGAATTCATGAATGAGCACGGTTTTCAGGAATTCAAATGAAAATTAAAACTTCTCCTTCTCCTCCACTTAAAAGTGGAGGCAATTCAATCCTCTACCATTTTGAATTTCCACTAGCTTTAGCTAGTGGTGTTGATTTATCATGACAATTATTGTTCTATTAACATCTCTCTTTCCTCCATTTAAAAGTGGAGGCAATTCAATCCTCTACCATTTTGAATTTCCACTAGCTTTAGCTAGTGGTGTTGATTTATCATGACAATTTTTGTTCTATTAACATCACTCTTTCCTCCACTTAAAAGTGGAGGCAATTCAATCCTCTACCATTTTGAATTTCCACTAGCTTTAGCTAGTGGTGTTGATCTCTGAATCCACCATTGAATTTCCACTGGCTTCAGATAGTGGAGAACTAAAAGCGGCGGCAACTCAATCTGTTACTCTCTACTCACCACTTAAAAGTGGTGGTAATTCAAACTACTATACTCTCTCTATCCACTTTTGAATTGCCACTAGCTTTAGCTAGTGGCGTTGACATACCCCATACTTATGGTATTGCAACCAGGTTTATACCCCTCTACTTTTGAGGAGTATTCCTAAAATAATTCTACATCATGATTAACCATGAAATATTGGACGTCCTCATCATAGGCGCCGGTCAGGCAGGACTGAGCACCAGCTATTTCCTCAAAGAAAACGGAATCTCACACGTAGTGTTAGAACGAGGCAAAATTGGAAATTCATGGGAGAAAAGATGGGATTCATTCAGGCTGAATTCTCCTCATCAATATAATCTACTACCAGGTGAACCACCTGGCTCATATCATATCCATGATTTTATTACAGGACACGATTTTATAGAACGTCTGGCAAAATATGCACACACTCATAAGCTTCCTGTCTTAGAAAATTCAAATGTAATCTCTCTTAAAAAATCTTCTGTTGATGACACATTTATAGTGGAAACAATCCAAAACGGACAAAACATATCCTGGTCTTCAAAGCAGGTTGTAATTGCAGCAGGAGGTGAAAATAATGCATGCCTACCTCAGGTGAGCGATCAAGTGCCGGAAAAAATATTTCAACTCCATGCCATTCAATATAGTAATCCATCTAAATTGCCAGAAGGAGCAGTACTGGTGGTTGGGAGCGGCACCTCAGGTGTTCAGATTGCTGAAGATCTAATTGCGGCAAATCGAAAGGTATATTTGGCTACGAGTGCAGTAACCCGGGCTCCACGCAGATACAGAGGCCGCGATATTGTAGAGTGGATGGCTGATTTACATTTCTTTGATAAACCTACAGCAGTAGCAGAAGATTTCGAACTCAATATGAAAGCTCCACTCATGTCAGGTGTTGGAGCGTCTGGCCACACGATCAGCCTTCAATCACTCCATAGACAAGGTGTGATTTTGATGGGTCACCTGAATAACATTAACCAGAATGTTTTTAAGTTTGAAAACAACCTGGCCGATAATATTAAGTTTGGTGATGATTTTTCTACCCAGGTTAAAAATGGCATTGATCAGTTTATTCTTGCAACTGGTGTCAATGCTGAGCCACCTGAATTCGATGAAGCTGATTTTCCCGATGACAGCTTACTGACATATGAACCTGCATCACAGCTTGATCTCGATGACCATTATATCACTTCTATAATATGGGCCACAGGTTTCAAGCCTGACTTTAGTTGGATAAAAGTTCCTGTACTGGATGAACTGGGTAAAGCAATCCATTCAAATGGAATTACAACAACGAAAGGACTTTATTTCAATGGATTACCCTGGCTTCGCAATCTCAAATCATCTCTGATTTATGGTGTAGTGGATGATGCGAAGTTTATAACAAATTCAATATTGGAAAATCATCATGCCCGGACAAAAGTATTGGCTTAAGTCATTGCAAGCATTTTTGATTTTATAGATTGTTCAATCACACCCGGATCATCATCACCTTTCACAAACGTATTTCCTGTCATCAATTCATACAAATGAATGTATCGATTACTCACAGTCTCCACAAATTCATCATCCATCACTGGCATCTGCTGACCTTCCAGCCCCTGAAAACCCTTTGACATCAGCCATTCTCGTACAAATTCTTTAGACAACTGCTCCTGCGGCAAACCCTGATCCTGATTTGATTGATATTTATCAGCATACCAATACCTGGAGCTATCAGGTGTGTGCACTTCATCAATAATGTAGAGCTGATCCCTGTACCATCCGAACTCATATTTTGTATCAACCAATATAAGCCCTTGCTTTGCCGCCATCTCAGTGCCACGTTTGAAAAGTGCTTTTGTTATTTTAACCATCTCATTATATACATCCCGGGAAAGAATTCCCTGCACGATAATATCATGACCTGAAATATCGACATCATGACCGCTTTCCGCTTTTGTGGCAGGTGTAATGATCGGATGTGGAAATGCGGCGTTGTCTGCCATTCCTTCAGGCATTTCTTCTCCGCATAATCCTCTTCTGCCTGCGTGATATTGACGCAGCGCATGACCTGCCAGGTATCCTCTGATCACCATCTCGATCCGGATAGGCTCACATAATACACCTATGGTCACATTCGGATGCGGCATCGCTCGCTTCCAGTTAGGAACAATATCTGTAGTCGCATCAAGAAAATATCCGGCCAATTGATTCAACACCTGGCCCTTATACGGAATAGGTCTTGGCAAAATATAATCAAAGGCTGAAATCCGGTCCGTCGCAACCGCCACCATGAGGTCATCAACATAATATACATCTCTTACTTTCCCTTTATAAAAGCCTGTTTGGCCGGGAAGCGAAAAATGAGTTTCAGATACGGGCATAACTTTTGTTCAATTGTATTGTTAGGTGATGATCAGGCCGCAAATTTCATTCAGCAACTTGACATTATGAAACAAACTACCATATATTTGGTCTCAATCATGAAAAAATCAGGCATTCACTTCTGTAACACTTGTTGTTGTTGTACTTCACCCCCGGGTTGAACAGAATGTATGCTTTCTAATAAAAAACAGAAAGAGCCCTTCAGTTCTACCGGATTGAAGGGCTTTTCAATTTAATACGATGAACAATTGGCAATAGACAATAGGCAATAGGCAAAAATTGAAAATCGAAAATCCAAAATATTTTTTAACTTCATTTTCCACCATCAAAATCCACCATTATGTCCATCAAACTCGGCGAAATAGCGCCAAACTTCCACGCAGAAACTTCAGAAGGTCCAATTGATTTCTATGAATATCTTGGCGATTCCTGGGGCGTCCTCTTCTCTCATCCTGCTGATTTTACACCTGTCTGCACCACTGAATTGGGTCAGGTATCCAAGCTGAAAAAAGAATTTGACAAGCGAAATGTAAAAGTCCTCGCCCTTAGCGTCGATCCTCTTGAATCCCATGAAAAATGGATCAATGACATCAACGAAACACAAAACACCGTAGTCAATTTTCCATTGATTGCTGACAGTGACCGGAAAGTATCATTGCTCTATGATATGATCCATCCCGGAGCTACAGAAAAAACAACTGTGCGAAGCGTATTCATCATCGGCCCGGATAAAAAAGTAAAACTGACATTGACCTATCCTCCAAGCACAGGAAGAAATTTCTCTGAAATCCTAAGAGTAATAGATTCATTGCAACTGACCGCATACCACAGCGTAGCCACACCTGCAGATTGGAAACAAGGAGAAGATGTAGTGATCTTACCTTCTGTTCCGGACGCAGACATTCCTGCAAAATTTCCAAAAGGCGCAACACACATCAAGCCGTACTTAAGGACAACACCGCAGCCGAATTAAAAAAAGGAAAAAGGTAAATGTCTGAGCTGCCGGTTTAGTCTAAAGGTCAAGGTTTAAAGTTTTTTAACCCCATCACCTAATTTCCTTTAGACTAAACTGGCTGCATAGACCAATTCCTCATGTCACTTTTTCTATGTGTTTTTCTATGTGAACTATGTGTCTATGTGGTAAACCTTTTTTTAAATAGATAAATGTTTTTAAGCAATGAAATGACTACTTCTCAAATGGAAATTACAATTTTGAAATCAAACCTGATATCAACTTCTCAACATTTCTCACCAAAGCTCCTTCAGTTTTAAGAGAATTCAAATACCTGTTTATTTCTTTTCGTCTCGAAGGAATAAGCTTTTCGAATACATCAGTAAGTTTCAACTCCTTCAATCTTACTTTCAAAAGAGCATTCATTGGAACGTTGTTGACTTCAGGGTTTTGATTTTGTTCAATGATAAAAGTCGCCATGTCACCAACATTTAAACCTCCTCCTGCCATCATAAATCTATTCACATATAATCTGTATGGTCCGTTCTTGACAGCCACTAAGGTTTGTTGAAATTTATGCTTATTGATTTCTCCCAGGACAGGAATATATCCGCGATCAGGTTTCATTTTTAAGGTGATCCGCTCAGGCACATCAACACATGGATTGATTCCCACTTTATATATCTCACCCTTAAATCGAAATCCCATTTAGCAATGAAATTAAAAACTCACGTTTCACGTCTGACGCTTCTCGAAAATAATTACAAGCATCTTCAACTCCGATTTTTCTGAGTACTGATTACTACTTACTGATTACTGCTTACCGATTACTGCTTACCTGATTTTACATGTTCTTGACAATATTCCTGTGCATCAGAATATCCTTCAGTTCGTGGAGAACTTTATACTCATTTGGCATCACCTTTTTGAATGCTTCCTTGATAGCGAAAAAAGTACCTTTTTCAAGTGCTATCTTATCCATCATATCAATTTTGGAAGATACCAGCTTTAAGTCTTCTTTAATGAGCTTGCGGATGGAAGGAATATCATGCCAGTCACCTTCGATAGCACAGGTAAGACTCGATGATCCGTCAGGCTGAACATCTGTTTCAAGAGAGATGAACCTGTATCCAACTTCCACACCGGCATCAGTATACTTAGCGATATTGGTGAATGGGATACGCCAGTTTTCTTCTTCAAGACCTGAATTGACCAAAAATATCTCAAGGCCCTTCTCATGAAAACGGTAAACCACAACACGAACAGTATCAAATACAGACATCTTCTTAAGTCTTTATCAATCCGGGTAAAAGTACGTTACAAAAATGATTATTTTTTCCTTTTATTCTCCAGTATCCGGGTGAGCATTTCATACAGGGTAATGGAAATAAAAATCGCTTCTTCTTCACTATTGAGTCTTGCCAGCAGCGTAAAGGCCCTTTGCTGAAATGCATGCGGTCTCAGCGGATTAAACATCTGGCCCACTTCACGATCTTTAACAATAATTGATATGAGGTCATTGGAATAAGGCCTGATTCTTCCCAAAACACCCCTCGATTTTAAACCGTGCATCGTATTATTCTGGTCAATCATCGCTACCTGGCTTCCATTGTAATAGACATCCACATTTTGTTTCTTGATCCTGAAGATAATCTCGGTATCCGAAGTCTTGCAACAAAGTAATGCCTCACGAACACCTTTTATATAATCCTTATAAGTGAAGGCTACCATCGGTTCTGAATAGATAGATTGAATGGTGCCGGCAATGATTTTATCAAGCCCTTGCTTTTGTGATTTAAGCTGCAGGTTCAGCGACATGAGTTCCAGCTCACTCTCTTCCCGAAAGGGTATCAATTGGGATTGAAAAGGCTTTATGATTTGACGCATTGCGGCAAGATCCTGGTTTATCTTTCGTGTCCCAGGAGCCAGATGCAGAACCTTTCTGATAATATCCTCTATCATAATCCTGCGATCAAGATACGCTTATTTGAAAAGGAACGAATTTCCTGTATCAAGATCAATAATAATTGCAAAGAAACCTTACTGAATCCAGCGAGATACTGAATACTGTTTACTGAATACAGATTACTCAAGAATCTACATGTAGCTCCTGATCGTAGAACTCTTACGCATCGTTTTCCTGAGGCGCCGGATAGCTCTCTCTTTGATTTGCCGGACTCTTTCGCGAGTCAGCTCTAATTGTTCTCCGATTTCATCAAGGGTAAGTGGCTTTTCACCCTTTAACCCAAAATAAAAAGCGAGCACTTCAGCTTCTCTTGGTGCCAGAGAATTTAAGCTATATTGAATATCAAGCCTTAGCGACTCTTCCATAAGCTTAAGGTCAGGCTGCATCTCCCCATCAGTTTCTATCATATCCAGAAGCGTAAAACTATCCTCATCGCTGGAAACCGGGGCATCAAAAGAAATATGCCGGTTGTTGCCAGGCATAGCATTGATTACATCCCTGATAGGAACATTTAGCAACTCCGCCAATTCCTCATGGGAAGGGTCACGCTCAAATTCCTGGACAAAAGACACAAATGCTTCATTCAGGCGATTGTAGGATGTGGATTTATTATGCGGCATTCTGACTATCCTGGAATATTCAACGATCGATTGGAGAATACTCTGCCTGATCCACCATACAGCATATGAAATGAATTTAAAGCCTTTGGTTTCATCAAAACGCTTGGCTGCTTTCATGAGGCCAACATTTCCCTCATTAATAAGATCACTTAAGGACAAACCCTGATTCTGATATTGCTTGGCAACGGATACTACAAACCTCAGGTTAGCCTCGGTCATTCGCTCTAATGCCTCCTGGTCACCCGCACGTGCAAGCGCTGCTAACCGTGCCTCCTCATCGGAAGTCATCATATCTATCTTACTGATATCCTGCAGGTATTTCTCAAGCGCGAGACTTTCACGGCTGGTGATCCTGTTTGCTATTTTAAGTTGTCGCATTACTGGGTTAGGGATTTTAGGTATTTGAAGGAGTTCTGGTCATTTTCTTACAAGAAGGTACAATGGCACATATCAAAAAGTTCACAGTTTTATGTCCTATGTTCAGTTTTTACGTAAATCTTCATTTTCTTCAGTAAAGGGCTTTTGAACACAAAACCAATTTGATTCGTTACTATAATGTCTCGAGGGTGCTGTTTTGTACCCAACCCCACCCACTTTTTTTTCCGTCTAACGTTAAAAAATCAAAAATCTTATGAAATACGTATTTTCTATCGGCGTATGCATCAGTTTCCTCTTCCTGAATTTCTCAGGATGTGATAAAAAGAGCAATACGGATGCGCTATGCAATCAAATCACGTTGAATAAACCATTTACTGCCAAACTTGATGAATTGTGGTGCCTTGATCAGGATCATTGGAGCATCACGTTCGGACCTTTTGTTGAAGATAGCAGGTGTAATGTGCAGGGGATCGAATGTGTATGGGCAGGAAGGTATGTCATGGCCGCTACCATTAATGACAATCAGGGTGTTGTGAGAGATACTTTCTTTGCTGTCAGCAATTGGTCTGATACATTACACTATTCAAGTTACAATATCATCCTGAAGAAGGTTAACCCGGAATTCCGCACAACTATGGAACCCCTGGATCCATCAGCATATTCTTTCGATATGGTTGTGGAACAACCATAATTCTATAAGAATATAAAACAAGAGTAGTATTTTCTTAAAAAGGAAAAGGACAAGCTTTCGGCTTGTCCTTTTCCTTTTTTAAAACTATTCAGCAATCATTTTACCGATTACTGATTACCATTTTACTGATTACCTTTTTTACCTGCGTGGTCCACGATCTCCTCCACCACGATTTCCACCTCCACCACCACGATCATCTCTGCGAGGTCCGCGATCATCACGCCTTGGTCCTCTGTCATCACGTCTTGGTCCACGATCATCACGTCTCGGACCACGATCATCACCGAAGGAAGAACGTTCACGTTCTCTTTCCGGTGGTCCTTCTTCGCCGAATCCATCTTCATATTCGCCATTTTCATTCTTCTTACGTTCAGGTTTTGGAAGTAATGATTTACGCGACATCCTCATCTTGCCTGTACGGGAATCGATCTCAACAAGCTGCACCTTTACCATGTCACCTTCTTTGAATACTTCCTCTACATTATCTATCCGGCTATGAGAGATCTCAGATACATGCAATAATCCGCTTTTTCCCATGAAATCAACAAACACTCCATAAGGCATGATCGTCCTCACAACAGCTTCATACACATCACCTACTTCAGGCGTATATGTTATGCTAATGATACGTTGTCTTGCAAGCTCAAGACTTTCCTTATTCGAACTGGCAATATTGACAATTCCTTTATCACCCACCTCTTCAATATTGATGATAGTGCCTGTAGTCGCTTGTATGTCCTGAATAACCTTTCCTCCAGGGCCGATGACAGCGCCAATCTGACTCTTCTCAATGATGATCTCAAGTATTCGTGGTGCGTGTGGTTTGAGGTCTTCTCTTGGTTCTGCGATGACTTCATCCATCTTAGACAAGATGTGCAATCTACCGGCACGTGCCTGCAGCAAAGCTTTCTCCAGCAAATCATAACTCAAGCCATCCACTTTGATATCCATCTGGCATCCTACGATTCCATCACGTGTTCCTGTGATCTTGAAATCCATATCGCCTATTGCATCTTCATCACCAAGGATGTCTGATAAGATGGCATTTTTTCCTTTCTCACTGACCAATCCCATTGCGATACCCGCAACTGCAGATTTAATTTTTATACCCCCATCCATCAAAGCAAGTGAGCCGGCACAAACCGTCGCCATAGAGGAAGATCCGTTGGATTCAAGGATATCAGATACAATACGTAAAGTATATGGCTGAACAGCAGGAAATACTTTTCTTAAAGATCGGGCTGCCAGGTTAGCATGTCCTACTTCTCTCCGTCCCGGTCCGCGATTTGGTTTTACTTCCCCTGTTGAATAAGGTGGAAAATTATAATGAAGGATAAATTTATCATGTCTGAAATCAAGAGCATTGTCTAGCAACACTTCATCATTCTTGGTTCCAAGCGTAAGACTTGTCAATGACTGAGTTTCTCCTCTTGTAAAAACCGCAGATCCATGTGTTGATGGCAGATAGTCAACTTCAATCCAGATAGGCCGGATTTCATCCATCTTCCTTCCGTCAATCCGTTTTCCTTCATCTACGACAAAATGACGAACAACTTCTTTTTTAAGCTTGTCATAATAATAATCAATCAGCACTGACTTCTCAGTCATGTATTCTTCACCTTTCTCTTTCAGCTTTTCAACAAGTTCAGTTTTGATACTATCAAAATTTTCCTTGCGTGTATTTTTTTCCTGTGCACCCCTGGCAATATCCAGTATTCTTTGTCTTGAGAAGGTGTCAATTTCTTTTTTCAGATCCTCATCTTCTACCCTGACATCCAATTCTCTTTTCTGGGTTGCTTTTTCTCCAACCTTCTTTGCTAAATCCAATTGTGCCTGGCATTGAACTTTGATAGCTTCATGACCAATACGGATAGCCTCTACAAGTTCATGTTCAGAACATTCATTTGCTTCACCTTCCACCATCATGATGTCAGCTATAGTTGCCGCGATGATGATATCTATGTCAGCCGTCTTCACTGCTTCTCGACCTGGATTAACTACAAATTCTCCGTTTATACGTGCGACTCTCACTTCTGAGATCGGCCCTGCCCATGGAATGTCTGAAACAGACAGCGCTGTTGATGCAGCAAGTGCAGCAAGCGCATCAGGCATAGCATCTGCATCAGCCGAAATGAGGTTGATCATGATCTGGGTCTCATTCATATATCCATCAGGAAATAATGGACGAACTGCCCTGTCGACAAGTCTTGATATCAGAACTTCGTAATCAGATAGTTTTGATTCCCTGCGGAAAAAATTACCAGGAATCCGGCCTACAGCAGCAAATTTCTCCTGGTAATCCACCGATAAGGGAAACCATGGCTGATTTGGTTTCGCTTCTTTATTGGAAACCACAGTGGCTAAAAGCATTGTGTCGCCCAGGCGGATCATGGCAGATCCATGCGCCTGCGCAGCCAGCTTACCGGTTTCCATGATCACTTCTCGGCCATCCGGTAAATTGAACTTTTGGGTAATAGGAATTTGAGCACCCATATAATTATTATTTAATTTATTATAATCTGATTATTAATATCATATTTTCTACGAGGGAGAAAAATCAGCCACAATGAGAGATGCGCGCGAACTGCCGGATGTATCCAGGGTCCTAAGGCAAAAATCAAAGATGAAAATTGAGAAATCGTAATCGAACAGACGATTAGAATACAGAATACCCTTTATTAGCGGGCTTGCATTATTTTCTGATACCCAACTTTTCGATTATTTCGCGATAGCGCTGGATATCCGTTTTACTGAGATAATGCAACAGACGTTTTCGCTGTCCAACCATAGTCAAAAGTGCTCTTTTGCAAGAGTTGTCTTTTGCGTTGATTTGTAGATGCTTTGATAACTCATTGATCCTGAGAGTCATCAACGCTACTTGGGATTCAGTGCCGCCGGTATTAGCCGCAGTACCACCGAAGTCAGAAAAGATTTCAGCTTTTTTAGCTGATGTTAGATAAATTGCCATGTCATTTGACGCTTTAAAAAATGACTAATATTTTGGTTTACTTTAATTTTTCGAGCCGCAAAGATACGATTCTTAACAGGAATTATGCAGCTATGTTATTTTTTAGCGCGCTCCTTTGTTTTGGCCTCATTCCACAACCCGTCCATTTCAGCTAAAGTCATGTCCGTCAGGGCTTTGGGTGCATTCGATTCAATATATTCAAACCTGCGCTTGAACTTCTGGTTCACCTTTTCAAGCGAAGTTTCAGGATCTATGCCTTTGTACCTGGCATAATTGATGAGTGAAAAGAGGATGTCCCCGAATTCATCTTCCAGCGCCGGTTTGTCCGCGCCGGTACTTAAAGCTTCCTTAAACTCAGCGATTTCTTCTTCTACTTTGTCCCAAACCTGCTGGTCATTCTCCCACTCAAATCCGACCTGACGGGTCTTATCCTGCATCCGGAAAGCTTTTATCATGGCAGGTAATGAATCAGGCACTCCTGAAAGAACCGAGCTCTTGCCCTCCTTCATTTTAATGGACTCCCAGTTCTTTTTCACATCCTCCTCGCCGTTGACTACAGTGTCGCTGTAGATGTGAGGATGCCTCCTGATCAGCTTTTCACAAAGGGAGTTGATCACTGAAGCAATATCAAAATGTCCTTGTTCTGTTCCAAGCTTTGCGTAGAATACAATATGCAGCATCAGATCGCCCAGTTCTTCTCCTATTCCTGCCCAGTCTTCCTTCAGTATCGCATCAGCTAATTCATAAGATTCCTCCAGCGTCAGATTACGAAGGGAATGAATATCCTGCTTCCTGTCCCAGGGACACTTCTCCCTCAGATCATCCATGATATCGAGAAGCCTACCGAAAGCCTTCCGTCGTTCATCCTCCATAGTAACTTCCATTTACTTCAATTTGAAACCATTTCATTCGTCGAAATTATCGGTAACATAAAACGGTTTTTAGAAAAGTCCCCTTCAGGGGATTTAGGGGTCCAGCAAATGCCCCATCAAATCCCTCTTAATTCTGAGGTAACCCTCGCTATCTTCTGTAGGCTCGATCATCAATGGCACCCTGTCCACGATGATAATGCCGCCTTCACTGATTGAGCTTATTTTCTCCGGATTGTTGGTCAACAGGCGTATATTTTTTATACCCAGGTCTTGCAGGATCAGGTTAGCGATGTGGTATGTTCTTTCATCAGTTTCAAATCCTAACTGGTGATTCGCATCAATTGTATTAAACCCCTCATCCTGGAGGTTATAAGCTTTCAGCTTATTGATCAGACCTATCCCTCTCCCTTCCTGTCTTAAATAAATAAGCACGCCTTTTTCTTTCGTTATGACCTCAAGGCTCTTCTCGAGTTGAGCTCCGCAATCACATCGCTTTGAACCAAAAAGATCACCGGTCAGGCATTCGGAATGTACCCTGATAGTTACAATGTCCTGTGGATTAATGTCCGGCGGATAAAGGGCAAGATGTGGCATGGGATCGGCATCATGGTCGGCATACGCATCGATATACCAAACGCCGGAAGATGTGGGGATACTGGAATGAACCTGTTTTTGCATTACTACTTGCCTCAGAACGAATCACAAAGGTAAAGTAACAACTACAGAATAAATCAAATAGAAGTATGTGATCAAAGGAGAATCAAACTATTTCGGAAATCGGGTGGCTATCAGAGCCCTGTTGGGGAAAGCGGAATATCTGAAGAAGAGGGCTAATAATTATTTTCTGCTGGTGCCTAATTTAACCAGGAAAATCAATCCGCTTGTAATAAAAACAGTGAGCGTAACGAGTAAAATGAGCATGTCTTGTTTCGGAGTGTTAGTTAGTTAACTGCGGCTAAGGTGCGTATTTTTTATTTCATATTATAACCTTTTTTCAAAATTTTATTTTAGTCGAAACTCCGGCTGCTGTACAATGATTAAAGCATGTTCTCGGTTTGTAATATGTAGCTTTATCTCAAATTAGATACGAATGAATTCATTGTTTACCCGGTTTGCTTTCCTGTTTTTTTTCATCCTGGCTTCCTTTAATTCCTCTCTTTGGGGACAGACTGGTTCCTCAGAGATATATAAGGATATTAAAAAACTTGGCGTTCTCGCCAATGTACTTTATGTCGCCGCTCACCCGGATGATGAAAATACCCGCCTGATCAGTTATTTCTCAAACCACCTTTCTGCACATACCACTTATCTGTCTCTGACACGAGGAGATGGCGGTCAAAACCTGATAGGTCCTGAAATCCGGGAAATGCTCGGTGTCATCAGAACTCAGGAACTCCTTTCAGCCCGGGCTATTGACGGGGGAAACCAAATGTTTACACGAGCTAATGATTTTGGATATTCTAAAACAGCCTCAGAAACCTTTACTATCTGGGACCGCAACGATGTGCTGAGTGATGTTGTCTGGGCGATGCGTACCGTAAAACCTGATGTCATTATCAACAGATTCAATACGGATACATCAAGACCTAATCATGGACATCATACTGCTTCTGCTATACTTTCGGTTGAAGCTTTCGATTTGGCTGCTGACCGCAATGCTTTCCCGGAACAGTTAAAATATGTGGAAACGTGGCAGCCAGAAAGGATTTTCTTCAATACAAGTTGGTGGTTTTACGGAAGCCGTGAAAATTTTGATTTGGCTGATAAATCCAGAATGTTATCCATTGATATAGGTTCTTTTGATCAGGTGACTGGTGAATCAAATTCTGAAATTGCCGGCAGGAGCAGAAGCATGCACAAAAGCCAGGGATTCGGTTCTGCAGAGACAAGGGGAGAAAGCCTGGATTATCTGGATCTGATCAAGGATACCAAGGGAACAATACCTAAGGATATTTTTGATGGTATTGATATTACCTGGACCCGGATTCAGGGAGGTGCACCGATAGGCACCAAAGTAAAACAGCTTGAATCATCTTTTGATTTTAAATCTCCCTCTTCAAGCATTCCGTTGTTATTGGATATCTATAAGTCCATTCAACTATTACCAGATTCATTCTGGAAGAAAATTAAAGCTGAAGAATGCGAATCACTGATTAAAAAATGCCTCGGTTTATTTATCGAAGTGCGCACAAATAAATTCCGTGTTAGCCCGGGTATGATATTACCTGCCACATTGGAAATAACGAACAGATCCAATCTTGATGTGATGCTTTCTTCCATCAGGTTTTCTGCAGGTGATACAACCTATTCTTTCCAGGCTCCTCTTAAATACAACCAGGTGGTCACGAATGAAATGAAGATTCCTGTTCCTGAACATTTAAGCACACCATATTGGCTTGTTCAACAACCGAAAGAGGGAATGTACAGTGTACCGGATCAGCAAGAAAGAGGTCGTCCATACAACCCACCCGAGATCACTGCAAAAATTAGTTTGATGATTTCCGGGTCACCTGTTCAGTTTAAGGTACCGGTGATTTATAAAACCGTTGATCCTGCTATTGGAGAAATACACCGGCCCCTTTCAATTACACCTCCTGTCACCGTTCAGTTCGATGAGGATGTTTTGGTTTTTTCCTTAGGAAATGAACGTAAAATAAATGTGACGCTCACAGCTATCCAGGATAGTGTAAGTGGAACTTTACAATTAAAGATTCCACAAAAGGACTGGAAGATTTCACCGGCAAGCCTTCCCTGGTCATTCTTAAGATCTGGTGAGACTGCAGTACTTACCTGTACCATTATTCCACCCTCTACCGAATCTTCTGCTACGATCAGTCCTGAAATCTTAAGCGGTGACCAGACATATCATCACAAAGTGACCACACTGGATTACGATCATTTACCTTATTTATCTATTGTAAGAGATGCCTCTGTAAAGCTTAAAAGCATCGATTTAAAAATCATCCCAAGACCAATCGCATATATTGAAGGAGCCGGTGATGATGTAGTCGAAGGTTTGCAACAAATCGGATATACCATAGATGTGATAGATCCGGCTTCCATTTCTTCCACTATATTGAGCAAATATCAGGTCGTCATCCTTGGAATACGGGCTTTCAATACAATTGAAGCATTAGCTTATAAAAATAAAATACTATTTGATTGGGTTGAAAAAGGTGGCACTATGATCGTTCAGTACAATACCAGCCATGCCCTTTTCACGAATGAAATAGCTCCATATCCGTTGACACTTTCCAGGGATAGAGTGACAGAAGAAAATTCTCCGGTTACCATGATCAATCCGGATATGGACGTATTCAAATTCCCGAATACAATTATTCCTTCTGATTTTGAAGGTTGGGCGCAGGAAAGAGGTTTGTATTTCCCCAACAAGTGGGATGATCAGTTCACACCTCTTCTCGAAATGAAAGACACGGGTGAAAATCCAACGAAAGGCTCTTTATTAATCGCAGGTTATGGAAATGGATATTATGTCTACAGTGGCCTTTCATGGTTCAGGCATCTCCCTGTCGGCGTTCCGGGTGCATACCGGCTTATGAGCAACCTGATTTCTCTCGGTTATAAAAATGGCAAATCCTAAACGCCATTAATTAACTTCCAAACCCTAAATGATCCAAGGTGGAAAATGAAGAACAGAAAACTAACTGGAACAGGATATACATTCTTGTACTCCTGTTGAATGGTTTATACATTTCACTTTTCTTTTTGCTTAGCCATTTTATCAATCATCACGCATGAGTGCATTGGATTGGATTGTGCTGATTGGGTCAACAGCATTCATCGTCATCTTCGGTATCTGGAAAACCAGGAAGAATAAAAATATAGAAGGTTATCTGCAGGGTAATCATTCGACACGTTGGTGGACGATAGGCCTCTCCGTGATGGCTACACAGGCAAGTGCGATTACATTTCTATCTACGCCAGGACAGGCCTTTTCAGAAGGAATGGGTTTTGTCCAGTTTTATTTTGGCTTACCCATAGCGATGGTGATTATTTGTATTGCTTTCATACCAAGATATTTCCGGATGAAAGTGTATACGGTGTATGAATTCCTGGAACATCGGTTTGGAATTCGGACACGCCTGCTTGCTGCATTATTATTTCTTATCCAACGCGGGCTCGGTGCCAGTATCACTATTTTTGCTCCTGCAATTATTTTTTCAGCGATCCTCGGTTGGAATTTACACCTCACCATTTTTGTCATCGGTTGTGTTGTGGCATTCTACACTTTTGTCGGAGGCACTACAACTGTAAACGTGACACACAAGCTTCAAATGGGAGTGATGATAGGTGGCATTATCACTGCATTTGTCGTCACGCTTACTTTTTTACCTGATGGAATCGGTTTTAGGGATGCATTGAGTATTGCAGGTGCTAATGGAAAGCTGAACACTCTTGATTTCAGCTTCGATTGGAACAACCGGTATACTTTCTGGTCAGGTATTACGGGCGGAACATTTCTGGCGCTTGCTTATTTTGGTACGGATCAATCACAGGCACAACGATATCTCACAGGACAATCGATTAAGCAAAGCCGGCTGGGGCTTTTATTCAATGCGGTTTTTAAAGTGCCGATGCAATTTTTTATTCTGCTTACCGGTTTGATGGTATTTGTTTTTTATCAATTCCATGCTCCTCCATTATTTTTTAATTCACAGGTTGAAAAGGAGATTTTAGCATCCCCTTCATCAGCTCAATATATACAGCTACAAGAGGAATGGAACAATGAACATGCTAAAAAACAAGCTTTGTACAATGGCTTGCTGCTTCAGGAAAATTCCTCGCTTGACCTTGAATTGATTGACAAAAGTGTCCAACAAGAAAGAGAGATCCGTGCAAATGCAAAAAAATTAATTGAAACCACACTACCCGAAGCTGAATCTAATGACAGGGATTACCTTTTCATCAGGTTTATCCTGGATTATCTTCCTAAAGGGATTATCGGGTTATTGATTTCTATGATCCTGGCAGCAGGCATGTCATCTACTGCTTCTGAATTGAATGCATTGGCCTCAACTACAACCATTGATTTTTATAAACGACTGATCCGGAAAGATAGAAGTGAAAAGCATTACGTTTATGCATCAAAAGCATTTGTATTAGTTTGGGGGGTGATAGCCATTAGCTTCGCATATTACGGCAGTCTTTTTGAAAACCTGATCCAGTTTGTCAACATCGTTGGTTCCATTTTCTATGGCTCAGTGCTAGGAATATTTTTATCCGCATTTTTTCTGAAATACGTTTCCGGATTTTCAGTTTTTAGAGCTGCATTAATCGCTCAGGCTACCGTACTCTACTTTTTCCTGCTTACCGATATAGGATTTTTATGGTACAATGTGATCGGTTGCGTAGCAGTTATGATCTTCAGCTTAATGATTGAATGGATAAAGAGAAATCGTCGCATGGTTCCATCACGAACAGATCAAAGGATTTAAAAAAACATGTAGATTGACAAGTGCAAAAAAAAAATAGATCCCGAAAAAACTTCCGGGATCTATTTGCAGTATTTTATCGTAACCGAAGTTTAAAGCCTCACGATTCACGGCTCACGATTCACGATGGATTACATCTTCTTCCACTCTGCTATTGAAGCCTCATTCATCCGGACATAATCCATGTTTGAATCTTTTTTAGCCAGTTCCAATGATTGTGTTGCAGTTTCTACAGCTCCTTTCTTATCACCAAGGCCTGCCTGGATCAAGGATTTGGATCTCAGTACCCAATATTTTTCATTACCCATAGCAATGGATTTGTTGATCCATTCCAGGGCAGTTTTGAGATCCTTGCCTTCATTCAGATAATAATTAGCCGCAGCATAATAATCACCGGAAGAAGGACCAGCCATAACTTTCGCAATACTTTCTTCTACTGTTTTGTCTGTACCAACTTTAATTGTAACCGGAACATATACATTGTCCCAAAGCATAAAAAAGTCACCACTGCTGCTGGACAGATTGTCAAATCCCATCATCAGGGACTCTACATGCATGTCCTTAGCCATAGGATATACTGTTGCAGAAACAGTGACAGGTTGAACACTAGATTCTCCATAGGTTGTCCAGTCTGTTTCGCCATAAGGATATAACATGACAGACCATGTGGATTTTCCTGGCTTTGTAAGTAAGGCATAAGAACCTTTTTTAACCTCTGCACCACCGAAATTTACATCTTCACTGAAAGTAATTTTCGTTGCAGCATTGGCACCTGTCCTCCAGACCTCATCATACGGAACCAATCCACCGAATACCACTCTTTTCTTTACACTGGGACGTGAGTATTCCACAGTCATATCAGTAAGTCCTATGCGTTGCTCCACTTTTGCTCCCGGACTGGCAGCTGGAGTCTTAATCTGAGCCTGCATTAAATTGATGACAAGCATCGTCAATAAAATAAGTAAACCGTTTTTTTTCATTTGAAGGAAGATTTTAGTTTGATGATAAGTCTTTAGAACATGACCATATAAGAAAAGTTGATCATTCAAAAATAAAAAAGCACCTCTATGATGAAGTGCTTTTTAGTGACAGCGCTGGGATTCGAACCCAGGACCCACGGCTTAAAAGACCGTTGCTCTACCGGCTGAGCTACGCTGTCAGAATTGCACCTTTGCGCAAAATAAGGCCGCAAATATATTACTTTTTCATATTGAAGGCCTGATACCTTTTCTAAATTAAGCCTTTTAAGACGTTTCACAACGATCAGGCAGCCTACGATAGCTGCTGCGAAAGCATTTTCAAAGAATATTTCTTTCCTTCGATTGATTCCAAAACATGCGGAAAATGCACTTCAGCTTCCCTGATCAAATCCGCGACATCTTTGTAGCGGGATGAATAATGTCCCGTAATAAGGCATAAAGCCCCCGCCTCAGAAGCCATCCTGCCTGCATCTCCTGCCGTGCTGTGACCCGTTTGTTCAGCCGTTTCATAAAGATCATTCCGGAAAGTGGTTTCATGATATAGCACGGATACATTTTTTATCCATGGAATAATCCTTTTACTGTATTGTGTATCCGAACAGTACGCATAGCTCAGGGGACGCTCTGCACCATACGTCAGTTCATGATTGAGAACTATTCTTCCATTGATTTCAAGATCACCACCTTGCTGTAATTGATGGATCTGTTCGGGCGTGAGCTTCAACGATTCCACTGCATCTTTCTTCAGCTTGTACAAAGCTGATCTTTCTTTCAGCAAATAGCCATTACAATTGATGCGGTGCTGAAGAGGAAAAGTAAATACATCCAGATTTCCTTTGGACCAGATTTTAGTCAATCCCTTCGCATCTGTTTCAATAATCTGCAGAGGATAATTAATTTTTAAGGCTGTGTATTTTATAATCTCATCCAGAAGTCCTTTTATCCCGGCAGGGCCAAATACAATAAGCTCGTTTTTACGTTGGAGATGACTAAAAGAACTTAATAGTCCCGGAAGACCAAATACGTGATCACCATGAAGATGACTGATCAATACGACATTGATCTTAAATGGTTTTATACCTGAATCTCTTAACCTTGTCTGTGTCCCTTCGCCACAATCAATCAGGCAAAATATCTCATCATATTGTACGACCTGTGCAGAGGGATGCCTTCCGTTCATCGGAAGAGCAGAACCGGAACCAATTACTGTCACTGCAAATTCAGCCATGACTGTTCATCGGTTTAAGATTGGAATGATAGTTTATTCTTCTTCTGCAGGAGCATCACCATTCAGGTCACGCTCTACATCCTCCATGAAAACGTAATCAATAGATTCTTTCACGGAAGGTATGATCGCGAGTATGGTATCAAGCCTTGAAATCTTGATCAATTTCTCCACACTCGGATGTGCAATGCCTGTGATGACGTAACTCCCGTAATCCTTCCAAAGGCGATTCGCAGTAAGAATCGCACTGAGACCGGAAGAGTCAACATATTTAACCTGGCTTAGGTCAAAGATCAGGTTTCGCACTCCTTCATTACGAAGGAAAATAAACTCAGATTTAAGATCAGGGGCAATAAGTGAATTCAGATTCTCTTCATCCAGGGAAAGAACAGAATACTTATCATGTTTATCTAATGAAAATTTCATTGTCGATGCATTAGTCTTTAGAAAAGCGCTCTAGTAAATCCGGGCGCCCGCAAAAGTACCCCAATTTCGATAAATTCTCCTAAAGACATGGCCATATTGTTGTTTGGCAAGCAAATACGAACGCGATATCACCTGGAATTTTCGTTTTAACAATAAGCAAACACAATAATGTTCTCTTTTTAAAATCATTCTATACACTCTTTTTGTTATTATGACAAAACGTCACAATTGCGTCCGATACAGGCTGATTTGGCAGTTTCGTCACCCTTTTTAACCACTTGGAATCATTTTGGATGCAGGTGATCAGTAGAAACACTACTTTTATAAATAGTTCTTATATTGGACATTAATTTAATATATCCCAAGCATTATACATGAACAGAAAGTTCTCTCCCAAAGTCAAGAAGATCATCACGCTAAGCAAGGAGGAGGCTAAAAGACTCGGGCATGATTACATCGGTACTGAACATCTCCTTCTGGGTATGCTTCAGGACAATGATAATCTCGCCGTTAGAGTTTTGGATGCAATGGATGTTGATTTTTCTGAACTTAAATTTAAAATTGAGGATACTATCGCTGAAGGACGTATGGAGCAAACTCCTGTCTCAGCCGGCAATGTTCCGCTCAACAGACAGGCAGAACGTGTGCTGAAAGTAACTTTCCTCGAAGCCAAGAATCTGAACAGTGATGAGATAAGCCCTGAGCATCTCATGCTTTCAATTCTGAAACATGGTGATAATATCGCCAGCAAAGTACTCTCCGAATTTGATATCAATTATGAGTCATATAAATCAGAACTTGAATATGTCATTCAGGAGGAATCAGGTAACTACCAGGAATTTATGAATCAAGGCCCATCAGATTCTGAAGGATCATACGAAGAAGAAGGAGAAAAAGGCCAGTTCGGAGCCAAGAGAAGCGCTTCAAAATCCCGCACGCCTGTTCTTGACAATTTTGGCAGGGACATAACGCGTCTGGCTGAGGAAGACAAACTGGATCCAATCATCGGCCGTGAAACAGAAATTGAAAGAGTTTCACAAATCTTAAGCCGTAGAAAAAAGAATAATCCGATTCTCATCGGCGAACCTGGGGTAGGAAAAACAGCCATTGTAGAAGGTCTGGCACTCCGCATCATGCAAAGAAAAGTAAGTCGCAATCTGTTCAACAAACGGATCGTGATGCTGGATCTTGCAGCATTGGTGGCAGGCACAAAATACCGCGGACAATTCGAGGAAAGGATGAAGGCCATCATGGGTGAGCTTGAAAAATCAAGAGATGTCATTCTCTTCATTGATGAGATTCATACTATCGTTGGTGCAGGTGGTGCAACAGGTTCTCTTGATGCTTCCAATATTTTTAAACCTGCTTTATCACGTGGTGAATTACAATGTATCGGCGCATCCACACTGGATGAATATCGTCAGCACATTGAAAAAGACGGAGCACTCGACAGGCGTTTTCAGAAAGTTCTTGTCGAACCACCTTCTGCAGAAGAAGCTGAACACATACTGCATAATATCAAACCGAAGTACGAAGAATTTCATAATGTATCCTATTCTGATGAAGCTATCAGGGCATGTGTGAAACTCAGCGACAGGTACATCAGTGATCGGTTTTTACCGGATAAAGCTATTGATGTGCTTGATGAAGTAGGTGCCAGGGTCCATCTCAAAAATATACATGTACCCAAGCATATAGAGGAGCTCGAAGCACAGATAGAAGAAATAAAAGAAGAGAAAAATAAAGCCGTCAAGAGCCAGCAATATGAAAAAGCTGCCGACCTGCGTGATCACGAATCAAAGCTGGTCAGGAAACTTGAGAAGGCCAAAGAAGACTGGGAAGAAGAATCAAAAACCAAGAAATATCCTGTGTCTGAAGAAGACATTGCTGAAGTCGTGGCTATGATGACAGGCATTCCGGTCAAACGGGTTGCACAGAGTGAAAGCAAGAAACTTGTAGGCATGAACAATGACCTCAAGAAGGTCATCATCGGACAGGATGAAGCAATCGTAAAAGTCGCTAAAGCAATTCAGCGTAATCGCGTAGGTCTGAAAGATCCATCCAAACCTATCGGTTCTTTTATTTTCCTTGGACCAACAGGTGTTGGAAAAACAGAATTAGCTAAAGCACTTGCCCGATATCTTTTTGATTCGGATGATGCTTTGATCCGCATCGACATGAGTGAGTACATGGAGAAATTCTCTGTGAGCAGGCTTATAGGCGCACCTCCGGGTTATGTAGGCTACGAAGAAGGCGGACAGTTGACTGAAAAAGTAAGAAGGAAACCATACTCTGTTGTACTGCTGGATGAAATCGAAAAAGCGCATCCGGATGTGTACAATATTTTACTCCAGGTTTTGGATGATGGACAGCTGACAGATGGCCTGGGCAGAAAGGTAGATTTCAAAAACAGCCTGATCATCATGACATCCAATATCGGTGTACGTCAGTTGAAAGACTTTGGACAGGGTGTAGGTTTTGCTACGAAAGCAAGACAGGATGCTGCTGAGGACCTGACGAAATCAGTCATACAAAGTGCTTTGAAAAGGACCTTTAGCCCTGAATTCCTTAACCGGATAGATGATGTCGTCATTTTCAACAGCCTGGATCGCGATCACATCCATAAGATCATTGACATCACGTTAACTGACTTATACAAGAGGATGGCTATCATGGGATTCATGCTGACCCTTACCGCAGAAGCAAAAGACTTTGTAGCCGAAAAAGGATTTGATCCCCAGTTTGGTGCCCGTCCGTTACACAGGGCTATTCAGAAATACATTGAAGATCCGCTGGCTGAATTCATTCTCAATGAGAATCCGGTAGAGGGTAGCAGCCTTGTTGCTGATCTGAATAAGGAGGCCCAGGAACTGGTCATTCGTCAAACGATCATGGAAAAAGAAAACTCTTGAGCATTTCCGGCCACGGAATGTTAATTTTGCTTTTCGGAGCAAAACACCGGGAAGTTATTCTTGTTACAGGCATCGAACATCGTCACAACACATTATCAAATCATATGGAGCCTCGTTTCCGGGGTTCCTTTTTTTATCTAACCTAAATTCAATTAAATCCTTGGCTAAACGATTTCCATCTAATTATCCTTCTAAACAAAACGACGAGAAATTTCAATTCAAAATGAATGGGGATATCCGTGTGCCCGACATCCGGCTGGTGGGTGACAATCTTGATGAAGTCAGTCAGGTTGCCGGTAAAGAGATTGAACCGGGAATATACCCTACCCGTGTTGCCAGAAACTGGGCAGAGGACCTGGGATTGGACCTGGTCATGATTTCTCCAAACGCAGACCCCCCGGTCTGCCGGATCATTGAATTCAATAAGTTCCTTTACAATAAGCGGAAAAAAGAAAAGGAGATCAAGGCAAATACCTCCAAAACCGTAATAAAGGAGATCCGCTTCGGCCCTAATACCGATGAACATGATTTTGAGTTTAAGGTAAAGCATGCCCAGCGATTCCTCGATGAAGGATCCAAGGTTAAGGCTTATGTCCATTTCCGTGGCAGAACGATAGTCTTCAAGGAAAGAGGTGAGCTCCTTCTCCTCAAGCTGCTCAAAGAGGTTGAGGAATTTGGCGCTGCCGAGGCCCTTCCCAAGATGGAAGGCAGAAGAATGATCGTCATCCTGGCTCCCAAAAAGAAAAAGTAATCTCTACCCTGCTTTTTGGAGGTTTCGTTTTAAAAGCTATCTTTGCAGTCCTTTTGAATAAAAAATCTACTGGTCATGCCAAAGATGAAAACCCACAGCAGTGCTAAAAAGCGTTTTAAGATTACCGGTTCCGGTAAAGTGAAGCGTTTTCAGGCCAATACTTCTCACCGGATGCGGAATAAGGATAAAAACACCAAAGGCCGGTTAGTCGGATCCACCCTGGTGAGCGAGGCTGATCAAAAAAGAGTGAAAAGAATGCTTTGCCAGTAAATTCTTAGAAAAAAACAAATATTCATAACTGTTTGCCAGGCCCAAAGCGTTGTTTTACAACCCCTGTCAGATTAAATTGATAAATCATGCCTAGATCAGTAAATGCTGTAGCCTCCAGGAAACGGAGAAAGAAAATCTTAAAAGCAGCCAGGGGGTATTTCGGAGCCAGGAGTAAAGTCTACACGGTAGCCAAGAATGCTGTTGAAAGAGCGATGCGGTACTCATACATCGATCGCAAGAAAAAGAAACGCGCATTCCGCGGATTGTGGATCGCCCGTATCAATGCAGCAGCAAGGATCAACGGAACTACCTATTCACAACTCGTGAATAAATTGAATAAAGCAAATATTCTTTTGAATCGCAAGACGCTCGCCGATCTGGCTCTTAACCATCCGGATGCGTTTAAAGCTGTCGTTCAGGCAGCCGGATAAAGAACTAATTATTCTGACTAGTCTCTCACCCTTTCTGGAACTGGAATAATTTACAACCCAATCAAATAATCCTGGTTGGGTTTTTTATTTTTCCCCGGTAATCATGCTCTTACTTTCTCATCGCCTCAACGGGGTCAAGACGGGCTGCCTGCCATGCAGGAATAAGCCCTGAAACCACACCGATCACTATCGAAAGGATCAGAGCGATCATAATATTGGTAGTAGATAAATAAATATCATAGTGGAAAGCTGAGGTGGCCAATTTGAGAACGCCAAATACTATGACTAATCCAATCAGCGCACCGATAAGACACAGGACTATCGATTCAATCAGGAATTCGAGGAGAATAATAGATTGCCTCGCTCCTAATGCTTTTTTAATACCTATAATGCTTGTCCTTTCCTTCACAGAAACAAACATAATATTAGCAACACTGAACATACCTACCAGGATGGAAAACCCACCAATAAAAATGCCTACAATATTCATCATGCTGAACACAGGAGCAAGCAATTGTGTCAACATGGCCAATTGATTAATGGCAAAATTTTCGGTTTCCTTTGGTTTGATTTTCCGCGCACTTCTTAAAACTCCTGTCACCTCATCTTTAAGGTCTTCAAGCACTACTCCTTCCTTTGCTTTAATATTCAGTGATGTACCCCAGGTATATCTGGATTTTACATTAATGAGCTTTTTAGCTGTCATATATGGGATCAGCACAGCCTCATCGAATTGAAAAATATGAATAATGCTATTTCCTTCTTTCTTCAGCACACCCACTACCTGGAAATCCATCCCTTTGATCTTAATTTCTTTACCAATCGGCTCAATGGTTCCAAATAAGGTTTCAGCAAGTACAGATCCGATAATGGCTCTGTTTGCTCCTGTCGAGGATTCAAACACGGTAAAAAATCTTCCGGCTTCAAATTCGAGATGGAAGATATCGGCATAATCTTCCGTCACTCCTGCCATATAGGCACCTTCAACGCTGCTAGATCCAAACTTCAATGTCCGGCCGGGGATAAATACGGAAAAGCTTGCCTGGTCTGATAGCTTTACCTTTTTCTTAATGACTTCCAGGTCCTCATAGCTTGGCTGAGGCCTGCGCATATATTTCCACCAGTTCTGGGAGGGATCTTCATTCCAGGGCATTTTGTCAACATACAGGACATCATTACCCAGCTTTTCGAAGCTGCTGCTGATATTATCCTTTAACGAATCAACGGCGGATAAAACTGAAATAATGCATATAATCCCTATGCTGATGCCTGTAAGCGATAGAAAGCTTCTGAGCTTATTAGCAGATAACTGCTGAAGCGCCTGAACGATACTTTCATAAATGAGGTTAAACATCATCATGGCTAAAACTATATAATCTGGTTTTGGTTAACTTCTTTTATTCGATTAAAGTGCCACACCCTCCGACCTGAACCCCAAATGCCTGAAAAATAAATCATTACATCCACAAAATAAGGCAATTACCCTTGCTTTTTGCTGCCTCGTTGTATTATCTTTGCCGTCCAATTTTTTGAACCTGTAATATGCGCACAAAACTTTCACAGTTTACTTTTGAACTCCCAGAGAAGCTCATCGCCAAATATCCATCAAAAGAAAGAGATGAATCTAAAATGATGGTGGTCAACCGGAAAACCGGTTTGATGGAAAACAAAACCTTCAAGGATATCCTGGAATATTTTGACGAAGGAGATGCCATGATTTTTAATAATACAAAGGTTTTTCCTGCACGCCTTTATGGACGGAAAGAAAAAACCGATGCTGAAATTGAAGTATTTCTCCTGCGTGAGCTTAACTCAAGAGCACGTCTTTGGGATGTACTGGTCGACCCTGCCCGAAAGATCAGAGTAGGCAACAAGCTTTATTTCCTTGATAAAAAAGGAAATGAAATCCTCGTAGCTGAAGTCGTGGACAACACCACTTCAAGAGGAAGAACGATCAGGTTTTTATTTGACGGAACAGATGAAGAATTCAGCGGCTTGTTGAGATCACAGGGGCAGACACCACTTCCAAAGTATATCAATCGGAAAGCTGAAGAGCTTGACAAAGAAAGATACCAGACGATCTATGCAAAAGAAGAAGGTGCTGTAGCAGCTCCTACAGCCGGCCTGCACTTTACAAGAGAATTGATGAAACGTCTTGAGATAAAAGGCGTTGAATTTGCTGAGTTGACATTACACGTCGGACTTGGGACTTTCAGAAGCATTGATGTGGAGGATTTGTCAAAACACAAAATGGATGCTGAATATTTCAAGATCACTGACGAAGCTGCTGAAATCGTAAATACATCGAAAAGAGCCGGACATAAAGTTTGTGTAGTCGGGACCACTTCCATGCGTGCCATTGAATCTGCTGTGTCGGCATCAGGCTTGTTGAAACCTGCTGAAGGATGGACTAATAAATTTATTTTTCCTCCATATGATTTCAGCTTGCCGGATGCGATGGTCACTAATTTCCATATGCCCAAATCAAGTCTGCTGATCATGGTATGTGCATTTGGTGGCTATGAGCTGATCATGGATGCTTATAAAAAAGCTATCAAGGACAAATACAGGTTTTATACATATGGTGATGCCATGTTGATCATCTGATCAAGGATTTCATTCTATAATATCTGATAATTCAAAGAAAGCTGCTGAGTTGATAGTTTATATTTTGTTTAATATATAACCTATTGAACTATAAACTAAAGGAAACCGGTTTTAGCCTGAAAAAAGAATTTAGAATTTTCTTGCTGCCCTCAGTAGTTTTTATACATTTGCAGAAATTAGCCCTGGAACTCTAATACGGGATAGGGCGTTACACCCGGAGTAGTTAGAACTATTATTTCATTTAATTCCTATAAGTTTCATGTATTGGACACTAGAATTGGCCCATCATCTTGAAGAAGCCCCATGGCCGGCTACACGCGATGAATTGATCGATTACGCGATTCGTTCAGGTGCTCCTCTTGAGGTAATTGAAAACCTGCAGGAGATGGAAGATGAAGGTGAGCTCTTTGAGAGCATAGAAGACATTTGGCCTGATTACCCAAGAAAAGACGACTTCCTCTTCAACGAGGATGAGTATTGACCAACGGCTGAAATTTATCAGGATCTTGTTCTTGAAAAGCCTTGCATGATTTCTGAATGCAAGGCTTTTCCATTTAGCATAAAATAATTTACGTTTGTATTTCCGATGATGATGACAGGACAACGTAAAATCACAATTGCAATCGACGGGTATTCGTCCTGTGGCAAAAGTACTTTGGCACAGGCCCTCGCGAAACGTTTGCAATACCTCCACATTGATTCCGGTGCTATGTACCGTGCTGTGACTCTATACTTTATTCGTCATAAAGTGGACATTACCAATGATAATGAAGTTGCTGCTGCTTTAGAAAAGATTTCAATCCACCTGGGTTTTGAAGACGATATTCAAGTGACCTGGCTGAATGGTGTCAACGTCGAACTGATCATCAGGGAATCTGAAGTAAATCAATATGTCAGCAATGTCTCTACATTATCTTCCGTAAGAAAAGAAATGGTCGCTCAGCAACGAAAGCTGGGTGCGAATAAAGGATTGGTGATGGACGGAAGAGATATCGGTACAGTAGTTTTTCCGGATGCAGAATTAAAACTTTTCCTCATAGCTGATCTCGAAGTCAGGGTTGAAAGGAGATGGATTGAGCTTACCAGCAGAGGAGTAAATGTGAGCAGGGATGATGTAAGGGAAAATTTGCTAAGACGAGATCATATTGATTCTACCAGAGTGGATTCCCCGCTTCGAAAAGCAGCAGACGCAACCGTTATTGACACCAGCTACCTGACACCAAAAGAACAGCTGCAAATATCTTTTGATCTCGCCCGTTCATTAATCTCAAAGCTAAACTCAACATCATAGAGGATCTAATGCGTCCCGATCACAATAGTCTGAATGCATTCTTTTTTTATCCAGCCTTCGTCAAGATTTAGCAGACTGACCTTGTTCCAATCCCCGATGTGATCTGTAATACGTACTTTTTCTCCCGGATTAAGTATTCTTGTAACAGGACTTTCCTCCGATGCCGCCTGCCTGCTATCACACGTCAGCATCACGACAGCTTCATCCTTTTTGTGGATCCGATGAAATGCGAGAAGGCCCATTAAAACAAAAAGAAATCCGGCTGCTGAAAAGTACCAATTTCTATTTCTCCTGATAAGCTCAAACTTTCGTAATGCATGTATGGACACTAACCATTGCCACAATGAAAATGCAAGGAACAAAAACCCTGTAAATACCCATCCCCCCGGTCTCAATATCGCCAGTAATTGATGATACCATTCGATCAGGAAAAACGGGCTTACCGGGATGACGGCATTATCCATTTTAGCCCTTTCCTTTTTAATAGCCTCTTTGATTAATTTATCAGCAGGCCTCAACCGTGTTGCTTTTTCAAATGCTAAAATAGATTCAGGGAGATGATGAAGCATTGATTCAGCGCTGCCTATATTGAAAAAAACATTGGGATCTGTATTTCCGGAATTTACTATATCATACCATATCACCAGAGCTTCTGCATACTTTCCTTCACTATACAATAGCGCAGCTCTTTCTCTCATGTCGTTGAATGCACTGCCAGCCTTCGAATGGAAAGCAAAGAAAACCAGGATCAAAAGGGGAATGCATGATTTCATTTCAAAAGATCATTGACATTACGAGGCCTGTCTTCAGTGCGCCATTGAAAGCCCTCAAGACGCATGGAGTTATGATTGGCTTCTGACATCGGCAGCATAGTAGATGAATTGTCCCCATAATATTTGAGCAAATAGATCTGGCCTTCACTGAATTCGAAAAACATCTTACTGCATATGGTTTGGTTAACTCCAACAAAAGCTGACTGATCATCCTTTGTATAGTAAATCGATTCGGCATTTCCCGTAACCCACATTTGTTTTATTTCACTACTGTCGAAATCAGCCACAATTCTTTTTCCTTTGATCTGATCATAGTACGTACCAAACTCTTCTGAGATGATCATTGCTCTCCTGTTAAGTATGATATCCTTGATCTGATTATTCCGGAGATGCATCTGAATTGTATCGGCGGTGAATTGTGTTGTATCCGACCAAAGCACCGGCAGGCCATAAAAAGTAAATAAACTATCCTGTTCACGGAAAACCAGAGAGTCTGCAGCTCCCTGCATATTAGATTTAAAAATCCTTACATCATGATATGCCCTGATCATCCGGATTGAATCTGATGGATTCAATGTGTCTATTTGTGTCCACATATTCAACGTGTCAGCGGCGATATAAAGCGTATCATTTTCGATCAGTGTATAAAAACGGGGTCTCGGGTCTCCATACACCAGCATATATGAATTCTGCTTTGTTTCAAGATGATCTCCTACGATGCCGACATTTCTTGTGGTATCCCTCCACCTGACATTGCCTGACGCATGACCAACCCCGGTCAGCTGATCCATATCAAATTGCTCATACGTAAGAATCTGTGCACCCTCTCTGATTTCTCCTTTTCCTTTAGTGGTGACTGTATTTGTTTTTTCGTTATAAAATATTTCTGTGCTATGTATTTTCCGGGTATCGTCAGAATAATATGCTGGTTCTCCCTGAATCCATGTTTCACCGGTTTTTTCAAGATACCGGAGCTGATCACCATTGATTTTACGATCATTCTCTTCCACCAGCACATGGCCTGACATTTTCACTTCGCCTTCTTTGGAAAAATAGCGTATCGTATCTGCAGTAGCTTTTTTCTGGTCGCCCGCATACTGTGCATTGCGATTAAATTCAGCCATTTCTGCTTTCAAATCATAAAAACCGGATTCAGTGTAGATCTTTGCCGCTTTCGTATAAATATTTGTAGGGCCTGTAAATAAAACCCGGGATACAGAAGCAAGGTATGTCATCGAATCAGCTGCAATATTAAATTTCGGATGTAATACAACCACGCTGTCTTTAAAAATTACTTTTTCTGCACGCGCCTGGTAAATTCCTTGCCTGGACGTAACCTGCATATCGCCATCGATGAGTGTACCTCCATTATGATATTCCCCAAACCGGTCCCCCAGGTTATAGGTGAGATCCTTTGTCCACAATTGCCTGGTGCCCTGTTCTAAGACTACCTCTCCTTTAAGCTCCGCGATGTCCGTTTCTTTGTAGTAGTACAACGTGTCCGTAAAAACATGAAGTGAGTCACCTTGCTGAATGACGACATTGCCATAAGCATAGATCCTGCTTTCTGCAAAGATCACTGCAGAATCTGCGTAAATATTTGTGCTGTCTATTCTGAGCTGCAATCCATCTGATATCCATTTTACGGATTCAATTCCCTCCCGGTCTTCGATCAGGTTGCCAAAGTAATCGATGATGATCAGTTTCTTCGAAGCTGTATCAGGTGCAGGTTGTCGGGTTTGAGCCCCAATGGTCAATGGAAGGGTAAATAGAATATAAATGATCAGCGTCTTTATCCTCATAATATCATGAAACACCTGGAAATGTGATTTCTAAACGTATCCACCCTTCTCACTGTTGCAATACAAGATCTGCCAGCTCCTCTCCTATCATGCTTGCCAGGGCTATTCCCATTCCTGAACACCTTACACCCACGAACAAACGGGGCGTTAACGCTTTAATAATGGGTGATTTAATACGACCTATTCCGATTATTCCACTCCAGTTAAACTGGATTCTAGTCTTGTCAGGGGAGGCAAGATGGGTATATAAAAAATGTTCCAACGAATTAAGAATCGCCGGGTTTTGACCAAACTGATCTGTTTCTTCAGTCTTAAAGTCAGTATTTCGTGCACCGCCAAGCAATATTCTGTTTCCAATGTTTCTGAAATAATAGAATCCTTTATCATAATGAAAACATCCCTTCCACTGAAGCCCCGGTATAGGTTCAGTGACAAGGACATGATTCCTCGCTCCGTGAACATCGAGTTCAGGGAGAAGCTGATTCGCAAATGCATTCGTAGTGACAATTACTTTTGCTGCAGTCACAGGAAGAGATAATTTATTTTCCAATACCACTTCCTCACCTGTATCATGAAAAGATTCAACATCAAACCCCGTCCACATTTTCCCGCCAAGGTTTAAATACATTTGCTTCAAATGTTCCATCATAAATCCGGGATGCAACTGACCTTCATAAGAATTATAAATACCATTTGTAAATCCTCTTATTCCATCCGGAACATTCATTGTTTTGTATACGTCCTTGTATCCTATAACATTGCTTAGTAATTCATTCAGGTAAGGCAATTGGTCTGCTATCTTCGTGAATTCGTCTTCCTGGTACAATTCATATCCTCCATTCACTTCAAATTGGGCAGAGGAAAAATCAATCCGAGTCTTTAATTTTTGTAGTCCTTTCCATCGTTTACTGACGAGTGAAAGAGATGCATCTTCACCCATCACGTTGATGTCTTCCAGTATTTCAGAAGGACTTCCAAAACATGCAAAGCCTGCATTGCGGGTACTTGCACCTAAAGGAATAAACCACCTGTCAACAACCATCACCTTTAGGTTTGGTCTTCGTTCAAGCAGTGAAATACCTGTACTCAACCCGCTGATCCCGCTTCCAATGATGCAGACATCCCAGTGAGTATGGTACACTTCATATTCCCAAATGCTATAATCCTGCTGCATTTTGAAGAGATCAATAAATCATATGATTGTGACTAAGCCTGGATTTTATACAGATAATGGAATTGACTATCTCAGCCGATCCATCGATTTAACCAGCTTCTCATCCTTGCGAATAAAATAGTTGGCTACACCGGCGAACAATATTGCTGCCACCGGAATGAACATCCCTGCCTGGTCATGAACCTGAATCGTTGGATCAATTGCAGCTGATTCTTTCGTAAAAAGAAGAAATGCAATCCCGGGAAGCAGAATCGCCATAATGATGATAAAATATCCAAGCTTCAGCTGAAGTTTACGGTTTTTGAACAAGAAGATGGATATTAAGGCAAGCACACCACCTAATAAGGTGAGCCCTATCAAAGCAGGATGGTCTGTAATGTCAAAAACCTTATCAGATAGAAATTGCGCTGAAGGTTTATCGCTGGTAGCAAAAGGCAACTTAAAGAGTATTGCGAATACTGCTAGAGTAAGAATCAGGAAAATGGTCTGTATGCGTTGTATCATAAACAGAATTTATTAATGATCTGACGTCGTAATTCAGGCATTTAAAGACGACTGTATGCTAAACCGGATCCTTTCGGTTCAAAGCTGCCTGGTCAAGCGGATCAATTGATCTTTATTTGATTTAATAACCCACCATAGTCCTGCAACAACTTTTTCGGACTATGGTGGGGAATTGCGGAGAGTTAGGGATTCGAACCCTAGAGACCCTTTTGGAGCCTACACACTTTCCAGGCGTGCGCCTTCGACCACTCGGCCAACTCTCCGGAATATCCTGATTGTCTTCACTTTTGATTTATCCCGGGCTACCGGATCAGGAATGCAAATTTAACCCTTCTTTCCAAATACCTCCTGTGCATTCCGGGTTGTTGCATTTGCCAGCTCTTCAATTGGGATATTCAGGCTGCCGGCTGCTTTTTCTGCTACCAAAAGAAGGTATGAGGGTTCATTACGTTTCCCCCTGTGTGGGACAGGTGCAAGATATGGTGCATCTGTCTCCAAAACTATCATTTCTAAAGGAAGCCTGCGTAGCAATTCATCCAGCCCTGATTTTTTAAACGTAAGCACTCCCCCAATGCCTATTTTAAATCCCAGACTGTAAATGCGCATTGCCTGGTCATAATCACCACCGAAACAATGAAATATCCCTTTTAAGCTACCATCCTGTTGATTACTAATGATATCGATATTCAAATCCAGCGATTCCCGGGAATGAATGATGACCGGCAGCTTAAATTCCTTTCCCCAATTTATTTGTTCTTCAAAGGCTTCAATCTGGATATCCCTGGTTTTAGTTTCCCAGTAAAGATCAACTCCGGTTTCACCAACACCATAAAAGTCCCCCCGTTGAATTTCATTTTTCATACGGGCTAAAATTTCGCTGAAATCATCCTTCACCGAACAGGGATGAAGACCCATCATGGGTTTGCAATGCAACGGAAAAAGTTTAGCTAATTCCATCATCGCTGGTATGCTTTCCATATCAATGTTTGGAAGCATCATTTGTGTTATATTTTTATCTAATGCCCTTGTAATTACTTCCGAACGGTCGGCATCAAAATCAGAAGCAAATAAATGACAATGGGTATCTATCCAATCCATGTGCAGGGTTTCCATTAATATTACACGTCAATGAGTCAGCAGAAACAAAAATACTATGTCGTTTGGCATGGCCACAAGCCCGGCATTTATTCTACCTGGCCGCAAGCACAGGCACAGGTAAAAAATTTCCCGGGTGCGATTTATAAATCGTTTAGTTCCCGTCTGGAAGCAGAAGAGGCCTATGGAACAACTCCGGATATAAAAAGATCTTTCGTACGCAGAAAAGAACCTGTTAAAGCCATAAAAAATACGGATTTCGTCAGTGAAAGCATCAGCGTCGATGCTGCCTGCAGTGGCAACCCGGGAGCAATGGAATACAGGGGAGTATGGACATCTGATAAAACCGAAATTTTTCATTTTGGTCCTGTTAAAAATGGTACAAACAATATTGGAGAATTCCTTGCCATCGTCCATGCACTTGCCTTGCTGGCAAAAAAAAATGATCAGAAAACCATTATTTATACAGATTCAAAAACAGCTATTTCCTGGGTAAAGAAGAAAAAAGCAAATACCAAACTAAAAATGGACAAAACGAATTTCCAGCTTTTTGAAATGATCACCCGCGCTGAAAATTGGTTAAAAAATAATACGTGGCAGAATCCGATATTAAAATGGGAAACGGAAATCTGGGGAGAAATCGCTGCTGATTTTGGAAGAAAATAAATAAATAAAATTTTTATCCTGTTACAATTTCACGAAACGCATGGGATGCTTGGTTTCGATGTCCCCTCTTTTTATTTTTTCCAGTTTTCGATTGATCATTCGGCGCTTGAGAGGTTTCATCCTGTCGATAAACAGAATGCCTTCAATATGATCATACTCATGTTGTATCACCCGGGCATTTACTCCACTAAAAGTTTCTGTATGTTCTTTCCAATCCGTATCCATATATTTCAACCGGATCACAGGATTGCGCTCGATCTCCACATGAATGTCAGGAATGCTCAGGCAACCTTCTTCATATAACCATGGATCACCCGATTCGTCGCTCAGCTCTGCATTGATAAAAACTCTCTTTATCCCTTCAGGATTCAATTCTTTTTTATCCAGTTGTGTGGTATCTATGACAAAGAGCCTGATATCCTTACCCACTTGTGGAGCAGCAAGCCCAACACCTTTAGCGCTGTACATGGTATCCCACATATCCTGTATAAAAACCTCCAAATCATTATAATCCCTGTTGATAGGTGATGATTTTTTTCTCAGGACAGGTTGTCCATATGCATAAATCGGTAGTATCATATATGTCCCAGATATTCCTGAAGTATAATTACAGCGCTTGTTTGATCTAATAATGCTTTATCCTGCCGTTTGGTTTTTTTTAAACCCCGTTGGTGAATGATTTCCCTGGCCTGCATGGAAGTATATCTTTCATCATGAAGATCTACTTTCTTAGTGGGAAAAGCATTTCGCAGATTAAGAATAAATTCATCCAGCTTTGTTTTGAAATTTTTATTTCCCCAATTCCCATCCAGGAAAGGATAACCCACAACAAAGGAATCGACAACTTCTTTTCCGGAATAAGCAATGATAAATTCCATTACCTCCTCCGTTTTCCTGGTTTCCAATCCTTGTACAATGATCTGAAGGGGGTCGGTAACTGATATCCCGGTTCGCCTGAGTCCATAATCAATACCCATAATCCTCCCCATAGCGGATAAAGATAGAGGCATCCTGCATTTTTAGCCTATGCCCCGGGCTCATTCTATCCTAAAAAAAGAACCCCCTCCACTTGCGCGGAGAGGGGTCCCATCCCAAAAACAGTAAATTTTATAATCTGATGATTTTTCTCTTATCAGAGAATCAACATCTTCTTCGTAGCGGTAAATCCCTGGAACTGAACCTGGTAGTAAACCAATCCCTGAGCGCCAATCTGCTCTTTATTGATTTCTATCTTGTTCAGACCTTTTACTCCAAGGACAGTTTCATTATACAATTGCTTTCCTGCAACATCAAACAGAGTCAGGGTTACTTCTCCGTTAGTCGGAATGACATAACCAATCTGAGTAGTTCCGTTAAATGGATTAGGCTCATTTTGAAGCAATTCAAAAGAATAGATATCAGCACCACGGAATTTTAGTCCTAAGTCCATGATTTCATTGTCTGATGAATATGCTTCAGGTGTAGTCGGCGTAGAAGTGATCGAGATCGATTGACTCAATCTTGCTGTATTTAATGCGTGTAGTACAAGTGTAAACAATGGACTTGCCGGATCTACAACTGTTCCTTCAGCTTTATTCCAGCTAGAGCTTAGTTTGTGATTATCAAGCCAGCCAAAGTTATCTGAGGTTACATCCAGGATACCCGCTTTCACATCTATTACTTCAAGTCCGCCATCCAGATCAAGTGTGAATTGCATTCCTTCGAGGTTATTTGATGTGCCTGCATAAACAGGAACTTCAAAAGTCTCTCCGGTAGCTGCCTGGCGATCATCGATGACCAGTTGAAGCAGATCTCCTGCTCCTCTGACCACTACAGTTTGAGCATTCGCTTTCACTGTATTATTGACATCACCGATTTTGACTCCTAAGAAATCAGCATGGTTCATGCCAAGTGAAAGAGGATTCAATACTACGCTTTCAGGCCATACTTGTTCCCATGGGTTGTATGGATCAGGGAAGGAATAGTCCTTGTCGACGAATCTCCAGCTTGTATTGCTTGGTAATGCAGTATAAATACCCAGGATCAGTTTTCTGAGCTCAATAAGATCAATTGCTGTAATCGTTTTTGAATTATTGGCATCCGCAGCAATCATCTTGTATGGGCTTTCCAGTTCCTTGATTCCTAACAGGTGTTTTTGTATGTGAATCAGGTCAAGGGTAGAAACTCCGTTTTTGAAATCATTATTCTTATCCGGTTCAACTACATAATTACCACCTAAAGGCATTGAAGGGAATGTGTATGTTCCGGATTGATTTGTACTGATCGGAAGCATCGTACTACCATCCACCTGCACTTTGACATCCAGCACATTCTCTGACGTTTCAGTACTTACATTTCCGGTGATCGTTCCTAAAAGATTTCCTCCTTCAGGACATGAACCTAAATTATCCTGGATAATAATATAGGTTGAACAGTACGCCTGATTTCCCTGGGCATCTGTTACATACAAGTTGACAGGTACAGGTGCTCCTACATCAGCACATGTAAAAGTCAGACTCGTAACAGAGATATCCGGAGCCAATGATAACACAAATGGAAATCCACAAGGATGATAGCTGCTGGCATCAAAGTCCGATGCCCAGATAACAATCATTCCATTATCTGCGTGACCATCTCCATCTGTATCGACCGGCATAAGATCAGTAGATAATCCATTTATACAGACAGGCGTCGGAGCTTTGCAGGACCTTAGGTTCAGCAACTGCTCTCTGACAGTACGATTTCCACAACGATCTTCAAAAGAATAGATTACCCTATGGAATCCAAGTGGGAATGTCTGACTTGCATTAATCGTATTTCCGAAACTACAGAAAGGGCCAATGTCAATAGTACCATTATTATTAAGGTCTACTGCCCAACATGCTTCCAGAAAATTATCAGCAGTGCAATCATCATCTGCAGTCTGTATCAGCTCGATAAATAAACCATCGCAATCAAAATCGTTACACTGATCTATAGTAGGCTGTGTGGTCTGGAATTCCGGACCAAAACTGTTCACAACCTTTATGATCTGAACGTGTGTCCAATAGTTTGTATCCAATGCTAATCGACCGAGTTCACCATATAAGCACCATTCAATGATTGACCAAGTCCGAAGAATCTTATAACATGCACCAGCAGATATTTCGAAAACCTGGTCTTCATAATTTATCCCAACGAGATCACAATGATCTTCATTGATGATAGGCCGGTCATAAGGAGGCGGAAGATCATCAGGATCAGTGCCTTCGCTACATTCAACACCATGATAATCAAGTGGCCAAATAATTGATAGCGTTGTAATCGGGTCAAAATTCTCCACCGTAATGATCTGGTCACAGGTGACAGCACCATTAGCATCACTTGCGGTAAACCTTCTTACGATGTAACCAACACCACACTGATTGAGGAAAGGGAAATCCGTCTCTTCCACTTCAACACCGCAATTATCGATGACATAGCCACCCTGTCCACATACGAAACCAGAAATATTGGCGTCGTCATTTGTAGGATCGTAGATACAGAAAGGACTGGTATGTGATGATCCGACTACAATCGATCCGAATTCATCCAGGTCATCAACATTCACCGGATAGTCACAACTGATCGTTATATCTGATGGACAGAATATGATAGGTGGAATTTTATCCTGTACAATTACTTCAACCATGCAATAATTCACATTTCCGGAAGCATCACTTACTTCCAGCTGGATCATGATGGGTCCGGCTCCTGCATCACAGCAGGCGAAAGGTACTTTTGGACGAAAAACAGTTCCTTCGTCTTCGCTGGTCAATATGTTATTAGGAATTTCATCGATCCCTGCACCATTTGTAGTCCAGTCAAAATTTATACAGGAAGTCATTCTCCTGGCCATAAATGTAACCGGGCCGCATGCATCGTAGCTACCGTCATCAAATACAGACGCAAGTACTTTTGTTAATCCATTTTGCCCGCCAAGGGTTAATGAAACTACCGTATGAGCATCACATATTGCGATAGGAGGTGTGAGATCCTGAACGGTGATAGTCATCGTGCAAGTAGATGAATTAAAACATTGGTCGTAGGCTGTATAAGTGATCAGATTTGGCCCTACGGGTAATGAAACCCAGACACCTCCATTTGTAGGACTGAATCCTCCCGGATAAGCTACAGTGGCAGTGGTTGTAGGACTACACGCATCGACAATAAGTGCCGGCGGTAATAGGATAGTCGCTGTGCAGAAATGACCTGTTGTTGTTTGCACAAAATTTGCAGGACAGGTAATGACCGGACCTTCGGTATCGACAATCTCTATCATCTGTTGATAGACAGTATCCTGTTCACCTGTGCAATGCCATTCACGCACTGTCCAAATACGCATGATTTTCCGTACACATCCGATTTGAGGCAAAACAACATCTTCATATGTAACTAATGCATTACATGAGCCTATAAATTCAGGATAAATGGGTATTCCGTTTATCGTTGGTACACCTGTACCCAGAAACGGAGGATCATCTAAAGGATCCGGAATTCCATCATTATCTGCATCAGCAAATGGAACGTCACATTCCAGGGCTGTACCTAAAGCAATTGTCAAAGGATCAGGAAATTCAATTAATGAAAAATCTATCCTCTCTAACAGAATGGAAATCGTACAAGGCAAAGATTCATTACCTGACGCATCCCTGGCAATGTAGGTACGATCGATCCGCCTGATGTAAAGCGTATCACATAAAAGTGTAGACACTTCGTTGAGTAAGATTACATCTGGACTGGGATCGCAATTATCAACTGCCAGAGGCCCAGGGAATGCCAAAAATTCAAGACACGACATAGTATCATTCACACAGGTGATCGATGGCCTCCACTTGTCCTGAACGGTAATATAATGCCAACAACTATTACCAGTAATGGTGTCTACCACACTGGCAATTAGAGTTGTTCCGATTTCAGCTTCTGTGACTGTTGCATTAGGCAACGTATCATTAGCCAATGTAATAACATACACGACGAAGCCTCCTCCTGTGCACTGACTTGTGTCAGCGATCATGGATACGAGAACTTCAGCGGTACAATCGAAACCTAATGAAATCTGAGCGCCGTGGCAACTTAGCGAGCAATTTCCCTGGCTTTGAGCCGGGTTATGCCACATGAGCATCAGTAGTAGTAAGCTCGCTGTCAGGGATTGGGACAAAAGTCTTGGATACTGTTTGAGACGTTTACGCACACCATCCCTGAGAGAAACAGAATAGTCCGTTTTCTTCATGAGATCTTAGTTTTAGTTAAAAAAAAATAGTTAAGCCTATATTGAAAGAGTACAGCTAAAGGCTGTAAATCCTTGTCAATAGCAATTGTGTGATCATTTGGCAGGTCCGTTAATCAGGATCTGGTCAAATCCAGGCTTATTATCATTTGGAAAACTCAGGAGGTCGAAAAAGCAATTTATCGTGGTTCTAACACATACAGAAAATTGCAACCTGTATAAAAGTATTAATCAGCACATAACAGATTAAAAAAATCTCTAATGCTTACACAAATATAGATTAGCTATAATATGTTATTATGCCCTGAATAAGGTATTTTTTAAATTATAAATATTTATAACTTGTATATAGCTGTAATTAAGATAGTTATATATTTAACTTTATGTTTTAACCCGGGTATTCACAAAAAATCAAAAAAAAATCCCCCCGAGAAGGGGGGATTTCCCAAACAGTAACGTCAATGGACCTTTAAAAAGACCCAGCGTCTCAAAAAAACTAATCGTTCGTAAAGCTCATTTTACGTGTAAAACTCGCATTCGCTGTATACAGAGTATAGTAATACATACCAGGCAGTTTAAGTGCGCTGGATTTAACATGAATTTCGTTGCGCCCGGCTACCCCGGTAGTAGAATGATCAAAAACCTGCTTGCCATTGATATCATAGATGACCAGTCGTACATTCTCCGATTGTGGTAGATTATAGCTTATGACTGTTTCGTTCGAGAAAGGATTCGGAATATTCTGATAGAGGTGATACTCATTCACCGGGGTTACCGTTTCCGCCATTATCTTCATTTCAAGCTTTTTAACTTCTGTATTTTCTCCATCTGCCTTATAAGCCTCAGGCTGCAAAAAGGTTGATTCCAGCGTGATCTTGTCAGATGACAACTGCATATCAGGAATAGCAAGAATCACTTTCCCCGATAAATCTTTCGTCACAGCCGATGTCCAGCTTACATTCAAGGTACCTTCACTTGCATCGTAATACCACTCCTCTTTGCTCAACAGATCAGATTGGATTTTATTTAACTGATCACTACTTAATTCTCCGACAAAAAGGCTGAATTGTATACCGTCGATTTCAGATTGTCCAGCTGAAGCGGTGATTTCGATTTTGTTTCCGGTAGCCTGTAAAGAAGAATAATCATTCATTTCGAGCTTATAGTCGTGAGAAGATCTTGACTCAACAATTCCATTACCTACATGGGTTCTAAAATATGAACCATTGATATCTCCAATCTTCACCCCGATAAAATTCAGCGCATTGACATCATGCGAAATGCTATCAAACCAAACTTCTTCAAGGAAAGGCTGAAGAAATGGATTATTTGGATCAGGGAATTCATATCCCTGGGACACAAACCTCCAGGATGTATTGTTCGTAAAATGGTCGGTAATGCCAAGAATAAGCTTACGGATCTCAAGCAAATCAAGAGCAGTGACATTGCCACTCTTATTGGCATCAGCTGCAATCAATTTGTAAGGTGTATTTAGTTTCGCAATGCCCAACAGATGTTTTTGGATAAGGACAAGATCTAAAGTTGATAATCCTTCCCTTGGCTTCTGATTATTAAATGGTACGACAAGATAACCGGTGCCCTTACTAAGTCCACGTATTGAATAACGACCGTTATCGTCAGTAGTATCCGGTATCATCGGAGCATTTGTAATGCTAACTTCTACACCGCCCACATTTTGTCCGACTTCGCTCTGAATTTCGCCAAAAAGTACAAGTCCATCATTGCAAAGATCATCCGGATCTCTCAGCTCAAGGTCAGCAAACATGCAGCTATCAACCTTCTGAGTTCCGTTAACATTCCAAAACCATAATGGGAAAGTAGTCACTCCAACGTCTCCGCAATCAAATAAATGAACTGTATCAAATGGATTTGTACTGGAGTAGCTGACAATGAAATCATCAGGATCAGAACATCCTGTGCACATGAATACCACAAAAATATTGGCATTCAGCGATATCTCTGTTTCTTCTGGCAGATAAACAATCATTTTTTCACACATGAATGTGCACGCGTTTGGATCTGTGACAGTAATCACTACATCCATAGTTGAAATATTTCCACAACCGTCTGTCGCTGTAAAGATTACTGTAGTAATTCCTACAGGGTAATTACCGCTTGCATTTGAACCTGAATTGACGCCATAAGGAGAGTTATTTGTGATGGAAACACCAGCACAATCAGTAGCTGAAGCGATCAACGAGAAGAAAGCAACACAATTCGCGTTGGCTAACTTTGTCATGTCATTGATATTGGTAAATAATGGCGGCACCATATCCTGAACATTGATCGTTTGCACAAACGTAAATGTGGCTGTTGGAGTCTGACAATTGTCAACAATCGTCCATGTACGGGTAATGATCCTACATGGTGTATTCGGATTATTATCGATGATCATTTGGGTAACATCGACATGCGTCACCACAGGATTTGCACACTGCAGCGCACTTGGATTTATCACTGGCACACCATTAGGTATATTCTGCGGTTCAGTAGAATTACAAATATTGACACTTACGGGTGAGGGTGGCCAGGTGATATCACCCAGATCTAACGGATCCGGATTCGTAATGGTGACAATCTGGATACATGTCGTTGTATTACCGGAACCATCTGTTGCTGTGAATGTCCTTACGATCGTTCCAATGTTACAATTGTTCAGATTAAGCACATGTGTTTCTGTGATGGTTACCGGTGGACAATTGTCATTCCCGGTAGCATTCCCAAATTGACTTGTATTATTCGGATTAGTTACATTGTGACAGTCCACCGTAAGATTTGCCGGACAAGAAATAGTAGGCGGCAGATTATCGACGACAGTAACTACGGCTGTACATGTAGCAGTATTACCCGCTTGATCTGTTACCGTCAGGGTCACAATATTAGGCCCCAGGTTAGTACAGTTGAAATTTGTTTGTGTGAGCGTAAAAGTGAGATTGCCTCCATTACAGCCTCCACCGGATCCATTGTTAATCTGGCTCGGATCAATAGATGCATTTCCATTCACGTCAAGGAAAATAGTTACGTTCTGGCATATTGCAACTAATCCACCACCACCTTCAACTACTGTCACAACGGCCGTGCAATTGGATGAATTCAAGGCACAATCCGTAACCGTTAGTGTTACAATATTATTACCAATGTCATCGCAGTCAAAAGTAATTGGTGTGACTTCCAATGTCACAGGTCCACAATTATCCGTGGATCCACTTCCAATTTGAGATGGTGTAATAGTAACAGTTCCGCTACCCACAAGAGTAACTGTGATGTTTGCGGCTACGCAAACTGGTGCGGTAGTATCGTCCAGAACGATGGACTGGTTGCAGGTACCTGTATTGCCGCAATCGTCTGTTGCTCTCCAGGTCCTGATGATCGTAAATTCCTGCGGACACGCAGTTCCTATGCTTACATCAGTAAATGTAATGGTTGGTGTTGCATCACAAACATCGGTTGCTGAAGCCGACCCTGTGTTAGCCGGAGCAGTGCTTGCAGAACATTCAATAGTGACATTTACAGGGCAGGTCACAAGAGGAGCAGCACTATCCGTAACAATAATAGTCTGTACACATGTACTCGAATTGCCACAATCATCAGTGGCTACCCATGTCCTTGTTATAATTTGTAATTGAGGGCAAGGGCCACCTGTCACAACATCTGAAAATGTTATAGTCGGTGTAGCATCGCACACATCGGTTGCAGTTGCTGTACCGGTATTTGCAGGCAATGTACTTGCATTGCATTGAATGGTTACATTAGCAGGACATGTGATAGCAGGTCCTATGATGTCATTTAAGGTTACCGTTTGTATGCATGTGCTCGAATTCCCGCAATGATCTGTGGCTCTCCATGTTCTGCTGATTGAAAAACCAAGCGGACATCCACCACCGGCAATGGTAACATCAGTAAACGTTATTAACGGAATGACATCACAATTATCTGTTGCAGTAGCAGTACCTGTCACTGGCGGTAATGTAGATTGAGAACATTCAATGGTTACATTCGGAGGACACGTAATCTGAGGGCCAACACTGTCGTCCACAAAAATGATCTGTGTACAAGAGGTGTTGTTACCGCATCCGTCTGATGCAGTCCATGTTCTGGTGATGGTTAACTCTTGTGGACATGAACCGGCGACTGTTACATCACTAAATGTTATAGCAGGGCTACCTGAACAGTTGTCTGTTGCAGTTGCTGTCCCTGTATTTGCAGGCAGGGTACTTGCTGTACACTGTATAGTCAAATTCGCAGGACATGTGATCACAGGTACCGAATTGTCATCAAGGGTAATCGTTTGCAGGCATGTACTATTATTTCCACAATCATCCGTCGCTGACCATGTTCGCCTTATCGTGCTTTCTTGTGTGCATGCTCCGGCTATTATCACATCTGCAAATGTAATATTTGGAGTTGTGTCACAATTATCTGTTGCAGTTGCAGTACCAGTATTAGCCGGCAGTGTGCTCGCAGTACAAAGTATGGTTACATTTCCTGGACAGGTAATGGATGGAGCGACACTATCATCCACCACTATAGTTTGAATACATACGCTCGAATTGCCACAATCATCTGTTGCTCTCCATGTTCTTGAAATAGTTCTTTCCTGAGGACAAGCTGCACCTACAGTTACATCTGTAAATGTAATGGTTGGTGTTGCATCGCAATTATCAGTTGCCGTAGCTGTTCCCGTATTTGCAGGCAATGTATTAGCCGTACACTGTATGGTCAGATTTCCGGGACATGATATAACAGGTGCTGTACTATCATCCACAAAAATAGATTGAATACATGTGGCTGAATTTCCACAATCATCCGTTGCTGTCCAGGTTCGGGTTATCGTTCTTTCTTGTGGGCAAATTCCTCCAACTGTCACATCTGTAAAAGAGATAACCGTAGATGGATCACAATTATCCGTCGCCGTAGCTGTACCTGTATTAGCAGGCAGCGTGCTTGCAGTACATTGTATTGTTAAATTATTCGGGCAGGAAATGATAGGAGGCGTTGCATCGTGTACTACAATAAGTTGTATGCATGTGCTTGAATTGCCACAATCGTCTGTAGCCGTCCAGGTTCTGGTGATTGTAAACGTCTGTGGGCCTGACGGGTTTGACACATCTGAAAAAGTAATGCTCGGAGTTGCATCGCAATTGTCAGTGGCTGTTGCAGTTCCGGTAAAAGATGGATTCGTAGTTGACGAACACTCGATAGAAAGATTTGGTGGACATGTAATGACAGGTGCGAGGTTATCATCTACTACAATCGTCTGCAGACATGTGCTTGAATTACCACAATCGTCAGTCGCTTTCCATGTCCTTCTGATGGTTCTCTCTTGTGGACAAGCAGCTCCAATGGTTACATCAGAAAAAGTCACTGTAGGGGTAAGATCACAATGATCTGATGCCGTAGCGGTTCCTGTGTTCGCCGGCAATGTGCTTGCCGTACATGTAATTATAACATTAGAAGGACACGTAATCACGGGTGGTGTACTGTCAGTCAAAACAATCGTTTGCATACAGGTGCTCATGTTACCACTATCATCTGTTGCTTTCCATGTTCTCATGATTATATATCCTACAGCGCAATTCACTGTGGAAACCGTTACATCGCTGTAAGTTATAGTAGGTGAAGTATCACATCCGTCAAATGCAGTGGCAGTTCCTGTATTTGCTGGTAATGTGCTTGAATTACAATCAATAGTTACATTCCCGGGACAAATTATTGTAGGAGGCGTATTATCTCTGACAGTGACAGTGTAAGAACACATGCTGGAGTTACCACATGGATCGGTGGCACGTATGGTTATGACAGTTGTGCCTACACCTAGCGAGACTGTATTCCCAGGTGAAAAAATACCCGGGACACCACTCACGAATATGTCAATATCGATCATATTTGTATTTGAACAAGCATCGGATACGAACGGCGAAGGCAACGTGTAATTGGCAGTACATAAATTCGAGGAGGCATTAACTGTTACATTGGTCGGGCAAATAATAATTGGAGGCACATTATCAATAATCAGGATCGTCTGTAAATGCGTCATGGTACCACTATTGCACCAGTCGGTCACAGTCCATAATCTCAATATCTTCCGTGCTCCATTGCACATTGGTACAATCTGGTCGGTATGGTACACCACAATCTGACATGTAGAACCCAATGGTTCACCATTAAATGTAGGTTCACCTGTCACAGAAGGATCAATGTTTGGATTCAAACAGCTTACAGTAATATCAGAAGGAAAAATGATCTGGCTGATCTGTGGTTTTTTCAGGAATATCACATCCTGGCATGTTGAACTATTGCCGGAGGCATCTGTAGCTGTCCAGGTTACGTTTATTCGTTGTGTGAAACCATCCGGATTACAAGGTAAATTCTGAATCGTATATGAAAACCATAAGTCAGGATCAGGATCACAATTGTCCGTCACAGATTCGATCAGGCTCTCAAAATCAATAGATGGGATATCAATATTACATGGTAGCGTATCACTCGTACAAACCAGTACCGGCTTCAGCTTATCTTCAACGTGTACAGTTGACATACAGCTATTCCCGGTAGGTATTTCAGTTACAACTACCATGACATCAAGACCCAACTGAGCACAGAAAACCGTGTCATTCAATGGTCCCATGATGTCGATGTCATACATATTAGCCGGATATACTGGTGCGCTGACAAGTGTCAGTGCTGTTAGCACTGCATATCCTCCCAGTCCCAATGACACATTTACATTCGGCTTGCAGGCTAATGCTAATGAAGATGCATGTCCGGCATTGCTACCGGTCAAGATTTCCACACCATCCCAACAGATAGTCCAGCCCTTCAAGTTATTGACTCCAGGATCATCAATCAGCTTATCTGTTGAGCCAGATGCAGTCAATGTATGAAGAAGAAGAACAATCGAAGCGGCTATTATTATGAAGCCTTTCTTTGAAAGATACGATACTGAATTACCTAGTGTTTTCATCACTATTACAATTAATATTTGTTAAAAAACGGCAACTACAACAGTAAGCCTAGAAATGCAGCCGATTCATTTCTAACTTGATAAGTTTCAATCTATATGGAGGAAAATCGCAACAAAATATCCGATGGAGGTTCTCCCTCCATCAGATCAATTCACTATTATCATTCTATTGGTACTATGTTGAAAATCAGATTTGATTTCGTATGTATACATCCCTCCCCCTCTCAATTCAGATTTATGAATGACAAATTCATTTTCACCTGCTATTAAGCGGACATCTCTGCTGAGTACTAATCTTCCATTCAGGTCATAGAAATTAATCATCGCATCTTCCTGGCGGATACTTTGATAAAGTATCGTTGTCTGATCTTTAAATGGATTAGGCCTGTTATATAGCTGCTGAATGTTTTGACTTACCGCAGACATTTGAATGCGAATAGGATTTGCTTCATCTGCAACATATGCTAAAGGTGTCGTTGGTTGTGGCTTGAGAAATAACTTAAAAGGGAACGTTCTGGAAGATTTTTGCTTCACCCACATCGTGAGGAGCAACATACGGTCAGTGCTCCACTTACCTGAAGTGAATGCAAGTATTGAAGCTCCCTCACCCGGAGCTTGTGGCATCCTGATATCTTCTTTTGATAAGTTTTCTCCCGGATTCCAATCCACCAACTCGTAAGTGGATTCATCCCAAAGGAATGAAAACTGAACAGCATTGAATTTCTCTGCATGCAACAAATTAATATCAACTCTGAATACTTCCTGTTCAGGTTGAGGAGATACAACATATTGTATTTCACAGGACTGATCTCCTCTCGGAAGAACCATACTATTCCCTAATTGGGTATTTGCTGTCAAATTGACGTCACCAATCTTGACAGCATCAAAATTGACATCATTCATATTTGTACTAAACGGTTTGATCGTATATGTTTCCGGCCATGTTGATATCCATGGATTTTGCGGATCCGGAAAAACATGAGCTTCATCGATAAATCGCCAGGAAGGACTATTAGGAAGCTCATCATAATATCCCAGAATTAATTTGCGTAATTGAAGGATATCAATAGCTGTAATGCTTTGACTATTGTTCGCATCTGCAGCTATAAATTGAAATGGACTTTCAAAAGATTTAATTCCCAATAAATGTTTTTGAATCTGAACAAGATCTAATGTGGTTACACCGTTTTTGGCATCACCCTGTTTTATAGGTCTTACCACAAATTGTCCACCAAATGGCATTGCAGGAAAAACAAAATATCCATTGGATCCGCTTGCCGATCCTGCGAGATTGCTACCGTCAAGATAAACCATCGCTCCTGCGAGATTACCTGATCCCGGAACTTTAATATTACCTGATATTACCCCTGTTCCACCTAACTGATTCGGACAAATGGCATTATTATCCTGAACGTCAACTGAAGTAATACAAAAATCTGTTAGACCATTTGTATCAATTGCCCACAACTCTATTTCGTTAGGTCCAATATCACTGCAGTCAAATATTTTGGTGACATCATTTGGATCCGAACTGAATGCCAATGTGATTGGATTACCACATGGATGATCACTTCCAGCATCAAACATTTCAGCTTGAAGTGTCACCATTCCCCAGTCCGCCGTTCCATCACCGTTTAAATCCATAGCCATTAAATTGGTGCTCAAGCCATCAATACATTTTGCAGATGGAGGCTTACAGCTTACCACACTCACACTTTGCTCCACTGTGGTGATATTCCCACAGTGATCCCACACGGAGTATAGAATGCGATGAGAGCCAATGGGAATATTTCGTGAAAATTCAATTGATTCACCGGTCAATACTGGTGAAATAAAATCGAATGAACCATTATTGTCGAGATCGACAGTATATGTCCAGCTTAGTGAGCTGGCTGTTGAACAATCATCATGTGCCGCAGCATCAAAATTCAGTGTGAGTCCTCCACAAGCAGGATCGAATGAACATGTAGAAATATCTTCAAGAGGCTCAATGATCGGAGGTACATTATTCGTGACTTTGATAACCTGCAGATGTGTCCATATGCCTCCGGAAGGTGTATTTAATTGACACCAATCTATGACCGTCCATGTTCGTAATATCTTGAAACAAGGCTGATCCTGGGCAAATGCAAAAACATCATCATCGTAACTTACACCTATGAGATCACACTGCTCTTCAATAAAGAATGGAGCATTATAAGGCGCTGCTAAATCCTCCGGATCCAATGAATCCAGTTCACAGATATCAGTGGTAATGAGGTCTGATGGCCATGTAATATCTGAAAGACTAAATGGATCATAATTGATGATGGTGATGACCTGTTGACATGAAGATTGTCTGCCACCATCATCAGTGGCAATGAAAGTTCTTACTATAGATCCGGCACCACAATTATTTACGGTTATACTTGCCGTGGAAGTTACAGTGACTCCGCAATTGTCCAGGGCTAATCCATCCAGGCCTACACATTGGATTCCCGGAAGGCCGTCACCCGGATCATCAATACAGATTTGATCCCGGTCTGCCTCATTTAATTCTACATCTCCAAAAACACCAAGGTTACCGGCAGTATATGGAAACTGGCAACTAATAGTCAGATTGTTGGGGCAAATAATCGATGGTGGCAACTTATCCTGAACTTCTACCTGTACCATGCAATCATTAAAGTGACCTGTTAAATATGTATCTGAGACGGGACCCGGTACAGGTGGTGAATCATAAACACGTAAAATAATTCTGATCGGATTATGAGCAATATCTGCACAGCAAAATTGAACAAAGTCATCAAAAGCGTTGCCTGGATTTCCTGGATTCTGACAGGAGGATCCGGCCTGAGTAGTCATTCTTTTTACTTTAAAATAAACAGGGCCACAATTATCATAGCTGGCTGCATCAAATGTCGATGCAGGAATCAGTGTGGTTCCAAAATTATTTACTGGGATATTCAGACTTTGATTACATACCGGGCTAGGTGGTGCAAGGTCCAGAACAGATACAAACATTGTATCTACACCTTCAAGACCGCAATCATTCGTTGCTTTATAAATTATTCTGTGTACACCAACCGGGAGATTTGAAACTAGTCCTCCGTTTGTAAACATGGTTCCAAATGGTCCTTCTGTCCGGACAGTCCATGACGTTGAACAATCCTCAGTGATCAGGGCTGGAGGTAAAATAACGTCAGCGCTACACTCACTTGAGCCTGTGGAAGCCGTAAGATCGGCCGGGGCATTGACAACAGGTGGGGTTCTATCTACGATTTCAATGACCTGGACAGAATCCACGAAAATATTATTAGCGCACCAATCGTAAACTGTCCAGGTTCTGAAAATCTTATAAGAACCCGAGCAAACCGCAACAGTGATATCAGACGAAAGAGAAATTAGATTACAAAATGTACCATTGAGTACATTTTCTCCTTCGACTGTTGGGTAGCCCGTATTTGCTGGAGTTGTATTGGGTGAAGGAAAACAGGAAAGTGCATTGACTCCGGTAAGATCAGGTGGAAAGACAACATCAACTAAATCAGCTTTTGCAAGTGAAATTAATTGTTCGCAGGTAGTGGCATTATTATATACATCCACCACGATGTAAGTTCTTTCATACTGAGAAATAATATTACCGGTGCAATTTCCTGAAGATATTAATACATCATCTCTGAATATGGATTGGATAGCTGAACAATCTGAAATATCAGCCTCTGTTAATCCTAAATATTCTGAAAGGTCTGTATTACAGGCAAGGGTGACATCATCGGGACAATCCACTATGGGGGCCTGCTTATCAACAACCATAATAAAGGTCATGCAGGATTGGCCTGAAGAAGGATTGCTGACTATGACCATAAAGGTTTGCCCTATCATGCTGGTATCGATAACATTGCCAATAGGAATTCCATTATCGATGATCTGGACATCAATCGGACCTGAGCAACCACTTACAAAAACACCTATGATGTTATATGTAAGAATATCACTGCAGTCAGATGAAAGAGAAATCGGAACCGGAGGACTGGTAGGAGGACAGACCATAATACAACCCTGAGCACGTATGCCGGTAGGCATCGTGATGCTTAATGCCATAACAATACTGAGCACCAGGAAAAAATATCCTTTAAAACCAGAGGTAGCTAGTTTTTCCATAAGAGACTATTTGGGTTAATCAAACTTTGTTACTGCTTTGGGAGCAAGTCTTTGGGATGGGACAATTTACATATTATGATTTTTTATAAATTGATATGCACAGATTTTTAACTCAATACACATTACAAATATATGTAATATATTATCAATACCAATAGTCGATATTATTTTTTTCAATATTATCTTAACATATATATTATTAAATAATGTTTTATGCATTTATATTCAATGATATAACTATATAATGATGGGAATCTAAAGACAAAATCACACCCTAAAACATTTCACCACTGAGCTTTAAATCGGGAATTGGACTCTGATTAAGGAAGATTTTAGTGTCTGGCCAACTAAATGATTCATTAACCATAATTACTTCTGTGCCCAGATACTTGTGATGGCGGGATGATTTCAGAGATAACTGTCAGGATATGAAGAGCTTGTAATAAGGAATGAAGATTTGCTCATAACCTCAAAAGAAAAGCCTCCCTCCAACGAATTGGAGAGAGGCCATCCCAAAAACCGATTTATATTTCTATAAACCCGTCGCTATTTCAGCTTCTTACTCGATGATTACCATCTTCTTAGTTGCTGTGTACTCGTTAGCGTCGAGCCTGTAGTAAAGTACTCCTACTGAAGGAATCTCTTTGCTGCTCACGGATATTGTGTTATATCCCTTTACAGAAGCCTGATCCTGTGTTAATAGTACTTTTCCTGTTACATCAAATAGTGTCAGGGTTACATTTCCTGCAGATGGCAGGTCGTAGCCGATCACTGTGTTACCCTTGAATGGATTTGGTTCGTTCTGATACAGTGCGAACTCTGCTCCATGCTGAGCACCACGGAAAGTCAGCTTCAAGCTCTTGATATCATCCATAGTATTATAAGCTTCTGCCTGTGTTTCTTTCGAATTCAGAGCAATCATTGAGCTTACTTTACCCGGAGCTGTAGCCTGGAACTTAAGTGTGAACAATACATCAGATGCAGCAGCGCTTAAGCCACCTACCTTATGCCAGCTCGCTGTTAACGTGCTACCAAATACACCCATGTTGTCATCACTCATGTTAATGATTCCAGATTCTACTCCACGGAATTCAAGTCCTTGTGTCTGCAGTGTAAACTGGTAGCCTTCGATAGCTGCAAAATCAGCTGAAGTGATCGCCAGATCTACCATTTCACCGGTAGTCACTGTGCGGTCAAGAGTTACGAAGCTTACTACACCCTTTTCACTTCTTGGCAATACCTGTGTGGCATTTGCCTGAACTGTATTGTTTACATCACCGATCTTAATCGCTACAAAATCCTTGTCATATTGATTTGCACTCATATTGACAACGTCAATCACTTCATCAAATGGCCATGGATGTGTAGGATCAGCAAACTGGAATGCTTTGTCTACGAATCTCCAGCTCTTGTTAGCAGGAAGTTCTGTGTAGATACCCAGGATCAGCTTACGTAATTCCACAAGGTCAATTGCACTTACACTCTGGCTATTGTTAGCATCAGCAGCAATCAAGTCATAAGGAGTTGATAATGCTTCAATGCCTAACAAATGCTTCTGTATACGTACTAAGTCTAGTGTAGATACACCATTTCTGTGTGCATCATTACGATCAGCGTTCAGTGTGTAGTTTTCTGGTATGATGATACCAGTAAAGTTGTATTTACCATTTTCTACTGTTACGTAGGTTGGGAATACATGACCAGGACTTGTCAATGTAACTGCTACCTTCTCAACAGCCTGTACATCTTCTGTCAGAATTTCTCCTGCCAGTATGCTTCCTGTTGTATCAGTATCACAAACATTAGCATTATCAGTGATCACGATGGTGGTTGTGCAGAAATCTTTATTCCGCTCACTCCAACTGATCTGTCCGTTACAATTATCATCTGTTCCTCCGTCTGCTACCCAGATATTCACACTCAACTCAACACCGAATGCTGGTACATTGTCGCATGTGTATGTGAAGCTTGGTGTATAACTATCACCGCTAAAGCTGTACAATAAATCTTCTTCTGCTGTACAATCATCAAAGCTTGATGCATTGAAGTCTTTAGCCCAGATAGTTACCTGGCCTCCGAATGGCATAACTACTGTGCTCAATCCGTTGATACATACTGGTGATGGCTGTTTGCAATCTTCCAGACGTAACAGGTATTCGCAATGGCTCCAGTTTCCGCAACCATCTTCTGCACTCCACAATATTCTGTGATAGTCTCCGCAGAATGGGCTGTTGTATGGTATACCGTTGTTACGGATCACCTGGCTTGCATTTGTCCTTGTATCAAAACAAAGATCTGCATTGTGGCTTGAATCAGTAGCTATCGATGTCAATGGTTTAACATAGATGAACTCATCTCCGTTGAACATGAACAGTTTCACATCATAGTTTACAATGTCGCTACATGTTTCATGTACTGTCTGGCACAGGTTCAAATGAACACTGCAGCTTGATGATAATGGATTGTCGTGTCCAAGGAATGCCTGGTTGTTGTTTGGCAATGATACGCCTTCGTCAGCAACACACAAGGTTACTGGTCCGGTTGGGCAATTCAGGAATTCTGGTCCTTCGTTGTCGTGTACCTTGATCACCTGTATAAAATGCCATAGGCCTTCTCCTGTTAAAGGATTGTACTGGCACCAGTCGATGATCGACCATGTACGTAAGATCTTGAAGCATGCTCCATCTACAAAGTCAAATCGCTGATCTTCAAATGCTACACCGATCAGGCTACATGCATCATCATTGACGATAGGCTCACCTGTA